>CAVPIM010000020.1:0-118639 GCA_963704995.1 uncultured Actinomycetes bacterium | reverse complement strand
ATCGCGCGGCCCGCTGCATCCGCCGCCACATGTCCCTGGCCAGGCAGTTCGCGCGCTGCGGCCCTGGCCCTGTGGGATACTCGGCGGTAGACATCTGATGTGTGCGGATGTCGGCTGAGTGGAGCCCGGGCAGCGTGGCAGGGGGCGCGGCGGGTCGGAGGACGGCTGTGGCGCTGACGGACGAGGCCATCGAGAAGATCAAATCCATGATCGTCTCAGGCTCCCTGCGAGCCGGGGACCGCTTGCCCCGGGAGGCGGACCTGGCCGCCGAGCTCGGGTTGTCCCGCAGCTCGCTGCGCGAGGCGGTCAAGGCACTGTCGCTGGTGAACATCCTGGACGTGCGGCGCGGCGACGGTACCTACGTGACCAGCCTGCAGCCACCGCTGCTGCTCGAAGCGCTCAGCTTCATCGCGGACTTCCACCGGGACGGGACCGTGCTCGAGTTCCTCGAGGTGCGGCGGATCCTGGAGCCGGAGGCCGCGGCGATGGCCGCGGAGCGGATCTCGGCGGCCGAGGTGGCCGGGCTCCGCGAACTCCTGGACCGGCTGGGTCCCGAGCCCGGGGTTGAGGACCTGGTCGCCAACGACCTGGAATTCCACCGGCGGATCTCGTCCTGCTCCGGGAACAGCGTGCTGACCTCGCTGCTCGACTCGCTGTCCGGGCCGACGTCGCGGGCCCGGGTCTGGCGGGGCCTCACCCAGGCGGGGGCGACCCAGCGGACGCTCGCCGAGCACCGGGCCATCCTGGACGCGCTCGACTCCCGCGATCCGGTGGTGGCCCGGTCCTGGTCCACCGTGCACATCGCCAGCGTCCAGCAGTGGCTGGCCTCAGTCCCCTAACTAGGAGTTATGAGCCGATGGGGATGCCCAGGCCGCACTCCGGGATGCGCCAGCTTTGCCGAGGGACAGGGAGAATTAGCTGGCCAGCGGGTGCGGGAAGGCGGATTCAGCTGCGCAGGTGCAGCGGCCAGTCATCCGATCTCCGGGCTGGCGGCCAGTTCCTGGCCTGAGACCGCCGACATATGGTTCATGTCATCGCAGTGATCCAGCAGCAGGCCAGGCGCCACTTTACTTCGCTATGCTGCACGTACCGGACCTGACGGCAGCCCCCCGCCCTGCAGTCGAGCGTGCGTCCCGGTGGCGCGCGCCAAGGCATAGTTCGTGTGGCCCGAGGAGGTCGCTGATGATCGCTGCCGGGTTAATGCGTGCAATCGTGCGCAGCCCAATCTGGCCCCTAGCGATCGCCGGGGTGGCTGCCGTACCTGTCTTCCTGGCGGCCCCCGCCCTGGCCGGATCCACGATTGGCGCCCGGGCGGTGACGAACTGCGGAGGCGGCGTCTCCGCCGTGACCGTGCGGCTGCCCGCCGGCTTCGACCCGCTCACCGCGACCCCGGCCCAGCTGGCCGCGAATGACCTGCCGCTCCGGCCGACGGGCCGGGCTGAGCTGGCCGCCTGGCGGAGTTTCGTGACCGGGGGCGTGCGGGCGACCCAGACAACGTGCGCCTTCGCCCCGGTGACCCCCTCCAGCGCCCCCCGGTCCATCGCGGGGAACGTCCACCCGGCCAGCTCGCAGTCGATTGTGGGGGACGCTAACCCGGCGGGCTCGCAGTCGATTGTCGGCGATGCTAAGCCGGCGATCTCGCAGTCGATTGTGGGTGACGCTAAGCCGGCGAACCCGCAGTCGATCGTCGGCGACGTGCAGGCCCAGTCGATTGTGGGGGACGCGCAGGCCCAGTCGATCGTGGGAGACGCGCAGGCCCAGTCGATCGTGGGAGACGCCAGCCCGGTCCTCGCCACCCTGGTGCCCCCCGCCACCGCGCCGCGGCCCAGCCCCGGGAGCAACCGGGCCACCGCCGCCACCCGGACCGTGGTCTACGGCACCTGGCGGGTCACCCGGCCCAGGAATGCCCCGGCCGCCGCCGCGACCTCGTGGGCGGGCATCGGGCTCGGCCGGGGTACCGACCCGCTCATCCAGGCGGGCTCGGCGACGGGCGGCTACTTTGGCCCCTACTTGTGGTGGCGGATGGTCCCGCAACGGCCGAACGAGCAGCGGATCAGCCTGGACACCGCGCCGGGTGACACGGTCTACGTGCGCATCCAGCTGCTCCACGGCCGGGCCACAGTGACCATCCGGGACGAGAACACCGGAGCGGGCGGGACCTACATTCTGCGGTACTAGCTGGCTGGCGGAGGTATCCGCAGCGGGTGCCGCTGGCTGACCAGGGCCAGCGGCACGGTGGCGTCGGTCCAGGCCAGCGGCGCGACCGAGGCGGCCGTCAGCATCGGCCGGAGGGCAGCCAGCCCAGCCGGCGGCCCGCCTGGGACCATGGCCGGATGAGCGGCGACATCACGCGCCTGAAGGCGTGCCTCAACGGGAAGCGCAGCCAGGCGGAGTTCCCGGCGGTGCCGGTCACCCCCGCCGAACTCGCCCGGGAGGCGGCGGCCGCGGTCGCCGCCGGGGCCGAGGCCATCCACCTGCACGCGCGTGGCGCCGATGGTGGCGAGTCGGTCCGCGCCGCCGACGTCGGCGCCGCGGTGGCGGCGGTCCGTGCGGCCTGCCCGGGCACCCCGGTCGGGGTGTCCACGGGACTGTGGATCACGCGCGGGGACGCGGCGGCCCGGCAGACCGGCGTCGCGGACTGGGCCGGGCTGGCCGCTCCCGCCCGGCCCGATTTCGCCTCCGTCAACGTCAGCGAGGACGGCTGGGCCGACGTGGCGGGCTCGCTTGGCGCGGCCGGGATCGCCGTGGAGGCCGGGGTGTGGTCCGTGGCCGATGTCCAGCTGCTGGCCCGCGCGTCCGTGGCGGCGGGGCTGCCGCAGCCGCCGTTGCGGATCCTGGTGGAAGTGATGGATGTGCCGGCCACCGCCGCGCCCCGGGTGGCCGGGGATATCCTGCACGCCCTCGACGGATCCGCGCTGCACGCGATCCCGCGGCTGCTGCACGGCGAGGGGGAGGGCTGCTGGCCGCTGGTGGCCCACGCGGCCCGGGCCGGGCTGCCGACCCGGATCGGGCTGGAGGACACGACGGCCGGCCCGGACGGCGAGCCGGTCAGCGGCAACGCCGACCTGGTCCGCCTGGCTCTGGACGTGATGAATGGCCATTCCCCCCGAGGCCTGAGCTAGCCCGGCCCGGCGGGACGACACGCAGCCCGTGAACGACGGGCGGGCACGCACTGCCTTCTGCCGCTGCTGGCGCCCGGCCGGACTTGCTCACGGCCCGGCGGCAGCCTCGCTGCGCGACGTCCCCGGGCTGCACTGGGGGCACAGCCCGAACAGCTCCACGGTGTGATCCACCGCGGTGAATCCGGCCGCGGCCGCAACCTGCTCGGCCCAGCGCTCCACCGCGCGGCCCTCGACCTCGACGCTGGTCCCGCAGTTGCGGCAGATGAGGTGATGATGGTGGGCGTTGCTCTCGCAGCGGCGGTACAGCGTCTCACCGCTGGCGTCCCGGATCGTGTCCACCAGCCCGTCTTCGCTCAGCACCTGCAGGTGCCGGTACACGGTGGTCAGGCCGATGTGCTCGCCACGCTGGCGCAGCTCAGCATGGATCTGCTGGGCGCTGCAGAACCCGGGCAGCCCGCCCAGGACCGCCGACAGTGCCTCGGCCTGCCGGGTCCCGCGCACCCGGGTGCCGCCCAGCGGACGCTTAGCAGGCACCGGCGTCATCACATCCGCACATTAGCAGCCGGTACCCCGTGTTCCCCAGCTCCGCGCCACCCCCCGGGCCGGGCCGGGCGCCGTCCCCGCAGCGCGGCCCAGCCTCGCCCGGCGGCGTAGCAGACCGCGCCAAACGTGCCCACGAAAAAGCCGACCGGCCAGTTCGTGTCGTAGGCGGCGGCGATCGAGGCCCAGACCACCACGACCGCGATGGCCGCCGACAGCGCCACCGCGGTCAGCGGCTTGCTGGTCACCGACCGGGCCGCGGCCGGGGGCCCGATCATCAGGCTGAAGATCAGCAGCGCCCCGACCACCGGCAGGGTCATGCTCGTGGCCAGCGCCACCACTACGAGGAACATCGTGTCCACCCGCGCGGGCCGGACGCCGCGCGCCTCGGCCAGCTCCGGCATCACCGAGGAGAGCAGGAGCGGCCGGAACAGCGCGGCCATGGCCGCGACGCACACCACGGCCAGCAGCGCGATCGGCAGCACCTCGCCGGAGCTCACCCCGAGCACCTCCCCGAACAGCAGGGCATAGATTTCCGGCGCGTACTCGGTACTGAAGCTGAGGAACAGCGCGCCCAGGCCGAGCAGCACCACGAGGGCCAGGGCCGTGGCCACGTCCTGCCGCCCCCGCCGGCCCAGCCAGCCGATCCCGAGCGCGCCGAGCAGGGCGGCCGCGGCCAGCCCGATGAGCGGGTTGATGCCGATCAGGCTGGCCCCGGCCGCGCCCGCGAAGGCACCCTGGGGCACGGCGTCCGCGACGAACGCCTGGCCGCGCAGCACGATGAAGAACCCGACGACGCCCGCGACGACGGCCACGATCGTGCCCACCAGCCAGGCGTCGGTCATGAACCCGGTGAACATCGGCTCACGCCCTCCGCGTCCGGGTGGTGATCCCCGCCGCGGTCACGTAGCCCAGGAAGATCAGGGTCACCACGAAGAAGCTGACCGGCCAGCCATGCCGGGCCGGCGGCCAGTAGAAGCTGTCGTAGGCGAGCAGCACCCCCAGCCAGGTGGCGGCCAGGCCAGCCAGCGCGGACCAGGCCATGGCCAGGCCGGGCCGGCTGCTCAGCCGCAGCCCGATCGCCGCGGGCCCGATCAGCAGCGCGGTACTGAGGATGGTGCCGATCGTCATCGCGGACAGCGAGACCGCCAGGGCGATCGCGGTCAGGCAGAGCAGGCCGACCAGCCGGACGCTGACCCCCCGCGCCGCGGCCAGGTCGGCAGCGACCGTGCTGAGCAGCAGCGGCCGGTACAGCACGGCCACGATCGCCACCGCCGCCACGCTCAGCACCACGATGGCCGGGAGGATCGAGCTGCTGACCGTGAACAGGGAGCCGAACAGAATCGTGATGGTGGCCCCGGTGACGTTGCTGTGGGTCGTGTCCCAGTACAGGAACAGCGCGGCCAGGCCCAGCCCGGCCCCCCGGACGATCCCGGTGGCCAGGTCACGGCCGCGGGGCCGCTCGATCCCGATCATGTCCATGACCCCGGCGGCCAGCACGCCGACGCCGACGAACCCCCACAGCGGGTTGATCCCGACCAGGAAGGAGGCGGAGCCGCCGGTGACGCTCATGTCGGCCAGTGCGTGGCCCGCGTAGGACTGGCCTCGGATCACGGTGAACGAGCCGACGATCCCGGACACCAGCGCCACGACCCCGCCCGCGGCCAGGGCCACGTGCACCGGGGCGCTGGAGAAGAAGCCCGGCTCGAAGATCGCGTGCAGCACTACGCGCCCTCGGCGAGGTGCGCGGCGGGAGGCCCGGCGTGCCCGGGAAGCGGGGCGGCGCCGGGGGCGGCGTCCGCCGCGGCCAGCCCGGCGCCCCGCCCGGCGACCACAAGTATCCGGTCGTGCACCCTGATCACGTCCACGTGCTGGCCGTACAGCGAGCTGAGCACCTCCGGGCCGGACCACCTCGGCGGTGGTCCCGCTGGCCGCGCGGCCGGCCGCCATGTACACGATCCGGTCCATGAACGGCAGCAGCGGGTTCATGTCGTGCGCCGAGATGAGCACCGCGATCTGCTGCTCCCGGGCGACCTGGCCGAGCAGCTCGACCACATCCTGCTCGCTGGCGATGTCCAGGTTGGCCAGCGGCTCGTCCAGCAGGAGCAGCCGGGGGCGGCTGATCAGCGCGTGCGCGATCAGCACCCGCTGCTGCTCGCCGCCGGACAGCAGCCCCACTCTCGTGTCGCCGAACCGGTCCGCGCCCACGGCCTGCAGCATCTCGTCGACCAGGTGCCGGCGCCGGGCCGACGGCAGCGGGATGCCGAGCCGCTGGCCATCCAGCCCCAGGCCGACCAGGTCGCGGGCGCGCAGCGGCATGTCCGGGTCGAGCAGGATCTTCTGCGGGACGTAGCCGACCAGCGAGCCGTGCCGGCTCCGCGGCTGGCCCGCCACGCGTACCGTGCCGGCCGACGGGGCCTGCAGGCCGAGGATGACGCGCAGCAGCGTGGTCTTGCCCGCGCCGTTCGAGCCGATCAGCCCCGCGAACTCGCCGGGGCCGAGGCTGAAGGTCACGTCGTCGAGGACCTTGCGGCCGGACAGCCAGAGGCTGACGTCGTCCACCTGGAGCAGTCCGCCCGGGTCCCGGTCACCCGCGTCCCGCTGGCCCGCGTCCCGTGGCGCGCCGCCGCGCACGCCGGCTCCCGGCCTCGTCATCACTTCAGCCTCTCGGTCGAGATCCCGTGCTGCACCGCCCGCTGCAGCGCGGTCGTCTCGGCCATCATCCAGGACTGGTAGCTGTAGCCCGGCTCCGGCATAGTCTCGTAGACGCCGACCACCGGGATCCCGGCCCGGTGCGCCGCGGCCAGGAACGAGGCGGTCAGCGAGTCGGTCACCTGCTGGTTGTACAGGAACACCTTGACCTTGTGCCCGGAGAACAGGCCGTTCTGGAGTGAGACGTACTGTGGGGCAGGGTCCACGCCGTTCATGACGTCGGCCTGGAAGGCGAACGGGGTCAGGTTCCGGGTGCCCGCGGCCTGCAGCAGGTAGTCGCCGACCGGTTCCGTGGTGGCCACCGGCGTCCCCGGGTACCGCGCCTTGAACGCCGCGATCAGGTGGTACCAGGGCTGCAGGGACCGGTCGAAGGCGGCGGCCCGGGCGGCGAAGAACGCCTTGTGCGCGGGCTGGAGGGTCGCCAGGTCCGCGGCTACCGCCTTCGCGACGGCCGGCATGGTGGTCGGCTTGTACCACAGGTGCGGGTTGGGCACGCTGTCCGGCAGGCCGAGCAGATGCTGCACGTCGATGACCTTGCGGCCGGAGTTCGGGGCCGCGGCCTCGATCTTGTTCATGTAGGTGTCGTAGCCCAGGCCGTTCTGCACGACCAGGCCGGCGCTGCTGATCAGGTTGGCCACGCTCGCGCTGGCCTCGAACGTGTGCGGGTCGGTGTTCGGGTTGCTCTCGATGGCGCTGACGTGCACGTACTGGCCGCCGACCTGGCTGATGACGTTCGCGTACTGATTCTCGGCGCCGACCGCGGTGATGGCCGTGCTCGACTCGGCCGCCGGCGTGCTGGATGAGCACGCCGCGGCCAGCGCCGCCGTCGCGAGCGCGGCGGCCGCCAGGACGATCGGCCTCGGGCGGGCTGGCCTGTGCACGGGCATCTGCTTTGGGTCTCCGATCTGGATCGCGCGGGCTGGTCCCGGATGGGCTCCCAGGTCCTCCCGTTGATGAAAACGATAACCGTTATGACTTCCGCTCGCAACGTGAACGGGCCGGGTCGGCCGCACCGGACGGCACAAGCCAAGATGGGGGGATGGCGACCCGACTGAAGAACGCGACCAGCCCGTACCTGCTGCAGCACGCGGGCAACCCGGTCGACTGGTGGCCCTGGTCCGAGGAGGCCTTCGCTGCCGCCCGGGCCCGCGACGTGCCCGTCTTGCTGTCTGTCGGGTACTCGGCGTGCCACTGGTGCCACGTGATGGCGCACGAGTCGTTCGAGGATCCGCAGACTGCCGCGCTCGTTAACGAGAACCTGGTCGCGATCAAGGTTGACCGGGAGGAGCGGCCTGACGTGGACGCCGTCTACATGACCGCGACCCAGGCCATGACCGGCCAGGGCGGCTGGCCGATGACCGTGTTCATGACCCCGGACCGGGACCCGTTCTTCTGCGGCACCTACTTCCCCCGGGAGCACTTCCGGGGCCTGGTCCTCGGGGTGGCCAAGGCGTGGCGCGAGGATCGCGGCAACGTCACCAGCCAGGCCCGGCAGATCTCCGCGGCGCTGGCCGAGCGGGCCGCACCGTTGAGCGGACTGGGCATCGACCCGGCTGGCAGCGCGGCGGGCGGCGCCGCGGACGTCCTGGCCGATGTCTGCGACCAGGCGGTCGTCACGCTGGCCGAGAGCTACGACGAGGCCGCCGGCGGGTTCGGGGGCGCGCCCAAGTTCCCGCCGTCCATGGTGCTCGAATTTCTGCTCCGGCACACGGAGAGCGCGCGACAGCGCAACGGCGAGCCCGCCCCGATGGCGTTGCGGATGGTGGATGGGACCGCGGACGCGATGGCCCGCGGCGGCCTGTACGACCAGCTCGCGGGGGGCTTCGCCCGGTACTCCGTGGACGCTGGCTGGGTCGTGCCGCATTTCGAGAAGATGCTCTACGACAACGCGCTGCTGGCCCGGGTGTACGCGCACCTGTGGCGGCGCACCGGGTCCGCGCTGGCCCGGCGGGTCGCCCGGGAGACCTGCGCCTGGATGATCGCCGACCTGGGCACCCCGGAGGGCGGCTTCGCGTCGGCGCTGGACGCGGACAGCGATGGCGCGGAGGGACTCTTCTATACGTGGACGCCGGGCGAGCTGGCCGCGGCCCTGGGGGCGGAGGACGGGAAGTACGCCGCGGCCGCCTTCGGGGTGACGGCGGCCGGGACCTTCGAGCACGGCCGCTCGGTCCTGCAGCGGCGCGCCGAGCCCGACGACCCGGCCCGGCTCGGCCGGATCCGGGACACCCTGCTGGCTGTCCGCGGGCAGCGCGTCCGGCCCGGCCGCGACGACAAGGTGGTCGCGGCCTGGAACGGGCTGGCCATCGCGGCGCTGGCCGAAACGGGGCTGCTGCTCGGCGAGCCGGCGTTCGTGGCCGCGGCCCAGGGCGCGGCGGAACTGCTGGCCCGGGTCCACCGGTCGGGAGGGCGGCTGGCCCGGACGTCCCGGGACGGCCTGGCGGGCGCGAGCGCCGGGGTGCTGGACGACTACGCATGCGTGGCCGACGGGCTGCTGGCCCTGTCCGGAGTCACCGGCGAGGCGCGCTGGGTAGTGCTCGCGGGCGAGCTGCTCGACACCGCGCTGGCCCGGTTCGGCGACGGCAGCGGCGGGTTCTACGACACCGCGGACGACGGGGAGGCCCTGGTCTACCGGCCCGCCGATCCTGCGGACGGGCCGAGCCCGTCCGGTGCCTTCGCGGTGGCCGGGGCCCTGCTCAGCTACTCCGCGCTGACCGGGTCCACGCCGCACCGGGAGGCCGCGGCCGCCGCGCTTGCCATCCTGGGGCCGATCGCATCCCGGTTTCCCCGGGCCGCGGGCTCCGGCCTGGCCGTGGCCGAGGCGCTGATCTCAGGGCCTGCCGAGGTCGCGATCGTCGGCCCGGCCGCCGACCGGCGCACGGCCGGGCTGCATCAGGCCGCGCTACAGGCGGCCCCGCCCGGCGCGGTGCTCGCTCTGGGTGACGGAGTGTCGGACGGCGGGATCCCGCTGCTCGAGGCGCGTGGCCTGGTCGGCGGGGCCCCGGCCGCCTACGTCTGCCGGGGCTTCGCCTGCCTCGCCCCGGTGACGGAGCCGGAGGCGCTGCGCGCCGCGCTGCGCGACGGTTAGCCACCGGCCGCACGCGGATGGCGCGGGTGTCCCTGGCGCGGCTGTAAATAGGAGCGTAAATTTCACCCGCGCTGGCCCGAGGCCGGCCCGCTGGCCTGCGGGTCTGGGCGTGCGCCCGGCCGGTGGCCAATGAGGTGGCCGCGTCCTGGTATGCCCGGCCGGGCCTGGGTATAGGTGCCCTCGTGACTCCTGCTCCGGACACGGCGGCGCGAGGCGCCGCTTTCCTGCGCGCGCACGCGCGCCGCTGGAGTGCGGCCCTGCTCGCCGTGGCCGCCCTGGGCGGCACCGCGGCCGGGCGGGTGGAGGTGCCCGGGGCGGGTTCCGATCCTGGTGTCGCGGCCCAGTCCACCGCGGCGCGGGCCACTGACGCCACGGCGCCCCGCAAGCTGCTCCGGGCGGACGTGATGGTCGTCGCGCAGCACGCGCTCCCGGCCCGCGACCTGGCCCGGGTGGCCCGGCTGCCGGGGGTCGAGGCGGCGCGGGCGGTTGACGCCGCCCGGATCCGGGTGAACGGCACGTTCGCGGCGGTCCTGGGGGTGGACCCGGCCACGTTCCGGGCGTTCGCCGCGGGACCGACCGCCTCGGCCAGCCCGCTGTGGCGCAACGTGGCGGACGGCGCGATCGCCGTCTCCTACACCATGGGCAAGCAGGACAAGCTGCCGCTGGGCGGGACCGTCCAGGTGGCCGGCCGGACGCTGCGCGCCCTGCGGGTCGGCGGCTTCGGCACGGTCGGGATCGGCGGCGTGGACGCGGTGGTCTCCCGGACCGTGGCCGAGTCGCTCGGATTCCCGGCCGGTAACGCGATCGTGGTCAGCGCCCCGCACGACCGGGTCGCCGCGCTGGTGCGCGAGATCAAGGCCCGGATGCCGCGCGGGGCCGTGGTCGAGCCGCTGGTCAGCACCTCGGCGCGCGGCACCCCGGCTGCGGCCGGGCAGGCCGGGTCGACGCTGGCGTCCGGCACCGTAGGCAGCGCCACGGCCAACGGGCGGGCCGCGCTGAGCATGGCCGAGCTCGTCGCGATGCTCAAGGCCGCGGTGAGCCGGGTCGGCTACCCGTACGTGTGGGGCGGATCCGGGCCGACTACGTTCGACTGCTCCGGGCTGGTCCAGTGGTCGTTCGCCCAGGCGGGGGTGCTCATGCCGCGGGTGGCCGCGGACCAGGCCCGGACCGGGCCTGCGATCCCGTTCAGCCAGGCCCAGTCGGGAGACCTGCTGTTCTACCGGACCGACCCGACCGCACCGGATTACATCTCCCATGTGGCTATCTACCTGGGCCGGGGGCTGATGATCCAGGCGCCCGAACCGGGGGAGAACGTGCAGGTCGTCCCGGTGGCGCTGGGCAGCGAGTTCGCGGGCGTGGTGCGGGTGTCCCCGGCCATCGCCGCCCAGGTCGCGGCCTCGCCGGTCGGCTGACCGGCCCCCGGTCGCGGTAGCGGTCCCGATCCTCCGGGCCGCCCGGTGCTTGCCCCGCCCGGTGCTTGCCTCCGCCTGGTGCCTCCGGCGCCGCCCGTCACTTCCCTAGCGCCGCCCGTCACTTCCCTGCGCCCCAGACTTCCCTGCGCCCGGACTTGCCCGCGCCCGGACTTGCCTGCGCGCAGCCCTCGTGATTACATAATTACATGAGTACTGAGAAACACGGCGAAGACGCCGTCCCGGGCGAGGAAGTACGGGGCTGGTTCGCGGGCCGTCTGCCCGGGGGCTGGTTCGCCGAGGCACCCGAGGTCCTCGTGGACCGGGAAGAGATCACCGTGGTCGGCCCGCTCGACGGGCTGGATGTGGCCGCGGACGCATCGCCGGCCGCCCAGGCGGCCGCGGCGGACGGGCGGGCCCGGCGGTTCCGCGAGGAAACCCGCGACCACCGGATCGAGATCGCCCGCGAAGCCGAGCTCAAGTTCAGCCGCAAGGTGTCCTGGGGAGTGATCTGCGGCGGCCGGAAGGTGATGTTCACCACATTGTCGGTCCCGGTGATGACCCGCCTGCGGCAGTCCGAGCGCCGGGTACTCGACACGCTGGTGGAGGCGGGAGTGGCCCGCAGCCGCAGCGACGCGCTCGCCTGGTGCGTCCGCCTGGTCGGCGAGCACGAGGAGTCCTGGCTCGGCCAGCTCCGTGAGGCCCTCCGCCGGGTCGAGGAGGTCCGCGCCGGGGGACCCCAGGCCTGACCGGGGGCGCCCGGCTGCGCCGCTCCGCCCGCTCGCACCCCGCTTTGCACCACGGCCTTCACCCACTTTGGTGAATAAGTCGTAACGAATCGTCGCACCATCACTACTTTCTGTTTAGATAGTGTTCAGGCCGACGTGGGAGCCCCCAATGGGCTGGTCGTGTCACGAGTCCGCCCCAGTGGTGACATCCTTGATACGGGCAGGCCATGCCCGTCGGCCGGGTGACTATGCGGCGGAAGTAGGTTCGGATGGGGCTGCGCGAGGTTCGGACGAGGGTCCGCGATCTCGTCTACCGCGTCTACGAGCGCAGGCTGGAAGCCTCCCTGACCGGGCATACCGTGCCCCGGCATGTCGGGGTCATCCTCGACGGCAACCGCCGGTGGGCGCGGCTCGCGGGGTTCACCGACGTCAGCAACGGCCACCAGAAGGGCGCCGACCACATCTTCGAGCTGCTCGGCTGGTGCAGCCAGGCGCGAGTCGAGGTGGTCACGCTCTGGCTGCTGGCCACGGACAACCTGACCCGGCCCACCGCGGAGCTGGAACCGCTGCTGAAGATCATCGAGAGCACCGTGCAGGCCCTGGCCGACGCCGGGTGGCACGTGAAGCCGGTCGGCGCGCTCGACCTGCTGCCGGCCGAGACGGCACAGGTGCTCAAGGACGCCGGCGAGGCCACCTCCGGCTATCCCGGCCTGCTGGTCAACGTGGCCATCGGGTACGGCGGCCGCCGGGAGATCGCGGACGCGGTCCGCTCCCTGCTGCAGGATCACGCGACCAAGGGCACCACGATCGAGGAACTCGCCGAGGTCCTGGACGTGGAGCACATCGCCGAGCATCTCTACACCGCCGGGCAGCCCGACCCCGACCTGGTCATCAGGACATCCGGGGAACAGCGGCTGAGCGGCTTCCTGCTCTGGCAGAGCGCGCACTCGGAGTTCTACTTCTGCGACGCCTACTGGCCGGACTTCCGGCGGGTGGACTTCCTCCGCGCGCTGCGCTCCTACGCGGCCCGGCAGCGCAGGTTCGGCTCCTAAACCCGTCCTAAACCTGTTCCGGCGTGGTGTGCGACACCCTGCCTGGGTCTTCCAGGGACGGCACCGCCCAGGTACCTTTCAATCAGGTGGGCGGTGCCTAGCCGCCCCCCCGGGAAGGCCCTCGACATCCTCGAGCTTCGTGTCCTGGCACGCAGGCGAGACGAGCGAAGGGCCGGGACCTGGCCCTTCGAGGGCCTATCCCGGTCCTGGAGACACATCTGTGTCCGAGCGTGGCGCCACGCCAGGCGCCCAGGGGAGAACGAGTGGCCAGTTCTTCTGCCCGCCGCGAACCGCGGCCCAGCAACGCCAGTACTGACAAGGACGGTGGGGTTCCCGGCCCATCCGGAAGCCGCCGGTTCAGCTACGTGCTGGACACCAGCGTCCTGCTCGCCGACCCGGCCGCGATCAGCCGGTTCGCCGAGCACCGCGTGATCCTGCCTATCGTCGTCATCACCGAGCTGGAGGCCAAGCGTCATCACCCCGAACTGGGCTACTTCGCCCGGCAGGCCCTCCGCCACCTGGATGACCTGCGGATCGAATTCGGCCGGCTGGATGCCGACCTGCCGATCGGTGACGAGGGCGGAACGGTCCGGGTCGAGCTGAATCACAGCGATCCCCAGGTGCTCCCCCCGGGGTTCCGGCTCGGTGACAACGACACGCGGATCCTGTCAGTCGCGCGCAGCCTGGAGGCTGAGGGCGAAGACGTGGTCCTGGTCAGCAAGGATCTGCCGCTGCGGGTCAAGGCGGCCTCGATCGGCCTGACCGCCCAGGAGTACCGGGCCGAGCTGCCCGCCGACTCCGGCTGGACCGGCATGACCGAGCTCGACGTGACCGCGGACGACATCCAGGAGCTGTACGACACCGGCAAGCTGGACTGTGAGCAGGCGCGTGACCTGCCCTGCCACACCGGGCTGGTGCTGTCGGCGGGCGGGTGCAGCGCGCTCGGCCGGGTGCTGCCCGACAAGTCGGTCCGGCTGGTGCGCGGCGACCGGGAGGCCTTCGGCCTGCACGGCCGCAGCGCCGAGCAGCGGGTGGCGCTCGACCTGCTGCTCGACCCCGAGGTGGGGATCGTCTCGCTGGGCGGCCGGGCCGGTACCGGCAAGTCCGCGCTGGCCCTCTGCGCGGGCCTGGAAGCCGCGATGGAGCGCCACCAGCACCGTAAGGTGGTGGTGTTCCGGCCGCTGTACGCGGTGGGCGGCCAGGAACTCGGCTACCTGCCGGGCTCCGAGGCGGACAAGATGAACCCGTGGGCCCAGGCGGTCTACGACACGCTGTCCGCGGTCACCTCGCAGGACGTGATCGACGAGGTGCTGGCCCGCGACATGTTCGAGGTGCTGCCGCTCACGCATATCCGGGGCCGCTCGCTGCACGACTCGTTCGTCATCGTCGACGAGGCCCAGTCCCTGGAGCAGAGCGTCCTGCTGACCGTGCTGTCCCGGATCGGCTCGGGGTCGCGTGTCGTGCTCACGCACGACATCGCCCAGCGTGACAACCTGCGGGTCGGCCGGCACGATGGCGTGGTGGCGGTCATCGAGAAGCTCAAGGGGCATCCGCTGTTCGCCCACACGACCCTGGTCAGGTCGGAACGCTCCCCGATCGCGGCACTCGTCACCGAGATGCTGGAGGACTCTGGTTTGTAACACCCCGGGTAGCGAGAAGCCCTGGGAAGTAGGCAGACTACTCCACATGGTTTTCGACTTGTCGGAGCTTCTCGCTGCCCGCCGCGGGGAGGGCTACGCCCTCGCCGGCCAGCACCTGAACCCCCAGCTGCCCCGGATGCTGCACGCCATTGGCTTCGACCGTGTGTACGAGCGCGCCGAAGGTGCCTACCTCTACGACTCGCAGGGGCAGGCCTACGCTGACTTCCTGGCCGGCTTCGGTGTCTTCGGCGTCGGGCGTAACCACCCGGTGGTGCGCAAGGCCCTGCACGACATGCTGGACGCGGGGCTCGCCGACATGGTCCAGTTCGACACCCCGCTGCTGCCCGGCCTGCTTGGGGAGCGGCTGCTGGCCAAGGCCCCCGGCCTGGACCGGGCGTACTTCTGCAACAGTGGCACCGAGGCGGTCGAGGCGGCGCTGAAGTTCGCCCGTTACGCGACCGGGCACCGGCGGATCATCTACTGCGATCACGCCTATCACGGGCTCACCGTCGGCTCGCTGTCCGCGAACGGGTCAGGGGAATTCCGCCAGGGCTTCGGCCCGCTGCTGCCGGACACGATGATCCCGTTCGGCGACCTGGAAGCGCTCGAAGCCGAGCTGCGCCAAGGTGACGTGGCCGGGTTCCTCATCGAGCCGGTGCAGGGCAAGGGCGTCGCGGTGGTCCCGCCGGGCTTCCTGGCCGCGGCCCGGGCCCTGCTGCACGAGCACGGCGCCCTGCTCATCTGTGACGAGGTGCAGTCCGGGGTCGGGCGCACCGGACGGTTCTTCGCCTACCAGCACGACGATGTCGAACCGGACATCGTGACCGTGGCCAAGGCGCTGTCCGGCGGCTTCATCCCGGTCGGTGCCACGCTGGCCAAGGGCTGGATCTTCGACAAGGTCTACTCGTCGATCGACCGGGTGCTGGTGCACGACTCCACGTTCGGCTCGAACGCGGCTGCGATGACGGCCGGCCTGGCGTCGCTCGCGGTCATCGACGACGAGAAGCTGGTGGAGAACGCTGAGCAGACCGGCAACCTGCTCCGCGAAGCCCTGCAATTGCTGGTGGACAAGTATGAGCTGCTGGCCGAGGTGCGCGGGCGCGGGCTGATGATCGGCCTGGAGTTCGGCCGGCCGAAGGCGATGCGATCGCGGGCGGCGTGGAACGTGCTGCAGGCCGCCCGGCACGGGCTGTTCGCCCAGACGGTCGTGGTCGCGCTGTTCCAGCGCCACCACATTCTCACCCAGGTCGCCGCGGACAATGTGGAAGTGATCAAGCTGCTGCCGCCGCTGACCATCGGGGAGAAGGAAGTGGACCTGTTCCGCGACGCGTTCGTGGAAGTCATGGACGATGCCAGCCGGGGCAGCGGCCTGATCTGGGACTTTGGCCAGACCCTGGTCAAGCAGGCGGTCAGCGCCCGCCGTCACTGATCGTCAGAGGCGGCCGGGTCGCAGGCGGCCGGGTCGGAGGCGGTCAGCAGGACCTGGGCGATGTCGAGATCTGCGGGATAGGTGATCTTGATGTTGCGCTCGCTGCCCGGCACCACCGCCACCGGCACGTCGGGCAGGTAGCGCAAGACGACGCCGCAGTCGTCCGTCGCGGCGAGATCCGCGAAGGCCGGGTCGGCCAGGGCCAGCTCGTGCGCCTTGCGGATCACCGACAGCCGGAAACCCTGCGGGGTCTGGCAGCGGCGCAGTGTGTCGCGGTGCGGCATCCCGGTCATCAGGCCGTCCTCGACCACCACGATCGTGTCGGCGGTGGGCACGGCCACCCCCACCGCCTCGTGCGTATCCAGGGCCCGCACGCAGGCGGCGATCGTGGCCTGGTCGAGCAGCGGGCGGGCGGCGTCGTGGAACAGGACCTTGCTTTCGGCGGGCCCCAGCGCGGCGATCGCGCGCCGGGTCGATTCGGGACGGGTCGCGCCGCCCTCGATGATCCCGGTCACCTTGCGGTAGCCGCCCAGCGCCAGCAGCTCACGGGCGTGGTCCGCGTGCCCGGGCGCCATCACCACCAGCGTCGCATCCACGCCGGGAGCCTGGTCGAACGCGGCGACGGAGTGCTCCAGCAGGGCCCGGCCGGCCAGCGGGAGAAGCTGCTTGGGGAGCGCGGCGCCGAAGCGCACCCCCGAGCCGGCCGCCAGCACCACAGCCACCGTTCGCATGAGCGGACTCTACCCGGGTACGACAGGCAAGGGTTACCCGCAGAATGGCAGTACTGACTGGCGGGCCACTCGACACGCTGAGCACCGGAGACCGACATGACGGTAACCACGGCCGTGGTGGTGCTGCCCCGGCGCGTGGCCGTCTGGGCCAGCCGCCGCGCGGTGGCCCGCACCTCCGTGACCGGCATCGAGCTCGCCTGCACCCTGTGCGCCGCGGTGTGGTTCAGCGCGGGCACCCCGCTCACCGCGCTGGCCGGAGGCGTGGCGCTGGGCAGCGGCTACCTCGCCGGGCGGGTCGGGGGGCGGCTCGTCGTGGGCGCGTTCGACGGCTGGCTGGCCGGCCTGGGCGCGCTGGCCGGGGAGCTCGCCGTGTACGCCGGGCTGGCGGCGGGCGCGGCCGCCGGGCAGCCCCGGGTCTGGGCCCTGGCCACCGCGGCTGCGATCCTGCTCGGGATGCGCAAGGTGGCCCGGCTGTGCCGCCCGGCCCGCCCCGTGACCCCGGCCCAGCCCGAGCCCGAGCCTGGGGAGAAGGGCCCCGGACCCGGCCGGACCCTGGCCGTCCTCGCGGCCCGGTTGCCCCGGCTGCCCGCGGGGGAGCGGGCCGCGGTGATCACCGTGACCGCGGCTTTCTACGGCACCCGGATGGCCCTGGTCGTCCTGGTCTGGTGGGGTTCAGTCGCGCTGGCCTGGGCGATCGCCGGGCCCCGGGCGGGAAGCGGGTGGACCCACGCGGCCGATGCCGCGGCGGACGGGGTCGCGGCGGACGGGGTCGCGGGCTCGCTCCGCCCGGCCGACATCGCCGTCGCGCGGGACGACGGCCCGGTGGCGCGCTTCGCCGGCTCGGTCGTGCGCGGCCAGCTGGTGCCGCTGCCCCCCGCGGTCGCCGGGCTGACCGCGACCGTCCTGCTCGCCACCCTGGGCCTGCACGGCCTGGCCGGGCTGGTCCTGCTGACCCCGGTCGCGGCGATGCTGCTCGCCGCACCGGGCTCCGCCCATCCGCACGACGGCCCGCTGGACTGGCTCACGCCCCTGGTCATCCAGGCCGGGCAGTACGTCTACCTGGCCGCGCTCGGCTTCGCCAAGGGCGTGCCAGGCCCGGTGGTCTTCGCGCTGACCGGAATGGTCGCCCTCCGCCAGGTGGACGCCGCCTACCGGGCCCGGCACCCGATGCCCGGCGGCGAGCCGCGCGGCGGGATCGGCTGGGAAGGCCGGATGCTCGTGGCTGGAGTCGGCACCATGCTCGGCGTGGGCACGCTCAGCTACCTGGCCCTGACCGTGTACCTGCTGTGGCTGCTGTCCTCGGGCAGCCTGGCCAGCTGGCTCGCGGTCCGGGAGCACCGCGGAGGTGTTCACCGGCCCAGACTGGGCAGCTGAGCTCCGGGGTGCCTGCGCAGCGGCGCAGGGGCGGACGGCTAGGATCACCCCGTGGAGGGTGTATCTCTATGCTGCTGCTCAGACGAGCGACGCTGCCCCGCGGGGACCTGGGCCTGGGCTGGCAGTCGCCGGTAACCATCCCCCGCCTGTGGCTGGCCGCGATGTTCGCGGCCTGCGCGCTGTTCGCCGCGGGCATGGGCGTGTTCAGCTCGGACTCCCTGCACCGGCTGTGGGGGCTGTTCGCGGCCATCGCTTACGTGCTGGCCGCCGCGGTCGTGCTGGCCTGGAAATCCTCACGGGCGGTGGATCTGGCGCTGATCCTCGGGGTCGGCGGGGCGCTGATCGCGCCCCTGTCGCTGCTGGCCGAGGAGGGCCGGTGGCAGCCCGAGGTAGCCGTGATCGCCCGGGGGGCCCGGCTGCTGGTCCAGCACGGATCCCCTTACGAGAGCCAGGCGGTGATCAGCGCCTCGCACGACCCCAACATCTACAACCCGTACCTGCCGGTAATGGCGATCTTCGGGCTGCCGCGGGCGCTGCTCGGGCCCGGGTTCATCACCGACCCGCGGATCTGGTTCACGCTGGGCTTCGTGACCGTGTTCGCGGCCGCGCTGGCGGTCGCGAAGGCCCGGGACGTGTGGCGCTGGACCGCCCTCGTCACGGCCACCCCGGTGATCGCGTTCTCGCTGACGGTGGGGGGGACCGACGTCCCCGTGCTCGCCCTGCTATGCCTCGGCCTGGCGCTGCTCTGGCGCCGTCCGGAGCCGGTGGCGGCCGGGCTGGTGCTGGGCGTCGCCGCGGCCACCAAGGCGACCGCGTGGCCCGCCCTGATCGTGGCCGCCACCATGCTCCTGGTGCGGGACGGCCGGCATGCCGCGGTGCGGTTCCTGCTGGCCGCCGTGGCCGCGGCGGCCGTCATCGTCGGGCCGGTCGCGGCGGTCTGGCCGCACGCCCTGGTGGAGAACACGATCCTGTTCCCGCTCGGGCTGGCCAAGGTCAAGTCACGGGCCGTCAGCCCGCTGCCCGGGCACGTGCTGGCGGCTACCGGGCCCGCCGGGCACACCATCGCGGTGGCGCTGCTCTGCCTGGCCGGGCTGGGCGTCCTGGTGTCGCTGGTGGTCCGCCCGCCCCGCAACGTGCCGTCCGCCACCTGGCGGCTCATCATCGGCCTGGTGCTCATGTTCCTGCTGGCCCCGGCGACCAGGTTTGGCTACTTCATGTACCCGCTGGGCCTGTGGGCCTGGCTGGTCGTGTCGCAGCTGGGCGCGCGGCGCGCGCAGTCCGCGGGCCGTCCTGACGGGGATCCCCGTGGCGGGCCGCCTCCGCATGGCGGCGGCGTAGCCCAGCCCAGTGCTGCCTAACCCTCGTGCTGCCTGGCCCTGTGCTGCCGGGCCCAGTGCTGTGTTCCTCCCGTGCGCCGGGTGCTCAGCCCCCGGGCAGCGGGGTGTCCGGGCCGGCGAACGCCGCCGAGTCCTGGCAGATGTTCGTGTTCGCGGTAATGCCGCCGTAGCTCTTGGCCAGGCTGCCGAGGGTCTTGGCGGACGACTTGCCGCTCGCGCCCTGGCCCGTGCCCACGCCGTGGAAGCTCGACCCGAGGATCAGGTTGAGTGCCCCCGCGCCCAGCGCCGCGTCCTGCTGCACCACGACCGAGCCGATCCGGGCCTTGAGCGTGTTGACCTCGGGAAGCTGGGCGGCTGAGGAGTACTGGATCACGCTGCTGGTGTATCCGTAGTTGGCCGCCGGGCCGGTGCCGGTCACGGTGAATCCCTTGGCGGTCAGCGCGTTGGCGGTGGTGCCCGCGATGCCGCTGACGCCCGACCCGTTCAGCACCTGCACGCTCACCTTGGCCGGGCTGACCGAGGGCACCGAAGCCGTCTTGATCTTGGCGCCGCCCTTGCCGTTGCCCTTGCGCTTAGCCGCGGCGGGCAGGGCGCGGTCCCCCTCGATAGCCCGGAACATACGGGCCGCCTGCGGCTGCTCCCAGGACAGCTCGGCGGCGGGATCACCGACGTAGGGCACCACCGGGACGGTGACCAGCTGCACCGAGCTGGAGTTCAGGCTCTTCATGCTGTCCGCGATGCGCAGCATGGTGGACAAGTCCAGGGCGCTGTCGGTGGTCAGTGACTTGGCCACGTCACGGACGACGTTGAAGATCCGGGTGGGCTGGGACAGCATGCTCGTCGACTTGAGCTTCTGCATGACCGCGGCCAGGAAGTACTGCTGGCGCTGGATGCGCTGGGTGTCCGAGCCCTCGCCGATGTTCTCCCGCAGCCGGACGAAGGCGAGGGCCTGCGCCCCGTTGACCACGCGCTTGCCGGCCCCGAGGTGCAGCCTGGACTGCGGGTTGTTGATGGCGAACGGCAGGCACACCGGCACGCCGCCGACGTCGTTGACGATCGACTGGAAACCGGAGAAGTTCACTTCCACGAAGTGCTGGATGCGGATGCCGGTTTCCTGCTCCAGGGTCCTCCACAGGCACGGGGCGCCGCCCGCGGAGAAGGTGGCATTCAGCCGTTCGAGGGTTCCCGGCTGTGCGGTCTGGCCCGTGTGGCCCTGGCCGTCGTTGGAGCAGGCCAGGACCGGGACCATCGAGTCGCGCGGGAAGCTGATGATGTCGGCCCGGGTGTGCCCGGGGGCGATGTGCAGCAGCATCGAGGTGTCCGAGCGGGAGCCGAGGACGTTCGCCCCGAACTTCCTGCCCAGGCCCTGCCGCGAGTCCGAGCCGATGACCAGGATGTTGAGGCCCGCGGTGTCCGGCGGACGCTTGCCCAGCATGGCCGCGGTGACATCCTCCCGGTGGATGCTGCCCACCAGGCCGCGGTACTTCGCGTAGGCCACGAGCGACGTGGCGACGACCGCGAACGTCGTGAGGATGGCCGCGCCGCCGAGCATCGCGCGCCAGCCGGGCCGGTGCCAGCCCGGGCCGCGTCCGCCTGTCCGGCGGCCCGCGCCTGAGCCGCTATAACGGTCTGTCCGCGGTGCCGGAGAAGCTGGCTCAGGGCCATACATGGCGAGCTGCCAGTCCGTGTCCCCGAGCGAGTCCGATGGTCCCGGACCGGGCGCGTGCCCGGACACTGAGATGCCGCCCCCGGACTCGTCCATGTCGTCGTAGCGGGTCATCGCTCCTCGTGGCGTGGGCCGTGGCTTGCGCGGGGCTGGGGGGTCCAGCGCCCATTGTTCACCGAACGGCTATCGCATGTGGCGTCAATGGGATGAATCGGTCACCCCGCCTTCCGCGGGAATGTCGGCGTGGCGGCCTACAGTGGACGAGTGCGCCCGGGAGCCCGGCCGGCTGGCCCAGTAGCAGAGAGCCGCGAGCCTGCCACGACGGTCAGGCTGCGACGACGGGTGCCCTGGGCCGGGTGGTGCTTCACCCAGGTCACGCTGCTGCCGGTACTGCTCGCACTGGCCTGGTTGATCCCTGGCGCGGCCCTGCTGATGGCCGGCCGGCTGCGGCCGGCCCCGATGCTGCTGATCTCCGCGCCGCTGGCCGTCATCCTGATCGCCGCCGTGCTGCGCCGGGTACCCGGGCAGCGGCTGGCTGCGGCGCCGGGGGCGCCGCAGCCGGGCGGGGCGGTCCCGGAGTGGGCCGGCTGGTGGGGCCTGGCCGGCACGATCGCCGTCGCGGCCGGCTTCGGGGCCTGGCAGATCCGGCTCAACTCGCCCCAGATCATCGCGGCCCGCCAGCCGGGTGCGGTCTTCCAGCTCGGCTACTGGATCGCCGGCCATGGCTCGCTGCCCATCCCGGAGTCGCTGCGCGACTTCGGCGGAGCGCACCCCGGGCTGACCTTCGCCAGCACTGGCCTGGCCGCCACGCACGGCGGCCTCACCCCCCAGTTCGCGCCGGGCCTGGCCATGGTGGGGGCGGGCGGCTGGTGGATACACGGGATGACCACGGCCACACTGGCCAGCCCGGTGCTTGGCGCCCTCGCGGTGCTCACCTTCGGCGGCCTCGCTGGGCGGCTCGCGGGCCCGCAGTGGGCCCCGCCTGCGGCGCTGATCCTGGCCCTTACCCTGCCGCAGCAGTACACGAGCCGGTCCGCGTTCACCGAGCCCCTGACCCAGCTGCTGCTGCTCGGCGGGATGTGCCTGGTGACCGATTCGCTGACGGTTCGCGCGGGCCGCAGCTGGCTCACCCGGTACCCCGGCCGGCTGCGCTGGCCAGGCTGGCTGTCCCCGGGCATGGCCGCCGCCGCCCTGGGCGGGCTGGCCCTGGGGCTGGCCTCGCTGGCCTCGCTCAGCGTGCTGCCGGCCCTGATCCCCGTCATCCCGTTCACCGGGCTGCTGGTGGTGGCCCGGCGGCCGCAGGCGCTGCCGCTGGCCGTCGGCGTGCTCGCCGGGGCCGGATATGGCGTCCTCACCTGCTGGCTGACCGCGCCGGCCGCGCTCGCTGACCCCGGTTTCCCGGTCCGGCCGGCCATCCTGGTCGCGGCCGGGGTGGCCCTGGCGACCGCGGCCGCCGTGGCGATCGCGGCCTGGCCGCCCGCCCGGGCCTGGATCGGCCGGGCGGCCCAGGGCGCGCTGCGCTGGCGGGTGCCGGACGTGGCCGCCGGACTCGTGGCGGCGGTGCTCATCGCCTTCCTGATCCGGCCGTCGGTGCAGACCGCGCACTGGAATCCGGGACCGGGCACCGCCGGGTACATCGGCGCCCTGCAGAAGCTGCTCGGCCTGCCTGTCGAGCCGACCCGCTCCTACGCGGAGGACAGCCTGTACTGGGTCATCTGGTACGTCGGGATCCCGGCCCTGCTGCTCGGCGGGTTCGGGATGGCCCTGCTGGCCCGCCGGTGCGTGCGCGCCCTGCTCCGGTGGGCCGATGAGGACGGGGTCGCCTGGACCTGGGGGCTGCCGCTCGCGATCGTCGCCTGGACCACGGTGGGCGTGCTCTGGGATCCGCGGACGGTCCCCGACCAGCCGTGGGCTAGCCGGACCCTGGTGCCGCTGGTGCTGCCCGGGTTCATCCTGTGCGCCGTGTGGGTGGCGGCCTGGCTGGACGGCCGGGCCCGGGAACGTGGCGCCGGGCAGGTCGCCATGGCCCTGGCCGCGGCGTGCTTCGTCCTGGCTATGGCGGTCCCGACCGCCGTGACCACCTTCGGCATCAGCCTGAGCCACATCGGGACCGGGCGTTCCAGCCGCGTGGCCACTGGCCTGGGTGTCTCGCGGACCGGCGCGGGTCAGGCGGCCGCCGTCCAGGGACTCTGCGGGACGATGAGCGCGCGGATGTCGGTCGTGTTCCTCGACCGGCTGGCTGCGAGCGAGTTCGCCCAGGCCATCCGGGGGATGTGCGGTGTCCCGGCCGGGGTGATGGCGGGTGCTCCCGTGGCGCAGGTCCAGTCGGTGATCCGGGGCATCGCGACCGCGGGCCGCGAGCCGGTCCTGATGGCCACCCGGCCGGCCGAGCTCAGCTCGTACGGGGCCACGCCGCGCCGGGTGGTTGACCTGGTCACCACGCAGGATGCGCACAATCTGACCCAGCCGCCCGTGAGCACCTGGCCGATCACCTACCAGCTGTGGCTGTCGGCCCAGAGCACCGCGATACCAGGCGCCTAGGCGCCCCGCGGCCGCCGCGAGCCGCGGGCGGGCCCCGGTTCCCCCGCCGGCTTCCGCGCCGGGCCCCATCCTGATCCGGGGCATACTGGCCTCACCTCCTCACCGAACATGCGTTCGAACGAATTGCGACTTCACATCAGCATCGCACATGTGTTCTAATACTCGCCAGACCTCGGCCCGGCCGGGCGGAGGCTGACACGGGGCAGTTGAGGGTCCGCCCAACCCCGGCCGTTGCCAGCGGCCGGGAGCTCGCCGTCGCTCTCGGCTACCTCACGATCACGGACCTGAATGGGCGAGTCCGGGCCGATTGACCCCGGCACCTGGCCCGGCTGGGACGCACGCAAGGGGTGAGACAGTGACCACACACTTCGAAGACATAATCCGCCAGAACAGCGAGCGGCTCGCCGACCTGAAGAAAACCACCGAAGAACTGCAAAGGGAGCTTTCCGAAGCCCGCGTGTCGCTTGAGCGTGAGCTGGCCCGGCCCACTGATGGGCACTCGGCTCATCCGCAGGCCGCTGCGCCAAACCCGGCTCACCGGCACGCCGACTATGGGCACGCGGACTATGGGCGCAGCGCTTATGGGCGCGCCGACTACGGGCACAGCGCTTATGGGCGTGCCGCTCATGGTCACGATGTGCTGACGGACCAGATTCCTGTATACCCCGGACCTCCCGAGGAGATGATTCCCGGGCCCGGGACCGTCCCCCCGCCACGGCATTATGCCGCAGATAACCCACCTTATTATTGCGCGGATGAGCCGCCCTTCGCCGGCGATGCGCCGCGCTTTGGCCGTGAGGAACGGTGGTCCGGAGGCGGGGCAGTGCCGTTCGCGGGGGAAGACCCAGGGCTCGGAAGCGGGGCCTGGGCCGGCGCGCGCGACGAGACCCCCGGCGATGTCCCGGACGGAGATCCCACCGTGGGGATCGCCAGTCATGGACGGCAGAGCGCCTACCGCCGCGGCCTGTCGCGGCGGACTACTCTCGCGCTTGGTGGGGCCGCGGTCGTGCTGGCCACCGTCCTCGCCGTCATCATCACCAGTGGCGGGGCGTCCTGGCCGGCCAGCGTGGCCACCGTGCAGGCTCAGGTGGTCAGGGCCTGCCAGAACCCTGACGTGGTATCCGAGCCGGGCCAGGTCAATTTCGCCTGCGCCAAGGCCACGCGCCAGATTCTGTGGGCGTTCGCGCTCCTGACGAGCAACGACAATCCCCGTTTCGCGGACACGAGGACCGGCCGCCAGGGTCTCGAGCCCATCACGCCCGGCCAGGGCGGGGCGGTCGCCGCATCGCTGAACCTGCACCACCCCTATGACCCCGCCAACCCGATCGACAGCATCGCGGTGGCCGCCCGGGCCATCAACGACATCATCGGCGGGGCCACGCTGACCGGCACCAACGGCGATCCAGTGGTGCAGCCGGGATTGGAGAGCAATTCGCGGAACTGCCTGCGGTACACGGGTTCCGGACTGGTCACGTCACGCCAGGGATTCCCGGATCTGTGCGCCCGGCCGGTGGCGGGCCCCCAGGGACAGCGCGAACTCGTGGCGGACATTTACCGGAAATGGATCGTCGGCGCTTCAGCCGGGTCCGCTAACGACGCGGCGGTGCTGTTCGCGAACGCGGATAACCCAGGAAACCCGCAAGTCCAGGCCATTCTGAGGCACTTGGGAAACGAGACCCTCGCCGCCTGACGTGACCGCCCCGCTCATCATGCCCGCGATATCCGCGGCGACCCGCTATCGGAACGGAAGAGGTGAAATCGTTGCCTTCGGCAGGACGGCCGCGGTGGCAGCAAATGGCGGCGCTGGTGAGTCTCAGCGCTGGCGGGGCCATCACCGGGTTTTCCTTTGTCCCGAAGGCGGCTGCCGATTTCAGCTCCCCGACCAGCCTGCCGCTGAACCTGGTCGCGCTCCGGCAGGCGGTCCAGCCCCCGCGGGCCGAGCGGCAAGCACCCGGCCACGATGCGGTGCTCCGCGCGGCCATCGTTCACGTCGCCGACTACTACCTCCAGATGGCCCAGGCCAAGAGCCCGGCCGAGATGGAGGCGATGATCTGGCAGCACGACAGCATCGACGGCGCCGACCATGGTCAATCGTGCGCCGCATTCGCCAGCCTCACCCTGGAACTGGGTGCGCAGGTGGTGGGTCACCAGAGCTGGGTCTCGGGTGGGGGCTCGTACCCGTGGCCCCTGCACACCTGGGCCGACGTGCGGGTGGAGCCGAACCCGGCGTCGCTCGGGATCACGTCCATCCAGCAGGACGCGCAGGCCCATCACCGCTGGCATCCGCTGGGAGACGGGTACCGCCCGCTGCCCGGCGACTGGGTGCTGTTCGACGGCCACGTCGAGGTGGTCACCCAGGACGCCGGCGGGTTGCTGCACACGGTGGGCGGGGATTCGCTGCCCAACTTCTCGGTCAACGCGCACGAATACCAGGAGCCGCTGGCGGCGGCGGGCGTCGCCGGGTTCGTCAACAACGGGTCGGTGCCCGATGCACCCCCGGCCGCCGGGGGATCGGACGGGGCACCGGCGTCGGGGGGTTCGGACGGGGCACCGGCGGCGGAGGCGGGCCACGCGACGGCCCGGCACCGCTCCCGTCAGGGGTCCCCTAAGCACCGCGAGGCCGCCGCCGCGCCGGGCGAACTCGCGTCTATCCCGGGCCAGGCGGCTGGTCCCGGCCAGAGCGCGGCGCCCGCGGCCCGGTCGGTGACTGATCCGGCGATCCCGGGCCTGGTCCCGGCGCAGCGGACCGGCTCAGCGCCCCAGGCGTCGGAGCATGCTCACGAAGCGCAGCCCGGGCACGAGGCGCAGCCCCGGCACCAGGGGAAGGCTGCGCACGAAAGGAAGGCCGCGCACGAAGGGAAGTCCGCTCACGAAGGCCAGGGCCGGGACAAGGGGCAGGGTGGCCGGGCCGCACGCGAGCAGGCCTCTCCCGGCGCCGCCGCGATCCCGGGACTCACCTCCGCCAGCGCGCCCAGCGACCAGGGCGCCGCCTACCGCCGGCACCATCCCTCGCCGGCGCGCACGCCGGTGTCCGAGACGCGGGTGCAGCAGGCGTTCATCAGCCAGATCGCGCCGGGCGCGATCGCGGCGCAGCATCGTTACGGTGTTCCGGCGGCGGTCACCATCGCGCAGGCCATCGACGAGTCGGGGTGGGGCCAGAGTGAGCTGGCCGCCCAGGACCACAACCTGTTCGGCATCAAGGGTGCCGGCCCGGCGGGCAGCGTTCCCCTGCCCACCCAGGAGTACGTCAACGGGCAGCCGGTCAGCACTTCGGCGGCTTTCCGCGTATACCACGACGTGGCCGAGAGCATCGACGACCACGGCCGGCTCCTGGCCGGGAGCGGCTACTACCAGCGGGCCATGGCGGACCGGCAGCATCCGGACAAGTTCGCGGCCGCGCTGACCGGCGTGTACGCCACCGACCCCAACTACGGGGCGAACCTGATCAGCCTGATGCGGCGCTACGACCTCTACCGCTACGGCGAAGCCGGCCCGGGCCAGGCGACCCAGCGAGCCTCCGCGGTGGAGCCGGGCAGCGCGGCCATCCCCGGGGTGGGTGGCGCCGCCCCGGCGCCCGGCGAGCGCGCCGGGTCCGCCGCTCCGCCTGCCGCCAGGCGTCAGCCGACCCGGGAACATGCGCCTGAGCCCACCCGGACGGCCAGCCCCGAGCCGACCCGGACCGCTTCCCCTGAGCCGACCCGGAGCGTTTCTCCCGAGCCCACCCGGACCGCCTTTCCCCAGCCGACGGGGACCGGCACCCCGAAGCCCACCCGGACCGCCAGGCCGCCGCAGCCGACCCGGGCCGCGAGCCCGAAGCCCACCCGGACCGCCAGGCCGCCGGAGCCGACCCGGGCCGCGAGCCCGCAGCCCACGCGGACGGCCTCGCCCGGGCCGAGCGCACCGCAGAGCCCGGCGCCGGCGGCCAGCGCGCAGCCGGCCGCCACGGGCCGCCCGCATCCCAGGGCAGCGGGCCGCCCGCGCGCGACCCCGGCGGCCACGCCGTCGCGGCCGGGTTCAGGACCGGCGGCCGCTCCGTCGGCCGCACCTGCGCAACCGGTCATCCCGGGAGTGACGACCCAGCCCGGACCCGAGACCGCGACCACGTCCGCGGTGCGCTTCGGGCCGGCCTCAGCCTTCGTGCCCGTGGCCCCGCCGGAAGCCGACGCCGCGATGACGTCCGCGATCCGCTTCGGTCCGGCGGCCCCGTTCGTACCGGCGGCCCAGTCCGCGCCGGCCGCACCGCACCGGCCCAGTCGCAGCGGCCCGCAGCGCCCGGCCCAGTCCGCAGCGGCCCGCAGCGCACCGGCCCAGTCCGCGCCGGCCCGCAGCGCACCGGCCCAGTCCGCGCGGGCCCGCACCACACCAGCGCGCCCGGTCCCGGCCCGGGCCACGCTGGTCAGCGCGCGGCGCTACCAGCCCCAGATTCCGCGCTCCGTCCTGAACTCGTTTATCGAGACGGCCAAAGGACCGCTCCTGCGCGAAGAGGAGTTCTACCGGGACGTGGCCAGTTTCCACGGGGTCAGCTGGGAACTGCTGGCCGCCTGCGACTGGATGCAGTGCGACGCCCGGCCCCGGCGCTCGCCGGTGTACGGCGAGAAACTGGGCACGGTCAACGGGGACGGCACCGTGTACACGTCCAAGTCGGCGGCGCTCGCGCGCTGCGCGGACGATCTGGTCACGCTGGCCCGCACCGTGTACGGCATCGACCTGACCCGGGGCACGAACCTGTCCGTCCGGGACCTGGCCAACGCGTTCGCGGCGTTCCGGTGGGGCCGGGCGCTCAAGGACGCCGAGTTCTCCGCGATGAAGTTCCCGTACTCGGTCGCGGGCCTGACCGACCATCACCTCAGCCTGCGCTGGCCTGACTTCGCACCCCGCAACTCTGGCGACCGGCCCGGTGGCCGGTTCCACCGGCGGTTCGGCGCCGTGCCCATCGTGCTCAGCCTCGATTACCCGGCGACTGTGTAGCGGCCGCCGTCATGCCCGGACTCGCTGCCCTGGAAAGAAGGTAGACCGCGTGCTTCGCATCCTGCTCGCCCTGCTGAGACTCATCATCGGACCCGGACCGGGGCGCACTGTGCTGGCCGGTTCCGCAGGCCAGGTGGCCTCGCCGCCCGCGCTGGCGCACCCCGCAGCGCCGGCCGCCGCCGGTCCCGCGGCGCCGGCGGCGCCACCCTCCGCCGCGCCGGGCGCCGGACCGGCCGGATGGCTGGCCGGCCCGGCACCGGGACCGCCAGCCGGCCTCCCCGCCCGGGCGGCCCCCCGCGGCGGCGCAGGCGGATCATCGCGGCCGCGGTACTCGTGCTGGCCGGGCTGATCTTCCGCAAGGCCATCGCGTCCGTGGTCCTGGCCGCGCTGTCCGCCGCGCTGCACCTGGTCGGCCTCAACGTCCACCTGCCCAGCGTGCGGTTCGCCTGGCCGTGGCAGGTAATCGCCCGGGGGAGCACCACGAACACCGACCTCGGTCCCTGGGTGCTGCAGAAGATCGAGGGGATTTCCCAGCCCGCCCTGGGCCAGGCGAACTTCGATTTCTACTTCACCCGCAAGGTGTCCAAGAACATCGGCCCGTGGCCATGCTGGTACGCCAGCACGTTCTACGCGGTCGGGCACGCGTCCGCTACCGTGGACCTCAATCCGGGCCCGGCCTGGTGGAAGCCGGCGGCACGGCACTACCGGCTCCAGGTGCTGAGCCGACCCGCGGCCGGGAAGCCCGGCCACGTGAGGGTGGCGATGGTGCTGCCCCAGCCCCGGCTGCCCCAGACCGTGCACGACATCACGATCGACAACCTCCCGTCCCGCCCGATCGCCACCCAGCACAGCTGGACCTACCCGGGCTTCGGCTGCGGGGTGGTGCTGCGGCCCCAGTTCCCGCCGTCCGTGCTGTACCCGCAGGCGCAGCAGATCGCCTTCTACAAGGCCACCCACGTGGCCGGGGTGACCCGGCCGCTGATCGGCAGCGCCGAGAATGAGGCCACCCAGACCATCCGCGGCAGCTTCATCCAGCCGACGCTCAATGCCCTGGGCTACACGCTGGACCAGTTCACGCTCAGCTGGGCCGGCCCCGCCGGTAAGTAGGTACTGCACGGCGTAAGGACTGCATCCGGCAGTCCGCCCTGGGTGACGGGCACCCCCGGTAACCTGGCCGGGTGAATCGCCTCGCAGGTGCCCCGCGCCCCCCCGGCCGGGGCCCGGTGCGGGCCGGGCTCCTGGCCGCCGGGATCGGCCTGCTCGCGGCGGGATGCGGCAGCCCGGGCAGCGGTCACGTGGCGGCGCCGGCCGGACAGCAGAGCCCGGCGACGGCCAGCGCGCCGGCCGCCGCGCCGTCGCCCCGGGCCGATCCGGCCGAGGCCGCCTCGCCCAGCGCGAGCCCGGGGCCCGGGCAGCCGACCATCATCCCCCTGCCGCCGCCGCCCGGCCGGCTGCCCCAGACCCGCGCCCTGCCCAGCGCGCACACCCGCGTGTTCCGCGCGGAGATGACAGACCTGTGGGCCGCCGTGGTGACCGGCCACGCCCGCCCGGCGGCCCAGGCCTTCTTCCCGCTGGCCGCCTACACCCAGATCAAGGCCATCGCCGGCCCGGCCGCGGACTGGCACAGCCGGCTGTTCGGCGACTTCCGGCTGGACGTGACCGCCGCGCACCGCTACCTCGGCCCGGGCGCCCGGCACGCCACCCTGCTCCGGGTCATCGTGCCCTCGGCCGACGCGGCCTGGATCAGCCCCGGGGTCTGCGCGAACTCCGGCGGCTACTGGCACGTCGGCGGCGCCCGGCTGGTGTACCGGGAGCACGGCCAGGTCCGGTCGATCGGGATCGCGTCGCTCATCTCCTGGCGCGGCCGCTGGTACGTGGTCCACTTCGGCGCGGTGCTGCGGGCCAGCGCCAGCGGTGTGGTGGACGCCCCGGCGCTCGGCCCAGGCGTGCCCGGGCCGGCCGGAGGCTGCTGAGCGGCCCGGCCGGCCCGCGCTGACGACCGGGAGCCGCTCCCGGCGGTGACTTTTGCCCCGCTCGGGGGTCTACAGGGCATGCGGCCGCACGCACCGGAGATCCGATGACGACCACCGACGATTTCACCAGCCTCACCGGGGAGTTCCGGGCTGAGCTGCTGGTGCACTGCTACCGGATGCTGGGCTCGGCCGATGAGGCCGAGGACGTGGTCCAGGAAACGTACCTGCGAGCCTGGCGCGGGTACGCCGGGTTCCAGGGCCGGTCCTCGGTGCGGACCTGGCTGTACCGGATCGCCACGAACGCGTGCCTGACCGCGATCGAGCGCCGCGGCCGGCGCCCGCTGCCCTCGGGAGTCGGCGCGCCGGGTGAGGACCCGCGGGCGCCGGTCCGGCCGGCCCCGGATGTGCCCTGGCTGCAGCCCATGCCCGGCGCGTGGCTGGGGGAGACGCCCGACGATCCCGCGGCAGTGGCCGCGGCCCGGGCCGGCACCCGGCTGGCGCTGGTCGCCGCCTGGCAGTACCTGCCCGCCCGCCAGCGCGCGTTCCTCATCCTGCGCGACGTCCTGGACTGGCCCGCAGCCGAGGTCGCGGACCTGCTCGGCACCAGCACCACCGCGGTCAACAGCGGGCTGCGCCGGGCCCGGGCCCTGGTCGCGCGGGCCCTGCCGGACCAGGACGAGGTGGCCGAGCCCGCCGGGGAACACCAGCGGGCGCTGCTGGACCGGTTCGCCGCGGCGTTCGAGGACGCCGACGTGGCCGCGCTGGCCGCACTGCTCCGCGACGACGTGGTCCTGGAGATGCCGCCCCTGCCGGCCTGGTTCACCGGCCGCGCTGCGGTGTTGACTTTCGTTGCGGAGAAGGTGCTCACCACGCGCGGGCGGTTCCGGATGCGGCCGGCCCGGGCCAACGGCCAGCCGGCGTTCGCCATCTACCAGCGCGGCCAGGACGGGCTGTACCGGGCGCACGCGGTGCAGGTGCTGACGCTCACGCCGGGCGGGATCACCCGGCTGGACATCTTCCTCGACCCCGGACTGTTCCAGGTGTTCGGCCTGCCGGCCCGGCTGGATGAACCGGTCGCGGCCGGCGCGGCGACTGCGGGCCCCGCGGCTGGTCTATCTGGGTAGCTGGCCGCACGGGGCGGCCGCCGACCCCCTGGGGGAAGTTCATGACCAGTTCACAGATAACGGTCCGCCCGGCGCTGGTCACCGGGGCCAGCCGCGGGTTCGGCCGGGCCATCGCCACCGCCCTGGCCGCGGCCGGGTCGCCGGTCGTCGGCGTGGCCCGGGACCAGGCTGCGCTCGACGGCCTGCGCGCCGAACTCGGCGGCTCGTTCACGCCGGTGGCCGCCGACGCGGCCGACCCGGTCGTGGCCGGGCAGCTCATCGACGCCTACCGCCCCGCCCTGCTGGTGCTCAACGCGGGCGCCGCCCCGCTGTCCCGCCCGATCCAGCGGCACACCTGGGAGACCTTCAGCCGGAACTGGGAGGTTGACGTGCGGCACGTCTTCGGCTGGACCCGCGAGGCGCTACTCGCCCCGCTCGACCCGGGCAGCCTCGTCGTCACGCTCTCCAGCGGGGCGGCCGTCCGCGGGTCACCGCTGAGCGGCGGTTACGCCGGGGCCAAGGCCACGGTCCGGTTCATCACCGCCTACGCCGCGTCGGAATCGGAACGGGACGGGCTCGGCATCCGGTTCGTGTCGCTGCTGCCCCAGCTGACCCCGGCGACCGGGCTGGGGGCCGCCGCCGTCGCGGCGTACGCCGCGCGGGAAGGGATCGAGGTGGCGGAGTTCACCGACCGGGCCGGGCCAGCCCTCACCGCGGAGCAGGTCGGGAAGGCGGTCCTGGACCTCGCGGCCGGCGATGGGGCCGCCGGGGGTGCTTACCTGGTCACGGCGGCGGGCCTCAGCCCGGCCCCCTGAACGGCGGCCTGCGGTTCACCGTGACCGACGATGGTGCCGGGTTCGACCCGGCCGCGACCCGGAAGGGGAGCGGCCTGCAGGGGATGGCCGACCGGCGGGCGGCGCTCGGCGGCACCCTGGAGGTCTGCTCACAGCCCGGGCAGGGCACCACGGTGGAGGGCTGGCTGCCGCTGCCTGACCAGTGAGGCGGAGCGGCCCGGGCGCGTTGCCCGGCTCACTACGATGGCCAGCAACGGTATGACACCGGCCACGTACTGACTGGAATGAACCACGCATATGCGACAGTGCCGACCCGGGTCTGCCCCGGGTGCGGGAAGGCTTCCCGCGCCACCGGGCCGCCCGGGTGCCCGGCGGCTCGCGGCCCCCCGCCGGCTGGCCGGCCTGATGCTCGCGACGGCGATGGCGGTGTCTGGGTGCGGCGGATCGTCCGGCGGGCCGGCGTCGCCGTCCGCGGATCCCCAGCTCACCAGCGCCCCGGCCGGCCCGGCCTCCCCCCGCCCGGCACCGGCCGCGAGCCTGGCCCGGTCCTGCGCGGGCCGGGTCCTGGCCCGGATGTCCCTGGCCCAGCGGGTCGGGCAGCTGTTCGTCGTGGGGCTGGCCGGCAGCGTGCTGGATGGCGCCACGGCCCAGGCGATCAGGGCGTACCACTTCGGCTCGGCGAGCTTCATCGCCACGGACACCGCGGGCGTGGCGGGGGTGGCTGCGGTCGCCCGGGCCATCCAGTCCCTCTCCTCGGCCCGGGTGACCAGCGGGGTGCGGTTCTTCGTGGCCGCCAACCAGGAAGGCGGCGAGGTCCAGGCGCTGCAGGGGCCCGGGTTCGCCACGATGCCGAGCGCCGTCGCGCAGGGCATGCTGCCCCCGGCCCGGCTGCGGGGGCTGGCGCGGACCTGGGGCGAGGAGCTGCGCGCCGCGGGCGTCAACCTCAACTTCGCCCCGGTGATGGACGTCGTGCCAGCCGAGGACACCAGCCAGAACGCGCCCATCGGGCAGCTGATGCGGGAGTTCGGGTCCACGCCGGCCGTGGTGGCCAGCCACGGCGTCGCGTTCATCCAGGGCATGACCCGGGCGGGTGAGGCCACCACGGCCAAGCACTTCCCCGGGCTCGGCCGGGTCCGGGGCAACACCGACTTCAGCGCCGGCGTGTTCGACACGGTGACCACGCCGGGCGATCCGTACCTGCGCACGTTCCAGGCGGCCATCGGCGCGGGCGTGCCGCTCGTGATGGTGGCGCTGGCCACCTACACGCGGATCGACCCGCATCATCTGGCCGTGTTCTCCCCGGTCGTGATGCGCACGATGCTGCGCGGCCGGATGCACTTCGGCGGCGTGATCATCTCCGACGACCTGGGCGCGGCCCAGGCGGTGGCCAGCGTGCCGCCGGGGAGCCGGGCGGTCCAGTTCATCGCCGCGGGCGGTGACCTGGTGACGTCGAAGTACGTGGGCCCGGCGGAGGCCATGGCCCGGGCCGTGCTGGCCCGGGCCCGTGCCTCGCGCGCCTTCCAGGGCGAGGTTGACGCGGCCGCCGCGCACGTGCTCGCGGCCAAGCAGCGCTTCGGCCTGCTGCCCTGCTGATCGCTCGTGGTCTAGGCCTGGGCGGGTTGCTTCCTGGCCATGAAGAACAGGCTGGGCCCGAACGACAGCGGCGCGAACGGGACCTGCATGGCGTACTCGGCGGCGAGCATCAGCCTTTCCGGCATGATCCGCTTGAGGGCCGGCTGGCGCAGATTGGACACCGACAGCACCCGCTCGACCAGCAGGCCGCAGGCGGCCAGCTGGCGGGCCACGGCGGCGGGATGGTGGTTGACGAACGGGATGCTTTCGCTGGTCTTATTGACCTCTGACCGGATGTCAACAGGCGCCATGGGGATTTTCTGGCCATTGCGCCAGTAACGGAGCCGGTTGACCGCGTGCTTGACGTTGGCGGCCTCGACGATGGCGTATCCGCCGGGCCGCACTATCCGGGCGATCTCGGAAAGTTCCTGCTCCGGGTCGGGCAGATGATGCAGCACGCGGACCATGACGGCCAGGTTGACGCTGGCCGCGGCGAAGTCCAGGTGAGCCGCGTCGGTGAGCCTCGTGTCGATCGCCGGATCCCGGTCCAGGTAACGTTCGGCCACTTCCAGCTGCCGGCAACTCGGGTCGGCCAGGGTCACCCGGTCGGCGTACCGCCGCAGGACGACGGAAAGCCGGCCGTATCCGCCCCCCACGTCCACGGCGTGCCCGAACCGGCGGCCCTGGAGCAGCCGGGACAGGGCCATCACCTCGGCGCGGTGCTCGTAGCTGCGCCCTGCCCAGTAACCCAGGTAATCGACGTCCCCTTGGTCGTACTGGCTGGGAACGGCGCTCGTCGCGTTTGCGGACGCTATCGTGCTGATGCCCATTTTTTTCCCCTGATTTGCCACTGTACGGCGGCCTGCTGCGGAATTATTTCCGTGCGGCCGGTACGTGCCCCCGCGGTCGCTGATACCCGACGCCTTGCCCGGTAAAACAACGGGATCGCGCCGGCCGAATCAGACCTGGAGAAAAGGGGCGGGATTGGCGTCCGTAATGTCGTACATCGGGATGTCCGGGTCGCCTCGGCGGATGGCGCCCGGTCCCGGCCTGGTTGCGGCGGCGCCCTCGCGCACGCAGGCTGGTGTCGTCGTGTCCGCAGATCGGCCTGGATGGGCGGTAGCCAGTGAGTGACGTCCTCAGCCAGGGCGGCGACCGCGAACCCGGACGCCGGTGGCGCTGGGTGATCCCGATCGCCGTCCTGGCTCTGGCGACCGTCCTGATTGTCGAGCACCTTCCGCACCACCGCCACGGCCAGGCCCATCCTCGCTCTGATGCCGCCAGCCAGGCCGCCATGCCGCTGGTGCCCGTGGGCCTTCATGTCCATGAGCCGGGCGGGGTCAGCGGGCTCGCCATGTCCCGCGACCGGAACCTCCGGCTGCCGCTCGCCGGGCCGCAGCCCGCCTGGCTGTGGCTGGGGACGGGGCACGAGCAGCCCATCGGCGGGCTGCCCCGTGACGAGTCCGGCTACCAGTTCAACCGGGTCCCGGGCGGCTGGGCGGTCCAGGCCGGCTCGGATGCGACGGTCCGCTGCGGCAGTTGCGCAGGCCCGCAGGTGCCGGTCTACTTCCTCGCTGACGGCGCGCGGTCGGCGACCCGGCTCGGGACCGCGAACCAGGTCGCGCCGGGCGCCTCGGTGCGTGCCCTGTGGCTGACGAGCTACCCGGCCGGCGCTGACATGAGGACCACCGCGGCCATCGCGCAGGAGGTCAGCGTCACCGGCGTGCCCTCCGGGCCCGCATTCAGGCTGCCCGTCGGGTATGCGCTCGACCAGGCGACCGATCGTGGCCTGCTGCTGATCCCGACGGCCCAGCCGGGGACGCCCGTCTACACGCTGTGGAGCCCCGGCGCCGCGCGGGCCAGCCGGTCCTTCGCGGGGGTCATAGCGGCCAGCGCGACCCGGGTGGCCTGGGCGACGCGCTGCGCGCCGCTGTGCCGCGTGCGGGTGGCGGACCTCGCCACCGGCCGGCAGACCACCGTCGCGCTGCCGGGAGCGAGTTCCGCCGTCAACGGCGCGTTCAGCCCCGACGGGAAATTCCTCGCCCTGCAGGTCAGTTTCGACAGCCGGGGCGACGACGGGGCCCTGGCCATGCAGCTCGATGTGGTGCCCGTCGCCAGCAGCCGCCCGGTGCCCGTGCCGGGACTCAATGTCAGCAGCGACGCCCTGGTCAGCTTCGGCTGGCCCGCGCGCGGCGACGACCTGGTGGCCGAGCTGAGCTTCATCGCCAAGGTCCAGGTCGCGTCCTGGTATCCCGGTGCGCGCCAGCTCGCTGTCGCCGTCATCAACTCCGGGTCACAGGCCGGCGCCCTGATCCTGCGCTAGCCGCAGCCGGGCCGGTCCTGGGCCGGTCCCGGGCCGCGCTAGCCGCCGCGGCTAAGGCTGGGCCAGGTAGCTGGTGAGCTGCGCGGCCAGCTCGGCCGGGTGGGACAGGGCGGCCAGGTGCCCGCCGGGCACCACGTCCACGTCGAGCCCGAGCCGGTCCTTGGCCACCCGGCGCTGGAACTCCAGCGGGAACAACCGGTCGTCCCGCCCGGCGATCACCCGGGTGGGCACGGCGGGCCACTGGGTGACGGCGCAGGGCTGGCCGAACGCGATGTCGGCCTCGGGGCGGCCGGAGACCTGCCCCGAGGCCAGGACCTCGGCGGGCAGGTCATGCAGGAAATAGGTGTCCAGGTCGAACCCGGCCGGGTACCCGCCGTCCCGGGCCGCGGCGACGCGGGCCTCCTCCGAGCCGGTGCTGCCCCCCCACTCGCCTGGTGTCTCCCCGGGCCGCGGGAGCATGGCGTTGACCAGGACCAGCAGCCCCACAGGCACCCGGGCGCACACCATCGGCGCGGTGAACCCGCCCATCGACTGGGCCACCAGCACGGCGTCCGGGTGGCCGCCGATCACCGCGATGACCAGATCGGTGTACTCGGGCAGCCCCGCGGACTCGTCGTCGCCGGGCAGATCGACGGCGATGGCCTGATGACCGCGGGCCTCCAGCAGCGGGACGACCCGGGACCAGAACGACGCCATGCCCCCGGCCCCGGGCACCAGCACGAACGTGCTCACCAGCAGCTCCTTTGACCTAGGTGTCAGAAGGTACGACGCTCCGGGAGGGCCGGACTCACCGGCGCCGGGGAACGCTAGCCCGCAGCGCTAGCCCGCCAGGAAGCGCCCGGGCCGGAACGGGGCGAGCTCCGCCGGGGCCGCGCCGCCGAGCAGTTCGGCGGTGATCAGCCCGGCCAGGTGCGCGCCGAGGGTGACGCCGCTGTGGGTCACGGCCACGTACACGCCCGGCACGCCGGGCAGCCAGCCCACGATGGACTGGCCGTCCGCGGGCATGGGCCGGACGCAGACCCGGTACCCGGTCACGGCGGCCTCATCGAGCCCGCCGGTCACCCGGCGCGCCCGGTCCAGCAGCTCAGCCGCCCAGCGCCGCAGTTCCCCGTCGGGCGTGTGCAGGTCCACGGCCGCGTCGGGGGCTTCCAGGTGCACCAGCCCGCCGGCGTGCGGCCGCAGGTACACCTCGGGGGCGTGCACGATCCGGGTCAGGCCCGGGGCGGCCACCGGGCCGGCCTGGACCACCAGGCCCGGCGCCGTGGCGCCCGGCTCCTGCCACGGGACCAGCGGGACCGGCGCCGCCGCGCCGGCCAGCGCGGCCAGCCGGGGAACCTGCGTGCCCGCGCAGCACACCACCACATCCGCCGGGATCACCGGGCCGGCCGCGGTGCGCACGCCCCAGCCGGCGCCGCCTTCCGCCCGGGGGCCCGCCCGCGCCTCCAGGCCGGTCACCTGGCCGGCCGGGCCGGCCAGCACCGCCGCCCCGTGCCCGGCGGCCCGTTTCAGCAGGTCCGTGACCATCGCCTCGGTGAGCAGGTACCCCTCGCCGGGAAACCACGCGACGCCGGGTGCCGGGCTGGGCAGCCGCAGGGACGGCTCCAGTTCCACGGCCTCGGCCCCGCTGATCAGGCGGGCCGGGTATCCCAGCCCGGTGAGCCTGCGCACCCGCGCGGCCAGTTCCGCGCGCCCGGCGGCAGTCGCCGCCCACTCGAGGTTCCCTGCGGGCCGGTACCACGCGGCGCCGCCCAGGCTCCCGGCCAGCCGTTCCCAGGCCCGCATCCCGGCGTGGTTCAGGTCGTGGTAGGCGCGGGGCGCCTTGTCGTTGGAATTGAGCCAGGCGAAGCTGGACCGGGTCGCGGCCCGGCCGGGCCGGTCCTGCTCCAGGAGCGTCACCTCCGCTCCCGCCCCGGCCAGCCGCGCGGCCAGGCAGACGCCGAGCACCCCGGCCCCGGCCACCACGTACCTGCGCGGTGCCGCCGCGCCCGCATCGGGCATCTGGCCCCCTTCCCCTGGCTGCCACGGCTCATGCACGGAGCCTCCACGCCACCACGCCCAGATTGATCCAGGCAAGAGCCGCGGGAGGATCGGCGGGACGGGGAACGATGATTCCGGGGCGGGCGCGCCGTCTTACCGGGGCAGGCCCGCCGACCCGGGCCTGCCCGCGGCCAGACGCGGATGAGCAGAGGAGACGACAATGCGACTGACCCTGCACACGTTCCTGACCCTCGACGGCGTAATGCAGGCGCCGGGCGGCCCGGACGAGGACACCGACGGCCGCTTCGAGCACGGCGGCTGGTCCTTCCCCTACGGCGACCAGGACTTCGGGGCCGCCATGAGCGGCTGGTTCGACCAGGCCGACGCCTTCCTGCTCGGCCGCAGGACGTACCAGATCTTCGCCGGCCACTGGCCGCACGTCACCGACCCCGCCGACCCCATCGCCAGCAAGCTCAACACGCTGCCGAAGTACGTGGCCTCCACGACCCTCGACGCCGTGCCGTGGCCCGGCTCGTCGCTGCTCGGCGGCGACGTCGCCGCCGAGGTGGCCAAGCTCAGGGAACGTCCCGGCCGCGAGCTGCAGGTGCACGGCAGCGGGCAGCTGGCCCAGACCCTCATCGAGCACGACCTGGTGGACGAGTACCGGCTGCTGTACTTCCCGGTGCACCTCGGCTCGGGGAAGAAGCTGTTCCGCGACGGGGCCCGGGCGGCCGCCCTGCGGCTGGTCAGCGCCACGACCACCGGCACCGGCGTGATCATGGCGGTCTACCAGCCGGACGGCCCGGCCCGCTACGGCTCATACGCCCTGGCCCAGGAGTGACCGCCTGACCTGCGATCAGGGCCAGAGTGACACCTGACCCGCGATCAGGCCCAGATGTCCGGCAGGCGGTAGAACCCGGCCAGCACGTCGCGGGCGGCCTCGCCGCCGGCCACCGCGGCGTCCCAGCGGACTTCCTGGCCGTCGGCCGTCACGGTGAAGTCGAAGAAAGCGCAGCATTCCTTCTCCCGGCGGGCCAGGTCGCGGACCCAGTCCTCGACGCCCGGGCCGGCCCGGAACCGGAACCTGATGCCGGCAGCGGTCCGGCTGCGCCCGGCCAGGTGCTGGCGGAACAAGCGCCGGTACTCGTCCATCCGCCCGGCGAGCGCGCCTGGGGTACTGCTCAGCTGGCACACCACCGGTGGCGGCATCGGCGGGCGATCGGCTGAGTCCACGGCTGGCTCCCTGCGGAGGCGACGCCGCGCTCGCCGCGGCTGCTCACCGCCACCGTAAAGTCTGGAGTCAGGTCCAGAGTCAAGGGGGCGCCGTGAAAATCGGGCAGGTCGCCGCGCAGGCGGGCGTCAGCGTTGACACCGTGCGGTTCTACGAGCGCCGCGGCGTGCTGCCGCCCGCTCCGCGCACGGCGTCGGGGTACCGCGTGTTCACCGAGGCCGCTGTGGCCCGGATCAGGCTGGCCCGCCGGCTCCAGGAGCTCGGCCTGACCCTGGACGAGGTCTGCGGCGCGCTGGAGGCGCAGCAGGCGGGGCACGCATCGTGTGAGTCCGAGCGATGGCGGCTGCGGGCCGCGCTCGGCCGGATCGAGTCCAGGATCGCGGAGCTCACCCGCCTGCGGGGCGAGGTCCGCGGCGCGCTCGCCGCGTGCGAGGCCGGCTCCTGCGCCGTGCTTGCGCCCTAGGCGGCCCGGTGGGCCCGGCCGGCGTTCATGACCGCGCCCGGGGCCGCAGGCCCGGGATCAGCGCGGGCACGCTGGCCAGGTAGGCGGTATAGCTCCCGCCGAGGGAGCGCACCAGGTCGCGTTCCTCGAACCAGATGCCGGCCAGGATGTAGCCGGTGGCCGCGGTGGCGAACAGCAGGTGCCCGGCGGTCATCACCGGGGCCGCCCAGAACGCGATCACGAACCCGGCCATCAGCGGGTGCCGGATCCGCCGGTACAGGCCGCGCTGGGTGAACGGCGGCGGGGTGTAGCGGTCCCCGCGCAGGTGCAGCCAGGCCTGCCGCAGCCCGCCGGGCGCGTGGTGGGGCGGGGCGCGGGCCAAGGCGGGCGCGGTGGGCGGATCACGGCGCGCCCTTCCACTTCGCCGCTAAACTGCATACAGTTTGTCGGGATGGATCGCGCACCGGGAAGGGCAGAGCGCCGTGAATCAGCAGGAGCACGAGGAGATCGCCGAGCTGTTGCTGGGGGCGTACGCGAGCGGTGCGCCGGTCGAGCCGCTGACCGCGAAGTTCGCCGGGCTCACCGTCGAGGACGCCTACGCGATCCAGCTGCTCCAGGTCGGCCGCTGGCTGGCCGGGGGAGCACAGGTCAAGGGGCACAAGGTTGGCCTGACCTCGGCCGCGATGCAGCGCCAGCTGGGCGTGGGCCAGCCCGACTACGGCCACCTGCTGGACCGCATGTTCTGGCTGGAGTACGAGCCGATCCCCGCCTCCTGCTTCCTGCAGCCCCGGGTCGAGCCCGAGATGGCGTTCGTCCTGGCCCGGCCGCTGCGGGGGCCCGGGGTGACCGTGGCCGAGGCCATCGCGGCGGTGGACTTCGTGCTGCCCGCGCTGGAGCTGATCGACTCCCGGATCCGGGACTGGAAGATCGGGCTGGCCGACACCATCGCCGACAACGCCTCGTCCGGGGGCGTGGTCCTGGGCGGCAGCCCGGTCCCGCTCGGCGCCGTGGACCTGCGGCTGGCGGGCTGCACCCTGCACAAGAACGGTGAGCTGGCCGGGACCGGCGCGGGCGGTGCGGTGCTCGGCTCGCCGCTCACCTCCCTGGTCTGGCTGGCCAACACGGTCGGGGCCCGGGGCGTGGTGCTGGAGGCCGGGCACGTGATCCTGCCCGGCTCGGTGACCGCCGCCGTCCCGGTCGGCGCGGGCGACACCGTGACCGCGACGTTCGCGGGCCTGGGCAGCGTGACCGCCCGGTTCGCGGCGGGCGGGCGGGCGGTGGGCTGATGGCCAGGGTGACGGCGGCGATCGTGGGGCCGGGCAACATCGGCACGGACCTGCTGGCCAAGCTGCGGCGCAGCGAGCAGGTCGAGGTGGCGTACATGGTGGGAGTGGATCCGGCGTCGGAGGGGCTGCAGCGGGCGCGGGGCCTGGGGGTGGAGGTCTCGGTCGGCGGCGTGGACTGGCTGCTGGGCCAGGCCGAGCTGCCGGATCTGGTCTTCGAGGCCACGTCGGCGCGGGCGCACCTGGCTCACGCGCCGCGGTACGCGGAGGCGGGCATCCAGGCGGTGGACCTGACCCCGGCCGCGGTCGGCCCGATGGTGTGCCCGCCGGTCAACCTGGGCGGGCACCTGGACGCGCCCAACGTCAACATGATCACCTGCGGCGGGCAGGCCACCATCCCGGTGGTCCGCGCGGTGTCGGCGGTCACGCCGGTGCCTTACGCGGAGATCGTGGCCTCCATCGCCTCGCGGTCCGCCGGGCCGGGCACCCGGGCCAACATCGACGAGTTCACCGTGACCACGGCGCGGGCGATCGAATCGGTCGGCGGTGCGGCGAGCGGCAAGGCGGTCATCATCCTGAACCCGGTTGACCCGCCGATGATCATGCGGGACACGGTGTTCTGCGCGATCAGCCCGGACGCCGACCACGACGCGATCAGCGATTCGGTGCTGGCCATGGTGGCGGAGGTGGCCCGGTACGTGCCGGGTTACACGCTGCGCGCCGACCCGCAGTTCGACCCGCCCGCGCAGGACTGGGGCGGCTGGGCCCGGGTCGCGGTGTTCCTGGAGGTCCGCGGCCACGGCGACTACCTGCCCCCGTGGGCCGGGAACCTGGACATCATGACCGCCGCCGCCGCGCGCGTGGGCGAGGTCGCTGGCCGCGGCGCGCAGCGAGGTGACCGCATGACCCGCGACCTGCGCATCACCGACTCCACGCTGCGCGACGGCTCGCACGCGATGGCGCACCGCTTCACCGAGGAGCAGGTCCGCCAGGTGGTCGCGGCGCTGGACGCGGCCGGGGTGGAGGTCATCGAGGTCACCCACGGCGACGGGCTGGGCGGCTCGTCGTTCAACTACGGCTTCTCGGCGATCGACGACATCAAGCTGGTCGCCGCGGCGGTGCGGGAAGCCCGGGCCGCGAAGATCGCGGTGCTGCTGCTGCCCGGGCTGGGCACCGTGGAGGACCTGAAGCAGGCCCGCGAGGCGGGTGCCTCGGTGGCCCGGATCGCCACCCACTGCACCGAGGCCGACGTGTCGGTGCAGCACTTCGCGGCCGCGCGGGAACTGGGCATGGAGACCGTCGGCTTCCTGATGCTCGCCCACCGGCTCGATCCCGCCGCGCTGGCCGCGCAGGCCCGGATCATGGCCGACGCGGGCGCGGAATGCGTGTACGTGGTGGACTCGGCCGGGGCGATGGTGCTGGGCGACGCGCAGGAGCGGGTCCGCGCCCTGATCGCCGAGCTCGGCGGCGACGCGCAGGTCGGGCTTCCACGGCCACCAGAACCTGTCGCTGGGGGTGGCCAACTCCGTGCTGGCCTACCAGGCGGGCGCGACCCAGATCGACGGGGCGCTGTGCGCGCTCGGCGCCGGGGCCGGCAATGCGCCGACCGAGGTGCTGGCGGCCACGTTCGACCGGCTGGGCGTCCGCACCGGGGTCGATGTCCCGGGCGTGCTGGCCGCCGCCGAGGAGGTCGTCCGGCCGATCATCCCGCGGCTGCCGTGGATGGACCGGTCCTCGGTCGTGCAGGGCTACGCCGGGGTCTACTCCTCGTTCCTGCTGCACGCCCAGCGCGCCGCCGAGCGGTACGGCGTGCCCGCGCACGTGATCCTGCAGCGGGTCGGCGAGGCCGGCGTACGTCGGCGGCCAGGAAGACATGATCATCGACGTCGCGCTGCAGGTGCAGCGGGAACGCGAGACGGCGGGAGCCCAGGGATGACGGACTGGACGGTGGACTCGGCGGCCACGGCCCTGCTGGAGGCCGAGGATGGCCGGGCCGGGCCGGGAGCCGCTCACCGACGAGCTGGCCCGGCCTGGACCTGGCCACCGGGTACGCGGTGCAGGACGAGACGCTGCGCCGCCGGCTGGCCCGCGGCGAGCGGCTGGCCGGCCTCAAGCTGGGCCTGACCAGCGGGCCAAGCAGCAGCGGATGGGCATCGCCACCCCGCTGACCGCGTGGCTGACCGACGCCATGGTGCTGCCCGCCGGGGCGGCCGTGCCCCGGGACCGGCTGATCCACCCGCGGGCTGAGCCGGAGATCGTGTTCGTGATGAGCGACCGGCTGGCCGGGCCCCGGCGTCACCGCCGCGACGGCGCTGGCCGCGGTGGGCTCGGTGCACGGTGGCGTGGAGATCATCGACAGCCGCTACCGGGACTTCCGGTTCACGCTGCCCGACGTGGTAGCCGACAACGCCTCGGCCGGCTGCTTCGTGACCGGCCCGGTCGGGCTGCCGCCCGCGGGCCTGGACCTGGCCCTGGAAGCCTGCCTGCTCGAGGTGAACGGCCAGGTGGTGGACTCGGCGGCCGGGGCGGCGGTGCAGGGTCATCCCGCCGAGGCGCTGGCCCTGGCGGCCAACGACCTGGGCCGCCGCGGGCTGGCCATCGAGCCGGGCTGGGTCGTGCTCACCGGCGGCATGACCGACGCCGTCCCCGTGCCCGCGGGCACCTCAGTCGCCGTCCACTTCACCCACCTGGGCTCCCTCCACCTCCCCTGACCCCACCCGCCCCCCGGGGCCCTTCGATGGCTTCGTGATCATGGGATTACTGGGCCTCAAGGCCCAGTAATCCCATGATCACGAACTGGGGTGAAGCATCCAGGGGGCTCAGGGGGCGGAGGGAGTTCAGGTGGCGGAGGGGGTTCAGGGGGCGGAGGGGGTTCAGGGGGCGGCCGGGACGATGTTGGCGTTGATCCGGAACAGGTTCTCCGGGTCGTACTGGGCCTTGATCCGGCCCAGCCGGGCGTACTTCTCCGGGCCCCCCATGGCCTCCACCACCCGGTCCATCTCGTCGAAGTTGAGCATGTTGACGTAGACGCCCTGGCCGGTCCAGGGCTTGAGGCCGGTGACCGCGTCCCGGGTCATCCCGATGTACTCGCCGTCGCGGGCCGGGTCGTCCCAGCGCATCGCGAAGTTCAGCCACAGCAGGTAGCCGCGGTTCGAGAACGCCGTGGCGTCCTCGGGCACGTCGCCGATGGCCCCGCCGAGCCCGATGATCTCGACCTCGCCCTCCATCGGCATGTCCTTCCAGAAGTCCACCAGCCGGTCGATCGCCTCGTCGGCCAGCTCGGCAACGTGCGCCTCCTTGGTGTAGTAGCGGTGCCCGTCCTCAAACTCCACGTCGATCAGGTGCTGCACCGCGCCCGCGAACGGCATCACGGCCGAGGCCTTGACCAGGGACTCGCCCACGTCGCACAGCCGGCTGATCATCTCCTCGCCGGCCGGGTCCGCCGCGTCGTCCAGCCACATCGAGAACAGCATCACGACCCGCCGGCCGACGATCTCCGGCGGCACGAAAGGCAGCGCGGGCATGTCGTGCTTGAGCGCCGCGTGCCAGCCGACGTGGCGCGGCAGGGTCGGCACCAGCGCTGCGTACTCGCGCAGCGCCGCGGCCGCGTGCTCCTCGTCGTACAGGGAAACCCCGATCCGCATCATCGGGCCGAAGTCGTGCGCGGCGAACGTGAACCGGGTGACGATGCCGAAGTTGCCGCCACCGCCCCGCAGCGCCCAGAACAGGTCCGGGTGACAGTCCGCGGAGACCTCGATCACCTCGCCGCTGGCCAGCACCAGCTCCAGGGAGACGAACTGGTCGCAGGTCAGGCCGTGCTTGCGGGAGAACCAGCCGATGCCGCCGCCCAGCGCCAGCCCCGCCACACCGGTCTCGGACATGATGCCCGCCGGGACGACCAGCGCGTGCGGGGCGGTGGCCGCGTCCACGGTGCCGAGCAGGCAGCCGCCGCCCGCGTGGACCAGCTTGCGCGCGGGGTCCACGGTCACCTCGCGGAGCCCGCTCAGGTCGATGGTCAGGCCGCCCTCGGACATGCCCTTGCCCGCCACGTTGTGGCCGCCGCAGCGGACCGAGGGCGGCAGCCCGTGCTCGCGGGCCACGTTCACCGCGGCCACCACGTCCGCCGTGCTGGTGCAGCGCAGGATGAGCCCGGGCTGCCGGTCGATCATGGCGTTCCAGACCTGGCGGGCCTCCTCGTACCCGGCGTGGCCGGGGCCGATGATGTCGCCCTTGAACTGCCCGGCCAGCTGCTCCGCGATGCGCTGGCCCAGCTCAGCATCCACGAGCCCGGCGCTCACGGCGTCACCGCCCCGGCCGGGTTCTCGGCCAGCCGCCGCATGGCGTTCAGGGTGGCGGCGACCGCCTTGAGGTAGTCCCCGGTCATCGAGTCGGCGTACTCCCGCTCGGCTTCCGAGCCTCCCTCCACCCCGGCCACGACCAGCGCGAAGCTGAAACGGAGCTGCAGACCCTCGTCGGTGTCCTCGATCTCGTTGGCGATGGTGCCCAGCACCGGCCCCGCGATCCGGGTGAAGACCACCCGGTGCGGCTTCTCCAGCGTGATCCGCTCGGTGAAACGCTCACCGCGGAAGTCGATGTCGCGGTCGAACACGGTGTCCCCGTGCCGGTGCGTGACCTCGCAGTAGGTCATGCTGGGCACGAACGGGAGCGCGTTGTTGGCCTTGAGCACGAGGCCGTCCCAGACCGCCGCGCGGTCCAGGTGCGGCTGGCCCGGCAGGTTGACGGGCAGCTGGTGGGTTACGAAGATCACGATGTTCCTCCCGCGGGATCGATCACGGTGTTTTCCAGGGTGCCGAGCGTGTCGATGGTGACCCGGACGACGTCACCGGGCTTCAGGTACAGGCCGCGGCCCGCGCCGACCCCGGACGGCGTGCCGGTCGGGATGACGTCGCCCGGCTCGAGCGTGACCACCTCGCTGGCCGCCGCGACCAGCTCGGCCACCGAGCAGACCATGTCGGCGGTGGACTCGTCCTGCTGCAGCTCGCCGTTCACCCACAGCCGCACGTGCAGATCCTGCGGATCGGGCACCTGGAACGCGGGGGTGATGCCCGGCCCCATCGGCAGCGAGCTGTCCATGGACTTGGCGGCGAACCAGTCGTAGGTGAACGCCTCGGCCGGGACCGATGCCCGGCGGTGCCACCCGCGGGCGGTCACGTCGTTGGCCACGCAGTAGCCGGCCACGTGGCCCAGCGCGCCGGCCACCGGGATGTCCCGGCCGCCGATGCCGATGACCACGGCCAGTTCCGCCTCCCAGTCGTACCGGGCCTCGTCGGGGGAGCGGACCACGATCGGGTCGTGCGGGCCGACGATGGCCGTGGTGGGGGCCTTCAGGAAGAAGAACGGCCGCCAGCCCTCGGCGGGGATCTCGCCGCCCATCTCCTTCATGTGCCGGCGGTAGTTGACGCCCGCGCAGACCACCTTGCGCGGCCAGCGCAGCGGCGGCGCCAGGGCGTCGTACTCGACCACCGGGGCGCTGCCGGTGTCCATGCCGCGCAGCACCCCCTCGGCCTGGGCCCAGTCCTCGACCAGCTCCAGCAGGGTGGCCCAGCGCTTCAGCTCCGGAGGCGCCGCGACGGTCCCGTCGCCGTCGCGGAGGATGCCCAGGCCAGGGTGTTCGTTGCGGAGATAGGTAACGAGGGACCAGGTCATGAAGGCCCTTCCTGGCTCAGGGCGGATGCGCCGGTGATCTGATCGTGGACACACGCGATGTCGAGGTCGCCCCAGCCGTCGGCGAGCGCCTTGTCGAACACTTCCTTGGCCGCGGCGAACACCGGGGCGTCCAGGCCGGCCTCCGCCGCGCACGCCTCGATCTGCTCGAGGATGGGATGCAGGGTGGCCACCGGGCCGGGCGCGGGCGTCCAGGCCCGCTCGCGCATCAGCGGGCCGCGCTGCTTCCAGATGGCCGACGCGCCGATCGAGCCGTCCAGGGTGGCCTGCACCAGTTCGAGGTCCAGGCCGCTGCGCCGGGCCAGCGCGATGGCCTCGGCCGCGGCCACGGTGTGCACGGCCACGAGCAGGTTGGCGATGTACTTCAGCCGCGCGCCGGTGCCGAACTCGCCGGTGTAGACCCAGGGGCCGGACACCGCGTCCAGGACCGGCGCGACCCGGTCCACGCTGGCCCGGTCCCCGGACGCGAACGTGGTGGCCCGGCGCGGCGCGACCATGCCCGGGCTGCCGCTGACCGGGCTGTCCAGCAGGTCCCCGCCGCGGGCCCGGACCGCGTCGCGCAGGCGGGTCTTGTGACCGATGTCGATCGTGCTCATCTCGATGTGCACGGTTCCGGGCCGCAGCGTGGTGAGCGTGCCGGCCGGCCCGGAGATGATCTCCTCGACGGCGGCCGCGTCGGGCACGATGGACAGCAGCACGTCGGCGACGGCCGCCACATGGGCGGGCGACCCGGCCACGGTGCCGCCCGCGGCGGCCAGCTCCGGGGAGCCGCTCCGCCGGAAGCCGGTGACCTCGAAGCCGCGCTCCATGAGGTTGCGGGCGATCGGGAGCCCCATCTTGCCCAGCCCGATCAGTCCGACTCGGTGCATCGCCGCCTCCTTGCGGTCCGCTGCCGCTTATTGCCAGTCGTACGTGGCGGTGCCCAGGGAGAGCCGGACGCCGATGCTGCCCTCGTTGAGGCGCCACTGGTGCACGGTGAACGTGCGAAGATCCGCGAGCACGAACGGATCGTTCGCGGCGATCGATCCGGCCTGGCCGGCGTCCGCGGCGCGCAGCACGGTCACCCCGGACCCGGGCCCGGTGCCGGGACCGGACAGCAGCGGACCGGACAGGAACAGGACGCCGTCCCGCTCCAGGCCCAGCAGCCAGCGGATGTGGTCCCCGGCGCAGGCGTCGATGTCCGCCTGGCTGGTGCCGGCCACCGGGGTGGACAGCACCAGCCAGTAGTCGCGGCCGAGCAGCCCGGACGGCCCGGCCTGCGGCGTCGTGTCCTGGCTGCTCATATCTAAAACTGTATGCAGTTCCGCCGGAAGGTACAAGGTTTCCGGCAAACTGCATACAGTTTGGCCTTCTGGGCAGCTGGCCGGGCCCAGCTCGGCGGCCAGGGCGGCCATGAAGCCGGGCCGATCCTCGAAGTGAACTGTATGCAGTTTAGGTGAGTGATCAAGATTCAGGACGGGGAAGTGTATGCAGCTCCAGGCGGATCAGGGAGAATAGGAGCATGCCCCGTGCCGCCCTGGTCCCCGACATCCGCAAGGTGGACCTGCCCGAAGCCCGGCAGGCCATCCCGCACGTGCATGCGTACCTGCGGGAGTGCATCCTCGACGGCACCCTGACGCCCGGCACGAAGCTGTCGCAGGTGAGCCTGGCCCGCCAGCTCGGCATCAGCCGCACCCCGCTGCGCGAGGTGCTCCGGATGCTGCAGGAGGAGGGCCTGGTCGAGATCGAGCCGAACCAGCGCACCCGGGTCTCGGGCCTGGACCCCCAGGAACTCGACGACGTCTACGCGAGCCGGATCCTGCTGGAGACGCTGGCCCTGTCCATGACCATCGGCCACTTCGGCGCGGCGTCCCGCAAGGAGGCCAAGCGGCTGCTGACCGCGATGCGGCGGGCGGGCCGGACCGGGGACTTCGGCGCCTGGTTCGCTGCGCACGCCGACTACCACCGCCTGGTCACCGCGGCGGCCGGGGAGGTGCTGCAGCGGCAGCTGCAGGCCTTTGCCGACCGGACCACGCGGTACATCCGGATCTACCAGCTGTCCGATCCGGGCAGCTGGCAGGTGCCGGGCGACGTGGAGCACGCGCAGATCCTGGAGACCCTGATCGCCGGCGACGAGCGGGGCGCGCTGACCGGGATGGCCCATCACCTGGAGCGCACCGCGCTGCGGGTGCTGACCGACTGCGCGCCCGAGTTCGTGCCGGTCGCCGTGCCGCACGCGGTCGCGCTGATCGACCGGCAGCCGTCCGCCGCCCGGGCGGCCTCGTAACAGCCCAGGACCGCTACGCGGCCAGAAACGGCTGGACCACGGCCAGGAATTCGGCCGTCTTCTCGATCATGGTCCAGTGCCCGCAGCCCGACAGCACGTGCAGCCGGGAGTCGGGCAGCAGGTCGATGAGCTGGGCCGAGGACACCCGCCATGGCACCACCCGGTCGTCGCGGCCGTGCACCAGCAGCACCGGGGCCGTGATGGCCGCGAGCTCGCCCCCGGACAAGGCCAGATCATCCACCCAGCGCTGCCGCGGCCCGGGGAACATGGCCGCCCAGGAATCGCGGACCGCCGGGCTGAGGCTGGCCTGGTAGCGCAGCTCGATCAGCTCGTCGGTGATCAGCCCGCGGTCGTGCGCGAACAGGCCGATCACCTCGCGCATCTGGGCTACCCCGGGGGTGTAGCCCCACACGGTGTCCAGGCCCGGCGGCAGCGCCATCGCCACGCCCATCGAGCCCATCGCCGCGATGCGCCGCACGGCGGCCGGGCGCGCGGCGGCCAGGGACAGGGCGATCGCCCCGCCCATCGAGTTGCCGATGATATCGACGGGGCCGGTGCCCAGCGTGTCGAGCAGCGCCAGGGCGTGCTCCGTCCAGGCCGCCCGGCCGTAGGTGCGCTGCTCGCCGGTGGCGGTTCCCCCGAACCCGAGCTGGTCGGGGGCGATCACCCGGCGCTGCTGGCTCAGCGCCGGGATCACCGCGCGCCAGTTCGCGGTGGCGGTCACGCCCGGGCCCGACCCGTGCAGCAGCAGCACGGGCGGTGCCTGCTGGCCGGCCGCCACCCCGGCCGGCCCACCGGTATCGATGAGCGCGGTGGGCACGCCCGCCACGTCGATCTGGCCGGGGGTCAGCGTGGCCGCGGTCATGCGGTCCTTCCGGTGGGGACGGGTTCCGGGCCGGCCGGGTCACTGCTGGCCGGGTCGGGGCTGGCCGGGTCGGGGCGTCCGAGCTGGAGCTGGGAGGAGACGCGGCGCACCGGTCCCAGCCACATGTCGATGGAGCCGGGCTCGTCCGGGTCGAAGGTGCGGGGCGACCAGGCCGCGTCGTCCTCGATCCGGCGCACGCCGAAGGAGTACTCGTAGGTGAACCCCTCCGGGCCCAGGAAGTACAGGAACACCGCGGTGGACTGCGGGTGGCGCCCGGGGCCCATCTCGATCTCGACGCCGTGCTCCACCAGGAAGTGCCAGTTCCGGAAGACATCGTCGATGGTGGCCACCTGGAAGTTCATGTGGCACAGCCCGGGCCGCTCGCCGCGGAACACGGCCAGCTTGTGGTGCACCGGGTCGATCCGCATCAGGCAGGCGGCGTCGCCGAGCCAGTCCGAGACCCGGGCGTTGAACCGGGTGCTCCAGAACCGGTAGGCCTCGTGCACGTCCGGCGCGTCCAGGCACAGATGGCCGAACTCGGTGATCCCGGCCGGCCGGGTGAACGCGACCGGCCGGGTGATCGTCTCCTGCTGGCTGACCAGTTCCAGCCGGTTGCCGAACGGGTCATCGAACGCGATGAACTCGCGGACCCGCCGGGACCGGGCCTGCACCGGATCGCCGCGGCGTACCCGGAACCCGGCGGCTTCCAGCTCGGTCTCGGCCGCGGCGAGCGCGTCGGAGTCGGCGACGCTGAAGCCGGAGGAGATGACCCCGGAGGGACCCTCGACCAGCGCGAGGCAGTGGTGGCGGTGGTCGGCGCGCAGGTGCGCCACCCCGGCCTCGGCGGGCGCGGCCAGTTCCAGGCCGACGAGGCCGGTCGCGAACCGGACGGCGGCCCCGAGGTCGGCGACGCCGGACCGGACGTAGGCGATGTCCGTGAGGGTAATCATGGGCGGCTCAGGCGTAGACCGGGGTGACGTCGATGTAGATCTGCCAGTCGCGGACCAGGTCCCCGTCGTAGACGAGGATGTCCGCGTTCGGCACCGTGACGGTCTTGCCGTCCTTGCGCCGGTACTCGACGTCGATCTGCGCGATCACGGTCTCGCCGACCTCGTACACGTTCCTGATGTGGTGGGTCAGGCCGTCGATCGAGGAGAAGAAGCCGGCCACCGCCTCCCGGACCGCGGCCCGCCCGGTGACCGGGTCGGCGTTCGCGAAGCGGAACGTGGCGTCCGGGGTGAGGTGGGCGACGAACTTGTCTGGGTCGAACGCGTCGATGTCCGCGAAGACCTGGGCTACGTCCCGGCTCATGATGCTCTCCCTCGTTGGAGACTGGCGGGGCGGGACCAGGCGGGCCTCGGGAGGAGGCCGGCGGGGGCACGACCCGGCCGAAAGTGTATGCAGTTAAAAGTGTATGCAGTTTCTCGGGGAAAAGGCAATGGGCGGATGGGTGGCTGCTCCGCCCCGGCGTGAGGCCGCTCAGGCCCCGGGTTCCTGGTTGGCCAGGAAGGTGGCGGGCGGCGGGGCGCCCCACAGGTGCGGCGGGACCTCCCAGTCGCTGGCCACCCAGCAGTCGTCGATCTGATCAATGTCGGAGAACCACTCGATCCACGAGCCCCACGGATCCGGGTTGTAGTGGAAGAAGTTCGAGCCGATGGTGTGACGGCCCAGGCCCCAGCCGGCCTCGCGGCCCCGGGCGCGCATCCGGTCGGCGCCGATCGCGATCGCGTCGATGGAGGGCACCTCGAAGCTGGCGTGATGGAACCCGCGGTGCGTGCTGGCGATGAACCCGAAGATGTGATGATCGCCGGGCCCGGAGTTGAGGAACGTGACCAGGCCCTTGATCCGGTCGCTGACCCGCAGGCCGAGGACCTGGGTGTAGAAGTCGGTCATCTGCTGGGGCTGGGCGGTGAACAGCAGCGTGTGCCCGAGCCGCCGCGGCAGCACATCCTGGGTGGCCTGGATCCACTGGGCCACGCCGATCCGCTGGCGGCTGCCGCCCACGTTGACCAGCACCTCGTCGGCGGGCCGGGCCGGAGCGGGGGCTTCGTCGAGTAGCTGCACCGGCGTCCCGTCCGGATCGCGGATCCACAGCCCGTCCTCGGTCGCGCCCGGCGGGGGCTCGATGACCGGCGTGCCTGCCCGGTCCAGCGCCTCGCGGACCGAGTCCAGCGTGCCCGGGGTCAGCGTGAACGTGACATGGTGCAGCCGCTTGGCGGGCGCCTGGACGAGGCGGATCTGCTCCTGGTCACGGCCGGGGCAGTGGGCGACCAGCGACCCGTCCTTCTCCCCGGTCTCCAGGCCGAAGTCCCGCAGGAACCCGTCGGCCACCTCCAGATCCGGCACTTCCAGCGCGTAGTGATGCAGCCCTGAAATCACGGCGCTTCCCCTTCCTCGTTAAACTGCATACAGTTTTGCAGAGATGTGCGCCGCTGTGAAGGCCAGCACGTGAGGGGCCTGCACTGTGCAGGCCGGCACTGCGGTAGGCGGCACTGCGGTAGGCGGCACTGCGGTAGGCGGCACTGCGGGAGGCGGCACTGTGCAGGCCGGCCCGGCGGGGAGCCAGTCAAGTGGCGGCGGGCCAGCGCGTCAGCGAGAGGGGTGGGTGCGGTGAGCGGAGCACCGGAACTGCGGGGCGAGGTCGCCCGGGCCGCGCGCGTGCTGTCATCCCTCGGGCTGGTCACGGCGTACGGGCACGTGTCCGCCCGCGCCGGGACGGCCATGCTGATCACCCCGGCCGCGGACCTGGCCACGGTCACCGCGGCCGGCCTGGTCGAGGTGCCACTCACCGCGGCGGCGCTGCCCCCGGGAGCGCCGGCCGAGGCCTGGGCGCATATGGCCCTTTACCAGGCCCGCCCGGACGCCGGCGCGATCGCCCGGGCCCAGCCGCCCGGGGCGTTCGCTGCCGCGGCTGTGACCCCGTCGCTGCCCGCACTGCACGGCCAGGCGGCCTGGCTCGGTGCCTGCGTCCCGGTGCACGACAGTGCGCTCCTGCTGCGGTCGGCCGGGCTGGCGGCCCGCGCCGCCGGCCGCCTGCCGGAGGGCGAGGCGTTGCTGCTGCGCGGGAACGGGGCCCTCACCCTGGGCGGCACGCCCGGTGTCGCGGTCGCCCGGATGTGGCTGCTGTCCGCGTCCTGCGATGCGTTCCTCGCGGCCCGCCCGGCCGGGCCGGTGCAGCCGCTGTCGGCCGGGGAAATCACGTCGTGGCGGGCGGTCCAGGACGAGCTGCTGCCCCGGCTGTGGCAGCACCTGAGCCGGCGCGCCGGGGAGTGAGGGCAGCGCTCGGGCCCGGATGGCTCGGGCCGGATGGTTCAGTCCCAGATGGTTCAGTCCCGGATGGTTCAGGTCCAGATGGCTCAGGTCCAGATGGCAGAGGGCAGCCCGTCGCTGAACGTCTCGGGCGGGTCGGGGAGGCAGCGCGCGGCGCCCCGGCTGACCCGCAGGGCGGTCCAGGCCGCGGCGGCCGCGTCGAGCACGTCGTCCACGCCCGCCTGCTCCCCGGCCGCGCCGAGGTCCGCGGCCAGGGTGATCCCGGCCTGGGCGAGCAGGATGCGGCGCCGTTCCGCGCCGGCCCAGGTGGACTTGCGGAGCGCCAGCGGGGCCCCGGCCAGCTGGGCGAAGCTCAGCTCGGGATGGGCCTCCACGACCCTGGCCGACGGCGGGCTGATCCCCCGGAGCCACTCGTCGACGTCGAGGATCTTGGCCCGCAGCGCGAACGCCTGGCGGGAGATGCCCTCACCGGCGAGCCGCCGGTTCGCGGCCAGGGCGGACGGGAAGTCGCCGGCCTGCACCGACTCCCGGACCGGCGTGATGAACAGGGACGGCCAGCGGCGGCCGAGCGCTTCCCGGGCCAGCTGGTCCGCGCGCCGCCTCCCGGTATCGGCCAGGCCGATGGGAATGTCGATCGCGATGACCTGCGGGGGGCCGTCCGCGGCGGCCTGCCCGGCCAGCTCACGGATGGTCGGCGCGACGTAAGGCCGGATATGGCTGTCCCCCAGGGCGATCCCGACCCAGCCGCCCCGGCACGCGTTGACGCCGAGTACCCGTCCGCTGCTCATCCAGCCATGGTCTCCGCCGGAGCCGGTCCAGGCGGCGGGAACGCCGCCACCAGATCTGCCGACTCCCTCCACGAAGAGTAGTCAGAATGATACTTTCAGTTATCGAGCTGCTGGCGCCCCCCGCCCCCCGCGATCCACGGCTGACCCCTGCCTGACGAGGATTCTCCTAGCGTGCGGCCATGGCGGGCCGATCAGGGCCACGCGAACGAGGGAGGACATCGCGCATGAGCCCGCCGCCCCCCGGCTGGATGGCCCGGTCCCGCCACCCCCGGAGCCGGTCCCGCTGCTCCTGGAGCCGGGCCATCAGGGTGGCCGCGGCTGCCCTCGGCGCAGTGGGCGCGCTCGCGGCCGGGATGGGCGGCCAGGCCGGGGCCGCCCAGGCTGCCGTCCCGTGGCCGGCCGGGCACGGGACGCAGGTGCGGTTGCGGTCCTGGATTCCCGCACCGGCTACCGGGACGCTGCGCCCCGGGATGGCGGGCACCGCGGTGCGCAGGCTCCAGCAGCGGCTCGCCCAGCTGCACTATTACCCCGGCCAGCCCAACGGCCGGTTCGGCACCGGCACGCTCGAAGCCGTCTGGGCGTTCAAGGAAGTGCAGGGCCTGCCGACCACGGCCGGGGCCGACGAGGTGGGCCCGGCTATGCAGCGGGCCCTGGACGTCCCCCGGCTGCCGCAGGTGCTCGTGCCCGGCGGCGGCCGGACCCGCATCGAGGTCAATCTGCCCTCGGAGGTGCTGGTCCTGTACGCGCACGGCCGGGTGCAGCTGATCAGCCACATCTCCGCGGGCGGGGGTTACCGCTACCGCTGCCCCGGCGGCGGGACATGCGGGCCGGCCCTCACCCCGGACGGGAACTACCGGGCTCACCTGTTCCTGGGCGGATGGCTGCGCGTCCCGCTCGGCCGGATGTACAACCCGGTGTTCTTCATCGGCACGAACTTCGCGATCCACGGTGACGTCCCCATCCCGCTCAAGCCGGCCTCGCACGGCTGCGTGCGGGTGCCGGTGGACGTGGCCAACGTGCTGTACCAGCAGATCAGGATCAGCCGCGCCGGTGGCACGCCCATCTACATCCGGGGCCACGCGCCGGGCACGCTGTCCCCGGGGCCGGGGCCGGGGCCGGGGCCCGGCCGCAGCGCCACGGCCAGGCTGGCCCGGGCGGCCACACCCGGCCGGGCGGCCACACCCGGCCGGGCGGCCAGGCCCGGCCCGGCGGCCACGCCCACCCCGGCGGTGATCAAGGTCCCCGGGATTTCCGGGCTTGTCCTGCCGCGCCCGCCTCGCGTCTCGTGATGCCGCGCCCGCCCGGCGTCTCGTGATGCCGCGCCCGCCCGGCGTCTCGTGATGCCGCGCCCGCCCGGCGTCCCGTGATGTCCGCACTCACCGGGCGTTTCGTGATGCCGCGCTAGCCACCGCCCTGGCGGCCCGGGCTGGCATACTCGGCAGCACGCGTGGCGCGCCGCCTGGCCGGGCGGCCCAGGGGAGTCGCTGATGGGTGAGTATTTCGATCTCGGTGCCTACACCCGGCCGGTGACCACCTCGTCCCCCGCCGCGCAGCTCTGGTTCAGCCGGGGTCTGGTCTGGGCGTATGGGTTCAATCACGAGGAAGCCGTGACGTGCTTCGAGCGGGTCATCGAGGCTGACCCCGGCTGCGCGCTCGGGTACTGGGGGCTGGCCTACGCGCTGGGCCCTAACTACAACAAGCCCTGGGAGGCGTTCGGCCAGGCTGAGCTGGCCTCGTCGGTGTCGCGGGCGTTCACCGCGGCACAGGCCGCTGTCCAGGCCGCTGGGTCAGCCGAATCCGCCAGTACCGCTCAGGTCGGCGGGGCCCCGCCGGTCGAGCGCGCGCTGGTGCGCGCCCTGGCCGCCCGGTACCCGTCCGCGGTGCCCGCCGCGGACTGCAGCCCGTGGAATACCGGCTACGCCGACGCCATGCGCGAGGTCTACCGGTCCTACCCCGACGACCTCGACGTGGCGGCGCTGCTGGCCGACGCGCTGATGAACCTCACGCCGTGGGCGCTGTGGGACCAGGCGACCGGGCAGCCAGCCGACGGGGCGGCCACAGATGAGACCCGGGAGGTACTGGAGCGGGCCCTGGCCTCTCCCGGCGGCCAGGCCCACCCCGGGATCCTGCACATGTACATCCACCTGATGGAGATGTCGCCCACCCCGGAAACCGCCCTCCGGGCCGGTGACCTGCTCCGCGATCTGGTGCCGGACGCGGGGCACCTGCGGCACATGCCGACGCACCTGGACGTGCTGTGCGGCGACTACGCGCGTGTGGTGTCCGCCAACTCCGCCGCGATCGAGGCCGACGAGAAATTCCGGGCCCGCCGGGGCGGGATGAACTTCTACACGCTGTACCGGGCGCACGACTATCACTTCAAGATCTACGGCGCGATGCTCCTGGGCCAGGCGCAGGCCGCCCTGGACGCGGCGGACCAGCTGGCCGCGTCCATCCCTGAGGAGCTGCTGCGGGTAGCGGTCCCGCCGATGGCGGACTGGCTCGAGGGCTTCGTGCCGATGAGGATGCACGTGCTGGTCCGGTTCGGGTGCTGGGCGGACATCATCGCCGCGCCGCTGCCGGCGGACCCGGGGCTGTACTGCGTGACCACGGCGATGATGCACTACGCGAAGGGCGTGGCCCTGTCCGCGACCGGCCGGGTGGACGACGCTGAGCAGGAGCGCCGCCAGTTCACAGAAGCGGTGGCCCGGGTACCCGCCGCACGCATGGTGTTCAACAACACCTGCCAGGACATCCTCCAGGTGGCCTCGGCCATGCTGGACGGCGAGCTGGAGTACCGCCGGGGCCACTACGACGCGGCCTTCGCGGCGCTGCGGCGCAGCATCGACCTGGACGACGGCCTGCCCTACGACGAGCCGTGGGGCTGGATGCAGCCGGCCCGGCACGCCTACGGCGCCCTGCTGCTGGAGCAGGGCCGGGTCGAGGAGGCCGAAGCGGTCTACCGCGCCGATCTCGGGCTGGACGGCACCCTGGCCCGGGCCTGCCAGCACCCCGGCAACGTGTGGAGCCTGCACGGCTACCACGAGTGCCTGATCAGGCTGGGCAAGCACGAACTGGCCGGGATCATCGGGCAGCAGCTCAGGATCGCCGCGGCGCGCGCCGACGTGCCGATCACCGCCTCGTGCTACTGCCGGCTGGCCACGGCCGCCTGCCACTGACCTCTGCGGGGACTGAGCGCCCTGGGCGGCTGAGCGCTCGGGGGACGAACACCTTAGGGGAAGGCGTCCAGGGCTTCCTCCGGGTTCTCGACCGTGACCACCACCCGGTCATAGGGATGGCCGGTCAGTTCGAATACGACGGCGGGCCGGCGGCCATGGCAGACCGCGAACGTGACCCCGGACGTGTCGCGCCAGGTCCCGACCATGACCACTCCGGGGAACCCGGTACCGGGCATCCTCACGCCGTGGATTTCCTCCATGCCGTCCTGGACCACCCGCACGTCCCGCACGGACGACCGGGGGATGATGACGTCACCGTGCAGGGCCTCGAACTTCTCCGCCGTAGTGAGCGTGACGGTCACCGAGCCCTCGTCGATCAGCAGATTTGCCACGCACCCATTGTCTCCCCGATCGTGATCCGCCACCCGGCGACGGGCCGGTCAGCGGGGGACCGGGCCGGGCCGGTTTTCGTTATCTGAATTCGCGGCTGGCCGGCCGGGCTCGGCGAACCACTCGCGGCCGAGCAGGAGCCCGAACACCGGCACCGGCAGCGCCACCAGGGCGCGGGGCAGGTGGCGGGGCCGCCCCCGGCTCCCGCGCACGAACGACTGGTGGGCAGCCAGGGCGGCGCGCTTGCGGGCGGCGTAGCGGCGCACGTTCACCCGGTGCGTGATCGCGGACCGGGGGGTGAACCCGCCCCGGATGGCGGTCGCGTCGTAGCGGCCTACCATCCGCAGCAGGCGCGCCGCGGTGAACAACGGGAGCACCAGTTCGCGCGGGAGCGTCGCCTCCCAGACCCGGACGCCGCAGAGCGCGGCGGCCCGGGCCCCGACCTCGTGCACCCGGACGTGATCGCGGTGGCCGTACCCGCCGTGCGGATCGTAGCTCAGCAGCAGGTCAGCGTGTTCCTCCCGGATCAGGGTGGCGAGCTTCGCGGCCGCCTCACCCGGGTCGGCGCGGGCGAAACGCGGGCGGTCCGGCGGGTCGGGAAACAGCACCGGCCCGTGCCCGCTGTCCGCGTAGCCCAGGTGCACGACCCGGGCCGCGCCCAGCTGTGCCGCGCTGGCCCGCAGTTCCGCGAGCCGGTCACGGGTGCCCGCCCAGATACCCGGCCCGGTGGCCGGCCCCATGATCCCGTCCGTGGCCACCGCGATGACCACCCGGTGCCCCTCGGCCGCCATCCGGGCCAGCGTCCCCCCCGTCAGCAGCACCTCGTCGTCAGGATGGGCATGGAAGGCCACCACCGTCGCCATGGGGACAGCCTGCCACCGCGGATGGTCAGCCAGACGGTGTAGTTGCCGCTGGCGAAGAAGATGGTGGCGCGTGGCGCCTCACGGGCCGCCCTGTTGCTCTGGGTTGTAGTGGGATATCGGGCGGCGCCGGTCGTAACGGCGGAACCCCGGCAGCAGGCCGGCCAGCGCGGCCGCCCCGGCGATGCACGCGAGGCCGCCCGACACGATCGAGAACTCGGTCGATACCAGGGTGGCCACGGCGCCGGCTTCCAGGTCGCCGAGCCGCGGGCCGCCGGTGACCACGGCGATCTGCACGGCGGACACCCGGCTCCGGTACTCCTCGGAGGTAGCGGTCTGCAGGATCGTGGAGCGGAGCACGGCCGAGATCACGTCGGCCCAGCCCGCCACCGCGAGCAGGGCCAGCGCGGCCCACAGCACGTGGACCAGCCCGAACGCGACGATCGCCGCGCCCCAGACGACGACGGCCACGATCACGGCCCAGGCCTGCCGGTGGACCCGCGCCAGCCAGCCGGTGGTGAGCGCGCCGATCAGGGCACCCGCGGCGGGCGCGGCGTACAGGTAGCCGAGCGTGCGGGCCCCGCCGTGGAACACCGACACGGCCAGCGCAGGGAATAGCGCCCGCGGCATGCCGAACACCATGGCGTTGACGTCGATGAGGTAAGCCCCCTGCATGGCCTGCCGCCCGCGCAGGTAGCGCAGGCCCGCCACGATCGCGCCGAGCCCGGGGCGGCCAGCCTCCGGCACCGGCGGGATGGCCGGCATGCGCGCCACGGCCAGGGCGGTCAGCAGGTAGATGACGGCAGTGGCGGCGTAGACCCACGGCAGCTGCACGGCATCGATCAGCAGCCCGGCCAGGGCCGGCCCGACCACCAGGCCGACCTGGTCGACGACCTGGGTAGCGGCGTACGCGGCGACCAGGTGCCGGGGCGCCACCAGCGCGGGGACCGCCGCGTTGCTGGCCGTGGAGGCTACCCCGGCCAGGCCGGCCGCGGCCGCGCTGACCAGGTAGACCGCGGCCAGCGACGGGTGCGCCGCGGCCGCGTTGACGGCCAGCCCGCCGGTGGTCAGCGCGAGCAGCACCGACGCGATCACGATGATGAGCCGCCGGTCGAGCGCGTCGCCGAGCGAGCCGCCGATCAGCGCCCCGGCGATCAGCGGCAGCAGCTGGGCCAGGCTGACCAGACCCACCTGGAGCGACGACCGGGTCAGGTCATAGACCTGGAACGGGATCGCCACCGCGGTGAGCTGGCTGCCGAACACCTCCACGAACTGGCCCGTGAACAGCAGGCGGAAGCCGCGGGATTCACGCAGCGGGCCGAGATCGATGAAGATCCGGTTCGCCACGAGGACCATGATGCCTGGTCAGCGCGGACCGCCGGCGGGCGGGCCACGCCGGGGGCACTGGCGCACGTCTCGGGCTAGCCCAGCAGCCGGTCGGTCGCGGGGTCGGGCTGGCCGTCGAAGTACTGGCGCAGGACCTGGGCGAACAACGACCCGGTGTCACTCCCGTCGCAGGCTTGCGCGGCTTCGGCGGCTTGCGCGGCTTCGGCCCGGAGGAACAGCGTCATGGACGAGCGCAGCTTCTGCGCGTCCAGGCCGCCGAAGATCTGCTCCGCGGTGCGCCCCGCCACCCCGGTGAGGACCCGGGCGCTTTCGGCCAGCCGCGGGCCCAGCACCGGATGACGCAGGTACGCGCGGGCCTCGCCGAGCGAGGAGATCGCGAACTCCTGGGCCGTGGCGCTCCGCCCGAGGCCGGAGATCTGCGGGAACACGAACCACATCCAGTGGCTCACCTTGCGGCCCGCCCGCAGCTCCGCGACCGCACGGCGGTACGTCCCGCCGGCGTCCTGGGCGGCCACGAACCGCTCCAGCCGGTAGCCGCCGTAATAGCCCGGATCCCCGGTATTCACGGGAAATAGATTAACAAGGCTGAGGGGTTTATTCGGAGCCCTGCGCCGCGCGGATTGGTGTGATAATCGCCATCCCCCGGAATTCGGTTATTTGCCCGCCCCACCCAATCTGAAATCATGCCCGGGCCGAATTCCCCCGTGATGAAAGCAAAAGCGCGGCAGATACGGGGCCTCCTCGGGGCCGCCATGACCGGCGCCCTGACCGGGCTGCTGGCCGCGGCGGCCGCGATCGGCGTGGCCCAGCTGGTGGCCGGCCTCACCGGGCCCGCGGGGGAGCCGGTGATTGCGGTCGGCAGCGCGGCGATAGACCTGACGCCGATCCCAGTTAAGGACTTCGCGATCCAGCATTTCGGCAGCCACGACAAGACCGTGCTGCTGGCCGGCATCTATGTGGTGCTCGCTCTCTTCGCCATGCTCATCGGGATCCTGGCCCGGCGCCGGCTGGCCTACGGGCTGGCCGGGCTGGCCGTTTTCGCCGCCATCGGCGTCGCGGCCGTCGCGACCAGGCCAGTCTCCGGCCCGTCCGGCGCGATCCCCACGCTCGTCGGCGTGGCCGCGGGCGCGCTCGTCCTGCTCCTGCTGGTCCGCGCCCCGGCTGCGCCTGCCGCGCCGCGGCCTCAGGCCCCCGGCCGCCGGCGGTTCCTGCTGACCGCGGGCGGGGCTGTCGTCCTGGCCGCCGGCGGGGCCGGCGCGGGCCAGGCGCTGCTATCCCGGTTCAGCGTATCCACCGCGCGCTCCGCGATCAGGCTTCCCGGCCCGGCGGTCACCGGCCCGGCGGCGCCGGGTGGCGCGGACCTCGCCGTCCCGGGGATCAGCCCGTTCACCACGCCGAACGGGAGCTTCTACCGGGTGGACACCGCGCTCAGCCTGCCCCAGGTCCCGCCGGAGCAGTGGCGGCTGCGGGTGCACGGCCTGGTCGAGCGCGAGCTGGACATCACCTTCGACCAGCTGCTCAGGCGGCCGCTCACCGAGGCGGACATCACCCTGGCCTGCGTTTCCAACCAGGTCGGTGGCCCGTACGCAGGCAACGCCCGGTGGCTGGGCGCCAGCCTCGCGGCCCTGCTGCGGGAGGCCGGCGTCAAGCGCGGCGCCGATCAGATCCTGAGCACGTCGTCGGACGGCTGGACCTGCGGCACCCCGGTCGAGACGGTCATGGACGGCCGGGACGCGCTGCTCGCGGTGGGCATGAACGGCCAGCCGCTCCCGGTCGCGCACGGGTTCCCGGCCCGCATGCTGGTGCCCGGGCTGTACGGCTACGTGTCGGCCACCAAGTGGGTGGTCGACCTGGAGATCACCACGTTCGCGGCGCAGAAGTCCTACTGGGTGCAGCGGGGCTACTCCACCCGGGCCCCGATCAAGACCGAGTCGCGGATCGACGTGCCCAAGCCCCTGGCCCAGGTCAAGGCGGGCCGCACCGCCGTGGCCGGGGTGGCCTGGGCGCCGCACCGCGGCATCGACGCGGTGCAGGTCCGGGCGGACAACGGGCCCTGGAAGCAGGCCCGGCTCGCGCCCGTGCCCGGCATCGACACGTGGCGGCAGTGGGTGTGGGAGTGGGACGCGCGGCCGGGGCTGCACACGCTGTCGGTCCGCGCGACCGACGGCACCCACGCCACCCAGCCGTCCCGCCGCGTGCCCATCTTCCCCAACGGGGCCACGGGCTGGGACACGGTCACGGTGACCGTGACATAGCCCCGGCGAATGACCTCATCCCCAGATGTTCCGTTAACCCATAACCAAGGAGTCCAGAAGAAATGAAATACAAGGTCCCTGCCATCGCTGTCCTGTCCGCCGGCCTCGCGTTCGGTGCCGCCGCGTGCGGTTCCAGCGGCACCTCGGCGAGCTCAGGGTCGGGCACCCCGTCCTCGTCGTCGTCCTCCGCCTCGGCCATGCCGACCCAGTCGGCGCAGACCGCGTCGGCGCCGTTCGGGCCGGCCTGCTCCGCGGTCCCGTCGTCGGGGGCCGGCAGCTTCACCGGCATGTCCACCGCGCCGGTGGCCACCGCCGCGTCGAACAACCCGGTGCTGTCCACCCTGGTCACCGCGGTCAAGAAGGCGAACCTGGTTGACACGCTCAACTCGGCCAAGGGCATCACCGTGTTCGCGCCGGAGAACAGCGCGTTCGCTGCGATTCCGTCGGCCACGCTGGGCAAGGTCCTCGCGGACAAGGCCGAGCTGACCAAGATCCTGACCTACCACGTCGTGGGCGGGAAGGTCACCACCGGCGACTTCTCCATGGGCACCAAGGAGAAGACCCTGGAGGGCGCCAAGGTGACGCTGGCCAAGATGGGCTCCACCTACACGGTCAACGGCGCCAAGGTGGTCTGCGGTGACGTGACCACCGCCAACGCCACCGTGTACATCATCAACTCCGTGCTCATGCCGAAGACCTGAGCCGGCCTGGCCGTGCGGGGCCGCGCCCGGGGGGCGCGACCCCGCACCATGCCCACCGCGTCCGCATGGCGGTTTCACCGGCTGCGGGTCAGGTCTGCTGGGCGAAGTCCCTGGTGCGGATGGCGATCAGGGAGATGACGCCGGAGGCCAGGGCGATGATGGCCGCGACCAGGAGGATGTGGTTCAGGCCGGTGGTGAACGCGGACCGGGTGATCGTGGCCACCGTGGGCCGCAGCGGGGCGGGCAGCCTGGCGATCACCTGGCCGATCTCGCCGGACTGGACGGCGGAGGCGATCCTCGGCCCCTGGTGGGACAGGTGCGGTACCGAGGCGATCCGGGACCGGACCTCGCTGGCCACCTTGTTGGAGAACAGCGTGCCCAGCAAGGCGATGCCGGTGGCGATCCCGACCTGCCGGAACGTGGAGTTGATGCCGGAGGCCATGCCCGCCTGCTCCGGTTTGACCACGCCGACCGCGGTCGAGGCCAGCGGCGGGTTGACCAGGCCGACGCCGAGACCGCCGACGATCATCCCGGGAATGAGATGGGTCCAGGTCGATCCGGCACTGAGCCCGCGCATCAGCAGCAGGCCAGCCCCGACGAGGATCAGGCCGGGCCCGATGAGCAGCCGGATGGGCACCCGTGACGTCAGCCGCCCCGCCACCGTGGCGGACACCAGGATGGCCCCGGACAGGAACATGACCCGCACGCCGGTGCCCAGCGGCGAGTAGCCCAGGATGTCCTGCAGGTAGAGCACGATGTAGAGGAGCATCGCGAAGATCGACGCGCTCAGGCCGAACGCCGCGACGCTGCCGCCGGCGAACGTCGGCAGCCGGAACAGGCTGAGGTCGAACATCGGGCTCGCGATGCGCCGCTCGACCAGGACGAAGGCGACCAGCAGGACGGCTGCGGCCACCAGGCAGCCCAGCACCAGGGCGTCGGTGAAAGACCGGTGGTTGGACTCGATCAGGGCGTAGACCAGGAACGACAGCGCCGCCGTGAAGAGCACGAAGCCCGCCCAGTCGGGCCGGGTGGCCTGCTGGGCGCGCGACTCCGACACCTTCAGCACCGAGATGACCACGGCGATCACGCCGATCGGCGCGTTGACGAAGAAGATCCACCGCCAGGACAGGCCGGAGGTCAGCAGGCCGCCGAGGAGCGGGCCGATCGCCACGGCCAGGCCGGTCACCGCGCCCCAGACCCCGAACGCCGTGCCCCGGTCTCGGCCGCGGAACGCGTCCGCCAGCAGAGCCAGCGAGACCGCGAACATGATCGCCCCGCCGATGCCCTGCAGCCCGCGGGAGAGCTGGAGCATCAGCGTGGTGGTCGCGAACCCGCACAGCACCGATGCGCCGGTGAACACGACCAGGCCGATCAGGTACAGCAGGCGGCGGCCGAACATGTCGGCCAGGCTGCCCGCGGTGAGCAGGAACGCGGCCAGGGTCAGCGCGTAGGCGTCCACCACCCACTGCAGGTCGGAGAAGCTGGAGTGCAGGGCGCGCTGGATGTCCGGCAGCGCGACGTTCACGATCGTGATGTCCAGCAGCAGCATGAAGGTGCCGAGGCACACCGCGACCAGCGTCCACCACTTGTTCCCGCGCTGTTCGGGCTCCCCGGCGCGCGGGCCCGGCTGGGCGCGCGGGCCCTGGTCCTGGCCGGACAGGTCGGCGTGGGCTTCGGTCACGAACGCTCCCCGGGTCTGGTGACACATCAGGGCTGCTGACGGTCAGGGCGGGTGACGCGTCAGGCTGAGCCTTCTGCCCACGATACGGGCGGGGTCACCCCCGGGCTTTCGCGGGTCAGGGCCGCACTGGTTGCCGGGCAAGCCGGTCCGCCCCGCAGCGGGGGCCGGCGCGGCCGGGGAGCAAGTGCGGGGATACTGGGACGTATGCCCCACCGGCAGCAAGGCAGGAGCGGGCCGGCCGTCCGGGCAGACATCGATTCGGGCGTGGCCGAGCTCGTGGCCGATGCTGACCGGCCGCGGGCCTGGACGCTGCGGGTGGATGGCATCCCCCAGTCCCATGTGGACCTCGACGACCCCTTGTACCTGGAGTTCGAGTACATGCGGCGGCTCGGCCACCTGGCCGACCTGGCCGCGCCGGCCGGGAAGCCGCTGCGGGTGCTGCACCTCGGCGGGGGAGGGCTGACCCTGGCCCGCTACGTGGCGGCGGCCCGTCCCGGATCCAGCCAGCTGGCCGTGGACGCGGATGGTGCCCTGGTGTCCCTGGTCCGCCGGCTGCTGCCGCTGGACCAGCCGGCCCGCCGGGCCGGTCCGGCCCGGCCCAGCGGCGAGCGGGCCCGGGCGGGACGGGTCCGCGTCCGGGTCGGCGACGCCCGCGCTGTCCTGGCTGGGGTCCAGGCCGGCTCGTTCGACCTGGTGATCGCCGACCTGTTCACCGGGGCGCGGACCCCGGCCCACGTGACCTCGGTCGAGTTCGCGGCGGCCGCGGCCGCCGCGCTCGCGCCTCCCGGGATCTTCGCCGCGAACATGGGTGACGGGCCGCCGCTGGCGCACGCCCGGGCCCGGGTCGCGACTGTGCGCGCGGTGTTCCCGCACGCCTGCCTGATCGCCGACCCGGCGGTGCTGCGCGGCCGCCGGTTCGGCAACCTGGTGCTGGCCGCCTCGCGGCAGGAGCTCCCGGCCGCCGCGCTGGCCCGGCTGACCGCCGGCGACCCGTTTCCCGGCCGGGTGATCGACGGCGCGGACCTTGACCGCTTCGCGTCCGGGGCCAGGCCGGTCACCGACGAGGTGGCCGTGCCGTCGCCGACACCGCCGCTGGACCTCTTTGACCTCAGGCCGTGAGCTCACGCAGCCGGGCCACGGCGGCCGGCCCTGTCGCGTAGAGCTCACCCAGGGTCAGGCCAGCTCCGGTGAGACGAGCCCGGCGGCGAGCGCGTCCTGGAAGCCCTTGATCGTTTCGTGCACTCCCTCGGCCAGCGGGATGTTCGGGACCTCGCCGGCCGCATCATGGATCGCCGGGGCGGCCAGCACCGACGGCACCGGGAGGGGATGGTCGTCCCAGGTGATGAGGTGTCCCGCGCCGGGCAGGGCGTCCTCGATGAGGCCGGCCAGGGCGGGGACGCTGATCCGGTGCCCGGGGACGTTGAGGCTGACCGCTTCACCAGATCCGGCGGCCGCGCGGGCCGAGGCGATGAAGGCCCGGGCGCAGTCCGGCGCGTAGGTGAGCAGCATGCTGCCGGTGAACTTGATCCGGAACGGCACCCCCGCGGCCGCGGCCAGCATGGCCTTGGTCGGGTCGGCGGTCATGCCCTGGTCCCGGCCCAGGCCGTAGACGATGAACGGGCGCAGGGCGATCGACCCGAGCCCGTGCTGGGTCGCGTAGACCGACGCGGTGCCCTCGTTGGCCGCCTTGTACACGCCGTAAAAGGACTCTGGCCGCAGTGGGGAGTGGTCCGCGACGACCCCCGCGGGGTGCCGGTCCGGCTTCCCGAACACCGCGGCGGAACTGGCCAGGGCCAGCCCGGCGCGGCCGCCCGCGGCCCGGATGGCCTCGAACACGTTGACCGTGCCGACCACGTTGACCATCGCGCCGAGCGGCGGGTCCGCGGCGCAGAACGGGAGCTGCAGGCCGGCCAGATGCACCACGTGGGTGATCCCGCGGTCCGCGACCAGGGCCGCGACGTCCCCGGTGCTGGTCACGTCGAGCGGGGCGAAGTCGGGCCGCCCGCCGTCCCGCCCGCGCGAGATGAGCTCGAAGCGGCGCAGGTCCGGGCTCAGGTCGGTGGCCACCACCGGCACGCCCTCATCGAGCAGAAGCCGGACCGTCCACGCGCCGATGCAGCCTCCCGCGCCGGTGACAAGGAATCTCTCAGGCGATGCCGGCATACGCGCAGACCTCCTATGGGGGACGGGGAGCGACGTTAAACTCCGGCTCTGGCCCTGTCAACGGCCAGCACGGCCAGCACCGTCAACGGCCAGCACTGCCAAACGGCCAGGAGGCCCCGAGATGACCGTCGCGTATACCGCCGCGTATACGGCCGCAGGGTGGGGTGCTCTCTTCCTCGCCGCAGCCGGGGCCACGGCCGCGCTCAGCGGCCTGATCTTCGTTGCGCTCAGCGTCAATATCAGGGCCGTGCTGGCCGCCGGCCAGCCCGAGGGCCAGAACTTCCTGACCGGCCGGGCCCTGGAAGCGCTCGCCGCGCTGCTCATCGTGCTGGTCGTCAGCCTCGTCGGGCTGGTCCCGGGTATCCCGCGCGGCGCGCTGGCCGCGTTCATCCTGGTGGCCGGCGCCGGCAGCGCAGCCTCACCGGTCCGGGCGCTGGCGGCCCGCCGGAACGGGACCGGGCTGGACGGGCCGCTGCTGCTGCGGCTGGTCACCGGGGCCGGGCTGACCGTCACCCTGCTGCTGGCCGGGGTGACGCTCGCGACCGGCCACGGCGGCGGCCTGTACTGGCTGCCGGCCGCGTTCGTCCTGGCCATCATCATCGCCGCGGTCAACGCCTGGGTCCTGCTGGTGCAGGTGCTGCGCTGAGGCTGGCGGTCAGGACTGGCCCGGCTCATCCGCCAGCCCAGCGCCGGGCGCCGGGCCAGCGCCGGGCGCGCGGGCCCAGCGGGTTCTGGCCCGCGGCCCGCAGCTTGAGCTCCCGTTCGATCATGGCGACCAGGTCCGGGTGCGCGCTCAGGCCCCACAGCACCTCCGGCGGGATGCCGAGCCGGCGGCGGCCTGCGACACCACCGGCTGGCTCATGCCCAGCGCCTGGGCCAGCCCCTCGTCCCGGGCGAACGTGGGCGGCAGGTCGTCGAGCGACAGGTCAGCGGGGCGGTGGAACAGCCCGTCCGGCCCGGGCAGCCACGCCTCCTCTGCCGCGGCCTGGCCGGCTGCCGACCGGACCGTCTCCCGGGTGGAATCGGCGAACGTCTCTCGTACCGACTTCTCGACCACCCCGCCGATCAGCCGCCGGTGCGGCGCGAGCAGGACGTTCCACAGGTACTCGGCGCGCGCGTGGCCCGGATGCGCCAGCGCGAACTCCAGCCCGTCGATCCGTGCCCCGGGGTCGAACCCGTCCAGGCCGCGCTCGTGCCGGGCGAACCCGGCGACCAGGACGACGTGCCCGAGCGGCCCCGGCGCGCGGGCCTGCACGTCCACCTGGCCGCGGACCCCCATGCCGCGGAGCTGGGCCAGCCACGGCCCGTAGGCATCGGCGGCGAACCAGGCGCCGGGGTTCCCGTCCAGGTAGATCTCCAGGTCCCGGGTCCGCTGGTACAGCGCGGGCGGCGGCATCAGCCGCTGTTCCCCGGTGGCGCCGTTCTCCCCGATGAGGAATGCGGTCTCGCGCAGTTCGTCCATCAGCCGGGCCCGGCGGCCCGCGTCCGCCTCGTCCATGGCCCGCATGATGCAGTCGAGGTCCGCGGCGTGCTGGGCCCGGTCCAGGGCGGCCACCCCGCCGGCCGGAACCCCGGCCGGTGCCGGGTCGCGGTCACTGCGGGCGTACCGGGGGAGGATGACCTCCAGGACCTCGGACACGATGTCCGGCTCGGTGAAGCCCAGCGCCTCCAGGAACGCCCGGGCCGCCGGGGCGTCCGCGACCGCCCGCCGCACGGTCGGGAACCCGGTCCCGGCCGGCCCCGGCTCGTAGTCCGCGGGCAGGTACACCGCGGGGCGGCCGTCGGCGCCGAACGGCTCGACGTGGCGGCCGTCCTCGAGCCGGATGATCGGCCGGGTCCGCGCGGGGCCGGGCGGGTCGCCCGGGAGCCGGGGTTCCCGCCACAGGTCCGGTTCGGCCTGGAGGAATCCGTAGAAGCGGGTGATCCACTCGTCGGGCTGGGCCTCGAGGAAGCCGCGGCTGGCCTGGCCGAGCAGGTCCGCCGGGGTGACCTCACCGACGCCGATCTCCGCCCGCAGGTAGTGGCGCAGCCGGGGGACCTGGTCCTCGTTTCGGGGAAGCTGGGCGAAGGCGAGCGGCTGGCCCGCCTGGAACAGCGCCCCGAGCTGGCCGGGGGCCAGGAGTTCGCGGAGCGGCCCGGTGCTGGCCAGCTTGAGCTGCCCCGCCGCGGCGTAGCCGCCGCCCGCGGCCGGGATCAGGTCCTCCTGCGTGAGGGCGGTGCGCACCGCGTCGAACAGCGGGCGCAGCATCGAGCCCGGGGGGAAGCGCGCCGCGTCGAGCGGCAGCGCGGCCAGGACCTCCACCGTGAGCAGCCCGGTGTCGCGCAGTTCCCGGAGCACGTCCACCAGGAGCAGGGCGGTCTCGCGGGCCAGGGCCTGGTTGGCCGGGTCGTCGCCGGGGACGTTGTCGCGGGCGGGCGTGGTCCGGTACGGGCCCTGGACCAGGAAGCCGAGGAAGGTCTCCTTCTGCGTCGGGAAGAACACCACCAGCGGCGCGCCGTCCCGGGCCACGAGCCGGGGCTCGCGGTGCGCGGTATCGGCGCGGAACGCGATCTCGACGCGCTGGCTGGCGTGCCCGAGATCGTCGAGCGGCCGGGCCCAGATGAACCAGTCCTCCGCGCGGGCGCCCCGGCCCTGGCTCCTGGTCAGCGTCACGTGCCGGCCGGACGGGGTGCGCGGCTGCGTCCGGCGCTCGATGAGCGTGCCGGTGACTGCGGCGCCGCTGGCCCGCAGCTCGGTGAGGTTGCGCAGGAACAGCAGGGTTGCGGGCTCGATGCGGTCCAGGGCGGCGGAGATTTCAGCCGCGGCGGTGGCCGCGGGCACCGTGTCGTGGTCGAACGGGAAGATGAACAGGGTGCCCGGGGGGTTACTGCCTGCGGGGTCACTGTCCGCGGGGGCACCGTCCGAGGGGGCACCGTCCGCCGGATCCACGGCCTCCGGCCGGACGTAGTGGTCGATCCGGAAGTGCTCGCTGCCGCTGTGCACGCGCGGGGTGGCCGTGTACGCGTACACCGACTTGAAGCCGATGCCGAACTGCCCGATCTTCGTGAGGTCCCCGGACTTCCCGCTCTGCGCCACCCCGCACACGCCGCGCACGTCGGCCTCGGTGAACGGCCGGCCGTCGTGCCGGACCTCCAGCCGGTCGGCGTGCAGCTCGAAGGCCAGCCTGGTTGCGCCCGCGTCCTCGGCGTTCTGGATCAGCTCGAAGATGAAGTGGGTGCGCTCGCTGTACAGGTGGCCGAGCAGGTCCAGCACGGCGGTGTCCCAGCCGTAGCGGGCGACGTTCTCGTCGCGGATCTGCTCGTAGTCCGCTGGCACCCATGGCCTCCGTCCGCCCGTCCGCCGCGTGTCAGCGGGGGTTTGCCCCCCCATGCTGCCACGGTGCTGCCTGACCACGGCGGACGGGCGGGCGATGCCCGCCGGATCAGTGGGTGAAGGGCTCGAACGTGTGGCTGAAGTACCAGGTGGGCTGGGTCAGGCCCGAGCAGTTGCCCGCGCCCTTGGTGCCGGGGCAGCCGCCGTTGTCGCGTTGCAGCGCCCAGAACGACAGCTCCGCGAGCCCGTGGCTGCGCGCCCAGTGCTCCACGGTGACCGCGTCGGCCTGGGTGAACGTCTCGTCCGGGCCGAAGTCGTCGATGCCGGGCATCTCGGTCACGCCGACCATGTGCCACAGCCTGGCCGGGCTGGCCCCCGGGTACAGCGCCTGGAGCTGGCTGACCAGGCCCGCCCCGGCGCTCTCGGTGTCGGTGGCCATCTCCTGCGCGGTGCCGTAGTAGTAGTCGAAGGTCATGATGTTGACCACGCTGACCCGGGCGCCGTCGGCCACCGCGTTCTGCAGGACCGCCAGCCCTGCCGGGGTCAGCCCGGTCGCGAACGTGGGCAGCGTGTAGGAGAACTGGATGCTGCGGTGGTGCGCCGCGGCCCACGCCTCGGTCTGCGCGATGGCCTCGTTGCGGCGGTTGATGCCCGCGGTGTTGCTGAGCGAGTCCGCCTCGACGTCCAGGTCGATCCGGGGCACGTGGTACGTGGTGATCAGCTGCTCGAAGACGCGGGCGATCGAGGAGACGCTGGTGCAGCTGTCGGCCAGCTCGGTGCCGGTGGTGTCCGCGCTGTAGCCGCCGAACGACGGGATGACGTTGCCGCCCCCGGCCTGGATGGCGGCGATATCCGCGCCGAAGGACGAGGCGGCGATGGGCTGCGTGGTGTCGCCGTTCCAGTACGCCGTGCACGAGCCCGGGGACGCGGTCTGCAGGAAGGCCAGCGCCAGGTACCGGGCCCCGGACGCCTGGGACAGGGCGGCCAGGCCGCCGTCGGTGGTGTCGTAGGTCTCGAAGTACGGGGTGAAGACGTGCCGCGGCAGGCCGGGGCCGGCCGGGTGATCACCGCGGGCTACCTGCGCGGCACTGGCTCCGGTCGCCGTCAGCCCGAGCGTGGCCGCCGTGACGAGGGCCGCGGCGGTGGCGGTCAGGGCAGCCCGGAGCGGGGAACGTCGTCTCATGCGCGGATCCTTTGTCGTTCGGGCCGCGAAGCGCGCGGCGGGGCCACCACACACCCAATCAAATAGGAAAGTTTCCTATTTGATTGGGGAGGCTAGTCCGGGCCGGGAGAGGCGTCAATAGGCGGCCCGGCGTGAATCCCCGGGAATCCCCCGTAAATGCGGCCGCCGGCCGGTCCCGGGAGGGGTCGGGACCAGCCGGCGGCACGGAGGGGATGGTTACGGGAAGCTGGTCACAGTGCTGGGCGTGGTGTTGGTGGGCGTGACCGCCCCGGTCGTGTTGATCACGTGGCTGATCGTGCCCACGTTCCCCAGGGAGACCGTGAGCAGGTCATGCCACGCGATCCCCGAGCCGGTGGGTGACTGGAACGCCATGGCCGAGTTGACGGCCGGATTGACGTTGAAGTAGCAGTAGCTGCCGAGGCCCCAGGCGCCGAACGAGGTGACGTTGCTGGCCACGGCGATCGCGGGATACCCGTTCGAGCTCCCGTTCATCCAGGCCGCCTGGTTCGGCGGGTCGTACGGCATCTCGTTCTGGAAGAAGATGACCTTTCCGTTCTGGCCGTTCCAGGCGACCTCGGTCTTCTGGTAGTGCTCGACGAACAGGCCGGTCGCCTCGACGTTGTTGCCGTTGACGGTCATGCCGTTGTCGGCGGTGTTGGTCGCCCATCCGACCGTCCCGGAGTTGCCGTGGTCGGCGCGCCAGGCCCAGATGTCGTCCACGATCGTGTCGCTCGCGTTCACGACCAGGCTGGACGTGGCCTTCCCGGCGATGTCGCCGCCGATGCGGAAGAACGTGTCCTGGACCGAGATGGGGTTGCTGGCGTGGCTCACGGTCGAGCCGGCCGTGCCCACGGTCAGCAGGGCCGCCGAGTTGACCGTGCCCGCGTCGAACAGCAGGCCGTCGATCCGGACCCCGTTGACGTCCGCGACCTGCATGGTGTTCACGCCGTTCTGGGGGATCAGCGTGGGGAACCCGAGGCCGAGGATCGTGGTGTTGGCGTGGGTGACGTTGAGCGTCTGGTTCAGGTTGTAGACGCCCGGGGTGAAGAGCAGGTTGCAGCCCTGCGACAGCGCGGTGTTGATGGTGGCCGCGCTCATCGACGGGTCGGCGACGAAGAACTGGCTCATCGGGACCGAGGTGCCCGGCGTCGGGCCGCTGGCCCAGCTGGGCCCGGACGCGCTGGTCCGCAGCGACGGCTCGAACACGTGGTAGTTGCCGCTGGAGTCGATGTAGAGGTACGGCACGTCGCGGGACACCGGGGTGGTGGCCAGCGTGGTCATCGGCGGGGTCGGGAAGCTCTGTGCGGGGGCGCCGTTCACGCCCGAGAACACCATGTTCCAGACCGAGCCGCTCCAGCTGCCGAAGTTGCTGTCGCGTGAGTACCACTGCTGCTGCGACACCGAGGAGACCTGGCCGGAGACCTTGGTGTCGGCGATGTAGCCGCCGCTGGCGTACCCGTAGCTGGCCGGGTACAGCTCCAGGCCGCCGCGGATGTCCATCCGGCGGAACGGGCCGGCCTGGGCCACGGCCCAGCGGTCCGACCCGGCGGACGGGTTGATGGCCATGTTCTCCGCCGACCGCCAGAAGTTCTGCGTGGCGTTGCCGGTGCCGTCGAACGCGTCCACGGTGACGTCACCGTTGATGGTCACGTCGTCCGGGTTCTGGCCCAGGCCCTGGATGGAGGTGTAGTAGCCGATGTTGGCCTCGGCGCTGTAGGTGCCCGGCTTGAACAGCAGGGCGTAGCGCTGCGTCCCGAACTGGTTCAGCTTCTGGGTGTTGAACACCGAGTCCAGCGTGGACTGGATGGACGCGCTGGACATGCTGGGGTCGAAGATGTAGACGTTCGGGCCGAAGTTCGGGGTGTTCGACTGCGCCGGGCAGGCGTTGCCGCCGCCGCCCCCGCCGCCGGTGGTGAACACGCCGAACTCCCAGAGCGAGTAGCCGTACGGGGTGGCCCGGGCGGTGCCGTACATGCGGACGTAGCGGCCGGTGCCGGTCACGTTGAGGGTCTGGGTGCCGCCGGTGCCGGTGGTGGTGGAGTAGATCGTGGTCCAGTTGGTGCCGTCGGGTGAGGTCTGGATCTGGAACGCGGTCGCGTAGGCCGCCTCCCAGTTCAGCGAGACCTGGCAGATGCTCTGCGATGGAGCCGAGGTCGACCTGCAGCCACTGCGGGTCGGAGAACGCGCTGGACCAGCGGGTGCCGGTGCTGCCGTCCACGGCGTTCGACGCCGGGTACGCGGCGCTCTCCGTGGACGACGCGGTGGCCGGCTGGTTCAGGGCGGCGTTCGTGGTGCTGCAGGTGCCGCCGCTGGCCAGGCTGCCGTAGACCTGGAATTCCCACAGCGAGTACCCGTAGGGGGTGCCGCGGGCCGTGCCGTACATGCGGACGTAGCGGCCGGTGCCGGTCACGTTGAGGGTCTGGGTGCCGCCGGTGCCGGTGGTGGTGGAGTAGATCGTGGTCCAGTTCGTGCCGTCGGGCGAGGTCTGGATCTGGAACGCGGTCGCGTAGGCCGCCTCCCACTGCAGGACGACCTGGGTGATCGAGGCGCTCGCGCCCAGGTCGACCTGCAGCCACTGCGGGTCGGAGAAGGCGCTGGACCAGCGGGTGCCGGTGTTGCCGTCCACGGCGTTCGACGCCGGGTACGCGGCGCTCTCCGTGGACGACGCGGTGGCCGGCTGTCCCTGGGACAGCAGCGTCGATGCCGCGGCGGCCCGGCCAGGCGGCCCCGCGACCAGCAGTAAGGCGCTGGCCAGGGCCAGCGCTAGTCCAATGATCGAGATCCGCCGGTAGAAGGGTACGTTCGTCACGCCCATGGCTGTCCTCGCCTGTGAGAAGCCGTTCCTCGGAAAATGCCTGCTCAAGGGCGCCCGGGGTGGAGGGCCATTGATGGCATGTGGCTTGATATAAGCCTTAATTCATCTCGTAATTTAACCCTCGCGAAAAGGGTGGTCAAGAGGCAGTCAAAGGCTGGCCCTAGCGGGTGCAGGCGCCGCCGTAGAAGCCCGGGCCGGCCAGCCCGGGGCCGGTGATGTGCGGCCGGCCAGCCCCGCCGCCGGGCGGGTAGGCGGTGTCGAACCACTCGGTGAAGAACTGGCCGAGCCGCTGCCGGCACGCGGCGCTCCGGCTGGGCAGCCACCGGCCGAACGCCGCCTCCAGTTGCGGCTCACTGATCGACGCGCCGCCGTACTGGCGCTGGATCTGCTCCAGGGCCCGGGTGAAGCCCGCGTGGCCGAGGATCTGCCGCAGCGCGATGTAGGCGATGCCCGGCCGGTCGTAGGTGGACGACCCGCTGAACAGCCCCCAGGCGGTCGGGTTGGACGGGGCCACCGTCCAGAAGCCGTCCTTGCTCGCGTAGACGGCGGCGAACGTGCTGGCCAGGCTGGCCTGGAAGGCCCGCCGGCCGGCCGCGGTGCCCGGCCCTCCCGCCTTGCCCTGCGCCTTGCGGGCCGCGAACAGGAACTCACCCAGGGTGGCCAGCCCCTCCTTGAAGAACGTCATCCGGTACCCCGACTCGGTGACGTGATCGCCCCACCACTGGTGCATGTTCTCGTGGTAGAGCGTGTCGGTGTCGATCGTGCCGCCCGCGAAGGTGATCATCGTCTGCATCTCCTCCTCGAAGGAGGCGGATGGCCGGCCGACGACCACGCCGCCCGAGGAGAACGGGTACGGTCCGCTGAACTGGCTCTCGAACCGGGTGATGTCCGGCTGCTTGTCCATGATCGCGCGGTTGGCCGCCTTCCGTGCCGCGCTCAGCGAGCTGGCCTGGGCCTGATAGAACTTCGTTCCCCTAACGGTCCGTTCGGTCAGGTCGAAGTGCCCGACGCTGTCCTCCACGAGGTAACTGGCCACCGGCGCGGCCGAGTGCCAGTGCCAGGTGACCGAGCCGCCGGGGAACCGGGCGTCCGCCGGGTGCCGGCGGGTGCCCTCCAGGATGCCGTTGGCCAGCACGGTCCGGCCCGCGGTGACGGTGTCGTAGAAGTCGTAGGTGGGCTTGGCGCTGGGGTAGTCGTTGAGCGGCATCCAGTCCTCGGTGCCGACGGGCTCGGTGGTCACGAAGCCGCCGTCTCCCGCGGGCTTGCCCGAGCGGAACCAGCCCTCGGTGGTGCCGTCCCCGTCGTTGTGCACGCCGGGCCGCCCGGTATAGGCCACCGTGACCTGGAACGTGCTCCCGGCGCGGAGCGGACCGGCGGGGGTGATGACCAGCTTGTTGGCCGGGCACGGGGTGCCGTTCCCGGATTCCTTCTGGGCCGGGTTGGTGGAGGTCAGCTCGGGGGTGCAAGCGGGCGGGAGCGGGTTGTGCTGCGGGCCGCCGACCGGGTTGACCTCGGAGGCCTGGTGCGCCAGCGGGTCCGGGTCGTTCTGGCCGTGCGGGTCGCCGGGGTAGGTGGGCTGCACGAACGTGAACGAGGCGGGGCGGCCGTTCACCCGGACCGAGGCGACGGTCATGTCCGGCCCGGCCGTGGTGTTCACCGACCGGCGCTCGAAGTCCAGGCTGAAGCTGGTCAGGCACTGCGTGGCCCGGTCGGTGAGCGTGACGTGGTTGCCGGGCAGGAACTGGTCGGCGGTGGCGTCGTAGACCAGGTGCACGTCGGTGTGCAGGCTGGTGTAGCCGCCGTTGCCGGTCTCCGGGTAGAGGCGGGAGCCGGGCGGGGCCAGGGTGTGCGCGCCCGGCCGTGCACGGGGCGCCCAGCCGGGCCGCGGCGGCGCCCGGGGAGGTGGCCGTGAGGACCCCCAGCGCCAGCACCAGACTCGTCGCTCCGGCGAGCGCGCCACGGTAACGGGTCATCTCCGGGACTCCCTCCGGATCGGGTGCACCACCAGCATCCGCCTTAACACGGATGTACCCGCGACGGAAGGTTATGTCCAGGGGGGAGCCCTGGGTCACCGGGGGCGGCGGTCAGAAGCGGTGCCGGGTGTGGCTGAACGTGCCCTTGGTGAAGGCCAGGACTTTGGCCGGGGTGACCGAGAACACGAGGACCGCCTCGTCGCTGCCCGGGTGGCGGAACGCACCGTCCCGGACCTCGTAGTGCCACCGGCCGTCCCACTTGGCCGTCCACGCCGCGGCGAGCCGCTTGAGGGCGTCGTCATCGCTGACCCGGACCGCGTCTCCCTCGACCATGACGTCCAGCCCGGCGTCCCAGCTGTTGCATCCGGTCGTGAGGGTGACGTGCGGGTTGGCGGCCAGGTTGATGGCCTTCTGCTCGGCGCCGCCGGTGCAGAAGTGCAGGGCCCCGCCGTCCCACACGGCCACTAGCGGGGTCACGTGCGGCCGGCCGTCGGCCCGGACGGTGGAGATCCAGAACAGCTCGGCGCGGTCAAGCGCCTCCCGGGTCGCCGCCCAGCTGGTGGCGGCGGCGGCCGGATCGCTGAAGCGCTGGTCCAGGGTGGTCGTCGGAATGGTCATCGGGCTGCTCTCCTCCGGGTGTCCGCGGGATCTCCTCCTCAGGACGAAAGAGCGCGGGCCAAATCATCGCTGGATCATGGCCGGTGAGGGGCGGCGGGCCACGGCGCCGACGATCATCGAGGACTGGCCGGGCCGCGCGGCGGGCGGCGGGTCGGCCCGCCAGGTCGAGCAGTCCACGAGGCCCGGCTCCACCAGCTCCAGGCCGTCGAACAGGGCCGAGATGTCGTCCCAGGAGTGGGCGTAGATCCGGGAGCCGTCCTGGGCGTTGTAGGTGCTGGCGAACTCCTGGCCGGCCTCACCCTTGCCCCACCCGATGGACACGATCACGTAAGAGCCGGGGGCCAGCGACCGGGCCAGGCTGCTCACCACGCCTTTCGCGGTCGCGGCGTCCAGGAAGTGCAGCACGCAGCACAGGATGACGCAGGCGGGGGCGTCCAGGCTGAACCCCGCGCGGCGGATGCCGTCGTGCGCGAGGATCGCCTCCGGCTCCGACATGTCCCCGTTGACCGCCACGATCTGGCGGCTGCCCTTGGCCAGCAGCGCTTGTGAATGGGCTACCGCCACCGGGTCGTAGTCGACGTAGCCCACCATGGCGTCCGGGACGACGGCCTGGGCCGCCTCGTGCGTGGCCAGCCACAGCGGCGCCGCGCCTTCCGCGCGGACCGGGGAGGTGGGCAGGCCCGAGCCGATGTCCAGGAACTGCCGCACGCCCTGCCCGGCGACGTAGCTGATGGCCCGGGTCTGGAATTTCTTGTTGTCCAGCGCCTGGTCCGCCACGTTGGGCCGGCGCTGCCGGATGGCCTCGGCCGCTTCCCGGTCGGCCTCGAAGTTGTCCTTGCCGCCCAGCCAGTAGTCGTACATGCGGGCGATGTTCGGCCTGGTGACGTCGAGAGGAATCATGCGAGCCCTGCTTTCTCCCGCGGCCTGCCGAGGGTAGCGATCTGCCGAGGGTAGCGGCCAGGTGACGGGTGGTCGCAACCCGGCCCATTAAGGATTATCAGCGCCGTGACCGGGGCGCGGGGCGGGGGGCTGCTCCGCGGCTAGGGGTCCTGGTCAGGCTGAGTCGCGGACGATGATGTGCCCGGGTGCGTGCGGGAGGTCAGCGGGTTCGAGGCCGAGGACGGCCCGGGCCGCCTGGCGCCCGTGAGCCTCGGCGTCGATATGCACAGTGGTGAGCGCGGGCGTGGTCAGCGCGCCGTACTCGGTGTCGTCGAAGCCGATCACGGCCAGATCGCCGGGCGCGTTCAGGCCCAGGTCGTGCAGGGCGGTCAGGGTCCGGAGGGCGACGTCGTCGTCGAAGGCGGCGACCGCCGTCACCGCCGGGTGCGCGGCGCGGAAGGCCGCCACGGCGCTGGTTCCTGCCGCTCTCGGCCGCGGCACGACCAGCGACGTCAGCGCCGGAAGGCCGAGCATCTCCACGGTCTCGCGAGCCCAGCGCGCCCGGAGCCTGCCCAGCGGGTTCTCGGTATCCGGGAGCGCGATGGCGATGCGGGTGTGGCCACGGTCCGCCAGGTAGCGGGTCTGCAGCGCGGCGTTCGCGGCGAAGCCGTCTTCCCAGCCCGCACCGTCGCGCTCGTGCCCGTTCAGGTAGGGCTCGGCGAAGCGCAGCACGGCGCGGGGCGCGATCGCGTCGAGCACCTCCTGCGCCGACTGCGGCGTGGGGTGCCCGGGCCGGACCAGCAGCACGTGATCGTGCGCGGCGAGTTCCTCGTCGAGGCCCCGGATGTAGCTGCGCGAGTAGTTGCCCTCCAGGCCGGAGTCGACGTTGAGCACGACGATCCGCGACGACCCCTCCCGCAGGGCCCGGGCGATCCCGTGCGGGACGTAGCCCAGGTCGTGCGCGGCCTGCCGGACGCGCGCCTGCGTGGCGGGCGAGATGGTCTGGTTCGGGGAGTCCCGGAGCACGAAGCTCACGGTGGCGCGCGAGACCCCGCTCGCCGCGGCCACGTCGCGCAGCGTGATGCGTTTCGGGGTAGCCGTCACGGTGCTCCGGATGGGGTCTTGTCCCGGCGGCCGCCGGGGTGCGCACGTCTGTGAGTGTAGGCCGGCCGGGCCGCCATCCTCAGCCCTGTGGCCTGGCACAAGGCGGCCGCCCCCGGCCCTGTGCTGGCGCACAACGCTATCGCCAGCCCGCTGAACCGTCTGTTATAGTCCGTCGCTAGATCGATTTAGCTGAGGTCGATTCAGCTGGGATCGATTTAGCTGGGCAGCTCGGCGTGACGCAGACGTCAATGGTGAAGGGGAAGGCCGTGGCACCACCCAGCCTTCAGGACGGCATCGATCAGGCCGGGTCGCCCGTGAAGCTGCTGTGGCAACCGGACGCCGGGCCCTGGCTCCCCGAGGTCATCGAGTCCGAGTACGCGGGCTGGCGCCAGGAGCAGGACGCCTGGCATGACGGGCGTGTCGATCTCGGACCTGTCCCACCACATGTTCGACACGTTCATCGAGGGCCCCGACGCCACCCGGCTGCTGACTTCGGTAAGCGCCAACAACTACGAGTCGTTCGCGATCGGCCAGGCGAAGCAGTTCATTCCCGTGACGAACGACGGGAACATCGTCACGGACGGCATCCTGCTGCGCGACCGGCGAGCAGAGCTACACGCTGAGCGGGATTCCCGCCGCGCAGAACTGGGTCAAGTACCACGGCGAGAAGGGCGGCTACGACGTCTCGTTCGTCACCGACCCGTCGTCGGCGTTCCGCCGCGGCGGCGACCCGGTGCTGTTCCGCTACCAGGTTCAAGGGCCGCTGGCGGCGGAGCTGGTCGAGCGCGCGTTCGGCGGGCCGATGCCGCCGGCGAAGTTCTTCCACTCGGTCCCGGTGTCGCTGGACGGCCGGGATTTCCGTGCGCTGCGGCACAACATGGCGGGCCAGGCCGGGTTTCGAGTTCATCGGCCCGTGGGCGGACGCGGAGGCGGTCAAGGACGCGCTGATGAGCGCGGGTGAGCAGTCGGCCTCGTCCACGTCGGCGCGTTCGCCTACGCCACGGCCAGCGTGGAGAGCGGCTGGATCCCCTCGCCGGTGCCCGCCATCTACACCGACCCGGACCTGCTCGACTACCGCAAGTGGCTGCCGCTGTTCGGCATCGAGGGGCAAGCGGCCGCTCAACGGCAGCTTCTTCTCCGAGGACATCGAGGACTACTACTGCACGCCGTACGAGCTGGGCTACGGACGGTCGATCTCCTTCAACCACGACTTCATCGGCCGCGACGCCCTGGAAAAGGCGAAGGAGAACGTCCGGCGCACGAAGGTCACGCTGGTCTTCGACCCCGAGGACGTGCGCGCGGTCGTCGGGGCGGACCAGGGATTCCTGCTCACCTACGCGCGGCACCGGGTGGAGCGGGGCCCGTCCTGGCGGGCCTGACCTACCAGACGGCCACGATCGACCCGGCCGGAACCATCCTCGCGCTGACGCTGATCGACAAGCAGTACGCCGCCCCGGCACCGAGGTGACCGTGGTGTGGGGCGAGCACCCGGGGCCCGGGACCGCCCCCGGCGCCGACCTCGGCTTCCCGCGCATCCGGGCCACCGTGCAGCCCGCGCCCTACGACCAGCACGCGCGGGCGCGGTACCGGCAGGACGCCTGAGGAGCCGTGATGACTTCCGCCCCCGCGGTCCCGGCCACCGCCGCCGCCCTGCTGGAAGACTTCTCGCTCGAGATGACGGGCAAGGACGTCCCCAGCTCCAGGAAGCCCGCGGCGCCATCCCGCCCGGCACCCGGATCCACGTGACGTTCCTGGAGAACGAGGATCTGCCGATGCGGCTGGGCGCCGCGCGGGCGATCAAGGAGTCCGGCTTCGTCCCGGTGCCGCACATCTCGGCCCGCCGGCTGCGGTCCGAGGCGATGCTCGCGGAGTTCCTGGCCGGCCTCCAGGCCGATGGCACGGCCGGCAACGTGCTCATCGTCGGCGGTGACCCGGCCCGCCCGCACGGTCCGTACGAGGACTCCCTGGCCGTGATCCAGTCGGGGCTGCTCCAGCGGTACGGCGTACGTCACGCCAGCGTGAGCGGCTACCCGGAAGGTCATCCCGCGATCACGGACCCGGTGCTCTGGTCGGCGCTGGAAGACAAGCTCGCGGCCCTCAGCGAGCAGCAGATACCCGGTGCGGTCATCACGCAGTTCGGCTTCGACGCCGACCCCGTCCTGGCCTGGATCGAGGCGGTGCGGGCGCGGGGCATCGACCTCCCGGTCCGGATCGGGGTGCCCGGGCCCACCGGGGTCCGGCGGCTGATGAGGTACGCCGCCCGGTTCGGCGTCGGCACGAGCGCGGCGATCGCCAGGAAGTACGGGCTGTCCCTCACGAACCTGATGGGCACCGCGGGACCGGACCGGTTCATCCACGCCCTGGCCCAGGAGTATGACGCGGAGCGCCACGGCGACGTCCGGCTGCACTTCTACACGTTCGGCGGCCTGCAGGCCACGGTGGACTGGGTCGCTGCCTTCCGGGAGGCACGGGTGGCGCCGGGCGCGCGGGAGGCCGCCGCCCCGGATCAGCCGAGCGGGAGGGAAGCCTGAGTGACGATCACCCAGGAGGCCGCGCCGCGCGCCAGGCCGGCCGGGCTGGCCCGCGACCACGCGTCGCTGATCGTGCAGGGCAAGGACCGGACCGGGATCGTCGCGGCGGTCGGCTCGGTGCTGAGCAGCCACGGCGCGAACATCGTCTCGCTGGACCAGTACTCCGACAATCCGCAGGGCGGCGCGTTCTTCCAGCGGACCGTGTTCAGCCTCGACGGCCTGAAGGCCTCCCTGCCCGCGATCAGGAACGACCTGGAGGCGGGGCTGGGCCAGGGCTTCGGGCTGGAGTTCAGCCTCCGCGACCTGTCGGTGCCGAAACGCGCCGCGATCTTCGCGTCGAAATCCGATCACTGCCTGCTCGACCTGCTGTGGCGGCAGCGCCGGGGTGACCTGCCGGTCAACGTGTCCATGGTGATCTCGAACCACCCGGACGCGGCCGAGGAGGTCCGGGGCTTCGGGATCCCGTTCTTCCACGTGCCGTCGATGGGCCCCGACAAGTCCGCCGCCGAAGCCGAGCACCTGCGGCTGCTGCAGGGCAACGTCGACTTCATCGTCCTGGCCCGGTACATGCAGATCCTGTCGGGCGGCTTCATCGCGAAGGCGGCCGTGCCGATCATCAACATCCACCACTCGTTCCTGCCCGCTTTCATCGGCGCCGGGCCCTACGCCAAGGCGAAGGAGCGCGGCGTCAAGCTCATCGGCGCGACAGCCCATTACGTGACCGAGGACCTGGACGAAGGGCCGATCATCGAGCAGGACGTCGTCCGGGTCACCCACGCCGACACCGTCGCCGACCTGCAGCGCCGCGGCGCTGACGTGGAGCGGGCGGTGCTCTCCCGCGCCGTGACGTGGCACAGCGAGGACCGCGTGATCCGCAGCGGCAACCACACCATCGTCTTCGCCTGACCCGGGGGTGCAGCCAGGGGGCACGCCGCTGCGCCTGAGCCCATCCCGCGCCGCGGCTCGCCGGGCCGCGGCCGCGGCGTACTGCGTGCGGGTGCACGATATCCGGGCGGGCCTCGACGCGGTGCGCGTGGCCGCAGCCTGGAGGAAGGGGGCAGCCGATGCGACCCCAGGTGGTGTGCCGGGCCCTTGACTGGGAGCTGGGTGCGGCCGACGTGCTGCGGCTGGTGCGGGCCGATCCGCACCCGGTGGCGCTGATGGGGGCCTGGGCCGGCGGCAGCGACATCGTGGCCTCCGACCCGGTGCGCGTCCGCTGTGCCCCCGACCCGGTGGGGGACGTGCTGGACGCCCCGCTGCCGGACCCGGGAGGCCCGCCCGCCCCGGCCGGCGCGGCCTTCGGCCCTTCTCCGGCCGCCTTCGGCCCTTCTCGGGCCGCCTTCGGCGGAGGCTGGATCGGCTACCTGGGCTTCGGCCTGGCGGAGCAGCTTCTCCCGGTCCCCCCGGCGCCCGGCGGGCCGCGCCTGCTCCCCGCGTACTGGTTCGGTTACTACGACCACGTGCTCCGCCGCGACCGGGCCACCGGCCGCTGGGTGTTCGAGGCCCTCGTCACCCCGGGCCGGGACGGTGCGCTGCAGCGCCGGTTCGCGGAGCTGTCACGCCGGGCCGCGGCGCGGGCGCGGCGGCCGCGCGCCGCCGCGCACCGGGCGCGCCCGTACTCCTGCGGCAGCTTCCGGATGACCCCGTCGGCGGACGAGCACCGCGCGGCGGTCCGCCAGGCGATCAGCTACATCCGGCGCGGCGACATCTTCCAGGCCAACATCTGCCTGCGGCTCGAGGCGGAGTTCGCCGGCGATCCGCTCGACGCGTTCTGCCGCACGGTGACCAGGCTGGATCCGCCCTACGCCGCGTTCGTGCGGACCCCGGGCGGGGCCGTGGCGAGCCTGTCCCCGGAGCTGTTCCTGCGCCGCCGCGAGGCGACCGTGCAGTCGCAGCCGATCAAGGGCACCCGGTCCCGGCCCGCCGGTGAGCTCCCCGCGCGGCGGCAGCGGGAGCTGCTGGAGCGGTCCGCCAAGGACCGGGCGGAGAACGTGATGATCGTCGACCTGATGCGCAACGACCTCAGCCGGGTCTGCGAACCCGGCAGCGTGCGGGTGCCGGCGCTGCTGCGCGCCGAAGCCCACCCCGGCGTCTGGCATCTGGTCTCCGACGTCCGCGGCACGCTGCGGGCCGGGACGGGGGACGGGCAGCTGATCGCCGCGGCGTTCCCGCCGGGCTCGGTCACCGGCGCCCCGAAGGTCCGGGCGCTGGAGATCATCCACGAGCTGGAGGCGACGCCACGGGAGGTCTACACGGGGGCCGTCGGCTACCGCGGTCCCGTCGCCGGCCTGGAACTCAACGTCGCGATCCGCACCTTCGAGTTCGCCGGCGGCCGGGTATGGCTGGGCAGCGGAGGGGGGATCACCGCCCGGTCCCGCGCCGCCAGCGAATACCGTGAGTGCCTGCTGAAAGCGCGCCCCCTGATCCGGGCGCTGGGCGCCACGCTGCGCGAAGAACCTGGTGCGCCGCCCGGGGTCATGGGCGCCGCCGGGTCGGCCATCCCGCCCTCGCTGCGGCCCCGGCCCGCGCTCGGCGCGTTCACCTCGCTCCGCGTCACCGGGGGCCGCGGGCATGACCTGGACCGGCATCTCGCGCGCCTGGACGCCAGCACCTGGGCGCTGTTCGGCAAGCACCTCCCGGCCAGCCTGCACACCGATCTCGCCACCTGCCTCTCTAACGGTCCGTCCGGCCGGCTGCGGCTGACCGCGCGACCGGTCGGCGGGCCGCTGCAGGTCAGTATCGCGGTGATCCCGGCCCGCCCCGGGCCGGCGGCCGTCGCCCTGCGGCCGGTGACCATTCCCGGCGGACTCGGCGCCCACAAGTGGGCGGACCGCCGCCTGCTCGCGCGCCTGGCCGGCGGGGGTGGCGGAGCCGGCCGGGGGGAGAAGGCCGGCGGGGGTGGCGGAGCCGTGGCCGGGGGGCGGAGGCGGGGGAGGAGCCGGCGCAGGCGACGGGACCGGCCCCGCGCCGGATGAGCAGCTGCTGATCACCGACCGGGACGGCGAGGTGCTGGAGACCGACCGGGCCAACATTTTCGCGGTGATCGGCGGCGCCCTGCGCACCCCGCCCGCGGACGGCCGGCTGCTGCCCGGGGTGACCAGGGCCGCGGTGCTGCGGCTCGCCGGCCGGGCGGGCGTCAGCGCCCAGGAAACGCCGGTCACCATGAGGGAGTTGCTGGGCGCCAGCGAGGTGTTCGTGACCAACTCCGTCCAGGGCATCGTCCCGGTCCGGTCCGTGGCCGGCGCTGCGGCCGCCTGGGACACCGGGCCGGTCACCGCCCGGCTGCAGGCCGCGTTCGCTAGCCGGCCGGCGCCTGGTCCCCGGCCCCGGGCGCGGCAGGCCCCGGGCGGCCTGGCCCCGGCTGGCCCGGATGCCCCGGCCGCCGGGCCCGTGTCCCAGCGCCCCACCCGCCGCCGGGCCCTGCGCGGCCGGCCCCGCGGTGACCGCCCGGCGGTCGTCCTGCTCGACAACTACGACTCGTTCACCTATAACCTGGCCCACCTGCTGCTCCGTCACGGATGCCAGGTCGAGGTCGTCCGGAACGACGAGGTCTGCGCGCGCGACATCCGCGACTTCGGCCCGGCTGGCATCGTCATCTCACCGGGCCCGGGTACCCCCGCCGATGCGGGCGTCAGCCTGGACACCGTCCGGGCCTGCGCGGCCACGATCCCGCTGCTCGGCATCTGCCTCGGGCACCAGGCCATCGCCGCCGCGTGCGGCGCCCGGATCACCACCGCGCCGCAGCCCGTGCACGGCCGGGCGTCGGTGATCACCCACGACGGCGGCGGCCTCCTGGCCGGCCTGCCCCGGCGGTTCCGCGCCGCCCGCTACCATTCCCTGATCGTCGAGGAGGAGTCACTGCCCCCGGGGCTGGTGATCACCGCCCGCGGCCCCGGCGGAATCCCGATGGGGCTGCGCCATGCCCGGCATCCAGCCGAGGGCCTGCAATTCCACCCGGAATCGATCCTCACCGCGGACGGCGGCGCCATCATCCGCAACTTCGTCTGTACCGTCCGCGGCCAGGATCAGGACACCGGGGATGTCCTCGCGGCGGACAGACCGTTAGCTAAATAAAGTACGGGGCTGCGTTTTAGCGTGCCCGGCGGTCAGGACGGCCGGCGCGGGGCCAGCTTCGACAGCTGGCGGGAGGACAGCGGGCGGGCCGCGCTGAGCGGCCCGGGCGCCCGCATGCCGGCCAGCTGGATATCGAGGAAGCGTTGCCACGCCTGCGGGGCGAAGTCACCGGTGGCCTGGACCAGCCCGCGCATGGCCCAGGTCAGGGCCAGGACGTCGCCGGGGGTGAGACCCGGGTTCACCGTGCCGGCCGCGATGGCCCGCGCCGTGAGCTCGTCGATCGCGGCCCGCATCCGGCGGGCGGTGTCGTCGTCGGTGCGGCGCTGCAGCAGCAGGCTCGCGTAGCGGGCGTGGTCGGCGAAGGACTGGCCGAGGGCGCGCAGCAGCTCCTCGAGCCCGTGCCCGTCGGTGCGCGCCAGCGCCTGGTCGGTGGACGCCATGACCTCTTCCAGGACCAGCCGGAGCAGCTCGTCGATCAGGGCGTCCTTGCTGCCGAACCGGCGGTACACGGTGCCGACGCCCACGCCGGCCCGCGCGGCGATCTCCTCCATGCTGGCCTCGGCGCCGTACTCACCGAGCACCTCGCGGGCCGCGGCCATGACCCGCTGCGAGTTGCGGACGGCGTCGCGCCGCGCGCCCGGGGCCCGCTGCTGGACGGTGGTCATTCGCTCTTGTCCCCGACGACCGTCCCGCCGGCCACCATCGCCAGCTCGGCGTGCTCCGGCTCACCCGACGCCCGCCGCAGGTTGCGCGCCGAGGGGATGAGCAGCCCCGCGAGCGCGGCCAGCACCAGCGCGGCCGCCATCACCGCGAACCCGATCGTGTAGCCGGCCTCCTTCGGCAGCCCGGACGGCTCGAGCTGGGAGGTCACGATGCTGGCCATGACCGCCGAGCCGATGCTGCCGCCGATCGTCCGGATGTTGGCGTTCATGCCGCTCGCCACGCCGGTCTGCGAGGCCGGCACCGCGGCGACGACCAGCGCCGACATGGCCGAGAAAGCCAGCCCGAAGCCGACGCCCATGATCGCGGTGGACAGGTAGATCTGCCAGGCCTGCCCGTGCGCGAACGCGAGGATCGACATGGCCACGCACCCGATCAGGCACCCCGCGATCACCAGGACCTTGCCGCCGAGCTGGCGGGCGAGCCGGCCGGCGAACATGCCCACCACGAACATGGTGATCGACGAGGGCAGCAGCATCAGGCCGGAACGGGTGATGCTCGCGCCGAACCCGTAGCCGGCGGCGGTGGGCGTCTGCACGAACTCGGGCAGGAAGGCGAACGTCGCGTACATGCCCAGGCCGATCAGGAGCGCGACCAGGTTGTTGGTCCACACGGCCGTCCGGCGCATCATCTTCATGTCGATCAGCGGGGTGGCCGCGCGCAGTTCGGCGAGCACCCAGGCCGCGGCCAGGATCACCGCCGTGGCCAGCAGGCCGGTCACCCGGACCGAGCCCCAGCCCCAGTCCGGCGCCTCGCTGAGCGCGACCAGCAGGGCGACCAGCCAGCCGGACAGCAGCACGGCGGGCAGCCAGCTGATCCGCCCGGGGGTGCGCACCGGCGACTCCGGGACGAACAGGATCGCGCAGATGGCCGCGATGACCGTGAGGATCATCGGCAGCCAGAACAGCCAGTGGTAGTCCAGCGCGTTCACGATCGGGCCGGCCAGGACGATGCCGAGACCCGCCCCGACCGCGGTCAGTGAGGCCAGGATGCCGACCGCGCCGGTCACCTTCGCGGCCGGGAACTCATCGCGGATGATCCCGAACGCGACGGGGACCATCCCGCCGCCGACCCCCTGGATCACCCGCGCCACGATCATGACGCCGATCGAGGGGGCGACCGCCGCCAGCAGCGACCCCACCGCCAGCGCGACCAGCGTGGCCACGAAGACCCGCTTCTTGCCCTTCATGTCGCCGATCCGGCCCAGGATCGGCGTCATGATCGACGCCGACAGCAGGTAGGCGGTGAGTACCCAGGTCGCGGCGGCCTGCGTCGTATGCAGCTCGTGCTGCACCGTGGTCAGCACCGGGATGACCAGCGACTGCAGCAGCGCGAACGCCCCGACGCCGGCGGCCAGCACCGCGAACGTCACCTGATAATGCGCGCGCCGGCTTTCCACGGCCACGGCGACCTCCCTGAAACGGAACCCAGCTTCCGATTCACGGAGCCTAGCAAACCGGAATCCAGGTTCCGCAACCCGGGTGGCGGCTAACCGTGCCCGCCGCTCGGGCGTCCCGTGCCCGCTGGTCGCGTGGCGTGCCTGCCGGTCAGGCGTCGGGCTCGGGGACGTAGTGGCGGCTCAGGTCGGCGGGGTCGATCCAGACCCGCACGATCGCCCGCGTTGACGGGTCGCGGAACCTCTCCGGGGTGGGGACCCACCCGGCGGCCGGCTGCGTCCGCTGCGCGTGCCGCCGCCGCTGGCCGATCCGGGCGCGGGCCGGTGGCGGTGGCCCGCCAGGTGCCGGGCCGGCCAGCAGCGGCAGGTCGGTTACCGCCGCCGCGGCCTCGTCGGAGTAGGTGGCGGCGAGCACCACGCCGACCCGCCGGCTGATCTCGCCCAGGTCCAGCTGGCCCCGGGCGAAATGCTCCCGCAGCAGGACCAGCAGCTTCTCCCGGCCGGCGTCGCTGGCCAGGGACCGCGGGCCCTGCGGAGGGGGCGTCGCCGGCACGGCTAGCTCACGGGACGGGCGACGATCGCCGTGCCGTAGGCCACGATCTCGGTGAGCTGCTGGCCGATCTCCGAGGAGTCGAACCGCATCGCCACGACCGCGTTCGCGCCTAGCAGCCGCGCGTTCTCGATCATGCGGTCAATCGCGTGCCGGCGGCTGTCCTCGAGCAGTTCGGTGTACTGGGTCACCTCGCCCTGGCGCAGCGCCTTGAACCCGGCACCAATCGACTTGACCGCGCCCATGCTGCGCACGACCAGGCCGAAGGCGACGCCGAGGTCCCGCTCGACGGCCATCCCTTGCAGCTCCAGTGCGGTGGTGACCGGGAATCCACCCGGTGCAGGTTGCGTCATGGCCGCCATCGTAGACACCGTGGGCTTCGTCCGGCGGCGTCGAGGGTGGTCGAGCCGGTCAGGCGAGCCGGTCACAGGTCCAGGGTCAGGCCGGTGCGCGGCTGGGAGCAGCAGATCAGCACGCTGCCGTCGGCCGGGGCCTCGACCGGGTCGGGGGCATAGCCGACCGTTCCGGACAGCAGGGCGGTCTCACAGGTGTGGCACACGCCGGTGCGGCATGACCAGCGCACCGGCACGTCGCACGCCTCGGCCAGCTCGAGCAGGCTGGTGCAGCCGTCGTCCCAGGGGACCGTCAGGCCGCTGCGCGCGAACGCGATCTGCGGCCCGGTGCCTGGCTGGCCCGCCGGCGGGTGCGGTGGCCGGGCGGGCGCGGCGGCGATGCCCGGCGTTGACGAGCCCGCGCTGCCGAAGATCTCGGTGTGCACCCGGGCGGCGCCGATGCCCAGGTCCGCCAGCCCGGCGGACATCTGGTCCATGAAGGCGGCCGGGCCGCAGAGGTAGGCCTCCGCGGTACGCGGAAGATCCAGGCCGGCCAGCACGCCCGGGGTCAGCCGCCCGGCCGTCTGGTAGTCGCGCCCGCGGACGTCGTCCGGGCCGGGCCGGCTGTAGCAGATGCAGCGGTGCGCGCTGGGCAGCTCCGCCAGCAGCGACCGCGATTCCCTAGCAAACGGCTCGTCCGACCGGCTCCGGGCACCATGCAGCCACCAGATATCGCGGCCGGAGCCTGTCGGCCAGGGCGTGCAGCATGGCCAGCACCGGGGTCGCCCCCACTCCGGCGCTGATCAGCAGGATGGGTGACTCACCGGGCTGCAGGATGAAGGTGCCGCGGGGTGCGGCCGCCTCCAGCACGTCGCCGGCCCGGACCCGGGTGTGCATGAACTGGCTGCCGGCCCCGTGCGGTTCCCGCTTGACGCTGATCCGATAGGAACTCGCGCCCGGCGGCCCGGACAGGGAGTAGCTGCGCACCAGCGGCTGGCCGTCCGGCGTGACGGGCAGCCGCAGGGTCAGGAACTGCCCCGGCTGGGCCGGGGGGACCGCGGTCCCGTCCGGGTCGGCCAGGTGCACCGAGATCACCGACGGGGTTTCCCGCTCGACGGCCGTCACGGTCAGCGGCCGGAAACCTGGCCAGGCCGGCGGGGGGCTGGCCGCGGCCAGCCCGGCGTTGCCTGTGGCCCCGCCGGGTGATTCAGGCTGATCCAGCAGGGCCCGGAACGAGGCCTTCCAGCCGTCCGGGAGGGCCGGGATCGCCAGCGCCTGCGCGACCCGCCCGGGGGAGTGGCCCGGCAGGTAGAGCAGGGCGTCTACCTCGGCCACCGTCATCGCCTCCGGCCCGGAGGCGACCTGCACGATCTCGTCGTCAGCCCGCACGGCGCCCTCACGCAGCACCCGGAAGTAGAACCCGGGCCGGTGGTGAGAGACCAGCAGCGCCGGGATCTGCGGGTCGTCCATCCGGATGCCCACCCGGTAGCAGGTGACGCGGGGCTGGGTCACTTCGAACAGCGCCTCGCCGATCTGGTATCGGTCACCGATGCGGACCTGGTCATCCGCCAGGCCCGTCACCGTGAAGTTCTCCCCGAACTGGCCGTAACTGAAGTCGTCGCGGCCCAGCTGCTGCTGCCAGTACTGGTAGGACTCGATCTGGTACACGAACACGGCCCGGTGCTCGCCGCCGTGCCCGGCCAGATCACCCTGGCCATCGCCGTCGATATTGAGCCGCCGCACCATCCGCGGGCCGTTCAACCGGCTGCTTCCAGACGGCCGTGTGCACCGTCCGGCCGTGCCAGGACACATCCTGGGGCAGGCCCACGTTCACCGACAGCAGCTGGCCCGCCCGCCGCTCCCCGATCACTGCTGCCCTCCTGCTGCACGGCCGCTCGCTGCGGCAGGAGAGAAGTTTACTTTCTGAGCTTGCCCGACGATCGGCTACGCGATCATCGCACCCCAACGAAGGGGCACCTCAACGCAGGCGGGCCGCTATCACCGACGCCAGCACCGGCAGGCTGCCGGGCCTGCTCTTGCTGGCGGTGAGCTTGGTGACCTGCGGCCCGACCTGCACGATGACGGTGCGCTCGCGGTTGAGCAGCCACGCCTGGTCGCCGATGCCCGGCAGCGGCGTGCCCATCCGCCGGGCGATCGCGGTGTTGAGGCTGGCCACGCCGCCGCCTGCGACGATCACGCTGAGGGTGCCGTCGCGGCCCTGGTAGATGACGCTGAGCCCGCCAGAGACCAGCACGGGAACCCCGGTGGTGCGGGTGAGCGGGCCGACCACCGCCGCCGCCTCCTCCGGGGTGACCAGTGGCGCGGGCCGGACGGCGGAGGGGCCCTCCGGCCGGGTGCGGCTCGTCACGGCGAGGCTGGCGAGCGTCCCCGAACGCGGGTTCACTGTGACCTGGACCAGGTCGCCGAGGGCCGCCCCGCCGAACTCGGCCGCTGACGCCAGGCATGTCCAGGACCGCTGGCCGTCGTCGATCGCCAGCATGGGCAGGCGGACCGTGTGCTCGTTCTCCCCGCCGGAGCTTTCCTCCTCGAGCCAGCGGGCGATGACCTGGCCGTGGAAGGTGACCTGCTTCGGGACCGCCTGCGACCCGAGCAGGTCGGCCGCACCGGCGGCGCCCAGCGCGAGGGCGGCCAGCACCGGGATCACGGCCAGCCAGCCGATGATGCCGGTGATCACGAACGGGATCGAGATGAAGCCGATCACCGCCGCTCCGGTGAGCAGGCCGCCGCCGCGCCGCAGGGCCCGGCCGCCCCGCGGACCGACCGGCACCCGCCGCCAGCTGCCGGTGAAGGAGGACCAGGCCTGCGCGGGCCGGCGGGTCTCGTCCGGCGGGCCGGCCCGCCGCCGCGGGCGCCGGGCAACACCGCCGCTCTCCTGGCCCGCGGCCACCGCGTAAGCGCTCTGCCGGAGCTCCGCCGCGGCCGGACTGCTGTCCCAGCCCGCAGGCCGGGCGCTGCTGTCCCGCCAGCGGGCGGCGAGGGCTGTACCGGCCCGGGTTGGCCGGTCCTGCCACAGCCAGGCCAGCGCGATCCCGCAGGCGACGACCGTCGCCACGGCCGCCCAGCCGCGATGCGCCGGCTCAGCGAGGCAGGCCGATGCGACGATGGCCGCGGCCGTGCCGAGGGCCAGGAAGACGGACGAGGCTCTGAGCGGCAGCCGCGGCCCGCAGACGCCAAGCTCGCGGGCCGCGGCCAGCAGCTTGTCCTCGAACGGCTTCCAGATCGCGGTGGCATCCGCCTGGCAGGCCCCGGCGAGTGCGTCGAATGGTGCCCCGCGGGCGTCGCTCACCCGGGCGAGCACGTCGTCCAGCACCTGCTGCTCGAAGCCGAGCAGCGCGGGGAGCCGGCCGCCGGTACGGCCGGCCCGAGCCAGAGACTGGCCAGCCCGCCGGCCCCGGTCGCCGGGCCCTGGCCGGTCACGGACAGGTACCCGCGCCCGGCCATATCCAGGATCGTCGCCTCGTAGCCCGCGGCCTGCGGCCGGCACCGGGTGCGGACCAGGTGGACCAGGGCCGGCCGGTCAGCAGCGGCGAAGTCGAAAGCAGGGCGGGCCGTGGCCGCCCGCTGGCCGAGCACGGCGAGTCTCGCGGCACCGGCCAGCGCCAGGACTACCGTGATGATGAGGCCAAGTAACATCCGCGCCCCCGAACGTTCCCACCGCTATACACGGCCGTGAACGCGGCGCAGTTCACCCGGTCCGGCGGTCCCGGCGCAGCTTCCAGCGTGACGCAGCCAGGCGATCCCCGGCCTGCGGCCAGGGGTGAATCAGATCAGCTCCAGCTGCCGGGCCCGGCGGACCGCCTCGCGGCGGTGGGTCGCGGCCAGCTTGCGGTAGATGCTTTTCAGGTGCGTCTTCACCGTGTTGACCGAGATGTACATCTCGGTGGCCACCTCAGCCGTGTTGAGCATCTCGGAGACGTGCTGCAGCACCTCCCGCTCTCGTTCGGTGAGCGGCTCGACCAGCACGATCGCGGGCTGATCCGGGGCGCTGCGCGGAGCCGGGACCTGAGGGCGCCGCGGGCCCGGGGACAGCAGGCGCTGGTAGCTGCGGGCCAGTTCAGGGTCACGTCTCAGCGCCTGCCTGAGCCACCCGCGCTCCAGGACGAACGGCAGCCTGAGCTGCTCACGTTCAGCCAGGCGCAGGGCGTGCGCAAGTGAGCGGGCACCGCGCGCCGGGACGCCGCGGCTGTAGCTGAGCTGGGCGTCGACCAGCAGCGCATGCACCCGCACCTGCTCAGGTGCCGCACCGGGAGCGGCGAGGACGGGGGCCAGCGCGCGCCTGGCGGCGCCGGTGTCACCGGCCGCCGCCGACGCGCGCGCGTGCATGACGGCGGCCTCCAGCCCGCCATCGCGGCCGGCGCGCCCGGCCGCGGCGAGCGCGGCCCGGACGTCCCCGGCGGCCAGGCAGGCCCGCGACTCGACCTCGAGCAGCTCCTGCTCCAGCCAATCCGGGACCCGCCAGCCGGACCGCGCCTTGGCCAGGCACTGCGCGGTGACTTGTGCCTGGGCCTCGGCCAGGCCAGTACGCGCCGCTACCAGCCAGGCCACCGCCCCGGTCAGCTTGTCTGGGCTGGCGCCCAGGGCGGCGTCTACCTGCTTGAGCAGGCTGTGCGCCTCATGCAGCTCGTTGCGCTCCAGGTGCACCCAGGCCAGGGCGACGGTGGCCGCGGGGTCCGGCCGCATGACCGGCAGCTGCCGCACCCGGGCCGCGATCCCGGCGGCGCGTTCCGCCAGCTCGGCCGCGCGGCCGAGCCTGCCGCGCACAGCCTCCGCCAGCGCGAGATACCCGAGGCATTCGGCGTGCTCGTACTCCGCCCCCGAGGCCGTGGCCGCCTTTACCGCCGAGCCGAGGACACGCAGCGCCTCGTCGAGGTGGCCCGACCACAGCTCGACAACCCCGCGGCCGGCCAGGACGCGGGCCTGTATCCCCGGGTGGCGGGCGAGCAGTTCACCAGGGACCTGACTCATCAGTTCCTCGGCGCGGTCCGCGGCCGCGGCGGCCCGGGGGAGATCACCATCGTGACGAGAGGCGGCCAGGCGGAGCATCGCTGCGGTGAGCCGGCCCGGGATCTCCTGGCCAGCGGGCAGCTGCTCAAGGAGGCCTTCCGCACTGGTCAGCGCGGCGGCACAGGCTTCGCCGTCACCACCGGCCAGGGCGGCCGCCGCGGAGACCAGGTACGGCCCGGGCTCGTTCCAGGCCTGGCTGTCCGGCATGCTCTCGAACTCCCGGGCCAGGGACTGGCTGCCCTGCGGCTCGGTGATCCCGGTGATTTCCAGGCCGCCGACGACCATGCGGGCGGCGAGCGGCCAGTCGCCGGCTTGCGCGGCGTGCCGCACGGCGGCGATGAGCGAGCCGCTGCGCTCGTAGAAGCGGGCCGCCCGGCGGTGCAGATCGGGCAGGCGTTCCGGGTACCTGAGCCGCAGCTTCAGGCGCAGTACCTCCGCGAACAACGGGTGATAGCGGTACCACCCGGATCCGATGGGCTGGATAAACGTGTTCGCGCGGGCCAGTGCGGGCAGGATTCGCGCGGCTTGCTCGTCACCTGCCAGCTCGCTGGCGGCCTCGGCGCTGACCTGCTCCAGGATGCTGGTGCTGAGCAGCACGTCCTGGACCTCGGGCGGCTGCAGGTGCAGAACCTCCTCCACCAGGTAGCCAGTCAGGGCACTGTCCTCAGTGATCAGCTCCTTGACGAACTGGTCCGGGTCGGGATGGGTGTCCATGGAGATGGCCGCGAGGCGCAGACCGGCCGCCCAGCCCTCGGTCCGCCGCATCAGGCGATCGAGTGAGTCGGCGGAAATCATGCCGTGGTACTGGGCCAGGAGCAGGCTGGCTTCTTCGTGGTTGAACGCGAGGTCGTCCGCCCGGATCTCGGTCAGCTCCCCGGCCAGCCGGTAACGGTGCAGCCGCAGCGGCGGATCCGCCCGCGAGGAGACCACCATGCGCAGGCCGGATCCCACGTTGCGCAGCACGAAGTCGAGCCCTTTCAGCACCTCGGGCTCGGTCAGCAGATGAAAGTCGTCGAGGACCAGGATCACCGGCGGGTCCTGGGTAGCCAGGGCTGACACCAGCCGCAGCAGGAACACGTGATCGGCATCCTGCTCCTGCGGGCCGGCCGGCCGCGCCTCCGGAATGACGACGCCGCAGCGGCGCAGGGCCGCGATCACATGGGGCCAGAAGGACTCCGGGTGATTGTCGTAGCGGTCCAGGGCCACCCAGGCCACTGCGGTGGGCTCGGCCGCCGCCCACAAGGCCAGGGCCATCGTCTTGCCTGTCCCGGGGGGCCCGGTGACAACGGTCAGCGGGCTCCACCGGGTACCGCGGGCCAGCAATGTCGAGATCCGCGGCCGCTGCACGGCCAGGACCGGCACAGCCGGGGCCGTGATCTTCGAGGCCAGAACCGGATCGGCCACGGGAACGGGTGCCCCCGGGGTACTGGTCGCCATCTGCCTGGCCACGTGGCTCGCCATCGGAGTCCCCCCTCCAACCGCCGGCCCTGATGGTCATTCGCCGCTGGAGATCACCGCCGGCAGGCCGGCCGCCGTGTCCGGCTGCCGGCGGGAATCTCGCTCGCAACCTCCACACAACGCCAGCCGGCCGGACCCGCGCATCCCACGATTGGTATGAAACGGGGATTTAAGCTCGTCACCCCTCGAGCAGCATCAGCTGCCGCGACCGGGCGACCGCCTGGCTGCGTGAGGTGGCCCCCAGCTTCCGGTAGAGCGAGTACGCCTGTGATCTGACGGTGTGGTGGGAGAGGGACAGTTCCTCGGCGATCTCGGGGAAGGACATGTGCGTGGTCAGCAGCGGGAGCAGCCGGAGCTCGGCCGCGGTCAGTGACGACGCGCCGGGGGCGGCGGCCCCTCGTTCCTCCGACAGGCGCACGCGGAGCCCTTCAGCCTCGGTGACCAGGTTCCCGAGGCCGGGCCGGCGGCGGAGCAGCTCATCGATCTCCTGCATCAGGGTCCTGGCCCCGGCGATGTCAGCGAGCACGAGGTGGACGCGGGTGAGCTCGATCCGGGCCTGAACAGCCAGCTGGGGCATGGCGTAGGTCAGCAGGTGCCGCAGGCGCTGGGCCGGGACCAGTGCTTCGCGTGCCGCGACGGCATCGCCCCGGTGCAGAGCCGCGCGGGCCTGGGCGGCACAGATCAGCGGTGTCGCGTAGCTTTCCTCGATCCCGGCCTGGCGCAACACGGCGCTGGCCTGATCCGCAAGCGCCTGGGCGCAGCCCCATTGACCGTGTGCCATCGCGACCAGCGATCGCTCGGACAATGTGACGGCCAGAGTCTCGTGCGCGCCGGCCTGCTCCCCAGCACTGACGGCATCCTGGAATGATCGGTCGCCACCCTCAAGGTCGCCGGAAAGGACACGGGCGAGCCCCTGGTAAAGCGCGGGTGCCGGCGTCACGATGCCCTGGGCGGCGCACCTGCGCACGGCCTCGTCCGCATCGGCTAGCGCCTGCTCGATGCCACGACGGCAGATGAGCGCCCGGAGTATGGCCGCGTAGGCCTCGGCGTAGGCGGTGTCGCCTTGCAGTGCATCCCCGTGCGGCCAGCGGTCGGCCACGTCCGCCCAGCGCTCGGCCTCCACCGGCCGCCCCGTCAACGCGAAAAACAGCCCGGCCAGCACGGCGGCCATCGGATGTCCCTCGATCCCGCCCCGATCCTCCAGCCACCGGAACCACCTCTGGATGGTGGTGAACTGGCCCCGCCGGTGGGCCGGCACGCCGAGTCTCTCCACCAGGCGGGCCGCTGTGTTCACGTCCCCGGCGGCGATGGAATACTCCAGGGCCTCCTCAGGCAGGCCGTTGCGCAGGCACCAGCGGGCGGCGCGGCGGCGCAGCACGGGCATCAGGCCGGGCTCCTGGCGGTGCAGCTGGGCCAGGAGCATGTCGCGGAACAGGTGATGGTAGCGGTACCACTCCCCGCGGCGGTCCAGCGGCACCAGCAGCATGTTCGACCGGGCCAGGTCCGCCAGGGTCGCGCCGGACCCGGGCATGGACAGCACCGCCTCACACAACGGGCCGGACATGCGATCCAGGACTGCGGACCGGGTCAGGAATACCCGCTGCCCACGGGAGATCCGGGCCAGGAATTCTGACTCCACGTAATCGCTCACGAACCGGTCATCCCCGCTGAAGGAAACCGCCGCGCCTGCGACCAGGCCGCCTTCCCTGAGATAGAGCGCCGCGAGATACAGCCCGACCGGCCACCCTTCGGTCCGCCGGTGCAGCTCGGCTACCTCTTCCTCGTCCAGCCTGACACCGGCATTGGCGAGAAGCGATGAAGCCTCCTCGCGGGTGAGCGCCAGCTGAGCTGGACCGATCTCCAGGATCCGGCCCTCGGCCCGGAGCCGCGGAACCCGCAGCGGCGGCTCGGCCCGGCCCGCCAGGACCAGCCGCGAGCCTTCCGGCACATGGTCGGCCAGCGCAGACAGCGCGGCATGGCCCTCCCGGTTACGCAGTACGTGCACGTCGTCCAGGACCAGGACTACCGGCGAGCTCATCGAGGAGAAGGCCGACCCTAGCCGCGGCACGACCGTGCCGGGCACCGAACTCCCGGGCGAGGCCAGCGCGTCGAACACCCGGTCGCCGATCGGCTCCACCGCATCGAGCGCTTTCGCCACGTAGGTGAGCAGGACCTTCGGGTCGTTGTCTGGTTCCGCGACCGACACCCAGGCGAAAGCCCTGGCGCTGCGCTCGGCCCACTGCGACAGGAGGGTCGTCTTCCCATAGCCCGCAGGCGCGACCACGGAGACGATCCGGTGCGTATCCCCTTCCGCCAGCCGCTCGACGAGGGACGCGCGGGCCACAGTGCCCGGCCGCACGAGGGGACGCAGCAGCTTGGCTACGGTCAGGTCGTCCACGGCCCGGCCCGGGCGGTTCTCCCGGTCCGGACGCTCGCGCACGCCCGTGTGGCTCATGTCGTGGAAGTTCCCCGGGGCAGTCCGCTGCTCATGATCGTCACGGGGACCCCCCGGGAGCGCTCCACAGTTAGCCCGGCGCGGCTCACAAGTTCGCTCCCTGCGCAGAAACTGTATGCCGCCGCAAGCAGGCCGGGCAAGACCACCGATCAAGCCGGGCCGCTTCCTTGCATACAGTGGCTTTACTTCTCCTGCATGCGATGGAAGGGACGTGCGCGCCCGTGGGTCACGCGGCCACGCGGCAGGCCGGTTCCGGCGGCCTGACAGCGACCGAGCACCGGCTGGACAATGGTCTGCGCCTAGTGCTTTCTGAAGACCACCTGACTCCGGTCGCGGCGGTCTGCCTCTGGTATGACGTCGGCTCGCGGCAGGAGGTCCAGGGCCGTACGGGCCTGGCCCACCTGTTCGAGCACCTCATGTTCCAGGGGTCGGCGCAGGTCAAGGGGAACGGCCACTTCGAGCTGGTCCAGGGCGCAGGCGGTTCCCTCAACGGTACGACGAGCTTCGAGCGCACCAACTACTTCGAGACCATGCCCGCGCACCAGCTGGAGCTGGCCCTCTGGCTGGAGGCGGACCGCATGGGCTCGCTGCTGGCCGCGCTCGACGAGGAGTCTCTGCAGAACCAGCGCGACGTGGTCAAGAACGAGCGCCGGCAGCGCTACGACAACGTGCCCTACGGCACCGCGTTCGAGCGGCTGACCGCACTGGCCTTTCCCGAGGGCCACCCCTACCACCACACGCCCATTGGCTCCATGGCCGACCTGGACGCGGTGACGCTGGACGATGCGCGCGCGTTCTTCCGCGCGAACTACGCGCCCAATAACGCGGTCCTGGCGGTCGTCGGTGACATCGACCCGGAGCAGGCGCTTCGATGGGTCGAGAGGTACTTCGGCTCCATCCCGTCCCACGACGGCAAGGTGCCGCCCCGCGACGGCACCCTCCCTGCGGTCATCGGCGCGGAGCTGCGCGTGGAGATCGAGGAGGAGGTCCCGGCGCGCGCGCTGATGGCCGCTTACCGGTTGCCGCCCGACGGTACGCGTGAGTGCGACGCGGCCGAGGTGGCGCTCACGGTGCTCGGCGACGGCATGTCGTCGCGGCTCTACAACCGGCTGGTGCGGCGCGACCGTACCGCCATCAGCGCAGGCTTCGGGGTGCTGCGGCTGGCTGGTGCCCCCTCGCTGGGCTGGCTGGACGTGAAGGCCTCCGGGGACGCCGGAATCCCGCAGATCGAGGCCGCCGTTGACGAGGAGCTGGCCCGGCTGGGTACGCAGGCACCGTCGGCCGGGGAGATGGAGCGGGCGCAGGCCCTGCTGGAACGTGGCTGGCTGGACCGGCTCAGCACGGTCGCGGGCCGGGCCGACGCACTGTGCCGGTACGCGGTGCTGTTCGGTAATCCGCAGCTCGCGTTCACGGCCATTGACGGCCTCCTCGACGTCAGCGCCGAGGAGGTCCGGGCGATGGCCGCAGAGCGGCTTCGCCCCGGCAATCGCGCCGTGCTGGTGTACGACCAGGTGACCGCCGAAGCGGATGGCAAGCCGGAAGGAGCCGGGCGGTGACGGACGCAGCCGTGACCATGGACTTCCACCCACAGCCGGCCGCGGGGCCGCCGAGGCCCTGGGCATTTCCCGCGCCCGAGCGCGGCGGCCTGGGCAACGGGCTGACCGTGCTGCGCTGTCACCGGCCCGGGCAGCAGGTGGTGGCGGTGGAGATCTGCCTGGACATGCCGCTCGACGTCGAGCCGGACGGCCTCGACGGTATCGCCACGATCATGGTCGATGCGTTGTCCCAGGGCACCAGCCAGCACTCCGCTGAGGAGTTCGCCGCCGAACTCGAGCGCTGCGGCGCGACTCTCGATGCGGGCACCGACTACCTGGGCGCGCGCGTCTCGCTGGAGGTTCCTGTCTCCCGCTTGCCCCGGGCGCTTGGGCTGCTCGCCGAGGCGCTGCACGGACCCGCGTTCACCGGCGGCGAGGTGGAGCGGCTGGTGCGCAACCGTCTCGACGAGATTCCGCTGGAGCTGGCCAACCCCGCCCGGCGTGCAGCCAAGCAGCTATCCCAGGAGCTGTTCCCGGCGTCCGCGCGGATGTCCCGGCCACGCAAGGGCACCGAGGACACCGTCGCGCGGATCGACGCGGCGGGCGTCCGCGCGCTGTACCAGGCGCACGTGCGGCCGGCCACGGCGACCGCGGTCATCGTGGGCGACCTGACCGGTGTCGACCTGGACGCAGTGCTGGCCGGCACGCTCGGCGGATGGAGCGGTGATGCCGCCGAGCCGCTGCCCACGCCGCGCGGTGACCGCCGACGACACGGGCCGCGTGGTGATCGTGGACCGGCCTGGTGCCGTCCAGACGCAGCTGCTCATCGGGCGGATCGGCCCGGACCGGCACGACCGGGTCTGGCCAGCCCTGGTGCTCGGCACGTACTGCCTGGGCGGCACGCTCACCTCCCGGCTGGACCGGGTTCTGCGCGAGGAGAAGGGCTACACCTACGGGGTCCGGGCCTTCCAGCAGGTGCTGCGGTCGCCGGCGCCGCACGCCGCGGACGGCGCTACGGGTGCGTCGGTGCTGGCCATCAGCGGTTCCGTGGACACGGCGTCCACGGCTCCCGCGCTGGGTGACCTGCGGACGGTGCTGCGCACGCTGGCCGCGGAGGGCCTGACCGACGCCGAGCGCGATACGGCGGTGCAGAACCTGGTGGGCGTGGCGCCGCTGCAGTACGAGCGGGCAGCGTCGGTCGCCGGCACGCTGGCGGATCAGGTGGAACAGCACCTGCCGGACGACTACCAGGCGCAGCTGTACGCGCGCCTGACCGAGACGGGTACCGCCGAGGCGACAGCTGCGGTCATCGCGGCGTTCCCGGAGGACCGCCTGGTCACGATCCTGGTCGGCGACGCATCCCAGATCGGGGCCCCGGTGAAGGCCCTGGGGATCGGCGATGTCGAGGTAGTCAGGGGCTGACTCCGGTGAGTTGTGCTGCGCGGCGCCCGGGTCAGGAACGCCGCCGGTCAGGTACGCCGCGGTCAGGTACGCCGCCCGGGTCAGCGCGGCCCGGCCTCCCACGCGAACCCGTCCGGATCGGTGAAGGTTCCGGTATCGCTGCCGATCATGAGCCGGTGTGACCCGGTGCCGCTGGCCGGGACACCGGCGTCCTTGGCGAGGGCCCGGCGCCCGTAGAGCGCCAGCTTGACGGGACTGGACGCCGTGGCGAACTCGACGTACTTGCGGCCAAAGCTCTTCGCTACGGCCAGGCCGCGGTCCACGTAGAACCGCTTGCTCGCGGCCACGTCCTCGGCTCCCAGCAGGAGCACGAGCTGGTCGATCTGCCGGGTGGCCGGGCCGGTGTTCTTCTTCGCCGAGGTCGCCACCTTCCAGATTGTCCCGTCCGGGGCTTGCACGACGCCGCCGTAGCCCCAGAACGACTTGGCGGCCGGCTTGAGCGGCGTGGCGCCGGCGTCGAGGGCGGCGTTGATGAGGCCGCTGACGGTGGCGGGCTGGGACACCGTGAGCGAGAGCGTGAACCCGCGGAAGCCGGTCGCCGGCGTGTCCGAGGCGCGCAGGCGCAGCTGGGTGCCCAGGCCGAAGGCGGCGGTGTAGAAGCGGTCAGCGGCCGTGGGATCGGCCACTTCGAGGGTGATGGATTCGATGGAAGTCATGCTGGTCACGCTAATGGGGGCCGTGCGCCCCGTGCTTCTCGATTCCTGACCGGCCTGGCCAGCGGTACCGCGAGCCTGAGCGGGCCCATCACGGCTAACCCGTTTCATGAGCCCGGGGAACCTCTGGTTCAGACCTGTGATCCGCATGATCTTGACCAGTGACGGGCTAGGCGAGGTCACCTGAAATGGGCAGTCGCTCTGTTCCGCGTAACGGGCCATGCGGACCAGGGCGGCCAGGCCGCGGGCATCGCAGAAGGCCAGCGCGGCCAGGTTCACGATCACCGGCCCGCGGCGGTGATCGATGACTTCCCGGACATAGCTGACAGCCTGCTCGGCGCTGGCGATATCCAGCTCGCCGTCGAGGTACACGATAGCCTCGCCAGCCTCCCCGATCCGGTGACTCAGCTCAAGCGCCACAGGTCCCCGTGGATCGCCCCGTGCTGCCACGGTCACGTCCCCGACGGGTCCTTCCTCAGCAACATATGTGAGCATCCTGCCTTCCACTCCTCCGTCACCCACGCTGCGGCCACCCGTTCACAGGCATTCGGCGCTCCATCCGCCCGTTAACAGGCGCGGTCAGCGTGAGCTGGACCCGTCTGCCTCCCCCAGCGGTTGGAGCAAGCATGCCGCCGGCTAGGGTCTGTGTAGTCACCCGATTCGGGGTGATTGCACCGGGCGCCAGGACTCAGGCGGCGCGGTCAGGGTGCACGGCGGCCCGGGTCGCGATATTTATCTTGTTTTCTAGCGGTCACCACCGTCGGCTACTATGTGGGGACATATGCCAGCCTGCCAAAACCAGCACGGCTGAGTAGGCTCGTTATCGAGCTGGACTCCAGCAGGCGCTGACATCGGCTCTGGATGATCCAGCTAGCCCAGGCAAGGTAGGAGATGGCCCGTTCTGCGAGCGTGAGTGTCGAGGTATTTGCCGACCTGCATGCCGATGTGGGCGAGGCGCCGCACTGGGACGAGCCGACCAAGACGCTGCTGTTCGTCGACTTGACCGGCGGCTCGGTGTTCCGTTACGGCCAGGCCGGGGCCGAGCTGACCTCCTTCTCCGTCGGCCAGGAGGTAGGCGCGGTTGTCCCCCGGCGTGGTGGCGGACTGGTGCTCGCGGTACGCGATGGTATCGCTGTGGCCTCAGATACGGGGGAAGGCTTCGAGCTGGCGGCGCCGGTCGAGCGCGATATCCGCGGCAACCGGATGAACGACGCGAAGTGCGACCCCGCCGGGCGGCTGCTCGCCGGAACAACCGCGTTTGACTTCACGCCACATTCGGCGGCGCTCTATCGTGTCGAACCGGACTGGTCATTCAGGCGGATAATCGGCGGTGTCACCCAATCGAACGGCATCGCGTGGAGCCCTGACGGCAGCCAGTTGTACTTCATCGACTCGGCCACACAGGGTGTCGACGTCTTCGACTACGACGCCGGCACCGGCTCGATAGGTAACCGGAGACGGCTCATCACGATGAGCGCACGCACGGGGTACCCGATGGGATGACCACCGATAGCCAGGGGAACCTGTGGGTTGCGTGCTTCGGCGGAGCGGCGGTCCGCTGCTTTTCACCAGCCGGTGGGCCGCTGGACGAGGTCCTCTTTCCAGTTACCCAGGTGACGAGCTGCACCTTCGGCGGCGCCGGCCTAGCGGATCTGTATGTGACCTCGGCCGCCTACCGGCTGAGCACCGACCAGTTGCAGAAGGAGCCGCATGCGGGTGCGACGTTCGTCTGCCGTCCCGGGGCGGTGGGCATGCCCGCCTCGTCATTCGCCGGGTAGATGGGGACCAGGCGGTCGCCCTGTTCAGGCGCAGTCGGCCTGGGAACCGGCGATCCTCTCGGGCAGTGTCACGAGGTACACGTATGTGACCTCAAGCCCAAGGCCGGTGATCCGCTGCACGAGCCCGGAAAGAGCAGCCGGGTCGAGCACTTCAGCGCGGAGGGTGGTCGTGTCCGGGCCGGTGGTGACCGTGCAGTCATCGAATTGTGCGCACAAGGTTCGGTCGGCCCGGCCGGTGAAAGTGATCTCGTATGTGCGTGGTCGCACGCGATTACGCCTCATAGTCGGTGGTTGATGTGCCGCCAGCGTGCCTGCCGACGGCGGGATGCGTCGTCACCCGTTAGCGGGTGACGCTGGGGTTGAGCCGGGGCGCGATCGGACGGCATCTGCGTTCTCCGGCATTTCCCTGCGGTCACACTGTCAACACGGCTCGTATAGTTCTCGCCCACCCAGAGGTGATATTGTTCCCATCGCGCAGCCCCGGCTTCGTGCCGCCCCCTGACGGCGAAGCCCGGGCAGGTGCGTTGGGGAGGCCGGGCGCCGTGGCGCAAGCGACAGTGGTAGCTGAGCCTGGCCCACGTAGTCCCCGGTTCCCGTCCTCGAAGTTCCGCGCCCCGAAGCTGGTGCCGCAGCTGGTGCGCCGGTCACGGCTGCTCGACCAGCTGGACCAGGGAGAACAGGTTCGCCTCGCCCTGGTGGTGGGCCCGGCCGGGGCGGGGAAGACCATGCTCCTCGCCGACTGGCTGGCCGCCCACCCGGAGCGGCCATCGGCCTGGCTGAACTGCGACGCGGCCGACGCCGACCCGGCCCGGTTCGTCGCGGCCATCGTCGAGGCCACACGGTATGGCTTTGGCCAGCCACAGATTGGCGAGGATGCCCGCCAGCTGATGAGCCTCGATGGTGAGGTATCGGCCGATGCGATCGCTGCCCTCGCCGACGACCTTGAGGCGCCGGACGGGACGCGGGTACTCGTCATCGACGACTTTCACCTGGCCGGCGCGGCCAGCGCCGACGCCCTGCGCTGGCTGGTGGAGTATCACCCGCCGTCGCTGCAACTGGTGGTGGCCAGCCGGGTTGACCCACCGCTGCGGGTGCACCGCATGCGCGCCCACCAGAACCTGGTCGAGCTGCGGGACGGGGACCTGTCTTTCTCGGTGGAGGAAACCAGGAGCTTTCTGTCTGCGTTCGGCGTGCGGCTCGACGAGCCGGACCTGGCCCTGGTTCACCGGCGCAGCGAGGGCTGGGTGGCCGGGCTGCAGATGGCTGCGCTTTCGATCCATGGTTCGCCTGACCCCGCCACTGCGGCTGGCCGGGTACAGCTGCACCGCCACACCATAGCCGACTACTTCTTGGAGGAGGTCCTCTCCCGCCAGCCCCCGGAGGTCGCCGATTTCATGCTGGCCACCTCGGTCCTTGACGAGCTTTCGGTGCCCGCCTGCACCGCTGTGTACGGTCAAGGATCAGCCAAGATGCTGGAGTTCCTCTACAGCGCGCACATGTTCGTGGCGATCGTGGACGACGAGGCCCGCACCTACCGCTACCACCACTTGATCAAAGAAGTCCTCCAGACCGAGCTGCATGCCCGGGCCCCGGCCCGGGAGAAGCGGCTGCACCAGGCCGCTGCGCATTACCTGATCGAGGCTGGCCAGACCGGCGCGGCCGCACGGCACCTGCTAGCCGCCGGTGAACAGGCCACGGCCGTCAGCCTGCTCAGCGAGGGGGTCGTGCGCGACGTGCTGACCAACCCGGCCACCGTCAGCGCGCTCGACATCGACGAGATCCGGCCGGAACTGTTCGCAGACGCACCCGACTTCTTGCTGCCCCTGGCGGCTGAGCTGCTGTGGCGGGGGGCCTTCGAGCGCGGTTCACGGGCCGTCGCGCTCGCCCGGCAGAAACATATCGACAAGACCCGGCAACCCGAGCTGGCCGTGCGGCTGGCGCTGGTGAACATGCTGTACTGCACGTTCATTGGCCAGTTTGACGAGGCACTGGAGCACCGGGAGTGGGCGCGGCAATCCGAACGCAAAGCCGGCGGAGTCGGCGACTGGATCGTCACGCTCGACACCTTGGCCATGTACTGCCACACCTACGTGGGCCAGTTCAGCCAAGCCCGGCAGCTCGCCGATGCCCTCACCGCGGCCCAGGTGAGCGGTCCGCTGACCGAGGTCCTGTGCCCCGGGGTGATCAGCCAGGCCGCCTTCATCGAGGGGGACCTGGAAGAGGCTGGCACCCTGGCCGCCGCCACCATCGCCGCAGCCCGCCGCCTCGGCTTCGGCCGCCACTTCTTCAACTTCCATGCGCTGCGGACAACGGCCCTGCTCGCCCTGGAGCGGCGTGATCTGGCTGCCGCTGCCGAGCCGGTAGAACGCGCGCTGGCGCTGGTCGGCAGCGCCCGGCCCGTCTTCAATTACCTTGCCCAGCTGGACCGGGCCCGGATCTGGGCGGCCGACGGCAACCTCGACGAAGCCCTCACCTCGCTGCCCGCGGCGCGTGCGGCGCTCAAGAGTGACCACTCCGCCCTCCTAGCCCTGGCCGACGAACTCGAAGCCCATATCCGTCTGGATCTCGGCGACCAGGAAGGCGCGACCACCGCCGCCGGGCGGCTGCCCGGCGACCGGCGCATCGTCATGGCGGCGATCATCGCTCTGGCCGCTGGGAACCCCGACGAAGCAGCACAAGCCCTGAGCGACGCGCCAGCCGAGGGAGCCACGATCCGTTCCGATCTGGAACTGCGGCTGCTGCGCGCGAGCGTCGCCATCAGCCAGTCCTCACCTCAGGCACCCGCCCTGGTCAGGCAGGCCCTGGCCGTAACCGAGCGGCACGGTTACGTCCAAACCGTCGTGGACACAGCTCCTCAGCTGGTCGAGCACGTGATCTCCAACTCACACCTTTACCCCCGTACCAGGCAGCGGACGGCACTGATCACCGCCGGTCTCAGAGCACGCAAGCGCGCCACGACCGCTTCCCGGCAGGGCAAGCTCATCGACCCATTGACCGCCGCTGAGATCCGCGTGCTGGAGAAGCTGCCCGAGCGGCTCACCTACACCGAAATAGCATCAGAGCTGTACCTGTCACTCAACACGGTCAAGACACACCTGCGCCGCGCCTACATGAAGCTCGGCGTCACCTCCCGCTCGTCCGCCGTTAAACGCGCGACCTCGCTGGGCATTCTGTGAGTCGACCCATCGGTTCCGACCAGCCTGGACGCCAGCCCAGCGACATGTCCCGCACCGGATCCGAGTTCCAGGACACGCAGCCGGGCCCGATCCCGCTGGCGGGGTGGTGCACTTCGAGCGAGCTGCTCATGTCGAGAAGCTCTGCCCGGCTCCGCTCACCAGGTGAAGGGCCACGACAGGCGCGGCCCGCGACACCAGGAGGCCACCATGCCGAAGTACCTGCTTCTCAAGCACTACCGCGGCGGCCCGGAGCCGCACCGTCCCTTCCCCCCGATGGACGAGTGGGCCCCTGAGGACGTGGAGGCGCACATGGCCTTCCTCAAGCACGTCAGCGAGTTGCTCGAGGAGAACGGCGAGTACGTCGACGCGCAGGCGCTCACGCCGGCGCGCACCTGGGTCCGCTACGGTGGCCCGGACGCCGCGCCGGTCACCACTGACGGCCCGCTGCCCGAGACCAGCGATCTCGTGGCGGGCTGGTACATGATCGACGTCGAGTCGCACGAGCGTGCGGTCGAGCTCGCGGCCTACGTCTCCTCCGAGCCCGGGCCGGGCGGGAAGCCGCTGTACGAGTGGATCGACGTCCGGGAGGTCATGTCCGGGGCGTCCTCGGACGACTGACCCGGTGTGATCGACGAGCCGACGCGACGGCTGGACGAGGGCGCGTTGCGCGTCCTCGTCCCGCGGGTGCTCGCGGGCCTGGTCCGGCGGGGCGAGGACTTCGACGCCGCCGAGGACGCGCTGCAGGAGGCGCTGCTGGAGGCCCTGCGGGTGTGGCCCGAGCACCCGCCGCGCGACCCGCGCGCGTGGCTGGCCTCGGTCGCGACCCGGCGGCTCGTCAACGCCCGCCGCAGCGAGGCCGCCCGTAATCGCCGTGAGGAGGCGACGTACGCCGAGCCGCGGCCTGCCGCCACTGAGGAGGGCGACGACACCCTCTTCCTGCTCTTCTGCTGCTGCCACCCCGACCTCGCGCCCGCCTCCCAGGTAGCGCTGACCCTGCGCGCCGTCGGCGGCCTCACCACCCGGGAGATCGCTGACGCCTTCTACGTGCCGGAGGCGACGATGGCGCAGCGGATCAGCCGGGCCAAGCGCGCCCTGCAGGGGCGCCGCCTGGACCAGCCCGGCGACCTCGCCGTCGTGCTGCGCGTCCTCTACCTCGTCTACACGGCCGGCCACGCGGGCCGGGTGGACCTGGCCGGCGAGGCGATCCGGCTCGCCCGCCAGCTCACCCTCGCCACCGAGGAACCGGAGGCGCGCGGCCTGCTCGCGCTGATGCTCCTTAACCACGCCCGCCTCCCGGCGCGACGCGACTCAGAGGGCCGCATCATCACGCTCGACCGGCAGGACCGCGGCCTGTGGGACACCGGCGAGATCGCCGAGGGCGTGCGCGTTCTGCAGTCGGCGCTGGCCGCTGCGCGCCCCGGCCGCTACCAGGTCGAGGCCGCCATCGCCGCCCTGCACGACGATGCGGCCAGCGCCGAGGAGACTGACTGGGCGCAGATCCTCGCCTGGTACGACGACCTCGTCGCCCTCACCGACGACCCGGTGCGCCAGGATCCCGCCGCGGTGCTCGGGCGCGCGGTCGCGGTCGGCCACGTCCTCGGCGCCCCCGCCGGGCTGCGCGAGACCGACCGGCTGCGCGAGGTGCTCGGCGAGCGGCATCGGTGGCACGCCGTACGCGGCCACCTGCACGAGCTCAGCGGCGACCTTCCTGCCGCGGCCACGGCGTACGCGGAGGCCGCCCGCCGGGCCACGGACGTCGCCGAGCGCGACCACCTGGTCCGTCAGGCCGCCCGCGTGCGGGCGGCCCCTCAGCGATAAACGAAAATAACCGCCGGCTGCGCTCAGTCTCCGGCCGGACTGGCGGGTTTATACAGATGAGCGCGAGGGTCGGGCTTGAGGAGGTGCGCATGGACTGGGTCAGCGACGCGGCATCGAAGCGCCAGTTCGAGGGCTTCGCCGCCGGCGCGTCAGACTCGCTGTTGCGCACCGGCTACCTGATGACGGGGGACGTCAGGGACGCCGAGGACCTGGTCCAGGAGACGTTCTTGCGGGTAGCCCGGCGGTGGAACCGGGTGCGGTCGATGGATCATCCGGCCGCCTACGCCCGCCGTATCTTGATCAATCTCGTGCTGGATGACGCGGCCGCCGGTCCCGCCAGCAGGCGGAGCTGGGGCCGCAGGACGCCGGCGCCGATGCCGCCGACGAGAGCGCGACGCGGGCGCTGCGGGAGGTTGATGACCTCGCGGAGTTTCGCTGGGCGCTGGCGCAGCTGCCTGCGCGGCAGCGTGCCGTGCTGGTGCTGCGCTACTGGGAGGACCTGCCCGTCGCCGAGGTCGCGAAGTTCCTCGGCTGCTCGGCCGCGACGGTCACCAGCACCGCGTCCCGCGCAGCAGCCCGGCTCGGTCAGGCGCTTACCCGCAGCGGGCTGCCTTCCACCGGACCCACCACCCGGTCATCATGAAAGGAACTATCTGATGCCCACGGACGAGCTTGAGAGTCAGCTGCGCAGTACCCTCGCCAGGGCGGCTGCCGATTTCGAGAATCCGGGCCAGGCCCGCCAGCGGCTGCTTCAGCGCGATTACCACCCCCGCGGGGGGCACCGGCGGCTAGCGGCGGGCGTCACGGCCGGCGCAGCCCTCGTCGTGGGCCTGGCCGCGGTGATAGCGGCGGCAGGCCACGGCCCGGCCACCAAGGCCACCCCCATCGCGGCGCCGGCGCTGCGAACCCGCCTGCTCGCGGCGATTGACACGGCCAGCGGCGACATCCTGTACGCGCATGGCCGGGCCGGCCGCCGGGCGGGGGGACATGGCAGTCGCCGGCGTATCCCCAGCCTGGCCAGAAGGTACATATCCGTATCCTCGGCCTCGGATCGGGCGGGGCGATCTTCAAGGACGGGGAGTACTCCTTCACGATGCCCTCCGGGAACGATGCCGCCAGCAGCTACACCGCCAACCTCGACCAGGGCGGGCTGCAGCTTTCCGGGACGGTCATGGACGTAAATCGCTCCAGGCATCTCTGGGGTGAGTGGCATGCGAAGTTCATCCTCGGGTTCACCCTCGACGCGGCCGGTATCCGCGCCGAGATCGCTAACGGCCAGTTCAAGGTCGTCGGGCGGACCGAACTGCACGGACAGCGGGCCGTCGAGCTGAAGATCAATGTGCCGCCCAACAACGAAGCCCCGCCCCATGTGACAGCGGCGCGGCTGTGGGTGGACGCCTCGACCTACTTGCCGATGCAGCAGTTCCTGCGCATGTCCAATGGACAGCAGAACGTCACGGATTACACGTTCCTCCCGCCCACGGCCGAGAACCTGGCGAAGCTCCGCCCGGTAATCCCGGCGGGCTACACCCGGGCGGGCCGCACCCAGGTCACCGGCCCGGGATCGAAGACGGTGACGAAGTAGCGGTTTCCGCGACGGTCAGCGGCCGGTGGCCGGTGCTGCCCAGGCGGCACCGGCCACCGGGCGCGCAGTTAACGGGATGCGCCGAAGAACCCGGTCAGGATCGGGGCGATTACCTCGATCGGAGCGTTGTGATCGAAACTGTCGAGCATCCGGAGCTGCGCGCCGGGCGTGAGCGCGGCCTGCTCGGCCACCGAGCGCTGGAACCAGGGCGGGCTGTTGCGGCCGCCGAGGATGAGGACGGGGGCGGTGATCTTCCCCAGTTCGGCCGCGGGGACGCCGCCGGCCGTCACGGCGATGTCGTAGGGAAGGGTAGGGGTCAGGGGCTCCAGGTCCTTGACCCACGGGGCGCCGTCCATCTGGGCCAGCATCTCGGGCGGCATCCCGACGACGTCCGACATCCAGAACGCCACGGCGTCACTCCGGCGGCCCTCGCCCACCAGCTGGCGGATGCGTTCCGCCGGGTCGGCGGACGGCCGGGGGGAGTCCTCGTTGAGGAACGGCGCCTCGTACGCGACGAGCGCCGCGACCGGCAGGCCGGCCGCAGCGGCCCGCAGCGCGATGGCCGCGCCGGAGGAGTGACCGAACACGAACGGCGGCTGGGGCCCGGTCGCCGCGGCGACGGCCGCCAGGTCCTCGTACTCCCGCTCCGCCGCGAAGGGCTGGGTGTCGCCGCTGTCGCCGCGGCCGCGGCGGTCGTAGGTGACGACGGTGAAGCGCTCCGTCAGCTCAGCGGGGGCCACGAACGTGTGCCGGGTGCAGAATGCGCCGACGCTGACGATCAGGGCAGGCCCGTCACCCGTGCGGTCGTAGGCGATGAGAGTCCCATCAGCGGACTTCACGGTCTCCATCTACGTCTCCTTCCGTTCCTGGCCGGTGAGACGACCGGGGCGCCCGGAAGTCACCGGCGCGGCCCGGCGGCTACGCCGGCGCGGCGTGCTCCGCCGTTATGCGGACTTGGCCACCGAGGCCTGGTAGATCTGCCCGACCGAGCGTTCCAGCCGGGCGTTGAACTCATCGTCGGTCTGGCTCTCGGCCAGGCCCTCGAGGAGCGCGCGGGAGAAGCTGGCGATCAGGGTGGGGTCGCGCGCGAGGAGGGCGCAGGCCTCGTCGCGGCTGTAGCCCCCGGACAGGGCCACGACCCGCAGGACGCGCGGGTCGGACGCCAGTTCGCCGTACAGGCCGGGCTGGGCCGGGATCGTGATCTTCAGCATCACGGTGGCGTCCTGGGGGAGCGCCCCGACGTGCCTGGCGATAGCGTCGCGCAGCATCGTCTCGGCCTGTTCCTTGTGCGGGGCTGAGATGCTGACCTCAGGCTCGATGATCGGCACGAGCCCGGCGCTCATGATCCGGCTCGCGTAGCCGAACTGCTGATCCACGAGGGCGGCGATCCCGGCCTCATTGGCGTCCTTGATCACCGACCGCATCTTGGTGCCGAAGACCTGCTGCCGTTGCGCGCGCTCCAGCAGGTCATCGAGAGTGTCGATGGGCTTCATGAGCTGCACGTCGTCCTGCTCGGCCGCGAGTCCCTTGTCGACCTTCAGGACCGGGACCACGTTCTTCTCGTCCCACAGGTACTGGGCGGTGGGGACACCGCCGACGTCCCGGTCCATCGTCTGCTCGAACAAGATCGCCGCGAGGACCCGCGAGCCGTCGAACGCCGGGCTGGTCAGCACCCGGGTTCGCATCGCGTGGACCAGGTCGAACATCTCGGCGTCGGAGCGGTAGCGGTCCTCCCCGATGCCGTACTCGGCCAGCGCTTTCGGCGTGCTGCCGCCGCTCTGATCGAGCGCCGCAAAGAAACCACGGCCGGCCTTGATCTTCTCGAACTGGCTGGTATTCACCTTTCCGTATTCTGGCACCAGCCCCGGCCGCGGGGCCTCATGGGCCCCGGCTGGGCTGTTCGCGTGGCGGGGCAAGTCCGCGCTGAAAGGCGAAGGTGATCGCCTGGGCGCGGTCGCGTGCGTCAATCTTGGCCAGCAGGTGGTTGATGTGACTCTTGACGGTGCCCTCGCTGACGACGAGGTGCTCGGCGATCTCACGGTTCGACATGCCGGTGGCGATCAGTGACAGTACCTCGGCTTCCCGGGGAGTGAGACCCGCGGGAAGCGGTGAGAGCGATCGCTGGGCCTGGGCCGGCGATAGCGTGGCGATGGCGTCAACAACATGATGCTGAACTGCGGGGTCGATCACCGCCTGGTTATCGAGGACTTGTCTGAGGGCGTGGCGGATCTCCGCCCCGCCTGCGTCCTTGGTCAGGTAGCCGCGTGCGCCAGCCCGCAGGGCGTCGATCACGGATCTGTCATCCGCGTAGGTGGTAAGCACGACGACCTTGGTCTCCGGCACGCGGTCACGCAGCAGGCGGGTGGCCTCGACGCCATCACAGCGGGGCATCCGCAGATCCATGAGAACGATGTCTGGGACCAGGTCAGCGGCCAGGGCGACGGCCTCGTCACCGTCCGAGGCGGAGCCCACGACTTCGACATCAGGCAGCAGGCCGAGCACCATCGCCAGGCCTTCACGGACCACTCGCTGGTCGTCAGCGATGAGAACACGTATCGGCTGTGCTCACGCCGGCACCCGCAACTCCACGCGGAAGCCAGCGCGCGTCATGGCCGTGGTGAGTTCGCCGCCGAGCAGTTCGGCCCGCTCGCGCATCCCGGTCAGGCCGTAGCCGGGGCCGTCGCCGGCCGCTCGCGGCGGTTCGGATTTCACCGCGAAGTTCTCGACCGTCAGGCGGGTGCGGCGAGGCTCATAACCGAGGTGCATCTCGACCCGTTCCGGGCTGGCGTGCTTGGTGATGTTCGTCAGGGCTTCTTGCGCGACCCGGTACACCGCGAGCCGGGCCTCTGACGGGAGTTCGTATGCCTGGCCGGATATCGTGAACTGGCACGGGATTCCAGTGACCTCGCGGAACTGGGCGGCGAGGCCGGCCAGGCGCTCGGGTCCGGGCAGTTCGTCGTCGCGCAGCATCCCGATCGCCCGGCGGGCCTCTTCGAGCCCGGACTTGCCCAGGTGGTGGGCACGCTCGATGATCCCCGGCAGCCGGGGATCGCTGGGGTCTTCGGCCGCGAGCATCCGGGCGCCTTCCAGCTGGAGCATCAGCCCGGACAGGGAATGGGCGAGCACGTCGTGCATCTCCCTGGCGAGCCGCTGGCGTTCGGCCAGTCCAGCCGCCTGCGCCTGCGCGGCGCGGGTGCCCTCCAGCTCGATCAGGAGCCGCTCGGCCTGGTCGTTGGCCTGCCCGAGCCGTCTGGCCAGCAAGGTCATGCCCGGGAAGCCGACAATCGCGATGGCGCTGAGCAGCGCCAAGGTCGGCGAGTCGTGGCTGACGGCCACCGCAACCGCCGCCAGGCACGTGATGCCGACGATAGACAATGAGATCGGGAACCGATCCGGCACCCGCGGGACGAGCAGCACCAGGCCCGCCAGGAGCCCGGCCAGGCCCGGTCCGCCGGGTTGCAGTCCCATGAGCGCCACCGAACTGGCCACCAGCACCACGGCAAAGACGATGCGGACCGCCGCGCGCCGGTGGCGGGCGGTCAGAGCGCCCAGGGCGCCGAGCGCGATCGCGCCGACCGCGAGAACTGCGGCTATGTCGCGGATCGCCACCCCCGAGTTCCGGCCGGAGGTGAACGTGACCGCCGCCACCACGACAAACACAGGCGGAACGAGGCGGCGCAACCACCGGATGACTGCCTCCTGCTGCGCCCGCACCCGGCGCAGCGTGGCGAGGGCCGGGCGGCCCGCGGTATCCGTGCTCATCTGACGAACACTACGGGCGCGTGACCCGGACGGCACCAATCCGTGGGAGCACAGCCTGGTCTAACGCAGGTTGGAGACGCCCTCCACCCTGGGTTACAGCGCAGCGGACCGGCGATCTGCAACCCTGCGCCGAAGACATGCCTCCCTCCCGTATCGCACACTTGCACCCCTGCCCGGCGACGCCAAGGACCCGTGATGCTTTCTCCCCACCGCGAGAGCCGCTGGGCCGTGGAGACCCACGGGCTCACCAAGCGCTTCGGGGCGAACACGGCCGTGAACGGGGTCGAGCTGCTGGTCCCCAGGGGATCCGCGTTCGGTTACCTCGGCCCCAACGGCGCCGGCAAGACCACGCTCATCCGGCTGCTGCTGGGATTGACGCACGCCGATGCCGGCACGATGTCCCTGCTCGGATACCCGGTCCCGCGGCATCGCGACGCGGCGCTCGCTCGTACCGGCGCCATCGTCAACGAGCCCCGGTTCCACGGCCATCTGACCGGCAGGCAGAACCTGCGGCTTCTGGCCGCAGCCCGCGAACCGGCCGCGCGGGACCGCGTCGGGCCGGTACTGGAGCGAGTCGGCCTGGCCCACCGCGCCGACGACCGGGTTTCGGGGTACTCGATGGGCATGCGGCAGCGCCTGGGCATCGCTGCCTGCCTGCTCGGCGACCCGCAGCTGCTCATCCTGGACGAGCCGATGAACGGGCTCGACCCCGCCGGGATAGCCGAGATCCGGGGCATGATCCTGTCGCTGGTGGCTGAGGGCCGCACGGTCATGCTGTCCTCTCACCTGCTCGACGAGGTCGAGCGGACCTGCGACGCGGTCGCGATCGTCGACCGCGGCAGGGTCATCCGGCAGGGACCGATCTCTGAATTGCTGGCGGGGATGCCGGTGGCGCTGGTTATCGAATGCTCTGAACCCGGCCGGGCCCGTGCCCTGCTGGCAGGCAGCACCCTGGGTGCCAGCATCCAGGCCACCCCGACGGCGCTGGGCCTGGAGGTCACGCTGCCGGGCGGCACCGGACGCCACGTCATCGCCGAGATCAGCCGGATTCTCGCCGTCAGGCGAAATTCCGTCTACCGGCTCCAGCCGGTCAAGACCTCACTCGAATCGTGGTTCCTGCAGGTCACAAGCAGGCTGGAGGACCCGGAATGACAACCGTGCCAGCCGGCCGGCGCATCCATCGCCTGGCCAGCCGGTGCAGGCGGCACCCGCCAGGCACTCCCGCGACCGCCGGAGTTCCCCGATTCCCGCCATCGGCATGATCACCACCAAAATCATGGAGTTGCGGCGGCGGCGCGGCCTCATGATCGCCGTCGTGATTGTGGACATCGGGCTCCCGGCGTTGTTCCTCCTCATCCGGCTGCTGCTGCACGCGTTCGCGCCGCGCACGAACCCGCCCGCCGGCGGCCAGATGATCTTCTTGCTCCTCGCCGCAGGCTTCTTGCCCACCTTCGGCTGCATCACCGCCATCATGGTGGGCTGCACCGCGGGATCGCGCGACCTCACCGAAGGCATGTTCCGGCACCTGGTGGTGACGGGCCGGTCCCGGCTGGCGCTCTACCTGGCCCGGATCCCCGCTGGACTGGCGATCCTCGTGCCGCTGCTCGCGATCGGCTACACGATCGTCTGCGCTGTATCCGTCCTCGCCGCACCGGCCTTCATCGATGAGTCGAACCTGAACATACCTCCCGGCCTGTCACGCGCCGGCTTCGAAAACTGGGCCGCGAGCCACGCCGAGCCGGTCATCTGCTCGCTCCCCTACAGCGGGCACATTCCTGGGAACGCCGCGTGCGCCGGCCCGCCCCCCTGGTCGAAGTCAGCCATCACCCCCGCCCAGCCTGCGCCCGCCAACCTGGAAGCTCTGGCCGCCAAGATCGCCAGCCAGGACTACCGTGGCTACACCAGCACTCTCCGCCGTCCGCCGATCTCCCTCATGATCCAGGCCGGGCTGTGGATCGAGCTTCAAGTGACCGTCGAATTCGTGCTCGGACTCGGGCTCGCGTCACTGATGGGGCAAAGAACCGGCCCGGTGATCTTGCTTCTCGTGCTCCAGTTCATCCTGACGCCCATCCTTTCCGCGCTCGTGCTCCCTCACCTGCAGGATCTGCAGCGCTCGATCGTCGGGCTGGCCATGGCGCACCTGGAACCGTCCGGGCTGCCGGTGGCTGCGGCGCTGCCGGGGGTAACCGGAGGCGTCGGGGGGCCTGGCAACGTGCCATCACTGACCGAGTCGGCCACCCAGGCCGTCTTCGTCATCGTCGCCTGGCTGGCGGGCTGGACGATCCTCGGGGCATGGCGAATGATGACCAGGGACGCCTGAGAATCGCCGTGCCCGCCAATTATGTTGTTGCTGGCCAGGGTGGTTATCCGCCGCTAGGTCGTGCTTGCCCTCGGAACCTGCCTGAGGTGGTTGACGAAGGCCTGGCTGATGATGGCGGTGGCGCTGGTTGACGCGCCGGTGCGGGCTTCGATGGTGCGACTGCCGATGAGCCTCAAGGTGGTCTTGCTGAAGATCAGTTCTGAGACGATGCCACCGGGGATGCCGCTCACGTGCTGCGCTACGGCCACGCCGTGGCGGCCGATCGCATCGGTTGCGTCGGGTACCAGCGTCACGCCGGGGATCAGGGCTGCCGCCCGGTACAGGGCCGCGGCGACCTTGGGGGGCGGGATCTTGCCGTTGAGCAGGTCGCCGATGGTGACGAAGGCCTCCTGGGCGGGACCGGGCCCGTGCCCGCGTTCCACCCTGTAGATCAGGTTGAGCAGGGCCCGCGGATCGGTGGGCAGGGCTTGCAGCAGGCGATAGGTCGCGTCGTTGAGGCTGCCGATGCTCGGGCATTTCACGCCAGACCCTTGTGCGCTGAACGGCGCGCCGCTGGCTTGGCCATTTGGGGCGGTGGTGCGTTCAAGACCTGCGCGGCACACGTCGGCTACCGGCACCCAGGTCTGCGACGTGATGGGCTCTTTCAGGCGAGGGTGCCGGGGGAACGATCCGTTAGTGAGAGGTCGCAGCACCTGGCCGGGCGAGAGCCAGCTGGCCTCCTTGGTTTCCACGTACATGTACTGGCTGTCCCGAACCCGGACGGTGGGCTGCTGCGCGGCAGCGTCGGCCACCCTGGCCAGGAGCTGGATGGCAGCCTTGCTGGCGGGCGGAAGTGGGTGGCCACCTTGAGAGGTGACGCCTATGACGGTTGCGGCGGCCAGGCTCACCGCCGCGGCCGCGGCCCCGGCCAGCATGATGCGGTGATGACCAGGCCGTGACTTGGCCGCCGCGCGTTGCAGCAGGGTTACCCGTACCGGCGGCCGGGCCTCGATATCGGCCATCGTGACCGGGTGCAGGCCGCGCTCCATCAGCTCACGAATCTGCCCGTTCAGGTCAGCCCTCATGGTTAACTCCCCAGCAATTTCCGCAGCTGGGACAGCCCGCGGTGAAGATGGTTTTGAACCGTTGTCCGTCGGACCCCGGTCAGGTCGGCTACCTCGCGCAGGGTGTAGCCGTAGCCGTGCACGAGCACCACGGCCACCCGCTGATGCTGGGTCAAACTGGCCAGCGCCTTGGGTAGCCCGGGCTCGAAGCTGTAATCGCCGCCCTGGCCGATGTCGAACAGTTCGGTTACCGGCTGGCGCCTGCGACGACCGCGGGTCTGCCCGACCCGAAACAGGTAACCGGGCAAGTTCGCGATGTGCTGCAGGCGTGCCCAGTTCTCCCAGGCATAGGCCAGTGCTTCGGCGGTCGCGTCACGCCCATCCTCGAAGCCATATAGGGCAGCCAGGGCCCGGCCCAGGCGAGGCCCGGCGTCGGCCACGAACTGTTCAAACGCAGCCCGATCGCCGGCGGTCCTTCCCGGGCCCGGGGTCACGACTGGTCCTGCTCGGCCCGCTCCGTGCATGTCACCGCCGCCTCACCTGGTCGCCTACCTACATAGACCAGCGGGACCGCCATCTGTACCACAAGGGCCGCGTGAGCCCCGGGGCTGCGCGTTGTCCTTACTGTTCCTGGTAAAGGTCGGCCAGCAGGCTGAACGCGCGCTCGAACACCTCCGGCGTGACATGGCCGGGGGCCAGGCGCTTTTCGATCTGCAGGCCGACCAGCATCGCCTGCCCGATGGCCCAGGCCTGGACAGGCGTGACCCCCGCGGCGAGCTCGTCACTGCCGGCACCATCGGCGTCGGCTAGCTCCTGGAGCCGGCGCTCGCGGCGGCTGCTGTAGCGCTGCAGCGCGTCGGGGGAGCGCAGCAGCGCGGCGAAGAACTCCAGGTACACCGCCAGCTCCTCAGTGTCCCCGGGGTCTTCCGCGGCGACGGCGCGGCTGAACTCGGCCAGGCGCTCGCGCAGCGGCCGCGACTGGTCGTTCAGCGTGGTCGAGTAGTCCGGGGCCGGGGCTGCTTCGAGCGCGCTGAGCATGAGGTCCTCCTTGCTGGCGAAGTGCCCGTAGATGGCGCCCTTGGTTACCTCCGCCGCCTCCGCGATCTGCTCCAGCGACGTCGCGGCGTAGCCGCGCTCGCGGAACAGCCGCTGCGCCTCCGCCAGCAGCCGCTGCCGCGTGCGCTCCTTGGACTCCGCTCTGGTCATCCTGGCCATGCCCCTATGCTGCCACATTGACATACCAGCGGCATACGGATACCGTCAAAATCCAGATACCGATGGTATGTGAATTGACGGCCCGGCCGGAAGCGACTGGCCCGGCTGCGCGGCGAAGGAGTGCGGGATGGGCCTCGGAAAGCGAGTCAAGAACCGCGTCATCGAGCCGGCCGCGCTGCGGCTGTTGCAGTGGCGAGGCGATCCGGTCGCCCGGCTGTTGCTCCCGGCGACGAAGGCTGACCCGTACCCGCTGTACGCGCAGGTGCGGCCGCGCGGTCTGGTGCGCAGCCCGCTCGGCCTGTTCGCCGCGGCGGACCACGCGACGGTGGCGAGCATCCTGCGGGACCGGCAGTTCAGCAGCTCGCCGGTGCACCAGCGCGGCTACCGGCCGCCGTCCTACCCGCCGGGCGATCCGCGGGCCGGGCTGCCCGCCGCGGACCTGCTCACGATGGACCCGCCCGACCACACCCGGCTGCGCCGGCTCGTGGCCGGCGCGTTCACCCCGCGGGCCATCGCCGCGCTCGAGCCGTGGATCCGCGAGGTCACGGTCCGGCTGCTGACGGCCGCGGACGGCGCAGCCGGCTTTGACCTGATCGACGCGCTGGCCTTCCCGCTCCCGATCGCGGTCATCTGCCATCTGCTCGGCGTGCCAGCTGAGGATCAGGCCCAGTTCCGGGCCTGGGGTCATGACGTGGCCGCCAGCCTGGACCCCCAGACGGCGGCGACCGCGCAGGCGCAGACCCGCGCTGCGGAGCTGGCCCTGACCGGCTACCTCCAGGACCTGGTGCGCGAGCGCCGGGCCAATCCCGATGACAGCATCCTGTCCGCGCTCATCGCGGCCGAGGAGGAGGGCGACCGGCTGAGTTCCGGCGAGGTGGTGAGCACGGCTTTGCTGCTGCTGATCGCCGGGTTCGAGACCACCGTGAACCTGATCGGGAACGGCACGGTCGCCCTGCTGGGCGACCCGGACAGCTGGGACCGGCTGCGCCAGGATCCGGCCATGGTCCCTGCGGCGATTGAGGAAATGCTCCGCTACGACAGCCCGGTCCAGCTGACCTCCCGGATAGCCACCGAGGATGTCGAGGTCGGCGGCAGCGTGATCGCGGCGGGCCGGGCCGTCATCGTGTTCATCGGCGGCGCCAACCGCGACCCGGGGGTCTTCGAGCAGCCCGACGAGTTCCGGATTGACCGGCCGGATCCCGGCCGGCACCTGTCCTTCTCGCTCGGCATTCATCACTGTCTCGGCGCTTCGCTGGCCCGGCTGGAGGGCCGCATTGCCCTCGAGGAACTGACCCGGCGGTACCCGGCGCTTGAGCTGGCCGCCCCGCCGACCCGGCGCTCGCTGCTCGTGCTGCGCGGCTTCGAGAGCGTTCCCGTCCGCGCCA
>CAVPIM010000019.1:0-11802 GCA_963704995.1 uncultured Actinomycetes bacterium | reverse complement strand
GGCCGCGGGGCGGCCAGTGGCGGACGCTGCGGGAGATGAACACTCTGGACGAGCTGGTGCCGCCGGCCCGGGTCACCGGAGGCCTGCTTGAGCTGGCCTTCGAGCTGCCGATGCCGGGGGTGTCCTATCTGGAGCTCGCGCCCTGAGCGCGGTCAGCTCATGGTCATGGGTGCGGCGTGCAGGCCCGGGGCCAGCCAGGGAAACCAGATCGTAGCCACCGCAAGAGCCAGTGCGGCGACACCCGCCAGCAGGCCAGCCGCCGGGCCCCAGCTCCAGGTCTTCTCGATCAGGATCAGGGCCGCCAGCCCCACCATCGCGGCCACGTTCATCACGCCCACCGCGAGCAGGATGACCATCAGCGCCCAGCAGCAGCCCAGGCAGTACCCGCCGTGATGGACGCCGACCCGCAGATCACGGAGCCTGCCCCGGTACGAGCCGTAGTGCAGGAGCAGCGCGAGCGGGGAGCGGCAGTGCGCCAGGCAGCGGTCCTTGAGGCGGCTCAGCTGGTACGCCCCGCACAGCGCGAAGAGCGCCACGGCCACGATGTGCGCCGGGCCCGGATGCCGCCCGGTCAGCCAGCCGGTGAGCCAGGCCAGGCCATAGGCGGGCAGGCCTACGACGGCCCACACGCCGAGGTAACCGGCCACCAGGCAGGCGATCCGCGTCGTCCGGCTGCCCTGCACGGCCCTGGCGTACAAGGTGGCCACCGGGGTCACCGAGGGAAGCATCATCGCCGCCATCATCAGCGTCCACACGGGCACGAACACCACCAGGCCCAGACCCATGGTCCCCATCATCCCGGTCATCCCGCGCGCCAGGGCGACCGTCGCGGCCCAGGCGGCAGCCGCCGCGATCAGCAGGAACGCGGCCTCCCGGCGGGCCAGGGCCGGGCCAGCGGCGTGGCGCCGTTCACCCGGACCAGCCGTTCACCGGGGGCCAGCCGTTCACCGGGGGCCAGCCGTTCACCGGGGGCCAGCCGTTCACCGGGGGCCAGCCGTTCACCCGGACCATGAGAACGGCGCGGAGAAGCCGCTCTGCCCTTCACGTCCCCAGTCGATCCCGAACGTCGACAGGTGCGCGGCGTTCGCCGGAGCCACCGTCAGCGTGGTGTTCGACGGGTGGAGCACGTTAGCCAGCTTGACGGGGTCCTGACCCTTGAGGGCGACGAAGTCCTCGACGCCGACGTCGATGGCGTCGCCGATCCTGACGTGGTGGCCGCGGCCGTCCTCGCTGTAGGTGATGCGCGCCTTCTCCACGCCGAGCATCTCGCCGATGAGCGGGCCGAGCATGGCCGGCGGCCCGCCCGCCTGCCCGGACAGGACGGTGCCGAGTTGCGCGGCCTGGCTGTCGGAGGCCTTCTCGTCAAGGAAGACGCCGACCCGCCAGTTCCCCTCGCTCATTACCGGCGGCGTGTCCAGGAACAACGCGAAGCTCAGGCCGCTGACGTCAACGCCGTCGATGTCTCCCGACTCGACGTGGTAGGCCAGCAGCGCGCGGCACCGGTCGAGGGTGGCCTTCGCCGTCAGCGCCGACCAGGTGCACGGGCAAACCGCGTCGCACGAGCACGACTCGAAGTAACTGCCCTGCAGCCGCCAGGCCATGTCCCCTCCACGGGTAGCGCCGCCATTGCCGCCATTGCCGCCATTGGCACAAGGCTGCCGCGCGGAATGGCCAGCGTCAAGCGTGCTTTGAACCCGCGGGAGCCGGGGTGCGTGGCTATTAACGGCGGGGGGCGTGCCGGAGCGTCCCCGGGTGAGGGACGGGGATGGGCATGATGCAGGAGCTAAAGCCGGGGGATCCGCAGCTGATCGGACCGTACCGGGTGCGTGGGCGGCTGGGCGCCGGCGGCATGGGGCGGGTATATCTCGCCCTGTCGCCGGGCGGCCGGGCGGTGGCGGTGAAGGTGATCCGCGCCGACCTGGCCCAGGATCCCGAGTTCCGGGAGCGTTTCCGGCGGGAGATCACCGTCGCGCGCAAGGTGAGCGGAATGTTCACGGCCCCGGTGATCGACGCGGACGTGGACGGCACGGTGCCGTGGCTGGCTACCGCGTACGTGCCCGGGCCCTCGCTGGCGGACGCGGTCAGCGATCACGGGCCGCTGCCTGCCGCTTCGGTCCTGGCGCTGGCCCGGGGACTGGCGGAGGGCCTGAGCGCGATCCACGCCGCGGGCGTGGTGCACCGCGACCTCAAACCCGCCAACGTCCTGCTTGCCCCGGACGGGCCCCGGGTGATCGACTTCGGCATCTCCCGGGCCGTCGAGGCCAGCGTGCTTACCCATACCGGACTGGTCGTCGGCTCCCCCGGCTTCATGTCACCCGAACAAGCCGAAGGCCGGCAGGTCGGTCCGCCCAGCGACATCTTCAGCCTCGGCGCGGTGCTGTCGTTCGCCGCTACGGGCCAGGGACCGTTCGGCACCGGATCGACACCGGCCTTGGTCTACCGCGTGGTGCACAGCGCGCCGACCCTGGACCAGCTTCCGCCCGAGGTCCGGCCGCTGGTCGAGCGCTGCCTGGCCAAGGATCCCGGCCGACGGCCCACGGCCGCGCATCTGCTGGCCGGGCCAGAGGCGGCCCACCCCACGACTGGCTGGCTGCCCGAGCCGGTGACCAGCGCGTTCAGCCTGGAGGAGGCCTCGCTGACGGTGACCGCGCCCCGGCTGGCCGCGCCTTCGGGCATGGCCGCGCCTTCGGGCATGGCCGCGCCTTCGGGCATGGCCGCGCCTTCGGGCATGGCCGCGCCTTCGGGCCAGCGGCGCAGCCGCTGGCGCCCGCTGGCCGTGGCGGCGATCGTCGCCGGGCTTGCCGGGGCGGGGGCCGCGGCCGGCTTCACCTTCACGATGACCGCGGCTTCCACTCCGGCTCACGCGGTTCAGTCCGCGCCGGAGCAGGCGCGCGCGCCGGTCACCACGCCCGCGTCGTCCTCGCCCGCAAGGGCCGTGCCCAGGACGTCGGCGCCCGCAACCGCGCCCGCGTACGTGCCGCCGCGCAGGACCACCACCCCGCCGACCACCGGCGCACCGCCGACCACCGGCGCACCGCCGAGCCCGAGCACGTCAGCGAGCCCGAGCACATCCTGGCCCAGTACGCCCCCCGCGCCAATGCCGGCCAGTTCCTTGCCCGCCGCGGGAAGCTACTAGTGTCAGATTAGGTTGGCCCGGCCGCTTGGGCCGTGTGCGCGGGCGGGCGCCCTCAGGTCGGGCCGGCACGATGTGACAGCATGCCGGCCAGAGGGGTCTTTGGAGTCCGCGATCATCAGGTCAGGTCAGTGGGCCGTCTGGTGATCGAGATCGCCTGCCCGCTATGGCCGCTCGCCGCGGGTGCGCGGATCATCGTGGGTCAGGTTCCCGGCGGTCAGGCCGGGCATGATGGTGCTGCCGGTGGTACGCGCCGCTCGCGGTGCCGAGGCTCCCGGGTGCGGTGGTGCGCATGCGCGCCGTGGTGCGCATGCGCGCTGTGGTACGCGTCATCCCGGGAGATCGGGGTGGATTGGGGCTTCGGGGAGACTTTTGTGCACTATAGGCCCCTGAATTCACCCTGAAGCCCGAATCCTCCCGGATAATTCCCTCTGTTTCGCATAGGTGTGCGAATTACAGAGGAGGGCGGGGATGGCGGGACCTGTGAGGCATGGCCGGCGAGTGAGGCATGGCCGGCGAGGGCCGTCCGTATCCGGCCGGCCCACGCACCCTGGACGGGACGCCCGATCCTAGCGGGGAAACGGCACTCTGCCCGGAAGAACCGGCTCGACGTGACATCGCGCCGGCGGGGGACGGGGACTGGCGCGGGACGCATGAGTGCTGTGAGGCGTGCGGGACATGAGATGCGATACCAGGGGCCGAACGGCTGGCGTAGCCTGCCGTGGCACGGGGCCACGGGGCCACGGGGCCTGCTGCGGTACTTAGGGCGGCTACCCGCCACTGCCGTAGGGGCGGGTGAGGATCTCGAGCAGGTGGCCGTCCGGGTCTTCGAAGTACACGCCGCGGCCACCATCCCGGTGGTTGATCGCGCCGCGCTGGTTCCGCCCAGGATCGGCCCAGTACGGCAGGTTCTGTTCGCGGATCCGGCCGAACGCGGCGTCGAATTCCTCCTCCCCCACCAGGAACGCGTAGTGCTGTGCGGTTATCTCGCGGCTGGTTTCCGCGAAGTCCAGTGACACGCCGTTGTCGGCTTCCACCACCAGGAAATGCCCGAATCGGGCGGCCGGCGGCAGGCCGAGGATGCCGGTGAGGAACGCCGCCGACCGAGCCTGGTCGCGACACGAGACGATGGTGTGGTTCAGTTGCACGCTCATACTGGTGATCCTGCCCGGTTTCCAGCTCGCTGCCGCCGGCCGAGGCCGGCCGACGGGCTCAGGGGGCGGGCGTGAGACCCGGCGGCTGGAGCACGCAGAACTCGTTGCCATCGGGATCCGCCAGGATGTGCCAGTACCAGCCGTCCTCCGCGACGGGCTCGCCGGTCAGCAGCGTCGCTCCCAGGTCGAGGACGCGCCTGACCTCGGCCTCCAGGTCGGGCGTTCGCAGGTCCAGGTGCAGCCGGTTCTTCTGGCGCTTGGCGTCTGGCACCCGCTGCAGCAGCACGTCGATCCCGGCACCGCTTTCCGGCTGGAGGCCGCGGTACGGCTCCGTGCCGGGCTGGCCGGCCGTGTAGCCGAGCACCTCGGACCAGAACCGGGCCGAACGGTCCAGGTCCGAGCAGTCGATGACGATGACCAGTTCGCCGTGCGGGTAAGGCTGCGGCATGACGCGATCCTCCGTTCGTTCGGCCGGGCCAGGCCCCGACTGTATCCCGCTAAGATCCGAACGGATGCGAGCGGCGGGCCCCTCGGATTATCTATTATTCCGATATGAATAAAGGAGAAGGAGATCTCTTGATGCTGCTGCCCCGGCCCGATCATGGCGTTGTGGCTGCCGAACCTCCCGGTGCCGGACCCGGGTACTGGTCGGGAGCGCCGTGCGCGGTCGCGGGCGACGACGAGATCTTCCTCGCCTACCGGCTCAGGCGCCCCATCGGCCTGGGCCGCGGCTACGCGGTGGCGGTCGCGCGCTCGACCGACGGCGAGCGGTTCGACACGCTGCTGACCATCGGCAAGGAGGACATGGCCACCGAGTCGCTGGAGCGGCCCGCCCTGGTCCGCACGCCCGAGGGACGCTGGCGGCTGTACCTGAGCTGCGCGACCACGGGTACCAAGCACTGGCGGGTGGAGATGACCGAGGCCGCCCACCCGGGCGAGTTCGATACCAGGGACCGGCGGACCGTCCTGCCCGGCGACGCCAAGACCGGCGTGAAGGACCCGGTGATCGCGTACCACGGCGGTCTGTGGCATTTGTGGGCGTCCTGCCACCCTCTCCACGATCCGCTGCAGACCGACCAGATGACCACCGAGTACGCGACCAGCGCCGACGGCCTGACCTGGACGTGGCACGGCACCGCGCTGAGCGGAACGCCGGGCCATTGGGACTCCCGGGGCACGCGGGTCACCGCGGTGCGCTTCGACGGGGACGCGGTCACGGCCTACTACGACGGGCGGGCCAGCGCCGCGGAGAACTACGAGGAGCGGACCGGGGTCGCCACCGGTTCCGACGCCGCGGCGCTGGCCCCGGTCAGCGACGAGCCGCTAGCCTTCTCGCCGTACCACGGCGGCGGCCTGCGGTACCTGGACATCGTGCCGCTGCCGGACGGCCGACACCGGCTCTACTACGAGATGACCAGGCCGGACGGATCACACGCGCTCATTACCGAACTCTGTTAGCCGGGCTGAGGGCTCTGTTAGCCGGGCTGAGGGCTCCGTTAGCCGGGCTGAGGGCTCCGTTAAGGGACGACCGTTCCTGGACTGGCCCTGGCCGGCCGGGCGGGCGCCGACCATGCCCCCGGACCGTTCCCTGGGCATGATCCAGTCCGGGAAGCTCTCGCCGAGGACATCCTCGAGGAGCTTGATGTCAGACTCGAACCGCGGGATGAGTTCCTGGCGCTGTTCCCAGCTCAGCGGCTGACGCTCGCGGCTGTGCCGCTGCAGGTAACGCTCGATCGGGCCGGTCAGCGTGGCCGCGGTCAGGCCGGGGATCATGCTGCCCGCCGCACTGCCGGCGCGCTGCGCCAGCGCCACCGCCCGGTGCCCCAGCGTGGGTTCCGGGTGGGACGTGACGTTCTGCCGCGGTATCTCGGCCAGTGCCCCTGGCTCGACTCCGAGGAAGGCGCAGATCCGGTCCAGGGTCTGCGCGGGCTCATCGACCATCGCCCGGTAGCGCAGTACGAGGACCTGCTCGCGCGGGAACAGCGTGAACAGGTACTCGAGCTGCTCGCCGTACCGGCCCAGCCCGGTGTAATGCCAGAAGCTGGCCCAGCCGGCCGCGACCCGGCGCTCCTCTTCGCCGCAGGCCCGGACGAAGTCGCCGACGGGCTCCAGGCCTGCCGACCACAGGTGGGTCCAGTTGGAGTGCGCCCGCTCCACCGGATCGCGGACCACCACGATCAGCCTGGCTCCGGGCAGCGTCTCGCGGATCCGGCGCACCGCGGCCCGGTCGTACAGGTATAGCGGCGTCGATTCGCCGCGCCGCGTGCCGGGCGGGGCCGCGTCGAACAGCGCCTCGTACTCCGGCCTGCGCCAGATGTGCTCCCGGTAGGTAAGCGCGTCCCCGGGGCCGCCCTTGGTTGGCGGCGGCCCATCGGAGAGGAAGAACTTCGGCTCCTTGACCGGCGACATGAAGAGCCCAGGATGCCGGGCGAGCGCGGCGTGCAGCGCCGTGGTGCCCGCCTTCGGGGCACCGATCACCAGGAAGTCGGGCATAGACACGGGGCCCTCCAGGAAGACTCGTGCATCTGATATTTCCGATTAGATTAGTAGGATACTGCTGCTGAGGCTATTTGCTACCCACCTGAACCGCTCCAATCACCCGGCGGGGCGGCAGAGCACACACCAGCCCGCTGAGGGCTCGGCCCTCGGGACCCGGCTCCCCCGGTATATCCCGCGTAGCCCCCAGGCAATCCCCTGGCGGTGAAGGTCGTCCGCGCTCACCTGGCCACGGACCCAGAATTCCGTGAGCGTTTCCGGCGGGAGGTCGGGGTCGCGCGCAGGGTGAGCGGAATGTACACCGCCCCGGTGATCGACGCGGACGTGGACGGCCCGATGGCGTGGCTGGCCACGGCGTACGTGCCCGGGCCCTCGCTGGCGGACGCGGTCAGCGAGGGCGGTCCGCTGCCGGCGGAACGGTCCTGGCGCCGGCTAAAGGGCTGGCGGAGGGCTTGAGCGCGATCCACGCGGCCGGCGTGGTGCACCGTGACCTGAAGCCCGCCAACGTGCTGCTGGCCGAGGACGGCCCCGGCCCTCAGTCCGGGCAGCCCACCATGTCTCCGGCCACCTCGGCGCCCGCGCCTTCGGCATCTGCTAGCACGTCCACGCCGGCGACCGCAACCCCGAGCACGTTGCCGTCCGTCACCGTGCCTCCTTCGGCCAGCGTCACGCCGACCGCCACCGTAACGCCCGCCGTCACCGCACTCCCCTCCCCGAGCGTCACCGCCACGGTCATCGTGTCGCCGCCCGCGAGTACGACCACGACGACCGTCAGCGCAGCGATGGAACGCTGGGCGGCACCCGCCGACGAGTCCGCCACGGAGCTGGCGACCGTCGTCCTGGCCATGTTCCAGGGCCTCGTACGCCGGCGACGCATCGATCCGGCCCGGGTATCGGGCGACTTGTTCGCGCAAAGCCTGCGATGGCTGTTCGCTGGCCTGCGGGCGACCGCGGCCGGGCCGTCTGAACAGGCTCAGTGAGCTGGGGCGAAGCGGGCTATCTTGTAGTGCTGCGCTAAATCCTGGGGAGGCCGGATGCTGCTGGTCAGGGCCGTGGCGCTGCTGGGCGCGAGCTCGTGAGGGCGGTCGTCTACTCCGGATACGGGGTCACCCCGGTGCTGACACAGGTGGCGGACCCGGTCTGCCCGAAGGACGGGGTCGTCATCGCGGTGGGCGCGACCGGGGTGTGCCGGTCGGACTGGCACGCCTGGCAGGGCCACGATCCGGTGGCGCTGCCGCACATCGGCGGGCACGAGTTCGCCGGGGTGGTCGCCGCCACCGGGGCCGAGGTGACCCGGTGGCGCGCCGGGGACCGGGTGACGGCGCCGTTTGCCTGCGGCTGCGGCACGTGCGAGCACTGCCTGGCCGGCGACGCCCAGGTGTGCCCGCGGCAGACCCAGCCCGGATTCACCGGCCCGGGTTCGTTCGCCGAGTTCGTGACCGTCCACGCGGCGGACGCCAACCTGGTGGCACTGCCCGCCGACCTCGATTTCGTCACCGCGGCCTGCCTGGGCTGCCGGTTCGCCACCGCGTTCCGCGCGGTGACCGTGCACGGCCGGGTGCGGCCCGGGGACTGGCTGGCCGTACACGGGTGCGGCGGGGTCGGGCTGTCCGCGGTGATGATCGGGGTCGCCCTCGGTGCCCGCGTGGTGGCCGTGGACGTGTCCGCCGCCGCGCTGGACCGGGCCCGCGACCTCGGCGCGGAGGCCACCGTTCACTCCGGCTCCGGCCCAGACCCGGCCGCCTCGATCGGCGAGATCACCGGGGGCGGCGCGCACGTGTCGGTGGACGCGCTCGGCTCGCCGGCCGTGGCGGCGGACTCGGTGCGCTGCCTGCGCCGCCGCGGCCGGCACGTTCAGATCGGCCTGCTGCCGGGCGGCCCGGTGCCGCTCCCGATGGACCTGGTCATCGCGCGCGAGCTGGAGATCTACGGCTCGCACGGCATGGGCGCCCGCGACTACCCGGCGATGATGGGGCTCCTCGCGGACGGGACGCTACGGCCTGGCCTGCTGGTGGGCCAGGTGATCGGGCTCGAGGAGGCGGGCCGGGCGCTGGCCGCGATGGACCAGCCGGGGCCCGCGGGCATGACCGTCGTCAGCCTCCGGTGAACGGCGCGGCTGGCGCAGCTCACGACGCAAGTTGGCGAGCGCCTGCGCATGGCGGAATCGGGCCAGAACAGCCCGGCTATCCGCTGGCGAGGAGCGTTCGCGGCAGGAGCGCGTAGAGGCCGCCCATGGCCAGGCCGAGGGCGAACAGCAACGGCGCCAGGATCCACGCGCCGACGGCCCCGACGACCAGGCCCAGGCCGGCCGGGAGGGCGGCGCTGCCGACGGCCGAGGCCGCCACCTGCAGGCTCACCATCCGCGCGGTCCCGGCCCGCTGCCCGGCGGTCAGCGTGAACAGCGGGAAGACCGGCGCGGCGGCCAGGCCGAGGAGCATCAGCCCGGCCACGGCCAGCGCGCCGGGACCGGGCACCGCCATCAGCGCGGCTCCCAGCGGCACGCCCGCGACCGCCACGGCCAGGACGCGGGCCGGCCCGAGACGCTCGGCGACCGGGCCGAGGACGACCCGGCCGGCGAACATCATCGCCCAGTACGCCGAGACGGCCACCCCCGCAGCCGGTCCGGGCAGGCCCCGTCCGGCGGTCAGGAACAGGTAGCCCCAGATGCCGGCGCCCGACTCGATGCCGGTCTCCACGGCGGTAAAGGTCAGCGAGCCGACGACGGCGGCTGCGGGCGGGGGCGCCGCAGGCTTGCCGGGTGCGGGTCCGGCGGCGGCGCTGGGGCCTGCCAGCCATCGCGGGCCAAGGCGAGCACGCCGGCCAGCACCGCCAGCATCAGCGTCATGATGCCGTACGCCTGGCGCCAGCTTCGCCCGGTGCTCAGCAGCGCCGTCACCAGCAGCGGCCCGATAGTGGCGCCGAGCCCGTAGCTGGCGTGCATCCAGTTGATTTCCCTGGCGCCGAAGTGCCGGGCGGCGTGCGCGTTGAGGGCGGTGTCGATCGCCCCGGAGCCGAGCCCGAACAACATGAAGCCGGTACTCATCACCCACAGCGACGGCGCGAGGGCTTCGGCGGCCAGGGCGAACGCGGTCAGCATGGTGCCCGCGGCCACCAGCGGTCCGGTGCGCACGCGGATGTGGCCGGCGGCGGCACTCGAGATGGCCGAGGCCGTGACCCCGAAAGCGAGCAGGATCCCGAGCGCCCCGACCGGCACGCCGAGGCTGAGCCGCATCGAAGGCCAGAGCAGGCCGAGGGTGGAACCGGGCAACGCGACGCTCAGGTACGCCAGGCAGGCAAGCAGCAGCGCAGGCACGGTACGGACTTCCTGGTGAGAGTGAGGTAAGGACGGTTCGCCGTGCCGCCGATCTGAGCAGCACGCGATGACGGGTCGGGATCTCTCGCGTCAGCGCGTGGGTGGTTGCCCGGGCACCTCAGCTCCTCGAAGGTCTCACTTGCCTGCTCGGAAGCCTAGGCACCTGCGGCTCGCCGCCGCAATCGAGAATTGCCGCGGCACGCCGATGAGACTGCGTGCCGGCCGCGGTCTCAACTGTGGCCAGCAAGGCCCGAGACCGAGGAGGACACGATGCATCCAGCGATCATCCAGGCCGCCGCCGCCGAGCGGACGAGGGACCAGCACGCACACGCGACCACGTGCCGGCGCTCCGCACAGGCCCGGCGGGCGCGGCAGTCGCGGCCGGTCGCCGGCGCCCAGCGGACCGGGCGGGGACCTTGGGTCCTGCGTGTGCTGCGGGCCGCCTGAGCCGTTCTCGCCGGGCCAGGTGACACAGCCCGGGCTTCGGGGTAGGCAGCCGGGCAGGCCCACTGCGAAGGGATCACCCGATGTCAGACCACATCTACTCAGTCAGCGAGATCGTCGGCTCCTCCACGGAGGGCATCGACGATGCGATCAGGGGAGCCGTCGCCCGCGCCTCGAAGACTCTGCACAACCTCGACTGGTTCGAGGTCACCGACACGCGCGGCCGGATCGACAACGACGGCCGCTGTAACTTCCAGGTCACGCTGAAGGTCGGCTTCCGGCTGGACGAGCCTTCCGCCTGACCGGCGCAGGCCGGCAACGCTGGGCGGACCGCCAGGCCCGCGACGGCGGCTGGCGGCAAGACTTGCGGCAAGATGGCGGCATGGCCCGTTCCGCGCCCCGGCACGACCGCGACGCTGGCGGCCCGGCTGACCTGCTGGCCGCGAAGGCGGCACTGCGGCAGGAGGTGTGGACCGCGATGCGCGCGGCGAAGGTGGCCCGGTTCCCCGGCGCCGCCGGGCGCATCCCGAACTTCACCGGGGCCGAGGCCGCCGCCGAACGCCTGCGCGGCATGCCGGCCTGGCAGGCGGCCGGCACCGTCAAAGCCAACCCGGACTCTGCCCAGTGGCCGGTGCGCCAGCGCGCGCTTGAGGATGGCAAGACCGTGTACATGGCGGTCCCCCGGCTGGCCGAACCCGAGCCGTTCTTCGCCCTCGATCCCGCCCACCTGAGCGAGCCGCCGCGCAAGGCGGCCTCGATCAGCGGCGCGACCCGATCCGCCCGCCGGGTCACGCTGGCCGACCTGTCCCCGGTCGACCTGGTGGTGATGGGCTGTGTCGCGGCCGCGGAGGACGGCGCACGGCTGGGCAAGGGCGGCGGGTTCGCCGACCTGGAGTTCGCCCTGGCCTCCGCCGCGGGCCTGATCGGGCCGCACACCGTCTGCGTCACCACCGCGCACGAACTCCAGGTCTGCGCGGCCGGGACGATCCCGCTGACCGGCCACGACGTGCCGGTGGACTTCATCATCACGCCCGAGCGCGTCATCGAATGCGGCCGGCCCAGGCCGCGCCCGGCCGCCGCCATCTGCTGGGACGACCTGACCGAGGAGAAGATCGCGGCTATCCCGCTGCTGGCCGCGCAGCGGGTTCGAGGGTCCGCGCCGGGTGGTCGGGCTGGCGCTTGACGAGACCGGCGAGGACCCTCGCCGGGTGGTCGGGCTGGCGCTTGACGAGACCAGCGAGCCGCCGAAGCTGGCCCGGGTG
>CAVPIM010000018.1:0-315413 GCA_963704995.1 uncultured Actinomycetes bacterium | reverse complement strand
GGTGGCTTCGTAGCGGACGGCGAGTTTGTCGTAGCGGGTGGCCACGGCCCGGTTGCGCTTGAGCCTGCGATGCCGCATTCGACCGCGTGGCGCAGCTTGTACAGTCCGGGGTCGAAGGCGGGCGGGCGGCCTCCGGCGCGGCCTTTGTTCTTGCGGTGGCGGATCTGGTCAGCTTTCTGCGGGATGGTGCAGGCGATGCCCCGTCTGCGCAGGTAGGCGCGGTTGGCGCGTGAGCCGTAGGCCTTATCGGCCAGCACCCGCCGCGGCCGGGTCCGGGGCCGCCCGCAGCCGGGCCGGGCGACCTTGATGGCGCCCAGGACGGCCTGGAACTGCGGGCTGTCGCCGCGCTGCCCCGCGGTGATCAGGATCGACAGGGGTTTTTGGCCTTGCTCGCAGGCCAGGTGCACCTTGGTGGTCAGCCCGCCCGGGAGCGGCCCAGGCCGTGATCGCCGGGCTCGGCCTGCACCCCGCCGGGCGGCTCGGCCTGCAGATCCCCCTTTTCCGCGCACCGGCCGCGTGCTGGTGCGCCCGGGCTACCGTGGAGTCCACGGAACGTCCCAGGTGATCAGCCCGGCCCGTCCGCGCGGGCCTGCAGCCCGGCCAGCACCTGTGCCCAGGTGCCATTTCGCTGCCAGCGCCGGAACAGCCCATACACCGTCTGCCACGGCCCGTACTGGACTGGCACATCCCGCCATGGCGCACCGGCCCGTACCCGCCACCGGATCCCGTCAATGAGCTGCCGTTTCGTCCACTCCGGCGGGCGTCCCCGGTTCCCGCCGGGGCAGCAGCGGCCCCAGCACCGCCCACTGCGCGTCCCCCAGGTCCGCCCGCCCGCCGCCGCTAAGGTGGCCATGAGGTCTCCGTGCAGATGGTCTTCTTGGTCGTTGACTCATCTACCGGAGACCTCACCGGTCACCGCTGAGCGACACGCAGGAACTCAATATCACGGCAGGCCACTCAGCCCACTTTTGAAACACGCCCTAGCACCGCCACACCCGCTGCCAGCGCCTACCGGGTTCCGGGAATCAGCCTGTCATGAGGGCAGCGCTCGGCCAGTGGTCCGATAATGGCAAGGTGAGTGGCAGGCAGCCGTCAGCGCAGAGAACCATCTTTGACGACTTCGAGGGCTACCGGAGCCCCACCGATGATGAGTACGTCCGGGTGCTGACGCAGGGCCTGGTGGTCCCGGACGCGAACGTGCTGCTTAACCTCTACCGGTATACGGCGCGCACACGTACCGACCTGTTTGCCGTCCTGAAGAAGATCCGCGGCCAGCTTTGGGTACCCCACCAGGTCCTGGCCGAGTTCTGGCGCAACCGCGAGACCGCGCTCAGGGAACCCCAGGCTCTTGACACCAAGGCCATGGCGGACCTTGAGGAGAAGTGCGAGCAGTCCACCGAAGTCCTTCGCACCTGGTCTAACCGGATCGCACTAGCCCCCGAAGAAGTGTCCCGTTTGGAGGAGAAGCTGCGGGAGTCTTTCCAGGATGTGATCAGCAGTATCTCCTCCCGCACAGACGCAGGAGATTCAAGGCTGAGCGCTACCAGCACCCAGGGCGACCCGATCCTGCAGACGCTCAACTCGATACTCAAAGGCCGTATCGGGCCCCCGATGGAAGCCGACGCCTACAAGGTAGCTGCAGAAGAAGGCGAGCGCCGGATCCGCGAGGGCATCCCCCGGGATTCATGGACAAGGGCAAGAAGAGCGACTACGCCGTCGGGGACTACCTGGTCTGGGCCCAGGTACTAGACGAAGCCTCCACGCGGAACTGCGACGTGCTCTTTGTCACCGCGGACGTCAAAGAGGACTGGTGGCGCAAGGAACACGGCCAGGCGCGTGGACCGCACCTAGGGCTAGTCCGGGAACTGCGCCAGCGTGCCGGCACCAGCTCTTCTTGCTGCGGCCAGACAGCCTGCTGATTCACGCCAAGAAGCTGCTCAGCATCAATGTCAGCGATGCATCTGTGCAGGACGTGGAGCGAGTGGAACGATCAGCCCCGCCCAGCCGGCTGAATCCAACAACAGACACCACATCGAGAAACTGCCCGAAGGCCGCAGCGGCAACTACCTGCAGACGCTCATCGAGATGACACGCCTGGCCGAGGAAGGATCTGACCTCGACGGCTTCATCGATGCCTTCCAGGAACGCTTCCCCACGATCACCCTCAGGGAAGAGGCCCGACGGCGGATACGAAGCCTCGCCTCCCTGGGGCTCGCGGAAATCGGAGGAAACCGCATCGCCGTGACTCCCCTTGGGCAGCGCCTCCTAGACGAGCGGAGACTGGACCTGGTGCAGGACAGCTTCCTGACCAGGATCGCTGGCGCCAGAGAAATCAGGGACCTCGCAACCAACCTGAGCCCAAACGAGCTGCGCAGCCGAATCCGCGATGACCCTCCCGCTGGGCTCAGCGCCACCCAGGCGACACTAGTTCTGCGGTGGCTAGAACAACTTGAACTGGTGTGACAAATAAAAGTTAAAAACTGCGTAAGAAAGGTACACGCGCTCGTGGACAGCGCGGCCAGGGTCCACACGCTGGCTCATCCAGATCACGAACGAGCGAGCCAGGATGCTAGAGGCTAATGAGCACGAGAGGAGACGGGCTTGTTGTACGGAGCAGCCTCGGTTGAGGCGAAAAGCATGACGATGGGGGAAGTCCTCGGACAGCGATTTCCGCTTGTCGTACCGCGCTATCAGCGTGCTTATGCCTGGGACGAGTCGGTCGAAGATTTTGTTCAAGATATCAGCGCGATGCTTGGGTATCCTGCGGGGCAGACCAGTCACTTTTTCGGGGGTGTCGTCTGCATCCAGCTCACGGATAACCAGAAGGTCCGCCCGACGAGCTACGAGGTCGTTCACGGCCAGCAGCGCCTCGCAACTCTGATGCTCGCCCTCTCGTGCGTCGTGAAAGCAGCCACCGACCTCGAAGAACATCGTCATCCGACCAATCAGAACGTCGCCGATCGCGCACGGACTCTAATAGAGGACACGCTCGAGAATTTCGTGACGTGGAAGGACTCTGATGTCTCGGCGGGGACTACGACGGTACGTAGGAGGATGACTCTGTCGCTTGCTGACGACCCAGTCTTCGAGGCCCTGCTGCTTGGTAAAAACCCTCCTGAATCGTCCAGGGAGAGTCATGGCCTCCTGATCGAGGCCAGGACGACCCTAATGGAAATGACAAAGACTTATGTTGGCACGACGGGGCCGCTCGACGCACGCATGGATCGCTTGGTCCGCCGAGGCAGCCCTGCTGCTGGATGCGCACGTCATCCACATCGTCTCCCAAGAGCGGTCGCAGGCGTACCGGCTGTTCTCGGTCTTGAACCATCGCGGGGTGTCTCTGTCAGATGCCGACCTACTACGAAGCCGGAGCCTGGAACTCCTTGAAAACTTCCCAGCACAACAAGAGGCCACTGCGAAGATCTGGGACGAGATGCTCGGCCAGTCAGCGAAGCTGATCGAAGCCTTCTTCCAGGCTATCTATCCATCCGTAACGGGGAAGCGAGCCGAGGGTGACCTGTTCGAGGCAATACAGAATCTCTGCTTTCCGGCATCACCACCAACCACACCGGCGAACGCCGACGAGCTGGTCCAAGTCATCGAATGGTTCCGCGACGAACTCGCGATCTATACAAAGCTGGTCAATGGCGATTGGCCCTATGATCGTCCACCAGGCAAGCCAACGCTGGTCAGACCCTGGCAGGTAGACAGGCTTCGGCGCCTCGTAGTCACCCTCAAGCACGACCTAGCGATCGCCGTACTGCTCGCTGCCGCCCGTTCGCTGGACGAGAAGATGTTCGCGGACCTCGTCTACATGCTCGAAGTCTTCGCCTTCCGATACAAGATCATCTTCGGCGGGCATGCGACCCGCCCGTCGAATCTGTACTACCAGCAGGCAAGACTCATGCGTGAGGCGACCCCGGAAAAGCCGTACAATCTGAACTCTTTCCGGACACAGTTGCGCGCCCTCATCACGGATAAGGCTGGCGAAACGCTATTCAAGCAACTCTTGGCCGAGAAGCTCCAGTATTCCAACTCAAGCCAGCGCGTGAATATCAAGGAATTTCTGACGACTCTGGAGGACCACCGAACCTGGTGGCTGAAGACAGGATCAAAACAGAAGAATGCCACACCAAAACCGTCAATGATGAAGGTGATCGACATCGAGGGAGCAACACTCGAACATATCTATCCTCAGAGCGCAAGAGCGGCAGACAGTGATCCGGAGCTTGAGCCGATCAAGCACACGCTGGGCAACCTGACATTTTTCGGCGCTGATGATAATGTAGCTGCCGACAACAAACCATTTAGCACGAAACGTATAGCACATTACCAGCCCAGTGAGATAGCCATGACCTCGGACCTCGCCCCCAAGAAGGCCTGGACAAACATCGACGTAGAGAAGCGACAGAAGGGACTGATTGATCAAGCAGCTCGAATCTTTACCATCTAGTTTAGATCTAGAAGAATCAAGGCTGAGGCCGTCAGATCCTGGGCTGCAGGAGCGGGTCGAGGCGCACTGTAACTGCCACCACCGCCCAGTCGAGGAACGATGGCTGCACGAAGGGGTATTTCCAGGGGAATAGTCGCCTGGCACGGGATGATCCACGTTGTGCCGCACGCGGGCTGTCGTCTTCTGCGGCGCCGCCAGATAATAATCTTGAGGCTAACGACGCCGCAGGCTTCGCGTCATGCTACGGACCGAATCATCGCTCCCCCTTACAGGGCTCTTGACGCTGGGCTTCCGGCCCGAACCGTTCCAAACCGGACCGCCAGCCTGCAACCGGGCCTCCTGGCGGCTACCCGGACCGGATTTACACCGGCAGGCGACGACGAGCTTACGAACAGCAAGATCCGCTGCTACGTCACAGCGTCACCTCCCGCTCTGCTGGGCACGAATTGCCAGGGCTAGGCTCCGGTCCTGAGCCGAGCACGATCCGGCGCCGCAAACGCGTTTCATGATCGCGGACGCTGTCCGCTATATGTCCGTGCACAGCTGGAAACAGCCGGACTCCCATGGACACAGCGGGACATCGCAGCCCCGAAAGCAACAGCCCGCGAGGCCGGGAATCCCCAGCTCACGGGCCGTTTCCGCAGGTGGTGGCAGGTGTTGGGTTCGAACCAACGTAGGCTAAGCCGACGGTTTTACAGACCGCTCCCTTTGGCCACTCGGGCAACCTGCCGTGCGCCATCGCTGAGGACAGCACAGTGAAGGATAGCGGACAGCGGGGGTTCTCGTCCCATCGCCAACCTGGCCCTGGCCAGCCCCTGCGGGCCGCCCGGGAAGGCGGGCGGCGCGCGGCGGATTCCCCCCGCTCCCCGGCGGCGCAGTAGCCTCAGGTCTCGGTGTTTCACCGACGTGTCCTAACTTCAGTCTTCTACCGGCGTGCACAACCGACGGGAAAGGAGCCGTGCATGGCAGACAGCAGCTTCGACATCGTCAGCAAGATCGACCGCCAGGAAGTTGACAACGCCCTCAACCAGACGGCCAAGGAGATCGCGACCCGCTTCGACTTCCGCGGGGTCGGCGCATCCATCAGCTGGTCCGGGGACCATGGCGTGGAGATCCGGGCCAACAGCGAGGAACGGGCCAAGGCCGTGCTCGACCTGTTCAAGGACAAGCTGGTCCGGCGCCAGGTCTCGCTGAAGATCGTGGACGCGGCCGACCCGAAGCCCTCGGGCAAGGAGTACCGGATCGGGATCCAGCTCAAAGAGGGCATCACGCAGGAGGATGCCAAGAAGATCGGCAAGATCATCCGCGACGAGGGGCCGAAGGGGGTCCGCGCTCAGGTCCAGGGCGAGGAACTCCGTGTCTCGTCGAAGAAGAAGGATGATCTTCAGGCCGTGATCTCGCTGGTCAAGGGCAAGGAACTCGACGTCGCGCTGCAGTTCGTCAACTTCCGCTAGACGGCGCCCGCTGGCCGGGGACCGCCGCTAGCCAGCGCCCGCCAGCCAGGAACCCGCGGCTACACAGCGCCGCCCCGTCGGCGCGCAGCGCCCGCCGCGGCTAGGACGTGCCCCGGAGCCCCGCCCCGGAGCCGCCGTCGGCGGCCTGCACCGCCAGCCGCTCCTTCGGCGTCGGCGCGCCCGGATCATGCGCGGGCGGCGGCGGCACGGTCTGCATCCAGGTCCGCAACCGCCCGCGCTCGTGGGTCAGGTCGCGCAGGTCCGGCTCGGCGTAGCTGAACTCGGGGGACCAGAACAGCGCGTCATACGGGCAGACCTCGATGCAGATCCCGCAGTACATGCACAGCGAGAAGTCGATGGCGAACCGGTCCAGCGCGTTCCGGACCCGCGGACGGCCCCGGCCAGTCCCCGGCACGCCAGTCCCCGGCACACCGGGCTCCTGGGCACTGGCCGCCTGAGCAGTGGACTCCTGAGCACTGGGCACCGGCTCCTTGTGCGACTCGATGTAGATGCACCAGTCCGGGCACTCCCGCGCGCACAGCATGCACACGGTGCAGTTCTCCTCGAGGAGCCCGATCACCCCGCGGCTGCGGGCGGGCAGGTCAGCGGTCACGAGGCGGGCCACCCGTCGTGAATGGCAGGCGCCGGCGGCCGGCGGCGCCCCCGGGCACCAGCGGCCTCCCCCGGCTCCTTCGCGCCCGGCCAGTCGCGGTCGCGCCGCGCGGCGAGGACAAAATTCTTCCGCAACGGCACCTGTTCGAAGCCATCGGGGAGCAGCAGGGGCTCGAGTCCGGGGTGCCCCTCGAACAGCACGCCGAACATCTCGTGCGTTTCGCGTTCGTGCCACGCCGCACCGCGGTAGAGGCCCGTGGCCGTGGCCAGTCCCTGCCCATCGGCCAGCAGGGTGCGCAGCATGAGGTGGTGCCGCCTTTCCAGGGAGTACACATGCGCCAGCACGGCCACCCCGGCGTCCAGCTCGTCCACCCCGGTCAGCCAGTCGAAGAAGTCGCAGCCCAGCTCGTCCCGGGCGCAGGCCAGCGCGGCCGCCCAGGCCTGCGGGGGCACTGTCACCGTGACCATGCCCGGGCCGGTTTCGTGGTCCACCTCGACGCCCACGGCGGCCCGGATCCGGTCCGCGATCGCGGCGGGGGCCAGGGCCGGGGCCCGGGTCACGGGGACCCGGCCGGGGGCCGGCGGCGGGGTGCCGCTGGGCGAGCACGTCCAGGCCGTGCAGCAGCGCCTCCGGCCGGGGCGGGCAGCCGGGGACGTAGACGTTGACCGGGATGATCTGGTCCACGCCCTTGGTCACGCAGTAGGAGTCCCAGTACGGGCCGCCGCTGTTGGAGCAGGCACCGAAGGACATGACCCACTTGGGATCCGGCACCTGCTGGTAGGCGCGGAGCACCAGCGGCGCGAGCTTGTCCGTGACCGTGCCGGCCACGATGAACACGCTGGCCCGAGCCTCCGGGGCCGCCCCGGCCGAACCTGGCGCGCCGCTGACCCGGCTCAGGGCGGCGGCGCACTCGACCGCGCAGCAGGCCAGCCCGGCGTCGAAGACCCACAGCGCGTAGCCCCGGGCCGTGTCCACCACGACAGTGCCGGCGGCCGCGGTACCCACGCCGGCGGCCGCGGTACCCAGGCCGGCGGCCGCGCTGGGGTCGCGGCCAGCACGCGGTGCGGGCAGATCCACGGCAGCCACCGGCCCAGGGTACCCGGGCCCGGCCAGAAGGCATCCCCTGGTGAACCGGGGCGCCCCGCGGGACGTCATACGGGATAGCCCGATGTTCTCCACGGCGCCATCGGGCTTCCGCACGCGCCAGCCGAACCAGGTTGGTGTGAGATAGGTCACTACTTATTAGCGGAACCCCCGTGTGCCGTGGAGCAGCGCAACAGCGCTGTAACATTGAACCAATCCCAACTCAGCCCCGGACGCGGTGCGTGCCGGGTGCGGCGTTCGCTGGCCTCGCTCCGCCTCTAGGGCGCCGGCTCGTGGCGCGCCGAGGAGGTTCTCCGACTGTGACCAAGCAGGTCCAGCAGCTCGATCGCGTCATAATCCGCTTCGCTGGTGACTCAGGTGACGGCATGCAACTTGCCGGCGACCGTTTCACCCAGGAGACGGCCGCGTTCGGCAACGATCTCTCAACTCTGCCTAATTTCCCCGCCGAGATCCGGGCTCCTGCCGGGACGCTCCCCGGGGTATCCAGTTTCCAGCTGCACTTCGCCGACCACGACATCCTGACCCCGGGTGACGCGCCGGACGTGCTCGTCGCGATGAACCCGGCCGCGCTCAAGGCCAATCTGGCCGACGTGCCACGCGGCGCGGACATCATCGCCAACACCGACGAGTTCACCAAGCGCAACCTCACCCGGGTCGGCTACGCGGCCAACCCGCTGGAGGATGGCTCGCTGTCCGGCTACAACGTGCACGCGGTGGCGGTCACGTCGATGACGGTCAAGGCCCTCGAGGAGATCGACGTCTCCCGCAAGGAAGCCGAGCGGGCCAAGAACATGTTCGCGCTCGGGCTGCTCTCCTGGCTCTACAACCGGCCGCTGGAGGGCACGCTCAAGTTCCTGAAGTCGAAGTTCGCGAACAAGCCCGAGATCATGAAGGCGAACATCACCGCCTTCCAGGCTGGCTGGAACTTCGGCGAGACCACCGAGGCCTTCTCGGTCCAGTACGAGGTCAAGCCCGCGACCCTGGCCCCGGGCACCTACCGGAACATCACCGGCAACAGCGCCCTGTCCTACGGCCTGGTCGCCGCGTCCCGGCGGTCCGGGCTGCCCCTGTTCCTGGGCGCCTACCCGATCACGCCGGCCTCGGACATCCTGCATGAGCTGTCCAAGCACAAGCGGTTCGGGGTCCGCACGTTCCAGGCCGAGGACGAGATCTCCGGCGTCGGCGCGGCGCTCGGCGCGTCCTTCGGCGGGGCGCTGGGGGTGACCAGCACGTCGGGGCCGGGCATGGCCCTCAAGGCGGAGACCATCGGCCTGGCGGTCTCCCTCGAACTCCCGCTGATCGTCATCGACGTCCAGCGGGCCGGGCCGTCCACCGGGATGCCGACCAAGACCGAGCAGGCCGACCTGCTGATGGCGCTGTACGGCCGGAACGGGGAGTCCCCGGTCGCGGTGCTGGCCCCAGCCACCCCGTCGGACTGCTTCGAGATCGCCCTGGAAGCGGTGCGGATCGCCACCAAGTACCGCACTCCCGTGATCATCCTGTCCGACGGCTACCTGGCCAACGGCTCGGAGCCCTGGCGCATCCCCGACCCGGCCGGCCTGCCGAAGCTGCGGGACGAGTTCTCCTTCTCCAGCCCCGGCGAATGGAGCAGCGCGGACGGCGGCAAGCCCGACTTCCGGCCCTACCAGCGGAACCCGGACACCCTGGCCCGGCCGTGGGCCATTCCGGGCACCCCCGGCCTGGAACACCGCATCGGCGGGATCGAGAAGGCGGACGGCACCGGCACCATCTCCTACGACGCCGGCAACCACGACCGGATGGTCCGGCTGCGGCAGGCGAAGGTCGACGGCATCGCGGCCGACATCGGGCCGCTCACCGTGGACGACCCGGATGGCCAGGCCAGGGTGCTGGTACTGGGCTGGGGATCCACGTTCGGATCCATCGGCGCCGCCGTGCGCCGCATCCGGGTGGCGGGTGGCTCGGTGGCCCAGGCCCACCTGCGCAACCTGTCCCCGTTCCCGGCCAACCTCGGCGACGTCCTGGCCAGCTACGACAAGGTGCTGGTCCCGGAGATCAACCTGGGGCAGCTCTCGCTCGTGCTGCGCGGGCGCTACCTGACCGACGTGATCTCCTACAACCGGGTGCGCGGACTCCCGTTCCGTGCCGCCGAACTGGCCGGCGTGATCCAGGATGTGATCGACAATGTCTAACGGTGCACACGGCGGGGCTGACGACGGGGCGCTGGAGGCTGGCCGCAGGCCGGCCTCGCTGACCCTGGTGCCGGTGGCCGACGAGAAGCTCGGCACCAAGGACTTCAAGTCCGACCAGGAAGTGCGCTGGTGCCCCGGGTGCGGTGACTACGCCATCCTGGCCGCGTTCCAGTCGTTCCTGCCCGAGCTGGAGATCCCCCGGGAGAACCTGGTGATGATCTCGGGTATCGGGTGCTCGTCCCGGCTGCCGTACTACGTGGACAGCTACGGGATGCACTCCATCCACGGGCGCGCGCCGGCCATCGCGACCGGGCTGGCCGCCTCCCGCCCCGACCTGTCGGTGTGGGTGATCACCGGGGACGGCGACGCGCTGTCGATCGGCGGCAACCACCTCATCCACGCGCTGCGGCGGAACGTGAACATTAAGATCCTGCTGTTCAACAACCGCATCTACGGGCTGACCAAGGGCCAGTACTCGCCGACGTCGGAGCAGGGCAAGGTGACCAAGTCGACACCGTTCGGCTCGCTGGACACCCCGTTCAACCCGGTCTCCCTCGCGCTCGGCGCCGAGGCCAGCTTCGTGGCCCGCACCATCGACTCCGACCGCAAGCACCTGACCAGCGTGCTGCGGGCCGCCGCTGATCACCGCGGGACGGCGTTCGTGGAGATCTACCAGAACTGCCCGATCTTCAACGACGACGCATTCGTGCCACTGACCAGCCCGGAGTCGCGGGATGACACGCTGATCCGGCTGGAGCACGGTGAGCCGGTCCGGTTCGGCGCGGACCGCAGCCGCGGACTGCGCTTCGGCCGCACCGGCTCGCTGGAGGCTGTGGACGTGGCCGGGGCCGACCCGGATTCGCTGGTCGTGCACGACGCGCACGCGGCGGACCCGTCCTACGCGTTCGCCTTGTCCCGGCTGGACAGCGCGGACTTCGCGCACACCCCCATCGGCGTGTTCCGGCAGCAGCCACGGGCCAGCTACGACGACCTGATGGCCGAGCAGATCGCCGCGGCCCGGGCCCGGCAGGGCGAAGGCGACCTGGCCGAGCTGCTGGCCGGCTCGGACACCTGGCAGGTCGGCTAGAAGGGTCCCGGAGATCCGCGGGACACGCCCCGGCCCCGGGCCGGTGAGCGTCCGGGTCGAGCGGGACGGCCCGGTCAGCACAGTCATCCTGGACCGGCCGGCGGTGCGCAACGCGGTGGACGGCCCGGCCGCTGCCGCCCTGGCGGAGGCCTTCCGCGAGTTCGAGGCGGACGACAGCGCCCGCGCCGCCGTGCTGTACGGGGCGGGCGGGACGTTCTGCGCCGGGGCGGACCTCAAGGCGATCGGCGGCCCGGAGGGGAACCGGGCCGAGCCGGACGGCGACGGCCCGATGGGCCCCACCCGGATGCGGCTGTCCAAGCCGGTCATCGCGGCGATCAGCGGGCACGCGGTTGCCGGCGGCCTGGAACTCGCGCTCTGGTGTGACCTGCGGGTGGCCGAGGAAGATGCCGTGCTCGGGGTGTTCTGCCGCCGGTGGGGCGTACCGCTGATCGACGGCGGCACCGTCCGGCTACCCCGGATCGTGGGCCTGGGCCGGGCGCTGGACCTGATCCTCACCGGCCGGCCCGTCCCGGCGGCCGAGGCGCTGGCCATGGGCCTGGTCAGCCGGGTGGTCCCGGCCGGCGAGGCGCGCGGCGCGGCCGAGGCGCTGGCCCGTGAGCTCGCCGCGCTGCCCCAGGCCTGCCTGCGCAGCGACCGCCTGTCCGCGCTCGAGGGTCTGTCCCTGGCCGAGGACGCCGCACTGGCCAACGAGCTGCGCCACGGCCTGTCCGCGCTGGCGGCCCCCGGCCTGGCCGCCGAGATCAACCGCTTCCGCTCTAGCCCGGGGGGACGACCCCCCGGAACCCCCCGCGATCGCTGACTCGGAGGGAACACGGCTTCGCCGCGCCCCGCCTCGTCAGCCAATGCCCGGGGGCGGGGGCGGCCGGGGCGGCTCGCCCGCCTGACCGCCCGCCGCCTGCCGACCCCGCCCCGCCCCGCCCCGCCTCATGGCAGCAGAGAATCGTACAATTACGAAAAGTGATACCTGCAGATCATCGTGGTCGCGGTGGGTCACGCTTCGACGTTCGGGGGACGTTATGACAGCACGCACGGGGCAGCCAGGCCGGGCCAGCCCGGCCCGCAGGACGGGACACTCGGGGCCGCGGGCATGACCGGGCGCGCGGGCAAGACCCGGAACATCTGGCTGACCTGGCTGGTCTGGCCCCTCCTCACGCTCGGTATCTACCACTTCGTCTGGTGGTACAAGATCAACCGCGAGGCGCGGGACTTCGACGAGAACATCGCCGTGGAACCGGTGCTGTCCCTGCTCGCGATCACGGTCGGCTGGCTGATCATCGTCCCGCCCTACGTGTCGATCTACAAGACCGGGTCGCGGATCGGCCAGATGCAGGAAGACGCGGGCATGGAACGATCCTGCAACGGCTGGATCGGCCTGGTGCTCAGCTTCTTCCTCTCGCTGCACTCGCTGTACTACCAGTACGAGCTCAACCGGATCTGGGCCCGGCTGGGCCAGCCGCAGGAAGGTTCCCTGGTGGCCCTGCCCGTCGCCGCGGGCAGCCTGCCCGGGATGCCGAACGGGACCGCCGCCCCGTCTCAGGCCGCCCCGTCCCAGGCCGACCCATCTCAGGCCACCCCGTCTCAGGCCGCGCGGTCCGGTGGTACGCCCGGGCGGAGCTCCGACGAGACCTCCGCGAACAGCGGCCCCGCGGACGCGGATTCCACCGAAGGCTGACCGCCGGCCACGCGGCCAGCCAGGCCGCCGAACAGGGACTCGCCGCCGGACACCTCATCCAGGCTCTGGCGGGCGGGCTCGGGCAGCACCCGGGTGAGCGCCAGGCCGAGGACCGAGACGCCCGCGGTGAGCAGGAGCGTGCCGCGCAGCCCGAGGGATGACGACAGGATCGGGAAGAGGAACACGCCGATGAAGGCGCCGAGCTTGCCGATTCCCGCCGAGATGCCGTGCCCGGTAGCCCGCATGGTGACCGGGAAGACCTCGCTGGGCATCACGAACGTGGTCATGTTCGGGCCGAACTCGGTGAAGAAATAGCTGATCCCGTAGACCAGGAGGAACGGCGCCACCGCCGTGGTCAGCCCCGGCACCAGGCCGATGACGGCGAAGCACAGCGCCATCACGGCGAAGCCGATCAGCTGGAGCCGCCGGTGGCCGATCCGGTCCATCCGGGCGATGCCGAGCAGGTAGCCCGGCACTGCGGCCACCACGAAGATGGCCAGCTGGATGGCGATCGTGGTCATGGTCGAGGAGTTCGGCGAGATCAGCCCGATGATCTGCGGTGTGGAGATCGTGTTGCCGTAGTAGGCGTAGTCCAGCAGGAACCAGCAGCCGGCCGTGCCGGCCAGCGTCACCAGCCACCGGCGGTTGGTCAGGAACGACCGCAGGCCCATCCGGTGCGTGATGGCGGGCAGCGGGTTCGCGATCACCTGGCCCTGGCTGAACTGGGAGAGGCCGACGATGGCCTCTGTGTGGCGGCCCTGGACCTGGGCCTGGTAGCGGGGTGACTCAGGCATCGTGCGGCGCAGGTAGACCACGGCGGCGGCCGGGATCGCCCCGAGCCCCAGCATGATCCGCCACGCCAGGCTGTCGCTGACGCCTCCGCCGAGCAGCGCCAGGGCGATCAGGGGCCCCACGATGAGGCCGAGCGCCTGGGTGGAGAACACCATCCCGACCAGCTTGCCGCGGTCCCGGCGGTTGGCGTACTCGCTCATCAGCACCGCGCTGACCGGGTAGTCACCACCCACGCCGAAGCCGAGCACGAAGCGGAAGACGACCAGCACCCAGAACGACGGGGACAGTGCCGAGCCCAGCGCCCCGACCACCATGATCGCCGCGACCAGCCAGTACACCCGCTTGCGGCCGAGGATGTCGGCCACCCGGCCGAACACGAACGCGCCCAGGAAGGCCGCGAGCAGCATGGTGCTGTTGAGCAGGGCCAGCCGGCCAGAGCCGAGATGCCACTGCTGCTTGATCAGCGTGGCGGCGATCCCGATGACGAACAGGTCGTAGGCGTCGGTGAAGAATCCCATGCCGGAGACCAGGACCGCCCGGAGATGAAATCGGCTGATCGACGCCTCATCCAGGGCATTCGTCAAGCCCTGAGATTGGGTTTCCGCCACCGAGGACCCCTTCGTGCGCGCAGGATGGCCCGCTCACAGCCTCTCGTCGTGACGAAAGTACGTCATCCAAGCAACGAAGAACCGACACATAAATGAACGGAAGATGAACCAAGCTTTCCAGTAGGAAGGACTGCCCGGTCCGGGCTGGCCCGCCCGGGACGCCGGCTGGCCAGTGGCCGGCCGACTCGGGACGTTGGCCGGGCCAGGACCCGACCATGGTCCCTCGCACGCCAGGCGGACCCCAGAGACTATCGAAGTGGCGCAGTTTCCCCGTCCGGAAGCACGGTGGTCCCGATGTCCGCACCCCACCCCCACTCTCCCGCTGACCTGGCCCTCGCCCCGGTCCTGATCGGCATCGAGCGCAACCTGGCCCGGCTGCGCGACGGAGCGGACCTCGAGTTCGCCCTGGCCCTGGCCCTCAACGACGACAGTTCCTGGTATCACTCCGCCGGCGAGCGGGCGGACCGGGTCATGCAGGGCGCGACCCGCGAAGTTGACCTGCACGGCTGGACGGTCACCCCCACGGCGGACTGGCACGGGCTGGCGGTCTCCCACGGCGGGTACAGCGTGCCGATCATGCTGGGCCAGCGGCTCACCGCCTACATCAGGCACGGGGTCACCGCCGCCCAGCCCGCGTGATGACCTGGGCCGGCGGCACCGTAAAACACCGGCGGATACCCCGCCGGGAGCCCCATGAGGAGGCACGACGATGAAGAAGTTCCTGCTGCTGGCCTCGGCCGGCGCGACCGTGGCCGTCTGCGCCGCGCTGCTCGCGGGCCAGGATGACATCCGCCGCTTCGTCCGCATGCGCAACATGTGACCGGCCCGGGCGCGGCGTGCCAGCCGGGTGCGGCTTACCGGCCCGGATTCCCCTGCTCGCGGGCACGCAAGCCCGGGCCGCCAGCCGCCAGGGCCTGCCGCGCTTCGGCGGCTGTCTCGCCCCGGGGGCCCTCGTCGCCCAGCGAGAGCACGTGATCCAGGGCCCGCTGGTAGGCGGCGCCCAGGGCCTCGCTGGCCGGCACGGCGACGTCCGGCACAACGCCGCTGCCTTCCCAGTTCCCGCCGGAGACCGGGCTGAGCGCGCGGCCGACCGGGATGCTGGCTTGCAGGTGCGGGCGGATCCGGAAGCGCTCGACCGGGTGGGCGCCCCCGCGGGTGCGCTCGCCGACCACGGTGGCCCGGCCCAGCTGCTGCAGGTCGTAGGCCAGTTCCTCCCCACCCGAGAACGTGGTGCCGCTGGTCAGCACGAAGACCGGCTTATCCGGCCCGAACCGGGGGCCGGGCGTGAAGGGCAGCGTCCAGAACTGCCTGACCCCGGCCGTGCCGTCCGGAGCCGGCCGGTCTATCAGGTCGTTGAGATGCACCGGCTCGTCGCCGAACAGGTAGCTGCACAGCATGGCGACCATGTCCGGCGTGCCGCCCAGGCAGCGGCGCAGGTCGATGAGGAGGGCGTCGGCCGGGGCGATGAGCGTCATCGCGGCGGCCACGGCTTCGCCGGCCAGGACTGCGGGGAACAGCAGCGGGCTGAGGTCGAGGTAGCCGACGTTGCCATCGAGCCGCTCGACCCGGGCGATTCCCCGCGCTGTGCGGTCCGCGTAGCCGGAGATGGCGGCCACCTCGGCCGCCTCATCGCCGCGTTCGGGCAGCTCGGCCGCGCTGTACTGCAGCCGCAGGTGCTTGTCGCCGTTGACCGACTGGAGGTCCTGGGTGAGCGCCGTGGCCAGTGATGCCTCATCCGGGGCTGCCGCGTAGCCGGCTCGCCGCGTCCCGGCTGCCCAGGAGCCGGCTGATCTCGGCCGCGAGGCCGGGAAACACGTAGCGCTCCGCGACCAGCCCGGCCAGCTCACGGGTGATCGAGGTGATGTCTGCCTGCTGCATCGAATCCTCCACTGGGCCCGGCCGGGTCAGGGTGGCCGGGCTGCAGGCAGTACAGCACGCCCATTGAAAAAGCGTCAAGAGTATTAGACACTTAACTTCGTGAGCGTATCCGGCGAGCCACCCGACGAGCGGCTGACCATCACCTCCCCCGACCAGTACCGGGCCCTCGGGCATCCGCTACGGCACCGGCTGCTGTTCGCGCTGGGCCAGCACCCGGCGACCATCAGCCAGCTGGCCACGGCCCTGGGCAGCCACAAGGGGAACATCGCGCACCACCTCAAGGTGCTGCGCGAGGCCGGCCTGGTGGCGGTCACGCACACCCGGCAGGTACGCGGCGGGACCGAGCAGTACTACCAGCGCACCGCCCGCCGGCTCGAGCTCCCCGGCGGCGAGAGGACCGCGCAGGCCGGCGTCATGCTCCAGGCCGTGGCCGACGAGATGGCCACCGCCGCGGCGGAACCGCTCCTGGTGCTGCGGAACATCCGGCTCACCGCCGATCAGGCCCGGCGGCTGGCCAGCACGCTGAACGACCTCGTGGGCGGCCTGGAAGACGCGGGCGATGGCGCGGCCCGGTACGGGGTGCTGGTCGGCGTGTACCAGCCACGCCAGCCCAGGCCAGCCGGTCCCGCTGCCCCATGAAGACCGTTATGGATAGTCGGGTGTCCGCGGCCGCGGAACGCACTCCCACCCCCTGCCTCCGTGACCGGGATGGCCAAGCGGCGCCAGCTGAGGTGCAGACCGCGCCGACCAGCCCGGCGGGCCACCACCGGGCGGCCTCAGGCCATTCATCCGTTCCACCATCAGCCTGAGCTGGGCCGGGAACCCCGGTTCACCGCCTGGGCTGCCGCGGCTCCCCGGATGGGGCCCGGGTCAGGCCGGGCCCGGGACGACGTCCGTGGTGCACAGGCAGAAGGGGTGGCCGGCCGGGTCGGCGTACACGCGGAAGTGCTCGCCCGGCTGGACGCTGAATTTCGTGGCGCCGGCCGCCAGGACCCGCACCTCAGCCGCATCCGCGTCCTCGACGTCGAAGTCCAGGTGCGCCTGCATGGACGAGGCCGGGTCGGGCCAGCGCGGCGGGACGTAGCCCGGCGCCGTCTGGAAGTCGATGCGGCCCCCCGGGCCCTGGACCGTGGCCCACTCCGCGTCGAGGTGGGTGACCTTCCCGCCCGTGATCTCGGCGTAGAACGAGGCGAGCTGGCCCGCGTCGGGGCAGTCGAGCGCGACCGAGCCGAGCTTGATCGAGTCAGACATGGGGTCATTATGCCCGGGCGTGCGGACGGTTTCCGGCCTGCCGCGAACTGGCGGGCCGGGGCCGCTGAACGGCGCCGCGGCGGCGGCCGCCGGGCCGGCGCCGCAGGCCCATCAAGGGGACCGCCCGGTCTGCCTGCCGACCCAGCGAACGCTGCGTCCTGGCCCGTACGCTGCAGCGATGGCGGGGCGCCGCGCCGCTGCAGAGGTTAAAGCCGGCCGTGCGCGGTCCACAGCCTGTGGGTAAATCCATCGCGGCCAGCACACGAACTGCGGGATAATATCCGTAGTCTTGTGGAAACCTCCCGTTTCCCGGCCCGGCCCCGCCGCTTGCGGATCACATGCCGCGGACCCGCTTCCGTAATGCCGTAGGCACTGCAATACTGCGTTCATGCCGGCTCTCAGTGTCGCCCTGCTCAACCTCAAGCCGGGCACGGGCAAGACCACCTCGGCGGTCTGGCTGGCACACATTTTCGCCCAGGCGGGGAGGACCGTCCTGCTCGTGGACGCGGACCCGTCGGGCAGCGCCCTGGAGTGGTCCGACCTCGCCGCCATGGACCCGGGGCTGCCGCCGCGGATGGCCTTCCCGTTCCGGATGGTGGCCCTGCCGTCCCGCAGCCTGCACCAGCGGGTCGCCGAGATCGCGCACCCCGACGACGTGGTGATCATCGACGCCCCGCAGCTGGAAGACCACGCGGGCATTGCCCGGTCGGCCATGCGGTACGTCGACGAGATCCTCATCCCCTGCGCACCGAGCCCGATCGAGATCAACCGCACCACGCCGGTGCGGGAGGAGATCACCGAGGTCGAGGCGTTCCGCGAGCGGCCCGCGCGGGCCGCCGTGCTGCTGAACCGCTGCATCACCCGGGCGCACTCCACCACCAGCGCCCGGGAGGTGCTGGAGAGCCTGGGCTATGACGTGCTGCGGACGGCGGTGCCGCGGCGTGAGGTCTACGCCCAGAGTTTTGGCGTCCCGATTCCCGAGCTAGGCCGCGACGTGTGGCGCGGCGTGGCCCACGACCTCATCGAGCGTTGCGTCCCCCTCGGGAAGGTGCAGTCATGACAACGGAGCGGGAGCGACGCAAAGCGCAGATGGCGGCCGCCGCCACCAGGCGCACGGAACCCGGGGCCGCCCCGGCCGGCAAGACGGCGATCCGGTCGAAGCCCGTCCGGATCACGCTCGACCTGAGCCCGGAGCTCTACCGGGAGCTCACCTTGTGGGCGCACTCGGCCGCGATCGAGCTGGATGTCCCCCGCATCGCGCTGGCGGACGCGGTCCGCGCCATGATCCGGGTCACCACGGAGAGCCCAGACGGGGTGCTGGAGCGGCTCCGCCGCGACCGGGAGCAGTAGCCCGCCCCGATGTACAGTTCATCCCAGCAGCGGTCACCCAGCACGGGGCAGCCCGCCTGGGTCAGCCCGGCAGGTCGGTGCCAGGGAAGCGAGGGTGTCGTGGCCGGAAAAAAGTGGAGCGAGCTCAGCCCGGGCACCCGGCGGCTGATCATCGTCGGGGCGGCCGTGGAAACCAGCCTCAAGGCCGCCGCCCTCGTGGATATCAAGCGCCGCCCGGCCAGCGAGATCCGGGCTCGAAATGGATGTGGATCCCGGCGGTGACGATCGTGAACTCGGCCGGGCTCGCGCCGCTGGCCTACTTCGTGTTCGGCCGCCGTCGCGGCTAGCGGCGCGGCCCGAGGTCAGGGGGGGCGGGCAGCCAGCCGTCCACGTCCGTGGAGGGCGCCAGATCCCGCTGGGCCTCGACGTCGGCCAGCCGGGCGGCGAGCGCCTCATGGACCAGGCGGTACGCGTCCGACCCGAGCAGTAGCCGGCGGGGCGGATCCGGCGACAGGGCGGCATCGATCATGACCGCGACCACCTTGGCCTGGTCACCGGGCATCTCCTCGACCGGAAGCGCATCCCGGTCGACCGGCGTGCCCTGGTACGCCGGGCTGGCCGGGACCCGGGTGGCCGCCTGGTAGAAGCTGGTGCGGATCATCCCGGGCTCGACCAGCATGGTGCGGATCCCGAATGGCTCGACCTCCGCGGCCAGCGCCTCGTAGAACCCCTCGATGCCCCATTTGGTCGCGTGGTACATCGAGAACGCGGGGAACGCGATGTGGCCGCCCATGCTCGACATCTGCATCAGCAGGCCGCCGCCCTGGGACCGCAGGTAGGGCAGGACCGCCCGGGCGAGCTGGATCGAGGCGGTCAGGTTGGTGGAGATCACCGCCTCCACCTGGGCGTCGGTGAGGTCCTCGGCGGCGCCGAACACGCCGTAGCCCGCGTTGGAGACCACCACGTCGACCCGCCCAAGGTCGGCGAACGCCTGCCGGACGACGCGCCGCATCTGCCCGGTGTCGGTGACATCGAGGGCGCGCACCCACAGCCGGTCCCCGTACTGGGCGGCCAGGTCGTCCAGCTGGCTGGCCTGGCGCAGCGTGGCGGCTACCCGGTCGCCCCGGGCGAGCAGCTGCTCGGCCAGCTCCCGGCCGAACCCGCGGGAAGCTCCCGTGACGAACCACGTGCTGGGCGAGTTGCTGGCGGGGAAGCTCATCTCACCATGATCCGCTATCGGGGTAACGTCCCCGGGACCGAGCGGGCCTGCCCGGCGCCGGCGCGGCCGGCGCGCCCCCCGCAGCGCCGGCCGGGCCTGCGGGCCTCAGCCCTTGATGATGTTGCGGACGGGCGAGACCTGCGGCTGGCCAGGATCGGCGCCCAGCTCGGCCATGATCGGCAGCAGCGTCGCCCCGAAGGCCTGGAATGACTCCTCAGACTCCCAGACGTCGAACACCTGGATCAGGCCGTCCGATTCGAGAGCCACGTGGTAGAGCCGGCCGCGAGGTGCCCCGGCACCAGCCTCTTCGAGTCGCTTGATCGTCTCGTCATACCGTGACGGCGTGAACGAGCTAGGTGCGAAGTAGAAACCAAGTGCCATGTCGCCGGTCCCCCCAGATCTCGTGATTACGCCCCGGCGCGGCGCGGCGCGGTGTGGTGCGGCGCAGGCTTTCCGTGCCGCCATGCCGCCGTCCCGCCGTGCCCGCCCCGCCCGAGGCCTCTTTCCGGCCATGAAACCCGCGCCCGGACGGTCCCCGCCAGGGACATAGGTCCTGACCTGGACCCATGAGTGCTGTGGCCTGCGGGCCGGCTGCCGCGGCGGCGCAGGCGCCGGCGCCGGTTCACGCCGTCCGCGGCGCCCCGCCCGGGGCCGCAAAGCATCTGTAATGACCTTGTTACAGACCTTGGCCAGCCGCACCGGGCAGATGCTAGCGTTCACCGCGCCGGGACTCACTGCGGACGCGGTGGTCGAGGAAGAGGAAATTTCTCCATTGCGTATATCCGTATTGCGCATAGCCGTACGCCAAGCGCACACTAGGATCCCGCAATGCCCTTCCCTGGGCTGGGCGTGGTTTGAAGGTGGGCCTCGGACGCCGGTGTCTCGGACGCCGTGTGCGACGGGCGCTGACGTCGAGGAGACGGAATGGCGCGTCAGGAAACGAGCGGCGTGGCCCTGAGCATCTGCAGATCACCAGACGCCCCTTCCTGAAGGGGACCGGCTGCGGCACGGTCCCCGCCGCCGCACGGTCCCGCCTCTGCGATACGACCTCACAAGGAGATCGATGACAGATGAGTGACCAGACTGGGCAATCCGGTAGAACCAGCCAGGCCGGCGGCATCAGCCGGCGCGGCCTGCTGCGCGCGGCAGGCACGGGCGCGGTGGTCGTGGGGGGCGGCGGGCTGCTGGAGGCGTGCAGCTCCGGCATCAAGGGTGCCAGCTCGGGCGGCACCAAGGGCATCACCATCGGCTGGATCCACCCGCTGACCGGCTCCCTGGCCGGGTTCGGCGCGCCGGACAACTGGGTGATCTCCAAGATCAAGCAGACCACCCCGTACAAGAGCGGGTTCAAGATCGGCGGCAAGACCTACCCGGTCACGATCAAGTCCTACGACACCCAGTCCAGCCCCACCCGGGCCGGGGACCTGGCCAAGACGGCCATCCTGAACGACGGCGTGGACCTGCTGCTGGCGTCGTCCACGCCGGAGACCGTCAACGCGGTAGCCAGCCAGGCCGAATCGCTGCACACGCCGCTGATCTGCGCGAACATCCCGTGGGAGTCCTGGTACGTCAACCTCGGGGGCAACCCGCAGAAGCCGACGCTCAAGCCCAAGTACGTGGTGATGTACTTCCTCGGCGCCGAGCACCTGGTCAAGGCCTTCATCCCGATGTGGGACCGGATCCACGCCCAGCTGCACACCAACAAGGTGGTCGCCGCCGCGTTCCCCAACGACTCGGACGGCAACGCGTTCCGCGCGGTGTTCCCGCCGATCGCCGAGGCCGCGGGCTACAAGTTCGTCATGTCCTCGCCCTACCCCGACGGGACCACGAACTACTCCTCGATGATCTCCCAGTTCAAGTCGGCCGGCGCCGACTTCTTCACCAACGTGCCGCTGCCGCCCGACTTCGCCACCATGTGGAAGCAGTCGGTGCAGCAGGGCTTCAAGCCGAAGCTGGCCACCGTGGCCAAGGTGCTGCTGTTCCCGCCCGACGCCTACGCGCTCGGCCCCCTGGCGTACAACGTGGCCACCGACGCCTGGTGGGCGCCGTCGCTGCCGTGGAAGTCCTCGTTCACCGGGGAGACCTGCCAGCAGATGGCCAACGAGTTCGAGGCCAGCCACGGGCGGGCAGTGGAACTCCAACATCAGCAACTACAGCCTCTTCGAGGCCGCCCACGCGGCCCTCACCTGGTGAGCGACCCGCACGACAAGACCGAGGTCGCCGACGCCATCCACAAGGTGAACATCCAGGCGCTGGCCGGGCCGCTGAACTTCGCCTCGGGCGGCCCCGCGCCGGGCGTGGCGATCACCCCGCCGGTCGGCGTGCAGTGGCAGAAGGGCACCAAGTACCCGCTGGAGATGCAGGTCGTGGACAACACGCTGCAGCCGGACGCGAAGATCACCGCCGACCTGAAGCCGACTAACCAGTGACCGGATGACCGAGCCCGCTGCTTGAGCTCGACCACGTGACGAAACGGTTCGGCCGGGTCGTCATCGCGGAGGACCTGTCGCTGGCCGTCGGGCCCGGCGACACGGTGGCGGGATCGTGGGGCCGAACGGCGCTGGCAAGACCAGCCTGTTCGGCCTCATCTCCGGGGATCTCGCCCCCGGCGGGGGCGAGATCCGCTTCGCCGGGCGCACGGTCACCAGGCTGGACGCGGCCGCGCGGTGCAGGCTGGGCGTCGGCCGCACCTACCAGGTGCCGCGGCCGTTCGGGGACATGACCGTGTTCGAGAACCTGCTCGTCGCCGCCCAGCAGGGCGGCGGGCTGCGGCGGCGGGCCAGCTACGCGGCCGCGGTCGCGGCGCTGGAGCGGACCGGCATGTCCGGCCAGGCGAACGTGCCCGCCGAGCGGCTCGGCCTGCTGCAGCGCAAGCGGCTGGAACTGGCCCGCGCCCTGGCCACGCAGCCCACGCTGCTGCTGCTCGACGAGGTGGCCGGCGGCCTCACCGACCCCGAGGTCGCCCAGCTGGTCGAGATCGTCCGCGAGGTCAACGCCGAGGGCACCGCGGTGATCTGGATCGAGCACGTGGTGCGCGCGCTCACCCCCGTGGTGAGCCGGCTGATCTGCCTGACCGGCGGCAAGTTCGTCGGCGACGGCGACGCCGGCCACGGTGCTGGCCGACCCCGCGGTCCGCGAGGTCTTCCTCGGCACCGAGGTCACCGCGGCGCTGGCCGGCGGGTCCCTGGAGGCACCCCCGACGCGCCGAGGGGGACGGGACGGCGGGCCGGGAACGGAGGCGAGCCGTGACCGGACCGGAGTGAAGGGGGACGGGGAGGTGGCCGGGGAACGAGCGGAAACCGGCACTCCGCTGCTGGAGGTCAGCGACCTGGTCGTGCACCACGGGCAGCTCCGGGCCCTGGACGCGATCTCGCTGCGGGTGTTCCCCGGCGAGGTCTACGCGATCATCGGCGCGAACGGCGCGGGCAAGTCGACGCTGCTGCGCACGATCGCCGGCCTGCACCACCCGACGACGGGCTCGATCCGGTTCGACGGCAAGGACGTGACCGGGCTGCGGCCCGAGCGCCGGGCCAGGCAGGGGATCGTCATGGTGCCGGAGGGCAGGCGGCTGTTCGGGTCGCTGTCCGTCGAGGAGAATCTGCAGGTCGGCGCCGCTACGCGCGGCCGGGCCCGTGGACCATCGAGCGGGTGTACCAGATGTTCGGCTGGATGCGGGAGCGCCGCAACCAGCTCACCGCCCAGCTGTCCGGCGGTGAGCAGCAGACGGTCGCCATCGGCCGGGCCCTGGTCGCCAACCCCCGCGTGCTGCTGCTCGACGAGCTGTCGCTCGGCCTGGCCCCCGTGGTCGTCCAGCGCATCTACGGCATGCTGCCGCAGATCCTGGCCACCGGCCTCACCGTGCTGCTCGTCGAGCAGGACGTGAGCCAGGCCCTGCGGGTGGCCTCGCACATCCAGTGCCTGCTGGAGGGCCGGACCACCCTGGAAGGCAGGCCCGCCGACGTCACCGCGGACCAGGTCGAGGCGGCCTACTTCGGCCTGGCCGCCCGCCGCCTCGTCCCGCCAGCCAGCCCGGCGAAGGGAGCGAGCCGTAATGGCCTGGGTCAACGCCATCATCCAAGGGGTGCTGACCGGCGGGCTGTATGCGCTGTTCGCCTGCGGGCTGTCGCTGATGTTCGGGGTGATGAAGGTCGTGAACCTCGCGCACGGCGACCTCGCGGTGGTCGCGGGCTACATCGCGATCGGCGTCATCACCGTCACCCACATCCCGGTGCTCTGGTCCTTCCTCATCGTGGTCCCGGTGATGGCGCTGCTCGGCTACGTGCTGCAGCGCACGGTCATCCAGGGCGCGCTCGACCGCAGCGTGCTCACCACGCTGATGGTCACCTTCGGCCTGTCGGTGGTGATCGAGAACGGCCTGCTCCAGTTCTTCACGCGCCAACAGCCGCGCGATCGGCACCGGGCTGCCCCTGGTGAGCGGCTCCTTCACGATCGGCTCGCAGATCCAGATCGGCTACCTGCTCGTGGTCGTCTTCGCGGTCGCCGTGGTCGTGCTGCTCGGGCTGCAGTACTTCCTGTCCGCGTCCAGGTACGGCCGCCTGATCCGCGCGGTCGCCGACGACCGGGAGGCGGCGCAGCTGGCCGGGGCGGACTACCGGCACGTGTTCGGCATCGCGGCGGCGCTGGCCTTCGGCACCGTGGCCCTGGGCGGCATCGCCTACGGCATGTACTCCCAGCTCTCGCCGACCACGGGCACCGACACGATCCTGCTGTTCGCGTTCGCGGCGGTGGTGATCGGCGGGCTCGGCTCCCTGTGGGGCACCCTGCTCGGCGGCGTGGTGCTGGGCGTGGCCCAGCAGATCGGCGCCCAGATCAACATCTCCGACGAGCTCCTCGCCGGGTTCATCGTCTTCCTCGCCGTGCTCGTGCTGCGCCCGCAGGGCCTGATCACCCGGAGGGCACAGTCGTGAGCATGGTCACGGAAACCACCGCCCGCCCGGCCGAAGGATTCCGGGTCACCCGGTCGCGCAGGAACGTGGCCTGGACCGCGGCGGGCGCGCTGATCGTCGTCGTGGTGCTCGCGATGCTCCCCTACATCGTGTACTCGGGCACCACCGCCATCCTGGTGCAGGGGTTCATCGTGCTCACGATGGCGAGCATGTGGAACCTGCTGGCGGGCTACGCCGGCCTGGTGTCGGTGGGGCAGCAGGCGTTCGTGGGGCTCGGCGCCTACTTCGTGCTGATCCTCGCCATCCACGGCACCTCGCCGTTCGCCGCGCTGCCGGTCGCCGCGATCGGCTGCGGCGTGGCGGCGCTGCCGCTGTGGTGGCTGGTCTCCCGGCTGCGCAGCGGGTACTTCGCGATCGCCACCTGGGTGCTCGCCGCGACCATCATGCTCATCATCGAGAAGTTCTCCTCGATCGGCGGCGGGACCGGCATGCCGCTGCCCGGCCTGGGCGGGTTCAGCCCGACGCTGCTCACCGCCTACACCTACTGGGCCGGGCTGGCCGTCACGGTGCTGACGCTGGCCGCCATCTACCTGCTGCTGCGCGGCAGGCTCGGCCTGGTGCTCACCGCCATCCGCGACGACGAGGTGGCCGCGCGCAGCTCCGGCGCGCGGGTCGGCCTGGCCCGGCTGCTGGTGTTCGTGGTGGCGGGGGCCGGCTGCGGCGCCGCGGGCGCGCTGCTGGCGATCAGCCAGCTCCAGGTGCAGCCGAGCGCGGTGTTCAGCGTGCAGTGGACCGCGGAGATGGCGTTCGCGACCATCATCGGCGGGCTGGGCACGATCGAGGGGCCGATCATCGGCACCATCGTGTACCTGGTGCTGCAGCAGACGCTGGCCTCGTACAACGCGTGGTACCTGATCATCCTGGGCCTGGTCGCGATCCTCATCGCCCTGTTCGCCCGCCGCGGGCTGTGGGGGCTGGTGGACGAGCACCTGAACGTGCGGCTGTTCCCCGTCGGGTACTGGCTTCGGCTTCGCACGGCGAGGGGAGGCGCGGCGGAGCCGGGTCCTCGCCGAGCCCGCGAGCCAGCGTCGCGGGGGGACCGGGGGGTCGCCCCCCGGGCATTGGCTGGCGAGGCGGGGCGCGGCGAAGCCGTGTCCCCTCCGAGTCAGCGATCGCGGGGGGTTCCGGGGGTCGCCCCCCCGGGCTACGCTAGCAGCTAACCGGTGCGCTCGACGACGTACTCGCACAGGCCCTCGAACGCGGCGCGGGCCGGGACGTCGGGCAGGCCGGCGATCTGCTCACGGGCCACAGCCGACCAGTGCCGCAGGTCCGCCCGGGCCTGCGCCATCGCCGGGTTGGCCCGCAGCAGGCCCAGCGCTTCCGCGTGCAGGCCCGGGTCGGTCAGGTCGGCGGAGGCCAGCAGGTCCAGCAGCCGCGCGTCGGCCGGGCGGCTGGCGCCCAGCGCGTGCAGCACGGGCAGGCTGCGCACGCCTTCCCGCAGGTCCGTGCCGGGTGTCTTGCCGGACTGCTCGGACTCGCTGGCCACGTCGAGGATGTCGTCGGACAGCTGCCAGGCGACGCCGATCGCCTCGCAGGCCGGCTGGATCCGGGCCACCACCTCGGCCGGGGCATCGGAGTACATGGCCCCGAACTGGCCGGCCGTGGCCACCAGCGACGCGGTCTTGTCCTTCACCACGCGCAGGTAGTGCTGCAGCGGGTCCTGGCCGGGCCGGGGCCCGATGGTCTCCGCGATCTGCCCGCTCACCAGCCGGGTGAACGTGTCCGCCTGGATGCCGACCGCCTCCGGGCCGAGCGAGGCCAGGATCTGCGAGGCCCGGGCGAACAGGAAGTCGCCGGTCAGGATCGCGATCGTGTTGGTCCACCGGGAGTTGGCGCTCTGGTGGCCGCGGCGGATGGCCGCCTCGTCCATCACGTCGTCGTGGTACAGGGTGGCCAGATGGGTCAGCTCGACCGCGGTCGCGGCCGAGATCACGCGCGGATCGCGGGGATTGCCGAACTGCGAGGCGAGCAGGACCAGGGTGGCCCGGAACCGTTTCCCGCCGGCCTCCAGCAGGTGGGTGGACGCCTCGGCCAGCAGTTCCTCCTCGGACTGGGTGGCGTCGGCCAGCTGCTTCTCGACCAGGGCAAGCCCGTCAACGACCTCCGCGGCCAGCGCGGCGTCGGTCAGCTCCACAGGGACGGCGGCGATCAATCGGGCTCCTGGTCATCGGTCATCGCGGCGGTCACGGACCGCCTCGGTCGGACGTGACCCGGGCGGGCGAGGCCATCCTCGCGCCAGGCCCAAGCTACCGCCGTCCCGAATATGCCCCCTGCGAGGTATCCGGACACCCCGCCGGCCGGCCCGGAACGCGCACGCGCCCCGGGCAGGTCAGCGGACGAACAGGTGCGCGGCCGCATGGTTCGCCAGGTTGAGCAGGGGCTGGGGGTAGATACCGAACACCAGCGTGGTGATCACCCCGATGGCCACGGCCGCCCCGGTGAACACCCCGGGGGTCGACCACCGTCACCACCGCGGGACCGGCCGGGGCCGGGTCGCTGAAGAACATGAGCACGATCACCCGGACGTAGAAGAACGCGGCGACGGCACTGGCGATCACGCCCACGATCACCAGCGGGGTCGCACCACCGGCGATGGCCGCCTGGAACACCGCGAACTTCCCGGTGAACCCGCTGGTCAGCGGGATACCGGCGAACGCCAGCAGGAAGAAGGCGAACACGCCGGCCACCAGCGGCGAGCGCCGCCCGAGGCCGGCCCAGCTGGACAGGTGCCCGGCCTCGCCCGCCTGGTCACGGACGAGCGTGACGACCGCAAACGCACCGATCGTGGTGAACCCGTACACCGCCAGATAGAAGAGGCTGCTGGACAGGCCGGCCACGCTCGCGGCGATCACGCCGGTCAGGACGAAGCCGCCGTGCGCGATGGACGAGTAGGCGAGCAGCCGCTTCACGTCGGTCTGGGTGATCGCGATGATCGCACCGACCACCATGGTCAGGATGGCCACGCCCCACATCGCCGGCCGCCAGTCCCAGGTGAGCTGGCCGAACGCCACGTAGAAGACCCGCAGCAGCGCGCCGAACGCGGAGACCAGGGTGCACGAGGCCATCAGCGCGGTGACCGGGGTCGGGGCGCCCTGGTAGACGTCGGGCTTCCAGCTCTGGAACGGGACCGCCCCGATCTTGAACAGCAGGCCGATGCCGAGCAGGGCCATGCCCGCGTAGAGCAGGGTCAGGCTGCCCACGTTGCTGGCCGCCGCCGTCGCGATGGCCGACAGCGACACCGAGCCGGCGTAGCCGTACAGCATGGCCACGCCGAACAGGAAGAACGCCGAGGAGAACGCCCCGAGCAGGAAGTACTTCATGGAGGCTTCCTGCGACAGCAGGCGGCGCCGCCGGGAGAGCCCGCACAGCAGGTACAGCGGCAGGGAGAGCACTTCCAGCGCGACGAACATCGTGAGCAGGTCGTTGGACGCCGGGAACAGCAGCATGCCCGCCACCGCGAACAGCGTCAGCGGGTAGATCTCGGTGTGCACCACGCCGGCCAGCTGGGCGGCCCGCTCCTCGGCGCTGCCGGGGGTGGTGGCCGCCTGCGCCACGAACGTCTGGTCGTCGCGGGAGGAGTCCGCGATCAGCAGCACGCTGACGAACGCCAGCACGAGGATCGTGCCCCAGACGAACAGCGTCGGGCCGTCCACGCCGACCGCACCCATCGCCGCGGACATTCCCGTGCCCGCCGTGGGCGAACAGCGACGAGGTGGCGGCGACCACGATCGTGAGCACGAAGGCCACGGCCAGGCCGCCCAGCGTGATGATCAGGTGGGCGGGGCGGCGCAGCTCGCGGGGCACGAAGGCCTCGATCAGGACGCCGACCACGCCCAGGCCGAAGACCAGCAGCAGCGGCGAGAGCTGGCCGTACTCGATGTGCGGCGGGGTGATCGTCGCCACCGCGAGGGACCCGGTCACGGGGTGCTTCCCTTCTGGATCTGCTGCGCGCCGGTCGCTCATGACAACGGTTTTACCGCCGCCAGCCGCGATAGACGATCTCAGTCGGGGGGCCGGGATGCTGGGGCCGCGGGTCGGTCACGTGCACCTGGGACAGCGTGTCGTGCACCGCCGGGTTGATGACGTCGAGCAGGGGCTTCGGGTACACGCCGAAGACGATGAGCACCGCGATCAGCGGCCCGACGGCCCACAGCTCGCGGGGCCGCAGGTCGGGCATGTCCGCGACCTCCTGGCGGACCGGCCCGGTCATCGTGCGCTGGTACATCCACAGGATGTAGATCGCGGCCAGGATGATGCCCGCGGTGGCGAACGAGGCGGCCACCTTGTACCGGCTGAACGTGCCGATGAGGACGAGGAACTCGCTGACGAAGGTGGACAGCCCGGGCAGGGACAGCCCGGCCAGGCCGGCGACCAGGAACAGGCCGGCCATGACCGGGGCCACCTGGTACACGCCGCCGTAGTCGGCGATCCGCTGCGACCGGCGGCGGGCGATCATGAAGCCGGCGACCAGGAACAGCGCCCCGGTGGCGAACGCGTGATTGACCATGTAGAGCGTGGCGCCGGTCTGGGCCTGCGTGGTGAGCGCGAAGATGCCGAGCACGATGAAGCCGAAGTGCGAGATCGAGGTGTACGCGATGAGGCGTTTGAGGTCCCGCTGGCCGATGGCCACGATCGCCCCGTACAGGATCCCGATCACCGCGAGCACCAGGATCAGCGGCGTGAAGTAGCGGGAGGCGGCCGGGAACAGCTGCAGGCAGTACCGGATCATCCCGAACGTGCCGACCTTGTCCATCACGCCGACCAGCAGCACCGCCGTGCCGGGCTGGGACGCGGTGGCGGCGTCCGGCAGCCAGGTGTGGAACGGCCACAGCGGGGCCTTGATGGCGAACGCGATGAAGAAGCCCAGGAACAGCCACTTCTGCACGGTGGGGCTGAACGTCACGTGGGTGAGCTGGGTGAACAGGAACGTGCCGGGGTGGCCGCCGTGGCCGGAGTAGACGTACAGCGCGATGACCGCGACCAGCATGAGCAGGCCGCCGAACAGGCTGTAGAGCAGGAACTTGACCGCGGCGTACTGGCGCTGGCCGGTCCCGAAGCTGCCGATCAGGAAGTACATCGGGATCAGCATGGCCTCGAAGAACACGTAGAACAGGAAGACGTCGGTGGCCGCGAACACGCCGATCATCATGGTTTCCAGCACCAGCAGCAGCGCGAAGTAGGTCTTCGCGCTGCGCCGGGGCCGGGGCGCGGGGCCCTCACCGGCGGCCGGGGCCGCCTCCTGGCCCTCTGGCGGGTCCGCGTCGTTCCACGAGGCCAGGATGACCACGGGCATCAGCACCGCGGTCATGGCGATCAGCACCAGCGCGATCCCGTCCACGCCGACCGCGTAGTGCACGCCGAACTGCGGGATCCACTGGTAGGTCTGGGTGAACTGGAACTCGTTCCCGTGCGGCGAGAAGGCGACCATCATGGCGATGGTCAGCCCCAGCGTGATCACCGAGAACACCAGCGCCAGCCGCTTGACGAGCAGGCGCCGGGCCGCCCGGTCCGCCTCGCTGCCCGGCGCGGAGACACCCGGCGTCACGGCGATCACCAGCGCGCCGGCCAAGGGCACCGCGCCGATCACGGTCAGCCAGGGAAACGTGCTCATGAGCCGTGGTCTCCTAGATTCTCGCCAGCAGGAGGGCGCCGACCAGCAGCACCCCGCCGAGGAACATGGACAGGGCGTAGGAGCGGACGAAGCCGGTCTGGATCCGCCGCAGCCGTCCCGACGTGCCGCCGATGACCGCGGCCACCGTGTTGACCAGGCCGTCCACGCCGCGGTTGTCGAAGTACACCGACAGCCGGGTCAGCCACTGCCCGGGCCGCATCAGCAGGGACTCGTTGATCGCGTCCCCGTACAGGTCCTTGCGCGCGGCGGTGACCGGGAACCCGGCGGCCGGGGCGGTGTCCGGCACCGGCCGGCGGCCGTACAGCGCCCACGCCAGCACCCCGATCCCGATCACGATCAGGACCAGCGCCACGATGCCGGCAGGTACTGAAGATCGGCCGGCTCGGGCGGGATGTAACCGCGTCACCGGGCCGAGGAACTTCGCCAGCCGGTCGCCGAGGATCTCGAAGGCACCGAACCCCACGGCCCCGATGGCCAGCAGGATCACCGGCCAGGTCATCACCGGGGCGCCTCGTGCGGGTGGGCGTCCTCCGCCCAGCGGCGCTTCCCGACGAAGGTCATGAACATGACCCGGGTCATGTAGAACGCGGTGAGGCCCGCGCCGATCACCGCGCAGATGCCCACGATCCAGCCCGTGGTGCCGCCCTCGTGGATACGCGGCGTCGATCACCGTGTCCTTGGCGAAGAACCCGGAGAACGGGGGGATGCCGATGATGGCCAGGTAGCAGGCCGCGAACGTGATGAAGGTGATCCGCATGACCGCGGACAGGCCGCCGTAGCGGCGCATGTCCACCTCGTCGTTCATCCCGTGCATGATCGACCCGGCGTCGAGGAACAGGCCGGCCTTGTAGAACCCGTGCGCGAGGAGCAGCGCGATCGCGAACGGGTAGCCGGCGGGCCCGATCCCGGCGGCCAGCATCATGTAGCCGATCTGGCTCATGGTCGACCCGGCCAGCGCCTTCTTGATGTCGTCCTTGGCGCAGCTGATGATCGCGCCGAACAGCAGCGTGGCCGCGCCGACGATGGTCACGGCCAGCCGGGCGTCCGCGCTCAGGTCGAAGATCGGGCCGGACCGGACGATCAGGTAGACGCCCGCGGTGACCATGGTGGCCGCGTGGATGAGCGCCGACACGGGGGTCGGGCCCTCCATCGCGTCCAGCAGCCAGGACTGCAGCGGCAGCTGGGCCGACTTGCCGCAGGCGCCGAGCAGCAGCAGCAGGCCCGATGGCGGTGAGCACGCCGGAGCTGGCCTGCCCGGCGTGGGAGAACACCCCGGTGAACGTCACCGTGCCGAACGTGGTGAACATCAGCATGATGGCCAGGGACAGCCCGGCGTCACCGACCCGGTTGGCGATGAACGCCTTCTTGGCCGCCACGGCCGCGGTCGGCTTGTACTGCCAGAACCCGATCAGCAGGTAGGAGGCCAGGCCGACGCCCTCCCAGCCGGCGTACAGCACCAGGTAGTTGTCGGCCAGGACGAGCAGCAGCATGGCGGCCAGGAACAGGTTCATGTAGCCGAAGAACCGGCGCCGCCCGGGGTCGTGGGCCATGTAGCCGACCGAGAAGATGTGGATCAGCGAGCCGACCCCGGTGATCAGCAGCACGAAGCAGATCGACAGCTGGTCCAGCTGCAGGCCCACGTTCACCTTGAACGTCCCGGCCGTGATCCAGGAGTACAGCTGCAGGTCCCGGCTGCGCTGATCACCCGGGTAGCCGAGCATCTGCGGCGAACGCGATCAGCGCGTAGACGAACGCGGCCAGCGGCATGGCCACGCCCAGCAGGTGCCCCCAGCGGTCGGTCCGCTTCCCGCCGAGCAGCAGCACCACCGCGCCGATCAGCGGGAACACGAGCAGCAGCCACGCCGCCCGCTGCACGCCGACGGCAGGCAAGGTGGTCTCGGCGTGGGCCGCGGCCGTGGTCGCGGCCGTGTCACAACCGCAAGTGAGCCTGTCACTGCGCTACTCCTCGTGCTTCAGCAGGCCCTGATCGGGTCAGCGAGCCTGCTACGTCAGCCGGTCCGAGCTAGTACTTCAGCAGGTTCGCGTCGTCCACCGACGCGGACCTGCGGGTGCGGAAGATCGCCATCAGGATCGCGAGGCCGACCACGACCTCAGCGGCCGCGACCACCATCACGAAGAACGCGATGACCTGGCCGCTCAGGTTGCCGTGCATCCTGGCGAAGGCCACGAACGCGAGGTTGACCGCGTTGAGCATGAGCTCGACGCACATGAAGATCACCATCGCGTTGCGCCGCACCAGGACGCCCACCGCGCCGATCACGAACAGGATCACGGCGAGCGCCACGAAATTCCCCGGGCTCATCAGGCGTCACCTTCCTGGCCGGGCTCGGCGCCGGAGTCACCACGCACCGCGGCGCTGCTGCCCAGCAGCGTGCGCCGCTGGTCAGGTGTCTCGGGCACCCCCCTGATCGCGGACGGGACCGAGGACTCGGCCGGGGTGCCGTCCGGCAGCAGGGCGGGCATGTCCACGGCGTTGTGCCGCGCGTACGTCCCGGGGCCGGACAGCGGGGCCGGCCGCCCGCTGGCCACCCGGAGCCGGGACAGGTCACGCTGGGTCAGCTTGGGCGTGATGCGCTCGCGGTGCGCCAGCACCATGGCCCCGAGCGCGGCGGTGATCAGCAGGGCGCTGGTCACCTCGAACGGGAACACGTACGTGGTGAAGATCAGCCTGGCGATCGCGTACAGGTTGTTCGCGCCGAACGACGGCCCGGCCGGCGCGGCGCTCCCCAGGACGGCGTGCCCCACGGTCAGGGAGAGCAGCACCAGCAGGCCGATGCCGGCCAGCCCGGCGGCGACCCGCTGGCCCTTGATGGTCTCCACGATGGAGTCCTTCGCCCGGATACCCACGATCATCAGGACGAACAGGAACAGCATGAGCACCGCGCCGGTGTAGACGATGACCTGGACGAAGGCCAGGAACGGCGCGTTCTGCAGGGCGTACAGGGCGGCCAGCGAGAGCATCACGACGGCCAGCAGCACCGCGCAGTACACGGCCTTGGGGACCAGGATCATGCCGAGCGCCGCGGTCGACCGACACCACGGCCAGCAGCCAGAAGGTGATCTGCTGGGTGGTGGAGGCCACGTCGCTGATGGCCAGGACGCCGCCGTGCATCACTGCTGCACGTCTCCTGGCTCATCGCCGACGCCGGTCTCGCCCGGCCGGTCGTCCACGCCGGCGGCGGGCCCGGTCTCGCCCGGGCTCGCTTCCGCCGGGCCTCCCCGGCTGGCACCCCGGCCTCCCCTTCCGACCCCGGGGCCAGGTCGGGTTCCGCGACGACGCCGGCCGAGCGGAGGTTGTAGTAGTCCCGCTCGGTCTTGCCGAGGCGCATGTCGTGCGGGGGCTGCTCCATGCCGGGCAGCAGCGGGGCGAGCAGCTGCTCCTTGGTCCAGATCAGGCTCTCCCGGCTGTCGTCCGCGAGCTCGTACTCGTTGGTCATGGTCAGCGCCCGGGTCGGGCACGCTTCCACGCACAGCCCGCAGAGGATGCAGCGCAGGTAGTTGATCTGGTAGACGGCGCCGTACCGCTCGCCGGGGGAATACCGCTCCTCCGGCGTGTTGTCGCCGCCTTCCACGTAGATCGCGTCCGCCGGGCAGGCCCAGGCGCACAGCTCGCAGCCGATGCACTTCTCCAGCCCGTCCGGCCAGCGGTTGAGCTGGTGGCGGCCGTGGAAGCGGGGCGCGGTCGGGTTCTTCTCCTCCGGGTACTGGACGGTGTCCACCTTCTCGAACATCGTCCGGAAGGTGGTCCCGAATCCTTTGATGGGGCCCAGGAACTCAGGCACCGGTCACCTCCTTCGTCGTGGCCCGGGACTCGCCGGACTCCGCCGGGGTGACCTCCGAGGGGGACACGTTCACCCCGACCCCGTGGTAGTGCGGCAGGTCCATGGGCGGAACCGGGAAGCCCGGCCCGCCAGTCGGCGGGACCCGGCTCGCCCGCGGCTGCTTCCGCCTCCAGGGGCAGGCCCGCCTGGGCGGCCGCCTCCTCGGCGGCCTGGGCCACGCCGCTGCGCGGCCGCGTCGCCCATGAACAGCAGCGTCAGCAGCGCGACGACGAGCAGGCCGGCCACGGTGTAGACGGCCGGGCTGCCGCCGTGCGTGCGCCAGACCCGGATGGTCGCGATGACCAGGATCCAGACCAGCGAGACCGGGATGAGCACCTTCCAGCCGAACCGCATCAGCTGGTCGTAGCGGATCCGGGGCAGCGTGCCGCGCAGCCACACGAAGAAGAACAGCACGATCAGTACCTTGACCAGGAACCAGATCAGCGGCTACCAGCCGGTGTTCGCGTCGGGCCACACGCTGATCGGCCAGGGAGCCCGCCAGCCACCCAGGAACAGCGTGGTGGCCAGCCCCGCGACCGTGGTCATGTTGATGTACTCGCCCAGGTAGAACAGGGCGAACTTGAGCGAGGAGTACTCGGTGTGGAACCCGCCGACCAGCTCGCCCTCGCCTTCGGGCAGGTCGAACGGCAGCCGGTTGGTCTCGCCGACCATGGTGATCACGTAGATCACGAACGACGGGAACAGCAGCACCGCGTACCAGGACGGCCAGTGCAGGACCGCGCCGAACAGGTGGAACGCGGTATTGGCCCCGGACTGCTTGGCCACGATGGCCGTGGTGGACAGCGAGCCCGAGTACAGGAAGACCGCGACGAACGACAGCCCCATCGCGATCTCGTAGCTGATCACCTGGGCCGACGAGCGCAGCCCGCCCAGCAGCGGGTACGGGGACTCCGACGCCCATCCCGGCCAGCACGATCCCGTAGACCGCCATCGAGCTCATGGCCAGCACCAGCAGGACGGCCACGGGCAGGTCGGCGAGCTGCAGCGGGGTCTGCACGCCGAAGATCGAGACCTCGGGGCCGAACGGGATGATCGCGAAGCTGACGAACGCGGGGATCACCGCGATCGCGGGGGCCAGCCAGAACAGCAGCTTGTCCACGTGAGTCGGGATGATGTCTTCCTTCAGCGGCAGCTTGATGCCGTCCATGAGCGACTGGAGCAGGCCGAACGGGCCGGCCCGGTTCGGCCCCGGCCGCTGCTGCATCCGGCCGATGATCCGCCGCTCCGCCCAGATCGCGAACAGCGTCATGATCATCAGGAAGAGGAAGACGAACAGCACCTTGATGACCACCAGCCACCAGGGCTGGTGATAGAAGCTGGCCAGGGTCGGATCAGCCGCCGCGAGCCCGGGGGCATGGCCGGCGGCGGCCGCCGCCAGGCCCCGGTCCGCCACGCTGGCCAGGCCGTTCATTCCGCACTCCTCAGGGTCACCAGGCTGCCGTGCCCGGCCGCGAGCTCGCGCCGGATCTCCGATCCCGCCGACCGGGTCGGCAGCCACACCACCCGGTCCGGCATGACGGCCACCTCGACCGGAAGGGTCAGCGACCCGTGCTCGGTGGCCACAGTGACCTTACCGCCGTCCGAGGTCCCGGCCTCCGCTGCGGTCGCGGCTGACATCCGGGCCACCACCGGCCGGGCCGTGCCGGCCAGGAACGGCTCCCCGTCCTGCATGCGGCCCGCGTCCAGCAGCTGGTGCCAGGTGGCGAGGAGAGCCTCGCCCTCGGCAGGCTCCGCGGGGCCCGGGTCGGGGGATGCGGCGAGCGCTGCCCCGTGCCCGGTCTCGGCCGGATCGGCCTCCGCCGAAGAACCACCCACCACGCCCAGCGCGGCGAGTTCCTGGCGGGCCGCGGCGGCGTCCGGCAGGCCCAGGTGCACGTCCATCTCGTCGGCGATCCGGCGCAGCACGTGCAGGTCGGATTCGACGCCGGGGACGTCCATAACCGCCCCGAAGGTGCCTGGCCGGCCTTCCCAGTTCACGAACGTGCCCGGCTTCTCGGCGACCGCCGCCACCGGGAGGACCACGTCGGCGCGGTCGGTGACCGCGCTCGGCCGCAGTTCCAGGCTGACCACGAACGGGGTGGCCTCCAGGGCCGCGCGGGCCGCCGCGGGGTCGGGCAGGTCGTCCAGTTCCACGCCCGCGATCACGAGCGCGTCGATGTCGCCCGCGGCCGCGGCGGCCAGGATCTGCGTGGTGTCCCGGCCGGGCAGCGGGGGCAGCGACGCCACGCCCCAGGCCCGCGCCATCTCCACCCGCGCCTGCGAGCTGGCGGCCAGGCGGCCGCCAGGCAGCAGGTTCGGCAGCGCGCCGACCTCGATGGCCCCCCGCTCACCCGCGCGGCGGGGAATCCAGGCCAGCCGGGCCCCGGTCGCCCGGGCCAGCCGATCGGCGGCGCTGAGCGCCCCTGGTACTTCGGCCAGCCGCTCGCCGACCAGGATAATGGCGCCGTCGGCGGCCAGGGCTTCCTTGGCCGCCCGGCCACTCTCATCCAGTCCGGTGCCGCTGATCAGGCTGCCCAGCGCGGTGGCCTCGCCCCCCGGGACGGTGGGCAGCAGGACCCCGGACATCCGGGTCAGCCCGCGGCTGGCCAGCGGGGCGATGGAGTACACGCTCAGGGTGCCCGCCCGGGCCGCCTTACGCAGCCGGAGGAAGACGATGGGTGACTCGTCGTCGGGCTCGAACCCGGCGAGCAGCACCACCGGAGCGCGTTCCAGGTCGGCGTAGCTGACCTCGATGTCGCGGCCGGCCACGTTGGCCGCGAGGAACTCCGCTTCCTCGGCCGAGTGCGGGCGGGCCCGCATGTCGATGTCGTTAGTGCCCAGCGCCACCCGCGCGAACTTGGCGTAAGCGTAGGCATCCTCGGCGGTCAGCCGGCCGCCGGTCAGCACACCGGCCCGGCCGTGCGCGGCGGTCAGCCCGCGGGCGGCGGCGGCGAAGGCCTCGGGCCAGGAGGCCGGGGTCAGGACCCCGTCGGCGCCGCGCACCAGCGGGCCGGCCAGCCGGTCCGGCTGGGTGGCGTAGGTGAAGGCCCAGCGGCCCTTGTCGCAGTTCCATTCCTCGTTGACCTGCGGGTCGCTGCCGGCCAGCCGCCGGGTGATCGCGCCGCGCCGGTAGTCGGTGCGCTGCCGGCAGCCCGCCGAGCAGTGCTCGCACACACTGGGCACCGACACCAGGTCGAACGGCCGGGCCCGGAACCGGTAGGCGGCGCCGGTCAGCGCGCCGACCGGGCAGATCTGGACCGTGTTCCCGGAGAAGTAGGAGTCGAACGGCGCACCCTCGGCCACGCCCACCTGCTCCTGCGGGCCGCGCTCGAGCAGCTCGATCAGCGGGTCGCCGGCGATCTGCTCGGCGAACCTGGTGCACCGGGCGCACTGGATGCACCGCTCGCGGTCGAGCAGCACCTCGGTGGACAGCGCGATGGGCTTGGGGAAGGTCCGCTTCATGCCGCCGAACCTGGTTTCACCCTGCCCGGTGGACATGGCCTGGTTCTGCAGCGGGCACTCGCCGCCCTTGTCGCACATGGGGCAGTCGAGCGGGTGGTTCATCAGCAGCAGCTCCATCATGCCGCGCTGCGCCTTCTCCGCCACAGGCGAGGTGAGCTGGGTGTGCACCACCATGCCGTCGGTGCAGGTGGTGGTGCAGGAGGCCGGCGGCTTGGGCTGGCCCTCAATGTGCACCAGGCACTGCCGGCAGGCGCCGACCGGGTCGAGCAGCGGGTGATCGCAGAACCGGGGGATCTGGATGCCGAGCTGCTCCGCGGCGCGGATCACCAGCGTGCCCTTGGGCACGGTGATCTCGAACCCGTCGATGGTGACAGTGACCCCGTCCGCCGGCCTGGCCACGGCGCCCGAGGCGGGGGCCGGCGAGGGCCGCCGGCACGGGCTGGTTCGGCACGGGCTGGTTCGGCGGCACTGGCTGGTTCGGCGGCACGGGCATCAGGCGGACTCCATGGCAAATAGCGTTGACGCGGCCGGGTCGAACGGGCAGCCGCCGTGCCGCTGGTGCTCGAGGTACTCGTCCTTGAAGTAACGGATGGACGACTTGACCGGGGACTCGATCGAGTCGCCCAGGGCGCAGAACGCGCGTCCGGTGATGTTGCTGCAGATGTCGAGGAGCTTGTCCAGGTCAGCCTCGCTGCCCTCGCCCCGCTCCAGCTGCTCGAGCAGCTGGACCACCCACCAGCTGCCCTCCCGGCACGGCGTGCACTTGCCGCAGGACTCGTGCTCGTAGAACTTGATCCAGCGCAGCACGACGCGGACCACGCAGGTGGTCTCGTCGAACAGCTGGACCGACCGGGTGCCGAGCATCGACCCGGCCGCGGCCACCGACTCGTAGTCCAGCGGCACATCCAGGTGCTCGTCGGTGAACAGCGGGGTGGACGAGCCGCCTGGGGTCCAGAACTTCAGCCGGTGCCCGGCCCGCATGCCGCCCGCCAGTTCCAGCAGCTCGCGCAGGGTCGTGCCGAGCGGCGCCTCGTACTGCCCGGGCGTGGTGACGTGGCCGGACAGCGAGAAGATCCCGAAACCCTTGGACTTCTCGGTGCCGAAGGACGCGAAATCCTGCGCCCCGCGGCCCAGGATGTACGGCACCGTCGCGATCGACTCGACGTTGTTGACCACGGTGGGGCAGGCGTAGAGCCCGGCCACCGCCGGGAACGGCGGCTTGAGCCGGGGCTGGCCGCGGTAGCCCTCCAGCGAGTCGAGCAGCGCGGTCTCCTCGCCGCAGATGTACGCGCCCGCGCCGGAGTGCACCACCACGTCGAGGTCGAACCCAGAGCCGAGGATGTTGGTGCCCAGGTAGCCGGCCTCGTAGGCCTCGGCCACGGCGGCGTGCAGCCGTCGGATCACGTGCAGCACTTCGCCGCGCACGTAAATGAAGGCCCGGTGCGCGTCGATCGCGTAGCAGGCGATCACGATGCCCTCGATCAGCGCCTGCGGGTTGTTCAGCAGGGTCGGCATGTCCTTGCAGGCGCCGGGCTCGGACTCGTCGGCGTTCACCACCAGGTAGTGCGGCTTGCTGCCGCCCTTGGGAATGAAACCCCACTTCAGCCCGGTGGGAAAGCCGGCCCCGCCGCGGCCGCGCAGCACGGAGTCCTTCATCGTCTGCACGACCTCGTCCGGCGGCAAGGCCAGGGCCTTGACCAGGGCCTGGTAACCGCCGTGGCGCTTGTACGCCTCGATCGTGAACGAGTCGGGCTCATCCCAGAACGCGGTGAGCTCCGGCGTCAGCACAGTGGTCACTTGGCCGCCTTCCCGGTCCCTGTATCGGCCCGGGGGGCCGGCTCTCCGGAGCCCCCCTGATCCGGCGTCCAGCCCTGCTCCCGGGCGGTCCGCAGCCCCGCCAGGGAGGGTTCGCCCGCGGTGTTCCCCCCGGCGGCCTGGCCGTCGGGGAACCCGGCCAGGATCCGGGACGCCTGCTTCCACGTGCACAGCCGCGGCGCGCCGCGGGTGGGCGCGATGCGCTCGGCCCCGGACCGCAGGCCATCCACCAGGTCCCGGGCCGACTGCGGGGTCATGTTGTCGAAGAACTCCCAGTTGACCATGACCACCGGCGCGTAGTCGCAGGCGGCGTTGCATTCCAGGTGCTCCAGGCTGACCTTGCCGTCGGGGGTCATCTCGTCGTCGCCAACTCCGAGGTGCTCGTGCAGGTCAGCGAGGATGGCATCGCCGCCCATCACCGCGCACAGGGAGTTGGTGCAGACGCCGACGTGGTACTCACCCACCGGATGGTGCTTGTACATGGTGTAGAAGGAGGCCACCGCGGTGACCTCCGCCTTGGTCAGCTCCAGCTGCTCAGCGCAGAACTCGATGCCGTCCTCGGTGAGGTAGCCCTGCTCGGCCTGCATCAGGTGCAGCAGCGGCAGCAGCGCCGAGCGCGGCACCGGGTAGCGGCCGATGATCTGTGCGGCGTCCGGCTCCAGCCGGGCGCGCGCCTCCTGCGACAGCGCCATTACCGGTCCACGCCTCCCATAACTGGATCAATACTTGCCACGGCCGGGATCACGTCGGCGACCATGCCGCCCTCGGCCATGGCCGCGACGGCCTGCAAGTTGGTGAACGACGGGTCGCGGAAGTGGACCCGGTACGGCCGGGTGCCGCCGTCGCTGACCGCATGACAGCCCAGCTCGCCGCGCGGCGACTCCACCGCCGTGTAGACCTGCCCCACAGGGACCCGGAAGCCCTCGGTGACCAGCTTGAAGTGATGGATCAGCGCTTCCATCGACTGGCCCATGATGTGCGCGATGTGATCCGGTGAGTTACCGAGACCGTCCCCGCCCAGCGCCAGCTTGGCCGGCCAGCCGATCTTGGGGTCACCGATCATGACCGGGTCGTGATCCGGCCGCGGTCCGGCCAGCCGGTCGGCGGCCTGCTCGATGATTTTCAGCGACTCATCGCACTCGTCGACCCGGACCAGATACCGGCCGTAGGCATCACAGGTGCCCTGCGTCGGCACGTCGAACTCGTAGCTCTCATAACCGCAATACGGCTGGCTCTTCCGCAGATCCCAGGGCAGCCCGGTGCCGCGCAGCAGCGGGCCGGTCACGCCGAGCGCCATGCAGCCCGGCCAGGTCCAGGTACGCGACGTTCTTGGTCCGGGCCAGGTAGAGCGGGTTCGCGTCCATCAGCGAGCGCAGCTCAGCAAGCTGGTGCGGCATCCGCCCGAGGAATTCGCGGATCGCGTCGAGAGCGCCGCGCGGCAGGTCCTGTGACACCCCGCCGGGCCGGACGTAGGCGTGGTTCATCCGCAGCCCGGTGATCAGCTCGAACAGGTCCAGGATCCGCTCGCGCTCGCGCACCGCGTAGAGGAACACGGTGGTGGCCCCGAGCTCCAGGCCGAATGTGCCGATCGCCGTCATGTGCGAGGCGATCCGGTTCAGCTCCATCATCAGGACCCGGAGGATGCTGGCCCGCTCAGGCACCTCCGCTTCCACCCCGAGCAGCTTTTCGACCGCGAGGCAGTACACCGTCTCGTTGAAGAAAGGTGAGAGATAGTCCGCGCGGGTGCAGAACGTGACGCCCTGCGTCCAGGTGCGGAACTCCATGCTCTTCTCGATACCGGTGTGCAGGTACCCGATGACCGGCCGGAGCTCGGTGACGGTCTCCCCGTCCAGCGTCAGCACGAGGCGCAGCACGCCGTGCGTAGACGGGTGCTGCGGGCCCATGTTGACGACGAGGCGCCCGGTGTCGTCCTGGTCGGTCCTCTCCTGCAGGGCCTGGACGACCTCCTCCCAGTCCCCGCCGGCGACGTTGTAGACGCGGCCCTCGGTGCCCTCGGAGGTGCTGTCGGCGGCGGGCGCTCCCGCCCCGCCGGCCTGGGTGGTCACGTGTACGACCTCCGCTCGTCTGGTGGCGGCACGGTGGCGCCGCGGTACTCGACCGGGATCCCGCCCAGCGGGTAGTCCTTCCGCTGGGGGTGGCCCTTCCAGTCGTCCGGCATCTCGATCCTGGTCAGCGAGGGATGGCCGTCGAAGATGATGCCGAAGAAGTCCCAGGTCTCGCGCTCGTGCCAGTCACAGGTCGGGTAGACGCTCACCACGGAGGGCACGTGCGGGTCAGCATCGGGCGCGCTCACCTCCAGCCGCAGACGGCGGTTGTGGGTGATGGAGACCAGGTGGTACACGGCATGCAGTTCCCGGCCCACGTCGGCCAGATAGTGCACGCCGGACACGCCGCCGCACAGCTCGAAGGCGAGCGCCGGCTCGTCGCGCAGCACCTGGGCCACCGCGAGCAGGTGCTCCCGGCGGACATGCAGGGTGAGTTCGCCGCGGTCGACGACGACCCGCTCGACAGCCTCGCCGAAGCCGGAGCCGTCGGCCTCCAGCCGGGCGCTCAGCGCGTCGGCGATCTCGTCAAAGTACGAGCCGTACGGTCGCAGTGTGGACGGCTGCGGTGCCCGCCGGACCTGCAGGCCGCCGTAGCCCGATGTGTCGCCGGTCGTCTGGGTGCCGAACATTCCGGTCCGGACCACCCGCTCATTCAGCCGCTGCTGGCCCGCCAGCGCCGCCTCGTCCGGCCCGGTATCGCCGTTAGGCGGGGTGTTCTTACTCACCGGCCGCTCCCGCCTGGCCCGGGGTCCCCGCGGATGGGGTACCCAGCAGGGTGGGGCCGACGGCCGCGGTGCGGGGGCCGGCCAGGTCCGCGGCCAGCGGCAGGCGGCGCAGCCGGGCCTGCTCCAGCTCGGTCACCTCGCGCTCCCGGTTCACGCCCAGCTTCATGTTCTGGATCTTGTCGTGCAGCTTCACGATGGCATCCAGCAGCATCTCCGGGCGCGGCGGGCAGCCGGGCAGGTAGATGTCCACCGGCACGACGTGGTCCACGCCCTGCACGATCGCGTAGTTGTTGAACATGCCGCCGCTGGAGGCGCACACGCCCATCGAGATGACCCACTTGGGGTCGGCCATCTGGTCGTAGATCTGCCGCAGCACGGGCGCCATCTTCTGGCTGACCCGGCCGGCCACGATCATCAGGTCGGCCTGGCGCGGCGTGTTGGAGGCCCGCTCCATGCCGAACCGGGCCAGGTCATGCCGCGCCCCGCCGGTCTGCATCAGCTCGATCGCGCAGCAGGCCAGGCCGAAAGTGGCCGGCCAGACCGAACTCTTCCGCGCGTAACCAGCCACCTTCTCGACTGTGGTGAGCAGAATCCCGCTCGGCAGCTTTTCCTCGACACCCATCGGCTAGTCCCACTCCAGACCGCCGCGCCGCCACACATAGGCGTACGCGACCAGAACGGTGACGATGAAGAGCACCATCTCGACGAGCCCGAAGGCGCCGAGGTTGTCGTACGCCACGGCCCACGGGTAGAGAAACACGATCTCGATGTCGAAGAGGATGAACAGCATCGCCGTCAGGTAATACTTCACCGGGAACCGGCTGCCGCTCGGCTGCTGGGTCGGCTCGATCCCGCACTCGTAGGCCTCGAGTTTCGCGCGGTTCCAGCGCTTCGGGCCGGTGAACGCCCCCATTCCGAGCGAGAAGATCGCGAAGACGGCGGCCAGCCCGGCGAGCACCAGGATCGGGATGTACAGGCTCAGCATGAGGCGCCTCCTTTCCCCTTCTCCTATTTCGGCTACGAGGCTGAATGCCTACGCCGCCGGCGTCATCTTAGACAGTGCGTGAATCACCCGGTCCGTCGCATGGCCCCCACGCGGCTCGGTGAGGTTGGCCAGCAGCTTCAGGGTGATCCTCATCAGCGCCGGGCGCGGCATCCCGTACTTGGTCGCGAACTGCATGACCCTCGGGTTGCCGATCGCCTGAACGAACCTGCGCCCGAGAGTGTAGTAGCCGCCGTAGGCGGCCTTGAGTGCCTGCGGGTAGGCCATCAGCACCCGCTCCGCCCCGGCGGCGTCGGGCCGGGCCAGCGCCTGGGCGATGAACTGGGCGGCGAGTTCCCCTGACTCCAGGGCGTAGGGGATGCCCTCGCCGTTGAAGGGGTTCACCATGCCGCCCGCGTCCCCGGCGAGGAGCAGCCCCCGGGTGTAGTGCGGGGTCCGGTTGAAGCCCATCGGCAGCGCGGCCCCCCGGATGGGCTGGGTGCGGTTCTCCTCGACGTAGCCCCATTCGGCCGGCATCCCGGCCAGCCACCGGCGCAGCAGGTCCCGGTAGTTGACGTGGCCGAACGACTCGGACGTGTTGAGCATGCCGAGCCCCACGTTGCTGGTCCCGTCGCCCATGCCGAAGATCCAGCCGTAGCCCGGCAGCTGCCGCGGCCCGTCCCACAGGTCCAGCCACGACTCGAGGTAGTCGTCGTCGTGCCGCGGGCTCGTGTAGTAGGTGCGGACGGCCACGCCGAGGGGCCGGTCGTCGCGCTTGCGCAGTCCCATCGCCAGCGACAGCCGGGAAGAATTACCATCCGCCGCAACGACAACCCGGGCGCGGTAGCTGCGTTCCGGCTCGCCGGCGTCAGCGGTGGACCGGGCGGTGACCCCGGCTATGCGGCCGTTAGCGTCCAGCACGGGCCCGGTCACGGTCATGCCCTCGAGGAGCCGCGCACCCGCCTTCTGCGCCGTGCGGGCGAGGATCTCGTCGAAGTCGAGCCGGGTCCGGACCAGCCCGTAGCCCGGATAGCTGGACAGCTCGGGCCAGGGCAGCTCGAGCCGGACCCCGCCGCCGATGATCCGCAGGCCCTTGTTCCGGACCCAGCCGTCCTGCTCACCGACCGGCACCCCCATGCCGACCAGGGCCTTGACCGCGCGGGGGGTGAGGCCATCGCCGCAGACCTTTTCCCGCGGGAAGTGAGCCTTCTCCAGCACCAGCACATCCACCCCGGCCCGGGCCAGGTAGGAGGCGGTGGCGGAGCCGGCCGGCCCGGAACCGACGACGATGACGTCGGCCTCCTCGGCGGCCGGGCGGGTTCCAGGCGTGCGCGGGGCGCCACCGTGCGGCGGGGCCGCGTCAGCGGGCGGGCGACTGGGGGGGACTTCGTGGGTCACGGAAGGTTGTCCTGACTATCTTGTGAACCGCTTCACAAGTGCTCTTTCCGGAGTCTAGACCTTGTCTTGCCGGGCCGGCGAACCCGCCCCGCAGTGGCTGGGGCGGCCCCATCCGGCCGGGCCTGCCCGGCCGGATGGGGGGCCGGCCGGCTGGCGCTGCCCGGTGGGCCGGGTCCGGCTGGCCTGGCCGGCGGCCGTCAGCCCGGACGGCGCGCGAGGTGCACGGCCACCACGCCCAGGGTCAGATTCCGCCAGCGTACTGCCGACCACCCGGCCGCGGCCATCTTGCGCGCCAGCTCGGCCTGGGGCGGCCAGTCCCTGATGGACTCGGACAGGTAGTCGTAGGCCTCCGGGCTGCCCGACAGCCGGCGCGCGACCGCGGGCAGCGCGGTGGCCAGGTACGACTCGTAGACAGTGTTCAGCCGCGGCCAGGGCAGATGGCCGAACTCGCAGATGACCAGCCGGCCACCGGGCCGGGTGACCCGGAGCATCTCGGCGAGCGCGGCGCCGGGGTCGGCCACGTTGCGCAGCCCGAACGAGATCGTCACCGCGTCGAAGGCCTGGTCGCGGAAGGGCAGGTCGAGGGCGTCGCCCGCCACGAAGCGCACCTGCCCGGCCCGCCCGGTGGCGGCCGGCCCCCCGGGGGCCGGTGGCGTCCTGCGCGCCCCGACCTGGAGCATGCCGAGGGAAAAGTCGCAGGCCACGCAGGCGGCCCCGCCAGCGGTGAAGGTCCGGGACGAGGTGCCGGTGCCGGCCGCGAGATCGAGGACGAGCTCACCAGGCCGGGCCCCGACCGCCCGGGCCACGATGCGGCGCCACCAGCGATCCTGGCCCAGCGAGAGCACATCGTTCATCAGGTCGTAGCGGTCGGCGACCTTGTCGAACATCGCCGAGACCTCACCGGGCCGCTTGTCCAGGTTCGCGCGCGTCATGGGCCCAGCCTGGCACAGCGGCCCGGACTTCCCGGGGGCGGGCTCACAGCGCGTCGCTCAGAGCAGGCCGGGGCGCTGCCAGGGCTCGCCCAGCACGTGCTGGGCGAGGAACGCGAACACGGTCTCGTACCAGATCCGCGAGTTGCCCGGGCCGAGGACCCAGTGGTTCTCGTCCGGGTAGTAGAGGAACTTGGATCCGGCCAGGTGGCCGGGCCTGCCCGCCAGGTCGGTCCACAGCCGCAGCGCCTCACCGACCGGGACCCGGTAATCCTTGTCCCCGTGAATGACCAGCATCGGCGTGCTGATGGCGGACACGTGCCGGTCCGGGGAGTTGTCCGCGTACCGCCCCGGCTGGGTGGCGGGCGTGCCGAGCTGGCGGCGCCACTCCGCGGGGCAGTCCGTAGTGCCGAACATCTGCTCCAGGGCCCAGAGGCTGGCGTGGCTGACGATGGCCCGGAACCGGGTGGTGTGCCCGGCGATCCAGTTCGCCATGTAGCCGCCGAAAGAGCCACCCATCACCGCGGTCCGGCCGGCATCCAGGTCCGCGCGGGCCAGGGCCGCGTCCGTGATGTCCATCAGGTCGGTGAACGGGAGGCCGCCCCAGTCCCCGTGCCCGCGGGCGATGAACTCGTGCCCGTAGCCGGTGGACAGGCCCGGGTCAGGCAGCAGCACGGCGTAGCCCCTGGCCGCCATCAGCCACGGGTTCCACCGCCAGGACCAGGAGTTCCAGCTCGAATACGGGCCGCCGTGCACCCACAGCAGCAGCGGGGCGGGCGTCTGCGGGCTGGCCGAGTCGGGCAGCACGAGCCAGGCCCGCAGCGGGGTGCCGTCGGCCGCGCCGGCCTCGATCTCCTCCAGGCGGCCGGGCTGCGGCGACTGGGCGGCCGGGCCCGGGAGGAATTCGGGCTCGCCGGGCCGGGTCGCGTCGAGCCGCACCACCAGCGGCGGGCTGTCCATCGCTGAGCGCAGCGCGTAGAGGAACTGCCCGTCCGGCGAGGGGCACAGGCAGGAGTAGGCACCGTGGTCGGTGCTGAGCCGGGTTACGGCTCCGGTGTCCAGGTCGGCGCGCAGCACCGGGCCGCGGCCATGGTCCGCGGTGGTGATGAACACGCCCGAGCCGTCCGGCGCCCAGGCCAGCTCCGCCGGCCAGTGCTCCAGGCCGGGGAGCAGGTCCAGGGGGTCGGCGCGGCCACCGGATGCCCCATCGGGCGGGGCAAGATCGTCCAGCGCCACCATGACCACGGTGAGCGCGCTGGCCTGGTCCTGGCTCTCGTGCCGCTCGCGGATGGCCACGACCCGCTTGCCGTCCGGGCAGACCCGCGGCGCGGTGAAGTCGAATCCCGGGGCGGACAGCAGGGTCCGGCGCTCCCCGCTGCCGGTGTCGATGACCACCACGTCCTTGCGCAGCGCGCCGCCGCCATCGTCGGCGGACCATCCGGTGACGGCCAGGCGCCCGTCGGGGGTCAGCTCGAAAACGTGCTCATCCAGGGCCCGGCCCGGCTCCGGGGTCAGGTCACGTGGCGACGCCGCGGCCGCGGCCCCGCCGGGGGCGGCGGGCGTGCTCCAGGCGTCCTCGGCCGCCAGCACGTCGAGGACGCCGAGCCGCTGCTGGTCCGGGCCGAGATCGTGGTCCCAGTACCGGACCAGGGCTGATTCGTGCAGGATCGCCGTCACGCCGGCGTCGGCGCGGGCCCGGCGCTGCCGCGCATCGCCGTCGGGCCCGCTGGCGCCGGGCAGTACGGCCGCGGCGAACGCGGCCAGCCCCGAGCCGGCCGCGGTGGCCACCTGGCTGATGCCGCCCGGCGGGGCGATCACCCGGCGGGCCTCACCGCCGGTGGCCGGGAGCAGCCACAGGGCCCGCTGGCCGGGCAGGTCCCCGGCCGGCCCGTCCTGCGGGCCGGCCGCCGGGTCATCCCGGCCGGGTGGCGCGCCCGGGGCGCCGGCCTCCGGGGGAGCGGCCGGACGGGTGCCGGGCGGGGCGGCCCGGGCGGACAGGAAGACCAGCGACCCGTCGGGCAGGAAGGCCGGGCTGTCCTCCCCTTCCACGGACCGGGTCAGCCGCACCGCGGGCCGGCCCGCGGCGGTATCGACCCGCCAGATACTGGGCTTGAACGTCCGCCCGTCGGGAGCCAGGGCCGACACGGTCACGGCCAGCCAGCTGCCGTCCGGGGCGAGCCGCAGGCCGCCGAGACGCGGCAGGGCCTGGTAGTCCTGCAGGTCGTGGAATGGGGTCACTGCGCCTTCCCGCCTCGGCTGGGGGACAGTCCGCCCGGTTGCGGCGCCCTCCGCGGATGAGCTCCCCCTGGTGCTCTGCCCCCTGATGCCCGGCCAGCTGACAGCGGCCAGCTGACAGCCGCGCGACCGGGCCGCTCAGTGCCCTTCAGTGATCATGACCGACCCGACTGTGGCGTTGGTGGACTCGTCGATGAGGATAAGCCCCCCGGTCTGCCGGTTGCGGGTGTACGGGTCGAAGAACAGCGGCTGGGTCAGCCGCAGGCTCACCCGGCCCACCTCGTTCAGCCCGAGCCGCTCCGCGTTCTCGTCCCGGTGCAGGGTGTTCACGTCGAGCCGGTACTGCAGGTCACGGACGATGGCCTTCACGGTGCGGGAGGTGTGCTTGACCACCAGCCGGTCCCGCGCCCCCAGCTGCTTGCTCTCCGACATCCAGCAGACCATGCCCTCCACGTCCTGGGAGACCATCGGCTGGTTGTGCGGGCGGCAGATCATGTCGCCGCGGGAGATGTCCAGATCGTCCTCGAGCACCAGGGTCACCGACATCGGCGAGTAGGCCTCCGGGACCGGGCCGCGCGCGGTGTCGATCCGCGAGATCTTCGTGGTCAGCCCGGATGGCAGGTGCATCACCTCGTCACCGGGCTTGAGCACCCCGCCCGCGACCTGGCCGGCGTACCCGCGGTAGTCGTGCAGCGCGGGGTCGGTGGCCTGGTGCGGCCGGATCACGTACTGGACCGGGAAGCGCACATCGATCAGGTTGCGGTCCGAGGCGATGTGCACGTGCTCCAGGTGGTGCAGCAGCGAGGGCCCGTCGTGCCACGGCATCTTCTCCGACCGGGTCACCACGTTGTCCCCGTGCAGGGCGGAGATGGGGATGAAGCTCAGGTCGCCGATCTCCAGCTTGGCCGCGAACGCCGCGAACTCCTCGCTGATCCGCTCGAAGACACGCTGGTCGTAATCGACCAGGTCCATCTTGTTCACCGCGAGCACCAGGTGGGGCACCCGGAGCAGGGTGGTGAGGAACGCGTGCCGCCGGCTCTGCTCGGTCAGCCCGTTGCGCGCGTCCACCAGCACGATGGCCAGGTCGGCGGTGGAGGCGCCGGTCACCATGTTGCGGGTGTACTGGATGTGCCCCGGGGTGTCGGCAATGATGAACTTCCGGCGCGGCGTGGCGAAATAGCGGTAGGCCACGTCGATCGTGATGCCCTGCTCCCGCTCCGCGCGCAGGCCGTCGGTGAGCAGGGCCAGGTTCGTGTACTCCTCGCCGCGGGCCTTGCTGGTCTGCTCGACCGCCGCGAGCTGGTCCTCGAAGATGGCTTTCGAGTCGAACAGCAGGCGCCCGATCAGGGTGCTCTTGCCGTCGTTGACCGAGCCCGCCGTGGCCAGCCGCAGGATGTCCATCGGCCTGCTCCCTTCCGGGGACAGGACGTCGTGCGCCGTGGCCGTCATTAAAAGTAACCCTCCCGCTTGCGGTCTTCCATAGCTGCCTCGCTGGCCCTGTCGTCCGCGCGTGTCTGGCCGCGCTCGGTGACCCGGGTGGCCGCCACCTCGGCGATCACGTCGGCCACGGTCGTCGCGGTCGATTCCACCGCGCCGGTGCAGGTCATGTCGCCCACCGTGCGGTAGCGCACGGTGGTCTCGAAGACCGGCTCGTCGTCGCCCCGGGGGGTGAATTCGTTCTCGGCGAGCAGGATGCCGTCCCGCTCGAACACCCGCCGCTGGTGGGCGTAGTAGATGGACGGGATCTCCAGCTTCTCCCGGGCGATGTACTGCCAGACATCCAGCTCGGTCCAGTTGGACAGGGGAAACACCCGGATATGCTCGCCCATCCGGATCCGCGTGTTGTAGATGCTCCACAGCTCCGGACGCTGGTTCTTCGGATCCCACTGGCCGAACTCGTCCCGGAACGAGAACACCCGCTCCTTGGCCCGGGCCTTTTCCTCGTCCCGGCGGCCGCCGCCGAACACCGCGTCGAAGCGGTTTTCCTCGATGGCATCCAGCAGCGTGGTCGTCTGCAGCCGGTTCCGGCTGGCCCGGCGGCCGGTCTCCTCAGCCACCCGGCCGGCGTCGATGGAGTCCTGGACGGACGCCACGACCAGCTGTACCCCGGCGTCGGCGACCCGGCGGTCCCGGTAATCGATCACCTCGGGGAAATTGTGCCCCGTGTCCACGTGCATGACCGGGAACGGGACCCTGGCCGGCCAGAACGCCCGCTCGGCGAGGGCCAGCATGACGATGGAATCCTTACCGCCCGAGAACAGCAGGACCGGCCGCTCGAATTCGGCGGCTACCTCACGCATGATGTGGATGGACTCCGCCTCGAGCACTTCTAGTTGCGAGAGCGAATAGTCAGAACGTGGCACGGCCATCAAGCAGACTCCGGTCGTCGGGCATGGACGGGATAGGTCACTCTCCCCGGGGAGAGCGTTACTGCGTAGCTGAACAACCAGCCACGCGCAGACCATCCAGCAGCACGGGGGCAAGCCCCGCTGAGCAGATAAGGATATCGGGCAGGGAAGGATCCGCCTGGTTGTAGGCCAGCTTTGACCCGTCCAGCCGCGACGCGTGCAGCCCCGCCGCCTGGGCCACCGCGACCGGGGCCGCCGAATCCCACTCGTACTGGCCGCCGCTGTGCACGTAGGCATCGGCGGTCCCGCGGATCACCTCGGCCGCCTTCGCCCCGGCCGAGCCCATCGGGATCAGCGTGAGCTCGACCTGCTCAGCCAGCCGGGCCAGCAGCGCGGGGGGCCTGGTCCGGCTGACCAGCACGCGCAGCGGCCCCGCCGGCGGGGCAGGCGGCCTGGGCTGCGGCTGCGCCGTGCTCAGCACGGCGTCCTGGGCGGGCAGCGCGACGGCGCCCGCGGCCAGTTCACCCCGCTCCCACAGCGCGACGTGCACCGCCCAGTCGTCCCGGCCAGCCTCGCCGAATTCCCTGGTGCCATCCAGCGGGTCGATGATCCATACCCGGTCGGCGGCCAGCCGCGCGTGGTCGTCCTTGCCTTCCTCAGACAGCACCGCGTCGGCCGGGCGAAGCCGGCCCAGTTCCGCGGTGAGGAACTCGTGTGAACTCCGGTCCCCCGCCGAGCGTAGCTCCGCCGGATCGCCCCCCTCGGCCCGCAGGCCGAGTAGGCGCTGGCCCGCGGCGGCCGCCAGGTCACGAGCCAGGCGGCTGTCGTCGGTGGTCATCATGCAGCTCCCCTCGCCGACGAGGTCGCCGGCTCGTAAAGGCTAGGGCATCACGGTATGTCCTGTCGGCTTGAGGACCGGAAGTCCGCCTGGCCGGGCTGGCAGTTGCCGGTGCAGCCGGGCTATCGCCCTGTGGCCAGGCGGCCGGCGAAAGTCCGGCCTACGATGCGCGGGCCGCGCTCTGCGTGATCTACCGGTGGCGGCCGCTGCCCGTGCCGAGTCGCTGCAGGTACGGTTGCACGGCGGGCAGGGCAGCGAGGCCGGTGACGATGAACGCCGCGGCCAGGGCGCACAGCAGGCCGCCGATCACGTCAGGTGGGTAGTGGTCGGCCAGGTAGACACGGCTGACGGCGACGGCGACCACGTACATGCCGCCCAGCACCAGGGCGGCACTCCGGCCGGCCAGGGTGGCGGCAATAACGACGAGCGCGACCGCGAACACGGCCGCGGTGGTGGTGTGCCCGCTGGGGTAGGAGGATCCGCTGTCGGCGGTCATGGCCCACAGCGACGTCGGCGGCCGGTGCTCGTTGATGACCTTCTTCCCGATCTCGGCCAGGACCAGTGCCCCGCCGAACATGCAGAACACCTTCAGGGCATCGAGCCGGCGGCTGGCCAGCACCAGGACGAGCGGCATCACGATCATCAGGCCGACACCCACGATCTCCGGTGTGGCGATTGTGCTGACGGCCCTAGCCAGCGTGGTCAGCATGCTGGTGCGGTCTTGCATGGCGATGTGCCGGTCGACGCGCAGGTCAAGGCGGGAAACCGGGCCTGTCTTCGCCAGTAGGCCGAGCAGCAGGACCAGGACGCTGAGCGCGACACCGACGAGCAGCCTGGCCAGCCCGTACCGGGGTTCCCGTGTCCCGCCCGGGGCTGGCGCCTGCTTTCCGCGGCCGGCCGCGGCAGGGCGCTGGGCGTAACCGGGCGCTGGCGAACGAGACATGAATAGTTAACCTTCCGTTAGGTCGCCATTCATCTTCTACAAGTTTGTAGAAGATAGCAGACCTAGCTAGCTCAGGACACGCTCCTGGCTTGCCGGTTATGACTTCCCCGGCCGGGACCCAGCCGTCCCGGGCCACTCGCCCTGCTGCAGGCGGGCGGGCAAGCGCCGGCCGCAGATCCGCTCCCCGCTTCGGGGGCCGCACCACGCCCGCGAGCCCAGGCGAAAACGCGTGAACCTAATACAGGCGTGGGACGTCTGGTCACTAGCGGATATTCCGCGGATTTGGGATCTCTAGCGCACGTCATGGCTGGGATGACCAAGGCGGGGGTTCTACTCAGCTCGAGTTACGGCGCGCCGGCCGATGAGGGCCGGCGGCGAGAACAGGGGTTTACGTGTCGTGGTTGATGCGCTGCGCGGCAGGCGCGGCTGTGCTTTCGGTGGGGACAGCCATGGCTCTCACCCCGGCCGTGGCCGTGGCTGCGGCCACGAATCTGCTTCCCAACGGTACTTTCGACGGCGGAACCACCTCCGGGTGGAAAGGCACCAACGCCAAGCTGAGCGTGGTCAGCCCCGGCTTTGGCGGCAGTGGCTCTGCCGCCAAGGTGACGTTGTCCACGGGCACGTCTTACTCGATCTACGCAGCCCCCAAGCCGGCCACGAACGTGGCGCAGGGCAGCCAGTTGCAGGGCACCGGCGAAGTGCTGGGCGTCTCAGGAAAGAGCCTGTGCCTGCTCTTGCAGGAGTACACACCGGGCGGCTCGCTGGCGCAGACGGTCAAGCAGTGCGTGACGGCCAATGGGAGCTGGCAGGCCATCGGCCCGGCGACCCTGACTGACAAGAACGCCGGCGACACGGTGGGCTTCCAGATCCGCCAGACTGGCGCGGTGGCCGGCAACAGCTTCGAGGCGGACAGCCTGTCGCTCACCGGGGCGTCGTCCTCGCCTGCGCTCGCCGGGCAGTGGAACATGGACGAGACATCCGGGACGACCATGATCGACTCCTCTGGCCACCACAACAACGGCACGCTGAACGGCCCTGTCCAGGTCGGTGTGCCCGGGCCTGCCGGCCATGGCACCGCCTACAGCTTCAGCGGGCAGTCCGACGCTGACGTGCCTTACTCGTCCACGCTGGTCGCGGGCTCGGCCAACATCGACATCTCGTTCTGGCTCAACACCACGAACCTGCCTAGCTCGGGTGACTATGACCTGGTGCGCATGGGGGACTACCCCGCCCAGGAGTACAAGGTCGAGCTGCTGAAGTCGAACCAGATCGCGTGTACTTACCACGGCTCGTCCAGCAGTAACAACGCCACTGGCGGGGCCAGCCTGAACAACGGGCAGTGGCACTATGTGCAGTGCATCAAGACCGCTTCCGCCATCCAGCTGTGGATCGACGGCGTGCTGGTGCACAGCACGTCCGCGGTCATCGGGTCCGTCTCGCCGCCCTCTGACGTGAACGTGGGGGCCCACGGCAACCCTGGCTCCGCCACTGGCTACGACTGGTACCAGGGCGAACTGGACGACGTCTCTATTTCCTTCGGCTGACGGGCAGGGCAGGCATGATCAGCAGCACCAGGAACACCGCCGCCGTGGCCGCGGCGGCAGCAGCGGCCGTGCTCGTCGCCGCATGTGGCGCCGGGCCGCTTAGTGCACCGGCGGCGTCCTCGGCGTCCGCTGCGTCCGGGGCATCGGTGGCGGCGAGTTCCCCCTCGGCCCGGGGGGCGGCGAGTTCCCCGTCGGCCCACGGGACGGCGAGTTCCCCGTCGGCAGCGCCCACCGGCGGTCCCCTGCCTACCGGGCGACTGACGATGAAGCAGGCGCAACTGGCCTACGTGCGAATCGTGGGCCGGGGGAACGCGCTGTCCAACAAGCTCGCGAGCGCCTCCACCGGTTCGGCGCCCTTCAGCGAGTTCCGCGCCGACGCCCTGGCCTATGCCAGCGAACTACGCGCCGAGGTAGCCGAATTCCGGGGCATCCGCTGGCCAGCCAGCGTGCGGACCCGCATCAACGCGATGACCGCGGCCAACTTCCCGGCCGACATCAGCTGCCTGCAGACAATGGCGGCGGCCAGCAGTATGGCAGCGGCCCAGGCGGTAGGCGGCAGCAACCATAACTGCATGGTGGCCGATAACTCCACGATTCCCGGCACGCTCCAGTCCATGCTCAGCCAGTAGGAGACGTCCCGGCGCGCGCAGGATCTCTCCTCTGCGCTGACGCCGTCCGCCAGCGCATCCAGGAGTGTTGCCTAGGGGGCCCTCGTACGAGGGCCCCCTAGGCAACGGGCAGAACCCTCGGGGAGTTGTACTCGTGGCTGGCGGGGAAGACGCGAGGCGGCACGCGCCGAGTGGCCCGCCACCCGGCCTGCAGCTGGCACAACTGGCGCACCGGCGCACCGGTGCAACGGTCCCTGATCGCCTACGGCCACGTGTGAGCTGCGCGCACTTCCCGGTCAACGACCTAGTAGGCGCCGTGGCCCCCGACGACTGCAGACCAGGTCTTCCACAGGATCTGCAAGTCGAGGGCGAGCGACCAGTTCTCCACGTACCGGACGTCGAGCCTGACTGCTTCTTCCCAAGCCAGGTCAGAGCGGCCATTCACCTGCCACAGCCCAGTGATCCCCGGCTTGACCACCAGCCGGCGTCGCATGTGGCCGCCGTACTTGGCCGCCTCGTCCGGTAGCGCGGGCCGCGGCCCAACCAGGGACATGTCGCCGAACAGCACATTGAACAGCTGGGGCAGCTCGTCCACGGAGTAACGGCGCAGCAAGGTACCCGTCTTGGTCACCCGGGGATCCTTGCGCATCTTGAACAGCGCTCCAGCCGCCTCGTTGTGGGCCGCCAGCTCCGCCTTGCGCTGCTCGGCGTCCGCCACCATCGTGCGGAACTTCCATACCGAGAACGTGTGGCCGCCTTTACCCACCCTGGTCTGCCTGAAGAACACCGGCCCGTGGTCATCCAGCTTGATGGCCAGCATGACGAGCGCGAACAGCGGCGCGAGCAGAATGATCGCGGTCAGCGCCACGGTCTTGTCGAAGGCCAGCTTGAGCAGCTGCTTGCCGCCATCCAGCTGCGGGTGGTCCACATGCAGCAGAGTCAGCCCCGCGACCGGGCGGATCGTAGTGCGCGGGCCGGCCACGTCGAGCAGGGCTGGCGCGACGCACATCTCGGTCCCGACCTTCTCCAGGTCCCAGGCGAGGCGGCGGAGCCGCACTCCGTTCATCTCCTGGCAAGCCAGCACGGCCACCGTGTCGGCGCCGAGGTCGCCGACCGCTGAGGGCACGCTGCCCAGGCCCCCGTAAACCGGAACGCCTGCGATCTCGTGCAACATGGTCCCGCCCGCCAGGCACGCGCCCACCACCGAGAGGCCATGGTAGGTGCCGCGGCGAAGCTCGGCGACTAGCTCGGCGACCGCCGGGGCGTCCCCCACCGCCACTACGCGGCGCATGCATGCGCCGCGGCTGCGCTGGCGGTGCAACCGCCGGCGCAGCCGGTACCGCACGACGAGGTCGAAGACGGTTGCGCAGGGCAGCGCGATGACCATATAGCCGCGGGCGGTGTCGAACTTCACCGCATAAGAGGCGATCGCGATCGTGGCGGTCAGCATCACCGCCGCATTGATCACCCGCCGGAACTCATCCGAGCCGACCCCGATGAGCCGAGGGTCATACCCGCCCACCAGGGCCAGCGCGCCGATCCAGAACAGCGGGAGCAGGATGGTGAACGCGAGATACACGCCCGGCCGGTAGCTCTTAGCATCGAACCGCACCTCGTAGGCGAGGGCACCCGCAGCGAGCACGCACAGGCAGTCCGCGAGCAGCGTCCGGCGCAGGTAGGCGCTGGTCCACGAGGCCGGGGTGGCGGTGGCCTGCCGGGCCGAGGTGCGGTGGGCACCCGTAACCGCTGTGCTGCCAGATGACACCGATCACCGTCCTTCTTCCGCTACCCCGCCGATCACTCCGGGCGTATAGAAGAGACGCCCGGCCCGGCCCCAGGGTTGTCCAGCTACGTCATAATTAGGTAAGGAATATCCTGGCAGGGAACGCTCTGCGGGGCCCGCTAGTTCTGCGTTCGCACACGTGCTGATCTGCCCCGCTGCGGTGCGACCGGGTGCGGCTGCTCTCGCTGCCCAGCCCCGCCGGCCCTCCCCGGCCGGTCATGTTCAGCCGGGCGCCTGCCCGCTATCGGCACCGCTAAGACGATCTTCGCGCGTCTGCCAACCCTGCCACGGCCGGGCGGGCCGGTAAACCATAATGGGGCGTTCACCGTCTACCGGACGAACGGCGCATCGCAGTATGCGTGCGGAATCCAAGGGGCAGCGCCCAGCAACTGAGAGGAACACACCCATGGCAGCCACGCTTACTGAGATCCTGCTCGCGCCGGAGATCAAGCCGCAGGTGGTCGACGACTGCTACAAGCTGATCGACCAGCAGATCTCGGAGATGTCGGGCGTGTCCGGGGCCGCGGTCAAGCTGGCCTTCAAGGCGGTGAACACGTTCATGCCCGGTCACGCTTACCACATGGCCGGGAAGCTGCTGCCCGACTTCGTCAGCCAGCTCGAACCCTACTGGGCGGACTTCAACATCGCTGGTGGCAGCGAGTTCGGCGACTACCTGGCCAAGAACGGCGATGAGGTGGCCGGCGCCCTGCTGTCAGTGACCGACGCCAAGGCGGCGTCCTCTGACCGGCCCACGGTGACCAGGGCCTACGGGACGGTCCGCGGCGGTGCCGCCAAGCACATTCAGGCCGCGCTCCCGCGCGTCGGTGACCTAGTTCAGAAATACGCGGCCTGACTACAGGCCCTGTCCCAGCGGGCTAGCATGATGCGCCCGTAAGCGGTCTTTGAGGCTTTCATGGAGGTGCTGTGCGCGGGTGGCGCGGGTCAGCAGCGGAGCGGCGCAAGCCGTCTTCGCGGCGGACGCGACTGCTCGTGCTCATGCTCGTGCCGGTGTATCTGGCCTTCGTCACGGCGGCCGCGTCGGCGGTCCACGCCGTGCTGAAGAAGAACGCGGCGGCCGGTCAGTCCGGGGAGGTAACCAGTCAGCGCCACCCCGCCGCACCGGCCGACCCCGGGCTCCTCGTCATCAACCGGACCAGGGCGGAAAAGCACCAGCCGGCACTTGCTTCCTCCTCGGCGGCGGCACGCTTGGCCCTCGCGCACAGCCAGGACATGGCGCGCAAGGGGCGGGTCTTCCAGGACCGCTGCGTTGACTGCATGAACTGGAGCATGCTGTGGGGAAACGTCGAGGAGAACGTGGGCTCTGGCCACACGGTGCAGGCCGCGTATCAGGACCTGATGCACGGTCGCACGCCGTGGGCCAACGTGCTGTGCCGGTGTGTAACCCAGGGCGCCACGGCCGTCGCCCGGTCCGGCGGCCGGGTGTGGGTCACCGGGATCTTCTACCGACCCGGGACGGGCATGCTCCTTGGCGCGCGCGCCGAACCTCGGGCCACCGATCCGGTCGTCACCGGTGACCCGGACAAGGATGCGCTGCTGCACCTGGAATCCGAGATCGGCAGGAAGGTGGCGATCGACCATATCTACGTGCACTTCGGGACGCCGCTTCCGTATTCGCGCTTCGCCTGGGATCGCGCCAATGGGCGAGTGCCGCTCGTAGACTGGGATCTGTCGCAGCCGGCCGACGACTGGAGTCAGATCGCGGCCGGACAGGCGGACAGTATCATTAACGCGACGGCCCGCGCGGCCAAGGCCTACGGTCATCCTATTCTTCTGTCCTTCGACCACGAACCTCTCTACGGCACGTATGTGCCTGGCAAACCCGCGCAGTTCGTGGCGGCGTGGCGGCACGTCGTGGACAGATTCCGCGCCATCGGGGCCACTAATGTCTTCTGGGTCCTGATCCTGACGGCCTCGACGTACGACGCAGGGGTAGCGGACCTGTACTATCCTGGACGTTCGTACGTTAATTTCCTGGGCGCGGACGGCTACAATTGGAGGTGGGCTCACCACCAGGCCCGCTGGCGGTCCTTTGCCGACATTTTTACCTCGTTTTACTTCTATTCCCTCGAGAAGCACCTGCCCGCGATGATAACCGAAGCAGGAACCCTGGAGGATCCTACTAACCCAGGGCGTAAGGCAGCATGGTTGCAGGGAGCGCAAGGCTGGCTGCATACACACCCAAATATCAAGGCCTTTATTTACTTCAACACGACTGTCCAGTGGCCGTGGTGGATAGACACCTCGCCGCAATCCCTGGCCGCATTCCGGACTCTCGCGAACGATCCGCTCTTCCGCAATCCCATGAATATCCCGTAGCTGGCTTATCCTTCCCCGTGCCAGGGGGCACTCAAAGACGGCTGCGTGATCGGAAGGATCTCTGTCAGCATGGCAATCCAGCGCGGGCGCATAGCTGTCCTGGCCGCTGTCATCGTTCTCGCCCTGGCGGCAGTGGGCGGCCTGGTGACGGTGGCCGCCAGCGGGCAGCAACCTGATGCCGCACGACGACCGGCCAGCGCGGATAACCCAACCCAGGGGCCAATGCCGCCCGCACATGGTGCCTTCTTCGGCGCCCGGGTGAAGGGCGCCACCTACACGGACAGCGCCGACATCGCGGCGGTTACCCGCCTGCAGCAGAACATCGGACGGCGGCTCGCCATCGTGCACGTCTACCACCTGTGGCAGGACCCCTTCCCGGGCCCCAGTGACCTGGCCTTCCTGCGCCAGGGGAGCACCCTGCTGCTGTCCTGGTCCGGCACCGACACCCGGCAGATAGCCGCAGGCAGATACGACAGCATGATCCGGCAGCGGGCGCGCGCCATCAAAGCCCTGGGCAAGCAGATCTTCCTCGAATGGCGCTGGGAAATGGACCGTCCCGGACTGCAGGCGCAGATCCACTCCCCGGCGGACTACATTGCCGCCTGGGATCACATCAGGTCCATCTTCGCCCAGGAACACGTAACCAACGTAGGCTGGGTATGGTGCCCGACAGCCGACGGGTTCGCTACCGGCAAGGCGCCTGCATACTACCCAGGCAATAACGAAGTTGACTGGGTCTGCGCCGACGCTTACCCAGGGTACGGGTCATACCGCTCGTTCGCGAATGTCGTCGCGCCGTTCCTGTCCTGGGCGTCACACCACCGCAAGCCAGTCATGATTGGCGAGTATGGCGCGCCGAATACCTACGGGGCTCAGCAGCGGGCCCAATGGCTGCTGAACGCAGCTCGCACGGTACGCGACAACCCGCAAGTCAAGGCACTTGTGTACTTCGATGCGAATGCCAAGAGGAGCTATTCTCTGGGCCCCGGCTCTCCCGCACTGGAAGCGTTCCGCCGTATCGCCCACTTTCCCTATTTCAACCCGGCGGGTCAGCCCTGATGATTAGGCAGTTCAATAGCACACTACGTGTTGCGGTACTTGCAGCGCGCAATCTGGCCTGCGGCCTGGGCGGGCCCGGCCCCGGCTACTGTGCGCAAAGCCCTTCGGCGGGCTTAAATTGCCGCTAGGATAGCTTCTCACGTCTTACCCGGGTGTTTCACATCTTGCCGGGCATATTCATTCTGCCGAGGTAGTGAGGACTACGTGCTTTCAGAAGGATTGCTGAACGCCGGCTCCGTCGTGTCGGCCATCGATGAGGCGCTCAGTGGCACGGTGATTGTCACCGGGGCTCTCCCGCCCCTGGGCCGGGACCTGGACCTGCTGGTCAGCGACGAGCAGGCGCGGCGGCTACCGGAGATACTGGCCGCGCAGGGGTTCCTGGCCCGAGGGCGGAAGGTTGCTCCCCGCCGGCTGGCGAGTCAGCAGTGGGTCAGGATCGAGGGATCCTCCGCCCTGGCCGTCAACCTGAATCCCATGCAGCGCTGGCAGCTTCCCCGCTCAGAGCAGGATGCCCTGGTGGCGGAAGCGGTGCCGATCGAGGGCTTCGCGCATCTCGCCCGCCCGGCGGCTCACCACGTCATCCTCATCCTGGCCCGGCGCCTGGCCGCGGGCACCTTGTCCGCGCGTCGGCTCGAGAAGCTCCGGGCCGCAGTTGGACAGGACCCGCAGGCCTGGCAGCGGGCCGGGCAGCTGGCCCGGGCCTGGGGCGTAGAGGCGGCTCTGCCCCCGCTGCGCAGGCTCTACGAAGGTGGCGCCTGGCCCACCCGCGCGGAGCGGGCCAAAGCAGTGCTGGAAGTAACCAGGTCCGCCGGATTCGCTGGGACGGTGTCTAAGGCCACTCACAGGCTGTCCGCGGCCACGCCGGTACGTCCCCTGGTGGTCGGGTTCTCCGGGCTGGATGGTTCGGGTAAGAGTTCACAGGTCCAGGCGTTGCTGTCCACGCTGGAACAACTGGATGTGGCGGTCATCGCCCACTGGAAGCCACTCGGGCACAATGCGTCGGTCCGTACCATCCGCCGGGTCGTCAAGCGGGGCTACGCGGCCATGCGCGGCTGGGACGCGCAGCAGCTAGACCGCTCCAAGCAGCCGGGCCGGTCCCTGGTGGCGGGCACCAATCCGGCCATGCTGGGAGGACGGCAGAACCGTCTGGTGACGCACGCCTGGGCCACCCTCGTATGCCTGGTCAGCGCAAGCCATTACCGGATGGTTGCCCTGCGGCACGGTGGATCCGGGCGGCTCATCGTGTTCGACCGCTTCGCTCTGGACACCACCGCGCAGTTGCGGTTCTTCTATGGCCCTGAGCTGGAGTTCGGCTTGCAGCGGGCGCTGATCCGCATCGTGTGCCCGACACCCATCGCCGCCTGGCTGCTTGAAGTCCCCGGAGAAGTAGCTCTCGCCCGTAAACAGGAGCAGTACAACCTCAGCCAGCTGAAGGAACAGGAGAGCCTGCTCCATGAGGAGGCCGAGCGCCTCGGGGTCACCCGCCTGGACGGCACCCGTCCCATGGCCGAGCTGTCTGAATACATCGCCACCGAAGTCTGGGAGCAGATGAAGCGGTGACCGTCATCCTCAGGCACACCGCGTCACTGGGCCGGGGGTAGAGATGCCGGACGGCCAGGGCCAGCCATCCCAGCCAGGCATCGCATGGCTAGGCCAGGCGCTCGGCGCGGTGTCAGCTGACCATTCGGGTGATGGACAGCACCGCTACGTCCTGATGCCCTCGCGGTCGCGCCCTCAGATGGTGCTTTCGCTGGGCGAGCGTGGGGCAGGCTGGGCGGCGCTGCACAAGCACAGCGATGCCGCCCCGCTGAAGGTGCGGGTAGCCAGGGAACTGTGGGCATGGGCGTGCCGCACGGGTCTGGCCGGGGTGATCTTCTCGCCTCCGGTACCGGATTCGGCGGTGGGCCTGCGGACTGGGTCTCTCCCCTGGACGGACCTCATAACCGAGGTATTCGGGCGGCCTGACCTGGCGGTGGCCATCTCGGTAGGGCAGCTGCGCCCGCAGATCAAGCCCATCCTGCACGTGTCCACCAAGACGGGCCAACCCCTGGGGCACATCAAGGTTGGCTGGAATGAGGTCACACGCTCACTGGTCCGGCATGAGGCTGCCATCCTCCTGGCCTTGACCGGGCTGGCCGGGCCGCCGGACGACGCGGCCGGGGCCGGGCGCGTGCCGGACGTGGCGGCACTGCGCGTCCCGCGAGTGCTGCACCATGGAGAGTGGTACGGGCGCGACGTCCTAGCCGTGTCGGACGTCGGGGGCAGCCCGTGGTACCGCCGCCGCCGCACCAGCTTGCCTGCGTCGGCGACACGCCAGGCGGGCCGGGCGCTCGGTGTCGACCGAGTGGCCCTGGGAGCATCCGACTTCTGGTCCGATCTCCTCACGCGGGCGAAACGCCTGGTCAACCACGCGGCTGTGGACGCGAGTATCTCGGCGGACCTCGCGGCCGCGATGGACGCCCTAGAGTCCGGGTCCGCCACCACCGAACTCGACTTTGGCCTGATGCACGGCGACTGGGCGCCGTGGAATATGGCCAGTCTCGGGCACTGCCTCGCCGTGTGGGACTGGGAACGATCCCGGATCCGTGGCCCGGTCGGCTTCGACAGTGTGTTCTTCCGTTTCCAGGTCGATCTCTGGATCCGGGGCCTGCCGGCGGAGCAAGCGCTCTGGCGGAGTCAGCGTGCGCTGGCCGAGACCATGGCCGCTTCGGGCGCTTCACCAGAGGCCGGAGCCCTGACGCTCCGGCTCGTGCTGCTTGAGGTCGCGCTCCGGCAACTCGAAGGCGTGGCGGCTGGCGCGCCGGTGCCTGACCGTGTCTACCGGGCCCTCAGCAGCCTACTGAGACAATCGCTTGCGCTTGACGGCGCTCTGGCGCAAGGAAGAAAGTCCTAGCATCCCCCGCAGCCGCCACAGCACCAGCGCGTAAACGGGCAGCGAGAGGAGCATGAAGAGGGCAAATCCAGCCAGGTTGAGCCCGACGATCTGGCGAACTATCACCCCGCCCACGCCGAAGAAGAACACGGATGCTGCGACTACCACCCAGTACCCTCGCCCGAAGGGACGGATCCTGAGCAGGTAGTTGACTTGCAGTAGCGCGGCCAGGTTGTTGCAGACGATGGAAGCAGCCCAGGCGATCGCTGCCCCGGTGATGCCGAGCCGGGGGATGAGAACGATGTTGAGGCCGATATTAACGGCCAGCGATCCGGCGGCGTTGTACATGTTCCATGAGCTCTTACCCACCATCAAGAGCACGATGGTCACGTTCCCGGTTCCCAGGTTGAACAGCTGGGCCAGGCAGAGGATCATCAGCGCCGCGGTCCCGGCTGCGAATCGGTGACCGTACACCTCGAGCAGGAACGGTGCGAAGATCGCGAGTGTGATGTACACCGGCCAGGTGAGCGCCATCAGCCACCATGTCCCGACCTGGAACAGCTTCTCAGCCTCACGCATCTTTCCCAGCGTGGCCAGCTCGCTCACCTGCGGTGCGATAGCCATCCCCACCGCGCTGAGCATGCTGGCACCGAGCACCGAGAGCCGGCTCGCCGCCGCGTAGATGCCTGCCTGCTGGGTGGAATGCATAAAGGCGCCAACCAGCAGGACGTCGAGCCAGGTGATCGTGATGCCGAAGACGGCGGCGAGCGCGCGCGGCCCAGCAAAGCTCCAGAATTCCCGGGTGATGTCCCGCGTATTGCCGGGGCTGAGGCCCGGGTCAGCCTTGCGGGCCCGGATGACCAGCCTGAGCAGGAACAACATACCGAGCAGGAAAGCGGCGCCCACCGGGGCCGCCCAGCCGAGGGCTACCGCCAGCGTGCCGAGCCCGAGGTACAGGGCCGCGGCGATCAGAACCGGCCGGATCGCGGGTAGGAACACGTTCTGGACCATGACGAAAGGCGCCATGGTTCCCATGCCCCGGGTCCCGGCCAGCACGACGGTGGTAATGGCCCCGAGCGGTATGAACGGCGCAAAAGTCCGCAGGTAAGACTCGACCTGGGCGCCGTGCTGGGCATGAGACAGGAGCGACGTGAGCTCCGGAGCGAGCAGCCATGTCGCCGCCCCCATGCCGATGCCGAAGAGGATGACCGGCCACAGGGCGATCTGAACGACTGTTCCCAGATCCTGGTTGCGGTTGAGTGCCCGGTAGCGAGGAAGGATCTTGACGAGGCCGGTGTCGGCACCGAGTTCACCAACGTTGGACAGGATGGTGAACAGCGCGACTGCTTCGAAGAACGCCCCGGTGCCTGACGCTCCAACGCCGCGGGCCACCACGACGGTCAGCACCAGCTGCATGGACCCGCTGACTACCACCCCGAGAAGGTTGAGCGCCCCGCCACGGGCCAGCGCCTGAAAGTGTCCGGCCCCCCGGCGATGACGCGCGTTGGCATCCGCTGGCCCGGCCGGAGTTTCGGATTGCCGCAGCAGCGGGACACGCACGGGTTCCAGCTCCGCGGTGTCCATGTTCCTGGCAACGATCGCCGCGATGCTCGTGAGGTTTTCATCCGGATCGGGGCGCGGTACCCAGCGTCCCGGAGCACGAGGCGGCGGCTGCCGGGCGGGGCCGGACCGGCGCGGCCGCCCGTCCCTGTCCGGGCCGGGTCGGCGGGGCTGGTCGTAGCCGGCCGGGTCAGGCTGGCGGGGCTGGCCATAGCCCGCGGGATCAGGCTGGCCGGGCTGGCCGTAGCCCGCCGGGTCAGGGCGGCGGCGCTCGCCGTTGCCCGCCGGGTCAGGCCGGCGAGGCTGGCCGTAGCCCGCGGGGTCAGGCCGGCGGGGCTGGCGAGGCTGACCGTAGCCCGCCGGGTCAGGCCGGCGGCTCGCCGTAGCCCGCGGGGTCAGGCCGGCGGCGCTCGCCGTTGCCCGCCGGGTCAGGCCGGCGAGGCTGATCGTAGCCCGCGGGGTCAGGCCGCCGGTGCTGGCGCGGTCGCCGTTGCCCGCCGGGTCAGGCTGGCGGGGCTGGTCGTAGCCCGCGGGGTCAGGCCGGCGGCGCTCGCCGTAGCCCGCCGGGTCAGGCTGGCGGGGCTGGTCGTAGCCCGCGGGGTCAGGCCGGCGGGCTGGCGCGGGTCGCCGTTGCCCGCCGGGTCAGGCTGGCGAGGCTGGTCGTAGCCCGCGGGGTCAGGCCGGCGGTGCTGGCGCGGGTCGCCGTTGCCCGCCGGGTCAGGCTGGCGAGGCTGGTCGTAGCCGGCGGGGTCAGGCTGGCGGAGCTGACCGTAGCCCGCCGGGTCAGGCTGGCGGGGCTGGCGGGGCTGGCGCATCGTAGCCCGCCGGGTCAGGCCGGCGGTGCTCGCCGTTGCCCGCCGGGTCAGGCCGGCGAGGCTGATCGTAGCCCGCGGGATCAGGCCGGCGGCGCTGGCGCGGGTCGCCATTGCCCGCCGGGTCAGGCTGGCGGGGCTGGTCGTAGGCCGCCGGGGTCAGGCCGACGGGGCTGGCGGGGCTGATCGTAGCCCGCGGGGTCAGGCCGGCGGCGCTGGCGCGGGTCGCCGTTGCCCGCCGGGTCAGGCTGGCGGGGCTGGCCGTAGGCCGCCGGGTCAGGCCGACGGGGCTGGCGGGGCCGGTCGTAGCCCGCAGGGTCGGGCTGGCCGGGCTGGCCATTCCCGACCGGGTCGGGCTGGCGGGGCTGGTCGTACTCCGCCGGGTCAGGCTGGCGGGGCCGCCAGATTGCGTCGGGGCCAGGGCGCCGCGGCGGCTCCGGCTCCCCCTCGGGACCGGGTGGGGAGGGCTGTCGCTCGTCATCAGCCGCGGGAAGCCGCGACTGTGACGTGCCGGGTACCTGGCGGGTCACCAGGTCAACCTGGCCAGGTGGCCAGCCCTGGATGCGCTGCCTCCAGCGGGCGGTCGGCGGTTACCGGGCGGTCGCGATTGCGCCAGACCAATCCCGCTACGGCCATCACCAGGAACATCTCCGCAGGCATCCAGCCGTAGAACGGTAGCTGAATGAAGCCGGCCAGGACCGCAATATGGACGGCGAACGAGACCGGATCGTCCGGCGATCGTGACTTCCAGAACACGTACAGCAGCCAGAGCAGGAAGAAGATCAGCCCGGGGATACCAACCGACACGAGGACGAGCCACAGTTGTCCTTGGGTTCCTACGTTGGGGAGCGAATACTTGCTGACGGGCTGGGGGAGCGGAACCCCGTAGCCCACCAGCGGGGATTGCATGGCACCCTGCGCGGACTGATCGATGAGCGTAAGACGAAGCGACGCACTTCCCTGATGCCCGATCCGGTCGTGGACTACACCACCCAGCGGCGTAACGAGGACCGCCAGCGCCACGACGACGAGCACTACCAGCCCGCCGAGCGCGGCCCGGCCGCGGCCCCGGGCCGCGAACCGTACCCACGCGTACAGCCCGCCGACGATGATGCTGATCCAGGCGCCACGGTTGATCGAGTAAATGAACGGTACCAGGGAGACCACCAGCAGGCCCATCAATGTCACCCGCGCCAGGCGCGAGTGAGCCTGGCGCAGGGCCAGGATGACGAAGGGCAGCAGGAAGGCGAAGTTGGCTCCCCACCAGTTGGTATAAGCGAAGGGCGCGGCCGGGCGGGGAATGGCATGGCCGATCGCCGCCACGCCGCCCAGGGCCTGGGCCTGGGCCAGGGTGGGATGGATCAGGGCGACGAGAAGCTTGTTGGATCCGAGATGGCCAAGGAGCTTCTGGGTGGGGGTGGAGAACGACAGGTGGGGAGCGGCCATGGCGGCGAAGCCCCCGACGACGATGACGGCCCAGAAGATGGTGAGTGCGTTGAGGATCCGCCTGGTCGGCAGAACCTTTTCGTTGACGTTGATCACATAGATGAAGACCACGGTCGCCGCCAGGTAGGAGGCGAGCCGGTAGGCAAAGGTGAACCAGTTCGAGCCTTTCGAGATCATGATCGCGGAAAGGCATATCCAGCCGAGGAAGAACAGCCAGATGATGAATCCGCGCGGGACCCGCCAGGTTCTCGCCATGATCAGGTGGGCCAGCATGGGGGCGGCCAGGATGACGTAGATGAAGCCCCCCAGGCCGAGGACGTACCACAGGGGAGAGAGCACCAGGATGGCCAGCAGTGGCCATCCGGCCGGAAGGTGCCGCTTCCTGGGCGGCGCCGCAAGCTCCGCAGGCTTCGCCGCCTCCGCAGCCACTGCCGCCGTTGACTCGACGCTGTAAATGGCCACCCTTACAGGCCCTTTCCGATCGCGTGGGCTGCGGATATCACGCGGCGTGGCGACAGCACACGCGCGGCGACCAGCATCGCCAGATAACCCCGGGGCTGGCGCCAGTTGCGCCGGATGGAACGGTGAGCCCACCGGCGGGCCTGTCCGGGCAGGCCAGATGCGCCGTATGCGAACGCGAGCCGCCCATACATGCGGGCCGCGTTCCGTGCATCATCGGCGAGTTCCGGATGCTTATCCAGGTGGTACCGGATCGCGGAGATCATGACGTCCCACCGATCCGAGTAGTACGAGGTCTGCCAGTACACCCGGACGAGCGCCTCGGGAACCGCGACGATGGCCGCGACTTTGGAGGCCCGCAGAACCCATTCGTAGTCTTCCCCATAGCTGCCGGGCACCGCTTCATCGACCGGCCCGATGTCGCCGAAGAACCTCTCCCGCTGGATCAGCAGCGTCGTGGAGTGGATCCACGCCTGGCGAGACCGGAGCAGGGCTGCGCGCGGCACGACAGCTTGCGCGGAAGGAGTCTTGAGGTAGCGGCGGTTTCCCACACACAAGCAGATACCGCAGGTGGCCACGGCGGCCCCGGGGGTCTCCCGCATCGCCTCGACCTGCCGGCGCAGCTTGTCAGGCAGCCACTCGTCGTCATCATCACACCAGGCCAGCAGGTCGCTGGTGCATGCCGCGGCCCCCGTGTTCCTGGCCCCCGCGAGACCGGGAGTCCGGTCGTTCTGGATGAGCCTGACCGGCCTGCCTTCCGGCACGGCGACGTCGGGCATGCGCGGTTCCTGCTGATCAAAGACCACGACACACTCAAGGGGGCCAGGGTAGGACTGATTCAGAACGCTCTGCACGGCCCGGGCCAGCAATTCGGGCCTATCCCGGGTGGGGATAACCGCGCTGATCGACGGCCAGTTCACCTGGGTCATCTTCCGTCCGCCCCTTCCAACGCCGCCGGAAGGTTCTCACCGTTCTCCGTGCGGCTGCGGCCTGACTGCGCGTAGTGGCGCAAGAGAGGCCAGGTCAGCGCCGTAACCTGGGCTCTTTGCGCAAAGGGCATGTTGGTACGCCACGCTTCGTCGAGGGTCAGGCCGATCTGGCCCGCCCTCATCCGCATAGGATTACCGGCCACTGTGTGGTGGGTGCGCAGCGATGCGCTCTTCCCGTCCAAGAAGGCGAGGGACCCGGGATCGAGCGGCTTCCCCGCGAACGACGCGACCAGGCTGAGGGCGGCCTGGGGATTCTCCACCAGGGACTCATAGCGCAGCAACAGCCGCGGGATACCAAACCTTCCGAGTGATTCCACCATCAGGTTGTAGCCCACCCAGCGCAGCGCAGTCACCGGAGGGGAAAACCGGCGCATGTAGTGCTCCGGGTCCGACTGGACAACCTTGGCCCAGGACCAGGCCACCCCGCGGCTGTCGCGGACCAGATGCACGACCCGGAAATCGGCTCCGGGCATCCGCCGGAGGACGTGCGCATAAGCGGCGTCCTTAGTCGAATCGACGATGACCTCCGCTCCGCTCACATCACGGATCGCGTCATACATGGGGCCTAGTGAGCGGAGGTAGTCATCGAGCCGCCCAGTGTACCGGGCCGGGGCGGCCCGGCCCATGGCCAGCAGCGGGATGTGACGGTGCCGGCCGATCGACCGCTCCTGCGCCATGACCTGGCTGGCGTCGACCTGATCCCAGCCGCCGAAGGCCTGGCTGCCCACTTGTGACCAAAAGGGACAGTCAAGGAAACGGGCACCGCAACCGCAGTAGCGGTTCTCACCCAGGGCTTCGCTCCAGATGTAGCGGAGTTCCCCGACGGCCACGAAACCGGGGAGCTCACCCAGTAGCCGGTCAAGTAGTGTGCTGCCGCTTCTTCCCGTACCACCGATGAGGAGGATGGTCGGACGCCCGGTTGCGCTCATGAGCTGGCTGGCCCCGTGACCGGATAGCCGTACGCCCCTAGCATCGGGAGCGTGAGCGCGGTTACCACACGCCGCTCCCGCCTCGGCATCTGGCGCTGCCATGCCTGATCAGCCCGAAGATCAAGGTCGCCGGTCACAAACCGCATCGGGTTGCCCTCCACGGTGTGATTTGGCTTCAGCTTGACCCGGTGACCTTCGATGTAGCTGGGTTCGGCGGCGTCCCCGGTGAGCCCGGCGTGGCGGAGCAGGTCCGCGGTCACCTGGTACGGGTTGCTCACGAGATCCTCGTACCGCACGAGATGATAAGGAACGCCGAGCCGCCGCAGCGACTGGGTGAGCCCGTTGTAGTACATCCACCGGAGCGACGAGCCAGCCGAGCTGTACTGAGGAAGGTATTCGGAAGGACCGCCCGACCGCACTTTCTCCACCCTCTTCTGCCACGACCAGGCCACGGCCCGGGCGTCCCGGACGAGGTGGATCAGGCGCAGGTCGATGGCGGGCATCGCCCGGAGCAGGAACGCATGCGATGGCAGGTTGGACGAGTCCACGATCACCTTCGCCCCGGATACCTCGGCTATGGCCCGGTACAGGCGCTCCAGCGTGCCCGTGTATTCCTGGACCCGGGCCTGCAAGGCACCCACCATGCCGCTCACCGGCAACGCCGGGAATGACCAGGGCCGGTCCAGCGAGTATCGCAGCCGGAGGATCTCAGGAAGAGGGAGCCGGTCCCACCCGCCGAACCCCGCTTCCCCCACGGCCAGCCAGAAGGAGCAGTCATGGAAGGGCTGACCACATCCGCACAGGCGGTTTTCCACCAGGCCGCTCTGCCAGATCTCCCGGACCTCGCCCGCCGAGAAGACCCCGGGCGCCTGGCCCAGCATGAGGTCGAGCATGGTGCTGCCGCTGCGGCCAAAGCCCCCGATGTACCGGACCTGCACCGTGGCCTGAGACGGGGCTGCGCCGCCCGACGGCTGAGGCCGCGCCGGGGCGGCTGCCGCGCTTAGGTTGGCCGGGCCAGCAGAGCCGGCCCCGCCTGCTGGCCCAGGTGCGTGGCCGGCCTCACTGGCCGGAGGAACCGAGCCGGAGGTGCCGAACCCTCCGATCACGATTGCACCCTTCCCTGCGCGCCGTACCGGGGCGACCAGGCCGCCGACCGTTCCCGCAGCGCAGCGTCGGCCGGGTCAAGCGCATCCTCGTCAACGCCGTTGAGTGGTGTCGCGCGCGTTTCGCGCGGGCCCGGGGCCCGGGGCGGCGGCGGCGGCTCCGCACCGGGAGAACTCGCGCGCTCCCTCGCCTTGCCCGAAGCGAACGAGTAGATCCCACCCAGGATGTTCGCGCCGGCCCTGCTCAGCCGCTGCCGCGCGGCGAGGAGATCGGGGGCCCGGAAGGCCTCGGAGTTCCAGGTGACAACGGTCCCGTTGACGTAACGGGAGAGGATCATCGCGTCGGGCGCCGAGAGCGCGGCCGGTGCGTCCACCAGGATGAAGTGCGGTTTCAGGGCCTGCAGATCCTGGAAGACCTGCGCCGTTTCCGGGCTGGACAGGAGCGCCGCCGGATCTTCCGGCTCCGGGCCGGCGTTCAGCAGGAACAGGTTGGGAACGCGGGTAGCTTTCAGCAGTCGCTCGGCGCTCTTCCCCTCACGCACAGCCGTAGAGACCCCGCGCCCGTTGGAAAGCCCGAGGATGAGGTGCAGCGTCGGGTTCCGCAGGTCGGCTGAGACCAGGATGACCTGACGCCCGGCCTGGGCCAGTATCGCGCCCAGGTTCGCCGTCGCGGTTGACGCCCCGCCACCGGGCTTGGGCGAGACGATCATCACCATCCGCGTGCCGGGGTGGGGAAGCATGTTTTCCAGGGCGATGGCCGCCATCTGGTAGGCCTCGCTCGCGGGACTGCGAGGCTCACTGATCGCCACCAGGGACGCGTCCGGGGACCGCCCCTTGAACTTGGGGACGACGCTCAGGACAGGGGCGTAAAGCGCGCTCTCCATCTCGCCCGGGCTCTTGATCCGGCGGTCCTGGGCCTCCCTGAGCAGGGCCAGGATGACGCCCAGGAGCAGTCCGATCACCGCGGCGATGATCAGGGTGGTGGCGATCTTGGGCGAGGACGGCGCGGAGGGAGGCACGGCGATCCCTATCACCTGGCCCCCGTCCACCAGTGACTGATCGCTCTGGAACGTCGCCAGCTGGATCTCGTCGTCACGAAGCTGGGAGAGCAGGACCGCCCGTTGCGCCGTCCCAGAATGCTGGAGCTGTTGTTGCAGCAGCGCGATCGTGTGCTTTCTTTCCGCTACGCCTGCGGTAAGAAGCTTCAGCACGCTGTCGTTCCGGTAGGTGATGTAAGCCTGGGCGAACGCGTTCGCATACTGGGCGGCCTGCTGCGCGTCAGTTGAGGTGTACTGGAATTGAAGAACATTGCCGGTACTGGCCGCCGAAACGCTTAGGTGATTCAGCAGCCTATCCCCGCTATTTGAAGCCTTCAGCGAGATCCGGGCCAGATTCGCGACAGGGGCGGAAGCTGCCGTGGCCTGCTCGGTATTCATGTCCGGGGCATTCGACTTGGCCGTGGTCCCCGCAGCGACCGGGCTCAGCAATGGATTGACGAGCACCTTGGCCTGTGCCGTATATTGCGGCGTCTGCATCACAATATACACGGCCGCCAGCGCGATAACTGCGAGTACAGGGATGATAACTGTAAGTTTCCGGGAGCGGAAAACGTCCCAGTACTGATGCAGATCGATCGTGGGTTGCGTGTTAGTCATGAGTTGCCTTGCTTCCGGCTGCATTGGTGAGAAATCAGCGTAACATTCGACCGAAGGCCGTTCCGGCGATTAGGTAAACCTTGTCCTCTTTTTACCTTCATCAGGTCGTCTGTCCGATTCCTGGGCCTTGAGCGGTTTCCCGCCTGACCGGCCGTGCGGCTATCGCTCCCGTGGGCCCTCGGCCTGATGCGCCATACCTGCGCGGCTGAGCGCCGTGTTCAGTCAGTGACTGAAAGCCCCTGTGCAATCGGTGACGGTGATACCGGGAGGGACCCGGCTGGCAGACGAGGGGGCGTGAGCAGAAGCTCATAAGACCCGGCCGATCCGTCCGCGAGAGGTCTCCTGCCCATTTCCGGGGCCAGGCTCTCCGTCCGGAGCGGATGGTATTTGTGGTTCCTTTGATCCATGTGCCTGACTCCCCCGGACTGGCCGGAGCCGTACCATCGCGGATCCGGCCAGCAGCTTGACTGCGAATGGCAGATCCTGGAGCAGATACCGCCGGTACAGCCGGCGCGGCTCACTGATGAGCCGGAACGTCCATTCGAGACCTGCGGACTGCATCCACTGCGGGGCCCGTGGCAGCGCATTCGCCGCGAACGGGATCGCTGCGCCACAACTAATGAACCAGGTGGCCGGGAAAGACGGGGCCAGGCGCGCGATGAGGCGTTCCTGCTTGGGGAATCCGAGCCCCACGTAGACAATGTCGGGCGCCGCCGCCTCCAGGCGGGCGTGCACTGCGGCGACGGCCTGGGGGTCGGCGTCGAATCCGGTAGGCGGAGCGTCTGTTCCGGCTACCACGAGGCCGGGGTAGCGGCCCCGCAGTTCCTCCCCGGCTCGCTCCGGTACTCCGGGCGCGCCGCCCAGCAGGTAGATCGAGCGCTGCTGGCGGGCCGCAGCCTGGGTCAGCGAAAAAATGAGCGATGCGCCGGTTACCCGCTCCGGCAACGGGTCACGCACCAGCCTTGCGGCCCAGATCAGCGGCATGCCATCGGGCACGATCAGCGAGGCGCTGGACACCAGGCGCAGCAGCGTTTCGTCATGCTGGGTCTGCCGGCAGATGTCGACGTTCGGGGTGGCCACCCAGCCGCCGCGGCCGTCCCGGCTGGCTGTGACGATATGCTCCACGACCTGCTCTTCCGTGAAGCTATGGAAGGGCAGGCCCGCCAGCAAAGCCCGGCTGCCCGGACGGTTTACGCCGTCGTTCAGCGAGGAAGGGGGTTCGCGAAGCATGAGAACCTTTTCTAGTAGGCGCCGGAGCCGTGAAAGACCGCCGGGCAGCTCTTCCACAGGATCTGCATATCGAGTATGAGAGACCAGTTCTCCACATAGCGCAGGTCCAGCCGGACCGCTTCTTCCCAGGAAAGATCCGAGCGCCCACTGATCTGCCAAAGCCCGGTGAGACCCGGCTTTACCGCCAGCCGGCGGCGCACGTAGTCGGTATAGCGCTCGACTTCATCCTGCAAGGGAGGCCGCGGGCCGACGAGGGACATGTCGCCCTTTAGCACGTTGAAGAGCTGGGGCAGCTCATCCAGCGAGTACCGGCGAAGCCACCTGCCGGTATGCGTAACCCGGGGATCGTTGCGCATTTTGAACAGCGCACCGGCCCCCTCGTCGTGCTCGGCGAGCTGCGCCTTCCGCTGCTCCGCGTCCACCACCATGGTCCGGAACTTGTAGAGAGTGAACGTGCGCCCGTCCTTGCCGACGCGCGATTGCCGGAACAGCACGGGCCTGCCGTCGCGCAGTGCGATAACGAACGCGATCACCACCAGGAACGGAGCGGCAATCATTAATGCAGCACCCGCGGCCAGCTTGTCGAACAGCCCCTTGATAACCCAGCGGGTCCCGGAAAACTCGGGATGGTCCACATGCAGCAGTGGCAGGCCCGCCACCGGGCGGATAGTCGTGCGGGGCCCGGCCACGTCCAGCAAGGCCGGCGCCACGTAAAGATCGGTTTCGGTGGCCTCGAGTTCCCAGGCGAGTTCGCGAAGCCGCGTTCTGGTCAGGTCGCGGTCGGCGGCGACAGCCACCGTATCTGCGTCCAGCTCGGCGATAGCAGCGGAGACAGAATCCATGCCCCCGATCACCGGGATACCGGCTATCTGGGTGAGCATGGTTCCCTGGGTCAGGCACGCACCCACAATTGACAGGCCGTGATGCTTTTCTCTGCGCAACTCGCCGATCAGGTCGGCCACCCGCGCAGCATGGCCAACGGCGATCACCCGCCGCATGCACGCCCCGCCGCGTCTGCGCCTGTGCAGACCCTTACGCAAGCCGTACCTGGCCAGGAGATCAAGCGCGGTCGCGCAAGGCAGGGCAATGACGATGTACCCGCGAGCTATGTCGCTCTTGGTTACGAAGGAGATGATGGCGACCCCGGCGGTGAGGCTCGCACCAACGTTCAGCACCTTACGGAACTCATCGGGGCCAAGGCCGACGAAGCGCACGTCGTAACCCCCCGCTAGCGCCACGGACGCCACCCAGATGGCCGGCATCAGCGCCGTGAAGAGCAGGTACTCGCGGGGCCGGCTGGGCCAGCCGGCGAACCGGGCTTCCAGAGCGATGAGCCCGGCGGCGAGAGCGCAACTAGCGTCAGCCGCACCGGCGGCCCAGAGATACGACCGAGCCCACCGGAAGCGGTCCCGGTCCTCGCCCCGGCTGACGGCCCAGGGAGCCGGTCCTCTCCGCGCGGCAGCGTCATCACTCACCCTTTGAAGGGCTGCATCACTAGTCATCCGACCCCCTCCCCGCTGCGGTGCTCGCGGCCCAACCCGCGCGCACCGGCCTTCTGGGAACAGGACGCCCAAGGTTCGACGGTGGTTTACGCGATGTTTGCCTGAGTATAGGCAGACTCCTGCGGCATGCCCGGTGAACACGGAATACTCCAGTCAGAGACCCTTAGTGGATGTATCCGATCGTTTTAATAGACTTTTGGAATTCCGGCCCGCCGGCCCCTCCGGGCGGCCGGGGGTCTGATGGCCGGGGACGGCGCTGCACGTCTACGGTGACTCTGCCGCCGGGGCCAGCCGGGCCAGGGCAAGCCGGGATAGTCCGTGGTAGCCGGTGAATTCGGCTGGTAGTCTCTTGCGGCGCCAGCCGCCGACGGCACCTGGTGGGCAGGCGGCTACCGGTATGGGCCCGCCGCCAGGGCGTGCTAAGGAAGGCCCGGCGGCCCGGCTTTTCTTTACGCGCGCTCGTTCAGCGCCGGACCGTGCGGGGGGTTTCGGAGTGCGGATTGCTCGTCGGCAACTAGCGGTGGGGTTGCTGGTTGTCCTCGCCAGCACCAGCCTGGGGGGTCACTCCGCTGTAACGCGTGAGCGCACGGCTCCTGCCATCAACGCCGCCACCTGGGCCCCAGACGGCGCCGGGGCATACTTTTTCGATCGCTCTGCCCCGAGACCCAGCGCACCCAGCGACTTCGCCAGCCGCGAAGCCCAGTTCGGCAGGAAGTTCGACGGCCACATGTATTACCTTCCTACGTCCGTGAGTAGGACCGATCTCGCCGGCCCCCACTGGTCTCTGGCGACCGACCACGTTCCCTTCGTCATTCTGTCGTGGTCCACCGGGAATAACCCGAACACTATTATTCCTGGCATCGCCGCCGGCAAGTATGACAGCCAGATCGCCAGCTTCGCCGCTGCAGTAAAATCGCAGCTTTCCCCGTACGGGCACATCTTGATCCGGCCCTTCTGGGAGTTCAATTTCACCGGAAGTGAGTGGAACGACATTCATTACGGAAACAACCCTGCGGTGTTCATTGCCGCATGGCGCCACTTTGTCAATATCTTTCGTGCCCAGCATGTAGCGAATGTCAAGTGGCTGTGGAACCCAATACGTATTGGCGGGAACCAGGCCCAGGATCCAGTACCCTATTATCCCGGCAGCGCTTACGTTCGACTGGATTGGGCTTGACGCCTACCCGAAAAACCAGTGGCTGACTCTCCAGCAGCTTGCCACCACCAGTGGTGGCAACAGCGGCTTTAACTGGTATCAGACATTCAGCGCATACGGCAAGCCGCTCATGTTTGGAGAAGTGGGCATTTTGCCTGCCAGCGCCTACGGAAGTGGCGCACCGACCCGCGCGACCTGGTGGGCGGATGCCATGAGCGAGCTGCGGCACAGCATCACCAACGTCAAGGCCATCGAGTACTTCGACTCGGATACCGCTTACGACTGGCGGTACGACGCGTCCGGGGCAGCCCCCGGAGACAGCGGCGCCGCCGCGCTGGCGGCAGCCAGGGACGTAGCGCACAGTTGCTATCTGGACAGCCTGGCCGGGGCCTGCCACCATCGCGCCCACCACCGGGCCAAACCGAGTCACAGTCCCAGCCCGAGCCCGAGCCCGAGCTCACCAAGCCCAGCCCCGTCCGCCAGTCCCAGTCACACCTCGCACCTGAGTGCACCGGCCGCAGGCCCGTCCGCGCTCAGCTGGGCCGCGATCGCCGCTGCTATCGCCGTGGTGATCGCCGGCGCGCTGCTCGCCTACCGGCGATTCAGCAGGAAGTGAGCAGGTCGGCAGGCCTCCTGGATGTGGGCGTGACGGCACGTGCCCTGGCTCCCCGCGGCGGGGAAAGGGCGCCCGCCCCGCTGACCAGCGGCCAGCCGTCACGCGAGTATTGAGGTGGTATTCCCGTGTTCAACTTGCGCCCAAAAGGCCGTTGTGCCACTCTCGTGCGATCATGCCCGCGGCGCGTGGTCGTAGAGCGGGCCTACCCCTCCAGAGCGGGGATCCCCGATGCGGGACCCTCAGCGCCGGGAGCTCATGGCCTGGCGGTGGGGGAGCAGGCATAGTGCCGCAAGTCTAGGGAGGGTGGTTGCATGTTGAGGTTGTCACGCCTCGTAGCAGGGGGCGCTGTCTTGTCAACGGTGATGGCTGGTAGCGCGTTGCTCCCGGGTGGGGTGGCATCGGCGTCCGCGGTGGTTGCCTTGTGGCACATGGACGAGACGTCGGGAACGACAATGGCCGACGCATCGGGGCAAGGTAACAACGGCACCCTGCACAACGTGACGCTGGGGGCCGCTGGGAAGTACGGCAAGTCCTACACCTTCGGCGGGTCCAAGACGAAGTCCTACGTGGAGGTGCCCAACTCCGCCTCGCTGAATCCAGGTTCGGCTAACATCACTGTCTCCTTCTGGCTGAGGACCCTCTCCCTGCCCAAGTCCGGTGATTTCGACCTGGTGCGCAAGGGAGTGTTCACGGCTCCCGAGTACAAGATCGAACTGCTGCAGTCGGGTCAGATCCAGTGCACCTTCCGGGGGACGACCAGCAACCACAACGCTATCGGCGGCTCAGGCCTGAACAATGGCGCATGGCACCATATCCAGTGCGTAAAGACGAGCACGCAGATCCAGACCGTGGTCAACGGCACGGTGGTGGCGACCACGACCGCCAACGTGGGGGCCATCACCAACACCTCCGCCCTGGAAATCGGCGCCTACCCGGGATCGGACTGGTACCAGGGCAAGCTTGACGAGGTGTCCATCACCACCGGATAGCAGGCGGGATCTCACCCACCCTGGTCTGGCAACCTTGCTGCCTGGCCGGGCAGAGATAAGCACGCCCGGACCTGCCCGGCCGGGATCCCAGTAGGCCGCAACCGCCCCGGCGCCCTCCCGTTAGTGATCAGCGCCGCAGCTATGCGCTGGGCAGCGCGGCCGTCCCACAGTGCAGGCCGGCGCGGAGCCGGGGGGTCCTTGTTGTCTCTGAGAGTGAGGCAGGGTACGCCGAGAACCGTGGTTTCCTGGTCCCGCTATCCGGTGACCGTCGCGCTCACCCGCTCGGCGGGGTGACGATCGCCACGCTGGACCGCTTCAGCGGCTCCCACCAGTCTCGGTGCTCGGCGTACCAGCGCACGGTCGCGGCCAGGCCGTCGGCGAACCGGGTACGCGGCGCGTAGCCGAGCGCGCGGATCGCGCTGTCGTCCAGTGAGTAGCGCCGGTCGTGGCCCTGGCGGTCAGCCACCGGGGTGACCATGTCCCAGCCCGCCCCGCAGTGTTCCAGGATGGCCTGGGTTAGCTCAAGGTTGGTCAGCTCCGCGTCCCCGTTGATGTGATAGACACCCCCCGGCGCGCCGTGGTCCAGCACGAACTGGATGCCCCGGCAGTGGTCGTCCACGTGCATCCAGCCGCGCACGTTCCGGCCGTCTCCGTACAGCGGGACCTTCTGGCCGTCCAGCAGATTGGTGACAAACAGCGGGATGATCTTCTCCGGGAACTGGTAGGGGCCGTAGTTGTTACAGCACCGGGTGATGCTCACGTTCAGCCCGTGTGTCCGGGAGTAGGCCCGCGCCATCAGATCGCCGCCGGCCTTGGCCGCGGAATACGGCGAGTTCGGCGCGAGCGGCGCATCCTCGGTCCATGAGCCGGACCCGATGCTGCCGTATACCTCATCTGTGGACACCTGGATAACGCGGTTCACCCCTGTGTCCAGGCACGCCTGGAGTAGCACCTGGACCCCGGTCACGTTCGCGGACACGAAGTCCCCGGCATCCGTGATCGACCGGTCCACGTGGGTTTCCGCGGCGAAGTTGAGCACCGCGTCGTGGCCGGGCAGCACCGACCGGAGCAGCGGCGCGTCGCAGATGTCACCGTGCACGAAGCGCAGCCGCGGGTGTTCCTTCGCCGAGCCCAGGTTGGCCAGGTTGCCCGCATAGGTCAGCTTGTCCACAACGGTCATCCCGGCCTGCTCGTAGCCGAGGTAGCCGCCGGCCAGCAGGGTCCTTACATAGTGCGAGCCGACGAACCCGGCACCGCCGGTGACCAGGAGCCTCATGGGCTGATCCGCACCTGGCCGTGATTCCCCGGGATGAGCCGGGGCGCGCCGGGCCTGCTCATCCGCTGGACGGCCGCTGCTCGCCGTGGAACGCGTTCTGCGCCGCGGCCAGCCCCGTGCTCAGCAGGGCCTGCACCGCGTCCGCCGCCCGGTCCACCAGGAACGGCAATTCCTTCTGCTCCGCGGCGGTGAAATCCCGCAGCACGAACGCGGCCGGGTCCATCCGGCCGGGGGGCCGCCCGATGCCGACCCGGACCCGGTTGTAGTCGCGGGTGCCCAGGGCGGCCGTCACCGAGCGGAGCCCGTTGTGACCGTTGTCCCCGCCGCCCAGCTTGAGCCTGATCGTGTCGAACGGCAGATCCAGTTCATCGTGGATGACCACGATGTGCCCGGGGTCGAGATGGTAGTAGCCGCGGAGCCCGGCGACTGGGCCGCCGGACTCGTTCATGTAGGTCAGCGGCTTGGCCACGGTGACCGGCGTCCCGTCGAGACGCCCATCGGCGATCACGGACCGGTACTTACCCGCCCGGAACCGGCCGCCGATCCGGGCCGCGATCTCGTCGGCCACCATGGAGCCGACGTTGTGCCGGTTACCGGCGTAGCCGGGCCCGGGATTGCCCAGCCCGACGATCAGCCAGCGCTCGTCGGCCATGTCGTTCTCGCCTCGGCTCCCCGGTACTAGCCGACCCCGTGCTAGCCGACCCGGTGCTGGCCGACCCCGTGCTGGCCAGCCCAGCGCCGCCCGCAGCCCAGACCACACGGTGCCCGCCGCCGTCCGGCCTGACCGTGCCGCCGCCCGTCCGGGAACGCCCCGGCCAGGTTATTCGTCCGCCGCAGCGGAGTCGGCCGGGGCCTCGCCCTCGGGAACGGGAGCGGGCTCGGACGGGGCCGCCACGGTCTCGGGCACGCCGATCTCGGCTTCCATCTGCTCGGCGGTCGGCGCGGCGATCACGTGCAGGACCAGCGACTCGGGGTCAACGGCCAGGGACGACCCGGCGGGCAGCTTCAGGTCGCCGGCGTGCACCGCCGTGCCGACCTGCATGTCCTCGACGCTAATCTCGATGCCGGTGGGGATGTGCGTGGCCTCGGCCTCGATCGCGATCTGAACCATCTGCTGGTCGAGCAGACCGCCCGAGTACACCTCGCCGGTCACCTGGATCGGGATGTCCACCGTGACCTTCTCGCCGCGGCGGACCAGGATCAGGTCCACATGCTCCACCGAGCCCCGGATCGGGTTGCGCTGCACGGACTTCGGCAGGACCAGCTGGTTCCCGCCGGGCAGGCCGTCCAGGCGGATCAGCACGTTCGCGGTCTTCAGCGCCATCATCACGTCGTGGCCAGGCAGCGTCAGGTGCCGCGTGTCAGTGCCGTGGCCATACAGCACGGCCGGAACACGGCCTGCGCGGCGCTCCCGGCGGGCGGCACCTTTGCCGAAATCGGTGCGCGGCTCTGCGGCTATGCGGACCTCGGGCACGGTACTTACTCCCTATGCAGCGGACTCAATTGCCGGGGCAGCGCCCCTCCGGGTAAGCACTCGGGCACCGGGGTCGCATACGACAACCGACAGGCACGCGAAAGCGCGCGCCTGTCGGAGTCTAACTCACCCGGGACGGTCCCCGGCCCGCCACGGGGCGGAGAACGGCGTACGGCCGCTTCCCGTCCGTGTGGCTCAACCCGGGACTACTCCGGATTCGACTCGTGCTCCATCGCGGGTGCCGACTCGTGCTCCATCGCGGGTGCCGACTCGTGCTCCATCGCGGGTGCCGACTCGTGCTCCATCGCGGGTGCCGACTCGTGCTCCATCGCGGGTGCCGACTCGTGCTCCATCGCGGGTGCCGACTCGTGCTCCATCGCGGGTGCCGACTCGTGCTCCATGGCCGGTGCCGACTCGTGCTCCATCGCCGGCTGCGCTTCCTCGGACTCGGTTTCTGACATGCCTGCACTCCCCTTCCGCCAGCCCCCGTGGGCCAGGATGAGTGACACTGATTCCGGGCAGCATCGTAGCGACCGCGCACAGCGGAAAACTCCTACTATGAGCCGACCCCAGCCGACTAAACGGCTACACAGTCCTTCCCCCCCGGGTGCTCGCCGGTCTCGATCGCCACTAGCTCCGCGCGGACCTCGCCGGCCTGGGCCTGATCATCCAGCGCGTCGAAGAGGGACAGGGCCCGGGCCCATGACTGACGGGCGTCCTCCAGCCTGCCCGAGGCGCGCTGGGCCCGGCCAAGCTGCCGCAGGGTCTGCGCCTCGGAGAGCCGTTCGCCGCCGACCCGGCGGACACGCAGGGCCTGGGTGAGATAGTCCAGCGCCTCGTCAACCCGGCCGGATTCGAGGAACGCCTGACCCAGGTAGTGCCAGGCGTATCCCTCGCCGTGACCGTCCCCCACGGCGCTGAAGATCTGCCCGGCCTGCTGGAGACAGCCGATCGACTCATCGAGACGCCCGAGCTGGCGGTAGGCCTCCCCCAGGTTGTTGAGCGCGACCGCCTCGCCGAAGCGGTAGCCGAGGCGCCGCTGAATCGCCAGCGCCTCCTGGAAGGGTTCCAGCGCGTCGAACCGGCGGAGCAAGAGGTAGGTATTGGCCAGGTTGTTCGCGGCCTGCGCTTCGCCACGCTGATCGCCAGCCTCGCGGCGGATGGCCAGCGCCTGCTGGAAGCACCCGATGGCCTCGGGCAGACCCTGCTGGGCGTAGACGATGCCGAGGCTGTTCAGCACCCACGCCTCCGCGGCCCGGTCCCCGGCGCGGCGCGCGCTGGCCAGGGCGACCCGATGTGTCCTGACCCACTCGGCCCGGTAGGTCCGGCGGTTGAAGAAACTGAGCGCCGCGACTGGCAGTTTCCACGCCACCGCGTCCAGGCCGCAGGCGGCCGCCTGCTGTGTCGCGGCGACCAGGTTCGCCCGCTCCATCTCGCACCAGTCCAGTGCCTCATCCGGCGCTGCGAAGCTCAGCGGCTTGAACGTGGCGTCCGGCGGGTCAAGCGGAATCTGGTCCCGGTTCGGGGACACGATCCTGGCCATCGCGGCCACGCTGTGCAGGTACCAGCCGAAGAGCCGCTGAACGGCCGCGTCGCAATCGGGCTCCGGTTCTTCCGCTGATGCCCGCTCGGCCGCATAAGCCCGGAGCAGGTCGTGGAAGCGGTAGCGGTCCGGCGCGGGGGCCTGCAGCAGCTGGGCATCGACCAGCACCTCAAGAGCGTCGGCGACGGCGTCCTCGGGCTGCCCGATCAGGGCCGCCGCGGCAGGCAGGCCGATGGACGGCCCCTGCCACAGGCCCAGCAGCCGGAAGGCGTGGGCCGGGTCAACCCCGGGAGCCGCGGCCGGGGCGGGCAGGCTGGAAAAGCTCACCTCGAAGCAGGCCCGGACGGCCAGGTCACCGGTCCTCAGCCAGTCCAGCCGCCGCCGCTGGTCAGCCAGGCGGGTGGCGATGGTGCGCACGCTCCAGCTGCCCCGGGCGGCTAGCCGGGCCCCGGCGATCCTGATGGCCAGGGGCAGGCCGGCGCAGGCGGCCAGGACTTCCTCGGTGGCCTCGGGCTCAGCCTCGGCCCGGTCCCGGCCGATGATGCCGGCGAACATGGCCCTGGCCTCCGCGGCATCCAGGACATCGAGGTCAACGAAACGGCTCCCGGCCAGGTCGGGCAGGCGGCTGCGGGTGGTGACCAGGACCGCGCACGAGGCGCTTCCCGGCAGCAGCGGCCGGACATGGGCGGCGTCTTTGGCGTCGTCGAGGACGATCAGTACCCGCCGGTCGGTCACCCGGCTCCGGAACTGCGCCGCACGTTCTTCTTCGCCCGCCGGAATGCGTCCCGGGTCCATCCCCAGATCCCGCAGGAACCGGGCCAGCACGTCGCTGGGCGCGGCCGGCTGCGGGCTCGCGCCGCGCAGGTTGGCGTACAGCTGGCCGTCGGGGAACTGCCCGCGCAGCAGATGCGCGGCATGAACCGCCAGGGTGGTTTTCCCCAGTCCCCCGGCCCCGATCACCGCCGCCACCACGACCGCTCCCGGGCTGTCCGGCCGACCCGGCCCGGCCACCAGGTCACGCAGCTTCTGCACGTGTTCGGCCCGGCCGGTGAAGTCGGGGATGTCGGCCGGGAGCTGCGCAACCTGGGCGGCGGGCAGGATCACCGTGGGTGCGAACCCGGTCGCCGGGGCCTGCGGCCCGGGAGCCGCGGCCGGCCCGGCCCGGCCGCCGCCAGGGCCGGCCCCGCCGGGGATACGGGTGCGCCCGTGAAGGGGGAGTCCGCCGCGGCGGTTTTCGTTGCGGAGAATTGTGCACCTGGGGCCGCGTCGGCCTGCAGCATCTGCTCGTGCAGTTGCCGCAGCTCGGCACCGGGGTCCACGCCGAGTTCATCGGCGATCACCTCGCGGGCCTGGGCGTAGGCCTCCAGGGCCTCGGCCTGCCGCCCGGAACCGTGCAGGGCGCGCATGAGCAGCGCCCACATGCCCTCACGGATCGGATGGTCGGCCAGCAGCCTGCGCAGCTCCGCCACGACCTGGCCCTGGCGGCCGCAGCCGAGGTCGGCCTGGATACGCAGCTCCAGGGCCTCGACGCGGGCTTCCTCGAGCCGGCTGGCCTCGGCGCTCACCAGCGTCGAGGCCGGCACGTCCGGCAGGGCCCGGCTGCCCTGCCACAGGCCGAGGGCCTCACTCAGCAGGGCTGCCGCCCCTGGGCTGTCCCCGGCCGACAAGGCCTCGCGGCCGTCCGCGGCCAGCCGGCTGAACCGCCGGGCGTCGATGTCGTCGGCCCTGGCCAGCAGCTGGTAGCCCGGGGCGTGGGTCACGACGACCTGGCCATCGAGGTCGCCGATCAGCTTGCGCAGCTTATGGACATAGCCACTGATCAGGTTGATGGACCGGGCGGGCGGGCGATCCGGCCACACCTCGGCGACCAGCTGGTCGATGGAGACGACTTCGCCCGCGCGCAACAGGAGCACGGCCAGCACCGTGCGCAACTTAGGTGCGCTGATACTGCTCCAGCCTCCGGCAACCTGGACCTCAACCGGCCCAAGTATCCGAAACCGCATCGATCGCGCCTCGTTCACTGGGGGTGCACCCGTTCCGGACACGGTGAGTCACGGAACTGGCCAAGCCGTCACTCAATCATGAACCAGATCTGGTCATCGTGGGCAGCTACCGGCCGGGGTATTGCCGCGCATACCTGACGTTCGAGGCTCAATCACGGATCAATCGTGGCGCAAGAGCCCGCTGACATTCTCGTACTCAGCGACGACAAGCACGAACGAGTCGCCGGCGGGGGAACCAGGCCGGGGGGCACGACCGGGATCGCCGCGGACCGCCAAGCGGGGGCGCAGTCCGCGAAATCCCCTGGTCAGGGCGGGCATGCGTGCGCCCGCCCTGACCAGGGACCCGTGATCCCGTTTTGCGGGAAACGGCACGCGCCATAGCCCGGCGGGGGCGCCGAGCTGGTGGCCGCCGTCTTCGTCGCTTGCGGGGGCGAAGACAGCGGTCACCTTCGGGATATCCAGACGCCGCAGGCCGGTGCTGGGTCCGGGGGATGACCCACGCCGGTCTGCGGCCCGGGCCTGGTCAACTCGGGCCTGGTCAACTCGGGCCAGGCCAACTCGGGCCAGGCCAGCTCGGGCCAGCTCAGCTCTGGCCGTCGAAGAGGCTGGTCACCGACCCGTCGCTGAACACCTCGGTGATCGCCCGGGCGATCAGCGGCGCGATCGACAGCACGGTGAGCTTGTCGAACCGGCTGTCGTCCGCGATCGGCAGCGTGTTGGTGACGATGACCTCGCTGACCCGGGAGTTCTTCAGCCCGTCCACCGCGCCGCCGGAGAGCACGCCGTGCGTGGCGGTGACCACGACCTTGGCCGCGCCCTTCTCGAACAGCGCGTCGGCCGCCTTGATGATGGTCGAGCCGGTGTCGATCATGTCGTCCACCACGATGCAGGTCCGGCCGGCCACGTCGCCGACCACCTCGAACACGGCCACCTGATTGGCGACGTCCGGGTCGCGGCGCTTGTGGATGATGGCCAGCGGGGAGCCGAGCCGGTCGGTCCACCGCTCACACACCCGGACCCGCCCGGCATCCGGGGCCACGACTGTGACCTGCGAGACGTCCAGATTGCGCTCGATATAACTGGCCAGGGTCGGCAGCGCGAACAGGTGGTTGACCGGGCCGTCGAAAAAGCCCTGGATCTGCGCGGTGTGCAGGTTGACGGCCATGATCCGGTCAGCACCCGCGGTGAGGAACAGGTCCGCCATCAGCCGGGCTGAGATCGGCTCCCGCCCCCGGCTCTTCTTGTCCTGCCGGGCGTACCCGAAGAACGGCGCGACCACGGTGATCCGCTTGGCCGACGCGCGCTTGAGCGCATCGACCATGATCAGCTGCTCCATGATCCACTGATTGATCGGCGCGGTGTGGCTCTGCACCACGAACGCGTCGCTGCCACGTACCGACTCCAGGAAGCGGACGAAGATCTCGCCGTTGGCGAAGTCAAAGAGCCTGGCTGGCGTGGGCTCGATGCCCAGGCAGCCGGCGATCTCGTTGGACAGTTCGGGGTGGGCCCGGCCGGAGAAAAGCATCAGCTTCTTCTCGCCGGTGGCGGTGATGCCGGTCACGCGTCCTGAGCTCCCTCATTCGTGGCGGCGTCCTGTCCCCCAGTGTGGCGCCCCCCGGCGCCGCGCGCGTGAAAGTCCTGTCCGCCAGAACCCTGCCCGCCAGAACCTTGCCCGCTGGAACCCTGCCCGCCAGGGTCCCGTCCGCTGCCGGTCATCTGCCCGCCAGCGCCTGCTCCTGATGTGTTCATACCCGCTGCCGGGCCTGCTGCATCGACTTTGCTGCCCGGAGGAAGGTATGCGAAGGGACCCACGACCGCGCCCGCGCCGATGTCGGCCCCCCGGCAGAAGGACTGGATGACGATGGCCCCCTCGCCCACGGCGGTGTCGCGCAGCTGCGACCCGGGACCGACCCTGGCCCCCGCCCCGACCGCGGTGCGGCCCTCGAGCTGGGTTCCCGGCCCGATCTCGACGTCGCGGGCGAGGCTCACCCCGGTGTCGATCCAGGTCGTCGCCGGATCCACGATCGTGACGCCCGCGCCCATCCAGCTGCCGAGCAGGCGCGCGTTGAGGATGTGCCGCGCCCGGGCCAGCTGGGCCCGGTCGTTCACGCCCAGCACCTCGTCCGGGTCCGCCAGGGTCACCGACGCCACATGCTGGCCCTCGGCGCGCAGGATGGCGACCACGTCGGTGAGGTACTCCTCGCCCTTGGCGTTGTCGGTGGGCACCCGCTTGACCGCGTCACCGAGCAGGTGCGCCTCGAAGGCGTAGACCCCCGAGTTGATCTCGTCAACAGCCCGCTGCTCCGGGGTGGCGTCAGCCTCCTCGACGATGGCCAGGAACTCGCCGGAGTCGTCGCGGATGATGCGGCCGTAACCGCGGGGGTTGGTGACCCGCGCGGTCAGCACGGTGGCGGCGGCCTCGGTGGCGTGGTGCTCACGGACCAGGGCGGCCAGCGTGGCGCCGCGCAGCAGCGGGGTGTCGGCGCAGGCCACCACGATGGTCCCGTGGTCCAGCCCGACCTCCTCGATCACCGTCCGGACCGCGTGGCCGGTGCCACCCTGGCGGTGCTGGACCACCGGCTGGGCGTCCGGCGCGTGCCGGGCCAGGTACTCGGTGACCTCACGGCGGCGGTGGCCGACCACCACGATGACCCGGACCGGATCGGTCTCCCGTGCGGCCGCCAGCACATGCCCCAGCAAGGTCTCCCCGCAGATCGCGTGCAGAACCTTCGGGGTATCGGACTTCATCCGCGTACCTTCGCCCGCGGCCAGGATGATGACCGCAGCCGGACGGCTCACACTCACTTGGCGGTGCTCCTCGGTCGCTGCTCCCCGGATACCGGGATCCCGCTTCCCCGGTCGCGCCGTCGTGGCCCGCGCTGATCCTGCCCCGATTACCTGGCTCCCCAGTTCACGCGCCCGACCCTCGCAGGATACCGTCCGGGCTGCCTGGCCGATGCGGGTTGGGTGGGGTGAAGGCCCTGCTCAGCGGAATGTAGCGGGCTCCGCACGGGCGGCCAGATCCCGGGGTCCCGGCGCGCCGCCCGCTGTCGGCACCGCTCGCTAATATTCGAACATGGATTCGATAACGTTAGGTAGCAACGACTCGGGATCCCCGGGGAAGGCTGAACGGCTGCGCGAGCGGGCCATCGCGTTACGCCGGGCCGGGCGGTCTCGCCGGGAGATCAAGGAAATCCTCGGCATCGGCAGCAATCAGACCCTGAACGAGGCCCTGCGCGGGGAACCACCACCAGAGTGGACCCGCCGGCCCCGGGCCAAGGACGACCTGCACGCCTGGGCCCGCGAACTCCGCGCCCAGGGCCTCGCCTACGACGATATCGCCGCGGCGCTAGGCGTGTCGAAGAGTTCGGTCTCACTTTGGGTCAGGGACATGCCGCGGCCCGATCGGCTGAGCTACGAGGAGTGCCGCAAGCGATCGGCTGAGGGCTCACGCGTGTACTGGGAAACGGAGCGGCCGGTCCGCGAAGCCCAGCGCGAGGCCGTGCGGGTCGCCGCCGCCGGCCAGCTCGGGGTGCTCTCCAAGCGGGAAGTCATCATCGCCGGGGCGATCGCTTACTGGTGCGAGGGCGCTAAGAGCAAGCCGCACCGACCCCGGGAACAAGTGACCTTCATCAACAGTGACCCGGCGCTGATCAAGTTCTTCCAGCTCTTCCTTCGCGAGGCAGGTGTGGAGCCATCCCAAGTCACGTTCCGGGTGCACATCCACGAGACCGCTGACGTGGCCGCAGCGGAGCAGTTCTGGCGAGACGTCACGGCCGCCGATCCTGCGCAGTTCCAGCGGACCACGCTCAAGAGGCACAACCCGAGGACCGTCCGCAAGAACGTGGGCGCCGACTACCACGGGTGCCTGGTCGTGAGGGTCAGGCAGAGCGCCGACCTTTACCTGAGGATCGAGGGCTGGGTCGGTGGTGCGATGGCATGTGGCTGATAGCCGGTGACCAGGTTCGCGTCATAACCCGAACCTCGATCATGTGGGGCAGCTCCCGGGAGAGGATTTGAACCTCTGTTCAATGCTTCAAAGGCATTTGTCCTGCCAGGCTAGACGACCCGGGATCGTTCGATTCTTGCCCCGAACTCTACCGGACCGTGGGCGAGGCGGCTGCGGACCTTAAGTGAGCGGCAATCGGAGATGTGGGTTCGGTCGATGGCCGGGTAGTACCGATACCCGACGGCGTTGCAGGGGTGGACCCCTCGTCGGGCCGCGTCTCGGTATCTGAGACGGGCGAGGTGACTACTCTGCGCTGATGGCGCGGCCACTTGGAGAAGTCTTTGCCTCTCCCCGTGTGCAAGTTACGGTTTCGTAGGTTACGGTGACGTAAGCGTCATGATTCCCCCGAAGCTGGGTAGCTGGTGCGGGAACAGGCGTGCGGCCCTACCTTCAAGGCCCCTAGAGCAGAGCGAGGTTCAGCATGACTGCCTCCCCCGAGACCGTCCCGGACAGGATTACCCCGATTGCGCCGCCCACCGTCACCCGGCGCACCCCCCTGCCGGAGATCGAGCCCGATCCGAGCACCACGCTGGACCGCTTCCTGGTCGGCCTGTTCGTCACCATCCCGCTCCTGGCGGTGCTGGCCGCGGTCCCGCTGGCCTGGAACCTGGGCTGGCTCGGCTGGCACGACGTGGTGATCGCGCTGGTCTTCTATGTGATCTCCGGGATGGGGATCAGCATGGGCTTCCACCGCTACTTCACCCACTCCTCATTCAAGGCGAACCGGGGCCTGAAGATCTCGCTGGCTGTGGCCGGGACCCTGGCTATCGAGGGACCGGTGCTGGTCTGGGTGGCAGACCACCGCAGGCACCACAAGTACAGCGATAAGGAAGGCGACCCGCACTCGCCGTGGCGCTTCGGCACCGACTGGAAGGCGCTCACCAAGGGCTTCGGGTACGCGCACGTCGGCTGGCTGTTCAACCCGAACCGGACGTCGCAGGCCAAGTTCTGCCCGGACCTGCTGGCCGACAAGGATGTCAGCCGCATTTCGCGCTGGTTCCCCGGCCTGGTCGCCGTCTCGCTGCTCGCTCCCGCCCTGATCGGCGGCCTGTGGTCCATGTCCATCGCCGGCGCGCTCACCGCGTTCTTCTGGGCCAGCCTGGTCCGGATCTGCCTGCTGCACCACGTGACCTGGTCGATTAACTCGGTCTGCCACACGTTCGGCAACGAGGACTTCGAGGTGCGCGACAAGTCCCGCAACGTCGCCTGGCTGGCCATCCCCTCGTTCGGCGAGTCCTGGCACAACCTGCACCACTCCGACCCGACCTGCGCCCGGCACGGCGCGCTCAAGGGCCAGATCGACCTCAGCGCCCGGGTCATCGCCTGGGCCGAGCGCCTCGGCTGGGCCTACGACGTCCGCTGGCCGGACGGGGAGCGGCTGTCGGCCCGGCTGACCGGGCTGCGCGGGAAGTCCCTCGGTTCCATGACCGACCGCCAGGCGCCCAAGTCAGGTGACCGGAAGGCTGCGTGATGGCGTCATGATGGGCTGGTGACCAATTCGGATTCAGGCTCCAGTCAGCGCAAGCGGATGACCGGGAAGGAACGCCGCGAGCAACTGCTCGACGTCGGGCGGCGGCTGTTCGCGGAACGTGGGTTCGAAGGCACCTCCATCGAGGAGATCGCGGCGAAGGCCGGCGTGTCCAAGCCGGTGGTCTACGAGCACTTCGGCGGCAAGGAAGGCCTGTACGCCGTGGTGGTGGACCGCGAGGTCGAGCGATTGCTGACCATGGCCACCCAGATCCTGGGCGGCGAGCACACGCGGGAGAAGTTCGAGGCGGCGGCGGTCGTCCTGCTCAAGTACATCGAGGACGACGCCGACGGCTTCCGCATCCTGGTCCGTGACTCCCACCCGGCCTCCGGGGCGGGCACGTTCGGGAGCCTCATCAACGACATCGCCAGCCAGGTGGAGTACATCCTGGGCGACTTCTTCGCGGCCCGGGGCTACGACACGAAACTCGTGCCCATGTACGCGCAGATGCTGGTGGGCATGGTCGCGATGACCGGGCAGTGGTGGCTGGACGCCCGCAAGCCGAAGATGGAAGAGGTCGCGGCCCACCTCATCAACCTGGCCTGGAACGGGTTGTCGCAGCTCGAGGTGAAGCCGCGGATCTCCAGCGAGGTGGTCAAGCGCGCCCGGTCCGCGGACCTCCCGCCGATCAGGCCCTGACCCTGGCCACCACGAACACGCGCCGGAACGGCAGGACTGTGCCACAGCCCCCCGGCGGGTAGGCCACCTGGATCCGGTCCCGGTATTCGGCCAGGAACTCCTCGGCCAGCGCCGCGGGCAGGGCGGCCAGGACCGGGCGCAGCCCGCTGCCGCGGTACCAGTCCACCACCGCGTCCTCGCCCTGCAGCACGTGCAGGTACGTGGTTTCCCACGCGTCCACCTCGCAGCCCGCCTGGGACAGCTGGCCCAGATACTCGGCGGGATCGCCGCCCTGCCGGTTCAGCTGGGCCCCGCCGAGCAGTGACTTCCACCGCGGCGCGCTGGCCAGGTCGCGCAGGATGGTGTGGCTCGGCTGGTCGAAGTTGCCGGGGAGCTGGAAGGCCAGCCAGCCGCCCGGGACCAGCCAGCGCACCCAGGAGGTCAGCAGCTCCTGATGGCCGGGGATCCACTGCAGCACGGCGTTGCAGGTGATCACGTCCACGGGCTGCTCCGGGTGCCAGGTCCTGATGTCGGCCAGCTGGAACTCCAGCCGGCCGGGCTGGCCGGCCGACTCACCCCCGCCGGTCGCCGCGGCCCCCGCTTCCGCCCGGGCGGCCTGGATCATCTCCGGCGAGCTGTCCACGCCCAGCACCCGGGCGCCCGGCCAGCGCGCGGCCAGGGCGGCGGTCAGGTTGCCTGGCCCGCAGCCCAGGTTGACCACGAACCCCGGCTGGTCGGCCTGGACCCGGCTGAGCAGGTCGAAGAACGGCCGCCCCCGCTCGCCGCCGAACCGGAGGTAGGTGCCTGGATCCCACATTCCGCCTGCTCATTTCTCTCGACATCGAGATACCTGATCGGCACCTGTCTACCGGGATCACACTCTTGATGTCAAGAGATATGCTGCCCGCATGGACGAACACCCCGGAGGGCCAGCCCAGCCGGCGGCGCTGGCCCGCGACGAGGTGGACGATCTCGTGGCCGCCTGGCACTCCGAGCGGCCCGACCTCGACGTGGCGCCGCTCCAGGTGCTCAGCCGCGTATCCCGGCTGGCCCGGCACCTGGACCGGGCCCGGCGGGCGGCCTTCACCGAGCACGGGCTGGAGACCTGGGAGTTCGACGTGCTATCCGCCCTGCGCCGGCAGGGTCTCCCTACCAGCTCACTCCCGGGGCGCTGCTGCGGGCCACCCTGGTCACGTCGGGCACGATGACCAACCGGGTGGACCGGCTGGCCGAGGCCGGCCTGGTCCGCCGGGAGCCTGACCTGCAGGACCGCCGCGGGGTACTGGTCACGCTGACCCCGGCCGGGGTGGAGCGGGTCGATGCGGCGCTGGCCGACCTGCTGCGCAGTGAGCACGCCCTGCTCAGCCGGCTCAGCGAAGCCGACCGGCACACGCTGGCCGACCTGCTCCGCGTCCTGCTCGCCCCGCTGGACGCTTAACCCCCGCTGGACGCTTAACCCCCGCTGGACGCTTAACCCCCGCTGGGCCCGCAGCGCTGCCCTGGCCCGGTTCGTGATCATGGGTTTACTGGGCCTATTGGACCCTGTTGGCTTATTGGTTCAGGCTGCCGGGGCTAGGTTGAGCCGCTGGAGGCAGGTGGTCCGGGTCCGGTCCAGTGGTTTGCCGGTCCACCAGGCGTTGAGGCGGATCAGGTTGATCGCGGCGGCGGCTGCGTTGTGCTCGAGGCTGGTCCGGGCCAGGCCGGTGTAGCGGGCGCGGCGGATGCCGGTGACGTGGGTGGCTTGCCACATGGTTCCCTCGACGCCGGCGCGGATGGCGTACCGGCGTTTCCAGGCCGGGGTGTCCTGGGCGGCGCGGGCGGCGGTGACGGCCTCGTGGATGGGCCGGGGGCGCAGGCCGAGCTCGCAGCAGGCCGCTGAGGTGGTGCATTGCCCGCGGACCGGGCAGGTCCGGCAGGCGGCCTTGGGGAACCGGGCCAGGATCTGGACGGTTCCGCCGCGGGTGTGCTCGCACCAGGTGGCGCTGGTGACGCCCTGGGGGCAGGTGACCTGCTGGCGGTCCCAGTCGATGGCAAACACGTCCGTGGTGTAGCCGCCGGTGCGCCGCTGGCGGGTGGCGGTGGTGCGCAACGGGCCAGTCAGGGTGATCCCGCGGGCCCGGGCGGTGACCAGTTCGTCGGCGGAGGCATACCCGGCATCGACGGCGTGCTCAGCGGGGGCCAGCCTGGCGGTGGCGAGCATGTCGTGCACGGGGGTGGTCATCGCCACGTCGGCGGTGCTGGCCGGCGTGGTGGCCACGCTGATGATCAGGTTCGGGCTGTCGCGGCTGCCGTCAGGCCCGGGCACCTGGCAGGTCTCGGTGAGGTGGATCTTGTAGCCCAGCCAGCCCTTGCCGCGTTTTTCGCTGTAGCGGGCATCGGTGTCATAAGGCGAGACGATCCGGGATCTGCCCGGCGGGAGGCCCTGCTCGCCGGCTTCCCGCATTACCACCGCCCCCCGCCCGTTCCGGCAGTACTGCTGCACCCAGATCCGGCGCAGCGTCTCCACGGCGGGCAGCTCCCGCAGCCACGACGGCGCGCCGGGCGCGCGGACGGCGTCCAGCAGTACGGTGCCGTCGGCACCGTACTGGCTGGCCAGGTCTTTGCGTTCCGCCTCGCTGGCCGGCAGCCGCATCCCGTCGATCCGCTGCCCGTAGACCTCCTGCCACGACGCGCCGATCACCCCGGCCAGCCAGCCCGGCGCCGCGGCGGCCAGGGCCTCCAGCGCCGCCCGGACCGTTTCCCCGGCCAGCTCCAGCCGGTTCAGGTCCCGGATCCGCCCCAGTACCTGCGTGGAATCAGTCCGCGCCGTCCCCCCGGCTTTCACCAGGCCGAGCTCTTTCAGCCGCTCCAGCAGCAGGTTAAAGACCGCCCGTTCCAGGCCCGCGGCCGCCAGCCGCGAGCGGAACCCGCTCAGCACGCTGAAGTCGAACCCCTCGTCGTCTAACGGCAGGCCCAGGGCGTACTTCCAGTCCAGCCGGCCCCGCACCGCATCAGCAGCCTGCCGGTCGGTCAGGTTCTCACAGAACTGCAGCACCGTGACCATCGCCAGCTGCGCCGGGGAAATCCCCGGCGCGCCCCGCACCCCATACCCCGCCGCGAAATCCGCATCCCGGTACCAGGCGCCCAGCTCATCGCGGGCCCGCATCGCCAGGCTCCCTTTCCGGAACGCCGCCTGCGCCACCCTGGCGGTAGCGTCTGGCACCTCAGGCCACGGCTTCGGCTGCATCGACATAACGACCCGATTCTGCGGCCAGGGACGAGAGAGGGAAAGCCGACCGCGCAAAGATCATGAACCCAGCCATGACCAACCCGCGCCAAGCTGCCCAGCGAGTCACCAAATAAGCCAACAGGGTCCTATTGCCCCAGTAAACCCATGATCACGAAGGGAGGGGTGGGGGGTTAGGCGGACTCGGCCGCTTCGAGCCACTGCTCTTCCAGGCGGGCCTTCTCGTCCTGGACCGCGCGGAGCTCGGCGCCCAGCTCGGTGAGCCGGACGTAGTCGGTGGCGTGCTCGGCCAGCGCCACGGTCAGCTTGTCTTCCTGGCTGGTGAGCCGGTCGATCTGGCGCTCCAGCCGCGCCATCTCCTTGCGTGCGGCCCGCTGCGCCCCGGCCCCGCCCGGTGACGCCGGGCCGCCCTGCGGGGCTGCGGCGGCCGCCGGGGCCCGGGTGCCAGCGGGCCGGGCATCAGCGCCAGCGGGCGCCAGGCGGCGGCGCAGGTACTCGTCCACCCCGCCCGCCAGGAACGACAGGTTCCCGTCCCCGAGCAGGGCCACCACGTGGTCGGTGACCCGCTCCAGGAAGTAGCGGTCGTGGCTGACCAGCACCAGGGACCCGGGCCAGCCGTCGAGCAGGTCCTCGAGCTCGGTGAGCGTGTCCACGTCCAGGTCGTTGGTGGGCTCGTCGAGCAGCAGCACGTTCGGCTCGTCGACGAGGATCCGGAGCAGCTGCAGGCGGCGCCGCTCCCCGCCGGACAGCTCCGCGGCCGGGGTCCACTGGGTGTCGCCACGCAGGCCGAGCCGGTCGAGCAGCTGGCTCGCCGCCGCGGCTCCCTGGGCGGAGTCGAGCGTGCCGCGCACCTCGGTGACCGCCTCGCGCGGGGTCAGCGCGGGATCCAGCCCGGCGTCACCCTGGTGCAGGTAGCCGAGCCGGACCGTCTTCCCCCGGATGATCTCGCCCGCCACGTCGAGCCCCGGCCCCGGCCCCGGCCCCGGCCCAGCGTCCTCACCAGCCTCACCGAGCTCATCGGAATCAAAAGGCTCACTGAACTCAGAAGACCCACCGGTCCCACCAGCCTCAGCGGGCTCACCGGGTTCGCCCGCACCGGCGAGCAGGTCCAGCAGCGTGCTCTTGCCGCTGCCGTTCGGCCCGATCAGGCCGACCCGCTCGCCCGGGCCAAGCTGCCAGGTCACGTGGCGCAGCAGCGTCCGCGGCCCGCTGGCCCCGGCGGGGACCGTCGCCGTGACGTCCTCCGCCTCGATCACGGTCCGGCCCAGCCGCGCGGTGGCCAGCCGGACCAGTTCCACCCCGTCCCGCGCGGGCGGCTCTCCCTCGATGAGCGCGTTGGCCGCGTCCACCCGGAACCGGGGCTTGCTGGTCCGGGCGGGCGGCCCGCGGCGCAGCCAGGCCAGTTCCTTGCGCAGCAGGTTGCGCCGCCTCCGGTCAGTGGCCTCGGCGACCCGGGCCCGCTCCGCGCGGGCCAGCACGTACGCGGAGTACCCGCCTTCGTAGGCGTACACCTGCCCGCCGGCCAGTTCCCAGGTCCGGTTGCACACCGCGTCCAGGAACCACCGGTCGTGGGTCACCGCGGCCAGCGCCTCGGGCCGCCCGGCCAGGTGGTGAGCCAGCCAGTCGATGGCCTCGACGTCCAGGTGGTTGGTGGGCTCGTCCAGGAGCAGCAGGTCGTGCTCGCCGATCAGCACCGCGGCCAGCGCGACCCGCCGCGACTCGCCGCCGGAGAGCCGGTCCGCCGGCCCGCCCAGGTCGATCCCGGCCAGCAGCGCGGCCAGCACCGACCGGGTCCGCGGGTTCGCGGCCCACGCGTGCTCGGGGAGGTCGCCGACGACGATCGACGCCACGGTCCCGGTCAGCGTGCTGCGCTGGGCCACCACCCCGGTCCGCAATCCCCGGGCCCGGGTGGCCCGGCCGCTGTCCAGCGCCTCGGTCCCGGCCAGAACGGACAGCAGGGTGCTCTTGCCCGCCCCGTTGCGGCCGACGATCCCGATCCGGTCACCGGCCGCGACGCCAGCGGACACGCCGTCCAGCAGCGGCCGCTGCCCGTAGGCCTTGACCGCCCGTTCCAGGTTGACCAGGTTGACCGCCGGGGTACTCACGCCCGCCCCCAGCTCACGCGCGCGTGCTGGGCATGCTGACCACGGTCGCGCCCGGGGCGGGGCCGGTTACGGTGGCCACGGTCCGGCACACCCCGGCCCCGGCCAGCGCGACGGCCAGATCACGCGCGTGCGCCCCGTCCCGGGCCAGGAACGCGCAGGTAGGCCCGGAGCCGGACACGATGGCGCCGAGCGCGCCGTGTTCCCGGCCGGCGGCCAGTGCCTGGCGCAGCCGGGGCAGCAGCGACACCGCGGCGGGCTGCAGGTCATTGCTCAGCAGCGGGCCCAGTTCCGCCGGATCACCCGAACGCAGCGCGGCCATCAGCGCCGTGTCCAGCCGCGGCGGCCCGGCCGGCCCGGATCCCCCGGCCCGGCCCGCCCGGAGCCGGTCGCACGCCGCGTACACCGCGGGGGTGGACAGCTGCCCGTCCGCGAACGCGAGCACCCAGTGATACGTCCCGGCGGCCAGCGCCGGAGTGACCCGGTCGCCCCGGCCCAGGCCCACGGCGGTCCCGCCGAGCAGCGCGAACCCCACGTCGCTGCCCACCCTGGAGGCCACGTCGCCGAGTTCGGCCTGGCTCAGCCCGGTGCCCCACAGCTCGTTGCAGGCGACCAGCGCCCCGGCCGCGTCGGCGCTGCCGCCGGCCAGGCCCGCCGCGACCGGGATCCGCTTCCTGATCTCGATGGCCAGGCCGGGCGTGTCCCTGACCCCGGGCCCGACCGCGTCGACCAGCGCGGCGACGGCCCGGGCGGCCAGGTTGTCCGGGCCCAGCGGCACGCTGCCGGCGCCCTCCCCGGTGACCACCACGCTGTCGGTGTCCGCGGAGGTCACGGTGACCTCGTCGAACAGCGCCAGGGCATGGAAGACGGTCACCAGGTCGTGGTAGCCATCCGCACCGGGCGGGCCCACGCAGAGCTGGAGATTCACCTTCGCGGGCACCCGCGCAGTCACAGCGGTCACGATCCCCCGATCGTAGCTGCCTGGGCGATCCGGGCGAACTCGGCGACCCCCAGTGACTCGCCGCGCGCCCCAGGGTCGACCCCCGCCGCGCGCAGGATGCGTTCCGCGCCCGCCGCCGACCCGGCCCAGGTGGCCAGGGCCGCGCGGAGCGTCTTGCGCCGCTGCGAGAACGCGGCGTCCACCACCGCGAACACCGCGGCGCGCGGCACATCCACGTCCGGGGGGTCGCGCCGGGTGAACGCGACCAGCCCGGAATCCACGTTGGGTACCGGCCAGAACACCGTGCGCGGCACCGGCCCGGCCCGGCGGGAGTCCGCGTACCAGGCGAGCTTGACCGACGGCACGCCGTAGACCCGGCTGCCGGGCGGCGCGGTCATCCGGTCGGCCACCTCGGCCTGCACCATGACCAGGCCCCGCCGCAGCGTGGGCAGCTCGGCCAGCAGGTGCAGCACGACCGGCACCGCCACGTTGTACGGCAGGTTGGCGACCAGCGCCGTGGGCGGGTCGCCGGGCAGTTCCCCGGCCCCGATCCGCGCGGCGTCGGCGGTGAGCACGGTCAGCCGTTGCGGAAAAGAAGGCGCATGGGCGGCGACGGTCAGCGGGAGCGCGGCGGCCAGCGACGGGTCCACCTCGATCGCGGTGACCTGGCGCGCGGCCGGGAGCAGGCCCAGGGTCAGCGAGCCGAACCCGGGCCCGACCTCGAGCACCACGTCGCCGGGCTCCAGCTCAGCCAGGGACACGATGCGCCGGACCGTCCCCGCGTCGGTGACGAAGTTCTGGCCGAGCCGCTTGGACGGCCGGACGTCGAGCTTTCGGGCCAGCTCCCGGATCTCGGCCGGTCCCAGGAGCGCGGCGCCTTCTACCACGGGCCGAAGACGCGCTGGCCGGTCGCCTCGATGACCGCGCACAACTCCGCCACGTCCATCTGCTTGAGGGCGGCCAGCGCCCGCAGCGTGTGCACCACCTGGACCGGGGAGTTGGACTTGCCGCGGTTGGGCACCGGGGTCAGGAACGGCGCGTCGGTCTCGACCAGCAGGGACTCCGGCGGCGCGACGGCGGCGGCGTCGCGCAGCGGCTGGGCGTTCTTGAACGTCAGCGTCCCGGCGAAGCTCAGCACGTAGCCCGCGGCCACGCAGCGCTTGGCCAGCCCGGCGTCCCCGGAGAAGCAGTGGAACACGACCTGGTCCGGCGCGCCCTCCTCGTCCAGGATGCGCAGTATGTCCTCGTGCGCGTCCCGGTCGTGGATCATCAGCGCCTTGCCGGCCTGCTTGGCGATCGCGATGTGCGCCCGGAACCACTCCTGCTGCAGCTCGGGCGGCGCGTCGTCCCAGTAGTAGTCCAGCCCGGTCTCGCCCACCGCCCGCACCCGCGGCTCGCGCGCGAGTGCGGCGATCTCCTCCCGGGCCGCTTCCTTCTCCGCAACGCAGCCGCTCACGCCCCTGGTGTCGTTGGGATGGATGGCCACCGCGGCGTACACCGGGTCGTGGTCCGCGGCGCAGGCCACGGCCCAGTACGAGGAAGGCAGGTCGGTGCCCACGGTGATCATGCGCGTGATGCCGCGGGCGGCGGCCCGGGCCACCACGTCCCCGGCCGGGCCGGGCACCAGGTTCAGATGGCAGTGACTGTCGAACGCGGTGCCCGGCAGCGGCTCCGGGTCGGGCGCGGGCGGCCGCCCGTACTGATCGGCGCCTGGCGTGCTCACTCGGCCGGCCCGGTCACGGCTGCTCGAGCCGGGCCAGTTCCTCGTTGACGATCGAGGTGTCCAGCTTGGTGAACAGCGGCTGGGGCGTGGCCAGCGCGGTACCCGGGGTGATCGGGCGCGACTCCCAGCGGGCGGCCGCGTCGTAGTCCCCGGTGATCACCGGGTAGGACGGCTCGCCGCCCTCGTCCACCTCGTCGATCCGGGGCATCCCGGTCCAGGTGCCCTCGCCGCCCAGCATCCGGTACACCTTGGACGAGGATTCGGGCAAGAACGGCGTGAGCATGGTCTTCGCGTCGTCCACCAGCTGCAGCACCACGTGCAGGATCGTGCGCATCCGCTCCGGGTCGGACTCGCGCAGCTTCCACGGGGCCTGGTCGGACATGTACTTGTTGGCGTCGCCCACGGCGCGCATGGCGTCGTTGACCCCGGCCTTGAACCGGGACCGCTCCAGGGCGCCGCCGACCCGGGCGAAGGCCTGCCGGGACCGTTCCAGGATTTCCCGGTCGGTGTCGGTCAGCGCGCCGGGTTCGGGGACCGAGCCGATGTTCCGGGCCGCGAACGACACCGAGCGGTTGACCAGGTTGCCCCAGGTGGCGACCAGCTCGTCGTTGTTGCGGCGGAGGAACTCGCTCCAGGTGAAGTCGGTGTCCTGGTTCTCCGGGCCGGCCACCGCCACGTAGTAGCGCAGCGCGTCCACGTCGTAGCGGGCCAGGAAGTCACGCACGTAGATCACGACGGACCGGGACGAGGAGAACTTCCGGCCCTCCATCGTGAGGTACTCGCTGGAGACCACCTCGGTCGGCACGTTCAGCGCGCCGAGGGCACCGGGGCTGCCCTCCTTGCTGCCCTGGCCGTTGTAGCCGAACAGCATCGCGGGCCAGATCTCGGAGTGGAAGACGATGTTGTCCTTGCCCATGAAGTAGTAGGACTCGGCCTCGGGCGACTGCCACCACGCGCGCCAGGCGTCCGGGTCGCCGGACCGGCGGGCCCACTCGATGGACGCGGACAGGTAGCCGATCACCGCGTCGAACCAGACGTAGATCCGCTTATCCGTGCGGTCCCGCCAGCCGTCCAGCGGGACCGGGACGCCCCAGTCCAGGTCGCGGGTGATAGCCCGGGGCCGCAGCTCATCGAGCAGGTTCAGGGAGAAGTTGAGCACGTTCGGCCGCCACTGGCCGGTCTTGCCGGTCAGCCACTTGCGGAGCACCTCGGTGAACGCGGGCAGGTCCAGGAAGTACTGCTCGGTCTCGACGAACTTGGGCGTCTCGCCGTTGATCTTCGAGCGGGGATTGATCAGGTCGACCGGGTCGAGCTGGTTGCCGCAGTTGTCGCACTGGTCGCCACGGGCGTGCTCGTAGCCGCAGATCGGGCAGGTGCCCTCGATGTAGCGGTCCGGCAGGGTCCGGCCGGTGGACGGGGAGATGGCGCCCAGCGTGGTCTGCGGGAAGATGTAGCCGTTCTTGAGCAGGCCCAGGAAGATCTCCTGCGTCACGGCGTAGTGGTTGCGGGTCGTGGTCCGGGTGAACAGGTCGTAGGAGATGCCCAGCGCGCGGAGGTCCTCCGCGATCACCCGGTTGTAGCGGTCGGCGAGCTGGCGGGCGGTCAGCCCCTCGGCGTCGGCGGCGACCTGGATCGGCGTCCCGTGCTCGTCGGTGCCGCTGACCATCAGCACCCGGTTGCCCGCCATCCGCTGGTACCGGCTGAACATGTCGGACGGCAGGCCGAAGCCGGAGACATGGCCGATGTGGCGGGGCCCGTTGGCGTACGGCCAGGCGGGCGCGGTCAGGATGTGACGGGTCGTCGCGGACATGGGTCCAGCCTAGGGGCAACGCCGGGCAGGTCCCGAACGGATTAGGCCGAAGGCACGGTTTAGCCAGCGGCCCAGCTCAGGCCGGAGGAACAGGGGCCTGGGCGGCCGGCCCCCCGGGACCAGCACCACCGGGACCAGCACCGCCGGGACCAGCACCGCCGGGACCACCGGGCCCAGCGCGGCGGGCCGCCAGCACGGCGTCGTACACCTCCCGCCGGCGCAGGCCGGACTCCCGGGCCACCGCGGCGACCGCCTCGCTGCGCGGCTGGCCGTCCGCGGCCCGGCGGGCTACCTCAGCCGCCGCCTCCTCCAGGGTGAGCCGGGGCCCTCCCGGGTCGCCCGCGACGACCAGGGTCACCTCGCCCAGCAGGCCCCCCTCGGCCCAGTCGGCCAGCTCGGCCAGCGAGCCCCGCCGGACTTCCTCATGCGTCTTGGTCAGCTCACGGCACACCACCGCCCGCCGCCCGGGCCCGAACGCCGCGGCCAGCTCGCCCAGGGTGGCCCCGGCCCGCTTGGCGGCCTCGAAGAAGACCATGGTCCGTGGCTCGGCAGCCAGCTCGGCGAAGCGGCGGGCCCGCTCGCCGTCCTTGCGGGGCGGGAACCCCTCGAAGCAGAACCGGTCGGAGGGCAGGCCCGACACGGCCAGCGCGGCGGTCACCGCCGAAGGCCCGGGCAGCACCCTGACCCGGGCTCCCGCCCCGGCCGCGGCCGCCACCAGCCGGTACCCCGGATCGCTGATCGCGGGCATGCCCGCGTCGGAGACCAGCAGCACGTCCTGCCCCTGGCGGAGCGAATCGAGCAGCTGGTCACCGCGGTGCCGCTCGACGCCCTCCCAGTAGGAGACGACCCGGCCGGTCACCTCGACGCCGAGGGTGGCGGCCAGCCGCCGCAGCCGCCGGGTGTCCTCGGCCGCCACCAGCGGTGCCTCGGCCAGGGCCTGCGCGAGCAGCGGTGACGCGTCGCCGGGCCGCCCGATGGGCACGGCGGCGACGGTGAGCGTGCCGTAGCCGTCCGCTGAGTCGCTGGTGTTCATGCCGGGCACCACGCTATGTCCCCGGGCCATCTCCCGGGCCACGTCCCGGTGCTGCGCCCGCGGGCGAAATCCCGGGCACCGCCGCGTTGCGCCGGGCACACCACTGCGTCGCGATCTGGCGCCGGAAAGCGCGCCCGCCCCCATACCATGTGTCCGATGATGGCTTCCCGGGCGACCGCGCAGCCGGCCGCCGCGACCACCGACCCGCCATCCGGTCTCCTGGCCCGGATGGTCCCGCCCATGCCCGGTGGCACGCTGTGGGGCTGGCTGGGCCCGCTGCTGGTCACCGCCTTCGGCGCGTTCCTGCGGCTCAACCAGCTGGGCAAGCCGGACAAGGTCATCTTCGATGAGACCTACTACGTGCCGGACGCGCTGGGGATCCTGCGGTACGGCGTCGAGCACAACTACGTCAGCGCCCGGAATTCGATGCTGGTGCGCGGGAACACGCACATCTTCACCAGCGGCGGCGAGTTCGTCGTGCACCCGCCGGCCGGGAAGCTGTTCATCGCGTTCGGCGAGTGGACGTTCGGCGTCAACTCATTCGGCTGGCGGTTCGCCACCGCGGTAATCGGCTCGCTGGCCATCCTGCTGCTGGCCCGGATCACCCGGCGGATGACCCGGTCCACCCTGCTCGGCTGCGTCGCCGGCCTGCTGATGGCGCTGGACGGGCTCGAGTTCGTGATGAGCCGCACGGCCCTGCTGGACATCTTCCTGATGTTCTGGGTCCTGGCCGCGTTCGGCTGCCTGGTCGTGGACCGGGACGTCACCCGGGCCCGGCTGGCCGCGGCGGTGGACGGGGTGATGGGCCGGGCGGCCGGTGGACCTATGGGCGGCCCTGTAGGTGGCACGGTGGGCGGCCCTGTAGGTGGCACCGCGGGTGGCACTGTGACCGGCGCTGCGGGCGGGACGCCGTACGGCCCGGACCTGGCTGGCCCGGACCTGGCCGGCCCGGACCTGGCCGGCCTGGAACCGGGCCGCCCGGGCGCCCCGGGCGGGACCTGGCGGCAGCGGATCCCCTGGTGGCGGGTGGGCGCCGGAGTCTGCATCGGCCTGGCCCTGGCCTCCAAGTGGGACGCGATCTGGTACCTGCTCGGCCTGACCGCGCTGGTCATCGCCTGGGACATCGGCGCCCGCCGGGCCGCCGGGCTGCCCAACGGCTTCCTCGGCACCCTGCGGCGGCACCGCTGGATGCCGGCCTGGTTCGGCGTGCTGCCCATCGGGGTCTACCTGATCACCTGGTCCGGCTGGTTCTTCACCAGCACCGGGTACGACCGGCAATGGGCCGGGCAGAACGGGCCCCACACCCCGGTGATCTCGGCGCTGGCCTCGTTCGTGCAGTACCAGAAGCAGATACTCCAGTTCCACCTCGGCCTGACCACGCATCACCCGTACCAGTCGCAGCCCTGGACCTGGCTGGTGATGAGCAGGCCGGTCGCGTTCTTCTGGCAGTGCCCGGCGGGCGGCACGCACGGGGCCTGTGCCAGCGCCAAGGCCCAGGAAGTGCTGGCCATCGGCACGCCGCTGATCTGGTGGGCGTCCATCGCCACGCTGCTGGTCTGCCTGGCCTGGTGGCTGACCCGCCGGGACTGGCGGGCCGGGGCGCTGCTGCTGGCCGTGGCCGTGGGCTGGCTGCCCTGGTTCTGGTTCGCGCTGCACGACCACCGGACCGAGTTCTTCTTCTACGCGCTGGAGTTCGAGCCGTTCCTGATCCTGTCGATCACCCTGTGCCTGGGGCTGATCCTCGGCTCGGCGCGGGCGTCGGCGATGCGCCGCACGGTGGGCGCGGCGGTGGTCGGTGCCTACCTGCTCGGGGTGCTGCTGAACTTCGCGTACATGTATCCCATCCTGACGGCCAAGGTCATCCCGTACTCGACCTGGCTGTCGCAGATGTGGTACCACGGCTGGATCTAGCGCCCGGGCACACGGCCCCCCGCGGGCTCACGCCTGGGCCGGCCCGGGCCAGGCGGCCAGCAGGGCCGGTCCCGGCACCGGCAGCCGTTCCATCTCCCGGGGCTCGAACTTGACCAGGCCGCCCGCGTAGACCCGGCCCTGGCCCGGGGTGACCGAACCGCTCAGGAACGCGGCGAGGGCGTGGAGGACCCCCGGCGGGAGCGGCTCGCGCGGATACAGCCCGTGCGCGATGTTCAGGTAACTGGCGGCCGCCTCGTTACGCACGAAGACCGGCGGCCGGCGGCCCATGTAGCTGGCCAGGATCGGCGGCGGGACGCGGAGCCGGACGCGCCACCAGGGCGTGCGGTGCCGCGCCACGTACGAGTCCGCGGCCCCGGCCGCGGTGGCCTGGCGGAGGAAAGACGCCACGGCGGCCCGTTCCCCGCCGGGCAGGCCATCCAGGTCCGCGGGCAGGCTGATGACCCGGCGCAGCGGGGTGCCGGGCGGCAGGACCGGGCCGGCCGCGATCAGCTCCCGGGCCCGGGTCACCGCGGGGATCAGGAACCGGGCCGGGATCAGCGGGTGCGGCCCGGCCGTGACCCAGACCGCGTTGGCCCCGGTGACCTGCCCCCGGTGGACCCGGCACAGTTCGCCCAGCTCGACGTGACCCTCCGGGAGACGTCCCGGGTGGCCGGCGGGTGCGCGCGGCCGGGCGGGGCCGGGGGTCGCGGGGCCCGGTGAGTCCATGCGGAGCAGCGGTCCCCAGCGAGGTGCGCCCCGCAGCACCCCCGCGGGCACGGCGGTGCCGCCCGCCAGCCGGCCTAGATCCGCCGGGCCGCCCATCCGGCGCATCCGGATCGCGTGGGGGGCGGCGCCCGGCCGGAAGCAGGTGATGACGGAGGTGGCCGCCGCGTCCGCGAACACCGGCACGGCCGGCTCGACCAGATGGACCGCCTGGCCGCCGAGCGGGCCGAGCAGCAGCTCCCGGATGAGGCGGCCGTAGTTCACGTCCAGCCACTCGGCCGCGGTGATGAACACGCCCACGTCGCCCGGGGCCGCGTGCCGCGCGGTGGCCAGGAAGAAGTGGGCGTGCAGCCCGGCCAGCCCGCTGGCGGCCAGTCCGTGCTCCCGCGCGGCCTGGCGGAACCACTCCTTCCCGGACGCGGCGATCTGGTGGTGCCGCACGTAGGGCGGGTTGCCCAGGAACAGCGTGGGGCCCCCGGCCGGGGGGAGCGCAGCCCAGCGGTAGTCGCCGAGCAGCACCGTGGACCGGCCGGCGAACCCGGCGGCGGCCAGGCTGGCCCGGCCGAGGATCGCGGCCAGCGGGTCGATCTCCACGCCGACCAGGGCCGCCTGCGGCCAGCGGCGCCCGGCGGCCAGGAGCATCCGGGCCGAGCCGGAGCCGGGATCCACGACCCGGGCCGGCCGGATCCCGGTGCCAGCGGCCCAGGCGATCATGCTCGCGATGATCGGCGGGGGGGTGAACGTCTGCCCCAGGACCCGCCGGCCCGCCGGGCGGCGCAGCGCGCAGAAGACGTCCCCGAGCAGGTCTTCCCCGGCCCGGATCCGGTCCCGGGCCGCCGCCACGGCGCGCCCGCCCTCCGGAGCACCGGCGCCGCGCCCGCCCGGACCGCCGCCCGGACCACGGGCCGCCGCGCGGGCTACCAGGTCCTGCTCGGCCGCGGACCAGCCGGCCACGCTGGCCGCGCCCAGCCTGCTGGCCAGGCCCACCAGGGCGCACTCGTCGGCGATGGGCCCAGCCGGCACCGGCCCGGCCAGCCCGGCCTGCAGCAGCCCGGCCTGCAGCGGCTCTGCTGGCAGCGAGCTCTGCTGGCAGCAGCCCGGCCGGCACCTCGGCCGGTGCCGGCGTGGCTGGCCGGTGGCCGCCCGGCAAAACGCTGGTCACCCGCCTCATTGTGACGTGACCCGCCCGCGGGCCTGCGCATTCCCGCGCCGTGGCCGGCCAGTCCGGAAGGCAGCCCGGCGCCGAAGTACCGGGTAGAGCACAGCTGAGGCCCACAGTGAGCCTTCAGGAATCTCTCAGATTCAGCGGGTAGTAAAGAGGCCAGAAGCTCCGGGGGAAAATGTGACCCGATTCACCGAGCCGGATGGGTGTTCCCGTACGTCTCTAGGGTGAAAGGGTAATGATTGAGTGGAGTGACCGATGGGGACTAGCGAAGAGGCACCGGACCGGGACCGGCGGTTCGAGCAGGATGTCGTGCCGTTCCTCGGTCAGCTGTACCCCGCTGCGCTCCGCATGACCCGTAACCCGACGGACGCCGAGGACCTCGTCCAGGAGACCTCGGCCAAGGCGTACGCCGCTTTTCACCAGTTCCGCCCGGGGACCAACCTCAAGGCCTGGCTGCACCGCATCCTGGCCAACACGTTCATCAACACCTACCGCAAGCGGCGCCGTGAGCCGCGGCAGGCGTCCGGCGGCGACTTCCAGGAGTGGCAGCTGCCCGCGGACCCGCTGGCCGCCCAGGCCCGGTCCGCCGAGGCGGAGGCGCTCGACCGGCTGGCCGACTCGGAGATCCTGCGCGCCCTGCGCGACCTGCCCGAGGAGTTCCGGGTCGCCGTGTACCTGGCCGATATCGAGGGGTACGCCTACAAGGAGATCGCCGAGATCATGGGCACCCCGATCGGCACGGTGATGTCGCGGCTGCACCGCGGCCGCGGCCGGCTGCGCGACAAGCTGGCCGCCTACGGCCCCGGCTCTGGTCCGGGCCTGGCCCCGATGACGGGCTGACTCCAGGAGCCCAGGGTGGCCTGGTCTGCGGGACCGGGCTCAGGCGGACCAGGCCCGCGTCAGCGGTCCGGGATCGGCCCAGCCCGGTTACCAGGGGCTGCCCGGCCGCGGCGCGTGCTCCCAGCCCAGCGCGGCCGGGTCGTACACCCGCTCCACGTAGATCTGGTGCCACAGCGAGAACACGACCAGCACCCAGATGTGCCGCCAGCTGGCCTCGGGATCACCCGCCCGGAACCGTTCCAGCAGGCTGAGCGCGGCGTCCCGGTCGATCCACTGGTCGGTCTTGGCCTCGCGCAGCAGGCGGTCCGCGAACCCGTACATGTCGCCCTTGAGCCAGTGCCCGATCGGGACCGGGAAGCCGAGCTTGGCCCGTTCCGCCGCGGCCTGCGGCAGGACCGAGCCCATCGCCTGGCGCAGCGCCAGCTTGGTGGTGCCCCCGCCGATCTTCTCCTCCCGGGCCAGCCGGGCCGCCACCGACATGACCTCGCGGTCCAGGAACGGCACCCGCAGCTCCAGGCTGTGCGCCATCGTCATCCGGTCCGCCTTGACCAGGATGTCGCCGTGCAGCCAGGTGTTGATGTCCACCAGCTGCATGGTGGAGGTGTCGTCCAGGCCCGCCTCGGCGGCCTGGTCGTAGACGGGGGCGGTGACCGCGTACGCGCTGGCCGCGGGCGAGCCGGGCCCCCGGGCGATCAGGTCCACCTGGCCGTCCACGAACACGTGGGCGTTCCCGATGTAGCGCTCCCGCAGCGGCGTCGAGGTCCGCTCCAGGAACCCCCGGCCCTTGACCCCGGCCGGGATCATCGAGGCGGCCCGCTTCAGCGGCGCCCGGGCCAGCTCCGGCAGCCGCTCTGCGGCGCGGACCACGCCCGGCTGGTGATAGATGGCGTAGCCGCCGAACAGTTCGTCCGATCCTTCGCCGGACAGCACGACCTTGACGTGCTTGCTGGCCTCGCGGGCCACGAACCACAGCGGGACCGCGGCGGCATCGGCCATCGGGTCGTCCAGGTGCCAGATGATCCGCGGCAGGTGGGTGAAGAACTCCTCCGCGCTGATCACGTAGGGGATCGACTTCACGCCGAGCGCGGCGGCGGTCTCCTGCGCGCGGTCGATCTCGCTGTAGCCCTCGCGCTCGAAACCGACCGTGAAGGTGAGCAGGTCCGGCCGGTGCTCCGCGGCCAGCGCGCAGATCGCCGCCGAGTCGATGCCGCCGGACAGGAACGCGCCGAGCGGCGCGTCGCTGCGCAGGTGCACGGCGATCGAGTCGCGCATCACGGCCAGGATGGAGGCGGCGCTGGATTCGCTCGGGGCGGGTGCGGGCCGCAGGTCGGCACGCCAGTAGCGGAACACGTCCACGCTGCCGCCGGGCCGTGCGATCAGCGCGTGCCCGGGCGGGAGGACCCGGATCGGCGGGGTCAGTGCCTCCGGCGGCGGCACGAACTGGAACGCCAGGTAGTGCCGGAGCGCATCCCCGTCCAGGGTGCTCAGCTCGCCCGGGCTGGCCAGGCACTTGCGCTCCGAGGCGAACCGCAGCAGCCGGCCGGGACCAGCCGCACCGGGACCAGCCGGACCGGGCAGGTCCCGGCCGGGCAGGCCTGCGCCGGGGCCGCCGGCCAGAGGCTGGTCCGGGGCCGGCTGGCCCGGGCCCGCCGCGTGACGGCCATGCCGCCCCGGCGATCCTGGTGACGGCGCCGCAGCGGCGGGCACCGGGGGAACCGGGGGCACCGGGCCGGCCGCGTGCCGCCCGGCGGGGCGGGTGTCCCAGGCGGAGCCGCCCGCGGGCTGCCCCCCGGCCGTGGCCGAGGGCGCGGCGGGCCCGTCCAGCCAGTCATGCTCGCGGGCCTCGTCCACGGTGTAGTAGAAGGGCTTGATGCCGAACTGGTCCCGGGCGCAGAACAGCTCGCGGGTCCAGGTGTCCCAGATCGCGAACGCGAACATCCCGCGCAGCCGGTGCACCACGTCCTTGCCCAGCAGCGCGTACATCTCCAGCAGCACCTCGGAGTCCGAGCTGGTCCGCAGCGTCACCCCCTGCTGGCGGAGCTCCTGGCCGAGCTCGATGTAGTTGTAGATCTCGCCGTTGTAGACCATCCAGTAACGGCCGTCGGCGGACCGCATCGGCTGGTGCCCGCCGGGGGACAGGTCGATGATGGCCAGCCGCCGGAAGCCCAGGGCCACGTCGGGGTCGCTGTAAAACCCCTCGTCGTCCGGTCCCCGGTGGGTGATCCGCTCGGTGGCGGTATGCACCCAGTTCTGATCCGGGTCTGCCTCCAGGGCCAGAGCCAGGCAGCCGACTATTCCGCACATCGTGTCCCCAACGAGAGAGTCTGGTGGTGAGCCGTGGTGTGGGCCGGTCCTCTGCGCCCCGATCCTACGGGGCGGACGCGGGCGGCGGGGGCCAGGCCAGGCAGCCCGCCCGCCCGCCAGGGCGTCTGGCGGCCCCGCTTATCTCAGCAACCTCACTGGCCACGCCAGACCGGGGGGCGCTTCTCGGCGAACGCCGCCGCGCCCTCGATCGCGTCCGCCGAGCCGAAGACCGGCGCGGTAATCTCGTTCTGCCGGGCGAACTGCTGGTCCGCCGGCCAGTCGGCGGACTCCACGATGACCCGCTTGGTGACGGCCAGGGCGAGCGGCGCGTTCTCGCTGAGCCTGCGGGCCAGGTCGATGGCCACGGCCAGGGCCTGCCCGACCGGCACCAGCCGGTTGATCAGGCCAGCCCGGTGCAGTTGCGCGGCCGGGATGCGTTCCCCGCTCAGCGCGACCTCCATGGCCAGGTGGTAGGGGATACGGCGGGGCAGCCGGAGCAGGCCGCCGGCCGCGGCGACCAGGCCCCGGGTCACTTCCGGCAGGCCGAAGGCCGCTCCTTCGCTGGCCACGATGAGGTCGCAGCTGAGGACGACCTCGAACCCGCCGGCCAGCGCGTAGCCCTCGACCGCGGCGATGACCGGCTTGGCCGGCGGCCGCTCCACGATCCCGGCGAAGCCGCGCCCGCCCGCCAGCGGGTTCTCCCCGGCCAGGAAGCCCTTCAGGTCCATGCCCGCGCAGAACGTGCCGCCCGCCCCGGTCAGCACGATGACCCGGATGTCCTCGCGTGCCTCCAGGTCGTCCAGGGCTGCGGCCATGCCCGCCGCCACCGCGCCGTTCACCGCGTTCCGGGCGGCGGGCCGGTTGATGGTGACCACGGCCACCGGGCCGTCGGTTTCCGTCAGTACCGCGTCGGGCAGCGCGTCACCGGACACTGATCAGCCTCCTGGCGTTTTCGTTGCGTGCTCTGAGGTGAGGGAGCGGCGAGCGGCGGCGCGGGCCGGCCAGGGCCCGGGCGGCGCGGCGCGCTCCGCCAGGGCCGCGCGTCACTTGGGCTGGAAGCGGATCCCGCCGTCGAACCGGATGACCTCGGCGTTCATGTAGTCGTTCTCGATGAGCGACTGGACCAGGTGGGCGAACTCGGCGGCGGTGCCCATCCGCTTCGGGAACACCACCGGCGCGGCCAGCTTGGCCTTGAACGCCTCGGCGTCCGGCGCGAACCCGTAGATCGGGGTGTCGATGATGCCCGGGCAGATGGTGTTCACCCGGACACCGATGACGGACAGGTCACGGGCGGCCGGCACGGTCATGCCGATGATGCCGCCTTTGGAGGCCGAGTAGGCGACCTGGCCGGTCTGCCCTTCCAGGCCGGCCACCGAGGCCGTGTTGACCACCACGCCGCGCTGCCCGTCCGCGTCGGCCGGCTCGGTCGTGGCGATGGCCGCCGCGCCGATGCGCATCAGGTTGAACGTGCCGATCAGGTTGACGTCGATGACCTTGCGGTAGGACGCCAGATCGTGCGGGGTGCCGTCCCGGCCCACGGTCCGCGCGGCCCAGCCGATCCCGGCGCAGCTCACCACGGTCCGCAGCGGGAGCCCCGTGCCCACGGCGGCTTCCACGGCCGCGGTGACCGCGTTCTCGTCGGCGACGTCCGTCTTCGCGAACAGGCCGCCGGTCTCGGCGGCGACTGCCTTGCCGTGCTCCTCGTTGAGGTCGGCCACCACCACCGTGGCCCCGGCGGCGGCGAGCCTGCGGGCCACCGCCGCGCCCAGCCCGCTGGCCCCGCCGGAGATGATCGCTGCGGTTCCGTTCAGTTCCATGGCCGGGAGCATACTTCGCGCTTCCGGCCGCCAACCGAACAGGGTTCGGGTTGGCCGGGGCGCCGCTCCGCGCGGCCTTGTCGGTGCCCCGGTCTACGATCGGAGGGAAGACGGGGAGCCGGGCCATTTCCACCCGGGCCCGCCTGGAATCCGGCAGGAAACCAGGCCACCGGGGATAACAGGGAGCATGCGGTGAGGAAGTTCCACGCGAACCCGTGGGCGGTGCTGCTGGTCGTGTCGCTCGGGTTCTTCATGACCCTGCTCGACCTGACCATCGTGAACATCGCGATCCCGGACATCATCACCAGGCTGCACGCCTCGCTCGACGACGTGCTGTGGGTGATCAACGCGTACGCCCTGGTGCTCGCGGTGCTGGTGATCACCGCGGGCCGGCTCGGTGACCTGATCGGGCCCCGGATCATGTTCGCCATGGGCATCGCCGTGTTCACGGTGGCCTCCGCCGCGTGCGGCCTGGCCCCCAGCGCAGGCTGGCTGATCGGGTTCCGCGCGGTCCAGGGCCTGGGCGCGGCCATGCTCATGCCGCAGACGCTGACCATCATCACCAACACCTTCCCCGCCGAGCGCCGCGGCGCCGCGTTCGGCGTCTGGGGCGCGGTGGCCGGGGTGGCCACCATCGCAGGGCCGACCCTGGGCGGCCTGCTGGTCACCGCGTTCGACTGGCGCTGGATCTTCTTCGTCAACCTGCCGTTCGGCGTGATCGCCCTGGTGCTGACGTTCGTCATCATCCCGGACATGCGGCCGGGACGGCGGCACCGGATCGACATCCCCGGCGTGGTGCTGGCCAGTGCCGGGCTGCTGGCCATCTGCTACGGCCTGGTCGAGGGGCAGAAGTACGACTGGGGCACGATCACCTCGTTCATCAGCATCCCGCTGGTGCTCGGGCTCGGCGTGCTGCTGCTGCTCGTGTTCCTGCTCCAGCAGCGGCTGACCCAGGACCGGGAGCCGCTGGTCCCGTTCGCGCTGTTCCGGGACCGGAACTACGCCGTGGTCAACTGGGTGTCGGGGACGCTGGCGGTCGGCATGATGGGGATCTTCCTGCCGTTCACCATCTACCTGCAGTCCGTGCTGGGCTTCTCCGCGCTGCGGGCCGGCCTGACCATGGCGCCGGCCTCGGTGCTGTCGATGTTCGTGGCGCCGGTGGCCGGGCGGCTGACCGACAAGATCGGCGGCAAGTACATCCTGATGCTGGGCCTCACGCTGTTCGCGGGCGGGATGGGCTGGGTTGCGCTGGAGGCGACCACCACGTCCGCGTGGTACGACTTCCTGCCCGCCCTGATCGTGGCCGGCATCGGGATGGGCTGCACGTTCGCGCCCATGGTCACCGTGGCCATGCGGAACATCGACCCGCGGATGGCCGGCGCGGCGTCCGGCGTGCTGAACACCGTCCGGCAGGTCGGCCTGGTCATCGGCACCGCGGCGGTGGGCGCCCTGCTGCAGAACCGGCTGGTCTCCTCCATGAACAGCCAGGCCGCGACGCGCGCGGCGGCGCTGCCGCCCCAGCTCCGCGGGCCGTTCGTGGCCGGGATCAAGCATGCGGCCAGCAACGGGATCCAGGTCGGCGCCGGCCAGAACGGCTCCGGGATCAAGCTGCCCGCCGGGCTGCCCGCCCGTCTCATGGCCGAACTGCTGCGGATCGGCCACGACGTGTTCACGTTCGGTTACGTGAACGCCATGCGCGCGACCATGCTGCTGCCGGTCATCTTGCTGGCGGTCGGCGCGGTCAGCTGCCTCATGCTCAGGGAGGGCCGGCGGGCACCGGAGCCTGCCACCCCGGACATCCCCGCCGAGCAGGCCGCCCCGGCGGCCTGAGCCCGCCGGGCCGGACGGGCTCAGCTGGCCGGCTCGAAGACTTCCGGGGACCAGAGCCCCGGCAGGTCCTCGGGGTCAGCCGCCTCGAACGGGAAGCGGCTGGCGAACGCCGGCCGCAGGTCGGTGAGCCAGGTCGCGCCGGGGTCGTAGTGCGCAAAGAACGGCTTGCCGACCAGGTCGGGATCGCGGGCCTGGATCATGTGCAGGACGAACACCCGCTGGCCGGCGACGTCCGCGATGCCGTCCACGCACACCTTGCCGGGCGTGGCCGACATCGAGGGCCCGCGCACGGTGCGGCACAGGCCCGCCACCTGCTGGTAGGCGTCGCTGAAGATCCCGTGCGCGGTGGCCAGCGGCACCGCGAAGTAGTCCTGCGGGCCGGTGTCCCGCTCCACGAACATGTAGTAGGGCACCATGCCCATCCGCACCTGGGTCCGCCACATCCCGGCCCAGATCGCCGGGTCGTCGTTGATCGTCCTGATCAGCGGGGCCTGAGTGCGGATCACGGCCCCGGTGGCCCGGATCCGGCTGCTGGCCCCGGCGGCCAGGGCGGACTCCACCTCCCGGGGATGGGAGAAGTGCGCCATGAACGCGAGCGCCCGGCCTGAGTCCACGACCTGCTCGAACAGGCGCAGCGTGTCGTCGGCGTCCGGGTCGGTCACGAACCGCTGCGGCCAGTAGGCCAGCGCCTTGCTGCCGATCCTGACCGACTCGATGTGCTCCAGCCCCGGTCCGAGCAGCGGCTCGATATACCGGCGCAGCACGGTCGCGCCCATGATCATCGGGTCGCCGCCGGTGATCAGCACGCTGGTCACCTCGCGGTGCTGCCGGAGATAGTCGATGACCCGGCCGAGGTCAGCCGTGGCCATCTTGAGTTCCGGCTCGTCCACGAACTGCGCCCACCGGAAGCAGTACGAGCAGTAGGCGTGGCAGGTCTGGCCCTGCTTGGGGAAGACCAGGACCGTCTCGGGGTACTTGTGCTGCACCCCGGGCAGCGGCTCGTCGTCGAGGGCCGGGATGTTCAGCGCCAGCTGGCCGGCCGGGTGCGGGTTCAGCCGCATCCGCACCTCGTGCGCCACGGCCGTGATCTCCGGCTCGGGGGCTCCGCGGGCCAGCAGGCCCGCGATCCGGGCGACGTCCTCGGCCGGCAGCATGTCAGCCTGCGGGAACACGAGGCGGTAGACGGGGTCGTCGGGGGCCGCGCTCCAGTCGATCAGTTCCTCGATGACGTAAGCGTTGGTCCGAAAGGGCAGCACGGTCCCGACCGCCCGGACGGCCAGCCGCTCGGCCTCGCTGAGGCCGGCCCGTGCGGTCAGGCCGTCCAGGTGCTTCGCGGTGTAGGCACGAAAACGCCGGCCCCCATCAGGTACTGGCACTATCTGGCGGATACCACTCACGGGTCTCCCTCCGGTCGGTCGTGCCCCGGCGGCTGTGCCGGGACGCGAGTCCCTGTGGCCCGCGGCTCACGGTCTCCCGCCGCGCTCTGCCCAGCTGTTCCAGGCGTCAGCTGTGCTGGACGGCGCGGAGGCCACGTCCGCATGACGACGGCACCGGCATGACCGCGGCATCGGCGCGGACCCCGCGCCCATCCAAGCGGGTAACGCTGAGGAAACGCTGGAGTAGCGTTGGCGGTTGCCCGGCGCGGCCCGCCCGGCCCGCCTGCTTCCCCGTTGGTCACCCGCTGGTCCGGCTCTGCCGCCAGCTATGGCTTGCCGCCAGGCCCCCACGACTCATCGCTGGTCCCCGCGTCTTCGCGGCCCCCACCAGGACGGTCTGATCACCCCTTCGTCACGCTTCGTCACTTCGCCCGGCGCCGGGAGGGCCCGGCCCAGATCGTGACAGATGGTTACCCAGTGGGCGGATGATCAATCCTGCGCGGCGGCGCGGCGGGCGCCCGTCCTCCGGCGGCGTCCCGCCCGGCGGTCCTGGTCCGCGGTGCCCCCCTATGGCGCCCCCATACCGGGCGTGCTTCCCGCCTTTTGCGGCGTACTTCCTGATCCCGGGCCCTCCCTGGTCCCGGGCACCGGCCCAGGGGTGAGAGGCTTGAGCCCGTGCTCGAGGAACCCACGCTGGCCGGCCCCACGGAGCAGGCCATCGTGGTCGACGCGATGGGTGGTGACAACGGCCCGGCCGTGGTGGTGGACGGCGCCGCGGCCGCCGCGGCCACGCTGCAGGCCCCGGTGATCCTGGCCGGGCGGGCCGCTGAGCTGCGCGGGCTGGTGGCCGGGCACCCGGAGGTGGCGGGGCTGCTGCGGATCGCGCCCGCCGAGGACACCATCGCCATGGACGAGGGGGCGCTGGCCAGCTGGCGGCGGCCCCGCTCCAGCGTGGCCGTGGCCTGCCAGCTGGTGCGGCGGGGCCAGGCCGCGGCCGTGGTGTCGGCCGGCTCCACCGGGGGCGTGGTGGCCACCGCCCGGCTCCGGCTACGCTCCGTGCCCGGCCTGCTCCGGCCGGCCCTGGTGGTGGTGCTGCCCACCCAGCCCCGGCCCACGTTCCTGCTCGACGCGGGCGCCATCGCCGATCCCAAGCCCGAGATGCTGGTCCAGTTTGCCCAGCTGGGCGTGGCCTACGCCCAGATCGCGCACAACGTCCCCGATCCGCGGGTGGGTCTCCTCACCATCGGGGCCGAGCCGGGCAAGGGCAACAAGCTGGCCCGGCGGGCGCACGAGCTGCTCACCGCGCCGCCGCCGCACGGCGCCCACCCGATCCGTTTCACCGGCAACGTCGAGGGCACCGACCTGCTCTCCGGCGCGGTGGACGTGATCGTGACCGACGGCTTCACCGGCAACGTCGCGCTCAAGACCCTGGAGGGGGCGATGGGGTTCGCCGCCGGGCAGCTGCGGGACGTGCTGCGCGGTTCCCGGGCCGCCCGGCTCGGCGCCGTGCTGCAGCGCCGCGGGCTGCGCGAGCTGCGCGGCCGGCTGGACTCCGAGACCTACGGCGGCGCCGCCCTGCTGGGCCTGGAGGGGACGATCGTCATCGCCCACGGCGCGTCCAGCCCCCGCGGCATCACCTCGGCCTGCCTGCTGGCCGCTGATCTGGCTAAGGGCCAGATCACCGAGAGGATCCGGGAACGGCTCGGTCACGGCCGCGGCGGCCACTTCCTCCGCCGGAACTAGCCCTGCCGGAACTAGCCCCGCCGGACTGGCCCGCTCAGGTCAGCTGGTCGACCTGTACGGATGGGTAGCGGCCCTTCAGCTTGGTGTCCAGTGTGGCCAGTGAAGCGCCGCTGGCCTGGGCAAATGCTGCGAGGTAGTCATCGGTCCAGAGTTTGTGGCTGCTGTCGTGCTGGGCGGAGATGGCGCGGAAGACGGCCTCCAGGTGATCAGGCTCCTCGGCCCACAGGACGCGGTTGTCCGACCAGAGCTGGTCGATGATCCGCCAGGCTTCGCTTCGCGTGACGACATCTTTTCCCATGATGACGGGGTTGGAGATCAGGCGCAGCACGCTCATCTGGGTAACGCGGCACAAGATGAGGTCGTCGGACTGCCCGTCGAACCACTGCCTGGCGATGCGGTGCCGCGCGTGCCTGCCCCAGATGGCGGCGAGCCACAGGCCGACATCCACCAGGATCACTGGCCGTACCGTTCTACGTCCTCGGCCTCGAAGGAGGCTTCGATGTCGGCGTTGGTGACCTCGACCCCTGGTCCATCGTCCCGGCCGATCAGCGGGAAGCTGAGCCGGCCCGCCGGACGGTCTCGCCCGGGAGTGTTCACCTCATGTGCGATCGCACGCGTGAAAAGGTCCTTGAGGGACTCGCCGCGCTGCGCGGCTCTCACCTTGGCCGCTCGCATCAGGTCAGGGGGGAGGTCAAGCGAAGTGCGCATATTCGCATATTAGCATCATGCCCCCGCGTCAAGCGGTGACCACGGGGGCGTGCGCTGGCCCGCTCGTTCCAGGCGCGGCATCCGCCAGAGCCGCTGAAGCAGCAGCCCCGGCCGGCCCGCAGGCCTCATCACCGATTTACTGGCGCAGGCCGGCCCGGCGTGGTCGCTAGGCTTGGAACATGGCGGATCCACGGGATGTTCTCGCGCAGCGGATGTCGGCTGCGCTCGGTGCGGCGTTCGGCCCGGAGTACGAGGCGGCCGACCCGGTGATCCGGCCGTCCTCGTTCGCGGATTACCAGTCCAACGTGGCCCTGCCGCTGGCCAAGCAGCTGGGGCGGCCGCCGCGGGACATCGCCGCGGACATCATCCGCCATCTCGACCTGGCCGGCGTGGCGGAGCCGCCCGAGGTGAGCGGCCCCGGCTTCATCAACCTGAGGCTCCTGCCGGGCTGGATCGCGGCGGAGGCCAGCGGGCAACTCGCTGACCCACGGCTGGGTGTGGCGCGGGCCGATCCTGCCCCGCGGGTGGTGGTGGAGTACTCGATCACCCAACGTGGCCAAAGAGATGCATGTCGGCCACTTGCGCACGACCATCGTCGGCGACGCGCTGGCCCGGATCCTGGAGTTCGCCGGCGCGGACGTGATCCGGGATAACCACCTGGGCGACTGGGGCACCCCATTCGGGATGCTGATCGAGCATCTGCTTGACGTGGGCGAGAACTCCGCCGACGCTGACCAGCTGCGAAGCAACCCGAACGCTTTTTACCAGGCGGCGCGGCGCAAGTTCGACTCCGACCCGGAGTTCGCCGAGCGGGCACGGCAGCGGGTGGTGTTGCTGCAGGGCGGCGACGTGGGCACCCTCGAGCTATGGCAGCACCTGGTCACCATGTCGCTGGACTACCTGCACCGGATATACCGCCAGCTCGGGGTCACGCTGACCGACGCGGACATCCGCGGGGAGAGCTTCTATAACGACCTGCTGGCGCAGGTGTGCGCCGAACTGGAGGCGAGCGGGGTCGCGGTCATCAGCGACGGTGCGCTGTGCGCGTTCCCGCCCGGGTTCACCGGGCGGGACGGTGAGCCGCTGCCAGTGATCATCCGCAAGCGGGACGGGGGCTACAACTACTCCACGAGTGACCTGGCCACCATCCGGTACCGGATCCGGGACCTGCAGGTGGACCGGGCGATCTACGTCGTGGGCTCGTCCCAGGCCCTGCACTTCCAGATGGTCTTCGCGGTGGCCAGGCAGGCGGGGTGGATCCCCGCGGCGGCCCGGTTCGAGCATGCGCAGATAGGCAACGTGCTGGGGACCGACGGGAAGCTGCTGCGCACCCGGGCCGGCGACTCGATCAAGCTGAGCGAGCTGCTGCGGGAAGGCGTCGAGCGGGCACGCAAGGTGTTCGACGAGGTCAACAGCAGCCCGGAGTTCGACGAGAGCGAGCGCGCCGCCATCGCGGAGGCAGTCGGGATCGGCGCGATCAAATACGCCGACCTGTCCACCGCACGGGACAGCGAGTACGTCTTCGACTGGGACCGCATGATCTCGTTCAAGGGGAACACCGGGCCCTACCTGCAGTATGCGACCACGCGGATCCGGTCCATCTTCCGCCGGGCCGGCCTCGGCCCGGACAGCGCTCGCGCCCCGATCACGCTGGCCGAGCCGGCCGAGCGGGCCCTCGCGCTGCGCCTGCTCGGGTTGGGGGCCGTGGTTCGGCAGGCCGGGGAGACCGCCCAGCCGCACCTGCTGGCGGGCTTCCTGTTCGAGGTGGCCAGCGCGTTCACCACGTTCTACGAGCAGTGCCCCGTTCTCCGGCCGAGCCGGATGTCCGGGACAGCCGGCTGGCGCTGTCCGCGCTCACCCTGCGGGTCCTGCTGACCGGGCTGGACCTGCTGGGAATCCCGGTTCCCGAGCGCATGTAACAGGGTCCCAGGGCGGCGTGACGAGACGATAAGACCGTTAGAGGCGCCAGGGCCAGGACCGGGCCGGGCGGCAGGTTCCGGTCAATCCGGAGCCTGCTCCCAGGGAAATCCCAGGCTTCACCGCCTGATGTCCCAGCCGGGCCCGGCAGGCTCGGCGCCATGGACAACACGCATGAGCCCACGGGCGGGGACCCGACGCAGGAGTCACGCCCGACTGAGCAGTTCTGGCCGATGAGCCAGGGTCCCGGCCGGAGCTACAGCCGGGGCCAGCAGGACCCCGGTGACCAGAACCGGGCGTACGCCGATCCCTGGTCCCCGGGCCCGGGGTATCAGGGCCCGCAGGGCGGCCCCGGCGGGCGCCCCCGGCGGCGCAGCCCGCTGCACGCGGCGGCCGGGCTGGTGGCGGCCGGGGCGCTGGCCATCGGCGGCATCGCCGCCGGGGTCTCGCTGGCCGGGCATTCCGCGCCGGCCGCCGCCACCTCCGCCGCGGGCGGGGTGGCCGGGCCGAGCGCCCAGGCCGCCGCCCTGAGCAGCGCGCTCGACTCGGCTGACGCGCCCGGCACCCTGGCCCTGACCTCCTCGTCGGGCCCGGCCACGTCCGCCGCCGGCACCAGCGCCACCACGGGCACCGGCACCGCGGGCCACCCGTGCGCCCACGCGGTGCAGGCGGCCCGCGCGGCCCGCCGGGCCGGGCACCCGGCCGCGGCCCGGGCGGTCGTGCGGGCGGCGGGCGCGCGCTGCCTGGGCTGGCGGCACCGGCTGGCCCGGGTGGCCCTGCTGCGCGGCGATCGACGGGCAGTTCACGTTCCGCGGGAAGGGCGGCACCACTCCGCACCCTGGCCTTCCAGCGCGGCATCGTGCAGTCCGCCAGCGGCAGCTCCGTCGTCGTGCACGCCGCCGACGGCACCACCTGGACCTGGGACCTGGTCAGCAGCACCGTCGTCCGGGAGAACGGGAACAAGGCCGCCGCGAGCGCGCTGGCCACGGGCGAGCCGGTGTGGGTGGGCGGCCCGGTGGTCTCCGGGGCCAAGGACGCCCGGCTGGTCGTGATCCGGCCGCCGTCGGCTTCCGCCGCCCCGTCCAGCCCGTCCCCCACGCCCCCGTCCTCCGGCAGCTGATTTCCCGCCGCTGACCATCCCGCCGGACCCGCATCCGGAACAGGCAGGGGCCGGCAGGCTCCCGCAGGCCAAGCCTGCGGGAGCCGGTAACCTTTGCTGGCCACACCCGCCGCGGCCCGCGCTGGACCGCCCCTGGTGCGGGCCGCCCGGTGGCCCCGCTGGCCGGCGTCCCCGCCGGCCGTACCCCTTCCCCCAGGTGATGACAGACAACGACCGGATCCCCCAGGTGCTCGTCGTGGACGACGAGCCGAACATCCGTGAGCTGGTCCAGGTCGCGCTGAAGTTCCACGGCTGCGCGGTGGCCACCGCAGCCAGCGGGAAGGACGCGCTGCGCCAGGCAGAGGCGGACCGCCCGGACCTGATCCTGCTTGACGTGATGCTGCCCGACCTGGACGGATTCGAGGTGTGCCGGAGGCTCAGGGCCGCGGGCAACGACGTACCGGTGATCTTCCTCACCGCGCGGGACACCTCGTCCGACACCGTGACCGGCCTGGCGCTGGGCGGCGATGACTACGTGACCAAGCCCTTCTCGGTGGAGGCGCTGGTGGCCCGGGTCCGCGCCGTGCTCCGGCGGGCCACGCGGAACGCCGGCAACCCCCCGGGTGACCAGGGCGTCCTCCGGGCCGGGGACCTGGAGCTCGATGAGTCACGCTGGACCGTGCGCCGCGCGGGCACGCCCGTGGACCTGTCCCCGACCGAATTCCGGCTGCTCGCGTACCTGATGCGGCACCAGGGCCGGGTGCTGACCCGCGCCCAGCTGCTGGAGAGCGTGTGGGGCTGGGACTACGCCGGGCAGTCCCAGATCGTCGAGACCTACGTGAGCTACCTGCGGCACAAGCTCGATCCGCTGGGGCCGCCGCTGATCCACACCCAGCGCGGGGTGGGGTACAGCCTGCGGCCCGGCGCCCGGCCGCAGGGATGACCGCGGCGGCGCGCGGGGCCGGCGGCGAGACCAGGCCCGAGCGCCTGATCCCGGACCCGTCCGGTGCCGCGCCCTGGCCCGCGGACCCGGCCCGCCCGCCAGCCCGGGCAGCCGGGCGGCTGTCGCTGCGGGCCCGCCTGCTCGTCCTGCTGATCTGCGTGACCGCAGCCTTCCTGCTGATCATGGGAGTGGTCAGCACGGTGGTGCTGAGCAGGCAGCTGGGCGGCGAGTTCAACAGCCAGCTCGTGGCCGCGGCCCAGCACTCCCCGCAGCAGATCGCCAGCAATCCCGGCGGCTACGTGGCGGTCGAGATCACCTACTTCCCGGCCCAGATCCGGCCCCTCACCGGCAGCTCCGCGGCGGCCAGCGAGCTGTCCGCCGCGGTGCAGAACCTGCTGTCCAGGCACGTCGCCCGCTACTACATCGGCAGCCAGCCGTTCGCCGTGCCCCCGGCCACCGGGCTCCGGGCGAGCGGGCCGCGGCTGCGGGCCGTGGCCCGGGTGATCCCGGCCCGGGCCAACGGCGGGGTGCGCGGGGTGCTGGTCGTCGCCCGCCCGGTGAGCGCCGTCACCACGCAGGTCGGCGGCATCGTCATCGCCGAGCTGATCACGGGGGGCGCGCTGATCCTGCTGCTGGCGGTCAGCGGGCGCTGGCTGATCGGCCGGGGCCTGGCCCCGCTGAACCAGATGGCGAGGACCGCGCACCAGATCACCTCACGTGGTGACCTGACCGCCCGGATGCCGGAGGCGGACGACAGCACGGAGGTGGGCCAGCTCGGCGGGGCCATCAACGCCATGCTGGACCGGATCCAGCAGGCGTTCGGCGCCCGGTGGCGCTCCGAGCAGAAGGTCCGCCAGTTCGCCGCCGACGCCTCACACGAGCTGCGCACCCCGCTGACTACCATCCGCGGCTACGCCGAGCTGTACCGGCAGGGCGCGCTCGGCCCGGATCAGATGCCGGATGCGATGCGCCGGATCGAGCAGGAGTCACAGCGGATGAGCATCCTGGTCGCCGAGCTCCTCGAACTGGCCCGGCTGGACCGGACCTCCTCGCTGGACCTGACCGAAACGGACCTGTCCGTGCTGGTCCGGGACGCCGCCGCGGACGCCCTGGCGGTGGAACCGGAGCGCCCGGTCACCGCGGAGGCACCGGACCGGCTGATCGCGGTGGTGGACGAGGCGCGGATCCGGCAGGTGCTGGCCAACCTGCTCGGCAACGTCCGCGAGCACACGCCCCCGGGCACGCCGGCCGCGGTGCGGCTGGCCCCGGTCCGCGGCGGCGCCGTGCTCGAGGTCGCCGACGCGGGGCCGGGCATGTCGCCGCAGGACGCGGCGCGCGCCTTCGACCGTTTCCACCGCGGCGCGGACCGCCCGGGCAGCCAGGACGGCGACGATCCCCGGGGCGGCGGCAGCGGGCTGGGCCTGTCCATCGTGGCGGCCATCGCGGCCGCGCACGGCGGCCAGGCGGTGCTGGAGTCGCAACCCGGCGCCGGGACCCGGGTCCGGATCTTCCTCCCGTCCGGGTCGCCCTCCGCCTGATCCAGGCCGGGATCTTCCCTAACGGCCTGACCGGCCGGCCCGGGATACCGCCGCGACCGGCGTCACGGTGCGGCCGGGGCGGATGACGGGCTGGGCAGGTGCTCGAACAGGTAGTAGACCCCGATCAGGCCGTAGATGACCAGCGCGGCCAGTGGCTGCCCGAACGCCGCGACGAGCGTGGCGGCGGCGTAGACGAGCAGCCCGCCGGTGAACCCCGGTATCGAGCGCCGCAGCGCCTCCGGCTGCGCCTGCCCGCCCAGCCGCTCCGCGTGCGTCACCACGTAGATCCACAGGCCCGCGAAACCCAGTGAGGCCGCGATGAGCACCAGCCCGTAGGTGACCGTCGCCGCGACGCCGCCGGGGCCCTGCAGGTGCTCGGCGACCAGCGAGGTCGGGAACGGGATGACCACCACGGCCATCAGCAGCAGCAAGTTAATGACCAGCAGCGGGCGGTTCACCCGGGAGACGTGGGCCAGCATCGTGTGATGGTTCATCCACATGATCCCGATGGTGAGGAAGCTGACCACGTAGGCGAAGTACTGCGGCCAGACATGCAGCAGCTGGTGGGTCAGCGTGCCACCCCCCGGCAGCCGCAGGTCCAGGACGAGCAGGGTGATAGCGATCGCGAACACCCCGTCGCTGAATGCCTCATTGCGCCTGCTGTCCATGGCCCCCAGCCCTGTCCCGGCCGGGTCAGCCGGCGGGCTGGCCGGCCGGGGCCGGCGCGCCAGGGGCGGCCGGCGGCGCACCGGCGGCGGGCGGCGCGGGCGGCTGGGTGGAGCGGACCAGGACCTGGGCCACGTCCACCACTTCGAGGGTGTCCTTGGCTTCGCCGCTGGCTTTCTTGGCCGCCACGGCGTCGCCCAGCATGACCAGGCAGTAGGGGCAGCCGGTGGAGATGGTGTCGGGGTCGGTGCCGAGCGCCTCGTCGATCCGCTCCGTGTTGATGCGCTTGCCGATCCGTTCTTCCATCCACATCCGGGCCCCGCCCGCGCCGCAGCAGAAGCCACGGTTCTTGCACCGGTGCATCTCCTGGGTCTGGACCCCGGGGACCTGTTCCATGATCTCCCGCGGCGGGGTGAACACCTTGTTGTGCCGGCCCAGGAAGCACGGGTCGTGGTAGGTGATCTTCTCCTCGATGGCGTTGACCGGGGTGAGCTTGCCCTGCTCGACCAGCCTGGCCAGCAGCTGGGTGTGGTGGACCACTTCGTAGTTCCCGCCGAGCTGCGGGTACTCGTTCGCGATCGTGTTGAAGCAGTGCGGGCAGCTGGCCACGATCGTCCTGGGCGCGGCCTCGTTGAGGGTCTCGATGTTCTGCTGGGCCAGCATCGAGTAGACGAACTCGTTGCCCATCCGCCGCGCCGGGTCGCCGGTGCAGGTCTCGGCCGGGCCGAGGACCGCGAAATTCACCCCGGCCTGGTGCAGCAGGGTGGCGATGGCCTTGGTGGTCTTCTTGGCCCGGTCCTCCAGCGCCCCGGCGCAGCCCACCCAGAACAGGTAGTCCACCTCCGGGCCCAGCTTGCCGTCGGCCACCGGGACCTCGAAGTCGAGTTCCTCGGCCCAGGCGAGGCGCCGGGCGCCGCCCATGCCCCACGGGTCGCCCTTGTTCTCCAGGTTCTTCAGCATCCCCGAGGCCTCGGTCGGGAACGCGGACTCGATGAGGACCTGATGCCGGCGCATACCGTCGATATGGTCGATGTGCTCGATGTCAACGGGGCATTCCTCGACGCACGCGCCGCAGTTGGTGCACGACCACAGCACGTCCGGGTCGATCACGCCGTTGTCGTCCGCGGTGCCGACCAGCGGGCGCCCGGCCTCGATCTTGATGGCCTCGGGGAGCGCCGCACGGGCCTCGTCGCTGCCCGCCAGCAGGTACGGCGCCTTGGCCAGCGCATGGTCGCGCAGGTCCAGGATCACCTGCTTGGGGGACAGCGGCTTGCCGGTGGCCCACGCCGGGCACTGCGACTGGCACCGCCCGCACTCGGTGCAGGTGGCCATGTCCAGCAGGCCCTTCCAGCTGAAGTCCTCGATCTTCCCCAGCCCGAACACGTCGGTGTCCGGGTCGGCCTCCTCGAAGTCCAGCACCTTCCCGTTGCTGCGCATCGGCTCCAGGGCCCCCAGCGCGTTGGGCCGGCGGGAGAACAGCACGTTGATGGGCGCGGTGATGATGTGCAGGTGCTTGGAGTAGGTCACGAACACCAGGAAGCCGAGCACCACCGCGAGCTGGGCCAGCAGGAACACGGTCTCGATGACCTGGTTCGCCCCGGTGCCCAGCGGCGCGAGCCAGTGGCCGACGATCTGCGACGCGAACGCGCCGTGGGCGTACGGGAAGTCGCCCGTGTTGATCTGCGCGCCCCGGTAGATCAGCAGGGTCGCGATGACCAGGAAGATCCCGCCCAGGACCAGCCACGCGGCGCCGGTGTGGCTGCCGGAGAACCGGGACGCCCGGCCCTCCCGCTCCGGGTTGTTACGCAGCCGGATCACCGCGAACGTGATGATGCCCGCCAGCACGCCCACGGCGAACAGGTCCTCGATGAACCCGATGAAGGCCCAGTGCCCGATGCCCGGGATCGCGAACGTCTTGCTGAACAGGTTGCCGTAGGCCTCGATGATGGTCAGCAGCAGGACGATGAAGCCCCAGAACGTCGCGGCGTGCGCGGCCCCCGGCACCGTCCACTTCAGCAGCTTGCGCTGCCCGATCACCTCGGTCGCCTCGACTGACGCGTCCCGGGCCGGGTGCGTCCGCACGGCCTCGACCCGCTCCGGCGCCGGCTGCCCGGACCGGCCCACCCGGGCCAGCCACCACAGCCGCCGCCCGGCCAGCGCGAACGCCGCCACCGTCAGCACCAGGCCGATCACGATCCGCAAGACCACCAAAACCTCCTCATGCGGCCCAGGCCCAGCCGGACCCGGCGCTGCGCCGGGTGCCAGCGTACGCCGCGCCACCCTGACCCAATGATCAAGGCGGCGCAGCATGACGATCAAGAGGCGGGCCACGTGACCCCGCCGACATCCTACCGATGGGTAACTTGACGGTCCGGCGGCCCCCCGGCGCAGGCCGGGCGGCGGCGCAGGCCGGGCGGCCGCCGGGCCGCACCCGGCGGGGGAACGCGACTCCGGCCGGGGATTCAGGGTCCGATCCACTCGGGTTTGCTACCAAATGCCCGGGTTGCGCGTCTAGTTAGTGCATTCACTGGGGGGCGACTCAGCGGAGGTATGTCATGCGGGGCAAAGCGAGGACTCTAGGGGCCGCAAGCGTGCTCGCGGCGGTGGCCGCAGCGGCCGCCCTGGCGGCGGGGCCGGCCGGGGCCGTGACGGCGGCCCCCGGGATGGCGGCCGCACGAGCCACCACCGCCCGGACGACGATGGTGGCCCGGCCGGCGGCCGGGCACCCGCTCCGGAGCTGGGCCGCCTCGCTGCTGCCCGGGCGGCCGGGGGCGGCGAGCGCGGCGAAGGGGTCCCTGACCCTGAGCCCGCAGGCCCACGCGAGCGGCATCGGCTTCTCGGGAGCGACCCTTTACGGGGTGTCCTGTACCGGGCGGAAGGAATGCACCGCTACCGGGATGGCCAGCACCCGCAACGGGCAGAACCTTAAGCCGCTGGCCGACCGGTGGAACGGCACCACGTGGGCCAAGCAGACCACCCCCACCACCAACTCGGGTGGCCTGCTGGGTGGCACGCTCAGCGGGGGTGTGTCCTGCACGTCGTCCACCGCGTGCATAGCTGCGGGCTACTCGTACGGGTCCAAGGGAGTCCAGCCATTGGGTGAGGGCTGGAACGGCCGCACCTGGAGCGTTCAGCCGGGCTCGACGCCGATCGTGAACGGCTCGCTATTCCATATCTCCTGCACCTGGGCCAAGGACTGCGTGGCGGTGGGGTCCCGTGCTCCTGGCGCGACCCTGGCCGAGCACTGGAACGGTCTGAGGTGGTCCGCCGAGACCACCAAGCACACGGGCGAACTGGACGGCGTATCCTGCCCGGCCACCGGGAACTGCACGGCCGTCGGCTATAACAACGCCAGTAGGGCGCTCGCCGCGCACTGGAACGGGAAGGCCTGGTCCGACGAGTCCCCTGCCGACCCGCAACCGCTCAGCCTGCTGGAGAGCGTGTCCTGCCCAGCCACCACGGCCTGCATCGCAGTCGGGGCGGCGGGCACGGACAATTCGGCGCTGGCCCTCGCCCCCCTGGCCGAGCAGTGGACCGGCAGTAACTGGACCCCCCTCACCTTCCCGTCCACGCCCGCAACCGACCTCGTGGAGCTCTACTCGGTGTCCTGCACCTCGGCCACGAACTGCATAGCCGTGGGAGACGACCAGAACTCAACCGGGACCGCCGACACGACCCTGGCGGCCCAGTGGAACGGCACGACCTGGACCCTGGTGAGCCCCCCCAGCCCGGCCACGTTCAGCGCGCTCTTCTCGGTGTCGTGCACTTCTGCGACCTTCTGCTCGGCCGTGGGCGCGAGCAGCCCGAGCGCCACCGGCGCGGTGTCGCCGGTCGCCGAGACCTGGAACGGCGCGACCTGGTCACTGCAGACCGCCGCCGGATAGTCGCCCGCGCAGCACCACCAGTGCGGCGGGGCACGACCTCATTCCAGGCCGTGCCCCGCCGCACTGTCATATCCGGGGCGCCAGCGGGAATCATTCTGCGGGCCCAGAAGTTGAGCGCAGTAGACTCAACTCATTTGCCAGGGGTGAGTGTCCCTGGCAGACTTGAGCCCACCAGGCTCAAGGTAAGTAACGATCACACACACAGGGACTACACATGGCACGTGCGGTAGGTATCGACCTCGGAACCACCAACTCCGTCGTCGCGGTTCTGGAAGGCGGCGAGCCGACGGTTATCGCCAACGCGGAGGGCTCCCGGACCACCCCGTCCGTGGTGGCCTTCGCCAAGAACGGCGAGGTGCTGGTGGGCGAGGTCGCCAAGCGGCAGGCGGTGACGAACGTTGACCGCACGATCCGCTCGGTCAAGCGCCAGATGGGCACCGACTGGACCGTCAAGATCGACGACAAGAAGTTCACCGCGCAGCAGATCAGCGCGTTCATCCTGCAGAAGCTCAAGAGGGACGCCGAGTCCTACCTCGGCGAGACGATCACCGACGCGGTGATCACCGTCCCCGCGTACTTCAGTGACGCCCAGCGGCAGGCCACCAAGGAGGCCGGCCAGATCGCGGGCCTGAACGTGCTGCGGATCATCAACGAGCCCACCTCCGCGGCCCTCGCGTACCACCTGGAGAAGGAGGGCGAGGCCACCATCCTGGTCTTCGACCTGGGCGGCGGTACCTTCGACGTCTCGCTGCTGGAAGTCGGCGACGGCGTGGTCGAGGTCAAGGCCACCAGCGGCGACAACCACCTCGGTGGCGACGACTGGGACCAGCGCATCGTGGACTGGCTGGTGCAGGACTTCAAGAACAATTACGGCACCGACCTGTCCAAGGACAAGATGGCGCTGCAGCGGCTGCGCGAGTCCGCGGAGAAGGCCAAGATCGAGCTGTCCGGCTCCGCCGAGACCACGATCAACCTGCCCTACATCACCCACTCCGAGCAGGGCCCGCTGCACCTGGACACCAAGCTCACCCGGGCTGAGTTCCAGAAGATGACCTCGGACCTGCTCGACCGCTGCAAGGGCCCGTTCCAGCAGGTCATCAAGGACGGCAACACCAAGCTCGGTGACATCCAGCACGTGGTGCTGGTCGGCGGCTCGACCCGGATGCCCGCCGTGGTCGACCTGGTCAAGGACCTGCTCGGCGGCAAGGAGCCCAACAAGGGCGTCAACCCGGACGAGGTCGTCGCCGTGGGCGCCTGCCTGCAGGCCGGCGTGCTCAAGGGCGAGGTCAAGGACGTCCTGCTGCTGGACGTGACCCCGCTGTCGCTGGGCATCGAGACCAAGGGCGGCATCTTCACCAAGCTGATCGAGCGCAACACCACCATCCCGACCAAGCGGTCGGAGATCTTCACCACGGCCGACGACAACCAGCCGTCCGTGCAGATCCAGGTGTTCCAGGGTGAGCGCGAGATCGCCGCGTACAACAAGAAGCTCGGCATGTTCGAGCTGTCCGGCCTGGCCCCCGCGCCGCGCGGCATCCCGCAGATCGAGGTCGCCTTCGACATCGACGCCAACGGGATCGTCAACGTGTCCGCCAAGGACCTGGGCACCGGCAAGGAGCAGCGGGTCACCATCTCCGGCGGGTCCGCCCTGTCCAAGGACGAGATCAACCGGATGATGGCCGACGCGGAGCAGTTCGCCGCGGAGGACGCCGCCCGCCGCGAGGAGGCCGAGGTCCGCAACCGCGCGGACACCCTGGCCTACCAGACGGAGAAGTTCCTCGGGGAGAACGCGGACAAGGTCCCGGACGACATCAAGTCCGAGGTGGAAGAGTCCATCGCCGACCTGAAGAAGGCGCTCGAGGGCACCGATCTCGAGGCGATCAAGGAGGCCACCGAGAAGGCCGCCACGGTCAGCCAGAAGATGGGGACCGCCATCTACGCGCAGACGCAGGCCAGCGCGGCCGAGGAGACCCCGGGTGCCGCCTCTGACGAGACCGCGAACGACGACGAGGTCGTCGACGCCGAGATCGTGGACGAGGACAAGCACGCGGGCGAGGGTGGCGCCGCCTGATGAACTCGCCAGAGGACACCAACGCAGGGCCGGTGATCCGTGACCTCAGGCGCATCGACCCGGTGACCGGCCAGGTCAGGGACCCGCAGGGGCGCCGCGAGGGCGCCCCGGGCAAGCCGGCCCGGCCGGGCCGGCACTCGGTCTCCAAGCCGGGCGGGACTGGGGCCCGCCCCGCGGCACCCGGTGCCGCGGGGGCCCAGCCCCCCGGCGGGGCCGACGACGGCCAGCCCCAGGGCCAGCCTCAGGGGCCAGGCCTGGGAGCCAGCCCGGGGAGGGGCAGCCGCAGGGCGCGCCGGCCGGCGGCATGCCGTCCGCCGGCCAGCCCGGCGGCTCCCAGCCCAGCGGCTCCCAGCCCGGCGGTGACCGTCCCGGTGACGGGGGCCCGGGCGCCGGCCAGCCTGGCGGCCCGGGCGGGGACGCCCTGGCCGCCCAGCTCGCCGAGCGCACCGCGGACCTGCAGCGCGTGCACGCGGAGTACGCCAACTACCGCAAGCGCGTCGAGCGCGACCGGCTGGCTGTCCGCGAGCAGGCCCTGGCCAACGTGCTGAGCTCGCTGATCCCGGTGCTGGACGACATCGGCCGGGCGCGTGAGCACGGGGACCTGAACGGCGCGTTCAAGTCGGTCGGCGAGTCGCTGGAGACGATCTCGGCCAAGCTGGGCCTGGAGAGTTTCGGTGAGCCCGGCGAGCCGTTCGACCCGCTGGTCCACGAGGCCCTGATGCACTCGTATTCACCGGACGTGACCGAGCCGACCGCGGTGCAGATCCTGCAGCCCGGCTACAAGGTGGGCGAGCGGATCATCCGCCCGGCCCGGGTCGCGGTCGCGGAACCCAGCGACGGCCCGGCCCCGGACGACCAGGCCGAGGCGCGCCAGCCACGCGGCACTCCGGCGGGAAACAACTGACCCCCGGGGAGAGGTAGTAAGTGAGCACGAAGGACTTCCTCGAGAAGGACTACTACAAGGTCCTGGGCGTCTCCAAGACCGCGACCGCGGACGAGATCAAGAAGTCGTACCGCAAGCTCGCCCGCAAGTACCACCCCGACGCCAACAAGAGTGACCCCAAGGCGGAGGAGCGGTTCAAGGAGATCTCCGAGGCCTACAACACGCTGTCGGACAGCAAGCGGCGCAAGGAGTACGACGACGCGCGCTCGCTGTTCGGCGGCGGGTTCCGCGGCGCGGGCCAGGGTGCCCCGGCCGGGGCCGGCGGGTTCGGCGGGTTCGACCTCGGCGACCTGTTCGGCTCCGGCAACGCCGGCGGCGGCGCGGGCGGCGGGCTCGGGGACATCCTGGGCGGCGTGTTCGGCCGGGGCGGCGGGGCGCGTACCGCGCAGAACCGGCCGCGCCGCGGCGCGGACGTGGAGACGGAGACCTCGCTGTCGTTCGGCGACGCGCTGGACGGCGTCACGGTCAGCCTGCGGCTGGCCGGCGAGGGCCCCTGCCCGACCTGCAAGGGCACCGGCGCCAAGGCCGGCACGGTGCCGCGGGTCTGCCCGAACTGCGAGGGGACCGGCCAGGAAAGCAAGAACCTGGGCAGTTTCGCGTTCTCCGAGCCGTGCCACGAGTGCCGCGGACGCGGCCTGGTGGTCGACGACCCGTGCCCGGTGTGCTCCGGCAGCGGGCGGGCGATGAGCACCCGGACCATCCAGGCGCGCATCCCCGCTGGTGTCGCCGACGGCCAGCGGATCAAGCTCAAGGGCAAGGGTGCGCCCGGCGAGCGCGGCGGTCCCGCGGGGGACCTGTACGTGCGCGTGCACGTCACCGCGCATCCGGTGTTCGGCCGGTCCGGGCACAACCTCACGGTCACGGTACCGGTCACGTTCCCCGAGGCCACGCTGGGCGCGGAGATCAAGGTGCCATCGCACCGCGGGGCCCCGGTCAGCGTCCGGATCCCGGCGGGCACCCCGAACGGCCGCACCTTCCGGGTGCGGGGCAAGGGCGTGCGCCGCAGCGACGGGACCAACGGGGATCTCCTGGTCACCGTGCAGGTTCAGGTGCCCCAGAACGTGAACGGCCAGGCCCGGAAGGCCCTGGAGGACTTCCGGGAGGCCACCGCCGGGCAGGACCCGCGCGATGACCTGCTGCAGCGTGCCCGGAGTGTCTGAGATGGGCGCCGGACGAATGGGGGTCCAGGGGGTCCTTCCCCCGGACCAGCAGGCGGGGTGACGACATGAGCAGCCCGTTCGGACTCTCGGACGACTCGCCCGTGTACGTCATCTCCGTCGCCGCCCAGCTGGCCGGCCTGCATCCGCAGACCCTGCGGACGTGGGACCGGCTGGGGCTGGTTTCGCCCAGCCGGTCCAGCGGCCAGGGGCGCCGGTACTCGCTGCGCGACGTGCTCGCGCTGCGCGAGGTGCAGCGCCTGTCCCAGCAGGAGGGGGTCAACCTCTCCGGCATCAAGCGCATCCTCGAACTGGACCAGGAACTGCGCCGGCACCAGCAGCGCCTGGCCGACGTGAGCGCGGAACTCGCCCAGCTGCGCGTCGAGCTCGAATCCACCCGGTCGGTGGCCGCCCGGCTGGCCGGCCTGCTCCGGGCCAGGACCGGCGGCGCCCAGCTCGTCCCGGTGCACGACCCGGGCACCGGGGCCGCCGCGGGGCCGCCCGCGGCCCGGTCCGAGCGCCGGGCGCTGCCCATAGCCAGCCGCCGCCAGCCGGGCGGGCAGGCCGGGCCGGACGAGGGCGAGCTTCCCGCCGCGCCCGGCTGACCCGCCGCGCCCCATCCGAATCATCCGCAACGAAAACCACCGGACCCGCAGGGGCTCCAGAAAGCAACCATGGACGAGAAGCTCACCCGAAAGAGCCAAGAGGCAGTGTCCGACGCCGTCCGGCGGGCGACCGCCGACGGCAACCCGCACGTCGAACCGCTGCACCTGCTGGCCGCGCTGGTCAGCCAGGAGGGCGGCATCGCGGCGCCGCTGCTGCGCGCCGTCGGGGCGGACCCGGCCGCTGTGCTGCGCAGCACGCAGGACCAGATCACCCGGCTGCCCAAGGCCGCGGGATCCACGGTCAGCGCGCCGGACACGGCGCGGCCGCTCTCCCTGGCCCTGGCCACGGCGGCCAAGCGGGCCCGGGAGATGGGCGATGAGTACGTCTCGACCGAGCATCTCCTGGTCGGCCTGGCCACCGAGGGCGGCCAGGCCGCCGACGTGCTGCGGAAGGCCGGCGCGGGCCCGGACGAGCTGCTCGGCGCGTTCGAGAAGGTGCGGGGGCATGCCCGGGTCACGACGGAGAACCCGGAGGAGACCTACCAGGCCCTGGAGAAGTACGGGATCGACCTGACCCAGCAGGCCCGCGACGGCGCCCTCGACCCGGTGATCGGCCGGGACTCCGAGATCCGCCGGGTGATCCAGGTGCTGTCCCGCCGGACCAAGAACAACCCGGTCCTGATCGGCGAGCCTGGCGTGGGCAAGACCGCGGTCGTCGAGGGCCTGGCCCAGCGGATCGTGGCCGGGGACGTCCCCGAGTCACTGCGCGGCAAGCGGCTGGTCGCCCTGGACCTGGCCGCCATGGTGGCCGGGGCCAAGTACCGCGGCGAGTTCGAGGAGCGGCTCAAGTCCGTCCTGAACGAGATCAAGCAGAGCGAGGGTGAGGTCATCACCTTCATCGACGAGCTGCACACGGTGGTCGGCGCGGGCGCGGCCGAGGGCGCGATGGACGCGGGCAACATGCTCAAGCCGATGCTGGCCCGCGGCGAGCTGCGCATGGTCGGCGCGACCACGATGGACGAGTTCCGGGAGCGGATCGAGAAGGACCCGGCCCTGGAGCGGCGCTTCCAGCAGGTGTTCGTGGGCGAGCCGTCGGTGGAGGACACCATCGCGATCCTGCGCGGGCTCAAGGGCCGTTACGAGGCGCACCACAAGGTCCAGATCTCCGACGCGGCGCTGGTCGCCGCGGCGGCCCTGTCTGACCGTTACATCACCGCCCGGTTCCTGCCGGACAAGGCCATCGACCTGATCGACGAGGCCGCATCGAGACTCCGGATGGAGATCGATTCCCGGCCGGTGGAGATCGACGAGCTGCAGCGGTCCGTGGACCGGATGAAGATGCAGGAGATGGCGCTGGCCAAGGAGGCCGACCCGGCGAGCAAGGAGCGGCTGGAACGGCTCCGCGCCGAACTAGCCGACCGGCAGGAGCAGCTGGACGCGCTGGTGGCCCGCTGGGAGCGGGAGAAGTCCAGCCTGAACAAGGTCGGTGATCTCAAGAAGCAGCTCGATGACCTGGAGGGCCAGGCGGAGCGGGCCGAGCGGGACGCCGATTTCGAGGGCGCCTCACGGCTGAGGTACGGGGATATCCCCAAGCTGGAGGCCGAGATCGCGGCCGCCACCGCCGCCGCGGCCAGCAACGACACCAGCGTCACGGCCGGTACCGAGGCACCGATGGTCAAGGAGGAGGTCGGCCCGGACGACGTGGCCGACGTGGTCGCGTCCTGGACGGGCATCCCCGCCGGGCGGCTGCTCGAAGGCGAGACCGGCAAGCTGCTGCGGATGGAAGACGAGCTGGGCGGGCGCATCATCGGCCAGGGCCGGGCCGTCCAGGCCGTGGCCGACGCGGTGCGCCGGTCGCGCGCGGGCGTGGCCGACCCGGACCGCCCGATGGGCTCGTTCCTGTTCCTCGGGCCGACCGGCGTCGGCAAGACCGAGCTGGCCAAGGCGCTGGCCGAGTTCCTGTTCGACGACGAGCGCGCCATGGTGCGCATCGACATGAGCGAGTACGGCGAGAAGCACTCGGTGGCCCGGCTGGTCGGCGCGCCGCCCGGTTACGTGGGCTACGAGGAGGGTGGCCAGCTGACCGAGGTGGTCCGGCGGCGCCCGTACTGCGTCGTGCTGCTCGACGAGGTGGAGAAGGCCCACCCGGAGGTTTTCGACGTCCTGCTCCAGGTCCTCGACGACGGCCGCCTGACCGACGGCCAGGGCCGGACCGTGGACTTCCGGAACACGATCCTGATCCTCACCTCCAACCTCGGGTCCCAGTACATCGCGGACCCGGCGCTGAGCGAGGAGGCCAAGCGCGTCGCCGTGATGAAGGTGGTGCAGGCCACGTTCAAGCCGGAGTTCCTGAACCGGCTGGACGACGTGATCCTGTTCGACTCGCTGACCACCGAGGAACTCAGCCGGATCGTGGACCTGCAGGTCGCTCGGCTCGGCAAGCGGCTGGGCGACCGGCGGCTCGCGCTCCAGGTCACCCCCGGGGCGCGGGAGTGGCTGGCGCTGACCGGGTTCGACCCGATCTACGGCGCGCGGCCGCTGCGCAGGCTGATCCAGTCAGCGATCGGCGATCAGCTGGCCCGGGCCCTGCTGTCCGGCCAGATCGTCGACGGCGACCGGGTCGAGGTCGACCTGGACCCGGCGTCGGACGCGCTGATCGTGCGCCGGTCTCAGCTGTCCGCAGCCGGGGTGGGCGGCCCGGAGGGGAGCTCGTCCAGCAGCCGGTCGTAGTCGTCCTCGGGCAGCCCGAGGTCGACCCGGACGCGGTAGCGCAGGGTAAGCAGGAGCCGCAGCTCGGTCGGGTCCCCGCTCGCGGAGAACCGGGGCGGCCCGGCGGGCTGGGCTGACTCGCCAGAGTCCCAGCCCGCCCCCAGCCGGCCCAGGCACAGCCCGACCCCCGTGGTGGCCCAGCGCAGCGCGCCGCGCAGGTCCGACCGGTTCGACCAGCAACTCCGCGACCAGGTCGTAAATCCGGGGGTCGTCGGGCTCCTCCCGCTCGATCTGCCGGATCAGCGCCTCAGCCTCGGGCACCTTGTCCATCAGGAACAGCGCACGGGCCAGCGGCACCCGTGGATCGACGAACGCCGGGCCGCCGTCGGCCAGCGCCTCCCGGAACCCCTCCGCCGCGGCGGCCGGGTCGTCGGCCAGCAGCCACTGCTCGCCCGCCCGCAGGTACGCCTCGGAGCGGGGGAATTCCTCGGTCTGGGTGCCGGTAGCAGCCAGACTGATCATGTGCTCCGCCGCGGTGCGGTGATCACCGCTCGCCGCAGCGTCGAACTCGATCTCATCAAACATGTCGCGAGTCAGCACCACCACGTCCGGGGACGTACCCAACCCGGGACCCCTTCCAACGCCACGAACGAACTCAAGGTACGAGAAAACGACGCTATCTGCGTGAACGCTCCAGGGCATCCCAGAAGCCGCGGCGCAGCGCGTGCCTGGTCTCGTCGTGCAGCAGCGAATCGATCGGCAGCGCCGAGTCCTGGAGCAGCCTGGCTTCCAGATCAGACGGCATGCGCGGTTTGCGGGCCAGCACCGCTTCCAGCCATAGCGCCGGCGCCTCACGGGCCACCGACTGGCCGAATTCAAAGCCCTCGGCGTGGGCGGCCTGGACCGCGTCGGCCAGCGGCATCCCCTGACCGGGCTGGCCGCCCGCCTGGGGGCCGGGTCCCGGCGGCACCGGGGGCGGCACCGGCGATTGCGGCGGCCCCGGGTTCTGCGGCCCCAGGTTCTGGTGCCCAGGGTTTTGCTGCCCGGGCGCTGGCTGCAGGGGATTCTGCTGCATCGGGGGCAGCGGGGACTGTGGCGTGCCGTACGGGCTTTGCGGCGGCATGTACGCCGAGCCCGGGTTCTGCCCTGACCCGCCCGCAGACGGCGCGGGCGGCGGGTAGGGCTGCCCGGGCATCATCTGCTCCGGGGGCAGCACGCCGTAGGGTCCTGGCTGGTACGGCCGGCCCGGGACGTCCTGGGCCGGACCGCGGAACGCGGCCGGCGGCGCCTGATACGGGTTCTGCTCGCCGGGCGAGGACTGGGCGTGCGCCCCGCGCACCCGCGGGTCCGGCAGCCCGGGCGAGGACGGGGCCGGAGGGCCGGGCGGCGCGGCGTGCAGGCCCGGCTGGCCACCCATGCTCTGGCCGCCCATGCTCTGGCCGCCCATGGACTGGCCCGGCATCGGCTGGCCCGGCACGGCCTGCTGGCCGCTGCCGTTCTGGTGGGGCGGCAGGCCGGGGACCGGCATGCCCTGGGGGGGCAGGGACGGCTGCCCGTAGGACTGCGGCGCAATCGGCTGGCCCGGCATGCCCTGCTGGCCCATGGACTGGCCCGGCACGCCCTGCTGGCCCGGCCCTGGCATGGCCTGCTGGCCCGCCTGCGCCGGCCCGCCCGGCTGGCGCTGGCCGGCATCGGGGCCTCGTTGCGGCTCGGAAACGCCCGGCTGCGCCTGCAGTCCTGAGGCAGCCTGCAGATTCTGCGCACTCTGCGGCGGTACTCCCGGGGTGCTGCTGGGTGCCCGGGACTGGCTGCCCCCGCGGGTGGCCTCCATGGACTGGCGCTCGATGGGCCCGGACGGCTCACGGCGCGGCAGCGCGGGCGGCTGGCCGCCCGGGACCTGCGTGTTCGGGACCTGCGTGTTCGGGAGCTGGGCGCTGGCGGGCTGCGCGCCCGGCTGCGCCGCGCGCTGGTACTCGGCCACCACGGGCGCGGTGTAAATCGCGGGCGGGGCGGGGTGTGACCCGGCCGACAGGGCCTGCTGGCCAAGCGGGCCGACCACCGGCCCGTGCCCGTTGGTGAGCGCGCGGGCCGCGGACACGGCCAGCTGGTAGGGCTGCTCGCTGCCCAGCGAGTCGGTCCCGGCGGCGAGCTGGGTAAAGGGCCGGAGATGCCCCTCGCCAATCTCGATGATGTCGTCACATTCCTGGCGGAGGCTCCGGGAGATGGTCCAGTTGCCGCCCACCGTGATGTGCACGATCGTCACCCGCAGGCCCAGGTCCTGCACGTCGGCGACGACCTGGGCCAGGTCCTCCTCCGCGCTGACCAGGAGTGCGTCGCTGATCGCGTTGTTGCGGGCCAGGGTGGTCAGGTCGCGGCGGATCTCGCTTTCCACGCCCTCGCGCCGGCCCGGCCGGGTCCGGCCCAGCCGGAGCTTCAGCCCGGGAAGATCAGCCAGTGAGTCGTGCTCGGAAGTCCGGCGCCCCTCGACCGAGGCCTCATACCAGTAGCAGCGCAGCAGCGGGCGTCCGGTTCTCTCCCGGGCGATGCTGCCCATGAACTGCAGCAGGCCTGCGTAGTCCCAGGACACGGACTCTCGGTGGCGGGTTCCGTGCACGGCCATCGCGCCATCCGCCAGCACATAGCCCGCGTCCACGAACAGCGCGCACCGATCCACGCGACACCGTCCTTTCCTCGACGCGTGACGTTACCAGCGCCCAGCCAGCCGCGTGATGGATCGCGCGAGGTCGCGGGACCCCTGGACCTGAGAAGTCCGCTCTCGGCAAAAGCCCCTTCGGCAATTGCACCTGACCCGGCAGAATCATCCGCCATGCGACTTCTTGTTCTCGGGGGTACCCGGTTCCTGGGGCGTGCCATCGTGGACGAAGCGATCCGGCGTGGCTACGACGTCACGACCTTCTCGCGGGGGCTGAGCGGCGAGCCCCGGCCGGGTGCCGAGGCACTGCACGGAGACCGTACCAACTCCGCGGAGCTGCTCAGGGTGGCGGAGCGAGATTTTGACCTGGTGATTGACACCTCAGTGATCGCGCCTCGCCACGTGGCCGCGTCGGCCCGGCTGCTGGCCCCGCGGGTCCGCCATTACACCTACATCTCCTCGCTCTCGGTGTACGCCGGCTTCGGTGAGGTGCCGGTCAGCGAGGAGTCCCCGGTGCTCAGCTGCGCGCCCGACGCGGACGGCGCGGTGGAGGAACTCGGGTACGGCGAGCTCAAGGCAGGCAGCGAGCGCGCCGTGGCGGAGGAACTGCCGGGGCGGCACCTGATCGTCCGGCCCGGGCTGATCCTCGGCCCGCACGAGAACATCGGGCGGCTGCCCTGGTGGCTGACCAGGATCGCGCGCGGCGGGACCGTCCTCGCCCCCGGCGGGCCCGGCCAGCCGGTCCGGGCGACGGACGCCCGGGACCTGGCCGCCTGGGTGGTGGACAACACCCGGCGCGGCATCCCCGGCGTGGTCAACGTGCCCGGCGCGGCGGGGACCACGCTCGGGGAGTTGCTGGCCGACTGCGGCCAGGCCACCGGGCCCGGCCCGGACGGCCCGCTGCGGCTGCGCTGGGTGCCGGACCCGGTACTGCTGGAGGCCGGCGTGGAGCCGTGGTCGGAGCTGCCGCTGTGGGCGCCGGATACGCCGGAGTTCGCGGCCGTCTGGGACGTCACCGGGGACCGGGCCCTGCGGACCGGGATGCACTACCGGGCGCTCAGCGACACGGTCCGCGACACCTGGTCCTGGCTGCGCCGGGACATGGCCGCCCGCGGCGGGGACAGCTTCGAGCGCCGCCCCGGTATCGGCCTGGACCCGGCCAGGGAGCAGGAGATCCTGGCCAGCCTGGATTAGCCCGGCCCGGGCGGCCCACGGGCGGCTCGGTAGGCTCGCGCTCGTGAGCGACCGTGACGACCTGCTGCAGATGATCAAGGACATGGCCGTGGTGCACGGCGACTTCGTGCTGTCCTCGGGCCAGCGGGCGACCTGGTACATCGACCTGCGCCGGATCCTGCTCAGCGGGCGTGCGGCGCCGCTGGCCGGCCGGGTGATGCTCGACCTCACCGCGGGCCTGGACTACGACGCGGTCGGCGGGCTGACGCTCGGCGCCGATCCCGTGGCCACCGCGATGATGCACGCGGCCAGCGCGGCCGGGCAGCCACTCGACGCGTTCGTGGTACGCAAGGAGGGCAAGGCGCACGGCCTGCAACGGCGCATCGAGGGGCCGGACGTGGCCGGGCGCCGGGTCCTGGCCGTGGAGGACACCTCAACCACCGGCACGTCCGTGCTGACCGCCGTGGACGCGCTGCGCGGGGCGGGGGCCGAGGTCGTCGGGGTGGCCGTGATCGTGGAACGCGGCGCCCGGGAGCCGGTGACCGCGCGGGGCCTGCCCTACCTGGCCGCCTACGACATGGGTGATCTGGGCTTGGGCTGATCGTCGCGGGAGGCCGTGCGCTGGTGCCGCGGGCCGCTCCGCCCGCCTGCCGCCGGGCCGCCCGTCCCGGGGCCGCCCGGCGCGAGGCTGCCCTCGGCGGACTCCTTGCGGAACTCGCGGAGCCGGTACATCACGAAGGCGGCGATGGCGATGACGGCCACGGCCGCGATCGCGTAGCCGGCCAGCGCGATGCCGTGGGCGATGCTCTGCCAGGTGCTGCTCAGGCTGTAGCCGATCAGCGAGATCGCGGTCACCCAGACGGCCGTGCCGATCAGGCTGAGCACGCCGAACAGCACGGCGGGCATCTCGATGAAGCCGGCCACGATCGACACGAACGTGCGCACCACCGGGAGGCACCGGCCCACCGGCACCGCCCACGCGCCCCGGCCGGCGAAGAAACGTTCCGCCCGGTCGATGTCGGCGTGGGAGATGAGGAGGTAACGGCCGAATTTGTGCACCAGTGGCCGCTCACCGACGCGTCCCACCGTGTACGCCACGAAGGAACCGAGCAGTTCCGCCACCGTGCCGACGATGATCACCGCGATGATGCTGAAATGTCCCTCGCCGGCCAGGACCCCCGCGAACCCGAACGTGATCTCCGACGGAATCGGGACGCAGCAGGCCTCGAGAAAGCCGAAGAGAAAGACGGCGGCCAGGCCTGCCTCACTGAGAAAGCTCTCCATAGCTCACTGTTGTACAGCATGCCGGGCACCGTGCCGGTCCGCATCGGGCGAGGTTACGCGAGCTTTAACCGGCGGATTCTGGGCACGGGACACGGCACGGCGGGCGGGACGCGGGCGTATGTTCCGGACGCAGATCCCAGGCGGATTGTTCCCGGGCCGGGCCCTTGGTCTCTGTCCGCGGGCATCCACGTCCCCGATACTGGACCCAAGCAATAAGACAGGGAGCCGATCGTCATGCCTATCGCCACCCCAGAGGTCTACGCGCAGATGCTCGACCGCGCCAAGCAGCGCGGTTACGCCTATCCCGCGATCAACGTGACCTCGAGCCAGACCCTGAACGCGGCCCTTCGAGGCTTCGCGGACGCGGAGAGCGACGGCATCGTCCAGGTCTCCACCGGGGGCGCCGAGTACCTGTCCGGCCAGGCGGTCAAGGACATGGTGACCGGCTCGGCCGCGCTGGCCAGCTTCGCCCGGTCGGTGGCGGATAAGTACCCGGTGCAGATCGCCCTGCACACCGACCACTGCCCCAAGGACAAGCTGGACGGGTTCATGCGCCCGCTGGTCAGGCTCTCCCAGGAGCGGGTGGCCCGGGGTGAGGAGCCGCTGTTCAACTCGCACATGTGGGACGGGTCCGCGGTCCCCCTGGATGAGAACCTCGCCCTCGCCTCGGAACTGCTCGACGAGTGTGCCCGGGCGCGCACCATCATGGAGCTGGAGATCGGCGTGGTCGGCGGCGAGGAGGACGGCGTCACCGGGGAGATGAACGAGAAGCTGTACAGCACCCCCGAGGACGCGCTGGCCACGGCCGAGGCGCTGGGCCTCGGCGACCGGGGCCGCTACCTGCTCGCGGCCACGTTCGGCAACGTGCACGGGGTCTACAAGCCCGGGCACGTCACCCTGCGCCCGTCGATCCTGAAGGAGATCCAGGACGCGGTGGGCGCGAAGTACGGCCAGGAGAAGCCGTTCAACCTGGTCTTCCACGGCGGCTCCGGCTCGGCGCTGGAAGAGATCCGCGAGGCCATCTCTTACGGCGTGGTCAAGATGAACGTGGATACCGACACCCAGTACGCGTTCACCAGGCCGGTCGCGGACCACGTGTTCCGCAACTACGACGGCGTGCTCAAGGTTGACGGCGACGTCGGCAACAAGAAGCAGTACGACCCCCGGGCCTGGGGCAAGGCCGGGGAGGCCGGCATGGCGTCGCGGGTGGTGCGGGCCTGCGAGGACCTGATGTCCGCGGGCACCAAGATCAGCTGATCCAGGGAGGCCGGCGTCCGTGGAGACACCCAGGGTCGCCGTCCTGTCCGATGTCCACGGGGTGCTGCCCGCGCTGGAGAGCGTGCTCGCCGAGCCCGACGTGGCCGGGGCGGACCGGATCGTGCTCACCGGCGACCTCGCGGCCGGCCCGCAGCCGCGCGAGACCCTCGACCTGCTGGCCTCGCTCGGGGACCGGGCGGTCTGGATCCGGGGCAACGCGGACCGCGAGCTGGTGCAGCTCGCCCGCGCTGAGGTGAGCACCGTGCCGGACCCGATCGCGCCGTGGGCCGCCGCCCAGCTCCGCCCGGACCAGGTCGCGCTGCTGGCCGGGCTGCCGCTCACCGCCACCCTCGACGTGGCCGGCCTGGGCACCGTGCTGTTCTGCCACGCGACCCCCCGGGACGACGAGGAGGTGGTCCTGGCCGACTCACGGCTGGAGCGCTGGGCCGACGTCCTCGGGCCGGTCGACCCGCAGGTCGCCGCGGTGGTGTGCGGGCACACCCACATGCCGTTCTGCCGGCTGGCCCACGGGAGGCTGGTGATCAACCCGGGCAGCGTCGGGATGCCATACGGCCGGCCCGGCGCGCACTGGGCCCTGCTCGGCCCGGGCGTCCAGCTCCGGCGCACCGTGTTCGACGCCGCGGCGGCTTGCGCGCGGGTCGCCGCGGCATCGTCCTACCCCGGCGCCGCGGAGTGGGCGGACTTCTACCTGAACGCCCGCGCCACCGACGCCGAGGCCCTGACCGTCATGTCCCCCCGCGACGGCCGCGAGGGCCAACAGCGCTGACCTTTCCCGCGCGACGTGCGTCGGGGCGGGTGATTTGCCGGAATTCGGCGCACCATTCGCGGGAAATGTCGCGGACCAGCGGGCGGGCGAGGGCGCGGGTGCGGGGGCGCGGGGCGCGGGGGTGCTGGGGGGCGGGAGGATGGGGGGATGGACCATCGCAACCTTATGGCCGGGCCACCCCCGGTCTTGCTCCCTGACGACCCGTGCGCGGCCGAACTGGGCGCCGGGGCCGATCCCGCTGCCGTCGCCGCGGGCAACCCGGCCTGCCTGGCCGCCTGGGCCGAGCTGGCCGAGCAGGCCCTGGACCGCGGCGAGCTGGTCGCCGGGTACGCCTACGCCCGCACCGGGTACCACCGCGGCCTCGACCAGCTGCGCCGGGCCGGGTGGAAGGGCCACGGGCCGATCCCCTGGGAGCACGAGCCCAACCGGGGCTTCCTCCGCTCGCTGCACGCGCTGGGCCGGGCCGCCGGGGCCATCGGCGAGGACGAGGAAGAAGCGCGCTGCCAGATCTTCCTGGCCGACTCCAGCGCCGCCGCGGTGGCCGCCCTCGGCGCTTCCTGATCACCCGCGCCCGGCGGCCCCGGCCTCACCCGCGCCCGGCGCCCCCGGCCTCACCCGCGCCCGGGCCCGGGACCGGGACCGTGGCGTAACGCCCAAGCCCAGCACGTGGCGTAACGCCCAGCCCAGCACGTGGAGTAGCCTCAACTCCGCAACCGGGGCGAGGCCTGGAAGGGGCTGGTGGGATGCCGGCCATTGTGGTCGTGGGTGCGCAGTGGGGTGACGAGGGCAAGGGCAAGGCCACCGACCTCCTCGGCGACCGGGTGGACTACGTCGTCCGGTACCAGGGCGGCAACAACGCCGGTCACACCGTCGTCATCGGGGACGAGAGCTACGCGCTGCACCTGCTCCCTTCCGGCGTGCTGTCCCCCCGGGTGGTGCCCGTCATCGGGAACGGGGTCGTGGTCGACCCCGAGGTGCTGCTCCAGGAGATCGACGACCTCAGGCAGCGCGGCGTGTCCTGTGACAACCTGCTGATCTCCGCGAACGCCCACCTGATCATGCCGTACCACCGCGCCCTGGATAAGGTCACCGAGCGCTACCTGGGCAGTGCCCGGATCGGCACCACCGGCCGGGGCATCGGGCCCTCGTACGCGGACAAGGTGGCCAGGACCGGGATCCGGATCCAGGACCTGCTCGACCCCGGGATCCTGAACCAGAAGCTGGAACTGGTGCTGCGCGAGCGCAATCAGGTGCTGACCAAGGTCTACAACCGCCGCGGCATCGACGCGGCCGCCGTGGCGCAGGAGTACCTGGGGTACGGGGAGCAGATCCGGTCCTACGTGGCCGACACCGGGCTGGTGCTGAACCAGGCCCTGGACGAGGGCAAGTCCATCCTGCTGGAGGGCGCCCAGGCGACCATGCTCGACGTGGATCACGGCACGTACCCGTTCGTCACGTCCTCCAACCCGACCGCCGGGGGGGCCTGCGTGGGCTCGGGCATCGGCCCGACCCGGATCACCAAGATGATCGGGATCCTCAAGGCGTACACGACGCGGGTCGGCGCCGGCCGTTCCCCACCGAGCTGACCGGCGACCAGGGCGAGTGGCTGCGCAAGGCCGGCGGCGAGTACGGGGTGACCACCGGCCGCCCGCGGCGCACCGGCTGGTTCGACGCGGTGGTAGCCCGCTACTCCACCCGGGTCAACGGGATCACCGACTACTTCATCACCAAGCTCGACGTGCTGTCCGGGCTGGACCGGGTCCCGGTCTGCGTGGCCTACGACGTGGGCGGGACCCGGCACGACGAGATCCCGATGACCCAGACCGACTTCCATCACGCCACGCCGGTCTATGAGTACCTGGACGGCTGGTGGGAGGACATCACGCAGGCCCGGGAGTTCGCCGACCTGCCCCGCAACGCCCAGGTTTACGTCAAGACGCTGGAGGACATGATCGGCGCGCCCGTCGCGGCGATCGGCACCGGCCCGCGCCGCGACCAGACGCTGCAGCTGCGCCCGCTGGCCTGAACCCCCCGCCCGCCGCGCCACGGCGCAGGGCCCGGGCGCGGGTAGGCTCGCGCCGTGCGAGTCCTTCTCCTCGGCACGGGCGGCCGCGAGCACGCGCTGGCCCGGGCGCTGTCCGCCGACCCGGACGTTACCGACCTGCATGTGGCACCCGGCAACCCGGGCATGGCGCAGCTCGCCCACCAGCACCCGGTGGACCTCACTGACAACGGGCAGGTGGCGGGCCTGGCCCGGGCGACCGGTGCCGACCTCGTCGTCGTCGGCCCGGAGGCCCCGCTGGTCGCCGGGGTGGCCGACGCGCTGCACGCCTCCGGCATCCCGTGCTTCGGCCCCACCCGCCGGGCCGCGGCCATCGAGGGCTCCAAGTCGTTCGCCAAGCACATCATGCAGGCGGCCGGGATCCCCACCGCTGAGGCGTACACCTGCGAGACCAGCGACCAGGCGGACGCGGCCCTGGCCGAGCTGGGCCCGCCGTACGTGGTCAAGGCGGACGGCCTGGCCGCCGGCAAGGGCGTGGTGGTCACCGGCGACCTGGCCGCCGCCCGGGCGCACGCGCAGGCGTGCGGCACCGTAGTCATCGAGGAGTTCCTGGACGGCCCGGAAGTGTCACTGTTCGCGCTGGCCGACGGGGCCACCGCGATCCCGTTGCTGGCCGCGCAGGATTTCAAGCGGGCCGGGGACGGGGACCAGGGGCCGAACACCGGCGGCATGGGCGCGTACACCCCGCTGCCCTGGGCGCCTCCCGGGCTGGCCGGGGAGGTGCTGGCCACGGTCATCCAGCCCGCCGTCGATGAGCTGCGCCGCCGCGGCACCCCCTACCGCGGCCTGCTGTACGCGGGGCTGAGCCTGACCTCGGCGGGCCTGCGGGTGGTGGAGTTCAACGCCCGGTTCGGCGACCCGGAGACCCAGGTCGTGCTGGACCGGCTGCAGACGCCGCTGGCCGGGCTGCTGGCCGCGGCGGCGGCCGGCTCCCTGGCGGGCATGCCGCCGCTGCGCTGGGCGGACGGGGCCGCGGTAACCGTGGTGATCGCGGCCGAGGGCTACCCGGGACAGCCGGCCCGGGGCGACACGATCGAGGGGCTGGCCGAGGCGGCCCGCACACCCGGTGCCTACGTGCTGCACGCGGGCACGGCGCTCGACGAGGCGGGCCGGCTCGTGACGGCCGGCGGCCGGGTGCTCGACGTGGTCGGCACCGGCCCGGACCTGGCCGCCGCGCGGGCCGCGGCGTACGAGGCGGCCGGCCGTATCAGGCTGCGCGGTGGCTGGTACCGCCACGACATCGCCGAGCAGGCCGCCCGGGCCGGCCAGGAAGCACGGGCCGGCCAGAGACCAGCCGGCGGGGCGGCCCGGGGCGTCTCGTGACGCGCACCCTGGCGTGACCTCCAGCGGACCGGTCCCGGCCAGCCCAGCTCCCGGCCCGGACCGTGCGCCGCTGCGGGTCAGCACCCTGGAGCTCTTCTTCGACCTGGTCTTCGCGTTCACCCTGACCCAGCTATCCGCGCTGCTGGACGGCAGCGGCCTTTCCGCCAGCTCGGTAGTCCAGGTACTGCTGGTGTTCGGGGTGCTGTGGTGGATGTACGGCGGATACGCCTGGCTGACCAACACCCGCACCCCGAACCGGACCCCCGAGCGGCTGCTCCTGCTGCTGGGCATGGCCGGGTTCCTCGTCGTGGGGCTGGCCATCCGGAACGGGTTCGGCGACTCCAGGTCGAGCGCGAGCGGCATCTACCTCGGTCTCGGCTACCTGACCGTGGTGTGCGTGCATAGCGGGCTCTATTACCGGGTGAACCGGAACATCATCCGGGTAGTGCCGGTCAACCTCAGCTCGGCGCTGCTGGTCCTGGTGGCCGGGCTGACCAGCGGCCTGGCGGCCTACCTGCTGTGGACGGCGGCGCTGGCTATCCAGGTGCTGTCGCCGCTGGTGGTGCGCGTCGGCGGCCGGTTCGAGATCGCCCCGGCGCACTTCGCCGAGCGGCATGGTGCGCTGGTCATCGTGGCCCTGGGCGAGTCGGTCGCCTCCGTCGGCATCGGCGCCGCTGGGCATCCACTGGACCTGCAGATCGTCGTGGCCGCCGTGCTCGGCCTCGGCGTGTCGGCGGCGCTGTGGTGGATCTACTTCGGCGGCGCGGACGACGAGCTAGCCGCCCAGGCCATGACCAGGGCGCCCCGGGCGCGGCGGCCGTCGCTCGCTCTGTCCGCGTACTTCTACCCGCACATCCCGATACTGCTCGGTGTGGTGGGCCTGGCCGCCGGGGTGAAGCTGACCATCGGGCACGCCGCCCAGCCTCATCCGGCCGCCCAGGCCCTGGCTATCGGCGGCGGCACGGCCCTGTTCCTGGCCGGGCACGCCGCGTTCCGCCGGGCACTGCAGCTCGGCCCGGTCTGGCCGCGCCTGGTCACGGCCTTGTTCGCGCTGGCCACGGCGGCGCTGGGGGCCACCGTGGCGATCGAGGCCCAGCTGATCGTGCTGCTGGCCGGGCTGGCGGTGATGCTGGGCGCGGAGCGCTGGCTGGCCCGCCCGGGAGCCCCGGGTGCCCCGCCTGAGGTCCCCCCGCCCGCGGTCCAGCCGCCATCGGCCGGCCCACCACCGGCCGATCCACCGGCGGGGGTAGGCGAGGATAGAGCTTGTGATCGAGCGTTATACGAGGCCAGCGATGGGCCGGGTCTGGAGCGAGGAACACAAGTACGAGCTGTGGTGCCAGGTGGAAACCCTGGTCCTTGAGGCGCACGCGAAAGCAGGCACGGTACCGGCCGAGTCGGTGGACGCGGTACGCGCCGCGGCGCCGCCTACCCCGGCCGCGGTCGCCGCGGTGGAGGCGGTCACCGAACACGACGTGATCGCGTTCCTGACCGCCTGGGCGGACAACACCACGCCCCGCGAGGCCGCGGCCTACGTGCATTACGGGATGACCTCCTCCGACCTGCTGGACACGGCGCTGGCGCTGCAGCTGTCCGAGGCCACCGACCTGCTGGTGGCGGAGGCGACCCGGCTGGTGGCCGTGCTGCGCGAGCACGGCCTAGCGCACCGCGGCACGCTCCGGGTGGGGCGGACCCACGGGATCCACGCCGAGCCGGACGTCTGGGGGCACCGGGTGGCCGACTTCGCGTTCGCCATGGCCCGCAGCCGGGACCGGCTGGTCCGGGCCCGGGACGCGGTCGCGGTCGGAACGCTGTCCGGCCCGGTGGGCACCTACTCCAACATCGACCCGTCTATCGAGGCGACCGTTATGGCGGAGCTGGGCCTGCGCCCGGCGGACGTGGCCACCCAGGTGGTGTTCCGGGACGGCATCTCGGAGTGGATCAGCGCCCTCGCGGTGATCGCCACGGTCTGCGAGGCGATCGCGCTGGAGGTCCGGCACGGGCAGCGGACCGAGGTGCGGGAGCTGTCCGAGCCGTTCCGGGCGGGCCAGAAGGGCTCCTCGTCGATGCCGCACAAGAAGAACCCGATCCGCTCGGAGCGGATCTGCGGCCTCGCCCGGATCGTCCGCGGCTACGTCACCCCCGTCATGGAGGGCATGCCGCTGTGGCACGAGCGGGATATCTCACACTCCAGCGTGGAGCGGGTCGCGCTGCCGGACGCCGCGATCGCCACTGACTACCTGCTGAACCTGACCACGGTCCTGGTGGAGGGCCTGGTGGTGGACGCGGACCGCATGATCGCGAACCTGGAATCCACCGGCGGCCTCATCTACACCTCGAGCATCCTGCTCGCCCTGGTCGATTCCGGCCTGTCCCGGGAAGACGCTTATGCGCTGGTCCAGGCGGCCGCCATGATCACGTGGCAGACCGGGACGCCACTACGGGAGACCCTCCGCGCCGAAGCGGCCGCGCGCGGCCGCACCCTGGACGAGGCCGCGCTGGACGAGGTGTGCCGCCCGGAATGGTACGTGGCCCGGCTCGGGCCCGTCTTCGGGCGGCTGGAGCGGCTGGCATGAGCGAGCCGCCGGGACGCGGCGCCGGCCCGGGCGGGGCCCCGCCCACGCTGCTGTACTCGGGCAAGGTCCGCGACGTCTACAGCTGGGGCGAGGACCTGCTGCTGCTCGTCGCCTCCGACCGGGTGTCGGCCTACGACCACGTGCTGCCCACCCCGATCCCGGACAAAGGGAAGATCCTGACCCAGCTGTCACTGTGGTGGTTCGGGCAGCTCGCCGACCTGGTCCCGAACCATCTCGTCGACGCGGAGATCCCGGCCGGGTTCGCCGGCCGGGCCATGGCCTGCCGCAGGCTGTCGATGGTTCCGGTGGAGTGCGTGGCCCGCGGTTACCTGGCCGGCTCCGGGCTGCGCGAGTACCGGCAGCACGGGTCGGTGTGCGGGGTGCCGCTGCCCCCCGGGCTCAGCGACGGGTCCCGTCTGCCGGAGCCGATCTTCACGCCAGCGACCAAGGCGCCGCGCGGGCAGCACGACGAGAACATCCCGATGTCCGCGGTGGCCGAGTCGGTCGGCGCCGGCGTGGCCGCCGAGCTGGAGCGGATCACGCTCGAGGTGTACCGGCGGGGCGCGGCCATCGCCGCCAGGAACGGCATCCTGGTGGCCGACACCAAGATCGAGCTCGGCTTCGATCCGGATGGCCGGCTGCTGCTGGCCGACGAGGTTCTGACCCCCGACTCGTCCCGGCTGTGGCCTGCGAGCCAATGGCAGCCCGGCAGGCCACAAGTCTCATTTGACAAGCAGATTGTCCGGGACTGGCTAGACTCGCCCGAGGCCGACTGGGGCAAACGGGACACAGATCCGCCCCCGGCCTTGCCCGTCCGTGTGGTCGAGCAGACCCGCGCAAGCTACATCGAGGCATATGAGCGCATCACTGGACGACAGTGGGTATGACTGCCGTGACGGCCTGGTTGCCCAGCCCGCGCCGCTGACCGGGCGCGGTCCGGGTGACCCGAATCTGGCTGTCGGAGAAGGGGAGACCAGGCCGGTGGAATACTGGCCTGGAATTGGGTACGAGGCCTCCCGCCGGCCCGCATCCCGCTGGGCGGGCGCCGGGTGGCAGCATGCGCCGCGACTGCGGCAGGCCGTTGACCTCGCGTTTCCGAAGGACAGGAGCTTCAGCCCCATGACCATTGGCCCCGAGACCTGCTACCGCGTACGAGGCGGGATCCCGCTCCAGGGCACGGTCTTCGTTCAGGGCGCCAAGAACGCGGCGCTCAAGATGATCGCCGCGTCGCTGCTCACCGGCGAAGGCCGGACCGTGCTGCGTAACGTCCCGGCGATCGAGGACGTCCGCCGGGCGGTGGAACTAGCGCAGGCTCTGGGCGCAGTGGTCAAATTCCACGAGGCCGAGCGCACCCTGGTGGTGGACGCCTCCAACCTGACCACCTTCGTCCTGCCGGCCGAGATCGCCCGCCGGTTCCGCAGCTCGGTGCTGTTCGTGCCGGCCCTGCTGCACCGGTTCGGCGAGGCCGTCATCGAGGGCATCGGCGGCTGCAACCTGGGCAGCCGCAACCTGGACTTCCACTACCGCGGCTTCGCCCGGCTGGGCGCCGTCGTGGACGAGCGCGAGAACGAGATCCACATCAAGGCGGGCCAGCTCCGCGGGGCGCACCTGTACCTGGACACCCCGTCGCACACCGGCACCGAGAACCTGATCATGGCGGCCTGCCTGGCCCCCGGCACCACCATCATCGACAACTGTGCCCTCGAGCCGGAAGTGCTCGACGTCATCGCGTTCCTGACCAAGATGGGCGCGGACATCAGCGGCGGCGGGACCGGCTTCGTCACCGTGCGCGGGGTCAGCCAGCTGACCGCGACCGAGCACACGGTGATGCCGGACCGGATAGACGCGGGCGTGCTGGCCATGGCGGCCGCGATCACCGGCGGCGAGCTGAACCTGGTCGGTGCCTCCCTCGAGCACTTCGGGGTGGTCCGCTGGAAGCTGGAGCAGATGGGGGTGGAGTTCACCCCGAAGGGCGCGGTCCTCCAGGTCCGCCAGGAGCGCCAGCTCCGCCCGATAAACGTAATCACCAGCCCGTACCCCGGCTTCGCGACCGACCTCCAGTCGCCGATCATGGCGCTGAGCTGCCTGGCCGATGGCACCAGCTACATCCGGGAAACCATCTTCGACGGCCGGTACGGCCTGGTCGGGGAGCTGAACAAGATGGGCGCCAAGGTCGAGGTGGACAGCGGCAACGTGGTCATCGTGCATGGCCCGTCCACGCTCAAGGGCACCAAGGTCGTCGCGCACGACCTGCGCACCGGGATCGCGCTCATCCTGGCCGGGCTGGTCGCGGAGGGCGAGACCGTGGTCGCCCCGGGCTACCTCATCGACCGTGGCCACGCCGCGGTCGCGGAGCGTCTCACCACCCTGGGCGCCGACATCACCGCCGAGGAAAGCGGCTGACACGGGCGCCCGCTGACCTGGCCCGCGGCCGACTTGCCCGGCAGCTGACCAGCGGGCCCGCAGCGGGAAGCCGCCCCCAGGAAAATGTGACGTTGCACGAAACAGTCCGCTGATTCCCTTCCCCCGAAGGCGCGGACCGGTTACGAAATATACGATCGTGCAATCGTCGCAGCGTAAGGGTCGAACAGTGACTTCACAGCACAGCGAGTACCCCGCAGTCGGCGGCACATTAGGAGTTGCCGGATCAGCTGACGCGTGCCCGCCATGCCGGGCACGCGTCGTCTGTGGCGCCGCTGGCCAGCCACCGGCACCAGGAGGTACGCCGGCCATGACTGCCCAGCGCCAGCCCGCAGCCGAGCTGACCATCGGCATCGTCGGGCCGCACGACCTGGTGGAGCGGATCATGCTGTCCGGCAGCCCGCAAGCCAGCGGGCTGCCCGGCGCGGCCGCCCATCCCGCGGCCAGTCCCCCCGGGGTGTCCGGCAACGGCGCCTCAGCGGCCCCGGCCCGCAGGCTCGTGGCCGCCGCGTACCGGAGCGAGCAGGAAGCCGCCGACAAGGTGCTGCGGCTCGGGCCGGGCATCGACGCCTGCCTGTTCGCCAGCCAGGTGCCCTACGAGTACGCCCGGCGGGCCGGCACGCTCCGCGTCCCGGCCACCTATGTGCCGCTGTCCGGCAGCGCGCTGTACGCGGCCCTGCTCCGCGCGACCAGGGAACTGGGCCAGGACCTCAGCCGGGTCAGCGTGGACGTGCTCAGCCGGGCTGATGTGGAGGACGCGTTCGCCGAACTGGGCGCGCCCACGACCGGGGTGCACGTCCGGGAGGACGCCGCGAACGCGGCCACGCTGGCCGCGTTCCACGAGCGGCTCTGGCGGCGGGACGAGATCACGGTCGCGTTCACCTGCCTGCAGTCGGTCGCCCAGCGGCTGTCCGCCGCCGACGTGCCCGTCCGGATCCTGCGCCCCACCAGCAGCGCCATCCGCGCCGCCCTCCGCACGGCGACCCTGCTCGCCGGGAACCGCCGCCTGGAAGAGGCCCAGCTGGCCGTGGCCCTGGTCGAGGTGCCCACGCTGCGGGACACCTCGCGCCGGTCCTCGCCGCGGCACGCCCGTGAGGAACTGCGGCTCACCGTGCACCGGTTCCTGGTCCAGGAAGCCCAGCGGATGCACGCCTCGGTCAGCCCGGTCAGCGACCACTGTTTCCTGGTCACCGCGACCCGCGGCTCGCTGGCCGCAGCCACCGACGGGTTCCGGGTCCCCCCGTTCAGCGAGCGGGCCCGGACCGAGCTCGGCATCGCCCTGGAAGTGGGCATCGGCATGGGCCGCACCGCACAGGACGCGGAGACGCACGCTCAGGCCGCGCTGTCCCGGTCGCACGTGGCCGCCGGGACCCGCGGGTTCGCGCTGGACCGGGAGGGGATCGCCCTGGTTCCCGCGCCCCGGCATCCGGCCGCCCCGGCCGCGGAGGCCAGCCGGCCCCGCGGGCTGGAGACCCTGTCCCGGCTGGCCGACAAGCTGGCCGGCAGCGACAGCGCGCTCGTGGTCAACGCGGAAACCGCGGGGAAGGTGCTGGGGGTTACCGCCCGCACCGCCCGGCGGCTGCTGCACAGCCTGGTCGAGGAGGGGCTGGCCTGGCCGCTGCCGCCGAGCCGCGCGCCCCAGCCGGGCCGGCCACGCCAGTTCTACCGGCTGGTCACCGAGAAGCTGGAGCGCCGCGGCGTCGCCCGCTGACGGGTGCTCCCCGCGCAGCGGCGAGCGGGAGATCCAGGGGGTACGGGGCCTGCGACCGGAGCGTGCGCGGGCGACGGGGAGGCGGGGCCCGCCGCAGGCGGGTGCTCGCCGAGTCGGCGTTCGGCGCGAAGCGGCGAGCGGGGGGTCCAGGGGGGTCGCCCCCCCGGACTAGCTCAGTGCCGCCGCGGGTAGCCGCGCGCCACGGCGAGGAAGGCGTCGTTCGCGTCGTGGTCCCCGATCGAGACCCGCGCGCCCTCCGCGCCGAACGGCCGGACCGCCACCCCGGCCCGCGCGCAGGCGGCCGCGAAGTCCTGGGTGTCCTCGCCGAGGCGCAGCCAGACGAAGTTGGCCTCGGTCGGCGGGACCGACCATCCCTGGGCGAGCAGCTCGTCCCGGACCCGGGACCGCTCCTTGACCACCGCGTCCACCCGTTCGAGCAGTTCCGCCTCGGCGGCCAGGGACGCGATAGCGGCGGCCTGCGCGAGCGCGTTCACCGTGAACGGCAGCATGGTCTTGCGGGCCGCCGCCGCGACCGGCGGGTGCGCCACGAGGAAGCCGGCCCGCAGCCCGGCCAGCCCGTACGCCTTGGAGAAGGTGCGCAGCACGGCCACGTTCGGGCGGTCCCGGTACACGGCCATCCCGTCCGGTACCTGCGGGTCCCGGACATACTCGGCGTAGGCCTCGTCCAGCACGACCAGGGTGTCCGCGGGCACGCGGTCCAGGAAGGCTGCCAGCTCGTCCCCGTGCACCACGGTGCCGGTCGGGTTGTTCGGGTTGCAGACGAAGATGAGCCGGGTCCGGCTGGTGATCGCGTCCGCCATGGCCGGCAGGTCGTGGGCCTCGTCCCGCAGCGGCACCGTGACCGCCGCCGCCGACGCCAGGTCGACCAGGGTGGGATAGGCCTCGAAGGAGCGCCAGGCGTAGACCACCTCGGCGGCCGGCTCGCCGACCGCCTCGAGCAGCTGCTGGGTCACGCCGACCGATCCGCAGCCGACCACGATGTGCTCCGGCGGCACCGCGAACCGCTGGGCGATCGCCTCGGTCAGCGCGACCGCACCGTTGTCGGGGTAGCGGTTCACGTCCAGGGCGGCCTGCGCGATGACCCGCGTCACCGAGGGCAGCGGCCCGAACGGGGACTCGTTCGAGGACAGCTTGTAGGACCGGCCGTCCGGCGCTGACACCCGGCGGCCGGGCTGGTACGGGGCGAAGTTCTCCAGTACCGCGCGGAAGCGGGGTGATTCCTGGGACACCGGTGCCCTCCCCTCGGCGACGACCTGCACATCCTAGCCGGGCGGCACGGCCGCGCCGGGCCGCCCGCCGCCAGGGCCCGGCGGGACGTTCACCGGGCGGCCATTGACGGCCCGGCCAGTGTGAGTTCTGATCAAAGAGGGTCACCCGGGACAGCCGCGGTGGGCAGACCTTCAGGGGGCGGTGCGTGTCCTCCCAGCCGGTCAGCAGAAGGGCGGTGCTCGCCGCGATCGGCGGCGTGACGGCCGGGGCCGCGCTGGGCGGCGTCCTTCCTGGCCGGCTGAGTGCCGCCTCGGGGAACTGGGCCAGCGGGTACGTCCCGGACGGGACCGCCGGGATCACCGCGGCGTTCCCGCTGTCCGCGGTCCGGCTGCTGGACAGCCCGATGCGGGCGAACCAGGCGCGGAACATGAACTACCTGATGTTCGTCGACCCGGACCGGATGCTGCACACGTTCCGGCTGAACTACGGGCTGCCGTCGTCGGCCCGCCCGTGCGGTGGCTGGGAGGCGCCGGGCTCCCTGGTCCGCGGGCACTGCACCGGGCACCTGATGTCCGGGCTGGCCCTGACCTACGCCAGCACGGGAAACCAGGCCGCCGCGGACAAGGGCGCCTACCTGGTCAACGAGCTGGCCCGGTACCAGGCCCGGGATCGCGCGGCGGGGTTCCACGACGGGTACCTGTCGGCCTTCCCGGAGCGGTTCTTCGACCGGCTGGAGGCGGGCCTGCCGGTCTGGTCGCCCTATTACATGATCCACAAGCTGATAGCCGGGCTGATCGACCAGCACGAGCTGACCGGGAACGCGCGGGCCCTCGAGGTGGCGGCCCGGCTCGGCGACTGGGTCGGCTGGCGCACCGGCCGGCTCTCCTACGCGCACATGCAGCGGATCCTGGACACCGAGCACGGCGGCATCGCCGAGTCGCTGGCCAACCTGTACCGGCTGACCTGGGACCACAGCTATCTGCGCACGGCCGAGCGGTTCTACCACGCCCGGGTCTTCGACCCGCTGGCGGCCGGCCAGGACGACCTGCGCGGCCTGCACGCGAACACCACCATCCCGAAGATGATCGCCTGCCTGCGGATCTGGGAGGAAACCGGGAACGTCCGCTATCACGACATAGCCACCAACTTCTGGCGGATCGTCACCGGCCACCACGCCTACGTCATCGGCGGTACCAGCAACTACGAGCACTGGCACGCGCCCGACGTGATCGCCGGGCAGCTGAGCAACCGCACCTGCGAGAACTGCTGCAGCTACAACATGCTGAAGCTGACCCGGCTGCAGCATTTCCACCAGCCGCACCGGGCGGACCTGCTCGACTACTACGAGCGGACGCTGTTCAACCAGATGCTCGGCGAGCAGGATCCCCGCTCCGCGCACGGCTTCAACATCTACTACACCGGCCTGTCACCGGCTGCCTTCAAACGGCAGCCGCCCTTCATGGGCACCGACCCGGACGTCTATTCGACCGATTACCGCAATTTCTCCTGCGACGACGCGACCGGGATGGAGACGCAGGCCAAGTTCGCCGACACCATCTACTCCCGGGACATACACGGGCTGTTCGTCAACCTGTTCATCCCGTCCGAGGTCACCTGGGCCGCGGCCGGGGTGACGTTCCGGCAGGACACCGGCTTCCCGGACGAGCCCGCCACCCACCTGTCCGTCGTCTCCGGCTCGGCCGCGATGACCGTGCGGGTCCGGCTGCCAGGCTGGCTGGCCAGCCCCGCGCGGGCCTGGGTGAACGGCAAGCCGCTGGCCGGCCCGCTCGCGCCGGGTACCTGGCTGGTCATCGAGCGGTCCTGGCGGCCGGGCGACCGGATAGACGTGAGCCTCCCGATGTCGCTCACGCTGAACCGGACGCCGGACCGGGCCGCGGTGCAGGCCGTCACCTTCGGCCCGGTGGTGCTCAGCGGCGGCTACGGCGGCACCGAATCCATGCCGATGCCCCGGCTGAGACCGGAGTCCGTGACCAGGCTCCCCGGGCGGCGGCTGCGGTTCGGGGCCACCGCCGATGGCCGCCCGGTCGAGCTCATCCCGATCGCGCGGATGCACCATGAGCACTACAACGTGTACTGGCTCACCTGACCCGCGGCGGCCAGGCAGGGTTGGGTCTGCCCGGTGGTATAGCCGGTAGGTAGAGTGACTGCGTGAACCGACTGGGCGAACTAGAACGAGCCATCATGGACGTTCTCTGGGAAAGCGAGACTCAGCTTACGGTGCGCCAGGTTGGCAGTAGGCTTACCGACCGGGATCTGGCTCACACCACGGTGATGACCGTCCTGGACCGATTGGCCAAGAAGGGGTTCGCCCGGCGAGAGCGGGACGGACGAGCCTGGCTGTACCGCGCCGCAGCGAGCCGGGAAGCATACGTCACTGAGCTGATGCTTTTCGCGCTCGACCAGACCGGCGACCGGTCAGCCGCGCTCGCGAGCTTCGCCCGCCGCGTGTCAGGTAACGAGGCACGGGTGCTGCGGCGGGCCCTGGAGACAGGCGGAGATCCCGCCAGGAGTTGACCCTTCGTGCTTTCCCCCGTCCTGGCTCTGGCTACCCTCGCGGTGGGCCTGCTGCCCGCGGCCGCGGAGCTGGCCAACGCGCGCTGGCCGCGCCGGTCACCGGCGGCGGCCATCATGCTGTGGCAGGCCATGGGCCTGGGCTGGGGAGTCGCCGGGATCGGGACCCTGGCCGCGCTCGGCGCGGATCCAGGTGGCCCCGGGGTGGCAGGCGGGGCGTTCACCGTGCTGGACAAAGCGGTCCGCGACGTGGCCGGTGAGGCGCGGTCGCCCGGCATAGTCGCGCTGATGCGGCTGCTCTGCCTGGGCGCCTCGGCGGCCCTGCTCGTGCTGCTCTGCTGGGTCCTGATCGCCTCGACCGGGGCCGTGCTGCGGGACCGCCGGCGCCACCGGGCGCTGCTCAGCCTGCTGGCCCACGGCGACCCGAAGGTGCCCGGCGCCCTGGTCGTCGACCATCCCGCGGCCGCCGCCTACTGCGTGCCCGGACTGCGCTCCCGCATCGTGATCAGCGCGGGCGCGCTCGACCTGCTGGACCAGGCGGAACTGGCCGCCGTGCTGGCCCACGAGCGGGCCCACCTCCGCGAGCGGCATGACCTCGTGCTGCTGCCCTTCACCGCGCTCGCCCGGGCCTTCCCCTGGTCGGTGCTGGTGCAGCGGTCCTACGCCTCGGTGGCGCTGCTCGTCGAGATGCTCGCGGACGATCACGCGGCCCGGCAGCGGCCGGCCCGCGAGCTGGTCACCGCGCTGATCCGGGTCGGGGCGGCGGGCCCGGCGGGCACGCCGTCCGGCACGCTGGCCATCGCGGACGAGGACGCCGCGATGGGCGACAGCGGTGTGACCGCGCGGGTGGAAAGGCTGCTGGCGCCGTCGCCGGGGCTCTGTCTGCCGGCCCGGGCGCTGGTCTGCGGAGCGGCCGCCGCGCTCGTCGTGGTCCCGGCCGCGCTCCTGGTGATACCCCTCTAGCTAGCCCGGGGTGACCTGGATCCGCACCCGGCGGAACCCCTTGCCCTTGTTCTCGATCTTGACGACCGCGATCCCGCCGACCTGGCGGGTGGAGGCCACGTGCGTGCCGCCGTCCGCCTGCTGGTCGAGGCCGACGATGTCGATGATCCGCACCTCCTTGACCTCCGGCGGGACCAGGTTGGTGGCGGTGCGGATGATGTCGGGGATAGCGAACGCCTGGTCGCGGGGCAGCACCCGGACATCGATCCGGCGGTCCGCGGCGAGTTCCGCGTTGCATGCGGCCTCGACGGCCTCCCGGAAACCGGGCGGCACCTCAGTCAGGTTGAAATCCATCCTGGCCGTGAGCGGCTCCATGTTTCCGCCGGTCACCAGCGCTCCGAAGTCCCGGAAGACCACGCCGCCGAGGACGTGCAGCGCGGTGTGGGTCCGCATCAGCGCGGTCCGCCGCTCGTCCTCCACGGCGCCACGCACCGCGGCGCCGGCCGGGGGCAGCGGATCGTCGTCGGCGGGGATCAGGACGAGGTCATCACCCTTGCGGGCGCCCACGATCCGGGTCTGCACGCCGCCCCACAGCAGGACGCCGTGATCGGGCGGCTGGCCCCCGCCACCGGGGTAGAACGCGGAGGAGTCCAGCACGATGCCGTCCGGGCCGGACGCCAGCACGACCGCGTCCCATTCCCGCAGCGCCTGATCGTCGAGCTCGAGGCGGTGAGTACGCACGGGCGACGGGCTTACCAGGGACCGTAAGGGCCCTGGCTGCTCCCGTTGCTGCCGCGGTACTCCCTGACCTTGGGCCGGACGTCGGTGAGGTAGATCGCCGAGGCCACGAAGGCGGCGATCGGCAGGATGCCCACGGCGCCGAAGCCGCCAGACAGAACGCCCAGGTAGAGCCCGATCACCGCGGCCACGCCGAGGATGATCAGCCAGAGCGGCTTGTTCTGCTTGCCGGCCGAGAGGAATGCTTTCGACGGGCGGCGCAGTGCGTCCACAAAGCCCCACACCTCGCAGACAAAGGCGGCGACCGCCAGTATCTCGAGGAACCAGTAGAGCGGGGTCATCGCTCCTGTGTTCAGCAACACGGGTTCAGGCTATCCGGTCCGGGCGGGAACCGGAACCAAAGCCCGTCTCCCGCCCGGCCTGAGGCAGCTGCCTGCACACGGATCGTCAGCTCTTCGTGTCCTGGCCAGGCAGGGCGTTCTTCCCGTTGAGCGCGCGGGCGCCGTGCATGGCGAGCTTGTCGTATTCCTGGCTCGCCTTGGTCCGGGCGGTCGTCATGTACTCGCTGGCGCGGCCCGGCAGGGCGGCCAGCGAGCCATCGCTGCGCCAGCGCGAGATCCGCGCGGGCAGCTCGCGCAGGGCCGCGGAGGCCAGCACCCCGGCTCCGGCGGCGGCGTGCACGGGCTTGCTGCTGGCCAGCTTGCGCACCTCGGTCTTCACGTCAATGGTGGCGCGGTTCATGGTCATTCTTCCTTCCTGGTCCACCCGTCCGGCAGACCCGTTGAGTCAGGCGGCCCGGCCGCCCCGGTAGCACCCAACGGCTCCGCTGCCGCGAGGGGGTCATCATCTTCCTCGTCGAGTCCTGGGCCGGCCGGCCCGGTCGCCTGCTCCCAGGCCCCGCCGGCCGTGGCCTGCGCGCGGGCGGCCCCGGCGGCCGCCTGGGCCGCCGTGGCCTGCGCCGCGGCCGCCTGGATCGCGGCCGCCTCCGCGGCCACGGCCGCGTCCTCGGCGTCTTCCGGCGCCTGGGCCTCGGCTTCCCGGCGGAACGAGTCGTAGATCTCCAGCAGGACCTGCTTCTGCCGCTCGGTCAGCTCCGGCGCGGCCAGCACGGCGGCCCGGACTCCCGAGTCGGGCGGCCGGTCCTCCAGGATCCCGGCCTGCACGTACAGCGCCTCCGCGGAGATCCGCAGCCCCTTGGCGATCTGCTGCAGTATCTCGGCACTCGGCCGGCGGACGCCGCGCTCGATCTGGCTCAGGTACGGGTTGGAGACCCCCGCCTGGGAGGCCAGCTGGCGCAGCGAGATCTTCGCCTGCTCCCGTTGCTCCTTGATGTATTCACCGATGGAGCTCACTCGCATTGGACTCACGCATCCAGTGAATCAAACGGTGCTTGCTTTTGCAAACGCCCAGCAAGCACCTCAGCCGGGGAGTACGGCGCGGACGATGCCGACGGTGCGGCTCCCGCCCAGCACCGGGACCGCACCGATCTCATCCAGGGCCGAGTCCGGCACCCCCGGCGCGGTGCTCACGCCGAGCCGCCGCAGCATCGCGACCGTCAGCGGCTCCCGGGCCCGGTACGAGCCGTCCTCGATCTTGAAGACCCCGGCCCGGCCGTCGGCCAGCGCGAACGCCTGCACGCCCTCGGCGCCCGCCTTGACCAGCAGGCCCGGGACCGTGGCCATCAGCGCCCGCTCCGGCCGCAGGCTCCCCGACGTCCACTCCGGATGAGCCCGCATAGCGTCGGCTACCCGGCGCCCGGGTGTCCCCGGCGGCGCGGTGACCATGGCCTGGAACGCCCGGGCCAGGCCGGTCAGGGACAGCGCGAACACCGGGGCGCTGCAGCCGTCCACCCCCACCGCCGCGGACGGCTCCCCGGCCAGGTCCTCGACCGTCTGGCGCAGCGCCACCTGGAGCGGGTGCCCGGGGTCGGTGTAGGTGCCCGTGGGCCAGCCGGCCGCGACGCAGGTGGCGAGCATGGCCGCGTGCTTGCCGGAGCAGTTCATGTGCACCTGGTCAGGCTCACCGCCCTCGCGCAGGTAGTCCTGCTGGAACACCTCCTCGCGGGGCAGGGCCCGCGGGCACTGCAGGTCGTCCTCGGTCAGCCCGGCCCCGGCCAGGATCTCCCGCACGCCGGCGACGTGGAAGTCCTCACCGGAATGGCTGGCCGCCGCGAGCGCCAGCAGCCTGCCGTCCAGATCCAGGCCGCAGCGCAGCATCCCGGCGGCCTGCATCGGCTTGTTCGCCGAGCGGGGGAACATGGGCACGTCCCCCTGGCCAGCAGCCAGCTGCGGCGCCCCGTCGGTTCCGATTATCCGCAACGAAACGCGGTGCCTCGACTCGACGAACCCCGACCGGACGACCTCGGCGAGAATGGGCGGTTCAGTGACGGCTGCTCACCCCAAGCATCTGACGGGCTTCGTCCGGCTCCAGCGGCGGCCGCTGGGCCAGCCCGGCCAGGGCAGCCGCCCGCTCGACGAGCTCGGCGTTGCGGGCCACGGGACGGCCCCGGGCGAACGAGGTGGTGTCTTCCATGCCGACCCGCAGGTGGCCGCCGGCGCCGAGCGCGCCCATCAGCACCGGCAGCGTGGTCCGGCCGATCCCGGTGGCCGACCAGGTGGCCCCCGCGGGCAGCGCGGCCACCGCCGCCACCAGGGCCGCCACGGTGCCTGGCATGCCGCCCGGCACGCCCATCACCAGGTCGCAGTGCACGTGGCCGCCGTGCGGCGGCCCCAGCTCGTCCAGCAGCCGGTGCAGCGTGGCGACCTGGCCCAGGTCGAACAGCTCGAACTCGGGCACCACCCCGGCCGCCTGGGTCCGCGCGTACAGCTCGCGGATGAACGGCCAGGGATTGGCGAACACGTCGTCGCCGAAGTTGACCGTGCCGCAGGTGAGCGAGCAGGCGTCCGGCGCCGCCTCCAGCACCGCGAGCCGGTCGTCGAAGCTGTCGGTGACCGCGCCCCCGGTGGACAGCTGGATGATCAGGTCGGTGCTCTCCCGCAGCGCCTGCACGGTGTCCCTGAGCCGGCCCAGGTCCAGCGTCGGCCGGGCCTGGCCGTCCCGGATGTGCACGTGGATCACGGCGGCCCCGGCGGCGCGGCATTCCACCGCGGTGGTGGTCAGCTCGTCCAGGGTGACCGGCAGCGCCGGGACAGACGCCTTGTCGGATTCCGCGCCGGTCGGCGCCACCGTGATCAGGGTCCCCGGCCGGGCGGGACGGTCAGCAGTCATGACGGGCAGCATGCATCCTCGGTCGAGGCCGCGTCCAGCGCTGTGGGTCGCGGCGCGGCGGGTAGACGGGTAGGCGGGCGGGTGGTCAGCGGCTGGTGCTCAGCGGGCGCGCGGTCATACCGAACCGGGCCGATGGCGGGCTGGCCGGCACGGGACTGGCCGGACGGGACTGCGGGCCGGGCACGGGACTGGCCGGGGATGTCCCGGCCGGGGCCGCGCCCGCGGGAGCCTCCCCGGGGGCGGCCAGGTTGGCCCGGGCGAACTCCAGCGCCTCGGCCAGGTCGGCCTGCCGGGCCTCCTGGGTGGGCGCACGGAACGTCTTGACCTCCAGCACGACCAGTCCCTGGTAGTCCTCGGCGGCGAGCCGGTGCAGCATCGTCGCGCACGGCTGGGTACCGCGGCCGGGGACCAGGTGCTCGTCGCGGTTGGCCAGCCCGCTGCCGTCGGCGAGGTGCACGTGGGCGAGCCGGGCGCCGAGCTCGTCGGCCATGGCCAGCGCGTCGGACCCGGACACGGCCGTGTGCGACAGGTCCAGCGTGACGTGGGGGTAGTCCATCGGGACCGGGTTCCAGGACGGGGCGTACGGCGCCACCTCGGCGCCCCGGGCCCGCAGCGGGAACATGTTCTCCACCGCGAACAGCACGTCGGTCTCGTCCTGCATCCGGGCCAGGCCGGCCGCGAAGTCCCGGGCGTAGTCCCGCTGCCAGCGGAACGGGGGGTGCACCACGACCACCCGCGCGCCCAGCTCCTCGGCCACGTCCTTGGCCCGGACCAGCTTGCCCCACGGCTCGCGGCCCCAGACCCGCTGGGTGATCAGCAGGCAGGGCGCGTGGACCGCGAGCACCGGCACGCTGTGGTAGTCGGCGAGCCGCCGCAGTACCTCAACGTCCTGGCTGACCGCATCCGGGGTCACCATGACCTCGACCCCGTCGTAACCCAGGCGCGCCGCGACCTCGAACGCATCCGGCGTCCGGTCCGGGTAGACCGACGCGGTCGATAGCGCCACCAGGCGTCGCGGCGTCGTGCCCGCTTGGCTCACCGTGGCTCCTTCCGCACTCCGCGGCGGACCGTGTCCCGGGATCTCCCCGGGCGCCGATCGCTCCGCCCTGGCCAGCTTATGCGGCGTGACGCGCGCAGTTGCTCACCGCATGAGGCGCAGGAGTGTCGCTGCCCGGGAGTGTCCCGGCCCCGGCTGTCGGTGCCCGCCGGTAGCGTCCAGGCCATGGCGAAGTCCTCGGCGGGCCCGGCGTTCCAGTGCGCGGAATGCGGATGGCGCACGACGAAATGGTCGGGCCGCTGCGGCGAGTGCCAGGCCTGGGGCACGGTCGAGCAGGCCGCCCCGGCCCGCGCGGGCCGGGCGGCGGGCTTCGGCGCCGCCGCCCTGGCCGGGCTGGGGGCCGGGCTGGACGGGCTCGGCCTGGGCGGGGCGGCCTTCGGAGACGGACCCGGCGGGGCGGGCCTGGACCGTGCGGGCCTGGGCGGGGCTGGCCTGGGCGGTGCTGGCCTGGGCGGGCCGCCGGCCGCGCTCGCCCCGGCCAGCCCCGCGCTGCCCATCGGCGAGGTGGACGCCACCGCGGCGGGAGCCCGCCCGACCGGGCTGGACGAGCTGGACCGGGTGCTGGGCGGGGGCCTGGTGCCCGGGGCGGTGGTGCTGCTGGCGGGCGAGCCGGGCGTGGGCAAGTCCACCCTGCTGCTGGAGGCGGGGACGCACGCCGCTGCGGCAGGCCCGGTCCTGTACATCACCGGCGAGGAATCCGCCGCCCAGGTGCGGCTGCGCGCGGACCGGATCGGCGCCGTGGCCGGGAACCTCTACCTGGCCGCGGAGACCGACCTGGCCGCGCTGCTCGGCCACGTGGCGGTGGTGCGGCCCCGGCTGCTGATCGTGGACTCGGTGCAGACGATCACGATGGAGGGGGTGGACGGCTCGCCCGGCGGGGTCAGCCAGATCCGGGCGGTCACCGCCGCCCTGATCGCGGTGGCCAAGCAGCACGCGGTGACCACCGTGCTGGTCGGGCACGTGACCAAGGACGGGTCCATCGCCGGGCCGCGGGCCCTGGAACACCTGGTGGACGTGGTGCTGCACTTCGAGGGGGACCGGCACGCCCAGTTCCGCATGGTCCGGGCGGTGAAGAACCGTTATGGCCCGACCGACGAGATCGGCTGCTTCGACCTCGGGGAGCAGGGCATCACCGAGCTGCCCGACCCGAGCGGCCTGTTCCTCACCCACCGCCGCAACGCGGTGCCCGGCACGTGCGTGACCGTCACGCTGGAGGGCCGCCGCCCGCTGCTCAGCGAGGTGCAGACGCTGGTGGCGCCGTCCACGCTGGACATCCCGCGCCGGGTCACCTCCGGGCTGGACGCGTCCCGGGTCGGCATGGTCCTCGCGGTGCTGTCCCGGCGCGCCGACCTCAAGCTGGGCAAGCAGGACGTCTACGCGGCCACCGTGGGCGGGGTCCGGCTCGGCGAGCCGTCGGTGGACCTGGCCGTGGCGCTGGCCCTGGCCAGCGCGGTGGTGGATCTCAGCGTGCCCGGCTCCGTGGTGGCGGTCGGCGAGGTGGGCCTGGCGGGCGAGGTGCGCCGGGTCACCGGGGTGCAGCGCCGGCTGGCCGAGGCGGAGCGGATGGGGTTCCGGCTGGCGATCGTGCCCGCAGGCTCGGGCGCGGCAGGACGCAGCCGCAAAAGGCTCGGCCGCAAAGAGCTCTGCCGGGGGGATCGAGGTGCGGGAGGTCGAGGACATCCGGGAGGCGATGGCCGCCGCCTTCGGCGGCTGATTTGCCGGCCAGTGACCTGGAGCCGCCGATACACTGGCCCAGTCCAGCAACCTCCGGGAGTCGTGTGCCGCCGACCGACGCAGCACCGCGACGTCAGGCACAGGGACGAGCGCCGCTGGGCCGCCCTGGCCGCACTGGCGCCGGGCACCATGCTGCGCGACGGGCTGGAGCGCATCCTGCGCGGGAACACCGGCGCGCTGATCGTGCTCGGCGACGGGCCCGCCGTGGACGAGGTGTGCACCGGCGGGTTCGAGCTGAGGGTGCCGTTCTCCGCGACCCGGCTGCGCGAGCTGGCCAAGATGGACGGCGCCATCGTGCTCGACGACGCGGCCGGGTACATCGTCCGGGCGGCCGTGCACCTGGTCCCGGACCCCACGCTGCCGACCGACGAGTCGGGGACCCGGCACCGGACCGCGGAGCGGGTCGGCAGGCAGACCGGCTGCCCGGTGATCTCGGTCAGCAAGTCCATGCGGATCATCGCCCTGTACCTGGATGGGGCCCGGTACGTGCTGGAGGATTCGGCGGCGATCCTGTCCCGGGCCAACCAGGCCCTGGCCACGCTGGAGCGCTACAAGTTCCGGCTGGATGAGGTGTCGGGGACCCTGACCGCGCACGAGATCGAGGACCTGGCCACCGCGCGTGACGTGACCATGGTGGCGCAGCGGCTGGAGATGGTCCGGCGGATCGCGGGTGAGATCGAGGGTTACAAGATCGAGCTGGGCACCGACGGGCGGCTGCTCGCGCTCCAGCTGGACGAGCTCATCGCGGGCAGCGACTTCGAGCGCCAGCTGGTGGTGCAGGACTACCTCCCGGCGGCAGCGGGCGTGAACCCGTGCGCCGAGATCGGCAGGGTACTGGACGAGCTGGGGCGGCTTTCCCCGGAAGAACTGCTGGACATGGCGACGGTGGCCACGGTGCTCGGGCTCGGCGGGTCCGGCACGCTCGACGCGCCGGTCGAGCCCCGGGGATACCGGCTGCTGGCCAAGGTCCCGCGACTGCCCGCGGACGCCGCGGAACGGCTGGTGGCGCACTTCGGCGGGCTGCACAAGCTGCTGGCGGCCAGCGTCGCCGAGCTGCAGGCGGTGGACGGGGTGACGGAGCCGCACGCACGCGCGGCCCGGGAGGGCCTGTCCCGGCTGGCCGAGGTGACCCTGCTGGAGAAGTACTCCTGAGCCCTCCGCCGAGCACTGTGTCCGCGATGGGCGCACGCCTGGGCGGCCGTGGTTACGGCATGCCGTACACGGCACCGCCATGGCGTGACCCTTGAGCGGATCGCCGTGGTTACGGCATGCCGTGTTTACGGCCCGCGATTCCGTGTCCCTTCAGCACGAAGATCATGGTGCGGCTGCTCAGGTTCCCGCTGTAGGCGGTGGCGGTGTAGGTCCCAGGCCGGGCGGCCCGGTGCCGGGACCGGCAGCCCGCGGCCGAGGTCTGCCGGTTCCAGGAGATCTGGACCGCGGCGGGCACGCCCCGGGCCAGCACGGTCGCCTGGGCAGCGGGCCGGGCGCAGTCCGCGGAGTCCCAGACCTGGATTCTTCCCGCCCGCCCTGATCACCACGTGCACGTGCGCAGGGCCCAGGTCGGCGGTGCAGCGGCCGGGAGCGGTGGATACCACGTCCACCGTGAATTCCGGCCGGGCGTGCGCCGGATAGCTGTACCGGGCCGAGAACAGGCTCAGCACGAGTGCGGCGTGCGGGCAGGCCCCGGGCCCGTGCGCCTTCCGGCCGCGCTGGCCCGCGGAGGGTGCGCGCGTGCTCGCAGAAGCGCCGCGCTTGGCGGATGACGACGGGCTGGGCCCAGGCTTTCCCGTGGCGGACGGGGTGGCGCTCGCGTGGCCCGCGGTGCTGGCGGGCGTGGGGGAAGACGTGGTCCCCGGGGCCGGCTGAGCGGAGTGGTGGGAGCCGTGCTGCCTGCTCGCCTGCGACAGATCGCTGGCCTGCCTGGTCCCCCCGCCCAGCACGCCGTTCACGGTCCAGGTGACGAGCCCGAGCAGGCCGATGCCGGCGGCCAGCGCGATGACCCTGCGCCGCCAGTAGACGTTGACCTCACCTGCGCTTTTGGGCGGGTCAGCTGAACTGCGAGGCATGCGAGCAGTATCCGCCGGGAACCCTCGCTGATCTTGGCGACCCGCCGCGAAGGAGCGGCATTATTGCAGGTCAGCGACGATTCCGGAGCGCTTTTGGGCAGACCCGGGCGGGATCCTCCGGTAAACCCGCACCCGCCCGTCGATTCGCCCGCCCGGGCCGCCTCGGCGCGCCCCGAACGTGCGAGGATCGAGACGCCATGGTGACTGCGGACCCGGTGACCCCGGACCTGTCAGGCCCCGAACCTGCCGGGCCCGAACCTGACGGGCCCGAACCCGGTGCCCCAGGCCCCGGGGGCGATCCTGGACTGGTACGCCGCTCATCAGCGGGACCTGCCGTGGCGCCGGCCGGAGGCCACGCCGTGGGCGGTCCTGGTCAGCGAGATCATGCTGCAGCAGACGCCCGTAGCCCGGGTACTGCCGGTGTATGCGGCCTGGGTGGCCCGGTGGCCAACCCCGGCCTCGCTGGCCGCGTCCCCGGCCGGTGAAGCGGTGCGGGCCTGGGGGCGGCTCGGCTACCCGCGGCGGGCGATCCGGCTGCATGCGACGGCGCAGGCCCTCGTGGAGCGGCACGGCGGGGAGGTCCCGGCGTCAGCTGAGGCCCTGCGGGCGCTCCCCGGAATCGGCTCCTACACGGCCGCCGCGGTGGCCAGCTTCGCGTTCGGGCAGCGGCACGCGGTGCTGGACACCAACGTGCGGAGGGTGCTGGCGCGGCTGGTGAGCGGCCGGGAGCTGCCGTCACCCAGCACGTCGGCGGCGGAGCGGCGGCTGGCGGAGTCACTGCTGCCGGAGCAGCCCGCGGTGGCCGCGCGGTGGTCGGTGGCGGTCATGGAACTGGGCGCCCTGGTCTGCACCGCTGTCCGGCCGCGGTGCGCCGCCTGCCCGGTGGCGGCTAGCTGCGCGTGGCGCCGGGCCGGGCATCCGGCGGACGGCGGGCCGCGCCGCAGCCAGAAGTACGCGGGCACGGACCGGCAGTGCCGCGGGCGGCTGCTGGCGGTGCTCCGCGACTGCGCTGGCCCGGTGCCGGGCTCCCAGCTCGAGGCGGCCTGGGCAGATCAGCTGCAGCGCAGCCGGGCCCTGGACGGCCTGGTGGCGGACGGCCTGGTGGATCCGCTGCCGGACGGGCGGTTCGCGCTGCCCGGGACGCACCCCGTCCCCGGGGAGCCCCCGGCGCCCGGAACGCCACCCGCCCCGCACGCCTGCGCACCCCGGAATCAGCCCTGCGCTCCCCGGATAGCACTGAGCGGCGGCCCCCGGAGGGGCCGCCGCTCAGCGTTCTCGCTATCTGGTGCTGGTGTACCCGGTCAGTCCTGCGGCGGCGCGGTGGCCCCGCGCTCGACCGCGGCACCGCTGCCGACCTCCTCGGGCACGGAGTCCGGCACGGCGTCCGGCTTGGGCACGCCCTTGAACGTGAACTGCGCGTCCTCGCCGGTGCCTTCCGCGTCCACGATGACGATCTGGCCGGCCTTCAGCTCACCGAACAGGATCTTCTCGGACAGGGCGTCCTCGATCGACCGCTGGATGGTGCGCCGCAGTGGCCGCGCCCCGAGCACCGGGTCGTAACCCCGCTCCGCCAGCAGCGCCTTGGCGGCCGGACGCAGTTCCAGGCCCATGTCACGGTCCCGGAGCCGCTCGTCCACCTTGGCGATCATCAGATCGACGATCTCGACGATCTCGGCCTCGGTCAGCTGGTGGAACACGATGGTGTCGTCCACGCGGTTGAGGAACTCCGGCCTGAAGTGGTGCTTCAGCTCCTCGTTCACCTTGGACTTCATCCGGTCGTAGGAGCCCTTCGACTCACCCGACCGGGCGAAGCCCACGGACACCCCCTTGGAGATGTCCCTGGTGCCCAGGTTGGTCGTCATGATGATGACCGTGTTCTTGAAGTCCACCACCCGGCCCTGGGCGTCGGTCAGCCGGCCGTCCTCCAGGATCTGCAGCAGCGAGTTGAAGATGTCCTGGTGGGCCTTCTCGATCTCGTCGAACAGGACCACCGAGAACGGCTTGCGGCGCACCTTCTCGGTGAGCTGGCCGCCTTCCTCGTAACCCACGTAGCCGGGCGGCGAGCCGAACAGCCGGGACACCGTGTGCTTCTCCATGTACTCGCTCATGTCGAGCTGGATCAGCGCGTCTTCCTCGCCGAACAGGAACTCCGCCAGCGTCTTGGACAGCTCCGTCTTGCCGACTCCGGAAGGGCCCGGCGAAGATGAACGACCCGCCAGGACGCTTGGGGTCCTTCAGGCCGGCCCGGGTCCGCCGGATGGCCTGGGACAGCGCCCTGATGGCGTCGTTCTGCCCGATGACCCGCCGGTGCAGCTCATCCTCCATGCGGAGCAGCCGCTGGGACTCCTCCTCGGTGAGCTTGAACACGGGGATGCCGGTCGCGGTGGCCAGGACCTCGGCGATGAGCTCCTCGTTGACCTCGGCGACGACGTCCATGTCGCCGGCCTTCCACTCCTTCTCCCGGGTCTCCTTCTTGGCGATCAGCTGCTTCTCGTTGTCCCGGAGGGCAGCCGCCTTCTCGAAGTCCTGGGAGTCGATGGCCGACTCCTTCTCCCGGCGCACCTGGGCGATCTTCTCGTCGTACTCGCGCAGGTCCGGCGGTGCGGTCATCCGGCGGATCCGCATCCGCGAGCCTGCCTCGTCGATCAGGTCGATCGCCTTGTCCGGCAGGAAGCGGTCGCTGATGTAGCGGTCCGCCAGCTGGGCCGAGGCCACCAGGGCCCCATCGGTGATGGACACCCGGTGGTGGGCCTCGTAGCGGTCGCGCAGGCCCTTGAGGATCTCGATGGTGTGCGAGATCGTCGGCTCGGCCACCTGGATCGGCTGGAACCGGCGCTCGAGCGCGGCGTCCTTCTCCAGGTGCTTGCGGTACTCGTCCAGCGTGGTGGCGCCAATGGTCTGAAGCTCGCCGCGGGCCAGCATCGGCTTCAGGATCGAGGCAGCGTCGATCGCTCCCTCGGCAGCGCCCGCCCCGACCAGCGTGTGCAGCTCGTCGATGAACAGGATGATGTCGCCGCGGGTCCGGATCTCCTTCAGGACCTTCTTCAGCCGTTCCTCGAAGTCACCGCGGTAGCGCGAACCGGCCACCAGGGCACCGAGGTCCAGCGTGTAGAGCTGCTTGTCCTTCAGCGTCTCGGGCACCTCGCCCTTGACGATCTTCTGGGCCAGCCCCTCGACCACGGCGGTCTTGCCCACCCCGGGCTCGCCCACGAGCACCGGGTTGTTCTTGGTCCGGCGGGACAGCACCTGCATGACCCGCTCGATTTCTTTCTCCCGGCCGATCACCGGGTCCAGCTTGCCCTCCCGGGCGCCCTGGGTCAGGTTCCGGCCGAACTGGTCCAGCACCAGGGAGGTGGACGGAGCCGACTCCGACGGCGCGCCCGCCGCGGCAGGCTCCTTGCCCTGGTAGCCGTGCAGCAGCTGGATCACCTGCTGGCGGACCCGGTTCAGGTCCGCGCCCAGCTTGACCAGCACCTGGGCCGCCACACCCTCACCCTCGCGGATGAGGCCGAGCAGGATGTGCTCGGTGCCGATGTAGTTGTGCCCGAGCTGCAGCGCCTCGCGCAGCGAGAGCTCGAGCACCTTCTTCGCTCGCGGCGTAAACGGGATATGCCCGGAAGGTGCCTGCTGGCCCTGGCCGATTATCTCTTCAACCTGCTGGCGTACTGCCTCCAGGCTGATTCCCAGGGATTCCAGCGCCTTGGCCGCCACGCCCTCACCCTCGTGGATCAGGCCAAGCAGGATGTGCTCCGTGCCGATGTAGTTGTGGTTGAGCATCCTGGCTTCTTCCTGAGCCAGCACCACAACTCTCCGCGCCCGGTCGGTAAACCTTTCGAACATCGCCTCGCTCCTCACAGAGCGGTCGGGGGGACCCAGATGTCCGGATGTCCGGGGCCCGTCCCTTCCGCATGGTAGCCCGCATGCCGGACGATGTACCGCGCGATATGCGGCACTTGAGTAAACAGTTCCCCGGCACGAGGACCTTCATCCCATCCAACCCCGGGGAGGGGCGAAGGTGTTCCCTGTACGCCGCAAGCGAACGCCCCCGCCCCCGCTGCGACCAGCGCCGGTTCATACTCCGTACAACGAGCGGTGTGCGCCGGAAGTTCACCGACCGGGGCCCCTTCGCCGGGCCGGCGAACGGCGTCCGCGCGGGCCCGGCGGGCCCGGCGGGGCGGGCGGGGCGGAACCGGCGGGGCGGAAAGGGCCCCGGAGCGCGAGCCGGGCCAGCTGAGGCCGGAGGCCATCGCCGGGGCGCCGGGCCCGGCGCCCCGGCGGCTGCGCCCCGGGGCCGCGGGCCAGCACAGAATCCTTCAGCCCCGGGGCCCGGGCAAAGCACAGGGCCCGCACGGGTCCTGCGGCGTGCTCCAGCTCCAACGGAAAACTGGCACGCCACAGGGCACCTGCGGGCCCCTCTGGTGCAATCGCCTTAGTGGGCTGCGTCGTACTCCGAGATGATCTGGGCGGGAATCCGGCCGCGCTCGCTCACCTTGTAGCCGCGCTGCTTGGCCCACGCCCGGATTTCCGAGCTGCGCTCCCGGCCGGGACCAGTCCTGGTGCGACGGCGACGGCCGCTGGCCGCGCCACCGCTCGCCTTGCGGGCATGGTCAACGTAAGGCGCAAACTCTTTGCGGAGCTTCGTCGCGTTATCTGAACTGAGGTCGATCTCGTAGGTGGTGCCATCGAGACTGAAGGCCACGGTCTCGGTCGCCTCACCTCCGTCGAGGTCATCGACGAGGAGCACCTGAACCTTTTGTGCCATGGGTGCCAGCCCTTCCGCTGGAGCAACTCTTTTAGGTTGCCAAAGATATACCATGCACCGCTTGCGTTTGCCAATTCATGTTCTCCGAAACGCGGTCAGAGTTCTCTGAGCAGCATGGCCAGGCGGACTACCTGGAAGATAACTGTAACTCTGAGTAATCAGACATGGATAGGGCGTCCGCAAAGCGGAGCACCGATGTATCCGGCTTCCACAGGCGGGTTGGCAGACGGTTCTGAACGCGCTCTACCGCTCACCGCGATCGGGCGATGCGGCCGGCCGCGAAGCATCACTCTGGGCATCATCACCGTGCGGAATCCCGCCGTCGCCGGAAATATCCTCCGGGTACTCGTCTTCTGCAGACTCACGCTTGGGGCCAAGCTGATGACGCAGGAAGAGTCCCACCCCGATCAGGAAGGCCGCGCACACAACCGCAGGAGGTGTCAGAGCGGCCAGGTCGCTGAGCAAGGCGCACCCCTTTCCCGCCGTCCTACTGGTCTTCCCGCCCGCACCACGGTCACCTCTCTGCCGACCTTGATCCGTGTAACCGCCGATGAACATTGGGTCATCTGCCGCGGGCCTACTTATGCATTGTTGCTCATAGCCATTGGGCGGCGGGCCGCGCCCTCCCCGTTGCGGCCCGGGCCATGCCGCGCAGCGGGAAGCGGCAGACCGGTTGCGCCCGCCGCAGGCCTGCAGGCCGCGCATCCCGGAGCCGGGCCGGGACGCGGGCTCGTGAGACCGGGCCCGGCCGGGCCTGCGCCCCGGGTGGACCGGGTTAACCAGTCCCGCCGGCGGTGGCCGGCCTGGGCTGGCCCGGCCGGATGGGATGCTGGCCGGGCCGGACGGGGGCTCAGCGGGAGGACCACCCCCTCTTGTCCGGGCCAGCCACCGGCCGCCCGCCTGACGGGAACCGCACCCCGCGGCCCTCATCGCCGTGGCAGGATCCCAGACGTGGCCGGCGAATCCGGGCAGGCGCGGCATTCGCCCCGCCCTGTACCAGCAGGTCACCGGCCTGTCCCCGGGGGTGGCGGGGCGGCACGGACGGGGCGGGTCAGCCGCCCTCCCGGCGAGACGGCGCGGACCGGGCCGCGCCGGGGACGGTCTGGACAGCGGGGAGGGCACCCGGGGCCCGGCCCGGCCTCCGCCCTGGGCCGGGCACCGGGCAGCCGGACCCAGGGGCCGGCCACGACTAGGGAGAAAGCAGCCGCGACGCGCGATGTTCCACGCTGACTTGCATATCCACTCGCGCTTCTCCCGGGCGTGCAGTAAGAACTGCGACATTCCCGGGCTGGCCTGGTGGGCACTGCGCAAGGGCGTCACGGTCGTCGGGACGGGAGACTTCACTCACCCGGGCTGGGCCGAGGAACTCCGCGAGACGCTGGTTCCCGCCGAGCCCGGCTTACTGCAACTCCGCCCGGACCTGGCGGACAAGCTGCGGCGGAACTCACCGCCGACTTGTGATCAGCCGGTGCGTTTCATGCTCTCTACGGAGATATCCACGATCTACCGGGCCGGTGAGCGCACACGCAAGGTTCATCACCTGTTGTATGCGCCGACGCTAGAGGCGGCCGGGAAGATCACGGCGGCCCTTGCGAAGGTCGGCAACCTGGCCTCTGACGGGCGCCCCATTCTCGGGCTCGACTCACGGCACCTGCTGGACATCACGCTGAACGCAGGCCCCGGCTGCTATCTCGTGCCCGCCCATATCTGGACGCCATGGTTCGCGGTACTGGGATCCAAATCCGGTTTCGATGTCGTCGCCGACTGTTACGGCGACCTGGCTGGCCAGGTGTTCGCGGTTGAGACCGGACTCTCCTCTGACCCGCCCATGAACTGGATGTGCTCTTCCCTTGACGGTTATCGGCTGGTCAGTAATTCGGACGCGCACTCGCCCCCGATGCTCGGCCGCGAGGCGACAACACTTGACGTTGAACTGGATTACTTTGCGATCGAGCGCGCCTTGCGCACCGGGGCTGGCCTGCAGGGCACGGTCAATTTCTTTCCGGAAGGCGGTCGTTATCACCTGGACGGGCACCGCAAGTGCGGGGTCCGGCTGGAGCCTGGGCAATCAGCCGTCCACGGGGGAATCTGCCCCGGCTGCGGCAGGCCGCTGACCATCGGCGTGCTCAACCGGGTGACCGGCCTGGCCGACCGGCCAGCGGGATACCGGCCGGACGGGGCGGCCAGCTCTGTCAACCTGGTCTCCCTGCCGGACGTGGTGGGCGAACTGCTCGGCGCCGGGCCCAAGAGCAAGAAGGTTGACGCCGAGGTAAGCCGCCTGGTGGCCGCGCTCGGCCCGGAACTGGGCATCCTGCTCGCCACCCCGCCCGGGGAGCTGAGCCGGGCCGGCGGCGCCCTGCTCGGCGAGGCCATCACCAGGCTGCGGGCGGGCTCCGTGCACAAGGAGGCCGGCGACGACGGCGAGTACGGGGTGATCCGGCTCTTCGGGCCCGGCGAACTCGGTACCGGAACGGCCGCGCTGTTCGAGGTGGCGGCACCCGGATCCCTGGCCGGCGCGGTCCCCGCGCCCCGGCGGCCTGGCCGGCCGCGGGTAGCCCGGGGCAGCCGGCCGCGACGGACCAGGCGGCGGGCGGCGGACCGGCCTGCGAGGGCGCCAGGGAAGAAAGGCCCCCGCACGGAAGCCCGGGCGGCTCCTTCCTGGACCGGCTCGACCCGGAGCAGCGAGCGGCCGCGGCCGCCGCCGCGCCGCTGATGATCATCGCCGGGCCGGGTACCGGCAAGACACGCACGCTCACCCACCGCCTCGCGGCCGGCGTGGCTGAGCAGGGCGTGCCCCCTGAGACCTGCCTGGCCCTCACGTTCACCCGCCGGGCCGCGGAGGAGATGCGCGAGCGGCTGGCGGCGCTGCTCGGCCCGCGCTCCGCCCAGCTCACCGTCACCACGTTCCACGGGCTCGGGCTGATGATCCTGCGCGAGCAGCACGAGCTCGCCGGGCTGGCCCCGGACTTCACCGTCGCCGACGAGAAGACGGTGCTGGAGGTGGCCACCGAGCTGGCCGGGACACCGCGCGCCGGACGCGCCCTGCTCGCCGGGGCATCCGCCGACCCGCACCGGCGTGAGCTGCTGCGTAACGGCCTGGCCGCCCGGGACCTGGTCGACTTCGACGGCCTGGTCGAGCTGGCCGTCGCCGTCCTGGAGGGCGAGCCGGATGTGGCCGCCCGGCTCCGCGAGCGCTGGCCGCGGATCAGCGTGGACGAGTACCAGGACATCGACGCGGCCCAGTACGCGCTGCTGCGGCTGCTCGCCGGGGACGGGACCGGCCTGACCGTGATCGGTGACCCGGACCAGGCCATCTACCGATTCCGCGGGGCGGACGTGGGCTTCTTCCTGCGTTTCGGGCAGGACTACCCGGCCGCGTCCACCGCGGCGCTCACGGCGAACTACCGCTCCAGCCCCGCCATCGTGGCCGGCGCGCTGCAGGCCATCGCGCCCGCCACCCTGGTGCCGGGCCGGGTGCTGCGGGCGGCCGCGGGGAGCGCTCCCGGCCTCCGGATCAGCGTGTACGAGGCCGCCGACCCGGCGGGCGAGGCGGCCTGGATCGCCGTGTCCATCGACCGGCTGCTCGGCGGGTCGTCGTTCCACTCGCTGGACAGCGGGCGCGCGGACGGCCACGGTCACGGCGGCATCGGGCTCGCTGATATCGCCGTGCTGTACCGGACCGACGCGCAGGCGGCGTCGCTCGGCCAGGGCCTGGCCCGGGCCGGGCTGCCGTTCCAGAAGCGCTCGCACGACCTGCTGGACCGGCGGCCGGGAGTAGCGGAGATCCTCAGGGAGCTGGCCCTGGCCGAGCCGGCCACGGACCGCGACCCGGGACCGCGCACCGCCGGCGCCGCCGTCACGCATCAGCTGCGAGCCACGGTAAGCCGGCTGGCTGCCGCCGCGGACGCGGGTGGCCGGCCTGGCGCGGGCCGGGGCGGCCTGTCCGGCACCGACCTGCGCACGGCGGGTGAGGTGCTGGCCCCGCTCGCCCGGCGCTGCGGCGACGACATGGAGCGGTTCCGGACGGAGATCGCCCTCGGCGCGGAGGTCGATGCGCTCGATCCCCGCGCGGACGCGGTCGCGCTGCTGACCCTGCATGCGGCCAAGGGGCTGGAGTTCGAGGTGGTCTTCCTGGCCGGCTGCGAGCGGGACCTGCTGCCGCTCTGGCTGCCCGGTGCGGCACCCGACGCCCGCCCGGATCCGGCCGAGGAACGGCGGCTGCTGTTCGTGGGCATGACCAGGGCCCGCGCGCATCTGCTGCTGAGCTGCGCGGCGCGGCGCAGCAGGCACGGCAGCAGCACCGAGACGGGGATCTCGCCGTTCCTGTCGGCGGTCGACCCGGGCCTGCTGGACCGCTCCGCCCCGCCACCGGCCCGGCGGCCGGCCGGCCGCCAGCTCCGGCTGCTCTGAGCTGGGCGGCCCGGCCTCGGCGGCCAGGTATGAGCGGCCGGGTATCAGCGGCCGGGGGGCAGCAGAGGTGTCTGCGAGAGGGGCGTGCCGGGCGGGGCCGCCCCCGGCAGCGGCGCTTCGGGAAGCGGCGGCAGGCGGAGCAGCATCCGGCTGTTGCCGAGCGTGTTGGGCTTGACCCGGCCCAGGTCGAGGAACTCCGCCACGCCCTCGTCGTAGGAGCGCAGCAGTTCCGCGTACACCTCATGCGAGACCGGCGTGCCCTCGATTTCCTCGAACCCGTGCCGGGCGAAGAAGCCGAGCGCGAACGTGAGCACGAAGACCCGCGTGACGCCAACCTCGCGGGCGCTGTCCAGCAGCGCCTCGACCAGGCGGTGCCCGATGCCCTGGCCCTGGCAGCTCTCGTCCACCGCCACCGTGCGGATCTCGGCCAGGTCCTCCCACATCACGTGCAGCGCCCCGCAGCCCACCACCTCGTGGTCGCTGAGCCGCTCGGCGACCCAGAACTCCTGGACATCCTCATACAGGGTGACGGTGGCCTTGCGCAGCACCCGGCCGGACGCGACGTTCTCGGCGACCAGGCCGGCGATGGCCCGGATGTCGCGGGTGCGGGCCCGCCTGATGATGTGCTCCATCGCCCGCACACCTTAGCCGCTGGGCCCGGGCGGCCTGCCGCCGGAGCGTGATCTGCCCGCGCCCGGCCGGGTCCGGGACACCGGGCTGATCCTTTACAGACCTTGCGTAATCGATCAAGCACAGGGTGCCCCTATAGCCGGCGTGCCGGGGCCGGCGCCCATCATGGGCGAATATCGGCTCGTTCTCCTGACCGCAACGGACGCAAGGATTCTGCTGTTCTGGCCCCCGGGCGGCTGGTGATCCATTAATCTGCGTCGCTGTCACCGTGCTGCACTTCAGCCCCCAGAGCGCCGCACGGCCGCCGAGTTTCTGCGCCGCACGAAGCGGCCAGGAAGCCGGGGACCCATGGTTCCCGGGGTGAATCCGCGAGCGGGCGCGACGCAGCGCCTAGCGGTAGGGCTCCTCTGGCCCGAACCCGTCAGCTAACCCGGCAGGCGGGATAAGAGAGGAGAGCTCGTGGAACGCTGGCTCGCAGCAGGACTTGCGCCCCAGGCACGGCGGCGTGGAGCTGCCGGATTCCGCCACCGCCTCTGGCGGCGGGTGGCCACGGCCGGCGGGCTGGCCGCGGTGGCCAGCCTGGTACTGCCCGCCACCGTGAGCAGCGCGTCCGTGAGCCGCCCGCAGCCCAGCCTGACCAGCCTGGTGGCCCAGGCCAAGATCCTGGGGCACCAGATCGACGTGCTGAGCGAGCAGTACGACGGGCTGCGCATCCAGCTCGCCGAGGCCCACGCGGAAGCCAAGACCGCGATGACCACGTACCGGCAGGACGCCACCCGGATGGTGTCGGGGCAGTCCGCGATCGGCCAGCTCGCCGCGGAGAGCTACATGAACGGGGGCCTGGCCACCCCGCTGCAGGTGCTCACCTCGCCCGACACCAGCTCGCTGCTCAGCAAGGCCGCGATCATGCAGCAGCTGCAGACGGAGAACGGCGACCGGGTCAGCGCGCTGGCCACCGCGGAGGCGGCCGCCCGGCGGGCGCACGACACCGCGGTGCAGCAGGAGACCAAGGTGACCACCCTGGCCAAGTCGATGGCGGCCAAGAAGCAGGTCATCCAGGGCAAGGTGAACCGGCTCAACAGCGCCGCGTTCTCCCAGGCCATGGCCATCTACCAGCGCACCGGGAGCTACCCGAACATCAACCTGCCCACCGCCAACACGGTCGGAGCCGAGGCGCTGCGGTACGCGATGACCCGCCGCGGCGACCCGTACGTGTGGGGCGCGGCCGGGCCGGGCACGTTCGACTGCTCCGGCCTGGTGATGTGGGCGTACGCGCAGGTCGGCATCAGCCTGCCGCACTACACCGTCTCGCAGTACAACATGGGCGAGCACATCTCCCGGAGCCAGCTCGAGCCGGGCGACCTGGTCTTCTTCTACGCGGGCATCGACCACGTCGGCATGTACCTGGGCGGCGGCCTGATGGTGGACGCCCCCTCCTCGGGCCAGCTCGTCCAGGTCCAGCCGGTCATGTGGAACGTGTTCGTGGGCGCGGTCCGCATCGTCTGAGGCACAAGCCCGGGCCCGGCTGAGACCAGCCCGGTTACTGGGGGCGAACCAGGGGGAACAGGGTGGTCTCCCTGATGTTCTCGCCGGTCAGCATGATCAGCACGCGGTCGAGGCCGACGCCCACGCCGCCGGTCGGCGGCATGCCGTACTCCAGCGCCTGCAGGAAATCCTCGTCCAGCTGCATGGCCTCCGGGTCGCCGCCCGCCGCGAGCAGCGACTGCGCGGTCAGCCTGCGGCGTTCCTCGACCGGGTCGACCAGCTCGGAGTACCCGGTGCCCAGCTCGGTGCCGAACGCGACCAGGTCCCACCGCTCGGCCAGCCGCGGGTCCTCCCGGTGCGCCCGGGTCAGCGGGGACACGTCGACCGGGAAGTCGCGGTAGAAGGTGGGCTCGACGGTCCGCTCCTCCACCAGCCGCTCGTACATCTCCAGCACGATCTGCCCGTGGCCCCAGCCCGGCTCGGCTGGCACGCCCGCCTGGGCGCACAGCTTGCGCAGCCGGTCCTCGCTGGTACCCGGGTCGATCTCTTCACCCAGGGCCGCCGAGATCGCGCCGTACACCGTCTGGGCCGCCCACTCGCCGCTGAGGTCGTACTCGCGCCCGTCCCGGCGCGCCACCGGGGCGCCGTAGGCGGCCACCGCCGCGTTCTGGATCAGCTCCCGGGTCAGCGTGGCCACGGTGTCGTAGTCGCCGTAGGCCTCGTATGCCTCCAGCATCGTGAACTCGGGATTGTGGGTGGAATCCACGCCCTCGTTGCGGAAGATACGGCCGATCTCGTAGACCTTCTCGATGCCGCCGACGACCAGGCGCTTGAGGTGCAGTTCCAGCGCGATCCGCAGGAAGAGCTCCATGTTGTAGGCGTTGATCCTGGTCACGAACGGCCTGGCGTTGGCGCCGCCGTGCACGGCCTGCAGCACCGGCGTCTCCACCTCGAGGAACCCCCGCTGGTGCAGGTCGTGGCGGAACGACTGGATGACCGCGGCCCGGATCCCGGCCATCCGCCTGGTCTCCGGGTTCACGATCAGGTCCACATAACGGTGCCGGACCCGGGACTCCACGTCGCTGAGCCCCTTGTGCTTTTCCGGCAGCGGCCGCAGGCCCTTGGCGGTAATCGCGTAACGGTCGGCCAGGATGGACAGCTCGCCGCGGCGGGAGGAGATGACCTCACCCTCCACCCCGACATGGTCGCCCAGATCCACGTCCCGTTTCCAGGCGGCGAGCGCGTCCGCACCGACCCGGTCCAGGGAGATCATGACCTGGATGTCACCGCTGCCGTCGCGGATGGTGGCGAAGCACAGCTTCCCGCCGGTCCGGGACAGCATGACCCGGCCGGTGACGCCCACCCGGTCCCCGGTGCTGGTGTCCGGCCCCAGATCGGGGTAGCGCTCCCGGACCTCGGCGATGGTCGCGGTGCGCGGGAAACCCACCGGATAGGGGTCCACACCCTCGTCCAGCAGCCGCTGGCGCTTGTCCAGCCGGACCCGCATCTGCTCCGGCACACTCGCATCCTGCGGACCGGCCGCCGCCCTACCCTCTGTTTCCACCCGACCGAGCGTACCCAGCGGCTCGTGATCATGACTTAGGTGTCGTTCGAACGACACCTAAGTCATGATCACCGCTCCCGGCCAGCGCGGGCTGGCGGGCCGCAAATCGGGAGGAAGCCGGCGGCTGACGCCGATACAGTCCATGGCGTGCGATGGACAGCAGGGCAAGGGCAGTTCGAGCTGGACGACGAACCAGGCCGGGTGGACCGGGACACGCTGTGGCAGTTCCTGTCCACGCAGGCCTACTGGGGGCGCTGGCGGACCCGGAGCGTCGTCGAGCATCAGCTCGACAGCGCCTGGCGGGTCGTCGGGGTCTACCAGAGCGCCTCCGGCGCGATGATCGGCTTCGCCCGGGCCATCTCAGACGGGGCCGACTTCGCCTACCTGTCCGACGTCTACATCGACCGGGAGTTCCGCGGCCAGGGCCTGGGCGTGGAACTGGTGGCCACGATGATCGACCGGGGTCCGGGCGCGTCGTTCCGGTGGACGCTGCACACCTCCGATGCGCACGGCCTGTACGAGCGGTTCGGCTTCACCCAGCCGGACCGGAGGTGCCTGGAGCGCCCCGGGAAGGCCCCGCCGCCGGAGGCCGGCCCGGCAAACCCCCCGCCGGAGCACCCCGGGACGCCCCCGGCCACGCGCTGAGGTTGTTGCGCTCGAACACCAGGCGCAGCCCGATCAGCGTCAGCCACGGCTCGTAGGCGTCGATGACGCTGACCTCGTCGAGGACCAGCGGGGCCAGCCCGCCGGTCGCGATCACGGTCACCGACTGCGGGTCGTCCGGGGCGAGCTCGGCGGCCATCCGCCGCGCGATGCCCTCGACCTGGCCCGCGAACCCGAAGATGATGCCGGACTGCAGGGCCTCCACCGTGTTCTTGCCGATCACGTGGTGCGGCCGGTTCAGCTCGACCTTGAGCAGCTGGGCGGCCCGCCGGGTCAGCGCGTCCACCGAGATCTCGATGCCGGGCGCCAGCGCGCCGCCGACGAACTCGCCCTTGGCGCTGGCCGCGTCGAAGTTGGTGGAGGTGCCGAAGTTGACCACGATGGCCGGGCCGCCGTACAGGTGCACAGCCGCCACCGTGTTCATGATCCGGTCGCTGCCCACTTCCTTGGGGTTGTCCATCCGGACCGACACCCCGGTGCGCACCCCCGGCTCGATGATCAGCGACGGGATGTCGCCGTAGTACCGGCGGCACATCTCCCGCATCTCGTGCAGCACCGAGGGCACGGTGGAGCACAGCGCGATCCCGCTGACGTCGGTGTCCTTGACCAGCGAGCTGTGCTCCAGCAGCCCGCGGAGCAGCACGGCGATCTCGTCCGCGGTCCGGTCCGGGTCGGTGTTGATCCGCCAGTGCTCGACGATCTGGTCGCCGTCGAACACGCCCAGCACGGTGTTCGTGTTGCCCACGTCAACGGTCAGCAGCATGGCACTCCAGGCTCAGCAGGGTGTTGTCGATCAGCCGGGTGGTGCCGACCTGGGCGGCCACCAGGAGCCGGGCCGGGCCCGCGTGGTCCTCGCTGGCCTCGCCGAACGTGTCCGGGTCGACGAGCGCCAGATAGTCCACCTCCAGCGGCGGGTCCGCGGGGGTGGCCAGCACCTCACCCGCGGCTTTGCGGATCGCAGCGGGCCCGTCCGGGGCCGCCTGCTGGCCGGCCCGCAGGGCCGCCGGCAGCAGCAGCGCCGTCTGCCGCCCGGCCGGGGACAGGAACCGGTTCCGGCTGGAGATGGCCAGCCCGTCGGCGTCGCGCACGGTCGGTACCCCGACGATGCAGGTGCCCAGGTCGAGGTCGGCGGCCATCCGGCGGACCAGCGTGAGCTGCTGGGCGTCCTTCTCGCCGAACACCGCCACGTCCGGCCGGGTCAGCTGGAGCAGCTTGGCCACCACGGTCAGCACGCCGGCGAAGTGCCCGGGCCGCGACTCCCCTTCCAGGATCCGGCCCACCGGCCCGGGATCCACGGTGATCAGCTGGGGCTGCGGGTACATCTGGGCGGCGCCCGGCGCGAACACCAGGTCCGTCCCTTCCTCCGCCGCGATCAGCACGTCCGCGTCCAGCGTGCGCGGGTATCGGTCCAGGTCCTCGCCCGCCCCGAACTGCAGCGGGTTCACGAACACGGACACCACGACGCAGCCGTTAGGGGAAGCGATCTCCCGGGCCCGGCGGATCAGCGCGCGGTGACCTTCGTGCAGCGCGCCCATGGTGGGTACGAGCACCACCGGGGCCCCGAGCCCGCGCCGCGCGGCGGCCAGGCCGAGCCTGGTCCGGGCCACGATCGGCATCACCGGGGCGCTCCGGCCAGCACGTCGAGCAGGCGCTGGGCGTCCGCGGTGGTGAGGATGCCCGCCGCCAGCGCGCGGTCGGCGGTCAGCCGGGCCAGGGCCACGTACGCGCGCAGCGCCTCGGGCGAGACGCTGGCCAGCGCCTGCACATGCTCGGCCACGGTGTCCGCGTCGCCGCGGGAAACGGGGCCGGTCAGGCCGGCGTCACCGAGCCGCAGCGCGTTATCCAGGGCGGCCGACAGCAGCGGCCCGAGCATCCGGTCCGGCTCACCCACCCCGGCGGCGCGCAGCAGGTCGGCCGACTGCGCGACCAGGGCCACGAGGTGGTTGGCCGCGCTGGCCAGCCCGGCGTGGTAGAGCGGGCGGAGCGCCTCGTCGATGAGCACCGGCTCGCCGCCCATCTCGATGACCAGCGCCTCGGCCGCGGCCCGCAACGGTTCCGGGGCGGTCACCCCGAAGGAGATCCCGGTCAGCCGGTCGAGGTCGTCCGGGCGCCCGGTGAACGTCATGACCGGGTGCAGCGCCAGCGGGAGCGCGCCGCGCACGGTGGCGGGCTCCAGCACGGCCGCGCCGTGCCGGCCGCTGGTGTGCATCATCAGCCGCCCGGCCAGCGGGGCGTCGGTCGCGGCCAGGCCGGACACCAGCCCGGGCAGCGCGTCGTCGGGCACCGTGAGCAGGGCGAGGTCCACGGCGGCCAGCAGCTCCGGCGGGCGCATGACCACCGCGCCGGGCAGCATCCGTTCCGCGCGGTCCAGCGACCGGTCAGACACGGCGGATACCGCCACCACCTGGTGACCGGCCCGCTCCAGCGCGGCGCCCAGCACGGTGCCGACCCGCCCCGCGCCGATCACCCCGACCTTGAGCCGGGCCGGGCGCTCCGCTGGGTCCCCCATCGCCTCGGCGTTCCTCTCGCTGGATGCCTCTCGCTGGCCTTCGCCGCGGGTGCCAGAACAGCAACGATCAGCATAGCCGCGGGCTGCGGCGGCGCTCCCCGGACTCCGCCCCGGTCCCGGCGGGCACGGCCTGCGCGGCCCGGTCCGGCGGGTGCGGCCTGCGTCACCACTAGAGTCGGCCCGGTGTGGACGACATGGCGGGCCGCCACCCAGGACGCGCTGTACGGCCCGGGCGGCTTCTACGCCCGGGGGGAACGCCCCGCGGCGCACTTCCGGACCTCGGTGCATGCCTCACCGCGCTACGCCGAGGCCATCCTGGCCCTGCTCGCTCACGCGGACGCGGCGCTCGGCCACCCGGACCGGCTCGACCTGGTGGACATCGGCGCAGGCCAGGGGGAATTGCTGGGCCAGGTCCTGGCGCTCGCGCAGCACCTGCCCGAGGTCGCCCGCCCGGCCGCCGCAGGGTTTTCTTTTCCGCAACGGATCGCTGCGCGCGCGGTCGAGATCGCACCGCACTCAGCCGGGGGCGATGACCGCATCCGCTGGTCGGCGGTTCTGCCGGACCGGATCCGCGGCCTGGTCATCGCCAGCGAGTGGCTGGACAACATCCCCCTCGACGTGGCCGAGCTGACCCCGGACGGGCCGCGGATCATGCTGGTGGATCCCGGCAGCGGCGAGGAGCGGGCCGGGCCGCCCGCCGGGCCGGCCGAGCGGGAATGGCTGCGCCGGTGGTGGCCGCTGTGCCACCCGGGTGACCGCGCCGAGCTGGGCCATCCGCGGTGCGCGGCCTGGGCGGACGTGATCGGGCGGCTCGACGGCGGGCTCGCCCTGGCCGCGGACTACACCCACTCCCGGGCCGGCAGGCCGCTCACCGGGACCCTGGCCGGGTTCCGGGACGGCCGGGCGGTGCGGCCGATCCCGGACGGGTCCCGGGACATCACCGCGCACGTGGCCCTGGACGCCTGCGCGGCCGCCGGGACCGCGGCCGGGGCCACCCAGACCCTGCTCACCACCCAGCGGGCGGCGTTGCGGGCGCTGGGGCTGACCGGCCGGCGGCCGCCGATCAGCCAGGCCAGCCGGGACCCGGCCGGGTACCTGGCCGCGCTGCGCCAGGCCGCGGGGGAAGCGGAGCTGACCGACCCGGCCGGGCTCGGCGGGTTCGGCTGGCTGGTCCAGGCGGTGGGCGTGCCGCTGCCCGTCCCGCTCGCGGGCCTGGCCACGGCGCGGGCTGACACTGATGCAGGCTGACCACGGCGCAGGCTAGACGGCAGGCTACACGGCGCAGGCTGACACTGGCCAGTTCTGACACGATGGTGCACATGGTGCAGCGTCAGGCCGAAGCGGTCACCAGTAGCTGGGCGGCGGGGCCCGGCGGCCGGGCTGGCGATCACCGCCCCGGCGACGGCGACCTGCTCATCAACCTGGGTGAGGGGCACCCCTCCGGGCACGGCATGCTGCGGCTGCGGCTGACGCTGGAGGGCGACCGCATCGTCACGGCCGACCCGGTCATCGGCTACGTGCACCGCGGGGCCGAGAAGCTGTTCGAGGCCCGGGACTACCGTCAGATCATCGTCCTGGCCAACCGGCATGACTGGCTGGGCGCGTTCGCCAGCGAGCTGGGCGTGGTGCTGGCCGCCGAGCGGCTGGCCGGCATCGAGGTGCCGCCGCGGGGCGTGTGGGCCCGGACCCTGCTGGCCGAGCTCAACCGGGCCCTCAGCCACCTGGCGTTCCTCGGTTCCTACCCGCCGGAGGTGGCGGGCGGCACGGACGCGGCGGCCGGGCCGGATGTGGGGAGGCCGGGGTGGCGGAGGCGGCGGAGGCGGCCGGCCAGGCCCGGGAGCTGCTCCAGTCGATCATGGAGGAGATCTCCGGCGGCCGGATGCACTACATGTTCAACCGGGTCGGCGGGCTGAAGGAGGAGCTGCCAGAGGGCTGGCTCGGCCGGGTCGGCGCGGCCGCGGCCAGGGTGCGCGCGGACCTGCCCCGGATCGGCGCGATCGTGCGGGGCAGCGAGCGGTTCCGCGGCCGGACCCGGGGCGTGGGCGTGCTGACCGGCGAGCAGGCAGGCCAGTTCGGGGTGAGCGGCCCGGCGGCGCGGGCCTCCGGGGTCGACTTCGACCTGCGCCGCGACGAGCCCTACCTGGCCTACGCGGAGCTGGCCGGGCCGCTGCGGGTGGTCACCCGGAGCGAGGGTGACTGCCTGGCCCGGTTCGAGTGCCTGCTGGACCAGGTCGCCGTGGCCCTGGATCTGGCGGACGCATGCGCCAGCCGGCTGGCCAGCCTGCCGCCGGGCCCGCTGAGTGCCCGGATCCCCAAGGTGCTGAAGATCCCCGAGGGGCACACATACGCCTGGACCGAGGGCCCGCTCGGCCTGAACGGCTACTACCTGGTGTCCCGGGGCGGCAAGACGCCGTGGCGGCTGAAGGTCCGCTCCGCGTCGTTCAGCAACGTCCAGGTGCTCGGCGAGCTGCTGCCCGGTCACCGGGTCGCCGACCTCAGCCCCATCCTCGGCTCGATGTTCTTCGTGGTCGGGGACATGGACCGCTAGGCCCGGCGGCGCCGCCGTAGTGGCGGCGCGGCGGACGAGCCGGGCCGCCGCAGCCGGGCCGCCGCAGCCGGGCGGCCCAGGGAGTGCTCAGCCCGGCGCGGTGTCGCGCCGGGCCGCGACGAACGTGCCGCGGCCCTGCCGGGTGATGATCAGCCCGCGGTCGCGCAGCACCTTCATGGCGTGCCGGACGGTCTGGTAGGCGACCCCGTACTCCTCGGCCAGGCTCCGCTCCGAGGGCAGCTTGTGGGTGATCTCCCCGGCCTCGATGCGCACGGCAAGGTTGTTCGCGACCTGCACGTATGCGAAGTCGGCGCCGAGCGGATCCACTGGTGACGCACCCACGTGATCAAGGTATGCACCACTGCGAGCTGTCTAAACGCCTGCTAGCACTCAGTGCTCTCAGTGCTATACAATGCTCCTATGAATGAGGATGAGTTAGACGATCAGCCGCCACCGTGGTGGCCGTACGCCGCGGAACTGCCTGCGTGGTACGTCTGGCGGGGGATCAGCGGGCTGCTGTACGGGCGCAAGCGCGCCAGTTCCCCGCCCCTCGTGGTCCGCGGCGAGGACGCCATCGATCTGCGCGACCAGATCCGCCGCGAGGAATTCCTCCGCTCCTGCCAGGCAGACCCGGGTGCGGAGCCGGACGAGTGGTCCAGGAACAGCGGGTAGGACGGGTCGGTCAGCGGGGCGCGTGCGGCCGGTCGGCGTCCTGGTCGTCATCGGAGGGAACCCGGCAGCTCTGCTCCAGGTAGAGCGCGGCCAGCACGAGGAGCGCGGCGGCCACGAACGTGCCGCCCGCGGTGATCGCGTCGCTGCGCGGCACGGATTTGCTCAGCGAGCTGGTCAGGTAGACCAGGGCCCCGGCGGCCAGGCCGCCGATGACGGCCGCCGCGTGCGAGCTCGCCTTGGCCAGGGCCGCCATCCGGACCGCGGCCAGCGGGGCGATGGGCTTCAGGCCGGGGCCGCCGCGGATCCGGGCCCGCAGGTTCCGGCCGCTGAGGGCCTCGGCGATGGCCAGCAGGAGCATGGCCACCGCGGCGGTCCAGGGCAGCGGCGGGAGCGATGCGTACACGGCGCGCAGCACCAGCCAGGACACCAGCAGGCTGGCCACGGCCGTGACCACCAGCACCCACACCCGGGTCGGCATCATGCTGGCGGCCGCAACTGCACGTCGGGAAGCCGCCGCACGCCCGGCTGGCCGCCGCTGCTGGCCACCACGGCGTCCAGCAGCGCGGACACCCGGCCCTGCCCCGGGATCTCCGCGGCCGGGTCGGCGTCGAGCCAGGGAGCCAGCACGAAAGCGCGCTCCCGCGCCCTGGGGTGCGGGAGCGTCAGCTCCGGGTCGTCGCTCACCACGTCACCGTAAACGATGACATCCACGTCCAGGGTTCGCGGGCCCCAGACCTGGTGGCGGACCCGCCCGAACGCCGCTTCCGCCGCCTGGCACCGGCGCAGCAGGTCCGCCGCGGTCAGCGTGGTGTCCGCGACGAGCACCGCGTTGAGGTACTCGGGCTGCGGCGGCCCGCCGACCGGCAGGGTCTCATACACCGGCGACAGCGCGACCAGGGTCAGGCCGGGCGGGCCGAGCAGGGCGCCGACCCCGCCCTGCAGCGTGGCCAGCCGGTCCCCCAGGTTGCTGCCGAGGGCGAGGACCGTCCCGCTGGCCCGTGTCCCCGGGGGATGGGGGTCGCTGCGCCGCTCATGGCCGGGCGCGGCGGATCGTCACCGTGACGTCCTCGAACGCGTGGCCGACGGGCGCGTGCGGCTTGTGCACGGTGATCTCTGCCTCGCGGACCAGCGGGCGCGTCCAGGGCCGCGTCCGCCAGGCGCTGGGCCAGCGTCTCGATGAGCCGCACCGGCGGCCCGGCCACGATGGCCGCCAGCCGGTCCGCCAGCGCCGCGTAGTCCACGGTCAGGGTGAGGTCGTCGCTGGCCGCGGCGGCCGCCGTGTCCAGCCACAGCACGGCGTTGACACCGAACTCCTGGCCGTCGCGGCGCTCGCTGTCCAGCACGCCGTGGTAGCCGTACACGCGCAGCCCGCGCAGGGCGATCTGGTCCAGGCTCATCCGGCCTCCTGCGGGGAGCCGGGGCGCCCGGAGCCTGGCGCCACGCCTCGGCCACCCGCACCGCGTCCGCGTTGCCCGGGACGCGGTGCACCCGGGCGCACCAGGCCCCGGCCGCGGCGGCCAGGGCGGTCACCGACACGGTGGCGTCGTCCGACCCGGCGAACGGGCGGGGGGTGCCGTCCGGGGCGGGCAGCAGCCGGCCCAGGAACCGCTTGCGTGACGCGCCGATCAGCACCGGGAACGGCCGGGCCCGGCCGCCGAGCGAGCTGACCTCATCCAGGTGGGTGAGCAGGGCCCAGTTGTGCTCGGGCCGCTTGGCGAAGCCGAGGCCGGGATCCAGGACGATCATGGCCGGGTCCACGCCGGCCTGGGTCACCACCTCGACCCGCCGGCACAGTTCCTCGCTCACCTCGGCCACCACATCCCGGTAGACCGCCCTGGAATCCATGCTGTGGCTGTGGCCCCGCCAGTGCATCACGACGTACGGCACACGGGCCGACGCGACGAGCCGGGGCATCTGGGGATCGGCCAGGCCCCCGCTCACGTCGTTGACCAGCCGGGCCCCCGTTTCCAGGGCCCGCTCGGCTACCTCGGCCCGCATCGTGTCCACGCTCACCGGGACGCCCGCGGCGGCCAGGCCCGCGATGACCGGCCCGACCCGGCGCAGTTCCTCGTCCGCGGTGATGCGCTGCGCGCCCGGGCGGGTGGATTCCCCGCCCACGTCCACGATGTCGGCGCCCTGGGCCCGGAGTTCCAGGCCATGGCGGACCCCGGCCTCCGCGCCGAACCACTCACCACCGTCCGAGAAGGAGTCGGGGGTGACGTTCACGACGCCCATGACCAGGCACCGTCCCGGGTCCGGGAGCCCCGGCGGGCTGGCTGCCCGGGCCGCGTCAACGATCACGGGGTAACCCTACGCGGCTCCCCCCTGGGCCGCCCCGCCCGCCCTCGCGCCCCCGCGCCCTCGTCATGCACCCGCTCGACCTTTCCCGCGCACGGTGCGCCGGAACCGGGCAAATCGCCCCGGATCGCGCACCCGTCCGCGGGAAGAGTCGCGCGGACAGGCCGTTGGAGAGATGGAGAAAGGGGTGAAACCGGGTCAGCTGGGCGGGCGGGACGCGTTTAACGCCGCCAGCCGCCGCCGGACCTTGCCGAGGCCGAGACGGCGGCCCAGCCGGCGCAGCTCCAGCTTCGGCCAGACCAGGAAGGCCTCGGCCTCCAGGGCGGCGAGGGCGACCCGGGGCGCGTCCGACGCGCCAGGGAAGACGAAGAAGCGGGGCACCCAGGCCGGGGCGAACTTGGCGTTGAACTTGTACAGCGACTCGATCTGGAACCAGCGGGAAGCGAACAGCAGGATCCCGCGCCAGAGCCGGAGCACCGGCCCGGCACCGATCCGCTCACCGCGCTCCAGCGCCGACCGGAACACGGCGAAGTTCAGCGAGATGCGCTTGATCCCCAGCGACTCGGCCCGCTTGATGGTCTCCACGATGAGGAAGTCATTGACCCCCGGCTGGGCCGAGCGGTCCCGGCGCATCAGGTCGAGCGAGAGCCCGTCGGCGCCCCAGGGCACGAAGTGCAGGATGCCGCGCAGCACCCCGTTCTCGGTGGCGGTGGCGATCACGCAGTTCTCGTCGCCAGGAGCGCCCAGCCGGCCCAGGGCCATGGAGAAGCCGCGCTCGGTCGGGTTGCCGCGCCACGAGCCCGCCTGCCGGGCCAGCCCCGCGATGGCGTCGCAGCCGACGTCGCCGGCCCGGCGCACGTCGGCCACGTAGCCGCTGCGCTCGACCCGGTTCACCATCTGCCGGACGTTGCGCATGGACCGGCCCTTGAGGCTGAAGTCAGCCACCTCCACGACCGCCTCGTCGCCGAGTTCCAGGGCGGTCAGCTCGCCTTCCCGGCACCACACCTCGGCGGCGAGCTCGCCGCAGCCCATCACGGCGGGCACCCAGGCGTGCCGGGCCGCCTCGTCGAGGAACGCGTGGATGGCCCCGGGCCAGGCCTCCGGGTCGCCGAGCGGGTCGCCGCCGGCCAGCATCACGCCGGACACCACCCGGTAGCCGATGCAGGACTTCCCGGTCGGGGACCAGATGATGCTCTTGTCGCTGCGCAGCGTGAAGTAGCCGAGCGAGTCCCGGTCGCCCTGCTTCTTGAGCAGATCCCGGACCCGCTCCGAGTCCTGCTGCCCCAGCCGCCCGGCGGGCCGGGCCGGGCGGAAGAACAGGTACACGGTGACGATCAGGGTGAACAGGCCGAGTGCCCCGGTTAGCAGGTAGAACAGGTCGCTGCGCTTCTCGGGCACGAAGTGGACCGGGCCGGACACCCCGACCAGGCCGTAGACGACGTGCACCACGCGCTGCCACAGCGAGTAGTCCTGGGCCAGGCCCCGGGCCAGCAGGATGTAGGTCAGCCCGATGGCCACGTCGGCCAGCACCAGCCCGAGGAAGACCCACAGGGCCCGCCACCGGGTCCGCGGGTCGCCCACCGCGTAGAACTCGGCCCGGAAGTAGAGCAGGGCCCCCACCAGCAGCGCCGAGACGGCCGCGGTGACGATCCGGTCCTGACGGAACGGGAGGACGTGCACCACGACGCTGACCGCGAGGAGCAGCGTCACCGCCTCCCAGGCGCGCCGCTTCCGCCGCTTCAGGCCGTGCGAGAGCATCAGCAGCAGCAGGCCGATGATGACGGAGACGGTGTGCGTGACGTTGACCAGCGTGCCGGGCACGAACGGGTGGATCCGGGACAGCCGGGTGGAGTAGACCAGGCCCGGGCGGATGACCTCGATGATGTCGGCCAGCCCGATGAGCAGGCACAGCCAGCCCGCGGTGACCGGCACCCAGCGCCGCTGGTTCCTCCGGTCGGGCGGCCGCACGCCCGGCCGCCCGGTGCTGCCCGGCTCGGCCGCCGGGCCAGCTGCCCGGGCCGCCTGACCTGCGGCCGCCGGGCGGGGGCCCGCCGGGTTGGAGGTAGCCGGGCCGGGGGTAGCCGGACGGGGGCCGGCCGCCGCGTCCTGCGCGGCAGCCGGGCCCGCAGCCGGAGTGCCCTCGGCAGGCGAGTCGGCAACACTCAACGTCTTGCCCCCGCCCGCAGGCTTTTTGTCAGTTTCAGACATCTGGGTCACGCCCTGAATCACAGGCCACAAGCGTAGTCATGCGCCGCAAAAACTGCGGGCATTCCGCCCACGGGGAACGTTACCCGTTGGCGCGGCGCCCGAATAGCAAGCTCATCGCTTCCATTCGGGTGCTCTGGCTCTCCCGGATGATCCCGCGCACGGCCGAGGTCACGGTTTTCGCGCCCGGCTTGCGCACTCCCCGCATTGACATGCACAGATGCTCCGCCTCGATCACGACCAGGACGCCACGCGGTTCGAGGACGTTCATCAGCCCGTCCGCGATCTGCGTGGTCATGCGTTCCTGTACCTGCGGGCGGCGGGCGTAAACATCGACCAGCCGGGCCAGCTTGGACAATCCGGTAATCTGACCCTTTTCGTTTGGTATATAGCCGATATGCGCAGCGCCAAAGAACGGCACCAGATGATGCTCGCACGTGCTATAGACCTCGATGTCCCGCACCAGCACCAGTTCGTCATGGTCGGCGTCGAACACCGTGGTCAGCACGTCCTCGGCCCGCTGGCCGAGCCCGGAGAACTGCTCGGCGAAAGCCCGGGCGACCCGGGCCGGGGTATCCCGCAGCCCGTCCCGCTCCGGGTCCTCGCCGATGGCGAGCAGGATCTCCTGCACCGCGCGCTCGATGCGCGGAGCGTCGAAGTCGGTACTCAACGGCTCTCGCCGAAGGTGCCGTCCTGCCCCTGGCCGCTCGGTGGCTGGTTTGAGGACGATCCCTGGCCGCCGAGCGGGCCCGCCTGCCCGTTGCCTGCGGACGGGTGGTCGTTGACCTCCGCCGCGGCCGTGAGGGCCAGTTCCTTGGGCGTAAGGACCGGCGGGCGGTCAGACGGCAGCCGCTTGCCGTAGCCGGTGTAGGAGCCGCGGGTCGGGCGCTTCTGGATGGGCGCGAAGATCGCCAATACCTCTTTGCGGCTCAGCGTCTCCTTGTCCATCAGGTTCAGGACCAGGTCGTCCAGGACCTCCCGGTAGGTGACCAGGATCTCCCACGCCTCGTCGTGCGCGGACTCGATGAGACGGCGCACTTCCTCGTCGATCGTGGAGGCGATCTCCTCGGAGTAGTCGCGGGTGTGCGACATCTCCCGGCCGAGGAACGGCTCGCCGTCCCCGGTGCCGAACTTGCGCGCCCCGAGCCGCTCGCTCATGCCGTACTCGGTGACCATGCCCCGGGCGACCGAGCTGGCCTTCTCGATGTCGTTGGCCGCGCCGGTGGTGGGCTCGTGGAAGACCAGTTCCTCCGCGGTCCGGCCGCCGAGCAGCATGGCCAGCTGGTCCATCATCTCCGAGCGGGTGACCAGGAACTTGTCTTCCTGGGGCGCGGACGCGGTGTAGCCGAGGGCCCGGCCGCGCGGGATGATCGTGATCTTGTGCACCGGATCGGCGTTCGGCAGCGCGTGGCCGACCAGGGCGTGGCCGCCCTCGTGGTAAGCGATGATCTTCCGCTCGCTCTCGGAGAGCAGCACGCTCTTGCGCTCCGGGCCCGCCATCACCCGGTCGATGGACTCCTCCAGCGACGCCATGGTGATGAGCGTGCCGTTGTGCCGCGCGGTCAGCAGGGCGCCCTCGTTGATGACGTTGGCCAGGTCGGCACCGGTGAAGCCGGCCGTCCGCCGGGCGATGATGTCCAGGTCCACGTCGGGGGCGAACGGCTTGCCGCGCGCGTGCACCTTGAGGATGCCCCGGCGGCCGGTCAGGTCCGGCTGGGCCACCACGATCTGCCGGTCGAACCGGCCCGGGCGCAGCAGCGCCGGGTCCAGGATGTCCGGCCGGTTGGTGGCCGCGATCACGATGACGCCGCCCTTGACGTCGAACCCGTCCAGCTCGACCAGCAGCTGGTTGAGCGTCTGCTCCCGCTCGTCGTGGCCGCCGCCGAAGCCCGCGCCGCGGTGCCGGCCCACGGCGTCGATCTCGTCCACGAACACGATTGCGGGCGCGTTCGCCTTGGCCTGCTCGAACAGGTCGCGGACCCGGGAGGCACCGACACCGACGAACATCTCAACGAAGTCAGAACCGGAGATGGAGTAGAAGGGGACCCCGGCCTCGCCGGCCACCGCCCGGGCGAGCAGCGTCTTGCCGGTACCGGGCGGCCCGTACAGCAGCACGCCCTTGGGGATCTTGGCCCCGATGGCCTGGAACTTCGCCGGGCTCTGCAGGAAATCCTTGATTTCCTGGAGTTCCTCGATGGCCTCGTCCGCGCCGGCCACATCGGCAAAAGTCGTCTTCGGGGTGTCCTTGGTAATGAGTTTGGCCTTGGATTTCCCGAAGTTCATTACCCGGGAGCCGCCGCCCTGCATCTGGTTCAGCATGAAGAAGAAGATCAGGATGACCAGGAGGAACGGCAGCCAGCTGAAGATGAGGCTCCACACCGAGCTGCTCTTGGGCACGTTGACGTTCCAGCCCTGCGGCGGGGACTTCGTCTGGAGCAGCTGCGCGAGCTGCTGGCCCTCGTTGCCCACCCAGGAAGCCTCGTACTTCTGGCCCGACTTGGTGGTGATCTGGATCGTCTGCTCTTTGTCGGTGAGCAGCGCCGACTTGACCTGGCCGTTCTCGATGAGGGAGACGACCCGGGACGTGTCCGTCTGGGTGTATGCGTTACCCGAGCTGGCGTATTCGTAGACGACGAAGAAGACCAGCAGCATCACAAGGACCGCGACGAACGGCCCGCGGAAATAGCGCTTCAGATCCATCGATGACCGGCCCCGCCAGTGGTGCGCGGGTTCCTCCTGACCAGCTTCATGTCCTGCCGATCCCGGCTGGACTGCCTTCCGCCTGAGTGAGCATGCCTGGCTTCCTTGAGTCTTAGCCGGCTGCGCTTGTCATTCCCGGCGGCGCTGCCGGAATACCCGACGGTACACCCCGGCTAGCACCGCCGGCACAGAGAAGCTGCCGCCAGGACTCAGCGAGCCTCCGCAGACCTCAACGTTCCTGTCCGCCGATCCTGTTCCCCGGCTCCTCTGCGCGGCCCGGCGGCGGATCGGCGGGAGGCTCCGGCGCGGGTTCCGTGGCGGCCCCGGGTGACTCATCGCCTTTATACACATGGGGCGCAAGAGTGCCGATGAACGGGAGATTCCGGTACTTCTCCGCGTAGTCGAGACCGTAGCCGATCACGAACTCGTTCTCGATGTCGAAGCCGGTGTAGGCGACGTCCACGTCCATCCGCACGGCGGCGGGCTTGCGCAGCATGACGCACACCCGCACCGAGGCCGGGCCGCGGGAACGCAGGTTGCCGACCAGCCAGGACAGCGTGAGCCCGGAATCCACGATGTCCTCCACCACCAGCACGTCCTTGCCGGTGATGTCGGTGTCGAGGTCCTTGAGGATCCGCACCACCCCGGAGGACCGGGTCCCGGAGCCGTACGAGGACACGGCCATCCAGTCCATCTGGGCCGGCATGTGCATCGCCCGGGCCAGATCGGCCATGACCATGACGGCTCCCTTGAGCACCCCGACGAGCAGCAGTTCGCGGCCGGCGTAATCGGCGTCGATCTGCGCCGCGAGCTCGGCCACCCGGGTCTGCAGCCGGTCGGCCGGGATCAGCACGTCCTTCAGGTCCGCACCTATGTCACTCGCGTCCACCGCTAGCCTCCGCCTCGGTCCATTCCGGCGACCCCACCCTGACTGGCCTGTCTGTGACTAGCCTGCCCGCGCTGAACAGCAGCCTGCCATACCGCCGCTGCACGCGGATCGCCCCGGGCAGGTCTGCGCCGTGCTGGCCGTGCCAGCCGGTTACCAGCGCGTCCAGCGCGGCCACGTGGGCGGCGGTGAGCGAACCCCCCGGGCAGCCGGCCAGCAGGGCCGCCTGGCGCAGGACCCGGGTCCGGATCGCCGGGGCCAGCGCGGCCAGCCCGTCAATATCCGCAACAGACAAGATCGTGGTCAGTGCCCCGTCCCCGGCCCGGACCGCCGGGCCGGACCCCGGCGGAACAGGCGGCTGGATCCGCCACGCCTCGCCCCGGGCGATGTCATCCAGGGCCTCGCAGTCCGCCCGGAGCTGGGCCGCGCTGCGGGCCAGCGCCTCGGCGATCCCCGGGCCGAGCGCCTCCTCCAGCGCGGGCAGGGCCTCGCGGCGGACCCGGACCCGGGCGTAGGACGGGTCGCCGTTGTGCGGGTCGTCCCACGGGTCGAGCCGCTGGGCCAGGCAGGCCTCGCGCAGCGTGGCCCGGCTCAGGCCGAGCACCGGGCGGCGGAAACGGCCGCGCCGGGCGGGCATGCCGGCCAGGGCCCGCGCCCCGGAACCGCGGGCCAGCCCGAGCAGCACGGTCTCGGCCTGGTCGTCGCGGCTGTGGCCGAGCAGCACGGCCGCGGCGCCGGTCTGGTCCGCCACCTGCTCCAGCGCGGTGTAGCGGGCGCGCCGGGCGGCCGCTTCGGGGCCGCCCGCCCCGGGCAGCCCGTCCACCGTCACCCGGACCTGCCGGACCGGGTCGAGCCCCAGCGCGGCCAGGCCCGCCGCGACCCGGGCCGCCTGGGCCGCCGAGCCTTCCTGCAGGCCGTGGTCCACGGTCACGCCGCCGCCGCGCAGCCCCAGCCGGGGGGTCTCGTGGGCCAGCGCGGCCGCCAGGGCCAGCGAATCAGCGCCGCCGGAGCAGGCGGCCAGGACCAGGTCCCCGGGTTCCAGGTCAGCGAGGCAGCTGCGGACGCAGGCCCGCGCCTGGGCGACCGCCGGGTGCGGGCCCATCGCCGGTCAGCCGCCCGCGGCCAGCGCGCCTCCGCGGCCCACCCGGTCGAGCCACAGCTCGGGCCGGTCGAACTCGTCCCTGGTCGGGAGGGTCTGCGGCGATGTCCACACCTTGTTGAAGGTGGCCATTCCCGCTTCCTCCACGACCGCCTTGACGAATCGCGAGCCTTGCGCGTACTGCTTCATCTTCAGGTCGATGCCGAGGATCCGGCGCAGCGTGCGCTCCATCCGGCCGCCGGTACCCCGGCGCTCGTTGAACCGCTGCCTGATCTGCTCGACCGACGGCACCACCTGCGGGCCGACGGCGTCCATCACATAGTCGCCGTGCCCCTCGACCAGGGTCATCACGCTGGTCAGGCGGTCCAGGATCTCACGCTGCCGCGGGCTCTGGATGGCCTCCAGGACGCTCTCACCGCCGCCGTCGCGCACCGCCCCGGCCACGGCGTCCGCGGCCGAGCGCATGCGGCCCAGGATCGTCGCCGGGTCCAGGTCCGAGGCGAGCAGGAACTCGCTCATCTGCTCCTGGACGTAGCCGCGCAGCCAGGGCACCGAGGTGAACTGGGTCCGGTGCGTCTCCTCGTGCAGGCACACCCAGCGGCGGAAGTCGTGCGGGTTGACGCCGAGCTCGCGCTCGACCATCACGATGTTCGGCGCCACCAGGGTCAGCCGCCCGGCCGGCGCGACACCGTTGGGCGCGCTCGGGTCCGGCGGCAGGAAAAGCTCGTACTGGCCGAGGACCCGGCTGGCCAGGTAGGCCAGGATCAGCCCGGCCTGGACTCCGGTGACCCGCGATCCCACCGCCGTGACCACTGACCCGCCGGGTGCGTTACTCCGCTCCCGCAGCCGCTCGGCGAGCGGGTCGAGCACGACCCGGAAACCGTCCACGTTGGCCCGGATCCACCCCGGCCGGTCCACGACCGCGACCCAGCCGCCGCCGTCCTCGCCGGGCCCGGACATGCCGGTCACCGCCCGGACCGGCTCGGACACGGAGTCGGCGAGTGCGCGGAGTTCCGCGACCACCGCCCGCGCCTCACCCAGGCTGACCTGGGGACCGGGCCGGGCCCACCGGACCCCGGTCGAGATGGCCACGTCCCAATCAATCATCTGCCCGCTGCTCACCCCTCCACCGTACGTGCTCGGCGGGGCCGGGGGGGCCTGCCGGGGCGTGGTTCACCGGCTCCGGCACCCGCAGCCCGCCAGTGCGGAGGCCATCCGGTCCAGGCCGCCGGCGGCCTGGCCGAGTTTCACGGGGCGCACCTGGTCGGTCATGAACGCGAAGGCCAGGACACGTCCGCTGGCGTCGTAGACCAGCCCCGCCAGGGTGGCCACGCTGCTCAGGTTGCCGGTCTTGGCCCGGACCAGGCCGCGGGACCGGGGGGTGAATCCGCCGAAGACGCTCTGCCCGGGGGCGAGGGTGCCGGAGAAGCCGGCCACCGGCATGCCGGTGATGGCGGCCCGCAGGCGGCTCTGGGTGCCCGCCGAGGCCAGGCTGACCAGGTGGGCCAGCGTGGCCGGGGCGATCCGGTCCTGCGGTGACAGGCCGGAGCCGTTGACCAGGTGGATCCCGCCGGGCACGCCGAGCCGGCGCAGCGCGGCGGTGACGGCGGCGGCCGCGCCGCTGAACGAGGCCGGGCGCCCCTCGCGCAGCGCGACCTGGCGGGCCAGGTTCTCGGCGATCACGTTGTTGCTCTCGCGCAGCATCCAGCCCACGATGGCCGACAGCGGCGGCGAGGAGACCGCGGCCAGGGTGGCCGCGTGCGCCGCCGCCTGCTGCTGGCCGGGCTGGCCGGAGACGCGGATCCCGTCGGCGCCCAGGAAGGCGGCGAAGGCGCCGGCCGCCTGCGCTGCCGGGTCGGTGGACCGGGGCCGGAAATTGCCCGGGTCGTCGGCATCCTCCGGGGCGCCGCCCGGGGTCAGCCGGCCCTGGTCGACCTCGAGCGGGGTGATCGCGGTGACGTTGCCGGTCGTGATGTAGGCCATCGGCCAGCCCGGGGCCAGCGGCGGCCCGGTGAACAGCGAGGTGTCGTAGCCCATCCGGACCGAGCGGCGCCCCTGCGCGCGCAGCGCCCGGGCGGTCGCGGCGGCCAGCGCCTTCAGCGTGGCCGGCTGTGGGTAGTTGGACGCGGGCACGGGGCCCGCGGCCAGGGTCGGGTCCCCCCCGCCGACCAGCACGATCGACCCGGGCGACGGCCCCGCGACGACGCGGGTGGTGAACCGGGCCGCGGGGCCGAGCAGGTCCAGCGCGGCGGCCGCGGTGGCCAGCTTGGTGGTGGAGGCGGGCTGGAGCAGGTCCGAGGCCCCCTGAGCGAACAGCACCCGGCCCGTCGCGGGGTCGATGACCTCCGCACCGGACTGCTTGCCGAGCACCCCGGAACCGAGCACCCCGGCCAGCGCGGCGGACACGCCGCGGCTGGTGGGCACCGGGGCGGTGGCCCGGGTGCCCGGCAGCACCTGGCTGGCCGCGGCGGCCGGGCGGGCGGCGACCCGCGGGATGTTCCACAGGGCCAGCCGGGCGGGCATCAGGGTGGCGACGGCCACGCCGGCGCCGAGGGTGAACACGCTGATCATGGCGAGCGCGATCACCATGGTGGCGCGCAGCCGGTTCGGCACGGGCCAGTTCGCCAACGCCCATCCCCTCACGAGATGCTTAGGTTCTGGAAGCGGGGACCCAGCGATGCCAGCCCCCCGTGAGCCAGGAAGGCGGCCTGGGACACATCCAGGCCCCGGAGTCAATCACCTTCGCGGCCAGGGAGCGACACCGTGGAATTCGATGTTCTCGTCGAGATCCCCAAAGGGCAACGCAACAAGTATGAGATGGACCATGAAACCGGCCGCATCCGGCTGGACCGGATGCTGTTCACCTCGACCCGGTATCCCTCGGACTACGGGTTCATCGAGGACACGCTGGCCGACGACGGGGACCCGCTCGACGCGCTGGTGCTGCTGGAGGAGCCCACCTTCCCGGGCTGCCTGATCCGGTGCCGGGCCATCGGGATGTTCCGGATGCGGGACGAGAAGGGCCTGGACGACAAGGTCCTCTGCGTGGCGTCCACCGACCCGCGGATGTCCAGCCTCGCCGATATCGACGACGTGGCTGAGTTCGACCGGCTGGAGATCCAGCACTTCTTCGAGGTCTACAAGGCCCTGGAGCCGGGCAAGGAGGTCGAGATCGGCGGCTGGGTGGGCCGGGCCCAGGCGGAGAAGGAAATCGGGATCTGCCGCCAGCGGCTGGCGGAGTCCGCGGAGTAGGCGCCCCGGGCGCCGGGGCGCCGCCCGGGCGGGCATGACCTGGCCAGGCCCGCTCGCATGCAGCCCCTGTGATGCGCGACACTATGCATATAACGTGCACAAGGAGGCACCCGTGGAATACGCGGAGGACGTGCTCAGCCGGGCGCCGCTGTTTGAGGCGCTCGATGATGAGGGCGCCAAAGCACTGCGGTCCCTGGTGACAGACGTCGATCTTGTCCGGGCGGAACGGCTGTTCGACGAGGGCGACGGCGGGGACCGGCTCTACGTGGTGCTCGAGGGCAAGATCAAACTGACCCGCGCGGCCCCGGACGGCCGGGAGAACCTGCTCAGCGTGCTCGGCCCGGGCGAGATGTTCGGCGAGCTCTCGCTGTTCGACCCCCGCCCGCGCACCTCCAGCGCGGTCGCGGTCACCGACACCAGGCTCGCCGCCCTGGCCCATGACGAGCTGCTGGACTGGCTGACCGGCCGCCCCGAGGTGTCCCTGCACCTGCTGCGCGCCCTGGCCCAGCGGCTGCGCCGGGCCAACGACGTCATGGCCGACCTGGTATTCACCGACGTGCCGGGCCGGGTGGCCAAGGCCCTTCTTGACCTGGCGGACCGTTTCGGCGAGCAGACCGCGGAAGGGCTCCAGGTCCACCACGACCTCACCCAGGAGGAACTGGCCCAGCTGGTGGGGGCCTCCCGGGAAACGGTGAACAAGGCGCTGGCCGACTTCGCCGCGCGGGGCTGGCTGACCCTGTCCGCCAAGTCCGTCCTGATCATCGACGCGGAACGGCTGGCCAAGCGCGCCCACTGAGGTCGGTCGGCTGGCCCAGGGATCAGCTGCCGGTCAGGCGCTGGCCCCCGTCTGGGCTGACCCGGTCAGGGGCTGACCCCGGGGGGCAGTTCGCCCAGGCTGGCCAGGTAGTCGAGCTGGGCGCGCACGGACCAGCGGGCGAAGGGCCAGAGGCTCCGGTCCACGTCGGCGTACACACGGGCGACGATCTGCTCGCCGGTCCGGTCCCCGGCGGCGAGCGCGGCGCGGATCTCGGCGAGCCGCTCCCGCCGGTGCGCGATGTAGAAGTCGAGCACCCCCGCCGGGTCGGCGAGCAGCGGCCCGTGGCCGGGCAGCAGCGTGCTCAGCTGCTGCTCGTCGGCGAGCGCCCGCAGCCGGTCCAGGGTGGCCAGGTAGTCGGCCAGGCTGCCGTCACCAGCGATCACGGTAGTGCCCCGGCCCAGCACGGTATCCCCGGTGAGCAGGGCGCCGTCCGCCGGCAGGAGCAGGCAGACCGAGTCGGCCGTGTGCCCGGGTGAGGCCACCACGCGCAGCTCACAGCCAGCCTCGGTGAGCACGTCCCCCGGCCCTAGCGCGCTGTCTGGCCCGCCGGGGCCGCGCGCACCCGGGCCGCGCCGCAGCGCCGGGTCGGCGGCCAGCACCGGCGCGCCGGTCAGGGCGCCCAGCCGGGCCGCGCCCGCCGAGTGGTCCAGGTGGCCGTGGGTGAGCAGGATGCGGCTGATCCGCTGCCCCGCGGCGGCAGCCTGATCCCGGACCCGCCCCAGGTGAGCCTCGTCGTCCGGCCCCGGGTCCACCACCATGGCCAGCGCAGACCCTGGCTCGGCGATCAGCCAGGTGTTGGTTCCGTTAAGGGTCATAAGTCCCGGGTTGGGGGCGAGCACACAGCGGGCCCGGGCGGTGCCCGAGCCATCGACCGGCCGGGGGCTGCCTGCGGCCGTCACGCTGCCGCCCTCACGCTGCCGTCCGCACGTGCCGCCGCTGGCCTCCTCACTGGGCCGTCCTCACAGGGGGTACTCCAGGTCCAGCGGGGCGGTCAGCCACAGCGCGTCCCCGGTATCGGCCACCGCGGGGATCACCGGCCGCAGGTCACGGCGGGCCTGGAGCGCCGCGTCCACCTGCCCGCAGGCCCCTACCTGGGCCAGGCACACCGCGGTCGGCGGCATGAGCCGCAGCTCGCGCTGGCGGGCGGCGCGGATCGCGGCGTCCGGCTGCCACCAGGCCACCTGATCGGCCTCGCCGCCGACGTGCCGGGTCTGCTGGCCGGACGGGATGGCGGCGATGAAGAACCTGGTGTCGTACCGGCGGGTCTCGACGACCGGGGTGATCCAGCGCGCCCAGGGGCGCAGCAGGTCGGAGCGCAGCACCAGGCCGCGGCGGCCGAGGAGGCCGGCCAGGGACAGCGAATGATCCGCCAGGGCCTGCCGGTCCGCCTCCCAGTCCGGGCCGCTGGTGTCCGCGACCACGCTGCTGGTGTCCGGGCCCGCCAGCAGCACGCCGGACTCCTCGAACGTCTCCCGGACCGCGGCGGACACCAGGGCCCGCGCCAGGGCGGCGGGCGCGTCCAGTGCCTGGCCCCATTCCTGCGGGCCCGGCCCGGCCCAGGCCATGCCCTCCTCGGAGTCGCGCGGGTCAACCGAACCGCCCGGGAAGGCGAACACCCCGGCGGCGAAGGCCATGGAGCGGGCCCGGCGGAGCATGTAGACCTCGAGGCCAGGCCGGGCCGGGTCCGCGGTGACCGGCCGCAGCAGCAGCACCGAGGCGGCGTCGCGCGGCACCACCGGGGGCTTCCTGCCGCTCAGCACGTCGCGGGCCTGCTCGGCCAGGGCGGGTGGCAGGCGCAGGATCGCATGGTCCGGCGGTCCCGTGCGGGCTGGTCCCGTGCTGGCTGGTTCAGTGCTGGCTGGTTCAGTGCTGGCCGGTCCCGTGCTGGCCGGTTCAGTCACCGCGTGCGTCACCGACCTCGGCGATCAGCTCGACCTCGACGGGGGCGTCGAGCGGGAGGACCGCCATCCCGACGGCGCTGCGGGCGTGCCGGCCCGCCTCACCGAACACCTCCAAGAGCAGCTCGCTGGCGCCGTTGACCACCTGGGCCTGCTGGGTGAAGTCCGGCGCGCTGGCCACGAACCCGGTCACCTTGACCACCCGCACCACGGCCGACAGGCCGCCGGCCACCGACGCCACCGCGGCGAGCGCGTTGAGCGCGCAGACCCGGGCGAGGGCCGCGGCTTCCGCCACGCCCACCTCCGCGCCGACCTTGCCGGTCATCAGCAGCGCACCGTTGACCAGCGGGAGCTGGCCCGCGGTGTAGACATACGGGCCGGTGCGCACGGCAGGCACGTAGGCCGCCAGCGGCGGGGTCACCACCGGGAGCGCGAGGCCCAGGGCGGCGAGCCGCTCCTCCGGGGAACTGCCCCCGGCGGCGGGACCGGGCGTCATGACTCGTCCTTGGCCCGCTTCATGTAGGCCACCAGCTGCTCGGGGTTCGGGCCCGGCACCAGCGCCACCAGCTCCCAGCCGTCGTCGCCCCAGTTGTCCAGGATCTGCTTTGTCGCATGCACCAGCAACGGCACCGTCGCGTACTCCCATTTCGCCATGGCGACACCCTAGCGGGCGGGGGGCGGCCCGCACTCAGGCCAGGCGGGAGCTACAGCCTGCTGCCGTTCGGCCCTTCCTGCCCGTCGCCAGGGGGCGGGCCCGCGGTCCCCGGGGACGCGGTGGCGTCCGGGGCCTGCACCGCCCCCGGGACCGGCGGGATGACCGACTCGTCCAGCTCGGGCACGGGCGCCTCGGGGATCTCCGGGAGCGGCGCGTTGGCGATCTCCGCGAGCGGAGCGTCGGCGATCCCGGGCACCTCCTCGGCCCCGCCGACCTCGGCCGCGGCCTCGGCCGCCGCGAGCTCGGCGTCCCCGGTGTCCGCCGGCGGCGGCGCCACTCCCTGCGACTCGGCCATTCCGGGCGCCATCCGGTCGAAGAACCGGAGCAGCTCGACCGGCACCGGCATGACCAGCGTGCTGTTCTTCTCCGCGGCCACCTCGACCACGGTCTGCAGCAGCCGGAGCTGCAGCGCGGCCGGGTCGCGGGCCATCACGTTGGCCGCCGCCGCCAGCCGCTTGGAGGCCTGGTACTCGCCGTCGGCGGAGATGATCCTGGCCCGCCGTTCCCGCTCGGCCTCGGCCTGCCGGGACATGGACCGCTTCATCCCCTCCGGCAGGTTCACGTCCTTGAGCTCGACCCGTTCGACCCGGATGCCCCACGGGCCCTCGGTCGGCTCGTCGATGATCCGGCGCAGTTCGCGGTTGACGGTGTCCCGCTCGGCGAGGAGCTGGTCCATCTCGGACTGGCCGATGATGGAGCGCAGCGAGGTCTGCGCTTGCTGGCTGACCGCGAACATGTAATTTTGCACGTTCACGACCGCCTTGATGGGGTCGATGACCCGGAAGTACACCACGGCGTCCACCCGGACGCTGACGTTGTCCCGGGTGATGCCCTCCTGGGCGGGAACCGCCATGGCGATGATCTGCATGTTGACCTTCTGCATCCGGTCGCCGACCGGCCGCAGGATGGTCAGCCCCGGACCGCGGGTCCCGGGCAGGACGCGGCCGAACCGGAACACGATGCCCTGCTCATACTGCTGGACCACCCGGAGTGAGCGCCCTACCACCGTCGCGCCCGCCAGGACGATCAGCACGAGGATGACAATCAGGGCTGCGACCATCGGACACACCTCTTCTCATCGCTGAGGTTCCCCGCCGTCAGACCCTTTCTACTCCAGCCTAATGACAATCGGGACGCACGCCAGTAAACGGCCGGCCGGGCCGTTCCGCTGCTGCCCGACGATGCTCCCGCTGCCCCGCAGGACGCTCCGCCGCTCCCGCGGGATCCGCTCCTCCCGGAGGATGTGGTGGCCGGGCGGCGATAGCCTCGTTCGGGTGAGGCCGCGGGACACGGATTGGGAAGGCGTCCGGCTGCACGTCGTCACCGGCAAGGGCGGGACAGGCAAGACGACGGTAGCCGGGGCACTGGCCATCGCACTCGCGGCCGGCGGCCGCCGGGTGCTGCTCATGGAAGTCGAGGGACGCCAGGGCATCGCCCGGCTATTCGATTCCCCGCCCCTGCCCTACGCGGAGCGGCGGGTGGCGGTGGCCCCGGCCACGCCGACCCTGCCCGGCGGGGAGGTCTACGCGCTGGCCGCCGACCCCGAGGCGGCCCTGGTCGAGTACCTGGAGATGTTCTACAACCTCCGGCACGCCGGGACCGCCCTGACCCGGCTGGGCGTGGTCAACTTCGCCACCACGATCGCCCCGGGCCTGCGCGACGTGCTGCTGACCGGCAAGGCCGTGGAGGCCACCCGGCGCCGGTCCGGCGGGCGGCTGTACTACGACGCGGTGGTCATGGACGCCCCGCCCACCGGACGGATCGGCAATTTCCTCAACGTGGCCACCGAGATATCGGGACTGGCCAAAGTGGGGCCGATCCGCGGGCACGCCGACACCGTGCAGAGCGTCATCAAGTCACCCCAGACCGCTGTGCATTTCGTCACAGTTCTGGAGGAGATGCCGGTCCAGGAAACCCTGGACGGGGTGGCGGAGCTGCGCGGGCTCGCCCAGGGCGGCCTCCAGCTCGGCGGCATCATGATCAACATGGTGCGCCCGGTGGACCTGGCCGAGGAGCAGCTGCAGGCGGCGGCGGACGGGACCCTGGACCAGCATGAGCTGGATACCGGACTCAAGGCGGCCGGCCTCGAGGACCGCCGTGGGCTGGCCGCCAGCCTGGCCGCGGAGCTGACCGAGCACGCGCGCGAGGAACTCGCCCAGCGGGCCCAGCGGGCCCTGGTGGCCGGGGCCGGGCAGCCGTGCTACGACCTCCCGCTGATCACGGACCAGATGGACCTGGCCGGGCTGTACCGGCTGGCGGCGGCGCTGCGCGAGCAAGGAGCGGCCTGATGCGAGCAGGGCCAGCCCTCGAGGTGGACCGGCTGCTGGATGACCCGCGGACCCGGATCATCGTGTGCTGCGGCTCGGGCGGGGTCGGCAAGACCACGACGGCCGCGGCCCTGGGCCTGCGCGCCGCCGAGCGGGGCCGGCACGTGGTCGTGCTCACCGTGGACCCGGCCCGGCGCCTCGCGCAGTCCATGGGCCTGTCGTCGCTGGACAACACCCCGCGGCCGGTCCCCGGTGCGACAAGCAACAGTGCGGCGGCTGAAGCGGCTGGCGGCAGCCTGCACGCGATGATGCTGGACATGAAGCGGACCTTCGACGAGATCGTCGAGGCGCACTCCGACCCGGACCGGGCCGCGCAGATCCTGGCCAACCCGTTCTACCAGTCGCTGTCCTCGAGCTTCGCCGGCACGCAGGAGTACATGGCCATGGAGAAGCTCGGCCAGCTGCGCCGGGCGGACGAGTGGGACCTGATCGTGGTGGACACCCCGCCGAGCCGGTCGGCCCTCGACTTCCTGGACGCCCCGCAGCGCCTGGGACGGTTCCTCGACGGAAGGCTGATCCGGCTGCTGAGCGCGCCCACCAAAGCAGGCGGCCGGGCGTACCTGAAGTTCATGACGGCCGGCTTCACCATGGTGACCGGCGTTATCACCAAGATCATCGGCGTCCAGATGCTCCGCGACGTGCAGACCTTCATCGCGGCGTTCGACACCATGTTCGGCGGCTTCCGGGAGCGGGCGGATGATACCTACCGGCTGCTCCAGGCGCCCGGCACCGCGTTCCTGGTCATCGCCACCCCCGAGCCGGACGCGCTGCGTGAGGCGTCGTACTTCGTGGACCGGCTGTCCTCGGACCAGATGCCGCTGGCCGGCCTGATCGTCAACCGGGTGCACCGCTCGCCCGCGGCCCACCTGTCGGCCGCGCGCAGCATGGCCGCGGCCGAGGTGCTGCAGCCGGTACCCGGGCCCGACGACGGCCCGCTTGACGCCTGGGAAGACGGCCAGACGCGAAACGGGCACGGGGGCGAGAACGGCCTCGCCAGCCCAGAAGCGGGCGCCCGCGACCTGCCCGGGACGCGCGCCGCGGCCGCGGCCACCTCACGTCATCCGCTCACCGCGACCGCGCTGCGCTTGCACGCGGAGCGGATGCAGCTGGCTGAGCGGGAGCGTCGGCTGGAAGAAAGCTTCTCAGCAGCTCACCCGGTGATCCCGATGGCCGAAGTTCCCGCGCAGCCAGAGGACGTCCACGACCTCGATGGCCTGCGCTCGGTGGGGAAGGAACTCGCCCGGGGGGTGAGGCTCAGCTAGCGACGCTGCTCGCTGAGCGATTTCATCCGGCTGGTCAGCTGGCAACCAGTTCGTCGTCCGAGGTGCGCTCGTACTGGTTGCGGGCGTGCTCAAGCAGCTCCCGCCACGACGTCACGTCGGGACGGCGGCGGAGCAGAGCCCGGCGCTCACGTTCGGTCATGCCGCCCCAGACGCCGAACTCGATGCGGTTGTCCAGTGCATCGGCCAGGCATTCGGTGCGGACGGTGCAGCCGCGGCAGATCAGCTTGGCCCGGTTCTGCGCCGCACCCTGGACGAAGAGCTCGTCCGGGTCCGTTCCCTTGCATGCGGCGCGGGCGGTCCAGTCTGTGATCCACATGTGGCCCACTCCTCCTGATCGTCACGGCCCGGAAGGTCGCCACGCCGGATGGCGTTCACCTGCGGTCCAGGGGGCAGACGCTTTCACGCCTGTTTCCGTTGTCGGTGCTGCGGAAAAGTAACTTACGGAAGATCAGGGGGTCAGCGCCAGAGCCCGTTGGGCCCATTTAGCGCATAGCCCGCCTGGGCCATGCCATGCCTGCCGAGTGGTCACCTTCCCGCGCGGCAAACTAGCCTCTCGCGAGCGGACATCTTGCGCAAGCGGCAGGGCGTACCCTGAGGACCGTGTTGACACCTGGACTGATCGGACGGGCCGGTATCGTCGGCCGGGTCCTGCTCCTGGCCGCAGTGGCCGGACTGCTGGCTGGCGCCCTGGTGGTGCCCGCGGTAGGGGCGGTCGGGCTCGTGACCCGGAACGCCGCGAACAAGTTCAACAACATGAAGACCGGGGTCATCGGCCAGCTGCCGGTGCGCTCCGAGCTCCTCGACAGCCAGGGCCGCCTGCTGGCCTACTTCTACCCGCGCGGCATCGACCGGGAGCCGGTCAGCTTCAACCAGATCTCGCCGGTCATGCGCCGGGCCATCGTGGCCATCGAGGACTCCCGCTTCTACCAGCACGGGGCCATCGACATCCGGGGCACCCTGCGCGCCCTGGTCAACGACGTCGAGCACAAGCCGGTCCAGGGCGGTTCGACCCTCACCCAGCAGTACGTGAAGAACGCCCTCATCCTCACCGCGCCGAACACCGCGATGGCCCAGCAGGCTGCCTCGGACACCCTGAGCCGCAAGATCAAGGAACTGCGGCTGGCCATCCAGGTCGAGAACAAGATGCCCAAGGACCAGATCCTGGCCGGCTACCTCAACGCGGCCTTCTTCGGCACGTTCTTCGGCAACCAGGCGGTCGGCGTCGGCGCCGCCGCCGAGCGGTACTTCGATACCACTGCGGCCAAGCTGACCCTGCCCCAGGCCGCCCTGCTGGCCGGGATGGTGGAGAACCCCTCGGCCGACAACCCGGTGACCGAGCCGGCGGCCGCGCTGCACCGGCGCAACGTGGTGCTGGCCCGGATGGCCCAGCTGCACATGATCAGCCAGGCGCACGCGGTGGCCGTCGGCAAGCGGCCCCTCGGCCTGCACCTGTCTCCGCTGCAGACCGGCTGCACCAGCGGCTCGGCCAAGAGCGCCGCGTTCTTCTGTGACTACGTGGTCTCGCTGCTGAAGCAGGACAACGCCTTCTCCCAGGCCTGGAACACCCTGAACACCAGCGGCGGCCTGAAGATCTACACCACGCTCAGCGCGCAGGACGAGCGCGCGGCCAAGCAGGCGGTGAACTTCATGGTGCCGCAGCCCCCCAACGGGGCCAACCCGGGCGCCAACGCGGACTCCGAAGTCCTCATCCAGCCCGGCAGCGGGCACATCCTGGCCATCGCCAACGACCGCTCCTACGGCACCGGGAAGAACCAGACCACCGAGGACTACGCGGTGAATTCGCAGTACGACGGCGGGGTCGGCGTGCAGACCGGCTCCTCGTCCAAGCTGTTCACCCTGCTCACCGCCCTGCAGCAGGGCGTGCCGTTCGGTTTCGCGCAGACCGTGCAGACCCCCGCCACGCTGTCCGGCTACACCAACTGCAAGGGTGAGCCGATCGTCACCCCCTACCAGCTGGTCAACGACTCGACGGGGGAAAAGGGCGCGTTCACCCTGTACAACGCCACGGCTCAGTCGGTGAACGTGTACTTCGCCATGCTGGAGCGCAAGGTCGGCCTGTGCAACGTGGTCAAGACGGCCGTCGCGCTCGGCGTGACCCGGGCGGATGGCCAGTCGCTGCTGAAATGGGACCACGGCCAGCCGCCCGCCGATGACCTGCCGTCGTTCACCCTCGGCTCAGTCAACGTGTCCCCGATGAGCATGGCCGCGGCTTACGCGACGGTCGCCGCCCGCGGCATGTACTGCACGCCGGTCGCCGTGGCCCGGGTCATTACCGGGACCGGGGCCCGGCTTCCCGTGCAGAAGCCGCACTGCCATCAGGCCATCCCGGCCGGTGTCGCCGACGCGGCCAGTTACGTCCTGCAGAGCGTGCTGACCGTGGGGACCGCGGGAGGGCTGGGCATCGGGCGCCCGGCCGCAGGCAAGACCGGCACGTCGGACAATTTTGACTTCGCCGCCTTCGGTGGCTACACCCCGGACCTGGCCGGCTACGTGTCCGTGTTCAACCCCACCGACCCGGTCAAGTTCCCGATGTCAGGCATCCCCGGCTCCTGCTACCGGCTAGGTTGCCCCGGCGAGATGTTCGGCGCCAACGCGCCCGCGCACACCTGGCAGATGACGTTCCTGCACGCGAACCTGGCCAACCCGGCCCAGGGCTTCACCATGGCTGACATCCCGGGTGAACTCTGGTCGATGGGCACCGGCGTGAACAACCCGTCCCCGAAGAAGCCTCCCAAGGGCGGGAACGGCAACGGGAATGGGAACGGGAACGGCCCTGGCGGGAACGGCCCTGGCGGGGGCGGCACCGGCGGCGGGCCGCCCACTCACTAGCCGCCCACCTCCCGGCACCGGGGGGAGGGCCCGGCGGGGCCCGTTAGCGCGGATTTACGGGTTTGACCTGCGGTGACTAGCCGACGCGGCCGAGCTGGCGGCGGACCTCAGCGGCCACCCGGCCGCCCTCGGCGCGGCCCGCGGTCTGCGGCGCGACCACCTTCATGACCTGGCCCATGGCCTTCATGCCGCTGGCCCCGGTCTGCTCGATCCCGGCGGCCACGATGGCGGCGATCTCGTCGTCGCCCAGCTGGGACGGGAGGTAGCCGTCCAGCACCTCCCCCTCGGCGCGCTCGGCCGAGGCCTGCTCGGTCCGCCCGGCCGCGGCGAAGGCCTCCGCGGCCTCCCGCCGCCGCTTGGCCTCCTTGGTGAGCACCGTGATCACCTCATCGTCGCTGAGCTCGCGGGAGGTGCGCCCGGCGACCTCCGCCGTGGACACGGCGGTCAGGGCCATGCGGAGGGTACGGGTCCGGACCTCGTCACGGGACTTCATCGCGGCGGTCAGGTCGGCCCGCAGCTGATCCTTGAGTGCTGCCATGGCTCTCATCCTGCCCTGCCCGCCCGCCGGCCGGCCGTGCTCCTGCCCCAGACCAGATAACGAACCGCCCGCGGGGCCCGTCCGCCCAGCGCGCTTCGTCGCGGACCGGGCACGGCACGGGCATGGCACCATAGTGGGATGCGATCACGAGCCCTCCAGGCCCTCGGGACCGCGGCCGTTCTGGGCGGGGCAGCCTTCGCCTACGGCTCGGTCGCCGAGCGGAACTGGTTCGCCCTGCGCCGGTACGACGTCCCTGTCCTCCCGGCCGGCACGGCGCCGCTGCGGGTGCTGCACATCTCCGACATGCACCTGACGCCCGGCCGTCACCGGCTGATGTCCTGGGTCAGGTCGCTGGACGCGCTCGCACCTGACCTGGTGGTCAACAGTGGCGACTCCATCGCCCACCCGCAGGCCGTCGAACCCTTCCTGGACGCCCTCGGCCCGCTGCTGGACCGGCCCGGCGTGTTCGTGTACGGGTCCAACGACCTGTACTCCCCGGCTCCCAAGAACCCGCTGCGGTACCTATGGCGGGACAGCAGCCACGAGCACCTCCGGGACGTCCCGGACCTGCCCTGGGCCGAGCTCGGGGCCGGGATGACCGCGGCCGGGTGGCTCGACGTGAACAACCGCCGCGGCCGGGTCAAGGCCGCAGACCTCGACATCGAGGTGGGCGGGGTCCACGATTCGCACACCAACCGCGACCGCTACGAGAAGATCGCCGGCCCGACGGATCCCGGCGCGGATCTGCGGCTGGGCGTGCTGCACTCGCCGGAGCCGCGGGTCCTCGACCAGTTCGCCGCGGACGGCTACGACCTGCTGCTGGCGGGCCATACGCACGGCGGCCAGCTCCGGATCCCGCTGTACGGGGCCCTGGTCACCAACTGCGGCATCGACCGGGAGCGGGTCAGCGGGCTGCACCGGCATCCGGCCGCTGCGCCCCTCCCCGGGGAGCCGGATACCCGGCCCTGGCTGCACGTATCGGCCGGGCTCGGCACCTCACCGTGGGCCCCGGTCCGGTTCGCCTGCCGCCCGGAGGCCACGCTGCTCACGCTGGTGCCGCGGATCGGCTAGACTGCCGGAGGTTCCGGGGAAATCGGCCGCCCCGGGGGCCCAGGCTCCCGAACTGGCCGGCGGGGTGTGGCGCAGCTTGGCAGCGCGCTTCGTTCGGGACGAAGAGGCCGCCGGTTCAAATCCGGCCACCCCGACCAGAAGGTCTTAGCAGGTCAGAGGCTCGTTTCTCGTGATGAGGGACGGGCCTCGTTCCGTCTGCGCGTCGCCGTGCGCAGCGCTCCGCCAGATCCGGCCAAAGAGCCCGGCGTCCGCGCGGTTACGCGAACCCCTCTGGCCCGTTAACATCACCACTTGGCGGGTAGGTAGAAGGACGAAATGGGTGATATGGGGGGATAGATGCCGTAATGGGTGAATGGCCGGGCAGCGGAACGGACCCCAGCGATCCATCGACGGATGAGATTCCGGTCGTCAGGGATCAGCTCTGGACACCTCTCCGCGCACCAGCTACGGCCTACCCCGAACGTGGGCCAGCCCCGCGAAGCCAGCGGCCCGGGATGCTGGCCACCGTCCGGCGCTACGCGCAACTACCCGTACTGGTAGCCACCTATCTGGGTGTGGTCGTGGCGGCAAGCCTTCTTGTGGCCCGGCTGGTGCACACACCCGTTAACGGCCCCAGCGCAGTAAGTACCAGGCACGAGCAAGAGCACGCCGATTTGCGGCCTCACCGGTCAGCGCAGCACCATCGGTCCGGGGCAGGCAAGCGGCCGGCCACCCAGCCCGTGGGCACGACCTCCCCGCCGCCGGCGCTGTCACCGGTCGGGCCATCACCGGCGTCAAGCCAGCCCCTGCCCAGCCCGACTGCGTCCAGCCCGCCTCGGCCGTCGCCGACCCCGACCACCCCGTCCCCGACACCGACCACGCCGTCCCCAACACCGACCACCCCGTCCCCAACACCGACCACGCCGTCCCCAACACCGACCACGCCGTCGCCGACCTCCCCATCCCTGGCATAAGCGACTACTGCCGGGTGTCGCGATTTGTCCCTGGGCCGGGCCCAACCGACTGGAGTTCGCCTGCCATAGGAGGGTTCTCAGGATCTGGCCAAAGGTCATGGCGGGACATTGGACTAACGCGCCGGGATAAGCCCGGCCGCCGGCAGGACAGTGGCGTCATGACCGTAATCACCGAACACGAACAAGAACAGATCGCCACGGCGAACGCGTCCGGCCTGGCGCCGGTGGCGTTCGTTCACGGCCTGTGGCGGCGGCCGGGCAGCGGGGACCGGTGGGCCTGCGTCTTCGGGGGAAGCGGGCCACGTGCGGGGCCGCGCCGGTCCTGGGCCGCCCGGCCAGCCACCACCGGGCCGGGCCGCTGACCTACGACCAGTTCCGCTGCGCCTTCGCCCTCGCCATCAGCGAGGAGGAAGCCAAGGATCTCCTGCGCGATGTTCGCCGTCCTCGCCAGCGTGAGCAGCTCGCTGGGCAGGCCAGAGCCAGCAGGAACGCAACGGGAAATACGGCGGGCGGGCCCGCCGTACGTCAGCCGCTTGCCAGGTGCTGGAAGAACGAGATGATGCCCGTAATCCAGCCGTGCACGGTGCTGCCCGCGCCCGAGGGGTTGGACAGAACCCAGACGACGATCAGGATGATGACAACCCAACCTATGATCTTCGATACCAAGTGATCTGCCTCCTGCCAGCCAAAGGGCACCTTACCCGAACAACGCGGTTACGAATCACCACTAGATGGGTCACTCAGAATGAGCAGCGAAACCGCGAAGCTGCCCCCCGGGGTCCCGTTTCACTGGGAATCCCCTGACCTGCCCATTAGCCGTCTCAGCCTTCCACGATCGGCGATGAGTTACCTCCCGGCGCGCCGCCCATTCGTGATGAACGGCATCGGCCGGGAGGCCACGATGAACCTTAGCGGTAATCCGGGGCGCTGCGAGGCGTACGTGCTCAGGGCCGAGTCGGGCGGACCCGCGCCGGGAGGGTCAGCCCAGCAGCCGCGCGCGGCAGGCGAGCTGGAGAGCGAGCCGCTGGTCGGGGTCCTCGAAGTCCACATCCAGCAGTTCGGTGATGCTGCGGATCCGGTTGGTCACGGCGTTGCGGTGCAGGTGCAGCCGCTGCGCGGTCTTGCCGATGGATCCCTGCTCGTCCAGGTAGGCGGCGAGGGTCCTGATCGCCGTGTCGGCGCGGGACGGGCCCAGCTTCTCCAGCGGGGCGAGCTGATCACGCACCGAGGCCCGGGCGGTGTCCGAGGCGTACCACTCCATCAGCATCCGCTGGACCCCGACCGCGTCGTGCGCGGCGACCCCGGAAGGCTTGCGAGCCGCCCGCGCGGCGAACAGCGCGGCCCGCGCTTCGGCCGCGGAAGCCCGGAGCCCGGCCGTCCCCTCGTGCGCCGATCCCACCCCGGCCCGGAACGACAGTGCGGGCAGCCGCTCGCCCAGGAGCTGCAGCGCGCGGGCGGCGGACCGGGCGGCCTGGGCCCCGGCCTGCGGCCCCGGGTCGGACGAGGTCATCTTGATCAGGACGATGGCGCGGGCCACCCGGGACAGGTGCCAGGTACCGCCGGCCGCGGCGGCGGCCTGGAGGGCCATCTGCCCCGCCGACTCCAGCAGCTCGAACCGGCGTACCTCGTCCGGGCCGGATTCCCCGGGGCCGGATCCACTGGCATCGTCGAGATCGTCAGCCTCGATCCGGATCGCGACATGCCAGCCGCCCAGCGCGATGTTCAGCTGCCGGGCCCGGTCGAGCAGATCGTCGTTGACCGCGGACTCCGACATCAGCAGCTCGGCCAGCAGTTCGCTGCGGGACCGGGCCGGTACCTCGCGGGCCCGCCGGGCCAGGTCGAGATGGCGCCCGGCGGACGCGGCGGCGCTGTGCAGGACGAGCCGCGCGGCGATGGCGAGGTCCCCATGGGCGTCCGGCGCGGCCAGGTCGCCGATCGTCGCATCGCTCACGACGACCGGCACGGCGACCTCAGCCGCGAGGCCGCCGTCCAGGGCCTGCACGGGACCGCCGTTACCCGCGCCACGATGCCCGGGAGCGCCGCTACCCGGGGCACCGTCACCCGGAGCACGGTCACCCGGAGCACGGGCACCCGGAGCACGGGCACCCGGGGCACGGGGACGGAATTCGACGGCCGTGCCGAGCGCCCGGCTCACCGCGGCGCGGAGTTCGTCGAGGCCGGCGCTGGCCTCCTCCGCGGCGAGCACCGCGTTCAGCCCTTCCTGCGCCCGGCCGAGAGCCAGGCCGGCGCCGCCGCCGATCTCCCGGGCGATCGCCTGCACCAGCCCGGCGAGCTCGGTCCCGGCCGGGATCGAGATCAGGGCGATGCCGGCCCGCCCGGCGATGTCCATCGCCGTGACCGTCGGGCGCCACTGCCCGGCGGAGAAGGCCGCGACCGCGGCCACCCGGTTGACCGCCGCCCAGCGCAGCCCCATGTCCAGGCGGTAGTCGGTAACTTCCGCGGATGCCGCGCGGGACAGCACCACCAGGCTGTCCGCCGTGGCATCATCCAGGTCGGCGAAACGCTCGGCGAGCCGCACGTGGGCTACCCGCCGGCCGCCGCCACCGTCACTGACCCGCTGCAGCCCGGCCAGCGGCGAGCTGGCCAGGATCTCGTCAACCGTGTGCACAGGTGGCACTTTATGCGTCCTGCACACATCCGTCACGATCACAGTGCATTGCGCCCATTCCTGTCCCGCGGCGCAACTGCAATCCTTTGCATCAAGGGTTACGCGCCCGCAACGCCGGGCACGCGCTGTGACCCTGGTGTACCAGGGAGAGCCGATGGACAAGGAAGCCGCGACCGATTTAATGACTGCTGGCACTGAGCACCCCGACTGGTGGAGCTACGGACACGAGTTCCCCCGCTGGCACGTCTGGCGGGGGATCGCCGGGCTGCTGTACGCGCGGCGCCTCCTGTCGAGCCCGCCCCGCGTGGTCCGCGGCCAGGATCCGGCCGAACTGCGCGACCTCATCAGGGAAACCGAACTGCAGCTGGCCGATCGGTGGAAATAGCCCCGGTGTGTCCGCACATCGGGAACTATGATGATTAACACATAGCTTTATCTCCGCCTGCCAGGATGGTATTGGCCTCCCTGTGAAGCGACTCCTCGATCCTGACGCGCTGCACGCTTTAGCTCGCGGCTGCGCGGTGCTCGGCGCCGGGGGCGGGGGCGACACCTATCTCAGCCTTCTCCAGGCCCTGCAGGCGACCGAGGATTACGGCCCGGCCCGCCTGGTGGACGTGGACGAACTGCCCGGCGACGCGCTGATCATGCCGTGCGGGGGCATCGGCGCCCCGACCGTCAGCATCGAGAAGATCGAGAATGGTGACGAGGGAGAGCGCCTCCGTGACCATCTGGAGTACCTGACCGGCCACCGGGTGGCTGCGCTGATGGCAGGGGAGATCGGCGGCGGGAACGGCGTGCTGCCGGTCACCTGGGCGGCTCGGATGGGGCTTCCGGTGGTCGACGCGGACGGCATGGGACGCGCCTTCCCGGAGGTCCCGCAGGTCACCATGCAGCTGGCCGGGATCTCGCCGAGCCCGGCGGTGATGACCGACGAGCGCGGCAACCTGGTCATCTTCCAGGCCATCTCGGGGCACTGGATGGAGCGCCTGGAACGGGCGGCCGCCGTGGAGTTCGGCGGGGCCGCGTCATCCACCGAGTTCTCGCTCACCGCCGCGCAGGCGAGGGACGCGACGGTACGGAACTCGGTATCGCTGGCCATCCGGATCGGCCAGGCGATCACCCGGGCGGCCGGCAGCCCGGTCGCCGCGCTGATCGCCGAGATCGGCGCGTTCCGCCTGGTCACCGGGAAGGTCTCCGACGTGGAGCGGCACACCACGAGCGGCTTCGTCCGCGGCTCGGTGGTGATCGAGGGGCTCGGCGAGGACACGGGCCGCCTCGTCCGGCTGGAACTGCAGAACGAGAACCTGGTCGCGCTGGAGCGGGGCCGGCTGCTGGCCTCCGTGCCGGACCTGATCTCGGTGCTGGACAGCGAGACGGCGGACGCGATCGCGACGGAGCGGATCAAGTACGGCCAGCGGGTGGTCGTGATCGCCTTCGCCTGCGACCCGGTGTGGCGGACCGAGCGGGGGATCGCGATCACCGGACCGCGGGCGTTCGGCTATGACTTCGACTACCTGCCCGTGGAGGAGCTGGCCGGTGCCCGCGCCTGACTGCCGTCTCGGGATCGACGTCGGCGGCACCAACACCGACGCGGTGATCATGGACGGCGCCGACCGGGTGATCGCCAAGGCCAAGGTGCCGGGGACGCCGGACATCACCGGCGGGATCACCAGCGCGATCGACACCGTGCTCCGCGCCCCGGATGCGGACCGGCAGCGGATCACCCACGTCATGCTGGGCACCACCCACGCGACGAACGCCGTGCTGGAGCGCAGGAAGCTGCGGCGGATAGCGGTCATCCGGATCGGCGGGCCGGCCACGCACAGCATCCGGCCCATGTTCGGCTGGCCGCCGGACCTCGCCGAGGCCATCTCAGCCGGCGCGGTGATCGTGGGCGGCGGCATCGAATTCGACGGGCGTGACCTGGCCCCGCTGGACACCGACGCCATCGCGCGGTTCCTCGGCGAGGTCGCGGGCACCGCCGACGGGGTCGCGATCACCAGCGTCTTCGCCCCGGTCTCGCCGCGGCACGAGCTGGAGGCCAGTCAGATCGTCAAGCGCGAGCTGGGCGAGGTGCACGTCTCGCTCAGCCATGAGATCGGCTCGCTGGGCCTGCTGGAGCGGGAGAACGCCACGATCCTGAACGGGGCCCTGGCCGGGGTGGCCCGCGACGTGGCCATCGCGTTGCACGACTCGCTGGCCGCGCACCAGCTGCGGCCGACCACGTTCTTCGCGCAGAACGACGGCACGCTGATGGGCCTGGACCAGGCCCTGCGCTACCCGGTTCTCACGATCGGCAGCGGGCCGGCCAACAGCGTCCGCGGCGCGGCCTTCCTGACCGGGACCGGCGACTCGCTGGTCGTCGACGTGGGCGGCACGTCCACCGATGTGGGCGTGCTGGTCAACGGCTTCCCGCGGGAGTCATCGCAGGGAGTCGAGATCGGCGGCATCCGCACCAACTTCCGGATGCCCGACCTGGTCACCATCGCACTCGGCGGTGGCAGCGTGATCTCGGCGCAGGACGACGGTGTCCAGATCGGCCCGCGCAGCGTCGGCTACCTGCTGCAGCAGGAGGCCCTCGTCTTCGGGGGGACGACCCCCACGCTGACCGACGCGGCGGTCGCGGCCGGCCGGGCGCTGCTCGGCGACCCCGGGCTGGCGGGCCGCCACCGCGGGATGCTCGACAGCGCCCTGGCCCGGGCGGACGTCATGCTGGCCGACGCGATCGACCGGATGAAGACCTCCCGGGAAGACTGCGTGCTCGTCGCGGTCGGCGGCGGCAGCATCCTGATCCCGGACCAGATACCGGGGGTCAGTGAGGTCATCCGGCCCGAGCACTTCGACACGGCCAACGCCGTGGGCGCGGCGATCGCGTCGGTCAGCGGCCAGGTGGACCGGATCTTCCACATGGGACCCGGCGGCAGGCAGGCGGCCCTCGATGAGGCGTGCGGCGAAGCACGCGAGCGCGCCGTCGCCGCCGGGGCGGACCCCGCGACGGTGCGGATCGTCGAGCGGGAGGAGATCCCGCTGGCCTACCTCACCTCCCCGGCGGTCCGGATCCGGGCGAAAGCGGCCGGCGCGCTCGGCGGCCTGCCGGACCATCCGGCCCAGGCTCACCCGGCCAGGCCGGCCGCCGGGGCCGGACCCGCGGGCCCCTAGCGACCTGGGCGGCAGTACTCCCTAACACGGTGCACGAACACAAAGGATCACGGAGGAAGGCATGAAGCCCCACCGCGCCGGCCTGCTGGCATCAGGCTCCGCACTGCTGGTGCTGCTGGCCGCCTGCGGCGGCTCCTCGTCCCCGGCGGGCCAGCAGCAGGCCAGCAGCCAGGTGTTCACCTACGACACCTCCGCCCCGGTGATGGTCGACGGCTGGGACCCCGCGACCGAGTACTCCGACGGCATCCTGGCGATGAGCAACATGTACGAGACGCTCACCCGCTACGACACCGCCACGCACACGATCAAGCCGCTGCTCGCGACCAGCTGGTCCTCGTCCGCCAACGGCCTGACCTGGACCTTCCACCTCCGCCCGGGAGTGCACTTCCACACCGGGCGGCTGATGACCGCGCAGGCCGCGGCGGCGTCCATCCTGCGGACGCAGAAGCTGGGCGGCGGGGCCGCGTACGTCTGGTCCGCGGTGAAGAGCATCGACACGCCGAGTACCACCACGATGGTCTTCCACCTGAAGTACCCCTCACCGCTGGACCTGGAGGCCTCGGCCTCCTACTCGGCGTACATCTACGACACCCAGGCGGCGGGCGGGGGGTCGGCGGCCAAGCTGACCAAGTGGTTCAACACGCCGCATGACGCGGGCACCGGCCCGTACACGCTGCAGACCTGGAACAAGGGCCAGGAGTTCGAGGTCGTCCTCAAGGCCTTCCCCGGCTACTGGGGCGGCTGGCAGGGCGCGCACTTCAAGAAGCTGGTCTTCCGGGTCGTGCCCCAGGACACCACCGCCGCCCAGCTGCTGCGGTCCGGGCAGGTTGACTTCGTGGAGCAGATCAGCCCTGCGCTATGGAAGTCGTTCCAGGGCCAGGCGGGTATCGCGACCATGAGCGTCCCGTCCTTCCAGAACCTGCTGGGCCAGCTCAACGCGCACACGCTGAGCCTGCCCGAGCGCCAGGCGATCTCCTACGGGATCAACTACCCGGGGATCGTCGCCGCGCTGCAGGGGGCGGCGGTCACGCCCAGCGGGCTGGTCCCGGCCGGCCTGCCCGGACACTTCACCAACCTGCCGGCCTATCACTACGACCCGGCCAAGGCGGTCCAGCTCCTGCACCAGGCCGGGTACGGGCCGGGCAAGAAACCGCTCAACCTGAGCCTGACCTACACCCAGGGCGACTCGAACGAGCAGGTCGTGGTGACGCTGCTGAAGTCCAGCCTGGCCAAGCTGAACATCAACCTCGCCACCCAGTCGCTGGCCTGGCCGACCCAGTGGGCCAAGGCGAAGTCGGGCGACAGCCACCAGAGCATCTTCCTTGAGTACTGGTGGCCGGACTACGCCGACCCGTACACGTGGTTCACCAACCTGCTGCAGACGGAGAAGTCCCCGTACTTCAACCTCTCCTACTACTCCAACCCGGCGCTGGACAAGCAGATCAACCAGGTGGAGACGCTGCTGGCGACCAACCGCGCGGCCGGCGTGCAGCTGTACCGGACGATGCAGGTCGAGGTCCTGCAGCAGGCGCCGCTGGACGTGCTCTACAACGTGAACTACCAGTACGCGATGCGCACGTCATTCACCGGCTTCCAGCCTGACCCGGCCTACGCGAACGTCGTCTTCGCCTACAACCTCAGGCCGACTGGCAGTTGACCGGGTATGTGGCGCGCCGGGTCGCCCTGGCCGCGCTAGTGATCGCCGGCGTCATCATCGCGACGTTCGTGATCGCCCGGGTGATCCCCGGCGACCCGGCGGCCACCTGGGCCGGGCCGCACGCGTCGGCGGCCCAGGTGGCCGCGGCCCGGCGGTTCCTCGGCCTGGACCGGCCACCCCTGGTCCAGTTGCTCGCCTACTTCGGCGGCATCCTCACCGGCAACTGGGGGCTGTCGCTCCACACCCACCAGCCGGTCCTGTCCGACATCGGGACCGCGGCGCCCGCCTCGCTGGAACTGGTCACCGTGGCACTGATCATCGCGCTGGCGGTCGCCGTGCCCCTCGGGCTGGTGGCCGCCCGCTGGCAGGGCGGCCTGCTCGACCAGGCCATCCGGGCCGGCTCCATCCTCGGCGTGTCCATGCCGATCTTCTGGATGGCGCTCATCCTCCAGCTGGTCTTCTCCCAGCGGCTGCATGTGCTCCCGGCCGCTGGTGAGTACGCGCCCAGCCTGCTGTTCAGCCACCCGCTCGCCCAGCGGACCGGGTTCAGCCTGATCGACGCGACGATCAGCGGGAACTGGCCGGTGCTCGGCAGCATCCTGGCCCATCTCGTGCTGCCCGCCCTGGTCGTCGCGGCTTACCCGGCCGGGCTCATCGCCCGCATGGTCCGGGCGCAGGTCCTGGACACGGTGGGTGAGACCCACGTGCAGATGATCCGCGCGCTGGGCTTCAGCGAGCGGGCCGTCTACAGCAGGTTCGCGATGAAGCTGGCCTGGAACCCGGTGGCCTCGGCGGTGGCGCTGGTGTTCGGCTACTCGCTGGTTAACACGTTCCTGGTCGAGGCGATCTTCGACTGGCCGGGCCTCGGCAGCTACACGGCCGCCTCGGTCGCCACCCTCGACACGCCCGCCATCCTGGGCGTGACCCTGTTCATCGCGCTGGTCTACGTGGCCGCCAACCTGGCCGTCGACATCATCCAGGCGGCGCTGGACCCGAGGATCCGGCTGCGATGATCGAAGCGCCCTCACCCGCCGCCATCCCGGCTCCGGTCCTTCCGCGGGGCCGGGCCCTGTGGCGCGGGCTGCGCGCTAACCCGCTGCTGGTGGCGGGCGGGCTGACCGCCGCGCTGATCGTCGTGGTCGCCGTGGCGGCCCCGCTGCTCGCGCCGTTCCCCGGCGACGCCGGCACCGCCACGCATCCGTTCTCCGTGCTGCACCCGCCCTCGGCGCAGCACTGGTTCGGCACCGACCAGGTAGGCCGGGACGTGCTGTCGCGGGTCATCTACGGGGCCCGGATCTCCCCGCTGGTCGCCGTCCTCGTGCTGCTGATCGCGTGCACCGTCGGCATCCCGCTGGGAATCGTGGCCGGCTACTTCGGCGGCTGGATCGACGAAGTGATCATGCGGGTCACCGACATCTTCCTGGCCTTCCCGTCCCTGCTGCTCGCCCTGGCCCTGGCCACGGTGCTGCCGACCAGCCTGACCAGCCTGACCATCGCGATCGCCGCCACCTGGTGGCCCTGGTACACGCGGCTCATCCGGGGCCAGGCCGCCTCGGTCGCCGGCGGCCGTACATCGACAGCTGCCGGGTGCTGGGCATCCCCCGCTGGCGGATCATCGCGCGGCACGTCCTGCCCAACTCGGTCACCCCGCTGATCGTGCAGGTGTCGCTGGACGTGGGCGGGGTGATCCTGACCGCCTCGGCGCTGTCCTTCCTCGGCCTCGGGGCGCAGGATCCCACCCCGGACTGGGGGCTGATGGTGTCCGAAGGGCAGACGTACTTCACTACCGACTGGTGGGTGGCGACGTTCCCCGGGATCGCCATCCTGGTCACGGCGTTCGCCTTCAACCTGCTCGGCGACGGCCTGCGCGACCTGCTGGACCCGAAGCGGAGCCTGCTGCTGTGAAGCTCGCCCTCCACGACCTGCAGGTGCGGTTCGGCAGCCGGCCGGTCGTGCAGATCGACGAGCTGGCCCTCGGGGAGGGCGAGATCGTCGGGCTCGCCGGGGAGAGCGGATCGGGCAAGTCCATGACCACGCTGGCCATCCTCGGGCTCGCGCACACGGTCGGCGCGACCGTCAGCGGCAGCATCCGGCTGGACGGCACCGAGCTGACCGCCCTGTCCCAGCGGGACCTGCGCGCACGGCGCGGACGGCAGATCGCGGCGATCTTCCAGAGCCCGGCCATGGCCTTCAGCCCGGTCTTCAGGGTGGGCCAGGTCGTGCTGGGCGCGCTCCGGCTGCACGGCATGAGCAAGGCGGAAGCGGCGGAGGCGGCGGCCCGGGCCATGCGCCAGGTGCTGCTCCCGCCCGGCCTGCTGGACCGCTACCCCGCGCAGCTGTCCGGCGGCCAGTTGCAGCGGGTCGCGATCGCGCTCGCCGTGGCCCTGCGGGCCGGGGTGCTGCTGGCCGACGAGCCGACCAGCGCGCTGGACGTGACGGTCCAGGCGGAGGTACTGGAACTGCTCCGCGGCCTGCGCCAGCGCGAGGGCATGTCGATCCTGCTGATCAGCCACGACCTCGCGGTGGTGGCCGAGCTGTGTGACCGGGTCGCGGTCATGCAGGCCGGCCGGATCGTCGAGCAGGGCCCGGCGGCCCGGGTGCTGTCCGCGCCGCAGCACCCGTACACGGCCGAACTGCTGGCCGCGGTCCCCCGGATCGCGGTGCCGCCGCCCCAGGACGGGCCGGCCCAGGACCGCCGGCCCGGACCCGCCGGCCCCGGACCCGCCGGCCCCGGACGGGACGGTCCCGGACCCGCCAGCTCAGGATGGGACGGCCCAGGACGGGACGGCCGGATGAGCCCGCTGCTGGAGATCGACGGCCTGTCCGTGCGGTACGGCCCGGTCCAGGCCGTGGACGGGGTGAGCCTGCAGCTGGCCGCCGGGCCGGCCGGCCTCGGCCTGGTCGGCGAGAGCGGCTCGGGCAAGACGACGATCGGCCGGGCCGTGCTCCGGCTGGCCCGGGCCAGCGGAGGCCAGATCCGCTTCGAGGGAGCCGACGTCGCCCCGCTGCGCGGCCGGGCCCTGCAGGATTACCGGCGCGCCGTGCAGATCGTGTTCCAGGACCCGGACAACAGCCTCGATCCCCGGATGCGGGTCGGCAGCTCGCTCCGGGAGGCACTGGCCGCGCACCGCGTGGTGCCGCGCGGGCTGACCGCCGGGCGGGCCCGCGACCTGCTCGCCGAGGTGGGCCTGGACCCGGATTTCGCGGCCCGCTACCCGCATCAGCTCTCCGGGGGCCAGCGCCAGCGCGTCGCCATCGCCCGGGCCCTCAGCGTGCAGCCGCGGCTGCTGGTGCTGGACGAGCCGACCAGCGCGCTCGACGTCCGGGCCCAGGCCCGGGTACTCAGCCTGATCGGCCGGCTCCGGGCCGAGCGGAAGCTGTCCTACCTGCTCATCACCCACAACTTCGCGATCGTGAGCGAGTTGTGCGAGCAGACGGCCGTGCTGTACCTGGGGCGGATCGCGGAGAGCGGCCCGACCGGGGCGCTGCTGCGGTCTCCCGCGCACCCCTACACCCAGGCCCTGCGGTCCGCCGTGCCCGAACTCGACTGGGCCGCCCGGCGGACCCGGCTGGTGCTGCCCGGCGATCCGCCCGACGCGGCCAGCCCGCCGCCGGGATGCGTGTTCCACCCCCGCTGCCCGCTAGCGGTCAGCCGGTGCCGCACCGAGGTCCCGCTGCTGCGGGCGGTAGCGCCGGGCCGGCTGGTCGCCTGCCACCGCGCCGAGGACGTACTGGGGCCGCCCTGACGCGGCCTCCCGGCCCGGCCGGGACTCCCGGCCCCCGCCCGCCGGGCCGCCCGCCAGGCCGGCCAGCACCCGGGCGATCTCGGCCGCCGCGCCCGGCCGGGACAGGCCGGCCGAGGCGGCCCGCATGGCGGCCAGCGTCGCCGGGTCACGCCTCAGCCGGCGGATCTCGGCCACCAGGTCGCGGCGGCCCGGCGCATACCGCCCGGCACCCGCGCTGACGACGAAGGCGGCGTTGCCTTCCTCCTGGCCCGGCAGGTAGGAGGTGAGGACGAGCGGGGCGGCGCAGCAGGTGGCCTCGGCGATGGTGCCAGGGCCGGCCTTGCCCACGACGATGTCCGCGCTGCGCAGCCAGTCGGCCATGTTGCCGACGAAACCCCGCACGGTCAGCCGGCCGCCAGCCCGCGCGGCCAGCCGGTTCATCCTGCGGCGCAGCCTGCGGTTCCGGCCGCAGATGACGGCCACGTCCACGTCGTCGACCTCGCGCAGGATGGCGGCCGCGCGCCGGTAGATCCCGCCCGAGCCCTCCGCGCCGCCGGTGACCAGCACCAGGAAGCGGCCGCTCCGCAACCCCAGCGACCCGCGCAGCGCCTCCCGCCCGCCCGCGCGCGCGGCGGAGAAGTCCGCGGCGACCGGAAGCCCGATTTCCCTATAACGGCTCTCCGGCGTGCCGTCCAGCCCGCAGCGGCGGGCGACCGGGGCGGAGGGCACGACGACGAGGTCCACGGCCGCGTCCCGCCAGGCGAGGTGGGTGGTGATCAGGTCGGTGATCACGGTGATCACCGGGATCCCCGGGGCGGCGCGGTCGCGGGCCCGCACCGCGGGCTCCGTGGTAAAGGCGTGGAAGGCCACGATCACCGCGGGACGGGTGGCGGCTACCGCCCGGGCGACGCTGCGGTTGGCCGGGGCGAGCAGCGTCTGGCGGGCCCAGCCGAGGGTCCGCGGCGAGCCGCAACTGCGCCACAGCAGGCCCCACAGCCAGGGGGTCAGCCGGATGCACGGGCCGTAGAGGCTGACCAGCCAGCGCAGCCGCAGTGGTGAGCCGGGGCCGCGCAGCGGATCCCAGATGACCGGCGCGAACCGCCCCGGATAGGCGCGGTCCAGCGCCTGGACCACGGCCTGCGCCGCGCTGCGGTGCCCGCCGCCGGTGTCGCCGATGAGGAAGAGCAGCGGCACGGGCGCCGGCCCTGGCCTCGTCACCGGGTCAGGCCTGCCGGGCCGGCCCCGGCCAGCAGGCGGTACAGCGATTCCCATTCCGCCAGGCCGCGGCCGCGTTCGTGGCCGCTGACGGCCTGCAGGCTCACCGTGCCCATCCGGTCCCGCAGTCGCGGGTCCGCGGCCAGGACGTCCAGGTACGCCGCGATCTGGTCAGCGCGGCCGGGGGCGGCGAGGAAACCGTTGCGGCCGTGGGCCACCAGTTCCCCGAGCGCGCAGGCGTCGGCTGCGACGACGGGCAGGCCGGCGGCCATCGCCTCCATGGTGGCCAGGCTCTGCAGCTCCGCCTCGGACGCGAGGGCGAACACGTCGGCCAGCCGGTACAGGCCCGCCAGGTCGGCGTCGGGAACGAAGCCGAGGAACCGCACCCGCCCGGCCAGGCCCAGCCGGCCGGCCCGGGCCCGGAGGCTGGCTTCGTCCGGCCCGGCGCCGGCGATGGCCAGCTGGGCGTCCACCGTGAGCCGGGCCGCCGCGTCCAGCAGGACGTTCGACACGCTTCTCCGGGCTGAGCCGGCTGACGGTCAGGATCAGCGGGCGGCCGGGGCGCAGGCCGTACCGGGCCGCGAGCCCCGGGTCGCCCGGGCCGGGCGGGCGGCCGGGCAGGTCGACCCCGTTGGAGATGACCCGTGACGGCACGCGCAGCCCGCGGTCGCGGAGCAGCCGCAGGGCCGTCACGGTCGGCGCGGTGACGTGCGTGCACCGGTTGGAGAACCGGACCACGTAGGAGTAGAAGAGGGCGTCGAACCCGGGTGGCCGCGGGCGGCGGGAGGGCCGGACGTTGGCCGGCAGGTAGTGGTTCGTGTACACGACGGGCAGGCCCAGCCGGGCGGCGGCCCGGCGGGCCGTCACCCCGAGGGTCACCGGCGAGTGCACGTGCACCACGTCCGGGGCGAACCTGGCCAGGAGCCCCGGCGCGGCGCGGCCGGGCAGCCAGGCCAGCCGCATGCCGTCGTACCAGGGCCACGGCAGGGAGCCCCGGAAGTACACGCTGGCGCGCCCTTCCGCGCCCGGCCGGCCGCGCCGCCCCGGGCTCGGCGCCAGCAGGGCCACCGCGTGCCCGCGGCCGGCCAGCCCGCGGGCGAGGGTCCGGGTCACGGTGGGGACGCCGCCGACCATCGGCGCGTACTGATCAGTGACGATCATGATGCGCATCAGCGTCGCCCCGGGCCGCCGCGGGCGCCGGTCAACGCCGGGTCCGGCGCACGTAGAGCCACACCGCGAGGGGGGCCAGGGTGGCCAGCAGCCCCGCCGACCACAGCGCCGAGGCCAGCTCGGGGTGCTGCATCGGCCAGGCCGGGATGGCCGCCGCGGGATCAGGATTGCCCAGCAGCTGGCGGCAGGCGGCCGCCAGCACGCTGACCGGGTTCCAGTTCGCGATGTCCCGCAGCCAGGGGGTCAGCCGGGCGGTGGAGATGAAGGCGTTGGAGGTCAGGGACAGGGGCACGATGATGGTCAGGCCCACGGCCTGGGCCGACTCCGCACCCCGGGCGAGCAGCCCCACGACGGCGCCTGCCCACGCCGACGCGTAGGCGAACAGCGCGGCCAGGCCGGCGGCGGCCAGCACGTCGGCGGGCCCGGTGTGGATCCGCCAGCCCACGGCGAGGCCGGCCGCCGCGGTCACCGCGGCCGCCACCAGCGTCAGGGCGAGATCCGCCAGCGTACGGCCGGCCAGCACGGTCGCCCGGGACATGGGCAGCGACCGGAACCGGTCGATGAGCCCGGTGGACAGGTCCACGGCCAGCCCGATGGCGGCGCCCTGGGCGGTGCCGCCCATGTTGATGGCGAAGATGCCCGCGATGAGGTACTCGCGGTAGTTCCCGTGCCCGGGCAGGACGATGGCGCCGTTGAACACGTAGCTGAACAGCAGGACGAAGATGAGCGGCTGGACGGTGACGTTGAGCAGCTGCTCGGGCGTGGTGACGATCCGCGCCAGGGTGCGCCAGGTCAGCACGCGCACGTCCGTCAGCGCCCAGCGCACTGACTCCAGGGCGGCCCGCACGGCGCGCGGGGCCGGCCCGGCGGACGGCGGCGGGCCCGGCGGCCGCTCCGGGCGGTCCGCCTGGAGCGCCGGGCCGGGCGGAAAGCCGACGCCGGGCGGCCGGTCGGTGACGGCGCTCACGCGGCCCGCTCCGGACCGGTCACCGCGTGGAAGACGTCGTCGAGGGTGGGCTGCCGCAGGGCGATGTCGTCCACCCGGATCCCCGCCGCGTCCAGGGCCCGGACCACCTCGGTGACCAGGCCGCCCCGGGGTACGACCGGCACTTCCAGGCCGCCCCCGGCCGGCAGCCGGCGAACGGGGCCGGCCGCGTGCCGGGCCAGGATCTCCGTGGCCCGGCCCAGGGTGGCCGCCTCGCAGAGGACCAGCCGCAGGTGCGCGGAGCCGATCCCGGCCTTCAGCTCAGCCGGGCTGCCCGCCGCGGTGACCCGCCCGCCGTCGATGACGCAGATCCGGTCCGCGAGCTGATCGGCCTCCTCCAGGTACTGGGTCGTGAGCAGCACCGTGGTGCCCGCGCTGACCAGCCCGCGGATGATGTCCCACAGGGTCAGCCTGCTGCGCGGGTCGAGCCCGGTCGTGGGCTCGTCCAGGAACAGGACGCTGGGCTGGCCGAGCAGGCTGGCGGCCAGGTCGAGCCGGCGCCGCATGCCGCCCGAGTAGGTGCGCACCGCCCGCCCGGCGGCGCGCTCCAGGTCGAAACGGGCCAGCAGCTCGGCGGCCCGCCGTTTGGCCGCGCGGCGCGGCAGCCGGCTCAGCTCGCCGATCATGATGAGGTTGGCCCGCCCGGTCAGGCACTCATCCACCGAGGCGTACTGGCCGGACAGGCCGATGTGGCGGCGCACGAGGCGGCTCTGCGCCACCACGTCGTGGCCGGCCACCCGGGCCCAGCCGGCGTCCGGGCGCAGCAGGGTGGTCAGCATCCGGACGGCGGTGGTCTTGCCGGCGCCGTTCGGGCCGAGCAGGCACAGGGTGGTTCCGGCCGGGACACTCAGGTCCAGCCCGGCCACGGCGGTAGCGGAGCCGAATGACTTCACGAGTCCGCAGGCCTCGATCATCAGTGGAGCGGGCACAATGGTTCCCTTGCCGGGACGGACGGGGGCCTGGTGCGCGGGACGCAGCCGCCACGCGCGGGACGGGCCGCCGCCGGGATGGACAGTGGGGCGGGGACATGACTGCAGATCGCTCGATCCTGGTCGACGCGCGGGTGAACGCCTTTCCCGGCGCGCACGGGATCGCCCGCTCGGTGATGCAGCTGGCGGCGCACATGCCCCGGCCCGCGGACGGGCTCGCCCTGCGGGTCCTCGTCAACGGCGGCCGGGAGCAGATCTTCCCGCTGTCCTGGCTGCCCGCGCACGCCGACGTGATCGACACGGACATCACGCTGGGCGCGGTGCACCGCTGCCGGGAACTCGCCCGGCTGATCCGCGCGGCGGGCGCGGGCGTGCTCTACGTGCCGTATCCGACGTTCACGCCGTTCATCCGCCCCTGCCCGATCGTGGTGACCATCCACGACTGCACGATCGAGAGCGACGTGGGCTTCGCCGGCAGCCGGGCCCGCCAGGCCGGGCTGAAGCTGGCCACCTGGGCCGTGCTGCGCCGGGCGGCGGCCACCACGGCACCGACCCGCGCCAGCCTGGCCGAGATACGCCAGCACTATCCGTCCGCCCCCCGCCCCACCCTGGTGCCGAACGGCGTCGACGTCCGGCCCTTCGCCGCGGTCACCCCGGGCGCCATGGCCGCCGCCCGCGCCCGGTACCAGCTGCCCCGCAGGTTCATCCTCACGGTCGGCGCCCATCGCCCGCACAAGAATCACGCAATCCTCGTGCGGGCGCTGGCCGCGCTGCCCGCGGACGTCTCGCTGGTCATCGTGGGCTACTTCGACCCGAGCTTCCCGGACCCGCTGCCGGGGCTGGTCGCCGAGCTGGGGCTGGAATCCCGGGTGCGGCTCATTCCCGGGGTGGCCGAGGAGTCGCTGCCCGCGGTGTACCGCGCGTCGTCGGTGTTCGCGTTTCCCTCGCTGGCCGAGGGGTTCGGGCTCCCGGTGCTCGAGGCCATGGCGTCCGGGGTGCCTGTGGTGGCGAGCGATATCCCGGCGCTGGCGGAGGTGTCCGGGTCGGCCGCGATGCTGGTCCCGCCGGGCGACCTGGCCTCCTGGGTGTCCGCGCTGGCCACGATGCTGGGCAGCTCCGCCGTGCCGGCCAGGTTTTCCGCGGCGGGCGCGACGGTCGCGGCAGGCGCCGGCTGGGACGGCGGCGCCGCGGCGCTGTCGGCGCTGCTGTCTTCCGTGGCCTCGGGGCGGCCTGCCGCGCCGTCCCCCGCAGGCACCGGACCGGGCGGGACCGTGTCGGCCGGGGCCGCACCGGACGGCGCCGCACCGGACGGGATGGAACCGGCCGGAGCAGGCGCGGACGGGACCGCACCGGAGACCCCCGCCGCGGCCCACTGAAGCCCGGGGGACGGGCCCGCCGACTCCGAGAACCCGATCCGGGCGTGCACCCAGCGCAGCGGGCCGGGCGCCCACCAGTTGAAGTCCCCGAGCAGGCGCATCAGCGCGGGCAGCAGCAGGGCCCTGATCAGGGTCGCGTCGAGGATCAGGGCCACCGCAATGCCGACGCCGAGCAGCTTGAGCAAGCCGACGCTGGAGGTGCCCAGCGCGATGAAGACGATGGCCAGCAGCGCCGCGGCGGTGGTCACGATCCTTCCGGTGCGCTCCAGGCCCATCGCGACCGCGGCGGTCGTGTCGCCGCGCAGGTCGAATTCCTCCCGGATCCGGCTGAGCAGGAAGACCTGGTAGTCCATGGACAGCCCGAACGCCAGGCAGAACATCAGCAGCAGCGTGCTGACGTCGAGGTAGCCCGACGGCGTGAAGCCGAGCGGGCCGGACAGGTGCCCCTGCTGGAAGACCCAGACGGCGACGCCGAACGTGGCGCTCAGCGACGCCGCGCTGAGGACCAGGGCCTTGGCCGGGATGACCAGGCTGCCGGTCATCAGGAAGAGGGCCAGGAAGGTCACCAGGGCCATCACGGCCAGCGCGAGCGGCAGGTGCGCGGAGACCGAGTCCACGGTGTCCACCTGCTGCGCGGTGAGCCCGGTGACCAGGACCGCGAACGGCCCGCGCATGGTCCGGATCCGGTGCACCAGGGCGACGGCGCGCGGCGAGTTGGGATCGGCGCCGGGCAGTACCTTGAGCCAGGTCCCCCAGGTCATCGCGAACTGCGCCGAGTTGTGCACCGGCGGGGCGATGCGGCGGCCGTGAGCGTAGGTGCCGGTCACGGCCTGCACCTCGGCGGCGCCGGGCAGGGCCGACAGCGTGGCGGCATAACGGGCAATCGTGTCCCAGCGGGACGCGGGCATGATGCCCACCGCGATCACGTCCACCGGCGCCGGGTCGAACGCGGCGAAGTTGGCCCGCAGCGCGTCGCCGACCTGGCGGCCCTGCGCGGACGTGGGCAGCACCCGGTCGTCGGCCTGGCCCAGCCGCACACCGGCGAACGGGAGCACGAACGCGACCAGCAGGATGGCCACCGCGACCGTGATCCGGACGGGATAGCGCATCACGAACGCCGCGAAGCGGTGCCACCAGCCGGCCTCGGCGGCCTTGGGGTGGCGCCGCAGCGGTACCGACAGGCGGTTGACCCTCGGCCCGAGCAGCCCGAGCAGCGCGGGCACCACGAACAGCGCGGCGAGCGCGGCGAGCGCCACCACGGCGATCCCGGCGTAGCCGAACGAGCTGAGGAAGTACTCCGGGAACAGCAGCAGGGCCAGCAGCGACACCGCGACGGTGACGGCGCTGAACAGCACGGTGCGGCCCGCGGTGCGCACTGTTTCGGCCACGGCGTCCTCGGTGGACAGGCCGGCCGCCAGTTCCTCGCGGAACCGGGACACCAGCAGCAGCGAGTAGTCGATCCCGAGCCCGAGGCCGAGCGCCGTGGTGAGGTTCAGCGCGTAGATGGACACGCTGGTCACCGAGGTCAGGCCGCGCAGCAGGAGCAGCGTTCCCACGATGGCGATGACCCCGATGATCACCGGGAGGAGCGCGGCGATGAGCCCGCGGAAGGCCAGCACGAGCAGCAGCAGGGTCAGCAGCAGCGCGATCGACTCGGCCTTGACCAGATCCTGCTTGATCAGGCTGCTGGCCTCCACGTTGACGATGGCGGCCCCGCCGACCACGACGCGCAGCGGCGGGCTGCCCATCGTCATCGACTGGGTCGCGACCCGCTGCGCGGTCGCGGTCTGGGTCGCCGCCGTCGCCGGTGGCGTAGGCCAGGATCAGGGCCTGGCGGCCGTCCCGGGACCGCAGCGCCGGGTTGTGCGGGTGGTGGACGGCCCAGTACGACTGGACGGCGGCGATCCCCCGCTCGTGGTTCAGCATGGCGGTCAGCGCGCGCCCGGCGCGCTGGACCGCCGGGCTGTTGACCGTGCCCTGGCTGGCCGTGCCCAGCACGACGAAGCTCGGATCCTCAGAGCGGAAGGTCTGGCCGAGGATCTGCCCCGCCCGGGTGGACTGCGCGCCGGGGTCGACGAACCCGCCCGAGCTGAGATGGGCGGCTGCGCTGCTGCCGAACACCGCGGCGGCCGTCACGAACAGCGCCGCGACGGCGAGGATGGACTTGGGATGCCGGGCCGCGAAGCGGCCGAGCCCGGCCAGGCCCCCGCCCGCAGCGGAAGTACGAGTCACTGACGGTCCCCCTTTGGTGGCCCGCCGTGCCGCCCAGGCTGCGCGCGCCAATGGCGAGAGCCGCCGTCGGCCGCCCTCGCCGTGCTCCCAGTGCCCATAGTGTGCGATGAAATGGCCACAGAAACAACACGGAACTGGTTAAGGCCCGGTGGCCGCCTTAGCAGCCCGGACGCGGAATGCGCGGGCCGGGCCGGCGGCGCCGGTATGATCCGGCGCCATGGCCCAGCCCGCCACTTCCCTTCTCACCGCGGCCCCTGTCACCGCGCCCCGGCGCGTCGCCGCCCCGCCCGGCCCGGCCCGGGCGACGCTGCGGGCCCGGACGGACCGGCCGCTGCTGGCCGGGCTGATCGCGCTCACGGGCTGGGTGTCCTTCGTGCTGCTCCGCCTCGGGCTGGCGGCCGGCGGGGACATCACCCGGTTCGTCCGGGCGGCCCGGCCATACGCACAGCGCAATGGCGTTCCGCGAGGTTTGCTGGTTTTCCCGGGAAACGGCTACGACGGGCAGTTTTATTACCGGCTGGCGCTCGACCCGGCGGATCTGCACCGGACAGCCTTCGGCATCACCATGGACGCGCCGTTCCGCATGCAGCGGATCGGCTATCCCGCGCTGGCCTGGATCGTGTCCGCCGGGCAGCACGCCTGGGTGCCGGTGGCCCTGGTGGCCGTCAACGTCCTCGCGCTGGCGGCCGTCGGCCTGGCCGGCGGGACGCTGGCCCGGGACGCGGGACGGCACGCGCTGTGGGGCCTGCTGCTTGCGGGCTACTTCGGTTTCTTCATGAGCGCAGGCAACGACCTGACCGAGCCGGTCGCGGCCGCGTGCCTGCTCGGCGGGATCATCGCCTACCGCCGCGGGCGTCCCGTGCTGGCCGGGGCCGCCTTCGGCTACGGGACACTGACCCGCGAGACGGTCCTGCTCGTGCCGCTGGCGCTCGGCCTGACCAGGCTCATCTCGTGGGTCCGCCGGGCCGCCCGCCCCTGCGCCGCAGACCTGGCCTGGACGGTGCCGGTGGTCATGTTCGCGGCCTGGCAGCTGGTCCTCCGCCAGGCCACCGGCTCGGTCATCCTGATGGACAGCGCGGCCAGCAACTCCAGCCCCGGGCTCCCGTTCAGCCAGTTCGCCGACGCCGTCCGGATGAACCTGGGCCTGCTCTGGCCGCCCACCGGAGCCGCCTGCATCTGGTGCCTGGAAGTAGCCGCGCTCGCCGCGTGCACCGCCGCGGCGCTGGCCTGCATGCGCGCACCCGGACTGCGGTACGAGCGGCTCGCGTTCGTGCTGTACGTCGTCGAGCTGGGCGCGCTGTCGGCGAACGTCTGGTCCGGGCACGCCGACCTGCGGTCCATCGACGAGGTCTACCTGCTCGGCACGCTGATCCTGCTGGGGTCACGCCGCCGCCTCGGGTGGCTGGCCGCGGCCGCCGGGCTGGCCGTCATCGTGGCCGGCGCCCACCAGGCCCTCCACCTCTCCTGAGTCCCCGCCGGACGGTGTTACAGTGCTGGCGTACCGCACTGGTAGCGGCCCTTTCCGGATTCTTCCTGCCTGGATCGAGGGGTCGGCCATGTCATCCACGCACGTGCGCCCATTTCACCGCCGGGACCGGGATCAGCTCACCGCCCTGGTCAACGCGCATGCCGCGGCGGTCGTGCCGGGCGCGGGAGCGTCGGTCGCCACCGTGCTCAGCCATCTGGAGCGGCAGCCGGGCGAGACCATCACCGATCCGTGGGTGGCGGAGCGGGTCACGCTCGTCGCCGAGCAGCATCACGCCCTGGTGGCCGCCGCCCACCTGCTGCACTACTTCGCCGATGACCGGGCGGGCGCATCCTGCCGGGGGTCCGGTGCCATCCGCTGGCTGCTGTTCTGGCCCGGGGCCCCAGCCGGCCATCCTTACGGGAGCGACGCCGCCGAGGCGGCCGGAGCCCTGCTCGCCGCCTGCCTCCGCCAGCTCGGGGAGTGGCGTGTCACCCGCCAGGACGCCGACGGCGACCTGCCCGTGCCGGGCGTGTACGGGGTACCCGAGCAGTGGCCGCACGTCCGTGACCTGTACCGGCGGGGCGGCTTCGCGCCCGCCGGGCCCACCGAGGTGGTGTACCTCGCCCGGGTGGAAGAACTGCCGCACCCGGGACAGCCGCCCCGGGCCGGGCTGGCCACCCGGCGGTCGGTCGGGATGAACGGCACCCGGCTGTCGGCGGTCCTGGACGGGCAGGTGGCCGGCCACATCGAGGTAGGCATCTTCGAGGGCGGCGAGCGGCTGCCCCGCCACGGCGGGTGGGCCGATATCGGCGACCTCCACGTCGCCCCGGATTACCGGCGGGGCGGCGTCGCCACCTGGCTGCTGGCGGAGGCGGGCTGGTGGCTGCGGCTGGCCCAGGTCAGCCGGGTCCTGGACTACGCCGCGCTCGGTACGGACCCGGCCGGCCAGGACTACACCGGTTACCGGGCGTTCCTGGCCGCGTCGGGCTTCACCGAGCTCACCCGGACCCAGCGCGGCTGGACCAGGAGCACGCCGCAGCGCTAGCGGATCCTGACGGCGGCGGCCGGTAGCGTTCGGCTATGGCCATTTTCGCGCTGACCACGGACCACGGGCCGCGCTGGGACACGAGCCGGGGCATCAGGGAGCAGGCCGCCTGGGACGAGCACGCGGCCTTCATGGACGGGCTGGTTAACGACGGCTTCCTGCTCGTCGGCGGCCCCCTGGGGGCCGGCGAGCACACGCTGCACATGGTCGAGGCCGCGGACGAGCACGAGGTCGCGGCCCGCATGGGTGAAGATCCCTGGGCCACGATGGGGCTGCTCCGGATCGGCACCCTCGAACGCTGGAGCATCTGGCTGGGCCGCCGGCCGTCCACCCCGGCGTGACAGCCGGCCACCCGCCGCGCCGGCCGGACCCCGGCCGATTACCACGCCAGCGCGGCCACCAATCATTACCCGCGGGATCGGCCGCGCGGCCACGGCTGGCGGCACGGATACGCATTTCCCTGCGACGATGTCGCACCCGCTGAGGGCGCCAGTCAATCCGCCGCGGCCCGCGAACCGGCCCCGGCTCTGCTCGGCCGGACGCGGGGCGCAGTTCACTAATGAGCTCTCTGCGGTGAGCCAGTGCGATAAGCCGGATAGCCAGTGCGATAAGCCCGTCCACCCAGCAAATCAGGCTCCTGAACAGGCCTTTCCCTGACCCGCGGACCCATCAGCGCGGGCGCGGGTCTGGGGTGGCGGCACGGTTTTCGTTGCGGAGAATTTTGGTTTTCATTGGGGTTTCTACCGTTAACAGGGGATATCAGGACACTTTTAACCGGGCTCGCCTAGATCGGTCATTGCCTGGATTTCGCGCCGGCTAGGTGGAAGAGTCGCCCTATGCGGACGATCTTTGACGGGCTGGTCGAGGAGTTCAGGGCCTGGCATTTGTTCGAGCAGCAGGCCGGGAACTCCCCGCGACGCGATCTTCTTGATCTTCCCGGCCCGGGCCTGCCTGACTACGGTCCGGGCGGCTACCGGGTGGCCGGCTACAGCGGTCCGGGGTACGGGACGCCGGAGCACGGCCGGGCTGAGTACGACCGGGCGCCGCGGCACGGCCGGGATCTGGGCGCCGGGGCGCCGCAGCCGGGCCGCCTCGGGGGCGGGCAGCGTTAACGGCGGGCGCCGGATCAGCCGGGGATCGTAGAGGTACCAGCCTTCCCGGCCGCCCACCGCGGGGCTGGCGTACCAGCGGACCCCGACACACCAGCGGCCGTGCCGGTCCTTGCGCTGGCCGATGACCTGCGCCCAGACCCACGTCCCGTCCCGCAGCAGGATCTCCGCCTCGCTGTCCTCGGGGATCGTGGAGCCCGTCACGGCGTCGCCGGGCATGGCCCGCTCCAGCGCCGGCTCACGGGACGGATCAGCAAACACGCAGGTCATCGTGCCCGTGACGGGTCAGCCGCAATCAGCGCCCGGCCCGCCGGGGGCATCGGGGCGCGCGGGGCGCAGCAGCAGGACCACGAGGATCCCGGCCCCGGCGGCGGCCGGGATGACCACCGTCACCGGCAGGTACTGCGCGGCGATGCCCCAGAGCGCGAACCCGGCGCCCTGGATGAACATCAGCCCGGCGCCGGCCAGGGCCAGGACCCGGCCGCGCAGTTCCGCCGGGGCCTCGTCGATCATCAGGCCGTCCAGCCCGGCGCTCCACGCCGAGCCCAGGCCGCAGATCACCAGCAGGGCCAGGGCCACGCCCAGGGCCGGGCTGGCCGCGAACCCGGCCAGCGGCACGAACCCCAGCAGCGCGGCGGGCACGATGATCCGCCGCTGCGCCCGGGCCCGGAGCAGCCGCGCCGCGAACAGGTCGGCCAGCACGGTCCCGGCCGGGATGGCCATGAGCAGGTAGCCGACCACCCGGACCGGCTCGCCGATGTGGCTGGCGTACGGGGCGGCCAGGGCCTCCGGGGCCACCGCGCAGGCGGGGACGAGCCAGCTGAACAGCAGCAGCCGCCGGATCCGCCGGTGGGCGAGCACGCGGCGGATCCCGCGCAGCGAGTCCCCGGTCAATGAGCCCGCCCCGGCCCGGACGTGGCGGGCGGGACGCCGGGCCAGGCCGAAGCGCAGCAGCACAGCCGAGGCGAGGAACGACGCGGCGTCGAGGGCCAGCGCGCCGCGCGGGGACATCAGCGTGAGCAGCAGCCCGCCCGCCCCGTCGCCGACGATCTGCGCGGACTGGGCGACCAGGCGCATCATGGACCGGCCCAGGATGTACGTGGGACCAGGTGGCAGCACGTCCGGCAATACCGCGGCCCGGACACCCTGGTAGACCGGGGAGAGCAGGCCGCCCGCGAACAGCAGCACGAGCAGCGCCACGACCGGCATCCCGGGGATCACCATGGCTGCCACCAGCCCGCCGCTGAGCAAGTCGAGCGTCACAAGAACCCGGCGGGGAGCCCACCGGTCCGCGGCCGCGCCGAGCAGCGCCCCGCCGAGCAGGTAGGGCAGGAAGGCCAGCGCCATCACCGAGGCGGCCAGCGCCGGGGAGCGGGTCTGCTCGTAGACCAGGACGGTCAGCGCGACCGCGGCCACCACGTTCCCGAGCATGGAGACGATGTCGGCCACGAACAGGGCCCGGAACTCAGCCGACCCCAGCACGTCGCGGTACCGGGCCCGGTCGGGGCGGGGCCCGGGGCTGGCGGCCGGCGGGCTCACCGGGGCGGGAGAGGTCACGGACCAAGGCTGCCCGGCGGCTAGCATCGGGGCCAGGGATTCGGTGTCCGCCGAATCCACCGGCCGGGGGTGCGATGAGCGTGACGATGGTCTTCGGCCCGGACGACCCGGCCCGGACCCGGTTCGTGATCTCGCCCGCCTGGGAGACCATGCACGCGATCCGGGTCATCGCCGAGCCACCGCGGCACCCGTACCACCTGCCCTGGCTCGAGGCCGTGCGGCCGGAGGCGGAGCGGCTGGACCTGCGGCCGCTGCTTATTCTCAGCCCCCGGCGCGGCTGGACCCCGGACTTCATCACTCCCGTCCCGGACACCGCGGGCGAGGGCATGGCCGACGCGCTCGCCCGGGTCCGGGCCACGGCGCCAGAGCAGGTGGCCCACGAGGTGCGCCGGTCACTGACCGAGCGGTACGGCGCCCCGGTCCCGCCGGGCGGGTGGGATCTGCTGGATGATCCGGCCGCCACCCGGGACCTGATCGCGGACCTGGTCGAACAGTGCTGGCGGCTGCTGGTCGAGCCGCACTGGCCGCGGCTGCGGGACCGGATCGAGGCGGACGTGACCTTCCGGACCAGGACGCTCGCCGACTACGGGCTGGAGCGGATGCTCGGCGAGCTGCATCCCCGGGTGCGCTGGACCGGCCGGGCGCTGGTCATCAAGGGCATGGAACCAGCCCGGCGGCACCTGGACGGGGCCGGGCTGCTGCTCATGCCCAGCGCGTTCGGCTGGCCGAGCCTGGCCGCCGTGATCGACCCCCCGTCACGGCCGGCCCTGGCCTACCCGGCCCGGGGCATCGCCGAGCTGTGGCAGCCGGCCCGGACCCCGCAGTCGGACGCGCTGGCCCGGCTGCTGGGCCGGACCCGGGCCGCGCTGCTGGAGTCACTGGCCGAGCCAGCCTCGACCCACACCCTGGCCCGGCGGCACGACCTGGCCGCCAGCACGGTGTCCGAGCACCTGGCCGCGTTGCGGGACGCCCGGCTGGTCAGCAGCAGGCGGCAGCGGCACGCGGTTATGTACCAGCAGACCCGGCTGGGGGCGGCGCTGGCCGCCGGCGGCTGATCAGCAGCGACTGGGCGCCCACGCCCACCCGCCCGCTGGTGTCGGACAGGACCGAGGTGGCCAGGCCGGCCCCGCCCGCGGAGATCGCGGTCTGCGCGTCCAGGCACACCCACTCACCCGCCGCCTCCCGGTGCAGGTGCACGGTGAGCTCGGGGTTGATGAAGTGCCACTCGGCGATGTCGAGCTGGCCGGACAGGCCGTTGCCGCTGTCCGCCACCGCGAGCACCCGCTCCAGCGGGCCGGTCTCCTCGTCCGCGACCAGGGGGTAGCGCAGCCGGGCCCACGACGTGGCGGGCCCCGGCTCGCCGAAGTGACCGCGGACGGGCCGCCACTCGACGGCGGACAGGTACCCGTCGATCCAGCCCTCCGGCGTGCCGCCGGCCGTGTGGTCCGGCCGCGCGGGCGGGTCGGCCGGCGGCAGCGCGGGCGGCGGGTCGGCCGGCGGCAGCACCGTCTCGCTGGCCGTGCGCAGCACCCGCCACGCGCTGGCCCGGGCTACCTCGCGGCCGCCTGCGGTCGCCGCCGCCTCCAGGAACTCGACGCTGCGGCCCGGGCGGACCAGGCGGGCCCGCACCTCCAGCTCACCGACCGGGATGGCGCCGAGGATCTCGCACGTGAACCGGGTCACGATCATGTCGTCGCGGGGGGCGCAGCGCTGGATCGCCCGGCCCAGCAGCGCGCTCGGCGGCCCGCCATGCTGGGCCCGCTCATCCCACGGGCCCGTGGTGTGCTGGGTCGCCCGCCAGGTGCCGTTCCCCGCCGGAACGTAGAAGCTATCGGCCACCCGCTGCACATTACCCACCAGTCACCTCGCCCCGGCGCCCGGCCCGGCCCGTTCCGGGCCGCCCTGGCCGCGGCCCGGTGCGCCCCGGCCCCGTTCCCGGTGGTCCCGCGAGTCACGCTGGCCCTTCCCGCCCGCTGTACGGCGCGGCCAGAGGGTGCAGCCGGGTCAGGGGGCGGGCTCGATGACGACCTTCAGGCCGGTGCGGCGGGCCGCGTTCCCGAACGCGGTGGCCGCGTCGTCCAGCGGGTACCGGTCGGTGACCAGCGACGTGAGGTCCACCTTTTTGCCCGCGGCCAGGGCAATGGCCCGGGGGTAGACCTCGTTCATCCGGCGCACCATGGCCATCGTGAGCCCCTTGCGGCGGGCCATCGCGGCGCGGAACGTGGTCGTGTCGTCATCGGGGATGCCGCCCAGCACCACGCGGCCGCCGGCCCACGTCGCGGCCATGGCCAGCTGCACCGCCTCGCTGCTGCCGGCGATCTCGAAGGCCACGGCCGCGCCCTCGCCGACCAGCGCGCGCAGGGCGGCCGCGTCGGCGGCCTCGGCCGGGTCCGCCACGGCCGCGCCCAGGGCGGCGGCGGCCGCGCGGCGGTGCGGCAGCGGCTCGAACACGGTCACCGGGCCCGCGCCCGCCACCTGCAGCAACTGCACGAGGAGCAGCCCGATCGGGCCGGCGCCGACCACCACGGCGGGCGCACCGAGGTGCACGTGGCCGAGGTCGAAGGCGTGGATGGCCACGCCGAGGGGTTCCAGCACTGCGCCGCCGGTGTCGCTGACCTCGTCTGGCAGCGGGTGCAGGAGCTCGTCCGGCCAGGTCATGAACTCCCGCATGGCCCCGTCCTGCTTCCCGTGCCCGGCGAACCGGATGTGCAGGCACAGGTTGCGGTAGCCCTCGCGGCAGGGGCGGCAGGTCCCGTCCGGGATAGCGGGATCGATGGCCACGCGCTGTCCCCGGCGCGGCCCGTCCTCGATGACACCGGCCGCCTCATGGCCGAGCACCAGCGGGTGATCCAGGGCCGCGTCACCGATGCCGCCCTGGTCCCACCAATGCAGGTCCGAGCCGCAGATGCCGACCGCCGTGACCCGGACCAGGCTCTCTCCCGGCCCCGGGACCGGCACCGGCTCGTCGGCCAGGCGCAGGTCCGCGACCGCGTGCAACCGGGCAGCCCTCATCTAGGTTCTCCGTCTCCGCGCTATCGGATGGTCCGGAGCCCGAGGCTACTGCGCGGCTGGCGCGCGGCGCGAAGCAGGCGGCCACCCCCGCGCAGCGCGAGGCGAGCACCCCGGAGCGGGAAGGCGGAGCCGCGGGGCGGAGATCAGCGCGGTGGCGCGGCGGGCAGCTGCCGGGTCGCGCCCGGCAGCTGGCGCTGCTGCCTGGACGAGCTGGACAGCAGCAGCCCGGTCGGCTGGGAGGCGCTGATGGCCGGGCTGGACCGGGGGGTGTCGCGCTCCCCGGCGGCCGCCGAACCGAGGCTGAGCGCCATGGCGGGGCACATCTCGACCGCCTGCTGCGCCTCACGCTCCAGCCAGAACGGCACCGGCATGTCCAGGAACGCGGGATAGCCCTGGCTGTCGAGCTGGACCATCTCCGGCGCGATCTTGGCACACAGCCCGTGCCCGTCGCACCGGGCCCAGTCCACCTTGAGCCGCACCTCGGCCTCTTCCGGGCCGAGTGGCAGGATGCCGCGGGTCTTGCGGCCGCACGAGCCACGGAACAGGTGGGTGGTGAGGTCGTCGCTGAACACGTCCAGCGCGGACAGGACGAACCGGGAGACACCGTCCGGGTGGGAGCAGGCCCCCCGGCCGCGGACCACCGCGGCGGTACGGCGCGCCGTGTCGAGAGTGTCCATGCCGCCCGAGCCGTCGGCCAGCGCGCTCATCGAGCGGGCCAGGCCGGGCAGGCCCAGCTTGCACGGCCCGCACTGCCCGGACGATTCTTTGGCCAGATAACGGACCACCCGGGCGACCTCACCGAGCGGGCAGGTACCGCCGAGGGGCATCACGATGCCGGCGCCGAGCGTGCCGCCCGCCGCGTCCAGGCCGGCCCGGGACACGGGCACATCGTCAGCGAACTCGGCAGGCAGCCACATCCCGTGGTAACCGCCGACCAGCACGCCGTCGTAGGCGGTGGCCTCGCAGATGTCCAGCACGGTGCCCAGCGGGATCCCGGTCGGCACCTCCACCACCGCCGGGCGGCCTGCCGAGCCGCCGACGGTCAGCAGGACGGTGCCTGGCTCGTCGGGGGTGCCGTCCGAGGCGTAGCCCTCCTGGCCGAGCATGGCGAGCACGGCCAGCTGGGCGAACGTCTCGGCGTTGGACAGCAGGGTGGGCAGCCCGTCCACGCCGGACTCCGCGGCCCGGCGCTTCTTGCCCGGCGGCAGCGCGATCTTGCCGTTCACCGCGTTGACCAGGGCGCCGCCCTCACCCGACACGAACCGTTCGGGGACCTCGACGACACGGACGATCTTCTTGAGGTCCGGCTCAGCCCGGGCCGCCTCGGCCACCGAGGCGGCCACCGAACTGTCCGTGACCCCGATGATGATCATCTTGGCGCCCAGCGCCCGGCAGGCCAGCAGTGCGCCGCCCAGCACCAGGTACGGCGAGCGGAGCAGCAGCATCTTGTCCTTGGCGCTGCCCGGCTCGCCCTCCGTGCCGTTGATGAGGATCATCGGCTTGCACTTGCGGGCGGCCGCGTTGTTGACCACCGCGCGCATCTTGCGTGCGAAAGGGAAAGCCGCTCCGCCGCGACCCCGCAAGTTGACGCTTTCCACCATTTCGATCAACTGGCGCGCGGTCACCCGGCGCATAGGCCCGAAGATCTCCTGATGCGTCGTGAGATCAATGCGCTCAAAGCGATCCAGACCGGCGGTTAGCCGGGCCCGGCCAATCCGCATCGCCTGGGGTGGCGGGAGTGAGTTCACGAGTAATTCCCGATATTCAGCGGCACGATGTTCAGCGGGTCGGTCTCGTCCTGCGGGCTGAAGTGATCGCGGGCGCCAGGCGGCCGTGGCTGTGTGTAGCTGGCATCCTGCTCAGCGAAAGTAGCGTAGTGCGCCGCCCGCTCCTGCGGGTCGGAGTCCGGCCGGCCGTACTGGTCCGGCTGGCCGGCCGGGGCGCCCGGGCCCGGCTGGTACTGGCCGTACGGCACGGGCTCCTCGTAGCGCATGGGCGGCTGGTACTGCGCTGGCTGATACGGCGCTGGCTGATACGGGCGGGCTCGGTACTGGCGCTGAGGCTGCGTACGGGGCTGACTGGTACTGCGCTGGCTGGTACTGCGCGGACTGGTACTGGGACGGCTGGTACCCGCCCCGCTGTGCCTGGCCAGGCTGGTACTGGCCTGGCTGGTACTGGTCGTCCTCATACTGGCCGGACTGGTACTGGGCTTGATGCGGCCGCTCGTACGCACCGGACTGCTCACGCTGGCGCGGCATCGGCTGATGAGGCTGCCCCTCGTAGCCGTACGGCGCCGGGGCGCCGTACGGGGCCTGCCCGGCTGGCGGCCCGTACGCGGGCGGCTGCGGCGGCTCGTACTGTGGCTGCTCGTACCGGGGTCTGCTCGTACCGGGGCTGCTCGTGCTGGCCGGAGCGGTCGATCTCGCCGGTCCGCTCGTAGCGCGGCTCGGCCTGCGGGCGCTCGTACTGGCCGCTCCCGTACTGGCCGCTGGCGCCGTACTGGGGCGCTCCGTACCGGGCGGGCGGGGCGGCCGGGTCGATCCGCTCCAGCGGGCCGGACCAGTCGTTGTAGTTGCCCGCGGCGTACCGGGGGGCCGCCGCGGACGGGCCGAGCCGCTGCATCGGGCCGGACCAGTCGTCGTGCGGCCGTTCGTAGGGGCCGGACTGGTCGCGCTGCGGCGGCGCCATGGACTGTCCGGGCTGGCCGTACCGCGCTGGCCCAGAGAGCACGGGCCCGGCCGGCACCGGCCCTCGCTGAAGCGGCCCGGGCGGAACCGGTCCCGGCTGAACCGGTCCTCGCTGCACAGGCCTGGAAGGGGGCGGCCCGTAGGCGGCGTGGCCGCCAGTCAGCTGGCCGCCGGGAACCTGGCCGCCGGGAACCTGGCCGCTGCGCATCTGGTCGCCGCGCATCTGATCTGGCCGCGGCTGCTCGTACTGGCCCGGGCGGTCGATCTGCCCGGTCCGCTCGTACTGGTGCTGGCCGGTGCCCTCGTAGTGGCCGACCTGCGGCATCGGGCCGGTCTGCTCGAACGGGCCGACCCGCTGCAGGGGCCCGGTGTGCCCGAACTGGCCGGTGCGCTCACGGGGGTCCTGGGCGGCCCCGCCGAACTGGCTGGTCCGCTCGAACGATCCGGTCGCGCCCGGCCCGATCGGCCCGGTGGCGCCGATCCGGCGGGTGTCCGCGAGATACGCGGCCCGCTCGTCGTAAGGGGCACTGCGCATCTGGCGGCCAGGCTGCTGGGCCGATGAGGCACCGGCCGGGAGGGCCAGCTGGGGCCGCCCAGGCGGGCGTGACCTGGCCCGGCCGCCGTCCAGCGCACCCGGTGACCCCGCGGCCAGCGCGGGGGCGGGCATGGCGGTGGCGGTCAGCGCGGCCGCCCCGGGAATCGCGCCGGCCCCACTCAGGGCGGCCGCCGCCGCGGTCCAGCCGCCGGTGCCCCCGGAATCGGAGACCGGGTGGCTGGCCAGCTCGTTGCCGGCCCGGTTCTTCGCCACGAGCCGCACCATCAGGGCGGCGGCCACGGCGACCACGCAGGCGCCGTAGGACCAGGCCACGAAGCCCGAGAAGCCGAAGAAGGACTTGGCTGGGCGGCCGCCCAGCAGGCCGTGCACCAGCCCGAAGATCCAGGCGGCGTAGGCCGAGGCGTGGATGACGCGCCACGCCTTGGGCGACATGTTCGCGGCCAGCCGGGCCCGGAAGATGCCGGTCATCATGATCACGATGAACATGTCGGACGCGACGGTCCCGAGGCCGAGATAGAAAGTCTTTCCCTTATCGAGGAAAGGAATCACGGCATCGGCCGGCCCCGACCGGCCCGCGATTATCTCGAGCACGATGTGAATTACAAGGAAAGCTATTGCGCCGAATCCCATAGCGCGGTGGAGTGCCTGCGCCGTGACCCGGGCACTGGGCTTCATAAAGATGCGGTCAGAAGCGACCAGCCCAATTCCTACTTCCGCGGTCAGCGCAATAAGCGCGAGAACGCCAGCGTAATAAAGCAGGAAATGGTTGCTCGCCGCGACGACCGTGTGCCCGGTCGTCGTGGCTGCGGCGGCGGCTGCGAGCACGACTGTGCCTATGACGACGGCGTTGAGGACCCACAACCAGGCGTCTGACCTGGGCCTGGCCACCGTGTAGCCACGCCTCCCGCTCCTCGGAGCGGGGCCGCGTGACCGCCCAGCCGAACCGTCACCCTTCGCCGACACTATTGCCTCCCGGGAGGAGCTGCTCAGCTTCCTACCATTGTCTGGTTACTAAACACTGAATAGCTCGTGCATTGGCAGCTTCGCCAACCCCGGGAGATCCCGCTTCTCTACCGGGCTGAAGAGGATGCTATCGCGGGGGATTCCAGCTTCGCAACGAAACGATATAGAAAGTGACGTAGGGCCCTGTTACCGCACGTCAGCGCGGGGTTTCGGAGGGCTCACGGAGGGCGCGCCGCGGGCCTCCGGCGGCCTCCCGGCGGGGCCCCCGGAGGGCCCGCGGACAGGGGCGTGTGGGGCCTGCGGGGCCACCGTTCTTCCTCCCCGGCCTGGGTGCCGTCCGAACGGCGCTCAGGCGGTACCCGTGCGGCCAGGGCTGGCCGCGGAGGCCGCGGTCCGGGCCCCGGCGGAAAATGGGCTGCACGGCGGGTGGGCCGACGGCCACCATGGGTGCATGCCCTGGTTTCTCAGCGACAGCCTGACCGAATACTCGGCCACCGTGGACGGCCTGCTGTCCCGGCGCCCCGCGCAGCACACCATCCTGCTCGGCGCCATCGAGACGCTCCGGGCCAGCGGGCCCGGGGCCTTTGGCGCCATCGCGCCCCTCTTCGGCTGGTGGCAGGGGCCGGACGGGGAGGTCAGCGGAGCGTTCCTGCATACGCCGCCGTTCCAGGTGGCCCTGACCAGCGTGCCCGCGCCGGCCGCGGCCGCGCTGGCCCAGGCGCTGGCCGTACGGGGGCGCCCGCTGACGGGGGTGAACTCAGATCCCGCCGGCGCGGAAGCCTTCGCCCGGGCGTGGCACGAGCAGACCAGCGACGCCATCGATCTGCACATGCGGTCCCGGCTGTACGAGCTCGGCGGGCTGCGGTGGCCCGATCCCCGGCCGCCAGGCCAGGGCCGGGTGGCCGGCCCGGCCGACCGCAGCCTGCTCATCGCCTGGTCAGAGGCTTTCCACCAGGAGGTTCAGTCCGCAGGCCGGGAGAACCTGGTGTCCATGGTCGATGACCGGCTCAGCTACCGCGGGCTGACGCTCTGGGAAGACGCAGGCCAGCCGGTGTCCATGGCCGGGCTGACCCGGCCGGCGGCTGGCCAGGTCCGGGTGGGCCCGGTGTACACCCCGCCGGGGCTGCGCGGGAAAGGCTACGCGGGCGCGGTGACCTGCGAGGTGAGCCAGGCGGCCCGGGACGCCGGGGCCAGCCGCGTGCTGCTGTTCACCGACCTGGCCAACCCGACCAGCAACGGCCTCTATCAGCGGCTCGGCTACGAGCCAGTGGAGGACCGGGCCATCTGGTCGTTCCACCGCCCGCCGGCGGGCGGCGGCGCCGGCCAGGGCGGGTAGGCGGGGGACGATGAGGTCCTCGTTGCGTGCCTTCGGTCTTGATCTTGATCTTGAATCTTGCGCGTTAGAGCGCGGCGGCGACCAGCTCGGCGATCTGCGCCGTGTTCAGCGCGGCCCCCTTGCGCAGGTTGTCACCGCAGACGAACAGGTCCACCGCCCGCGGGTCGTCCAGGGAGCGGCGGACCCGGCCCACCCAGGTCGGGTCGGTGCCCACCACGTCGGCCGGGGTGGGGAACTCACCGCGCTCCGGGTCGTCGTTGAGTACCACGCCGGGCGCGTCGCTGAGCACCCGCTGCGCCCCGGACCGGGTCACCTCGCGGCTGAACACCGCGTGCACGGCCACCGAGTGGGTGGTCACCACGGGCACCCGGACGCAGGTGGCCGTGACCCGGAGGCCGGGCAGGCCCAGGATCTTGCGGGACTCGTTGCGGATCTTGAGTTCCTCTGACGACCAGCCATCCGGCTTGACCGAGCCGGCCCAGGGCACCACGTTGAGAGCGAGCGGCGCGGGGAACGGGCCGAAGTCGCCGACCACGGCGCGCAGGTCACCGGCCCGCTGCCCGAGCATCCGCGACCCGGCGGCCTTGTCCAGCTGGGCGTACAGCGTGTCGATCCCGGCCTGGCCCGCACCCGAGGCGGCCTGGTAGGAGCTGACCACCATCTCTTCCAGCCCGAACGCGCGGTGCAGCGCGCCCATCGCGACGATGAGCGACAGCGTGGTGCAGTTCGGGTTGGCGATGATGCCCTTGGGCCGGTTCGCGGCCTCCTGCGGGTTGACCTCGGGCACCACCAGCGGGACCGCAGGATCCATCCGGAACGCGCCCGAGTTGTCCACCACCACCACGCCGCGGGCCGCCGCGACCGGGGCCCACTGCGCCGAGACCTCGTCGGGCACGTCGAACATGGCCACGTCCGCCCCGTCGAACACCTCGGGGGCGAGCGCCAGGACCTCGATCTCGGCGCCTCGGACCCGCAGGTGCCGCCCGGCGGACCGGGGTGAGGCGATCAGCCGGACCTCGCCCCACACGTCGTCGCGGGTGGACAGCAGGTCGAGCATGACGGTGCCCACGGCGCCGGTCGCGCCCACTACGGCCAGCGTCGGCTTGGCCGTCCCGCTGCGCCCGCTCACCGGCCCGTCCCCCCGTACACCACGGCCTCGACCTCGCTGGCGTCCAGGTCGAAGGCCCGGTGCGCGGCGGTGACCGCGAGGTCCACGTCCTTCTGGTCCACCACCACCGAGATCCTGATCTCCGAGGTGGAGATCATCTCGATGTTGACCGCGGCGTCGGCGAGCGCGCCGAAGAACGTGGCGCTGACCCCGGGGTGGGACCGCATGCCCGCCCCGATCAGCGACACCTTGCCGATCCGGTCGTCGTACAGCAGCGTCTCGAAGCCGATGTCCGGCTGGGCGCCGTTCAGGGCGGCCATCGCGGCCTGCCCGTCGTCGCGGGGCAGCGTGAACGAGATGTCCGTGCGGCCGGTGGCGGCGGCGGAGATGTTCTGCACGATCATGTCGATGTTGATGCCGGCCGCGGCCACGATCCGGAAGATCTGCGCGGCCACGCCCACCCGGTCGGGTACCCCGGCCACCGTGATCTTCGCCTCGCTCCGGTCGTGCGCGACCCCGGAGATGATCGCCTGCTCCACCCCGGCCGCCTCCGTTTCCTGGTTAACTTCGCTGATCATGGTGCCCGTGCGGTTGCTGAACGACGACCTGACGTGGATCGGCATGGCGTAGCGGCGGGCGTACTCCACGCACCGCAGCTGCAGGATCTTGGCCCCGCACGCGGCCATCTCCAGCATCTCCTCGTAGCTGATCCACGGGATCCGGCGGGCCGTGCGGACGATCCGGGGGTCGGCGGTGAACACCCCGTCCACGTCCGTGTAGATCTCGCAGATATCAGCCTCCAGGGCCGCGGCCAGGGCTACCGCCGTGGTGTCAGTGCCGCCCCGGCCGAGGGTGGTGACGTCCTTGCTGTTCTGTGACACCCCCTGGAAGCCGGCCACGATCGGGATGGCCCCGTCGGCCAGCGCGCCGGTGATCCGGCCCGGGGTCACGTCGATGATCCGCGCCTTGCCGTGTGCGGAGTCGGTGATCACTCCCGCCTGGGACCCGGTGAACGAGCGGGCTTCCAGGCCGAGGTTGGCGATGGCCATGGCCAGCAGGGCCATCGAGATCCGCTCACCCGCGGTGAGCAGCATGTCCAGTTCGCGGCCCGGGGGCAGCGGGCTGACCTGCGCGGCCAGGTCGAGGAGTTCATCGGTAGTGTCGCCCATGGCGGAGACCACCACGACGACGGAATGCCCGGCCTTGCGGGTCGTGACGATGCGCTGCGCCACCCGCTTGATGCCGTCGGCGTCGGCCACCGAGGATCCACCGTACTTCTGCACGACAAGCGACACGGGTGAGCCGCTCCTCCCGTTCCGGCTGCTGGCGGCTTGAGTGTACCTACCCCCGCTGGCCGCTCTCGCCCGGTTTTTCCGCTGGGAGCGGTCCGGTCTCAGGCGAGCGTGGACTCCTCGGACACGTCGAGCATGGCGTGGGCCAGCACCGCGTGCAGGGCTCGCAGCGCCGCGCTGCCGTGCGTCCCCCAGTGGTTGACGTAGGAGTACTGCCACCACCACAGCGCTTCCAGGGAGCGGCCGGCCTCGTAGTGCTGCAGCCCGTGGATCAGGTCGGCCGCGACCGCGGCCAGGTCGTCGGACAAGCGGAAAGCGGTCAGCCCGGTGTCGGAGTAAGGGTCGAACAGCTCGGCGTACTCGTCGTAGTCGGCCAGCCGCCGGGCCAGGCCCGACCGGAGCGAATCCAGGTCCGGATCGGCGCCCACGTCGGGCTCCCAGTTGTCGGGCAGGATGACGTCCTTGCTCGCGCCCAGCTGCGCGCCGGCCAGCAGGATCTGCGAGACCTCCAGGAGCAGCAGCGGGACCGCCTCGTCGCCTCCCTCACCGTGGGCCAGGGCGGCGACACCGTCCAGGAAATCGCGGGCCTGCGCGGCGATCCGGTCGGCCAGCGGGTTCCAGCCCTCGGCCGCGGGGGCCGGCGATCCTTGGTCAGCAGTACTCATGGGTTCCTCGCAGCCAGGGTACGGTCCTGCGGGTCAGTGAGGGTCGCTCCAGCGTCCCCAGCCTGCCCGTCCTCCAGTCCGGTTTCATGGGACACGCCGCGCCTGCGGGGGCGTGTTGAGCATCGCGGCGCCGGGGTACGCCTGCATGTCCGACATGGGAGACGTGGTAGCACGCGGGTCAGACATCGGCGTCGCACGCGGCTCAGACATCGAGCAGCCGCCGTCCCTCGAACGCGCGGCCCAGCGTGACCTCGTCCGCGTACTCCAGGTCGCCACCGACGGGCAGCCCGCTGGCCAGCCTGGTCACCCTGATGCCCAGCGGCTTGAGCAGCCGGGCCAGGTAGGTCGCGGTCGCCTCGCCTTCCAGGTTGGGGTCCATGGCCAGGATGACCTCGGTGACCGCGCCGTCGGCCAGCCGCGCCATCAGCTCCCTGGTGCGCAGGTCCTCCGGGCCGATCCCGTCGATCGGGCTGATCGCCCCGCCGAGCACGTGGTAGCGGCCGCGGAACTCGCGGATCTTCTCGATCGCGGCGACGTCCTTGGGTTCCTCGACCACGCAGATAATCGACGGGTCGCGGCGCGGGTCGCGGCAGATGCGGCACTCCTCTTCCTCGGCCACGTTGCCGCAGATCCGGCAGAACCGGACCCGCTCCGTCACCTCGACCAGCACCGACGCCAGCCGCCGCACGTCCGTGGCGTCCGCGGCGAGCAGGTAGAACGCGATCCGCTGCGCGCCCTTGGGACCGACGCCCGGCAGCCGGCCGAGTTCGTCGATGAGGCTCTGGACGATGCCCTCGTACACGTGGGTGTCAGCCGCTCAGCCGCGCAGGTCGCCGCCGCCGCGCGGCTCGCCACCGTGCGGCTGGCCGGGGATGTCCCCGAGGCCCGGGATACCGGACAGGCCGGGCACGTCGCCCGCACCGCCGAGCGCCCCGATGCCGGACGCGAGCGGGCCCATCTTCTCCTGCTGCAGCTCGCCTGCGGCGCGGTTGGCGTCCCGGACCGCGGCCAGGACCAGGTCGGCGATGGTCTGGGCCGTTTCGGCGGCATCTGAGGCGTCGATGGCAGCCGGGCTGATGGTCAGGTCCACCAGGTCACCCTGACCGTTGACCTTGGCCTTTACCAGCCCGCCACCCGCGCTGCCCTCGACCACCGCGTCGGCGAGTTCCTGCTGAGCGTTCATGAGCTGGTCCTGCATCTGCTGCGCTGCCGCGAGCAGTTGCTGCATATCGATCTGGCCGCCAGGATCCACTGTGCCCTCACTCGCTACCGTCAGCCCGCACCTTCGCACGGCAACTGGAACGCCCGCCACGCCGGCCCGGTCCGGGCGGCGTACGGGCCTGTCACTTTCGAGCCTAAGGCCTGCGGGGTGGGGCCGGCGCACCGCCTCGCGAATGGGTGTGCGGGCCCCCGCCAGCCGTCTCCCCGATCCCTTTGGCCACAGCAGCCACACCAGTTACAGGCCGGGGGGGTGTACGCACAACGCAAGTCCCACCGTCATCACCCGCCACGCCAGTCCCGGAGCCCGTTCGTGATCATGGGATTGGTGGCGCCGGGACGCCACTAATCCCATGATCACGAACCGGGGAGCCGGCCGCTAGGGCTCGTCGATCTCGGCGATGACGCGGCCGCCGAGTTCCCGCTTGATCAGGTCCATGCCGGTCAGGTCCGGGCTGACGGGCTGAGCCGGGGCGCTGTCGTGCTGCGCTTCGGCCGACAAGGTGTGCGGCGGCTCGGGGTCGCGCGGCGGCTCGGGCGGCATCGGCACCGCGGCCGGGGCTTTGGCGCTCAGCTCGTCCGGGCCGCCGTGCGGGCTGCGCGGTGCCCCGGGGGTGCTGGCCAGCTGCGCGGCGGACATCGCCTTGATCCGCAGGTTCAGGCCGAGGGGCGTGAGCACGCTGATCAGGTCCCGGTCACAGCCACTGGCCACGAACCCCTTGGCGTCGCCTTCGCGGGGGAACAGCATGGTCAGCACGCCGCCCTCGACCGAGTGCACGGTGGCGTTGCTGAGCAGCATCCAGGCCACGCGGCGCTTACCTTTGACCGCTTCGAGGATCTCCGGCCAGCGCTGCCGCAGGACGTCGACCTCGGAGGACGCGGCGCCGGCTGGCTGGCCGGCGGACGCCGTGGGGGGAGCGGCCGCCGCTGGGTCAGCCGCGGCCGGGGCAGCGGACCCGGGCGCGGCGGATGCGGACGCGGAGGGAGATGCAGGCCCGGACGACGCAGGCCCGGGGCCGCGGGGGTCCCGGTCCCGGAGGAGGCAGGTGCCCCGGGCCGGGAAGGAGCAGGCGCATCGGCCTGCGGGCCGCCCTGCGCGGCGGGCACGGCGGGTCCGTCGGACGTGGCCGCCGCCGGCGGCGGGGCAGATGTGGCCGGTGCATCGGATGCGGCTGCCGGGGCTGGAGTGGCTGCCGATGGTGCGGCGGGAGCCGGGCCCGAAGCTGAGGCGGCCGGGGTCTGGGGAGCCGGGGCCGGGGGGGCCGGGGTCTGGGGAGCCGGAGTCTGGGGGGCCGGGGCCGGGGGGGCCGGGGCCGGGGTCCCAGCAGCCCCGGCGGCCCCGGACGGCCCGGCCTGCTGTCCCCCTTCGAGCCTGCGCTCCAGCCGTTCCAGCCGCACCAGCAGGGCCTTGTCCCCGGACGACACGGCGGGCAGCAGGATCTGGGCGCACATGAGTTCCAGCAGCAGCCGGGGCGACGTCGCCCCGCGCATCTGGATCAGCCCCTCGCTGATGATCTCCGCCGCCCGGGTCAGCTCGGCCTGGCCGAACCGGCCCGCCTGCCCGGTCATCCGGTCGAGCCGGTCCGCGGGCATGTCGAGCAGCCCGGTCTGGCCCGCGCCCGGCACCGCGGCCAGCACGATCAGGTCGCGGAACCGGTCGAGCAGGTCAGCCGCGAACCGGCGGGGGTCGTGGCCGCCTTCCATCACCCGGTTCACCGCCCGGAACACGGCCGCGCCGTCCTGGTTCGCGAACGCGTCCGCGACCTCGTCCAGCAGGTTCTCGTCGGTGTACCCGAGCAGGGCGACCGTCCGGTCGTAGCGCAGCCCCTCCTCGCCGGCCCCGGCCAGCAGCTGGTCGAGGACGGAGAGGGAATCACGGGCCGACCCGGCCCCCGCGCGGACCACCAGCGGCAGCACCGCGGGCTCGTAGCCGATCTGCTCCGCGCCGAGGATCTCCTCCAGCAGCTCCCGCAGGATGGCGGGCGGCACCAGGCGGAACGGGTAATGGTGGGTGCGCGACCGGATGGTGGCGATGACTTTTTCCGGCTCGGTGGTCGCGAACACGAACTTCAGGTGAGGCGGGGGTTCCTCGACGAGCTTGAGGAGCGCGTTGAACCCCTCACGGGTCACCATGTGCGCTTCGTCGATGATGTAGATCTTGAAACGGCCGGACACGGGCGCGTAGAAGGCCCGCTCGCGCAGGTCCCGTGCGTCGTCCACGCCGCCGTGCGAGGCCGCGTCGATCTCGATCACATCGAGGCTGCCGGGGCCGTCCGGGGCGAGGGCCACGCACGACTCGCATTTGCCGCACGGGTCCGGGGTGGGCCCTTCCGCGCAGTTCAGCGACCGGGCCAGGATGCGCGCGCTGGTCGTCTTGCCGCAGCCGCGGGGCCCGCTGAACAGGTAAGCGTGATTGACCCGCCCGGTGCGGAGCGCTTGCCGCAGCGGCTCTGTGACGTGGTCCTGGCCCTTGACCTCGGCGAACGTCGCCGGCCGGTAGCGGCGGTACAGCGCCAGGCGCGGCGGGGGGCCGCCGGGCCGGTCCAGGTCCACAGGAACGGTGCTGGGCACGTCGCCTGTCATGACCTCACCCTCGCGGTGCCGGTAAGGACCCCCCGCACACCCGCCAGAGCCCGCGTACCCTTGCTGCCTTCCGGCCCTGGGGGAGTTGGCGGGATAAGCGCCGTGCGGGGGGTCGCGGACCAGTCTAGCCACGGCCGGCGACAGGTCGCGCCGCATCCGGGCAGGCGGGCCCTGGGCTTCAACTGGTCCGCGCGGCCCGCGTCCGGCCGGTCTGCGATCCCGGTAAGCTAGCCCGCGGAGGATTCGCCTAGTGGCCTAGGGCGCACGCTTGGAAAGCGTGTTGGGGGCAACCCCTCAGGAGTTCGAATCTCCTATCCTCCGCCATCGTGACCAGCGGGTTACAAAGTACGAACCCGGCCGCGGCCGTCCTTGCGCCCCGTCGCCGCCTGGCCCGGGGTTTCGACGGGCACTACCCCAGCTGGTCGCGGCGGCGTGTCAGGTAGGCGGTCTCGGCGGTGTTGCCCGCCATCTCGATGGCTTTGCCGTACGCCGCGCGCGACTTCTGACTGCAGCCCAGCCGGCGCAGCAGGTCGGCGCGGGTCGCATGGTAGGCGTGATAGCCGGCCAGCTTGTGCTCAAGACGGTTAACAGCCGCCAGCGCCACTTCCGGGCCGTCAAGCTCGGCGACCGCGATGGCCCGGTTGAGGGCGATGATCGGCGAGGGGTCGAGGCGGACGAGCTGGTCGTAGAGGGCGACGACCTGAGACCAGTCGGTGTCGCGTACGTCGCGGGCGGAGGTGTGCACGGCGCTGATCGCGGCGAGGATCTGGTAGCGACCCGGAGCCACCCGGGCGGCCAGGCGCTCGCGCACCATCCGGTGACCCTCGGCGATCAGCGCCGCGTCCCAGGCCCCACGGTCCTGCTCGTCGAGGGTGACCAGTTCGCCGCTCGCCGAAACCCGGGCGGCGCGGCGGGCCTCGGTGAGCAGCATCAGCGCCAGCAGCCCGGCCACCTCACCGTCCTCCGGCATGAGGGCCCGGATCAGGCGGGTGAGCCGGATCGCCTCGGCGGTCAGGTCGTGACGTACGGGATCGGTGCCGGGGCCGGTCGCCAGGTAGCCCTCGTTGAACACCAGGTACAGGACGGCGAGCACGCCGGAGACCCGCGTCGGCAGATCCTCGGCGGACGGCACGCGGTAGGGGATGCGAGCCGCCTTGATCTTGGCCTTCGCGCGGGTGATCCGCCGCCCCAGGGCGCTCTCCTGCACCAGGAAGGCACGGGCGATCTCGGGCATGGTCAGACCGCCGACCATGCGCAGCGTCAGCGCCACGCGGGTCTCCATCGCCAGCGCCGGGTGACAGCAGGTGAAGATCAGCCGGAGCCGCTCGTCCTCGATGGCGCCGGGAGGCTCGGGCGGGTCGTCGCCGGACAGCATCTGAGCCTCCTTCTGCTTGTCGCCGAGCTTGTTCTCGCGCCGGATCCGGTCGATGGCCTTGCGGTTGGCGGTGGTGGTCAGCCAGGCGCCGGGGTTGGGGGGTACGCCGTCGGCCGGCCACCGCTGTACAGCGATCGCGAACGCCTCGGCGGCCGCCTCCTCGGCAATGTCGAGGTCACCGAAACGCCTGGTCAGGGAGGCGACCACCCGCGCCCACTCGTCGTGGTGGGCCCGGGTGATCGCCTCCTCGACGTCGCTCACTGGAACGGCCGCACCTCGATCTTCCGATCGCAGACCTTCGATGCCTCGGCGGCGAGCTTGAGCGCCACATCCAGATCGGGGGCCTCCCACACCCAGACGCCGGCGAGGTACTCCTTCGACTCCACGAAAGGCCCGTCGCTGAACACCGCCTGCTCGCCCCGGTTGTCGATGACCGTGGCCGCGTCGGTGTCCGCGAGTCCGCCCGCGAAAACCCAGTAGCCCTCGGCGATAAGTCGTTCGTTGAACGCGCTGATGGCAGGCTGCCTGTCCGTGCTGCCGGGATTGCTCTTGTCATCGATCACGGAAACCAGGTACTGCATCTGGGATCATCTCCTGTGGTTCGGGCGCCCCTCGCGGGCGGCCGCTCACCCCTGCTACGAACACCTCCGCCCCGATCCGACACCGCCTCCCGGATTTCTTTCGTGCGGTGTCCAGCCGGGGATCGCGGCCCCCGGCCCAGTCGTGCGGCGATAAGACGATTCGGCCACACGCCGACCCTAGTCACCGCCGCCTGACACGTGCGGCCCGCTGCTCGCGTGCGGCCCGCTGCTCGCGTGCGGTGCCCGGATCTCAGCTGGCGCGGTCGTAGGCCTGGCGCAGCCACCCGATCAGTTGCGGGTTGACGTCCCCGATACCGCTGACCCGGACGCGGTGGGTGAACAGGGCGTTGAAGCCGGCCGCGGGCTCAAGGCGCTCGCTGGGCGGCTCGTCTTTGAGGATCAGCCCGACGTCGATCCTGCTGGCGGTAGAGGGCTGGATCATGGCGAACTGCTTGCGGCGCCGCAGGCTCACATAACCCGTCTTCGGGGCGATCTCCACGTCGGTGCCGAAGCCCCGGACGGCCTTCATAAGGGCCTCGTGCACGGGCCGCAGGCCTGCTTTCTTGCCGCTGTAGAGGGTGTCGGCCGGATCGGCGCCCGGGCTGGCGCCGGGCGGCGCGGCGGCCTGCCGGGCGAGCAGCGATACGCGGTGCGCGGCGCCGTGGCTCATGCCGTGATCGCTCTTGAGCATGCTGACCACCTCGGTGTGCTTGGTCTTGCCGCTGGCGGCGATGACCGCGAACCATTCCTGTATCGGTTTGCCGTAGGTGGCTTCGATGTTGCGAATCTGGGCTTGAAGTCCTTCTTCAACAGTTGCCATCAGGTTCCGGTCCTCTCGGAGCGATGTCTGCGGTCAAGCCGGGCGGGTTGGCTGGCGCTCAGGTCAGGCGCTGCTCGAGCAGAGCGCGCTCGGCGGGATTGGTGGTCAGGCAGAGCGCCGACTCGTCAGCGAGCCGGGCCTGCGCCGGACGGCCGAGATCGCGCAGCAGCTCCGCGCGTGTCGCGTGGTAGAGGTGGTAGCGCCCCAGGTCACCGGCGAGCGCGTCGATCTCCTCCAGTGCGGCCGGTGCACCGACGACGTGGCTTACCGCGATGGCCCGGTGCAGCCGGATGACCGGGGACGGCTGGTAGCGGAGCAGGGCGTCATAAAGCAGCAGGATCTGCATCCAGTCCGTCTCGGCCCAGGCCGGCGCCTCGGCGTGACATGCGACGATCGCGGCCTGGATCTGGTAGGGGCCAGGCCGCCGCAGCCGGGCCGCGCGCACCACCAGATCGGCCGCGCCGGCGATCTGGGTGCGGTTCCACCGGCCGCGGTCCTGATCGCGCAGCAGCACCAGGCGGCCCTCGCTGTCGAAACGCGCCAGAGCGCGAGCGCGGTGCAGCCGGATCAGGGCCAGGAGGCCCAGGACCTCCGTCTCGGCGGGCATCAGCCGGGCCAGCAGCGCGGCCAGCCACTCGGCGTCATCGGTCAGGTCCCGCCGCTGCGGGGCGGCACCCGCGGTGCACAGATACCCCTCGTTGAAAAGGAGGTAGATCACGGCCAGCACACCGGAAAGCCGCTGGCCGAGTTCGTCGTCCGCGGGTACCCGGTACGGGATGCCCGCAGTGGCGATCTTGCGGCGAGCCCGGGTCAGGCGCTGGATGATGGCCGTTTCCGAGACCAGGAACGCGCTGGCGATCTCGGCGGTGCTCAGGCCGCACACGGTTCGCAGCGTCAACGCCACCTGCGCTTCCTGCGACAGCGCCGGATGACAGCAGGTGAAGATGAGCATCAGCCGGTCATCCTCGCCGGCCTGCTCGACCGGGAACCCGGGCGCCGGGCCGCGCTCCCGGTACCGCACGTCGCGGCGCAATACGTCGATCGCCCGGCGGCGGGCGACCGTCCGCAGCCACGCCCCAGGACGATCGGGCAGGCCGTCGGCTGGCCATTGCCGCCAGGCCGCCAGCAGCGCGTCCTGGACGACTTCTTCGGCCGCGTCGAAGTCGCCCAGGATGCGCGTGACCGATGCAGCGAGCCGGCTGCCCTCTTCCCGGAATACCGCGGCGAGGGTTTCCCGCGCGGCGGTCAGGTCCCTGTCATCACGGGACGGATCTCTACCGTTCCTCGTCCGGGCCATGTCTTCGCCATCCGCAGCGCCTCGTCCAGGTCGGCTACCTCGATCTCGGCGTAGCCGCCGATGCTTTCCTTACCCTCCAGATAGGGTCCGTCGGTCACCATCGGCGGCCCTTCCGGCCCGAACCGCACCGCCGTGGCCGTCTCGAGACCTTGCAGCTGGTTGCTCCCGCCGATCTTCGTCCGGTGCTCGGCGAACCACGCCCCGACCTGTGCGTACCTGGCCCGCAGTTCGTCAGGCGACATGGCCTCGAACGCCGCGGCATCGTCGGCGCTACCGCAAAACAACAGCACATACTTCATGCCATCACCTCCACCCGTAGCGTCGAACAACGCGGCGGCCAACTCGACAGCTGGCCCGGACGACTTTCCGCGAAAGCCAGGTCTGGTCCGGGCTCCATGCCGTGCGTCGGTTAGTGGTCTCAATTGTGGTCTCGTTCGCCTGACTTCGCACGCGTCCAGCACAACCGCCGGCCGCTGGGCCGCAGCTCACGGAGCACCCCCGCCTGGTACGGACGCCCGCGTGCTCGCTGGCTACAGGAGCTCGGCGAGCAGCGCGGCCGCGCGGGCGGCGCCGTCGGTGGCCACCGGGAGGTAGTCGACCTGGCGGCCGATCTCCTCCGCGATCGCGGCAGCGATCTCATCCGGCCCCGACGTCTCGTAGTCCATGCACCGGCCGGCCCGGTAGCGCCCGAGCCGGTGGCGGACGTGGATGGTCTGCTCGAAGTGGTGGCCAAGCGGGAAGTACAGGAACGGCCGCCGGTTCGCGGTCAGCTCCATGGTGGTGGTCAGGCCGCCCTGGACGACGGCCAGGTCACAGACGGCCAGGTGCCGGTAGAGGTCGGGCACGTACGGCCGGATCTCCAGCCCCTCCAGGCCGCCGGCCTCCGACAGGACCCCCGGATCGATCCGCGGGCCGGCCACGATGATCATCCGGAGCCCCGGCACCTTCTCCTTGGCCTGCGGGAACGCCGCGATCACCCGCCGCAGCAAGGGGGCACCCACCGCGGACCCGCCGACGGTTACGACGCAGACCCTTTCGTCGGCGCGGTAGCCGAGCACCGCCCGGTCCGGGAGCTGGCGCGGGTCGAAGCCCGTGACATAGCCCGCGAAGTCGTAGTGCTGCTCGGTCCAGTCCCGGATGGACGGCAGCCCGGGCCCGAAGGAGTCCGGGACGATGTCGTCCGGGTCGCCCACGAAGATGGCCCGGTCGCGCACCCGCGGGAACCGCGCGATGTGCTCGATCATCTCGGCGTTGTAGTCGGCGGTCAGGTACGCCTCGCGCTCCCCGCCGTCGGCCATCGGCAGCCAGCCGACGAAGTCGGTCAGCCACGCGTACCCGGCCGACTTGAGTTCCGGGTTCTCGTGCAGGTAGTAGTCGAGGTCCCAGGACTCGTCGCCGATCCACAGGTCATAGTCCTCGTCGCGGGCCAGGTCATGAAAGACCATGAAGTTCGCGAGCAGGATCTCGTCCATCCGCCGGATGGCCTGGAAAGAATGCAGGTCATGCCCGGCCGACTCGGACTCGATGTGGCCGGACTCACTGGCCAGGTACGCGCTGGCCGGGTGGACCCGCTCGCCGCGGGCCTCCAGCACCCGGGTCACCGGATGCTGGGCCAGCCAGTCGATCTCCAGGCCGGGGTGCAGCGTGCGCAGTTCCCTGGCGATCGCGACGTCCCGCAGGGCGTGGCCGAGGCCGATCGGCGAGGAGATGTACAGCAGGCGCTGCCGGCGTGAGCGGCCCCGGCGCCAGCGGGGTGGCGGACCGGGCGGGCAGGCGAAGTCACGGATGACGAGGTTGGTGGCGACCGGGTCGCGCAGATGCGGCGCGTGGCCGGAGCCCTCCAGGGTGACCAGCCGGGCCTGGGGGATGGCGGCGGCCACGGCCGCCCCGCGCGCTGGCCCGACGATGGCGTCCGCCGAGCCCTGGATGACCAGGGCTGGGCATCGCACCTGGGCGCAGAGCCGGAGCGCCGTCTCCGGGTCGTTCAGCCACTCCGCGTCCATGCCGCGGAGGATGACTTCGGGGGCGGTCTCCAGGCCCCAGCCGATCCCGTCCTCGATCTGCTTGGTCGAGTGCGGCTCGGTGAACATCTCTGAGATGAAGAAGTCAAGGAATCCCGGCCAGTCGCGGAGCCAGTAGTGGCGATTCCACTTGGCCCAGCCGGCCAGCGTCTCCGGTTCCTCGTCGAAGGGGAAAGGGCCCTCCTCCTCGGCGGGGTCCGCGGTCAGCAGCAGGTCGGGCGCGATCAGCACCAGGCCGCTGACCAGCTCCGGGTACTCGGCGGCCAGCAGCAGGTCTTCCCCGGCGCCACACCAGGACACGACGACCGCCTGCTCCACGCCCACGTGGTCCAGCACGGCCCGGGCGTCGTCGGCGGTGGCCCGCCGGCCGCAGTCGCCCACGTCGCGGGGCCGGTCCGAGCGCCCGTTCCCGCGCCGGTCGAACGTGACTACCCGGGCGTGCCGGGCAAAGTACGGAATCTGGGCTTTCCAGGCCCGGGAGTGGGTGATCTCCCACGAGGGAAGCAGCAGGATGGTGGGCTCACCCGTGCCGTACACCTCGTAGAAGACGCGAACCCCGTCCCGCCCCAGGTAACCCTCGGCGTCGGGATACCGCGCCCGCGTCTGCTCGCCTTTCACGCGAACATCATCACCCCGGGTGTCCCCGGGCCCGGCCGGGCCCGGGGACACCACCGGCTGTGGCCGGATGGTCACGGACGCGCCTCGAACACGAGGTTGAAGGGTGTCTCCGCGGCGCGGCGGAAGTGCGTGAAGCCGCCCGCACCGATGACATCCCCGATCCTCGCCTCACCAGCCTGCGCACCCAGGGCGAGGCCGACGTCCTGGGAGAGCGAGGCGGGCGTGCAGAGCAGGGTGGAGAACCCGTAGTAGGCACGTCCCACCGGATTCAGGTTCTCCTCGACCCGGTCGCCTGCCCGGGGCTCCACGATCATCCAGGTGCCGTCCGGCTTGAGCGTCCCGTGGACGTGACGCGCGGCCCCGACCGGGTCGCCCATGTCGTGCAGGCAATCGAACATCGTCACCAGGTCGTACCCGGTGCCGCTGTAGGCCGTGGCCCGGGCCACCTCGAAGCGGACCCGGTCGGCCACCCCGGCGCTCTCCGCCCGCTGCCGCGCGGTCGCGATCGACCCCTCGTGGTAGTCCGAGCCCACGAAGGTGGACTTCGGGAAGGCCTGCGCCATGAGGATCGTGGACGAGCCGTGACCGCAGCCGATGTCGGCGACGAGCGCGCCGGCCTGCAGCTTGCCGACGACCCCGTCCAGTGCGGGCAGCCATCCGGCGACCAGGTTCGCGTTGTAGCCCGGACGGAAGAAGCGCTCGCAGCCGTCATAGACGTCGGACACGTGCTCATGCCAGCCCAGCCCGGCCCCCGTGCGGGCTGCCTCGATGATCCGGGGCGAGTCGAGGACCGAGCCCAGCGCGACCTGGAAGAAGCCGGGCAGGTAAGCCGGGCTGTCCGGCTCGGTGAGCGCGACCGCCTGCTCGGGCGGCAGCGTGTACCGGCCGCTGGCCGGGTCATACTCGACGTAGCCTCCCGCCGCCTGGGCATTCAGCCACTCCCGGACGTAACGCTCAGCGGTGCCGGTGCGCTCGGCCAGGTCGGCCGGGGCCAGCGGGCCCGCGCCCGCCATCGCCCGGTACAGGCCCAGCTTGTCGCCCAGCACGACCAGCGCCGCGTTCAAGGTCGCGCCGACTTCGTCGACGGCGCGGAATACGAACTGCATGAGCTTGTCCCCGTCGACCTCGGCCGTCTGCTCCATGGTGCTCACGATGCCTCCCCTGATCGGTTTCGAGCGAGCGTAGGTCCGGGGGGGCCTGGACCGCTTCCGGGGCCCACCTAGTCCCCGGCGCCCCTGTTCCCCCTGGTACCAGGTGCTTACAATCACGCCATGCTGCTGGGGCGGGCACGTGAGCGGCGGGAAATCGGGGACGCGCTCACGCGGGCCCGGTCGGGGGTGAGCACGACGCTCGCCCTGGTCGGCGAGCCGGGAATCGGCAAGACCGCCCTGCTCGACTACGCCTGCGGACAGGCGGCCGGGATGCGGCTGCTGCGGGCCCGGGGCATCGAGTCGGAAGCCCAGATACCGTTCGGCTCGCTGCTGGAGCTGATCCGCCCCGCCCTGCCGCTGCTCGGGAAGATCCCGGAACCCCAGGCGGCCGCGATGGAGAGCGCGCTGGCGCTGAGGCCGGGAACCGGGCACGAACGGTTCGCGGTCGGCGCCGCCACGCTCAGCCTGCTCGCCGCCTACGCCGAGGACGAGCCGGTGGCGGTGGTGATCGATGACGCCCACTGGCTGGATGGTTCGAGCGCGCAGGCGCTGCTGTTCGCCTTCCGCCGGCTGGTGGCCGATCCCATCGCGGCGCTGATCGCGGTGCGCGAGGGCGACCCGTCCCTGCTCGACGGCGCGGACCTGCCCACCCTGCGGATGAGCGGCCTGACCAGTGACGAGGCCGCGACGCTGGTGCGCGAGCTGGCCCCCAGCGGGCTCACCACCGGCGGGCTCATCACGGGCGGGCCGCCCAGCGGCGGGCTGTCGCCTGAGGCAGCGGCCCGCCTGTACGGCGCGACCGCGGGCAACCCCCTCGCGCTGCTCGAACTCGCGCCGGACGCGCACGACCTCGCGTTCGCCCCGGAGGGCGCCCCCGTCCTGGTCTCCGCCACGATCTCCCGGGCCTTCCTGCGCCGGGCCGGGCCGCTCGACCAGGCCACCCGCCGCGCCCTGGTCCTGGCCGCGAGCTGTGACACGGGCGATCTGCCGACGCTCAGCCGCGCCGCGGCCCAGCTCGGGCTGGACCTGTCCGCCCTGGCCGCCGCGGAAGCCTCAGGACTGGTCACCCTGGACGCGGGCCAGGTGGAATTCCGCCATCCGCTTGCGCGCTCGGCGATCTACGCTGACGCGCCCGCCGGGCAGCGGCGCGACGCGCACCGGGCCCTCGCCGCCGCGCTGCCCGACCGGGACGTGGACCGCCGCGCCTGGCACCTGGCCGCCGCGGCGACCGGACCGGACGAGCCAGCGTCGGCCGCCCTCGAGCAAGCCGGGGTCCGCAGCCGCGATCGCAGCGCGTACGCGACCGCGGCGGCCGCGTACGAGCGGGCGGCCCGGCTGGCCGATGAGCCCGAGCGGCGCGCCCGCCTGCTGCTGGAGGCGGCCGAGGCCGCCTGGCTCGCCGGGCTCGCCGACCGGTCGGTCACGCTGCTGGACGAGGCCCGCGCGCTCACCGCTGACCCGGCCCGGCTGGTCGGGATCGCCGGGCTGGCCGGCCACATCGCGACCCGCCGCGGCCCGGTCATGCTGGGCCACGCGATCCTGACCGAGGCGGCCGGGCAGGCCGATCCCGAGCGGGCGGTGACGATGCTCGCCGAGGCCGCCAACGCCTGCTTCTACGCGGGCAACCCGGCCGAGATGCTGGTGGTCGCGGAGCGGGCCCGCGCCGCCCTGCCCGCCGGGGCCTCGGTGCGCGCACGCTTCATGGCGGCCATGGCCGCCGGCATGGCGCACGTCCTGGGCGGCGACGCGGCCGCCGGCGCAGAAGCCGTGCACCAGGCGACGGAGCTCGCCGAGAGTTCGCCCGGGCTCCGTGAGGACCTCCGGCTGCTCCCGTGGCTGGCCGTGGGGCCGCTGTTCCTGCGCGAGACCGGTACCGAGCGCTCGCTGCTGGAGCTGGTGCTGCGCATCGCCCGGGCCCGCACCGCGGTCGGCGCGCTCCCCTTCGTGCTGAACCTGATCGCCCGCGATCAGGCCACCACCGACCGGTGGGCGATGGCCGAGGCCAGCTACCAGGAAGCGATCAGCCTGGCCCGGGAGAGCGGGCAGCGCGCCGAGCTGACCTTCGGCCTGGCTGGCCTGGCCTGGCTGCAGGCCCGCCGGGGCCGCGAGGCGGAGTGCCGCCGCTGCGCCGCCGAAGCCCTCCAGCTCTCCGCGGAACTCGGGATGGGGCTGCACCGGATCTGGGCGATCGCGGCCCTGGGGGAGCTCGAACTCGGCCTCGGTCACGCTGAGCAGGCCGCCGGGCACTTCGAGCGGCTGGGTCAGCTGCTGGCGGACCTCGGGATCAGTGATGTCAACCTCTCGCCCGGCGCCGATCTCGTCGAGGCCTACCTGCGGCTGGGCCGCCGCGACGCGGCGCAGCAGGCCGCCGGGCTCTTCGTGGCCGAAGCCGAGGCCAAAGGCCAGCCGTGGTCACTGGCCCGCGCCCTCCGCTGCCAGGGACTGCTCGCCAGCAGCGACAGTGACTTCGCCGGGGCCTTCGAGCAGGCGCTGGCCCAGCACGCGCTGACGCCGGACACGTTCGAGGCGGCGCGGACCAGGCTGGCCTACGGCGAGCGCCTGCGGCGGACGCGGAACCGGGTCCTGGCCCGCGAGCAGCTGCGGGTGGCGGCGGACGCGTTCGAGCGCCTCGACGCGCGGCCCTGGGCCGATCACGCGTACGCGGAGCTGGCCGCGACCGGCGAGACCCGGCGGCCCCGGGAGCCGAGCACGATCGAGGAGCTGACCCCGCAGGAGCTGCAGATCGCTGTCCTGCTCACCGGGGGGAGAACCACCCGCGAAGCCGCGGCCGCACTGTTCCTGAGCCCCAAGACCGTCGAGTATCACCTGCGCCACGTGTACCAGAAGCTCGGCCTCCACTCCCGCGAGGAACTGGCGCGGGTGCTGGCGGCCGGCGGACTCGGCGGTCCGGACCGGGACGCGGCCGACGGGCCAGGCGACCGGAGCAGCACCCCCTAGCCGGGGCGGGTGAGCCGGTAGCGGAACTCGCCGGCCGCGCTCACCTGGCGGAAGCCGGCTTTCTCCAGCACCCGCTGGGACGCGACGTTCCCCGGGTCGGTGCCTGCGACCACGGTCCTCACCCGGGCATCCGCCCACGCCATGGCGATCATGGCCAGGAGGGCCTCGGTGGCGTACCCGCGGCCTTGCCGGGAGGGCACAATCCCGTAACCAATCTCCGCCTCGCCGCCGAGCGGCGGCCCGAAGAACCCGATCCCCCCGACGACCAGGCCGCTGGCCCGCTCGACCACCTGCCGGTGGCCCCAGGCCTGGTCAGCAGGCTCCCCGGGAGGCTCCCCGGCGGGCTGAACCGCCCCCTGCCCCGGCCCGCGGCCCGCCGGGCCGACGGCCTGATCCGCGCCCTGCAGCAGCCCGGCGATCATCACGTCGCCGTCGCCCGGGTAGTCCCCGGCCCAGTCGTCCAGCCGGTCGCCGGCGGTGATCGCGAGAACCGCGTCCCACGGCACCGGCCGCAGGATCAGCCGGGCCGACACCAGGGATGACGTGGTCCGGGCGGGTGGCAGGCCGGCGTGTTCCATCGGCCCCATTGTGCTGGATGGGCCGGGCCGGGGCTGCTCCCGGGCAGCCCCACGGCCGCCGGTACCAGGGTCAGCCATTGGTGAAGACGACAACTTATGGTGTGCGTGTTTCATGCCGTTTTGTGCCTCAGGTTAACCTGCCGCGCTCAGTGCACGATTTGACTGCGCGCTCCCCCGGCGCCCTGGCAACATGCCTCAGGAACAGCCCCGTCAGGCCCGCGGAAAGGCGCATTTGGCCAAGTAACCGGGCGAATTCCGGCATGAGGAGCCTTGTGAGCGCAGTTCCCAGGCATCGCAGGAAACGGAAGATCAGGCGGACCGGTCTGCACACCACACCCTCGCAAGTGGAAAAGGTCGCGCAGACGGCCGGAAAGGCTGCCCCCGCCGTGGTGGTGGTGGGCACGCTCGCCACCACGGCTCCGCACATCGGCGGCGCGGCGGTCACGGCCTCACCCGCGGCCACGGCCCCGCATGTGGTGCGCGCCCACCTCGATGACGCGACGCTGCCCGCGGGCCTGGCCCATCCGGCCCGCAGCCACGCGACCGCCGCCCGCACGTACACCGTGCAGACCGGGAACACGCTCTCCGGGATCACCCAGCGCTTCTACGGCCAGGACGCCAACTGGCGCTCGCTGTACGCGGCCAACGAGTCGACGGTCAGCGACCCGAACATGATCTACGTCGGCGAGGAACTGCGCCTGCCCCGGCACCTGCCCGCCCCCGCGGCCGGGCCTGCCCACCGGCGGCCTCCGCGGGCAGCACGCACACGACGGCGTACACCCCCCGGCACTCGGCGTCCGGCTCGGCCGGCGACTCGTCCTCCAGCCAGACCTCCACGACGACCACCACGAACCTGTCCGGCACACTGAGCTGCAGCGGCCTGGAAGCTCTGTGGGTTGAGGCGGGCGGATCCCCCGCGGCCGAGGTGACCGCGGCGTCCATCGCGATGGCCGAGTCCGGCGGCAACCAGTTCGCCACCGGGACCGTGGGCGAGCGCGGCTACTGGCAGATCAACCCGGTGAACGGCTCGCTCTCGACCTACGACCCGTACGGCAACGCCCGCGCGGCGGTCATCATGTCCGGTAACGGCACCAACTGGTCCCCCTGGACCACGTACACCAGCGGGGCCTACGCCGGGCGCTGCTAGCACCGCAGCACGCCCCCCGCCGGGCGTGGTCCCGCTGATCAGCCTGGGATCACGCCCGGCTCGGCCGAGCTCGGGGCCTCGGCGGCCACCGGGGCGGGCTGGCCCTGGCGGGACAGCGGGCCCCAACGGAACAGCGTCGCGGCCACGATCGCCCCGAACACGAAGATCGCCGAAGCTCCACCAGAATGCCCTGGTGTACCCGTGCACCAGCGCCTGCGCGGTCAGCGACGCGCTCGCCTGGCCGCTGGCCACGTGCGCGGTCAGGTAGGCCGCGGTGGCACTGGCGGCCACGGTGTTAAGCAGCGAGGTGCCGATGGATCCGCCCAGCTGCTGACCCGTGTTGACGCTGGCCGACGCGACCCCCGCGTCCTGCGGGGCGACTCCGAAGGTCCCGGTGTTGATGGACGGCGCGATCACCATGCCCAGCGCCGCACCGGCGACGAGCAGCGGGGGCAGCACGTTAGCGGCGTACGTGGAATGCACGCCGATCCGGGTCAGCCAGGCCATGCCCCCCGCCGCGAGCAGCATGCCCATGGTGACCAGGGGCCTGGGGCCCAACCGGGGCATCAGCACGATGTTGGACAGGTTCGAGGAGACGACGACGAGCGCGATCATGGGCAGGAAGGCCAGGCCGGTGGTCACCGGCGAGAAGCCCAGGGTCTGCTGCATGTAGTAGGTGACGAACAGGAAGATCCCGAACAAGCCACTGCCCGCGATGAGGATCGACAGGTAGGCACCGCCGCGGTTGCGGTCCAGCACGATCCGCAGCGGCAGCAGCGGCTCGGCCGCGCGGGTCTCCCACCAGGCGAAGATGGCCAGCAGCAGCACGCCAGCCGCCAGGAAACCCCAGGTTGACGGCGTGTGCCAGTTGTGGGTGGCCGCGTTGGAGAAGCCGAACACGATGCAGAACATGCCGGACGAGACGAACAGCACCCCCGGGATGTCCAGCCGCTGCCGCCCGCTCCGCGGGTGACGGTGCAGCAGGATGGCCCCGCCGGCCACGGCTATCGCGGCGAAGAACAGGTTCACGTACAGGCACCAGCGCCACGAGAGGTACTCGGTCAGCACCCCGCCGAGCAGCAGGCCGAGGGCGCCCCCGGCACCCGCGATGGCCCCGAAAATCCCGAACGCCCGGCCGCGGTCTTTCGACCCGCCGAAGGTGGTGGTCAGCAGGGACAGTGCCGAGGGTGCCATGAAGGCACCGAACGCGCCCTGCAGGGCCCGCGCCGCCACGAGCATGCCGAAGCTGGTCGCCGCGCCTCCCACGGCCGAGGCGGCGGCGAAGCCGATCAGGCCGCCGATGAAGGTGACCTTGCGGCCCAGCAGCGAGGAGACCCTCCCGCCCAGCAGCAGCAGGCTGCCGAACGCGAGGGCGTAGGCGGTCACCACCCACTGCCGGTCCACGTTGGTGAAGTGCAGCGAGCGCTGGGCCGAGGGCAGCGCGATGTTCACGATGGTGGCGTCGAGAACCACCATCAGCTGGGCCAGCGCGATGACGCCGAGGATCAGCCAGCGCCTCGGGTCGGGTGCCCCGCCCCCCGGCGGACCGGCCCCCGGCTGATCACCCCCGGGCGGGACGGCTGCGGCGGAATCGGCGGGCGGGTTCGCTGCTGACATCGCACAGGCCAATCTGCAGGCGCGTTCTCCGCTTTCTGCCGACACTAACACCCATATCCCGGCCGCTCCCGGGCCCGCCCCCGCACCCGCCCGGCACCGCGCGCACCCCGAAAATCCAGGGCAGATAACGAAGACCGCCCCGCCCGGCCGCCTCGCCAGGGCGGGCCGTGGGGCCGGGCCGCTGAACCAGATCGCGGCGTGAGCCGTGCACAGTCCGAGAGCTGACAAATAACGCAACCAGGAGTAACCCATGACCTCACGGCGACTCATCACACTTATGTTCGGCGCGGTCATCGCGCTGGTGACCGCCTGCGGCGGGGGCTCCTCCAGCGCACCGGCGGCCAGCCACCCCTCGTCGAGCAGTTCGTCACACTCCTCGTCCTCATCGTCGGGCACGACGTCGAAGCAGAAGTCGGCGGGCGGCATCCCGCAGAACGGCGGAGGCGACCACGACTCCGACAACAGTGGCGGTCCCAGCGACGGCGACGGAAACATCTGACGCGCGCAGGCCGCAGCGACGGGAGAGGCGGGAGCAGGACTCATGGGCATCCAGCGGCAGCGGGCCGTGATCGGCGGGACGGCAGCCATCGCCGCCGCGGCGGCGGTCGCCGCCTCCGTCGCATTCGCGTCCCGCTCCGGTCCTGCGGCCGGCGCGACGGGGAACGTGCCGCCGGGCCGGGCCGCCCTGGCCTGGTTCCGGGCCCGGCCCGTCCCGGCGGGCTGGCGCCAGATGACGCTGCCCGGCGGCGGGGCCGTGCTGTCGTACCCGTCCTCGCTCAGCCCGATGACGGGCGACAAGGGCACCGTGTCCGAGGGCCTCACCCGGTCCGGCCGGGTCCTGGTCTACCTCAACGTGACGCCCCGCCAGGGCGGGGAGACCCTCAGCGGCTGGACCGCTTTCCGGGTCGGTCACCTGACCGACGACGACGCGACTTCCGCGCGGCTGGACGGCGCGGCCAGAGGGCTGGCGTTCCGCGGCGGCCCCGGGTCGTGCGTGGTCGATGACTACATCACCAGGGCGCACGCCAACCACTACCGGGAAATCGCCTGCCTGGTCCGGGGTGCGCGTGCTTCCAGCGTCGTGGTAGCGGCCACCCCGGCCGCGGACTGGGCCCGCTACTCCGGCCTCCTCGAGCAGGCCGTGGACAGCTACGCCGTGCGGTGATCTGGTGATCCACCGCGGGTGACAAGGCCCGGGGAGCAGGGCGACGGGGAAGGAGACCCCACCCATGAACATAGACACGCAAGCGCAGGCCGCCGCGCACCGCCGCAGCGGGCCCCTCACGCTGGTGCTGACCGGGGCCGCGCTGCGGGCTGGCACCGCGGCCGCCCTGATCATCGACGCGGTCGTCCACCTGAAGGACGCGTATTTCTACGACGCGAACACCGGCTCGCTGCTCAGCCAGGGCCAGCTGTTCCGGCTGCAGGCGGTGATCGCGCTCGTGGTGGCGGCCGGGGTCCTGGTCATCCCGCGCAGGCTGGTGTGGGTGGTGGCGTTCCTCGTCACGGCCAGCGCCTTCGCGGCCGTGGTCCTGTACACCTACGTCAACGTCGGGCCGCTCGCGGGATTGCCCAACATGTACGAGCCGTCCTGGGGCCCGCCCGGGAAGCTGGTCTCCGCGATCGCGGAGGGCGCGGGGGCACTGCTCGCGCTGGGCGGCCTGGGCTGGGCCATGCACCGCGCGGCCCGGAAGTAGCCGCCCGCTTTCGCGGCCCGGGAGGAGCGGCGGGAAGGAGCGCCGGGAAGCAGCGGTCAGGCGTTCGCGGCCCGGGAGGAGCCCCGGACGGGCGGATCGCGGCCATCTCCCCTGGCGCGCTGCACTCAACTAGACTCATGCCGTGATCTTCAAGCAGGTCGGGGAAGGAAGGCCCTATCCCGACCATGCCCGGACCACGCGGGAGTGGGCCGAGGTACCGCCCCGCCCGGTCCGGCTGGACCAGCTGATCACCACGAAGGCGGTGCTGGATCTCCGGCTGCTGCTAGCCAAGGATTCGACGTTCTACGGGGACCTGTTCCCGCACGTCATCCAGTGGCGCGGCGAACTCTACCTGGAAGACGGCCTGCACCGGGCGCTCGGAGCGGCCCTGCACCAGCGGTCTGTGCTGCACGCCCGGGTGCTCGATCTGGACGCCGGGGTACACCAGCCGCGGCACTCACGCACGCGGGGTGGCAGCATTACGGACTGACCCGCGCGCCGCCTGGCTGACCTTGGCCCGGCGGTGATGGCCCTTCAGCGGGACGCGGGGCTTGCCGACCTGGCTGGCCGGGGTGGGGTGCTGCGCGTTCGCGGTCAGCAGCGGCGTGATCCACTCCAGCAGCGAGGGCACCAGGGCCCGCCAGGTGACCATGGTGTGGCCACCGCCCGGCACCACGATCAGCCGCACGCCTGGCTGCCGCGCCAGGACCAGCCGCTGGAACTGCCGGGCCGCGCGGAGCCCGGGGATGTCCTTGCCCCCGACGCCCAGCCAGAACTGGGGGACCGTGGCGCTGACCGGGAGCCTGGTGATCCGCAGCCGGGGAGTGTTGGTCCGGCGTGTGTGCAGGTCCCGCCCGAACGGGTTGACGGTGTGCACCGGGTTGCCGAGCTGGTCATCGCTCGGGCTGAAGTAGCCGCTCATCACGCCGGCCGCGCCGTACCGCAGCCGGTACACCAGGGCCAGGTTGGCCGCGCAGAAACCGCCCTCGGAGTAGCCCGCGATACCCCAGGCCGGCCCGGGCGGCTGCACCCGCAGGATGTGCGGCAGGTACCCCGGCACGTCCTGGGACAGGTAGGTGGCGTCCTGGGGCCCGTGCCGCACATTGAGGCATTGCAGCGAGATCCGCCGGCCCCCGTTGGCGTCCGGCATGACGAGCACCGCGGGCTTGACCGGGGCCCCGTCGGCCAGCAGCGTGCTGTACGCCGCGGTGATGCCCACCACGTTGATCCAGTCCGCCGGGCTGCCCGGGAACCCGGGCAGCAGCTCGACGACCGGGAACCGGTAGCCGCTGAACGCGGCGCGGAAGTACTGCGGCGGCAGGTAGACGAAGACGGTCCGGGTCAGGTGGCTGGCTTTCCCCGGCACGGTGAGCCGGATCGTCTGCCCGTGCACGGCGGCCGCGCGGAGGTTCACCCGGCGGCCTAGGATCGCGCTGACCTGCCTGGCCGACGCGTGGCTCACGCTGGTCGCGGACGTCACCTGGCTGGCGCCCTGGCCGCCCAGGTCCGAGGCGAGCGCACCCCAGCTCTGGTAGTAGTCGTAGTACTTGTTGACGGCCGCTACCCCGAACAGCATCGCGGGGATAAAGGCCAGGCAGGCCGCGAACACGCGGAACACCATCTGCCGGGCTAGAGCCATCCAGCAGACCAGGGCGCAGAACACCACCATCAGGAGGATGAACAGCGCAGTGCTTTGCGGCTCTAGCACTCCATCCCCTCGAACTGGACGGCCCGCCGGCCAGGGGTCCGGCGGTGAATGGGGAGGAAAAGCCACGGCGCGCCGTGGCGCGCCGTGGCGATCCGTATGGGCGGTGGAGGTGGGATTTGAACCCACGGAGGGGTTGCCCCCTCACACGCTTTCGAGGCGTGCGCCCTCGGCCACTAGGCGACTCCACCGCCGCTGAGCCTACCTGACGAGACGGGCCGGCGGTCCCGGGCCGCGGACAGTGGCCGGGCCGGGCGTCAGCCGCCCGGGTGCCTGCGGCCGGCGAAGAATCCGCGGAGCAGGCGGGCGCACTCGTCCTCCAGCACCCCGGGGATGACCTCGGTCTGCTGGTCCAGCCTCCGGTCGCGGAGTACATCCCACAGTGAGCCCGCCGCGCCGGCCCGGGGATCGGGCGCGCCGTAGACGAGCCGGGCCATCCGCGCCACGGAGATCGCTCCCGCGCACATGGTGCACGGCTCCAGGGTGACCACCAGGGTGCAGCCCGCCAGCCGCCAGTCACCGGCCGCGGCCGCCGCCGCGCGGATGGCCACGATCTCGGCGTGGGCCGTCGGGTCGGCGTCGGCCTCCCGGCGGTTGTGGCCCCGGCCGGTGATCTGGCCCGCGGCGTCGAGGACCACCGCGCCGACCGGGACCTCGGGGGGCTGCCGGGCCAGGGCGGCCGACGCCTCCGCGAGCGCCGCGCGCATCGCAGGCTCGAAGGAGGCCGCGTACCCGGCGGTCATGGCCTGAGCCCGTGCCTCTCGGCCCGGCGGCTCATGGCCCGCACCGCACAGCCTGGCGGCTCACGGGCCGAGCGCGGCGTCCAGGGCGCGGTCCAGCGCCTGGCCGAAGCCGAGGCGGCGGGCGATGCTGGCCAGGGCCTCGTCGGGAAACAAGTCCAGATCGCCGGACAGCGCCCCGAGATCCATCTCGTCCACGCCGAGGTCAGCGAAGATGGACATCTCCCCCGCGGGCAGCACCTGGTCCAGGTCGTCCTCGCCGGGGACGGGGATGTCGAGGTACTCCAGCACCTGGCGGGCCAGCGACCAGTCCACGGCGGCGGTCAGGTCGGACAGGAACACCGAGACCTCCCCGCCGAGCACCCGCAGCGCCACGAAGAAGTCATCCCCGACCGCGACCAGCCCAATCGTGCCGCCCAGGCTCGGCTGCTGCCGGAGCGCTTTGATCAGGCCCTTCAGGTCCTCGGTGAGGGCGACGGGCAGGACTTCGGTGTCCCAGGTGTCATCCTCCCGGTAGACGATCACGGCGACGTTGCCGCCATTCACATCCGTCATCGCCACCTCACCAGGGCTGTCTTCCAGCAGTGAATGGTGTCAGATCAGCGGCACCCCCGTATGCCAATCCCCAGGCTCGCCGGGGGCGGGCGGCGGGCGGGGAGGTTTCCCTACCTAAGGCAGCGAGATGTGCACCTATTGTCACCGGCGCCGGCAGGCGGGGCCCACGGGACAGGAACCCGCCAATTTTCCCAGCGTGGGCGGCGCGTGATGTTCGTCCCGGCGGGGGATCAAGGTACGGTGGCTGCCTGCAATCGGTAGCCTTGGTAAAGCAATTACGCTGGGCTAAACTTAGCTAACGGGCTGAACGCAGCCGACGACCGCGGAGCTGATCATGCTGAAGAAGATCATCACCTGGGCGATCGTCATCTTCATAGCCTTTTACCTCCTCACCCAGCCGGCCGCGGCGGGGAAGGTCATCCACGGCCTGCTCGATGGCCTGAAGAACGTCGGCAATTCCCTCGCGACCTTCGTGAACGCGCTGTGAGCCAGGGATGAGGTTGATCGCCCCGCGGAACTCGGGCCCGGCCGCGGTCAACAAGTACCTACTCCCGCACGAGCACCAGGTCATCACGGTCCGCAAGCACCCCGCGGTGCTGATCGGCCCCATCGCGATCGCGCTGGCCGGGGTGCTCATCGCCCTGGTGCTGGGCACCACGCTGCTCCAGCACTCCCACAACGGCATCATCGTCCTGGTCATAGTCGTCGTGTGCCTGCTGCTCTACCTGGGCTTCAAGACCTGGGAGTGGTCCGAGGACTACTTCGTGGTCACGTCGGACCGGATGCTCCAGGCCAGCGGGGTCTTCACCCGCAAGATCGCGATGATGCCGCTGGTCAAGGTCACGGACATGAGCTTCCAGCGCTCCACCCTCGGCCGCATGCTGGGCTTCGGGGAGTTCATCCTGGAGTCGGCCGGCCAGGATCAGGCCTTGCGGAACATCGATCACGTGCCCTACCCCGAGCAGCTCTACCTCGAGATCTGCGCCCTGATCTTCCCGGCGGAAAAGATCCCCTGCCCGCAGTGCGACGGCCAGGGCGTGCTGATCCAGCAGAACGAGGACGGGGAGGAGACCACGTACCTTTGTCCCCTGTGCAAGGGACGCAAGACGGTCTCAAGCGAGAGCCTCATCGCCGAGAATAGAGACCTCGGCGACGACTGAGTCGCCCGCAGCGCTATATATCCCTTCCCCGGGGTTCGTGCTGCCGGACGGTCCTACGGAGCGTCCGGCAGCACGAGTCTGGCCGTGGCACTGGCCTTCCCGGCTCGGCCTTCCGGGGCCTGGGTCACACGCTGACCAGGGCGATACCCGCCACCGCCAGCAGCAGCCCGGCCAGCTGCGGCAGCCGCATCCGCTCGCCGAGCACGACCCGGGCCAGCAGCACGGTGACCCCCGGGTACAGCGAGGTCAGCACGACCGCGATGCCGAACAGCCCGTCCCGGGTGGCGGCCACGTAGCAGACGTTCGCCGCCGCATCGAGCAGCCCGGAGGCGACCGCCGCGCCGAGCAGCCACGGGCTGACCGCCCGCCAGGCCAGGCCGCCCATCCAGGCCACCGCCCCGGTCACCACCATGGCCCCGGTGATCCGGGCCACGGCGCTGGGCCAGAGCACGCCCGACGCGCCCGCGTACCGCAGGAAAAGGAAGAACAGGCCGAAGGCGAGGCCGCCGCCGACACCGAGCAGCAGGCCCCGGCCCCCCGCCCGGGGCCCGGGCTGGCCACGGCCGATCCCTTCCGAGCTCACCAGCACGGTGGCGGCCAGGCACACGCCGCCGCCGAGGTACACCAGCGGCCCGGGGCGCTCCCCGGCGGCGATCGCCGCACCGACCGGGAGCACGGTCGAGACCAGCGCGGATACCGGGGCCACCACGCGCATCGGCCCCGCGGCCAGGCCCGCGTAGAACAAGATGAGCCCGGCACCGCCCGCCGCCCCGGCGGCCGCGGCCCAGGGGAGCCCGGCCGCGGCGACCGGGCCGCCGGCCGCCAGCGCGAGGGCGAGCAGCACCGCGGCCCCGGCGGGGGCCGACACCACGAGCACGGAGAGGACATGGGTCCGCCGCGATACCGCACCGCCGAGGAAGTCGGCGCTGCCGTAGAGCAGGGCGGCCGCCAGGGCGAAGACAATGGTCACGATGACTCCCGGACGATCGGTCCGAACCACAGAGGCCGGCTGGCCTGCTGGCTGGCTGGGCCGGCTGGCAGGCCGGTCGGTTTAGCGAACTGTATAGTTCACTGTACCGACCGCCGGGGAACGAGGCGACTGGGTATCGCGGAGCGACGCGACCGGGTATCCAGACCGTGAGCGAATGGATACAACATGGCTGCTGCCGACATCCCGGCCGCGCTGGCCCGGACCCTGCAGGCGCTGCGGTCCGAGCGGGGCTGGTCCCTGGACCAGCTGGCCGCCCGGTCCGGGGTGAGCAAGGGGGTCCTGGTCTCCCTGGAACAAGGACGGGGCAACCCGAACCTGGGCACCCTGGCCCGGGTCGGCGACGCGTTCGGCGTGCCGCTGACCAGGCTGGTAGAGGTCCCCGGCGAGTCCAGCGTGCGGATCAGCGGGCCAGGCCAGGCGCGTGTGCTCTGGCGGGGGCCGTCTGGGGGAACGGGCACGATCGTGGCGGCCACGGACCCGCCGTGGGCCGCGGAACTGTGGCGCTGGACCCTCCAGCCCGGCGAGGGCTTTGGCGGCGACGCGCACACGCCGGCCACCCGGGAGCTGGCCTGGGTCGAGGCGGGGACCCTGACGCTGACCGTGGCCGGGGAGCGTTATCAGGTGACGGCGGGGCAGTCGGCCCGCTTCCCGGGCGGCGTCCCGCACGCCTACCGGAACGACGGCACCGGGCCGGTGTCCCTGACCATGATCGTCGTGGTGCCGCCTGCCCCGGAGTGAGCGGCCCGGCGCGCCAGGGCCGGCCACCCCGGCCAAGCCCGGCCATAAGCACCCGAAGCGGCCCGGGCACCCCCCGGCGCTGGTACATTCTGAACAGAATTCACGCTGGCCTTGCCCGCGCGGTTTGCCTGCGGATTACCCTGGCGCGGATTGCCGCACGGGCCGCAGCGATGAGCGGAATCCCCGGCCAATATTCTCGATAGGAGAAAGTAATGCGAGTCGTGGTGACAGGTGGCGCCGGTTTCCTCGGATCCCATCTGTGTGACGCGATAATTGCCCGGGGTGACAGCGCCGTATGCGTCAACAACTTCGCCACCGGGCGCCCCGATAATGTCGCGCACCTGATGGGCAGCCCCGAGTTCACGTTCGTGGAGGCTGACGTCAGCTCGGCGTTCGACGTGCCCGGCCCGGTCAACGCCGTCGCCCACCTGGCCAGCCCGGCTTCGCCGCCGGAGTACCTGCGCCTTCCCCTCGAGACGCTGGCCGTGGGCAGCCGCGGGACCGAGAACGCGCTGCGCCTGGCCCACCAGCACGGCGCGCGTTTCGTCCTCGCCTCCACCAGCGAGGTGTACGGCGACCCGGCCGTGCATCCGCAATCCGAGGAATACTGGGGCAACGTCAACCCGGTCGGCCCGAGAAGTGTTTATGACGAGGCCAAGAGGTTCAGCGAGGCCCTGACCCGCGCCTACCGGGACACCCACGGCGTCAATGCCGGCATTATCCGGATCTTCAATACGTACGGTCCACGGATGAGCGCGCGGGACGGCCGCATTGTCACGAACTTCATCACCCAGGCCCTGAACGGCGAGCCGCTGACTATTTACGGTGACGGCAGCCAGACCCGCAGTTTCTGCTACGTCAACGACCTGATCCGCGGCATCGTGACCATGATCGACCGCGCCGAGAACGGCCCGGTGAACCTCGGGAACCCAGAGGAGTTCACCGTCGCCGAGTTCGCCCAGCTGGTGCTCCGGCTGACCGGCTCGGCCTCCCCGGTGGAACACCTGCCGCTGCCCGTTGACGACCCGACCCGCCGCTGCCCGGTCATCACCCGGGCCAGCCAGGTGCTGGGCTGGCAGCCCGAGATCCGGGTGGAGGACGGCGTCCGCCGCACGATCGAGTGGTTCCGCTCCCGGCCCGAGGAAGTCAAGATGGCGTCGGCTGCTGGTTCCCGCTAATCACCGGCGACGCGTCCGGCCGGCCTTTCGCACCGGCCACATCCAGCCCCTCCCCTAACCGGACTGCGCCGCCCAGGGAGCGCACAGTCCAGCCGGCGGACTGCCACTGACCCAGGGGCAGCACGTTGCGCCCATCGAGCAGGCAGCGGGTCCGGACTACGGAGGCCAGCTCAGCCGGGTCGATATCGCGGTACTCGCGCCATTCGGTGAGGTGCAGCACCACGTCTGCCTCCTCGCAGGCCTTGACCGCTTCCTCCACGTAGTCCAGGGCCGGCCAGGCCCGGCGCGCGTTGTAGGTGGCCCGGGGATCGTGTACCCGCACGATCGCGCCCTCGGCCTGGATCATCCGGGCCACGGCCAGGGCGGGTGAGTCGCGCACGTCGTCGGTGTCGGGCTTGAAGGCAGCCCCCAGCACGGCCACGTTCCGGCCGTCGAAGGACCCGCCGGCCAGCTCGCGGGCCACTTCCACGGCCAGGTCCCGGCGGCCCGTGTTGATCTGGTCCACCTCGCGCAGGAACTGGAGGGAGTCACCCACCCCCAGCTCGTCGGCGCGGGCCATGAAGGCCCGGATGTCCTTGGACAGGCAGCCTCCGCCGAAGCCGAGCCCGGCGGACAGGAAGCGCCGCCCGATGCGGGTGTCGTGGCCGAGGGCGTCCGCGAGGGTCATCACGTCCGCGCCCGCGGCGTCGCACACGTTCGCCACCGCGTTGATGAAGGAGATCTTCGTGGCGAGGAAGGCGTTCGCCGCGACCTTCACCAGCTCCGCGGTGGCCAGGTCGGTGATGATGTACGGCGTGCCCAGCTCGAGCACGCTGGCGTAGATCGCGCGCAGCGTGCGGTCGGCGGCCTCCGACGTCACGCCCACCACGATCCGGTCCGGCCGCAGCGTGTCCTGGACGGCGAAGCCCTCGCGGAGGAATTCCGGGTTCCAGGCCAGGCCCGCCGAGGCGCCCACCGGGGCGAGCCCAGCGATCCGGGCCGCCAGCCGGGCCGCGGTGCCGACCGGCACCGTGGACTTGCCGATCACCAGGCAGTCGCGGGTCAGGTGGGGGGCCAGCCCGTCCACCACCGCCTCGATGTGGCTCAGGTCGGCTCCGGTCCCCCCGGGCAGCTGGGGGGTGCCGACGCAGATGAAGTGGGCCTCGCCGAACTCCGCGGCCTCCTGCAGCGAGGTGCTGAAGCGGAGCTTCCCGGACCCCACCGCCCGGACCAGGATCTCCTCGAGCCCGGGCTCGAAGAAAGGCGCGCGGCCATCCTGGAGCGCGGCGATCTTCCGGGTGTCGGTGTCCACACCGAGGACCTCATGGCCGAGATCGGCCATGCAAGCGGCGTGCACGGCACCCAGGTACCCGGTCCCGATGACGGTGATGCGCATATGGGTCACTCCCTAACCATGCAGCACAAACGATCGGAAAGTGGCTGTGCCGCGTAACCCTGCGGGTGAAGGCTCTGGAAACTTGTCGGCCAGGTGGTCCATGGCCACGCAGTGCGCTTCGGCTACGTCCATGACGTGGATGTAGTCACGGGGCCGCCGTAGATGGAGCAGGACGAGGAGAACACGAGCTTACGCACGTCGCGGGCGTGCATCGTGCGGAGCAGGTTCGTGGTGGGGCCAGCCAGTTCGCGGACCGCGTCCAGCGCAGCCCGTGAGCTGCCAGGACGGTCCAGCGGCCGCGCCAGAGCCGTGTCAGGCTGTACCTTCGCCATCAGCCGGCTGCCCTTTCGTGCAGGAAATCCTCGTGGAGACGAGGCGTCGGCGCTGGCGCTACGTTCACTTTCGTCTCTTACGTCATCAAAGCCGGTCCAGGCCACAGACGCGCCAAGTTCATGGGGGATTTACCCGCTAAACTCGGCGAGCCACGCGCAAGCGGTACATCAGATCTGCTACACGGTGTAATAGTGCCAGGTCAGAGGGCTTCAGGAGGCGGCATCGGCCATGCGGTTCGTCTTCAGCCCGCCCACGGAGGAAGCGGCCGGCCTGCTGAGCCTGCCGTGGACGGAGCCACTTGAAGGGTGGCACGACCCCCGCCTGGTCGAGATCCGGCAGCGCGGCATCTCCCGGCACATCGTCCGCTTCGTGGCCGACGACGGCGAGCTGTACGCGCTCAAGGCGATCAACGAGAACCTGGCCCGGCGCGAGTACCGGCTGCTGCGCGAGCTCGCCGAGCTCAACGTGCCCGCGGTGCACGTGGTGGGCATCGTGGTGGACCGCGGGGCAGATCTCGACGCGATCCTGGTCACCCGGTTCCTGGACTACTCCACGACCTACCGGGCGGTCTTCTCCAGCCCGCGGGGCGGCCAGCCGACGGACCGGCTGCTCGACGCCCTGGTCGAGCTCCTGGTCCGGCTGCACCTGTCGGGTTTCTTCTGGGGCGACTGCTCGCTATCCAACACGCTGTTCCGCTATGACGCGGGCACGCTCGAGGCGTACCTGGTCAACGCGGAAACGAGCGAGCGGCATCCCTCGCTGACCCCGGGCCAGCGGCACTACGACGTCGACCTCGCCGAGGAACGGGTCTACGGCGAGCTCCTCGACCTCCAGGCCGGTGAGCTGCTCAGCCCGGAGCTGGACCCGATGGAGATCGCCGCCGAGCTGCCCCGGCGCTACGAGCGGCTGTGGGATGAGCTGACCCGTGAGGAACTGTTGCGCCCGGACGACCAGCGGTACCGGATCGCGCAGCGGCTGCGGCGGCTCAACGAGCTCGGCTTCGACGCCGACGAGGTGGAGCTGATCAGCACGCCGGACGGGAACCGGCTCCGGCTGCGGACCAGGGTCTCAGAATCGGGGCATCACGCGCGCCAGCTGTTCCTGCGCACCGGGCTGGTCGTGGAGGAGAACCAGGCCCGCCGCCTGCTCAACGACATCGCGAGCTTCCGCGCTTACCTGGAGCAGAAGGGGGGCCGCCCGGTGCCCGAGATAGTGGCGGCCAGCCAGTGGCTCAACGAGGTCTACGATCCGGTGGTCGCGGCGATCCCGGAGGGCCTGCACGGCCGCCTGCCCCCCGCCGAGATCTTCCATGAGATCCTTGAGCACCGCTGGTACATGTCGGAGGAAGCGGGCTTCGATGTGGGGACGGCCGCCGCCGCGCGGTCCTACTTCCAGACGGTGCTGCCGGGAGTACCCGAGCTGCTCAGCGAGGGCGGAACGTCACCTGGCGAGGCTGGCGAGTCATCCTGACGGCCGCGGGCCACGATCATGGGCAGCCCGATGAGGAGCGCCAGTACCGCGATGACGGCGGATTCGATCAGCTGGCTGTCCGCCTGGTGCGTGCAGAGCTGCTCGAACTGCCGCTGCTGCGCCGCGGTTCCTGCCTGCCCGGGGCTGCCGCCCGTGTTGACGATGCCCGGGTCGAGCCGGACCTGGACGGCGTTATCCGAGGTGAGGCCGGGGCCGCAATACCCCACGGCCACTCCGGAGGAGGTCCGCGGCAGGCTGAGCGGGATGAACAGCAGGGTGAGCGCCGCCGCCAGGCCGCCCACGACGAGCGCCACACCGCACAGGCGCAGGAAATCCCGGCCACCGGATCGCATCGCTTCCTCCTGACCGCTCGTCCCCAGCCCGGAGGCCTGACCTCCGTGCTGATATCGGGCCTGCCAGCCCGCCTGTTACCTAGCTTGGCACGGCTGCCGCCGTGAAGAGGCGTACCAGCCGGGCCAGGTTCCCGGACCCGGGGCCGGGAACCGGGGCCCGCCGGGTAGCCGGTAACGTCCTGGGCACAGTACGTGCCGGTCCTGGGAGGCAGACGTGACAACGGAACCCGAGCCAATGCAAGCCGGGGTGGTCAACGTCCTGCTGACCATCAACCCGGTGGCCAGCCACGACGCGGGGCAGTACATCACCTGGGACGGGACGGCGTTCGACGCGGAGCAGACGGAGCGGTGCGACGCGGCCACGCCGCACGAGCTGTGGGCGTGGACCCTCACCACCGATGAGGCCCCGGGCGCCCCCGCCGGGCCCCGGGCGGATGTGCGCAGGCTGACCACGATCGTGGCCGGCGCGGCCGGCCAGGCCCCGGAGGCCTTCAACGAGGCGGTGCTCGCGCACTTCGCCGGCTGCCCGGCCCGTGCGGTGCTGGGCCCGGAAGCCGGGGACGCGGCAGGCGGCGGCCACCGTCCCTACCCGCTCATCTTCCGCGAGACCGTGCTGCCCCGGATCTTCCGCGACACGGTCCTGCCGGGCCTGGCCGGGCCACCCCGAGAGGAGGCACTGGAGATCCTGGGCCGCCTGGAGCCTGCGCCCAGCGCGCCGGCCCCGGACGCCAGCGCCTGAACCCCTCAGCTCGCGCAGCCGCCTGCCGCCTGGGCCGCGGCCACATCCGCGGAGACGCTCCCGTGCCGGTACAGCCGCATATCCCGGGGCGAGAATCCCCAGCGCCCGCCGGAGTAGACCAGGCTCTCGGTGGCGCGCTGCGGCTTCGCGGCCCAGCCGGTCAGGGCCACCGTCACCACCGCGGTCCGGCCGGTCACGGCGATATGGCGGATCTTGTAGGACATCCCGGCGGTCGTGCCCGGGCAGCGCCGGTGCACGGCCACCCAGGCCGGCTCGGTGATGGCCTGCCGGGCCGGGGCGCTCAGCATCTGGTAGATGATCGCGAACTGGCCGGCGCTGTAGAGCGTGAGGTAGTCATCGGCGTCCGCCCGCACCGCCGCGGTCGTCGCCGGTTCCACCGGCGCCGGCGCGTGCGCGCCGGGCGCCGGTGCTGGCCGGCCCGGACGGCCCCGCGGAACTCCGGGAACCCGCGGCGGAGCAGGCCGCTAAGGCCAGCCCGCCGGCCACCACGGCCGAGACGACGCCCATCGCCTGAACTCGCATTCGCGCCCTTCCTCTCGGAGGTGACGCATAACATACGCCCGCCGGGCCCTGGCGGTGCACGCCCGCGCGGATCAGGCTGATCGCGCGCCGGCCGCTCAGCCGGCAGGCCCGGAACCAGAAAGCAGCGGCTCCCCCTGGAGATCCACGGGGGAGCCGCTGCTCAGCAAGCGGAGGCTCGGGGATTTGAACCCCGGATGGGCGGTAAACCCAAACCGCATTAGCAGTGCGGCGCCATAGACCGGACTAGGCGAAGCCTCCCGACGACCAAGCGGTCCGCATCAGCGTACCGGGATGCCGCCGGACGTGCCAAAGCAGTTGGCCCACTGGTGCCGAAACAGCCTGGATCAGGCCGGCCCGGCTCCCGGCCAGCTGGCCCCGGGACAGCACCCGGAGGGTTACGGCACCTCGACCACGTCGTAGTCGCCGGCCGCGTACGCCTCCCGGATCCGCGTCTTCGCGAACTTCCCGACACTGGTCTTCGGTACCTCCGCGATGATCGACCAGCGCTCGGGGAGCTGCCAGCGAGGCACCTGGTCGGCCAGGTAGGCCTTGAGCTCCTTCGGGGTGACCGTGGCGCCCTCCCTGATCACCACCGTGGCGAGCGGGCGCTCACCCCACTTCTCGTCGGGCACGCCGATGACGGCGGCCTCGGCCACCTCGGGGTGGCCCATCAGGATGTTCTCCAGCTCCATGGACGAGATCCACTCGCCGCCGGACTTGATCACGTCCTTGGCCCGGTCGGTGAGCGTCACGTACCCGAGCCGGTCGATGGTCCCGACGTCGCCGGTGCGCAGCCAGCCATGGTCGAACTTCCCCGGGTCGTCGTCCTTGTAGTACGACCCGGTGATCCACGGGCCGCGGACCTGGACCTCGCCCACGGCCACCCCGTCATTCGGCAGCACCGCGCCGCCGTCACCGACCAGCCGTCCTTCGACGGCGCAGAACAGCCGGCCCTGGGTGTCCCGGTAGCGCCAGGCCTCTTCCTCGCTCACCCCCTCCGGCGGCCGGGCCACGCTGCCCAGCGGCGAGGTCTCGGTCATCCCCCAGGCCTGCAGGATCTCCACGCCGAGTTCCTTCTGGAAGGCCTCCATCAGCGCGTGCGGGACCGCCGAGCCGCCGCACGGGACCACGCGCAGCGAGGACACGTCACCTCCGTGCGCGCGGATGTGCTGGAGCAGCCCGTTCCAGATGGTCGGGACCGCCCCGGCGATCGTCGGCCGTTCCGCCTCGATCAGCCGGAGCAGCGGCTCAGGCTGCAGGAACCGGTCCGGCATGATCAGGTCGGCGCCACTCAGCACGGCCGCGTAGGCCAGTCCCCAGGCGTTGGCGTGGAACATGGGTACTACCGGCAGGACCCGGTCGGTGTCGTTGACGCCGAACGAGTTGCCCAGGCAGGCCCCCATCGCGTGCAGGTAGGTGGACCGGTGGCTGTAGACCACGCCCTTGGGCATGCCGGTGGTGCCGCTGGTGTAGCACATCGCCGCCGCGGTCCGCTCATCCAGCTCAGGCCAGTCGAACGTGGCCGGCTCGGCCGCGAGCAGTTCCTCGTAGTAGTGCACCTCGTGACCTGATCCGACCAGCGCGCCGGCGTCGGCGGCTCCCTCGCCCGAGGCCGGTCCGGCCAGCACGATGTGCCGGACCGTTTCCAGGCTGGGCAGGACCGCGGCCAGCAGGGGCACGAGGGTGGGCTCGGTGATGATCACGTAGTCGGCCGCATGGTTCGCGATGTAGCTGATCTGCTTCGGGTCCAGCCGGAGGTTCAGCGTGTGCAGTACCGCACCCATGGAGGGGACGGCCAGATAGGCCTCGAGGTGCTCGGAGTTGTTCCACAGCAGCGTGGCGACCCGCTGGTCCCCGTCAACGCCGAGTTTGCGCAAGGCACCGGCCAGCTGCGCCGCCCGGGCTCCGGTCTGGGCATAGGACTGGCGGCGGACGCCGTCCGTCGTGCACGTGACGACCTCGCTATCGCCGTAGACCGTGGTGCCATAACGCATCAGCCCGGTCACGGTCAGGGGCACGTCCATCATCGTGCTGAGCACGGGCCACCTCCTGGTGATTCACTCGCCGGCACGCGGCGCACCGGTCCCACGTCGTTCTCGTCGGATCGTGTCATGCCAGGCGGCGAAACGTCACCCTCCAGGCCCGGAATCGTCAGCCTTCGAGCAGGTCGGCGTCGATGCGCAGCTTGGCCACCGCCCGAGAGACCGTGCTCTTGACCGTGCCGAGGCTGACTCCCAGGACGTTCGCGATCTCCGCCTCGCTCATGTCCTCGTAGTAGCGCAGCACCACGGCGGCGCGCATCCGCTGCGGCAGCCGCTCGATCGCCCGGCGCAGCGCGTCCTGTACCTCGCTGTCGCCCGTGTGGTCGATGACCGGCCGGTCGGGAATCTCATCCGTCGGGTACTCCTCGACCCGGCGCCGCCGCCACCAGGAGATGTGCGTGTTCACCATGGCCCGGCGCACGTAACCGTCCACCGCGCCACGGTCCTCGATCCGGTCCCACGCCTGGAAGGTCTTGGCCAGCGCCGCCTGGACGAGGTCCTCGGCGTCCGCCCGGTTGCGGGTGAGCAGGTAGGCCATGCGCAGCAGCGACCCGCTCCGCGACGTGACGTACTCGTGGAACGCCGGGTCACCCGTGTCCGGCGGTTCGCGCGGTGCCAGCGCGCGCGTGACCTGCGCGGCCGCGGCAGCTCTTCGCGCGGTATCGCCCTGACCCTGAGTCCCGGCGTGCCTGCTGCGCGGTGTGGCCCCGTTCCCCCGCGCACCGGCCACGACGTGATCGCCCCCGACGCTCACACCCCAACCGTACCCAGCTAACACGCTGTCCCCACGGTTCAGCCGTGTGTCGGCGAGGCGGCGCTTCACGGGCAACGTGCCGGAACCGCTTGACGCGCGCCTCTCCCGCCCCCATCGTCATGACCTGGGACATTTGCCTGGGGAGGGGTCGATGCTGGTCCAACGCGGTGACTTAGCGTGCTGTGTCCGTTGCGCAGGACCATCCGCCGCGGGACGCCTCGCCCGGCGGCATGTGCTCAAGGCGGCGGTCCACCCGCCGGCCCCGGGACCCGGCGCGCGGGATGGCGCATCCGCAGCGCCCGTGGCGGCGGCGGGCGGCCTGGAAACGGGCGGCGGGCAGGAGATTGGCAGGCAGGCGGAGCCTCCGGGCGTGCACACCGGGACGGTGCTGGACGCCAGCCCGCAGATCGTCACCATGTACTGTCCCGGCGGGGAGCGGCGGATCGCGCTGCCGCCCGGCGCCCGCGTGTGGAAAGGCCGCCGGGTCAACCCGGCCGCGCTGGAGAGCGGGGACACCGTCGTGGTGCGGATGCTCCCGGGGATGTGCAGCGTGGCCGACCGGATCTGGGCCAACGCGGGCCGGGTGACCGGGGTGATCATCGAGCGTGACCGGGAGAGCATGCTGGTCAACGAGGGCCGGACCACCCGGCACCAGGCCGTGCTCATCCCGCCGCACGCCATGGGACGTCTGCAGGTACGCTTCCCCCGGCTCGAGCCCGGCTACCTGGTGGACGTCATCGGGCTGCGCTGGCGCGGGTACCTGGAGGCGCTGGTCCCCGCGACCTCACAGCCGGCCTACCGGGCGGGCGAGGCGCCCGCGCGGGCGCCGGTGCGCGGCCGTCCCCCGGGCCGCATCGCGGGGTCCGCCGTCTGGCACGAGGCCGCCGGGCCGGCCGACGCGGAAGGCGTCCGGTACCCGGCCCTCGACCCGGAGACCGCCTGCCTGGAACAGCCGCTCGCCGGGTCCGCCTGCCCGCGGCTGCCGTACCTGTCGGTCGGGAGCCTGCTGAGGGTCGGCAACGAGTGCACCGGCGCGGCACGGGTGCTGCCGGTGTCCGGCTGCGCGGTGACCGCCCAGATCTTCTGCGACCGGTGCGTGACCTGCGGCACCTCGCCCCGGGGACGGATCGCCGACCTGCCGGTGGCGGGCTTCGTGGCCATGGGCGGCGACCTGGAACAGGGCTGCTTCAACGCCACGGTCTCGCTCGGGTCCCTATCCCCGGGATCAGCGGCCGCCCCGTCCGTGTCCATCGGCGCGGCGCCGGCCGGGCCGTCATGATGGCCACGGGCCTGCCCGCGGCATTCCTGGCGGACCTGCAGGACGTCCAGCCGCCCATCATCGCGGCCATCCTGATCGGCGGGTGCCTGGCCAAGCTCAGCCGGGTGCTGCGCAGCGGCAGCCTGGATGCGGGCCTGGGCCCCACCCTGCTGTTCCCGCTCCGGCTGCGCCGGCCGGTAGCCATGATCACGTGCGCGTTCGAGATGAGCCTGGGGCTCGCGCTGCTGGTGACGGAGCTGCCGGTGGGAACCCACGCCGGGACGCCGCTGTTCGCGCCCCGCGCGGCGACCGGGGCGCGGATCGCCGCGGCCGCGTTCTTCCTGGTCGCCGCGGCCGCACTGGGCGAACTGCGGGGCCGGCGCCCTGACCTGGGCTGTGGCTGCTTCGGCGATTTCAGCACCCAGCCGGCCGGGTGGCGGTCGCTCGCCCGGGCCTTGCTGCTGACCGGGGCCGCGCTGATCTCCATCGAGGCCCCGGCCCTGTACCTGCCACCCCGGGGCCACGGGGCGCTGCTCTTCCTCGGGATCGTCGGCGCCGAACTGGCGCTGATCGCCGCCCTCTCGCCCGAGATCGCCGAGGCGCTGGTCCGGCTGGGCTACACCGACCCGTGCGAGCTGCGCCAGCTGCCCGCCGACCGTACCCTCGCGGCGCTGCGCCGCAGCCGCCTGTGGCGCAGGCACGCCCGGGCGATCACCACCGAGATGCCCATCGACATGTGGCGGGAGCTGTGCTGGCGGTACGTGGTCTTCCCGTGCCGCCAGGACGGGGAGAACGCCGAGGTGGTGTTCGCGGTCCAGCTGAAGCGGCGCCGCCCGATAGTCCAGGCGGCCGTCCTGCCCCAGGCCACGGCCGGGGCGGATAGGGCGCCAGCCGGCCCCACGCCCGCGCGGAACCAGGGCCGTCACGAGGCTATGCAGTTATCTACGCACGTCTAGCTGCCATCGTAGAAAGCTCGATATTGGGCCAGAGGGCCGCAGAGTCATACGGGCTGGGCCCGCAGGAACCGGCCGAAGTGCGGCACGGTGAACGCGATCAGGCCGCGCTCGGAGCTGTAGATCAGCCCCTTCTTGATCAGGCCGTCCCGGGCCGGGGACACACTGGACGGCTTGCGGCCGAGCTCGTCGGCCACCTGCGCGGTCTGCACCGGGTCGTCGCCGAGCTGAGCCATGGCGCGCATGTAGTCGCGTTCCGCCGGGGTGGCCCGCTCGTAGCGGCTGCCGAAGAAGCCCACCGCCAGCTCGGCCTCGGCTTGCGGGCTGGCCACCGCGACGTCCTTCGCCGTCACCGGGCTGGCCGTGGCCACATCCCAGGTGACCTTGCCGTACGCCTGCACGAAGTAGGGGTAGCCGTCGGCCGCCCGGTACAGCGCGTCCAGCGCGTCCGGCTCGAAGTCCGCCCCCTCCCGCTGAGCGGGGGCGAGCAGTGCCTGGTCGGCGGCGGGCCGGTCCAGCCGGTCGATCGACACGTACCGGAACAGCCGTTCGGAGTAGCTCTTGCTGGCGGACAGTACCGACGGCAGGTGCGGCAGGCCTGCCCCCACCACGATCAGCGGGCCACCGGTCTGGGACAGCTCGTGGGTGGCGGCGCACAGCGCGGACACGTCGGGCGCGGGCACGTCCTGCATCTCGTCGATAAACAACGCGATGCCCACGCTGAGGTCAGCGGCCACCGACGCGGCGTCGGTGAACAGCTCCATCAGGTCGATCTCCAGGTCGCCGGAGTCCGCCCGGCCCCGGACCGCGGGCACGTCGATGCCCAGGTGCGGGGTGAAGGTGCCCTTCGGCGCCTTGGGATCCCGGGCCGCGAACGCCTTGAGCACGCCGAGGAACTCGTCGATCCGGTCCGGCGCGCGGTGCCGCGGGGCGAGCTCACGGACCGCCATGTGCAGCGCGCCCGCGACCGGGCGGCGGATCGACTGCTCGGGCCGGGCCTCGATCTTCCCGGTTCCCCACAGCCGTTGCAGCGCCATCGAGCGGAAGGCGTTGAGCAGAACGGTCTTGCCCACGCCGCGCAGCCCGGTGAGCACGATGCTGCGTTCCGGGCGGCCGCGGGCGATGCGTTCCAGCACGACCTCGAACTGGCTGAGTTCCCGGTCCCGGCCGGCCAGCTCGGGCGGCCGCTGGCCGGCGCCCGGTGCGTAGGGATTACGTACAGGGTCCACGGCCTAGCAGCCTATGCGCGGCTCTAGCCAGAACCCTAGATTCAGGTAGAAAGTCCTGCCGGCGTGTCGCCGATCGGGCCGAACCGCATGATCGTGGTGCTTTCTGCGCCGCTGAGGGGCCGGGGCGCGGCGCCTCTCCCTGGCACCGCGCCCCGGTTAGCCGGTCCGGGCTGGCTGGCCCGGACAGGCCGTTAGTGAAGCAGTCGCAGTGTGTTGACCGCGTCGTCCACGTAGTACAGGCCCGAACCGTGCGGCGCGACGGCCAGGCCGAACAGCGCGCCCGCGCCCTTCGGGCTGCCGGACTTGTCGAGGAAGCGGTGGGCGATCTGGGTGCCCGCCGGGGTGGTCTCGACGAGCCTGCCGTCGCCACCGTTGACGGACAGGACGTTTCCGCCCGGGGCCACGGTGAGACCGAGCGGCGTGTTCAGCGCGCCACCCGAGGTGACCATGAACCCGGTGCCGGCGCTCATGCTCCGGAACGGGGCGCCCGGGATCGCGGTGATCCGGTTACCCAGGCTGTCCGCGACGTAGAGGGTGCCGCGGGAGTTCAGCCCGACGCCGGTCGGCCCGACAACCAGGGCGGCCGGGTCGGTCCGCTCCCCGAACCCGGACCCGATGGTCGTCACGTTCTTGAGCGCGGGCAGGTGACGGCCGTTCAGGGCCACGGTCAGCCGGAGCACAGTGCCCTTGTTCACGACTGCGCCGTTCGCCGCGACGGTCCCGTTGAGGACGTTCGTGACAAACAGCTGGGCGAAGTGGCGGTTGCTGATGGCGGTCATGTCCCACGGGCCGTTGATGCCGTTGCCGGCCAGGGTCTCGCGGACGTGGCCCCAGCGGTCCAGCACCAGCAGGCAGCCGGCCTTGGCCGTGGCGGACATGCCGTTCGTGGTGGGCAGGCTGCCCACCACGACCCAGCCGCCGTGCAGGATGCTGAGCGCGGTAGTCAGGCCGATCCCGCCAGGGCAAGCGCCAGGCAGGTGATTGGCGCTGATCCGGGCGAACGTGGTCCGCACGCCACCGGGCGACACCTGGACGATCGTGGTCCCGGTGCCCTGCAGGTTCGCCTTGTTGTTGAAGTTGCTGACCAGGACGTTGCCGCGGTGCAGGTGGCCAAGACTGCGCGGCACTACCGCCATCCCGTACGGGTTGACGTCACCGTTGCCCGGCACCGTCGAGGCGATCGTGGAGAGCTTGTGAAAGTGGCCGATGAAGGATTGCTGCCCCTGCGGACTGGCCGTTGCCCGCGCCTGTGCCCCTGCAGCAGGCGCCATGGCCATGGCCGCCGCCGCGACAGTCGCCACGGACGCGGCTGACGCGAGGGCCACACGATGGATGAATGACATTCCCCGCTCCTCTTTCCCCTGGATGCCCGGGCCTCTTGGTGGTGTCCGGGCACGGCTTAGGGCGGGGTAAAAAGCGCACCATGCCGCCGCACGGGCCAGCCGCCAGGTGTGCACCGAATGCCATCCAGCCTGGCCGGCGGCCCGGGAGAACACCGCGGACAGCCCGGCCTGGTCGGCACCTGGTCAGCTGGCACCATGCGGCAGCGCCCCGCTCTGCGCGCCGCACCCCTTGTCACGGGAATGGCGCGCGGCGGGTTCAGGTTGCGGCCAAGATTGTTTCAGCTCATTTGCAGCAAGTGATTATCCGGGCAATTCGGCCCGAGTGGCCGTGGTCTGGTGACCCGCCCGGAAGGTGGCCCCGCTAGCGTCCGGGCCGGTGACCGGGCTGGTTCAGCCGGGCGAGGTAGGCGTTGTAGGCGTCCAGGTGCTCGTCGTCGTCGATGGTGCCGCGCGCGGCCGCCACCGCCGGTTCCGGCGCCACCGCCGGTTCCGGCACCGTCCCGGCCGCAGCCGCCGGGGCGACGAGGGTCTCGAAACTCGCCGTGCGCACGGTTTCCAGCCAGCCACGGCTGGCCATGCCAACCCGGTCCGCGTGCGCCCACATCAGGAAGACCAGCATCATGAAGCCGAGCATGATCGCGTCGCCGCCGATCCACATGACGGCCCCGCCCGCGTGCAGGTCAGCCACGGGACTGAGCGACCCGGGCGGCCGCACCCCGGTTATCCCCTGCGCCGGCGTGTTCTCCGTGCCGAGGACCAGGCCGGTGAACGTGTCCACCGGCATGGCCACGACCAGCATCACGAAGCGGATCGGGTAGGACAGCCGCCAGCGGATCGGCTCGCTGCCCAGGATCGGCAGGAAGAACAGGTACCCGACGATCAGGTACAGCGCATGCTCCGCGTTGTGCAGCGCGGGGTTGGTCATGACCACGCTCATCAGCCCGGTCAGGTGCGTGACGGCAATGGTCGCCGTATACAGGACCAGGACGAACGGCGGGCAGGTGAGGAAGGTGGCCACCCGCGACCGCACCACCCGCTTGGCCCAGGTGTGCAGGGGGTTCCGGCTGGCGTGCAGCAGCAGCGTGACGGGCTGGCCCAGCACCAGCAGCGGCGGCGCGATCATGATCAGCATCAGGTGCTGGATCATGTGATCCCAGAACAGGACGTCGTCGTACGCCCCGACGCCGCTCTGCGTGGCCGCCACGACGACCGCCAGGCCGCCCAGGAACAGCGCGGTACGCCACCAGGGCCATGGCCGGGCGGGATGACGGCGGCCGACCCGCCACGCGCCCCACAGGTACAGGGCAGCGAAGGCGGCGACGATGGCCGTCACGGCAGGCGCGAACTCCCAGCGTTCCAGGACCGCCTGCCAGCCAAACGGGGGCAGCATGGAACCTCCTCTTGCTGGCTTCGAGACTACTCACTACCGCGTGTAGGGAAGGCCCCGCCCCTTGCGCTGGGGATGGCCGGCCACCAGGCTGGCTGGTCTTGGACTGTTGCGGCCTTCACCCCGTGGGCCGTGATGGGGCCGGGGGCCGGAGGAACACGCGACAGGCGAAGGCAGACGACGGTGAGCAGTGATCCAGGTGCGGTCCGCGTACCCGCGGTGGCGGGACTGCACCTGCACCGGTGGAACGACCGGGCCGTGGTCGGGGTGGCCATCGCCGCCTTCGCGTCGGGCTTCGGGCAGTTCGGCGTGGTGGCCGCGCTCGGCGACGTGGCCCGGGGCTTCGGCCAGGTGAGCCACGGCACGAGCCTCGCTGACCAGGCCGGGCTGTCCGGCACCGACCTGGGCATCGGGCTGGCCATCATGCGCCTGGCCTCGCTGGGCGCGCTGCCCATCACTGGCCTGGCCGACGACTTCGGCCGCCGCCGGATGCTGCTCATCACGGTCGGCGCCGGGCTGGCCCTGACCGTGCTGGCCGCGGCCAGCCCCAGCTACTGGTGGTTCGTGGCCATCTTCGCCTGCGGGCGTCCCCTGCTCAGCGCCTCGAACGGGCTGGCGCAGGTCATCGCGGCCGAGCAGACCGCGTCCGCCGAGCGGGCCAAAGCCGTGGCCCTCATCGCCGCCGGTTACGGGCTGGGGGCCGGGGTCATCGCGATCGTGCACAGCCTGGCGTCCCACGCGATCGGGTTCCGCGGCGTGTTCATCCTGGCGCTCATCCCGCTAGCCCTGCTGCCGCTCGTCGGGCGCTGGGTCCAGGAGCCGGACCGGTTCACCGTGGCCGTCGCCGAAACCGGGCATCCCATCCCGGTGCTCGACGCCGTGGCCCGGCCCTTCCGGCGCCGCCTGCTGGTGATCGTGATCCTGGCCTTTGCCATCTCGGTCATTACCGGGCCGGCCAACAGCTTCGGCTTCCTGTTCGCGCAGAACATCCTCCACCTCCGGGGCATCGTGACCGCGGGCATGGTGCTGGGGTCGGGCATCGCCGGGCTGGCCGGGCTGCTGACCGGACGCTGGCTCGCGGACCGGGTGGGCCGGCGCCTGACCGGCGCACTGGCCATGGTGGCCGTGGCCCTGCTGTCCACCGTGACCTACAGCGGTTCCGCCGCGGCCCTCGTGGCTGGCTACATCTGCGCGGTGTTCGCCGCCTCAGTCTTCGCCCCGGCGGCGGGGGCACTGATCAACGAGGTGTTCCCCACCTCGGTCCGGGCCTCGGTAGTGGGCTGGTCAACGGCGGCCGGGGTGCTGGGGGCGGTGGCCGGCCTGGTCATCTTCGGGGCGGTAGCCAACGCCAATGACCAGTTCGGGGTGGCCGGGGTGGTCACCTTCCTGCCTGCGGCCCTGGTCATGGGACTGTTCTGGCTGCTCCCCGAGACCCGCGGGCGCGAGCCGGAAGAACTCTGGCCCGGGCCGTGACCCGTTCCCGGAACTGGCCCGGCGCCCGGCCGGGCCAGTTCCCGGGCGGCGGCGATCGTTGCGTGACCCCAACGGTCACGGCGCTATCGTTGTCCGCGGAGGGTTCGCCTAGTGGCCGATGGCGGCGGTCTTGAAAACCGCTGTGGCGTGCGAACGTCACCGTGGGTTCGAATCCCACACCCTCCGCCCTGACCAGCCATAACCGGGCGCGTCATTCACTCGTGGTGGGTGATGCCAGGCGGCGCCGGCGGCCTCAGGCTGGATGCTGGCAGGTCATCCGGCTGACGAGCGGCAGGCACGAGGCCATGACACCCAGATGGGAACAGGCGCCGCGCGCCCTTCTGCTCCCTCCGCTGGCTGAGCCGGGGTGACGGTGCCGTCGGCCCGGACGAGACGGCCTGCGCGGACGAGGGAGTCGGCCAGGCGCCGGCGGCAGGGCATTACGGCCCTGCTGCGCTCGCTCGCCATCACGATCGCGCTCGTGGCCCTGTATTACCTGCTGCCGCTGGACCACCTCTCGACCCTGCCCCTGGCTGTCCTCCTGGGGGCGGGGCTGGTGATTCTGCTCGTCATCAGCGCGGAGCAGGTCCGCGAGATCCTCCGGGCCAGGTACCCCGCCGTGCGAGCGGCCGAGGCCCTGGCCACCACGGTGCCGTTGTTCCTGCTGCTGTTCGCCTCGGCGTACTACGTGATGGAGCGGGCCAGCCCGGGCAGCTTCAGCCACTCCCTCACCCGCACCGATACGCTGTACTTCACGGTCACCACGTTCACCACCGTGGGATTCGGGGACATCACCGCCACCAGCGAGTCCGCGCGCCTGGTGGTGACCGCCCAGATGCTCCTCGACCTGCTGGCCCTGGGCCTGGGCGTTCGCGTGCTTCTGGGCGCCGTGCAAATCGCCCGGCAGGGGCGTGCGAACCCCGCTGCTCCGGCCGCCACGGCCGGACCGCCGGAGAGTTCCTGACCGGGGCGGCGGTCTCAGTACCCTCCGGCGCCAGGAATCCGGTTGCCGTAAGCGGCCATGGCTTGCCTGGCGAGGATGACACGTAGCTCGTTCGTCACGTCGTCCGGGTAGCGGTCAAGCATCGCTTCAACATCGCACCGCTGGGCCGGGGTCGAGTATCCGGCCAGCTCACGCTCGAGCTCCGAGCGCCGAGTGCGGTCCGCCCTGAGGCTGGCCGGAAAGAGCGGGGCGGAGAAGAGGAGCAGGAGCCCAGGGAGGAGAACCACGCCGGCCGGATCGGCGCGGTACATGACGCCGACCACCGTGAGCACGGCCCCGGGCAGCACCATGCGCCACCGGGCCCGCACGGCAGTAGCCAGGGGCATCAGGCCGAGGATGGTGAGAAGCACGCCAGTGCGGAGAAACCGGCGGATCCGCCTGGAGCGTGAGGGCGCCGTGAACTGCGAGGTGCCGTGCCTGCCGGCTGGGCGCGCGGACTGGCTCCACACCACCAGGTTCCGCCGATGCGGTCGCCGTCTCATCGCAGCCTCCCGCGTTCAAGGCTCGCTCTGCGTGTCCTCGATCGTACGCTTCTGCGTTCGTCTCGGGGAGCCTGCTGCGTGGGGCTAACGGCAGTTCGGGCGCCGGATGAGGGCCGGGTCGTAGAGGTACCAGCCTTCCCGCCCGCCCACGGCCGGGCTGGCGTACCAGCGGAGCCCGACGCACCAGCGGCCGTGCCGGTCCTTCCGCTGACCCGTGACCTGAGCCCAGGCCCATGTGCCATCCTGAAGCAGGAGCTCGGCCTCACTGTCCTCGGGGATGGTGGAGCCGGGCACGGCGTCGGCGGGCATGGCCCGCTCCAGCGCTGGCTCGCGAGCAGGGTCCGAGGCGACCATCTGGCCAGGATGCGCCTCGGTTCGCAGGCTCTAGCGGCAGTTTGCGCTTTTCTTTCGCAAATGTTTTCGGATGGACTCGGCTCACCGAGCCGGGCCTCCCGGTCAGCGCCGCCCGATTACTCACCGTTTGACGTGCAGAGTGAGTTCTAGCGGGTAGAGGTGCGGCCTTGGGCGCAGCGTGGCGGCCCATCTATCTGAGGGGGAGCCATGCGCGGACAGCATCACGCAGGGACGAAGACTTCCAGCGGGAACGCCAGCGCGGTCGTGGGCGTGATCATCGTCGCGCTGCTGATCCTGATGGCGGTGGTGATCTTCCTGGCGGTGGGCTAAGGCCGGGCCGGCTAGGCCTGCTCGGTGGGGCGGATCAGCACCTCGTTGACCGCGACGTGCCGCGGCCTGGTCACCATGTAGGCGATCATGTCCGCGATGTCCTCGGCCCCCATCGGCTGCATGCCGGTGACCTGTCCTCGCATCGCCTCGAGCACCTCGGGCCGGTTGTGGCCGGCCAGCTCGGTCGCGGTCGCGCCGGGCTCGACCAGCGAGACACGCACATGCCGCTGGGTGACCTCCAGGCGCAGTGCCTCGCTGAACGCGCCGATGCCGTGCTTGGTCAGGGTGTAGACCGCACTGCCGTTGCGGGCGATCCGGCCCGCCGTCGAGCTGATGTTCACCATGTCGGCCACCCGGCGCGGGCCGTCCGCGGCCGCGCGGAGCAGGTGCGGCAGCGCCGCGTGCGCGCAGTAGAGCAGGCCCATCACGTTGAGGTTGACCATCCGCTGCCACTCCGGCAAGGGAGCACCGGCCGCCGGGCCCAGCAGCATCACGCCGGCGTTGTTGACGAGGGTGTCAAGGCGGCCCAGCCCGGCGACTGTCCGCTCGACCGCGTCCGTCGCCTGCTGCTCGTCGGTGATGTCTGACTCCAGCACGAGTACCGTCCCGCCCTGCTCACGCAGGCCCGCGGCGAGCTCCTCCAGCCGGTCCTTCCGCCGGGCCGCGACGGCCACCGCCGCCCCCTCGGCCGCGAGCGCGATGGCCGTGGCCGCGCCGATGCCGCTTGACGCCCCGGTGACCAGCGCGACCGTGCCCTCCAGCCGGTCGGGCCTGGTCCGCCCCCGGGCCGTCGCGGGCGCCGCCTGGTCAAAGAAGGGTGTCTCGGGCATGACTGAACTCCTCAATCGGGTGCTGCCGCCATCCCCGGCAGCCGTGATGGGTGAGCCAGCCCGGCGCCGCGAGGGATAGCTGGCGGATCCTCCGTGATCACCCCAGTATAAACGGAGCATCCTCCGCTTCGGGGGCTTGCGGGGCTTCGCGGGCTTCGGGGGCTTGCGCCCACCCTGGCGGCCGCCCCCGAGACACAGCCGGGGCGGGCAGCATGCCCGTATGCTGCCCGCCCCAGCTGCTCCTGCGCCAGGCCAGCCCCGGGCCAGCCGCCGGGGCCAGCCGCCGGGGCCAGCCGCCGGGCGTCCCCGGGAATTCAGCTGAACAGGCAGAGTTCCAGGATGAGCGCCTCGACGGCGCCTTCACGCTCCTCCGGCTTCCCGTACCGCACGCAGCGGCCGATCTCGGTCCCGATGTCGAACTCGTCGAGGTAGCGGAAGATGCCCTCCCGCCCATGCCCTAGCGCGATGTCGTACCCGAGCAGAAGGGCGGCGTGGTGCATCTCGGGTGTCGCCATCTTGTTGAGTACAGCTCGCATGACGCGGCCTTTCAGGCCGCGGGCGCGCCGGGTGATCCACTGGCGGCGATGGCGTCCCCTCACGCTGTCGCGCACATCTAACATGCCTGGCCCTCTTTCGTTAGCGGGGTTCGGTCCTCGGCCCGGCCAGGCTCCCCCCCAGCCGCGCCCCACTTTCTAACAGAGAGACGCGTAGCAGTCGCTCTGGGTGTACAGAATCCTGATATCAGATAGATCACGGCGAGGCGGAGGGCACGGCGGCCCGGTCTCACAGCCGGCCTCAGTCTCAGCCGGCCCGGTCTCAGCGGGCCCAGTCTCAGCCGACCACGGGGCCGTGGCGGAAACGGGTGAACCATCCGGCGCGCACCTCCCAGCGCATCGTGGTCACGTCCAGCGCGGCGAAGTTCCGCAGCCGGTTGTCCGCATCCAGCCCGGTCACCCTCACCGGCCCGTAGCCGAAGTCACAGGTGCGCTGGTAGGCGCGATGCAGATGGCCATGCATCAGGTAGGCGGGCATGACCGCGTCCACGATGCGCTGCACGCGCCGGCGGTGGGCGTCGTTGCGGGCCAGGTCCTCGGGCGCCCACTGCGGGGGCGGGTGCGCGAAGGTGTGCGCGACACCCGAAGGGCAGTCATGGCAGACCATCACGTCGGCGTGACCGCTGCTGGAGATGGCCAGCTCCTGCGCGGTGGTGATCTCCTCCTGCGGCCACCAGTCCACCCCCTCGGTGCGGACAGCCCGGTCCAGGCTGACCGCGCCCCCGCAGGCGAGCCAGGTAAGGCCGTGCCAGCTCCAGCGGTAGCCGCGGGGCAGGTGCATGACCCGCGGGACCACGGTCACCCGCCCGTCCGGGCCGGGCTTCTCGTCCAGCTGGCCGAGCCGGTCAAAGTCCTCGTGGTTCCCGTCCACGAACCACAGTTCGGCGCCGGCCTGAGCCAGGGCCGCACTGACCCGGTCCAGGTAGACCTGCCCGGGCCGGTCCGGCCAGATGCCGAAGTCGCCCAGGTGCAGGATGAGCCGCTGGCTTTCGCCCGCGAGCAGGGTGGGAACGCGCCGGATAACACTGAGCGCCCACTCTTCGTTGCCGTGCCAGTCCGCGGCGACGACGATCCGCCGCGGGCCGCCGGCCGGGGTAGGCGCCTCCCCGGACGACTCGGACGACTCGGACGACTCGGCGCTCGGAGCGTCCCGGGATGGCGTCATGACTGATTTGTAACCGCCGGACAGGCATTCCGCCAGGGGGCGCCGCCAAGGGCCGGTGCCATGGGCCGGTGCCCGCCGATGCGCCGGGACCCAAATGGTTGGCTATCGCTGCCCGGAGCGGCGAGACTGCCTGCCATGCTGCTGACCATCACGCTGACCGAGTCACCGGCGACGGATCTGGGTTACCTGCTGCACAAGCACCCGGACCGGCTGCAGAGTTTCGGCGTGTCCGCGGGCCAGGCGCACGTGTTCTACCCCGAGGCGGCCGAGCGGCGCTGCACCGCGGCGCTGCTCCTGGAGATCGACCCGATCGGGCTGGTCCGCGGCCACCGGCGGTCCGGGACGGGCGGCCCGGACGCCTTCTCTCTCGCCGAGTACGTCAACGACCGGCCCTACGCGGCCTCGTCCATGCTGGCCGTCGCGCTGGGCAAGGTGTTCCGCACCGCGATGACCGGCCGCTGTGACGCCCGCCCGGACCTGGCCGCCCGCGCGCTGCCGCTGGAGATCAGCATCCCGGTGCTGCCCTGCCGCGGCGGCGCCGACCTGGCGCACCGGCTGCTCCGGCCGCTCGGCTGGGAGGTGCAGGCCCAGCGCATCCCGCTCGACCCCGAACTGCCGGAGTGGGGTGACTCGCGGTACCTGACGGTCCGGCTGACCGGGCAGGTCCGGCTGGCCGACGCGCTCAGCCATCTGTACGTGCTGCTGCCGGTGCTGGACGACAGCAAGCACTACTGGGTCGACGACGCCGAGATCGGCAAGCTGCTCCGGGCGGGCGGGGACTGGCTGGCCGCGCACCCCGAGCGCGACCTGATCACCCACCGCTACCTGGCTCACCAGCGGCGGCTCACCGAGAGCGCGGTGGCCCGCCTGGCCGAGGTGGACGACACGGAGCCCGAGGCGCTCGACAACGCCGTGCCGGACGACGCCGCGGCCGACGCCCCTGGCCGCACCAGTGCCGGCGCCCCGCCGCGCCGCAGTTCCCTGGCCCAGCAGCGCAGCGAAGCCGTGCTGGCCGCCCTCCGCGACACGGTGCTGCCAGACAACACGGTGCGGCCAGACAACACGGTGCGGCCAGACAACGCAGCGAAAGCCCGTGTCGCTGACCTCGGCTGCGGGGAGGGCCGCCTGGTCGCGATGCTGCTGCGCGAACCGTCCGTCGCCCGGGTCCTCGGCGTCGACGTCTCGCACCGCGCGCTGGAACGCGCCGCCCAGCGGCTGCACCTGGACACCATGCCGGAGCGCCAGCGGGAGCGGGTGGACCTGCTGCAGTCCTCGCTGACTTACGCCGACGAGCGGCTGGCCGGCCTGGACGCGGCGGTGCTCATGGAGGTCATCGAGCATGTCGACCCGCCGCGGCTGGACGCGCTGGAACAGACCGTGTTCGGCGCGGCCCGGCCGGGCACCGTGGTGGTCACCACGCCCAATGCCGAGCACAACGTCCGCTTCGCCGACCTGGGCCCCGGCGCGATGCGGCACCCGGATCACCGGTTCGAGTGGACCCGCCCCCAGTTCCGCGGCTGGGCGGACGGGGTAGCCGGCCGGCGTGGCTACCAGGTGCGTTTCCTGCCGGTCGGCCCGGACGACCCCGAGGTCGGCCCGCCCACCCAGCTGGCGGTGTTCACCCGTGCCTGAAGAATCAGCGCCCCCGCAGGTGCCTGGGTCAGTCCACACCGAGCGCCGCGAGCTCGGCCTCCCCGAGCTGTGCCTGGTCGTCCTGATCGGCGTGTCTGGCTCGGGCAAGACCACGTTCGCCCGCCAGCACTTCGGGCCGTTCGAGGTGATCTCCAGCGACTTCTGCCGCGGCCTGGTCGCCGACGACGAGAACGACCAGGCCGCGACGGCTGACGCGTTCGACGTGCTCGCCTACATCGCGGGCAAGCGGCTGGCGGCCTGGCTGACGGTGGTGGACGCGACCAATGTGCAGCCTGCCGCGCGCAAGCAGTTCGTGGAACTGGCCCGCGCGCACGATGTGCTGCCCGTCGCCATAGTCCTGGATCTTCCGGAAAAACTTTGTACGCAACGAAATTCGGGTCGCCCGGACCGCACGTTCCCCAGCGCGGTCATTCACCGGCAGCATGACCAGCTGCGCCGGTCGGTGCGCGGGCTCAACCGGGAGGGGTTCCGCAAAATCCACCTGCTGCGCAGCCCGGCCCAGGTCGAGACGGCCGTAGTGGTCCGCGAACCGCTGCTCACCGACTACCGCGACCGGACCGGGCCGTTCGACGTGATCGGCGACGTGCACGGCTGCCGTACCGAGCTGGAGACGCTGCTGGTCAGGCTCGGGTACCGGGTCACCCGGGACGCGTCCGGCCGGGCGGCCGGCGCGGTGCCGCCGCCGGGCCGTACCGCGGTGTTCCTCGGTGACCTGGTCAACCGGGGACCCGACTCGCCCGGCGTGCTGCGGCTGGTCATGGGCATGGTGGCGGCCGGCCAGGCGCTGGCCGTGCCCGGCAACCATGAGAACAAGCTCACCCGGGCCCTGTCCGGCCGGAACGTCCAGGTCAGTCACGGGCTGGCCGAGACCCTCAGCCAGCTGGCCGCCGAGGACGAGGCGTTCCGTAAGGAGGTGGCCGGCTTCTGCCAGGGCCTCGTCTCGCATCTGGTGCTGGACGGCGGCCGGCTGGTGGTGGCGCACGCCGGACTGAAAGAGGCCTACCAGGGCCGCGCGTCCGCCCGGGTGCGCAGCTTCGCGCTGTACGGGGACACCACCGGGGAGACCGACGAGTTCGGGCTGCCGGTCCGCTACCCGTGGGCCAGCGACTACCGGGGCCGGGCCATGGTCTTGTACGGGCACACGCCGACGCCCGACCCGGAGTGGGTCAATAACACCCTCTGCCTGGATACCGGCTGCGTGTTCGGCGGCCGGCTGACCGCGCTGCGCTACCCCGAGAAGGAGATCGTGGCGGTCCCGGCCGAACGGGTCTGGTACGAGCCCGCCCGGCCCTTCCCGCCGTCCCCGGCCCCCGCGGCCAGCGGCGCCAGCAGCCCCGCCCGGCGTGACCCCGGGGTGCTCGACATCACCGACGTGCTGGGCAAGCGGGTCATCGAGACCGCGCACCACGGCCGGATCACCGTCCGCGAGGAGAACGCCGCCGGCGCCCTGGAGGTGATGAGCCGGTTCGCGATCGACCCGCGGTGGCTGCTCTACCTCCCGCCCACCATGGCCCCCACCGCCACCTCCGCCCGGCCTGATCTCCTGGAGCATCCGGCCGAAGCGTTCGCGGCCTACCGGGCCGACGGAGTCACCGAGGTGCTCTGCGAGGAAAAGCACATGGGCTCGCGGGCGGTGGTCCTGGCTTGCCGCGACGAGGAGACGGCCCGGGCCCGCTTCGGCGTGCCGGACGGCATGCCCGGGGCGGTGTACACCCGTACCGGGCGGCCGTTCTTCCCTCCGCCGGTCACGCGGCGGCTGCTGGACGCCGTGCGGGCCGGGATCAGCGCGGCCGGCCTCTGGGACGAGCTCGGCACCGGGTGGGTGCTGCTCGACTGCGAGCTGATGCCCTGGTCGGTGAAGGCCGGGGACCTGCTGCGGCACCAGTACGCCGCGGTCGGCGCCGCGGCGCGGGCCGCGCTGCCCGAGGCCGTCCGGGTGCTCGCCGGCGCGGCCGCGCGGGGAGTTGACGTGACCGCGCTCGCCGGGCGGACCGCAGCCCGGGCCGCCAACGCCGAGGCGTTCACCGCCGCGTACCGGCACTACTGCTGGCCGGTGGACGGCCTGGACGGGGTACGGCTGGCCCCGTTCCAGATCCTGGCCACCGAGGGCGCCGTCTACCACGAGCGTGATCACTCCTGGCATCTCGGCCTGGCCGACCGGCTGGCGGCCGCGGCCGCGCCGCTGATCACCGTGACCCGGCGGCTGCGGGTGGACACCGGCGACCCGGACTCGGTGGCGGCCGGGATCGCCTGGTGGGACGGGCTGACCAGGGCCGGCGGCGAGGGCATGGTGGTCAAGCCGCACGCCAACCTGACCCGGGCCGGCCTAACCGGGGCTGCCGGGCGGCTGGCCCAGCCCGGCATCAAGGTCCGCGGCCAGGAGTACCTGCGGATCATCTACGGGCCTGACTACACCGAGCCCGCCAACCTGGCCCGGCTCCGCGACCGCAACCTCGGCCGCAAGCGCTCGCTGGCGTCGCGGGAGTACGCGCTGGGGCTTGAGGCCCTGGAGCGGGCCGCGCGGGGCGAGCCGTTGTGGCGGATACACGAGGCCGTGTTCGGGGTGCTCGCGCTGGAATCCGAGCCCGTCGACCCCCGCCTGTAGCGCGGGGGGCTGGCGGGCGGCGGTTTTCGTTGCGGAGAATTCTGGCGGGTATCCGCGTGTTTGATCGCGATGCGCACGGGCAGCTCCCCCTTTCGTGCTTTCTCTAGCCCACCAAATCCCTGCTTCCGCCATCCCCTCGAGTGAGGGGTGGCGGCAGCTGGCCGAGCTCGGCCTGGCCCTGCTGCTGTCCGCGATCATCGGCCTGGAGCGCGAGATCCGGCAGAAGAGCGCCGGGCTGCGCACCCACACCCTGGTCGGGGTGGGCGCGGCGCTGTTCATGCTGGTCAGCAAGTACGGCTTCATGGACCTGCTGACCACCGGCCGGATCTCGCTCGACCCGTCCCGGGTGGCAGCCCAGATCGTCAGTGGCATCGGCTTCCTCGGCGCCGGCCTGATCTTCGTCCGCCGGGACGCGGTGCGCGGGCTGACCTCGGCCGCGGGAGTGTGGATCACCGCCGCCATCGGGTCTGCGGCCGGGGCCGGACTGCCGCTGCTCGCGACGCTGACCACCGGGATCTACCTGATCGTGACCGTGCTGTTCCCGGCGCTGACCAGGTTCCTGCCCCGCTCCGGCACGGCGATCTCCGCGGTCCGGGTGCGTTATCCGGACGGCCGCGGCATCCTGCGGCAGGCGCTGCAGACCGCGACCGCGCGCGGGTTCGCGGTGAACGAGCTGTCGGTGAGCGCGCTGCCCGGCGACGGGGGGACAGGCCTGACCGCCGACGCCGGGCCGACCGTGGAAGTGATCCTGCAGGTCCACGGCCGGGGGTCGGTCAACGAGCTGGCCGCGACGCTCACCGAGATCCCCGGGGTGCGCGCGGTGATCGCCGACGACGTGAACGCGATCGCGTAGCCGGGGCCGCCGGCGCGGGCGGCCGGGATTACCGGGGTGCTTGGGACGGGCGCGCGAAGCCGTCGCCGATCTCCGCGGCCAGCATCAGGTAGGCGTCCGCCGTGGCCCGGTTCAGCAGGCCTAGCTCCACCTCGGCGCCCTCGGCCAGGTGCGGGTCGTAGGGAACCCGGACCACGGTCCGGCAGCGCGCGGCGAAGTGCTGTTCCAGGCGTTCGAGATCCACCGAGCTCCTGCCCCGCGGGCGGATCACGGCCAGCACCACGACCGCGTGCCGGACCAGGTCCCCGTGACCGTGCGCCTGGAGCCAGTCCAGGGTGGCGCTGGCGCTGCGCGCCCCGTCCACCGACGGGGAGCTGACTACCGCGATCTGGTCGGCCAGGCGGAGCACCCCGGTCATGGCCGAGTGCAGCAGCCCGGTCCCGCAGTCGGTGAGGCAGATCGAGTAGTAGTGCTCCAGCACCTGGGTGACGTCGCAGTAGTCCTGCTCGCTGAACGCCACCGACACCGTGGGGTCGCGATCGGAGGCGAGCACCTCCAGCCGGCTCGCCGCCTGGGTCGTGTAGGCCCGGACGTCGGCGTACCGGCGGATCTGGTCCCGCTCGTTCAGCAGGTCCCGGACCGTGGCGGAGGTCTCCAGCCGGAGCTTGTCGGACAGCGTGCCCCGGTCGGGGTTGGCGTCCACCGCGATGACCCGGTCCCCGCGCAGCGACGCCAGCGTGGCCCCCAGGCCCACGGTGGTCGTGGTCTTCCCGACGCCGCCTTTCAGGCTCAGCACCGCGACCCGGTGGTGGCCGCCGGAGACCGGGGTGCGGGCCCGGGCGGCCAGGTCCCGCTGGCGCCGCTGCGCCGCGGACTCCGGTGCGCGCACCAGGCCGCCGGTCACCTCGAAGATCGCCCGGCGCCAGCCACCCGACGGGGCCTTGTGCCGCCCGGGCAGGAGCAGGTCCGCGGTGAGGCTGTCCGCCGTGATCGTTCGCGGGGTCGAGGGCGGTGGCAGCGGCCCGGGCTGGGGATGGGGCTGGCGCTGAGGCTGGGGCTGGGGAGGCGCGGGTGGTTCTGGTTGCGGCGGCAGGGGCGGCTGGGCGGCCCAGCCGGGCCACACCGCCGATCCGGGCGCCGCCGATCCGGGCGCCGCCGTCCCGAGTTCCGCCGGGCCTGCGTCCGACCCCTCCGGCCCTGCGGCGGAAGGATCGGCGGGCGCGGGCCAGGAATCGGGTGCGGCGGGATCAGGCGCGGCGGGTGGCGCCGCCCCGAACTGGCCGGGCGGTCCGCCGGAGTTCAGGATCAGCGACAGGGGTGAGTCCTGGCCCGGCGCATCGTCGTCGCCCGGGGGCCGGTACTCGTCCCCCGCGTCATACCCCTCGCCGGCCAGGCCGAATGCGCCGAGGCTGCCGGGCGGACCGTAGGGATCGGCCGATGAGTCGTAAGGATCGGCGGTGTCGTACCGGCCTGCCGGGCCGCAGGGATCCGCGGCGTCATACTCATCCGCGGGGCCGTACGCCTCGGCGGGGCCGTACGCCTCGGCGGCGTCGTAGTCGTCCGGCGTGCCGTAAGGATCCCCGGCGCCGTCCCCGCCGGAGGTCACGCCGGGCGCGAACGCGTCCGGCAATTCGGGCTGGGGAAAAGGGGCCTGCGAGCCTAAGCCGGCCCAGGTGCCGGGCGCCGCCTGCTGGCCGAACAGCCGCGGCGGCCCCGGCCCGGCGCGCTCCGGCCCGGCAGGCGGTCCGCCGGGCTGACGATCACCGGGCTGAGGATCGGTGAGCTGAGAATCCCGGGCTGAGGATCGGTGAGCTCGGGAACGCCATCCTCACCGGTCCCTGCCGCCTCGCTGCGGTCCAGGTCCTGATCAGCCAAGGTGGTTCCCCTCAGCTCTCATCGGTGTAGGAGAATGACGTGCCGGTAGGGGACCGGATGAGCACCTGCACCGAAGCCTAAGCTACCTAGCTCGCCGCGGCACACCCTCGAGTGCGGCAAACAGGAGAACCTCATGCGTGCGGTCGTCATCACCCATCCCGGCGGACCCGAGGTCCTGCACCTGGAGGAGGTGCCCGATCCGGTGCCCGGCCCGGGCGAGGTGCTCGTGGAGGTCGCGGCGGCCGGGCTCAACCGGGCGGACGTCCTGCAGCGCCAGGGCCACTACCCCCCGCCGCCCGGATCGCCGCCCTACCCGGGCATGGAGTGCTCGGGCCAGATCATCGGGCTGGGACCGGAGGTCACCGGCTGGCAGGTCGGTGACGAGGTGTGCGCACTGCTGGGCGGGGGCGCGTACGCGGACAAGGTAGCCGTGCCCCAGGGCCAGCTGCTGCCCGTGCCCGAGGGGGTGCCCGTGGTGGACGCGGCCGCGCTGCCCGAAGCGGCGTGCACGATCCAGGGCACCGTGTACCAGATGGCGCACCTGGCCCCGGGTGAGACGTACCTCGTGCACGGCGGGGCCGGCGGGATCGGGACGTTCGCGATCCAGATCGCCAAGGCCGAGGGGTGCACGGTGGCGTGCACCGCCGGCTCCGCGGAGAAGCTGGCCCGCTGCCGGGAGCTCGGGGCCGACCTGGCCATCTCCTACCGGGACGACGACTTCACCAGCGCCGTGCTGGACTTCACCGGCGGGCAGGGAGCCGACGTCATCCTCGACATCATGGGCGCGTCGTACCTGGCCCGGAACCTCGACGCGCTGGCCACCTGGGGACGCCTGGTGGTCATCGCCACGCGCGGCGGCAGCCGAGGCGAGGTCGACCTGGGGCTGATGATGCAGAAGCGGGCCACCATCGTCGCCGCCACCCTGCGGAGCCGGACCGCCGCAGAAAAGGCCCAGGTGGTCGCGGCCACCCGGGAGCACATCTGGCCGCTCATCAGCGCTGGCAAGGTGGTCCCGGTCATCCAGGCCAAGCTGCCGATGGCCGAGGCGGGGCAGGCGCACCGGCTGCTCGACGACGGTTCGCACATCGGAAAGATCCTGCTGGTCAACTGAGGGCCCGCGGAAAATTGCGGCCCGGTTCACGCCCCCTGGGCTCAGTCACTGCGCGGGAGGCGCAAGACTAGGACCATGAGTGAACGGAACCCGGAGGGCGGCCAGGGAGCCAAAGTTGTGGTGGTCGGCCCGGACGGCATCACGGTGGACGCCGACGGCGCCGAGGGCGAGGGCGAGGACTCCCGCGAACGGCCGGTCATGGAGATGGTCGAGCAGCCCGCGAAGGTCATGCGGATCGGGAGCATGATCCGGCAGTTGCTGGAGGAGGTCCGGGCTGCCCCGCTGGACGAGAAGAGCCGGGCCAGGCTGCGCGCGATTCACCAGAGCTCCATCAAGGAACTCGAGGACGGGCTGGCTCCCGAGCTGGTCGACGAGCTGGAGCGGCTGTCCCTGCCCTTCGCCGAGGACACGGTGCCGAGCGAGGCCGAGCTGAGGGTGGCCCAGGCCCAGCTCGTGGGCTGGCTGGAAGGCCTGTTCCACGGCATCCAGACCACGCTGTTCGCGCAGCAGATGGCGGCGCGGGCGCAACTGGAGCAGATGCGCCGGGCCCTGCCCCCCGGCATGGTGCCACCCGGCGAGGACGCGGGGCCGCAGCAGCAGCCGGCCCGGGGCTCAGGCCCCTACCTGTAAGGCGCGGCGGCCCCGGCCGGGGAGCGCCGGGTCAGACCCGGCCGTAACGCAGCCGTGACAGCCAGGCGGCCGCCTGCGCGAACTCCGCGTCGGAGGTACCGCGCCGCACGTGGGTAGGGCCGCCGTCATGCCGCGGGTAACTGCCCAGGAACCTGACGTCCGCGCAAACCCGGCGCAGGCCCATCAGCGCCTCGCCCACCCGGGCGTCGTCCACGTGCCCTTCGCAGTCGATGGAGAAGTAGTACCGGCCCAGCCCGTCGCCGGTGGGCCGGGACTCGATGCGGACCAGGTTGATACCGCGCACCGCGAACTCGGTGAGCAGCTCCATCAGGGCACCGGGGTGGTCCTCCCGCAGGAACGCCACCAGCGACGTCCGGTCCGACCCGGTCGCCGCGGGCAGCGGGCCCGGCTGGTTCACCACGACGAAACGGGTTACCGCGTTCGCGTGATCGTGGGTATCGGGGACCAGCACCGCGAGACCGTACATATCCGCCGCGAACGCGCCGGCCAGCGCCGCGTCGAGCTGCCCCTCCGCGGCCTGGCGGGCGGCCTCGGCGTTGGATGACGCGGGCCGCCACGCCGCGCGCGGCAGGTGCTGCTCGAGCCACCGCCGGCACTGGGCCTGGGCCTGCGGATGGCCGCCCACGGTCGCCACGTCGCCCAGCTGCGTGCCGGGCCGGGCCAGCAGCGCGAACGCCACCGGCAGCGGCACCTCCGCGCTGATCACCAGATCCTGGCCGGTGGCCAGCTCGTCGAGGGTGGCGGTGACCGCCCCCTCCACTGAGTTCTCGATGGGCACGATGCCCTGCTCGGCTGCCCCGCTGCGCACCGCGTCCAGGGTGGCCTGGATGCTGACGCACGGCATCGCATGGCCCGCCGCTCCCGGGTCGAAGGCCAGCAGCGCCGCCTCGGTGAAGGTGCCCTCGGGTCCCAGGTAGGCGTACTGCACCGGCTTGGCGGAGGAGTCAGGCTCTGAGTCGGTGCGGGACAGTGCGATCACGTCGCCTTCGCTGGATGGCCGCGCGTGCTGGGAGGGCTTGGTGGCTACCGCGCCGGGCCAGATCTGGGGCCCCTCCCGTAACAGTGCGTGAGAATACCAGCGGTCGCGAGGGGTGCCCGCCCTGAGTCAGTGCTATCGTGATATCTAGATATCAGAAGGGCGGCCCGATGAGGACCAAGAACATGGTGCTGCGGCTGGATCCCGGCCTGGCCGAACGGCTGGAGGCGGTGGCCGAGGTCGAAGGCCGGTCGGTGTCCGACGTGGTGCGCGAGGCCATCACCTCGCTGGTGGAAGAGCGCCAGCGGGACGAGCGGTTCATCCGGCTGCTCGAGGACAATGTCGTGCGGCACCAGCGGATCCTGCAGATGCTGCGGGACGAGCGGTGATGACGCCGATCGATCTGGGCGCCCTGGTGGTCGTCGCCGGGCGGGTCCTGGAGGTGGACGTCCCGGCCGTGCTCGACCTGCTGGATGTCAGCGCCGCCGAAGCCGCGATCGCCGAAGCCGGATCACCAGCGGCCGGCGGTGAACCGGCGGAGCGCGCGGCCGCCCTGCTCAGCGCGCTCATCCGGCACCGCCCGCTGGCCCGCGGCAACGACCAGGCCGCCATGCTGGCGGCCGTCACGTTCCTCGCGGTGAACGGCTGGCAGATCGACCTCGAACCTGCTGAGGCCACCGCGGCCGTCGTGGCCGACCTGGCCGCCGGGCGGTGGTCCGCCGCCGACCTGGCGGCGTGGCTATCACCCCGGATCTCCGCCTACCGCGAACCCGCGGCCCCCCGATCACCAGCCAAGGAGGCACTGATGCACGGATGGCTGCCGAATCTCAAACGGCCCGCCCGGCGCAAGGGAGACCTGATGTTCCGCCGGTTCAGCCCGCGGGCCCGCGAAGTGGTCATCTCGGCCCAGCAGGAAGCGCGGGCGCTGCACCACAACTACATCGGCACCGAGCACATCCTGCTCGGGCTGCTCCGCGACCGCGACGGGATGGCCGGCCGGGCTCTGCACGGGCTGGGGATCAGCCCGGAGGCCGTGCGAGAGCAGGTCCTGGACATCGTCGGCGAAGGCAAGCAGGAGCCAGCCGGGCACATCCCGCTGACCCCGCGCAGCAAGAGGGTCCTGGAACTCGCGGTCCGGGAGGCCGTCCGCCTGGATCACCTGCACGTGGGCACCGAGCACATCCTGCTCGGCCTGGTGTGCGAGGGAGACGGGGTTGGCTGGCACGTGCTCCACCGCCTCGGCGTTACCGCTCCCAGGGTCCGCGACCAGGTCCGCCAGCTGGTGAGCCAGGACCGGCAGGCGCCGAGCCACGTCATCACCCCGCCTGGCATCCGGGACTACGACACCCGGATCGAGCTGGCCCGGCAAGCCAAGGACGTGGCCGTGGACGCGGAGGACTTCGAGCGGGCCGTGGCCGCGCGGGAGAGTGAGAAGGGGCTGATGGCCGAGCGGGACCGCCTGATCGCGCAGTGGTCGGCCGGCGTGGACGTGGCCACGCTGGGCCGGGAACTCGACTGGCTGCGCGATGAGGTGACCCGGCTGCAGGGGTTGCTGCTGCGGCACGGCATCGAGCCCGAGCCAGCCCAGAAGCCCGAAGACCCCACCCAGCAGTCCGCCTGACCCGTCCCGGCCGGCCCGGCCGCCGCGGCGGCCCGTCAGCGCCGCCGCCCCGCCTGCGCGGCTGACCGCCGGGCCCGTTGCCCGGCGGGCTCGCGGACGGCCAGGGCCCAGGCCACGCCCGCGAACTGCCGGGCGCGGTGCACCTGGGAGCGCCAGTCGCCGCCGGTGGCCCGGTGCGCCATCGGCACCTGCACCTCGGTCACCCGCAGGCCCAGGCGGAGCAGGTCAATGGTCATGCCGGTCTCCACGCCCCAGCCGGGGGCCAGCGGGCGGGCCGCCTCGAACGCGGCGCGGGTCAGGCACCGCTGCCCGTTGAGCGGCTGCGCGGGGAGCCAGCCGGTGGCCCGGCGGATGCCCGACCCGGACAGCGCGACCACGAAGCCGTGGCCGCCGGCCCGGACCCGCTCGCTGAACACCGCGATGGTCATGTCCGCCTGGCCGTCGCGGACCGGCTGCACCAGCGCGGCCGCGTGCGCGGCGGACTCGGCCAGGTCAGCGTCGAGGAAGAGCAGATGCCGGGGCACCTCGCGGCCCTCGTCGCGCTCCAGCAGCCCGACCGCCTCGGCGCCGGTTTCCATCGCCGCGCCCTTGCCGCGGGTGCGCCCGTGCCGCAGGACTATCGCTCCCGCATTTTCCGCAACGAGACCCGTCCCGTCGCCAGACCCGTCGTCCACGACGACGAGGATGTCCGCGCCGGGCACGCCTGCGGCGGCTTTCACGGTCGCCTGGATGCGGTCGGACTCATCCTTGGCTGGAATGACGATGGCGACGTCACCGCTCGGCGGCATGCGCCGATAGTAGTGGCTTACTGGCCGTGAACCGGGGCGCCGTCGCCGGTGACCGTGAACACCGACTCCAGGCCGGTCACCTGGAGGATCTTGCGCACCGCGGGGCGAGGACCGCTGAGCTCGACGTTCCCGCCGTGCTCGCGGGCCATGCGCTGCGCGGCGAGCAGCACGTTCATGCCGGTGGAGTCGCAGAAGTCGACCCCGGACATGTCCACCACGAGACGCACCGGGTGGCCCACGTTCAGCGCCGACGCCAGCTGGCTCTGCAGCCTCGGTGCGGTGTAAAGGTCGATTTCGCCGGACAGGGCTACGACGACGTGATCACCCTCGCTGCGACTCGAAACCTTTAGCTCCACGACCGGCACCCTACCGCCGCTGTGCGTCCAGGACCAGATGCTTACGGAGAGCACACGGTTAAATCGCAGGCGGACCGGGCATTTCTGCGCCAAGCTGGGGAGTAAGCGACCTGATGCCGGCACCAGCGAGGCGGAGCCCCCGGGATGTACCCCTTGCCAGAGCAGCCAGAACCGAAGACAGCGACCCTGCGACCGCTACCGAATCTGGACGCGGCGGGACCCATACCGCTGTCCGCCCCCCTGCCGGACATGCTGTCCGCCCCCCTCCCCGCCGACATGCCGCTGCCCGCTCCGCTCGCGGAGGACATGCTGCCGACCGTCTCCAGCGCGCGGTCTGGCGCCCCCGGCCCGTCGTACCCGGACCTGGATCCGGTGACGTGGATGCCCGACGTGGACCAGCAGCGGGCCCGGATCCGCGCCGACATGGAGGGACTACGGTCGCGGGCCGCGGCCGCGTCGTCCTGGCTGGAGAGCAGCCGGCACTACAGCCGCCTGATCAACCGGGAGGGCGTAGTCCCGCTGAACGCCCGGATGACCCCCGGGGACCTGGCGTTCCTGGCCGAGGCCCGGGAGCAGGTGCTGCAGTTCGCCGAGCTCGCGGGCCGCCTGATCGACCTGCATCAGCCGCTCGACGCGGGCGGCATCACCACCGACCCGAGCAGCCCCATCCGGCGCTGCCGGAGCTGCATGTGGCGCTGGCCCTGCCCGACGTTCAGCATCCTCGCCGAGGTGGTGGACCGGCCTCCGTCCGCCTGAGCCGCCGCCCCTCTCCGCCCCTCAGCCGTGGTCCCGGGCTTACTGCGCCTCGACGAGCAGCTGAGTCTCAGCCGGCTGGACCTGGGCATCCAGGCCGCGGGAGTTGCTCACCGCAGGCGCTGAGCGCGGGAACGGGGCGAGGTCGGGGCGGGTAGCCGCGCCCGGCAGCGTCCCTGATCCGGCGCGACGGGCCGGCTCGGCGGCCGGGTCCCTGGTCACCACGCACGACATGCACCGCGGGCCGCCCCGCAGGCTGCCCAGCTCGCTCGCGGGCACCGCGATGACCTGGACCCCCGCCGCGGTGAGCCTGGCGTTGGTTGCCACGTTCCGTTCATCGCAGACCGCCAGCCCGCAGCCGAGGGACAGTGCGTTGCCGCCGTCGTCCCACTGGCCCCCAGCGCACCGGCCGCCTTCCGGCTGGCCGGCACCCCACGGGCGGCGCGGGGCGGTGAGCGGGTCCAGGCCCGTGTCGACCAGGGTGAGCCGGTCGATCCCCATCGCCTGGGCGGCCGCCGCCATGAACGGCTGGGGCCGGGAGACCCGCAGCCCGTCGCCGCGCGGCGTGATCGTGTGCACGGTCAGGGTGTAGGCGAGCGCCGGGTGCATCACGATGACGCCGCCGTCGATCACGGTGCAGATCGTGTCCAGGTGGGGCGCTCCCGTCCGGTGGATCGGCACCGCCAGCACGGTGTGCGCCAGACCCGCCAGGAACGCCTGCCGGGCGAGCCGCTCGACTCCGGCCGGGCTGGTCTGCTCGCTCACCCCGGCCGCGATCACGCCCGGGGACAGCAGCACGATGTCCCCGCCCGCGATCGGCTCCAGGTGCGGGCCGTAGACCATCTTGGTCCCGGCGAACCTCGGGTGGTGCGCGTAGAGCACGGCGAGCAGCCGGGCCTCCCGGCCGCGCGCGCCGAGGCTGGACACGGCCACCCGGTCACCGATCCACACGCTCGAATCCCTGGTGAAGACCAGGTTGGGCAGGGGGTCGATCACGAAGTCGTGCCGGTCCAGGAGCTCGTAGACCACTCCGCGGCCCCCGGCCAGCTCACCGGGGGTGATCCCGGCGATGAGCGCCTGGGCCAGCGTCTCCGAGTCGAGCCCCCCGAGATGGTCAGCGACGGAAGCGCGGAGATCATCGCCGAGCCAGCGGTCGGCCAGGGCCGAGCTGATCGCGGCGGCGCGGGCGGGCGCGTATTCGAGCGCGTCCTGCAGCAACTCGGTCACGTAGAGCACCTCGACGCCGTGGTCCCGGAGAACCTGCGTCAGGGCGTCGTGCTCCTGCTGGGCCCGGGCTACCCAGGGCAGCCGGTCGAACAGGAGGCGGCCGCGGCTGTGCGGGGAGATCCGTTCCAGCTCGGCGCCCGGACGGTGAACGAGAACGGTGCGCAGCAGGCCGGCCTCGCTGTCCGCACCATGGGTGTAGCTCACGATCCCCCCGCCCGTCCCGCCGCGCCCCCGCACACGGATGACCCTCGCAGGGAGTATCACCACTTCCGAGGCTGATTACGCATCCTCAGCTAATGATCACTAGACGTGTTCATTACGCCGCGCAGCCCGCCCGGTCACGGCGCCGTCCGCGCACCCGGCCGCGCTGGCCGCCACCCCGCCGGGGCTGCCGCAGGCCGGCCCGGTCCCGCCGTCCCGGGGCGCAGGCAGGACCGCCCACACCGTGGTGCCCCGCTCGTCCGCGCGGACCCCCCAGCTAGAGCACAGATGCTCCACGATGCCCAGGCCACGGCCGCCGATCGAGGACAGCGACGGACGGGAGGCACGGGGGCGGGTGACGCTGCCCCCGTCGCTGACGATGACCTCCACGGCGGCCGCGGTGAGGATCCAGGACACCCTGATCCGGGCGTCAGGCAGCGGCCGGGCGTGCAGGATCGCGTTGCTCAGCAGCTCGCTCGTGACCAGGGCGGCGTCGGCCACGGCGGTGCTGAAGAGACCCGCCTCGCGCAGTTCGGCGGCGATCCGGCCGCGGGCCACGGCGACGCTGGACGGGACGCACGGGAGCAGAACGACGCTCGCCGCCCTCACCTCCCAGCGCGCCCCCGCCCCGTGGCCGCGATAGTCGCCTTCCCTCTGCGAGCGGGATGCCCCGCCAGCGGGCCCGGGAAACCGGGCGCCGGGGCAGCGGGTGAATCCGTCCCAGGGCGGTCGCGATCCCGTTTAGCATGAGTGGCACTACTGTCACCGTAAGCAAAGTGGCCGCGGGGGGCGGCCGGGTACCTGCGTCCTGCGCCGGCGCGGGCCAGCGGGGCTGGCCGGCCGGACGGACGCTGGACGGGGTGAACCAATGGACCGAGCGGGCCATGACCCGCGCGCTCCGCTGATCGCCGCCCGGAGCGCGACGCAGTCACCCGCCACCGGGGCGGGCAGCGTTCCGCCGGAGAGCGTGACGCACGGCGCCGACGCGCGGCCGCCGGTGCTCCGGGCCTTCACCACCCACCCGGCCGCCGGCCAGCTCACCCTGCTCGTCTGCTACCTGGCCGCGGGCGTGGCCGTGACCTGGCCGCGGGCCACGTACATCGCGGGCAGGCTGCCGTCCATGCGGGACTCGGCCGCCTACGTGTGGGGCTTCTGGTGGATGGCGCGGCGGATCAGCCACCTGGCCAACCCGTGGGTGACCGACCACATGGCCGCACCCGCGGGCGTGCTGCTCGGCTACCACACGCTGATGCCGCTCCCCGGCCTCCTGCTGACCCCGGTCACGCTGATCTTCGGTCCCAGCGCCTCGTACAACCTGCTGGTCATCGTGGTGCCCGGCCTGCTCTGCTACGCCATGTACCGGGCCGCGCGGCTGTGGCTGCCCAGCCAGACCGGGGCGATCGCGGCCGGCGCGTTCTTCGGCCTGTCGGCCATGCTCGCCCAGGAGGACTGGTACCACATCAACATCGCGGTCGGGGCGCTGTTCCTCCCGCTGGCCCTCGAGGCGTCGGTGCGGCTGCGCCGGTCCCCGGGGTGGCGCCAGGCCGTCATCCTCGGCGTGGTGGTGGGCGCGGCCGTGCTCACCGACCCGGAGTCAGCCGTCCTGACCGGCATCCTGACCGGGCTGGTCCTGCTGCCCTGGCTGCTGTGGCGGCCTGCGGTGGCCCGGCTGTGGCCCGCCGCGCTGGGCGCCGTGATCGCCGCGATCGTGGCCGGCCCGCAGCTCGCCGCCATGATCCACGAGCAGGCGCGCGGCGGCCTGCAGATCGACGCCCAGCGCCTCGGGGTCACGGACAAGCTCTACGGCGTCGGCCTGCCCGGCATGTTCGCGCCTACCCCCCGGGTAGCGAATTTCGGCCTGACCGCCCTGGCCCAGCCGTTCCTGCACAGCCGGGACAACGAGGGCCTGCCGATGTTCGGCGTGACCCTGACCGCGCTGGCCCTGATCGGCCTGATCGTCGCCTGGCGGCAGCGCCGGGCCTGGCAGCTCGCCGCGCTCTGGGCCGGCTGCGCGGCGCTGGCCCTGGGCATGTCGCTGTGGGTGGCCAAGCGGCAGTTCATCCCGTGGATGCAGGACTGGCACGGCGTGCGGGTCTCACCCCTCCTGCCCTACACCTGGTTCGTCCGCATCCCCGGCCTGTCCGCGTTCCGCGAGGCGGACCGGATGGCCATCCTCGCCCTGGTCCCGGCGGCCCTGCTGGCCGGCATGGCGGTGAACTGGATGCGCTACCACGCCAGGCCGCTGATCGCCGTGGTGATCGCGCTGGGCGTGCTGGAGCTGGGCTACGCCGGGAACCCGAAGATCGGGTCGATGCCCACCGCGTATCCCGGGCTGGACGGGCCGATCGCCGCCGGCCCTTCCGCGTCGATCGTGGTGGACGTCCCGTACGGGATGCGGGGCGGGATCCCCGAGTACGGCGGCCGGTTCGCGGCCCCGGCACTGGTCATGGCCACTGCGGACACGAACCCCCGCGCCATCGCCTACGTCTCCCGGATCCCGGCCTCCACCCTTGACGCGATCATGAACAACGCCTTCTACACGTACCTCATCAAGACGCAGCACTTTACTTTCCCGCCGGTGACCGTGCCGCTCACCGCCGCGGCCCAGCAGTCGCGGCCCCTGTGGGCCAGGAAACTGTCGTCCTATACCCCGCTCACCGCGGCCCAGGTCGCCGCCGGGCGGCGCCGGGCGGCGCAGATGCATATCGGGTGGGTCGTGGTGTGGTACTCGAATCCGGCCATTGTGCAGTATTTGCACCAGACCGGCTTCCGCTTTGCCTACCGGGCGGACGGCTCCTCGGTTTACCGCCCCGCCCGCTGAGCGCCACGGGCGCCCTCTCACCAGGAACCAGCTGCAGGCCGCAGCGCTGCCCGCCTGGCCTACCAGGTCCTCGACCTTCCGGCCTGGGCAGCGCCCGGCCTGAAGCGGCGCCCCGGGCTCCCCGTATTCCGGACTTTTACCACTCTTAGCGCAACCCTTGGGGCATTTAGTATTTATTACTCGCTTATTCCACGCGCTTTGCCGGAACTTTCTCGCTTCGTAATAAATCTATTCTATCTTCGTAAGCACAATTGGTCTTCTAGCTGCGCAGCATGCTTCCATAATCAATGCGTCGGCACGACTAGTTGGCAGACAACAAGAACGGGGTGACGATGGCCCACGCGGGCGAGGACCCGCCGGAGCAGCCGGCTTCCGGGCAGATCGGGACCCTGCCGCCGCAGGAGCCGTGGGTCCGGGCCGCGGACACCGGCGGGGGCTTCCCTGGCGCGGTGCCGGCCGGGGTAACGGCGCTGCCCCGGCCGGCACCGGCCCCGGCGGCACCAGGTCCCCCTGCTACCGGCGGGGGCACTCCCGCGCGGTGGTTCACCCGGCGCCCGCTGACGGCACATCTGGTCCTGCTGGCGGGTTACGTGATCACCGGCCTGGCGGTCACCTGGCCGCGGGTGACCTATCTGGCTGGCCGGCTGCCGGCCCTGCGCGACGCCGGCGGGTACGTCTGGGATTTCTGGTGGGTTGCCCGCCAGGTGTCGCACCTGTCCAGTCCCTGGTCAACCCGGTACCTCGCGGCCCCGGTGGGCTCGGATCTCGGCTATCACACCCTGATGCCGCTGCCCGGCCTGCTGATGACGCCCGTCACGCTGGCCTTCGGGCCGAGCCTGAGCTACAACCTGCTCTCCGTCCTGTGCCCCGGGCTGCTGTGCTACGCGATGTACCGGGCCGCCCGGCTCTGGCTGCACACCCAGCTCGGCGCGATCACGGCGGGCGGCTTCTTCGGCCTGTCCGCCATCCTCACCTGGCGCAGCTGGTACGAGCTGAACCTGGCGCTCGGGGCGCTGTTCCTGCCGATGGCCCTGGAGGCCGCGGTCCGGCTGACCCGCCGGCCCGGGCGGCGGCAGGCCGCCATCCTCGGCGCCGTGATGGGCGCGGCCGTCCTTACCGACCAGGAATCGGCGGTGCTGGCCGCCATCGTCGCGGGCCTGGTCCTGGTGCCGTGGCTGGCCCGCCATCCCTCCGCCGCCCGGCTCCGGATCGCGGTGGTGGCCGCGCTGACCGGCCTGGCCGTCGCCAGCCCGCAGCTCATCGTGATGCTCCAGCAGGCCTCAGCCAGCCGCGGGCCCACCGCCCGGCCCGGCCTGCTGGACGTGAACTACGTCCTGTCCGGGGCCTCGCTGCAGGAGATGTTCGCGCCCTCTCCCCGGGTGGCCGACTACGGCCTGACGTCGGTGAGCAGTTACTACCACCACGGCCCCTACAGCATCGTGATCGCCGCGTTCGGCGTGGTGCTCACCGCGCTGACCCTGACCGGGATCGTGGTGTCCTGGCGCCGCCGGCACGCGCGCCCGCTCGCCCTGCTGTGGCTGGCCTGCGTGCTCTTGTCGCTGGGCTCGGTGGTGTGGGTCGGCAGCCGCTACTACGTGCCGCTGGCCCAGGTGGTGAACGGGGTCCGGCTGTCGATGATCATGCCATTCACCTGGTTCACCCGGATCCCCGGGCTGGCCACCTTCCGTGAGGCGAACCGGTTCACCGAGCTGGCCCTGGTCCCCATGGTGCTGCTGGCCGGGTCGGCGGTGGAGTGGCTCCGCAGGCACGCGGGGGCCGGGGTGATCCCCGTGCTGGTCCTGGCCCTGCTGGAGACCGGCTGGTCGGGGAACCCGGGCATCGGCAGCATGCCCACCGCCCTGCCCCGCCTGGACGGCCCGATCGCCGCCCAGCACACCGGCTCCATCGTGGTGGACGTCCCGTTCGGTATCCGCGGCGGCCTGCCCGTGATCGGGGACGGGTTCGCGCCCGAATCGATGGTGCTGGCCACGGCGGACGGGCACCCACTGGCCAACGCGCTCATCTCACGCATCCCGGCCGGCACGCTGAAGGGAATCGAGGGGAGCGCCTTCTACGCCGCCCTGCTCAACGCCCAGGGCGGCCAGCACCGGACCACCAGCGCGCAGTTCCAGGCAGCCAAGGTCAGCGCGCGGACGATGAACATCGGCTGGGTGCTGGTCTGGCGCCGGGAACCCGACCTGGCGCGGCTGCTCCAGGTGACCGGCTTCCGGCGGGCCTACCAGGCCGACGGGGTGCAGGTGTACCGCCGGGCCCGTGACCTGGGCCGGCCCGCGTCCGGGACCCGGCCGCGGGCCACCAGCTGACCGGGTCCCGGACGGGAGACCGGCCTCAGCCGGGCGGGACGCCGGTCACCAGCCCCTCGGCGGCCAGGCCGCGGATCAGGCCGCCCAGGCCCGACGCCAGGCCGGCCCGTTCCTCGGCGGTGAGCGTGGCGAGGATCCGGGCCTGCCGGGTCTGCCAGGCGCTCCACACCCGGGCCGCGACCTGGCTGCCTTCCGGGGTGAGGTAGAGCCGGATGTACCGCTGGTTCGCCTCGTCCCGGCCGCGGCGGACCCAGCCCTTACGCTCCAGGCCGGCCGCCAGCCGGCTCACCGTGCTCTTCTCCAGGCCGAGCAGGGTGCCCAGCTGGCCCTGGGCTATGCCGCGGGCGGCCACCAGCTCGATCAGCGCCCGGGCCTCGGACGCGGACAGGGGCGGGATGGGTGACTCGGCCGGGTCACCAGCCAGGCTGTCCCCCTCCCGGGCAAGCCGGCCCGCCGTTCCCGGCGCCCGCACTGTCCGGGCTCACCACGCGGAGCAGCTGGCCGAGCAGTTGCACCAGCTCCGCGTCATCAGCCGACAAGTTCACGTAACAGTTGTACCGCACAACTGGCCGGATGGTACGTTTCTGACGTGATAGTTGCCCTATACAACTCAGGGCCGGGTTCCCTGCGGGCGGCTGGCCGGGCCAGCCGGATGACCGGCCCCCGGGTCGCCGCGGACGCCGCGACGGCCACCGGATCGGCGCCAGCCGGCCCACGCTACCCCTATTGCGCCGTAGGCTCACGGTCGTGACAAAACAGGGCCGGGTCAGCGCGCCGGGCCGGCTGAGCGGGCCGGTCGCGGGGGATGACGGCGCCGCCACCGCCACCGCGGAGCCGGAGAACACGCTGCTGCCCGGGGAGCCGCTGCGCGAGCTCGCCCTCCGCCATGGGCTCAAGCAGGCGGCGGTGCGGCCGCCGCTGCGCGGCTACGCCGCCGAGCTCTGGCAGCGGCGCTACTTCATCAGCGGCTTCGCCACCGCGCGGAACATCGCGATGTACACCGAGGCCCGGCTCGGCCAGCTCTGGCAGGTCCTCACCCCGCTGCTCAACGCGGGCGTGTACTTTGTCATTTTCGGTCTGCTGCTGCACGCCAGCCGGGGCGTCCCGAACTACATCTCCTTCCTGGTCACCGGCGTGTTCGTGTTCAACTTCACGCAGCGGGCGTTCATCACCGCATCCCAGGTGATCAGGGACACGCTCCCGCTGATCAGGGCGCTGTACTTTCCGCGGGCCTGCCTGCCGCTTGGCTACGTGCTGATCGAGCTGCAGCAGCTCATCCTGTCCTTCGCCGTGCTCATCGTCATCGTGCTCATCACCGGCGAACCAGTGACCTGGTACTGGCTGCTGATCATTCCCGCGCTGATCCTGCAGTCGCTGTTCAACGTGGGCGGCGGCCTCATCCTGGCCCGCTGGGGGGCGAGCTTCGATGACGTCAGCCAGCTGCTGCCGTTCCTGGTCCGGACCTGGCTCGTACGTCTCGGGCGTGCTGTTCAGTATCCAGACCCTGGGCAGTCTGCGGGCGCACCACAAGCTGACCTACCTGCTGCAGATCAACCCGGCGGCGGTGTACATCTCGCTGATCCGCAACGCCCTGCTCGCCACGCAGCGCCAGGCCATGCCCGGGTCCAAGCCGTACAGCAAGCTCATGTGCCAGCAGTACTACACCCACCTGAACAACAAGGCGTACGTGTTCAACAGCGCCTACTGCCACCCGGTCGTGAGCCAGACGTCCCTGTGGCTGTGGGGTGTCGGCTGGGCGGTGGTAGCGGTCGTCATCGGCTTCCTGTTCTTCTGGCGCGCAGAGGCGAGGTACGGCCGTGGCTGAACGCCCCATGGTGGTGGTGGATGACCTGCACGTCGTCTACCGGGTGTACGGCGGAGGCCGGGACAAGGGCACGGGCGCGACCGCCCTGCTCCGGCTGATCAAGCGGCAGCGGCGGCCCTCCATCCGCGAGGTGCACGCTATCCGCGGCCTCTCGTTCGTGGCCTACCGGGGCGACGCAGTCGGCGTCATCGGGCGCAACGGCTCGGGCAAGTCAACGCTGCTGCGCGCCATCGCCGGGCTGCTGCCCGCCGAGGAGGGCGCGGTGTACACGGACGGCCACGGGGCCCTGCTGGGGGTGAACGCGGCGCTGCTCGAAGACCTCACCGGCGAGCGGAACGTGGTCCTGGGCTGCCTGGCCATGGGCATGACCCCCCAGGAGAGCAAGGAGGCCAAGCCGAGGATCGTGGAGTTCTCCGGCGTCGGCGACTTCATCAGCCTGCCGATGAAGGCCTACTCCACCGGCATGGGCGCCCGGCTGCGCTTCGCGATCGCCTCGGCCAAGAGCCACGACATTCTGCTCGTGGACGAGGCGCTGGCCACCGGCGACGCCGAGTTCCAGCGCAAGAGCCACGCCCGCATCGATGAGCTCCGGGCCCGCGCGGGCACCGTGTTCCTGGTGGCGCACCAGCTGACCGAGATCGCCGAGACCTGCAACCGGGTCATCTGGCTGGAGAAGGGCAAGATCGTGAAGGCGGGCGACGATGTGCCCGGCATCCTGGACGAGTACCTGGTCGCCTCGGGTGGCCAGCCCCGCTTCCGCGAGGCCGCCGCGACCGCCAACTACCCCTCCTCCACCAGCAGCTAGGGCCGCGCGGCCCGAGCTTCCGGCGGCGCTAGCTGCCGGCGGTACCGCGGGCCGGCCCTGGAGGGCCCGGCCCGGTTACTTACTTGAAGGCGTTCACCCCGCTGGGCACCCCCAGCCCGGTCGGGCCGTCGTAGCTGGTCCCGGCGGTGCACAGGTAGTTCCCGCAGCTGCCGTTCGAGCCGATCGTGATGTCCTGCAGGCCCGAGGCAGCCTGATACGGGAACTGGGCCGGCGTCGATCCCGTGGCGGGCTTGCCCCCCGGGTTAGCCAGCGCGTACACGGCCGCGATGATCGGGCTCGAGACGCTGGTCCCGCCCAGCTGCTGCCAGCCCGTCGGCAGGCCCTGCCCCGACGGGGGGTAGGAGTCGTAGACGGCCGGCCCGGTCCGCGGGTCGGCGTCGGCCGCGACATCATTGTCGATCCGCTTCGAGCAGCCGCTCTTATACGCCGCCTGCCAGGCCGGCTGGGGCTCCACCAGGGAGCATCCTGAGCCGGTCCCGTCCAGAGTCCCCTGGCTCCAGACCTTCTCCTCGGTCCGCGTCTTGCCCTTCATCCACAGCGTGGTCCCGCCGACCGCGGTCACGTAGGGCGAGACAGCCGGAAACTGGGTCCCGTACGCGTACCCGAAGTCGCCGGACGACGCGGTGATGGCCACGCCCGGGTGGTTGAAGTAGCCGTCGTAGCTGGCCTCGGTGCTGAACTCCAGGCCGCCCCAGCTGTTGGAGACGAACTTGGCGCCCAGGCTCACCGCGGTGTCCTCGGCCTTACTCAGGGCGCCGATCGAGGTGCTGTTCGCCTCGACCAGGATGATCTTGCAGTAGGGGCAGATCGCGGAGACCATGTCCAGGTCCAGCGACTCCTCCTCGGCCCAGCCCGAGTTGCCCTTCGGGTACCAGGCAGTCGTGCCCTTCTGGTTCACCACGCGCAGGCACTTGCTGGATGTCGTGCAGGCCGGGAGCCCGTAGTAGCTCCGGTAGGTGGCCAGGTCATCGGAGGCGTGCCAGTCGTTGTAGGAATCCACGATCGCGATCGTGTCCTTGTTGGACGAGAAGGCGGCCTGGCCCAGCCCGTAGGCGGAGCGCAGCTGCCCGGGCGACAGCGTCCCCGAGGCGGGCCGGTTGGCCGCCTGCACGGAGGAGGAATGCACCACGATGGAGCACTGCATCACGCCAGGCGACGAGGGCTGCGGGCAGACCTGGGTGAACCCGCTGGGCAGCTGGACCGTGTGAACGGCCCTGACAAACCGGGGCGCCGCCGGCGGCCCGGAGGCCGCAGCATGGGACGAGGCCGAGGCGGCCGGCACCGCGGCCAGGCCGGCCACGGTGAGGCCCGCGGCGGCCGCGAGCACTCCCGCCCACCGCGGGAGCACGACTACAGGCATGAATCCTCCAGAGGGCACACCGACGCTTGCCCCGCGATGGGGCCGGAAGGCCGGGATGGCGCAGACGCGCGCCGGAAGCTAGGCAGCACGCGGTCCGCGTGGTCTGCTCCGGGAAGGCACCGTAGATTCATACCACCTTTCCGGGTTCCGTCCGGTCGGCTTCACCAGAGGTACACGTGCCGTTCCGCGCGCCAGGCGGGCCCACGACTGCCGGCCGCGGGCGGGGCGCAGGGCCGGGACGTGGCCGGTCAGCGGTCAGCGGGGCGCAGCTGGAGCAGCATGCGGGTCCCGGCCGCCGCGCGGGACGAGGCCGCGACCTCGCCGCCTTGCGCCCGGGCCAGCTGCCGCACGATGTACAGGCCCAGGCCGATGCCGCCGAACCGGCGCCGGTCGCCGGTCTCCCCCTGGACGAACCGCTCGAAGATCCGCTCATGGTCGCCGGGGGCGATCCCGATGCCCTCGTCTTCCACCGTGACCTCGATCCAGTCCGCGGCGAGCCGGGCGGCCACGGTGACCGTGCCGCCGCCCGGGGAGTACTTGAACGCGTTCTCCAGCAGCTGGCCCACGATGATGTCGGTGGCCATCGGGTCGCCGTAGGCGCGCGGCAGGCCGTCCGGGATGTCCGCGGCCAGCGTGTGCGCCTCGGACAGCGGGCGGAACGCCACCGCGGTCCCGCGCAGCAGCGCCGCCAGGTCGAAAGGCCCGTTGGTCACGGTCAGCTGGTCCGCGCCGGCCCGCGAGCCGAGCAACAGCTGCTCCACCAGCCGGCCAAGGGACCCGGCCCGGTCGGCGATGGTCTGCACCGCCGCCCGCCGCTCGCTGTCGCTCAGCTTGTCCCACCGGCTGGCCAGCGTGCTCGCGAAGCCCTGCACCACGGTGATGGGGGTGCGCAGCTCGTGGCTGGTGGTCGCCAGGAACAGGTCCTTGGCCTCCTCCAGCTCCTTGGCCGCGGTCACGTCGCGGAAGTCGATGACCCGCTCGTCCCGACCGTCCAGCTCGTTGCAGAGCACATCCAGCCAGCGGCCGTTGGGCAGGCGGTGGGTCAGCTTGCCGTCGGCCGGCTCCGGCACCGGGAAGGGTGGCGGCCGCCCGGTGACCTCCACGGCGGATAGCCCGGTGAGCTCGTGCGCGGCCGGGTTCCACTGCCGGATGAGGCCGTCGCCGTCCAGCACCGCGATGCCGTCCGCGCTGGCGTCAATGACCGCGCGCTCATGGGCCCGCTGCCGGACCACCTCTTCAAACGCCATCGCGTTGCTGAGCGCGACGCTGGCGTGGCCGGCCATCAGCTCGAGCAGTTCCAGCTCGACGTGCCCGACCTCCCGCCCGCTGTACAGGGCGTAGAGCGCGCCGTACGGCCGGCCGCCCACGTGCGACAGGCTGAGCGCGATCGTGTGCAGGCCGGGCAGCGCGGACCAGATCAGGTCGTCGAAGTCGCCGGACTCCCCGGTCGCCATCATCACCGTCTGCCCGGAGCGCATCAGCTGGCCGACCAGGCTGGTTTCCAGGTCGGCGCTCCGGCCGCGCAGGCTGGACGGCAGGCCGTCCATGCTGACCAGGCGCAGCTTGCCGTCCTCGATCAGGACGAACCCGCCGGCGTCTGCCGTGGTCAGCTCGCGCAGGCTGGCCGCGATCCGGTCCAGCACCGCTTCCAGGTCACGCTGGGCGTTCATGTCGGCCACCACGTCACCCAGCCGGCGGATCACCCGGGCGCGCTGCGCGATCTGGTATTTGGCCGCGTCCTCGTCACCATCACGGTGGCAGACGTTCACCCAGCCGAGCATCGCCCCGTCCCGGCCGGTCAGCGCGCTGGTGTCGATGCGCAGATCGATGAGGGTGCCGTCCTTACAGGACCGCCGGGTCGCGAACGAGATCTGGCCGCCGCTGCGCACCCGCTCCAGGACCGCGTTGTGCTCGGCCTGCAGTTCCTCAGGGATGATCGGCGGCTCCAGGCCGAGCACCTCGCCCGCGGGCCAGCCGAACATCCGCTCAGCGGCCGGGTTCCAGAGCAGGACGCTGCGGTCGGTGCTGAACGCGACAATAGCGTCGGCGGCACTCTCGATGACCGCCCACGCTGTCGCGTCTACCCGGTTCTGCCCGGTCGCCTGCTGCGGGCCCACGACATCATGGTGCCATCCCGGGACGTTCCTGGCCCGCCATTCCACGCCCGCGCCATCCCGGCCGGGCGAAGACGACCTTTTCCTCCCGGGCCGGCCGGTAGCCTCGCAGCGGCAATCACCACGAAGCACTTACGTCACGGCCGTCCGGTGGCCGCGGGGCCGGAAGCCGCGGGAACCGGCGAGCGCCGGGGAGCGTCACATGGGCATGAAATTCTCCTTGCGGCACGCGAAGCCGGGCGCGGGATACCTCCTGCCGGCCGTCCTGTGCGTGATCACGGCGGCCGCCTGCGGCAGT
>CAVPIM010000017.1:0-1970450 GCA_963704995.1 uncultured Actinomycetes bacterium | reverse complement strand
AGAGATCATGGAGGTGATTGTCCAGCGATCATGACCTGATCAGAAGCTCGTCGTCGCCTGCCGGTGAAAGTCCGGTCCGGGTAGTCGCCAGGGAGCCCGGTAGCAGGCTGGCGGTCTGGCCTGGAAACGGGCCGGGCCGAAGCCCAGCGTCGAAAGCCCTTTAAGGGGGAGCAACTGAACGGTCCGTAGCGGAAGCGAAGCCTGCCGCGTCGTTAGACACCGAAGAGAGTGCCGAGCCGGGCGGTTCACGGCGAAGGCCATGGAAGCGGTGAAGATCCTGGAAGGCAGCCGCGAGGGACTCTCCGGCGTAAGAGGGCGCGGAACGTTCAGATGGTGGCGGCGGGAACTGGAGAGGCCCTCCCCGGCCGAAGCGTGCTGCGGGCTGGCGCGGAAGACGCCGTTCTATAACCGGTGTGGAGCCGGGAAATGGGCGGCGGCCGGGAGGGAGTCGGAGGCGGCCGTAGTACCGGTCGAGCCGCAGGACAACACAACCTGCGGTGAGGGAAGGGCCGCTGCTTCGTTCACGCGCGAGTTGGAAGGCCCGGATCGGTGAGTGCCGGTGTTTCGGCTAGGTCCACCCTGGCGGCTGTCCGTGGGGACAGAGTCAGAGCCTTGCAGCATGCGCTTTACCGGGCGGCCAAGGCCGATCCGGCACCGACGGTTCCATGTGCTGTTCGACAAGATCCACCGCAGGGATGTGCTGGACAGGGCGTGGGAGGATGTGCGCCGCAACCGCGGCGCTGCTGGCATTGACCGTGTCAGCCTGGCGGACGCCGAGGAGTACGGGGTGTCCCGGCTGCTTGGTGAGCTGGCCGCGGAGTTGAGGGAGGGGCGGTACCGGCCGTTGCCGGCCCGGCGGGTGTTCATCCCGAAGCCGGGCACCAGCGAACGGAGGCCGCTGTCGATTCCTGCTGTCCGCGACCGGGTCGTGCAGGCTGCCGCGAAGATCGTGCTCGAGCCGGTCTTCGAGGCGGGCTTCTTGCCGTGCAGTTTCGGGTTCCGCCCGGGGCGCTCGGCGCACGATGCCTTGCAGGTACTCATTGATGAGTCCTGGAGGGGCCGCCGCTGGGTCGTGGAAACTGACATCGCCAACTGCTTTTCGGCGATTCCGCATGACCGGCTGATGCAGGCCATCGAGGAACGCGTCTGCGACCGGGCCGTCCTGGCCCTGATCCGCACGTTGCTGCGGGCCGGGGTGATGGAAGGCGGGTCGCTGCGGCGCAGCGCATCCGGCACGCCACAAGGTGGCCCGCTGTCACCGTTGCTCTGCAACGCCTACCTGCACCGGCTGGACCGGGCATGGCAGGCGGGCGAGCATGGCGTGCTGGTCCGCTACGTCGACGACGCGGTGGTGATGTGCGACACCAGGGAACAGGCGGAGGCTGCGCTCGCGCGGCTGACGGTCCTGCTGGCCGGGCTCGGGCTGGAGCCCAAGGCGGCCAAGACCCGCATCGTGCACCTGGCCGAAGGAAACCCAGGGTTTGACTTTCTCGGGTTTCACCACCGGCTGGTGCGCGGGCGGACCCCGAAATCGGCGCACCTGACCTTCCTCGCCCGCTGGCCCTCACGCAAGGCTGCCCAGCATGCCCGCGACCGGATCCGGGAGATCACCGGCCGGGAACGGCTGCTGGTACCTACCGAGGTCATCGTCACGGAACTGAACCTGTTCCTGCGCGGCTGGGCCGGGTACTTCCGCTACGGAAACTCGGCCCGCGTCCTCGGCCAGGTCGGGAACTACGCCCTCTGGCGGCTCGGGCTCTGGTTGTCCAAGAAAGGCAACCGGCGTCACGGCTGGCGGTGGGGCGTGACCCAGGTGCTGCTATCACCCGATCACCTGGGCCTGGCCAGCCTCCATCGAACCGTCATCCCGCCCCGGCCCTTCCGGGACTGGCGCGGGCAGGCCGAACACCGCCGGTGAAGAACGTCGGTAAGCCGTGTGCGGGAGAACCGCATGCACGGTTTGACGGGCGGGGACTGGAAACGGGCCGCTACCAGCGGAACCGCGCCAGTCCCCGACCCTCCCATTTCACTAGCTGACCAGGGCAATCTCGACGTCGCGGGTGAGTCTGGCGCGTTTGTGGAACCATCGTGAGCGGGCCTGGTGGCGGCGGGTCCAGGCGTTCCAGTGGATGACAAGCCACCGGGACAGGGGCGAGGTGGTGAGGGCGGCGAGCAGCCGCTTGATCTCCGGGATGGTCAGCGGGATCTTGCCGGGCTCGGCGGGCGGCGGCTGGCCTGGCCTGACCGGGGGCGGTGCCTGGGTGTCGGTGCGGTCCTTGACGAGGGCGGCGGTGATGGCGCAGATGGCCAGGGCGGCCATCACCAGCACGGCGTGGCGGGCGATCGCGGTGTAGAGCCGGGCCTGGCACTGGTCGAGCCCGAAACAGTCCTTGCTGAACTCGAAATCTTCTTCTACCGGCCACCGGAGCCCGGCGGCACGGATCAGCCGGGCTTTGGTGAGGATCTGCCCGTCGGGCACCCAGCAGTAGCAGAAGGCCAGGTCCCCGGTCTTGAGGTGGCGGCGGATCAGCAGGTGGTGGCGCGGGGAGGCGGTGGCGATCCAGGCCCAGGCATACCAGCGCTCGCCTTTGGAGCCGTGGCCGGCGGAACGGATCTCCCAGCGCCGGGGGTGCTTCAGCAGCGTTTTGACGGCCTGCGCGCAGGTCAGCTTCGTCCCCGCGGCCAGGGTGAGGGTGAAGTTCGACGGCACCCGCAGCACGTACGCCTGGCCACGGGCCTCGAAGTGCTCGCGCAGCTGCGTGCAGCTGCCGTATACCTCGTCGCCGCAGGCGAAATCGAAGCGGATGCCGTCGGCGTACGCGGCAGCGCAGACGTCGATGGCCAGCTGCCCCTTGGTGCGGAACTCCAAGTCCAGGGGCAGGCCCATGCGCAGGGACCGCACCGGGTCCTCGATCTGCTCGCGGGGGATCCACTGCCGGGCGCCGATCAGCGCATGCCCGGCCTTTTCCCGCACATACGACAGGTGCACCGTGTTGATGCCGTTTGCCACCCGGCCCGCGCATCCCAGGTACTGGCGCTTTACTCCCGCGGTCGCCTGCCCGGCTTTTTCCTGCCCGGTCTCGTCGATCGCGCCGATCACCATCCCGCCCCGCCGCCGCGCCGCCGCGTCCAGGCCCGTCACCGCGAACCGGCGCACCACGCTCATCGCGGCGAAGGTGTCCCAGCTCGCGTGGTTCAGCAGCCGCTGGGTCCTGTCCGGCGTCCGGTCCCCGCCCTGCCGGGCGATACTCCACCCATTCACCCTGGGCAACTCGCTGACCAGCGCCGACACGTACTTGCCCGCCTGCAGCCACGGCTCCGTCCGAGCAAAACACGGCCGCAGCAACCCCAGCAGCTCATCCCGTTTCCGCAGCGCCAGCCCGGCGCCTATCCTGACGGCAGCGGCCGCCTCTGATTGTGTACTCGTCACACAGACATGATCACGAGGCGGCTGCGCTCACATCGGCCCCATCCCATAACAGGATCACATCAACCAGCGCCCGCGCCGCCGCAGCTCACAGCACGAAATGCGGCTGCCTTATTAGGAGCGGCCTTTCCGAGCAGAAGCCTTCGGCCGGGACGGAACCGAATGGGGATTACTGCGTGGTTGAGGGGTCCTCGCGTGACCTTTGCCCGTTCTGTGGCCTGGCCGTCTGTTGATCTTTGACTCGCGGTTGAGGAGACGGCCCCCGGCAACCCGGACCGTGGTGCCATTCGCGCCGAATAGCGCCAGGGAACCCGCGACATTGGTCCCTCGCCCGGACCGGCCAACGTCCCTGCCGGCGCCCGTGCAGGCTGAGGGTGTCAGGAGAAGAACGGTCCTGGAGTTCCAGGGCAACCATCAACCCGGATTGGTGGCGGCCCGCTCTGCCCGGTCCGGGTGCTGGGCAAAGGAGGGTACTGCCATGCGATATGGCCTCATGAGATTGCTGGCGGCCACCGCGGCCGCGGCCATGGCCAGCACACTGGCGGCCGCCGCGGCCGGCGCGGCCGCTCGGCCGGCACAGCCGCCACGGGCACACCAGGCAAATCTTGCGCACCGCGCCGCCACCCCCGGTGCGCCCCTATGGGTGACCCGTTACCACGGCACCGACGGCTGGGGCTACGGCGAGTCGGTCGCCGCCAGCCCGCGCGGGGATTTGGTGTTTGTCACCGGGTACGCCCCGGCGGGTGGGGCGCGGATAGCGCTCACCACCGTCGCCTACCGCGCCGGCACCGGCGCCCGGGTCTGGGTGGCCCGGTACAGCGGGTCTGGCGAGAACGGCGACTATGGCTGGTCGGTAGCGGTGAGCCCGGACGGGGACACCGTGTTCGCCGTCGGGCAAAGCGACAGCAATTACATCACGGTCGCCTACGACGCCACGACCGGCGCCAAGCTGTGGGCGGCGCAGTACAGCGATCCCAGTAACGCCGGTGGTGAGGCCCTGCACGTGGCGGTGAGCCCGGGCGGGAGGACGGTGTTCGTCACCGGGACCTCCGGAATGCTGTTCTACGACATCAACACGGTCGCCTACGACGTCGCCACCGGCGCCCAGCTGTGGGCGGCACGGTATAGCAGCCCCGACGCGGGCGATGACTGGCCCTACGGGATGGCGGTCAGCCCGGACGGCGCGGCGGTGTACATCACCGGCAGCGCCGTGCTGCCCACCGGGGACGTGTACATCACGCTCGCCTATGACGCCGCCACCGGTGCCAAGCTGTGGCAGAAGACCTACAAGGGCCTCAACGCCGCCTACACATTCGCTGCCTACTCGGTGGCGGTGAGCCCGGACGGGAACACGGTGTACGTCACCGGCGAGAGCGGGGGGATCAGCAGCCCGGACTGCGTCACGATCGCCTACGGCGCCGCCACCGGCGCCAGGCTGTGGCTGGCCCGCCACCACAACCCCAGCAACGGCATCAACCGCGGTGCTTCGGTGGTGGCCAGCCCAGACGGCAGCACGGTGTTCGTCACCGGGTGGACCTGGCGGGCCGACTCTGGCGACGACTACCTGACGATGGCCTACAGCGCCGCCACCGGCACCAGGCTGTGGCTGGCCCGCTACAACGGCCCGGCCAACTCCGATGACGGCGCCGTCGCGGCGGCCGTGAACCGGGACGGCACGGTGGTGTACGTCACCGGGACCAGCTGGGGGACCGGGGAGGACTACGCCACGGTGGCCTACGGCGCCGCCATCGGCACCCGGCTGTGGGCGAGGCGGTACAACGGCCCCGGCAACGGCAACGACTACGCCCAGTCCATGGCGGTCAGCCCGGACGGCACAGCGGTGTACGTCACCGGGAGCAGCGTCGGTACCGGGTCGGCGGAGGACTACGCCACGATCGCCTACGGCGGCTAGGCCGGGCACTGAGCCGTGGGCAAGAGCCCTGGCCGGCGGCGTGGTGAACGTGGCCGACCCCGGCTTCACCGGCACCGACTTCAACAACCACCGCGGCACGCAGGCCGTCACCGAGGGAACCGACACAACCGTCCACCTGGCAACGCCGCCACCGGAGGGGCCGACTGGCATCTTCCAAGACCGGCTGGCCCATCTCTGGTAGATCAAGCGAAGGGAGCCGGACGCTGTGGGTCTTTCATCGTGCCTGCGATCCTCGCCGCCGCCAGACACGGCATCGTCCAGGTCACGCCGAGTGGACATCGCTCGCCGTGATCTATTTGCCAGACGTCGGATAGATGGCGGGGTCAGGGGAGGTCAGGGGACCGGGGTATGGCTTAGCGGAGCGGGCAGCGCCCGGCGCAGCGGCCCGTATGACGAAGGACCTTCGGCCCTATCGGCCGGGCGGTATGTGGACGACAATTCAGCTGTTGCTAGGGGTGATTAGTAATGGGGAGAAGCCGATCGGCTTTAGGGCTTGTTGTAGCGCTGGCGTTAGCGGGGGCGCCGTTAGGGTTGGGTGCCGGTGTTAGCCGCGCTGCCGCCTCGACATGCGGTTCTTTGAGCCTTGGGGCGGGCCCGCCGCTCGGGCGGGGTAGCGGTGGCAGTGAGCTTTCGGATGTCGGTTTCGTGTCCGCTGGTGAGTCGTGGGCTGTGGGTTCGCTGATCGCGCTGCATGCGCATCAGACGCTGATCGAGCGGTTCGACGGGTCGGGATGGTCGGTTATCCCTTCTCCGAATCAGAGCACGATGAATAACGGCCTCAACGGCGTGTCCGTGTCCTCTGGCGGGGGATGGGCGGTCGGATATGCCCTCATGGGCGGCGGTCCCAGGCCGAAGTATCAGCCGCTGGCGTTGCGCTGGAACGGGGCGCACTGGTCGCTGGCCTCGCCCGCGAACTTCCCCAGCGACACGCTTTTTACCGGCGTGGACACCTTGGCGGATGGAAGCGCGTGGGCGGTTGGTTTCCAGACAGCAACGGCTGGCGGGACGCGGCGCACCCTGGTTGAGCACGCGTCGGGCGGGGCGTGGGCCCGGGTGGTGAGTCCGAACGACGGGACAAGCACCAGTGATAACACGCTGACGGCTGTCGGCGGGACGGCGGCGACTGGGTTGTGGGCCGTCGGCTACCGGCAGAGCCCGGCGGGGCTGAAGCCGCTGGTGCTGCGCTACGACACGGCCCTCCCGTCGCCCTCGTGGGTCTCGGTGAGCGGCGCGGGCGGCGTGCCGTCGCCGGGCACGGTGGACACGGTCCTGACCGGGGTTGATGTGCGGACGGCCAGCGATATGTGGGCGGTGGGTTACTACGATGATGGCGCCGGTCAGCGGCCGCTGGCGCTGCATTGGGATGGCAGCACCTGGGCCGCCTCGCCGGTTCCCGGCATCGGGATGCTGCGGCAGGTCAAGGCAATCGCGGCCGGGAACGTGTGGTCCGCGGGCGCGTATTACAACGTCAGCGAGCATCGCAGTAAGACGCTCCTGGTGCATTTCGACGGGACGACGTGGGCGACGGTGGTCTCGGCCGACGCCGCACACAAACCCGACGAGCTCATCGGCCTTGCGGCCAGCCCGGCGGGGTCGGCGATCACCGTGGTGGGCTCACAAGGCTCAATCCCGCTCATCGAACAGGCGAGTTGCCCCACGGGACCGGTATCGCTCCCTGCCCGCACAGCTCCGCGGGCGGCTCCTGCGCCCCCGGCCCCGGGCATCGGCCCCGCGCCGAGTCCGCCGCCAAAGACACCCCCGCCGACGGCCCCGGTCCCGGTGACGGTGACCGATCAGGCAGCGGCAGCGGGCATCCGCGGCGCGCCGGAACAGACCTGGAGCGCGGCCGTTGCCGACTTCAGCGCCGATGGCTGGCCGGATCTGTTTATCGCCCACCATGGCCATTCACCCCAGCTGTGGCTCAACAATCACGACGGCACGTTCCGCCAGGCTGGCGCGGGGTCTTTCCGGGGCGCTGACCGGCACGACTGCGTGGCCGGTGATTTCAACGCCGACGGCCTGCAAGACATCTTCTGCAGTGTCGGGGCTGATCGCGGCACCGCGGTGAAATCAAATGAGCTCTACATTCAGCAGCCGGGCCACACGTTCACCGAGCAGGCCTATCAGTGGGATGTGACCGACCCGCTGGCGCGCGGCCGGTACGGCGCCGTCCTGGACGCCAACAATGACGGCTACCCCGACATCTTCGCCGGCTCGGCGTCGCTCCGCCCGGACAGCCTGCCCGCCCCAGACCGGCTGTATCTCGGCACCGGGCACGGCTCGATGCTCGACTCCCCGGCGATGGGGCTCGATCTCGACATCGGTGCAGGATGCGCGCACACCGTGGACTACAACAGTGATGGCTGGCCGGACCTTCTGGTCTGCGGGCGGTACGACACCACCCCCCTTGCCCTTCACCTTTTCAAGAATGAGCAGGGTCACGGGTTCCAGGACGTGTCCTCGGTCCTCGGCCCCACGGTGGACGCCGAAGACGCCGCCTTGGTCGACATCAATCACGACAGCCGCCCCGACCTCATCACACTCACCGCGACCACGCTCGCCGAACGTCTCCAGCGCGCCGACGGGACATTCGCCGCACCCAAGACCATCCGCACGGTCCAAGACGGAACATCACTCGCAGTCGGAGACGTCAACGGCGATCACAATCCGGACATCTACGTCGTCGGCAGACGGACCGGGAATGCCAACGCACCGGACTACCTGCTGCTCGGCAACGCCTCAGGCGGCTTCACCACTCAGCCAATCCCGGAAACGACTGTCGGCGCGGGCGACCGCGTCTACCCCCTCGACTACAACCGCGACGGCCTCACCGACTTCCTCGTGCTCAACGGCCGCGACCATTACCCCGGCCTAATCCAGCTCCTTACACCGCACCGCCGGTAGTTCTTGCGCCTGCCGGGCCGGTCAGGGCCGGTCCCACTGGCCGCAATTTGATCTGCCAGTGGGACCGGCTGGCCGTCTGGGCCGTGCCAGGCCCAGGATTTCTATCAGCGCAACCAGGCCAGGGCGCGCTAGGTCTTCTTCCTTGCGGTGGCAGGCCGGGCGCAGGTCGATGACCTACTTGAGGTCACGTCAGCCGCGCTCGGCTTCCAGCGGCTGCTTGTAGCCCAGGGCGATGTCCCCGGCCAAGAGCTGGCCGGAGGTACGCGGCGGGTACTTGCCGTCGAGGTTTCCTCGGCCTTGATCTTGGCCGCGTCAACCCGGAGGAGGCCGCTGGGGCCATGACTTGCGCATTCACCTCCGGGCATGTCACGAACCCAGCCGGAACTGCGGAACGCAGGAGCTCCTGTTCCTGGCAATGCCCGGCCGGGCTGGCTGAAGGCCCGATGATCCTGGACGGCGGTCGGCCGGTGGGCTGTGGCGGCTAATTGAAGGGGCGACCCCACGCCTTGCCCACGGTCAGCGGGTCGGTGACCGTGATGGACGGGTCCGCGGCAATGGCCCGGAGGATCTGCTGGTAGTCCGACCAGCAGTACCGCACCGTGACGTTCGTCCAGTGCAGGGCCGGGTTAGGCGAGGTGCAGTCCCACCGCATCTTGTCGCTGGTGTACTTCGGGTTCTTGCCGGTGACCAGCAGGTAGGCCTGCAGTGTGAACCACTAGCCCGGCTTCAGCGCCTCGATATGCGTGATCATCGCCGAGGGCTGCGTATAGCGCCCGTTCTTCACATGGACCGTGTAGCACGGTGCCGTGGGAACGGCGCACGGGCCCCCGACGACCGCGGTCGTGTACTGCCAGTACGGCGGCGTGGTCGAGGCGGTGGCCAGGTCGGTGATGCCGTGCTTGGGATGATTGTATTGCCGTCCCCAGTCGAAGCAGGTCTGGCCGTACTGGGTTTGCAGGTTCACCACCGCCGCGCTCTTGGTGTACGAGCCGGGATAAGCGATCATCCCCGCCGCGCCGGGCATCCCATGGGCCTTGAGCGTGGCCAGGCTGCCGCAGGTTTGCGCCTTCGCCTGTGCCGGGGTGAAGTTCTCAATCTGCTGAAGGGTGGGATAGGTGGCGGTGTGGGACACGAAATGCCAGCCGTAGGCCTGCGCGAGGCTGGTCGCATCGGCCCACGACGCGGTCAGGTCGTCGTTGTAATGCGTGCAGAACCTCGTCGTGTCCGCGGTCCTCTTGGTGACCAACGTCCCGGTCCCCGCCAGGAGTAATTGTCAATACCTGTGGATCAAGATCCTTTTAAGCGGCTTCTGGCTGGGCCGCCTCGGCGGGCTGGTCCTCGGGTCGTTCGACGAGCTGGCCGTTGACGAAGGTCGCCCCGGCGCGGACGAGCGCAACCAGGTGTGGTGCGTTGACCATGCGCCAGCGGCGCTGGGCGGACTCGATCAGCTTGAACGCCATCGCCAGCGCGGCGGCCTTGGACCCGTGGCCCTTGGTGACCTTCGTCCGCAACCTGACCGTGGCAAAAGTAGATTCGATCGGGTTTGTCGTGCGCAGGTGGATCCAGTGCTCGGCCGGGTAGTCGTAGAAGGCCAGCAGCTCGTCCTCGTCGCCGGTGATCTTGGCGGCGGCCTTGGGGAACTTGGCGCCGTAGGCGGCGGCGAAGGCCTTCACTGCGGCGCGGGCGTGGTCCTTGTCCTCGGCATTCCAGATCTCCGCCAGGGCCTTCTTCGCGCCCGGGTGCGCGGACCTGGGCAGCGCCCCGAGTACGTTGGCGATCTTGTGGAACCAGCAGCGCTGGGTCCTGGCCTGCGGGAACACCTCCCGGACCGCGCTCCAGAACCCCAGCGCCCCGTCCCCGGTCGCCAGCACCGGGGCGCGCATGCCCCGCCGGGCGCAGTCGCGCAGCAGGTCGGCCCACGACTCGGCGGACTCGCGGTACCCGTCAGCCAGCGCCACCAGCTCCTTGCGGCCGTCGGCGCGCACCCCGATCATCACCAGCAGGCACAGCTTGCCCTCGCCCAGCCGGATGCCCAGGTGGATCCCGTCCACCCACAGGTAGACATAGTCGGCTGCGGACAGGTCCCGGGTCATGAACGCCGCAGCCTCGCCGCTCCACGTCTCAGTCAGCCTGGTCACTGTCGAGGCTGACAGCCCGGCATGCGAGCCGAGGAACTGCCCGAGCGCGGGCACGAAGTCCCCCGACGACAAGCCGTGCAGGTACAGCAGCGGCAGCACCTCGCTGATCTGCGGGGTCTTGCGCGCCCACGGCGGCAAGATCGCCGAGCCGAACCGCTTCCGCTCGCCCGTGGCCGGGTCGGTGCGCTTGTCGTTCACCCGCGGCGCGGTCACCTCCACCGCCCCCGCGCTGGTCAGCACCGTCCGCGGCCCGGCAGCGCCGTTGCGCACCACCAGGCGGCGGCCGCCCTCATCGCGCAGCCCGGCGAACTGGTCGATGTAGGCGGCGACCTCGGCCTGCAGCGCCGCGGCCAGCATCTGCCGGGCGCCGTCCCGCACGATCTGGTCGATCAGCGACGACGGCTGCCCCTCAGCCGGCAGCGCGCCAGCCACGTCCGGCACTACTGTGAGCATGGGTGTACCTTCCCGGCCCGGCGTTCCAGCGCCGGCCATTGCTTGAGACCTCTACGACTCGGTCACCGGGAAGGTACACCTCCTTCGCGCTCGCGCCCTTCCCGGCAGATCCACAGGTTTCAAGCATTGCTCCTCGCGTGTACACGACACCCGTGGCCGGGAGAAAGCGGATCAGATGAGGCATGGAGAGCGTTCGGCTGGGCCTACGGTGCGCGGCAGCTTCTCGCGTGGGCATGCGGTGAGGAATCGTCGGGGCCACTGTCCTGCCTTCGGACGATGGGTCGGCCGACACTGCGTGAGATGTCGCTTGATATCCGCCGGGCGATGACCACCTTCGTCCATGCGCGGCAGGACGAGCAGCCAGCCCTGGCCGGGCGGATGGAAGCGACGATGGAGACCTTCCTCTGGCTGGCAGGCTGGAATGCTCAGCCACCCATTGATCGTCATGGACTCGCCGCGTTCGCCCGAGGACAGGACGACGGTGATCCGGGGTGCCGAGGTACTCAGCGGTCGGCTGTTGTCTGAGAGCGGCGTTCAGCATGCCGGGCCCCGTCCCCGGGTGGAGCCCGTCAGCTGCTCGTGCTGGGACGAGCGCGGCGGGGAGCCCGGGCGGGCGGGTCGAGGGTGCCGTCGATGGCGGCCTGGGCGACATCGGTGAGGCGGAGGTTGTGGTCGCGGGCGTAGGTGCGCAGCCGCGCGAAGGCCTCGGCTAGGTCGGTGCCGGCGCGTTCGGAGATGACGCCCTTAGCCTGTTCGATCACTACGCGGCTGGTCAGGGCGGCCGACAGCTGCTCGTTCAGGCGCTGGGCCTCGGCGCTGGCCCGGTGCTGGGCGATGGACAGGGCGGCCAGGTCGGCGAAGGCGCGGGCGACGATGACGTCCGCCGCATCCATCGGGGCGCGGGTAACGCTGAGCAGGTTCAGCGCGCCGAGGGTCACCTCCCGCAGTCGCAGTGGCAACGCCAGCGCTGAGGCGAACCCGGCCTGCAGGGCGGCAGCGGCGAACAACGGCCACCGGCCGGACCCGGCCTGCAGGTTTTCGTGCTGCACGGGCTCGCCGGTGCTGAAGGCGTCCAGGCAAGGGCCTTCCTGCTGCTGGAGTTCGAACAGCTCCAGCAGGCGCATCGCCTCGCTGGAGGAGGCCACCAGCACTAGGCTGCCCGCGGGGGAGGCCAACATCACCCCGGCGGCGGAGACGCCGAGCAGGTCGACGCACCGGTCCGCCAGCCCGGTGAGCAGGTCGACGACGTCGTAGTCGTCCACCAGGGTGTCGGCCATCTCGACCAGCGACTTGACCACGTCGGCTTCCCGGGTCATCTCCACCACCCCCTGAACACTGAGCCGCCTGTCAGGAGCCGCGGGCGCCGGATCGGGATCCTGCCCGCAACATCCATCGTAGTGGCGGCCTTCCTCGCCCCGGGCACGCCAGCCGGGGGTCATGGCAGCTGGAGCCTGTGGCCGATGACATCCTGGGCCACGTCGGTGAGCGCGCGATCGCTGCTGAAGGCGTGCGCCCGCAACCGGATGAGCGCCTCGGTCACGCTGATGTCCTGCTGGACCGAGACGATGCCGGCCGCGTTGTGCACCGTGAAGTGGAAGTCGGCCCCGGCCTCCAGTTCCCCGGCCACCGTGCCGGGGGCGCGCCGGCCTGGGCCTCCAGGACCCAGCGGGCGGCCAGGTCGGCCACCACCAGCGCGTCGGCGTGCTGGTCGCCGGTCAGCGGGCCGGGCGAGTCCCGGTAGAGGTTGAGCGCCCCCAGGCGCACCGTTCCGGCCCGCAGCGGGAACCCGAACAGCGCCCGTACCCCTGCGGCCAGCGCCGGCGGGGTGAAACCAGGCCACCGTGGGGTCACCGGATCGGCCAGGTCGGGCTCGGTCACGACCTGGTTCTGCTGGTGGGCATCGACGCAGGGGCCTTCGCCGAGGGTGTATTGCAGGTCCTCGATCAGGTGGCTGACTTGATCGGTGGTGCACAGCGACCCCTGCGGTATGTCACCCGACATGAGCATGACCCCTGCCCCGTTCACGCCCACGATTCCCGGGCATGCCCTGCATAGCCGAGCTGATGACCACCCATCTCCCCCGACGGACAGCGTCGCTAGGATCCGCTGCAGCCTGTCACCGGCCATTCAGCACCACGATCTCAGGCCGACATCCGGCACACCGTCTGCGGCAACAGGGCAATCGCTCACCTGCCGCCTCCTTCATCTGAGAAAGAAGGCTCAGCAGGGACTGGACTGGGCGCCGTTCTGTGCCCGGGGCAACCGAGCGCGTCTTGCCACCCACGTTACGCCACCGGCAGGCTGACGGTCGGCGACTGTCGCCGGGGCCAGGCGGCAGCGTACGATCAACGGGACGGGAGACCGCACAAATCCTGCTTGGGGCCAGAGCCCAGGTGCAGGCGCCGGCCGTTCCAGACCTCGGCGGCGCGGCCAATAATGGCCGGATCGGATCCCGGGTGTTCAGCGACGAAGCCCCCGAACGTCTCGACGGCACCATCCTCCAGATCCGCGACAGCGCCTCCACCACCCCGGCCACGGCACTGCACCGCAGCCCGCGGGCCGAGCCGGCGGAGCAGGAGCCGCCCGGGAGGCAGTCGCATGACACGTGTGCTGCTCGTTGAGGACGAGGAGTCGTTCAGCGACGCCCTTTCCTACCTGCTGCGCAAGGCAGGCTTCCTGGTTGCTGTCTGCCCGGTACTACAGTCCCGGTTTTGATGTAGCGCCTGGGTGATCACGGTGCGGGGGACCATGTCGTGAGCGTCAGGACGGCCACCTGGATGATCATGCTTTGTGAAGAGACAAGATCAGCAGGTGGCCGCTGCGGCCATCGTAGAAGATGGCCGCTGGCTGGGGCGGCTACGGGATGAGTTGCGCGGGTTGCTGGCGCCGGTGTTCTGCCAGGCTAGGTCCCGTTTCACGGCGTTCGCCTACGTGGATGCGCTGCTGGCCGAGCCCGGGGATCGCCGCTCGTGCTGGCAGCTCGCCGAGCGGGCCGGGCATGCGACGCCGCGGCGGATGCAGGCGCTGCTGGCCGGGCACTGCTGGGACTGGAAGGCAGCGCTCGGCTCGGTGCAGCGGTTCATCCTCGATCACCTCGGCGACCCGGGCGCGATCTTGGTGCTGGATGAGACCGCTGAGCTGAAGCAGGGCCAGATGACGGTGGGCGTGGCTCGTCAGCATGCTGGGATCACCGGCCAGGTGGAGAACTGCCAGACCGTGGTGAACTGCGCGTATGTGTCCGCCCTCGGGCACGCGCTGTATGACTTCCGGCTCTACCTGCCCCGGGGCTGGTGTGAGGACACCAGCCGGCGAGAGCGGGCGCAAGTCCCCCGCGACGTGGAGTTCAAGACGAAGACCGAGCTGGGCACCCAGATGATCACCGGGGCGATCAGCGCGGGCACGCCGTTCGGCTGGGCCGCCGGCGATGAGGTCTATGGCCGCAGCGGCAAGCTGCGCCAGGCCTGCGAGGACGCTGGCAAGGGGTACGTGCTGGCCGTGCCGCGCGACTTCAAGGTCCGGCTGCACCCGCGGCGGGGGAAGGCCCGGGCGGATGCGGCGGCCCGGCGGGTGCCCGCCGCGGCGTGGGAGACCCGCTCGTGCGGGCGCGGCTGCAAGGGCCACCGCGACTACCAGTGGGCGTGGCTGGCGACCGCCTCGCCCCGGCACTGGCTGCTGCTGCGCCGCAGCGCCGCCGACGCTACTGACCTCGCATTTTTCTACTGCCACGTCCCCGCCTGGCCGGTGTCCCTGCCGCTGCTGATCACCGTCGCCGGGAAGAGATGGCCGGTGGAGGAGTGTCACCAGCAGGCAAAGGGGCAGGCCGTCTTCGACCAGCACCAGGTCCGGCTGTGGCAGTCCTTCCACCGCCACACCGTGCTGTCCCTGTGCGCGCTGGCGCTGCTGGCCGCTGCCGCCGCCCGCCCGGCAGCAGCGCCATTAACACAAGCGACAGGCAGCATCCCGGCCAGCGCCGGCGCCCAGCCCGCAAGCTGGGCTGACACCGGGATCCTCCCGGCCACCGCGCACGAGCCGCCGCCCGAAGACCCCGGCCTGGTCAAGGTCAGCGTCCCCGAAGCCCGCCGCCTGCTGCGCCTGGCCACCACGCCCATGACCGCCGCTGCCCGCCAACTCGGCTACACCTGGTCCCGCTGGCGGCGAAAACACCAAGCCCGCGCCCGCTACCACCACTCATAACGGCCCGGATGCGCTGGAGATGTTCGACCGCAACGGGGCAGACCTGGTGCTGCTTGACCTCATGCTTCCTGGCGCGTAACACCTCGCCACTCAGGCTTTGATACCTGCGGCATAACCTGTGCCTGTTATCAGAAGACCTGGCGCAATCTTTCGATCACGGTTTGCTCGCTGATAAGACGGCCGATCGTGGCATAGGGGCGGTGCCTCTGAGGGACACGCCCTTCCATGCACCAGGCCATTAGCTCACCGAACGCATCTTCAACGGCTATCGGGTCGGCCAGCAGGCACGTGACGTCCTTGGAAGCGGCGACTGCGGCGATGAGCAGATCGCACCACGCTGCCACGACCAAGTCCGCAGTGAGAAGGTGGCAGGCGCCAGCGTTGTTGAGCGCTGCGATCACCGCCTCGACCTGCGGCATTGGGGCCGATGCTAACTGCGATGATCCGGTCTCCCATCCTCGTACAGCTTTCTCGGTCACTCCGCAGGCGGCGGCTAACCGGGCCTGGCTGACACGAGCCGACCGGCGGGCGGAGCGCAGCACGGCACCGGCGACCGACCTGTACCCAGGGTCTACCTGGTGTGTTGGCCTAGTGTGGCGGGCCAGCGGACAGGTCATGCTTGTCACGCGCCTTCGCTGTCCTGCTGAGGCCGTCGGCTGCTTGCAGTGCTTCTTACCGCGGGTCATCGTGAACCCGCCCGGCTTGGTGCTGGATGTTCCGGTCGGGCATGCGGACGTACAGCCCGGTGATGGCTCGTGTCGCGGCGTCGGCGCGGGTCTGCGCTTGGGTGGTGAGGTAGCCGCGGCGCTTCTTGCCGCCGATGCCCACCCGGAGTAGTACCAGCATGCATAACGCGAGCGATAAGACGAGCCCGCCTGCCACGATGATGATCGTTAGCATTCCTCCGCCTTCCCGTCATGGCGCCCCAGCCATTCACCTGCCGGTACAACCGCGATGCGGTTGGCTGGGCAGGTCTAGGAAACTGCGACTACATGCCTGAACGGCCGTCTTGGGACTAGCCCTGGACTAGCCCCGCACTAGTCCGTTCAGTAGTCCTGTATGGCCGCACGTGGGGTGCGCGGTTAGGCTCGACGCGACAAGAAAGCCCAGCTACCTGCGAAGGAAGCGACAGCGATGACCACCACACGGCCACGGCTGAGGGAGTTCCGCGAGGCGCGGGGCTGGACACAGCAGGACGTGGCTGAGCAAGTCGCACGCTTAGCCTGGCTGCGCCGGCGTGAGCATGTCGGCCTCAACCCGGACATGGTGGCCAAGTGGGAGCGCGGGGAGAAGCGCCCGAGTCCTCGTTACCGGGACCTGCTCTGCCTGCTCTTTGGCACTGATGCTGCCGCGCTCGGAATCGGCCAGGCCCTCCAGGTTGCGCCGCAGGTGTCCTCGGAGCCAGCCGAGGGTTCGCTGATCGCGACGCTCGCCGGTGCCGCGTCACTAACGATCTTTAATGTCTGAGGTTACGGGCTGGTGACAGCCGGTGCGTTGTGCGCTATGCCGGAGGGATGAGGTATCCCGATGGTGGCGGGCTGACCGCAGCGGAGCGGTCCCGCCGGGAGCAGGTGCGGCTGGCGGCCGCGGATTTGGTGGAGGCCGGGGCCAGTGACCGGGAGGTCGCGAAACGGTTCCGGGTGTCGCGGATGTCGGCGAACCGGTGGCGGCGGGCGCTGGCCGCCGGGGGCCGCCCGGCGCTGGCGTCGCGGGGCGCGGGCGGGGCGAAGTGCAAGCTGTCCGCGGCTCAGCTGCGCGAGCTGGAGATGGTGCTGGATGCGGGCCCGGCGGTGTGGGGGTGGGAGGACCAGTGCTGGACGCTGGCCCGCATCGCCGAGGTCGCCTGGCGGCGGTTCGGCGTGGAGTACACCCTGGCCGGGATGTGCCTGCTGTTGCACCGGATCGGGTGGAGCGTGCAGGTTCCCGCGCGGCGGGCCGCCGAGCGGGACGAAGCCAAGATTGCCGCCTGGCGGGAGGAGGCCTGGCCGGTGGTAAAAGGACGGCGGCGGACCTGGGCGGCTGGATCGTCTTCGAAGACGAGTCTGGCCAGGGCTTAAGGCCGCCGAAAGGGCGCACCTGGGGCCGGCGCGGCGTCACCCCCGTGGTGACGGTGACCGGCGGCAGCAACACGCGCGTCTCGCTGGCCGCGCTGATCGCCATCAAGCCCGGGTGCCGGCCCCGGCTGATCTACCGCGTGCACAAGAACCGCCGCCGGCGCGGCAAGGATAAGCGCAAAGGCTTGATCGGTGGGTGGGAATGCTCGCTGAGCAAGGAAACCGCGTTCGTGGAGAGGGCGATCCGGCAGGCCACCGCGCTGCGGGCCCGGCAAGGCCACCCGATCAGCGGGGCGGCCATTCATCACAGCGACGCCGGATCGCGGTATACCTCTGTCCGGTTCGCCCAGACCCTGCTGCTGGCAGGGCTGACCGGCTCGGTCGGGTCCGTCGGCGATGCTTATGACAACGCGCTCGCGGAGACGACAATCGGGCTGTACAAGACCGAATGCACCCGCAGCGGGTCGCCATTCCGTAACGGCCCCATCCGCACCCTGGCCGACCTGGAGGAAATCACCAGCGCCTGGGTTGCCTGGTACAACGCCGAAAGGCTCATGCACCGCCTGGGCCGCAGGCCACCCACCGAAGCCGAAGCCGGGTACTGGGCCCGGCAGGAACACGTGGCTTGACATGGGACCCGCGCGGAGGACCGCCACCGGCCCAGGCCGGCAGCGGATCAAAGATCCGGCCCGGCGCCCGGCAAGGCTACGGCCCTCCGCCCCATGTCAAGCCACGTACACCCTGAAAGGAGGCAGACCAGGTAACCTCACCACAGCAGCCGCCGCCCGGCGCAACTGCACACACGAAACCAGGTGTGCACGAAACTCGGGATGCTCCAGACAGACTTCGCGCCGAACTGTGCCACGGAGGCCCGTACGACACCCAGGTTTGGCTGGACTTTCGAATGTACAGTCTAAGCAGACGCGATCGGGCAGTTCGAGCAGTCGAGGGAGATCATCTTGAGGGGCAGTTTGGGGGGCAGAACGGCGCTAGCGAGCGCTCGTCTGAGCTAGTAGCAGCTTGCGTGAGCTAGCGAACGGCCTGGTCAGGCCGCGTTTGCCCTGGTGAGGAAATGCCTGAATAGATTCATGGCATGCAAGAGGCCAGGGGTTCGAGTCCCCTTAGCTCCACCGCAGATCAACAGATATATTTCGAACAAAGAACCGGCGACCGTCACCCTCGTTGAGGGGCACTCTGAGGGACAGGTCGTCTCCTGCCATTGAGCCTTCTGGCCGACTGGAACCCGATAGATCGCCCAGGTCAGCCTTGTCTGAGTAGCTTGGCGGGGTACAAGAGGTCATGAGTCTGCTAGATCGAAATTGTGTGCGATCCCCAAGGACATCATGAAGGCGAGTCGGTCGGCTCTCGATGCTCGCTCATGCCGAAGAAGACAGACGCCATCGTGCTTTACGTGCTCTCGCTGGTAGCCGTCGCGGTCGCGTGGACGTCCTGTTCTTCAGGCACCACTTCTGGAAGCGACTGATTGTAGACGTCGGAATTGTCCTGGTGTTCGCGGCGTTCTTTCCGAGGTTTCGGAAGCATCCATGAGCGCAGCCACCGCAATGCTGCTCACTCACTTCCACGGCGAACCAAAATCAACGCTTGTCTGGCAGCGCACGCCCGCGAGGCACGGAGGTGCCGGTGCCCGCTACGCGGAGTTCGCAGACGCCAGCGCAGTCGCGGACGCGTCGCCGCACTACATGGTGGAGTGTCAGTTCCAGAACCTTCCAAAAGGCGCGCGGTAGATAGGTCTGCTCTGGCATGCTGCGACGAGCACAGCTCTAGACATAATCGGGGGGCCTGTGGTACTCGTCGATGCCCGCACGGATGTTCCCGCCCGCTCGACATGACCGGTTTTTGTGATGGCGCGGCCACCGCTATCGGCCGCGCCCGCCGGGTCAACGAGGATAGCTATCTGATCTCGCCGCTGCTATACGCCGTGGCCGACGGCATGGGCGGGCACGGCTCAGGCGACGTGGCCAGCGCGCTGGCGATCAACGCGCTTCAGGCGTGCGCGCGCCTGCACCCGCCTTCCGCGGACGCGGTCCTCGCCAGTCTGTACCAGGCGAACGGCGTGATCGTGGAGGCCGCAGCGGAGTGGGGAAATGCCGACGGCATGGGTACCACTGTCACCGGGCTCGCGTTGATCGAGACGAGCGGCGGCAGCCACTTGATGGTGTTCAACATCGGCGACTCGCGTGTCTACCGTCTCGCTGACGGCCGCCTGGACCAGATCACGGTGGACCACTCGGAGGCTCAGGAGCTCGTCGTCGCGGGGCACCTCACCCGCGCCGAAGCGCGCACCTACCCGCGCCGCAACATCATCACCCGCGCACTGGGCAGCGAACCTCCACCAGCTCCCGACCACTGGTTGCTACCAGCCATCGCCGGTGACCGTTACCTCCTGTGCTCGGACGGCCTGTTCAGTGAACTTACCGATGACCAAATCCTTCCGCTGCTCACGGCCGGCGATCCGCAGCACGCTGCCGACACGCTGGTGGCTGCGGCGAACGACGCCGGCGGCCGCGACAACATCACCGTCATCGTCGTCGACGTCGACCAGGACGGGGGCGACGATCGGGCAGCCGAGAATGACACCATCCCCCGCGACCTGCTGCCAGGGGAACCATGACCGATGTGAGCTACGTCCCTGGCGAATGGACCGCCGTCGCCGGGGATCACTGCTGGGCGCTCATCGACGCTGCGCCTGACTCGGTCACGGTCCGGGAGATCTGGCAGCGAATCGAGGACGGCGCCAGCCTGGACATGCTTGTGGCGAGCCTGCTGCGCAGGGGCCTGCGGGAAGCCCCGGATTTTGCCCTGCTCGCTACTCACGACGACTGTAGCCACCTGTTCTGCCGGGGCCGCGGCAGCGCCACGTTGAACGCCGAGGGCACCTCTGAACGCCTGACAGGCACGGGCCTGGTCACGTGGCGAGAACATCCGGTGGCCCCGAATGTCGTATGCGTTGTCCTGGGAGATTCGCCTACCGGCACCGATTTGCAGCTTCCGGCGTCCACAGGCGTCTTCCTTGCGCAGAGCGTCACCATCGCCTTGACGGGCGTCAGCAACCGGCGGGCCGGGGCTGCGGCGGCCCGGCCGTCTGCCGCCCCGGAGGCCAGCGCCGCCGAGACCGCGCCACCCGTACCGATGGCCCCAGCCGTGAGCGTCCGCGACGCCGGTGCCACGCTGAGCTACCCCGGTGCGGACGCGGTGCCGGACGGCAGCGCCCACGAGGGTGCCGATGCCGGGCCGCCCAAGGAGACCGGCTACGACTTCCTGTTCGGCGCGTCGCTAGTGCGCAGCGTCGAGGACGCCGCCATGCGTCCCGCCACCGACGATAGCCAGCCGCCGGAACTTCCGGCAGCCGCTGTCCCCGCGCCGCAGGCTCCGCCAGTACCGAGGTCGGAGCCCCGCCCCGCTGGTCCGGCCGCGGGCGGAAGGCCGGCCAACACGGTCACATCTGCCCCGCTCGGCCCGGTCACGGGTCCCGGGGATGACAGCGGGGGCACCGTCAGGCGGGCGGAGCTGCTCAAGCTCGCTTCCCGGGCCGCACCCTCCGACCGCATCGGCCCGACCGTCCATGCCCTGCTGTGCCCCGGTTCGCATCCGAGCCCGCCCGGCAGTTCGGTGTGCCGCATGTGCGGTGTGCCGCTGCCCCAGCAGGACCCCGTGACCGTGCCCCGGCCGGTCCTCGGTGTCTTGCGGGTGTCCACCGGCGACGTCATCACGCTCGACCGTGGCGTGGTCATGGGCCGCAGTCCCCGCACGGACTTCGACGGCGAGGAGCGCCCCCACGTCGTCAGGCTGCCCAGCGGGGACGGTGAGATCTCCCGCACCCACCTGCAGGTCAGCCTGGACGGCTGGGATGTCCTGGTCACCGACCTGAAGTCCACCAACGGGACGCTGGTCACGCTGCCCGGCCGTGACCCCGAACGGCTTCGCCCCCGCGAGCCGTTCCCGATCCAGCCCGGCACGGTAGTCAGCTTGGCTGATGATATTTATTTCCGCTACGAGGAACCACGGTGATCGCATCCACGGCTGCTGGCGAAGTCCCTCCGAACCTGGGGCGGAGCGTCTGCATCACTGTCCAGGCCGGGCCGGCTGACGACAGCCCAGCGCCGGGCCCGTCCACGCCGGTGTGCGGGCCATGACCGCCCCCGGCGATGCCCGCGTCGAGTTCTGCGGCGAGGACTACACCGCCCTCCCTTCGGAGCCGTTCAGAATCGGCCGTGAGGGAGACCTGACCGTCGACGATAACCCCTACCTGCATCGCCAGTTCCTTATGCTCCACCACCAGGGCGGGTACTGGCAGCTCAGCAATATCGGCAGCCAGCTTGCGGCCACGATTGCCGACGACCGGGGGCTGGTCCAGGCCTGGCTGGCCCCCGGCGCATCACTCCCGCTGGTATTTCCCTGTACTCGCGTCTGGTTCACTGCCGGGCCCACCACCTATGAGTTTACGGTCACCCTGGACGACCCGCCGTTCGTGCCTGTCAGCCTCGACCAGCAGGTCAGCGGCGCCACCACGCTCGGGCCGGGGACGCTCACCGCCGATCAGCACCTGCTGCTCGTCGCGCTCGCGGAAGTGGTGCTGCGGCGTGGCGGCCAGAGCACCGGGAACATTCCCAGCAACGCGGCCGCCGCCGCGCGCCTGGGCTGGACGGTCACCAAGTTCAACCGCAAGCTCGACAACGTCTGCGACAAGTTCACCCGCCGGGGTGTCCGCGGCCTGCACGGGGACGCGACCCGGCTCGCTTCCACCCGCCGCGCCCGGCTGGTGGAGTATGCCCTCGCCGCCCGCCTGGTGAACGTCGGCGACCTGGACCTGCTGCCGCCGGCGGGCGCCGGGCGCGGCGCACCGCCGTCGGCGTGAGATCTCTGGCCTGGCCTGCCCGCCGGCCGCGACAATCCTCGCAAACCTCACCGAGCGGCTGAAGAATTGGATAAAGCGCGTGCCGCAGACTAAACCGCTAAAAAGCCGCGCTTGATTCTGGAGTTCTGCCCATCGGCGCGGCAGGGAATCTCTAGCATTCTTCCCATGCCGCCGGGAGGCGGAGCGCCGTACTTATGGGGGCGCCGACCACGGCATTTGCAGTGGGGGGAATGTCTTTGCGTCGCCTGTGGCTATCTTCGCGCCGGTATGGGATACCGGCGGTGCTCTGTACCGCTGCCCCGGCTTTCGCCCCGGGCCTGCGCCGATGAAGATCAAGGTCACGCTGGAGCGTTCCCCTGGTGATATCGACCTCGTGCTCACCGCGGACGCCGACGCGACCGTCGGCGACGTCGCCGACGCCCTGGCCGCCCGTGACCCGGTACGTCCGGCCGCGGAGGACGGCGGCAACACGCTGACCGTCATCGGGGCCGACCGCACTACCCTCGACCCCGGCCTCGCCCTGACCGACAGCGGCATCAGGTCCGGGGCGCGTATCGCCATAAGCCCAGCAAGCATCCGCCACCCGCACCAAGCCGCCCGGCCTGTCGCGGTGATCACCGTCATGGACGGTCCTGATCGGGGGCAGCGGCTGCCGCTCGGCGCGGGCAACCACACGGTCGGGCGTTCGGCCGACTGCGACGTGCGGCTGTCGGACACGCTCGTATCCCGCCGCCACCTCCGGGTCGTCCTGGCCCCGGGCTCGGCCGAGATCCTTGACCTGGGCTCTGCCAACGGCCTGCTGCTCAACGAAGAGCAGGTGGCGCGCGGATCCTGGCACCCCGGGGAGCAACTGCGGCTGGGCGACACCGTCCTCGGCATCGAGTTCACCCTGCAGGTCGAAGGCGCGGCACACCCGGCGACCTCCGCGTTCAACCGGTCGCCCGTCGTCAGCGCCAGCTACCCCGGCGAGACGCTGGCGTGCCCAGAGCTTCCGGAGATCCAGCACCACCAGCGCTTCCCCGTCCTGTCCATGCTTGCCCCGATCGCGCTTGGCGGTGCCCTCTACGCGCTGACCCGGAGCGTCGCCTCCCTGCTGTTCGTCGCGCTCAGCCCCATGATGATGCTGGCCAACCTGCTCGAGAGCCGCTGGGCCGCCGCCCGCGGCAACCGCGGTTCCATGGCAGAGTTGCGGCGGGAGCTCAGCGCCCTCGACGAAGCCGCCCGCGCGGCGCGCGCCGATGAGTGGCACGCCCGCAATGCCGAACACCCGCGCATCGTGGATTGCCTGGCCGCTGCGGGGCATCAGGCCGCGCTGTTGTGGAGCCACCGGCCTGGTGCGCCGCGGTTCCTCGACGTCCGCGTGGGCGCCGCGACGCTCACCTCAAGGCTGTCCTTCGACCGCCCCAGGGACCGGCATGCGGTCCCGGCGGCCCGGGTCGCGCTGGACGATCTCGTCGGCCGGTACCGGACCATCGACGACGTCCCGGCCGGCCTCTCGCTCACCGCCCACGGCTGCATCGGTATCGCCGGGGACCCCGCCGCCGCGCCGGACGTTGCCCGTGCGGTCATCTGTCAGCTCGCCGTCCTGCACTCGCCCGCCGAGGTCGTTCTTGCGGCCTTCTGCGGGCCACGCTCCTGGCGTGACTGGGAGTGGCTGAAGTGGCTGCCCCATGTATCCTCCGCGCATAGCCCGCTGACCGGCCCGCATCTGGTCACGGGCGCTGAAGCATCCGCGCTGCTCGGGCAGCTCGAAGACCTCACCCGTGCACACAGCGGCCATCAGCTGGATGGCCGGGGCAACCCCGTCTACGTCGTTGTCCTCATCGACAGCGGTACCACCGCCGACCGTGCCCGTCTCGTCGAGCTCAGCAGAACCGGGCCAGCGGCCGGCATCCACTGCATCTGGCTCGCCCCCCGGGCCGAAGACCTGCCGGCCGCCTGCACGGCGTACGTCAACGTCTACGGCAACCGGTCGGCGACCATCGGCAACAGCCTCACCGGGACCTCCACGAGCGGCATCAGCACCGAGACCGTCGACCGCGGCACCGCGCTGTCCTTCAGCCGGACCATGTCCCCGCTGATCGACGCGGGCGCCGTCCTCGCCGATGACAGTGACCTGCCTCGTGCGGTGTCCTGGCTCGAACTGCACGACCCGAGGCTCGCAGACGTCCCGGCCGCCGTCATCGAACGCTGGCAGGAGAGCCGCTCCATCCTCACCGGCCCGGCATCGTCTTCTCCTGGCCGGCGCCGGCCAGGCACCCTGCGTGCCGTCGTCGGGCAGGCAGCGGGTGAGCTGCACGCGCTCGACCTGCGGCTGCACGGGCCGCACGCGCTGCTCGGCGGCACCACCGGCGCCGGGAAGAGCGAGCTGCTGCAAACCTGGATTCTCGCCATGGCTGCCGCGCACAGCCCGCAGCGGGTCAACTTCCTGCTGGTCGACTACAAGGGCGGCTCGGCGTTCAGCGACTGCGTCAAGTTGCCGCACACGGTCGGCCTGGTCACCGACCTCAACCCGCACCTGGTCAAGCGCGCGCTGGCCTCGCTCGGCGCCGAACTCACCTATCGCGAGCATCTGTTCAGCCAGAAGAAGGTCAAGGACCTGGCCGAGCTGGAGAAGACGGGTGGCCCTGACACCCCGCCCAGCCTGGTGATCGTCGTCGACGAGTTCGCTGCTCTGGTCCAGGAGGTCCCTGAGTTCGTCAACGGGGTCGTCAACGTCGCGCAGCGGGGCCGGTCCCTCGGGCTGCATCTGGTGCTCGCCACGCAGCGGCCGGCCGGCGTCATCAAGGACAACCTGCGGGCGAACACTAATCTGCGGCTCGCGCTGCGCATGGCCGATGAGGCGGACAGCGTGGACGTCCTCGGCTCGCCGGAGGCGGCGCACATCGACCCGGAACTGCCGGGCCGTGCGGTGTCGAAGACTGGGCCGGGCAGGCTCGTGCCGTTCCAGGCCGCCTACGTCGGGGGATGGACTACGTCGGCTCAGCGCCACGCGGACGTGTCGATCGAGGAACTCACCGTCGGCGAGGGCCGCCTCTGGCGCTCCCCGGACCCGGCCACCATGACGACCGACGTCGGCCCCGGCCCGACCGACAGCGCACGGATCACCGACACCATCCGCCGTGCCAGCGCGCTTGCCGAGTTGCCTGCGCCGCGGCGGCCCTGGCTCGACGAGCTGGCCGCTGCCTACGACCTGAGCAAGCTCCCCACCGGGCGCCGCGACGACCAGCTCGTGTTCGGTGTCGTCGACGAGCCGGAGCAGCAGCGCCAGACAACGGCGATCTTCTACCCCGACCGTGACGGGAACTTCGCGATCTTCGGCACCGGCGGCTCGGGCAAGAGCACGGCACTGCGGTCATTCGCGATCGCCGCCGCGCTCACCGTGCGGGGCGGGCCCTGCCAGGTATACGGCCTCGACTTCAGCTCCCACGGCCTTGGGATGCTTGCCGAACTGCCGCATGTCGGCAGCATCATCCCCGGCGACGAACGCGACCGGGTCAACCGGCTCCTGCGGACCCTCATGGCCACCCTGGACGAGCGCGCCCGCCGGTACGCCGCCGTCCGGGCCGGAACCATCACCGAATACCGCCGCATCGCCGGCCAGCCGCAGGAGCCACGCATCCTGGTCCTGCTCGACGGCTTCTCCACGTTCCGCCAGCAGTACGAAACGCTCGACGGCGGCAAGTGGTTCGACGCGTTCACCGCGTTGGCCGCCGACGGCCGGCCCGCCGGGATACACGTCATCCTCACCGCTGAGCGGCCTGGAGCCCTGTCATCGCGGCTGGGCTCGGCGATTCCGCGCAGGCTTACGCTGAGGCTTGCCGACGAGAACGAGTACGCCCTCGCCGGGGTCGACCAGGGCGTCCTCACCCCCGATTCCCCGCCCGGCCGGGCGGTCATGTCGCATGCGGAACTGCACGTCGCCGTGCTCGGCGGATCGGCCGACATCACCGCCCAGTCGCACGCCATCACCCGTCTCGCCGCCACCATGCGCCGGCAGCAGGTGCCTGCCGCGCCAACCGTCAGGCAACTCCCGCCGCTGGTGCGCCTCAGCGAACTGCCCGCCACGGCCGACGGGCGTCCGACGGTGGGGATGGCCGACCACAATCTCAGCGCCGTTGGGTTCCGCCCGGAAGGCGTCTTCCTCATCTCCGGCCCTCCCGACAGCGGCCGCACCACCTCCATCGCCACCCTCGTCACCGCGCTCGCCCGTACCAGCCCGGCCACCGCGGCGATCTTCTTCGGCGGCAAGCGCTCGCCGCTGGTCGCGCTCGGGGCCTGGCAACAGGTCGGCACGAATCCCGAAGAAATCGCCGAGGCCGCTGCCAAGCTCGAACGCGCCGTCCGCGACGGCGATGCCGGCCACCAGTTCGCCGTCGTCATCGAGGGCGTTGCCGACTTTCTCGGCGGTCCCGCGGACATGCCGCTGACCTCCTTGATCAAGACGCTCGCCAGCCATGGGCACCTTGTCATCGCCGAAGCCGAGACCTCCGCCATGAGCCAAAGCTGGCCACTGCTGAATGCAGCAAAGAGCATGCGCAGCGGGCTGGCCCTGCAACCAGAGCAAACGGACGGGTTGCTGGTGTACAAGACGGAGTTCCCGAAATCGAGGCGCAGCGAGTTTCCTGCCGGGCGTGGCCTGCTTGTTGAGAGCGGGCGCGTCACGCTCGCACAGATTGCGGTTCCGGAATGAGCCCGGCCAGCCGCGCGATCGCACCGGGGAGTCCTCCCCATGGTCAACCCGTGCGGTCATCCCTAAGGTGGCTGACGCAAGCAACGACCGGTGCCAGCCAGAGAGCCCGCCACTAAGACGGCAAGGCGCCGTCGCAACCGAAAAGGGGAGACTAGATCATGGCATTCGAAGGAATGGACGTCGACGCGGTCAATGGCATCTACCACCAGATGAACGGCCTCTGCCAGCAACTGCAGAGCATCGTGACGTCGATGCCCGGCCTCGTGAGCCACCTCGAGGGTGCGTGGAAGGGCCCGGACGCGCAGCAGTTCGCCGCTCAGTGGCCGACCCATCAGGCCCAGCTGCAGAACGCCCTCAATGGCATCCAGGAAATCTGCCACCACACGCTGGCGAACCTGCAGCAGCAGCAGCAGACCTCGAGCAACTTCGCCTAGGCCCTAGCAGCTGACGGACCCCGGGCCAGCCCGCAGCCCCGGGTCCAGGACAACGGGGAGCGAACGATGTCGCTGGAAGGCATGGACGTCGATCAGGCCCAGCGCCTTGCGCAGCAGATGGACGGGTACGCCCAGGCGCTGATCCACCTCACCGCCGGGCTCGGCACGCTCACGGAAGAACTCAGCTACCACTGGCGCGGGCCGGCCTCCGGCACCTTCCAGCAGCAATGGTCGACGCAGTACCACGGTGCGATCAGCCGCGCGGCGCAAGCGATGACGGACATGCACACACATCTGGTCGCGAATATCCAGCAGCAGGTCCAGGCGAGTGACAACGATGCCGGCGGGGGAGGCGCCGCTTGGTCGGGGGCCGGCGCCGCCATTTCCGGCCTCACCGTCGCCGGCCTCCTCGGCGGCGCCCGCACCCTCTACAAAGCCGTGGACCGGGGCAATGATTACTATTCCCTTGTGGACGGCCCGCTCAGCAATATCCCTAAGACCAGTGAATTGCTTGACAGAATTCCCGGGCATGGCCTCGCTGACGGTGCCGGGCGCGTCCTGGGCTACACGGACGCCACGCTGGACACCGGGGAGGGTGTCTATGACCTCAAGCACCAACACTATGGCGCAGCCGGCGGGAAGATGGTTGATGCGACCGCCTCGCTCCTGAAGGCCCAGAAGGACGATCCGGTCGCCTACCTTGCCGGAGTCGATCTCAGCTTGGCTCACAAGGATTACGACCTGGCGCGTCAGGTCGATTGGTCGGAAGGTATCCCAAACCCGTTCGACCCGGGCGTCTTCAGGAACGACTACGTCCCCACCTTCAAAGATCTCCCGGGTGAGACGATCAGCAATCTTGCGGGGGTTTTCTGATGGCGAATGAGAACCGGCTCGCGCTCACCGACGACGAGGCAGCGGCCGTCGCGGTCCACGCCAACGGGGCCTGGCGCACGCCCCTGCCCACGGTCGACGAAAGCGACGAGGCGGACCTGGCCCTCGCCATCCTGCGCGGCCGGCGTTCACTGGTGATCCGTGAACTCGGCCAGCCCGACGGGACCATCACGGGCGAGGCGGCCGAGGTACTGGCGAAGCTCGGGACCGGTCCGTGTGCCGCGTTCATGCTTGTTGACGCCGACGGCAACTGGTTCCCCACCGGGCCCACCGTGTACTTGTACGGACCGGCTCCCGACCACGTCGAGATGAGCCACGTCGTTGCCCCGGCGGGCGTCCACTACTTCCGGGTCACGCCACCGCCGCGGCAGTGGCGCGCCCTCACCGGACTCGCCGAGGCGGTGTTCGAAGACGGCTTCGTGGCGGCTGAGGACGGCGCGAAGCAGCCCGCCGCGGTGCTTCTCTCGGTCATCGGACAGCCTGGTCTGCGGATCGTTCGCGTGGCACACGGCCAGGCAAGCACCGTTCAGAGCCGGGAAGCGGTTGCGTTCGGGTCCTTTGCCCAAGCCGTCGACTGGCTGCTGGCATAGCCGAACGCCGCGGGAGGCATGGGTCATGGGGAGGCCGGCTGGTGGCCGTTGAATTTGATCCGCACTGCGGATGGCCACAGTGCGGGGGGATTGGGTGAGCGGGCAATCGCTGGCGTCCATGCCGGTACTCATGGTGAGCGCGGGCGGTCTGGACCGGCTGCTGACCGCCGGGGCGTCCTACAGTCTCGGCCGTGACCCGAGCTCGGATTTCGTGTTTGACGATCCACGGGTGTCGTGGCAGCACGCGGTGCTGCGCCTCGATCAGGACGAGTGGGTGCTGGCGGACACCGGGAGCAAGAACGGCATCTTCACCGGGCCGCAGCGGGTGAGCCTGCTGCGGATCGCCGGGGATTGCGTGGTGCGGCTCGCCGATTCCCAGGACGGCCCGGAAGTGTGGTGCCGCCTCGGCCGCCCGGGCTACCCCGGCAGGGCTGGCGCCGGGTCCCGGCTGCGGGTTGACCTTCACCCGACCTCGGTACGGCAGATAGCCGGCTCGCTGGTGCGGATCGGCCGGGCACCGGAGAACGACGTGGTCGTCACCGACTTGGGCGTGTCCCGCTACCACGCTGAGCTGCGGCGGGTGACTGCGAGGCAATTCGAGATCGTTGATCTCGACAGCCATAACGGCACATTCGTCAATGGCCAGCGGGTATCGGCCATGGCGGTCACCGGCGCGGATCTCATCGGCATTGGCCCGGCGACGTTCCGCCTGGTCGACGGGGAACTGCGGGAGTTCATCGACGAGGGCGACGTCTCACTGCTGGCGCAGGACCTGACCGTCCGGCTGCCGGACGGAAGAGTCCTGCTCGACAATGTGAGCTTCCCGGTGGGTGAACGGCGCCTGGTCGCGATCATCGGACCGAGCGGGGCGGGGAAGTCGACCTTGCTGGGCGCGCTGACCGGCATGCGGCCCGCCGACGAGGGAACGGTGTCCTATGACGGCCGGGATCTCTACCAGCACTACGCGGAGTTGCGGCACCGGATCGGGTACGTCCCGCAGAAGAACATCTGGCACGTGCAGCTAAGCGCACAGCACGCGTTGCGCTACGCGGCCGAACTGCGGTTCCCCAGCGACACATCGGCGGCCGAACGGGCCCACCGGGTTGATGAGGTCCTCGGCGAACTGGGGCTCACCGGGGACTCCCGGACCCGGGGCGGGGCGCTGTCCGGAGGCCAGCAAAAACGCGTGAACGTGGCCCTTGAGCTGCTGACCAAGCCGTCGCTGCTGTTCCTGGACGAGCCGACCTCGGGCGTTGACCCTGACCTGGACAAAGCCATCATGGAGCTCCTGGCCGATCTTGCCCACGCCGGGCGCACGGTGATTGTGGTCACCCATAGCGTCGCCCACCTGGATATGTGCGAGGACCTCCTGGTCCTCAGCCCGGGCGGTCGGCTGGCTTACTATGGGCCGCCCGCGGAAGGCCTCGCCTACTTCGGCAAGCAGGACTGGGCCGACGTCTTCCAAGCGTTCCGGGCCGAACAGGACCGTGACTGGGCAGGGCAGTTCCGGGACTCCATGGCCTTCCGGGCACCAGAACGGCAGCGGCCGCCGGCCAGCGCACCGGCATCACCCGCCCGGCCTCCCGCGCCGCGGTCCCGGGCGGCGCAATTGGCGATCCTGTGCCGGCGGTACCTGGCGGTTATCGCCTCCGACCGCAACTACCTGGCCGTACTCGGCATCCTTCCGGTAGCGCTGGGCCTGCTGCTGCGGGCGGTACCCGCCCCGCAGGGACTCACCGGCCACGACAATTCCGATGCCGAGTCGCTGCTGCTCGTCCTGGTCATCGGGGCGTGCCTGGCCGGGACCGCCAGTTCAGTGCGCGAGCTCGTCGCCGAACGCGCCATCTACCTGAGGGAACGCGCAGCGGGACTGTCGACGGGCGCGTATGTGTGGTCGAAGCTCCTGGTTCTGGGCGTGCTCAGTTGCACCCAGGCGATGGTGATAGCGGCGATTGGCCTGGCCGGGCGCCCGATGCCGGCGCACGGCGCTTTCCTGACATCAGCACCACTGGCTGAGATCATGCTGGCCGTCGGCCTGCTGGCCATCGCGTCCATGACGATCGGTCTGGTCATATCGGCCGTGGTCGGCAGCGCCGAGAAGACCATGCCGCTCCTCGTGCTGGCGTCGATGGTGCAGATCATCCTGTGCGGAGGGGTCATAGCGCTGCCCGGCAAGGCCGGCCTGGAGCAGCTCGCCTGGATCACCCCGTCGCGGTGGGGATTCGGCGCCACCGCGGCCACCGTCAACCTGAACGGGATCTCACCTCCCGGTGAGGTCCGGCCCGACCCGGTGTGGGACCACCGGCCAGCCACCTGGCTCACCGACATGGCGCTGCAATTCTTGCTTGCGACGGTCTTCGCCGTGATCGCGTGGCGGCGGCTGGCTCGCCAGCGCTCGAGAACGTAAGCAGCGCTGCCCGCATGCCCGGCTGTACGGCAAATCTCCGAGCTGGCCCCGGTCTGCCGGACCGGCCGTACTGTCAAGAGCTGCTATAGACGCTGGCCTTTATTCCCGAGGCGTAGCATTTCGCCGTTGATGGGCTGTGCAGGATCAACTGTCCGACCCATGAGGCAGCGCGCCATTTTCTGTCGACCCAGTTCCCCCGGAGCACCGTGACCTGGATGTGCAAGCGGCTCGGGTACGAGACCGATCCGCACACCGCGTCCTTTTCGAGCGTCGCTTTCCCGCGGTACACCGCGCCGGAACGCTGCAGTTTGGCGGTGAACTGAGAGCCCCCGACCGTTCCGACGAGATTGACGGAGCATGGCCCTACCGCACATGTCGGCGTGAACGACCAGGTATCAGTTCGTAGTCTCGGCTTGGAACCCCGGGTGCCGTACGACATGACGTCCTTGTAGTGGACAATATCCGTCCCGGCCAGAACGGCCGCCGATAGAGGTGGGGAAGCGGCCGGCCGCCGCGGTGCCGGGTGCCTTGCCCACGGGGCCCACATCACCATGCCAACGGCTAGCCCCAGGACGGCCGCGACGGCGCTCGCGGCGACGACCCAGCTCCACCGCCGGGCGCGCGGCTTGGCCATGGCACCCGGAGCGGCAGCATCTATCTCAGCCCAGGCCCGGGGAGCGGCCCAGCCAGGCTCCGCGCTCGCGGAGGCGGCTTGGGCTGCTGAGCTAGGCGGCACCCGCAGCGGAGGGACCACGGATGCTGGCCAAGCGATCTCGGGGGCTGGCTGCTCCGCCGGGCCTGGCACGTGCCGGGCCTGATAGGGCCTGGCCGTGGTGGCGGTTGACGGTGCGCCCGCGGCAGCAGGATCGGCCGGGCGGGCCGGGTTCGAGCCGGCGCTGGCACCCGCCGGGGCAGACAAGGCCGGATCCCCCGGGACCGCGACACGGCCCGGTTCAGACGGGGCGGTGCTGGCCTGGACAGCGCCGCCCCCTGGTGTGCGATCGCCGGCGGGCGCCGACTCGGCGAAGTCCTGGAGAATTGAGGAAGGCAGCCAGCGGACCGGGTCAGCATCGGGCTGAGCGTCGGCGAGCCCGGCCAGGATCTGCTCGGGGGCAGGCCGCTGCACGGGGTCTTTGGCCAGGCACTGCTCCACCATGGGCCGGATTAGGGCAGGAACGCGACCGAGTTCCGGCTGGGCATGGACAACCCGGTAGACCAGCGCGGCAGTGGATCCGGTCCCGAAGGGGCCCACGCCAGTGGCGGCGTACACCAGCACCGCACCCAGGCTGAATATGTCCGAGGCCGGGCCCACCTCAAGGCCCTCGGCCTGCTCGGGGGACATGAACCCGGGCGAGCCGACTATCTGCCCGGTATGAGTCAGCGCGCTGGACTCCACCGCGCGTGAGATCCCGAAATCAATCAGCCGCGGCCCATCGTGGGCCAGCAGCACATTCGAGGGCTTCAGATCGCGGTGCACGATCCCGGCGGCATGAACATCGGCCAGGCCCTCCACCAGCCCTCCGGCCAGCGCCAGCACCGTATCCGTCGGCAGCGGCCCGTGGGCCGTGACCGCCTCCGTCAGCGACGGCCCGGACACATACGCGGTCGCCAGCCACGGCATGTGCCCTTCGGTGTCCGCATCCACGACCAGTGCCGTGAACAGGCCACTCACTTGCCGCGCGACAGCTACCTCGCGCCCGAACCGGGCCCGGAAATCGCTACTCTCTGCCAACTCTGCGCGGATCACCTTCACTGCCACGAGGCGGCCGCCCGGCGAACGGCCCAGGAACACCTGGCCCATGCCGCCGCCGCCGAGCCGACCGACCAGCCGGTACTGCCCCGCCCGCAGGGGATCCCCGGCCTGCAGCCCCTCCACCCGTCACCCCCCGGCTCCCATGACGTGCTGATAATGCCCTGAATAGTAGGACATTCATAGATTCCAGGGGTCACAGATGAAGTGACGCCGATCTACCGCCAGCTCGATGCCCCGGCGCAACGTCCGGCCCGAACCATCTGGCACTGCCTAGAGCCATCGCAACCCGCTGTGGCGCAGTGGGCCGTGCCGCGCCCGAGAGTCTCAGTCGGCGCTTCCCCCGGGAACTCCAGCACGAACCTGCAGGCCCCATCATTTGCCGACTCCAAGGACAGAGTCATCGCCCGACGTGTTGAGTTGAATCTGGTTCGCCGACGGCGCGGGCAAACCTGCGCGGTGCCAGAAATCCGCGCGTGGATATTTCGGGAAACAGTAGTAATACCAATACACCATCCAGCAACTCTGGTTAGGCTGTCGGCCGTAGGTCGGGGTGTCCGCTCTAACTTGCGGGCGGAGACGCTTCGCCACGGCTATGGGTCGGCCGAAAGGGTGGGGGCGGGGTGGGGGAAGAGCTATCCGCGCGCGGTCCGGGCTCGTCGGCCGGTGCCGCCGACGGCGAGGCCGAACCGGTAAGCCCGGACCGCGAGCCGCTCACCCGGCTCCGGTTCGATGATGCCGCCGGATCGCCGTCGCAGCCACCCACCGACGCCAGGTTCGCTCTGCCACAACACGAACTGGTCACCCGGCTCCGGTTCGATGATGCCGCCGGGCCGCCGTCGCAGCCACCCACTGACGCCACCAACGCCAGGTTCGCTCTGCCGAAAGGTGCGAGGGCACCGGCCCAGCCGGTGACGCAAACCGCACTGCCTCGTCGGTCGCTCCCCGATGCGCCCAATCTGCCGCGCATGGTGGCTGCGCCGGAGGACCTGGTCAGATATGGTCCCGGAGTTCCCGCGGCCGCGCCGGGCGCGCGGGTTGGGCCGATGGCTGCGCGGGCTTCGCGCGGCGGACCCGCGGCGCCTGCTGACCGGCATGCCCGGGTGCGCCGGATTCTTGGCGCCGCGCTCGCTGTCATTCTGCTCGCAGCGAGCGGGGTCGTGTTCTACCTGCGATTCCACCACCCGCCTTTCCAGGTGACCCGCGTCGCGATCGTGCGTTCGGGACATGCAAGGTGCACGGTTGCCCTGGCCGGCCAGATCAGCACGAACGGCGCTGCTGGAACGATGACCTACCGATGGCTGTTCCCCGTCGGGGCGCCCCTGGCGCGGCACCAGTCGGTATCTGCCGGTCAGCACGCGGTGAACGTTCGGGTGACAGTCGAGGGAAGCGGTCACGGTGTGGCTTTGCAGAGAGTCTGGTTGCAGGTGCTCCGCCCCGGTCGGCGGGCCGCGTCGAACGACGTATTGGTCAGCTGCCGATGAGCGCCTGCCTGCGTTGTCTCGGCATCAGGGGCGTGTGTAGCCCGGCCGGTGGCCGGCTACCCGCCGGGGAGGGAGGGTGACCGGCATGCCGGACTGGAGCGTTCCCGGGTACACCGAACTGAGGGCACTGGGCTCCGGTGGGTTCGGCGACGTGGTGGTGGCTGAGCACGACACCTCCGGGATGCTGGTGGCGATCAAGTACCTCCACCGTGACCTGTTCAGCGACTCCGGATTCGCAGCGATGTTCCGTGGTGAGGCGACGGTACTGGCCTCCATGGACAACCCGAACGTGGCCCGGCTGTATGAGTACATCGAGTCGCCGGACGGCGCGGCGATCGTCACGGAACTAGTCCACGGCGTCTCGCTGCGGGAGATCTTGTCCCATCGGGCCAAGACCATGCCCGAGGCCGCACTGGCGGTACTGCTGGGCTCGCTGCTGGGCCTGGCCGCGGCGCATCGCCGCGGCATAGTCCACCGCGGCTACAAGCCCGCCGACGTGCTCATCAACGGTGACGGCGTGACCAAGCTGACCGATTTCGGGCTGGCGGCCCGTGCCGGGAACCGGCCTACCGCGGCGGGCACGCTGGCCTACATGGCGCCGGAGCAGATCGCCGGCGCCCCGGCGACACCGGCCAGCGATATCTACTCCGCTACGGCCACGTTTTACGAGTGCCTCACCGGCAGCCCGCCCTTCGCGGGGGAGTCCGCCGAACTGATGCGCCAGCACCAGTCCGAGCCGGTGCCACTGGACTCAGTGCCCGGGCCACTGCGGCCACTGGTGGCCGCCGGAATGGCCAAGGATCCGGGGCGCCGGCCGGGCGACGCGCTCACCTTTGTGTCCCAGGTTCAGGCAGCCGCCGCGGCCGGGTACGGCGAGGGCTGGCAGAACCGCGGCCGGTCGCAGTTGAGCGAGGCGGCGCTGCTGCGGGCGGCGCTGTGGCCCGCCGAAGCGCTGCCCGCGGGAGAAGCCACCGCCGCGCCCCGGGCCTCCCTGCTCAGCCGGATCGGCCTGGTGCGGGCGGCCATCGCGATCGGCGCCGTGGCCGTGGTCGCGGCGGCCGCCACGGCGCTGTCCGGACCATCCTCGCCCCCACCCGGCGCGGTCTATGCGTCACTGGTGCACAAGTTCTCGTTCCTGCAGCATGTCGTCATCATGAAGCGCTACAAAAACGGAGAGGACTGGTACACCGCTACCTGGGGTGTCTGCCCGGTGAGCGTCAAACCCACCTCTAGGCCCCCCGGTCATGCCCAGTACACCGTCAAATTCCCATACACGCTAAAACAGCTGCGATTCCTCCAGAAATACGAGCCACCAAGGGATCTCTATCTAGCTCTCCGGCCACACCCCTCCATGAACACGGCCTGCTGGCCATCGACTCCCAGCCACGAGGGGCTTGCCCTACCGTTTTCCCCGTCGGGGACAGGCAACAGGAAGACGACGGGCAACCCGGGAACAACGACAACCGGCTACCCGATAACAACGACAACCGGCTACCCGATAACAACGACAACCGGCTACCCGATAACAACGACAACCGGCTACCCGATAACAACAACGACTGGCACCACGATAACAACAACAACAACCGGCACCACGATAACAACAACAACAACGACAACAACCGGCAATCCGGTAACAACAACAACCGGGAACGCGCCGACCGGCCCCGCTGGGCCGACCGGCGGCGGCTGAGTTCAACCTCGTGCAAGCTCGAAGCGCGGTCGCCGCCACGATGGTTGGCGGCCGGTCGGGGTTCCGGCGGGGCAGGCAGCCCCATCTGCTGCCCTGGGGGATTGCTGGTCTGGTAGTCGCCTGGAACCTCTGGGAGCTCCGGGCGACCCTTACCCCAGCGGCGTATGGCAATGACAGTGCCATGGCCGAAGAGATGGCGCGGTTCGCCACCGCCCAGCTCCGGGCTGGCCATGATCCGCTGACCGCTTGGTTCCCCTATCTCGGGCTCGGCTCGCCGCAGTTTCTCCACTACCAGAGCGCGCCCGCGATCGTGACCGGTGCGGTTGGGCTGGTGGTGGGTGCCGACACCGCGTTCCGGTGTTCGCTGTATCTGCTGTGGTGCCTATGGCCCGTCGCGGTCTACGCCTCGGCCCGGGTGTTCGGGACGCGCCCGCTGGCCGCGTCGCTGGCGGCCGTGGTGGCCCCGCTGCTCGAAAGTATCCCCGGGGTCGGCTATGAGCAGCACGCCTACGTGTGGAGCGGCTACGGCGTCTGGTCGCAGCTGTGGGCCTCGTGGGCGCTGCCTTTCGCGTGGGCGCTGAGCTGGCGGGCCATGGCGGACAAGCGTTTCCTCGCCCCGGCGGCTGCCCTGATCGCCCTTACCGCGGCCTTCCATTTCGAGACCGGCTATCTCGCCTTCGCTGCCGTGGTGATCTTCCCGTGGCTGGTGCGCCGGGATCTGCGGCACCGGGCCGTCCGGGCGGCGGTGCTGCTCGTGACCTCGCTGCTGGCCAGCGCCTGGGTGTGGCTCCCGCTCCTGCTGTATGGCAGATGGGCCGCGGTCAACCAGGCACTGGCCGGGACGCCGCTGGAGAACGGTTACGGTGCCCGCCAGGTCCTCGGCTGGCTGGTGACCGGGAAAGCGTTCGACCACGGCCACCTGCCGGTGATCAGCCTGCTGATGGCGGCCGGGCTGGTGGCCGTACTGGCCGGGTGGCGGGATGCCGGCCCGGGCAGGGCGTTCGTGGCGCTGTTCGGTGTGGGGCTGCTGCTCTCGTTTGGCCGCACCACCTTCGGCGAGCTCATCAGCGTCATCCCCGGCAGCACGGATTTGTTCTTCCGCCGCTTCTTCATGGGCAGCCAGCTCGCGGGGATCTACCTGGCGGGCCTGGGCGCGGCCGTGATCGCTGAGAGCGGCGCGCGGCTGGCGGCGGTGGCGGCCGCGCGGCTGCGCCGTGGCGGCCTGCCCCGGCTTGGCTGGCTTCCCGCCGCCCTGGCGGTGGCGGCGGGAGTAGCGTACCTTTCCCCGGCGTGGCGGCAACTGGACCGTTATGACGCCGCCAACGCGGCCAACATCGGCTACCAGCACGCCGCCGAGATAGCTGAGTCCCCGAAGCTGAACGCCCTGGTCAGCTATATCCGCCAGCACCCGGACGGGCGGGTGTACGCGGGAACGCACCAGAACTGGGGGCTCAGTTTCACCCTGGGATTCGTCCCGGTTTTCAGGTACCTGGCGAGTCAGGACCTGGACGAGGTCGGCTTCACCCTGCGTACCGCTTCGCTCATGTCGCAGCCGGAGTGGCACTTCGACGGCATCAACCCAGGAGACTATGCCCTGTTCGGCATCCATTACCTGATACTCCCCATCTGGGAGCCATCCGGGGGGGCCATCCCGGTTCTGCGGGCCGGCCAGTTCCAGCTGCTGCGGCTCCCGGGCAACTCCTACTTCCGGGTGGTGGACACCGTCGGCAGCGTGACCGCCAACCGGGGCGATATCGGCAGCAGGACCGCCGCCTACCTCCGTTCAGCGCTGCCCGGCGAAGGCCGGTACCTCACGGTCGGTTTCGCCGGGGCCGGTCCCGCGCCGCCGACGCTGCCCGCCAGCCTCATACCATCCCCTGCGCGTGCGCCTACGCCACCCGGGACCGTGGTGCGTGAGCAGGTGGATCTGGCTGACGGCAGCGCCACCGCCGAGGTCACCGCTTCCCGGTGGGCGGTGGTGGTATTGAGCGCGTCCTTCGACCCCGGCTGGTCGGTCTCGGTGGACGGCAGGCCGGCCTTCACCGAGATGGTAGCCCCGGCGCTGGTGGCGGTGACCGTGCCGCCGGGCACCCACCAAGTCGTGTTTCGCTACCACGGCTTCGCCGCGTACCCGGAGCTCCTCGCCCTTGCCCTGCTCAGCCTGCTGGCCGTGGCCAGGAAGACTGACGGCTGCCGCGTGGATCAAAATGACTCTTCGAACTTGCCCCGGCACGAGACGGCAACTAGCTGATGACCGCCGCCGGTAGTCGAAGGATCACCACCACCTGCTGCCTCTTCCATCGGGTACGGCTAGCTTGAGTTTTAACCTGGGGCCGGGTGATCGCCTACCCCGGTTGGTCATGAACGAAGCCCTTGGTTGATCATTCCTCTTGCGACAGATGGACGGTCACACCAAGGGCTTCGATGATCAGTGTGCCTGATGCCGGCCTGGCCGGTGCGCGCGGGAACCTGTGTGGGTTCCGGCAGGAGTTCTGCCGGTGCCTGTCCCGGCGGCCGGATGCGTTGTTCGAGTTAACGGATGCGTTGTTGTGTGCCGATGGGCCGGTGCGGTCGCTGGTGGAACTGTCGCTGGCTGGTGAGCACTGAATCGCCCCGGCGAGTCCGGAGACTCGACTTTGATGATGATTACGCTACTTAATTGTAACCAGTCAGGGGTGCCTGGTTAGTTGATCATGCTGGTTGCGGTGGCATCCAGCAGTTGCCGGTGAGTGCGTCGCGGATGGCGGCGAGGGGGTGGTGGCCGTGGCTGCGGGCGGTGGTGAGGTAGGAGCGGATGCGGCAGTGCCGCTGAAGGGTCGCGAGGGTCCGCCAGCAGCCGCTGATTTTCGCGGCGAGCTTGTAGCCGCGGACGGCGTTCTCCGATCCGTTGTTCGTCGGGGGGACGTCGAAGCGGGTGGTGAATAGCCAGACCTGGCTGGCCTTGCGTTTCAGCCGCCGGGCCAGGATCAGCCCGGGGTGGTTGCCCTTGTGCCAGGGCCGGGACAGGTTGACGGAGATCCCGAAGGTGACGGCCTGGTCGTAGCTGTGGCGCAGGCGGGCCAGGAGGGCGGGGTCCAGGCTGGCCTGGCGGGCGCCGCGGGCGGCCCTGACGGCGGCGGCGGCCTCGCGGAGGGCGCCGCCGGCCTGCCGGGTCCAGACCTGGGAGCCCGGATCGATGGCGTAGGCGCCGTCGAGGTACCGGTAGAGGTGGGCCAGGCACTGCTGGACGCCGGCGAGCCCGGTGTCGTAGCTGAGGTAGCCGCCGTAGTCGTCGCGGACCAGGACCCCGCGGTAGCCGTCCAGGATCCCGAACCCGGTGATCGCTGCCTTGGTGCGGTTGCCCGCGGCGCCGTACCAGATCAGGTCGGGCCCGCCGCCGGTATAGGCCCGCATGGTCCGCACCGTGTACACGTGCGGGTTCCCGCAGCCCTGCGCGCTGGCCGCCGCGGTGGTCAGTGGGGCGGGGGTCTCGTCAGTGCCGAGCACGTCCGCCGCCCGCAGCGCGTCCTTGAGCGCGTCCTCGAACCCGGCGGCGGTTAACGCCGCGCCCAGGCGGACCAGGCACCGCGACACGAACCCGGTGGAGACCGGCGCCTTGAGCAGGGCGCCCATCAGGCCCGCGGCCCGCTCGACCCCGATCACGTCCGTGCTGGCCAGCAGCGTCGCCGCGGCCACCACGTTCGGCCCGTAGCAGACCGGGCCCCCGGTCACCCCGGCCGGGACCGGGGCGGTCGTGACGTGCCCGCACCCGCAGATGCGGCACATCAACTGGTACTCCGTCACCGTCAGCGCCGCCGGCGGGATATCGGCGACCTGCACCGCGGAAGCGACCCGGCCCTCAGCGCCGGCCAGGCCCGCGCCGCAACCCGCGCACGAACCCGGCTCGATGACCACGGTCTCATCCGGCCGGGCAGCCCACGCCAGGCTCGCCCCCGGATGGCCTTTCTGGCCGCCCTGCGCCCGGCCCGGCCGCGCCCGCCGCGCCGCCTGCCTACCGGCCTTCTTCTTCGCCTCAGCTACAGGGCCGTCCTGGCTCGGGGGCTGCGAGGAATTCGAGGAATCCCGGCCCACCTGCCGGCGCAGCGCCGCCACCTCGGCCCGCAGCGCCTCGATCAGCGCGCCCTGCTCCGCCACCACCGCCAGCAGCTCCGCGTTCCGGGCAGCCAACTCCTCATACGACGGCTGCTCCGGACCCGGCATCCCCGAACCCAACCATGATCACAAACCGGACGCCAGCACCAACACGCCGCAGATCAACTGGGGGCCTGACTGGTTACACTTAATTACCGTCGCAATTGCAATAGTAGATCTGCTCCAATCTCGCCGGCGGAATGTCGCCGCAGTATTCGTAGAGGCGCTTGTTGTTGAACCAGTCGACGTAGCTGGCGGTCTCGGCCGACACGTGCGCTGCGTTCCGCCACGGCCGCCGCGGCTTGATCAGTTCCGTCTTATAGAGGCCATTGATGGACTCCGCCAGAGAATTGTCGTGGGCATCACCGACCGTGCCGATCGACGGGTCGATCCCTTCCTCAAAGAGGCGGTCGGTGAACCGCACCGACGTATATTGGCTACCCGCATCGTTGTGATGAATAAGGCCGGTCAGATCCTTGACACCCTCGCGTTTCCGGGTGAAGATCGCCTGATTGATCGCAGCCAGCACCAAATCGGTGGTCATGGATGTCGATACTTTCCAGCCGAGAATGCGCCGGGCATAGGCGTCGATGACGAACGCGACGTACACCCAGCCGGCCAGCGTCGAGACGTACGTGAAGTCCGCGACCCACAACCGGTTCGGCGCCAGCGGGGCGAAGTCGCGGTTGACCAGGTCCTTCGCCCGGGCTGCGGCCGGGTCGGCGATGGTCGTGCGCTTGGCCTTGCCGCGCTGGGCTCCCAGCAGCCCGAGCACCTTCATCAGCCGCTCGACCGTGCACCGAGCCACCTCATGGCCGGCCTGGCGCAGGTGCAGCCACATCTTCCGCGCCCCGTAACACCGGTAGTTCTCGTCATACTCGGCCACGATCAGCTCCTTGAGCTGCTCGTCGCGGATAGCCCGCGCGGACGGTTTCCGGCCGCGCGCCTCGTAGTAGGTGGACGGGGCGAATTTGCAGCCCAGCTCGGTTAGCTGGACGCAGATCGGCTCGACCCCGAACCTCTCTCGGTGCCTGTCGATGAACTCGACAATCAGCGCTGTGGACGGTCGAGCTCCGCCGCGAAGAAAATCGATGCCGCCTTCAGGATTTCGTTGGCCCGCCGCAGTTCACGATTCTCCGCCCGCAGTTTCCGCAGGTCCGCCGATTCCTGGCTGGTCACGCCTGGCCGGCCGCCCGCATCGATCTCCGCCTGCCGTACCCATTTCCGTAGCGTCTCCGCGGACCCTATTGCGAGTTTCCTGGCCACCGCCCCGATCGCGGCCCACTCGGACGGGTACTCCGCCCGGACCTCCGCCACCATCAACACGGCCCGCTCCCGCAGCTCACGCGGATAATTCGTCGACGCTCGTCCCATGACCCCACTCTCCCAAGAGATGAAGTCTCCGGACACTCCGGGACGGCTCAGCGCCCCGAAGCGCATACCTCCGCGCAGCGGATCTTGTGCCATACCTATGGCCGCGGCAAGGACCAGCACATCATGATCCCGGGGTGGCCGTATTCGGTGATCTGTGCGCTGGAACCAGGGCGCAGTTCGTGGACCGCGCCATTGGACGCCCGCCGCCTGGCCCCCGGTGATGACGCCGCCGAGGTCACCACCGCCCAGGTACGCCAGGTCGTGGCCGGGCTGATGACTGCGGGGCAGTGGCAGCCCGGTGATCCGGACATCCTGATCGTGGCCGACGCGGGCTATGACGCGCCCCGGCTGGCGTATCTGCTGGCGGACCTGCCGGTGGCGGTGCTGGGCCGGATGCGTTCGGACCGGGTGCTGCGCCGCGCGGCCCCACCGGTGGTGACGGCCACGCGGGGCCGCCCGCGCCGCCACGGCGGGGAGTTCGTGTTCGGCGACCCGGCCACCTGGGGCGAACCGCAGGTGGCCACCACCACCGTGACCCGCCTGTATGGTCCGGCCACCGCCCGGTCCTGGGACCGGCTGCACCCGCGGCTGACCCACCGCTCCGCCTGGGTCGAGCAGACCGGGAAGCTGCCGGTGATCGAGGGCACCGTGATCCGGCTGGAGGTCGCCCGCCTGCCCAGCGGCGCCACCCCCAAGCCCGTCTGGCTGTGGTACTCCGGCACAGACCTGCCCGCTGCTGACGTGGACCGGCTGTGGCATGCGTTCTTGCGCCGGTTCGACATCGAGCACACCTTCCGCATGCTCAAGCAAACCCTCGGCTGGACCTGCCCGAAACTGCGCGATCCCGAAGCCGCCGACACCTGGACCTGGCTGATCATCGCCGCCTACACCCAGCTGCGCCTGGCCCGCCCCCTCGCTGCCGACCTGCGAAGGCCCTGGGAACAACCCGCCCCGCCAGGCCGGCTCACCCCAGCCCGGGTCCGGCGCGGATTCCGGAACATCCGCGCGAAGACCGCCCAGCCAGCCGGTGCACCAAAACCCGGCAAACCCGGCCCAGGCCGGCCACCAGGATCGAAAAACCGCCACCCCGCCACCCGCCACCCCGCCACCCGCCACGACGTGCACATCGTCATCACCAGCAAGGCCAAGACAGCCAAAACCGGCACTCCCCGCCCACGCCGCACAGGTTAAAAACCAAGCTCAGAAATCGTAAGCAGAAACAACTCTGATACTCTCTCCCAAGGTTGGCTCACTTCCTGCTGCACATCATCAACTTTGCCAGCGAAGGCGCCAAACTCGACTGGTCCAAACTTTGAGCTTGTAACTTCAGGTGTGTAAAGATCATTTAGCTGTTCGGTTTACGGCTGTTTATCTGATTCGTCCTGGGTAGGCGATGGCGAGCTCGTTGAGTGCTTCGCGCCAGCACATGACGCGTTGTCCTTCGATGAGGCGTGCGGGCTGGTCGCTTCGTTTGCCGGTTTCGGCCTTGCGGGCGGCGCGTTCGCGGGCGCGTTTGTCCTCGATGTTGATGATGGCCAGCCACAGGAGCTTGACGACGGCGTCGTCGCCGGGGAAGTGGCCGCGGGCCTTGGTGACCTTGCGCAGCTGGTAGTTCAGCGACTCGATGCTGTTGGTGGTGTAGAGCAGCTTTCTGACGCCCGGGGTGAAGGCCAGGAACGGGGTGAACCGGTCCCAGGCGTTCTCCCAGACCTTGACCGCCTGGGGGTACTTTTGTCCCAGCGGCGAGGCGGCGAAGGCGGCCAGGGCGTCGAAAGCGGCGTCGGCGTCCACGGCGGTGTAGACCTTCCGCAGCTCGCCGGCGACCGCGGCGGCGTCGCGGCGGGCCACTGGCCGCAGGCTGTTCCTGATGAGATGGACGACACATGTCTGCACGATGGTGGCGGGGAAAGCGGCGTGGATGGCATCTTCGAACCCGGCCAGGCCGTCGCAGCAGGCGATGAGGATGTCGCGGACGCCGCGGTTGCGCAGGTCAGCCGTCACGCTGGCCCAGAACCGGGCCGACTCACCGGCGGTCGCGGCTTCCAGCGGGGTTTTGGCCAGCCAGATGCCCAGTACGTGCTTCTCCCCGTCGCCGTCGACACCGACCGCGAGATAGGCGGGCTTGGAGGTCACCACGTGGTTGTCCCTGACCTTGACCATGATCGCGTCCAGGAACACCACAGCGTAAACCGCGTCCAGCGGCCGGTTCTGCCAGGCCTTGACTTCCTCCAGCACCTGATCGGTGATCCGGGAGACCTGCTCGTGCGACAACTCGGTGCCATACACCTGCTTGAGGTGGTGCAGGATGTCGCGGACGCTCATGCCGTGCGCATACAGGCTGATGATCATGTCGTCCAGGCCCCCGGACACCCGCCCGGCCCGCTTGGGGACCAGCACCGGCTCGAAGGTGCCGGCCCGGTCGCGGGGCACCTCCAGGCCCACCGGCCCGATCCCGGTCTGCACCGTCTTGCCGATCGCCCCGTTGCGGGAGTTCCCGGTGCCCCGGCCGGCCGGGTCGTGCCTGTCATAGCCCAGGTGGGCGGTCAGTTCGGCCTCCAGGGCCCGCTCCAGCACCGCCTTGACCAGCTCGCCGAGCATCGACCCCTCGCCGGTCAGCCGCAGCCCCCCAGCCTCATCGCGGGAGCGTTCCAGCAGCGCATCCAGCAGCCGGTCATCCATCAGCTCCCGCAACGGCGCAGGCACCTGCCCAGCCGAAGAGGGGTTTTCCCCGTCGTAATGAGAACTCTCTCCCGAAAAGGCACACCGCTCCGAAGCGGTAACCATCCCTGACCGGACCGGCTCTTGGCGTGTAACGGACATGACCTGTGATCTCCCCCCGTACCAGTGGCCATTCCCACTGACCACACAGTTACCCTTTGTCACTCCTTACACACCTGTAGTGATACCCCCTCCGGCCCGGGTGATCAGTCCTCGTGGACGGTGGCCGGGTTCACCTACGCGGCATCTCCGAGTGATCTCGCCAGGGATGGGGAGATCGGGGCGGTCACGGACTGAGCTCCCATTCCTCCTGACGCAGTGCCCTGCGCCCGGTCGTCCTCACTCGCAAGGTGCGCGAGTTCGGCCAGGCGGCGGACCTGGTTAGCGGCACGGCTTGTGGCTGCGCGCTTCGCTGCGAGTGTCTGGCGGCAGCCTGACGTGACCGGCGAGCACGTGACGATGTTGGCTGCCGGCAAAATGCGTTGCCGCGTGCCGGAGTGCGGTCCTACAGTGAGCGCGCCGCGCGGCAAGATATGTCCTCTGTATCAGGAAGGAGGTGCCCGCGATGTTCGCTAATCGTCAGACGCCTCCAAGGGTTGCTCTCTAGCAATCCTGGAGACGCACTGCGGGCACCCTCAGGAAGCTGGCGTCAGCCAGGCGTCAGCCAGTCCTGAGGGTGCCTTCAAACCAGCACAGGGCGCCGGAGAAGTCGTTCGCCATTGGCTCAAGCGTGTGGCCAGTTACGAAGTCGCCCACGTGTCCCAGGACAGTCGCCACGGTGGCCGTTCTCAGCGACGGTGTCGTTGATGATCTGGACGATGAGCGCGAACCGGTCGTGTAGCACCGGTTCGGGGAAGAGCTTGTCCATGATCCCCAGGCAGCGGCGGCACGTCGGTGCGCGGGCCTCGTCGCCGGGCTCACCGGCGTCCTCGCCTTCATCGCCGGCCATGACGATCCACTGCCGTCCGCGCAAGGTGGTCTCGGCGCACCTGAGTTCAGCGAGCGAGGCCCGGTTGTAGGCACGCCACCGCACCCACGAATTCACCCGCCTGGGCCGCAGGTGCCAGCCGGGAACCGCGCTTCGCGCTGTTTCGTCCGGTCGGCTTTCCCGGGACAAGTGAACCGCGGCGCCCGCGGGTGACGGTGAGCAGGAACTCCCTGCCGCCCAACGGGACGACATTCACCCCACGACCTGGCCCCATGCCTCCACTATGCCGGAGAGCGGTAGAACGGGGCCTTCGCCGCTGAGGATGGGGTTCGCGGTTCTGCGGCGGTGTCGCTGCTGCTGCGAGATGGCGCATGCGGCGGTCGAGGTGGGCGGACCGTGATGGGCGCTGGACTTGGTGTCGCTGCTGGGATTCCGGCCACGGCCCAGGCGCCTGATCCAGTTCGGCCGTGCCTGGCAGCCTCACAGGTTGTCACGGCTCTGCCGTGAGCATAGAGTTAAGGTATTCCTTAAGTTAAGCCATGCCTTGAACGAGAGAGGGGACCGTGTGGCGTGGAGCGTCAAAGTCACCGAGGAGTACGCCGCATGGTTCACCGCCTTGATCAAGGAAGACCTGGCCTCGGCGGTCCAGGTCGCACAGGCGGTCGCGGCGCTGCGGGAAGAAGGGCCCGCGCTTGGCCGGCCGCTGGTGGACCGGATCCAGGGCAGCAAGATCCATCACCTGAAGGAACTGCGGCCCGGTTCGGCGGGCCGGTCCGAGATCAGGGTGCTTTTCGCGTTCGACCCCACCCGCTCGGCGCTGCTGCTGCTCGGCGGGGACAAAGCCGGGAACTGGCAGCGGTGGTACCGGCAGAACATCCCGATCGCCGAGCAGTTGTACGTGGAGTACACCACAGAGCAAGAGGAGTAGCCCATGCCTAAGCGCCCCCCCCTGGACTGGGAGGACCTGGAGCGCGAGCTGCACGCTGCCGGGGTCTCCCCGGGGGAAATCGAGGCCGGTGCCCGCCGGTTGCTCGCCCAGGCCCGCGGGCACCAGCTCGCCCAGACTCGCAAGCAGCTGGGCTTGGGCCAGAAGCAGATCGCCGCCGCCATGGGCGTGAGCGTCGCCCGGGTATCCCAGATCGAGCACGGCGAGGTCACCTCCTTTGAGGTCATTGCCCGCTACGTGGAGGCGCTCGGCGGCCGGCTGGACCTGGTGGCCGACTTCGGCGACAGGACGGTCCGGTTGCCCGTCACCGACACCGCCGCATAACGCGGAACCTCAGCTTCTGCACGGCGTTGTGTGACCGACGGCTCTGAGCGAGATGGATCCGTTCGATCAGCGGCCAGGACGTCACTGCGAGGGGCAGTTTGAGGGGCAAATGGCGCTAGCGAGTGCTTGTCTGAGCCAGTCTCAGCTTGTGTGAGCTAGCGAAACGACCTGGTCAGCCGTATTTGCCCTGGTCAGGAAATGCCTGAATAGATTCATGGCATGCAAGAGGCCAGGGGTTCGAGTCCCCTTAGCTCCACTCCAGGTCAGGTGGAATAATTCGAACGCTAAACCGGTGACCATCACCCCCATTGAGGGGCACTCTGAGGGGCAGGTCGGCTCCTGCATTGAGCCTCCCGGCCTATACGAAGCCAATAGATCGCCCAAGTCGGCTTTGCCTGAGTAGCTTGGCGGCGTGCAAGAGGTCATGAGTCTGCGCGTCCGCACGTATGTGCGAACGACGGTAGTGCCGCAGTGGCGTGCCACCGTCCGCAGGGGTGACTGTCGCCCGGACAGTCCCGCGCCGCGGTGTTGCGGGGGTCACCGCCGCGGACACCACCGGTCTGATAACGGCATCCCGCGCGTCAAGCTCAATGCTCGCATCTGCCGAAAGTAGTATGTATCCCTGCTGGATGCATATGCGCAATTGGACATGCTCATGCATGACGTTATGGTCAACGTAGTCGCTGTTCTCAGTGCCGGTTCCTTACTCGGGCAAACCACTCCGCGGTTGGAGTGGGACCATGAATCAAAAACCTCCGTCGTATGAGGTTGCGATGCCGGCTGGACTGGCGCCGACGGGGATCGGCTTCCCGGCAGTGTTGGTCGCGGTGCTGATCGGGGTCACCGTATTGTCGGCGTAGTTGGCCACGTATGCGGTGGCCCCGTCCGGCGTAATCGCAATGCCGTCTGAATCACTGCCGACGGGGATCGGTGTCCCAGCAGTGTTGGTGGCGGTGCTGATCGGGGTCACTGTGCCGTCGATGACGTTGACGACGTATGCCGTGGCCCCGTTCGGGGTGATGGCGATCTCGATTGGGTTGCTGCCGACGGGAATCGGGGCCCCAGCGGTATTAGTGGCGGTGTTGATCGGCGTCACCGTGTCATTCGATCCGTCGGCGACGTATGCCGTGGCCCCGTTTGGGGTGATGGCGATCTCCCCTGGATAACTGCCGATGGGTATCGGCTTCCCGGCAGTTTTGGTCGTGAGGTTGACTGGTGTTACTGCTCCACCATTAGAGTCGGTGGCGAGGTACGCCGTGGCCCCGTTTGGGGTGATGGCGATCCCGCCTGGATAACTGCCGACGGAGATCGGCGTTCCGGCGGTATTGGTGGCGGTGTTGATAGGCGTCATCGTGCCGCCCTGGAAGTTGGTAACGTACGCCGTGGCCCCGTCGGGGGTGACCGCGATGCCCTGTGGATTGGCACCGACGGGGACCGGGGTCCCGGCGGTATTGGTGGCGGTGCTGATCGGGGTCACCGTGTTGTCGCCGGAGTTAGCGACGTAGACCGTGGCCCCGTCGGGGGTGACCGCGATGGCCTGTGGATTGGCACCGACGGGGATCGGGGTCCCGGCGGTATTGGTGGCGGTGCTGATCGGGGTCACCGTGTTGTCGCCGGAGTTGGCGACGTAGGCGTAGTAGGTGAGCGTGAAGTGGGTGCTTGTTACCTTCGTCGGAGGTGAGCCGGTAACAAGCGTGATGGTATGCGTGCCGGTCGCTCCTGCAGCCGGGGCTGTAGGAATGTTCGCCTGACAGGAACCTGTCCCGTCCCCGAGGACAGTGAACGAGCACAAAGCGGCCGTCGCGGGGCGGGTACCCGTCACGTATTCCGCGGTTAGGGCCGCTCCTGGCGATGCGCTCTGTACGTCAATAGTGATTGCATCACCGGGAGGGCCGCTCGCGGGCACGGAATCTGCGGTGGCGTACGGCACCGGGCCGACGGAAACGCACCGGCGGCCCTGGTCGGCGGGGTTCGATGGCGCCTTGTTGCTCCACTCTCCCTGCAGGAGGTAGTAGTGGCCGTGCCAGTACTGGTCCGCGGCGCCGAGATCCAGACCCGCGCCGGTGTAGTCCCAGTTGCACTTGTCCCCTATCTCATCGGCCTGCCCGCCAGTACCGTACCAGGCGTCACCGAGCGGATCGGTCACCGCTTCCATTAGCTCATGGCTTACGCCGCTGAGTTCTGAATCCCAAGCTGCGTTGCCATTCGGTGTTCCAGGGTTGTCAATACACGCGTGTGCGCTGCCATAGTACGGCATCACTGCATACACTATTTTCGCGCCGGACAAGTGGTAATGCGTTGTGAAGTCATGATATGCGCAATATGAGTTGGATCCGGTGCCGAAGCAGCCTTTCTGAATAAAAAAGAAGTTCCCGCAGGTACCCTCTCCTGGAGGCAGGAACAGCCAGTACATTGCCGACAGGCCCATTGGCCAGTTGTAATTGTCGATGGCGGCCCTGATCTGACTTTCAATATCGCCCTGGCTGACGCAGTTCGAGCCGATGCCAGGTACGGAGTCTGTGCAGTCTTTGGGAAATGCCGCAAAGTCATCCACGGCAGCCGCCAGATGAGTGCTATTCTGGATATGGTTCTGGGTGCCGCCGGATGTTTCATAGTATTGTGTTAGATTGTTGTACAGCCCAGAACCGCCGACGTCGTTGAAGAACTGCTTCATGAGACTCTGATAACCTGCCGGGAAGCTGCCTTTCGGACCCCAGAAGATCAGGTAGTTAGCGTTAGTTTTCTCAACTTGCCCGCCGTTGTAACTGAGTGGTGAGCACGTGGTGCCCGAAAGAGGCGTGCAGCTCGACGCTTGTCCGGGCACATGGCCCGCGACGGCTTCGCCCACAGTCCTGGTGCCAGCGGTCGCCGCTCCTGGAAAGCCCGCCAACGCAAAGATCACAACGAACGCAGTCAGCGCGGACACCGCTGGTGTGAACGCACCCTTATTGCGGCCGTCGCCGAGGAGTCTGGCCGCGCCGACGATCGCCGCTGCGACCAGGATGACGAGCACGATGATTATGATCACGAGACACTCCTGGAAAATCAGGGCCCTCCACGCTGCATGTGCTTAATTGCAGATACAGCCACCTGGGTCCGGAGTATTGGTTACATTACTCCGCTTTGGCTCTCGCGTATAGCCACTTCGCAGTCCAGATCGTGTTCTCCGACCCAAGGAAGCAGGACAGGCTCAGCGCGGCGGGCCGGGGGCCCGTGGCTCCCGGGATTTAGTGGCCCGGTCTTGACGGTCAACGCCCTGCGGAGCGACCCGCCTCCCACCGGATTCGTATCATCAACATATAGCCCCAGCGTCGGCTGGCGGCGGGAGCGGATGCGGCGGCGCTCTGCCGGCCGACAGACTACATTCCAGCCACGCCGAACGATCAATCTGGACTGCCTCTGCCGGGATTCGATATCAGTCGCATCCGCACAGAGCGGTTAGGTGAGCGGAAGCAAGGCCTCGCTCGCGGGGCGGCGGTCCCTTGGGTTCGACTACTGAGCAGTCAGCGGCTGAGCAGTCAACGGCCTGCATAAGTATCCATCGCAACCTTGCGCGAGAATGCGCGCATCAGCCGCGTTCCGCGCGTCTATCAGCCGGGGTGGCGGCTGCTGCGGGTGCCGGGGGACTGCGCTACTTTGGTGGCAGGCCTGCGACGTAGTTGCGGGCCTGCCCGATCCAGCGGTCTAGCGCCTTGCCGTCCAGCACGGCACTATCGATGACGATGATGCCGCGCATCGGCCGGCTGGTCGTGCCGAAGGGCCGCACATCCGACTCGGCAGTCGCCGCGTCCATGGCCTGCGCGCCGATCCGCGCGATGAGCCCATCGCTGTATACGCCTACGGTCAAGTGGCCATCGGTCATGAAGGCCAGGCCGCCGAACATCTTCTTCTCGCTGACCCCGGCGACCTGCTGAATGCAGGTGCGGACCCGGTCCGCCAGCAGTTCGTCAAACGCCATGCCTGGATCGTAGAGCCCGGCCAAGCCAGCCAGCGCCCATAGGCGTGCACGTGGGCGGCGGGCACGGAGAAGTCATTGACCTATGACTACGCGCACTCTTGTCACCGAACGTAGTCACTCACCGAACAGAGAACGCACGCCGTGCCGCTTACCTGTATCGGCCGTCTGTTGTCAGCGCGGCTGTTTCAACTGCGTGCCGAGCTGCATCCGGGCAATAGGCATCGGTCTCGATCACATGAGGAAGGGTAGCTACGACTGCGACATTGGGCTGGAATCGACTCACTCATCTGACCCGCGAGTGGAGTGGGTCCGGCGGGCGGAGGCTGCCAACGTGAGTGGTGCGGTAGTAAGGGTGTGCTCCACCGGATGCGCGTGTATCGGGCGGTCAGCGAGAGCCTGCCGGTCTCTCATGACTTCTTCCGCACCCGCCTGCTGGCCGGTCCAGCTCCGCCATGGCGCGCCGCCTGGTTGGCGGTGGAGACCGAGGACGGCCCGGTCGTGGCGACTGGGAGTACGACGACCGGCAGCCTACGAGCGGATCGAAGCGGCGGTCCGCGCGGACCCCGGCTCCAGGGAAGCGCAGCAGCACCGGGCACAGCTTCCGCGCTCATGACCGTCACCGAGGAAGTCTTCATGTGCTCGACTGTGGCTCCCCGATCTACTGGCTAGAGATTAGAAACTCGCGGCTCAGTACCCGGCTGCCCGCCGGCTCGGCGAGACCCTTCCGCTCCTTGGCATCGATGCGGCTGCGTCCAGGCTGGCGGGCGCCACCGGCAATCCCGGGCAAGGGCCCGGTCCGGTTGGGCCAGGGCTGCCGTGGCTTGGCGTGCCGCGGGTGGGTCAGCTGACCGCGTCGACGGCGTTCACGAGGTGGTCTTCTTGAGCCCAGTTGGTGGTGAAGTGCTTGTTCGGCTCGTCCATCTGGTTGTAGAACCACCAGAACATGTAGATGCCGAAGGTGAAGATCGTGGCTACGATCCGGCCGACGTAGTTGTCCGGCCGCTTCACCTGGTCCTGATCGGGAGAGGGCAGGTGCTGGCCGAGCCGGCCGTAGATCACCGACAGCTCGTGGCCGGCGCCGGCTTCGGCTTGGCTGTGTTTGATGAGGTCCTGGTCGAGTAGCACGAACGCGACGATTTCGGCGATACCGCGGGCCACGATGGCAAGCACCAGCCAGATGACGGGTTCACGGAAGTCGCCGGTCATCTGGCGCAGCACCGCCAGGTGACCGGCAGTCCGCTCGAAGGAAGGTGCCATTTCCTGCTGAAGGCCCTGCCGCCCGGCCTGTTCCCACGCCACGGTGGTTGCCGCGTCGAGGAGTTCGAGCCGGCGGGCGTTGTGATCCCGCATCCGGCGGATGAGCTGGTAGAAGACGTAGAACCCGTAGATCCCGAAGGTCAGGATGGTCCAGCCCAGCGCCGACCAGTAGTTGAAGATGTAATCGGTCTCATCCCGCCGACGGGCCGCGAGGCGGACGCGCTCGGCGGCGGGCATCTGCGGCGGGGCGAGCGCCTGCGGCGGGCCAGGCCTCGCCACGGGCCTCGCATCATGGTCCGGCTGCGCTGCCGCTGGCATCTGCACCGGGGGTTGCGCCTCCGGAGGCTGGTCGCTCATGTGCGCTCCTTTGGGGTCGTGGGCCGATGCGGCTGTCTGGCCGCCTTCAGCCCGCGCGGGGGTCACGAGGTTCCGGAATGTCGCGGCCGAGCAGTCTCACGGCGAGCCATGGCTTGCGCTTGACCAGTTGCACGATCGCGGTGGCGGGACCGGCGGGTCGGCGCGGGCGTCGTGGGGGGGATTGCGGCCAGGCGAAGGGCAGCTGGATCACCGTCCGGGCACACGGGCGTGCGAGGCCACCTCCAGCGCGGAGCATCGTGACCCTTATATGCGCCAGTGCCGAGATCGGCCGGGACGAGATGTCGGAGTGGTGCACGGTCGGCTCCTCGGCTGCCCGTCGTGATCTCCTGATTGGCTGCGGTCGATGGCGCGGCCTCATACCTGCTTGGGGACATGGCTTGCGAATATGAGCCGCATGATCTTGTGCCCGGTATCGGCGGTGGGGTTGAACATCAGCGGGCAGCCCCCGTCGATCACGGTGATCCCGTGCTGCCGGCCGTAGTCGGTGGCTGCGGCGGACACACTGCCGGCGCCCGGCCCGCGGTGCATCCACACGTGCTTGATGCCCAGCTCGGCGCATTCGCGCATGGTGGCCTCGGCGGTCTCGGGCCTGGTGCCGATCACCACCGCATCGATACCGTCTGGGACCGACTTCAGGTCGGGGTAGCACCGGTCTCCTTCGGCCTGGCCGGTGTTGGGGTTGATCGCGAATACCTGGTAGCCGCGGTCGCGCAGCCGCTTGTAGACGACGTTGGCGCCGTGGTCCTTGGGTGTGCGGGACACTCCGGTCACCGCGATTCGTTTCTTGGCCAGGAACTCCGCCGTGGCCTGTTTCACCAGCACCATGACTCCTCTGTGTGCTGAAACGAGTGCGGCGGTGCTTGCGCACCTGTGCGCTTCAGGCTTGCCCTGAAACCGGCCACCTGCCAAGGGACGAACGTCACCAATCGCGTGCGCTGGCTTACCACTGGTCGCAGTTCTTTGACCCAGGACTGTCCGGTGAGCGGTGACTAGCGAGGCTGGTATCGCTGCCCCCAACGGGCCGTTCTGCTCAACCTTGCTTGTCCTCGTGCTCGATCTCGCGCTGGATCTCGGCCTCGGTGATCGGATGCCGCCAGTGGACGTCCCATGCGTTCACCACCACACCAATGCCTCATCCGGTGATAGGGAATACCGGCCAGAAGAACCCGTGCATGCCGGGGCCTGTAGACGGTTGCGGCGGGGAGCCGGCCGTGGTCCCTGACGGGGCGCAGCCTTGGCCGCCTGGGCCCTCGAGGGCAGAGGCGACGGCTGTGAGAACGGGGTAGTTCGAGCACTCACCGGGAGATCATTGAGAGGGGCAGTTTGAGGGGCAGAATGCCGCTAGCGAGTGCTTGTCTGAGCCAGTCTCAGCTTGTGTGAGCTAGCGAACGGCCTGGCCAGGCCGCATTTGCCCTGGTCGCGAAATGCCGGAGTGATTCATGGCATGCAAGAGGCCAGGGGTTCGAGTCCCCTTAGCTCCACTCCAGTTCAAGCGGTGTGATTCGAACGCTAAACCGGTGACCGTCACCCTTGCTGAGGGGCACTTTGAGGGGCAGGTCGGCTCCTGCCATTGAGCCTCCCGACCGGCAGGAGCCCGATAGATCGCCCAGGTCAGCCTTGCCTGAGTAGCTTGGCGGCAGGCAAGAGGTCATGAGTCTGTCTAATCGAGCAGGTCTAGGTCGTCGAGGTCGACAGGGGTCTGGCCGTCGATCCCGCCTTCGGCGGTCCAGAACACGATCTCGCCGGTCTGTGGATTGATCAGCTAGTGGTGCTCGTAGTTGGTCTGGTCCGACAGTGCGGTGGCGATCTCCTCCAGGTCAAGCCGACTCAGGTCGATCATCCGGTCGCTCCTGATGATGCTGCGGGGGTGGGCTCGCGTTCGGTCACCGCCAGCGAGGGTCGGCATCTAGCGGTCAGCGACCTGCCCAGATGGCCTGCATCGACCAGCCTGGCGCGGGTCCGCATCGAGGGCCGGCGGGCGGGCGGCTGCGCGGGTACTCCGCGGCCGGTGCAGCGATAGCGTGCAGTAGAGGACCATGAGTACGGTTGTGGTCAGGAGACTGTGCAGCACCGCCCGGAAGATGAGGCGCTTGCGCTTGGCCCGCGGCAGTTCCTGGTAGGGATCACCGGCCATTTTCGATGCCGTGGGTGAGCTGGGTAGGCAGCCTCCGGCATTGGTGATCAGCGGGGGGTAGTCAAGTGAGCGCCGCTGCCCGCCTGTTCGCTTCCCGCCGGCTGTGCGGCGGGGCGGGGCGCGATCCGGGCGGCGGCCACGTGGGCGACGACGACCGCTACGATCACCAGCGGCATGACGGCCAGGCCGTCCGAGGCCAGCAGCAGCGTGGCGAGCAGGACCGAGGTCAGCGGCAGGGTGAGCATCACTACAGACATCGCGCCGATGCCCATCGCGACACCAGCTATCAGCGGCAGCCCAGGCAGGTGAGAGAGCGCCATGCCACCGACCGCGCCGATGAACATGGCCGGGAAGATGGGCCCGCCCCGGAAACTGCTCAGCGAAACCCCGTAGGCGAGCCCCTTGCAGACCAGCAGCAGCACCAGCGCGCCCACGGAGTAGCTGGCGGCGTGCGTGATGAGCGGGTCGAGCTCATTCTGTCCCGAGAAGAGCACGTCGGATGTTGCCTTGCCAGTCGCCTCCGCGTAAATGATCGCGAGCGCGGCGACGGTCACGCCCGCCAGTGGGACGACGAGCATGGTCCACTTGTCGGCATAGGCCTGCAGGAAGCGCGCCAGCCACCGGATGCCAGGCCCGACCAGGGCGGCGGCCAGCCCGATCACGATCGCCCAGCCGAATTCGGCCACGGTGGGCTGGCCGAAACTGGGCAGGCCGGGAAGGGCCAGTGAGAACGTGCCCAGCCCGGTCAGGTTGTCCAGGCCGATGAAGATGAGCGAGCCGATTCCCGCCGCCAGCAGGCCCGGCAGCAGCACTAGCCCCAGCATCGGCCCGCCCAGCCCGGTCGCCTCCATCAGCAGGAACGCGCCGGTGAGGGGCGAGCCCAGCAGCGTGGCGATGGCCGCGAAACTCCCGGCGGCGGCCAGCACCTTGACCCCCTGCTCGGGCACCGGCCGCCGCCGGGCGGCCCGGGTGGCCAGCACAGCCAGGCCACCGCCCATGGCGATGAGCGGCATCTCGGGGCCGAGCACGGCGCCGAAGACCAGGGTCGCCAGCGCGGCGAAGATGACACCGGGAAGCTGGATCGGGGTCGGCGCGCCATGCACGGCGAAGCCGCCCGCCGGTGAGGCCCCGCCTCTCCCCGGCAGGTATTGGATGGCCAGGCCCGCCAGCACCCCGCCGACGGCCAGGACCGGCAGCGGCCACCACACCGGCTCGGTGGAGAAACCGAGCCCGTGCGGCAGGTGCGTGAAGATCTCCTTCTGCAGATAACTGACCAGGGCCAGGAAGCCGTAAGCGGCGGCGGAGATCGGCACACCCAGGACCGCCGCCAAAACCAGCAGCATCAGATAGCTCCGGCTGCGCAGCAGGGCCACCGGGTCCGGTTGCTGGGGCGGCCCGGGCGGGCCCGGCGCATCCGGGTGGCTCGACGCGGAGCGGTCTGCTGGTGGAGCCATTGGACTATCCTCGCGCTCCGCCGCGGCGGCAGCGGCTCACCTGCACCGGGTGAGGACTGTGGCCCGCACGGCCTACCGCACTCTCACGTCCACAACATCGCCGTCACCCGGCTGACGACAGGGGTCTGAGTCAGTAGTGCGAGCGTTTAGTGTGAGGACATGAGTCCGCACGATCGCTTCACCCTCGACCAGGCCCGCGCCGCGGGCGAGCGGATCGGTATCGACTGGGATGCTTGCCCGTTCAGCCTCGAGCAGTTCCGGATGGGGATGGACGTCGAGCTTGAGCACGGCACGGCCGACCCGCAGACCAATGTCACCGGCGATGACGTGATCATGACGGCGAAGATCGCGCGGGCCCACCTCAATGAGTTCCCGGACTACTACACCCGGCTGGCGAAGATGGAAGCCGAGGCGGAGGCGGACGGGACCGCGCGGGGGGAGTGAGCGCGCAGGCATCGTGGCCGCCGGGCCGCGCGGCCTTCACGCCCGGTCAGCGGTGCAGGTGCGGCCCGGGCTACCTGATCCGGGCTCCGGCCGCCGGGCCTCCATCACCCCGAAGAGCCGTTCGTACGGTGGCTTGCTTCTGCCGTCCACTCCGCGTACACGGTGATGGGCGCCCGGGCAAGGGCAGGGCCGGTCAGGCAAGCAAGCCCTGCGGGCCCGCCTTCTCGGCTGTGCTGTACAGGCAGGAGTGGTGCCTTGGCCCCGCACTGTGCACTAGTGGACAGCCGCAACCCTGGGTGGGACGAAGTAGTCGACGATGAGCGCGGCCGGGAAGAAGAACAGGCTGAAGATGAAGTACCCGATGAAGCTGTGGCCTTTGCGGCCAGTGACCCGGGCGGACCAGCCCGCAGAGCGGTTTCACCCCGTTGAGGCGATGCCGCTGCATGCCACTAGGTGGATGGTGAAGGCGTAGGTAAGGACCGGGTCAACGGCCCGGCGGTAGCGGTTCGGGAGGCCACCATGGCGTCGGCAACAACCCAGCCAGCCGGGGGCAGCCCGCCGTATCGATCCGCTCGTCACACGAGCGCGAAGATCGCTCGTACCTGCGAGGCCTACGCGAGGAAATGGCGGTACCAGAACGTGACACTCGCTGACCTCTGCGAAGCGTCAGGCGTGTCAGAGCGGCGAGTCCGCTCCGCCTTCTACGAGTGCTACCAGATGTCGCCGACCGCCTACCTGCGTGTCACCGCGCTCCACGCGGTACGGCGCGAACTCGTCGAAGGACCCCAGCTACGCGGCGCCGTTAGCCGTGCCGCGACGGATTGGGGCTTCTGGCACCTCAGCCGCTTCGCTGCTCAATACCGGGCGCTATTCGGCGAGTCACCCAGACACACCCTCAGCCATCGAGCGGATCGATCCCAAGCGGCCGCGAACTGAGCCCCGAAGTCAGCGAGGGCCGTCGATCTCCTGCCAGACCGCCTGCTCGTCGTGCTCCTCCCAGTCGGCGCCTGGCAGCGCGATGGCCCAGTTCGTCCATGTCCCGGCCGGCCGGGCTGGGGCGGTCCTCACTTTGGCGCGGACCAACATACCGGGCGTGAGTTCCACGGGCGAGCGCAGTGGGGCGGTCGTCATCCCCCAGTGCGTCGGCGGGTCGCCGGGTCCCACGGAGAGCGAGATGCCGGGCGCGAGTTCGGCGCTGAACCACAGTGCGAGCGCGTTGGCCGTCCCGTAGTCGCGGACGGGGAGCACTATCTCGGCTTGGTGAGGCGCCTGCGCCTGCTGAAGCGGGATCAGGCCCGCGTCCGTCGTCCACAGCTGGCTCGCCGCCGAGCGCTTGTCACCCGCCGCGAGGTGCCGGAAGGTGCCGGAATAGATGATCTCGTTGACGGTCTTCTCGACCAGGTCGTCGAACCTGAGGCCGTACGGGTTGTCCCGCAGGAACTCCACCATCTCCTCGAGATAGCGGTCGTGCACCAGCGCGGCCCACGCCATGACCAGGCGGGGGATCATGACCCCGCCCGGCTTGAGCCAGCGATCACGGGCGGCGATGACCGGAACAAGCATCCCTTCGTCGATCCCGAACCCGCCGAGCCACTCCGAGACGATCACATCGACACGCTCCGGCGGCTCGAGGTCCATGACGTCGCCGTGGATCACCTGGACGATCTCGGCGACCCCGTTCGCGGCGGCAAGCTCCTGCGCCAGGACGGCGGCCGAGGTCCGCTCTATCGCGTAGACGCGCGCAGCACCGGCCCGCGCCGCGAACACGCTCAGGATGCCGCTGCCGGCCCCGACGTCGAGAACGATGTCGCCGGGGCGCACCACCGCGTCGATCGCGCGCCGGAAGGCCTCGGTGCGGACGCGGTCGCAGATCATCGTCCGGTGTACTTCGAACTCCGCGTACATCGGGTCCGGCGGGTTCCTGATCGGCGTCCGCACGTCAGCATCGTAGCCCCGCTGGGTGACTGGAGTTCTGGCAGGCGCCAATGCCCGCCTGGAGGGAGTGGATCGGTCATGAATGACGCGTGAATGTAGTTCCAGACCGGGAACAGCGGATCTCAGAGTCTTTGCCCCCGAGGCAGACAGAATTGAGCGTGCGTGTGCCGAATGCGGATAGTTCGTCTGGACTGCTGATGCGACGATGGAAGGGCGTTGTCCAGACAGACGCAAGTCGGCCGGACGAACGGGAAGGAGCTCTCCATGGGTTTCAGGAGACGGGTGAGGCGGCGGGCCCTCGTTGTCGGAGCAGTGGGCGGAGCGGCGGTGGCTCACCACGCGGCCTAGAGGGCCGGGGAGCAGCAGCAGGCCGACGACCAGGCACCTGCCGACGACCAGCAGGCCCAGGCGCCTGCCGACGACAACCAGGGCCAGGCGCAGTATGCGCCCCCTCCGGCGGACCCGGCCGACGAGATCGAGCACCTCGCCCAGTTGCACGCCTCGGGCGCGCTCTCCGACGAAGAGTTCACCGCGGCCAAGGCGAAAATACTCGGGACCTGAACGCATGCCGGATTGCCAGCAGATGCTGAACAGATCGATTCCCGGCAGGAACAGGGGGCTGACATGAGCAGATCGCGCAAAGAGGTGCTGTCGGACGCTATCAAGGCCGAGGCCGGTGACGCATCGGTTGATCTGGAGACCCTGTTCACCGATGACGTCGTCGGCTGGTCACCGTACGCCAGCGTGTCAGGGCTGACAGCACTGGCTGGCCTGTCCGCTCTGCGTGAAGTAGCGTTCTCCAACGTCGTGATCATGTTCCGGGGACTCGACGAAGTGGGCAACAAGGCGGTCGCCGAATGGCTTGTCGAAGCCGATCACACGGGGCCACTGGTGCTCGGCGAAGATAGCGTGCTGGAAGCAACCGGACGGCACGTCCAGCTGCCCGGCGTCACCGTGGCCGACTTCCGCGAGGGGAAGATCCGGTCCTTCCGGACCTACTTCGACGACCTGGGGCTGATCGAGCAGATCGTCGGCATCTGACGAGCCGGTCGCTATGGAGTTCCATGTCGAGGACGATCCGGATCCGGCCGACATCGACGTCCTCGAAACACAGATCCGTCGTGAGGCGTCCGCCGCCATGGGACTCGGCGGCGAAGTCGACCTGGCGATCTTCGTGCGTGACGCTGGCACGGTCGTAGCCGGCATTAGCGGGTGGACCTGGGGCGACTGCTGTGAACTGCAGAGCCTCTGGGTGGAGCCGAGTCGCCGCGGATGTGGCCTCGCGACGCGGCTCCTCGCCGCCGCCGAAGCCGAGGCGGCGGCGCGCGGGTGCTCGCAGACCGTCCACTTCACCTACGCCTTTCAGGCCCGGGCTCTCTATGAGCGGAACGGCTACGAACTGGTGGGTTGCGTCGAGGACTTCCCATCAGGAACGGACGTCCTCTGGTACCGCAAGCGCCTTAAAGCTCGCGCGGACAGGCGCTGAATAGAGCCCTCATTCCCGGCGCGCAGAGTCGAGGAGGTCCACATCATGTGCCGTTGGCTGGCGTACTCCGGGGAGCCGTTGCGGCCGTCGGAGCTGGTCTTGCACCCGCAGCACTCGCTGGTTGCGCAGTCGCTGGATTCTCCGCTCGGAGCCGAGACGGTCAACGGTGACGGCTTCGGCTTCGGCTGGTACCCGGCGGGCCCGGGAGCGGGGAATGTTCCCGGCGTCTTCCGCAGCACCGAACCCGCATGGAATGACCTGAACCTGCGCGAGCTCACTCAGGCCATCGAGTCTCCGTTGTTCTTCAGCCACGTTCGCGCCGCGGCTGGCCCGCCGATTCAGCAGACCAACTGTCACCCGTTCCGGTTCGAGAACTGGCTGTTCATGCACAACGGTGCCCTCGCCGGGTTCGGCTCGGTGAAGCGTGACCTGACCTTCGCCGTCGACCCGTCGCTGTACCCCCATATCAACGGGACCACGGACTCTGAGGTTCTGTTCCACCTCGCGCTGACCCTGGGTTTGCGGGAGGATCCCATAGCTGCGATGGCGAAGGCCATCCAGGCGGTGGAGTCGGCCGGTCACCAGCACGGGGTGAAGTTCCCGATGCAGGGGACCGTCGCAGTCTCCGATGGCATCACCGTGTGGGCCTTCCGGTATTCGTCACAGCGGCAGACGCGTACCCTGTTCCATTCTGCCGATATCGCCACGCTGCAAGAGATGTACCCCGACATCGAGCGGCTGCGGGTCTTCGGTAAGCGTGCCCACGTCGTGGTCTCGGAGCCGCTGAACGACCTGCCCGGGGCCTTCATCGAAGTTCCCGAGTCGACCGTCGCCGTCCTGGACGAGTCCGGCTACCACCACCACCCGTTCCTGGCCGGCGAGCCGTAACCTCGGCACCCCTGCCGCCTATCCTGGCAGGGGCTGGTAGCTGGCCGGGACCAGGCTGACTCGCACGTTGAGTCCTTTCAGGCCGGCCGCGTTGAGGTCGCGGCGGAGCAGGGCGAGGCCGGGGGCGGGGCTGGGCCCGGTGGCCTCGACCAGCACCTGGTCGCCGGTGGCGGTGACACCGACTACCGACCAGCCCGCGTCGCTGGCCCAGTGGTCGGCCACCGCCTGCACGTCGCTTTGCCGCACGGCGGTCTTGTAGATCCGGTCCGAGCTGATCCACAAGGGGACGATCACCACCAGCAGGAGGGCGGCAATGACGGCCACGGCGCCGCGGTAATGGAATGCCGGAGAAGCCGTCTGCGTCTGGGCGGAGACCCGGCGGACCCGGTAGAGGGCCATGACCACGATGCCGCTGGCCAGGATGGCGGCGACGTTGGTGATGAACAGCAAGAACGCGGCCAGAGACTGGCGGGGGGCGCCGGACTCCAGGGTCAGCCCGACGACGGCCAGCGGCGGCACCAAGGAGATGGCGATGGCCACACCGGGCAAGGTGTCGGAGATATCGGACCGGGCCAGGGCCACGGAGCCGACCGCCCCGGTGGCCAGAGCCGCCACCAGGTCGGCGATCTGGAGAGTGACCCGGGCGGCCACCTGGCTGTTGGTGGCAGCAACTATCGGGTAGGGGACGAACAGGCCCAGCAGCCAGCTGATCCCCACCACGGCGGCGGCGCCGGCCACGACCAGCACGACGCACCGGCGCAGGTTGGCCCCATCGGCCAGCGCCACCGCCAGCACGATCCCCAGGATCGGGGTCATCAGCGGGGCGACGATCATGGCCCCGATCACGGTGGCCGTCGAGTCGCTCACCACCCCGCCGGTGGCGATCACCGCCGACAGCGGCAGCAACAGCCAAAACGGCTCAGCCGGCGGCCGCGTTCCGCGCCCTCGAAGAACAACTGGTCACGCATCCGCGTGATATCGGCTTGAGCCAGGCCACTCACCAACGTCCTACCTCCTGCCATCGCCCCGCGATCAGGGCATCAGACCCGCCAGGCCCCACGATGGGACAGCCACGCCGCTGGTCATCCCCGCATCAGGCCAGGCGTACCAGGCCGCTGATGGCCAGGTAGGCGCCCAGGATCAGGGCGGTGTAAATCATCAGCTGGCGGGCGTGGCCCAGCAGCCAGTCGTGGGCTGTTCTCGAGCCGCGCCTTGGTCGCCTCGGGCCGCAGTTGCAGGAGCACGAACGGGATGATGATCAGCGAGAACTCGATGAGGACGAACAGGACGACGCCGACGACCTGGTTGGCGGTCGAGGATTTGCTGGTGACCAGAATGTGCAGCCCGCTGAGGTAAGCGGCGCCAGGGATGCCGCACAGTGCACCGATCAGCATGGCGAGCCCGAGCCGGGGCTCGGCCAGCACCCGCTGTGCCCAGCCGTCCTTCTTCTTCGGTCTTTTCGGGCAGCTCCGGTTGGTTGTCCTCGGCCGGGACTGGTGCCTTGCGCCGGCCGTGCAGGCGCCCGGTGGTGACCAGCCCGCCGACGGCGAGCAGGACCAGGCCGAGGGCCAGGTCGACGCCCGCGCTGACCGTTTTCTGGGAGCTGATGGCATCGGCGTGGAGGACGAGCACGTCCAGCAGGCCGATCGTCAGGGCCACGGTCAGGCCGCCGAGCAGGACGCTCAGGAACATCGCCCGCGGCCGCCGGTTCTCGATCAGCAGCAGATCCAGGGCCAGCAGTTTGGGGTTCAGCGCCGCGACGAACGCCAGTGCGAAGAACTCGGCGTTCATCGCAGGTCAGCCAGCATCGGTCATCATCCCCGCACGGGTGGCGTGGGCCGGGTGGCGGTGCAGCCTGAGGTGCCTCTTGTACGCTGCTATACCGGCCGGGACGGAGTATGGCCCGCGGACCCGCTGAAGCTCGGGTGAGACCTCCGAATAATCCTGGTCGGGGTGATCGCCGCAGTCGCAGCAGATGAGCTCAAACAGGTTGGTGTAGCCGCCTTCCGGCCGGCCCGCCACGATACGGGCCGGCTGGCGCCTGAGAACAATTGTCCAGCCGTCTCCTGGCCGATCACGGCTCGCCATGCCTGCCTCCCTCTCGTCAGCGAAGATGACCCCGTCACCAGCTCCTCAGGACAGGCCGGCGATGCCTTGCCCGATGAGCACGAACCCGAAGACGAGGAAGACTACGAGCATGATTGCCGCATTGTTGGCGGCCAGCCATTCATGCCAGCCGTTCAGCATGCTGTCCGCCTTGCGGCCGAGAACCAGGTAGACAACCAGCGGCGCTGCGACCGCCACGGTGCCCACCACGACGAAAACCGCGAGGACCACCGCCTGCTGGCCGCCGGGCAGGCCGGTCTGCGCGATGGACATCGCCGCGGCGGCGGACAGGGCAAGGTTCTTGGGGTTCACCCCCGACATTGCCGCACCCAGGCCGAGCGATTTGACCGGGGTGAAGCTGTCCAGGGCCGCCATCCACTTCGGTGCCGGGGCCTGCTCGCCGGGCCCGGGCCGGCTGCGCCACTGCCTGACCGCCAGGAGCAAGAGGAACACCCCCAATGTCAGCTTGATGGCGTATGCCGCGGTGGACGGGCCGCTGCTGCTGGAGACACCGGCCGCGTTGGCGATGATGAGTACCAGCCCGGCGACGACTATGAGCCCAAGTACCCAGCCCGCCACGAACGCGGAGCCGTTGCTGCGCGCCTTGGGCGTGATCAGCATCAGGATGACCGCGATGATGGCCAGCACGCTGATGTCGACGGCGATCGCCAGCGGCAGGATGCCGCCGATTGCTTGACCCATCGTCCCTCCCGGGCCGCCACCGCAGTCTCATAAGATCTCGTGCCAGCGGGGCATCGCCCCCGCCGGGTGGATGGGCAGGGCTGGCAGGATCACCTGACAGCCCTCCATCTGGTGTCAGGTGCCGCTGTCGGCCATCTTCTGTTGCGCGTCGGCGATCGCGCCCTTGAGGGCTTGCACGTGATGGCCTTCTGCTTCGCCGACGACTTTCTTGATGGCGCGGGTCACGGCGGGTTCGACCTTGGCGGCTGCGGAGTGCGGGTAGGCGAGGATCAGGCCGGCGCCGCCGATCGGTATGGTGTCCCCGGCCTGTTCCTCGAGTTTGCTGGCGGTCCTGCGATGCAGCAGTTTGCCGGCCCCAGCGCCGATCACCGCGCCGACCGCGGTCGCGGCCAGCAGCGGCGGGGCGAACAGCCCGACCGCGAATCCGACGGCGCCCAGGCCGGCGGCGCCCTCGCGGACCATGTGGTCGGTCTGCTCCACCGACAGGTTGCCCTGGAGGTCCTTGCTGACCACCACCGCGCCGTGCAGGTAGCCGCCGCTGGCCAGTGCGGCCTCGTAGTCGTCGTGGGCGGCGTCGGTGGACAGGTAGCCGCCGATCAGCACGTCGATCGTCTCGTCGTCGAACTTCATTGCGAACCTCCTTAAGCCGGACGGGCAGGCCTCACTGTGCAAGCGCGTGCGCCGCGTCCCCGTGGTGGGCAGCCGCGTGCAGTTCGTCCTCGTCGGCCAGGTGTGGCTTGACGTCGAAGACCACCTTCTTGATCGTGCCGGTGAACGGGAACGGCTTGCGGTCCTCATAGCCGCGATCGACCACGCCGCCGTTGTCGCGGCCGATGTCCATGCCGGCATAGCCGGAGAAGCGGACCGGGACGGTGTGGTCCATGCGGCCCTTGCCGACAGGTGTGTCGTTGATGTACAGGGTCACCTCGCCGCCGGTGGCGGGTTTGGGCGCGTCGGCGGCGAACTCCATCCGGACGTTCACCTCACCCGTTGGGAGCGGTTCATCGGCCTGCTGCCGGTAGACGAAGACGCCCATCATTGAGTAGGTGTGGGTGAGCTTGCCGCCGTCGACGAAGAGGGAGAACCCGCCCAGGTGGTCGGCCTCGGCCACGATTACCCCTTCGGCGCCGCCTTCGGGGATCACCAGGTCGGCGCTGATCGCATAGGAGTGGTTGTAGATCCGCGGGATCATCCCCGACAGCACGTTCTGGACGTCCCCGCGGAACTCGAACCTGGACTGCTCTGGCAGCGGCGGCAGCATGCCGAAGAAGGTGGACAGGGTCGCCAGCAGCGGCAGCACCTTGTACCGCTCGGCCTCGGCCCAGAACAGCTCCTTCAGCTCGGCGACCTTTTCTGGATGCTCGGCCGCCAGGTCGTGCGCCTGGCTGAAATCGCCGGGCAGGTAATACAGCTCGACCGGATCGCTGTCCGGGTCCCAGACGCCGGGCGCGTACGGTTTCAGGGCTGCGGGGGTGAGGACCCACGGGATCCGCGGGGTCCGCATCGCCAGCCACCAGCCGTCCTTATACATCGCCCTGTTGCCGACGGTCTCGAAGTACTGCTGGGTGTGCCGCTCGGGCGCCGCCGGGTCGGTCAGCGTGCCGGTGAATGTCACGCCGTGCATCGGCTCCTGATCGATCCCGTCTACCGACGAAGGGACGGGGATGCCGGCGATGTCGAGGATGGTGGGCGCGACGTCGGTGACGTGTGTGAACTGCGAGCGGAGCCCGCCGGCGCCGGTAACCCGCTGTGGCCAGTGGATGACCATCGGGTTGCGTGTACCGCCCAGGTGTGAGCCCACCTGCTTGCCCCACTGGAACGGGGTGTTGCCTGCCCACGCCCACGCCGCGCCGTAGTGCGGATCCATGAGCTCGCCGCCCCAGGCCTCGATGCCGCCGTAGCGTTCGGACAGCTGGAGCTGCATCTCGTCGGTGAGCGGGATGCCGTTTTGCATGGTCAGCTCGTTGAACGAGCCGGTGACGGTGCCCTCCATGCTGGCGCCGTTGTCGCCCCAGATCCAGATGATCAGTGTGTTGTCCAGCTCGCCGAGCTCGTCGATGGCGTCGATCACGCGGCCGACGTTGTGATCGGCGTTCTCGGAGTAGCCCGCGTACACCTCCATCTGGCGGGCGTAGAAGGCCTTCAGCTTGTCCGGGATCTCGTCCCAGGCGGGGAACGCTTCGTTCCTGGGCGTCAGCTCGGCATCGGCGGGTATCACGCCGAGCGCCTTCTGCCGCGCGAAGGTTTCCTCCCGTAGTTTGTCCCACCCCTGGTCGAACTTGCCTTTGTACTTGTCGGCCCAGGCCTTCGCCACGTGGTGGGGGGCGTGGCTGCAGCCGGTGGAGAAGTAGATGAAGAACGGCTTGCGGGCGTCCTGGGCCCGGACCCCGTGCAGCCACTCGATCGTCTTGCCGGCCATCGCGTCCGGAAGGTAGTAAGGGTTCTCCTTGTCGTAGTACTCCGGCTCCGTTCCGATGATCTTCTGGTTCTCCGCCAGGCACGGATCCCACTGGCTGGCTCCGCCGCCGAGGAAGCCGTAGAAGTAGTCGAACCCCCAGCCGGTCGGCCACCGGTCGAACGGCCCGGCCGGGCCCTGCTGCCCGTCGGGGGTCAGGTGCCACTTGCCGAACGCCGCCGTGCTGTACCCGTTGTCCCGCAAGATACGAGGCAGCGGCGCGCAATCGCGTGGAAGGGTCGCCGAATACCCGGGGAACCCGCCCGCGAACTCACCGACCGAGCCCACGCCGACGGTGTGGCTGTTCCGCCCGGTCAGCAGCGCCGCCCGCGTCGGCGAGCACAGCGCCGTGACATGGAACCGGTTGTAGCTCAGCCGCCGCTCGGCCATCTGCGTGTAGTGCGGGGTGCTGATCGGCCCGCCAAAGGTCGCGGGGTTGCCGAATCCGGCGTCGTCGATCAGCACCAGCAGCACGTTCGGCGCACCCGCCGGCGGCTCGACGTGCCCGATCAAATTCCAGTCGGGGACTTCGAGCCGTGGCAGCGTCCTGTTGGCCACCCCCGCAAACGGCGGCCTGCGGATCGGCAGCCTCGTACGGTCATGCTCACTCATCGTTCCCCACATCCCTTCGCTTGACCGGTCCCCGGGGCGTGCCGTTCGTGTTGACCACGGCATCCGTTCACCGGTCGCGGCTGGTTTCGCATGCTGCGGTCCTAGGCGGCTTGCAGGTTGGCGCGGCTGCCGTAGGCGCACAGCCCGTACAGCGCGACCACGTCCACGGCGATGATCATCAGCGACCAGAACGGGTAGGCCGGGATGAAGAACATCTGGTCGATCGCGCTGAGCCCCAGCACCGCCACGCCGAACCAGCGCGCCCACTGGTTGCCCGCCACCACCCCGGCCGCCGCCAGCAGCTGCAGCACGCCGATGATCAGCGTGATCCAGCCCCAGGTCCGCAGGTCGCCGAACACGTAGTGCGCGTTGGCGGTGAACACGTGCGAGTTGGCGATCGCGGCGATGCCGTAGATCAGGTTGAAGCAGCCGACGATCACCAGCAGCACCGAGGCGAACAAGACCAGCCCGTAGCCCTGGCCTTCCGCGCGGTGCCCGCCGGTGCCCCTGGCTGGCTGGGTTGCTGCCGACGTCATGGTGGCCTCCCGAACCGCTACCACCGGGCCCTTGACCCGGTCCTTACCTTCACGATCCACCTGGTCGCATGCGGCGGCATCGCCTCAACGGGGTGAAACGGGCGCCCGTTGCGTCGGTGCGCCGTGACACCTCTTCCATTTGCGGCCTGAGCCGCAGGTGCACGCTTCGTTGCGCCCTCGCTTGGCGTCCGCCCTGGCGTAGCGGCCGGCGACCTGTGCGGGCGCCTGGCCAGCCCGCAGCAGCCGGCACATCTCCTCCATCGCCGGGCGGATATGGCCGAAGAACGCCTTGTAGCTCGGGCACAGATAGTGCAGGCCCGGCTCGCCATCCGGCGTCCGGGTGAACCGGTCCTTAGGGCATCCGCCGTGGCAGGCGAAGCGCACCTCGCACTCGAGGCAGAACTTGGGCAGAGTGTCCCGTTTGGCCCGGCCAAACTCTGTCTGCTGCGGCGTCACGATCAGGTCGATCATCTTCTTCTCGCGGATGTTGCCGAGCTTGTAGCCGGGCTCCACAAAATGGTCACAGGAATAGAGGTCGCCGGTGTGCTCGAGCGCCAGAGCCAGGCCGCACGTCTCGGAATGGACACACAGCCCCGGTGGTTCGCCGTACCAATTCGCCAGCGCCACGTCGAACATCTGCACGTAAACCTCGCCGACGTCACGGCGCACCCAGTCCTCGAACACGTCGATCAGAAATCTGCCGTACCCGCCGGGTGACACCGAACGCCCGGTCACCAGGCTGCCATCCTGGGTGTACAGCGGCCGGTCCCGGACCGCCCTGCCCCAGCCGGCGTTGGCCATCGGGAGGGTCGCAGGGGTGGCGCGCTCGACGATCGGGATGAACTGCATGAACCGCGCGCCGCACTCATCGCGCAAGAACCGGTAGATTTCGCGGCCCCGGTCCTGGCTTGCTGCGTGGACCGTGGTGAGCGCGTTCCATTCCACGCCGTTACGCCGCAGGACGGCCAGGCCCTTCATCACCCGGTCGAAGCTGCCCTTGCCTCCCTTGTCCACCCGGTAGGTGTCGTGAACCTCACGCGGGCCATCGACCGACAGCCCCACCAGGAAGCCGTGCTCGGCGAAGAACGCGCCCCACTGGTCGTCGAGGAGGGTGCCGTTGGTCTGAATCGTGTGCACAATCCGCTGGCCCGGCCGCTTCGCTGCGTCGGCCAGCTCCACGGAGCGGCGGAAGAAGTCAAGGCCCATCATTGTCGGCTCGCCGCCCTGCCAGGCGACGACCACCTCGGGCGAGGCGGCGTGCGCCTCGACGAGCTGGCGCAGGTACAGCTCAAGCAGGTCGTCGGCCATCCTGAACCTGCTCCCCGGATAGAGCATCTCCTTGGAAAGGAAAAAACAGTAGGTGCAGTCCAGGTTGCAGATCGCCCCGGTCGGCTTGGCAAGCAGATGGAATGCCGGCGGGGCGCCCGCCGGGAGCAGGGCACGTGCAGGGTGCTCTTCGCCGATGCTCACCGCACCGCCTTTCTCAGTGGCCATCCTGGGACGGGGTCGGGGTGGCAAGGATCGGCAGGTCGCCGCCCTCGGCGGCCTCCCGTTCTTCCTTGTCAGGCAGTCCCCGTACGAGTCCGATGATCATGACGGCGATGGCGGCGCCGATCACCGGCCCGGCGATATACACCCACCAGCCGGTGTAATCGTTGCCGACGATGTCGGGGCCCAGGGTGCGGGCCGGGTTCATCGAGGCGCCGCTGATGGGGCTGGCGAACAGGCCGAGCAGCGCGACCGTCGAGCCGACCGCGATGGCGGCGTTGTGGCCGATGCTCCGCCCCCCGGTGGCGGTGTTGAGGATGACGGATACCAGGATCGCGGTGAGGACGGTTTCCATCACCAGCGATTTCCATTCCCCGCCGGAGGTGGTGATCGGGTAGTTCCCGCCCGCGCTGACGTCCCCGAACATGAGCTGCAGGAACAGGGCGGCGCAGATGGCCCCGGCGAACTGGACCACCCAGTACGGCAGCACCCATTTGCGGGGGAACACCCCGCGGGCGGTGAAGCCGAAGGTCACGGCCGGGTTGATGTGCAGCCCGGACAGCGGGCCCCACGCGTAGATCATGGCCATGACCACCGCCCCGGGCGCGATCACCGCGGCGGTCCTGCTGATCGGGCCGCCGCCCACGTAATGGTTGATCACCCCAGATCCGGCGGCCACCGTCACCAGCACAAACGTACCGAGGAACTCGATGATCAGCCGGATCCACAACGGCCGCTGCCGCAGGGTGTCTTCCTCGAACCGGATCAGGTAACGGCGCCCGAGCGACGCGGCGTGTTCGGAGTCCATATCGGTGACGTCAGCCATGGCGCGGGCCTTTCCGTGTTTCGCTTTCCGATCGGATGATCGCCGGACCTGGGTCCGGGGTTAGATCTCGGTGGCCGCCTGGGCCCTGCCGTCTTTCACGGCGGCCTGGAACGCGGCGTAGTCATCTTCGTTCTGGTCGGCGTAGGTTTCAGCGAAGTCGGCGATCGCCTGGCCGAATGCGCCGGAGCCGCCGAGGTAGGCGGCCAGCGCGACGCGGTCACCGGAGCGGGCGTGCGCCCGGGCCAGGGTCCACCCGCACACGCCCGCGTAGACCGCCATACCGGATGGGATCATCGCCTCGATCGGGGCGGACCATTTCCAGTCCTTCAGCTGGCGGATGTAGAAGTCGCGGTCCACCTTGTCCGGGCCCGGGCTATGGGTCCAGCCGAGGAAGATGTCGCTTTCAGCCTGCATCAGGTGCTGCCCGGCGACGACCCGCTCGCCCTGGTTGGCGTACTGGCTGCGCCCGCAGTAGGCGGCCAGCACCGACGGCTGGGCCTCCTTGGCCTGCAGGAACAACGGCTCGGTCCCGTCGCCCGCCTCCATCAGCAAGATCCAGGCGCGGGTGCCGACGCTGCCGACCCCCACCACCTTGCGGGCCATCTGGACCAGCGTGAACTGCTCCAGCAGGTGCCGCCGGTCAGACTGCAGCGTCCGCCGGTACTTGCCCAGCACCGTGCGGATCTGCTCATAGATCGCGGCGGCCTGCACATCGCTGTAAACCTCTTCTACCGGGACGATCACCGGCGGATCGCTGATGATCCGCCGCCGCCCATCGGCCACGGCGGTGAGCTTGCCCAGCGCCTTCATGCTGTCCTTGGTGTGCGCCTTGGCCAGCAGCTTCTCGGCAGCCTTGAACCTTTTCGCCTTCATCTGGGACCGGAACTCCCCGATGGCCTGCTCGATGTCCAGGTGCGCGTACCACACATCCAGCAGCGACTGCTCCGCGAAGCCGCGCATCGCCGTCCGGTAACTTTCGGCCGCCGCCAGGACGATCTTGCGGCGGGCCTTGGCGGGGAACCCGTTGTCCCGCCCCGCCACCGCCAGGCTCGCGGCAAGCCGCTTGACGTCCCACTCGAACGGGCCGGGCACAGTCTCGTCGAAGTCGTTGACATCGAAAACCAGCCGCCGCGCTGGTGAGGCGAACGCCCCGAAATTGGACAGGTGCGCATCACCGCACAATTGCACCCGCACCCCCGAGGCAGGCGTGGCAGCCAAGTCCGCCGCCATCGGCAGCGCCGCCCCCCGGTAGAACGTGAACGCCGACACCAGCATCCGCCCGTGCCGCACCGGCACCAGTTCCGGCACCCGGCTTTCCGCCTGTCCGAGCAGCAGCCCTACCGGATCCCGCGACCCGGCGGGCTGGAACTCCGCATGCGACTCCAGCGGGGCCACCGCCCGGGCATCCTTACCCCGGGCCACCCGGTCCGCGCGGCTCAGGCGTTCTACCGCCCCCGCCCGCACCGAACCCTTGCCAGATGCCCGCGCGGCACGGCTCGCCGGCACGCCACCTTCAGTCGTCATAGTCATAGCCACTCCTTCTGCCTAGGCCGGAGTTGTCAGTAACCATCCGGTTCCTCCAGCGCGGCGGCGATGTCATACCCGAGCGCGATCGCCACCTCGGGGGCGGCTGCGACGACCCGGCCGAGCCCGGCGACCGGGGCGATCGCCAGCAGCACGTCGGCGATCTCCTCCTCGGTTGCGCCCGCCGCCAGCGCCCGGCCGGTGCTCCATTCCAGGCACACCGCCGGTGACCCGATGGCCACCGACACCCCCATGTGCAGCAGCGCCGCGGTCTTGGGATCCAGAGCCGACGTCTTGACCAGGCCAAGCCCGAGCCCGGCCTGGTCTTCGATGAAGCCCTCGTCGATAATCGCCAGTCTGCGCAACGTCTCCTGGAATCTCACCGCCTGGCCCATATGCCTCCGCTCGCCGTCAAGCACCAGTCCACGCCGTGGCGGGGCGAATTCCATCGCCCTGATGGGACTAAACCGGCCATTCATCCCTCCGGTAGGCCGCCCACGGACCGGCCGACTGCCTAGTCCCGTGAGGAGGCCCCCCGCTGCGCGGCCGGGCAGTGCCCGATCCGTTCCCCCGGCCGCTGCCCTGCCGAGCTGAGCTCGGCCCGCGGCGCTCAGTCCCCGGGCGTTGCTGAGCCGGCCTCGTGCCAGACATGCGGCGTTTGGAGTGGATTAACCCCGGGGGGCGTATTGTCACGCCTTGACCTGATCAGGGGCTTCGGCGGATTATGGAGCGGCAGACCACTCGGGGGGCCCTTCGGATCATGGGCGAAAGCGACGTGCGTCAGCGGGACGGCCGGTCACAGCGTGTAGGCGGGTCGGCGTTCGACCTCGTCGTGTCCAAGCTCCATCGTCCGCTGGTACGGCCCGGGACCGTGCGCCGTTCGCCCCTGCTCGAGCGTCTGGCGCGGGGCGACCGGCACCCGATCGTGTCGGTGGTCGCGCCGGCCGGGTACGGCAAGACGACGCTGTTGTCGCAGTGGGCCGAGAGTAACGGCCAGGCCTTCGCGTGGGTGTCGGTCGATGAGGGGGACAACGACCCGAAGGTCCTGCTCCGCTACGTCGCGGAAGCGCTTGATGCGGTCAAGCCGATCGATCAGCGGGTGTTCGACGCGCTGGCCTCCCCGGTGAGTTCGGTTCCCGGCTCGGTTGTCCCCAGGCTAGGGGCCGCGTTTTCATCGATGACTTCGCCGGTGGTGCTGGTCCTGGATGACGTGCACCTGCTGCATAACCGGGAATGCCGGGCCGCGGTGTCGGTGCTGGCCGATCATGTGCCGGATGGCTCGCGGCTGGTGCTGGCAGGCCGGGCCGGGCCGCCGCTGCGGGCCGCGCGGCTGCGCGCCGAGGGCAAGATCCTGGAGATCGGCCCGCGCGACTTGTCGCTGACCCGTGAGGAGGCGTCATCGCTGCTGCGCGAAGCCGGCGTCGCGCTCGGTCAGGACGAGGTGGCGGAGCTGCATGAGCGGACCGAGGGGTGGCCTGCTGGGCTGTACCTGGCGGCGCTTTGTCTTAGGGAGGGCGGCCCGTTTACGGACGCAGCGTTCACCTTCGGCGGTGATGACCGGCTGGTGAGTGAGTACATGGAGTCGGAGTTCCTGGCACGTATTTCCGCACGGCAGCGGGTGTTCTTGACCCGGACCGCGGTGCTGGAGCGCATGTGCGGGCCGCTGTGTGAGGCGGTGCTCGACATGGCCGGATCGGCTGCGATCCTGGAGGATCTGGCCGGGTCGAACTTGCTGCTGGTGCCGCTGGACCGGCGGGGGGAGTGGTACCGCTACCACCACCTGTTCCGGGACATGCTGCTGGCGGAGCTGGGGCGGCAGGCGCCCGAATTGATCCCCGTCTTGCGGCGCCGCGCCGCCGGCTGGTGCCTGGACAACGGCATGCCCGAGGCGGCGCTGGAGTACTCCATGGCGGCCGGGGATGTCGAGAGGGCCGCCGGCCTGGTGGGGCAGCTGGTGGTGCCGGCCTACCGGCAGGGCCGGGTCACCACCATCCAGCGGTGGTTCGGGTGGCTGGAGGACCGGGGCGGGATCGAAGGACACCCGATGGCCGCGGTGCTGGCCTCGCTGTTTTCCGCGCTGACGGGCAGGCCAGCCGACGCCGAGCGGTGGGCCGATGCCGTCGATCGCTGGCAGTACGGGGACCCGGCCCGGCCCGATGACCCTTCGGTCGAGGCGTGGGCCGCGCTGTTGCGAGCCATCTTGTGCCGGCGCGGAGCCGAACAAATGCGCGCCGACGCAGACGAGGCCGTGCGCAGATTCGCGGCGGGGAGCTTCAGGACACCAGCACCCGCGCTCATGCAAGGGACCGCGCGCATCCTGTGCGGTGACCTCGATGGCGGCGAAGTGTCCCTGGAGGATGCAGTCAGCATCGGCGAGGAAGCCGACACTCCCGACGATGTCGCGAACGCGGTCGCGGTCGCGCTGTGCGAGCGGTCGCTGGTGGCGATGGCACGCAGCCAGTGGGACCGGGCCGAGGTCCTCGCCGAAAGGGCACGCACCGCTTTGCGCCGGGCCGGGATCGAGGAAAGCTACGTGACACCTCTGGTCAGCGCGCTGCGCGCCCGCGCAGCCATGCACCGGGGAGATGTCGCGGCGGCGCGCCGGGAACTGGTCAGTGCCCAGCATCTGCGGCCATTGCTGACCTACGCGCTGCCCCACCTCGCCATCCAGGCCCGCATCGAGCTCATCCGCGTCCACCTCGCGCTCGCCGACCTGGCCGGTGCCCGCATGCTCATGCGGGAGGTCGATGACCTGCTCAGGCGCCGGCCCGGCCTCGGGACCCTCGCCGGGGAAGCCGGGACGCTGCAGGCCCAGCTGGCCAGGGAACGCGGTTCCAGCGTTCCCGGAGCATCGGCGCTGACCGCCGCCGAGCTGCGCCTGCTGCCGCTGCTGTCCACCCACCTGTCAATCCCCGAGATCGCCCAGGAGATGTTCCTGTCCCGCCACACCATCAAGACGCAGGCGAATGCGATCTACCGCAAGCTGGGCGCCTCCTCACGCAGCCAGGCAGTCTCGCGGTCGCGGGACGTCGGCCTCCTGGAAAGGTGACCGCTGCCGAGCTGCGCCGGTATCGCGGTCCCGAGGTCGCGGAACCTGGGTCCTCCTCGACTGGCGAGGGGCCGGCCTCCCGTTTAGTCCCATTGGGGCGATGCCACCGCAGGCCTGGCGAGGTGGGATCGATGGCATAGGTAAGGGACCTGGAGTCAGACTCCCGACATTCCGGCATAGGAGGCCACCATGATGCCGCCCACAACCACACCATCCGTCGGCGAGGCCAGGCGCCACGAGGAGGGCCATGGCTACGGCCTGGTCCTGTTCGCGTCCGTTCTGCTGGTCGTCGTCGGCTGCTTCAACACCATTCAGGGCATCGCGGCGATCGCCAACTCGCACGTGTTCACCGCCAACGCGCACTACGTGTTCGCCAACCTGCGCGCCTGGGGGTGGATCACTCTCATCCTGGGAGTGCTTCAACTGATCGCGGCAGCGGGGGTGCTGGCGGGCAACCAGCTGGCCCGCTGGTTCGCGGTGGCCGTGATCGGGCTCAATGCCATCGACCAGATGTTCTTCATCCCCGCCTACCCGTTCTGGTCCCTGACCATTATCGCCATGGACGTTGTCGCGCTGTGGGGGCTGTGCGCCTACGGCAGCCGCGCAAACCTCGAGACCGCCTAGAACAGCGCGGTGATCGGCCGCGGCAGCATGTGAGGGGAGCAGGGCCGTGTGTGACATCCGGGCCAGCGCCGGGGTGCGGGCGCTCATCGGAGCGGAGAAGCTCCGCGAGCTGTACGCGGACGCCTCCGCTCGGTATGAGTGCTGGCAGTGCGGCCGGACAGGCCGGATGACACAGCCGACATCGGTAATCGTGCTCGGTTACCGGGTCTTTCGTGCTGTCCGGCTCACCCATGCTGGCTGCGCAGATTCGCAAATCATCGAGGTCGGCGCCGCTGGGATGAGGGCGGTGGCCAGCGAACCGGCACGCCATAACATCGTCAGCACTGCGGGGGAGCGGGCCGGTAGCTCCGCTGCGATGAGAGCCGTCCGGGTAAGGGGGTGCCCGGCATGAGGGCGACGCGGCTTGCGCGCAGGCTGGGCCTGGACGGTAACCCGCTGCGGCGGCGCACCGACAAGATCGCGGCCTGCATCGGGGCCGTGCTACTTGCGATGTTCTCGATCGGTGCACCGGTGCTGTCGATCGAGGCCATCGGCTGGGCTGGCCGTACCGGGGCCAGCGAGCAGCAGGCCGCGCGCTCGTGGCATCAGGTTTCCGCCGTCTTGCAGCAGGGCGCGCCCTCCTTCAGCAGAGAAATCTTGGGCCATTCCCAGGTCCAGGCCCGGTGGACCGCACCGGACGGCCGGGCACGGGCCGGCGCGATCCCGGTCAGCGCTGGCCTGGCCGCCGGCCATACGGTCCCGCTGTGGGTTGACGAGGCAGGCTTGGCGACCGGTCCCCCGCCCAGCCACCGGGCGGTGCTGGCCCGCGAGGCCACCGCTGGGGTCGTTGCCATTGCCGCGCTGGGGATCGCGCTGTTGTGCCTGGCGTCCGCTGGGCAATGGGTGCTTGGCCGGCGCCGACTCGCCGATTGGGAAGCGGCATGGGCCACCGTTGGCCCTCGGTGGACCAGGCGCTTCCGGTTCCGGGGCTAACATGCCGTCCCCTTTCTCGACTTGCCATCATCACCGCCAGACCCTGGCGGCGCGTCAATGCCGAAGTCGTCGGCTCGTGTTAGGAGCCGTGACGGTGGCGGCTGAACGGCCTCAGAGCCTGGTAACCGAGACGGTCGGCAGCCTGGAGGTGCGCTGGATCTTCCCGGGCCAGCTGGAGACTGCGGTGGCCGGATGGTTTGCGCGGTTCCTGGCCGGGACGGAGTCACGCGAAGACATCTACCTGCTGGATCCGCAGTTGCGCGGGCTGTCGGTGAAGATCCGCGGGGGTGCGGCGCTGGAGGTGAAGATGTACCGAGGCAGCCCGGGGATCCTGGAGGTGGCGGACCGGGCCCGCGGGCGCATGGAGGCATGGCAGAAGTGGTCGTTTCCCATCAGCCCGCTCCGCCAGGACAGCGGCACCCCGGCCGGCTGGCGGCCGGTACGCAAGAGGCGGCGCGTCAGCCGGTTCTTGCAGCCCGGCGGGCAGATCGTGGCACCTGCCACAGGGCAAGGCGACGAGCCGGGGTGCCAGGTGGAACTCACCGAGGTACACCTGGGTGGCCAGGACTGGTGGACCCTGGGCTTCGAGGCGACCGGCCCGGCTGATCTGCTCCGCAGCGAACTCCAGGCCACTGTCGCGCTCGTGTTCGCCCAGGCCCTGCCCGGTGGCGTCGAACCCGGCATGGGTGACTCCAGGTCCTATGCGCAGTGGCTGCGTCAGCAGGCGGACGCCAAGAGCGACGCCGACGCCTGAATGCTGTCCCTTCGCCAAGCCGAATGTCGGCTCGCTGATCGGCTGCGGTGGGGGAGAGGTCATCAGGGGCTTCTGGCGGCCTTGCGGCCTCGTCGCCGACAGTCGGCCGGGCGTTCGAATGTAGGGTCGACGACTGTGAGGTCAGGCAGTTCGGGCAGCTACGAGGAGATCATTGCGAGGGGCAGTTTGAGGGGCAGAACGGCGCTAGCGGGTGCTTGTCTGAGCCTGTCTCAGCTTGTGTGAGCTAGCGAACGGCCCTGGTCAGGCCGTATTTGCCCTGGTCAGAGAATGCCTGAATAGATTCATGGCATGCAAGAGGCCAGGGGTTCGAGTCCCCTTAGCTCCACTCCAGTTCAAGCGGTATAATTCGAATGCTAAACCGGTGACCATCACCATTGTTGAGGGGCACTCTGAGGGGCAGTTCGGCTCCTGCGTTGAGCCGCCCGGCCGATAGGAAGCCGATAGATCGCCCAGGTCAGCTTTGCCTGAGTGGCTTGGCGGCGTGCAAGAGGTCATTAGTCTGCGTGTTCGCGCATATGTGCGAACGACTGTAGTGCCGCGGCGGCGTGCTACCGTCGGCTGCGGTCCCCGCAGGGGTGGGGTGGCTGTCGCCCGGACAGTCCCGGGCCGTGAGGTGTTGCAGGGGTCACCGCCGGTCTGATGACGGCGTCCCGCGCAGCCAGCTCAATGCTCGCTCATGCATGGTCGGCGCGGCGAGAGTAGGACGACGGCCTCGACATCGGGACGCGCAGATGTGGCTGATCGGTGCGGCATCCGATGCTTTGGTCATGTTGAATAGCGCACTGCAGCTTCGCATGATCATGCATTTGCCCGCACATCTCAGGACCGGACCGGTGCGTTCCTGGGTAGCCAGTCAACTGTTCGGCTCCGCCCGCTGGTACAACGCTTCGCTGGGTCCCTGTGCCGGACCGGGGTAGCCGGGCGGCGGCCTGGGGGCAGGCGGGCCGGTAGCGCCGCTCGACGCGTTCACAGCGCTGGGGCATCTCTCATGTCGCCGTGGCGGCGGAAACGCGCCTTGCACACACGCGCTTGTGGGATCGCTCGTCGGCTACCACGGTGTTTCGCGCGGTCCCGTACGGCACCGCGTACCGGCACAGGCAGTCGGCTCGGTTGGGGGCGAGGTTGACCAGGGAGAAGTGACTTGCAGAGCGGATCCGGGTGACGGTCACGGTGAGGCCAGGGCTGAACCCGGGGGTGTACCGCGCGCTGGTGAGGATCGAGCGCAGCCACCGCGTCAATCACACAGGTAGCCTTGAATCGCCCCGGAGTTTTCGAGTTGGCGATACCGCATGGTCGCACATGCTAAATGTCACTTTCCGTGATCGGTCCCGCTCCTGGCCGAAGCGCAAACTCCCGCCGTTATGCTCACCCAAGCCTTCCGGAACTGGCCGTATTGATGCGATGAGCACTGAAGGCGCCACGAACCCGCGCTGGCCGGCTTCCTCGCCAGCACCGGGCTCAATTTCAGCCCCTTATGTAAATTACGCATTTTTTAGGCAGGCGGTCACGCCAGGCTGTCGAGGGCCAGAATTGGCCTACCGCGGGTGCGGTCCAGCGGGTTACCGTAGCTGCGACCCCACTCACGTCAACGAGCCCGGAGGCGTCATGCGATGGCAGCTGTTCCTGGTCACGGCCGTGGTCGCCGCAACCGCCCTGGGCTGCGGGCTCGCCACCGGTGCCCAGGCCGCCACGCCAGCAGCCAGCGGCTGGGGCCAGGCGAAGGTGATGCCCGGCCCCGGAAGCACGAACGCGGTGCCTGACACGATCTCGTGCACGTCGCCGGGCAACTGCGTCGCGGGCGGCGCCTACTCCGCCACTACCGGCCAGCAGGCCTTCGTGGTGAACCAGACGAACGGCGTCTGGGGCAAGGTGGCAGAGGTCCCCGGCACCGCGGGCCTCAACACCGGCGGCGCCGCCTCGGTTGAGTCCATCTCGTGCCCTTCGGCGGGCAACTGCAGCGCCGGCGGGCTCTACTCCGCCGGCAGCTTCAGCGACGAGCAGGTCTTCGTGGCGACCGAGAAGAACGGCGTCTGGGGCAAGGCGAAAGAGATGCCCGGCACCGGCGGCCTCAACGCCGGCGACACCGCCGGAGTCGACTCGCTGTCCTGCGCCTCGGCGGGCAACTGCAGCGCCGGCGGAATCTACCTGGACGAGGCGGGCAGCTACGAAGCCTTCATCGGCAACGAGACCGCCGGTGTCTGGGGGAAGGCCGAGGAGGTTCCCGGTATGGCGAAGCTGAACACCGGCGGGGATGCCGACGTCCAGTCGATCTCCTGCCCCGCCGCCGGCAACTGCGTCGCCATCGGGAACGACGTCGGCTCGGGCGGCGTGGAGGCCTTCGTCGTACAAGAGGACAGCGGCGTCTGGGGCACGGCGACCACGGTGCCCGGCTTGGCGGCGCTCAGCGGCGACGGCACCTCCGACCTGCAGAATGTGTCGTGCCCCTCGGCCGGCAACTGCGGCGCGATCGGGACCGAGTGGAACGGCACCTCGAACATCGATGAGGCGTTCGTCGTCAACATGACCAGCGGCACCTGGGGGAAGCCGGAGAAGGTGCCGGGGCTGAACGCCCTGAGCACGGGCGGCGTCAGCTCGTGGTCCGGCGCGGAGGACTGCTATTACGGCAACTGCCTGTCGATCTCCTGCCCGACCGTGGGGAACTGCGGCGCGACAGGAAGCTACATCGGCCACACGCCTGGGCCGCAAGGGTTCGTGGTCGGCGAGACGAACGGCGTCTGGGGGAACGCGCAGGCGGTGCCTGGCCTCGCGGCGCTGAACGTCGGGCGGGACGCCGAGTTCTACGGGATCTCCTGCGCCGCGCCAGGCGACTGTGCAGCTGGCGGGCAATATGGTTCCAAGAAGAACTACAGCGATGTCAACCAGGCGTTCGTCGTGTCCGAGACGGGCGGCGTCTGGGGCTCAGCCGAGGAGGTACCCGGCACCGCCAGCCTCGACACGGGGTCGGACGGCCTGCTCCAGTCGGTCGACTGCGCCGCTGCGGGGCACTGCTCCGCGATCGGCGTCTACGGCACCAGCCCGAACGCCGTGACCGGTGGCTTCGTGGCCACCGAGCCCGGATGATCCGCCGTACGCTGAAGTTGCGCCAGGTTCGCACCGGGGAACTGGGGAGGGGCCGATGCCGGGTCTCGCGGCGGTGCTGGTGTATGTCACGGTGGTCGTCGTTCTCCTGGCTACGTACAAGATCGTCAAGCTGTCGCGGGACCGCCGCAGGCCGCGTTTCGGTGACGCCGACGCTTACGAGGGGAACCTGGTCACGCCGCCGCCAGGCGAGCACGATCGCGCGCCCACCGCGGGCAGGTTGCCGGGCTGGCACGGCGCCCCGGGTGGCCGGCGCTCTGGGGACACCGGGGGACACGGCTCAGATCCCACCCGGTGTGCTCGGCGGCGAGCGGCGCTGGCGTCAGCCGGGCCTGCTGGCCTCGCTCTGCTCCTGTTGCTGAGTTGGCCAGTGATTGCGTTAGCTGTCGGAACGGCCGAGCCGACGGGCAGAACCCGCCGGATGCACGCTCGCGGTCTGCGGGTACTTGGTCCTGGGCCCGGTGTTTATAACCACGACCTCGTCTGCTCGACGGCCGCGAAGCAGGCCACGCCCTCGGGGCAGATGAAGGCCCCCTCGCACCCGGCCACCCGCGCCCGCGTGCGGTGTAGCGGGCAGTGACTCCCAAGGCGATGAAGAAGGCCAGGCGTGCCATGCACCCGGTCGACAACGCCGTCTATTCGATTCAGTGGTCAGTGGCTACCAGCATCCGGTCTGCAGGCAAGCCCCGGGCCCGCGTGTACCGGCACGGCCGCTGCCCGGTCAGGCACCGTAGTCCTGAGGCTGCCGCCAAGTGCCGTAACCCCTGACACCACTTTGCGCGGCGGCGGAGGCGTCACCCAGATCCCGCCTGCTGCGCCGATCACACGGGTTATCCGAGCTACCGAGACGGGGGACGGCGTTGCTAGGCCGCACCGCAGGCCACGCTCCCAGCTCACTACCGACCGCTACCAACTGGCGAGCCGACACGGTGCGCACAATCCCGCCGATCTGCGTGGGCACCGGCTCGATGCTGATCACTACGCTGACCGTCCAGATCTGGACATTCTGTGCGCCGGCGAGTCGGTGGGGACAGGGATCGGTGATCTGCTTTATCGGGTCTGCTGGACCGGGGCACGAGGTCGGAGTAGCTTCACTTGGCTCGCTCCATCTCAAAGAGGGAGTCATCCAGGCATCGCGCCGCCTCGTCTGTTGGGTGCACTCGGTTTGGCAGCTGTCTCCTGGGGCCACCGTAGGGTGATCCCCGTATCGAACGACTGGGACCGCGTCTACCCACTGGGGTGGTCGCTGCCGACGGGTGGCAGTTCCTGCACCTGCTGCTTGGTGATGCTGAGCTGGACACCGTCCTGGCTGACCGCGGTCGCGGCCGGTGATCGGGATGGCGATTTGCTTGCGGCCTCACAGGTGGCCCGCCTGTAGGAGCAGGTGGGTAACGTGGCGGCTGCCCGGGTCGATGACCAGCCCTTGAACTTGCCTGATGGTGCCGTCGGTGGCATGGACCTTCTCGCCGCGGCGCACAGCTACCTCACCCCAGGCGGTGGGTGTCGTAGGTGATGGTCATCGAGTCGGCGTTGCGCCGATGCCGTTGCTGTCGTTCAAGCCGTAGTAGGGCCTGGTGAACACCTGGTCCGGGCCGTAGCCGGTGTCCTTGTGGCTGCCTGGCAGGAACTGTGTTTCTCGGCGGGGTCAAGCTGGTCGAACTCCGCGAGGGTGCAGCCGAGCCGGATCTGGTCCGCGGTGGCGTCGATGAGGTCGAGGGGCAGTAGCCGGGGTACGTCCTGCCGGTCGATCACGAGATGGGTGACCGCACGCGCGACCGGGTCGACGACCACGGTGTTCACTTTGCCGCAGGCCCCGTCGGTACACCTGGCGTCGGCCCCAGTCGTGAACTGGGTCGTTTGTGCCATGGCTGTCCTCGTCCTTCGTGGTGCGGGTTAGCGCCCGAGCAGGGTGAGTGCTTTGGTGATGTCGGGGTCGTGTCCGGTGGAGAGGTCTTGTGCGGTGAGCGGGAGGTAGTAGTCGGGCGCGACGCCGATGCCGTCGATGATCTCGTGGTCGGCGCCGAATGCGTGCATGGGCGGAAGGATAAGCAGGCTAGCGTCGTCGAGTAGGTAAGGGCGCGTGGGGCCGGACAGGATGCCCGCGGTCCTGGTGCCGACCAGGGTGCCGAGCCGCAGATCCTTCACTGCGCTGCTGAACGCCTCGCACGCGGAGAGGCAGTTGCGGTCGGTCAGCACGACCAGCGGCAGGTGCAGCAGCGGGACGTATTGTCGGTGTAGGTGGCGGTGCAGCTGCCGTGCACGTCGCAGAGGTGGATGTAGGCCGTGCCGTGGGTGAAGGCGCCGAGCAGCATGGAGACCTCGGCGGGACTCCCGCCAGTGTTGCCGCGCAGGTCCAGGATGAGCCCGCGCAGTTTGGCGCGCGTGGCCAGGTTCGTTATCGCCTGCAGCACCTGGCCTGCCGCACCGGGGAAGAATCCGGGCAGTTGCACGTAGGCGATGTCTCCCTTAAGCAGCTTTGCGGATGCGGCTAGCGGGGGGGCCGGGTAGAGCGCGGGCGTGAGGGGCACCGTCCAGGTGCGGCCGGTGGCTGGCCGGTGCAGCCGCACCGACACCCGGCCGGCCGGCGGGCTGGGAGCGAGGAGCAGGTTCATGGCCCCTTCGGAGACGGCGCCGTCGGCGAACGGCGGCGCGCCGTTGACGGAGATGATGACGTCCCCGGGCCGCACGCCGTGGCTGGCGGCGGGCGATCCCGGCGCCACCGCGGTGACGAACAGCGGCGGCAGCGCCTCTTGCGATGCGGTAACCGCCAGCGGGTACCCCGGTGACGTCGATGATCCCAGCCCAAAGTCGCCCGGCACGTCCCCGGGTGGCGGTGCCGGGTATGACCACCGGGCGTGATTGTCGTGCAGGCTGGCGATCATGGCGGTCATGGTGGCGGCGGCAAGCTCCTGCCGCTGCGCCGGGCTGGCCCGCAGCTGGCTGGTCACTTTCTGGTACACGGCGGCGAACGCGGTCCAGTCGCTGTCGCGGTTGCCGGTCAGCGCGGGCATAGTGGCGTCCGGCTGGTCCATCCCGAGCCGGTCAAGCTCCTGGGTGAACCCGGCGAACGCGGCGGCCAGCAGCACCCGGTCATCCAGCACCGGCCCGGCGTAGTAATGGGCGAACACGCAGTAGTAGGCCTGCCCGATGGTGGTCACCGTGGTCGGCGACGACGGCGACGCGGCGGCGCTTGCGGCGGCGGGTTTGCCGAGCACGGCGGCGGCTGCCCACTGGTCACCGGCGAACCGGGGCTGCCTGTCGTCGTGGCACCCGCCGGTGCGCTGGGCGACGACCGCGCCGGATACGTGCTTGGCCGCCTGGGTGCAGCCAGCGGCCCCGGCCACCACGACCGCAGCCATCGCAGAAAGGAGAGCCGGGCGCAATTTCCGGGCAGACATCGAAATCACCGTCCTGAAGCCAGGCCTCTTCGTTTTCCGGGCTGTCACGGCTGCTGGCCGTCCTGATAGCAAGCACAATGCAATCGCACCGTAGGCGAGCTGCGAATCAGCCCTCCCCCGACCCTTGTACACTGAGCGCAGTCTCACCACAACCGCAATTGAGGCATGCATTGGTCATGATTGGGCACTTGGCTTGGTCACACAATTCGAGCGCTAGAAGGGAACCCAACAGTGGCTCCGGACTGCTCAGGCAAAGTGCGGGTGATGCGCCCGGTCCAGGTATTGCATGACGCAGATTTGCAGCGCTTTCGATCGAGCCGTCCGCCCGCCTCGCCGGGATCGCCCCGGAGAAGCCACTTGGCGCAGTTGCACCTAATCACGAATCAGCACGGCTCACACCTGACGCGGCAGAGCCTGCGTGAAGCCCTGCCGCTTGAAGAACGCGCTGGAGGCCGGGCGCCCGAGCAGCCACACAACACAAGCGCGGGCCAGCCAGGCCGCGACGAACAGCGCGGTGCCGCCGTAGTACAGCACCGTCGAGCCGAACCCGGCATGGGCCACCGGGTGCGTGCAGGCGCCGGACAGCTGCAGCGTCGCCAGGCCGAACGGCACCGTGGACAGGATGCGCGCCCAGTTCCGGCCCTGGCCGTTCGCCCGCGCCATCCACAGCCACAGGGCAATCACGGCCAGGCCGGTGGCTACCTGCGATGGCGACGGCTACGCTCGGCTGCACAGATGTGGGCGGCAGCTAACGCCATTGCCTGCGACCGTGGCGCTGCTGGCCCGCTGCCATGACGAAGCCAGCAGCCCGGAAGGAGGCAGCAGTGGCGGCAGAAATAGAATTCACGATCGGGGCCAGAGCAAGCTGCTCCGATGGTCACTGCGGCGAGGTCAAGCGCCTGGTCTTCGACCCGGCCACTGAGAAGATCACCCACCTGGTCATCCAGCACGGGCACCGGCCGGAGGCCGCGCGACTCGTCCCCGCCCACCTGGCCGAAACGACGGACGGCGAGATCAGGCTGCGCTGCACACTCGCGGAGTTCGACAAGTTTGACCACGCGGAGGAACGCGAGGCCGCAGACGCAGCCGATCAATACCTCGGCGACGCTGGCGCCCTCGGCTCGGGCTTGGCATACAACGTCAGCGGCGAGGCATTCGCCCGGGCCGGCGGCCCTGGAGAGCTCATCGACATCGGCCCCATGCCCCCGCCGAGGCACCGCAGGACGATGATCGAAGACGTTGTTCCGCTGGGTGAGGACCAGGTGAGGCCCGGTGAGCCGGTCCACGCCGTCGACGGCGAGATCGGGCGGGTGCAGGGCTTCCTCGTCAACCCGGGCGACGACCGGGTGACCCACGTGCTGCTCCAGGAGGGGCACCTGTGGGGCCGCAAGGAAGTCGCCATCCCCATCACCGCCGTGACCAAGGTGGACATCGGAATCCGGCTCAACCTCACCAAGAACCAGGTGGGGAACCTGCCACCCGCTGACTGAGCGGGGGCGGCTGCACCGCGGACGTTAACGAGCACAGGTCAGAGTGCCTGGGCAACGTACACACAAAGCCCGCCCTTGACACCTTCCCTCCGGCGAATAGACCGGCAGCGGATTTGCTAACGAGACTGGTCGAGATGCGAGAGACGTCCGCAAAGCCAGGCATCGGCGGAGGGAGCTTTGGCTGGTCAGCGAGACGTACAAGCAGGTGTAGCACCGTGTAGACGGACGTCGTGGTGCTCATAACCCAGAGGCAGCAGAAAGCGCGGTGAGATCACACCGGCGTCTGGCGCCCGCTGGCGGACGGCCGCCGCCGAATAGCTAATCTGCGCGCCTCCACGACTGGCCAGATTCGGCCAGCTGGAAGCGAATATTCGGCAGTTGCTGGCTCAGAGTCACGACCGCGGTACCCCTACACGGAGTTCGCAGCCGCCAGCACAGTCGCGGACGTGTCGCCCTCCTACATAGTGGAGTGTAAGTTCCGGAGCCTTCCAAAAAGTGCGCGGTAGATAGGTCTGCTCTGGCATGCTGCGACGAGCAAAGCTCTAGACATAATCGGGGGGGCCTGTGGTACTTGCCGGGGCCCGCGCGGATGTTCCCGCCTGCTCGACATGACCGGCTCTTGTGATGGCGCGGCCACCGCTATCGGCCGCGTCCGCCGAGTCAACGAGGACAGCTATCTGATCTCGCCGCCTCTGTACGCCGTAGCCGACGGCATGGGCGGGCACGGCTCAGGCGACGTGGCCAGCGCGCTGGCGATCGACGCGCTTCAGGCCCGCGCGCGCCTGCACCCGCTTTCCGCGGACGTCGTCCTTGCCGCTCTTTACGAGGCGAATCGCCTCATCGTGGAGGCCGCCACGAAGCGGGGGAATGCCGACGGCATGGGTACCACGGTCACCGGGCTCGCGTTGATCGAGACGAGTGGGGGCGGCCATCTGATGGTGTTCAACATTGGCGACTCGCGTGTCTACCGTCTCGCTGACGGCTGCCTGGACCAGATCACCGTCGACCATTCGGAGGCTCAGGAGCTCGTCGTCGCGGGGCACCTCACCCGCGACGAGGCGCGCACCTACCCGCGCCGCAACATCATCACCCGCGCACTGGGCAGCGACCCCCCGCCAGCCCCCGACCGCTGGTTGCTGCCAGCCATCGCCGACGACCGTTACCTGCTGTGCTCGGACGGCCTGTTCAGTGAGCTAACCGATGACCAGATCCTTCGGCTGCTCACGGTCGGCGATCCGCAGCACGCTGCCGACACGCTGGTGGCTGCGGCGAACGACGCCGGCGGCCGCGACAACATCACGGTCATCGTCGTCGACGTCGACCAGGACGAGGGCGACGATGGGGCAGCCGAGAATGACACCATCCCCCGCGACCTGCTGCCGGGGGGACCATGACCGATGTGAGCTACGTCCCCGGCGAATGGACCGCCGTCGCCGGGGATCGCTGCTGGGCGCTTATCGACGCTGCGCCTGACTCGGTCACGGTCCGGGAGATCTGGCAGCGGATCGAGGACGGCGCTGGCCTGGACATGCTTATGGTGAGCCTATTGCGCAGGGGCTTGCGGGAGGCCCCGGATTTTGCCCTGCTCGCTACTCACGACGGCTGTAGCCACCTGTTCTGCCGGGGCCGCGGCAGCGCCACATTGAGCACGGAAGGCACCCCTGAACGCCTGACAGGTACGGGCCTGGTCACGTGGCGAGAACACCCGGTGACCTCGGATGTCGTGTACGTCGTCCTGGGAGATTCGCCTGCTGGGACCGATTTGCGGCTTCCGGCGTCCACAGGCGTCTTTCTTGCGCAGAGCATCACCATCGCCTTGACGGGCGTCAGCAGCCGACGTACCGAGGCTGCGGCGGCCCGGCCGTTTGCCGCCCCAGAGGCCAGCGCCGCCGAGACCGCGCCACCGGCATCGATGGCCCCGGCCGCGAGCGTCCGCGACGCCGGTGCCACGCTGAGCTATCCCGGTGCGGACGCGGTGCCGGACAGCACCGCCCGCGCGGGTGCCGATGCCGGGGCTCTCGGGGGGACCGGCTACGACTTCCTGTTCGGCGCGTCGCAGGTGCGCAGCGTCGAGGAGGCCGCCGTGCGTCCCGCCGCCGACGACAGCCAGCCACTGGAACTTCCGGCGGCCGCCGTCCCCGCGCCGCAAGCTCCGCCAGTACCGCCGCCGAGGCGCCGCCCCGGTGGTCCGGCTGTGGGCGGAAAGCCGGCCAACACGGTCACATCTGCCCCGCTTGGCTCGGTCACGGGTCCCGAGGCCGCGGGTCCGGAGGATGGCAGTGGGGGCACCGTCAGGCGGGCGGACCTGCTCAAGCTCGCTTCCCGAGCCCCATCTTCCGACCGCATCGGCCCGACCGTCCCTGCCCTGCTGTGCCCCGGTTCGCATCCGAGCCCGCCCAGCAGTTCGGTGTGCCGCGTGTGCGGTGTGCCGCTGCCCCAGCAGGACCCCGTGACCGTGCCCCGGCCGGTACTCGGTGTCTTGCTGCTGTCCACCGGCGACGTCATCACGCTCGACCGTGGCGTGGTCATGGGTCGCAGTCCTCGCACGGACTTCGACGGGGAGGAGCGCCCCCACATCGTCAGGCTGCCCAGCGGGGACGGTGAGATCTCCCGCACCCACCTGCAGGTCAGCCTGGACGGCTGGCATGTCATGGTCACCGACCTGAAGTCCACCAATGGGACCCTGGTCACACTGCCCCGCCGTGACCCCGAACGACTGCGCCCCAACGAGCCGTTCCCGATTCAGCTCGGCACGGTAGTCACATTGGCTGATGACATTTATTTTCGCTACGAGGAACCGTGGTGATCGCATCCACGGCTGCTGGTGATGTCCCTTGAACGAGGCCCACGTCGAGTTCTGCGGCGAGGACTACGCCGTCCTCACCTCGCAGCCGTTCAGAATCGGCCGTGAGGGAGACTTGACCGTCGACGACAACCCCTACCTGCACCGCCAGTTCCTGCTGCTCCACTACCAGGGCGGATACTGGCAGCTCAGCAATATCGGCAGCCAGCTTGCTGCCACGATCGCCGACGACCGGGGGCTGGTCCAGGCCTGGCTGGCCCCCGGCGCATCACTCCCGCTGGTATTTCCCTGCACCCGCGTCTGGTTCACCGCCGGGCCCACCACCTATGAGTTCACGGTCACACTCGACGACCCGCCGTTCGTGCCGGTCAGCACCGACCAGCGTGTCAGCGGCGCCACCACGCTCGGGCCGGGGACGCTCACTGCCGATCAGCACCTGCTGCTCGTCGCTCTCGCGGAAGTGGTGCTGCGGCGTGGCGGCCAGAGCACCGGAAACATTCCCAGCAACGCGGACGCCGCCGCACGCCTGGGCTGGACGGTCACGAAGTTCAACCGCAAGCTCGACAATGTCTGCGACAAGTTCACCCGTCGCGGCGTACGCGGCCTGCACGGTGACGCGACCCGGCTCGCCTCCACCCGCCGGGCCCGGCTGGTCGAGTACGCCCTCGCCGCCCGCCTTGTGAACGTCAGTGATCTGGACCTGCTGCCACCAGTGGGCTCCGAGCGCGGCGCACCGTCACCGGCGTGAGCGCTCCGGCTGATCTGCCAGTTGGCGCGGCAATCCTCGCAAACCGCCCATCGAACGCCCAAGAATTGGATAAGCGCGCGTGCCGCACACTAAACCACCAAAAGCCCGCTTGATTCTGGTGTTCTGGCCATCGGCGCGGCAGAGAATCTCTAGCATTCTTCCCATAACTGCCGGGAGGCGGAGCACCGTACTTATAGGGACGCCGTCCACGGCTTGCAGCGGGGGGAATGTTCTTTGCGTCGGCTGTCGCCACTTTCGTACCGGTATGGGACGCCAACGGTGCTTTGCGCTATGGGCCTGCGCCGATGAAGATCAAGGTCACGCTGGAACGTTCCCCGGGTGATATCGACCTCGTGATCACCGCGGATGCCGACGCAACCGTCGGCGACGTCGCTGACTCCCTGGCCACCCGTGACCCGGTGCGCCCGGCCCCGGCGGACAGCGGCAACACGCTTACCGTCATCGGGGCCGACCGCACTACCCTCGACCCGGGGCTCGCCCTGACCGACAGCGGCATCAGGTCCGGGGTGCGTATCGCCATAAGTCCCGCAAGCACCCGCTACCCGCACCGGAGCCGGCCTGTCGCGGTGATCACCGTCATCGACGGTCTTGACCGCGGGCAGCGGCTGCCGCTCGCAGAGGGCAACCACACGGTCGGTCGTTCCGCCGACTGCGACCTGCAGCTGTCGGACACGCTCGTATCCCGCCGTCATCTTCGGGTCTTCCTGGCCCCAGGCTCGGCCGAGATCCTTGACCTGGGCTCTTCCAACGGCCTGCTCCTTAACGAAGAGCAGGTCGCGCGCGGAATCCTGGCACGCCGGCGAGCAGCTGCGACTGGGCGGCACCGTCCTTGGCATCGAGTTCACCATGCAAGCCGAAGGCACGGCACACGCAGCGTACGCGTTCAACCGGTCGCCCGTCGTAACCGCCAACTACCCCGGCGAGACGCTGGCCTGCCCCGAGCTTCCGGAGGTCCAGCACCACCAGCGCTTCCCCGTGCTGTCCATGCTCGCCCCGTTCGCGCTTGGCGGTGTCCTCTACGCGGTGACCCGCAACGTCGCCTCCCTGGTGTTCGTCGCGCTCAGCCCCTTGATGATGCTGGCCAACCTGGTCGAGGGCCGCTGGGCCGCCGCCCGCGGCAACCGCGGTTCCATGGCCGAGCTACGGCAGGAAGTCATCGCCCTCGGCGACGCCGCGCATGCGGCGCACGCCGACGAGTGGCGCGCGCGCAATGCCGAACACCCGCGCATCGTGGACTGCCTGGCTGCCGCGGGGCACCAGACCCCCCTACTGTGGAGCCGCCGGCCTGGTGCGCCGCGGTTCCTCGACGTCCGCGTGGGCGCCGCGACGCTCACGTCAAGGCTTTCCTTCGACCGCCACAAGGACCGGCGTGTGGTCCCGGCGGCCCGGGCCTTGCTGGACGACCTCGTCGGCCGGTATCGGAGCATCGGCGACGTCCCGGCCGCTCTCTCGCTCACCGCCCACGGCTGCATCGGTATCGCTGGGGATCTCGGCGCTGCGCCGGATGCCGCCCGTGCGACCATCTGCCAGCTCACAGTCCTGCACTCGCCCGCCGAAGTCGTTCTCGCGGCCTTCTGCGGGCCTCGCTCCTGGCACGACTGGGAGTGGCTGAAGTGGCTGCCTCATGTCTCCTCCGCGCACAGCCCGCTGACCGGCCCGCATCTGGTCGCGGGCGCCGAATCATCCGCCCTGCTCGGACAGCTCGAAGACCTCACCCGTGCACCCGGCGGCCATCAGCCGGGTGGCCGTGGCAGCCCTGTGTCCGTTGTTGTCCTAATCGACAACAGCACCACCGCGGACCGGGCCCGTCTCGTCGAGCTCAGCAAAACCGGGCCAGCGGCCGGCATCCACTGCATCTGGCTCGCCCCTCGTGCCGAAGATCTGCCGGCAGCATGCACGGCGTACATCAACGTCAACGGCAACCGGTCCGCGACCATCGGCGACAGCTTCACCGGGACCTCCACGAGCGGCATCAGCGCCGAAACCGTCGACCGCGGCACCGCCCTGTCCTTCAGCCGGACCATGTCCCCGCTGATAGACGCGGGCGCGGTCCTCGCCGATGACAGTGACCTGCCCCGGGCCGTGTCCTGGCTCGAACTGCACGACCCGAGGCTCGCCGACGACCCGACCGCCGTCATCGAACGCTGGCAGGAGAGCCGCTCCATCCTCACCGGGCCGGCAGCGTCAGCTGAAGGCCGGCGCCGGCCCGGCACCCTGCGCGCGGTCGTTGGGCAGGCAGCGGGCGAACTGCACGCGCTCGACCTGCGGCTGCACGGGCCGCATGCGCTGCTTGGCGGCACCACCGGCGCCGGGAAGAGCGAACTGCTGCAGACCTGGATTCTCGCCATGGCCGCCGCGCACAGCCCGCAGCGCGTCAACTTCCTCCTTGTCGACTACAAGGGCGGCTCCGCGTTCAGCGATTGCGTCAAGTTGCCGCACACGGTCGGCCTGGTCACCGATCTCAATCCGCACCTGGTCAAGCGTGCGCTGGCCTCACTCGGCGCCGAACTCACCTATCGCGAGCATCTGTTCAGCCAGAAGAAGGTCAAGGACCTGCAAGAGCTGGAGAAGATGGGTGACCCCGACACCCCGCCCAGCCTGGTGATCATCGTTGACGAGTTCGCCGCTCTCGTCCAGGAGGTCCCTGAGTTCGTCAACGGGGTCGTCAACGTCGCGCAGCGAGGCCGCTCCCTCGGGCTGCACCTCGTGCTCGCCACGCAGCGGCAGGCCGGCGTCATCAAGGACAACCTCAGGGCGAACACCAACCTGCGGCTCGCGCTGCGCATGGCCGATGAGGCGGACAGCGTCGACGTCCTCGGTTCACCGGAGGCAGCTCACATCGACCCGGAACTGCCGGGCCGTGCGGTGTCGAAGACGGGGCCGGGCAGGCTGGTGCCGTTCCAGGCCGCCTACGTCGGGGGATGGACGACGTCCGATCAGCGGCACGCGGACGTGTCGATCGAGGAACTCACCGTCGGTGAGCGCCAGGTCTGGCGCTCACCGGAACCGGCCGGCATGACGGCCGTCGCCGACCCCGGTCCCACCGATAGCGCACGGATCACCGACGCCATCCGCCGCGCGAGCGCGCTCGCCGAGCTGCCGACGCCGCGGCGGCCTTGGCTCGATGAGCTGGCAGCCGCCTACGACCTGAGCAGGCTCCCCACCAAGCGCCGCGACGACCAGCTCGTATTCGGTGTCGTCGACGAGCCGGAGAAGCAGCGCCAGACAACGGCGACCTTCTACCCCGACCGTGACGGGAATGCCGCGATCTTCGGCACCGGCGGCTCGGGCAAGAGCACGGCCCTGCGGTCATTCGCGATCGCCGCCGCGCTCACCGTACGGGGCGGCCCCTGCCAGGTATATGGCCTCGACTTCAGCTCCCACGGTCTTGGCATGCTTGCCGAACTGCCGCATGTCGGCAGCATCATCCCCGGGGACGAACGCGACCGGGTCAACCGGCTCCTGCGGACCCTCAGGGCCACCCTGGACGAGCGCGCCCGCCGGTACGCTGCCGTCCGGGCCGGGACCATCACCGAGTACCGTCGCATCGCCGACCGCCCGGAAGAGCCGCGCATCCTGCTCCTGCTCGACGGCTTCTCCGCGTTCCGTCAGCAGTACGAAACGCTCGACGGCGGCAAGTGGTTCGACGCGTTCACCGCGCTGGCCGCCGACGGCCGGCCCGCCGGGATACATGTCATCCTCACCGCAGAGCGGCCGGGGGCCTTGTCATCGCGGCTGAGTTCGGCGATCCCGCGCAGGCTGACGCTGAGGCTGGCCGACGAGAACGAGTACGCCATCGCCGGAGTCGACAAGGGCGTGCTCACAGCCGATTCTCCGCCCGGCCGGGCAGTGATGTCGCATGCGGAACTGCACGTCGCCGTGCTCGGCGGTTCGGCCGACATCACCGCCCAGTCGCACGCCATCACCCGCCTCGCCGACACCATGCACAGGCAGCAGGTCCCCGCCGCGCCGGGCATCAAGCAACTCCCGTCGCTGGTTCGCCTCAGCGAACTGCCCGCCACGGCCGACGGGCGGCCCACGGTGGGGATGGCCGACCAAAATCTCAGCGCCGTGGGGGTCCGCCCGGAAGGCGTCTTCCTTATATCCGGCCCGCCCGGCAGCGGCCGCACCACCTCCGTCGCCACCCTTGTCACCGCGCTTGCCCGTACCAGCCCGGCCACCGCGCTGATCTTCTTCGGTGGCAAGCGCTCGCCGCTGGTCGCGCTCGGAGCCTGGCAACAGGTCGGCACGAACCCCGATGAAATCGCCGAGGCCGCTGCCAAGCTCGAACGCGCTGTCCGCGACGGCGATGCTGGCCACCAGTTCGCCGTCGTCATCGAGGGCGTTGCCGACTTTCTTGGCGGCCCCGCGGACATGCCACTGACCTCCTTGATCAAGACGCTCGCCGGCCATGGGCACCTTGTCATCGCCGAAGCCGAGACCTCCGCCATGAGTCAGAGCTGGCCGCTGCTGAATGTGGCAAAAAGCATGCGCAGCGGGCTGGCCCTGCAACCGGAGCAGACCGACGGGATGGTGGTGTACAAGACGGAGTTCCCCAAATCAAGGCGCAGTGAGTTTCCTGCCGGGCGGGGCCTGCTCGTTGAGAACGGGCGCGTCACGCTCGCACAGATTGCGGTTCCGGAATGAGCCCGGCCGGCCGCGCGATCGCACCGGGGAGTCCTCCCCATGGTCAACTCGTGCGGTCATCCCTACAGTGGCTCACGCAAGCAACGACCGGCACCAGCCAGAAGACCCGCCATTGAGACGGCAAAGCGCCGTCGTAACCGAAAAAGGGGAGACTAGGTCATGGCATTCGAAGGAATGGACGTCGACGCGGTCCACACCATCTACAACCAGATGAACGGCCTGTGCCAGCAATTGCAGAGCATCGTGACGTCGATGCCCGGCCTCGTGAGCCACCTCGAGGGTGCGTGGAAGGGGCCGGACGCGCAGCAGTTCGCCGCTCAGTGGCCAACCCATCAGGCCCAGCTGCAGAACGCCCTCAACGGCATACAGGAAATCTGCCACCACACGATGGCGAACCTGCAGCAGCAGCAGCAGACCTCGAGCAACTTCGCCTAGGCCAGTAGCTGACGGTCCCGGGGCTATTCGCGGCCCCGGGACCAGGACAACGGGAGCGAAGGAATGTCACTGGAAGGCATGGACGTTGATCAGGCTCAGCGTCTTGCGCAGCAACTGGAGGGGTACGCCCAGGCACTGAGCCACATCACCGCCGGGCTCGGCACCCTCACCGCCGAACTCAGTTACTCCTGGCGCAGGCCGGCCTCTGCCGCCTTCCATCATCAGTGGTCAACGCAGTACCAAGCGGCGATCAGCGGCGCGGCGTATGCGCTGGCAGACATGCACACGCATCTTGTTGCGAACATCCAGCAACAGGCCCAGGCAAGTGCCACCGATGCCGGCGGGGGAGGCACTGCTTGGTCGGGGGCCGGCGCCGCCATTTCCGGCCTCACCGTTACCGGCCTCCTCGGCGGTGCCGGTTCCGTCTGGGAGGCCGTGCGACGGGGCAATGATTACTATTCCCTGGTGGACGGCCCGCTGGGGCTCGCCAGGAACGCCAATGTCGTCGGCCGCTACGACAAGACGTGGACGCGGGTGATCCATCTGGCCAACGACAGCACTCTCCTCAAGTACAAGCGGTCGCCGTTCCTGCACTGGTTTCACGACAACCCGCACGTGCAGGAGGCCAACTCCTTGCTGGAGAAGATGCCAGCGCACGATTTCATCGGCAGAGTTAGTGGAGTCGTGTCCTGGGCGCAGGTCGGCATAGACACCGGAAAAGCCTCCGCCGACGTCGCGAACCACCAGTACGCTGCCGCAGGCGGGCAGATGGTCGATGCGACCGCCTCGGCCCTGAAGGGTTCGAGGAATCCGGTCCTGTATCTCGCAGGGGTCGACGTCAGCCTTGTCCATAAGGACTATGACCTGGCCCGCCAGGTCGATTGGTCTGATATCCCCAACCCGCTCGACCCCGGCGTTTTGAAGAACGACTACGCCCCCGCCGTCAAGCAACTCCCAGGTGAGATGTGGAGTAATCTTAAGGACGTCTTTTAATGGCTAATGCTAACGGTCTCGCGCTCACCGACGACGAGGCGGCGGCCGTCGCGGTCCACGCCAACGGGGCCTGGCGCACGCCGCTGCCCACGGTCGACGAAAGCGACGAGGCGGACCTGTCCCTCGCCATCCTGCGGGGCCGGCGCTCGCTTGTGATCCGTGAACTCGGCGAGCCCGACGGGACCGTCACCGGCAAGGCGGCCGAGGTACTGGCGAAGCTCGGGGCCGGTCCGTGCGCCGCGTTCATGCTTGTCGACGCCGACGGCGACTGGCTCCCGGCAGGCCCCACCGTGTACCTGTACGGACCCGCTCCTGACCATGTCGAGATGAGCCACGTCGTTGCCCCGGCAGGCGTCCACTACTTCCGGGTCAAGCCACCGCCGCGGCAGTGGCACGCCCTCACCGAACTCGCCGAGGCGGTGTTCAAAGACGGCTTCGTGGCGGCTCAGGACGGCGCGAAGCAGGCTGCCGCGGTGCTTCTCTCGGTCATCGGACAGCCTGGTCTGCGGATCGTTCGTGTGGCACACGGGCAGGCAGGCACCGTTCAGAGCCCGGAACCGGTTGTGTTCAGGTCCGTTGCCCAAGCGGTTGACTGGCTGGTGGCATAGTCGAACGCCTGGGGGGATTAGGTGAGCGGGCAGGCGCTGGAATCCATGCCGGTACTCATGGTGAGCGCGGGCGGGCTGGACCGGCTCCTGACCGCCGGAGCGTCGTACCGTCTCGGCCGTGACCCGAGCTCGGACATCGTGTTTGACGATCCACGGGTGTCATGGCAGCACGCGGTGCTGCGCCTCGATCAGGGCGAGTGGGTGCTCGCGGACACCGGGAGCAAGAACGGGGTCTTCACCGGGCCGCGGCGGGTGAGCCTGCTGCGCATCACCGGGGATTGCGTGGTGCGGCTCGCCGATTCCCAGGACGGCCCGGAGGTGTGGTGCCACCTCGGCGGCCCGGACCGGCATGGCGGCGCAGGCGCCGGGACCCAGCTGCGGGTTGACCTGCACCCGACCTCGGTGCGGCAGATAGCCGGCTCGCTGGTGCGGATCGGGCGGGCACCGGAGAACGACGTGGTCGTCACCGACTTGGGCGTGTCCCGCTTCCACGCTGAGCTGCGGCGGGTGACCGCGAGGCAATACGAGATCGTCGATGTTGGCAGCCATAACGGCACGTTCGTCAACGGCCAGCGGGTCTCGGCCATGGCGGTCACCGGTGCGGATCTCATCGGCATCGGCCCGGCAACGTTCCGCCTGGTGGACGGGGAACTTCGGGAGTTCATCGATGAGGGCGATGTCTCACTGCTCGCGCAGGACCTGACCGTCCGGCTGCCGGAGGGGAGAGTTCTGCTTGATCATGTGAGCTTCCCGGTGGGCGAACGGCGCCTGGTCGCGATCATCGGACCGAGCGGCGCGGGGAAATCGACCTTGCTGGGTGCGCTGACCGGCATGCGGCCCGCCGGCGAGGGAACGGTGTCCTACGACGGCCGCGATCTCTACCAGCACTACGCGGAGCTGCGACACAGGATCGGGTACGTCCCGCAGCAGAACATCTGGCACGTGCAGCTGAGTGCGCTGCGCGCGTTGCGCTACACCGCCGAACTGCGGTTCCCCAGCGACACATCGGCAGCCGAACGAGCTCACCGGGTTGATGAGGTCCTCAGCGAACTGGGGCTTACCAGGGACTCCCGGACCCCGGGGAGGGCGCTGTCCGGCGGCCAGCAAAAGCGCGTGAACGTCGCCCTTGAGCTGCTGACCAAGCCATCGCTGCTGTTCCTGGACGAGCCGACGTCGGGCGTTGACCCTGACCTGGACAAAGCCATCATGGAGCTCCTGGCCGATCTTGCTCATGCCGGGCGCACGGTGATTGTGGTCACCCATAGCGTCGCCCATCTGGATTTGTGCGACGACCTTCTGGTCCTCAGTCCGGGCGGCCGGCTGGCTTACTATGGGCCGCCCGCGGAAGGCCTTGCCTATTTCGGCAAGCGGGACTGGGCCGATGTCTTCAAAGCGTTTCGGTCCGAACTGGACCGTGACTGGGCAGGGCAGTTCCGTGACTCCATGGCCCTGCGGGCACACAAGGAACAGCGGCCGGCCAGTGCACCGGCATCACCCGCCAGGCCTCCCGCGCCCCGGTCCCGGGCGGCGCAATTGGCGATCTTGTGCCGACGGTATCTGGCGGTTATCGCCTCCGACCGCAACTACCTGGCCGTACTCGGCATACTTCCGGTCGCACTGGGACTCCTGCTGCGCGCGGTACCCGCCCCGCAAGGACTCACCGGCCACGCCAACGCCGATGGCGAGTCCCTGCTGCTTGTCTTGGCCATCGGGGCTTGCCTGGCCGGGACCGCCAGTTCAGCGCGCGAACTCGTCACCGAACGTGCCATCTACTTGAGGGAACGCGCGGCGGGACTGTCGACAGGCGCGTATGTGTGGTCGAAGCTCCTCGTTCTGGGCATGCTCAGTTCCGCACAGGCGATAGTGATAGCGGCCATTGGCCTGGCCGGGCGCCCAATGCCGTCGCACGGCGCTTTCCTGACATCAGCGCCACTGGCCGAGATCATGCTGGCCGTCGGCCTGCTGGCCATCGCGTCCATGACGATCGGCCTGGTCATATCGGCTGCGGTCTCCAACGCCGAAAAGGCCATGCCGCTGCTCGTGCTGGCGTCGATGGTGCAGATCATCCTGTCCGGAGGGGTCATAGCGCTGCCCGGCAAGGTCGGCTTGGAGCAGCTTGCCTGGATCACCCCGTCGCGGTGGGGGTTCGGCGCTACCGCGGCCACTGTCGACCTGAACCGGATTTCACCTCCCGGTGAGATCCGGTTCGACCCGGTGTGGGATCACCGGCCAGCCACCTGGCTCACCGACATGGCCCTGCAGTTCTTGCTCGCGGCAGTTTTCACCACGGTCGCGTGGCGACGGCTAGCTCGCCAGCACACAAAAACTTAAGAACGTAAGGCCCTACGGGAGCGATTGCTCCAGTGCAGCAGCTTCCATACCGTCAAGAGTTGCTGTAAATGGTGGCCCTTACTCCCGAGACCTGGCATTTCGCCGTTGATGGGCTGTTCAGGATCAACCGTCCGGCCCATGCGGCAGCGAGCCATTGTCTGTCCGCCGGCCGCCCTGCGCGTACCGTGAGCTGGATGGTCAGGCTGCTTTGGTAAGAGACCGATCCGCACACCGCACCATTCTTGAGTGTCGCCTTCCCGCGGTATACCGCTCCGGAACGGTGCAGGGTCGCGGTGAACTGAGCGCCGCCGACCGCTCCGAGGAGATTGACAGAGCACGGTCCTGTCGCACATTTCGGCCCGAACGACCAGGTATCGGTTCTCAGGGTCAGTTTGGCGGCCAGGCCGTACGTCCTGACGTCCTTATAGTGAACGGTATATGTCCCGGCCAGAACGGCCGCCGATACACGTGGGGTAGTGGTCGTCACCGTTATGGGAGATGACCGGGGGGAACGGCTGCCACCACGAACCGCCAGCACCTGGTAGGAGTATGAAATGCCAGGGGCAAGCCCTGTTGCCCGATACGAGGTTGCGGTTCCGGCGACCGAGCCGATCATGCTGCCGTCCCGGAGGACGAGGTACCGCGTGGGCAGTGGGCCTCTCGCGGGAGCCGACCAGGAGATCGCGACAGAAGTGTTAGTTGCCGGGCCAGCGGTCAGCCGGGTCGGCTGCCCGACCTGCGGGCCCGCCGGGTGCCTTATCCACTGAGCCCAGATCAACGTGCCTGCGGCTATCCCGAGGAGTGCCGCGACGGCGGTCACGGCAACGACCCGCCTCCACCGCTTGGAGGGCTGTTTGGCTGTGGTGCCCGGGGCAGCGGCCGGCGGGGCGGCCCAGCCAGGCTCCGCGCTTGCGGGGGCGGCCCGGGCTCCTGGGTTATACGGCATCCCCCGCGCAGGGACCGCGGACGCTGGCCAAGCGGTCTCGGCGGCTGGCCACTCCGGCGGGCTCGGCACGTCCCGGGCTTGATAGGGTCCGGCCGTGGCGGTTGACGGTCCGCCCGCGACAGGAAAATCGGCCGAGCGTGCTGGGTCCGGGCCGGGACCGGCACCCGCCGGGGCCGACGCTACCCGGCCATCTGAGCCCGTGACAAGCGCCGGCCCGGACGGGGCGGGGCTGCCCCGGACGGCGCGGATCCCCAGTGCGCTAGCGTCCGTTGGTGCCGGCTCGGTGAAGTCCTGGAGTATTGACGACGGCAGCCAGCGGACCGGGTCGGCGTCGGGCTGGGCGTCAGTGAGCCCTGCCAGAATCTCCCCCGGAGCGGGCCGCTGGACAGGGTCCTTGGCCAGACACTGCTCGACCAGGGGCCGGATCTCGGCAGGAACGCGATCAAGATCCGGCTGAGCGTGGACAACCCGGTAGACCAATGCGGCGGTAGATCCGGTCCCGAACGGGCCCACGCCAGTCGCGGCGAACACCAGCACCGCGCCCAAGCTGAAGATGTCCGAGGCCGGGCCCACCTCGACGCCCTCGGCCTGCTCGGGGGACATGAACCCGGGTGAGCCAACGATCTGCCCGGTGTGGGTCAGCGCGCTGGACTCCACCGCGCGCGAGATCCCGAAGTCGATCAGCCGCGGCCCGTCGTGGGCCAGCAGGACATTCGATGGCTTCAGATCGCGGTGCACAATCCCGGCGGCATGAACATCGGCCAGGCCCTCGACCAGCCCTCCCGCCAGGGTCAGCACCGTATCCGTGGGCAGCGGCCCGTGGCCCGCGACCGCTTCCGTCAGCGACGGCCCGGGCACATACGCCGTCGCCAGCCAGGGCACGGGCCCCTCGGTGTCCGCATCCACGACCAGTGCCGTAAACAGGCCACTCACTTTCCGTGCGACAGCTACCTCGCGCCCGAACCGGGCCCGGAAGTCACCACTCTCTGCCAAGTCTGCGCGGATTACCTTCACTGCCACGAGGCGACCGCCCGGCGAACGGCCCAGGAACACCTGGCCCATCCCGCCGCCGCCGAGCCGTCCAACCAGCCGGTACTGCCCCGCCCGCGGGGGATCCCCAGCGTGCAGCCCCTCCACCCCGTCACCCCCCGCTCCCATGACGTGCTGATAATGCCCTGAATAGTAGGACATTCATAGATTCCAGAGGTCGAAGATGAAGTGACGCGATCTGCGGCGAGCTGTCAGGCCAGGTGTACCGCGCTGCGCCACCAGGCCGGCGATGCCGGAGAACGCAATCAGGCCGGTCCCGATGACGGGGCGCTGGGTGCCGGCTCCAGTGACAGGGTCACCGCCCATCTCCTGAGCTCAATCTGGTCCGCCGACGGTGCGGTCAAACCTCCGAGGTGCAGAAATCCGTGCATGGATATTCGGAAAACAGCAGCAATACCAATACAGTTCCGGCAATTCTGGTGAGTCGGTTGACAATAGGTCCGGGTGTCCGCTCTACTTGCCCGCGGAGATGCTTCGCTACGGCCATGGGTCGGGGCCGAAAGGGTGGGCGAGGTGGGGGAGAAGCTATCCGCGACCGGTCCGGGATCGTCGGCCGGTGGCGCTGACGGCGATGCCGAAATGGTAGATCCGGGAACGGTAGATCCGGGTTACGAGCCGGTCACCCGGCTCCGGTCTGATGATGCCGCTGAACCGTCGGCGCATCCCTCCACCGACGCCAGGTTCGCTCTTCCGCAAGATGAACTGGTCACCCGGCTCCGGTTCGATGATGCCGCCGGATCGCCAGCGCATCCCGTCACCGACGCCAGGTTCGCCCTGCCGAAAGGTGCGAGGGCACCGTCCCAGCCAGGGACGCAAACCGCATTGCCTCGCCTGCCGCCTCCCGATGTGCCCAACCGGCCGCGCATGGTGGCTGCTCCGGAGGACCTGGTCAGGTATGGTCCCGGAGTTCCTCCCGCACCGCCGGGCGTGCGCGTTGAGCCGTCGGCTGCACGGGCTTCGCACGGTGGGCCCCCGGCGCCTGCCCATCGGCGTGCGCGGGTTCGCCGGGTTCTGGGGGCCGCGCTCGCTGTCATTTTGCTCGCGGCGAGCGGGGTGGTGTTCTACCTGCGATTCCACCACCCGCCTTTGCAGGTGACCAGCGTCGCGATCGTGGGTTCTGGAAGTGCAGCGTGCGCGGTTGCCGTTGCCGGCCAGATCGGCACCAACGGCGCTTCTGGGGTGATCACCTACCAATGGCTGTTCCCCGCCGGGACGCCCCTGACGCGGCACCAGTCGGTCTCTGCCGGTCAGTACTCGGTGAACGTGCAGGTGACAGTCGAGGGAAACGGCCACGGCATGGCATCACAGAGGGTCTTGTTGCAAGTGCTCCACCCCGGCCAGCTGGCCGCGTTGCAAAACATAGTGGTCAGATGCCAGTGAGCGCCTGCCTGCGCTGCCTCGGTATCAGGAGCGTGTAGCCCGGCCGGTGGGTGCGCTACACGCTGGGGGAGAGGGAGGATGACCGGCATGCCGGACTGGAGCGTTCCTGGGTACACCGAACTGAAGGGCCTGGGTTCCGGTGGGTTCGGCGACGTGGTGATGGCCAAGCACGACGCCTCCGGGACGCTGGTGGCGATCAAGTACCTCCACCGGGAACTGTTCACCGACCCCGGGTTCGCAGCGATGTTCCGTGGTGAGGCGGCGGTGCTGGCCTCCATGGACGACTCGCACGTGGCCCGGCTGTATGAGTACATCGAGTCGCCGGGCGGCGCGGCGATCGTCATGGAACTGGTCTCCGGCGTCTCGCTGCGGGAGATCCTGTCCCAGCAGGGCAAGACCTCGCCTGAGGCCGCACTGGCGGTCCTGCAGGGCTCGCTGCTGGGCCTGGCCGCGGCGCACCGCCGTGGCGTACTTCACCGCGACTACAAGCCCGCCAACGTGCTCATCAACGGTGACGGAGAGACCAAGCTGACCGATTTCGGGCTGGCGGCCCGCTCCGGGGACCGGCCTATTCCGGTCGGCATGCTGGCCTACATGGCACCGGAGCAGATCGCCGGAGCCCCGGCAACACCTGCTAGTGAGGTCTACTCTGCCACGGCCACGTTTTACGAGTGCCTCACCGGCCGCCCGCCCTTCGCGGGGGAGCCGGCCGAACTGATGCGCCGGCACCAGTCCGAGCCGGTGCCACTGGACCCGGTGCCCGGGCCACTGCGGCCGCTGGTGGCCGCCGGATTGGCCAAGGATCCCGGGCACCGACCGGGCGACGCGCTCACCTTCGTGTCGCAGCTTCAGGCAGCTGCCGCGGCCGGGTACGGCGAGGGCTGGCACGGCCGTGGCCGGTCACAACTGGGCGAGGCGGCGCTGCTGCTGGCGGCGCTGTGGCCGGTGGGAGCGCCGCCCACGGCAGAAGCCGCCACCGAGCGCCGGGGCGCCCGCCCGCTGCTCCGCCGGGTCGGCCCGGTACGGGCGGCCATCGCGATCGCCGCCGTGGCCTTGCTCACGGCGGCAGGCACGGCCGTGACCGAAACGCCCCCGGCCGCCGCGGCCTATGTGGCGCTGGTACACAAGTTCTCGTTCCTGCAGCATGTCGTCATAGTGAAGCGCTACAAGAACGGCGAGGAGTGGTACACCGCTCGCTGGGGTGCCTGCCCCGTCACCGTCAAACCCCAGCGCAAGCCCCGCCGTCCTGCTCTGTATACCGTCAAGTTCCCAAAGCTGAAGCAACTGCAGTTCGTCGGGGCATACGAGCCACCAAAGGGTCTCTATCTGGCTCTCCAGCCGTATCCCACCGTAAACACGGCCTGCTGGCCGCCGCCCGCACCTAGCAAGCAGTCTTCCCTCCAGCTCCCCCTGCCGGGAACGAACGGCCACACAGGAAAGATCGGCACAGGAAGGACCGGCAGTACTCCGACGCCAGGCAGCGGCAGCGCCCCCACGCCAAGTACCGGGGACACCGGCAGCGGCAACACCGGCACCGGCAACACCTCGGGCAGCACCGGCACCGGCACCGGCACCTCGGGCGTGACAGGCCCCGGTTGAGACCTGGACAACCAGCACCGGCACGACCGGCGGCACCGTCAACGGCTGACTTCAGCCTCATGCAAGCCGGCCGCTCGGCCGTCGCGAGGGTAGTTCGTGGCCGGTCCGGGTTCCGGCGGGGCGGGCAGCGCTTTCTGCTGCCATGGGCGATTGCTGGCGCGGCGGTCGCCTGGAATCTCTGGGAGCTCCGGGCGACCATCACGCCAGCGACGTACCTCAATGACAGTTCCGTGGCTGAGCAGATGGTGCGGTTCGCCACCGCCCAGCTCCGGGCCGGCCATGATCCGCTGACCGCCTGGTTCCCCGATCTCGGGCTCGGCTCTCCACAGTTTCTGCACTACCAGAGCGTGCCTGCGATCGTGACCGGCGCGATGGGACTGGTGGTGGGCGCCGACGCCGCGTTCCGGTGGTCGCTGTATCTGCTGTGGTGCCTATGGCCGCTCGCGGTTTACGCCTCGGCCCGGCTGTTTGGGACACGCCCGCTGGCCGCGGCACTGGCGGCCGCCGTGGCCCCGCTGCTCGCCAGCGTCCCTGGGGTCGGCTATGAGCAGCACGCGTACCTGTGGAACGGCTATGGCATCTGGTCGCAGCTGTGGGCCTCGTGGGCGCTGCCCTTCGCCTGGGCGCTGAGCTGGCGGGCCATGACGGACAAGCGTTTTCTCGCCCCGGCCGCCGCGCTGGTCGCCCTTACCGCGGCCTTCCATTTCGAGACCGGCTATCTCGCCTTCGCCGCCGTCGTGATCTTCCCGTGGCTGGTGCGCTGGGATCTGCGGTGGCGGGCCGCCCGGGCAGCGGTGCTGCTCGTGACCTCGATGCTGGCCAGCGCCTGGGTATGGCTCCCGCTCCTGCTCTATGCCAGGTGGGCCGCGATCAACCAGGCACTGGCCGGGACGCCGCTGGTGAACGGCTACGGCGCCCGCCAGATTCTCGGCTGGCTGGTGACCGGGAGGGCGTTCGACAACGGGCGCCTGCCGGTCATCAGCCTGCTGGTGGCCGCAGGGCTACTGACCGCCCTGGCCGGGTGGCGGGACGCCGGCGAGGGCAGGGCGTTCGTCGCATTGTTCGGTTTGGGGCTGCTGCTGTCGTTCGGCCGCACTACCTTCGGCGAGCTCGTCAGCATCATCCCCGCCAGCACGGATGTATTCTTCCGTCGCTTCTTCATGGCCAGCCAGCTCGCGGGGATCTACCTGGCAGGGCTGGGCGCAGCCGGGATCGCCGAGCGCGGAGTGCGGCTTGCGGCAGCGGCGGCCGGGCGGCTGCGCCATCGCGGCCGGCTCTGGCTTGCCTGGCTGCCCGGCGCCCTGGCGGTAGCGGCGGGAGTGGCGTACCTCTCCCCGGCGTGGCGCTACCTGGGCCGCTATGACGCCGGCAACGCGGCCAACATCGGCTACCAGCACGCCGCCGAGATAGCTGAGTCCCCGGAGCTGGACGCCCTCGTCAGCTACATCCGCCACCACCCGGACGGCCGGGTGTACGCGGGAACCCAGTACAACTGGGGGTCACATTTCACCCTTGGGCTCGTCCCGGTTTTCAAGTATCTGGCGAGCCAGGATCTGGACGAGGTCGGCTTCAGCCTGCGTACAGCGTCCCTCATGTCACAGCCGGAGTTTCACTTCGACGCCAGCAACCCAGGAGACTATGCCCTCTTCGACATCCGTTACCTGGTGCTCCCCATCTGGGAGCGGCCACCCGCGGGGGCCATCCTGGTCCTGCGCGCTGGCCAGTACCGGCTGTTGCAGCTCCCGGGCAACTCCTACATCCGGGTAGTAGACGCCGTCGGCAGCGTGACCGCCAACCGTGCCGATATCGGCAGCAGGACTGCCTCCTACCTTCGCTCACCACTGCCCGGCGAAGGCCGATACCTCACGGTTGGTTTCGCCGGGGCCAAGCCCGCGCCACCGACGTCGCCCGCTAGCCCCATACCATCCCCCCGGACCGCACCGGGACCGCCGTCCGCGAGCGCCCGGCCGTCAGCTTCGCCCCGGCGTCCCGCCACCGCGCCTGCGCCCGCGCCACCCGGGACTCTGCTGCGTGAGCAGGTTGACCTGCCCGACGGCACCGCCACCGCCGAGATCACCGCCACCCGGTGGGCGGTGGTGGTGCTGAGCGCGTCCTTCGATCCCGGCTGGTCGGGATCGGTGGACGGCCGTCCGGTCGCCACCGAGATGGTAGCCCCGGCGCTGGTGGCGGTCACCGTGCCGCCGGGCACCCACCAAGTCGTGTTTCGCTACCACGGCTTCGCCGCGTACCCGGAGCTCCTCGCCCTGGCCCTGCTCAGCCTGCTGGCCTTGGCCAGGGAGACGGGCGGCTTCCGCCTGGCCCGCGCTGTACGGGTACCCGAGCGTCCTTGCCAGTCCGCCCAGGGCTCTCAAACTTAGAGTCGACAAGTGTCAGAGCTGACAGCACGGACAGCCACATGGAGATCATCACGAGGGGCAGTTTGAGGGGCAAATGGTGCTAGCGAGTGCTCGTCTGAGCCAGTCTCAGCTTGTGTGAGCTAGCGAACGGCCTGGCCAGGCCGCATTTGCCCTGGCCGGGGCATGCCGGAGTGATTCATGGCATGCAAGAGGCCAGGGGTTCGAGTCCCCTTAGCTCCATCGCAGGTAAACAGCGTAATTTCGAACGCTGAACCGATGACCGTCACCCTCATTGAGGGGCACTCTGAGGGGCAAGCCCGTTCCGCCGCGTCGAGCCCTCGACCGGCAGGAATCCGATGATCATCTACGCCAGCTTCCTATGAAGAGCTTGTCGGCGTGCAAGAGGCCATGAGTCTGAAGCTATGGCTGACGTTCTGCCTCGTCATGATGTCGGCGGCCCAGGGTGTTCGGGGAGGAGCGTGAGCACGTCGCTGAGCTGCCGAATGACTGGTCCGTCCCAGTCCTCGGGTGGATGGATGTCGCCCGTGTGCAAGAGGATGGCATGCATGCCCGCAGTGGAAGCGCCGTCGAGTTCGCTGTCCGCGCCGTCGCCCACGAAGACGCAGTCGGCCGTGTCCACGCCAAGACGTGCGGCTGCCAGCTCATAGATCGCCAGATCGGGCTTCCGCAGCCCTTCGGCACAGGAGAAGACCGTCGTGTCAACGAGCGTCGCAAGCGGAGAATGTTGCCACAGGTGCGGAACCTCCGATGTGCAATTGGTGATGAGGCCGACGCTGTACCAGTGTGCCCGCAGTTGCCGCAGTGTCGGCGCGGCGTCGGGCCGCGGCGTGAACATGCCCGTGAGCGCGGTGCGCCTAAGTTCCAGGACATAACGAATGCGTGCATCATCAGGGATCACCCCGGCCTGCCGGCAGACACGCCGGAGGCTCGGCTCAAGCTCGCCGACGGCCCGGTTGGCATAATCAGCGTGCCATGCGGTAAGGAATTCTCCGAGTCCTGCGCCGAGCGCCGAAGCGGTCTCGGCCAGCACCTCATCCCAGGCAGCGTGGGGGAATGGGACCAGGGTGCCCCACAAGTCGAATATCACGGCCGTTGGTCCACGGCTGACTCTGTGGCTTTCCATGCGTGGTCACCTCCCCGGAGGGGATCCCGGCGCCGCCCAGGGCATGGTCATCGTTCCTGCTTCGCCGGGATCAGGAGGGCGTCGGCAACGATCGCTTCGCCTTGCCTGACGATAAGCGGGTTGATGTCGAGCGACGCGATTCTGTCCCCGGCGGCGAGCCCGATGGCGTCAAGCCGCATGATCGCTTCCGCTACAACATCAAGCCGAACGGGCGGGCGGCCGCGTGCGCCCTGCAGTTGCTGGTAACCCCTGAGCTCGCTTAGCATCTCCTCGGCTTCGCCGTCACGCAGGCCGACGGGACGGATCTGGACGTCATCGACGAGCTCAGCCCAGATCCCACCGAGCCCGGTTATGACGAAGGTGCCCAGCCCAGGCGATGATTGCAGGCCGAGGAATATTTCGGTACCGCCCAGGATCTGCTCCTGGACGAGAATCCGGGTGGCGCCGGAGCCAAGGAGGCGGTCCGCGGCTTCGGAAAGCTCGCCCGGCGACCGGAGATCAACCAGGACGCCCCCCACCTCTGACTTATGCGCCACCCCCTCGTCAGCGATCTTGGCCACCAAGGGGTACCCCAGCTCATCGCCGAGGGCTATGGCCTCTCGCTCTGTCCTCGCGAAACCGCCCCGGGCCACCGTGAAGCCCGCCGCGCGAAGCAGTTCCAGCACATCCGGCGTCCAGGTCAGGCCCGGCATGCCCATGGCCGCCAGCCTAGATCGCAGGTCCGGCGCGGTGGCGGGGCTTGTGCGCCGCTGTTCGTACTCGACGAGATGCCCCAGAGCCCGGAGGCCGCTGTGGAGCCCGGAGAGAACGAGAATCTCACCGTCCGCTCCTGCCTCGAAGTCCGCTGCCCGCGGGGCGCCTCCGATGGCATCCAGGACAACGAAGAGCTCCTCACGACTGGGCAGAACGCTCCTGACGGAGCTGACCGGCCGGCGCGCGCGCATGCCGGCGCCGGTGGGGCTGGTTGTGAAATCGGAGACCTGGAGGACAATGTCCACTCCGGGATCCGCGGCGACGGTCTGGAGAATCCGCGGCAGGGAGCCGTCCGGGTCGGCGGTTCCCCACCAGTCAAGCGGGTTCGCCGGACGGACGAAGGGTGCGACAAGCTGGGCCAGCGCCGCCCGGGTGTGCGGAGCGAACTCCGGCAGGGCCAGGCCGGTCCTGGGCAGGTTGTCATGGAGGAGCCCGATCTGCCCACCGGAAGTGGACACCGCCGCCATGCCCCGGCCCCGAGGGCGCCGCCTGGACTGCAGCGCGACAGCGGTCTCCAGCAGTTCTTCGAGCGAGGCAGCCCGGATGACGCCGTGCCTTCTGAGCAGGGCGTCCACGAGCCGGTCCGGCGCGGCCAGGGCACCGGAGTGTGCGGCTGCCGCCTGCTGCGCCTCAGCCGTCTGGCCGATCTTACAGACAACCACGGGTTTCCCCGCGGCATGGGCGCGGTCACATTGCCGGAAGAACTCTCCGGGCCGCCGGATGACCTCCAGAAAAGCACAGATGACAGTGATTTCGGGATTGTCGATGTAGCAACCGGCGACATCGGCGGCGTCCACGACTGTCTCGTTGCCGGTAGAGACCACGTGACCCCATCGGACGCCTCGCCGGTTGTTGACCAGCGCGGTCAGCACGGACCCGCTCTGGCCGATCAGGCCTACGGTGCCAGGCTGATAGGGCTGTACCGAGTCCATGTAGAGCGGGGTGGACTGGGAGAAATTGATGAGGCCCTGGCAGTTGGGGCCGATGACCGCCATTTCCGCATCCCGCGCCAGGTCCCGCAGCTGAATCTCCAGGCCTCTGCCCAGTTCGTCGGCTTCCCCGAAGCCGATAGCGAAGACGACAGCACCACGAGCCCGTTTCCGCGCCGCCTGCTCGAGGACGCCGATCACCCGTTCCCGGGCGACAGCGACGAGCACGGCGTCGGGGGCGAACGGGACGTCCTCCAGCGCCGAGTAGCAGGGATACCCGAGGATGTCCTGATACTTCGGATTGACGCATGCCACGTCACCGGTGAAGCCGAGTGACCGGAAGTTGCGGATGATGGTCAGGCCCCTGCCTGAGGAGCTTGCGCCGACAACCGCCACCTTGCGCGCGGCCAGTACCGATGCCACCGCCGTGGCGAACGCCTCGCCCAACATAGCCTCCCTCATCCGCTGTGGCGCTCCGCCTGGATCAGGAACGGGCCACCCGGCTCCGCGGGCCCCCGGGCTCGGGCCGGAACGGGGTGTCCCGGTGGACGAGCGAGGCACGCAGCCCTTCTGATTCGCGGATTCTGTGCAGCTCGTCAAGCTCGGCCGAGTCGGCGGACGCGTGCACGATGACCGACAGCAGCGCGCCGGTGTTGAGCGCTGCGGCAAGGCCCATCGCCTCCAGGCCGAAGGTGGTGATCGCCTTGTTGACGCGGATCGACGCGGCCGGGAGCCGGGCGATCCGCTTGGCGAGAGCCGTCGCCGTCGCCATCAACTGGTCCGGCGGCACCACCTCGTTCACGATGCCGATGCGCAGCGCCTCGGCGGCATCGAAGTGATCACCGGTGAGCGCGTACCTGTGCGCGTGCTTCCAGCCCGCCAGCGCCGCCAGGAGGAAGGTGGAGTTCTGGTTCTCCCGGACTTCTGGCTGGCCGAAGACGGCGGTGGTGGAGGCAATGGTGATATCGCAGCAGAGCGCGTACCACATGCCACCGCCAAGGCACCACCCGTTGACCGCGGCGATGACCGGGATGCCAAGCCGCATGATGGTGAGCTGGCGCGCGGGGCCGGACATGTCCACGTCCCACCACCGTCCCAGCCGGTCACTGGCGCGCTCAGCCGGGCCCTCTACGGGGGGATTGTCGTCGCTGATGTCGTAGCCGGCCGAGAATGCGTTCCCTGCCCCGGTGAGAACCACGGCGCGGATGGCGGGGTCCCGGTCGGCCGAGTGGAGAGCCGCGTGCAGCTCTTCCTCGAGTTCCGGCGAAATCGCGTTCATCTGCCCGGGACGGTTGAGCGTGATGACGGCAATCTCCCCGTCCTGCGCCCAGCTGACGTACCTGTACTGATGTGCCTCCGGCATCGGCCCTCTTTCCATGATGTCAGCCTTCCGGGCGTTGCCGGACGGCACCGGCTCCAGGCCCATCGGCGGGATGCCGGCTGTCCGCCAGTGCCTGCGGCTCCACCCGGAACAGGCGCAACTGGGCGGCGAGCAGCCAGTAGTACCCGACGATCGCGGACACCTCGAAGACGCCCGGTATGCCCAGCGCCCCGGCCATCATGGCGTAGCGCTCGTCGGGAACGTCCTCGCCGGACAGCAACGCGACGGCCAGGTCGTGGGCGGCGCGCAGGGCCTGGTCCGTGAGACTGGGCGGGCGCCCGTCCCGGAGCGCGGCGATGACCTCATCGGCCACGCCGAAATGGCGGGCCGGGGGCTCGTGCGCGTGCCACTCGAAGGCACTGCCCAGGTGGGCGGCCACCACCAGGATGACCAGCTCACGGGCCTGATCCGGAAGGCCCGCGTGGTAGCGCAGGGCCGCACCGAGGCGCTGCACCGCCGTCCCCACCCCGGGGCTGGCCAGCATGGCGTTGAACGGCCCCGTCAGAACCCCATCGGCATCGGTGAGCTCGAAGAACTGGCGGCCCTGCCCTCGGGGCCCGTGCAGCAGCTCGTCATACAGCCGCCGCTGCTCGTCCGTGAGCTGCCCAGGACGCAGGCGGGGCACTCGCTCGGGCGGCGAGTTGGTCATCTTGACAGATTGTCAGACAAAGGAAGATCATGCAACCAAGGCCGGCCCGCGGCCTGTGGGCCTCAGGCCACCGAAGGAGGTCCGTGACCGAGCCACTGCCGCTGCTCGACCGATCGCTGCTGTCGGATCGCGCGCTGACCGCGCTGGTCGGCGCGATCCGCCGTGGCGACTTTCCGGACGGGCGGATACCGGCCGAGCCGGAGCTGGCACGCCAGCTGGGCGTGAGCAGGGCAACCGTGCGTTCCGCCCTTACCTCGCTCGAACAGCTCGGCTTGGTGCGCAGGAGGCCCGGGCTCGGCACCTGGCTGCGGCCCCAGGTGACGGCCGATGTCCTGGCCCTGCACGGGCTGGTTCCGTGGGCCGTGGTGCTCAGCGGATCGCATCAGGTCACCGGGACGGGCACGTTGCGGCCGGCCAGCCCCGCCGAGGCCGAGCGGCTGGCATCGATCAGGGGGGAGCCCCCTGGCCCCGCGCACCGGATAGAGCGGCTGCTGGAGGCTGACGGCCGCCCGGCCGTGCTGATCGAGGAGATTATTCCGGACGATGTGCTTTCGTGGCCGCTCGACGCCGGCGACCTTGCCGACTCGGTGATGTCGCTGAGCAGGCAGCATTTCCGGGTGCCCATCGACCATGCGGTCGCGCAGCTCGTTCCAGTCAACGCCGGAGAGCGCCTGGCACAGCTGTTCGGAATGGCCACCGGTACCGCCTGCCTGGTCCTCGAGGAGGTTTTCCACAACGACACCGACGAACCACTGGCCGAAGCGACGGTCACACTGAATCCCGCCTTCATTAACCTCGGGGTTTTCCGCCGGATCCTGAGGTGATCGACCCTCATCCACGTAAGCGAGGACGCTATGAAAGTCGTAGACCTGACCCATCCCTGGAGCATCCACACACCCGGGTGGGTCGGTTATCCGGGCGGAAAGCTCTACTACACGCAGAACCTGCAGACGAACAAGATCGTCTCTCAGCGCATCGAAGTCTCCCTGCATTCGGGCACGCATCTCGACGGTCCCATGCACGGCACCGACACGATGGTCGGCATGTCGGATCTGCCGCTGACCAAGCTGATCCACCAAGGGGTGGTGGTGGACGTCTCAGACACGTGTGCCGACTGGGATGTCATCCGCCCGGAGCACATCACCGCGAAGGTTGAGGTGCGCCGTGGCGACATCATCATCGTCCACACCGGATTTCACCGGTACTACCAGGGGCAACCGGAGCAGGACCTGGTCCGCTACTTCACCATGCACCCAGGTGGCGGTATCGAGCTGGCTGAATGGATGCGCGAGAACGAGATCTCGTGGTGGGGGATCGACGCGGGATCCGGGGATCATCCCATGAACACGACGATCCGTGACATGCGCCCGGACCTGGCCGGCCAGTTCGAGGAGCACATCGGCACGTCGATCAAGGAGCATTTCGGTACCTACGAGTACGTGCACCACCTGTCTGGGCGCCGGATCACCTCGGACATCTTTCCCATGCACCACCTGGCGTTCCAGTCTGGCTGCATCCACGCGGAGAACATCGGCGGGGACATCGACGCCGTGCTCAACACCCGGTGCGTCATCGGGTTCTTCCCGCTGAAGATCGATGGCGGCGAGGCGGGGCCCGGCCGGTGCATGGCCTTTCTCGACTGCGGTGACGACGACGTGGTCGATCTGATGGCGCAGGAGCGGCCGGGATCGTCATGACACCGGGGACGGACGGCGCGGATCCGGGCTCCCGGATGCCCGGGCGGGGAACCGGGGAGAGCAGGACGGCCGTCGTCTCGGTTGCCCAGCTTGCCTGGCAGGAGCCAGGCGAGCGGCAGCACGAGCACACCGCCGCCATCGCCGCCGCGGCGCTGCGGAGCGGTTCGGATGTCGTCGTCCTGCCGGAACTCGCCGTCCCGGGATACACCACGGAGAGAGCGGTTCTGGAGCGGTTCGCCGAACCACTGGACGGCCCGGCAACCCGGGCATGGCAAGAGGCGGCAGCCACCACCGGCGGGTACGTCATCGGCGGCTTCTGCGAGCGCGCGGACGGAAAACTGTACAACACCGCCGTTGCCGTCGGCGCGCATGGAGTTATCTGCCACTACCGCAAGGCCCATCTGTTCGCCGGTGAAAAAGACGTACTCGCGCCCGGAAACCTTGGCTTCCCCGTCGCCGAGACCAGGCTCGGTGCCCTGGGCCTCTGTGTCTGCTACGACCTGCGCTTCGTGGAGGTCGCTCGGCTGCTTGCGCTCCAGGGGGCCGAGCTTGTCTGCGTCCCCACCGCCTGGACCGGTGGCTACGACCGGCGGCAGCCGGGCGGCGGGAACTGGCCCGATCAGGTGACCGGGCTGCTCACGCAGGCCAACCTGAACCAGGTCTTCATCGCTGCCGCCTCTTTCGCCGGGGGCGGCGGGCGGTTTCTCGGCAGCTCCGTCATAGCCGATCCCTACGGCCGCCCATTGGCGGGGCCCCTCACCCGTGATCGGGAAGAAGTGGCGACCGCCGGGGCCGACATGCAGGCCGTTGCGGCGGCACAGCACCGATCCCCGCTCATCCACCCCCGGGAGGACCGACGCAGCGATCTCTACCGCATTGAATACCAGGACCGGCATTACTGAGATGCGGCTCTGCCGCGGCGTCACCGCATCAGCCGGCGCCCGCCCCCGCGCCCCGGCCGCGTCTCCCTCACGTCAGCAGCGTGCCACCGCACCCATCCGAGACAGGCTGGAGAGTCACATGACAGTCACCACAGACACAACAAGGCAAGACAAGCCCCCGGAGGCAATCCCGAGCATGGGGAGTTACTGGCACCCCATCGCCCAGGCCGCCGAGGTCGTCGAGCAACCCCGGCGGTTCATGCTGCTCGGCGAGCCGCTTGTCGCGTTCCGCGACCAGCAGGGCGTGGCCGTGTTCAAAGACCTCTGCATCCACCGCGGCACGGCGCTGTCTCTCGGGTACATCACCGACGGCCGCCTCACCTGCCTGTACCACGGCTGGGAATACGACAGGACCGGCGCCTGCGTCCACATCCCATCGCTGCCAGCGGGCGCCTCGATCCCGCGCAAGGCACGCGCGATCGCCTACCGGGCCGAGGAGCGCTATGGCCTGGTGTGGGTGGCGCTGAAGGACCCGGTGGCGCCGATACCCGGGTGGCCAGAAGACGTGTGGGACAACCCGCGCTACGAGGTGTTCCTGGCAGCCCGTCAGATCTGGAAGGCGAACGCGGGGCGGGTCGTGGAGAACGGCATGGATTTCTCGCACTTCAATTTCACTCACCGGGGCCTGACCGAGCTGGCCGACGGGCCGGTGATAAAGCCGCACAGCGTGGAGATGACGAGCTATGGCCTGCGCTACCAGTACGACGACTCCAGGATCACCAGGAAGTACTACCTGCACGCACCGTTCACGCTGCACGACTGCAAGATCGAGGCGAACGGCGACACGTCAATCCTCAGCCTGATCGTGGGGCCCGTCGACTCGGCGACCAGCGATGTCTACGCGTTCATCGCCCGCAACCACCAGGGAGCCACCGCCCTGGAGAACAAGGGCCAGAAACTGCTGGAAGCGGAGGTCGTCGCCGCGTTCGAACGCATTATGAACCAGGACCGCGCGATTGTGGAGAGCCAGCGGCCGGAGGAGATCCCGCTCGATCTGAAAGACGAACTGCACCTCAAGGTGCCCGACGCCACGGGCATCGCCTACCGCAGGCTGCTCGCGCGGATCTCGGACTCGGGTGCGTTCATGCCCTGAGCCCGGAAGGGCGGCCATCCGCTGCGGCCGGAGAGCAGCTGCGATAGTCCGGTCAGCGCCGCGAAGCTGTTCCCGGCGATCAAATAGTCCACACTGGTCAACGCGGCCGCTATTCCCGCGGTGAGGGGCTGGAAGCCGGGGCGCGCCCGGTGCGGGTGCACCCAGACGACCCGGTGCGCCAGCCGCCGCAGCCGGCGCATCTGGTTCCCGAGCAGGGCGGCATTGCCCCTCTCCCACCCGTCAGAGGCCACGGCGACGATCGCCCCCCGGGCCATTCCGCTTTGACCGTAGCGGTCAAGGAAGTCCTTAACGCTGGCGCCGAGCCGGGTGCCCCCGCTCCAGTCGGCGATGACTCCGGCGGCGGCGGCCATCGCCGCGTCCGGGCTTGGCGCGATGAGCTGCCGCGTGATCCGGCTCAGCCGGGTGCCGAGCGTGAACACTTCGGTGCTGGGGCGGCAGCGGACGTATGCGTACGCGTAACGCAGCAAGGCGTCGGAGTACGCGGACATCGAGCCGCTGACGTCCAGCAGGAGCACCACGCGCCGTGGCCGGCTGCCCGCCCGGTGGTAGTGGATACGCTCCGGCTCCCCGCCCCGCCGCAGCATGGCGCGCACCGTGCGCCGGGAATCCACCCGGCCGGAGGTGGCGGTGTGCCGCCGGCGGGTGGGGCGCCGTGGTGGCGGCAGCGTCAGCATCGCCAGCATCAGCCGCAACTGCGCTCGCTCAACGTCGTCCATCAGCGCGATGTCCTTGGCCCGCAGTACTTCGAGGTCGCTGGCGGATGCCGCAGAAGATCGGTCGTCGCGGGCCGGCCAGCTTCCGGCAGGGCCGGCCGCGGCGGCCCGGATGTCCACCGTTTCTGTGACCCGGACCGTCTCCGGCGCCGGTGGCGGTCCCGTGCTGAACCAGGCGGTGAAAGCCCGGTCGTATCTGGCCAGGTCCTCAGGGCCCGCGCACAGGGTGATCCGCCCTGCCCAGTACACCTCGGCCACACTGGCCGGGCACAGCTCAGACACCGCGAGCACCATCGCCTGGACGCGGTCGGAACCGGCCGATATCCCGGCGCCGCGCAAGAACCAGGCGAAGCTGACCAGGCCGCGCAGCTCCGTTTCCGGCCCGGTCACTGGATCAGCACGTCCAGCCCTATGGACTGGATCTTGGCGTGGTCTTCGTGGTGCTTGAGCATGGCGCCCAGCGTTCGTGAGGCCAGCGCGGGATCCATCGTGGTCGCCCCCAGCGTCAGCAGCGCCTCGGCCCAGTCGATGGATTCGGCGACCCCTGGTGCCTTGAGCAGGTCGTGCTGGCGCAGCGCTGCGGCCGCGTATGCGACACCTTGAGCGAGCTGGGTGGTCGCTCCCGGGAGCCGGCGGCGGATGATGGCGACCTCGCGATCGAATGATGGATGGCCGAGCCAGTGGTAGAGGCAGCGCCGCTTCAGCGCATCATGCACCTCCCTGGTCCGGTTGCTGGTAAGCACGACGAGCGGCGCGGTCACCGCCGTGATCGTGCCGAGCTCAGGGATCGTCACCGCGAAATCGCTGAGAAGTTCGAGCAGGAATGCCTCGAATTCGTCGTCCGCACGGTCGATCTCGTCGACCAGCAGGACGCTCGGGCTGGTCTCTATGGCGCGCAGCAACGGCCGGGCGACGAGGAAGCGCCGGTCGTAAAGATCCCGTTCGGCCGTGTCCGGGTCGATGCGCCCGCCCGCTTCCGCCACGCGCAGCCGGAGCAGCTGGCGCGGGAAGTCCCAGTCGTACAGTGCCTGAGGGGCGTCGAGCCCTTCATAGCACTGCAACCGGAACAGATCGGCGTGAGCCAGCCGGGCCAGCGCGTGTGCCAGGGACGTCTTGCCGACGCCGGCGTCGCCCTCGAGGAACAGCGGCCGTGCCATGCGCAGGCCCAGGAACACTGCGGTGGCAAGCCCGTCATCGGCGAGGTAGCCGACGGCGTCGAGCCCGGCGGCGACGTCGTCCGGGGCGCTTATCCCCGGGATTTCGAGCCGATCCATCTCAGCGAAGCCTCACCCCTCGGCCGCGGACGGTTGCTAACACGGATCCTGCGTGCCCTCCGATCGGAAGGCGACGTTGATCCAGACCGCCCTGGCTTTCACCGTGCCGTTGTTGGTAAGCACGTGCGGGGTGCCGGAGGAGTAGGCGATGCCGTCCCCGGATTCGAGCACGTATTCGATGTCGTCGAGGTTCACGGTCAGCGAGCCGGACACGATCAGCCCGAATTCCATTCCGTCGTGATGCACTGGCGTTTTCGAGCTGGATGTTCCTGGCTCGTATTCGTTCACCACCATCTCCAGGTCGTGTTCCACGTCGGTATGGACCAGCCGCCTGCTCACGCCTTCGGCCGCCTGGATCACCACCTGGTCGGCACGCCGCCGGACGGGCGACGCGGCGAGCGCGGACGAGTCCTGGAAGAGCTGCGCCATGTGCAGCCCGAGTGCGGAGGACACCGAGACGAGGGTGCCGATCGACGGGGTGGCGATACCTCGCTCGAGCATGCTCAGCATCGAGACGCTCACCCCGGTCTGGTCGGCCAGATCCTGCAGGGTCATCCGGCGGCGCTTGCGGGCCATGCGGATCGAGGCGCCTACGACCTGCAGCATCTCGTTCGCCTGCTGCCCGGGCAGTCTCGCCTCACCGTAAGGGTGGTTGCCGTCGGGCTCGACCGCCACTGGCGGGTTGCTGCCCGGCGCATGACCCTCGCGCGCCATCAAATACCTCCGCTAGTCCTAGTGGATCCTGGCCCGGCCGACCGCAGCAGGGCCAGCACGGCTTCGGGCCGTACTGGCAACTCCAGCACGCCTCCCGGGGCGCCGATAGCGGCGTCCACGGCTGCCGCGATGGCCGCGCCCATGGCAGTGGTGCCGCCCTCGCCGGCGCCTTTGACCCCGAGCGGGTTACGCGGGCTCGGCGCGTCCGTGGTGATGAGCACGTCGACCGGGGGCATCTCGGCCCGGGTAGGCATGAGGTAGTCCATGAAAGTCGTGCACTGCGGCTGGCCGTCCGCGTCATATCTGAATTCTTCCAGGAGCGCGCCACCGAGGCCCTGGGCGGCACCCCCGACGATTTGACCTTCCACCATCATCGGGTTCACCGCCCGGCCAATGTCATAGGCGACGAGCAATTTTTCCGCCGTTACCTGGCCCGTGCCGCGGTCCACCCGGACCACGGCAATGTGCAGGCCGTAGGGATAGCACATGTGATCACTGGTATGCCAGCCTTCCGCGGCAAGCGACGGCGCCAGCCCCCAGCGTGCCGCCTGGTCGGGGCGCAGCGCAGCAGCGATCTCACCGATCGGCACGCGCGCGGCCGGGTCGCCGACGACCTGCACGCCACCTGCGGTGAACTCCAGGTCGCGCGGATCGGCTTCCAGCATCCGCGCCGCCGCCTGCACGGCTTTCTCCCGGAGCGCGCGGGCGGCGAGCACGGTCGCCGATCCTGCCATCACGGTCAGTCGGCTCGCGAACGCGCCGAGCGCGTGCTCGATGTCGTCCGTCCGGCCGTGCCGCACCCGGACATCCGCCGCGGCGACGCCCAGCTCATGGGCGCAGACCTGAGTGATCATTGTTTCGAAGCCCTGACCCATGGAACCGGCGCCGGTGATGACATCGACATGGCCCGTCCGGTCGACGCGGAGTATCACCCCCTCGTAGGGGCCCAGGCCGCTCTTCTCCACGAAGAACGCGTTTCCCATCCCCACGGCCTCGCCTGCCGCGCGGCGCGCCGCGAGGTCACGTTCCAGCGCCGCGAGCCCGAACCGCTCCTCGGCCTTGGCGACCAGCAGTGCGTAGTCGCCGCTGTCGTACTCCAGTTCGGTGCCGAGCGCGGTCAGCGGCCGGGCGAAGGGCATCTGCCCCGACGAGATGAAGTTGCGGCAGCGCAGGTCGAGAGGATCGGCGCGGACTCTTGCCGCCACCGCATCCATGACGCGTTCCCTGGCGAAGGACCCCTCATACCGTCCTGGTGCCCGGTAGGTGCCCGCGGGCGTCTTGTTGGTGAGCCGGACATAGGCGCGCACGCGGTAGGCCGGGACCTGATACGGGCCGGGCAGCATCGTCGCGGTCAGGGTCGGGACGGTCGCCGCGTGGGTGCGGACGTAGGCCCCCTGATCGAGCCAGAACTCGTCGTCGATGGCGGTGACGAAGCCGTCGCCGGTGGCCGCGGCGCGAATATGGTGCACCTGGTCGCGGGAGTGGTTGGCCGCGAGGAGGTGCTCCTGCCGGTCCTCTATCCACTTGACCGGGCGGCCGAGCTCGCGCGAGGCCCAGCAGGCCAGGACGTCTTCGGGGTAGAGCTCGCCGCGCACCCCGAAGCCGCCGCCCACGTGGCCCTCGTGCAGGACGACCAGGTGCGGCGGCATGCCGAGCATGGCGGCCAGAGCCGCCTGGTTGTAGTGGGGCACCTTGGCGGCCCCGTAAAAGTCCAGCGTCCCGGCGGCTCGCTGATAGTCGGCCAGGGCGCCCCGGCATTCCAGCGGCACGCCAGTGTGCCGCCCGACGCGGACCGTCAGCTCGACGACGTGGCAGGCGTCCGCGAAAGCCCTCGCGACGTCACCGTAACCTTCGGTGAAGCACAGCGCTTCGGTGTCGTGTTCCTCGTCGAACCGCGCCGGGGCGGCGCGCGGGTCCAGCACCGGTGCCAGCGGTGCCACGTCCAGTTCCACGGAATCCGCCGCGTCCTCCGCGGTGTAGGCGTCTTCCGCGATGACGATGGCCACCGGTTCCCCCACGTAGCGCAGGCGTGTGCGGGCGAGCACGGGCTGGCGGTACGGGAGCATCTGCGGGAAGGCGACCTGCCGGAACTCGATGGGTCCCAGGTCGATATCGGACGCTGACCAGACGGCGAGCACGCCGGGGATGGCCTTGGCCGCGCTCGCGTCGACGCCGTGAACCACGCCATGCGGCAGGGGGGAGCGCACCACGCGCATGTGTGTCTCCCGGTCCAGCCGGATGTCCGCGGCGAACCGTCCTGCCCCGGTGAGCAGCGGCAGGTCCTCCACCCGCAGCATGGCCTCGCCTATCACTGGCGCATCACCTTGGCGGCCGCGTGGACGGCCTTGCTGATGTTCTGGTATCCGGTGCACCGGCAGAGATTCGAGCTGAGCACGTCGTCGATCATCTCGGACGTGACCGGCCCGGCAGACTCCAGCAGCCCGGCGGCGAGCATCAGGAAGCCGGGAGTGCAGAACCCGCACTGCAGCCCGTGGTTCTCCCAGAACGCCTGCTGCAGCGGGTGCAGTGTGCCGTCCTCGGCCGCCAGCCCTTCGACCGTCCGGACCAGGTGGCCCTGGGCCTGCGCGGCGAGCGTCAGGCACGCCCGCACCGGCTCGCCGTCCAGCAGGACCGTGCAGGCTCCGCAGACGCCGTGCTCGCAACCCAGGTGGGTGCCGGTGAGGCGGCAGTCCTCGCGGAGCGTGTCGGCAAGGCTCTTCCGCGGCTCCACTGACACGCTCCTCGGCTCCCCGTTGACATTCAGCTCGAGGTTCAGTCGTTCAGAGCTCATCTGGATGCCCTTTCCATGGCCGCCCGGATGCCCGCGTGCAGCCGGTGCGGTGCCTGGGGCATGTGGAATACCTCCACCCCGAGGTGCGCCAGCGCGTCGGAGACGGCGTTCAGCACAGCGGCCGGAGCACCGATGGTGCCGCCCTCGCCCAGGCCCTTCGCGCCGCTGAGTTCGGGATCCGACACGGTCTCGCGGTGCATGATCTCGATGGACGGAATCTCCGCCCAGGTGGGCGGCAGGTAGTCCATGAGCGAGGCGGTCATGAGGTTGCCGTCCTCGTCATACACCAGTTCCTCGTAAAGAGCGTTGGCGATGCCCTGCGCCACTCCGCCGCGGATCTGGCCTTCGGCGATGGCCGGGTTGATCAGGCGTCCAGCGTCCTCGACGACGAGGAAGCGGAGGATGCGCACGTCTCCGGTCTCCGGGTCGACCTCGACCTCCGCGATGTGGCAGGCGTTGGAGAACGTCCCCGGTGGGTCGTACTCAGCCTCGGCGTAGAGCCCGCTTCCGCCGGCCGGGAGCTTTTGCGCGTTGAGGTAGGCCGTACTGGCCACCTCCTGGAGCGACACCCCGATGTCCGTGCCGGCGACTGTGATCATGCCGTCGCCGAACACGAGGTCCTGCGGATCGCACTCAAGCATCTCGCCTGCCACCGACGCCAGCCGCTCGCGCAGCCTGCGGGTGGCAAGCACGGTGGCCCCGCCGCAGATGACCATGGAGCGGCTGGCGAACGTCCCCCAGCCGAACGGGGTCGCATCGGTGTCGCCATGCACCACCCGTACCTCGTCGGGGCGTACGCCAAGCTCGTCGGCGACAAGCTGGGCGAGGGTGGTGGCCAGCCCTTGGCCGTGCGGGGACGCGCCGATGCGGGCGACGACGCCGGCCGTCGGGTCCATTGAGATGTGCACGCGCTCGAATCCCGGCGTGATCGACATGCCGCGAGCCGCGAACGCGGGTGACCCGTATCCGGTTCGCTCACAGAACACGCTGACGCCGACGCCGAGCAATCGGCCGTCGGCCCGGGCCGCCTGCTGGCGGGCGCGAAAGGCGGGCAGGTCCGCTGAGCGGACCGCGTCTTCGAGGGCCTCCGCGTAGCTGCCCGCATCGAGCACCAGCCCGGCCGGCGTCGTGTGCGGGAACTCCCGGACCAGGTTCAGCCTGCGGATAGCGACCGGGTCGATGCCGAAGCGCCGCGCCGCCACGTCCATCAGCCGTTCCATGGCCAGCGTCTGCACCGGCCTGGAGACCCCGCGGTAGGGCGCGATCGGGCATTTGTTCGTCAGCACCGCCCGGGCCCGCACGTCGTAATGGGCTACCGCGTACGGCCCGGGCAGTTCCGCGAGCGCCATCAAGGGCTCCACGCCGAAGGTCACCGGGTAGCAGGAGTAGGCACCCACGTCGGCGGTGATGTCGGCCTGGAGCGCGACAAGCCGCCCGGCGGGGTCGAACGCCCCGGTGACGGTGTAGGCCTGCTCCCGGCTGTGCCAGGCGGCCCGGAGGTTTTCCTCCCGCGTCTCCACCCACGCCACGGCGCCCCGCAATGCCCGTGCGGCGAACACGAGGGCGACGTCCTCCCTGGCCAGGCACATCTTCTGGCCGAAGGCGCCGCCCACGTCCGGCGCGACGACGCGCAGTGAGTCTTCGCGTATGCCCAGGCAGGCGCAGATCCCGGTTCTGGTCACATGCGGCGTCTGCGTCGAGGTGGTCAGCGTGACCCGGCCGGTGCGCCGGTCGAAGGCGGCGAGGGAGCCACGGGTTTCGATGGGCAGCGCGCTCTGGCGGGCGCAGCTGACGCAGATCGTGACCCTGGCCGCGGCGGCATCGAAGACGTCCTGGAAGCCGGCCGTGGACAGGGTCGCGTTCACGACCGTGTTGACCGGGCCCGGGAACGGGACGTCATGCACGGCCCGGGCGCCCGGCATGGTCGCCTCGGCCACGCTGAGCACGGGCTTGCGGGGCTCGAGTTCCAGTTCCACCAGTTCGGCCGCGTCCAGGGCCTCCGCCTGGGTGCCCGCGAGCACCAGCGCTACGGGCTCGCCGCTGAACCTGACCTCGTCCACGGCGAGGACCGGCGTGGTGATCGGGACGAAATCCGGCCGCGCCAGCGTCGCGCAGATGCCGGAGACCCCGGCCAGATCCTTGGCGGTGAATGCCCGGACGCCGCTGGGGACGCGGACCTCACACAGCCGCGCTGCGGCAACCGGGCTCCTGACAAACGTGCCGTACAGGCATTCTGTTTCGGCGATCGCGTCGGCGGCATAGTGCCCCGCACCACGCAGTATGGCCGGATCCTCCAGCCGGGGCAGGCGCCGCCCGGCCCAGGCCGTCATGGCCGCATCCGCTCGAGCGCCCGGTGCAGCAGGACTCGCACCAGGTCACGGCGGTAGTCCGCGGATCCGTGGATGTCGGATGGCGGTGTCACCGCCGCTGCGGCGGCGTCAGAGGCAGCCACGAATGCCTCGGTGCCGGCGGGCTGGCCGGTGAGTATGGCCTCGGCGGCGAGACTGCGCACCGGCCGGTCGGCCACCCCGCCGAGGCACACCCTGGCTTCGCCGAGCGTCCCGTCCTGCACCGTGCAGGCCACCATCACCGCGACCACGGCGAAGTCACCGGCTCGGCGAGCGAACTCGGCCACCGCCACCCGGTGCGTGTCGCCCAGGAGCGGCAGGGTCACCGCGGTGAGCAGTTCGTCGGGCTGCAGCGTGGTGGTGAAGACGGTGTCGAAGAAGTCCCGCGCCGTGATCTCGCGCTTGCCCGCCGTGCTGACGGCCGTCACCGACCCGTCGAGGAGCGTGGTCAGCATGCACCATTCCGAGGCGGGATCGGCGTGCGCGACGCTCCCGCCGAAGGTGCCGCGCGTCCGGATGGGCAGGTGGCCCACGTGCGCGGCCGAGGCCCGGAGCAGCGTGCCCAGCGGGCCATCCAGGCCGCAGCGCTCAAGGTCCAGGTGGCGGGTCAGCGCCCCGACACTGACCTGGCCGGGCAGGGCCCGCAGCCCGGCCAGCTCACGCAGGTCGCCGATGTCGATCAGGGCCTCCGGCCTGGCGAGCCGGAAGTTCATGAGCGGCAGCAGGCTCTGGCCGCCGGCCAGGATTTTCCCCTCGTCACCGAACCGGTCGAGCGCCGCGGTCGCCTCGGGCACCGATGCCGCGCGTACGTAGGCAAAGGACGCTGGCTTCATCGACGCAGGCCCATGGTCAGGTGCTGAGCATCGCGTCGACGTCGACCCCTAGAAGCCGGAGCATGCCCAGGTCCGCCGGGCATGGCCCGCCAACGCTCACGACGACCTCACCCATGTCGGCGAAAACGGAGTGCCGGATGCCCGCCTCGATGTGCACCACATCCCCGGGGCCGAACTCCAGCCGGACGCCGGCCGTGTAATCCCGGACGCTCCCGCGACCTTCGAGGATGTAGATGGTGTCTTCGGAGAACTCGTGCACGTGCGGGACGTTCGACTCACCCGGCTGCATCACTACGTAGTTCATGTTCGCGGTCTTCGCCCCGGTGCCCAGCCAGATGATGAACCGGGCGTCCGAGGAGATGAACGGCACCAGGAGCCCGGGGTTGTCGCGATGGTAGACGCTGACGCCCATGCCTACTGTTCCCTCGGCTCGGCGTCGGCCAGGCCCGGCAGGTAGAGCGCGGGATCAGGCGGGCATGGGCCGCCGAGGATCTGGGCGCTGGCGCCGTCCGTGTGAATGCCGTACGTGGTGCCGGGCTCGACATGGAACATCGAGCCTGGCGTGAGCGGCGACGACGATCCCGCGTCGTAGTCCACGATCCGCGCCTCACCCGCGACCACGTAGTAAGCCGCCTCTGACGGGTGGCGCATCCGGATGGTCCTGCTGTGCGGGCCAAGCCGCAGCAGGTGGAGGGACCGCTCAGTCGCTCCCATCCCGGGCCACACGACCGGTGCGCAGGAGCCCTCGCCGCGCACGATGTCCAGCTCGGCGCCCCGGTCTTCGCGCCTGATCACTTGGGTCCCTCGGGCCTGCAGCACGACTCATACCTTCCCGCGTCCTCGGCAGCGACGGCCTTTCGCGCGGGCCGCGTCACGGCTCGCGCGTCGCTGCGCAGACTACAGTCTGGTTGGAAGATCTTCAATAGAGCAGAAAAAGCGTTGCCTTACCTCGCAGGTCAGAGTGGATCGCTGAGACACATGTGGCCTAGATTCGTCTCTTCTTCAAGGCTATTGACATTGACTTCAGCCCGAGTAGATACTGCTGCACGACCCTGCCCGATCTTTCAGATGGTCCGCAACGGCGCTGCGCTGGCCGCCGCGGACCGGCCTCCGCCCCCGTCTCGTCAGTGCAGCGGCAGCAGCGCGCCGTCTCCCCCACAGGAGGGCCCTTGAGTGGCCAGCCAACACTCGCCAACTACTGGCACCCCGTCTGCGCCACGGCCGATGTCACCGAGCAGCCCCGCCGGTTCACGCTGCTGGGTGAGCACATCGTGACGTTCCGGGACAGCGCGGGACCGGTGGCCATGCGAGACATCTGCGTCCACCGGGGAGCCGCGCTGTCCCTCGGCTGGATTCGCGGCGGACGGCTGACCTGCCCGTACCACGGCTGGCAGTACGACCGCAGCGGTGCTTGCGTGCGCATCCCGTCCAGGCCCGCCAGCGCACCGATTCCCCGGGCCGCGCGTGCGCAGACGTACCGGACAACAGAGCGGTACGGGCTGGTCTGGGTGGCGCTCGAAGAGCCCGTCGCAGAGGTGCCCGCCTTCCCCGGTGACGTCTTCGGCAAGGACGGATGGCGCGAGTTTCTCTCCTACCGCCAGGTCTGGCAGACCTCGGCGGCCCGGTCCGTGGAGAACTTCATGGACTTCTCGCACTTCCCCTATGTGCATCCGGACCTGCTGGGAACCGAGGACCGGGCCGAGGTGCCGCCACACGCAGTGGAGGAAACCAGCTTCGGCCTGGCTTACGCGTTCGAGCAGGAGGAGCCGAGTGAGCTGTACGGGAAAGGCGGAACGGCGCGAATAAGGTATGAATACACGCTGTACATGCCTTTCACCATCCACCTGAACAAGATTGAGGAGGATGGTGTCTCGGCGACGATGATTTCGATGGCGACCACGCCCGTCACGCCGACCACGAGCGAACTCTATGTCTGGATCGTCCGCAATCATTCGCTCGGCAAAGCCGATCACGAATTCGGAGACTTCACTAACGTCATCATGGAGCAGGATCGGGTCGTGGTGGAGAGCCAGCGGCCGGAACAGCTCCCCATCGATCTGCGCGAGGAACTCCATATCAAGATTCCTGACGCGGCGAGCATTCTGTACCGCAGGCTGCTCAGCGACCTTGCCAAAGTCGAGGCATTTGGGGACTACGGGGCATGAGCGGCCAGGAGGGAGCACGCCCAAAAATGACACCACAGAATCTGACGATAGGTTCCCATGCCTTCGACCCGGATTTCGTTTCGGATCTCCGGACCGCGACACTTGCCCCAGCCGAAGCGCCGCTCGCGCTCCCCTACCGGGCGTACTGGGACGAGCGACTGCTGGATGCCGAGGCCACGCAACTGTTCGCCAAGGACTGGGTTCTCGCCTGCCGTGAACAGGAGATCCCCAGGCCCGGAGACTACCGCGCGATCACCATCGGGGGTGAGCCCGTGGTGGTGCTGCGGGATGCGGACGGAACCCTGCGCGCGATGTCGAACGCCTGCCGCCACCGCGGCACGATGATCGTCGAGGGCTACGGGTCGGCGCAGCGCCTCGAGTGCCCCTACCACGCGTGGACTTACAGCCTTACCGGCAAGCTCCTCGGCACGCCCTACCACGGCAACATCGCGATCGACAAGGACCGCCATTGCCTGCCCGGCTACCGGGTCGACACCTGGGGCGGGCTGGTGTTCGTCTGCATGTCCGCGGACGCCGAGCCGCTCGCGGACCGGCTGCGCGGCCTGGCGGAACTGACCGAGCGCTACGTTCCCAGCCGTTACGTGCCGCTCTTCCGGCGCAGGGGCGCGGATTTCGAGGTGGCCGCGAACTGGAAGCAGGTCTACGAGAACGCGATGGAGAGCTACCACCTCTTCAAGGTCCACCCCAAGACACTCAACGACGTCGTGCCGACGAAGGGATTCGCGCCCGTTGGCGGCTCGCACCGGTGGGGAGCCAGCGAAGGGGGCAAGGCGATGTGGACCGAGCCGACGGGCCACGACCCGTCATCGGTCGGCCAGCACGAGCGAACGCACCGCCTCGTAGTCATGATCCCGCCGTCCATGGTGGCGCTCTACGACCACCTGTTCCTGTCCTATCTCGTAGTTGACCCGGTGGCGATCGACCGGACCGTGATCCGGGCCACCATGTTCGTTCCGCGCGAGCTCGCGGACGACGACTGGACCGACATGATGACCCGCGCCGAAGGCTTCACCAGCGAGGACGTCGAGATCGTCGGGAAGGTCTCTGCAGGCAACCGGTCCCGGTCCCGGCATCTCGGCCAGCTGGTCGAGATGGAGCGCATCGTCGGGCACTTCCACAACTACCTTGGCCTGAGGCTCTTCGGCGAGCTCGCGAGCAGCCCGGCCGGGGCGAGCATGTGACGGGGGCTGGTCGCAGGTGCTAATCGTCCCAGCCATTGGCTTCGGGGTGGCGACCGCGGCGTACATCGCCCTCGCCGCTGTCGGCTTCACGCTGCAGGCGGGCGTGAGCAACATCTTCAACTTCGCCTACGGCGACATCATGATCACCGCCGCGTTCGCGGCCTATGCGGTGAACGCGGCCGGGGGCGGCCTGTGGGAGCTTCTCATCGTCGGCGCGGCGACCGGGGCCGTCGTCTCCGTGGCCATGAACCGGCTCATCTTCCGCCGGTTCGTGCGGCACGGGGTCAACCGGTTCGGCATGCTCATAGTCACGCTCTGGTCCGGCCTGATCCTGCAGAACATTCTGCTCGCCGTGTTCGGCCCGAAATTTTTCACATTGCAGGTGAGCTCCGGGCGGCTGTTCACCTTTTTCGGGACCCGCGGAATACTGCTGACCGGCGTCCAGCTCATCAGCATCGGCGTCGCCGTGGCGGCAGTTGTCATCGTCGCTGCCGGGCTGCGCTTCACGCGTATCGGCATGGCAATGCGGGCACTGGCCACCAACCCCGACCTCGCCCAGGCGTCCGGCGTGCCGGCCAGGAAGATCCTGGACTACACCTGGATCGTCTCGGGGATCTTCTGCGGGCTCGGCGGGGTGGTGCTGGCCCTGGCGACCGGTGCATTCGAGCAGACGACGGGCGAAGAGTTCCTTGTGATCATCTTCGCGGCGACGGTGCTCGGCGGTGTGGGCAGGCCGGTAGGTGCCGCGGTGGCCTCGCTCGTCCTGGGCATCGTAATGGAGGTCTCCGCCCTGTACATCCCGCCCAACCTCAAGGAACTCGCGGCGTTCGCGTTGCTGGTCGTGGTCTTGATCGTCCGCCCGGGTGGCCTGTTCAGCCTGGCCAAAGAGGGTGCGGAGGTCGCTGTCGTATGAGTGCCATCGATTTCTACGCGACGACGCTGCTCGTCTACTTCGGCGTGGACGTTCTCGCGGCCTGGGGACTGAACCTGCAGTACGGCCTGTACGGCATGTACAACTTCGCATTCATCCTGTTCCAGTCCGCTGGCGCCTACACGGCGGCCGTGCTGACGCTGGGCGCGCCCTCGCACCAGTTCGGCGCGCAGCAGTACCTCGCCGGAGCGTCGCTGCCGTTCCCACTGCCCATCATCATCGCCGGGGTTGTCGGAAGCCTGCTGGGGCTCGCCATCGCGCTGATCCTGGGGCGTGGCATGCGGAGCGACTACGAGGCGATCGTGACCTTCGTCATCGCGGTCATGGCCCTGCTCACGGTGAACTCGATCATCCCCTTGTTCAACGGGCAGGCGGGCCTCTCACTGGTGCCGCAACCGCTGGCGGGAGTCTTGCGGCTATCGGCCGGGGCGTACGCCTGGGTCTATGTCGCCTTCGTCGCGATCGTGTGCCTGATCTGCTGGGTCATCATCCATCGCCTGATAGCGTCGCCGCTCGGACGGGCAATCCGCGCTGTGCGGGAGAACAGGAACGGCGCCGCCGCGCTCGGGGTCAGCGCAACGTGGTGCCGGGTCGTGGTCAGCGTCCTCGGCGCCGGCATGGCCGGCGTGAGCGGTGCCCTGCTCGTGGTCTTCATCGGCACCTGGTCTCCCGGTTCCTGGTCGTACGCGGAAACCCTGGTGATCTTCTCGGCGATCATCGTTGGCGGCGTCGGCAACAACATCGGCGTCCTGATCGGCGTGTTCGTGACGCAGATCATCTTCGCCGAAGGGTCCAGGTTCCTCCCGACATCGCTGCCGCCGAACCTGGTTGGTTCACTGCAATGGATCATCATTGGGGTGTTGACGCTGGCCTTCCTCTGGTTCCGCCCGCAAGGGATCGTCCCGGAACGGCGCTACTGCGTCCCGGCCGGGCCCGCCGGCGAACGCGGGGCGGGGGCCAGCAAGGTCGGCCCGGCCGTACCCGATGCCTCCCTCGTGCCTGGCAAGGGTGAGTCGTGAGCGGATCCCCGGCACACCGGCCGATTCTCGAAGTCAGCGGTGTCTCCCTCGCTTTCGGCGGGACCATGGCGGTCAACGAGGTGTCACTCGCGGTCTCGCCGGGCGAGACCGTCGCCATCGTCGGGCCGAACGGGGCCGGCAAGTCGACTCTGGTGGAGATCATCTCCGGCGGCATGCGTCCCGCGTCCGGGACGGTGCTCCTCAATGGCGTCGACGTGACGCACAGGCCTGCCTACCAGGTGGCGCGCCTCGGCCTGACCCGTACCTATCAGCTGCCGACGGAGTTCCGGCAGATGACCGTGCTGGAAAACCTTCTCGTGGGCGTTCCCGGCCAGCGCGGTGCGAAGCTCCGCTACGCCCTGGCGGGCCGCCGCACTTGGAACCAGCAGGAGACCGAGCTTCGCGCCAAGGCGCGCGCCCTGCTGCGGGATCTCGGCCTGGCTGATTGGGAGGACGCGTATGCGGGCAGCCTCAGCGGCGGCCAGCGGAGAATCCTCGAAATCGCCCGGGCCCTGATGACCGAACCGAAGCTCCTCGTCCTCGACGAGCCGACGGCGGGCGTCACGCCCTCCATCATCGCCCAGATAGAGAGCCTCCTAGCGGACCTGCGGGCCACCGGGCTGACGTTCCTCATCGTCGAGCACGAGCTGGAGTTCGTGGAACGGCAGGCCGACCGCGTCGTCGTCATGGCGGCGGGCCGCGTCGTCGCGGACGGGAGCATGGCACAGATCAGGCTGAGCCCGGAGGTGATCGATGCCTACCTGGTCGGCTGAGCCCGCGCAGTCTGTCGCGGCCGGTGAGGCCGTGGTGCTACATCAGGTCGAGGCTGGCTACGAGCCTGGCATCCCCGTGGTCAAAGGCGTGTCCGCGAGCTTCAAGACCGGCAATATCTCGGCCATCCTCGGTGTCAACGGCGCGGGGAAGAGCACGCTGATGAAGGCGGTGGCGGGCCTCGTCTCGGTGTACTCCGGCCGCGTCGTCATCAACGGGGCCGATGTCACGGGAAGCAACGCCGCCGTACTTGCGAAGCGGGGGCTGGGATACGTTCCGCAAACCCATGATGTTTTCGGCGCGATGACCGTCGACGAGAACCTGAAGATGGGCGGCTATATTCTGCCGAAATCCCGGTCCCGGGAGCGGGTTGCCGCCGTGACGGAAATTCTCCCCCGGCTCAAGTCCCTGCGCGGCCAGCGGGCGGAGACCCTGAGCGGCGGCGAGCGGAAGATGGTCGCGATTGGCCGGGCCCTTGTCGCCGAGCCACGGGTGCTCATCGTCGACGAGCCCACCGCCGGGTTGTCCCCGGACGCGGGCCGCAGGGTCCTGAACGACGTGCTTCCCAGACTGACCAGCCTGGGTGTGGCCGTCATCGTTGTCGAGCAGCGGGTCAAGGACGTGCTCGCGGTCGCCGACTGGTGCCATGTCCTGGTCGGCGGGCGGGTGGCGCTGTCCTGCCCCGCCAGCCAGGCACGTGATCACGAAATGCTCGCTGCGGTGATGCTCGGTGGTGCCCCCGCGAACTGGTCGGCGGCGGAGGAACTGCCGTCATGACGACGGCGGGCTCGCGGGTCGCGGCGGACAGAGTCGATGGTGCGGGCAGGGTCAAGTCCCTTCCAGAAAAGACTCAAGGAGAGCCAGGCAATGTTGAATGAAAGCCTTGAATGCGAGATGAACGGGCCCGGACGCAGAACTCACGGGGCCGGCGCGGCCCGCGTACGGCACGCCATGCGGCGGCCCGGCGCCAAGGGCCCGGGGCCGAAATTGGCGGCGGCCGCCGCCCTGGCCGGCCTTGGCCTGGTGGCTGGCTGCGGCAGCGCAGGGGCGACCGGGTCCTCCTCATCGTCGCCAGCGGTGTCCGCCGGGCCGGCCAGCCATGCCAAGAGCGGGACGCTGGTGATCGCGTCGTTCGCGCCCTACAGCGGCCCGGACGCCTCCTACGGCCCGGAGGGTGCGTCCGGAGCTATCGCCGCCATGGTCGACATCAACGCGCACGGGGGAGTGCTCGGTCACAAGTTCGTCTGGGCGAACGTCGACGACCGCGGCGATCCGGCGGACGCGGTGCCAGCGGCGGACAAGCTGATCGCCAGCACCCCGAATCTGGTGGGGATCATCGGCCCGGACTCCAACGAGGCTACCGCGACGGTCCCGATCTTCGACCGGGCGCACATCCCGATGACCGTGGGAGCGGGCCAGTCGCTGTTCGACAAGACGTCCTACAAGTACTTCTGGCGCAACACCCCGCCCGACGCCGCCGTCGGCTACGCGATGGCCTACTACGCGGCGCGGATAAAGCACTGCAAGACCGCGGCAGCGGTCTACGCCACCGACGTTGCCTCCCAGGGCGCTGGGCCCGCATCGGTCCACGCGTTCCAGGCCCTCGGCGGCAAGATAGTCGTCAGCCTCTCGCTATCCCCAGGGCAGCCCTCCTACGAAACAGAGGCCGAGCAAGTCGCCAGCGCCCATCCCTGTGCGATCTTCACCGAGGAGGACGCACCTACCGGCGCGACCTTCTTCAAGGAGCTCCAGCAACTCGGCGGCCTGTCCCAGATCATCGGGACGTCCGGGACGATCGTCCCGGGCTGGCTCAGTGCGATGAAGGGCGCCCTCGGTGCGCAGACCTTCGCCAAGGACTACGTCGGGCTCACCTTCGGTGCGCCGAACCCGAGCGTCACCCCCGCCTACCACCTCTACCAGGCCGACATTCACAGCGCGGCCAAGGACGTGGAAAGCCCCGTCTCACAATGGCTCAACGATCCCTACGGCATGTCCAGCTGGGATGCGGCGAACGAGTACGCGCTGGCGATGCTGATGGCGCACAGCGTGTCCCCGTCGGTGTTCGACCCTTACATCTCCACGGTCACCCAGCCGACGCCGGGCGCGGTCGTCGTACACAATTTCGCCCAGGGCGCCGCCGCCCTGGCGAAGGGCAAGAAGATCGAGTACGTGGGTGCGCTCGGCGAATCGCCCTACAACCGCTACCACAACGGGTTCGGCACCTTCGACGTGCAGAACCCCGCAGGCGCCGTGGTCGGGTCCGTCACCGCCCGTGACATCCTGCCGCTCGTCGCCAGGTTCGGGTGAAGGCCGGGATTGCGAGATGCGCGTATGGTGCCGGTACAGAGGGACAGGATCGTGGCTCCTCGAATCATGATCAAGAATCTGGCTCCCGAGGCTTACCGGCACCTCTACGCACTGGACAGCTTCCTCAGCGGGAGCAGTCTCGACCCGATGGTGTGGGAGCTAGTTCGGCGGGCGTAGCCCCGCGGATGACGACCTACGCTGTCGACCGCCGCGGTCACGGCGCCAGCGGCGACGGCCCCGTATTCAGCATCGAACGTGAGCAGGAAGACCTCGCAGCTGTCCTGGAATTCGCCGGCCCGGACGCTGTGCTCCTTGGCCACTCCTACGGTGCCCTGATCTCGCTCGGCCTGGCGCTGCGGCGGCCGCCCGCCCGGCTGGTCATCTACGAGCCGCCGATCCCGGTGGACGGCCCCATCGGCGGCGCCGCCATAGAGGACTACGCGGCGGCGATCCGGGAGGGCGACCCCGAGAAGGCACTCACGCTCGGGCTGCGGGAATTCGTCGGGCTGCCCGAAGACGCGATCGCGGCGTTCCGCCAGCAACCCATCTGGCCTCGTCTCTCAGCGACGGCCCCGTCGCTGACGCGGGAATTGCGCGCGGTCGACCGGTTCGGCGGCGACCTTGACAGATTCCGGGCGATCAGGATCCCGGTGCTCCTCATCGTCGGCGCCGTAAGCCCGGCCCAGCTCAGGGACGTCTCCTTCCGCCTTGCGGCTGTGATCCCCGGCGACACTGTGGCGGAGATCCCGGAGCAGGCCCATGACGCGCACCTATTCGGTACGCAAGCGATAGCGCAGACGATCGCACAGTTCGCGCTCTAAAGCGCGCCGGCGGCGCTCAGCTTCCGGCACGGTCCCGTGACCTGCTTACCACCGTCCTCATCGCTGGTGACGATGCTGAAGCCAAGTCGGACCTCGCCGATGTGGTCACCGCGGGTGGCTTGCGGTTCATCGATGCGGGCGGCTTGCACCGCGCTCGCGAACTGGAGGCGGTGGGGTTCCTGCAGATCACCCTGGCCGCTCAGGAGAAGATCCCCTGGACGGCCGGATTCGCCGTCGTCGCCTGACAGCGGGCGAGCGGAACTGGGCGGGACCCGGAGGTCCCGCCCGGCCGCGTTTTGCGGGAGCCGGCTGCGGGTTAGTGCCCGCTGCCGGGGATGGTGACGGTGGTGGTGAGCCCGGTGACCCGTTCGTTGCCGGCGATGTACAGCGGCCGCTGACCGGCCGCGGTCACCCAGCTTCCGGACTGGGTGTCCCAGTACTGCAGCTGGCGCAGCGGCACGTGCAGCCAGACTAGCTGGGACTGGCCGGGACGCAGGGAGATCCGGCTGTAAGCGGCGAGGGCCCGGTCGGCGAAGGCCACCCCGGCCGGGGGACTGGCCGGCGGGCCCAGGTAGACCTGCGGGACCTCGTCGCCGGCGACGCCGCCGGTGTTGGTGACCCGGAAGGCCACATCCGCTCCTCCGTCCCGGGCGGGGGCCCAGTGCAGGCCCGAGTAGGCGAAGTGGGTGTAGGACAGCCCGTACCCGAATGGGAACAGCGGGGTCTGGTGCTGCTGGTCATACCAGCGGTACCCCTCGTAGATGCCCTCGGTGTAGGTGGTCGTGCAGTTCGCGCCGAATGGCCCGCCTGGCCCGGGGTTGGGGCAGTAGTTGCCGTTCGTGTCCACTCCGTTGGAGGTGCGTTCGGGGTGGGTGGCCGGCTGGTTGGCCACGCCCTGGCCGAGAGCGGCCGGCCAGGTGAACGGCAGGCGTCCCGCCGGGTCGGCCCGGCCGAGCAGGATGTTGGCGGTGGCGTAGCCGCCGGTGTCGCCGGGGTACCACATTTCCAGCACCGTCTTCACGCTGCTCAGCCAGGGCATCGCGACCGGGTCGGAGGTGTTCAGCACCACGATCGTGTCCGGGTTAGCGGCCGCGACATCCTCGATGAGCTGGTCCTGGCCATCCGGGAGGGGGGTGTCCAGGCTGCCGGTGCTCCACGCGAACACCACCGCCGTCTTGGCCTGCTTGGCGGCGGCCACGGCGGCGTCGGTGTTGGCCTGCTGCTGGGCCGGGGTGACCCAGTTCAGCCGGGCCTGCACCGGGTCGCCGGAGACGTCCGCCGAGACCGTCACGGCGAGGGTGTGCTGGCCCGCGGTGAGGTTGAGCTGGGTGCGCAGGTTGTCCAGCCCGTCGGTGGTCGGGAGCACGTTGTTGTCGCCGGGGCGCAGTACCCCGTAGCGGGGGGCCGTGCCGTTGATGAACCCGGTGCGCGCGATCTGCGTGCCGTCGAGGCTGATGGAGCCGCCCGCGCCGAGCAGGCCGAGGTTGATCCAATAGCTCCCCGCCACTGGCACGTTCAGGTCGCCGGTCCAGGTCCAGGCCGATCCGGCGGGCAGCGCCTGCCCGTTCGAGGTGGTGTTGTCCAGTTGGGAGACCACGCTGGTGGTGCCGGTGGCGGTGTTGGTCAGCAGCAGCCCGGGCTGCCCGTTGTAGGACAGCACGGAGGCCGGCACCGGGGTGCCGGTCATGTCGTCGCCTACCGCGTAGGTCAGGTGCGCGGACCGGTCGTGCCGGAGCATCTGCTGCAGCACCTGGTAGGTGCCGGTCTGCCGGGACACGATACCGCTGGCGTTCTCCCCGGCCTGGCCCACCGCGATGGTCTGGCCCGCGCCCGGTCCGATCAGCGCCAGGTTGGACAGGTCGGCGGGCGACAGCGGCAGCGCTGCGCCGTCGTTCTTCAGCAAGGTGGCGGCGTCCTGCGCGGTCTGCTGGACCACCTGTTCGTCCGCGTTGACCGGCTCCGGCGTGACGTTGTGCTTGGAGTGGCCGTTGAGCAGGCCGAACTGGTCCATCTCGAACAGGATGTGGCCGACCGCCGCATCGATCGTGGGCATGCTGACCGTGCCGGCCGCGATCGCTGCCTTGAGGTCGGCGGCGGAGAAGTACGTGGGCAGGATGTCACCGAAGCCGGTGCCGGGCATTTCCATGTCCAGGCCGTCGTTGATGAAACTGGTGGCCTTGTTCGCGCCCCAGTCGGACGTGACAAAGCCCCGGAAGCCCAGTTCCCCGCGCAGAATCCCGGTCAGCGCGGCCGAGTTGCCACACGAATACGGCCCCTGTGTCCCGCCGGTGGATGGGGTGGCCGGCACCACATTGAGCGTGTTATAGGAGCACATGATCGACGCCACGCCGACGTCGATCGCGTCCGCGAACGGCTCCAGGTAGATCTCGTGCAGCGTCTGCTCGTCCACCACCACGTTGTTACCGCCGTCATAGGCGATGAAGTGCTTGACCATCGCCATCGTGCCCTGGCCCTGGATCCCCCAGATCTCCGCCGCCCCGGTCTGCCCGGTCAGCAGCGGGTCTTCGCCGAACGTGTTGAACGCCCGGCCCCAGGCCGGATCCCGGTCGATGTTGACGAACGGCTCCAGCACCACGTCCACGCCAAGCGCCCGCGCATCCCGGCCGATCACCACCCCGTTGAGGTAGGCATCCCGCTGGCTGAACGTCGCCGCCACCCCCATAGTGCCGGTCATGCCAACCGACGGCTGGCGGGTCGCCACCCCCGGCGGGCCATCCGCCAGCCGCAGCGAAGGGATGCCCAGCCGGGGGATACCCGGCAGGTAGCCCGCCTCGTACTGGTTCGTCGACGCCGCCTCCTGCGCCCCTTCCAGCAGGGTGAGCTTCTCATCCAGTGTCATCTCGCTGAGCAGCTTGTCCACCCGCGGATCACCCGTGACCCGCTGGATCTGCGCTTGACCTGCCCGGGCCGCCGAAGCCGGAGCTAACGGGGAGCCGTTCGACGCCAGCGCCACTCCCGAGCTCATCCAGACCAGCCCGGTCAGCGTTAGCGCCGCAGCCGATGTCAGCGCCATTCTGCTGGATGCCTTCCCCATGGTCCACCTCATCGTCTTGCGCATGGCTCACCTCATTCGTTCGCCGGATCAGCAGCCGTCCTTGGTGACCTTGCTGCATCACGGAAGCTACGCCGGAAAAGGCCGCATGTATCAGTCAAGGTGACGAAGAAACTATAAATACTCACTCTTATGAAGGGTAATGAAGGTGCGCTTAACGTACTGGTCACTCAATTACCCTTTCCACCCGGAGACACCACCAGTGGCGGCCCGGTGCCCGTGATGCTCACGGAGATCTTGGTGCCGTCAGCCGAGGTGACGTTGTGCTGCCGCACTGCTCCGCCGGTCATGCCGTGGACGCACTCTCGCAGAGCATCTCGGCCAGACGCAGTCCGATGAACACGCAGGCCGGCATGGTCGGCACGGCCACGATCCGGGGCATGATGGTGCTGTCGGCGATGCGGAGGTCGCGCGCGCCGTTGACGCGCAGTTGCGAGTCGACCACAGCCGCGTCGTCCTTGCCCATCCGGCAGGCCCCGGATGAGTGGAAGTACGTTGTCGTCCCATTGCGGACGAAGTTGACGAGTTCCTGGCCCTTGAGTGTCCGGCCGGGGGCGACCTCGCGCACCACGAAGGGCTTCAGGGCTGCGGTAGCGGCCGTCTCGCGGGCAATCTTGATGCTCCGCTCGAGTTTGACTACGTCGTCGGGATGGCTCAGGAAGCGCATGTCCACGATCGGCCGGTCGGCTGGGTTGGCGGACCGGAGCCGCACAGTCCCGCGGCTCTGCGGCGTGACCAGGCCGCCGCAGAGGGCCCATGTATTGGGCGGCGCCGGGAACTCCTTGGCGATGACCGGGCTGGCATACGGTAGTTCGATCTCCACGATGCTGACGTCAGGCCGTTCGAAGCTGGGGTCGGTCTTGTAGTAGCCCGACACGTTGGCGGCGCTGTTGGTGTAGACGAATGGCTTGGGTGCCTCGTAAAGGCAGCCGCCGTGGAGGACGTGGTCCTGCACGTTCTCGCCCACGTTGGGTGAGTCCACGTGCACGGGGATGTTGAGCGCGCGCAGCCCCGCCTTGGGGCCGATGCCGCTGAGCATGAGGAGCTTGGGCGTGTTGAATCCGCCGGTGGAGAGAATTATCTCGCGGTGTGTCCGGAAGGTCTGGGTCTTGCCGTTCCGCAGGCACTCCACGCCCACAGCCCGGCCCTGTTCTAGGATGACGCGGTTGACCTGGGTATTGACCAGAACTGTCACGTTCTCCTGCGCGAGGACGGGGTAGAGGAAGGCGCGCGCCATGCTGTGGCGACGCCCGTGCTTGATGATCTGGTTCATGTAGGCGAAGCCATTGCCGGTGATCTCACGCTCGCCGTTCAGGTCGTCGAGCACGGGCAGGCCGAGCTCGCGGAAGCCTTCGAGGCAGGCGGTTGCCATGGGCAGCGGGTCGGCTGCGGGCTGGACCCAGACTGGGCCGCCTTCACCGCGGAAGGCGGGATCCGGGGTGCCTCGCCAGTTCTCGATGCTCTTGAACAGCTGGAGCCCGTGCTCGTAGCCCCACCGGGGGTCGCCAGTCTCCGCGGCCCAGTGGTCGAGGTCGGCTTTGAAGGGGCGGGCCCAAATGGTGGCGTTGATGCTGCTGCCACCGCCGATGACTCGGCCGGTGTGCTCGGGGATTGGGTGGTTGTTGGTGCTGGGGGTTGGGATGGAGACGTCGTTCCAGTCCCGGACGGTGCCGAGGTTGGTGAACCACAGGCGCGGGTCCAAGACGGAATGGGCCGTATCCCAGGCGCCCGCCTCGATCAGGAGGATCTGAGCGGAGGGCTCCCTCTCGGCCAGAGTGCCGACCAGGGTACAGCCGGCGCTGCCGGCACCGACCACGATGTAGTCGTAAGACCCTTTGAGCGACCTGACGTTCCGGGCCTGGACCTCGCGCATCGTGTCCAGTTCGTCCGCGAGCGCCGGGACCGTGCTGCTCAGCAGCAGCCCGGTGGCCACGGCCCCAGTAATGAACATCCTGCGGTTGATGTGCCCGGCGATCAGCGCACGCTCGAGCCGATCGAGTGTCTCGTTCCTGTCCATGGCCATCAGTCCTCGTCCTCAGAATGGGTAGGACTGGTCCGAGGGCTCGATGGTGATCCATTTGAGTTCGGTGAACTCATTGATCACCGCACGGCCGTCGAAGCGGCCATAGCCGCTCGCCTTCATCCCGCCGTAGGGAGCCTGCGCCTCGTTCTGCACCGTCGAGCCGTTGACGTGGACGTGGCCAGCCTGGATGCGCATCGCGACCTGGAAGGCCCGGGTGCTGTCGGCACCGAATACCGCAGCCGCGAGACCGTACTCGGTGTCGTTGGCCACCCGTACCGCCTCCTCGACACCGGAGACACGGACTACGGTCGTGATCGGGCCGAACGTCTCCTGGTCGTAGATGGCCATGTCCGGGCGCACCTTATCGACGATTGTCGCCGCCATCACGGCATCGTCAGCGGGACCCCCGGCGACGACCTCCGCGCCCTTCGACACGGCGTCGTCGATGAGGCCATTGATGCGCTGGCCGGACTCGGGACGCACCATCGGCCCGACGATGCAGCCTGTATCCGCGAGCGGGTCGCCAGCCGGAAGTGACTGGGCTCGCGCGACGAACTTGGAGACGAATTCATCGGCGACGCTCTCATCGACGACGAAGCGCTCGGTCGACATGCAGATCTGACCCTGGTACAGGAACGACCCGAACACGGCCGCGTTCACGGCGCCGTCGATGTCAGCATCGTCGAGCACGACGAACGGAGCCTTGCCGCCCAGCTCGAGCAACGCCGGCTTGAGGTGACGAGCGGCCTTTTCGGCGATGATCCGGCCTACCGCCGTGGATCCGGTGAAGTTCACCCGGCGCACGGCGGGGTGGGCAATGATCGCCTCGACGACACGGTCTGAGTCCTCTGCGGTACTCGTAAGGAAATTGAGTACCCCGGCGGGCAGGCCCGCCTCGTGCAGGATCTCGGCGATGATCGCATGGGTCCTCGGGCTGGTCTCTGACGCGCGGAAGACCACGGTGTTGCCGCACACGAGGGGGTAGGCGATGGCCCGGGCCGCCAGGACGCCCGCGCCATTCCACGGCGCCATGCTGAGCACGACCCCGGCAGGCTGGCGCACCGTCATCGACAGCGTCCCGGGCTTGTCGGTCGGCAGCGTCTCGCCCTGAATCTGCGTCGCCAGGCCAGCCGCTTCGCGGAACAGTTGCGCGGTGAGGAAGGCGTTAAAACCGGCCCAGAGCTGAGCCGCGCCGACTTCGGACATCATCGTCTCGATGAACTCCGGAGTGCGGCGCTCCATGATGTCGGCGGCCTTCAGCATCACCGCCCGCCGGATACTGGGGCCCGTGGTCGCCCACGACGCGAAGGCCTTGGCGGCCGACTCGACCGCGTCGAGAGCGTCTTCGACGCTGGCCGCCGCGCCCTCGGTAACGAGGTCACCCGTCAGCGGGTTCCGGCGCTGGAATGTCCGGCCCCCCTGCGCGTCGCGGCTCAGGTTGTCAATGATCAGTTGTGTCTGCATCTGGATCTCTCCGTCGCCATTGACTTGCAACTGGCTGAGGCCATGAACCTCTCGCGACCGGGTGCGGCCCGGTCGCGGCGCCGCGGACGTCCCCGGCGCTGACGCCCATCATGTAACAATTGAAATGCGCTCGTCAATAACTTGTTACAAATGCCGGGGCGGAGTTCAGCCGCCGTCGGCCACCTGGCTGTAGTAGCGCTGGGCAGGCCCGGCGAGAGCCTCATACAGGGCGAGAAACAGCTCGTGGCCCCGGGCCCCGGGCCAGTCATCGGGAAGCAGCTCAGCGGGCAGATCCGGGTCGGAGAACGGGAACTTCCGGTAGCTGTGCACCAGGTGGATGCGGGTCACCAGCGCCGCCCGGTCATCGAGAGGCACGTCGGCTTGGCCGGCCCACTGCCCGATCCAGGCCTGGTAGTCCGCCGCGAGCTGGCCCAGGTCCCAGCAGCGGGCGGCCAGGGCGCGGTCTTCCGTGATGCCCTGGGACCGGGCCGTCAGCTGGTCGACCCGGGCCTCGGCCTCCGCGGTGAACAGCGCGGCCACCTGCGCCCGCCGCTGGTGGGCGGACAGCCAGGTGCTGGCGGCCAGCGGGCCGAAGCCGAGCCAGGACAGCTCCTTGCGGAGCCGCTCGCGGCTGGCCCGCGCGGACTCAGGCACCTGGTAGATGACCATGTGCCAGTTGCCGTCCCACGGCTCCTTGCTGCGGGAGAAGATGCGGTCGCGGCCCTCGTCCAGCATCTGCAAGGTGGCTGGGGTGATCTCGTAGCGGGTGTGACGGCCGCTGCGCCGGGTCTCGAAGAAGCCCTCGCGGCGCAGCCGGGACATCACGACCCGCACGTTGTCCTCAGTGACGTCGAAGGCACCCAGCAGCCTTGTCATCCCGCCCAGCGAGATCGAGCCTCCGTGGTAGCGGATGTAGTCGCCGCACAGGTCCAGGACGATCGATCGGGGTCGCATTCATGCAGGATGCCTCATCGGGGCGGTTCCCGTGCCCACGGGTACCGCACAATGATGGCGGCTCCGCCCTCGTCCGGGCCGCGGGTCACAGCCAGCGGGGCGGCTCCCAGGCTGGCCCGTCAAACTGGATAACGCTGCCGGCGCCGCGGCCGGACATCCAGGCGAGCAGGTCGGCCAGCGGAGCGCGGATGACCCGCGGGCCATCGCCCCAGCGCTGGCCGGTGTCGGCGGCCACGAAGGTGAGCCCGGCAATGCCGTCCCGGCGGCGCCATAGCTTGGCGATGTCTCCGGCCAGGGCGCTGGCCACGTCTGCGGGGATGCCGGCGAACGTCAGGGGCCCGGCGAAGTCGGTGGCGTGGACCCATGCTTCGCGCACCCGCATCCAGGGCACCTCGCTGGCGGGTACCTGCCGTCCTTGCGCGGTCCGCACCTCCGCCCGCCAGGCGGCCGCGGGCAGCAGTGTCATGGCGGCGGCGAGCCGCGCCTGGCTGGCCCGGAACTCCGCGCGCAGGTCCGTGGCGGGCAGCGCCGCGGTCTGCGTGATCTCGGCGTCGCGGGCGGCCGGCGAGGCGTACATGGGCGTCGGCACCCCCGTGCTGGCCCAGGCCAGCAGGTTCACCAGGGCGTCGGCGTTGCGGGTGACGTGGGCCAGCAGGGTCTGCCGGGTCCAGCCGGGCAGCCGGGACGGCTGGTCCAGGGCGGTGTCGGGGATGGCGGCGACGGTGGCCCGCAGCGCCTGCTCGCCGTCCCGCCACCAGGCCAGGGCCGGTATCCGCCTCGGTCATGCGGTCTTCTCCGCGACGCACCGGTTGCGGCACTGTCCCAGCCCGGCGATGGTCGTGACTATGACTTCGCCGTCGCGCAGGTAGCGGGGCGGCTGGCGGGCGTGCCCGACCCCGCCGGGCGTGCCGAGCGCGAGCACGTCACCAGGCTGCAAGGTCAGTATGGACGAGACGTAGGCCACGGTTGCCGCGGGGGAGAAGACCAGGTCGGAGGTGTTCGCCGACTGCATCAGCGTCCCGTCCACCGCGCACGACAGGTCCAGCGCTGGACCGGCCGCATCCTGGTCGGCTCCGAGCTCGTCCGGGGTGACCAGTTCCGGGCCGAACGGCGTGGTGGCCTCGAACGTCTTGCCCTGCAGCCACTGGGGCGTGCGGTACTGCCAGTCCCGGGCGGTGACGTCGTTGAGCACCGCGTACCCGGCGATGGCGGCAGCCCCGCCCGCCGCATCGGCGTGCCGCACCGGCGCGCCGATCACCACGGCCAGCTCGGCTTCCCAGTCGGCCATCTGCGAGGCGGCGGGCAGGATGATGTCGTCCCGCGCCCCGACCAGGGCCTCGGGGTACTTGGCGAACAACGTCGGGTACCGGGGCAGTTCGCGGCCCATCTCCCGGATGTGCTGAGCGTAGTTCAGCCCGACGCAGATGATCTTCCCGGGCCGCGGCACGACCGGCGCGTAGTCCAGGCCCCCGGGCGGGTGCACCGGGCCGTCGGCCGCCGCGGCCACCTCCCGCCAGGACCCGTCAGCCAGCAGCGCCCCCACATCGGGATGGCCCGTCTCCACCGCCCCGTCCGCACCCATCCGGACCGCCCGGGTTCCGTGCCCGGTCCTGATGGTGGCCAGGCGCATCAGCCGGCCACCTCGGTGCGCAGCAGGTTGAGCTTCTCGAACACGGGGGCGTCGGAGAAGGTGAACACATCCAGCTGGCCGGCCGCCTGCCAGGAGAACTGCGTCCAGGCTGGGACCGCGATAACGTCACCGCGCTGGACAGGCCGTTGGGAATTATCGAGCAGTACCGAACCTGTGCCGTCGAAAACCTGCCAGACGGAAGACGCGGAGGTGCGGGTGGCGCGGGTGCGGGCGCCGGGCCGCAGCCGGTGAAACTCGGTGCGCATCGTGGTCAGGGCGTCCGCGCCGGTGGTCGGGTTGGTGTAGCGGACCGCGGCGTGGCCCGGCTCCGCGACCCCTGGGATCCCGTCGTCCTCCAGTTCCAGCTGCGCGGCCAGGGCCGCGTCGGTGTGCGCCCAGCGGTAGGCCATCAGCGGCGAGGCCGGCCGGGTCCCGGCCAGGGCGACCGGGGTGAGGCCGGGCTGCCCCCAGAGCCGTTCGGAGTAGCTGCGCTCCGGGGTGGCCTTGGTCCGCACCTGCTCCGGGCCGAACTCGAAGAAGCCCTGGTCGGTCTCGGCGACCAGCGGGATGTCCAGGCCGTCCAGCCAGGCCATCGGGGTGTCGGAGACGTTCTGGTGCCCGTGGAACGCCCAGCCGGGCGTGAGCAGCAGGTCGCCGCGGCGCATCGCGACCGGGTCGCCGTCCACGACCGTCCACACGCCCTCGCCCTGCAGCACGAACCGGAACGCCGACTGGCTGTGCCGGTGCTCCGGGGCGTCCTCGCCCGGGGCCAGGTACTGGATCGCGGCCCACAGGGTGGGGGTGGTGTAGGGGTCGCCGGGCAGCCCGGGGTTGCCGAGGCTGATCGCGCGGCGCTCGCCGCCGCGGCCCACCGGCACGAGTTCCGCGCTGCGCGCGGCCAGCGGCAGCAGGTCGGCCCAGTGCCACACGTGCGGCACCGCCTTCGGCTCCGGGTGGAAGGGCATCAGCCCCTCGCGGGTGCGCCACAGCGGCGTCATCCCGGCCGCCTCGAAGTCCCGGTACAGCTCGGCCAGCCGGGCCTGGTGCTCAGCGCTCTCGAAGCCGGCGGCGGCCCGTGCGTCGGTGTCGGTCATGAGAATTCCTCCCGTGGGCGTGGTTACGGCCGGGGCAGCGCCGGGGTGGCGAGCCGTTCCCGCAGCGCCTTCTTGTCCAGCTTGCCGACCTTGGTCGTCGGCAGCTCGGCGGTGATCTCCAGCCGCTCCGGCCACTTGAACGCGGCCACCCCGGCCGCGGCCATGCTGTCCCGGATGGCCTGCAGCGTGATGTCCGCTCCCGGCGCCGGGACCACGAACACGCACACCCGCTCGCCGAGCTCGGGGTCGGGGGCGGCCACCGCGGCGACCTGCGCGATCCCGGGCAGCCGGTAGACCAGGTTCTCTACTTCCTCGGCGGAGATCTTCTCCCCGCCCCGGTTGATCATGTCCTTGTCGCGGCCCTCCACCACGAGGTTGCCGTCGGGCCGGCGGCGCACCACGTCCCCGCTGGCGTACCAGCCGTCCGGGGTGAAGGCCCGGGCGTTCTGCTCGGGCGCCCGGTAGTAGCCCCGCGGCGTGTACGGCCCGCGGGTGAGCAGCGTGCCTGCCACCCCGTCGGGCAGGTCGCTCCCGTCGCCGTCGACGATGCGCACCTCGTCGCCCGGGCTCAGGGGCCGCCCCTGGGTGGTGCAGATCACCTCGTCGGGGTCATCCAGCCGGGTGTAGTTCAGCAGGCCTTCGGCCATGCCGAACACCTGCTGCAGCGTCGCGCCCAGCACCGGGCGCACCCGCCGCGCCAGCTCATCGGCCAGCCGCGCGCCTCCCACCTGCAAAACCCGCAAGCTCTCCAACGGCCCGGCGCCGTGCTGCTCCGCAAAGCCCAGCCACCGTCCCGCGACGGCCGGGACGACGGCGGTGATGGTCACTCCCTCCTGCTCGACCGTGGTGAACACCCGCTGCGGCTCGGGTGAGGCGAGCATCACCACGCGCCCGCCGCTGCAGCAGCGCGCCGAGGATGCCGGGGCAGGCCAGCGGGAAGTTGTGCGACGCGGGCAGGGCGGCCAGGTAGACCGTGTCCGGGCCGAGGCGGCACAGCTCCGCGGAGGCGCGGGCGTTGTAGGAGTAGTCGTTGTGAGTGCGGGTGATCAGCTTCGGCAGCCCGGTCGTCCCGCCGGAGAGCAGGAAGATGGCTGCGCCGGCCGCGTCCGGCGGGTCGGCGTCCCACCGGGCCCGCTCCGCCACCGGGTCGCCGGGTTCCGCGCACAGCCCGGTCAGGTCCTCGTGGCCGGCCCGTATCTCCTGGCCGGTGACGAGAATGTGCCGCAGCGTCGCCGACCCGCCGCGCAGTTCCGCCGCCATGTCCTGGTGGTCGAAGCCGCGCAGCGTGTCCGGGATGGCCAGCGCCCGGGCCTCGCTGTGCTCGCACAGGTAGGCCAGCTCGTGCCGGCGGTGCGCGGGCAGCGCCATGACCGGCACGATCCCGGCCCGCAGGCAGGCCAGCGTGAGCACCACGAACTGCCAGCAGTTGGGCAGCTGGACCACGATCCGGTCACCCCGCGCCAGGCCGAGGCCATCGGTGAGCCGGGTGGCCAGCGCGTCGGCCCGGGCCGCCAGGGACGCGTAGCTGAGCCGCGTCGCGCCGTCCACCACGGCGGTCGCCTCCGGCCAGGCCCGCGCGGCGGCCGAGAGTTCGGTGCCGAGGGCCTGCCCGCGCCACCACCCGGCGGCCGTGTAGGCCCGCGCCGCCTCCTCGGGCCAGGGCACGATCCCGTCAGCGATCGGTGACACCATGGGCCGCCTCCTTGCGGGTCCGTAGGACAGCGTCCAGGGCGATCAGGCCGTCGCCGGTCACCCGGAGCGGGTTGATCTCGATGTCCTCGACGCCGGGGCAGCTGGCCAGCAGGCCGCCCAGCCGGGCCAGCACGTCGCCCAGCGCCGCGCGGTCGGCGACCGGGCCGCCCCGGAACCCGTCCAGCAGCGCCTGGCCAGCCAGCCCGGCGGGCAGTTCCGCCGCCTCAGCGGCGGTCAGCGGGGCCAGGGCCACCGCCACGTCAGCCAGCGCCTCGGCCACCACACCGCCCAGGCCCAGCGCGACCACCGGGCCGAACACCGGGTCGCGGGACGCCCCGGCCAGCAGGTCCACGCCGGGAGGAGCCATCGATTCCACCAGGAACCGGTCATGCCCGGCGGCTTCCAGCCCGTCCAGGGCCTGGTCGAGTTCTGCGGAGTCGCGGACGCCCAGGAACACCCCGCCGGCATCGGACTTGTGCACGATCGCGGCGTCGAGCAGCTTGACCGCCACCGGGCCGGGCAGCTCGGCCAGGGCCGCGTGGGCCTGGCGGCGGGTGCTGCACACCCGGCGCGGCGGCGTCGCGATGCCCAGTGCGCCGAGGACGCTCTTGGCCTGGTCCTCGTCCAGCTGCCCGGCGGTGAGGTCCACCTGGAGTCCGAGCGGGGGCCGGGTGAGCCCCGCGCCCTGGTGAGCACGGCCCTGGGCGACGGCGTCGTGCACCAGGGCGGTGACCGCGGTGGTCAGGGCGCGGGGACTGGCCAGGACCGGCACGCCGAGGTTGCGCAGGGCCGCCCGCTGGCCGGTGACCTCTCCGGGCGGCCCGCCAATCGCAGCGACCAGTGCCCGCGGGCCGTTGTCCGGGCTGCTCGCGTTCAGCCCGGCAACCGCACCGGGCAGGTCGAGCGCGTCCGGCTCGGCCAGCGCGTACACGCTGACCAGGCCGATGCCCGGGTCGGCAGCGACCGCGCCGAGCACCTCGGCGAAGGCTGGCCCGGGCCGCCCGGTGTCCACCGGGTTGGCCTGGTAGGTCAGCGGCGGCAGCAGGCCGGCCAGCCGCTGCTGGGTCGCCGCGGTCAGTTCTGGGACGAGGATGCCCCGGGCCCGGAGCCCGTCTACGTGCAGCAGCGCCGGGCCTGCCTGCGCCGAGACCACGCCCACCGTGGGCATCGCGGTGGCGGGCGGCAGCCGGAGAGCCGACAAGGCGGCCACCGCGTCGGCCAGCTCGAGCTCGTCCTCGACCAGGACCGCGCCGGCCTGCCGCAGCGCCGCGCGGGTGACCCGCCACGTGGTGGCCAGCGCGCCGGTGTGCGACTGCGCGAAGTCGGCCACGTCGGACCGGCCGACGACCAGCGCGGCCACCGGCTTGCGGGCCGTCAGGTACCGGACGGCGGACACCAGTGCCGGACCATCCGGGACCGACTCCACGTGCAGGGCCACGGCGCGGGTCGGCTCATCGTCTGCCAGGTAGCGCAGCACGTCCGGTGTGGACACGTCGACCGCGTTGCCCAGCCCGACCGCGAGCGAGACACCCAGCCCGGCCTCGGCGAGCAGGTAGGCCAGGGCATGGTTGACCCCGCCGCTGGCCGCGACGACCGCCACCGGCCCGGCCGGGACGCTCGCGGCGCCGGGCACGAACGAGGCGTGCAGCCGCCGGGCCGGCACCAGGAAGCCAGAGGTATTCGGCCCGAGCAGGGCCACGCCGGCCTCGGCTGCCGCGGCGGCCAGGTCACGCTGGAAGCCGGCGCCTGCGCTCCCCGCCTCGGCGTAGCCGCCCGAGCACACCAGCGCGGCACGGGCCCCGCCGCGTGCCGCCTCGGTCAGCGCCAGGGCGGACGCGGACGCCGGGACGCACAACACGGCCAGGTCCAGCCGTGCCCCGGTGGCCTCGGCCGCGGCGGCGACGGATGAGAACCGGCCGGCGGCGGGATCGGGGTCGCGCGGGTTGATCCCCGCCACCGGGCCGGTGAAGGCCTGCAGCGACCGGAGCATCACCGCGCCGAGCTTGTGCGGGTCCCGGGACGCACCGACGACCGCGATGCCCTGCGGGGTGAACAGCGCGGCCAGCCGGGCTCACGGATGCACCGCCCCGGGTCCGGGGCGGCCGACGAGGTCGGCGCGGCCGGACAGGACCACGGTGCGCGCCACGTCCTCGGCGTCCGCGCCGTCCGCCGGCTCGATCAGCATGGTCACCGCGCCGCGGCCCAGCCGGGCGGCCTCGCACACCAGCCGCCGGGTCAGCGGCGTGCCGTCGCCCACCGCCACCAGGCACGCGCCGTCGGCGAGCCCGCGGGCGACCTCCTCGCCGGCCTGGTCCAGGCCCGCTTCGGTGTCCGGGGCGCTGATCCACCGTCCCCACGGGCGGCGCTGGCCCGGCGGGCCGGAGGCTCCCGGCGGCGGGGGACCGGGGAGCAGTGGCAACGGGCCGGCGGCCAGCTGGGCTGCTCCGCGGTGACTGGGATCGTCCGGCCGGGTTGCGGCCGGCCCGCGATGTCGATCGGGGTGTGCAGCGGATCCGCGGCACCGCCGTGCGCCGCCCGCCACCCTTCGTGTACCGACTCAACGAAGGAGGGGTCACGCTGGCGCAGCTTCGACTCCGGCAGGGACCGGCTGAAGAAGTGGTAAGCGAACTGCCAGGGGGGCAGCGCCTGGTAGCTGCGGCCGAAGTGCTCCCACCACGACAGCGACGGCCGCGCGGCGTCCTGGATCCGGGTCACCTGCGGCCGCCGGGCCGCCTCGTAGGCGGCGAGCGCCGCATCGACCGCGTCCCGGTCCGGCCGGGACCCGCTGGCGTGCTGGTCGAGCGCCGCCACCAGTGCGATGGCGTCCTCCATCGCCATCTTGGTGCCCGAGCCCACCGAGAAGTGGGCCGTGTGAGCGGCGTCGCCGAGCAGGGCTATCGCGGTCGGCCCGGCGCGGTGCCGCCACCGCGCGGTGCGCCAGGTGCGGAAGTTAGCCCACCGGGAGTTGTTCACCAGCAGCGGGCAGCCGCCGATCTGCTCGGCGAACAGTTTCTCCAGGTAGGCCCGGCTCGCCTCGTCGCTGGGCCCGGGCGGCTGGCCGGAGTCGAAGGCATCCAGGCCTGCGGCGCGCCAGGATTGCTCGTCGGTCTCGACGATGAACGTTGAGGTCCCGCCCCCGATGGGGTAACCGTGCACCGCGAAGACACCGTGCGGGCCCTGCTCGTGCACGAAGGTCAGGCCGCCGAACGGGTAGGTCGTGCCGAACCAGATGAACTTGGCCGACGCGGCCGCCACCGAGGGGCAGAACACGTCCGCGAACCGGTCCCGCATCGCCGAGTTGGCCCCATCGGCCGCGATCACCAGGTCATAGCCGGCCTGCAGCAGATCGCCCGGCTCGGCAGGCGTGGCGAACCGGATGTCCACCCCGGCCTCGGCAGCCCGTTGCTGCAGCAGGGACAGCAGGGTCTTGCGGGCCACGGCGGCCATGCCGTTGCCGCCGAACCGCCAGCGCTCGCCGCGCAGCCGCACCTCGATCTCGTCCCAGTGAGCGCCGTCGCCGGCCAGCGCGCGGCGCAGGACCGGATCGGCGGCATGGATGCCCTCCAGGGTTGCGTCGGAGAACACCACCCCGAACCCGAACGTGTCACCAGGCCGGTTGCGCTCGAACACGGTGACCTCGCGGTCCGGGTCGCTGCGCTTGGCCAGCAGCGCGGCCAGCAGGCCGCCCGGCCCGCCACCTAGGCACGCTATCCGCACGCGAACTCCAACATGTGTCATATTTTTGACGAACGGAGTATGTATGACACATAATAGCGCTCGTGCCTGTGATTGCAACCCCTGGGCGGCGCCGGTGAAGCCGCGCGCCATCGTCTGGGACCTGTTCGGTGACCATCTCCGCTGCGCCGGCGGTGGCCGGGTGCCGATGCGTGTCCTCACCGGGCTGCTCGAGGTGTTCGGGGTGGGGGAGAGCACCACCCGGGTGGTGCTGTCGCGGATGCGCCGGGAGGGCTGGTTCACCACCTACCGTGACGGCCGGCAGACCAGTTACGCACTCACTGGCCGGAGCGTCCGGATGCTCGACGAGGGCCGGGCCCGCATCTTCGAACGCGGCCGTGATGACTGGGACGGCACCTGGCGCATGGTGATCTACGTGGTGCCGGAGGAAAACCGGGCCGAGCGTGACCTCGTCCGCCGGATGCTGGCCTGGCACGGGTTCGGGCCGCTCGCCGCCGCCACCTGGATCAGCCCGCATCCCCGGCTGGACGCCGTGGCCAGCGCGCTGGCCGGCCTCTCGGCGACCCGGATCGACCTGCTGGAATGCCGGTCCCACGGCCGGGACGCCGACCTGGAGATGGCCGCCCGCTGCTGGGATCTGGACGGTCTCGGCCGCGACTACCTGGAGCTGGCCGCCGCCTACGAGCAGCTTCCACCGCTCGCGGAGCTGGCCCGGCTGCCCGGTCCGGATGCGCTCCGGCAGCAGGTGGAACTGGTGGCTTCTTACCGGACACTGCCCTTCCGCGACCCGGACCTGCCGGCTCGGGCTGCTGCCCGGGGGGTGGCCGGGCCACCGCGCCCACGCGCTGTTCATCGCAGCCCACGACGCGCTGCACGGCCCGGCTGACGCCTTCGTCCGGGATGTGCTCTCGCGTGGCCGGTGGCAGGTGCTGGGCTGGGATCCTGATCCTGATCCTGATCCTGATCCGCCTGGGTACTGAACCTGCACAGGAGGGAGTGGAGTGTGCGCGCCCCCGTTCAGCGACTCGGCGCTTGCGCTGGGAACCTCTACGGATGCCTTGACAGCCGTGAGGGGAGCGTAGAACATGCTCTCTTAGTCTGCTGTGTCCGGCTGCCCTGGCGTGACCCGCTCGCGGTGGCGGTGTGGCGGACGGCAGCTGCGCCCGTATCCGGCTACTGATGCAGTCCCAGGCACGCCCGGCGAGACCGTAGTCCGCCGGCCGTACCGCACTCTTGCGTGCTCTTTCTGCTCGGGAACATCAAGCACCTGCGTCTCGGGCCCTACTACCAGGAGTCGCTGATGACTGTCCTGACTCATGCCCGGAACCGCCGCCGGCGGTGGCTGGCCTGGCTCGGCCTGGCCGCGTTAATCTTGCCCGTGCCCCTGCTCACCACGGGGCTCACCACCGCGGCGGCCAGCGCCGCCCAGCAATCCCCGCCGTCCGCATCAACCTCAGCCAAGTGCAGCCCCGCCTACCTGGCCTCGCACATCAGCCTGCCCGCCCTCACGGTCGTCTCCGCGGTCTTCGACACCAGCGGCAGCTTTACCCCACCCGGCACCACCACCCCGATCACCGGGCTGCCGGACTTCTGCGCGGTGGCCCTGACCCAGACCGACCAGGCGGGCAACCCGATCCACATCGCCGTGTGGCTTCCGGCCAAGTGGAACGGCCGGTTCCAGGGCATCGGCGGTGGCGGGTATTCCTGCGGGATCACCTACACCAGCCCAGGGGTAGCTGGATCCCTGCAAGAAGCCGTTGACGCTGGCTACGCGGGGGCATCCACGGACTGCGGGGTACCGCCGGCTGACGGGGCGACCGGCAGCTGGGCACTTACCAGCAGTGGCCAACTCAACTGGCCGCTGATCACCGACTTCGCCTCAGCCGGCATGCATGACATGACAGTGGCTGGCAAGGCGGTCACGGGGGCGTTCTACCCGGGCAAGGTCCGCGATTCCTATTTCTATGGCTGCTCGACGGGCGGCCGTGAGGGGCTGATGGAGGCGCAGCGTTACCCGGCCGACTACAACGGCATCGTCTCCGGCGCGCCCGCGATCAACTGGACGCGGTTCATCCCGGCCGAGATCTGGCCCGCCCTGGTCATGAACCAGATGCACGACGCGCTGCCGACCTGCAAGGAGGACGCGTTCACCGCGGCCGTGGTCAAGGCCTGCGACGCCAGGGACGGGGTCACTGACGGCATCATCTCCAACCTCGGGGACTGCCACTGGAACGCGGACCAGCTGATCGGCATGCAGACGCCGTGCGGGACCATCACCGCGACTGACGCCGCGGTGATGAACAAGATCTGGGCCGGGCCGGCCAGCATCCCCGGGATCCCGCTGTGGTACGGCCTGGAACGCGGCGCGTCCCTGGCCGGCCTGGCTGCGACCACGACTGCGAACGGGGTCACAACGCCCAGCCCGTTCCCCATCGCGGCGAGCTGGCTCGGCACGTGGCTGCAGCAGAACCCGAACTGGGACTGGACCACCCTCACCTACGCCCAGTTCGACAAGCTGTTCGCCCAGTCGGTCCGGGAATTCTCCTCGGCCATCGCCACCGACAACCCTGACCTGAGCGCCTTCAGGAACCACGGCGGCAAGATCCTCATCTGGCACGGGCTCGCCGACCAGCTGATCTTCCCCCAGGGGACCATCCAGTACTACCAGCGCGTCCAGCACGCGATGGGCGGCCCGGCGAGCACGGATTCATTCGCCCGGCTGTTCCTGGCCCCCGGCGCGCAGCATTGCGCCAGCGCCGTCGGCCCGGCTCCAGCTGACCCGCTGGCCGCTGTGGTGAACTGGGTGGAGCACGGGCAGGCGCCGCACTCCATTCTGGCCACGGTCGCCGACCCGGCCACCGGTGCCGTGACCTTGTCCCGGCCACTGTGCGCCTACCCCCTTGTCGCGCGCTACACCGGTCACGGCTCCGCCAGCCAGGCGCAGAACTTCATCTGCGCCCGGCACTACTCCCGCCAGTAACACCTCCGGGGAGGGCCGGGAAGCACCGGCCCTCCCCGTTGCGGAAGATTCCTCGAGGCAGATGCCAGAGCCGGCAACGCCGCCGACGTTATGTCAGTCATGGGCGCGTGCCTCCTTCGTGACCACCCAGGCGGGTCAGCCGCAGTCCGGACAGCCCTTGCCGGCGCCCGGGGGGCGAGCAGCAGCAATCTCACAGGATGGCCAGGTCGGCCGGGATGACGATATCCCGCTTCTGGATCTTGCCGGTCGGGCCCTTGGGCAGCGCGTTGACGATCCACACGTGGCGCGGGTACTTGTAGGCTGCGACCTGGATCTTGACATGGTCTCGCAGTTCGTCGGCGGTGATGACGGCACCCGGCTTGAGGGCCACCGCGGCGCCGACCTCCTCGCCCAGGACCGGGTGCGGCAGGCCGATCACGGCGGCCTCGGCGACTGCGGAATGCTCGTAGAGCACTTCCTCGATCTCCCGCGGGTAGACGTTGTAGCCGCCGCGGATGATCAGGTCCTTTTTCCGGTCCACGATGTAGAAATAGCCGTCCTCGTCGACCCGGGCCAGGTCACCGCTGTGGAACCAGCCCTCGCGGATCGCCTCGGCGGTGGCCTCGGGACGATGCCAGTAGCCTTTCATCACGTTCGGCCCGCGGATGACGATCTCTCCCACCTCACCCTGCGGAACCTCGTGGTCTTCGCGGTCCACGACACGCATCTGGACGTCCCGGATAGGGGTGCCGATCGAGCCAGGCTTGCGCTCGCGGCCGGGATGGTTGAACGACGCGACCGGCGAGGTCTCGGACAGGCCGTATCCCTCCAGTACCGGGACGCCGAACGCCTGCTCGAACCCGCGTAGCACCTCAACCGGCAGGGCGGCGCCGCCGGAGATGCACGTCCGCAGCGCTGAGGTGTCGTAGTCCGCCCGGTCAGGCTGATGCAGCAGCGCCACGTACATAGTCGGCACGCCTTCGAAGACGGTGACCCGGTGACCTGCGATGATCCGCAAGGCGTGCTCAGGGTCGAACCGCGGCAGCAGGGTCAGGCACGCCCCGGACGCCACGGCCACGTTCAGCGCGACAGTCTGCCCGAACACATGGAACAGCGGTAGCCCGCCGAAGATGACGTCGTCCGGGCCCGCGCGGACGATTTCGGCCCGCGCCACCTCGGTGTTGCTGAGGAGGTTGCCGTGGGTGAGCTCGGCGCCCTTCGGGTGGCCGGTCGTGCCGGAGGTGTAGAGGATCACCGCCGTGTCCTCGTCGTCTCGGTCCGCTGCTTGGCCATCCGAGGCGGCGGAGGCCAGCAGATCGGGGAAGCTGACGCCGTCCACGACGATGGATTCCGCCTCGGCCTGCTCGGCGCCGGCGCATGCCTGGTCCGCGAACGCGTGCCAGGCGAAGATCAGCCCGGCCCCGGAGTCGCCCAGGTAATAGGCGACCTCCCGCGCCTTGAGCAGAGGGTTCATCGGGACGACCACGCCGCCGGCCCGGAGCACGCCGTAGTACACCACAGGGACTTCGGCGACGTTGGGCATCATGATGCCGACCCTGTCGCCGGCCTTGAGGCCCCGCTCGTGCAGTAGCCCGGCGACCCGGGCGCTCGCCTCGTCCAGGGCTCGGTACGTCATTGCCGCGTTGTCCACCCGCACGGCCACCCGTCCGGCGTGGGTACGGGTGGTGTCCGTCAGGTTCCTGGCCAGGTTCGTCACGCGCTCATTGTCCGGCTGGCTGCCCGGGCGGTCGTCGGTCCCTGGTATCAAGCCTGTCCCCGGGCGTTGGTACGACGGCACAACCGTTGTGCCGGTGGCCTGGGGAAGAAGCCCATCCTCGTGTTGCCAGCACATTATCGCCGGGTTCGCTGCGGCCTAGCGTCGTGGACCACACCGCGAAAGGGTGGGCCGACCGTGCCGCCGCCGAAGCCGAGGTGGAAGCTTCCCGGCGCCGCCTGCGGAGAGCCACGAGCCAGGGCCAGGCTGACGCCGAAGTGATACCACGGTCCGTTTGCGGGAAGAGTTTGCTCGTTCGGAGCACCGCTTAGGTGAATGCCCCGATGCCCGTGATGGAGCGGCCGACGATGAGCGTCTGCATGGTCTCGGTGCCCTCGAAGGTATGGATCGCCTCGAGGTCGGCCATGTGCCGGGCGACCTGGTAGTCGAGCAGGATGCCGTTGCCGCCGAGCATGTCGCGGGCGTCGGCGGCTATCGTGCGAGCCTTGCGGGTGTTGTGCATCTTGGCTAGCCCGGCCACGGTAGGGGTCAGCCGGGCCTCGGCCAGCCGGCCGATTTGCAGGCAGTACAGCTGCATCGCGGTCAGGTCCGCGAGCATCGACACCAGCCTCTGCTGGATGATCTGGAAGCTGGCCAGCGGCTCGCCGAACTGCCTCCGTTGGAGCGCGTACCGCAAGGCGGTGTCGTAGACGGAAGTGGCGTGGCCCAGAGCGGCCCAGGCGCAGGTGCTGCGGGTGGTGGCCAGGACCCGGGTGGTGTCCTTGAACGAGCGCGCGCCGGGCAGCCGGTGGCCGGCCGGCACCCGCACCTCGTCCAGGGTGATGTCGGCCTGCCATACCGAGCGCAGCGACACCTTTCCCTCGATGACCTGCGCATGGTAGCCCGGCGATCCTTTCTCCACGACGAACGCGTTGACCTGGCCGTCGTCGGTGTTGCGGGCCCAGACGACGATCAGGTCGGCAACGGTGCCCAGGCCGATCCACCGTTTGCGGCCGTTCAGCACCCAGCCGTCGCCGTCCGGGCGGGCCGAGGTTTCCAGGGCGACCGAGTCCGAGCCGTGCTCTGGCTCGGTCAGCGCGAAGGCCCCTAGCTTGTTCATCCGGGCCAGGTCAGGCAGCCACTGCGCCTTCTGCTCCTCCGAGCCGCACATCGAGATCGACAACATGGCCAGGCCCGCGTGCACACCGAGGAACACGCCGAGGCTGCCGTCGCCGCGGTGCAACTCCATCGTGACTAGCCCGCACGCCATCGGGCTCATCCCGGCGCAGCCGTAACCTTTGATGTCCTCGCCGACGACGCCGAGCTCGGGCAACCGCCTGACCAGCGGCCAGCAGATCTCGGCCCGTTCCCAGTACGGGCCGACGACCGGCACGACCTCCTCGTCGACGAACCGCCGGACGGTGATGAAGTGCGACCACTGCTCGTCGGTGAACTGCTCGCGGACGGAGAAGAAGTCCGTCCCGAGGGACTCCCCGAGATGCACGCCCGTCACCTGCGTCATCGCTGGCTTCCTTTCCGGGCCTGGCTCGCCGGTGTGGTGAGGTCGGCATCAAGAAACGCCTCGACGACCGGGGCGATGTGCTCGGCGTCTGCGGCCAGCTCGAGGTGGCCGCCGTGATAAATGTGCAGCTGGCTTTGTGCTATCAGCCGGTGCATGATCCGTGCGTTGAACAGCGGGATGATCGGGTCGTCGTCACCGGCCAGGATCAAGGTGGGCTGTCGCAGCCTCGGTAGCCACGGCAGGCTGGTCCAGCCGGCGCCGGAGAGCAGCTGGTAGTAGTAGCCGCGGGCCGGGCCCAGGCGGGTTGCTCCGTGCAGCAGGTCACGGGCCACGACCGGGTTCGTCCGCGCGCTGCCGCCGTACAGCACCCCGGCGATGCGGGCCGCGTACCCGGGGTCGCGGTGGCGGCGCGGCGTGAGCATACGCAACAGGACGCGCGGATGCGCGGGCACCATCAGGGCGCCTGGTCCGGTTGCCACCAGCACCAGGCGGCGTACCCGGTCCGGGCGGCTCCGCGCGAATTGCTGCGCCAGTCCGCCTCCCCAGGAGATGCCCAGGACGTCGGCCTGCCGGTAGCCAAGCTGGTCGAGCAGGCCGGCCAGCAGCGACGGCAGCGTGACCAGGTGGTACGGGAAAGCCGGGGCCGGCGAGCCGCCGATACCTGGCATGTCGAACCGGATGACTCCCCGCCGCGGATCGAGCGCGTCGACAAACGGCTGGAGCAGCTCCATGCTCGCGCCGATGCCGTTGCACAGCAGCAGGGGCGGCCAGCCCGAGGTCCCCTCCCGGACCGCGACCCGCAAGCAACGGCCGCCGACTCTTACGATCCTCATCCGCTCGGCCGTCCCGGGCCGGCGCAGCCGGCTTCGTATGCCCCGGCCAAGGCCAGAACCCGGGCGGTCTTCCCCTTTCCCGGCCGGTCCGGGACGGGACGCGTCAATGGTCATAGACGTAGGCTCCGGGCGCGTCGCAGATCGGCACCAGCCCGCCGCCGCCGGGCTCGCCCGGGGCGGCCCTTTCCTCCCCGCAACGCTCAGCCAGCCAGTCCGCGTAGTCCGGCCACCAGGAGCCGTGACAGGCCTCCGCGTGCCGAAGCCACTCCTCCGGATCTTCCGGACAGTCCTTGGCCACCTGGTATCTCGCCTTGTCGTTTCCAGGCGGGTTCACCATCGCGGCGATGTGACCGCTGGTGGACAGAACGAACCGGCTGCGGCCGGCGAGTAGCTGGGTGGACCGGTAGCAGCTCTGCCAGGGGCAGATGTGGTCGGTGATCCCGGCGACCAGGTAACTGTCACGGTCGATCAGGGCCAGGTCCACCGGTGAGCCGAGCATGGTCACCCCGCCGGGCCGGACCAGCGCGTTCGTGGCGCCCAGCTGGAGGAAGTCCCGGTGCAGGCCCGCGGCCATCCGGGTGGTGTCCGCGTTCCAGAACAAGATGTCGAATGGTGGCGGCGTACGCCCGAGCAGGTAGTTGTTGACCCAGTAGTTCCAGATCAGGTCGTTCGGGCGCAGCCAGGCGAACACCTCGGCCAGCGACCGGCCGTCCAGGTAGCCGCGTGCCTGGGACGCAGCCGCGGCCAGCCGCACAGTCCGCTCGTCGATCACGGCGCCGGCCAGGCCTGCCTGCGCCTCGTCCAGCACGGTGACCATGAGGGTGAACGCGGCGACCCGGTCCTGCTGGCCGGTGTACGCCAGGTGTGCGGCCACCATCGCGGAGATGATGCCGCCGGAGCAGGCTCCCATGAGCGCGGTCTGCTCGCTCCCAGTAATCCGCGCCGCTGCGTCCATGGCATCCAGGACAGCCTGCCCGTAGGTGTTGAAGTCCCAGGCTGAGTGCCGGGCGTCTGGGTTGCGCCAGGAGATCATGAACACCTGCAGGCCGCTACCGGTCAGGTACTCCGCCAGGCTCCGTCCGGGCGCTAGGTCCATCACGTAGTACTTGTTGATCATCGGCGGCACGATTAGCAAGGGGACTTGCCGCACCGCGGCCGTGGCCGGGCGGTATTGGATCAGCTCGAACACCGGAGTCCGCAAGATCACCGACCCAGGCGTGACGGCAAGGTCTACCCCGACCTCGAACGCGTCCGGCTCGACCATCGACGGCACCCGCGGCGCGGCCGCCATGTCAGCGACGAAATGCCGGAGGCCCGCCAGAGCGCTGCCACCGCCGGTGTCGATGACGGCTTTCAGCGCCGACGGGTTCAGCAGCGGGTTATTGCTCGGGGCCAGCGCGTCGATCAGGTTGGTCAGCCCGAAACCAACGCGTTCGGAGTCTGCCCAGTCCAGGCCGGCGTCGGCCACCACACCTTCCGCAGTCCCCGCAGCAGCCAGGTAGGCCTGCATCGCCCGGCGCAGCATCGGATTGCTTGCCCATCCCGGATCGGCGAACCGGCGGTCGCGCCGGGATGGCTGCACCTGCGAGGTGCCCACCGCGATGCGGGCCAGCTCACCCAGCAGTTGTCGCCCCCGCCCGGCGACAAGCCGAGGCCGGCCAGCCAGCGCCGCAGCCAAGCGCAACCCGGAACCACCCGGGTTTACCCGGCGCAGCGTGCCGATGGCCGCATCAGTGAGCAGCAGGTCTAGGGGCGCCGCCACGACGTCCGCCGCGGCTGCTCTGATCGTGTCGCTATCGGGGCTCATGATCTCTCCTCCAGAGGAGCCTAAGCAGCAGGGAGCGTTCTTCCATTGGTCGCACGTCACGAAGCTGGCCTCATGCGTGGTTCCGCGAGCACAGGACTTCGAATCACGGGAATCCGGTGATGGCCAGTCATTTTCCTGACCGCCAGCGTGAGTTCTCGTGACACTGGCGGTCGCGCCCGCTATCAGTCGCCTCTAGGCAGGTTGGCTTCGATCGGCGAGGATCCACTGATGGACATGGACGCGGATGGTCAGGGGATCTCTGAGCTGGTGGCTGGCGTGGCTGCCGCGGTATCTCCGCAAGCAGTGTCTGCGGACGTCTTCCAGGCGATAGTCCGGGAGATTCCGCAACTAGAGGAGGACAAACCGCTGCTGGCCCTGCTTGCTTCGAGCGTCGACGGCAATGTGGATATGTGCCTGCAGATCATGCAGCACCGGATCGATCTGTCCGTTGTACGAGCCCCGGCCGCGGCAGTGGAGTACGCGCGCCGCCTGGCTCAGCGCGGCACACCGCTGACCACTCTGCTGCGCACTTACCGGCTTGGGCATGCTCGCTTCTCCGACTGGCTGCTCAAGGAACTTTCCCGGCACGCCGATGACGCCCAGGTGATCAGTGCGACCACGCTGAGCATGTCCAGGATCGTGGCCGCCTACATCGATCAGACTTCCGAGGAGATGGTCGCGGCCTATACCCAGGAGAGGGAGCACTGGGCCCGGAACCAGAATGCGGCGCGGGCCGCCAGGGTCCGGAGACTGCTGTCAGGTGACCGGGGCGACATGCGTGCCGCGGAGGCCATCCTGGGCTACCGGCTGCGGCAGTATCACGTCGGCGTGGTGTGCTGGGTGGCTGATGCGTCCGGCATAGCGGACGAGCTCACCCGGCTGGAGCGCGCCGTCGGCCAGGTGGCGGAGCATGCGGCCTGCGCCGGTGATCCTGTGTTCCTGCCTCGCGACGAATCGAGCGCCTGGGCGTGGCTGCCGCTGGGGATCCGCGACAGATTCGACTCGGCAGAAGCCGTCACGGCCAGCGTCAGCGCCAGCGTCCATTTCGCCTTCGGCGACCCCGCGAAGGGCCCTGGCGGGTTCTGCCTCACTTACCTGCAGGCCATTGCCGCCGAGTCGGTCGCGCTCGCTGCAGGATCTCGGTCACCCCGGGCACTCACGTTCACCGAGGTAGCGCCCGTCGCGATGATGCTCGGATCTGCGGATCTGCTGCGCGGGTGGGTGCGCAGTACGCTCGCGGGCCTGGCTACCGATGACGAGCATCACGCTCGCCTGCGTGAGACCTTGCTGGTATTTCTGCAGAGCGGCGGCAGCTACAAGGCCACCGCCGAACGCCTCGTGCTGCACAAGAATACCGTCCACTACAGGATTCGTAGGGCTGAGGAGAGCCTTGGCCGCGGCGTGGGCGAGAACCGCCACGATGTAGAACTGGCGCTGCGGGTGAGTTTCTGGCTTGGTGCGGCAGTTTTGCATCCCGGCCCTGCGTCGGCCACTGCGGGCGCGTCGCGCGAGAAGCTCCACCGCGAGGGAGAGGTGAGCCCAGCTGGCGACGACTCCCGCCAGCGAGATGCGCCCACGACGGTCCGTGGCAACCTTAGTTCCATGCCCCGTGCCCGTGGCTCCCATTCTCAGGTGCGAAGGGCTTAGTCGCCGTAGGGTTGCGTCCATCACGGAGTCCGTAAGCTGAACGGCTTGTGATCATGTGTGCCGGTATTGAACGTCAGCATTTCCGATGACGCTTCTATGTTTGTCAACTTTTGCTGAGGGTGAATCGCCCCGGTGAGTCCGGAGACTCCGGACTCACCGGGGCGATTCAGTGAGATGGCGGATGTGCTTGGCGTGGTTGTCGGCACTGCTGGGAGTCGACCAGACTTGGATGCGCTGCACCGTGCCCTGCGGCGCTGGGTGGATCGACCGGATGACGAGGGGGTCACCGCGACCAGGGGAATAGGCCGTAGGCTCATCGCCTCGAACAGGCGGGCCCGGCACGACTACACGGTCCTCAAGACATACGAGGCCGGGATAGTCCTGATCGGTAACGAGGTGAAGTCCCTGCGCGCCGGCCACGCGTCGCTGGCCGGCGCGTTCGTCCAGGAGGAGGGCGGCGAGCTGATGCTCCATGGCCTGCACATCCCCGAGCACGCATACGGCCGCCACGGCACCCGCGCCCTCTATCAGCCCCGCCGTACCCGCAAGCTGCTCCTGCACCGCAGCGAGATCGGCAAGATCATCGGGAAGCTGGGCGACGCGGGCGTCGCGCTCGTGCCGCTGTCGCTGTACTTCACCGGCGGCTGGGTGAAGGTGGAGCTCGCCCTGGCGCGCGGTCGGCGGTCCTTTGACAAGCGGCAGGCAATCGCCCAGCGGGACGCCGACCGGGAGATTGCCCGCGAGCTCAGCGATCGGCTGCGTGGTCGGCGGCGACGGGCCCGCGGGTCGAGCTGAAGAACAGGGGTACCAAAAACTCGCCATCGAGCGCGCCGGAGTAACAACACACCGGGACACCTCGGAGCATGGACGGACCCGCTGCCCCTGGTCCTAACGGGTGGTGTACGGCGCGCCCACCGTATGCACTAAGGGGCAAAGAAGCCTCGGCAGCTGGACGGTATCCACTACCCAATAACAACTAGGCTGCCCGCCTGAGAGTGAGCCGTACGTGACCGCCGGTCCCACGGCGCCGGTTTAGACGGGATGTACGACGGTGGCCATGGTGCTGATCAGATGCCGGAATCGCTGGACTGGCCCGGGTTCGCCGGTGATCTCGATGCCGGTGTCTGACCCGGCGAAGATGAGGCCGGTCAGGGCTTGGGTGGTCGCGGTGATCGTGACGTCGGCCGGCGCCGGCGGTGCCTTGGCGGTGAGTGACCACTGGCGGCCATCGCTTTCGGCCAGGTAGTCCGCGCCGTCGAGGCGGAAGTGCCAGCGGGCTGGCTCGTGGTCGTCGGTGGCGCGGTCGATGGCCCGGATGGCATTGCGGAGCAGGTGCTCGCCGTGCAACGGCTCGCCGGGGTGGGGCCAGCGCCAGGCGTGCTGTAGCCCCCACCAGCCGAGCGTGTCGATGACGGGTGCGAGCTCCGCCCCGGCCGGTGTCAGCCGGTACCAGACTTCCCGCCGGCCCGGCTTGCGGTCGGCGGCAACGATCCCGGCGCCCTCAAGCTCGCGCAGGCGCTGGCTGAGCGTCTTGGGGGTGATCCCGCCGAGGCGGTCCATCAGGTCGGTGAACCTTTTGGCGCCGGTAAGCAGGTCGCGGATCACCAGCAGGCTCCACCGGTCGCCGACCTGCTCTAGGGCCCGTGCAACCGCGCAGAAGTGGTCGTAGGTACGGACGTTCCTTGTCACGCCCCCAGAATACTAGTTGACAAATACTATTGTCAACATAGTAGCTTGTAGATAGTCAACTGGAGGAGGATGTCATGTATGACCCGCCTGGCTATCTGTGGGCGATCACCATCGCCGGGATGATCGCGATCCCGGCCGCGACTTGCCTCGTGCTGTACGGCGGCGCGGTGCGTGCCGGCCTGAGCCGACGCCGCGCGGCGCTGCTCGCCGGGGGCGCGGCCGTCGTGCTCGGCGGCTGGTTCACCGCCAGCGCGGTGATCGCACGGCACGGCGGGTACCACGCGCGGCTCGGCCACGGGGTGCCGTGGCTGCCGGTCGCCGTGGCGGGGTTCTTGGCCTTGCTGCTGGCACTGCGCCGGATCCCGGTGGTGGCGCGCGCCCTGACGGCGCCCGGCATGGTGAGCCGCCTCGAGCTCCCGCACACGTTCCGGGTGGTCGAGGGGACGGCCTTCCTGCTCCTCATGTTTCTCGGTCATCTGCCCGCGCTGTTCGCCCTGCCCGCGGGCCTGGGCGACATCGCTGCCGGCATCGCCGCACCGCTGGTCGCGTACAGGCTCGCGCACGGCACCGGCCGCCGCGGCGCCCTGTGGTTCAACGCGTTCGGCATGGCCGATCTGGTGAACGCCCTGACCCTCGGCGCCCTCACCGGATTCGCGCTGATCAACGTCACCCCGTCCGGTGCGCCGATCAGCGAACTCCCGCTCGCGCTGATCCCGACAGCCGCCGTGCCGCTGCTGCTCACCCTGCACATCACGTCCGTGTCAGCGCTGCGCAGAGCCCACCGAGCACCGCTGCCAGCCACCGCCCCGCTCACCGCCCTCGCGAGGTAGAGGAGAACAGAATCCAGCTCGAGATCGATGCGCTCAAGGAGGCGGCTGCGGGGCCCGGCGCCCGCCAGCGCACCACCATCGTGCCCGCCAGCCGGCTCATGGCCGCCGAGCCTCACCAGGAGGGCGATCCGCCCGCACGACTGTACGCCGGGCGTGGGCCCGGTCAACGGAAAGGAAACCCAATGAACACCCGGAGTCCATACCCAGACGTCGAGGTCCCGGAGATCTCCCTGCCCAGGTCCGTCCTTGACCGAGCCGATGAGCGAGGTACAGCCGTCCCGCTCATGGGTCCCGCCGACCACGGTAGCGCCAGCCCGCTGATGGGCCCGGCCACCGCGGGCACCACTACCCCGCTGATGGGCCCGGCCGCCCCGGCGACAGTTACCCCGCTGATGGGTCCCGCCGACAGCGGCACGATGCTCTTGGTCATGGGTCCCGCCGACCCGGGCACGGCCACGCCGCTGATGCTCCCCAGCCGGTAATGACTGGCAGCTCAGGGGCTGGCTCGCCGTCGTGGCCGGGGACTCCCGGACGCCGAGCAGCCCGCCGATGGAGTCCAGCACGGCGGCGGCGTGCCGTGGCTGCCCTGACGGCGCCGGGCATGGTAAACCGCCTGCAGCTTCCGCGCTCGTTCCGGGTGGCCGGGGGATGGCCTTCCTGCTCACCATGGCCCTCGGCTATCTGCCCGTGCTGCCCGCGCCTGGCGACATCGCTTGCTGCTCACGCCTGTGTCGGCCTGGTTAGGGCTCCTCGAACACCACGGTCGGCCACCGCCCCCGCTCACTGCCGCCGCGAGATATGAGGAGAAGAGAATGACGATCGATGCCGGCGCACAGGACGCAAGCCCCGTCACCCTGGCAGCTGCGCGGGCCGAGTTCGACGCCGCCGTGACCTACCTGGACACCGCCACCTTCGGTCTGCCGCCACGGCGCAGCTGGGCGGCACTTCAGCAGGCGCTCGCGCGATGGCGGGCCGGCACCGCCGACGCGGTTGCCTACGACCTGCCGCTCGCCGCAGCCCGGTCCTCATACGCCCACCTGGCCGGCGTTGATCCATCGGTGGTAGCAGTGGGGAGCCAGGTGTCAGTGTTCGCCGGGCTCATCGCGGCCAACCTGCCCGACGGCAGCGAGGTGCTGACCGCCACCGGTGACTTCACCAGCATCCTGTTCCCCTTCTACGCGCAGTCGGGCCGCGGGATCCGTGTCCGGGAGGTGCCGCTGGATCGGATAGCAGAATGCGTGACCTCCCGCACCACGCTGGTCGCGGTCTCCGCGGTGCAGTCCGCGGACGGGCGGGTCGCTGATCTGGATGCCCTGCACGCCGCCAGCCGCGCCGCCGGGGCCAGGGTGCTGCTGGATACCACCCAGGCCGTCGGGTGGCTGCCGGTCAACGCGAGCCGCTTCGCCTACACCGCCTGCGGCGGGTACAAGTGGCTGCTCTCCCCCAGAGGCACCGCCTACTTCACCATCAATCCCACGCTGATCGACGACCTGACACCGCATTACGCGGGCTGGTATGCCGGCGCTGACCCGTGGTCCAGCGTCTACGGCGGCCCGCTGCGCCTGGCCGGCGACGCCCGCCGCTTCGACGTCTCCCCCGCGTGGCACGCCTGGGTTGCCGCCGCCCCGGCCGTGCGGCTACTCGCCCAGGTGGGCACCCAGTCCCTGCACCAGCACGCACTTGGCCTGGCGAACCGGTTCCGCGCCGGAATAGGCCTGGAGCCAGGAGACTCCGCGATCGTGTCACTAGCCACCGACGGCGCCGCCGCGGATGCCATGGCCGCCGCGCGGATCACCGGATCGGCCCGCGCCGGCCGCCTCCGCCTGTCCTTTCACGTCTCCACCAGCGACCAAGACGCCGACTTCGCCGCCGACGTCTTGCGGCGGCACGTCACTTCCCGCCACCCAGCCACGCTGTGACGGCCGCGCCTCATACCCAGGTTCCAGGGTCTGCGTCAGGACACGAGCGTAACCAGCGAGCCCGGCAGTCCGCGCCCGAGGCAGACGTGTACCCCAAATGCGCCTCCACCCCCGTCGCGGCATGTGCGGATGTCTGTCGCAGGCTGGTTAACCTGGCTGGTCTGGTGGACTCGTGTCAGGCGCCGAGCGCGAACAGGCATCCGTCCCAGTAGGCCTCCACCCGTGGGTGGCGCTTTCCCCGCAGGCCGATCTCCAGAACGTCAGGATGCGGGCCGGCCGGAGCCCGGAACCACAGCTCCAGCCCCGCCGCCGGGATAGGAGTAAAGCCTGACAGGCCTGGCGGTGCCCCGGTCGCCGCGTGCATGTAAGCCGGCGTGCCCGCGCAGCACAGGCGCGGGTGCGCCGCCCACACCCACAGGGTGCCGCCGCGGGCAGTGACAAACTCGGCAGCTTCCTGGCTTATCTGGACCCGCACACCCCTACCCTAAGGCCGCCCGCCACGGCGACGGGGATAACAAATGCGGCACCAGCCCCGATCCGACCGCCACGGGAGCGTGCCACCAGCGGCAGATGAGTTCGCCACTTACCGTTTCTCTGTCAGTAACGCGGATCTGGTCCGCCGCTGGGAAGAAACTGAATTCTCTTTGATCCAAACCATATAGATGCAGGCACCCCTGCGTGTGCCGTGATGGCAAACGAATGGCCGTGATCAGTGATGTCAGTGTGACCTATCACGCGACCGTCGATCCAGTCTGAGGTTAGTCAGGATGATGGCATGATTAAGGCGAGACGTGGCATAGATAAACAATGTGATCGGATCCGCGGGAACCGCCCCGAAGGCAAGAGGATCCCGGTCCCACGTACGGCCTTTTATGCGCATACCCTTTCCTGGCGGCAGATCACTCATCTTCTGCGGCGGATATGGGTATATCCATCCCTGGGCAGGCGGGCATCCCAGGTCCGGTGCCCGGCCAGGTTCGGTCCAGGTGCCGTCATGGGGCACCCAGCGCAGGCTGGACCACTTGTGCTGGCCCAGCCGGCCATTCACCGTCTGCACACCAGGGTCGGGGCTAGTCGCTGCCTGATTCGCGCTCCGGTGCTCCTGCCGGTCGCTGCGATGGTGAGGTGGCGGCGGCGGTGAGCAGCTCTTCGATCCGGGCAAGCCGCCGGTCGAGCTCGGCCAGCGTCACCTCCGGTGTAGCCGCCTTCGCCTGCGGGCCGCGCTGGGCCTTGCTTGGTGCTTGTGCGACGAAGCTCGACGCTACCTGCGCGGTGACGACCGCTAGGGTGAGCAGGCCGATGCCCATGATGAGGCAGGCCGTGATCCGTCCCGCTGTGGTGACCGGGAAGAAGTCGCCGTAGCCGACGGTGGTGACCGTCACCGCCGACCACCACAGTGACTCACCCAGGGTGTGGATGTTGGACCTGGGCGCGTGGCGCTCGAGCAGGTACACGATGATCGCGCCGTTGATGACCAGCACCGATGCGGCCAGCAAGAAACGGCTGAGGTGCCCGCGCCGGAACACTGACCTGACCAGGCGGAAACTGAAGATCACGCGGACCGGCGGAAAGATCACCGAGACGATCCCGAGCGGATGGATGAGCAGGTAGTGAACATGGCGGCGGGCCAGGCGGCTGCGGATGGTCATGTCGATCCCGTAAACGACCGACACGGCGACCCGGATGGTCAGTGCGAGGGTCCTGGCGTCGTGGGCGGTGCCGAAGTCGCCGGGAGGGACCACGACGATCCACAGCGTGGCCAGCGCCAGAAGATCGAGCGCCGTCTGGGTTCTGGCTATATAGGCGGCCAGGCGGCCACCGGGGTCGTCCACAGCAGGGTCATCACCGGCACCCGGGCCTGGCCGCTGAGCAATGTCGTTCATGGTCACCAGCGTTGCACTCAGCCGCAAGAGCGGGAAGCAAGGACACCGCTAGAGCGGGTCGGGGGCTTTGCTAGCGGCATCCACCCGCCCACCGACCTGGTTCGCTGTCCCAGGGGCACGGGCAGTGGCCGGAGCGGGCGGGCGTTCGCGATGCCCTGATGCGGCCGGTGCCCGTTGTAGAACTCCTCGAACTCCCCGTTCCGGTCCCTGATCAGGAACCGTGCCCGGCAGCCGGCATCTTCCAGGTCCATCACAAGGTTCCTGGCCGCCTGCGCCACCCAGGCCGCCGTCGGGTGGGCAGTCCGTCCGGTTCCTACATACGTGGCAGAAGTGTAGCATGTTTGTATGAGTTCGAAGCAGCGGATGTCGGCGTCGGTGGATGCGGAGCTGATAGCGGTGGCTCAGGAGGCGGTAGCCGCTGGGCAGGCGGAGAGCGTGAGCGCCTGGGTCAATGACGCGCTGCGGCTGAAGGCTGATCATGACCGGCGGCTGCGGGCACTAGATGAGTTCCTGGTGGGCTACGAGGCCGAGCATGGTGAGATCTCCGAGGAGGAGATGCGGGAGGCTGCCCGCAGTGCACGCAGCCGGGCGGTCGTGGTGCGCGGCGCGCCGGAGTCCCGGCGCCAGGGCAGGAGTGCCCGTGGCCAGGGTGCAGCCTGATGCTGGTCCTGGATGCGGGGGCGTTCGTCGCGGTGGAGCGCGGGGATCGCGGGGTGGTGGCGCTGGTGAAGCGGGAGCGGCTGGCGGGGCGGGTGCCGGTGACCAGCGGGGGAGTGGTCGCGCAGGTCTGGCGTGGTGGCCGTGGCCGTCAGGTGCCGGTCGCCCGGCTGCTCGCCGGGACCGATGTCGCAGCGATCGATGACCCGATGGGGCGTCGGGCGGGGCTGCTGCTGGCCCGCAGCGGCCACCGGGATGCGATTGACGCCACCGTGGTGTGCCTGGCCGCCGACGGCGACGATATTCTCACCTCTGATCCGGGCGACCTGAGAGCCCTGGCGGAAGCCGCTGATATCCACATCGACCTCATCCCTGTCTAACTCCAGCCCAGCTGCGGCCTGCTCGTGGGCCATGGCGAGTCCGGTTGGCCGTCGTGGTGGGTGTACAACCGGTCAGAAGTGAAATTCGAACGGTTCGAATAGCGAGTACGGCAGGAAAGTACAGCAACGGCGGCCCGGCTGGGCCGCCGTACGTGTGTTCGGATCGGGCATCACCTCCTGGCTGGGCTGAATGGTGACTTGACATTCTGCTGACCCAGGCTGCACCGTGGTTCAGCTTGATCTCCCGGAGGGAGGCCCCGGTCATCATGGGCGCATCAGAGACGATCCCGGCCTGCCGGCTGGCCGAGCGGATGTCCAGGCTGGGAACGGAGTCTGCGTTCGAGGTGCTAGCCCGGGCGCGGGCCCTGGAGGCGCAGGGTCGCAAGATCATCCATCTGGAGATCGGGGAGCCTGATTTCGATACCCCGGCCCACATCGTGGAAGCTGCCGTGGAGGCCCTTCATTCCGGATTCACCCACTACGTCCCGGCACCCGGGCTGCCCGAAGTCCGCGAGGCCGTGGCCGCGTGGCTGTCCCGGACTGGGCGGCTCGAGACGACTCCGGACCGGGTGATCGTGACCCCCGGTGCGAAACCCATCATGTGGAACCTGATGCTGGCTACCTGCCAGGAAGGCGACGAGGTCATCTACCCAGATCCCGGGTTTCCGATGTATGAGTCCATCGCCCGGTTCACCGGGGCGACGCCTGTCCCCCTCCCGCTGCGAGAAGAGAACGGGTTCCGGCCCGACCCGGAAGAGCTGGCCTCCCTCGTTACCTCCCGGACACGGCTGCTCGTGCTGAACACCCCGCACAACCCGTGCGGCTCGGCGCTCACCCGGGAGGACTGCGAGGCCATCGCCGAGATCGCCATGCGGAACGACCTGCTCGTCTTGGCCGACGAGGTGTACTGGGCCATCCGCTACGACGGGGGCCACGTGTCCATCCTGGACATCGACGGGATGGCCGACCGCACCATCCTGCTCGACGGCTGGAGCAAGACCTACGCCATGACGGGCTGGCGCCTGGGGTTCGGCGTATTTCCCCCGGCGCTGGTGGAGCCCATCTCCCGGCTGATCATCAACTCGGTGTCGTGCACCAGCGCGTTCAGCCAGCGCGCCGCGATCGCCGCGCTCACCGGGCCGTGGGAGCCGGCCGAGCAGATGATCGCCGAGTTCCGCCTGCGCCGCGACGTCATCGTCGAGGGGCTGAACGCCATTGAGGGCATCACCTGCCTGCAGCCGCGCGGGGCGTTCTACGTGTTCCCCTCGGTCAAGGCGCTCGGGATTCCCTCGCAAAGGATCGAGGAGCATCTGCTCCAGCGAGCCGGGGTGGCCGCGCTGTCAGGGACGGCCTTTGGCCGGTACGGGGAGGGCTACTTGCGCTTTTCTTACGCGAATTCGGTCCCGGCCATACTCGAGGCCCTGGAGGCCGTGGCCGCGGTCCTTCCGGAGCTGGAGGCCTAGCCGTGGGCCAGGCGCGCCTGCCGGTCCTGGTCACCCGGCGCCTGCCCCAGGAAGCGCTGGACCGGATCGAGGCTCAGTGCGAGATGACGCTGTATCAGGGCGAGGGTGCCATGCCCCGCGACCAGCTCCTGGCGGAGGTGGCCGGGAAGGCGGGGGCGATCACGCTGCTCACGGACCGCGTTGACGATGAGTTCCTGGACGCCGCGGGACCCGCGCTCAGGATCGTGGCGAACTACGCCGTGGGCTTCGACAACATCGACGTGGGCGCGTGCACCAGGCACGGCGTCCTGGCCTCCAACACCCCGGAGGTCCTGACCGAGACCACAGCAGACATCGCGTTCATCCTGATGATGGCCGCGGCCAGGCGGATCGCCGAAGGGGACCGTTTCCTCCGCTCCCGTACCCCCTGGATCTGGGGGCCACTCATGATGCAGGGCCAAGACGTCCACCACAAGACCCTCGGCGTAGTGGGCTTCGGCCGGATCGGACAGGCCGTGGCCCGCCGTGCCCGCGGCTTCGCCATGCGCGTCCGCTACCACGACGTGTACCGGCCAGGCGCCGAGGTTGAACAGGAACTCCAAGCGGAGTACCGAGACCTCGCAGACCTGCTCCGCGAGTCCGACTTCGTTTCCGTCCACACCAACCTCACCCCGCAGACGCGTCATCTGATCAACGCCGAACGCTTGGCCATGATGAAGCCCACGGCCGTGCTGGTGAATACGTCACGGGGGCCGGTCATAGACGAGGAGGCCCTGGCCCGGGCGCTCAAGGAGGGCCAGATCTTCGCCGCCGGGCTTGACGTCTTCGAGCACGAGCCGGATGTTTATCCCGGACTGCTCGACTGCGAGAACGCCGTGCTCATCCCGCATCTCGGGTCAGCGACTGTGGAGACCCGCCTGGCGATGGCCAACCTGGCGGTCGACAACCTGTTCGCCGGGCTCGAAGACGGGCACCCGCCGACCCTGCTCAACCCAGAGGCCTGGGAGCAGCGGACCCCGAGAGGATGACGCCTTCTGAGCAGCGCTGGCGATAGCCGACGCCATTTCCGCAGCGAAGTCGTTCCAGACGTTGCGAGTTCGCCTCACGATCAGGTGTCCTGTGGACTCGACTACACGATCGTGGAGGTGACCTGCTCCTTCTCGTGCAGGCGGGCTGTCACGCGGCGATCACAGCTCCCGGCGCAGGGTACCGATCATCGGTTCGCAGATCGCGTTCGCTCTCGGCGCTTGCGGTGGGCTGGCGAGAAATCCTGATGCTCTCCGCCGTGAACACGGCATCGAAGGATCTGGTGAACTGGCCTGCGATCCCTGATCAGGAACTTGACTGATTCCGTGAGCTGGCCGAGGTCCACCAGGAGGTTACGGGCTGCCTGGCTCGTCCATGCGCCGTCGGGATTTGAGGTAATGCCGGCGCGCAATCGAATTTCGAGCGGCACAGGATCGGCTGGGATCAGGAAGGATGAAGCAGACGGCGCGATTGGAATCAGCGCGCCGGTTCCCGACCGAGTGCGGCGGGCGGCCTTGGGATGACAGGGGTGACCATGGCAGAGTTCCTTTCCGGCGAAGGCATCAGGCTGGCCTACGACACTGCGGGCGCGGGTGATCCCCCCATCATCTTCGTGCACGGGTGGTCATGCGATCGCTCGTACTTCGCCCCGCAGTTCGAGCATTTCGCCGTAAGCCATGCTGTCGCCGCCATGGACTTGCGCGGGCATGGCGACAGCAGCCGGCCCGATCCAGGCCCCGGCTGCTATGACATTGACGTCCTGGCCGGTGATGTGCTCGCCCTTGCCGGGGCGGCCGGTTTCAGCAGGCCCGTGCTGGTCGGCCACAGTCTCGGGGCACTGATAGGACTGGCCTGTGCTGCCCGGCCTGAAGCCATCCGTGCCTTGCTGATGGTTGAGCCAGCGCCGATCACGAACACGAAGGCCAAGGCGTTCTTCCGGGACTCCTTTGCCGCCGTCCGCGCGGATGACGACCGGTCGTGGCGCACCGCCTTCATCGAAGGGATGTTCCTGCCCACCGATGCGGCCCGCCGGGAAGCCATCATTAAGGAAATGCGTGGAGTCTCCCCGGGGATCGCTGCCGCGCTCATGCGTGCCATGGGCGAGTTCGACGGCGCCGGCGCGCTCCGCAAGGCCAGTGTCCCGGTGCTTTCGATCGGTTCGGCCGTCCCTGCCAACAAGTCGGCTGATTTGCGCAGCCTCTGCCCGCCGATCACTATCGGCCAGACTGTCGGAGCCGGTCACTTCATCCAGCTGGAAGTCCCCGAGCAGGTGAATGCCATGATTGAACGATTCCTTGCCATCAACGAGCTATCCCCACATGCCTAGCAACTTCGCCACCCAGTGCAAATCCGGGCAGCAGTACGTATCCGGTCTGCTCCGCAGCACGTTCATTCAAGATCCCGGCGCCTGACCCGTCGGGCCGGGTAGGCCGGGCACATTGCTGCGCCCGGCCCCTCTCAGAACCGGACGTGCACGTTTCCATGTATCCGGCTCAAGCAAGCCCCAGGGGCTCGCTGGCGGGCAGCAGACTGGGCTCTTGCGTTTTCCGGTGGATTGCCGGTGGCACTGTGCGTGCCGGAGGCGGAGTTTAGCCTGGCCAGGCGTGCTGTCGGGCTCGAGGACGATGGCGTTGCGGACCATTTGCCTTGCGGTGACCGTCAGCCATTGTTCCCATTCGGGTGGGCTTTGCGGCGGGCGGTCGGCGTTGCCTGACGATGTTGGCGGTGGGGGAGCGGTCCGGTTCCGGTGGTCTGGTGACCCGGCCGGCCGTCCTCGAACTGGGCTATGGCGGCCAGGCCTGGCCTTGGGGTGAGGGAGGGATCAGGGGCCTGGCGACAACACGGAACCGTCCACCGGGAGAGTAGTTCTACTACCTGAGAGAATACTCGTGGGGTATTCTCTCAGACATGAGCGTTCCGCTGACACTGCTTGGGCTGCTTGAGCGCGGGCCGAGCCACGGGTATGACCTGAAACGGGACTACGACGCGTACTTCGGCCAGGGCAGGCCGGTGCGCTACAGCCAGGTGTACGCGACGCTGTCCCGGCTGGCCCGGGACGGGAAGACCGTCGCCGGGCCGGTCGAGCAGGGGGCTGGCCCCGAGCGCCGCCGGTACATCATCACCGAGGACGGCGTCGCCGAGGTGGAGAAGTGGCTGGGCGAGCCGGTCCCGCCCGACCCCGACCTGCAGAGCGAGCTGTTCACCAAGGTCGTGCTCGCGCTGATGCTCGGCAAGCGGGCGGACAGTTACCTCGACACCCAGCGGGCGGCGCACCTGCAGCGGATGCGCGAGCTTACCGGCTTCAAGCAGCGCGGCGGCACCCTCGACGTGCTGCTCGCCGACCACGCTCTCTACCGCCTGGAGGCGGACCTGCGCTGGATCGATCACACGGCGGCCCGGCTGGACCAGCTCGCCCGGGCGGTGCGGCCATGACCGACATGGGGAAGAACGCCGTAACCGGGAACATCATCGGGGCGCGCGACCTGTTCCTTTCGTTCGGCGAGACGCCGGCACTGCGCGGCGCCTCGCTGGGAGTCCGGCAGGGCGAGATCGTCGCGGTCATGGGTCCGAGCGGATCGGGCAAGTCCACCTTGCTGCACTGCCTGGCGGGCATCCTGGTTCCCCAGAAGGGGGCGGTCTGGTACGGCGGGCAGCGGCTCGACACCCGGAGCGACGACGAGCGCAGCGCACTGCGCCGGAACCGGTTCGGGTTCGTGTTCCAGTCCGGTCAGCTTGTCCCAGAGCTGACCGCCGAAGAGAACGTCGCGCTGCCGCTGCTGCTGTCCGGCACCCGGCGCGGCCCGGCGATGACGGCGGCCAGGAAGTGGTTCGGCACGCTCGGCCTGGACGGGCTTGAGCGCCGCAGGTCCGGGGAGCTGTCCGGCGGGCAGGCGCAGCGCGTCGCCCTCGCCCGTGGCCTGGTCGCCGAGCCGGAGGTGCTGTTCGCCGACGAGCCGACCGGGTCGCTGGACTCGGTGTCCGGGGAGCTGGTGATGGATCTGCTCAGCACGACCGCCCGCGAGCACGGCGCCACCGTCGTGCTGGTCACCCACGATGCCCGGGTTGCCGCCTACGCCGACCGCGAGGTCGTTGTCAGGGACGGCAAGGTCGGCACGCTCACCGGGAGTCAGCCGTGATCTCCCTCGGGCTGCGCCTGGTGGTGAACGGGGGCCGGGAGGCGGTCACCCGCCTGGTGATCCTCACGGTCGCGGTCGGCCTCGGTGTCGGCCTGCTGCTGACCGCCGTGGCGGCGACCAACGCGGCCGTCGCCTGGAACAACCGGCACGCCTGGTTCTGGACGGGCACCTCGTCTGTGCCCGCGGGCCCGGGAGGAGCGGCTATCGCCCCATTGTGGTGGCGCCCTGTCGGCGACGTCTTCGACGGCCAGCAGATCGCGCGCTTCGACGTGGCCGCCGTCAGCGCCTCGTCCCCGGTGCCGCCTGGCCTCCCCCGGGATCCGGCACCGGGGCAGTACTACGCCTCGCCCGCGCTGATCGCGCTGCTGCACAGCACCCCGGCGGACCAGCTCGCCGGCCGCTACCCCGGCCGCCTGGCCGGCACGATCGGTGACGCCGCGCTGCCGTCGCCCGACTCCCTGGTCATCGTCGTCGGGCGCACCCCGGCGCAGCTGGCCCAGACCCCGAACAGCATCCGGGTGACGTCGGTCGCCGACGCGATGCCCGGCGGGTTCACCTCCGCGTGCTCCGGTTCGGGCTGCCCGCCGGTGCCGAACCCCAAGGGGCTGGCCTACTTCCCGACCGACCCGGGAGGCGGGGCGAGCTCCGTCGACCTGATCCTGGCCGTCGTGGCGCTGGCGATCCTTACCCCGGTGCTGATCTTCATCGGCACCGCGACCCGGCTGTCGGCTGCCCGCCGCGAGGAGCGGTTCGCAGCGATGCGCCTGGCCGGCGCGACCCGCGGGCAGGTCTCGCTGATCGCGGCCATCGAGTCGGCGGCGGCGGCGGTGCTGGGGACGGCCATCGGGTTCGGGCTCTTCTTCCTGCTGCGCATCCCGGTCGCGGGCATCCCGTTCATCGGCCAGCCGTTCTTCCCCGCCGAGCTGACACTCAGCCTGCCCGACATCCTCCTGGTCGCGGCCGGCGTCCCGGTGTTCGCCGCTGTGGCGGCGCGGATAGCGCTGCGCCGGGTGAACATCTCCCCACTGGGTGTGGCCCGCCGGGCGCGGCGCAAGCCGCCGGGCGCCTGGCGGGTGATCCCGCTGCTGGCCGGCCTGGCTGAGCTCGGCTTCTGGACCATCCACGGCCACCCGGCCTCGATACCCGGGCAGATCCAGGCGTTCGCGTCCAGCTTCTTCATCATCCTCGCCGGCCTGTTCGTAGCCGGGCCGTGGCTCACCATGGCCGCGGCGCAGGGGATGGCCCGGTGGACCAGCCGCCCCGCCACGCTGCTCGCCGCCCGCCGCATCGGCGACGACCCCAAGGCCGCCTTCCGCGCGGTCAGCGGCCTGGTGCTCGCGCTGTTCATCACCACCGTGGCCGTCGTGGGGATCACCACGCAGGACGCCAAGGAGTACACCCGGTTCGGCACCGCGGCGGAAACGAACATGGTCACCGGCCAGATCGCGAACGCCCCGTCCGGGTCGCACAACGGCCCGGTCGTGACCGGCGCGGGGCCGGCCGCACCCGCCGCTGCACTCACGGCGCGGCTGAGCGCGGTCCACGGGGTCCAGGGCGTCGCCGTACTCCGCGTGGACCCCACGCTGACCATCCCGAGAACGTTCCAGTTCCAAGACCCCAGCGGCAACGCGCAGGGCACGGGCATCCCGATCCCGGCCGACGTGATCTCGTGCGCGCAGCTCGCGACCGTTCCCGTCCTCGGCAACTGCCCCGCCGGGGCGGCCACGGTGGCATTCCCGGCGGGCGTGTTCGCCACCAGCGGCCCGCTGAGCGGCACCCGGACCACCGGGATCACCTGGCCCGCCGTCAACGTGCCGGCCGCCCGGCTGGACACCCTCGGCGTGGACGCCGTCAGCGTGGAGACGGACGGCACCACCGCGGCGATCGAGCAGGCGAGGACCCTACTGGAGGCCACGCCCGGCTACCTCGCCGTCAACGCGCCGTCCACCCTCAACGACCTGGTCGCGGCGGACAACGCAGCCAACAACGGCGAACAGCAGCTCGCGAACGTGGTGATCCTGGTCAGCCTGCCGATCGCCGGCTGCACCCTCGTCGCGGGCATCGCGGCCGGGCTCGCGGACCGCAAGCGCCCGTTCAGCCTGCTCCGCCTCGCCGGCGCCCGGCTGTCCACGCTGCGCGGCGTCGTCGCGCTGGAGGGAGCCGTCCCGCTGCTGTCCGTCGCCGCCGTCGCGATTGGCACCGGGTTCGCCGGCGCCGCGATGTTCGCCCGGGAGGCGCAGCAGCACGCGATGGTCGCCCCTGGCCTCGTGTACTACCTGCTGACCGCCGGCGGCGTCGTGATCTCCCTCGCGATCATCGCCGCGACCTTCCCCCTCCTGGCCCGCATCACCGGCCCCGAGACCGCCAGAAACGAGTAACAAGCGGGGCGCCAGTGGCGCCTCGCCCGGCTCTTGCCGTCTGTCCAACGTCATGCGCCGACGGGATCCGGAAGAGTTGGGATGAAGAGGTCGGTTTGGACGGAACGGGCCGCCTGTCAGCCTGTGACAGGCGGCCCGTAACCGATAGTGCTACTGGTTCGCCCCTCTTCCGCTGGCCTGGTAGGAGTCGCTGACAGCCAGGTCGCGCTCGTTGCTGCCGATGCTGACCCGGTATGAGCCGGGGGCGGCCGCCCATCCGTTAGTGGCGGAATTGTAGTAGCTCATGTCCTGGCCGCTGATCTGGAAGGTGACCTGCTGGCTGCGCCCGGGGGCGAGAGTTACTTTCTGGAATCCCTTGAGCTGGTAGGGCGGTTCACCGGAGGATGCCGGGTCGGTCAGGTAGAGCTGGGCTACTTCTGCGCCGGCCGTCCGGCCGCTGTTCGTGACCGTGACGGTGGCGGTTTCGCCGCCCCGGGGTCCGGGGTGCAGCCGGAGTCCGCTGTAGCTGAAGGTGGTGTAGGACAGGCCGTAGCCGAACGGGAAGAGCGGGTTCTGGTGATGGGTGTCGTAGTAGCGGTAGCCGACATCGATGCCCTCGGCGTAATCGACGCTGGTGCCATTGCCGGGGAACTGCGGGCTGGGGTTCAGCACGGTGGCGCCGCCGGCCACGCCCTGGCCAGGGTTGGCGGGGAAGGTTTCCGGCAGGTGCCCTGAGGGGCTGACGTCCCCGAAGAGGAGGGCGGCGATGGCGTTGCCGTCCTGCTGCCCCGGGTACCAGGCCTCGAATACGCCGGCGACGCCGTTGAGCCATGGCATGTTCGCCGGGCCGCTGGTGTTCAGCACGACCACCGTGCGCGGGTTGGCCCTGGCCACGGCTTGGATCAGCTGGTCCTGGTCGCCCGGCAGTTCAAGGCTCTGCAGGTCGCTTCCCTCAGCTGGAGTAGTTGCTGGCGAAGACCACCGCGACGCTGGCGGACGCTGCGGCCCTGGCGGCTGCCTCCCACAGCAGGTTCTCCTGCGGGGCCCAGGTCAGGGTCACGGGGGGCGGAGGGCCGAAGAACCCGCCGCCGGTGCTCGCACTGATGCCCGTGACGTCCAGTTCGAAGGGCACAGCCTGCCCGGCCGTCACGTCGGCGAGGCCGGTGAAGGTCGAGCCGGTGCCGGGCCCGTAACTGACGATCTGCTTGCCGCCGATCGACAGCGAGGCCGGCCCGCCCGCGCTGAGCCCGAACTCGTCAGTCCCGGTGGCCGAGGGGGTCATGGTGGCGGTGTATTTGACCGACCAGGTGCTCACGCCGGCTGACGTCACGATGGACGGAGGGCTGGTCACGTTCAGGCTGGTGACCACCTCGCTGCCTAGCGGCGTTCCGCTGGCCGCCGGGCCGGAGTAGTACGTCGCCGTCCACCCGGGGCCGGTGCCCGAGGTGGGGTGAAGGGACGGCCCGGCGCCTGATCCGCTCCTGGGAGAGATCGGCAGGCGGATGGTCGGGGCGGCTGGCGTTCGCGGCGGCGATGGGGCCGCCGTCCGTTGTAGGGGCCTCGTAACCGGCGATCACGACGCGCAGGCCATACTGATCTGATGGGACCACAGGACCGGCCGCGCTCGGCACGCAAAGGCGTGGCCGCCTCGGCGGAATTGGTGGCCCAGCGCCTCGCGGAGCGGGTCATCGACATCGTGGTTCAGGCGGTGGACATCAATGCGCTGCTCCAGCTGGTTGACCTCAACGCGCTGCTGGAGCGGGTAGACGTGAACGCGCCGCTCAAGGAGATGGACCTCAACGCGCTGCTCAAGCAGGTGGATCTCAACGAGCCACTCCGGCAGGTTGACCTCAACGCGCTGCTGGCGCGGGTAGATGTGAACGCGCCGCTCAAGCAGATGGACATGAACGCGCCGCTCAAGCAGGTGGATCTCAACGCGCTGCTCAAGCAGGTCGATCTCAACGAGCTCTTGGAGCAGGTTGACGTGAATGCCGTGCTGGACCGCGTCGACATCAACGATGTCGTGGCCCGCATCGACATGGAAAGACTCGTCGAGCAGACCGACCTCGGCGCCATCATCGCCAGGTCGACCGGCGGAATAGCGACTGAAGCACTGGATACGGTGCGCAGCGGGGCCGTCGGACTGGACCGGCGCATCGACCGCTGGGTGACCCGCCTGCTGCGGCGCAAGGACCGGGGGCCGATGGCACCACGCGCGCTGCTGGGCCCGGAAGCTCAACCATGAGCGTCCGTACCCATCCGAGCCAGTGGGTGAGCGCACAGGGCCAGTACGCGGGCTCGGCTTCGCGCTTCGCGGCGTACCTGACCGACCTCATCGCAAGCACTGTCCTGTATTGGCTCGCGCTACAGCTCGTGTCTTTCGTGGTGCAGATCGTGACTGGCTCGCCGGTTTCCTGGCACCGGAACAACATCGCCGTCCTCATCACCTACATCGCCTGGCAATTCCTCTATTTCGGCTTTCAGTGGGCGGCCGACGGCAGCACCTGGGGAATGGCGCTGCTGGGCGTGCAGGTGGTGCGGGCCGACGGTACGAGGCTGCATCCCTGGCAAGGATGGGTGCGCTCGCTGACGTTTCCGCTCGGCTTCCTGACCCTCGGCCTGGGATTCCTGGGCATCCTGGTGCAGCGCGAGCACCGTGCCCTGTACGACCTCATCGCCGGAACCACGGTCGTCTACGCATGGGACGCGCGAGCAGCCCGGTTCCGGTACCTGGCCCGCCAGGCCGAGCCGGTCGTGGACAGGGCCGCCGCGCCGACCCTGGCCAAGCCGGTCGCAGCCACCGTCACGGCGGATGGGCTGAGCCCGGCTGGCCAGGCCGGCTCCGAGGTCGGCTCGGGTGCTCTCGCGGAATCTGGCCCGCACCCAGAACCAACTGCTCCGGGTGAAGCCCCGCCGGCCACGAAGGGATAACAGGCGCCTCGGCTGCTCAGTGCATGGGCATGGTGCCGTGCATCCCGATGGATATGGCCGGGCCGAGGACGAGGAAGACGATGCCAAGGATCACCGCTGCCCAGCCCAGTATCAAGCCCGCCAGCGCCAGACCCGCCCCCTGCTCTCCGGTGCGCTTGATCTGGCTCCGGGCCATGTGGCCGCACACGATCGCCGGGATGGTCGCCAGTGGCCCGAACGCGAACTGCGCAAGCCCGCAGGCCAGACTCGCTATCGCGAGCCCGTTGGTCTTGGCCACCGGGGTCACCGCGCGGGTCTTGGCCGCCGGGGCCACCACGGCGGCCGGCGCGGCAGGCAGGTCGCTCACGACCTGGTCCAGATCGGCGTAGGTGCGCGCGGACAAGGCGCTGTCCAGGCGGGTGTCATACTCGTCCTTGGACAGCCGGCCTTCGGTGTAGGCCGTGTTGAGGAATCCCACCACACGGTCGCGGTCCGCGTCGGCGGCCCGCATCTTCCCCCGTTCACCCGGCAGGTACATCGTCTTCCTCCCTTCCCGTTCCCGGCCGGTGCTGCGACGTGGCCATGGTCACCACCGCGTTTCGCCTACAGCGTGCGCCCGGCAGCGGGGCTGGGACAGGGCCGTAGGGTTCTTGGCGTCGGGGACCTTCTCCCCCTGCCGGCGCCGATCGCGCCGAAATAACAGCCGGCTCAGGAAGAAACGGCCGGCTCAGGAAGAAGATGTTTGTGTTCGCCAGGGTGGGCGTGCCCGCCGGGGTGGGCCGCTTGCGAGCGTGTACTCAGCCCCGATCCCCGGTCAGGCGGCGGGGGCCGGCCGATGCTTGCCGGTCAGGCGTGCAGGCCGGTGACCGTTTCGGCGGCGGCAGCGAAGGCGGGATCGGCGGTTGCCGCGTGCCCGCGCTGGCAGGCCTCGACGAGCTTCACCTGGTGCGGGTCCAGGCTGCGCACGGCCGCCATGGTGAGGTCACTGCCTGGCGGGCGGGCCGGGTGAGGTTGGGTGACCGGTCGGGTGGCCGCGTACAGCGCGGCGTGCTCGGCGTGCACCTGGGCCAGCGCGGCGGCGCCGTCGGTGGCCGCGATGTGGGCGGTGAGGATTTCGACGGCCATCGCCCCGGTGACGCCGTGCAGGTGGGCGATGTCAGGCCGGGCCAGGTAGCGGCGTGCGCCGTCGGCTGCGGCCCACACGACCGCCATCCGGACGTCACCGGCGGGGGGCGGGCCGGCGGGGGCAGCGGGCCGGCGGGCTGGCCTTCGCGGTAGCGGGCCGCCCAGTAGCCGAGCGCCCGGGCCAGCTCGCCGCGCCGCGGCGGTGTGTCGGCCGCGTCAATGGCCCGCACCGCATGGGCGGTCCGGATGGCGCCGTGGAACAGCGCGGTGCGCAGCGCGGGCATCAGCCGCGGCACCCAGGTGGCGACCACAGCCGGCCAGCCGTCGTCGTCGATGGCCTGGGTGAAGTAGCCGATCCACTCGCCGAGCCGCTGGTAGTCGCCGAGCGCTGGCCGCCACTCGAACCCGGCCGGCACCACCGGGTTGACCGATGCCCCGCCCGCCCGGGCGAACCGGCGCGCCCAGCTGTCGATGTCGCCGGTGCACTCGAGCATGGCCAGCGCCTCGCAGGCCATGGCTCCGTGGTTGACGAAGCCGTTAGGCAGCTCGAAGCTGGCCGCCGCCATCCGCTCGAACGCCTCGTCCAGAGCTGGCGCAGTGTCACTCACGTCGTCCTCCTCGCCGCTGCGGCCCATCAACCTCTGCCGCCCTCGGTTCCTGCCACCAATGCCCACTCTGGTACCTCAAGTCCCCTTGAGGTCAAGGGGCTACCGCCGCCGCCGTGCGGTACGGCCTGGCTTCCTGAGTGGCCCGCGGCGTAAGGCTGCCGCCGGGTAGCCCGTTGTGGTACCTAGAGGTGTGGTGGTGCATCCGCGTGAGGTGCGCGGCCCGAGATGATGCGATGAGATGGATCAGGCACAAGGCCGTCACCACCGTGGCGGCAGCGGTTACGCTGGCTGGCGTCGTAACCGTGCTGCTCGCGGCCTGCGGGAACGCGTCGGCACCGTCGCACGCGCCCCAGCTCCGGTCACCGTTCACTGGCGAGCCGGTGCCCTCGCTGAACCGGGTGCTCGCGGTGAAGATCGACAACATCGTGAACGCCAGGCCGCAGACCGGGCTCACCCACGCGGACATCGTCTATGTGCTCCCGGTCGAAGGCGGGCTGAGCCGATTCCTGGCGATCTTCTCGTCCGACTACCCGCGCGTCATCGGCCCGGTGCGCAGCGCGCGGGAGGACGACCTGGAGCTGCTGCGCCAGTTTGGCCGGCCGGCCTTCGCCTACTCGGGCGCGACGGCCACGCTGCTCCCGTACATCCACCGGACCGCCAGGATCGTGGATCTTTACGACGGCATCGCCAGCGGGTACTTCCGGGACAACAGCCGCATCGCTCCCTACAACCTGTACGCCCACACACGGCAGCTGCTGCGGCAAGCTCACCGCGGGAGCATGGCCCATGACATCGGGTTCCGCTTCGGCCCGCCGCCGCCGGGCGGCAAGGCCACCCAGTCGGCGTCGGTGTCCTACCCGGCAGCCTCGTTCCGCTTCACCTGGTCGGCGGGCAAAGGCCGCTGGCTGGTGTCGATGGACGGCAGGCCGGCGGTAACCACCGACGGCGGGCGACTGTCGCCCGCCACCGTGGTGATCCAGCACACCACGGTGCGCACCTCCCGGTTCCTGGAGTACGGCAAGCCTCCCCCGTACGCGGAGAGCGTCGGGTCAGGCACGGCCCTGGTCTTGCGCAACGGTAAGTCCTGGACCACGCATTGGTCCCGGCCGAACGCCAACGGCGGCACCACCTTCACTACCGCGTCCGGGCAGCGGATGACTTTCGCCCCGGGCCAGGTCTGGGTCGTCCTCGCCTACCGATAGGGCGAGCCGACCGGCGCCTGGTTCTCCCCTGCCCTGCGTAACATGCCGTGCCTGGTTTCATTGCCTTACCGCAGGTCAGGAGGCATGTGGCATCGAGGCCGGGACTCAGGATCTTGACCGGGGAGCACGGGCAGGCTGTGAGACCGGGTGGTGATCAAGAAATGCTGCCTACAGCGGCGGCGATGGGACTGTCTCCGCCGACTAGCTCAAGCGTCTGGTGCACGGTACCCGGCTCATCGAGTAGGGCGACGATGACCGCGGCGACATCGGCGCGGGGGATGGCGCCAGCGGGGACGGGCGGGGCTGCGAGCCGGATCTTGCCGGTGGCGGGGGCGTCGGTGAGGTGGCCGGGGCGCAGGATGGTCCAGTCCAGGTCCCGGGAGCGCAGGTCGTCCTCGGCAGCGGTTTTCGCCGTGATGTAGGCCGCCCAGACCTCACCGGTGCCGGGTTGCGGTGGCTGGCCAGCGCCCATGGAGGAGATCTGCACGAACCTGGCGACCCCGGCCCGTTCGGCGGCCTCAGCCATCAGGACGGAGGCAGCCCGGTTGACGGAATCCTTGCGGGGGACGCCACTGCCCGCGCCGGCGCCAGCCGCGAACACCACCGCGTCAGCCCCGGACAGCAGAACCGCGACATCATCGGCGGAGGCTGCTTCCAGATCGCAGACCACAGCCTTAACCCCTGCATTCTGCACATCGGCTGCCTGCGCCGGGTTCCTGATCAACCCTATGACCGAATCACCGCGCCGGGCCAGGACGCGTTCCAGCAGCAGCGCAACCTTCCCGTGCCCGCCCGCGATCACTACACGCATACGGCCAGCCTACGTACCGGGACCGATGGAGAGCGCTTGACCGTTTCCTGCGGACCGATCCGCGCGATGCGGGCTGCGCTGAGGCCCATGTGCGCTGCGCTCGTTAGGTGCCGTGCCGCTGGTCGAGGACCCCGTCCAGGTCGTCTGCCGGGTCTGGCTCGTAGCTGCAGTTCAGGCCGGTGTGGATGCGGGTTTGCGGGTGCCGTCCGAGCGGACCGTCAATGGTCGCGCAGCCGGGCGGCACGGCCTGCTCCCCGCGGAAAGAAGCGTCCTGCCCCCAGGATCCTGATGCCCCTGAATGGCGCCTGCGTGGGGGCCGGGGCGACGGAAGCCCTGGGGCACGCCCGGCGCGACAAGGTGCCGGCCGTGATCGAGGTGGCAGGGCGTAAACGGGCTCAGCTACGTCGTCGGTGACGTGACGCGGCTGCTGCCGTCGCCGCAAATACCAGGACAATTCCGACGTTCACGATCAGCCGATCCCAGAAGTGGTGCCTGAAGAACAGGATGTCCACGCCGACCACGACGGCTACCATCGCGAGGACGTAAAGCGCGACGGCTACCCGATTTCCCACCGTTTCATTCTAGTCTCCACTATGCCGTCCCCGGCCGCGGTGTTCGCCGGGTGGCCGCTGAAGTGGCTGCGGCTTATCCGTCACCGTTGCGGTCGGTGACTCCGATCGCGCGAGACCGCAGCTCGTCTAGGTATGGCCCTTGGCCGTGACGGTGTGCCTGTCGGTCAGGCAGGGCAGGCTTGGGTCATGGCTCTGGGTACAAGGCCCAGGCAGCGGCTTACCGTCGCGGCGGCGTGCACGGCTCAGGTCATGATGGTGCTCGATGTCATGATCGTGAGCGTCGCGCTTCCGTCTTTGCAGCACGAGCTGCATCTCTCGCCAGCGGGCCTGGAATGGGTGGTGAGTGCCTACGCTCTGGCCCTGGCCGCGCTGATCCCAACGGGCGGTGCGCTGGGCGATCATTTCGGGCGCAGGCGCATTTTCATGAGCGGGGTCGCGCTCTTCGCGCTCGCCTCCGTCGGCTGTGCTCTTTCGGTCTCGGGTGGAATGCTGATTGGTTTCCGGGTAGTCCAGGGAATCGGCGGCGCCGTCATGTCGTCCCTGACCCTTTCACTGATCGCTGAGGCCTATCCTCCGAAGGCCAGGGCCGGCCCGATCGGACTGTGGGCTGCGGTCAGTGGCCTGGCCGTCGCGGGGGGCAGCGTGGTCGGCGGCTTGCTGCTCAGCGTGTTCCCGTGGTCATCGATCTTCTGGGTCAATGTCCCGATTGCGGTGGTGACCTTGGTCATCTCGCAGGTCGCGGTGGCGGAGTCCCGGGAGCCCGTACCCCGCCCCTTCGACACCGGCGGCGTCGCACTGAGCGCCGCCGGCCTCCTGCTGCTGACTTTCGGGTTCGTCGACTCCTCGGACGGCGGCTGGCGTTCGCCGGTCGTGGCCGCCTGTGTCGCCGCCGGGGTAGCGGTCGTGGTGATCTTCTTCGTGTGGGAGCACAGGACCGCATTCCCTATGGTCCCCCGGGCATTGCTGCGAACCCCGAGCTTCGGCCGGGCATGTGCCGTGTACCTCCTGGCCTACCTGGCGTTCTCGGGATTCATCTACTACGTCACGCTCTTCTTCCAGAATGTTGACGGATGGTCGGCTCTGCGCACCGGCTTGTCCTGGCTGTTTTTCTGCATTCCGTACTTCGCCGTAGCCCAGCTCGGCAGGTGGGTGGAGCGGCGCCTGTCTGTAGCCTCGGCTGTCGGATGGGGCTGCCTGATCGCCGCCGCGGGCATGCTGGGCATGAGCCAGCTGAAGACAGCGACGCCGTTTGCCTGGCCGGCCGGCTGCTACATCCTGGTGGGAGTGGGCTTCGCCCTGATGGTCCCGGCCGGCTCGGCGGCGGCGATGGCCGAAGTTCCGGAGGGATCATCGGGGGTCGGGTCAGGCCTGTTCAACGCCTGCCGCCAGATCGGCACTGCGACGGGACTGGCCATTCTGGGTTCCATCGGCACGGCCGTGATCCTGGCCGACTGGCACCGCCAGGCGGGATCTTTCCCCCCGGCCGAACAACGACGGGCAGCCCATGTAGGAGCCGATGTAGCCGGTGGTCAGGTCCATGTGGCCGCCGCGCACCTAAACGAGCACGCCCTCGATTCGGCGGTGGCCTCATTTCTCCAAGGCTTTGAGTCCGCCCTGCTCCTGGCGGGCGCGATTCTCGCCGCCGCTGCAGTCGTGGGCTTCCGGGGATTGCGGCACCTCCAAAGCCCGGTCTCCGGCAGCGCCAAACAATCAACGTGAGTACAAGCTGCTGACGTGGGTGGCTGAGGCGGCGCACGGGCCAGGCAAGGGCGGGTGCCTCTGTTGCGGGCGGTTGGTTAGGCGCATCCTTGTGCTGGGGGTTCCGGCGGGTGGGCACAGACACTGACTGTGCCGGGGATGCCGACCGGGTTCAGACACGGAGGGGCTGTGGGTGACATCTATCTGATGGGGCTGGAGGCGAATGCGGCGAACTACGCGCCGCTGACGCCGCTGGTGTTCCTGGACTGGAGCGCGGACGTCTATCCCGACCGGCTGGCCGTCGTGCACGGCAGGCGGCGGTACACCTGGGCGCAGACGCGGGAGCGGTGCCAGCGGCTTGCCTCGGCGTTGTCGGCGCGGGGCGTAGGCCGCGGGGATACGGTGTCGGTGGTCGCGGCGAATACCCCGGAGATGGTGGAGGCACACTTCGGGGTCCCGATGACCGGCGCGGTGCTGAACACGATCAACACCCGGCTGGACGCCGCGACGATCGCCTACATCCTCGATCACGCCCAGGCCCGGGTACTGATCACCGACCGGGAATTCTCTCCCGTGGTAGCCGAGGCATTGCGGCTGTGCGAGGCGAGTCCGCTGGTCATCGACATCGACGATCCCGAGTACGACGGGCCGGGGGACCGGCTGGGGGAAGAGGACTACGAGGCGCTGCTTTCTGCTGCGGCGCCGCGGTATGAGCGGGCCGAGCCGGCGGATGAGTGGCAGGCGATCTCGCTGAACTACACCTCGGGGACGACGGGCCTGCCCAAAGGCGTCGTCTACCACCACCGGGGCGCGCACCTGAACGCGGTGGGGAACATCCTGACCTGGGGCATGCCCCGGCACAGCGTCTACCTGTGGACACTGCCGATGTTCCACTGCAACGGGTGGTGCTTCCCGTGGACGATCGCGGCGAACTCGGGCACGCACGTGTGCCTGCGCAAGGTGAACGCAGCGGAGATCTTCCGGCTGATGCGGGCCGAAGGGGTCACGCATTATTGCGGGGCCCCCGTGGTGCACAACATGCTGATCAACGCCCCCGAGGAGTTGCGCGAGGGCATCGGCCGGGTGTCTGCCATGGTGGCCGCCGCCGCGCCCCCGGCCGCGATGATCGAGGGTATGGAGCGGCTGGGGTTCGACGTGACCCACGTCTACGGGCTGACCGAAACCTACGGGCCCGCCGCGGTGTGCGCCAAGCACGAGGACTGGGACAGCCTGGATATCACAGGGCGGGCGCAGCGCAACAGCCGGCAGGGTGTGCGGTACCAGCTCCAAGACGCGATGACGGTCATCGACCAAAACGACGGCACTCGCGTGCCCCCCGACGGCCAGACCCTCGGCGAGATCGTATTCCGCGGCAACATCACCATGAAGGGATACCTGAAAGACCCCGGCGCCACCCAGCAGGCCTTCGCCGGCGGCTGGTTCCACTCCGGGGACCTGGCGGTACTTGAACCGGACGGCTATGTGAAGATCAAAGACCGCGCCAAGGACGTGATCATCTCCGGCGGAGAGAACATCTCCTCGATCGAGATCGAGGACGTGCTCTGCCGCCACCCCGCTGTCGCCATGGCTGGCGTGGTCGCCCAGCCCGACCTCCAGTGGGGTGAGACCCCGCTGGCCTACGTGGAACTCAAACCAGGCACGCAAGCCACCGAGGCGGAGCTTATTGAGTACTGCCGGGCGCGCCTGCCCCACTTCAAAGCCCCCCGAACCGTGGTATTCGCGGAGCTGCCCAAGACCTCCACCGGCAAGATCCAAAAACAGGTCCTGCGTGATCGGGCCCGATCCTCCTCCGCCATCGACCAGCCCAGCTAGTGGTCGGGGACGCCTCACGACCTAACCGACGCCGGGGCTATGCCCAGAGCCAGGCATTACGGGCCGGATCGTCGTGAAGCTCCCATACCTCGCTGACGTGTCCGTCACGAATATGGAAGATGTTCGCGGCATTCTGGTCCACCCGGTTGCTGCCGCTCTCGGCGAACTCGTGATGTAGCCCGATCGTGTGCTCGTCTCCGCCGATCACGTCATGGAGAGCGATCTTGATGGTTCCGCCCGAGCGCGCGAACAGCTCACCGAAGAACGCCAAGATGGCATCTCGCCCGTGTTTCGCGCCGGACAGGCTGCCGCTTCCCGGTACGTGCCAGACCGCGTCATCGGCGAACAGTTCGCTGAGCGTCGCCATGTCCCCCCGTGCTGAATGCCGCATACCCGCGCCGGACCAGGCTCGCGTTGTCCGCAGATCCCATCGTTTGCTCCCCCCGTAGCTCACATGTCTCCGTTACCGACTGTAGACCGGCCTGACGGACCGTTACCATCTGCCCGCCGAGTCCGTCTCGCCAAGGGGCTGGCTGTCGCACATCAAGACCCGCGCAACGCGCCTGGCTGCCGGCGGCCAGACGAACCCAGAGATCGGTGCCCGGCTGTTCCTCAGCAGACACCCACCGGCTCTCCTGGAGGGCCTTTCCTGCCACTCACTGCCACCGGAACACAAAGCTGAAGTCCTGCGCGCAGCGCCCAGTCAGCTTGCGGCCTGAGGAGACCCGTCCGGCGGCGATGTGCTTCGTGACCTCGGCACGGGACAGCGCCAGGCCGGTCGCGATGAGCGTCGTCAACCTGAGCGGGATGCGTTGTGCGAAGTGGACGCTGATCTCGAGGATGTCGGCTTTCGGCAGCTCGACGGGGCTTATCTCCAACGTCCAGGCATCGGCCCAGTCGAGCGCGACGTCGTTGCGGTGCGCCACCTGGGGATCGGCCAGCAGCTTCGCCGCGAGCGCGGGAACGTTCTCATGGAAGCCGCTGAGCATCGCCGGCTCGATGGAGCGAACGTGGACGCGCTCCAGCACCGTCAATTTAACCGTCTGGCCGCACTGGACGCACAGCGCCAGCAGCCAGACGTCGAGCAGCTTGTGGTTCGCGTTGACACGGAATCGTCCTTGGGTTCGGTACTCCGTCGAAGGGCAGGTCCGGCAGCGGCGCCGGATGGTCGGAAGGTTTGTCGGGCGTACGAGCCATTGCGTCGTGGCGCGCACGGGGAATGTGTTGTCGTGCACCGGGGAAGGCCGATCTGCTGCGAGATCTTCGTTGCGACATCGGCGCGGCGCGGATGGGTGCGGCGCCGGATCGACTAGCGGGTGCCACGTAGCGGGCAGCCGGACGTCGATGACCTACCGAGGGCACGCTGAAGCAGGCCGGCAGCGCAACGGCGCTACGGGGCTCGGCGCCCGTCAGGGCGCGGCGGGCCTTCTCGGCGCGATGAACGTCTCAGCTGGTGTACAACGGCCTGTCCATGACGGAGCGGGCAGAAACGCCGGTCGGCGGATCCTTGGTGACGACGTGACAGTAGTGCCGGCCGCTTAGGGCACGCCACCGAATTATTCGGCGGCGTCAGCGTTGGTGCTCTTGCGGTCCTCGAGCCTGTTCGGCCACCTACGCGGGCAGTGGCTCGCAGGCCGGTAATTCTTACGGGCAAGACGTGCAGATGCCACGATCAGCCTTCCGTGGCCGCATTCGCAAGCCGTCGCCTACTCGCCGGTAAATCGGAATTCTGCCTGCCATGGACCGTCCAGGTGGACAACCTCCCAGTAGCGTTCGGCGATGCGCTCCGGGGCAAAGGAAGTACCGGCAACTATCTTCCCCGCGATCGTCAGCGTGGCCACACGGATGCCGTCCGGTTCCAGGTCAGCGCCGAGCATTGTCGCGGCCGACCGGAGGGCCGCCTTGCCGAGGGAAACGGTCGCCAGGGCCGGGATCGGGTGGTCGGCGAACCCGCCGCCGGTGACGAGGATGGTCCCGAAGCCGGCGGCCCGCATGGCCGGGGCGGCCACCTGCGCGAGGACGATAGCGCTGATGACATCTACTGAATACGCCGCCTGAAGGTGGGCGACACTTGAGCTCAGCAGCTGGTCTGGAGCTCCCATGACGGCGTTATAGACGATGACGCCCGGTGCGCCATATCCGAGATAGAGCTCCCTCATTCGGGCGCCCAGGCCCTCGGGATCGCTGGCATCGGCCGCGATGGTGTTGATCTTGGCACCGGTATCGGCCAAGGTGCCCGCGAGGTCGCGGAGGCCGTCGGGGCTACGCGCCACTAGGGTTACCCGGTAGCCGCCTGCGGCGAAGCGACGTGCCACGGCCATTCCAAGGCCAGGGCCTGCGCCGACCAGTAGAAGGTGGCGGCCATCAACTGAGCCGGGACGTGCGGCCTCGGCGAGGTCAGCGATCGTGCTTCCTCGGTGGCCAGGGCTGCCCGCTCGCTCGTCAGGCATGGGTGCCGTTCCTTTCGCGTTGACCGCCTCGGAGAGCGGCTCGGGCTAGTGGCTCTGTCGAGCCGCTGACCTCGCGGATCATTCAGGTTGGCAGACGAGGCTGCAGCCGCGATCAGCCAGGCCCGACGACGCATGCGCGGGCCCGACCTTTATGCAGGAGGTCAGCGGCTCGAGCCCGCTTAACTCCACGCTTTTCGCGCGCGTGTGCGATGAACGTGTCTATCTCTAGTCGCTTCGACTCTACCGAGCACCGAGTGGCACGCACACGCGATAGGCGCGCGCTGCGTGGGCCTGCGCCGGCCGCGGGCAAAATTTCTGCCGCCCGGAAGCAGCGGATCGCCGCCGCCGGGGTCATAAGGGATATGGACTCCGATGCCGCGGTGCACCCTGGAGGGATGGCTCGCCGCCGAACCCAGCACGGGCCGCAGCCGCCGCCGGGGGCGGACACCTCCGTGACCGCGCTGTACCAGGCCCACGCGCTGGGGCTGATCCGGTTGGCCTATCTCATGCTCGGCGAACGGCAGGCAGCCGAGGACGTAGTGCAGGAGGCGTTCGCCGGCCTGTACCGGCGCTGGGAGAAGCTGTCCGCTCCCGGCAAGGCGTTGCCCTATGTGCGGTTGTCGGTGCTGAACGGCTGCCGCTCGCAACTGCGCCGTCACCGGGCCCTGAGGGCGCTGGGCCGCATGCTGGAGGAACCGTCATGAACACGCCGGAAGACTGGATCCGCCGGGGCCCTGCGGGAGACCGCGGAGGACATCTCCCGGACGGACGTGCCGTTGCTGCGGCTGCCCGATGGGCCGGAGCGCGGCCGGCTGGCGCGCGGCTGGCGGGGCTGGCCGCCCTGGCTCACCCCGCTGGCGGCGGCCGCTGCGGTGGCCGCCGTGGTGGCCGCCACCCTCGCCCTCACCGGCGGCCCGGCCCGGCCCGGCCACCGGACCTGGTCGGACGCGCTACTGGCCAGGGTCCCGCGCTACTACGTCGTGCTGACTAACACCGGGCCCAACCGGGGCTGGCCACGGCAGGCAGAGGTCCGCGCCACCCGAACCGGCCGGATCGTGGCCACGCTCGCCGCGCCCCGGCCGGACAACGCGTTCATCATGGTGGCTGCCGCCTCCAGCGCGGGCCGCTACGTGCTGGCCGCACAGCCGATGGCGCTCGAGCACCGGAAGACCGTCGGGGTCTTCCCAGCGTCGGCCGCTGCCTCCATCCGCTTCTACCAGCTGCGGATCAGCTCATCAGGCCAGGTCTCGGCGCTGAGCCCGCTGCCTGTCCCGGCGCTGCCGCCGATGCGGATCTCTCCGGCCTCGCGCTCACCCCGGATGGCCGCAAGCTCGCGGTGGCCACCCGGGCCGGCGGGACCCGGCCCGGCCCGGAGATCCAGGTGGACACGCTGGCCACGGGGGCCAGCGCGTCTGGACCTGGCCGGGCGCCCAGCCGGTGTTCGAGAGCCTGGGCGGCACCGGCTCGGCGCTGTCCTGGGCGGCGGACGACCGGATGCTGGCTTTTCAGCGGTTGATCGACGGCCGGTACAAGGTCCGGCTGCTGGTCGCGGTGCCCGGCCGCTGGCGGTTCACCCGGCGGTGGCCAGAGCAGGAGCAAGCCGTGCTGTGGACGGATGCTGACGGCAGCACGCTGCTCGTGCTGGCCCACCGGCCGGGCGTGACCCTCAACCCGAGACCGCCCAGCACGGCAGCCGTCTTCCCGGTGGAGTTCGGCGTGCTGCACGGTAACCGGTACACGCCGCTGCCCGGCCAGCCCGGCCTTGGCCGGCTGAGCATCTTCCCGGCCTGGTAGCGGCCGTAGTGCGGGCACTGGGCGCCCCGGCCGGCATGGTCCGATGATCTGCAAGGACCTTGGACCCTACCAAGTTATTGGCAAACGTCGGCTACTGGAGAAAATGGGTATGTATTGAGGGAGATTGGCGCCGCCAATGCAGGCATGCAGGTCAAGTCCGCCGCAGACGGTAACAGCTGGATCCCGGCAATCGTCGTCAGCGTGTGCAGGCCGGTCCCCAGGGAGCCGGTGGGAGGAGGCCAGGGATGGCTGATCCGCTGCCGGGCTGGACCGACGGGCTGGCGAAGACCCGCATCCTGGAGTTCGTCCGGTCGGTGACTGAGCCGGGTGAGCTGTTCGTCCCGGCGTCCGAGCGTGTCGCGGCGTTCGATCACGATGGGACGTTGTGGTGTGAGAAGCCGATGTCTGCGCAGGCCGATTTCCTGTTGCGGCGGTGGCAGGAGATCGCCCGGGCCCATCCGGGTAAAGCGAGGCAGCAGCCGTGGAAGGCTGTTGCCGAAGATGACAGGGAATGGCTTGCGGGGGTCCTGGATCAGGTGCCGGGGCTGACCAGGGGCGTGGCGGAGGCGTACGCGGGCATTACCGTCGAGGCGTTCGAGAGGGCCGTGCGGGGGTTCTTCGATACCGCGCGCCATCCGTCATTCGGTGTTCCTTACAGCAGGCTCGCCTATCCTCCGATGCGCGAGCTGATCGCCCTGCTGAAGGCCAGGGAGTTCGAGGTGTACGTCTGCTCGACGGGCGGCCGGGACTTTGCCCGGGTGGTGGCCGGGGAGATGCTTGGCGTCTCCCGGCAGCACGTGATCGGCTCGGGGGCCACCCTGGAATACCGCCATGGCAAGGTCTACCGCACCAAAGGCGTCGAGCAGCCGATCGGCGATGGCCCGGGGAAGCCGGTGCACCTCTGGGCTCGAACCGGGCGCAAGCCGCTGCTGGCGGTCGGGAACGCCGACGGCGACGCCGCGATGCTGCGGACGGCCCGGTTCGGCCTGCTAATCCGCCACGACGACGCCGGGCGGGAATTCGCCTACGACGAAGGCGCGGAGAAGGCTCTGACCAAGGCCAGGGAACGCGGCTGGACGGTCGTGAGCATGCAGAACGACTTCAAGGTGATGTTCGACCTGTGACGGGCCGAAACCGTGCACCACTGACTTGGTGGACGGCTCCTCCCGCGCCGCCGGCCCGCTGAGCCAGGCCCGGGAAGCGGCGGCGCGGGCGAGCGGCGCACATGCTGCACGGTCCGGCGTGTCATGACCGCGATAATTTTGCGAAAGTATTCGCCGGGAAGCACAACGTGCAAGCAGCCGGTGAACCACCGGAAGTAATGCCGGCAAACGCCGGGGTCAGCGCGATCGTGGCCGCGCCTTCCAGCCCGGATCGGCCAGCCACCCACTGGCGGTGGCGTGCCCGGGCCGGGACAGAAAGGCCTGCTACGGCCGCACGCCTGCCATCACCCATAACGGGTGACGACGGCTGTGACCTATCGCGCCGAGCATTTCGGTAAACGGGGAGGCCCGCGCCCGTTTCGCTCAGGCCGGCCTGCGGCTAGCCATGGAGAAGCCACCTAGGGAGTGTCAATGGTTTCCGACGAGTCTTCAATGGTTTCCGACGGATATGGCACGCCGCCGCCCCCGCCGCCTGGGGTAATGGCGGGTACATGGCAGGCGACGTTGTTCCTCGGCGCCCTGACCCTGATCCTCGGCATCATCGTGAGCTTCCACCCGACCGGCTCCCTGAACGTGCTCGCGGTGCTGCTCGGCATCCTGATGATTTTCTCCGGGATCTTCCACCTGATCCGGGTGTTCGACAGCCAGGAGCTGCACCGGGTCTGGCTCGGCATCGCCGGCCTGCTGTTCATCGTGATCGGCGTGGTCCTGATCCGCCATCTTCACCTGACCAGGTCGCTCATCGGCCTGATTATCGGCATCACCTGGATTGTCCAGGGGCTGACCGCGCTGATCGGGGGGATCTCCGGCGGGGCCCGCGAGGGCAGGGCCTGGTGGATCATCTTCGGTGTGGTGAGCCTCATCGCCGGGATCGTCGTCGCGTCCGCCCCGGCGTCCTCGCTGAACGTCCTGGCCGTCCTGCTCGGGATCTGGTTCATCATCATGGGCATCTTCGAGATCATCGGCGGGTTCCTGCTGCGGCACGCCCTCCACGCCACGCACCAGGCGCCCGCCTAACGGTGTTCCGTTTGCGTGAAGAAGGGGCCCGCTTGGCCGCTGGGCGGTGGGTAACTTGGTGTTACATTTAGTTGCTGATGTAACGCTGAGGAGGCGGGCATGGAGCAGGTCACGATCGAGCGCCTCGAACAGCAGATTGACCAGGAGGTGAAGAAGCGCTTCCCCGGTGCGGTGCAGCGGGTGGCGGTGTTGCAGTATGGCGATGACCCGGTGATCGAGCCGGGAGAACTGATGGTCCGGGTGATCCTCGAGGCGGCGGAGGGACGCGAGGGCCAGGAGCAGGCCCTGCAGGCGTTCGAGAACGCGCACGGTCCAGCGATCAAGCAGTTCCGACGCGATCTGTCCGCCCAGCTTCCCGAGGCCGGGCGGCTGGAGTTCCTCACCAGCGACTCTGGCGAGGGTCCCCGGATGATGCTGGGTGGCAGGCCCCGTGGCTCGCTGGAGGCCCGCGCGGCCGAGGGCGCCGAGCTCACCCCGGTGATGGCCCGGCTCGGCCCGGTGGACCTGGAGACCCTGGACGCGCTGATCACTGCGGGCATCGCGGCCAGCCGTGCGGAGGCCGTCCGCTGGGCCCTGGCCCGCATCCGCGAGCGGCCAGCATACGCACAGCTGCGCGAGCGGGCCCGCGAGATCGAGCGGCTCAAGACCGAGTTTTAGCTCCGGGATCGCCGTCTAGCCCTGGTCACTTCACGACGTGTTGCGGTGTGGGGAGCACCACCGTGCTGGTCGTGCTCTCCCCCTTTTCACCGGCGGTGTGCCGTGCGGAGATGGGGAGGCGACGATCGAGCGATCGAGCCGGGGCGTGCTGCCGCCAGCCGCCCGGAACCAGGTGGTGGACAGGCATGACCGCCGTGTGGGTGTTCTTCCGTGCAGAGCTGCGCGGGCGCTGGCGTTCCTGGCTGGCACTTGCGGTGCTGGCGGGGCTGTTCGGCGGTGTGGTCATCGGGGTGGCGGCCGGTGCCCGCCGCGCCAGCGCCGCCTATCCGAGCCTGCTGACCTGGAGCAGATCGCCGGACGACCTGATCAGCGTGGGCTCGGGCCAGGGCCCGACGTTCGCTACCCCTCCGGTGGCGAAGGTGGAACGGCTCCCGCAGGTTACCGCCGCGGGCGGGCTGACCACCTTTACCGCGCTGGAACCAGCGGCGCTAACCGTCATGGCCCCGGTGAATGGCGCCATTCCCGGCAGCTTGTGGCGCCGGAAATTGCTGGCGGGAAGGCTTCCCGAACCTGGTCAGCCCGATCAGGCGGACATCTCCTTCACCGTGGCGCAGTTGCAGCACCTGGGGGTAGGCCAGACGCTGCGCGTGGTGCTGCTTGGAGCCACCGGTAAGCCGGTCCCGTTCCGGTTCCACGTCGCGGGGATCGAGGCGGCACCCAGCGAGTTCCCGCCGCAGTACGGGTTCGGGGTCGATGTCGTCTGGGCGACACCGGCGTTCTGCCGCCTGATTTGCAGCGAGCTGCTAAGTGCCCCCAACGTTGCGCTGCGGCTGCGCCATGGCGGCGCGGATGTGCCGGTTGTCGAGCGGGAGATCAGCCGCCTCGGTGGCGGCAAGGCGGTCAGCGACTACCCGCTCGGCCCTCAGGCGGTCAACACTGAGCGTTCGATCCGCCTGCAGGCAGCCACACTGTGGCTCCTCGCCGGACTGCTGGCTGTGCTCAGCCTGCTCGTGCTCGGCCAGCTGCTGGTCCGGCTGAGCCTGCTGGAATCGGCCAGCTACGGCGCACTGCGGGCGGTCGGGATGAGCCGCGCCCAGTTGGCCGCGGGCGGACTGATCCGGGCTGCGGTGATCGGCGCGGCCGGGGCGGTGCTCTCGGTGATCTTCGCGGTGGCGGTATCGCCGCTGTTCCCGGTCGGGCTGGCCGGCATCGCCGAGCCGCGCCCCGGGATCGACGCGGACTGGCTGGTGCTGGGGCTGGGAATGATCGGCGTGGTGCTCGCCGCCGTGTCCTGCGCCGCCTGGCCGTCCTGGCGCGTCGCTGCCCCAGCTTCCCGCCGGTCGGCCAGCGTCCCGTCTCGTGGTCAGCCTGCCACCTCGGTCATCGCCCGGGTGGTGACCTCTGTTCCCGCCGCGATGGGGATCCGGCTGGCGACGCGCCGGGGCGCTGGGAGCACTGCCTTGCCGGTGCTGAGCACGATCACCGCTGCCATTGTCGGGGTGACCGCGCTGAGCGCCGCGCTGGTGTTCTCCGCCAGCCTGGGCAACCTGCTCGCCACTCCCCGGTTGTACGGGGTGACCTGGGATGCAATCGTGGGCAGCCTGCGGTTTGCCGGGCTCGGGCCCGCTGTACAGAGCATCGCCCATGATCCGGAAGTGTCGGCGTGGTCGAGCACTTACTTGTCCATACCGCTGGACATCCGCGGCGTCCAGGTCGGCGCGATGGCAGCGAGCCAGCATCCTGGCGGCTTGCCCACGGCCATCCCCGTCCAAGGCCGCCCGCCGGACCAGGCAGGCGACATAGTCCTCGGAGAACGGACCATGGCCGCCATCCACGCCCATATCGGCGAAACGGTGAACGTGTCGGTGCCCGGCTTCCGGCGGCAGTTGCCGCGGAAGATCGTCGGGACGGCCGTCTTCCCCGCGGTGGCTGATACCACCGAACTCGGGACCGGCGCCGAGCTCACCACCCGCGGCTTGCGCGGCCTGGCCCCACCGACCTTGCCGTTTCCCCCGTACACCGCGGTGATGGTCAGGTTCCGGCCCGGGAGCGACAACCCGGCGGGGATCGGCGCGCTCGCGTCCCGCGTGGGCCGGCTGGGCCCGTTCGGCGTCATCGGACCGCCTAATCCGGCTCCGCTGGTGAACTTCGGGCAGGCGCAGGCTCTGCCGCTGCTGCTCGGGCTGTCCCTCGGCGTACTGGCGCTGCCGACCATGATGCACCTGCTACTTACCTCGGTCCGGCGCCGCCGGCGTGATCTCGCCGTGCTACGCGCCATCGGCTTCACCCGCCGCCAGGTCCAGGCGACCGTGGCCTGGCAGTCCGTCGTCCTGACCGGAGCGGCGCTGGTCATCGGGATCCCAGCCGGGATCCTGTGCGGCCGGCTGGCGTGGCGGATCTTCACCGGCCAGATCGGCATCCCGCCCGTCCTGGACATCCCGCTGTTTTCCCTCGCCATCCTGGTGGCCGCAGCCCTGGCGCTAGCCATCGCGGTAGCCGCCGTGCCAGGCCACTCAGCCGCCCGTGCCCGCCCCGCCGACGTCCTGAGGACCGAGTGACCTGGTTCGAGCGGTAGGCGCGCTCCCGGTGGCGTCCGCTGAGCCGTTTCAGCTCCCTATGAGCAGTGCCTGCGGGCCTGACCGGCCGCGCTGGGCTGGCGGTCACGCCAGGGATAGCGTGGCTGAGGGCGAGCGAGACCCGTTAGCGCATGGCTAACCGCCCGAAGGGAGATTCAGATGGCTACGGAGACCCCTGGTGAGAATGTGCGGGTCGCGGTGCTGGGGACCGGGATCATGGGCTCGGCGATGGCCCGCAACCTGGCCTCTGCCGGCCTGCGCACCACGACCTGGGATCGTTCATCCGCCGCGACCGCGCCGCTGTCTGATGCGGGGGTGCTAGTGGCCGCGTCGCCGGCGGAGGCCGTGCATGATGCGCAGGTCGTGATCACGATGCTGCCGACCGCCGATGTGGTCACCTCGGTGATCTTCGGTAGCGGCGTGGCCGAGGCGCTGCCCGCGGACGCGACGTGGGCGCAGATGGGCACGATCGGCCTGGCGGAGACGACCGGCATCAGCAGTCGGCTCGGCGAGCTGCGGCCCGACGTTATGTTCGTGGACGCGCCGGTATCGGGCAGCAAAGGCCCCGCGGAGGCTGGCCAGCTGCTCATCCTGGCCTCCGGCCCACCCGCAGCGGCAGCGGCCATGCAACCCGTATTCTCAGCCATCGGCCGCAGGACCGTATGGCTGGGCGAGGCCGGCCAGGGAAGCCGGATGAAGCTGGCCGTCAACGCCTACATGTCCATCTTGATCGAGGGCGTGGCCGAGGCCCTGGAACTGGCCGGCCAGCTGGGCATCGACGATTCGAAGCTGGCCGAGGCCATCGAAGGCGGGCCACTGGACGCACCGATTGCCGACGCGAAGCTGCACAAAATGGTGCGAGGCGATTTCGCGCCCGAGTTCCCGCTGGAATGGGCACTCAAGGACGTGGACCTGGCGATCAGTGCCGCGGGCGGTGACGAGCTGCCGCTGCTGGCCGCGCTATCGCGCCAGTGGCACGTTGCCGTTGACGCCGGACACGGCCGGGAAGACGTCAGCGCCGCCCGCCTCGCCCTCGGCCGCCAGCAGCGGGCCTAATCTCCGATGACCTGGAAGTGCGAGCCTGGCCCTACATGCGTTGCGTGGGCAGGCGCTCAGGACTTCCTGGTCGTCGGCGAGTGGGAACTGGGCCGCGGCTTGGGCGGCGTGGCCAGCGGAGTCCCGGCCACGGCACAGTGTCGCCGAAGAGAGGGCGGGAGCTCCTTCGCTACTGGTGCGGTGTCTGCTCCGGGTCGGCTCAGCGCGTCGTCACGGATCGTGGTCCAGGCGAGCAGCGCGGCCGCGAACGATGCCCCGGCGGCGATGGTCATGGCGACCGGGAAGCCGGCGGCCAGCTTGGCGGGGTCCTCGAAGTCAGCGCCGGAAAGCCCTGCGGCAAGTGGAAGAGCCGCGACCGCGATCATCTGGCCGAGGCGGGAGAGTGTGTTGTTGACGGCGGAAGCGATCCCGGAGTGGCGCGCATCGACGCTCGCCAGCACAGTCGCGGTGATGGGGGTGATCAGCGCGGCGAGACCGGCCCCGAATACGGCCAGCGAAGGCAGCACCGCGGCAACGTAGCTGTCGCCGGGGTGGATCTGTGCCATCAGCAGCAGTCCCGCGCCGGTCAGGATGGCTCCGGCGGTCAGCGGGATCCGCGGGCCGATGCGCTGGGTGATCGTCCCCGATGGGCGGGAGAGGATCAGTAGCAGGAGGGTGATCGGCAGCGTCGCGGCCCCCGCCTGAAGGGCGGTGTAGCCGAGGCTGATCTGCAGGAACGCGACGAACAGGAAGATCACGCCGCCGAGCGCCGCATAGGTCACCAGGGCGAGCACGGTGGCACTGGCGAATTGGCGGGAGCGAAACAATTCCAGCGGAAGCATCGGGTGGCTGCTGCGCCGCTCCACGGCGGCAAAGGCGCCAGCGGCGGTCAGGCTGACCGCCGCAGCGGCAATCACCGCCGGGGTCAGGCCCCCAGAGGCCTGGATCAGCGCGAAGCACAAACCGGCGATGGCCAGCGTGGCGAGCGCAGCACCGCGCAGATCAAGGCCCCCGGCACGCGTGGGGTCCCGGGATTCTGGCACCCGGACAATCGCGGCGGCGATGACGAACGCCCCCAGCGGCAGGTTGATCAGGAAGACCGCGCGCCATGACAGGGCATCGGTCAGGTAGCCGCCGACGGGCGGGCCGACTGCGGCCGCGACCGCGGTCAGGCCGGCCCACGCGCCAATCGCCCGGGTCCGGTCATCGGGATGGAAGACCGCGTCGATGATGGCAAGGCTCCCGGGAGTGAGCAGAGCCCCGCCAACACCTTGAACGAACCGGGCGACGACGAGCAGCTGAATTGTCGGGGCGGCCGCGCACAGCGCCGAGGCGGCCACGAAAGCCCCCACCCCCAGGATGAACAGGCGGCGCCGGCCGTAAAGGTCGCTGAGCGAACCGGCTGGCAGGATAAGTGCCGCGAGGGTGAGGACATAACCGTTCAGCGTCCACTGCAGCCCCGCGATGCCCCCGCCGAGATCACGGCTGATCGCCGGCAACGCCACGTTGACAACCGTCGCTTCGAGCAGCACCATCGCCTCGCCCAGCACCGCCACGGCGAGTACCCAGCGGCCGGCGGCCGAAGCGAGCCGCACCGAGCCAGGCTCCCCGTCCTCATTCCCCACCAGCTGCACCCTCCCTGGCGGTTCTCGCTCGCCTCAGTGTGTCTCCCCTCCGAGCTGACCGTCTCAGCTCCCGCGATCGCCGGCGGCTGACCCGTACCTGACGAGGTCATGATCACCATCATGGTGCCAGTGCCGCCAGCAGGGTGGGCAGGTCGTAGCCGCCGCGGTGCACGACCCCGTCGATGAACAGGGTCGGCGTGCCGAGCACCTGGCCTGAGGCCAGGCCGCTGTTGACGTCGCGCTGGATCCGCTCCAGCACGGTCCTGCTGGCCCGGTCGCGGTCGAATGCCGCCACGTCCAGCCCGAGCTGGGCGGCGCTGGTTCCGGTGATTTCGCGGAGAAGATCGGTTCTGCGGTGCTCCGTCGCGCGAAATCACCACGATCCGGTGAGGTCCCCTCACCTGCCTGGTGGCGAGCCTGGTAGTGGCCTGCCTCCCGGCAGGAAATTTCAGCAGCGAATTGATATGCCGATCTCTTCTGGGTGCGCTGCCGAACCATCCCAACCAAAGGGAGACCCTCCGTGAGCGCCGAGCAGCGAGAGAACCTCGAAGCAATCCTGCGACAGTCAGCCTTTCCCCCCGACATCGATATCAACGGGCAGCGGCGACAGCTCCGAGAGTTGATAGCGGCGCAGCCGCTGCCCGCTGACGTGACCGTGACTGCAGCCGCACTGGGCGGCGTCCCCACCGCCGAGATCACCATCGACGGAATCGAACCCCGCCATGTTGTCCTGTACTTCCACGGCGGCGTGTACGTACTGGGGGACGCCTTCCAAGCCGCTGGCCTGGCCTCACAAGTCGGTCGGCGCACGGCCGCCAAGGTCATCTCCGTCAACTACCGGCTCGCCCCCGAGCATCCGTATCCGGCCGCGGTCAACGACGCTCTCGCCGCCTACGAAGCCCTCCTGCACAGCGGCACAGCCCCTTCCGGCATCGCCTTCGCCGGAGAGTCCGCCGGGGGCGGGCTCGCCGTCGCCGCCCTGGTCAGCGCCCGAGATCACGGGCTGCCCATGCCAGCCGCCGCCTTCGTCATGTCACCGTATGCCGACCTCACCCTGGCCGGGGCGACCATGGACACCAAGCGCGAGGTTGACGTGCTGATGAGCCGGGAAGCCCTTCAATCCCGGGTCACCGACTATACGTCGGGACAAGACGCTGCCCTCGGCCTCATCAGCCCGATATTCGCCGACCTGTCCGGCCTGCCGCCCCTGATCATCCAGGCCGGGACTCACGAGGTTCTCCTCGACGACGCCGTCCGCCTCACGCGGCAAGCCGCCACCGCCGACGTCGAGGTCACCCTCGACATCACCCCCCAGGTGCCGCACGTCTTCCAAACCTTCTCCCGATCCTCGACGAAGGGGCCGCTGCGCTGGACAGAGCCGGACAGCTCCTGTCGGCGCATTTCGCTGGTGCAGAACGCGTCACCGCATCTGGGGCCAGGCCTTAATCAGACCTACGTTGCCAAATTGGGAGTTCACATGGCACAGCCAGTCGCTTCACCAGGTCCCCGGGATACGCAGCACCACCCGACGGCAGCTGCCGACCGGCGCTGGCTGGTCCTGGTCGTGGTGGCTGTCGCCCAGCTGATGGTGGTGCTGGACTCCACGATCGTGAACATCGCGTTGCCGTCGGCGCAGCAGGCGCTGGGGTTCGCCAACAGCGACCGGCAGTGGGTGGTGACGGCCTACGCCCTGGCCTTCGGCAGCCTGCTGCTGGTGGGCGGCCGGCTCGGCGACATGTACAGCCGCAAGTGGATCTTTATCACGGGCCTGATCGGATTCGCCGTCGCCTCTGCGATCGGCGGCGCCGCCGTGTCGTTCGTGATGCTGGTGGCCGCCCGGGCCTTGCAGGGCGCCTTCGGCGCCATCCTTGCGCCATCCGCGCTGGGCACGCTGGTCAGCACCTTCCGGGACCCGCGCGAGCGGAGCCGGGCCTTCGCTGTCTTCGGCTCAGTCGCCGTCGGCGGCGGCGCGGTGGGGCTGATCCTCGGCGGGGTGCTCACCCAGTACCTGTCCTGGCGTTACACGCTGTTCGTCAACCTGATCTTCGCCGCGATAGCCGTGGCGGGCGCCCTGGCTTACATCCGCAGCAGCCGCCCGGCCACCCCGCCGCGGATGGACTGGCCTGGCGCCGTGCTGGCCTGCACCGGGCTGTTCCTCGTCGTCTTTGGCTTCTCCCACGCCGAGACGGCCGGCTGGACCGCCACGCTGACCCTCGGCTGCCTGACCCTCGGCGCGGTCCTGCTCACCGCGTTCGTCGCCGCCGAACAGCGATCCAGTCACCCGCTGCTGCCGCTGCGGGTCATCCTTGACCGCACCCGGGGCGGCTCCTACCTCGCGGTCGGCATTACCGGAATTGCGATCTTCGGCATTTTCCTGTTCCTCACCTACTACATGCAGCAGGTCAAGGGATACAGCCCGCTGACCACCGGGCTGCTGTTCCTGCCGCTGACCGCCGGGATCCTGGTTGCCTCCAGCTTGTACAGTGCCCTGCCCGGGGTCGGGCCCCGCCCCCTGATCACCGCGGGCATGCTGCTGGGCGCCGGCGGGACGGCCTACCTGGCCCAGCTCACCGTGACCTCCAGTTACCTCGGAGGTGTGCTGCCCGCCTTGCTTATCATGGGCCTGGGCTTCGGCATGATCTTCGCGCCGGCGATCAACACGGCCACGGCCGGCGTCCCGCGCCAGGACTCCGGCGTGGCCTCGGCGCTGGTCAACACGATGCAGCAGGTTGGCGGATCGATCGGCATCTCCGTCCTCAGCACCGTCGCGGCGAGCGCGACGACCAGCTACCTCATCGCCCACCACACAGGCCCGCAGGCACCAGCAATCGCGGCGACCCACGGCTATACGCTGGCCTTCACGATCTCGGCCGCCCTGCTCGGGCTCGGCGCGATCCTGGCGATCCTCATGCTGCCGTCACGGAAGCGGCTTGAAGAACTCACCAGCGAAGCCTCGGCCCTCATTCCCGAGCCGGAGCCAGAGGTGGCCGAGCCCGCCCTTGCGCCGCAGTCTCAGGCGGCCTCCGCGCTGCACCCAGCAGTAAAGGTGATGCCCGTGGGCCTTCTCTGCTGCTCGCCGGTGATAGACCCGGGTCTCCCAAGCTAGCTATTCGGGCCAGCCGAGAGCAGCCGCATCTCTCGTGCGTGCCGTACTGCCGAGGAACGATCCTGAGCCCCGAGCTTGGCGTAGATGTTGCGGACGTGGGTGTTGACGGTGTTGACCGAGACCGATAGCTCGCTGGCGATCTCCGGCCGGGACAAGTTCGTCGGAAGATACCGCAGCACCCGCAGTTCGCTCGGGCTGAGTTGCTCGATCTCCGCCAGTGAAGGCATATGGCCCGGCGCTGCGGATGATCCGCGCATGACGTCGAGGATGTCGGTCAGCAGGGCTGCGTGCGCCGTCTCATGCTTCGGCATGGCCTCGAGCAGCTTGCGCGAACCCGTCATCGCGAACGGGAGGATGAGCCGGTCAGCCTCGGCCAGGCCCAGCGCGCCCTCTGTGGAAGCGGTGGCAGCACGCTGGTCGCCGAGTTCGCGGTGCGCGAGCGCTGCCAGCAGGTGTGCCTCAACGATTGTCACGTATCCGATCACCGGAGCTACCCCGCTCAGAACACGTTGGACCGGGGTCAAGGCGGCCGTTGGGTCGCCTTCGGCGAGGCAGATAGCCGCGCGCGCATTATCGATCTCGCCGGAGTCTGCCAGATCCGGATCGAGTGCTGCCATACAGGCCCGAGCTTCGCCGGGCTGCCCGAGCCGGGCCTGGGTGGCCAGCATCCAACTCGTCAGCTGACTCGCCAGCGCATGTGAGCCTTCCAGTTGCGTCTGCAGGTGCTCGACCGCGATGAATTCCGCAAGCGCCTCGGGCAGCTTGCGGCGGCCAGCCAGCAGCGCGCCGGTGCCGATGTGCAGCAACAGCCTGATAACGGGCCCGGCGTCTGTCTCCACGGCGCGTGCGGCGCGCCTCAGCCAGTGCTCGGCCTCGTCGAATTCACCCGTCCAGATGAGAGCGCCTGCGAGGTTCACAAGCGCCGGCGAGATGACAGGCTCCGCGCCCCAGCCATGTTGCTCGGCGAGAGCTATCGCCTCCCGGCACCGCCGCTGGGTAGTAGCGAAGGGCTCGATCTTCGATGCGAAGGCGAGTTCAGCCAGGCAGGCCACTTCGAGGTACGGACGTCCGATCTTCCGCGCGAGATCGGCACCCTCGCGTAGGTGCCGCTCACTGTCCTGGTTCCCGAGCGACCACGCTTCGACGATTCCGAGATTCATGAGCGCCACCGCGCGGAGGTCGCTGTCGAGCGCGATGTCGTCGTCAGACTGCCCGGTCGTCGGGGAGGCAAGGAACCTGACCTGCTCGACGACCCCCGCCAGGTGGCCGCGCTTTCGCGCGAGCGACAGTCTCAGCGCTGCGATCGCCACTTCGAGGCGGTGCTTGCGGTCGGGCGGCGTCGGTGTGATCACGGTCTCGGCCACGGTCAGGTGGGCGGCGGCCTCGTCCAGGTGTCCCCGGGCAAGCTCGCTGGTGGCGCGCGCGAGAGGGAGATCCGGGCCCTCGGTAACGGCACCTGGCGGGAACACGCGCAACAGGGTTTCGATGGTCTGCGCTTGCCCGTCCAGCGTCAGGCCGAACGAATGGTCTGCGAGCAGCCGCGCCGCGTCGGACCAGTCACCCGCGGCCTGGATATGCCGGATGGCGTCAATGATCTCGCCGTGCCCGATCAACCACTTGGCGGCGAGCCGGTGCAGGGCCGGCAGTTCTTCGGGGAGCCTCCGGCGCAGCTCAAGGCGGAGCAGGTCAGCGAAGAGGTGGTGATACCGGAACCAGGTCCGGGCCGGATCGAGCGATACGACGAACGCATTGGCGTCTTCGAGATCGAGGAGGATGCGTTCGGAGCCGGGGTGACCAGTCAGCAGATCGGCCAGCTCGCCGTTAACCCGGTCGAGCAGGGCGGTGCGCAGAAGAAGCCGCTGGACCCCGGGCGGCTGGCATTCAAGCATTTCGGCGAGCAAGTACTCGGCCACAGTACGGCTGCTGCCAGAGAACTCCGCGACAAATCTCTCCGGGTCCGGGCTGCTCGCCAGTGACATCGCCGCCAGCCGCAGGCCGGCCGCCCAGCCTTCCGTGCGCTGGTGCAGCCGGGCGACTCCGGCCTCCGACAACGCGATACCCGAAGCCTCCAGGAACTGGTGGGTCTCGCGCTCAGTGAAACGCAAGTCTGCCGCCCGGAGGTCGGCCAGCTCGCCGGCGAGACGGAGCTTGTGCAACCGCAGGGGAAGATCGCGCCGCGTCGCCAGGATCGCGTGCACGTGCTGGGGGAGCTTCTCAAGCAGCCGGGTCAGCTGCATGAGCGCTTCTGCTGAGGTCAGCTCGTGGAGATCATCGATGACCAGGAAGGTGTGGTCGTGTTGCGCGGCGAGTTCCGACAGAACTCTCTCGCTGATGGCCACTTCATTGAAGTCGGGTGTCGCTGCCAGCTGCTCGCCTTCGCCGGGACGGCCGGCGGCCTGCCGGATGGCGCTGAGGAGGGCCAGCCAGAACTGCTGGGAATCCTGCTGGTCGCGCCGGACCTGGACGACGGCCAGCCGATACGACTGACCCGGACCGTCTGCCCAGGCCCGCAATAGCGAGGTCTTACCGCTGCCTGCGGGGGCCGAGATAAGCGTTACCTTCGCTGCCGTCGCGGAATCGAGGGAAGCAAGAAGCTCTCCGCGCTGAATCAGTCGCGGGGCTGCCTGGAGCGGCTGTGGAGGGTTTGTCCTAAGAGCCACGCCTGAACCCGATTCCCGGCGCGCTGGCCTGGCGCCGGCCGCGCCTCAGCATCTAGCCAGGTTACGTGCCCGGACGGTGGCTAGCGCAAGCCTGGCTGCTCCGCGTTTTGCCATTCGGGCGCCGGCCTCACCAGATCCTGGCGATGCGCACTCACCTGCCTGCGCCGGACTGTAGGCGTATGGACCCTGCATCGGCCAAGTACATGATCAGGATCAAGGGTCATCTCGGTGCCACGCTGCTTTCCGCGTTTCCGGCGATGGCATGGGAGCAGCAGGGCCCGGAGACAGTCTTGACCGGCCTGCTGGACCGGCCAGGGCTCCACGGCGTCCTGTCTGAGATCGAGGCGCTTGGCCTTGACCTCCTCGAGGTCCGCCAGTTCGGACCGGAGGCGAGTTCGCCAGACCGCGGTGACACAGTGTGAACGTCGCCACGGGTGTCGCTGGCTTGCGGGCTTCAGCGCGACTGGGGCCGTCAGTCGCGGCGCTCTCTCGGGCAGGCAACAGCCTTCTCGCCCGTGACCGGTCGGGATGCTAGCGGAATTCGTAGAAATCTCCGGAGGATGGCATGAGCCAGGCAACGGTAGCCGTCGTCGCAGGTGCGGGCGGCGCGCTCGGGCATGCGACCACCGCCGCGCTTGCGGCCAGCGGATTCGCGGTGGTGGCGCTTGACCGGAACGAGCACGCGATGAGCGATCTGCGCGACGTCGTGCACAAAGAAGCAGCCGATCCTGGCGATCCCGGCGCGGTGACACGGCTCATCGACCGGATAGCGGCCGAGGTCGGGCCGCCCGGGGTGCTGGTGAACACAGTCGGAGCGTTCGGCCTGGGTGACGCGCTCACTACGACTCCCGAGACGTTGAGGCTCATGCTCGACGTCAATCTAGGACCCGCGTTGTGGCTGAGCCAGGCAGTGGTGCCGCATATGCGACAGCGGGGCTCGGGTGCCATCGTCCATGTGACCGCCCGGCCAGGCCTCGAACCTGCCAGCGGCATGGCGGCCTACAGCGTGAGCAAGGCAGCCCTCGTGCACCTGACGCGCACCCTCGACCTCGAGCTCCGGCCTTACGGAATCCGGGTGAACGCAGTAGCGCCACAGCTGATCGACACCGCGTCCAACCGGGCGACGTTCCCAGCCGACGTGATAGCGCACGCAGTGGCACCCGAGGCGATCGCCGGAGTGATCGCGTTCCTCGTCAGCGACGTGGCAGCGCCGGTGAGCGGTGCGATCCTGCCGGTGTACGGGGCCTAGCGGGCCGGCCAGGCGCGGGCCGACCCGAATCACCATGATCCGGCGATGACTTCTCACCTGGCAGCCCGGGAACGTGGGCATGACGCGAAGCGCACGGCCGTCAGGGGACGTGCCCTAATGGCGAGGGAGATGTCGTGACAACAACTGCCGATATGGGCGCGGCTGACGGACTGCCCGACTACGCGCCCATCCCGCGTTCGGCCCTCGGTCCCGCTCTGAACGAGCAGGGGTACTACGTCGGGCGGGTCGAGCGGAACCTGTACTGGGTCACCGACGGGGTCTACCAGTCGGCGTTCCTGGTCACTCACGACGGTGTGGTGCTGTTTGACGCACCCCCGAGCATTGGCCATAACCTGCGGCGGGCCGTGGACGAGATCGCCGCCGCGGAGGGTGTCAGCAACACGGTGACGCACCTGGTTTATTCGCATCACCACGCCGACCACGGCGGGGCCGCCTCGCTGTTCGAGAACGTCGTCCGGATCGGGCACGAGGAGACCCGCCGCCTTCTGCTCCGGGACAACGACCCGGCCCGGCCGATGCCTGACGTGACCTTCAGTGACAGCTACACGCTGGAGGTAGGCGGGGAGCGCGTTGAGCTGGCCTGGCACGGCTCCAACCACTCGCCGGACAACATCTACATCCATTTCCCCGGCCACGACACGCTGATGTTCATCGACGTCGTCAACGCTGGCTGGGTGCCGATCTACAACCTCAACCTCAGCGAGGATGTGCAGGGGTACATGCAGGCTCCGGACACCGCACTGTCCTACCCCTGGACGCACTTCATCTGCGGGCACCTCGGAAGGCTCGCCACCCGCGAAGACGCCGCCCTGCACCAGCAGTACATCGCTGACATCGAGGCCAGCTCCAGGGAGGCGCTGGCGAACGTCAACCCAGTGCCTTACTACATGCGGTACGGGGAGAACGCCTGGGCAGGCGTGAAGGCCCACCTCGACACCGTCACCGAGCGTGCCGCCGCGCCCGTGATCGCCAAGTACACCGGCGTGCTTGCCGCCGCGGACATCGAGGTGTTCACGATGACGACCACGTTCGCCATCATGCAGTCGCTGCGCCTCGACAAGGGCCCGAGCGGCCCCGTCCACCCCTGACCCGGGTATCACCGCCGCGGACCGGGGCCGGTTCAGGACGGCATGATCGGGGTGGACGGCGGCATCGAGCATGCTGGTCTCACTCCGCCTGGGGCGGCGTAGTACTGCGGGACGCGTCCGCAGCCCTGACGGCGACCCCGCCCGGCGGGCGGCTACTGTCGGTCCTTGACCGGGGGACCGAGCGACGATGGAGGTTCAGCATGGATGTCGGGATCGGCCTTCCGAACGCAGTTCCGGACACGGAAGGCAGGACCCTCGTCGACTGGGCCCGGCGGGCTGACGAGGCTGGCTTCAGCACCCTCAGCACGATCGGCCGGCTGGTGTACCCGAACTACGAGGAGCTGATCGCGCTGGCCGCAGCAGCGGCGGTCACCAGCCGGATCCGGCTGACGACATCAATCCTGCTGGCGCCGCTGCACACGAACACGGCGCTGTTCGCCAAGCAGGCGGCCTCGCTCGACCGCATCTCGGGTGGCCGCCTGGTGCTGGGCCTGGGCATCGGTGGCCGGGAGGACGACTTCGCCGCGAGTGGGCTCACCATGACCGGGCGGGGGCGGCGCTTCGACGAGCAGCTGGCCGAGATGCAGCGCATCTGGGCGGGTGAGGCGCAGGGAGACATCGGCCCGATCGGGCCGCCGCCGACCCGGCCCGGAGGCCCTGAGCTAATCCTGGGCGGCTCGACGGAGGCCAGCTTCCGACGGGTGGCCCGCGTCGCTGACGGATGGATCATGGGCGGCGGCACCCCGGACATGTTCGCTCAGGCCGCGGCAGCCGTTGACCAGGCGTGGCAGGACGAAGGCCGGGCGGGCAAGCCGCGCAAGCTATCGCTGGCTTACTTCGCGCTGGGCCCGGACGCCCGCTCGCTGGCCGACGGCTATCTCGGCCACTACTACGCATTCCTGGGCGACATCGCCGGCCAGATCGCGGCCGGTGCGGCGGTGAGCCCGGAGATGGTGAAGGGCTACGCCGCCGCGTTCGCGGAGGTCGGCTGCGACGAGCTCATTTTCGTGCCGACCTCGTCGAGCCTGGAGCAGGTCGGGCTACTCGCTGAGGCGGTGTCCTGAGGGAGCAAATCCCGCCCTGCCGATCTGATAGGTCCTGGCTCCCGCGCTGGCCGGGCTGGATTACCAGCCTGGCCAGCCTGGCTCGCTGGGTCAGCACGGATTGGGCCGCAGGACGTCGGAGCGGCCCTCAGCCCGGCTAAGCAGCGCTTCCGGGTTCCGGGCCTTGCTCAGGCCGGGGTCAGGGTGCCCCCCGGCATGCAGGACGTGAGCGTTTCGAGCCCGCTTAGCTTCACCTAGGTCAGGAACAGGATTCGAACGCTGAATAGGTGAGGGGTTCGCCCCTGGGGGTAATCGGAGGGGCAAGATCCGCCGGGGGCAGGGGCGTTCCTGGTGGTACGGTCCGGATCGGCCAGAGTGTCGCTACCGCCGGGGGATAGCCGTGGACCTGGATCAGCCGGACCCGGAACTGGCCGCGGCCTTCGCCCGCGACGGCGTCGCTTGCGTGCGCGGCGTCCTGGATCCGGCCGAGATAGCCGCTGCGGTCGCCGCGATCGAGATCGTGCTGGCCGTTCCTGGCCCGCTGGCTCAGGTGGCGAGCGGCCTGGGTGATCCCGGCTCGTTCACTGAGGACTTCCGCCGCTGGGAGGACGTCCCGCAGATCGAGGAGCTGGCCCGCCACTCCCGCGTGCCGCAGATCGCTGCGGCGCTGATGGGAACGCCGCAGGTGCGGTTCTACCACGATCATGTGCTGGTGAAGGAAGGCGGAACCCGGCAGCGCACCCCCTGGCACCAGGACCAGCCCTACTACAACGTTGACGGGCACGGCGTCAGCGCCTGGATACCGGTGGACCCGGTGCCCGCGGCCGGCTGCCTGGAGCTGCTGGCCGGCTCGCACCGCGGGCCCTGGCTCATGCCGCGGACGTTCCTGGCCGGGGAGGCGAAGTGGTTCCCGGACGGAAGCCTGGCCGAACTGCCGGACATCGAGGCCGACCGGGACGCCTTCGACATCCGCCGGTTCGAGCTGGAGCCGGGCGACGCGATCTTCTTCGACTTCCTGACGGTGCACGGGGCGCCGGGGTTCCCGTTCCGCGGCCGCCGCCGGGTGCTATCGCTGCGCTACCTGTCGGCCGATGCGCGGCACGCGCCGCGACGGTGGCGCACCTCGCCGCCGTTCGATGGCCTCGAATCCCAGCTCCCGGCCGGCGCGGCCTTGGATCATCCCCTGTTCCCCGTCGTCTGGCCGTAGGCTCCCGTCTGGCCTGGGCTCGCGGGGGCAATCCGAGGGGCAAGATCCGCCGGGGGCCTGCTCACGGCTTCTCTCCGACTCCACCCAGCGCGGGGACGGAAGGGGGGCGACCGCGCCAGGATCAGGGCGCCATTGGTGGATCGGCACCACACCGGGATCGCGGGGCAGCCCCGTCTAGAACGGTGCCGGGATGTAGTGCAGGGGCAGGTCTGGCTGGGTGTAGCCGTGGGCTGGCTGGCGTCTGGGCAGGGTGATGTCGCGGGGGGTCAGTGGCGTGTAGGGGACCTGGCTGAGCAGGTGGCTGATGATGTTGAGCCGGCCGCGCCTTTTGCTGTCGGTCCGCGCGATGTACCAGGGGGCCCACGCGGTGTCGGTGGCGGCGAACATCGCGTCGCGGGCCCGGGAGTAGTCATACCAGCGGCGGTAGGACTTCAGGTCCATGTCTGAGAGCTTCCAGATCTTCCGCGGGTCGCTGATCCGGCTTTCCAGCCGCCGGGTCTGCTCACCGGGGCTGACCTCCAGCCAGTACTTCAGCAGCAAGATCCCCTCATCGGCCATGGCCTTCTCGACCCCGGGGGTCAGGGCCAGGAACCGCCCGGTCTCCTGCGGCGTGCAAAAACCCATCACCGGCTCGACCCCCGCCCGGTTGTACCAGCTGCGGTCGAAGATCACCACCTCACCGGCGGCCGGGAAGTGCGGCAGGTACCGCTGGATGTACATCTGCGACTTCTCCCGCCCGGTCGGGGCGGGCAGCGCCACCACCCGGAACACCCGCGGGCTGACCCGCTCGGTGATCCGCTTGATCGTCCCCCCTTTCCCGGCAGTATCCCGGCCCTCGAACACGATGCAGATCTTCGCCCCCGACGCCTTCACCCACTCCTGCATCGCCACCAGCTCACCATGCAGCACCCGCATCTGGCGCTCATACTCCTTGCGCTTCATCTTCACCGGCGGACCCACCCCCGCCTCCAGCCCCGCAGCGCCCGGCGGCGCCTGATCCTCGCGGGAACGTTGCTTGTGCTTCTTCTTCTTGGCCATGTCGTTTACCTCCGGCGGGCCAGGTCGGCCAGGCTCAGGACTGGCCTTGAGCGGGGAGTCATCCCGCCACGATCGCCTGCTTCGGCACCCGGGCCGTCACCCGGTGGGGGTGATGCCGGGTTTGTCCGGACGGACGAAATTGCCATTACGGTGTATGACCAGGGCCTTGGGGGTGTCCGTGTTCCATTGGGTGCCCGGGCTTCAGGTGATCTCGTCATACCGCCGGCAGTGGCTGCTGAAGGACGTCATCGCGGGGCTGGTGCTGACCACCCTGCTGGTCCCGCAGGGCATGGCGTACGCGGAACTCGCGGGTCTGCCGCCGATCACCGGCCTGTACACGTCCATCTTGTGCCTGCTCGGTTACGCGGCGTTCGGGCCGTCGCGGATCCTGGTGCTGGGCCCGGATTCCTCGCTGGGGCCGATGATCGCCGCGACGATCCTGCCGCTGATGGCCGCCAAAGGCGACGCGAAACGCGCGGTCGCGCTCGCGTCGATCCTCGCGATTATGGTCGCGGGGATCATGATCCTGGCGGCGGTGGCGAAACTCGGCTTCATCGCCGACCTGATCTCCAAGCCGACGATGATCGGCTACATGAACGGCCTGGCGCTGACCATCCTCATCGGGCAGCTGCCGAAGCTGCTCGGGTTCAAGGTTGAGGCTGATGGCCTGATCGGTGAAATCACCGGGTTCGCCAAGGGCCTGGCGAACGGCGATGTGGTTGCGGCCGCGGCCGCCGTCGGGATCGCGGCGGTCGTGCTGATATTGGTGCTGCAGCGCTGGCTGCCGAAGGTCCCGGCCGTGCTGATCGCCGTCGTGCTGGCGATCGCGGCGACCACGGTCTTTCACCTGGCCGACCATGGCGTCAGCCTGGTCGGCGTGCTCCCCAAGGGTTTCCCGCCGTTCACCATCCCGTCCGTCCGCCTGTCCGATCTCGGTCCTCTGTTCGCTGGGGCGCTGGGAATCGCCCTGGTCTCGCTGGCCGACACGATCTCCACCGCGTCGGCGTTCGCGGCCCGCAGCGGGCAGGAGGTCCGCGGTAACGGCGAGATGATTGGCATCGGAGTGGCGAACCTGGCCGCCGGGCTGTTCCAGGGATTTCCGGTCAGCACCAGCGGGTCGCGGACGGCAGTGGCGGAACGGTCCGGGGCGAAGACCCAGCTGACCGGGGTGATCGGCGCCGTCCTGATCATCCTCATGATCGTGCTGATCCCGGGCCTGTTCCGGAACCTGCCCCAGCCGACCCTGGCCGCGGTGGTGATCACCGCATCACTGTCCCTGGCCGACATTCCCGCCACGCTGCGGCTGTGGCGGCAGCGCAAGGCCGAGTTCCTGCTGTCGATCGCGGCGTTCCTCGGCGTCGCCCTGCTGGGCGTGCTGCCCGGGATCGCGATCGCGGTCGCGCTGTCCATCCTCAACGTCTTCCGGCGGGCCTGGTGGCCCTACGCCACGGTGCTCGGACGCGTCGAGGGAGTGGAGGGATACCACGACATCCGCTCGTATCCCGGCGCTGGGCACCTGCCTGGCCTGGTGATCTACCGATTCGACGGCCCGCTGTTCTTCGCCAACGCCACCACGTTCCGCGACGAGATCCGCCGGCTGGCCAAGGCGGAGCCGAAGCCCAGCTGGATCCTCATCGCGGCGGAGCCCGTGACCGATGTGGACACCACCGCGTCCGACATGCTGACCGACCTGGACGAGGAACTGAACGCCCGGGGCATCAGCCTGGTGTTCGCCGAGCTCAAGGACCCGGTACGGCGCAAGATCGAACGCTACGGGCTCACCCGGACCATCGACCCTCACCACTTTTATCCGACGGTCGGCGCCGCCATCACCGCCTTCCGCGGCGAAACCGGCGCCCAGTGGGCCGCCGCCTTCGGCCCGCCTCCTGACCTTCCCGCTGTACCACCCCTCAGCTAGGCCGAGACGGGACTCGGTGAGCGCTTCCGGCGTGGCGATCGTGGCAGCGGTCGTTTCCTGGAGGGAGCTTCACTAGGGTTCTGGGGTTTCAGACGGCCTGAACTGAGTGCGGTGCAGACCGCCAGGACCGAACCTGCCGCATCCGGCGCCTGCCGGATGGTGTCGGCCCGACGCCGTGCTCGCCCGGCGATGATGACATTTCCGGGCGTGATGACAGGAAGGCTGGGGCATGCACTTCTTCGAAGGCGTGAGCGCACGGGTGAACCGGATCATCGCCTGGGCGGATCGCGTGCAGCGCAGGCATGGCCTCCTGGGCTTCCCTTACGCGGTGATCAAGAAGTACGGAGACGATGACGGCGGGCGCGAGGCCGCGCTGATCACCTACTACGGTTTCCTCAGCATCTTCCCGTTGCTGCTGCTCGGCGTGGCGATTCTGTCGCGGGTGCTGGCGGATAACCCAGAACTGCGCCAGCGGCTCATCACTGAGACCGTCCCGGCGGCGCTGCGATCCACGGTTGAGAATTCGGTGACTTCCTTGCCGACGTTGACCGTCCCGTTTATTGCCTGGCCTGATCGGCCTGCTGTTCTCTGGAACCGGTGTCGTGTTCTCCGCGTACCAGATGCTGAACCATGTCGCCGGCGTCCCCAGGCGCCTTCGGGCCGGGTTCGCGTCCCGGTACGTCCGGGTGTTCGGGCTGCTGGTGGCGCTGCTGCTGGGGGCACTGGCGGTTGGCGCGCTGACCGTCGTGGTCACCGCGCTGCCCCGCCTCCCCGAAGCGGAACGGGCTGCGGCAGTGCTCGGGTCCGCGGTGGTCATCTTCGCCGTCTTGCTCTTTGGCGCCAGGCTGCTGCTCGCGCGACCCGCGCCGGTCCGTGCCCTCTGGCCGGCCGCCGTCCTGGGCGCCGCGGCGGTGACCCTGGCGCTCAATCTGGGTGCACCATTGCTGGCGAGGCTGGTGAGCAAGGCCGGGGCCGTCTACGGGAGTTTCGCCACCGTGGCCGGCATGTTCGCCCTGCTCTACCTGGTCAACCAGGCGCTGGTCTACGCGGCCGAGGTCGCCGCCGTGCGTTATGCCCGCCTGTGGCCGCGAGCCCTGGATGTGAACCGGCCCACGGTAGCCGACATGCGCGCGATGACGCTCCTGGCCCGTGAGCAAGAACGTATCCCCGCGGCCCGGGTTGGGTTGCGCCTCGTTTCCCGGGATCCACCCCCGGCCGATAACGCTTCGCCGGGATCAGGTCGTTCCTAGCCGCTCGGGCCGGCATTTCAATCGATGCCCGGCGCTGTAGGCTCACCGTCACCGACTAGAGCCAGGAGCACATGTCGATGCCTGAGCTGAACGACGCTTCGGCATTGACGGTCATCATCGCCTGCATCGTGGCGGCCGCCATCGCGTTCGTGGTCGGCGTGGCGGTCACGATCGCGATCAGGCGGCTCGCCGCGCGCCGCAATCTGCAAGTCGGGCGGCGGCCCCTCTGGCGGGCGCCGCTCACCGTGCTACTCGTCGTGCTGGCCATCCGCGCAGTCCTCGCAGGGGCGGCCGCGCAGGGCCAATGGGCCGGGCGTGCCGGGCACCTTCTCGGCCTCGCAGCGATCGCCATCGTCGGATGGCTGCTCACGGTGGTCGCGGTCGGCATTGAACGGGCCCTGCTGGCCCGCTTTCCTGAGGATGGGCTCGGGGATCGCCGTTCCCGCCACGTCCGGACGAAGATCATCCTTGTCACGCGCGTGGTCCAGGCCCTGATCGTGGCGGTCACCATCGCCGCGATCTTGTGGACGATACCGCCGCTGCGCGACATAGGTGCCGGCATCCTGGCCTCGGCTGGCCTGATCGGAGTAATCGCCGGACTGGCTGCGCAGACAACTATCGGGAACCTGTTCGCTGGTCTCCAGATCGCCTTCACCGACGCGATCCGCATCGATGACATCGTCGTCGTGCAGGGGCTGACGGGCCGCATCGAGGAGATCACCCTCACGTACGTCGCCGTGCGCCTGCGGGACAACACCACGATGATCTTGCCCTGCACCTACTTCACGACGACGCCATTCCAGAACTGGACGCACAAGGGCGCCCGCGTCAGCGGCGTGGTGGAAATGGCGGTCGACGGCCACGCGCCTCTCCATGCCCTGCTCAGCGCCTTGCGTGAGGAACTCGGCCGGATACTCGAACGCTCCTCACACTGGGACAGGAGCCCTGGCGACATCTTCGTCGAAGATGCGACCGGCTCGGCAGTGAAGCTCATCGCGGCGGTCACGGCTGTCGATGGCGACGCCATCGCGCCACTGTGCCGGGAAGTCCGGGAAGGCCTGCTTACCTTCCTCCAGCAGAACTACCCGGCGGCGCTGCCCGGCGGCCAGTAGGACGACTCGCCGGCCCGAGGTCGTCGCCGGGGGAATGGGCCTTCCCCGCGCATCACCGCCCGACCAGATTCGCCGGGGACTCTGGCGCCGCCCGTTCCGGAAACCGACGACCCTTCTTCGATATCGAGGGATTGCTGACAGACTAGGCTGATGCCGCAGGTATTGTGCCCGGTCGTGATCGGCAGGGACGCCGCGCTGGAGGCGGTCGACGCGGCGCTGACGGCCGCTATGGCCGGGCACGGCGGGTGTGTAGTGATCACCGGGGAGCCGGGGATCGGCAAGTCGAGGCTGGCCCTGGAGACGGCCAGCCGGGCGGCCAGCCGTGGCTTCCGGGTCGTTACCAGCCGGGCAGTGCCGCAGTCAGTGACCGCTGCTTACCGGCCGCTCACGGACGCGCTTGTGCAGCTCCTCCGGGACCGGGCCGTTCCCGATGACGCGACGATGGAGCCCTGGCTGCCCGCCCTCAGCGCGCTGCTGCCAGGGATGGCTGGCCGCGCTCCGGCAAGTGGAGAGGTCTCACCTGGGATCCGCGGTGAGGCGCTGATCCAGCTGCTCCGGCGGCTCGCGCCCCAGGGCCTGGTCATAGTGCTAGAGGACCTGCACTGGGCGGACCCGGACACCGTGGCCCTGATGGAGTACCTGGGCGAGCACCTTGATGGCGAGTCGTTGCTGTGCGTACTTACCCTGCGCGCCAACCGGCCGTCGGCCGCACTGGAAGTGGCCCGCCGGCAGCGGGGCCGGCCCGGCGTGCTTCACCTCGCTCTTGACCGGCTCAGCGATGAGGACATGGCGCGCATGGTCCAGGCCTGCGTCCCGGGAGCAGACGCGGGACTCCTGCGCCGGGTGCAGGCCTCCGCCGAAGGAGTGCCGCTGCTGGTGGAAGACCTGCTGGCGTCGCCCGGGCTGCCGGAGTCGTTCACCGAGACGGTCCGCGAGCGCCTGGCCGGGTTCAGTAAACCGCAGCGATCGGTGATCGAGGCGGCTGCCATCCTCGGCCGCCACTTCGACTGGGAACTGCTCCCGGCCGTGAGCGGCCAGACCGCGGCCCTGGTGGCGGAGACGCTCGGGCTCGCTGTCGAGCAACTGCTGGTGAGCGCCGACGGCACGGCCTTCCGCTTTCGGCACGCGCTGACCCGCGAGGCGGTGCTCGATACCATGCTGCCACCCCGCCAGCGGGCCCAGGCCTCGGCGGCGCTCGCCGTTCTGGACGCCGCACCCCCGCGCCTGGAAGGCGGCCTGCGCGAGCTGGCCGTCGAGCTGGCGAACCGCGCCGGGGACCGCCGCCGGGCCGGGACGCTGCTGAGCGAGTCCGGCGGCCAGGCGCTGTCCTGGGGGGCGCTGGCCACGGCGATCGGCACCCTACGGCGTGCCGCTGACCTCCTCGAAGGCACTCCCGAGCGGGACCAGGCAGAACTTCTGCTGGTCGAAGCGCTCGCCCTGGCCGGACGGGTTGAGGAGGCTGCGGCGGCCGGCGGCCATCTCATCACCCGGCTCGGGGCCGAGGCGGCGGAACTCCGGACGGAGGTTCATCTTCGCCTCAGCCAGGCGGCGGTGGGCGCCTCGCGGTGGGAGATGGCCCGCCACCACCTCGGCGCCGCCCGGCGCCTGGCCGGGACCGCCCCGCCGGCTGGCGTGCGCGCCCGCATGGGCGTCATCGATGCCGAGGTGGCCTTCGCCGCCGATGACCTCGATGAGGCCCGGCTTTTCGCCGAGGGCGTCCTCGCCGCCGAGGGCAGTGCTCCGGATGTCCGTTGTCATGCGCTGGAGCTCATCGGCCGGAGCCACCGGCTGCGTGATCTCAGCGCCGCCCGCACGGCGTTCGAGAGCGCGCTGGTCACCGCGGAGGCGGTCGGCCTGCCGTTGTGGCGGCTGCGCGCCCTGCACGAGCTGGGCACCATCGACCTCCTTGATCATGCCGGAGTGGAGCGGTTGTCCGAGGCGTGGCGCGCTGCCGAGCAGATGGGTGCGCTGAGTACCGTGGCGATTCTGGATCTCCAGCTCGCCGCGGGCTTCACCTGCCGCTGGGAACTGGACACGTGTGATGCCCACGCGCAGGCCGCCGTCGGCCTCGCCGAGCGGCTCGGCCTGGACCAGGTCCGGGCCAAAGCGCTGGCGGTACTTGCAGGCAGCGCCAGCATGCGCGCCGACGCCGGGCAGACAGAGCGCTACGCCGCCCGCGCCATCGCCGCCGCTCCGGACGACCAGATGGTCGAGGGCATCTGCTGGGCCAGCCGGGGAGCAGTGGTTCTGCTTGGTGGCGAGGCCGCGGCGGCCGTGGAACCCTACGCCCGGGGGATGGTGATCCTGGCCCGCCTCCCGCATGCCGAACCCGCGGGGCTTCGGGCGCTATGGCCGCTGCTCCTGGCCTCACTGGGTGATCACCGGGCGGCACGGGCGATCGAGGAGGCCCGCCGGCTGGGCGTCGGCGCCATCCGCCACAACCGGAGCCTCATCGGCTATGCCGAGGCGGTTCTGGCCGGGCGAGCCGGGCAGCGGCAGCGGGCCAACGAACTGGCGGCGGGCTGCGACGTTGGCTTCACGAACTGCGAGGCCTGGGGTGAGCTGGCGAGGTTCTGCGCTGCCCCCGCTGCCCTCGCCGACGGATGGGGCGACCCGCTTCGCTGGCTGGCCGAGGCCGAGGCAGGATTTGATCGCCGGGACCTGCCCCGCCTGGCCGAGCGCTGCCGCGAACTGCTCAAGGAGTCGCAGCCCAATCCCTGGGTGGCGGCGGGAATCACCGCCAGGGAGGCGGACGTGCTGCGCCTCGTCGGCGGCGGGCTGGCCAACAAGCAGGTCGCGGCACGGCTGCACCTGTCGCCACGGACCGTGGAGAAGCACGTCGAGAGCCTGCTGCGCAAGACCGGCGCCCCCTCCCGAACTGGCCTGGTGGCGGCCGCATCACAGGCCGCGGCCCGCGACTCTCAGCCAGCTTTCCCCCCCTCGGCCACTACGTAGCCCCGGCTGGCATCTACGTGTTGTTCCCGATGTGACGGCAGGCGGCCGGCGTGCATGCTGGCCTGGCCAGCCAGGCCAAGAGAAGGCAACACCGGATGCTCGAAGCTACGAAACTAGTCGTGGCCGTCAAGAACATCGAGACGCCCGATGAGCGACACGTGTTCGAACACGCCTCGCTCAACGTGGTCAACCTGCCCGGTGTCACGATCGCCCGCACCGTGTATCAGCCTGGTTGGAAGTGGTCAACCGACGTCAAGCCGGTCGTCGGCACGGAAGCCTGCCAGGCGGCCCACACCGGCTACATCATCTCCGGCCGGCTCCACGCCCGCATGGACGACGGCCGCGAATACAACTTCGGCCCGGGTGACGCGCACGTGGTGTCGGCGGGTCACGACGCCTGGGTGGAAGGGGACGAGCCGTGCGTCGCGCTTGACCTCGCTTTCACCGGACGTGCGCTAGCCGGGCACGTCGGCCGCTGCCCCTGCGGGGTTGAGTTCCGGGTCGCTAGCGACGACCAGTTTGACCAGCTTGTCGCCGCTATCCGCGAGCATGCGCGCAGCTCCCACGGGCACGAACTCACCACCCAGCAGGTGCTGGCCGAGGTGATGGCATGATCCGCTCCGACCTGGAGGGCGCCGACCTGGAAAGCCGGGTGGCGAGCCGGGCCGCCAGCGCCATCAGTGACGACGCAGCTGCCGAGCCTGCGGTGATCGAGACCTTTGGCGACCGGATGGCGGCGGCCGATGTGGCCGGCGGGCCGCTGGAAGATCACGCCCGTACCAGCAGATGCCGGAGCAGCAGGAGGGGGCTGCTCCGGCATCTAGCGAGCCCGCCACCGGATTCGGGCACGTCCCGCATCCGCTTGCGGTCGCCGAGCACGACCCGGCTCCGGCTACGCCGACGTTTACGTGCCCGTACAGGGGCCGTGCAGGTAGACGTGGGCGTAGCCGGAGTCGTCCGTGTGCCTGCTCTTGGGGTGCCGGGGCTGTCGTTCACGCGATGGTTAAGAAATGACCGTAAGTCCTCACCCGGTGCTTTGAACATGGCCTGCAGACCTGTATTTAGTACTAGGCAGCGGCCTATTCCGGAGCGTAGTCCGCTGTGGTAGTGTCCTCGTCGCGGGCTGCCCGGGGTCGCCTGGGAAACTGAGGTAATCCGCCCCTGGATTGCGGGACGGGGAAGGACGACACATGCGTATCCGTCCGTCGGGGATTTTCCTGGTTGCGTGCGCCGCCATTGCGCTCGCCGGGTCCCAGCTGGCCATGCCGGTGAGCACCGCGGCCGCCGCGTCGTCGCCGTCGTTACGTGCGGCAGCCCACCCCATAGCCTACGTTCCGCTCCGTGGGTCGAAGGGAACCGGCTTCGACCAGGTGTTCACCAACATGGACTACAACGGCGGCCCGGTGATGCCGTCGAACACCGACTACATGGTGCTCTGGAGCCCGGCAGGCCTGTCGGCGTACCCGGCGGGCTATGTCTCCGGTCTCCGGACCTTCTTCACGGACCTGGCCCACGATAGTGGCGGCCATCAGAACGTCGACTCGGTGTCGGCCCAGTACAACGACCTGACCGGCGCATTCGCGCGGTACCAGACGACCTTCGGTGGTGCGCTGGTCGACACCGATCCGTACCCGCCAACCGAGTGCCCGGCGGCCGCGCCGGTGACCGGGTGCCTGACCGACGCCCAGATCCAGACAGAGCTCGAGCACTTCGTCGCCTCCCGCGGCCTGAAGACCGACCTCAGCCACGAGTACTTCCTGCTCACGCCTCCGCATGTCGAGAGCTGCTTCAGCAATGACCCGAACGCGAATCCACCGCTTCGGTGGCTGCTCAGCGGGTGAGCCCAGCAACCTTGCGTTCTTTTGCGCCTATCACCAGAACACCAGCCTGTCGCCGATGCTGATCTATGCCAATGACCCGTTCGACGCCACCAACCCCTTGTGCCAGGACGGGAACAATCCCAATGGCATCGCCGATGGTGAGATTAACGGCGGGCTCAGCCACGAGCAGAACGAATCGGTCACCGATCCGCTGCCTAACGACGCCTGGACCAACGGCGCCGGGGCCAACCAGGGGCAAGAGGTCGGCGATCAGTGCGTCGGCCATGTACGGCACCCCGCTGGGGACGGCACCAACGGCGCCAAGTACAACCAGGTGATCAATGGCCACTTCTACTGGTTCCAGGAGGAGTGGAGCAATCAGACCCATTCGTGCCTGCAGCGGCTCACGCCCGCGGCGGCACGGCCGCACGCGAAGTTCAAGGTCACCGCGGGCTCCGGGCTGACCCTGAACTTCGACGCCCGCGGCTCGAGCGCACCGGGCGGTGTTGCCGAATACGTCTGGCAGTTCAATGACGCCTTCGGCGCGCAGACGGTCGAGCAGACGACGCCGACTATCTCGCACACCTTCCCGTCTGCGGGCGCCTACTCCGTCGGCCTGACCATCATGGCCAAGGACGGCACGTCCACCGGCAACGGCGGCATCGTCACCACCGGTCAGGGCGGGATCACCACCGGCTTCAGCTTCGGACCGGCGCACTCGTCCGCAGGACGGCCAGTGAGCTTCTCCGCGCTGGGCACGGTCAGCGCGCAGCCGGTGCTGACGTATCTCTGGGAATTCGGCGACGGCACCACCGGTACGGGCCAGTCTCCGACGCACGTGTACAAGCGGCCGGGACGGTACACCGTCACGCTGGTGATGTTCAGCGGTGTCGGATCGGCGTTCCCTGGCGCCGGCGCCGGGCCTGTGTCCAAGCAGTCACTGAAGATCACCGGGTAGCCAGTGCGGATCCGCCCAGGTCTATCTCAAGGAGAGGCCTCTAGCTAGCTATCCGCCAGCTAGCTAGAGACTTCTCCTGGGCCAAGAGGGCCTAGATCATCCTCTCGCTCCCACCGGCGATCACGCACGCCCGCGTTTCAGGGCCACGGTAAGTTTCAGGCCACGGTAAGTAGTCACGTTGCGGTGACCGGAACCGCCTGCCTGTCGGAGCCGTCCAAGGACATAGCCAGTGCGCGAGGGAGAACCAGTGTTGTTCTACGGCTTTGCCCAACGCCATCGGCTGATGGCGATGGCAGTGGCGGTATCTGCCGTCAGCGTTATGACGTCTGCCGGGTGCGGAACGGCTTCGTCCCGCGCTGGCGGCCCCGCCGCTGGCGGCCCTACGGTGATCGTGGTGCGCGATAACGCCAATGGCAAGGCGGTGTCCGCCAGGGCTGGAGATCGGATCGAGCTGATTCTCTCAAGCAGCTACTGGAACGTGACCGGCAGTTCGGCGCCAGGCGTGCTACGGCAGGATGGACCACCAGTGCTGCTAGCTAGGCCGAGTAGCTGTCCTCACCTACCTGGCCTCGGCTGCACCCCCGTGCGGGCCGATTTCAATGCCCTCACCGACGGCAAGGCTGTCATCACGGCCAGCCGTTCTACCTGCGGTGAGGCTCTGCGGTGCCAGCCGGGCCAGACGCGGTTTACTGTCATCGTCGTTGTCCGGAATTAGACCTTACCCAGGGGCTCGCGGTCATCCGCGCCTCCATGCCGGTGACCTGCCCGGCGCCCATCCCGGGTACGGCGCGGCACGGGAACCGTGTTCTGGCTGTTCACCAAGATCTGGCGCTAGGGGGCGGCTGCGGAACCCAGGCGCAGAGCAGCCTCGGAGGCGTGGGCGACAATAGTCAGGCGTCCGTGGCGGCGGCCGGTCAGGCCTGCGCCGGACTGCGCACAGCACGTAAGGAAGGCAAGCACCATGGATCGTGACGCCAGGACCCGGGCCCGGCTGGAGCAGCACTGGGAGGCCTCCGAGCGCGGGGACACCGACACCGAGCACGCGATCTACGCCGAAGATGCGATCCTGGACTACCCGCAGTCCGGGGAGCGCTTCCGCGGTCGGTCAAAGATCGCGGCGCAGCGCGGCGGGCACCCGGCTGAACGCCACTTCACTGTCCTGCGGATCCGGGGCGGCGCCGACCTGTGGGTGAGCGAGTGCGTGATCACCTATGACGGCGTTCCCACCTACTCAGTGAGCGTCATGGCGCTCACCGGCGATCTGGTCACGCACGAGACCCAGTACTTTGCCGACCCCTTCCCGGCGCCTGCCTCGCGGGCGGCGCTGGCTGAGCCGATCCCTGGCCCCGACGGATGAACCCATCCGCGGATCGCGATTACCGAGTCGGCCAGGGCGCCACCGCCCGCCGGAGCGCGAGCCGTCGCCGCACGTGTGTCGTGCCTGGCGTCGCGTAGATCTCGGCCTTCCGTTCCGGCGCGCGGCGGCGTTCGGCTAGGTGCAGCAGGTCTACGCAGGCCAGCACGGCCAGCGATCCGGCTAGCCAGATCCCGAGGACGAGCAGCGGATGGCCAAGATTGCTCTGCGGCAGGTAGGCCACGTCGCGCGCGGCGGACACGATGGCGCCGTTGGGCAGCCATGGCGCTACCTGGCGGAAGCCATCGGGCAGGAACGCGAACGGGACCGTCCCGCCGGACACGGCGTTCCCGATGAAGACGAAGGCGAGCGCGGCCAGGCCGGTTCCCGGCAGCCCGGTGACAGCCTGGCAGGCGGTGACGAAAGCCACGAACGTCAGCGAGCCGAGGAAGCCGACGCCGATCAGGGCGGCGCTCGCGCCGGTCAGGGTGCCGAAGATCGCGTCAAGCGCGAGCACGCTGCCGCATGCGGCCAGCAGGGCGAAGAGGACCGCGGCGGTGACCCGCCACCACAGCCGGAACCGCCGGCCGAGCAGGAACAGGCCGACGCTCCCGATCACGCTCGGGACGAGCAGGCCGAGCTCGAAGACGAAGGCAGACAGGCCCGCCCGGTCACTGGCCGGCAGTGGCGCGAGGTCAAGGAGACGGGCCTGGCGATGGAGCGCGGTCGCTGCGGCCGTGAGGGCCGCCGTGATGGCCTGCTGCTGGCTCAGTCCCGCCGCGCCCGCCGTCACGATCGTCACGGGGCCGGTCACGCCGGTGACCAGGCCTCCGGCCGCCGACTGCGAGCGGACGCTGCCGATCGCGGCGAGCGCGGACGGCGCGGCCACGACGGTGAAGCCGCCCGGTGCCGCATGCGTGAGCCCGGTGGTCAGCTCCGCAGCGAAACCTGCTGGTGCTGCCACGGCGATCCGTACGCCATGCGGCGAAGGGGCATGATCGGCGAAGCCGAACGAGAGGGTCAGGACGAAGCTGACCACGGCGGCCGCGATGGCGGCCGCGAACAGCCGGACTGGCGATGGCTGGCGGTGTGGTCGCGGCGTGTCGGACATGGAGATCCTTCCCTGAGGTGAGGCACCGCTGAGCCACTAATGACCAGACGGTCATTAAGCACCGTATCACCGGGCAGGCGTTAATGACCACTTGTATACTTAGCGGCATGGAGAGTGGGCCAGACCGCCCGCCGCGCAGGCACCGGCGAGACCCGGAGGCGTCGCGCGAGGCGATCCTCGAAGCGGCGCGCGAGGTGTTCAGCGAGCGCGGTTACGCGCGCGCGACCATCCGCGAGATCGCCCGCCGGGCCGGGGTCACGCACGGGCTGGTCATGCGGCACTTTGGCACCAAGGAGCAGCTTCTCATCGAGGCGCTGCCCGGGCCGCGCGTGGTAGCGGGCGTCGTGCCCGGCGACCTGGGCACGCTCCCGGACCGCGTCGCGGCGGTATTCGTGGCGGAAACCGAGTCCGCGGGCGGCGAGCACGCGCTTGTCGCCCTGATCCGCAGCGCAGCGTCGGGGGAGGCTGTGGCGATGCCGCTGTACGCGGCGATGGAACGCGAGATCACCGGGGCCTTCCGCGTAGTGCTCGGCCCGGGCACGGAGGCCTACGCCGACCTGCTCAGCTCGCTCCTCATCGGCGTGACGTTCGCCCGCCACGTCGCCCGCACGGGCGCCCTGGCCGAACTCACGCGAGAGGAACTCGTGGGCTACCTAGGGCCCGCGATCCGGGCGCTGCTCGCCCCGGCCATCGCTGCAGCGGAAGCCAGCACGCAGCCCGGAAGCTGATGCCGGCGGTCGCGATCCTGCCGCTGCTCGAATCCCCGCTGCCGCCAGCCTCCCGCCCGGGCCGGTGCGGTTACTGTGGGTGTCGGTCTAATGCTTGCGGGTACAACGGCGTTGTTGTGACCCAGTTGACAGTGGCACCATGGCAGATTGGGCCCTCGATGCTGTGAGAGGTAGTCATCCGATGCGTCCTGACATCAGACCCGGCGGCATCTTCCCTGATTACGCTCTCCCGGACCACACCGGCACGGTGCGTACGCTGAGCGAGCTCCAGGGCCGTGATCCGCTCATCCTCACCCTGGCGCGCGGCAACTACTGCCCCAAAGAGCACCAGCAGCACCTGGAGCTGGCGGCCAACTACCCGAAGGTCGCGGTGGCCTACACCCAGATCGCCACTATCGCCACCGACGACCATCACACCCTGCAGGAATTCCGCGCGTCAGTGGGCGCCCAGTGGACCTTCCTGTCCGATCCCGGCCGGACCGTCCAGCAGGACCTCGACATCGCCGAGTACACCGACCCTGAGCACAACCCCATGATCCCGCACACCCTGGTGCTCAAGCCGGGGCTGGTCGTTCACAGTGTCTATAACGGCTACTGGTTCTGGGGCCGCCCGTCGTTCTACGACCTGTGGCGTGACCTGCGCGCCGCTACCGCCGAGATCCGCCCGGACTGGGACCTGAGCGCCCCGGGGCTGCGCGAGGCCTGGGACGCGAGCGACTTTTCGCACTTTCACGGCTGGGACCGGCGGTCCCCCGGGTCAATGCCGACCTCATATGTCGAGCCGGGCCAGGGATGAACGCGATGCGCACACCGGTGTGCGAATTGCTCGGGATTGAACAGCCGATCGTCCTGGCGCCCATGGTTGCGGTTCCCCGGCTGGCCGCGGCGGTCTCGAATGCCGGCGCGCTCGGTATGGTGACGCTGACCTGGTCAGAAGACGCCGGAGCCGTCGTTCGTGAGACGGCGGCGCTGACCGCGCGGCCGTTTTGCGGCAACCTCGTGCTCACCGAAGATCACCACCGCCGCCTTGACCAGGCCCTCGAGGCCGGCTTGCGGATCGTGTCGTTTTTCTTGGGTGATCCCAGCGGCTACATCGAGCAGGTGCACGACGCCGGGGGAATTGTCCTGCACACGGTCGGCACTGCCGAGGAGGCACGGCGGGCCGTCGCGTCCGGCGTGGACGTGGTCGTCGCGCAGGGCTGGGAGGCTGGCGGGCACGTGTGGGGTACCGTCGCGACCTTGCCGCTGGTGCCTGCTGTGGTGGACGCGGTGGCGCCGGTGCCGGTGATTGCGGCGGGCGGGATCGGTGACGCCCGCGGAGTCACCGCGGTGCTCGCCCTGGGCGCCCAGGCCGCGTGGCTGGGCACGCGGTTCCTGCTGGCCGAGGAGATGCCGATCCACGAGGACTACCGGCGCCGGCTGATAGCCGCGGCCGAGACCGACCCGCAGCGGTACCCAAACCTGTACTCGGTCGGGTGGCCCGACTCTCCGCACCGCGCGCTCCGCAACTCAACCGCCGACACGTGGCAGGCCGCGGGCTGCCCCCCGCTCGCGCAGCGGCCAGGAGCGGGCGACGTGATCGCGCACTTCGCCTCCGGCGAGGCGATCGTCCGTTACGAGCCAGCGCCCCCGATGGCCGGGACGACCGGGGACATCGAAGCGCTCTCGATGTGGGCCGGGCAAAGCGTCGCCCTCGCGAGACAGCCACAGTCAGCGGCGGACATCGTGACCGAGCTGACCTCCCGCCTGTAACCCGGCCGAAGGCCCGGCGGGCCGGAGTGGGCAACCATGACAGAACATCCCGGGGCTGACGGCCTGCCTGGCGGCCGGGAAGTACCCTGGGGCGATGTTCTCGCCTGAAGGCCCGTCTGTGCGTGAACTGGCCAGGCAGGCGCTGTCCTCGGTCGAGGACGGCTACGACCTGCTAGCCCCGAAGTTCGACCACACGCCGTTCCGCACTCCCGATGGCGTGCTTGACGCGACCGCCAGCGCGCTGCGCCCGCTCGGTCCCTTCGGCCGGGGACTGGACGTGTGCTGCGGCACCGGCGCGGGGATGCGGGTGCTCAGGTCGCTATGCCAGGAACCGGTCACGGGCGTCGACTTCAGCACGGGCATGCTCGCGCAGGCGCGCCGCGGCGACCCGGACGCCGGGTGGGTCCGGGCTGACGTCCGGGCCCTGCCCTTCGCCGGGGCCATCGACCTGGCGGTCAGCTTCGGGGCGCTCGGGCACTTCCTGCCCGCCGAACGGCCCGCGCTGTTCGCCGGGGTGTACCGCGCGCTGCGGCCGGGCGGGGCTTTCGCCTTCCCGATCGGCGCGCCGCCGCCCGTCGGCTCAGGCTGGTACTGGGCACTGCTCGGGTTCGACCTGGCCATGCGGGTCCGCAATGCCGTGTGGCGTCCCCCGTTCGTCATGTACTACCGCACCTGCCCGCTGGACCCGGTCCGGGACGACCTGAGCGCATCCGGGTTCACCGTGACGACGGTGCCCCTGACGGCTCTGGGCCGGCGCGAGGACGGCAGCCCGCGGTACCGGCTGGTCCTCGCGCGCAGAGCCGGCCGCCCTGAGTGACGCAAAGCCAGCCGCCCTGCCTGGGGGAAACGTGGTGAGCCAGAGCGGGGAAACGTGGTGAGCCAGAGCGGAGACCGCCTCAAGCCCGGCCAGCTCGGTACCGCCGACGTGACGGCCTCGACGGTCGCGAACATCGGGCCCGGGATTGACTTCTACTTCGGGTTCGGGGTGATCGCGGTTACCGCCGGTGCCGCCGCGCCGCTGACGATCCTGGCCGCTACCGTCGCCGTGGGACTCCTGGCGTTCACGGTGGCCGAGTTCACCCGGGCGGAGCCCTCGGCGGGAAGCTTCATCACTTATGTCGAGACCGCGCTGGGGGCCGGGCCGGCGCCGCAACGGCCCTGCTGGTCACGGTGGGGTATACCGTCGCGATCACGGCCGTGTTCACTATGTCGGGTGGACTGGTGGCGGCGACTCTGTCCCGGTACACCTCATGGCATCCCTGGTGGGGCCCGATTTCCCTGGTCCTCACCGCGGGCGCGATCTGGCTCACCGCACGCGGGGTCAAGCTGTCGGCCAGTGCGGTGGGCGTGGCCGTGCTCGTTCAAGTGGCGATCATGGTCGCGGTCTGCCTCCTGGTCCTCGTGGATCAGCGTGCCCACCTGTCGGGCATCCCGTTCTCCTGGGCGCACCTCAGCGGTGGCCTGGCCGGCCTCTCCGCAGGCTTCCCGCTGGCCCTCTTCATGTTCATCGGCTGGGAAAACGGCCCTGCGCTCGCCGAGGAGGCCCGCAACCCGCGCCGGACCATACCGAGGGCTCTTTACATCTCGGTGGCGATTGCGGCGACCATGCTCGTCTTCTTCGGCTACGCGACCATTACCGGTTTCCGCTATGACGTCTCCACCATTGGCCGCTCATCGGTTCCGTTCCTGACGCTGGCCGATCACTATCTCGGCGGAGCGGCTGTCCTGGCCTGGATCGCCGGCATCGTCTCCGTGCTCGCCACCCTGGTCGCCGGAGCGGATTCCCAGTCGCGCATGCTCTTCGACGGCGGCCGGACGGGGCTGCTGCCGGCCAGACTCGGCCAGGTTCGCCCGCGGTCCGGCACGCCAGTGAACGCGCTGCTGTTCATGGCGGCCGCCGGGCTGGGGATCATCGCCGTCTGGTGGGTGACCCGCCTCATTACCGGGGACACCGGATCGATGAACCCGGTCGGCCTGTATGCCGAGTGCTCAACGATGGCGACGATCGTGATCCTCTTCGTCTACCTCCTCACGATGCTCTCCCTTCCCGTGTTCATGTGGCGCCGCCACCGGGACTCGTTCTCGCCCATCCGCCATGGGGTGATCCCGGCTCTTGGGTCCATCACCCTGATCGTCCCGTTTGTCGAGCTGTGCCAGCCCGGGCAGCCCGCCCCCTATGACGCCTTCCCGTTCATCGCACTAGCGGTCGTGGCGGCGGCCGCAGTGATCGCGTGCCTTGTCGTGCACCGCCATCCGCGCGCCGGAGCCGGCGAAGGAGCGGCATGACGCCTGGCCGGGAGCCATGCGAGTAAGTGACCAGCGGTCACGGATCTCGCCCTTCCCGTGGTTGGCTGGGTTTCAGTGACAGACTCCGCATGAGCTTGCGGGCCATCCCGGCCCGCGGGCCAGGCGGATGATTTCGCAGGTCGGTCGGCCTCGGGCAAGGGAGCGCGCGTGGATCAGCTCAGCCTCGGAGTGATATCGCGGTCACGGAAGGAGCACGAGCGGCGGCTGGCCATCCATCCGCTGCACGTCGGCCGGATTGATGCCGGCCTGCGCGAACGTATCTATCTCGAGCGGGGCTACGGCGCGCAGTTCGGCGTGCCCGATGACCAGCTGGCATCATGCGTGGCCGGGCTTCGCAGTCGTGAAGAACTCCTCGCGGAATGCGATGTCATCCTGCTGCCCAAGCCGCAGCCCGAGGACCTCGCGCAGATGCGGGCTGGGCAGGTCCTGTGGGGCTGGCCGCATTGTGTCCAGGACGAGGAGATCACCCAGCTGAGCATCGAGCGGCGGCTGACCCTGATCGCCTTTGAGGCGATGAACTACTGGAATACCGACGGCTCGTTCAGCTTGCATGTCTTTCACAAGAACAACGAGCTGGCCGGTTACTGCTCGGTGCTGCACGCTCTGGAACTCGCCGGGACGACGGGTGAGTATGGCCGTCGGCTCCGGGCCGCTGTCATCAGCTTCGGGGCTACTGGCCGGGGCGCCGTGACGGCTCTCAACGCGCACGGCGTGAACGACGTTGATGTCGTGACCCATCGTGACATCAACGCCGTCGCTTCCCCGATCCACTCCGCGCGCATGGTGCATTTCGAGCAGGACACCGACGACCCCAGCCGCTGCCATGTGCTGCGCGGGACTGGCCGGATACCGCTGGCCGCCTTCCTCGCCGAGCACGACATTGTGGTCAACTGCGTGCTGCAGGACACCGATGCGCCGCTGATGTTCGTCACCGCCGGCGAGCTGGGCTCCTTCGCAAGTGGCAGCCTCATCGTGGATGTGTCCTGCGATGAGGGCATGGGCTTCAGCTGGGCGCGCCCCACCACCTTCGCGGAGCCCATGCTCACGGTCGGCAATAACGTCTGCTATTACGCCGTGGACCACAGCCCGTCGTACTTGTGGAACTCCGCCACCTGGGAGATCAGCGAGGCCGTGCTTCCGCATCTGCGCCCGGTGCTCACCGGCCCCCGGGGGTGGGAAGCGAACGAGACGATCCGGCGGGCCATCGAAATCCGCGACGGGGTCATCCGTAACCCGCGCATCCTGTCCTTCCAGCACCGTTCACCGGACTATCCGCATGAACTCACCCCGTGAAGCGAGCGGGCAGCCGCGGACCGCCGGGACCGGTGTCGGGGACGAGGCTGTGCGTCGCTACCTCGACGAGATGGACGGCGAGCACCGGCTGGTGTTTGACCGCCTGCATCAGCAGATCGTGGCGACCTGCCCCGAGGCCGAAGTGCTGCTGTCCTACGGGATGCCGACCTACCGGATCGGGCGCCGTCGTCTCAGCATCGGGGCTTGGAAGCATGGGCTGTCGCTGTATGTGTCGCCGAGCCGCGACGGCGGCTTCTCGGCACGTCATCCCGGGTTGGCCGCGGGAAAGGGGACGATCAAGCTAAGACCCGCGGACGCCGCGTGCATCCCCGATGCTGAGTTGCAGGATCTGATCCGCGCTGCGCTGCGCGCCTGACACCGCGGATCCTGAGAGCCCGCCCCTTGACGCAACTAATCGGTTGCCATACTATCGCAACTGATCAGTTGCTACATGCGGGTAGCGCTGCAGACCGGGCCCGCCGCGAGGGACAAGCCCGAGGAACGGAGTGATCATGGCTCAGGGAACGGTCAACATCGAGATCATCACGCGCTTCGAGCACGCATTTCGCGCGGGCGACCAAGCGACGATCGACGAGCTGGGCGACCCGGGCCTGGTCAACCACAATCCAGCGCCGGGCGAAGAGCCGACGCTGGCAGGCTTCAAGCAGAAGGTTGCGGGCTTCAAGGCGAGCTTTCCCGACCTGGAGGAGGACCTGCAGGACATCGTGGCCAGCGGCGATACCGTCGCCACCCGGTGGGTCGTGACCGGTTCCCAGCAGCAGGAGCTCATGGGGATCCCCGCCTCCGGCCAGACGATCAGGGTCGAGGGCATGAACTTCTACCGCCTGAAGGACGGCCGGGTGACCGACATCTGGACGCAGTTCGACGGCGTCGCCCTGATGCAGCAACTCGGCGCCATCCCGGCCTGATGCCCGGGTCAGGCCCCCGGTCACGAAACGCCCGCCGATGCTGAGGGCGAGGTTACGGGGCTGCCGGCCGGTTATCGTGGCCATCGAGCTGACCATGGTGCGGAACGGGAGCGCTACGGCACCTACCCCGCCGGCCCGAACGGTGCCAGCGGGCGCGCAAGGCGGCTGACGCATAGGAGCGCCGTATGACAGAGCCGGCCAGTGCGCGGCTGACCCTGGCTGAGTTGCTCGCTGTCCTGTCGCTAGCCACGGATATGGGCATGGGCCAGCCGATGGAGCACGTGTTGCGCCAGTGCCTGATCGCCATCTGGCTCGCGGAGCGTATGGGCCTGGATGAGGCCGAGCGAGAGGTTGTCTACTACTCAGCCCTGGTCGCCTGGGTCGGGTGCCATGTCAACGCGTACGAGCAGGCGAAGTGGTTCGGCGATGACACGGCGCTCAAGAGCGACTTCCGCCAGACGGACTTCGCGACGGCGGCGTCCAAGCCGCTGTTCATGCTCCGCCACCTCGGCGCCGGCCGGTCGGGCGCGGGGCGGGCCAAGCTGGGTCTGGTGTTCCTGGGTGAGGGCCGCAAGGCTGCCGCGGCGATGCTGGACAACCACTGGAGGGCTGCGGACGACCTGACGGCGCGACTCGGCCTGCCCCAGCGCGTTCGCGACAGTGTCGAGCAGACCTTCGAGCGCTGGGACGGCAAGGGAGTTCCGAAAGGGGCCCGGGGAGAGGAGATTCTCGTGGCGTCCCGGGTGGTTGCGCTCGCCGACGTGGTCGAGGTGTTTCAGCGCGCGGGCGGAACCGGCGCCGCGATCGAGGTCGCCCGCCAGCGGCGGGGAACTCAGTTCGACCCTGCGATGGTGGACCTTTTCGTTTCCGAGGCGCCAGCACTGTGTGCAGCCCTGGACAAGGCCAGCACATGGGATGCGGTGATGAGGGCAGAACCGGCCCGCGGGGTTCGGTTGGGCGGGGAGCAGATCGAGTCCGCGCTAGAGGCCATCGCGGACTTCGCCGATGTGAAATCGCCTTACACCATCGGGCACTCACGTGGCGTCGCCGATCTCGCGGGAGAGGCCGCACGGACGTTCGGGCTGAGTGAGCCGGCCGCAAGGCAGGTTCGGCTGGCGGGACTGGTTCACGACCTGGGCCGGCTCGGCGTGCCGAACACCATCTGGGACAAGCAGAGCCCGCTGAGCTACGCCGAGACTGAGCGGGTCCGGCTGCACCCGTACCTCACGGAGCGCATGATGGCCCGCTCGGCCGCCCTCGCCCCGCTGGCCGCGATTGCCGTCCAGCACCACGAGCGCATTGACGGCTCCGGGTATCCGCGCGGGCTGTCCGGGGGCGGCATCAGCCGGGAGGGCCGGCTGCTTGCCGCCGCCGACTTCTACCACTCACGGACCGAGCCACGGCCCCACCGCCACGCGTCAACGGCTGACGAGGCCGCCGCCCTACTGCGGGCCGAAGCCAAGGACGGTCGGCTCGACGCCGAGGCGGCAGCCGCCGTGCTCACCGCCGCCGGCCATCGCGCAATCCGGAGGCAGGCCCGGCCGGATGGCCTCACCGGCCGCGAGGTCGAGGTTCTCAGGCTCCTGGCCCGCGGCCTGTCGAACCGGGAGATCGCTGAGCGGCTGGTGATCTCGAGGAAGACAGCCAGCCATCACGTTGAGCACATCTACGCCAAGACGGGCACCGGGAATCGTGCGCTGGCCAGCTTGTACGCTGCGAGCCATGGCCTGATCGGCGAACCGGAACCCTAGCCGTGCAGGTTCTGGTAACCCGAGCAGAGGATCCGTATCCACGTGATCCGCCCGCCGTCGGTGTTGTAATACGCCTGCTGCTCGACCAGGTGCTCACCGTCGGCATTGCGTACCCGCAGCCGGTAGCTGATGTGCTCTCGGCCCGGCAGCCGGGCACTGCTCAGCGACTCCAGCGCCTCGATGTCGTCCTCGGCGCCGAACCACCGGCCGAGAATCACGTCGCCGACCACCTCGTCAGGCGACGAGGCCTGCCAGTGGCGGCCCGGCGTCAGCGCCTGGAAGTCGATCGGGTCGGCCAGCAGCGCCCGGAACGCGGTCGCGTCCTTCGCAGCGAGGGCGTGGGCGAAGCGCTCGCCCGCCGTGCCCGTCGCCGGGCCGGCGATGTCGTGGTCAGTAGCTGAACGTAGTTGCTGGCTCATCGCCGATCCATTCCCACAGCGGTACCGTTCCGCCCAGTGATGCACTGGTCACCAGGGCAGTGTCGTCCAGGTGCTTGGCGTTGAAGCAGATCGGGCAGACCAGATACCGCCCGCCCGCGGCTTCGTAACGTTTTGTCAGTTCCGGCAGTGACGGGCACCCCTCGCAGGCCACACCCTGCGCGACGCCCTCGAGGGCCAGCCGCACGGCTTCCTTGGTCAGGAACATCAGGGTCGGGCGGGCCTGCTCGGCCGCCCCCACAGCGACCAGGAAGGCAACCGTCACCTTCTCTGGGTCTTCCAGACCGGTGGTCAGGCTGATCACGGCTTTACTGGCCACGTCGACTCCTCACCTGCTCGTCAGCCAGGCGGCATCTCCGCTGGCTGTTTCCGAGCATGGCCAGAAACCGGCCCGTGCGCATGGGGCAGTTACCCCATCTTCCGGCGTCGCGCAACGCCAGGTGCAGCCGTAGCGGCAGAACCTGTCACGACCCCACTGCTCTGCTGGCCGGGAGGAGATCGCGATCCGGCCCGCCCGGGGTGCGGCGCTAGACCCCGGTGCCGTTGATGGGGATGGTGAGGGAGTGCGGGCCGAACCTGTCTGTCCAGCTGAACGTGTAGGCACCGATGGTGTACCCGGTGGCGGCCGGGGTGAAGGTGACGGGGATGCTGAGGTCGTAGCCGCCGTTGACCGGCAGGCCCGGGGCGACCCGGTCCGGGGCGTGGAACGGGCCGGCCAGTGCGGTGCTCCTGACCAGTGCCGCCTGGTTGCCGGCGTTGACGATGTGGATGAACCGGGTGGCCTTGTGCCCGACCGGGACATTACCGAAGCTGACGCTCTGGGGAGCGCTGAACTTGCTGACGGCCGGCGCGCTCGCACCGGACAGGCTGACCTTCGCTGGTGTGCCGCTGCTGCCGGTGATGGTGAGCGCCGAGGTGGAGGACACCGCCTGGCTGGGCGTGTAGGCGAACTGCACGGTCACGGACTGGCCAGGCTGCAGGACAGTCCCCGGCGGGGGCACGAACCTGGCCGAGAACGGGCCGCCTGGCCCGCTGATCTTCGTGATCCGCTGGGGCGTCGTACCGCCGTTGACGATCGTGCTGACCGCGTATTCGGGCAGGCCGACCGGTACCGGGCCGACCTGTGTGCCGTCGTTCAGCGACAGCAGCATGGACAGGGAGGGTGCGGTGGCGTACAGCCCGGTCTGGGTGGCGTCGGCGATGAGCGGGACGCTGACCGGCACGTTCTGCCCGGCGGTGGTGGCGAACGACACCGCGCCGCTGGTGCCGCCGGGGGCGGCGGGGGCGAACGTCACCCGCGCGTGCAGTGCGTCACCGCTGTTCAGGGTGACCGGGAAGGTAACCGGCACCGGCGGCCCGCTGGGTGAAGTCTTGGTCACCTGGCCGATGGTGAACGGGTCGGGTGAGGTGATGGCGGAAGAGTTGATGCCGGTCACGGTGACGGTCCGGGAGGCGGTCACCGTGGCGGTCCGGGTGGTGGCCGAGCCCACGGCAGTGGTACCGAACTCCCCGGTCCCGGCCCGCTGCAGGGCGGCAGCGGTAGTGACGCCGAAGCCGAGGACGTGACCGTCCAGGGTGCCCACGTAGACCATGCCGTTGCTGGTCGCCGGGACGGTGAAGTTGCTGGCCGTCCCGATCGGCTCTCCGTCTATCTGCTGGAGCTTCACCCCGCCGCCCTTGGCCGGCTGCGGCACGACCGGGAAGGCGATGAGGCTCGAGCTCGAGCCGGACTTGTCCACCACCCACACGACCGCAGACAACGGGTCGTTGCCGTTGGAGGTGACTACTGGTGACCCGGAGCCGTAGCCGAACTGGAACGTGCTGTTGGCCACGTCGGCCAGCTGCGGCGTCCCGCTGCTGTCGGTGCCGATCTGGAAGGCCCGCACATAGTCGTTCTTGCCTACGGAGTACACGTAATCGGAAAGCCCGGAGGAACCCGCCGGGATGGGGGACGTGCTGGCCTCGAACACCGCGGGATGCCCCCACAGGCCGCCGTAGGGCTGGCTCTGGTACAGGTTCTCGTCCGAGCCGCCGGGGCCCTGGTCGCGGCCACCGAGGTTGTCGGCGTTCAGCAGAAATATGCGACCGACCTTGCCGCCCTGGACCAGGACGTGCGGGTAGGCCGTGGTGCCCACCGGCAGTTCGGCGGGCCCGGCGGCACCGTAGTCGAGGTCATTGGCGTCAAGGGTCGGGGCGTTGGCTGGGCTGAAGAAGTCCTGCGCGGCCAGGGTCCCGTCGGCCTGCGGCGCCAGCCGGACCACGGACTCCGCGAGCTGGGCCGGTGGAGTGCCGCCGGGGCCAGCCGCGGGGGAGACGCCGTTGCCGGAGGTGAGGAAGATCCGGCCGGGCCCGTCCGACACCAGTCCGCCGCTGCTTTGCCAGATGCCGGCCTGGTTGTTGGTCACCCCGGCTTCATCGGTCCACAGCGTGGAACTGGCCTTGTTGGCCAGGTCCACGGCGGCCACGTACCCGGCGTAGGGCTGGTGGTCGCAGTGTGAGGCGAACGCCGCGTAGACCCACCCGTTCAGCAGCAGCAGGCCCGCCCGCTGGCCCTGCTGCGCGGTGCTGAAGGTGATGTGAGAGTCGTTGGACGGGCTGCCGTAGATTCCCCTCTGGAAGGTGAGGGCGCCCGTGGTGATGTTGATCCCGTACAGCCGCCAGGCCACGGATGTTCCGCTGACCACCTGGGCCATCACATAAGCCGTCCCGGACGACGGGTCATAGACCGGGGTCGAGGTGACCCCGATGTTTGGGGCAACGTTGTTGCAGGTCTTGATGGCGTACGGCGTTCCCAGCGAGGTGGACCAAATGATCGCGCCGGTGCTGGCGTTCAGCCCGTAAACCCAGTCGTTCTCGGTGGCCACGATCAGGGTGGAGCCGATGACCAGCGGCTGCGCATACACCTGGCCATTGACGGCGGTACGGAACACCTGGCCGAAGCTCGCGCCGTGCACGACCGAGGGGCTCAGGCCCGGTTCATTGGGATCCCACCCGGTGCGCAGGTTGTCCTGCGACGCGGTGGGGTCGTCCTGGGGTGCGGGCTGGGCGGCAGTTAATCCCGGCGCCCGGGTGGACCGGCCGGAGCTGGCCGCCGCCACCCCGGCACCCGCCGGAACCGTGGTGAGCGCCAGGGCCAGCACGGCTACGCCAGCACCCACATAGTTGGCCCGTCCCCTCATGCGGACGGAGCGCAGGAGAGTCGCCAATCTGACTGAGCGCACGAAAGCCCCCCAACCGACGCAGCAACGCTGCGCCCAGTACGGCGGGGGCCACTGGGCTAATAGCTAAGTCACGCCCAGACGATCACAAAATCCAATATTCCGCAACGACCAGATCGGCCTGGTGGTTCCGCCGCCGGAGAGCAACCGCGGGGCGATTCACGGGTCCCCTGACAGTCATGGTGTCCGCGCCGGCGGCGCATGCCGCAGGTTCGCGCTGCCTTGCCCGCGGCGAGCAAGCAGCAGGCCTGCGGCCCATCCTGGAGCCCGCCCGTGCGCCGGTGGCGTGATCGCGGCCATGTCGTGGCCGCTGCCCGCAAGCAGCCATGCGACCAGCGAGTTCGAGTTCCACATCTCGCCGGCACCGATTTCGTCACGCCCCCAGGTGAGCGCGGGCACGTCACGCGTCCGTTGCAGCAGCTCCACAACGGTGGCCGGATCATCACTGAGTCGCCGGGGGCTGTCAACCGCCGTGAGTGCGTCCGGGATGCGCCCCCCGGCCCAGCAGCGCACCTCGTACCGGAAAGCGCGGAAGCGGCCCAGCCATCGGGCACCTACCGGTCCTTCGCAAACGACGCCGCGGCTGCGCGAGGCTTCATTCCACACCGGCGCCATCTCTATGACGTACCGGCGGCCGCTGCGGCGCACCTCGAGGGCCGAGTGGTAGAGGCCTTGACTGGGCCGTCGCTCGCGCCACGCGGCCAGTGCCTCGTAGAGTTCGCCGTTCCAGCGCACCGAATGGCCGCCGGCCCCGAGCGGAAGCCAGTACAGGTCGATACCATCCGGCCCTGCGGCGGCACGGACGCGGGCCTGTCCCGGGCTGACATCGCCGGCTTCCTGATGCCCGGGCCCGGAAAGCAGGGCAGGCGGCGAGATCCCTGCTCCACTTTCCGTGCGGGCGTTCGTCCCGGTTTCCGCGCGCTGCTTGATGCCGAGCAGCATTCTGCGCATCATCGGGAAGTCCCCGAATTCGGCCAGGATCACCGTGACGGCAGTTGCCCAGGTCACCCGGTAGCGCTGCCTGAGCCTGGTGACCAGCCGCGTCCGTCCATCAGGCATCGGCTGCAAGGTCCAGCACCAGGTCGAATCCGGCTTGACCCAGACAAGCTGGTCCGGCGGGTCTGCCTGGGTGAGCACGAACGATGTCGCCGGGGTCGGCGGGTTCGCCATGGGCGCGGCGACGTCGCCCCGGCGCAGGTGCTGCCACTCGGGAAGGACCGTCTCGGCACTGGGTCGGCCGAGGTTGTCGAGCAGGTCGTAACTGTAGAAACCGGCCCGCAGATACCCGACCTGCAGGAGCCACGGCCAGACCGCCGCCGGTGTTGCGTTGATGGTGACGGCCCGGGTGGCCGTGAAATGCGATACGGGCACCAGTTCATCCCCCGGCATCGCCGCCGCGACCTCGGCCGGGGTAGCTCCCCAGTGCAGGTGCCAGTGCCGCCACAGCGGCGCGGTCACGAACAACGGCAAGGCCACGACCACGTCGGCGACTTGCCGCAGGATGGCGGCGTTGCCCAGCGCGATGAGCCCGGCGCCGGCCGCGGCGTACACCACCTGCAGCGCGCTGAACTCACGGGTGATGGCCAACTCGGCCGCGATCCAGCCGACGAGCATCAGCCCGGCTAGCGCGGTCGCATCCGGGGTGCGCGGATGCCTGCGCCAGGACAAAACCGCGACCAAGCTCGTGGGGAGACCGACGATGAGGGCCAGCGCGATACCGCCGAACACCGGACTGTGAAACGGCAGCCGCTCCGCCAGCGATGGGCCGACCGGCAGCAGCCCGCTGATCATCGCGATCGAGCCGAAGTAGGCCGACAGCGCTATCAACCCGGCGTACGCCGCCCGGGCGATCCGATTAGGCCGGAAGATACCAACCACAACTCCGACCATGCCTGCGGCGGCCGGGCGCGGCCAGGGTCAGAAGACTCAATCGGCGGGGACCTTCTGCGCGCAGCGTGGAACACTCTTTCCTTAGCGTGAAGGCAGCCATCCAGACGCGGTTGGTGGCTACTCGCTGGCGATGGCGCTTACGCCCTGGCCTGCGGGAATGGCGCCGTTCAGTGACCCGTACCAGGGGGCGTTGTAGTTGGCGACGCCGCCGTTGGACTTGAGGATCCAGTAGCCTCCGGTGACCGGGTCAGCCGCCAGGCCAATGGCGGAGACGCCGGCCGGGAGGGTTCCGGCGGCGGAGCCGTACCCGGATGCGCCGAACGGGTACACCCCGCCGCCGGAAGCGAGGATCAGGTAACCACCAGACGGGGTGGCGGCGATGGCGGTCACCGTCTGACCGGCCGGGATCTTGCCGTTCAGTGACCCGTACCAGGGGGCGCCGAGGTTGCTGACCCCGCCGTTGGACCGCAAGACCCAGTATCCGCCGGTAGACGGATCGGCAGCCAGGGCGACCGCCTTGACGCCGGTGCCCACCGTGACCCCGCCATACGTGGGCGCGCTGAACCCGTACACCCGGCCGCCCGAGGTCAGGATCAGGTAACCACCAGACGGGGTGGCGGCGATGGCGGTCACCGTCTGACCGGCCGGGATCTTGCCGTTCAGTGACCCGTACCAGGGGGCGCCGAGGTTGCTGACCCCGCCGTTGGACCGCAAGATCCAGTATCCGCCGGTGGCCCGGGCGGCCGCCAGCGCGACCGCTTTCACCCCGGCCCCACTGGTGATCGAGCCGTAGTTCGGCGCGCCGAAACTGGACACCCCGCCGCCCGAGGCCAGCACGTGGTACCCGAGCCCGCGCAGCGCGTCGAGGGTCACGAACTGGTAGCCGCGGGCACGCAGCTGGCTGATCATGGCCGGCAGGGCGTCGGCGTCCAGGGTGGAGTGGTCTGTGGGGTTGGAGCCGCAGTGCATGAGCACGATCTCGCCCGGCTGCAGGCTGCCGAGCACCCGGCTGACGACTTTGGCTGCCGTAATGCCGCCGGACGTGCCTTCCCAGCCGAGCGTGTCCACGGTCCAGCCGACCGGCACGAACCCGGTGGAGTTCACCACCGACACGGCATGGGCGTTGTAGTCGCCATAGGGGAACCGGAACCACGGCGCCGGGTCGGCGCCAGTCACCGTCTTGATGGTCTTCTGGGCCCCGAGGACCTGCTGGCGGATCTGAGCGTCGGTCAACCTGGTGAAGTACGGGTGCGAGACCGAGTGATCACCGGTGCGGCCGGCGGCCGCCATGGCCTTGGCCTGGGCCGGGAAACCGCTGGTGAAGTTGCCGGTCAGGAAGAAGCTGGCGGGCACGTGGCTGGCGGACAGGGTGGCCAGGATGCTGGCCACCCCATCGGCGTTCGCCCCTGCGTCGAAGGTCAGCGCGACCACCTTGGCGTGAGTCGGAATGACGTTCCACACCCGGCCGCCCAGCCCGGCCGGCACCGCCCCCGCCAGCGCCGTTGCCGGTGGCCGCGCCGCTGCCGTGGAGCGCGCGGTGGCTGGCGTGCCGCCCGCGGCGAGCAGCGTCCCCGCGGCTACCACGGCCGCGGCTGCCCTTGGGAATGCCCGGACGGGAGAGAACCGGCCTTTCATGATGATCACGACCTCGCCGCAAAGACCTCTGCCTCAAGTCCACCTGGTGCCATCAGGCCGCAGCCGGGTAATGGGCAGCACCGGGGCTCAGCGCCTGCTGTGCTCGCGCTCTATCTCGTGCTCGATGTCCGTTTCGGTGATCTCAGGGCGCCAGTAGACGTCCCACGCGTTCATCACCACGCCGATGCCCCAGCCAGCAATCGGGAAGATCGGCCAGAAGAACCCGTGAGCGTTCGTGATCGCCCAGATCACCACCAGGAACGAGTTGACGAGCACATAGACAAGAAGGTGGCCGCGGAAGTCGCGCCGCTTCTTCAGCTGCGTGACCGCCATATCACGAGAACCCTGATCTTGTGTGTCGTTGACCATGGCGGATCATCTCCTCAAGGAAATCGTTCCGCCGTTGACGCGAGCCGGCCAGAGCCCAAGGGCCCAAGAGCTGGACGTACGTCCCTGGGGCCTGGCCTGAAGGCGGAGTTCGCGGCTGGCCCTGGTAGGGCGGGCCGAGCGATGACGGCGGTGCCTGGGACCTTCGGGACCGGCCCTCAGGGAGTCACCCCGGACAGGTTCAGCCCTATCACGCCGGCGAGGACCAGCCCGATCGAGACCAGCTTGAGCGCCGACACCGACTCGCCCAGGGCGGCCATGCCGACCACGGCGGTCCCCGCCGCGCCGATGCCGGTCCAGACGGCATACGCCGGGCCGACCTCCAGCGAATGCAGCGCCAGGGTGAGCAGCCCGAAGCTGATCAGGGCGCACGCGGCGAAGCCGACCGTCGGCCACAGCCGGGTGAAGCTGGCGCTCTGCTTCAGCAGGACCGCGAACCCGGTCTCGAACAATCCGGCCACCACGATCAGTACCCACGGCATGAACTCACCCCCAGACCGCCCGGCCCCGCCATCAGGCCGCGCCAGGTGTCCCGCAGGAAGCAACGACCGCACGATGCCAGCGTGCGCGCACCATCAGCGCACCGGCAGGGACGTACCTCCTGCGCTGGGCAGGCCCAAAGGCCCGCGTCGTCAGGTCGTGGTGACCAGGGTGGACCAAAGCCGGCGCGTTCGTGACGTTCGGCCGCTGCGCCGCGCGTCGGCACCGGCCCAAGTTGGAATTGAGACGTGATGCCGATAGGGGTGATCATGATGGCTACCGGAGCTGCGTACCCGGTCAGGGTGAACGCCTCGCTGGACTCGCCGCTGTCGCGCTGGCTGTGGTTGGTCAAATGGGTTCTGGTGATCCCGCACTACGTGGTCCTGGGGTTCTTGTGGCTGGCATTCGCGCTGCTGAGCGTGGTGGCGTTCTTCGCCATCTTGTTCACCGGAAGGTACCCGCGGGGAATCTTCGAGTTCAACGTGGGGGTGCTGCGGTGGACGTGGCGTGTGCAGTACTACGCGATCGGCGGGTTTGGCACCGACAAGTACCCGCCGTTCACGCTCGCCGATGAGCCGGACTTCCCAGCGCACCTGGAGATCGAGTACCCCGGGCACCTGTCGCGCGGGCTGGTGCTGGTGAAGTGGTGGCTGCTGGCGATCCCGCAGTACATCATCATCGGCCTGTTCACCGGCTCGGGTGCGTGGTTTGCCTGGCGGTTCGGCAGCGCGGACTTCAATTGGGCCGGTGTCGGGCTGATCGGGATCCTGGCGCTGATCGCCGCGGTCATCCTGCTGGTGACCGGCGAGTACCCACGGCAGATCTTCGACTTCGTGCTCGGCATGAACCGGTGGGTGCTGCGCGTCGCCGCCTACGCGGGCCTGATGACCGACACCTACCCGCCGTTCCGCCTGGACATGGGCGGCCATGAGCCGGCCGGCACGCTGACCGTGCCGCCGCCAGCCAGCGCAGCGCCGGGACAGGTGAGCGCTCCGTTGCCCCCGGACCAGGCCGGGCCAGGTGAACTTCGGCCAGCCCGACCGGGCCCGTCCGGCCCGGACCCGTCCGGCCCGGGTCCGGCCCGGGGCCAGCCGCCGGGCCCGCTGGGTGGACCACGCGCCGGATCATTTCCGCGGTGATCGGCGCCGTGCTGGTGCTGTGCTCGCTGGGGCTGCTCGGGGGCGGCGCCGGTGCGGTGTGGGCGACTACCGCGCACCGGCACAGCGGGTATGTCGATCTCGGTACACAGAGTTACCGCACCACGGGCCACGCCCTGGCCAGCCGCGGGATCGAGCTCAACACCGTGGCCGGGGGCTGGGATGTGGCGCGATCGCTGTTCGGTACGGTGCGGCTGCGCGTCACCTCCACCCACGCTGGGACGCCGGTCTTCGCTGGGATCGCCTCAGCGGGAGCGGTCACCCGCTACCTGTCCGGCACCTCATACGCAACCGTCACCGGGACCACCGGGGGCCATCCGTCCTATGCTGGCCACGCCGGCGGCTCCCCAGCCGTCCCTCCCGCGCGGGCCGGGATCTGGACCGTGAAGGCGACTGGGCCGGGCACCCAGACGCTGACCTGGCCCGTGGCCAGCGGCAACTGGACCGTAGTCGCCATGAACGCCAGCGGATCCGCGCCGGTGAGCGTGCGGGTGGACGTCGCCGCCACGCTGCCCGCACTGCCGGGCATCGCCGGCGGCCTGCTGGCTGCGGGGCTGGTCTTCCTCCTGGCCGGCGCGATGCTCATCGCGCTCCCGGTCCGCGGCGCATCCGGGAACGCGCCGCGCCGGCCCGCAGCTGACCGCGCCGGGCGAGGGGGGTGAGCGGCGATGTCGGACCGGCGCAGCAGTGTGATCCCGGGGACCGGAACAGATCGGGTTTCACGGCCGCGGCCACCGGTGATGGTGCCTGCTCTGATCGCCACACAGGGTGGGGCGTTGGCCGCCCTGCTCGCGCTGGACGGCTCACCCGGATGGAGGGTGGCCCGGGTGCTGGCGGTGATCGTGGTGACCGCTTGGACGGCCTGGCTCACCCGCCGGGCCGGGCGGGCTGGCCGCGGCGTGATCGCGCTGGTGGCCGGGATCGCCGGCACGGTGGCGGGCGCGGGTGTCGCCAGCGCCCACCTGGCGAAGGCCGGCCTGGATGCGGCCGGGATGCTGGCGGTGGCCGTGCTGGTGACCGGCATCATCCTGCTGGGGTGGGGGGCGGCCGTACTGGTCCGGGCGGTGCCGGGGTGGTGGCGGCTGCTGGCGGTTCCGGCCGCGCTGGCGCTCTTGTGGTTCGCGCTGTTCCCGCTGACGGTGGCGGTGAATGCGACCAACCGCCCGCCTGGTGCGCTGGGACAAGCCAACCCCGCCAGCTACGGGCTGCCCTACCGGAATGTGGCCTTCCGCACCAGCGACGGGGTGCGGTTGTCGGCCTGGTACATCGCGTCGCGCAATGGCGCCGCGGTGGTGCTGCTGCCCGGTGCCGGGTCCACTCGCAGCTCAGTGCTCGGGCAGGCCGCCGTGCTGGCCCGGCACGGCTACGGGGCGCTGCTGGCCGACACCCGTGGGCACGGGCGGTCCGGCGGGCATGCGATGGATTTCGGCTGGTGGGGCGGCCGGGACATCGCCGCGGCGGTGTCGTTCCTGGACCACCAGCCCGGCATCCAGGCTGGCAAGATCGCTGTGCTGGGCCTGTCAATGGGCGGTGAGCAGGCCATCGCGGCCGCCGGCTCTGATCGGTGGATCCGGGCCGTGGTCGCCGAGGGCGTCACCGGCATGCAGCTCGCCGATCATGGCTGGCTCCCGGACGGCGTTGACGGGCTTCTGCAGCGGGGCATGGAATGGGTCCAGTACACCGCGGCCGGGCTGCTCAGCGGCGCCCCACGGCCTATGCCACTGCGGGATGCCATCCGAGTGGCCGCGCCGCGGCCGGTGCTGGTCATCGCCGGCGGGGCCGTTCCGGACGAACCGGCCGCAGCGCGCTCGTTCCAGGCCGCCTCGCCCGCCACCGTGCACCTGTGGGTGGTGCCCCGCGCCGGGCATACGGGGGCGCTGGTCACCCAGCCCCGGGCCTGGGAAGCCCACGTGATCAGCTTCCTGGACGCCGCGCTGCACCCGGGCCGGGGGAGCGGTTAACACAGCTGCCAGCCATGGCTGAACGGGCAGCGGGCTCATGGCGCCGTGGACCAGTGACCTTTGCCCCGTGGCGGCGAACCTGTCGCGATACCACCGTGAGCATGAGAAGTACTATTCCGAGGCGCCACTGGCCGACGCGATCGCGCTGCAGCGCACCGCGCGCACGCTCACCGCTCTGGCGGAACGGTGGACCGCTACCGAGCCCGTGAGGACCCCGGCCGCCAGCCCGTTCGCCGGAACGCCTGATCTCAACGACGACCGTGCGATCGAAACCAGCGGCGTGCTGTTCATGGAAGGCGCGGGCGAGCCCGCCGAGATCACCCGGATCAAGTCCGAGCTGCAGACCATCGCCGCCGGCAGCGAGCAGAGCGGTTCCTGGCTGGCAGCAGCGATGGAAGCCTCCTGGGCTATGGCCGAAGTTTTGCTGTCCTATCCCCAGCTCGCTGACCTTCTCGCTGAACGGCACAAGATCATCGGCAACAACTGGCAAAACGCCACCACCGCCCAGCTCGTCGCCCGCTACCTGCGCCGCGCGGTCTCCATCCTGGAGCAGATCGACTTCTCCCCGGCCGCCCTGCGCAAAGACCTCGCCGGCACACGCACAGCGCCCGCCTACCTGTTTTCGGCGGCCGAGTTGATCAACCACGCCGTTGACCTCTCCGCAGCAAGCTCGGTACTCACTCGCGGAAACGAGCGCCGCTGGCGCGTCTTCCACCAGCGGATCGAGGAGATCACCTCGCTGGCCAGCAATCCCTAACCGGACGGCCACGGATCCTGTCACGTTCGCTTAGCGGGGTGGGCGGCGGGGATCCGATCGAGGGTGATCCCGAAGTGGTCGCGGTACGCGGTCAGCAGGGCGGTGTCGTCGGAAAGCTGCTGCTCGGTGCGTGATGCACCGCTGGTGCGGATCAGGGTACGGCCGCTGATGGAGATCCGGCCGTCGGCGGTGAGCCGTGAGCAGATGGTGTCGCGGGTGAAGTGGGATTGCGGTGAGGTCTGCTGCCACCAGCAGGTGGGGACGAAGTCGGCGAGCGACCGTTCGCGCCGCTCGATCCGGTACTGCGGCTCCCCGTTCCTGAGCACATCCACGTCGCCGTCTTCGGTATCAGCGAGCAGGAACTGGCCGGCTGGGTCGTGCTGGCCGTCCCGCTGGTTAAGGAGCAGCGGGAAGACACTGTGACTGCCGAAGCCCACGTCGGCCAGCCATGGGCCGCTGCCATCGGCGGGGCGCACGATCAGCGCCAGGTGGTCAAACGGCGGCCCGGGCTGGCCGCCGGCGTAGACCCGCGCGGCGACCCGTCCGACCTGGGCGCCGAGGGCCTGCAGCAGCAGCGCGAAGGCGCCGTTGAGCTCATAGCAGAAGCCTCCGCGCCGCCGGCTGGCGATCTTGGCGAGCAGGTCGTCCTCGTCCAGCGAGATGGGCTCGCCGAGGTGGATGCTCAGGTTCTCGAACGGCACCGCGATCTGGTGGGCCCGGTGCAGGAGGCGCAGCGCGGACGCATCGATCGCCGGCGGACGCGCGACCTCCAGGCGGCGCAGGTACCCAGCGAGAACCCTCTCGTCCATCTACCTCCCGCCGCGCGGCACGTGCAGCGTGGTGCGCTACTGATCGGTCCACCACACCCAGCCGGTCTCTTCGTTCAAGTGCCTCTCGGTCTCCGGGTGGCACGGCTTGGTGCAGATTACCGCGCCCGGGGAACCCATGAGCGGCGGGTACTCGTCGCCGCAGAATGGCAGGCCTACGATCGGGAAGGGTCCAGCCTTGGATACTGCCTGGTCTTTCATGCGTGCCTCCGTGGTCGTGTTCGTAGCCAGCTGAACGACCGTGTCCAAGGCAGTCATCCGCAGCATAAGAGGGCTGTGTTCCGGCGTCGTTACCGCCGATGACGAGGGTGTTTCATGAAGCAGCATCTGCATCCCGGCCGGGGTCAGCGACTCCCCGGCCGACCGGGTCTCTTAGTGGAACGACCGGCCGTAGCGGAGCCTGAGCGTCTTGCGGACGACATCGAACTGGTCCGGGGTGCGGGGGAACGACTGGAGGTCCTGGCCCAGGTTGAACCTCTTTCGCGCGGTCGACTTGGCGTAGCTGAACTCCCGCAGGCCCGCGTCACCGTGGAACCGCCCGAAGCCGCTCTCGCCGACGCCGCCGAACGGGATGGACGACATCCCGACGAAGGTCAGCACGGAATTGATGGTCGTGCCACCCGCCCGGAGCCGGGAGGCGATCGCGGGCCCGCGCCGGGCCGAGTACACCGACGAGCCGAGCCCGAATGCAGTCCCGTTGGCCCGGCGCACCGCCTCATCGATGTCAGGGACGGTGTTGATCACTAGGACCGGCCCGAAGGTCTCCTCCTGGACCGCGGAGCAGTCCTCCGGGACGTTGACCAGGACGATCGGGTCGATGAACGGTGGCCTGATCGACTCCAGCCCCCCGACCAGCGCGTGCGCTCCTGCCTCGAGCGCGTCACCCACGTGCCGGCGGACGATCTCGACCTGGGCGTTGACCGTCATCGGACCGTAGGCGCTCAATTCCTCGACCCCGACGGCGATTTCGCTGGCGTTCTTGCGCACCCTGGCCAGGAACTCGTCGCGCACCGACTCAACCACGTACACCCGCTCGACACCCACGCAGGCCTGGCCACCGTTGAACAGGCCGCCCCAGACCACTCCCATCGCGGCGGCGTCGAGGTCGGCGTCGGCGGCGACAATGGTGGCGTCCTTGCCGCCGAGTTCCAGCACGACGGGGGTCAGGTTCTGGGCACAGGAGGCCATCACCCGTCGTCCAGTGGGCGCTGAGCCGGTAAAGGCCACTTTGTCGACGCGGGAGGCGCACAGCGCCGCCCCGGTCTCCCCGAAGCCGGTGATCCACCCGGTCAATCCGGCGGGCGCATCCGGGTTGGCCCGGCGGAAGGCCTCGATGGTGATGATGGCCGATCCCGGGCTGAGCTCGCTGGGCTTGACCACGACCGCATTGCCAGCGGCGAGTGCGGCGGCCAGGCCGGACAGCGTCAGGTAGACCGGCGCGTTCCACGGTGTGATCACCCCGATCACGCCGAGCGGATGGTAAGACAGGCGCGCGTCGAAGTTCATCAAGGCGATACCCGGTGCGACCCGCCGCCCGCGGAGAACCCGCTTAGCGTGGGCTGCGGCCCAGCGGGCATCCTCCAGCCCGGCGTACAGCTCGAACTGGACATCCGCCCTGGGCCTCGCAGTCTCCCGGTGGCCGATCTCGTACACCTCGTCGCAGTGCAGGGCAAGCCAGCGCAGCCACCGTCGCAGGTAGGGCTTCCGCCCTTCAAAACCCAGTGCCTCCCACCAGCGCTGGGCATCGCGTGCCTGCGCCACGGCCGCCGCGACGTCTTCCGCGGTGTGCACCGGGTAGCTGCCGACCACCTCCTGGCTCGCGGGATTGACGACATCGAAGCGGCCGGATTTGGCGGTGGCCTGCTCGGTACGTGCGGTCACCTGGTCCATCTGGTCCCTCCCGGTCAGCTCCGCATCATGGCCGCGCAGTGCTCGCCGATCATCATCGCCGGGGCGTTGGTGTTCCCGCCGACGATGCTGGGCATGATCGACGCATCGGCGACGCGGAGTCCTTCAATGCCCCGGACACGCAGCGCCGGATCGACCACGGCCCGCTCGTCTGCGCCCATCCGGCAGGTGCCGACCGCGTGGTACACCGACGTGGCGCGGTTCGGAAGCTCCCTGGCCAGCGCGGCCCGGTCCGGGTAGCCAGGCCCGGGGGAAAGCTCGGCGGTAACGTCATCGGCGATGAGCTTGTTGGCCATCACCTCGCGAACGAGATCCATCCCGTCCAGCAGCAGCGTGCTGTCGTCGGGGTGAACCAGGTAGGCCGGGTCGATGATCGGCGCGGCAGCCGGGTCCGCGGAGGTGAGCCGCAGGGTGCCACGGCTCTTCGGGTAGATCAGCGTGGGCATGACCGTCAGCGCGGGGCGCTTGTCGACCTTCTGCCTGGCCGGAGAATCCTGGTTGGGGAACGGGTACGACCAGGGCAGAGCGTGGATCTGGAGGTCCGGGATCTCCGCGGCCTGCGGGCTGCGGACGAAGCCGACGGCCTCGAATACCGTGCGGCCCATCCAGGTGTCGCCGCGGACCGCCTCGCTGATCACGCCGCGCGCGAAGTACGGCGTCGTGCCACGGTTGCGGGCCGATCGCATGACATAGGTCATGGGCACGAACATGTGGTCATGCAGGTTGTCGCCGACGGGGAGGTCAGCGACAACGTTGATACCGTGCTCGCGCAGGTGTGCCGCAGGGCCGACGCCGGAGAGCATCAGGATCTGCGCCGAGCCGTACACGCCGGCGCAGAGAATCACCTCCCGCGCGGCACGGATCGTGGCCGGTCCCGCCTTCGTGATGACCTCGACGCCGGTGGCGCGCCCGTTGTCGATCACGACCCGGGCTATGCGGACACGTGTCTGGATCTTGAGGCCCGGCAGGCCATGGTCGTCCAGGTACCCGACCGACGAGCTGTACCGGAGCCCGCCGTGGGCGTTTTGCTGGAAGACCGCGGCGCCTTCCTGTGACTCGCCGTTGTAGTCGTCGATCTTCTCCACGCCCGCGGCAGCGGCCAGCGCCTCGATGAATGTCTGCGAGGCCGGCGTGAGATCTTTCTGCCGCGATACCTGGATCGGGCCACCGGAACCGCGCAGCGCGCTGGCGCCGTCTTCCCAGTTCTCCATCGCCTTGAAGCTGCGCAGCACGTCGGAATAGCTCCAGCCTGCGCAGCCAGCCGCAGCCCAGTCGTCGTAGTTCTTGCGGTTGCCGCGGACGAACAGCATGCCGTTGATCGAGCCGGAGCCGCCGAGTACCCGGCCGCGGGGCTGCGGAATCTTCCGCCCCAGCGCGCTCGCCTGAGGGGCAGTGTAGTAACCCCAGTCCAGGCGCTTTTTCAGCGCGGGGACATTGTGGAAGATGGCGATCATGCCCGGCTTCCGCACCAGCCGCGTCAGGTCCGGGCCGCCGGCCTCCAGCAGGATGACGCTCGCACCAGACTCGGCGAGACGTTTCGCCAGCACGCATCCGGCACTGCCGGCCCCGGCAACGACGTAGTCGGCGGTCTGATCCATTCAGTCCTCGCAACGACACGGGGGATGACCGCTGGGCTGCGGCCGATTGGGCTGGTCCCCGGACTCTATGGCCGCGCAACGCACAAAACAAGAACACGTTCTGGTTTTCTCGGCTGTGCGGGCCAGGACAAGGCGGCGGGCGCGTCCCTCCTGGCCCGGGCCGGCCCGGCTATGATAAGTAGAACAGGTTCCACTACATGTCGTTCTGCGCGCGAACGCGGCTCGCTGTCCGCAGGCCGCATAGATATCAGCCCATACCCAGAGCACGAAGGACTGGGGGTCGAGCTGGCCACGTGAGCACGCCTGCCGTACCCGGCACCGTTACCGAGCTGCTTCTGGCCCAGGCTGCAGCTCGCGGCCGGGGCTGCACTTTGAGGACAGGCAGTGGAGCTGGCGGGAGCACGTCAGCGAGTGCGCGCGTTATGCGGCTGCCCTGCGGGCGCGACACCAGCCGGGCGTGCCGTTCCATATTGGCGTGCTGGCGGACAACGTGCCCGAGTTCTCCTTCCTGCTTGGCGGGTGCGCGTTTGCGGGTGCGGTGCTGGTCGCGCTCAACCCGGTGCGCCGCGGCGATGCGCTGGCCAGGGACGTGGCCCGGACTGACTGCCAGTACGTGCTCGCCGAACCGCATTACGCGGCGCTGCTGCCCGCGATGGACGTCCCGGTGCTGCCCCTGGATGGGCTGGAGCTTCCGGTGCAGGCCCGGCTGGACATCGCACCAGCCGCCGCGGAGGACCTGCTCATGCTGATCTTCACCTCCGGGACGAGCGGAGAGCCGAAGGCGGTCAGGTGTACCCACGCGAAGATCGCCATCCCAGGGCGGATGCTGGCCAGCAGGTTCGGTCTTAGCGACGCTGACGCGGTGTACGTGTCCATGCCGATGTTCCACTCCAACGCCGTGCTGGCGGGCTGGGCGGTGGGCCTGGCGGCCGGCGCGGCGATCGCTTTTCGCCGCCGGTTCTCCGCCTCGGCGTTCCTGGATGACGTGCGGGCCTTCGGCGCGACCTACACCAACTACGTGGGCAAGCCGCTGAGCTACGTGCTGGCCACGCCGGAGCGCGACGACGACGCCGACAACCCGCTGCGGATCGCCTATGGAAACGAGGGCGCGCCCGGTGATCTGGCCAGGTTCGCCGAACGCTTCAGCTGCCAGGTGATGGACGGGTTCGGTTCGTCCGAAGGCGGGGTGGCGATCAGCCGCACCCCTGATACTCCTCCGGGTGCGCTTGGGAAACTGGCGGACGGGGTGGCGGTGCTGGATCCGGGAACTGGGCGCCCTTGCCCGCCAGCCCGGTTCGGCCCGGCCGGTGAACTGCTCAATCCCGCCGAGGCCGTCGGCGAGATCGTGAATACACGCGGCCCCGGACTGTTCGCCGGCTACTACAACGACGCGGCGGCGGACGCGACCAGGATGCGCAATGGCTGGTACTGGAGCGGCGACCTGGGTTATGCGGATTCCCGCGGGTTCTGCTGGTTCGCCGGACGGGCGGGTGAGTGGCTGCGGGTGGACGGGGAAAACCTCGGTGCCGCGCCCGTGGAACGGGCCCTGCGGCGCCACGCCGCCATCGCGGAGGCGGCAGTGTACGGGGTGCCAGACCTGGTGGCCGGCGATCAGATCATGGCCTGCATCGTGCTGCGGGACGGGGCATCGCTGACCCCCGCGGAGCTTGGCGCCTTCCTCGCCGCCCAGGGCGACATCGGGCCCAAGCAGCATCCGCGTTTCGTCAGGATCGCGAGCCAGATGCCGCGGACGGCCACGTTCAAGGTGCTCACCCGGGCGCTGGCCGCCGATCGGTGGAACACCAGTGACCCTGTGTGGTGGCGCCCGTACACGCACAGGCACTCGCGTGAGTACGTCGTGCTCGACGCGGAACAGGCGACCTCACTTGGCGCCTGGATCAGCACGACCGGCAGGCTGGAGTCACCCTCCGATGGGTGACGACATCCCCGAGCCTGCCAAACACACTCATGAGGAGGGTCATCAGCAGGGCCTGATCATCTTCGCGTCGGTTCTGCATGAGAAAGGGGCACGCCATGGCTGATCTGATTGCTATCGGCTATCCGGATGAGACGACGGCGGAGGCCGCCGCCGGGGAGGCCTACCGGCTGGCCCGGGACCTGATCATCCAGCCGGATGCGATCGCGGTGATCGTGCGGGACAAGGAAGGCAACTACCACGTCCACACCCAGCATCACGCGGTAGGCGCCGGGGCGACCTGGGGCATGTTCTGGGGGATGCTGTTCGGCCTGCTGTTCTTCATCCCGGTGTTCGGGATGGCCATCGGCGCCGGGCTGGGCGCCCTGATGGGCAAGATGGCCAAGACCAGTATCGACAAGCAGTTCCAGGAGCAGGTCCGCGGCATGGTCCAGCCGGGTACCTCGGCGCTGTTCCTGATGCTGGAGAAGGTGACCCCGGACAAGGCCGTCGAGGCGATGAGCAAGTACGGCGGCACGGTTCTGAAGACCTCCCTGTCCAAGGACGACGAGAAGGAACTCCAGGACGCCCTGCACGGGGACCAGACGGCCGCCGGGTAGTCCGCATGAGCCCGTATCGCGGTCGGCTCTCGCCGCTCTGGAGGCACAGGCGGGTTCGGATCTCACCACGGACGGAGCTGTGAGCAGGGCCCAGGAACCATCGGTGCGTGACCGATGGCGCTTCGTCCCGATGGCCGGATGGATCCGCTCCTACGAGCGCGGCTGGCTCAAGGGTGATCTCATCGCCGGGGTAACCGTGGCCGCCCTGATCGTTCCGAAGAACCTCGGCTACGCCGGGATTGCGGGGATCCCACTGCAGAACGGTCTGTACGCGGCCGCAGCCGGCGCCATCCTTTATGCGATCTTCGGGACGAGCCGGCAGATCTCGACCGGGCCTAGCTCGGGACTGGCGGCCGTGGCCGCGAGCGCTGTGGCGGTGGCCGGGATCACGGGACTCCATAATGTGGCGTCCTTTGTGGCGCTGATTACCCTCGTGTCTGGTGTGCTGTTCCTTCTCCTCGCGGTGCTGAAGATGGGGTGGATCGCGCAGTTCCTCTCCCGCGCCGTGGTGACCGGCTTCCTGTTCGGCGCCGCGATCGACGTGGTGATCGGTGAGCTTCCCAAGCTCACGGGCACGAAGGTCACCGGCTCGAACCCGGTCCAGGAGCTATGGTCCTGGCTTGGCACGCTCGGTGATGCCCAGATGGTGACCGTGGCCGTCGGCGCAGCCGCGCTGGTGGTCGTGTTCGGGTTGAGGATGATTGCCCCTCGCATCCCCGGCGCCCTCGTCCTGGTCGTCGGTGGCCTGATGGCGTCATGGCTGTTCGATCTCGGCGCGCACGGCGTGGCCCTGGTCGGGGAGGTGCCGAGAGGACTGCCGTCCCTGCAGGTCCCCGATCCTCAGCTGCTGGGCGATCATGCGGGCACCGTTGCCCTCGCGGCGGTGGCGCTCGTCCTCATCGGGTTCTCGCAGACCGCTGGCGACGCCAGGACATTCGCGGCCAGGCACCACTACCGCATCGACATCAACCAGGAATCGGCCGCCCAGGGCATGGCGAACGTCGGCGCCGGCCTGTTCCAGGGCATGCCGGTCTCCACGAGCCTGTCCGCGAGCTCACTGAACGACCACACGGGGGCGCGCACCGGCCTGGCCTCGCTCACCTCCGGTGTGACGGTCCTGCTTACCCTCCTGATCCTGGCGCCGGTCTTCTCGGTCCTGCCCAAGCCTGTGCTCGCTGCCCTGATCATCGAGGCAGTGGTCATGGGGATGATGGACGTGCCCGAGATGCGCCGCCTCGCCCGGGTGCAGCGCTTCGACTTCTGGATCGCGATCGCAGCCATCATCGGGACCCTCCTGGTTGGCGTGCTCGCCGGAGTGATGATCGGGATCGGGCTCTCGCTGATCTGGCTCATCTCAGTCGCCACGCGGCCCCGCATGCCCCTGCTAGGGCGGGAGGCAGGCACCCAGGCCTTCCGGGAGCTGGACGAGCACCCTGGCGACGAGCAGTTCCCCGGGGTCGTGGCCCTCCGGCTGGATGGCGGCCTGTTCTTCGCCACCTCTGATGCACTGGAGGACCGGGTCCGGGAGGTTGCGTTGTTGACACCCGAGATCACCGCGATCGTGCTGGATTGCGAGGGAATGGATTTCATCGACTCTCAGGGGTCGGCGAAGATGCGCGAGATCCTCGAGCTCACCGAGCAAGCCGGCGTGACCCTGCGGCTCGCCCGGGTGAAGCCGGCGGTCCGCGAGCTGCTAGCGCGCGACGGCGTCCTCGATGCCATCGGCGACGATAAAACCCATGAAGACGTTGACCACGCCGTAGAGGCGCAGATCGCCGCTCAAGGAGGCAGCCATGCGGGCCTGTGATCAGCCTGCGCTGGCTTGGACGGTGGTTCTGCGGCGCTGTCCCGCCCGCCATCGTGCGCGGGCCCGGCGCACCGGTGACAGTCTGCGATGACTGACACGGCAGCGTCCAGGGCGGGCGCCGCAGCCCGGGCGATGATCCTGCCGCTGGCGCTGGCCCAGTTCATCGCGAGCTATGCGGCGACGAACATGAACGTGGCGATCAGCGCGATCGCCAAGGACCTCGGTACGACCGTAGGCGGCGTTCAGACCGCGATCACGCTGTTCACCCTGACGATGGCCGCGCTGATGATCCCGGGCAGCAAGCTGACCGATATCTGGGGGCGCAAGCGGTGCTTCATCATCGGCCTGGCCGTCTACGGTGTTGGGGGGCTGCTGGCGGCCCTGGCGCAAGGACTGCCGCTGCTGATCGTGGGGTACTCGCTGTTTGAGGGCGTGGGCTCGGCCCTGATGATCCCGCCCATCTACATCCTGGTTACCGTGACCTTTCCCGACGTCAAGTCGCGGGCCCGGTACTTCGGGGTGGTCAGCGGCGCGGGTGGCCTGGGTGCGGCGGCGGGGCCGCTGATCGGCGGCCTGGTGACCAGCGCGATCAGCTGGCGGGCGTCGTTCGGCCTGCAGGTCCTGGTCGTGGCCTGGATCGCCTTCCTCGCCCGCCGGATCGCTGACCCGGCCACGACAGGGCCAAGGCCGGGGTTCGACCTGACCGGGGCGGTCCTGTCGGCCGCGGGGCTGTTTTTCGTGGTGCTGGGCCTGCTGCAGTCGCGGACTTACGGCTTCCTGGTGTCGCGGGAGAATTTCACCATCGGCGGCACGGTAGTGATACCCAAGGGCTCGATTTCCCCGGTGTGGCTGTTCGTGGCTATTGGCGCGCTGTTCTTGCTGTGGTTCTTCCTGCACATCCGCTCCGCCGAGCGGAAGGGCCGGGATGTGCTGCTGCCGCTGCGGCTGTTCCGCAACAAGATCGCCAACCTGGGATTGGGCACCCAGACCATCCAGTGGCTGATCCTGCAGGGGTCGTTCTTCACGGTCTCGGTCTACCTGCAGGAGGTCAATGGCTACAACGCGATCCAGACCGGGCTGATGCTCACCCCGGCCACGATCGGGATCCTGGCCGCTTCCGCCGGTGCGGACAGGCTCGCCCGGCGGCATCCGCAGCGGTGGCTGATCGTCGCTGGCTTCCTGGCCACCGCGGTCGGCATGATCTTGCTGCTGGCTCTGGTCCGGGCGCATTCGGGCATCTGGACCTGGATACCGGGGCTGCTGCTGTTCGGCGCCGGGGTCGGGGTCATGCTGACCTCATCGGTCAACGTGGTCCAGTCCAGCTTCCCCGACGCCGACCAGGGAGAGATCTCCGGTCTGTCCCGCAGCGTCTCCAACCTGGGATCCTCGCTGGGTACCGCTCTGGTCGGCTCGGTCCTGGTGGCCGTCGCCCTGCCCAAGGGACAGCCGTTCGCCGTCGCGCTCACTATCCTGCTCGTGATCACCCTCATCGGCCTGGTCCTCGCCGTCCTCATCCCCCGCCAGCCGATCCAGGCCAGCGAGCCAGCAGATTCCGCCGCGGGACCAGCGACGCGACCACCGGCATGCTGATGCCAGCCACGCTCGTTGCGGGCGGAAAGGGGCCCATGCGCGCTGACGCGACCAGCATCAGGACCCCTTCCGCCGGGTGAGAAGGGAAAGACGGCCGTGCTGCTTGACCTGGTCCTGATCGGCCTGGCGATAGCACTCGACCCGCTGCCGTTGACGGCCTTCCTCGTCGTGCTGCCCGCCCGGCGCGGCCTACGAAAAGGCGCGGCATTCGTGTTCGGGTGGCTGGTGTCCCTGGCCGTCGTGGTCACGGTCACGGTGCTGGCTACTGGCAACAATCCGCCCAAGCCGGACACGGCACCCTCACTCGCAGACCTGGCGGTGAAGATTGCTCTCGGGGTCATCCTGGTCGCGGTGGCGATCCGGCAGCACCGGAGGAGGCGGCGGCCGAGGAAGGTGAGGAAGCCACCGAAATGGCAGGCGCACGTGGACGACATGTCTGCCTGGTTCGCCCTCATCCTCGCGCCCGCCCTCCAGCCGTGGGTTCTGATCAGCGCGGGCGCGGCCACGGTCGTGGAGGCCAAATTGTCCAGTGCCGGGAGCTACCTCGCGCTGTTCCTGTTCTGCATCCTGGCCTCCGCGTCCTACCTGGTCATGGAGATCTACGCCGGTGTCAAGCCCGGCCAGAGCCGGGCATCCTTGGCTAGGTCCAGAGCTTGGATTAACAACCACACCGATCAGGTGATCATCTGGGGGAGCTTGATCCTCGGTTTGTGGCTGATCGCATACAGCGCCTATCTGATCGTCATCTGAGACCGGCCGAGGGCTGGGCCGGGGTGTCCGGGTTCAGCGGGATGGCCGGGGTGAAGGTGGCGCCCTGCCCGGGCCGGTGAAGGGGACGAAGAGCCCGCCGGGACGGGACCCACAGTCCTGCTCGCCGGTCGCGACGCGGAACTAGCGTGCTGAATAGGGGTGGTTTCCAGGCCCGCTGGCAGGCACCCGGATGACCGGCTCAGGGAGGCCAGGCATGTCAGGTAAGCGGATCGGCGCGGGGTTGCTCGTGGCAGGGGTGGTGGGGCTGGTGTATGCCCGTTTCCTGCGCCCGTGGCATCTGCACTGGGGTGCGACAGCGCAGGAGGCGGTCGGCGCGGTGGCCGGTGACGAGCTCATGCCTGATCCCGATGTCGTGGCTACCCGAGTGGTCGAGATCAACGCACCGTCGTCGGCGGTCTGGCCGTGGCTGGTGCAGATGGGCCCCGGGCGTGGCGGCGCATACACCTACGACTGGATCGAGCGCCGGCTCGGCATCGACATCCGCAACACCAGCCGTGTCATCCCCGAACTGCAGAACCTCAAGGTGGGGGATGAGATACCTATGCCCGGCTACACCATGCGGGTCGAGCGGCTGGACCCTGGGCAGGCGATGGTCATCCGCTCCAGTAACCACGCCTGGGTGTGGTCGTTCGAGCTGCGGCCGGCCAACGGGCATACCAGGCTGATCAGCCGCAACAGGTTCGACACCTCGGCGCTGCCACTGCGGGACAAGCTGGCCTATCCGGTCATCGAGCCCGGCTCATGGGTGATGGAACGCAAGATGCTCCGCACCATCAAGCAGCGAGCCGAGGACCTCGTGCGGGCCGGAGCAGCGATGCCATGAGCGTGACCGGATGAGCCGGTTCTCATCGGCCTCCCATAACCGGGAGGACGGCGGCGCCGATCGCGCCGGAGTACTCGCCTAGCTCGGCGGCCGCCACCGGGGGTCGCCAGGCGTAGGGCTGGGACCGGGTGAGCGCCCGGTCGATGCCCGGCCGCAGCAGCGGCAGGTACCGGGCGGCGCTTCCGCCCACGACGACGCGGGCGGGGCGAAACGCCGTGGTCAGGGTGGCGAGGCCGGTGGCAACGTGCTCGGCATAACGGTCGAAGATCTGGCGGCTGCGCTGGTCGCCGGCGATGGCGGCGGCCGCCATCTGGTCGGTGGCCTGGCCGGTGGCGGTGTCCAGGGCGCTGCGGGAGGCGAGCTGCTCCCAGCAGGTGGCCAGTCCGCAGTAGCAGGGCGCGGGCGGCCCGGGGACGGGGATGTGGCCGGCTTCAGGGTGGACGCCGTCGCTGCCGCGATAGGGGGTGCCGTCGTGGAGCAGGGCGACGCCGATGCCGGTTCCGAGGGTGATGGCCAGCAGTACCGGGCTGTGCTGCCCGGCGCCGTAGGTGTTCTCGCCGAGAGCGGCAGCCACGGCGTCGTTGTCGATGGCGCAGGGCACCCCGAGGCGGGCGGTTATCAGCTGGGCCAGCGGGATGTGGCTGTAGCCGGGGAGGGTGGCGTCGTTGCGGATGACGCCGCCGCGGTTGACCGGGCCGCTGGCGCCGATGCCGACCGCCTCCAGCCTCGCCCCGCCGGCGGCATCCTGGATGAGAGCGGCGAGGCGGCTGATGAGCTGGCTGACGTCGGCGGCCGGGTCGTGGCGGGTCGGCACGCTGATCCGTGAGCACAGGAGGCCGGCGTGGTCGAGGGCGACGATCCGGGTTCCGGTGCCGCCGAGGTCGATCCCGACGGTGACCGCGGCCGTGACGGCCGGGCCCGCGCCGGGGGATTGGCTGGTCACAGGGTGGTCGTGACCTTCCGGCCGTAGGCGAAGGCGCCGGGCTCGATGCCGCGGGCGCGGGCGATCTGGACGGCGATGTGCTGGGCCACGACGGCGCCGGCGGCTAGCTCGGTCAGGGCGGCGCCGCGGGGGATCACGATGGTGCGCGTGCCGGGCATCACGAGGTCGCCCACGAGCGTGACATCGGCTCCGGTGGCGACAAGGTCAGCGGCCAGGCCGGTGATCGGGCCCGCGGCGTCATCGGCCTGGGCGCCGAACAGGATGGCCGACAGCCCGGGGCCGGCGAGCTCGAGGGGGCCGTGCCGGAACTGGCCGCCAATGAAGCCCTCGGCTGCGATCTTGGCGGCCTCCTTGGTGATCAGGCCGGCGTACAGGGCGGTGGCGCCATGATCCCTGATGCCGACGAAGGCGATGCGGGGCTGGCTGGCGGTGGTGACGACCTGGGCCAGCGCGGTCGCGGCCGGGCCCGGGTGCAGGTCGCTGACGAGCTTCGCGGTGTCGGCGGGGGAGCCGGGCGCGGCGGCGCCGCCGGCCAGGACGGCCAGCAGCTGCTGGTGGGCGGCCAGGCTGTTGAGGTAGCTCTTGGTGCTGACGGTGGCCTCCGGCCCGCTGCGCAGCAGGATGACGGCGTCCGACGCACGGCCGAGCGGGCTGCCGGGCTCGTTGGTGATTCCCACGACGGCGAGGGGGCGGGCGGGCTGGAGGTCCTCAGCGGGGCTGAGCAGGGCGGCGATCTCGCCGCTGGCCCCTGACTGGGAGGTGATGACCAGCAGGGTGGCCGCGGTGATCAGGCGGGGGCTGTCGAGCAGCTGCCCGGTGTCGACCCACCAGGTGCTGCGGCCGTCCGCGACGAGCTGACGCCAGCTCGGCAGGGCAGCGACGTGGGACGAGCCCATCCCGGTGAAGACGACGCGGTCGTAGTCGCGGCGGGCGACGGCGGCTAGCCCGGCGCTGGGGCTGGCCTGGGCGAACTCACGCAGGGCGTCGGGCTGGGCGGCGATGTCCAGTTCGAACGGGCTGAGGGTCACCGGGTCGTGGTCCATTCGGTCGCAGGTGCGGGACGGGCGGAGGAGGCTAGCGGCGGGCGACGTCCGCGGGAGCCAGGCCGAGCATCCCGGCGGCGATCCGCGCGCCGATCATGGCGGTGGGCAGGTTCGGGTTGCCGCGGGTGATGCTGGGCATGATCGACGCGTCCGCCACATAGAGGTTATCGATGCCGTGGACGGCCCCGGCTGCGTCAACGACGGCAGCGGGGTCGGTGGCCGGGCCGAGCTTGCAGGTGCCGGCCGGGTGGCAGTAGCTGACCGGGCCGTCCAGCGGATCGGCCGCCGCCGGCCGGCCCGGCCAGGATCCCGGCCAGCTTGCTGTCGGCCGTGATGGCCCGCAGCAGCTCGAGCGCCTCGGCGAGGACCGCGCGGTCGTGGCCGTCCGGGTCGCTGAGGTACTGGTGGTCGATGGCCAGCCCGGTGGCGGCCGCTGGGGCGAGGGTCACGCGGCCCTCCGATCTCGCGCGCATGGCGCCGGCATACAGGCTGATCGGTGGCAGGCCGGGGTGGCCGCTGTTGGCTCCGGCCACCATGAAGACGTGCATGTCGTAGGGTCCAGAGTCGCACTGCGATGACCGGGCCCGGCCGACGGTCTGCTCGTCCGGATTCCAGCTGGCTGCGGCGAGCTCGGCGGCGAGTCCGTCGCGGCCGGTGAAGTGGAGGGCGGCGCAGGGATGGTCGAGCAGGTGCCGGCCGACCCCGGGCAGGTCCACGGCGGGCGTGATGCCCAGCGCGCGCAGCTCGCCAGCCGGCCCGATGCCCGAGCGCAGCAGCAGGGCCGGGGAGTGATAAGCGCCCGCGGCCAGGACGACGCGGCCGGCCTGGATGGTGTGCGCGCGGCCGTCCGCCGTGGTCACCTCGACTCCGGTCACCGCACCACGTCGGACGAGCAGGTGGCGGGCGGTGGTCTGGCCGGCGATGCGCAGGTGGGCTGCGTCCCGGACGGGGTCCAGGAAGGCGAAGGCAGCGTTCCAGCGGGTGCCGTCGGTGATGTTGACGGGCATCGGGCCGATGCCCGGCCCGGCGTCCAGGTCGTCGAGGTCATCAGCGAACGGCAGGCCCGCCGCCAGGCCGGCGTGCACGAACGCGGCCTGCGGTGCCGTCAGCTCGGGCATGGCGTAGCGGCGCACCCGGAACCGCCCGTGGGCCCAGTGCAGCAGCGGCTCGACGTCGGCGCAGGCCCAGCCGGGGTTGCCCTGGGTGGCCCAGTCGTCATAATCGGCCCGGGCGGCGAGTGAGGCGGTGCAGCCGTTATGCGACGAGCAGCCGCCGAGGATCCGGGCGCGCGGCAGGTCGAGGACACGCCCCGGGATGCTGGTGCCGGTGTCCAGGCCCCAGTCGTGGGACAGCGGGATGTCGCGGGCGTCGAGGACGTCAGCGGGCCAGCCTCCGCCGGCGTGCGGACCGTAGTCCGGGCCCGCCTCGATCACCAGCAGGGACTGGGCGCTGTGCCCGGCGAGCACGCCGGCCAGGGCGGCACCGCCGGTCCCCCCGCCGACCACGATGGTGTCGGCGCTGTCAGGCAGGTCATCGCTGGTCATGCGACTCTCAGTTCCACGTCGGCCGCGGTGAAGGCAGTGCGCTGCCCCGCGGGAATCGCTGCGTCGGTGACGATGATGTCGGCCTGCTCGACCGGGCAGATCCGGCCGAAGGCGGTCTTGCCGAACTTGGTGGCGTCACAGGCGACGATGCACCGGCTGGCGGCCGCGAGGGCCGCCCGCTTCACGGCGGCGTCGTCGAGATTCCACTCGGTCAGGCCCGCGGTGATGTGGATTCCGCTGACGGTCATCAGGTACACGTCGAACCGGTGGTCCTCGAAGATGCGCAGCGCCGCGGGGCCGATGAGGGTGCGCTCGCCAGGCCGGACGATCCCTCCGGGGATCATGACGCGGACGGTGGCGGAGCCGCTGAGCACGTCAGCCACTCGCAGCGAGGGCGTGCACACGGTGATGTCCCGTCCCAGCAGTTCCCCGGCGATTGCGGCCCCGGTCGTTCCCCCGTCCAGGATGACGGTCTCCCCGTCACTGATCAGCTCGGCGCTGGCTACGGCAATGTCCCGCTTAGCCCCGGGGTTCAGCTTGGCCCGCGCGGCGAACGGCGGCTCATAGCTCCCGCTGGCCACGGGCACCGCGCCGCCGCGGACCCGCCGGAGCGCACCCTCGGCATCCAGGGCGGCGAGATCCCGGCGGATGGTCATCTCCGAGACCTTGAGCTGCCTGCTCAGCTCGGTGATGCTCACCCGGTCCCTGGCCGTTACCAGGCGCAGGATCGCCTGGTAACGGTCCTCGGTCGGCCTCATTCGGCGATCTCCCCCTGGCCCGGCCGCGGCAACTGCCCGGTGCCGCCCGGGTGCGGGCCCCCCGCGGCCATGGCCGGGGCAGGCACGAGGGTTTCCATGGCACCAGCGTGCGCCATCCACCCGCGCCGCTGCGGCCGCAGCGCCCACAGCAGGCAGCCGGCGCCGGCGGCGAGATACACGCCGACGATGACGGGAGCGTAGACCACCGGCGCGGCCGGGAGCGGGATGTAGGACTTGTAAGCGATGTACAGCAGTGCGGCTGTCGATACGACCGGGAACAGCACGTACTTGATGATGCTGCCCTCATCCCGGCCCTCGGTGCGGAAGTACCGCCAGGCGGCGATGTTCCCGAGTCCGTAGATGATGACGTAGGTGAACGTCCCGGTCGTGCCGAACAGGTTGAACATGTTGTCCGCGCCGAGCGGGACTCCCATGGCGATCAGCAGGACGATGACCACGCCGAACTGCAGGCTGACCGCCCGGGAGGGGGTGCGGTGAACCGGGTGCACCCGCGACAGCCAGCCGGGCAGTCCGCCGCTTCTGGCCATGCTGAACAGTGTCCTGGTCGAGGACGTGGTGCAGGCGATGCAGACCCCGATGCCGCTGTTCAGCAGCGCGAGGAGGATCAGCAGCCAGGCCCCGGCCCACAGCCGGTGGCCCAGGACGAACGCCGGGGCCGTGGGTGAGTTGGCCAGTGCGGTGAGGTTGCTGACTCCCCAGCCCACCTGCAGGCCCCAGGCGCAGAAGACGTAGAAGATGCCCATCAGCGCGACGGACCCGGTGATCGCCCACGGGACGAACCGGGTCGGATTCCGGCTCTCCTCCGCGATGGTGGCGGCCGACTCGAATCCGGTGAACGCGAAGATGCTGAGCACCACGGCCAGGAAGAACCCCGACGAGCTGCCGATATGCGAGGGCAGGAACCCGCGGGCCGTCAGGCCGCCCGGCCCGGGGTGGATGAGCCCGGTCAGGGCCAGCCCGAGGCCGATCACGATCTCGTAGGCGCCCATGGTCAGCATGAACCGGGCTGACAGCACGATGCCGCGGAAGGCGACGAACCAGCACAGGGCCAGGATCGCGACGGCGTAGACCCACCACGGCAGGCCGAAGTGGTACTCGGCGTTGAGTTCGTCGTGCAGGACGGCCCCGGTGAAGGCGGCGAGGGCGGCCGGGACCAGGGCCACGGACGCCCCGTACAGCCAGCCCGTGAGGTAGCCGGTCCGGGGTCCCAGGCCCCTGCTCACGTAGGTGTAGTAACCGCCGGCGCTCGGCATGCGCCTGGCCAGGCCGCTGAGCGGCACCGCCAGCGTCAGGCACAAGATGAAGGCCAGCAGGTAGGTCAGCGGGGCGGTCACGCCGGCCTGGCCCGTGGTGAACGCGATCGTGTAGAAGATGCCGAGCGTCGGCGAGATCTGCGCCACGGCCTGCATCAGCACGCCGGGCAGCCCTACCTTGTTCGCGCCGAGCCGGCGCGACGGCCTGGCGGCCTCCGTCTCGCCCCCGCGACGAAGGCATCCGCGGGCGTCATGGCTTCTGACATCACAAGACCTCCTTGGCGCCGCGGCGCGAAGCGCCCAGGTCGCGTCAAACTGAACGAATTAATGAACAGTATGAACAGAGAAGTTGTGAGATTCAAGGCTCAGGCCTGATCGGTTTGTTAGATAGCTTGTGAGAAGCCAGGACGCTGGCCGGCCGGAGCAAGCACGCGCCCCGCCATGGCGTCCCTGGTCAGGTCCGCACACCTTGTCCGCAGCCTGGCTGACCGGCGGCCTGGCGGTACCCGTGCCGTGCACCTGAGCGCAGACTTGGCAGTGGCCCCTGCACCGGAAATCGAAGGAGGTGCTGGCCATGGGACTGACCTGGCGGGACATGGTCTCGTCCTGCACCATCACAGTGATCCTCCTCGCGTACATCGCGTATCTGGAAGGAACAAGCCTGCTGCTGATCTCCAGCACGTGGGCGATATCCGCCGTGGTGCTCCTCCTCGGCATCGGCTGCGCAGTGATCGCGGGTGGCGACCTGTACACCAGACCTCAGCCAGGTTTGGGTGCGGTCTTCAGGCGGATCGCCACCGGGCTCGGCACGATCGCGGTCATCGCTGGTCTCACCGGGCTGATCACCGGCAGCGCCCACGCGCTGGAGATCCTCGTCGTCGTCACGACCGCCTGGCTCGCGACGGCGATCTTCTGGCACGTGCTCACGATCGGATCGGAGGGTTGACCCAGGTCGAGGCCGGCTGGCCCGGTCATGCCCGCCACAGCTGCGGTCCCGGCCGTGGTGCGGAAAGAGCTGCTGCGCTACGCCGCCACCACGGTCACGACGGTGTGGCCGATTTTGATCTTGTCGCCTTTTTTCAGCCGCTGGGCGGCGTGGATCCGGCGCCCGTTCAGCCAGGTGCCGTTCTTTGATCCGAGGTCTTCGACGTACCACAGCCCGTGGGCGGCCTGGAAGCGGGCGTGATGCGTGGAGGCAAAGTCATCGCCGATGACCAGCGTGCCCAGGCGCCCGGCCGTGAAGCTGGTGTGGAAAGTGTGCTGCTCGTCTCCGGCCTGCAGGAGCAGGGTCTGGGCGGGGATGGCGTCGGCGAGGGTGATGCCGGTTTGCCCGGCGACGGCGGACACGGCAGCCTTCCAGGCTTGCTGGTCCTGCTCGGTGCTTTCCTCCCACGGCGGGAGAGAGCCAGGCTGCGCGCTGCGGTGGGCTTCGTAAGCAGTTCGCGCGAGATGCTCGAGGCCGACGCTGGTCACGCCTTCGATGATGCCAGAGGCGGGGGGATGGCTGCGCCGGAACGCCAGGCCCCGGCCGGGACGGGAGCCCGCAGGTGAGCGGGCGGTTGGGGGAAGGCGAGATCCGTGCCCGAAATGGAGTACGAGAAGGTAGCGGACATGACAGCTGAGCAGTGGAGCACTCACCAGCCGGTCTTCGTGGAAGACGTCGAGGGGTCGGCCCGCCCCGCGGCGTACTACCTGGCCGAGTCACGTGACGGCCTGTACGTGCCCTATGTGGTGCGCACGCCCGCTGACGAGGGGCGGTTCCCCTTCGTCTTCCTGGCCTACGGCAACGGCGGGGGCGGGATCAGCTGGCTGCGGCAGTGGGTGCACACCCGCCCGTACATCATGGAGCGACTGCTGGCCGCGGGCTACGCCTGCGGGTGGGGGCGGTACCGCACCGAGGTGGACCTCGGCTTCAACCGCGGTGGCCCGCTCATGGTCGATGGGCGCCAGGGCATGGAGGTCATGAACCGGTCGCCGCTGGAGTTCGAGGATGAGCTCGCCGTCCTCGAGCACGTCCGCCGTCACCCGCAGGTGGACGCGGGCAACCTGGGCCACGTCGGCGTCAGCCACGCCGGCGAGATGCTGTTCAAGCTGGCCTGCCGGTACCCGGGGATGCTGCGGGCGGGGGTGGCCAGCGAGCCGGCCAATCACGAGTTCCTCGACCTCAGGCTGGGTGACGCCGCGCCCGTCAACCCCGAGACCGGGCTGCGGGATATCGAGGAAATGCAGATGCAGGACCCGGCGTGGGTGCGGGCCCGCACCAACCTCCCGCTGGCCCGCGAGCGCATCGCGCCGATCGACGTGCCCATCCTCGTCATGGGGCGGGACAGCGACCATCTCCAGGGGATCTTCCGCCTCAGCTACGAGCTCCTCGGCGAGGGCGGCAAGGACACCGAGTGGGTGTCCTGGGATCATCCGCTGCACGGCTACCTCTTCCCGTCGGTGGCCGAGGGGCCCGGCCGTCCCGACCAGGCGCAGGTCCGCGCGATCGACGGGGCCATCGCCTTCCTCGACCGGTACATGAAGCCGGCCGGGTAGCCGGGCCAGGCTGAGTTCTGCCGGGATATCAGGGGGAGACTGGCTGCTGGTCACCGGGATGTGCTGTGCTAGGGGGCATGACCAGCGGACCCGCCAACGAGTTCAACGCGCTGCCGGCGGACTGGGAGTCCAAGCCGGACCTCCTGGCCGGCCTCAGAGTGGATGACGACGACGAGCACGACGACCCCGTCCTGCTCTGGCCGGACGGGCGGGCGGTGGATACCTGGCGCGAGGACTATCCCTACGACGAGCGGATGACCCGGCACGAGTACGAATACGAGAAGCGCCCGCTTCAGATCGAGCTCGTCAAGCTGCAGAACTGGGTGAAGGCCTCCGGGCAGCGCCTCGTGATCGTGTTCGAGGGCCGCGACGCGGCCGGCAAGGGCGGCACCATCAAGCGGTTCACCGAGCACCTGAACCCGCGCGGCGCGCAGGTGGTGGCGCTGACGAAGCCGAGCAAGCGGGAACGGACCCAGTGGTACCTGCAGCGCTACGTGCCGCACCTGCCCGCAGCAGGTGAGATCGTCATGTTCGACCGATCCTGGTACAACCGCGCGGGCGTGGAGCGGGTGATGGGCTTCTGCACGCAGCCGGAGTACGAGGAGTTCATGCGGGAGGCACCGGAGTTCGAGCGGATGCTGATCCGCTCCGGGCTGAACCTGACGAAGTTCTGGTTCTCGGTGACGCCCGCCGAGCAGCGCACGCGGTTCATCATCCGCCGGGTCAACCCGGTACGCCAGTGGAAACTGAGCCCGATGGACATCGAGTCGCTGGACAAGTGGGATGCGTACACCGAGGCGAAGGAAGCGATGTTCCACTACACCGACACGGCCCAGGCTCCGTGGACGGTGGTCAAGAGCAACGACAAGAAGCGGGCCAGGCTCGAGGCGATCAGGCACGTGCTGGCGAAGATCGACTACGAGGGCAAGGACGAGGCGGTCATCGGAAAGCCCGACCGGGCCATCATCGGGCCGCCGTCGGTGCTCTCCGAGCACGACCCGGGCCGCGCGTACCCCGAGCTGTAAGCCAGCCCGCGCCAGACCGCCCGGCGGAGCGGGCTGCCCTGGCCGCCGCGAAATCTGCTTGACGGCTCCGCCGGGGCGGTCAAGGCTGCCGGCATGACCAGCCGGATATCGCACACCTCGTTTGACGCCCGGGATGCCTACGCACAGTCGGTCTTCTGGTGTCAGGTGCTGGACTTCACCGAGGATCCTGACGACCCGAACGAGCCAGGGCACGAGGAATGCCTGATCATGTCGCGCGACCGGAGCCAGCTGCTGCTGTTCATCACGGTCCCGGACGCCAAGACGGTGAAGAACCGGATGCACCTGGACTTGCGGCCAGCAGACCGCACCCGCGAGCAGGAGGCCGAGCGGATCCTCGCGCTCGGCGGATCACAGCTGGCCGATCACCGGCGGCCCGATGGCAGTGGCTGGATCACGCTCGCTGACCCCGAGGGCAACGAGTTCTGCATCCTGTCCAGGGAACCAGCCGGCTCCGGAGCCACTACCTGAATCGAATGGTTGCTGACCTGCGGAAGTGACGGGCTGGCCGCATCAAGTCCGGCACTACCGGGCCCGTTCGCTATGACGCCACGGCCGTATCGATGGCGTGCAGCGCCCGGCTGGCCCTCGCGTGCTGGGCCGCCAGGCCGGCCTCCTCGCAGACGCGGATGGCGTCCTGGGCGTCCTGCCGTGCGGCGTCGTACTCACCGCGGGCCAGGCCGACATCGGCGCGGGCCATGAGGGCCGCTGCCTCCCCGGCGCGGTCGCCGGATCGGTGACTGGCGCGCAGCGCCTCCTGCGCGTGGGCGGCCGCGTGGTGCGGCTCCCCGAGAGCCAGTTCCACCGACGCCAGCCGGGCCAGGACCGGCGCGAGACCCCGCTCGTAGCCGATGAGGCGGCCCACCTCGATCGCGCTGGTGAGCCGCAGCCGCGCACCGTCGAGATCATCGCGCTGATGCAGCACCGAGCCGAGGGCCAGGAGGGCGTCGCACTCGATGCGCCGGTCCTGGATGTCGCGGGCGATCCGCAAGGCGAGCGTCGCCTGAAAGGCCGCCTCGTCGTAGCGGCCCATCTCGGCGTCAAGCGTGGCCAGGCCGCTCAGCACGTTCGCCTCGCCGTTGCGGGAGCCCACCTGCCGGTAGCTGAGCAGCGCCCGGTTCAGCAGGTCACGGGCCTGATCCAGGTCCCCGAGCTGGAGGTGGGCCAGCCCCAGGTTGCCCAGGCTGGTCGCGACGTGGTCGGCCGCGTTCAGCTCCTCGGCCAGCGCCATCGCGGCGGAGAACGCGTCGATGGCGGCGCGCGGATGGCCGATCGTCTGGTACACCAGCCCGAGACTGCCGACGGTGATGAGGCGCAACGGCACCGGCATCGCCGTGTCACCCAGCTCGAGGGCCTGCTGGTAGTACCTGATCGCCGCCTCGAAGTGGCCTTGCTCGTGGCGCACCGAGCCCAGCGCGCTGAGCGAGCCGGGCTTCGCCGGTGGCCCAGTGCGCGGCCCGGCTCTCCGCCAGCGCCTGCTGGTAATGATCGATCGCCGTGTCGTACTCGCCGGTACTCCAGCGGGCGTGCCCGAGGTAGTGGTGCGTGGCGGCCCGGTCGGCGGCGGTGCCCGCGCTCCGGGCCGCCTGCAGCGCCGCCGTGCCGGCCTCGGTCCAGTCGGCGGCGTAGCGGCGGACCCGGAAGAAGCCGCGCAGCTCCAGGGCCAGCCGCCAGGCGGCTGGCTGCGGATCGTGCTCGGCGGCGTAGCGGATCGTCGCGACGAGCTCCGTCCGCTCAGCCTCCAGCCAGTCGCGTGCCGACCGCTCATCGGTGATGCGGTCCGGGCCCGATCCCGCGGCGGGCGGTTCGTCGGGGGGCGGGATGAGCAGGCGCGGCCACCCGAGCCTGGCCACGGCCTGCTGGGCGCCGGACAGGAACCAGATCAGCAGGGACCGCCGCGCTTGCGCTGCCGCCGCGGCCGATTCCTGCTCAGCACGCCGGGCCGCATAGTGCCGGACCAGATCGTGCATGCCGAAGCGGCCGGGCACCAGAGCCTGGACCAGCCCGGACGCCGTCAGTTCCGCCAGCGACGACGCGACCTGGGCGGCCGGCCGCCCGGAGGCCGCGGTGATCGCATCGCCGGAGACCTCCCGCGCGGGGAGCGCCCCGAGGAGCAGGAAGGCCTGCCGGGCCGCCGGGCTGAGCGCCTGGTAGGACAGGTCGAAAGCGGCCGGGACCGTGGCGCGGTCGTCGCCGTCCAGCCGCAGCGCGTCGAGACGGCGGGCACCGGTCAGCTGCGCGGCCAGCCCGGCGACCGACCGGCCGGGGTCCCCGACCAGTTGCGCGGCCGCCACCCGTAAGGCCAGCGGAAGGCGGCCGCAGGCGCTGATCAGCGAGAAGGTGGCCCGCCCGTCCGCCCCGGCCCGGTCCGGCCCGATCATCGCGGACAGCAGGTCCTGCGCCTCGGCGGTCGTCATCGGTGAGACCGCGAGCCGGTACGCCCCCTCGGTGGCGACGAGGCCGCCCAGGAACGAGCGGCTCGTCACCACGGTGAAAATGGGCCGGGCGCCCGGCAGCATCGGGCGCACCTGCGCCGCCGAGGCCGCGTTGTCCAGGACGACCAGCCAGCGCCCGCCGCCCAGCGCACTGCGGTAAGCGCGGGTGCGCGCATCGAGATCGCCGGGGACCTCACCGGCCGGCACGCCCATCGCGTCGAGCAGGTGACCGAGCGCCTCGAGGGCAGGCATCGGGCGCTGATAGGGGTCGTGGCCGCGCAGGTCCAGGTAGAGCGCGCCGGCCGGGAAGTGCTCACTGACCCGGTGCGCCCAGTGGATGACCAGGCTCGTCTTGCCGACCCCGGCGAGGCCGTCGATGGCCGCGATCACGCCGCCGCTGCCAGGCGTCTCGTGGCTGGCCAGCAGGGCGTCGAGTTCGCGGAGCGCGTGGTCGCGGCCGGCGAAACCCCGTACGTCATGCGGCAGCTGGTCCAGCCTGGACGTATCTGATCCGTCAGGACCCGCGGGCGCGATGGCCAGCGCGGGGTCAGCCGTCAGCATCTGCTGCTGCAGGCGTTGCAGCTCGGGTCCCGGGTCCAGGCCCAGCTCCGCGGCCAGCCGGGCCCGCGTATCGCTGTACAGCGACAGCGCGTCCGCCTGCCGCCCCGAGCGGTACAGCGCGATCATGAGCTGTCCGGCCGGCCGCTCCCGCAGGTGATGCTGCGCGACCAGCGCCGACAGCTCGCCGAGGACCTCGCGGTGCCGGCCGCGGGCCAGCTGATGGTCGTAGTAGTCCTCCGCCGCGGCGTACCGGCGCTCGTCCCACGCGGTGGCCCCGGCCTGGATGATCCGCCCGCCCAGTCCAGCCAGCGCAGGCCCGCGCCATAATGCGAGCGCCCGCCGCAGGATCTCCACCGCCTGCGCCCGCTGGCCCGCCTCGGCGCGCCGCCGGGCCCGCTCGACATCAGCCGCGAAGACCTGCGCGTCCAGCGAGCCATCCGGCACGCTGATCCGGTAACCGGCCCCGTCGGTGACGACGCTGGGCGGCTCCCCGGCGGCGGCCAGCAGCCGTCGCAGCCGGGAGACCGCATTCTGCGCCTGCTTGGCCGCTGTCGCCGGCGGGTCGTCTTCCCAGAGCGTGTCCACGATGCTGGCCAGCGGGACAACCCGGTTGACTGTCAGCAGCAGGACCGCCAGTACCTTCTGCTCGCTCGGGCCGCCTAAGTCCAGCCGCTGGCCATTGGCCTCGGCTTCCAGAGTGCCCAGGATCCGAAACTCCATCGCCCCTTGCCCGTGTCAGCAGACCGGCGCAGTGACCGTGGCCTGCGCTGCGGCCATGGTACTTCGGGCCAGACGCCCGGGCGGGGATGGAACCGGGACGGCTCTGCGCGCCAGGCCCTTAGCCCGCCTGGTTTACGGGGCGGAGCCCAAGGTCATGAACATGCGGGAGGCGTCATGGAAAAGCGTTCGCATCCGGGCCAGACCTCGCAAGCGGGGACCACGCACGCGGCGGCCTCAACGTTCGCGTCGGCCTGGCGTCGGGCCCACCTGACCGTGGACCAGCGGGTGGCCAGAGGCCGGTCCGCCCGCAAGGAGGCGCCCCGGTCGAGTCACGGGCGGTGGGCACCCGAACCGGACCGCCCGGATCCGATCGCGCTGCTCGAGGAGCAGGGGGAAAGCCGGGTCCCCAGCCTGGTCCCGATCCGGTACGGGCGGATGCTGGTCTCCCCGTTCACCTTCTACCGGGGCGCAGCGCTGATCATGGCGGCCGACCTGGCCACGACCCCCCAGTCCGGGGTCACCGTGCAGTTGTGCGGTGACGCGCACCTGTCGAATTTCGGCCTGTTCGGCTCGCCCGAGCGGCGGATGCTGTTCGACATCAATGACTTCGACGAGACCCTCCCGGGCCCGTGGGAGTGGGACGTCAAGCGCCTGGCCGCCAGTTTCGAGGTGATGGGCCGCGACCGCGGCTTCAGTCCCGCTGACCGCCGGGACGTCGTGATGGCCGGGGTCAAGGAGTACCGGGAGCGCATGCACGAGGCGGCCGGGATGCGCTCCCTGGAGGCGTGGTACGAGCATCTCGAGGCCGGGATGCTGCTCAAGCTGGTGCACAAGGAGGTGCGGGTCAAGCGGGTCAGCAAGAAGGAGGCCCGGGCGACCGAGGAAATGGTGGCGAAGGCGCGTACCCGCGACAGCACGCGGGTGTTCGCCAAGCGGACCGACGAGGTCAACGGTGAACTGCGGATCGTCGCCGACCCCCCGCTCATCATCCCGATCGAGGACCTGATCCAGCCCGGGTCGGCGTGGGAGGACCCCGCGCCGCTGATCAAGAACCTGCTCAGCTCGTACCGGCGCACGCTCGGGCGCCAGCATCACCCGGTCGAGGAGTACCGCTACGCCCACGTGGCCCACAAGATCGTGGGCGTGGGCAGCGTCGGCACCCGCTGCTACATCATGCTGATGCTCGGCCGTGACCACAACGACCCCTTGTTCCTGCAGGTCAAGGAGGCGCAGGCATCCGTGCTCGAACGCTTCCTGGGCGCGAGCGCCTACTCCCACCACGGCGAGCGGGTGGTGGCCGGGCAGCGCCTGATGCAGGCCGCGACCGACATCTTCCTGGGCTGGCAGCGCATCAAGGGGCTCGACGGGGTCACCCGTGACTACTACGTTCGCCAGTTCCAGGACTGGAAGGGCAGCGCGGACGTGGACACCATGCTGCCCCCCGGGGCCACCCTCTACTCGCGTATCTGCGGAGCGACCCTGGCCCGGGCCCACGCCCGCTGGGGCGACCGGATCGCCATCGCCTCCTACCTCGGTAACGGGAATGCTTTCGACCGTGCGATCGCCGACTTCTCGGCCGCGTACGCCGACCAGAACGAGAAGGATTACGCCGCGTTCAGCGCCGCCGTGGCCTCCGGGCGGCTGACCGCCCAGACCGGGCTGTAGCCGCTACACGGGCTCACCTGCCTCCCGGCCGGAAGACCGGGAGGCAGCCATCGGCCGGGCCGGCCTACCAGACCGATCGATCGTGCATGGAGCCGCCGCGGACGATCAGGTAGACCAGCACGCCGATCAACGGGATCAGCAGCACGAATACGAACCACAGGGCCTTCATCCCGCCGGACAGGTCAGGGCTGCGGAAGATGTCGATGAAGATGGTGATCAGGACCCAGAACCAGATCACCCACAGGAAGACCTCGAGAATCGTCCAGAAGATGTTCAACAGCGGATAAGACGATGACACAATCGCGAGCGACATTAGGTCTCCTTCACGCCGGGGAAATGGCGCCAGGCGGCCCTGCCTGCAGGCCGCCCCGCCAAGGGCGTGCCTAGCATGCGCCGTCCGCGCACCACCGACATCACCCTTCACGGGCGAGGTCACGCGACCCCCCAGGTGACTTCGCCGGGATAGCGCGCCTTTGTTCCCCGGTGCCTTCGCGGCCGGCGTCACCCGCCGCGGCGGGTCATTTCCTGGCTGCGCTGTAGCCGAGGGCCGCCGCGAGCCCGAGCGCGCTGCGCGGGGCGTACGCGATGCGCCACAGGCCGCCGTGCGCGGCGGCGTGCGCCTCGTCCTGCCAGGGATGCGCGTGCCCGGGGCCGCCGCCGGCCTGCAGGTCATGGACGAGCAGTGCGGCCATGAGCACCTGGCAGGTGGCGGGCTCGAAGACTTCGACACCGAACCGGTGCGCCCCGGCGTACGCCGCCGCCAGCATCCGGTTCTTCAGGACCGACCTGGTGCGGGTCGGCGGGGCGACGTTCATCGACACGGTCGTGCCGCCTTCACGGGCCAGCGTGGCCCGCCACCGCTGCACCCGCTTGGCCAGCGCATAGTTGGGGCCTTGCTGCGGCACCAGGCTGTCGTTGATGCCCGGGTCAACACCGGGCTGGTAGGCGCGGCGAAGCAGGCGGCCGCCAGATAGCGTCCGCAGCGGCCGGCTGGCCAGCTTCGCCGCCCGCGACCGGGCCGCGTACGCGCGGACGGACTGCGCGACCGCGTCAGCCGGGACCGCGAACACGTCCGTCGGCGTGGCGAGGAACGCCAGCGCGAGATCGTCCCGCCCCGCCTGCAGGCGCACGGTCAGCGCGTCCACCGCGGCCGACAGGCGGACATTGGCCGCGCCATCCGCGTAGACGTAGTTGCCCAGCACCAGCGGCCCGTCAACGGTGGCGAGCCACTCGGCGACGGCGGGGACCTCGCTGGTCAGGTCGAGGCCGGCGCGCTGCGTGATGGCCCCGCCGCGGCCCCCGGCCTCACCCCGGCCAGGCTGGTCGTGACCGACCGGGACCAGTAGAGTCCCGGCGCTGCGCCGCGCGGTGTCCAGGACGCGCTCCCAGATGGGAGGACGGGGCAGGTCAACGGCGATCACCCGGGCGCCCCAGCTGAGCAGGGGGGAGAGCGGCCCCACCTCCGCGCCCGCCCCGAGCACCGCGATCGTGCGGCCGGGCAGGGAAAGCCACTCCGGGTGCGCCGCGACCGTCCGTACCGCATCAGCGCAAGACGGCTCGATCACCCCGCCGTCCACCCAGGCGTCCAGCTTGCGCAGCAGGTCGGCGCCCCGCAGCCGACCTCCGCGGTAGGGCAGCGACAGGCCGTCCTCGGCCTGCCCGGTGCCCGGCACCGTGACCGTGGTGAACTGCGTGAGCGCGGGCGCCGAGAGCAGCGTGTCGAGGCCGGTTTCCGTGCCGCCGGCGGACATGACGCGCATCCGCCGGTGCACCGACTCCAGCCCGTCACGGGCCACCGATACGGCGGCGTCCCTGGACGTCAGCCCGGCTTCGATGAGCCGCCGGAAGTGCACGACGTAGCCGGTGCGCCAGTTCGTGTCCCGCTCCGCGCCGAGGGCCCCGACCGGGTTAACCGGGCGCAGCGCGTCAGCCACCACGCTGCGGCCCACCGCCGACGTGCTCCTGCGTCCATCCGCTGAGGTGGGGAAGACAACCCCGGCAGGCTCGTCGCCGCTCATCGCGCTCCTGTCGTCGCCACGAGACAACCACGCGCAACAGCATCCCGCCACCGCCGCCAGGCAATCACCGGGCGGGGGCCGGGTGCCGGGGGGCTAAAGCCCGCTGATCCCCGCCCTTTACCGGCTGATCATGGCTGGTTCGAGCGCTGGCTCGCCCGGGTCCAGCGCCAGGCCGGGGATTTCCAGCCGCAGGGTGGCCAGCCCGCCGGACAGGGAGCGGACCGCGGGCCAGCCGCTCTGCCGCAGCAGCCGGAGCGCCAGGTAGGACCGGAAACCTGACGCGCAGTACAGCAGCAGGGGCCGGCCCCGGGGGATCTCGGCCAGCCGCTGGCGCAGTTCGGTGTGCGGGATGTTCATCGCGCCGGGCAGGTGGCCGGACTGGAATTCGGCGGCCGACCGGACGTCCAGCAGCACGGCCTGCGGGTCGGGGTGGAGCAGGTCGTCTCCCCGCCACAGGGCCAGGTCACCGGCCAGCACGTTGCCGGCCACCAGGCCAGCGAGGTTGACCGGGTCCTTAGCCGACCCGAACGGCGGCGAGTAGGCGAGGTCGAGTTCAGCCAGGTCATCGACGGTCAGCCCGGCCCGGATCGCGGTCGCGATCACGTCGATCCGCTTGTCAACGCCATCGCCGCCGGTCGCCTGGGCGCCGAGCACCCGTCCATCGGGTGCGAAGAGCAGCTTGAGGTGCAGCGGGCGGGCGCCGGGGTAATACCCGGCGTGGTTGTCCGGGTGCAGGTGAGCTGCGTGGTACGGGAGGCCGGCCGCGCGCAGCGCCTTCTCTCCGGCGCCGGTGGTGGCGGCGACGGTACCGAAGACGCGGACGATGGCCGTGCCGAGGACGGGCGAGCGCTGCCCGCCGTGCCCGAACAGGTGGTCAGCGACCGCGCGACCCTGCCGGCTGGCCGGGCCAGCCAGCGGCACGAGGGCCGGGCCGCCGGTCACGGCGTCCACGACCTCGATCGCATCACCCACGCCGTAGATGGACGGCACCGAGGTCCGCAGGTGCCCGTTGACGAGCAGGGCTCCGCGGCCGCCCAGGGCGAGCCCGGCGGCCGCGGCGAGCGAGGTCTCCGGGCGGACCCCGGCCGCGAGCAGCACCATGTCGGCCAGGACTCGTGATCCGTCTGAGAGGTCGGCGGCCACGGCGCCGCCATCCGCCTGCTGGATAGCGGTGACCGATGTGCCCAGCCGAACCTCGACGCCCGCGCGGCACAGTTCCAGTTCGATGCTGCGCGCCATCTCCGGGTCCAGGGCGGGCAAGACCTGCCCGGCCAGTTCCACCAGCGTGACGGCCAGGCCGCGGTGCCGCAGTGCCTCGGCCGCCTCCAGGCCGATGAACCCGGCCCCCACGACCACCGCGCGGCGGGCACCCCCGTCCACCAGGTCACGCAAGACGTCAACGTCGGGAATCGTGCGCAGCACGCGGACCGAGGGCAGGCCGGTTCCCGGGATGGGCGGGATGACCGGCGCGGCCCCGGTGGACAGCACCAGCGCGTCGTAGGATTCCTGATACTCCCGGCCGGTGGCCAGTTCACGGACGGTGACCGTGCGCCCGGCCGGGTGGATAGCGAGCACTTCGTGACCGGTGCGCACGTCCAGCGCCAGGCTGTCCGCCAGCGACTGCGGGGTATGCAGGAGGAGAGCATCCCGGTCCCCGATCTCACCGCCCAGGTGGTACGGCAGGCCGCAGTTCGCGTAGGACACATAGGGATCACGCTCGAGCACCACGATCTGCGCGTCCTCGGCGAGGCGGCGGGCCCGCGCCGCGAAGCTCATGCCGCCGGCGACGCCGCCTACTACGACCGCCTTCATCTGCGCTCTCCCGTCCTGAAGTACCTTCACTATACCCCCCAGGGTATCTTGAATGAGCGCCGGACAGCTGTGACCCTGCCCACTCCCCGGATTCCCGTCCAGCCTCCGTTTGCATAATCATGCAGAAGGAGGCATACTTTCGCGCGTGTCCAAGGTGATGACTTCCCTGCCGATCGGAGAGCGGGTCGGCATTGCCTTCTCCGGAGGGCTCGACACGTCCGTCGCGGTCGCGTGGATGCGCGACAAGGGCGCGGTGCCGTGCACGTACACCGCTGACATCGGCCAGTACGACGAGGACGACATCGGCTCGGTCCCCGGCCGGGCCAGGTCCTATGGCGCCGAGATCGCCCGGCTGGTCGACTGCCGTGCGGCCCTCGTCGAGGAAGGGCTGGCCGCGCTGACCTGCGGGGCGTTCCACATACGCTCGGGCGGGCGGTCCTACTTCAACACGACCCCGCTGGGCCGGGCGGTCACCGGCACGCTGCTGGTGCGGGCCATGCTCGAGGACGACGTCCAGATCTGGGGGGACGGCTCGACGTTCAAGGGCAACGACATCGAGCGGTTCTACCGGTACGGGCTGCTGGCCAACCCGAACCTGCGGATCTACAAGCCGTGGCTCGACGCAGCCTTCGTCAGCGAGCTGGGCGGCCGCCGGGAGATGAGCGCGTGGCTGCTCTCGCACGAACTGCCGTATCGCGACAGCTCGGACAAGGCGTACTCGACCGACGCGAACATCTGGGGCGCGACGCACGAGGCCAAGACCCTCGAGCATCTCGGCAACGGGATCGAGACGGTCCAGCCGATCATGGGCGTGCGGTACTGGGACCCGGACCACGTGATCGCGGCGGAGGACGTCACGATCGGCTTCGAGCGGGGCCGGCCGGTGACGATCAACGGCGCGGAGTTCGCGACGCCGGTTGACATGGTGATGGCGGCCAACGCGATCGGGGGCCGGCACGGCCTGGGCATGTCCGACCAGATCGAGAACCGGATCATCGAGGCCAAGAGCCGGGGCATCTACGAGGCGCCGGGCATGGCCCTGCTGCACACCGTGTACGAGCGTCTGGTCAACGCCATCCACAACGAGGACACCATCGCGAACTACCACGCCGAGGGCCGCCGGCTGGGCCGGCTGATGTACGAGGGCCGCTGGCTGGACCCGCAGGCGCTCATGCTGCGCGAATCACTGCAGCGCTGGGTAGGGTCCGCGATCACCGGCGAGGTCACCCTGCGGCTGCGCCGCGGCGAGGACTACTCCATCCTCGACACCACCGGTCCCGCGTTCAGCTACCACCCCGACAAGCTGTCGATGGAGCGCACGGAAGATTCCGCGTTCGGCCCGCTGGACCGGATCGGCCAGCTCACCATGCGCAACCTGGACATCGCTGACTCGCGGGCCAAGCTCGAGCAGTACGCCAGCCTCGGCATGGTCGGCGCCGCCCACGCCGCACTGATCGGGGCCGCGCCGCAGAGCGAGCTGGTCGGCGAGATGCCCGAAGGCGGAGCCGAGGCGATCGCCTCGCGCGGCGAGGTGGACGAGGACGAGGCACTCCTCGACCGGGCCGCGATGGAGTCCGGTACCGACTGACGGTACCGACTGACGGTACTGACTGACGGTCCCGCCCGCCGGGCGGGGATCCCGGAGGGTCCCCGCCCGCACGGTCGGTGCTACCGCGGGTGCCGGTGCGTCAGTGCCCGCTGCCGAAGACGGTGACGGTGGTGGTGAGCCCGGTCGCCCGCTCGTTGCTGGCGACGTAGAGCGGGCGCTGGCCGGCGGCGGTCACCCAGCTTCCGGACTGGGTGTTCCAGTACTGGAGTTGGCGGAGTGGCACGTGCAGCGACACGGTCTGGGTCTGGCCGGGCCGCAGGGTAATCCGGCTGTAGGCGGCGAGGGCGCGGCTGGCGAAGGCCGTGCCCGCCGGTGGGCTGGCGGGTGCGCCGAGGTAGACCTGGGGGACCTCGTCGCCGGCCGTGCTGCCGGCGTTGGTGACCTGGAAGGCCACGTCGAGGCCGCCGTCCCGGGCGGGGGCCCAGTGCAGGGCGGAGTAGGTGAAGTGGGTGTAGGACAGGCCGTACCCGAAGGGGTAGAGCGGGGTCTGGTGCTGCTGGTCGTACCAGCGGTAGCCGACGTAGATGCCCTCGGTGTAGGTGGTGGTGCACTGCGGGCCGCCGAAGGGGCTGCCCGGGGTGGTGCAGAACTTCCCGTTGGCGTCCACCCCGTTGGAGGTCCGCTCGGGGTGGGTGGCCGGCTGGTTGGCGACGCCCTGGCCTAGGGTGGCGGGCCAGGTGAAGGGCAGCAGGCCGGCCGGGTCGGTGTGGCCGAGCAGGACGCTGGCGGTGGCGTAGCCGCCGGTGTCGCCGGGGTACCACATGTCCAGTACGGCCTTCACCGAGCTGAGCCAGGGCATCGCGACGGGGTCGGAGTTGTTCAGCACCACGATGGTGTCGGGGTTGGCCGCGGCCACGGCGGCGATGAGCTGGTCCTGGCCGTCGGGCAGCGGGGTGTCCAGGGCCCCGGTGGACCAGGCGAACACTACCGCCGCCTTGGCCTGCTTCGCGGCGGTCACGGCGGCGGCGGTGTTGGCCTGCTGCTGGGCGGGGGTGACCCAGTTCAGCCGGGCCTGCACCGGGGCGCCGGAGGCGTCCGCCGATACGGTCACGGACAGGGTGTGCTGGCCGGCGGTGAGGGTGAGCTGGGTGCGCAGGTTGTCCAGGCCGTCGGTGGTGGGCAGCACGTTGTTGTCGCCCGGACGCAGCACGCCGTAGCGGGGGGCGGTGCCGAGGAGGAATCCGGTGGCGGCGATCTGCTTGCCGTCCAGGCTGATCGAGCCGCCCGCGCCGAGCAGGCCCAGGTTGACCCAGTAGCTGCCGGTGGCCGGGACGTTCAGGTCGCCGGTCCAGGTCCAGGCCGATCCGGCGGGCAGCGCCTGCCCGTTCGAGCGGGTGTTGTCGAGCTGGGGCACGACAGCGGTGGTGGCGTCGCTGGTGTTGGTGCGCAGCAGGCCGGGCTGGCCGTTGTGGGTCAGCGCGGAGGCGGGGACCGGGGTGCCGGTCATGTCATCACCTGCGGCGTAGCTCAGGTGCGCGGCCGGGTCGTGGCGGAGGGCCTGCTGGAGGACCTGGTAGGTGCCGGTCTGCCGGGACACGATGCCGGCCGCGTTCTCCCCGGCCTGCCCGACCGCGATGGTCTGCCCCGCGCCCGGCCCGATCAGCGCCAGGCTGCTCAGGTCGCTGTTCGATAGCGGCAGCGCGCTGGCGTCGTTCTTCAGCAGGGTGGCGGCGTCCTGGCCGGTCTGCTGGACGACCTGCTCGTCGGCGTTCACCGGTTCCGGGGTGACGTTGTGCTTGGAGTGGCCCGACAGCAAGCCGAACCGGTCCATCTCATAGAGGATGCGGCCGACCGCGGCGTTGATCGTGGCCATGCTGACCGTGCCTGCGCTGATCGCGGCCTTGAGGTTGGCGGCGGAGAAGTAGGTGGGCAGCAGGCCGCCGAAGCCGGTGCCGGGCATCTCCATATCGAGGCCGTCGTTGATGAAGCTGGTGGCGTGGTTGGCGCCCCAGTCGGAGGTGACGAAGCCCTGGAAGCCCAGTTCCCCGCGCAGGATCCCGGTCAGGGTCTGCGAGTTGCCGCACGCGTACGGTCCCGGTGTCCCGCCGGCCGACGGCGTGGCCGCCACCACGTTGAGGGTGTTGTAGGAGCACATGACCGACGCGACCCCGGCGTTGATGGCGTCCGCGAACGGCTCCAGGTAGATCTCATGCAGCGTCTGCTCATCGACCACCACGTTGTTGCCGCCGTCGTAGGCGATGAAGTGCTTGACCATGGCCATGGTGCCCTGGCCCTGGATACCGGAGATCTCCCCGGCCCCGGTCTGCCCGGTCAGCAGCGGATCCTCACCGAAGGTGTTGAACGCCCGGCTCCAGACCGGATCGCGGTCGATGTTGACGAACGGCTCCAGGACCACGTCTGCGCCCAGCGCCCGCGCATCCCGGCCGATCACCATGCCATTTTCGTAGGCATCTCGCTGGCTGAACGTGGCCGCCACCCCCATCGTGCCGGTCATCCCCACCGACGGCTGCCGGGTGGCCACCCCAGGCGGCCCGTCGGCCAGCCGCATCGACGGGATACCGAGGCGGGGGATACCCGGCAGGTAGCCGGCCGTGAACTGGTTGGTGGACGCCGCCTCCTGCGCCCCCTCCAGCAGGGTGAGCTTCTCGTCGAGAGTCATCTGGCTGATCAGGCTGGCGACCCGCTGGTCCCCGGCGGCGCCCGGAGCCTGCGCCGCCCGGACGGTGGCGGCCTGCCCTAACGCGGAGCCGTCCGACGCCTGCGCCGTGGCCGGCCCGGCCCAGCTCAGGCCCGCTAAGGTGATTACCGATACTGCCGTCGCCGCGATACGGCGCGCTGTCCGGTCCGATGTCGTGCCCATGTCCCACCTCATCGTTTCGCCCATGACCTGTTTTGCCCGGCGACCGGGCAACCGGTCGCCGGGCAAGCGCCGCCGTCTGCGGCATGGCTGCACAGTGACGGCTACACAGTGGACGCTACGCGCGGAAGGCGCCCCGGTATCTATCGCTGCCGCGCAAAATTCTGTAAACGGGCGGGCCTCTCGCGCCCGGCCGTCACCGCGTCGAGGGATGCGGCGGCCCTGGCTGGCCCCCGGGTCAGGAGACTTCGGTCGCAGCGGCCTGGACCGCCTTGTCCACGTCCCTCGGGCTCACGTCGAGTTCCTTGGCGATGCGCTTCTCGGCCTTCAGGTTGGCCTTGTCCACCAGTTCCTGCAGCTTGCTTTCGCCGACGATGACGAGAGCGGCCTGCCCCTCGTCGATGAGCTCGCCGAACTCCTTGACGTCGGACCGGGACATGCCGCGCCACAGATGGCCGCCGACCCCGCCCACGGCCGCGCCGACCACGGCGGTGGCGATGATGGACGGCGGGAACAGGATGCCGACGAGCGCGCCGACAGCCGCCCCGCCCCACGCCCCGTGCCTGGTGGCCATCTCATCTTTGTTGACGTGCACCTTTCCTGAGCTGTCCTTGGTAACGACGGCCGCGTCGTAGGTGCCGACCGCACCCGCTGCGTGCAGCTCCTTGACGACGTCATAGTCGGCCCGCGCCGCGGCCTCGTCCGGATAGGTGCCGATGAAGATGAATACCGAGTCGGATTTCGCCATGTCTTCTCCCTGCCGTGTCATCGCGGAGGACGCGGCGGCCAGGTCAGGCCGGCCGCGTTCGCACGACCGTAAGCACCACCCCCGCCCCGGCAGCCTCACCCGTGGCGGGTGATGCCGCCGCCGCAGGGGATTGCGGCGGCGCAACCGTGCCCGGCTGGCCGGGCCGGGTGGCGCGGGCTGGGCCCGCGCCACCCGGCCCGGTGCTTACCTGGTGAAGCCCTCGAGCTTGTTGGCCTTGATGACGTAGGAGTTCGTGTAGGTGGTGGACAGGTTCACCGGGCCGGTGATCTTGCCCGCCAGCTTCTCGACCGCGTACACCGTCTGCGGGCCGGTGGCCGGCATCATCCCGTTGGGCAGGAACTGGGCCTTGTCCGTGGTCAGGGCGCGGATGTAGTCGGCCCTGGTGATCAGCGAGTTCGAGACGAAGGCCGCGGGCAGGTGCGCGGCGATCTGGGCCGCGCTGTGCGTGGCGATGTAGTGCATGGTCGCCACCAGCGCGTTCACCACCTTCTGCACGGTGGCCTTGTTCTGGTTCACCCAGTCGGCCCTGGCCAGCACGCCGGCGGTCGGCTGGAAGCCGCCCAGCCAGTGCTGCACGCCGGCCGTGGTGGCCAGGTCGATCGCGGAGTAGCCGACGCCCTTCTTCTCGATCGCGGTCACCGTCGGCTGCGTGGTCATGCCGCAGACGATCCGGTGGTGCTGCAGCGCGCTGACCATCGTGTCGCCGTCGCCGGCGGCGACCCGGGTGAAGTCCTTGGACGTCAGGTGGTAGCGGGCGGCCAGGTAGAGGGTGAGGTCGTCAGTGCCGGACCCGAGATCGGTGACGCCGACGGTCTTGCCGCGCCACTGGGCCGGCGAGGTGATCCCGGAGCCCTGGTAGCACATCTCCCGCTCACCGGGCGCGCCGGACAGCTGGGCCACGTCGATCACGTCCTTGTGGGCCAGCTGGAAGTCGATCGTGTGCACGTACCAGGCGCCGGCCATGTCCACCTGCCCGGACGCCATCGCGGTCTCGGCGCCGACGCCGCCGGACTGCTCGGTGGACAGCTGCATGCTGACCCCGTACTTCTTGTAATAGCCGAGGCCCTGGGCGAGCTGGTAGGGCAGGTAGATCTGCTTGTCGATGCCGCCGACCATCATCGTGACCGTCGGCATGCTGCCGCTGCCGCTGCTGGCGCTGCTGGAACTGCAGGCCGAGACGCCGGCCAGCGTCGCCAGGGTGGCCGCGGCGGCGAGCGCCAGGGCGGGCTTTCTCCGGAACATGGGCGTACTCCTTCGTAACTGGTGTGGTTGAGGTGAAAGCGGAGGCGGGAAGCGGCGGCGGGGTCAGATCGCCGCGATCTCGGTCGGGGCCGGGGGGCGCCAGGAGAGGAGCCGGTGCTCGAGCCGGCTGATCAGCCACTCGGCGGTGAGGGCCAGGATGGCGATGATCAGCATCGCCGCGAACACGCCATCGGGATCGAAGTTGTTCTGGGCCGTGGCGATGACCAGGCCCAGGCCCTTCTGGGCGCCGAGGAACTCACCGACGATGGCGCCGATGATCGAGAAGCCGAAGGCCACGTGCAGGCTGGCGATGATCCAGGTCAGCGCGGACGGCAGGACGACGTTGCGGACGACCTGCATCCGGGAGGCGCCCAGCACCCGGGCGTTGGCAATGAAGTTGGGGTTCACTTCACGGACGCCCTGGAAGGCGTTGAAGAAGACCACGAAGAAGACCAGGACCGCGGCCAGCATGACCTTCGACGACGAGCCCAGGCCCAGCCACACCACGAAGATGGAGCCGAGCACGATGCGCGGGAGCGCGTTCATCGCCTTGATGTAGGGCCCGAGCACGTCGGAGAGGAAGCGCACCTGGCCCAGCAGGATGCCGAACACGACGCCGCCGGCCACGCCGAAGACGAAGCCCAGCAGGGCCTCACGCATGGTGATCCAGATCTGCAGCCAGACCGAGCCGTAGGCGGTGCCGTGCTGGAGCCAGTCGCGCAGCTTCGAGGCGATGCCGCTGGGCTGCCCGAAGAAGAACGGGTCGATGACCTTCCAGCTGGTGAGCAGCTGCCAGCCGCCGATCACCACCACCAGCGTCGCGACCCGCGCCGCGTACACGAGCAGCCGGCGGCGGCGCCGCTGGTGCCGGGCGGTGCTGGCGACCGTGGTCTCGTCCAGGGCCGGGATCGCCCGGGTGCTGGCCCCGGACATCATCGCCGTCCCTGGGTCGTGGCTCATGACCGTTCCCCCTGGCCGTGCGCCAGCGGGCGGCCCGGAGCGGGCGGGCTGCCCGCGGCGGCCGGGTGTTCCAGGGTGGGTGGCGCGGTGCGCGCGTAGGCCCGCTCCACCTCCTCCCGCAGCGACTCCCAGATCTGGTGATGCAGCTCCAGGAACCGGGGCTCGAAGCGGATCTCCTGGACCGCGCCCCGCGGCCGGGGCAGGTCGATGTCGTAGACCGCCTTGACCGTGCCCGGCCCCGCGGTCATGACGACCACCTGATCGGCCAGGGCGATGGCTTCTTCGAGGTCGTGGGTGACGAAGATGACCGACGGCCGGGTCTGGTCCCAGAGCCGGAGCAGCTCGTTCGACATGATCGCCTTGGTCTGCACGTCCAGGGCCCCGAACGGCTCGTCCATCAGCAGGATCGACGGTTCGTTGATCAGCGCGGCGGCCAGGCTGACCCGCTTGCGCATGCCGCCGGAGAGCTGATGCGGGTGATGGTCCTCGAAGCCGGCCAGGCCGACCACGCGGAGCCAGTCCCGGGCGCTGGCCTGAGCGGCCTTCTTGGCCGCGCCGTGGAAGACCGGCCCCATGGCCACGTTGGCCAGCACGGTCTTCCATGGCAGCAGCGCATCGGCCTGGAACATGAAGCTGGTGCCGCTGGTGATCCCGTTCGACCGGCTGCCCGCCGACCCGGACCCGGCCGGCGCTCGGCCGGTCGAGCCCGGCCACCATGGTGAGCGTGGTGGACTTGCCGCAGCCGGTCGGCCCGACCACGGCGCAGAACTGCCCGGGCGCGACCACCAGGTCCACGTCACGCAGGGCGGTGAAGGCCGTTCCGGCCGGGGTCAGGAAGCGTTTGCTGACCCCGGCCAGCTCGATCCCGGCGTCCTGGATCCGGCGCTGCTGCGCGCCGGGATCCGGGGGCCCGCCTGCCGCGGCCGCGGCGCCGGCCGACCTGCCTCTGGCCACCTTGGTGAAATAGGCGCGCCTGGCCCGGAATTCACCGTCAGAAAGAGTGATGTATTTCACGCAGCGGAACTTAGCCAGCCTTATGGCTGGACGTCACGGTTGCGCTCGATAATTGCATAAAACATGCTGTGCGTATTACGCGCGATTCTTGCATTAAACCGGCTGTGCGCGTTTTGCGCATTCTGCTCAGCTTCGCCGATACTGTCCCGGCCTGCGGCGCCGCTGTTACACTACGGCAATCTTCCGGTAACGCCCGAGGGGCCCAGTCAGCAGCGAGGAGCCCAATGCGGCTGGTGTCGTGGCAGCGTCTGTCCACCCAGGTAGTGATCATGCAGGTCGCCATCCTGGTGATCACGATGGTGGCCGGATTCGCCATCTTCCAGTGGAATCTCAGGCGCCAACTGTACGCGCAGTATGAGCAGCGGTCGCTAATGCTGGCCGAGACCCTGGCTTCCCAGCCGTCGATCGTCGGCGCCGTCGTCCACGGGCAGCCTGGCGGGGAAGCCCAGCGGCTGGCCATGGCGGCCCGGCACCGGACGGGCGCGCTGTTCGTGGTCATCACGAATGCCCGGGGAATCCGGTATTCCCATCCGCATCCGTGGATGATCGGCCTGCCTGTGCAGGATGACCCGGAACCGCCCGCCAGTGAGTCGTTCCGGACGGGCAAGCCGTGGACGGGAATCCAGGACGGCACGCTCGGGCTCGTCGCCGCGGGCAAGACTCCCCTGTGGGAGGGCCACACGCTGGTCGGGGAGGTCTCCGTCGGGTTCTGGGCGGGCAAGGTGTCCCGGCAGCTGGCCAGCACGCTGCCGTCCCTCGCCATCTACCTGCTCGGGGTCCTCGCGGTCGGGGTGCTGGCCGCGCTCGGCCTGGCCCGGCGGCTCAAGCGCCAGACGTTCGGCCTGGAACTCGGCGAGATCGCGGGCCTGCTGCAGGAACGCGAGGCCATGCTGCACGGCATCCGGGAAGCCGTGCTCGGCTACGACCGCGGCGAGCGGGTCATCCTGGCCAACGACGCGGCCCAGCGGCTGCTCCGGCTCCCGCCCGACTTCCTCGGCCGGCCACTCAGCGAACTGCTCCCGGCGGGCCGGCTCGGTGACATCGTGCGCGGCGAGATCAGCGGCAGCGACCTGCTGGTGCTGTCCGATGACCGGGTGCTGGTGGTGAACCGGATGCCGATCGAGCTGGAACACCGGCGTCACCTCGGCTGGGTGGTGACCTTCCACGACCAGACCGAGTCGGAGAGCCTCAAGCGGGAACTGGACGAGGCCATCGGCCTGACCGAGGCGCTCCGGGCCCAGTCCCACGAGTTCGCCAACCGGATGCACACGCTGGTCGGGCTGGTGGAGCTCGGGCAGTACGGCGAGGCCATCCGGTTCGTCACCGACGTCTCGGCGGCCCGGGACGCGCTCACCGAGCAGCTCAAGGCGGCTATCCGTGACCCCAAGCTGGTCGCTCTCACGCTGGCCAAGTCCTCGCTGGCCGAGGAGCGCGGCGTCCAGCTGCGGGTCGCCGGCGACTGCCGGGTGGACGCCGACCTGACCGACGTCACCGCGGTGCTGACCGTCACCGGGAACCTGATCGACAACGCGATCGAGGCCACGGCCCAGGCGCCGGGACCGCGGTGGGTGGAGCTGACCGTGGTGTCGGCCGGGGAGAACCTGATGATCCGGGTCCGTGACTCCGGTCCCGGCGTGCCGGACGGGATGCGCGAAGCCATCTTCACCGACGGGTTCACCAGCAAGTCCTCACCCACCGGCGCCCGGCGCGGACTGGGCCTGGCCCTGGTCCGGCAGATCACCGAGCGGCGCGGTGGCATGGTCAGCGTGGGCCGGGACGGCGGCGCGGTGTTCACCGCGGTCCTGCCCGGCTGCCTCGACGTCGCCCCGGGCGGCGACCCCGCCCCGGACGCGGATGCCGCGAACCCAGCGAACCCAGCGAACCCAGCGGGCGCGGCGGTGGCTGCCGCGCTGCCCGCCGGGCAGGCCGCGCCATGATCCGCACGGTGGTGGTGGACGACGACTACCGGGTGGCCTCGATTCACGCGGCCTACGTCGGCAAGGTAGAGGGCTTCGAGGCCGTCGCTGAGGTGCATACGGCGGCTGCCGCGGTGGACGCGGTGACCGTGCTCAGGCCCGAACTGCTCCTGCTGGACCTCTACCTGCCCGACGAGCATGGGCTGGACCTGGCCGCCCGGCTGCGCGGGGAGTCCTACCCGCCGGTCGATGTCATTGTCATCACGGCGGCCAAGGACGCGGACAGCGTCCGGGCCGCCATGCAGTACGGGGCCCTGCACTACCTGCTCAAACCGTTCAGCTTCCCGGCGCTGCGGGACAAGCTGCTGTCCTACGCGCAGATGCGCTCCCGGCTGGACGGCCTGCGCTCAGCCGACCAGCGGAGCGTGGACCGCGTCTACGGGGCGCTGCGGGCGCCCGGCCAGCTCGCCGCGAGCAAGGGCCGGTCGGACTACACCCTGGAGACCGTGGAAGAACTGCTGGCCGGGACGGAAGGAGACCTGTCCGCGGCCGAGGTGGCCGGGCAGACCGGCATGAGCCGGGCCACCGCCCAGCGCTACCTCACCCACCTGCACGACCTGGGCCGGGTCGCGATCCGGCTGCGTTACGGGGCGAGCGGCCGCCCCGAGCACGGTTACCGCTGGGCACCTGGGCGGCCATCCAGCTAAATCGATCAGGTGCAGCTGAACGATCAGGCCAGGTCGGCGCGTTCTTGGTGTTATGGGGACAAGGCTGGCGGGGCGGCGCGGCGCGATGGGGCAGGCGCTGTGACTGAGGCCTGGAGCTGCGGGGAGATCCGCGGCGCACTGGGCGTGTATGTCGTGGGCGCCATCGACCCCGCGGACCGGGCCGTGGTGGACCGCCACCTCGCCTGGTGCGTGGCCTGCCGCGAGGAACTGGCCGGGCTGGCGGCCCTGCCGGGCCGGCTGGGCAGCGTGCCCGCCACCGATGTGAGCGAACTGGTGCTGGACGAGCCCGTCCCGGCCGGCCGGGACGCGGGGTATCCGCCCGAGGCCACGCTGAGGTCGCTGCTCGACCGCGCTGCCGCCCTGCGCAGGCACCTCATGTGGCGTCGCGTGGCGGCCGCGGCGGTGGTGGTGGTGCTCGCCAGCGGCGGGGCCGCGGCCCTATCCCGGGTGACGGATCCCCGCGGGCTGCGCCCGGCGGCCTCGGCGCTGGCCTGGGCGGCCACGGTGCACGGCCGCGACCGGCTTACTGGCGCGGCCGCCACCGTGAGATACCTGGCCCAGCCGTGGGGCCTGCAGCTGCAGGTGCAGGTGACGGGGATCCGCCCGGGGACCCGGTGCGAGCTTCAGGTGCTCGGGCCAGGCCGGCGCCTGGTGGCAGGCGGCTGGACGGTGGCGGGCGGTCACGCCGCTGCGTGGTACCCGGCCTCAGCGCCGCTTGCGGTGTCCGGCGTCCGCGGTTTCGTCGTGGCCACGACGGCCGGGGTGCCCCTGGTGAAGGTACCCATCGGATGACGTCCTGGGGCCGGGCCTGATTCCCGGCGGTCAGGCCGCCGCGCCCTGGTGGTTCAGGCCAGCCCGAAATACGCTGAACTTGCCACCGAAAGTGAACGGACCCGCGGCCGGTTACGTGCTGGTCAGTGATAGCCCATTCTTCGTCGGGCGGGGGTATGTAATGCGTAACCGATGGTTTGTCCCGGCTGGCCTGGCTGGGGTGGCCCTGGTCGCTGCGGCGTGCGGGACCTCATCGACAGGCAATACGGGCAGCTCAGGATCGAGCTCGCCGGGGACGGCGTCCTCCGCGGCGGCGGCGTCTGGTGCGTCCCTGAAGACCACGACGATTGGCGGTGCGAAGGTGCTGACCAACGCGAAGGGTTTCACGGTGTACTGGTTTGGCCCGGACACGGCGTCGAAATCGAACTGCAACGGCTCGTGCGCGCATTACTGGCCGCCGGTGAAGGGGCCGGTGACCGCCGGGGCGGGCGTCACCGGCACGGTAGCGACGATCACCCGCTCGGATGGTTCGGCGCAGGCCACCTACAACGGGCATCCGCTGTACACCTACGTGAGCGACACCGCTCCGGGGCAGGCTAAGGGCAATGGTCTCAACCTGTCCGGCGGGGTATGGCATGAGGTGACGGTGTCTGGTGCGGCCGCCTCCACCAGCTCCAGCAGCGGCAGCGGCGGTGGCGGGTACTGACTGACGCCCGCCACCGGGCCGCCGGGGCACGCCTCCTCCCGGGGCAGGCCCCGGGAGCCGGCCGAAGGCGCGCAGGGACGGAGGATGGCCATGGATGTCATGAGCGGAACACGGCAGGCCGTGCGGGGCCGATCCCGGCAGGCCGCGCTCCGGGTGGCCGGAGCGGCACTGCTGGCGGCCACCGGGGGAATCCACCTTGACCTGTACCTGACCGGCTACCGGTCGATCCCGACCATCGGCTGGCTCTTCCTGCTCCAGGTGATCGCGGCCTTCGGCCTGGCTCTGGCCGTCCTGGTCTCCGGCAGCCGGCTCGCGGCCGCCGCGGGCGCCGGGTTCGCCCTGTCCACGCTGGGCGGCTACCTGCTGTCCGTCTGGATCGGCCTGTTCGGGTTCAAGGAGGTGCGCACCACGGCCGGGATCGTCGCCGGGGTGATCGAGGTCGCCGCCTTTGCCGTGCTGGCGTTCCTCGCTCTCACTCCTCCCGCCGCCCCGGCGCCGGGCCATCCGGCCGGCTCCCGTCCCGAGCTGGTGGACCGGCTGCTGGACGGGATCCCGGGGGCTGGCTGGGTGGCGGCCGCCGTATCCGTGATCGCCCTGGTGCTGCTGGGCGCCGCCGTGGCCGGGGCAGGCGCGCCGGCCACGGCCAGTGCGGGAGGCGGCCTGACGGCCGTGCAGATCGGCGGCGTGAGCGTGCTGGCCAACGCCCGCGGCCTCACCCTGTACTGGTTCGCGCCTGACACGGCGACCAGGTCAGTCTGCAACGGGTCGTGTGCCGCCTACTGGCCGCCGGTGAAAGGTCCGGTGACGGCCGGGCCGGGCGTCACCGGCAGGCTCGGCACGATCAAACGGTCGGACGGCTCGGTCCAGGCCACCTACGACGGGCACCCGCTGTACACCTACGTCGGCGACGGCGCGCCCGGCCAGGCCCACGGCAACAACCTCAACCTCAACGGCGGCCTCTGGCACGAGGTCCCCACGGCCGGCTGAGCTGCGCTCCCGGCCGGGGCGTCAGCTGCCGCCGATCTCACCGAGCGCGGTCAGCACGACCAGGACGATTGTGGCCCCGGCGAAAAGCCCGTGCCCGATCACCACGGGCAGCGGGAAATTCCGTTCCGGCGGGACGGCGATCCCCCCGTGCCCGCCCCGCACCGCCGCGGCGTCGTGGGCCCGGTACACCTTGATCCAGCGCGCCCCCATGGTCAGGCCGAGGGCCGCGACCACCACCAGGGTCAGGGCGGCGGCGTAGGCGAGCCTGCTGGCGTCGGTGATCAGGTACAGCGCCCAGACCACCAGCCCGGCCACGGCCAGCAGGGCGTGGCTGCTGATGACCGGGACCGGCAGGCGGGTCGCCGCGGCCGACTGGAAATCCCGGTCGTATTCGATGAGCCAGATGGTCAGCAGGTACAGACCCGCGCCCGCCGTGACGATCCAGGTGAAGAGCGCAGCCAGGGACACCGCGAAACCCCATTCTCAGGCGTGCCCGGACGCCGCGACCAGCGGCTTTCCAGGCAGGACTCGCAGCACGCCGGGCAGCGTGCCGCGTTCAAATGAGGGGAGGGGCCCGCATTCGCTCTTAACTACGGGCCGGGCCGGTACCCAGTTCACCCGCGGGGCTGCGGGCCGGGGCCGGCCAGGCTGGGCGCCTCGTGGCTGAGGGCAGGTTACGTTCCGTGTCAGCGGGCAGGGGGGCTCTGCATCGCTAGCCACGGGGGCGGCCCGGGCCACGACTGCCCGCCCTGCTCGCGGGCACCAGCAAGGAGCAGACCGTTGGAGATAATGAAGTAGCGCCGACCGTGACAGCGCCGGCGGAGACGTTCACCGGGGCCGCCTGGTTCGACGTGATCGCGGCGGGCCAGCCGCCGTCCCGGATGCGGGTCAGCGTGGTGCGTTTCGCCCCCGGGGCCCGCAACGCCTGGCCCGCGCACGCGGTCGGGCAGACGGTGCACGTCACCGAGGGCATCGGGCGCATCCAGTCCCCTGGTCACCGACGCCGAATATAACGAACCGCCCGCGACATGATCATCAGAGAGGACGCAAGCCTGTGACCGCCTGGACGAACGACGAACTGACCCGGGTCGGGGAGGCCGAGGAACTCGAGATCGCCTCGGCCCGGCCGGACGGAACGCTCACCCGAGCCCGGACCATCTGGGTCGTCCCGCACGGCGGCGACCTCTACGTACGGTCCGTCAACGGGCCCACGGCCGCCTGGTTCCGCGGCACCCAGGCCCGGCACGCTGGCCACATCAGCGCCGGGGGCGTCGAGAAGGACGTGGCGTTCACGGACGCTGACCACAGCCTCGACGACCAGATCGACGCGGCCTACCGGAACAAGTACCACCGGTACGCCAGGAGCATCACCGACTCGATCACCAGCCCGGGGGCCCGGTCCACCACGATCCGGCTGCTGCCTCGCTAGAAGGAGCACGCACGACGGAGCACAGGACTCTGGGGCGCACCGGCGTCTCGGTCAGCAAGCTGTGCCTCGGGGCCATGATGTTGCGGAGCTGGCCGGGCAGGCCGGGATCAGCCTGATCGAGCTGGCCATCGCGTTCGTCCTGCGCCACCCCGCGATCACCGCGGCGATCATCGGCCCGCGGACCATGGAGCACCTGGAGTCCCAGCTCGCGGCAGCCGACGTCGAGCTGTCCAGCGACGTGCTGGACCGCATCGACAAGATCGTCCCGCCCGGCCTCAACCTCAATCCCGCCGACGGCGGATGGGTCAGCCCGGCCCTGGAGCCCGCGGCCCGGCGCCGGTAGGCCCGCCCGGCCGTGCGGCGGAGGCGGTGGACGACCTGATGACCAGCGAGGTGGGCATCAGGACGTGCCGGGCGGGCCAGCCCGGCCCCGGGCCGGCTGCTCGGCCAGCTGGTCGAGCAGGAGGCGCGCCGCCTCGTAGCCGATGTCGTACTGCGGGATGCGGACGGTGGTGAGCGCCGGGCGCCACCACTCCACGAACGGCATGTCGTTGTAGCCGACGATGGAGATGCTGGCCGGGCACGGGCGCCCGGCCTCCTGCGCGGCGGCGTAGCAGCCCAGGGCCATCAGGTCGTTCCCGGCCAGGATCGCCGTGACCGCCGGGTCCTGGCGGAGCAGGTCCCGGGCCGCGTCCCTGGCGCCGGCCGCGGTCAGGGCCGGGCCATGGCGGACGATCAGCCCCTCCCGGCCGAGTCCCAGCAGGTCAGCGCAGGCGCGGAACGCCTCGGCCCGGGTCTGCACGACCGACAGGTTGGGCGGCCCCGTGACGTGGGCGATCACCTGGTGGCCCAGACCGGCCAGGTGCGCCACGGCGGCCTGGACGCCCGCCCGGTCGTCGCTGCCGACCGCCGTCAGCGCCGGATCGTTCGTCTCGCGGTTGACCAGGATGACCGGGTCGGCCGCCGACGTGAGCCGGCTGACCGTCTCGCCGTCCAGGGTCGCGGAGGCCACGATGTACCCGTCGCAGCGGCGGGACTGCAGGGCGGCGACGCGGTCACGTTCCCGGCCCGGGTCGTTGCCGGTGTTCGCGAGGAGCGCGACGTACCCGGCTTCCGCGAGCGCGTCCTCGATGCCCGAGACGATCGGCGGGAAGACCGGGTTGGCCAGGTCCGGGAGCACGACACCGACCACGGCGCTGCGGCGCGCGCGCAGGGTCCGGGCGATGGGGTCGGGCACGTACCCCAGGCGCAGGGCCGCCGACCGGACCCGCTCCGCGGTGGGGGCCGAGATCCGGCCCTCACGGCGCGGGTCGAGCGCCCGGGAGGCGGTGCCCGGGTGCACCCCGGCCAGTTCCGCGACGTCCCGGATCGTCGGGCGAGTGGTCGGGCGAGTGGTCGGGCGGCCTGCCATGAGCCGAGGTTACCTGGCCTGGCAATCGGATGCCAGGCCGTGGCCCTGACTGACCTTGACATACCAGGCGGACTCGCGCAGAGTTGTGGCAACCGATTGCCAGGAGGATGCCGCGATGGCCCGTATCAGTTACGTCGAGCCCGGCACGGTCACCGATCCCGGCCTGGCGGCGATCCTTGAGGAATCCCGGACGTACGGCACCCCGCGGCTGGAGAGCCAGGCCATCCGGGCCCACGTGCCCGCCGTGCTGCGGACCTTCGCTGCGTCCTGGCAGCAGGTGTTCCGCGAGGGCGTGCTCGATCACCGGATCAAGGAACTCGCCCGGGTGTACGTGGCCAAGTCACTCGAGTGCGGGTACTGCGCCGGCCAGCGATCGCACATCGCGGCCGAGCAGGGTGCCACCGAGGATGACTACGACGACATCATCGATTTCCGCAGGTCCGACCGGTACGACGGGCGCCAGCTGGCCGCGTTGCGCTGGGCCGAGGCGATCGCCTGGGATCCGGCCAGCGCCGATGATGATCTCTGGGCCGAGCTGCACAAGCACTTCTCCGAGCCGGAGCTGGTGGAACTGGGCTACTTCATCGGCCTCACCATGGGCCAGCAGCGGTTCCTCAAGACGGTCCAGGTCAGGCACGGAGACCTTGGCACGGACAGCCTGGCGGGCCTGGCCCCCGACGTCGCCCGCCAGATGGCGGACGCGGACGCCAGCAGGACCGGCTGACGACGGCCGGCACGTGAGCCACGCTGCTCGCCGGCCTGGCGCGAAACCCACGCCTCTGCCGCCCCAGGGACAGCTGACTGTGACGTTCCCGACATGTCCTCAGAGTTCTGCAATCCTTTGCATGATTCCACGATAATCTCTGTCGGGCCACAGCAACGTGACCGGCCCCGGGAACACCGGGGCTTCACCTCCGAAGGGGTCACCCGGCGAGAGGGAATTAACGGATGGCATTGATGTCCCCGCGGATAATCGCCCAGGTCAGCAGCAGTTCCGCCAGCGAACTTGCGGTGATGTCCTGGGAATGGATCATGCGCGCTGACGGGCAGGTGTTCTACCGGCTCAGCAAGGTTGACGGCCGGCGGGAACGGAACCCGTGGACCCTGGCGACCCGGTTGCCGGCGGCCGAGTTGAAAGCGCTACGGGGGGACAAGTCCAGGGCCACCGAAGTGCTGGACGTTATTGCACGTCAGCACGGTCACAGGGTCGGCTGAGCCGGGGCGGCGCGGTGGACTCGGGCGGCGCTCCGGAGGTCCTGGAGGCCCGAAAAATCGATTGCGATGAATCCTCCGGCCGGGATGTGCTGTGGGCATGCGGAACAGGCCGGTCGCGGTCGGCGAGGCGGCCGGATTCCTCGCCGGGCGGTACGGGGGCCGGGCGCATGACGTGTCCGAGCTGGGCGGCGGCGACTGGTCCCGGGCGTTCGCCTTCCGGCTCGGCGGCCGTGACCTTGTCGCCCGGTTCGGTGCCTACGGCGAGGACTTCGCCAAAGACCGGCAAGCGATGGCCTTCGCCGGGCCGGACCTGCCCGTTCCGGAGGTCCTGGAGACCGGCAGCGCCCTGGGCGGGGCCTACGCCATCTCGCAGCGCTGCTTCGGGCAGTTCCTGGAGACCCTCAACGAGGCCCGGTGGCGCCGGCTTCTGCCCGCGCTCCTGCGCGCCCTGGACGCGTTGCGGGACCTGCCCGCGCCAGCTGAGCCCGGCACCGTGCCGGCGGCCGGCGGCACGGCGCTAGCTTCGGCTGGCACCGTGCCGGCGGCCGCGGGCACGCCGGGCTGGCGTGACTGGCTGCGGCTGGGGCTCACCGACCGTCCCGGCGAGCGGGTCTCCGGCTGGCAGCCGGTCCTGGCCAGGCAGGCCGGGCTCAGTGAGCTTTTCGCCGCCGGGCAGCGCGAGTTCAGCGCGCTGCTGGGCGCGTGCCCCGAGATCCGCCACGTGGTGCACGGCGACCTGCTTAACCGCAACGTTCTCGTGGCCCCCGACGGGTCCCGGCTCACCGCGGTGTTCGACTGGGGCTGCTCCACCTACGGCGACTTCCTGTACGAGGTCGCCTGGTTCACCTTCTGGGCCCCCTGGCACCCGGGGCTGGCCGCGATCGACTTCCGGTCCGTGATCCGCCGGCACTACGACGCCGCCGGCGTCGATCTGCCCGGGTTCGGCGAGCGCCTGCGGTGCTACGAGCTGCACATCGGCCTCACCCACCTGGCCTACTGCGCGTTCGCCGGGAACCGGGACGACGATCTCCGTGCGGTCGCCCAGCGCACCCGCGAGATCCTTGGGCCGGGCGCCCGCTGAGCCGTCCGGGACGTCGGGGCGTCCCTGGTCAGTCCGGCACCCGCTGGAACGTCTGGGCTACCACCAGGGTGTCGTCGCCGACGGTGAATTCCGGGTCGTCCATGGCGCGGCGCATGTCCGCCGAGTGCCAGAACTCCTCGTGCCCGGCCCGCCAGTCAGCGACCGAGGTGTATCCCTCGCCCTCGCCGAGGGCGTGAACCAGGTCCACATCGGCGAGACGAAGTACCCGGACCCCGGTCGTCTCGATCACGGCCACCGGGTTCCCGTCCGAGTCAACCACGGCCTGCCGCAGGCCAGGGTGGGGCAGCGGCTCCTGGTCGTGCTCGTAGCTCACGACCAGTCCTGACGTGGTGGTCTTGGTGCCCGCCAGGATCGCGGCGACGAGCTGATCCCGCAGCGGCCCCGGGAAGGCGAACTCAGCGATCGGCAAATCCTCTGACGGCATGCCGGCCAGCCTAGCCCGCCCCCGGCGGAGCTCTGTGGCGCCGGCCAGGAGCGTCGGTCAGGGGCGGCGGGGGAAGCGCTCGAACTCGGGCCGGCGCTTGGCCTTGAATGCCTCCCGGCCCTCGCGGGCCTCCTCGGTGCTGTAGAAGAGCAGGTTCGCGTCGTGGGCCAGCTGCTGGATGCCGGCCATGCCGTCTTCGGCCGCGTGGAAGCTGGCCTTCATCAGCCGGATCGCGAACGGTGACATCTGCAGCATCCGGCGGCACCAGGCGACGGTCTCGGCCTCCAGCTCCTCCAACGGGACGACGGTGTTGACCAGGCCCATGTCCAGGGCTTCCTGCGCGCCGTACTGGAAGCACAGGAACCAGATCTCCTTGGCCTTCTTCACCCCGACCAGCTCGGCCAGCAGACCCGCGCCGTATCCGCCGTCGAACGAGCCGACCTTGGGCCCCACCTGGCCGAACCGGGCGTTGTCCGCCGCGATGGTCAGGTCGCAGATCAGGTGCAGTACGTGGCCGCCGCCGATGGCGTAGCCGGCCACCATGGCCACGACGGGCTTGGGCAGCCGGCGGATCTGGATCTGCAGGTCGGTGACGTGGAACCGGCCGACCGATCCCGGCTGGCCCGGATCGGTGAGGTAGCCGGTGTCACCCCGGACCCGCTGGTCCCCGCCGGAGCAGAACGCGTCCGGGCCCTCTCCAGTGAGGATGATCACCCCGATCCCGGGGTCCTCCCGGGCGATCACGAGGGCGTCGGAGATCTCGATCAGCGTCTGCGGCCGGAACGCGTTGCGGACCTCGGGGCGGCAGATCGTCACCTTGGCGATGCCGTCCTCGCTGACGTCCAGCCGGATGTCCTCGTAGCTGCCGACCGGGGCCCAGTTCACCGGGCCGCGGAGCGCGGCGAGCTCGGGGCGGCCAGACGTCTGCGGGACGTGTGATTCAGGGGATAGCGACATGGCCCACAGCCTAGGCGGCGGCACATCAGGTCCCTGCGAGGACCTCGCCGGGCGCCTGCTTGTCCGGCTTCCCGGCCCTGGTGCTCGGCAGCGCGGGCTTACCAGCCGTCCAGGGCGAACACCATCCCGCGTTCTGGTTCGCCTGCTGTCGTCGGCTACGCGGTTTTGTCGGTGGCGGGTGGGATGATTCGAATATGTGTTTACCAGGACAGTCTGCCCGGGATGTGGTGCTGGCCGAGCTGGCCCGCCTCGACCCGGCCGCTGCGGATGCGGTTTCGCTGATGGGCCAGATCGCTGATCTGGCTGCGTTCATCAGCCAGGCCCAGGGACAACTCACCCGCCTGGCCGCCAGGCTGGATGCGACCGGCGGGGCGGCCGAGGCGGGGCACAAGTCCGGTGCCGGCGTTCCTGCGCACCCGGTGCGGGCTGGCGCCGGGGCGGGCCGCGGCGGTGGTGGCGGCGGCGCGCGGGCTGGCGGGGCTGGAGGCCACGGAGAAGGCGCTGCAGGCCGGGGAGGTCTCCTTCGATCAGGCGCAGGTCATCGTCCAGACCGCTGCCGGCCTCGGCGACGCGGCGGGCCGGGCGGAGCGGGTGTTACTGGATCAATGCGCCGGGGCTGGACACGGCCCGGTTCCGCCAGTTCGCTGAGGAGATCGCCTACCGCGCTGATCCCGACGCGGCGGAGGAGCGGGAGCGGCGGCGGTGGGACAGGCGGCACCTGTCGTTCGGGCTGACGCTGGACAGCACGGGGGTGTTGTCGGGGTCGTGCGGGGATGCGGTGTCGTATGAGATCGTGCGGACCGCGGCGGAGGTGTTCAGCCCGCCGGGTGGCCAGGGTGATGGGCGGACTGCGGCGCAGCGGCGGATGGACGGCCTCATCGCCGCCTGCCGGGCTGCTCTCGACGGCGGCGCCGCCCCGGGGCGGCACGGCGCCGCGCCGCACATCACCATCCTGGTCAAAGACGAGACCCTCGCCCAGGCCGCCGCCCGACCGTGCAGCCCGGGCGGCCAGCGCAGGCGCGGCACCCGGCACCGCCCCGCCACCCGGCACGGCCCCGCCACCCGGCCAGGCCGGTCCCGGTCCCGCTGCGGCGCCGGGCGGCCTGACCGCGGGGCCAGCGGCAGGCCTGATCACCGGGGCGGCGGCGGGCCTGGCCGCGGGCGCGCCGCCGGGCCGGACCGGGCACGGCACCCTGCTGACCGCCCGGCAGGTCCTGGCCTTGTGCTGCGGCGCCCAGATCAGCGCCATCCGCTGGGACAACGGCCTGCCGCTGGACGCCGGCCGGACCGCCCGCACCGAGCCCCCCGGCCTGCGCCGCGCCCTGGAAGCCCGCGACCGCGGCTGCCGCTGGCCCTCCTGCGATACCCCGGCCGCCTGGGCCACCGCCCACCACCTGATCCCCTGGAGCCACGGCGGCGCCACCAGCCTGACCGGCCTGGCCCTGCTCTGCCACCTGCACCACCACCACTTCATCCACACCCTCGGCTGGACCATCACCGGAAACCCCAACCACACCCTGCACTTCACCCACCCCGGCGGCTGGCTCACCCTCCACAGCCCGCTACCGGACGGGGGCGCGGGGCCGAGTCAGCCTGGCATCCTTTCCGCCGCCTGACGTCCGCCCTGAGCCGGGCCAGCGACCCCACCTCAGGTGAAGCGTGCCCGGAGCCACCAGCACGCCGGATTGCTGGCCCGCTGAGGCCCTGTGGTGGCCGGCCGGCCGTCGGCCGGGCCGGGTGGCCGGCGTTTCCTCCGGCCGTCTGCCGGCCTTCCCCGGTCCGTCCGCCCGGCCATCCCCCGGCCTTGCCTGCCGGCGAGGCCGCCGTCGGGTGGGTTGATGGGCGAGTTAAGGCGACTCCGGCGGCCGGGCCGCCGGTGAGGCCGGGCCGCCGGTGGCTGGGCGAGTACTGTCAACTCGTGGCGGGGCGGGCGAGATCGTCCTGATGAGCAGGGAGGACAGGGTGGCCAACCCGTCCCCACGTCCGGCGGCCCGGCGGCGCAGGCCGGATCCCGTCGAGCTGCCCCGGACCGAGCGGCTCGCGGTGACGAGGCTCGCCGACGATCTCGCCGAGCGGATCCGGCGCCTCATCATCAGTGAGGACATCGCCGAAGGGGCCCGGCTGCCTCCCGAGCGCGACCTGGCCGAGCGGTTCGGCGCCAGCCGGCCCACGGTCAGCCAGGCGCTGCGCGCCCTGTCTCTGATGGGGCTGGTGGAGATCCGCCGGGGCTCCGGCGCCTACGTGGTCCGGCGTCCCGAGACCATGGTCACCGCGTCCGTCAACCTCATGCTCGACCTGGACCAGCGTTCGCTCAGCGATCTCATGCAGCTGCGGCTGTGGCTGGAGACCCTGGGCGCCCGGGAGGCCGCCGCCCGCGCCCCTGACCCGGCCTCAGCCGGGGACGCCGCGATCAGTGCGGCGCTCGGGCATCTCGGGGACCCGGCCCGGCACGCCTCGGAGGTGATCGCCGCCGACACGGTGTTCCACGCCACCGTCGTCCGTTCCGCGGGCAACCTCTACCTGGCCGCGATCTACGAGAGCGTCCACACCGCGGCCTTGTCGTTCGAGTACCGGCACTGGGTGGACAGCGAATCCGTGCCGGACTGGCTGCGCGACACCAGCCCGGAGCAGCATCTGGCCCTGCACGAGCCCATCGCCGCCGCCGTCCTGGACCGGAATCCGGACGCTGCGGCCCGGGCCGTCGCCGCCCACCACCGGGTCATGCTCGGGCACATCCGCCGCGCCTGACCCGGCCTGGCACCACGCACAGCCTGGCACCCCGCATGGCCTGGCACCACGCACGGCTTGACACCACGCACAGCCCCTAACCATCATTGTGGCCAAGCCACTTTTCCACTTTTGCAGACCACTCCGGGCAAAGAAGGTTGGATGAACGCCACGGTGCACGTCTCCGCTCCCGGGACCCACTGGACCGTGCCGGACCTGCGCGAACTGGCGCTGCGGATCCGCCTGCGTGCGGTCCGGATGGTCGCCCCGCAGGGGTTCGGCTACCTTGGCCAGGCGCTGTCGTCCGCCGAGCAGGTGGCCGCCATCTTCGCCGCCGCCCGCCCCGGGCTGGACCGGCTCGTCTGCTCGCCGGGCCACTACGTCATCGGCCCGTTCGCCGCCGCGGCCGAGCTGGGGCTGCTGGACGACGAGGCGGTGGCGGGCTACGGGCAGAACGGGTCGCCGGTCGAGGCGATCGGCACCGAGCGCTCGCCGGTCTTCGACTACACGTGCGGTTCGCTCGGCCAGGGGCTGTCCGCGGCGCTGGGGTTCGCCCTGTCTGACCGGCTTCGCGGCTCCGGCGCCCGGATCTTCACCATGGTCAGCGACGGGGAACTGGAGGAGGGGCAGGTCTGGGAAGCGGCCCTGTTCGCCGCGCACCACCGCCTCGGCCGGCTGGTGGTCCTGGTCGACGCCAACAACTCCCAGGTGGACGGCCCGGTTGACAGCATCACCACGCTCGAGCCCATCGCCGCGAAGTGGTCGGCGTTCGGGTGGCACGTGCAGGATCTCGACGGTCACGACCTGGACGCACTGGCCGCCGGGCTCGCGGAGGCCGCCGCGCAGGAGGACCAGCCGAGCGTGCTGATCTGCCGCACCTCGACCATGCACGGCCTGGACTGCCTGCCGCCCGACGCGGACGGGCACTTCATCAAGCTGCCGCCCGAGCTGGCCGCGGCCGCGGTGGCGGAACTCACCGGCAAGCTGGAGGCCCTCCGTGCGTGAGCCGCCCTACCCCACCGAGGTCAAGCCCTACGGCCGGGCGCTGGTCGATCTGGCCCGCCGCCGCGGCGAGGTGCTGTGCCTCAGCGGCGACCTGACCCGGCAGTGCGAGGTTGACCTGTTCCAGGAACAACTTCCGGAGCGGTTCATCCACGCCGGCATGGCCGAGGCGAACATGATGGGCATGGCCGGTGCGCTGGCCCGTTGCGGCCATATCCCCTTCGTGCACACTTTCGGCGTCTTCGCCACCCGGCGCCCCTTCGACCAGATCGCCAACGCCATCGCCTACCCGGCCCTGCCCGTGCGCATCATCGGGTTCATGCCCGGTGTCTCGACGCCCGGCGGCCCCAGCCACCAGGCCATCGATGATGTCGCGCTGATGCGCACGCTGCCGAACATGACCGTGGTGGATGTGGCGGACGCGGTAGAGGTCCGCCAGGTGGCCGCGGCCGTGGTGGACGTGCCGGGGCCGGTGTACGTCCGGCTCAAGCGGGGTGAGACGCCGGTCATCTTCGACGACGACCATGTGCTGCGGCTGGGCCGGGCCGAGGTCCTGGTGCCCGGGGACGACGTGGCCCTGTTCGCCAGCGGGATGATGCTCGCCGCCGCGCTGGCCGCCGCGCGCGCGCTCGCCGCCCACGGAGTCTCTGTTTCCGTCATTAACGTTCCGACCGTCAAGCCCCTCGACGCGGCCACCGTCCAGGAGGCCGCCGCCAGGGCGCGGATCGTGGTGACCGCCGAGAACCACACGATCATCGGCGGTCTCGGCTCGGCCGTGGCCGAGACGATCGCCGAAGCGGGCCTCGGCCGGCCCCTGCGGCGGGTGGGCCTGCGTGACACGTTCGCGGAAGGCTCCCTGACCGCCCCGTACCTGTTCGGCAAGTACGGCCTGTCCACCCAGGCGATCATCGAGACGATCTGGTCGGCGCTCGGCCAGCCCGGGCCGGCCCCTGCCGCACCAGCCGCCGCCGCCGAAAGCGGCGAGTACTCGCCCGTCTGACCAGCCCCGGCCCGGCCACCTCGTCAAGGAGCACGCATGAACACGAACGCCCGCAGCCTCGGCTGGCTGGGCACCGGCCGGATGGGCGCGGCCATGGCCGCCCGCCTGATCGACGCCGGTGAGCGGGTCAGCGTGTGGAACCGGACGGCGTCCAAGACCGCGCCGCTGGTGGCCCGGGGAGCGCACGCTGTCGAGCGGATCACCGACCTGGGCGGCTGCGACGTCGTGTTCGTCATGGTGGCGACCCCGGGCGACCTTGAGGAGGTGGTCTGCGGGGAGCACGGGCTGCTCAGCGGGGAGCGCCGGCCGGGCACGATCGTGGACTGCTCGACCGTGTCCGCCACCGCCTCCGCCGGGGTGCGGGCGGCCGCGGACGCCGCCGGAGTCGGCTTCCTGGCCGCCCCGGTCAGCGGCAACCCGCATGTCGTGGCCGAAGGCGGGGCCTGCATCGTCGCGTCCGGCCCGGCCGGGGTGTTCGATGAGATCCAGCCGCTGCTGGAGAAGATCGCGAAGGTCGCCGTGCACGCGGGTGAGGGCGAGCAGGCCCGGCTGGTCAAGCTGTGCACCAACCTCTACCTCGGGATGTTGGTCCAGGCCCTGGTCGAGGTGACCAGCCTGGCCGAGAAGGGCGGGACCGACCGCGCCGCGTTCCTGGAGTTCCTGGGCGGCACGGTGCTGGGCTCCGACTGGGTCCGCAAGCGCACCGGCGACCTGGTCCGGCGGGACTGGACTCCGACCTTCACCACCGAGCTGCTGCGCAAGGACTTCGACCTCGGGCTGGCCGCCGCGCGGGCGCTGGAGGTGCCGATGCCGGTGGGGGCCATGGTCCACCAGCTCATCCAGTCCGCCATCGGTGCCGGACTGCGTGACGAGGACTTCCTGTCGCTCTACGACCTGCAGGCCCGCGGCGCGGCGCTGGGGGAGCAGCCCGGGCCGTGATGCCGCCCCGCCCCGGTTGCGCCCCGCCCCGGTTCCCGGCCGCCCCGGTTCCCGCCCCTGCCTGCCCCGTTCCCGCCCAGCCCGTCCCCCGTTCCCGCCATACGCCGGAGGAATGACATGTCACTACAGGAATTCGTCCCCGGGCCCCGTTTCGAGGAGTACCGGGAGACGTTCAAGGACTTCTTCCGGATGGAACGCCGCGAGGACGGCGTCCTGCTCGTCGCCGCGCACACCGCAGGCGGCCCCATCCAGCTCAGCGTGCAGAACCACCGTGCCCTCGGCCAGATGCTGAAGACGGTCGGCGCCGACCCCGAGAACGAGGTGCTGATCCTCACCGGCTCCGGCGAGGAGTTCATGATGACCTCCGATCCCGAGGGCTTCGCCCTGGAGGAGGCCGACATGGAGTACTGGGCCTACGAGTACGCCTACAAGGACGGGCGGATCAACGTCAGTGCCCTGGTCAACGACCTGGAGATCCCCACCATCGGGCTGCTCAACGGGTCCGGCTTCCATTCCGAGATCGTGCTGATGTGCGACATCACCCTCGCCGCGGATGAGGCCACCCTGTTCGACCTGCACTACGACATCGGCTCGGTGCCCGCCGACGGCATCCACAACGCCTTCCAGGAACTCCTCGGCGTGAAGCGGGCGGCCTACGCCCTGCTCACCGGGGAAGCGATCAGCGCCCAGCAGGCCCTGGACTGGGGGATGGTCAACGAGGTGGTGCCCCGCGATGACCTGGTCACGCGGGCCTACCAGATCGCCGACCACATCATGACCCAGCCGAGGACCACCCGGCGGCTGACCACCCAGATCGTCCGGCGCCCCTGGAAGCAGCGGATCGTGAGCGACCTCGACGGCGGGTTCGGGATCCAGATGTTCGGCCATATCGCCAAAAAGCGCGCCGTCCACGGCGAGCAGCACATCAGGTCAACGGTCGACTACGTGCGCGAGGGCCGCAAGAACAACTTCGACTGAGCGGCCGGCCGCCGCGCCGGGGCTGGTGGGCGCCAGCCTGCTGAGGATCTAGGGTACGAGGATGGCACTCGCACCTGGCCTGCTTTCCTTCGTGCAGATCGTCGTCGCGGACACCGACACGGCGGTGGCTATGGGCAGTGGTGACGTGCCCGTGCTCGGCACGCCCCGCCTGCTCGCGCTCGCGGAAGCGGCGGCGGTGGCGGCCATCGGGCCCAGCCTGGAATCCGGCGTGACCTCGGTCGGCACCTCGGCCGTCCTGGAGCACAAGCGGCCCAGCCCGGTCGGGGCGGAAGTCGTGGTCGAGGCCGAACTGGCCGAGGTGGACGGCCAGCGGCTCGGTTTCAGGTTCATCGCCCGGCAGAAGCGGGGCGCCGCATCGCCGGATGGCGAAGACCCCGATCGCGAAGGCCCCGTTGGTGATGACCCCGATGGCGAGGACTTGGTCATCGGCGCGGGCACCCTGGAGCGGGTGCTGGTGGACAGGGACCAGTTCATCAGGCGCGCCCGGCGCGGGTGACGCAGGCCGGCCGGGCCTGCCGCCGAGGCCTGCCGCGGGCCCGGGCCCGCATGTCCCGCCCGCCGGCCCGAGCTCAGGCCGTGGCGGCGTAGCGCCAGAAGTCCCGCATCCACCCGGGCGGGACAGGGCTGTCCGCGGCCACCTGGGTGAGCAGGATGGCCACCGCGCCGGTGGACGGGACGATGTGCGCCGAGGTGCCGCTGCCGCCCACCCAGCCGTACCGGCCGGGGACGTTCCACGGATCGATGGGCGCGATGTCCACGCAGGCGCCGAATCCCCACCCCTGGCCCTCCAGGAACAGCGCGCCGATCTCACGCTGGGCGGCGGTGGTGTGGTCGCTGGTCATCAGCCGGACGGAGTCGGCGGACAGCAGCCGGCGGCCCGCGGGGGTGACGCCGCCGGCCAGCAGCATCTGGCCGAACGCGAGCCAGTCGCCGGCCGTGGCGGCCAGCCCGCCGTTCCCCAGCGGGAAGGCCGGCAGCGTGCTCCACTGCCCGTCCGGCCCGTCGCCTAGCTCCAGGGCGCCGTCCGGGCCGGTCCGGTAGTAGCTGGTGAACCGGTCGCGCTTGCCCGCCGGTACCTCGAACCCGGTGTCGGTCATGCCGAGCGGCCCGAAGACCCGCTCCGCCATGAACTCGGGCAGGGACTGGCCGCTCACCCGGGCGATCAGCACGCCCTGCAGGGTGGAGCAGGTGTCATAGAGCCAGGCCTGGCCCGGCTGGTAGAGCAGCGGGATCCGGGACAGCTCGGCCATCCACACGTCCGGGGCCGGGAAGCTCTGCACCTCGCGGCCGTCTTTCTGCACCGTGAACAGCCGCTGCACGGCCGGCAGCGTGAAGTCGGACGCGAACCCGTACCCGGCCCGGGAGGTGAGCAGGTCCAGCACCGTGATCGGCCGGGTGGCCGGGACCACGTCATCGACCTCGCTGGCGGGCGTGCGGACGACGGAGGGCTCCGCCAGTTCCGGCAGCCAGTCGCCAACCGGGTCGCCGAGCGCGATCCGGCCGTCGTCGACCAGCATCATGAGCGAGGCCGCGGTGATGGGCTTGGTGATCGACGCGATCCGGAAAATCGAATCCCTGGCCATCGGGGCGCCCCCCACGCTGGCTGACCCCACGGCGGCCACCTCGGTCCGGCCGCCGTGCGCCACCAGGCCCACCGCTCCCGGCAGTGCCCCGCTGCGGACGTGCCCGCCCAGGATGTCGCTGAGGCCAGCCATCGGTCCACCTTCCGTCGTCCAGCGTCTGAGATTAGACGCCGGGTGCCGCCCGGACTCACCGGGCGGGCCGGCCGGGCCGGCGAGGCTCAGCGCCTGCCGCGGACCGTGCGGCGCAGGTCGTCGACCCACTCGCCGGGGATCTCCCACGGGATGAAATGCCCGCCATGGTCGTGAGCCGTGACGTTGACGTGGTGGTACCAGGCCGCGCGGTCGCTGTCGAGGAAGTCCTGCACCCGCTGCTCGCTGGTCGTCACGCCCGGCGGGTTCTCGTACCCCACGAACGTGATGCCGGTAGGTGCCTCGATCGCCGGCCACCGGTCGTGTGACGGCGTCCAGGGGTAGCGGTTGTTGTTCGCGTACGTCCGGATCGAGGTGTCGATCCCGGCGCCCGCCCAGTAGATCGTCGCGTGCGTCAGCAGATCGTCCCGGGTGAACACGGTCTCGACATCGCCGCCGTTGTCGGACCAGTTGGCCCACCGTTCCAGGATCCAGGCCAGCATGCCCACGGGGGAGTCAGCCAGCCCGTAGCCCAGCGTGCCGGAGTCGAGGACGTGCGCGGCCAGGTGCACCGCGAACCGCTTCTCCCAGGCCACCACCTGCTCGCGGACGGCGGGCGGCAGGTTCTCCGGGATGGGCCGGCCGCCGGACAGGTCCCAGGCGCGGTCGCCGTTGAAAAAGGTCAGCTTCAGCGCGGACCCGATGTGGATCGCGTACAGCTCGCCGGCGTACTTATGCCCGAGCTGGCCGGTGACCAGCGCGCCGACGTCGCAGCCCGCGGCGGCGTACTTGCCGAACCCGAGGACCCCCGTCATCAGCTCGTGCCAGACGTCCGCGATCTTCCAGAAATTCATGTCGGGCCGGCCAGCGGGGTCGAGAACCCGAAACCAGGCAGCGACGGCACGATCACCTCGAACGCGTCGGCCGGGTCGCCGCCGGAGGCGGCCGGGTCGGCGAGCGCGTCGATGACCCTGGACCAGTGCCAGAACGTCCACGGCCAGCCGTGGCTGAGGATGAGCGGGACCGGATCCGGGCCGGCTCCGGGCTTGCGCATGAAGTGGACCGGCACCCCGCCGACGTCCGCGCGGTAGTGCTCGTAGGCGTTGATGGCCCGCTCAGCCGCGCGCCAGTCGTAGCCGTCCGCCCAGTACGCGACGAGGTCCCGCAAGTATCCGCGGCGCACGCCGTAGTAGCCGTCCTCGTTGCCGGCGTCCAGCGGCCACCTGGTGGCGGCCAGCCTGCGCCGCAGGTCGTCAAGCACATTGCCGGGCACGTGGATCGGCACTGGGTCGAGCGGGAACGATCGGGCCGGCATGGATTCTCCTCAGGTCGCCCGGCCGTCGCCGGCCGCGATCTCGGTCAGGCGGGCCAGCACCCGCGCGTACGCCGGGAGTGCGGCCCGCTCCTCATCGGTGAGCTGGTCTGCCAGGCGGGACAGCCTCGCCATCCGGTCGGCGTGCCGGGACCGGACGATCTCCTCGCCCGCCCCGGTCAGGGTGAGCAGCACGGCCCGGCCGTCACGAGGGTCCCGGCGGCGGGAGACCAGCCCCTCCCGCTCCAGCTTCGCAACCAGGCTGGTGAGCGCGGGCTGCTTCAGCTGCTCCGTGGCGGTCAGGTCGGTCAGCCGCAGCGGCCCTCTCCGCGACAGGGTGTGCAGCACCGACAGGGCCGAGAAGCTGAGCCTCCGCACCGACGGCAGCCGGATGAAGACCGTGTTGAAGTCCTCGATCGCGGTGGCCAGCACGCCGATATCCAGTGCGCTGGTGTCCAGCGCGCCGCTGTCCAGGGCGCGCTCCGCGGGTCTCGATGCCACCGGCATATTTATATCAGAATTCGATATATTTGCCCTTCCCCGGGCCGCTCGGTGCCGGCGGCTGCTCCCCGCCCGGGCCAACGCGCAGCCCGCCGTGGCCGCCTACCTGCGTGATGGCGCCATCGCGCGGGCCTACGGCATCATGGTCCTCACCGTCCATGCTGGCCTGATCGTCGAGATCACCGGGTTCGCCGACCCGGAGCTGTTCCCGCTGTTCGGCCTCCCGGCCCAGCCGGACTGGCCGCCTGACCAGGCCAGCTGAACTCACCGGAGGTATCTGTGGCCTACGACGAGGACCTGGCCGACCGGGTCAGGGAGGTGCTCCCAGCCGCAGAGCCGGTGACCGAACGGCAGATGTTCGGCGGCCTGGCCTTCATGCTCGGTGGCCACATGTTCTGCGGTGTCGTCAAGGACACCCTCATGGTCCGGCTCGGGCCTGACGGAGCTGACCAGGTCCTGGACCGGCCGCACGTGCGCCCGATGGACTTCACCGGACGGCCCATGAAAGGCATGGTCTTCGTTGAGCCCGGCGGCCTGCGCGGCGCCGCGTTGCGGCACTGGGTTGACACCGCCGCGCAATACGCCCGCAGCCTGCCGCCCAAGCAAGCCACACCGCCGGCCCGGAAGCGCCGGTGACAGCACAGCGCCCGTGCGGTGGTGGAACTGCTGGCGTCGGCGGTCGGCTGACCCCCGGCCGGCCGCCGGTCACATCCCCTGGAGGGGCGGCCCGTCGGGGACGTGGGCGAAGCCGCGCACGTCGGGGAACGGCGGGTCCACGGCCTGCAGGTTGACCTGGAAGGTGTTGAGCAGCATGGCCAGCATGGAGAAGTTCCCCAGACTGCCGATGAGGTTAACCACGCCCTGCTCGCCGAGCTCATCCAGGGCCAGGGTGAAGGTGGCGTCCGAGACGAAGTGCGTACCGAGGATCTCGGTGCTGAGCTGGTAGACCGCCTGCTCGTCACGGCGGATGAAGCCGGGGTCCTTGTGCTCGGCCAGGGCCTGCAGGCTCTCCCGGGACACACCCGCGTCGGCCGCCTTGCCGACGTGCGCGTTCCACGAGTACTGCGCATCCCAGTGCCGCGCCGCGATGAGCAGGCTCAGCTCCCGCAGCCGCAGGTCCAGCGAGGACTCGAAGCGGCAGTAGGCGCCGAGCGCCTCGACCTTCTCGCACAGCTCGGGACTGCGCAGCCAGACCAGGAACGGTCCCCGCGTGCCGCCGCGGCGGCTGCTGATCCGGTCGCTGATTTCCTGCTGGCGGGGGGACATGGCGGTCAGGGCAGGCAGCCGCATCGTGAGTCGTCCGTCCTTCGTGGTTCGGTCCGGGTCGTGAATTCACAGTGCAGAGATCCGCTCCGGGTTGTCTACGTTTCCGCGGCGCTGATCAGCCCTGAGGGCCGAACGCTTAGGGTTCGCGTTCTGCCGGCCGCATCCGGCGGGGACGGCGGTAGCCTCCCAGGCGGAGCACGGTGACGAGCGCGGCGGGGAGCCCAGATGACGGTGATCAAGGCGGGTGCGGTCACGCGGCTGTCGCGCGGCGGCGGCGTGGAGACGATCCCCCTGATCACCCGGCAGAGCGCGGCTGAGGACAACAAGATCACGACCGGGATCAGCATCTATCCCGAGGGCACCGGGGCGCCCCTGCACCTGCACAACTGCGACGAGCACGTGACGCTCCTGGAGGGTTGCGGTGAGGTGGAGATCGCCGGCCAGGTCACCCCGCTGCAGCCGCCTGACACCACCTATGTCGTGGCCGGGGTGGAGCACGCCTTCCGGAACACCGGCCGCACCGCCATGAAGATCCTCTGGGTCTACAGCTCGGCCTACGTCACCCGCACGTTCGCGGCCACCGGCGAGACGGTCGAGCACCTCTCCGCCGCCGACCAGATGGTCAGCGACGACTGACCGGGCGGCGGGGCCGTCCCCCCCGGCCCCGCCGCCCGGCTACCCGCGTGAGCGCCGTCAGCCCGCCTGCCCCCAGGTCGCCCGCGCGGTGTCCGTAACCAGCCGCAGCTTGGCGAACTGCTCGGCGGCGGTCAGCTGGTTGCCGCCCTGGGCGATCGAGGCGAACCCGCACTGCGGGCTCAGCGCCAAGCGGTCGGGGTCGATGAACTTCGCGGCCTCGTCGATCCGCTGCCGCAGCGCCCCGGCCGTTTCCAGCACCGGCGTCTTGCTGCTCACCAGGCCGAGCACCACGGTCTTGTCCTCTGGCATGTACGCCAGGGGCTCGAAACCGCCGGCCCGGTCGTCGTCGTACTCCAGCAGGAACCGGTCCACGGGCACCGAGGTGAACAGCCGCTCGGCGATCGGCTGGTAGTCACCCTCGCCCAGCCACATGCTCGACTGGTTGCCCCGGCAGACATGCAGCCCAAGGGTCACCCCCTCGGGGCGCTGCACCCCCTCGACGGCCGCCCGGTCAGTGTCCACCATGAGCTCGAACGCGGCCTGCGCGCCGGGACCGCCGGCCCGCTCGGGGGCGTGGGACCCCAGGTACTTGCCGTAGCCCGGGTTGTCGAGTTGCACGTACTGGACACCTTCGGCCATCAGAGCCTCGATCTCGGCCCGGGTGATGGCGGCCAGTTCCGCGCCCAGTTCCTCACGGGAGGCGTAGAACTGGTCGGTCACCCCGTCCTTCCAGGACACGTCCACGATGAAGCCCGGCGCGATGAGCGTGACCTTGACCGGCGCGGAGGTCAGGCCCCGGACGTAGGCTGCTTCCCCTTCCGCCAGCCGCCTGCGCTGCTTGATCCGGCTGGTGACCAGGAAATTGTTGCTGGCCAGCTTGGTGACGCCGGTGGCGGTCCGCCAGGGCATGTCGAAGGTCACCATCGACATGCCCTCGACCGCGTCGACGAGGCCGGTGCGGAAGTCGCGGCGGCGGAACTCGCCGTCGGTGATGACGCCGATCCCCGTCTCCTGCTGGCCGGCCACCGCGGCCGCGACCGCCTCGTCCTCGATCGCGCTCAGCTCGCGGGCACTGATCGCACCGGCATCCCGGCCCCGCCGGGCCTCGAGCAGGCGCTCCGGGCGGAGCAGGCTGCCCACGTGGTCAGCGCGGAACATGGGTGTATCGGCCATCGTGCGTTCTCCTCTTCGAGTGATTCATCCGGACGTTTTGAGAGATGAAAAGAACTAAGCGGGGCCCCCGGCGGCGGCCAGGGGCGCGGCCGCCCGCAGGACGGGCCCGGGCCGCCGGCCGAGGACAGCCAGGCCGAAGGCGATGTTCGCGCCCACGCCGCCGCGGTGACCGACGAGGTCGTCGACCAGGAAGCTCAGCGACTCCCGGTCCAGGTGCCCGGCCAGCAGGTGGTCCGCGAACCAGCCGGCTGGGCCGCGGGCGGGCCAGCCGCGGCAGGCCGGCCGCGGCGCGCAGTGTGGCGGCCCGGTCGGTCCGCTCCCAGGGCAGGTCGACGTCGGTCCGCCCGAAGTGGCCGTACGCCGACGTCGGCGAGTAGATGGGCGCGTGCAGGCCCAGATAGCCGCGGAAGGCCGCCGGCCGCAGGTCGAAGTGCTCGGTCACCAGCTTCTCGATCAGGTCGCGCGCGACCCGCTCGGTGCCGGACGTGTCGATGAGCACCGACACCGGGCGGGCGACCCCGATGGCGTAGGCGACCTGGACCTCGGCGCGCCGCGCCAGCCCTGCGGCGACCACGTTCTTGGCCACGTAGCGCGCCGCGTACGCGGCCGACCGGTCTACCTTCGACGGGTCCTTGCCGGAGAACGCCCCGCCGCCGTGCCGGGCGAACCCGCCGTAGGTGTCCACGATGATCTTGCGGCCGGTGAGTCCCGCGTCACCGACCGGGCCGCCGATGACGAACCGGCCAGTCGGGTTGACCAGCAGGCTGGCGTGCAGCCCGGCCGGATCGTAAAGTTCCGCCGGCAGTTCCGCGGTGACGACGTGGGTCCACAGGTCCTCGCGGATCTGCCCGGCCTGCGTGTCCTCGGCGTGCTGGGCCGAGATCAGCACCCGCTCGACGCTGACCGGCACGTCGCCCCGGTAGCGCACCGTGACCTGGGTCTTGCCGTCCGGGCGGAGGTAGGGGAGCGTGCCGTCCTTACGCACCGCGGCCAGCCGCCGGGCCAGCCGGTGGGCCAGCGCGATCGGCATCGGCATCAGTTCCGGCGTCTCGTCGGTGGCGTAGCCGAACATCATGCCCTGGTCCCCGGCGCCCGCCCGGTCCAGCACGTCGTCGGACAGCCGGCCCCGGTGCTCGTGCGCCTCGTCGACGCCCTGCGCGATGTCCGGGGACTGCCGGTCCACCGCGACCAGCACCGCGCAGTGATGGCCGTCGAAGCCGCAGTCCCCGTTGTCGTAGCCGATCCGGGTGACGGTGTCGCGGACGATCTTCGTGTAGTCGAGGCGCTCCGGGGTGGTGATCTCCCCGGCGACCACCACCATGCCCGTGGTAATCAGCGTCTCGCACGCCACCCGGGAGCGCGGGTCGCTGGTCAGGGCGGCATCGAGGACGGCGTCGGAGATCGCGTCGGCGACCTTGTCCGGGTGCCCTTCGGTCACGGACTCGGAGGTGAAGACATAGTCGCCGGCGGGCGGCTGGCTCATGGGTCAGGCTCCTTGGCTGAGGATCTAGGCCGGTTGGCTGGGGGTAGTCGGCAGGTCCGGCGGGACCGGCGGGGCTAGCTCGCGGCGGACGGTGGCGGCCCCCTCGGCCATGGCGGCGAGCTTGGCCCTGGCCACCGGGCCGGGCAGGTTCCGCAGCCCGCAGTCCGGGTTGATGATCAGCCGGTCCGCCGGGACCAGGCTGAGGGCGCCGCGGATGCGGTCCGCGACGAGATCCGGCGTCTCGACCTCGCTGCTCTTGACGTCGATGACGCCCAGGCCGATGTCGCGGTCCCAGCCGAACTTCTGCACCGCGGGGAGGTCCTCGTAACCCTTCCGGGCGAACTCCAGCACGAGCTGGTTGACCGTGGCCCCGAGCACCGCGGGGAACAGGAAGTCGTAGTGGCCCTGCCACAGCGGGCGCGCGTAGCGGTTGCCGTAGCAAACGTGCAGCGCCCAGGTCACCGGCACGCCCGCGGTAACCACGTTGACCGCCGCCACGGCCGTCTGCGCCTCTTCCGGATAGCCGGCCAGGAACGGCTCGTCGATCTGCAGCAGCTCCGCCCCGCGGTCCGCCAGGGCGCGGGCCTCGGCGTGCAGCACGCGGGCGATGGCCAGCACGAGGTCGCGCCGGTCGGCGTAGGCGTTCCCGCCGATCCGCCGGGCCAGCGAGAACGGGCCGGTGAAGGAGAACTTGACCGGGGCGGGCGTGTGCGCCGCGGTGAACGCGAAGTCGTCCGCCAGCCGCAGCGCGGTGCCGCCGGGCGGGCCGGGCTCCTCCGGCTCCGGGAGCGGCTCGCTGAGCGCGGCCTCGTAGTAGTCGAAGTAGAAATCCTTGGCCGGGTTCCTGATCTCGATCCCCGGCATCCGGGCCAGGAAGTAGTCGATGTCGTTGTCCCGGCGCAGCTCGCCGTCGGACACGATGTCGATCCCGGCCCGTTCCTGGTCGTGCAGGGCGGCCTTGATCGCCATCTCGTGCACGTCGAGCAGCTGGGCGGCGCTCATCCGGCCGCGGGCGTACTCGGTCTTGAGCCGCTCCATCCACTCCGGCACCGGGTAGGAGCCAACGACGGTGGTCGGCAGCAGGGGCACGCGCGCCAGCACGGGTCCGCGGGCCATGTCAGTCCCGCGCCTGCGCGGTCATCGTCACGATGTTCCCGCCGCTGCGGTGGCGGAACGGCGCGTACGCCACCTCGAACCCCCGGCGGCGGCCCAGGTGCGCCAGCAGCGGGCCGTTCACCCAGTTGACCACCGACCCGTCGTACTTGCCCGGGCCACGGAACCCGGTCCGGTAGCCCTCCACCCCGGTCACGAACAGGTCGTGGCACACGAGCTTCCCAAGCGGGTGCAGCAGCAGGAGGCTGTCCGCGAAGCTGCTCAGCGCGCCGTTGCTCACGTGCATCCGGACGTCGGCGCCCGACTCCAGCAGCGGCCGCAGCATCTCCCCGCTCACCGACGGGGCCAGCGGGTAGAGGTCCAGCCCGGAGAGCGGGACGTACCGTTCCTCCAGCCGCAGCGCGGACCAGGCCCGCCGCCAGAACCGCACCGCGGCGTCGGTGTCGCTGACGTGACCGGGGGCGGCGTCGGCCAGCAGGGCCGGGCCGAGCAGCAGCAGCTTGCGCACCAGCCGGGGCAGTTCCTCCGGCCGGGCCGACACCGACGCGGCGAGGTCGGCCGCCGCTTCCGGCGGGAAGCACGCCCTCGTGTGCACGTAGTAGGGCCGCCCGCCCAGCTGCGCGATCTCGTCGGTGGGCAGGTTGTCGTAGACGTTGGAGATGTAGAGCAGGAAGGCCTTGCCGCGCAGGAAGCCCAGGGAGGTGCCCGGCCTGGTGGCGTCGAGTGACACCGAGCTGACGTGGCTGGCGTGCGCGGCCACCGTTTCCCGGGCCAGGCCGAGCACGTACGGGGAGTAGTCACACATGAGGTAGTGCAGGCGCCGGTAGTAGCCGCGGCCGTGGCCCGCGTCCAGCTCGCGGAACTCGTCCAGGAACACCCGGGCCTGGCCGCCGTTACCGACGCCCAGCTCGGCCACGTACAGCTCCTCCGGGAGCGCGCCCGACGAGCCCAGCCCATCCCACAGCGTGAACAGGTCGCCGATCAGCTCGCGCGCCGCCTCCCGGTTGCGCGCATCGCTCTCACCGCCGGGCAGCGCCTGCTCGTAGCCCCGGCCGGACACCTTTTCCCACCGCTCCAGCGCGGACCAGTAGAGCGCGTTGAAGTCCCAGATGCAGCTCTGCCGGCCAGGGCCCCAGTTCTCCAGGTAGACCGTCTCCCCGGGCCGCCCGGCGGGCGCCGGGCCGGGCGCCGGGCCGGGCGGCTGGGGGAGCCGGGCGGACGTCAGGTCCGCCAGCGCGGCCCCGCCGCTGCGCCGGACGTCCACGGCGATCTCCAGGTCGAAGGCAGGCGGGCTGGCCGGGCAGGACATGACCGGCCGCACCTCGACGATGTCGCGGAAGTTCTCCCGGTACTGCACCCAGTCGCAGACGATCCGCACCCGGCCCAGGTCGGCCTGATCCCGGGCCAGCGCGTCGATCACGGGGCTGATGACCGAGCCGACGTTGACCGGATGGCTGCCGCGCAGCCGGGCGTGCGGGCGGAAGTCAATCAGCATGACCGTGACCTCCTTCGCCGCCGGCGGCCCACGCAGGCAATTCCCGTTTCCAATGGCCCCGGGCCTGGCCCTATTGCGACCGTAAAACCCGCGGTATTGCCGTTATCACGATGCTGCCAGCCCGCCGGTGGCATGTCTGCGTGCGGGAAGCCAACGCTGACCGGGTCCTGGTTGTGCTGGAACACAAGACCGCCGCAGGGGTAATAACGGACGCTGGCAAGGCAATAACCCCGGCTGGCTGGACGGCATAAGCTACCGGGCGCGGGCCTGATTGTGCTGCAACATAAGATTGCAGCCTGCGTTAGCTGAACTGATTCGCTTCCATTGCCCGGACACCGGCCGCGAGTTACCGTCGGCACTATGGCCACTGCCGGCAAACCGGCCAGCCCGGTGCTGGACGCCGGCGGGATTCCCGTGACGCCGGAATTCGCCGGCGCGGGCGAGACCGCGCTGCTGCGCAAGCTCGTGGCCATGTGCAGCCACCTGTCCACGCTCGCGTCGCAGACCACCGAGCTGGGCCCCCTGGTCCAGGTGCTCGCGGACGGTATCGGCGCGGGCGTGGCCGTGGTCGATCCCACGCTGGAGTTGCTCGTCTGCGCCCGGGTCCCGGAGCCCGAGGAGATCGCCGGGCAGCTGCGCGACAACGCCAGGCGGTTGACGCTGCGGATGGTGCTCAGCGCCGCCGCCCGCAACCGCCGCGCGCTGGCCGTGCCGGATTCCGGGCGCGGCCGGATGAGTGTCGTCGCGCCGGTCTTCGTGGGCGAGGACGTGGGCGGCTACCTGCTCACGCTGGGCACCCGCCCGCCGCCGCCCGGCTCGCCGGGCCAGCCCGGGCTCTGCCCGGGCCGCCCGCCCCGCCCGGCAATGACGCCCAGCCCGGCAGTGATGGCCCGCCCGGCCGGCCCGGGTCACTGGACTTCAGCGAGGACATGCGGCTGCTGGCCATCGAGCATGCCGCGATGGTGTGCGGCCTCGTCCTGGGCCGGGACCTGGTCGTGGCCGCGGCGGCGGGCCGGGCGCGGCAGGAGCTCGTCGAGGGCCTGCTGCTGCACCGGGACCGCAGCGACCCCGAGGTGGAGCGCTGGGCCCGGCACCTGGGCCTCGACCCGACCCGCGAGCACTGCGTGGTGGCGTTCGAGGTCCCGCTGAACCGGCCCGGCGCCGGACCCTCCCCGGTCGAGCTGCTGGTGGCCCGCAACGCCCCCGGTGCCATCCTGGCCAGCCGCGCGGACGAGGTGGTGGCCATCCTCCCGGTCACCGGCCACGGTCACGCCCCGGCCGAGCAGGCCCGGGCCCTGGCCCGGGCGTGCCTGGCTGACGACGGCCAGCGGCCCCGGGTCACCGCGGCCGGCATCGGCACCCCGTGCTCCGCCGCCGCGGACATCGCCCGTTCCTACGCCGAGGCCCGCCGCGCGCTGGCCGCCGGGCGGCGGATGGCCGTGGCCGCCGGGCCGGGACGGGGCCAGGCCGCCGCGATCTGCGCCTTCGCTGATCTCGGCATCCACCGGCTGTTCCTGCGGGTGCCCGACGTCAGCGACCTGCGGTCGTTCGCCCAGGAGGTGCTCGGCGGCCTGGCCGCGGACGGCCGGCCCGCGGACATCGATTACCTGGCCACGCTGTCGGCTTACTTCCGGGAGAACCGCAGCCCGGCCCGGGCCGCCCAGCTGCTGCACGTCCACCCCAACACGGTCAGCTACCGGATCCGCCGCATCGAGGAACTCACCGGCCTGTCGTTCGCCGCGCACCGGGACCGGCTGATGGCCGAGGTCGCGGTGGAGATCCTGGAAGGGCTGGAGAGCACCCCATGAAGCTGGCCGTGGCGCTCGAACGCAACATGATCATGGTCTGTGACGGGGCCATGGGGACCATGCTGCACGGGGCGGGCAACTCGCTGGACCAGGCGCTGCCCGCCCTCAACCTGTCCAATCCGGCGCTGGTCCGGGCGATCCACGACAGCTACATCAGCGCCGGGGTGGACATCATCCAGACCAACACGTTCGGTGCGAGCCGCCTGCGGCTGTCCGAGCACGGTTACGGCGACCGGGTGGAGGAGATCAACCGGGCCGGGGTGCGCATCGCGCGGCAGGCCGTCGGGGGCGGTACCGGCGTGCTGGTCGCCGGGTCGGTGTCGCCGACCGTCACCGTCCAGCAGCGGCGCCGGGCTGACCGCCGCGAACGCGCCGACGCACTCCGGGAGCAGGTCGACGCCCTGGCCGGGGCGGACATCATCCTGCTGGAGACCTTCGGCTACCTGGACGAGTTCGTCGAGGCCGTCGAGATCGCCACGCAGGCGGCCAGGATCCCGGTGATGGCCCAGGCGACGTTCGGCGCCGACGCACGCACGCTCAGCGGGCACACCCCCCGCGAGGTGGCCGCGGCCGTGGCCGGCTCGGGCATCGTCACGCTGGGGCTGAACTGCACCCTGGGCCCGCAGCGGTCCCTGCTGGTCCTGCGGGAACTCCGGGAGCACAGCTCACTGCCGCTGAGCGTCCAGCCGAACGCCGGGCTGCCGCGCCGGGTGGCCCCGGCCCGGTTCGAGTACGACGTCGACTCGGAGTACTTCGCCCGGTACGTCCGCCAGCTCCTCGAAGCCGGCGCCAGCATCGTCGGCGGGTGCTGCGGGACGACGCCGACGCAGCTGGCCGCGGCGGTGGAGATAGCCACCGGGCACCGGCAGCGGCTCGCGCCCGGCGCGGTGCTCCGGCCCGGTTCCGGAGCCCCGGCGCCGGCCGCGGCGGCGGGGCGGGCGCCCGTGGCCCTGCTGTCCCAGCCCGGCCGGGAGGTCGTGGTCACCGAGATCACCACGCCGCTGACCGGCGACGTCGGCGAGACGCTGGACCTGGCCCGGGAACTGGGCGAGGCGGGCGTCAACTTCGTGTCCATCGCCCCGGCCCGCACCAGCCGCGCCCGGGTGGGCGCGATGGACGTCGCGGTGCACCTGCAGCAGCAGGCCGGGATCGAGACCATGGCCGGCGTGACGACCTGGGACCGGACGATCATGGCCCTGCAGGCCGACCTGCTCGGCGCGCAGGCCCTGGGCCTGCGGCGGATCATCTGCGAGACCGGCAGCCCGCCCCTGCTGGGCGACTACCCGCACGTCGACGGGGTCTGGGACGTCAACTCCATCGGCCTGATCGGGCTGCTGGCCAGCCTCAACCGGGGGAGCGACTACTACGGCCTGCCGCTGGGCGCCAAGACCGATTTCGAGATCGGCGCCCGGATCAATCCCGGCAGCCGGGCTCCCGAGCGGGAGGCGGGCCGCACCCTCAGCAAGATCTCGGCCGGGGCCACCTTCCTCGTTACCCGGCCCGTCTACGAGCTGGCCGGCCTGGAGCGGCTGCTGGACGCCATCGGCGGCCAGGTGCCGGTGCTGGCCGCCGTGCGCCCGCTGACCAGCTTCGAGGAAGCCGAGTACCTGGCGCACGAGGTTCCCGACGTCCTCATCCCGCCGGCCACGCTGACCGCGCTGGAACGGGCCGGCCCCGGCGCGCCGGAGGTCGGCGTCGACCTGGCGGCCCAGCTGGCCGCCGGGCTCCGCGGGATGGTCAGCGGGATCGTCATCACGCCGAGCACCGACATCGTGGCCACGACCAGGCGCATCATGGCGCCCTGAGGGGCCGCCCGGCCCGGTCAGGAACCCGTCCGCGGGGTGGTGAGGTCGTACACCGTCATTCCGCCAACGGTCTTTCCGGCGAAATGGGCTTTGACCCAGGCGGTGATCTGCGCGCCGGACCCGGAACCCCCGCTTGCGCCGCCCGGCCCGCCGGATCCGCTGGCCACGTAGTAGTGGATGTCGTGACCGGAGACGAGCCGCTCGAACTGGGCCAGGGTGGGAGCCGGGTCGCTGCCGGTGAAGCCACCGATCGCCATGACCGGGACCCCGTTGCTGCCCAGCTCGAGGGAGGCGGCGCTGGTCGAGCTGACGGTAGCCGCGGCCCAGCGGTAGCCGGACGCGCCGGATTCGAGCAGCCGGGCCAGGGCGGTGCTGACGCTGCCCGTGCCACCACCCCCGCCGGGGCCCCCGGCCTGGCCGGCGGCGGCCCGGCCGGCAGCCTGACCGCCCGCGGCCGGTGCCGTGCCGGACGACGGCGCGCTGCCGGAGGAGGGCGCGCTGCCGGAGGAGGGCGCGCTGCCTGAGGAGGGCGCGGTGCCCGCGGAGGACTGCCCCGTGCGCGAACCGCCCGCCCCGCCCGGGAACGTGCCCGCGGCAGGCTGGCCGCCGCCCGGGCCGCCGGAGGATCCCGCCACACCCGGGCCCGCCGTCGGGATCGACCCGGTGTGGGCCGTCGCCGCGGTGTCGATGCTGTAGGCCAGCGGGCCGCCCAGCCCGGCGATCAGGGCCAGCGAGAGCGGTGCGCTGGCCAGGGCGGCCCGCCCGCGGGAGGTGGCCGGCCGCAGCGACGGCCCGGCCAGGATCATCGCGGCCGCGGCGGCCGCGGCGATCGCGATGGCCACCCGGAGCCAGGGGAACCAGCTGGCGCTCCGGTCGAGCAGCACCCAGGCCCAGGCCGCGGTGATCAGCAGCGTGCCGGCCAGGGTGACGCGGGCGGGCCAGGCGGCCCGGATCCGCCACAGCGCGACCGCGCCGATGCCGGCCAGTGCGGCGATGGGCGGCGCGAGGGCCACCGTGTAGTACGGGTGGATGATGCCGGACATGTAGCTGAACACCACGCCGGTCACCACCAGCCAGCTGCCCCACAGCAGGGCGGCGGCCCGGGTCTTGCCGGTCCGGGGGGACCGCCGGGACAGCCAGGCCAGCGCGGCCAGGGCGATGAGAGCGGCCGGGATCAGCCAGCTGATCTGGCTGCCCATGTCCGACTGGAACAGCCGGGTGATGCCGGTCGCCCCGCCGAACAGTGACCCGCCGCCCCCGCCGCCAGACGGCGGGCCGCCGGCCCGGGCCGCACTCCCGCCGAGCCGGGCCGCGCCTTCGGCGAGCCTGCCCCCGGTGCCGCCCCCGGCGGAGTTCTCGCTGCCGGTGAGCCGGCCCAGGCCGTTATAGCCGAACGTGAGCTGGAGGATGTTGTTGTCCGTCGAACCCCCGACGTAGGGCCGGTCGGCCGCCGGGGTCAGCAGGTCGGCCGCGACCCACCAGCCGGCCGCGGCCACCAGGGCCGCGAGACCCGCCAGCAGCTGCCCCAGGCGCCTGCCCAGGGCGGGCGGCCCCGCCCACAGGTAGACCAGCGCGAACGCCGGCAGCACCAGGAAGGCCTGCAGCATCTTGGTCAGGTACCCCAGGCCCAGCAGGGCCCCGGTCAGCGCGACCCACCGGGTCAGGCCGGATTCGACGGCCCGGGTGATGGTGTACGCCGCCAGCGTCATGACCAGCACCAGCAGCGCGTCCGGGTTGTCGAAGCGGAACATCAGCGTGGCCACCGGGGTCACGGCCAGCGCGGCCGCGGCGATGAGGGCGGCCGCCGGGCCGGACCACCGGCGGACCGTGGCGTACAGCACGCCCACGGCGGCCACGCCCTCCAGGGCCTGGGGGACCAGCAGGCTCCAGGAGCTGAAGCCGAACGCCCGGCCGGACAGTTCCATCACCCACAGCGAGGCCGGGGTCTTGTCCACGGTGATGAAGTTGCTGGAGTCGAGTGAGCCGAACAGGAACGCCTTCCAGCTCTTGGTGCCGGCCTGCACGGCGGCGGCGTAGAACTCGTTGGCGTAGCCGCTGCGGCTCAGCCCGGCCAGGTAGAGCACGGCCGTGGCCAGCAGCAGGCCGAGCAGCGCGGGCCGGGCCCAGGCCGGGTCGCCGGGGCGCCCCCGGAGCAGCCGGGCGGCCCGGCCGCGCTGGACCGGCGGTTGGGCGGCCCGGCGGAGCGGGCGGGATCGCGTGGAGATGGCCCTCACCGGAGCTCTCCTTCCGCGCCGGAACCGAGCGCGATGGCGGCCGCGTCATGGGCCGCGGCCGCACGGGCCACGGCGTCGGCGCCAGGCGGTGAGCCCGGTGGCGATCCCGGCCGCGGGTGACGGAAGACCCAGGTGCGGTACAGGCCGAAGCGCACCAGCGTGGCGGTGAGGTTGGCCGCCACGAGCACGGTGAGCTCGGCGGCGCGGCCCGCCCGGGGGGCGCTGGCGTGCAGGGCGGCCAGGGCGCCGGAGGTGAGCGCGAGGCCGATGGCGAACGCGATCAGGCCGCGCACCTGATGCCGGGCGGCGTGCCGCCGGCCCCGGATGCCGAACGTGACCCGCCGGTTGACGGCGGTGTTGGCCACGGCGGTCAGCAGCAGGCTGACCGCGTTCGCGGCCTGCGCCGCCATGACCCCGCGCAACAGCAGATACAGCAGCACGTAGGCCACGGTGCTGGCCACCCCGATCAGGACGAAGCTCGCCAGCTGGCCGGTGAGCCGCCGTCCCGGCCCGCCGGCCGGGGGCCCGCCCGGCGGCCGCGGCTGCGCGCCGCGCAGCTCGGGTACCCGGATCGTGCCGCGGGCCAGGCCGGTGCCGAGCCGCGCGATGCCGCGCAGATCACCCAGGGCCGTGGCGACCACGTTGACCCGCGAATCGGGATCGTCGATCCAGTCCACCGGCACCTCGTGGATGCGCAGCCCGGCCCGCTCCGCCAGCACGAGCAGCTCCGTGTCGAAGAACCAGCCAGTGTCCGTGGTGAGCGGCAGCAGCGCGCGGGCCGCGTCGGCGCGGACCGCCTTGAACCCGCACTGCGCGTCGGAGAACCGGGTGCCGAGCGACGCGTGCAGCAGCAGGTTGTAGCAGCGGGAGATGACCTCGCGCTTGGGGCCGCGGATCACCCGCGCGCCGCGGGCCAGCCGGGTCCCGATCGCCACGTCGCTGTGCCCGGACAGCAGCGGCGCGACCAGCGGCAGCAGCGCGTTCAGGTCGGTGGACAGGTCCACGTCCATATAGGCGAAGACGTCGGCGTCGCTGCCTGACCAGATCGTCCGCAGCGCCCCGCCCCGCCCGGGCCGCTCAAGGCGGGCGGCGCGGACCTGGGGGAATTCCCGGGCCAGTTCCAGGGCCTGGGCCCAGGTCCCGTCGGTGCTGCCATTGTCGGCGATAGTGATGCGGGCCGCGAAAGGAAAGCGGTCATCAAGATAGGCGCGCAGCCGCCGGACGGCCGGCCCGAGGTCGCGTTCCTCGTTGCGGACCGGGATCACGATCTCGACCTGGGCTGGCCCGGTAACCGGCGAGGTCCGCGCGCCAGGCCGGGCCCGGGGTGAGGAGTTGGTGGGGTGCATGGTCCCCAGGTTGGGTGGCCCTGCTTTACCGCTCCTTAACTATCTTTCTGTGCCGGCCATGAATGGTTACGCAGGCTGGGCCGTGGTGACCTCGGCCAGGAACCGGCCGAGCGCGTTGTTGAACAGCGACGGGGTCTCCCAGTACATCGAGTGCGGCGCGCCGGGCACGATCTCCACCCGGGCCCGGGGCAGCAGCTCGCCCGCCCGGCGCACGGTGCCCGGGCTGAGCACGGCGTCCTTCTCACCTGCCAGCAGCAGCAGCGGGAAGGGCGCGGCGTCGAGCTCTTCCAGGCCGGGGCCGTCGCTGCCCAGGTTGCGCAGGTCGGCCATCTTGGCCGTGTTGAACGTGCCCATCTGCCGGAACAAGAACGCGAGTGCGGGCTGCTGGGCCCGGAACTCGGGGGTAAGGAGCCGGTCCAGCACCGGCAGCTTCTCGGCGACCGCGCGGTCCGCCTTGACCAGCGCGGCCAGCTCGGGATGCCGCAGGCCGCCCAGGGAGTGGGCCAGCACCACGCCGGCCGCCCGGTCCGGCCGGTTCAGGGCGGCCCGCAGCGCGGCGGCGGCCCCGATCGACTGGCCGACGAGCACGGCCCGGTCCGGGCCCCCCGCGGCGGCGACCGCGTCCAGCACGGCGGCGATGTCGCCGGGGAAGGCCGCGGAGTCGTGCTCGCCCTCCCACCGCGAGCAGCCGAAACCCCGCAGGTCCATGGTGATGACCGTGTACTCCTCGCGCAGCGCCGTGACCTGCTGCCACCAGGCGGCGTGGTGCCCGCCGGACCCGTGCACGAACAAGACCGCGGGACCGCGGCCGTGGACCTCGTAGTAGAGCTGGGTGCCGCGGCCCTCGGCCAGGCTCATCGGGCTGCCCCGGGAGTGCCGGAGAGGGCCTGCCTGGCCTCGTCGGCGGATCCCGCGGCCGGCCCCGCCGGGTCTGGCGCCCCCGGTGCCGCCGCGGCTTGGCCCGCTGCGCCCGGCACCGGCGGGTACGCGCGGCGGGCGTGGAAGACCAGCTCGATCATGGTGTGGTCGGGGTCGTGGATGTAGCAGAACTGCGAGTTGTTCTCCGGGCGCGTGATCGGGCGGGTGTGCCGGATGCCCAGCTCATCGAGGTGCGCCAGGAAGCCCTCCCAGTCCTCGACCTCGACGGCGAAGTGGTACGGCGCCATCCGGTCCATCTCCTCGACCGGCGTGAAGTGCAGGTCGAAGTTGCCGCGTGTCATGAGCACCACCTTGGTGTTGCTCTTGGGCTTGATGTACTTCATCCCGAACACCTTCGTGTACCACTCCTTGGTCCGCTCGGGATCGGTCGTCGGGAAGTTCACGTGGTGGATATAGGCCGGCCGGTCGCTCATGCGGATCTTCTCCTCGATGACAGGGTTGGCCAGGGTGCCGAGGCCGTCGATGGTGATCTCGACGCCTGGCCCGGGACGATCGCGGCTGTCTCGTCGGTGCCCATCCACAGCACGTCGCCGGGCCGCAGCGTGATGTAGCGGGACATCGCGGAGATGAAGTCGAACGGGTCGAACATCATGTCGCCGGTGCGGAACGACGCCACCACCGTCGCCGTTGACCCGCAGCGTGGTCGTGCCGGCCAGCGGGTCGGCCTCGGTCACCGATCACGGCCCCATGCGGCTTGAACGTGTCGCTGTTCTTCGCCCGCCAGAAGGTGCGGTCGGTGCGCTGCCAGGTCCGCGCGCTCACGTCGTTGCCGATCGTCCAGCCGAGCACCGCGTCCTTCGCTTCCTCCCGGGTGCAGTGCCGCGCCGTCCGGCCGATCACGGCCACCAGCTCACCCTCGGCCACGAGCGGCTCGGCGAAGTCGGCAGGGCCGCACGATCGGCTCGCCCGTGGCCGATCAGGGCGTTGTTGGCCCGGTACCCGATCTCCGGACGGTCCGGCACCGCGTGGCGCGTAGTCCCCGGCGGCCGCCCGCTCGGCGTGGCCCGCGGTAGTTCAGCCCGGCGCAGAAGAACGTGCCGGGGATCACCGGCGGCAGCAGCCGCACGTCAGTGAGCGTGCGTGGTTCGGCGAACAGCGGCTCGAACCAGGTGAACGGGTCTCCGGTGACCGGGATGACGCAGGTCCCCTTCGACGAGCCCGTAGCGCGGGCGTCCCGCGTCGTCGAAGCGGCACCAGATCATGGGGCCAGCCTGTGCGAGACGCGCTTGGTGACCAGGTAGCCGGACAGGCCCTCGGGGCCGCCCTCCCGGCCGTACCCGCTCTCCTTGACCCCGCCGGACGGGGCCTGCGGCACCGAGCCGCCGCAGTGGTTGATCGACAGGATGCCCGCCTCGAAGCCGGCGATGAGCCGCTCCGCGGTGGCCGCCGACTCAGTGAAGCCGTAGGCCGCGAGCCCGTAGGGCAGCGCGTTCGCGATCTCCAGCGCCTCGTCGATGCTGTCGAACGCGGTGATCGGGGCGACCGGGCCGAACGGCTCCTCCTGCAGCAGCGCCGCGTCCGGGGGCACGTCGGCCAGCACGGTCGGCGGGTAGAAGAAGCCCGGGCCCGGCTCGGGCTGGCCGCCCAGCAGCACGGTGGCGCCCCGGGCGGCGCGCGTCGGCGATCAGGCGGTGCACGCCGGCCCGGCGCCGCTCGCTGACCATCGGTCCCATCTGCACGCCCTCATCCAGGCCGTCGCCGACCCTGATCGCGCCCATGGCCGCCACGAAGGCCTCGATGAAGGCGTCGTAGGATCTCCCGGCTGACCAGGAACCGGCTGGGCGACGTGCACACCTGCCCCGCGTTGGCGACCTTGGCGCGCCACGGCGGCCCGGGCGGCCGCGGCCGGGTCGGTGTCGGCGCAGACGATGACGGGCGCGTGCCCGCCGAGCTCCATGACGGCGGGCTTCATGCTGGCCGCGGCCAGGCCGGCGATGTGCTTGCCGACCGGCACCGAGCCGGTGAACGCGACGAACCGGATCGCGGGGGAGGCGATCACCTGCCGCGAGATCTCGTCCGGCACCCCGAACACCACGTTCAGCACGCCCGGCGGCAGGCCGGCGTCCGCGAAGCGCCTGGGTGATCAGGCTGATGGTGCCCGGCACTTCCTCCGACGGCTTGATGACGATCGAGCAGCCGGCCGACAGCGCGGCGGCGATCTTGCGCATCGGGCCGCCGGCCGGGAAGTTCCACGGCACGAAGGCGCCGACCGGGCCGACCGGCACCTGGCGCACGGACAGGACCTCGGCCCGGGTCGCTGGGGATGATCCGCCCGTAGGCGCGGCGGCCTTCCTCGCAGTCCCATTCGAGCAGCGTGGCCGCCCGGTGGACCTCGCCGGCGGCCTCCGTCAGCGGCTTGCCCTCTTCCAGGGTCATCACCCGGCCGATGGTGGTCGGCCCGCTCGCGGATGCAGGCCGGCCGCCCGGCGCAGGATGGCCGACCGGGTCTCGGGGCCCGCGTCGCGCCACCGGCGGGAAGGCGTCACGGGCCGCGGCGATTGCCCGGTCCACGTCGTCCGGCTCGGCGAACGGCACCCGGCCGAGCACCTTCCCGGTCGCCGGGTTGATCACGTCGTCCCTGCGTCCGGCGGCGCCCTGACTCCACTCGCCGTTGATGTACAGGGCGATCGAGGGGTACTCGACCGGGGTGGTGACCTCGGCCGTGCTGGGGGCGCTCATGTCCCAGCCTCCTCGCGTGACGTCTGTCAGCGTCCAGATGTGGTGCGGCGGGGTGACCTCGTGGACGTTGGGCCCGTAACTGTCGTCCACCCGGTCCATGTCGGCGGCGAACTCGACCCGGCCGCCGCAGGGCGCGTGGATGAAGCGGAAGATGTTGGAGCCGACCGTGTGGCGGCCCAGCCGCCGCGCCTCCCGCCAGCCCCGGTCGATCATGTGGTTGGCCCCGACGATGACCTGGTCGAACGCTGGTCACCTCGTACGCGGTGTGGTTGATCCCCGCCCGGTCCGGGCGGTGGCACAGCAGCAGCGTGTGCTGGTCGTCGTCCCCGGGGGCCCGCATGAACACGCCCATGTCCCGGACCCGGTCGGTGGGCCGGAAGCCCAGCCGGCCGGTGTAGAAGGCCACGGCCTCTTCCCGCCCGGCCTTCGGGATGTTCAGCGCGACATGGCACAGCCGCAGCGGCCGGACCCGGCCGGGGGGATCGAGGGGCTGGTTCCAGCGGGTGATGGCCCCGGTCCGGTTGGCCCCGGGCTGCTCAGTGTCGAAGGGCTGTGGGTGGGTGACGGCCAGCCCGACGCCGAAGCCGGTCTCGTCGACGGTGTGCACCTCGCCGTCGGTCAGCTGGATCTCCCGGTCGGCGCCCAGGGCGGTGGCCAGCTCGACCAGGGCCTCAGCGGTGTCCACCCCCCAGACGACCTCGCGCAGCGTCGGCCCGTCCTCCACGGCCGGGGGGAGGCCCGGATCGTCGGCCGGCCTTAGCTCGATGACCTGCCCGAGGAGGGTCTGGAAGCGCACTCCCGGGCCGTCCCCGACCAGGCGTTCCAGCCCGAAGTCTTCGAAGAACCCAACGCACTCGTCGAGGTTGGGGACGCCGTATACGACCCGTTCCACGCGCATGACCGTCATCCCGGACGGACTCCCTCAATCGCTAGCAGGCTTGCTCGCTGGCAGCTTAGGTGGGCTAAGCCGACACAGGCTGAAGCCTTATTGTTCCGGGGCGCGGCCCGTACACCGCGTTCCCCCGCTCCCTCCAGCCCCACCAGCCACCCGCATCGCCAGCCCTGGGTTCGTGATCAAACGATTGGTGGCGCTGGAGCGCCACCAATCGTTTGATCACGAACGGAGGTCCGTTGCTTGCGAGGCGGCCGGTGCTGGTGTGACTCATGGGGCTGGAGGGTGCTGGCTGGGGCGAGGGGCCGGCTGGGGCTGCCGCGGGCTGGGGCCGGCTGGGGTTGCCGGGTGCTGGGTCGACTCCGGGTCGGCTGGGGCTGCCGGGGGGTGGGACCGGGGTGGGGCTGGGTCACGCGGACTTGGCCTGGCCGCCCTGGGCGGGGGGCCGGGCGGGGTTCTGGACGGGGGACTGGCGGCGGAACCAGTCGGTGACGAAGTCTAGGAAGAGCTTGACCCGGGCCAGCGTCTGGCCGCCGGGGGAGTGCAGCGCGTAGAGCGGCCGGTCCGGCACGACACAGCCCGGGATCACGTTGACCAGGCTGCCGTCCGCGAGCTCGGCGGCGACCAGGCGGACCGGCAGCAGCCCGATCCCGCGCCCGGCCCGGGCTGCCTTGGCCAGGGTCTGGTAGCTGTTCGATGAGTAGACCGGGTCGTTGACCTTCAGGTGCACGTCGTGGCCGGCGTGCTGCAGGTGCCAGATCGGGTCGTTGGTGTTGACCAGGCAGTCGTGCTCGTTCAGGTCCGCCAGCTGCCCGGGCTCCCCCGCGCGGTGCACGTAGGTCGGCGACGCGCACAGCGCGAACTTCAGGTCGGCGATCTTCTTCAGCATCAGGTTGGAGTCGCGCACGTGCCGGGTGTGGAACGAGACGTCGAACCCCTGATCGAGGAAGTCGTAGGTGCGCTCGGACATCCCGCCGACCTCGAACCGGATGTGGATCTTCGGGTAGCGCGTGGAGAAGGCCACGATCGCGTCACCGACATCGTTGCTGCCGATCCATTTCGGGCTGATGATGGCCAGCGAGCCCTCGGCCTTGTGCCGCAGCCCGCGGAGCATCTCCTCCTCGCGGTCGATCTCGTCGATGATCCGGCCCGCGAATTCCGCGTAGCGGTTGCCCGCCTCGGTGAGGCTGACCGTCCGGGCCGTGCGGTTGACCAGGCGGACGCCCAGGTCCCGCTCCAGCTCGGCGACATGACGCGAGACGAGGGAACCCGAAATCCCCAGGCCGCGGGCAGCCTGGCTGAAGCTGCGGGACTTCGTGACACCCACGAAGCTGCGCATCAGAGTAAGCCGGTCCATCTCACCCCTCGCCACTGAGGATGGGTCGCATTATGTCAGCCACGCCCCGCGATCAAGGAGCGCCGAGCTTGCAACCTTAGCTTGCATACGGCGCATGTGGAATCCCTGAATCTTGCCTCTGAGCTGGCTCTATGGGTCCAGTGAGCAGGCGCCCGAGCGCGCCCCGGCTACCCCTCCAGTGGTGCGGGCACGGCCACGCCGAGGCGGCTGGCGTTCTCGCTCAGCCCGCGCCACACCTTGGCGCCGAGCGGGATGCCCGTTTCCCGGCGGTCCCGTTCGCTGCGGCGGCCGCGCTCGCCGGGCACCAGCACCTCGCTGGTTCCCTCACCCGGGGGCAGCGCCTTGATGGCGTCCACGGTCTCGTCGATCGTGGTCGTGAACTCCCCGGGCGGCAGGAAGGCCGACACGTCGATGGCCAGGATGAACCCGTTCTGGCGGTGCCGGCGGCCTTCCTTGCTCCCGGAGTGGTAGGCGGACACGATCGGGTTGGCCACCAGGCCGCTGGCCAGCATCTCGAACACCAGGCTCATGCCTGACCCCTTCGCGCCGCCCACCGGGACCGGGACGGTGGCCAGGACCGGGTCGGTGGTGGGCTCGCCGTCCGCCGTGACCGCCACCCCCGGCGGCAGTTCCGTTCCCGCCGCCTTGAGCTGCGCGATCCGGCCCAGGGCCAGCACGGCCGTGGCCATGTCGAGCAGGACGATCTCGTGCCTGCCCGCGGGCACCGCGACGGACAGCGGGCTGGTGGCCACGGCCGCCCCCCTGGCGCCGGCGTAGGCCATATTGGGGACGCCGGCGACCACGCCCACCGCGGCCATCCCGGCCCCGGCGGCCCGGCTGGTGTAGTAGCCGATGGCGCCGGTGTGCACGGTCCCGCGCACCGAGGCCCAGCCGATACCGCAGTCCCGGGCGCCCGCGACCGCCTCGTCCACGGCCCGGATCATCGCGATCGGGCCGGGTGCGGCGTGCGCGTCCACGATCGCGACCGCGGCCCGGGGCCGCTCGACGGTCGGGACGGCACCGGGGTCGGATTCGCCCTTGTCGAACAGTTCGAGGTAGCGCGGCACCCGGGACACGCCGTGCGAGTCGACGCCGCGCAGGTTGGCCCAGACGAGCGCGTCGGCCACCGCCGCCGCGCCGGTCTCCTTGACGCCCCGGGCGGCGAAAATCCCGGCCACCATGGCGCGCAGGTCATCCGCGCCGATCCGGATTTTCGCCTTGGGTGCCTGCGTGGTTTCGGTAGACATCGGGCCCCTCTGGTTTTCGTTATCGGAAAAGAAAGCCGGGTTGCTGTTACTTGGTGAGCAGGACGTTGACCACCGCGGACTGGCCACCGCGCACCGCGGCCATCGCCTTGTCCAGGGCGGGCGCGAGCTGCGCGGTGGTGGAGACCGTGAACCCGGCCGCGCCCGCCGCCGCGGCCACGGCCGCGGCATCGGGCTGGGCCGACAGGTCGACGCCCAGGTAGTGACCAGTACGGGCGGCGGCCCCCTCGGGGTAGGCCCGCACGTGGTTGTACTTCATGGACAGGTAGGAGCCGTTGTTGTAGACCACCACCAGCAGCGGCAGGCCGTACTGGGCTGACGCCATCAGGCCGGGCAGCACCGGGTTGTACAGCCAGGCACCGTCGCCGACGGTGAGCACGACCATCGGGTCCGGGTCCTCCCCGGCCCCCCGCACGGCCAGCTTCGCGCCCAGCGCGACACCCAGGCCCTGCCCCAGGCCGCCCTGCACGTACCGGTACCGGCCGGGCGCGTCGGCCATCAGGTGCCGGGCTACCCCGCGGTTGTGCGTGATGGTCTCGTCCACCACCACGGCCCCGGGATCGAGCAGTTCCCGCAGCGTGCTGGTGACCGCGATGGCGTCGACGGGTCCCTGCGCGGAGGCGAGCGCCTGCTGCTCGGCCCTGATCCGCGCCGCGTCGGCCGCCGCGTGCGCCGCCTCCAGCCGCTGCCGGCGGGCCTGGACGACCCCCGCGTCCGCGCCGGGGTCGAGGTCGCGCACCCGGGCCGTGATCGCCCGCAGGGTCGGGGCGGTCGCGCCGGCGACGTACCGGTCCGCGGTCAGCACCTGGTAAGCCATCTGCGGCCGGTGCGCCACCTCGTCGATGACCAGCACGGTGGCCGCACCGGGCTTGGCGCTGGGCGGATACCAGGGGGCCCGGCAGCCGAGCAGGATCACCAGATCGGCGTCGGCGGCCAGGCTGGCCAGGTCGCCGCCCTGGTGCAGCGGGTGGGTCCGCGGGAAGTTCGCGCACACCGCCGACTGCGGCTCGACCACTGCGATGGCCAGCAGGTCGGCGAGTTCCAGCAGGGCGGCGAAGCCCTCAGGGTCACGCCCCGCGGACTCGACGGCCAGGACCGGCCGCTGCGCCGCGGCGAGCAGCCGCGCCGCCGCCTCGACGTCCCCGTCCGCCGCCACCACCTGGGGCGCGGGGGGAGCGGGCCGCAGCGGCCGGCGACGGCTGCCACCGGCTCAGGAGCACCTCAACGGGGGTGTTCACATACGTGGGCCCGGCGGGGGGCTGCGCGGCCAGTTCCCCGGCCCGCTTGACCATGTCGTAGAGCACGCCCACGTCGCTGGCCGCGCAGGCCCACTTGGTGAAGGGCGCCGCCATGGCCTGGGGGCCGCCCACGATGGACAGGTTCCGGTACCACTGCGAGCCCGGGTCGGGCCTGGGGTGGGTGTGCGGGAAGGAAACAGCGTCGCCGTATCCGGTGGACTCACCCGAGCACACCACGACCGGCACCCCGGTGAGCAGCGCGCCGTGCACGGCGTTGGCGCCTTGCAGCAGCCCGGCCCCCGCGTGCAGCAGCACGACCTGGACCCGGCCGGTTACGGCCGCGTAGCCGGTGGCCATGCCCGCCGCGATCGTCTCGTGGGCCAGGTCCAGGTAGCGGGGGCCGGACGGTGCCCCGCCCGCGGCCGCGGCCAGCTCGTCCTGGCGGGCCAGGGCCTCCCAGACGGGCGCCCACTCCGACCCCGCCGACGAGAAGATGTAGTCGGCACCCAGGTCCCGGCAGGCCTGCAGCAGGGCCTCGCCCCCGTCCAGGTGTGCGTCCGCCATCAGGCTGATCGCTCCTTCATCTCGGTCACGCCGTCACCGGGATCGGCCAGTCCAGGCACTCGCAGATCCCCCGTCCCATGATCTGATCCAGCTCCTCCGGGGTGAACGGGAAGTACTTGGTGAACTGCTCGATCGTGTCGGTGTAGGTGAGCCCGTGCCCCATGAGGCGGGTCAGGTCGGTGCCCCAGAAGCAGCGCTGGGGCCCCATCTTGTCCACCATCTCGCGGACGTACCTGGCGATGTTCATATTGGGGAACGGCTGCGTCGAGTACCCGGGGATGGCCGAGACCTTGACGTAGATGTTCGGGTGGCGGGCCAGGCCGGCGGTCTCACTGACCCAGTACCCGATCGCGTCGTCCACGCACCGGGCCATGATGCCCATGTGGTCGATGATGATCCGCAGCCCGGGGTGGCGGTCCGCGATGGTGCCCAGCTCCGTCTTCCAGATCGGGGCGTGCACCATCGTGCGGATCCCGAGTTCCTCCGCGAGCGGCCAGTACCAGTCGTTAGTCCCGTCGATCATCCAGTTGCGGTCTATTGGCCGGTGGAAGGTGAGCCGGGTACCCAGGATGTGCGGGTTCTGCGCGAAGTCGCGCATCATCGCGGCACCCTCGGCCGGCTTGTTCTGCGGGATCCGGGCCATGATCCCGAAACGGCCCGGGTACGCCTCGCACGCCTCGAGGGCGTAGTCGATCCGGTCACCCTCCCAGGACGGCGGCAGGATCAGCGCGCGGTTCACGCCCGCCTCGTCCATCAGGCCCACGCATTCGGCGTAGCTGAAGGCCTCTTCCCGGTGGCCGTTCAGCCGCAGCCGCTCCCGGGCGCCAGGAACCCAGGGCCGGTCCGGGGTTTCCTCGCGCCAGATGTGAACCTGTGAATCAACGATGAACACGGAGTGACTACCTTCCTTGTGCTAACAGAGAGCGAAAGCTCGCTGACGATGTGTTCGGCGATCGCCAGGGATGCGGTGGCGGCGGGGGACGGCGCGTTGCGGACCGTGGTCACCGGGCCGACCCGGTGAATGCGGAAGTCATCGACGAGTGACCCGTCGGGATCCACGGCCTGGGCCCGCACCCCGGACGGGCGCCGCCATCACATCGCCGGGCCCCAGCCAGGGCAGGTAGGTCCGGGCCTCGGCGAGAAAGGCCCGGCGCGACACCGAGCCGCGCATCTCGCGCAGACCTGTCCGCCAGTTGCTGCCGGGCCAGCCGGCAGAAGGCGGCTGACCGGGCCAGCCGGGCCAGCTCGCCGGCGGACACATCCCGGCGGCGGTAGCCCTCCCGGGCCAGCGCGAGGATCGCGTTCGGGCCGATGTCGGCCTCGCCGTCGATCCGCGGGGTCAGGTGGACGCCGAGGAACGGGTACTTGGGATCCGGGACCGGATAGATCAGGTGCCGGACCCGGTCGCGTGCGTGCGGCCGCAGCCGCAGATACTCGCCGCGGAAGGGGATGATCTCCGGGGCGGCCTCGTCGCCGGCCGCCGTGGCGAGCAGGTCGGCCTGCAGGCCGGCGCAGATGACCAGCCGCGACAGCCGGTGCGTCCGCCCGGGCGTGCTGACCTCCACGTCGTCGTCGCCCCGCCGGTGCACCCCGGTGACCGGCGTGCCCAGCAGCACCTGGCCGCCGAGGCCCGCGACGTCGCCGGCGAAGGACCGCGCGATCGCGGGGTAGTCGACGATGGCCGTGGTCGGCGAGAGCAGCGCGGCCTGGCCGGTGATGTCCGGTTCCAGCTCCCGGATGGCCGCTGCGTCCAGCCATCGCACACGGGGACGCCGTTGGCGGCCGCCCGGCGCTCGATCTCCCGCAGCCTGACCGTCTCGGCGTCGTCCCGGGCGACGACCAGCTTCCCGCGGGCGTCCCAGGGCAGGCCCCGCTCCGCGCAGTAGGCGCTCAGCAGTCCCGCGCCCCGCCGGCACAGCGTCGCCTTGGCCGAGCCGGGCAGGTAGTAGAGCCCCGCGTGCACGACCCCGGAGTTATGCCCCGACTGGTGCCGCGCGACCGCGGTTTCCTTCTCGAAGACCACCACCGGCACGTGCGACTGGGCTAGCTGCCGGGCCACGGCCAGCCCGACGAGCCCCGCCCCGACGACGCCGACGGGGCGGGCGGGACCGGTGTGCGTCCCAGTGGACGGTGTCACCATGCGAACCGGACCGCGGCCGTCTTGATCCGGGTGTAAAAGCGGAGCCCGGGGGCGCCCTGCTCCTTGAAGGGCGACCCGGAGTCGCGGAAGCCGCCGAACGGGTGGTGCACGTCCCATCCGGAGGTGGGCAGGTTGACCGAGACCTGCCCGGCCTCGGCCCGGTCGATGAACTCATACGCCCGCCGCAGGCTGGTGGTGAACACCGCCGCGGACAGGCCGTACTCGGAATCGTTGGCCAGCCCGACCGCCTCGTCGAACCCGGCGGCCGGGGTGACGGCCACCACCGGGCCGAACACCTCCTCGCGCCAGAGGGAATGCCCGGGCTCGACCGAGACGAGGGCCGGCTCCACGTAGCACCCGTACTGCAGGGCGTCGCCGTCCGGCCGGCCGCCGCCGGTGATCACCTCGGCTCCTTCGGCCCGGGCCCGCTCGACGTGGCGCAGGACGCCGTCCCGGTGCTCGGGGGTGGCCAGCGGGCCGAGAGTGGTCGCGGGATCCAGGCCCGGGCCGAGCACGCAGGCCTCCACCTGGCCGCGCAGCAGGTCGAGCAGCTCGAGGGCTACGCCGGAGTCGACGATCAGCCGGCTGGTCGCGGTGCACCGCTGTCCCGCCTGGGCGAACGCGGCGGCGGCCACGGTGGCGGCGGCCAGTTCCAGGTCCGCGTCAGCCAGGACGACGGAGGCGTTCTTCCCCCCGGTCTCGGTCTGCAGCCGGACGTTGCGCCCGGCCAGCTCCCGGCGCAGGAAGCTGCCGGTGTCGGTCGATCCGGTGAAGGTCAGCGCGTCCAGCTCCGGGTGCCGCAGCAGCGCCTGCGAGATGTCCCGGTCGCGCCCGGTGACCACGCCGAGCACGCCGGCGGGCAGGCCCGCCTCCGCGAGCAGGCCGGCCAGCCACGCGGCGATCATCGGCGTCTGCCGGGACGGCTTGAGCACCACCGCGTTCCCGGCGATGAGGGCCGGCCCGAGTTTGCGGGCCGGGGTCAGCAGCGGGTCGTTCCAGGGGGTGATGGCCAGGACGACCCCGACCGGCTCGCTCCGGGCGGTCGTCTGGGTCCCGCCGCGCGCATCGGCCAGGATCTCGCCCCAGGGCTGCCGGGCGAAGGAGGCGTAGTAGTCGAGGAAGTCGGCCGTCTTGGTCACTTCCACCCGGGCTTCAGCGAGGGTCTTGCCGTTTTCCCGGACCAGAGTGACGGCGCCCTCCTCGGCCCGGGCGCGGATCAGGCCGGCGCAGCTCGCCAGCACCGCGGCCCGGTCCAGCGGGCCGGCCTGGCGCCAGACGCCGAAGCCGGCCCGGGCGCGCTCGTAGGCCGCCGCCACCTCGCCCGCGCTCATGGCTGGGATCTCGGCGACCACGGAGCGCAGGTCGGCGGGGTCTCGGACCTCCAGTACCGCAGACGAGGCCGGTCCCGGCGACGCCATGCTGGCCATGTCTGCGGTCTGTCCCATCGGGCCTCAGCTTCCGTGTCGGCTGCCCACCGGCCGGTCAGGCGCGGCGCTGGTCATCCTAGGAAGGACAGACGCCGAGGTCAGCAGCGTGACGCGCAACCTTAGATGTACGCCGGGGTGGTTCCGCGATCGCGGCGTCATGGCCAGACTTTGCGCAGGCGGCGCCGTGTGGCAGGCCCGGGGTTAGCGCAGGCCTGGGGGTAACGCAGGCCCGGGGTCAAGCAGGCACAGAGAGGTTGACGATGGAGTTCGTGGTCATCGCGCAGTACAAGGCGCGTGCCGGTGAGGAGGGCCGGGTCGAGGCGGCACTGCGGGAGATGCGCAAGCCGACCCGGGACGAGCCGGGGAACCTTGACTATCAGCTGCTGCGCGATCCCGGGCAGCCCGGGGTGTTCGTGCTCTATGAGCGTTATGCGGACGAGGCCGGTTTCCGCGCTCACCTGGCCACCGAGCACTTCGCCACCTGGCTCAAGAGCCAGGTGCTGCCGTTCCTGGCGGAGCGGACCCGCCTCGACCTCGTTCCGCTCGAGGACTGATGACGTGCCCACCTCGTGCGCTGACCGTGCGCGGGCCGCTGGGCGGATGCGCGCAGGGTCCGAAGGCTAAGGCTTCGCGATGGGACCTGCGTTACGGAGTAGAAAGCTAACGTTCACGCGGCTGTCGTGGACCGGAGGGTTATGGAGGCATGAGCAATGAGGCTTACCAGTGGAGCGGGACGGAGAAGCGGCCGGGGGTGGGTAGCCCCGGGCGCGGCGTTCATCGCTGCATCGGTTGTTGCGTTGGCAGGATGCGGCTCCAGCGGTAGCTCCAGCACGTCTAGCAGTAGCTCAGCGAGCGGGACCTCGGCCCCGGCCGGGGTCAGCACGGCGCAGAAGCAGGTCACGAGCCTGTCGGCGACGACCTCGACGTACCCCGTTCCGACGGCGAGCGTGTCGGGCGTGTCGAAGTTCAAGGGCCGGACGGTGTACTACATACCGCTCGTCCAGCAGATCCCCGGTTTCGTCGTCACCGCCCAGACCATGAAGGTGGCGCTGGCCAAGGCCGGCCTCAAGCTGCAGGTGTGCGACGGTCAGGGCCAGCCGAGCGCCATGGCCGCGTGCGTCCAGCAGGCCGTCGGGGCCAAGGCGGCCGGCATCGTCACGGACGCCATCCCGTTCGGGATGGCGGCGAACGCGCTCAGCGCGGCGAAGGCCAAGGGGGTCCCGATCATCATCGCGGACCAGATCGCCCCGGCCGGCACCACGAACAGCAATCAGCTGACCTACGTGCCGGGCGTGATCGACCAGCCGAGCCAGATCGCCTGGTGGCTCATTGCCGATTCCAAGGGCACGGCCAACGCGATCATCGCGGAGGAGGCCGACTCGCCCTCGTCCAAGCAGTACGTGACCACGTCGCTGTCGATCTACAAGAAGTACTGCCCCGGCTGCAAGATCACCGTCAAAACGATCACGGCGACGACCAACTCCCTGCTGGCCTCGGCGACGAGTTCGAACATCCTGGCCGCGCCGAGTGCCACGTATTACTACACGGAGTTCGAGGACAGCCTCCAGCCCACGATCCAGGGCATCCAGCAGTCCGGCCGGACCACCATGAACCTGTCCGTCGCGGGCGGTTCGGTGGACGGCCTGGGCCTGCTCAAGGGCGACTCGGTCGTCAAGGCCGTGGTCGCCGTGGACCAGGCTTTCGCGGGCTGGGCGCTCACCGATGAGATCCTGCGCATGATGACCAAGTCCGGGCCGGTCAACGAGACCTTCCCCTCCCGGCTGTTCACCAAGCAGAACATCGGCAGCATCGAGGTGACACCGGCGGCCCAGGCCTCGGGGCAATGGTTCGGTAACACCTCGTACCAGAGCGCGTTCAGCAAGCTCTGGGGCGTGGGGTGACGAAAGGTGCAGTCCATCGTGCCCCACCACCTCGGCTCTCCATCCAGGCCCCTAGGTTGATCCAACGGACGGGACGCGTCAGCGCCTGGAGGTCGCGCACCTGTCCAAGACCTTCGGGTCGACACGGGCCCTCCGCGACGTCCATCTGCAGGTGGCGTCCGGCGAGCTGCACGGCCTGGTCGGCCAGAACGGGTGCGGCAAGTCCACGCTGGTCAAGATCCTGACCGGGGTCTACTCCCCGGAACCCGGAGCCTCGATCGCGGTGGATGGGCGGCGTCTGACGCTGCCCATCCACCCGATGGACCAGCGTGAGGCGGGAGTCGCGGTCGTCCACCAGAACCTCGGGCTGGTGGACGACCGGACCGTCTGGGAGAACGTGCGGCTGGGCCGCTACCGGGCCGGCCGCGTGTTCCGGCGGATCAACCGCCGCGAGGAACAGCAGGCGGTCCAGGAAGTCCTGGCCCGGCTGGGGCGCAGCCTCGACGTCAACCAGCCGGTCGGCTCACTCTCGGCGGAAGACCGCGCCGCGGTGGCCATCGCCCGGGCCATGCAGGACCACCGCGAGGGTGGCGGCCTGATCATCTTCGACGAGTCCACCCGGGCGCTAGGCCGGTCGGCGCGGTCCCGGTTCTTCGGCCTGATCAAGTCGCTCATCGCGGGCGGCGCCTCGGTCCTGCTGATCTCCCACCAGCTCGAGGAGATCGTGGAGGCAACCGACCGGGTCACCGTGCTGCGTGACGGCGCGGTGGTCGAGACGGGCGTGCCCACCAAGGACGTCGACGAGGCGGCGCTGACCCGGATGATGCTCGGCCGGCATCTGGTCACGCACGGCCGGGTGGACAGCCACGCCCAGGACACGGCCGCGGCCTCGGCGCGGGGCCTGGCCGCCGGCCTCGGTGGCCGGCCTCGACCTCGACGTCAAGCGGGGCGAGATCGTCGGCCTCACCGGCCTCGTCGGCTCAGGTTTCCAGGAGGCCGCCGAGGCGCTCGGCGGCGCGCGGCGGGCCGAGGCCGGCCAGCTGACGGTCCAGGATCAGGTCCTGGCCCTGGACCGGCGCCGGGGCTCCACGGAGGAGTTCATCTCCGCCGGGGTGGCGTTCGTGCCCGAGGGCCGCCTCGACGAAGGGCTCGCGTCGGAACTCTCCGTGGCCCACAACCTCACCCTGCCCCGGGTCCGCGCCAGCGGCGGGCGGCTACGGACCGGCGCCGCCTGGCAGGCCGAGGAGACCGCGGCCATGATCGCGAAACTCGACATCAAGCCGCCGGACCCGGACGCGCTGATCAGCACGCTCAGCGGCGGCAACCAGCAGAAGGTCCTGCTGGGCAAGTGGCTGGCGGGGGCGCCGAACCTGCTGGTCCTGCACGAGCCGACCCAGGCCGTCGACGTCGGGGCGCGGCACGACATCATCGATGCGATCCGGGAGGCCGCAGGGCAAGGCTGCGGGGTCCTCATCGCCTCTATCGACGCCATTGACCTGGCAGTGCTGTGTGACCGGGTGCTCGTGTTCCGTGACGGCCAGGTCGCCGCCGAGCTCAGCGGGAATCTTGACCAGGACGACATCGTCCACGCGACCTTCGGTGGCGGGGCCGTACCCGCCCGGGATTTCGAGGGAAAGAAGGGGGTCGGCTGATGGGCTCCGCCCAGCGCGGCGACCGCGCCGTGTCCACCGTGGCCCCGGCGGACGGGCCGGCGCCGCAGCCCCGGCTCGCGCCCAGGGTCCGGCGCATCTCCGCGCGCTACGCGGTGATCGCCGTGTGGGTGGCCATGATCGCGGTCTACGCGGCCGCCGAGCCTGGCCTGTTCTTCCGGGTGCCGACCTTCCAGACCATCTTCAGCTCGCAGCAGCCGCTGGTCTTCATGTGCATGGCGCTGCTGTGCACGGTCGTCGTCGGCGAGTTCGTCGACCTGTCCGTGCCGGCCGTCTTCGGGTTCTCCGCGACGATCCTGCCCGTCCTGGTGGTCAACCACCACTGGAGCGTGTGCGCCCGCAGCCATCGTCGCGGTCCTCGGCGCCCTGGCCGTCGGCATGGTCAACGGCCTCCTGGTCGTCGTGGCGGGGGTCAACACCATCGTGGTGACGCTGGGGATGAGCACGTTTCTCGAAGGCATCTCGCTGTGGATGTCCAGCCTGAACACGATCAGCGGGCTGCCCGCCGGGTTCAGCAAGATCGCCCTGTACAACCTCGGCGGGCTGCCCATCTCCTTCTACTACGGGGTGGTGCTGGTCCTCGGCTTCGCCTACCTGCTCGCGTTCACCCCGCTCGGCCGGCACATCCGCTTCGTCGGCGCCAGCCGGGAGGTCAGCCGGCTGTCCGGCGTGCGGGTCAACCGGATCCGGTTCGGCTCCTTCGTCTTCGGCCAGCGCGCTGTGCGGCGTCGGCGCCGTCATCGCGGTCGCCGCGCTCGGCGGGTACAACCCGACCACCTCGGACAGCTTCCTGCTGCCGATGTTCGCCGCGGTCTTCCTCGGCACCGCGATCTTCGAGCCGGGCCGCTTCAACCCGATCGGCACGTTCATCGGCATCTACTTCCTGGAGACCGGCATCCTCGGGCTCCAGTTGCTGGGCCTGCAGGCCTGGGTCTCCCCGGTCTTCTACGGCGGCGTCCTGGTGGTCGCGGTGACCATCTCCACGCTCCTGCACCGCCGGACGACGTAGCCCGCGCCGCGGCCAGGCTGGGGGCGGCCAGGCTGAGGGCGGCCAGGCTGGCGGGCCGGACGCGAAAGGACACGCAATTGTTTAGGCGCGGCAAATTTCCTGGGTGAGCGGCGCACGTATTCCGCGGGGCGGGCGGCGCAAATGATTTCAGGACCCGGCCCGGCAGCCCGCTGACCTGCCTATGCTTCTCGCCTGCCTGCTGTCCGGGGGTGGCCGCATTGTTATGCGCAAACACCGAAGCCTAAGGCTTCGCCCTGCGTCTTTCACACCAGCGTATAAATCAAAACGTCCACGCGGTGAAGCTGGACCTGAGTTATGGAGGACCTGGGCAATGATGCTAACAAGGAGCCGGTGGCTCGTGTGGGGTGGGGTGGCGGCTGCCGCGTCGATGGTGGTGGCGGGCTGTGCCTCAGGGGGTACGTTCCGGCAGTTCCGAGCGGCAGCTCAGGCAGCGGCGGCACGTACCCGGTCACGGCCGGGGTGCTGCACGCGTTTACCGGCCAGAACGCCTTCTTCGGCCTGAACGCGCAGAACGCCTGCAAGGCGGCGGCCCAGCAGATCAACGCGGCGGGCGGCATCATGGGCCACCCGCTGACCTGCGCCAACTTCGACACCAAGGGCGACCCGGCCGACGCGGTCCCGGTGACCAACCGGATGCTGGTGTCCGCGTCGCACCTGGTCATGGTCGTCGGACCGGACGGCAGCGACATCCCGTCGGTGCTCCCACGTACTCGAGCAGGCCAAGGTGCCGGAGATGAACACCGTCGGCGACCCGCGCTACGACAAGCAGACCTCGCCGTACTTCTGGCGGCTCACCCCCAGCGACAGCACCCAGGCGCCCGCCCTGGCCTACTACGCCTACCAGCGGGGCTTCACGAAGATCGCCGAGGTGTTCACGAGTGACCTGTCCGCGCAGACCACGACCGCGCCGTTCCAGTCCACCTACGCCAGGCTGGGCGGCACGGTCGTCAAGAACGCTGACCATCGCCCCGGATCACGCTCCTCCTACCAGACCGAGGTGGCCGCAGGTCCTGGCCGCGCACCCGCAGGCGCTGGTCGGGGAGATGGACTCGCAGACCGCCGCCACGTTCCTCACCGAGCTGCGGCAGCAGAACGGCGGGATGATCCCGTTCATCGTCGACCCAGCGCGCCATCCAGGGCGACTGGGCGCCCGCCGTCGGCCCGGCCATCGGGACCGCGAGCCTGAGCAAGTACGTCACGGCGATCGCCCCGGCGCTCCAGCGCGCCGGGTGTCGGCCTACGACGCCTTCGCGAAGCGCGATGACCGCGGTCAAGGCCAACCCGTTCCAGGCGAAGAACCCGTTCGTGGCCGCCACCTACGACGGCGTGATCGGCCTTCGCGCTGGCCATGGACGTGGCCAAGTCCACTTCGACCCTCCGTCTACGTCGACTACATCCCCAAGGTCACCGCCGCGGCCAGCGGCGCCACGGTGGTCTCCACCTACGCGCAGGGCGTCGCGGCGCTGAAGGCGGGCAAGACGATCCAGTACGTCGGCGCCGCGCGGCGCGATGGTCTTCAACCAGTACGGCACGGCGAACCGGCCCGTACGCGCCGTGGACCTACAACGCCGACGTCACAACTGGATCATGGGCCAGACCTGCTGCCACGCGGGACAGCAGTGACCCGCCGCATCCGGCGCGGGAGCGTCAGTGAGCCAGATCATCCTGAGCCTCGGCTTCGGGCTGGTGACCGCGTCCATCCTCGCGATGGGCGCGGTCGGCTTCACCCTTCAGTTCGGGGTCACTAACCTGTTCAACCTGGCCTTCGGCGAGAGCATGACCGTGGCTGCCTTCGTCGCCTACCTGGCCACGCGCGGACCTGCACTGGAACATGTGGATGGCGATGGCGGCCGGCGGCGTCGACGGGCATGGTGCTGTCCTTGGCCATCAGCCGCCTGATCTACCTGCCGTTCCTGCAGCGCGGCACGATCGCAGTTCGCGATGGTGATGGTGACGGTGGCGGTCTCGTTCATTCTCAAGAACGTGCTGCAGATCTTCTCCGGCGCCAACTTCTACAGCTACCAGCTGCCGCCGCAGCGCGTCGGTCCGCATCTGCTCGGCATGGTCTTCACGCCCCGGCAGCTGGCCATCATCGGGCTGGCCGCGGCCAGCCTGCTCGGGCTGCACCTGCTGTTCAAGTACACGCGCCTCGGCAAGGCGATGCGGGCCACCTCGGACGACCCGGCAGCTGGCCCGCAGCTGTCGGGATCCCGACTTACCGCGTGGTCAGCGCGGCCTGGCTGCTGTCCGGGCTGCTCGCCGGCCTGGCCGGGGTGGCGCTCGCCATGGACCTGGGCACGTTCGACTCCACCACCGGCGGCAGCTTCCTGCTGATCATCGTGGCCGCCGCCGTGTTCGGCAGCGTCGGCGAGCCTTACGGCGCGGTGCTCGGCGCGCTCGTCATCGGCATCGCCAGCGAGCTCGCGGCCATCGTCAGCCCGCACCTCAAGGATGTCGTGGCCTTCAGCGTCCTGGTCCTGGTCCTGCTGATGCGGCCTGATGGCCTGCGTGCCGGCCGGGTCCAGATGCGCGCCGGAGGTCACCGCATGAGCGGGGCGCTGTCAGCAGCTACATGGCCACCCTGCTCGTCTACCTGGGCGTCAACGCGATCGCCTGCTGGGGACTGAACCTGCAGTTCGGGGTCGGCGGCGTGATGAACTTCGCGTTCATCCTGTTCCAGGCGATGGGCGCCTACGTCACCGCCGTGCTGACCCTGCCCGTCGGGCCAGCACGCTATCGGCGGAGACCTACATCCTCGGCTGGCACCTGCCGTGGCCGCTGCCCCTGGCCGGGGCGGCCATCGCGGGCGCGGTGCTGGCCCTGGCCATCGGCTCCTTCGCGCTGCGGCCGCAGCGCCGGGACTTCCAGGCCACCGTCATGCTGGTCGTGTCCATCATCGCCGCGACCCTGGTGGTCACCGAGCAGGGCTGGTTCAACGGCGAGCAGGGCCTGTTCGGCATCCCGCAGCCGTTCGTGGCCTCGCTGAAGCTCACCATCACCGGCTATGAGCTGGGTCTTCGCCGGGATCACCGCCCTGGTCGCGCTCGTGGTGCTGTTTTTCTCCGACCGGCTCACCGGCTCACCGTGGGGGCGGCGGCTGCGGGCGATGCGGGAGAACTCCGAGGCCGTCGAGTCCCTGGGCACCAGCGTGCGGGCCGAGAGCCTCAAGGTCTACGTGATCGGCGGTGCGATCGCTGCGGTGAGCGGCGGCCTGCTCGTTGAGTTCATCGGCGCGTGGTCCCCGGCGGCCTGGGGCACCGGTGAGACGTTCATCTACTTCGTCGCGATCATCGTCGGCGGGCTGGGCAACACCTTCGGCGCCTTCTTCGGCGCGTTCCTCGTGCTCGGCGTGTTCCTGGAACTGCCCACCTACCTGCCGCAGATCGGCAGCGCCAACACCGAGGAGTCGCTGCAGTCGGCCGCCATCGGCGTGCTCATCCTGGTCTTCCTCTGGTGGCGGCCGCAGGGCATCTTCCCCGAGCGCCGGCGCAAGCTGTCCCGGGGCTTGAGCACGCTGCCGGCGGTCCGCGCCGCGAGCGGCCGCTGGCGCGGCAGCCGGCCGGCGGTAGCTCCAGTCGGCAGCCGGGAGCGCGGCAGCCGGGCCAGCGGGGAGCGCGGCAGCCAGGCCGGCCGGGCCCGCAGAGTTTCACTGGCACCCGCCCGCGCGGGCCGGCGGCGCCGCGGCGGCGGCCACGCTGTCCGTGCGTGACCTGAGCCGCGACTTCGGCGGCGTCCGGGCGGTGGACGGGCTGTCGTTCGACCTGGCCCCGGGCCAGGTCACCGGCCTGATCGGGCCCAACGGGGCGGGAAAGTCCACCGCTCTCAAACTGATCGCGGGAGCCATCCGGCCCAGCGCCGGGCACGTGGTGGTGGACGGCGCGGACGTCGCCGGGCTGGCCGGCCCACACGGTGGCCCGGCTCGGCGTCATCCGCACCTTCCAGCACACCAGCGAGTTCGCCCGGCTGACCGTGCTGGAGAACCTGCTGACCGCGGCGCCCGGGCAGCCCGGCGACTCGCTCGGCGGGGCGCTGCTCGGGCGGCGCCACGCCCGGCCGCGGCAGCAGGAACTGCTGCGCGCAGGCGTGGTCCCTGCTGGCGGACTTCCAGCTGACCGCGGCCGCGGACAGTTACGCCGGGCAGCTCAGCGGCGGCCAGCGCCGGCTGGTGGAGATCATGCGGGCGCTCATGGCCCGCCCGCGGATCCTGCTGCTCGACGAGCCGATGGCCGGGGTGAACCCCAGCCTGCGGCTGACCATCGAGGAGCACCTGCAGCGGCTCCGCGACGACGGCCTGACCATGCTGATGGTCGAGCACGAGCTCGGCTCGGTGGAGCGGGTCTGCGACTCCGTCATCGTGATGGCCCAGGGCAAGGTCCTCGCCACCGGGACCATGGCCGAGCTCCGCCAGAACCAGGAGGTCATCAGTGCCTACCTCGTCGGATGACCGCCAGCCCGCCGCCCCCCCGGCCGCGCTCACCGTGGCCGGGCTGTCCGCGGGATACGGCGACACGCCCACGATCATGGACGTCGACCTCACCGTCGGCCGCGGGGAGATCGTCACCGTGCTGGGACCGAACGGGGCCGGGAAAAGCACCCTGCTGAAGGCGGTCCTCGGGGTGATCCGCCCGATGGCGGGCAGCGTGCGGCTGGGGGACCGGGACCTGACCACGATGCGCAGCGACCAGATCTGCCGGCTCTCGGTCGGGTACGTGCCTCAGGTGCGGGACAACTTCCCCCGGCTCACTGTCCTGGAGAACCTGGAAATGGGCGGCTACACGCATGCGCAGATCCGCCGTCAGGGCCCGGGTGGCCGAGGTGATGGAGCTCTACCCCCAGCTGCGCAGGCTGGCCGCCCGCCAGGGCGGGCACCTCAGCGGCGGTGAGCGCAAGATGGTCGCGATCGCCCGCGCGATGATGATCAGGCCCTCGCTGCTGGTCCTGGACGAGCCCACGGCGGGCCTGGCCCCGCAGCCCGCGGACGAGCTGCTCACCCAGCACATCGCCGCGCTGACCGGGACGGGCGTCTCGCTGCTGATCGTCGAGCAGCGGGCCCGCGAGGCGATGACGATCTCCGACCGGGCGTACGTGATGGCCGCCGGCCGGGTCGTGCTGAGCGACCGGGCGGATGTCCTGCTGGCCCGGCCCGACATCGGGGACGTGTTCCTCGGCCGGTCCTCGGCCCAGGAGGCGCCGTGACCCGGCGACCCCGTGACCCCGTGATTCCCAGAAGAGCCGTGTCCGAGGAGAGCCCGTGACCCAGGAGAGCCAGTGACCCAGGCCCGCGCCGTCGTGATCGACGGGCATGACGACCCCCCGCACCTCGCGACTTTCCCGGTGCCCGGGCTGGCGCCGGATCAGGTGCTGATCGAGGTGCAGGCCGCCTCGATCAACGCGTTCGACTGGAAGGCGGCGCAGGGGCGGTTCCGGGACTCCTTCGAGTACCAGTTCCCGGTCACGATCGGCCGCGACTACGCGGGCGTGGTCACGGCCGCGGGCAGTGCGGTCCGCCGGGTGGCGCCGGGAGATCCGGTGTTCGGCTACTTCACCGGCCAGCGGCTGCACCGGGGCTCGTACGCCACCCACGTGTGGTGCGGCGAGGACGAGTGCTTCGTTCCCCGCCCTCCCGGCCTGGCCGCCGCCGAGGCCGCGTGCCTGCCGCTGGCCGGCGTCGTCGCGCTGCGCTGCGTCGCGGCCGTACAGCCGGCCGCGGGGGAGCGCGTGCTGATCCTCGGGGCGCCGGGCGGCGCCGGCAGTTTCTGCGTGCAGCTGGCCGCCCGGCGCGGCGCGCACGTCATCGCCTCCGGGCTCCCGGAGGACGCCGGGTATCTGCGCGGCCTGGGGGCCGCCGAGGTGGTTGAGCCGGGAGACGGGGTCATCGGCGAGATCCGCGCCCGCTGGCCCGGCGGGCTGCACGGGCTCATCGATCTGGTGGACTACCGGCCCGCCTTCATGGAGCACGCCGCGCTGCTCGTCCCCGGCGGCCGGGCCGCGTCCGTGCACCGGGCCGCTGACGAGGAGGCCCTGGCCGCCCGCGGGCTCAGCGGCACCAACGTCGGCAGCTTCCCGGACCGCGCCCTCCTGGACGAGCTGGGGTCACTGGCCGCCGCGGGCGACCTGCAGGTGCCCATCACCGGCCGGTACACGCTGGAGGAGGCGGCCACCGGCCTGGCCGACGCCAGGAGCAAGCACTCCCGGGGCAAGCTCGTCATCGAGATGAGCGGGGCCGGGGGCTAGTTCCGGCCCGGCCCCGGCCCGGTCCCGCCCTGGTCCTGGCCGCGGGCGGTCATCCTCGGGAATGATGCGGTATCAGCGCGCGGTGGCTACCGTCGGTTAAGTGCCGACCAATTCTCCGGCCACAGGTTCTCCGGGCACTGGTTCTCCGGGCACTGGTTCTCCGGGCACGGGACCGCCGCGGCCTCCGCTGCTGCAGGCCATCATGGGGCGGCAGCGACTCGGGATAGCGGCCGCCCTGACGGCGCTCGCGGCCGCGGTCGCGCTCGCCCTGGCGGTCATTCATCAGGGGCACGCGCCCGGGCCGGCCTTCGATCTGATCGTCTTGCTGTGTATCCCGGCGGCCTCATTCGGCAGGCGATGGCCGCTTCCTTTCCTCGCCCTGGCCGCTGCCGCCGCCGCGGCGCAGATGGCGTGGGGTACCGCGTCGCCGCTGGCGAGCGTGGTGCTCGGGGTGGCGGGGTACGCCGTGGCCGCTAGCGTCCCGCGCCGGTTGTCCATCCGCGCGGTGCTGGCCGCGGCGGCGATTCTCGGCGCGGCGCTGCTGTACGCCGGGCTGACGAAAGGGCTCTCTCCGCTCGCGGCCGGGGCCATCCTGGGCTTCCTGCCGCTAGCGGCAGGGTGGTTCATCGGAGACAGCGTGGCGGCGCGCCGGCGTTATGTGGCTGGGCTGGCTGAGCAGGCGGAGCGCGAGCGAGCCGCCGAGGCCGAGCGCGGCCGGCAGGAGGTCCGGGAGGAGCGGGTGCGCATCGCCCGCGAACTGCACGACGTCGTCGCCCACACGCTCGCGGTGATCACCGTCCAGGCTGGCGTGGGCAGGCGCCTGATGGCCAGGCGCCCGGAGGAGGCGGGAACCGCGCTCAAATCGATCGAGATGATCGGGCGGACCGCCCAGGACGAGCTGCGGGTGGTACTCGGGCTGCTGCGCGAGGAGGATGCCGGAGCCGCCGCGCTCGCGCCCGTGCCGAGGCTCGCCGACCTCAAGGAGCTCGTGGACACCGTGCGGGCCTCGGGTACGCCCGTCGAGCTGCGCACATCGGGCAGCGATCGTGAGCTCTCCCCGGCGCTTGAGCTGACGCTCTACCGGGTCGCCCAGGAGGCGCTCACCAACGTCGTCAGGCACGCGCCGCAAGCCCGGGCCACGGTCGGCCTCGCGGTCTCGGCCACGCTGGTCCGGCTCGAGGTGGCCGACGACGGAGGAGGGGCCGACAACGGAGGAGCAGCCGCGCGGACGGCAGGCGATCAGGAACGGCCCGACATCCCGGGCACGGGCCACGGGATCGCCGGGATGCGGGAGCGGATCGGCGCTTTCGGCGGCGGCTCGTGGCCGAGCCGCTCGCCTGCGGCTTCCGTGTGCTCGCCGAGGTCCCGATCGAGGACGCGATGTGAGCGACGTACCCGCCGCGGGCGGACAAGCGCGCCAGGCGGCACCGTGACGACCGGCGTCCTGGTCGTCGACGACCAGGCGCTGCTGCGCACCGCCTTCTCCTCGCTGATCGATGCCGAGGACGACCTGGAGGTCGTCGGTGAGGCGGCCGACGGCAGGCAGGCGGTCGGGCTCGCGACCAGCCTCGCGCCGGACGTTGTCGTGATGGACGTCCGGATGCCGGTGATGGACGGAATCGAGGCCACCCGGCAGATCACCTCAGGCCAGGGGGCCAGCGGGGCGCGGGTGCTCATCCTCACCACCTTCGACCTCGACGAGTACGTCTTCGATGCGCTGCGGGCGGGAGCGAGCGGCTTCGCGCTCAAGAGCCTGCCGCTCGACGAGCTGCTGAATGCGATCCGCACTGTCGCCGCCGGCGAGGCGCTGCTGGCTCCGAGCGTGACCCGCCGGCTCATCGCGCACTTCGCTGGCCAGGCGAGGACGCCCGCCCGAACCCTCCCCGGCCTGGCGGAGCTCACCGAGCGCGAGCGCGAGGTGCTGTCGCTGGTCGCCGAAGGGCTGTCGAACGCCGAGCTGGCCCAGACGCTGCATGTGAGCCTCCCGACAGCCAAGACGCATGTGAGCCGGATCCTGACCAAGCTCGGTGCCCGGGACCGCACCCAGCTGGTCATCCTCGCCTACCAGTCGGGGCTCGCCACCCAGGCCTGAGTGGTCCGGTGGATCCCTGGCGTCGTTCGCGGGGATGACGCGCTCGTGCTTCCCGGGCCCGATGACAGCGCGTCGCCGATCGCCCACGATAGCTGGCCATGAACGTCTCATCCGCTCTGGGCTGGCACCACATGGCCGCCGCCCGGCCGGCCGGGACCCACGGCCTCGCCCTGGGGCCCGGCGTCCTGCTGCTGCTGGTCCTGTTGATCGCCGCCGCGGGCTACGGCGCCACGCGCCTCGTTCGCCAGCGGCGCCAAGGCCGGGTAGCGGACTCAGCCTGGCGCCCCGAGCCGCAGGCGCCTTCCCCGGCGGGCTCCGGGGCGCCCGCCGGGGCGCCCGCCGCCGCCCCAGAGCCCGCCGCCCCCGAGCCCGCCACCCCAGAGCCCGCCGCCCCCGAGCCCGCCCGGCCGCGCCCAGCCGGCGCCGTCCACCTCCTCGGCGCAACGGCCGGCGGATGGGCGGTCGAGACCCACGGCCTGACCAAGCGGTTCGGCCCGAACGCCGCCGTGGACCACGTCGAGCTGCTCGTCCCCCGCGGGTCCGCGTTCGGTTACCTCGGACCCAACGGCGCCGGCAAGACCACGCTCATCCGCACCCTGCTCGGGCTGACGCGGGCCGACGCCGGCTCGATGTCGCTGCTCGGGATCCAGGTCCCGGCCGAGCGCAGCCAGGCGCTGGCCCGGGTCGGCGCGATCGTTGACGAGCCCCGCTTCCACCATCACCTGACGGGCCGGGAGAACCTGCACCTGCTGGGTGCCGCGCGGGGCGGCGGCGCGGACGGGCGGATTCCGGGGTCGTTGGCCCGGGTCGGCCTTACCGAGCGAGCCGACGACAAGGTCGTCTCGTACTCGATGGGCATGCGCCAGCGCCTGGGGGTGGCGGCGTGCCTGCTGGGCGACCCCGAGCTGCTGATCCTGGACGAGCCGATGAACGGGCTCGACCCGGCGGGGATGCACGAGATGCGCGCGATGATCCGCTCGCTGGTCGACGAGGGACGCACGGTGATGCTCTCCTCGCACCTGCTCGACGAGGTCGAGCGCACCTGTGACGCGGTCGCGATCGTGGACCACGGGCGGGTCATCCGTCAGGGCCCGATCGATGAGCTCGTCCGCAGCGCGGGCGCCCGCATCGTGCGGCTGGACTGCTCCGACCCCGCGGCGGCGGGCCGCCTCCTCGGGCAGTCCAGGATCACGGCGGGAGTTACCCCCGGCGAGGCGAGGCTGACCGTGACGCTTCCGGCCGGCGCCTCGCGCGAGGCGGTGGCGGAGGTCAACCGCCGGCTCGTCGCGGGCGGGATCTCGGTGTACGGCCTCCAGGAGGTTCACGCCACCCTGGAGGACTGGTTCTTGTCGGTGACCAGCCGCCTGGGAGAGCAGTCATGACCGAAGGCACATCGGCCGCGCCCGCGGGCGCGATACTGCACACCGCGGTCACCGGGGACAGTGGTGCGCCGCCCGATCGTGCCGCCGTACCCGGCCGGTACCGGGCCTGGATCCCGGGCTGGGGCCTGATCACCACGAAGCACCTCGAGCTGCGGAAGCGGCGCGGCCTCATGGTGGTCACCGTGCTGCTGACCGTGGGGCTGCCCGTCCTCGTCCTGGGCCTCCGGCTGGTGTTCCACGTGGCCGACCCGAAGAGCTACGGGCCGGCCGGCAGCCCGTCGGTGTTCCAGATCCTGCTCCAGCCGATGGCCGAGTTCGGGTTCATCATCGCGGCGACCCTCGGGGCCACGGCGGGAACGACCGACCTGACCGACGGGATGTTCCGGCACCTGGTGATCACCGGCCGCTCGCGCGTCGCGCTCTACCTGGCCCGGATCCCGGCCGGCCTGTCAATCGTCGTGCCGCTGGCCGCCGTGGCCTTCACCCTGGTGTGCCTGGTGACCAGCTACGCGGGCACCCCGCAGCCGTCCTCGGTAAACATCAACGGGATCTCCGTACCGGCCCAGCTCAGCCAGGCGCAGCTGGAGAGCTGGCTCCGGCAGCATCCACGGCAGTATGTGCAGGCCTTCGTCAACGGGGTCCCTCAGCTCGTCCCGGCCAACGGCCGCATACCGGTCTCGCGTCCCGCGCCCCCGCCCGCGGTGAGCCGGGACATCGCCACCAGCTACAGCGCCTACACCTCAGACGAGGCCGGTCAGCTCAACCCGCCGGTCAACGAGATGGTCAAGATCGGGCTGTGGCTCGTGCTCGACATCGGCCTCGGGTTCCTGGTCGGTCTCGGCGTCGGCTCCCTCATCGGCCAGCGCACCGTGTCCACCGTGCTGATGATCGTGCTCCAGATCATCGTGACCCCGCTCCTGGCGGCCCACGTGATCCCGTACTTCATCGACGGCCAGCGGGTCGTCGTGGGCATCGCCATGGACCAGCTCCGGCCCGCGGGCCTGGCGGGCGGCGGGGCGGGCGGTCCGGGCCACGTGCTGTTCGGCGGGCGCGGGGTGCTGAACATACCGCCGATGCCCACCTGGGCGATGATCACCGTGATCGTGGGCTGGATCGTCGGCTGGTCGGTGATCGGCGCCTGGCGGATGGCCACCCGGGACGCCTGACCACCCCGCTGGCCGGGACGCCAGCGGCACGCGCCCTGGTCCGGGGCGCGGGCCCCCTAGTCCTGGCCGCGGGCGCCGGGGGTCACGGTCACGAACGAGCTCGCATAGTCCCAGTGCATGTCGTGGGTCCGGGAGGAGAGCACCCGGGCGTACAGGTCCTGCCGGTCGGTGCTCTGCGGGACCGGGGCCAGCGGCCGCCCGTGCGACAGGGCGGTGACCAGCTGGCTGGCGTGCTCCTCGGCGAGGATGGCCCGGAAGACGGCCTCGTGCAGGGTCCGGCCGACGATCACGGCGCCGTGCCAGCGCAGCAGCGCGATCGCCTCGTCGCCGAGGATCCCGATCAGCCGCTGCGCCGCCGCCCGGTCGCGGACCAGGTCGGTCTCGTCCCAGACGGGCATGGCCGCGGGCCAGAAGCTCGCGTGCAGCATGAGCAGATCGGTAGGCACCTGCGCCATGGCGGCCAGCGCGACCAGCGCCGGCGAGTGCACGTGGATGAGGGACCTGATGTGCGGCTTGAGCCGGTGCACCTCGGAGTGCATGTACAGCTCCAGCGGCAGCCCGGGCTCGAACTCGTGATCGAGGTCCAGTTCCAGCACGTCCGCCGACCGGCAGCGGTCCTTGCGCGCCCCGGCCCCGGGGCATACCAGGTACCGCTGCGGGTCCTCGGTGAGGACGCTGACGTGCCCGAACATGCCGATGAGGCGGTGCGAGGCCAGCATCCTGGTCGCCGTGGCCAGCTCGGATCGCAGGCCGCCGGACTGTTCAGCCATAGCTCAGATCTCGTTTCCCCAGTAGTAACGGGCCACCGTCTCGACCAGGCGCAGCTTGGTGTTCTGCTCCTCCTCGGTCATCAGCGGAAACTCCGCCGAGGCGGCGAAGCCGCCGTTCGTCGCGATGGCCACGTCGTCTTCCCCGCGCCGCTCGACCACAGGATCCACGCGGTCCAGGAGCGTCTGCACGGACTCCGGCTCGGCGGTGGACACGTCCACCACCCCCAGGCTGATCACCAGGCCGGGCTTGATCCGCTCCAGCGGCAGCCGGGCGGCCGGGTCAGCCGGGAAGTCGGCGCACAGGCGGTGGAACGGCGTCTCGTCCAGCAGAGCGTCCAGGGCAGCCGGGTCGTAGCCCCGCCCGGTCGTGGGGAGCGGCCCTGAATCAGTCAGGTCGAGGCCGACCCGGAAGTGCTCGGGGACGTCGAGCCCGGTCACCGCGGACCGGTCGGCCGCCACCAGGCAGGCCAGCACGGCGTCCACATCGATCACGCCGGCCAGCCGCTCCCGGCCGGCCGTGGTGAGCAGGGGCGTGTAGAGCGGGTTGCCGAGGGCCACGTAGACCACGCCGTCCCGGGCCAGCGCCTCGATCTCGGCGCGGAGGATGGCCGCGAGGGCCTCGCCGCGGGTCCGGGCCTCGTCCACGGCCGCGGAGTCCGCGAGCGCCGAGCCGAGGGCCGCGAGGTACCCGGGAGAGGGCAGCGCCACGAAGACCGGGCGGTCGACGCAGGCGAGGACCGGGGCCACCTCGGCGCCCGCGAGGCGCCCCGGGGACCGCGGATCGGCGGGGGCGGTCCGCCGCCGCGCCGCCGGAATGCCCGCCGCGTCGGCCAGGGGCTGCGGCCCGGTGGCCGGCTGGAAGCCATCCACCTGGTCGTACACCACTGACTCGAAGTGCTCGCGGCGGAACTGCCCGTCCCCGACAGCCGACAGGGTTAGCCGGCGCTGCAGGTGCGCGACCGCGATCACGGCCTGGTCTTCGGCCGCGGCCAGGGCGAGGGGGTCCCCGCGCCCGCGCGGCCAGCAACTCTGGCGGGCGGACCAGGCTCCCGTGGTGGTCGATGTGGTAGCGGAAGTCGTCGGCCATGGCTGCCTCCGTAGCGTGCTCGTCGGTCGGACCGGGGTTCGGGCGGAGGTCAGTGCCGCCGTGCCCCGGCCCACTGCGGGAAGTCGAGCTCGAATCCGGCGCTCCGCACGATGTCCTCGCAGATCTGCTGGTCCTCGTCCGGGCTGCCGCCGGAGATCCCGATACCGCCCAGGATGTCGCCGTCCCGCTTCAGGGTGTAACCACCCTTGGTGGCGACGATGGGATGCTGGCCCATCCGGCCAACCTGGGTGAAGAAGACGGGATCGGAGTTCCGCCAGTTCTCCAGCATCTCGGTCGGCCGCTGCATGACTGCCGCCGAGTACGCCTTCGACAGGGCGATATCCGGGGTCATCGGCCGGGCTCCATCCATCCGCTCGATCAGGACGACGAAGCCGCCGTAGTCCACGACCGCGATGCTCAGCGCCTTTCCGAGTTCCAGGGCGCGTGCCCGGGCGCCATCGGCGAGGGTCCGGGCATCCTGGAAGGGCAGCGTCACGTCAACTCCTCTTTACCTGGGCATACGAGGCTGCAGTGGCCCGCAAGCGGTGCGGTCAGCGTATGGCGGGCAGCGCCGGGGGATCAACGGTTCGGCCGCGCACCCGGCGAACTCTAATGATTCGGGCCAGGCCGGGTCAGGCTCCCGGCCGGCCCCTGACGACGGCCCTCCGCCCGGCCTGCCGGGCCGCCACCCCGCGGGCCACGGCCACCACGATGGCCAGCAGCGTGGCGGCGCTCATGGCCAGGAATCCGCTGGCTATCCACTGCGCCGCGCTGATCACCAGCGCGGTGTGGGAGGTGTCGGCGGCCCGGTCGTGGACCAGCCCGGCCACGATGGCGGCGGCCAGGTAGGCCAGCGCCGGGACCGGGATGATCAGGTAGGCGGCACGCGGGCGGACGGCCAGGGCCCCGGCCGCGGTCCCGGCGAGCAGGAAGATGCCGAGCACGAGGCCAGGCTCGCGGCCGGCCAGCAGGGTGACGAGCAGGCCGGCCCCGGCCCCGCCGATGACGAGGCCGATTCCCAGGCGGCCGGGGAGCGTGCCCCACCCGCGGCCCGGCGGCCCGGCCGTGGGCCGGCGGGGGCCCGCCGCCCGCGCTGCGCCTCCCGCGCGCCCGGATCGCGCCTGCGTGAACTGGTATCGCGTCCCGGCCCGCGAGCATACGCGGGCCCGGAATCCGCCTTGTGCCCCGGTGAATCCAGCATCTTTCCCTAAACGTTTGGCCGGCATTGTTTTACTGAAGGAAGAGCGGGGGTAGCCTTCGCCGCAATGGTAGCAAGGCAACCGCCGGGGGGCGATGTGCAGCAGGGTGCCGTCTCGGCAGACAAGGAATAACCAGGCTGTGGCCGCCAGGCAGGCGCCAGCGCGCCGCGGGTCACGGCCGCCGGCCCAGGACAGGCCGGGCGGGACCGGGTCGCCGCCCGGCCCGGCCGCCAGGACCTGGTACTTCGTCTCTTGCGTCTTCGCGGCCCTGGTCCTGCTGGCCAGTGGTTCTTCCTACCTGGTGATCCGCGACGTGGGCAGCATCGGCGGATCGCACGCGATCACCAGCGGCCCTTCGGCGGGCGCGCAGAACATCCTGCTGATGGGGCTGGAAAGCCGCCGGGACTGGAACGGGAATATCCTTCCCGGAAGCATCCTGGCCAAGCTGCATGCGGGAAATGCCCAAGCGGTGGCCAACGGCACCGGGGGGAATGACACCAACACGCTAATCCTCATCCACATATTCGCGGGCGGCAGGAAGGCGGTCGGCTTCTCCATCCCGCGCGACGACTGGGTACATTTCGCCGGCACGGCCGGGCCGCAGCAGGCGGGCAAGATCGACCAGGCCTACGGCGTGAGCATGTTCTTCCAGCAGGCGAAGCTGCGGCAGCAGCATCCGGGCATGGGGCAGGATCAGCTCGCGTTCCTCGGCAACGAGGCCGGGCGGCACGCGGCCGTGGCCACGGTGGAGAAGCTCACCGGGGTGCGCATCGACCATTTCGCCGAGGTCAACCTGGACGGGTTCTACGAGCTGGCCAAGGTCTTCGGCGGGGTGGAAGCCTGCCTCAACCACGCGGTCCGCGACCCCAAGTCCGGGGCGCACTTCCACCGGGGCTACCAGCATCTGGACGCCGCGCAGGCCCTGTCCTTCGTCCGCCAGCGCGACGGCCTGCCCAACGGCGACCTGGACCGCACCCACCGCCAGCAGGCGTTCATCGACTCGGTGATGCACCAGCTGCGGACCCAGGGCGTGCTCGGGGACCTGACCAAGCTCACGGCTCTCCTGTCGGTGGCCAAGCAGTACGTGATTACCGACGCGGGCTGGAACCTGCTCGACTTCGCCACACAGATGCGGGGCCTGACCGGCGGGAATCTCGTCTTCCGCACGCTGCCGATCAAGGGCTTCGCAACCATCGGCGGCCAGGACGCGAACGTGGTCAACGTGCCGCAAATCCAGGCCATCGTGCACGCGTCGTTCTTCCCGAAGCCCGCCCCCAGGGCCGCCCGGCACCACGCGGCCGCCCCCCTCAAGCCCTCGGCCAGCGCGACCACCGTGGACGTGCTCAACGGCGGCCGCACGACCGGACTGGCCGGGCGCATCTCGGCGGCGCTGGTCCGGGCCGGCTACCGGGCGGGGGCGGTGGGGAACACGGCCGCCCGCACGGTCACCTCGGTCAGCTACGGCCCCGGCACGTCGGCGAACGCGGCCGCGATCGCCCGGACGTTCGGTGTCACCGCCGCGCCGGGCGCGTCGCTGCCGCCCGGGCACGTGCAGGTCCTGCTCGGGGCCAGGGCCGTGCTGCCGGGCGCCCTGGCCGCCCGGACGCCGCAGCCCGCCGCGACCGTCATCCCCACCGCCGGGCCGCAGGGCGGCGCCGTAGTCGCCAGGGACGGCATCCCGTGCGTCAACTGAGCCGCGCGTGATCCCCTGCGGCCGGTGCTCACCGCGGCCGGGCGAGGTCGCGAGGCCGGACTGCCTGGCCTGTTTCCCGTGAGACAGCGGGACATGCCCATGCGGGCTGGTCCGGCCGGCGGCGGGCCGGCCTGATAATGGCCGGGTGGCCGCGTCCCCATCGCCAGTGCCCGGGCCGTCCCTGGCCGGCCGGACACGCCGGCGCGACGAGATCCTCGCCGCGGCCGCAGAACTCTTCGCGTCGGCCGGGTACACGAACACCTCGATGCGTGAGGTCGCGGCGGCCTCCGGGATCCTGGCCGGCAGCCTCTATCACCACTTCGACTCCAAGGAAGCGATCGCGGTCGAGCTGGTCGAGGCCTACCACGCCGATCTCGTCCGCGTGGTCCGGGAGTTCGGCTCGGTCCCCGAGGACCCCCTGCCCGCCCTGCGGGCCTACGCCCAGGAGATCGCCGCGGTCTCGTTCCGGCATCCGGCGGCCCTGCAGATCAGCCAGTTCGACGCGCCGACCACGGCCAGCTCCAGTCTCAAGACCGTGGTGCACGCCGAGCCGGCCAGCGTCGGCCGGCTCTGGCGCACCCTGATCAGCGCGGCCTCCGCGGCGGGCGAGATCAAGGACGGGGTCGACCTGCGCATCCTGCGGTATGTGCTGCACCGGACGACCGTGAACGCGGGCCTGCTGTGGGGATGGCAGACACCGTCCGGGACGCAGGCCGCCGCGGAGTGCATCACCGCCCTGATCTTCGACGGCCTGGCCACGGCCGCGCCGGCCAGCGCTGACTCCTCCAAGGCCACCCGCGTCGTGGACGACGCCCGGGCCCGCTGGGTCGCCGAGGCCGCCGAGGACCAGGGCCAGCGCCGCGGCCAGGTGCTGGACGCGGCCCGCAGCCAGTTCGCCCTGCGGGGCTTCGAGGCGACCACCATGCGCGATATCGCGGACGCGGCCGGGATTACCGCGAGCAACCTCTACCGGTACTTCGAGTCCAAGGACTCCATGATCCACGCCATCCTCGGCGGCTTCTCGGACCGGCTGAGGGAGGCGTACCGCGAGGTCATCCAGGCGGGCTCCTCGGTGGTGGAAACCATCGACGCGATCCTCTGGCTGCTGGACCAGGCGGGCCGGCACTTCAGCCGGGAGATCGAGATCCTCCAGGGTTTCAAGCGCCTCGTGGACATCGGCGTCGCGGACTGTTACCAGGAAGGCGCCCGTCTCCGGTTTGACCTGCTGGTCGGCCTCATCGACAGCGGCGTGGCAGCCGGAGAGATCAGGCAGGTGGCCGCCTCCGACCTCGTGGCCACCTGCCTCCGCGAGATCATGTGGTCGCCGATGCGGAACCTCGCGCCCACCTGCGCGCTGCGGGTCCGCGACTTCTACCGGCACTCGGTCCTGTCCGGCGCCGCACGGGCCTAGAGCGTGTCCTGTAGATCATGGATCGGGGTGGCGGAGCCAGATTCTGATTGAGGCGATGTTGACGGTAGTGGGTGGCCAAGCACATCCCCGCGCCGATGCGGGAGAAGATCATGTTCCAGAACGCGCTCGACCTCTTCCGCCTGCCGGGTACCGTCCCGGCCCTGCCCGGCCAGAAGCGGCCCCTCTAGGGAGGGGCGCGGCCCGGGGGACGGTCCCGCCCGGGAGGGCGGTCACGACCAGTGGCCGGCCAGGGCGGGGATGACCTCGTCGGCGTAGCTGTCGAAGGCCGCGGACATGGCGCCGGGGCCGAGATCGTCCCCGGCCCGCCAGTCGCGATGGGCCAGGAACACCAGCGAGCCGATCACGGTGGCCAGCACCCGGGGCCGCCGGTCGGCGGCCGGGTCCACGCCCTCGCGCCCGGCGAGAACCTGGATGATCTCGTCGTCGTGATCGTGGACGTACCGCAGGTAGGCGGCCAGCAGTGCCGGAGTGGAGTGGATCAGCCCCATGACCGACAGGTAGGACGCCGCCGCCTCGGTGTTCCCGGGTAGCTGGCCCAGTGATATCTGGAACGCGTGGCGGGCCGCGGTGAACGGGTCCTCCGCGGGCGGCCGGGCCGCCAGCGCCCCGGCGAAGGCCGTCTGCCCGTCCCGGACGAAGGACAGCACCAGGTCTTCTTTGCTGGCGAAGTAGCGGAAGAAGGTCCGCTCCGAGACGTCCACCGCATCGGTGATCTCGTGGACCGCGGTGTGGTCGTAGCCCTGGGCCGCGAACAGGCCCATGGCCGCCTCGATCAGGGCGTCGCGGGTGCGCTGCTTCTTGCGCTCCCGCCGGTTCCCGGGCGGCTCCGGGGAGGCCACCGCAGCTTCACCGCCTGGCCACGGGCCGGCTGCCCGGGGCGTGATCTGTCCCACCGGAACCTCCACGCGGTTCATCGTACCCGGCCGCGCACATATTGTCAGCAAGTGACATTTGACAACAACTGACAAGCGTGGGTGCCGCGTTCCGGGTGGCCGCGGCGTCGCGCTGGCGGCGCGGTCAGTTCTTGCGGGCCACCCCGCCCAGGATCCTCATGAAACCGCTCGCGTTCGTGACCGGGTCGTGGTCCGCCCGCCAGGCCCAGATGTCGGTCAGGCCGGGCTCGACCAGAGTCCAGTCACCGAAGAACCGGCTGATCTCCTCGCGGGTGCGGGCGGGCACGGTCGCCAGGGCCTGGTTGGCGTCCACCAGCTCGCGGGCGGTGTCGCTCCGGCGCTCCGTCCCGACCACATGGGCCTGCGATACGTCGGCATGGGAAATGACCAGGTAGCTGCCGGGCGCCACGGCCCCGCGCAGCCGGGCCACGGCGGCGGCCGGGCCGGCCTCGTCCGGGATCAGGTGCAGCACGGCCAGGAGCAGCACGGCGACCGGCCGGCTCAGGTCGAACAGCCGGCCGACCTCGGGGGCGCCGAGGATGTCATCGGGACGGCAGGCATCTCCCCGGACGGCCGCGGTCTGGGTACCGGACAGCAGCGCCCTAGCGTGCGCCACCACCACCGGATCGAGGTCCGCGTACACCACGCGGGCGTCCGGGTTGACGCGCTGTGCGACCTCATGCACGTTCTGGTTGGTGGGCAGCCCGGAGCCGATATCCAGGAACTGCGTCACTCCCGCACCGGCGCAGAAGGCCACCGCCCGCTGGAGAAAGCCACGATTCTGCCGGGCCAGCCACGGGAGCTGCGGGATGGCCTGCGCCTGGCGATCCGCGGCGGCCCGGTCAGCCGCGAAGTTGTCCTTGCCGCCCAGCCAGTAGTCGTACATCCGGGCGATGTTCGGGAGCGACGCGTCGAATTCCTGTGCCCGCTGGCCCGCTTCCGCCATTCGCCGACGATAGCGCATCCCGGTACGCCGCCATTATGCCGAAACGGCCAGGGCGTACAGTCCTGCTGACGTACTCGTCCCAGCCCAGATCGAGGTGCTCATGATCACGGCCCGGCGTACTCTGGCGCCCTTGCGCCCGGCGGCCCGCTTCCTCACCGGATCCACGTACGTGCTGCTCGGCTTCGACGCCCTGCGCGCGCCCGGCGGGCGTGTCGAGCTGGCCGCGCCGCTGCTGGCCGCGATCCGGACCAAAGTGCCGCTGCCCGCCGACGATGAGATGGTGGTGCGGGCGAACGCCGCCGTGCAGGTGGTGGCAGGCGCGGCGCTGGCCCTGGGCCGGGCTCCGCGGCTGTCGGCCCTGGTCCTGGCCGGCTCGCTGGTCCCCACCACCCTGGCCGGGCACGCGTACTGGACCATCGAGGACCCGGCCGCCCGCAAGATGCAGCGGATCCAGTTCCACAAGAACATGGCCATGATCGGCGGACTGCTGCTGGCCGTGCTCGACGACCCCCAGGCGTGACGACGATCCCAGAGATACCGCTGGACTGGGTCAGCGGGCCTCGACCAGGATGACCGCGGCCGCCAGGGCACGCTGGGCGGGAATGGCCAGGCCTATCGAGGCCAGGGCGGCACCGGATACCTCCACGCCGGGGATCCGGTCGCCCGCCAGGGCTGCCCCGCGGGGCAGCCGCTCACCCGGGGTCACCTCAGTGACCAGGTAGCGGCGCCCCGGGTCGAGCCCCGGGACGCGCAGGGCGGCCGGCTGGTCGCTGCGGGGCTCGTCCAGCTGCACATAGCTCATCAGGGCGGCCGACTGGTCGGCGGCGACGACCCCGAGCATCCAGGCGGTGTCGTCCGGGGTGTCGAGCCGGACCATGCGGCCGCTGTGGATGAGCGCCCGGTGCTCCTTGTACAGCCCGATCCAGGCGGCAAGGTCGGCCAGTTCCTCCTGGCTGGCCTGGGTGATGTCCCCAGATCCGCTGGACCCGGCCCAGCATGGCCAGGTCGACCCGGCCGCCCCCGGCCGCGCACGACTCCCACTCGACGGCCGGGTGCCGCTCCCGCAGCCGGTCGAGCAGCGCGTACACCGCCACCGCCTGGTCGTGCGCGGCCGGGGCGCCGGCCCGCGGCACGGATCCCGCGTCGATGAGGTCCCGGTTGCAGTCCCACTTGATGCAGGAGATCGGGTACTCCGACAGCAGGGCGGTGATCTGGTCGAACAGGTAGCCGGACACCTCCGGCCGGCTCAGGTCCAGGACGAGCTGATGACGCTCCAGCGGGGGCACCCGCTGCCCGGTGGACAGGATCCAGTCCGGGTGGGCCCGGTACAGGTCCGAGTCCGGGTTCACCATCTCGGGCTCGATCCACAGGCCGAACTGCAGGCCGCGATCCCGCACGTAGTCCACGAGCCGGTGCAGCCCGCCGGGCCAGACCGCCTCGTCGACCTGCCAGTCGCCCAGGCCCGCCCGGTCGTCGCGGCGGCCGGTGAACCAGCCGTCGTCCAGGACGTACCGTTCCACGCCGATCCGGGCGGCGGTGTCGGCCAGCGCGGCCAGCGTGGCGAAGTCGTGCCGGAAGTACACCGCTTCCCAGACGTTGAGGTTGACCGGGCGCGGGGAGCGCGGATGCGCGGGCTGGGCCCGCAGGTAGCCGTGGAACTGGGCGGACAGGCTGTCCAGCCCGTCCCGGCCGGCCGCGAGGTAGACCCAGGGTGTGGTGTAGGACTCACCGGCGGCCAGCGTGATCTCGCCGGGCAGGAGCAGCTCGCCGCCGCCGATGGTCGTCACCCCCGCCAGCACCCGCCCCCCGGGCCCGGCCTGGTTCCCGTTCCCGGTCGCCGCGGGCTGGCCGGGCACCATGCCCAGCCCGGAAGGCACCCGCTCGACCCGGTGCACCGTGTTCCCGCTCCACGCGACGTGCACGCCGAACACCTCGCCGTGGCCGAAGCCGAATCCGGGCACCCCCGCGACCACGACCGTGGCCGAGTCGTGCCCGGTGTGGCCGCGGCGGCCCTCGCGCAGCCACAGCCCGTCGCCGAGCCGGTGGCGCTGCGGGATGCGCTCGGCCGTCTGCCGCCCGGTGCAGTCCAGGACCTCGCCCACCCGCCCGGGCAGCGGGAAGACCACCTCCAGGCTGTCCACCACATACGGCTGGCCGCCGGTGTTGGTCACCTCGTGCCGGACCCGGATCGCGCCGCCCGGGACCGCCTCGGCCTCGGTCACCAGCCGCAGGCCGGCGACGGGGTCCTCCGCCTCGATGCGCGCCCGCCGGTCCCCGTGCCCGGACCGGGACAGCCGGAACAGCGGCGACCAGTCGCGCCCGGCGGCCGGGTGGCCGCCGGCGTCCAGCCGGTGGCCGGCCAGGCCCGGCCGGCCGAACCAGCCCTCACCGTGCTGGGGCAGCAGCCCGCAGGGCCGGGCCGCCTGGAGCAGTGCCGCGGCGTCACCAGGTTCCAGCCCGCCGGCGGGCAGCGGGCCGGCCCACGCCGCGGGCAGGGTGCCGGCCTGCGGGAACAGCATCAGCCCGGTCCCGGGCGTGGTATCCGGATCAGCTACCAGCCACGGGCCAGGTGCGTCCCCGGCCGCTGGGCGGACATGGTCACCGGCGGTCACTCAGCCTCCGATCCCCGGCCGGGCCGGACGGTTCGTTGCGGAAATCCTGGGCCTGGCCGTCCGTTGCTCAGGAGGTCAGGTAGGCGACCACCAGGTCGCCGAGCATCTGGCGCTGGGTGGCCCGCTGGGCCGGGTCGGTCAGGTCCCGGCCGAACAGGGCGCGGAACGTGTGCCGGTTGGCGATCCGGAACACGCAGAACGAGCTGATCAGCATGTGCACGTCCAGCGCGTCCGCCGGCACGGTGAACACCCCGCCGGCCCGTCCCGCGTCCAGGATGCGGGAGATCATCTCGATCGTCGGCGCGCGCAGTTCGTGCAGGGTCGGCAGGGTGGCCAGGTGGACCGCCTCGTGGACGTTCTCGATGCTCACCAGCCGGATGAAGTCCGGATGCGCGTCATGGTGGTCGAAGGTGAGCTCGGCCAGGCGGCGTATCGCGGCGACCGGTTCCAGCCGTTCCACGTCAATGGCCAGCTCGGCGTCGCGGATCTGCGAGTACGCCCGTTCCAGGACCGCCACGTACAGCTGTTCCTTGCCGCCGAAGTAGTAGTAGATCATCCGCTTGGTGGTGCTGGTCCGCGCGGCGATCTCATCGACCCGGGCCCCGGCGTAACCCTGCCGCGCGAATTCCTCGGCCGCGATGCGCAGGATCTCCGCCCGGGTGCGGTCCTTGTCCCGCTGGCGCTCACCGGGACCCGGCTTGCTGCTCGGGACGGTGCCCTTGCTGGCGGCTTGGGTCAAAACGCGCTCCTGATCGGCTGGACCGGCCGTTGGCACCGGCCGCGCTCCAGCCTAATTGCGCCGGTCCGGCCCCGGCGTGACGAGCGGGCTTCCGTTCACCCGGCCTCCGTCCTACTATTAACCCTCTAGTTCGTACATTAGACGATCCGGAGGCGTGTGATGAGCCGGTGCTTGCGGGCATGAGCGCGTTAGATGCGCCGGTCTCGGCGCGCCGGCCGTCACGGGAACCGTCGCGCCTGATCGGCCTGATCGGCAGCGGCATCAGCGGGTCGCTGAGCCCGGCCCTGCACGAACGCGAAGCCAGCGCCCAGGGACTGTGCTGTCTCTACCGCATCATCGATCTCGACGAACTCGGCCTGACCGCCGCCGACACCCCCGGGCTCCTCACCGCCGCGCGCCGCCTCGGCTTCGATGGCCTGAACATCACCCACCCGTCCAAGCAGGTCATCCTCGGCTATCTCGACGAGCTCTCGCCCGACGCGGCCGCGCTGCAGGCGGTCAACACCGTCGTGTTCCGGGACGGGCGGGCCGTCGGCCACAACACCGACTGGTCCGGGTTCGCGGAGAGCTTCGCGCGCGGCCTGGCCGGCGTGGCCGCCGACCGGGTGGTGCTGCTCGGGGCCGGGGGCGCCGGCGCGGCGGTCGGGCACGCGGTCCTGACCTTCGGCACCCGCCTGCTGACCATCGTGGACCTCGACGGGGACCGGGCGCTGTCCCTCGCGGCCGACCTCGGCGGCCGGTTTGGTGCGGGCCGGGCCCGCGCCGCCGAGCCCGCCGGGTTAGCCGCGGCGCTGGCCCGCGCGGACGGGCTCATCCACGCCACCCCGACCGGGATGGCGGCGCACCCCGGGCTGCCCCTGCCGGCCGGCCTGCTCCATCCCCGGCTCTGGGTCGCGGACGTCGTCTACCTGCCCATCGACACCGAGCTGGTCCGCACGGCCCGTGCCCTGGGCTGCCGGACGCTGGACGGCGGCGGCATGGCGGTCTTCCAGGCGGTCGAGGCCTTCCGCCTGTTCACCGGGCGCCCGGCCGATGCCGAGCGGATGCTCCGGCACTTCCGCACCCTCACCCGCCCGGCCGGCCTGAGCGATCACGCTGGGCCGCCTCCGCCTCCCGCCGGTCCCTTAGGAGTGAGCCATGACTAGCACGGCCACGCTGAGCGTGTGCGGGGTCTCGAAGCATTTCGGCGGCCTGGAGGCGCTGCGCGACGTGAGCCTCCACGTCAACCGGGGCGAGGTCCTCGGCCTGATCGGCGACAACGGCGCCGGCAAGTCCACCCTCATGAAGATCATCGCGGGAGTGCAGCAACCGTCGGGTGGCCACGTCGCCATCGACGGCGAGCCGGCGGTGTTCACCAGCCCGGCGGACGCGGCAGCGGCCGGTATCAGCACCGTGTACCAGGATCTGGCGCTGGCCATGGAACGCGATGTCGTCGCGAACTTCTTCCTCGGCCGGGAGCTTCTCGCCGGTCACTGGCCCGGCCGCCATCTGGGCTGGCTCGACCGGCGCACGATGCGGGAGCGCACGGCGCGGGAACTGGCCCGGCTGCACGCCCGGATCCCGAACATCGGCGCCCGGTGCAAGGACCTGTCCGGCGGCCAGCGCCAGGCCCTGGCCATCGCCCGCGCGTCGGCCTGGTGTGAGCGTGTCCTGCTGCTTGACGAGCCGACCAGCGCGCTGGGGGTCGAGCAGCACCGCGAGGTGCTCGACCTGATCCGCCGGGTGCGCGACCTGGGCACGGCCGTGATCCTGGTCAGCCACCAGATGCCGGACGTGCTCACGGTGTGCGACCGCATCACTGTGCTTCGGCTCGGCTCGGTCGTCGCCGCGGTCGAGCGGGAGAACGTCTCGGCCGATGACCTGATCGGCTACATCACCGGCTCCAAGCTGGGCCCCGGGCCGGATGGCGGCGGCCCGGCTGGTGCTGGGCCAGAGGGCGCCGGGCCGGGCGGCGGCGGGCCGGGCGGTACTGGCCCGGTGCGGGATACGCCGGCTGCCCCGGCCCGGCCGAGACGGGCGGTGAGTAGGTCATGCACGAGGTCAAGCCGGTCCCCGGGCCAGTGACCGCGCCCCCGCTGGCCGCGGGGGGCAGCACCGCCGCCGACCGCCGGGCCTGGCTGCTGCGAGAAGGCTGGACCGGGCTGGTCCTGGTGGCCCTGATCATCGGGTTCGCCATCTGGTCACCGGACTTCTTCGGCAAGCTGAACTGGCTGAATACCTCATCCACCGCGACCGAGGTCCTGCTGCTGGCGCTGGGCGAGACCTTCGTCATCATCGCCGGGGGGATCGACCTGTCCGTCGGCGCCGTCCTGGGGCTGTCGGGCATGGCCGGGGCCTGGGTCATGACGGACCTGATGGGCGGCGGGACCGGCACGGCGCTCACGGTAGCCGCCGGGTTCGCCGCCGCGCTGGGCATCGGCCTGGCGTCCGGGCTGCTGAACGGCTGGCTGATCGCCCGCTGCCACATCCCGGCCTTCGTGGTCACCCTCGGTACCTTGGGCATCGCCACCGGCCTGGGTGACCTGATCTACAACGGCCAGGAGATCTCCGCCATCCCGGCCTGGGTGGGCACCTTCGGCAACACGAACCTGCTGGGCTGGATCCCGGTGCCGGTGCTCATCGCCGCCGTGCTCTGCGTCGTCACCGGCCTCGCGCTGGCCAAGACCAGGTACGGGGCCTACACCTACGCCATCGGCGACAGCCGCGAGGCCGCGATCCGGGCCGGCCTCCCGTGGCAGCGCCATCTCGTGAAGATCTACGCGATGTCCGGCCTGCTGGCTGGCATCGACGGCGTCCTGGTCATGAGCCGGCTCGGGGCCGCCTCACCCACCTCGGGCGTGACCGACAACCTCAACGCCATCGCCGCGGTAGTGATCGGGGGCGCCAGCCTGTTCGGCGGCCGCGGAAAGATGATCGGCTCGATCATCGGCACCCTGATCATCTCGGTCCTGCTGACCGGCCTGATCATCGTCAACGTCCCGCCGTACTGGCAGGAGGTCGCCGTGGGCGTCGTGCTCATCACGGCCGTCTACGTCGATCAGTACACCGGCCGCCGGCGCTGTTAGCGCCTGCGTCCCGAACCCCACCCCACCCATCCAACGCCACCCTCGGGCCCGTCCAGACAGGGGACAACGATGTTACTCACGGTACGAAGGATCGCGCGGCCGGCGGCCGCCCTGCTCGCCACGGCGGCCCTGGCCGGCTGCGGCGGCAGTTCCTCCGCCGGGTCCGGCTCCAGTTCCGCTTCCGGCTCCGGTACAGCAGGCCAGGGCCTGGTGGCGTTCATTCCCGGCGCCACCGGGGTCGGCTTCTACGACGCCCTGGAAGGGGGGGCGAAGGCCGAGGCGGCCAAACTCGGGTACAGCTTCCTGTACCAGGGCTCGCCGGACTTCACCCCCGCCGCCCAGACCCCCGTGGTCAACGCGGTCTGCGCCAAGCACCCCAAGATCCTGCTCATCGCGCCCACCGATCCGGTCGCGCTCCGCCCCGCGATCCAGACCTGCATGAACGCCGGGGTCAAGGTCGTGACCGTGGACACCGCGCTGACCAACACCTCGGGCCTGGTCAGCGCGATCACCTCGAACAACATCCAGGGCGGGGAGGCAGCGGCGGGCGTGATCGCCACGGCGCTGAAGGGCCACGGCCAGGTGGCGGTGTTCAGCATCGACGGGACCACCACCACGCAGGTCGAGCGGGTCCAGGGCCTCAAGAAGGGGCTGGCTCGCTACCCGGGCATCTCGATCGCCTCGTCCCAGTTCACCGGCCAGCCCGAGACCGTCTCCGAGACCGACACCAAAGCGGTCATGACCTCGCACCCTCAGGTCAAGGCGCTGTTCGGTGCGGCGGAGACCAATGCGGAAGGTGCCGCGCAGGCCCTGTCCTCCCTCGGCGCCACCGGCAAGCTCACCGTGGTCGGCTACGACGCGGACCCGTCCGCGGTGTCCCTGCTCAAGAGCGGCGCCATCAGTGCCCTGGTGATCCAGCAGCCCGCCCGGGAAGGCCAGCTCGGCGTCGAGTACGGCCACGACGCCCTCACCGGCCATACCTCCCTGGTCAAGACCTCGGTGCTGCTGCCGAACATCCTGGTCACCACGGCCGAGGCCGGTAATCCGTCCGACGCCAAGTACTACTACCCGGCCGCGTCCTGACGCAGCGGACCGGCCGTCCGGCCCGGCCTCTCCAGGCCGGGGCCGGACGGCCGGCTCACCCGCGAGACCCGGCGAGGCAAGGAGCAGACCCGGCATGCGCAAATCAATCGCCACCGTGTCGGTCAGCGGCACCCTGCCCGAGAAACTGGCCGCGATCGCCCAGGCCAGGTTCCAGGGTGTGGAGATCTTCGAGAGTGACCTGGTCAACGCGCCGGTCCCGGCCGAGCGGATCCGGTGGCTGGCGGCCGACCTCGGCCTGGCGATCGAGCTCTACCAGCCGTTCCGCGACTTCGAGGCGATGCCCCCCGACCGCTTCGCCGCCAGCCTCAAGCGGGCCGAGCGCAAGTTCGGCGTCATGGAGCGGCTGGGTGCGGACACCATGCTGGTGTGCTCCAACGTCTCCCCGGCCGCCATCGACGACGACGCCCTGGCGGCGGAGCAGCTGCACGCCCTGGCCGGGCGGGCCGCGGCCCGCGGCATGAGGATCGCCTACGAGGCTCTGGCCTGGGGCCGGCACGTTGACGATTATCAGCACTCGTGGGAGATCGTCCGGGCGGCTGGCCATCCGGCGCTCGGTGTGTGCCTCGACAGCTTCCATATCCTTTCGCGCGGCCCGGACCCCGCGGGGATCCGCCGCCTGCCCGCCGACAAGATCTTCTTCCTGCAGCTGGCCGACGCGCCGGTGCTGGCCATGGACGTGCTGCAGTGGTCCCGGCACTACCGGTGCTTCCCGGGACAGGGCGGCTTCGACCTCCCCGGCTTCCTCGGGCACGTGCTGGCGGCCGGATACCGCGGGCCCCTCTCGCTGGAGGTGTTCAGCGACACCTTCCGCCAGGCTGAACCGGAGGCCACCGCCCTGGACGCGATGCGCTCCCTGCTCTACCTGGAGGAATCGCTCCGGAGCCGGCGGCCAGGCGGCGAGCCGCTTGAACTGTTCGCGCCACCCCCCGCCCCCGCCCCGTCACCCCCGGGACAGCCTGCCGCGTCCCGGTCCGGCCTCGCCTTCGCCGAGATTGCCGCGGCCGCGGCGGACGCGCCGGCCCTGGCCGACACGCTGCGCACGCTGGGTTTCACCCGGGCCGGCGTGCACCGGACCAAGAACGCGGCGCTGTGGCGGCACGGCGGCGCGCACCTCGTCCTGAACACCGACCCGGCCGGGAGTACCAGCCCGGACGGCTTCCGGCGCGACCCGCAGCTGACCGCGCTGGGGCTGCGCACCACGGACAGCGCGGCTCTCGCCGACCGCGCCGAGCAGTACCTGGCCCCTGTCCTGCCGCGCAGGCGCGGCCACGGCGAGGCCGACCTGCCCTCGGTCCGGACACCGGCCGGGACGACGCTGCTGTTCTGCCAGCACGATGACGAATGGCTGGGCGACTTCACCGCCACCGCCCCCGGGCCGCGGACCGATGCGGGCCGGCTGACCGGACCGGGCCGGCTGACCGGGATCGACCACGTGGCCCTGGCCGCGCCGTTCGACCGCTTCGACGACTCGGTGCTCTTCCTGCGGGCCGTGCTGGGCCTGGAACCGGGCGATGACCTGGAGCTCGCCGATCCCGAGGGCCTGGTGCGCAGCCGCGTTCTGAGTTCCCCGGACGAGCCTGGCGGGGTGCGGATCGCGCTGAACATGCCGCCGCTGGGTGGCCGCACCGGGCCGGTCGCGCAGCACGTGGCGTTCAGCTGCGATGACGTATTCGCCGTGAGCGCCGCGCTGCGGGCGGCTGGTGCCCCGCTGCTGGCGATCCCGGAGAACTACTACGAGGATCTGCAGGCCCGCCTGGACCTGGACGAGCGCACCGTCACCCGGCTGCTCGACTCGGGCCTGCTCTACGACCGGGACGCCCAAGGGGAGTTCTACCACTTCTACACCGCGCAGCTCGGGCTGCGGCTGTTCATCGAGGTGGTCCAGCGCCGCGGGGGCTACGCCGGATACGGCGCGATCAACGCGCCGACCCGGATGGCCGCCCAGCGCACGGTGCTGACGGCCGCCGGCCGCGAACGGTAGCGGTCAGGCGATCTTGCGGGCCCCGGGGCCAGGCACGGGGGTGACGTCGCGCGCGGACTCCAGGACATGCCCCGCGTCGCAGGACAGCTGCAGCCGCACGGGCTGGCCGCAGTCCCGGTGGCGGAGCAGGACCGGGGGACCGCCCGTCCCGGTCGCGTACTGGTCGCCCCACCGCATCAGCCCGACCAGCACGGGGTACAGGTCCAGGCCCTTGGGGGTGAGCCGGTACTCGTGCCGGCTGCGCTGGCCGCTGTCCTGGTAGGGCACCTTGCGCAGTAGTCCTTCCTGGACCAGGTGAGCCAGCCGGTCGCTGAGGACCTGGCGGGGGATGCCGGTCCGGCGCTGCATGTCAGCGAACCGGCGCACCCCGTTGAACGCCTCGCGCAGCACGAGGAACGTGGGCCGCTCCCCGAGGATCGCCACCGCCGCGCCCACCGCGCAGTTGGCCGGGTCGTAGTCCATAATCCAGGTCCGTTCCATGATCCCAGGCTAAGTCTGGTTGACAGACTCAGCAACCGGTGACCATGCTGAGTCTGTGAACCGAACTCAGGTGCATCAGGGTCCCGCCCGCGTGACCGCCACTATCCGGCGGCCGGATTCCGCTGACCTGGCCGCGCTCGGCGCCTTCTTCGGCGGACTGTCCCTGCGCACCCGGGTCCAGCGGTTCTTCGCGCCGGTCCGGCCGACTCCGGCCATGGTCCGCCTGGCCTGCGGCGCCGCCCGCCCCGGCAGCACCAGCCGCACCGACGTCCTGATCGTCACGTACGGCGGCCTCATCATCGGGCACGCGATGGCCGTGGACCGGGCCGCCCCGCCGGACGGCCTGGTGACCGAGATCGGCGTGGTGGTGGCCGACGACTGGCAAGGCCAGGGGCTGGGCGCGGCCCTGGTGCGCGCGCTGCTCAGCCGGGCCCGGGCCCGGGGCGTGACCGCCCTCAGCATGGACGTGCTGCCGGGCAATCGCGAGGTGCTGGCCATGATCGCCGGTCACTGGACGGGGGCGTGCACGCACCGCTCGGCCGACGGCCTGACCATCGAGGTCCCGCTGCCAGCGCCAGGCCGCCACCGGCGTGCCCGGGGCGCAGACCCAGCCTCCGGTGCCCTGGCTGGCGTGCGGGCCGGCGGGCGGATGGCTGCAGTCGATGCCGAACTGGTACTAAGCGTCGTTTAGCGGGCAACGGGGCGTGCGGTGCCGCCGGCCGCCCGGCCGGCAGTGCGCGTGCGGCCATCACCCGTCCCGGGTGACGATCGGCCGGCCTGCGACCGCTCACCATGCCAGAGTGAGCCAGCCGGCCAAGGCAATGGTCAAAGCGGCCGGCTTCATCCGGACGCGGGGCGGCCCGGGGACTTGGGTCCGTAAGCTGCCACTTCTGCCAGCCGGTGCGAAGGAGACAGTGCCATGCCAGCTGATGAAGGCACATCGCCCGGGCACCGGCTTCTCAGCAAGGACCGGATGGAGGGATTCAGCGACGGGGTGTTCGGATTCGCGATCACGCTGCTCGTCCTGGACATCGCGCTGCACCCGCCGGGCACGCCCCTGCAGCAGGTGCTCCATGCCTGGCCCTCCTACCTGGCCTACATCACCAGCTTCTTCACCATCGGCGGCGCGTGGCTCCTGCACTCCGGATTGACCGATCAGCTCGCGCGCACCGACGCGCTCCTCCTTCGCCTCAACTTGCTCGTCTTGATGATGGTGGTCTTCCTGCCGTTCCCGACCCGGCTCGTCGCCGACGCGCTGCATAACACCAGCGGCGAACGGGTGTACGTCACCATGTACGGGCTCACCCTCCTGGCCATCCGCCTCCTCGGGTCCGCCCTGGACGCCTACGCGCGGCGTGAGCACCTCTACCTCCCCCACCAAGACGACGAGGAACTGCACAGGGACCGGCGAAAACTCCTGCCCATCGTCACCGGGTACGTGATCGCGATCCTCACCGGGCTCGCCCTGCCGGTACTGGCAGTAGCGCTGTACTTCGCCATCGCGGCCTACCTGGTGGTGCCATTCCGCGAAGTCGCGCGGCTCCTGCGCCGGCGTGGCAGTACTTGACGCCGGTGCCACCTGTCGCGGCGCGCCGGGGCGCCGTACCATCCCAACGCGGCCGGGATGGCGGCCGTCGCCGAGGTGGTGCCCGCCACCCTGCCCCGTGTCCCTGGGAGCGTGTGCCATGACCCTGGAAATCAGGCGGCTGCACCTGGCCGCCCTGCACGGGCCCGACGGCGGGGAATGGCCCGTGCACGGGTTCGTCGTCATCCACCCTGGCGGCGCCGCGCTGGTCGACACCGGCGTCGGCGGCCCGGATGAGCTGCTGAGCGACTGGCGCGTGGTCAACCGCACCGCCGCCGACGCGCTGGCCGGCATCGGGATGACACCCGCCGACATCGGGCTGGTCATCAACACGCACCTGCACTTCGATCACTGCGGCCAGAACGCGGTCTTCGCGCACGCGCCCGTCTACGTCCAGCGGGCCGAGCTGGCCCGCGCGCAGCGGGAGTCGCCGGACCTGTGCGACTGGCTCGGCTTCATGAACGCGTCGTTCGAGCTGCTCGACGGCGACGCGGAGATCCTGCCGGGGGTGTCGGTCATCACCACGCCAGGCCACACCGCAGGCCACCAATCCGTCGTGGTCCGGGCCGGCGATGGCTCGGCCGACCTGCTGACCGGCGACGCCGCGTACACGCCGCGCCAGTACCGCGAGCCGCCCGCCGCGGACCCGGCCCGGCTGCCGGACGGGCAGGCCGCCGACTTCGCCGCGTGGCAGGGCTCGCTGGCCCGGATGCACGCGCTAGGCGCCGACCGGGTGCACTTCTGCCATCACACCGCTGTCCTGCACGGCTGACAGCTCCCCGGCATGAAGGCGCGCGGCGCCCGGAGCGAAACGCCCGCGGTAGGTGGTCGCGCTGAGCCCGTAGTGGGCCTTGAACCGGCGGGCGAAGTAGTTCTGGTCCGGCCAGCCGACTTCCCGGCCGATACAGGTGATGGGCTGGTCGGAGTGGAGCAGCAAGGTGGCGGCGTGCTCGGCCCGCAGTTGCGCGAGATAGGCCATCGAGCGGCCGGCCTGCGGCCGACTTGAACAGGCGGACCAGGTACCCGGGAGCGAGGTGCAGCTCGGCAGCGAGCTCGGTCAGCGTCCAGCGGTGCGCCAGACGGGCCTCCAGCAGCCGCATGGCCTGGCCGACCGCCGGGTGAACCGGCGAGCCAAGGTCCGGCACCGGGCCCTGGGCCCGCACGAGGGTCCGGCCCAGCAGGCTGAACAGCAGGGCCAGGCGGCCCACGATGTCGCCGCGGTGCTGGGCGACCGGGCGGTGCCGCAGCGCCTCCAGCGCGGTCAGGTGGGCCAGGCACTCGCCGTAGGCGGGCGGGTCCAGGTGCATGGTGAGCAGGCCGCGGCCCTCCGCCGAGTACGGCCCGCTCCACAGCAGGTACCCGAGCAGCTGGTCCTCCCGGGTCCAGGCCAGCTCCCGGCGCAGCAGCTCGCTGGTGAAGCAGCAGTTGAACAGCTCCAGGCGGTCGCAGTCCTCATAGCCGTGCCAGACGCCCGGCCGGAGCAGCACCACGTCGCCGGTCTGCAGCGGCTGGCGGCCGGCCAGCGAGTGGTGCGTGCCGGTCCCGCCAATGGTGAACGCGATCTCCACGAAGCTGTGCGTGTGCAGCGGGTTCGGGTCGGCGTGGAAGTGGCGGCCCGCGTAGGCCACCGCGCCTTCCTCGGCGAAGTGAAACAGATCCCGGCTCGTGTCCAGGGGCATGTCCTCCACCCCGCGCACGATACCGGCAGATCCGGCCAAAGTTAATTCTGTGCTACCAGCCGTGCATCACGGCCTAGCCCTGGCCTGCCCTGACGGCGAATGATCGCCCTCAGATCCGCCCTGTTCATCTCCCGGAAACCCAGAGGCGCGCGATGACCTTGAGCTGGCTTCGGTTCCGCTACCGGCCGGTGCTGGTGGTGATGCTGCTGCCGAGCTTGCTGCTGATCGGGGTTTTCAGCTATTACCCGGCGGTGCGCAGCCTGATCGGCGGGTTTTACACCTGGAACGGGTTCTCCCCGCCGGTGTACTCCGGGATCAGCCAGTTCCGGCAGTACGTCACGGCGCCGGCGTTCGGCACCGAGGCGAAGAACATCGCGATCCTGACCGGCGGCAGCATCGCGATCACCCTGGTCGCCCAGTTCACCGCGGCGGAGATCGTGACGCACATGCCGCGGCGGTCCGGGACGGTGGCCAAGTACCTGCTGGTGCTGCCGATCGTGCTGCCCCCGCTGATCCTGATCGAGGTCTGGGCCTACCTGCTGCAGCCCGGGTCCGGGCTGGCCGACGTGTTCCTGCGGGCGGTCGCGCTGCCCCAGCCCACCTGGCTCAGCGACCCGCACCTGGTGCTGGCCAGCCTGCTGCTGATCGGGTTCCCGTGGATCTCCAACCTGGGGTTCCTGATCTTCCTCGGCGGCCTGCAGAACCTGCCCAGGGACGTGCTGGACGCCTCGGCCATCGACGGCGTCGGCGCGCTGAAACGGGTGTTCACGATCGACGTCCCGCTGCTGCTGCCCCAGTTCCGCATCGTGGTCATCTTGTCCGGCATCTTCGCGGTGCAGAACTTCATCCCGATCCTGCTGCTGACCAACGGCGGGCCCGGCACCGCCTCCCTGGTGCCCGGGCTCGACATGTACCAGTCCGCGTTCCAGAACGACCAGTACGGCTACGGCATGGCCATCGGCACCCTGCTCTTCATCGCCATGCTCGCCTTCACCCTCACCGCCATGCGCCTGCTCCGGCCGAGAACCGCATAGCTACCTGCCGTTTCATCCACGAATTAACTCTCACGAGGAGGTGGGAACGAATGCGCAAGATTCCCATCAGTAGACCGCTCTGCACGGCCGCCGCCCTGCTGCTGGCCGGCGGCCTGGCCGCCGGGTGCTCCTCCAGCGGTTCCGGGAGCGGGGGCGCCGTCGTCATCAAGGCGGTGCTTCCCCCCACGAGCGGTGATATCAACGCAGCGGCTAACGCGGGCCTGAAGACGCTGACCGCCCAGTACGAGGCGGCCCATAAGGGCGTCACCGTCCAGTGGCTGCCCGAGAACAGCGCGAGCATCACCACGGCGAACGCGGCCGTGGAGAGCCAGGCGTCCGGGGGCGCTGCGCCGGATCTGGTCTGGGAGCAGTACGGCCCGGTGACCTCGGGCGGGCTGCCCAAGGGCCTGCTGCAGAACATCAAGCCCTACCTGGAGAAGCCGAACCCCTACGTCGCGGGCAACACCAGCTGGCTGTCCCTGTTCTCGCCATCGACCATCCCCTACATGACTTCGCCGAATGGCGACATCGACATCATCTTGGGCTCGAACGTCGAGACCGGCATGTTCTACAGCAAGGCTGCCTTCACCAAGGCCGGGATCACGACCGCGCCGGCGACCTGGGCGTATTTCGTGACCGACCTGGGGAAGCTGAAGGCGGCGGGCATCACGCCGATCATGTTCGCCGACGGCAGCCTGTGCAACCCGTCCTGGTTCGAGCGGCTGGCCACCTCCTCCCTGCTGGCCGGCCAGGTCAGCCAGTTCGACGTCAACCACGCCCAGGTCACTACCGGTCTCGACGTCGCGGTCGGCATCCACAAGGGCATCATCAGCATGCACAACCCCCGGTACGCCGAGGTGTGGAAGCTGCTCGGCCAGCTGGTCTCGTACTCGGCCAAGGGGCAGAGCGGCTACGACGCGTGCTCCAACCCCAACGCCACCACCCCGCCGCTGAGCACCCAGGCCCTGCTGATCCAGGGCAAGGTCGGCATCGACTGGGGCGGCAGCTGGTTCATCCCGCAGATGAGCTCGGCGGGCTTCTCGACGGCCAAGTTCGGCGTGTTCCCCGAGCCGCCGATTACCACCGCCTCAAGCCCGCTGGCCACCGGCACCTCGACGGTCGGCATCATCGGCGGCCCGAACGGCAACGGCCAGTGGGGCGTCACCTCCCAGCAGGCCGACCACACCATGACCCCGGCCAAGACCAAGACGGTGATGAACTTCCTGGCCTGGCTGTTCACCCCGCAGCACCTGGGCAACTGGATCAAGATCAGCCAGCAGGGCGGTGAGATCCCGACCGAGACGGCCGCGCCGACCGTCAACCTGCCCGGCCTCAAGAGCCTGGTTCCCGCCGGGAAGGTTCCGACCGTGGTCAACGTCGTCCTGGACGACGTGCTCTCCACCGCGGCGACCAACTCCGGCCTGCGGCTGGTCCAGGACTACGTAGACGGGTCCATGTCCTATCCCGCCTTCGCGTCCCAGTGGCAGTCCCTGCTGACCAGTTCCGCGAACTCCTGGGCCACCACCAACCACGTCGACCTCAGCAAGTACTGAGCGGCTGATGACCGAGAGAGAGAACGCATGACGTCCGCGACCCGGCTCCGGGTCCAGTCGGCCCGCCACCCGGCCCCCGCCGGGCGGCGGGCCGGGGGCGCGCCCCGCCACCTCCGCCGCTACCGGTGGATCGCGGTGGCGGCCGGCGTGGTGATCATCGTGATGACCTACTTCCCGATCATCTTCGTGATCTCGAACTCGCTGAAGACCGGGAACAACATCTTCACCAGCGGCGTGTTCTCCCTGTTCACCCAGTTCGACTACGAGAATTACCTGCGCGCCTGGTCGGGCGTCTCCCAGCAGCTGCTGAACACGATCATCGTCGCGGCCGGGTCCATCGTCATCGGCGTGAGCGGCGCGGCGCTCGGCGCGTACGCCTTCTCCCAGTTGCAGTTCCGCGGCAAGAACCTGCTGTTCCTGGCCTACATCGCGCTGCTGCTGGTGCCGTGGACGCTGACCCTCATCCCGCTGTTCCTGACCATCCAGAAGCTCCACCTGTTTGACACCTGGTGGGCGCTGATGCTGCCGTACGCGGCCAGCGCGCAGCCGCTGCTGGTGCTCATCTTCCGCGGGTTCTTCGACCAGATCCCGAAGGAGATCCTGGAAAGCGCCCGCATCGACGGGTGCTCGGAGTGGCGCGTGCTGCTGCGGATCGTGGCCCCGCTGACCAAGCCGATCCTGCTCACCGGCGCTGTCCTGGTCACCATCAACGTCTGGGGCGACTACCTGTGGCCCGCCATCGTCATCCAGAACCCGCAGCGCACGACCATCTCGGCCGGGGTCGAGCAGTTCGTCGGCAGCTTCGGCCTGAACCTCAGCTACGGCGGATCAGTGTTCGCCGCGTTCGTCATCGCCACCATGCCCATGTTCATCCTGGTCGGCTTCTCCATGCGCTACTTCGTCGCCGGACTCACCGAAGGGGCCCTCAAACTGTGAGCACGACCTCCCCGCTGAGCCCGGCCGGGCTCCGCTGCGCCCACCTGGTCAACCCGCTCGGCGTGGCCCCCGACCGGGTCCGGCTGAGCTGGCGGCTCGAAGGCGGCGGCCCCGGCCAGGCCCAGGCCGGCTACCAGGTGGTGGTCACCTCCGGCCCGGGCCCGGCCGTCTGGGACAGCGGCCAGGTCGCCTCCGCCGCCACCACCGGCGTCCGCTACCAGGGTCACCCGCTGGCCCGCGGCGGGCGCTACTCCTGGCGGGTGCGGGTCTGGGACGAGGACCAGCGGGTGTCGCAGTGGAGCGAGCCAGCGCGGTTCGAGGTGGAACTGGACCCGGCCGGGGGCTGGCACGCGTCCTGGATCGGGCTGGGCCCCGTCAAGGAGGAGTTCCGGCCGCCCGCCGGCGACGGCCTGGCCGATCCACTGCGTCACGCCCTGAACCCCGCTCCCTACCTGCGCCGGGGCTTTGTGGTCAGCCAGCCGGTGGCCTCGGCCCGGCTCTACGTGACCGCGCTGGGCCTGTACGAGGCGAGGCTGAACGGTGACCGCGTGGGGGACGCCGTCCTCGCCCCGGGCTGGACCGACTACGCGCAGCGGGTCGCGTACCAGACCTACGACGTGACCGGGCTGCTGCGGCCGGGGGAGAACGTGCTCGGCGCGCTGCTGGCCGACGGGTGGTACTCCGGCTTCACCGGGTTCGACGCCAAGCGGGCCGGCGCGCACTACGGGACCGCGCCCGAGTTCCTGGCCCAGCTGGTGATCGGCTTCACCGACGGCACCAGCCAGATGGTCGTCACGGACGCGCACTGGCGGGCCCGGTTCGCCGCGATCCGGCACGCCGACCTGCTCATGGGCGAACGGCACGACCTGGCCCGCGAGCCGCACGGCTGGGACGCCCCCGGCTTCGACGACGCCGGCTGGCGCCCGGTCAGCTGCCGGGACCTCGACCGCACGCCGCTGGTCGCCGACCCGGGACCGCCGGTCCGGGTGACCCAGGAGATCGCACCGGTCAGCGTGACCGGAGACGGCGCCGGGCGCTACATCGCCGACTTCGGCCAGAACCTGCCCGGCTGGCTGAGGGTCGCCGTCGATGGCCCGGCCGGGGCCTGCGTGCGCATCCGCCACGCCGAGGTGCTGGACTCCGGCGGCCGCCTGTACACCGAGAACCTGCGTACCGCCCGGCAGACCGACGAGTTCGTCACGTCCGGCGGCCCGGAGGTCCTCGAGCCGCGGTTCACCGTGCACGGGTTCCGGTACGCCGAGATCTCCGGCTATCCCGGCCAGCCGGGCCCGGGCGACATCGTGGCCCGGGTGGTGCACTCCGACATCCCGGCCACCGGCTCGTTCGAGAGCTCGGCGGACTGGCTGGGCCAGCTGCTGCGCGCCATCGACTGGGGCCAGCGCGGGAACTTCATCAGCGTCCCCACCGACTGCCCGCAGCGCGACGAGCGGCTCGGCTGGCTCGGCGACGCCCAGATCTTCGCCCGCACCGCCTGCTACAACCGGGACGTGGCCGCGTTCTTCGCCAAGTGGCTGGACGACGTGGCCGACGCCCAGCACGAGTCCGGGGCGTTCCCCGATATCGCGCCCCGGCTCAACATCCCCTGGTCCGGGTCACCCGCCTGGGGAGACGCGGGCGTGATCGTCCCGTGGACGCTGCACACCATGTACGGCGACACCGCGGTCCTGCACCGGCATTTCAGCGCCATGACCCGCTGGATGGATCTGCTGGAACGGGAGAATCCCGACTACCTGCGTACCCGCAACCTCGGCAACGGCTACAACGACTGGCTCGCGCCCGGCGACGACGACACTCCCCGCGAGCTCCTGGCCACGGCCTACTGGGCCTACGACGCCGCGCTGATGGCCGGGATCGCCGAGGCCACCGGCCGGCCGGAGCAGGCCGCCGGGTACCGGGCGCTGCGCGCCAAGATCGAGGCCGCGTTCGCCGGCGCGTTCGTGTCCGCCGACGGCCAGATCGCGTCCGGCACCCAGACCGCCTACGCCCTCGGCCTGCACATGCGGCTCATCCCCGAGGAGTTGCGCGAGGCCGCGGCCGGCCACCTGGTGGGCGCGATCCGGGCCGCGGGCTGGCACCTGTCCACCGGGTTCGTGGGCGTGGGCTACCTGCTGCCGGTGCTCAGCTCCACCGGGCACGACGAGGTCGCCTACCGGCTGCTGGAACAGCGCTCCGCCCCCTCGTGGCGGTACATGATCGACCACGGGGCGACCACGATCTGGGAGCGCTGGGACGGCTGGACCGCCGAACGCGGTTTCCAGTCGGCCTCGATGAACTCCTTCAACCACTACGCGCTCGGCTCGGTCGGCGAGTGGCTGTACCGCTTCGTCCTCGGCATCGACCAGGAGCCGGGGTCGGCGGGATTCCAGCGGCTGCTGATCCGCCCGCACCCGGGCGGCTCGCTGCGCTGGGCCCGCGGCAGCTACGAGTCGGTGCGCGGGCTGATCCGCACCGAATGGCGGCTCGACGGGGACCAGTTCCGGCTCCGGGTGGAAGTCCCGCCCGGCGCCGTGGCCAGTGTCCGGGTACCCAGCCCGGACGGGCGGATGGTCCGGGACGCGGCCGGCCACGGGCCCGGGCAGATCGCCAGTTTCCCCGGCGTGCCCGGCGTGGCCGAGGCGGTCTTCGGCGTCGGCTCGGGAACGCACGAGTTCAGCGGCCCGCGGCCGTGATCCCCACCCGCACGCTCAACTCCGGCTTCGGCATGCCGCTGCTGGGCCTGGGCACCTACGGGATGGACGGCGCGGCCGGAGCCGCCGCCATGGCCGGGGCGATCTCGGCTGGTTACCGGCTGCTGGACACCGCGGCGAAATACGGCAACGAGTGGGCGGTCGGCGAGGCGATCCGGCGCAGCGGGGCGGACCGCGGGGACCTGTTCATCACCAGCAAGCTGCGCGGCGCCGACCACGGCCGGCGCAAGACCCGGGCCGCGCTGGGCGCCAGCCTGGACCGGCTGCGCCTGGACTACCTGGACCTGTACCTCATCCACTGGCCGCTGCCACGGCTCGGCCTGTTCGCCGAGTCCTACGAGGCGATGCTGGAACTCGCCGCCGAGGGGCTGATCCGCTCGGCCGGGGTCTCGAACTTCAAGCCCGCCCACGTCAGCGCCCTGATCGAGGCGACCGGCGTGGCCCCGGCCGTGGACCAGATCGAGCTGTCCCCGGCCTTGCCGCGCCGCGCCACCGTCGCCTACCTGACGGGCGCCGGCGTGCTCCCGCAGGCGTGGGGGCCGCTGGGGATCGGTCACCAGGTGCCCGGGTCGCCTGAGGTGGCGACGATCGCCCGCGCCCATCACGCCACCCCCGCCCAGGTGGTGCTGCGCTGGGCGGTGCAGCAGGGCATCGCGGTGATCCCCAAGTCCGCCCGCCCGGAACGCCAGCAGGCCAACCTGCAAATCTTCGGCTTCAGCCTGAGCGACGCCGAGATGGCCGCGCTGGCCGCGCTCGACCGCGGCGAGGACGCGGCGGTGGACTCCGACGCCCGCGTGGAATTCTGACCCCGCGCACTTTTTGCAGCTCTAACGGAACTTATCGTGGTGGCATGTCCGCGGTGGGGGAGATCCGGGCCCAGGCCCTGGAGGTGGCGGCCGGCTGGTCGCCGGACAGCGCGCCCGAGTCCTGGCGGCTCACGGCCGGCCTGTTCCGGGCCATCGCCGCCCACGATGAGCTGCTCGGCCGGCTGGCCGGGCTGCCGCCCGACCGGCTGCCGGCCCTGCTGGCCAGCGCGGCCATCACGTACCTGGTCCGCCGGGACAGGCCAGCCCCGCTGGCCGCCTATTTCCCCGAGCCGGGAACCCCGCAGCCCCGGTTCGACGACGGCTTCGCCCAGGCCGCCCGGGTGTTCCTGTCGGCCCGGGCGGACGACATCGCGGCGGAATGCGAGGGCCGCCGCTACCAGATGAGCGAGGTGGCCCGGTGCACGCAGATGGCGCTGGGCCTGGCCGCAGCCGTGGTCTCGCGCACCGGCCTGGTCGGCCTGGCTGACCTGGGCACCGGCGCTGGGCTGGGGCTGCACCTGGACCGGTACCGCTATCTGGTGGCCGGCCAGCCCACCGGCCCGCGCACGGCCGCCATGACCCTGCGCTGCGACGTCCGCGGCTCGCGGTCACCCCCGCGGGCCGTGCTGCCGCCCATCGCCGAGCGGGTTGGCATCGACCGCAACCCCCTGGACCCGCGGGACCCGGAGGCGCGGTCCTGGCTGGAGGCGTGCGCGCCGCCGGAGGCATCCGCGCTGGACCGGCTGGCCGCCGCGATCGAAGTGGCCCGCCGGTACCCGGCGCGGCTCGTCGCCGGCGACGCGGTGGCCGCGCTGCCGGCCGTGCTGGACAGCTTCCCGCCCGGCCGCCGGGTCATCGTGACCGATGCCTACCTGGCGGTGTTCCTCCCCGCGCCGCAGCGTGCGGAGCTGGCCGCCATCCTGGCCGATGCCGGGCGGACCCGCCCGGTCACCTGGCTGTCGCTGGACCCGCTGGTTCCGCTCGGCCCGTCCGGCCGGGACAGCGTGCAGGGCATCGCGCTGCCCGCCGGGCTGGTCCGGGACTACCAGCGCCACGGCGTCTTCGCCGTGCTGGGGGAGCGGACCTTCGGCGGTGCCACCCGCCAGGGCGGCCCTGATCGCGCGCGCTTGCTGGCCCGGGCCCACCCCTCCGGGGAGTGGATCGAGTGGCTGGCCTAAGGGGCACCAGGCCCGCCGGCTGCTGAGCGCCGCCCGCGGCCCGGCAGGATAGGCAGGCCGGACGAGGTCGGGAGGACCCTGGATGAGTCGTGTGGTGGTTATCGGCGCGACCGGGCACGTCGGCACGTACCTGGTCCCGCGGCTGGTGCGGGGCGGTCACGAGGTCATCGCCCTGAGCCGGGGCCTGCGCGACCCCTACCACCCGGCCCCGGAGTGGGCCCAGGTCACCCGGGTCGCGGTGGACCGGGACGCGGAGGACGCCGCGGGAACCTTCGGCGGCCGGGTCGCGGACCTGCGCCCTGACGTGGTCGTCAACATGGTCTGCTTCACCGCGGACTCAGCCCGGCAGCTCCTCGGCGCGCTCCGCCCGTCCCGCCCGCTGCTGCTGCACTGCGGGACCATCTGGGTGCACGGTCCCGCGCTGCGGGTGCCGGTCACCGAGGATGAGCCGCGCACCGCGTACGGCGAGTACGGCACCGGCAAGGCGGAGATCGAGGCGCTGCTGCACCGCGAGACGCTGGCGGGCGGTGTCCCGGCGGCCGTGCTGCACCCCGGGCACATCAGCGGGCCAGGCTGGCCGGTGATCACGCCCGCCGGCAACCTGGACCCGGCCGCCTGGACGAGCCTGGCCACCGGGCAGCCGCTCGCGCTCCCCGATCACGGGCTGGGCGTCCTGCATCACGTGCACGCCGACGACGTGGCGCAGGCCTTCGAGCGGGCGCTGTCCCGGCCCGCGGCCATCGGGGCCAGCTTCCACGTCGTGGCCGAGCAGGCCATGACGCTGCGCGGCCTGGCGGCCGGCGTCGCGCGCTGGTTCGGCCGCGAGCCGGTGCTGGAGTTCGTGGACTGGCCGGAGTTCGAGCGCCGGGCCGGTTCCGGGCCCGCGGACACCACCCGCGAGCACACGGCCCGCAGCATCACCGCGAGCATCGCCCGGGCCCGCGACGTGCTCGGCTACCAGCCGCGCTACAGCCCGCTCGGTGCCCTGCACGAGGCCCTGGCCTGGCTCGTCGCGCACGGCCAGGCGGACGTCGGCGGCCAGCCGTTTCCCGCAGATGGCGGGGTTTAGCAGGTCAGCATCAAGATCCCCGGTACCCTGGCAGCTCATCGAGGCCAGAGTCGCTCATGTTGGGGCCCCAGCTGTCACTCACATCCGTAACGCGATCATTGCTGGTGCCCGGCCCCCGCGCGGCCCGGCGCTGGCGCGGCGACGCCGCCGCCATCCTCCTGCTCATCGCGCTGCCCGCCCTCGTGTACGGGGTCCCCGCGCTGCTCGGGCATCCCGTCCTGCCCGGTGATGACCTGACGCAGAACTTCCCGCTGCGGGTGCTGGCCGGGCACGAGATCCGCAGTGGCCACCTGCCGCTGTATGACCCGTACATCTGGAGCGGCGCCCCGCTGCTGGCCGGCTGGAACGCCGGGGCCGCGTACCCGTTCACGTTCCTGTTCGCCGTCGTGCCCCCCGTGGCCGCGTGGACCCTGAACATGATCCTGACCTGGGCGGTGGCCGGGACCGGGATGTTCGCTTTCCTGCGTGCCTGCCGCCTGGGGCGGACGGCGGGCCTGCTCGGTGCGCTCTCGTTCGCCTTTGCCGGGTCCATGTCGGCCCAGGTGGCCCACTTCGGGCTGGTGGCCGGCGTGAGCTGGGTGCCCGTGCAGCTCCTGTGCGTCCTGCGGCTGACCGGGCCGCGCACCATGGCCTCCCGGCTGGCCTGGACCGCGGCCCTGGCCGGGGCGTTCGGCCTGACGATCCTGGCCGGGGAGCCGCGGGCCATCGACGACGCGGGCCTGGTCATCGCGATCTACGCGGTCTGGCAGATCGCCCGGCTGGGGCGCCGCTGGGGCCCCGCGGCACTCTCGGTGGTGTCCGGCCTGGCGCTGGGCGCGTGCCTCGGCGCGGTCCAGTGGCTGCCCGGCCTGGCCGTGGTGGCCACATCCCAGCGCGGCGCGAGCTCGGTGGCCCTGTTCAACTCAGGCTCGCTCCCGCACCGGTGGCTGCTGCTGATGCTGGTGCCGGATCTGCTGGGCGGCTCCGGCTCGTTCGGCCAGCCCGCCTTCTTCGCGAACTACAACCTGGCCGAGGTCACGGGCTACGTCGGGATCCTGCCGCTGGTGGCCGCCCTGGCGCTGCTCGGCCGGGTCCGGCTGCGGCCGCGCCCGCCGGAATGGCTCGTCTGGCACGTCATGGCGCTGGCCGGGATCGTGCTCGCGCTCGGCGGCAACACCCCGGTCGGAGACCTGCTCGCCCATGTGCCGCTGTTCGGCGGGCAGCGCCTGCAGAGCCGGAACATCCTCATCGCGGACCTCGCGCTGGCCGTGCTCCTCGCGTACTGGGCCAGCCACCCGCTCAGCGAGGGCAGCCGGCGGTTCCTCCGGATCCGCGGCCGCCGCGGGCCCGACCTGGAGACCGTCCTCGCCCTCCTGCCGCCGCTGGCCGTGGTCGCGGTGGCCGCCCTCGGCCTGTCCTGGGGCGCGGGCCTGCTGCACTGGCTCCGGGCGGGCCCGGCCGCCGACGGCCTCGCTGGCCTGCTCAAGCCCTGGCTCGTCCCCTACGCGCTGCTCGGGGCGGGGGCCATCGCGCTGGTGATCGGCGGCCGGCGCCTCCGGCCGGGGCCGCGCTCACGCTGGCTGGCCGGTTTCGTGCTGGCCGACCTGATCGTGTTCACGCTGCTCGGCGTGGTCGCCGTCGGCCCCGGCCCGGCCGGCCACGGCGCCAGCGCCGTAGCCGGCCAGACAGCGGCGCCCCCGGCGGAGGCGACCCGGGCGGCGGTCCCGGCGGCGGTGCGGCCCGCCGCGGCCCTGGGGTACCCGGGGCGTTTCGCGATCTACGACCCGGACCAGCTGGACGCGCACAGCCTGTCCCTGCTTGGCGCGCCCGATCTCAACGTCATCAGCGGCACCCCGTCGGTCCAGGGATACTCCTCGCTCGTCTCGGGCTTCTACGCCTCGGCCACCGGGTCCCACCAGGCCGCCGGCGAGGGGCAGGACGTGCTCGACCCCCGGGCCGTGCGGGACGGTGTCCTCGACCAGCTCGACACCTCCGTCCTGCTCACGCTGCCCGCCTACCTGGCCACCGCGGCCGGCGGATCCGTGGCGTCCTCCGGCCCCCCGGGCACCGGCCAGCGTGACCTGGCCCCGCGCCACCAGGCCACCTGGTACTTCGCCGCGCCGCTCAGCGTGACGCGGCTGGAGGTGCCGGACGCGGACGCCAGGCAGGACGCGGCAGCCGGCACGGAGATCGGCCTCCTGACTACCCGCGGCGCGACCCGCTGGTTCCCCGCGGCCGCGGCGGGGGCCTGCGGCTGGCTATCACCCTGCCCCGCCCGCTGACCAGCGTCGCCTTGGTCGCCCAGGCGGGCGGCCGGGCGACGCGGCTCGGCCCGGCGTCGGTCACCGGTGCCGGCGGGCGGGTGTTCGTGGCCGACGGGCAGCTGCAAGACGCCCTGATCCCGCCCCGGTGGGGATACGCGGGCCACGATGGCCCGTTCGCCGTCTTCGTGGACCATTTCGCCCGGGGGCCGCTCGGCCTCCAGGCGCTTCCCGGCCGGTCCACCTCGGGCGCGTCGGTCCGGGCGGTAGCCGGCCCGGCCGGCAGCCCGGCCGTGGCGGACGTCTCCTCCGCCCGCGGCGTCCGGGTCATCCGGTCGGTGGCGGCCACGGCCGGGTGGACCGCGACCTGGCATCCCCGCCGCGGCGCGCCGGCGCCGCTGGCCGTGCGCCGGGACGGCCTCGTCCAGGCCGTTGACGTGCCAGCCGGGCGGGGCCTCGTGATCTGGAGCTACCGGCCGCCGGGGTTCCGGATGGGGTTCGCGCTGTCCTTCGGGGCGACCACGCTGATCATCGGGCTGCTGATAGCCGGGCTGTTCCTGTCCCGCGCGGGCCGCCCCGGCGAGCCCGCCTGGGATCCCCCCGGGCCGGACCGTATCGCCGAGCCGATGGTGAGGAACGGCTTACCTGACGTCCAGCCGGTCTTCAGCTTTCCTTCCTACGGTGAGGCCAGGAACAGGGCTTCCACGGATGGAACAGGGCGACCAGGCCGGGCCAGCGAGGGCCCGCGAGCCGATCAGGGAGGCTGGGACGGTGCGGGAGAGCGTCACGATCTGGTACAGGGGAGCGGGCTACCTGCTCGGCCGGGGGGAACGCGGTTACGCGATCTGGCCCGCGGGCGGGCCGCCGGAGCAGCCTGCGGAACAGTGGCCGGAGACGCCGGCCGGGTGGGCCGCGGCGTGGTCCCGGTTCAACGTGGTTGAGGCGCCCGGCACCATCGTCCATCTCCCGTCGCCGGCCGAACCCGGGCCTGGCCGGGGCGGCCTCGCCTGGCATGCCCGCTGCGTCGCCCGGCGTGCCCGCGGCCTCGCCGGGCGTTCTTTCCGCCTGGCCGGGTGTCCGCCCGGGCTGGGCGGGCGTCCGCCCGCGCGCCGCGCTCGCCGCGGCCCTCCTGCTGGTCACCGGCGTCGCCCTCGGGCTGGCCGGCCTCTTCCCGGCTTACCTGTCGGGGTCGAGCCTGGCCCACGAGCCGGCTGAGCTGGTCCCGCACGTGATCTACCTGGCCGCCTGGACGGCCAGTGCGCTGCTCATCGCGTCCGGGGGCATCCGGCTGCGGATCGGCGCCCTCCTCGCGCTGGGCATGAGCGTGGTCACGTTCGGCTTCTTCTTCGCCGACCTGGGCCTGGTGATCGCCGGGGGGACCCGCGTGATGGGGGCCGGGCTGCTGCTCGGGCTGGCCGGCTGGCTGGCCTGCACGGCCGGCGCGGTGCTGGCCTTCCGGCTCCGCGCGGCCGACGCGCCCCGCAAGCTGGAGCGCCGCCCGGCGGGCCCGGTCGTGACCCTGGCCCTCGCGGCCCTCGCCGCGGCCGGGGCCGCGATCGCGTTCGCCCCGTCCTGGGACAGCTACACCCTGCGGTCGGCCAGCGGCGCGACGCAGACGCTCACCGCGGGGAACAGCTTCGCGAACCCGGGCCCGGTCATCGTCGGCGATGTCGCGGTCATGGTCACGCTGGTCGCGGTCGTGGTCGTTGCCGCCCTGTGGCGCCCGGCCCGGCTGGGTGCCGTGCTGCTCGCGGGGGCCGCCATCCCGATGGCGGCCCAGGCGATCTCCGCGATCGTCGGCGCCAGCGAGCCCGTGTCCGCGGCCAGCTTCGGCATCTCCCCGGCCCAGGCCGCGCAGGCCGGGCTGACGATCAGCGCGGGTCTCACCCCCGTGTTCTGGATCTACTGCGTGTTCGTGGTCGCCCTGCTCCTGGCGGGCGGGTGGATGTTCCTGCCGCGGCGGCCCGCGGGCCAGGCCGGGATCCGCCCGGGAGCGGTGACCGCGCCGGTGCCGGGCGCGGTCACGACCTGGAGCTCCTGAGCAGGTGGGCGTAGACGACCACGTTGTCCAGGTACTGCCGGGTCGTGGTGTCGAAGGGCCCGCCGCAGGTGACCAGGCGCAGGCTGGGGAAGCTCACGTTGCCGTAGACCTCGGAGGCCGGGAACACTGACTTGACCACCTTCTGCACCCCGTCCACGGTGAACACCGCGGTGGACCCGTTGGCCCGCACCACGTCGATCGTGTTCCCCGGGCGCAGCGTCTTGATGGAGAAGAACACCGAGACGCCGGTGAACGAGTTGACGTGGCCCAGGATGACCGACGAGCCCCGCTGGCCGGGCGTGACGCTGCGGTCGTACCAGCCGGCCAGGTCGTGATTCCCCAGCGGCGGCACCTGGATGCTGCCGCCGGCCGCCACGCCGAGCCGCATGACCGGGGCGGACACATGCAGGATCGGGATCTCGATCCGCACCGGCGCGGACCGGGCCAGCGGCGCCGCGGTCGGGGCGGTCACCGGCAGCGGCGCTGATGTGCCCACCCCGGCCGGGATCTCGAGAGCGGCGCCGGCCAGCCCGCCGCCGCCCAGGGAATGGAAGGCCACCAGGGCGCCGCCGATCATCAGGCCGCTGCCCAGGATGATCGCGGGCGCCCGGCGGCGGCGGTGGCGGCCTTCCTCGTAGTAGGTCCGGGTGGACCACTGAGCCCGGTACCGCCCGGAGCGGCGGGGGACGATCATCCCTGCGTCACCTCCTGTGCGGGCGGCCTCAGGCGGGGAACTGGCGCCGCCGGCGGCGCATCCCGGCGAGCGTGATACCCAGGCCCGCGAGCAGGACCGCCCCGCCCGCGGCGAGCCCGGTAAGGTCACCGGCGTGGTGCAGGCTGCCCCCGCCGCCGGTGTTGGGCGCGGCGGTAGGCGTGGCCCCGGCCGTCAGCGGGACGGTGGCCGCGGTCCGGGTGACCTGCACCGCGACGGCCGCCGGCATGCTCGCGGTCATGGTGGTCACCAGGACGCACGTCACGACGACCGAGACGACGGCGGCCGCATGGATGGTGACGGTGAACCGGGTGGGCGGCAGGACGTGGTCCAGCCCGGCCGCGTTCAGCATGAGCGGCCCGCTCACGCTGAACAGGCCGCCGCCGTTGTCCGTCATGGTCCCGGTGAGCGGGACGCTGTCGGTCTGCGCGCCCATGACCGGCAGCGCGCCGCTGAAGCCGACCGCGGAGGTGCCCGCGGGGAACGGGCCGCCCAGGGCGGTGGCCGGCGACGAGAGCGTGACCGTGTCGGTCGAGCCCACCGTGGCTGGCCCGCTGTCCCGCAGCTGGATCGGGATCCGGGCCATCCGGTTCACCGAGTGGGCCCCGGCGGTGATCGTGCAGGTGTAGGCGGGCGCGTTGAACGACGTCGGGGTGGTGGGACCCGAGTGTGCGGCGGCGGCCGCGCCAGGCGCCCCGGCCAGCAGCCCGGCTACGGCCAGGGACAGGGCGGCGCCTGACGTTGCGGCGCGGCGTACGGCTTTCCCGTGCTGGAACACGTTCTCGGCCCTTCGTGAGGTGACCCGCTCCGGCGTTGTCCCGCTCCAAGGGCACGTGCGTTATCAGGGTAGGAGGGCGGTCCGCCCGTCCGGCGGGGAAAGCGTGATTTGAGTTCTTACGAATCACAAACGCGCCAGGTCGGCCACGGGCCCGGGGCCTGGTGCGATCGCCGGCCCCCGGGCCCGGCGCGCCCGCCCGGCCGGCTGCCGGCCGGTAAAGTCGTTAGGTGAAGTCAGTGCGGGCAGCGGGCGGGGCGGGCCAGGCGGGCGCGGGTGAGGCGGGCGCGGCCGGCGCGGGGCGGCTGGTCGAGGCGCTGAGCCGGGTCCTGCCCGGGGACCGCATCGTCGCCGATCCCGAGATCCTCGCGGCCATGTCCCACGACGAGGCCGAGTGGGCACCGGCCGGCCGGGCCGCCGCCGGAGTGCGGGCCCGCTCGGAAGCCGAGGTCCGCCGCGTCGTGCAGATCTGCGCGGAACTGGGTGCGGCCGTCGTCCCGCGGGGGGCCGGCACCGGGCTGTCCGGCGGCGCCAACGCGGTTGACGGGTGCGTGGTCCTCGACCTGGCCCGGATGAACCGCATCATCGAGATCGACCCGGACAACCTGCTCTGCGTCGTGCAGCCCGGGGTGGTCAACGACGACCTGAAGGCGGCCGTGGCCGGGTACGGCCTGTGGTACCCGCCCGACCCGGCCAGCGCGCCCTGGTCCACGATCGGCGGCAACGTCGCCACCAACGCGGGCGGCCTGTGCTGCCTGAAGTACGGCGTGACCCGCGACTACGTGCTGGGCCTGCGCGCCGTGGTCGGCGGCCCCGTGGTCGGCGGCCCCAGGGCCGGCGGCCCCGGGGCCGGTGCGGGCGGGGCGGCGCGGGCGGGCCGGTGGCCTACGGCGACGCGGTCCGGCTCGGCCGCCGCACCACCAAGGGCGTGGCCGGCCTGGACATGGTCGGGCTGTTCGTCGGCTCCGAGGGCACGCTCGGCGTGGTCACCGAGGTGACACTGCGGCTGCGGCCCGCGCTCGCGGGCACCCCGCGGACCATCGTCGGCGCGTTCCCCGACCTGGTCCGCGCGGGGGAGGCCGTGTCGCAGATCACCCGGCGCGGGCTGGGGCCCTCGGTCCTGGAGCTCCTCGACCGGGCCTGCCTGACCGCCGTCGAGGACTGGAAGCACCTGGGGCTGGAGGCGGACGCGGCGGCGCTGCTGCTGGCCCGGGTGGACACGCAGGGCGACTGCGGCGCGGCCGAGTCGGACGCGCTCGCCGGGGCCATGACGGACGCGGGTGCGCTGTGGGTCGCGCAGTCCACCGACGACACCGAGGCCGAGGCGCTGTTCGAGGCCCGGCGGCTGGCCTACCCGGCGTTCGAGCGGCTAGGTCCGGTGCTCACCGAGGATGTCTGCGTCCCGCGCTCCGCGGTCCCGGCCATGCTGGCCCAGATCGAGATGATCGCGGCCCGCCGTGGCGTGCAGATCGCGACGATCGCCCACGCCGGGGACGGGAACCTGCACCCGCTGATCGTCACGCCGCCGGGTGACGACGCCGCGCGGGCCGCCGCCCAGGCCGCGTTCGAGGAGTTCCTCGACGCGGCCATCGCGCTGGGCGGCACGGTGACCGGCGAGCACGGGGTCGGGCTCCTGAAGCGGGACGGGATGCGCCGCGAACTCGACCCGGGATCCCTCGCGCTGCAGCAGGCGGTGCGCCAGGCCCTCGACCCGCGCGGGGTGTTCAATCCCGGGAAAGGGTAGCCGGGTGCGTCCACGTGGCTAGGCTGTGCTAGTGGTCACCAGGCGATTGCTTGCTGTAGCAACTGGCCTCCTGGCGCTGCTCGCCGCCGCCTGTTCCGGGACGCAGGCCCCGGCCGCCGCCCCGGCCGCGGCCCGGACGGCCGCCCGCCCGGTGGCCACCCTCCGCGCGCCAGGATCACCGGGGGCGTCGCCGGCCACGGCCGGCCCGGGGACCGGCACCACGGGGACCGTCACCCTGGCGTTCGCCGGGGACGTGCACTTCACCGGCCGCACCGCGCGGCTGCTGCACGACCCCGCGACCGCGTTCGGGCCGATCACCTCGGTGCTGAAGTCCGCCGGCTTCGCCGCGGTGAACCTGGAGACCGCGGTGACCAGCCGGGGCCTGCCGCAGCCGAAGACCTACCACTTCCGCACCACCCCGGAGGCGTTCACCGCGCTCCGCGACGCCGGGGTCGACATGGTCACCATGGCCAACAACCACGTCCTCGACTACGGCCAGGTCGGCCTGGCGGACACGCTCGCCGCCGCCCGGGCCGCCCGGTTCCCGTACGTGGGGATAGGCGCGGACGCCGCCGCGGCGTGGGCCCCGTACGTGACGACGGTCAACGGCGTGAAGATCGCCGTCATCGGGGTGTCGCAGGTCGCGGAGCTCGCGTCCTCCTGGGTGGCCACCCGGTCCCGGCCCGGGGAGGCCAACGCGATCAACCTGCCCCGCACCCTCGCGGCCGTCCGGGCGGCCAGGAAGGTTGCCCCGGTCGTCGTCGTGTTCATGCACTGGGGGACCGAGGGTGAGGCGTGCCCCGACCCGAACCAGCTGTCGCTGGCCCCGCAGCTGGCCGCGGCGGGGGCCAGCATCATCATCGGGGCGCACGCCCACATGCTGCAGGGATCGGGCTGGCTGGGGCACACGTTCGTGGCCTACGGCATGGGCAACTTCCTGTGGTGGGAGCACTCCTACAGCACCGCCACCGGGGTGCTGGAACTCACGCTGCACCCGCACGCGCCGCTGACCGACCGTTTCATCCCCGCGGTCGTGTCCCGCACCGGCCAGCCGGTCGTCCTGCGCGGGGCCCAGGCGCGCCGTGCCGCCGCGCACTACGCCAGCCTGCGGGCCTGCGCCCAGCTGAGCGGCCGGCCGGGCGGGTGAGCGGCCGGGCGGGTGAGCGCCGGGCCGGGCGCTGGTACCCGGTGATCTGGGGCCGTAGCCTCGCGGTACCGGACGGTAGCCTGGCGTTATGGCTGAGGGCAGGGACGCGGCTCCGGAAATCCTCGATCTCCCCATCGGGCTCGATGCGACCGGGACGCGGGCGGAGTTCGACAGCCTGGGCCGGGTCGAGGTGCCGGCCGGCCGGTACTGGGGCGCCCAGACCCAGCGCAGCCTGGAGCACTTCAGCGTCGGCCACGACAAGATGCCGGCCGAGGTGTACCACGCCTACGGCTACGTGAAGAAGGCCGCAGCCCTGATCAACACCCGGTCGGGCCGGCTGCCGGAGTGGATGGGCCAGCTCATCGAGCGGGTCTGCGATGAGATCATCCGCGGGGAGCTGGACAGCGAATTCCCGCTGCATGTGTTCCAGACCGGCTCCGGCACCCACTCCAACATGAACGTGAACGAGGTCATCGCCAACCGGTGCATCCAGCTGACCGGCGGCACGCTCGGCTCGCAGCGGCCGGTGCACCCCAACGACCACGTCAACATGGCCCAGTCGAGCAACGACACGTTCCCGGCCGCGATGCACATCGCCGCCTACACCATGGCCACCAGGCGGACGATCCCCGCGCTGCGCCGGCTGCGGGACGCCCTCGCGGCCAACGCCGAGAAATGGGCCGGCGTCGTCAAGATCGGCCGGACTCATCTGCAGGACGCGACCCCGCTGACCGTCGGCCAGGAGTGGTCCGGGTACGCGGGCGCGCTGGACGATGCGATCGCCGAGGTCGAGCACGTCACCCACGGGCTGCTGCCGCTGGCCATGGGCGGGACCGCCGTCGGCACCGGGCTGAACGCGCCGGAAGGCTTCGGGGCGGAGGCCGCCGCGGAGATCGCCTCGATGACCGGCGACCCCTACCAGACCGCGGGCAACAAGTTCACCGCCCAGGCCACCCTGGACCGGATGGTCCGGGCGCACGGCGGGCTCAAGGCGGCGGCCGTCACCCTGTTCAAGATCGCCAACGACCTGCGCTGGCTGGGCTCAGGTCCCCGGACGGGCCTCGGCGAGCTGCTCCTGCCCTCCAACGAGCCCGGCTCGTCGATCATGCCGGGCAAGGTCAACCCGACCCAGGCCGAGGCCATGCTGATGGTCGCCATCCAGGTCATCGCGTCCGACGTGGCCGTCACGATGGGGGGAGCCGAGGGCAACTTCGAGCTGAACGCGTTCCGGCCCATCATCATCAGCAACTACCTGCACTCCGCGCTGATCATGGCGGATATGTGCGATCACCTGCGCGAGTTCATGATCGAGGGCACCCAGCTCAACGAGGCCACGCTCACCGCGAACATCGAGCGCTCGGTCATGATGGTCACCGCCCTGTCCCCGGTGATCGGCTACGACCAGGCCTCGGTCATCGCGCACTACGCCATCGACCACGACCTGACCCTGCGGGAGGCGGCCCTGGCCAATGGGGTCAGCGAGGAGCTTTTCGACCGGGTGGTGGACCCGGTCGCCCTGACCCGGGGCGGCACCGCCGGCGCCCCGCGGGATCGCGGGAAATCCTAGGGATCGCGGGAAATCCTGGAAGGAGTATGGTTGGTCCTGGCGGTTCCGGTCGCCTCTAGGTCCGCAGGCAGAGCTGCAAGCTCACCGGTAGTCAGATGACGGTGGACGGCTAGTCTTTCCTGCCCGGTACAAGCGGACCTGCGGGCATGAGGAAGGGCTGCCATGCCTCGCGGTTCCGCGTCCGGTGGGTCACGTCCGCTGCCGGCCCAGCCGAGCCTCCGGTACCTGAAGCTGGAGGCCAAGCGCCGTCTCGGCGCGGGTGAATTTCCCGCCTTGCACGACGCGCAGATCGCCATCGCCTGGGAGCACGGGCTGCCCAGCTGGACCGCGCTGAAGCAGCGTGTCTGTGATCAGTCCGCCCCCGATTGCCAGGTGCTGCCCCATCTGAGCTGGCTGGTCGCCCGGTTCCGGCAGGCGGACCAGCCTGACTGGACGCCCCCCGGCCCGCCTGAACTGCGCCAGCATTTCGCGCCGGAGTTCCTGGCCGTGCGCCCCGGGCCCGAGCTGATCGCCGTGATCAGCAGCGCGGCCCCCATGCTGCGCGAGGAACTCGCCGTCGTGACCCAGACCCCGCTGACCGCGCAGGTGCGGATCGGCGGCCTCGACGTCTTCGCGACGGTCGCCCCGGACCCGCCGCACCGGCTGACCGGGCTCATGGCCGTCCCGCTCGGGCGGCGGATCACCGACCCCAGGATGGCCGCGCCCACGCAGGCCCGGATGACCGGCGACGTCCCGGCGGGGGTGGCCCAGATCGCCGACGAGGCGGCCGGCGAGCTGGGCCTGCCCGGTCTCACGATCGCCGGCGGCCACCCCGGTGCGACGCCGTGGCTGGTCACCAAGGGCTGGGCTGACCTGGACCGGGGTGAGCCGCTCGGCCCCGCCTGCCGCTGGCCCGCCTACTGCGGCTCCGCCCTGCTCACGGCCACGGCCGTGCTGTGCCTCGTCGCCGAGGGCCGGATCGCCCTCGACTCCCCGGTCAATGACCAGATCGCCACCGTGCGCCTCGAGGACGCCACGGTCACCGTCCGCGAGCTGCTCACCCATACCGCGGGAGTGGACAGCCCCGAACCATCCGAGCTCCTCGCCGATCACGTTCCTGACCTGGTCAGCGTCACCGGCCCGGTGGTGGCCTGCAGCGGCCCGCGGGGGGCGGTCCGGCCCAGCAACGGCGGCTACGCCGTGCTCGGCCAGCTCATCGCCGACGTCACCGGGATCCCGTACGCCGAGGCAGTGACCCGCCTGGTCCTGGGCCCGCTCGGGCTGACCGGGCCCTCGTTCCCGGCCCGCGCCGCGGACCTCGGCCCGGACCTGGTGACCGGGTACACGGTGAACGCGTCCGGTGCGATCGCCCCCGTCCCCGCCGTGGTCTGCGTCCTGCCCGCGATCGGCGGGCTGTGGTGCACCGCGGCGGAGCTCGTGCGCCTGGGCACGGGCTGGTCGTCGCTGCTGCCCGCCGAACTCGCCGGCGAGGCGGTCAGGCCACAGACCGACCCGATGCCCGGCGGGCAGCGGATGGGGCTCGGCTGGATCATCAGCCCCCGGGGCGACCTCGCCGTGCACGCCGGAGCGGCCCCGCCGGCCAGCACGATGCTGCGCCTGCACATCCGCACCGGCCAGGTCCAGGTAATCCTGGCCAGCCGGCTGATCTGGCTGAGCCCGCTCAGCGACCGGCTGCTCCGATCCGGAGCCCGGGCCACCCGCTAGCCCTGCCTGCTGGCCGGCCCCGGCGCTCCGCCGCCCGGGCGTCCAGGCCCGCTCTGGCCACCACGCCAGAAGTCACCCGTTCACCTCGCGAAATCACCCCCCAGAAAGGAACAGCACATGTACCAGCCGTACCCGGGTGCCACGCAGATGCCCGACACCCCGCCGCGTACCGTCCCGCAGTCTGTGCGCCAGGCTGTCAAGGCCATGTACGGCGGGGCGGCCGTCAGCCTGATCTACCTGATCGCGTCCATCGTGACGGTCGGCTCGACCAAGACGGCCATCGAGAAGCGCTTCCCGAACCTCACCGCGAGCCAGGTCACCACGGAGCAGCACGTTCTCCTGATCGCGGCGGTTGTCGGGGGCCTGATCGCCATCGCGGCGTGGATCTTCATCGCCCGGGCCTGCCGGGCCGGGAAGAACTGGGCCCGGATCACGGGCACAGTGCTGTTCGGCATCGGCACCCTGGATGCCTTCGGGGGGCTGATCAATCCCGTGGCGGTCCCGGTCAAGATCCTCGCGTTGGTGATCTGGGCGTTCGGCCTGATCGCGGTTATCCGGCTGTGGCAGGCCGCCTCCTCCGCCTACTTCAAGGCCCCCCGGCCATGATCGAGGTGAGCGACCTGAGCAAGCGCTTCGGCCCGGTCACCGCGGTCGACGGGCTGAGTTTCACGGTCCGCCCGGGGCGGGTGACGGGCTTCCTCGGGCCGAACGGCGCGGGCAAGACCACCACGCTGCGGATCATCCTGGGCCTGGACGCCCCGGCGACGGGCCGCGCGCTCGTCGGGGGGCGTCCCTACCGGGGGATCGTCCGCCCGCTGCATGAGGCGGGCGCGATGCTCGACGCGAACGCGGTGCACCCCGGGCGGTCCGCCTGGCATCACCTGCGCTCGATCGCGCGCAGCAACGGCATCGGCGCCAGCCGCGTCACCGAGGTCCTGGAGCTGACCGGCCTGGACGCGGTGGCGCGGCGCCGGGCCGGGGGCTTCTCGCTCGGCATGAAGCAACGGCTCGGCATCGCCGCCGCGCTGCTCGGCGACCCGGCGGTGCTGATGTTCGACGAGCCCGCCAACGGCCTGGACCCCGAGGGGATCCACTGGATCCGCCAGCTCTTCAGGGCGCTGGCGGGGGAGGGCCGCACGGTCTTCGTGTCCAGCCACCTGATGAGCGAGATGGCGCTGACCGCCGATCACCTGATCATCATCGGCCGTGGCCGGCTGATCGCGGACACGCCCACAGACCGGTTCGTGGAGTCCCGCGGGCGCCGTGACGTGCTGGTCCGCTCGCCCCGTCCGGCTGACCTGGCCGCGCTGCTCACCGGGCACGGCGCCACGGTCACGGACGAACCCGGCGGTGGCCTGGCGGTGGCCGGCCTGGACGCACCGGCCATCGCGGACCTGGCCGCCGCCCACGGCCTGCCCGTCCACGAACTGGTCCCGCGGCACGCCTCGCTGGAGGACGCCTACCTCGATATCACCGGCGACGCCGCGGAGTACCGGACCGCGGCTCCGGGGGCCGCGGCCCCCGCCGGGGAAGGAGTGCCGGCCCGATGATCGCCCCAGCCCCGCCCGTGCGGCCCGCCCGCACCATGCGGCCTGGCCACACCGCCCCGCGCGCCGCCGTCCGCGCGCGCGACGTGCTCGCGTCGGAGTGGATCAAGCTCTGGTCGGTCCGCTCCACCTACGCGGCGCTGGCCATCGCGGCGGTCCTGGCCGTCGGCCTGAGCGCCCTGGGCGCGTACGTCACCACGACCGTCGCCGCCCACCCGCCAGGCCGGCAGCCCGCCGCTGCCCGACGCGCTCACGCTGAGCTTCAGCGGCTTCCCGGTCGCGCAGCTCGCCCTGGCCGTCCTCGGTGTGCTGGCCTTCACCGCGGAGCAGTCGACCGGGCTGATCGCCACCACGTTCGTGGCGGTGCCGCGGCGCCGGGCGGTCCTCGCGGCCAAGGCCGCCACCGCGGGGGCGGTGGCCCTGGCCGCGGGGGAAGTGCTCGCGTTCGCCTCGTTCTTCCTGACCCAGGCGATCCTCTCGGGTCATCACCGGGGCCTGTCCCTGGCCCATCCCGGGGTCCCGGGCGCGATCCTGGCCGGCGGGTTCTACCTGGTCATCGTGGCGCTGCTGGGCCTGGGGCTGGGGGTGGCGCTGCGGTCCACGGCGGCCGCCATCGCCGTGGCCGTCGCGCTGACCTACCTGATCCCGGAAATCCTGAGCCTGCTGCCGCACCCCTGGAACGGCCGGATCGACCGGTTCCTCCCGCTCACCGCGGCCCAGCAGCTCGTGTCGCTGCACCCGAAGACGGACATGCTCGCGCCGGCCTGGTCCCTGGTGGTGGTGGCCGGGTGGGCGGCAGCGGCCCTGGCCGTCGCCGGGGTCGTGATCTCCCGCCGGGACGCCTGAGCCCGGCTGTGGCCCGGCGGTCAGCGCCCCGGAACCAGGACGCCGCCGGACTGGTAGGTGGGCGTCCCGTCCACGACGGTGGCCAGCACCGGGATGTCCGCGATCCGCTCCGGGGCGGCGGTGAGCGGGTTGTCGGCCAGCACCACGAAGTCGGCCCGCTTGCCCGGCTCCAGGGAGCCGATCTCGCTGTCCCGGTGCATGGCGGCGGCGGCTTGCGTGGTGTACAGGGCGAGCGCGTCCCGGGCCGTGAGCCGCTCGCCGGGCCCGAGCACCTGCCCGGCCGCCGTGCGGCGGATCACGGCGTCGCGCAGCCCGAGCAGCGGCGCGGCGCTGATGACCGGGGCATCGGAGGACCCGGCCACGGTGAGGCCCGCCCGGCGCCAGGACCCGAACGCGTAGAGCTGATCGCCGTGGCCGGGGAACGCGGCCGCGAACCCGTCCCCCAGGCTGGAGAGGAACCCGGGCTGGCTGACGATCACGATGCCGAGGTCCGCGGCCCGGGCGGCCAGCGGCGGGTACATCGCCCCGGCGTGCTCGATCCGGTGCCGCCGCGGGTTCCGGCCCCGGCCTGAGGTACCCAGTCCCGGGCAGGCCAGTCCGGGCCGGCCAGCCCCGGGCAGGCCAGCCCGGGCAGGCCAGCCCCGGGTCGGCCAGCACCGTGGTGTAGGCGTCCAGCACGGTCTCGATGGCCCGGTCCCCCTGGGCGTGCACGGCGACCTGGAACCCGCGGGCGTCGAACTCGCGGATCATCGCGGTCAGCTCGTCCCGGGTGAAGAACAGGATGCCCGACCCGTGCGGCGGGACCGGGTAGGTGCCGTGGATGGCCGCGGTGCGGCTGCTCATCCCGCCGTCGGCCCAGATCTTCACCGCCTCGGTGGCCAGCCGGCCGGAGTGGCGGCCCTGCAGGCCCTCGCCGAGCAGCCAGTCCACCTGGTCGTGCACGACCAGGCCGTAGATCCGCTGGTGCAGCGCCCCGGCCTGGTCCGCCTCGGCGAACGCGCCGAACGTGTCCCGGCGCAGGTCCGCGTCGCAGGCCGCGGTGATGCCGAGCGACGCGAGGTGCTGCCCGGCCCGCTCCATGAGACGGGCCCGTTCCGCGGCGGTCATCCGGGTGATGTCGTCCCGCAGGTTGCGTTCGAGGATCGCGAACATAGGGCCCTCGAACACCACGCCGTCGAGGCGGCCCTCACGGTCGCGGCCGAAGGTGCCGCCCGGGGGATCGGGCTGCGTGTCCGCGAACCCGGCCGCCCGCAGCGCCGCGCTGTTGAGCACGCAGGCGTGCAGCGACGTGTGGTACAGCACGGCCGGGCGGTCCGGCACGGCCTGGTCCAGGTCGTCCCGGGTGGGGTGCCGGCCCTCGCGCAGCTGGTACTCGACGTACCCGCTCCCGGTCACCCAGGAGCCTTCCGGGGTGCGGCCGCCGGCCTCGCGCAGCCGGGCCGCGATGGCCGGGATGTCGGGCGCGGCGGGCTGGCTGCAGTCGGCTCCCGCGGCCAGGTAGCCGACGTCGGCGACGTGGCAGTGCGCGTCGATCAGGCCAGGGACCACGGTGGCCCCGTCCAGCCTGGCCACCTGCGCCCCCGGGGCCGCGGCCGCCCGCACCTGCGCGGGCCCGCCGACGGCGGCGATCCGGCCGTCCCGGACCAGCATGGCCCCGGCCGTCTCGTCTCCCGGTCCCATCGTGACGACGACCGCATCCTCAATGACCAGCTCCACCCGCAGTACCCTACGTGGCTGCCCCGCCGGGTCGCACTGGCCCGGTTAGCGGCTGGTGGCGAACTCGCCGGCGCGGATGGACGTGGGGTCGTCTTCGCCCACGATGAGGTGGCTGTGGCTGAGCGCCGAGACGCCGCCGACGATCAGGGCCAGGGCCAGGGCCTCGACGGCCAGGTCCAGCACTCCGGTCTGGATGTGCTCACTGAACAGGAACAGCCCGAGCAGGCTGGCCGACAGGGGGTCGAGGATGGTGAATCCGGGCTGCGACGCCGCTAGCGGGCCGGCCGCCAGGGCGTGCGAGGCCAGCAGCAGGGTGGCTGCTCCCGCGCCGACCAGGACGTACAGGGACCAGTTGGTCACGATGGCGTCGAGGCCGTCGCCCAGGTGCGAGCTGAGTTCCTTGATCACCGCGGCCACGAAACCCCAGGCGACTCCGGTGGCCGCACCGAGCACCGCCGCCCGGCGGGACGGCGCGGCGCCAGGCCGCCGGCCCAGGCCAAAGGCGACGGCCAGGGCCACCAGGACCACGCCCAGCGACGCCAGGCCGGCCAGCCACCACAGGGTGCCGGGCGCGTGCAGCCCCCCGCCCGAGGGCGACGCGGCCAGCAGGAACAGGCCCAGCCCGGCGCACATAGCGATCGCGGCCAGCCAGTCGCGCCGCTTCACGCTGCGCGAGCCGATCACCGCCATGTAGCCGAACACGAAGATCAGCTCCAGCGCCAGGATCGGCTGGACCAGGGCCAGCGCGCCGAAGTGCAGGGCGCTGATCTGCAGGATGAACCCGATGATCATGCTGATCAGGCCGAGCAGCCAGACCGGCTGGCGGACCAGCCGGAACAGCAGGTAGATGTCGAAGCCCGAGGACCCGCTGTTCCGGGCGCCGAGACGCTGGCAGACCGAGGAGGTGGCCGTGCAGAAGCTGGCCATCAGGGCCAGGACGATCGCCGCTTCCACTAGTTCGCACCCCCAGCTCGGCTCGTTCACGGCGTACCCGGAGCTTCCTCCGCTACGTACAACCGGTTCGTCAGCCGAATCTTCCCGCCGGCGGCAGGAATCTTGGAGGAGGTGGGCCGCGTGCCGCGCGGGCCGGCTCAGGGCAGCGGCGTCACATCCGGGACCGCCTGGGCCCGGGTCCGCCGGCCCATCCACCAGAAAGCCGTTCCGATGACCACGAAGACCAGCACCGGGATGACCTCGGTCCACAGGTAGGTGAACCGCTGCGGGTAGGTCCAGCCTGAGGGGATGAAGTCACTGCCGAACCAGGAACTGCCCAGCCCCGGGGCGATGAGCTGGATGCTGGCGATGGCCACCAGCACCATCAGCAGCACGGTCAGCGGACGGTACCAGGGCATCTTGAACGGCCGGGGCGTGTCCGGGTGGCTGCGCCGCAGCTTCCACAGCGCCGGGTAGATGAGCAGGTAGCTGATCAGTGTGGTGGAGATGGTCACGCCGAGCACCGCGTCGAAGTACTTCGCGGCGTTGCCGCTGGTGATCTGGTGCGCGAGCACGACCACGATGGTGGCCACGACCCCGCTGAACACGTTGACCCGGACGGGGGTGCCGTACTTGGCGCTGATCACCCCGAGTGCCCGCGGGCCTGCCCCGTCGTAGCAGGACACGGCCAGCGCCCGGTCCGATCCCATGATCCAGGTCACGCCCGAGGTGAGCAGGCACAGGATGAACAGGATCGCGCAGGCGTCCCCGAGCACCAGCCCGGCCCCGGTCAGCGAAGCGCTGCCGTCCGGGCTGACGTGACCGCCGTAGACGGTGAAGACGTCCTGGATCGCGCTCACGAACCCGCTGAAGTTCGTGATCGCGCTAGACGGCAGCACGATCAGGATGCCGATCACGGGCAGCGCGTACAGCACCACGCTGGCCACCGCGGAGCGGGCGATCCCGAACGGCACGTCGCGCTGCGGGTTGGTCATCTCCTCCCCGGCACTGCTGGGCAGCTCGAACCCGACGAAGTTGAACAGCAGCACGCCGACGAGCAGCACGAACCCGCTCGCCGACGGCTGGTAGCTGCTGGCCCCGAGGCCATGCGCGCCGTGCTTGGCCGCGAAGATGATCACCGAGAGGGTGAACACGCCGAGCACGATGAACCGGGCGAAGGCCCCGGCGGTCGGCAGCCACTTGGCCTTGCTGAACGACATGATGGCGGCCAGGACCGACAGCCAGACGAACGCCAGCGCGATGATGAACCACACCGGCGTGGACACGTTCGCGCCGTGGTTGAAGAACACCTCGACGGCGGTGATGCAGGTGATGGTGAGCGAGCCGCCGATCCACACCGGGTTGGTGATCCAGTACAGGAAGTTGTTCACTGCCCCGGCCAGGTGCCCGAAGGCCAGCCGGGTCCAGTAGTACGGGCCGCCCTCCTCCGGGAACGCCGCGCCCAGCTCGGCGAACAGGAGCGCCTGCGGCACGAAGAACACCACCGCGAAGATCATCATCCAGGTGAAGGCCTGGCCGCCGCCCTGCGCCACGGTGGCGATGGTGTCCACCCCGACGATGGTGCAGATGAGGAAGAACAGGATGTCGAAGCGGCCGAAGTGGCGCTGCAGCTTCTGCCGCTCGACGGTGGCCGCAACGGTCGTGGTGTCCAGGGTGTCAGTCATCCGCGGTGCTCCTGGGGGGTCAACAGGGGTATACGCAGGCACATCCTGGCCGCAGCCTCACAACTGATGATTTCGGCCGTGTTTCTTATTGATGACACGCGGGGACCTTCGGGCCGGGGCCGGGGCGGAACGGCCCTGGGCTTCCGGCCGCCCGCGCGGTTAGCTGGTCAGCGCAGCGGTCCCGCGGGTCGCCCGGCCGCGGGGGACTGAGCCGAGGAGAAGGTCATGGCCTATGGTCACGCGGAGCGGAACCTCGCCGCGCTGAACCTCCTGCAACGGCAGATAGATCAGTTGCTTGAGCAGCGGGAGCGGGAGCGTTCCGGGCCGGATGACTCACCGCGGGACGGCGCCCGGGAGCAGCAGGATCCCCGACCGCGCCTGCCGGTCCCGCCGGGCCACCCGGGTGGCGGCACGTAATCCTGCCCGGTGCGGCCAGTCCGGTGTGGCCAGTCCTGTGTGGCCAGCACCTTCTCACGGGCTGGCCGGCCGGCGGCAGCTGTGTTAGGACGGTGCTATGCGGACTTGGCGGATGCCGGGCCGGGACCGCCTGGCCCTGGTGGCCGCGTTCGCGGCCCCGCTGGCCCTGGCGGCGATCCTGGTGCCCTGGCGCGCCAGTTTCCCCAATACCGACGCCGCGCTGGTCCTGATCCTGCTGGTGGTGGCGGTCGCCGCGAACGGTTACCGGCTGGCCGGCTTCGTCGCGGCCCTGTCGGCGGCGGTCTGGTTCGACTTCTTCCTGACCCGGCCCTACGAGCGGTTCTCCATCTTCCGCCGGGCGGACATCGAGACCACCCTGCTGCTGCTGGTCATCGGGGTAGCGGTCACCGAGCTCGCGGTCTGGGGCCGCCGCCAGCACGCCACCGCCAGCAGGCGGGCCGGCTACCTGGACGGGATCAGCGCCGCCGCGCAGGCGGTGGCGGCCGGCGGCTCACCGTCGGATCTGATCGACCAGGTGACCAGGCAGCTCACCGGGCTGCTGGCCCTGCAGTCGTGCCGTTTCCAGTACGGGGTGGCCGGGATCGGCCAGCCCGCCCGCTTGCAGCACGACGGGACGGTCACGTCCGGGCGCCAGGCGGCGGACACGGACCAGGCCGGGTTGCCCCGCGGCGGGGACACGGAGCTGCTGGTGGAAAGCGGCGGCATCCTCCAGGGCCGGTTCCTGATGACGCCGGCCCCCGGCGCGCAGCCCAGCCTCGAACAGCGGCTCCTGGCCGTCGCGTTCGCCGACCAGGTCGGGGCGGCGCTCGCCTCGAGCCACCCCGTCAACCAGTAAGGCGCACCCGCGACACCGGGCGCATCACTCCAGGGCCAGATCAGTGCGCCGTGGCCGCGGCGAGAGGCTGGCCCGGTCAGGCGCTGGCCCGCGCCCAGCGCATCGGCGTCCCCGGACGGCGCCGGACCTCCCCGGTAACGGCGAGGTAGTGCAGGTGGGCGACGGTCTCGGCGAGCGCCATCCGGCGCAGCATGCCCTGCAGCGCCGCCCAGCCGCGTGACCAGGTCAGCTGGCTGGCGATGGCCCACGCGGTGGGCTCTTCCAGCCGGTCGATCACGTGCAGGATCTCGGCCCCGCGCTCGTGGTGGTGGGCGATGAGCGCGGCCGAGCGGACGTCGAGGCCGCGGAACCGGTACTCGTGCGCCGGCAGCGCCTCCTCAGCCGCGAAGCTTCCGGTACGGGCCAGCGAGGCCAGGTAATCGCTCAGCGGGTCGGTGTCCCGCCCGCCGTGCACGCTGATGTTAGGGGTGATCCGGGGCAGCATGTGGTCGCCGGTGAGCAGCACGCCCGCGGCCGCGTCATGCAAGCAGAGGTGACCGGGGGTGTGCCCGGGCGTCCAGATGGCCCGCACCTCCCGGCCGGCGATGGGCAGCCGCTCACCGTCGGCCACGAACCAGTCGGGCTCGGGCATGTTGAGCACTCTGCTCATCCGGGCCGCGTCTATGACCAGGATGGGCAGGTCTTCCTCGGGGACGCCGTGGCCGCGCAGCCAGCCCTGGTCGGAGCCGGGCTCCTGCTGCCGGGCGAGCCGGGACGGGAGGGTCTCGGCCTCCGCGGCGTGCATCGCGATCCAGGCCCCGCTGGTCTCCCGCACCCAGCCGCTCAGCCCGTGATGGTCCAGGTGCACGTGGGTGACGACCACCCCGGAGACGTCGCCCGGCGTGACCCCGGCGGCCGCGAGCCCGGCCGTGAGAGCCCGCCGGCCGTCCGCGGAGTCCCAGCCGGGATCGACAATGACCGCGCCCGCGTCGGCGGTGAACGCGTAGCTCAGCGTGTAGCGGAGCGGGTTGCCCGGGATGGGGACCGGCACCGACCACAACCCCGGCCGGACTTCCTCGACGGGCGGGAGCACCCGGGCCCGCCAGGCCTCGCGCTGCGCGGTCCCGGTCACCTGAAGGCCCCTGGTCACCTCGGGAAGGCTCATGCCCCGCCCGCCGCAGGGGCGCTGACCGCGCGCATCAGGAAATTGACGAGCCGCTCGGCCTGAGTGCCGGTCTTGCGGGCCAGGTCCGCGCGGCGGTGCGCGGGAGTGCTGGTCGCGTGCATCATGGCCCCGCCGACCAGCGTGTCCAGGAGGAGCGTGACCGAGGTACCGGGGGCCAGCTCACCGCGGCGGATGCCCCGGCGGACGATGGCCCGGGCGGCCAGGATCTCGGCCTGCCGCATCGCCTCGTAGTGCTCGGCCACTCCCGGGATCGCGGCCGCCTCCAGCCCCAGCCGCAGCGCGGCGCGGCCGGTGTCGCCCACGTAGAGGTCGAGGACCTGGGTGGCCAGTTCGACCAGGTCGCCGTGCAGCGTGCCGGTATCCACGTCGGCCACCCGGGCCAGCCGCCACGTCACCGCGTCGGCCAGCAGTGCTTCCTTGGTGTTCCAGCGCAGGTACACCGAGGCCTTGCCGACGCCGGCCCGGCGTGCGACCGTCTCCATCGCGAACCCGGCCCAGCCCGTGTCCGCGAACAGTTCGAGTGCGGCCTGCGCGATGCGGCGGTCCACCGCGGGGTCGCGGGGTCTTCCGTGAGTCACATGCCCCGTGCTAGCCGGCCCCGTGCTAACCAGGACGGTGCTAACCGGGACGGTGCTCACCGGCCCCGTGCGAACCGGGACGGTGCCCACTCGTGCCGTACTCACCCGCGCCCCCTGCTAGCTGGCCATGGCCCTGGTGCAGCGCTATTGCTGAACGGTCCCCGATCAGGATATAGATCCAGATTACTGAACGCAAATCGTTCAGCTATTCCTGGCCGTGGTTGGCTGGGATGGCAGCGGGCATGGTGCAGACGCGCCTGCCAGCGCGCCGTCCTGACCCCGGGCCGCCAGGAGCTCGTCATGACCGTGGACCGGATGCTGCCCAGCCCCGAGGCCGCTGACCTGCTCGACCTAACCCGGCAGCTAGCCGACCGGGAGCTCGCGCCCCGCGTCACCGAGGCGGAGGCCAGCGAGACCTTCCCCGGCGAGGTCTTCAAAATCATCGGCGCGGCGGGCCTGCTCGGGCTGCCGTACCCGGAGTCGCTGGGCGGCGGCGGCCAGCCGTACGAGGTGTATCTCCAGGTCCTGGAGGAGCTGGCCATGCGGTGGGCCGCGGTCGCCGTCACGGTGAGCGTGCACGGCCTGTCGTGTTTCCCGCTGGCGGCCTTCGGCGCCGCGGACCAGCAGCAGCGGTGGCTGCCTGACCTGCTGGGCGGGGGGATGCTCGGGGCGTACAGCCTGTCGGAGCCGCAGGCGGGCTCGGACGCGGCCGCGCTGGCCTGCCAGGCGGAGCGGGACGCCGGGGGCTACGTCATCACCGGCACCAAGGCGTGGATCACCGGGGGCGGGAACGCCGACTCGTACACGCTGTTCGCCCGCACCGGTCCCGGGAGCCAGGGGGTCTCCTGCTTCCTGGTGCCAGCCGGGGCTCCCGGCCTGACCTTCGGCCAGCCGGAGCGCAAGATGGGGCTGCGGGCGGTGCCGACGACCAGCGCCCACTACGACGGTGTCCGGCTGCCCGCGGAGCGCCGGATCGGCGCCGAGGGGCAGGGCCTGCGCATCGCGTTCAGCGCGCTGGACTCGGGACGGCTCGGCATCGCGGCCGTCGCGACCGGGCTGGCCCAGGCCGCCCTGGACTACGCGGCCGGTTACGCGAAGCAGCGGCGGACGTTCGGCCTGCGGATCATCGACCATGAGGGCCTGGCGTTCCTGCTGGCGGACATGGCGGCCGCGGTGGGCTCGGCGCGGGCGACCTACCTGGATGCGGCGCGGCGCCGGGACGCCGGGCGCCCGTACAGCCAGCAGGCCAGCGTGGCCAAGCTGGTCGCGACCGACGCGGCCATGAAGGTGACCACGGACGCGGTCCAGGTCCTCGGCGGCTACGGCTACAGCCAGGAGTTCCCGGTGGAGCGGTACCTGCGCGAGGCGAAGATCATGCAGATCTTCGAGGGCACGAACCAGATCCAGCGCCTGGTCATCAGCCGCCACCTGGCCTCGTAAGGGCCCAGCCCGGCCGGCCCGGGTTGGCTCAGCCACTCCGGGCGGTCAGGCACGCCAGCAGGTCAGGCACACAGCAGGTCAGGCGTCCCAGTCGGCCAGCACGGCCTTGGTGTCGCCACCGGGGACCGGGGGAGGGGACGGCGTGCCCGCCGGGGTCCGGGAGAACCGGGGGGCCGGCGCGGCCTGCGGGATCCCGTCCAGCGTGATCACCGTCTCCCGGGCGGTGAGGTGCGGGGCCTGGGCGGCCTCGCCGAAGGACAGGACGGGGGTCACGCACGCGTCGGTGCCCGCGAAGGTCTCCGCCCACTCATCCCGGGTGCGGCTGACGATGACCTCGGTGAACCGGGCCCGCAGCCTGGGCCACCCGGAGCGGTCCATCTGGTCCGGCAGGTCCTCCCCGGCGATCCCCAGCCCGGCCAGGAACTGCGCGTAGAACCGCCGCTCCAGCGCGCCCACCGCGATCCACCGGCCGTCGGCGCAGGTGTAGGTGTCGTAGAACGGGGCGCCCCCGTCGAGCAGGTTGGCCGAGCGGCCGTCGGTCCAGGCCCCCGCGCCGCGGAGGGCCCAGATCATCTGGGCCAGCACGCTGGCCCCGTCCACCATGGCCGTGTCCACGACCTGCCCGGCACCGGACCGCTGGCGTTCCCAGAGCGCGGCCAGCACCCCGGCGACCAGGAACATCGAGCCGCCGCCGAAGTCGCCGACCAGGTTGAGCGGCACGGCGGGCCGCTCCCCGGCCCCGATCGCGTGCAGCGCGCCGGTGAGCGAGATGTAGTTGATGTCGTGGCCCGCCCGGCCGGCCATCGGGCCGTCCTGGCCCCATCCGGTCATCCGGCCGTAGACCAGGGCCGGGTTCACCGCATGGCAGTCCTGCGGGCCGACGCCCAGGCGCTCTGCCACGCCGGGCCGGTAACCCTCCAGGAGCACATCGGCCCGGGCCACCAGGCGCAGGACCAGCTCCAGGCCGTCGCTGGCCTTCAGGTCGGCGGCCACCGACCGGCGGCTGCGCAGCGTGTAGTCGGCCCGGCCTGCGGCCAGGTCGATCCCGGCGACAGGCCGCTCCACCCGGACCACGTCCGCGCCCAGGTCGCCCAGGATCATCGCCGCATGCGGCACCGGGCCGATTCCCGCGAGTTCGACCACCCGCAGGCCGGTGAGCGGACCAGGCATGCTCAGCCCCTTTCTGCCGGCTCGTGCGCCATCCGGGGCAGTATGGCATTCCGGGACCACCCGGCCTGATCGGGAGCCCGGCCGGGCCTCCCGATCAGGGCAGGCGGAAGGGGCCCCGCAGGCCGTTAGGCCCGGGCAGGCATCGCCTCCTACACGGTGCCCTGCGCGGGCGTGCCCGCCGGGTGCGGCCGGAGCACCTGGACGTCCGGGTCTGCGTCGAGGCGCCCCGCGAGAGCCTGGTTCAGCCCGGCGAGCGCAGGCCCGCGGGAGTGCTCGGCGAGCGCCTCCGCGCTGGACCACTTCTCGACCATGACCAGCCGGTCGTCCCCCTCGTGCAGGGCGTAGAGCAGGCAGCCGTCATCATGGGCGTGCACCTCGGCGATGACCTTCTCCATGGCCGCGATGACCTCGGGGCGGTGCTCCGGCCGCGGGCGGAGGGTGGCAATGACGACAACGGCGCTCATCAGCGGAGATCCTTTCCTGGGTGCGAACCCGGCCGGGCCGCGGCCGGGGCTTTGCCGAGCGGGCGCCAGGCCACGGCCGGCAGCAGCGGGCTGAGCAGTTTTTCGGTCAGCACGCCGCGGTAGACGCCCGCCCCGTAGGCCGCCTCGTCGGCCAGGTAGCCGAGGCAGAACGCGGCGGGCGGCAGCGGTGGCCGGATCCGCCGCCATTCCGCGAGGGGCGGCCCGGCCAGCAGCGACGCCACGGCCAGCCGGCGGCCCAGCCGGGTCCTGGCCGTCCGGCCGCCGGGCCGGGCCAGGGCGGCGGCCGCCACCGGCAGCGCGTACTGGATGGTCCAGCGGCCCGTGCCCAGCCAGGTCTGCAGCACAGAATCGGCCATCGGCCGGAGCACCCCCTCAGGGGGCACGTCCCAGCCGTGCAGCAGCCGCACCAGCTGGCCGGTGCCGGCCCCGTACGCGGCGAGCGCGGCCACCGGCCTGCGGGCCAGCAGCGCGGCGACGGCCGCGGCCGGCCAGGCCTGCAGCACCAGTGGCGGTACTTTCCCCGGGTGCCGGCGCGCGAGCGGAGCCGCCGAATTTCCGTAACGGAACCGCCGTCCCAGCACCCGGGCCCAGGTCGCGGGTTCTGCGTGGCTGACCGAAGCGGCGGGGTCGTAACGGACCCGCCAGCCGGCTTCCGCCAGCCGCCACACCAGGTCCACGTCCTCGCCGTAGCGCAGGCCAGCGTCGAAAGGACCCGCGCCGGACGGGGTATCTCCTGCCGGGCCGGCGGCAGGCCCGCCCGCGGCCAGTGCGGCCCGGCGGACCAGCAGGGCCGCGGTCGGCACGTAAGACAACCGGGTGAGCGGCAGGACCCGGCCCTCCTGCGGGCCCATGTCGAGCGGCGCGCGGGCCCCCAGGTAGCGGCCGGCCGAACCGGGCCCGGTGATGGGCCGCACCCGCGGGGCGACCGCCGCGACTAGCGGGTCGGTGAAATGGGCCGCCAGGGAGGTGATCCACTCCGGCCCGGCCTCGCAGTCGCTGTCCAGGAAGGCCACCAGCCGGGTGCAGACCTGGGCCAGCCCGTCGTTGCGGGCCGGCCCCGGGCCGCCGGAGCGGGGCCGGCGGATCAGCGTCGCGCCGTGCCTGCGGCACAGGCCGGCCATCTCGCCGGCCTGCCGTGAACCGTCGTCCACCACGATCACCGGGTAGTCCCGGCCCAGGGCACTCAGGCAGCGGTCCAGGTGGGCGGGCCGGTCGCGGGCCGGGATCACCACGGTGACGTCGGGCCGTGCTGGCCCGGGGGCTCCGGCCTGGCCGGCGGAGGGCGGGCGGGGCTGGGCCAGTCCCGTGTCGGTGAGCCGCCGGGCCAGCTGGCCGGCGGCGGGTGAGCTCACCGGCCCGCGGCGCAGCTCGGCGAGCGCGCGCTGGCCGGCCGGGTTGAGCCGGAGCAGCCGCGGCGGCGACCCGCCGAACAGGACGTCCGCCCCGACGAACTGGGTCTGCGGGTCGAAGACGATGCTGAACCCGGCCGGCAGCGGCGCCGGCCCGCGGCCCGGGCTGGCCTCGGGCCGGGTCACCGGGCGGCGCTCATAGGGCCAGCCCCCCGTCCACCGGGACCACCGCGCCGGTCATCCCGCTGCTGCCGTCACCGGCCAGCCAGGCCAGCGCCGCGGCCACCTCCTCCGGGGCCAGCAGCCGGTCCAGGGGCTGCTGGGCGGCGAACGACCAGGCTCCGGGCAGCCCGTACAGCCGCGCGCTCTCCGCGAGGATCGGCGTGTCGGTGGAGCCGGGGCTCACCGCGTTGGCGGTCACGCCGGTCCCGCGCAGCTCGGTGGCCAGCGCGCGGATCAGGCCGGCGACCCCGGCCTTGGCCGCGCAGTAGGCGGCCAGCATGGGCAGCCCCCGGGTCGCGGCGGCCGACGCCACGGCCAGGAACCGGCCGTGGCGCGGTTCCGGCCGGCGCAGCAGCGCCGGGATGGCCACGCGGGCCAGCGCCAGCACCCCGCCGAGGTCGGTGCTCACGACCGCTTCCTCCTGCCCGGGCGGCATCTCCCAGAGCGGCACCCCGCCCGCGATCACCCCGGCCACGGCGAGCGCGGCGTCCAGGCCGCCCCACCGCCGCTCGGCCTCGGCCACCGCGGCGGCCATGGCCGCGTGGTCCCTGGTGTCGGCGGCCAGGCCGTGCACGTCACCGGGGCCGCCCGCCGCCCCGGCCACCACGGCGTCCAGCTCGGCCCGGGTGCCCAGCGGGTAGGGCAGCGCCGGGTCGTCGGCGCAGCGGTCGACGGCCAGCACGGACCAGCCCCCGGCGGCGAGCGCGCGCACGGTCGCGGCGCCGATGCCGCGGGCGGCCCCGGTGACCAGCGCCACCCGGGGCCCGTCCCCAGCCCGCTCGCTCATGGCGTGTCTCCCGGATGGGGCGCCCGGGGGCGCCACGCTTCGACGGCGGCGGCCAGGTCGGCGGTCAGCTGATCGAGCAGGCGTGCCCCCTCGGCTGCCGAGGCGCCGGCCGGGTCTCCGAGCACCCCGTTGCGGCTGACCGCCTGGACCCCGCCGGCCCGCAGGGCGGGCATCAGCCGGGTCAGCGGGGCCGTGTTGCCTGCCTCGGCCAGCCCGGCCCGGACCCGGGCCGGAGCGAGGGCCAGCTGCAGTGCGGTCTCGGTCCGCCCGGCGTGGGCGTCCGGCAGCGGCAGGTCCGGTCCGGGACGCGGCGCGGGCATCCAGAGCAGCGCGTCGAGCGATTCGGCGCGGAGCCGGGCCACGGCCTGCCGCGCCGGGGCGGCGTTGCCGCCGTGCGCGCACACGAACACCAGGTGGGCGAAGGTCCCGGCGGCTGAGCGGCCCAGCTCGGTCAGCACGAGCTCCACGGCGTCCTGGCCGATGGAGAGCGTACCGGCGAACCCCGCGTGCTCGCCGCTGGAGCCGTAGCTGACCGGCGGCGCGACCACCACGCCGGGCCGCAGGTCCGCGAGCCGCCGGGCCAGCGCGACCGCGATGTCGGTGTCGGTGGAGAGCGGCAGGTGCGGCCCGTGCTGCTCGGTGGAGCCGACCGGGACAGCCAGCAGTGCGCCCGCGGCGCCCAGGCGGGCCGCCTCGGGCCAGGTGAGATCGGCGAGCAGAGTCATCAGCGCATCACTCTTTCACGGCGCTGGCTTTTCACGGTGCTGGCCCCGTTCACAGTGCTGGCCCCTCACAGTGCTGGCCCCGTTCACAGTGCTGGCCCCGTTCACAGTGCCGCCCCGGCTCGCTCGCCCTCGATCACCGCGGCGTGCGCCCGGCGCGGGGCCAGGCAGTCGCCCACCCGGTGCACTTCGAACGGCGGCCCGTGACCAGCCCCGTGACCAGCCCCGTGCAGCGCGTGCCACAGCTCGTCGGCGGGCCGGGGCGGCACGGCGCAGGCCACCCAGTCGCAGGCCAGCCGCTGGCGTTCCCCGGTCGGGTGGTGCAGCAGCGTGAGCTCCAGGCGGCCCGCCCCGTCCTCCCGCACGTCCAGCACCACCACGTCCGTCCGCTGGCGCACGCCCTGGGCGTGCGCTTTGCGGGTCCACAGCTCCAGGTCCAGGGTGAGGCCGAGGTCCTGGCCCACCAGCAGGGCGCTGGTGATGATTTCCACCGCGCAGCCGCGGTCCGCGAGCAGTTCCGCCACCGACGTGGCCTGGTGGAAGCCGAGCTCGTCCAGCACGACCACGGTGCCTTGCGGCCGGGCCGAGCCGCCGGCCACCTGGCTCACGTCCACCACCCGGGGGTGACCGTGCGCCCAGGCCGGCTGGACCGCCGCGGCGCCGGTGGCCAGGATGACCGCGTCGGGCCGCTCGCCCAGGAGGAACTCCGCGTGCACCCGGTGGCCGGTCTCCAGCCGCACCCCGGCCCGCCGCGCCTGGGCGTCCAGGTCGCGGGGCAGGGCACCGAATCCGGCGCGGCCCGGCATCCGGGCCGCGACCTCGGCCTGCCCGCCGGTACGGGCGGCGGCCTCGAACAGGGTGACCCGGTGCCCGCGCTGCGCGGCGGTCACGGCCGCCTGCAGGCCGCCGGGGCCGCCGCCGACCACGTACACGCGGCGCCCCGCGCCGCGCCCGCGCCCCGCGGGCGTGGCCGGCCGGGGCAGCGGCACGGACTCCCGTCCGGCCCGGGGGTTGACGGTGCAGCCCAGCCACCGGTTACGGCCCACCCGGCCGGCGCATTCCTGGTTGCAGGACAAGCAGGTGCGGGTCCCGGCCGCGGGCCCGGCCCGGGCGCTGGCCGCGAAGTCCGGGTCGGCGATCTGGCCGCGGACCACGCCGACCAGGTCGCACAGCCCGGCGGCCAGCGCCTGGTCGGCCTGCCCCGGGTCGGTGATCCGGCCCGCCCCGATCACCGGGATACCGGCCGCGGCGCGGATCGCGGCCGCCACGTGCAGCGCGTAGCCGGGGGCCGCGCGCATGCCCGCCGCGACCAGGTACAGGGACGCGGTCGCCACCCCCATCGTGGTGCTGATGTAGTCCACCGCGCCGGCGGCGCTGAGCAGCCGGGCCACCTCGACCGCCTCATCCAGGGTGGTGCCGCCCTCGATCTGCTCGTCGCCGCAGATCCGCACGCCGAGGACGAGCCCGGGGCCGATCGCCGCCCGGACCTCGGCCACGGTCTCCAGCAGCAGCCGGGCCCGGTTCGGCAGCGGCCCGCCGTACCCGTCGGTCCGCTGGTTGGTGGCCGGGGACAGGAAACCGCGGATGATCGAGGACTGCGAGCACTGCAGTTCCACCCCGTCGAACCCGCCCGCCGCGCAGTGCCGGGCGACTCGGGCGTAGCCGTCCACGATCTCTTTGATCTCAAACGGCTCGACCGGCTTGGGCACCTCGCGGAACAGCGGGTCGGGGACCGGGCTCGGGGCCAGCACCGGGAGCCGGGAGTACATCCCGCAGGACTGGCCGCCGTTGTGGTTCAGCTGGGCCAGGACCGGGACACCGTGTGCGTGGACCGCGCCGGTGATCCGCCGGTAGCCGGGGATCACCTCCGGGCGCCAGCCCTGGATCAGCTTCTCGTAGGGCCGGTCGGCCGGGTGGGTGGAATGCTCCTCGGTGATGATCAGCCCCGCTCCGCCCGCCGCCCGCCGCGCGTAGTACGCGGCGTGCTGCTGCGTGGGCAGCCCGTCGCAGGCGTAGTTGGTCAGGTGCGCGGCGAACACCACCCGGTTGGCCAGGGTCAGCGGGCCCACCCGCAGCGGGGTGAACAGGTGCCGGTACGGCCGCGGCGCCCGTGCTGGCAGGTCCCGTGCTGGCAGGTCCCGTGCTCGCAGGTCCGGTGCTCGCAGGTCCGGTGCTCACCGGGCTCAGCTCGCGAAGACCGCGCTCAGCGCGGGCGCCAGGGCCCGCGATGTCCGGGGCGCCGGTGTCCGGGGCGCTGGTGTCCGGGGCGCTGGTGTCCGGGGCGCCGATGTCCAGAGCACGGCGGCGGCCCTCCAGCACCGCCTCGGCCGCGGTGCGCGGGGCCACGCAGTCGCCCGCGCGCGGGACGCCGGGCGGGCCCTGGCCGGCGCAGGGCGGTGCCGTACAGGGCGGTGTCGGCCTGCCGGTGACCGCAGTCCACGACCGCGGCGCAGCCGGTTTCCCGCTGCTCCCCGGTCCAGGTGTCTTCCAGCAGCGCCCGGCCCTGGCCGGCCCGGCGCAGCCGCGAGCGCAGCGCCCGCGTCACCCCGGCCCGCTGCAGCCGCCCGTTCGCGTCGGCCAGGTCGCCGGTCAGCGAGAGCAGCGTGCCGGCCACCGGGTCCGGGGTCACCAGCGTCACGGCGCGGCCGCCCGCGGCCAGCCACTCGGCCATGGCCACCCCGGCCGGGCCGCCGACCGGGTCGTCCACCAGCACCGGCCCCGCGGGCAGCGAGTCCGGCCCGCCGGACAGCACGTCCAGCGGGTCCAGCGCGCGGGGGCTGATGCCCGGGCGGGCCGTCGGCCGGGACCCGGTCGCGAGCAGCACCCCGGTGCCGGCGGCCCGCGCCCCGGCCAGGTCGGCCGGCCCGATCTCGGTGCCGGTGTCGACGCGCACGCCCAGCCTGCGGCACTCGGCGTCCAGCCAGTCCGGGAGCAAGGCCAGCCGTTCCCGGCCCGGGGCCCGGGCCGCGGTGCGCAGCGCGCCGCCGGTGCGCTCGCCGCGCTCGGCGAGCCGCACCCGGTGGCCCCGGCCGGCCAGCACCCGGGCCGCTTCCAGCCCGGCCGGGCCGCCGCCCACCACCAGCACGTCGCGCGGGCACGGGTCATGGCCCTCGTCGGGCGGGTCCTCGGTCTCGTGGCCGCTGCGCGGGTCACCGATGCAGCTGACCAGGGGATTGCGCGGGTCGCGCACCCGGCACGCCTGGTTGCAGAGCACGCACGGCCGGACCTGCTCCGGGTGATCGCGGCGCAGCTTGGCGACCAGGCCGGCGTCGGCGATCTGGGCCCGGGTCATCTCAACCAGGTCGCAGGTACCCGCCGTCCAGCGCGTCCCGCGCGGCGTGCGGGTCGGTCACGCTGCCCTGCAGCACGACCGGGACCGCGGCGTCCAGCGCGTCCCGGACCTGCCGCGCCAGCGGGGCGTTGAACATGGGGGCGGTGTGCCCGTCGGGCCGGTAGGCGCTGGCGGAGTAGAGGCCGCCGCGCACCACGACCAGCAGGTCCAGCCAGCGGCTGAGCTCGCGGGCCTGCTCCGCCCCGGCCTCCGGGGTCACCCCGGCCCACGGGGCCAGCTCATCGCAGGACAGCCGCAGGCCGAGGAGGTGGCGCGGGCCGATCGCGTCCCGGACGGCGGCGAGCACCTCCCGGGTCAGCCGCAGCCGGTCCGCGCCGTAGCGGTCGGCCCGGTGGTTGGTCAGGCCAGAGTGGAACTGGCGCAGCAGCGCCCCGGGGCCGGCGTCGATCTCCACCCCGTCGGCGCCGGCCGCGACCGCCTGCCCGGCCGCGGCGGCGAACCCGGCGGTCAGCGCGGCGATCTCCGGCCCGCCCATCTCCATCGGCACCTCGCGGGTGACCGGGTCCGGGACTCCGGACGGCCCCCACACCGCGGCCTGGGAGTAGGCGGAGGAACCTTGCAGGCCGGTGTGGCCCAGCCCGGCCAGCACCAGCGTGCCGTGTGGCTGGCACGCCGCGGCGATCTGCCGCCAGCCCGCCGCGGCGGCCGCAGCCAGCGGGGCCCGCTCGTACGGCCAGTCGGACGGGTGCACCGAGGCGGTCTCGGTGACGATCAGCCCGGCGCCGCCCGCCGCGCGGCGCTGGTAATAGGCGACGTGCCGGGGCGAGAACGCGCGCCCCCCGCCCAGGCTCGGAGCGCCCAGGTTGGTCTCGTGCGGGCCGAACATGACCCTGGATTGCGCGACCCGCCCGGCCAGGGTGACCGGGCCGGTGAGCCGCGCGAATCCGGGGGGGCATGTCAGCGTGCGCCACCCGCCTCGAAGCCGGCCAGCGGGCTGATGTCGCAGGCCCGGTCCGGTGGTGCGGGCACCGGCCGGCGCCCGATCGTCACCGGGACCGGCCTCGGAGCCGGCCTACGCACGGGCTGCCCGACGCGACGGGCTGCCCACGCACGGGGCCGCGGTGCGAGTGGTCCAGCGCGGGCCGGGGGATCGCGGGCCGGTCCGCCCCGGCCAGCGCCTGCCCGGCCCGGGCTCGCTCAGCCAGGGCCTGCTCGCCGAAGCCGCGGACGCACTCCGGGTCCGGGCCGTCCAGCGGCAGCCCGGTGAAGAACTTCGCGGCCATGCAGCCGCCCCGGCAGGAATCGTAGAACTGGCAGGAGCCGCAGGCGCCGCCCGCGGACGGCCCGCGCAGCTCGGCGAACAGCGCGGAGTCCCGCCAGACCGCCTCGAAGCCGCCGCCGGCCCGGACGTTGCCGGCCAGGAAGTTCTCGTGGATCGCGAACGGGCAGGCGTAGACGTCACCAACGGGGTCGATCAGGCATACCACCCGGCCCGCGCCGCACATGTTCAGCCCGGGCAGCGCCTCGCCGTAGGCGGCCAGGTGGAAGAACGAGTCGCCGGTCAGCACCTGCTCGCCGTGCGCGCACAGCCAGTCGTAGAGCTGGCGCTGCTGCGCGGCGGTGGGGTGCAGCTCGTCCCAGACGTCGGCGCCGCGGCCGGACGGCCGCAGCCGGGTCAGCCGCAGCTGCGCACCGTAGCGGCCGGCCAGGGCCTGGAACTCATCCAGCTGGCCTGCGTTCTGCCGGGTCACCACCACGGAGATCTTGAAGCCCCGCAGCCCGGCCGCGGCCAGGTGCTCCATGGCCCGGATGGCCATGGCGTACGAGCCCTGCCCGCGCACCGCGTCGTTGACCTCGGCGGTCGCGCCGTCCAGCGAGATCTGCACGTCCACGTAGTCGCTGGCGGCCAGCTTGCGGGCCACCGCCTCGTCGATGCGCACGCCGTTGGTGGAGAACTTCACCCCGACGCGGTGCGCGGTGGCGTAGTCCACCAGCTCCCAGAAGTCGGGCCGGACGGTGGGCTCGCCGCCGCCGATGTTCACGTAGAACACCTGCATGCGTTCCAGCGTGTCGATGACGGCCTGGCACTCGGCGGTGCTCAGCTCGCCCGGGTCGCGCCGGCCCGAGCTGGACAGGCAGTGCACGCAGGCCAGGTTGCAGGCGTAGGTGAGCTCCCAGGTCAGGCAGATCGGCGCGTCCAGCCCGTGCTCGAACAGTTCCACCAGGGTCTCGGTGCTCACACGGCCCCCTGCTCAGTGATCATGCATGAGGTGATCATGTGCGACTCCGCCAGGATGGCCAGGCCCCGCTCGTAGGCGGCCAGGCTGGCGGGCTGGATCCCGGCCGCGGCGCACGCGGCGCGGGCCGAGGGATGCTCGCCCAGCGACCGCACCACGGCCAGCATGGTGGCGTTCTTCAGGAAGGACAGCCGCCGGGTGCCGAAGTGGTAGAGCAGCGCGCCGAAGGGCTCCGGGCGCACCGCCACCCGCTCGTCGAGCCGCCAGGGCCGGTCCAGGTCGAACACCCCGGCTGAGCCGGCGGGGCCGCCGGCGTCAGCGGTCCGGCCGGGCCCACCCGGCCGGACGGGTCCGCCAGGGCCGCCCCGGCCCGGTCAGTAGACACCGCACATGCCGTCGATGGAGACCTCTTCGACGAGCAGTTCCTCGGCGACCAGGCTCTCGTCGTCCGGGCTGGCCGTTTCGGCCGCGGGGTGCTCTGCTGGCGTGGTCGCGCTGGCGGTCTTCTCGCTCATGCCTGCCTCCGGATCCGTCATCCGGCCCGCGCTGGCTGGTCCGCCAGCACCGCCGCTGTCGTCTGCCTCGCCCATCTGGCATTCAGGGCCGACACTAAAGGCACTCAGTGCCAAAGGTCAAGACAGGACTTCAGGCCTTTCACATGCCCGGCTGGCACGTGGCATGCTCCTGTCAGGCCCACGAGCCAGGCGGGACGGAAAGGCGGTGCTGGCCGGTGAGCACTACGGGGATACCTGCCCAGCTTGGCCGCAGGCGTATCACCTCCCGTGCCGAGCTGGAGCACGTCGCGTTCGAGCTGTTCGACCGGCAGGGTTTCGAGGGCACGACGATCGACGACATCGCGCTGGCCGCCGGGATCGGCCGCCGGACGTTCTTCCGCTACTTCCCGTCCAAGAACGACGTGCCGTGGGGGAACTTCGAGGACGAGCTGGACCGGATGCGGGGCTGGCTAGCCGCCTGCCCGCCGCAGTGGCCGCTGATGGACGCGATCCGGCTGGCCATCGTCGACTTCAACAAGGTGCCGCCGGAAGACGAGCGCTGGCACCGGCGCCGGATGCAGCTGATCCTGGGCGTGCCGGTGCTCCAGGCGCACTCCACCCTGCGCTACGCCGAGTGGCGGCAGGTGATCGCGGATTTCGTGGCCGCGCGCACCGGCCAGCCCGCCGCCGGCCTGCTGCCGCAGACGGTCGCCTACGCCATGCTGGGCGTGGCTATCGCCGCCTACGAGCAGTGGCTCCGGGACGACGACGGCAACCTGAGCGAGCTGCTGGACACGGCCATGCGCGACCTCGCCGCGGCGTTCGGCGATGGCCTGCCATTCCCGGCCGGCCCCGGTCAGTGAGGCCGTGACCGCGGGCCCCGGATCTCATGACGGCCGGTGTGGGTGACCGTGATCCGGGCGCTGGACGAGGCGGTCACGGCTTGCGCCCCAGCCCGCACCACCCCGGGGTCGTGCGGCTGGCCTGCGGGCCGGTGCGCCAGTGCCGTATCTCCACCAGTCCAGGCTCAATCATTTCCAGACCGTCGAAAAACCGCAGGACCCCCGCGCGGCTGCGGTGCGTGTACTGCTGGTGGCTGATCCGGTTTACACGGTCCCGCGCCTCATTCATTTTCTCCGTCTCGATATCTGACGCGAGATGGGAAATGGCCAGGTAACTGCCGGATGGCACCGCATCCATGATCTGGCGCACAATCCCGTACGGATCGTCGTCGTCGCCGATAGCGTGCAGAATCGCGAGCATCGTCACGGCCACGGGCCTGGTGAAGTCCAGGGTGCCAGCGGCCTTCTCCAGGACTACCCCAGTATCCCGGATGTCGGCGTCAATGTAGTCGATCGCCGGGCCGGAACTGCTGGTCAGCAGGGCGCGAGCATAGGAAAGCACCACGGGGTCATAATCCACGTACACGACCCGGCACCCGGATGCCGCCTCCTGTGCGACCTGATGCGTATTGCCCTTGGTGGGGATGCCGGTGCCGATGTCGAGGAACTGGCGCACTCCGGCCTCGCCAGCCAGGTAGCGGATCACCCGGCTCAGGAAGGCCCGGTTCGCCCGGGCCAGGTGAACAAAGTCCGGGAAGGCGGCAATCGCCTCCTCGGCGGCCTTGCGGTCGGCGGCGAAGTTGTCCTTTCCCCCCAGCCAGTAGTCATACATCCGGGCCTGGTGCGCAACGCTGGTGTCAAAGGTCGCATGCTCGGCCAGGGAGGCAGAACCGTCGTCAGGCCCGGCTGCTGGTTCTTCGCCTTCGCTGGTCACCGGGGTGCCTTTCTCGCTGGCCAGGTGGAACGGGGGATGAGGTCCGCAGCAGGGCATCCCGGGAAGGCGCGCCGCTGAATCGTTACGCTACAGCAATCCCTTCTGTCCCGTCCCACGGCGGACCGGCACTGGCTACGCGGAGCCCGCCGCGCCGCGAGCACTGGCGTGCTAGGCGTGTTCTGACAGCCAGGTGTGCACCTCGGGTACACGATTGCGCATCAGCGTCAGGTGCCCGTCGTTGTCGAGCAGCCGGGCCTCGACGCCGGGAATGTGCGCGGCCAGCCATTCGCCGTGGCCGAACGGCACGAACATGTCCTGCCTGCCGTGCAGCAACAGGACCGGGACGGTGATGCCGGCCAGGTCGAAGCCCCACGGCCTGACCATGCAGTTGTCGTCAAACCATCCCTGGCTGCCGGGCGCCAGGCCGTCCTGCGCGGAGAAGGTCAGGTACTCGGCCAGTTCGCCGCGCAGGGCCGCGGCATCGGTCGGCGTGAGAAGCGTTTCAATCGCCTTGGCCGCATCCTCTGGCGACGTGGCCAGGAGTTCCTCCCGGTCCTTGTCCGTCTTTGCCCTGGCCGCAGCCTCGTCGGTGAGGAACAGGCGGGTGTCGTCCACGTTGCCCTGGCCCATGCCGGCGAAAAAGTCCAGGCCTGCAGCGCCGTAGGGGGCTGGCGAGGCGAGCGAGGCGGCGGCGGTCACCAGGTCCGGGAGCAGGGCAGCGCACGCGAGCACGTGCGGGCCGCCGCCTGAGATGCCCCATGTGGCCAGCCGGTCGATGCCGAGCTCAGCGCAGATCGTGCGGACATCGCTGGCGCAGTCGGCGACGGTGCGCCCCGGCTGCGGCGAGGACCCTCCGTAGCCCGGCCTGTCGTAGCTGATGAGCCGCAGCCCACGGGCGGCGGCATCCCGCACGTTCGGGCCATAGAGGTGCCGGGAGTTTGGCGTGCCCATGTGGACCAGGACCGGCTGTCCAGCGGGATCACCGGACTCCTGGACGGCCAGTGTCCGGCCGTCCGGGGCGCGAACTGTGTGCTCCACGCTGCCTCCTTTGCTTCACGCCGTGCCCGTTGGCCATCAGCGCACCGGTGACGTTAGAGCAGGTAGTTGCCGGCGGCAACTGACCGCTGAAGGAGCGCTCCGGCGGGGCGGTCAGCTGAGGTGCTTGACCAGCTGGATCTGGGCGTGGCCGCGCGGGTAGGCGGGGATGCGGCCGCACTCCCGGTAGCCCAGGCGGGCGTAGAAGCCCGGGGCCTGGAACGAGTGGGTGCACAGGGCGACCTGGTCGCAGCCGCGGCGGCGGATCTCCTGCTCGGCCGTGGCCAGGAGCCGGCCGCCCAGGCCGGACCCGCGCTGGTCTTCCCGGACCCAGAGCAGATCGACGTAGCCGCAACCGCCCCAGGTCCACCCGTACAACCCGCCGCGCAGTTCGCGGCCGGTGTCACGGGCGGCGATGCACAGCAGCGTGCCGTCGGTGTACCCGGTCGCGGCCTCATTGAAGGCGATGATCTCGCGGTTCAGCCGCTCCCGCAGGCCGTCATCGGCGTCGCTCAGTTCGAGCGTGACGTCATCCATCGCGGCTCCCGGGCCAGGGTGCGCCCCGGCGGGGCGCGGGCCGGCCGCGGCTCACCGGAGGGCCTCGGAGCCGTCGTAGTGGCCGGCGTGGCTGGCCCGCAGCCGGTACTTGAGCACCTTGCCGCCCACGGTCTCCGGCAGGACGTCGGCGAACACCACGGACTTGGGGGTCTCGTCGCCGGCCAGCGCGGCGCGGCAGTGCGCGATGAGCTCGGCCTCGGTCGTGGTGTCACCGGGGGTGCGGACCACGACCGCGGTCACGGCCTCGCCCCAGTACGGGTGCGGCAGCCCGATGACGGCCGACTTGGCCACGCCGGGGTGCAGGCTGAGCACCGCCTCCACCCGCAGGCTGGACACGTTCTCCCCGCCGGTCTTGACGATGTCCTTGTAGCGGTCGAGCATCACCCGCAGCCCGTCGTCGTCATAGACGCAGCTGTCGCCAGAGTGGAACCAGCCGAAGCGGAACGCCTCGCGGGTGGCCGCCTCGTCGCGGTAGTACCCGGACATCATCGACGGTGAGCGGTACACCGCCTCGCCGGGCGTGCCCGGGGCGGACGCGAGGTCATGACCCTCGGTGTCGAGCACGGTCGAGGCGAGCACGGGGCTCGGCACGCCCACGTAGTTCTGCTTGGGCGCGGTGCGCGCGTACAGCTCGGGCCACCGGTCCGGCCAGAAGCGGTGGCAGGAGATCGACTCGGTCTGCCCGAAGATCTCGAAGACCAGCAGGTCCTCCCCGCAGTGCTTCTTCATCGAGGCCAGCGTGGCCGGCGGGAGCGCCGCCCATCCGTAGACGATGACCTTCAGGCTGCGCGCGTCCAGCTCGGGGCGCTGGGTGAGCACCGCGTCCACGGCGTTCACCATCGCGGGGGAGCCGGCCCACAGCGCGGTCACCCGCTCCTGCGCGATCATCTCGGCGATCCGGCCCGGGTCCGGCTTGCGGCCCAGGATGAGGGTGCCGCCGGACAGGAACACCGAGTAGGTGAAGGGCTGGTCGCCGACGTGGTAGAGCATCGGCAGGAAGGTGCCGACCCGCAGCTCGGACTCCAGCCGCAGGCCCCGGGTCAGGGACAGCGCGAACCCGTAGGCGGCCATGTAGCTGCAGGTGTGCGAGATCATCACGCCCTTGGGCAGGGCCGTGGTGCCCGAGGTGAACAGCAGCTCCCAGATGTCGTCCCCGTGGATCTCGACGTCCGGCTCGGTGACCGGCTGGCCGGCGACGAAGTCGGTGAACGAGACGCTGCCCGGCACCGGGCCGCCGCCGATGGTGATGGTGACGGCGACCTCGAGCCCGGTGGCCTCGAACGGGCCCGCCGCGGCCGGCCAGAACTCCGCGTCCACGATCGCGAGCCGGGGCTCGACCAGCCGGATCATGGCCGAGACCATGTCCGGGGCCATCATCGGGTTGATCGGCGCGACCACCAGCCCGGCCTTGGCCGCGCCGATCTTGATCAGGTAGCCCTCAACCGAGTTCTCGCAGAACAGCATGACCACGTCGCCTCGATCCAGGCCGAGGGCCAGCAGCCCGTGAGCGATCTGGTTCGCGAGCTGGTCGGCCTGGCGGTAGGTCAGCCGCCGGAAGGCGGGATCGGCGTAGGCGCCCTCCCGGCCGACCAGGGCCTCCTGGTCGGGGAAGCTCCACGTCATGCGCTCGAGCAGGTCGCCGACGCTGGTGCGCTCCCAGCGGTGGGTGGCGCGCCGGTGGTGCAGGCTCGTCACGTCGAAGTCAGTCGCAGTGAAGTCCGCGGCCATCGCCACTCACGTCCTCTCCGCCGGGGTGATCGCGCAAAGCTGGTCGGCGCCTGCGACCAGGAAAGTTACTTAACGTTCACTACAGTGGTCACTGTAGGCATCGCGCTACCGCTTGAGAAGGCCCAACCGGAATCCGGTTGGCCAGTCTGGCGCCTGAAGTGAATCACAGTTAACCTCAGCAGACGACCTAGCACACGATCGAGCACACGACCAAAGGGGGCTGCGTGCCCGTCCTGCGATCGGCGGTGGACACAGCCAGCGACGCGTACCTGGCCAACCGGGCGGGGCAGCTGGCGGCCATCGCCGCCCTCAACGAGCAGCTCGAGCTGGCCCGCGCGGGCGGCGGCGCGAAGTACGCGCAGCGGCACCGCGACCGGGGCCGGCTGCTGGCCCGGGAGCGCATCGAGCTGCTGGTCAACCGGGACTCCCCGCTGCTCGAGCTGTCCTCCCTGGCCGCGTGGGGCACCGAGTTCGCCGTCGGGGCGAGCATCGTCACCTGCGTGGGCGTGGTGTCCGGGGCCGAGTGCGTGCTGATCGCGTCCGACCCGACCGTGCGGGGTGGCTCGATGAACCCCTACACGCTGCGCAAGAACCTGCGGGCGCTGGAGATCGCGCGCCGCAACCGGCTGCCCGTCATCAACCTGGTCGAGTCGGGCGGGGCCGACCTGCCCACCCAGTCGGACCTGTTCGTCCCGGCCGGGCGCATCTTCCACGACCTGACCGAGCTGTCCGCGATGGGCATCCCGACGATCGCGCTGGTGTTCGGCAACTCGACCGCGGGCGGTGCGTACGTGCCGGGGATGTGCGACTACTCGGTGCTGGTCAACGGCCAGGCCAAGGTGTTCCTCGGCGGCCCGCCGCTGGTGAAGATGGCCACCGGCGAGGAAGCCGATGACGAGTCCCTCGGCGGCGCGGACATGCACTCGCGGATCTCCGGGCTGGCCGACCACTTCGCCGTAGATGAACTGGACTGCCTTCGCATCGGCCGGCAGATCGTCGCGGAACTGCACTGGCGCAAGCTCGGGCCGCCGCCCAGCGAGCCCGCCGACCCGCCGCTGCATGACCCGGACGAGCTGCTGGGCATCGTGTCGGCGGACTTCCGGGTGCCGTTCGACCCGCGCGAGGTGCTGGCCCGGGTCGTGGACGGCTCGCGGTTCGGCGAGTACAAGCCGCGCTACGGGACCAGCCTGGTCACCGGCTGGGCCTCGGTCCACGGCTACCCGGTCGGGGTGCTGGCCAACGCCCGCGGCGTGCTGTTCAGCGAGGAGGCCAGGAAGGCCACCGAGTTCATCCTGCTGGCCAACCAGAGCGACACGCCGCTGGTCTTCCTGCAGAACACCACCGGCTACATGGTGGGCACCCAGTACGAGCAGGGGGGCATCATCAAGGACGGCGCGAAGATGATCAATGCGGTGACCAACTCGGCCGTCCCGCACGTGACGGTGAACATGGCCGCCTCGTTCGGCGCCGGGAACTACGGCATGTCCGGCCGGGCCTATGACCCCCGGTTCATGTTCGCCTGGGCCAACGCCAAGCTGGCGGTGATGGGCGCGCAGCAGCTGGCCGGCGTGATGTCCATCGTCGGGCGCCAATCCGCCGAGTCCACCGGCCGCGACTTCGACACCGGGGCCGACGAGAAACGGCGCGCGCAGATCGAGGCCCAGATCGAGCGGGAGTCGGACGCGTTCTTCGTCAGCGCCCGGCTCTACGACGACGGGGTGATCGACCCGCGCGATACCCGGCCCGTGCTCGGCATGGCGCTGTCCGCGGCGCATTCCGGCACCATCGAGGGACGCCGCGGCTTCGGCGTCTTCCGGATGTAGCGGCGGCCACGATGAGCATCAGCAAGCTCCTGATCGCCAACCGCGGCGAGATCGCGTCGCGGATCATCCGCACGGCCCGGGCCATGGACATCGCCACCGTGGCGGTCTTCTCCGACCCCGACGCCGGGCTGCCGTTCGTGACCGATGCTGACGAGGCCGTCCGGCTGCCCGGGTCCGCCCCGGCCGACACCTACCTGCGCGGCGAGGCACTGATCGGCGCGGCCGCGGCGACCGGGGCCGACGCGGTCCACCCGGGCTACGGCTTCCTGTCGGAGAACGCCGCCTTCGCCCGGGCCTGCGCGGCGGCCGGCCTGACCTTCGTGGGGCCGTCGCCCGGGGCCATCGAGGCCATGGGGTCCAAGACCGCGGCGAAGGAGCTGATGGCGGCGGCAGGCGTCCCCGTCCTGCCGGGGGCGGTCTTCGACGACCCTGCCTTCGGGGACGGAGCCGAGCCCGATCCCGCCGAGCTGCGCAAGGCCGGGGAGGAGATCGGCTTTCCCGTCCTGGTCAAGGCGGCCTACGGCGGCGGCGGCCGGGGCATGCGGATCGTCACCAGCCCGGACGACATCGCCGGCGCGGTCAGCAGCGCGCGCCGCGAGGCGGCATCCGCGTTTGGCAACGGCACAGTTTTCCTCGAACGTTTCGTGGAATCCCCCCGGCACATCGAAGTCCAGATCCTCGGCGACCAGGCCGGGACCGTGGTGCACCTGTTCGAGCGGGAGTGCTCGATCCAGCGCCGTTACCAGAAGATCATCGAGGAGGCGCCGTCCCCGGCCGTCAACGACGACCTGCGGGCCGAACTGTGCCGGGCCGCCGTGGCCGCGGGCCGGGCCATCGGCTACGTCGGCGCGGGGACCGTCGAGTTCGTGCTGGACTCCTCCGGGCGCTTCTACTTCCTGGAGGTCAACACCCGGCTGCAGGTCGAGCACCCGGTCACCGAGCTGATCACCGGCCTGGACCTGGTGCGGCTGCAGCTGGAGATCGCGGCCGGCCAGCCGCTGCCGGCGAGCGTCACCACCCTGGCCAACTCGGGGGCGGGCTTCACCGGCCACGCGATCGAGGCCCGGCTCTACGCCGAGGACGTGCCGGCCGGCTACCTGCCCGCGAGCGGCGACCTGCACACGTTCGAGATTGACCTCTCTAACGGTCTTCGCGTGGATGCTGGCTTCGCCTCGGGCACCCGGGTCAGCACGTTCTATGACTCGATGCTGGCCAAGGTGATCGCGTACGGCCCGACCCGCGACGACGCGAGGCGGACGCTGGCCGGTGCGCTGTCGCGGGCCCGGCTGCACGGGGTCGTGACCAACCGGGACCTGCTGGTGGGCATCCTGCGTGAGCCGGAGTTCACCGCGGGCGCGATCGACACCGGCTACCTGGACCGGCACCAGCCTGCGCAGCTCTGCCCGGCTGACGCGCAGGCCGGGCCCGTGCACCTGCTCGCGGTGGCCCTGGCCGGGCAGGCCCGGCGCCGGGCGCAGGCCCCGGTGCTGGCCACGCTGCCCTCGGGCTGGCGGAACAACCCGAGTGCCCCGCAGCGGGCGCGTTATGAGCTCGACGGGCGGCACGCGGAGGTGAGCTACCGCTTCGGCCGGGACGGGCTGCAGGCCGTGGTGGCTGGGGCTGGCGTGGACGGGGCTGAGGTGGGCAGCGTGCTGCTGCACAGCACCCGGGCGGCCCCCTCGCCGCCGGGGCTCGCACGCGTGCTGGTGGACCTGGAAGCCGGCGGGGTGCGGCGGGTCATCGACGTGACCCAGGCCGGCCGCACCTTCTACGTGGACAGCGCGCTGGGGCACAGCGTGGTGACCGAGGCTGACCGCTTCCCCGACCCGGCGGCCACGGCCCAGGCCGGGTCGCTGCTCGCGCCGATGCCGGGGACCGTGGTCCGGGTGGAGGCCGCCGTCGGTGACCACGTCGAGGCGGGCGCCGTGATCCTGGCCATCGAGGCCATGAAGATGGAGCACGCGATCTACGCGCCCGCCCCGCGGCATCGTCACCGAGCTCCCGATCAGAGTCGGCGTGCAGGTCGACAGCGGTTCGGTGCTCGCCGTCCTGGAGGAGCCCGTGGTGGAAGGGGGAGCCGGTGAGTGACCCGGCCCGCGGCCCGGTCCGCTACGAAGTCGTGCGGGGCGTGGCCTGGCTGACCATCGACCGGCCGGAAGCCCGCAACGCCCTGAGCCGGGCCGTGCGCGAGGGCCTGTTCGCCGGGGTGCGCCGGTTCAACGCCGATGACCACGCCAAGGTGCTGGTGCTGACCGGCGCGGGCGACCGGGCGTTCTGCGCCGGCGGCGACCTGAAGGAGATGGCGGACGAGTCGCTGACCGTGCCCCCGCCGGATTTCCTGCCCCAGTTCGGCCGCAACATCGAGGTCGCCAAGCCGACCATCGCCGCCGTGAACGGGGTGGCGTACGCGGGCGGGTTCCTGCTCGCGCAGAACTGCGACCTGTGCGTGGCCGCCGAGTCGGCCCGGTTCGCGGTGACCGAGGCCAGGGTGGGCCGCGGCTCACCGTGGGCGGTCCCGCTGTCCTGGCTGGTGCCGCCCCGCATCGCGATGCAGATCCTGCTCACCGGCGACCCGCTTACCGCCGCCCGGGCCTACGAGATCGGGCTGGTCAACCAGGTCGTGCCGGACGCCGAGCTGGTGCCCGCCGCGCAGGCACTGGCCGAGCGCATCGCCGCCAACGCGCCGCTGTCGGTCATGGCGGCCAAGCGCACGGTCTACCTGTCGCTGAGAGACCGGCTGGACGACGCGTTCGCGGAGGCGGAACGGATCTGGGCGCCGGTGTACCGCAGCGCGGACGCCCAGGAGGGCCCGGCCGCGTTCCGGGACAAGCGCACCCCGGTCTGGACCGGCCGCTGATGCCCGCCGACCTGCGCGCGCTCACCCTCGACCTGGTCTACGAGTCCGCGTCGCTGGGGGCGATGCTCGCCCCGCTAACCGCGGATCAGTGGCGGCTCCCCACGCCCGCCCCGGGCTGGACCATCGCCGACCAGGTCTCCCACCTGGCCTACTTCGACGAGACCACGCTGGCGTCGATCCGCGACCCGGAGCGGTTCCGCCGCGAGGCCGCGGCGCTGGCCGGCCGGGGCGACGACTTCCCGGACCAGATCGCCGCCGAGTACCGCCACCTGGCCCCCGCCGAGCTGATGACCTGGTACCTGACCGCCCGCCGGGCCCTGCTTCAGGGGTACGGGCGCGCTGATCCTGGGACCCGGCTGCCCTGGTACGGGCTGGACATGGGGCCCGCGTCGTCGATCACCGCCCGGCTGATGGAGACCTGGGCGCACGGCCAGGACATCGCCGACACCCTCGGCCTCGGGCGGCCCGCGACCGGCCGGCTTCGGCACGTCGCCTACCTGGGCATCCGCAGCCTGCCCTACAGCTACTCCGTCCACGGGCTGCCGCAGCCGGACGCGCCCATCCGGGTCGAGCTGGCGGCGCCGGACGGCGGGGCATGGACCTGGGGGCCGGCGACCGCCGGGGACCGGGTCAGCGGGACCGCGCTCGACTTCTGCCTGGTGGTCACCCAGCGGCGGCACCGCAGCGACACCGGGCTGGTCATCACGGGGGAGACCGCCACGCAGTGGATCGGGATCGCCCAGGCCTTCGCCGGGGCGGCCGGGCCGGGCCGCCCGCCGCTGAGCGTCACCGCGACCCGCGAATCCGCCCCGAAGGGAGGTCAGCAGACATGACCGGAGCCCACGAAGGACCGCGGCGCCCGGTCCGGATCGCCAACTCCTCCGGCTTCTACGGCGACCGCGCCGCCGCGGCCCGCGAGATGGTCGAGGGCGGTCCCATCGACGTCCTCACCGGCGACTACCTCGCCGAGCTGACCATGCTGATCCTGTGGAAGGCCCAGCAGAAGGACCCGTCCGCGGGCTACGCCCGGACCGCGGCCACCCAGCTGGAGCACGTCCTCGGCACCTGCCTCGACCGCGGTATCAGGATCGTCAACAACGCCGGCGGGCTCAACCCCGGGGGCCTGGCCCGGGAGCTCGCGGCGCGGGCCGGGCGGCTCGGCCTGCACCCGAAGATCGCCTACGTCACCGGCGACGATCTGCTGCCGCGCCTGGAGAACCTGCTCGCTAACGGGGAGGCGCTGGCCAATCTGGATACCGGCCAGCCGCTGGGAGCGGCGGCCGGCAAACCGGTGACGGCTAACGCCTACCTCGGCGGCTGGGGCATCACCGAGGCCCTCGGCGCCGGCGCCGACATCGTCGTCTGCCCGCGGGTCACCGACGCCTCGCTGGTCACCGGGCCGGCGGCCTGGTGGCACGGCTGGCGCCGGGAGGACTTCGACCCGCTGGCCGGGGCCGTGGTCGCCGGGCACGTCATCGAGTGCGGGCCGCAGGCCACCGGCGGGAACTACTCGTTCCTGGACGAGATCACCGACCGCCGCTACCCCGGCTTCCCGATCGCCGAGGTCGCCGCCGACGGCAGCAGCGTGATCACCAAGCACCCGGGCACCGGCGGCCTGGTCTCGCCCGGCACCGTCACCGCCCAGCTGCTGTACGAGATCGCCGGGCCGGCCTACGCCAACCCGGACGTCGTCGCGCACTTCGACACGGTCCGGCTGGACCGCGGCGGCCCGGACCGGGTGCGGATCTCCGGGACACGGGGCAGCCCGCCGCCGCCCACGGCCAAGGTCGCGATCAACTTCCTCGGCGGCTACCGGAACACGATGACGCTGGTGCTGACCGGGCTGGACATCGAGGAGAAGGCCGCCTGGGCGGAGCAGGAACTGTTCGGCATCCTCGGCGGGCGCGATCAGTTCGCGGACGTCGATGTCCGGCTGCTGCGCTTCGACCGGCCTGACGCCCCCACCAACGAGCAGGCCACCGCGCACCTGCGGATCACGGTCAAGGACCCCGACCCGCGCAAGGTCGGCCGCCGCTTCTCCAACGCCACGATGGAGCTGGCCCTCGGCGGGTACGCGGGCTTTCACACCACGACCCCGCCGACGCCGGAGAGCGCGTACGGCGTCTACTGGCCGGCGCTCGTGCCCGCCGCCGAGGTGCCGCACGCGGTGGTGCTGCCGGACGGCACCACCGTGCCGATCGCCCCCACCACCCCTGCACCCGCGTCTCCCGCGGCGGGGGCTCCCGCCGCGGGAGACGCGTTCCACCCGGGACCGGCCGCCTCCATCACCGGACCGCCCACCGTGGCCGCCCCCCTGGGCCGGATCTGCGCAGCCCGGTCCGGTGACAAGGGCGGCCACGCCAACGTCGGGATCTGGACCCGCGACCCGGCCGCCTACCCGTGGCTGCGGGATTACCTGACCGTGGAGCGGCTGCGGACGCTGCTGCCCGAGGCCGCCGGCCTTGACGTGCGCCGCTTCGAGCTGCCCAACCTCAGCGCGCTCAACTTCGTCATCGCGGGCCTGCTGGGGGAGGGCGTGGCGTCCTCGACCCGGCCTGACCCCCAGGCCAAGGGCCTGGGTGAGTACCTGCGCTCCCGGACCGCCGAGATACCCGCGGCACTGCTCGGGCGGGGCCCGGATGTCTAGCGCCGCCGCGGGGCCCGCCCGCCCAGGCCAGCCGGGCGGGCCGCCGCCACCGGACCACCGCCGGCGCGATCCCCGCCGGCGGCAGCGGATCCTCAGCGCAGCCGCCGACCTGGTCGCGGAGCGCGGGTACCACGAGGTCGGCATGGCGGACATCGGCGCGGCCGCCGGCATCACCGGGCCGGCGATCTACCGGCACTTCGACGGGAAATCCGCGGTCCTGGTGGCCATGTTCGACCACGTGATCGACGATCTGTCCCGCGAGGCCAGCGAGATCGTCGCCTCCGGTGGCGACGCCCTCACCACGCTGCGCGCGCTCATCCAGACGCAGGTCCGGTTCGTACTGCGCGACCGGACGCTCGCGCAGGTCTACCACAACGAGGTCGCCAACCTCCCCGTCGAGGACCGGCACCGGCTGCGCCGCAAGCAGCGCCTGTACATCGAGGAGTGGGTGCACGTCCTGGCCCAGCTCCGCCCGGATGCTGGTGACGCGACCGTGCGGGCCCTCGTGCACGCCTCCGTCGGCGCGATCCAGTCCGTGCTCTTCTACTCCAGCGGCCTGGCCGATGATCAGCTCGCCGGGCTGATGTCCTCCGTCGCCGAGACGTCCCTGTTCGCACCCCTGCTAGCCGCCGGCAAGCCAACCCAGGAAATGACCCGTGGACTTCGCTGACCACCCCGACCACGCCGCCATCCGGGACACGGTCGCCGCCATCACCCGGTCGTTCGGCAGCTCCTACTACAGCGAGCACGCCGAGGCGCGGACCGCCACCGGCGAGCTGTGGGCCGCCCTGGCGAAGCAGGGCTTCATCGGGATCAACCTGCCCGAGCGGTTCGGCGGCGGCGGCGCGGGCCTGGCCGAGCTCACCCTGGTCTGCGAGGAAACGGCCGCCCAGGGCTGCCCCATGCTGCTGCTCCTGGTCTCCAGCGCCATCTCCGGTGAGGTCATCGCCCGGTACGGCAGCCAGACCCAGCAGAAGGTCTGGCTGCCCCAGCTGGCCAGCGGCGAGACCAGGATCGTGTTCGCCATCACCGAGCCCGACGCCGGCTCCAACACCCACCAGCTGTCCACGACCGCGGTCCGCGACGGCGAGGACTGGATCCTGAACGGGACCAAGTACTACATCTCAGGGGTGGACGGCGCCGGAGCCATCCTGGTCGTCGCGCGAACCGGCACGGATCCTCAGACCGGTCACGGCCTGCTGTCGCTGTTCCTGGTGCCCCCGGATGCCCCCGGGCTGACCGCGCAGCCGCTGCCAGTGGCCGCCGCCCTGCCCGAGCAGCAGTTCACCCTGTACTTCGACGGTGTGCGGGCCTGCCCGGACCAGCTGGTCGGGGACGAGAACGACGGGTTCACCCAGGTCTTCCACGGCCTCAACCCGGAGCGCATCACCGGCGCGGCGATCTGCGTCGGGATCGGCCGCTACGCGCTGGCCCGCGCCGCCGCCTACGCGCGGGACCGGGAAGTCTGGGGCGTACCGATCGGCACCCACCAGGGCGTGTCCCACCCGCTGGCCAAAGCCAAGATCGAGGTGGAACTGGCCGCGCTGATGACCGCCAAGGCGGCCTGGCTGCACGACCAGGGCCAGCCTGCCGGCGAGGCGTCCAACATGGCCAAGTACGCCGCCGCGGAAGCGGCCCTCGCCGCGGTGGACGCGGCGATCCAGACGCACGGCGGCAACGGCCTGGCCGCCGAGTACGGGCTGGTGCCGCTGTGGAGTGTCGCCCGGCTGCTCCGGATCGCGCCGGTCAACCGCGAGATGATCCTCAACTACGTGGCCGGTCACTCCCTGGGCCTTCCCCGTTCCTACTAGGCGGCCCGGGCCCCGGATCGCCGCGGCGGCCTGATCAGCCCGCGCCCAGGAGGCGGCGGGCCGCACCGGGATGGCGGACGGCCAGCCGCAGCGTGCCGACGGTGCTGCGGACCACCTGCTCCTTGACCACCACCGCGGCGCGGCCGGTGATGATCTGCTGGCGGGGCGAGTCGTCGGCGTGCACCCGCTGGACCAGCCCGTCGTGGCGGCCGAGGCTGACGCACTGGATGTAGAAGCGGTACCGCAGCGGCGCGGGCTCCCCGCCCCGCAGGTCGGCCAGGACCGCCCGGCCCGCGTGCGCGCCAGTCGGCAGCGCGGTGGCGCAGGCCATCCGCAACGGGCCCGCGGCCAGGCTGGCCGAGGCCGCGGCGTCCCCGGCGGCGTAGATCCCGGGATGGGAGACCGAGCGGAGCGCGGAGTCCACTGCGATCCGCCCGCCGGTCAGGGCCAGCCCGGCGTCCCGCGCCAGCCCGGTGCGGGCGGCCATCGACGCTGCCCAGACCACCACGTCCGCGTCGACGTCGCCCGGCGCGGCGACGTGATGCCCCTCATCCAGGCGCACCCCGCGGGCGGCGAGTACCCGGCGGACGTGATCACGGCCCGGGCCGGACAGCCCCGGGCCCACCGCGTCCGCGGTGATCAGCCGGACCGACCACCGCGGCTCGGCCTCGGCCAGCTCCGTGGCCAGCTCAATGCCGGTCAGGCCGCCGCCGACCACGGCCAGGCATCCCGGCCCGTCGAGCAGGCGCTTGTGCAGTTCGGCGGCGGACTCGGGGGTGAAGATGTGGCTGGGGGAGACCAGGCTGGGGCTGGCGGTCCGGCTGCCCAGGGCGTACACGAGCCGGTCGTAGCGCAGGACCCGCCCGTCGTCGGTACGGATCTCGCGGGCGCCGGGCATGATGGCCGTGACCCGCGCGGGGACATGGGTGATGCCTGCCGGGCCGAGGAACCGGTCCAGCGGATGGGTGATGTCCGGGCGGCCGGCCGCCCGCTCGTGTGAGCGGATCCGCTCGGTGAAGTGCCCCGCCGGATCCACCAGGGTGACGCGGGCGCCGGGCGCGAGCTGCAGGGCGCACATCAGCCCCGCGTATCCTGCGCCGATCACGATGACATGCTGGCCGGACAGTCCGTTTGTGTTCGTCATGCATGGAGGACGGGCGACCTGGAGCACCTGTGACATGCGGCCCGGCCCGCGGCTGATGTCACACCGGGCCCCGCCGGATCGTCCTGCCTAGGGCGGGCACGACGCCGGGCGCTGAGGAGGGACACGATGACGGGTGCACGCGGGATACGGGAGGACGAGCTCGCGGCGGACTACACGCGGATCCGGCCCCGGCTGCTGCGCACCGCCTACGCCATGCTCGGCACCTGGGCCGACGCGGAGGATGCCGTGGCCGACACCTGGCTCCGCCTCGTCGCGGCCGACCAGCGCGAGCACGTGGACGACGTCGAGGCCTGGGCGGTGGTCGCCGTGTCACGCCGCGCCCTCGACCTGCTGAGGTCGGCCCGGGTCCAGCGCGAGGCCTACGTAGGCCCGTGGCTGCCCGAGCCCCTCATCGAGCGGCTGGCCGGCCCGGCCGGGCCGCAGCGCCCGGCTCCCGTGGCCGAGCTGGCCGACCCGGCCGACCGGGTAACGCTCGACGAGAGCGTCAGCTACGCGCTCTTGGTGGTGCTGGAGACGCTGACCCCCGCCGAGCGCACGGCTTTCGTCCTGCATGACCTGTTCGGGGTGCCGTTCCCCGAGATCGCCGGGGTGGTGGGGCGCGGTCCGGCCGCGGTGCGGCAGCTGGCCACCCGGGCCCGGGCGCACGTCCGGGCCGGGGCCCCGAGGATGGCCGTCAGTTCCGCGGAGCACCAGCACGCCGTGGACGAGTTCTTCCGGGCGGCCGCCGGGGGTGACATGGCGGGGCTGCTGGCCGTGCTGGATCCCGGCGTGGTGCTGACCGCCGATGGGGGCGGCCAGGCCACCGCGGCGCGCCGCCCGGTGCGCGGCGCGGAGCGGGTGGCCCGGTTCCTGATCGCCACGGCGGCCACGCTCAGCGCCGGGCAGCGCGTGGTCCCGCTGACCGTCAACGGGGGGCCCGGCCTGGCCCTCGTCGAGCCGGACGGCACCGCGAGCCTGATCGGCGCCCTCACCGTGACCGGCGGGCACATCCTGCGGGTCGATCTCGTGGTCGCCCCGGGCAAGCTGGCCCGCGCCCGGTTCACGCCCAGCTCAGCCCGGTAGCAGCAGCGGCGGACAGCGTCTTGCCGTCCCGGGCTGAACGCTAACCGTTCCTTTCGCCCTATTCACGGACACGGCGTTTGCGATCACCGTCGTGCGGCGAAAAAGAGTCAGTGAACGGGGGGCAGGAAATTGATCACCAAACGCGCGGCCCGGGCCGCTGAAGAAAACGGGAAAACCCGGCTGCCGGTTAAGAAAGCGGCCGCCGTGGCTCAGGGCGGAGGCTGGATCAGGAAACGGTCACGGCTCGCCTGGTGCGCGGCCGCGGTCCTGACGGCCGCGGCCACGGGCGGGTGCGGCCTGCTGCACCAGGCCGCCGCACCCGCCGGGATGGAGCGGCAGATCTCCGAGGGCGAGCGGGTCAGTGCGGCCACCCAGGCGCACGGCTCGCCCGCGGCCCGTTCCCCCGGCACCAGTACTCCGGGCCCAGGTAGTCCGGGCCCGGGTACTCCGGGCACCATTACTCCAGGCACGGGTACTCCAGGCGCCGTACTCCAGGCACGGGTACCCACGCCGCCGGCGTTCCCGGCGCCAGCAGCCTGGCCACCGGCACTCCCGCGCCCTCAGCCACCCCCGGCAAGGTCACCGGCAGGCAGGTCACGGCGATCGGCGACTCGGTCATGGCGGCCAGCGCCATGGCTCTCGCGGCGGCCATGCCCGGCATCTACATCGACGCCAAGCCCGACCGGGAGATGCCTGCGGGCCTGGCCATCGTGCGCAGGCTGGCGGACACGGGCCGGCTGCGCCCCGTCGTGGTGATCGGCCTCGGCACCAATTATCTCGTTACCACCCGCCAGCTCAACGAGCTGATGCAAATCCTCGGCCCGGACCGCAAGCTCGTCCTTATCAACACCTATGTTCCTGATTCGTGGAGTAAGCAGGTCAACGTTACAGAAGCGGCCTTTATCCGCCAGCACCCCAGCGTGACGCCGGCCGACTGGTACGACACGATCAAGAACCGGATGAACGTACTGTGGCCGGATCATATCCACCCGGAAATCCCCGGGACCTACGTCTACGCGCGCATGGTGCGCCGGGCGGTCCAGGCCACCCGCGACGTCACCGTGCCCTGACCGGGGAACGCCTACCCCGCGTGGGCCCGGGCCGGCCGGAAGGGCGAGGCCGGCGGGACGGGCCGTAACGGCGCGGGCGGGAGCGAGGGCAGCGTGGGGTGCTCCCGGTTGACGATGGTGATGTCGCCGGAGTTGTTGCTGGCCGTGATCACGTTCTGGGCCGAGGGTGACTGGGGCACGGTTACCGTGGTCCTGCCGAAGGAGTCCTGCGTCTGGACCCGGTAGGCGGCGGGGCCGGCCGGCAGCACGAGCGTGATGCTCGCCGAAGCTGTCGGTGACGTTCACCCGCTGCGGGACCTTGGTGAACGTCAGCGTGATGTCGCCGGAGTTGTTGCTGGCCACCACGTCGGCCGCGGAGATCCCGGTCACCGAGATGGCGCCGAAGCTGTCCTGCAGCCGCGTGTCGCCGGTCACCCCGGACGCCTGGATGTCGCCGGAGTTGTTGTCCAGCCGGATGCTGCCGGACAGGCCGGAGGCGCGCAGGGTGCCGAAGAGGTCCGCCAGGTGGATGGTGCCGGTCAGCCGGGACGCGGTCAGGTCCCCGGAGTTGTCCGACATCGTGACCGTGCCGCGCAGCCCGCTGGCCTGCAGCGCGCCGAACGAGTCGCTGACGCTGACCGGCAGCCCGGCCGGGACGGTGACGCCGAAGCTGAGCGAGCAGGTCAGGTTGGGCATGCGGCACTGGGGATCAAGCTCCAGCCCGGCAGGGGTCGAGCGGTAGGTGAAGCGGGGCCGGACGAAGCTGCTGCGCAGGTGCCCGCGGACCACGATCGCCTGCCCGGCGCCGGCCCGCACTGCGAGGTCGGCGTTGGTGGTGGTCACCCGGGCCTGCCCGCCGGCCGGCGGGACGCTGAAGCCGACCGAGTAACCGACTGTGTTCTCGCTGGCCAGGTAGACGACGGTGCCGTTGACCCAGCCGTACGCGGCGAACCCGATGAGGGCCATCACCACGGGGAGGCCGACCGCGAGAACCATCCAGCGCACGCGGGTCATGGGCAGGGGTGGAGCCACGGTCATCCCGCTCCCAGGTAGCGCAGGACCGCCAGGACCCGCCGGTGATCCCGGTCGGCGGGCGGCAGCCGCAGCTTGGCGAAGATGCTGTTGATGTGCTTGGCCACCGCGCCCTCGCCGACGACCAGGGTGGCCGCGATGGCCGTGTTGGACCGGCCCTCGGCCATCAGCGCGAGCACCTCACGCTCGCGCGCGGTCAGGTCGGCCAGCGGGTGCCGGCTGCGGGCCAGCAGCTGGGCGACGACCTCCGGGTCCAGCGCGCTGCCCCCCGCGGCCACCCGGTCCAGTGCGTCGAGGAACTCGGCCAGGTCCGCCACCCGGTCCTTGAGCAGGTAGCCGACGCCGTACGGCCGGTCCGAGATGAGCTCGGTGGCGTAGCGCTCCTCCACGTACTGGGACAGCACCAGCACGCCGATCCCGGGCCAGCGCTGGCGGACCACCAGGGCCGCGCGCAGCCCCTCGTCGGTGAAGGTGGGCGGCATCCGCACGTCCACGACCACGGCGTCCGGCTCGTGCCTGGCCACCGCGCGCAGGAACTCCTCGGCCTCCCCGGCCGCCGCCACCACATCGTGCCCGGCCTCGGCCAGCAGCCGGGTCACTCCCTCCCGGAGCAGGACCGAGTCCTCGGCGATCACGACGCGCATGGCAGTTCCGCCTCGATCACGGTCGGGCCCCCGGCCGGGCTGTGCACCGACAGCCGCCCGTCCACGCCGGCCAGCCGGTCGGCCAGCCCGGCCAGGCCCTGTCCCTGGGGGTCGGCGCCGCCGATGCCGTCGTCGCGGATGACCACCCGCAGCACGTCGCCGTGCCGGGAAACCTCGACCTCAGCCCGGGTCGCGCGGGCGTGCTTGGCCACGTTGGTGAGCGCCTCGGCGACGACGAAGTACGCGATGGCCTCGGATGACGGGGCGGGCCGGTCCGGCAGGCTGGCGTGCACGGTGACCGGCACCGGGCTCAGCGCGGCCAGGCCGGAGATCGCGGCGTCCAGGCCCCGGTCGGACAGCACCGGCGGGTGCACGCCGCGGACCAGGTTGCGTAGTTCGGTGAGGGCCTGCTTGGCCTCGTCGTGCGCCTGGTCGACGATGGCCCGCGCCCCGTCCGGGTCGTCGGCGAACCGGGCCCGGGCCCGTCCGAGGTTCATGGCCAGCGACACCAGCCGCTGCTGGGCACCGTCGTGCAGGTCCCGCTCGATCCGGCGCCGCTCGGCCTCCGCTGACCCCACGGCCTGGGCCCGGCTGCGCTCGAGCTCGCCCATCCGCTCGGTCATGTCGGCCTGGCTGCCCGGGCCGATCAGGTAGCGGGCGACCGCGGCGTCGGCGGCGGCCAGTCCCCGCGTCACCGCCGCCGCCACGGGCAGCAGGATTACTCCCAGCAGCACCGCCGGGTACACCAGCCAGCCGTGCGGCAGGGCGGCGGTCACGTGCCAGTTCAGCCTGATGAACATCCAGCTGAACAGCGGCAGCCCGAGCATGGCCAGCGCGAACGACCAGAAGGCGGTGATGATGATCATCTCCGCGAGGCTGAGCGGCAGCCGGACCAGCGCGTACGCGGCATGGCGCCACGCCACGCGCGCGGTCAGCAGCCGCCACATCCGCCGCCACCGGCCCCCGTCGGGGCTCACCGGGATCCGCGCGGCTGGGACGTTCACGCCCAGCATGAGCTGGAACCTGGCCCGCTCGGCCCGGCCGAACTGCAGGGCCAGCCAGAGCGCGGCGACCAGCACCGGGAGGCCGATCAGGAAGAGCCACAGCGTGCCGATACCGACCACGGCCAGCGCCGCGATGATGTCGAAGGCCAGCACGCCGGTGACCACCCCGGCCGCCAGGTGGATGACGGCCAGCCAGGTCTGCGCCGAGACCACCGGCGCGGCCAGCCGCAGCAGCACCCCGGCCAGGGTCCCCGGGCTGGTGCGCACGTCACCCCCGCTACCGGGGAAGGGGCCCGCAGGCAGGCCGGCCATGGGCCCGGCCCCTGCCCCGCCTTCAGTCATCCGCTCCTCCGCTGCCCTGGTCGTGTCTCTGACGCTAGAGGAATCAGAGCCACGCCGCCCATCCCGCAGGATCCCGGCTCGCTGCGGGTGCTAGGTCCACCGTGAATCGGGGGGCCAGCCGGATGTCGCCGGCCCGCCCCCGCCCGGGACGCTGTCAGCGCCGGGCCGATCTGGTCCGGGCCCCATCCTGGCTCACGGCATCGTCACGGGAGGAAGACCCATGAACGCGGACATCACCTCGGGCTGGGCGGGCGCGGGGGGCACCGCCGCCCCGCCCGCGGAGCCGCTGATACAGCTCAGCGGCGTCACGAAGTCCTACGAGGGAGACGGGCAGCCCGCGCTGCGGGCCATCAGCCTGGACATCGCTCCGGGCGAGGCGGTCGCGGTGATGGGACCGTCCGGGAGCGGCAAGTCCACCCTGCTCAACCTCATCGCCGGGCTGGACCGGCCGAGCAGCGGGACGGTCACCGTCGCCGGCCAGCGGATCGACCGGCTCAGCGAGACCGGGCTGGCCCGGTTCCGGCGCCAGCAGATCGGCATGGTCTTCCAGTTCTTCAACCTGCTGGACGACCTGACCGTGGCGGACAACGTGCTGCTGCCCGCCCAGCTGGCCGGGCTGCCGCGGCGCCAAGCCCGGGCCCGGGTCGCCGAGCTGCTGGCCGCGCTGCGCATCGAGCAGCACAAGGACGCCTACCCCGGGCGGCTGTCCGGCGGGGAGCGGCAGCGGGTGGCGATCGCCCGCGCGCTGGTCAACCGGCCCGCGCTGCTGCTGGCGGACGAGCCGACCGGCGCGCTGGACACCGCTACCGGCGAGGAGATCGGCGAGCTGCTCCGCGACCTGAACAGCGCCGGCCACACGCTGGTGCTGGTCACCCACAACCCCGACCTGGCCGGTCACTACGCCAGCCGCACGGTGCACATCGCCGACGGCCTTATTTTCCGCAACGACAACCAGCCCGGCGCCGGCCAGCCTGCCGCGCCGGCGGGAGTGCGGCGATGAGAGCCGGGCCGGTCGGCCGGGCGGTACGCGGCGGGGTGACCCGCCGCCGGGTGCAGACCATCGTCATCGGCCTGGTGCTGCTGGTATCCACCGGGGCTTCCGTGCTGGCCCTGGCCCTCGTGGTGGACTCCAGTGCCCCGTTCGACCACTCGTTCGCGGCGCAGCGTGGCGCCCACCTGGCCGTGATCGTCGACCCGGCCCGGGCCACCCCGGCCGACGTGGCCGCGACCCGGCGGTTGCCGCAGGTTACGGCGGCGGCTGGCCCGTTCGCGGCGGTGAGCGTCGCCCCGCAGCTGACCGGCCAGGCGGGGCCGGCTGGATCGCTGCCCCCGATGACGCTGGCCGGGCGGTCCGCGCCGGGCAGCCGGGTGGATGACCTCACCCTGCAGGCCGGCCACTGGGCGGACCGGCCCGGCCAGATGGTCCTGGCGGACAACCCGGCGAGCGACATCCAGATCGGGCTTCCGCTCGGGGCCAAGCTCACCATCACCAGCGCGCCGGGTCACCCGGTGCTGACCGTGGTCGGGAGGGCCACCTCGGTCACCGACTCCGCGGACGGCTGGGTGACGCCCGGCGAGATAGCCCGGCTGCGCACCCCCGGGGCACCCGGCAGCGACCAGATGCTGTACCGCTTCCGCAGCGCCGCCTCGGCCACGGCCGTCCACGCGGACGCCGCCGCGGTCGGTGCGGCCCTGCCGCCGGGCGCGGTGACCGCCGTCCAGTCCTACCTGACCGTCCGGGAGCAGGAGACGTCGAGGATCGCCCCGTTCGTGCCGTTCCTGGTCGCGTTCGGGCTGATCGGCCTGGTGATGTCGGTGCTGATCGTGGCCAACGTGGTCAGCGGGGCGGTGGTGTCCGGTTACCGCCGGATCGGGATCCTCAAGAGCATCGGCTTCACCCCCGGGCAGGTGGTGGCGGCCTATACGGCCCAGGTCACGGTGCCCGCCCTGGCCGGGGTCCTCGGCGGCCTGGTGGCTGGCGACCTGCTGGCCATGATGCTGCTGCACCAGGCGGCCAGCGCCTACGGAGTGGGCCAGCTCAGTGTCCCGGTGTGGGTGGACGTGGCCGTGCCCGCGGCCATGCTCGGCGTGGTCGCGATCGCGGCCCTGCTGCCGGCCCTGGGGGCGTCCCGGCTCAGCGCGGTGCAGGCCATCGCCGCGGGCCGGGCGCCCCGGGCGGGCCGCGGTTACGCCGCGCACCGGCTGCTGCGGCGGCTGCGGCTGCCCCGGCCGGTGACGATCGGGCTGGCGGCCCCGTTCGCCCGCCCGGCCCGCACCGCGATCACGCTGGTTGCCGTGCTCCTCGGGGCGGCCGCGGTGACGTTCGCGGTCGGCCTGGGCAGCTCGCTGAACCGGGTGGTGGGCGGACTGTCGCACTCGGCCTCCGAGCCGGTGCAGGTCTACCGGATTTCACATAACTCGTTCATCTTCAGCCCCGCCCAGCAGCGGACGGTCCAGGCGGCGCTGGCCGCCCAGCCGGGCACGCGCCGCTACGTGGCCGAGACCGACAACATGATCAGCGTGGCCGGGCTGACCGGGCAGCATCCGCTGACCGCGTTCCGCGGCCCGGCCGCCTGGACCGGCTACCCGATGATCAGCGGGCACTGGTACACCGGGCCGGGCCAGGCGGTCGTGTCCACCGGCTTCCTCACCCTGACCGGCAAGGCCATCGGCGGCACCGTCACGATCGTGCTGGGCGGCAGGCCGATCCCGCTGCGGATCGTCGGGGAGGACTTCGACGCCCAGAACCGCGGGGTATCCGTCATCACCGGCTGGCAGACGCTGGCTGACGCGCACGTCGGCGCGGCCCTGACCGCGCCGGGCCAGTACGACGTCGGGCTGCGTCCCGGCGTCTCCCCGGCCAGCTATGCGCGGTCGCTCGGCACCCGGCTCGGCTCGGGGTACGCGGCGTCCCTGAACCTCAGGAACTCCGTCGTGGTGAATCTCATGCTCGGGCTGATCGGTGCCCTCACGGCGCTGCTGGCCCTGGTGGCCGGCCTGGGCGTGCTGAACACCGTCGTGCTCAGCACCCGTGACCGGGTGCACGACCTGGGCGTGTTCAAGGCCATCGGGATGACGCCCCGGCAGGTCATCGCCATGGTGATCTGCTGGGTCGCCGGAACCGGGCTGGTGGCCGGCCTGATCGCGCTGCCGGCCGGGATCGCGCTGCACCACGCGGTGCTGCCGGCGATGGCCTCGTCCGCGAACCTGGGCCTGCCCGCCAGCTACCTGTCCGTGTACCGGGCACCGGAACTGGTGGCGCTGGCCCTGGCCGGAGTAGTGATCGCGGTGGCCGGGGCGCTGCTCCCGGCGGGCTGGGCCACCCGGATCGCCGTCGCCTCCGCGCTGCGCGCCGAGTAACGCCCGTGGCCCCGGCCGGCCCCCCACGGGGGCGGGCCGGCGCGGCCGGGCGGGCCGGCCGGTGTTAGCGTGGTCACTGCGTAACTCATTGTCCCAGCGGGCGACAGGAGGAGGCCCGGCCATGGCCACCGTGAGCGTCCGGTACATCGTCAACGACGTCGATGAGGCGATCGCGTTCTACTGCCAGCACCTCGGCTTCACCGAGGTCATGCACCCGGCGCCCGCGTTCGCCATGCTGGCGCGAGGCGACCTCCGCCTGGTCCTCAGTGCCCCCGGGGCCGGCCCGGGCGGTGGGCAGGCCATGCCGGATGGCACCCTCCCGGCACCCGGCGGCTGGAACCGCTTCGCGGTCGAGGTCAGCGACCTCGACCGCCTCGTCGGCACGCTGCGAGAGCAGGGCGCACGCTTCCGGAACGAGATCGTCTCGGGCGTGGGCGGCCGGCAGATCCTGCTGGAGGACCCTTCCGGCAACCCGGTCGAGCTCTTCGAGCCGACCCGGCCCGAGGCCAGGCTCTCACCCCCGGCCTGAACCACTCCCCACGGACTCGCCAGCTCCAGCGCCACGGCCATCGTCCATGAACCGTGGCGCAGTCAGCAGGTCGTGGGTGCGGCTCAGCGGGTGGGCTTTTCCGCGACGAAGGTCCCGTGGCCGCTTGACCCGATGACCAGCCCCTCACGCTTGAGGATGCGGAGGGCTTTGACGACCGTGGCGGTTGCCACGCCATGCTCCTGGGAGAGCTGCATGATGGTCGGCAGCCGGGACCCCGGGGCGCGTTCCCCGGACTCGATCTGCGCGCGGAGCAGCGCCGCGAGCTGCTGGCTCAGCGGCAACGGGGCATCACGCTGCAACGGCATGCGCCTAGATGTAGTTGACTCCACCTGACAAGATCAAGACACATCTAGCTATAGCTAGCTGCGACTAGCTGCAGCTAAGCTGTGTTCATGACCTACGACCCAGGCCTCCAGCCCCACGATCCGGCGCCGCCCAGCCCTCTGGCCGACCTGGCTGCGCCAGGCCAGCTGGACCGCATCCAGCGTCACTTCCCCGGCCACAGGATCTGGCGGGAAGTCCTCCCCGGCCGGACCCGCTACGTCGCCCGCCGCATCCAGCCCGGCCCCGGCCCGCACACCGTCGTCACCCCCGACTTAGCCGAACTGCTCACCGCACTCGCGAGCACCAGCCAGCCGCCACCCCTGCCGCGCAGGACAGCCACAGACGGCTGACCACCCCGCGCCCCCCTCGGCCAACCCCACCCGCCTCACCCCCGCCATCCGGCAGCTTCGTGTGCTGGAACCGCCGTGATCGCAGCGGCTTGCGCGCACGAACGGCCCGGGCGGTGCCGCTACCCGGCCGGCTGGCGGCTAGTGGGTGGCGTCATCGCAGGTCACAGCCTGGACGCCTAGCGCCAGGGCGGGGCCAGCACCCCCAGCAGCGGGGAATGACCACAAACGGCCCGCCGCGACCCGGCCGTCAGCTGCCAGTGCCCATGATCTCGGTCAGAACGAGACCGGGGTGTCACCAAGGGATCGTGATCATGGATGGCCCGGCCCCGGCGCCCCGGGAGCCTGGGCCGGCGGCCCCGGGTGAGCGGCCAGGAACTCGCGCAGGGCCCGGGTGACGCCGTCCGGGTCCTCGATGGGCGAGCTGTGCCCGGTGCCGGGCAGTTCGACCAGCTGCGAGCCCGCGATGAGGGAGTGCATCTCGCGGGAGAAACGCGGCGGCAGGGACGCGTCCGCCGCGCCCGCGATAATCAGCGTGGGCGCGCGGATGTCGCCGAGCTCGTCGCGGACGTCCGGCCGGAGCACGATCCCCAGCATGGTCTTGGCCAGGGCCGCGCGGTCGGCCTGAGCCCATCGCTGGGCCCACGCTTCCCGCTGGCCGGCCCGGCCCGGGTCGCCGCGGAACGCCGGGCCGTACATCTCCGCCTCGATCCTGGACGTCGAGGAGCCGGCCGGACAGGCCCGCCAGCCGGCCCACGGCGGTCAGCACCAGGTGACCGGGCACCTTGCCCCGGGGGTGGGCGGCGGCGCTGGTGTTGAGCAGGATCAGCGAGCGGACGACCGCGGGCTGGCGGGCCGCGATCCGCATCGCGGCGAACCCGCCCATGGACAGCCCGGCCAGGTGGACCGGCGCGATGGCGAGCGCCCGGATCACCGCGAGCACGTCCGCGGTCAGCTGCTCGGCCTGGTATCCGCCGCGGGACGCGGCTGACCGGCCCTGCCCGCGGAAATCCAGGGTCAGGCAGCGGTACTGGCCCCGCAGCGCGGCGACCTGGGCTTCGTACTGCCGGCCGTCGAACAGGAACCCGTGCAGGAACAGAACCGGTTCCCCGGTCCCGCCCGTGTCCTCATAGTGAAGGTCCGCGCCGTGCACCCGGATGACCGGCATACGAGTCCTCCTTGTCGCTGCTGGCTCCCACTTCACCGGGGCAGGCGGCCGCGCGCAATAACCTTGCAGTTACCAGGATGGGCCGATCGCTCAAAGGAGAAGGTCAGGTGCCCAAGCAGGCGGGTAACAGAGGGCGCGGGAACCAGGGCGGCAAGAGCCAGGGCAGCGGGAACCCGGCCAGCGGCGGCCGGGCTAGCGGGAATCCGCCCAGCGCAGGCCAGGGCGGCGGGTCCAGGGCGAACAAGGCCGCGGCCCGGGCCCGGGTCGCCGAGATGCGCGCCCAGGAGGCGGCCCGCAAGCGGCGCCGTAACTGGCTGACCGGGATCGGCGCGGCCGTGATCGTCATCATCGCCGCCGTGGCCATCACCCTGGCTGTCACCAGCAACAGCGCAGGCCCGGCGAGCGCCACCGGCGGCACGCCGAAACTCAGGCTCGCCTCGCTGAGCACGCTCGGGACGCTCAAGCCGCTGCCCTCGCCCGGCCCCAGCGGGCCCGAGGGCGTGCCCGTCCCGGCGGCGCCCGCGCTGGCCGGCACGGCCACCGCGGCCACCGGGAAGACCGTGGACGGGGTCAGCTGCAACGCCAGCGAGCAGGTCGTCTTCCACATCCACGCCCACCTGACCGTGTTCGTGAACGGCGCCGCCCGCCAGGTGCCCGCGGCCATCGGCATCCCCGGCGCCCAGGCCCAGAACACGCCGACCGGCCCGTTCATCGCCAGCGGCAGCTGCTTCTACTGGCTGCACACGCACGCCGCCGACGGGATCATCCACATCGAGTCCCCGGTGCAGCGCACGTACACGCTGGGCGATTTCTTCGACATCTGGGGCCAGCCGCTGAGCGCCAGCCAGGTGGGCCCGGCCCACGGTCCGGTGACCGCGCTCTACAACGGCCGGGTGTACCAGGGCAACCCCCGCGACATCCCGCTCGAGAAGCACGCCCAGATCCAGCTCGAAGTCGGCAAGCCACTCATCGCCCCGGCCACCATCAGCTTCCCCAACGGCCTCTGAGCGCCAGCCCGGCCGGTGACCGTCAGCCCGCCCGGGGATCCCAGCGGAACCGGCGGACCGCGATAAGCCCGCCGGCCACGCCCCACGCCAGCAGGACGCCCAGGGCGGCCCAGTCGAATCCGGTGTGCCGCGCAAACGGGCCCATCAGGGCCTCGTTGAACGGCCGGACCGGCAGCACCCCGGTGATGCGCTGCACGAACTGCGAGTGGATGGGGAGATAGGTGCCCGAGATGAACACCAGCGGGAACAAGACCAGCTGCACGACGGCCGGAGCGGCCTCGGCGTTGCGGATCAGCGAGGCCACCGCGACGCCCAGCGCGCAGAAGCAGGCCGCGCCGAGGATGAGGGCCACCGCGATCGCGGCCCAGTGGGTGGGCAGCGGCACGCCGAACAGCCGGCCGACCCCCACGATCAGCGCGATGTCCACCACGCTGACCACGATGCAGTGGGCTAGCAGGCCGAGGAAGTAGGTCCAGGCCGGAAGCGGCGTGGCCCGGACCCGCTTGAGGATCCCGTTCTGCCGCCGGGTGGAGAGCACGATGGCGAGCTGGCTGTAGCAGGCGCCCAGCACCGAGACCGCGGCGATCGTGGGCACGTAGTACTGCAGGGCCGACAGCCCGTAGAAGTAGGAGCTCCGGCCTACGCTGCCGAACAACGCGCCGAACAGAGCGATGATCACCACAGGGAACACGAACGTGAAGAACGCGCTCTGCGGATTGCGCCAGAACGATAGCTGCTCGTAGCGGACTTGGTGCCACAGCAGGGCGAGCTGACTCCGCCGCGGCCGGCGGGTCGCCGGGTTCATTTCGCGGTCCTTTCTCCGGCCGGTTCGCCAGCCCCGTGTTCGCCAGCCCCGTGTTCGCCAGCCCCGTGTTCGCCAGCACGTGTTCGCCGCACTGGCCTCCGGGCCAGGGTCGGTCAGTTTCAGGTAGATGTCTTCGAGGCTGGGTGGCTCGACCGTGAGCTGGTCCAGGACCAGGCCGCGGTGCAGGGCCCAGCTGGTCAGCTCGTGGAGGGCGCGGGTCGGCTCAGCGACCGCCACGGTGACCACGTCACCTGGTCCCGGGTTCCGCCGCCGCCCCCGCTGGCGGCCGAGCCCACACCGGGAGGTCCGCGGCCAGGCATCCGCCCGGGAGCACGAAACGGATCTGGGTCCGGGCGGAGGCCCGGCCGCCGATGTCCGCCAGCGTCCCCTGGGCCACCACCTGGCCGTCGGACAGCACCGCCACCCGGTCGGCCAGCGCCTGGGCCTCCTCCATGTAGTGCGTGGTGAGCAGGATCGTGGTGCCCGAGTCACGCAGACTGCGCACAAGCTGCCACGCGTCCCGCCGGGCGGCCGGGTCGAACCCTGTGGTCGGCTCGTCGAGGAACAGCAGTTCCGGGTCACCGATCAGCCCCAGGCCGAGGTCCAGGCGGCGTTTACGGCCGCCGGACAGGTTCCGCACCTTGGTCCGCTCCTGCCCGGCCAGGCCGACCAGCGCGATCACCTCATCGACGCCCCGTGGCGCCGGGTAATAGCCCGCGTTGCGGGCGATGGTCTCGCGGACCGTCAGGTAGGGCTCGACCGCGATGTCCTGCAGGACCAGCCCGATCCGCTCCCGCAGTTCCCGGCCCGTGGCCCGGTCACCGGGATCGAGTCCCAGCACCTCGGCCCGCCCGGCGTCCCGTTTCCGGAAGCCCTCCAGGATCTCCAGCGTCGTGGTTTTCCCGGCGCCGTTCGGCCCCAGCAGCGCGAAGATCTCGCCCAGGCCGACGGTGAAGCTGATCCCGCGCAACGCGGTCACCGAGCCGTAGTTCTTAGCCAGCCCGTCCACTACGACCGCGCCACGCACCGGACCTCCAGTGACACATCGAGGTAGCGCGCGGCCAGCCCGGGGGAGGCGGTCACGCCGAACTCGGTCCGGTCCAGGCGCACCGTGCCCTGGGCGGTGAACGAGCCCGCCGCCACGCCAGACACCTGCACCGGCAGGCGGACCGGGCGGGATACCGCTGCCACCGTCAGCGTGCCCAGCAGATCCTGCCCGTCCATTTCTTCTGCTACGAACACCATAACGGGGTACCGGCCCGCATCCAGGAATCGCGGCGACCGGACGCTGGCGTCCCGCGCGGGGTTCCCGGAACGCAGGCTCGCCGTGTCGATCTCCACGCGGACTCTTGACTGGCTGGCCGGCTCGGTCACATCGACGGTCCCGCCCCGGATCTGGAAGCGGCCGCGCACCGGGGCGAGCCCGAACAGGTGCCGGGTCCGGAACCGGACGGCCGAGCCGGCCGGGTCGATGTTGTAGCGGCCGAGCCGGGGATTCGTGGTGGCCTGTGCTGGTGTGATTTCCATGCCCCCATTCCAGGGGCGCCGGGCCGGCCTGCACCAGGGTGGCCGGTCGGATCCCGGCCCGACGAACGGCTGCCCTCCGGCGGCGGCGTACAACTTTCGTAGGTTTTCCTCCCGCCGAAGGTGCGCGCGGCCCGGGCTGCCGGCCGCCGCTGACGTAGCGTGATACGCGTGAGTGAGGAACCTTGCCCGCCCGGGCGCTGGTGGCCGCTGCGGTACCGCTGGCCGTCCCGGCACCGGACCGCGACCGATGTGGGGATCGCGGTCTGTTTCGCGCTGCTCGACACGGCCGCCACCCTGGCCGGGATCACCTGGTGGCCGGCTCATCCGGACACGCTGGCCTGGGTCCTGCTGGGCCTGCAGGCCGCGGCCTGCCTGACGCTGGTGCTGCGCCGCCGCGCGCCGCTGCTGGTCATCGCCGTGCTGGGCGGGTTCACGCTGGCGGTCACCCTGCTGATCTGGCCGATCGGCGCCCTGACCCCGGCCGACATGGGCAACGTGTGGGCGCCGTTCGCCACGGTCCTGGCGGCCTACGGGCCTTTCTTCTACCGGCAGGACCGGCGGGTCGCGATCTTCGCCGTCGCCCTGCTGACCGTGATCGTGGCCCGGCCGTGGCAGCCGTCGGTCGCGGTCATCACGGTCGGGGTGCTGCGCACCGCGGTGGGACCCCTGCTGGCGCTGTACTTCGGGGCCCGGTACGCCCTGCTGCGGTCGCTGCGGGAGCGGGCCGACCGGGCCGAGCGGGAGCGGTACCTGCTCGCCGAGCAGGCCCGGGCCGAGGAACGGGCCCGGCTGGCCGGCGAGATGCACGACGTGGTCACGCACCGGGTCAGCCTGATGGTGCTGCAGGCCGGGGCGCTGCGGATGACGTCCCCCGACGAGGCGACCCGGCGCGCGGCCGAGGATCTGCGGGTGACCGGCTGCCAGGCCCTGGACGAGCTGCGCGACCTGGTCGGGATCCTGCGTACGCACCCAGACGGTGACGAGCGGCCCTCCACGGACGGCCTGGCCGCGCTGGTCGCCGAGTCGGCCAGCGTGGGCACCCCCGCCGAGCTGACCGAGGAAGGCGACCCGGCCCTCGCCTCACCGCTGGTCGGGCGGACCGCGTACCGCATCGTCCGGGAGGCGCTGACCAACGTGCGCAAGCACGCGCCCGGCGCCCGGGTCACGGTGCACGTCAGCTACGGCGATTCCCAGGTGCGCCTCGTGGTCCGCAACACCGCCGCGCCCGGCGCCGCGGACCTGTCCGGCCTGGCCGGGACGGGCTCGGGCCTGGGCCTGGCCGGCCTGCGGCAGCGGGTCGAGCTGGTGGCCGGCACGCTGCGGGCCGGGCCCGCGCCGGACGGGGGTTTCTGCCTGGAAGCCACGCTGCCCGCGTACGTGCCGACGGCGGAGCCGGTGGCGTGATCCGCGTCGTGGTCGTGGACGACGAGCCGATGGTGTGCGCGCACCTGCGGACGATCCTCACCTCGGGCGGCACGATCGAGGTCGTCGCCGAGGCGCACGACGGGGCGGCCGGCGTCGAGGCGGTCACCCGTACCCGCCCCGACCTGGTGCTCATGGACCTGCGCATGCCGGGGATGGACGGGCTGGCCGCGATCGAGCGGATCGGCGAGCTGGCCGCGGCGCCCGCCGTGGTCGTGCTGACCACCTTCGACGCCGACCAGTACGTGCTGCGCGCGCTGCGGGCCGGGGCGGCCGGGTTCCTGGTCAAGTCCACGCCGCCGGAGGACCTCATCGGGCTGGTGCAGGTGGCCGCCGAGGGGCACACGGTGCTCTCCCCGGCGGCGGCCCGGCGGCTGATCGCCGCCTCCACCGACAGCCAGGCGGCCCGCGACCGCGCCCGCCAGCTCGCGGCGACGCTCACCGAGCGCGAGGCTGAGGTGCTGGCCTGCCTGGGCGAGGGCCTGTCCAACGCGCAGATCGCGGCACGGCTCTACCTGTCCGAGGCCACGATCAAGGGATACGTGTCGCGGACCCTGGACAAGCTGGGCTGCGCCAACCGCACCCAGGCCGGGCTGCTCGCGCACGACGCGGGCCTGGTCCGCCCCTAGACGCTGGCCCTGGCTGAGCGGACGTGCGACCGTGTGAGGACAGTGCCTCACGGGGTAGGTGCTGTCCCATCTCGGCGAGCGGGGGCCTCATGGGACGTGACATTCAGGCCATCAAGATCAGTGGTGAGGACCGGCGCAAATACCGTGAAAAGGTGCAGCGCTCCCTGGACGTGTTCGCCCGGATGCTCCGCGAGCGCCGGTTCGAGGCCAGCCCGTCCCGGGTGGGCGTGGAGATCGAGCTGAACCTGGTGGATTCCCGCGGCGCGCCCTCCATGCGCAACGCGGCGGTGCTCGACGCGATCGCCGACCCGGCCTGGGCCACCGAGCTCGGGCAGTTCAACCTGGAGATCAACGTGCCGCCGCGGCGGCTCGAGGGTCATGCGCTGAGCGACCTGGAGCAGGAGATCCGCGCCAGCCTCAACGCCGCGGACGCCAAGGCCCGCGGGACCGGGAGCCGCCTGGTCATGGTGGGCATCCTGCCCACGCTGGCCGAGGAGGACATGCGCGAGGACACCATCTCCGCCAACGACCGCTACCGGGTGCTGAACGAGCAGATCTTCGCGGCGCGCGGGGAGGACCTGCAGATCGCGATCGACGGCCCCGAGCAGCTGCTGACCCACGCGGGCAGCATCACCCCCGAGGCCGCGTGCACCAGCGTGCAGCTGCACGTCCAGGTCAGCCCGGACGCGTTCGCGAGCTACTGGAACGCGGCCCAGGCGATCGCGGGGGTGCAGGTCGCGCTGGCCGCCAACTCCCCGTTCCTGTTCGGCCGGCGGCTGTGGGACGAGACCCGGATCACCCTGTTCGAGCAGGCCACCGACACCCGGCCGGACGAGCTGAAGCAGCAGGGGGTCCGGCCCCGGGTGTGGTTCGGCGAGCGCTGGATCACGTCCGTGTTCGACCTGTTCGAGGAGAACATCCGGTACTTCCCGGCCTTGCTGCCGCTGTGCGAGGACGAGGACCCGCTGGCCGTGCTGGACGGCGGGGGCATCCCCGAGCTGGCCGAGATGAGCCTGCACAACGGGACCGTCTACCGCTGGAACCGCCCCGTCTACGCCGTCGTGGGCGGCCAGCCCCACCTGCGGGTGGAGAACCGTGTCCTGCCGGCCGGGCCGACGGTCGCGGACGTCCTGGCCAACGCGGCGTTCTACTACGGGCTCGTCCGGGCCCTGGCCGACGCGCAGCGGCCGGTCTGGACCCAGATGTCGTTCGCGACCGCGGCCGAGAACCTGCAGGAGGGCGCGCGGCAGGGCCTGGACGCCCGGCTGTACTGGCCCGGGCTGGGTGAGGTGCCCGTGGCCGAGCTGGTGCTGCGCCGCCTGCTGCCGCTGGCCCGCGACGGCCTGTCCCGGTGGGGCGTCGATCCCGGCTCCGCCGGGCGGCTGCTCGCCATCATCGAGCAGCGCTGCCTCACCGGCCGGAACGGCGCGACCTGGCAGGTCGAGGCGACCCGGGCCATCAGCGAGCGGGACGGCGCCGGCCGCGGCGAGGCGCTGCGCCAGATGACCCAGCGCTACATCGGGCACATGCACGCCAACGAGCCGGTGCACACCTGGCCCGGCGGGTGATCAACGGGTCCAGGCCGGGCCGCGCGGCGGCCGCCGGGGCGGGCGAGGCGGCCGGGACCAGCGCAAAATTGTCACTATGTGAGACCGGGAACCGCCGGCCGGCGTGCCAGGATCGGCGGGCAGACCCATAGCGGTGCCGCCGACCCGGAACGAGGAGACATGAGCGACACGAAACCCGCATCGCCGCAGCCACCGATGCTGACCGTCGCTCTCGACCTGCCCTCCGCGCAGCTCCTCGCCGACCAGGCGTCGATCGTCTCGGATCTGCAGTTCGTCGTGGAATGCTGCAAGGGCCTGCTCAGCGAGCTGGACACGCCCGAGGAAGAGCGGGACTCGGTGGTGCCGCAGGCGCTGTGGTCGGCCGCCCTGGCCTCCTACTCCCGCTGTTTCAGCAAGGGCAAGCGGTTCGGCCTGGGCCCGGACGACATCACCAGCCTGCCCCTCGAGGGGGAGGTCATGACCTTCCACAAGTGGGCTATCGAGCAGCGCACCAGGCTCACCACCCATCCGGCCGACCCGTTCGACGCGGCCAAGGTGGGGGCGGCGCTGGCGCTGCCCGGCAGCGGCCCGCGCCGGGTGGAGGGCGTCGCGATCCTGACCACCAGCCGGGTGCTCGTCGACGACACCGGCGTCCGGCAGCTGGGCGCGCTCGCGTCGGCGCTGGCCAAGCAGACCGCCGAGCGGGCCCAGGAACAGCAGGACACGGTGCTCAAGGAGGCTCAGCAGCTCGACCTGGACCGGCTCTACCGGCAGCCACCGCTGAGCAGTGCCCGCCCGCTGGCGAACCTGCCCACCCTGCCCTAGGCCCCGGGCCTGCGGCCTGCCTGCCCAGCCGGTCGGGTAGAACGGGTAAATGCCCGAGCTTCCCGAGGTCGAGACCGCCCGCAGGCTGATCGCCGACCAGGCGCTGCACCGGAGGATCGCAGCGGTCGACGACGCGGACACCTACGTCACCCGTCCCCACTCGCCCGGCCAGCTGCGCGACGCGCTGGCCGGGCGCACGCTCACGGCCGTCCGGCGGCGCGGCAAGACCCTCTGGGCCGAGACCTCCGGAACCGGGGGAGACCCGGCGCCCGGCCCGGACCTCGGTATCCACCTGGGCATGAGCGGCCGCATCGTGGTCACCGCCCCGGACGGGCAGGCGAGCGAGGGCGGCGGTCCCCGGCGCCGGGACGCGCAGCCGCGCAAGCCCGAGTGGGACCGGTTCACGATCGAGTTCGCCGACGGCGGCCGCCTGGCCCTGTTCGACAAGCGCCGGCTGGGCCGCGTCCGGCTGAACCCCGACGTGAGCGCGCTCGGGCCGGACGCCGAGGAGATCACCGAGGACGAGTTCCGGCGCATGCTCAGCAAGGGGACGATCGCGGTCAAGGCCCGGCTGCTGGATCAGTCCAAGATCGCCGGGGTCGGGAACCTGCTGGCCGACGAGGCACTCTGGCAGGCCAGGATCTCCCCCGCGGCGCCGGTGAACACCCTGGGACCCGGGGATGCGGACCGGCTCTACCAGGCTCTGCAGGCCGCCCTCAAGTCCGCCGCCGCCCACGGCGGCGTGCACACCGGCGAGGTGATCCCGTTCCGGCACGCCGGGGCCCGCTGCCCGCGCGACGGCGCGGAGATGAGGCACGGCACGGTGGGTGGCCGCAGCACCTGGTGGTGTTCCCGGGAACAGGCCTGATATGGCAGCCTGCAGGCTATGAGCGCCAGCGTGGTGAGCCCGGTCTTCGTCGGGCGCCAGGATGAGATCGCGGCGCTCACCGCCCTGCTGGACCGCGTCCAGCGCGGCGAGCCCGCCTTCGCCGTCATCGGGGGCGAGGCCGGGGTGGGCAAGACCCGGCTGCTCGGCGAGCTGGCCGGGCAGGCGGGCCGGGCCGGGTTCACGGTCCTGGTCGGCCACTGCATCGAGCTCGGCGCGGAGGGGCTGCCGTTCGCGCCGCTGGTCGATGCGCTCCGCGCGCTGACCCGGGCCATCCCCGCCGACGAGCTGGCCCGGGTGGTCGGCCCGGCCGCGCCGGGCCTGGCCCGGCTGCTGCCCGAGCTGTCCCCGGACGCGGCGGCCCGGCTGCCCGCCGACGGTATCCAGTCCGCGCAGCTGCTGGAGCTGGTCCTCGGCCTGCTGGGCCTGGCTCAGCGCCGCCCGGCCGGTCATGCTCGTGCTGGAGGACCTGCACTGGGCGGACCGGTCCACCCTGGAGCTGGTCGCCTTCCTGGTCCGCTCGCTGCGCGCGGTCCGGGTGCTGCTGGTCGCCACCTACCGGTCCGACGAGCTGCACCGGCGCCATCCGCTGCGGCCGCTGCTCACCGGCTGGGAGCGGGTCCGGACCGTGGACCGCGTCGAGCTGACCCGGTTCCAGCGCGACGAGGTCGCCGCCCAGCTGGCCGCGATCCTGGGCGCCGAGCCGCGGCCCGGCCTGGTCGATCTGGTCTTCGACCGGTCAGGCGGCAACGCCTACCTGGTGGAGGAGCTCGCCGGGGTGGTCCGCCGCGGCGGCGACCCGGCCGACCTGCCCCCGTCGCTGGTTCGACGTCCTGCTGAGCGGGGTGGACTCGCTCAGCGTGGCGGCGCAGCGGCTGCTGCGCACGGCCGCGGTGGCCGGGAAGCGGGTACCCGACCGGCTGCTGGCCGGCGTGGCCGGCCTGGACGAGGCCGAGCTGTTCGCCGCCCTCCGCGAGGCGCTGGAAAGCCATCTGCTGGTCGTGGACCAGACCGGGCACGGGTACGAGTTCCGGCACGCGCTGACCCGGGACGCCGTCTACGAGGACATGCTGCCGGGGGAGCGGGTCCGGCTGCACGCCGCCTACGGGGAGACGCTGGCCCGCGAGCCCGGGCTGGCCGGCGACGACACCGGGGTGGCCGCCGCGCTGGCCCATCACTGGTACGCGGCGCTCGACCTGCCCCGCGCCCTGCCGGCGTCGGTCTCGGCCGGCCAGGCCATGGCCTCCTACGCGCCCGCCGAGGCGCAGCGGCACCTGGAACGCGCCCTGGAAATCTGGCCCCGGGTGGCGGACGCCGAGGAGCGCACCGGCCTCGACCAGGTCGAGGTCATCCGCCTCGCCGCGGACGCGGCCTACCAGTCGGGCGCGGTGGACCGGTCGGTGTCCCTGCTCGACCAGGCCCTGGCCGACCTGCCCGCCGAGGGCGACTCCGTCCGGCGGGCGCTGGTCATCGAGCGCCGGGCGCTGGCCGTGCGGGACAGCGGCCGGGAGACCGAGGCCATCGCCGAACTGGAGCGGGCGCTGGCCCTGCTGCCCCCCGGCGACGTGACCCGGGCCCACGCGGTCGTGCTGGCCTCGCTGGCGGGCGCCCTGCTCCGGACGTCCGACCGGGACGTGGCGGCCGGCGAGGTGGCCGAGCGCGCGGTGGCGGCGGCCCGGGCGGCCGGGGCCGCCGAGGAGGAGGCGGACGCCTTGATCAGCCTCGGGCTGGCCCACTGCTACCTGGGCACGGCCGGCGAGGACCTCGGGGCGATCCGGTCCGGGCTGGCGCTGGCCCTGGCCCGCAACGTCCCGGTCACGGCCCTGCGCGGCTACGTGAACCTCTCCGACGTGCTGGAACTCCGGGGCCGGCACGCCGAGGCGGCAGAGGCGGCCCGGGAGGGCCTCATCCTGGCCGACCGGGTCGGGATGGTCCGCGCGCTGGGCGCCTACCTGATCGGCAACCTGGCCGAGCCGCTGCTGCGGCTGGGCCGGTGGGGCGAGGTGGACCAGCTGCTGGACCAGGCCCTGTCCACGGTGCCGGAAGGCGTCTTCGCCGCCACCGTGCTCCAGCTGCGGGCCGAGCGGGCCGCCATGAGCGGGCGTTACGCCGACGCCGAGGCGGACCTGCGCACGGCGCGCGGGGCCCTGGGCAGCACCACCGACCTGCAGTTCGTGCTGCCGCTGGGCTACGTCCGTGCCTCGGCCGCGCTGGGCCGGGGAGACCTGGCCGCGGCCCGGGCGGCGGTCACCGAGTCCCTGCCCGCCGAAGCCTTCGTCTGGGCCGCCCGCTACACCTGGCCGCTGCTGTGGCTGGGCATGCGGATCGAGGCGGATGAGGCGGTGCGGGCCCGTGACCGCCGCGAAACGATCCCCGCGGTGAGCGCGGACCGCCACCAGGTGCTGACGGCGCTGGCCGCCGACCTGCCCACGGTGACCCCGACCGCCCGCGCCTACCAGGCCATGCTCGGCGCCGAGCAGGCCCGGTTCCTGGGCCACGACGACCCGCGGCCCTGGTCGGCGGCGGTCACGGCGTGGGAAGCGGCGCAGGAACCCTACCCGCTGGCCTACGCCTGGCTGCGTCGCGCGGAGTCTGAGTCCGCGGCCGGCGACCGGCAGGCCGCCACCCGCTGCCGTCCGGCAGGCCGCGGCGATCGCGGGCCGGATCGGCGCCAACCCGATCACGGCCGAGGCCGCCGCGCTGGCCCGCCGGGCGCGCCTGGACCCGGGCGCCAGGCCCGGACGCGGCGGGCCAGGCCGGGCGGCCTGCCCCGGCAGAGCCAGACGGTGCCGCGCCAGACGGTCGCCGCGCCGGGCGTGGACGAACTCGCCCGGTTCGGCCTGACCGACCGGGAGCGCGAGGTCCTGCTGCTGCTGGCCGACGGCCGCTCGAATCCTGAGATCGCGCAGGCCCTGTTCATCAGCCCGAAGACGGCCAGCGTGCACGTTTCCAACATCCTGGCCAAGCTCGGGGTGGGCGGCCGGGTGGAGGCCGCCGCGGTGGTGCACCGCCTGGGCGTGGCCGGCTGAGGACCCCGCCGGGCCGTCTGAGGCGCCCGGGCGGCCCGCTAAGGACCGGCCCCGCGGAATCTGAGGGGACACCGGCGGCCTGCTAGGGCAGCCGGCCGATGCGGCCCCCCGGCCCTTAGCCCGACCGTGGAAAGGGACATCACCACGGCGGACAGGACGACGCGATGAGCACATCACAGGCCAGGCCCGGGACGATCCGGGCGTCACTGCGTTACCCGGCGTTCCGCCGGCTGCTCGGCGGGCTGGCCGTCTCCGAGCTGGGCGACTGGCTCTACAACCTGGCCCTGATCGCCCTGGTCTATGACCGCACCCACTCGGCGCTGTGGGCCGGGATCACCACCGCCGCGCGGGTGATCCCGATCGTGGTCCTGGGGCCGCTGGGCGGGGTGGTCGCCGACCGGTTCGACCGGCGGCGCATCATGATCACCTGCGACGTCATCCGGATCGCCCTGATGGTGCTGCTGGCCCTGTTCGTGGTCATGCACGCGCCGATCGCGGCTGGCCCCGGTGATCGCCGCCGCGGCGACCGCCGCCGCCACGCCTTACCTGCCGTGTGTCGCGGCCACCACGCCGCGGCTAGTCAGCGACGCCGACCTGCCAGGCGCGAACGCGGCCCGGTCGGCGGTGAACGGGGCCGCCATCATCGCCGGGCCGGCCCTGGGCGGGGTCCTGCTGCTGCTCGGATCACCGGCCGCGGCTTTCCTGCTCAACGCGGTCACGTTCGGGCTGGCGGCGCTCGCGGTGCTGGCCATCCCGGCGGGCCAGACCTTCCGGCCCGCCCGGCGCGGGGCGCGCCCCGCGGGCGTGCTGCGGGGCGTGGCCGACGGCGCCGCGGCGCTGCGCTCCTGCCCGGGCGCGCTGCGGCTGGTGGGCGCGGACATCATCTGCAGCACCGTCTACGGCACCCAGACCGTGCTGCTGCTGCTGGTCTCCCGCTCGCTCGGGATGGGCGCGCACGGCTACGGCTACCTGTTCGCCGGCCTCGGGGCCGGGACGCTGGCCGGCACGGCCCTGGCCGGCCGGGTGCAGCGCTGGGGTCACCCGCGGCTGGTGCTGGCCGGCGCGCTCGGCGCGGTCGGGCTGCCCCTGCCGCTGCTGGCCGTGGCGCACTGGCCCGCCGTGGCCATCGCCCTGGTCGCGGCGACCGGCACGGGTGCGGTGCTGGTCGAGATCCTCACCGACACGGGCCTGCAGCGGATGCTGGACGAGGACGTGTTCGGCCGCGCCTACGGGCTGGCCCTGCCGGCCTCGCTGGGCGGGATCGTCGTGGGCTCGCTGGTCGCGCCGCTGCTCGCCAGCGCGCTGGGCGGCACCGGGGCGCTGGCGGCCCTGGGGCTGGCGGTGCTGGCCTACGCGCTGTTCCTGCTGCGCCAGGCGCCCGCCCGCCGTGCGCCCGCCGCCCTCCAGGCGGAGCCGGCCGGGGTCCTGGTCGCCCAGCCCTGAGCCCCATCCGGCCCCTGCGGCCCGGCCCTGCGGGGCCGGGCCGCAGCCGTTGTCCGGCCCCGCCCGGCCCGCAGGGCCAGAGCTCAGCCGTACAGGCGGGGCAGCGTGATGGCGAAGCGGGTGTGGCCCGGCTTGCTGTCCACCTCGATGCTGCCGCCGTGCGCGCTGGTCACGGCGTCCACGATGGCCAGGCCGAGGCCGGTGCTGGCCGCCCCGGCGGTGCCCCGGGACCGGGCCGAGTCGCCGCGCACGAACCGCTCGAACAGCGTGGGCTGCAGCTCGGCCGGGATGCCGGGCCCGTCGTCGGTCACGCTCAGCTCGACGGTGCCCGGCTGGGTCCCGTCGGCCAGCGCGACCGTGACCGTGGTGTCCTTCGGGGTGTGCTTGGCCGCGTTGCTCATCAGGTTGGCCAGCACCTGGTGCAGCCGGTGCTCGTCGCCGCGGACCAGCACGGCCTCATCCGGGAGCTCGAGCACCCAGCGGTGATCGGCCGACGCGACCCGGGCGTCGTCGGTGGCGTCGATGGCCAGCCGGGTCAGGTCCACCGGGTCGTGGGCCAGCGGGCGGCCCGCGTCCAGCTGGGCGAGCAGCAGCAGCTCGTCGACCAGGACGCTCATCCGCTCGGACTCCGACTCGACCCGGCGCAGGGCGTGGTCGATGTCGGCGCGGTCCGCGTCCGGATTGCGCAGCGCGAGCTCGGCGTAGCCGCGGATGGCGGCGAGCGGGGTGCGCAGCTCGTGGCTGGCGTCGGCGGCGAACCGGCGCAGCCGGGCCTCGCTGGCCGCCCGGCGGCCCAGGGCCTGCTCGACGTGGCCGAGCATCCGGTTGAACGCCTCGGCCACCTGGCCGGCCTCGGTCCGCGGGCTGGTGTCCGGGACCCGCTCGGGCAGCGTGACCTCGCCGCTGGCCAGCGGCAGCTGGGTGACCCGGGTGGCGGTGGCCGCGACCCGGCGCAGCGGCCGCAGCGACAGCCGCACGAAACCCGTGCCGAGGAAGCCGGCCAGGACCAGCGCGACCAGGAACGCCGTCAGCTCGGCGATCTCGACTTTGTGCAGCGTGGATTCCATGGGGGACAGCGGGAGGCCGGTGATGAGCACATCACCGTCCAGGCCCTTGATCGCGGTCAGCCGGTAATCGCCCTGCAGGGAGCGGAGGTCCTCGGTGTAGTACCGGCCGTTCGGCGGCAGCCGGGTCAGGGTGGCCTTGTCCGCGGCGGACAGGTGGCTCTGGCCGCCGATGATGCCCTGGTCGGTGACCACGCCGTCCTTGATCCGGGCGCCGAACGTGCCGGCGTTCAGGCCGGGGGTCTTGCTGCAGTTCACGGCCGACGCGCCCTGGGGCAGCGGCGGCCCCTCGTGGTGCTTCTCCTCGATGCAGGAGGCGTACCGCCCGCCCGCCGCCTGGAGCTGGTAATCGAGCTGGTTGAGCAGGGTGTGACTGATCACGATGTAGGAGACCAGGCCCACGCCGGCGCAGGCCAGCGCGAGCAGCGTGACCAGGCCGGTGATGAGCTGGCCGCGCAGCGAGCGGGTGGCCAGCCAGCGGGCAGGCCAGGCCCCGTGCAGGCCGGGCCGGGCCAGCCCATCACTCCCCATGCCTAGCACTATGCCCACTGCGGCTGGGCGGAGCTTCTCGTTATCTTCTGTGTCGCTTCTCAAGCTGGCCGCGGAGCGGCAGGCGGCGCCCGGGACATGGCCGGCCGGGCGGGCGGAAGGCGCAGGTTAGGGTGCTGGCTATGGATGCGGAGCTCAGGGGCGTGATCACGGCGAACCTGGGCCGCTTCCGCCGGGTCGAGGAGCCCGCCGGCGGCCTCAAGGCCGCCGCGGTCGCTGTCTGCGTCGTGACCGCGCAGGGCGTGCCCGCGCTGCTGATCACCAGGAGGGCGCCGACCCTGCGCAACCACGCGGGCCAGTGGGCCCTGCCCGGGGGCCGCCGCGACGCGGGGGAGTCCGCCTGCGACGCGGCGCTGCGCGAGCTGCGCGAGGAGACCGGCGTCGCCGTCACCCCGGACGCGGTGCTGGGCGTGCTGGACGACTACGTGACCAGGTCCGGGTACCTGATGACCCCGGTGGTGGTGTGGGGCGGCCCGGTCAGCCCGGGGATGAAGGGCCCGGAGTCCGAGGTAGCCCAGATCCATGCCATCCCGCTGGCCGATTTCGACGTCCCGCCGCGGCTGCTGCGCATCCCCCAGTCGCAGGCGCCGGTGATCCAGCTGCCACTGCTCGGGCGCTACCTGCACGCGCCGACCGCGGCGGTCATCTACCAGTTCTGCCAGGCGGGCCTGCACGGGAACATGATCAGGGTGGCGCACTTCGAGCAGCCCGTCTTCGCCTGGAAGTAGCATCGGATACCCCGGCGGCCCGCCGCCGCCGGCGCAGCCACCGGAAAGGCCGTCATGCCCGCCGAGAGACCGCCGGAGCCCGCCGCCCCGGCCCTGTCCCGGCGGCACGCGGCGGGGGCCCCGAGCGCCCGCGGGCTGCTGTTCACCCTGCTCGGCGAGTTCGTGCTGACCACCGACGGGACCGCCTGGACGTCGGCGGTGCTCGCCGCCTTCGGCCGCCTCGGCATCGAGGAGAAGGCCACCCGGCAGGCGCTGATGCGCACCGCCGCGGCGGGCTGGCTCGACGCGGAGAAGCTGGGCCGCCGCACCCGGTGGCGGCTGACCGGCAGCGCGCGGCGGATGCTCACCGACGGCGCGGAGCGCATCTACTCCTTTACCGGGCCGGCCGGGGACTGGGACGGCCGCTGGCTGCTGGTCTACGCGCGGGTCCCGGAGAGCGACCGCCGCGCCCGGCACGTGGTGCGCAGCCGGGCTCAGCTGGGCCGGGTTCGGGTCCCTCGGCGCGGGCCTGTGGATCAGCCCGCACACCGGCCGCGAGGCCGAGGCCGTCGGGGTGCTCCGGGCGGCTGGCCTCGAAGGGGACGCCCACGTGTTCGTGGCCACCCGGTCCGGGCTCGGCGACCTGCGGACCATGGTCGCGGACGCGTGGGACCTGGCCGCGGTCGAGGAGCAGTACGAGCAGTTCATCGGGGAGTTCCGCGACCCGGCGCCCGCCGACGTGCTGGCCCGCCAAGTCGAGCTGGTGCACGCCTGGCGCCGCTTCCCGTCCGTCAACCCGGCGCTGCCCCGGGAGCTGCTGCCGGCCCGGTGGAGCGGGCTGGACGCGGCCCGGCTGTTCGCCGACCGGCATCAGCGCTGGTCCGGCGATGCCCGCCTGGAGTGGAAGCGCCTGAACGAGCTCGGCTGACCGGCCGCACCGAGGTATTCACAGCAAAAGTTCTCCAAGGTACCGTCAGCCCCAGATCTCACTGTCGAAGATCGAAGGGGCCTGGCATGGAAGACAACGCCCCGGCCCTGGCCGGGCCGGGTTCGGCCCTGATCACCCGGGCGCTCGGCCGCGCCTGGTCGCTGCCGCCCCGCCGGAACCGGGTAGCCGTCACCCGGGACGTGAGCGTCCCGATGTCGGATGGCACCACCCTGCGGGCTGACCACTACTTCCCGGTGACCGACCGGCAGGCGGCCACGGTGCTGGTCCGGACCCCGTACGGGCGGGGGATGCCGTTCAGCCTCGACGTCCGCCTCATCGCCGAGCGCGGGTTCCACGTGCTGCTGCAGAGCTGCCGCGGCACGTCCGGCTCGGGCGGCGAGTTCGACCCGATGCGCCGCGAGGCGGCCGACGGCCAGGACACCGTGGCCTGGCTGCGCCGCCAGCACTGGTTCGACGGGCGGCTGGCCACCTACGGCGCCAGCTACCTAGGCTTCGTGCAGTGGGCCCTGGCCATGGACCCGCCGCCGGAGCTGCGGGCCGCCGTGGTCCTGGTCGGCCCGCACGACTTCAGCCAGGCCGCCTACCACGACGGCGCGCTCGACCTGCAGAACTTCCTGGGCTGGAGCGAGATGATGGCCCGTCAGGAGACCACCCGCCCGATCAGCGGCCTGTGGCGGATGGCCACCACGGAGCGGCGGCTGCGGCCCGCGCTGAACGGGCTGCCGGTCACGGCCAGCGCCCGGGACCTGCTCGGCACCGGGGCCCCGTGGTTCGAGGGCTGGCTGGAGCACCCGGACGTCACCGACCCGTTCTGGGCCCCGCTGCAGTGCGGTGCCGCGCTGCAGCGGACCACGGTGCCCACGCTCCTGGTCGGCGGCTGGCAGGACCTGTTCCTGGCCCAGACCCTGGAGCAGTACCGGGTCCTGTCCGGCCGGGGCGTCCCCACCCGGCTGCTGGTCGGGCCCTGGACCCACCTGGACGTGGGAACCAAGGGCGGGGTCCCGGTCGCCGAGAGCCTGGCCTGGCTGGACCGCTACCTCGGCCCGGCCGCTCAGGCCGGCGGGAGCCGGCCGGGCCGCCCGAGGACTCCGTGCGGCTGCATGTGGGCGGCACCGGCGCGCCAGGCTGGCGCGACGTCTCCGGCTGGCCTCCGGCCGGCTCCCACGAGCAGCGCTGGCACCTGGGCCGCCACGGCTCCCTGAGCCCGCGGCCGGTGGCCAGCCCGGGCCGCACCTGGTTCCGCTATGACCCCGCCGACCCCACCCCGTCGGTGGGCGGGGCCGTGATGACCCTGACCGCTGGGGTCCGCGACAACCAGGCGGTCGAGCAGCGCTCCGACGTGCTGCTGTTCACCAGCGAGCCGCTGGCCGGGCCGGTGGAGATCCTCGGCGAGGTGGCCGCCGAGCTGAGCGTGGCCCGGGACAACCCGCACGCGGACCTGTTCGTGCGGCTGTGCGACGTGGACGCCAGAGGCCGGTCCCGCAACGTCTGCGACGGCATCGTCCGGCTGACCGCGAAGGATCCGGACGGCCTGGTCCGGGTCCCGCTCATCGGCGCGGGGCACCGGTTCGCGCCCGGGCACCGGATCCGGCTCCAGGTGGCCGGCGGCGCGCACCCCCGCTTCGCCCGCAATCCCGGCACCGGCCAGGTCGAGGCGCCCGCCCGGGATCTCGTGCCCACCACCTACCAGATCGACCTGGCCGCCTCGGCGCTGCTGCTGCCGGTCACCGGCTGAGCCGCCCGGAACATGCTGCCGAGCAAATATGCTACATAGGCTTGACGTAATTATCGTAGAACGTAGAGCATAGGAGTACCTGCGGCCCAGCGGAAGGATGATCATGACCGGCGAGGCCAGAGTGGACTTCCGCACGCACCCCGGGCAGTACCGGCACTGGCGGCTGGACTGCGACGGCCCGGTCGCCACGCTGACCATGGACGTGGACGAGCAGGGTGGCCTGGTGCCCGGCTACGAGCTCAAGCTGAACTCCTACGACCTCGGCGTGGATATCGAGCTGTACGACGCGGTCCAGCGGCTCCGCTTCGAGCACCCCGAGGTCCGCGCGGTGGTGCTGACCAGCGGCAAGGAAAAGATCTTCTGTGCGGGCGCCAACATCCGGATGCTCGCCGCGTCGCCGCACCCGTGGAAGGTCAACTTCTGCAAGTTCACTAACGAAACCCGCAACGGTATCGAGGACGCCAGTGCGAACTCGGGTCAGGTGTACCTGGCCGCGCTGAACGGGACCGCGTCCGGCGGGGGCTACGAGCTGGCCCTGGCCTGCGAGCACATCATGCTCATCGATGACCGCTCGTCCGCGGTGTCACTGCCGGAACTGCCCCTGCTCGGGGTGCTGCCCGGCACCGGCGGGCTGACCCGGGTGGTGGACAAGCGGCACGTGCGCCGCGACCGGGCGGACTACTTCTCCACCAAGGCCGAGGGCCTGGGCGGCAAGAAGGCCGTGGCCTGGCGGCTGGTGGACGAGGCCGTGCCCCGGGCCAAATGGGACGAGGTCGTGGCGCAGCGGGCGGCCGAGCTGGCCGGGCGCTCCAGCCGGCCCGCCGGGGCCGCGGGCGTCGCGCTGACCCCGCTGGCCAAGACCCGCACCGACGAGGAGATTTCCTACCGGCACGTGACGGCCCGGCTGGACCGCGCGCGGGGGGTAGCGGAGATCACCGTGACCGGGCCGGCGGCCGGGCCGCCGGACAGCCTGGATGCCCTGCACGAGCAGGGGGCGGAGTTCTGGACCCTGGCCGTGACCCGGGAACTGGACGACCTGATCCTGGACCTGCGCGCCAACGAGCTGGAGCTGGGCACCTGGGTGCTGCGCACCCAGGGTGACCCCGCCGCCGTGCTGGCCTACGACCAGTTCCTGGCCGGACACCACGACGACTGGCTGGCCAGCGAGATCGTGCTCTACCTCAAGCGCACGCTGAAGCGGCTGGACGTGACCAGCCGCAGCCTGCTCGCCCTGATCGAGCCGGGGAGCTGCTTCGCGGGCTCGCTGCTGGAGCTGGCGCTGGCCGCGGACCGTTCCTACATGCTGTTCGGCGTGTTCGAGGAGGTCGACCCGGACGCCACCCCGGCCACGGTCACGGTCGGCCCGGCCAGCCTCGGCCCGCTGCCGATGAGCAACGGCCTGACCCGGCTGCAGACCCGGTTCCTCGGCGATCCCGACGCGCTGGCCGCGGCGGAGAAGCGGTCCGGCGACGCGCTGGAAGCCGAGGACGCCGAGGCGCTGGGCCTGGTCACGTTCGCCCCCGACGACATCGACTGGGACGAGGAGGTCCGCATCGCGATCGAGGAGCGGGCCAGCTTCAGCCCCGACGCGCTGACCGGGCTGGAGGCGAACTACCGCTTCCCCGGCCCCGAGACCCTGGAGACCAAGATCTTCGGCCGGCTGACCGCCTGGCAGAACTGGATCTTCTACCGCCCGAACGCCTCGGGTCCCGACGGTGCGCTGCGCAAGTACGGCACCGGGCAGCGCGCCGACTTCGACCGAAAGCGAGTCTGATCCGCATGTCCTCGGCACCCGATTACACCGAGAAGATCCCCAACAACGTCGACCTGCGCGACGACCGCCGCCTCCAGCGGGCCCTGGAGTCCTGGCAGCCCAACTTCCTGAACTGGTGGGAGTCCATGGGCCCGACCCTGCCCACCCAGGACGTCTACCTGCGCACCGCGGTGAACGTGGGCCGCGAGGGCTGGGCGCACTTCGGGCACGTGCCGATGAAGGACTACCGGTGGGGCATCTTCCTGGCCGAGCGGAACGCCGAGCGGCAGATCGCGTTCGGCCAGCACCAGGGCGAGCCCGCGTGGCAGAAGGTGCCCGGTGAGTACCGCGCCGACCTGCAGCGGCTGATCGTCATCCAGGGCGACACCGAGCCGGCCTCCGTGGAGCAGCAGCGCAACCTCGGCGCGACCGCCCCCAGCCTGTATGACCTGCGCAACCTGTTCCAGGTCAACGTGGAGGAGGGCCGCCACCTGTGGGCCATGGTCTACCTGCTCCACGCGTACTTCGGCCGGGAGGGCCGTGAGGAGGCCGAGGAACTCCTGCACCGCAACTCCGGCAGCGAGGAGTCGCCCCGCATCCTCGGCGCGTTCAACGAGGAGACCCCGGACTGGCTGTCGTTCTTCATGTTCACCTACTTCACCGACCGGGACGGCAAGTACCAGCTGGGCACGCTCAAGGAGTCGGCGTTCGACCCGCTGTCGCGGACGTGTGAGTTCATGCTCAAGGAAGAGGCCCACCACATGATGGTCGGCACCACCGGGATCGACCGGGTGGTGGAGCGGACCGCGCAGCTGATGGTGGAGCACGAGACCGACGACGCCGGGCCGCTCGGCGGGGTCCCGCTGAACGTGATCCAGAAGTACCTGAACTTCCACTACAGCGTGTCGCTCGACCTGTTCGGCGGGGAGACGTCCACGAACGTGGCCAACTACTACACCGCCGGCCTGAAGGGCCGCTGGCTGGAAGAGCGGCGCAAGGACGACCACCGGCTGACCGACGACGCCTACCTGGTGGACGCGCTCGTCGAGGGCCAGCCCGGCCAGACCGAGGTGGCCGCCCTGGTCGGCCTCAACACCGACCTGCGCCGTGAGTACATCTCCGACTGCCAGAGCGGTGTCACCCGGTGGAACCGGATCCTCGGCGGCGCCGGCCTGCCGCACCGGCTCGGGCTGCCGCACGTGGCGTTCAACCGCCGGGTCGGCGCGTTCGCTAGCGTGGAGGTGAGCCCGGATGGCGAGCTGCTGACGCCCGGCGAGTGGGCGGAGCAGAAGGGGCGGTGGCTGCCCACCGACGTGGACAAGACCCACGTCCGGTCGCTGATGCAGCCGGTCCGCGAGCGCGGCAAGATCGCCGCGTGGATCGCCCCGCCGCGCAACGGGATCAACGGCCAGCCCTTCGATTACGACTACGTCCACCTCGCCTGAATCGCCGGGTTTAGGCAACACTGGCCCACAGGTCACCGCCCGACCCAGAAAACGGAGGGCAGCAGCGATGCCGCAGCTGTTCAACGCGTGTGAGTACCTGCTGGACCGCCGCCTGGCGGCGGGGGACGGGCCGCGCACGGCGCTGGCCGGCCCGGCCGGCGACGTGAGCTACGCCGCGCTGCATGATCAGGTCCGCAGAATGTCTGCGTCGTTGCGGAAAATCGGGTTGCAGCCCGAGCAGCGGGTGCTGATGCTGATGGCCGACTCGCCGCAGTTCGTGGTGGTGTACCTGGCCGCGATGCGGATGGGTGCCATCCCGGTGCCGGTCTCCACCATGCTGAAGGCCGACGGCGTGGCCGAGCTGCTGACCGATTCGCGGGCCCGGTTCCTTGCCGTGACCCGGGAGTTCGCGGCCACCGCCGTCGCGGCCGCGGCCGGGGCGCCCGAACTGGCCGGGATGCTGGCCGATGAGATTCTGGAGGCCAGCCCGGTCCCGGTTCACCTGCTGCGCGAGCTGGCCGCCGGGCCGCCGGACGACACTGTGTACCCGACCACCGCCGACTCGCCCGCGTTCTGGCTCTACACCTCGGGCACCACCGGGCGGCCCAAGGCGGCCATGCACCGGCACGCCTCGATCCAGGTCGTCTGCGAGACGTACGCCGCCCTGGTGCTCGGGATCCGCTCCGGCGACCGGTGCCTGTCCGCGGCCAAGGCCTTCTTCGCCTACGGCCTGGGCAACTCGCTGCTGTTCCCGCTGTCCGTCGGCGCATCCGCGGTCCTGGTGGCTGACCCGTCCCGGCCGGATCTCATGGCCGACGCGGCCCAGAAATACGGCGCGACCCTGTTCTTCGCCGGGCCGACGTTCTTCGCGAACATGCTCCGGGCCGGCCTGCCCGCCGACGCGCTGGCCGGGGTGCGGCTGGCCGCCTCGGCCGGCGAGGCCCTCCCCGCGTCCCTCTACCAGCGGTGGACCTCGCGCTTCGGCGTGGACATCCTGGACGGCATCGGCATGACCGAGGTGCTGCACATCTTCTTGTCCAACCGGCCGGGCCAGGTCCGCGCGGGCACCACAGGGATGGCCGTGCCCGGCTACGACCTGCGCATCCTGGACGAGACCGGGCACGAGGTGCCGCCGGGCACCCCCGGCACGCTGTTCGTCCGCGGCGACTCCACCGCCACCGGCTACTGGTCCCGGTATGACACGTCGCGCCAGGTCTTCCAGGGCGAGTGGCTGCGCACCGGCGACACGTACCTGCGCGACACGGACGGGTACTACACCTGCCTCGGGCGCACCGGCGACATGCTCAAGGCCAGCGGCATCTGGGTCTCCCCGGCCGAGGTCGAGGCCCAGCTGCTCGCCCACCCGGCGGTGGCCCAGGCCGTGGTGGTCGCGGCGCAGGACACCGACGGCCTGGAGAAGCCGGTCGCGTACGTGATCCTGGAGGCCGGCCACACGGCCACCGAGGAGGAGCTGATCGGGTTCTGCCGCCAGGCGCTGCCGTCGTTCAAGCGGCCGCGCAAGGTCGTGTTCGTGGGCAGCTACCCGACCACGGCCACCGGGAAGATCCGCCGGGTCGAGCTGCGCACGATGGCGGCCACGGTCCTCGTCCCCGGGGAGACCGCCTGATGCTCGACGGCCGCCCGCTCGTTCGACGTGCACCTGCACCCGCCGCGGCTGCCCACGCTCAAGCCCTCGTGGCGGGAGTGGGCGCACGACTTCGGCGACCGCGCGGTGCTCGACCAGGTCTACGACGCCGAGGGCACCATCGTGCCGGCCGAGTTCGCCGCGCACCTGGCCGGGCAGGGCGTTGACATCGCGCTGCTGCTGTGTGAGTACAGCCCCAAGGCCACCGGCATCCAGCCGATCGAGGACCTGCTCCCGCTGGCCCGGTACAGCCCGGACCGGCTCAAGATCATCGCTAACCTCAACCCGCACCTGCACTACCCGGTGGACGAGGAACTCCAGCGCCAGCTGGGCCTGGGCGCGGTCGCGCTGAAGATCCACCCGGTGCACGCCGGAGCCCCGGTCAACGACCGGGCGCTGTATCCGGCCTACGAGATCTGCCAGTCCAGCGGGATTCCGGTCGTCGTGCACTCGGGGACCAGCTCTTTCCCCGGGTCCTCCAACGTGCTGGCCGACCCGGTGCTGCTGGACGACGTTCTGCGTGACTTCCGCCGCCTCGACGTGGTCCTGGCCCACGGCGGGCGCGGCTGGTGGTACGACGCGGCGGCGTTCCTGGCCCTGTCCAGCGAGCGTGTCTGGATCGAGCTGTCTGGCCTGCCGCCCTCACGGTTGCGGCACTACTACGCCCAGCACAACTGGAACCGGCTCACCCGCAAGATGATCTTCGGAACCGACTGGCCCGGGGTCCCCGGCATCGCCAGGAACGCCCGGGCCGTCGCGGCGCTGTGCCCCGACGACGAGACGGCCGGCCTGGTGCTGGCCGGCAACGCGTTGCGGGTCTACAACCTGAAGCTGCCCGCCTGACCCGACCGGGAGGTCCCGAGATGACGCACGCCCTGCAGAGCTACTACCCGCAGCCGACCGCGGTGCAGGGCCACCCGGACCTGCTGGCCGCGCTGGTCCCGGACGCTGCGCTGGGGCCGGACGCCGCGCTGGTGCCGGAGGGGGAGCGATGACGCTGCACTGGATCAAGGAAGACGACCCGCGCTGGGACGCCGCCAAGCAGCGGATGTTCGGGCCGGCGGAACTGGCCGCGGCAGGCCTCGACCCGCCCGGGCCCGGCGCCGCGGTCGCCGACGAGTGGTGGCAGGTCAGCGGCGACGACGGGCAGGTCGCCGGCTACGGCTGGCTGGACTGCGAGTGGGGCGACGCCCAGATCACGTTCTGGGTCGATCCCGTCCGCCGCGGCGAGGGTATCGGTGACTTCATCCTGGGCCACCTGGAGGCCGAGGCCGCCGCCCGCGGGCTGAACTACATCTACAACGTGGTCCCGGCCGGACACCCGGACCCGGACTGGATCAGCGGGTGGCTGACCCGCCGCGGCTTTGTCCGCGGCCCCGGCGACCTGCGCCGCCAGGTCCGCAGCGCCCACCCGGCATCTGGCTGACCGCGCCGGGCTGACGCCGCGCCCGGCCACCGGCGAGTCCTCAGCGCTGGTGATCAAGCTGGAGGTTGACGGAAGCGAAGCAGGATGAGCGTTGAAGTCGTGCCGTGTCAGGCCAGCTCGAGGTCGGTCTCGGTGAAGTCGTTGCCCGTGAACAGCAAGGGCTCGCCTGCTAGCCGCGCCACGGCATAGGTCAGGCAATCGCCGAAGTTCAGCTGTGCCTTGTGCCGTCCTTGGCCGAATCGCAGGTACGCGGCCACGGCCTCTCTCCAGTGGGCTTCTCCGAACGGGACTTCGTCGATGCCAAGCTCGCCGAGCAGGCGAACCAGCAGGTCGCGAGGATCCTGCCTGAGCCGCCATCCGAGCACTAGCCCGGTCTCAGCCAGCGTCGGGGTGCCGATCCCAGCCGACGCCGCACCCGTTACCTTCTCGATGAGCTGCTCGTGGCCTGGCTCCCGGAAGGTTATGGCGACCAGCGCCGAAGAGTTGACGATCACGCTCCCTCCGGCCCAAAGCCCAGGATCTCGTCTTCTTCGTCCCGGGTCAGGCGACGTCCGAGCTGGTCCGCGGGTATCCGCGGCCAGACCTCGTCCTCCAGAAACCTCAGGGCACGAGTCCGGCGATCCCCGGGGTTGACCCGGTAGGCAAGGCGCTGGGCCCGCTCAGCGAGCGCGCGGCGGATGGCCTCAGTCTTGGATTCCCCGGTGATCCGGGCTACCTCGGCGGCGAGGCGTTCGACTTCCTCGTTCTTGATGTTGAGCGCCATGAGTCTAATAATACACCGAAATTCAACCATGGTGTAAAAACCTCGGCCGCCGAATTTCTGTCTGGACCCTGGTTCGCCTGCTGTCGTCGGCTACATCGGTTTTGTCGGTGGCGGGTGGGATGATTCGAATATGTGTTTACCAGGGCAGTCTGCCCGGGATGTGGTGCTGGCCGAGCTGGCCCGCGTGGACCCGGCCGCTGCGGATGCGGTTTCGCTGATGGGCCAGATCGCTGATCTGGCTGCGTTCATCAGCCAGGCCCAGGGACAACTCACCCGCCTGGCCGCCAGGCTGGATGCGACCGGCGGGGCGGCCGAGGCGGGGCACAAGTCGGTGCCGGCGTTCCTGCGCACCCGGTGCGGGCTGGCGCCGGGGCGGGCCGCCGCGGTGGTGGCGGCCGCCCGCGGGCTGGCGGATCTGCAGGCCACGGAGAAGGCGCTGCAGGCCGGGGAGGTCTCCTTCGATCAGGCGCAGATCATCGTGCAGGCCACGAGCGGCCTGAGTGAGGTCACTGCGGGCCACTTGGAGCGGGTGTTACTGGATCATGCGCCGGGGCTGGACACGGCCCGGTTCCGCCAGTTCGCTGAGGAGATCGCCTACCGCGCTGATCCCGACGCGGCCGACGAGCGGGAACGGCGGCGGTGGGACAGGCGGCACCTGTCGTTCGGGCTGACCCTGGATGCCACCGGGATGCTGTCGGGGGTGTGCGGGGACGCGGTGTCGTATGAGATCGTGCGGACCGCGGCGCAGGTGTTCAGCCCGCCGGGTGGCCAGGGTGATGGGCGGACCGCGGCGCAGCGGCGGATGGACGGCCTCATCGCCGCCTGCCGGGCTGCGCTCGACGGCGGCGCCGCCCCGGGCCGGCACGGCGCCGCGCCGCACATCACCATCCTGGTCAAAGACGAGACCCTCGCCCAGGCCGCCACCCAGACCGCCCGCACCGGCCAGGCAGCCAGCACAGGCGCGGCACCCGGCACCGCCCCGCCACCCGGCATGGCCCCGCCACCCGGCCAGGCCGGTCCCGGTCCCGCTGCGGCGCCGGGCGGCCTGACCGCGGGGCCAGCGGCAGGCCTGATCACCGGGGCGGCGGCGGCCCTGGCCGCGGGCGCGCCGCCGGGCCGGACCGGGCACGGCACCCTGCTGACCGCCCGGCAGGTCCTCGCCCTGTGCTGCGGCGCCCAGATCAGCGCCATCCGCTGGGACAACGGCCTGCCGCTGGACGCCGGCCGGACCGCCCGCACCGAGCCCCCCGGCCTGCGCCGCGCCCTGGAAGCCCGCGACCGCGGCTGCCGCTGGCCCTCCTGCGATACCCCGGCCGCCTGGGCCACCGCCCACCACCTGATCCCCTGGAGCCACGGCGGCGCCACCACCCTGACCGGCCTGGCCCTGCTCTGCCACCTGCACCACCACCACTTCATCCACACCCTCGGCTGGACCATCACCGGAAACCCCAACCACACCCTGCACTTCACCCACCCCGGCGGCTGGCTCACCCTCCACAGCCCACTGCCCGGCGCTGAACAGGCGGAGCGAGGCGTGCACCGGCGGGTGGCGTAGAACAGGCCGAAGTTCGACCAGGACTAACGGGGGTTCCTCACTAGTCCGACAGAAGCTCAAGCAGCGTGTCACCCAGGACGCTGCGGTAGGGCGCGGCGTGGCGCGCGGCCGCCCGTATCTGGGACCAGCCCAGGCCCAGCCTGCTGCGCAGTTGCTCGTCCTGGCGCGCGAGGTCGGGAAGCACGTCGTCGTGGCCGACCGCTGTGGACGAGATCGCCCGGGCCCGCGTCGGCCCGATGTGCGGCAGTTCCGCCACCCGCGCGATGGCCTCGTCGCCGGCCAGCGCCCGCAGCGTGACCTCGTCATATCTGTCCGGCTGCGCGGCGAACGCGCGGGCCAGGCCGATTACATTCGCCGCGCGGTGCGGGGCCAGCCCAAAGCCGGCGATCCGGTGGTCTCCGGCTTCCAGCAGATCGGCAGGGTCCGGCGGCAACCGGAGGTGGCCGACGGGCCGCCCAAGCTCGGCAAACATCCGCCGGACCGGGGGTGCGTCTGGGTCCCCGCCGCACAAGAAGGCTAGGCAGTACGGCCAGAGCATGGCCGCGGCGGGGCGCCGCACCCAGCCATCCCGCTCGAACAGTCCGGCGAGCGTGCTCGCGTCCAGCGCCGCGGCCACGGCGGTTTGGTCGAGGTCGAGGTGGAACCGGCGGACCACGAAATCAGCGAGCGCTGGCCCGGGCGGCGTCACCGTCAGATGGCTTCCCGTGCCTGTGACGCTGACGACCAGCGGCTCATCCGCCACCAGGCACGCCGTGGTGACCATCCCTGCGGCGGGCCGCACCTCCTCGCCGGTCAGCCGCACTTCCTGGTCCAGAACCCGCAGTGCCCAGGACCAGTCAAGCCAGCCCGGGCGGTCAACCAGAAGGTGGTCCACCAGCATGCCCGCCGCTTACTGGCCCAGCAGCCAGCGGCCCGGCGCGATGAGCTCGCGGGCTTCGGCCGGCCCCATGAGCCCGGCGCGTAGGGGACGATCTGGGGCGGGCTGGCCAGCAGCGGCGCGGCCACGTCCCACACGGCGGCCAGCCCGTCCGGGCGGGTGAACAGCGAGCGGTCGCCCAGCAGCACGTCGTGGATCAGCCGGACATAGGGCGGCAGCGGATCTGCCCCCTTCAGGCCGGACAGCGGGATCGAGGCCCGGGCGATGTCCACGTCGAGCGCGGGGCCCGGCTTCTTGGCCATCAGCGACAGGTCGATCTCGCCGCTGCCCGCCAGCGAGAACGACAGCACGTTCGATTCGGCCGGCAGCTTCCCGGCCAGTGGCCCCGCCGGCTCGCGCAAGATGAGGCTGACCTGCTGCTCCGTGGCCGCCAGCCGCTTGCCCGTGCGCAGGTAGAAGGGCACGCCGCGCCAGCGGTCGTTGTCAATCCACAGTCGCGCCGCCACGAACGTGTCCCGGGTCGAGCCGGCCGCGATCCCCGGCACGTCGCGGTACCCGTCGAACTGGCCCAGCACCACCTCGGCCGGGTCCAGCGGCCGGAAGCAGCTGATCACCTTCTCCCGAGCCGCCTGCAGGTCGAGCGGGCCAAGGCTGGCCGGCGGTTCCATGGCCACCTCGGCGGCCACCTGGAACAGGTGCGTGACCAGCATGTCCAGCACCGCGCCGGTCGCGTCGTAGAACCCGGCCCGGTCGGTGATGCCGAGCTTCTCGGGCACGTCGATCTGCACCGATTCCACATGGTCGCGGCACCACATCGCGTCGAACAGACCGTTAGCGAAACGAAGAACGTGCAGGTCCTGGGTCGCTTCTTTGCCCAGGAAGTGATCGATCCGGTAGACCTGCTGCTCGTCGAGCACCGAGTGCACGATCCGGTCCAGCGACCGGAAGGCCTGCTGCGAGGTACCGAACGGCTTCTCGTAGACCACCCGGGCGTCCGAGGCCAGCCCGTGCTGGCCGAACGCTTTGGTCAGCTCGGTGAAGGCGACCGGGGGCACGGCCAGGTAGTGGACCAGCTGCGGGTCGCTGCCCAGCGACGTGCGGGCCTTCTGGAGCACGTCGAGCAGGCTGCCGGGATCGTCGGAATTGAATCCGCCGCCCGCGAAGAAGACCCGCTCGGCGAACGGCTCCCACTCGTCGCGCTCCGGCTTGGTCCCGAACTCGGTCAGCACGGTGTGGATGTGCTTGCGGAAGTCCTCGTGGGCAACGTTGCCGCGCCCGTTCCCGACCAGCCGCCACCGCTTGGGCAGCAGGCCCTCAGTGGCCAGGCGGTAGAACGCGGGCAGCACCAAGCGCTTGGCCAGGTCGCCGGTCGCGCCGAAGAGCACGAAGACGGTCGGTCCCGGATCGGGGCTGTGCTGGGGAGAACGCTTCGCAGTGGGCATGCCCCAAACTTACGTGGCCGCCGCCCGGCAGGGGTGGCCGGCCGGGTCAGGCGTGCCCGCCGCCGAACAGGCTTCCGATGCCGTACGTCACCGCGATGGCCATCCCGCCCAGCAGCAACTGGCGGATGCCCGAGTGCAGTACCGGCCGCCCGGTGAGCCGGCCCACGACCATCCCGCCGGTGACCAGCGCCACCGCCGTGATCACCAGGGTGGCGGCCAGGTTGGGCAGGCCGAGCAGGTAAGGCAGCAGCGGCACCAGCGCGCCGAACGAGAAGGCGAGCAGGGACGCAGAGCCGGCCAGCACGGGGGAGGGCAGCTCGCCGGGGTCGATGCCGAGTTCCTCCCGGGTGTGCACCCGCAGCGCCGTGCCCGGGTCCTTGGATACCGCGGCGGCCATCCGGGCCGCGGTATCCGGGTCCGCGCCGTACTCGCGGAAGTAACCGGCCAGCTCCTCCTGCTCCGCCACGGGGAACATGGCGAGCATCTTCTTTTCCAGCGCCACCTCGGCGTGCACCAGCTCGTTCTGGTTGGTGACCGAGATGTACTCCCCGGTCCCCATCGAGAACGCCCCCGCCACGAGCGCGGCCACCCCGGTCAGCACGATCGTGTGCGCGGACACCTGGCCCCCGCCCAGCCCGGCGATCAGGGAGGCGTTGGTGACCAGCCCGTCCACCGCGCCGAACACGGTCGGCCGCAGCCAGCCGCCGGACACGTCGCGGTGCCCGTGTGACCAGCCCGCGCGCAGCGCCGCACTCCCGGTCGCCGAGGACGGATCGCGTATCTCGTCAGTCACCGGCCCGATCACCTCCGGCTCGCCTGACACCGGAACGTGTCCCGGACGCCGCCGGCGGCCTGGTCCGGGCCATGAACCCTCCGAGACGACACGGTGGCTGGAATGAACGATGACTGGAATGAATCGTGCTGGTGCCCGGCCGCCCCTGATGATGCTAGCCCAGGCCCCGCCATGATCAGGGGCGTGACCCGGCCCGGCCGGCGGGCAACTGGCCGCGCTACAACTGGGGGCATGAGCACCCCGCTGGCCGGACTCGGCCTGAACATCCCGGTGATCGCAGCGCCGATGGCCGGCGGTGCCTCCACGCCGGCCCTCGTCACCGCGGCGGCCCGGGCCGGCGGCCTGGGCTTCCTGGCCGCCGGGTACAAGACACCACAGGCTCTGGCCGGGCAGATAGCCGAGGTGCGCTCGGCCGGGCTGCCCTTCGGCGTCAACGTGTTCGCCCCCAATCCGGTGCCCGCCGACCCGGGCGCGTACCGCCGCTACGCCCGGGCCATCCAGCCTGAGGCGGATCGCTACGGGCTGGACCTGGCCGGCGACGACCCGGCCGAGGACGACGATCACTGGGCCGAGAAGGTCGCGCTGCTGACGGCCGACCCCGTCCCGCTGGTCAGCTTTACGTTCGGCCTTCCGGAGCCAGCCGTGATCAGGGCCCTGCGCCGGGCCGGGTCACTGGTCGCGCTGACGGTGACGTCGGCGGAGGAGGCCCGCGCCGCGGCGGAGGCCCGGGCCGACCTGCTGGTCGTGCAGGCGTCCGCGGCCGGCGCACACTCCGGCACGCTCACCCCGCAGCGCCTCCCGCCGCCGGTCCCGCTGGCCACGCTGATCGCGCTGGTCCGGGCCGAGACCACGGTGCCGCTGCTGGCGGCGGGCGGGCTCGGTGAGCCCGGCGGCGTCGCCGCGGCCTGCCGCGCGGGGGCGGCCGCCGTGGTCGCGGGCACCGTGCTGCTCCGGGCCGACGAAAGCGGCGCTGCCCCGGCCCATCAGGCCGCGCTGGCCGGGCCGCCCCGCGACACGATCGTCACCCGAGCTTTCACCGGCAGGCCGGCCCGCGGCCTCCGTAACGTGTTCACCGACCGCTACGACGCTGTCGCGCCCGCGGGGTATCCGGCCATCCATCACCTGACCAGCCCGCTGCGCCGGGCCGCAGCGGCGGCCGGCGATGTGGAGCGGCTGCACCTGTGGGCCGGGACGGCCTACCGGCATGCCACGGCTGAGCCCGCCGGCCACATCCTCGCCCGCCTGGCCTCCGGCCTCTGACCCTGCGGCCCGGCCGCCCGGCCGGACCCCGGCGGCGCGGCGCGGGCCTTCGAAGTTGCCCCCTGACCTGCTGAGGGCGCCCAACCCCAGGGCCCGGGTCCCTTGCCGGTCCGCGGGATGAACCGGTAACTTGGATAGTGGTTCATTGATTGAACTCAGTGTTGGCTGAACTAAGTGTTGGCTGAACGGCAGCGGCCAGCGGCGCCGGGCCGTGGCTGGGAGGCAGCATGACCACGGTGGCGATTCTCGGTCCTGGCGCCGTCGGCGGCCTGCTCGCCGTCCGGCTCGGGCAGGCCGGGCACGACGTCACCCTGATCGGCCGGCACCCCGGCGGCGTCACCGTGAGCGGCCTGACCCTGACCGCGCCGGGGGCAGCCGCCGTCACGACCCGGCCGGCCTCCCGGCCATACCTGACCCAGCCCGTCGAGTTCCTGATCGTCGCGGTCAAGGCCACCCAGCTGATCGAGGCCACCGCCCGCGTGCCTGCGGCCTTCACGGCCGGCGCCACCGTGGTTCCCTTCCTCAACGGCGTCGACCACGTGCCGTACCTGCGCGCGGTCTACCCTGCTGACACCGTGGCCGGGACCATCGTGGTCGAGGCCACCAAGCTCGCCGACGGCACCATCGAGCAGGCGACCCCCTCCGCCACGATCACCCTCGCGGGGACGCCCGCTGCGGCGGCCCCCGGAGGTGTCCCGCCCGCGACCGCGTCCGGGTCCGAATCCGCCGCCCGGCTCCTCGACGTGCCCGGCCTGGACGTGACGACCCTGCCGGGTGAGGAGCAGGTCCTATGGCGGAAGCTGTGCATGCTCGCCAGCTATGCGCTGCTCACCACGGCCGCGGGGCAGCCCATCGGTGCGGCCCGCGAGAAGTTCGCGGACTGGGTCGGGCCGCTGGCCCGCGAAGCCTGCGCGGCCGCCGCGGTGCACGGCGCGAGCGTGGACCCGGCGGCGGTCGAAGCCCAGATCCAGGGCCTGCCAGGGGAGGGACGCTCCTCCATGCTCAAAGACCGGCTGGCCGGCCGGGAACTCGAGCTCGACGCCATCGCCGGGCCCACGCTGCGCGCACTCGGCCCAGCCGGGGCGCCGGTCACGCTCCGCGCGGTCCAGGCCATCACGGGCGCCCGCTGACGAGGCCGCCGGCCTTCAGCGGCGCCGGGCCGCGGACGGCGGGAGCAGGCCGGTCAGGATGCGGGTCATCGCCCGGCTGAACAGCGCCTCCGGCCCGCCGGCGCCGCCGTCGGCCGGCTGGTCCGCGCCGCCGGCCGGCTGGCCGGCTGGTGCGGCGGGCTCGCCGGTCAGCGCGGCCGCCAGATGCGGATGCTGGCCGGCCGCGGCGATCTGCAGCAGGTAGCCGGCCAGGGCACCCTGCCACTGGGCCGCGTCCTGCCCGGCCCGCTGCCAGGCGAGCTCGGTCTCCGCGAACAGCCGCACGACGCCGGAGAACAGGCCCACGGTCTCCAGCTTCCCAGCCCCGGTCAGGCTCGTCCCGCCCAGCGCGGCCAGGACCTGCTCGATGAACGCGACCGCGTTCGGCCCGGGCAGGTTCCCGGTGGCCGGCACGTCGAGCAGCCACGGATGCCGGTGGTACACGGCCCGGGCCTGCTGGGCCAGCCCGAGCAGGTCGGCGACCGGCTGCCCGGACGGTGGTTCGTAGGAAAACTCGCCGTAGACCTGGTCGGCCATGAGCTCCACCAGCTCGTCCCGGGTGGCCACGTAGCGGTAGAGGGAGGCGGGGGCGGTGCCGATGGCCGCCGCGGCCGAGCGCATGGTCACCGCGCTGAGGCCCCGGCCGTCGGCCAGCCTGATCCCGGCCGACGCGATCTCCGCCCGGCTGTGCTCCGGCGACGGCCCCCGGGCCGAGCGCTCCGGGCGGGTCCAGATGCTCGGGCCCCGGCCGCCGGCCTGTGGCTCCTGCTTCATTGCGAACACTGTATTCAGTAAGTTAGGCTCGGGCTATAGCGAACACCGATCGCAGTTTCAGGGTCAGCAAAGTTCAGGACCAGCGGATCAGCCAGGAGCACAGATGAGCGGAGCAGCCGAAGACGGCTCGTGGGCCAGCATGTGGACCCCGACGCAGTACGCCCGCAACGGCCCGGTGGAGATCGCCTACGACCAGCTGGCCGGCTCGCAGGGTGACCCGCTGCTGCTCGTCATGGGCCTGGCCGTGTCCCGGTTCTGGTGGCCGGCCGGGCTGGCCCAGGCCTTCGCCGGCCAGGGGTTCGCGGTCGCCCGCTACGACCAGCGGGACGCGGGGGAGTCCACCCGGATGCCCGACACCGGCGCCAGTAACCCGTTCGCCGCGCTGGCCCGCAAGCGGGGGGCTTACTCCGCGGAGGACATGACCGACGACGCGATCGCCGTGCTGGACGCGCTCGGCTGGGAGCGGGCCCACATCTTCGGCGGCTCGCTGGGCGGGATCATCGCCCAGCGCATCGCGCTGCGCCATCCCGGCCGGGTGCTCAGCGTCACGTCGGCCATGGGCATGCCCAGCGACGCGGTCGGCATCAAAGGCGGCCGGTTCATCCGCTTCGGCACGCTGGCCAGGCTGGCCCGGGCCAAGGTCCCCGAGGGCCCGGACGGCGACATCCAATTCTCGCTCACGCTGGCCCGCGCGATGGCCTCCCCGGCCTACCCGTTCGACGAGGACGCCGCCCGGGAATGGGTCGAGCGCGAGGCCGACAGCGGCCCCCGCGACACCAAGGCCCAGAGCCGCCAGGTCGGCGCCCCCTGGCACGGCCCGAAGCTCCGCGAGCTCGACAAGCCCGCCCTCGTCTTGCACGGCGACCAGGACCCGATCCTGCGCGTCAGCGCGGCCCGGGCCACCGCGAAGGCCATCGCCGGGGCCCGGCTGGTGATCCTCCCGGGCGTCGGCCACGACCTGCCCGCGCCACTCTGGCCCGACATCGCCCGCGAGGTCCGCCAGCTCGCCGACCGCGCGAGCGCCGCGCCGGTCTGACCAGTTTTCCCTAACGGACTTACCGGCGCAGCGGGCGGCCTGGGGAACCAGGTGGCCCGCGGCCGGTGCGACTGCCTAAGGTGTCAGGCCTGTGCCTGAGGCGGGCGCGCGATCCGGGAGGGACCTCCATGGCCGACGCCGATGATGTCCGCCGCCTCGCGCTGGCCCTGCCCGGCGTGGTGGAGATCGAGAGCGACGGGTTCGACTTCCGGGTCGGCGGCCAGGGGTTCATCTGGTCTTACCCCGAACGCCGCCCGGGCGAGCGGCGGACCATCCGGACCGACATCGCGGTGCTGTTCGTCGGGGATGAGGCCGAGAAGCAGGCCCTGCTGCTCGGCGAGCCCGGGATCTTCTTCACCGCGCCCGGCTACGACGGCCGGCCCCTCGTGATGCTGCGGCTGGCGGAAGTGGACGCCGCGCGCCTGGAGGAACTCGTGACCGACGCGTGGCGGATGCGCGCGCCGGGCACGGCGGGCTGAGACGGCAGGCCACCCGGCCACATCCGTCCACGGCCATCTATTGACCCGGGTTTCATGATCATTTAATGTGAGCAGCCGGATCAACAGGGGCGGGGACTTGAAAGCTGAATATGGGTACTGGCGCATGTCCGGGCTCGATGCGGCGGGCCGCCGTTCTCCCAGCAGGCGCGGGGCGGCGGTCCTGCTGGCCGCCCTGGCCCTCCTGGCGGGCACGCTGCCGGCCGCGGCCGCGCAGGCGGCGGTGGCCCGTCCGGGGACGCTGAAGCTGGCCCCGGCCAAGGTGGTGGCCGGTGATACCGGCGACACCCTCACGTTCACCTACACCGCGCCCGCCAAGCCGGTTACCGGAACGCTCACCATCAACGTCCCGGCCGGGTTCTCCACTCCGCAGGACACCTCCGCGTCGGGGGCGGGCTACCTCTCCGTGGCCTCGGCCTGCGCCACGTTCCAGATCGCCGGCCTGGCCGCGCAGCCGGACGGATCGGCCACCGTGACCGTATCCGCGGCCTGTGCCGGGTCCCTCAGCGGCACCCTGACCTATGCGCACGTATCGGTGCCGCACACCGCCGCGGTCTTCCCGTTCGCGGCCTCATTCACCCCGGCCGGCTCGGCCCCGGTCGCCTTCCCGGCGCAGCGTTCCGTCACCGTGAAGCCCGGGCCGATCACCAGCGTCACCATCTCACCCGCCACGGCCAGCATCCCCCCGGGTGGATCCCAGGCCTACACCGCTCAGGCTTCCGACGCGTTCGGCAACTCTCTCGGTGACGTCACGGCGGCCACCAGATTCAAGATCACGCCCAACGGCAGCTGCGCCGGCGCGACGTGCACGGCCACCGCAGCGGGGGCGCACACCGTCACCGGCACGCATGCGAAGCTGACCGGGTCCGCCTCGCTGACCGTCACCCCGGTGGCGTCGGCGGACCTGTCGGCGGCCGAGACGGTGAGCCAGGCCGCGCCCGATTACTACACCACCGTGACGTTCACCACGACGGTCACCAACCTGAGCGCGACCACCGACGCCACCGGCGTGACGGCGAGCGTCCCGGTCCCGTCGGGCCTGGCCTTCGTCAGCTCCAGCTCCAGCGGCTACGACGCCGCCACGGGCGTGTGGACGATCGGCACCGTGACCGCGGGGACGGCGGCCACGCTCACGATCACCGCCCGGGCGCTGGACGTCTCGTTCGGCCAGCAGACCGTCACGGCCACGGTCAGCTCCGCGACCAGCGACCCCAATCCGGCCAACAACACGGCGTCGGCCAGCGAAGCGTCCCAGCGGGCGCCGGTCACAGTCACGATCGTGCCGGATCCCGGCAACCCGGCGAACGTGGACATCAGCCTGCCGGGCAACCTCACCTGGACCGCGGCGGAGGCCAACGCGGACAACTCCGCCGCCCCGGCGCCGGCCGGCACCGTGCAGTGGTTCTGCAGCACCGCGAGCTTGAACCCCTGCCCGTCCGCGGACGGGACCAACCTGTTCAACATCCCCACCCTGACGTACGTGATCCAGGATCTCGCAGTGGACACCTACACGATCACGCTCCAGTTCACCCCGGCCGATCCGAACTACCAGGCGCAGGACATCGTCACGTCCATCACGTTCGCGACCACGAACTCCGGGGGCGGCTGACCGCGGGCGGCGCCCGCCTGAGCTGACCGCGGGCGGCGCCCGCTTAAGCTGGCCCAGTGCCGCGCCGATTCGATGTGCTCCGCACGGAGCGCCTCATCATGCGGCGCTGGCAGGCGGCGGACCGCGCGCCGTTCGCGGCGCTGAACGCCGACCCTGAGGTGATGCGGTACTTCCCGGCTCCTCTCGACCGGCAGGCGAGTGACGCCCTGGTGGACCGCATCGAGGAGCTTTTCCAGCGGCAGGGCTTCGGGCTGTGGGCGCTGGAGGTCGCTGCGCCAGAATCCGCCAGCACAGAATCCGCCAGCCCGGGATTCCCCAGCCCGGGAGAGTTCATCGGGTTCACCGGCCTCAACCCCATGCCCGCCGGTGTCCCCGGCGCGGGCGGCATGGAGGTGGGCTGGCGGCTGGCCCGCGCGGCGTGGCACCACGGGTACGCCACCGAGGCCGCCACGGCTGCCGCGGGGGTGGCGTTCGGCGGAGCGGGCCTGGCCGAGATCTGGTCGATGACCGCCGTTGCGAACGAGCCGTCCCAGGCCGTGATGCGACGGCTGGGGATGACCCCGCACGCCCGTTTCGACCACCCGGGGATCGACGCCGGCCACGCCCTCCGCCCGCACATCGCGTACCACCTCACGCGCTCCTAGCCAGTCTGGCGGTCCGTCCACCCGCACGGGTCACGGCACTGATCCCGGGTAGGGAACTGAGTGCTGTCCGGGCATATACCGTCAGAAAACCAGGAGATATCGCGATGACCAGCGGTTTCTACGGGCCGGAGGACTTCGGGTCCAGCCCGTTCGATGACTTCCTCGCCCGCATCTACGGTGCTCGCGGCCCGCGCCAGCCGGGGCACCGGGTGGACATCACCCGGCTCATGAGCGCCCCGGCCCGCGAGCTCCTCGCCGCGGCCGCGGCCCACGTCGCCGAACGGGGCGGCGCGAACCTGGACACCGAGCAGCTGCTGTGGGCGGCCGCCCGCCTGGAGCCGACCCGCGAGCTGCTGGCCCAGGCCGGCGCCCTTCCCGACGAGCTCACCCGCGAGATCGAGTCCCAGGAAGCCCAGGCCGGGCGGGCCGGCGAGCCACCGCAGCTGACCCCGGGGGCCAAGCGGGCGCTGCTCGACGCGCACCAGATCTCCCGCGCGGTCGGCTCCACCTACATCGGGCCGGAGCACATCCTGTTCGCCCTGGCCGCCAACCCGGAGTCCGGTGCGGGCCGGCTGCTGTCCGCGGCCCGGGTCACGCCAGAGACGCTGCAGCGGGTCCTGGCGGGCCAGGGTGGCCCGCCGGGGGCGGGCGGCCCGGGCGGCCGGTCGGCCACGCCGACGCTGGACGAGTTCGGCCGCGACCTCACGGCCATGGCCCGCGAGGGCCGGATCGACCCGGTCATCGGGCGCGACGATGAGATCGAGCAGACCATCGAGGTGCTGTCCCGCCGGGGCAAGAACAACCCGGTCCTGATCGGCGAGGCCGGGGTGGGCAAGACCGCGATCGTCGAGGGCCTCGCGCAGCGCATGGTGGACGACGACGTGCCCCAGACGCTGTCGGGCAAGCGGGTCGTGCAGCTGGAGCTGTCCGGCGTGGTGGCCGGCACCCGGTACCGCGGCGACTTCGAGGAGCGGGTCAAGCGGATCATCGACGAGATCCGCGAGCACCGGGACGGCCTGATCATCTTCATCGACGAGCTGCACACCCTGGTCGGTGCGGGCGGGAGCAGCGAGGGCGGGATGGACGCGGGCAACATGCTCAAGCCCGCGCTGGCCCGCGGCGAGCTGCACATCGTCGGCGCGACCACGCTGGACGAGTACCGCAAGAACATCGAGAAGGACGCGGCGCTCGCCCGGCGATTCCAGCCGATCCTGGTGCCCGAGCCGACCGTGGACGACACGATCACGATCCTGCGCGGCCTGCGCGACCGTTACGAGGCCCACCACCAGGTGCGTTACACCGACGAGGCGCTGCTGGCCGCGGTCGAGCTGTCCGACCGCTACATCACCGACCGCTTCCTGCCGGACAAGGCGATCGACCTCATCGACCAGGCGGGCGCGCGGGTCCGGCTGCGGATCACCACGCCCCGGCGGGACGTGCGCGACCTCGAGCGGCGGGCCGAGGAACTGCAGCGGGACAAGGATCAGGCCGTCGCCAGCGAGCAGTACGAGCGCGCCTCCCAGCTCCGGGACGAGATCAGCCAGGTCCGGCAGCAAATCCAGGATCTGGGCGGCGACCCGTCCGCGGTGCCCGAGGTCACGGCGGCGGACATCGCCGAGGTGGTCGCGCGGGCCACCGGCATCCCGGTGCGCCAGCTCACCGAGGAGGAGAAGGACCGGCTGCTGCGCCTCGAACAGCACCTGCACGACCGGGTCATCGGCCAGGACGAGGCGGTCGAGGCCGTGGCCGAGGCGGTCCGCCGGTCCCGGGCCGGGCTGGGCGACCCGAACCGGCCGGTGGGCAGCTTCCTGTTCCTCGGCCCGACGGGGGTGGGCAAGACGGAACTGGCCCGCGCGCTGACCGAGGCCCTGTTCGGGGCGGACAGCCGGATGATCCGGCTGGACATGAGCGAGTTCCAGGAGCGCCATACGGTGAGCCGGCTGGTCGGCGCGCCGCCCGGGTACGTCGGCTACGACGAGGCCGGGCAGCTCACCGAGGCGGTCCGGCGCCGGCCGTACTCGGTGATCCTGCTCGACGAGATCGAGAAGGCCCACCAGGACGTGTTCAACATCCTGCTCCAGGTGCTCGACGACGGCCGGCTCACCGACGGCCAGGGCCGGACCGTGGACTTCAAGAACACCGTCCTCATCATGACCAGCAACCTGGCCTCGGACCTGATCACCCGCCGGGCCGGCCCGCTGGGCTTCGCCGGCCGCTCGGCCTCTGCCGGCTCCGCGCAGCAGGACAACCTGCAGGACCAGCTCATGCGGCGGCTCCGGGAGTCGTTCCGGCCGGAGTTCCTGAACCGGATCGACGAGATCATCACCTTCCGCCAGCTCGACGAGACCGAGCTGCGGCAGATCACCGAGCTGATGCTGGAGGAGACCAGGCGCCGCCTGCACGCCCAGAACGTGACGCTGGAGTTCACCCCGGCCGCGGTGGACTGGATCGCCCAGCACGGCTACCAGCCCGAGTTCGGCGCCCGGCCGATGCGCCGGGTCATCCAGCGCGAGGTGGACAACGAGCTGTCGCGGCGGCTGCTGGACGGCCAGATCGGCCCGGGCCAGCAGGTCACCGTGGACGTCCAGGACGGCCGCCTGGCCTTCACCCCGCACGAACCGCGGGTGCCTGCTACCTGATCGCGAAACCGGCCAGCCCTTCGGGCCGCTCCTCGCGTACCGCGACCCCGGTCACGGTGGCCGCGTCCGGGCCCCGGTGGGCCCAGTTCGACCAGGGCGTGGACCTCCTCGGGCGGTCCTTCCAGGACGGCCTCGACCCGGCCGTCGGGCAGGTTGCGCACCCAGCCGCTCACCCCGCGCTGCAGCGCCATCCGGCGGTACGAATCACGGAAGCACACGCCCTGGACCTGACCGGAAATCAGCAGATGATTGCGGATCACAGGCTTACGTTAACCACCGGCCTGCGGTCAGGGGGTGACCGCACGGATCCCGGGATGGCCGCAATGGTGACAGCATGAGCGGGTGGCGGAACGGGACGCGGAACTGTACCTGCGGCTGACCGGGGAGCGTGCCCTGCTGGACTCCGGTACCGGGGACGGCGACCAGCGCAGCTCACGGATGGACACCGCCGCGCACGCGCTGGTGGCCCTCGGGGCGATGGCGGCTGACGCGGCCCAGGCCATCGTGGACGACTACCATCTGGCGCTCTCCTACCGGGAGCGCGAGGGCCACCACCATCACCGGTGGGCCCGGCGGGCAGCCCGGCAGGCCACGCCCTCTCCTAACCTGGGCCCGCTGCGGGCGGTGCCGTGCCAGCGGCTGATCGGGCAGCCGTGGGGTGAGCTCTTCCTCTCCTACATCGTCCTGGGTGACGAGGCCACCACCTTGCACGTGATCATGCGCCCGGTCTTGCCGCCGCTTGGCCAGCCGCGGCGGCCGGGCCACGCGGCGGCCGTCTCCGCCGCATCCCACGTCTCCGCGGTAGCCCCCGCGGGCGGGCCGGGGCGCGGCCTCGGCGGTCACGTGATCGGGCCGGGGCTGCCCGGGCAGCTCACGGTGACTGACGACCGGGGCACGACCGCGGCCGGCGGCTTCTCCGGCGGCGGTGGCGACACACAGTGGCAGGGCCGGTTCGAGCTTCAGCCGGCCCTCGCGCCGGACACCGCGTGGATCGAGGTCCTCGGCGAACGCGTTGACCTGGCGAGCCACCCGGACGGGGACGCTGAGGTGTGGGTCGAGCCCCAGCCGGATCAGGATCCGGCCCGGAGCTACCTGTGGGCCAGGCTGGCCAGCCTGGGCGAGTTCCAGTCCCCCGAGGTGATGGAGGCCACGATCGACACGCTGGTCGCGGCCGGGGCGCTGGCCGAGGAGGATCCGGGGATCGCCGAGGTGCGCGCGGTAGTGAGCCGCCTCTTCGCGGGGGCGGGCGCGACCCCGGCTTTCCGTGCGGTGCTGCCGGAACCGTGGCGGACCATGATGGGCCGGCGCGGACAGGCCGGCGGCCCCGGCGGCCTCGTGGTCGTGGGCGCGACGACACCGCCGTTCGGCGGATTCGCCGTGGCGGTGCTGGCCGTGTGCTCGACGGACGAGCGGTTCAGCGCCGAGGTCGAGGTCGTCCCCGCCTGGCCGCACTGGCACGGGCCCCAGGGTGGCGTTGACCGGCCGATGCTGACCTGGTGGGCCCAGGACGACCTGGGCCATCACTACCTGGGGCAGCAGAACAGCTGGCATTCCGGCCAGGACCGCTCCGGCGGCGAGATCGGCTTCTGGCCCGCGCTGGACCCCGCTGCCGGGGTGCTGGACATCATGCCGGCCACCATGACCGCGCGGGCCGTCGTCCGGGTTCGGCTGGAATGGGGCGAGGAGCGGTGAGCGGGCCGTGGTGGCGGGGCATCCCGCCGGCCGTGGCCCGGGTGACCTGCGGCGGCCACGAGCACCAGCTGCGCTGGGCGGCCGGGGAACTGCTCGCCCCCGGCCATCCCGACCTGGAGGGCGAGCAGATCCTCGGGGCGCTGGCCGGCCAGCGCGGTGCCTGCCTGGAGGCGCTGGAGGCCTGGGCCCGGCACGCTGGCGACCTGCGCGTCCTGGTGCTGGCCAGCCGCGGGCCGGCCGATCCGGTGGCGGTCCGGCCGGGGGACGCTGGGCCCGCGGGCTGGACCCGGATGACCGGCCGGGCGGCAGCGGCCAGGATGCAGCGCCGCCGGATGGCCATGGCCGCGGTTATGGGCGGCGGGGCGCCGGCCTCCGGGGAGCCGGGCGATGGCCTAGCTACGCTGCTCAGCCTGGGCGGCCCGATGCAGACCCGGCTGACGGCCACGGTGGCGGCGACCTGGCGGGAGCGGCTGCGGGACGGTGCGTCGCCCGCGGACGCCGCGCTGGCGCACGCGGCCCGGCCCGCGCTGCACGCGGCGCTGTACGGCCGGGTCGCGGCCACCCTGCGGGCCTGGACCGGGCAGCCGGACCTGAGGGTCACGCTGAGCATGATCCCGGACGCGGGCCAGCCCGCCCTGGCCCGCGACGCGGACACCGTCGCGGCCAAGCTGCCGTTCGGCTGGATCAGCGATGTCTGGGCCCGGGGCCTGGGCACTTGCCAGGACCGGTTCTGCCTGGCCGCCACCCCGGCCGCAGACGGGTGGGCGCTGTCCGCCGTGGGGCCCGACCTGGGCCCGCCCGGCCGGGTCACGATCAGCGGGCCCGCGCCGGGCTGACCCGTTCCGGGCCTGGGTTTCAGCGCCGCCGGGCGCGGCGGGCATGCTTGCGGGCGCACCGCCGGCAGGCCGGCACCCGGCCCGCTACCGTCACCGCCGGAATAGCCAGTAACCAGTGACGGCGCTGGTAGTGGCACGGTTCCCCCGGGGCTGGCACGGCTGCCCCGGTGCAGGACGGCCCGGTCAGCGGATCCAGGTGCAGCCACTGCGGCGGCTCGAGGGCGGCAGCCCAGCGCAGCGGGTGGCCGCCCGCCGTGCACACCACGCCGGATAGCTCGGGCACCACGGCCAGCCCCGGCGGGGCTCCGGGCGGCCCGGGCTGGGCGGTGCCGGCCGCTTCGCGGTAATCGTGCTGCGCCACGAGCGCCGAGGCCGCGGCCAGCTCCCAGCGGGCCAGATGGGTGCCTTCGCCGGAGCAGTACTCCCCCCGGGGGGCCAGGCAGGCGGCGCAGGGCAGGCTGCGGACCGCCTCGGCCAGGTCCGAGGGCATAGCGCCGGTCGTCATCGCCTTCATAAACTCCCCATGCCGCTTTCGTGCGCCTACCCATAGTAATTGCATGCGGGCTCGGGGTCACGCTCTGAACACATGCCTGCGTGTAGCGGCCACCCGTAATACGCTTCGGCCGGCCGAAACCGGCCACGGCCAGCCGGGCCTGGCGCGCTAAGCCAGGCAGGTGAGCGGTGCCCCGCCGTTGTAGGCGACCATGTCGGCCAGTGCGGCGGGCACGTCAATGGGGGCACCGCGCGGGAGCCCGGCGAGCTCGGCGCAGGCCCGGTGCAGGTTGCCGACGATCCGCTCCGGATCGGCCCAGCCCGCGAAGCGCCCCAGGTCGGTGTCGCGGGCCGCCGCGAGAGGGGTCACCCCCGCGGCCCGGGCGCGGGCCGCGACATCCAGCACGAACCGGAGGTAGTCCAGCGTCGCGTCGACCGGCCCGGTCCCCTCGAACACCGGGCCGTGGCCCGGCACGGTGATCGCGGCCCCGAGCGGCGCCACGACCCGCTCCAGCACCTCCACCGCCCCCGTGACCGAGCCCATGAGGAGAAAGGGCGTACCCCCGTTGAAGATGAGGTCCCCGCAGAACAGCACGCTGCGGCCGGGGAGCCAGACGATCGAATCGTTAGTGGTATGGGCGGGTGTGCCGACGTGGCGCACGGACGCGCGCAGCTCCCCGGCGTGCACCGCGATCTCGTCGGTGAACGTCACGAAGGGAGGATCGAGGGTCAGCTCGCCCCAGTCCGGGCCGTCCCAGACACCCAGATCGCGCGGCGGGCCGAAGGCGAAGGCCTCGGTGCGCGTGCTCTCGTGGCCGACGATGGCCGCGGCCGGGAACAGGCAGTTGCCGAAGGTGTGATCGCCGTGGTGGTGGGTGTTGACCACCGTGCGCACCGGCGCGGGAGTGATCGCCGCGATCGCGGCCTGGTAGGCGCGGGTCCGGCGGTGGGTCGCGCAGGCGTCGATGCTGATGACTCCCTGCGGCCCGGTCAGGAAGCCGGTGTTGTTGATCCACCAGGTGCCATCGGGCTGGACGTAGGCGTAGACCCCGGCCGACACCTCGTGCACCTCGGGCCGGCCCGGGACGGTGATATCGCTGGGCAGGCTGCTCATGAGACCGGGTGGGCCACCGGGTGCCGGACCCGGCCGAGGGCTGACCGGACCCGGAACGCCAGCCCGATCTCCATCACGCCGTAGATGATCAGCCAGACGCCGAGGACCAGGGCCAGGGTCACCAGCGAGATGCCCGGGTAGGCCAGCACGAAGAGCCCGGCCACGATGCTGAGCACGCCCACGAAGCCGGTCCAGCCCCGGTGCGGGCTGTCCCGGTGGGCCAGCGCGCCGAAGATCTCCACGAAGCCGTTGACCACCCAGAAGATGCCCAGCAGCAGGGCGAGCGCCACCACCGAGACCAGGACGTGGCGGATCGCGTACAGCCCGACCACGAAGGCGAGCAGTCCCAGCACGGCGTTCAGCACCCGGACCCCGCCGCTCAGGTCACTGCCCGCGAACGCGCCGACGAACTGGAACAGCCCGACCACGACCAGCTGGATGCCGAACAGCACGGCGATGGCGATGACCGTCGGGCCGGGCCACGCCACCGCGGCCACCCCCGCGATCAGTGTGAGGATGCCGAAGGACAGCAGCCAGATCCAGTGGCGGCCGATCGAGGCCACCCGGTCGGCAACGTCGGTACGGGGGTCAGGACTCATCCGGGGCTCCAGCGATAGTCAGTAAGGGCACGGCCTCCAGCATCGGGGACGACCCGGGCGGCTGTCGATGTCCAGCCGCACTGCGTGCGGACCCGGCCGGCAGCTGACGGCCGTACACCCGGGCTTTGACAGCCGTCGATGTATCTGCCTACCGTCGTTCATCTCAACGTCAGCACACGCCCGGGTGACCGGGGCGGGGAGCACGCATGCGCCGGATGCCCGAGGTTTCGCGTCCTGCCTGGATGAAGGCGTTCCCGGGGCGCGGCGACGCGGTGCGCCGGTCGCCGGTCGAGATCGTGGCCAACATGGCCTCGTATGTGACCAGGACGCCGGTCGCGGACCGGTCCGGGCTGCGGGGCGGCTGGTTCGGCCGGTGGACCGACGGCGTCGTGGCCATGCGCGGCGATTGCGCCGCGTTCGCCAGCCACTGGCAGCTGCACAACTACCGGGTCCTCACCGAGTCCGGGCCGCTCTGGGTCGTGCTGGGTGACTCCACGGCCCAGGGTCTCGGCGCGCCCAGCCCGGAAAGCGGCTACGTCGGCCAGGTGCTGGCGGAACTCCGGGAGCGGACCGGGCAGCGGTGGCGGGTGCTCAACCTGTCCACGTCGGGCGCGCTCATCCGTGACGTCCTGGAGTATCAGCTGCCCCGGATGCCCGCCGCCCCGGACCTGGTGACCTGCGGGATCGGCGTGAACGACATCCTGTATACCGCGCCGTCCCGGCTGTTCGCCGACCTGCGCACGCTGCTGGCCACCCTGCCCGACCAGACCGTCGTGCTGGACCTGCCGCTGCCGGGCGGCCTGTGGGGCGTCCTCGGCCGGTTCACCGTGCCGTACGTGGCGCGGATCAACCGGAGCATCCATCTGCACGCCCGGGCGCACGGCCTCCCGGTGGCCGAGGTGTCCGCGCATTTCCGGCCGCCCTGGGGCGGGAAGTTCGCGTCCGACTACTTTCATCCCAGCCAGGCTGGTTACCGGGACTGGGCCCGGGCGCTGCTGGCCGCGCTCCCGTCCGGCGCCCGCTGGCGCGACTCGCTGCCCGTGCCATAAGCCCCGTGCCATAAGCGGACCGTGCCGTAAGGCCGCCTACTGTTCGCATAGTTGCCACGCTGAGTTACAGAGCCATGAGCCTGGTCCGGTCAAGATCAGGGTGTGAGGGTCGTGCGGCTCGCCAACTATGTGGCCCCGGCGTCGGGTGGCCTCCGCACCTCGCTCCGTGAGCTCGGCGCTGGCTACCAGGCCGCCGGGCATGAGCCGGTGCTCGTCATCCCTGGGCCCGAGCCGGGACGGCGCCACACCGAGCAGGGCCTGGTCATCACCGTGCCCGGATGGCCGGTGCCCGCCACCGGCGGGTACCGGGCCATCCTCACCCGCCGGCCGCTGCGGCGGCTGCTCGATGAGCTGGAGCCGGACCGGCTGGAGGTGTCCGACCGGACCACACTGCGCTGGACCGGGGCCTGGGCCCGGGCCCGCGGGATCCGGTCCATGATGGTGTCGCACGACAGCCTGGCCGGGCTGATGGCCATGTTCAGCCCGCCCGGGATGCCCGCGGCCCGGCTGGCCGACCACTTCAACCGCCGCACCGCCGCCTCCTACGACGTGGTGGTGTGCACCACGGCGTGGGCGGCGGCCGAGTTCCGGCGGCTGGGCGTGGCGAACCTGCTCCAGGTGCCGTTCGGTGTCGACCTGGCCTGCTTCAGCCCGCAGCGCCGCGACGAGGACCTCCGCGCCCGGCTCGCGCCGGGCGGCCAGGCCCTGCTGGTGCACTGCAGCCGGCTGTCGCCGGAAAAACGCCCGCAGCGCGCCGTGGGGGCGCTGGCCGAGCTGCGCCGCCGCGGGCTGCCCGCGGTGCTCGTGGTCGCGGGGGACGGCCCGCAGCGCCGGGCGCTGCAGGCCCAGGCCCGCGGCCTGCCCATCCGCTTCCTGCGGCACGTCTCCGACCGGGGGCTGCTGGCCCGGCTGCTGGCCAGCGCCGACGTGGTGATCGCGCCCGGGCCGGTTGAGACGTTCGGGCTGTCGGCCCTGGAGTCGCTGGCCAGCGGCACGCCGGTGGTGGTCAGCCGCCGCAGCGCCCTGCCTGAGATCGTCGGGCGGCCGGCCTGGCCACGGAGGACGATGACGCGTCGTGCGCCGACGCGATCCAGCGCCTGCTGGAACGGGACGTGGCCGGGCGCCGGCGGCTGGCCCGCCAGCGGGCCGAGCGGTACGGCTGGCCGGCCGCGGTGCGCGGGTTCCTGGACGCCCACGGGCTGGCCCCGCGACCTGACCTCCCCGGGACGGTCCCGGCCGTCGCCGGGGTCCGCGGCCCGGGCGGGACCCCCCGATGACCAGCACGTCCGAGGCGGATCCCCAGGCCGGGGCGGCGGATCCGGTGATGCGTTTCGCGGCCCTGGGTGACTCGGTCACGCTGGGGATCGGGGACCAGATGCCGCAGGGTGGCTGGCGCGGCTGGGCGGCCCTGCTGGCCGGCTCGCTGGCCCCGCCCGACCAGGTCGAGCTGTGCAACCTGGCCCGCAGCGGTGCCCTGGTCCGGGACGTGGCCAGCGAGCAGCTGCCGCTGGCGCTCTCGGTGCGCCCGGCCCTCGCCTCGGTGCTGGTCGGGGTCAATGACACGCTGCGCGGGAAGTTCGACCCGGGCGCGATCGCCGCGGACCTGGAGAACATCGTCGCCGCGCTGCAGCACGCCGGGACGGTGGTGCTGACCGCGAGCCTGCCCGACCCGGGGCTGCTGCTCCGGATCCCGGCCTCGGTGCGGCGCCCGCTGGCCCGCCGGGCTCACGAGATCAACGCGGCCCTGGGGCAGCTCGCCGTGCGCTATGACCTGGTCCACGTGGACCTCGCGGCGTGCCCCGAGATCTACGACAAGCGCATGTGGGGAGTGGACCGGCTGCACCCCAGCGAGCGCGGGCACCGGCTGCTGGCCGGGATGTTCGCGGCCCGGCTGGCGGAGCGGGGCATGCCACCCGTCGCCCCGCCCGATCCCGAGCCGGCCAACCCGGAGCCGGGTGCCTGGCGGCAGGCCCACTGGATGGCCACCAAGGGGACCGGCTGGATGGTCCGGCGATCCCGGGATCTGCTGCCCGGGCTGCTCCAGCTGGCGCTGGCCGAGTGGTGGCACGGCCCGCGCGGCCACGCGGACGGCCTGGATACCGGCAGGGGACGTGACTGAGATGACCGATTCCAGGCGGAGGCCTGCCTCGCCTCAGCGTCTTGGCATCGTGACCACAGGCGCTGTCCTCGCGCGGAATTACGATATGATGAATGTGATCCCCTCAGCCGCTTCGGTGGCTGAGTGCGAAGCCCCGGGAAACCGGGGGCTTCTGCGTTTTGCGGCAGTTACCAGTCGCCCGGCTTAGTGATCATCCGGCCTCTGGCGTCCGTGACCTGAGGGGGTAGCTGGCAGGCGGCAAGTGCGCTGGGCCGGAGCTGTTTGAAGAATGTCGCCTGCAGCGCCCGGCTGCGCTTACTCGCCTGGTGCGGGTTGATGACACCCGTGGTGAGGTTCAGCTCGTCGCGCGCAAGCCGAAGCGGTTCGCGCAGGTCGGAATCGTTGGTGATGAGAACAGCGGTGCCGCAGTCGCCCCGGCATGCGTCAAGCATCAGGTACGTGGCGAGCGCGACGTCAGAGCCCTTCTCCTCGGTCTTGATGACCTCGGCGGTCTTGGGACCCGTAGCTGGTGGGTGGGCAAGATAGGCGCGTGTGGTGCTGACATAGAAGACTCCGTAGGTGGATCGACACGGTCGGCAGCGTGGCGAGAGCACGCAGGTAGGTCTCCTGGCGGACCGGGAGTTGCGGGTCGCCTGGCCGGGCGCTGACCCTGGCCGTGAAGTACCGGATCCGGTTGATGGAGTCCTTGGGCAGCAGGTGGCGGCATAGGGCGTTTAAGTCAAGCCATTTGTACGGTGAGCCCTTCAGCGCACCGTAGAAAAGGTTGAAGCCGTCGATGTACACGTTGGTCCGGTTCACTGAGCTACCTATCTACGACCGGGGACCATTCCTCGGCGAAGGTTTCCATCTGGCGCAGGACCAGTTCGGTAGCGGTCGGGCTGGGCGTCGGGCGGGTAGCCGTGCCGGGCCAGCAGGCGCTTGATGGTGGAGCGCAGCTTGGCCCGGACGTCGTCGCGGGAGACCCAGTCGGTGGTGACGTCGCGGCGCAGCGACTTGACCAGGTCGCGGGCGATGTCGGCCAGGACACCGGTGCCCATCTCGGTGACCGCTGACTCGTTCTGCGCGACCGCGTCGTAGAACGCGAGTTCGTCGTGGCTCAGGGCGGGAGTGAACGCCTGGCCCCGGTTGGCGTCCTCGGACACTTCCCGGGCCATGGCCACCAGTTCCGCGATTACTTGGGCCGCGGACAAGGTCTGGTTGGTGTAGCGCGTCATCAGCGCCACCAGCCGGTCGGAGAAGCTCTGCTGCCGGACGACATTGTGCCGGGTGACCTTGCGCATCTCCTGCTCGACGAGCCGCCGCAGGGCCTCGATGGCCAGGTGCGGATTGCGGGTCTGCTGCATCCGCTCGATGAACGCCTGGTCCAGATGCGACAGATCGGGGCGGGGGATCCCGGCCGCCTCGTAGAGGTCGGTGACCTTCCCCGCCTCGACTGCCCCGGCGGTGAGCTGGCGAAGGTACATCTCCACGTCCGCGGGGACAGGCAGGCCCTGGGCCCGCCGCTCCTCGGCGTCCATCTTGGCCATCCAGACCCGGATCTCCTCGAAGAACGCGATCTCGTCCCGCAGTTCGCGCATGTCCTTGTGCGTGGAGCACAGGGCGTAGAACCGCGCCAGCTTCGAGGCCGCGGCCCGGAAGCGCTCGCCGAGAGTGGCCTCGCTTTCCTCGACCTGGTTGCCGGGAGTCGCCGGGTCACGCAGGTAGTTCGACCGCGCCAAGTACCGCGTTGATGTATGCCCGCGGCGACCTGGCCGTCTTGACCGCGCGCCAGTCGTAGCCGGTCAGGATCACATTCCCGATCGTGTCGAGCAGGTCCCGGACCTTAGACATGGCCTCGTCGATGTCCCGGCCCAGGGGCTTGGTCTGCTGATCGGTGGCGGTGTACTCGGCCAGCGCCGCGTACAGGTTCTCGGTCAGCGGGGCGTACCCGACCAGCAGCCCGTCCTGCTTGTCGCGGAACGTGCGGTTGACCCGGGCCAGCGCCTGCATCAGCGCGGCGCCGCGCATCGGCCGGTCCAGGTAGAGGGTGTGCAGCGGCGGCGAGTCGAACCCGGTGAGCCACATCGACTGGACGATGACCAGTTCCAGGTCGTCGTCGATGTCCTTGGCCCGGTGCTGGATCAGCTTGTTCTGCGAGGGCCGCCGGACGTGCGTGCGGATCGGCGCCTGGTCGTCCGGCGCCGCCGGTGTAGACGACCTTGATCTTCCCCTTGGCGATGTCGTCGTCGTGCCAGTCCGGCTTTAGGGCGATAATTTGCTCGTAGAGGTCCGCGCAGATCTGGCGGGTGGCGCAGACGATGATGCCCTTGCCGGGACCGCCGATGAACTTGCGCATCTGCTCCGAGCGGGCCTCCCAGTGCTCGACCAGGTCAGCGGCGAGCACCCGGAGCCGGTCGGGCGCCCCGTAGAGCGCGTTCATCACCGTGACGGCCTGCTGGATGCGCTCCCGTTCGGAGTCGTCCAGCCCGGCCGTGGCCTCGTCGGCGCGCTCGTCGATCAGTTCCGGGTCCACGTCCTCCGGCAGGTTCACCGGGATGAGCCGGCTCTCGTAGTACACCGGGACCGTGGCCTCGTCGTCCACGGCCCGGGTCAGGTCATAGACGTCGATGTAGTCGCCGAAGACCGCCTGGGTGTTCCGTTCGGCCCCGGAGACGGGGGTGCCGGTGAAGGCGATCATCGTGGCGTGCGGCAGCGCGTCGCGCAGGTGCCGGGCGTAGCCGTTCAGGTCGTCGTAGTGGCTGCGGTGCGCCTCGTCCACGATGACGATGATGTTGCGCCGGTCCGACAGCAGCGGGTGCGAGCGGCCGGACTCCCGCTCCTCTTTGGTTCGGCCGAACTTCTGCAGCGTAGTGAACAGGATGCCGCCGTTCCGCCGCCCGGCCAGTTCGTCTCGCAGCTGGTCGCGGGTCATGACCTGCAGAGGCGCCTCGGGCAGTAGTTCGCTGGCCTCGAACGTGCCGTAGAGCTGGTCGTCCAGGTCGGTGCGGTCGGTAAGCACGACGATGGTCGGGTTGCCGAGCGAGCGGTGCCGCAGCACCTGGTTCGCGTACAACTCCATTTCCATGCGACTTGCCGGACCCCTGGGTGTGCCAGACCACGCCAGCGTGCCCGTTGCTGCGCACCGCCTCGAGGGTCTTGCCCACGGCCTTGGACACCGCGAAGTACTGATGCGGCTTGGCGATCCGCTTGACCAGCCCGCCGTCGGACTGGGCGAACGCGACGTAGCCGCCCAGGATCTCGATGAACCGCCGCTGCTCGAACAGCCCGTGCAGCAGCAGGTTGATCGCCAGGTCCGCGTCGGTCGCCCCGGGCTGCGGCACCGGCTTGCCTTCGTCGTCCACGTTCCACGGTGCGAAATGCTCGAACGGCGTGAACGCGGTGCCGTACTTGGCCCGGATCCCGTCGCTCACCACGCACGCCACGTTGCATCGGAACGCCAGCGGCAGTTCCTCCACGTAGGTCATGACCTGCGCGTGCGCGCCTTCCAGGCCCGCGTTCTCGTCCCCGGCCTTCTTCAGCTCGATGACGCCCAGCGGCAGCCCGTTGACATACAGCACGATGTCGAACCGGCGCTTGTGATCGCCATCGATCACCATCACCTGGTTGGCAGCCAGGAAGTCGTTCGCGTACGGATCCGGCGTAGTCGATCAGCCGGATCGTCGGGTTGTGCTCCGCGCCATGCTCGTCGGCGTAGATGACGCTTCGGATGCCATCGGTCAGGTACCGGTGGACCTGGTGATTCTCTCCCCGGGCGTCCCGCGATTTCGGGGACAGGACGACCTGCACCGCTTCCTGAACGGCTGACTCCGGCAGCTCCGGGTTGATCCGCTCTATCGCCGCCCGCAACCGTCCGGGAATGATCAACTCCCGCCAGGACTCCCGTTCCCCCGACCCGGGAGCGATCCTCTTCCCCTCAACCGGCTGCCACGCCAGTTCCCCCAGCGTGTCCATAGCGAGCGCTTCCCACTCCGCCTCGCTCATCCCCGTCGGTCCGCTCACGTCGCACCCTCAACAATCCGCTCCGCATCCCGCACCCGAATCTCCCCCGACATCAGCCTCGGCAGTAGTGTGTCCCGTAGTTCTGCAAGCTAGCTGATTCTCGCGATCATCTGGGCAGCGCAGGTCCTCGAAGTGTGCAACGCTGATCTCGGATGCGCTAACGATCATCTGTGGCAGATCGCTGGGCCAGCAATGAGATCGTACACGTCTATGCTATTCGACTGATTCATGCCGTAGCCGAGTCTCCAACTTCCGATGCTCCTGAACAACTGCACTTCGCTGCAGCATAAAATAAGGTAGCGCGATCTGTCTTTCCTTAGAGACGCGGATCGTAGAGGCGTATTACGTCCGATGGCCGTATTGATGTCTCTCGCTAGCTGATCACGGCCTCGAACATACGCTTCTCGTTAGACAGACACATCTCCTTTGCGAGGGTCGAGCCGACAATGTCCAGTCATGTAGCTCGACTCGAGATGTGCAGTTCTCAGGCAATGGCGCCTGTCTCTTTCGCATCGCTAATATCTGCTAAACGGATACCATGGTCCTTTATCCGCGTACTACGGCGTGTCGCATGATGGCCATTCAATTACGTCTGCGAAATCTTTTATCGTAGTAGCGTTATTCTGATTGACAAATTGGTCAGAATATGCGCTTTTGCAAGATCATTAGCTTGTCTGGCAATACGCTTGTTGATCGCGATCTTGTCATCGAGTGCCCCCAGATCGCAGCGATCGCTCTCTTGGATAGAGTGGAATAGCAACCGGAAGTTGCATACATCGCGAAGCGGCGTGTCAGGTGTGCGCTATTGTACCGTCGTTGTTGCCATATGCTTGCATGTAATGCTGCGACTTCTGAGCTGAGATAGTACTTCACTCAGTGATTCGCTGAGTGCACTCGTATCAGGATACGTCGACGCAATTTACTCTTGCTAGGTGTGCGTGGCATACGAGCATTACCTCATCTGGGAGCATAGCGCAGCCTCGCCTTCTCGTAACCTCGTCGAGTAAGAGCATGTCGTCTCTCTGCTGTAGTCACGCAGTGCATCATCAGTTTGCGATATACTTTTTTGCGAGATTCTTTCTCTCACATCTCCAAATGGAACCGCCATTCTTACGAAGGCTCTAGGTTGAAGATTCCGTACGAGGCCCGTTTGCGCTCAAGCGTCTTCGAGCTTGACGTATTTCCATCGAGAATCGGCGCGACTAGCTCCCCGAACGTTGTATGCACCGCCGCTCAGGCATCGAGGCGCTCCAGTTGAGTCACGGACGATCTGCTCCAGGCGGGCGGATTCGTCGAAGTGGGCGAAGAGTTCTTTGGTGAGGCGTTCGATCTTGTCGGCGATGGGCTCGCCGTCCTCGTCTTCTGACTTCGGCGGCGCCGACATAGCTGCCTGGCGTCAGGACGTGGGACGTGCTCGCGGATTTCTTCGGTGGTGGCCGAGTAGCAGAAGCCGGGGATGTCCTCGTACTTCAGGCCGGCCGCTCGGGCCGAGGGCGTTCCGCGCCAGGCGTGGTAGGTCCCCGCGATCCGGGCGATCTCCTCGTCGGTGAAGATGCGTTCGGTGCGGTTGACCATGGTGCCCATGGAGCGGGCGTCGATGAACAGGACTTCGCCGCGGCGGTCGGCCAGTCGTCTTCGCGGCCTGGGGGCCCTTGTCCTTGGCCAGGAACCACAGGCAGGCCGGGATCTGGGTGGTGCGGAACAACTGCGGCGGGAGGGCGATCATGCAGGCGACCAGGTCGGCTTCGACCATGGCGGCGCGGATCTCGCCTTCGCCGGACTGCTGGGAGGACATGGACCCGTTGGCCAGGACGACGCCGGCGGTGCCGCGTTCGCGCGAGTTTGTAGATCATGTGCTGGAGCCAGGCGAAGTTGGCGTTGCCGGCGGGCGGGACGCCGTAGCGCCAGCGGGGATCATCGGTCCGGCGGGCCCAGTCGGACATGTTGAACGGCGGGTTGGCCAGGATGAAGTCGGCCTTGACGTCCGGGTGCTTGTCCTCGCGGAACGTGTCTTCCCACCGGCTGCTCAGGTCGCCGCTGATGCCGTGGATGGCCAGGTTCATCGTGGCCAGCCGCCAGGTGCGCTCGTTGGACTCCTGGCCGTACACCGCGATGTCGTCGCGCCGGCCGCGGTGGGCGAGGACGAACTTCTCGGCCTGGACGAACATGCCGCCCGACCCGCAGCACGGGTCGTACACCCGCCCGGAGTACGGCTCCAGCACCTCGACCAGCAGCCGGACCACGCTGGCCGGGGTGTAGAACTCGCCGCCGCGCTTGCCCTCGGCGCGGGCGAACCGCTCCAGGAAGTACTCGTAGACCTCCCCGAGCACGTCGCGGGCCGACTTCTCCGTCGTGGCCGGTGAACCGGGCGTCCCCGATCAGGTCGACCAGTTCGGCCAGGCGGCGCTGGTCCACGTTGTCCCGGTTGAAGATCTTGGGCAGGACGCCGGTGAGCGAGTCGTTCGCCTTCATGATGGAGTCCATCGCGGCGTCGATGACCTCGCCCGGGTTCCCGCCCTTGGTCTGCTGGGCCAGCACATCCCAGCGGGCGTTCTCCGGCACCCAGAACACGCCTTCGCGCTTGTACTCGTCCACGTCGTCGAGGAACGCCTCGATCCGCGTCTCGGGCACGCCGTCGGCGAGCACTTCGGCGCGGATCTGCTCCCGGCGCTCGGCGAAGGAGTCGGACACGTACTTGAGGAACACCATGCCCAGCACGAAGTCCTTGTACTGGGCCGCGTCCATCGAGCCGCGCAGCTTGTCGGCGGCCTTCCACAGCGTGTCGTGCAGGTCCTTGGTGCTCGTCATGCCAGGCAGCGTCACCTGGCCCTGCTTCTTCCGGGGGGGCATGGTTCTCTCCTACTGGCCCATATGAACGGACGGCGGCTCGGTGAAGGTAAGGGTCCCATCGACAAGCCCTGACGTGGTGACGTCCCGCAATTCGGCGATCAGGTCAAGCTCCTGGCGGGCCGCCTCCTGGCGAGCATCGAGCCCGGCCAGGAACTGATCCAGGAACTGCACTTCGGCGGGGCTGAGCACCGGGCAGCTCGTGGTCTTCCAGCCGCCGGGCCGGGCGGACCGCGCCGGCCGGGCGCAGGCTCGGCATCCGCCCGGCCAGCAGCGCGGCCAGGGTGCGGGGCGTGAAGGACTGCCGTTCCGCAGCCGGGATCCGCAGCACCTTGGCGGGGAACTCGACCACCGCCAGCCCAGCGTGGTCGACCAGTACGCCGAACTCCGGGGTGGTCGTCACGACCACGTCCCCCGGTTCGGTCAGGTGGGCCCGGGGCAGCCCGGCCAGCACGACCCGGTCGATCCGCCGATCGCCGCGGCGGGCCCGGCCCAGCACCTCGGGCACCCCGAGGACATCGTGATGGCCGTCCTGGCCGACCGGAACGCCGCGCAGCCTGGTACCCGGGCGGATTATCAGGCGCCGGGCCTTCGCCAGCGTGCCGATCGTCTGGGCGGGCGGTGGCGTCCGGGCGCCGGCCGCGATTCCGCTGCGGACGGGTGGCCGGCTGGCCCCAGCCTCCGCTGCCTGGCGGTCCAGCGCGGCTTCGAGATCGGTGACCCGGCTGACCAGCGCCGGACCGGCCGTTGCGGCTGAAAGAAAGCGGGCTGGCCTGCGGGCGGTCAGCGGGCGCAGTTGATCCACCAGGTCGCCCACCCTGACCTGCACCCCGAAGGCCCGGGTGTGGGCCTGCGGGCGGTAACCATCGCGGCGCCAGGTCACCACATCCTCCACCAGGGCCGTGATCACCTCACCGGTCAGCTCCCGGTCGGACACGTCCGCCAGCAGCACCCAGCCGCGGTACGGCGACTCATAGGCAGAGGTCAGTACCCATAGGGCGACGTCGTAGCCGGGGCGGAACGGGACCAGGCCGCCGGGCAGCCGGATGATCGCTTCCACCATCCCGGAGGACAGCAGCGTCGCCCGGGCGCGCTCGGCGGGGGAATAGGGCCGCAGTTCACCGGCCAGCACGCCGGCGGGCCGAGTACGACCGCGGTACGGCCGGGCGCGAGCTGCAGCGCGATCTCGTCCAGGCGGTCGATTACCTGCTCCGGCGAACGCGTTTCGCCCGGCAGGTAAGGGATCTGGGTGACGATCACGTCCGGGTCGGCCCAGTCATCCGGGACCTCCCCGCCGACCGCCAGCTTCAGGTCCGCCCAGGCCACCCCGTGCACGGCCATCCGCCGCCCGGCCAACCGGGCCAGGTAACGGTCAGCTTCGGCGGCCTGGAAGATCAGCTCGTAGTCGGGCCCCACCGCGTCGGCCACGGCCGCCAGCAGATCGCCTGGTCCCGCTGCTGGGTCGCAGACGGTGACGGTGCGCTCGCGGGCACGTTCGCGGGCGCCGGACAGTTCCGCGATCAGCCGGGCCAGGCCCGGCGCGACCGTGCGGGCGTAAAGGCGGCCGACCCTGAACCGCTGTCCCGCGCCCATGACCCGCTCGAATGCCCGCCTGCATCCCCAGGCCGCCTCGACCAGTTCATCAACAGCTTCCGCGAGCCGTTCGGCGTCAGCAGGCAGCAGGGCCAGCTCGGAACAGAGGTACGCGTCGTGGGGATCCAGGCGCGCCGCACGGCGTCTCAGGGTGTCCCGCAGGTCGCCGTCCGCGGCGGCTACCGGCTCACCATCTTGATCCCGCAGGCAGATCAGTGCGGTCAGCAGCGCGACCAGGTCCGGTGGGGCCAGCCCGGCGCCCAGGCCGGCCAGGGCGTGCAGGCTGAGGTCGGCCTCGATCCGGCATTCGGGATCCCGGCCGGTCCCGATCAGCCACTCGGCCACCTGGCGCGAGTCGAACAGCGGGCTCATCGCGTCCCCGGCGGCCGGTGCGGGGAAGTCCGGGTACCGGCGCCGCCAGGTCGTCACCACCGGCCGCTTCACCCGGGCCAGTTCGGCGATCTCGGCCATGGACATCAGCAGCGGGCCGCCGCCGCGGCTGGACGGCGGCGCCGCAGGCGCTTCGGTAGCCACGCGCTCACCATCTCCGCAGATCGGACCGGCACAGCCCGTTGGCCTGTGCCTGCAGAACTGTAAGCCCGAAAGCACTGCTTTAGCTAGTAGGGATGCTTGATAACCCCCCTTATCAAGCAATCGAGGTAGTCAAATGTCCGGCTCGGTCTTTACCGTCAGGGCCAGCAACTCAGCCGGTGCGCGATCGCGGCGCCCGCCTTCTCACCCGGCTAGCTGACCAACCCGAACCCGGAGAAAGGACCCCGGACATGCTTACGCCTCAGATGTACGAAGCGCCGCCGAAGAAGAGCCACCGGTTGCGGAGCTGGCTGACCGGGATCAGCCTGACGGTCGCGGTGCTCATCGGCGGGGCCGTCGGGTGCGCCGCGATGGTGGGCAGCGTGCTCAATACGGCCGCTAACCCGGATTCGATCAGCAGCCATAGCGCCGCGCAGGCGGGCTCGCGGTCAAGCCTAGACAGCTCCGCAGCACCGTCGAGGTCGGCCGAACTGCGGTTGGGTCACTCTGCCCTGATCAATCAGGATGGGACCAACGGGGCGACCATCACTCTCACCACGCGATCCATCGCATCCCGCCGGCCGACCAGTTCTCAGACGGCCCGCAGAACGGCTACTTCGTGGCGGTCCGCGTCAAGGTGAACGCGGTCGATGGCCTGACCAGTGGCTTCAATATCAACCCCCTGGACTTCTACGCGCTCACTGGCAGCGCCCACTACGACGAAGGCGACGGCAACGCCTACGAGGGTCCGCATAGCGAAGCGGAGCTGAACGCCACCACGCTGAACGCCGGTGAAACCGCCACCGGCTGGCTGCTGTTCGACCTGCCCTCCCCGCACGGCAAGGTCGTCTACGCCCCGAATCTGGCCGGGCAGCCGCTGGCCTCCTGGGCCTTCTGACCTGAGCCGGCCGCTGACGTCCGGGGCCGCCAGCGGCTGGCTCTTCCCCGCGAACCCGCATCCGGGACTCACTTCATCACATCTGACCGCCCGGCCAGGCCGGGTACCGATACACGCAGGGAGACGCACCATGTCCGCGTCACATACCGCACCGTCCGCTGGGAGCCTGGCTCCGGGAATCCCACGACCAGCTGGTCACCTGCCCGCGCTGCGGGCAGCAGTTCCCGCTCACCGACGCCCTCGCCGAGGAGCTGGCCGGTCACGTGCTCGCCGGGAAGGAGCCCGCGCTCCGCGAGCAGATCGGCAAGGACCTGCGGAGCCCAGTTACGCACACGACCTGCAGGAGATGCAGGACCGGGTCCGCGAGCAGGAGGACGCGCGCTCAGCAGGACTCCGAGGTGATCAAGCAGCTCCGGGAGACCGAGGTCCAGCTCCGCCAGGACCGGCGGAAGCTGGAGGATGACCGGGACGCCCTGCAGGCCGAGAAGGAGCGGATGCGTGACGAGATCCGCAAGCAGGAGCGGGACGGAGGCCGAGCGGAAGAGCCGGGAACGGTACGAGTGCGGAGCTGCGCCAGAAGGACGAGGCGCACGCGGTCGCAGATCCGCGAGCTGGAGGAGAAGCTCAACCGGGTGAATACCCAGCTCGACGAGGCGCGGCGCAAGGGCGCCACAGGCTCGCGGCAGGAAGAGGGCTTCACCCAGCAGGACCTGTTCGCCGAGGAACTGCGGCGGCGCTTCCCCGCCGACGAGATCACGGTCACCCCGCGCGGCGTGGCCGGCGCCGACGTCGCCCAGGCTGTGCGGGTCGGCGGTCATGACTGCGGCGTGATCCTTTGGGAGTGCAAGCGCGCGGCGAAATGGAGCGGCACCTGGATCGGCAAGCTCGCCGATGACGTGGCCCGGGCTGGAGCCAACCTGGGCGTGATCGTCTCCGCGGAGACTGCCCGGCCGGCATGGACAGCTCCGGCCTGGTAGACAGCATCTGGGTGACCGACTACCGGCACGCCACCACCCTCGCCGCCGGACTGCGCGAGGCGGTGATCACCGCCTGGCGCCACAAGCTCGCCAACGCCGGCCGGGACGACACCGCAGCCAAGGTCTATGACTACATCGCCACCGGCGGCTTCGCCGACCGCTACAGCGCAGCCGAGCGGGCGCTCGATGCCCAGCTCGAGACGCTGCGGAAAGAGAAGCGCTACTACGCGCCAGTCCTGGGCCCAGCGCGAGCAGCAGATCGAGAAGACCCGGGCGAACCTGATCGGGATGGTCGCCGACCTTATCCGGATCGGCGCAGAGCTGCCGTCCACGGCGCTGGCTGAACTGCCCGCAGCCGATCTCGCCGTCCTGCCCCAGACGGACGTCCGCGCGCTGCCGTCAGTTCCGGATTAGCGGATCGAAGAAGGCCGTGCGAGCGCCTCGGTCGCGCCAACTGCCGTCCCGTCCCCTAAGGGGGCGGGACGGCAGTCCCGGAAGACCAGCCACCGCATGGCCGAGTACATGTACACGCACTCGCACCCGGCTGCGGCCAGCCGGGCCAGCCGGTAGTCCAGGCCCAGCGCGGCCAGCCCGGTGCTCACGCCGAGGATCACGGCCAGGAAGTTGACCGTCACCACCGCTGCGTAGACGGTCAGCTGGGGGCCGACCGCACCGTGCGAGCGGAAGTTGAGCGAACGGTTGAGGATGTATCCCAGACCCGACGCCAGCGCGTAGGCGGCGCGTGATGGCGACCGGCAGGGGCCATCTCAGCCCGCCGTGAAAGCCAGTCAGCCGGGTGGCGGTCCGGCCACCGGGACCGGCCGGTAAGCCCCGCTCAGCCCAGGTCGACGGAGGGATAGAGCGGGAACTGGGCGAGCAGTTCGGCGGCCTGCTTGGCGACCCGGTCGGCCAGCGCGGGGTCCGCCGCGCAGGTGGCCTTGGACGGCGCGCCGCTGGAGGTGGTTCCCGGCCGGGCCTGGCTCAGCACCTCGTGGATGAGGCCGGCGATCACGTCCATCTCCCCGGTGCCCAGCCCGCGGGTCGTCAGCGCGGGGGTGCCGATCCGGATGCCGGAGGTGTACCAGGCCCCGTTCGGGTCCCGGGGGATCGCGTTGCGGTTGGTCACGATGCCCGCGTCCAGCAGGGCCTGCTCGGCCTGCCGCCCGGTCAGCCCGTAGCCGCCGACGTCGATCAGCACCAGGTGGTTGTCGGTGCCGCCGGTGACCAGCCGGGTCCCGCGGCGGATCAGGCCGTCGGCCAGCGCCTGGGCGTTCTCCACGATGCGCTGGGCGTAGTCGCGGAAACTGGGCTGGCGCGCCTCGGCCAGCGCGACGGCCTTGGCCGCCATCACGTGCGGCAGCGGGCCGCCGAGCACCATCGGGCAGCCCCGGTCCACCGCCTCGGCCAGCTCCGGCTGGCACAGCACCATGCCGCCGCGCGGCCCGCGCAGCGACTTGTGCGTGGTCGTGGTCACGATGTGCGCGTGCGGGACAGGGTCGAAGTCCCCGGTGAACACCTTGCCCGCGACCAGGCCGGCGAAGTGCGCCATGTCCACCATGAGCGTCGCGCCGACCTCGTCGGCGATCTCGCGCATCACGGCGAAGTTGATCCGCCGCGGGTAGGCGGAGTAGCCGGCCACCAGGATCAGCGGCCGGAACTCGCGCGCGGCCGCGCGAACCACGGCGTAGTCGATCAGGCCGGTCTCCGGGTCGGTGCCGTAGGACCGCTGGTCGAACATCTTGCCGGAGATGTTCGGCCGGAAGCCGTGCGTCAGGTGCCCGCCGGCGTCCAGCGACATGCCGAGCATCCGCTGGTTGCCGAGCTCCTGGCGCAGCTTCGACCAGTCCTCGTCGGTCAGGTCGTTGACCTGCCGGACGCCTGCCCGCTGCAGCGCCGGCGCCTCGATCCGGTGGGCCAGGATGGCCCAGTAGGCGACCAGGTTGGCGTCGATGCCCGAATGCGGCTGCACGTAGGCGTGCGGCGCGCCGAACAGCTCGCGCGCATGCCCGGCCCCGATCGTCTCGACCGTGTCCACCTGGGCGCAGCCCGCGTAGAACCGCCGCCCGATGGTGCCCTCGGCGTACTTGTCGCTGAGCCAGTTGCCCATGGCCAGCAGGACCGCCGGGCGAGGCGTAGTTCTCGCTGGCGATCAGCTTGAGCGAGCCCCGCTGGCTGGCCAGTTCCGCGGTGATCGCGTCGGCCACTCCCGGCTCGACGGAGCGGACCACGTCCAGGGCGCTGCGGAAGGCGGCGGATTCGGTGCTCGGTGACATGGAAACCCCCAGTGCTGCAGAACCAGTGCAGCCGGCCACTGTGACGGCTGCGTGTGCTCGCGGAGAGGCCCAGGCGCCCGGCATTCGTCCTGATGACGGGGCCGCTCCCCGATGGTTACCCATCCCTGCGCGCCAGTCACGGCCCGCAGGAAGCTTACCGGGACCATGCTGACGCTGTCAGCGGTCAGCCGTACCGTGGAACGGTGACCACCGTGTACCTGCCCGACCAGCTCAGTCCGGCGATCGTCCGGCCCCGCCCGCACGTCGAGGCGGTTCTCGCGCAGAGCCTGCGCGAGATGGGGCCGCGCGGCCGCACCGCCCTGGCCTGGCAGTGGGCGCTCACCGGGACCCGGCCGTCGCCAGTGACCCTGTCGCTGGCCCCGGGCGGCCCGCCGTCGCGGGAGGAGATCCTGGCCGAGGCGGCGGCCGAGCCGGAGGGTTCCACCGCGCCGCCCGGGGTGCCGGCCGATTTCCGCGACCAGTTCCGTGAGACCCGGGCCGTCCTGGCCTGGCTCGCGGGCGGCACCGACGAGGTCCCCGTGCACGCGGACAACCGCGGGCGCTTCATCGGGGCCCGCGGCGATTACGTGCGCACCGACGACGAGATGCGCCAGGTCCGCGAGCTCACCCGGAACGCGCTGCGCGACGGCGACCTGCCCGAGCCCATGTCCGCGTCAGACGCGCGGCACCCGTGGCGCTGGGAGCCCGGCTGGATGAACGCCGCCTGGCTGCGCGGCGTCCGTGACCTGCTCGACTGGGTCCTGGGTGAGTCCCCGGCGGCGCCGCTCTGCGGGCGCTCGGTCGGCCTGCCCAGTACCTCTCACCTGCACTATGAGGACGCCGCGGCCAACATGGTCGTGATGCAGGGCCGGCCGGGCGGTGTCCCGGTGGACCCGGGCCGGTACCCGCCGCCGCAGTACGGCGAGGGCATCCAGGCCGCGATCCGGTGGCTGCGCGGCGAAACCGCCGCCGCGCCCGTCGACTCCGGCGGCTGCGGCCCGTACCTGTACTCCACCGACCGCCGCTGAGCTGACCGCCCGGGAGCCGGGTGATCCAGGGGGCATCCTGGGTATGCGCCAGGCGGAACCACCAGAGAGGGAGGCGCCATGGACAGCACCGGACTGCGCGCCGTGCAGCAGCCGCTCAAGGAGGCCTACCGCGAGGACCCGCAGCAGGCGGTCATCACCCTGCGGGCCCGCGGCGACCTGGGCGACGAGGGGATCAGCTGCTCGGTAGACACCGGCCGGGCCATGGCGGTGGCCGGGCTGCACCCGGCCACCGGCGGTGACGGGTCCTTGCTGTGCTCCGGGGACATGCTGCTGGAGGCGCTGGTCGCCTGCGCGGGGGTCACGCTCCGGGCGGTGGCCACCTCGCTGGAGATCCCGGTCACCGGCGGGACCGTGCACGCCGAGGGTGACCTGGACTTCCGCGGGACGCTCGGGGTCGCCAAGGACGCGCCGGTCGGGTTCACCGCCATCCGGCTCAGCTTCGAGCTCGACACCGGGGCCAGTGACGAGCAGATCGCGACGCTGCTCCGGCTGACCGAGCGCTACTGCGTCGTCTTCCAGACCCTGGCTCACCCGGTCCCGGTGAGCGCGTCAGCGGGCGTGACCCGCAGAGCCGGCCACGAGCAGGTCGAGTAGGGCCTGCGCGGCTCCCGTGGGCGGCCGGCCCGCCGCGACTACCGCGCTGAGATCGCGGTGCAGCGGCGGCGTGATCGGCACGGCTTCGACCTGTCCGCCCGCGGCCTGGAGGGCTAGCGGTGGCAGCACGGTGATGCCCAGGCCATGCTGCACCGATTCGATGAGGTACTGCATGTTCTCAACCTCGCAGGCGACCCGGCGGGCGAGCCCGGCGGCCGCGCAGGCGGTGTCGATCTGGGCGCGCAGGGCCGAGTCGGCGCGGTATTCGACGAAGTCGCGATCACGTAGCACCGGGTCGTCGAGCCGGATGGCGGCGAGCCGGGCGAGCGGGTCGCCCCGGGGGACGGCCAGGACCAGGTAGTCCCGGCCCAGGTCGATGCGGGTCAGCTTGGCCGGGTCGACGGGGCCGTCGATGAAGGCCATGTCGAGTTCGGCGTCGGCGGCCGCGCGGGCCAGGTCGGACGCCGCGCCGTGGGTCAGCCGGATGGTGACACCCGGATGAGCGCGGCGGAACCTGGCCAGCAGCCCGGCGACATCCATGATGGTCTGGATCGCGCCCACCTGCAGCTGGCCACGCAGCACACCCCGGACGCCGGCCACGGCGTCGCGGCCCTCATCGGCCGCGGCGAGCGCCCGGCGGGCGGCTGGCAGCAGCGCCCGGCCCGCCGGGGTCAGCGCCACCCGGCGGTTGTCCCGGACGAAGAGCGCCTCGCCCAGTTCCCGCTCCAGCCCGGCGATGGACGAGCTCAGGCTGGACTGCACGACATGGACGCGCGCCGCGGCCCGGGTGAAGTGCCGCTCCTGCGCGACCGCCACGAAGTGCGCGAGCTGGCGGAGTTCCATAAATCGATTCTATCAATCATGATCAGTGAATACATCTGTTGGACAGATGATCGGCTCCGGGCGAGGCTGGGACGCATTCCCGCTGAGAAGGAGCTCACGATGTCTGCACACGTCACTGGCCGGTCCCAACCCACCACTGGCCATCCCATCACTGGCCATCCCACCACTGGCCAACCCACCACTGGCCTGTCCCGGCCAGTACTGGTCCGCGCCGCTGAGGCCGAACACCTGGAATCCATCGGGCACATCTTGCTCGCCGACAGCAGCGCCACGCATGGTGCCCTGAGCAGCCACCGGGTGGCGCTGGGCCGCGGCGCCGCCGGCGCCGTGCCGCACCGGCACGACCAGTCGTCCGAGCTGTTCTTCATCCTCGATGGCCAGCTCGACGTCCTGGCCGGCGACGACATCATCGCCGCGGGGCCCGGCGACCTGCTGATCGTGCCCCCCGGCCGGGTCCACGCGTTCGGCGCGCACCGGGATTCCTCGGCCGAGGCGCTGATCATCATCACCCCCGGCGTCGAACGATTCGACTACTTCCGTCACGTGGCGCGGTGGCGGGCGGGCACCGAGCCCAGGGAAACCCTGCTGGCGATGCAAGACCGTTTCGACACCCACTTCACCGACAGCGCGGCCTGGAACAGCGCCCGCACCAGCGCGTGATCACGACCAGGCCCCGCGAACCGGCGAGAACAGGAGTTCCGATGACCGCGCACACCACACCCAGCCCCGCCAGGACGCCCCTGGACACCCACGACATGGTCGTCATCCACCGTGCCTTCCGGGGCTGATCTGGCCCCTGCTGCGAGCCCGGGCCGACCTGCAGGCCGATGTCGTGCTCCGGATGGAGGCCCAGCACGAGCAGGTCGCCGCGTCGCTCGACCGGGTGCTGCGTCGAGATGTGCTGCCGCGGCTGATCTGGCAGACCGCCGGACGGGTCCTCTATGCGCGCTACACGAGGCGCGTGCGCGGCCGGCCGAACCGCCCCGCCGCGAGTTGAACTCCACCGCCCTCCGCCACGTGTTGAGGGCAGCCGGAGTCGTCCGGACTGGGCACGTAGGGGCGGATTGTGGAACCACTGGCGGCCGGGGATCCCCGGCAGATGGGCACGTACCGGCTGCGCGCCCGGCTGGGCGCCGGCGGGATGGGCCAGGTGTTCCTGGGCTATTCCCCGGCGGGCCGGGCCGTCGCGGTCAAGGTCATCCACCGCGAGCTGGCTCGTGATCCGGAGTTCCGCGCCCGGTTCCGCCGGGAGGTCGCGGCGGCCAGCGCGGTCAGCGGGGCCTACACCGCCCCCGTGGTCGCGGCCGGGCCGGACGACGACCCGCCCTGGCTGGCCACCGTGTTCGTTCCCGGGCCTTCGCTGGCCGATGCGGTCAGCGCTGCGGGCCCTTTACCTACGGCGTCCGTATGGCGGCTCGCCGCCGGGCTGGTCGAGGCGCTGCAGGCGGTCCATTCCTGCGGGCTCGTGCACCGGGACCTGAAGCCAGCCAACGTGCTGCTGGCCATGGACGGCCCCCGGCTGATCGACTTCGGGATCTCCCGCGCGCTGGAGAAGACGGCGATGACCTCGACCGGGATGATCATCGGCACGCCGTCGTTCATGTCACCCGAGCAGGCGGAGGGCGCCCGGGCGGGCGCGCCCAGCGACGTGTTCTCCCTCGGCTGCGTGATCGTGTTCGCGGCGACCGGCACCGGCCCGTTCGGCCGCGGCCCGCAGGCGTCCCAGCTGTACCGGGTGGTGCACTCGGTGCCGGCCATCACCGAGGTTCCGGCCGAGCTTCGCGAACTCGTGACGGGATGCCTGGCCAAGGCGCCCGCGGACCGGCCCCGGCTGGCCGCGCTGGAGTCGGTGATCGCCCGGAGCCGGGTCCCGGGTGACGGCGATGAGCTGACCTCCTTCTGGCCCGGACCGGTGACCGGGCTGATCCGGGCGCACGAGGCCCGGCTCACCACCGAGCTTCGGGAGGGGCCCACCGGGCCCGGGCCAGCGGGGACAACCTCGGTGGCCGCCGCCCCAGCAGGAACAGCGCCGGCCGCCGCAGCCTCGGCGGCCGCCGCCTCCGCGGCCGCAGCACCGGCGGGAACCGTGGCGGCGGGGACAGCACCGGCGGGAACGGTGGCGGCGGGAACCGTGCCGGCGGGCACGGGCCCGGCGGGCACGGGGCCGGCGTCCACAGCCCTGATGGGCACGACCGGGGCGGGGGCGCCCGGGGACGGGCTGGCGCGGCCTGCCGCCGGGGCGGCGGCGGGGACGGCCATGGTCACGGCCACCCGGGCCGTGACCGCCGCCCAGACCGGGCCGGGCGCGCCGGTGCCAGCCAGCCCACCGGGAGCCAGTCCACCCGGGGACGGGGGACCGGGGGACGGGGGCCTGGGGGACGGGGGACTGGGGGACCGGGGGACGGGGGGTAGCGGGCTGGCCTTGCCGGCCGATCGGGTGCCGCCGGCGGGGTTCCGCCCCGCCGGGCCGGGGATGACGCGGCGGCGCGTCCTCGTCGGCCTGGCGGCGGTCACCGGAGCCGGGCTGGCCGGCGCCGGGTGGGCTCTGAGTCAGGCGGGCACACCGCACGCTTCGGCGGCCGGTCACCATCGCCCGGGCCCGGGCGAATCCAGCCACCCGGCCTCCGGGTTGCGCGCGACCACGGGCCCGGGCGCATCCGCGAGCCCGGACCCGCCGGCCAGTGCGGCCGCACCCGGGGGAGCCACCCAGCTGTGGAGCTTTACCACCGGCGGCCTCGTGGGGACGCTCGCCGTGTCCGGCGGCATCGTGGTCGCGGGCAGCACCGACACCCGGGTGTACGGGCTGCGGGCGGGCGACGGCCGCAGGCTCTGGACGTTCCCGACCGGCGGCCCGGTTCAGTCGAAGATCGCCGCCGCGGCTGGCCGGGTGTACGCCGGCAGTAACGACGCCAGCGTCTACGCACTTCGGGCTGGTGACGGGACCCGGCTCTGGACGTTCCGGGCCGGCGGGCCCGTGCAGTCACCCATCGTGCTGGCCGGTCCGGCCGTCTACCTGGGCAGCGCGGATGAGACCGTGTACGCGCTGCGAGCCAGCGACGGCGCGAAGCTCTGGGCCACGGCCCTCGGCGGCGGCGCGACCGGGATCGCCGTCAGCGGCGGGCTCGTCATCGTCGGCGCCGGCAACGATGCGGTCTACGTCCTGCGGGCCCGCGACGGCCGCCGGATCTGGGACTTCGCCACCGGTCCCGGCGGGGCCACGGGCGTGGCCGTGGCGGCAGGGGTGGCCTACGTGGGGAGCGGCGACGGCCACCTCTACGCGCTGCGGGTCAGCGATGGCCGCAAGCTGTGGGCTGCCCAGGCCGGGGGGGCCGTGGAATCGGGGGTCGCGGTCGCGGCCGGCCTGGTCTACCTGGGCAGCAACGACAACATGGTGCTGGCCTTGCGGGCCAGCGACGGCCGCCGGGCGTGGCAGGCCCGCACGGGCGCCCCGGTCGCCTCCGGCCTCACGGTGGCCCGCGGGATCGTGTACTCGGGCAGCAACGACGGCACCGTGCGCGCGCTGCGCGCCCGTGACGGTGCCCAGGTCTGGCGGTTCTCCGTGAACGGGCCGGTGGAATCCCAGATCGCGGTGGCCGCAGGGATCGCCTACGCCGGCAGCAACGACTTCAGCGTCTACGCCCTGAGGTGATCAGCACGGCCCGCCCCGCCGGCTCTGGGGCAGCGTGAGCTGGCGCCGGCCGGGACTGCAAGCTGGCTGCAAGCCGCCGCCCGCACGCTGGGATCTGACCCGTGAGGAGAGCACGATGGCAGATATCCCGGTAATCGAGAAGTTCCTGCAGGCGATCGAGGACGCGATGATCCCTGGCTGCGACGCGTGGAGCCCGGACGCCACGCTGGACGCGACCGTTCCCGGCTGGCGGCTGCACGCCGCCGGCCCGGACGCGATCCGCGCCGAGTACGCACGGTGGTTCGCCGACCCGGGCCACTTCGACGAGCTGCACCGCTACCCGGTGGCCGAGGGGGCGAGTGAGGTCATCGAGTACACGCTCAGCTGGGCCGAGCACGGCGTGCCGCACGCAGCCCACCACATGCACCTGCTGACGGTGCGCGACGACCGGATCGTCGCCGACACCGTGTTCTGCGGCGGCCGCTGGCCGGCGGCCCTGCTCGCCGAGATGGAAGCGGCCAGTGCCTGATCCAGGGCCCGGCCGCCTGCCCCGCCGCTACGCCGACGTGGCCGAGCTGCTCGCCGGAGTGACCGAGCGGACGGTCCTGGACGGCGTGCCGGGCAAGTCGGGGGCCCGGCTGGAGCGGGTCGTCATCGGCGGCCAGGGCTACGTGCTCAAGCACTTCGACCTGAGCGGGGACTGGACCTTGCGGGCGTCCGGCTCGCTGCGGGGCGCAGGGATGGAACTGTGGGAACGGGGCATCCTGGCCCGGCTGCCCTCCTGCTTCAACCAGCCGATCGTGGGGGCGGCCCCGGACGAGCCCGGCCCCGGCCCGGGGCCAGGCCGGGGGCCAGGCCTGGCCCCGGGGCTGTGTCCTGCTCATGCACGATGTGACGCCCTGGCTGGTCCCGGCCACCGATGAGGTCATCCCGCTGGCCCAGCATGTGAGCTTCCTGCGGCACATGGCCGCCCTGCACGCCGCGTTCTGGGGCTGCGGTCCCGAGTTCGACGTGATCCCGGAGATGCACCGCTATCTCGAGCTGTCTCCCTGGATGGCGCAGGCCGAAGCGGCCACGGAGACGGTCACCGGCACGGCGCACCTCGTGCCGCAGCTGGTCGGCCGGGGCTGGCCGCTGCTGGCGCAGGTCGCGCCCGCTGCCGCGGCCGTGGTGACCCCGCTGGCCTACGACCCGGGCCCGCTGGTGGACGCGCTGGCGCGGACGCCGCACACGTTCGTGCACAGCAACTGGAAGCTGGACAACCTCGGCACCGATGACACCGGGCGGACCGTCGTGCTCGACTGGGAAACGTCCGGGCTGGGCACGCCACTCAGCGACCTGGCCTGGTACCTGGCCATCAACTGCCGCCGGCTGCCGCAGCCCAAGGAAACCTCGATCAGCGTCTACCGGGAGGCGCTGGAGGACTGCGGCATCGACACCGGGCCGTGGTGGGACCGGCAGCTGGCGCTGTGCCTGCTCGGCGCCCTGGTCCAGTTCGGCTGGGAGAAAGCACTGGGCGGCTACGACGAGGAGCTGGCCTGGTGGGAAGCCAGGGCCGTGCAGGCCGCACCCCTGCTGAGCTGACGGGGCTGGGCTGGACGGGGGCGGGGCTGGACGGGGGCGGGGCTGACGGGGGCTGGCCAGACGGAGGCGGCATTGACGAAGGCTGGGCGAACGGAGGCGGCATTGACGGAGGCTGGCCTGACCGCGGACGTGCGGACCGCCTACGGGGCGGCGGCCGGGGGGTGGGCCGCCGGCCCGGGGCCGGTGTACGTTCCGCTGGCCCAGGCGCTGGTCGGGGCGGCCCCGTTCGCGGTGACCGGCCGCCGGGTCCTCGACCTGGGCGCGGGCACCGGGGTGGCCGGCCGGGCCGCGCTGGCCGCGGGCGCGGACCGGGTCGTGGCCGCCGACCTGGCCGTGGCCATGCTGCGCCTGGCCGGGCCGGCCCTGCACCCGGTGGCGGCCGACGCCGTGGCGCTGCCGTTCCGCGACCGGTCCTTCGATCTCGTCGTGGCCGCGTTCTGCCTCAACCACCTGGATCGCCCCGGGGACGCGCTCCGTGAGATCCGGCGGGTCAGCCACGGCCTGGCCGCCAGCATGTTCGGGCCCGGCTGGACCCACCCGGCCAAGCTGGCCGTGGACGAGGCGCTCCGCCCGTTCGGGTTCCGGCCCCCTGGCTGGTACGAGTCGATGAAACGGGCGGGCAGCCCGGCCGCTCAGGATCCGGCGCGGCTCGGGGACCAGGCCGCCGGCGCCGGGTTCACCCGGGTGCAGGTCACCGCGATCAGCGTGCCGACGGGCCTGGCCACCCCGGCGCAGCTCGCGTCGTGGCGGCTCGGCCTGGCCCACATCGCCCCGTTCCTCCAGTCGCTGGACCCGGCCCGGCGGTCGGCCGCGCGGCGCGCCGCCGAGCAGGCGGTGGCCGGCATGGCGCCGCTGGTCGTCTCGATGCTGGTCCTCACCGCCTGCTGAGCCGGGCAGGCTCAGCGGGGAGGGGGCGGGGCGGCAGGGCCGGCGGGCGGGCTCAGCCGGCCATGGCGCGCCAGCCGTGCAGGCGCTCGTCCACGTGCCAGGCGCAGGCCGTCCGCGTACCCGTCCGCGTTCCTGGCCAGCCGTCCGGCCCGGTCCACGGCCCGGTCCAGCCAGGCGGCGCTGGCGAAGTCGGCGGCCACCTCACCGGTCCACCGCCACGACTCCAGCGCGACCGAGCGGTCGAGCAGGTCCAGGTCGGCCTCGACGCAGGCCAGGTTGAACGGGCTGTCCCAGGGCCCGGTCCGCCCGGTGGCGGAGCAGGCGGGCCACGCTGGCGTAGCGGGGGACGCCCAGTGCGGCGGCGCGTGCCTCCAGGCCGGCGGCCACGGCCGCGGCCTGCACCGGGTCACCGCTCATCAGGGCCAGGCGCCCCGTGACCAGCTGATGCTTCAGCTCCAGCCGCCAGCCGAAGACCAGATCGCCCTGCAGCAGCGCGGCGGCCTCCGCCAGCCGGGCCCGCGCACCATCCGGGTCACCGGCATCCAGGCACTGCTCGGCCAGGTCCTCCAGCGCGGCGATGGTGGTCTCGGGGGAGGCATGGTATTGCGCGATCTCCAGCGCGGCGGCGTGCTGGTCAGCAGCCTCCTGGGCCGCGCCCAGATTGCGCAGCACCCAGCCCGCGAAGTTCACCGCGCGGCCCGAGAAGCGCGGGACCTGCCGCCGCTCCACTTCCTCGGTGTAGCGCCCGAAGGCGGCCAGGGCCAGGCCCGGGTAACCCGCGAGCGCGTGCGCGTGCCCGGTGAACAGGAGCGCGTGCAGCATGGCCGAGGTGTGCTCCGCGCCCATGTGCCCGCGGGCGGCCGGGCGGAGCAGCGGCAGGGCGTCGGCCGCCCGGCTCTGATGGGCCCGGAGCACTCCCAGCCACGCAGCCGCGGTCACCCGGTCCGAGCCCTCGGCGAGCGAGAACGCCTCGTCCAGCAGCCGCTCGGCCCGGTCCAGGTCGCCCGCGGCGTGGAGGGTCCGGCCCCCGACCGCCAGGCACCGGGCGCGGGTGGCCGGGTCCACCGCGGCCAGCGCGCCGTCCTCCGCGAACTGGGCCGCCTGCCCGAACCGGCGGCTGAAGTACGACGCCCACGCGCCGACCTCCAGGGCGGCCGGGCCGGCCGCCCCAGCGCGCTGGACGTCCTCCAGGGCCTGGGGGTAACGGCCGCGGCGGGTGCGGACCCGGGCCCGCGCCAGCCACCCCTCCTGGTCGGGGTGCAAGACCAGGGCGTCATCCAGCAGCGCCTCGGCCGCGGCGTGGTCGAAGCGCTCGCCGGCCCGCGCCGAGGCGTCCCGCAGCGCGCGCGAGGCCAGCGTGAGGTCGCCGCCCAGCCGGGCGTGGTGGGCCACCATCACCGGGTCCGCGTCCGGCCGCCGGGCCAGCACACGGCCGGCCTGCCGGTGCAGCAGCGCGGCCCGGCCCGCCGTGGCACTCGCCGCCAGGGCCTCCCGCAACAGCTCGTGCCGGAACCGGAGGGTCCCGTTCTCGTCGGCCAGGAACTGCCCGGCGACGGCGCGCTCCGCATCATCCAGCAGTTCCACCACGCCCCGGCCCAGCACCGCTGCCAGCAGGTCGATATCCAGCTCGGAGCCGATCACGGCCGCGGTCCGCAGCAGCGCGCCGGCCGGGCCCAGCTCGTCGCACCGCGCGGACACCGACTCGACGAGCGACGCGGGCAGCAGCCCGCCGGCCGCCTGATGGGCCAGCTCGGTGAGGAACAATGGGTGCCCTTTGGATCGCTCGTACAGCTCGTCGACCCGCGCCGGGCCCACCAGCTCCGCGACGGCGTCGCGGCCGAGGACGCCGACGTGGATGACCCCAGTGGCCGGCAGCGGCTCGCCCGCGCCAGGCCGGACCGCGGCCACCACGGCCAGCGGCACCACCCCGCGGCGCACGAAGCGGAGCCAGTCCGCGAGCGCGGGGCCCGCGAGATGCGCATCGTCGATGACCACCACCACCGGGCCGCGGGCGGTGAGCCTGCCGAGCACCCTGACCAGGGCTGCGTACAGGACGGCCGGGCCGAGCATGCTGCCGGCCAGGACCGGCCGCGCCAGGCCAGCGGGGCCCGGATCGAGGACCGGCCCGAGCACCGGCTCATCGGCGCCCAGCAGGCCCGCGGTGACCTCGGGCCCGAGGCGGCGCAGCAGCGCGCCCAGCGCGGTCAGCAGGGCGTCCAGCGGCAGGACCCGGTCGAGCTGCCCGCACGTGGCCATCAGCACCGTGTCCCCGGCGGCCGCACGCCGGTCGGCCCAGGTGCGCAGCAGGGTGGTCTTCCCGATTCCGGCCTCCCCGTCGATGATCAGCACCTCGACGCCGCCGCCCCGGGCCCGCATGACCACCGCGTCCAGGTAGCCCAGTTCCTCGTCCCGGCCGACCAGGCTGGCGGAGGCGGGAGCCGGGGCGGGCCCCGCGGGGGCCAGCTCCCCGCGCAGGATGGCCAGCTGCAGCGCCTCGGTCTCCGGCGACGGGTCGGTCCCCAGCTCGTCGGCGAGGCGCTCCCGGGCCCTGGCGTACGCCGCCAGGGCCGCAGCCACCTGACCGCCCATCACCTGGGCGCGGAGCAGCACCCGGAGTGCCGCCTCGTCGTAAGGGTCATGCTCCAGCGCGGTCGCGGCGGCGTCAGCGGCCGCCATCCAGTCCCCGGCGTCCAGCAGCGCGGCCGCCGCCACCTGGCGGGCGCGGCGGATCAGCCGCTCCAGATCAGCGCGTTTCAGCTGGGCCCACTCACCGGGCAGCGGCGCCGGGCCGTCGCCGTGGATCAGGGAGATCGCGACGCGGGCCGCGGCGGCCGCCCCCACCACGTGTCCCGCGCGGCGCCGCCGGTCTATCTCCTCGGTGAGCCCGGCCAGCTCGGCGGCATCCAGCCAGTCGCAGTGCAGCAGGTACCCGTGGTCACGATGCTCGATCCGGTCCCGGCCGAGCACCGACCGCAAGCGGCTGACCAGCACGGAGAGCTGATCGTCGGGCTTCGCGGGTGGCGCGTCGCCCCACAGGGCGTCGGCCAGGGCGGCCGAGGTCACCACCTGCCCCCCGGCCAGGGCCAGCAGGTGCAGGGTCAGGCGTGCCTTCCGGCTGCCCAGCGACTGCGGCTCCATTCCGTCTACGCCGAAGTCGTTGAGTACCCGCACCGCGAGCGACCTCATGACCGTATCCAACCCCGGTGCGGCGCGAACCGCCAGCTCAGCGCTGCAAGGTGGCTGCAACCCCGGCCGGGCAGTCTCGGCGGAAAGGAAACCCACGAGCCTACGGGCAAGGGAGAAGTGAATGCCATGACCGGAAAAGCGGAGCGCAAGAGCTTCGAGACCGCCGACGAGACCCGCACGTTCGGCCACGGGACCATGCACCTGCTGCAGATCGGCGGCGGAGAGGTCGGCCGGCTCACCCTGCAGCCGGGCTGGCGCTGGTCACAGGATGTCAAGCCGCTCGCCGGAACCGAGCTGTGCGAGGCGCCGCATTTCCAGTACCACGTGCAGGGCACGCTGCACGTCGTGATGTCCGACGGCGTGGAATTCGACGCCCGGCCGGGAGACGTGACCGCCCTGCCCCAGGGGCACGACGCCTGGGTGGTCGGGGACGAGCCGGTCGTCGTCATCGACTGGTTCGGGGCCAGCAACTACGCCCGCACCTGATCGCGGCCGTGCGCCGGGCCGGCCCCGGTCTCGATCTGGGCCGGCGCGGCGGGCGCCCGGCGGTAGCCAACGGCGCCGGGCCAGGATACTTTTCCCCCAGATAAACCAAATAAGGGGGGTCGCAATGGCCGATGCGCCGTTCGTCTGGGAAAACCTGGGGACGTACAAGGCCGAGGGCACGTTCCTGGAAGGCTATCCCGACGACGAGAGGACCTTCTTCGCGCCGCGCGACAACGTGCACGGCCTGCTGGTCGCGCTGCTCGGGACCGCGCAGCACTCCATCGTGGTCAACATGTTCGGCTACGACGATGATGAGCTGAACTCGATCATCCAGAGCAAGCTGGCCGACGAGCGGGTCTACGTCCAGATGAGCCTGGACCGGAGCCAGGCCTCCGGTGTCCACGAAAAAGCCATCCTGGCCAAATGGAACAACAACGCGTTCGGTAACAGCATCGCGATCGGCACCAGTTCGGTGCACAACGCCATCTCGCACCTGAAGATCGTGATCGTCGACGGCGTGTACACGGTGAAGGGCTCGACCAACTGGTCGCTGTCCGGCGAGCAGCAGCAGGACAACGAGCTGAGCCTCAACCGCAACGCGGTGATCGCCGCCGAGACCCGGGCCATTCTCGACCTCAACCACGACTTCATGCTCAAGCAGATGGTCGGCTCGGGGCTCGACGTGTCCAAGTTCCTGGCCCCCACGGCACCAGGCGCCACGCCTCCACTGCCACCCCCGCCGGCCAGCGCGCCGGCCGGGGAGTAATTCCAGGCCGTCAGGAGAGCGCGGGGCGGGGCTGGCTGGCCAGCGTGGTGTAGGTCGCCACCTCACCGGGCCGGATGAGCCCGTCCTCGATGGCCCGCGCCAGCAGGGCGTCCTTGGTGTGGGCCGCCCGGCCGAGCGTGGCGTACTTGACCCGGGCCCGGTCGATGTACTGCCGGACGGTGTTCTCGGAGATGGACATCCGCCGGGCCACCGACGCCTTGGACATGCCCTGGAACCACAGCAGCAGCGCCTGCCGCTCCTTGCCGGACAGGGCCGGGCGGCCCGGGCGGGGATCGGCGAGGATCGCCTTGGCCTGGGAGCGGGTCACGCAGGGCCGGTCTTCCGCGGCTGCCAGCACGGCCTCGAGGAGGTGATCACGGCCCTCGTCCTTGCTGACGTAGGCGTGGGCGCCCGCGTCCAGGACATCCAGGATCAGGGCCGGATCGACGTGCGCGGAGAAGGCGACGATGCGGTAGCCGCCGGCGCAGAGCCGGGCCACCTCGTCCGTGACCATGCGGCCCCCGAGTTCAAGATCGAGGATGAGCACGTCCGCGGCGCGGGGCTCGGCCAGCCCGGTGAGGTCGCTGACGACCTGGGTCACGGTGATCCGCTGCCGGGGATCCGCGCTGATCCAGGAGATCACTCCTTCGACCACGACCGGGTGATCGTCCACGATTGCGACCGTCACGCTGTATTCCAACGCGCCTCCACCCACAGGCTCTGCTCGTCCCGCTGACTGTCCACGACCAGCCCGGCCGGGCTGCTGGGCAGGCCTGGATCAACGGGTGAATCTGAGACAAGACTGACGATAACGCCGCCCGACGTCTCGGTAACAGTGACACGTACCCGGGAGACTGCGCTGACCAGGACCGCGATAGCGAGGTCGGTGATAGCCCGCCGGCCCTCGGGCGGCACCGCCGGGATCTGCGCCCGGGGGGACTCTGCTCCGGGGAGGGGGGCCACGGTCTCGATGTCCACCGCCACCCCGCGCCGCTGCGCCACGTCCGCGCAGGCGTGCAGTTCGTGGACGAGCGGGTCCGCGGCCTCGTCGGCCTCGGCGAACAGCCGCCGCAGCCGCGCCGCCTCGACCGCGCAGGCCCGCTGGACCCCGGGATCCCCGGGGTCGGCCGTCCCGGTGGCGAGCCCGCGCAGCAGCGGCTCGGCGGTCGCCCGCAGTTCCAGCCAGCGGGCCTGCCGCGCGCTGCGGATCCGGTCGGCGGCCGCCTGCCGGGTGGTGGCGTCTGCTGCCCTGGTCGCCGCGTCCGCCGCCTGCTGGGCTGGAACGTGCAGCGTCCTCGCCGCCACGGAGATGGCCAGCTGGATTCCCGCCGACCCGGCCAGGACGGTGATGAACGCCGCCACGTTCGGCTGGTGCAGGCCGTCCCGGGCCAGCACGGCGAACATGGCCAGACCCTCCAGCGTGAGGAACACGCCCAGCTCGGCCAGGGGCCGGCGGAGCAGCACCAGGACCCCGACCCAGCCCGCCGTGCCCCAGGCCCAGTTGCTGGCGAGCATCTGGCCGGGCGGGCAGGCTGCCGCGGCCGCCGTGCTGATCACCAGGGCCGCGGCGGCCAGCGCCCAGCCGGCTGCGCGGCTCCGCGAGCCGCGCAGCAGCAGGACCGAGCCCGCGGCGATGATCAGCGCGATCGCGCACCACGCCGCGACCTGGAACGGGCTTGATGAGTAGGAGCCCAGGTGGGCCAGGAGCAGCGGGCCCGCCCCGGCCAGGTGCCATCCGGCCGCCGCCACCACCACCGCGATGTCGAGCGCACGGGCGTACCGGGCGGCCAGCACCGCCGCCGGCCGGGGACCCGTCACCGGCTCTGCGGTCATCCCGGGCCCCGGCGGGTCTCGGCGCTGGCCGCACCGGGCCACCGCTGTGTTCCCGCGGTGCCCGCACCCGGCCACCGCTGTGTTCCCGCGGTGCCCGCACCCGGCCACCGCAGCGTCACCCTGGTCCCCGTGCCCGGGCCGCCGGAGATCTCCGCCGTGCCGCCGATCTCCGTCATCCGGCCGCGGATGGATTCGGAGATCCCGCGCCGTGACGGCGGCACGGACCGGACGTCGAACCCTCTTCCCTGGTCGATGATCTCCACCACGACCTGGCCGTTCCCGTCGCGGACCTGGATCTCGGCGCTGGCCGTTCCAGCGTGCCGGGCCACGTTACGCAGTGCCTCGGCCGCGCAGTCCGCGAGCCGGTTGACGACGGTGGCGGGCCAGGTCTTCGTTGCGGAAAAGCAGGACGTGGAAACCCGCAGCGGGGCAGCTTCCGCAGCCACCGCGGCGAGCCGCCCGGCCAGCGGCACCCCGGCCGGTTCGGGAATCGCGGACCAGGTGTGCAGCACGTCCAGATCGCGGGAGGCCTGCGCGGCCAGCACCGGCGAGGAGGTGCCTAAAGCGCCGGAGCCGACCATGGTCAGCGTGGAGAGGATCGTGTCGTGCAGCCGGCGGTCCTGCTCCCGCTGGTCCGCCCGCCGGGCCGCCTCGACCTTCAGGTCCTGCTCCAGGCGCAGCTGGCTGTCGATCGCGGCGTCCGCGCTGCGCCCGCCCCGGTGGACCAGGGCCGTCAGCGCGGCCGTGGCCAGGGCCTGGAAGACCAGGTACAGGGCGCCCGCGGGATGCGCCACGGTGCTCACGTAGGCGGCGATCACCACGGCCGCCACCGGCAGCCCGGCCGGGGGAGGGAAGGCCAGCTGGGAGATGTAGATCGCGGTGCTGGCCAGGGGCAGCATCCAGGTGGTGCCGGCCGAGATCAGCGCGGCCGGCACCACGAGGTGATGCACGATGATCAGCGCCACGATGACCGCAGCGTCCGCGAGCACGAGCGGGCCGGTGAGGCCGCGGCGGATGACCCGGACAGCGAAGAACACCGACCATGCGGACAGGGTGGCCAGCGCGGCCGCCAGCCAGGCCCCGGACACGGCCGGGGTGGCCGCCAGCGGGGCGGCGATGACGATGGCGAGCGCGATCCAGAGCCGGAACCCGACCGCGTACCAGCCCACGAGCTGCTGCAGGGCGCGATCCGACGGCCCGCCGGTACCGCGCAGGGGCCGTACCCAGTGCCGGCCCGCGCCGGTCCCCCTCATCGCGATCTCCCACACCCCTCGTCCTGCCCACCGAGCAGTATGCGTCCAGGAGTCACGAATTGCGGAGCGAATGAAGGAAACACCCTTCAGGGCGGATAGCCCGACAAAGTACTAGGAAGATTAGTTGAGAGATCCCGCTCGCCGGGCCGCTGGCTAAGCCAGGCGGCTTCGCTAGTCGAGCAGCTCGACGGTGGTGAACCGGATCGGGGTGTCGCCCGCGTTCTCGAAATCGTGGATCATCGGCTCATCCGGCGAGTGGTCGGAGTAATTGGTGTCGCCGACGTGATACTCCCGGGTGATCATCGTGCCGTCCGCCGTGCGCTGGCGGCCGATCCCGCCATCGACCACGGTCCAGAAATAGCGCCGGGTGTGGGCGTGGAACGGGCCCCGCTCACCCGGCATGAGCCGTACTTCCCAGACCCGGATGTGCTCGTTCTCGAACCAGAGCCGGGTGCCCACGTCCAGGTTGTCCGGGGCCCCGTCCAGTTCTCCCCGGTAGTCGGCGGGGTCGAAATTCTCTTCGCGGATGATCGTGGCGGCCATCGCGTTCCCTCCTTCGTTGTCGGTCGTGCTAATGGCCCGGGCCGTACAGCCCGAAGATGAGCCGCGGGTCCCCAGGGCGGAAAGTGCCCAGGAATTGCGAGCTGTCGCCGATCTCCCGGCAGCGGGCCAGCAGGTCGCGGCCGAGGGCCAGCTGCCGGCGTTCCCACGCCGCCAGCGCCGCGGGGACATCACCGGCCGCCGCCGTGAGTTCCTCGGCCAGGGCCCAGCCGTCCGCCGCGGCCTTGGCCGTGCCGGCCGCGGCGTGCGGCCGGACCGCGAAGGCGGCGTCGCCGATCAGGCAGATCCGGCCGAACACCATCCGGGGCACCTCGATGTCGGTGACCACCTGCACGAACGGCTCGGCCGCGCTGACCACCGCCTCGGCGATGGGCTCCGCGAGCTGGTCCCGGGCCGCCTGCCGCATCCCGGTGACCGCCGGTTCGGTGGCCGCGCCGGGCGGCAGCGAGACCGGCCGGCGCACCCCGTCCCGGCCGGTCATCAGGGTGTCCAGCGGCGCGCCCGGTGCGACGTTCACGTACCAGACGATGTTGATCAGGCGGTCGCCCTCGGTCACCGAGCCGTCCAGGGCGGGGATGGGGTAGACGAGGATGTGGCTGCCCGGCAGCACCTGGTAGGTCAGGGCGTCGCCGAGGGTCTTCCGGGTGCCGGGGGAGAGGTCCTGCTCGGGGACGGTGCCGCGCCAGGCCACGTAGCCGGAGTAGGCCGGGCGGACCGCGGGCAGCAGCCGGGCCCGGGCCGGGGAGCCGACCCCGTCGGCACAGACCAGCAGGTCGGACCCGGCGCGCTGGCTGGTGGGCCGGCTGGCGTGCGGGCCCGGCCCGAGGGTGACCGTGACCGTGCCGTGCTGCTCGGCGAACCCGGTCACCTCGGTGCCCAGCTGGTACCGGCCGGCGTCGAGCAGGCTGAGCAGCGAGCGGTAGATCGTGTTCCAGGACGAGAAGCGGTAGCGGTGCCGCTGCTCGTGCTGGACGCTGCCGTCGCGGTTCAGGAACCGGATCCACCCGGTGGACGAGCACACGTCCGTGACCTCGAACCCGCCCCGCTTGAGCAGGTAGTCCAGGGTCGTGTCGAGCGCGGCGATGCCCGCGCCCCGGGCCTGCAGCGCAGTCGAGGATCGCTCGAAGACCTGGACGTCACAGCCGGCGTCCCGGAGGACCAGGGCGGCGGTGAGCCCGCCGACCGACCCGCCGGCGATGCTGACCCTGGGCATCCTGGACACCGGCTGTGCTCCTTCCCGGCTGGTCCCGGTGATATGCCTGCCCGGCGTGGCCGGGTCAGGGACGGCCGAAGGTCGCGACGCTGACCACCTCCATCTCGAACAGCACGCGCCGCTCGTCGAAGGAGGGATCACGCAGCCCGTAGGGCGGCTCGTTGCCGGTGTACTTCACCCAGATCCGGTCCAGCTGGTCGGTGACCCGCTGCCCCTCGGCCGGGTCGTCCTCGGAGATCTCCCGCTTGACCACGGTCTTGATGCTGATCCAGTGGTAGGTGTTCTCGGGGTTCATCAGCAGGAAGGTCGCGTACGGGGCCTTGCGCAGCCAGTCCACCTTCTTGCGGTGCGTGGCCAGGTTGAGCAGCACCGTGTCACCCTCGTAGTCGAACCACACCGGGGTCAGGTTGGGCTGCTCCGCGCGGCCCATCACGGCCACGACCGCGGTCACCGGCTCATCCAGCAGCCGCTTGAAGCTCGGCTCCAGGTCGGCCAGGCTCGTCACCGGCTCGCGGTCGCCGATGGTGAACTGGCCGGGCTGGGTGCCTTGGGACACGTCCTTGAACTTCGCGACGGTAATGCTCACTGCGCACGCTCCTTTGCTGTGGCGCATGGCCCCGTGCGGGGCGGGGCGCCCGGGGGTGGGCGGGGTGCCCGGGGTGGGCGGGTCAGCGGTTGCGTTCTCCTCCTGCCTCGGTCAGGCCGGGCACCGCCCGGCGGCCGGCGTCACCGCGGCTGAGCTCCATGATCGCGGGGTAGCAGGCCGGATCCACCGCGGCGTCGATCACCGTCGGGCCGTCCCGGCGCAGCGCCGCCTCCAGCGCCGCGGCCAGTTCCGCCTCGGTACCGGCGGCCGCTGCCGCGGCCCCCATGGCGGTGGCGACCCCGGCGAAGGACACGGGCGCGTAGTCCACGGCCTCGGCGCCCCCCTGGCCGGCGGGCCGTTGCTTGATCTTGATGAGGCTGAGCGCGGCGTCGTTGAACACGACCACCACGATCCGCAGCCTGAGCCGGACGGCGGTCTCGATTTCGGCCAGCGTCATGCCGAGCCCACCGTCCCCGGTGCAGGCCACCACCGGCCGGCCGGGGACGCCCAGCGCGGCGGCGATAGCGGCGGGCAGCGCGAAGCCCATGGTGGCCAGGCCGCTGGAGATGAGCAGCCGGCCGGGCTGGTCCACCTCCCACAGCGGCATCACCGCCAGCATGTGCGCGCCCGCGTCCACGGTGGCGATGGTGTCCGCCGGGGCGTGCTCCCGGACCAGGGCCGCGACCCGTTGCGGGGCGAGCGCGGCGGACGGGGCGGGCGCGGCGGACGGGGCGGGCGCGGCGGCGGAGCTGGGGACCGTGCTCCGGGCGGGAGCGGTGGCCGCCTGCAACAGGCGCTGCGCGGCGTCGGCCCGGGCCACGCGCCCGGCCGCCGGGGCCCAGCCTGGGCCGGCCGGGGGTGCCCAGTCCGCCAGCATGCCGATGGCGCCGGGCAGCGGTGCGGTCAGGGTCGTGGCGCCGCCGAAGTAGCCCGTGGCCCCCGTGCAGCCGGCTGGCCACTCGCCGACCAGGACCGTGGGCGCGGCGTAGCCCCACGCGGCCGGGATCAGCTCCGCCTCGTCCACGCCCAGCCCGATGATGAGGTCGGCCTGAGCCAGCAGCGGCCACTCCATCGTGCCGCCTGTCACCAGGCCGGCCGCTTCGGGACCGGAATCCGGTACGACGCCCCGCGCCCGGTAGGTGTGCAGCACCGGGAGGCCGCGGCCGGCCACGGCCATCCGGATGGCGGCGGTGTGCGCGATGGCGCCGGCGCCGAGGATCAGCACCGGCCGCCGGGCGGTGCGCAGGGCCGTGGCCAGCGGGGAGAGATCATCCGCTGGCCACGGCGCTTGGCCCGCGGGCCCGATCAGGCCGGCCGGGGCGCTGTCGTCCATCAGCGCGATCACCGGCCCGGGCGGTGCGGCGAGGGCCTGGCGCACCAGCCACGCGGCCACCGGCCTGGCCTGCTCCCCGCCGGTCGTCAGCACGGCCTTGGCCACCGGCCGGCCCAGCGCCGCCTGGTCCAGCCGCTGGTGGCTGACCCGCCCGGCCTCGGCGGCCCGCACCGTGTCGGCGATGACCACGAGGGGAAGCCGGTCCAGCGCTGCGTGGGCGATCCCGTTGATCGCGCTGGCGAGTCCCGGTCCCCGGGTGACCAGCACCGCTCCCGGTGCTCCGGTCAGGTCAGCGCTGGTCGCGGCCATGATGGCCGCCGCGGTCTCGGTGTGGGCCAGGACGAAGCGCAGCCCGGCCGCGGCGGCGGCCCCCACCACGTCCAGGTTCGGGCCACCGCCCGGGACGCCGAACATCACGCGGGTGCCCGCCTCAGCCAGCGCGGTCACGATCGCCGTGGCCGCGGAGGTGGCGGTGGTGGTGGCTGGCCCGCGCGGGCCGCTCAGCGTGGCCGGGCGCCCGCTCACCGGGTGCCCCCGCTGGGGCCGGAGTGGTCGACCCGGCCGCGCATCTGCAGCCGGTAGGAATACCGGTCCGGGTGGAAGTGGTTGATGGCCAGCTCCAGCGGCACCAGGTCCCGGTCACAGTAGAGCCGCTCGATGCGCAGCACCGGCACGCCAGCCGGGCAGCCCAGCCGGCGGGCGGTGTCCGGGTCGGCGGCCACCGCGGTCACGTTCTGCACCGCATTGTGAATCTGCCGGTCACTGACCTGGTCCACCAGGCTGATCACGGTGAAGCGGGCCCGGTCGCCCGGTTCGGTAAGCGCCCCCAGCTCGGGCAGGTCCCGCAGCCTGCGCCCGATGTCCAGCGGCACATGAACCCTCGTGTGGCAGAACGGCACCCCGTCGTGCAGCCGCAGGAAGGACATGGCCATCACGCTGTCCTCGGCCACCCGCAGCGCCTCCGCGGCCGCCACGCTGGCCAGCACGTGCAGCGGCTCGACCACGCGAAGCTCGGTGTCCAGCGAGAGCGCCATCAGGTCGTCGATGCTGCCGAACGAGCGCAGGTACTTGCCCTCTCCGGGGACCGCGAACGTGCCCCGGCCGCGGACCCGGTAGATGACGCCCTCCGAGACGAGCTCCTGGAACGCGTGGCGCACCGTCTGGCGGCTCAGCCCGGTGGCGGCGACCAGTTCGGCCTCGGTCGGCAGCCGCTGCCCCGGCGGGTAGCGGCCGTCCGTGACGGCCTGCCGCAGGTCCGCCGCCAGCTGCCGGTACGCGCTAGCCTCGCCCGGACCGGGCGCGGCCCCGTGCCGCGTACCAGCCCCCGGGGCGGGGTAACCCGGGCCAGGACCGGCGGCCGTTCCCGGTGGCGCCGCGCCGGGCCGGATGGGCGGCACGACCCGCAGCGCGGTCCGGGCGGTCCGGGCGGGTCTGGCTGCCAACGCAACTCCTGCCTGGTGGCCTGCTGGCCTAGTGGTCTAGTGGTCTAGTGGGGCGGGTCTGGTGGGCCGGGTGGTCCCACGATCCGGCGCGACAGGGTGCGGACCGCGACCTTTAGACGGCCATATTGTGGCGCGCTCGGTGATCACGTCAAGACCCCGGAGGCCCGTTTCTGACTGGGATTAAGCCCGCTGCCCGGCCGCGTCGCGAACAGGCGATGCGCCCCGGCCTCCTTTGTGAACGCAGTAACACGCCAATTTGGCCGGTCTAATCCGGTGACCCGCACGCACGGCCCCGCGCGGTGTGCGCCAGCCAGCCCGGCCCGCGCACATCTCACGCCGGACGTGCGCCACAATCGGGCCAATAGCCCGCCTGGCGCACGTCCGGCGTGAAGTGAGGCAGTCCGGCCCCACTGGCTGGGCCGGTTAGCTGGCCGGGTGCTTCAGCTGCACGGTCACCGAGCGCACCGTGGGGGCCAGGGTGACGGTCCCGGTCTGCTGGTTCACCGTGCCCGCGCTGGCGGACGCGATGTTGCCGACGAACGCCGGCAGCTGGAACAGCACCGGCCCGGCCGGCGCCTGCCCGGTCAGGGTCAGCGTGACCGACGAGCCGCGCCCGCGGATGGTCAGCCCCAGGTGATGCCCGCCCGTGGTCGGGAAGCCGGCCAGCGTAATGGCCTGCCCGCCGGTCAGCCACGAGCCCGGCACGCCACGGCCGACGATCAGGTCGCCGTCGGCCCGCTGCGCGGCCAGTGAGTCGAGCAGCACCATGTTGGCGTTGGCCATGCCCCAGGCGTGCGGGGACGACCCGTTGCCGGCTTCCGGGTGGGTCCCGGTCCACGGCGAGCCGGGGTTGGGGAACTGCTGGCTCTCCCACCACGAGTACGGGCCGCTCTGCCCGTTCGAGATCATGAACTCGTAGCTGAGGATGCCCTGGTCCCGGTGGCTCGCGCTGGCCAGGCCCCACTCCCCGTAGCCCGCGTTGTAGGCGGTGCTGTAGTACTGCGTCGGGTAGCCGCCGAACGTGTCAGGGGGCAGCTTCCCGGCCAGCCGGCCGAAGCCGTAGTTGTAGGTGGCGTCGATCAGGCTGGCACCCGGCCCGCTGAGCGGGGCGCCGAACAGGTAGCCGTCCCAGGCCCAGCGCCCGAACAGGAACGGCGCCGCCCAGTTGGCGTCCTCGGCGTTGCTGCACCGGTTGTCCGTGTTCGGCTCGATCATCGAGCACGGCAGGTAGTTCAGGTGACCGGCCGAGATCGTGGCGTTCAGCGTCTTGTTCACCGCCGCGAGCAGGCTGGCGTACTGACCCGCGGCCCACTTCGCCTCGGCCGTGTTGCCGACCTTCTTGGCCAGCCACTCATAGGTGGCCAGGCCGGTGAGCGCGGTGTAGTTGTCGATGGTCCAGTAGCCGTTGGCGTCGATGTCGTTGGTCTTCTGCATGATCCCGCCGGGCCCGGTCCGGTCGGCGGCGATCAGGTGCGCGGTGTCCTCGATGCTCGGCTCGGTCTTGCCGGCCTGGCCCCGGGTGGCGAAGTTGGCTTTCACGAAGTTCAGGTCACCGGTCTTGAGCAGGTAGAGGGCCCACACCCAGGGGTAGGTCCACACCCCGTCGTCGTACTGGGTCTGGCTGCCGATCACGTAGCGGGCCCGGTCCAGCAGCGCGTGCGCGCCGCTCGTGTAGCCCTGGGTGAACAGGTTGGCCAGGATCCCGATGACGTCGTGGCTGAACTCGGTGTCGTAGCCGTTGGCGCCGGTCCGCAGCTCGTTCCCGGACCGGATGATCTGGGTGTAGATGAACCCGGTGCGGTACGCGTCGGCCAGTCCCGCGTCCGGCAGGCTGACGATCTGCGCGATGCCGGCCAGTTGCTGGTTCCAGTAGGCCCGCATGTGCGCGAAGTGCTGATCGAAGCCGCCCGCGCCCGCCAGCGCCGGGGCCGACGGCCACGGGTAGCTGCCGCCGAAACGGTCCGCCGCCACCACGTAGTCGTGGTTCACCGTGCCGTGCGCCGGCACCGTGTCGCTGGCCGAATTCAGCGGGACCAGCCCGGCGGACGCCTGCGGGTCGATGCTGAGCGGCTGCCCGGTCGGGTTGCTGACCTGGACCCGGCTGTAGATCGCGACGTAGGCGTGACCGCCGATGCTGACCTGGTCACCGAAGTTGGTGATCGAGATGCGGGCGCCGTCCCGGTGGAACGTGGTCACCAGGGCGGGCAGGTAACCGTCCGCGTTGGTCCAGGTGGCCGCGCTGTCGTCGTAGACGCCGTAGCCGTAGGTCGTGCCCGTGACCGGCGTGGCCGCGCCGCTGCCCGGCTGGCCGCCGCTGATCACGAAGAAACTTCCGCCCAGGCACGCGGGCACGCCCTGGTGGTTCCCGGTCCAGCCGAGCACGCTGGCGTCACCGAACGTCCCGTACACGGTCTGGTTCCCGGCCGGGCCGTTGGGCGCGCAGCTGTACGGCGGTGCCGTCACCGGCGCTGCGCTGGCCGCCTGGGCGGCGGGCATGGCACCTGCCCCGGCCAGCAGCGCGGCCGCGCCCAGCAGCGCGCCTGCCATCCGTGGTCCGGGGCGGTACCAGCCCCGTCCCCTCGACATTGAGGTCATGGCTCCTCCGCTGTCCAGGCTGGCGACCCCGCGGGGCCCACCCCGGCGGATGCCCGCCAGCCGCGGAACCGGGTACCCGGGAGCGGGCGGGCCTAACGCGGCGCCCGGCCGGGCGGGCCAGCGCTGGCACTCATGACAGTCCGGAAATCTAGTCCCGGGTTCCGGAGCCGCGCACGGCCGAAGCTCCCCGGACGCCGGGACCAGGCTCGCTGGCGTCGTCCCGCACGGGCAGGAACAAGGTGAGCAGCGTGACGAAGGCCAGGATCTTCGACACGACATTCAGCGCGATGGGGAGGGGAGCAGAGGGGTAGCCGAACCCGGACAGGGCCCAGACCGCGAACACCGCCAGCATCGCCGCGAAGGACAGGAACGTCGCCCGGGACAGCCGCACCATGGGGGAGAGGGTCAGCAGCGCCAGCGTGGTGAGCTCGATGGCGAACAACGGCAGGAAGAACAGCACCCGGTACAGGGCCGGATCGGGCGGGATCGGATAGGTCCGGGTCATGACGATGAGGTCGAACGGCAGCTCGAAGATCATCGGGGCGGCCAGGGCGCCGATGACGGCGCTCGCGAGCTTGGCCACGGCTCCGAGCCTGCTGTAGCTGAGGATGACGATGAAGACCAGGCCGACCCCGATGACGGTCACGGGCGTGATGGGATCCGTGGGTGCGGTCCGGCCCGGGAAGTCCCGGCGCGCCTGGTGGACGTAGAGCGAGGCGCAGACCAGGAACGCCGTTATGGCCAGGATCCAGATGGCCAGCATGACGTTCGCGACGGCCGGGCGCGGCCTCCGGGCCCGGAAGGGCCCGGGCCACCGGGTTCCCGCGTAGGCCAGGGCGCCCGCGAGCGCCAGCAGCACCAGGGCCAGCCCGATCCGGGCGGTGCCGCTGTAGCCGATCCACGTGCCCTCGGTGGTCATGGTCGCGTGTCCCTCTCAGGAGCCGCGACCGGGCGCCGGGACCGCCGGGATCCGCCGCAGCCTGGCAGAGAGTGTAATAGCGCCAGGCCCTCAGCCCAGCCCGTCAGCCCCGGCTCGCCGGGCCTGGCGGGGCTGGCCCGGCGAGCCGGATTAGAGGCCCTCGTTGATAAGCCGCCCGGCCTGCTCGTACTTCGCGGGCTTGCGCTTCTTGAAGTAGAACGCCACGCCCACGCCGATCAGCACGATCGCCAGATCGATCGGGCCGAACCACTTCGCGTACGAGTAGCCGCTGCCCAGGAAGCTGATGTTGTCGAACAGCAGGTAGACCACGGCGGCCTGGGACACCAGCGCCAGGGCCGGGGCCAGCCGGGTCTTCCACCAGTGCGCCTCGTCCCGGTGGTGCCGCTCGTAGTAGACCAGGATGGCCAGCGAGACCAGGGCCTGCACCGACAGGATGATGATCACGCCCATCACCGCCATCAGCCCGTACAGCTGCAGGTAGGCCTGGGTGTTCGGGTCGTTGCTGCCGGTGAACACGGCGAACAGGATGATGATGAACGCGGCCACGACGGACTGCACCACCGACGCGATGTACGGGCTCTGGAACTTGGGGTGGGTCCGGCCCAGCGGCGCGGGCAGCAGCCCCTCCCGGCCGAGGGAGTACATGTAGCGGGCGGTGGTGTTGTGGAACGCCATCCCGCAGGCGAACGAGCCGGTGATGATCAGGTAGCTCATGATCGAGGACACCCAGTGCCCGGCGTACTGGGTGGCCGGGGCGAGGTAGAAGTTCGCCGCGTTGCCCTGGGCCGCGGCGACGGCCGCGTGCGTGGTCGGGTAGCCGAACAGCGGCGCCCAGGACGTCAGCGTGTAGAAGATACCCAGGCCGATCACCGAGATGTACAGCGCGCGGGGCACGATCCGCTTCGGGTCGCGGGACTCCTCGGCGTAGTTGGGGGCCATCTCGAACCCGACCCAGGACCAGAACGCGAAGAACAGCCCGATGCCGACCGAGCCGGCGGCCAGCTTCCCGGAGGCCGGGAAGCTCTTGAACGCGTTGGCCGGGTTGAGCGCGGCCCAGTTGGCGTGGCCCTTGCTGAACATGAAGATGTCGAAGATGACCAGGATCGCGATCTCGCTGATCAGCCCGATGGCCAGCAGCGTGGAGGACAGCCGGACGTCGAAGAAGGTCAGCAGCGAGATCAGCACGACCATGCCCAGGGCCAGCCAGGGCCAGCCGATGTTGACCCCGAACGCGTTCAGCTTGAGGTTCGCGAAGTACGCGAACCCGCCGGCCAGTGAGGCCTCGAACACCGAGTACGCCACGACCGCTCCGTAGCCGGTGCCGATGCCCAGCTCGCGGCCGAGCCCGTGGCTGATGTAGGAGTAGAAGCCGCCCGTGCTGGTCCGCTTCCTGGCCATGGCCACGTAGCCGACGGAGAACACGACCAGCACGATGGCGGCGAAGATGAACGCGGCGGGCGCGCCGACGCCCTGGCCGTAGCCGACCATGATCGGGGTGTTGAACAGCATCGCCGAGATCGGCGCGGATCCGGTGACGGTCAGGAACAGCACGCCGCCCAGGCCGACCGCTCCCTTGCGCAGCTTGGGGACCTCGGCGCGCTGGGAGATGTCGAAGGATTCCTCCATCCCCTCGATACCGCCGACCCGCGGAAGCTCCGACTGTGCCATGAGTGCCCTCCCCAGAGGATCGCCCAGTTACTACGAGGTGGCCCGCGCCCTGCGGCGCCAGGTCATACAGGATGGCAGACGGCGGCCAGAACAGCGGTCGTCAACCGAGTGCCAGAAAGCGGTGGTCAAACAGGGGTCAAACGGTTGAGGTACGCCCTGTGGTACAGATCACAGCGCGGACGGTATCAGCAGGTAGGAATCCTGACAAGAGTTTTGGTTCATGAAATATGGACTTAACTCATGACCTCTTGACACGTAAAGGTTAGAAGCGTACGTATTTGGTCAGACCAAAGCAGACCGGACTGGCGCCCGGATCCCGGAGGTGACATGGCCGAGGAGCTGATCGCCTTCCCGTCCAAGGCCGAGATGCTCGACCGGTCCAGGCAGTACTGGAACCCGGACAAGACCCAGTTCTGGTCCGATTCCGGCGTCCCGCTGGTCATCGACCGGCGGGAGGGCTACTTCATCTACGACGTCGGGGGCAAGCGCCTGATCGACGTCCACCTCAACGGGGGCACCTACAACCTCGGCCACCGCAACCCCGAGGTCGCCGCGGCGGTCACCGCGGCCATGCAGCGGTTCGACATCGGGAACCACCACTTTCCGTCGCTGGCCCGCACCGCCCTGGCCGAGGCCCTGGTGACCACCGCGCCGCCCGGCCTGGCCAAGGTGGTGTTCGGCAGCGGCGGCGGCGAGGCCATCGACATCGCGCTGAAGACCGCCCGGCACGCCACGAAGAAACGCAAGATCGTCTCGGTGGCCAAGGCGTACCACGGGCACACCGGCCTGGCCGTCGCCACCGGCGACGACCGGTTCGCGACCCTGTTCCTCGCCGACCGGCCGGACGAGTTCAGCCACGTCCCGTTCAACGACCTGGCCGCGATGGAGGACGCGCTGCGCGGCCGGGACGTCGCCGCGGTGATCATGGAGACGATCCCGGCGACCTACGGCTTCCCGCTGCCCGCGCCCGGCTACCTGGAAGGCACCAAGAAGCTCTGCGAGCGGTACGGCGCCCTCTACATCGCCGACGAGGTGCAGACCGGGCTGATGCGCACCGGCGAGCTGTGGGCGATCACCAAGCACGGCATCGCGCCGGACCTCCTGGTCACCGGCAAGGGCCTGTCCGGCGGCCTGTACCCGGTCAGCGCGGTCCTGGTCAGCGAGGCGGCGGCGGGCTGGCTCAGCGAGGACGGGTTCGCGCACATGTCCACGTTCGGCGGCGCCGAACTCGGCTGCGTCGCCGCGCTGAAGACCCTGGAGATCACCTGCCGGCCGGAGGTCAGGTCGATGGTCTTCTACATCGCCGACCTGATCGGCCGCGGGCTGCGCCGGATCCAGCAGGCCTACCCGGACTGGTTCACCGGCATCCGGCAGGACGGCCTGGTCATGGGCCTGGAGTTCGGGCACCCGCACGGCGCCAGGTTCGTCATGAAGCGGCTCTACGAGCACGGCGTGTGGGCGATCTTCTCCACCCTCGACCCGCGGGTCCTGCAGTTCAAGCCGGGCCTGCTGCTGACCCCCGACCTGTGCGCCGAGCTGCTGGACCGGGTCGAGGTGGCCGTCGCCGCCGCCCGCGGCGACGCGGCGCAAGCCGGGGGGGCGGGCCCCCGGGACTGACGCGAGGTGCGGCCATGACCGACGGCCGTGACCGACCGAGACCGATCAGCATCGACCTGCTGACCGACCCGGCCGGGGTGCCGCGGGCCCGGGCCATGCTGCAGCGGGCGCAGTGGGCCGCGTCCGCGTTCGCCCGCTACGACAAGGCCGCGGTGGACCGGATCGTCGCACGCGGCCGCGGCCGCGGGCGCCGGCCGGGCCCGTGAGTACGCCGACTGGGCGGTCCGCGAGACCGGGTTCGGCGTGGCCGAGCACAAGGTCATCAAGAACCTGGCCGGCAGCACCGGCCTGGTCGAGGCCTACGCCGCCCACGACTACGTGACCCCCCGCGTCGACCCGGCCGCCCGGATGGTCGAGATCCCGCGCCCCGCCGGCGTGGTGCTGGCGCTCACCCCGTCGACCAACCCGGTCGCCACCGTGTTCGTCAAGTCGCTGCTCGCCCTCATGACCCGCAACGCGGTCGTGGTCAGCCCGCACCCGCTGGCCCGGGAGTGCTCCGCGGACGCGGCCCGGACGCTGGCCGCGGCCGCGGTGGCCGCGGGCGCACCCGACGGCGTGATCCAGGTCGTGGACGAGCCGTCGGTGCCGCTGATCCACGCGCTGATGGCCGACGAGCGGACCAGCCTGATCGTCGCGACCGGGCGGCACCGCCGTGGTCCGGGCCGCCTACAGCTCGGGCACGCCGGCTATCGGGGTGGGGCCCGGCAACGTGCCGGTTTTCGTTGCGGACGATGCGGACCTGCCGGAAGCCGCGCGCCGGATCGTGGACAGCAAGAGCTTCGACAATTCGATCCTGTGCACCAACGAGTCCGTGCTGATCGTCACCGAGGCGGCCGCCCCGGCGCTGCTGCGGCACCTGCAGCGCGCGGGCGCGTACCTGCTCCCGCCGCAGGACCGGGACAAGGTGCGTGACCTGCTGTTCCCCGGCGGGCACTTCGATACCCGGTTCGTCGGCCAGGACGCGACCTGGATCGCGGCGCAGGCCGGCCTGCGGGTGCCGGGCACGACCCGGGTGCTGCTGGCCCCGTTCCCCCTGGTCGTCCCCGAGGAGCCGCTGGCCCACGAGAAGCTCTGCCCGGTCCTCGGGCTGACCCAGGTCGGCAGCGTGCGGCACGGCATCGGCGCCGCGCGCGCCGTGCTCCGGCTGGGCGGCAAGGGCCACTCGGCCGCGATCCACTCGGCCGACCCGGAGACGATCATGGAGTACGGCGCCGCGCTCGAGGTGCTCCGGATCGCGGTCAACACCGGGTCCAGCCTGGGCAGCGCCGGCATCGGGACCGGGCTCGCACCGTCGATGACGATCGGGACCGGATTCTTCGGCCGCTCCTCGGTGGGTGAGAACCTGCAGCCCCGGCACCTGGTCCAGTGGACACGCCTGGCCTATAACGAAGACCCGTCCGTGGGATTCGGGGACTTCACCGGACTCGTGCCGTGGGAGGCGCCGGCGGGGGCGATGCCTCCGTACCCGGTGGCCTCGAATCTGCGGGATGAGGACGGGCGGCCGCGGCGGCGGCCCGCGAGCGCCGGACGCCAGCCGGGCTGGCCCGGGCGGCAGCCGACCCCGATCTTGAGGCGCTGAGGGCGGAGATCCGGCGGGTCGTGCTCGAGGAGCTGCGGGGGATCGTGGGTGGTCAGGGTGGCTGAGCTGCGGTCGTTCATCTTTCTCGACCGGCTGCAGGCCGCAGACCATGTGCTACCTGGGCACCGTGGATCCGGGGGAGCCTGCCGCGCAGCAACGATGCGGCGCTCGTGGTCGAGGTCGCGCCGGGGCTGGACGTGGAGCCGCTCACCGATGTCGCGCTCAAGTACGCGGGCGTGCGGGCCGGGATCCTGGTCGTGGAGCGGCACTTCGGGTACCTGGAGGTGCACGGGAGCACCGACGAGGTGCGGGCGGCCGGCTCCGCCGTGCTCGGCGCGCTGCGCGCCACGGAGGCGGACGCGAGCCAGCCGGAGATCCTGGCCTCGAAGATCGTCACGATGATCGACCCGCAGCACGCGTTCCTGATCAACCGGAACAAGATCGGGTCCATGGTGCTGGCCGGGGAGTCGCTGTTCGTGCTGGAGATGCAGCCGGCCTCGTACGCGATCCTCGCGGTCAACGAGGCCGAGAAGGCGGCCCGGATCAAGGTCGTGGACTACCGCATGATCGGCGCGACGGGCCGGGTGTACCTGTCCGGGTCCGAGGCGGACGTCCGGCAGGCGGCCGAGGCGGCCGAGCACGCGCTGCGGGGGGCGGCATGACCTCCGGCGTGGACCCCGAGATGCTGCGCGCGCTGGTCCGCGAGGCGCTGGCCGACCTGCGGCCCCCGCCGGCAGCCGGGCGCCGCTGATCCCGCGCTGGCGGAGCCGGGCCAGGCTGGTTCCCGCCTGCGCAGCCGGGCCCCGGCGGGTACCGCGCCGCGCAGCCGCGGCCAGCTGGCACCGCGCCCGGCGCAGGACGGGCTGGCGTACACGGTCCGGGACGGAGTCGGCGCGGTGGAGACCGTGAGCGTCCGGACGGACCAGGAGCTGGCCGCGTTCGTGACCCGGCTGCTGCGCGTGTTCGAGGACCCGCGGCGGCGCGACGACCTGCGCACCGGCCGGCTCCGGTTCCGCCTCGCGCCGGGCGGCGCGGCGCTGGCCGGGCCGGCCGGGTCCGCCCGGCCGGTGCGCCGCATCGACAAGGGCGCGGTCACCGAGGCCGTGGTCCGTGACGCGGCCCGGGCCGGGGCCCGGCTGGTGCTGGGGCGGCGCGCGGTGCTCACGCCGCTGGCCCGCGACCGGGCGCGGGCGGCCGGGGTCGAGATCGAGAAGGAGCGCTGATGGTAACCGCGACGGTGGTGGGAAACGTCTGGGCCACCCGCCGGCTGGCCGAGATCCCGAAGGGCGCGTTCCTGGAGGTGGAGGCGGAAGGCACCGGCCAGCGGTTCGTCGCCTTCGACGTGCTGGGCAGCGGCGTGGGTGAACGGGTGCTGGTCGCCCAGGGCTCGGTCGCCGCGGCCTGGTTCCCGGGCGAGCCGCCGCCCGTCGACGCATTGATCATCGGCTCCATAGACCCAGCGGGCAAGCGTCGTGATCATGACTGAGTGCCGCTGGAACGGCACTCAAGTCATGATCACGACAGGCACCAGAGGAGAGAAACGTGGCAGACAACGCGATCGGGATGATCGAGACGAAGGGGTACGTGGCCGCGCTGGCGGCCGCGGACGCCATGGTCAAGGCGGCCAACGTGGCCATCGTCGGCCGCCAGGAAGTCGGTGACGGCCTGGTGTCGGTCACCATCGTCGGCGACGTCGGCGCGGTCAAGGCCGCGACCGAGGCGGGCGCGGAAACGGCCAGCACCGTGGGCGAGCTGATCTCGGTGCACGTGATCCCGCGGCCGCACGCCGAACTCGGCAGGCACTTCACCATCCGCGGCGAGTGAGCGCGCCGCCTGCCGCGCGGCCGGGCGCGCCGCACTCCGCCGAGCCCGCGGGCGCGCCGCGCCTGGCCGAGCTGCGGGTCCACCTGCTGGTCCGGGACCTGCAGCGGCAGTTCGCGGCGTACCTGGGCACCCCCACCCGGGCCCGGGGCTACCCGCCGATGCAGGGTGAGCACTCGCTGATCGTCGAGGTGGCCCCCGCGCTGGCCATCGAGCGGGTGACCGACCTGGCGCTGCGCGCGGTGCCGACGGTGGAGCCGGGCATCCTGTTCGTCGAGCGGCAGTTCGGCGTGCTCGAGGTGCACGGGCCCGACCTGGCCGACGTCGAGCGGGCCGGGCAGGCGATCCTGGAGGGCCTGAACGCCAGCGCGTCCGACCAGTTGCGGCCGCGGATCCTGTTCTGCGACGTGATCGAGGACATCACCGACCGGCAGGCCATCATCATCAACCGCAACCGCGGCGGCTCCATGATCATCCCCGGGGACACGCTGCTGGTCTGCGAGGTCACCCCGGCGCTGTTCGCCGCGCTCGCGGCGAACGAGGCGGAACGCACGGCGCCGGGGGTGACGCTGGTTGACGTGTCCATGATCGGCGTGGCCGGGCGCCTCTACCTGAGCGGGCCCGCGGAGCAGATCACGGCGGCGCGGGACGAGATCATGGCGGTCCTCGGCGGGGTCGAGGGCCGGGGCCACGAGGGCGGGTGACGAGGTGAGCGTGGCTGACGAGCCCGGCGCGCATGACCTGTCCGGCGGCGGTGACGTGCTGGCCCGGATCACCCGGTTCGCCGGGCAGGCGGCGCGGGCCGGCGGGTGCGGTCCCGGGTCCACCGTGCATCTGCTCAACGTGTCCGAGAACGCGACCTACCTGGTGCGGGACCCGGACGAGGGGCCGTCGATCCTGCGGGTGCACCGGCTCGGGTACCACACCGCCGCCGAGATCGAGTCCGAGCTGGCCTGGATGGACGCGCTGCGCGCCGAGGCCGGGGTCCGCACCCCGCGGGTGCTGCCGGCCCCCGGCGGCGGGCGGGTCATGACCATGGCCGACGAGACCGGGCAGGAGCGGCACTGCGTCCGCTTCGAGTACCTGGCCGGCACCGAGCCCGCCGACGACGACGCCGCGCACTTCGCCGAGCTGGGCGAGATCACCGCCCGGATGCACCAGCACGCGCGGCAGTGGCGGCGGCCGGCCTGGTTCACCCGGTTCCACTGGGACTACGACGCCGCGTTCGGCGCCCGGGCCCGGTGGGGCCGCTGGCAGGACGGGATCGGGGTCGGGCCGGCCGAGCACGCGGTCCTGGGCCGGCTGGACGGCGTGCTCCGGGACCGGCTGGCCGCGTTCGGCACCGGCCCGCAGCGCTACGGGCTGGTCCACGCCGACACCAGGCTGGCCAACCTGCTCGTCGACGGCGGGCGGGTCAGCGTCATCGACTTCGACGACTCGGGCTTCAGCTGGTACCTCTACGACGTCGGCACCGCGGTGAGCTTCTTCGAGCACCAGCCGCACGTGCCGGAGCTCGTGGACAGCTGGCTGTCCGGCTACCGGCGGGTGACCGCCCTGCCGCCGCAGGACGAGGCGGAGATCTGGACCTTCATCATGTTCCGGCGGCTGCTGCTCGTCGCGTGGATCGGCTCGCATCAGGCGGCCGACATCGCCCGGGAGCTGGGTGCCGGGTACACCCAGGACAGCTGTGCCCTGGCTGAGCGCTACCTCAGCCGCTAACACACAAAGGAGCTGCACGTGTTCACATCAATCGCGGGGCGATCCGTCGTGGTCACCGGCGCCACCCGGGGCATCGGCAAGGGCATCGCCCGGGTGTTCGCGGCCAGCGGGGCGCGGGTCCTCATCGTCGGCCGGGACGAGGACGCGGCCACCTCGGCAGTGGCGGAGCTGACCGCGGACGGGGCCGAGGTCTCGTACGTGCTGGCCGACGTCAGCGTGCGGGCGGACTGCCAGCGGATCGCCGAGACCGCGGCCGGGCGGCTGGGCGGCGTCGACGTGCTGTGCGCCAACGCGGGCATCTTCCCGGACCGGCTGCTCGCGGACATGACCGACGAGGACCTGGACACCGTGCTCGGCACGAACCTGCGCGGCTGCATCCTGTCCGTGCAGGCCTGCCTGCCCGCGCTGCAGCAGTCCGCGCACGGCCGGGTCATCCTGACCTCGTCGATCACCGGGCCGATCACCGGGTTCCCGGGCTGGTCGCACTACGGCGCGAGCAAGGCCGGCCAGCTCGGGTTCATGCGCACCGCCGCCATCGAGCTGGCGCCGCACGGCATCACGGTCAACGCGGTGCTGCCCGGCAACGTGGTCACCGAGGGCCTGGGGGACCTGGGCGAGGAGTACATGACCGAGATGACGGCGAGCGTGCCGCTGCGCCGCCTCGGCACCGTGGACGAGATCGGCTACGCGGCGCTGTTCCTGGCCACCGACGAGGCCGCCTACATCACCGGGCAGACGATCGTCGTGGACGGCGGGCAGGTGCTGCCGGAATCCCAGGGTGCCGTGGATGCCTGACGCCGCAGGCGGGCGCACCCCGGAAGACGTGCGGCGGGTGCTGGCCGAGCGGATCTCGGCCGGCCACCTCCGCCCCGGCCAGCGGCTCGGCGCCGAGCGGGCGCTCGCGGCCGACCTGGGGGTCAGCCGGGCCACGCTGCGCCAGGCGCTGGCCGTGCTGGCCGACAGCGGCGTGGTCCGCCGGGTGCCCGGCCGCGGCGGCGGCACGTTCGTCAGCCAGGACAAGATCGAGCGGGACACCTCCCGGGTCGTCGGCGTGCCCGCCCTGCTGCGCAGCCAGGGCGTCGTGGCCGGGACCCGGGTGATCAGCGCCGGGCTGTCCGGGGCGGAGGAGCCCGCCGCCCGGGCGCTCGGCATCCAGCGCGGCGACCTCGTCATCGACCTGGTCCGGATCCGGCTCGCGGACGGCAGCCCCATCTCCGTGGAGCACGCCATGCTGCCCGCCGACCGCTTCCCGGGGCTGCTGGAACTCCCGCTGGGCGGCTCGGTCTACGAACTGCTCGACGAGCACTTCGGCACCCGGCCGGGAGAGGCCGTCGAGCGGATCGAGGTGGTCGCCGCGTCCGGTGACGAGGCGCTGGTCCTGGACGTGCCGGACGGCTCGCCGCTGCTCGCGATCAGCCGGACCACGACCGACCGGGACGGGGTGCCGTTCGAGTTCTCCTACGACCTGTTCCGCGGCGACCGGATCCGCATCATGGTCCGCACCCCGGGGAGCGGGCCCCCGGCGGAGAGCACGATCACCCCGGCCGAGCCCGCGCGCGGCCGGGTCATCGAGCTGCGCCCGCAGAGCGCGATCTGAGGCCATCCAGGGAGATCTGAGGCCGCCCGGGACGTCCGGGCCCCAGGAGAGGAGTCCGCCATGACCGTGCCAGGACCTGAGCGGCCGGTGGGCCGGATCCGGTTCATGGACCAGCAGCGCGTCAACCTCGACGGGTTCGCGGTCGAGGACCCCGACCTCGGCCTGGTCGCGCTGCGTTCCCCGCACGACCCCGAGCCCGGCCTGGTCATCTCCGCTGGCCGGGTGACGGAGATGGACGGGGTCGCGGAGGAGGACTTCGACTCCCTCGACGCCTACATCGCCCGGCACGGCCTGGACCTCTCCGTCGCCGCGGAGGTGATGGCCCTGCCCGACACCGAGCTGGCCCGGCGGGCGGTCAGCCCGGACGTGCCCCGGGCCGAGATCATCCGGCTGTGCGCGGGGGCCACGCCCGCCAAGCTGGCCCGGGTGCTGGCCCTGCTGCGGCCCGCCGAGCTGGGGCTGGCCATGACCAAGCTGCGCGGCCGGCGCACCCCCAGCAACCAGGCGCACGTCACCAACCGGCTCGACGACCCGCTGCTGCTCGCCGCCGACTCGGCCACGGCGGCCGCGTTCGGCTTCCGGGAGATCGAGACCACGGTCCCGGTCCTCGCCGACGCGCCCAGCAACGCGGTGGCCTGCCTCATCGGCGCCGCGGTCGGGGCGCAGGGCGTGCTCATCCAGTGCTCGGTCGAGGAGGCGCTGGAACTCGAGCTCGGCATGCGCGGGCTCACGTCCTACGCGGAGACGGTCTCGCTCTACGGCACCGAGCCGGTGTTCACCGACGGGGACGACACCCCCTGGTCCAAGGCCTTCCTGACCTCCGCCTACGCCTCACGCGGGATGAAGATGCGGGTCTCCTCGGGCGCCGGGGCCGAGGTGCTGATGGCCGGGGCGCAGCGCAAGTCCATGCTCTACCTGGAGGCGCGGTGCATCGCGCTGGCCCGCGCGATCGGCGCGCAGGGCGTGCAGAACGGCGGCATCGACGGGGCGAGCGTGGCCGGGTCCGTGCCCCGCGGGCTGCGCGAGCTGATGGCCGAGAACGTCATGGTGATGATGCGCAACCTGGAGTCCTGCTCCGGCAACGACGCGCTGATGAGCGAGTCGGACATGCGCCGCACCTCCCGGACGCTGCCCATCGTGCTGGCCGGCTCGGACTTCGTGTTCAGCGGGTTCGGCAGCATCCAGCGCTACGACAACATGTTCGGGCCCAGCAACTTCAACGCCGAGGACATCGACGACTTCCTGGCCATGCAGCGGGACTGGGGGGTGGACGGCGGGCTGCGTACCGTGCCCGGCCAGCGAGATCGGCGAGCTGCGCCGTTACGCGGCCCAGGCCTGCCGGGCCGTGTACACCCACCTCGGGCTGGCCGACTTCACCGACGACCACGTGGAACGCGCGGTCGACGCGGCCGGGTCGAAGGACCTGGGGGAGACCGACACGCTGGCCGTGCTCGGCGCGGCGCACGCGATCCGCGAGGGCGGCCTCACCGTGGTGGACATCGTGGCGGCGCTCGACGAGACCGGGTACGAGGCCGAGGCGGAGGCCATCATGGCGATGACCCGGGCCCGCCTGTCCGGTGACTACCTGCAGACCGCCGCGATCTTCGATGAGGAACTGCGCGTCCTGTCCCTGGTCACCGACCCGAACGACTACGCCGGCCCGGGGACCGGGTACGAGCCGTCGCCGCCCCGCCAGGCCGAGATCGACGAGATCCGGCAGGCCCGCGGGGTCGAGGACCTGCGCGCCGAGCAGGCCGCCGCCGCGCAGCTCGCTGCTCGCCCCCGTCGGCCCGGCTTTCCCCGGGCAGGACCCGCGGGACGTGGTGATCGGCGTGTCCCCCGCGGTCGGCCGGGACGTCTGGCGGTCGCTGTCCGGGCTCACCGTCCCCGAGGTGCTGGGCGAGCTGCTGGCCGGGCTGGAGGAGGAAGGCTGCACCGGCCGGGTGGTCCGGTTCAACGACACCGTGGACCTCGGCCGGATCGGGCTGGCCGCGGCCCGGCTGGCCGGCTCGGGCATCGGCATCGGCCTGCAGGGCAAGGGCACCGCGCTGATCCACCGCCGGGACCTCGCGCCGCTGGCCAACCTGGAGCTGTACTCGGTGGCCCCGGCCGTCACCCGCGAGCTGTACCGGCTGCTCGGCGCCAACGCCGCCCGGCACGCCAAGGGCGCGACCCCCGACCCGGCCCGCAACCCGTACACCGACGAGGCCATCGAGGCCCGCTACCACACGACGGTGATCGCGCTGATGGCGCTGGAACGGGCCTGGGTGCGGCCCGGGGAACCCGCGGAGCAGCTGTCGAAGGAGGGGTTGCAGTGACCGGGGCTGCGGAGCGGCCAGCGCGCGGGACGGCGGCGCTGTCGGGCCGGCCGGTGGGGGAGCTGACCCTGGACGCCGTCCGCCGTGGCGAGATCACCCTGCCCGACCTGCGCATCCACCCTGAGTCCCTGGAGCACCAGGCCGGCGTGGCGCGAGGCAGCACGGCAACCCGCAGCTGGCGGAGAACCTGCGCCGCGCCGCGGAGCTGACCGCGCTGGGCGACGACGAGGTGCTGGCCATCTACGAGGCGCTGCGCCCCGGCCGGTCCACCGCGGCCCAGCTCACCGCGCTGGCCGCCTCACTCGCCGGGCGCGGCCTGCCCCGCTGCGCGGCCCTGCTCACCGAGGCCGCCGAGATCTACGCCCGCCGCGGCCTGACCGCGTGACCTCCCGTCCCGCGCCCCCGCGCGCCGCGCCCGCATGAGCGTCGTGGCGGGCGTCGATATCGGGAACGCCACGACCGAGGTCGTCATGCTGGACGGGGAGCGGCTGCTGGGCGCGGACCGGCTGCCGACCCGGGGCCGCAAGGGATCGGCGGACTCGCTGCGCGGCGCGGCCGCGCTGGTCCGCCGGATGGAGCGGCGGCTCGCCGTGACGGTCGGGGAGGCCCGGATCGCGCCGCTGCGGGCCGTCGGCACCGCGACACTCACGATCCCGGCCGTCGTCCCGGACACCGGGCGCCTCCGGGTGCTCGCCGCGGGGGTCGCCACGCCGGGCGGCGCCGGCACCTGCGTCGGCGCGCCCCTCTGGCTGGACGGGGAGTGGCCGGAGGGGGAGTGGCCGGGCGGGGAGCCGCCTGGCCCGGCGGGACGGGGAGGGCCCGGATGCCCCCCGGGTCGCGCTGGTGCCCGCCCGCGCCGGCTACGCGGCGGCGGCGCGGCGGCTCCGCCAGCTGCTCGCGGCGGGAATCCCGGTCGGGGCGGTCCTGGCCGGCAGCGACGAGGGCGTCCTCATCGCCAACCGCCTCGGCGCCGGAGTCCCCGTCATCGACCAGGTCGACGTGGCCGCGGCCGCCGCCTGCACCCTGCTGGCCGTCGAGGTGCGCCGCCCCGGCCAGCCGCTGACCCTGCTGACCGACCCGGTCGCGCTGTCCGCCGCGCTGCGGCTCGGCGGCGGGGAGGCCGGGGACGCCGCCACCGTGAGCCGCGCGCTGCTCGACTACGGCAACGGGGTGATCGGGCTGGCTCCCGAGGCTGCGCCCGGCTCGCCAGCGCCGGGGATCCCCGCTCAGGGCCCGGCCGAGCCGTGGGTCGTGGCCCACGGCCGCCGGATCGGGCTGCGGGCCGCGTGCCGCGAGCTGGCGGGCTGGCCGGTCGGCACGGTCACCGCGCTCGGCACCCCGGACGGCGAGACCAGCCTGGACGACCTGTTCGCGGTGGACCTGGCCGCCGCGGCCGACACGGCCACCGCCCGGCGGGGCAGCGTGGGCCGGGCCGCCCTGGTCTCGTCGCTGCACCGGCTCACACCCGGCTCCGACCACGCGGCCGTCCTCGCTGACCTGCTCGGCTGCCCGGTCCGCTGCGTGCTCAGCGAACCCGCCGCGGCCCGGCTGGGTGCCTCGACCACGCCGGGGGCCCGGCCCGACGCCGTCGTGGTCGACGTCGGGGCCGGCACCATCGACGTCATCGCGCCAGACGGGGAAGTGGTCGCGGCGGGCGCCGGTGACCTCCTCACCGTCGCGGTCGCGGAGACCCTGGGCGTGCCCCGCGCCGCGGCTGACTGGGTGAAGCGGGGCCCGTGCGTGCGGCTCGACGGGAGTCAGCGGTTCGAGGCGGAGGACGGCACCCGCGGGTTCCTGGACAGCCCGGCCGACCCGGCCGCCGCCGGCATGCTCGCCGCCGCCGGCCCCGCCGGATGGCTGCCGTTCGACCGCCGGCACAGCCCCGCCGAGTGGCGGGCGATCCGGCTGCGCCTGAAGGAAGCCGTGTTCGCGGCGAACCTGGCCCGGGTCCTGCGCACGCTCGGCCCCCCCGCGACCTGGGCCAGGTCCTGATCGTCGGCGGCCCCGCCGGGGACGACGAGCTGCTCGGCGTGCTGCTGCGCACGCTGCCGGACGGTGTCACCGCCGGGCGGGGAAACGTCGGCGGCACCCTGGCGGGCACCACCGCCGGGCACCGGCACGCCGCCGCCCTCGGCCTGGCCCTGGCGCCGCCGACGTAACCCGCTACCAGCCCACGGCCACGACCAGGTACTGCGGGTTGGTGATCGAGATGTCGGAGGACTGCCCGGCGTCGTCGTCGTAGGGGAAGCCGTACTGCAGCCCGTTGATCGCGTTCTGGTGCCAGAACTGCGCGTAGTAGTTCGCCGGAGCGGCCTGGTAGAAGTTGGCCGGGTTCGACTGCTGCGCCGCGGGCAGCTGCGCCACGTGCCGGTTCAGCCCGGCGCACAGCGGCGGGTTGGCCGACAGCGTCCCGCCGCAGCCGAAGATCTGCGCGGTGGTGTCGCTGCTGTCTCCCTCGGCGGCCGCGTAGCTGGTGAAGTAGCTCGCGTACGCGCCGCCTGGCTGGAACGCCGGGTCGTTGCCCGGCGACGGGATGCCGTACGGGGCCTGGTCCGTGGCCAGTTCCTTGAACTGGGCCGGCACCGAGCTCTGGAATCGCGCGAACGTGGCCGCCCGGGACTCGGTGAACGTGGCGTAGTTCTCGCCGACCTCCTGGTTCGACCCGTCGTGCCCGTGCAGCAGCAGGGCCAGCTTGAGGCCGAACCGGTCAACCCGGGTGGTGTCCACGTTGATCGACGACGCGCCCACCGTGAACTCGATGAAGTCGTAGTACTGGCTGTTCGGGGAGCCGAGGTAGAAGTACATCCGGCCCGCCGAGTTGGCCGGCATGTCCACGTACGGCTGCTGCGCGATCGACTCTTCCTGGCCGTTGAAGCTCCAGTACACCTGGCTGTCGGGGTACTGCCCGTTGGTCTGGTTCACGATCGAGAGCTCAAGGACGTGGGTCGCCGCCGGGATGGCACTGGTGTTGCCCCAGAACGAGGCGGGCGGCGCGCCCGTGCCCCCGCCCGAGCCCGTGGAGGTCGGCGTGGGCGTGGGGGTCGGGCCGCCCCCCGAACCGGTGGTGTAGACGCCGAACTCCCACAGTGAGTAGCCGTACGGGGTGGCCCGGGCGGTGCCGTACATCCGGACGTAGCGCCCGGTCCCGGAGACCGACAGGGTCTGGGTGCCGCCCGTGCCGGTGGTGGTCGAGTAGACGGTGGTCCAGTTCGTGCCGTCGGGGGAGACCTGGATCTGGAACGCGGTCGCGTAGGCCGCCTCCCAGTCCAGCGTCACCTCGCAGATCGTCTGGCTGGAGCCCAGGTCGACCTGGAGCCACTGCGGGTCGGCGAAGGCGCTGGACCAGCGGGTGCTGGTGTTGCCGTCTACCGCCGCCGACGCCGGGAACGACGCGTTCTCCAGCGACGACGCCGTGGCGGGCTGGTTCAGCGCGGCGTCCGTGGTGCTGCAGACGAGCCGCTGCCGGCGGTGCCGTAGACCTGGAACTCCCACAGGCTGTAGCCGTACGGGGTGGCCCGGGCGGTGCCGTACATCCGGACGTAGCGGCCGGTGCCGGTCACGTTCAGGGTCTGCGTGCCGCCGGTGCCGGTGGTGGTGGAGTAGATCGTGGTCCAGTTCGTGCCGTCGGCCGAGGTCTGGATCTGGAAGCCGGTCGCGTAGGCCGCTTCCCACTGCAGCACCACCTGGCTGATGGAGGCGGACGCGCCGAGGTCCACCTCCAGCCACTGCGGGTCGCTGAACGCGCTGGACCAGCGGGTGCCGGTGTTGCCGTCCACGGCCGCTGACGCCGGGAACGACGCGTTCTCCACCGACGACGCGGTGGCGGTCTTGCCCTGCGACAGCAGGGTGGCGGCCTCAGCGCTGTGCGCCGTGCCGGCCAGCAGCCCCGCCGTCAGGGCGAGCGCCGCGGCCAGGGTGACCAGGACGCGGGAGCGGGAACGCCGCCACGTCTCGGTATGCGGGAGAAGCCTCATGCCTGTCCTTTCGGGGAAGCGGGCCTTTCGGGGAAGCGGGCCTTTGCGGGGACGCGGGAAACCCGGGGCCTAGGGGCCCGGGGCTGGCGAGATGGTCCAGGCGAACGAGGTGCACGCGGAAGCCCCCGAGGCTGGCGTGCCGGTGACCGTGACGGTGCTGGTGCCCAGGGTCCGGCCGGCCCCGGTGATCAACCCGGCGGGGGAGATCGCCTGGCCGGCCGGCACCCCGGCTGTCCGGTAGGTGAGCCCGGCGGCCCCGCGGCCGCCAGGACGGCGGCCCGACGTAATAACCGGACGGGGAGGCAGGCAGGAGCAGCGGAGCGCATGGCATCTCCCGGGCGGAGGTAGGAGAATTACGAGGCTTGATTTAAGCCTTAAATTTGACCGTAACTTAATGGCGCGGAAACGCCCCGTCAAGGGTCAGCCAAAAGGCGGCGCCCGCCCGGTCCGGTCAACGCCACGGTTTCTGACCCAGGCGGGCAGGGCTGCCCAGCGGGCGATCGGCGGGCCGGAGCCCTAAGGCCTGGCGCGGCATGGCGAACGGCCCTAGTGGCCCCGGGCCGCTGGCCGTCACGATGAGTTGCTGCCGGTGCCATGGCCGTCCTGGTCCTGCCCGGCCGGTGTCGGGAGGGATTCACATGTGTGAGTACTGCGGCTGCCAGGCGCTGGCCACGATCGACGAGCTGACCCGGGAACACGATCTCGTGGTTGGTCTGATCGGCGAGGTGCGGGCCGCCATCGCCGACGCCGACCCCGCCCGGATGGCGGACCTCGCCCGCCAGATCGCCCGCGTGCTGGGCCCGCACACCGAGGTCGAGGAGCACGGGCTGTTCCCGGTCCTGGCCGCCGACTTCCCTGACCACATCGGGACCCTGCGAGCCGAGCACCGCCGCGTCGAGGCCGTGCTGGGCGAGGCCCGGTCGGGTACCCCGGCCGACCCGGCCTGGCCGGCCCGGCTGGCTGCGGCGATCCGGATCTTGCGCGAGCACATCATCAAGGAACAGGACGGGGTCTTCCCGGCCGCACTGGCTAGCCTGGGGGCGGCCGACTGGGAGGCCGCCGAGGCGGTCCGGCTCCGGGCCGGCTCCCTGCTGCCCAGCGCCGCCCGCTGAGCGGGGCTCAGCCGGCCAGCAAGACGCCGAGGAACAAGGCGGCCAGCGCGCTCACGCCGGCCAGCGCGCCGAAGACCGCCAGGCCGGTGGTGCTGCGCGCCCGGGCATGCAACGCCGCGGCGATACCGGAGATGCCCACGGCCACCAGCTTGGTGATCAGCGTGCCCCGGTAGCCGGGACTGTGACTCTCGCCGGGCCACACGGCGATGACATTCCACACCCCGGTGATGATCAGGACCGCGAACGCCGTCCAGGCGACCTGGTTGAAGCGCCGGGCGGCCGCCCGCGGCACCTCAGCGCCGAAACGGCGCAGGACGGGGACGACGGCGGCCAGCGTGAGCTGGCCGCCCACCCAGATGGTGGCCGCCAGGACGTGCAGGAACAGCCGGATGGTATCCCAGCTGACCGGCAGCACCCTGCTCTTCCAGCCCTTCCTCCGCCACCCGGGCCGGGGCGCGACCGCGAATCAACCCGCCCAGAGCCCTAGCCGCGGACGTCATGCCCGGGGGGAGTAGTGATCATTGCGGTTTGGCCACCGTCAGCAGCACGGCCGCATCCTCCAGTGCCTCAAGGCTATGGGACGAGTCTGGCACCAGCAGGAGATCACCGCGCCGTCCCTCCCAGGAGTCCTGCCCAGCCGACAAACGGACCCGGCCGGTCAGCACATGAACGCTGGCCTCACCGGGATTCTCGTGGTCGCCGAGGGCCGCCCCCTGGACCAGGGCGATGACGGTCTGCCGGAGCACCCGCTCGTGGCCGCCGACGACCGTGGCGGCGGCGCGGCCCGCGCCCACCCCGCGGGCGCGGTCCAGCAGCTCACGGGCCATGGCATCCAGGGAGAACTTCTGCATCAGCCGTCTCGTTCCTTCCATGTCGGGCCCTTAGGAGAGCACCCGCCGCCGGAAGTTCCGCAGCCCCAGGGCCAGGAACACCACCGCGAACCCGGTCACCACCGGGTAGATCACGTACAGGTGCATGTGCGGGGCCTCGGTGAACGCGGCCCGCATCCCCTCGTTCACGTAGATCAGCGGGTTGATCAGCACGATGGTCTGCAGCCAGTGCCAGCCGCCCACCGCGACCGGGGCCAGCCTGGTCCACGAGTAGTACGTGCCGCCCAGGAACGTGATCGGCAGGATGATGAAGCCGAACATCAGCCCGATGTTGCGCGGCTCGAAGCTGGTGCCCAGCAGCAGTCCCAGCCCGGCCATGGCCACGGCGGCCAGCGGCACGAACGTGAGGATGATCCACCAGTGCAGCGAGAGGTGCGCGTGTACCCCGGGGGCGTGCACCACGGAGGCCATCGGCAGCACGATGATGGCCGAGATCACGCCCTGGGCCGCGCCGGAGAGCACCTTGGCCATCGCGACCAGCCAGATCGGGCAGGGGGCCTGGACCCGGTCCTCGATCTCGCGGGTGAAGCCGAACTCCTGCGCCATGTTCAGGGCGATGGACTGCACCCCCTGGAACATGACGGAGATGCCGACCACGCCGGGCACGAGAATGGTCGCGAACGCGGACTCCGCGGCCGTGCCGTGCCCGCCGATGCCCTGGCCGATCTTCGGGAACACGAACAGGAACACGAAGCAGAGCAGGAACGGCTGGATGACGGTGCGCAGCACGAACTCCCAGAGGTGCTTGCGCAGCACGACCAGGTCACGCAGCATGAGGGCGCCCAGCGCGGTCCAGCTCGCGGCGGCCACCGACCGGGTCGGCCCGCCGCCGATCCGCCGCGCCCGTGCCTCGGGGGTCGGCGCCTGCGGGGTCAGCGAGGTGGTCATCAGTCCCGCAGCTCCTTGCCGGTCAGGTTGATGAATACGGTCTCCAGGCTCGGCTCGGCGATCGACAGGTCCATCAGGTCGAACCCGCCGCGCTCCGCGGCCAGCACGATCCGCGGCACCAGCCGGTCGCTGCCCTGCATGTGCAGCTCGACCGCCCTTTCCCGGCCCGGGCCGTCCACCAGCCGGGTCCGGGTCACCCCGTCCACGTCCTGGCTGAGCAGCTCGGCCAGCCGCGCGGTGTCACCCGCCGTCTTCACCGTGACCACCGTGTCGGCGCCGACGCTCTGCTTGAGCGCGGCCGGGGTGTCCAGGGCCAGGATCTTGCCGTGATCCATGATCGCGACCCGGTCGCAGAGCTGGTCCGCTTCCTCCATGTAGTGCGTGGTGAGCAGGATCGTCTGGCCCTCGCCGTGCAGCTCGCGGAGCAGGTCCCACAGCGCGAGCCGGCTCTGCGGGTCCAGGCCCGCGGTGGGCTCGTCCAGGAACAGCACCGACGGGCGGTGGAAGATGGCCCGGGCCACCATCAGCCGCTGGGCCATGCCGCCGGACAGCGCGTACACCGACGCCCCGGCCCACCTGGACAGCTGGAACTGCGCGAGCAGCTCGTCGGCGGTCCGCCGGGACGCCCTGGCCCCGATGCCGAACAGCCGGCCGTGGAAGTACAGGTTCTCCCAGACGGTGAGCTGCCGGTCCAGCGTGTTCTGCTGGGACACGATCCCGCTCAGCTGCTTGGCCAGCGCCGGGTGCGCCGCGACGTCCACCCCGGCCAGGAACGCCCGGCCCGACGTCGGCACCACCCGGGTGGTGAGGATGCCCGCGGTGGTGGTCTTCCCGGCCCCGTTCGGCCCCAGCAGGCCGAAGATCTCCCCGGCCTCGACGCTCAGGTTGAGCCCGTCCACCGCGGCGAAGTCGGTCCCCGGGTAGACCTTGGTCAGCTCCTCGGTCCGGATCACCGCGGCGGGCCCGCCCTCCGGCCGGCCGGTGCTGCTCGCTGCTGCGGGTGCGCTGCTCATGGCCTGCACATCGTAGCGACTGAGGCATAGGGCACCCTGGGTAGGGATCGCCACCCCAGGAAGACACAGACCCACGATGCAGACCCCCCCGGAAGGAACCGCGCATGGCTCGGGTACTGATCACCGGCTCGTCCGATGGCCTCGGCCTGATGGCGGGCGAGCTGCTGGCCCGCGACGGGCACGAGGTCACCCTGCACGCCCGCAACCAGGCCCGGGCCGGCGACGCCCGGGCCGCGCTGCCCGCCGCCGCACATGTGGTGGTCGGTGACCTGGCCGCCGTCAAGGGCATGCACCAGGTCGCCGGGCAGGCCAACACGCTGGGCCGGTACGACGCGGTCATCCACAACGCCGGGGTCGGCTACCGGGAGCCGCACCGGATCCAGACCGCGGACGGGCTCAGCCACGTGTTCGCCATCAACGTGCTGGCTCCGTACCTGCTCACCGCCCTGATGACCCGCCCGGGCCGGCTGGTGTACCTGAGCTCCGGCATGCACCGGGGCGGCAACTCCGACCTGGCTGACCTGCAGTGGGTCGGCCGCCACTGGAACGGCTCGCAGGCCTACTCGGACTCGAAGCTGTTCGACGTGGTGCTGGCGTTCGCGGTGGCCCGCCGCTGGCCGGACGTGCTCAGCAACGCCCTGGAGCCCGGCTGGGTGGCGACCAAGATGGGCGGGCCCGGCGCGCCGGACGACCTGTCCCAGGCCCCGGTCACCCAGGCCTGGCTGGCGGTCAGCGACGACCCCGCGGCCACCGTCACCGGCCACTACTTCTACCACCAGCGGCCCCGCCCATCGCACCCGGCCGCGTCCAGCCCAGCCGTGCAGGACCAGCTGCTCGCGGCCTGCGCCGAGCTGTCCGGGGTCGAGCTGCCCAAGGAGTCCGCCTCATGAAAGCCGTGGTGTCCGCCGGCCCCCGGCGCGCCGACGGCGTGATCAAGGCTGTGCTGCGCCCCTGACCGCCGCGCTCCCGATCGCGGCCGGGGGAGCGTCGAGCGCGCAGTGGAGCGGCGGGGCCGCCCGCCGGCCCGCCCCGGCGGCCCGGGCCGGGTTGCGGATGGTGAAGACGGCCAGCACGCCGCCCGCCACGCACAGTGCGGCCGAGATGAGCGACGCGGTGTGGAACCCGGCCGAGAACACGTCCTTGTGCAGGTAGGCGTCGCCGGTGATGCCGCCCGCGGCGGGCAGCAGGGCCACGGCGATGAGCGCAGCCGCCCGGGCCACGTCGTTGTTGACCGCCGACGCGATCCCCGCGTGCTCCGCGGGCACCGCGCCCAGCACGGTGGACGTGAGCGGGGCCACGGTCACAGCCAGGCCGAAGCCGAACACCAGCACGGCGGGCAGCACCTCGGTGACGTAGTCGCCGGATGCGGTGATCCGGGTGAACAGGGCCAGGCCGATGCCGACCAGCACGGGTCCTGCGCTCAGCTGCAGCCGGGGGCCGATCCGCGCCGCCAGCGCGCCGGAGCGCCGCGACAGCAGCAAGGTGATCACGGTGACCGGGAGCAGCGAGATGCCCGCCTCCAGCGCGGTGTACCCGGAGACCTGCTGCAGCTGGATGGGCAGCAGGAACAGCGCCCCGCCGATGCCGCCGTAGACCACGAACGTGATCACGTTGGTGGCGGTGAACTGGGTCGAGGCGAACAGGCTGAGCGGCAGCATCGGGTCCTGGCTGCGGAGTTCCTGGACTGCGAACGCGCCGAGCAGCACCACCCCGGCGATCAGCGCGGACAGCACCGCCGGGTCGAACCAGTGACCGCCCGGGCCCTCGATCAGCCCGTAAGTCAGCGCGATCAGGCCCAGGGTGACCAGCGCGCCGCCCAGCACGTCGATCCGCCCGGTGGCCTGCGGGTCACGGGACTCCGGCACGTGCCGCAGGGTCACCGCGACCACCAGCGCGGCCAGCGGCAGGTTGATCACGAAGATCAGCCGCCAGGACGCCGCCTGCACCAGGTAGCCGCCGATGAACGGGCCGATCGCGGTGCCCACCCCGCTGAACCCCGACCACGCGCCGATGGCCGGGCCCCGGTCGTCGGGCCGGAACACCGCCTCCAGGATGGCCAGGCTGCCCGGGGTCAGCAGCGCCGCGCCCACGCCCTGCAGGGCCCGGGCCAGGATCAGGACGTTCACGTCCGGCGCGACCGCGCACAGCAGGGACGCCACCGCGAACCAGACCACCCCGATCAGGAAGACTTTCTTGCGGCCGTACTTGTCGCCCAGCGACCCGGCCAGCAGCAGCAGCCCGGCCAGCGTCATGGTGTAGGCCGTCACCACCCACTGCAGCGCGGCCAGCCCGACATGGAAGTCCCGGCCGATGGCGGGCAGCGCGATGCCGACCACGGTGGCGTCGATCGACGCGATCGCCGACCCCAGCACGGTAGCCAGCAGCACCCAGCGGCCCCGGGCGCTGGCCAGCACCAGCCCGTCGTTGCCACCGGCCGCGGCTGCGGGCGTGCTCATCGCGTCGTCAGCACGGTCATGCCCTTTCTGTCCCCGAGGGATCTGCCCCTTTTACACGACGAAAACCGTCCGTGCCCGCGCCCGCCACCTGACCAGGCCGGGGTCCCGGGGCGGCCCGCACGGCCCCGTCCGGCGTACGGTCGAGTCACCGGCTGGCGGAGGAGGACGGGTATGGATCTGGGCCTGAAGGGGCGGACGGCCGTGGTGACCGGCGCGAGCCGGGGGATCGGGCTGGCCATCGTGCGCGCGCTGGCTGACGCCGGGGCGCAGGTGATCGCCGGGGCCAGAGGCTCATCCGCCGAACTGGACGAGCTAGTGCGCACCGGGCCGGTCCAGTCGCTCGCCGTGGACCTGGCGGATCTGGCCGGGCCGGATCAGCTCACCGCGCTGGCCGGCGACCGGATCGACATCCTGGTCAACAACGTGGGCAGCGCCCCGGCCCGTACCGGCGGATTCCTGGCCATCACCGACGGGGACTGGGAGGCGTCGATCACGCTGAACCTGATGGCGGCGGTCCGCACGACCCGGGCCGCGCTGCCGGTGATGCTGGCCGCGGGCCAGGGCGCCATCGTCAACATCTGCTCGGTCAACGCCCGGCTGCCTGATCCCGGGGTCATGGACTACAGCGCGGCCAAGGCCGCCCTGGCCAGCTTCTCCAAGTCGCTGTCCAAAGAGGTCGGCCCGAAGGGCATCCGGGTCAACACGGTGAGTCCTGGCCCGGTCGCCACCGACCTGTGGCTGGGGCAGGGCGGGGTCGCGGCGACGGTCAGCGCGGCGACCGGCGCCCGGCCCGAGGACGTGGAACACGATGCTGCCCGCCAGATGGTGACCGGCCGGTTCACTCGCCCGGCGGAAGTAGCCGACCTGGTGCTGTTCCTGGCCAGCGACCGCAGCGGGAACGTGACCGGGGCCGACTTCACCATCGACGGCGGCCTGATCACGACCCTCTGACCCGGCCGGCCCGGCCGGCCGCCAGGTCCTGCCAGGTCCGGCCGGTGCGCACGCTGGCCGGCTGCTCGGCCACGATGTCCGAGCCGGGCCGGGCCTCGTCATCGCGGGCCTTGACCAGGATCCAGCGGCGCGGGCCGGTCCGGGTCAGCGCGAAACCCCCGGTGAGCTTGTGGCCGTGCAGCACGAAGGACAGGTGGCCCGGCTCCTCGCGGCGGATGTCGGCCGGGCCCTCATCCCAGATGATCACAGCGCCGCTGCCCCGAGCCTGGCCCTGATGCACGCCCTCGAACTCACCCGCATCCAGGGAGTGGTCCTCGACCGGGACCGCCAGCCGCCGGACGGCCGGGTCGAGCGACGGGCCCCGGGGGACCGCCCACGAGCGGAGCACCTCGCCGAACCGCAGCCGCAGGTCGAAATGCAGCGTGGTCGCGTCATGCAGTTGCACGACGAAGCGGGACGCGGTCACCCCGCGACCGTAGTCCCCGGCTGGAGCTCGCGCTGCAGCAGCACCGTGTCGATCCACCGGCCGTGCTTGAAGCCGACCTGGCTCAGCCGGCCCGCCTCCGCGAAACCGCAGGCCCGGTGCAGCGCCGCCGAGGCAGGGTCCCCGGAGTCGGCGATCACCGCGATGACCTGCCGCACCCCCGCGTCGGCGCACCTGGCCAGCAGTGACTCGAGCAGCAGCAGGCCCAGCCCGCGGCCCTGCTGCCCCGGCGCCAGGTAGACCGAATCCTCGACCGTGTGCCGGTACGCGGGCTTGGGCCGCCAGGGGCTGGCGTACGCGTATCCGGCGACCGTCCCGTCCGCCTCGGCCACCAGGAACGGCAGCTTCCGCTCCGTCAGGTCCCCGAGCCGCTGGCGCCAGTGCGGGACGCCCGGCGGCTCCTCCTCGAACGTGGCGACGCTGTTCCTGACGTAGAACGCGAGGATGTCCGCCACCAGGCCGAGATCGGCCGGGGTAGCCGGCCGGACCCGGACCCGCTGAGCTTCCACCGGCCATCGCTCCACGGTCAGCGCAGAATTCTGGGCGCCCAGACTCTGTGCGCCTTGAAATCCTTCTGTGCGCCTAGAAATTCTCTATAGTAAATGGAACGACTATTATAGCGAAATGATTGAGCTTGGGGAACTCGGGGCACGCATCCAGGCCCTCCGCCGGGACCGCGGCCTGACCCTGCAGGAACTCGCGGGCGCCGCCGCGGTCAGCGCCAGCATGCTGTCCTCCGTGGAGCGCGGCCGGAAGGCGCCCACCATCGTGGTGCTCGCCCGCATCGCCGATGGGCTGGGTGTGCCCCTCAGCGAGCTGATCGTCCCCGGCGGCAGCCGGGTCGTCGTCCGCCGGGCCGGGCAGCAGGACGTCATCGACGAGCCCGCCGGGTGGCGCCGCGAGATCCTCACCCCGGTGGTGCCCGGGGTCAATTTCGAGTGGATCCGCACCACCCTGCCGCCCGGTGCCGACCCGGGCCCGTTTCCCGCCTATGCCCCCGGCTCGCACGAGTTCGTCCTGGCCGAATCCGGGGTTCTGCGGCTGATGGTCGGAGCGCAGGAGGTGCTGCTGCAGGCCGGCGATTCCGTCTACTTCCCCGCGGACATCACGCACCGCTACGCCAACGCCGGGACCGTCCCCTGCGTCTACTACGTGGCCGCGCTCATCATGCGTTCCCGGGGGAACGCGGGCCGGTTGTAGCGGCGGCGAGGGCGCGGTACACCGCGTCCCGGACGGCCAGGTCGGACGGCGCGGCGACGGCCTGCTCGGCGGCGAGTTCGCGCAGCGAGGTCATCCGCACGCCAGGCAGGCCGCACACCGTGAACTGGTCGAAGGCGCGCAGGTCCGGGTCCACGTTGAGCGCGAAGCCGTGGCTGGTGATGCCATGGCGGATCCGCATCCCGATCGACGCGACCTTGCGCTCGTCGGGGGTCCACACCCCGACCAGGCTGGAGGCACCGGGCGGGGTGTCCCGGCGCTGCGCGGCGAAACCCAGCCCGCCCAGCGCCCGGACCAGGCCGGACTCAAGCCAGCGGACCACGTCGGCGGGACCGCGTTCGCGCAGGTCGATGACCAGGTAGCCGACCAGCTGCCCCGGCCCGTGGTAGGTGGCGTAGCCGCCGCGGTCCACGGGCAGGACCGGGATGTCGTGCTGGCCCAGCCGCAGGTCGGCGTGGTCGGTCCGGTGCCCGTAGGTGATCACCGGGGGATGGCTGAGCAGGAACAGGCGGTCGCCGGCCTCCCCGGCCTGGCGTTCCCCGACCCAGCCGCGCATGGCCCGGATGGCCTCGTCGTAGGGGATCTCGCCGAGGTCTACCCGCTCCAGCGAGGCGGCCCAGGGCTCGGCGGGGCCGCTCGCGGAGCCTGCGCCCGGCCCGGCCTGGGCGTCGCCGGCAACGGTCATAATCCGACTATGCCACCCGCCCGGGCCTGGGCTGGCCCTCGGCGTCATCCCGGCCGGAGGTTAGATTTGGCCCGCGAGCGACGGGGGGGAAGGGATGCGTGATGACTGAGGTGCCCGCCCGCCCGGCCAAGGTGGGCATCAGGGCCGCGGCCGAGATCCTGGCCGGGCGTGATCCGGTCCTGGCGCGGCTGGTCAGCGAGGTGGGGCTGCCCAGCCTGCCGCGCCCGGCCGAGACTCACTTCGCCACGCTGGTCCGCTCCATCGTCTACCAGCAGCTGGCCGGCCCGGCTGCCCGGGCCATCCACGGCCGGCTGATCCTCGCCCTGGACGGCGAGGTCACGCCCGAGCAGATGATGGCCCTTACCCCGGAGGCGATGCGCGCCGCCGGGCTGTCGGCCCGCAAGGCCGTCTCGCTGCAGGACCTGGCGGCCAAGGTCCTCGACGGCACCGTGGTCCTGAATTCCCGCAGGCTGGCGCGGGAGAGCGACGATGAGATCGTCGCCCGGCTGAGCACGGTCCGCGGGATCGGCAAGTGGTCGGCGGAGATCTTCCTCATCTTCCAGCTCCGGCGCCTGGACGTGTGGCCTACTGGCGACCTCGGCGTGCGGAAGGGATACGGCCTGGCCTGGCAGATTCCCACGCCGACGCCGAAGCAGCTCGACCTGCTGGGCGAGCCCTACCGCCCGTACCGGACCGTGGTGACGTGGTACAGCTGGCGGGCCGCGCAGCTCTACGCGGGAACCGCGTCCAGCGCTGTGACCAGCTGACCCGCGGCGGCTGGGCCGGCTAAGCCAGGCCGAGGATGCGCTCGGCGTTGTCGCGCAGCACGGTGTTCAGCGTGTCTGGGGGGAGGCCCAGGCCGGACAGCTCGGTCAGGCAGCGCTCCGGGGTCAGGAACGGGAAGTCGCTGCCCCACACGAACTGCCCGGACAGCCGGCCGCGCAGCTCGCGGATCACCTCCGCCGGGATCCGCCGCGGCGACCAGCCTGAGATGTCGATGTACACGTTGGTCTTGTGCAGCGCGATGGCGATCAGGTCGAGGTGCCAGGGCCAGCCGAAGTGCGCGGCCACGATGGTCAGCCCCGGATGGGCCGCGGCCACCGGGTCGAGCTTGAGCGGGTGGGCGTAATCGAGCCGGATGCCCTGCCCGCCGGGCTGGCCGGCGCCGATCCCGCTCGTCCCGGTATGGAACAGGGCCACCAGGCCGTGCTGCTGGCAGGCCGCGAAGATCGGCCAGTATTGCGGGTCGTCAGGGGAGAAGGCCTGGAGCGAGGGGTGGAACTTCACCCCACGCAGCCCCAGGGCGGCGATGTTGGCTACCTCGGCCACGGCCGCCTCGCCCTTGTGCGGGTCGACCGAGCCCAGCCCGGTGAAGGCGTCCGGGTACTCGCGGCAGGCCGCGGCCACGGTCTCGTTCGGCACCCGGGCCCGCCCGGTGGCCGTCTCGGCGTCCCAGGCCAGCAGGACCGCCCTGACCCGCAGGTCGCGGTACCGGGCGGCCAGTTCCCCGAGCGACTGCCGCTGCACCGGCGACCGGAAGTAGGCCTCGGCGGCCTCGACGTATCCCGCCATGCTGACGTCCAGCCAGTCGGGGGTGGGCAGATGCACGTGGAAGTCGACGGCACGCAGCGGCACCGCCTCATCGTAACGGCCGGCCGGGTCCAGGGTCCCGGCGCGCCGGCCCTGGCTGGCCTGCCTCGTCCGCCGGCCTGGTCAGCTAGCGCGCGCTGGCCCGGCCGGATGCCCGGTCCGGTCCGCTGGCCCGGGGCCGGTCCGCTGGCCCGGCTGGTTCGCCTGGCCTGCCCGGGTCCGGTCCGTTCACCAGGTGTGGCTCGCGGGCCGTACCGCGCTCGCGGGCCGACGCCCGCAGGACCGGCAGCGCGCACGCCGCGGTGACGGCCAGGCCGCCCAGGCCGGCCGCCGCGATGAGGGCGCGCACTGGCAGCACGCCGAGCAGTGCGCCGCCCAGCAGGTAACCGGCCACGGTGCCACCGCTGGCAACCGCGCCGAACACGGCGAACGCCCGGCCGCGCATCGCGGCGGGGACCCGCCGTCCGAGCAGCACCCCCGCGGCCACGTTCACCCCGCCGTTGCCCGCGCCGCCCAGCACGCTGACCGGGGCCAGCCAGGCCGCGGCAGGCACGGCCGCCATCAGGGCCACGCCGAGGCAGGTGAGCGCCAGCGAGCCGAGGAGGAGCCGGGCCAGCCCCGCGTCGGACGGGCGGCGCCGGGCCACCCACCAGCCACCTGCCACCGAGGCGCTGACCCACACGCTGTCCATCAGCCCGTAGACGCCGGCCGTGGAGTGCAGCGTGCCCCGGACAAAGAACACCTCGGCCACGTTGACCAGGCTGGCCGCGGCCACCACCGCACCGACCAGGGCCACGGCGGCCCGCACCAGCGGATCGCCCCGCAGCGACCAGGGTGCCTGCCCGGCTGCCCCGCTCCCGGCCGGCCCGCCCGGCCCGCGGGCCGGGACCGGGCCGGTGCGGCCGCCACGACGTTGTGATGCCCGTGCTGTCGCATCCACGGCGTTGCGGCGCGGCTCCGGGCGGCGGGGAGCGGAGCCGCGGCGGGTGCGGATCAGCCCGCCGGCGGCCGCGATGGCCAGGTAGCTGCCCGCGTCCGCGAGCAGGGGCACCCGCAGCCCGAACCGGCCCATCAGGACGCCGCCGAGCGCGGGAGCCAGCATGGTGCCCACGGAGCCGGCGGTCTGGCTGAGCGCCATCGCCCGGGGCAGGCCCTCGGCCGGGACCATGGACGGCAGCAGGGCGGACAGGCAGGGCTGGGTCACGGCCAGTCCCGCGGCCAGCACGGCCACCAGCGCAATGATCTCCGCCGGCCTGGACACGAAGGCCAGCGCCACGCAGGCGGCCGCCTGGGCCAGCCCCGTCACGACCAGCAGGAACCGGCTGTCGGCCCGGTCAGCCAGCCGCCCGGTCCAGCGGACCAGCAGCACCGGGGGCGCGGCCGCCGCGATCAGGACCGCCGCCACCGCGAACCCGCCCGCCCCGCGCCGCTGCAGTTCCAGGACGAGGGCGGTCGCAGCCAGGAAGTCGCCGCACGAGGACACCGCCCGGGCCCCGCTGGCCAGGTACACGTCCCGCCACCCGCCGCCGCGGTGTCCCGTTCCCGCCGCCGGTCCCAGCGCGACCCCCGCCGTTCCCGCCCTCCGGCCCCCGCCGCGCAGATGTGAAGGACATGCTTCGAAGCATGTCCTTCACATCTGAATTCCCGCCTGTCACCTATCTGGCGCACTCGAGGTGGGTGATTTGTCCGGTCTCGTGCGCCAGATAGGTGATATGCCTGCCCGAGGCACAGGGGCCCAGGCGGCCGCAGGGACGGGGTGTGGGTCAGCGCCCTGGCGCAATGATAACAGCAAGAAGTGTGGGAGCCGGTTCGGCGGTTCCGCTGGGCGCGGGCGTGCGTGCGGGGCTATGCGGAGGTGGCGGCGCGGGCGGGCGCGGGGGCTAGCCGGGGAGGGCGCGGACGGCGACGGAGACCGGGCGGGTGCCGGGGGGCGGGGCCGGGCGGCGCTCCTTGCGGTACGGGGCAAGCAGGTCCTGGATGGCCTGGCCCAGTTCGGTGAGCTCCGCCGCGGTGACCTGGAGCGTGGAGTCCATGAAGAACGCCGCGTCCTGCCACGGCGCAGGCTCGGTGTCGAGCTGGGACAGGTACCGCCGGACCCGGGCGTCGTCCCAGGCCAGCATGGACTCCAGCAGGGCGCGCAGCGCTTCGCGGACCTCGGGCTCCAGGCCGGCTACCCCGCTGACCTGGTAGCGCTCCGCGGTGATGCGCCACACCCGCTCGCGCCCGTCGCCGCGTCCCGGGGCCGCTTCCACCAGCCCGGCCCGGGCCAGGGCGCGCAGGTGGTAGCTGGTCGCGCTGGGCGACAGGTCCACGACGCCGGCGCATTCCGTGGCCGTCGCCGGCCCGCTGTTGCGCAGGTGCTCCAGCAGGGCCAGCCGGGCCGGGTGGGCCATGGCCCGCATGACGGCCGCGTCCTGGATCGGCGTCGGCTGATCGCGGCCCGGCTGGTCCCGTACCGGCTGGTCCCGCAGGGACTGGTCCACGCCGGATCCGGCATTCGCGCTCACCCGGCCAAGATAGCCCGGCGGACCAGCCCCGGACATGTCACACCCGCGGCGGTTGCGTCGTCACCTGGGCATGAGAATCGCCATTGTGGGAGGAACGGGGACGCTCGGCGGTCACCTGACGACCGAGCTGGCCGCGCGCGGGCACGAGGTCCGGGTGCTCAGCCGGTCCGCACCGGAGTACCGCGTGGACCTGCTCACCGGGGCCGGGCTGGAGTCCGCGCTGAGCGGCTGCGACGTAGTAGTCAACGCCAGCAACAACGCCTCGCGGAAGGCGGCCGGGGTCCTGGTCGGGGGGACCCGCCGGCTGCTGGCCGCGGAGCAGGCCGCCGGGGTGGGTCATCACGTGGGCGTGTCGATCGTGGGCTGCGACCAGCTCCCGGTCGGCTACTACCGGGTCAAGACGGACCAGGAGAACCTGGTCGCGCAGGGCCCGGTACCGTGGACCATCGTGCGTGCCACCCAGTTCCACGAGCTGGTCGCCAGGGCCTTCGAGACCGCGGCCCGGTTCCGGGTGCTGCCCGCGCCCCGCGCGCTGCTCCAGCCGATCGCCAGCGCCGAGGTCGCGCGGTACATCGCCGGCGTGGCCGAGCAGCCGGCCCGGCGGGAGCGGCCCGCGGTGGCCGGCCCCGAGGTCAGCGAGCTGCGCACGCTGGCCCGCAGCTGGCGGTCGGTCACCGGCCGCAGGCTCGCGCTCCTCCCGGTCTACCTGCCCGGCCAGGCCGGCCGGGCCCTGCGCACCGGCGTTCTCACCACTGGCCAGGCTGAGTCCCGCGGGCGCGTTTCGTTTTCTGCCTGGCTGGAAGCGGGAGCGGGCGCGGGCGTCACCGCGCGCGGCGGGCCGGGGCCCCGGTGACCGGGCGCGGGGCGGAGGAGCTGGCCGGGGCGTTCGAGGCGCAGCGGCCGCGGCTGCTCCGGGTGGCCTACGCGACGACCGGCTCGCTGGCCGAGGCCGAGGACTGCGTGCAGGAGGCGTGGCTGCGGCTGCTGCGCGTCCCCGACCCGGGATCCATCCGGAACCTGGCCGCCTGGCTGACCACCGCGGTCAGCCGGCTGGCGCTGGACGCGCTGGGCAGCGCCCGGGCGCGCCGGGAACGGTACGTCGGCCCCTGGCTGCCCGAGCCGCTGGTCGCGGACCTGGAGGCCGACCCGGCCGACCGGGTCACGCTGGATGAGTCGGTGAGCATGGCGCTGCTGGTGGTGCTGGAGCGGCTGTCACCGGCGGAACGGACCTCGTTCCTGCTGCACGACGTGTTCGGGATGTCGTTCGCCGAGGTCGCCACCGTGGTCGGCCGGTCTCCCGCGGCCGTGCGCCAGCTCGCGTCCCGCGCCCGGCAGCACGTGGACGGGGGCCGCCCGCGGTTCCCGCCCAGCGCCGCGCAGCAGGAGGAGCTGGTCACGGCGTTCGCCGCGGCCTGCGCCCAGGGCGATCTCGAAGGCCTGGTCGCGCTGCTCGATCCCGGCGTGGTGTGGCGCGCCGACGGCGGCGGGAAGGTCACCGCGGCCCCCCCGGCCGCCCGCGGCGCCGGGGAAGTGGCGCGCTGGCTGCTCGGGTACATGCGGAGGCCGCCGACGCTGGCGCGGATGGCCAGCGTCAACGGCAGCCCCGGCCTCGTCCTGCGGGACGGCGGCGGGGTGCTGACCGTCGTCGCGTTCACTATCGACGGCGGCCGGATCACTGCCCTCGACGTGATCCGCAACCCGGACAAGCTGACCGCCGTCCGTGAGCGGGGCGATTAGAGCGAAGGACGGGCCCCGTCTGGGTCTCTACGCGCCGCTCAACTCCGGCGCGCCGTTATACACCGCGCCGACGGGGAGCTGCCTACCTGCCGTCTGCCTCGACCAGGCGCTCGACCAGCTCGCTGACGGTGCCGGACTTGGGCAGGCCCCGCTTGGCCAGCAGGTCGCTCAGCTCGGCCTTGGTCTTGCCCTCGTAGCGCTCGCGGGCCTGCTGATGAACCTGATTGGCGTGCTCGCGCTCCATCCTGCGGGCCTCGCGGACCAGCTCCTTCGTAGCCTGGTCGGCCTCGTCTGCCTGCTGGCTGGCCGTCTGCTCGACCGACTGGGCCCGCTCGCGGACCACGTCCGCCGCCGACCCGGCCCGCTCGCGCACCACCTGGCCCGCCGACTCCGCCTTCTCCCGGGCCACGCCCGTCAGCGTGCCCGCCGCGTGCGCCCACCTGACGGTGATATCGCGGTTCACGTCCACGGCCCGCTGCACCAGATCGAAGTAGCGCTCCACCACCGGCACCAGATCAACCTGCGGTACCGCGGGGAACAAGTCGGTCAGCCTGCGCACACCCTGGGCCCAGGAGTCAGCGGCCTTCTCGGCCGCCCCACTGGCCTGGCTCACCACGGCGCTGTACTGCCTGGTCACGCTCGTCATCTCATGCCTCCGTCAGATCCGAATGTTATGCTCAGTATATCTAGCAAAGGGTGCTTGCTGTAGAAAGCAGCGGGTGATCTGGCGCACTACCAGGAGCGCCCCCAGCGCGCAGCCCGCCGGAGTGGGGAGCGCGCTGGGCTGGGCGGTCATCAGTGGCGCAGCCAGACGCTGAACGCACCCCCGGTCCCTACCATGATGGGGTCCGCCACGACCGTCCCGGCCGCGGTGCCATCTGCAGTGTCGATCCATTCCGCGCTGGCCCACGGCCCGAACATGGTGCCGTGCGCACCGCTGTAGGTGGTCGTGCCGGTCCCGGTGAAGTTCCAGAGCCGGATGTCGGCCGGCGGCGGCGAGACCGCGCCGTTGTCGATGCTCACGAGCACTTCGGCGGAGTTCAAGGCCATCGAATCCGCGTAGGGCGCCGGCACCGTGACTGTCTGGGCAGCACCCTGGGTGGCGTCGGTGACAGTGAGGGAATAGTGACCGTGCTGGTCGTAGAAGATGCTGACCGTGAGCTGGTCACCGGGCTTCGGGTTCACCGTGAACGTGCCTGACGCCGCATTGGAGACGTAGCTGATGCTGCCGGCTCCGCCGCCGGGGCGCACGTTGATGTCCGCGTACGGCCGGGGTGTCGCGCCGCCGTTGTGCCCGAGAGTAACCAGCGCCGTGCCGCCGTTGGCCGCAGGCACCTGGGCGGCCGGCACGGTCAGGTACGTGGCGACGAACCGGAACGGGCCCACGCTGTTCGCATAACCGGCGAAACTCTGCGTGTAGACCACGGGCAGCGCCCGCAGCCAGACGCTGAAGTCCGCCCCGCCGTTCCCCAGTGCAGTCGGACTCGTCAGCACGGTGCCCGTCGAGGTACCGGTGCTGGTTTCGATGACCGGCCTGGTCTGCCAGGGCCCGGTAATCGTGCCGCGCGCGCCGGTGTAGGTGGTCAGGCGGGCGCCGGTGACCTGCCACAGCCGGATATCGGTGGCGGGCGGGAACCCATTCGACGCGACATTGCCGAGCAGGGTTGCTTCGGTGTAGACGGCATCGCCGGTCTGGGCCCGCCCGGTGCGGGTGATGCCCTGGGTGAGGTCAGTGGCGGTGAAATAGGTATGGCCGCGCTGATCGAAGTAGATGCTGACTCTGAGCTGGTCGCCGGCCTTCGGGCTCAGCCCAAAGGGCGTGACCTTCTGAAGACTCCCCCATTCGACGCTGCTGGAGCCACCGCCCGGTCGGATCAGGATGACCGCACCTATCGTGCCGACCGGCTCGGTGTTCTGCAGCGTGATGAGCATGTTCGCGTAGCCGGTCGGGCCGCCGACCGGGAGGACGGTCACGGTGGCGGCCACGAAGCGGAACCACCGCCCAGTGGCGGCGTAGCCTGCGTGAGCGGTGTCGTACGTCGGCGGGCTCAGTGCCCGCGCCGCGGCGGTGGCCGGGGTGCTGGTCCCGGCCAAGGTGAATGCGGTGAGCGTGATCACGGCGACCGTGGCGGCGTAAAGCGTGCGTGCGATGCGTCTGCGCATCGGTAAAACCCCCTGCCGCTGGGCCAGAGACCGAATGACGCCGATCTGGCGTCAGCAATGGTCTTGCGGCCTGCCCCCGGCCCAATCCTCCATTGTGCCGGGGCGGCGGGTGCACGGGGCAGAGCCAGACGGCCTGGTGGCCGGGGACAAACGTCCTCGCCCGCCATTATGGAAGATCGTCATGAATGGACGGCCGGGATATCCCGGAATATCCCCCGTCACCTACGCCTCGCCGAACTCCACGGTCAGGAACGAGAAGTCGTCCGTGCGCGGCTCGGGCACCACCCGCACCCGCTGCCCGATCCGGATCGCGGCCGGGTCCGGGTGCCGGGCCGCGCCGACGATCCGCGGTCCCTCGTCCAGTTCCACGACGACGGTGGCGTACGGCACGTCGTCCTTCCACGCGGGCTCCGTCGTGTAGTGCGACAACGTGTGCGAGTACACCGTGCCCGCCCCGCTCACCGGCGTCAGCTGGTACCGCGGGGAGAAGCACCGCCCGCAGTAGTACCGCGGCGGGTGGGCGTGCGCCCCGCAGTCCGCGCACTGCTGGACGTGCAGCTGGCCGGCCGCGGCGATGGCCCGGAACAGCTCCAGGGTCAGGTCGTCCGCCTGCGGGATCACCTTGCCGGGCATCAGTGCTCACCCCGGGCCAGGATCGCGATGCTGCCGTCGCCCAGGTCGCCGTACCCGGTGACCAGCCCCAGCGAGCAGTCCGCGACCTGGGCCGGCCCCGCGTCACGGCGGAGCTGGCGGGCCGCCTCCACCACGTGGTTCATCCCCCAGCAGTGCCCCTGCGACATCAGGCCTCCGTGCGTGTTGACCGGGTAGCGGCCGCCCAGCTCGATCGTGCCGCCCTTGACGAAGTCGGCCGCGCCGCCCGGCCTGGCCAGCCCCAGCGCTTCCAGCTGGAGCAGGACCACGTGGGTAAAGCAGTCGTAGATCTGCAGGAAGTCCGCGTCGGCGGCGGTCACCCCGGCCATCGCGAACGCCCGCGGCGCCGCCTCGTGCAGCCCGAGCCGCAGCATGTCCGGCCGGTTGGCCAGCTCGTCCGCCGGGCTGGCGTGCCCCTCGGCGCCGCCCAGGTAGACCACGGGCACGTGCGGCAGGTCCCGGGCCCGTTCCGTGGAGGTCACCACGACCGCCGCCGCGCAGTCGGTTTCCACGCAGCAGTCCAGCTTGCGCAGCGGCTCGGTGATGTACGGCGAGGCCAGGTAGTCGTCCAAGGTCAGCGGCCGGCCGCGCATCAGCGCCTTGTCGTTGAGCTGTGCGTGGTTGCGGCAGGCCAGCGCGACCGCGCCTGCCGCCTCCGGCGGCACCCCGTACAGCTCGACGTACCGCTGCAGGTACAGCGCGTACCACCAGGGCGCGGAGCGCAGCCCGTAGGGGGCGTAGAAGTTGCGGACGTTCTCGAGGAACGCCGCGGTGAACCGGCGCTTGCTCGGCCGCGCGTCGGGCCGGGGCCGCAGCGCGGAGTACCCGTTCCAGCCGATCGGGACCAGGATCGTTGTCGCCACCCCGGCCGAGATGGCCATGGCCGCGGTGAGCAGCGCGGCCGTCGGGCTGGCCCCGCCCATCTGCGGGGTGGTCGTGTACCGGACGTCCCGCACGCCGAGATGCGCCGCGATCTCATCCCAGGCCACGAATCCGGGCGGGGGCAGGATCCCGTCGATATCGGCCGGGGTCAGCCCGGCGTCGGTGATCGCGGCCATGCTGGCCGCCAGCACCATCTGCAGCACGGACTGGTCGCTGCCGCGCAGGTAGCCGGTCTCACCGATCCCGGCGATCGCCATCCGGCCCGGGATCGCGCTCGCCCCGGGCGCTGCCTGGGTCATCATCGCCCCTATCTTCTCAGCCCCGGCCGAAGGGCATAGTCCTGCTCGACGGCTGGGCACGCAGGCTCCGTGATGGAAGGCTGGCGGGCATGAGACGTTCATCATCACGGCCGCGTTCCCCAGGCTGCCGGATCACCGGCTTCGCGTTCGTGCGGGCATGACCGGGCCTTCGGGGGATGGGCCGCCGGGGGGCGGCAACTGGTCCCGCTGGGGGCCGGACGACGAGCGCGGCGCGCTGAACCTGATCGGCCCGGACGCGGTGCGGCGCGGGATGGCCGCCGTGCAGGCTGGCGAGCCTCTCACCCTGGGCCTGCCCATGGTGGCCGGGAAGGGCCCGCTGGCGGCGATGCGGCAGCCCCTGCAACACTTCATGACGCGCGACGGCGGTGACTACGCGGCCGGGCTGCCCGAGCGGGGCGGGTTCGGCTACGCCGACGACTCCATCCTGGTCGCCTGCCACGGCACCACCCACCTCGACGCGCTCGCCCACGTCTGGCGGGACGGCCAGATGTGGAACGGCTTCCCGGCCTCGTCGGTCACCAGCCGCGGTGCGGCCCGGTGCGGGATCGAGAACGCGGGCCCGGTGGTCACCCGCGGCCTGTTCGTCGACTTCGCCGGCCCCGGTCCCGGCCTGGCCCCCGGGGAAGCCATCAGCGCGGCGCGGCTGGCGGACGCGGTGGCGGCGGCCGGGCTGGCGCCCGAGCCCGGCGACGCTCTGCTGCTGCGCACCGGCTGGCTGCGGCAGTGGCGGGACGGCTCCGCCAGCGTGGACCGCTGCCCAGGACTGGCCGCGGACTGTGCCGGCTGGCTCCAGGACCACGGGATCGCCCTGGCCGGAGCGGACAACATCGCGGTCGAGGCGTTCCCGGCACCGGACGGGGCGATCATGCCGTTGCACGTCGCGGCCATCCGGGATAACGGCATATACCTGCTGGAGCTTCTCGACCTGGAGGAACTGGCCGGGCGGGGTGCCACTGCGTTCCTGCTCGTCGTCGCGCCGCTGAACATCGTGGGCGGGGCAGGCAGCCCGGTGGCCCCGGTCGCGGTGGTGTGACCCAGCCGGCCTACTCCAGGTACCTGGCCCTGCAGATCAAGGGGGGCCAGGAAGGCCTGGTACCGCTGGCGGCTGGTCGCCCGGCTGCTGGGCCGCCGGGAGCGCGCCCGGGCTGAGGCCGTTCAGCACCATCTCGGTGAACGACCGGCCGATCTCGGCCGCCGACAGCATGCCGCGGGCTCCCTCGCGATACCAGCGGTGCGTCCAGTTGACCATCCCGATGATGCCGTAGGCGATAACCCGGGCCGGGCCCACAGGCCGGATCGAGCCGTCCTCGAAGCCCGACTCGACGATCCCGATGACCGCGTCGTCGTACCGCTTATTGATCACCGTCATCTGCCGGGCCCAGGCGGACCGGCGGTCCGCGACCTTGCTCAGGTCCTCCTGGATGTACACGAACAGGTACGGGTAATGGGCCGAGTACGACGCCATCAGCGCGGTGATCAAGATGCCCAGCTTGTCCGCCGCGGTGCCCGTGCCGTCCCGGATCGCCTCGGCCTGCTGGGCGTTGGCCTCGGCGGCGTCCCGGACGATCTCGTGGAACAGTTCTTCCTTGCTGCCGATGTAGTAGTACAGCGACGCACGGTCGGTCCCCAGGCTCTCCGCCACGTCGGCAAGGCTGGCGCCGCGGAACCCCTTCTCGCGGAAGATCCGGGCCGCCGTCGCGATGATCTCGGCGCGGCGTTCAGCGTAGGCTGCGCCTCCCTCGGCGAGGGCGGCGGCTCGCCGGCGGCTGATACCGCTCTGCATGCGCACGTCCCATCCGTTGTGCTGCGCAGCACCCCGGCGCGGCCGGAGGCACGGACCCTAGCCAGTATGGCTGACCGTCATGGTCTCACGCCGTGGCACCGGAGTCGCGGCGAGCAGCGTGAGCAGAAATGAGGCCACCAGGCTGGCCCGGCAGGTCGGCGTCATCGCGCGTACGCTGACCGGCAGACGGATGGAGGTGCCGGTGAAGAGGGTCCCCATGCGGGCTGACGCCTCGACCCGGGATAACTGGACCGAGCCCGGCACGTTCGAGATCGCGCCCGGCCTCTACCGGATCCCGCTGCCGCTGCCCAACGACGGCCTGCGCGCCGTGAACGTGTACGCGCTGGCCCACGGCGGCGACCTGATGCTCATCGACTCCGGGTGGGCGATCGCCGACGCGCGCGGCGTGCTCGACCAGGGCCTGGGCGCGCTGGGCGCATCAGCGGGCGACGTGCGCCGGGTCCTGGTCACCCACGTGCACCGGGACCACTACACCCAGGCCGTGTACCTGCGGCGCGAGTTCGGTACCCGGGTCAGCCTGGGCATCGGGGAGCGGGAGTCGCTGCAGGTCTCCATGGACCCGGACCGGGCGCCGCTGCAGAACCAGCTCCGCTACCTGCGCCTGCTCGGCGCGGGCGAGCTGGCCGACCAGGTGGCCAAGCTCCAGGGCCCCCGCAACCCCCGCCAGACGGGGTGGGAAGCACCGGACGACTGGCTCCGCGACGGTGCGGCCATCGCGCACGGCGGCCGCACCCTGGACGTGGTGGCCACGCCCGGGCACACCCGCGGCCACGTCGTGTTCCACGACCTCGCCAGCCAGCTGCTGTTCGCGGGCGACCATGTGCTGCCGGCCATCACGCCGTCGATCGGGTTCGAGCCGGTGCTGTCCGACGACCCGCTCGGCGCGTTCCTGGGCTCGCTGACCCTGATGCGGTCCCGGCCGGACGCGCGGCTGCTGCCCGCGCACGGGCCCGTCACCGCCAGTACCCACGCCCGGGTGGACGAGCTCGTCGCCCACCACGGCGCCCGGCTCGACGAGACCGAGGCGGCGCTGCGCGGGGGAGCCCGGACGGCGCCCGAGGCCGCCGCCGTGCTGCGCTGGACCCGGCGGGAACGCACGCTGGACGACCTCGACCCGTTCAACCAGATGCTCGCGGTCAGCGAGACCGCCGCGCATCTGCAGCTGCTGGCCGCGCAGGGCCGGGTGACCAGGCACGAGACCGACGGCCTGCGCTACTACCTGCCCTCCTGACCGGGCGGGGCCGGGGCTGGGTCAGGTCTTCCTCGCCCGGCTGGGCGCGACCCGCGGGGGCTCGCCGGGCTGCTTCGGGTAGACCGGCGGCCAGGGCGCGTCGAGCAGCCCGGAGGCCAGATCCCGCTCGCTCATGGCCAGCAGCGGCTCCAGCGACTGCGGCTCCTCGTTCATGCCCCGCCACGGGTCGCCGGTACCAGCCAGCCGCGCGGCCATGGTCGCCACGGTGAACTGGTCCGGGTGGATCTCGTCCAGCTCGTCCCAGGCCAGCGGGGTGGAGACCTGCGCGCCGGGCCGCGCGCGGACCGACCAGGCGCCGAACACTGTCTTGTGCGGCGCGTTCTGGTTGTAGTCCACGAACACCCGCTGGCCGCGTTCCTCTTTCCACCAGGCCGCCGTGATCAGGTCCGGCCGCCGCCGTTCCAGCTCCCGCGCGACGGCCACGGCGGCCGCCCGGACCTGATAGGAGTCCCACCGCGGCTGGAGCCGGACGTACACGTGCAGGCCGCGGTTCCCGGTCGTCTTGAGGTAACCGGCGATGCCTGCCTCAGCCAGCAGCCGTTCGAGTTCGCGGGCGGCCTCCCGGATCTGCGGGAAGGCCACGCCGGGGGTCGGGTCCAGGTCGATCCGCAGCTCGTCGGTGTGCCCCGGGTCCTCCGCCAGGTAGGGCCACACGTGAAAGCCCAGGCAGCCGAGGTTCACCGCCCACAGCACATGATCGGTATCCGCGGCCACCAGGGCCTGCGACGTGGTGCCGTTGGGGGTGGACACCGTCGTGGTCTGCAGCCAGTCCGGGGCGTTCTTAGGCACCCGCTTCTGGAAGAACGACGGGCCGGCGGCCCCCTCCGGGAAACGCTGGAGCAGCACCGGCCGCCCGCCCATGGTCCGCATCAGCGGCTCCGCGACCCGGAGGTAGTGCCCGGCCAGATCCGCCTTGGTCTCCCCGTGCTCGGGGAAAAGCACCTTGTCCGGGTGGGTGATGAGGCCGCTGCTCATGGTGTCTCATTCCTGGGCGGGAACCGTGTGACCAGGCTACTCACCCAGCGCGGGCGACCCGGGGACAGCGGGCCGGCCCGCGGCCGGTGAGTTCTGGCCGTGGCCAGCGTCATAGCCAGCATGAGCGACACGATGGTGGATCTCACGCCCGCGGCGCAGCGTCTGGCTGCCCTGGTCACCCGGGTCAGCGACGACCAGCTGGGCGGGCCGACGCCCTGCCCCGCGTACACGGTCGGGGACCTGATCGAGCACGTCGGCGGCCTGGCCCGTGCCTTCCGCGCGGCGGCGGAGAAGGACACCGTCAGCCCGTACGTGAACCGCACGCCCGCCGGGGACGCGGCCCGGCTGGAAGAGGGCTGGCGGGACCGGATCCCGGCCGACCTGGCCGCGCTGGCCCGGGCCTGGGCGGACCCGGGCGCGTGGAGCGGGATGACCCGGATCGCGAACCAGGACGCGCCCGCGGACATGGTCGGCCTCACCGCCGCCGACGAGCTGGTGGTGCACGGCTGGGACGTGGCCCGCGCGACCGGCCAGCCCTACGAGTCCGAGCCGGACCTGGTCGACGCGGCACACCGCTTCCTGGGCATGTTCGCCAGCCCCGACGCGCCCGCGGGCCCGGAGGTCGCATTCGGGCCGTCGCGGGAGGTCCCGGACGGCGCGCCCGCGCTGCATCAGGTGCTGGCGCTGGCGGGCCGGGATCCCGCCTGGCCGTCCAGGTGATCCCAGCCCCTCGCACAGCCGCCCGGCCCGGGGGCTCGGGCGGCTGTGCGAGTATCGGCCGCTGACGCAAACCGCCCGCGCAGCTGGCCGCTGCTACCGCAGAACTGAAACGCGTTCTAGTGTTGTGCCATGCGGCATGGCATCGTCCTGTTCACCTGCGACCGGGGCATCACGCCAGCCCAGGCCGCGCAAGCGGCGGAGGAGCGCGGCTTCAGCACGTTCTACGTGCCTGAGCACACGCACATCCCCGTCAAGCGGGAAGCCCCGCACCCCCGCACCGGCGACGCGACGCTGCCCGACGACCGCTACCTGCGGACCCTCGACCCGTGGGTCTGCCTGGCCACCGCCGCCACGGTCACCTCGCAGATCGGGCTGTCGACCGCGGTGGCGCTGCCGGTGGAGTCCGACCCGATCACCCTGGCCAAGACCATCGCGACGCTCGATCATCTGTCGGGTGGCCGGGTCACCCTCGGCGCGGGGTTCGGGTGGAACACCGACGAACTCGCCGATCATGGCGTCCCGGCCGCTCAGCGCCGCACCGTGCTGCGTGAGTACGTCGAGGCGATGCGTGCGCTATGGACGCAGCCGGAAGCGGCCTACAACGGCGAGTTCATCAGGTTCCAGCCGTGCTGGTCGTTCCCGAAGCCCGTCCAGGCGCATGTGCCGCTGATCATCGGCGCCGGCGGCGGCCCGAAGACGTTCGACTGGATCGCACGGAACGCTGACGGCTGGATGACCACCCCCGCGGAGCAGGACATCAGCCGCAAGACCGCCATGCTACGGCGGGCGTGGGCGGCCCGGGACCGGCCAGGCGCCCCCGACATCCGGGTGCTGATCGCCAGGAAGCCGTCCGATGGTGACCTGGCCGGCTGGGCCGCAGACGGCGTGACCGAGCTGGTCTGGGGGCTGCCGGACGCCCCGGCCGGAGCTGTCGAGGCTTATCTTGACCGTCTCGCGGGCCGGATCAGCTCCGGGGCCAGGCCGTGAACTGCTCGCGCAGCCGGGCGACGTCGCCCGGGGCCAGGCCGTAGCGGGTGAAGAGCCCGTCGGGCATCCGGTCCAGCTGTACGCCCGCGTCCGCGAAGTCGCGGTCCTCCAGGCCGGGATCGAGCCGCCGGGCGAAGCTGATCAGCTGCTGCACGCTGTAGCGCCGGAGGGCGGCCGCGGTGTCGATGTAGTCGCGCGGCTCCACCCGGCTGGCCAGCGCGCAGACCTTCGACCCGGCCAGGTCCTCCAGGTCCAGGACGGGCCCGACGTCCATGGTCACCGGGCCGCGGGTCCGGTCGAAGTACGCCATCTGCAGCATCGTCTGCTGCCCGCCCGGCGCCGTGATGATCCACTCGGCCAGGCCCTCACCCATCCCGTAGAAGATCTCCTCCAGGCCGCCGGCCTGGTCGCGGCGCTCGGCCTGGAAGCCGGCCTCGCGCAGGGCGGCTTCCACGGCCTCGGCGGCGGCGGTCACGGCGGTTTCCTGGTCGCTGAACAGGTCGACGTCGTCGGTGGGGCGGTCCACGATCCCGTGCGCGATCAGGGCGTTGCCGCCGGCCAGCGCGAACCCGTGCCGGGCTGCCGTGCGCAGGGCGATCGTCGCCACCTCGCGCTGGAGTTCGTCGATCGGCATAAGGGGAGTTCGCCGGCTGGCGTCAGGCGGCCGGGACCGCGGCGGCCCGCAGGACCGGGTGCTGCTCCTCCCACGCCTGGCGCACGCCCTTGGGCAGGAACAGCGTCGGCCACAGGGCGACCAGCGTGTCCTCGTTGAGGTAGGCCAGGTCCTCAGGGCGCGCGGCCTCGCGGAGCACGATCTGGTACATCCACGGCAGCATGCCGGGCTCGTCCAGGTCGAAGGTGCGGTCCGGGTACCAGAACAGCCAGATCGGCAGCTCGACGCGGCCGTGCAGGGACCCTCGCAGGTCAGCCAGGCTGCCCGCGACCAGCACCTCACGCCCCGGACGGGACGCGCGGCGGCGCCCCGGCGCGGCAGCTCGCACAGTGGCCATGCCTCTACAGTACCCGTTCCCGCGGGTCATGTGCCCTGGCTCACACCGCATTTTCTCAAACATACATGTCATCCGTGGGCCGATGTCCACGATAGAACCGTTATTTTATTCTAATTTTAGAAGTGGCCTGGGTCAGCACTTGTCCTGTGCCGGGCGCGGAATGATCCGCGGTGCCCCAGCGGTTGCCGCTGGCATGACAACTGTGGGTTTCATCGGCAGCGGCATGATCGGCGGCACCGTGGCCCGGCTGAGCGTGGCGGCCGGGCACCATGTGGTGCTGAGCAACTCCCGCGGCCCGGAGACGCTGAAGGATCTCGTGACCGAACTCGGCCCGCTGGCCAGCGCGGCGACCAGCGCGGAAGCGGCGGCCGCCGGGGACCTGGTGGTGGTCAGCGTCCCGCTGCACGCCTGTCCCCATCTTCCGGCCGCTGAGCTGTCTGGCCGGACCGTGCTGGACACCGGCAATTATTATCCGCAACGGGACAACCAGATCCCCGAGCTCGACAGCGGGAAGCTGACCAGCAGCGAGTGGCTGCAGAACCAGCTGCCCGGCGCGGCGGTCGTGAAGGTGTTCAACAACATCTTCTTCAAGCACCTGGCGTCGCTGGCCCGCCCGGCCGGCGCGGCGGACCGGAGCTACCTGCCGATCGCCGGGGACGACGCGGCGGCCAAGTCCGCGGTGACGCAGTTCCTGGACTCGATCGGCTACGGCGCCGTCGATGCCGGGACGCTGGCCGGCAGCTGGCGACAGGAGCCCGGCACCCCGGCCTACGGCGCCCCGTACGGGCCGTTCGAGAACGAGGCCGGCCACCCGGCCAGCGCCGACGTGGTCCGCGCCGCCCTGGCCGCTGCCACCCGGTAACGGCGCGCGGTAGCGCCGGGTCCGTTCCCAGCTACCTGACATGAGTGTGCGCGGAAACCGCTGCCGGAACAGCGGTTTCCGCGCACTCGTGAGGTTGAGGGTCATTGCGGCGGCCCCGCGGCCGGGCCGTGGCGCCGTGCACCCGGGCGGGTCAGTTGGCACTCAGGGCCGGCTGACGGCGCCGCGCGATGCGAATCCGGTCCGCCAGCACCGCGATCACGGCGGCCGCCGCCGCGGCGGCGAGCATGAACAGGGCGATCTGCCAGCCGGGGGTGCCGCCGATCGTGACCGTGTGCACGGTCACGGGCACGGCCGTGGTGCCCGTGTCACCGTTGCCCGGCGGCGGGACCTCGGTGGCGAAGGCGGCGGGGGCGGCGATGATCCCGGCCGCCACGGCGGCCGCGGCGATGGCGATGCGGGTGGCGGAACGGAACATCCGGCGGATGGTGGTCATGACGGTCTCCTTGAAGGTTGCAGCCGAAGGGCTGTGGGTCGCAGAAGGGTTGTCGGTCAGAAGGCTGGGAGGCACCGGGTCTCAGGTGCCTTCCTGCACCTGGAAGATCTCGTCGGCGAGCAGGCCGTGGGCCTCCTTGTGGACGGTCGCCGCCGCTTCAGCGGACGGCGCCTCGACCAGGCAGAAGATCTTGCCCTGCTGCTCGTCCACCCAGTAGCGCAGGTAGCGAACGTCGCGGCGGCCCTGGGCCTGCAGGTCGGCCTTGTGGGCCTCGGCCACGTCGCTGCACGCGACGCCGCCGGAGATGTTGTGGATGTCCATGTAGAGCGGCATCGCGTTTCTCCTGGATCTCGTGGGCCGGTCCCGCTGACCGGGCCGGGTCGGCTGAGCTGAGACGAACGTATGGCGGCCCCCCCGGCGCGCGGATCGGGAGCGGTTCCCTAGATTCCGCGGCGGCGTTCCCCAGTTTTCGCGCGGCCGGCCCCAATGACGTTCTGCCTGCTAGCGCTGCGCGCAGCGGTCATGGACACTGGGGAACGTGCCGCTGTTGGAACGGGAAGCGCAGCTGGCCTCACTGGGGGAGTACGCAGGGGAGGCCCGTCACGGCGATGGCCGGATGGTGCTGGTCGCCGGCGAGGCGGGGGTCGGCAAGTCGGCGCTGGTCGAGCAGCTGCAGCGGGACCTGCCGGATGCGGCCTGGTTCTGGGGGGCCTGCGACGGCCTGTTCACCCCGCGGCCGCTCGGCCCCCTCTTCGACATCGCGGCCAAGCTCGGCGGCGAACTGCTGGAGCTCTGCCGCGCGGACGCCCCCCGGGCGGACCTGTTCAGCGCCCTGCTGCGCCAGATCAGCGAGCCGGGCGAGCTGCGGGTCCTGGTCGTGGAGGACATCCACTGGGCCGACGAGGCCACCATCGACCTGCTGCGCTTCCTCGGCCGCCGCATCCGCGACGCCACTGTGCTGCTGATCGTCACCTACCGGGACGACGGGCTGAGCGCCACCGATCCACTCCGCATTGCCCTGGGCGATCTGGCCACCCAACGGTCCGTCCGGCGGGCCTGCCTCGCCCCGCTGTCAGCGGCCGCGACGGCGGTGCTGGCGGGCGATCACGGCCTGGACGCCGCCGCGCTCTACCGGCTGACCGGCGGAAACCCCTTCTACGTCACCGAAGTCGTCCAGTCGGGTATGGGGGAGATCCCCGCCTCGGCCCGTGACGCGGTCCTGGCCCGGGTGTCCCGGCTGCCGGCCCGGGCCCGTGAGGTGCTGGACGCCGCCGCGCTCATCGGTGCGCGGGTCGAGTTCCCGCTGCTGACGTCGGTCAGCGGCGACCCGGCGGCGGCCGCGGATGAACTGCTCGAGTCAGGGCTGCTCAGCATGGACGGCACCGCCCTGACTTTCCGGCACGAGATCGTCCGCCGGGCGGTGCAGGAGGCTGTCCCGCCGTTGCGGAGCGGTCTCACCCACACCCGGATCCTTCGCGCCCTGGCGGACCTGGGCTGCGGCGACGACGCCCGGCTGGCCTACCACGCGGAGGCCGCCGGGGACGGCCCGGCGGTGCTGCGCTACGCCCCGGCCGCCGGCCGCCGGGCGGCCGGGCTGGGCTCCCACCGCGAGGCCGCCGCCCAGTTCGAGCGGGCGCTGCGGTTCGCCGGCGGGCTGGATCCCGCCACGGCGGCCGGGCTCTGCGATGGCCTGGCCGCGGAGCAGGGGCTGCTGGACCGCTGGCAGGACGCGGCCGGCACGCTGGAGCGGGCGCTGGACCTGTGGCGTCAGGTCGGCGACCGTCGGTCCGAGGGTGCCGCGCTGCGCAGGCTTTCCCGCACCATGTGGCGGCTGTGCCGGGGCCAGGAAGCCCGGGCCGCGGCCGAGGCGGCCGTCTCGCTGCTCGAACCGCCGGGCCCGAGCGCCGAGCTGGCCTGGGCGTACGCGAACCTGGCCAGCCGGCGGATGGATGACGCCCAGTACGAGGTGGCCGTCGCCCTGACGCGGCGGGCCGAGGCCATCGCCGAGTCGCTGGGCGTGGCCGAGGTGCTCAGCGAGGCACTCAACACCCAGGGCTGTGCCCTGGCGTGCCTGGCTGATGAGTGGACCGGGCCACTCCAGCGCGCGCTGGAGATCGCGGTGGCCAAGGGCCTGCAGGAGCAGGCGGGCCGGGCGTTCGCCAACCTCCACGTCGTGTACTGCAGCGAGCTGCGGTTCACCGAGGCCGAGCCGTATTTCGCGGACGGTGTGGCCTACTGCGACGAGCACGACATCGGCACGTTCGGCATCTGCCTGCGCGGCGAGCACGCCGGCACACTGGAGATGCTGGGCCACTGGGACGAGTCGGCCGCGCTGAGCCGGGAGCTGCTCACCATGAGCGGGGCTTCCCCCGTCAACCGGATCGGCCCGCTGACCAGCCTGGGCAAGATCCTGGCCCGCCGCGGCGAGCCCGGGGCGCAGGAACACCTCGACGAGGCGATGCGGTCCGCGGACGGGACGGCCATCTCGTCACACATCCTGCGGGTCCGGCTGGCCCGGGCTGAGGCCTGCTGGCTCCAGGGCCGGGACGCCGACGCGCGGCGCGAAGCCGAGCTGGCCGACGACGCGTCCACGGACGACGACGCCTGGGAACGCGGCATGATCGCTGTCTGGCTCCAGTGCACCGGCTCCGCCCGCCAACCGCGGGGTGAGCTGGCCGAGCCCTATCGTCAGCAGGCCGCCGGTGACTGGGAGCAGGCCGCGAGCCTCTGGACCCAGCTGGGCTGCCGGTACCAGGCCGCCCTGGCCCTGCTCGGGTCCGGGCAGGAAGCCGCGCTGCGCGACGCCCTGGCTATCTTCACCGACCTCGGCGCGGCCGCCGCGGCCGGCGTCACCCGGCAGGCCATGCGCGAGCGGGGTGTCCGCTCGATCCCGGCCGGCCCGCGCGCCACGACGCGGGCGCACCCGCTCGGGCTGACCCGGCGCGAGCAGGAGGTGCTCGCCCTGATCTGCGCGGGCCACACCAACGCGGAGATCGCCGGGCAGCTGTTCATCTCGGCGAAAACCGTCGATCATCATGTCTCCGCCGTGCTGGCCAAGCTGGGCGTTCCGTCCCGCGAGGTCGCAGCATCCCAGGCGGCCCAGCTGGGGCTGGCCGCCATGGCCGAAAGGTAGCGACCGAGTGCTGTTGGAACGGGAAGCGCAGCTGGCCGCGCTGGCCAGCTACGCGGGGGAGGCCCGGAAGGCCCAGGGCCGGCTGGTGCTGGTGGCCGGCGAGGCGGGCGTCGGCAAGTCGGCTCTGGCCGAGCAGCTGCAGCGGAACCTGCCCGGTGCGAGCTGGTACTGGGGAGCCTGCGACGGGCTGTTCACCCCGCGGCCGCTCGGCCCGCTGTTCGACATCGCGGCCAAGCTCGGCGGCGAGCTGCTGGAGCTCTGCCGCGCGGACGCCCCCCGCGAGGCCCTGTTCGGCGCCCTGCTGCGCCAGGTCAGCGAGCCGGACAGGCTGCACGTGGTGGTGGTGGAAGACATCCACTGGGCCGACGAGGCCACGATCGACCTGCTGCGCTTCCTGGGCCGCCGGATCCGGGACGCGACCGTCCTGCTCATCGTGACCTACCGGGACGACGCGCTGGCCGCTGGTGACCCGCTCCTGCTCGCCCTGGGGGACCTGGCCACCCAGCGCTCCGTGCGGCGGGTCAGCCTGCCCCCGCTGTCGGCGGGCGCGGTGCAGGTCATGGCGGGCAGCAGCGAACGGGAAGCTGCCGCGCTGCGCCAGCTGACCGGCGGGAACCCGTTCTACCTGAGCCAGGTGATCGCGGCCGGGACGGACGAGCTGCCCGCCTCGGCCCGGGACGCGGTGCTGGCCCGCGCGGCCCGGGTGGGCCCGGGGGCACGCACCGTGCTGGACGCGGCCGCGCTGATCGGCACCCGGGTGGAGTTCCCGCTGCTGGAGTCGGTCACCGACTGCCCGCCGTCCGCCGTCGATGAGCTGCTCGCCGGCGGGCTGCTCACCGGGGACGGCCCGGCGCTGAGGTTCCGCCACGAGATCGCGCGGCTGGCCGTGCAGGACGCCGTCCCGGCCCACCGCCGCGGGCTCATCCACGCCCGGATCCTGGACGTCCTGGGCCGGTGCGGTGGTGACGACGACGCGCGGATGGCCTTCCACGCCGAGGGTGCGGGGGACGGCCCGGCGGTGCTGCGCTACGCCCCGGCCGCCGCCTGCCGCGCCGCCCAGCTGGGCGCGCACCGCGAGGCGGCCGCGCAGTACGAGCGGGCGCTGCGGTTCGCCGACGGGGCCGGGGCGGCCACGCTGGCCGGCCTGTACGACGCGTTCGGCTATGAGGCCTCACTGCTGGACCGCATGGAGGACGCGGTCCAGGCCCGCGAGCGTGCCCTCGCCTTGTGGCGACAGGAGGGTAACCACCTCCGGGAAGGCGACACGCTGCGCTGGCTCGCGTGCGCGCTGAACGCGGCGAGCCGGGGCAGCGAGGGCCAGGTCGCGGCCGCAGCCGCGATAACCGTGCTCGAACCGCTGGGGCCAAGCGCGGAGCTGGCCTCGGCCTACGGCAGCCTGGCCTCGCTGCGGATGGTCAACTACGAGCATGAGGAAGCCATCGAGCTGGCTCACCGGGCCCAGGCCATCGCCGGGCCGCTGGGCCGCGCCGACATAGTCAGCGACTCGCTCAACACCGAGGCCTGTTCCCTGCAGGGGATCGGCCGCGACTGGGCCGCTACCATGCACCGGGCCCTGGACATCGCGGTCACCGGCGGCCACGAGCTTCAGGTGGGCCGGGCGTACGTCAACCTCTACGCCATGTACATCGACGAGAAGGACTTCGCCGGCGGTGAGGCGTACTACACCGACGGCGTGGCCTACTGCGACGAGCACGACCTCACGTCCTACTCGATCTTCCTGCGCAGCCAGCGGACCAACATGCTGGAGAAGACCGGGCGCTGGGACGAGGCCGTGGCCCTGGCCGGGGAACTCCTGCTCCGGGGGGGCCCGTCGCCCGGCATCCGGCTGTGCCCGCTGAACCGGCTCGGCACGATCCGGGCCCGCCGGGGTGAGCCCGGGGTCTGGGAGTGCCTGGACGAGGCCATCGGGCACGCTGACGGCGCGGGGGAGGCCCAGAACATCGTGCCCGTCCGGCTGGAGCGGGCCGAGGCCCGCTGGCTCGAAGGCGACCAGGCCGCCGCGGTCCGCGAGGCCGAACTGGCCCACGACTCAGGCGCCGGCTGTGACCAGTGGGGGCGTGGCGCGCTCGCCGTCTGGCTGGCGCGCACCGGCTCACGCCGGACAGTTCCCGGCCGCCTCGCCGACCCCTACCAGCGGCAGATCGACGGCGACTGGGCCGGTGCCGCCCGGCGCTGGCAGGATCTGGACTGCCCGTACGAGGCCGCGCTGGCCCTGCTGGACAGCACCGACGAGGATGCCCTGCGCGAGGCCCTGGACATCCTGACCGGCCTGCGCGCCGCCGCGGTCATCCGGGTGGCCCGCAGGAAGATGCGCGAGCTCGGCATCCGCTCCATCCCGGCGGGCCCGCGCGCCGCGACCCGCGAGCACCCGCTCGGCCTGACCCGCCGCGAGCATGAGGTCCTGGACCTGATCGTGGACGGGCGGACCAACGCGGAGATCGCCGGGCAGCTGTTCATCTCGGCCAAGACCGTTGACCATCACGTCTCGGCCGTCCTGGCCAAGCTGGGCGCCCCGTCCCGCAGCGTGGCCGCGTCCGAGGCGGTCCGGCTGGGCCTGGCCCGCACGGCCCGGGCCTGAGACCCCGGCTCAGCCCGGGCCCCGCTAGTCCCGGGCCCCCCGTTAGTCCCAGGCTCTAGCCCCAGACGTTGACGCGGACCGGCCTGATCGTCACGACGACGCGGGACACCCCGGGCTCGTCGTGCTCCCGCAGGTCCGAGCCGTACCTGGCGCCCACCTGGTCGGCGAACACGTAGTCGTCGTCCGGGGTGATCTCCGCGTCGCCGCGCAGCTCCAGGTAGCGGTACGGGTTGGCCAGGTCCAGGATGAGGAAGCTGACGGCCGGATTGGCCCTCAGGTTCCTGGTCTTCTGCCGCGATGTGTTCAGCGAGATGGACACCGAGTCGCCCTCGGCCAGGAACCACACCTCGGAGAGCTGCGGCCGCCCGTCGGGCCCGATGGTGCCCAGCGTGCCGACCTGCGCGGACAGCAGGTCGCGATGGGTATCAGGAATAGTGCTCATCACAGCATCCTCATCCGTGGTCGTTGGTGGCGGAGCCGCCAGAGTAGGTGGAGTCGTGCCAACGACAGGTCGGGCCGGTCCGGCAGGTCAGGTGGAGATGTCGGGGTAGGGCAGCGACCAGTGGCTGAGCCGGGCCGCGTACTCGCGCTGGAAGGCCAGCGGTTCGGGGTAGTCGCGCTCGAACATCGCGATGAACAGGGTCAGCGTGAGGAAGTTGTGCGCCCCCAGCTCGAACAGCGTCACGTAGTCGTGGGTGGCCAGGGCATCACGCTCGGCGCTGGTGAACTCCAGCCAGGTGCTCCGCTCCGCGCCGGGGCAGTTGAGGAGCAGGTTGGCCCGCTCCGCCTCCCACCAGGTGACCGTGCCGCGCGGGTCCTCCCGGTAGCGCTCGACCAGCTCCGGGTCCCGGTCGATGGTGTAGAGGAACTTGTTGACCAGGTACTTGCTCACCGCGCTGCCGCCCCCTCCGGGTACCAGGTGAAGTACGCCTCCATGGTGTGGAACAGGTCCAGGGAGTCGGTGTAGTCCGCCTTCACGCCCGCCCCGGCCACGCCCATCATCAGCATGAAGTCCATGAAGCCGTGCGTGGCGTTGCCGGGCTGCCAGAGGCTGTCCAGGCTGACCTGGGCCAGCGCCGAGTCCAGGTCGCCGGAGGCGATCCACCCGACCGCCTTGCGGTCGAACTCGGGGTCCGGGCCGTGCGGCCCGAACTGGCGCGGGCCGCCGAGCTCCAGGGACAGGTGGCCGGTGCCGATGATGGCCACCCGCAGGTCCGACGGCCACGCCTCCACCATGTCGCGGATGGCCCGGCCCAGCTCCACGAACCGGCGGGGCTGCGGCATGGGCGGGGCGAAGATGTTGGTGTAGATGGGCACGATGGGCAGGTCGGCCTCGGGCCGCAGGGTGATCAGCGGGCACGTGATGCTGTGGTCGATCCGCAGCTCGTTGCTGAAGGCCAGGTCGAAGCCCGCGTCCATGCCCTCGCGGAGCAGGTAGCCGGACAGCTCCTCGTGCCCCTGCAGGAACATCCGGGGCAGCCCGAACTCGCGTTCCTCGTTGTACCAGTTCGCGTCGTAGCAGGGCGCCTTGCCGATCAGGAACTGCGGCATGTTGTCCAGCCACAGCTGGTGGAAGTGGTCCGAGCCCACCATGACCAGCACGTCGGGGCGGGCCCGGGTCAGGGTCTCCCGGAACGCCTCGATCTTGGCCACCCACTCGTCGGCGAACGGGGGCCGGTCCGCTCCGGTGGACGCGGCGGCCCGGTAGTAGAACGGGTGATGGGTGGAGGCGATGACCGCGGCGACGGTGGCCATGGCTGCTCCCTCGGGTGTCGGGACCGCGCTCGGCTGGGCTCCAGCGGTGCTGGACCTAGGCGGGGTCGGGGGGAAGGTACTCGGTGTTGCGGTCCACGGTCAGGTACATGTCCATACCGACCGGGCGGCGCTGCTCCTCGGCTATGTGGCCGAGCAGCCCCGCGGTCCGGGCCAGCAGCGCGAAGCCGCGCAGCAGCGCGGGCGGGAGGCCCAGGTCGGCGAGCGCGGCCCCGCAGGTTCCCGCGCCGTTCAGCGGCAGGGTCCGGCCGAGCACCTGGGGGTGCACCCGGCCGATCGCCTCGAACAGCCGCAGGTGCGGGCCGCGCAGTCCTTCTTCCTCGGCGATCCGGATCAGGACCGGGGTGCGCGGGTCGGTGACCTTGTGCACCGGGTGGCCGAGGCCGGGGATGAACTTCCCCGCCGCCCGCGCGCTGGTCACCGCGCCGACCGCCAGCGCGTCCCACCCGGCGTCGTCGGCCGGGAGCGGCTGGCCGGCCCCGGCCAGCGCCGCGGCCAGGAACTGGCCCGCGTCCTCGGTGACGCCCAGGAACCGGGAGCCGCCGCCGAGCAGGCCGGCGGCCAGCGCGCCCTGCACGGAATCGGGGGCGCTCAGGTAAGTGAGCCGGGCCGCCATCGCGGTCGGCGTGAACCCGTGGTCGGCCAGCGCGACCAGCACGGCCTCGAACACCCGGACCTGGGCGGCGGTCGGCCGCCGCTGGGTAACCAGCCACAGGGCCAGCTCACCGAAGCCGACCTGGCCCATCAGGTCCGCGGCCAGATCCTGGCCGAGCAGGGTGATGGCCGTCTCGCTGGAGGTGCCCAGCGAGGTCGGGAAGCGGGGCACGGAGCCGGGCTGCGTCATGTGGTGCTGTCCTCCTGGGTGGTGTCCGGCCCCGGCCCGGCGGCGGCGGGATCCTCAGGGCCGGCGGCGAGCCAGGCCCGGACCTCCGCGCCGTGCTCGTCGAGCTTAGGCGGCGGCAGGTGATAGCGCGGCGGGGTCCGGGAGAACGTGAGCGGGTGCCGGACGGAGCGCATGCTGTTGCCCGGCGGGCCGGCCACCACCACCGGCTCCAGGCCGACCTCCGTGGCGAACGCCACGCCCCCGTCCACGGTGTTGATCGGCCCGCAGGGCACGCCCACCGCGATCAGCATGTCGAACCATTCCTTGGCTGACTTCGCGGCCAGCCGCCCGGCCAGCAGCGGCTTGAGCTGGTCCCGGTTCGCGGTCCGGCCCTCGTTGCGGGCGAACCTCGGGTCCTCCGCCAGTTCCGGGGCCCCGATCACCTGGCACAGCCGGGCGAACTGGGCGTCGTTCCCGGCGGTGACGATCAGTTCCCCGTCGCCGGTAGGCAGCGGCTCGTAGGGGAACAGGCTGGGGTGCGCGTTGCCCATCCGGAACGGCACCACCCCGCCGGTCACCCAGGCGCTGGTCTGGTTAACCATCCCCGACAGCGCCGAGGACAGCAGGTTGGCCTCGACATGCTGCCCGGCGCCGGTGGCGGCCCGGTCATAGAGCGCGGCCACGATGCCGAACGCGGTGTGCAGCCCGGCGATCACGTCGAACACCGAGATCCCGGCCCGGAACGGCGGCCCGGCAGGATCGCCGGTCAGGCTCATCAGCCCGGACATGGCCTGCACCATGAGGTCGTAGCCCGGCAGGTCCCGGCCGCCGCCCGCGCCGAACCCGCTGATCGAGGCGTAGACGATGCCGGGGTTGGCCGCGCTGACCGACTCATAGTCCAGGCCGTAGCGGGCCAGGCCGCCGGGCTTGAAGTTCTGCACGAACACGTCCGCCCGGCGGGCCAGTTCCTGCGCGGCGGCCAGGTCCGGCCCGTCCTTCAGGTTCAGCACCACCGAGCGCTTGTTGCGGTTGATGGCCAGGTAATAGGTGGACCGGCCATCCTCGCTCACCGGCGGCACCCACTGGCGGGTGTCATCCCCGCCGGGGCTCTCCACCTTGATCACGTCGGCGCCGAGGTCGGCCAGCAGCATGGTGCAGTACGGGCCGGCCAGCACCCGGGAGAAGTCGGCCACCAGCACGCCGGACAGCGGCCCGGCGGGGGCGTCGGGGGTCGGGTCTGGCTGCGTCATCGGCGCTGTCTCCAAGTGCTGTCCGCTGATCGAGTCCTCCGGACGGATCGTTAGGAAGCGTGGCTGGTATCCATCGTGGCATGGCCGGAGCTGGTATCCGGAGTGTCCGCTAACCGGACACTTGTCCGGCGATCTGCAGTCTGGTGGCGGCCTTACCGCCTGTCAAGGCAGCCGGCCGGGGCACGGTGACGTGCCGTGTCGGCTGGTCAGAGCGTACGTCACGGGCGGCAGGGCGGCCTGTCCCTTGACATCGCTCCGCGAACCGGCCACGCTTCCGGACTAGTGTCCTGCTGCCGTTGTGCGGACAGCTGTCCGTGAGCCGCCACGATACGCCGACAACCTGACTGCCTCGAAGTGGAGGTCCGCCATGACCCTGGTGTTCCGGAACGCGACGGTACTGACCATGGACGACGCGCACACCGTGCACCACGGCGGCGACGTCCTCGTGGACGGCGAGCGGATCACGGCCGTGGGGCCGCACCTGGAGGTGCCCGAGGGCACCACCGAGATCGATGCGACCGGCGGCATCGTGATGCCGGGCATGATCGACACGCACCGGCACATGTGGCAGACCGCGATGCGCGGGTACGGCGCGGACTGGACCCTCACCCAGTACTTCGTCTGGTACTACCTCCAGTGGGGCAAGACGTTCCGCCCCCAGGACATCTACGCCGGCAACCTGCTGTCCGGCCTGGAGGCCCTGGACGCGGGCGTCACCACCACGGTCGACTGGTCGCACGGGCTGCAGACCACCGACCACGCCGAGGCGGCGGTGTCGGCCCTGACCGAGGTGCCCGGCCGGTTCGTGCTGGCCTACGGCAACATCCAGCAGGGCCCCTGGGAGTGGTCGGCCGCCCCGGAGTTCCGCGCCTTCGTCAGCCGCCACTTCGGCTCGGCCAACGACATGCTCGGCTTCCAGATGGCGTTCGACGTGACCGGCGACCCGGCGTTCCCGGAGAAGGCCGCGTTCGAGGTGGCCCGGGACCTGGGCGTGCCGGTCACCACGCACGCCGGGGTCTGGGGCGCGACCAACGACGACGGGATCCGGCTCATGCACGAGCACGGGTTCATGACCCCGTCCACCATCTACGTGCACGCGGCCACCCTGACCCGGGACTCCTACCACCGGATCGCGGCCACCGGCGGCACCGCCTCGGTATCCACCGAGAGCGAGCAGAGCGCGGGCCAGGGCTACCCGCCCACCTGGCAGCTGCGCGAGCACAACATCCCGGTCTCGCTGTCCATGGACACCAGCGTGTGGTGGAGCGGCGACCTGTTCTCGGCCATGCGGACCACGCTGGGCGCGGACCGCTCCCGCGAGCACCTGGAGGCCCACGGGCGCCAGGAGACCGTTACCCACTGCCACCTGCGCGCCGAGGACGTGGTGGACTGGGCGACCCGGGGCGGGGCCAGGGCGCTGGGCCTGGACTCCGTGGTGGGCAGCCTGGAGCCCGGCAAGAAGGCCGACATCGTGCTGATCAAGAACGACACCTCGCCGGTCTCGTTCCCGCTGCTCAACCCCTACGGGCACGTGGCCTTCCAGGCCCAGCGCGGCGACGTGCACACGGTGCTGGTGAACGGCCAGGTGGTCAAGTCGGCGCACCAGCTGGCCGGCGGCAGCATCGCCAAGGCCCGCCAGGTGGTGGACGAGACCGTCGAGTACCTGCAGGGCCAGCTGGGACCGGAGGCGTGGGCCGAGGGCATGCACCCGGAGATCCCCGAGACCAAAGTCCTGGACAACCCCTACACCTACACGAAGTGGGACGCGGGCTCCGCGCAGTGGAAGGGCGGCGCCGGCCCGGACGCACCCGGCGGCGGATCCGCCTGACCCAGCCCCGGGCCTTCCGCTTCCCGGCCGACCGCGGATCGCGGCCCGCTCGGACGCGGGCGATCACCAGCCTCTACGGTGGGGATCACTGGGATCATGAACGAAGGCAGCAGGGCGCGATCCGGCCTGGCCGGAGGCGCGGGCCCGGCCCTGGGGAGGAACATGGACGGCGCGGTGCTGGTGACGGGGGCGGCGGGAGCGCTGGGGCACGCGGTGGTCGCCGAGCTGCGCAGCCGGGACCTGGCGGTGATCGCCCTGGACCGGCCGTCGGCCGCGCTGGAAAAGCTCGGCGCCGCGGACGGGGTGCGCCATGTCGCGGTGGAGCTGGCCGACCGGGGCGCGGTGCACGCCGCGTTCGCCGAGGTCGACGCGGTGGCCACGCCGGCCGCGCTCGTCGCGCTGGCCGGCGGGTTCGTCCCCGGCAAGCTCGCCGATCTCGACGAGGACTCACTCGACAGCCTGTGGCGGTCCAACGTGGTCTCGCTGCTGTGGTGCAGCCAGGAGGCGGCACCCCGGATGGCCGCGGCCGGGGGCGGGGCGATCGTGACCGTGGGCTCCAAGACCGCGGTGGGCGGCCCGGCCCCGCTGGCCCACGCCCTGAGCAAGTCAGCGGTGGTACGGGCCACGGAACTGCTGGCCGATGAGCTCCGCCCGCAGGGGATCCGGGTGAACTGCGTCCTGCCCTCGGTCATCGACACGCCCGCCAACCGGGCCTGGATGCCGCCGGACCTCGCGGCCCGGGCGGTCGCCCCCGCCGCCATCGCCAAGGTGATCGCGTTCCTGATCGGCCCGGACGCCGCGCCCATCAGCGGTGCCCGCGTCCCCGTCTACGGCGGCTCCTGACCCACGGCCGGTCAGGCCCGGGTCTTCGCGGGGGTGGCCGGCGGGACGGCGATGTCCAGGCGGGAGGCGGCGCCAATGGGCGCGCACGTTCCCTTGGGCGCCTTGATGTCCGTGTTCGGCTCACAGGTCAGCGCCGTCACCTGGACATGCTGGAAACTCCCGGGCGAGAACGGGATGGACAGGGTCCGCTGGACGGCCCCGCTGGCGTCCGGAGGGATGACGTCCTCGGAGAGTTCGGTGCACTGCTCGTTGAGAGCGTTATCGAAGTAGTAGCACGGGTCCTGCTCGCAGGTGACGCCGACGGTCGCGGCCAGCGATTTCACCTGCGGCTTGAGGCACAGCGAGCTCACGTTCCAGGACGCGGGGACAGCGGCCACGTTGACGCCCAGCCATTCGCTGGTGGACAGCTTGGACGCGGAGACCGAGATGGCCAGCACGTCGTTCTGGCCGGCCACCTGGAGGCTGTCGCCGATTTCGGCCACGGTGGAGGTCTGGCTGATGGTCTCGAGCCGCAGCGCCCCGTAGGCCGCCGTGGACGTGAGGGCCACGGCGATGGCCAGCAGCAGGCACTGCAGGTTCAGCAGGTCAGGTACCCGGTCGTGCATGGCCCAGCTGATCCGGTTCTCGCGCCTTTCCCTCAGGAACCTGACCAGGAAGAAAGCGGCGCAGGCCAGCAGCAGCCCGGTCGCGGCGATGCTGCTGTAATGCTCGGCGGAATGCCCCTGGAAAGGAGAGGGAACCAGCCATATCGTCAGCGAGAACAGCGCGGCGAGCAGGCAGACGAAAATCAATACGACGATGAGCGGGACCGGGTGCCCGGTGGCGGTGACAAAGATGCTGAATACGGCGGCCAGCACGCCTGCCAGCAAGAAGGTCGCGATAACCGACACCCGGACCGGCTCGTTCCGCAGGACCACGCCGATCTCGCCGGACTTGAGGCCCAGCACGTTCAGCACGCCGGCGAAGCCGGCCACCAGGAAGCCGAGCAGATTCCTGACATCGCCGAGGCCGCTGTTGCTCTGCGACATTCCCCGGTCCCCCCACAGGACGTTCGCGGTGGCCGCCTTAACGCCTGATGGCGACCCAAATCGGGAGGAATTGCTTATCGGCGCGCGGCTGGCACGAACAGCGTATGCAGGCCGGAGAGCACTGGCAAGGTTTCTGCGGGGCCGCCGCCGGAATGGTGATTGGCGCACGGCCCGGCTGGCGTAAAAGTGCGGCGGAACGGCCGGCGGTCATTCCCCTCATCCCGGCCGGGGATCTTCTCGCTACGGCCGCACGCGGGAGGCTAGGCGGGTCCGGCGACACCGATCAGGTGACCCTCGGGATCGGTGAAGTGGCCGACCACCAGGCCGGTCGGCGCCCTGACCGGGCCCATCTGGCGCGTCCCGCCGAGGCTCTCGGCCCGCTGCAGGGCGGCCTCCACGCTGGGGACGCCGACGTAGAAGATCACGTGGCCGTCGTAGCCCGCGCCTCCGCCGACGCCGCCGGGGATCCCGGTCCCGTCGCTGGTCGGGCCGCCGCTCACGAAGCCGTAGTTCATCGGCTCCGACACGGTCTCGGCGACCGGGGCGCTCGTGTCGAACTCCCAGCCGAACAACGCGCCGTAGTAGCCGCGGAGCCTCTCCGGGTCCGTCCCGATGATCTCGAAGTGGACAACGGGCTGCGCCATGATTTCTCCGTTTCCTCACGGGCCGCTTTCCTCGCCGGTCCGCCCGGGCCGCGCGGGCGGACTCCTCAGTGATGACGGGCGCCCCGGCGGGAACTCATCGGTGCTGCACCGCCTGGCACCAGGGCTGGCCGGGACGGGCCGAGCTAGCCCGCCGGGGGAGTGACGAGACCGCGGACTGTGGTGATGAGCACGTCCAGCCCGCGATCGGGGGCGATGCGGCCCGCGCGGACCTCCTCGGCGCAGGCGTGGATGAGCGCGAAGCAGCTGGCCGCCAGCCAGTCCGCCGGCAGGTCGGTGCGGAACGAGCCGTCGGCCTGCCCCCGCCCGACCAGCCGCTTGACCCGGTCGTGCGCGGTTTCGTGGGTCCGGGTCAGCGCGGCTGGGCTGAGCTGGGAGGTGGCGGCCGCGGCGACCGCGCCGTAGCGGTCGAGTTCCCGCCAGCCTGCCGTGAGCACCCGTTCCAGCGCCTCCGGCGGCGGGCCGCTGTCCGGCCGGGCCGCGTCCAGCGCCGCCGTGCTCCGCCCGACCGCCCGCCGCACCACCGCCTCCAGCAGCGCCTCGGAGGTGGGGAAGTGCGAGTAGACAGTGACCCGGGAGACTCCCGCCTCGGTGGCGACCGCCGAGATGCCCGGCTGGCCGCGCCGGCCCAGAAGCTCCTCGGCCGCGTCCAGGATCGCCTGCACGTTCCGCTCGGCGGTGGCCCGCCGGTGGTCCGTGGCCGGTGCTTCCACCTGCCCCCTCCTCCTGAATCAGGCTGACAGCCATGTTAACCGTGACCGCGGCCGGGCCCGGGTCATCTGCCTGCAGCCGTCCCGCGGCCGGCCCTCCCCTCCAGCCGACCGCATGTCACCTCGCGGCCAGGATGCATAGTGCTGGTATGCACGCACCTGGGCCTGCTTCCTGCCTCGTCTGCCGGAAGCACGGCGACCCCAGCCTGATGCCAGGCGGGCCAGTCGTTGCGGACGACCTGGTGGTCGTCACACATCTGCCGCCGCCGTTCCCCGGGCCCGGGGGACCGCCCGTTTACCTGGGCTATCTGTTCGTGGAGCCGCGCCGGCACGCCGCAGGGCTCGCGGACCTCACCGGGCCGGAAGCCCAGGCCGTCGGGTTGTGGTGCGCCCGGGCCAGCCGTGCCCTCCGGGAGGTCGCGGGCGCCGCGCACGTGTACGCGGCGGTCCTCGGCGACCATGTGCCCCACCTGCACGTTCATCTGGTGGCGCGCTACCCCGGCACGCCGCGGGAGTTCTGGGGGCTGAAGGCCGACGAATGGCCCGGCGCTGACCGCGGCACCGGCCCCCAGGTCGCGGCCTTCGGCAGCCGCCTCCGCGCGTACCTATCCCAGCCTTAGCCTCAGCCACTCGCCCCTACTGACGACCCCAACGACGCTGGTCAACTAGTTGCGGTTCAGGTCACACTCACCATGTGGCACTTATTGACCACGATCATGATACGGGTGGGATACCTACCGGACGGGTCACCGGTACGACGGTAAGCAAGCGTTCCAGCCCGGCGAAATCGCCTGGATTGGTGGTGAAGAGGCGGAGGTCCTCGGCGATGGCCACCGACGCGATCATCAGGTCCACGGCGCGGCGCCGGGGCTTGCGCCCTGCGGCGATGACTGCGGCCGTGACCTGACCGTAGGCCCGGGCCGCCTCGACGCCGAACGGAATCGGGTCGAACTCGTTCTCGGCCCGCTGCAGGATGTCGAGCCGACGGCCCCGCTCCGCGTGCTCCTCGTAGTCCTTCTGCTCACTACCGGGCCGGACTTCATGGGGGCCGGCGGACAATTCGGCGAGGGTGATGGCGCTGATGGCGACGGCCGCTGGCAACTCGCGGGGATCGATCCACTTACGCAGGATAAGAATATTGGTGTCGAGCAAGCCCGACTCGTAGCTCTCAGCGGCCATCGGGGGTGCCCGCCTGATGGTCGGCAGCGGCCTCCTGATCAGCGCGGAACGCCGCGAGGTCAACAGCCGGGGCGTGGCGCGATGCGGCGGTGAAGTCCGCCCTCGGAACGAACCGGCGGCGGCGCCGGATCGGGATCAGTTCGCCGATCTCACGGCCATCCCGCGTGACTGTGAACGCCTGGCCGCCCTCGACCGCGTCCATGATCTCCCGCGACTTGTTCCGCAAATCCCGCTGCGTTATCTCCTGCTGTGCGCTCATGGATTCACACTATCCCGAGGATAGCACATGGTGCTACAAGGTGCTACCGACGACTGGTTGCGGGACTAGGTGCCGGACAGGTGCATCCGGATGATCGCGGTGAAGTCAGGGTCGGGGGCCAGGCCCAGGCGGGTGGCCCGGTCGCAGCGGAACCGGGCGGCCCAGCCCGACACCATGCCCGCGATCACCGGGTCCGGGACCCAGTCGATGAGGCTGGCCACCTCGGGGCCGGCCACCTGCTCCAGCGCGGCGACCATGTCGCCGACCGTCACCGTGAGGCCGGGCATGGTCACCGCGGTACGCCCGCCCCAGGTCTCGTCGGGGGACGTGGCGGCGCACCGGAGCGCCTCGATGGCCCGGGCCGGGGAGGCCAGCGCCACCTCGGTGGCCGGCCCGACCGGGCAGGCCGCCCGCTGGCCCGCCAGCGGCTCGCGGATGATGCCTGACATGAAGCCCGAGGCCGCGGCGTTGGGGAGGCCGGGGCGCACGCTGACCGTCATCAGCCGGATGCTCCGCCCGCGCAGGAACCCTTTGCGGGTGTAGTCGGCCATCAGTTGCTCGCCGATGAACTTCTGGATCCCGTAGCTGGTCTGCGGGTTGGGCAGCGTGCCGTCCTGCACCACGGCCGGGAGCGGGTGCTCCGGCGACCCGCCGAACACCGCGATCGAGCTCGAGAACACCACCAGCGGGGTGCCGCCCGCCGCGCGGCAGGCGGCGAGTAGCGCCTCGGTGGCGTGCAGGTTGGCGTGGAGGCCCAGGTCGAAGTCGGCCTCGCACTCCCCGCTGACCGCCGCGGCCAGGTGGAACACCACGTCGGCGCCGGCCAGCGCCTCCCGGCCGGCCTGCCCGGGGGCCAGCAGCCCGGCGAGATCCCCCTCGGCCACCGTGACCCTCGGGTCGGCGGCCAGGTCCGGCGGCGCGGCGGCCCGGTCCAGGAGCGTCACCCGGGACAGCGGGCGCCCGCCCGCACCCGCCACGTCCAGCGAGCCCGCCGCCAGCAGGTCGCGGGCCAGGCGGGCGCCCAGGAAACCGGCCCCGCCGGTAATCACCACATTCGCCACGGCGTCTCCGTCCTGGGCCGGGGGCGTGAAATGGGGGCGTGAAATACAGTGCGATCTAAATACAGTGCGATCTTAGGCAGTGGTGGCCGCCGGTCCCCGGATCCTGGGTGGCGGATCCGCCGCAGCCGGCCGCGGGCCCGGCGCGGGAGAGCACCCCGGACCCGCGAGAGCGCGGGCGCGGGGAAAGGGGCCACGGTGGCGGGGGACGAGAGGCCGGACGCGGCCCGGGTGTTCGCCGGGCTGCCCCCGGCCCGCCTGGACGACGAGGGTCTGCGCGAATCGGTCCGCGCCCTGCGGGCCGCCGACGGCCTGCTCCTGGGCGTCCTGGACGACGACCCGACCGGGTCGCAGGCCGTGCACGGCGTCCAGGTCGTGACCGCGCTGGACGAGGACGCTTACGCCGCGGCGCTGGCCGGTCCGGCCGCCACCTGCTTCGTGCTGACCAACTCCCGCAGCCTGGACGAGCCGGAGGCGGCCGGCGTGACCGCCCGTGCCGCCCGCGGCCTGATCACCGTGGCGGGCCGGCGCGGCGCCCGCATCCAGCTGATCAGCCGGAGCGACTCCACGCTGCGCGGCCACGTGATGGCTGAGGTCGCGGCGCTGCAGGCGGTCCGCCGTGACCTGGTCGGCCGCGGCTACGACGGCGTGCTGCTCGCCCCCGCGTTCCTCGAAGCGGGCCGGGTGACCGCGGCCGACATCCACTGGGCGCGCACGCCGGCCGGGCTGGTCCCGGTCGGTGAGACCGAGTTCGCGCAAGACAGTGCGTTCGGGTACGGCGCTTCGGACCTGCGGGTTTTCGTTGCGGAAAAAAGCGGGGGGCGATCCGGCCGGACGAGGTGCGCAGCATCAGCCTGGCGGATATCCGGCTGGGCGGCCCGGCCCGGGTCCGCGAGGTGCTGGCCAGCGCGGCGGGCGGGGCGTGGGTGGTGGTCAACGCCACTGAGTACTCCGACCTGGAGACCGTGGCCCGCAGCGTGCTGGAGGCCGAGCGGGAGGGCCAGTCGTTCCTGTTCCGCACCGGGCCGTCGTTCGTCCGGGCGCTCAGCGGGCTGGGACCCAGGCCGCCCCTGCGCGGAGCGCAGATCTGGCCAGCGGAGCGCGGAGCGCAGATCTGGGGGACACGCGGCGCGGCGGGCACGGCCTGGTCGTGGTGGGCTCGCATGTCGGGCAGACCAGCCGCCAGGTCGCCGCGCTGAGGGCCCGGCGCGTCACCGCCGACATGGAACTGGACGTGCAGGCGGTGCTGGCCGGCGGCCCGGACGTGGCCGCGCGCGGTCGCGCGGCGGGTGGCCGGCGCGCTGGCCGGCTCGGACGTGCTGCTGTACACCAGCCGCGACGTCGTCGCGGGCCGGGACGCGGCGGACAGCCTCATGATCGCCCGCACCGTGTCCGCGGCCCTGTCCCGGATCGTCCGCGGCGCGCTGGCCGCCCGGCCCGCGTGGGTGGTCGCCAAGGGCGGGATCACCTCGCACGATGTGATGCGCCGCGGGCTGGGGATCCGCCGCGCCGAGGTGGCGGGCCAGTTGTTCCCCGGGACGATCTCGGTCTTCTGGCCGCTCGACGCGGCACCGGAGGCGGTCGGGATGCCGTACGTGGTGTTCGCCGGGAACGTCGGCGACGACGGCACGCTGGCGCAGGTGGTCGCGATCCTCAACGGCGAGCGGGAGGTTTCCTGATGCGAGTCGGCTGGCTCGGGCTGGGCGCGATGGGCACCCCGATGGCGGGCGGCCTGGCCCGCGCGGGGCACGCGGTGGTGGCGTACGACGTCGTCCCGGGGCGGGCCGCGGCGCTGGGCGGGGACGGGGTCCGGGCCGCGGACAGCATCACCGGGGCGGTCCGGGACGCCGAGGTCGTCGTGATCATGGTGGCCACGCCGGACCAGGTGGACCAGGTGCTGTTCGGCCCGGGCGGCGCGGCCGGCGCGCTGACCCCCGGCACGGTCGTGATGATCATGGCGACGGTCGGGCCGGAGGCTGTCGCGCAGGCCGCCGCCCGTCTCGGCGGCACCGGCGGGAGCGGCGGCACCGGCGGCACCGGGGTCGCGGTGGTCGACGCGCCGGTTTCCGGCGGCGTGCGGCGTGCGGCCGGCGGCGACCTGCTGATCATGGTGTCCGGTGCGGACGACGCGGTCGGCCGGGTCAGGCCGCTGCTCGGCGTGCTGGCCGCCAGCGCCCCCGTCGTCGGCCCGGCCCCCGGCGATGGCCAGCGGATGAAGCTGGTCAACCAGCTGCTCTGCGGGGTGCACATCGCGGCCGCGGCCGAGGCGCTCGCGTTCGCGGAGTCGATGGGCCTGGATCCGGGGGAGTGCTGGCGGGTGCTGCGCGGCGGCGCGGCCGCATCGTTCATGCTCGAGGACCGGGGCGCCCGCATGATCGCCGGCGAGTTCGCGGAGCCGCGCAGTGCGCTGGACATCTTCGTGAAGGACATGGGCCTGGTCAGCGCGGCGGCAGAGCAAGCCGGGGCGGCCGCGCCGCTGACCGGGGCGGTGCGCCGTCTGTTTGAGGAGGGTCACGAGCGGGGCCTGGGGCGCCTCGACGATTCCGCGCTGATCGAGGTGCTGCGCCAGGACCGCTAGCGGCCCTGGCCCGCGTGGACCGGGCCGGTGCCCGGGGCGGCAGGTGACGGTTCCGATGCTGGCTCCAGGCCCTCCAGGCCAGCCGGCCCGGGCGGCGTCGGCAGCCAGGACAGCCAGTGGGGCAGGTACCAGTTGCGCTCGCCCAGCAAGGTCATGACGGAGGGGAGCAGCACGCCCCGGACCACCGTGGCATCGAGCAGGACCGCGACAGCCAGCCCCACGCTGAGCTGCTTGAACTGCTGCAGGGACAAGGTGCCGAAGACCGCGAACACGGCGACCATGATGATCGCGGCGCTGGTCACCACGCCCGCGGTGCTGCGGATGCCGTGGGCGACCGCGTCCCGGGCAGGCAGCCCGCGGTCGTGCGCCTCCTTGATCCGTGACACCACGAACACGTTGTAGTCCATGGACAGGCCGAACAGCACCACGAAGACGAACAGCGGGATCCACGACTCGATCGCGCCCGGGGCCGTGGTGCCGATCAGCGCCGCGCCCCAGCCGTGCTGGAACACCGCGACCAGTGCCCCGTAGGCCGCGCCGACGGACAGCAGGTTGAGCGCGATCGTGGTGGCCGGGATCACGATCGAGCGGAAGGCGACCAGCATCAGCAGGAACGTGATGCCCATGACGAACGCGAAGACCGGCACGATGCCGTGGCGCAGCTGGTTGTTGAAGTCGATGGATGCGGCCAGGGTGCCGCCGACCAGGGCCTCGCCGCCGGTAATGCGCCCGAGGGTGGACGGAACCAGGCTGTCGTGCAGGGTGGCCAGCGCGTGCCGGGACGCGGTGTCTGTCCCGCTGCCGATCAGCGGGACCTGGATCTGGGCCAGGTTCACGCCGGGATACACGGTCACCCGGATAGGCTGCGCCGGCCTCACCGCTGCGCCGGGCCGCCCGCTCGAACGCGACGATCTCCTGCCGGACCTGGGGAGCCCGGATGTCGGGCGCCCTGACCACGACGACGGCGGGGGCGGGGCCCCCGGGGAACGCGGTCATGATGCGGTCGTAGGCCTGGACCAGGGGAGTGCTGGACGGGAGGATCTGCTGCACGCTCAGCGTCTCGGTGTGCAGGGCGAGCGCGGGCGAGGCCAGCGCGAGCAGCGCGCCGGCGGACAGGGCGGCGGCCAGCCCGGGGCGGGCCAGGACACCACGCAGCACCGTATTCCAGATGCGGCCCCCGCCGGACGGGCGGCGGGCCTGGCCGAGGAACGGTATCCGGCCCAGCTCGACCTGGTCCCCGAGCAGCGACATCAGCGCGGGCAGCACGGTCACCGAGCCGGCCACGGCGATGAGCACCACCGAGATGGTCGCGACGGCGAAGCCGGCGAACAGCTGCATGCCGGACAGGAACATCCCGGCCATGGCCACGATCACGGTGAGCCCGGAGATCAGCACCGACCGGCCGGAGGTGGCCGCGGCGATCCGCAGCGAGGACTGCGGGTCATGCCCGGCGGCCCGCTCCTCCCGTTCACGGCGCAGGTAGAACAGGCAGTAGTCGACGCCCACGGCCAGGCCCATCAGCAGCATCACCGAACTGGCCGACTGGTCGACGTGCAGCGCGTGGCTGATCAGCGCGAGCAGCCCGTTGGCGGCGAAGAACGCGGTCAGGGCCAGCACCACGGGCAGCGTGGCCGCCACCAGCGCGCCGAAGACCACGAGCAGGATGCCGAGCGCGAGCGGCACCGCCGTCCATTCGGCCCGCTTCATGTCCTTGAAGATCGTGTCCTTGAACCACTTATTGGCGCTGGCCTGGCCGAACTGCTCGATGGTCACGGCCGGGTAGGCGGCCCGGGCCAGGGCCACCGCGGTCAGCACCGGCTGCACCCGCTGGTCCGCGGTGTCGGGGTTGCCCTTCATCGCGAACTGGATCAGCACGTCGCGGCGGGTGCGGGACACCACGGGCGGGCGCAGGTCCTGGATCCGCCCGGTGCCCTCCAGGCCGGACACGACGGCGCGCACCGCGGCCCGGAATCCCGGGGTCCCCGCCTGGGCCGAGGTGCTGTGCACCAGGACCAGTTCCTGGGCCGGGTCCGCGACGCCCGCGTTGGTGAGCAGCCACTGGGCGCGGCCGGACTCGCCGCTGCCGTACTCGGCCTGCGTCATGGTGACCTGGCCCACGGCGCTGCCGATCAGCATGGCCACGATGACCAGGAGCAGCCAGCCGACGATCGCGGTGATCCGGTGCCGTGCGCTCCAGCCGCCCAGCGAGGCGGCGAGATTTGATCGGTGTGCCATCGGGTCACCCTCGACTCCCCGCGGCACCGCAGGCCCTGCACGCGCCCGCGCGGCGATGAGCCGGCAGGGGTGCCGCTTTGACGGCCGTCCATTCCTGAGGTTCTCCTTCATCTACTCAGCGGGAGCCGGGCTGGGGCAGGGAAGAATGGCCCGGCCGTTTCTGCCGAAAGTCCCCGATCGGCCGCCCGGCCCCCGGCCCCCCGGCCGGCCGCGCAGCCGCGCGGGCGGACGGACGGCCGCCTAGCCGCCCGCCGCCCGGACGGCCGCCTGAGGTTCCGCCGGGCCGCATCTGGCCTCAGGCCATTTGCCTGACTAAGGTCAGAGAATGGACGCTTCCCTGATCAGCCAGGTCCGGCGGTTCAACCGGACCGTCACCCAGCGGGTCGGTGCGCTCGACGATGAGTTCCTGGCCCGCCACCGCCCGCTCGGCCAGGCCCGCCTGCTGTGGGAGATCGGCCCGGACGGCGCCGACGTCCGGGCGCTGCGGGCCCGGCTGGACCTGGACTCGGGCTACCTGAGCCGGCTGCTCCGGGCGCTGCAGGCGGACGGGCTGGTCGACGTGGACGCGAGCGGGGCGGACGGCCGGGTGCGCACGGCCCGCCTCACCCCCCGCGGCCGGGCCGAGCGGGCCGAGCTCGACCGGCGCGCGGACGACGCGGCCGCGTCGATCCTCGGCCCGCTCAGCGCGTCCCAGCAGGACCGGCTGGCCAGCGCGATGGCCGAGGTCGAACGGCTCCTGATGGCATCGGCGGTCGAGGTCGCCGTGTGCCATCCCGCCAGCCCGGCGGCCCGGGCCTGCCTGCGCGCCTACGTCGCGGAACTGGGCCGCCGGTTCGACGCCGGCTTCGACCCGGCCCGGAGCCTTCCAGCCGGGGACCAGGACATGAGCCCGCCCGCGGGGCTCTTCCTGGTCGCGACCCTGCATTCCGAGGCGGTCGGCTGCGGCGGGCTCAAGTTTCACGGCGACGCGCCCGCGGAGGTCAAGCGGATGTGGGTCGCCCCGTCCGTGCGCGGCCTCGGGGTCGGCCGCCGGCTGCTCGCCGGGCTTGAGGCGCACGCCGCCGCGCGCGGGGTCACGGTGCTGCGACTGGAGACCAACGGCGCCCTGGCCGAGGCGATCAGCCTGTACCGCACGTCGGGCTACCGCGAGGTGGCGCCGTTCAGCGACGAGCCGTACGCGCACCACTGGTTCGAGAAGACCCTGGACCCGGACGCGCCTTGACATATTCCTATATGGGAATATGATGGCGCCATGGCCCGGGCAGCAACGACAGCGGATGCGTTCAACGCGGTGGCTGAGCCCCGGCGGCGGGAGATCCTCGACCTGCTGGCGGGCGGGGAACGGCCGGTGAACGACCTCGTCGCGCTGCTCGGCCTGGCCCAGCCGCTGGTGTCCAAGCACCTGCGGGTCCTGAGGCAAGTCGGCCTGGTGGAGGTGCGCGGCGACGGGCGCCAGCGGGTGTACCGGCTGAACGCCGGGCCGCTGATGCCGATCTACGACTGGGTGAGGCCCTACGAGCAGGCCTGGTCGCGGCGCTTCGACCGGCTGGACACCGTGCTGGAAGAACTGGTGCGGGAAGAACTCGTGCCGCAGGAAAACGAGGCAGAGGAGGACGGGGAGAATGACCGTGACGAGTAACCGCAAGGCCGTGGTGACGTTGCCGGACGACAGGCAGGTCCTGATCACCCGGGAGTTCGACGCCCCCGCGCGCCTGGTCTACCGGGCCTGGACGGAGCCCGAGCTGGTCAGGCGCTGGTGGAGCGGGGACCGGGGCGAGATGACCAGCGCCGAGATCGACCTGCGGGTCGGGGGCACCTGGCGCTTCGTGATGACCGCCAGCGCCGGGTTCGAGGTCGCGTTCCACGGCGAGTACCAGGAGATCGTCCCGGCCGAGCGGATCGTCTCGACCGAGGTCTTCGAGGGCATGCCCGACGCCGGGGCGCTGAACACGATCACGTTCTCCGAGGAGAACGGGCGGACGGAGCTGCGGATCCTGGTCCGGCACTCCAGCCAGGAGAACCGCGACGCGCACATCAACTCCGGCATGGAAGACGGCATGCAGGAGTCCCTGGACCGCATGGAGCAAGTCGCGCGCTCGCTGCGCTGAGCGGCGCGCCAGGCAGGCGTACCCGGGAGCCGTGCCGGGGGCGCCGCGCGGCCAGGCCGCGCCCGGGTCAGCCGGGCGCGGCCTGCTCGTGCTGGGAGGCCGCCGCGGCCGCGCCGAGGTCGGACGCCCGGAGCAGGTACGCGGGTTCCGGCGGGAACGGCGCCGTGCTGCTGATCTCCAGCGTGGAACTGACGTGCAGCAGCTCGCCCGGGTCCAGCAGCCGCCAGCCGGGATCGTCATCCATCCGCTCGCTGGCGATGATCACTGACGGCTGGTGGGCCAGGTGCCCGGACCGGGCGTGGATCCGCTGGCTGGTCACGTCGAGGGCCTGGCCGGCGCCAGCCGCCCGGCCGCGACCGCCGGCCGGGCGGCCCAGCACGTAGAGCTCATGGGTGGCCGGATAGCGGAGCGCCCACAAGTCCGTCGCGGTGATGAGCACCAGGTTGAGCGCGTACACGGGCAGCCGCGCGCTGATCCAGCCGACCGCCCCGGTCAGGCCGGCGGTCACGTCACCGCCGCTGCGCCGGGTCTCCGCGGTGATCAGCGCGAAGACCCGCTCGCTGTCCGTGTCCCCGCCGACCAGCGCCGCCGCGCCCAGGCTGGACAGGTGCCGGTCCAGCTCGCCGAGACCCTGCACCACGCCGTTGTGCGCGAGCAGGCGGCCGTCCTGCAGGAACGGATGGGTGTTGGCCATCGTGTGCGCGCCGGTGCTGGCGTAGCGCACGTGCGCCACGAACGTGGTGCCGCGCAGGTCCTGGGCCGCGGTCGTGAACTGCGCGTCCTCCCAGGCCGCGATGGGCTGCTTGCTGACCGCCGGCTCGCCCGCGGGCCCGAACGTCCCGACCCCGGCGCCGTCCGGGTTGCGGCGGCTCTGCGCGTCGAGGCTGTCCGGGGCGTCGATGAGCCAGAACGTGGCCGCGACGTCCCGCGTGCCGGCGTGCAGCCCGAACAAGCGGCACATGGTCCGCGCCTACCGGGAGGCCGCGGAGGCAAACATGGGCGTCACAGTTCCACCGTACGCGCGATCCGGTGATTCACCCGGCGTGCCCGGGCCCGTGAGAACCGGCATCGTGTCTGCCCCCGCCGTGCACGGCCGGCCAGTGGAAAGCCGGGCGGCCGCGGCCCTCGGCGCCTGAGCCCGCGGCCTGGGCCCCGAGAATCGCACCCCCCTCGAACACCAGCGTCAGGCCCTGGACCGCGGCGGCGATAGCCTCTTCCACGGCCGGCCGCGAGGCCACCCCCGGGCCCGCCGCGCGGTGCGCGATGACCTGCTGCCGGGCGATCTCGGCCATCCGGGCCCGCCGGGGCTGGCCGTCCCGGCCCGGGTACACCACCCCGCCCAGCCCGATCGCGCGGGCCAGGCCGGCCAGGGCCGCCTGGGCGGGGACGGCCGGCGCGCCACGCGACTGCGTGGCGGCATCGAGCCGCGACCGGGCGGCGGCCGCCCGCGAGGTGTCGGTGACGTGATAGCGCGCGGTACCGGGCAGGCGGCCGGACTCCACCCGCAGCACGCCGGCTGCGATCAGCCGGGCCGCATAGGCGTCCCGGATCCCGGGCCGGGGGAGGCCGACCCACGTTTGCGGCCGCGGCGGGACCGGGGCACCGGCGAGGCCCGCCAGCGCGGCGTCCAGTTCCGCATCGCCGGTGGCGGCCCGGTCCCCGGCCACGATGCGGCCCTCAGTGATCGAGGCCCGCCCGGCCGCCGCCAGCCTGACCAGCTCGGCCCCCATCAGCGCGGAGTCGATCCGCCGCCGGGTCACCAGCTTCCCGTCCCGCGCCCGGATCGACAGCAGGAACAGGTCCTCGCCCAGGGCAGCGAGCGCGGAGCCGGACGCGGACGGGTCCATGACGCCGACCTTAACCGGCGGCCCTGCGGGGCGGTCCGGGCAGCCTTCTTTTCCCGCAGGTAACTGGGATACCTTCTGGGAGAGGTCATCAGCGCCAGCATGCGCAGAGCATGGGCGCACCCGGCGCGGGCCGGCGGAGACCCGGCGCCGCCACCAGCGGGCCGGCCGAGGAGGAGTGCAGCGTGCGTGATGCGGTGATCGTGGAGGCGGTCCGGACACCGGTCGGGAAGCGCAACGGCGGGCTGTCCGGGGTGCATCCGGTATCGCTGTCGGCCCACGTGCTGAAGGCCCTGGCCGAAAGGTCGGGGATCGACCCGGCCGTGGTCAACGACGTGATCTGGGGCTGCGTCGGCCAGGTGGGCGAGCAGACCTTCGACATCGGCCGGAACGCCGTGCTGGCCGCGGGGTGGCCGGAGACCGTGACCGGGGTGACCGTGGACCGCCAGTGCGGCTCCTCCCAGCAGTCAGTGCACTTCGCGGCGGCTGGCCTGATCGCGGGCCAGTACGACGTGGTCGTGGCGGGCGGGGTGGAGTCCATGTCCCGGGTGCCGATGGGCTCCTCCATCCAGGGCGCCAACCCGATGGGCCCGGAGTTCCTCGAACGGTACGGCGGCGTGTTCCCCAACCAGGGCGTGGGCGCTGAGATGATCGCCGAGCGCTGGGGCTTCTCCCGGGCTCAGGTCGACGGGTACTCGGTCGGCTCGCACGAGAAGGCGGCCGCCGCCCAGGACGCGGGCCGGTTCGAGGGCCAGATTGCGCCGGTGACCAACGACCAGGGCGAGCTGATCAGCGCGGACGAGGGGATCCGGCGCGGCACCACGGTGGACGTGCTGGCCGGGCTGAAGACGGTCTTCAAGCCCGACGGCGGCGTGATCACCGCGGGGAACTCCTCGCAGATCTCGGACGGCTCAGCCGCGCTGCTGATGACCACCTCGGACAAGGCCCGCGAGCTGGGGCTGACCCCGGTCGCCCGGGTGCACACGGCCGTGCTGGCCGGCGCGGACCCCATCATCATGCTGACCGCGCCTATCCCGGCCACCCGCAAGGCCCTGGCCCGCAGCGGGCTGAGCCTGGACGAGATCGGCGCCTTCGAGGTCAACGAGGCGTTCGCGCCGGTGCCGCTGGCCTGGCTGGCCGACCTGGGCGCTGACCCCAAGGGGCTGAACCCCAACGGGGGGGCGATCGCCCTGGGCCACCCGCTCGGCGGGTCCGGTGCGCGGCTGATGACCACGCTCGTGCACCACATGCGCGACAACGGGGTCCGTTACGGCCTGCAGACCATGTGCGAGGGCGGCGGCCAGGCCAACGCGACCATCCTCGAACTCCTCTGACCAGGGAATCCTGACCGGCGGTACAGCACCCGGACCCGTCCCTGCCCAGAAACATAAGCGTATGATATAAATATCTTATGGATTCAGCGGACCTGACTGACCCGGCGCTGGCCGCCGGGGTGGCGGCGGGCCTGGAGCGGCTCATCGGCTTGTTCCGCTGGCTCAGCCCGCCGAGCGGGCTGTCGCTGACTGCGGCGGCGACGCTGGCCACCCTGGAGCGCAGCGGGCCGCGCCGGCTGACCGCGCTCGCCGCCCGGGAAGGGGTCACCCAGCCGGCCATGACCCAGCTGGTGGCCCGGCTGCAGGACGCGGGCCTGGCGGAACGCGTTGCTGATGCCGCGGACGGGCGGGTGGTGCAGGTCCGCATCACCGCCGAGGGCCGGGCCATGCTGGCCGGCCGCCGGGCGGTGCGGGCCGAGCGGGTGGCCCTGCTGCTGGCCCGGCTCAGCCCGGACGAGCAGGCCGCGCTGGCCGCGGCCCTGCCGGCCATGGACGCCCTGGCCAGCGCCCAGCGTGATGAGCCGCTGGTGGGCCAGACCTGACGGATCCGGCCCTGATCAGAACAGCCATCCGGGACCGGAAGGCCCGGGCGTGGCCGGCATTGCGAAACGGAGCACTGGGATGAGTGGCACATCCACCGGGGCCGCGAGCCCGTTCAGGCAGCCGAAGGCGGTCTTCGCGGTTGCCTTCGCCTGCGTCGTGTCGTTCATGGGCATCGGGCTGGTCGATCCGATCCTGCCCTCCATCTCCAGCGAGCTGCACGCCTCGCCCAGCCAGGTGACGCTGCTGTTCACCAGCTACCTGGTGGTCACGGCGGTGGCCATGCTGATCACCAACTGGGTGTCCAGCCGGATCGGGGCCAAGAAGACGCTGATCCTGGGGCTGGCGCTGATCGTGGTGTTCAGCGCGGCGGCCGGGGCGTCGCCCACCATCGGCGCCATCATCGGCTTCCGGGCCGGCTGGGGCGTGGGCAACGCGCTGTTCATCGCGACCTCGCTGGCGGTCATCGTCGCCTCGGCGAGCGGCGGGTTCGCGGGCGCGATCGTGCTGTACGAGACGGCGCTGGGCGTGGGTATCGCGATGGGCCCGCTGCTGGGCGGGATCCTGGGCGAGATCAGCTGGCGCGGCCCGTTCTTCGGTGTCTCGGCCCTGATGTCCATCGCGCTGATCGCCACCGTCGTGCTGGTCGAGAAGACACCCAAGCCACCGGCCAGGACCAGCCTGTCGGCGCCGCTGCGCGCGCTGCGCCACCGCGGCCTGCTCACCATGGCGCTGACCGCCCTCTGCTACAACTGGGGCTTCTTCACGGTGCTCGGCTACGCGCCGTTCCCCATGGGCCTGAGCCCCATCAAGCTCGGCCTGGTCTTCACCGGCTGGGGGATCCTGGTCGCCCTGTTCGCCGTGTTCGGCGCGCCCGCGCTGCAGGGCCGGCTGGGCATCGCCCGGACCATGTACCTGAACCTGGCCGCGTTCGCCGTGGTCGTGCTGGTCATCGCGATCTGGACCACGGACAACGCGGTGCTCATCCCGGCCGTGATCGCGTCCGGCATCTTCATCGGGATCAACAACACGGTCACCACCCAGGCGGTGATGACCGTCTCCCCGGTCGAGCGGCCGGTCGCCTCGGCGGCCTACAGCTTCGTCCGGTTCATCGGCGGCGGCCTGGCGCCGTACGTCGCCGGCCGGCTCGTCATCGCGTTCAACATCCACGTGCCGTTCTACATCGCCTCCGGCGCGATCGCCCTGGGCATCGTCGTCCTCGCCACGGCGCACCGCCTGCTCAGTGACGCCGAGCGGGTCCAGGCCGAGCAGGTCACGGCCCACGCCGCCGCCCCCGCGGGCGCCAGCACGGTGCCCGCGGGCGGCCCGGCCACAGCGATGATCCCGGTGACGGGCCCGGCGCCGCAGCCCGGGTACCGTCCCAGCCAGGGCGTGATCCTCGCCGCCATCGACCAGTCGCCGGTCGCCGGGCTGGTCACCGAGGCCGCCGCACGGCTGGCCCTGGCCGGGGGGCAGATCGTCCACGTGGTACACGCCCGGGAGGGCGCCACCGCGGGGGGCGCCGGCATCGAGGCCGAGGATCTGCACGCCGCGCGGGAACTGGTCCGCGCGCACCTGGACCGGCTGTCCGCGCAGCACGTGCCGGCCGAGGGCCAGGTGCTGCTGCATGCGGCCGATCACGGCGGGGCCGGGCGGCTCATCGCGGGGTACGCGGCCAGCATCCGGGCGACGACCATCGTGGTCGGGGCGCCGACCCATGGCGGGCTGCCCGCGCTGATGGACGCCAGCGCCAGCCAGGAACTGTGGCGGCACGCCAGCAGCAACATCCTGATCGTCAACCCGGCTGCCCCCGGGGCCAGCATCACCGCCAACGGGTCCGCCGCGGTGGCCATGGCCCAGGGGAGTGCCCCCGGCGGCGAGACGGCCTAGCGATCAGGCCCGCACGGGTTCGAGCAGCCGGTGCGGCGCCGCCAGGGCCGCGCTGGCCGGGTCGGTGCGGGCGGGCCTGGTGGCCAGGCCCGGGCCGGGCACGACCAGCAGGTCCTGGACCGGCACGTCCTGCCCGCAGGTGCTGCACGTCCCGTCGCGGCCGACCGGGCCACCGTCAGCGGCGTGCTGGAACACGCGCCGCGGGCCGCTCTCGGAGTAGTGCTCGTCACCCCAGGCGAGCAGGCTGCGCACCACCGGCCAGAGGGTGAGCCCTTTGCTGGTCAGCACGTACTCGGTGTGGCCGTGGCCGCCCCCGGTGCCGGAGAGCACATCCTCGCTGGTCAGTGAGCTGAGCCGCTCGGCCAGGACGGCCCGGGGGATGCCCAGGTGCGTGACGAAGTCACCGAAGCGCCGGACGCCGAAGAACGCGTCCCGCACGATCAGCAGCGTCCAGCGCTCGCCCACGATCTCCAGCGCCCGGGCCAGCGAGCACTGCTGGCCGGAGTAGTCCTTGGGCAGCGGCATGCCCTCAGCTTACCCGGATAGTTCGTTGACCGAACTGTCAACTCGTCGTCCCGCCGACGGGAAACCTAGAAGCGGAAGGCCTCAGAGCCGTCCGGCAGCACCGGGTCGGGCCGGCGGAGCCGGTCCGGGTGGCTGGCCCCGCGGGGCCGGATCAGCGGGCGATGCCGATGTGGTGGTGGATGGCCGCCGGGTCCGCGATGACGGCGAGCATGCCCGCGGCGAGGTCCGCGCGGGACACCGTGACGCCACGGGGCAGGTTGCGGTCGGTCGCGGTGCGGTAGGTCCCGGTGGCCGGCCCGCTGGTCAGCCGGGGTGGCCGCATGATCGTCCAGTCCAGCCCGCTGGCGCGGATCTCCTCCTCGGCGCCGCGCATGTCGGCGGCGACGTGCCGCAGCAGCGTGCCACGGGCCAGGGGCTTGACCAGGTAGCGCATGGCCGGGCCCTCGCCCTCGTCGGTCACGATGGACCCGCTGACCAGGACGAGCCGGCGGGTGCCCTCCTTGCGCATGGCCTCGATCACGCTCCGGGTGCCCTCGCGCAGCACGGTGGTGGGCCCGGTGCCCCGCGGCCCGAACGCGGCGAACACCGCGTCAGCCCCGGCGACCGCCGGGCTGATCGCAGCCGGGTCCATCAGGCCGGCGGTCACGACGCGCAGCCGGGGCGAGCCGGGAACCGGCAGCCGGGCCGGGTCGCGGACCACGGCCGTGACCTCGTGCCCGGCCGCGAGGGCCTGTTCGGTGAGGCACGTCCCGGTGGCGCCGGTCGCACCGAAGATGGTGAGCTCCATGAGGTACCTTATCTCTTGTAGTCCGTACAATATGGAGTTCATATTATATGAAGCCAGTAGAATCTGCCAGCCAGGGGGCGGCGCGGCACCGCCGGCGGCTGGACCGGGAGGTCCGGGCCTCGCTGCGGGACGCGGCCGTCCAGCTCTCCCTGCTCAACCATCAGGTGCGCGGGCACCTGGAGCTCAAGGGCACCGACCTGGAGTGCCTCGACCTGATCAGCCGGGACGGCCCGCTCAGCCCGAGCGCGCTGGCCCGCCGGGCCGGGCTGCACCCGGCCACCCTGACCGGGATCCTGGACCGGCTGGAGCGGGGCGGCTGGATCGTCCGCGAGCGCGACCCCGCCGACCGGCGCGGGGTCCTCATCCGGGCCGAGCGGGCCCGCGGCGCGGAGGTCCTGGGCCTCTACTCGGGGATGAACTCCGCGATGGACCAGATCATCGGTGAGTACGACGAGGCGCAGCTCGGAGCTGCTGGCCGGTTTCCTGCGCCGGACCGCCGACGCGGGCCGGGCCGCGGCCCAGGAACTCGCGGACGGCCCGGCGGAGGGCCGGTGACGCAGGCCGCGGAGCTGAGGGTCGCCCACTCCGCCGACCTCGATGAGGACACCCGCCGCGCGGCCCGGGCCCTGCTGGACGACGTGTTCGACGACATGACCGACGAGGACTGGGAGCACGCCCTCGGCGGGATGCACGCCCTGGTCTGGGAGGGCGCCGAGCTGATCGGCCACGCGTCGGTGATCCAGCGGCAGCTGCTGCACGGCGGCCAGGCGTGGCGCACCGGCTACGTCGAGGCGGTCGCCGTCCGCGCGGACCGGCAGCGCAGCGGCCACGGCGCGGCCATGATGGACGCCGCCGAGCGGATCATCCGCGGCGCCTACGAGGTGGGCGGGCTGGGGTCTACTGATGCCGGGGCCCCCTTTTACGCGGCGCGGGGCTGGCTGCGCTGGCGGGGCCCCTGCTCGGCGCTCACCCCGGCGGGCATCCTCCGGACGGCCGAGGAAGAGGGCAGCATCTACGTCCTGCCGGTGACCGCCCCGCTGGATGCCTCCCGCGAGCTGACCTGTGACTGGCGCGAGGGCGACGTCTGGTGAGCCCGGAACGGCGCCAGCCGCCCGCATAGGGTGGCGGGTATGGACTATCGCACCCTGGGACGCAGTGGCTGCGCGGTATCGGCCTTCTGCCTCGGAACCATGACGTTCGGCCTGGAGACCGACGAGGCCGGGGCGCACCAGCAGCTGGACCGGTTCGTGGCGGCGGGCGGCACGCTCGTGGACACCGCCGACGTGTACAACGGCGGGACCTCCGAGGAAATGATCGGCCGCTGGTTCGCCGCCCGCCCGGCCGACGTGACCGACCGGGTGGTGCTGGCCACCAAGGGCCGGTTCGCCACGGACACGTCACCCAACGGCCTGGGCCTGTCCGCCCGGCACCTGACCCGGGCGCTCGACGCGTCGCTGGGCCGGCTGGGCTGGACGCGGTTGACCTATACCAGGTGCACGCGTTCGACCCGGTCACGCCGATGGAAGAGACCCTGCGCACGCTGGACGGGTTCGTCCGGGCCGGCAAGATCCGCTATTACGGGCTGTCCAACTTCACCGGCTGGCAGCTGACCAAGGCCGTGCACCTGGCCCGCGAGCTGAACCTCACCGCGCCGGTCACCCTGCAGCCGCAGTACAGCCTGCTGGTGCGGGAGATCGAGTGGGAGATCGTGCCCGCCGCGATCGACGCGGGACTCGGGCTGCTGCCCTGGAGCCCGCTCGGCGGCGGCTGGCTGTCCGGCAAGTACCGGCGGGACGAGCGGCCGTCCGGTGCCACCCGGCTGGGCGACGACCCGGACCGCGGCATGGAGGCCTGGGGCCGGCGCGGCACCGGCCGCACCTGGGAGGTCATCGGCGCGGTGCAGGAGATATCCAAGCAGCGCGGGGTCTCCATGGCCGAGGTGGCCCTGGCCTGGGTGACCGGCCGGCCCGGGGTCACGTCCACCATCCTGGGAGCCCGCACCACTGAGCAGCTCGAGGTCAACCTGCGGGCCGCGGGCCTGCGCCTGTCCACGGAGGAACTGGTGGCGCTGGACGTGGCCAGCGACCCGCGCCCCGCGGACTATCCCTACGGGGAGATGGGCGTGGACCAGCGGGCCCGCCGTATCGGCGGCTAGCCGCCGATGGCCGGACCATGAGGCGCGCGCAGATCGAGCGCGGCTGGATGGGAGCGATCCCGTACGCGGCGGTCGGGGCGGGCCAGCCGCTGGTGCTGCTCGCGGGATTGTCCCCGGTGGCGGGCGAGGCCGGTGACGGGCTCGTGCGCAGCGTTCTGGCCCCGGTCGGCCAGCTGGCCAGCCAGCGGCGCCTGGTCGTGCTCAACCGCTGGGCGGGCCAGCCGCCGGGGCTGACCATGAGCGAGCTGGCCGCCTGGCACGCCGAGGCGATCAGGGGGCATCTCGGTCGGCCGGTGGACGTGGTCGGCGTGTCGACGGGCGGCAGCATCGCCCAGCAGCTCGCGGCGGATCATCCCGACACCGTCCAGCGCCTGGCGCTGGTCAGCACCGCGTGCCGGCTTGGCCCGGCCGGCCGTGAGATACAGGCCCGGGTGGCGGCCCTGCTGCGAGCGGGCTCAACGCGTCAGGCTGTCGCTGTGATCGCGGGCGGCGTCACCCCGGCAGGCGTGCGGACCCTGACCCGCGCGGCGGGCTGGGCGGCGGCGCACCGCGTGATCACCGGGCCGGCCGCCGCGGCCGACCTGATCGCCACCATCGACGCCGAGGACGGCTTCGACCTCGCCGCCTGCGAGCACCCTATCCAGGCCAGGACCCTGATCATCGCCGGCGGACGCGACCGCTACTACAGCCCCGGGCTGTTCGAGGAGACGGCCGCCCTGATACCCCGCAGCCAGCTCCAGCTGTACCCCAGACGAGGACACATCACCGTCACCCGCGACCGCCGCGCCACCGCGAACCTCGTGGGCTTCTTTGCCGCCCGGCCCGGCTGATGTGAACCCGGGACGCTGCGCCGGGGTGCCGGCCGGCACGGCTGCTACCGGGTAACGGGGAGCGGCGCGGGCGGCTGGAGCCACGCGCCGTGGTGCGTGCAGGTGAGCGCGGCGCTGGCCGTCCCGGCGGCCATCGCCTGCGGTACGTCGGCGCCGGCCAGCCGGGCCCGGAGGAAGCCCGCGATGTAGCTGTCGCCGGCCCCGGTGGTGTCCACGGCCCGGACCCCGAGCGCCGGCATCCGCCACCACGTCCGGCTGTCGTACCCGACGCTGCCGTCGGCGCCGCAGGTCACCACGCACAGCCGGGCCCCGGCGGCTACCGCCCGGCGGGCGATGTCCGTGGGATCGCCCGCCGCGGCCGCGGCGGAGCAGAAGGCGATGTCGAGGTGCTCGTAGCCCGCGGTGACCGCGCAGTCCTGGCTGACCAGCACGCCGCACGCGTGCAGCCACTCCCGCAGCGGCGCGGGATCGGGGAGCAGCCCGATGTGCACCGCGCTGACCCGGGCCAGCCGCCGCAGGTCCTCCTCACCCGGCGCGTAGCGGGCGCAAACCCCGAAGTCCTCGTGCTCGAAGTGGCGGTCCCCGGTCTCGTCCACCCGGATGACCGAGACCGAGGTCACCCCGTCCAGCACCGCCAGCCCGCCCGTCCCCACCCCCTGGCGCTGGAGCGTGTCCCGGACGCGATCGCCGCGCGGGTCGGGGCCGACCGCGCCGAAGTACTCCGCGGCCACGCCGAGCCGCACGCAGTTCACCGCGACGTTCAGCGCGTTCCCGCCGACGTAGCTGCCCGGCCTGCCCGCCGGTGTACTCGTCGATGGTGTTGTCGCCGACCGCCGCGATGACCGGCGCCGGCCCCGTGCCGGATGACACCGTGCCGGATGACACCGTGCCTGATGACACCGTGCCGGACGGCTCAGTAATCGACACGGCGGTAGTACCGGCGGGTGGTGAGCGGGTGCCCGGTGAGCACCTCCAGGTGGGCGCTGACCCGCTCCAGGACCGTGGCCAGCACGGCCGGCGAGATCAGCGCGCGGACCCGGGGCGAGATCCCCGGCAGCGGGTAGCTGGCCGCGTCGAGCACGGTGAGCTTGCTGGAGTACCGGGGCACGAAGGATTCCACCCGCTCGGCCAGCGGGCGCGCGGCGTCCTCGCCCTTGAGCAGCATCACGCTGACCCCCTGCTCGACCAGTTCCAGCGTCCCGTGGAAGAAATCCGCGGCGTGCACCGGCCGGGTCCGGATCCACTGCATCTCCTCCAGGATGCACATCCCGTAGTAGTAGGCCTGCGGCCAGGTGGAACCGGCTCCGGTGATGATGTGGAACGGGTCGGCCGCGATGGCCGCGGCCAGGTCCGGCGCGGCCGCCTCGGCGGCCTGCTTCACCCCGACCAGCAACGGCGGCAGCGCGCGCAGCTGGGCCAGCACCTCGTCGTAGTCGGTGATCTCGCCCCGGGCCCGCTGCACGGCCAGCGCGATGCCCAGCGACTGCAGGTAGTAGGACTCGCTCGAGGTGTCGTCCGCAGCGAAGTTGGTGACGTTGTAGTCCGCGCCCCGGGCCAGCGGCGTGTCCTCGTGCCCGGTGAGCGCGATGACCGTGGCCCCGGCCCGCTTGGCGAAGCCGAGGACCTCGATGCTCTCCGGGGTGGTGCCGGACAGGGACGGGATGACGGCGACCGAGTGCGGCCCGAGATGGCGGGAGCCGAGCGCGATCAGCTCGGCGGGCAGCGCCAGGTACGCGGGGAACTGCGACTGGGCCGCCAGCAGCTGCGCCGCGGGCTGCATGAGAATGCCGGCGCCCCCCGAGCCGAGGAAGAACAGGTTCTGCGCGCCGTCGGCGAGGCACTTGTCGACGGTGCCGGCCAGGTCGGCGGCCCGCTCCACCGCGCCCGCCTGGATGCGCAGGAACCGGGCCTCGTCGAAGTTCAGCATGCCCGTGGTCCCGGTCACGCCCGTGGTCCCGGTCACACCCGTGGTCTCCGTCATGGCCGTGCTCCCCGTGTTGGCGTCACTGACTTCCCCCGCGCTCACGCCGTGGCCTTCGGCTGGTACACCATGCCGAGGTGAGCCCCGCCGCTGACCGTGAGCATCGACCCGGTCATGTACCGGCTGCTGTCGCCGAGCAGGAACGAGACCGTGGCCGCGATGTCCTCCGGCTCCGCGACCCGGCCCAGCGGGGTGCTGCTCGCGTAGCCCGCCAGCACCTCCTCCGGGGTGCTGCCGAGCGCGGCCGCCTCCCAGGCCAGCTCACGCTGCTGCATCGGGGTGCGGACGTACATCGGGCACACGCCGTTGATCCGGATCTGCCGCAGCGCGAACTCCGGCGCGGCCGCCTCGATCAGGCCGGTGACCGCGAACTTGGACGCGCAGTACGCGGAGAGCAGGGGCGCGCCGCGCAGCCCGCCGCAGGAGTCGATGACTGCGATCGCCCCGCCGTCGCGCATCAGCGGGACGAGCGAGCGCAGGCAGTTGAACACGCCGAACGCGTTCACCCGGAGCTGGAAGTCCCAGTCCTCGTCGGTCGTCTCGACCAGCGGCGCCATCCGGGACACCCCGGCCGCGAGGACCACGTGGTCCACCGGGCCCGGCAGCGCCTCGGCGGCCGCGCGGACCGCGGCGCTGTCCCCGACGTCCACCGGGGGAGAGCCGGCGATGTCCCAGCCCACCACCGTCGCGCCGGGGAAGTCCTTACCGATGCCGTCGGCGATCGCCGCCCCGATACCGCTGGCGTTGCCGGTAACCACAGCGAGAGTCATGCACACGACCTACTTGTCTGACATGTGGGAGGTCTCTCCGAACAAGCGTGAAGCTACCTGGTCGATCAGGGTGAATCAAGTATTGACGGGTTTGCCCCTTTGCTGCATGGTATTCAGCACACAGACATACGGCCGAGGATGTCAGACAGGTTGCGTGCCTCGTGGGCTGGGTCTCGCTGGCCGGGGCCAGGCTGGCGGGCCGCCCTGGCTGGCGCCCCGGCCCCGGTAGTTGGGGGTTCGCGGATGACTACGGACCGGATCCAGGATCCCGGCGCCGCGGGCGCCACACCCACGACGGCGGGGCAGCCCAGGCTGCGCCGCAACCTCGGGTCATGGCAGGTGCTGGCCGTCTCGCTCGGCGTGATGGGGCTCAGCCTGTCGGCCAACCTGAACCCGCAGGGCGCCGAGCCCTCGGTCGGCCGCGCCGTCCCGCTGGCCTTCCTCATCTCGGCGATCGCCGTGCTGCTGCTGTCCTACAGCTTCGTCCGGCTCAGCCAGCACTTCAACACGGCCGGGTCGGTGTTCGGCTTCGTCGGCGCGACGCTGGGCGCCCGGGCCGGTGCGGTGGCGGGCTGGTGCCTGCTGGGCGGCTACCTGATCTTCGGCGCGGGCAGCTGCTACGCCGCAGCGGTGTTCTTCAACTCGCTGCTGGAGAACCTCGGGGTGCACAACCCGGCCCAGTGGCTGCCCTACGTGGTGACCCTGGTGCTGCTGGCCATCGCCACGGCGATCACCGTCATCCCGGCCCGGCGCGGGACCGACCTGCTGCTGCTCTTCGAGGCGATCACCGTGCTGCTGATCCTGATCATCAGCATCGTGGTGATCATCAAGATCTCCTCGGGGGGCGGCCCGCAGGGGCAGCACTTCACCCTGTCGGTGTTCACCCCGGCCAAGGGGGTGAGCCCGTCGGCGCTGTTCCTCGGCGCGGTGTTCGGCATCCTGGCCTTCGTCGGCTTCGAGGGCGCGGCCACCATGGGCGAGGAGGCCCGCGAACCCCGGCGCACCATCCCCAAGGCCATTTTCGGCACGGTGCTGATCGGCGGCACGTTCTACGTGTTCGCCGCCGCGGTGGAGGTCATGGGCTACGGGGCGGACAAGGCCGGGCTGGCCCGCTTTGAGGCCAGCGGGTCGCTGTTCGGCGGGCTCGGGTCGGCGTACATCTCGTCCTGGGTCGGCGACGTGGTCACCATCGGCACCATGGTCTCCGCGCTGGCCGGCGCGATCGGCTGCGTGGTCGGCTCGTCCCGCATGATCTACGCGATGTCCCGCTCGGCGCCGGGCCGGGGCCAGGCGCTGCGGAAGGTCTCCCCCCGGTTCGGCACTCCGGTCGGCGCCATCACCGCCGCGTTCGTGATCATGGCCCTCTCCGCCGTCGCGTTCGGCTGGGTCATCTCCACCTCGATCTTCAACGCCTGGGACTGGACCGGGGAGGTGGGCACGCTCATCGTGCTGGTCGCCTACATCCTGGCCACCATCGGGGCGGCGCGCATGCTGACCATGTCCACCACCGTGCCCAAGTGGCAGATCGCCATCCCGGTCGTGACGGTCGTGGTCCTCGGCTACACCATCTTCCGCAACGTGATCCCCTACCCGACCGGCGCCGGGTTCTGGCTGCCGATCGCGGCCGGGATCTGGGTCGCGGTCGCCGTGGCCGCGGTGGCGTTCCTGCCCGGCCTGGTCCGGCGCGTCGGTGAGGACCTCGCGGCCGACCAGGGGCTGACCGTGTCGTCCCCCCGGGCGGCGGATCCGGAGGCCGGCTAGGCGGGGCGGCCAGACGGGCGACCAGGCCAGGCGGCGGCTGGGCCAGCGGGAGCGGCCTAGACTACGTGAGCCAGTGCTGCGCTGGCCTCGTCGGACAAGGATGACCGGATGCCAGACAGTCGGCCGATGTCGGCGCAGGTACGCGATCAGCTGATCGAGCTGTTCCGCACCCGCCACCTGGGTCCTGGCGACCGGGTGCCCAGCGAGGCGGAGATCGCCGAGCTGTGCGGGGTGGGCCGCAGCACCGCCCGGGAAGCACTCAAGCTGCTGGAGCAGGACGGCCTCGTCCTCGTCGAGCGGGGGCGGGGCCGGTTCCTGTCCTCGCTCAGCGCGCTGCACATCGAGCGGCCCATCACCCGGTTCGAGTCGACCACCAGCATGCTCGACGCGCTCGGCTTCGAGGCCGGCACGCTGGTGCTGTCGGTGACCGAGGACAAGCCCACCGACAGCGAGCGCGAGGCGCTCGACCTCGGCGCGGACGGCTCGGTCATCCGGCTGGAGCGGCTCCGCTCGCACGGCGACGACCCGCTGGTTTACAGCGTGGACACCATCCCGCGGGACTGCCTCCCGGGGCCGGTCAAGCACGTGAACTGGGCCGGCTCGATCACCGACCTGCTGGCCGCGCACGGGCACCTGATGGTCTCCTCCTCCGCCCGGCTCCAGGCGGTGGACCTGCCGCGCGCCGCTCAGGACCGCTACCAGCTGGCCGGGTACGGGCCCTGGCTGCTGATCACCGAGACCGCGGTGACGACCGCGGGCACGCACATCCTGTACGCCCAGGGGTACCACCGCGGCAGCCTGTTCGCCTTCAACGTCCTGCGCCGGTAGGGCCGGCCCAGGCGCGGGTCAGCGCGTTTCGATCGTGCCGTAAAGCATCCGGCCGCAGAGGTGGACCCGGAAGTTGACCGGCTCAGCGGGGTGGCTGCTGGCGCGGATGTTGACGTGGCCGTAGCGGACCGATAGCCGGTCGGCGTCCACGGTCATGCCAGGGCCGGTGACGAGGACCAGGGCGCCGCCGCGCATGTTCATGACGATGTCCAGCGCCTCGTGCGTGATCACCGCGGCGGTGAAGTCCAGGCTCACCCGGGACCATCTCGGCCGGAGCTTCAGCCGCCGCGGGACCAGCCATGAACCGGTGCGCTCGGCCGCCCCATAGCGCGGGCTGATCCGGATCACGTCCGGAGCCTGTGCCGTGAGGCCGCCCGGCCGCCCCGGTGCGGCACCCAGGTCCGCGGTGAGAGGGGCCAGCTCGCCAAACGTGCGGGCCGACAGGGCGAGCCCCAGCCGCTCATCGAGCTCCTCCGGGGTCAGCCGTCCATCGGCCGCGGCCTCGCGCAGGACGTCGACCACCCGGTCACGGTCCGCATCGGACGCCCGCAGCTCCCGGGGTGCGCCGGGTGAGGACCCAGGAGCTGGGGGACGGTCAGCGGGCACGGCGCCTCCCTGCCCTCGGTGGCCGGTACCGGCCAAATCATTGCCGGCGTGTTCTCAGGCGGGCAACACTCGCCATGATCGGCCTGCCTGCGTCGAGAGGACCCGTTCGCGATGAGGACACCGGGAAGGCTGGCCGCCGGCGTGAGCGTGGCGGCGGCCCTGTTCGTGAGCCCCGTCTGCGCGGGAGCGTCCGTGGGCGCGGGCGGCGGGCGGCCCGCCTGGCCGGCGGCGCCGGACTGGCAGCAGTACGTCGAGGCGCCCGCATCCCTGAACCTGACCCCGGTGCGGGTGGTCAGCGTGAGCGGGACCGTGATCAACCCGGGCGGGATCGTGGCCGGAGGGCACGGTGACACCACGCTGACCCGCGCCGCGGGCGACACGGGCCAGACCGGCATCGTGCTCGACTACGGGCGTGATGTCGGCGGCATTCCCTCGTTCACGGTCGCGGCGGCCTCGGGTTCCCCGACGATGCAGGCCGGCTACAGCGAGGCCGCGCAGTACATCGCGCCCGGCGGCGACGGCGGCGTTCCGAGCATCGGGGCCAACGGCGACCCGGGCCGCGCGGACAGCTACACCGTGTCCGGGCCCGGCGTCATCACCAACCGCTACATCCAGGGCGGCGAGAGGTACCAGGAGATCTCGCTGACCTCGCCCGGCAGCGTGAGCCTTTCGTCGGCCGGGATCCGGTACACCCCCTACGACGGCACCCCCCGGACCTACCGGGGCTACTTCGTGTCGAGTGACGCCACCCTGAACCGGGAGTGGTACGCCGGGGCCTACACGCTCAACCTGACCCAGGACCTGGCGGGCACCCCGAGCGGGCAGTGGGCCATCGGGAACGGCGCCATGAACCTGACCGCCCGGAGCAGCTTCATCGGCTCGCCGACCAACAACGGCGTCCTGCGGGTCGGCCGCCGCTGGCAGAACTACACCGCCGCGTTCACCGCGGACATCGTGAGCGGGCAGGTGTCGTGGTCGGTCCGGGCCCAGGACGACCTGGACCAGTACGCCCTCACCCTGAACTCGGCCAGCGCCTCCAGCTCACCGGACACGGTGGTCATCGCGAAGGTCAGCCACGGCGTGGCGACGACGCTCGCTACCTTCCCGGTGCCCTCGCCGGTCCAGCAGAACCAGGCCTACCGGATCTCGACCACGGTGCAGGGGCCGAAGATCACCGTGGCCATCGGCGGCACCGTGATCGGCTCGGTGTCCGACGCCGCGTTCGCCCGCGGCACGGTCGGCTTCGGTGAGTCGGGGACCGGCTCGGCCAACGTCAGCGACCTGGCCGTGACCGCCCAGGACGGCACGCGGCTCTACGCCAGCCCGCTGGCCTCGCCGTCCGCGCTGGCCGGCTTCTACCCGCCCGGCACGCCGACCGCCGACCTGATCCTGGACGGCGCGAAGCGGGACCGGGCCACGTTCACCGGCGACCTGAGCGTCGCGGCCCAGACGCTGTACGACACCAACGACGCGACCTCCTACGTCAGGGGGTCCCTGGACCTCCTGGGCAGTACCCAGCTGACCAGCGGGTACGTGTCACCGTTCGCCGAGCCCGGGGTGCCGAACACGGGCGGGCTCATCCCGGGCCAGGTCTCCGTGCCGCTCGGGATCTACTCGCTGTACTTCGTGAGCGACGTCGGTGACTACTACACGTACACGGGCGACAAGGCGTTCGTGGCGCAGGAATGGCCGGCGGTCCAGCGTGAGATGGCCTGGGAGCTGGCCCAGGCCAACTCCGACGGGCTGTTCGTGACCACCCCGGCCGACGACCTGAACTGGAACATCGAGCGCCACGACGGCGTGGTCACGTTCTACAACGCGCTGTACTACAAGACGCTGGCGGACGCGGCGCAACTGGCCGGGGCCCTCGGCCACGGCGCGCTCGCCGCCCAGTACGCGCAGCTCGCCGCCCGGGTGAAGGCCCAGATCAACGCCCAGCTCTACGACCCCTCGACGCACGCCTACGACATCGCCACCACGGACCGGGGCTCGATCGCGCAGGACGCGAACTCCGCGGTCATCCTGTACGGCATCGCCCCGGCCGCCCGGCAGGCCGGCATCGTGGCGGCGATGACGAAGGCGCTCGGCAGCGCGCACGGCGACCTGAGCGTCTCCTCTCCCGTCCCGGCCGGGTCGACCCAGATCATCAGCCCGTTCGCGGGCTCGTCCGACCTGGACGCCAGGTTCCTCTCGGGGGACACCGCGGGCGCCCTGCAGCTCCTTCGGGGCGAGTGGGGGCCGATGACCACCGGCCCGGACGGCGGCACCCTGTGGGAGAAGCTGGCCCCGGACGGCACCCTCAACGGCGGCGGCACCAGCCTGGCCCACGCCTGGTCAACGGGCCCTACGCCGGCGCTCACCTCCTACGTTCTGGGCGTCACGCCGGCCAGCCCGGGGTACGCGACCTGGCGGGTCGCCCCGCAGCCCGGCGGCCTCAGCTGGGCCGAGGGCGCGGTCCCGACGCCGCACGGCGACATCACGGTCAGGTGGGCCAGCGGCCCGGGCGGGTTCGCGATCGCGGTCGCGGCGCCGCCGGGCAGCACGGGAACCGTGGTGCTGCCGCCGGGCGCCGCCCGCTACTCGGTCACGGTCAACGGGCGCCCGGTTCCGCTGGCTCCGGGTCAGGCCGCCGTCAGCGTGCGCTAGCGGCCGCCCGGCCGCCGCCCGGCCCGGGCCCCGCCCCGGCCGCCGCCCGGCCCCCGGCCCCGGCACGGGCCCCAGCCTGGTCACGGGCCGATCAGGCCGCGCTGGGCGGCCCAGACCACGGCCTGGATGGGGAAGTCCACGCCCATCCGGTCGCAGATCGCCTTGGTCCGGCGCCGCACCGTCCGTTCCGAGGTCCGCAGCCGCCGGGCCACCGTCCCCAGCGGCAGGCCCTGGCCCAGCAGCCGGAGCAGTTCGACCTCCTCAGCGCTTAAGGACAGCTCCGCACTAGGGGGGTTGAGGTCTCCCATCGCGCTACCTCCACAATCGGCGGGAAATCGGCTGGGCCGGTGCCTCTAGAGCCCGATCCGGGCGGCCGCGGCGTCCCACGCCCTGGTGCCCGGCCTGGACGGCTCGAACCGGCGGAGTTCCTGGGTGGCGCGCAGCAGGGCGCGCATGCCGGCCAGGTCGCCGGGCGCGGCGCCGAGCGTGCGGGCCTGGACCAGGATGTTGCCCAGCGCGGCCGCCTCGGCGGGGCCGGCCACCACGGGCAGGCCGCAGGCATCGGCGGTGAGCTGCATGAGCAGGGTGTTGCGCACGCCGCCGCCCACCACGTGCACGATGTCCACCGCCCGGCCGGACAGCTGCTGCACCTCACGCAGCCGGGCCCGGTAGGCCAGCGCCAGGCTGTCCAGGATGCAGCGGACCACGGCCGGGGGATCGGCCGGCGGCTGCTGGCCGGTCCGCCGGGCCACCCCGGCGATCCGCGCGGGCATGTCCCCGGGCGGCAGGAACGCGGGGTCGTCGGGGTCCACCACCACCTGCAGCGCCGGCCGCCGGGCCGCCTCGGCCAGCAGCGCGCCCAGGTCCGCCGGCTGCCCGGCACCCGCCCAGGTGCGGACCGACTCCTGGAGCAGCCACAGGCCCATCACGTTGCGCAGGTAGCGGATAGTGCCGTCCACCCCGGTCTCGTTGGTGAAGTTGGCCGCCCGGCTGGCCTCGGTCAGGACGGGCTGGTCCAGCTCGACGCCCGCCAGGGACCAGGTGCCGCAGGAGATATAGGCGAAGCTATGGCCCTCCGCGGGCACGGCGACCACGGCGGACGCCGTGTCGTGCGAGCCCACCGCGATCACCGGCAGCGGCCCGTCCGGCCGGTCCGGGCCGAGCCCGGTGAGCCCGGGCTCCCCGGCCAGCTCCGGCCGCAGGGTCCCGATGACGCTGCCCGGCTGGCGCAGCGCCGGGAACAGCCCGGCCGGGAGCCCGGCCCGGCCGATCAGGTCCCAGGCCCAGTCCCGGGCCCGGGTGTCGTACAGCTGCGTGGTGGACGCGTTGGTCACCTCGGCGCCGGCCTCGCCGGTCAGCCAGTAGGCGAGCAGGTCGGGGATCAGCAGCAGGGTCCGGGCCGCGGCCAGCTGCGGGGTCCGCGCCGCCGCGGCGAGCTGGTAGATCGTGTTGATCGGCATCTGCTGGATCCCGGTCACCGCGTACAGGTCCGCCGCCGGGACCTTGGCCAGCACGTCGTCCACCACGGCCTCGGTCCGGCTGTCCCGGTAGTGCACCGGGTTGCCGAGCAGGGCCCCGCCCGCGTCGAGCAGGCCGTAGTCCACGCCCCACGAGTCGATGCCCGCGCTGGCCAGGTCGAACGAGCGGGCCGCCGCGCCCAGCCCGCCCACCATCTCCCGGTACAGCCCGAGGATGTCCCAGTGCAGCGTGCCGAGCACCCGGACCGGCGTGTTCGGGAACCGGTGCGCCTCGTGCAGGGCGAGCTGGTCAGCACCGTGGTGGCCAGCGCTGACCCGGCCGACCATGACCCGGCCGCCGGACGCGCCCAGGTCCACCGCGGCTACCGCGGCTCCGGCGGCCGCCGCCCCCCTGGCCTGCGTCCCCCTCGGCGCTGCGCCCATCGCCCTGACCTCAGCGCAGGAACGCGGCGGCCACGCCCGCGTCCACCGGGATGTGCAGCCCGGTGGTCAGGGCCAGGTCACCGGAGGTCAGCGCGATCACCGCGGCGGCCACGTGCTCGGGCAGCACCTCCCGCTTGAGCAGGGTGCGCTGCGCGTAGTACGCGCCGAGCTCCTCCTCGGGCACCCCGTACACCGCGGCCCGCTGCGCGCCCCACCCGCCCGCGAAGATGCCCGAGCCGCGGACCACCCCGTCGGGGTTGATCCCGTTCACCCGGATGCCGGACCCGCCCAGCTCCGCCGCGAGCAGCCGGACCTGGTGCTCCTGGTCCGCCTTGGCCGCGCCGTAGGCCACGTTGTTCGGCCCGGCGAACACCGCGTTCTTGCTGCAGATATAGATGATGTCGCCGCCCAGGCCCTGGGCCTGCATGGTCCGCGCCGCTTCCCGGGCGACCAGGAACGAGCCCCGGGCCATGACGTCGTGCTGGATGTCCCAGTCGTCCAGGCTGGTCTCCAGCAGCGGCCGGGAGATGGACAGCCCGGCGTTGCTGACCACCAGGTCAACCCCGCCGAAGGCCAGCGCCGCCTGCTGGTAGGCCCCGGCCACACTGTCCTCGTCGGTGACGTCCGAGGTGACCGCGACGGCCGCGTCGCCCGGGTTGAGATAACCGGACCCGAGGGACTCCGCGACCTTCTGCGCGGCCGCGCCGTCCCGGTCGGCCACCACCACGCAGGCGCCCTCGGCGGCCAGCCGCTCGGCGATGGCCCGGCCGATGCCGGATCCGCCCCCGGTGACCAGGGCCACCCGGGTGGCCAGCGGCTTCGGCTTGGGGCGGCGGCGGAGCTTGGCCTCTTCCAGGGCCCAGTACTCGATGCGGAACTTCTCGCGTTCGGGGATGGGGGAGTAGGAGGACACCGCCTCCGCGCCGCGCATCACGTTGATGGCGTTGACGTAGAACTCGCCGGCCACCCGTGCGGTCTGCTTGTCGGCGCCGAAGCTGAACATGCCCACGCCGGGGAGCAGCACGATGGCGGGGTCCGCGCCGCGCATCGGCGGCGTGCCGGTGCCCGCGTGCCGCTCGTAGTAGGCCCGGTAGTCCTCCCGGTAGGCGGCGTGCAGCTCACGCAGCCGGGCGGTCACGTCCTCCAGCGGGGCCGACGGCGGCCGGTCCAGAACCATCGGGCGGACCTTAGTACGCAGGAAGTGGTCCGGGCACGACGTGCCCAGCGCGGCCAGCGCCGGGTGCTTGCGCCGGGACACGAAGTCCAGCACGGCCGGGCTGTCGGTGAAGTGCCCGACCTGCGGCCGGTCGGTGGAGGCCAGGCCGCGCAGCACCGGGGCCAGTGCCGCCGCCCGGGCCCGCCGCTCCGGTTCCGGCAACGGCCCGTAGCCCGGGATGACCGGGCCGAACGGCTCCGGCGCGCCGTGGGCATCCAGGTACCGCTGGGCGTCGGCGATGATGGCGAGCGAGTTGGCCTCGCACTCCTCGCTGGTCGCGCCCCAGGCCGTGATCCCGTGCCCGCCCAGCACCACCCCGATCGCCTCCGGGTGCTCCCGGGCCACCGCGGCGATGTCCAGGCCGAGCTGGAACCCGGGCCGCCGCCACGGCACCCACCGCACCCGGTCGCCGAAACAGGCCCGGGTCAGCGCCTCGCCGTCGGCCGCGGTGGCGAACGCGATCCCCGAGTCAGGGTGCAGGTGATCCACGTGCTTCGCGTCCACCAGGCCGTGCATGGCCGTGTCGATCGACGGCGCCGCGCCCCGCCCTGCTAGCCCTGACCCCACCACCCCGCGCTCTGCTAGCCCTGACCCCACCACCCCGCGCTCTGCTAGCCCTGACCCCACCACCCCGCCCAGGCCATGCAGGCAGTAGTCGAACGCCGCGACCATCTCGTCCTCACGCTCGACCCCCGGGAACACCCCGGTCAGCGCGCGGAGCCGGTCCAGCCGCAGCACGGCCAGCCCGTCCGCGGTGAGCGTGCCCAGGTCCCCGCCGGACCCCTTGACCCACAGCAGCTCCACCGGCTCGCCGGTGACCGGGTCACCCGCCGTCCCCTTGGCCGAGGTGTTGCCGCCGGCGTAGTTGGTGTTGCGGGGATCCGACCCGAGCCGGTTGCTGCGCTGCAGCAGCTCGGTGACTTCGGGCGGTACCTGCGCGGCCATGTCATGACTCCTTCTCGGGGGACTGACCCGGGACGGTTTTCGTTGCGTGCCTTGGAATTTTGGCTCTTCCGGCTGCGGCAGCTAACTGCCCCAGCTGGCCGGGGTGCCGCCCACCCGGTCGGCGATGATCTTGTCGGCGTAGCCGGAGCCGTGGTAGGCGGCGATCGGGTCGGGGTCCAGGCCCATGTCCTCGCGGAGCCCGGCGAGCAGCGGGCGGACGTCGGTGTTGTAGGCGTCCATGAACGCGCCGTGGGCGGCGAGCACGTCGCCGGCCTGCTGCGCGGCGGCGAGCGCGGCGGTGTCGATGAGCAGCGCCTTGGCCGTGGCCTCCTGGACGTTCATCACCGAGCGGATCTGGGCCGGGATCTTGGGCTCGATGTTGTGGCACTGGTCGAGCATGAACGCGATGCCGCGCTCCGGGCGCAGCGCGTCCGCCGCCACCACCTCGCGCAGGATGCGGAACAGCTGGAACGGGTCGGCCGCGCCGACCATCAGGTCGTCGTCGGCGTAGAACCGGCTGTTGAAGTCGAACCCGCCCAGCCGCCCGGCCCGCAGCAGCAGGGCCACGATGAACTCGATGTTCGTGCCGGGCGCGTGATGGCCGGTGTCCACCACGACCTCAGCCTGCGGCCCGAGCGCCAGGCAGTGCAGCAGCGAGGTGCCCCAGTCGGGCACGTCGGTGGTGTAGAACGACGGCTCGAACAGCTTGTACTCCAGCAGCATCCGCTGCGCCGGGCCGAGCCGGGCGTACACCTCGGCCAGGGCCTCCGCCAGGCGGTCCTGGCGGCCGCGGATGTCGTCCTGCCCCGGGTAGTTGGTGCCGTCGGCGAACCACAGCTTGAGGTCACGGGACCCGGTCGCGTCCATGATGTCGATGCAGTCCATCAGGTGGGCCACGGCCTTGCGGCGCACCCGGGGGTCAGGGTTGGCCACGCTGCCCAGCTTGTAGTCGTCGTCCTGGAACACGTTGGCGTTGATCGTGCCGATGGCCACGCCGGCCGCGGCGGCGTGGCCGGCCAGCGCGGCGTAGTCGTCCACCCTGTCCCACGGGATGTGCAGCGCGACGGTCGGGGCCACCCCGGTGAACTTGTGCACCTGCGCCGCGTCGTCGATCTTCTCCTGCGGGGTGCGCGGCACGCCCGGCTGGGCGAACACCTTGAACCGGGTCCCGGTGTTCCCGAAGGCCCAGGACGGGAGTTCGATCCGCTGCGCCCGGAGGGCGGTCTTCACGGCGGTCAGGTCAGGCATCTCAGGTCATCTCCAGCAGCAGATCTCGTCCAGCTCACGGTCCCGGGGCGCGCGGTCCGGCAGGCTCAGTCCAGGTGAAAAATCTCGTCGATCCTCCGGAAACCCTGGTCGGGGTGCTGGCCGCCGAGATCCGCGAAGTACGGTGCCATGTCCGCCTGCCAGCGCTGGTTCACGTCGGTGTCCGACATCCGCGCCAGGGCCGCCGCGTAGTCGCCGGTTTCCAGGTAGCCCACCACGAGCCCGTCGTCGGTCAGGAACAGCGAGTAGTTGCTCCAGCCCGCGGCACGCAGCGCGTCCCGCATCTCCGGCCACACGGCGGCGTGCCGCCGCCGGTACTCCGCCAGCCGGTCGGGCCGGACACGGCCCAGGAAGCAGACCCGCTCCAACGGGATCCTCCTCGCGCGGGGGGGTTGGGCCAGGGCGGCGTGATCATGGGATTGGTGGGGTCAGGACCCCAGTGATCCCATGATCACGCGCGCCCGGGCGGGTTAGAAGTTGAAGTTGTTGATGTTGGCCTTGTTGAACACGAACGGCGGGCCCAGCAGGATGCTGTCGCCCGAGCCGACCGTGAACTTGCCGAGCTTGCCCGCGGTGAAGGACTGCCCCGCGGCGTTGGTGATCTTCTTGGAGGCGTAGTTGACCGCGGCGTACGCGGCCAGGTAGCCGAGGTCGGCCGGGTTCCACAGCTCAAACGCCGGGGCGACGCCGTTGGCCACGTACTTCTTCATCGAGTCCGGCGTGCCCAGCCCGGTCACGATGACCTTGCCCTTGTACTTGGAGGACGAGACCACCTGGGCGGCGGCCAGGATGCCGACCGTGGTGGGCGAGATGATGCCCTTGAGGTTCGGGTAGTGCTGCAGCAGGCCCTGGGTCACCTGGGTGGCGGTGGTCGGGTCGTCGTTGCCGTAGACCGTCGAGACCAGCTTCATCTTCGGGTACTTCTTCAGTTGCTGCTTCATGTACCCGATCCACTGGTTCTGGTTCGTGGCCGACGCGGCGGCGGACACGATCGCGATCTGCCCGCTGTCGTGGATCTCCTTGGCCAGCAGGTCCACCTCGCTGGTGCCGATCTGGGCGGTGGACGCCTGGTTCACGAACAGGTTCCGGCAGGCCGGGGCGTCGGAGTCGTAGGTGACCACGGTGATGCCCTTGGCCATGGCGGCCTTCAGGGTCGGGCACAGCGCGTTGGGGTCGGTGGCCGACACGATGAGCGCGTTAGCGCCCTTGGTGATGGCCGCCTGGAGGGCCGGGATCTGGGAGGAGGGCGTGGCCGCCGTCCCGCTGGTCTCGGTCGCGGTCTCGCCCAGCGTCGACAGGGCGGCCATGGCCCCGCCTGACTTCACGCTGTCCGCGGTGGTGAAGTAGGGGTTTCCGAGGTTCTTCGGGATGATGAAGACCTTCAGGCCGGTCTTCAGCGAGCCGGAGGCCCCGGAACCGGACGAGGCGGAGGCCGAGGAGCCGGACGAGGTGGACCCGCCCCCCGACGAACTGCACGCGGCCAGGGTCGCGGAGGCGACCAGGAGCACCGCGGGTGCCCAGAAGGCTCTCTTCATTGAGCGTCTCATATGTGAATCCTTTCAATCGGGGCCGTGCTCGTGCGGGAGACTGAGCGGGGGTGTGACCCGGGCTCTGCTGGCCCGGGCTTGGCTGGCCCGGGCTTGGCTGGCCGGGCTGTGCTGGCCCGGGCTCTGCTGGCCCGGGCTTCGTGCTGGCCCGGGCTGTGAGTCGGATCGGTGCGGTGGGCGTGGGACGGCTGCCGTGGTGGGCCGCCCTGGTGCGGCTCGGCCGTGCCGGGATGTGTCCCCGGGCCGGGCCTGATCATGTCCCGCCGCCGACGGCGGGGGACTGGTGCCCGCTCCGGGACTGGTGACCGCCCCGGCCGCGGGCCCACCGGGGCCGGCCCAGCTGCCGGAGCCGCCCGACGTTCGGGGCGAACACGCTGATGAGCAGGAGAGCGCCGATCACGATGCCGGTGGCCTCCTGGTTGAAGTTGGTGAGCAGCAGGGCGTTCTGCAGTCCCGCGAACGCGATCACCGCCAGCACCACGCCGGCCAGCGTGCCCTTGCCGCCGAAGATGGACACCCCGCCGAGCAGCACGATCGCGACCACGTCCAGCTCGAGGCCCAGGCCGTTGTTCTGCACCGCGGTGGCCAGCCGGAACGTCCACAGCACCCCGCACATGGCGCAGACCAGGCCGGACACCACGTAGAGCATGGTCTTGACCCGCTTGACCCGGATCCCGGCGAACAGCGCGGCCTCGGGGCTGGCCCCCATCGCGTAGATGGACCGCCCGGTGGCCGTGGCGTGCAGCACGATCCCGAACACCACCGCCAGCACCACGAAGATCGCGATGTTCCAGGGGATCTGGGTGTGCGGCAGCGGCAGCACCCCGATGTTGGTGTAGGTCGCGGGGAAGTTGGAGACCGTGTTGGCGCCGAGCAGGATGAGAGCCACCCCGCGGTACAGGGCCAGGGTGCCGATCGTCACCGCCAGCGAGGGCAGGCCGACCCGGGTCACCAGCAGCCCGTTGATCAGGCCAGCCACGATGCCGAGCAGGGCGACCACCACGAAGATGGCCAGCATCGGCCAGTGGTGGCTCCACAGGACACCGAGCAGGGCGCTGGACATGCCCAGGATCGAGGCCACGGACAAGTCGATCTCGCCGCTGATGATGATCAGCGTCATGGGCAGCGCCATGATCGCGATCTCGCCCGAGGTGACGCCGGTGTTGAAGAAGTTTCCGCTGGTCAGGAACTGGGGCGAGGTGACGGCGCCGAAGATGATGATGGCGACGACCAGGAGGAGCAGGCCGGTTTCCCAGCGCACCGAGCCACGGGCCGCGGAGCGGAGCCAGTCCCCTTCGCCCGGCGCGTTGGCCGGGTCCACCGGGGCGGCGGCGGGCGCGGAGGCGCGCGTGTTCGGATCAGGTTCCAACGCCGGGGCTCCTTCGTCGCAGGGCGGCCATGAGCTTCACCGAGATGACCCGGTCCAGGGTGATGGCCACCAGCAGCAGGAAGCCGGAGATGGCTTCCAGCCAGAGCTGCTCGATGCCCAGCACGTTCAGGGCGGAGTTGATGCTGGACAGCAGCAGCGCGCCGACCGCCGCCCCCACCGCGCTCCCGCTCCCGCCGAAGATGGCCACGCCGCCTACAACCACCGCGGAAATAACGGTCAGTTCGTAGCCGGTCCCCGCCGTCGAGTCGATCGTCTGGTACTGCGCGGCCCACAGCACCCCCGCCACTCCGGCAATCGCGCCGCTGAGCGCGAACGCGGTGAAGATCCGCCTGCCGACGCCGATGCCGGCCAGCCGGGCGGCCTCCGGGTTGGAGCCGATCGCGTAGAGCTCCCGGCCGGACCGGAACGCTCGCATGTAGTACGCGCCGATCCCGATCACCACGGCGATCGCGATGGCCAGGTAGGGGACGCCGAGCACGGTGGCGCGGGGGATGTTGGTGAAGGAGTTCGGCAGCGTCTGCGCGGTCACCTCGTTGCCGCCGACGATGAGGATGTCGATGCCCCGGATGATGTACAGCGTGGCCAGCGTGACCACCAGGCTGGGCACCCGCCCGACCGCGACCATGAGCCCGTTGGCCATCCCGCAGGCGAGCCCGATGCCCAGGCCGATCAGGAAGACGAGCGGGATCGGGATGCCCGGGTGATGGCCGAACATCCCGGCCGAGACGTAGGCGGACAGGCCGAGCACCGAGCCGATCGACAGGTCCACGTTCCGGCTGACCACGACCATGGTCTCGCCCAGCGCGAGCAGCGCGTAGACCGTGGTGTTGATGAGCAGGAACTGCAGGTTCTGCTGGTTCAGGAACGACGGCTGGATGCTGGTGGTGACGGCCACGAACACCAGCAGCACGGCGATGATGCCGAACTCCCGGACCCGGAACACCCGCTCGGTCAGCCTGCGGGAGCCGCTGCCGGGCGGCGCGCCCGCGGGCTGGCGCTCGGTCACGGTGGTCGTCATGACGCCTCCTGCAGCTGGCCGGTGGCGGCGGCCATGATCTTCTCCTCCGTGGCCTCCGCGTGCCCGAGCTCCGCGGTCAGCCGGCCCTCCCGCATGACCAGGATCCGGTCCCCGATGTGCAGCACCTCGGGGAGTTCGGAGGAGATCATCAAGATGGCGACCCCGTCGCGGGCCAGCCGGACCAGCAGCCGGTGTACCTCGGCCTTGGTCGCGATGTCGATGCCGCGGGTCGGCTCGTCCACGATCAGCAGCGCGGGCTGGCGGCCCAGCCACTTGGCCAGGACGACCTTCTGCTGGTTGCCGCCGGACAGCCGGGACACCGGGTCAACCAGGCGGCCGTACTTGAGGTTGAGCCGGACCGCCCAGTCGGCCGCGAACGCGCGCTCGGCCGCGGACCGGACCAGGCCGGCCCGGCGGAGCCGGCCCAGCGACGCCAGCGCCACGTTCTGCTGCACCGACATGTCCATGACCAGGCCCTGCTGCCGGCGGTCCTCGGGGACGAAGCCGATCCCGGCGGCCATCGCGCCCGTGGGCGAGGCGCGGCGCAGCCCGCGGCCGCGCATCACGACCCGGCCGGCGTCGTAGCGGTCGATGCCGAACACGGCCCGGGCCACCTCGCTGCGGCCCGACCCGACCAGGCCGGCCAGGGCCACGATCTCGCCGGCCCGCACGTCCAGCGAGATGTCGGTGAACACGCCTTCCCGGGTCAGGTGCTCCACGCGGAGCACGAGCTCGCCGGGGACGCCGCGCTCGCCGGCCGCCCGCGCCTCCATCTTCCGGCCGACCATGGCGCGCACCAGGTCGTCGGCGGTCATCCCGGCCAGCTCGCTGGTCAGGACGTGCCGGCCGTCGCGCATGACCGTCACCCGCTGGCAGATCTCGAAGACCTCCTCCAGCCGGTGCGTGATGAACAGCACCGCCGCGCCGCCGGAGCGCAGCGCGGCGACCACGTCGAACAGCCGGGCCACCTCAGTGGCGGACAGCGCCGCGGTGGGCTCGTCCATCACGATGACCCGGGCGTCCAGCGACAGGGCCTTGGCGATCTCGACGATCTGCTGGTCGGCGATGGACAGCCCGCGGCTGATCCGGCCCGGGTCGAGCTTGACCCCCAGCCGGTCGAACAGGGCCGCGGACTCGGCGTGCATCCGGCGCCGGTCGATCCGCCGCCCGGCCAGCAACGGCTGGCGTCCCATGAAGATGTTCTCCGCGACGCTCAGGTCGGGGAAGAGGGTGGGCTCCTGGTAGATGACCGCGATCCCGGCGTTCTGGGCGTCCGCCGGGCTGTGCAGGCTGACCGCTGTCCCGTCGATCAGCAGCTCGCCGGAATCCGGCTGGTGCACCCCGGCCAGGATCTTCACCATGGTGGACTTGCCCGCGCCGTTCTCGCCCAGCAGGGCGTGCGCCTCGCCGGCGTACAGGTCGATCGTGCCGTCGGTGACCGCGCGCACCGCGCCGAATGACTTGGCCGCACCGTGCAGGGCCAGGACCGGGACGGCGCCCGCGGCCAGGGCTGTCCCCGCGCCGGTGGCTGCGCCCGCGCCCGCGGAGGTGCCCGCGTCGGCGTCCGCGGCCGCCTCCGGGTCCGGGATCCCGGGGCGGGTCACCCCGGAAGCCTCAGATTCCGGGGGCTCCGGCGATGGGGTCCCGGGCGGGATCGGCCCGCCATCGTGGCCGTCGCCAGCTGTCACAGCCCGGTCCCCTCTCGTCTGTGGGTGGGGGTCGCCCCGGCCCGGCAGCAGGCCAGCGGGGGGTGCCTGAAGGAGAATGTGCTATAACGTTTCAAGTATGTGAAGCAGTGTCGAGCGAAGTCACGACCCTGTCAATAGAGGTCCGCAGCGATGCCCGAATCGTTACCGACAGGTTTCCCGGCCGCTATTGTGCTGGCCAAGCCTGGGCGCACGCTGGCCTGCCAGCGTGGTTCCCGGGGCGGCTGGGGGGCTGGTCACGGCTCATCGGGCGGCTGTCGGTCCCGTGGGGCGCGTCTGGTTGACGCGTTCCAGCGCACCGCACGACACTGACCGCACAGGAGGAGCCGTGGCGGACACGCCGGTCAGTATCAGGGAGGTCGCCGCCCTTGCCGGCGTCTCGCTCGGCACTGTCTCCAACGTGCTCAACCGCCCGGAAGTGGTGGCCGAGCCGACCCGCACCCGGGTCCAGGCGGCCATCAAGCAACTGGGCTTCATCCGCAACGAGTCGGCCCGCCAGCTGCGGGCCTGCCGGAGCCGCACCATCGGGCTGGTCGTCCTGGACGTCGCCAACCCGTTCTTCACCGACGTCGCGCGCGGTGTGGAGGACGAGGCCAGCGAGGCTGGGCTGGCCGTGATCCTGTGCAACAGCGACGACCAGAAGGCCAAGGAATCCCGCTACCTCGAAGTGCTGGAGGAGCACCGTGTCCAGGGCATCCTGATCACCCCGGTGTCCGGCGCCGACAAGCGGCTGGCCAGCGTGCAGCGCCGCGGCACCCCGGTGGTGCTGGTGGACAGCCGGTCGCCGTCCCGCGGCCAGTGCTCGGTGTCGGTGGACGACGTGCTCGGCGGCGACCTGGCCGTGTCCCACCTGCTGGAGGCCGGCCACCAGCAGATCGCGTTCGTGGGTGGCCCGATGAGCGTCCGCCAGGTCAGCGACCGGCGGGACGGGGCGGTCCGCGCCCTGGAGCGGGCCGGGCGAGCGGCGCTGACCTGCTCGTCATCGAGACCCCCGCGCTGAACGTGACCGCGGGGCAGCGGGCGGGCGCGGCGCTGGCCGGCCGGCCCGCGGCGAGCCCGCCCGACCGCGGTGTTCTGCGCCAACGACCTGCTCGCCCTGGGTGTGCTGCAGGAGATGACCACGCACCGGATCGGGGTGCCCGACAGCGTGGCGATCGTGGGCTACGACGACGTGGACTTCGCGGCCGCGGCGGCGGTGCCGCTGTCCTCGGTCCGCCAGCCCCGCCATCAGCTGGGCCGGGCCGCGGCCCAGCTGCTGATCGAGGAAGCCCTGGGCGACGGCACGCACCGGCACCGGCAGGTGGTTTTCGAGCCGGACCTGGTGGTACGGGCGTCCAGCCGGCCCAGGGCCGGCGAGCCACCCGTGGCCAGTGAAGCCTATCCGGGCCCGGCGCGAGCCACCCGTGGCCAGTGAGGCGGCAAGCTGACGTCATGCGTATCGCCCTGTTCGTCACCTGCCTGGCCGACACCCTGTTCCCCGAGGCGGGCCGGGCCACGGTCCGGCTGCTGGAACGGCTCGGCCACCAGGTCGAGTTCCCGGCCGCGCAGACCTGCTGCGGCCAGATGCACGTCAACACCGGGTACACCCGCGACGCGCTGCCGCTGGTCCGCCACTACGCCGAGGTGTTCGAGAGCTGCGAGGCGATCGTGGTCCCGTCCGGCTCGTGCACCGGGTCGATCCGGCACCAGCACGCGATGGTGGCCCGGCGCTACGGGGACGAGGCGCTGGCCCGCCGGGCCGAGGCGGTCGCCGCCCGCACCTACGAGCTGTCCCAGCTGCTCGTCGACGTGCTCGGGGTGGAGGACGTGGGCGCCTACTACCCGCACCGGGTCACCTACCATCCGACCTGCCATTCGCTGCGGATGATCCGGGTCGGTGACCGCCCGCTGCGGCTGCTGCGCAACGTGGCCGGGATCGACCTGGTCGAGCTGCCGGACGCCGACACGTGCTGCGGGTTCGGCGGCACGTTCGCGGTCAAGAACGCGGACACGTCCACGGCCATGCTGGCCGACAAGATGCGCAGCGTGCTGGACACCCGGGCCGAGGTGTGCACGGCCGGGGACAGTTCCTGCCTGATGCACATCGGCGGCGGCCTGTCCCGGCTGCGCGCGGGCACCCGGACCGTGCACCTGGCCGAGATCCTGGCCTCGGCCCCCGGGGACGCGCGAACCTTCGAGGAGACACGGTGAGCGCGCCCACCTTCCTCGGCCTGCCCACCGCGCCGCGCGGTGTCGGTCACCTGCGCGGCACCGAGCCGTTCCCGGCCGCGGCCCGCCGTGCGCTGGCCGACACCCAGCTGCGCCGCAACCTCGGCCAGGCCACCCGCACGATCCGGGCCAAGCGGGCCGCGGTGGTGGGCGAGCTGCCGGACTGGGAACAGCTGCGCGACGCCGGCCAGGCCATCAAGACGCGGACCATGGCCCACCTGGACCGCTACCTGGTGCAGCTGGAGGAGCAGGTCACCGCGCGGGGCGGCGTGGTGCACTGGGCCCGGGACGCCAACGAGGCCAACCGCATCGTGACCGGCCTGGTCCAGGCGGCCGGGGCCACCGAGGCGGTCAAGGTCAAGTCGATCGTCACCGACGAGATCGGGCTCAACGACGCGCTGGCCGCCGCAGGCATCACCGCGCACGAGACCGACCTGGCCGAGCTGATCGTCCAGCTCGGGCACGACCGCCCGTCGCACATCCTGGTCCCGGCCATCCACCGGAACCGGGCCGAGATCCGGGAGATCTTCCTGCGCGAGATGGCCGGCGTGGATCCGGGGCTGACCGACTCACCGGCCGCGCTGACCGAGGCGGCCCGGACGTACCTGCGCCGCCGCTTCCTGTCCGCGAAGGTCGGGATCAGCGGGGCCAACTTCGCGATCGCGGAGACCGGCACGCTGTGCGTGGTCGAGTCCGAGGGCAACGGCCGGATGTGCCTGACGCTGCCGGACACGCTGATCACCGTGATGGGCATCGAGAAGCTCCTGCCCACGTGGGACGACCTGGGCGTGTTCATGCAGCTGCTGCCGCGCAGCTCCACCGGGGAGCGGATGAACCCGTACACCTCGATGTGGACCGGGGTGACCCCGGGCGACGGCCCGCAGCAGTTCCACCTGGTCCTGCTGGACAACGGCCGGACCGCGGCCCTCGCCGACCAGGAGGGGCGGCAGGCGCTGCACTGCATCCGCTGCTCGGCGTGCCTGAACGTCTGCCCGGTGTACGAGCGGGTGGGCGGGCACGCCTACGGCTCGGTTTATCCGGGGCCGATCGGCGCGGTGCTGTCCCCGATGCTGACCGGGGTGGAGGACAACGCCTCGCTGCCGTACGCCTCGTCGCTGTGCGGGGCGTGCTACGACGCCTGCCCCGTGAAGATCGACATCCCGTCGCTGCTGGTCCACCTGCGGGCCCGGCACGTGGACGAGGTGGCGCAGACGCGCCGCGTGCCTACCCCGGAGGCGGTGACCATGGCCGCCGCCGCGTGGGTGATGGCCAGCCCGGCCCGGTTCGAGGCCGCGCAGCGCGCCGGGCGGTCCGGGCGGCTGCTGGGCCGCCGCAGCGGCCGGATCCGCCGCCTGCCGCCGCCCCTGTCGGCCTGGACCGGGGCCCGCGACGCGCCGCGGCCCCCCGCCCAGACCTTCCGCGAATGGTGGAAGGCCGAGCACGGGGAGGCACATTGACCGCGCGGGATGAGGTGCTCGGCCGGATCCGCACCGCGCTGGGCGGCGACTCCGGCGGCGGCGCGCACCCGCCCGGTGATCCGGCCGCCACGGGCTACCGGACCCGTGGCGAGCTCGATACCCCCGCACTGCTCGACCGGCTGGCCGAGCGCCTGGTCGACTACCGCAGCCAGGTCCGGCGCAGCGAACCCGCCCAACTGCTGGACACCGTGCGCGCGGCGCTGGCCGAGCGCGGTGCGCGGCGAGTGGTGCTGCCGCCCGGCCTCGACCTGCCCGGGTTTGACCAGCCCGGGCCCGGCCAGCTTGACGGCGTCGAGCTGATCACCGACGACGGGCTGTCCGCACAGGACTTGGACCAGATGGACGGCGTCATCACCCGCGCCGCCGTGGCCATCGCCGAGACCGGCACCATCATCCTCGACGCCGGTCCCGGCCAGGGCCGCCGCGCCCTCAGCCTGATCCCCGACTATCACCTGTGCCTGATCGAGGCGGCCCAGGTGGTCGCGCTCGTCCCGGAGGCCGTGGCCCGGCTGCGCCCGGACCGCCCGCTGACCTGGATCAGCGGCCCCTCAGCCACCAGCGACATCGAACTCGACCGGGTCGAGGGCGTGCACGGCCCCCGCACCCTCGAAGTCATCCTCATTGCCGGATCGATCAGCAGTTCGATTTAGACCCCCCAGCGGGGGTCGGATCCTAACTGCTGACGCATGCGAGCCCGGGAGGCCGCGACTTGAGGGCTGTGGTGTACCGCGAGTACGGCGGGCGGCCGGAGGTGTCCGAGGTGGCCGGGCCCGGCTGCCCTGAGGACGGCGTGGTCATCAGCGTCGGGGCGACCGGGGTGTGCCGGTCGGACTGGCACGCCTGGAAGGGGCACGAGCCCGTCCGGCTGCCGCACATCCCCGGTCACGAACTGGCCGGGACCATCGCCCAGACCGGGCCGGCGGTGACGCGGTGGCGGCCGGGGGACCGGGTCACGGTGCCGTTCGCCTGCGGTTGCGGCCGGTGTGAGTACTGCCGGGCGGGCGACACGCAGGTCTGCCCGGACCAGACCCAGCCGGGGTTCACCGGCCCCGGGTCGTTCGCCGACCGGGTGGCCATCCACGCCGCCGACACCAACCTGGTCGCGCTGCCCGACGCCCTGGACTTCGTGACCGCGGCCAGCCTGGGCTGCCGGTTCGCCACCGCCTACCGGGCCCTCACCGGGCACGCCCGGCTGCGCCCGGGGGAATGGCTCGCGGTGCATGGCTGCGGCGGCGTCGGGCTGTCGGCCGTGCATATCGGCGTGGCCCTGGGCGCGCGGGTGATCGCGGTGGACGTGGCCGGCCCCGCCCTGGGCCGGGCTCGCGACCTCGGCGCCGAGCACGCAGTTCTTTCCGCAACGAACACCGATCCGGCCCGGGTCATCCAGGACGTCACGGGCGGCGGGGCGCAGGTGTCCCTCGACGCCCTCGGCTCCCCGGCCACGCTGGCCAGTTCCGTACGGAGCCTGCGCCGCCGCGGGCGGCACGTCCAGGTCGGCCTGCTGCTCGGGGCCGCCGCCGCGCCGCCGGTGCCGATGGACCTGGTCATCGCCCGGGAGCTGGAGATCTACGGCTCACACGGCATGGCGGCGCGGGACTACCCGGCCATGCTGGCGCAGGTCGCCGACGCCGCGCTGCGCCCCGGCGTGCTCGTCGGCCAGGTGACCGGCCTGGACCAGGCCGGTGCCGCCCTGGCCGCCATGGACGGCCCCCCGGCCAGCGCCGGGATAACGGTGATCGAGCTCTAACGGGCGCGGGCGGCGAGGTCGTCCGCGGGGCGGGTGTTGATCACCCGGTCCGGGGTGATGCCGAAGCGCCCGGCCCGCTCGCAGCCGTTCTCCAGCCAGTCGAGCTGGCCGGGCGCGTGCGCGTCGGTGTCGATGGAGAACAGGCAGCCCATCTCCGCGGCCAGGCCCAGCAGCCGGCCGGGTGGGTCCCGGCGTTCCGGCCGGCAGTTGATCTCGACCGCGACGCCGTGCTCGCGGCACGCCCCGAACACGGCCTCCGGATCGAACTCCGATTCCGGCCGGCCGCCCCGGCGCCCGCCCAGCAGCCGGCCCGTGCAGTGGCCCAGCACGTCCACGTGCGGGTTGCGGACCGCGGCCACCATCCGCTCGGTCATCGGGTCAGCGGGCATCCGGAGCTTGGAGTGCACGCTGGCCACCACCACGTCGAGCCGGTCGAGCAGGTCCTCGCGCTGGTCCAGCGAGCCATCGTCGAGGATGTTGACCTCGATGCCGGTCAGGATGCGGAACGGCGCGAGTTCGGAATTCAGCCGGGCGACCAGGGCGAGCTGGGCTTCCAGCCGCTCGGCGGACAGCCCATTGGCCACCGTGAGCCGGGGCGAGTGATCGGTCAGCGCGATCCATTCGTGGCCCAGCGCGCGGGCCGCCTCGGCCATCTCGCCCGGCGGGCTGCCCCCGTCAGACCAGTCCGAGTGGGTGTGGCAGTCGCCGCGCAATGCGGCGCGCATGGCCGAAGCCGGCAGCGGGCCACCCTGCTCCGCCAGCAGCCGGGCCAGGTAGTCCGGCTGCTGGCCCGCGGCCGCCTGCGTGATGACCCCGGCCGTGGCCTCGCCGATCCCGTTCAGCGCGCGCAGCGTGCCGTCGCCCAGCCGGCGCTCCAGCTCACCTGCGGGCAGTTCGCCCACCACCTGCGCGGCCCGCCGGAAGGCCCGGACGCGGTAGGTGGGCGCCCCGGCCCGTTCGAGCTGGAAGGCGATCTCGCGCAGCGCGGTCACGGGGCCCGGCGGGGGATCGGCGGACACGGCATCAGCAGGCACAGGAACCAGTATCCGCACGTCAGTCTGCGAACGGGCCGTTAGAGGGATGAAGCGCCGGCCAGCGGGCAGGGGAGAACGGTACGCACAGCGAGCGACGAGACATCTCCGGAGGAGTATCCGTGGTGAACGCAGTACCTGACGTCATGCTGAACAACGGCAGGACTATCCCCCAGTTCGGCTTCGGCGTGTTCCAGGTCAAGCCGGCGGACACGGTGGAGGCGGTGAGCACCGCCCTGCAGACCGGCTACCGGCACATCGACACGGCCGAGATGTACGGCAACGAGAAGGAGGTCGGCGAGGCGGTCGCCAAGTCCGGCCTGGCCCGCACCGACCTGTTCGTCACCACCAAGCTGAACAACGACGCGCACCTCCCGGACGACGCCCGGAAGGCGTTCGACGGGTCGCTGGAGGCGCTCGGCTTCGACTACGTCGACCTGTTCCTGATCCACTGGCCGCTGCCCACCCGGTACGACGGCGACTTCGTGTCCACCTGGCGGACGCTGGAGGAGTTCTACCGCGACGGGCGCGCCCGCTCCATCGGCGTGTCGAACTTCCAGCCGCAGCACATCCGGCGGCTGCACGCGGAGGCTGAGATTCCCCCGGCCGTCAACCAGATCGAGGTCCACCCGTACCTCACCCAGGACGACGTGCGCGGGTTCTGCGCCGAGCACCAGATCGCGGTCGAGGGCTGGTCGCCGATCGCCCAGGGCGAGGTGCTCGAGAACCCGACGATCAGGGACATCGCCGAGCGGGCCGGCCGTACCCCGGCCCAGGTCGTGCTGCGCTGGCACATCGAGCGCGGCGACATCATCTTCCCGAAGTCGGTCACCGCGTCCCGGATCCGGGAGAACTTCGCCATCTTCGACTTCGAGCTGTCCGGCGCGGACGTCGAGGCGATCAGCGCCCTGAACAAGGACCAGCGCACCGGCCCGGACCCCGACACGTTCGCCGGCTGACCAGGCTGGCGCGGACGGCCGGGGCCAGGTGCCCGGGGCCGGGCCGGTGTCCCGGCGACCGCGCCGGTTACGCCTGCGGGCTGAGCTCGGGCTGGTCGAGCACGCGGAGCCAGGTCCCGTCGGGCTGCCTGCGGGCGACCTGCACCCGGACCCCGGTGCCGTCCCGGGCCACGGTGGTGGTAAGCGCGAGGTCCCCGCTGACCAGGGTGGGCAGCGGCGGCTCCGGCTCGAAACGCGGGGCGCTGGCCAGCACCTTCTCCCACAGGGCCTGGATGGCCTCGCGGCCGGCCGTCTGGCCGCCCGGCGGGTAGGCCATCACCGCGCCCGGCTCGTAGAGCGCGGCGATCCCGGCCGCGTCGCGGGCGTTGGCGCACGCCACGAACAGGCGGGTCAGATCTTCCGGCCGGTGGGCCTTCTCGGCAGGCATGGTTCTCCGTTCCCGCGGCCATGGTGGCCGCTCCCGCGGCCCCCGTGACCGCGCGGCTCGTGGTGACCGTGGGCGGTCCGTGGTTCTTCCGGTGCTGTACTACCCAGCCTGGCGGAACTTCTATGAGAAGTCCAACAGATAGTTTTTCTCATAACTAGAATTGCTGGTTATGGAACTCAGGCAGCTGGAGTACTTCGTCGCGGTCGCCGAGGAAGCGAACTTCACCCGCGCCGCGCAGCGCGTCCACGTCAGCCAGTCCGGCGTGAGCGCGCAGATCCGCCAGCTCGAACGGGACCTCGGCACGCCGCTGATCGACCGGTCGGGCCGGGTGGCCACGCTGACCGGGGCCGGGCGGGCGGCGCTGCCGCACGCGCGGGCCGCGCTGGCGGCCGCGGCCGCGGTCCGGTCGGCGGTGGACGACGTGACCGGGCTGCTGTCCGGCCGGATCGTGGTCGCGATGGTGACGGCCTGTACCGTCGCCCCGCTGTTCGATGCCCTGGCGGCGTTCCACCTCGCCCACCCCGGCATCGAGATCGCGCTGGAGGAAGGCAACTCCGACTGGCTGGTAGAGCAGGTCCGGACGGGCGCCGCCGACCTGGCCCTGATCGGGGCGGCCGGTGCCCCGCCCGGCGGGCTGGAGGCCCTCACGATCGTCAGCGACGGCCTCGTCGCCGCGGTGCCTTCCGGTCATCCGCTCGCGGGCCGCCAGGCCGTCACCCTCGCCGAGGTCACGGGCTACCCGATCGTCAGCCTGCCGGCCGGAACCGGGGTGCGCGCCGCTTTCGATCAGGCCTGCGCCGCCCAGGGACGGCAGGCGGAGATTGCCTTCCAGGCGAGTGCGCCGGGAGCCGTGGCCGACCTGGCCGGGCGCGGGCTGGGCGTGGCCATTCTCGCCGAATTTTTTTTACTACTATCCCACAAACATAAACACAATAATCACACCTGTACCATCACCCCACTATTCCATACCCTCCCACATTCCACCTCCCAGTCGAGATCACGCTGGTGGAAGGCAACTCCGGCTGGCTGGTAGAGCAGGTCCGGACGGGCGCCGCCGACCTGGCCCTGATCGGCGCGGCCGGTGCCCCGCCCGGCGGGCTGGAGGCCCTTACGATCGTCAGCGACGGCCTCGTCGCCGCGGTGCCTCCCGGCCATCCGCTCGCGGGCCGCCAGGCCGTCACCCTCGCCGAGGTCACGGGCTACCCGATCGTCAGCCTGCCGGCCGGAACCGGGGTGCGCGCCGCTTTCGATCAGGCCTGCGCCGCCCAGGGACGGCGGGCGGAGATTGCCTTCCAGGCGAGTGCGCCGGTAGCCGTGGCCGACCTGGCCGGGCGCGGGCTGGGCGTGGCCATTCTCGCCGAGACCATGGCGGCCGGGTTTTCAGGCCGGCTGACTGGGGTGCCCATCGAGGACGTGGCGTCCCCGGCGCTGCTCGCCCTGGTCTGGGCGCCAGGCGAGAGCCCGGCCCTGCGTGAGCTCCTGGTCTGCTGCCGCCAGGCCTTCGCCGGGCCGCAGGCTGGCTAGCGGGCGCCCGGGCATCATCTGGGTAGATTTGGGCCGTGCCCGAACTGCAGCGGCTGCACGCTGGCCATGCCCCGGCGGTCCTAGCCTTCGAACTGGCGAACCGCGACTACTTCGCTGCCTCGATCTCCGACCGCGGCGACGAGTTCTACGACCATTTCACTGAGCGGCACAGCGCCTTGCTGGCCGAGCAGGAGGCCGGCACCTGCGCCTTCTACGTGCTCGTCGCCGAGGATGGCTCGGTACTGGGCCGGTTCAACCTGTACGACATCCAGGACGGCACCGCGGCTCTCGGCTACCGGGTCGCCCAGCATGTCGCCGGCCGCGGCGTGGCGACCGCCACTGTCCGGGAGTTGTGCCGGCTGGCGGCGGCGCGGCACGGACTGCGCACACTCAGGGCGGCCACCTCCCGCGAGAATGCCGCGTCCCGGAAGGTGCTGACCAAGGCCGGGTTCATCCCGGCCGGCCCGGCCGGCCCGGCCGACCTCGGCGGCAAGTCAGGCACCTGGTATCAGCGCGAGCTAGGCGCCGGCTGCGCCTGATCACCCGCAGCCCGCCAAGCGGCGGTCAGCGGTGGGCTATGCCGCGCCAGACGTGCTTATACAGCGCACCCGTTGTCTGGCGGGCTGAGCGAGCTGGCCAGCAGGCACGGCAGTGTGGCTATCCCGGCCAGCGTCATGGCCAGCGCGCCAGGAGGGAGTCAGCGCCCGATGGCCGGGCGGGGGCGGGGCTGGCGGGTCAGCCACTGCCAGAACGTCCGCCGGGGTGGCCGCGGAGGGCGTGGCGGCCGCCGCGGCCGCGCGATGATCTGACCGCTGCCGACCTTGCCGGACACCTGGATCCGCAGCACGGAGGCATCCTGGCCCCAGGGAGCCCTGACCTCCAGCCTGCCGCTGCGGACCGCCACCTCGTCCATGTTGACCACGATGCCGGGCTTGATGACCAGCCTGAGTGACCCGGCGCCTACCTCGGCGTCAATGGGCAGCACCGGCTGCGTGATCACCGCCTCGGTGAAGTCGAGCGTCACGGTGCCGCTCTTGACCCTGATCTCCATCCGGCGCGGGACGAGCCACGGGCCGGTGCGCTCCACGCTGGAGGACTGGCACTCGATGCGGACGACGTCCTTGGGAGCCGGGGCGCCCAGCACGGTCCCGGCGGCCGACGGCAGGTCCCTCGTGACCGAGGCGAGCTCGGCGTAGGTGCGCGCGGTCAGCGCCACCTCCAGCCGCTCGTCGAGTTCCTCCGCGGTCAGCCGGCCGTCACCAGCGGCCACCCGCAACTCCTCGGCCACCCGGTCCCGGTCCTCGTAGGACACGCGCAGCTCACCACGCGGTACCGGGTTCTCGCCCTGGTCGGCCGGCCGCAATTCGCCCGTCATGGGCACACTCTACGATGCGGCCCGGTACCCGGGGGAGGCGGCGCCGCTCACGCCGCACCGCCCGGCTGGGCCCCGATGGGCGCGGCCCACGAAGGGCGCGGGATCAGGCAGAACGGATGGCCGGCCGGGTCGGCGAACACCGCTGAGGAGCTGTCTCCTCCGGGCAGCCGCCGGGCTCCCAGCGCCAGTACGCGCGGCCCGGCGGCTTCGACGTCATCGACCATGACGTCGAAGTGCATCTGCTGCGGCCAGGCCGGGTCCGGCCACCGTGGCGGCTGGAAGTCCGGGGCGAGCTGGAAGCCGATGCCCGACGTGGTGTCGTCCGCCGAGACGACCGCGAAGTCGTCCTCCTGCCAGGTCACCGGCAGCCCGAGCAGCTCGGAGTAGAAGGCGGCCAGCACGGCCGGGGCGGGGCAGTCCACGATGACGTGGTGCAGACGTCCGATCACGGACCCAGGGTGCCACCACACCGGTCCGGATGGTGGTAGCCACCCGGGACTGGTCGTTCCGCTACCCTTGCGGCTCACCCGCTCAGGCCATCTACTCGTACGCATGGATGGCGGGGGCGTCCGGGGCCGCGTGGATCGCCGGGGGAGCAGGCCGTGCTGATCACGGCGACCTGGCTGCGCCTGGACGCGCGCCGTCGCTGGCGCTCGCTGGCTGTCCTGGCCCTGCTCGTCGCCCTGGCCACCGCGACCATCCTGACCTCCATCGCGGGCGCCCGCCGCGGTGCGAGCGCCTACAACCGGCTGTCGGCCCGGACGCTGCCCGCGACCGTCACCGTCCTGCCCAACCAGCCCGGGTTCGACTGGGCCAGGATCGCGGCCCTGCCCGGCGTCGCCGCGCTGACGAAGTTCCCCGTCGCGTTCGGGTTCGAGGCCCAGGGCTACACGGCGGCCAGCAGCGGGTTCCCGCTGGCCGACGACCAGATGGCCAGGACCATAGAACGCCCGGTCATCCTGGCCGGCCAGATGTTCAACCCGCGCCGTGCCGATCAGGTCGTCGTCACGCCCAAGTTCGCCGCGACCTCCGGCAAGCAGGTCGGGGACACCCTGGTCCTGGAACTGTCCAGCGTGCCGCAGGCCAATGAGGGCTACGACGGATCCACCGGGCCGCCGGCCGGTCCGAGGATCCGGGCCCGCATCATGGGCGTCATCCGCAGCCCGTGGGATCTGGACGCCGACGCGCCAGGCTCGCCCGGCGGCATCCTGTCCACGCCCGCCCTGTTCACCCGGTACCGCGCCAGCATCCTGGGCACGACCGGGCAGACCTACATCAACGCCCTGGTCCGGCTCCGAGGCGGCGAGGCCGCCATCCCCGCTTTCCGCGCCGCCCTGGCCAGGGTGACCGGCCGTTCCGACATCGACGTGTGGGACAACAGCAAGAACTTCGGTGATCCCGTCCGCCGGGTCACCGCCTACGAGGCGGCCTGCCTGCTGGCGTTCGGCCTGGCGGCGCTCGCCGCGGCCCTGTTCCTCATCGGCCAGTCCATCGCCCGCTACACCTCCGCCACCGTGGCGGACCTCCAGGTGCTGCAGGCCGTGGGCATGACCCGCCAGCAGGCCATCGCGGCCGCCGCGGCCGGGCCGTTCCTGGCCGGGCTGGCCGGCGGCACGCTGGGCGTGGCCGGCGCCATCGTGGCCTCGCGGTGGATGCCCATCGGCCTGGCGTCGATCGCCGAGCCCCACCCCGGGATCAGCCTGGACTGGCTGGTCCTGGGCCCGGGATGGGTCCTCGTCCCGCTCCTGGTGCTGGCCGGCTCGGCGGCCGCGGCGGCGGCCGCGCTGACCGCCGGGCGCAGGCCCGCACCCCAGCGCCGGTCCGTGGTCGCGGCGGCGGCCGCCGCCGCGAACTTCCCGGTTCCCCTCGTGGTGGGGGCCCGGTTCGCGCTCGAGCCCGGCCGCGGGCGCTCCACCGTGCCGGTCCGGTCGGCCCTGCTGGGCGCGGTCGTCGGCGTGCTCGGAGTGCTGGCCGCCTTCACGTTCTCGGCCGGGGTCTCCGACGCCGCCAGCCACCCGGTGCGGTTCGGCCAGACCTGGCAGCTGACCACCTTCCTCGGCTACAACGGGCAGGACTTCGGCCCGGCGGGCCGCGTGCTGCGGGCCGTGGCGGCCGACCGTGACGTGACCGGGGTGGACGACGCGCGCATCGGCGGTGGCCAGTCCGGCCAGGTGTCCATCGAGAGTTTTAGCTACCAGCCAGTGGGCGGCAAGCGGCCGGCGGTCGTGCTCACGGCCGGGAGGATGCCCGCCAACCAGGACGAGATCGTGCTGGCCCCGACGACCGCGCAGGAGTTGCACGCGGCGCCGGGCTCGGTGGTCCGGCTCACCGGTGGTACCCCCATCGCCCAGGCCGTCCGGGTCACCGGCATCGGCTTCGTCCCCCCGGGGCCGCACAACGGCTACGCGGACGGGGCCTGGCTCACGGCCGCCGGGTACAACCGGATCTTCGGCGGCGCGCGCTACGCGTTCAAGTTCCACGCCGCGACCGTGTCGCTGCGCCCGGGGGCCGACGTCCAGGCGGTCGCGCGCCGGCTCGGCGCGGTGGCCGCGGCCATCCCCGGCGGGAAGGCCTTCACCTTCACGCCACCGGCCCCGATCCCCGAGGTCCAGGAGATCCAGGACCTCGAACTGCTGCCCGTCGCGCTGAGCGCCTTCCTGGCCCTGCTGGCCGTCAGCGCCGTCGGTCACGCCCTGTCCATAGCCGTCCGCCGCCGGCGCCACGATCTGGCCGTGCTCCGCGCGCTCGGGATCACCCGCCGGCAGGCACGGCTGGTGGTCATGACCCAGGCCAGCCTGCTGGCCGTGATCGGCCTGCTGTTCGGGGTGCCGCTGGGCATCGCGCTCGGCCGCGGCGTCTGGCGGATGGTGGCCGGTTTCACCCCGCTGGCGTACCACCCGCCCGTGGCCCTGCTGACCCTGCTGCTCATCGGCCCGGCCGCGCTCCTGGCCGCGAACGCGCTGGCCGCCTGGCCGCAGCGGCGCGCCGCGCGACTGCACGCCGGGCAGGTTCTGCGCAGCGAGTGAGCGGGGCCGGGGACCGGCCCCGGGCCTGGACCCTCCGGGGCACGGCCGCTAACCTTAGAACGGGGGATCGACAGAGCGTTTCGTTAGATATTGTTTATCGAAACTGCGTTCGACAAATGATCCGCGGGCTGTTAGCGTCTCAGCACGCACACCGCCCAGGCGGAGGTCTGATGAGCAGCATGAGCGGCGACACGCAGGTTCCGGGGCCGGGTGAGCCGGACCCCGGGCGCGATCTCACCCCGCGCCAGCGCGACGTGCTCCACGCCATCGAGAGATTCCGGCAGCGGCACAAGTACGCCCCGAGTGTCCGGGAAGTCGGCGAGGTGGTCGGGCTGGGCCCGTCGGGTGTGCAGCACCACATCCAGGTGCTGCGGCAGAAGGGCTGGCTGAGCGAATCCGCCGGGCAGGCGCGGTCCTCGGTGGTGCTGGCCCCGGGGCACCCGGTGGTCGAGGTCGTCGAGCCCCGCCAGGCGACCGGGGCGATCCGGTCCCGGGAGGCCAGCAAGACCCGCGACCCCGGCGTGGCCCCCGGGGCGGCTGAGACGGCCGGGCCGGTGCGCACGGCGGGCGCGGCGACCGCGGCCTATGTGCCACTGGTCGGGGAGATCGCCGCGGGGTACCCGAAAGACGCCCGGCAGTCCGTCGAGGACGTCTTCCCGCTGCCCAAGCAGCTGGTGGGCGAGGGAGACCTGTTCCTGCTCAAGGTGGTCGGCGACTCCATGATCGATGCGGCCATCGCCGACGGCGACTGGGTGGTGGTCCGCGAGCAGCAGGTGGCCGAGAACGGCGAGATCATCGCGGCCATGATCGAGGGCGAGGCCACGGTCAAGAGCTACCGGATGTCCGAGGGGCATATCTGGCTGATCCCGCACAACCCGGCGTTCGCTCCCATCCCGGGAGACGGGGCGACCATCCTCGGCAAGGTGGTCAGCGTCCTGCGCCGGGTCCGGTGACCGCGGGGGTTGAGGCTCCCCGCCGACCTCGCCGTCAGCCCCAGTGCGGTTTCGCGTCCACCGCGGGCGGAAACCAGCTGACGGTGGACGACGAGCGCCGCAAACTGGAACTCGTCGCCGGGACGGCCAGCAAGATCTGGGGCTGACCAGCCCGGCCAGGTTACGGGCGACGGGAGCCAGGATGACGATTCAGCCGGGGTGGGACTCCGTCTACGGGGCCGACGAGCCGCCGCCGTGGGACATCGGGCGCCCGCAGCCGGTGTTCGAGCGGCTGGCCCGCCAGGGCCTGCTCCGCGGCCGGCTGCTCGACTCGGGCTGCGGGACCGGGGAGAACACCATGCTGGCGGCGGAGCACGGCGCCGACGCCCTGGGCGTGGATGTCGCGCCGACCGCCATCGCGCAGGCCCAGCGGAAAGCGGCGGAACGCGGCAGCGCGGCCCGGTTCCAGGTCGCCGACGTGCTGGACCTAGGCCAGCTGGGCCTGACGTTCGACACGGTGGTGGACAGCGGCGTGTTCCACGTGTTCGACGACGGCGACCGGGTCCGGTACGTGGCCAGCCTGGCGTCGGTGATGCGGCCCGGGGCGATCTGCTACCTGATGTGCTTCAGCGACCGGCAGCCGGGCGATGCGGGCCCGCGCCGGATCAGCCAGGACGAGCTGACCGCCGCGTTCCGCGACGGCTGGGCGATCGACAGCGTGAGCGCCGAGACGTTCGCGATCAACTTCCAGGGCCGGACGGAAGCGCAGGCCTGGCTGGCCACTATCCAGCGCACCAGCACCTAGTCTGCGTCTCATGGCATGGCCGGCAGCACCCCGGCACCCTCTGAGGGGTGGTTTTGTCGGTGGCAGGTGGGATGATTCGAATATGTGTTTAGCAGAGCAGTCTCCCCGGGACGCGGCCCTGGCCCAGCTGGCCGGCCTCGACCCATCCGTGCTGGACGCGGCCGCGCTGATGGGCCAGATCACCGATCTGGCTGCGTTCATCAGCCAGGCCCAGGGACACCTGGCCCGCCTGGCCGGGGCGCTGGACGCCACCGGCGGCGCCGCCGAGGGCGGCCACTCGTCGGCGTCGGCGTTCCTGCGGACCCGGTGTGGCCTGAGCCCGGGGCACGCGGCCGCGGTCACGGCCACCGCCCGCGGCCTGGCCGGCGCCCGCCACCCGCCAGGCCCTGAACGCGGGGGTGATCTCCTTCGACCAGGCGCAGGTCATCACACTCACCACCACGTGCCTGGATGACCCGCAGGCCGCCGCGCACGCTGAGCAGGTGTTACTCGACCACGCACCGGGCCTGGACACCGCGAGGTTCCGCCGGTTCGCCGAGGAGGTCGCGGCCCGGGCGGATCCGCAGGCGGCGGAGGAACGGGAGCGGCGGCGGTGGGAGCGGCGGCACCTGTCGTTCGGGCTGACCCTGGACAGCACGGGGGTGCTGTCGGGGTCATGTGGGGACGCGGTCTCCTATGAGATCGTGCGGACCGCTGCGGAGGCGTTCGGGGTGCCCGGCGGGCAGGCCGATGCCCGCAGTGCGGCGCAGCGGCGGATGGATGGCCTGGTCGCGGCCTGCAAAGCCGCCCTGGACGGCGGCACCGCCCCCGGACGCCACGGCACCGTGCCGCACATCAGCATCCTGGTCAGGGACGAGACCCTGGCCCAGGCCGCTGCCGATGCCGCCCGCACTGCCGGACGCGGCAGGCCCGGCGGCGGGCCTGGCACCCGGCCAGGCGATGAGCGCCGGGGCCGGCCAGACGGTCGGTGCGGCGGTGGCCCGGCTGACGGGGGCGCCGCCGGGGCAGACCGGGCACGGGACGGCGCTGACCGCCCGGCAGGTCCTGGCGTTGTGCTGCGGCGCCCAGATCAGCGCGATCCGCTGGCGCGACGGCCTGCCGCTGGGCGTCGGCCGCACCATGCGCACCGAACCTCCTGGGCTGCGCCGCGCCCTGGAAGCCCGCGACCGCGGCTGCCGCTGGCCCGGCTGCGGCGCCCTGGCCGCCTGGGCCACCGCCCACCATCTCACCCCGTGGGCCCGCGGCGGCGCCACCAGCCTCGACGGCCTGGCGCTGTTCTGCCACCTGCACCATCACTACTTCATCCACCAGCTCGGCTGGCAGATCACCGGCCACCCCAACGCCACCCTCCACCTCACCCACCCCGGCGGCTGGCTCACCCTCGACAGCCCACTCCCCGCAACCGACCTCCTGGCCGCCTGACCAGCACGCAGCCCGACCAGCAGGCCGCGGGCTGTCGCGCGGCCTCACCCGGCGCGGCCTGAGGGTGCGCGCGGCTGCACGGCCTGAGGGGTGCCGCCCCACTCGTGCGCGCCCCGGCTGGTCCGCCGACCGCTGCCCGCGCGGGCGGGTCAGTCCTTGCGCCCGGTGAGGGCCAGGCTGGCGCCGATGCCGATCATGGCCAGGCCGCCGGCCCCGCCGACCATCTCGAGCCGGCGCGGGGAGCGGGCCAGCCAGGCCCGGGCCGTCCCGGCGGCCAGCGCCCAGCTGGCGTCGCAGACCACCGCGATGGCGATGAAGACCGAGCCGAGCACCAGCATCTGGACCGGGACGTGCCCGGCGGAGGGGTTCACGAACTGCGGCAGCACGGCCGCGAAGAACACGATGACCTTCGGGTTGCTCGCCCCGACCACGATCCCGTCCCGCAGGATCCGGCCGAAGCTCCTCGGCTCGGCGGCGACGTCCAGCGCCGCACGCAGCGAGCCGCGGTGCCGGATGGCCTGCACGCCGAGGTAGATGAGATACGCGGCGCCGGCCAGCTTGATCACCGTAAAGAGGGCCACCGACCGCTCCACCAGCGCCCCGATGCCGAACGCCACCGCCACGACCTGCAGGTAGACGCCGATCTGGCCGCCGGCGGCGGTACCCACGCCGGCCGCCCGGCCGAGCATCAGCGAGCGGCTGACCACGAACAGCACGTTCGGCCCCGGCACGATGATCAGCACGAACGAGATCAGCGCGAACGGAAGCAGGTGGCTGGCAGGAAACATGCGCCCAGCGTAGGTGCCCCGCCGGTCATCAGGCCACGTCATTAAGCCGCGTCACTAGGCTGGGGCGATGGCCACCCCGCTCCGGCAGATCTTCGCGTTTTCCGGCGTCCTGGATTCGGGGGACGGGGAGCAGGATTCGTCCGCGCTAGTCGAGCACGCTGTCGGTCTCGCCGCCGAAGCCCGGCTGGCCCGGGCCGGGCGGGCCCGGGCCAGCCAGGAGCATGATGGGCGCACGCGGGTGTGCTACGTCCCCACCGCGGTCGGCGACGCCCAGGCGGCCATCGACTTCTACCAAGACACGTTCGCTGCGCGCGCGGACGCCCAGCTGAGCGTGCTGCGGCTGTTCACCCAGCCGAGCATCCCCGACGCCGCCACGCACCTGCTCGGCCAGGACCTCATCCTGGTCGAGGGCGGCAGCGTCGTGAACCTGATGGCCGTGTGGCGGGCCCACGGCCTGCCGCGGGCGCTGCGCCGGTGCTGGGCGGCCGGGGTGGTCCTGGCCGGGGCCAGTGCCGGCAGCCTGTGCTGGCACCTGGGCGGCCCCACCGACTCGTTCAGTGACCGTCTCGACCCGTTCACCGGTGGCCTCCGCCTGCTGCCTTACAGTAACGGCGTGCACGATGATTTCCCGGGGCAGCCTCGCCGCGAGGTGTACCGGACCATGGTCGCCCAGGGAATCCTGCCCGGCGGGTACGCCACCGAGGACGGCACCGGCCTGCACTACCGGGGCACGGCCCTGCACGAGGCGGTCAGCATCCGGCCCGGCCAGCGCGCGTGGCGGGTCAGCCCTGGGCCCGGCGGCAGTTACACCGAAGAACCGGTCGAGCCCCGGCCCATCTAACCGGCCCATCTAACCGGCCCAGTTAAACCGGCCCAGCTAAGGAGCAGCGGCGGATGCGCATCGCGCTGGCCACCGACCCCGGCACGCCGGGCTGGCCTAACGAGGATTTCGTGGCGGCCGCGCCCGGGGCGGCGGTGCTGCTGGACGGCTGCACCACCACCCCGCGCGGCGCCGGCACCGGGTGCCTGCACGGGGTCGCCTGGTACGCGCGGACCCTGGGCACCGTCTTGCTGGCCGCGATCACCGCTGATCCGCCCCCGCCGCTCGGTGACGCGCTGGCCGGCGCGATCGCCGGGGTCCGGGCCTGCCACGAGGAGACCTGCGATCTGGCTGACCCGCGCACCCCGGCGGCCACCGTGACCGCCGTCCGGGCCGGCCAGGACGGTTTCGAGGTGCTGGCGCTGTCGGACTCGAGCATCGTGGCCGACTACGGCGAGGGCCGTGACCCGGTGGTGCTCACCGACACGCACCACGCGGCCAGCACCGATCCGGGCGCGGCCCGGCAGGCCCGCAACGTGGTCCTGGCCCGGGACGGCCTGCAGGGGATCGCCCTGCTCAGTGACGGCGCGGCCCGCATCACCGAGGTCTACGACGTGCTCGGCTGGCCGGCCCTGGTGACCGTCCTGCGCGACCAGGGACCGGCCGGGCTCATCCGCCAGGTCCGGGCGGCCGAGGCCAGCGACCCGGACGGGGCCCGCTGGCCGCGGTCCAAGGCCCGCGACGACGCCACCGCCCTCTACTGGGCCCAAGCCGGGGAACAGGGCGGGGCACGGGCCGGGGAGTGAGAAGGCCCTGCGACCGCGGCCCGGAGGTGCCGCTGCGGGCGCGCCCGACAGGTGTGCGGGGCCGGGGCGCCGGGAATCGTGGCACATTAGGGGGGCCGTCACGGTCACCACAGCAGGCGGTCCGCGCAGTGCTCAGCCCGGCCACGGCCGGCTGGGGCCCGGCCGGCCACGGCCTGCCGCCCCGGGAGGGCAGGCCGGGCGGGAAACTTCCGTGACCGGTCAGATAGTAGAATTCGGGACTTCCAAACCCGGCGGCTAGGGGAAGATCGAGGCCATCCCCCGGCTGAAGGCCACCTGAATAAGGAGCCAGCCATGCTGCCCTGCGTACCCCGGCGCACTAACCTGCCCCGGCTGGGCGCCCGCTGCGGCCGGGCGCCGCTGAGGGCGCGCCCGGCAGCGTCACGGCGTGCGTCACGGGCATGACCGGACCGCACGTCGCGACACGGAGCGCCGCGGCCGGGGACCAGGGCGGCACGCCCGGCGCGGCCGGCCAGTCGTGGGGCACCCGGGCCGGCGGGCTGCTGGCCCGGCACTGGCTGCTGGCGGTGCTGCTGGCCGGCGGGCTGGCGCTGCGGATCGCGGCGCAGATCGCCTACCGGCCCGCCCTGATCTATGTGGACACGCTGAAGTACCTGTACGGGGCGTCGCCCGGGGCTGACCCGCTCGGGTACACGCTGGTGCTCCGGGCCATCCTGGTCTTCGGCGGCGTGAGCCTCGTCGCGCTGGCCCAGCACCTGCTGGGCCTGGCGGTCGCGGTGGCCTTGTACGTGGTGCTGGTGCACCGCGGGACCAGCCGCTGGCTGGCCGCCGTGGCGGTGGCGCCGGTGCTGCTGGACGCCTATCAGGTCCAGATCGAGCAGACGATCATGCCGGACGTCTGGTTCGAGGCGATGATCGTGGCGGGCCTGGGCCTGCTGCTCTGGCGGCCGGTAGTGACCGTCCGGCTGGCCGCGGTGGCCGGGGTCATCCTCGGCCTGTCGGCCACCGTGCACCAGGTCGGCGAGCTGCTGATCGTGCCCGCCGTCTTCTACCTGGTCGTCGCGGCCGGGGGCCTGCGCCGCGCGGTCACCACCGCGGCCGCGCTGGCCGTGGCCTTCGCGCTGCCGGTCCTTCTCTACTGCAGCGCTTCCTACGTGCACTACGGTCACTTCCGGCTGGCCCGGGGGCAGGCCACGGTCGGCCGGGTGGTCGCCGCGGCCGACTGCGCCACGCTGCCCCTGCCCCCGGCGGTGCGGCCGCTCTGCCCCACCCCGCGCGAGCAGGCGAACGGCCCGGACTGGCTGGAGCATTCCAAATACTCGCCGCTGCGTACCGCCCCCATCCCGGCCGGGGCGAGCCGCGCCCAGCTGGTCGGCGAGCTGACCTCGGCGATCAAGAGTCACCAGCCGCTGCGCATCCTGGGCGGCGTCGTCCGCGACTCCGTGCGCCTGTTCGCGCTGACCCGCACGCCCAACCCGTGGGTCACGCCCCTGTCACGCTGGCAGTTCCAGACCCGGTACCCGACCTATCCCCAGTGGGTCACCCTCGGCCCGGGGAACGTCATCGTGGTCGGGATCCAGCACCGGGTGTTCGGCCAGTTCTTCTACAGCAACCTCAAGCCTGCCTACGGCGGGAAGGCGCAGGTGGACCGGCCGGTCGCCACGTTCCTGCGGTCCTACCAGCGCAACGGCGGGTTCACCCCCGGCCCGTTCCTGCTGCTGTGCACGGTGCTGGGGGTGACCGGCACCGTGCTCGCGGTGGTGCTCCAGGTGCGCCACGCCCGCAGCGCCGGCCGGGGAGGCTCCCCTGAGCGGGCCCGGCAGCTCGCCCTGGCCTGCCTGCTGTTCGCGGCCACGGCCGTGGTGCTGCTGCTGGCCCAGGACCTCGTCGAGTTCTCCTGGCGATACCAGCTGCCCGCCGTGATCACCCTGCCGCCAGCCGGGATCCTCGGCCTCTCCGCGCTGCTGGCCCTGCGCCGGGGCGGGGCGGGACCGGCCCTGGCCACCCCGGCTCCTGGCCCGGCAGCCGCCCCGGCGAGCGCGGCGCCGCCGCAGGCCGGGCAGCCGGATCAGGCGGACGGGGAGCCCGGCGAGGCGGGCGCCTGACCCTGGGGCTGAGCGCCGGTGACCTCAGCGGCGTGAGCCTCAGCCCGGTGTCCCGGCCCGTCGGGGACGGTCAGGCCGGCTGACGCCAGCACCTCCCAGGTGGGCCGCGGGCTGGTCCGCGCCCCCGCGGCCAGGCCGGCGAGGAGGCAGGACCGGAGCGTGCCGCGGTCAGCGGACTTCGCGAACGTGCGGGCCCAGCGGCGCAACGTGGCCCCGCCGTACAGCACGCGCTCCGCGGGTGCCAGTGCGGATCCGGCCCGCAGCGTCCAGACCTTGTTCCGCACCTCGTAGAAGAACCGCTGGCCGGGGTCGGCGTCGGTGGAGCCGAACGTGGCGGTCTTGTGCACCACGATGCTGGCCGGGCAGAGCAGGCCGGCCTGGCCGCGGAGCAGCCGGGCGGTGAACTCGAAGTCGTCGTTCCACAGGAAGTAGTCGGCCTGGGGCAGGCCGCGATCGCGGCACATGCCCGCGTCCACGAGGATCGACACGAACGACGCGGAGCGGATGGGCAGGCAGCCCGCGGCGGCTGCGGCCAGGCGCTCCTCTTTTTTCACGAACGGCTTGATCCGCGGAGTGTTCATCGGATGCGGACGGCCGTCCGTCCACACCACCCGGCTGGCGATCAGCGCGGGGGCCCCGCCCGGGTGCAGCGCCCGGGCGTCGAGCATGGCCCGCAGCGCGCCCGGCTCGGGCACGGTGTCGTCGTCCATCAGCCAGACCAGATCGGCCGCCCCGGCCAGGGCCAGCGCCAGGCCGTAGGCGAACCCGCCCGCGCCGCCGCTGTTGCGCTCCGCCGTGGCCAGGCGGACTTCCGGGAAGCGCGCGGCGATCATCTCCGCCGTGCCGTCGGTGGAGGCGTTGTCGATCACGAGCACCGAGTCCGGGGCGCGGGTCTGCGCCAGCACCGCGGACAGCGCCTCGGCCAGCAGGTCCCGCCGGTTGTAGGTGACGACGACGGCGGTCACCCGGGGCTCGTCGGCTGCCATATCAGGAGTGCTTCCGGGCCCGGGTGCGCTCCATGGCCTGCCAGGTCAGGATGCGCAGCTTCCGGACCGCCGGGTAGCGGCTGCTCAGGTCACGCACCGTGCGCTTGAGCCGGGGGTGGGACGCGATGGCCGCTTCCACCCTGCTAGCTAGACCGGTGCTGGCCCGCCCGGCCTGGCCCGCCCGTCCCGGCTGCGGGCCGGCCGCCGGGTACTCCTTGCGGTACTGGTTGACCACCAGCGCCGCGGCGGCGTCCACCGCGGCGTCCAGGATCGGGTCGTCCGGCTGGCCGGGCGGAGCGGTTATCCCGGGCTCCCGTGCTGGCCGCGGCCGCAGCTCATCCAGGTCACCGATGACGTCGTAGCCCGAGGACGCCAGCCCGCTGACCAGGACCTCCGCCTGGTCCTTGGCCCAGGCTTCCCGGCCGGCGGGCAGCACCAGGCGCCCTTCCCGGGGCCGGGCGGCCAGGGCCCGGTGCGCGACGCCCTCCTTCACGGTCCACATGTAGAACCAGTCGGGGATGTCGGCGGGCAGGGCCTGGTTGAGCCGGCGCAGGAACTCGATCTCCGGCAGGCCCAGGGAGGTGTTCGCCCGGGCCCGGGACAGGTCCACCCCACCCGGGTCGATACCCAGCAGCCCCGCGAAGCGCTCCCAGAGCACCGAGTTGCCCGACCCCTGCGGCGGGGTCATGATCACGTGGATCCGGTCCGCCGGCACGTGGCGGGCCCACAGGGCCAGGATGGCCAGCGTGTCGTGGACGCGCCAGAACCACCACTGGCGCCGGTCCGGATCGACCGATTCGGTGTCGATCACGTCCGCCAGCCAGTCCTCCCAGGCCCGGTCGTTGCGGTGCTTGATGGTCTCCTGCCACTCGGCGGGCAGGAGCGACGCCATGTCCCGTACGGTCGCCACGACGTGCACCTCGGCGGGCCCGAGGGAGCGGACGGCCCGCGCGGCCTGCTCCTCGTCCACGGCGGAGAACAGCTCGTGGGAGATGACCGCGGCCCGCGGGGCCTGCCGGGCCTGGTGGGCCAGGATCTCCCACTCGCCGGTCCACGATCCCGCCGGGTCGTCGGCCCGCTTCTCGATGCCCCGCAGGTCCTGGCTGGCCCGGAAGTGGTCCTGCGGATGGTGGCCCGGCAGCACCACGCCCTGGGCCGCGAGCTCGGCCCGGTTGCTCCACATCACCTGCTGCAGGAACGTGGTACCGGTCTTCGGCTCGCCGATGTGCACCAGGACCCGGGGACGCGGCCGGCCGTCAGCAGGCGTGGCGGGGGACTGGTCGGCGGCGCGCGTGGCCATCGGTACACCTCAACAGGTCAGGGCGTGGGCGGGTAAGGTCAGGCATGGGTGGATGGCATCTGGCTGCCAGGGTAGACCAGGTGCGCTGGGGGACTCGCCGGATGACGGTAACCCAGCAATCCGTCGCGTAGCTGCCGTAAAGTGGCGTCCGCCTACCGCATTTGCTGCTGTACAACCCATATGTCTACACGAACGCGCGCCGGCCGGGGCTGCTGCTCCCCGGTCCTCGAGCTCGCCGCAGTGTGCCCCTGAACCGGCATGAAAGGCGAACCCGGCATATGCACGAGCCCTTCACGCTCCTGCTCTCGGTTTACGACGGCGACCGCCCCGAGTTCCTCGAACCGGCGTTCCGCAGCGCGGTCGACGAGCAGACCCTGCGCCCGGGCCAGGTGGTCATCGTCCGGGACGGGCCCGTCCGTGAGGAACTCGCCGCGTGCCTGGCCGGGCTGGAGGCCGCCAGCCCGGTCCCGGTGACCATGGTCCCGCTGGAGCGCAACCGGGGCCTCGGTCCGGCTCTGGATAGCGGGCTCGCCGCGAGCTGGCATGACGTGATCGCCCGGATGGACGCCGACGACGTGGCCATGCCGCACCGCTTCGGGGTGCAGCTCCCGCTCATCGCGGAGGCCGACATCGTCGGGGCCGGGCTGCTGGAGTTCGTGGGGGACATCGACCACATCGTGGGCCAGCGGGTGCCGCCGACCGACCCAGAGCAGATCCACCGCTACGCGCGGATGCACGATCCGTTCAACCACCCGACCGTCGTTTACCGGCGGACGGCGGTCCTGGCCGCGGGCGGGTACGGCGACCTGCCGCTCATGGAGGACTACGCGCTTTTCGCCCGGATGCTGCAGAACGGCGCGCGGGCCGTCAACGTGGCCGAGCCGCTGGTCTACTACCGGGTCGGCGAGTCGTCGTTCAAGCGGCGCGGCGGCACCGACCTGCTGCGCTCCGAACTGCGGCTGCAGCGCGAGTTCCGGCGCCAGGGCTTCACCTCATCGCCCGAGTACGTCCGTAACGTCCTGGTCCGCGGCGGCTACCGGATGATCCCGTGGCGGTTCCGCCGGGCGGTGTACCGCCCGATCGTCGCGCACTACACCGAGCACGGCGAGCACGGCGAGCACGGCGAGCACCAGGCTGGCGGCGAGGCCGCCGGGGGCGGGTCGGAACCCTCCGGGCACGGTGAGCCGGTGCGCCGGTGAACATCGACCTCGTCATCGTCGGGTCCGGCTTCTTCGGCCTGACCATCGCCGAGCGCTGCACCCGCGACCTCGGCCTGCGCGTGCTCATCCTGGAACGCCGCGCGCACCTCGGCGGGAACGCCTACAGCGAGCGGGAGCCCCAGACCGGGATAGAGATCCACCGCTACGGAGCGCACCTGTTCCACACCTCGAACACGAGGGTGTGGGAGTACGCCAACCAGTACACGGCCTTCACCGGGTACCAGCACCGGGTGTTCTCGGTCTACAAGGGCCGGGTCTACCCGCTGCCCATCAACCTGGGCACCATCTGCGAGTACTTCGGCGCGGCGATGTCGCCCGACGAGGCGCGCGCGCTGATCGCCGGGCAGTCGGCCGAGGTGGACGCCGGGGACGCCGCCAACCTCGAGCAGAAGGCCGTGTCGCTGATCGGGCGGCCGCTGTACGAGGCGTTCATCCGCGGCTACACCGCCAAGCAGTGGCAGACCGACCCGGTCAACCTGCCGCCGGAGATCATCACGCGGCTCCCGGTGCGCTACACGTTCGACAACCGCTACTTCAGCGACACCTACGAGGGCCTGCCGGTGGACGGCTACACCGCGTGGCTGGAGCGGATGGCCGATCACCCGAACATCGAGGTGCGGCTGAACACCGACTTCGCGCAGCTGCGCGGGGATCTGGCCGGCAACGTCCCGGTGGTTTACACCGGCCCCCTCGACGCGTACTTCGAATACGCCGCCGGCGATCTGGGCTGGCGTACCCTCGATTTCGACATGGAGGTTCTCCCCACGGGGGACTTCCAGGGAACGCCCGTCATGAACTACGCGGACGAGGACGTCCCATTCACCCGTATCCACGAGTTCCGCCATTTCCATCCCGAGCGTGACTGGTACCCGAAGGACAAGACTGTGATCATGCGTGAGTACTCGCGCTTCGCCGACCGCGGCGATGAGCCGTACTACCCGATCAATACGGCGGAGGACCGGGCCCGCCTGCTGGCCTACCGGGAAATGGCCGGGCGCGAGCCGGGCGTGCTCTTCGGCGGCCGCCTGGGCACGTATAAATACCTGGACATGCATATGGCCATCGGGTCCGCGCTGAGCATGTACGACAACCGGCTCAAGCCGTTCTTCACCGAGGGTGCCGCGCTCACCGGGCCGGGGGCGGCCGAATGACGGCCGAGGCCGCCGCGGAGCGCAGCCTGCGGGTCCTGCAGCGGGTGGTGTTCCCCGGCGACGACCTCGACGTGGTGCCGCTGTACGTGGAGACCAAGATGGACCGGGGCGCCGCCGAGCTGGCGGCCGAGATGGCGGCCGAGGAACTCACCGGGCGCAAGGTGACCGGCGGCACTGCGACCGGCAGCGCCGTGGCCGGCGAGGCGCAGTCGAGCATCCGCTTCGGCGCCGACGTGCCCGCGCAGCTGGTCAACGCCGCCGGGCCACGGCGCAGCGCGCTGATCAGCCAAGGCTGCCGGATCTCGTTCGCCACCTACTTCAATGCGTTCCCGGCCAGCTACTGGCGCCGGTGGACCACCGTGGACGCGGTGACCCTCCGCATCCGCCTGGCGGGCGAGTCAAAGGTGATCCTGTACCGTTCCACGGCCCGCGGGCACAGCCACCCGGTTGAGACGATCAACGTCGAATCGGACGACCCGGAGACGATCGAGCGCACGCTGTCGCTCGCGCCGTTCATCGACGGGGGCTGGTACTGGTTCGACATCGTGGCCGGGCCGCGCGGGACCACGCTGATCGAGGCGGACTGGCAGGCGCAGGTCGAGCCCGCGCCGCCCGGCCGGTTCAGCATCGGCATCACCTCGTTCAACAAGCCCGATGAGGTAGTCGGCAAGCTGCGGTCGCTCGGTGACGCCACCGACCTCTATCCCCTGCTCGATACCGTCTACGTGGTCGACCAGGGCACCGCCCGGGCCAGCGAGCACCCCGGTTTCGAGGACGCGGCCAAGAAGCTGGCCGGCCGGGTGCAGGTGATCGAGCAGCCCAACCTCGGCGGATCGGGCGGGTTCTCCCGGTCCATGGACGAGACGGTTCGGGCCGGCCAGAGCGACTACGTGCTGCTGACCGACGACGACGTCGAGATCGATCCGGAGGGGATCCTCCGCGCGCTCACCTTCGCCGACCTGGCCCGCAAGCCGACGATCGTCGGCGGCCACATGTTCAGCCAGTACGAGCGCTCGGTGCTGCACGCGTACGCCGAGGCGGTCGCGCCCTACCGGTGGTGGTGGGGGAACGCGCCGAACACCAAGAGCCGCCACGACTTCGGCCGCCGCAACCTGCGCAACACCCCGTGGCTGCACCGCCGGGCCGACGGCGACTACAACGGCTGGTGGATGTGCCTGATCCCGGTCCAGTTGATCAAGGAACTCGGCCTCGCCATCCCGGTGTTCATCAAGTGGGACGACGCCGAGTACGGGGTGCGGGCCAGGGACCACGGCTACCCGACCGTGTCGCTGCCCGGCGTGGCCTGCTGGCAGGCGCCGTGGACGGACAAGAATGACGCCCTGGACTGGAACGCCTACTACCACCTGCGCAACCGGCTCGTGGCCGCGCTGATGCACTCGAGAGAACCTCACGGCGGCCAGCTGATCGCGGAAAGCCTGGAGCGGCAGCTGCAGGCCCTGCTGTCGATGCAGTACTCCACGGTGGCCCTGCGCGCCCTGGCCATCGAGGACGTGCTGCGCGGGCCCGCCCACCTGCACGCCGAGATCGGCACCAAGTTGGCGCAGCTCCGCGAGTTCCGGCTGCAGTACCCCGACGCCCGGGGCCAGGCCGACCTGGACAGCTTCCCCCCGCCCCGGCGGCGGGCCCCGGAGGCGGTCAAGGCGTCCACCACCCCGACCAACCGGCGCAACCTGCTGGCCAAGGCGGCGTCGGGCACCGTGCACCAGTTCCGGCGACCGCGGCCGGGTGCCCAGGAGAGGCCGCAGCTGGCGCTGCCGGGCCAGGACGCGGCCTGGTGGGTGCTGGTCAAGCTGGATAGCGCGCTGGTGTCCACGGCCGACAACACGACCGCCTCGTGGTATCAGCGCGACCCGAAGCTGTTCCGCTCGCTGGGGCTGCGCAGCCTGATCCTGCACCGTCGGCTGCGCCGCCAGTGGGCCAGGCTGGCCGCCGAGTACCGGTCCGCGGCGCCCGGGTTCACCGGGCCGGAGCAGTGGCGGCAGACGTTCGCCGGGTCCGGGGACCAGCCCGCCGCCGGGACATGAGTTCCACCGGGCAGCGCGGCAGCCCGGTCCCGCCGGCCGGGCCAGGCGGGGCGCCAGCGCGGCCCGAGCCGCCAGGCGCACCCGCCGCGGGACCGTCCCGGCAGCGGCCTGTGTCCCGGTACGGGCCGGCCATCCTGGCCGCCGCGGTCATGGCCGTGCTCGGGGTATGGGGGCTGGCGCGGGACTCGGCCATGGGCAACGACGAGGTGGCCACCCGGTGGGCCGCGCTGCTCCCGCTGCATCTGCTGGCCCGCCTGCTCCGCCATCTCGACGCGGTGCACGGGCTCTACTACCTGCTGATGCACGGCTGGATGGCGGTGGGCACCAGCCCGGCGGTGATGCGGATCCCCTCGGTGATGGCCATGGTCGTGGCCGTGGCCCTGACCGTCATCATCGGCCGGCGGCTGACCGGGTCGGGCTGGGCCGGCCTGTTCGCCGGGCTGATCGTCGCGCTGACCCCCACGATCAGCTACTACGCACAGACCGCCCGGTCGTACGCCCTGGTCTTCGCCTGCGTCACCGGCTCCACGCTGGCGCTGCTGCACGCCCTGGCCGCTGAGGCCCGACCGGTGGACGAGGAAACCAGCCGGGCCCGCTTCGCCACGGGACGCTGGCTGGCCTACGCCGTGCTGCTGGTCGCAGGCGGCTACCTGAACGAGCTGTCCCTGCTCGTGGTCCCCGCACACGCGGTCACCGTGCTGCTGGCCCGGTACGGGCGGCGGGTGCTGGTGCACTGGACCGCCACCGCGGCCGTCTCGGTGATCCTGGTCCTGCCGCTCGCCGCGCTCAGCGCCGGGGAGGACGCCGTCGTGGCCTGGATTCCCCGGCCCGGCCTGTGGAGCCTGCGGATCCTCTTCCACGACTACTTCGGCGCGGCGACCGCGGTCGCCGTGCTCCTCTTGTGCTGCGCGGTGGCCGCGGTCCTGCCGCCCCTGGACCGGGGGCGCCGGGTGTCCGGGCCCGCGTGGTGGAGCCAGGGCGGCGTGTCGCTGCCGTCGGTCGCGGTGCCGCTGCTGGTGGTCCCCGGTGCGCTGCTGATCCTCGAGTCGCTGGTGGCCCGGCCGCTGTACGTGGACCGCTACGTCCTCTACGGCGAGGCCGGGGCCGCCCTGCTGGCCGGCGGCGGGGCGCTGCGGATCGGGCGGTGGCTGGCCCCGGCCCCGGCCAGCCAGGGGGCCGCCCGGCGGATGCTGCTCTGGGCCCCCGGCGTGGCCGTCTGCGTGGCGGCCCTGGTGCTCCAGCTCGCGCCGCAGCAGCGGGTCCGCACCCCGCAGAGCCGGCTGTTCGACTTCGGCGGGCCGTCCCGGTACCTGGCCGCCCGAGCGCAGCCGGGCGACGGGATCCTGTTCTTCAGCAACTTTTTCCGCAAGGCCCGGCTCGGCTACCCGGCGGACTACCGGAAGGTCAGCGACTTCGCGATGGCGCAGGCGCCCGCCGTGGCCGGGAACTTCCAGGGCCGCGACAAGCCGGTCGCCGCCGTCCAGTCGCTCATGGCCGGCTACCCGCGGATCTGGGTGCTGGGCCGGTCCCCGTTCGCGCACCTCACGGCCGGCCCGGTCCGCGCCGAGGATGCCACGCTGCGCAGCCACTTCTCGCTGACCGCGACCCGTCATTTCAAGGGCATCACGGTCACGCTCTGGGTCCGCCGCTGACCATCCCGCCCGCGCCGGTGCCCACCCAGTGTGCACTGCGATGAGTTCGCGCCGCGGCGGTCGTCATAGCCACCGGATGCGCAGCGGGGCCCCGGTTTATCGGTTCGCGGTCAGGGGCGCGCTGCCGATAGGTTCGGGAAACTGGGCGACCTCGACCGGGGGCCCGCACAGGGAGGACGTAGTGACAGAGACGAGCACAGGGCCGGCCATCCTGGTGGAGGGGCTGACCAAGTCATTCGGGGATGTGCATGCGCTGCGCGGCATCGACCTGTCCGTGCCCCGCGGCACGGTACTGGGCGTGCTCGGCCCGAACGGCGCAGGGAAGACGACAGCGGTACGCATCCTGACCACGCTGCTGCAGCCGGACGGCGGCCGGGCCCTGGTCGAGGGCCGCGACGTCGTGCGGCAGGCCGCGGCGGTGCGCCGGCTGATCGGCCTGTCCGGCCAGTCGGCCGCCATCCAGGAGGAGCTGACCGGCCGGGAGAACCTGGAACTGATCGGGCGCCTGTATCACCTGAAGCGGGCCGACGCCCGGACCCGGGCCGCGGAGCTGCTGGCCCAGTTCGACCTGGACGATGCGGCCAACCGGCCCGCGAAGACCTACTCCGGCGGCATGCAGCGCCGCCTGGACCTGGCGGCGAGCCTGGTCGGCCAGCCTAAGGTGCTCTTCCTGGATGAGCCGACGACCGGCCTGGACCCGCGGTCCCGGCTGGGCATGTGGGAGATCATCCGGTCCCTGGTGGCCACCGGCACGACCCTGCTGCTGACCACGCAGTACCTGGATGAGGCGGACGAACTGGCCGACGAGATCGTGGTCATCGACCACGGCCTCGTCATCGCGGCCGGCACGGCCGAGGAACTGAAGGGCCGGGTCGGCGGGGACGTGCTCGAGTTCTCGGTGCCCGACCGGGACCGGACCAAGGACGCCGTCACCGCGATCGCCACGGTCGGGGAGGGCGAGCCGCACGTAGACGAGGAGACTGGTGTGGTCAGCGTAGGAGTCGGGGGCCGCGGTTCGGACGCCCTCATCGATGCGGTCCGTGCGCTGGATGCCGCCGGTGTCCAGACGAAGGGCCTGGCCCTGCGGCGGCCCTCGCTCGATGACGTGTTCCTCGCGCTCACCGGGCACGCCGCCGAGGAGGAGCAGCCGGGCAAGCCGCGGCGCGGCCGCCGGCGGCCGGCTAAGAAGGACCAGGCCGAGCAGGGCACGGCCCAGCCGGACAGCGCGGCGGTGTCGTCATGACCGCCGCGGATGTCACGGCCGGGGGCGTCGGTGCCGGGGAGCCGGGCCTGCTGACCCAGGCCCGCTGGGCGGTGAGCGACACGCTCGTGCTGACCCGGCGCGCGCTGCTGGTCTGGGTCCGGGTGCCGGCCTACATCGTCTTCACCGTGATCCAGCCGGTCATGTTCGTGCTGCTGTTCCGCTACGTGTTCGGCGGCGCGATCCAGGTTCCCGGGGGCAGCTACGTCAACTACCTGATGCCGGGGATCATCGGGCAGACCGCGGCGTTCGCCAGCTTCGGCACGGCTATCGCCCTGGCCCAGGAGCTCAAGAAGGGCGTGATCGACCGGCTGCGGTCGATGCCGATGGCCCGCTCCGCGGTACTGTCCGGCCGGCTGGTCGCCGACACCGGGCGGATGCTGGTGACCATCCTGATCATCGTGGCCGTGGGCTATGTGGTCGGCTTCCGGTTCCAGAACGGGTTCGGGCAGGCCGTCGGCATGGTCGTGCTGGCCACCATCTTCGGCCTGTCGATCTGCGTGATCGCGGCGTTCACCGGCCTGGCCATCGGGGATGAGGAGTCGGTGCAGGCGTTCGGCCTGATCTGGCTGTTCCCGCTGACGTTCGTGAGCTCGGCTTTCGTGCCGATCGCGAGCATGCCGGGCTGGCTGCAGGCCTTCGCCAACCACCAGCCGGTCACGTACGTGGTCAACACGATGCGCGGCCTGGCCCTGGGCGAGCCGTACTCCGCTAATCTCGCGTCCAACATGTGGCACAGCGTCGCCTGGCTGGCCGGCATCTTCATCGTGTTCGTCCCGCTCGCGGTCCGCGCCTACCGCCGGGCCGGCTGAAAATCCGCGCTTGGTCTTGACGGCCCCGGGGGGCGGGGCTATCGTCACGTCAACAAATAGGAAAGTTTCCTTATAGTGTGACCTGATGGAGGTTGCGGCCGATGACGGGCTTGCTGCGGCACATGCGACGTGCGTACCGGACCACGATGACCACCTCGCGCCGCCCGGGCCGCCGGCTGGCGATCCTCGCCGCCGCAGCCGCGCCCGTCATCGCCCTGCTTCCCGCGGCGGGACCGGCCGCCGCCGCGGCCGGCGCACCCGCTGGCGGGGCGCGGTTAGCCGTCCCGGCCGCGGTCCCGGGGCCGCCCTCGGGCTGGTCCACCGTGTTCAGCGACGACTTCAACGGCGCCGCGGGCAGCGGGCCGTCCTCCGCCTGGCAGTACGACACCGGCCCCGGCTCCAGCTTCGGCACCGGCGAGATCGAGACCATGACCAGCTCGTCCAGCAACGTGCACCTGGACGGCAACGGCAACCTCGACATCACCGCGCTGAACCAGGGCGGCTCCTGGACCTCCGGCCGCATCCAGACGACCAGCGCCAACGTGGGCGCCCCGGCCGGCGGTGAGCTCGAGGTGACCGCGTCCATCCAGCAGCCCAGCCCGTCCGGCGGGCTCGGCTACTGGCCGGCGTTCTGGATGCTCGGGCCCGGCCAGTGGCCGGAAAATGGCGAGATCGACATCATGGAGGACGTCAACGCCCTCTCCGAGCTGTCCGGCACCGTGCACTGCGGGACCGATCCCGGCGGTCCGTGCAACGAGCCGAATGGCATCGGCAGCGGGCTGCGGTCCTGCTCCGGTTGCCAGTCGGGGTACCACACGTACTCGATGATCCTGAACCGCACGAACACCTCGGACGAGTCGGTCACGTTCTACCTGGACGGGAACCAGTACTTCAGCGTGAGCGAGAGCCAGGTCGGCACCTCCACCTGGCAGGCGGCGTTCGACCACAACCTGTCGATCATCTTCGACCTGGCCATGGGCGGCGGTTACCCGAACGGGGTCTGCGGCTGCTCCACCCCGGCCAGCTCCACGACCTCCGGCGGCACGATGGGCGTCGCGTATGTCGCGGCCTACCAGACGGGCAGCGGCTCGACGGGGACGGGCGGGGGTGGCAGCGGCGCCACCGGGCCCATCGTGGGCTACGGCGGCCTGTGCGTCGATGACCGCAGCGCCAGCACCGCGAACTTCAACCCGGTGCAGGTCTACACCTGCAACGGGACCGCGGCCCAGCAGTGGACCGTGGTGCAGGCGGGCAGCACGCTGCACGTCCTCGGCAAGTGCCTGGATATCAACGGCGGCGGGACAGCCGACGGGACCACGGTGGACCTGTACGACTGCAACGGCACAGCCGCGCAGGTCTTCATCCCGCAGTCGAATGGTTCTCTGTATAACCCGCAGTCCGGCAAGTGCCTGGACGATACGGGCTGGTCCACGACGCCGGGGACGCAGCTCCAGATCTGGGACTGCACCGGTAACGCGAACCAGCAGTGGAGCCTGCCTTGATCAGGCGGAGAGGCGGGCGGCCAGGATGCGGCGGATGTCCGCCGTCTCCTCCTCGCTGTGCCGGTCGAGGATCGCGCCCAGGTCGTTCAGGTCTGCCTCAGAGGTGTAGCTAGCCAGGTCGCGCTCCAGCGCCTTGCGTGCGGCGCGTGCCGCACGGGCGTCCCGGAGCTCGTCCCGGACGTTGCTCCACAGCTGGGTGACCGGCGAGGTGTTGCTGTCCATTGTTCCCTTCCTTAGGGCCGGGGTCTTCGATATCCAGTGTCACCGACTAGCATTCATGCGTCCAATGACAAGAACTCAATCAACCTATGAGTGTCCGTCATGTGTGCTCGCTAGCTGGCCTGACGTTCCCGGCCGCCCGGACGGGATGCGGAATTGGCGGCCGCCTCGCGCTAACTTGGGTCCATCGGACAACGCGGCCCGGCATCCGGTGCACGCGGCCAGGCAGCCGCCTGACCGGATGGCCCGCCTGGCCCGGCCGCGATAAGGGGGGCGTCATGGATAAGGACCTGGTCAACCGCGTCATCGATACCGCCCAGCGGGTGGTGGCCAGCGGGGCGATCTCGGCCAACGGGCACGGGAACGTCAGCCTCCGTGTCCCCGGCGCGGACGAGATGTACTTCACCGCGGGCCCCTCGCTGCGCGGCCACGCGGCGGGCGCGGTGGTGCGGGTCGGGCTGGATGGGACGCTGCGGGAAGGTGAGCTCCCGCCTATCCAGGGGGCCGTCGTGGCCATGCACACGGCCATGTACGCCGACCAGCCTGAGGTCGGCTGCGTGGTGCACACCCACTCGCCCTACGCGACGGCCTACGCCGTGGCCCGCCGGCCGATCGGCTGCTGGGTCGAGGCCCTGGCCATGTTCGGCCTGGCCGCCGGGGTTCCCGTCGCGGAGTACGGGCCGCGCGGTTCCGGGCAGGCCATCGCCGGCATCCGGGCCGCGGTCATCCCGGGCGTGCCCGCGGTGCTCCTGGCCAACCACGGCGTGCTGGTCTTCCACCGTTCCCCGGACCTGGCCATCCTGGTCGGCGGGGTGGTCGAGGAGGCCGCCCAGGCCGGCATCAACGCGGCCGCGCTGGGCGGTCCGGTCGAGATCGCGGCGGATCTGCGGGCGGCGGCGTTGCAGCGGAGCATGGTCTTCGCCGACCGCGGCACCGTGCGGGCCTAGCGGAGCCGACGCAGGTGTAGCCGGGGGTCAGGCCGACGGGGCGGAGATCAGCGCGCGGGTCCACCGCCGGTGCCGTGGCGCGGCCCGGACGGCGGGCGCCGCCTCCGGCTCAGCGCCCGGTGCCGGCGGCTTCAGCAGGCCGTTGATCAGCAGTTCGGCCTCGGCGGCGACCAGGCCCAGGACCACCACGGGGTCACCGCACTCCACCCGCAGGCGCACCGGGACGCCCGTTCCGTACGGGCACTCGCGCCGGGTGAACTCGCCGAGCTTCACCCTGGCCATGATGCGCGCCGCGCCGTCGGTGCCCGCCGGGGCGACGTGGACGATGTCGAGCAGCGCGTTGCGCTGCCTGGCCTGGGACGCGGCCTGCCGGAGGGCTTCGCCAGAATCCGGGGAGCCGTCGACCACGACCACGACCACGCGGCGACGGGCCGGCGGCTGGTCCGGCTGGGCGGGCCCCTGCCCCGGACGCGGCCAGCCGGGGGTGGGCCATCCAGGATGCGGCCGCCGGGCCGCGCCTTCAGGGAAACCGCCTGCGCCGCGCCTGCCTGACTCGCTGATCGGGCTCATGCTGGTCGTCTCCTCCGCCCGCCCTTTCATGCCTGCCGTCTTCAGGCTGCCTCACGGGCAGGCGTCCCTCGCAGGGCCGTTGGCCCTGGCGTGACGGGACCTCTGGCGGGGTCAGGCCAGCGGGCGGGCGGCCGGGGCCGGCCGCCGGGCGTCACCCGGTGCCCCCCGTCCGGGCCCGGGAGAATCCCCCGGCTTCCACCGCCCGCTCACGCAGAGCGCCACCAGGGTGACCGCCGCGGCCAGCATGACCACGGGGGCCAGGACCCGGATCGCGAAGTGGTCGGTGAGCAGGAGCAGATGGCCGCGCTGGAGGAACGGGTTACCCGGCATGTTGGAGATCGTCCCGGCGGTGAGCCGGGCCAGCACCAGCCAGTCCAGCCGCGAAGCGGGGTAGAGGACCAGCACGCAGATGAGCATCGCGTCGTACCAGGGCAGCTGGTAGGGCCACAGGAACAGCCAGGCGGCGCACACGGCCACGGCGGGCCGGATGGCCGGGCGCGACACCGGGCCGGGCGGCAGCCGCCGCAGGGCCAGGACGGCCACGGCCACGACCAGGACAGTGGCCATCATCCCGAGGTCATGATGCCAGCTGTGCGGCAGGAACGCCCGGTAGAAGGTGTCGGCGCTGCTCTGGTTGCGCCGGCTGAGCAGCGCCCGGACCGCGGGCATCCCGAAGTACGCGTAGCTGGGCACCAGCACGGCTAGCGCGGCCGCGCCCGCCAGGGCCAGGGCCGGCCAGGACCGGCGCAGCGCCCAGGCCGCGCCCAGGCCGAACAGCACATAGTCGATCTTGATATCGGCAGCGATGCCGAGGAGGGCACCCGCCGCGGCGACCCGCCACAGGCCAGGCTGGGGAGCGGCGTGCTGCTCGCCGAGCACGAGCAGCCCGAGCAGGCCCGCCATGACCGCCAGCACGTCGAGGTGCCCGGCGGCGATCAGGTCCCACAGCAGCAGCGGGTTGACCGTCCAGAGCAGGTGGGCGCGGAGCCGCTGGGCCGGCTTGTGCCGCAGCAGCCGGTCCAGGACCAGGGCCACGGCCGCGAACGCGGCCGAGTCCCACAGCTTGAGCCAGAACGTGATCCGGGCCGCCGAGGTGCCGCCGAGCTTGGCCGCGGCGAACTGCTCCATGGTGGCCAGCGGCCCGTACACGCTCACGTAGTGATCCCACACGCGGGGGACGGAGCGCGCGAACGTGTTGTGCAGCTGGCGCAGGTGCGCGGGGGCGGTCAGGTACGGGCTGTGGCCGAGATCCAGGAGCCGGCCGTAGGTCGCGTAGTCCAGCGCGTCCGTGGAACCGGCGGGTGGCAGCACGGTCAGCACCGCCACGGTGACCAGGCCGGCGATGAGCAGCAGGCGCGCGCTCAGCCGGGCCCCGCGGCGGATGGCGAGCAGCCCGGCCGCCACGCCGCCGGCGCCGAGCAGGGCGGCCAGCCACAGCCCGTAGGTGATCAGGCTGGGGGACACCTGCCTGACCGGCAGCTCCCACGGCGGCCCGGCCGCCGGACTGACCAGGGGGGGCCGCATCCAGGCGCCGCGCGTCAGGGCTGCGGCGACCATGATCGCGATGGCCGTGCCGATCCCGGCCGCGGCGGCCAGGCTCAGGCCGCGGCCCCGGCAGGCGGGGACGCCCCCGGCCGGGCCGTGGGAGGCCGGGTCATGGACCGGATCGGGGGCCAGGGCGGCGAGGCCGGAGGCCTGGCGGGCCGCCGTTGCCGCTGGGTCGGCCGGTGGCTCCCGGGCAGGAATTTCCCCGGTGGCGCTGATGTCGCTGCTCATTGTCCTCTGGCGGTCGGTGCGCGGCTGGTTACTAAGTGCCAGGCGCAGATGACGACCGGCAGACGTGAGAATAGCCGGAATATCCGCATGAATAGGACAGGAACTAAAGATGCCTGAGCAAGCTAACTATTGTTCTGTTTCCGCAATTTATAGGACGCATGCAGCGGCAAAAGTCACCCGCTTACCGAAATCCGGCTTTCCCATTACCTTGTGTACGGGCCGGGCTAGCGGCGGACCGCCCCGGTGACCAGCCAGCGCGACGACCGGGCCCGCAGGATGAGCGTGACGAAGCGGGCCACCAGCCAGAGGCTGAACGCCAGCCACAACGCGACCAGGCCAGCGTGCCAGGTGATCACCGGCGCCGCGGCGGCCGCGAACACGCCGGCTGCCGCCAGCCCGGCCAGCGCCAGGTAGTCCTGGTCCCCGGCCCCGATCAGCACGCCGTCGAGCACGAACACGACCCCGGCCACCGGCTGCTGGGCCGCGGCCACCAGCAGCACGGCAGGCAGCAGCCGGCGCACGTCCGGTGCGGCCGAGAAGACGGCGGGCAGCAGCGGGATGGCCGCGGCCAGCGCGATCCCGAACACCACCCCGTAGACCACGCCCCAGCCGATCATCCGGCTGGTCGCGGCCCGGGCGCCGGCCACATCCCCGGCGCCCAGGTACCGGCCGGTGATGGCCTGGCCCGCGATCGCGATCGCGTCCAGCGCGAAGGCCAGCAGGGTCCAGGCCCGGAACGCGATCTGGTGCGCGGCGATGGCCGCGTTTCCCTGCCGGGCGGCGATCGCGGTGACCACGATCAGCACCGCCTGCAACGCGATCGTGCGCACGACCAGGGACAGCCCGGTCACGGCCGAGGCCCGCAGGCCGGGCAGACCGGGGGTGAATCCCACTCCGGCCCGCCGGGCGCCCCGGGCCACCATGGCCAGGTACGCGGCGGCCGCCGCGGTCTGCGCGCACACCGTCCCCCAGGCCGAGCCCGCGATGCCCCAGTGCAGGCCGAGGACCAGGAAAGCGTTCAGGGCCACGTTGAGGACGTTGGCCACCACCGCGACGGTCAGCGGCGTCCGGGTGTCCTGCAGCCCGCGCAGCACCCCGGTCCCGGCCAGCACCACCAGCATGCCAGGCGCACCGAGCAGGCTGATGCGCAGATAGGTGGCGGCCTCGCCGCTGACGCCGGGCGATCCGCCGAACGCGTGCACGATCTGCGGCGCCAGCGGCCACCCGGCGGCCAGGACCACGGCGCCGATGAGGGCCGCCAGCCACATCCCATCGACGCCCTGCCTGATGGCTGCCTCCCGGCGGCCCGCGCCGAGTTGCCGCGCCACCGCGGCGGTAGTCCCGTAAGCCAGGAAGATCGAGATGCCGACCAGGGCGGTGAGGGCCTGGCTGGCCACGCCGAGCCCGCCGAGCGCAGCGGTGCCGAGACGCCCGACGATCACCGAGTCCGCGAACAGGAAGAGCGGCTCCGCGACCAGCGCCCCGAAGGCCGGCCCGGCCAGCCGCAGAATTTCCCCGTCATGCGGGTTCCGGTGCACGGGCCGGAGGCGCCGGCGAACCTGGCCGGGCGCCGGGCTGGGCGCCGGGCTGGGCGCGGGCGGCAGGGGCGCCGGGGAGGGCATGGCTGGCATGGTAATTGCGGCAAATATCTACTTGCAAACTTTTTGCAGGCGGCCATCCGAACGGCGCTCAGCGCCCCAGCCGGGTGCCATCCAGGCGACTTCCGCGCCGCCCAAGGGGCCCGAATTCGGCGGCCACCCAGGACCGCCGGACACCGGCGGTCCTGGGTGGCCGGGCCAGCCGGATGATGCGGGGCCACGGGGGGCGGCCCGCCGGTCTGGCCACCCTGTCCCGCCCCGCCCGAAAAGCACCCGAACGGCGGCCCGTGGTATTCCCGTTCACGGCCGGTGCATAAACCGGCGCCCAGATATTTGCCATGGCGGGCTAGGCCCGGCGCATCGCCCGCGGCGATGCGTTTTCGCAGGGACGCAATTCATTTAATGCCGTGCGGCCATTGTGGCGGTAAGCCCGGCCTACTGCCCGTGGAAGCGGCCCGACCCGACGCCGCGGCGGGCGGCGTCGTAGGCCAGCCAGCGGACCGCGTGCTGGCCCTGGGCCAGGCCGAACGCGAAGAACTTCTGCTCTCCGGCGGCGATCGCGCGGACCCGGATGGTCCCGCCGCCGCTGAGGGTGATGACCAGGTGCTCTACGTCCGCGGCCGCGGACCCGAACGTCACCTGGGGCGGGCCGCCCCCCGAGCCCAGCACCGAGGTGTGCTGCGGCGAGGAGACCTGGTCGCAGGCGCTGTCCGAGCTCCCGCCAGTGCGGGTCACCAGGCACTCCCCCCATGGCCCCAGGTACGCCGTAACCGACCAGGCGAGGCCGCCCACCGCCCCGGAGCCGATCAGATGCGTAGCGCGGGGCAGGCCGGTCTGGCCCGGCCGCAGCCACAGGCCGACGTCCGGGCCCCCGCCGGGGGAGCCGTTGAAGGGGATCGCCGAGACCAGTTCCCCGTGCGCCGAATACGCGGTGACCCGGCTGACCGCCTCGCTCACCGGAACTCCATAGGCCACGTAGCGGGTGCCGTAGATGCGGACCGGGCGCAAGGTGAGCACGGTGCCGTCCGCGAGCCGGACCGTGACGTAGCGGACCGCCGCGCTCACCGGCCCGTACTCGACGGCGGTCGGGCCGGCCGAGTTGCCCGAGAAGCTGACGGGATCGGCGCGGGTGGCACCGACGACCGGACCGCAGTTCTGCGTGGAGAGCACGGTGAAGCACTGGGAGCCATGCGTGGCGCCGCCCTGGCCCGGCTTGCCCATGGTGAGCCGCCAGGGCCTGCCGTCTACGGTGCCGGAGGCGATCAGCCCGGCCGGCGACTTCGGGCCCGCCGGGTGCACGGTCACGTGGTGGTGCCGGGCCTGGTTGAGGGTGGGCTGGGAGGCCTGCTGGTGCAGCAGGAGGGGGACGGCGACGCCGGCCGTCACCACCGCCAGGGCTGCCGACGCCACGAGGCGCCGCCGGACCCGGATGACCGTGCCCTGGCGGACCGCCCGGCCCACGGGAGCGGGCCGCGGCGTGATGGCCTGGAACGCCTGGTCGAGCCGCTCAGTCAGGTCCCGCTCGTCGCTGATACTCACTGCAAGCCCCCATCCACGAGTTCGGTGCTGGTGCGCAGGGCGGCCAGGGCCCGTGAGGCCTGGCTCTTCACCGTGCCGACCGAGCAGCCCAGCGTGACCGCCGCCTCGGTCTCGGTGAGCCCCACCCAGTAGCGCAGCACCACCACGGCGCGCTGCCTGGGACCCAGCCGCTGCAGCGCCGCGATGAGCACCAGCCGCTCATCATGGGTGCCGGTCGCGTCGGCGACGCCCTGCTCCGGCAGCTGGTCCGTGAGCCGCTCGGTCACCCGGCGCTTGCGGAACCGGTTCCGGTTCTCGTTGATCACGATCTGCCGGACGTAGGCGTCCGGGCTGCCGCTCCGGGTGACCCGGGGCCAGGACGCGTAGGCACGGGCGAACGCCGCCTGCACCACGTCTTCCGCGTGCCCCTGATCGCCGGTGAGCCCGTACGCGAGCCGGACCATGCTCGGCCACCGGCCGTGCATGAACTCGCGGAACTCCTCAGCCGACCGCTCGTCCATGGGACACCCCCTTCGCCCCTACAGACCACGGGGGGACCGCGCATCGTTGCATGGCTAGCGGGCCGGGTACGTCAGGCGATGGCCGCGTACGCCGCGGCCTGCAGCGCATCATGCACCGCGGGCGGCCCGGGACTGTCGAACATGCGCTGGGTCGCCACGATGACGGTCAGATCCCGCGCCGGGTCGGCCAGCCAGGTCGTGCCGAATCCGCCGGCCCAGCCGAACGCGCCGGCCCGCGGCCCGGCGGTGACCACCGAGGTGCAGAAGCCCCAGCCGACACCGGTGAAGAAATCGGGGCCGAGACCACCGAGCGCCTTCTGGGCCGGGGTCAGCTGGTCCCGGGTCATCTCCGCGACCAGGCCCGCCGGCAGCAGCCCCTCCCCGCCGCGCAGCAGCATGCGGGAGAACGCGAGCAGGTCGCCGGCGGTCGAGACCAGCCCGGAGGCCCCGTCGCAGAACGCCCGCGGCCGGCTCCACAGGCCGCCGGGCTTGTCCCAGACCTCCAGCCCGCCGCCAGGCGCGGACCGGTACCCGGACGCGAGCCGGCCGGTGTCCGGCGTCCAGAATCCCGTGTCGCCCATGCCCAGCGGCTCGAAGATACGGGTCCGGAGCACGTCCGCGAACGGCTGGCCCGCGGCCCGTTCGAGCAGGACGCCGAGGACCGAGGCGCCGGTGTTGTAGAACCAGCGCTCACCCGGCTGGGCGAGTAGCGGCAGCGAGCCAAGGCCCGCGATCCAGGTGTCCGGGCCGGGCTGCTCGGCGGGGTTAGGCGGCCCGATCGTCTCCAGGTGCAGCGCGCCGGCCTGCGCCACGACCGGCCACGGCGGCTCGGCGCCGAACATCTCGGCGGTCAGCCCGAAGCCGAAGGTGAACGTCAGCAGGTCCCGCACGGTGATCGGGCGCCGGGCCGGGACGGTGTCGTCCAGCGGGCCGTCCATCCGGCGCAGCACCCGGGGGGCGGCCAGTTCCGGCAGCAGCCGGTCCACCGGCTCGTCCAGGCCGAGCAGCCCTTCCCGGACCAGGGCCAGGGTGGCCGCGCCGGTCACCGGCTTGGTGACGGACGCGATGCGGAACAGCGAGTCACGCTGGACGGGGGGCCCGCCGATGGACAGCGAGCCCAGCGCCGCCACGTGCACCTGATCACCCCGCGCCATCAGGGCCACCAGACCGGGCACGGTCTCGTCGCCCACGTGCGCGGCCGCCTCCGCGCTGAAGCGCGCCAGCCCGTCCGCGGTCAGCGGGTGATGCATGATCGGTCACTCCCTCGGGAGTCCTCCACATTAGCCGTGCAGTAGGTCCAGGGCGCGCTCGATCCGCCGCTCCGACACCGGGCCGGAGGTGCCCAGCGTCTGCGCGAACAGGCTGACCCGCAGCTCCTCGATCATCCAGCGCACCTCGCCCACGTCGGGGTCGCCGCGCCGCCCGGGCGGCAGGTCAGCCAGGGTCTGCTGGTAGTCCTCGCTCACCCGCTGGACCACGGTCATCCGCTCGGCGTCCCGGATCAGGGATTCCGGCATCTTCTCCAGCCGCCGGCTCATGCCCCGCAGATAACGGACCAGGTCGGGCAGCCGCCGGGCCCCGGTCTCGGCGACGAACCCGGGATAGACCAGCCCGGACAGCTGGGCCCGGAGGTCGGCGAAGGCGGCCCGGACCGGAGGGCTGGGCGTCCCGGCCAGGCTGGACTCGACCTGATGGGCCTGGCCGAGGGCCCGGGCGACGAGCGCCACCACGTCCGCGGTGCGGGTGGCCAGCTCCGTGCGGGCCGCCTCCAGCAGCCGGGCGAAGCCGGCCTCGTCCCAGGCCGGGCCGCCCGCCCCGGTGATCACCTGGTCTGCCGCGGCGGCGGCGCAGTCCTCCAGCAGCGCGTCGGTGCCGGGGTATGGGTGACGGCTCATGGCCAGCTTGGCGCTGACCGGCAGGCGGCCGGCCACGGCCCGGACGCCGGAAGGCACCTGGAGCAGGAGCAGCCGCCGGGTGCCGCGCAGCATGGCCGCGTCGGCCTGGGCCCGCGTCTCGAACAGCCGGACGTCGACCGCGTGGCCGGTGTCGGCCAGCGCCGGGTAGGCCCGGACCTCGCCGTGGCTGAACACGCGGGGCAGCGTGCCGATGTCCCAGCTGCGCAGCCCGGTCCGGGTGATCCCGGCGGCCGCCTCGCTCAGCGTGGCCTGCAGCCGGGGCCGCAGCTGGCGGCGCAGCTCGTCCAGGTCCTTGCCGGCGGCGAGCACCCGGCCGTCCTCCACCACGCGGAAGGTGATCCGCAGGTAGGCGGGCAGCCGGGACTCATCCCAGGCGGACCGGGGCACGTGCACACCGCCCCGCCGGGACAGCTCGGTGCCGAGCGCGTCGAGCAGGTCCCCGCGGGCCGGGCCGAGCCGGGGCAGTACCGCCCGGGCCGTGTCCGGGACCGGCACGAACGTGGTCCGCAGCTGCTTGGGCAGCGACCGGATCAGCTCGGTCACCATCTCCTCACGCAGCCCGGGGACCTGCCAGCTGAACTCTTCCGCGCTCACCTGGTTCAGCCGGGCGAGCGGGATGTCCACGGTCACCCCGTCGTCCGGCTCGCCCGGCGCGAACTCATACGACACGGGGAGGTCAGCCCAGCGGGCGGGATAGTCGTCCTCGCTGATCTCCCCGGCCGCGGGGGCGACCAGGTCGGCGGGGGAGAGGTCCAGCAGGCCGGGGTCGGCGGCCCGGGTCTTCTTCCACCAGGTGTCGAAGTGCCGGGCCGAGGTCACCTCGGCCGGGATCCGGCGGTCGTAGAACTCGAACAGGGCCGTGTCGTCGGCGACGATCCCGCGCCGCCGGGCTTTGCGTTCCAGTTCCCCGGCGTCCGCGATCATCTGCTGATTGCGGGCGAAGAACGTGTGGTGCGTCCGCCAGTCGCCCTCGACCAGGGCGTGCGTGATGAACAGGTCCCGGGCCGCCGCCGGGTCGATCCGGCCGTACATGACCGTCCGGGCGGCCACGATCGGCAGGCCGTACAGGCTGACCTTCTCGGTAGCCACCGCCGCGCCGCGGCGCGCGTCCCAGCGCGGCTCGCTGTAGCTGCGCCGGACCAGATGCGCCGCGAGCGGCTCGGCCCACTCGGGATCGATGCGGGCCGTGACGCGGGCCCACAGCCGGGACGTCTCTACCAGCTCGGCCGCGACCACCCACTGCGGCGGTTTCCGGGCCAGCACCGAGTCCGGGAAGATGGCGAACCGGGCGCCGCGGGCTCCGGCGAACTCGGTCAGCGGCCGCCGCTTACCGCGGGGCTTGCTGTCCGTGTCCTGCACGCCGATGTGCGACAGCAGGCCGGCCAGCAGGGACATGTGCACCCGGTCGGCGAGCCCGTCCGGGAACCGGCTGCCGGGCCCGGCGTCCGGGGCCGGGGCCTGGGGCGCGGCCACCGGCAGGGTCCGGCCGGCCCGCGGCCGCCGCCGGCCGGCCCGCCGCTGGCCTTGGCTGTCCTGATCAGCGGGCGGCCCGCCCGGGGCCTGGCTGGCACCGCGGCGCTCCCGGCCCGCCTGGATGCCGAGGTCGGCGGCGGCCTGCCGGAGCTGGCCGTACACGTCCTGCCATTCCCGCACCCGCAGGTAGTGCAGGTATTCGCGGCGGCACAGCCGCCGGAACGCCGACGCGGACAGCTGGCTCTGCCGCTCACGCAGGTAGTCCCACAGGTTCAGGAAGGCCAGGAAGTCCGACCCGGGCTCGGCGAACCTGGCGTGCATCTCGTCCGCCGCCTGCCGCGCGTCGGCGGGCCGCTCCCGCGGGTCGATGATGGACAGCGCCGCGGTGATGATCAGCACCTCGCGGGCACAGCCGTTCCGGCCGGCTTCCAGGATCATCCGCCCCAGCCGCGGGTCTACCGGCAGCCGGGACAGCTTGCGGCCCACCTCGGTCAGCCGGGTCCGGCCCTGGCCGGGCTCGTGACCCGGGGAAAAGGCGCCGAGTTCCTCCAGCAGCCGCACACCGTCCGCGACGTTCCTCGACTCGGGCGGCTCGACGAACGGGAAGTCGGCCATATCGCCCAGGTCCAGCGCGGCCATCTGCAGGATGACCGAGGCCAGGTTGGTGCGCAGGATCTCCGGGTCGGTGAACTCGGGGCGGCTCTCGAAGTCCTCCTCGCTGTACAGCCGGATGCACACGCCGTCCGACGTCCGCCCGCACCGGCCCTTGCGCTGGTTCGCCGAGGCCTGCGAGACCGGCTCGATGGGCAGCCGCTGGACCTTGGTCCGCTGGCTGTACCGGGAGATCCGCGCGGTGCCCGGGTCGATCACGTACTTGATGCCCGGCACGGTCAGCGAGGTCTCCGCCACGTTGGTGGCCAGCACCACCCGCCGGGAAAAGTGATTCGCCTGGCCCGGCTTCCGGTCGAACACCCTGTGCTGCTCGGCGGCGGACAGCCGGGCGTACAGCGGCAGCACCTCTAGGCCTTCCCGGCCGTCCAGCGCGTCGGCGGTATCCCGGATCTCCCGCTCGCCGCTGAGGAACACGAGGATGTCGCCGGGCCCCAGGGCGCTCAGCTCCGTGACCGCGTCCAGGATGCCCTGGACCTGATCCTTGGGTTCCTGCTCCGGGTCGTCGGGATCGGCCAGCGGCCGGTAACGCACCTCCACCGGGTAGGTTCGCCCGGACACCTCGATAATCGGCGCCCCGGCGCTGTGCTGGCCTGATTCGCCTCCGGCGCTGTGCTGGCCTGATTCGCCTCCGGCGCTGTGCTGGCTTGATTCGCCTCCGGCGAAATGATCACTGAAGCGCTGGGGGTCGATGGTGGCCGAGGTGATGATGACCTTGAGATCCGGGCGGCGGGGCAGCAGCCGCTTGAGGTAGCCCAGGATGAAGTCGATGTTCAGGCTGCGCTCGTGCGCCTCGTCGATGATGAGCGTGTCGTAGCGGCGCAGCAGCCGGTCACGGCGCATCTCGTTGAGCAGGATGCCGTCGGTCATCACCTTGACCAGCGTGCTGTCGCTGGAGGTGTCGGTGAAGCGCACCTGGTAGCCGATCGTGCTGCCCAGCTCGGTGCCGAGCTCGCTGGCGATACGCTCCGCGACCGTGCGGGCCGCGATCCGGCGCGGCTGGGTGTGCCCGATCTGCCCGGTCACCCCGCGGCCGAGCTCGAGGCAGATCTTCGGCAGCTGGGTGGTCTTCCCCGACCCGGTCTCCCCGGCGACGATCACGACCTGGTGGTCCCGGATGGCCGCGGCGATCTCGTCCCTCCGCTGGCTGACCGGGAGCTCCGCCGGGTAGCTCAGCGTGGGCACGCTGGCCCGCCGGGCCTCGGCCCGGGACTGCTCGGCGAGCGAGGGGGTCACGGCGGGATTCTCCAGGGCGGAACGGGGGGCGGCGCGGAAGAGGCCGGGACGGCATACGCCAGGCTGCCAGTCCGGGCCCTGCCTACCTAACGCTTTTGCGCCCCGGCAACTTCCGGGCCGTCCGCCGCCTCAGCCGACCTGGCGCACGTTGAACGAGGTGATGACCCCGTTCTGGACGACGTAGCTGCCCGAGTACTTCTTGACCGTGCCGTCGGTCTGGAACGCCACGACGCTGGCCGTCACCTGATCGCCGGTCCACGTGAGGATCGTCACCACATCCCGCGCCGTGCCGCGGTAACCCGCCTCGAACTGGGCCAGGCTCGGCCTGGTGATATTGCCACCCAGGTCCCAGGCCCGCAGGTAGGCGTGGCGGCTGATGGCCGCGTAGTAGCGCCGCACCACGCCGGGCGGGGTGACGGGCACCGCGACGGCCCGGCCGGTCGCGGGCGGGCTGGACGCCACGGTGCCCCCGGTGCTCTGGCGCTGCAGCAGGGCATTGCGGTGATTCAGCAGCGCCAGCCCGATGCCCACCACGGCCAGGACGGCGACGCAGGTGGCGAGCATGGCCAGCCCGCGCCGCCGGCGGCGTGGCGGCTGGGGCCGGCCCGGCCCGGAGGGCCCTGGACGCTGCGGAGGCGGGGCATCCGGCCGCCGGCCGGACCGGTTGGCGCTGGCCAGCGGGGCGGGGCCCATGCTGGCCGGGCCCATGCTGGCCGGGCCCATGCTGGCCGGCGAGGGCGCCCCGGGCGGGCCGGCGCTGGCCGGCGGAACCCGGTAGAGCCCGTCGGCGCTGGTGGGCGCGGCCGGGCGGGGCGGGGGCAGGAAACCGGCCGCCGGGCTGACCGGCGTGGTCTCGGGCCTGCCCGCCTCCGCCTCCGCCGGGGCGGCCTGGTCAGGCCCCGGGGTGGCCAGGCCGGGCGCCGGGCTGACCGCCCCCGTCGGGGGAACGCCCGCGAGTGCCTGCTGCACCGCCGACCGGGCAGGCAGTTCGGCCGCGCTGATCCCGCACGCCTCCTGCAGCGCCGCGGCGAACGCGCGGCAGCTCGGATAGCGGCCTTCGGGGGCCTTGGCCAGGCCCCGGAATATGACCTGGTCCACGGCGGCGGGCAGGTCGGGACGTGCGCCGGTCAGCGGGGGCGGGGGGGCGGACAGCTGGGCCCACATGACCGCCAGGCTCTGATCCCGCCGGAACGGCGGCGCCCCCGACAGCATCTCGAAGGCCGCGCACGCCAGCGAGTAGGCGTCCGCGCGGCCGTCCACGGTGTGCCCCTCGATCTGCTCGGGGGCCAGGTAGTTCAGGGTGCCGAGGACCTGCCCGGTCAGCGTGAGGTTGGTGGTCGCCTGCGAGGTCTTGCTGATGCCGAAGTCCGACAGGTAGACGTGATCCTCTGAGCCGTCCTCGGCCAGCCCGCCGAGGAGCATGTTGGCCGGCTTCACGTCCCGGTGCACCAGTCCGTACGCGTGCGCCGCATCCAGCGCGGATGCCACCTGGGTCACGATCCCGGCGGCGCGGGCCGCGGGCAGCGGGCCGACCCGGTTCAGCAGGCTGTGCACGTCCTGGCCACCGACGTAGCGCATCGCGATGAACAGCACGCCGTCGGCCTCGCCGGCGTCGAAGATCGGGATGATGTTCGGGTGATCCACCGCGGCCGCGGCCCGGGATTCCCGGATGAAGCGCCGCCGGAAGCCGTCGTCCCGGGCCAGGTCCTCGGCGAGAACCTTCAGCGCCACCCAGCGGCCCAGCCGGACGTCACGGGCCCGGTAGACGATGGCCATGCCGCCCCGGCCGATCTCCTCCACCATCTGGTAGCTGCCGATCTGCGGGGGCGAGCCAGAATCAGCTAACCCCGCGGGGAAATCCTCAGCCACCCGTGCCTCCAGCGTCTTGCCCCGTCGAGCACGTGCCCCCGGCGCGCGCCAGCCCCCGTAACCGGCCATGCCGCCCAGAACCGGCGGCGCTTACGCTAGCAGCCAGCCTAAGCCAGGCGCCGCTCTGTGGCCCAGCGGGTGAGCTGATGCCTGGTGGACAGCTGGAGTTTGCGCAGCACCGACGAGACATGGCTTTCCACGGTCTTCACGGAGATGAACAGCTCACGCGCGATCTCCTTGTAGGTGTAGCCCCGCGCGATCAGGCGCAGCACCTCCCGCTCCCGGGGGGTCAGCTGATCCAGTTCCGGGTCGAGAGACGGGACGCCCGGACCGTCGCCGGGCAGCGCCGCGAACGCGTCCAGCACGAAACCGGCCAGCCGGGGGAGAACACGGTGTCCCCGCCGGCGACCCGGCGGACCGCGGCCACCAGGTCCGGCCCGGAGATCGTCTTCGTCACATAACCCCGCGCGCCGGCCCGGATGACCGCGATCACGTCCTCCGGCGCATCCGACGCGGACAGGGCCAGGAAACGCACCTGGGGCTGGACCGAACGCAGCGCCGTGACCACCGCCTGCCCGCCGCCGCCCGGCAAGTGCACGTCGAGCAGCACCACGTCCGGCAGGCACTCGGAGATCAGGGTGATCGCGGGCTGCACGTCGTCGGCCTCGCCCACCACTTCCACGTCGTCGCCCAGCTCGGACCGGACCCCCGAGCGGAACAGGCCGTGATCATCCACGATGACCACGCGCGGCCGCCGGGCCGCGCCGGAAACCGGCGGTCCTGTCATGAGCGCCCCGTCTTGTGCTCAGCGGTGCGCCGCGGCATGGTCAGCGACACCTCGGTCCCCTCACCCGGCGCGGTGCGGACGGCTGCGGTCCCGCCGCGGCGGGCCATCCGCGCACGGATCGACTCGGCCAGGCCTTTGCGGTCTGGCGGCACGGCCGCGGGATCGAAGCCCCGGCCGCGGTCCCGGACGAACAGCGTCACCCCGGACGGCTCCACCTCGGCGAAGATCGAGACCACCGGGGCGCCGGACCACTTCACCGCGTTGACCGTGGCTTCACGGGCCGCGGACAGCAGGGCCCGCAGATCGTCGTCGAGCCCGCAGTCGCCCACGGTGACCGCTTCGACGGGCACCTCGTGCTGGGCCTCCACGTCCTGCTGGATGAGCCGGATGCCGGCCGCGAGCGTCATGTCCTGCCCGTCCAGCGAGCCGGGCGCCTGGCCGTCGAACAGCCAGGCTCGCAGTTCCCGTTCCTGCGCCCGGGCCAGCTGGATGACCTGCTGCGGGTGGTCCGCACGGCGCTGGATGAGGGCCAGCGTCTGCAGCACTGAGTCGTGCACCCGGGCCGCCATGTCGGCGCGTTCCTCGGCCCGGATCCGGGCTTGCCGCTCGACCATGAGGTCGCGCGCGATACGCACCCACCAGGGGCCGAGCAGGATCGCGATCGCCGCCACGACCAGGATCACGCCGGCGATCTCGCGCAGCGCGCCCGCGACCTGATGCCCGGTCAGCAGCCAGCTCAGCCCCCACACCAGGGCCACGGCGGCGACCGCCACCCGGGCCGCGATCCGGCGGCGGCTGCCGCCGCCGCCCTCGGCCAGGCCGAGCAGCGGATCCGCGAGGCGCCGCAGTACGGCCTGCTCGTCCGGCGGTGCGTTCCGCCAGATGAGGGTCAGCCCGGCCACGCTGATGACCAGCGGCCAGGCCAGGCTGCCGACCCAGCTCGCCCGCAGCGCCGACGCGATCACCAGGACCAGCACCAGCAGTGAGGCCAGGCCGGCGACCAGGGCTATCCCGCGCCGGTCGGTCAGCGCCCGGGCGGCGATATTGGAGTCCGCCCCCTCCGCCGGTATCAGCAGCCAGGCCAGCACGTAGGCGGCCGCGCCGATGAGGCCGAACACGGTGGCGACCACGAACCCGGTCCGCACCACGGTGGGGTCCAGTCCGGTGCGGGCGGCCAGGCCGGCCGCGACCCCGCCCGCCAGCCGGTCCTGGCGGCTGCGCCGCAACGGCCCGCTGCCCGGGGGACGGCGCATCCAGGGACGGCTCCCGGGCCGCCCGAACCACCGTCCATGCCGCCCCGGGCCCAGGGGTTCAGGAGTCAGCAGACCGCGGTCAGTGCGCGCGGTCGGCCCGGGGTCAGTGCCTGCCGCCATCCCCCCATCATCGCGCTCTTCGCCCGGCCTGGGTATCAGGGATGTCCCGGATCCCGGCCGGCCGGGATCAGGGACGGGTCGGGGACGTTCCCAATGGTGCCGCGCCGGGCCCGGCCGCAGGCTGGAGCCATGAACACAACGACCAGCCCTAACGCAGGCGACCAGACCGCAAGCCCAGCCTACGAATCAGCCTCAGCCCGGACGCTCAGCCGCCCGGTCCACGGCCGGATGCTCGGCGGAGTCGCCGCCGGCCTCGCCCGTTACCTCGACATCGACGCGACCGTCATCCGCATCCTGTTCGCCGCGGCGACCCTGATCGGCGGGGCCGGCGTGCCTCTCTACCTGGCGGCCTGGCTGCTCATCCCGGAAGACGGCGCCGACCAGTCCATCGCGGCCGGCCTGTTTCAGTCCCGGTCCAGCTGAGCGGGGAGGCCGCAGCCACATGCCACTGAGAACGCGGGGGTACGGGACGCGCCAGCGCGCCTCGGATGCCACCATGCGAGTTTCTGACGCCGAACGGGCCGAGGTCGCCGACCAGCTGGCCCAGCACTACGGGGACGGGCGTCTCGACCAGGCGGAACTGGACGAGCGCCTGGGCCAGGCGATGAGCGCCAAGACCCACGCGGACCTGGCCGGGCTCACCGCCGACCTGCCCCACCTGGAGGCCCGCCAGCCCGGCGGCCGCCAGCCCAGTGTGCGCGGCAGCGGCGTCCAGCCGCCCGCGCCGCAGAACCGGCCCGGGCGGCCGTGGTCCAGGCCGCTGGTCATGGTGCTGCTCATCCTGATCGCGGCCACCGCCTGGCATGGCCTGGTGCACGGGTTCTGGCTGCCCTGGGGCTGGTTCGGGGGCCTCTGGCTCGGCTGGCCTGGTGGCTGTGGATCGCGCTGCTGGTCTTCTGCTGGCTGCGCTTCGGTCCCCGGCGCCATCGCCGGTAGGGTGCCGCTGAGCGGGCGCTGCCGCTGCTAACTGTCCGCCGCGGGCGGGCCCGTGTTCCCGCTGCGGCGGGCACGGGCCCGCCGCTTGCCTTCGTGCATGGCCTGGACCCGGGCTACCGGGATCGTGTGGCCCTCGGCGACGAGGTCGGCGGGGAGCTGCTGCGGCGGGGGCAGCTGGCCCGCCCAGCGGGTCCCTGGGGTGACCAGCCGGGCCGCGGTGCGCACCGTGAAGTCGGCCGGGCTCACCCGGTCCAGCTCGTCCCAGGACAGCGGGAAGGACACCGGGACCCCCGGCCGGACCCGCGGGCTGTAGGCCGCCACCACGGTGGCCCCGCCCGCCCGGGTCGAGTCGAGGAAGACCTTGCCCTCCCGGTCCTCCCGGATGAACGCGGTGGTGGTGAGGGCCGGGTCGAGCCGCTCGGCCCGGGCGGCCACCGCCCGGGTGGCCGCCGCGGCGTCCTCGGCGCTGGCCCCGGTGATCGGCACGAACACGTGCACCCCCTTCGCGCCGCTGGTCTTCACCGCGCCCGCCAGCCCGCAGCCGGCCAGCGCCTGCCGGACCAGCTGGGCGGCGAGTACCGCGAGCCGGAACTCCTCGCCGGCCGGCGGGTCGATGTCGAGCACCAGGGAGCCGGGATGGTCCTGCTGGCCAGCCTCGGCCAGCGTGGGGTGATATTCCACGGCCCGCTGGTTGGCGAACCAGAGCAGCGTGCGGCGGTCGTCGCAGAGCGCGTAGGACACCTCGCGCCGGGAGCTCTCCGCCCACAGCCGGACGGTCCGCACCCACGGCGGCGTGTACTTCGGCACGTTCTTCTGCATGAACGGCGCCTGGCCGCGCAGGACCCGGACCACCGACAGGGGCCGCCCGCGCAGCTCGGGGATGATCAGCCCGCGGACCGCGTCCAGGTAGTCCACCAGGTCACGCTTGGTCGCCCCGGCCCCGCTGAACAGCGGCTCGCCCAGGTTGGTCAGTGATACCCCGTCCCGTTCCTCATCGACGCTGATGACGTCACCGTCCTTCCCGGCCTTGCGGCCTGGTTCCATCGTGCCCTGGTTCAGCCGGTGCTGTGAGACCGTGAGCGGGTGAGGGATCAGTACAGGGACGGGCCCGACGTGCTGCTGGTCGCGGTGGACGGCTCGGATACCTCGCTCCGCGCGGGCGCGTATGCGGCCGGCATGGCCCGGCGGCAGAAGGCCAGCCTGGTCTGCCTGTACGTGCGGCCGTTCAGCGCGACGGCCGGGATGAACGCGGGCGCGACCCTGGCGATGCGGGAATCGCACGACTCGGTGGCGGCGGAGCTGCGGCAGACCGCCGTGGAGCAGGGCGCCCGGCTCGGGATCGACATCGTCTTCGTCGAGCGCGACGGTAACCCGTTCACCGAGATCGTCCGGCTCGCGGACGAGATCCAGGCGGACGCGGTGATCGTGGGTGCCTCGACCAAGGCCGGTCACCGTTTCGTGGGCTCCCTGGCCGTGCACCTGGTCCGGGCCAGCCGCTGGCCCGTCACCGTGGTTCCCTGAGCCGTGGTTCGGTGAGCCGTGGTTTGGTGAGCCGTGGTTCCGTGAGCCGGCGTTCCCGGGCGGCCTGTTCCCCGGCGATGGCCGCCACCACGTCGTGCCGCAGCGGGCGCGGGTGCACCAGCAGGGCCCGGGCCACCTCGCGGATCCGCAGCCGCAGCGGGACCAGCAGTTCCTCGCTGCGCCGCCAGGCCCGCAGCTCGTCGTGGCCGTATCCGGCGGCGATGGCCTGGCGGAAGTGCCGCGCGTCCCCGCCGTCCCTGGTCCACGTGGGCAGCCAGGCGCGCAGGTCGTCGTCGCGCTCCAGCATGGCCCAGTCCCGCAGCCGCTGCGCGATCTGCCCGGCCGCGTCGACCACGAAGGCCAGCTCATCCCCGCCGCGGATGCCGTGCACCCGGCCCTCACTGCGCGGGCTGTGGTGGATGCTGGCCGAGCTGAAACTCGCTCCCACCGCGAGGGCGGCGACCGCGTGCCCGGCCTCGTGCCAGGCGGTCTCGACGGTGGCCTTCCGGGCCGGCATCAGGCTCGGGTAGCAGCCGCAGTCGTAGCGCTGCCTGATCCAGGTGTCATGCACGAGCGACTCGTCGTCGTACCGGGCGAGCCGGCTCAGCTCCGCCCGGATCGCGGCATATGCGCGCTGGTCCGCAGGCTTCATGGTGTTGACTAACGGTATGCCTATCGAGGGTGAATACGAGCCAAGCACGAGCGCCTGGGTCCGTGACCAGGTGGAGGAATATGAGCGCTCGGGCGGCACGAGCGCGACGACGCTCGCTGACACCGGCCTGCCCGTGGTGATCATCACCAACCGCGGGGCACGCTCCGGCAAGCTGCGCAAGACCCCGGTGATGCGGGTCGAGCACGACGGCCGCTACGCGGCGGTGGCGTCCCAGGGCGGCGCCCCGACGCACCCGTTCTGGTACTACAACTTCCGCGCCTACCCCCAGGTCGAGTTGCAGGACGGTCCGGCCAAGGGGGAGTTCGTGGTCCGCGAGGTGACCGGGGACGAGCGCGCCGAGTGGTGGAAGCGCGCGGTCGCGGCCTACCCGCCGTACGCCGAGTACCAGGAGAGGACCTCCCGGCAGATCCCGGTGTTCGTGCTCGAGCCGGCCAGCGGGGCCTGACCCGCCCGCGCCCCCGGGTCGTTCCCCGCGGCCAGGGCCCCGGCACGGTTCTCGTTATTTCATATATAACCTATTGGAATACTTGACATTAGCCGGGAGCGGGCGCAGATTGCTGCTAAGAGACCCCGGGCGGCCGGCCCGTGCCGCGGTGCTGTGCCGCGGGCCCGTGCTGCGGGCCTGTGCCGCGGGCCCGTGCTGCGGGCCTGTGCTGTGGCACCGTGCTGTGGCGCTGGCCGCTGGGGACCAGCCATCCGAAAGGTGCTCCCGTATGACCAGCGTCCAGGACCATCCGGCGGCTCTCCGCAGTCAGGGCTCGGACCAGCACATCGGCGTCATCCAGGTGGGCGGGGTGATCGGTGCCGTTGTCAGCGGCATCCGGATCGGCGGTGACGTCAGCCCCGCCGCCGTGGCCGGGTTGCGGGCCGCGCTGCTCCGGCACAAGGTCGTCTTCCTGCGCGACCAGCAGCACGCGACCGACGCCGACCAGCGGGCCTTCGCACGGCTGCTGGGCGCCCTCACCAGGCCGCACCCCACGGTGGCCGGCGATGGCGGCGCCGTGCTGCCCATCGACGCCGAGCAGGGCAAGGCCAACAGCTGGCACACGGACGTGACGTTCGTGGACCGCGTCCCAGCCATCAGCGTGCTCCGCGCCATCACGCTGCCGCCCTACGGGGGCACGACCGTGTGGGCCAACACCGCCGACGCCTACCGGCGGCTGCACCCGGCGCTGCGGGCGCTGGCCGGCGAGCTGCGCGCGGTGCACACCAACCTGTACGACTACGCGGCCGAGCGCCCCCAGATCGGCGGCGTGGACGTCAGGGAAGAGGAGTACCGCCAGGAGTTCCGGCACCTGGAATTCGAGACGGAACACCCGGTCGTGCGTATTCACCCGGAGACGGGCGAGCCGGCCCTGCTCCTCGGTCACTTCGTCCGGTCGTTCACCGGCCTGAGCACGACCGACTTCGGCGACCTCTTCGGCCTCCTGCAGCGGCACATCACCCGGCTGGAGAACACGGTCCGCTGGACCTGGCGGCCCGGTGACATCGCCATCTGGGACAACCGGGCCACCCAGCACTACGCGGTGGCGGACTACGACGATCAGCCCCGGCTGCTGCACCGGATCACGATCGCCGGCGACATCCCGGTCGGGATCAACGGCGACACCAGCATCGTCCGCAAGGGCGACGCCAGTCACTACGCCGATCTCGCGGCCTAGGAGCTGATCCGCCGGGCCGCCGGCCTAGGATCGTCGGGTGCCTGCTGTCCCGGTCCGCTACCAGTCTCCCGACGAGGACAGCGCCCGGTGGTCCGGGTTCCCGTTCCGCGACGGTGACATCGTGATCAGCACCCGGTCCAAGAGCGGGACCACCTGGATGCAGATGATCTGCGCGCTGCTGGTGTTCCAGACCCCGGAGCTGCCCGGGCCGCTGGGCGACCTGTCACCCTGGCTGGACCGGACGACGGTGCCGCGCGACGAGCTGGCCGCCCGGCTCGCCGCCCAGCCCCACCGCCGGATCATCAAGTCGCACACGCCCCTGGACGGCCTTCCGGCCGACCCGCGCGCCACCTACATCGTGGTGGCCAGGCACCCGCTCGACATGGCCGTGTCCCTCTACCACCAGGGCAGCAACATCGACCGGGCCCGGCTGCGGCGGCTCACCGGCCAGCCCGAGGCCAGTGAGCCCCCGCCGCCCCGGCCGCCGCTGCACGACTGGCTGATCAGCTGGATCCACGAGGACACCACGCCGCAGCAGCAGATGGACTCGCTGCCCGGCGTGATGTGGCACCTTACCGACGCCTGGGCGCGGCGCGGCGAGGCGAACATCGTGCTCGCCCACTACCACGACCTGTCGGCTGACCTGGAGGGCGAGATGCGGCGCCTGGCGGGCCGGCTGGGGATCACCGTGCCCGCCGGGGCCTGGCCGGAGCTGGTCGCGGCGGCCACCTTCGAGCAGATGCGGGCCGGCGCCGAGCGCATCATCGGCCCGGCCGGGGTGCTGAAGAGCAGCGCCGCCTTCTTCCGGCGGGGCACCTCGGGAGCGGGCCGGGAGGAGCTCAGCGCGCCCGAACTCGAGGATTACCAGCGGCGGGCGGCCCAGCTGGCCCCGCCCGACCTGCTCAGCTGGCTGCACCGGCCAGCCTGAGCACGCCGGAGTCTGGCAGAGTTGACGGCATGGCGACTGATTCGGCGCACCGTGATCCGCCACCCCCTGATCCGGCCCACCGGGGCGTGGTCATCGACCGGGTCACGGCCGGCCACTTCACCGCCCGCAACGACCGGGGCGGCCAGATCGTCATCGGCACCGGCGGTGACGAGGACTTCACTCCCGTCGAGCTGCTGCTCGCCGCCATCGCCGGGTGCACCGCGATTGACGTGGACATCCTGACCTCACGGCGGGCTGAGCCGGAGGCCTTCGGCGTGGCGGCGGACGCGGAGAAAGTCCGCGACGCGCAGGGCAATCACCTGGCGGACATCGAGGTGACGTTCCGGGTGACGTTCCCGGCCGGCGCGGGCGGTGACGCCGCCCGGGCGCTGCTGCCGGACGCCGTCCGGCGTTCCCACGACCGGCTCTGCACCGTCAGCCGCACCATCGAGCTCGGCATACCCGTCACCTCCCGGGTCCAGGCAGGGTAGTTCTAGGGGAGACTTGGTGCAGGCCCAGCTACCTGGATTGGAAGGTCAGCGGATGGCGCACGGTGCCCGGATCGGCTCGGCTGTCATGTTCGTGCAGCAGCTGGACCGCTCGGTCCGCTTCTACACCGAGCTGCTGGCGATGCGGGTCGCGGACCAGAGCCCGACCGCCGCGCTGCTGGTCAGCCCGGGAGGAGCGCAGCTGTTCCTGCGCGCGATGGGCGGCAACGCCGGTCATCCGCTCGGTGGAATCGGCCTGCAGTACGTGATCTGGACCGCGGACGGCCGAGAGGACTTCGAGCGGTGCGAGCGGGTGCTGAAGGCGCACTCCGCGTACCGCGAGACGCGCAGCAGCGGCGGGGTGATGGCGGTCGAGGGCCACGACCCGGACGACACGGTCGTGATGATCAGCTATCCCGGCCCGGACGAGCTCCCGGCCCGCGAGCTCCCGGTACGCATCTACGGCTGGTAGCCGGCTAGCCTGCAGCCGGGCCGTCCCCGATCGCGGGCGTACCGGAATGAGTCGGTCACGCTGGGGTACGGGAACCGGGCAGGGTTACTGCCGGCCTGGCCGGCGGTGGCCGACCCCCGGCTTGGAGGGACCATGGCACGCATCACGACGACGGAGAAGCCGACTCAGGAACAGGCCGCCGGGCCGCGGGTTCCCCGCGGTCATGGGCTGTTCGGGAAGCTGGTGGCGGCCGCGGCCGTCATCGCGGCCGTCGCGGTGCTGATCATCGCGCTCGCCGCCGTGAACCTGCTGCCCCGGCTGCGCAACCCGTTCGGGGAGACCACGTCCGCGCGCAGCGGCCCCGTGCTGCTCAAGTCGATCACCGCGCTGAGCCGGTACGAGGCGGCCAGCGGGTCGTTCCAGGTCGTCGTGGACCTGACCCAGAAGGCGAACCTGCTGCCGTCATTCCTGGAGGGCAGCCAGACCCTGTTCGTCGGCCAGGGCAGCGATATCGCCTACGTCGACTTCGGCCAGCTGAAGGGCCCGGCCGTCCAGGTCTCGCCGAACCGGACGGCGGTCACGATCCGGCTGCCCCGGGCCCAGCTCGAGCCGGCCGTCCTCAACGTCAGGCAGAGCTACGTGTTCGCCCAGCAGCAAGGGCTGCTGAACCGGATCGGGAACTTCTTCTCCGGCAACCCGAACAGCCAGCAGCAGGTGTACATCCTGGGCCAGCAGAAGATCCAGACCGCGGCCCGGCAGAGCCCGCTGCTGGCCCAGGCGCAGCGCAACACGACCAGCATGCTCACCGGGATGATGCACTCGCTGGGCTTCCAGCGGGTCACCGTCAGCTACGGGTCCCCGCCCAGCCAAAAGGGCTGACCGGGGTCAGATCTTGCGCAGGAACGCGTTGGCCACCGGGCCCGCGCTGTTCGCCCCGAACCCGCCCCCCTCGACCAGCACCGCGAAGGCCACGTCCCCGCGGTAGCCGATGAACCAGCCGTGCGAGTGGGTGCCGGTGCCGTACTGCGCGGTGCCGGTCTTGCCAAAGACACCGGCCGGGAACCCCACCCCGGCCGCGGTGCCGCTGGTCACCACGGCCCGCATCATCGGCCGCAGCGTGCCCAGGATGGCCGGGCTGAGCGCGTGCGACGGGTCCGGCTGCCGTGGCTGCGGGCTGGTGACCAGGACCGGGGAGCGCCAGGTGCCGTCCTCGATGGCCGCCGCCACGCTGGCCTGGCTGAGCGGGTTGACCAGGTCCGTGCCCTGGCCGAACGCATCGGCGGCCACATCCACCGGCTGGTGCGGTGTGGTGAACTTGCCGAGCGTGGCGGGAAGGCCCAGGTTGGCGGAGGAGTTGAAGCCGAACTTCGCGGCCATCGACGCGAGCGCGGAGCCACCCAGCCGCTGGTAGGCGAGCATGGCGAAGGTGGAGTTGCAGGACACCGCGAACGCCGTCTGCAGGCTGGTCGTGCCGAGGTGCTCGTTGGCGTCGTTGTGGAAGGTCCGGCCGCCGATGGTGACCTGGCTGGGGCACTGCACCGTGCTGGACGGGCGCATCCCCTTCTGGGCCAGGGCCGAGGCGGTGACCACCTTGAACGTTGAGCCGGGCGGGAAGATCCCGGCCAGGGCGCGGTCGAAGCCGCCCGGGCGCTCCACCACGGCCAGCACCTTGCCCGTGGACGGCTGGATGGCCACCAGGTCGATCGGCTTGCGCGTCGACGCACCGGACACGGCCGCCGACGCCGCCATCTGATCGCGCATGTTCAGGCTGGTCTGCACGGGCTTACCCGGGGTGGCCGCGAAGCGGGCAGCGGTGGCGTCCACCCGCTGGCCAGGACCCTCCAGCCGGATGGTCAGCGACGGCCGGCCCGCCAGCTGAGCCTGGTACGCCTGCTCGATGCCGCTCTGGCCGATCGGGTCACCCGCCCGGTAGGGGGCGCCGAGCGCCTTGGCCTGCGCCGCGGTGGCGGCCCCCACCACGCCGGTGAGCAGCGCGATGGAACCCGACTGCGCGATCACCGAGGGTGAACTCAGCTCGGTTCCGTCGGAGGCCAGGACCGCGGCCCGGGCCGGCCAGACGGCGCTCAGCACGAATCGCTCACCCGCCCGGAGCCGGGGGTAGATGGCGGCCGGGCTCCAGTTCACCCGCCAGTGCCGGTTCCGGGTGACCAGCTGAAGCTGCCCGGGATAGGTCCAGGTGTGCCCGCTGGACAGGGCGTCGGTGGCCGTGAACCGGGCCCGGGCCGATCCGCCGGTCACGGTGACCGGGCCGAGCCTCAGGTGAATGCTGCGCAGGCCGAGCTCGGACGCGGTCTGCCGCAGCGGGCTGGCCAGGCCGGAGGGCGGCACGTTCACGCTGACCTTGCCCATCGCGGCGTAGCTGCCCTGCTGCCAGTCCCGCAGGTAGCTGGCGGCGGTCTGCTGGGCGCTGCCCTGGGTGCGCGTCAGCAGGATGTAACCCCCCGCCGCGCCGGTCGCGACCACGACGACCGCGATCACGGCCACCACGATGATGAGGGTCCGCCGTTTCGTCCGGCGCATGCTGCCGTGGCTCAAGGACCGGCCTTTCCCGCTGGTCTGCCGCGGACAGCAGGTCCGCGGACCGGGCTCAACGATAGCCGCGCTGGCCGCGGCCGTAGCCACGAACCGGGTTAAGGCCGCGGCGGCCGCGGGGTTACGCGGCGGGCGGAAACGGCGGGCCGGCCTGCCGGGCCGGGCCGCGGTCGGGCAGGCTGGTGCCATGGCGGACAACCTCACCCTGATGGCAGTGCACGCACATCCCGACGACGAGGCCTCGAGCACCGGGGGAGTGCTCGCCCGATACGGCGCCGAGGGCGTCCGCACGGTCGTCGTCACCTGCACCAACGGCGAGTTCGGGGATTCTCCCGGCGGGATCAAGCCCGGCGATGACGGGCATGAGGAGGAGGAAGTGGCCGAGATCAGGCTGGCTGAGCTCCGGGAATCCGCCAAGCACCTGGGGGTCACGGACCTCGAGCTTCTCGGGTACCACGACTCCGGGATGGTGGAGTGGGACTACAAGAGCCGGCCCGACGCCTTCTGCAATGTTCCGCTGGCCGACGTGGCGGCCCGGATCGGCGCCCTCATCGAGCGGTACCGGCCGCAGGTCGTGGTGACCTACGACCCCGACGGCGGGTACCAGCACCCCGACCATGTGCACGCCAGCCTGGGCGCGGCCGAGGCGGTCCGGCTCACCGGCATCCCGGCCAAGCTGTACCTGACCGCGATGCCGGTCAGCAAGTGGCGGGAACTGTGGACCGCGCTGAAGGAGGCCGGCGAGGAGGTGCCCGACCGGGACGGCATCAGCCCCGAGGTCCAGCAGCAGATGGAGGCGTCCGAGCGGCGCATCACGACCACCATCGACATCCGCCCGGTGCTGGCCCGCAAGCAGGCCGCGCTGATGGCGCACGCCAGCCAGATCAGTGAGTCGTGGTTCAGCAAGATCCCGCCTGAGCTCGGCGAGCGGGTGTTCGGCGAGGAGAGCTTCATCCGGGTCATGGACTCCACCGGCGCCCCGGTGCCCGAGGATGACCTTTTCGCGGGACTTCGCTAAATATTCGCGGGACTTCGCTAAATAACGGTCTTATCGTGGCCGGTCACCGCCCCGTCCGTGGCCGATTTCCCGGGCCCGGCCCGGGACGGGGTGGCCGTATCGGCGGCCTTTTACGAATTATTGCCCTGCGGGGCTCTTGGCAGCCCGGCGAGTCCAGGGCTTGACTAATCACTGCGGCACGGGCGAAGTGATCGCCCCGGGTGGGACCGGCCGCGACCGTCTGAGGGCCATGGAGGCCGTGCTATGACGCTTATCCGCGGTTTACGGGCCCGGCGCCTTCCGGGAATGGCGGCCGCCGCGTTCCTGGCCGTCTTACTGCCCGCCGGGCTGGCCACGGCCGCCTCCGCGTCGGCGGGCTCCGCCGCCGCGCACGGCGCGGCCCGGGCGGCGGCCCCGCCCGCCTCCTGCCCCTGGCTGAACCAGTCGCTGACGGTGGCCCAGCGGGTGCAGATGCTGCTGGCGAAGATGACCCTGGCCGACAAGATCAACATGGTCACGGGGGCGGGCACCAGCGAGCCCTACGTCTTCTACATCTCCGCGATCCCGGGCCTGTGCATTCCGGCCATGGGCGAGGAAGACGGGCCCGTCGGGGTAGGTGACGGCCTGACCGGCGTCACCCAGCTCCCCTCCGCGGTGTCCCTGGCCGCTACCTGGGACCGGGCCCTGGCTACCCAGTACGGCCAGGTCGTCGGGTCGGAGGAGCGCGGCAAGGGCGCCATGGTCAACCTGGGGCCGACCGTGAACATCGACCGCGACCCGCGCTGGGGCCGCTCGTTCGAGGCCTACACCGAGGACCCGTACCTCAACGCCGCGCTGACCGTCTCGGACATCGACGGCGTGCAGAGCCAGGGAGAGATGTCGCAGGTCAAGCACTTCGCCCTGTACAACCAGGAGACCAACCGGAACACGCCGGCCGATGATGTGATCATCAGCCAGCGGGCCGAGCACGAGATCTACCTGCCCGCCTTCTGGGCGGCCACCAAGCAGGCTCACGCCTCCTCGGTGATGTGCTCCTACGCCACCATCAACGGCCAGTACGCCTGCCAGAACGACTACCTGCTGCACCAGACCCTCGACCAGCGCTGGGCGTTCCCGGGCTTCGTGACCTCGGACTACGCCGCGACCCACTCCACCGTCGCCTCAGCCAACGCCGGCAACGACCAGGAGATGCCCAGCGCCGTCTACTACGGGCCCGCGCTGCAGGCCGCCGTCCAGGCGGGCCAGGTCGCTGTGGGCACGCTGAACGGGATGGTGTCCCGCATCCTGACCGAGCTGTTCCGCTTCCACGAGTTCAACCACCCGCCCACCGGGACGACCAGCGCGACCGTCACCACCCCGGCGCACCAGGCCACCTCGGCCGCCGTGGCCGAGGCGGGCACGGTGCTGCTGAAGAACAGCGGCGGCACGCTGCCACTGAAGGCGGCCGCCGGCGGATCGGTCGCGGTGATCGGACCCGCGGCATCGGCGGCGCCGGTGGACACCGGGGGCGGCAGCGCCTACGTCACCGCCCCGTTCCATGTCACCCCGCTGCAGGGCATCCAGGCGGCCGCCGGGACCGGGACCAGTGTCTCGTACACCCAGGGCCTGCCCACGGACACGTCACTGACTCCCATCCCCAGCTCGGCACTCAGCCCTGCTTACGCTCCCACCAGCTTCGGCGGGACCTACACCGGCACCCTGACCGCCCCCGAGACCGGCACCTACGTGCTGGCCTTCGAAAACCCGTGCCGCTGTTACTCCTCGGTTAACCTGTCCCTGAACGGCCAGGAAATCCTGGCCAACCCGGGCACCCCGCCGGTGTCCACGTACTCGGTGGGCGTGAACCTGGTGGCCGGCCAGACCTATACGCTGCAGCTGTCAGGCGGCGGCGAGTCGGCCAACCTGAGCTGGGCCACGCCATCGGACCTGGCGCCCGGCATCAGCCAGGCGGTCGCCGCGGCCAAGTCGGCATCCACCGCGGTCGTCGTGGTGTCCGACGACACCGAGACGGAGGCCGCCGACCGGCCCAGCCTGAACCTGCCCTCGGCGCAGAACGAGCTGATCTCGGCGGTGGCCGCGGCCAACCCGCACACCGTGGTGGTCGTGAACGCGGGCGCCCCGGTGGCCATGCCCTGGCTCAGCCAGGTGGACTCCGTCGTGGACGCCTGGTACCCGGGAGAGAGCAACGGTGCCGCGCTCGCGGCAGTCCTCTTCGGCACGGTGGACCCGTCCGGCCATCTCCCGGTCACCTTCCCCGCGGACCTGTCCCAGGTCCCCGCGTCCACCCCCGCCCAGTTCCCGGGGGTGAACGGCAAGGTGGCGTACTCCGAGGGGATCGACGTCGGGTACCGCTACTACGACGCGCACCACCAGACGCCCTTGTTCCCGTTCGGCTACGGGCTGTCCTACACCAGCTTCAGGTTCAGCGATCTGAGGATCACGCGCCAGCCGGGCCGGCCGGTGACGGTTTCCGCGGCCATCACCAACACCGGCCGGGTGGCCGGGTCCGACGTCGCCCAGCTGTACCTGAGCGATCCGGCGGCCGCCACCGAGCCACCCCGGCAACTGAAGGGCTTCCAGAAGATCACCCTCCGGCCCGGGCAGTCCGCCACCGTCCGCTTCAGCCTGAACGGCCACGACCTGTCCTACTGGAACAGCGCCGCGAACGGGTGGGTGGTCCCGGCCGGGCCGTTCGGTGTCTACGTGGGTGACTCGTCGGCCCTGGCCGGACTGCCGCTGCACGGCGGGTTCACCATGCCTAGCTGATCCGGGGAAGCACCTGGCCGGCCAGCACGGTACGGAACGGGTCGCCGAGCCGGGCGACCCGGGCCGGGATGTCGCGGATGGTGAACGCGTCGGGCCGTGGCGCCGGATCGTCCAGCTCGTCCCACTCCAGGGGCGCGGACACCGGCGCCCCGGCGGCGGCCCGCGGGCTGTAGGGCGCGACCAGGGTCTTGTTGCTGGCGTTCTGGGTGTAGTCGAGGCGGGCCAGCCCGCCCCGGTCGTGCACGTCCCACTTCCAGCTCACCATCTGGGGCACGACCGCGCCGATGGCCCGGGACAGCTCCTCCACCCAGGCGCGCGTCTGGCTGAAACCGGGGCCGGGGGCGACCGGGATCCAGATCTGGATGCCGCGCCGGCCGGTGAGCTTGGGCTGGCCCCGCACTCCCAGGTGCTCCAGGGCGGTGCGGTGCAGCCGGGCCAGCACCAGCACCTCGTCCCAGGACGTGGCCGGGCCGGGATCGATGTCGACGAGCGCGTAGCTGGGCCGGTCCGGCTGGTCGGCCCGGGCGGTCCAGGCGTGCCACTCCAGGGCTCCGAAGTTCGCCGCCCAGACCAGCGCGGCTGGCTCGTCGGCGACCAGGTAGGTGGTGGTCTTGCCGGGCTCGGCACCGGGATCGTGCCAGCGCGGCAGCCAGTCCGGCGCATGATCGGGCAGCTGCTTGTGCCAGAACCCGGCCGACTGCGCGCCGCCCGGGAAACGGTGCATGTTGAGCGGGCGGCCGGCCAGGTAGGGGAGCACGACCGGGGCGATCTGCGCCGCGTACCGGATGAGCTCACGCTTGGTCACGGCCGGTTCCCCGCGGCGGCCGGGGAAGAGTTCCTTGCCGAGGTTGGTCAGCCGCAGCGCGCGGCCGAACACCTCCCAGGTCCCGCCGTCGCCGAGCGCGTCCAGCGCGGCCAGCTCGCCCGGGCTGGCCGTGGGGGGGCGCAGCCGGACCGACGCGGACGCGGCGGGCAGGTCCGGCCGCCACATGCGCTCCGGATCGGCCTTGACCTCGTCGTTGGTGCGCCCGCTGAGCACCGACGCCGGGTGGTCCTCCGGATCCCAGCCGGGGACGGCGTACTCGTCGTGCTTGTGCACCAGCAGCCACTGCCCGGAGCCGGCGCCGCCGTCGCCGGGCCGGCCGCGGCGGATCAGGATCAGCCGGCCGCGCAGCTTGTCGCCGTGCACGTCCACGTGCAGTTCGCCGGCGGCCACAGCGGCGGCGGGGTCGTCGGTGGCGTGCGGCTCCCAGGTGCCGAGGTCCCACACGATCACGTCCCCCGCCCCGTACTCGCCCCGCGGGATAACCCCCTCGAAGTCGAGATACTCGATGGGATGGTCCTCGACGTGCACCGCGGTGCGCTTCACGTCGGGGTCCAGCGTGGGCCCCCGCGGGACCGCCCAGCTGACCAGGACGCCGCCGATCTCGAAGCGGAGGTCGTAGTGCAGCCGCCGCGCCCGGTGCCGCTGCACCACGAAGCGCCGTGTCCCGGCGGGCTGGCCGGCCGTCTGGGCGGCAGGCTCGCCGGGAGGCTCGGGCGTGCGCGTGAAATCCCGCTTGCGCTGGTACGGCGTGAGCTTTCCGGGCACTGGCCACCTCCCCTGCCGCCCGCTCCTGCCATGCCCGCCTGCGGCGAGGTCACACCCGCGGTGGCCGCGATGGCCCGGCCACCCGCTCTCGCCACCACGGCCCGCAACGGGCCCGTGGGCCTGTCCTGGCTGGCCCGGGAGGAGGGCATGGACCCGACCATGCTCTCCCGGGTGGTGTGGCGGCCCAGAACCCGGGTGATCTTCCGCGTAGCCGGCCCCGCCGGGGGTAGCTGGATCACGTGGATGACGTGGACAAGACCACCAAGGGTGCCGGGCGTGCAGCCGGCCCGGCCGGCCAGCCTGAGCTGCCCGGCGAGGTAGCCAAGCTGGTCGGCGAGATCAGTGAGGGCAGCGAGCTGACGCGGCGCCGCCGGGTGCGGGCGGCTACCTCCCGGATCGCCCGCCGGGGTGGCCGGGCGGGCCGGGCAGGCTGGGCGGGCGTGGCCTCCGGCGGCCGCTGGCTGACGTCCCAGGTCCTGGCCATGGCGCCCCGGCTGCCCGTGCGGGACCAGCAGAAGCTCCGCGCCCAGTTCCCGGGCCTCGGGCCGGAAGAGATCGCGGACCAGCTGATCAAGGGCGCCTCCCGGGCCGCCGCGTCCGTCGGCGCGGCGGTGGGCGCGACCATGCTGCTGCCGCTGCCGTCCGCCCCGGTGGAGGTGGCGTTCGAGACCCTGGCCGTCGTCGGGATCGAGCTGAAGCTGGTCGCCGAGCTGCACGAGGTCTACGGGGCGAGGGCCCCGGGCACGGCCCCGGAACGCATGCTGGCCTACGTCGTGGCCTGGGCGCACCGGCGCGGTGTCGCGCTGGTGCCGGGCGGCCTGGCCCTGGCCGTGGGCTCCCCGCTGCGCAGGCAGCTGGAACGGCGGCTCATCGCCCGGGCCGGGCGGAGCGCCGTGTCCCTCGGGCCGCTGCTGACCGGGGCCGCCGCCGGGGCGATGCTCAACCGCCGGGAGACCCGACGGCTTGGCACGGAAGTCCGCAATGACCTGCGGCGCCGCTTGCCGCAGGGACCAGGCTGGCCTCGCTGACCCGGCCGGGACGCCAGCCGCCGCGGCCTCGCTGCGGCGGCCCGGGCGCCGCTAGGGCTCGACCGCCAGTCCCGGGAGCGCGTCCCAGCCGGTAATGGCGAGCACCGTGCGGATGTGCCGCGGCACACCGTGCAGCACGACGTGCCGGGGGCGGGCCGCGCCGCCCTCGACGGCCAGCCGGACGATGGCCCGCAGCCCGGCCAGGTCGCAGTAGCTCACCCCGCCGAGGTCGAGGTGCACCACCGGCTGCTCTTCGGCGAGCTCCCGCAAGGAGGTCACCAGGGCGGGATACGTCGCCTCGTCGATCTCCCCGGAGATGGCCAGGCCGGCCGGCGAGGCGAGCTGGGTGATCCGCAATACCCCGTTGTCATACGCGGGATGACGCTCAGTCCTCACGGATCTACCTCCCTCGCACGGGTATGACGCGCCTGCTGCCAGGTGGGGCGGGATGAAGAATACGCTGGCCAGCTACGTGCCCGGCGGGATACCGTGCCGAGCCCGGATCAGCGGTACCGGCGCGGCCAGCCGGGCTGGGTAACGCCTTCCCGGATGAATACGTGACCGGTCGCGATGGCGGTTGCCGGCCCGGCATGCGGTCAGCGCGCAGTCCAGGGGCGGGCCAGCCGCGCCGCCGATTCGAACATCACGGCGTGCACGAACGCCTGGGGCAGGTTGCCGCGCAGCTGATGCTGGTGAGTGTCGAATTCCTCGGTGAACAGCGCGGGCGGGCCGCACGCGGCCCGGTGGCGCTCGAACCAGCCGACGGCCTCGCTGGTCCGGCCCAGCTGGTGGGTAGCCAGCGCCATCAGGAACCCGCAGAGCACGAACGCGCCCTCGGCCTCCTGCAGCGGGCGCTGGTCGTGCCGGTAGCGGTACACGTACCCGTCGCTCGACAGGTCGGCCGCGATCGCGTCGAGGGTGGCCAGGCTGCGCGGGTCGGCCGCGGGCACGGCCCCCCGGATCGCGGCCAGCAGCAGGGCGGCGTCCACGCGGTCGTCGCCGGGAGCGCGCTGCCACCGCCCGCTGGCGTGCACGCAGTCGGCGGCCACGTCAGCCAGGATGGCGTCGGCCAGCGTCTCCCAGGCCGCCGCCTGGGCCGGGGCCGCCCCCGCCGCGGCGATGGCCCGCAGGCCCGCGACGCACATGAGCCGGGAGTGGGCCCAGCGATGGCTGTCGAGCTCCCACACGCCGGCGTCCGGCTCACCCCACCGGCTCTCGATGGCCTTCACCGCCGTCTCGGCCGCCTGCCAGTGCACGGTGTCCAGGTGGTCGTGCCCGGCCGCGGCCGCGAAGAGCTGGAGCGCCTCGCCCAGCGCGTCGAGCTGGAACTGGCGGTTGACCCAGTTCCCGGCCTTGTCCGCGCCGCCCGGGTAGCCGGACAGGCGGGTGAGCGACTTCTCCGCGGGCACCGGCCCGCAGGCCGCGGTGTAGGCGGGCTTCAGGTCAGGGCCGTCGGCCAGGATGCGCTCGGCGACGAAGGAGACGGCGTCGTCCAGCAGGCGGTGCGGGCCGCTGGCCGCGACCGCCTGCCCGGTGTAGCACTGGTCCCGGATCCACACGTAGCGGTAGTCGTAGTTCCGGCCGGCCTTGGAGCGCTCCGGCAGCGACATGGTGGCCGCGGCGACCATGCCGCCGCTGCTGCTCGTCAGGCCGGCCAGCACCGCGTAGCTGTGCCGGCTGTCCGCGGTGGCCAGGCTCGGGCCGGGGTCGGGGACGGCGGCCGCCCAGGACGACTCGGTGGCCTGCCACGCCTCGCGGGCCCGGACCGGGACCCGGGGCAGGGCCTGGTCTGATATCTCCAGCACCAGGTCGTGATGGGTGCCGGCGCCGAGGGCCAGGTGCAGCTCCAGGGCCCCGTCCGCCCGCACCGAGGCGTTCCCGCCGCCGGACCACCGGAGCCGGAGCGGGCCGCTGCGGGCCGTCCACACCCCGCCGTCCTGCCTGAGGTGGCTCATCCGGTACCGCCCGAAGCCGGCCCTCAGGTCCAGGACCACCCTGACCCGGGCCGGGCCGTCGAGGGCCTCGACCCGGCGCAGCAGCACCGCGGTGTGCGGGTCACCGGGGTAGGCCAGGGCCTCGCGGCACTCGGTGAACCCGCGGCTGGTGATCCACCGGCTGCGCCAGATGAGCGTGCTGCCCTCGTAGTAGCCGCCCCACACGAAGCGCGGTTCCTCCGGGGTCACCGCGTAGACGCCCGGCCCGCCGATCAGGCAGGAGAACACGGCGTCGGAGTCCCAGCGGGGTGCGCACAGCCAGGCGATGTCGCCCCGGGGGCCGATCAGCGCGCCCCGTTCCCCGTCGGCCACCAGCGCGTACTCACGCAGTACATGCGGGGGGAACTCGTCGGCCGCGCCCAGGTCGTGACTGGCCATGCTCTCCTCATCCGCCGGCTGGGGCGTCGGCTACCCCGCCCCGACGGGCCCAAACGGCTTGACCGGCGGACCCGGCTCAGAGCGAGACGACGGGCTCGGCGGCCAGGCCGTACCCTTCCCCGGCCGCCGTGACCAGCTGGCCCAGCACGCTGGTGAGCCCGGCCCGGCTGGCCGCCGGGAGCGTGGTGAGGATCCGGCTCAGCTCGTGCTGCCGCCATCTGGAGACCGCGCTGACCAGGTCCTGCCCGCTGGCGGTGAGTTCCAGCGTCACCACGCTGCGGTGCCGCGGGTCGCTGCCCCGGGCCACATGGCCTGCCGCGACCAGCCGGTCGGCCAGCCTGGTCACGGTGGACGCGTCCAGGCCGAGGGCCCGCGCCACCCGCGACGACCGGGCCCGGCCGGATTCACCGAGGACGGACAGCATCCGGTACTGGGGCAGGGTGATCACGCCGTCGAGGACGTCCAGGCTCCGGAGCGCCACCCCGGCCAGCACGCGGGTCGCGGCCTGCAGCGCATCCACCTGCTCCGCCAGTTCCAGCCGGAGGGCCTGCGAATCCGGGTCCACGGCCGCGGCCGTCAGGGAGGGGGCCGCCCCGCGGGATGTTTCCACGAAAAGATTGTAGTGAGAAACACTTGCTATCCGCCAATGTCAGTGGCGCGGGGCGGCCCTGCGGCGCGCCCCGCCCGGTCCGCGGGTGGTGTAGCCCCTCGGCGCACGGGTAGTGCCGCGGCAGGGCTTCCCCAGCGAGCACGGCGCAGCGGGCAACGGGGCCGGGAAGGACGGCGGTGATGACCACCCAGTGCGGCTGCTTCCTGTCCGGGTACCGGCTGCTGTCCGGGTACCGGCTATGGCCGCCGGCGCGGTCCCCGGGGCCGCCGTGCTCTGCGCCCGGCCGGCGCGACGGCGAGCGGGGTGAGCGGGCTCGGTCCGAAGCAGGCGATGCCAGCGCTGATAGGCTCTCCGCCGGTGTCACAGGCGGGCGTGAGGGTGCTGGCCCGGTGGTGATCCTGATGGGATACGACATGTTCCGGGGTTCCAGGGATGAGCAGCTCGAGGTGAGTACCGCTGAGCGGGGACTGGCGGCCCTGATCGAGGTAGCGGAGCGGGCCGTCGAGAAGATCGGCTCGTCCGTGCCCCCGGCCCAGCTCCGCGCGCTGCTGATCATCGACCGGGCCGGGAGCCTCAACCTCAACCGGCTGGCCACCCAGGTGGGTGCCTCCGCGTCGGCCACCAGCAGGCTGTGCGACCGGATGGAGGTCGCGGGGCTGCTCACCCGGGACCGGGCCGAGGAAAGCCGGCGGGAGATCGTGCTGCTGCTGACCGAGTCGGGGCGGCGGCTGGCCGGCTGGGTGCGTGAACAGCGGCGGACGGCCCTGGCCGAGATGCTCCAGGCCATGACGCCGGACGGCCGCGACGCCCTGGTCCGCGGGCTCGGCGAGGTGGCCGGCGAGGCCGGCTGAATTATTCCACATGTAAACATTTGCTTTATGCGGCGGTTTCGGGCATGCTTGCACCATGGAAATACTTGCCGCAGGTGATGCAGCTGCGGCGTATCCGCCCCGGAACATGGGCCGGCCCGCTGACGCAGCTGCGAGCGAGCTTGAACAGCTAGGCGACGAGGAACTGCTCTTCGAGATCCGGTCGGGCCCGCCGGGCAGCCCGCGGCGGGAAGGCGCGTGCGAGGTGCTGGTGGCCCGCTACCGGGGACTGGTCCGGGCCTGCGCGAACCGCTACCGGCGCAGCCCGGAGCCGACCGAGGACCTGATCCAGGTCGGCTACGTGGGCCTGCTCAAGGCGATCAACAACTTCGACCCCGGGGTCGGCCGTAACCTGGCCGCCTACGCCCAGCCGTGCATTACCGGGGAGATCAAGCGCTACTTCCGCGACAAGCGGTGGCAGGTGCACATCGAGCGCCCGGTCCAGGAGCGGCTGCTGGCGCTGCGCGAGACGGCCCGCGAGCTCACCCAGCAGCTGGGTCATGCGCCCACCGACGCCGAACTCGCCAGTGACCTGGGCCTGACCGAGGCCGACGTACGGGAGGCGCGCGGTGCGGACCTGCTCCTGCAGCCCGCCTCGCTCGACGCTCCTTTGTCCGGCCAGCCCGACACGGCCAGCCTGGCCGACCTGCTCGGCGGCGAGGACCCGCAGATGGAGCACACCCTGTCGATGGAGGCGCTCGCGGTGCACTGGGGTGAGCTGCCCCGGCGGGAGCAGAGGATCCTGCTGATGCGTTTCTACGGGGACATGACCCAGGCCGAGATCGGCCAGAACCTGGGTATCTCGCAGATGCACGTATCGCGGCTGCTCGCCCACGCTCTCACGTTCCTGCGGCAGCGCATCGCCTCGCCCGACGGCGCGGAAGGCATGCTCGCCGCGAGTTAGGAGGACGGCGCCCCGGACCCGCGTTCCATCGCTTCCCGGCCCTGGGGCGCCGCACGCTGTGAAAACGAAGTTTCTCGCGTTCCGCGACATTATCCTGTCGCGGAACAGGGAGCGCAGACGCCGCTGGCCCCGGACCCGGGCTGGCGGTCTTGTCATAAGGAGCGTTGGTTGAGGCTACGTCCCCCGGGCGCGCCGTGAGCATGCCGACCCGGACCGGGGTGCCCGCGCCGCGCGGCCCGGCCCGCCCCGCGCAGGAGAGCAGCAGCCTGGACCCGCCCCGCCTGGCCTGGCTGGGCGACCCGGACACCATCCTGCTGGTGGAGGACGACGCGGGCGACGTCCTGCTGGTCGAGGAACTGCTCGCCGACAGCGGCATGCAGGCCTCGCTGACCGCGGTGCGCTCCCTCGCTGAGGCTGCGGACCTGCTCAGCCGGGGTCCCACGCCCGGCTGCGTCCTGCTCGACCTGCACCTGCCCGACGTGGCGGGGCTGGAGGCGGTCACCCAGATGCTCGCCGCCGCCCGGGGCGCACCCGTGGTGGTGCTGACCGGCCTGGCCGAGGAGAGCGCCGGGCTCGCCGCGGTCGCCGCGGGAGCCCAGGACTACCTGATCAAGGGCCAGGCGCCCCCGGACGTGTTCGGCCGGGCCATCCGCTACGCCACCCAGCGTAAGCACGTGGAACAGGCTTCCGCGGCGCTGCAGCGCAGCGCGCTGCGGGCGGAGGAGAACGCCCGGCTGGAGCGGGCGCTGCTGCCCACCCCGCTGATCCGCACCGGCGCGTTCGAGATGGTCGCCCGCTACCGGCCCGGCCGGGCCAATGCCCTGCTCGGCGGGGACTTCTACGACGTGGTCGAGACGTCCGACGGTGTTGTGCACGCGGTCATCGGTGACGTCTGCGGGCACGGTGCGGCCGAGGCCGCTATCGGGGTCTGCCTGCGGGTGGCCTGGCGGTCCCTGGTCCTGTCCGGTGCGTCCCCGGCGGCCCTGATGGGCCTGCTCGAGCAGCTGCTGATGGCCGAGCGGGAGGACGATCATCTCTTCGCCACCCTGACTCATCTGGTCTTCGGCCCGGACCGGCGCAGCGTCCGGGTGCTGCGGGCGGGCCATCCGGGGCTGCTGCTGCGCACGCCGGGACACGTCGAGCTCGTCGAGGGACCGGCCGGGCCCGCGCTCGGCCTGGAGTCCGGCATGTCCTGGCCGGAGCAGGAGCTGCCGCTGCCCCCGGGCGCGGGCCTGGTGCTGTTCACCGACGGGCTGTTCGAGGGCCGGGTGGGCCCGGGCAGCCAGCGGCTCGGCGAGGACGGGCTGCTGGCCCTGGCCCGCGACCTGGCTGCGGCGCCCCCGTCCGGTTTCGTGGATAGCCTGCTGGACACGACCGAGGCCGCGGCCGCCCCCTACGGCGGACTCGCCGACGACGTCGCCCTCGTCCACCTCGGCTGGAAGGCAACGCAGTGAGCGAATCTCCGGCGCCGCAGGGCCGGCGCCGGTTCCGGGAACTCACGGTCCAGGGCTGGTTCCGGCTGGTGTTCGCGGTGCTCGGGCTCCTGGTCGTGCTGGCCGCTGTCCTCGTGGTCGCGCTGACGGCCCAGACCCGGGGGACCTCCAACGAGCTGGCGGACTCGATCCTGCCTGCCCAGGCCCAGGCCTACCGGCTGCAAGGGGCCCTGGTTGACCAGGAGACCGGGGTCCGCGGCTACGGTCTCACCGGCGACGCGCAATTCCTCCAGCCGTACACGGCCGGCCGGGTCACCGAGCAGGCGGCCTCGGCCCAGCTCCGCGTCCTGGTCGGCGGGAGGGCGCCGCTGGAACGGGATCTGGCCCGGATCGAGCAGGCCGCCCGCGCCTGGCGGGCCGGGTACGCGATCCCGACCATCGACCGCGCCCGCCAGGGCCCGCTGAGCGGCACCGACCTGGCCCAGCTGGACCGGGGCAAGAGCGCTTTCGACCGGCTCCGGGTGCTGTTCGCCGCCCAGAACTCCCACCTGGCATCGGACGCGGTCGCCGACCGGGCCGCCCTCACCCGGGCCCGGGTCTTCCAGAACTGGGTCTACGTGGCCATCCTGGCCGTCTTCCTGCTGGCGGTGGCGGCGCTGGCGATCATGCTGGACCGCTCCGTCATCCGGCCGCTGCACCGGCTGCGCTCGGCCTCGGACGAGGTGGCGGCCGGTGACTACAGCCGGCACATCCAGCCGACCGGCCCGGCCGACCTGCGGGCCGTGTCCGCGGCGGTTGAGGGGATGCGCAGCGAGCTGGTCACGGCCCTGCAGACCAGCCGCGCCGCGCAGGCGGTCGCGGCCCGCCAGGCGGCCGACCTCGATGCCCAGGCCGCCGAGCTGCGCCGGTCCAACGGCGAGCTGGAGCAGTTCGCCTACGTCGCCTCGCACGACCTGCAGGAACCGCTGCGGAAGATCGCGTCGTTCTGCCAGCTGCTGGAAAAGCGCTACCGCGACAAGCTGGACGAACGGGGCCTGAAGTACATCGAGTTCGCCGTGGACGGCGCGAAGCGGATGCAGATCCTGATCAACGACCTGCTGACCTTCTCACGGGTCGGCCGGGCCAGCGACGTGCGCGTGCCGGTGCCGCTGGATCAGCCGCTGGACGCGGCGGCCACCGCCCTGTCCGCCGCGATCGAGGAGACCGGGGCGGTCATCGAGCGTCCCGGCCCGCTGCCGGAGGTGATGGGCGATCCGACCCTGCTCGGCATGCTGTGGCAGAACCTCATCGGCAACGCCATCAAGTTCCGGGCGGCGGACCGCGCCCCGGTGATCCGCATCAGCGCGGACGAGCAGCCGGACGGGCGATGGCAGATCGGGGTGGCCGACAACGGCATCGGCGTCCCGGCGGAGTTCGCCGAGAAGATCTTCATCATCTTCCAGCGGCTGCACGGGCGGGACGCCTACCCGGGGACCGGGATCGGCCTCGCGCTGTGCAAGCGGATCGTCGAGCAGCATGGCGGGGAGATGTTCCTGGACACGGCCTACTCGGGCGGGACGCGCATCTACTTCACGCTGCCCCCGCCTGCCGCCCCCGGCTCCGCTGGCCCGCCCGGCCGCCCGGGGGTCATCGGCACCCTCTCTATCCCCGAAGGGACACCGCATGTGCGACCTGGAACAGATCGAAGTCCTGCTGGTCGAGGATGACCCCGGCGACGAGCTGATGACCCGGGAAGCCTTCGAGGACAACAAGATCCGCAACCGGCTGCACGTGGCCCGGGACGGGGAAGAGGCGCTGGACTTCCTGTACCGCCGCGGCGCGCACGCCGGCGCGCCAGCCGCCGACCTGATCCTGCTCGACCTCAACCTGCCCAAATACGACGGCCGGCAGATCCTGGAGAAGATCAAGTCCGATCCGGAGCTGTCCCATGTGCCGGTGGTCGTCCTGACCACCTCCTCCTCCGAGGAGGACATCCTGCGCAGCTACAAGCTGCACGCCAACGCGTACGTCACCAAGCCGGTGGACGTGGAGCAGTTCATCGCGGCCGTGCGGCAGATCGACGAGTTCTTCGTGTCGGTGGTCAGGCTTCCCCGGCGGTAACTCCCCGCTGGGCCTTCTCGTCCTCGCCGGCGTCGCCGGCGGCGTCGTCGCCGGCGGGCCCGGGGTCGGCGGGCCCGGCGCTGGCCGGCTGGTCCCCGGCCGCCTCATCGCCGGGCCGGCTGTGCCCGAACATGTCGCCCAGCGCCCGGCGCATGGTGGCCCAGTTCGAGCCCCGCGGCACCTTGAGCGAGATAAAAGATATGATCCCGGTCGGGATCGGCAGCCAGAAGTTCACCAGCCGCCAGGCCAGCACGCCCAGGGTGGCGACGCTGCGGGTCAGGCCGAAGCTGACCAGCAGCACGGGAGTCACCGAGTCGATCACGCCCAGCCCCGCCGGGGTGATCGGGATGGCTCCGAGCACGTTCGCGATGCCGTACGCGGCGAACAGCCCCACCGGGTTGGTGAAGCTGCCGAACGCGGCGATAAAGCACCACAGCGACGCCGCGTCGAGCAGCCAGTTCAGCGACGCCCAGCTCAGCGAGCCGACCATGACCCGCCGGTTGCTGGCCAGCCGGCGGAGCGACTCGTCCGCCTGGAGCACGATCTTTTCCAGCCGGTCCCCGCCGACGCCGGGGATCTTGTCGCCGACCGCGTGCAGGATGCGCCCGGCCCGCGGCGCGCCGCGGGTGAGCCCGATGATCAGCGCGGCGATCAGGGCCAGCAGCACCGCGCCCACGATGGCCACGGTCGCGTAGATGGCCCGGAACCCGGACAGCGGGATGGAGATGACCAGCGACAGCCACAGCAGGACGTTCAGCACGATGGTGGAGCCCATGCCCTTGGTCGCCATCATCACCCCGACGTCGGTGCCGTCCAGCCCCTCGGAGGTGAACAGCGAGTAGCCGACGCCCGCGCTGCCGATGGTGCCCGCGGGGATCATGTGCGCTACCGCCGCCGCGGCCAGGTCGATCCGGAACAGCCGCGAGAGGCCCGGCCTGCCTTCGGGGGGCAGCAGTTCCCGGGTCAGCAGCGCGTAGCAGAACAGCGAAGCCACTTCGAGCACCAGCCCGGCGATCATCCACGGGATGCTCACCCGGCCGAGCAGGTACAGGTTCTTGCTCGCGCCGACCAGTTCCGGGATGACCAGGTACTCGATGATCAGGGCCAGGATGAACAGGATTACGATCCGCCGGATCGGCCGCTTGGCCGCCCGCAGCCAGCCCGCCCGCAGCCAGCGCGGCAGCGGGGGAGCGCCGCCGCCCTGCGGCTCGTCCCCCGGTGGCTGCTGCGCCCCGGTCAGCTGCGATCCAGTCTGCGGAAGGTGACCTCGTTCAGCAGCAGCCGGAGCGCGGCCGCGGCGGGGATGGCGACCAGGGCCCCGATCAGGCCCATCAGCGCCCCGCCGAGCAGGACTGCCACCACCGTCACCACCGCAGGCACCTCCACCGTCCGCCCCATTATTCGCGGCACTATGAGGTAATCCTCCGCCAGGCGGTAGGCGATGTAAAAAGCGAGGGTGGCGATGGCCACCGGGAGGGACACGGTCAGGGCGACCAGGGAGACGATCGCGCCGCCCACCGTGGATCCGATCACCGGGATCAGGTCGAGCAGGGCGACCAGGAGGCCCAGCAGCAGCGGGTAGGGGACGCCGAAGATCTGCAGCCAGGCCCAGGTGCCGGCCCCGGCGATCAGCGAGGTCAGGAAGTTGCCCAGCATGTAGCCGCCGACCTTGACGAAGATCTCGTCGCCGATCAGGATGACCCGCGACCGCCGGGACTGCGGCGCCAGCCGGTACAGGAACAGCTTGATCCGCGGCATCGCGGCCAGGAAGTAGACCACCAGCACGATGACGACCAGTATCGAGCTGGCCGCGCTGAGGACCAGCGCGCCGGCCCCGAGCACGCCGCCGACCAGCGCGGTGCCCTTGGTGGACAGCAGCTTGGTCAGCCGCCCCTCGATCTGGAACCGCGAGTTCAGCTTGCCGAGCTCGGAGTTGTGGTCCTTGAGCGTGGTCACGTAGTGCGGCAGCTCGTGGACCAGGGCGGTGACCTGGGCGGTGAGTGGCGGCACGGCCGCGGCCACGAACCCGGCCACGATCGCGGCCACGATGAGCAGGATCACGATCACGGCCGCCCAGCGGGGCAGGCGGCGGCGGGTCAGCCACTTCACCGCCGGGTCGAGCCCTGCGGCGATGAACAAGGCGAGGCCGATGAGGACGAGCACCGAGCGCGCCCTGATCAGCAATTCCGCCAGCCCGTACGTGACCGCCACCCCGGCCGCGGCGGCCATGCCGACGAAGAACGGTGAGCGCCGGTTCATGGGGCGGCCGAGCCGGCCCAGGCCGCCAGTTTCCTCGGCGATCGCGGCGGCCGCCTCGACCGCCCGCTGCATGTGGTCGGGATCATCGTGCGGGGCAGCCGCCGGGTCAGCCTCAGCGGGCCCGCGGCCAGGAGATGTCCCGTTACCGGGCTGGCCGTGACCGGGCTGGCTGAGACCTGGCTGGCTGAGACCTGGCTGGCTGGCCGGGGCGGCATCGCCCCGGCTGCCCTCGTCCCAGTGGTGGCCGGCCGCGCTCTGCTCGCGCAGCGCGTCGTCGCCGGCGATGGCCGGTTCGCGGCCGCCGCGGCCCGGCTGGTCCGGATGGCCGGGGGCGCCGGTGCGTGGCTGGCCCAGGTCGCCGCGCTTCACGTCGCCGTCCTCCTGATGGCGCTGCCGGGCAGACCGGAGGCCGGCGGGGGGCGGCAGGGCCGTGAGGCTCTAGGCTGCCCCGCCGCGGCCCTTTCACACATTCCTGGATCCGGCCCTGGCCTGGCCTCGGGGCCCGGCCGCTGGCCACCGCGCAGGCAGGGAGAAGCGAGCCGCGGCGGGGCAGGCTATCGGGATCCGGCGGCCGGGGCGGCGCCGCCGGCTGGGCAGCCCGGCCGCCACCGTCCCCTGGGTGCCCCCTGACCCCGCGGTGTCGCTGACCGCACTGCGCAGCCGGGACGCCATCACGGCCGCGACGGCCTGCCCGCAGCCGCGCCGCCCGGCGGGCCCGCTGCTGACCAGGCCCACGATGAGCAGGCTCACGGCCGCCAGGAGCAGCAACGGGACCAGCACGATCTGGCGCAGCCGCCGGGTGGCCCGCCGCCCGTGCTGATAGCGCTGATAGCGCTGATAGCGCTGCTGGCCGGGCCGGTGCCGCTGATAAGCGAGCCAGCCCGGCCGGTAGCGCGGGCCCGGCCGCCCGCGACGGGTCCACCACCGGCCGGGTGGCAGGGTCTCCACGGGCGGCATGGCCTCCAGCCGGGTGAGGTCGGTGAAGACCCCGAACATGGTGGCGAGCCGGGGCTCCGAGGACTGGAGGACATCGTCGATCGCGTCCAGCGCGTGCTGCTGGCTAGCAGGCAGAGTCATGACTTTTCTCCGGGTCAGGCGGTGGCCCTAGCGCTACCCTCAGACCGCGGATTAAACGGCCGCCGGTGCGCCACCCAGCCTCGTCAGCCCGCCCGGCATCGCCCCGGCCGGCTGCCCGTCGGGGCAGGCCGGCCGCGTGCACGACTCCCACCCGCATCTGCTGCTCGTGCTGCTCGGACCAGTCCGCCGCCCCGGCCAGCGCGGCCGCTGCGGCCGTCACCCGGCTGAAAGCGACCAGCCGCCGGCGGTCGGCCTCAGCCGCGACCCCCTCGCCCGCTGGCCCCGCGTGACCACGGGATCGGGGGCTTCGGCCTGCTCAAGCTGGGAGATGGGATACATGGGGCGGCTGCTCTCTCCGTGAAACCCCAGGCCAAACCGGAATGGGGCAGGCCGCTGCGGGTAGCGGCGGGGGCCCGTGACTGAGAAGGCCCGTGAGCTGGAGAAGGAGTGCCGCACCATGACGAGCATCGACGCAGTGCGGGGAGAGGTCGACATGGACAGCCCGCCCGCATGGCGGGTCACCGCGGCCGCTTTCGCCGCGGCGGTCGAATCAGGCCGGCTGGATTTCCCGCTGCCGGGCAGCGGGCGGACGCGGGAACGCTGGGCCCGGCTGGCCGGCCTGGCCGCCGAGGACCTGTCCCTGGCCCGGCTGGGCGAAGGGCACGTCGACGCGCTGGCCATCCTGGCCGAGCTGGCCGGCCCGGCGCCCGCGCCGGGCCGCCGGTGGGGGGTCTGGGCCGCCCAGCCCCCCGGCCGCGGCCTGACCGCGGTCCATGCGGCGCGGGGATGGCGGCTCACCGGCCTCAAGCAGTACTGCTCCGGGGCGCGGGCCTGCACCGACGCCCTGGTCACCGCGGCCGCGCCCGACGGGATCCGGCTGTTCGCGGTGGCGGCCGGCGATCTCACGCCGGTCCCCGGCAGCTGGCCCGCGACCGGGATGGCGGGCAGCGACACCCTCGACGTCGAGTTCGATGACGTGCCCGCCGAGCCGCTCGGCCCGCCCGGCGGCTACACGGGACGGCCGGGCTTCACGCACGGCGGCGTGGGCGTCGCGGCCTGCTGGTACGGCGGGGCCCGCGCGGTCGCGGACACCCTCCTCGGCGCGGCGCGCCGCCGCGACGTGGGCCCGCACGCCCTGGCCCACCTGGGCGCGGCCGACATCGCGCTGACCAGCGCGCGGGCGTCGCTGGACCAGGCCGCGGACGAGATCGACGCCGACCCTTACGACCTGGACGCCGGCGGCCCGGCCCGCGCCCTCCGGGTCCGGGCCCAGGTCGAGGCGGCCGCCACCGAGGTGATGACCCGGGTCGGCCGGGCGCTCGGGGCCGGGCCGCTGGGCCACGACGAGGCGCACGCCCGCCGGGTCGCCGACCTGACCGTCTACCTGCGCCAGCATCACGCCGAGCGGGACCTGGCCCAGCTGGGCGCGCTGGTCGCAGAGCGGGGCCCCGCGTGGTGAACGCGATCGAGGCGCCCGGCACCGACGAGGCCGACTGGCGGGCCTGGCCGGGGCTGAGCCAGCTCCCCGCGGCCGACCTCACGGGCTGGTCCCGCGTGCTGGTGCTCGCCGCCCACCCCGACGACGAGGTGCTCGGCGTGGGCGGCACGATGGCGCTCCTGGCCGCGGCCGGGGCCAGGATCCGGCTGGTTTCGGTGACCGACGGCGAGGCCTCGCACCCCGGCCACCCCGACCCGGCCGGGCTGGCCGCCCGCCGGGCCGCCGAGACCGCTCGGGCGCTCCGGGTGCTCGGTGCCGGGCGCGCCGAGGTGATCCGGCTCGGCTTCCCCGATACCCGCGTGGCGGCCCGCGAGGACACCCTCGCTGCCCGGCTGCGTGATCTCGCCGCGGACTGCGACGCCGTCCTGGCCCCCTGGGCCCAGGACGTGCACGCCGATCACGAGGCGGTCGGCCGGGCGGCCCGGCGCGCCAGCCCGGTCACGTTCTGGTACCCGGTGTGGACCTGGCACTGGGCCCGCCCGGGCGACCCGCGGGTGCCGTGGGAGCACGCCGTGCGCGTCTCGTTGCGGCCCTCGGTTGCCGCCCGGAAACGCGCTGCCATCCGCTGCTTCGCCAGCCAGCTGGAACCCCGGGGTCCCGGCACCGGCCCCGTGCTGACCCCGGCTACCGTGGCCCATTTCACCCGCGATCACGAAGTGCTGCTCCGGGTGGCGGGCCGGTGAGCCTGGACCAGGGGTACTTCGACCAGATGTACGCGGCCGCAGCCGACCCGTGGCGCCTGGCCAGCCGGTGGTACGAGGCACGCAAGTACGCGATCAGCCTCGCCCTGCTGCCGGAGCCGCGCTACCGGGACGCGTTCGAGCCGGGCTGCTCCGTCGGGGTGCTGACCGGGATGCTGGCCGCCCGCTGCGGCCAGGTCCTGGCCTGGGACGCCTCCGGCGCCGCCGTCCGGGCCGCGGCCGCGCGGAACGCCGCGCTTCCGAACGTCCGGGTGGGCCGCGGCGCGATCCCCGGTGACTGGCCGCCCGGCCAGTTCGACCTCGTCGTGTTCTCCGAGGTGCTCTACTACTTCGCCGGCGACGAGCTGGACCGGGTCCTGGACCGCGGCGCCGCGTCGCTGCGGCCCGGCGGTTCCCTGCTCGCGGTGCACTGGCGGCACCCGGTGGCTGACTACCCGCGCGGGGGCGACGACGTGCACCGGGCCCTGGCCGCGCGGCCCGACCTGGCCCGCCGGGTCGGCCACACCGAGACCGACTTCACCGCCGAGGTCTACCAGCGGGCCGGCCGCGAGCTGGTCTCGGTGGCCCAGGCCGAGGGCCTGGTATGAGGGGCGCACCGTGTGCGGGGCGCACTGTGCGGGGCACAGCGTGAGGCTCCCGTGATCGCCGCCGTCGGCGTGGTCATCCCGGCGCACGACGAGGAGGACCTGCTGCCGTCCTGCCTGGCCGCGGTGCGGCTGGCCGCCGCGCCGCTGGCCGGCATCCCGGTCCACGTGGTCGTGGTGGCGGACGCCTGTACCGACCAGACCGCCGGGCTGGCCCGGGCCGGGGGAGCGGCCGTGCTGGACATCGGGGCGCGCAGCGTGGGCGCGGCCCGCGCCGCCGGCGTGGCGGAGGTGCTGCGCCGGACCGGGCCGCTCGACCCGGCCTCGGTCTGGCTGGCCACCACGGACGCGGACACGCTCGTGCCGCCGTGCTGGCTGTCCCGGCAGCTCCGCTACGCCGAGGGGGGCTGGGACGCGGTCGTGGGCACGGTCACGGTGACCGACTGGCGGCAGTACCCGGCCGCGGTGCCGCTGCTGTTCCACCAGCTGTACCGGACGGGCGGGGCGACCCACCCGCACGTGCACGGGGCCAACCTGGGCTTCAGCGCGGCCGCGTACCTGGCCGCGGGCGGGTTCGGGCCGGCCAGGACCGCCGAGGACCACGCCCTCGTCAACGCGCTCGCTGCCGCCGGCCGCCAGGTGCTGCGCACCACCACGGTGAGCGTGGTCACCTCGGCCCGGCGCCGCGCCCGGGCCCCGCACGGCTTCAGCCGCCTGCTGGCCGGGCTGGCCGCCCCCGCGGAGGCCTGAGCGCTGGCCAGCCGCCCGCCGTCAGGCCCGCGGCTGCTGGTGGTCGCTGCGGCCGGCGGCCCGGCGGACCGCGGCCCGGCGGGCGGGGCTGACGCCATCCTCGCCCGGCGCGGTCTGGGTGGGATCGACGAACACATACGGCGTGACCGGCAGCCGCTCGGACAGCCGGTGGTCGATATCGTCGGCCAGGTCTTCCACCTGGTCCGCGCTGGAGTCGTCGCTCAGCGCGACCCGGGCCGCCACGATCAGGCTGTCCGGGCCGACGTGCATGGTCTGCAGCCCCAGCAGCCGGTCGACGCCGGGCGTCTTCCCGATCTCGTCCTGGATGACCTTGATGACCTTGGGGTCGGCCGACCGGCCGATGAGCAGCTCCCGGCTGTCCATGCCGAGCCGGAAGGCCACGACGATCAGCAGCACCCCGATCGCGATGGATGCGCTCCCGTCATAGACCGGGGAGCCGGTGATCTGCTCCAGCAGCAGGCCGCCGGCCGCCAGCGCGAGCCCGATGACCGCCGCCGTGTCCTCGAACAGCGCCGCCTTGACCGTCGTGTCCCGGCTGGTCTTGACGTGCTCCAGCGTGTGCGTATGGCTGCGCTGGGCCTCGCCGTGCAGCTGCCCGTAGGCCCGGATGAACGAGGTGCCCTCGGCGATGGCGCACACGCCCAGCACCACGTACGCGATCAGGAAGTCGCTGGTCTTGCTGTGCATCGAGAGGATGCCCTCGAAGATGGAGAACCCGGCGCCCGCGACGAAGATCCCGAACGCGGCGAGCAGCGACCAGAAGTACCGCTCCTGGCCGTACCCGAACGGGTGCTCCTCGTCGGCCGGGCGCTGGCCCTGGCGCACCGAGGTGAACAGGAACACCTGGTTGAGCGTGTCGGCGAACGAGTGGGCCGCCTCGGCCAGCATGGCACTGGAGCCGGTCAGGACCCCGGCCACCAGCTTGGCGATCATCACGATGATGTTGGCGCCGCCGGCGATCAGCACCGTGCGGGTCGTGTCCCCCCGGGACTCCGCCTGGCGCTCGGCTCGCGCCTGCCCGGCGCTCGACGTCATGGGCCTGTCCAGCCCGCGGTGTGTGCCATCGGGGTCCAGTTGCCCCTGGCCGGCCCGGCTAAACCGCCGCCGCCGGTCAGCTGCGTTCCCGGCCGGCCTGCGGGACCTACCATGTGGTGCGCACTCCCGACCTGGAAGGCAGAGCCCCCCGTGACCGCAACCGCCCCCGCCGCCCCGCAGCTGCCCGCCGCCGGAGGAGTCCAGCGCAGGATCGCCGAGGAACTGGGGGTGCGCGAAGGGCAGGTCAGGGCGGCGGTCGAGCTGCTCGACGGCGGGGCCACCGTGCCGTTCGTCGCCCGCTACCGCAAGGAGGTGACTGGCGCCCTGGACGACGCGCAGCTGCGCACGCTCGAGGAGCGGCTGCGCTACCTGCGCGAGCTGGAGGAGCGGCGGGCGGCCATCCTGGAGTCGGTCCGCGCCCAGGGCAAGCTCGACGACGAGCTCACCGCGCGGATCATGGCCGCCGACTCCAAGGCCCGGCTGGAGGACATTTACCTGCCCTACAAGCCGAAGCGCCGGACCCGGGCGCAGATCGCCCGCGAGGCCGGGCTGGAGCCACTCGCCGACCTGCTGCTGGCCCACCCGCAAACCAGTCCCCAGGAGGCGGCCGCGCCGTACGCGGACGCGGAGCGCGGCGTGCCCGACGCCGCCGCGGCGCTGGACGGCGCGCGGGCCATCCTGGTCGAGCGGTTCGCCGAGGACGCGGACCTGATCGGCGAGCTGCGTGAGCAGATGTGGTCGCGGGGCCGGCTGGTCTCCCGGGTCCGCGAGGGCCGGGAGGAGGCGGGCGCCAAGTTCGCCGACTACTTCGAGTTCGCGGAGCCGTTCACGGCGCTGCCCTCGCACCGGATCCTGGCCATGATGCGCGGGGAGAAGGAGGAAATCCTCGACCTGACCATGGATCCCGGTGAGCCTGAGGCTGACGGACCGGCTCCTTCCGCCCCGTCCGATTACGCAACGAAAATCGCCCGGCGCTATGACGTCGCCGACCTGGGCCGTCCCGCGGACCGCTGGCTGGGGGACACGGTGGCCTGGGCCTGGCGGACCCGGATCGTGGTGCACCTCGGCGTGGACCTGCGGATGCGGCTGTGGCAGCGGGCCGAGGACGAGGCGGTGGTGGTGTTCGCGGCCAACCTCCGCGACCTGCTGCTGGCCGCGCCGGCCGGGGCGCGGCCCACGATGGGCCTGGACCCGGGTTTCCGGACCGGGGTCAAGGTCGCGGTCGTGGACGGGACAGGCAAGGCGGTCGCCACCGACACGATCTACCCGCACGAGCTGAGGCGGGGCGCGGGCGGCGGGGCTGGCTCGCCGCGCTGGGCGGAGTCCATCCAGACCCTGGCCCGGCTGGCCGCGGCCCATCAGGTCGAGCTGATCGCGATCGGCAACGGCACCGCCTCGCGCGAGACGGACCGGCTGGCCGCGGACCTGATCAAGGCGCACCCGGAGCTGAAGCTGACCAAGGTGATGGTCTCCGAGGCGGGGGCGTCGGTGTACTCGGCGTCCGCGTACGCCTCCCGCGAGCTGCCCGGCATGGACGTGTCGCTGCGCGGGGCGGTCTCGATCGCCCGGCGGCTGCAGGATCCGCTGGCCGAGCTGGTCAAGATCGACCCGAAGTCGATCGGGGTCGGCCAGTACCAGCACGACCTGGCCGAGATCAAGCTGTCCCGGTCGCTGGACGCGGTGGTCGAGGACTGCGTGAACGGGGTCGGCGTGGACGTGAACACCGCGTCGGTCCCGTTGCTGGCCCGCGTGTCGGGGATCAGCGAGGGGCTGGCCACGGCGCTGGTGGCCCGGCGCGACGAGGCGGGGCCGTTCCGCAGCCGCCGGGCACTCAAGGACGTGCCGCGGCTGGGGCCGAAGGCGTTCGAGCAGTGTGCGGGGTTCCTGCGCATCCCCGGCGGCGACGACCCGCTGGACGCGTCTAGCGTCCATCCGGAGGCCTATCCCGTGGTCCGGCGGATCCTGCAGGCGGCCGGGACGGGGATGCCCGGGTTGATCGGCAACACGTCGGTGCTGCGGTCGCTGCGGCCCCAGGACTTCACCGACGAGCGGTTCGGCCTCCCGACCGTGACTGACATCCTCGGCGAGCTGGAGAAGCCCGGCCGGGACCCGCGGCCCGCGTTCACCACGGCCAGCTTCGCCGAGGGGGTGGAGACGCTGGAGGACCTGGCACCCGGCATGGTGCTGGAGGGCGTGGTGACCAACGTGGCCGCGTTCGGGGCGTTCGTGGATATTGGCGTGCACCAGGACGGCCTGGTGCATGTGTCCGCGATGTCGCGAAGCTTCGTGTCTGACCCCCGGCAGGTCGCGAAGCCGGGGGACGTGGTCCGGGTCCGCGTGCTGGGCGTGGACATCCCGCGCAAGCGGATCTCGCTCACGCTGCGGCTCGACGACGAGGCGGCGGGTCCCGGCGGGGGCCGCGGCGGTCCCCGCCGTGACCCGGCGCCCGCGGGCCAGCCCGAGCGCCAGCCCGCGGGCCAGCCGGAGCGGGGCGAACGAGGCGGCCGGGGGAGCGGGCGCCCGGACCGGGGAAGCGGGCGCCAGGACCAGCGTGGCGAACGAGGCGGCCGGGGGAGCGGGCGCCCGGACCGGGGGAGCGCGGGCCAGGACCGGGGGAGCGCGGGCCAGGCCGGCGGGGCCATGGCCGAGGCGCTCCGGCGGGCCGGCCTGGCCGGGGACCAGACTGACGGGCGCCCCGGCCAGCGGGCCTGAGCGGCGCCCCGGCCGGCGCCGTGCCCATCAGGTCTCACTTTGATCACGCGCCGGCTGACATATCACGTATCTGGTGCATCCCAGCGTCCGGTTTGCCGGATATGAGGGGATCAGGTACGTGATAAGCCAGCGCTGCACGCCAGGGGCGGGGCGGCGTCGGGAACGGGTAATGGGCTACGAGGGTAAAGACTTGTGAGAACGCTCTGTTTTAAAGTGATGTTACTGATTGTTGAAGTTGAGTCTCCTGTGGCAGGTGTCACGCATCCCGCGGCAGGGGCCCTGGGCATCACCCGGGGAGGGCGGAACCGGCTCTCCACCCGGGACGGCGCGGACAGGGGAGGTCGCAGCCAGGACGGTTCTCGTTCGCCGAGGCTCAGGCCTGGGCGAAGTCCCGGGCGGGGGCCTGGGCGAACGGGGGTGAGGGGCGTTGACGTGGCGTCGGTGGATCCTGGCGGCCTACACCGCCTGGATGACGCTGCTCGTCGTGGGCTACTACGCGCTGCCGGGGCTCCGGGTCGGACTCTGGGGCGTGCTGGCGCTCTCCGGGGTCTGCGCCATCGTGGCCGGCGTGATCCTCAACCGCCCCGCCTCCCGCGCCCCGTGGCTGCTGCTGGCCGCGGCCAACCTGAGCTTCGCCGTGGGCCAGCAGAGCTTCCTGATCCTGACCCAGGTCAGGCACGAGATCGTCGCGTTCCCGTCCTTCGTGGACCTCTTCTACCTGATTACCTATCCCCTGTATGCGATCGGCCTGCTGATCTTCATCCGGCGCCGATCCGCCGGGTATGACCGGCGCAGCCTGCTGGACGCGCTGACCCTGACCGTGGGCCTGGCCCTGCTGTCCTGGGTGTTCCTGATCCTGCCCTACGTGAACAACGCCACCCTGACCTGGCTGCAGAAGGCGGTCGCGGTCGCCTACCCGCTAGGCGACGTGCTGGTCCTGGCCATGCTGGCCCGGCTGCTGGCCCCTGGCACCTGGCGGGCCCGGTCCCTGCAGCTGCTCACCCTGGGCAGCCTGGGCCTGCTCGGCTCCGACGTGGCCTTCGGCCTGGCCCAGCTGTACGGCTCGTACCACCTGGGCACCCTCACCGACGTCGGCTGGGCCGTGTTCTACGCGGCCTGGGGCGCGGCCGCGCTGCACCCGAGCATGACCGGACTGACCCAGCCGGTGGCCCTCCAGCGGTCCCCGGGCTCGGTGGTCCGGCTGACCCTGATCATGCTGGCCTCGCTGATCGCCCCGGCCGTGCTGCTGGCCGAGTCCGTCGAGCACCAGGTCCGGGACGCCGGGGTGATCGCGGTCTGCTCAGCGATGCTCTACGTCCTGGTCCTGTCCCGGCTCGCGGACGTGGCCGCCGCGCTCCGCCGGACCCTGGCCCGGGCCCAGGTCCTGCGGCTGGCCGGGGCCGCGCTGGCCGCGGCGGCCACGGTGGAGCAGGCCGCGAGCGCGGTCAGGGGCGGGGTGGCCTCGCTGATGGAAAACCGCCAGCGCGGGCCCGTGCTGCTCGCCGTGCGCGAGGGCGGCGCCCTGCGGGTGGTGGGCGCCCCGCCGGACGAGCCGCCCGTGCTCACCCAGCTGCCCTCCGGCCAGGCGGAGGGCTGGCTGTCGCAGCTGACCGGGCCCGCGCCGCAGTTGCTGGCCGGCGACCCGGACGGGAATCAGCCGGACGTCCTGCTCTGCCCGCTTTACCTGCAGGACAGGCCCGCCGGTGATCCGCTGATCGGGGTGCTCTCGGTGTCCGGGGCCAGCCGGGACCTGGCCGAGCTGGCCGGCACGTTCGAGGTGCTCGCCCGGCAGGCGGCCCTGGTCGTCGAGCGGGTCGTGCTGAGCGGCGAGGTGATCCGGCGCAACAGCGAAGCGTACTTCCGGACCCTGGTGCACGACACGTCCGACGTCATCCTGATCGTGGACGACGCCGGCCGGATCCGGTACGCCACGCCGTCGGCCCGGAGCATCTTCGGCGACGTCCCGGTGGACGGCGAATACCTGTGGGATCTCGTCCAGCCCGATGAGCGGAAGGAGATCGCCCGGGCGCTGGCCGAGATGCGCGCCGGCCAGGGCGGCGACATCGACGAGGACTGGCGGATCACGGCCCGCGACGGCTCCTACGTCGAGGTGGAGGTCAGATGCAGTGACCTGCGGCGCGAGCCCACGGTCGGCGGGCTGGTGCTGACCCTGCGGGACGTCACCGAGCAGCGCCAGCTCGAGCGGGAACTCAAGTACCGGGCCTTCCACGACTCGCTCACCGGGATGCCCAACCGGATCCTGTTCCAGGAGCGGGTGGTGCGCGCGATGGCCCGCGCCCAGCCCACGGACGCGGTCGTGGGCGTGCTCTTCATCGACCTGGACGACTTCAAGGTGATCAACGACACCATGGGGCACAGCGTCGGTGACGAGCTGCTCGTCGCGGCGGGGATGCGGCTGTCCGCGCTCACCACGGGCCGCGGTACCGCGGCGCGGCTGGGCGGAGACGAGTTCGGGCTGCTCATCGAGGACGCGGTGGAAAGTGCCGCGGTCGAGAACCTGGCCGAGACCATCGTGGCGGCCTTTCAGGAACCGTTCACGCTGGCCATCGGCTCGGCCATCGTCACCGCCACCGTGGGCTTCGCCAGCAGCGAGGACTCCACCAGCACCAGCGACCTGGTCCGGCACGCCGACCTCGCGCTGTACGCGGCCAAGGCGGCTGGCAAGCGGCAGTCGCGCCGCTACCAGCCGGTGCTCAGCGCCGGCATGATGCGGCGCCGTGACCTGCAGGCGGCCCTGGACAGCGCGGTGGCGGAGTCGGCCTTCACCCTGGTCTACCAGCCGATCGTGGAGCTCAGCAGCGGCGCGGTGGCCGGGTTCGAGGCGCTGCTGCGCTGGCCGCACGCGGAGTGGGGGATGGTGCAGCCGGACCAGTTCATCGCCCTGGCCGAGGAGACCGGCCACATCGTCCCGCTCGGCGCCTGGGTCCTCCAGCAGGCCACGGCCGACCTGGCCCGCTGGCAGCAGCGGATCCGCGGTCATCCGCCGGTGTACGTGAGCGTGAACGTGGCCGCCCGCCAGCTGCGGGACCCGGGCTTCGTCCAGGGGGCCCGGCGGCGGCTGACCGAATCCGGCGTGGCCCCGTCGTCCCTGGTGCTGGAGCTGACCGAGAGCGGCCTGCTCCGCCCGGACCAGCGGCTCCGGGCCGACCTGCAGGAGCTGAGGGGGATGGGGGTGCGGCTGGCCATCGACGACTTCGGCACCGGCTACTCGTCCCTGAGCTACCTGCGTGAGCTGCCGATCGACCTGCTCAAGATCGACAAGTCCTTCGTGGACGGCATCGCCGTGTCCACCCAGCGGCTGGCCCTCGTGGAAGTCATCAACCGGATCGCCACGACGCTGGAACTGACGGTGATCGCCGAGGGGATCGAGAGCGAGGTGCAGCGGGACATGCTGGTCTCGATGGGCTGCCGTTACGGGCAGGGCTACCTGCTGGCCGCCCCGATGCCGGCCGACGAGGCCGAGGCGCTGCTCCGCGTCGGCCACGGCCTGGTGCCGCAGCTGCCCGGGTCTCGCCGGCTGAGGTCCGCTGGTTGACCAGCCTCTCCCCTAATGATCTGATTGAGCATAGGAATCAGATGATATGGGGGAGTAGCCATGGCGGACAGGCACGCGGACGGCTATCGCTATCAGTCCGGTTTCGGGAACGAGTTCGTCAGCGAGGCGGTTCCGGGCGCCCTGCCCGCGGGCCGCAACTCGCCGCAGCGCGCCCCGCTGGGCCTGTACGCGGAGCAGCTGAGCGGGACGGCCTTCACCCAGCCACGGGCGGTTAACCGGCGGACCTGGGTCTACCGGATCATGCCGTCCGCGGCCCACCCGCGCTTCGACCGGATCGGCAACGGATCGCTGCGCGGCACCCCGTTCGACGAGATCGAGCCAGATCCCAACCGGCTGCGCTGGGACCCGCTGCCGCTGCCCGCCGGCCCGGTGGACTTCGTGGACGGCCTGTACACGGTGGGCGGGAACGGGGACCTGCGGACCCGCAGCGGGATGGCCGTGCACCTGTACACGGCCACGTCGCCCATGACCGACCGCTATTTCGTGGACTCGGACGGGGAACTGCTGTTCGTGCCGCAGCAGGGCACCCTGGTGCTGCACACCGAGCTGGGGCCGCTCCGGCTGGGCCCTGGCGAGATCGCGGTCGTTCCCCGGGGCATCCGGTTCCGGGTGGACCTGCCCGATGGCCCGGCGCGCGGCTACCTGTGCGAGAACTACGGGGCCCCGTTCACCCTGCCCGAGCGCGGCCCGATCGGCGCGAACGGGCTGGCGAACGAGCGTGACTTCCTGGCGCCCACCGCCGCCTACGAGGAGCGTGGCGGGCCCGTGGAGGTGGTGCAGAAGTTCGGCGGCAACCTGTGGGCGGCCGGCTACGACCACTCGCCGCTCGACGTGGTGGCCTGGCACGGCAGCTATGTGCCGGTCAAGTACGACACCGCGAACTTCATGGTGCTGGGCACGGTCAGCTTCGACCATCCGGACCCGTCGATCTACACCGTGCTCACCTCGCCGTCGGAGTCGCCGGGGCAGGCCAACGTGGACTTCGTCATTTTCCCGCCGCGCTGGCTGGTCGCCGACGACACGTTCCGGCCGCCCTGGTTCCACCGCAACGTGATGTCAGAGTTCATGGGCCTGGTCCGCGGCGCTTACGACGCGAAGGCCGAGGGGTTCCTGCCCGGCGGGGCCAGCCTGCACAACACGTTCACCTCGCACGGCCCGGACGCCGAGACGTTCGCCCGGGCCAGCCGCGCAGAACTGGCCCCGCAGAAGGTCGGGGACACCCTCGCGTTCATGTTCGAGAGCCGCTGGATGATCGTGGCGACCCGGCAGGCCATGGAGGCGGCGCACCGCCAGCCCGACTATGACTCGGCCTGGGCAGGCCTGGCCCCGTCCTTCGCGGCGCCCGCGCCCGCCCGTGACTGAACCTGGCCCGCACCCCCCGGGCGGCGCGCTGCTCACGGGGCCGCCGCCGCGGTTCACCGGCGTGCTGCCGCTGTGGTACCAGCTGGCCCAGAGCCTGCGCGCCGCCATCCTCGGGTTCGACCGGGACGCCGCGCTCCGGCTGCCGACCGAGGCGCAGCTCGCCCGGCACTACGGGGTCAGCCTGGCCACCGTGCGCCAGGCGCTGGGTTCCCTGGCCGCCGAGGGCCTGATCAGCAGGCACCGGCGGCGCGGCACCTTCGTCAACCCGGACGCGCTGCGGACCCGGGCGCTGCGCGTGCTGGGCTCGGCGGACGCGGTCATGGCCCAGCAGTCCAGTGACGAGGTACGGGTCCTCGGCCGGACCCGGGTGCCGCCCGGCGCGCTCCCCGCCCGGCTGGGTCCCGCGGGTGAGGCGGTGCTGATCCGCCGCCTGCGCCTCGACGACGGCGTGCCGGTCAGCTACGCCGAGAACTACCTGCGCCCGGAGCACGCAGACCGGGTCAGCGACGCGGCACTGCAACGGTCCCCGGTGACCAGGATCCTGCGCGATGAGCTGTCGCTGCCGCTCACCAGGATCGACAACGAGGTCTCGGCCTGCGCCGCACCGGCCGAGGTGGCGGCGCTGCTGCAGATCGATGCGCTGAGCCCGGTGCTGGTTTCCGAAAACGTGACCTACGCTGCCGGCGGCACCCCGGTGGACGTGGCCCGGATCCACTACCGTGGCGACCTCTTCACATTCGCGATCTCCCTGGACATTCCTTGACCTTGCCGACTTTCACCGAGCACGCCCTGCCGTACTGCGTGTTCTCCCGCGGCGCGGACGGCCCCCGGGTGGGGGCGGGCCTCGGCGCGTACATCGTCGACCTGCACCGGACCTTCGGCGACCCCATTTTCGCCGGGCCGTCGCTCAACGCCTTCATGGGCCGCGGGCCGCGGGCCTGGCAGCGCACCCGGGAGCGGCTGCTCGGATCCGTGCGCGGCGGCCAGATCGGCGAGCTGGTGCCGCTGGCCGAGGCCACCTTGCATCTCCCGTTCGAGGTGGCCGACTTCGCCGACTTCTACTCCTCGCTCGAGCATGCGACCAACGCCGCGCGGGTCCTGCGGCCCGGCGACCCGCAGCTGCACCGCAACTGGCGGGAGATGCCGGTCGGCTACCACGGGCGGGCCGGCACCGTGGTGGTCAGCGGCACGCCGGTGCCGCGCCCGCGCGGCCAGCTCGCTCCCGGCCACGCGCGGCCTGAGCTGGCCCCGACCCGCAAGCTGGATTTCGAGGCGGAGATCGGCTTCGTGGTGGGAGCCGGGTCGCCGCCGGGCCAGCCCGTGCCGGCCGGGGCGTTCGCCGAGCACGTGTTCGGCGTGGTGCTGCTGATCGACTGGAGCGCCCGGGACATCCAGGCGTTCGAGTCCCGGCCGCTGGGGCCGTTCCTGGGCAAGTCGTTCGCCACCACGATCTCGCCGTGGGTCATCCCGCTGGCCGCGCTGGAGCAGGCCCGGGTGCCGGGGCCGGCCCAGGACCCCGAGCCCCTGGGCTACCTGCGCGACGGCCGGCGCTGGGGCCTCGGCATCGACCTGGCGGTGAGCATCAACGGCCAGCTCATCTCCCGGCCGCGCTTCGCCACCATGTACTGGACCGGGGCCCAGCAGCTGGCCCACCTGACCGTCAACGGCGCCGCGCTGCGCACCGGCGACCTGTACGGCTCCGGCACCGTGTCCAGCTTCCGCCGGGACGAGATGGGCTCGCTGCTGGAGATGACGGCCGGCGGCCGGGACCCGATCACGCTGCCGGACGGCCAGACCCGCGGCTACCTGGCCGACGGCGACACGGTCACGCTGTCCGGGTCGGCGCCCGGCCCGGGGGGATCGCGGATCGAGTTCGGCTGCGCCTCCGGGGAGATCGTCGCGGCGGGCTGACCGGCGTCACCAGTGGGTGATCAGCCCTGCGGAGGCCCGTCTCCGGGGCCGCTGGCCCCGAACGCCTCGAGTGCTTCACCCGACGTCTCGAAGTAGTGGTCCGGGCCCGCGGCCCCGCTGATCCCGTAGTGCTCGAGCTGCCAGGCGCACCGGGATCATCAGGCTGGTCACCACGAACTGGATATGCCGCTGGTGCAGCTGCGTGATGGCCCGGATGAGCAGCGAGGACGCGGTGTAGTCCACGTCACCGATGGCCGCGCCGTCGAGCACGAACCAGCGCAGCGGGCCGCCCTGGGTGGTGAGCTCAATGAGGTCTTCCAGCAGCCGGGAGGCGTTCGCGAAGTACAGGCTGGTGCCGAAGCGGTAGATGACCAGCCCCGGCTCGGTCCGGGCGCCCGGTGTCACCGGCGTGGTCTGCCAGTGCCCGGCCGCCGACTTCACCAGCACGCTGTTGCGCGGCCGGTAGCTGTGCCGCAGATGGTCGATGATCGAGGCGATCACGGCCACCACGATGCCGTCGGTGATGCTGAGCCCTACCACCGCCACCGCGGTGATCACGGCGACCGCGAACTCATGCCGGCGGACCCGCAGGAGCCGCCGGATGCCGCGTACGTCCACGAGTTCGACGCCGATCAGGAACACCACCGCGGCCAGCGCGGCGGTCGGCAGGTAACTGAGCGGCCCGGTGGCGACCAGCAGGACGACCAGGACCAGCGCGCTGGTGGTGAGCGAGGCCAGCTGGCTGCGCCCGCCCGCGTCGTCCACGATCTGGGTCTTGGTGGGGCTCCCGTTCACCACGAATGTCCCGGTGAACGCGGCCGCGATGTTGCCGGCCCCCAGCCCGATCAGGTCGGTGTCCGTGCCGAACGGCTCGCCGTACCTGGCCGCGTAGGCGCGGGCGGTGGCGGCGCTCTGGGCCAGGATGACGATGAAGATCGACGCTGCGGTGCCCAGCAGCGCGACGGTGTCGTGCAGCCCCAGGGCCGGCAGCCCGAAGGCCGGCAGCCCGCGCGGGATGTAGCCGATCACGCTGACCCCGTGGGCGGCCAGGTCGGCCACCCGGCTGGCGATGATCGCGCCGACCACGGCGATCAGCGCGCCGGGGATCCGGCGGGCGATCCGGCGGGCGGCCAGCATCACCGCGACGACGCTCAGCGACACGGCGACCGTGAGGCCCTGGGCCTGGGGCAGCGCGGCCACGGTCTGCCCGAGCTTGATCAGCGTGTGCTGGCTGGGCGCGCTGACCCCGAGCATGTCCGGCAGCTGCCCGATCGCGACCTGGATCCCGACCCCGGCCAGGAAGCCGAGCAGGACCGTCCGGGACAGGAAGTTGGCCAGGAAGCCGAGCCGGGCCAGCCGGGCCGCCAGCAGCAGGACGCCGGTGATCAGGGCCGCGAGCCCGGCCAGCCGGATGTACTGCGCCGACCCGGGGACGGCCATCCGGATCAGCGCGGCGGCCAGGATGGCCGCGGTCGCGGAGTCGGCCGCGACGACCAGGTGGCGCGAGGCGCCGAACACGGCGAACAGGGCCATCGGGAGCAGCAGCGTGTACAGCCCGGTGACGACCGGCATCCCGGCGATCCGGGCGTAGCCGAGCACCTCGGGGATGCCCAGCGCGGCCAGCGTGACCCCGGCGAGCAGGTCCCCGGGCACCTGGGCCCGGCGCAGCGGCAGCACCCCCTCCAGCACCGGCCCCTCCCGCCACCGCACCGCCCCAACCCGCCCGCCTCCCTCCGTCCTCAATCCCGCCATCATCATGCCCGCCGCCGCCCCAGACCGGGTTCCGCGCTGGCGCTGTTCTCCACATTTCACGCGCATCGTGCGCATAACCGGGGTGATTTGTCCGTTTCGGCGAACCATGCGCGTGAAATGTGGGCCTGTGGGGCAGGAGGGGCAGGTGAGGCCGGGACGGATGGGACGAGTAGGGACCGGAGGGACGGGTGGGGACGAGGGGACCAGAGGGACGGGGGCGGGGGGACCGGGGGGCGGGCGGGGTCAGGCCGGGCGGACGCGGGTGCTGGAGGGGTCGAAGGGCGGCCGCAGGGACACGGTGGCCGGGTACAGGTCGCCGCCCGCGTTGACCTGGTAGCGGCCGGTGCGCAGGAACTCCGGCGTGACCACGTCGCCCGCCGGGTGCCGCAGGTAGCCCAGGCCCACGGCGCGGCCGACGGCCTCGCCCCAGGCCGCCGAGGTCAGCTGGCCGACCGGCACCCCATCGCGGAGCACGAGCTCGCCGCCCCAGAGCATCGGCCCGCGTCTGTCCCGATCTGGCTCCCCGCCCGGGCCCGGGACTGGCCCCCCATCCAGTCCCGGGCCCGGCTCCCGGTCCGGGTCACCCACCAGGACCGAAACCAGCCGCCGCCGCGGGCCTTCAGCCCGGGCCTTTTCCACCGCCTCCCGGCCGAGGAAGGGAACATCGCCGCGCAGCTTGCAGGCGAACAGCAGCCCCGCCTCGGCCGGGCCGTACTCGGGGGTCAGCTCGCGGCCGAAGGCCCGGTACCCCTTTTCCAGCCGCATCGACTCGATCGTGTAGTAGCCGGCCTGGACCAGCCCGAACTCCCGCCCCGCCCCGGTCAGCAGCTCGAACACCCCCACGGCGCACTCGGCGGGCACGTACAGCTCCCAGCCCAGCTCGCCCACGTAGGTGATCCGGGTGGCGCGCACCCGGAAGTAGCCCAGGTCGATCTCCCGGCTGGTCCCGAACGGGAACGCCGCATCGCCCAGGCCGGCCGGGGACAGCGCGCCCAGCAGGTCCCGTGACCGCGGCCCCATCACGCCGAGGACCGCGTACGCCGAGGTGACGTCCACGAGCCGGGCGAAAGCGCCGGGGGGCATCCGCCGCCGGATGTGATCCTGATCCCGCTCGGTCGTAGCCGAACTGCTGACCAGGAGGAACTCCTCCCCGGACAGGCGGGTCACGGTCAGGTCGGACTCGTAATGGCCCTGCTCGTTCAGCAGTCCGGTGTACACGGTGCGGCCCGGCGGCACGGCCACGTCCGCGGTGCACAGCCACTGCAGCGCCCGTTCGCTGTCCGGCCCGGTCAGCAGGTACTTGGAGAACGACGTCTGGTCGAACAGGGCCACGTCCCGGCGGGCCGCCCGCTGTTCCGCCGCCGACCAGGGCAGCCAGCCCGGCGTGCCCCAGGAGTACTCGATGACGGGTTCCACCCCGTGCGGGGCGAACACGTTGGGCCGTTCCCACCCCATCCGGCTGCCGAAGCACGCGCCGGCCGCGGCCGTCAGGTGGTGCACGGGCGAGCGGCGCAGCGGCCGGGCCGTGGCCAGCTCCCGGTTCGGCCACGGGACCGCGTAGTGCAGGCCGAGGACCTCACCGACCCGGTCGCGCAGGAACCGGGTGTTGCCGTGGAACGGCGCGAAGCGCCGGATGTCGGCGGCGGTCAGGTCCAGGCCCGGGTCGCCGGACAGGATCCACTCGGCCAGGGCCCGCCCCGCGCCGCCCGCCGACGCGATGCCGACCGAGTTGAAGCCCGCCCCGACGAAGAAGTTCCGCAGCCCGGGCGCTTCCCCGGCGATGAACTGGTTGTCCGGGGTGAAGCTCTCCGGGCCGTTGTAGAACTTCTTGATCCCCGTGTCGTGCAGCGCCGGGATGCGCCGCTGCGCCTGCTCCATCAGCGGCGCGAAGTGATCCCAGTCCTCACCCAGCAGCTGGAACTCGAACGGGTACGGGATCGCGTCCGGGGACACCCACGGCTTGGCGTCCGGCTCGAACCCGCCGACGACCAGGCCGCCGACCTCTTCCTTGAAGTAGGTCCAGCCGTCCGGGTCGCGGAGCACCGGCAGGTCCCGGTGGATTCCCTCGATCTGGTCGGTGACCACGTAGAAGTGCTCGCAGGAGTGCAGCGGGACGGTCACCCCGCACCAGGCCGCCACCTGCTTGGCCCACTGCCCGGCGCAGTTGACCACGATCTCGGCCTCGATGTCACCCATGGAGGTCCGGACGCCCGCAGCAGTTCCCTCACGCGTTAGTACCCCCGTGACCCGGGTCCGCTCCCGGATCGTGACGCCCCGGTTCCGGGCCCCCCGGGCCAGCGCGTAGGTCAGGTCGGCCGGGTTGGCCTTGCCGTCGTCGGGCAGCCAGATGGCCCCGGCCAGGTCGCTGGTCGCCATGACCGGGTACCGCGCCCCGGCCTGGGCGGGGGTGAGGATCTCGGCCTGCAGGCCGAACGCCGCGGCGGCGGCCGCGGTCCGGCGCAGCTGGGTCAGCCGGTCCGGGGTGCGGGCCACGATCAGCCCGCCGCAGCGGCGGAACCCGGCGGACAGCCCGGTCTCCTCTTCCAGCCGGGCGTACAGGTCGGTGGAGTACTGCACCAGCCGGGTGCCGCTCTCGGTGGCGCGCAGCAGGCCGACCAGCCCGGCCGCGTGCCAGGTGGTCCCGCAGGACAGCTGGCCCTGCTCCAGCAGCAGCACGTCGGTGCAGCCCCGCTCGGCCAGGTGATACGCCACGCTGGTGCCGATGACCCCGCCGCCGATGATGACGACGCGGGCCCGGGACGGGAGCGCCGGAGATTCAGTCAACCCGGACCACCTCGTCCAGCAGCCGCCCCCAGGCCGGGCTGGTCATCACGGCCGCGGCCGCCTCGAACCGCTCCATGGCCCAGCCCCAGAAGTCGAACTCGATCGGGCTGCTGGCGTGCTGGATCGCCCCCCACAGCGTCCATCCGTACCTGCCTATCTGACCCAGGATCTGGGCGCGCGCCACCTTATTCCGCAACGAGACCCCGCCGTAGTACTCACGCACGAGGGCCGCGAGGGCGTCCGCGGGCAGGCCGCATTCGGCCGCGATGTTGCCGAGCTCGAAGCAGGGATCGTTGTTGCCGGAGTACTCGTAGTCGATGAGCCAGATCTTCTCGCCGTCGTCGATGAAGTTCGCGGCCAGCAGGTCGTTGTTGCACGGCACGGTGCCCTCGTCCCGGACGGCGAGGGCCCGGCGGGCCGCCGTGACCTGCGGCATCAGCTCCGCGTACCCGGCCGGGACGGTGAACCCGCGCCGGGTGGCCACGTCCAGGTAGCGCCGCTGCACCGCGAACATGTCAAAGGCAGCGGCGAACCGGGGGCCCGCGTGCAGCCGGCGGCACGCCGCCGCGACCCTGGGGATGGTGACCGGGTCGGCGAGGTCCTCGTTGCGGAAAGTTCTGCCGTTGATGTAGCCGAGCACGAGCAGGCCGTGCTCGGGGCGGTAGGCGACGACGGGCGCCCCCACCCCCGCGGCCGCCGCGGCGACCGAGTTGCGGTGCTCGTGGTCCCGGTTGATCGCGAGCAGGTCGCCGCGGGACCAGATCCGGGCCACGAACGTGCCCTGCGGGGTGGTCACCTTGTAGTTGCGGTTGGTCAGCCCGCCGGGCAGCGGCTCCACCGAGCGCGGGGTGGCGGCCAGGCACGGCACCTGGTCGAGCAGGTCAGGGTCCGGCAGATCGTCCATTGCACCGCAGGGTAAGGGCCCGGGACGGGAAAGGTCTAGACGCAATCACGGGAATGTCCCGTTCGTGAGCCGCCAGGGCGATTGGGTCTAGACAGTTAGTTGTCCCGGTATCTACGCTACGCCTCAACCTGGGAGGCGCCGATGACTACCATCCCCGAGTCCGCCGGGCACGAACGGGATTCCGCTGACCTCGCCCAGTTCGGCTACAAGCAGGAGCTGAAGCGCTCGCTCGGGCTGGGCAGCTCGTTCGCGGTCGCGTTCAGCTACATCTCGCCCTCGACCGGCATCTTCACGCTGTTCGCGCTGGGCCTGACCACGATCGGCGGGGTGTTCATCTGGACCTGGCCGGTGGTGGCGCTGGGCCAGTTCCTGGTCGCGCTCAACTTCGCCGAGGTGTCCAGCCACTACCCGGTGGCGGGGTCGGTGTTCCAGTGGACCAAGTACCTGGCTAACCGGGCCTACTCGTGGTTCACCGGCTGGATCTACCTGTTCGCCGGCATCCTGACCGTCGCCGCGGTGGTGGCCACGCTGCCCATCGCGCTCATCCCGGCGCTGAACGGGCTGGGCTGGCACAGCCTGAACGCGACCAGCCTGCACACCCAGCTGGTGGTGGCGCTGATCACGCTGGTGGTCATCACCGTGCTGAACATCTACGGGGTGCGCCTGGTCGCGCTGATCAACAACACCGGGGTCATCTTCGAGATCCTCGGCATGTTCGTGTTCGCGCTGGTGCTCATGATCTTCCACAACCACCAGGGCTTCAAGGTGGTCACCAACAGCGCGGGCCTGCACGTCGGGCCCAGCACGTTCCTGGCCGCCATGTTCATGAGCCTGTTCGTGATCTACGGCTTCGACACCGCCTCGACGCTGGCCGAGGAGACCAGCGACCCGCGCCGGGCCGCGCCCAAGGCGGTGCTGTACTCGGTGATCGGCGCGTTCGTCATCGGGGGCGTGTTCCTGCTCGGCACGCTGATGGCCATCCCGAACCTGCACACCGCGATCACCGGGAACGCCGGCCTGGGCTGGAACCCGGCCAACATCATCGAGGCCAACTTCCCGTCCTGGCTGGCCACCATCTACCTGCTGGTGGTGTCGGCGGCCATCTTCGTCTGCTGCTTGTCCATCCTGGCCGCCACGATCCGGCTCTGCTTCGGTATGTCCCGGGACAACACGCTGCCGTTCTCCAGGATCTGGAGCAAGGTCTCGCCGACCCTGCACACCCCCGTCTTCGCCTGCATCATCATCGCGCTGCTGGCCGCGGTGCCGTTCCTGAAGTACTCCGGGGTCGCGATCATCGCCATCGCCGCGACCGGCATGATCTACCTCAGCTACTTCCTGGGCAACCTGGTCATCATGCGGGCCCGGCTGCGCGGCTGGCCAAAGGTCAGTGCGCCGTTCAGCCTGGGCCGCTGGGGCCCGGTGATCAACGTCCTCGCGTTGCTGTACGGCGGGGCCATGCTGGTCAACTTCGCGTGGCCCCGGGTGGCCAGCAACCCGGAGCCGAGCCAGACCGGCGGCCTGCTGACCTTCGGGATCGACTTCGTGAACAAGATCCCGATCCTGTGGCTCGTGGTCCTGGTCATTACGCTGATTGGCGTGATCTACTACCTGGCCGTCGGGCGGCGCAAGCAGTTCGCCCCGGTGATCGCGCCGGCCGGGGATGATGCGCCGCTGGTGAGCGGGGCGGCTGCCGGCCCGGAGAGCTGAGCCGTTGGCGCAGCGGGACGAGGCACAGCAGGACAGGGCGCAGCGGGAAGACCGGCCGGGGGACAAGCCCGCGGCCGGTCTGCTCGCGCTCGCGGCCCCGGTGATCGTCCGGCAGCCGGGCACGACCATGCACGGGCAGATTGAGGAGTGGCTGGCCGAGGCCATCGAGGCCGGCCTGCTGGCTCCGGGCGACCGGCTGCCGACCGAGCAGGACCTGGCCGCGTGGCTCGACGTCAGCCGGATGACGCTCCGGCACGCGCTGGCCACGCTGGCCCGCCGCGGCCTGGTCGACCGGGCGGTGGGGCGCAACGGCGGGACGTTCGTGGCCCAGGGCAAGCTGGAGCAGGACCGCACCACCCTGGCCGGCTTCTCCGAGCAGCTGCGGCGGCACGGGATGGTGGCGGGCGCGCGGGTGCTGTCCGCGGCGGAGCGGCCGGCCCGGCCGGGCGTGGCCGCCGCCCTGGAGATCTCCGCCGGCGACCCGGTGTGCGAGATCCGGCGGGTCCGGCTCGGTGACGGCCAGCCCATCGCGGTCGAGTGCTCGGTCTTCCCCGCCGCGCGGTTCCCCGGGCTGCTCCGGTGCCGGCTGGACGGCTCCCTGTATGACCTGCTGGACCAGGAGTACCAGCAGCGGCCGTGCCGGGCCCGGGAGAGCCTGGAGCCGGTGACCGCCGGCGTCCGCGAGGCCGAGGCCCTGGAGGTCCGCGAGGGTGCGCCGCTGATGCTGGTCGAGCGGATCGCCTACGCGCGGGCGGGCCACCCGGTGGAGTTCGCCCGGGACCTGTTCCGCGGCGACCGGACCCGGATCGTCATGTGGACCAGCGAGCTCACGCATGTCCGGTGACCAGCGGCTGCTCGCGGTCAGCGACCTGCACGTCGGCTACCCGCAGAACCGCCAGCTGGTCGGGGACCTGCGGCCGCGCTCCGCGGCGGACTGGCTGCTGGTGGCCGGGGACGTGGGGGAGCGGATGGCGGACATCGAGTGGGCCCTGCGCACGCTCAGCGAGCGCTTCGCCCGGGTCGTCTGGGTACCGGGGAACCATGACCTGTGGACGCACCGCACCGACCCGGTCCAGCTCCGCGGCGAGCAGCGGTACCGGCACCTGGTGGAGCTGTGCCGGCGGCTGGGCGTGCTCACCCCGGAAGACCCCTACCCCGTGTGGGACGGGCCTGGCGGCCCGGTCCGCATCGTGCCGCTGTTCCTGCTGTATGACTACTCGTTCCGGCCTGACGGCGCGCGGACCAAGGCCGAGGGCCTGGCCCGCGCCTACGAGACCGGCGTGGTGTGCACCGACGAGCGGTGGCTGCACCCTGACCCGTACCCGAGCGCGGAGGAGTGGTGCTGGGCCCGGGTCGAGACGACGCAGGCGCGGCTGGCGGCCCTGACGCCCGGCCCGCCCGCTGTCCTGGTCAATCACTTCCCGCTGATCAGGGAACCCACCCGGGTGCTGCGGTACCCGCAGTTCGCGCAGTGGTGCGGCACCACCCGCACCGACGACTGGCACGTCCGGTTCAACGCCGCGGCCGTGGTCTACGGGCACCTGCATATCCCGCGGACGATCTGGCGGGACGGGGTGCCGTTCGTCGAGGTGTCGCTGGGTTACCCGCGGGAGTGGCAGCGCCGGCCCGCCCCGCCGGACCTGCCCCGCCAGGTGCTGCCGCCGGTTGCCGCCGCCGGTTCCGCCGTGAACAATGAGTGTGATAACGCTCACACTGTGCTGCGGGCGGGGCCGGGCCGGCGGCCGGCGAACCAGCCCCAGTCCGGCGGCTGCCGGTCGAGGCCGACCGAGAACAGGGCCCACACGACCTTGCCCGTCTCGGTCGGGGCGGTCCACCCCCAGCGGTCGCTGAGCGCGCTGATGACGTGCAGCCCGCGGCCGCTCTCGGCCAGGTAGTCGGGATCCTTCGGCTCAGGCAGCCGGGGGCTCGGGTCCGCCACCGCGCACAGCACGAACTGGCCGGGCTGGACCAGCCCGAGCCGGACCGGCCAGCGCCCGCGGCCCGCGCCGCCCGGGGTCCCGGCGGGCAGGGTCCCGGCGGGCAGGGTCCCGCGGGCAGGGTCCCGGCGGGCGGGCTGGCCTGGGGCACCGCGTGCCGCAGGGCGTTGGTCAGCAGCTCAGACACCACCACGGCCACGTCGTCCCCGCGGTCGGTCACACCCCAGCGCCGCATGGTGGACAGGCAGAAGTCACGGGCGGGGCCGACCGACCGGGTGTCGGTGCCGGGAGTCCGCATCGCCAGGCGCGGGAAGCAGGTCCAGTCCGTGGGGGCCAGCCCAGGCGTCCGCTGGCGGACGCCGCTCGCCGCGGCCGCCATGGCCACGGCGGGCGCCAGCCAATGCCAGCCCACGTGGCTTAGTGCGTGACCTGCCAGGCCTAATGGCTGTGCCGTCATTGCCTTCCGAGCGATCTGTCGTTACCGGGAACGGCCAACAGGGGTCATCTTGCCCCATGCACGTTACGTTTGCAACGCCCGCTGCACGGCCGTCTGCACGTGCATCTGATCTGTTAGGCTGCACAGTGCAAGTGATCATTTAACTGGGCCGCCGGTGAGCCGCGGCCGGTGCGTTTCCCCTCGTCTCCCCTCGTCACAGGGAGGAACAGTTGCAGGTCAAGAACGGCACCCCGGCTGGAGAACTCGACGCCCGCTGGCGGAAGTCCAGCGCCAGCAACCCCAACGGCAGCTGCGTGGAGGTGGCCGAGCTTCAGGGCGGCTCGATCGCGATGCGCAACTCCCGCTTCCCGGCCGGCCCGGCCCTCATCTACACCCGGGCTGAGATCGCCGCCTTCCTGGCCGCGCTCAAGAACGGTGAGTTCGACGACATGGGGGAGGCCCGGCCGCCCGGCCCGGAAAATCCGCCGAATTCGCCCCGGGACACCGGGCGGGTGCGGTGATATCGTGCTCTGTGTGTTCCGCTTAGTAGTGGTTCATGCTGCTGTTGGCAGATACCATGCGCCCGCGATGGCGTCACTGGGCTGAGAGTCTGACATCGGCCGGGGGGCTGGGAGTGGCAGATCATCCATTGGGTCGGGAGTGGCATGGAGCCGAGACTGAGATGGGATCTGTCTATCCGGCCGGCCAGCCGGCGAATGGGTCGCTGACCGGGCCGCGGGCCGGCGCCACCGTAGTGCGGATGGTGCTCGGCGCCCAGCTGCGCCGCCTCCGCGAAGCCGCCGGGCTCACCCCGGAGCAGGCCGGGTACGAGATCCGTGCGTCACGATCCAAGATGAGCCGCCTGGAGCACGGCCGGGTGGGCTTCAAGCTCCGCGACGTCGAGGACCTGCTGGCCCTGTACGGGGTCACCGACGAGAAGCTGCGCCTCGGCCTGCTCGTGCTGGCGGAGAAGGCCAACGAGCACGGCTGGTGGACCCAGTACGGCGACATCCTGGCCGACTGGTTCGAGACCTATCTGGGCCTGGAGGCGGCGGCCTCGCTGATCCGGACCTTCGAGCTGCAGTTCGTCCACGGCCTGTTCCAGACCAGGGATTACGCCCGGGCCGTCACCCTGCTCGGCAACCGGGCCGCCCCCGAGACCGAGATCGACCGCCGGGTCAGCCTCCGGATGGCCCGCCAGGACCTGCTTACTGCGCCGCAGCCGCCCCGGGTCTGGTCCGTCATGGACGAGGCGGCGCTGCGCCGCCCGATCGGCGGCCGGGACGTGATGCGCGGCCAGCTGAGCCACCTCCTGGAGGTGGCCACGATCCCCGAGGTCACCCTGCAGGTGGTGCCGTTCCGCCGGGGCGGCCACGCGGCCGCGGGCGGGTCGTTCACTGTGCTGCGCTTCGACGAGCCAGATCTGCCGGACGTGGTCTACATCGAGCAGCTCACCAGCGCCCTGTACCTGGAGCGGCGTTCCGACGTGGACCACTACATGGAGATCATGAACCGGCTCAGCGCCGAGGCCCTCACCCCGTCCGGGACCACCCGCCTGATCAGGGAGATCATCAAGGACACGTAGGCCGCCGCCTGCCGTGCTCCGCGCCGGGTCCCGCGCACCGCGGCGGCCCGGCGCTGCCATATCCGCTATGTCAGGACATGCGTTTGCCGGTCCTGGCCGCGGGAACCTCACCCGGGCCGGGGCACTGGAACGTGCCGTGACCAGGAGGCGTTATGGTCGCATGGTCCACGCGGTGAACACGCCCGGGCACGCGCTGCGGCCGGCGAGGGTGTGCGTGGCGGCGGCAGGCCGGTACATCGACCAGGGACGGACATGGTGGCGCAGGAGGCTTTGATCTGGCCGGGCAACAGTTATCCGCTCGGGGCGACGTTCGACGGGGTGGGCACGAACTTCGCGCTCTTCTCCGAGGTGGCCGCCCGGGTGGAGCTGTGCCTGTTCGACGAGGACGGCGCCGAGACCCGGGTCGCGCTGCACGAGGTGGACGGGTTCGTGTGGCACGGCTACCTGCCCGGCGTGAGCCCGGGCCAGCGTTATGGCTACCGGGTGCACGGGCCGTACAACCCGGCGGCCGGGCAGCGCTGCAACCCGGCCAAGCTGCTGCTCGACCCGTACGCGAAGGCCGTCGAAGGCAGCGTCCAGTGGGACCAGGCGGTGTTCTCCTACCCGTTCGGCCACCCTGACCAGCGCAACGACGAGGACTCCGCGCCGCATGTGCCCCGGTCCGTGGTGATCAACCCGTTCTTCAGCTGGGACTCCGACCGGCACCCGCGGACCCCGTACCACGAGACGGTGATCTACGAGACCCACGTGCGCGGCCTGACCAAGCTGCACCCGGAGGTGCCCGAGTCCCAGCGGGGCACCTACCAGGGGCTGGCCCATCCGGCCGTCATCGACCACCTGCAGCGGCTGGGCGTGACCGCGGTCGAGCTGATGCCGGTGCACCAGTTCGTCAGCGACGCGGTCCTGGCCGAGCGCGGGCTGGCGAACTACTGGGGCTACAACACGATCGGCTTCTTCGCGCCGCACAACGCCTACGCCGCCAGCGGCGCCCGCGGCGAGCAGGTGCAGGAGTTCAAGTCCATGGTCCGGGCGCTGCACCAGGCCGGCATCGAAGTCATCCTCGACGTGGTCTACAACCACACGGCGGAGGGCAACCACCTGGGGCCGACGCTGTCCTTCCGGGGCATCGACAACGCCTCGTACTACCGGCTGGTCGGGGACGAGCAGCAGTTCTACATGGACACCACGGGCACCGGCAACAGCCTGCTCATGCGGCACCCGCACGTGCTCCAGATGATCATGGACTCGCTCCGGTACTGGGTGACCGAGATGCACGTGGACGGCTTCCGCTTCGACCTGGCCGCGGCGCTGGCCCGGCAGTTCCACGAGGTGGACCGGCTGTCCGCGTTCTTCGACATGTGCCAGCAGGACCCGGTCGTGTCCCAGGTCAAGCTCATCGCCGAGCCGTGGGACGTGGGCGAGGGCGGCTACCAGGTCGGGAACTTCCCGCCGCTGTGGACCGAATGGAACGGCAAGTACCGGGACACGGTGCGCGACTTCTGGCGCGGCGAGCACGCCACGCTGCCGGAGTTCGCGTCCCGGCTGACCGGCTCCAGCGACCTGTACCTGAGCGACGGCCGCCGCCCGGTGGCCTCGGTCAACTTCGTCACCGCGCACGACGGCTTTACCCTCGCGGACCTGGTCTCCTACAACCACAAGCACAACGAGGCCAACGGCGAGGACGGCCGGGACGGCAGCGATGACAACCGGTCGTGGAACTGCGGGGCCGAGGGCCCCACGGACGACCCGGCCGTGACCGCCCTGCGCGACCGGCAGAAGCGCAACTTCCTGTCCACCGTCCTGTTCTCCCAGGGCATCCCGATGCTGCTGGGCGGGGACGAGATGAGCCGCACCCAGCACGGCAACAACAACGCCTACTGCCAGGACACCGAGATCTCCTGGGTGCACTGGCCGCCGTCGCCGGACGCGCCGATGCCCGAGGGCTACGAGGGTGACCAGGACCTGCTGGACTTCACCGCGCGGCTGATCCGGCTGCGCGCCGAGCATCCCGTGTTCCGCCGCCGCCGGTTCTTCCGCGGCCAGGCGGTCCGCGGCAAGAGCGGCGGGCAGGATCAGCTGGGCGACATCGCCTGGTTCACCCCGGCGGGCGAGGAAATGACCGATGACGACTGGGCCGTGGGCTTCGCCAAGTCCCTCACCGTGTTCCTGAACGGCGACGCGATCACCGAGCCGGACCCGCGCGGCGAGCGGATCAAGGACGAGTCGTTCCTGCTCCTGTTCAACGCGAGCGAACTGGACCTGGAGTTCACCATCCCGCCGCAGCGGTACGGGGAGCAGTGGGTCAAGGTGCTGGACACCGCGCTCTCACTGAGCGCGCTGGCGGACGCGCCCGCCGCCAAGCCCGGCGACGCGGTCGCCATGCCCAGCCGGTCCATGCAGGTACTCGGGCGTGTCTGAGCGGGCTGGGCCGCAGCAGCGACCCCCCGGGGCACCGATATCCACCTACCGGCTCCAGCTCCAGCCCAGCTTCGGATTCGCCGACGCCGCCGCCCTGGCGGGCTATCTGGCCGATCTCGGCGTTACCCACGTGTACCTGTCACCGATCCTGCAGGCCACGCCCGGCTCGGCGCACGGCTACGACGTGGTGGACCACTCCCTGGTCTCGGAGGAACTGGGCGGCGAGGCCGCGTTCCGCGACATGGCCGCCCGGTTCCGCGGTCTCGGGCTGGGCGTGATCGTGGACATCGTGCCCAACCACATGGCCGTCCCGGTGCCTGAGTCGCTCAACCAGCCTCTCTGGTCAGTGCTGCGGGACGGCGCCGGGTCGCCGTTCGCCGGCTGGTTCGACGTGGACTGGGCGGCGCAGGACGGCCGGCTGCTCATGCCGGTCCTGGGCGGCCCGCTCCGCGACTGCCTCGCTGACCTGAAACTGGACACCGCCGGCGCCGAGCCGGTGCTGCGGTACTTCGACCATGTGCTGCCCGTGCGCCCCGGCACGCAGCGCCTCCCGCTGCCTGAGCTGCTGGACGCACAGCACTACCGGCTGGCCGACTGGCACCGGGCCGCGACGGAGCTGAACTGGCGGCGGTTCTTCGACATCAGCTCGCTGATCGCGGTCCGGGTCGAGGACCCGGCGGTGTTCGAGGCCACCCATGCGGTGATCCTCCGCCTGGTGGCCGAGGGGCTCATCGACGGCCTGCGGGTGGACCACCCCGACGGGCTGGCCGACCCGCGCGGCTACCTGCGGCGGCTCGCCGAGCGCACCGGCGGGCTGTGGGTGTCCACCGAGAAGATCCTGTCCGGGCCGGAGCACCTGCCCGCGGACTGGCCGTGCGCCGGGACCACCGGCTACGACGCGCTGGGCGTGATCGGCGGCCTGTTCCTGGACCCGGCCGGGGCCGCGCCGCTGACCGCGGCCTACGAGCGGTTCACCGGCGGGCCCGGCCGGTTCGCCGGGGTGGCCGAGGCCGCCAAGCGCGAGGAGGCCGGCCAGGCCCTCGCGGCCGAGGTGTCCCGGCTGGCCCGGCTGGCGGGCGAGGCGGGACACCCGGGCCTGGACGGGCTCAGCGCGGCGGACCGCAGCGCGGTGCTCACCGAGCTGCTGACGGCGATGCCGGTCTACCGGGCGTACGTGGTCCCGGGTGAGCCCGCGCCGCCCGAGTCGGCGGCGATCGTGGAGCGCGCCGCCGCCACGGCCCGGCCCCGGCTGCCGGGGCGGCTGCACGCCGCCCTGGACGCGGTGGCCGGCCTGGCCCTGGGCCGGGGCGCGCCGCACGCCCGGTTCATCGTCGCGTTCCAGCAGGTGTGCGGCCCGGTGATGGCCAAGGGCGTGGAGGACACCGCGTTCTACCGCTGGTCCCGGCTGGCGGCGCTGAACGAGGTGGGCGGCGACCCGGACACCCCCGGGACCAGCCCGGGGGAGTTCCACGCGTTCGCCGCGCGGCTGGCCAGGGACTGGCCGGCCAGCATGACCACCCTGTCCACGCACGACACCAAGCGCCAGGAGGACGTCCGGGCCCGGCTGGCCGTGCTGGCCGAAGTGCCGCAGGCGTGGGCGGCGGAGGTGACCCGCTGGCAGGAGCGGGCCGCGGCGCTGGCCAGCGGGGCGGTGCCGGAGCCGGACACCGCCTACCTGATGTGGCAGACCCTGGCCGGGGCGTGGCCGCTGGACCGTGAGCGGCTGACCGGGTACCTGCGCAAGGCCATGCGGGAGGCGAAGACCCGCACCTCCTGGACCGAGCCGGACACCGAGTACGAGTCGCAGGTGCTGACGTTCGCCGAGCTGGTGCTGGACGACGACGAGCTCACCGGGCAGATCGGGCGGTTCGCGGCGGGGCTGGAGCCTGACGCGCGGGCGAACGCCCTCGGCGCGAAGCTCGTGCAGCTCACCATGCCCGGCGTGGCCGACACCTACCAGGGCTGCGAGCTGGCGGGCCTGCACCTGGTCGACCCGGACAACCGCGCCCCGGCCGACTTCGCCCGCCGACGGGACCTGCTCGCCGCGCTGGACGCCGGGCCGCCCCCGGCCGGCCCGGACGCGCAGTCCCTGGACCTGGGCAAGCTGCTGGTCACGGCGGCCGCGCTGCGGCTGCGCCGGGCGCACCCGGACTGGTTCGCCGGGGCGTACACCCCGCTGGCCGCCGAGGGTCCCGCGGCGCGGCACGCGGTCAGCTTCGCCCGCGGCGGGCACGCGGTCACCGTGGTCAGCCGGCTGCCGGGCGGCCTGCGCCAGCGCGGCGGCTGGGCCGGTACCGCGCTGCCCCTGCCGCACGCCGGCCCCTGGCGGGACCTGCTGACTGGTGCCTCCCATCCGGGCGCGCGCCCGCTGCTGCCCGATCTTCTGCAACGACTGCCCGTGGCGCTCCTTGTCCCCGCAGAAGCACCGGAGAGGCAGCGTTGAGCGTGTTCCGGGTCTGGGCCCCCACGGCCGGGCAGGTCGAGGTGCAGCTGGGGTCGCAGGCCATGGGCGGCGGGCCGCCGCAGCCCATGCGCCCGGCCGCCACCCCGGGCTGGTGGGAGGCGGACCTGCCGGCGGCGGCCGCCTCCGGCACGGACTACGCGTTCCGGGTGGATGGGGGCGAGCCACTGCCGGATCCGCGCTCCCTGTGGCAGCCGCTGGGCAGCGAGGGACCGAGCCGGACCTACGATCACGGCGCGTTCACCTGGACCGACCGGGGCTGGCGGGGCGGCCCGCTGCGCGGCGCGGTGATCTACGAGATGCACGTCGGCACGTTCACCCCCGAGGGGACGTTCGACGCGGCCATCGGGCGGCTCCAACATCTGCGCAGCCTCGGCGTGGACATGATCGAGCTGATGCCGGTAGCCGCGTTCCCCGGCCAGCACGGCTGGGGGTACGACGGCATCCACCTGTGGGCCGTACACGAGCCGTACGGCGGCCCGGACGGGCTCAAGCGCTTCGTGGACGCCTGCCACGCGATGCGGCTGGGCGTCCTGCTGGACGTGGTGTACAACCACGTGGGCATCGGGAACCGGCTGGCCGACTTCGGGCCCTACTTCACCGAGGCGCACGTGACCCCCTGGGGGCCCGCGGTGAACCTGGACCAGCCCGGTTCCGATGAGGTCCGCGGCTTCCTGATCGGAAACGCGCTGATGTGGCTGCGCGACTACCACCTGGACGGCCTGCGGCTGGACGCGGTGCACGCCTTCGAGGATCACCGGGCGCTGCACATCCTCGAGGAACTGGCCGTCGAGGTGCAGGGGCTCGGCACGCTGCTGAACCGGGAACTCGTCCTCATCGCCGAATCAGACCTCAACGACCCGCGGCTGGTCAGCTCCCGGGAGGCCGGCGGGTTCGGCCTCGCGGCCCAGTGGAGCGACGACTTCCATCACGCGGTGCACTCGGCGGTCACCGGGGAGCGGCAGGGCTACTACGGCGACTTCGGCTCGATGGGGGCCCTGGCCAAGACGCTGACCCGGGTGTTCTTCCACGACGGCAACTACTCCTCGTTCCGCGGCCGCAGCCACGGCCGGCCGGTGGACCTGCTCCGCATCCCCAGCTTCCGCTTCCTGGGCTACCTGCAGGATCACGACCAGATCGGCAACCGGGCCACCGGCGACCGGATCTCCAGCGGGCTTTCCGCCGACCTGGTCAAGGTGGCCGCGGGGCTGGTCCTGACCGCGCCCTTCACGCCCATGCTGTTCATGGGCGAGGAGTGGGCCGCGTCCACCCCGTGGCAGTACTTCACCGATCACATCGACCCCGCGCTGGCCACGGCGGTCGCCGAAGGCCGCCGGGCCGAGTTCGGCGCGCACGGCTGGGGTCCGGCCGAGGTACCGAACCCGCAGGACAAGGAGACCTTCCTGCGGTCCAAGCTGAACTGGGCGGAGCGGGACATGCCGCGGCACCAGGAGATGCTGGCCTGGTACACCGAGCTGATCGCGCTGCGCCGGGCCTACCCGGAGCTGACCGACCCGCGGCTGGACCGGATGGAGGCCGGCTACGACGAGGCGCAGCGCTGGCTGGTGCTGCGCCGCGGGCGGCTGCGGATCGCGGCCAGCCTGGGTGAGCAGCCCGCGGCGCTCCCGCTCGGCGCGCCCGGGACCGCGGTGCTCGCCGCCACCAGCCCCGGGGTCAGCCTCGAGGGGGAGCAGCTCAGCATGCCGCCGGCCGCTTTCGCCGTGGTGGCCACCTGAGGCACGTCCCGCGGACCTAGGATCGAGCCCATGCAGCAGCGTGTGCAGCCGGTGCGGACCGCCGACGGCCCCTTCGATCTGACCGTGTGGGTTCCGGACAGCGGCAGCGGGCCTGGCCTGCTGCTGATCCAGGAGATCTACGGGGTGAGCGACTACATCCGGGCCGTCGCCGGGGACCTGGCCGGCCTGGGGTACGTGGTGGCGGCGCCGGATCTGTTCTGGCGGCTGCAGCCGGGTTACCAGGCCGCCCACGACGAGGCGGGCCTGGCCTCGTCGCTGGAGATGGGCTCCCGGTTCGACGTCAGCCAGGGCGTCGCGGACTCCGTCGCGGCGCTGGGCGTGCTGGCCGGGCTGCCCGAGGTGGACGGCGGCATCGGGATCATCGGGTTCTGCCTCGGCGGGTCGATCGCCTACCTGGTGGCCGCGCAGGCCCCGCTGGACGCGGTGATCTCGTTCTACGGCTCGGCCGTGCCGCAGCAGCTGGGCGTGCTGGGCCAGATCACCGCGCCGCTGCTGCTGCACTTCGGCGGCAGCGACCCGTACATCCCGCGTGAGCAGGTCCAGGCCGTGCAAGACGCCGCGGCCGGGCAGCCCAACGTGGTCATCTACGTGGAGGAAGAGGCCGGGCACGCGTTCCACAACCGGAAGGCACCCATGTTCAGCCAGCCTGAACCCGCCGCCCGGGCCTGGCGGCGCACCGAGGAATTCCTCCGCCGCCACCTGCCCGCCCGCAAGAACGCCGGCTAGCGGCCGGTCGTCCGCCCGGGCGGACGATCGCGGGACGAGGTCACGCGCGGGTGTCGGGCAGGGCGGGCGAGAACACCCAGAGCACCTGGGTCCGGCCGGCCGCCCAGACCGCGCGGAAGGTGTGCTGGCTGCCGGCCGGGAAGGTGAAGGCGTCACCCTGCTCGAGCGTGACGTGCTCCCCGTCCAGGGAGATCTGCAGCTGCCCGGCCAGGACGAAGACGAACTCCACGTCGGCCGGCAGCGCATAGGGCTCGTCCCCGCTCCCGCCACCCGGCTCGATGTCGCTGAGGATGGCTTGCACCCGCTTCTCGCCGGACGGGGTGAGCAGGTACTCACGGACCCCGGTGCCGCCGAAGTTGATCGGCGGGTAGGCACCCCGCCTGACCACCTCGCCCCGCGACGCCTGGAACAGCGAGCCGACCGAGATGTCCAGTGCCCCGCAGATCCGGATGAGCGAGGCCACCGAGACGTTGGCGAGATCGCGTTCCAGCTTGGACAGGAAGCCCTTGGTCAGCCCGGCCTGCCCGGCCACTTCGGCCATGCTCTTGCGGGCGGCCAGCCTGGCCGCCCGCAGCTGCGCACCGATGTGCGTGACGTCGGGGCCGGCGTCGGGCCTGTCGTTCCCGCGGCTGGCGCTGGACACCAGTTCTCCTCCTCCTGATCAGGGGCACGCCGGGCAGCCGCCTGAGGCACCTCAATAAGACAGCGGAACTCGTTATGAAACAAGCGTTGACAGCCATGAATCATCTGGTGACCATAACGGGCAAGGCAGGTCACGTCGGGCTAGGAGATGTCATGGCGGCACAGTCCCGGGCGGAAGCGGCGGTCGGCGAGCTTGAGGGTGGCCTGCGCAACCAGATCGAGGTGCACTCGATCGACTGGATCCCGGACCCGGAGCGGCACGGTAAGAACTGGCAGCAGGCCATGCTGTGGTTTCTCGGGAACTTCCAGTACTTCACGATCCCGATCGGCTTCGTCGGCCCTTCGCTCGGCCTGTCGCTGGGCTGGTCGATCCTGGCCGGCGTCCTCGGCGTCTGGTTCGGCACGCTGTTCATGGCCTTCCACGCCACCCAGGGCCCGGTGTTCGGGCTGCCGCAGATGATCCAGACCCGGGCCCAGCTCGGCTACCGCGGCGTGGTGGTCGCGCTGTTCGCCGTGCTGTTCACCTACATGGCCTTCAACGTCGCCGACCAGGTGCTGATGGCCAGCGGGCTGCACGCCGCGTTCGGCTGGAGCGCCGGCGCCGTGGCGATCATCACCGCGGTGCTCGCCGCCGCGCTGGCCATCTTCGGCTACGACTGGGTGCACCGGGTCTTCCGGTTCCTGCTGGTCATCTCGTTCCCGTGCTACGCGATCATCTCGGTGGCGATCCTCGTCGGGCATGCGGGCGGCGTGACCCCGCACACCAGAGGCAGCTTCATTTTTACCGCGTTCATGGTCCAGTTCTCGGTCGCCGCGGCCTACAACATCACCTACGCGCCCTACGTGTCGGACTACTCGCGCTATATGCCGCGCAAGACCTCCCCCCGCGGGATCATCACCGCCGTGTTCTTCGGCGCGTCCGGCTCGGCGATCTGGCTGATCGCCCTGGGCGCGTGGCTGGCCACCCGGCTGGGCGTGTCCGACGGGCTGGTCGGGCTGCAGCGGGTCGGGGACAATGTGGCCGCGCCGCTCGGCTCGATCACCGCGTTCCTGTCCGCGACGGCGCTGCTCGCCACTATGGGGATGAACGCCTACGGCGGGATGCTCACCGTGCTCACCGGCATCGACTCGTTCAAGAAGATCCAGACCAGCCGGCTCTGGCGGGCGGCCACGGTCGTCGTCCTGGCCGTCATCTGGTACGCCATCGGGGCCGGCATCTCGACCAGTGCGTCCGACACCGCGGTCAGCGCCGTGCTCAACTCGCTCACGCTGATGCTGTACTTGCTCGTCCCGTGGACCGCGCTGAACCTGGTGGACTTCTTCTTCGTCCGGCACGGCCATTACGCGATCACCGACATCTTCCGTCCCGACGGCGCCTACGGATTGTGGGGCTGGCGCGGGCTGACGGCCTATTTCGCGGGCTTCGCGGCCGAGATCCCGTTCATGGTGCTGCCCCCGATCGCCGGCTTTTCCTACACCGGCCCCTTCCCCCGTCACCTGACCAACGGCGTGGACTACTCCTGGCTGGTCGGGCTGGTAGTTTCCGGCCTGGTATACCTGCTGCTGTCCCGGTCGCTCGACGTTGCGGCCGAGGCGTCGGCCATCGACGCCAGTGAACGCGAGCTCCGCGCCATCGACGCCATGGCCGGGGCGAAAGACGGGGAGCCCGCCTGAGTGGGGATGATATGAGCGAGCCTGTTCCGCGGATCATCGCCGCAGGGATCACCGGGCAGGTCGACGCCACGCTCGTGCCCAGGTACGGCGGAGAGGCGACCTTCGCCCGCCTGCCGCGCATCGACGAGGTGGCGCACGCTGACGCGGCCGTGCTCGGCGTGCCGTTTGACGGCGGGGTCAGTTACCGGCCCGGCGCCCGGTTCGGCCCGGCTCACATCCGGGAGTCGTCCCGGCTGCTCCGGCCGTACAACCCGGCCCTCCAGGCGTCACCCTTCGCCAGCCAGCAGGTGGCGGACGCGGGGGATCTTGCGGTCAACCCGTACAGCATCGAGGAGGCGATCGGCTCTATCGAGCGGGGAGCGCGCGGCCTGCTCGAACGGGTGCCCTTCATCCTGATGCTCGGCGGCGACCACACGGTCGCGCTGCCGATGATCCGGGCGCTGGCCGCAGGGCACGGCCCGCTGGCCGTGGTCCACTTCGATGCTCACCTCGACACCTGGGACACCTACTTCGGTGCCGCCTACACCCATGGCACGCCCTTCCGGCGGGCCTCGGAGGAAGGCCTGCTCGACCGCTCGGGGTGCCTGCATATCGGGATCCGCGGGCCGCTGTACACCGGCAGCGACCTGACCCAGGACGGCGAGCTGGGATTCCAGGTCATCTCCGCCCCGGACGTTGACCAGCTGGGCGTGGCCGGCATGGTGGAGCGCATCCGGCAGCGGGTCGGTGACCGTCCGGTCTACGTGTCGGTCGACATCGACGTGCTGGACCCGGCGCATGCCCCCGGCACCGGCACCCCGGAGGCCGGCGGGCTGTCCAGCCGGGAACTGCTCGCCGCGCTGCGGTCCTTCGCCCGGCTGAACCTCGTCGGGGCCGACATCGTGGAGGTCGCCCCCGCCTACGACCACGCCCAGATCACCGGGATCGCCGCCGCCCACGTCGGCTACGAGCTGCTGTCATCCCTCGCCGCCCGGAAGGCGGGCTGAGGGCCGCCGGCCCGTGAGTCGGTGTCCGGCGGTTAGGTGTCCCGGGGTCCGGCGGCCGGGGGTTCGGTGTCCCGGGGTCCGGCGGCCGGGCCGCGGCCCAGGCGGGCGACGATGCGGCGGAGCTGCTCGGCGTAGCGCTCCCGGAACTCCGCGCTGGACGGGTCCGCGCCGAACAGCTCCCGGGCGACCTGCGGCATCACGATGGGCGCCGCGACCATGCCCATCCCGGCCAGCAGCACCGCCGCGGGATCCAGGTCGGCCGCCACTTCCCCGGCGGCCTTCCGGCGGCTGACCCGGTCCAGGTCGCCCTGGCGGCCCGGACCGCTGTCGGGCGCGGAGTCGTCCGCCAGGCCGCGCCACAGCAGCAGGCGCAGTGAGCGCGGATCGGCCAGGGCGTCAGTGAGATAGCGGACGACCAGGTCGGCCAGGGGGAGGTCGGGCGGCGCGAAACTCTGCTCCCGCTCCAGCCAGGCCCGCTGCAGGGCCAGGTACAGGCCTTCCTTGGAGCCGAAGTAGTAGTTGATCAGCTGCTTGTTCAGCCCGGCCCGGCGGGCGATGTCGGCGACCCGGGCCCCCGCGAAGCCGTGGACCGAGAACTCATCCAGGGCGGCGGACAGCAGGGCCTGGCGTGAGCGCTCGGCGTCGCGCTGCCGGTCGGCCCCGGCCGGGGCCCGGCGCGGTCCACGGGATCTGGCGGGCACGCTCACCTGCCCAGGCTATCAGCCAGAGGTCTGACACAGCTAGTCATCTATTTGGTTGACAAGACTCGATAGGCGTTTGATAGTGACTGCTGGAGGCCGGCCGCCGGAGCCGGCCGGAAGGAGCACCATGACTGCGGTCATCGAGGCCCGGGAGCTGCGCAAGCGCTTCCCGGGGGGCCGGAACCAGGCGATCGAGGCGGTGCGCGGCGTCAGCCTGCAGGTGGCCCGGGGCGAGATCGTCGGGTTCCTGGGGCCGAACGGGGCGGGCAAGACCACCACGCTGCGGATGCTGACCACGCTGCTGCCCATCGACGGCGGCCGCGCCACGGTGGCCGGTCTGGACGTCGGCCGTCAGCCCGGGCAGGTCCGGGCCCGCATCGGCTACGTGAGCCAGCTGGGCGGGGCCGACGAGCTGGCCACCGGACGGGAGAACCTGACCTTGCAGGGCCGGCTGTACGGCCGGAGCCGCGCGGACGTCGCCCGGCGGGTCGCGGAGGTGCTGGAACGGTTCGGCCTGGCCGGGTTCGCCGACCGCCGGGTCCGGACCTACTCCGGCGGCCAGCGGCGGCGCCTCGACGTGGCGCTCGGCGTCGTGCACGAGCCCGAGATCCTGTTCCTGGACGAGCCGAGCACCGGGCTCGACCCGCAGAACCGGGCCAGCCTGTGGGACCACATCCGCGGCCTGCGGGACCGGGGTACCACGGTCTTCCTGACCACGCACTACCTGGACGAGGCCGACGTGCTCTGCGACAACATCGTGATCATCGATCACGGCACCGTGGTGGCGGAAGGTAGCCCGCGGGCCCTCAAGCAGGAGGTGGCCGGGGACGCGATCGTCCTCGTCACCCGCGACGCGGAGGCCGGCGGGCAGGCCGCCGCCGCGCTGGCCGGGCAGGCCGGCCTGCGTGACCTGGCCGTGGCAGGGGACACCGTGCGGCTGTACGCCCGCGACGGGGCGGCCGCGCTGCCCGGGCTGCTCCGGCTGCTCGACCGGGCGGCCTGCCGGTCCGCTCGCTCCGGCTGTCCGAGCCGAGCCTGGACGACGTGTTCCTGCGCCAGACCGGCCGGTCGCTGCGGGACGCCGGCGGCCCGGCTGTCCCGGCCGCGGACCGCGAGGCCGAGGCGGCGGCATGAAGACCGCCACCGACATCGGCCTGCTCTTTCGCCGTTACCTCAGCCAGCTGCTGCGCAACCCGGTCTGGCTGGTGGTCGGCTTCTCCACGCCGATCCTCTACCTGGCCCTGTTCACCCCCCTGCTCCGGCACCTCGTGGGCGCGGCCGGCCTGCCGGCCGGCCATGTGCTCGACCTGTTCCTGCCGGGCATCCTGGCCCTGCTCGCCTTCGCCAGCGGGTCCGGGCCCGGCTTCAGCACGATCTTCGAGCTGCGCGCCGGGGTCATCGAGCGGTTCCGGGTCACCCCGGCCAGCCGGTTCGCGATCCTGACCGGGCCGATCCTGGCCTCGATGCTGCTGATGTTCGCGTTCGACGCGGTGGTCGTCGCGATCGGGGCCGGGTTCGGCTTCGATGTGCACGCCAGCGGGCTGCTGCTGCTCGGCCCGCTGCTGGCGCTGCTCATGGCGACCGTGGCGGCCTTCTCCATCGCCATCGCGCTGCGCACCGGGGACATCAGCGGCTTCGCCGCCATCATCAACGGGCTGAACCTGCCCGTGCTGCTGCTCGGCGGGGTGCTGCTGCCCATCTCACTCGGGCCCGGGTGGATGCGGGTGCTGGCCCATCTCAACCCGCTCTACTACGCGGTCAGCGCCGCCCGGGTGCTGGCGTCCGGCACTCTGGCCGGCCCCGCCGTGTGGCAGGCGTTCGCGGTCCTCACGCCGCTGTGCGTCGTGGTCATGAGCTGGGCCACGGCCGTGGTCCGCCGGGCCGTGGCCTGACGCGGCGCCCTGGCCTGACGCGGCCGCCAGGACCAGCGCCGCGGCCAGGATGACGGCACCCGCGATCCCGCTGGGCCCGAGCCGGTCGCCGAGGATCAGCGCCGCGAGCACGGTTCCGGTGAGTGGCTCGAGCAGGGACAGCAGCGCGGCGGTGCCCGCCGGGGCGGTCCGCAGGCCGCGGAAGTACAGCGTGTAGGCCACGGCGGTGGGGCCAGTGCCGAGGGCGGCCAGCAGGCCGAGGGTGACCGGATCCGGGGTGAAGCCGACCTGGCCGGTGGCCGCGGCCACCGGCAGCAGGACCAGGCCGCCGAGGGTGAACCCGAAGCCTGCCGCGGTCAGGTCATCCAGGCCCGCGACCGGCCGGGCGCTGACCAGCGTCAGCGTGGCGAACCCGGCGGCCGCCAGCACCGCCATCCCCGCGCTGGCCAGCACCGCGCTCTCGGTGAAGCCGCCGGACGGCAGGCCGGCCAGCAGGCCGAGGCCGGCCAGGGCCAGGCCGGTGGCGCAGCCCGCGAGCCGGCCTGCCCGCCGCCCCCGCACCCGCTCGGCGGCCAGCACGAGGACCGGGGCGCTGCCGATGGTGACCAGCGTGGCCAGGCTGACCGAGGTCAGCGCCACGGCCGTGAAGTAGCAGCTCTGGAACACCGCGGCCAGCCCGGCGATGGTGGCGATGCGGGTCCAGGCGGCCCGCCCGGCGGGCCAGCGCCTGCCGGCCAGCACGAGGAACACGATGATCAGTGCGCCGCCGGCGGCGAGCCGGTAGGCAGCCACCGACAGGGCGGGCAGCCCGGAGCTGCGGCCCAGCAGGGTGCCGGTCAGGCCACCGGTGCCCCACAGCAGGCCGGCCGCCACCAGGCAGGCCAGTCCGGTGCCAGGCCGGCGGCCAGCGGCGGGCATGGTGATGCCAGCAGTCATGGAAGATCGCTCCTGCGACGAGAAGGGGAGGGTCGCGGGAACGGGGTGAGATCGGCCGTGGAACAGTGACCAGCCCCACGGCAAGGACGCGCCGGCTAGCTGGCCTGGCGCGCTGCGGCTACACCCCGCTCAGGAGCGGGGCGGCGGGGTGATGGGAAAGAGCCGGTGCACGGGCTCCATCCTAGGGGGCTGGCGGCCTGCGCCGTACTAGCTCGCCGGCGTGACGATCCCGTATTCGTGGATCTTCCGGTAGATGGTCGCGCGGGACATGCCCAGCGACTTGGCCGCCTTGACCTTGTTGCCCTGGTAGTCGAGCAGGCCCGAGACGATCGCGTCGCGCTCCATGGACTCCAGCGGGGACAGCAGCCGCCTGCTGACGGTCCAGCATTCGGGCGGGAGGTCGGCCGGCTGGATGGACCCGGTGCGCCGCTTCTGCACGACCCGCTTGAGCACCTGCCAGAGCTGCTCGGTGTTGCCCGGCCACTTCGACCGGAGCAGCAGCTGCATGGCCTCCGGCGAGCAGGTCAGCCGGCCGTGCTGGCCCAGCTTGGCCACGAAGAACGGGACCAGCACGTGCAGGTCCTCGATGTGGTGGCGCAGCGGCGGCAGCTCCACCGTGCTCGGGAAGAAGCGCAGCAGCCTGGTCAGGTCGCCGTGGGCCAGCCTGCGGTCCAGGGTGACCGCCACCCACAGGTCGTCCTGGCGTGAGGCGGCCCTGGCCTCCTGGAGGGCTGAGGTCAGCGCGTTCAGCTGCCGGGCGTTGAGCAGGTCCACGTGCCGGATCAGCAGCGAGCCCTCGCCGTCGAGCAGCTCGCGGCGGGCCCGCAGCAGCCAGTCGGTGTCGGTGGCCTCGGCGGCGTCGAGGACGTAGAAGCGCTCCGCCGGGTTGCGCCGCTGGTGGACGGCGCGGACCAGGGTCAGCTTGCCCACCCCGGGCTCGCCCTCCAGGGCGAGCCACTCGCCCGAGTCGTACACGGACTCGACCTGCCGGCAGCCGCGCAGCCAGAGCGCCCCGCTGCCGACCAGCCCGGGCAGCGACATGGGGGGCTTGGCGGCGGAATCCGTGGCCGGGCGCTGGCTGGCCGGCTCGATGAGCTTCACGTGCACCACGCCGCCTGCGACGTGGTCGTCGCCCCGGACCGGGCGGCAGTACATCCGGGCCTGGATCCCGCTGGGCAGCTCGACGGAGACCGCGCCCGCCTGCTGGCTGGCCAGCATCTCGGCGGCCTGGCCGAGCAGTACCCCCTGGTCGCCCGGGTCGAGTACCTGGCGGGCGTACTCGTTCATCATCACGACGTCGTTGTTCAGCGCCAGCACGATCCCGCTGGTGCGGCGGCAGGCCCGCATGTACTCCTGCATCAGCTGCAGTTCCCGCGCGCTGCTGTCCGCCAGCATGGCCTGGGTGATCTGGTCCGCGGTGGTCTTGGCCAGCGCGATCAGCAGCGGGTCGGCGTCCTTGCGCCAGCAGGTCAGGTTGACCGCGCCCACGGCCTTCCCGGAGATGGGGTCGTGGATCGGGACCCCGGCGCAGGCCAGGTCCTCGAGGTCCTCGGCGTAGTGCTCGTGGCCGAACACGCACGCGGGCTGGCCGCCTTCCAGCGCGGTGCCGATCCCGTTGGTGCCGACGTACTCCTCGGCGTAGCTGAAGCCGGGGGCGAGCTGGACCCCGTCCAGGTGACGTTCCAGGTCATGGTCGGCGGTCATCCTGGTCAGCACGACGCCCGCGGCGTCGGTGAGGATGACGCTGATCGGCTGCCCCTCCAGGTGCTCGCGCAGGTTGCGCAGTACCGGCATGGCGTTGCGGGTCAGCGGCGTATCAAGGTTCGGATCCCGGACATAGGGCAGCGTGACCCGGTCGGCGGCCACCTTCCACTGCCGTGAGCGCCACCATGAGGCCAGGATCGGCTCCCGCACCTCGTTCGGCCGTACCGATTCAGCCGTCAGAAACCGCTCCCGCGTGTCCGCCAGCGCCTTGCTGTCGGCCAACGCTGGCAGGTGCACTGCTGTGGGCACCATCGCGCCTCCGTACCTCCCGGTACCGCTCACGCAAGCTGGTCGCTCAGCTCGCGGTCGGGGATCCCGAGTTCGCGTGTTACCTACCCAAAATATGTGCGGCGGTACCTGCCCCTGTCTCAAGTTGAGACCGGCGGCCCCCGGGGGGCGGCGTTTTGATCGAGGAACACCGGCTGACTTTTGCCTGCCCGCTGAAGAATCCGGAGCCGCTCATGGAACGCCCAGGCACGCACCCTGGTGAGACCTTCAACCCTTGGAGCGTAGTCAACCTGGTCTTTCACCACCTGGCGGACCAGGGATTGCATCCGGTCCTGGGGGAATCCGGCGACCCGGGTGCCCCGGCCGCGGAGCTGCTCCGCGCGCTGGGGATCGAGCCGGCCGCCGAGGGGAACCACCGGAACTCCCAGGACATCCAGGACCAGCTCGCCGAGCTCAGGAACATCTTCTTCGATGAGCACTGATTCTTCGATGAGCACTGAGCCCGCAGGCGGGGGCCACCCGCCGCGCAGGCCGGGAGGGCCGCATACGGGCCTGTCTCATGTTGAGAGCCCGGCCCCCGCTTTTACAGGTTGTTATTCGGCACATAGGGACTTCCGGCAGCCGACCAAGCAGGCTGCCGAGCCACGATGGGGAAAGGGGTGACCATGAGTCGCCAGAGTGTGGCTAAGGCCCACCAGAAGATCCAGGAACTGTCCTGGGAACCCATGTATCACGAGCCGGTGTCGCAGTACGGGACGGACTACTCGTTCCGCAAGTCATCGAAGAAGGACCCGCTGAAGCAGGTCCTGCGCTCCTACTTCCCGATGCAGGAAGAGAAGGACCACCGCGTCTACGGGGCCCAGGACGGCGCCATCCGCGGCAACATGTTCCGTCAGGTGCAGGAGCGCTGGCTGGAATGGCAGAAGCTGTTCCTGTCGATCATCCCGCTCCCGGAGATCTCGGCCGCGCGGGCCATGCCGCTGCTGTTCCGCACCGTGCCCAACCCGGAACTGCACAACGGCCAGGCGATCCAGATGATCGACGAGGTACGTCACTCGACGATCCAGCAGAACCTCAAGCGCCTGTACATGAACAACTACATCGACCCGGCGGGCTTCAACTCCAGCCTCCGGAACTTCCAGAACGACTACTGCGGGACGATCGGCCGGCAGTTCGCCGAAGGGTTTATCACCGGTGACGCGATCACCGCGGCGAGCATCTACCTCACGATCGTGGCCGAGACGGCGTTCACCAACACGCTGTTCGTGGCCATGCCCGCCGAAGCCGCCGCCAACGGCGACTACCTGCTGCCCACCGTGTTCCACTCGGTCCAGTCGGACGAGTCGCGGCACATCAGCAACGGGTACGCCACCCTCCTCATGGCCCTGGCCGACGAGGAGAACCACCAGCTGCTCGAGCGCGACCTGCGCTACGCGTGGTGGAACAACCACCGCGTGGTGGACGCCGCTATCGGCACGTTCATCGAGTACGGCACCAAGGACCGGCGCAAGGACCGTGAGTCCTACGCCGAGATGTGGCGCCGGTGGATCTACGACGACTACTACCGCAGCTATCTCGTCCCGCTCGAGAAGTACGGGCTGGTCATCCCGCACGACCTCATCGACGAGGCGTGGAACCAGATCTGGAACAAGGGCTACGTGCACGAGGTAGCCCAGTTCTTCGCCACCGGCTGGCTGGCGAACTACTGGCGGATCGACCCGATGACCGACACGGACTTCGAGTGGTTCGAGTACAAGTACCCGGGCTGGTACGACAAGTACGGCAAGTGGTGGGAGAACTACAACCGGCTGTCGCGGCCGAACGGGCACCACCCGATCGTGGCCGAGTCCGTCGATTACGTGTACCCGCACCGCTGCTGGACCTGCATGGTGCCTTGCCTGGTCCGCGAGGACATGGTCATCGACGAGGTTGACGGCCAGGTCCGCACCTACTGCCACGAGGCCTGCCGGTGGACGGACGCGGAAGCGTTCCGGCCGACCTACCAGGGCCGTTCCACCCCGAACATGGGCCAGCTCATCGGCAAGCGCGAATGGGAGACCCTGTACCACGGCTGGAACTGGGCCGACGTGGTGTCCGACATGGGCTACGTCCGGGACGACGGCAAGACGCTCGTGGCGCAGCCGCACCTGGACCTGGACCCGAGCAAGATGTGGACGCTGGACCACCTGCGCCGGATGGGGCCGGTGCTCAGCCCGAACGTCCTGCTCAACGAGATGACGCCGGAGGAGAGGACGGCCTTCGTGGCCGACTACAACCGGCAGGGCCCGGCCGGCCGTCCCGCACCAGCGGAGGCCTGACCGACCCTAGCTAGACCGGGAGGTGGGCCGCAGGCCTGGCCTGCGGCCCCCTCCCAACCACTTCTCAGAGGCGATTTCCCACTATCGGTGAGGGGGCCATGGCCGACAAGCATGTCGTGCGGTTCGAGCCGGTCGGCATCGAGATCGAGGTCGGTGAGGATCAGACGATCCTGCGAGCCGCCGCCGAGCAGGGCATCATGCTCATGCACGGCTGCAAGGAGGGCCAGTGTGCCGCCTGCAAGTCGTTCATCCTCGAGGGTGAGGACATAGAGCACGACAAGTACTCGACCTTCGCGCTCCCCGACTACGAGCTCGATGAGGGCTACACGCTGCTGTGCCGGGCGCACGCCTACGAGGACGTCACCATCGAGCTGCTCAACTACGACGAGGAGATGATCCGCTCCGGCCTGCCCATCCAGCAGGGCGTGGCCGAGGTGGTGTCCAAGGACGCGGTCACTCACGACATGCGCCACCTGATCCTGCGGCTGATCGAGCCGGACGAGATCAAGTTCTTCCCCGGCCAGTACATGGACATCGCTGTGCCCGGGACGGAGGAGGTGCGGTCCTTCTCGATGGCGAACACCACCAGCCGCGAGAGCGGGCTGCTGGAGTTCATCATCAAGGTCTACCCGGACGGGGTGTTCTCCAGGTTCCTGGCCGAGAAGCTGGCCGAGGGGGACCGGCTCGACCTGAGCGGCCCGTTCGGCGTCTTCACCCTCCGCGAGGGCGACAATGACCTGATCTTCGTCGGCGGCGGGGCGGGCATGGCCCCCATCCTGGCGCTGCTGCGCACCCTGGCCGAGCGCGGCATCGAGCGCAAGGCCACCTTCTTCTACGGCGCCCGGGCCAAGCGGGACCTGTGCTTCGAGGCCGAGCTGCACGAGCTCGAGGAGAAGCTGCCGAACTTCCGGTACATCCCGGCGCTATCCGAGGCGGACGTGGATGACGACTGGGACGGCGAGACCGGTTTCGTCACCGATGTGGTCAAGCGGCACGCCACCGACCTGACCGGAGCCCACGCCTACGTCTGCGGCCCGCCGCCCATGGTGGAGGCGGCCCTGCCGCTGCTCGCGCAGCTGGGTGTGGAAGAAAAGCGGATCTACTACGACAAGTTCACCACCACCGGGGATCCCGGCCAGCAGTGAGGAGCAACGGACGTGCCTGCAAGTCCACCGGCAAGGCCGCCAGTGGCAATCCGCGCCTGAACTCTCACGATGAAGGAGAGACCTCATGACAACCGCTCCAGAACGCAGTGTTCCCAAGCCGGTCTTTACCGACGCGGAAGCCGGGGCGAAGGAATTCCCGGACTCGACCGCCCGCCGGTTCAACTACTACACGCCAGCCAAGCGCAAGCAGTCCCACTACGAGGACGTAACCGTCGAGGTCCAGCCCGACCCGCGGCACTACCTCGCCCAGGGCTGGCTCTACGGTTTCTCCGACGGCCGGGGCGGGTACCCGCTGGACTGGACGTCCCTCAAGGCGTGGGGATCGGACCGGCCGGAGCCAGAGCGCTACCCAGGCTCGGGCGGCAAGGGCTACGACTGGCCCGCGCACGGCTGGCATGAGTTCCGCGACCCTAACGAGGAGTGGGAGCTCACGTTCTACCGCTACAACTCCAACGTGGTGCGGCAGCTCAACCAGAACATCGACGCGGCCCGCCAGGCGAAGGCGTTCGAGCAGTGGAACCGGAGCTGGGTCAACTTCGTCGAGCGCAACGTCGGAGCCTGGATGCACGTGGACCACGGGCTGGGGCTGTACCTCTTCGCCAACGCCAACCGGCGGGCGCCGACCAACATGCACAACAACGCGATCTCGGTGAACAGCATGCACCGGATCCGGGCCGCCCAGGACCTCGCGCTGTACAACCTGAGCCTGACCGAGGAGATCGAGGGCTTCGACGGCACCGCGCACCTGGAGACCTGGAACAGCGACCCGGCCTGGCAGGGCGTGCGTGAAGTGGCTGAGCAGCTCACCGGCATCGACGACTGGTGCGAGGCGATCTTCGCGGCCAACGTGGTGTTCGAGCCGCTGGTCGGCGAGCTCTTCCGCAGCCAGCTGGTGCAGCACGCGGCCCCGCGCAACGGGGACTTCGTCACGCCCACGGTGGTCGGCGCCGAAGAGTATGACTACGCCGAACGCGACCTGCGCTACACCCGGCCGATGTTCGAGCTGCTGACCGCCGACCGCGAGTTCGGCGACCAGAACAAGGCCAAGCTGCAGGAGTGGCTGTCGGTCTGGGTGCCCCGGTCCCTCGCCGCCGCACGGGCGCTGCAGCCGCTGTGGTCGCAGCCCGAGTCGAAGCCGCCCCGCTTCGAAGACGGCCTGGACGCCCAGAAGCACCGGTTCAGGGGCATCTTGTCCGATCTGAGTCTGGAAGCACCGAAGGAGCTGGCCCAGTGACCAAGTTCAAGACGGCGGAAAGCCCGTTCAAGGTCAACAACACCGCGTCCAACATGTGCGGATTCACCCTGATGAACAATCAGGTCGGTGCGGTCGTGGCCCAGGTCATGAGCACCGAGTCCAATGTGACGGTGACGCCCCTGCCGTCAATGATCCGGGTCGACGCGGTCCGGCGCATGGACGTCGTCTACGACGAGATCTCCGAGGCGCTGGGCGAGGAGCCCGGTTACTTCGACGCCGCGGAGTTCGAGGAGAACATGTTCGACGCACTACGGCCGCATGATCCACGAGGACGACCGGACGATCATGTTCGCTAATCCCGAGGATGCGGCCGAGTACATCGATTTCGACCTGACGGCCAGCAGCTAGGCGCGGCGTCCAGCGCTTCATCACCGGACCCCCAACGAGGAGGAACCGTGTACGAAAAGGACGGCGAGAAGTACTTCGTTGTCGATAGCCACATGCATTACTGGAACGCCGCCCCGGACAACTGGGTGGAGGGGGCCGAGCAGTACGCCAAGGGCTGGATCGAGTGCTTCCACGCCTACCAGGGCCTGGGGCCGCCCGAGACGCACTGGTCCATCGAGCACTTCCAGAAGTACTCCGAAGACGACCTGATGAAGGACGTCTTCGAGGACGGCTACGTGGACGTGGCGGTGTTCCAGCCGACGTACCTGAAGGAGTGGTACAAGGAAGGCTTCAACACCACCGCGCGCAACGCCGAAATGGGGAAGCGGCACCCGGGTAAGTTCATTTACAACACCCGGTTCGACCCCCGTGACGGCGACCCGGGGCTGGAAGAGCTCAAGAAGAATGTCGAGACCTACGGCTCGAAGGGCGTCAAGCTCTACACCGCCGAGTGGAACAACGGCTCGCGCGGCTACAAGCTGAGCGACCCGGGCGCCTACCGGTTCCTCGAGGCCGCCCAGAACCTCGGCATCAAGAACATCCACGTGCACAAGGGCCCGACGATCTGGCCGCTGGACAAGGACGCCTTCGACGTCTCCGACGTCGATCACGCGGCGACCGACTTCCCCGACCTGAACTTCATCGTCGAGCACGTGGGCCTGCCCCGGATCGAGGACTTCTGCTTCATGGCGACGCAGGAGCCCAACGTCTACGCCGGCCTGTCCGTGGTCATCGGCGGCCTGATGTACGCGCGGCCGAAGTTCTTCGCCAAGGTCATGGGAGAGCTGCTGTTCTGGGTCGGCGAGGACAAGATGACCTTCGGCAGCGACTACGGCATCTGGGAGCCGAAGTGGCAGGTCGAGGGCTTCGTGGACTGGGACTACCCCAGTGACGAGTTCTCGGACTACCCGAGGGTGAACACCGATACCAAGAAGAAGATCCTCGGGCTGAACGCGGCCAAGCTGTACGACATCGAGGTCCCGGCCGAGTTCCAGATCAAGGACGCCAGCGCCCCGGCATCGCAGGATGATGCCCAGCTGGTCTCGGGGGCATGACTGCCCCAGTGACCGCGAGCACGCGCGAAGCGCGCCCGGCGGAGCTCAGTGCTCCGCCGGGCGCGCCCGGCGCTCCCGTGGTCGACCTGCCGCGGGTGCTTGCCGCCCTGGACTCGGTACGGGATCCGGAGCTCGACGAGCCGATCACGGCGCTGGGCTTCGTCTCCTCAGCCGCCGTCACCCCCGGCGGTGATGCGCAGGTCCGGCTGCGGCTGCCCACCTACTTCTGCGCGCCCAACTTCGCCTTCCTCATGGTGGCCGACGCCTACGACGCCGTAGCCGCCCTGCCTGGCGTGCGCCGGGCCGAGGTCGTGCTGGACGAGCATTTCGCCTCGGACGCGATCAACGGCGGGGTGGCCGCGCACGCGGGCTTCGCGCAGTCGTTCGACGGCGAGGCGGTGGGCGAGCTGCACGAGCTGCGCGCCGACTTCCTGCGCAAGGCGGTGATGGCCGGTACCGATCAGGTCTGCCGGCCGCTGCTCAGCGCCGGGACCGACCCGGCCAGCCTGCCGGGGATGACCCTGGGTCAGGTGCCGCCCTCCGCCGCGCTCCAGCGGCTGCGCGAGCGCCGGGCCGAGCTCGGCCTGCCCGCTGGCGATGACGCGTGGCTGCTCATTGACCCGAAGACCGGGGAGCCGGTGAGCCCGGATTCCCTGCGGATGCATCTGGGCCGGGCCCGGCTGACCCGGACCAGCATCGAGGCGAACGGAAGCATGTGCCGCGGGATGCTGGGGCACCGATACAACGACACGGCCGGGCTAGGCCAGCAACCCCAGGTCGAGGAGGACCAATGAAGGCCGTCCGCTTGCACGCTTTCCACCAGCAGCCGGTGATCGACGAGGTACCGGAGCCGGCTATCGGCGGCCCGCTCGACGTCATCGTGAAGATCGGCGGGGCCGGCGTCTGCCGTACCGACCTGCACATCATCGAAGGCCAGTGGGACGCGGCCATGGGCACCCCGCTGCCCTACATCCTCGGTCACGAGAACGCCGGGTGGGTGCACGAGATCGGCTCGGCGGTCAGCAACGTCGCCGTGGGCGACACCGTGATCCTGCACCCCACCCCGACCTGCGGGCTGTGCCGGGCCTGCCGGGCCGGTGACGACATGCACTGCACCGGGGACAGCTCCTTCCCTGGCCTGTCCCGCGACGGGGGGATGGCCGAGTACCTGCTCACCTCGGCCCGGGCCTGCGTGAAGCTGGACCCGGCGACCCAGCCGCAGGACGTGGCGGCGCTGGCCGACGCGGGCATTACCGCCTACCACGCGGTCCGCAAGGCCCTCCCGCTGCTCTACCCGGGCACGACCGCCGTGGTGATCGGCGCGGGCGGCCTGGGCCACATCGGCATCCAGTGCCTGGCCGCGCTGTCCGCCACCACCATCGTCGTGGTGGACCGGAACCCGGACGCGCTCAAGCTGGCCGAGCAGCTCGGCGCGACCCACACCGTGGTCGCGGACGGCAGCCACGTGGACGCGGTCAAGGACCTGACCGGCGGCGCCGGCGCTCACGTCGTGCTGGACTTCGTGGCCGAGCAGGGCGCGGAGATGGACGGCTGGAACATGACCGCCCCGGCCGGCTCCTATTTCGTCATCGGCTACGGCGGCACGCTGGAGATCCCCACGCTCGACATCATCTCCACCGAGCGCAACATCATCGGGAACATCGTCGGCACCTACAACGACCTGGCCGAGCTGATGTCCCTGGCCCAGGCGGGCAAGGTCACCCTGCACACCCGGACTTACCCGCTGACCAGCGCCGTGGAGGCGTTCGCGGATCTCGATGCGGGCCGGGTGCGCGGCCGCGCCATTCTCGTCCCCTGATTACCGCCACTGACTGAGAACCCGTCCTAGGAGGACTGATGGCTAAGGAACTGCGTTTCGGCGCGGAAGCGCGCAGCCTGCTGCTGGCCGGTGTGGACAAGCTGGCCGAGGCCGTGAAGTCAACGCTGGGGCCCAAGGGACGCAACGTCATCCTGGAGAAGATCACCGGAACCCCGGTGGTGACCAACGACGGCGTGACCATCGCCCGCGAGATCCATCTGGCCAACCAGTTTGAGAACATGGGCGCCCAGCTGGTCAAGGAAGCGGCGATCAAGACCAACGACGTGGTCGGTGACGGCACCACCACCGCCACGGTGCTGGCCCAGGCCATCATCACCGAGGGCATGCAGGCGATCGGCGCCGGGGCCAACCCGGTGCTGGTCAAGCGGGGCATCGACGTGGCCGTGGACCGGCTGGTCAGCCATCTGCAGGGGGTGGCGCACCCGGTGGCCACCGAGCAGGACTACGCCCGGGTGGCCGCCATCTCCGCGAACGACGACGAGGTCGTGGGCGGGGTGATCGCCAAGGCGCTGCACACGGTGGGCGACGACGGCATCGTCACCGTCGAGGAGTCCAGCGCGAACGGGATGAGCGTGGACTTCGTCGAGGGCTTCCAGTTCGACAACGGGTACCTGTCGCCGTACCTGGTCACCAACCCGGCCAGCCTGGAAGCGGTCCTCGACGATCCCTACCTGCTGCTGTGCAGCGAGAAGATCACCAAGGTCCAGCAGCTCATGCCGCTGCTCGACAAGATCATGCGCGCCCCCCGGCCGCTGGTCATCCTGGCCGAGAACGTCGAGGGCAGCGCCCTGTCCATGCTGGTGCACAACCACGTCAACGGGATGTTCCAGTGCGTGGCCGTCCGGGCCCCGGGTTTCGGTGACCGCCGGCTGCGCAAGCTGGAGGACATCGCCGCGGTGACCGGCGGCGCGGTCTGCAGCAAGACCTCGGGCTTCTCGCTGGAGACGATGAGCCTGGAGCACCTGGGCCGGGCCCGCCAGGTCCGGGTCACCGCCGACAACACCGCCATCATCGGCGGCGACGGCTCGGCCGAGGACGTCGATTTCCGGCTCGGGCAGCTGCGTGCGGAGCTGGAGCGGGCCACGTTCGGGATCGATGCGGACGTGCTCAGCGAGCGGATCGGCGCGCTGTCCGGCAAGGTCGCGGTGATCCGGGTCGGCGCGCCCACCCCCGCGGAGCTCAAGGAACTCCAGCACCGGGTCGAGGACGCGCTGGCCGCGACCCGGGCGGCCATGGCCGAGGGCATCGTGGCCGGCGGGGGCGCCGCGCTGCTGCACTCGGCGGGCGCGCTGGATGACCTCCAGGTCAAGGACGATTACGCGACCGGCGTGGAGATCGTGCGCCGGGTGCTCACCGCCCCGGCCTACCTCATCGCGGCCAACGCGGGCTATTCCGGTGAGGAAGTCGTGGCCCAGCTGTCCCGGCTCGGCCCGGACGAGGGCTTTGACGCACTCCAGGGGCGGTATGGCAACATGATCGATATGGGCATCATCGACCCGCTGCGCGTCGCGCGCTCCGCGCTGCAGAACGGCGCGTCCGTGGCGGGCCTGCTGCTGACCACCAACACGCTGGTCGCCGAGGAGCAGACCCCGTGGGGTGGCAGCGCCGCGCTGATGACGCAGTTCGGGCCGCTGGATGAGGGCCTGAACCAGCCGTCGCCTGACTCCAGCACGCCGCAGTCGCTCGGCCTCGGCCCGTCGGTCGGCTAGGGAAGCTGGTCCATGGCGGCAGATCCCGCGCTGCGGCCGCCCCCGCCTCCGGACCCGCCCGCTGGTTCATCTCCGGGCCCATCCCCGGGCCCGCCCGCACAGGCTGTGCGGGCGGGCCCGGGGCCGGCCGTACCGGAGCAGCTGAGCCCGCTGCGCCTGATGCGCTCGCGCGGGCGGCTGCGCGGCGTGCTGGCCCTCCTGGGGCCGGCCTTCGTGGCCTCGGTGGCCTACATCGACCCGGGAAATTTCGCGACCAACTTCACGGCCGGGGCCAGGTTCGGCTACGCCCTGGCCTGGGTCATCGTGGTCGCCAACCTGATGGCCATGCTGGTCCAGTACCTGTCCGCGAAGGTCGGCGTGGCCACCGGGCGGGATCTGCCCGAGCTGTGCCGGGCCTACCTGCCCCGGCCGGTGACCGGCGGCCTGTGGGTCCAGGCCGAGCTCATCGCCATGGCCACCGACCTGGCGGAGTTCGTCGGCGCCGCCCTGGGCCTGAACCTGCTGTTCCATGTGCCGCTGCGCGCCGCGGGTCCCATGACGGCGGTGGTGGCTTTCGCGATCCTGGCCCTCGACCAGCGGGGTTACCGCCGGTTCGAGCTGGCCGTCTGCGGCCTGCTCGGCATCATCTTCCTGGGCTTCGCCTACGACCTCGCGGCGGTTCACCTGGACCCGTCCGCGCTGGCCAGCGGCCTGGTGCCGGGCTTCGCCGGCCCCGGTGGCCCGCTGCTGGTGGCCGGCATCATCGGGGCCACCGTGATGCCGCACGTGGTCTACCTGCACTCCGCGCTGACCAAGTCCCGGGTGGCCTGCGCCGACGACGGCGAGCGCCGTGAGCTGCTCCGCTTCCAGCGGCTCGACGTGGTCATCGCGCTCGGCGCGGCCGGGCTGGTCAACCTGGCCATGCTGGTGGTGGCGGCGGCCATGGCCAGCCAGTCCGGCGGGGTCCAGCTGGGCTCGCTCACGGCCGCGCACGCCGGACTGGCCCAGCTGGTCGGCGGCGGTGCCGCGCTGGCGTTCGCGGCGGCGCTGCTCGCCTCGGGCCTGTCCTCATCCAGCGTGGGCACCTACGCGGGCCAGGTGGTCATGCAGGGCTTCATCGGCCGCCGGATCCCGCTGTTCCTGCGCCGCGGGCTCACCATGCTGCCCGCCCTGCTGGTCCTGGAGCTCGGCCTGCCCACCACCGGCAGCCTGGTCATCTCCCAGGTGGTGCTGTCGTTCGGCATCCCGTTCGCGCTGGTCCCGCTGGTCGTCCTGACCCGGCGGCGGGACGTGATGGGCCCGCTGGTGAACCGGAGGCTCACCACCGCGGCGGCGGGCCTGGTCACGGTGATGATCATCGTGCTGAACGTCTACCTGCTGTACGCCACGTTCGCAGGCTGAGTGACCCGGATGACCGGCCCCGCCGCGGGGTACCCTCCTGCGCATGACGACCGGACTGGATCAGCTGGACCAGACGATGATGGCGGCCGCGCTCGCGCAGGCACAGGCCAGCCTGGCTGCCGGGGGTGTCCCGGTCGGCGCGGCGCTGGCCGCCGGCCCTGAGATCGTGGCCGTGGGCCACAACGAGCGGGTTCAGCTCGGCGACCCGGTCGCGCACGGTGAGATTGCCTGCCTGCGCAACGCGGGCCGCCAATCGTCCTACCAGGGGATGACCCTGTACACGACCCTTTCCCCGTGCCAGATGTGCACGGGGGCCATCCTGCTGTTCCAGATCCCGCGCGTGGTGGTGGGGGAGGCCGAGACCTTCGCGGGTGACCTGGACTTCCTCGTCGGCCGCGGCGTCTCGGTGACCCTGCTGAATGACGAAGCCTGCATGGCCGTCATGCGGGAATTCCAGGAGCGCTACCCGGCCATCTGGAGTGAGGATATCGGCGGCCGTTAGCCCTCCCGCCCATCCGCCGGGACGCCCTTCCCGGACGCCCATCTGGGCGGGTTACTTCCGCCATTTCGGGGAGAATTCAGACACAGATTGCCGATCCGCTGCGGATCGGTGCACTTGGTGCCGATACTCGGCATCGTGACCGGCGAGACGTTCGAGCACCTGCTCGCAGTCGCGCAGGGCAGGACCGGCGAGGCCGAAGGGGCCTTCTCCGCGCTGTGGCGCGACGCGAACCCCGCCCTGCTGCGCTACCTGCGGGTGATCGCGCCCGAGGCGGCCGAGGACATCGCCGCGGACACCTGGGTGCAGGTGGTCCGGCGGCTGGACGCCTTCCGCGGCGACGAGGCCGCCTGGCGGGCCTGGCTGTTCACGACCGCCCGCCGGCGCGCCATCGACGAGGGCCGCCGCCGGTCCCGGCGCCCGGTTGTCCCGGTCCCCGACCTGCCGGACGTCGCCGGGCCGGGCAGCGCGGACCCGGCCGACCTGGTGCTGGAGAAGCTGAGCACTGAGGCGGCGATCGCGATCATCTCGACCCTGCCCCGGTTCCAGGCGGAGGTGATCCTGCTCCGGGTCGTCGCGGGTCTGGACACCCAGGCCGTGGCGGGGCTGGTGGGCCGTAGCCCCGGGGCGGTCCGGGTGGCCGCGCACCGGGGTTTACGGCGGCTGGCCGCCACCATCCGGGCGGCCGGTATCACGCACGACTCCGCGGGCACCTGGTGAGGAACCGTGTAACAGATTGAGCCGCCGCGTCGTTTCGAAGTCAGCATGACCACACGTGAGCCTGGACCTGAGCAGGGGAGCCGGCCGGACCGCCCTGGCCCGGAGCGGTCTTTTGGCGTGCCGCTGGACCTGCTCCTGGAGGGGTACCCGCTGCCGGACGGTGACCCGGCCCGCTGGGATCCGGCCGCCCAGGTGCTGGCCGCGCTGACGTCCGCACCGGAAAGCAGCGAGCTGGCCGGGGAGGCCCAGGCGCTGGCGGCGTTCCGGGCCCGGGGGGCCGACGCGGAACCCCCGTCCCGGGTCCGCCGCCGCGGCCCGGGCCGGCTGGCCTTGCTGCGCGGGACCAGGCCGGCGGTGGCCGCGGCCACCGGGGCGGTCCTCATGGGCGGGCTGCTGGCGGTCGCGTACGCCGGTGACCTGCCCGGCGCGGCCCAGCGGCTGGCGCACGACACCATCGACGCGCCTCCGGCGGGCGGGCCGGCCGTCACCGGCCAGGAGCAGGGTGTGGCGCCAGGGTCGGCCTCGCCCCGGCCGTCCGGGTCCGGGCCGGCCGGTATCCCCGTCCCGGCCCGGCGCGGCCGCGTCCGACCACCACGCGGCCCACGGTTCCCGCGCTGGCTCCCCGCACCATCACCGGCCATCCGGTTCCGCGCCGGGCACGGAGCGCGGCCTCCCCACGGGGCACCCAGAGCAGTCCGGCCGCCCCAGCGATTCGCCCGCGACCGGCCCGGCCCAGCAGCCGTCACCGTCGGCGAGCAACCCGCCGACGGCCGGCGCCGGCCCCGTCGCCGTCGGCCGCGCCGAGCGCCACCCGCCGGTCCGCTCCCCGCTACGGGCCACCGCCGTCGGCCGCCGCGCCGGGCGCTCCTCCCTGACCCACCCGCCGCCGCCTGTCGCCGCGGCGGGTGCCAGGCGGCGGGCCGGGTCCCAACCCCCCCGGGGACTCGGTCCGTCGCCACCTCCATAGCGGCGGCGCCGTCCGGGCCATGGTCAGCGGCGGAAATCGACCGCGGTGGTGTTCGCCCCGCTGATCACGACGGCGACCGTCTCGTCCGGGGCGGGGGAGTACCGGCCGGAGAGCAGCGCGGCCAGCGCCGCGCAGCCGCCCGGCTCGGCCACCAGGCGGAGCCGGTCCCACAGCATGTCCTGGGCCGTCACGATGTCCTCGTCGCTGACCAGCACGACCCGCCGCACGTGCTCACGGATCACCGCGAAGGTGTGCTCGCCGACCCGGCGCGGGGCCAGTGAGTCGATGGCCACGCTGCCCGCGTCCGCGTCCACCGGCTGGCCCGCCCGCATCGCCCGGGTCAGCGTGGGTGCGCCCTCGGGTTCCACCCCGACCACGCGCGCCTGGCCCGCGTAGGCCGCGCAGATCCCGGCGAGCAGCCCGCCGCCGCCCACGCTGGCCAGCACGGTGCCGGCCGCGGGCGCCTGCTGCCGCAGTTCGGCGCCCAGCGACCCGGCCCCCAGGATCGTCTCGACCTGATCGAACGCGGGCACGGGGAGCGCGCCCGACGCCGCTGCCCACTCCTCGCTGGCCGCCAGCGCGTCGGCGTAGGCTGCACCCCCGACGACCAGGTCCGCGCCGTAGCCGCGGATGCGCTCGATCTTGGCCGGGGACGAGACCTCCGGGACAAATACCCGGGCGGGCACGCCCAGCGCCTGGGCTGCATACGCCACCGCCGCGCCGTGATTGCCGCCCGACGCGGCCACCACCCCCGCCTCAGGGAGCGGGCGGAGCAGCAGGTTGGCGAACGCGCCCCGGGCCTTGAACGACCCGGAGTGCTGGAGCTGCTCCAGCTTCAGCACCAGCGGGCCGGGCTCCAGCCCGAACACGGCCCGGTCCAGCACGGCAACCGGGGTGCACAGCACGTAGGGCCGGATCAGCGTGGTGACGGACGAGATCGCATGCGAGGTGATGTCGCCGATCATGGCCGTTGGGAGACTGGTATCGCTCACGGCGCTCCTTCCCGCCCTCATGCTACGCAAGGCGGCCGCCCGTGCTTGGTCGGCGGCGGCGCGGGTTGTACCGTTTGGCCCATGCCTGGCTCTGCCGCCCCTGCGCCGAAGTCCCCCTCTTCCCGGCTGTGGCGGATGCGCCGCGTCCAGGTGGGCGGGGCCGCGGCCGCGGCCGCCCTGATCGCGGGCACCGCCGCCGGATTAGCGGGGGGCGCCGAGGCCTGCGTCATCGCGGTGGCCGCGGTCATCGTCGCCTCGCTCGCCGCCTTCTGGTTCACCCGTAACCGGGTCCGGGCCTGGACCTATACCGAGCGCGAGGATGACCTCATCGTCTCCCGGGGGGTTCTGGTCCGGCGCCTGTCGGTGGTGCCCTACGGCCGCATGCAGTTCGTTGACGTGACCGCGGGGCCCGTGGAACGTGCCTTCCGGCTGGCCACCGTCAAACTGCACACCGCGGCGGCGGCGAGTGACGCGCGGATCCCGGGGCTCGAACGCGAGGAAGCCGCCCGGCTGCGGGATCGGCTGGCTGCCCTCGGTGAGGCGAAGGCCGCGGGCCTGTGACCAGCCCGCCCGGGGACATGACCGGCCCGCCCGGGGACATGACCGGCCCGCCGGGTGCGGTGTCCGGCCAGTGGCACCGGCTGCACCCGCTGTCGCCGCTGGTCCGTTCGGGGCGCGCCGCCGTCGGCGTGCTGGCCATCGTGGGCATCTCGGCGTCCGGCCAGTTCGGGCGCGACGGGTCGCACCTCCTCGACTGGGTGCTGGCCGCGCTCGTGGTGATCGGGGCCGTGGTCAACTGGCTGGTGACCCGCTGGAAGCTGGACGGGGCCACGCTGCGGATCGAGACCGGCCTGCTGCGCCGCGACTCCCGGCAGCTGCCGGTGACCCGGATCCAGGCGGTGGACGTGGTGCGGCCGTTTCTGGCCCGCGCGCTCGGCCTGGCCGAACTCCGCGTCCGGCTGGCCGGGTCCAGCCACGCCGACGGCCGGCTCGCCTACCTGCCCGAGCAGGCCGCGCTCGACCTGAGGGCCCGGCTGCTGGCCGCGCATCACGGGCTCGACCCGGCCACCCCGGAACCCGGCGAGCGGATCCTGGCCAGTGTCCCCAACGGCCGCCTGATCGGCTCCGTGCTCGCCTCGGGGGCCAGCCTGATCATTGCGCTGCTGGTGGCCGAGCTCGTGGTGATCCTGGTGTCGCCGGCCGTGCTCGCCGCCACCGGCAGCGCGTTCCTGATCTTCCTGCTCACCCTGGTGCCGATGGTGTGGCGGCGGCTCGCGACCGAGTACGGCTTCACCCTGGCGCAGTCGCCGGACGGCATCCGGATCCGCCGCGGGCTGCTCGGCACGGTCGCGGAGACCATCCCGCTGCGCCGGGTGCAGGCGGTGCGGATGGTCGAGCCGGTGCTGTGGCGGCCGCTGGGCTGGTGCCGCCTGGAGATCGACGTGGCTGGCTCCCCGGGGCGCGATCATGCCGACGGGTCGGGCCGGATGCGCAAGACCCTGCTCCCCGTCGGCCATCGCGAGCCGGCCTGGCAGCTGATGCGGCTGGTCATGGGGGCCGATCCGCCCCCGCTGACCCGCCCGCCGCGGCGGGCCCGCCGGAAGGCGCCGCTGAGTTATCACTACCTGGCCGCCGGGCACGACGCCGCCACCGCGATGGGGGTCACCGGCCGGCTCCGCAAGGTCACCACCTGGGTGCCGCTGGAGAAAGTGCAGAGCGTCCGGATGGTCACCGGGCCGGTCCAGCGGGTCCTGTCCCTGGCCACCGTGCACGTGGACGCGGCCGGCCGGCGGGTCCGGGCCGAGTTCCGCGACCGGCCTGGCGAGGAGGCCGGGCGGCTGGTCGAGGACCTGGCCGCGCTGTGCCGCAGCGCCCGGCGCCGGGCGTCCGGGGCCGCCGTCCCGGCGGCCCCGGCCATCCCCGCCCAGCCGGGGCCCGCGCTCGCTGCCCCGGCTACGCAACCAGAGCAGCGCCGGTGAACGCGGCCCAGAGCGTGGCGTAGGTTCCGTCCGCGGCGAGCAGTTCGTCGTGGGTGCCCTGCTCCACGAGGTGGCCGTGGTCCACCACCGCGATACGGTCGGCCCGGGCCGCGGTGCTCAGCCGGTGCGCCACCACGAGCGTGGTACGCCGCGCGGTAAGCCGCTCCGTGGCCGCCACGACGGCGGCCTCCGCGGCCAGGTCGAGCGCGGCGGTCGCCTCGTCCAGCAGGAGGATGTCCGGATCGACCAGGTAGGCCCGGGCGAGCGCGATCAGCTGGCGCTGGCCCGCGGACAGGTTCCGGCCGCGCTCCGCGACCTCGTGGAGGAAGCCCCCGGGCAGCCCGGCGATCATGTCGAGCGCGCCGACCGCCCGGGCCGCCGCCTCCACCTGCGCGTCGGTCGCCTCCTGGTTACCGTAGGCGATCGCGTCGCGCACGGTGCCCGCGAACAGGTGCGATTCCTGCGGCACCACGCCCAGCCGCCGCCGGTAGCGGCCGAGGTCGTAGTCGCGCACGTCCACCCCATCCACCAGTACCGCGCCGCCGGTCACGTCGTAGAACCGGGCCACCAGCTTGACCAGCGTGGACTTGCCCGCCCCGGTCTGCCCCACCAGGGCCACGGTCTCGCCCGGCGTCACCACGAGGTTCACCCCGCAGAGCGCTTCGGCGTCACCGCCCCCGTAGTTGAAGCGGACGTCGCGGAACTCGATCCGGGCCCGGCCCCGGGTCACCGGCTGCGGCTCCGCGGCCTCTGGCGTGCTGGTCCGGGTGCGCAGCAGCCCGCTGATCCGGCGCAGCCCGACGGCGGCCTGCTGGTAACCGTCGAACACCTGGGACAGCTGCTGCACGGGCGAGAACAGCATGTCGATGTAGAGCAGGTAAGCGACCAGCGCGCCGGCGGTGAGCAGCCCGGCGCGCATCTGGCCCGCGGCGACCAGCAGCACCAGCGCGGTCGCCGCGGTGGACAGCGACTGCACGAAGGGGAAGTACACCGCGATGTAGCGCTGGGCCCGGAGCCGGGACCGCCGGTAGGCGGCGCTGCGGCCGGTGAACCGGGCCAGGTTGACCTGCTCCCGCCGGTACGCCTGGGAGACCCGCAGGCCGGCCACGTTCTCCTGCAGGTCCGCGTTGACGACGGCGACCTTCTCCCGCGCCTCGCCGTAGGCCCGCGAGGACTTGGACCGGAACACCAGCGTGGCCGCCACCACCAGCGGGACCAGGGCGAGCACGGTCAGGCCCAGCCGGAGGTTGATGACCAGCAGGGCGATCATGACCCCGGCGAAGGACAGGACCGAGTTGACCATGGTGATCAGCCCGGTCTGCAGGAACGACGACAGCGCATCCACATCCGTCGTCATCCGGGTCATGATGCGCCCGGACATCTCATGCTCGTAGAAATCCAGGCCGAGCCGCTGCAGCTGGGCGAAGATCTTGACCCGGAGCGAGTACAGGACCCGCTCGCCGTTGCGGCCGACCACCACGGTCTGGACCGCGTTGATGACCCAGTCGGCGAGGACCACGGCCAGCGCGACCCCGGCGATCAGCAGCACGGCGCCGGTGACCTTCGTCTCCACGCCGTGGTCGATGCCGCCCCGGACCAGCGCGGGCATGGCCAGGCTGGCCAGCGCGTCGAGGGCGTCGAGCACCAGCCCGATGATGAGGCCGACCGCGAACGGCCGCAGCACCTGCCGCAGCGTGAACCGGGGCGCGGCGGCCCGGGCCCAGCCGACGTCCACGCCGGGCACGTCCCTGGCCGGCGGCAGCGCGCCGACCCTGGCCAGCAGCTCCGGGGACGCGGGAATGCCCGCCATCATGCTGGTCATCCCGCCGCCCGCGCCGGTACCGGCGCGGCCGCCGGCCCGCCCGCCGCGGACCCCGGCCCGGCCCGCCGGGCTGGCCGCGCCGGGCTGCGCGCCCAGGGCCGCCAGCGGGGCGGGAACGGCCGCGGCCCGCCCGTCCGCGGCCCGCCCGTCCGCAGCCGCGGCCGGCGGCCCGGGGGCGGCGGCCTCAGTGGACGCCTCCCCCGGCCACAACGCGGGGGTGGTGGTCTGGCGGGCGGCCTCCTCCGGGGTAGTGCTGGCCTGCTGGTAGCCGCGCAGCGCCGCCGCGTCGGTGCCCTCGGCGTCGTCGTCGGGCCCGGTGATCAGGTCGCGGTACAGCGGGCACCGGGCCTCCAGCTCGGCGTGGGTGCCGGCGTCGGCCAGGCGGCCCCGGTCGAGGACGGCGATCCGGTCGGCGAGCTGGAGGGTGGAGCGCCGGTGCGCGATGAGCAGAGTGGTCCGGCCGGCCATGATCTGCTTGAGCCGCCCGTGAATCTCAGCTTCGATCCGCGGGTTGACCGCCGAGGTCGCATCGTCGAGGACCAGGATGCGGGGATCGGTCAGCAGCGCCCGGGCCAGGGCCACCCGCTGGCGCTGGCCGCCGGACAGGGTGAGCCCCTGCTCCCCGACCACCGTGTCGTAGCCATTCGGCAGCCCGGCGATGAACTCGTCCGCCCCGGCGGCCTGGGCCGCGGCCAGGACCTCCTCCCAGCTGGCGCCGGGACGCCCGTAGGCGATGTTGGCCCGGACCGTGTCGGAGAACAGGAACGAGTCCTCGCTGACCATCCCGATCGCCGCCCGCAGCGAGTCCAGGGTGAGATCACGGACGTCGTGCCCGCCGACCCGCAGCGCCCCGCCGGTCACGTCGTAGAAGCGGGGGAGCAGCTGCGCGATGGTCGATTTCCCGGACCCGGAGGAGCCGACCAGCGCGACGGTCTCGCCCACCGCGACCTGCAGCGACAGCCCGCGCAGCACGGGCTGGCCCGGCACGTAGCCGAAGCTCACGTCGTCCAGGTCAAGGCCGGCCGGGCCGGATCCCAGCGGCAGCGCGCCGGGCCGGTCGGTGATACCAGGCTCGGTGTCGATGACCTCGAGCACCCGGATCACGCTGGCCCGTGCTTCCTGGCCGGTGGTCACCAGCGCGGCCAGCGCGCGGACCGGGCCGACCAGCTGGATCAGGTAGGAGGAGAACGCCACGAACGTGCCCAGGGTGATCGAGCCCCGGATGGCCAGCCAGCCGCCCAGCGCGAGCACCCCGACCTGGCCCAGCGCGGGCACGGCCTGCAGGGCCGGGTTGTACCGGGCCATCAGCCGCACAGCGCGGACCCGGGAGGCGTAGAGCAGGCGGCTCGCCCATTCCAGCCGGCCGGTCTCCTGGTCTTCCTGGCCGAAGCCCTTGACCACCCGCACCCCGGTCACGGCGCCGTCCACCACCCCGGCCACGGCGGCCGCCTGCTGCTGCGCGTCCCAGCTCGCCGGGAACAGGGTGCGGCGCGAGGCCACCGAGATGAGCCACAGGGCCGGGCCGACGGCCAGGGCGATCAGGGTCAGCAGCGGGGAGAGGACCAGCATGATCCCCAGGGAGACGAGGAACAGCACCGCGTTGCCGAGCAGCATCGGGATCATGCTGAGCAGGGCCTGGACCATGGACAGGTCAGATATGGACCGGCTGACGATCTGGCCGGTGTGCAGCTGATCCTGGCGCTTGCCATCCAGCCGGGACAGCGCGCCCATCATCTCGGTCCGCAGGTCATGCTGGACATCGAGGGAGACCTGGCCGCCGCGGTAGCGGCGCAGGTAAAGGCCCCCGAAGTTGGCCAGCGCGGCGCCCAGCAGCAGGACCGCGAGCGGCCAGACCGCCGGGTGCCCGGGGCCGACCAGGTCGTCCACGATCTGCCGCTGGATCAGCGGGATGACCGCCGCGACCATGGTCACGACCAGCGTGCCGCCCAGCGCGAGCGTCACGTTGCGCGGGAAGCGCCAGCAGTACCCCGCGAGCCGCCGCAGCCAGCCCGCGCCCAGGCCCGCGCCGGTACCGCTGCTGTCCCGGCCGGCTCGGCGTGCCTTAGCCGCCGCCTTCCTGCCGGGCAGCGTGTTCGTGGTAGTGGTGTGCTGTTCGGTGTTCGTGGGCCCGTTCCTTTCCGTCCCCGTCAGCGCTCTGCCCGTCTCCCTCGTCGCAAGCGCCGGGATCCTCCCTCGCCCGCCTCGCCTCGGTCATCGCCAGGCCGAGCAGCCCGAGCGCGTCCAGGACCGCCCCCGGGTCGCCGGTGGCGTCCAGCAGCTGGCCGAGCCAGGCCGCGTACGCCGCGTCGGCCCGGTCCAGCGCCGCATGGCCGGCCGAGGTCAGCGAGAGCCGTACGACCCTCCGGTCGCCGGGCTCGGCGGCCCGGCTGGCGTACCCGGCGGCCACCAGGCCGTCCGCGGTCGCGGTCAGGGTCGGCTTGGCCACCGCCAGCCGCTGCGCGAGCCGGGTGGAGCGCTCGCCCCCGGCGCCGGCCAGCTTCATGATCCGGTACTGGGAGGGGGTCAGCCCCGCGTCCACGCACTCCAGGCCGCGGAACAGCCGGAGTATGACCATGATGGCCGGGGACATGTCGGCCCCATCCGGCATGTTGTGCGCCTCGCTCACAGTTAGGCAGTCTAAGGAATTTCAGTTAGCCCAGCTAACAATGAGGCGGGACCGGCGATTCCCGTGAAGGCGGCCGCGCGATGATGTGATACTCAGCGTGTTCAGGGAGTTACGGCCCATTCACCCTCAGAGGCGCCGGCCGCGCGGTGGCGCGGATCGCGTCGCTGCGGGCCGCGCTGCGGTGTTAGCGGCTGCCCGGCTCGACCAGCCCGTGCTCATAACCGAAGACCACGGCATGGACCCGGTCGCGCAGGCCCAGCTTGTCCAGGATGTGGCCGACGTGCGTCTTGACCGTGCTCTGCGTCACCACGAGCTGCGTGGCGATCTCGGCGTTGGACCGGCCGCGGACGACCAGGTCGAGGACCTCCCGCTCCCGGCTGGTCAGCCCGGCGAGCGCGGCAGGTGCGGGAACCGCCGGGCGGCGCGCGGTGAACTCGGCCAGCAGCCGTTTGGTCACGGCGGGGGAGAGCAGGGCCCCGCCGTCGGCCGCGGCGCGCACCCCGAGCAGCAGCTCCTCGGGCGGCGCGTGCTTGAGCAGGAAGCCGCAGGCCCCGGCGCGCAGGGCCTCGTACACGTACTCGTCCAGGTCGTAGGTGGTCAGGATGACCACACGGACCGGACGGGCGGCCTGGCTGGCCGCCTGCTCGGCGGCGATGCGGCGGGTGGCGGCCAGCCCGTCCAGCACCGGCATGCGGACATCCATGAGCACGACGTCGGGACGCGCCTCGCGGGCCAGCCGCACCGCCTCCTGGCCGTCGCCGGCCTGCCCGACCACGGCCAGCCCGGGCTGGCTATCCAGCAGCGTGGCCAGCCCCGCCCGGACCAGCGCCTGGTCATCCGCGACGACCACCGTGATGTCACCCGCCCCGCTCATCCCGGCCCGCTCATCCCGGCACCGCTCATCCCGGCACCGCTCATCCCGGCACAGGGGCGGTGAGGCTGGCGCAGGGGATGGTAGCGGTGACCGCGAACCCGCCGCCGGGCCGGGCCCCGGCGTCGAGCTGGCCGCCGTAGAGCTCTGCTCTCTCCCGCATCCCGCGCACGCCGCGGCCGCCCGGCAGCCCGCGCGGCGCCGCGGCCGGCCGGTGGCCGTCCGGGGGACCCGCGTTGACGACCTCCACCCGCAGCTTCCCGGGGTCGTAGCACAGGATCACCCGGGTGGCGGACTGCGGGGCGTGCCTGGCCACGTTGGCCAGCGCTTCCTGGATGATGCGGTACGCCGACATCTCGACGCCCGCCGGCAGCGGCCGGGCCTGGCCTTCCACGGTCAGGTCCACCATCGTCCCGGCCGCCCGGCTGGCGGCCACCAGGTCGTCCAGCCCGGCCAGGGTGGGGGCCGGGGGCCGGGCCGGGCTGCTGTCCGGTTCCCGGCGCAGCGCGCCGAGCAGGTGGTTCAGCTCGCCGAGCGCGTCCCGGGCCAGCCGTTCGACCGTGCCGATCACCGGGTCTGGCGAGGATGCCGCGGCCATCCTGGCCGCCCCGGCCTGGACGGCGATGGCAGACAGCTGATGCGCGACCACGTCATGCAGTTCACGGGCGATCCGGGTCCGCTCCGCCTGGTGCGCCGCCTCGACCGCGGCCGCGGACTCGGCCCGCCGGGCGCTGGCCGCGTCGCCCAGCACGAAGGCGGCACCGAGCAGCGCCAGCGGCGCGCCGGCCAGGCGCTCCCCGTGGCTGGTGAGCACGACCACCACGGCCCCGCCCAGCGCGGCCCAGCCGAGGCCGCGGGCGTAGCGCCGGGAGGCCTGGCTGTAGCTGCCCACGCCGTACGCGCCGATCAGCACCGCCGCGAAGGCGGACACGAGGTCATGGTGCAGCACGGCGCGGACCGCCAGCACGGCGGCGGCGCAGGCGAGGACCGGGAACGGGAAGCGGCGGCGCCAGCAGAACGGCACCGACATGGCCAGGGTCAGGGCCAGCGCGCCCAGGATGGCGGGCACGGTGTCGCGGTGCGCGGGATGCTCCCACCACCAGGGCACATCGGGCAGTCCCCAGAGCAGCAGGCCGGCCGCGATGACCAGGTCCACCCGGCCGGGCGCGGCGTACTCCTGCCAGCGCGCGATGCCCGGTGGAATCCGCATGCCCCCGACAATAGGGCGTGGCCGGGCGGGTGTCCTCAGCGCCAGGACGAGCCCGGGGTCGTCCCCGGGCTGAGCCGCCGCTAGTAGCTGTAGTCCCGTTCCCGGAAGCCGTACCCCGCGGCGGCGCCGCCCACGATGAGGGCGAACAGCAGGAACGTCAGCACGTGCACGCTCGTGCACCACAGGCAGATCGCGTTCAGCGTGAACAGCTCGGTGTAGACCAGGTACAGCACGAACCCGATGCCGACGACCGCCGACGCCACCCGGACCCAGGCCAGCGCCGGGAACTTCAGCCGCCAGGCCCAGGGCGAGACGGCCGCGACCATGAACACGTAGAAGGCCAGCCCGAGCACGGCCACCGGGAAGATGCCGAACACCATGGACTCCGCGCTGTGGGTGACCAGCGCGCAGTTGATGGTGCCAGTATCCGAGCAGGCCAGCGGCACCGAGGAGTCGTAGTGGGTGATGGTCAGGTAGGTCGAGACGCCCAGGCCGGCGATGGCCAGCGCCCAGGCGGCCAGCTGGAACCACAGCGGCGGGATCTTGATCCCGGCCTCGGCCGGGGCAGCAGCGGCCACGGCGGCCGCCTTGCGCTCCCGCTCCCGGGCCCGCTGGGCCTGGGTCGGGCGCTGCTGCGCCTGGCCCCCGGGACGCCGGGCCTGCGCGGCGGCGGGCTGGGGTTCCGGCCGCCCGCCGCGGGTGCCCTTGTTCTTCTTGGCGCCCGCCCCTGCGGCCTGCCTGGGGGCGGCCATCAGATCTGGCCCTGGATGGTCTTGATCGTCGGGGAGGTGCAGACGCTGGACGGCTGGTTGTTCGTGATCTTGCAGATCGTCGCGGTGATCATGTTGGCCGCGCCGTCCGCGCCCTTGGCGACCGAACTCGACGGGTCTTTGAGAGCGGCGGCCAGCTGCGCCCAGGTCTGGCCGGACAGCACCTGCGGGTCGTACTGGGCGCCGTGCACGAAGTACTTGCCGCCGAAGTCGATGAACGGGATGGCGCCCTGCTCACTGGCGGACACGTAGGGAGGGCTGTCGTACTTGGTGAGCAGTGCGGTCTGCGCTGCGGTGGTCTTCTCCAGCGGCTTCTCACTGACGGTCTCCTGCTCGACCGGGGTGAAGGTCAGGTACTTGCTGGTGTAGCTGGCCTTGTAGAAGTTGAGCGTCGCGGTGTGCGGGTACACCTCCTGGCCGCCCGCCGAGTGGATGCCGCTGATGCCGTGGAAGGTCCCGAACCGGCTGAGGGCCACGGCCATGGCCCACCGCTCGGTCGCGCAGTACGGGCAGTACTGGGCGCCGATGTAGAGCACCTCGGGCTTGCCGCCGGAGGTCAGCGTCTTGGCCGAGGACACCGCGGTGATGCTCTTGGTGTTGGCGGTGCCGGTGCCTATCGACGTGAGCGTCGAGGCCGGCACGCTGGTGATGTCCCTGACCACGCTGGCCGGGAGCGCGGTGCCCGCCGCGGAGGTGGAGTCCGCGCTGGTCGAGGCCGGGCTCTGGGTCGTCTTGATCACGATGAAGGCGACCACGATGACGACGACACCGAGGATGCTGCCGCCGGTGATGAGCAGCCGGTTGCGGACCTCCGTCCGGCGCTGGGCCGCCCGTTGCGCGGCGATCCGCTCGCGCGCGCTCTCTCGCTTGTTCCTGCTCGCCTTGCCCATTACCCGTCCTATGAATGGTGCCAATGGTGGCCCGGCCAGGGTCCATCGTAGGCGGCATCAGGGGATGAGAGTGCCCCGTTCGTGGGCCGCGGACGGCTGGATTGACCCGTTCCCCGCAGCCCAGGCAGCGATCTGGGCCCGCGAGGTAAAGCCCAGCTTGGACAGGATATTCGCAACGTGGCGTGCTGCGGTAGCCGGACTGATAACTAGCTCGTCAGCGATGCCTTTGTTGCTGTAACCGTGCGCGATAAGCGCGGTGATCTCGCGCTCGCGCGGGGTCAGCGAGGTCGTCGGGGCCGGCATCGGGTTGTGGGGCGGCGCCGCAGGCCTGGCGGGTGCCGCGGCCGGCCCGGCGGGCGGCCTAGCCCGGGAGGGCGGCATCCCCGGCCGGGGACTGGCCCCGTTCCGGGCCTCCGGGCCCGCGGCCCCGTTCCCGGAGACGTCAGTTCCGGAGAGGCCAGTTCCGGGGAGGCCAGTTCCAGAGACGCCGGGCCCGCAGTCGCCAGGCCCTGATCTCAGCGCCAGCGTCACCGCGGCGTCCGGGCTCAGCTGCCGCCCCTGCTCCCATAGCTCGGTGAGCGCCTCCTGGCCCAGGCTCCGGGCCGCGTCCAGGTACGGCTGGGTCCGCTCGGCGGGCAGCGGCGGCAGGCCGGCCGTCTCGCGCAGCGCGGCGGCGGCCGCGGACAGCAGGACCGCCAGGCGGCCCGGCCCGTCCCCGGCGCCCCGCCCGTCCCCGGCAACATGATCGTCCCGGGCACCATGATCTTCCTGGGCATGCTGGTCTTCCCGGGAACACAGGTCTTCCCGGGAACAGAGGGCCGCGAACGCCTCCAGGCCGCGGGCCACGCCGATCCGGACCCCGGTCAGCTGGCTCAGCCGCAGGCTCTCGGCCAGGTGCGGCCGGGCCAGGGTGAGCTGCCCCTGGTCCAGGGCGACCCGGCCGATGCCGGCCAGGCAGCGGGCGATGTCCGGCCGGGAGTCGATTTCGCGCAGGATCGGCAGGGCCGCCTGGTAGCAGTCCATGGCCCCGGCCGGATCGCGGCGCAGCCGGGCCAGCGCGCCCAGGCCGAGCAGCGTGCGGGCCATGCCCCAGCGCTGGTCGATGCCGCGCATCACCTCGAGCGCGGCCTCGCCCAGCTGCTGGGCCTGGCGCAGCCGGCCTTCGGCCGCGGCCAGGGTGGCCTGCGTGCCGAGCGCGTACCCCTCGTTCCAGGCGTTACCCGCCTCCCGCGCGGTGGCCAGGGCCTGTGCCGCCCATTGCGCGGACTCGGCCGGCAGGCCGGTATGCAGGGCGGTTTCGGCCAGCACGTTCTGCGCGGTGGCCGTCCAGATGAGCAGGCCCGCGGCCTGGCACAGCTGCAGCCCGGCGCACGCCCAGTCCCTAGCCCGGGCCGGGTCGTTGGGCAGGATGAGCTGGGCCCGCCCGATCAGCGCGGTGCCCAGCACCGGATCAGGCACCCCCTCCCGGCCGAGGCCGAGGAAGCGGGCGAACCAGCTCTCGCCCTCGCCGAACGAGCCCCGGACGATCCAGGACGGCCGGACCGCCACGCAGATGCGCAGCCCCGCCTCGGCATCTCCAGTGGCCAGGCAGCTGCTGAGGACCTGGCGCAGGTTGCCGACGTCCACGTCGTAACGGCGGAACACGGCCACTACCGCCGGCCAGCCGGACGGGAGCGTGGCCATCCCGACCGCCTCGTTGCGCTCGCACACGGCCACCACGTAGTCCCGCAGCCGGTCTTGGGTAGCGGCCGACTCGCCCGCCTCCACGAGGCGCTGCGCGGCGTAGGCGCGGATGCTGTCCAGCATCCGGTAGCGGGCCTGGCCGAGCACTTCCGGCTCCACCACCAGCAGCGACTTGTCCACCAGCCCCGACAGCAGGCCGACCACGTCCTCGGTGAGCAGGCGGTCGTCCGCGCACACATGCTCGGCCATCTCCAGGGACCAGCCGGAGAACACGGACAGGCGGCGGAGCAGGACCTGCTCCGCCGCGGACAGCAGGTCATGGCTCCAGTCGATGGTGGCGCGCAGGGTCCGCTGCCGCGGCGGCGCGGTCCGGTCGCCGGGACCGAGCAGCGTGAAGCGGTCGCCGAGCCGCGCGGCGATCTGCTCGGCGGACAGCACGGTCACCCGGGCGGCGGCCAGTTCGATGGCCAGCGGCACGCCGTCCAGGGCGCGGCAGGTGGCCGCCACCGCCATCGCGTTCCGCTCGGTGATCGCGAAGCCGGGACGGGCCGCCGCGGCCCGGTCCGCGAACAGCTGGACCGCCTCGAAGCCAGCCAGGCCCGTGGCGTCCCGCCGTGCGTCCCGGGGCGGCACGGCCAGCGGCGCGACCTGCCACACGGATTCCTGCGGGATCCGCAGCGGCTCCTGGCTGGTGGCCACGATGCGCAGCTCCGGGCAGGCGGCCAGGAGACGCTGGCAGATCGCGGCGCAGGCGTCAACCAGGTGCTCACAGTTGTCGATCATGATGAGCACCTGCCGGGTCTCCAGCGCGCCGGCCAGCGTGTCCGCCAGCGGCCGCCCGGCCTCGCGGTCGATGCCGATGAGCGAGGCCATCCGGGAGACGATCAGTTCCGGTTCCCACAGGTCGCCCAGCTCGACCACGTAGACGCCGTCGGCGAAGTCCCCGGCCGTCGTGGCCAGCAGCCGGAGGGCCAGCCTGGTCTTCCCGATGCCGCCCGCGCCGCACAGGGTGAGGGCGCGGGTCCGGTGCAGCGCGTCGCGAAGGTAGCCCAGCTCGCGTTCCCGGCCGATGAACCGGTTTGGCTCCTCAGGAAGCTGAGTCGCCAGTGCCTGCGATTCCAGTGCCTCTGGTTTCATTTTCCCTTTTAACAGGATGGCCCGCTCGTGCTCAGTGTCGCATCATCCGGCGGGGCCTGCCGCCCGTATGGCCTGGCCGGCGGTACCGGCGGGTACGCACGTCAACCCCTTTGAGGTGATACTTCGTGACTGCCTGAACAGTCAGTTATGCCGCGTATTAGACGGAGCTATTCGATTCTGGGACTGCTGATGCTGCCGTGACGGCTGACCTTCGATTGCACTACACACATTGGCAGTTCCGCAGGAATTGGGCTAGTCCCCGAATCGGGGGACACCGCACGCCCCCGCGGCTCAGCGAGCTCAAATCCCGGCGCCCCCGCGCGTTCCGCCCCGCGCGTTCCGCCCGCGCGTCCGCCCCGTGCGTTCCGCCCCCGCGCGTTCCGCCCCGCGCGTTCCGCCCCGCGCGTCCGCCCCGGGCGCCGTGCGGGCCGCGGCCCGCGGCCCGGCGGGCACCGGCGGTCCGGCCGGGTCTTCGTTGCGGGATCTTGATGTTAGATCTTCTTGCGCCGCGCAATCACAGGTAGCTAGTTTCGGACCATGGTCGCTATCCCGCGCCGGAGCGCGCGCATGAGCATGAATTCGCAGGCCGGCGTGGGCGCCGCGGGGCTGGGCAGGCGGCCCTGGCGGCTCCCGGTGCTGACGATCGTCTGCGCCGGCCTCGTGGCCGCCGGGTGCAGTTCGTCGTCCCCGGGGTCCTCGGGGAGTTCGCCGTCCGCGAGTGCGACCCCCCAGGGCACCGCGAGCGTGGCCTACGCCTCGTCCCTGACGTTCCTCAACGAGAAGGTGGCCGCCCCGGCCTTCACCGCGGCCACGGGGTACAAGTACACGGGCCGCGGCGATTCCTCCGGCGCGCTGGAGGCCGACATTGCCTCCAACTCGATCACCCCGAACGTGTTCGAGGCGGTCGGCGGCGACAACATCACCCCGCTGGAGCCCAAGTACACCAAGTGGTTCATCCCGTACGCGGGCACCCAGATGGTGGTGGCCTACAACCCGAAGAGCAAGTACGCCAGCGACTTCAAGGCCTACGCGGACGGTTCGAAGCCGCTGAAGAGCCTGTTCACGCTCATGCAGACACCCGGCTTCAAGCTCGGCCGGACCGACCCCAACATCGACCCCCAGGGCCGGGACTTCATCTACATGCTGGAACTGGCCCAGATGTACTACCACCTGCCGGCCGACACGGTCAGCAAGATCCTGGGCACCACGGATACCGGCACGGCCAACTCGTCGCAGATCTTCGCCGAGTCCTCATTGGACGCGACGCTCCAGTCGGGCCAGCTCGACGCGTCGAGCGCGTTCATCACCCAGGCGGTCGAGCTGCACCTGCCCTACATCAAGCTGCCCGCGGCCATTAACCTGGGCGACGCGGCGCTGGCCGACCAGTACGCCAAGGCGACGGTGACCATCAAGCCGCCCGGCAAGCCGAAGGCGACGAAGTCGGGCTCGCCGCAGGTCATCGACATCACCATCATCGGCAAGCCCACCCCGGCGGGCATAGCGTTCGTGAAGTACACGCTGTCCCCGGCCGGCCTGGCCCAGTACAAGCAGGGAGGGTTCACGCTGATCACCCCGACCGTCACCGGCGACAGCAGCGCGGTTCCCTCAGCCGTGCGCAGTGAGCTGGGCGGCTAGCCCGCCGGCCCAGTTCGCTGGGTCGGCCCTGCGCCGGACCGTGCGCTCGGCCAGCGGGGTCGCCTCGCTGGCCGGCACCGCGGTCATCTGGGTCGCCCTGCTCGGGCCGGTGATCACCCTGCTGGCCCACCTGTCCTGGTCCCAGGTCAGTGCCGCGCTGTCTGTCCCGGGTGCGCTCGACCCGCTGGTCGTGTCGGTCGAGTCGGGCGCGATCACGCTGGGCGTGCTGCTGGTCCTGGGTACCCCGCTGGCCTGGAAGCTGGCCCGCGGCTCGCTGCCGTTCCCCCGGGTCTGGGAGGCGGGCGTGCTGTGCAGCCTGCTGCTGCCGCCGCTGGTCATCGGCCTGCTGCTGATCTTCATGGTGGGCCCGTACACCCCCATCGGCGAGCTGCTCGGCCACGTCCACCTGTCCGCGACCAACACGTTCCTGGCCCTGGTCATCGCCGAGGTGTATGAGTCGGCCCCGTACTACGTGCTGGGCGCGCAGGCCGCGTTCGCCTCGGTCGAGCCGGCCATCGAGGAGCAGGCCGCGCTGCTCGGCGACCGGCCGTCCCGGGTGGCGCGCCGGGTCACGCTGCCGCTCGCCGCCCCCGGCCTGGCCATGGCGCTGGCCGTGGCCTGGGCGCGGGCCATGGGCGCGTTCGGCGCCGTGGTGATCATCGCGTACCACCCGTTCGGGATACCGTTGCAGATCTGGACGACCCTGCAGGAGACAGGGCTGCCCACGGCGCTCCCGTTCGCCCTGGTCCTGCTGGTCGTCGCCCTGCCGCTGCCGCTGGCCGCCTACATCTGGAGCGCGCGTGCTCGAGGCCGACGTCGAGGTTGACCGCCGGGAGTTCCGGCTGTCGGCCGCCTTCGCCGTGGCCGCGGGGGAGCGGCTCGCCCTGTTCGGCCCGTCCGGGGCCGGGAAGACCACGATCCTCGAGGCCATCGCCGGGCTGGTGGACCCCGGCCGGGGCACCGTGGTGCTGAACGGCCGGGTGCTGACCAGGACCGCCGCGCCGCGTCGCCAGGTGCCCCCGTGGCAGCGCCGGGTCGGCCTGCTGCGCCAGGATCCGGCGCTGTTCCCGCACCTGTCGGTACGGCAGAACCTGTCCTATGCGCCCGCTCAGGGCACCGGCCGGGAGGAAATCGCCCGGATCGCGGAGCGGCTGGGCATCGCCGGGATGCTGGACGACCGCCCCGCCCGGCTGTCCGGCGGCCAGGCGCACCGGGTCGCGCTCGGCCGGCTGCTGGCCAGCCGGTGTGACGCGCTGCTCCTCGACGAGCCCTACACCGGCCTGGACGCCGGCCTGCGCCGCGACCTCACCGAGCTGGTCCGGGAGCAGGTCGCGGCCCGGCAGGTGCCGTCCGTGCTGGTGGCCCACGAGCTTGAGGCCGCGCAGGCCTTCGCGGACCGGATGGCGGTCCTGGACCGGGGGCAGATCCTGCAGACCGGCCCGCCCGCCGAGGTGGTGGCGGCACCCGCGGCGCGCCGCGTGGCCGAGCTGGTCGGCTACCGGGGTTTCGTGCCGGCCGCGGAGGGCGGCGCCAGCGTCGTCGCGGGCGTGCACCCGGACCGGGTGGTGGCGGGCCGTCAGCCCGGCCGGGGCCTGGTGCTGGCCGGCCCGGTACGGTCCTGCCGCCCGTCCGGGGCCGGCTGGGAGGCCAGCGTCGAGACGGCCGGGACGCTGGTGCCGGTCCGGCTGCCCGAGCCGCCCGACGCCGGGCGGGACTTCGAGTTCACGGTGCTGGACCCGCCGTGCTTCGGTCCGGACGGGATCCGGGTCAGCCGCCCCGAGGAGGTGCCAACGTGAGCGGCCTGATCCCGGCGGGCACGGGGCCAGCCACGCCGGGGCCGGCCAGGCCCGAGCCGGGCGGCGCGAGGCTGCGCATGCTGCGCCAGGCCCGCGGCTACTCCCAGCAGCAGCTGGCCGGGATGGCGGGCGTGTCGCGGCAGGCCGTGTCGGCGGTCGAGGCCGGGCATTCCGACCCGTCGCTGCGGGTGGCCCTGGCCCTGGCCAGCGCGCTGGGCGTAACGGTCGAGGAGCTGTTCGGGCCGGGTGTCCCCGCGCCCGTGGTCGGGGCCCGGCCGGTGGCGCCGCTCGGCGAGGAAGGGGCCCGCGTCACGCTGGCCCAGGTGGGGGACTCGTTCGTGGCGCTGCCCCTGGCCGCGGACTCCGCCATCCGGGCCGGGTTCCTGCCGGCGGGCGGGCTCGTCGCCATGCCGTCCGGGCCGGCCCCGGCGACCCCGGTGCGGCCGCTGGGGCCGCCCCGGCCGACGCTGGTGGTGGCGGGCTGTGACCCGGCCCTGCCGTTGCTGGAGACCCCGCTGGCGCTGCTCGACCCCCCGATCGCGTTCAGCTGGTGGCCGTGCAGCAGTGGTGAGGCGCTCCGGCTGGCCGCGGCCGGGCTGGTCCACGCGGCGGGTACGCACCTGCGTCAGCTCGCGGCCGGCCAGCTGGCCCGGGCCGGGGCGGAGGTGGTCGGGTTCGCGTCCTGGCGGGAGGGCCTGGTGCTGCGGCCCGGGCTGGCCGGCCGCGTCCGCGGGGTCGGGGACCTGGCCGAGCGCGGGCTGCGGGTGGTCAACCGCGAGGAGGGATCCGAGGCGCGCCGGGTCCTGGACCGCGAACTGGACCGGGCCGGGGTGAAGCCCGCCGCGCTGTGCGGCTACGCCACCCGCGCCACCGGGCACCTGCAGGTGGCGTCGGCCACCGCGGCTGGCCTGGCCGACGCCGGCGTGGCCAGCGAGCCGGCCGCGCTGGCCTACGGGCTCGGCTTCGTGCCGCTCGCCGAGGAACGCTTCGACCTGGTCATCCCGGCGGGCCAGCTCGGCACGCGCGAGGTGGACGGGCTGCTGCGGGTGCTCTCCTCGCCGTGGCTGGCCGCCCAGCTGGCCAGCCTGCCCGGCTACGACCCGGGCCGGTGCGGTGAGCATGTGGCCACGCTGCCGGCCGCGGCGCCGTGACGGCCGGTTAAGGTAAGCGCGTGTACGACCATGACCCGGGTGAGCTGGCCGACCTCGGCTGGGCGGAGTTCATCCGCCGCCAGTGGGACGCGGTGTACACCGGCTACCGGACCGGCCGGGGCCGCCGCACGCTCTGCCGCGGCTGGGCCGACCTGCTCGAGGCGGGCCTGGGCTGCTCCCAGGAACTGGCCGACGCGCTGGTCCGGGCGGAGATCCTGGACCGGGCCGACCGTGACCTGGAAGGCACCGCCGACCCGCGGGCGCTGGTGGCGGGGATGTCGCAGGTGATCGCGGACGTCCGGGCCGACCTGCTCGAGTTCGGCCCGGAAGAGCTGGGACCGGCCCTGCCCGGGTTGCTGGACCGGCAGGCCGCGCTGCGGGACTTCCTGGGCGACTACGCGTTCGTGGAGGACCCCGGCTGAGTCAGCGCCGCCGGGCCAGCCACATCCGGGTCTGATAGGGCACGATCATCGCGATCCCGGGGAAGTGCGTGGCCAGCAGCTCCTCGATCCGGCCCAGCAGCCGGGCCCGGATGGGCGGCGCGAGCTGCGCGATGTAGGACTTGCTGCGCTCCTCGGCCATCCAGGTCGCCGATTCCACCTGCCGGGTCCAGGGCACCACGACCCGCCTGCCGGGCTCGAACAGCCCGGTGCTGGCGATGCCCTCCTCGCTCCAGTCCGGGTCGCGGTGATGCCGGCGGTAGCCGGGGCAGGCCGCCTCCATCAGGTCCTGGTAGGTCTCGAACCAGTCCTCCCCGTCCGCCCAGGCGTGACTCCACCAGGCCGCCCAGCAGCCGCCCGGGCGCAGCACCCGGGCCACCTCCCGGCTGGCCCGGTGCTGGTCGAACCAGTGCCAGGACTGGGCGAAGCAGGTGAGGTCGACGGACCCGGACCGGATCGGCATCGTGTTCCCGTCCGCCTGGAGCCACATCAGGCCGGGGCTGCGGGCCCGGGCGCGGCGCAGCATGAGCTCGCCGAAGTCGATCGCGACCGTCCGGGCCCCGCGGGCGGCCAGCTGCCGGGTGGCGATGCCGGTGCCCGCGCCCACGTCCAGCACCACCGCCCCGGGAAGCCGGCCCGAGGCCCGCTCGATGGCGGTGAACACGCCGTCCGGGTAGGACGGGCGCCCCGCGTCGTAATCGGCCGCGACCGGGTCGAACGGGGACCGGCTCACCGGCATCACGGCCCGCGGCGGGCCCGGGTGACCATCACCGCGTCACCCGGGCGCCCGGTGCCTTTTTCAAGGCCCGCAACGGAACTTTTCGTGGTCAGTGCCCATACACCGGGACCAGCAGCCCGCGGGCGATGGTGTGGAAGCGCAGGTTGAAGCCGGTCACAGCGGGGGAGACGTCGGAGTTGACGCCAAGCTTCCCGGTGTCCACGGCGTGCACGGCGAAGACGTAGCGGTGCGGCGGGTCACCCGCCGGGGGTGCCGCCCCGCCGAAGTCCTTGGTGCCGTAGTCGTTGCGGACCGAGAAGGCGCCCGCGGGCAGGCCGGCGCCGCCCGCCGCGCCCGCGCCGGCCGGGAGCTCGGTCACGGTGGCCGGGATGTTGACCACCAGCCAGTGCCAGAACCCCGACCCGGTCGGGGCGTCCGGGTCGTAGCACGTGACCGCGAAGCCCTGGGTTTCGGCCGGGAAGCCGGACCAGCGCAGCCCCGGCGAGATGTTGTCCCCGGACATGCCGAAACTGTTGTAGACCTGCGCGTTGCTCATCTGCTTGCCGTCGGCGACGTCGTCGCTCAGGACCGTGAAGGACGGCACTGGGGGGAGGAAGTCGTACGGAAGCGGTGCGCGATCGGCCATGATCTCCCTACCTTCTTTTATGTACTTCTGCTAAGCGGCACCCCGGGGAAACCTTACTGGCCTGAACGGAGACTGTGACGTGACGCCAGCGTGGCTGGTGAAACTGCGGCGCGGGTCGCTGGCGAACGGGTCGCTGATGAAGCTGCGCGGCGGGCCGCTGACGTGGCTGAGCCGCGGGTCGTTCATCGCGATCCTGGTGGCGCTGGCGGTCGTGCCCGGCCCGGCGTCCGCAGCCCGGCCGTGCACCAGCAAGGCCTGCGAGTCCGCGGGCATGGCGCGGTGGGTCCGGCTGCTGCCCGGCCACTGGGTGGCCCAGTCCGGGCTGGCCGGCACCACGCCGGCCCAGGGTGAGGCGTACGCGGCCATGGGCGCGCGGGTGGCCGCGATCGGCATCGGCACCACCGTGTTCGCCTACCAGTCCCGCTCGGGCGCGCCGGCCTGGGAGAGCTCGCTGGCCGGTTTCCAGGCCGGCTCCCGGATCGTGTCGGTCCGGGTCTGGCCGGGCGTGGTCACCGCCGGGGTCGACGTGCCGGGGCGGCGGGCCGGAGCCGCGGGCACGCGTCACGAGGTGGTCCTGGACAGCGGCACCGGGCGGCTGATCCGCTCCTACCCGGCCGCCGCGTTCGGCGGGGCCGTCGCGGCGGATTCCGGCCGTACGGTGATCGTCGGCAGCACCGCGGTGACCAGCTACAGCAACCGGACCGGGGACGTGCTGTGGAGCCGCCCGACGGGGCCCGCGGCCCAGGCGTGGAAGGTCAGCGGCAACGATCTGTACCTGACCGTGTCCACAGGCGGTTACCTCAGCAACGGCCCGGTCCGGGAGCTGCGCAAGATATTCCTGCGGTCCGGCGTGCAGCGGCTGATCCGGCCGCCGGGCAGGTCCTTCCGCGGGGTGCTGAGCCGGGTGTTCGACGGCGTGGTGGTGTTCACCGACGCCAAGGGCACCATCGCCTACAGCGCCACGACGGGGCGCAAGCTCTGGCGGCGGGCCGGCGCGGTGCCCGAGAACGCCGATACCCTCGGCCGGCTGCTTTACCTCACCGACGGCAGCAGCCTGGCGGGCGTGGACCCCGATACCGGCCGCACCCAGGCCCACGTGTCCGGTGGATCGACCACCGGGACGTCCGGCTTCTATGCTGTGCGCGATGGCGTGGTGCTCGGCCTCGACCAGGGGGCCCAGGGAGATGCGTGGGGCTACGACGTGGCCGTCGGCCGGGTGGTCTGGACCAACTCCGACCTGCCGTGGCCGCACTATTTCGTGGATCTGTCCGGGGTCGGCGGCAGCACCGGCCCGAAGTCGGGCGGGATCCTGCTGGCGGTCTGCGGGCAGGCCGGGGCGGCGGCGCCCGGCAGCGCGGGCCCGGTCTGCACCCGCCCCGAGCTGGTCGCCCTGAACTGGTGAAGTACCAGTCTCAACCTCCGGGTTGTGGCTCCGCGCCGTGGCCAATTGTGAGTAGTGTGCCATCCTGCAATAGTTAGGCGGTCTCACGCTCGCCGGATGGCTTGGCCACCTGGCAGGACCCTGGGCAGGCAGCAGACGGGAGGCGGCGTGGCGACAGAGGATCTGGCCCGCCGGGCCCGTGAGCTGCTCAGCATGACGGGCGGGTCGGCCTCCCGGTCACTGAATCAGCTGGTGGGGCTGGTGTCCCGGCAGGTCCCGGGCTGCTCGGGGGCCGCCTCGGCCGTGTGGCGCGACACCGAGCCGGTGGTCAGCGCGGCCAGCCATCCCGACCTCGCCGAGTTGTTCGAGCTCCAGCTCACGACGGGTTCCGCGCCCTGGCTGGACGCGCTGGCCGCCGGCGACCCGGTCAGCTGCCCGGACACGCTGGATGAGGAGCGCTGGCCGGGATTCGCGGCCGCGGCGCTGGCCCGGGGCGTCCGGTGCTGCGTCACGCTGGCCCAGCGGCACGGGGAGCAGGCCCTGACCCTGACCATGTTCGGTGCCCGGCCCCGGTCGCTCGACCCGGATCAGCTCCCGCTCGCCGAGTTGCTCGTCGCGTTCGGCGGGGCGGTCATGGGCAACGCGGACGCCTACGACGGGGTGCAGCGGACGGTGCTGCGGCTGCGCGATTCCGTCGAGTCCAGTGCGCTCCTCGATCAGGCCCGGGGCGTGCTGATGCACGCGCGCGGCTGCACGGCGGATGAGGCCTGGCAGCAGATGCGCGCCAGGTCAGCGGCGCGGCACGTCACCATGACCGAGGTGGCCCAGGAGATCATCGCGTCCCAGGGGTCAGATACCCCGGGGGCGGACGCGCCGGAGGCCGGGGCGGGCTGAGCCCGTCCCGGCCGCCGGGTCCCGCACCGCCACCAGGGGGTGGGGCGGTGCGGGTGGTGCGGTGGCTGACCTAAGCGGCGGAGCGCTCGTAAATGGCCAGCGTCTCCTGGCCGATCCGGTCCCAGGAGTAGCGGGCCCGGGCCCGGTCCACAGCGGCGATGCCGAAGCCTTCCAGCAGCATCGGGCTGGCCAGCAGGGTGCGGATCCGCTGGGCGATCAGCCCGGGGCGGCTGGGGGGAACCAGCAGGCCGGTGGTGCCGTCGATGATGGTGTCCAGGTGGCTGCCGATCGCTGAGGCCACGACCGGGGTGCCGCAGGCCATGGCCTCTAGCGCGACAGTAGCGAACGGCTCGCCGGTCGGCGCGTCCACCAGCAGGTCGGCGGAGCGGAGCAGGGCGGGCAGGTCGGCGTCGCTGACGCTGCCGTGGAAGATGACCCGGTCCCGCACGTTCAGCTCGCTGGCCAGCCGGAGCAGCGCCCGGTACCCCTTGTCCCCGCGCAGCTTGCCGTGCTCCGGGCCGCCCGCGATGACCAGTTCGGCCCCGGGGATGTCGGCTAGCGCACGGACCGCGACGTCCACGCCCTGGTTGGGAGCGAGGGGGGCCACGCACAGCAGCCGGGGCCGGTCACCCCGCTGGGCCACCGGGCCTTCCGGGGAGAACGTCCCGGTGTCCACGCCGCGCGGGATAAGCCGGACGGAGTCCCGCCGCACGCCCAGCCGGGCCAGCGCAGACACTTCGCTGGAGGAACTGGCGAGCACCGCGCGGACGCTGCGGGCGATGACCGGCTCCAGGCGGAGCCGGGCGGTGCCCTCGGCGGCGGCGCGGCTCTGGGCCCGGGCGGACTGGGCCCGGGCGGACTGGGCCCGGGCGGGCTGGGCCACCGGGGCCGGGGCCGGGTCACCGGCCTGGAGCGAGAGGAAGGTCTGCACGACCGGCACGCCCAGGTCGCGGGCACCGGCCAGGGCGGCGAGCCCACTGGTCCAGAAGTAAGCGTGCGCGACGTCGGGTGCGTCGTGCTGCCAGTGCCGCGCCAGGTACTGGCCGAACTCCGCGGCGTGCGGGGCCAGGCCATCGGCCGGGAGCTCGCGGGCGGGCCCGGCGGGCACGTGCTCGACGGTGACGCCCGCCGCGGGCTCGGACTTCTCCGGCTGGGCGTCCGAGTCACGGCGCGCGTAGACGGTGACCTCGTGATCCTGCTCGGCCAGGGCGGAAACCAGGGAAGCCAGCCGGCGGTCTTGCCTATCCGGTCCGGCCTCCGGGGTCTGGCCGAACGGGTTCCCCTGCAATGTGACCAGGGCAATCTTCATGGTGAGGTGCCTCCTCGTTGGGGGGTCGCCCACGCGGTGTACGCCACGAGTCGCCGAAGAGGCAGTTAAGAGTGCAGGCTACGAAAGTCCAGGCTGAGCCGGGGGAAAAATTTCCATGGCAAGCACGCCTCTCCAGCCACGCCAGACGGCGTGGGGGCGTGCCTGCGTCGTAGACACTGCGAGCACTATAACCCCGGACACCGGCCGCTGCCAAGCAGGCAGGCCGGTGCGCCGGCTGCGGAGCGTCTCAGCCGCTATACGGTGACGATCAGGACTCCACCCGGATCCGGCTACCGTGATCCCGGGTTAGCTTGGATCGTCAGCTGTCCGCTACCCCGGGCCGTCGCGGCCTAACCTGCGCGGCCCGCGCACCCAGCATCCCTGTCGTTTCCCGCTCGTTCCCGCTGCGAATGGACCTCGATGCCGCACCCCGCAGGGCCACCAGAGCTCGATCTGGAGGTGGCCGCGCTCAAGGAGCGTTACGCCGGACTCCGGCAGGCCGCCGCCATGCCGGGCGCGGACGCCGGGGCCGTGCTGGAGGCCGCGTTCGCGGAACTGGACACCGCCGTGGATGTGCTCGGCGCGATGCGGGTCGGACCTGCTCCCGCACCGGCCCAGGCCGGCGGCGCGGGCCCGGAGGCCCTGCTCACGGAGCGGCGGCTGCTGCGCGCGGTATTCCAGGACGCGCCGGTGCCGATGTTCCTGCTCGGCGCGGACTCCACCGTCCAGCGGGTCAACACCAGGGCCAGCGAGCTGCTCGGCTCCGGGCCCGGCTACGCGGTCGGCAAGCTCTTCACCGCGTTCGTGGATCTGCAGTCGCGGGCCGCGGTGCAGAGCCAGCTCGCCGCGGTCGCGCGGACCGGCCGGATCCGGCGGATCCAGTGCCGGCTGCTCCACCCGGAGGGACCGGCGGGCGCCGAGCTGACCGCCGGGCTGGCCCGGCTGCGCGGGGACGCCGACCAGCTGGTCGTGGTGGCCAGCGTGGCGGGGGCCAGTGTGGCTGGTGCCAGTGGGCCTGGTGCCAGTGTGACCAGCGGGGGAGCGGACCAGGGTACGGACGCGGACCAGGGTGCGGATGCGGACCAGGACCGGGTATCCGGGCCGGCTCCGGTGCCCGGCCCGGACAGCCCGGCCCGCCTCATGGAGGCGATGATTCACCGCTACGACCTGGTCACGTCCGCGACCAGGCTGTTCCTGGAGAACGCCACCTACAGCGAGTCGGTGACCCTGCAGCGCTGTGCCCGGCTGCTGGCCAGCGAGCTGGCCGCCTGGGTGATCGTGGACGTGGAGCGGCGGCAGCGGCTGCGCCGGCAGTTCGTCATGGGGCCCGAGGACCAGCCCTCGGACCTGGCCAACGCGGTCGCCGCGGTGGACCCGGCGCCGGGCACGACCCCCCGCCAGGTGCACGAGTCGGGCAGCTCACTGCTGATCGCGCACGCGGAGGACGCCGGGATCCTCGGGGCCGGGGCGCACGGCGTGCCGGTCATGATGATGCTGGACGCCACGTCCGTGCTCTGCGTGCCGCTGTCCGACGGGGAGCACACCTACGGCACGCTGACCCTGGCCCGCAACGCCAGCGAGGGCCATTTCGAGATGGCCGACCTCGGCGTGGTGGAGGAACTCGGCGAGCAGCTGGCCCTGGCCATCAGGGTGGACCGGATGTTCCGGCGGCACACCGAGATCGCCGACGCGCTCCAGGCGAGCCTGCTGCCGCGCGATCTGCCGCAGATTCCCGGGGTGGAGATCGCGGCGGCCTACGTGGCGGCCACCGAGGGCCTGGAGGTGGGCGGCGACTTCTACGACGTCTACCGGACCCCCGGCGGCTGGGGGGTGGCGATCGGCGACGTCTGCGGGAAGGGTGAGGAGGCCGCGGCGGTCACCGCGGCCGCGCGGCACGCCATCCGGGTCCTGGCGCACTGGTCGGCCGATCCGGCCGAGGTCCTGGACAAGGCGAACGAGGTCATGCTGGCCGAGGAGTTCGGCGACCGGTTCGTGACCGCGAAGAACGCTCACCTGCGGTGGCAGGACGGGCGGCTGCATGTGGTGCTGGGCAGCGCCGGCCATCCCGGCCCGGTGCTGGTCCGCCCCGACGGCCGGACCACGATCATGAGCCCGGGCGGGCTGCCGCTGGGGCTGTTCCCCACGGTCCAGGCCGGCCGTGAGGAGGTCGATCTCGAGCCCGGGGATGTGCTGTTCTTCTTCACCGACGGGGTGACCGAGGCGCGCAGCCCCGAGCTGACCTACTTCGAGGACCGGCTCACCGATGAGCTGGCCGGGCTGGCCGGGCAGGCGCCCCGGGAAATCGTGGCCGGGCTGCAGTCACTGGTGGTGGAGTTCTGCCGCAACGAGCTGCGCGACGACATGACCATGCTGGTCTTGCGGGTGGCCGAACCGCCGGGCCAGTGAAGCCACGCACTGGCCCGGCGGCCCGGTTACGGGGGGAGAGCGGCCGGGAGGGGATCCGGCGATCCGCCTGCGGGACAGTGCTGTGCCGCCCGCCGGGGATGCCGCCCTGCCGCTACTCCTCCAGGTATTCCTCGATGGTCTCTGAGGTGGAAGCCAGCGGGCTGGCCGGAGTCATCTGCGCCTCTGCTTCGGCCTTGCTCAGCTGCCGGCCGGGAAAGACCTCGGGGTCAGGCTCGGCCACCAGGGCGCCGGCCTGTACCTCCGCCGCCTGCTCCGGGGTGAGCACCACGGTGCCGGGCGGCAGGGCCGTGGCGGCCGGCAGGCCGCTGCCGTTGCTGGCCACGACCGTGCGGCGCGCGGAGATAGGCCTGCGCACCACCCGCCGCTTCAGCCAGCCGTAGCCGCGCCGCGGGACGAACATCCCGGCTAGCCCGACCAGCATCAGCACCCAGCCGGCCGCCTGCACGTTCAGCCAGCCGGGGTGGCCGGTGACGGCAAAGGCGAGAATGGCGCCGATGGCGACCAGGGCAAGACCCGTGGCGGTCTTCATGCCGTTCTCCTTGTTTCAGTTAACGATGCGCCGCTGAGGCGAGCAGGCGCGCTGTCGTCGCCGCTGTCCCCGCCGAGCAGGCATCCCCGCAGGTAGCGGAGGGCTCCCGCCTGGAGGCGGGACACGTGCATCTGGGAGATGCCGAGGCGCTCGCCGATCTCGGCCTGGGTCAGGTTGCCGTAGAACCGCATCAGCAGGATCCGCCGCTCACGCGACGGCAGCTCGTTCCAGTGCGCGCCGACGGCGTCCATGTCCACCGCCCGCTCCAGCTCGGGATCGTCCTCCCCGATCAGGTCCGCGAGCTTGGCCGGGCCGTCCGCCTGGGTGAGCGGGGCGTCCAGCGAGGACGTGTGGAAGAACATGTCGGCCTGGCGGGCCTCGTGCAGTTCCTCGTCGGTGACACCCAGGTGCCGGGCCAGCTCCGCGTCGGTGGGGGCATGGCCCAGTTCCTGCGCGAGGTCACCAGTGGCCTTCCGCATCTCGAGCAGCAGCTCCTGGGCCGAGCGCTTCACCCGGACCTGCCACCTCTTGTCACGGAAGTGCCTCTTGATCTCCCCGCTGATGCACGGCTGCGCGTAGGCGGCGAGCGCGCCGCCGAACGCGGGGTCGAAATTATTGATCGCCTTGAGCAGGCCGACGTATCCGACCTGCATCAGTTCCTCGACTGATTCCGGGCTGTCCCGGTAGCGCAGCACGCACGAGCGGACCAGCGCCTCATAGCGGGTCACCAGGATCTCGCACGCCGCGCTGCGCACGGCACTCCCGATGGGTTCCGAATTGACGAGCTCCAGGAGCTCGGTGTCGCCGCGGCTGAGCAAGTCCGCACGCGACCACGGCGCCGGCAGACCCAGATCCGCGCCTTCCCCGGACGGGCCGGGGAAGGGCTGAGCATCCAGGCCAGCCGGGCGACGGCGAACGGCCGTCCTCGTCATGATCACCTCCGGTGCCGGTGCTCCGGGGGGAAGCGCAGGCGCCCCATTCGTGCCCGCTGAGCAGAAGATAAACATGCCGTCGGCCATTGATTCCGGGTCGTGATCCATTCCGGCCCCTGCTGCAGAAATCTGCCCAGGTCAGCGCGGGTTTCCGGGGAGGTCACCGGCCGCCGCGGCCACGGCATGTTCTCGGCACTGCCGCTGTTGTACCAGGCAGTAAGCAGACGATCGGGGATCGACGTGACAGGACTGTGGCGGCGCGCTCACCGGCAGGCGGCCGGTGACGCTCCGCGGGTAATCGTGGTGGGTGCGGGGTTCGCCGGGATGGCGGCGGTGCAGGAGCTGGACCGGGCCGGGTACCGGGTGCTGCTGATCGACCGCAACCTGTACAGCACGTTCCAGCCGCTGCTCTACCAGGTGGCCACGGGCGGGCTGAACCCTGGGGACGTGTCCTACCCGGCCCGGGCGTTCACTCGCAAGCGGGGCGCCCGGTTCCGGCTGGGCGAGGTCACCGGGGTGGACCCGGACCGCCGCCGGGTCACGCTCGCGGACGGCGGGCAGTTCGGCTACGACTACCTGATCCTGGCCACCGGGGTGTCCGCGGCCTACTACGGGGTGAGCGGGGCCGCCGAGCACAGCCTCGGCCTGTACACCCGCCGCGACGCTGTCGAACTGCGCAACCACCTGATGGCCCGGCTGGAGAGGCTGGACATCGCCGGCCCCGGCAAGAACGTGAACTTCACCGTGGTGGGCGGCGGCGCGACCGGCGTCGAGCTGGCCGGCGCCCTGGCCGAACTGCGCACCACCGCGCTGGACGCCGCGTTCCCCGAGGTGGACCTGGCCTCGGTGCACATCCGCCTGGTCGAGCAGGCGGATGCCCTGCTGCTGCCGTTCGATCCCGGGCTGCGCGAGTACGCGCGCCGCCAGCTGGAGGAGCGTGGCGTGGAGGTCCGGCTCGCCACCGCCATCCGGGAGGTGCGCAGCGACCGGGTCATCCTGGCCGACGGGGAGGACCTGCCCAGCGACGTCACCGTGTGGGCGGCCGGAGTCTCGGCTCCCGCCGAGGTGGCCGGCTGGGAGCTGCCACAGGGGCGCGGCGGGCGGATCCTGACCGGACCCGACCTGCGGGTGCTCGGCCAGGACCGCATCTTCGCCCTGGGTGACATCGCGCTGATCGAGGACCAGCCGCTGCCGCAGCTGGCGCAGCCCGCGCTGCAGGCCGGCCGGCACGCGGCCCGGCAGATCCGGCGGCTCGCCGCGGGCGGGCCTGCCCGGCCGTTCGCGTACCACGACAAGGGCATCATGGCCACGATCGGGCGCCGGTCCGCGGTGGTGGAGCTGCCGCACCGGGTCAAGATGCGCGGCACGCTCGCCTGGCTGGCGTGGCTGGCCCTGCACCTGCTCACGCTGCTGGGTAACCGCAACCGTCTGTCCGCCCTGCTCAACCTGTCCTGGCGCTACCTGACCTGGGGCCATGGCGGCGGCGTCATCGTCGGGGACGATCCGGCTCCGTTCCTGGTGGACGGGCCGCTCCCAGTCGGCAGTGATCGCGGTCACGGGACCGGCCCTTCCACGGCCTAGCCATCGCGGGGCTGCTTACTATGAAGCATGTCCCCAGCGACTGAGCGAGCTGCAGCTGGAAACGGCGGCCACCCCGCGCATCACGGGACCGGCCACGGAGCCGAGGAGCCAGCCGGGAGCCCCGCCGAGGAAGTGCTATCGCAGCGGCTGGTGCTGCGCCGGGTGCGGGCCGGTGACGCCGAGGGGATCGCGCTGGCCGTCGGGGCCAGCCTGGACTACCTGAAGCCCTGGATGGCCTGGGCGACCCGGGAAGCCGCTGAGCCGAGGACCCAGCTCATCCGGGCGGCCGAGGCCGACGAGCTGTGGGAGACCGGCTCGGACTTCATCTACTCGATCCTGCTGCCGCCTGAGCACACCATCGTCGGGGAGATCGGCCTGCACCGCCGGGTGGGGGAAGGCGGGATCGAGATCGGTTACTGGGTCGACGCCCGGCACGCCGGCCGGGGCGTGGGCACGGAAGCGGCCCGGATGCTGACCGAGGTGGCCCTGGGCCTGCCCGGCGTGACCAGGGCCGAGATCCACTGTGACGAGGCGAACCAGGCCAGCGCGGCCATCCCGCGCAAGCTGGGCTACCGTCTGGACCGGATCGATCCGCATCACCCGGAGGCGCCCGGGGAAAAGGGCCGCCGGATGGTGTGGGTGACCGAGGCGCGATGAGCGCTGGCCCGGACAATGATGGCCGGGACGGTGCCAGCGCGGGCCGGGACGGTGCCAGCGCGGGCCGGGACTGGGCCGCCTGGCACGAGGCCTACGACGATCCCGGGACGCCGCTCGCCCGGCGGCTCGTCGCGGTCCAGACCCGGATCACCGAGGCGCTCGACCAGGCGCCGCCCGGGCCGATGACCGCGATCAGCATCTGCGCGGGACAGGGCCGGGACCTGATCGGCGTGCTCCGCGGGCATCCGCGCGGCGGTGATGTGACCGCGCGGCTGGTGGAGCTTGATCCCCGGAACGCGGACACGGCCCGCCAACTCGCCGCGGACGCGGGCCTGACCCAGGTCGAGGTGGTCACCGGGGATGCGGCCCGGACCGATGCCTACGCCGGGCTGATCCCGGCCTGGCTCGTGCTGGCCTGCGGCGTGTTCGGCAACATCACGGACGAGGATGTGGCCCGGACCGTCCGGTGTTGTGCCGGATTGTGCGCCGCGGGTGGCACGGTGGTGTGGACCCGGGGGCGGCGTGAACCCGATCTGATCCCGCAGATCTGTGAGTGGTTCGCGGCGGAAGGGTTCGAGCTGATCGGCGTCTCAGAGCCGGGCACGCGCTGGGGAGTCGGCGCGCACCGGTTCGCGGGGACACCCAGGCCGCTGCCCGCCGGCCAGCCGATGTTCACCTTCGTCGGGTACGACGTACTGCGGCGGGGCGGCGGCAGCGCCCAGTAGGCGGTGACCGGCGCCGGGCGAGCCGTTAGGGCAAGAAAACTAGTGCGCGAAGATCGGGGCCGGATTGCGGACCATCGTGAGCCGGCACTGCCGGGCCTTGACGATGAGTTCGTTCGCGGGCGCCCGGACCGTGGCCGCGCAGCGGTGGACGGCCGGGCCGCTGCCCCCGATGAGCAGGGCGCAGGCCACGGCGGCGAGGGCGGCGGGAAAGAACAGGATCGCCTTCACCCGGTCGGACGGGCGGGGGATGCGCCGCCGGACCGGCAGCGTGCGCAGCGCGATCCAGCCGCCGAACCGGGCCAGCCTGGCCCGGATTTCTTCGACCCGGGGTATCTCCTCGTCCCAGGTGAGCCTGGTGAAGATCGAGAACAGCGCGGCTAGGCGGGGATCTGAGTCCTTCAGCGTCCGGTCGATCCGGTCTAGCATTCGTCGCTGGCTCGCCGGCAGGCTCACGGCTGATCTCCCATCTGGGTCTTCCCCCAGGTACTTTTCCGCAGCCACGCATCGACGGCCGACCCGCGGCCCGGGGACGTGGCTTTCAAACCAGGCTACCGGCCGCCGCCGGCCGTCCGCCGGGCACCCGCCCAGTCCGTAATCGCAGCGTCAGATAGTCGCTGCCCTCTGTATCCGGGTGGTGCAGGAGTTGCGGCTGGGCCCGCATCCGCGGCCGGTCCGGGCGTTCATCCGCTGGCCCAGCAAGGTCAAGATCCCCGTGCCGGGGCACAACGTGCCCTCCGATTACCTGGGGGATTAGCCCTAGCCGCTCCGTTGAGTAATCACGCCCCCGCCTGGCAGGCCCGTCCGGCCGGGCGGGGGCATTCTCTGGGCAGCGTCAGGCCACGTGCGCTTCGGGCGTGACGGTCCAGGACAGCCCGGATGGTGCGGTCCAGATCAGCGTGCCAGGCGTGGGCTGGCGCAGTCGCCAGGCCGTCGAGCCCTTCATACGATGATCATGGCGGCAGCCCCCGGAGATATTGCACGGGCAGGTCAGGCCGCCCTGGTCGTAGGGGACTGTGTGATCGAGATCGCAGCGCGACGCAGGCCGGCGGCAGATCGGGAACCCGCAGACCTGGTCACGGACCTCGATCAGGTCCCGCATCCGGCCCGGGATCCGGTATCCGGGGACTGCGTGGGCGTGCGTACACGGACTGCCGTGATGACGTGTCCCGTTATCGCCGTCCGCATGCGGACTCACCGCATGCTGACTCGTCCCGTGCTGACTCACCGCATGCTGACTCGCCGGGGTCTGACTCGCCGTGGCAGCCCTCAGGATGGCCTGCAGAGCCTTGGCCAGGCCGGGAGAGTTGCTGGACGCGGACAGGTGGCTGGGTAGCGGCTCGCCCAGGACGGTGACAGGCACGGTCACGGTGAGTCGTCCGAGCACGCCAGGTCCGGCCACGCCAGGTCCGGCCACACCAGGTCCGGGCCGGTGAGCGTCTGCGCCCGCTGGCTGAGTACCCGGCCCCGGCGGATGACCCGATTTCCGCCGGCCGCGGTCTGGCCAGCGAACCCGGGTCACGGTGATCACCTGGCCCCCGGCGTCGGTCACGACCACCCGCCACGTACAGGCCGGATCGGCCGCCGCGGCCCGGGCCAGTTCCCGCGCCACCCCCGCCGTGATCGCGCCCATCCGGCTGAGCTGGCCTGGCTCGTCCCACCAGCCGGCCAGCGTCCGCCAGGACACGCTCAGCTCGGGGCGGCGGACCTTCGTCTTGCCGGTGCCCGCGCCTGGCCACGGGATTTCGCCCGGCGCCGGGATCGGCGGCCAGCACCACGGCTGCTGATCTGGCGAGCCGGGGGGCGGCTCGTCTCGCACGCACCGCTGGCTGGGCCGGAAGGCGGATGCTCGTCGCGAGAATTACCGCTGGCTGGGCCTTCGGGCGCGGGACCTGTCTCGGTCCTGGGCGTGATGGCGCCACCGTTCTCGGGCGCGGGGCTTTTCCCGTCTGGGGGAGGGGTGCTTCCGCCGCCACCGCGCGCGGGGCTCTTGCCGTCTGGGGGAGGGGTGCCTGCACCGCCACCGGGCGCGCGGCCGTCACCATCCGGCGGTGTTCCCGGTGGCTCCGGGTTCCCGGGGGCCGCCTGGCCCGGCGGCTGGGGGACCGTCCCCAGCAGCAGACCGATGAACACCTGCGCTCGCAGCAGGTCGATGCCACCGCCCGCTCCGTTACCCTTCATCGCCTCGGCCAGGGCGCTGATCCGCGTCCAGGCCGCGGAGGCTTGCGCGGCGGGGAGGAAGTGCCCGGCAAGCTCGGCGGTCCCGCTCTCCTCGCCGCTCAGTTCGACGCGGGCGTTCTTTTCCGCCTCGGTGCGCCGCCGCTCTGCGGCCGCCGGGTCCACGGAAATCACGGCGCGCTGCAAGGACGCGCGAAGCTGCCCGGTGGTCTGATGGCCCGCCCGGACCAGGACCTTGCGTTCCACCGCCCGGGCCAGGTCATCGTCGAGCGGCGTGGTCCACAGATCGATGAGCTTGGCCCGCGCCAGGTCGATCGTTCCCTCGCTCAGCGCGGCCCAGGTGGCGGGCAGCCTGCGGGACATGCTGACCGCCAGGCTCAGCCACCATTCGGCCCCGCATTGCGTCAGGGTCAGGGCGAGCGCGACCTCACTGGACGCGAACTCCGCGGAAAGCTCCCGGCTCGGGTCACGATCGAGCCCGGGATCATCCATGACGCCCCGGCGGCGTCCGAGCTCGGCGACCGCCGCCAGTTCCTGCGCCTGAGCCCACGAGGTGAGCTTGCGCCATCCGGTGATGCTGTTGACCAGGCCCGCCTCGTCTTGCTGACCCGGCTGCGCCTGACCAAGCCAGGAGGCCAGGTCGGCGCCGGGCTGGATGCGCACATGGCCCGCAATCTCCGGGCTCGACATCGGCGGCTCATCGCCGGCCACGGCGGCCCGCAACTCGTCCTCGGCCAGTGGGTCCTCGGCCAGTGAATCCTCGTCTGGCGGGTCTTCGTCCGGCGGGTCAAGGTCGGCCGGGTTGCGCGCGGGCGGGTTCGGGGCGGCCGGGTCGCGCGCGGGCGGGTTCGGGGCGGGCTGGCTCCGCGCAGGCTGGGACGTGCTCGGGTGCTTCGACCCATCTGGGCCCCGCGCCGGCTGGCCAGCAGTAGGACGAGACCTGTCTAAGCGGGCGCGAGCACCTTTGGCCGGCCGCTCCGGCTCACCCCATGCGGGCAGGTCGTATCCAGCCCGTGTGCGCCGCAAGCGGTCGGCGGCCGCCAGTACTTCCTCCATCGCGAGGTCACCGGCCCAGCACATGCCCATCGCGTGGCTCGCCGACGTGGCCGTGCGGCCTGGGGGCGAGCCTGACGGGGCAGGGACCGGTACTTTGCCTGCTGGTCCGGCTGACGTCGCACTCACCTCCCGGCCTGGATGGCGAATCGTGAGCCTGGATGCTGAACTATACGAACATACTATCGAATATCTGAGGTTGATTACTCTTACTCGGATAAACATTCGATAACGTTCCCCGGTGTGCGGACGGCCTTGCGCCGGGCAGGTGGCCGGGACACCGTTGGCGTGGCACGAGGTGAGCGCCTCTGGGGTCGGCCCGAGAGAGAGCTAAGCGGAAGTTCTGAACCTGCTGAGAGTGTCCGGTGCTGCACTTCTTAGCGTGGACAGAGCAGGCTCCCAGAGCCTTCCCAGGAGCCAGCGGCCGGAGAGCCCCGTGCTGGAGAGCCCGGTGCCCGAGAGCCCCGTGCCGACGAGCCAGCCTCCGGCAAGCCTGCCTCCGGGGAGCCCGCTGCCAGCGGCCAATCCCGGGTGGCGCCCATGGCACTGGCTGGCCCTGGTGCTGGCCACAGTGGCGGTGACCGTGCTGGCGGTGGTGGGCACGACCGGGGCCGTCCGCTACGTGACCAACTTCTGGCAGTACCGGGGCTTCCCGCCGCCGAACGCCCCGCACAGCATCACCGTGGTCCGGCCAGGTGGCCCGCATCAGGTCCCGGTGATCTTGCCGACTGTGCAGAGCATCACCGTGCGCAGCCCCGCGATAGGCGGATACCCCGACCCCGTGACGGTCGTGCTGCCCCCCGGATACGCGAACCATCCAGGGCAGCGGTACCCGGTCCTCTATCTTCTGCACGGGTTCCCCGGCGGGCCCGCGCAGTTCGTGAACGTCGGCCAGGTGGGTGCCGTGGAGGCGACGCTGGTGGCGGCAGGCCGGATGAAGCCGATGATTCTCGTCATCCCGACGGGCACCCGGTCATTCCTGGCCGACCAGGAATGGGCGAACGGCGTCAGCCGCGGCAATGCGTGGGAGACGTTCGTCGCGCATGACCTGGTCAAAGCGATCGACGTGCGGTACCGGACGGTCCCGGGCGCCCGAGGCCGCGGCATCGCGGGCCTGTCCGAAGGCGGTTACGGGGCGCTGAACATCGGATTGCACCATCCCGCTACGTTCGGGCTGCTGGAAAGCTGGTCGGGCTACATGCGGGCGGACCACATACCGGCGGTGTTCGGGCACAGCGCGGCCCGGCTGGCCTACAACAGCCCGGCCTCCTGGGTGCGCACCGTGGCCCCGCAACTGCGGGCCGGCCACACATTTCTCTGGTTCTACAGCGGCGCCGGCGATGCGCTGTCCGTGCAGAACCGCGCGTTCGCCGCGGAACTCGCCGGGCTGGGCGTGCCGCACCACTTCTTTGAAGCACCCGGAAAGCACAACTGGCGCCTGTGGCGCGCGCAGATGTCGCAGGCACTCATCACAGCATCGGATCACATGAGCCATGGATAAGCAGCGGCATGACACGGTAAACCCCGTCTACCGGGTGGCTGGGATCAGCATGGCCATCCTGCTGGTCACCACGGCGGCCACTGGCTGGCTGTACCTGCTGCGGACGGGTGTGGCGCACTGGCCCGGACCCAGGGTGGCGGACGCGTTGCCGCTCGACGAGCTGCCAGGAGCGGACAGCGTCCCGCTCGTCAGCTACCTCGCGGTGTTCGGGGCGGCTGGGGCGCTGCTCGGCCTGGCCGCCCGGGCGGTGCGGATGGACCGGCTCACCGCCGCGCTGAGCCTGGCCGCCGGGACCGGCCTGTGGCTGCTCGCGGTGGACACGTTCTGCCTATTCGTGGTCCGCCAGGTGCCGCTGGGCCAGGCTCTGCAGGCGGCGGTCCGCCTTCAGCCGGTGTACATCGCGGCCGCCCTGGCCGGGGCAGGCGGGGCGCTGCTCGGCCGGAGCGGTCGGCCAGGCGGACTGACACCGCGCCTTCTCGGCTGGCTGGTGGCCCTGGCCGGCCTGGCTGACCTCCTGTCCGCGCTGGTCCCGCGGCTGGGCGGCACGCTGGGCGCGCTGGTCAGGTTCGCGCCACACGTCGTGACACCGGCCGCGCACATCCTGCTGGTGCCGGCCGGGGTGCTGCTGCTGATCACGGCCCGGGGACTGGCCCGCGGCAACCAGCGGGCCTGGCGGCTGGCGGCTGGCCTGCTGGGCCTCTCGGTACTGCTGCAACTGCTGCGCGGACCGGACTACGCCGCGGCCGTTGTCACCGGCCTGGTGGCCATCGCCCTGATTGCACGGCGGGAAGACTTCCGGTTCAGCGGCGACCCCGCGGCCAGGCCGTCGGCGCTGCTGCGGCTGGCCGGCCCGCTGCTCCTCGCGCTGGCGTACGGCGTAGTAGCGCTCTGGGCCTATCAGACCGCCGCTGATCTGCCGTTCAGCCTGTCCGCCGCGGTGCGCGACACCCTGCGCGCGATGGGCGGCCAGTTGCCCCACGATGTGGACCTGCTTCCCGGCGAGTTCGCCGAATGGTTCCCGCTGTCCGTGCTGTCCATCGTCGTGATCGGCGTGCTCTGGGCGGCAGCCGTGTGGCTGCGGCCCTGGCGCCAGCGCCTGTTCCCCAACCTTCGGCAGCGCGGGCAGGCCGCGGATATCGTGCGCCGCTGGGGCGCTGACACGCTAGCGCCGTTCGCCCTGCGGGCAGACAAGGAATGGTTCCTGACTGGGCAGACTCTCATCGCCTACCGGGTCGTCAGGGGCATCGCCCTGGTCAGCGGGGATCCGGTGGGGCCGCCTGAGGAGGCGGGTCAAGCCCTGGCGGCCTTTCTGGACTATGCCCGGGTCCGGGGCTGGCGCACGGCGGTGCTTGGTGCCTCGGACCGGCTGCTGGCGAGCTACCGGGAACAGGGACTGCATCCGGTCTACCACGGCGACGAGGCGGTCATCGACACCGCGGCGTTCTCCCTGGAGGGCCGCCGGATGCGGGCCGCCCGGCAGGCCACCCACCGGCTGGAGCGCAAGGGATTCAGCGCCGAGGTGATCATGGCCGGGCAGGTGCCTGCGGCCCTGCGGGCCGAGTTGGCCGCGGTCGAGCAGGCCTGGCTGGGTGACGCGCCCCGCAAGGGCTTCGCGATGGAGCTGGACAGCCTGTTCCGGCTCGACGGCGAGGACGCGGTGTTCGTAATCGGACGAGACGAACAGGGCCGAGTCAACGGCTTCCTGCACCTGGCGGTGTGCCAGCCCGGCCGGGCGCTGTCTTTGTCCACCATGCCGCGCTGGCGGGATACCCCTAACGGCTTCACGGCGTGGCTCATCGTGCGGGCGGCCAGCTGGGCACGCGGCGCGGGGTTCAGCCATGTCTCGCTGAACTTCTCGCCCTTCGCCGGGTTGCTGGCCAGCGAGGCCGGACTGCCGCGAGTGCGCCGGCTGGAGCGCCGAGCGCTGCTCCGGCTCAAGGGGGTTCTCGCCCTCCAACTGGACAACCTGCTCCGGTTCAACGACCAGTTCGGCCCGGCCTGGCGGCCGCGCTACCTCATCCTGCAAGCGTGGACGGACCTGCCTAGGGTCGCTGTCGCGGCGATGGCCGCGGAGGGTTACCTGCCGCACGCCACGCTGATCCGGGGCCGTGGATGGACCCCGGCGCCAGGCGCACCGGACGTGCCCCCATTGGGCGAGCCACTATCTACCTCCCTCGTTCCCGGTGCAGAGTTGCCCGAGCTGGAGGATCCTGCCGCCGGAGCAGGCCTGCCCGGACCGGAGGAACCTGCCACCGCCAGAACGCAGCGACCCGAAGCGCAGCTGCCGGAAGTCCAGCCGAGCCCGCGATGACACTCGCCGCCGGGCTGGTCCTGGCCCTGCTCTCCACGGCCGCCCTCAGCTGCGGCTTCTACGTCCAGCACCGGGCGTCAGGCAGGCTGCCCGCGCTCAGCCTGCGCCGCCCGCTCGCCTCGCTGGCCGCCCTGTTCAGTAACTGGCGCTGGCTGGCCGGCTTTGTCACGGGCCTCGGCGGATGGGCGCTCTACATCGCCGCGCTCCGCTTCGCGCCGCTGTCCCTGGTGCAAGCCACCTCGGCGGGTGGGGTAGGGCTGCTCGCCGTGCTGGTCCGGTTCGGCGGCGGCCGGCTGTCCCGCCGCGAAGTCCTGGCCGTGGCCGCGTCCGTGGGCGGCCTGCTGCTGCTCGGCTTGTCCCTGCAGGCGGGGGTCGGCCATCCGGCGACGCCCGGCTGGGCGGCGCCGTTCGGTTGGGTCGCGGTCTCCGTGCTGCTGGCGGTGGTAGCGGCGGTCCCCGGCGCGGCCGTGCTCCGGCCGGGTGCCGGGCTCGCCGTGGCTGCGGGCTTGCTCTACTCGGCTGGTGACGTGGCCACCAAGGCGGCGGTCGGCGGCACGCACCCCGTGCTCCTCTTCGCCGCGCTGGTGCTGGCCTGCCACGGGCTAGCCTTCGTGTGCCTGCAACTGTCGTTCCAGCGGGGCAGCGCCCTCGCCACGGCTGGTGTCGCCACCCTGATCACCAACGCTGCGCCGATCCTGGCCGGGCTGACGGTGTTCGCGGAACGGATGCCGGGCGGCCCAGCCGGTATCGCCCGGGCGCTCGGCTTCGCCGCGGCTGTGCTCGGCGCCGCCTTGCTCACCGCCACAGGACGAGCCGGAGGGACAGGCTCTGTACCGGAGGACATCACGGTCCAGGCCATCACGGTCCAGGCCACCACGGTCCAGGCCACCACGGTCCAGGCCACCACGGTCCAGGCCACCAAGCCCGAGATCGCTACGCCCGAGATCAGCACGCCGGAGCCCGGTCTCGCGAGGGGATCTGATGCGCGCACGCCAGAGCCGCGCGGAGCAGCCGCACCTCAGTAGCCGGTCCGGCAGGGGCTGGCCCGGCGGGGGCCGGTCCGGCAGGGGCTGGGTCCCGGCAGGGGCTGGCCCGGCGGGGGCCGGTCCGGCAGTGGCCGGCCCGGCCGGAGCCGCCCGGCGGTGATGATCTTCACGGCCGGCGTCGGCACCGGCCTGCTCCTCGTGGCGCTGCTCACTCCCGCCTGGCCGGCCGCGGGGCGGCTGGCCGCCCGCGCGGCGGCTGCCGTGCGGACGCTGGGCGGCGGGCCCGGCGACACGACGGTGATGCCGCCCGGGATGGTTCCGCCCGGCGCGGTTCAGCCCGGCACGTCCCCCGCGGTGGGCGCCCTGTTCCACATCACCGGGCACATCACCAGCCGGACCACCAACCGTGGCGGCCGCCCGCAGCTGGGGAGCCATTTCTGTACCGCGAGCGTGGTGAACAGCCCATCCGGTGACTTGGTGATGACCGCAGCGCACTGCGTCAGCGGGCTGGCCGCGGGCCAGATCGCGTTCGTGCCGGGCTACCGGGACGGCGCCACGCCGTTCGGCGTGTGGACGGTTACCTCAGTGATCGTGGACCGGGCCTGGCTGGCGACGGCTAGCCCGGACGACGATGTCGCGTTCCTGGTCGTCCGCCGGGCCGGAACGGCGGCCAGCGTGCAGTCGTTCACCGGCGGCGAGCGGCTCGGCATCGGCCAGCCTGCGGGGCAGCTGGTCCAGGTCACTGGTTACCCCGAGACGACAGGCGCCCCGGTCACCTGCCTGAACCGTGCGAACTGGTTCAGTCCGGTCCAGATGCAGTTCGACTGTGACGGCTTCACTGCCGGTACGAGCGGCAGTGCGCTGCTGGCCGATGTCAGTCCCGTGACCGGGCTGGGTACGGCGATCGGAGTGATCGGCGGCTATCAGCAGGGCGGCGACACCGCGTCGGTGTCCTACGCGGACTGGCTGGGGCCCCAAGCCGGGGCTCTCTATAAAGCGGCGACCCACCTGCGGACCCGCGCGGCCCGGTAAGCACGGCCGCCGCAACCCGCCCCGCCGCAATCCAGCCCCGCCCCGCCCGCAACGCCGGCCCCGGCTGCGTGACAGGGCGGGAGAGTGATTAAGTAGGCACCAGGCGGGGACCTCGTAGACGAGGAGGGCTGGATGGGCGCGCGAACCTGGATCGAGTCCTGGCCCGTCTACCGGCAGCTGACCGGGACGGACCGCCGCGGCCTCGGCGCGTCCACCAAGAGCGCCCGCACCGCCTCGCTCAAGCCGCGGACCGCCACCGCCGACAAGGTCGTGAAGTCGGTCTGCCCGTTCTGCGCGGTCGGCTGCGCCCAGAACGTGTTCGTCCAGGACGGGAAGGTCACCCAGATCGAGGGCGACCCCGACTCCCCGGTCAGCCGCGGCCGCCTGTGCCCCAAGGGGTCCGCCAGCCTGCAGCTCACCACCGGCGACGCCCGCCAGTACCAGGTGCTGTACCGCCGCCCGGGCGGCACCGAATGGGAGTCGCTGGACCTGGACACGGCGATGGACATGATCGCCGACCGGGTCATCGACGCCCGGCGCAAGGGCTGGCAGAGCGAGTACGACGGCCGCCGGACCCGGCGCACGCTGGGCTTCGCCAGCCTGGGCGGCGCGACCCTGGACAACGAAGAGAACTACCTGATCAAGAAGCTGTTCACCGCGCTGGGCGCGATCCAGATCGAGAACCAGGCGCGCATATGACACTCCTCCACAGTTCCCGGTCTGGGAACTAGCTTTGGCCGCGGCGGCGCGACCACCTTCCAGCAGGACCTGGCCAACTCGGATTGCATCCTGATCGAGGGCTCGAACATGGCCGAGGCCCACCCGGTCGGTTTCCAGTGGGTCATGGAGGCCAAGAAGCGCGGCGCGAAGGTCATTCACGTCGACCCGCGGTTCAGCCGGACCAGCGCCGTGGCCAACCTGCACGTGCCGATCCGGGCCGGGGCGGACATCGCGTTCGTCGGCGGCCTGATCAACTACGTGCTGCAGAACGACAAGTACTTCCGCGACTACGTGGTCGCGTACACCAACGCGCCGGTCATCCTCAACGAGGAGTTCCGCGACACCGAGGACCTCGATGGCCTGTTCTCCGGGTGGGACCCGGAGCAGCGCAGCTACGACTGGGAAACCTGGCGTTACCAGGGCGACGAGGACATCGCGCCGGCCAGCGGCGCCCGCGGCATGCAGCCGCACCATCACCGCGAGCTGCGGGAGGCGGCCCGGGGCGAGGCGCACGGCTCCGGCGGCGCCGAGGCCCACCCCGAGCCGGACCGCGATCCGACGCTGCAGCATCCCCGCTGCGTGTTCCAGGTGCTCAAGCGGCACTTCGCCCGGTACACGCCGGACATGGTCGCGCAGGTGGCGGGGGTCCCTGAGGAGCAGTTCCTCCAGGTGGCCCGGCTCATCACGGAGAACTCCGGCCGGGAGCGGACCACCGCGTTCGTGTACAGCCTGGGCTGGACCCAGCACACGGTGGGCGTGCAGTACATCCGCACCGCGGCGATCCTGCAGGCGCTGCTGGGCAACATGGGCCGTCCCGGCGGCGGCATCCTGGCCCTGCGCGGTCACGCCTCCATCCAGGGCTCCACGGACATCCCGACCCTGTTCGACCTGCTGCCCGGCTACCTGCCGATGCCGTTCGCGCACCACGGCCGGGACAACGACCTGGCCAGCTACGTGGAAGCCGAGAAGGTGCAGAACGGCTTCTGGGCCAACACCAGCGATTACCTGATCAGCTTGCTGAAGGCGTGGTGGGGCGACGCGGCGACCGCGGACAACGACTTCTGCTTCGACTACCTGCCCCGGCTGACCGGCGACCACAGCACCTACACGACGGTCAAGGCGCAGATCGAGGGGGCCTGCTCGGGCTACTTCCTGTTCGGCCAGAATCCGGCGGTCGGCTCGGCCAACGCCCGCATGCAGCGGGAGGGCCTGGCCAACCTGGACTGGCTCGTGGTCCGCGACCTGGTCATGATCGAGAGCGCCACGTGGTGGAAGGACGGCCCGGAGATCGAGACCGGGGAGATGCGCACCGAGGACATCAAGACCGAGGTCTTCTTCATGCCGGCCGCGGCGCACACCGAGAAGAGCGGCAGCTTCACCAACACCCAGCGGATGCTGCAGTGGCACCACACCGCGGTCGAGCCGGCCGGCGACGCGCGCAGCGACCTGTGGTTCACCTACCACCTGGGCCGGCGCATCCGGGAGAAGCTGGCGGCCGCGGCCGCGGACCGGGCCAGGCACGCCGAGACCGTCCTGGGTGAGGCCGCGGCGCTGGACATGGACCGGCCCGTCCTGGACCTGACCTGGGACTACCCGACCGAGGGGCCGCAGGACGAGCCGGACGCCGACGCGATCCTGGCCGAGATCAACGGGTACGACGCCGACGGCAAGCCGGTCTCGTCCTACACCCAGCTCAAGTCCGACGGGTCAACCTCCGCGGGCTGCTGGATCTACTGCGGCGTGCGCGCGGACGGGGTGAATCAGGCCGACCGCCGCAAGCCCGGCCGGGAGCAGAACTGGGTCGCGAACGAGTGGGGCTGGGCCTGGCAGGCCAACCGGCGGGTGCTCTACAACCGCGCCTCGGCTGACCCGGACGGCAAGCCGTGGAGCGAGCGCAAGGCCCTGGTCTGGTGGGACGAGGAGAACGGCACGTGGACCGGGCACGACAACCCGGACTTCGTGGCCAGCCGGCCGCCGTCCTACCGGCCGCCGAAGGGCGCCACCGGGGTGGCGGCGATCGCCGGCGACAGCCCGTTCATCATGCAGGCCGACGGTAAGGCGTGGCTGTTCACCCCGGGCGGCCTGGTGGACGGCCCGCTGCCCACGCACTACGAGCCGCAGGAATCACCGCTGCCTAACCTGTTCTACGCCCAGCAGCACAACCCGGTCCGGCAGATCATCAGCGACCGTCAGGACCGGTTCCAGCCCAGCGGCGATGAGGCCGGGTCCGAGATCTTCCCGTACGTGACCACCACCTACCGGCTCACGGAGCATCACACGGCCGGCGGGATGTCGCGGTTCCTGCCCTACCTGGCCGAGTTGCAGCCCGCGTTCTTCTGCGAGGTGTCGCCGGAACTGGCCGCCGAGCGGCACCTGGATCACATGGGCTGGGCGACGATCATCACCGCGCGGAGCGCGATCGAGGCCCGGGTGATGGTCACCCGCCGGATGAAGCCGCTGCGGGCGGGCGGCCGTACCGTGCACCAGGTCGGCCTGCCCTGGCACTGGGGCCCCAACGGCCTCACCACCGGGGACGCAGCCAACGAGCTGTCCCACCTGTCCCTGGACCCGAACGTGCACATTCAGGAGGTCAAGGCGCTGGCGGTGGACATCCAGCCCGGCCGCCGGCCGCGCGGGCCGGCGCTGCGCGACCTGATCCGTTCCTACCAGCAGCGGGCCGGCATCACCGATGAGACTGGGACGCAGGCGTGAGCGACACCACGGCACAACCACGGTCAAATTCAAATTCTCCGCAACGAACACCGCCCGCCGCGGGTCACCCCGCCTCGCGGAATGACCCGGCGGCCCAGGCCGGCTACGAGGAGCACCCGCCCCGGATGGGGTTCTTCACCGACACCTCGGTGTGCATCGGCTGCAAGGCCTGCGAGGTGGCCTGCAAGGAGTGGAACCGTGTCCCCGAGGACGGGCTGAACCTGCTCGGCACGTCCTACGACAACACCGGCGGGCTGGGCGCCTCCACCTGGCGGCATGTCGCGTTCATCGAGCAGATCACCAGGCCTGGCGATGTCCTGCGTGACGCGGCCGCGTCCACTGAGTTCTCCGCGGACGGTTCCCGCTGGCTCATGGCCAGCAACGTGTGCAAGCACTGCACCGAGTCCGCGTGCCTGGACGTCTGCCCGACGGGCGCGCTGATGCGTACCGAGTTCGGCACGGTCGTGGTCCAGTCGGACGTGTGCAACGGCTGCGGGTACTGCATTCCCGCCTGCCCGTTCGGGGTCATCGACCGGCGCGAGGAGGACGGCCGGGCCTGGAAGTGCACGCTGTGCTACGACCGGATCGGGGACGGGCTCGAGCCCGCCTGCGCCAAGGCCTGCCCCACCCAGTCGATCCAGTTCGGCCCGGTGGACGAGCTGCGGGAGCGGGCCCAGCAGCGGGTCGAGGAGCTGCACGGGCGGGGGGAGCCCGGGGCGAGGCTGTACCTCGAGGACCCCGACGACGGCATCGGCGGGGGCGGCGCGTTCTTCCTGCTGCTGGACGAGCCAGAGGTGTACGGGCTGCCGCCGGACCCGGTGGTGACCACGCGGGACCTGCCCCGGATGTGGCGGCACGTGGCCGCCGCGGCGGGTGCCCTGCTGGTCGGCGGCCTGGCCGCCTCGCTGCGCCGGGACCTGCGCCCATGAGCTGGCCAGGAGCCCGGTGGGGTGTGCACGGCCGCGGCCAGCACGAGCGGGACCAGCACGAGCGGGACCAGCACGGGCGGGACCAGCACGAGCGGGACGGCTCGGGGCCGGAAGGGAGCGCAGGCGCGCGACCCCATGGGAACGGCCGGCGCGGCGGTCGCCCGGGCCGTGGCAACCGGGGTGGCGAGCAGCTGGTGGTGCCGCGGGCCCGCCCGGACTCCTACTACGGCAAGCCGATCATCAAGGAACCGATCTGGGGGGCCCGGGATGTAGGCGGTTACCTGTTCTTCGGCGGGCTGGCCGGCGCTTCCTCGGTGCTGGCCGGGTTCGCCCAGGCGGCCGGAAACCACAAGCAGGCCAAGGCGTCGAAGATCGCCGCGGCCGGGGCGATCGGGCTGTCCGGGATGGCCCTGGTGGCCGACCTCGGCCGGCCGGAGCGCTTCCTGAACATGCTGCGCGTGTTCAAGCCCAGCTCGCCGATGAGCGTCGGCTCCTGGCTGATTTCCGCGTACGGCGGCGCGTCGGCGGCCGCGGCCGCCTGCGCGGTGACCGGCCGGCTGCCGAAGGCCGGGGCCGCCGCGACCGGCGGCGCGACTCTCATCGGCCCGGCCATCTGCACGTACACCGCCGCGCTGATCTGCAACACGGCCGTGCCTGCCTGGCACGAGGCGCACCGGGAGATGCCGTACCTGTTCGCCGGGTCGGCGGCCAGCGCCGCGGGCGGCCTGGGCATGATCGTGGTGCCCGCGCAGGACGCCGGGCAGGCCGTCCGGTTCGCGGTGCTGGGCGCCGCCACCGAGCTGACCGCAAAGTCCCTGCTGCTGCGGCGGCTGGGAGAGATCGCCGAGCCCTACCAGAGTGGCCGGCCCGGGCGGCTGATGGAGGCGGCCGAGGTGCTCACCGCGGCCGGGCTGGCCGGGGCGATCCTGGCGGGCCGGAGCCGGACCGCGAACGTGCTGGCCGGTACGGCGCTGGTGGCGTCCTCCGCGCTGACCAGGCTTGGCATCTTCGAGGCCGGCCTGCTGTCCGCGCGGGACCCGAAGTACACGGTCCGCCCGCAGCGCGAGCGTCTCGCGGCTAAGGAGCGGGCGCGCGTCCCTTAGGCGGATTATCCCGGGCCGGGACCCCGGGATCTCCGGCCTGCCGCACGGGCGCCGCGACCGTGGTCTCGATGTCCTGCTCGGGGCGGCGCTCTTGGAGCTTGGCGTACATGTCGAAGGCGCGCAGGTCCTCCGGGGTGAAGGGGGGCGGGACCAGGCTGCGCGGCCACAGCCGCAGCACGCTCACCACGTTCGCTTCGACCGCGTACAGGGTGAACTGCGCCTGCAGGTAGAGCCAGGCCAGCAAGCCGAGGACCACGCCGAACACGCCGTACACCGACGAGCTCTTCAGTGTGTGAGCCACCAGGTAGGTGCCGAACAGCTGGAGGATCTGCCAGACGATCGCGGACAGCACCGCCCCGGACAGCATTTGCCGGGCCTTGATCTCGCGTTCCACGGCTAGCCGGAAGCCGAGCCAGAAGACCAGGATGTTCAGCACCAGCGAGACGACCAGGGTGCCGATCTGGGCCGCGACCCCGCCGAGCGCGCTCGCGCTCGCGCCCGCGAGCCCGGACAGCAGGGTGGTGGCCAGCAGCCCGATGCCGACCGCCAGGATCAGGGCGATCTGCTTGAGCAACGACCACGGGAAACCGGCCCGCCGGGACAACGGCACGCCCCACACCGTGTTCAGCGCGTTCTGCGCCGCGGCGGCCACACCCCGGGCCCCGAGGAAAGTCAGCACGATCCCGACGACCAGGGCGACCCCGGTCCCGCTCACCGTGTGGCCCGCGGTCGCATTCCGGAGGGTGTCCCCGACGCCGGGAAAATGGGAGAACGTCGAGTTCAGTACCTTGGCCTTGAGCGTCGGGTCATGGGCCAGCACGATGTCGAGCACGGTCACCAGCACCAGCAGCAGCGGGAACAGCGACGCGAACCCGTAGTAGGCGATGAGCGCGGCCAGGTTCCCGGCCTGGTCGTCGCCGAACTTCTTCCAGACGGCAAGGGGGAAGGCCAGCCACGGCCGGCTCTGCTGCAGCCGGTCGAGCGCGGCGATCAGCTTCTTGAGGGCGTCCATCGCGGATAGCTTCTACCCGGTGAGCAGTGGTTTAACAGGTACAGCCGGCCGTTGATCACGCGGCGGGGAGGGTGAGCAGGGTCCAGGGCAGCAGGCTCCCCTCGGCCCCGTCACCCGGGCCGGCTACCGGCACCAGCCTCGCGCCCAGCGGCTGGCCGGCCAGTGCGGTGCCGGGCAGGATGGTCGCGGTGTTCGAGGCGATGACCCGGCCATGCCCGCTGGCTAGCACCGCAGGGCGGCCGAGCCCAGCCAGCCCGGGCAGGACCAGGCGCTCGACCTGCGCGGCCAGGATGTCCGCCCCGGCGACGCCGATGAACTCCCCGGCGCACCGGATGGGGGCGGACAGGGTGAAGGTGTACTGCCGGGTGCAGATGAAATCGACGTACGGGCCAGCCACCGACGGCTGCCCGGTCCGCTCCGGCTCCCGGTACCACTCGGTGCTCGTGTAGTCATAGAACTCGGCCGATCCGGGATCGAGATCGACGTGCAGCGGGCTGATCCGCGCGTGCTGATCAGCCCACCACCACTCGATGCAGCGCGGCGTATCAGCCAGGGTCCGGGGCGCGAGCACGATCCCCGCGCCGGCGGCCAGCCCAGGCTGTTCCCGCAGCAGCTTTTCCACCAGCGGGCGCAGCGGGCTGAAATCCTCCCGGCGCAGCGGCGGCCCGGCCGCGCCGGCCGCCGCCGCGATGGACTCGGCCGCCGCGCCGATCTCCGTGACCGCCGCCAGCACCCGCCCGATCCGGTGGGTAATCCCGCTCAGCAGGCGCAGGCCCCGCTCGGCCAGGACCGGATCGCGCTGCGCCGCACCCAGCGGCGGCTGGCCCAGGGCGGTCACTTGCTCCCCAGCCGGAGGCGGAGGTCGAGCAGCCGGCTGGTCTCCGCCTGCACGTGCTGCTCGGCGGCCTGCCGGGCCTGCTCCGGGTCCTGCCCGGCGATGCTGTCCACCAGCCGGTCGTGCTCGTGGGCCACCCCGGGCACCTGGTCGTCGGCCACCGGCAGCCAGACCAGGTCGCCCACTTCGGACCAGAGGCTCATTTCCTCCCGGGTCAGCCGGGGCGACTGGGCCGCGGCCGCGATCTCGATGTGGATCCGGGCATCGGCCCGGCGCCGCTCGGTCCGCGAACGGGCCGCGTGCAGCCGCCCGGCGTGCTCGCGGAGCGCGGCGATGTCCCCGGCCAGGGCGCGCTGTGCGGCCAGCTTCGCCGCCGCGCCCGCGACCGCCGCCCGGTGATCGCCGATGTCCTGCAGTTCGTGCACGGACAGCAGCCGCAGCACAGCCTCCACGGCCGCGGCCTGGGAATCGTCCGGCGCCCGGATGAACGACCCGCCCGCGCGGCCGCGCCGGGTCTCCACCAGGCCCATGTCCCGGAGCATGGCCAGCGCCTCGCGAAGGGTCACCGGGGACACCCCGAACTGGCTGGCCAGCTGGCTTTCCGCGGGCAGCCGCTCACCGTTCAGGAGCAGGCCGAGGGTGATGGCCTGGGCGAGCCGCCGGGCTACGGTCTCGGCCCGGCCCCCGGCGTCCAGCGGCGCGAAGAGCGTACGGGCCCGGACGGTCGCGAGTGCGGAAGGTTCCAAGCCAGCGCACTCCTCTTGCTCTGCACGCTCTACTGGGCACGCTCTACGGGCACGCTCTACTGGGCACGCTCTTTGCTCTGCACGCTCTTGGCCCGGCACGGCAACGGGCAGATCACGGTGTAGGACCAGTCACGTATAGCCCGCTTGACAGCATAAACATACAGTCCTGTAGTTTACGATCCCATCTACTAAGAGATTGCGTACGGGAGATGCCGACAGACGCGCCGCTGGCCGACCCGGGTGCCGCACGGGTGGCTACCGGCCTGCCTGCCGTCCGCCTCACCGGGCTGCGCAAATCGTTCGGCTCGCTCGCCGCGGTGGACGGGGTGGACCTGGAAATCGGCGAGGGGGAGTTCTTCACCATGCTCGGCCCCTCCGGGTCGGGCAAGACCACGCTGCTGCGGCTGATCGCCGGGTTCGAGCGGCCCGATTCCGGCACGGTCGAGCTCCGCGGCACCGACGTCACCCGGCAACCGCCGTACGCGAGGGACGTCAACACCGTCTTCCAGGACTACGCGCTGTTCCCGCACATGAACGTGCTGGAGAACGTCGGGTACGGGATGCGGGTGCGGCGGGTGCCGCGGGCGGACCGGAACCGCCGGGCCGAGGCCGCGCTGGAGATTGTGCGGCTGACCGGGCTGTCCGGGCGCAAGCCGGTCCAGCTTTCCGGTGGCCAGCGGCAGCGGGTCGCGCTGGCCCGGGCCATCGTCAACGAGCCCGAGGTGCTGCTGCTCGACGAGCCGCTCGGTGCGCTCGACGCCAAGCTGCGCCAGGAGATGCAGTCTGAGCTGAAGCGGATCCAGCGCGAGGTCGGCATCACCTTCATCTATGTCACGCACGACCAGGAAGAAGCGCTCACCATGAGCGACCGGCTGGCGGTGTTCAACCAGGGCCAGATCGAACAGCTGGGCACCCCGGTCAACGTCTACGAGCGGCCCGCCAGCGACTTCGTGGCCGGCTTCATCGGCATTTCCAACCTGCTGGAGCGGGACGGGCGGCACATCACGGTCCGCCCGGAGAAGATCCGGCTGCTCGCCGAGGGCGAGCAGCCACCTCCGGGCAGCCATGCCGAGCAGGGCCGCATCGAGGACGTGGTCTATCTCGGCATGCTGACCCGGTACCTGGTGAGCCTGGCCGATGGCGGCAGGCTTACCGCCGTCCGGCAGAACCTGGACGGCTACGCGGCCGATGTGCTGGGCACCCGCGGCACCACAGTCACCGTCGCCTGGCGTGACGAGCTGAGCTATGAAGTCACTCCGGAACGGGAGGAACAGACATGAGGACATGGATGCGGGGCGGAGCGTTGCTAGCCGCGGCGTCGGCCGCGGTGCTGATCGCGGGCTGCGGATCCTCGGGCGGGTCAGCGGGCGGCTCCTCCGGGGGCGGCGGCGCGACGGCGGGCCTGACCCCGCCTCAGGCGGGCACGGCGGTGGCCTCCTCGGTCGGCAAGACCGAAGGCCACCTGAACCTGATCGCCTGGGAGGGCTACGCACAGCCGCAGTGGGTGAAGCCGTTCCAGCAGGCGACCGGCTGCCAGGTCAGCGTGAAGTATGCGGGGTCGTCCAGCGAGATGGTCTCGCTGATGGCCAACGGCGGCGGCGGCCAGTACGACCTGGTCTCCGCCTCCGGCGACGCAGACTTGCGGCTCATCTACGGCGGGGACGTCAAGCCGATCAACATCAGCCTGATCCCTTCGTGGAAGGACTTCCACTCCTTCCTCCAGTCCCCGCCGTTCAACACGATCGGCGGGAAGCACTACGGCGTCTCCTACGAGTTCGGGCCGAACGTGCTGCTCTACTCGAAGAAGTCGTTCCCGTCCGCGCCAACCACCTGGGCCGTGCTCTACAACAAGAAGTACTCCGGCCAGATCACCGTGCCGAACAACCCGATCCAGATCGCGGACGCCGCGCTGTACCTGTCCAGGACGCAGCCTGGGCTGGGCATCACCGACCCTTACGAGCTGACCCAGACACAGTTCAACGCGGCCGTCAGCCTGCTCAAGCAGGAACACCCGCTGATCAAGAAGTACTGGGATCTGGCCTCGCAGGAGATCTCGCTGTTCCAGAGCGGGACCACGGTGGTCGGCGCGGCCTGGCCGTACCAGACCAACACGCTGGTCGCCGCGGGCGCGAAGGTCGCGGACACGATCCCCAGCCAGGGCGCTACCGGCTGGGCGGACACCTGGATGCTGGCCACCAAGGCGCCGGACCCGAACTGCGCCTACAAGTGGATGCAGTGGGTCACCACGCCCAAGATCCAGGCCCAGCAGGCCGTCTATTTCGGGGAAACCCCGGCCAACAAGCTGGCCTGCCCGATCATGGACTCGCTCCAGAAGGGTGCCTGCGCGGCCTACCACGCGAACGCGCCCGAGTCGTACTACCAGACGATCAAGTTCTGGAAGACGCCGCTGGCCCAGTGCGGCAACGGCAAGAACGACTGCGTGCCGTTCCAGCAGTGGGTGACGGCCTGGACCCAGATCACCGGCTAGGGCTGCCCCCGGATGACATCGACCACGGCGCAGCAGGGCCGGCCCGCGCCGGGCCGGCCCGCTGCGGGCCCGCCCGGCGGCGGATCGACCCGGATCTCCGCGGCGCTCTGGCGCCGGGCGTGGCTGCGGGCCACCCTCACGCTGACCCCGCCGCTGGCCTGGTTCCTGGTCATCTACCTGGCCTCCCTCGCGGTGATGCTGGTCACCGCGTTCTGGACGGTCAACCCGTTCACCAACACCCTGGTGCACAGCTGGACGCTGGCCAACTTCCAGCAGCTGCTGTCGGCCACGTACCTGACCATCATCGGGCGCACCATCGGCATGGCCGCGCTGGTCACCGTGACCGACGCGGTGCTGGCCTTCCCGTTCGCGTACTACATGGCCCGGGTGGCCAGCCACCGGGGCCGCCAGCTGCTGTTCACCGCGGTCCTGCTGCCGCTGTGGGCCAGTTACATCGCCCGCGTCTACGCCTGGATCGTGATCCTGCAGAAGGGCGGCACGCTGAGCTGGTTTTTCACCAAGATCGGCCTCGGCGCGGTCAACATCGGCTACACGAACACCGCCATGTGGCTGGTGTTCTCCTACATCTGGCTGCCCTTCATGATCGTCCCGGTCTACGGGGCGCTGGAGCGCATCCCGGACTCCCTGCTGGAGGCGTCCGGTGACCTGGGGGCGCGCAACTGGCGCACGCTGCGCAGCGTGCTGCTCCCGCTCGCGCTGCCCGGGGTGGTGGCCGGCTCGATCTTCACGTTCTCGCTCACGCTGGGCGACTTCATCACGCCGCTGCTGGTGGGCGGGGCCAACTCGAACTTCATCGGCAACGTCATCTACGCCAACATCGGCACCGCGGGCAACCTGCCGTTCGCGGCGGCGCTGGCCGTGGTGCCCATCGTGATCATGATCTTCTACCTGCTCGGCGCGCGAGTGCTCGGCGCGTTCGAGTCGGTCTGATGGAAGGGCGCCTGGCCCGCATCGGCCTGCGCATCTGGGTCGGCGGCGTGCTGCTGTTCCTGTTCGTTCCGATCGGCATCATCTGCTTCTACGCGTTCAACTCCTCCAACGTGCAGAGCTGGCCGATTCAGGGGCTCAGCGTGAAGTGGTTCTCGGTGGCCTGGCATGACCCGCAGGTCCGCGCGGCCTTCGTGCTCTCGGTGAAGGCCGGGGTGTTCGCCACGGTGATCGCGCTGCTGCTCGGCTCGGCGGCCGCGTTCGGCGTGCACCGGTTCCGCTTCTTCGGCCGCGAGGCCGTGTCGCTGCTTCTGGTGCTGCCGCTGGCGCTGCCGGGCATCATCACCGGAATCGCGCTCAACTCGGCGTTCAGCTTCGCCGGGATCGGCCTGTCGCTGCTGACGATCATCATCGGGCACGCCACGTTCTGCATCGTCGTGGTCTACAACAACGTGATCGCCCGGCTCCGCCGGGTCTCCGGGTCCGTTTACGAGGCCTCCGCTGACCTGGGCGGGCACGGGTTCTTCACGTTCCGCACCGTGACCATGCCGATGCTGTCCACCGCGCTGATCTCCGGCGCGCTGCTCGCGTTCGCGCTGTCCTTCGACGAGGTCATCGTGACCACGTTCACCGCGGGCGCGCAGAACACGCTGCCGCTGTGGATCTTCGGTGCCATCCGGCTCGGCCAGAACCTGCCCGAGGTGAATGTGGTCGTCGTGGCGGTGCTGCTGCTCACCGTGGTGCCGGTGATCATCGCCGCGCGGCTGACCGGAGGCGGCGGGATCACCCGGGGGTCAGCCACGGCCGGGTCAGACATGGGACCGCCCGCCGAGTGAGGGCCGGAGGCTGGCCACCAGGTAGGCCACCCCGAACGGGTCCCCGGCGTACCGCACCGCCACGCTGAGGGGGGCGGCGGTCTCTAGCGCCCCGGCCAGCACCTGCCAGGCGGGCCGGCCGGTCGCCATCAGCTCGCGGGCCAGTGCTGGATTGAGGTCGAGCAGGGCCCGGGTGTCGCCGGCCCGGATGGCCTGCTCCACGGCCGCGTCGAACGCGCCGGCCCGCTCGTCGAAGTGGCCGGGGGCCCGTGGCCCGCGGCGGGCGCTGCCGTCGCCGATGACCAGCAGCGCGGTACGGGCGTCGCGCCCGGCCAGGTCCGCGCCCAGCTTCCGGCAGCCGGCCACCGGCTCGTCCGCGCTGACCGACCAGATGAGCCGCTTCCCGTCGTAGCCCGCCTGGTCCAGCAGGTAGGCCCCGATCCCGGGGGCAGGCGGCAGCACCGGCCGGTCCCCGCCGGGGGAGCCTGTACGCGGGCCGCCGAACGCGCCGACGTTCAGCCGGCCGTGACCGGGCCACGGGACGGTCACGATCCCGGGTCCGACGACGGCGACCTCCTCGGGCCCGTCGCTCAGCAGCTCCGCAACCGCGCCGGCGCACGCGGCCCGCAGGTCGGGCAGCACCGGGTCGGCGCCGGTCAGCTCGCGGACGAGCAGCGGCGGCCAGGGGCACAGGGCGGCAGCGACGATCACTCAGGCCAGCCCGCGGACGGTCCGGGCGGGTGGCTGGACACCCTGGATCGCCGACACCATAGCCAGCACCTCCCGGGTCTCGCGGACCTGGTGCACCCGGAACACGCGGGCGCCGAGCCAGGCGCAGATGGCCGTGGTGGCCAGCGTCCCGGTCAGCCGGCGGTCCGGGGGAGCGTCCAGCGTCTCCCCGATGAAGTCCTTGTTGGACAGGGACACCAGCACCGGCCAGCCGGTGGCCACCATCTCGCCCAGCCGCCGGGTGACTTCCAGCGATTGCCAGGTGTTCTTGCCGAAGTCGTGCGCCGCGTCGATGAGGATCCGGGCCGGGTCCACCCCGGCCGCCGTGGCCCGGGCCGCCTGGGCCAGCGTGCGGTCCAGCACATCGGCCATCACGTCGTCGTAGGCGACCCGGAACGGGCGGGTCCGCGGGGCCTGGTCGCCAGCGTGGGCGCAGATCAGGGCGGCGCCGAACTCGGCGGCCACCGCGGGCAGCTCCGGGTCCTGGCCGCCCCAGGTGTCGTTCAGCAGGTCCGCGCCGGCCAGGCAGGCTTCCCGGCCGACCTGGTGCCGCCAGGTGTCCACGCTGATCACCAGGTCCGGGTAGGCGGCGCGGACCGCGGCCACGAACGGCACGGTCCGGCGGATCTCCTCGGCCACGTTGACCGGGGCGCCGGGCGCGGCGGCCACCCCGCCGATGTCGAGGATGTCGGCGCCCTCGGCCACCACGGCGTGCACCCGGGCCATGGCCGCGTCCTCGTCCCAGGTCGCGCCGCGGTCGTAGAAGGAGTCGGGGGTGCGGTTGACGATGCCCATGACCAGCCGCTGGTCCGGGGCGAAGGAGTGCCGGCCGAGCCGGAGGGCCTGCTGGGCGCGGATGGTCACCTCACGCTGCCCTGACGGTCACGATGGGCGGCCGCTCGTGGCTCGGGATGGCCCGCGACCGCGGCCGCACCTCGCCGTTCTCCCGGACGAACTGGTGCAGCTGCTGGCCGGGCGGTTCCGGGTGGTCCCGCCGGGCTTCCGCGACGACCAGCAGTTCCGCGGCCATCAGGGCCAGGTCGTGGTCGGCCTGGTGGCTGTGCGCCCGCGAGCCCAGGTCCACCTGGGCCAGCGCGTCCAGGCCGTACCGGGTAAAGGTGTCCAGCAGGGTGGACAGCTCCACGCCGTAGCCGACCGGGATGGTCAGCGACTCCATCAGCCCGCGCCGGGCGGCCCACTCGCCGGCCAGCGGCTGCACCACGCCGGCCAGCTGCGGCCACCACAGGCTCAGCAGCGGGCGGGCTACCAGCTCGGTCACCCGGCCGCCCTCGGTCGAGGTGGATCCGTCGCGCTCGGTCCTGACCCGCTCGTAGAACCCCTTGACCAGCTGCACCTGAGAGTCCACCAGCAGTGGCCCGACCAGCCCGGTGACGAAGTGCGGTCCCCAGCGGGTCAGGTCGGCGTCCACGAAGACCAGCAGATCGCCGTGCGTGACCAGCAGGGACTTCCAGAGCGCCTCGCCCTTGCCCGGGAAGGAGCCGAGCGCGGGGGCGATGTCACGGGCCCGGTGCACGATGCCGCCGGCCCGCTCCGCGGCCCGGGCCGTCCCGTCGGTGGAGTCGGAGTTGACCACGATGATCTCGTCCACCAGCGGCGTGTCCACCAGCAGGGCCTGGCGGAGAGCCCCCACCACGCGGCCCACCGTGCGTTCCTCGTTCCGGGCCGGGATCACCACGCTGATCCGCGTGCCCGCGGCGCGCTTGGCCGCGAGCAGCCGCTCCGGCGGCCAGTCCCGCCAGTGCGTGGTCCGCCGCTGCAGCCACGTCCTGGCCTGGTCCTGCATTCCCGGGACGGTTCCCGGCACGCTCCCTGGCGGCACGACCGGCATGCTACCCGGTGGCCACCAGCAGGCCGCCCGGGCGCGGCGCGCCTGGCGGCCAGCCGCCGCGCCGGCCGGTACTCTCCTGCGGTCGCGCTGGGCAACCGGGTGCGCGGGTAGAACGTCTGGGAAAGTACCGGGGATCTCCGAAGGACAAGCGAGGAATCGCCATGAGGCGAAGCGTGGCAGGATGGCTGGGTACGGCGGGCGTGGTGACCGCGGTGGGCGCCTCAGTGCTCAGCCAAGGTGGCCTGGCGGGCGCGGCGGTGACGTCGCCCGCCGCCCGCAGCGCCCCGGCGGCCGCCGCGGTGTACGTCCCCCCGAAGGGCCCCCTGGACTACGGCATGCGCGGCCCGGCGGTGCGCCGCCTGCAGGAGCGGCTGGCTTACCTGCACTACTACCCAGGCCGGGTTGACGGGCAGTTCGGCCTGGACACGCTGGAAGCCGTGTGGGCGTTCAAGGAGGTCCAGGGCGTCCAGACCGCCATCGCCCCCAATGACGTCACCGGGAAGATGAAGCGGGCGCTGGAGCACCCGCGGCAGCCGAAGGTGCTCGTGCCCAAGGGGGGCAGCTGGCGCATCGAGGTCCACCTGACCCTGGGCTACCTGGTCCTGTACCGGCACAACGTGCCCGAGCTGATCAGCCACATCTCCCCGGGGGGCGGCTACTACTACCCCTGCGGGGGCGATCCGAGTGCTACCTGCGGTCCCGCGATCACCCCGGACGGGAACTTCCGGGCGCACTGGTTCGCCAGCGGCTGGGTGAAGGTCCCGCTGGGCACCATGTACAACCCGGTGTTTTTCATCGGCGGGTCGTACGCCATCCACGGCGACGTGCCGGTGCCGCTCGCGGCGGTCTCGCACGGCTGCGTGCGGATCCCGATGGACATCGCCGCGTTCTTCCACCGGATGGTGCACATCAACGAGACCACCGGCACGCCCGTCTACATCAGGGGTCACGTTCCCGGGACCTGAGGCAAGCCCGGGTATCTGCTGATGGTGTGCTCCTGGTAAAGGGGAGGTAGGGTGCTCCGGACCGTATGGCATCCTAACGCCGTGGCATCACCTCAGCTCCGCCGGACCAGGGTCGGCCTCCCCGCGCAGGAAGCGGCCAGCAAGGTCCCGTACCGGATCACCGTGTTCTTCTGGATCATCAAGATCCTCACCACGGCCATGGGCGAGGCGCTCGCTGACTTCGTGGCCCTGCGGTACAGCCCGGTGCTCGCCGGGGTCGCGGGCACGGCGATCTTCGTGGTGGCCATGGTGCTCCAGTTCCGTGCCCGCCGCTATCAGGTGTGGGTCTACTGGTTCGCGGTGGCCATGGTCGCGGTGTGGGGCACCCTGGCCGCGGACGGCATGCACATCAAGCTGGGCGTGCCCTACTCCTTGTCCAGCGCGTTCTTTGCCATCTGCCTGGCGGTGGTGTTCGCGGCCTGGTACGCCACCGAGCACACGCTGTCCATCCACAGCATCACCACCCGGCGCCGCGAGTTGTTCTACTGGGCCACGGTGCTCGCCACGTTCGCCCTCGGCACCGCGGTGGGCGACATGACCGCGACCACCCTGCACCTGGGCTTCCTGGCTTCGGGGGTCATGTTCACCGGGCTCATCTGCCTCCCCGCTCTGGCGTACTGGAAGCTGGGGCTGAACTCCGTGCTGGCCTTCTGGATGGCCTACGTGCTGACCCGGCCGCTCGGCGCGTCCTACGCGGACTGGCTGGGCGTGGCGCCCCAGCACGGCGGGGTGGGGCTGGGGCGCGGGCTGGTCGCGCTGATCCTGAGCGTCGTGATCATCGGCTTCGTCGCGTACCTGGCGGCGACGCGCAAGGATGTCCAGCCGGGGGCCGCCCCGCGGGCCGCCCATGCCCGGCACCGCCGGTAGGTGTCACTGACCGCGATGATGAGCGACAACCTGGCCCGGGCGGTGCTGGACGCGCTGCCGGACGCGACCGCTGTCGTGGATCCCGCCGGGACCATCGTGGACGTCAACCAGGCCTGGCTGATGTTCGCGGTGGATAACGGCGGCCAGCCGGAGAGCACCGGGCCCGGCGTGAACTACCTCGACCTGTGCGCACGGTCCGCCGCGTCGGGCTGCCAGGATGCGGCCCGGGCCGCGGACGGCCTGCGGGCCGTGCTCGCCGGGCACACGGTGCACGCCGAGCTGGAGTACCCTTGCCCGTCCCCGGCCGTGAACCGCTGGTTCCTGCTGCGCATCACCCCGCTCGGCGGTGAGCTGCACGGGGCGGTGACGTCCCACGTCAACATCACCCGCCGGAAGATGGCCGAGCAGGAACTGGCCTATCAGGCCGCGCACGACCCGCTCACCGGCCTGGCCAACCGGAGCCTGTTCGCCAACCGGCTGAAGACCGCCCTGACCAGCCGCCGGGGCCCGACCACTGGTACCCAGGTGGGGCTGATGTACCTGGACGCGGACGGGTTCAAGCAGATCAACGACGCGTTCGGCCACGACGCCGGCGACGAGGCGCTGCTCACCATCGGGCACCGGCTCCGCTCGCACGTCCGGCCGCAGGATACGGTGGCCCGGCTTGGCGGGGACGAGTTCGCGGTGACCGCCCCCCGGATCAGCGCCAGCGGGCTGGACGGCCTGTGCGGCCGGGTCACCGCCGCGCTGAGCCAGCCGCACCTGATCCACGGGCACCTGGTCCCGGTGCCGGTCAGCATCGGCGTCCACCTCGCCGCGCCCGGTGAGTCCGCGGACACCGCGCTGCGCCAGGCCGACCAGGCCATGTACGTGGCCAAGCGGCGCACCCGGTAATTTGCTAGGCGTGCCTGAACCGTTGCTTGCCGCCGCGGACTGGTTCGCCAGCCTCCCCACGGTCTACCTGTCCGCCAGCATGCTGATCACCGACTCCGGCGACCGCATCCTGCTGGTCAAGCCGAACTACCGGCCGGACTGGGGGATCCCCGGCGGCATCGTCGAGGCCGACGAGGCACCGGATCAGTGCGCCACCCGGGAGATCGCCGAAGAACTCGGGCTGGCCATCCCGGCCGGTGATCTGCTCGTCGTGGACTGGACGGCCGCCGCCGGTGAACGGCCGCAGGCGATCATGAACTTCATCTTCGACGGCGGGGTGCTCGGCGACCCGGCCGGCCTGCGGCTGCAGGAGGAGGAACTGGATGACGCCCAGTTCCTCGGCTGGGCCGAGGCTGAGGCCCGGATGGCCGCCCACCTCGCGGCCCGGGTGCCCGCCGCCCGCCAGGCCCGGCAGACCCGCCGCACCGTGTACCTGCCCGGCTGGACTGGTCCGGCCTAGATAGCTACCTCACACGAAGGCGGCGGCCACGAGGCCGGAACCGACCTGCCGGGGCCGGGCACCATTCTCGGAGACGTACAGCCCCGTCCCGGCCAGGTACAGCAGCCACTTCCCGCTGCGGTTCACCGCCAGGCTGGTGTGATCGAGCCCCGGGAAGCCGATCGCCACCCGGTGCTTGAGGACCCCGGCCGGGGTGACCTCCCACATCAGCTTGGAGACGTTCCGGACGGGTTCCCCGGCGCAGCACGCACGGCTGACGAACAGGTTGCCGCCGGGCAGGTACACCCCCTCGCGCCAGTAGCTGCGCCGGCGGTCCGGGCCGGTCACCGGCACCGGCGTGTCGCCGGTGCCGCCCAGGTAGTTCTGGGCGGTCGTGGTGTCCATCAGCACGACCTGCCAGCCCTCGTTGTCCTGGATCGCGGCGATGGACACGGCCAGCTCGGTGCCGTCCGGGGCCCAGGACAGGTGCGAGATGGGCGCGGGCAGCCCGCTGGACTGGCCAGCCGGCAGCATCGGGTAGACCCGCTCCACCCCGCTGCTCAGCGTCCGGGTGACCAGGCTGTACTGCGCGGACAGGTCGCCCCCCGATCCCTTCATGCAGTGCGGCGTCAGCGCCGGCTGCCGGGCGAACGCGAGCGTGCTCCCGTCCGGGCTGATCGCGGGCAGGCTCCCGGAGGTGATCAGCGTCGGGGTGCCCCCGGACGCCGCGATCGATTCGACGTCGTCCACGCACCCGTGCCGCCGGCTGAAGTAGATGGTCTGGCCATCCGCGGTGACCGAGATCTCGTCGCCGATGACGCCGCTGGGCACCAGGGTCCGGACCGGCGCCCCGCTGGCCGAGCTGAGCAGAACCAGGGCGCCCCGGGCGGTCACCCCGGCCATCGCAGGCGGCCGGGCCGTGGTCTGGCTGACCGGGTGGGCGCCCGTCGTGGCTGGTGCCGCCGGGCTCGCGGCCGTGCTCTGCTGGGCCGCCGGGGTGCCGCCGCCCCCGCAGGCCGCCACCAGGGTCACTGCGGCTGGCACGGCCAGCACCCGGAGCAGCTTCACGTCTCCTCCATCCAGGTCACCCCCAGCTGGACGAAACTACCGGGCCGCGTGGGGCCGCCGTGGCGGAATACCCGAGCGTGGGCTTGGCAGGTACCCTGGGTGACGATGCCGACATATCGGGGGAGTCTGGCATGACCCCCCCCAGGTATCGCCCGGGGGGGCAGAGTGAGTTCAGGACCGGTTTCGCGTAGGCGCAGTTCCAGCCACCGCCTGGCGGTGCTGCATGAGCTGTTCGCGGGTATCCCGCTGCCCGTGGCCTACCTGGCCGGGCCGAATCTGGTCTTCGAGTTCGCCAACGACGCCTACCGGCACCTCGTCGGCCGCCAGGACCTGTCCGGCCGGCCAGCAGCAGAGGCACTCCCGGAACTCGCGGCCCAAGGACGCGCCGAGCTCATCACCGCCGTCCTGGAATCCGGCCAGCCGTACCAGGGCTACGAGACCGAGCTGCTCGTCCCCCGGGGCGAAGGGCCAGCCCTGGAACAGGTTTTCGTTGAGTGCCTTTACCAGCCGGTGCGCGGCGCGGACGGGACGGTAGAAGGGGTGCTGCTGCTGGTGAGCGACGTGACCGCGCAGGTCCGCGACCGGCGGCAGCAGGAGGCACTCGCCGCGCAGCTGACCGCGACCCGGGAGCGTTACCAGACCCTGTTCGAGACCCTGCCGCAGGGCGTCATCTACTACGACACCAACGGCCTGATCCTGGGGGCCAACCCGGCCGCCCGCGAGATCCTCGGACTTCGTGAGGCCGACTTGATCACCTGGCCGCTGTCCGGCACGGGCCTGGTGGTGCGGGAGGACGGGTCCAAGCTGGAGCCCGCCGACTTTCCCGTCACGGTGGCGCTGCGCACCGGCGAGGTAGTCACCGACGTGGTACTGGGAGTCCCGCACGGCCGCACCGGGGAGACACGCTGGCTGCGGATCACCGCGGTGCCCGACGCGCGCGATAAGGATGGCCGCCCGCAGCGCGCCTACGCCATGTTCCGGGACCTGACCAGGGAACGCCGGGCCGCGGCGGCGCTGCGTGAGGGCACCGAGCTGCTGGGCCGGCTGCGCGAGACCAACGTGATCGGCGTGGTGGTCAACGGCGAGGACCACGTGCACGACGCCAACGACGCCTTCCTCGGCATCATCGGGTACACGCGGGAGGACGTGGACGCCGGCCGGATCTCCCGCCAGCTGATCACGGCTCCCGAGTGGTCGGGGGCCGACGAAGACGCGCTGAGGCAGCTGAAGAGCACCGGGGCTTTCCGGCCCTACGAGAAGGAGTACGTGCACCGCAGCGGGCACCGGGTGCCGGTCCTGGTCGGCGCGGCGGTGGTCAGCTACAGCCCGCTGCGCTGGGTGACCTACGTCGTGGACCTGACCGCCCGGCAGCGCGCCGAGGAGGAGCGTGCGCTGCTGCTGGCCCGGGAACGGACCGCCCGGGCCGAGGCAGAGGGCGCCCAGGAGCGGGTGGCGGTCCTGCTGCAGGCGGCCGGCCTGGTCGCCGCGGGGCAGGATCGCCATGAACTGCTCCAGCACGCCGCCCAGCTGGTCGTGCACAGCCTGGCCGACTTCTGCCTGGTCTTCCTGCCGGGCCAGGACGTCGGGCTGCGGGCTATCTCGATCGCGCACCGTGAGCCGGGTGGCGGCGTCGAGTTCACCGACCTGCGCGGCGAGCCGGTCCCCGCGATGGGGAAGTGGGCGGTCAGCACCGCATTCGCCAGCGGGAAGACCAAGGTGATCCGTGACGGCGCGGCGCAGATGGCCCCGCACATCCGGCGCACCCCGGTGCTGCGCGACATCGTGGACCGGCTACGCCCCGGGAACGTGATCATCGCGCCCCTGACGGCCGGCTCGGGCGCGCTCGGCGTGCTGGCCGTCGGCCGCTGCGCCGACCATCCCTCGTTCGCGGGCACCGACGTCGCGGTGGTCGAGGAACTGGCCCGGCGGACGGCCGTGGGACTGGCCAACGCGGCCACCTCCGCCCGGGATCACACGGTCGCCGAGACCCTGCAGCGGTCCGTGCTCCCCGACACCCTGCCCGATATCCCGGGACTCGACCTCGCGGTGCGCTACCTGCCCGGCACGGCCGGCGTGGACGTCGGCGGCGACTGGTACGACGCGTTCCCGCTGGAAGGCGACCGGGTCGGCCTGGTCATCGGGGACGTGGTCGGGCACAACATCGGCTCCGCGTCGATCATGGGCCAGATGCGGCACCTGCTCCGGGCGTACGCGGTGGACAGGATGCACCCGGGCGACGTGCTGCAGCGCACCGCGCTGGCGCAGGCCAGGCTGCTGCCGGACACCCTGGCCACGGTGGTCTACGCCCTGCTCGACCCGGCCACCGGCGAGGTGGCCTACGCCAACGCCGGGCACCCGCCCCCGGTGTGGGCCACCGCGTCCGGCCAGTGCGGGTACCTGGACGACGCGCCGGGGGTGATGCTCGGTGCCCCCTACGATGGCGGCTTCACCGTGGGCCACCAGATCCTGGACCCCGGCACCAGCCTGCTGTTTTACACCGACGGGCTGATCGAGGACCGGCGCCGGGACATCAGCGACGGACTGAGCTCACTGGCCAGCGCCATGGCCGCGGTGATGGGCGGCCCCGAGCCGCTCAGCGCCGAGCGGACCTGCGCGACCGTGCAGGCCGCGTTGCTGGGTGATACCCCGCGGGCTGACGATGTGTGCCTGCTGGCCGTCCGGCTTACCGCCGGGACACCTGGCTCTGTTCTGCCCGGAAGGCTACATCCAGGCTAACCAAGCGTAAGAAACAGCATGACACGAGGACTATATGGCCTCGTCACCGGTAAGACTGTTACGGGGTTACAACACAACGTAATCGGCAGTCAGGATCTCAGCCATGACCTCACACGCACCGGCCCGTCCCCAGCTGAGACGCCTCTACGAATGGGGTGTCGTCACGGACGTCCGGGGCCGGCCCCGGACGCTGCCGGCCGGCCTGACCAGCCACGCGCTCCAGGCCCGGGACCTGATGCTGGAAGCCCTGGGTGCCGTGCCGGGCGGTGTGCCCGCGACCGGCTGGGTGACCGAGCTCGATGTGGTCCGGAACGGTTTCGACCGTCAGCAGACCTCGGTCCTGGTCATGCGGGACGCGTCGGGAGCGGTGCGGTGGCTGACGGGCCAGTGAGTGACCTCCTGCGCCCGCCCGGTCCCCTGAGCGGTGCGGCAGCGCGCCCGAGCCCCCGATCTCGCGTGCTGCCGCACCTTCCAGCGGCCGCGGGGCGGGGCGCACTCAGCCGGGGCCGGCGCGGGTGGCCCAGGTGAGGGTGCCCGCGTCGGGGACTTCCCGGGCCAGGGCCGCCGCGACCTGGCGGCCAAGGTCGTCCGCGTCACGGACGGGCAGGTCCGGGTCGACCCAGCCCTCGATCTCGACGCGGAGGGTCCGCCCCGTCCACCGGGCCCGGGCGTGCGCGTGCATGACGCCCGGCACGGAGCCGGCGGCGGCTTCCGCGCCGGTGATCACGGCCGGGTCGATGCCATCGGCGAGGCGGTGCACGACGTCGCCGGTGACTTCCCAGCCCACGTGGCAGATGAACGCGGTGACCGCCAGCCCGGCGACCGGGTCGCCCCAGGGCTGGCCCAGGGCCACCGCGATCAGCCCGGCCAGTGCCCCAGCGGAGGACAGGGCATCGAGCCAGGAGTGCCGGGCGTCGGCGATCAGCGTGGCCGAGTTGATGCGCCTGCCGACGACGAGCTTGTACCGGGCCACGATCTGGTTGCCGAGGATGCCGATCACGGCGCCTGCGATGCCCGCACCCAGGTGCGTGGTGTGGCCGTGCTCGAGGAGCTTGCGGATGCTCTCGTATCCGGCGAAGGCCGCGCTGGCCCAGATGACCACGGCGATCCCGATGCCGGCCAGGTCCTCGGCCCGTTCCAGGCCGTAGGGATAGCGCTCGGTGGGGGGCCGCCGGGACAGCCGGAAGCCGAGGAACACCACGGCGCTGGTCAACACGTCCGACAGGTTGTGGATCGCGTCGCCGAGCAGCCCCACCGATCCGGTCAGGATGGCCAGCAGCAGCTCGATGAGGCCGGTAACGGTCAGGCCGAGGGCGCTGACCGCGATCGCCCGGTTGGCTTGCCGCCGGTCCCCGGCGTCGTCGCGGGGGCCCGGCAGGGGAAACGAGGCCGCAGGGTCGCGGAGGCCAGACGTCTTGTGCATCCGGCCAGGATCCACGCCGCCCGCGGTACTGGCAAATCCCTCCTGGCCGGGTGACCCGGGCGTGCTCCCGGCCCCGCTGTGGCCCCGGCCGTCAGCGCTCGGCGTAGTCCGGCTTCTCGAACGGCCACGCTTCGGCCAGCCAGCGGCGGACCAGGTCGTGCAGCGGCTTGTCCAGTGCGGCCCGGTCAGCCCGGACCCAGGAGCGCACGTCCACGTCGTACCCGGCGCGGCGGGGCGGGTAGAAGTAGACGCAGCCGATCACGTCACCCGATACGGGATCCAGCACGGTATAGGCGAACCCGGTCCGGGCGGCGAAGTCGCGGGCGTGCTCCGCGAGGTCGGCGGCGTTTTCCTCCAGCGACATGGGCCGGTCGGGCCATGTGCGGTCCGCGAAGCCGGGGGTGGCCCTGATGTGGTCGATGCTCGACGTCCAGGCGGCCCGGTCAGCCGCGTTGTGCTGGAGGTCGAGCGGCTCCAGGACGAACAGCTCGCTGCGGACGCCGGCCGGAACGGCGAAATCCCCGGGCACCAGCGGTGACGACTCCACGATGTAACGGTACTGACTGCGGACCGGGGAGTGCTATCTCAGCATGATGCGCTCGCCGCCGATGTCGGCGACGATCTCCAGCCGGCCGCCGAGGGCGCGCACGTAGGCCGCGAGCGTCCGGACCTCGGTGGCCCCCGGCTCGGCGCGCTCGATAGCGGACACCCGTTCCTGGCGGACGTTCATCCGGTCGGCCACCTGGGCCTGGGTCAGCCTCATCCGCTGCCGGGCCTCCGCGAGGGTGTGGGCGCGATTGCGCGCCACCAGGGCACCCGCCCCGATTTCGACCTCGGTTTCCGCACCGGGGAAGAACTCGTCCAGGAACCCGTCCGCGTCATAGGAGACGAAGGCGGCCCGGGAAGCCATGTCCCCTGACGGCCCGGCGGACTGGGCCACCGCCAGGCGGCTGGCCGCGAGCCGGAGCACGTCCCGGTAGTCCTCGGGTGAACCGCCCGGATCCTCGACCTGTCCCACCAGGACCGCGGTGTCCGGGGCCTGGACGACGAACAGCAGGCCGGCCCGCACGTCGTCGGGAGCACCTGGCCGCAGTTCCATCATGCCGGGCGGCTGCCGGACCTCGTCCTCATCCGGGAGACCGGGGCCGCCTGCGGGCTGGGGCGTGAGATCCCTGATCTCCAGGAGGAGTTCATCGGCGGCGGTTGCGGCGCCGGCTATGCCGGACGTGGCGTCCGCTTCCGCGGCCATGGCCCGCAGATCGCTGACGTCTACGCCGATACCCGCGAAGGCCTCCTGGGCCATCCGGGTTGCTTCGGCGGCCGTGTAGCTCGCCTTGATCGTCTCCTTCTGCACCCGGAACAGCTCGACCTTGGCCTGCAGGCGCTGGCTGGCCGTGGTCAGCCTCTCCTCGTCGCCCGCCAGGGTGTCCAGCTGGCGGCGCAGCTGGGAGAGCCGCGCCTGGATTCCAGCTTCGCGGGTTCCCGCCTCGCGGGCCTGGTCATCGTGACCCGTGTCAAACGCGTGCCCGCGCTGGCCGGCCAGCGCGGTGGCCTGCTGTTCCAGGTGGCCGACCGTCAGCTCGATGCGCTTGCGCGAGGTCGCCACGTCGGCGACGCCCCGGCGTACCTGGGTCAGCATCTCCAGCTGGCGCTGGTAGGCGTAGTCGAGGGTCTGCCGGGGATCCTCCGGGGGCCGGAGCGCGGATCCCAGCGGGACGACCAGCGGCGGGCCGAGGGTCTGGCCCGCGTCGATCAGCGCCAGCACGGCCTCGCCGACCAGGCGGGCCAGTTCAGGCTCGGTGCGCCGGAGGCCGGTGAGCCAGTCACGGATCTCCTGGTGCATCCAGAGCTGGTAGCCCATCACAACACCTCCTCTGTGTAGTACTTCAACGTACTAGCCCGGGGCTGCGTGCCCGCGTGGTCTGCGGCGTGAGCACGGCGGGACATGGCGGGCCCAACCAGCCGGACGGCTGCCGCGTCTCAGTGATCACGGGCCCGCCCATTCGCGGCGACCCACGCTGGAGTGATCATCATGCCTATCCGTGGCCGGGTCCAGGCCGCTGGCCTGGCCGCCGTCGTAGCAGCCGGCGTGACCGGCTGCACCGGGCCGGTCAGTAACGGTGCGCAGGACACTGCTTCCCCGGCCCCGCGCGCGACCACGGTGGCGCCGGCCCGTTCTCCCCGCAGCCCGGGGGCCGCTTCCCTGGGCGCTGCCGCGGCGCCGAGGTGCCGGCGCCGCCAGCTGGAGATCAGGATCGTCCACGGCGGTCCCGCGGCCGGGACCGTCGGGGCGGACATCGGCTTCACCAACGACGGCAGCACCCCCTGCCGCCTGGCGGGCTGGCCGGCCCTGATGGCGGTCGGCCCGGCCGGACGGGCGGCGGCCCGGCGAACACTTGTCGTCTTTGCCGGGCCGGCGCTCACCCGGCCGCCTGTGGTGACGGTCAGCCCGGGCGCACGGGCCGTGGCGGTCCTGGCTGGCCCGGACGCACCCGGGCCTGGCGCCACCACATGCCCTCCGCCCTACCGCCGGCTGCGCGTCACGCTGCCCGGGGACACCCGGGCCACAGTCATCTCGGCCTGGATTCCCTCGTCCGGGGACGTGCCGGCCTGCGGCCGGATAGAGATCTCGCCCGTGGTCCCGGCCCGAATAGGCTGGCCGGGTGGTGAAGATCAGCACTGAACGACTGATTATGCGCGACTGGCGGGAGTCCGATCTCGCGCCGTGGGCGGCGATGAACGCCGATCCTGAGGTCCGGCGGTACCTCGGCCCGCTGCTGACCTTCGAGCAGGCCTCGGCCTGGGTTCTGGACTTCCAGGACCACCTGGACCGCTACGGCTTTGGCTTCTGGGCCCTGGAGGTCCGCGGCTCCGGCGAGTTCATCGGCTGCACGGGGCTGGGCACTGTGGACGAGGAGATGCCGTTCACCGGGGTCGAGCTCGTCTGGCGGCTGGCCCGGCCGGCCTGGGGCCACGGTTACGCCACCGAGGCCGCACTGGCCGCGGCAGAGTACGGCTTCGACACCATGGGGCTGCCGGAAATCGTCGCCGTCACCATGGAAAAGAACCTGCGCTCGCAGGCAGTGATGCGGCGGATCGGGATGACCACCGATCCCGCCGAGGACTTCGACGATCTGGACGTCGACGAGGGCCCGCTACGCCGGCACGTGGTGTACCGGAAACTAAGGGACCCGGAAAACTGACGGGCGTCGTCCTTCCCGTGCGGTGGGCTTGAGCCCGAAGGAAATGCCGACGGCGATCGATACCGCCCGGGATACGGGGCTCGACGCTGATCTGGCCTTGGCTCAGAACTCGTTCCTCAGCTTGTCGGCTTCGCTTCTCAGGTCACGGAGCCGCTGGTACGCCGGGCGCTCGCGGATGCGGTCCAGGGCCCACCGGATGGCCTCCGCGCGGGTGCCCGCGGTTCCCGCCATGATCAAGGTGTCCAGCGTTTCCAGGCCAGCCGGTCCCAGCCGGGTCAGCCCCCGGGTGGTCTCGCCGTGCTCCCACTCCCGGATGTCCGACAGCCGCTCCCCGACCAGATTGCTCATGCGGGGCGCGTGGCCGTCGCGGGTGACGGGATTAGGGTTGCTGAACGTGTACTCGACCAGCCGGATCGCCGGGAGTTTTTCGGCCAGGTAGCCCGCGAACTGCTCGATCGCCGTGTTGTTGGCCAGGCGCAAGGCCGTGATGGCCGGCTCGTGGTCCTCCGGTCTGTCCGCGTCGAGCAGCACCCGGACCCACAGGTCTCCCGGCCCGATTTCCGGGTCGTCGCCGTATTGCAGCAGCACCGCCTGCCGCACCGCGGTGCCGGGGAAGCGTGCCCGCACCTCCTCATTGATGTCGCGCTCGACCGGGCCCAGCACGTCACGGTCCATGACCACGGCGTCGCCTCTCAGTTCACCGAGCCGCCGGTACGCTGGCCCCTCGCGAACGCGGTCCACGGCCCACCGGATGGCCTCCGCGCGGGTGGCCGCGATTCCCGCCATGATCAGCGTGTCCACCGTTTCCAGGCCAGCCGGTCCCAGCGCGACCAGCACGAAGGTGGCCTGGCCGTGCTCCCACTCCTGGATGTCCGACAGACGCTGCGCGACGGGCATGCCGCCCCGGGGTCCGTCGCCGTCGTAGTTGGCGGGGTTGTTGCAGAACACGTACTCGACCTCAAGGATCTCCCGGAGCTTGGCCGCCAGGTAGCCCCGGAACTGCTCGATCGCCGACTCGTTGTCCTGCTCGAAGGCCGTCAGGACCGGTCCCCAGTCGTCGTCCGGCTCGTCCGGCTCGTCGAGCAGCACGCGGACCCACAGGTCCCCCGGCTCGATGAGCGGGTCGTCGCCGTATTGCAGCAGCACGGCCTGCCGCACCGCGGTGCCGGAGAAGCGCGCCCGCACCTCCTGGTCAATCTCGCGCTCGATCGTGTCCAGCACATCGCGGTCCATCCCGGCCTCCTTCAGCGCCTGAATCTGAAGGTAATTCCGCAGCCTTCACGCTGGCCACGCATTTTCACGCTGGTCCAGGTCCTGCCTTCTCGATCCTGATCTGCGGCACGTCGAGCGCGAACATGGCATGACGGTGCGTCTGTCACGCGCGCTGCTCGTGCAGCCTCACAGCTGGGATCTCAGCACGGCGAACTCGCAGCCTGGCGAGGACGGGTCGAAGCCGTGCTCGATCAGCCAGCGGGCCGCTCGCAGGCTTCGCAGCGACCACCACGCGCGGATCACGTCGAGGTTAACGTCGGTGCCGTCGCCGGCGACGACGTCGCCAAGGTGCTCCTGGTGTCCGAGCGTCAGGATGGCGAGGTCGTGCAGGGCATCGCCCGGGGCCGCCTCGGACCAGTCGATCACGCCAGTGATCTGGTCACCGTCGGCGAACACGTGGGCGACCTGCAGGTCGCCGTGCGTGAACACCGGTGTCCACGGCCGGAGCGCAACCTCGGCCACCCGGCGGTTGCGCCTGACCACGTCGGCGGGAAGGACGCCGTTCGTGACGAGCCACTCGCATTCGCCGTCGAGATGCGATGCGATCTCGCCGGGGCTCTCACCGGGCCAGGGCGGCAGCGGCGCGTCATGCAGCATCCGTACGGCGGCACCCGCCGCGGCCCATGCCGCCGGCGACGCGGCCGACGGCTCGCCGAGGCGGCCGAGTGCCGTTCCTGGCAGGGCGGCGAGCGCGAGTACCGGCGGCTTCCGCCACAGGACCTCCGGAGTCGGGACCGGCGCCATAGCCATCGCCTCGACCTCGACGTCGGTGCGCGTCTGATCAGCGTCGATCTTCAGGAACACGTCGCCGACGCGCAGGGTCGCGCACTCGTGATGGGCGACGACGACCTCGACCTCCTCCACGCTGGCCATTGTCGCGGGATGACCACCGGCGTCGCCACGGGTTTATGGCGTGCGACTGCGCTCTGCGTGGCCGGGAAACCGGACTGGCGTTCACCACGCGGCCAGCAGAGAGGTGCCGTTCGTGGCCAAGTCCGCAAGGAGGCTGTGATGGCGCTGCCCGAGATTTCGTCGCCGTAGGAGCGGATAACTCCACGCTCCCGTCACTCCTCGGCTAGCGGCCACGCGACTGACACCTGGTTCCGATAGCCAGGCCGGGTCGATGGCCGTATTATCGGCCCGGCGCCGTCGGCCGCTTAAGCTGTGCGCGCTGGAATCAGAGGGGGGATCTGATGCGCAGGATAGTGTTTGCCTTTGCTACTGCTATTGGCCTGGCGTTCGCTGTCGTCACGCCGGCCCAGGCGACCGTTCAGACCGATATCTGGATTCAATGTCCTTTCACTGGCCTGTCGGCCACCATCGATCCGATTGTGGATCCGGGTGGCGTATCGGCGCACTTCCACGACTTTTTCGGCAACAGGGCGGTGACTTCCACGTCCACCCCCGATTCTCTGCGGGCTGGTGGGGCAGGCGCGACGAGCTGCACCACGAGCACCGACACGGCGGCGTACTGGGCGCCGACGCTGATCCTGGGGCCCGGCGAGACGCAGACCTACGGGCCCGCTGGGTATCCGTGCGCCACCGACGCGGCCGGGCTGCTCGCCTGCCATTACAGCTACATCCGCGCGTACTACGGGCTGCAGTCCGCGGCACCCGCGACGCTCACCGTCCCGCCGGCGGAGGAGACCGTGGTCGGCGGGAACTCCGAGGCCACCGGCCCGCAGCCCACCGCACAGATGTCGTGGTCGTGCGGTGGCTCCACCGCTTATGAGCAGTATCCCTACGACTGCAGCGGCTCCATCAAACTGAGCAACGCTCAAGACGGTGTGATCATGCGGGTGATCCTGCCGCGCTGCTGGGACGGGGCGGGCGCCGCACAGGCCGATTTCGCCTACCCGCTGAACAATGGCCTCGGCCCGAAGTGCCCGGCTGGTTTTCCCAAGGTGCTGCCGTTCATCAATATCCGGTTCCACACCGGCATCGTCACCCCTTGCCCGGGGATGAGCTGCCCGGCCGGATCGCAGGTTGCCCCCGACTTCGGCTTCGAGAACGCGGACGGCACGATGAAACCGTGGTACCAGGCGCATGGCGACTTCATGAATGGCTGGCAGTACGCGCCGCAGGACAACCCCGGCGGGCTGGATGACCTGATCGCGGACTGCCTCATCACCGTGGCGTCCTGCCCGGTCAACCCGCACACCTCACCCACCTACAACATGCCCACTTAGCCGGCGCGGCCCGCAGGAACGGCGAGCGCCCGAACTGCCCACCGCGCTCCTGCGTGAACCACCCGGTGCGCCACACAGGTCAACGCCCGAATTGACCTTGGGTTCGCTGTGGACCGGTGCTGATGGCCGCTGGCTATTGATGGCTGTCCGGGGGCATCTCGGGGGGCACGCGCGCCCAACCGCATGAGCAGCCCGGGTCGCGATCGTCCGGACACGGTGGCGTATGCGGGAAGGTTAGCCTCCGTCATCATCTGGAGCGTCGCCGGGCCCCCAAGGTCTGTGCGACCTGGTCAGACTCTGGTGACCAGGAGAACTAGAACGATAACGAACATGGCACCGAGCAGGCAGCCCATCAGAATCACGACGGCCTTGCTCCCTATCAAGGCCATGAACTGTGACTCGCGCTTCGACGGCGGGGTCGGCAGATAAAACTTAGAGCCCTTGTCGCCCGGCTTGTGAGGTCTCAGGACGGGCGGCGGCGCAACGAATCGGGTAGTCGGCGGCGGCCCTTCTCGCCGTTCTTTCTTGGCCATCGAACCTCCCACCGAGGGCCGGAACCCGCAGGCGTCACGCCAGACGTAGCGCCATACAGCGCTGCCCGATACCCACCGACTCTATGCTCTGACGCGCTGTTAGCGGTCTCAGCCGGGTGCCGACCGCCCTGTCGCGATCTGCTCATCAGGCGGTTCACTGACATGCTCCCGCGAGCCCGGGTGCCAGCCCGCTGCATCACAGCAACTTCCGCGTCCGCGTGTGGCTGCCCGCGCTCAAGGCGGCCGGGCTGAGCGGCCTGCATTTTCATGATCTGCGGCATACCGGCAACACGCTGGCCGCCACGGCGGGCGCGACCCTCCGGGAGCTGATGGACCGGATGGGGCACGACAGCGAACGGGCCGCCATGATCTACCTGCACGGCAGGGCCCAGGCTCTGACCTGGGCGAGAAGTCTGTTTTTGGCTGAGTGCGCCTGGCAGGATTCGAACCCGCGACCCGCTGCTTAGAAGGCAGCCGCTCTATCCAACTGAGCTACAGGCGCCAGGCACCTCATTGTGCATGGTCAAGGTCACGCGTCGGACACAGAGCAGAGCCGGGTTGGTGGCTCCGTGGGGTCCCCCTTGAGAGCTCGTCAACCCAGCTTAGAGGCCAGGGCGGGCGCAACGTCCGCAGGTTGGTGGGCTGCGGCCGGGGTGTCTAAGGTCGGGGGGTGACCGCCGCCAGAAGGACCAGGACCCGTCGGTGAGGGGCGGGCTGCTCGTCGCCGGGACCACCTCGGACGCCGGGAAGAGCGTACTGACCGCCGGGCTGTGCCGCTGGCTGGCCCGGCAGGGAGTCCGGGTCGCGCCCTTCAAGGCCCAGAACATGTCGCTCAACTCCTTCGTCACCCCGGACGGCGCCGAGATCGGCCGGGCCCAGGCCATGCAGGCCATGGCGGCGGGCATCGAGCCGGACGCGCGGATGAACCCGGTGCTGCTCAAGCCGGGCAGCGACACCCGCACCCACGTCATCGTGCTCGGCCAGCCCCGGGACGAGGTCAGCGCCGCGGAATACCGGACCCTCTCCCGGGACCTGCTCAAGATCGCCCTGGACAGCCTGGAAGACCTGCGCGGTGACTACGATGTGGTCATCTGCGAGGGCGCGGGCAGCCCAGCGGAGATCAACCTCCGGGACACCGACATCGCCAACATGGGGCTGGCCCGGGCGGCCGGGCTGCCGGTCGTCGTGGTCGGCGACATCGACCGGGGCGGCGTGTTCGCGGCCCTGTTCGGGACCCTCGCCCTGCTGGATCCGGCCGACCAGGCCCTGGTCAGTGGCTTCATCATCAACAAGTTCCGGGGCGACCCGGGGCTGCTCGCCCCGGGGCTGGGCATGCTCACCGGCCTGACCGGCCGGCCCGTGCTCGGGGTGCTGCCCTGGCGCGGGGGACTGGGCCTCGACATGGAAGACTCACTGGCCCTCGACGCGGCCGGGCCCGGGGCCAGGGCTGCATCAGCGCCCCCGGTGGGGAAGGACATCCTCCGGGTCAGCGTCATCCGTACGCCGCGGATCAGCAACTTCACCGACGTGGACGCGCTGGCCACCGAGCCGGGCGTGCTGGTGCGCTTCGCCACCAGCCCGGCCGAACTGGCCGACGCCGACCTGGTGGTGCTGCCCGGCACCCGGGCCACCGTGGCCGACCTGGGCTGGCTGCGGGAGAAGGGCCTGGCCGCGGCGGTCATCGAGCGGGCCCGGCGCGGGCAGCCCGTGCTCGGCATCTGCGGCGGCTACCAGATGCTCGCCGCCGAGATCGACGACCCGGTCGAGTCCGGCGCGGGCGTGGTGCCCGGCCTGGGGTTGCTGCCGGTGCGGGTCACCTTCGCGACGGGCAAGGTGCTGGGCCGGCCCAGCGGCACCGGCTACGGCGCCGTCGTGCGGGGATACGAGATCCACCACGGCGTGGCGGAGGTCGCCGAGGGGCGCGGGGAGCCGTTCCCCGGTGGCTGCCGGACCGTGGCCGTGTGGGGCACGACGTGGCACGGGACGCTGGAGAACGACCAGTTCCGGCGGGCCTTCCTGACCGAGGTCGCCGCGCTGGCCGGGCGGGAGTTCACGGTCGCGCCGGACACCAGCTTCGCCGCCGCCCGGCAGGCCCGGCTGGATACGCTGGCCGACCTGGTCGCCGGGCACCTGGACACCGCCGCGGTGAGCCGGCTCATCGAGCACGGGCCGCCTCCGGGACTGCCGGTCATACCGCCCGCGGGCGTACGCTGAGCGTTGACCGGCAGTGTCCCGGTCCCTGACTGACCCCACCGCGGGAGGCAGCAGCCGTGATCGCGGCCCTGACCAGTGCCCTGCACGGGCTAGCGCCGTCCGGGCTGCCGCTGCCCGGGCTGCCGCTCCCTGGCCTGGCGCCGTCCGGGCTGCTGGTGCTCGCCGCGGTCACCCTGACCGGCATGCTGATCGCCCTGCTCGCCTACAGCGGGCGGGTGGCCGCCGCGGTCACCGCGATCCCGCAGGGCCGCCGGGCGGCGGCGCTGCGCGAGAAGTCCTGGCGGGCGGGGTTCCTCCCGCAGCGGGACCCGGACGCGGCGGGCCGGGCCCGGCCGCGGGCACCCACGGCGGCCCCGGCGGCCGCCTGATCTGCCCTGCCTGACCTGAAACCCGCGTCCCCTGAGCCCAGCGTCCCTGACGGCGCTGGCCGGCGCGGCATCTGCGTCTCACGCGGCCGTCTCCAGCTGTCATCCGGTTCCGCGACCCGCTGGAGGGTGCTGCGTCATGTCCCTGCTCGTTGGTGTTCCCGTCAACCTCGCGTATCACCTCGTCTGCTGGATCGCCGCGATCCTGGCCCCGCTGACCGGCGGCCTGGCCACCGCGGCGGCCATCATCGCGTTCACCGTGCTGGTCCGGCTGCTTCTGCTGCCGCTGAGCTACTTCGCGGTCCGCGGGTCGGTCCGGGGCGAAGGAGCCCGGGCCCGGCTCCAGCCCAGGATCGCCGAGCTGAGGCGGCGGCACCGCAACGACCCGCAGCGGCTCCAGGCGGAGCTGGGTGCGCTGTACCGGGCCGAGGGCTCCGGCATGTTCGGTGGCTTCCTGCCGCTGCTCATCCAGCTGCCGTTTTTCAGCATCATGTACCGGCTGTTCCTCGATCACTCGGTGGGCGGCGCGCCGAACACGCTGCTCACGCACAGCCTGCTCGCCGCGCCGCTGGGCAGTCACTGGCTGGCGGGCGCGGGCCCGCTCAGCGCGCAGGGCGCGGTATTCGCGGGGCTGTTCGCGCTGCTGGCGGGGGTCGCGGTCCTGGCTGTCCGGGCCGCGCGGCGGGCCACCCCGGTGGTCCCGCCCGTCCCGCCGGTGGCGGCTGCTCCAGCGACCCCTGCGGGGAGCACCCCTGATAGCCGGGCGATCGGCGTCGTGACGTGGATCGTGCCGTTCGCGTCGCTGGTCACGGCCGCGGTCGTGCCGCTGGCCGCCGGGCTGTACCTGCTGACCACCACGGCCTGGACGCTGGCGGAGCGGACCGTGCTGCGCCGCCGCGTCCTGGCGGCCAGCGCGGGCACCGGGAACTCCGGGCCGCCTCCGCCCGCGATCAGCACAGCGGTCAGCGAGAAGGACCTGCCCGTGGTACCGGTGCCCCGGTCGCTGCGGTAGCCGGCGGCTCGCCGGTGCGGGTCCGCAGAAGAAGTTCGCATACGGGACTGGACGGCGGTGCGGGGGGTGGGGCTGCCTGGTGCAGTGCGCTTCGATCCACCGCACCCGCGGGTCCGGGCCCGGTGGCGACACCGGCAGCACGAATCCCCGCACGTAGCCGCGGCTGATGTCGGCCTGCAGCGTGCCCAGCGTCGGGGCGGGCACGTTGCCGAGATAGCCGCCGATAGGCAGTACCTCCCTGCCGCTGTACAGGATGTAGCTCTCCGCGAGCCCGGACGTGTCGGTGCCGAACAGGGCGTCAGCGGGTGGCGTCTGGAGTTCTAGCCGCTGGACTGCCCTGGTGAAAACGGGCGCGGCGGCGGCCTGGGCCTGGTTATTGTGCGCGGTCTTCGACGACTCGAACGGGGTGTCAAACGGGCCTAGCCCGCGGATGACGCAGCTCACGGACGCCGCCGCGGGCAGCAGGAGCACGGCGGCACCGGCGAACGCGACCGCGGTCAGGTGCCCGGCCTGGCCTGACGCGGGCAGCAGCAGCTGAGCAGCGGCGGCCGCCGCCACGACCAGTGCCACCAGGGTGAGCACGACCGGGCCGGATACCGTCCCGGACATCAGGTAGGCGCCGTAGCCGGCGCAGCCGAGTACCGTCGCGGCGACGATCAGGCGCACTCTGGCCGGCCAGGGGCGAGGTCCGCACGCGGCGATGCCAGCGCCGCACAGCGCGGCGACTGCGGGGACGAGCGCCGCGACGTAGTACGAGTTCAGGTAGGTACCGGCGCTGAAGAAGAGGGCAAGGACCAGCCACCAGCCGCCCCACAGCACGACGGCGGCCCGCAGCGGGTCGCGCCTGCCCCGGCGGCGCCGGGAGATGAGCACGCCCAGCGCGCCGGCGACGGCCGCCGGCAGCAGCCAGCCGCTGTCGGCCCCGAACGGGCCGGCCAGCAGCCGGTGCCAGCTCGGCTTGATGCCTATGGTCTCGGCATTGAGCAACCGCCCGCTCTCTCTCGCCGCCGCCAGCAGCGGCGAGGGGGGCCCGGCCAGTCTCGCCCAGGTCCCGGTGAGCCAGCCCAGGCCGTTGTAGTCGAAGACCTGCGTGTACACCGAGTCGTCCGGGCTGCCGTCCACGTAAGGCCGGTCCTGGGACGGGGCCAGCGAGACCGCGGTCATCCAGGACAGGGAGACCACGGCGGTGACCAGCCCGGCCAGCGCGACGTGCGTGCACCGGGTACGCAGTTTCGCCGGGGCCGCGGCGAGCAGGTAGGCGGCGGCCAGCGCGGGCAGGACCAGCCAGGCCTGGGTCATCTTCGCCTGGAACGCCAGGCCGACCCAGACGCCGGCGAGCAGCAGCTGCCGCAGTGACCCGGTGAGCAGCGCGGCGGACGTGGCATCGGCGGCGAGCACCAGCGCCAGGATCAGCAGCGAGTCCGATACGTTGCCGCGGCTCAGCAGCACGGTGACGGGCGTGACGGCGAGTACCGCCGCAGCGATCAGGCCGGCCGCAGGCCCGGCCAGCCGGCGGACCGCCCGGTACAGCACCAGGATGGTGAGAACGCCCTCGACCACCTGCGGCAGGACCAGCGCCCAGATGTGAAAGCCGAAGACCCGCAGCGACAGGGCCTGCACCCAGAGCGCGCCAGGCAGCTTGTCAACAGTGACGGTCCCGGCTGGATCGAACGCCCCGAAGGCGAAGTCGTGCCAGCTCTCTGACATGCTGCGGGCCGCCGCGCCGTAGAACGGCTCGACGCTGGCGCCGGCCATTCCCCAGCCGTATGCGACCGCCGCGACGGCGGCGATGGCGAGCAGCGCCGGCCGGGCCCAGGCGGGCTGATCCGCGGGCGAGCGCCACGGCGTCAGGAAGCGGTGCCGGCGCGGTGCTCCTGATGCAGGCGCTGGTGCTGTTTCCGGGATAATTTCCATTCCCGCCACCTGCCAAGTATGGCGGGAAGCGGGTGCCGTTCCCGTAAATCAGGGGACGGGGCCCGCGGTCAGCCCGTCGGCCTGGGCCCACGGAGAAAGAGGAGAGCACTGATGCGTTACACCCGGCTGGGCTCGTCAGGCCTGAAGGTGTCCCGGATCTGCCTGGGCATGATGAGTTTCGGCGCTACCGCCGAACGCGCGTGGCACCTGCCCGAGGACGCCGCCGAGCCGATCGTGGTGCGGGCGGTGGACGCGGGCGTGACGTTCTTCGACACCGCCGACATGTACTCGGGCGGCGTGAGCGAGGAGATCACCGGACGTCTCCTCGGCAAGCTCTTCCGTCACCGCGAGGACTACGTGCTGGCCACGAAGGTCTACTTCCCCATGGGACCGGGCCCCAACGACCGCGGGCTCTCCCGCAAGCACGTGCTGGCCAGCATCGACGGGTCGCTGCGCCGGCTCGGCACGGACTACGTGGACATCTACCAGATTCACCGCTGGGACTACGAGACGCCCATCGAGGAGACCATGGCGGCGCTGCACGACGTGGTCCGGTCGGGCAAGGCGCGCTATATCGGCGCGTCGAGCATGTACGCCTGGCAGTTCGCGAAGGCGCAGCACGTCGCGGGGACGTGCGGATGGACCAGGTTCAGCTCGATGCAGAACCACTACAACCTGGTCTACCGGGAGGAGGAGCGGGAGATGCTGCCGCTGTGCCAGGACCAGGGCACAGGCGTCATCCCGTGGAGCCCGCTGGCCCGCGGCCTGCTGGCGGGCAGCCGGCAGCGCGGCGGTGCGGGCCAGCCGACCGTCCGCACCGGCAGTGATCCGCTGGCCGACGAGATGTACACCGACGAGGACTTCGCCGTGGTCGACGTGGTGCGCGCGGTGGCGGCCGAGCGCGGCGTGTCCCCGGCGCAGATCGCGCTGGCCTGGCTGCTCGCCCAGCCCGCGGTCACCGCGCCGATCGTGGGCGCCACCCGGCTCGCTCATCTGGACGACGCGATCGCCGCAGTGGACCTGACCCTGGACGGCGCGGAGCGGGCCCGGCTGGAGGCGCCGTACCGGCCGCACCGCATCCTCGGCCACTCCTGAGCGAGCCAGCCGGGCGGTAAAACCGTTAGGGAAAATTCTGAGATCGCCGTAAAATGGAGGGCATGCAGGTCAACAGGTATCACGTCGCCGCCGCGCGAGCTATCAGCTCGCCGGCCGCCGCTGCCTGACCTTCAATATCCCTGGCGACCGGAAACGGGTCGCCAGGTTCCCAGTTCCCTGTGTTCGTCCGGCGGCGCGTTTCCGGTGCCCAACCCGGAAAGACACCGCCATGCATTCACAGCAGGTCACCGACACGTTCCTCGAATTCTTCCGCGAACGCGGGCACCATCCGATTCCCGGCTCCTCACTGGTGCCCCGGCCCGGGGATCCGGTTCTGTTCACCACCTCCGGCATGCACCCGCTCACGCCGTACCTGGGAGGCCAGCCGCACCCGGACGGCGGGCGGCTCATCGACGTGCAGCGCTGCCTGCGCACCACCGACCTGGATGAGGTCGGCGATCGCACCCACCTGACCGTGTTCGAGATGCTCGGCTCCTGGTCGCTCGGTGACTACCCCGGCCCGCAGAGCCTGCGCTGGGGCTACGAGCTGGTCACCGGCGGGTTCGGGATCGAGCCCGGGCGGCTGCACGCCACGGTTTACGGCGGCCCCGAGTTCGGCGGCCCCGAGTTCGGCGGCACTGAGCAGGTCGGCCCGGACACTGAACTGCAGGAGGTCTGGGGCGGCCTTGGCGTCCCCGTCGAGCTGACCGGGACGGACAACTGGTGGTCGAACGGCCCGACCGGGCTGTGCGGCACGGACAGCGAGCTGTTCGTGTGGACCGGCAGCCCGCTGCCGCCGCAGGGCACGCCGGGCACGGACGGGCGCTGGGTCGAGCTGTGGAACCATGTCATGCTGCGCTACCGGCGGCTGGACGACGGCACCCTGGTCCCGCTGCCCCGGCCCTGCGTGGACACCGGGATGGGCCTGGAACGGCTGGTCACGATCCTGCAGGGCCAGGACTCGGTGTTCGGCTGCGACCTGCTCCGGCCGTGGACGGACACCGTCGGGCGCCTGTGGCCGCTGGACGAGACGTCGTCGCGGCTGGTTACCGACCACCTGCGGTCCAGCGTGGTCGTGATCGGGGACGGCGTCACGCCGTCCAGCACGGGCCGCGGCTACGTGCTGCGCCGGCTGGTCCGCCGGACGCTGACCGCGCTGTGGCGCGGCGACCCGTCCCGCACGCTGTCCGACCTGCCCCGTGAAATCGTCCAAGGAACCTTGAGTCACTTTGGCCAGCTCGTCGAGCCCGCACTGGTCATGGGCGTGCTGCTCGGTGAGGAACGCCGGTTCCGCGACCTGCTCGACCGCGGCCGCCGTGTCCTGTCCCGCCGGGGCGGTGGCCCGCTCACCGAGGAGGAACTCCGCTACCTGCACGAGACCCACGGGCTGCCCCGGGAGTTCGTGCCCGCGATGCTGCCCGGGTAGAGGTCACCAAGGCACCGGGGAACTCAGGATTTCGCCCAGCGTGTGTAGCGTGGTGACGACGAGGAGGTCGCCATGCACCAGCCGCCCATTCCGCATGCCGCCCGCACCGACCCGGAGATCGCCGCGCTGATCGAAGGGGAAGCCCGCCGGCAGTTCGAGAAGGTGCGGCTGATCCCGTCCGAGAACTACGCTTCGGTGGCCGTCCTCGAGGCGACCGGCACGGTGGCGACCAACAAGTACTCCGAGGGCTACCCGGGCCGCCGGTACTACGAGGGCCAGCAGTTCATCGACCCGATCGAGACGCTGGCCCGGGAACGGGCCCAGGCGCTGTTCGGCGTGGACCACGCCAACGTCCAGCCGTACTCCGGATCCCCGGCCAACCTCGCCGTCTACCTGGCCTTCCTGCAGCCGGGGGACACGGTCATGGGGATGGCGCTGCCGATGGGCGGGCACCTCACGCACGGCTGGCCGGTCTCGGTGACCGGCAAGTGGTTCCGGGCGGTGCAGTACGGCGTCCGGGCCGACACCGGCCGCCTCGACCTGGACCAGGTCCGCGATCTGGCCCGCGCGCAGCGGCCCAAGGTCATCTTCTGCGGCGGCACCGCGGTCCCGCGGACCATCGACTTCCCGGCGTTCGCGGAGATCGCCGCCGGGACCGGGGCGATCCTGGTCGCCGACATCGCGCACATCGCGGGCCTGATCGCGGGCGGGGCGCACCCCTCACCCGTCGGCCACGCCCCCGTGATCACCACGACCACGCACAAGACCCTGCGCGGCCCGCGCGGCGCCATGATCATGTCCACCGCCGAGCACGCCTCCGCGCTGGATAAGGCGGTGTTCCCGGGCCTGCAAGGCGGCCCGCACAACCACACCACGGCGGCCATCGCGGTCGCGCTGCACGAGGCGGCCCAGCCGTCCTTCCGGGTCTACGCTCACCAGGTGGTGGCGAACGCTCAGGCGCTCGCCGCGGCGCTGACCGAGCGCGGCTACGACCTGGTGTCCGGCGGTACCGACAACCACCTGATCCTGGTGGACCTGACCCGGCAGGGGATCGGCGGCAAGCCCGCCGCCCGGGCCCTGGACCGGGCCGGCATCGAGACGAACTACAACACGGTGCCGTTCGACCCGCGCAAGCCGTTCGACCCGTCCGGCCTGCGGCTCGGCACCCCGGCCATCACCACCCGCGGCCTGCGCGAGGAGCATATGACCCAGGTCGCGGCCTGGATGGACGAGGCGATCGGCGCCGCGGTCAAGGAGGATGAAGCGGTCATCGGGCGGATCGCCGCGCAGGTCCGCGAGCTGCTGGCCGGCTTCCCGATGCCCGGCTGGGCGCCGGCCCCTTAATTTTTTCCGCAACGAGGACCGTCACGGCCCGGCGGGGCACCCCGGCCCACCGTGGCCGCGGCGATGAAAGCACCCAGCAGGAACGCCCCGCCGCACACCGCCCGGGCTGCGTGCAGCCCGGGCACGAACCCCATCGCCCCGCTGACCAGCGAGCCGGCCACGGCGACCCCGAGCGCCCCGCCGACCTGGCGGGCGGTGTTGATCAGCCCGGCCGCGGTCCCGCCGCGGCAGCCCGGGTGTCCATGCGCCGGGTGTCCATGCGGCGCAGTCTGCCCGCCAGATCGTTCGGCCCAGGCCGAAGCGTCCCGTTGCTAGCGTGCAGATATGCGTATTGAGCAGCCAGTCCAGGGCGATGCGGATATCGCCCAGATCGGGGCGCTGATCGGCGATCCGGCCCGGGCCCGGGTGCTGACCGCGCTCACCGACGGGCGGGCCCTGCCCGCCAGCCGCCTCGCCGCGGAGGCCGGGGTCGCGCCGTCCACGGTCAGCGAGCACCTGGCCCGGCTGCTGGCCGCCGGGCTGGTCACGGTGCGGCCCGAGGGCCGGTCCCGGTTCTACCGGCTCGCGTCACCCGAGGTCGCCGACGCCCTGGAGGCCATCTCGCGGATCTCCCCGCCGCAGCCGATCCGCTCGCTGCGCCAGGGCAGCCACGCCCGGGCCCTGCGGGAGGCCCGCACCTGCTACAACCATCTGGCGGGCAGGCTCGGGGTGGCCCTGTTCGCCGGGCTGCTCGACGGCGGGCTGCTGTCCGGCGGGGACGGCCGGCACCACCCCGAGCGGGCCGTGGCGGACCGGCTGTCCGCCCCCGGCCGTGACCTCAGCTACCGGCTCACCCCGCGCGGTGAGGCCGCGCTCGGGGAGATGGGCGTGGACCTGGACGCCGTGCTGGCCCGGCAGCCCGGCCGTCCGGTACTGCCTCGACTGGTCCGAGCAGCGCCACCACCTGGCCGGCCCGCTGGGCACGGCCCTGGCCGACCGGATGTTCGCCCTCGGCTGGGTGCGGCGCACCGACCGGCGCCGGGTGGTCCGGGTCACCGACACGGGCCGGGAGCACCTGCCCGCGACCCTCGGCCTGCCCCGCGACTGGGACCAGCCCGCCCAGCTCAGCCAGCCGCTGAGTGCCTAGCAGCGGTACGGCTCGATGCGCTAGTGACAGGACGGCGTGGGGGATGCGGTCGCCGGGCGCACGGGTGCCCCGGCGACGCTGAGGCCCCCGGCCGGGGCCGGGCTGGCGGCGGCCTGCGTGGCGTGGTGCCGGTGCCTGGCCCGGCGCGCGCCGGGCGCCTTCCCCGCCGGTGCCGCGGGGGCGGCGGTGGTGGCCACGGGGGCGGCGGCCGCGCCGTACATCGGCGTCCCGGTGGACTGGACGACGCCGGGGCTGATCATGATGCCGTTCACCGTGGCCTGATGACCCAGGGTGTCGGTTAGCCGGACGGTGAACGGGCCCGGCCCGGCGCCGGAGGAAGCAAGCCAGTAGCCGTACGTCGTCCGGGCCAGTTGCTGCCAGCCCCCCGAGCCCTGACGGACGGCCACGCTGGCCAGCGGGTTTCCGTTATTGATCGCCAGCAGGGCCAGGTAGTACGCGGACGAGCCCGTCTTGACCAGCATGGACAGCGGGGCGGGCAGCGGCGGGTCCGCGATCGTGCGGTAGCTCACCGGGACCAGGCCGGCGCTGAGCGGGGCGATCCGGGCGAAGGCCTGCTCGCTGAGGTCGATGTGCCCGGCCTGGCATTCCGGGCACTGGTCCACGACCTCGGCCGTGACCGACCCGTCCGGTCCGGTCACCTGCAGGTAGCTGCCGCACGCGGCGGAGCCGCCGTACTCAGACGGCGACAGAGCCACGTACAGCTGGCCAGCGGGCGGGGACGGGTAGGAGCAGTTCCCCATGCCCCCGGCGGCCAGTTCGTAGTGGGTGGCCTCCCCGCTGGCCGGCGCGGCCGCGATGGCGCCAGGGCCAGTGCCGGTCACCGGCATGATCACCGAGGCGCAGGCGGGGGAGGCGGTGGCCTGCGAGATGCCCAGCGCCAGCGCCGCCAGGACCACGACCGCACCCGCGCCGGCGGCGGCCAGGGGCCCAGCCCGCCAGGTTCTCAGCGTGGACCGTCGCCGGCCGGGGATCCGCCCTGAATCAGGGCGCCCTGGGCCATTGGGCTGGGGACCACTGGGCCGGGGACCACTGGGCCGGGGACCATGGGGCCGGTGCGCCATGCGGCGAGCCTAAAGATCACTAAGCGCCGGAAAGGGGACTACCCGTTATTTCGTGTCCGTTCCGGGCCTTAAGTGCCGCCGCCGCGACCCGTTCGCCAGGCACCGTGAGCCTCCAGAGCGATGCTCTCGTTTCGTGGCGCCGCTCTGTTATGATGGGCCGGTGAACGCGAGCCGAACCGCCCGGGAGCGGGTCCGCGCCGAGCTGACCCGGGAGATCACTGATGTAGCGCGCGGCCAGCTGGCCACCGAGGGGCCGGCGGCCTGTCGCTGCGGGCCGTCGCCCGGGAGATGGGCATGGTCTCCTCGGCCATCTACCGCTACTTCCCGAGCCGGGACGACCTGCTGACCGCGCTGATCGTGGACGGCTACAACGCGGTCGGCGAGGTGGCCGAGCAGGCCGGTGCGGCGTGCCCGGCCGGGAGGTACGCGGAGCGCTGGCTGGCCGTCTGCCGGGCCATCCGGGACTGGGCGCTAGCCCACCCGCACGAGTACGCGCTGGTCTACGGGTCGCCCGTGCCGGGGTACCAGGCGCCGCAGCAGACCATCGGGCCCGCGGCCCGGGCCGCCACGGTGTTCGGGGCCATCATCAGCGACGCCTGGCGGGCGGGTGCGCTCCAGCCCGCCGGGATCTGCCCGCCGGCCCCGGGAACGTTCGCCGCGGACGCGGCCGTGCTGCGCGAGGCGATCCTGCCGGAGGTGCCCGACGGCGTGATCGCCACGGCCCTGGGCTGCTGGACCGCCCTGTTCGGCATGATCAGCTTCGAGCTGTTCGGCCAGTTCGAGAACGTGGTCACCGACCGGGCCGCGTTCTTCGGGCACGCCATGGCCTGCCAGGGCCGGCTGGCCGGGCTGCCCGGCTGAGGAACGCCGCCCCCATCCCGGGCGCCCGCACCGCGGGCCTGCCCCTGAGCCCGCGCCGGGTACCCCGGCTGCTTGCATCGAACCTATATTCGATGTAATAGTGACTGCCTGCCTTCCCCGGGGTGGCGAACGGAGTTACAGGGAGCGGGCAGCCAGGTGAGCAGGACGTACGCGGAGCCGGTGGACGTTGGGGTCTCCGGCGGCAGGCCGACCAGATTCGTGTGGCGGGGAAGGCTTTACACAGTGCTCGGGGTGCTGGATCACTGGGTGATCAGCCGTGAGTGGTGGAAGCAGCAGAACCCGGATCTGGACACCCCAGCCGAGCGCGAGCTCTGGCGGATCGAGGCGTCGCCCGGGCGCAGCACCCGGGCGGGCACCTACGAGCTGCGCCATGACCTCGCGACCGGCCAGTGGATGCTGGCCCGGGTATGGGATTTAACGGGGTGAGCTGGGCGGCCGACTTCGTGCACCTGCACGTCGCCTCGGCCTACTCGCTGCGTTACGGGGTCGCCTCGCCGGCCGCCCTGGTCGCCCGGGCCGCCCAGCACGGGATGCGCGCGCTCGCGCTGACCGACCGCGACGGGCTGTACGGGGCGGTCAAGCACGGGGTGGCCTGCGCCGAGGCGGGCATCGCCACGATCCTCGGCGCCGATCTGGCCCTGGCGGGGCCCGGGGAGGGCGAGGCGGCTCTCCCTGGTGACGTGCCCGCCCGGATCCTGAACTCCGCGGCCCCGGCCCGGCTGCGCAGCGAGGATGCCCCGCGGGTGACCCTGCTCGCCTCGGGCCGCCGGGGATGGGCCTCGCTGTGCCGGCTGGTCAGCGCGGCGCATCAGGCGGGCGTGCGCGGGGCCCCGGTGATCACCCCGGGCCTGGTCGCCGAGCACGCCGAGGGCCTCATCATCCTGCTCGGCCCCGGCAGCGACGTCGGCCGGGCGGTCTCCGCCCGGCGGCCTGACCTCGCCGCGGCTGCCCTGGCCCGGTGGCGGGAGCATGGCGAGGTGGTCATCGAGATCACCGACCACCGCACCCGGGGCAGCACCCACCGCGCCGCCCGGATGCTGCGGCTGGCCCGCGAGGCCGGGGTCACCGCCGTGCTCAGCAACGCGGTCCGCTACCTCGACCCGCCCGACGCCGCCGTGGCCCAGGTGCTCGACGCGGCCCGGCAGCTGGCCCCGCTGAGCGAGCGGCACCTGGCCCGGCGTAACGCCCGGGCCTACCTGGCCAGCGGCGAGGAGATGGCTGCGATCGCGGCGCGGGTCGGCGGCGGCGGGGACTCCGGGGACTCCGCGATGACGCAGCTGCTCCACGCGACCGCGGTGCTGGCCGAGCGGTGCACCCTCGACCCGGCGCGTGATCTGGGCCTGGGCGGCAGGTTCATGCCGGAGACCACCGGCGGCGCGCCGCTGGTGACGCTGCGGATGAGGTGCGCTGAGGGGCTGCGGCGCCGGTACCCGGGGGCAGGCCGGGTCCGTGGCCAGCGCCGGGTGCGGCGCCGCGCGGCCCAGCGGCTGGACCACGAGCTCGCCATCATCGCCAAGACCGGGCTGGCCTCGTACTTCCTCACCGTGGCCGATGTCGCCAGCCTGGTCAGGAGCCGGGGCATCCGCTGCTCGATCCGCGGGTCGGGGGCTGGGTGCCTGGTCAACTACCTGATCGGCATCTCTGACATCGATCCCCTCGACTACGACCTGATCATGGAGCGGTTCCTGTCCGAGAGCCGTAAGGGCCTGCCCGACATCGACATGGACGTGGAGTCGGCGCGCCGGATCGAGGCGTACCGGGCGATCGTGGACGCCTACAGCGAGCAGCGGGTCGCCTGCGTGTCGATGATGGAGACGTACCGGGCGCGCAGCGCGATCAGGGATGTCGCGGCCTCGCTCGGGCTGCCGCCGCACGAGATCGACGCGGTGGCCAAGGCCTTCCCGCACATCCGGGCGGGCCGGATCCGCAGCGCCCTCACCGAACTGCCCGAGCTGCGGGGCAGCGGGCTGGCCATACCCCAGCTCACCGCGGTGTTCCAGCTGGCCGAACGACTCGACGGGCTGCCCCGGCACGTGGCCATGCACCCGTGCGGCGTGGTGCTCTCCGACACCTCCCTGCTGGACCGGACCCCGGTGGAGCGGAGCTTCGAGGGGCTGCCGCTGAGCCAGTTCGACAAGGACGACGTCGAGGTCGCGGGCATGATCAAGCTGGATGTGCTCGGCGTGCGGATGCAGTCGGCGATGGCGTACACGCTCACCGAGATCGGGCGGACCCGGGGCGAGCAGGTTGACCTCGACACCATCGGCCGCGCCGATGAGCCCACGTTCGAGATGATCCGCAGCGCGCGGACCCTCGGCTGCTTCCAGATCGAGTCACCGGGCCAGCGTGAGCTCGTGGCCAAGCTCCTGCCCGCCACCATCGGCGACCTGATCGTGGACATCTCGCTGTTCCGCCCCGGCCCGGTCAACTCCGACATGGTCACGCCCTACCTGGAGACGCGGCACGGCCGCCGGGTGCCTTCCTACCCGCACGAGGACCTGGCCGCCACGCTCGGCGAGACCGGCGGGGTGGTCATCTTCCACGAGCAGGTGCTGCGCATCATCCACGCGATGACCGGCTGCGGGCTCTCCGAGGCCGAGCGGGTCCGGCGCATGCTCTCCGACGACCGGTCCCGGGCCGAGGCGGGGGAATGGTTCAGGCTCGCGGCCCGGGACCGGGGTTACGACGCCGCGACCGTGGTCGGTGTCTGGGAGGTGCTCGAGTCGTTCGGGGGATTCGGCTTCTGCAAGGCGCACGCGGCGGCGTTCGCGATACCGACGTATCAGTCGGCCTGGCTGAAACGGCACTATCCGGCCGCGTTCTACGCGGGGGTGCTCACCCACGACCCGGGGATGTATCCCAAGCGGGTGATCGTCGGGGATGCCCGGCTGGCCGGCATCCCGATCCTGCCGGTGGACGTGAACGCCTCCGCCGGGGACTGGTGCGTGGAACGGGTGGCCCAGCTGCCCGGGGAAGGGCTGCGGCCGGGACTGCGCGAGATCAAGGGGATCAGCGACGCCGAGGTGGCCAGGATCGTCGCGGGCCAGCCCTACGCGTCGCTGCGTGATCTGTGGGAGCGGGCCGCCGTCTCCCGCCCGGTCGCCGAGCGGCTGGTCCTGGTCGGCGCCCTGGACTCGCTCTACGGCATCCCCGCCAGCCCGCCCGCGCCCGCCCCCGCCCCGCCCCCGCCGCCCGCCCCGCCCCCGTCCCGGCGCGACCTACTCGCCCGTGTCGGCGTCCTCGACCGTCGCGCCCCCTCGTCCCGCCGTCCGTCCTCGCGACCTTTCCCGCGTCCGGTGCCCGCAAATACCCATAAAACGGACACCGATGCGAACCGCGCACGGGAAAAGTCGGGTGAGCGGACGACAGCCGGCGGATCCCTTGTGGGGGATGGGGCCAGTGTGAGGAGTAGGACCAGTATGAGGGGTGGGGGCGATGTGGGGGTGGGGGCATGTGGGGGGTGGGGGCGGTTCCATGGGAGGGGGGGCCGTGGGAGGGATTGTGGCCGGGGGGAGTCAGTCCCTGCTCGGCCTCGGCGCGGGCGGGGACGGGTTCGCGGAACTCGTGCCTGCCGGTGAGCTGCGGGAACTGACTGCGGCCGAGCGGGTCGAGGCGGAGCTGGAGATCCTCGGCATCGACCTGAGCCAGCACGTGGTGAGCTTCTACGAGGACCTGCTCGGCCAGCTGGGCGTGGTGCGCTCCGCCGACCTGTACCGCTGCCAGGCCGGGGCGCGGATCCTGGTCGCCGGGGTGAAGATCGCCACGCAGACCCCGGCCATCCGGTCCGGGATGAGGATCATCTTCGCCACCCTCGATGACGCGACCGGCCCGGTGGACCTGGCCTTCTTCGAGTCCGTCCAGCCGCGCTGCGCGGCCCGGGTGTTCGGGTCCTGGCTGCTGGTGGTCCGTGGCCGGGTGCGCCGGACCGGCGGGCCAGGGTCGATTGGATCGGTGTCGGTCAACGGGGAGGAGTGCTGGGACCTGGCCGCGCTGGAGGAGGTCCGGGTGGCCAGCGGCATCGGGGCGGTGCGGGCCGCCATGGCGGCCGGTGACGTGCCCGCCCAGGGCGGCCGGGCGGGCGGGCCGGCGGGCCGCAGGCCCCTCAGGAGACCGGCGAGAAGATCGTCTACCCGAACGGGTTCGTGCTGTCCCCGTACGCCGAGACCGGACCCCCCGGCCCGGGCCTGAAGGGGCCGCCCCGCACGCTGTGGCACGCGAGCCCGGGCAGTTCCGGCGGGCTGGGCCCTGGTGTCACCAATTCTGGCCAGTTATCCGGCTGAATCATTTCTTGCTGCTATTTTCGTGATTGTTTTTGCAAGGCACTCTTGCGGAATATGACCGCCTCACGGGGGCACTCTAGTCATAGGGGAACTCAGCCTTTAGGCTCTCAACTTATAGATGAAGAGTGGCCGCGTGTCACCGTCTGGCGCCCGCAGGGGCAGGAAATTGCGGAACGCCGGAAATGGGTGAACGCGGCTGGCCCGGGGGGGATTCATCATCATGCTTTTCAATAGGTATGCCCGCAACGGCGGGCGCCGCCGTGCGCTGGCCCCGGCCTGGTGGGCCTGCGGCCTGCTGATCGCTACCGCGGGGGGGCCCGCGGTGACCGCGGCCGCGGGCGTCGCGCACGCCCCGCTGCGCCTGGGGTCCCGGTCCGCGTCCCAGCGGGTGACGTACCTGGGCTACCCGTTCACCATCCCGAGTACCTGGCGGGTGATCCGCCTGGCCGCGCATCCGCACGCCTGCGTCCGCTTCGACCGCCACGTGCTCTACCTGGGCGTGCCCGGGCGCAGCCAGAACTGCCCGAGCACGCTCATCGGGACCACCGAGGCGCTGCTCGTCCAGCCGGCCGCCGCCCGCGCCACCGCGGCCGCGGCGATGTACCCGGTGGATCGCCTGATCACGGTGACCACCAGGCGGGTCGCGGTCACCGCGACCTACTCCACCGACCGGGCCCTGGTCAGCCGCATCCTGGCCGGTGCGTCGCTCCGGGTCCCGGCGCACGCCGCGCGCACCGCCGCACCGCCGCCCGGCGTCCCCGGCCACACGCCCGCCCGGATCGCGGCGCCTCGCGCGATGCTCCCGGCCGGCGCGACCGACTTCACCGGCAAGGGCTTCGATGCCTGCGCCGCGCCCAGCGTCGCCGCGATGCAGACCTGGCTGCGGGACTCCCCGTACCGGGCGGTGGGCATCTACATCGGGGGCTCGGACCGGGCCTGCGCCCAGCCCAACCTGACGGCGTCCTGGGTGAGCCAGCAGCAGGCCTCCGGGTGGCATTTCATGCCTATCTATGTGGGCCCGCAGGCGAGCTTCGGGGAAATCAGCTCCGCGGCCAGCCAGGCGGTCAGCGCGGCCAAGGACGCGGCCAGCCAGGCCCGGCTGCTGGGTTTCGGCCCGGGAACTCCGCTGTACTACGACATGGAGGCCTACTCCGCCACGCTGAACGGCCGGGTGCTGCGCTTCCTGACCTCGTGGACCAGGGAACTGCACACCCTCGGGTATTCGTCCGGCGTGTACAGCAACTCGCTATCCGGCATCCAGGCCCTGGTCAACAACTACGCCAATCCCGCCGACACCATGCCGGACGTGATCTACGACGCCTTGTGGAACGGGGTCGCGAACACCAGCGACCCCATCCTGCCGAGCACCGACTGGGCCGGGCACCAGCGCGTCCACCAGTACGAGGGCGGCCAGAACGTCACCTACGGCGGTGACACGATCAACATCGACCAGGACTACCTCGACGTCCAGCAGGGCGTGACCGGCGGGTCGCCGCAGGCGTCCCCGGCGGCCGCCCAGTCCGCCGGGGACGTGGACGCGTTCTTCAAGGGGGCGGACGGCAGGCTGTGGCACGACTGGTACGCGCCCGGCAGCGGCTGGCACGGCCCGGTCAGCATGGGCGGCTCGCTGGCGACCCGGCCGTCCGCGGTCGCCTCGGTACCGGGCCACGTGGCGGTCTTCGCCAAGGGCCGGGATGGCCGCCTGCAGGAGGCCACCTACGCGCCCGGGACGAACTGGTCCGCGCTGCGGCAGCTGAAGATGGGCGTCCTGGGCAGCAGGCCGGCCGCGGTGGGCCAGGCCAACGGCCAGATCGACGTGTTCTGGCGCGGGTCCTCGGACAAGCACCTGTGGCACGCCGGGTACCGGCCGGCCACGGGCTGGAGCAAGCCGCAGAACCTGGGCGGCAGCCTGTCCTCCGTCCCGGCCCCGGCCGTGTCAGGCCACGGCACGCTGACCGTGGCCTGGAAGGGCACCGACGGTCACCTCTGGGAGATCCGCCGCTCGGGCCCGTCCTGGGGCAAGGCGGTCGACCGGGGCATGGGCCAGCTGGGCAGCGCCCCCGCGGTCACCGGAGTGCCCAGCGGCGTCGTCGACGTGTTCTGGGCGGCCAGCGACCATAAGGGCGTCTGGCACATCACGTACACCCCAGGCTCGGGCTGGAGCCAGGCCACCGAGCTGCACGGGGGCCTGTCCGCGGGCCCGGTCGCGGTCAGCGCGCCCGGTACGGGAGCCGACGTATTCTGGAAGGGCACCGACGGCAAGCTCTGGTGGTCGGCCAGCTCGGGCAGCCGCTGGCAGCAGGCGGCCCCGCTGGGAATGGGCGTGCTCGGCGGCGCGCCATTCGCCGCCGGCCAGCCCAGCGGCGTGGTTGACGTGTTCTGGAAAGGCGCCAGCAATCACCTCTGGCGCGCCCGGTACAGCGGGGGTTCCTGGGCGGGGCCGGCCAGCCTGGGCGGCGCGGTCAGCTAGCCGGGGCGCCGGGGCGGACACGCCGGTGCGGGACGAGATGTGTTAGGGGGCGCATGCTGGGCAGCTATGAACATCATGCGCCGCGCGCGCGGCGGGCCCCCCAGGCTGAAGGAATGCTGGCAGTAGGTCGCGTACCTGGGACATCGGGGGGGTCCCGTACTGTATACCTGTCTGGATGACCCGTCGGTCTCCGAAAGAGCTAGGACTCTGATGACTCTTATTCCGCCCAGGATTTCCGACGCCCTGTGGCGAGTCGTTCCCGCACCGTTGCGGAACAAGCTGCGCAGTACGGTTGTGAAGCGTTTCATTCGGTTTGCCCCGGCTGCGTTCTGCGCGGTGGCCGCGACCCAGATCACGTACATCATCTGCCTCGGCCCGGCCAACCTGACCGCGGGCGTGGCCGGATTCGCGGGCTGGTTCGCAGGGGCGGCCGTCAGCTACGTGATCAGCCGCTGGGCGTGGGAGCGCAAGGGCCGTCCGCATCTGCTCAAGGAGACCCTGCCGTTCGTGGCCGTCTCCATCGGCGCGGGGATCATCCTGACCCTGGCCAGCAAGTTCGGCAACGGCGTGGCCAAGGAAATGGGCCTGGACGGCGCGGCCCGGGTCCTCGTGGCCGACATGTTCTACTTCGCGGCGAACTGCCTGACGTTCGCGCTGCGGTTCCTCATCTTCCACTTCATCCTGTTCGCCGACCGGAAGGCCAAGGTCGACACCCTGGCCGTCGTCGAGGGCCGGGCGCCGGTCACGGACGAGCCCGTGGAGACCGTCATCACCCACGAGCCTGGCCGCGCGCCGGAGCCCCCCGCCGACCCCGCCCGGTTCGCCGAGGCGATGGGGCCGGCCCGGGTCAACGGCATGTCCGCCTGGGCCAACGGCTCGGCGGGGCCGCCGGCCGTGCGGCACGGCGAGGCCGACGCCTCGCCGACCCCGGAGCGCGGCACCCGCCGCTGAGCAGGCGGGCAGACGGCATCGCGGGTCACCAGGCGGGTCGCCGCCGCTGAACAGCCGTAAAAGCACCCGGGGCCGGGTGGATATCCACCGGCCCCGGGTGCTTTTCGTTGCGGATCTGGAATTTGATCGTTACCCCGCCGCCCGTTCCGGGCGGCGCCTGGTCAGCCCCGCGGTGCGGATCCGGGGTCGAGCGCCGGGTCGGGGCTCGACGGCGCGGGGCCGTTGGCCGGTGCCTCCGGGCTCGCCGCCGGCGCGGGAACCTGGCCACCCGGGATCCGGTGCCGCCGCTCACGCCACCAGGTGCCGGCGACGACGCCGGCGTAGTGCAGGCCGTAGATCGCGTTGTGGCCCTTCTTGCTCTCGCCGACCTGGCGCTTGTGGATCGTGGCGGGGACCTCGACGACCCGGAACCCGCGGGCCAGCACGGCGATCAGCAGTTCGGCCGACTGGTACTGCGGCTGCTCCAGCCGCACCACCCCGGTGACCTCGGAGCGCATCGCGCGCAGCCCGAACGAGGAGTCGGTGATATGGGTCCCGGTCAGCACGCTGATCGTGGTGGCGAAGACCCAGGTGCCCAGGCGGCGCACCGGGTCCTTGGTCTCCTGGCTGCCCAGCTTGCGGGAGCCGGTCACGAAGTCCGCGTCCCCGGCCACCACCGGGGCCAGCACGCGCTCCATCTCGGCCGGGTTGTACTGGCCGTCCGCGTCGGTGGTCACGATGTAGCGGGCGCCGCCCTCGCGGGCCAGCCGGTACCCGAGCCGCAGCGCGGCACCCTGGCCGCGGTTGACCGGCACGTCCGCCACCAGTGCCCCGTGCTCGCGGCCCTCGGCCACCGTCCCGTCCGCGGAGCCGTCCGAGACCACCACGGCCGCCGCGGCGAGCCCGCAGATGGAGTCGGGCAGGGCATCGACGACCGAGCCGATCACGCCCTGCTCGTTGTAGGCGGCAATCACGATGGCGACCGGGGGCATGTGCTCGGCCGGCTCACCGAACTCGGCGAAGAACGCCTTGGCCGCGGCGTCGTCGATCGCCTCGCCCGCTTCCCATGTGCCCGTCACAGTGCCGCCTCCCGCTGTGCCGCCTCCATTGGGCCCATCAATTCTCCATTCGCGACGCACGTCGGTCAGTTGCCACCCGGTTGTACCGGTGCCGCCCGGATTCCGCCACCTGGGCAACCTCGCTGGTGCAGACGGTCTGACTTATCCCGGCTTTTTATGCGCGGTTATTGCGTGGCTGACGGCGCCGTAAGGCCGCCGGGTGCGGGACGCGACCACGGGTGCGCCTCGCCAGTGTAGCGGCGTGACGCGGTCCCGCATGCGGATGACTCACGACTGGCCGGGCCCTTGTGCGATGCTTGGGGCCATGGTGACCGGGCATCCTGCGGCGGCGGATGACGTGCCCGGGGACGACGAGGCGTACCGGATCGTGCGATCCCGCATCGATCTGTCCCGGCTCGCCCCGCTCAGCCGCTCCGTGACCGAGCGGGTCATCGTGGCCAGCGCCGACTTCGACTACGCGACCGACCTGGTCTGCGACGAGCGGGTGCTGGCCGCCGGGGTCGCGGAGCTCGCCGACGGCGCGCCGGTGATCGCCGACGGCGTCACGGTGGCCGCCGGGATCCCCGGCTACCCGGTGATCTGCAAGAGCGAGGAGTCGCTGACCGAGCGGCTGTCGCGGACGGCCGGGATCAGCAAGCCCGCCGCCGCCGTCCGGCTGGCCTTCGGCCAGGCCGGGCCGGGTGCCATCTGGGTGGTCGGCTGCGCCGCCGGGGCGCTGGCGGAGATCATGAGCCGGAACGTGCAGCCCGCACTGGTCATCGCGCTCCCGGTGGGCCTGGCCGGGGCGGCGGAAGCCAAGGACGCGTTGCGGGCCAGCGGCCTCCCGGCGCTGACCAACGTGTCCGAGAAGGGCGGGGCGGCGGTGGCCGCGGCCGCCTTCTGCGCCCTGGCCGACGCCGCGCGGGCCGGGGCCGGGACGGGCGCCGCGGGGCAGGCCGCGCCGTAGCGGGGCCGTGCAGAAGGGGCCGTGCAGAACAGGCGGCCCGCGCCGTAGCGGGGCCCCGGAAGGCAAGGCCGCCCGGTAACGGCGCGGTAGCGGGGGCGGGAGAGCGGGGGAAGCCGCCCCGCCAGAGCCACTAGTCTCTGTGACCTGGGGAATGAATCGCTGGGTCCGGTCCCAGCCCTGAGCCGAAGGAGGGCGGACCGCCATGGTCGCCGGCACGGCTGCGCCCTACCTCCTGGCTCTCCGTCTCGACGGCCGCCGGGTGCTGGTGGCCGGCGGCGGCGCGGTGGCCGCCCGGCGCGTTCCCGGCCTGCTCGACGCGGGCGCGGAGGTGCTGGTCGTCTCGCCCCGGATCACCGCCTCGCTGCACGACCTGGTGCACGGGGGCCGGATCCGCTGGGCGTCCCGGGAGTACGCGCCGGGTGACTGTGCCGGAGCGTGGCTGGCCTGCGCGTGCACCGACGACCCGGCCGTGAACGCGGCCGTGGCGCAGGAGGCCGAGGCAGCCGGGATCTGGTCGGTCCGGGCCGATGACGCGGCTGCGTCCGCGGCCTGGACGCCCGCGTCCGGGCAGGCTGGCGACGTGCGGTTCGGGGTGGTCAGCGGTGATCCGCTGCGCAGCGCGGGCATCCGCGACGAGGTGCTGGCCGGCCTGCAGTCCGGCCAGCTGAGCACGCGGCGCCGGCGCCGCCGGGGTGGCCGGGTCGCGCTGGTCGGCGGCGGCCCGGGCGACCCGGGGCTGATCACCGTCCGCGGGCGGCAGCTGCTGGCCGAGGCGGACGTGGTAGTGGCCGACCGGCTCGCGCCCCGTTCGCTGCTCGATGAGCTGGCCCCGGACGTCGAGCTGGTTCAACGCGGCCAAGATTCCCCGCGGCCGGGCGATGGCCCAGGAGCAGATCAACGCGGTGCTAGTGGAGCGGGCCCGGCAGGGATTGTCCGTGGTCCGGCTCAAGGGCGGTGACCCCTACGTGTTCGGCCGGGGCGGTGAGGAGATCCTCGCCTGCCTGGAGGCCGGTATCCCGGTCACCGTGGTACCGGGGGTGACGAGCGCGGTCGCCGTGCCCACCGCGGCCGGTATCCCGCTCACTCACCGGGGTATCACCCAGGAATTCCGGGTGGTGTCGGCGCATATCCCGCCCGGCGACGAGCGGTCCACGGTGGACTGGGCCGAACTGGGCGCCTCGCAGGCCACGCTGGTTCTCCTGATGGCGCTGGGGAACCTGGAGTCGATCACCAGAACGCTGATCGGTTACGGCCGGGATTCCCGGACCCCAGTTTCGGTCATAGTGGACGGTACCCTGCCCACGCAGCACATAATTATCACAGGACTTGACACCGTCGCCGAGGAGGTCGGCGCGGCCGGGCTGCGTCCGCCAGCGATCGTGGTCATCGGTGAGGTAGTGAAGGTCGGGGCACAGATTGCCGAACTCTCGCGAGAGGTATTCAGGGAAGCGCAGAGTGTAGTCGTGCCCACGTCATCCGGGCCTGCCGGAGTCGTCCCGACGCGCGAAGGGCAGTGACAGGAGAGCAATGACGGAAGGGCAGGGCCTAGCTGCCGCATCGGCACGTGCCACGGGCACGGATGCGGTACCTGCGGCCGACCCCGCCCGGCCCGGGACGCCGCCTGCGTCCCGGCCGGGCCAAGGCCCCGCGCTGACGGGGCCCGTATTTCCGGGGGGCGGCGACGCGGGGCGGCATCGGAGGGTCGATGCCCGGCAGCTCGAGGCGGCCCTGCTCGCGCTGCGCCGCCGGATCGTGGACGTGAACCTGGTCTTCGAGACGGAGGGCGCCGACGCCACCCGGGCCGAGCGGCGCAAGCTGCTCAGCCAGATCGATGACTACCTGCTGCCCCGGATCAGGCAGTCCGAGGCGCCCATCCTGGTCGCCCTGGTGGGCTCGACCGGCGCGGGCAAGTCGACGCTGGTCAACAGCATCGTCGGGGCCCAGGTCAGCGCGACCGGGATCCGCCGTCCCACCACGAACAGCCCGGTGCTGGCCTGCCATCCCGACGAGGCGGACTGGTTCGCGGAGAACGTGTTCCTGCCGACGGTGCCCCGCGTCCGCCAGGAGGGGCTGGCCCGGTCCGGGCGCGACGGGCTGCTGGTGCTCGCCGCGAGCGAGGGCATGCCGAAGGGTGTCGCCCTGCTCGACACGCCGGACATCGACTCGGTGGTGTCCGCGCACCGGGACTTCGCGCACCAGTTCCTGGACGCCTCCGACCTCTGGCTGTTCATGACCACGGCGAGCCGGTACGCCGACGCCGCGGTCTGGGAACTGCTGGAGTACGCCAAGGAACGCGGCGCGGCCCTGGGCATCGTGCTGTCCCGGGTCCCGCCGGGCAGCGGCGCCGAGCTCACCAAGCACTTCGGGGCCATGCTGGAGGCCAACGGGCTCGGCGAGAACGACCGGTTCGTGATCAACGAGACCGTCATCACCGACGGGCGGCTGCCCGCCGAGGCGGCCGCGCCGGTGCGCGAGTGGCTGCAGGACACCGCCGTGCGGGCGGACCGCCGGGTCGCCGTGCTCACCCAGACCATGGCAGGCGCCCTGGACACCTTCCGCAGCCGGGTCCCCGCGCTGGCCGCCGAGGTGGAAGCGCAACTGGTCATCCGCTCGGACCTGAAGGCCGCGGTCGAGGGGGCCTACGCGGCCGGGCTGGCCGAGGCGGAGGAGGCCCTGGCGGACGGCTCGCTGCTGCGCGGCGAGATCCTGGCCCGCTGGCAGGATTTCGCCGGCACCGGCGAGCTGCTGCGCGGCCTCCAGGCCCCCCGGGGCAGGCAGGCCAGCCGCCAGCGCAAGCGCGGCGTCCCGGCCCGGGCCCGGACGCTGAAAAGCGCGCTGCGGACCGGGATCGAATCACTGATCCTCTCGGTCGCCGACCGCGCCGCCGAGGAATCGGTCCGCCGATGGCGCAACCACCCGGCCGGGGTGGCCCTGCTGGAGGCGTTCGCGGCCGCGGAAGCCAGCCAGAGCTGGACCGGCTCGCAGTTCGCCGCGGACGCCGGGCTGATCTTCGGCACCGCGGGCGGCGCGATCCAGGCGGACGTCGCGGACGGCGATGGGGATGACCCGGCGGGCCCGCTCCGGCAGGCCACGCTCACCCTGACCCACTCCTCGGCCGAACTGCCGACCCACGCGGTGCGGGCGGTCAGCGCCTGGCAGGACTACGTCATGCGGCTGGTCAAGGCGGAGAGCGTGACCAAGCGGTCCGTGGCCCGGGTGATGTCCTTCGATGACGATTCGCTGGCGACCGTGCTCATCGTGGCCATGCTCGGCCAGCGTGACGTGGACGGCAGCCCGGCCGAGGGCACCGGGGCCGTGCCGCAGCTCCTGCTGACCTCGCTGTTCGGCGCGGGCCCGCTGCGTGAAATCGGCGCCAAGGCCCGGGCGGACCTGCGCGAGCGGATGCGCCGCCTCTACGACGAGGAGTTGCTGAGGTTCGTCGAGGTGATTGACTCGGCCGGGACGCTGGACGACGCCGCGGCCGTCCGGCTCTACCAGGCCACTTACTCACTTGAGATGGCGAGATGAGCATCGGGGAGTACTCGTCCACCTGGCTGACGGGGGCCGGGCAGGCGGGCCACGGGGGACAGGTGGGCAACGGACAGGCTGGAAACGGGTCAGCCGGCGCAGGGCTGGGCAGCGCAGGGCCGGGCGGCACAGGCATGGGCAGTGCAGGAATGGGCGGGACAGGACGGGGCGGCGGGAGCACGGCAGCGGACCTGTCCGGGCGGCTGACCGCCCTCGCCCGCGTCATCCAGATCGGCGTGGCCCGGAGTGGCCCGGAAGGATTCAGCCAGCCGCTGCTCACCGAGGCCGAGCAGCTGGTCGCCCGGGCGGGCGAGCGGCTGCGGCTGTCGCCCAACCACACGGTGGCGGTGCTGGCCGGCGGGACCGGCAGCGGCAAGTCGTCACTGTTCAACGAGCTGGCCGGGGCGGACTTCTCGGCCGTCGGCGTGACCCGGCCGTACACCAAGGACCCGCACGCCTGCGTGTGGGGCATGGACGGCGCCGGGCCGCTGATGGAGTGGCTGGGCATCCCGCACCGCAACCGCTACGCCCGGTCCAGCGCGCTCAGCGAGGGTGAGGCGTCGATGCGCGGGCTGGTCCTGATCGACCTGCCGGACCACGACTCGGTGGCCGCGGGGGCGGCGGTGGAGACGGACCGGCTCGTCGGGCTGGCCGACCTGATGCTCTGGGTGCTGGACCCGCAGAAGTACGCGGACGCATCCGTGCACCGCCGCTACCTCACCCCGCTCGCGGGCCACTCGTCGGTGATCGCGGTCGTGCTGAACCAGGCCGACCTGCTCAGCCCGGAGCAGGCCGAGGACTGCGTGACCGACCTGACCCGGCTGCTCGACACGGAAGGGCTGCACGACGCCCGGGTCCTGGTCACCTCGGCCCGGACCGGCGCGGGCCTGGACGAGCTGCGGAAGGTGCTGGCCGGGACGGTCATCGAGCGGCGCGCCGCGACCGACCGGATCGCCGCCGACCTGGACGCGATGGCCGAGCGGTTCCTGCCCTACGCCGGCCAGGCGCGCGGGGCGGGCCTGGACACCGGCGACGAGGACTTCGCCGAGGTCCCCCCGGGCAGCGTCGTGGTCCTCGGGGAGTCGTTCAGCAAGGCCGTGGGGTCGGCCGGGGTGGGGCAGGCGCTGCAGAGCGCCCGCGAGCTGCGGGCCGTGGACTACGTCGGCTGGCCGGTGTCCTGGCTGGTGGACCGCGCGCTCGGCCGTGACCCTGTGCGCAAGCTCCGGCTCGGCAACCTGTGGGAGGAGCTGCGCGGGATATCCGGCGGCCCGGCGGGGGCGCAGCAGGCGGAGATCGACAACGCGCTCACCGCCATCGGCGAGCAGATCGGCCCCACGCTCCCGCTGCCTTGGTCGAACACCGTCCGGATGGCGGCGAGGTCGAAGCGCGATGAGATTCCGGGCGCGCTCGGCGCGGCGATCGGCGAGGCGCTGCCCGCGGAGAACAGCGTGGAGCCCTGGTGGCGGCTGGTGGCGGCCTGGCAGGGACTGCTGCTCGGCTGTGTGGTGGCCGGGCTGGCGTGGATCGCCGCGCTGCTAGTGATCGGGGTCTTCCACGCGGTGCATCACGCCGCCGCCATCTTCAGCGACGCCGCACTGCTGCCCTTCGTGGTGATCCTGATCGCGGCGATCCTCGCCCTGGGCTGGCTGACCGCGTCCGGGTGCATGAGCATGGTCAGCGCCGCCGCGTTGCGGGAACGCAGCCAGGTCGAGGCGCAGATGCGGTCCCGGATGCAGGAGGTGGCCGAGCAGTTCGTGCTGATGCCCATCAAGCAGGAACTGTCGGAGTACGCCCGGTTCTGCCGCGCCCTCCAGGTCGCCCGCCGGCAGGCGGGCGTTAGCTAGCAGGGCCGCCCGCCGGCAGGCGGGCGTTAGCTAGCAGGGCCGCCCGCTGGCAGGCCGCGGCCCGTCACCGGGGTGATTCTGCCTACGGCGTAACGCGCCGGGAAGGCCCGGCCGCGGGCTGGCGTTAGCACGCTGCACAAGTTGTAATTATGTAATCCCCGGCCAGGCCCGCACCCTCCGGACCCGCCGGGGTAGGAGGCAGCGTGCCAGAGCAGCAACCACTGGACAGCTACTCGCAGATCGTGACCGGGGTCGCGGCCGAGCTCACCGGCAAGGTGGCCAGCCTGCGGGTGCCCCAGGCCGGCCGGGGCGGTGCTGGCCGGGGCGGGGAGAGCCTCGGTTCCGGCGTGGTCTTCACCGGGGACGGCTTCATGCTGACCAACGCGCACGTGGTGGGCGGCGCCGCGGGCGGCACGGCCGCGTTCGCGGACGGCTCGGCCACGCCTTTCCGCGTGGTGGGTAGTGACCCACTGTCCGACCTGGCCGTGCTGCGGACCTCCGGGACGACCCCGCCGCCCGCCGAGCTGGGCGAGGCGGACGACCTCGTGGTCGGCCAGCTGGTGGTGGCCGTCGGCAACCCGCTCGGCCTGGCGGGCTCGGTCACCGCCGGGGTGGTCAGCGCCCTGGGCCGGTCCCTGCCCACCCGAAGCGCGGGCGCCGCCCGGCTGATCGAGGACGTGATCCAGACCGACGCGGCCCTCAACCCGGGCAACTCCGGCGGGGCCCTCGCGGACAGCCACTCCCGGGTGGTCGGCATCAACACCGCCGTGGCCGGCGTGGGCCTGGGCCTGGCCGTCCCGGTCAACGCGACGACGCGGCGCATCATCGCCGCGCTCATGCGGCACGGCAAGGTCCGGCGGGCCTATCTCGGGCTGGTCAGCGTGCCGGCCCCGCTGCCGGCCGTGCTGGCCGGGCGGCTCGGCCGGCCCACCGGCCTGCGCGTGGCCGAGGTGGTGACGGGCGGCCCGGCCGACCGGGCGGGCCTGCGGGCCGGTGACCTGCTGGTGAGCGCGGGCGGCAGCCCGGTCGCCGCGGCGCAGGACCTGCAGCGGCTGATGTTCGCCGAGGCGATCGGGCAGCCGATGGCGATCACCGTGATGCGTAACGGGGCCCTGGTCAACGTGATCGCCGAGCCCTCCGAGCTGGTCTCGGCCTGACGGTCGCGGCCTGATGGTCCCGGCTGGCCTCCGGGGGGCGGCCAGCTAGGGGGCCAGCCGGATTGTCGCATCCGGTACCGCCGTTTCCTGCCTGCCTGTCCACAACCGCCCCGGGTTGCCGCCGCTATCCACAGAACCTGGCCCGGCGTGGCCGCGGCCCGCCTCCGGAGGTGATCGTGGACGTCAGCGGGCGGCACCGCGCCGCCGCGGGCGGCACCGCTCACCGGGCCGCCGGCCGAGCCAGGAGGATGGCATGATCAACGACGCGCAGGTGTTCGTGTCCGGGTACGTGGCCCGCGATCCACGGTTCCGCATCACGGCCAGCGGTATCTCCAGCGTCTCGATGCGGGTCGCCTACACCCCGCGGCGGGTGGACCGGGAGACGGGCGAGTGGACGGACGGGACGACCTCGTTCGTCAGCGTGGTCTGCTGGCGGACCCTGGCCGACAACGTCGCGAAGTGCCTGCACAAGGGCGAGCCGGTGCTGGTTAAGGGGCGGCTCCAGGTCCGGCCGTACGAGAAGGACGGGGTCTCCCGGCTGGCGGTCGAGATCGAGGCGACCTCGGTCGGGCACGACCTGGCCCGCGGCGTGGCCAGCTTCCAGCGGCCACGGCGGCCGGTGGCGGCCGGGCAGGCGGACGGCCACGCGGCGGAGCCCGGTGCCCCCGGCGGTGCGCTGGCTGAGGGCGGCCCGGACCATGGCGGCGAGGCGCTGTCCCCGCTCGAGGGCGGCGACGCAGCCGCGCCGGGGCTGCCCGCGCTCGGCGAGCCGGGGGAGACCGCGGGACTGCCGGTTCCGTTCTGAGCTGAGCGACTCCCGGCGGCCCGCCGGCGCCCGGATCCACGGAATTCCCTGCCGGGCAGGTCCCTTGGCCCTACGCTGTTACCCAGCGTCATAGTTCGGCCGCTTCGTGAATACGGAATGTGACCGAAATGCCGGAGGGGCCTGCCTGCGGCAGTGATGGACAGGTGGCATGTCGGCAGTCCAGCGCACGATGCACCGTGAGTACCGCGGCGAATCAGGGCGCCGTCCCGAAGCCCCGTGGGCGTTCGATCGGCTACCCAGGCGGCGCCGGCTGCGGGCGTACCTGATCGCAGTGACCGCCATCGAGTTCATCCTGGCGGCCTGGCAGCTGACCCGCCTCCAGCCCAACGCGGATCAGCTCGGGCTCTTCGCGGTCGTTCTCGGCTGCGGGGTGGTCTGTGCCGAGGCGACCCGGCGCGGCGGTGCTCCGCCGCCGGGCACGCATGATCTGCTCACCGCGTGGTGGCTCCCGGCCGCGCTGCTGCTGCCGCCGGAGTACGCGCTGCTCGGCCCGGTGCTCATCGGCGGGTACGCGCACTGGCGGGCCCGGCAGGGGCCGCTGTACTGGCGGGCGTTCACGGCCGCCGCGCTGGGCCTGGCCGGGGCGGCCAGCTCGCTGCTGTTCCACAGCCTGTTCAGGCTGGCCCACCCGCACGGCCCGTGGCTGCGCGACCCGGTGATGGTGCTGGGGGCCGCGTGCTGTGCCGCGGTGTTCGTGCTGGTCAACGCGAGCCTGGTCGCCCTGGCCGGGCGGGCCGCGCGGCCCGGGGCGTCGTGGCCCAGCGTGTCCTGGCCCGGCCTGTCGTGGCCCGGCGTGTCCTGGCCCGGGGCGACCCGGGACTTCGACAGCCTGCTGGTCAACGCGGCCGGGCTGTGCGCGGGCGTGCTGGTCACCATCGCCTGCACGCTCAGCTGGGCCATGCTGTTCGTCGCGCTGCCGCCGGTCATCCTGCTCCAGCGCAGCCTGCTGCACCAGCAGCTGCGCGCCGCCGCCCAGTCCGACCCGAAGACCGGCCTGCTGAACGCCGTCGCCTGGCAGCGGGAGGCCGAGCAGCGGATCCGACGCGCCTTGCGGCTCGGCGCGCCCACCGCGATCCTGCTGGTGGACATCGACCACTTCAAGCGGGTCAACGACACCTACGGGCACCTGGCCGGGGACGAGCTGCTGGCCGCGACGGCCAGCACGCTGGGCCAGCACGTGCGGGCCTGTGACGTGCTGGGCCGGTTCGGCGGCGAGGAGTTCGTGGCCGTGCTGCCGGGGGCCGGGCAGCAGGAGGCCTGCCGCATCGCCGAGCGGCTGCGGGGCCGGGTCCGGGAGATCGCGGTGCCGGCCCGCGGCGCCACCGCTCCCCGTGAGACCGCTCCCCACGAGACTGTGACCGTCACGGTCTCGATCGGGGTGGCCGCGCTGGGCCTGGACGGCGAGGACCTGTTCGAGCTGCTCGCCGCGGCTGACGCCGCGCTGTACCGGGCCAAGAAGTCAGGCCGGGACCGGGTCTGCACGCTCCCCCCGGAAGCCGGGCCGTCCGACCCGCTGCGCTGATACCCCTAACCTTGGAGCATGCCTGAATTTATCTATCAGATGCATGCCGCCCGCCTGGTGAAGGGCGACAAGGTACTTCTTGATGACGTAACGCTGGCGTTCTTCCCCGGGGCCAAGATCGGTGTGGTCGGGCCCAACGGTGCGGGCAAGTCGACCCTGCTCAAGATGATGGCCGGGCTGGAGCATCCGTCCAACGGCGATGCCCGGCTGTTCCCCGGCTTCACGGTGGGGCTGCTCAGCCAGGAGCCGCAGCTTGATGAGAGCAAGACCGTGCTGGGCAATGTCCAGGACGGGGTGGCGGAGACCAAGGCCCTGCTGGACCAGTACAACGAGATCGCCGAGAAGATGGCGACGGATTACTCCGATGAGTTGCTGGACCAGATGGGCAAGCTCCAGGAGCAGCTTGATCACCGCGACGCATGGGACCTGGACAGCCAGCTCGAGCAGGCCATGGACGCACTGCGCTGCCCGCCCCCGGATGCCGAGGTGACCGTGCTGTCCGGGGGAGAGCGCCGCCGGGTCGCGTTGTGCAAGCTGCTGCTGTCCCAGCCGGACCTGCTGCTGCTGGACGAGCCCACCAACCACCTGGACGCGGAGAGCGTGCAGTGGCTGGAGCAGCACCTGGAGAAGTATCCCGGGACCGTCGTCGCGGTCACCCACGACCGGTACTTCCTGGACAACGTGGCGCAGTGGATCCTTGAGCTGGACCGGGGCCACACCTACCCGTACGAGGGCAACTACTCCATCTACCTGGAGACCAAGGCGTCCCGGATCAAGGTCGAGGGCGCGAAGGACGCCAAGCGGCGCAAGCGGCTGGAGGAGGAGCTGGAATGGGTCCGCTCCAGCCCGCGGGCCCGCCAGTCCAAGAGCAAGGCCCGGCTGGAGCGCTACGAGGAAATGGCGGCCGAGGCGGACAAGCACCGCAAGCTGGACTTCGAGGAGATCCAGATTCCGCCGGGCCCGCGGCTGGGTAACCAGGTGGTCGAGGTCTCCGACCTGGGCAAGGGCTTCGGTGATCGGGTGCTGATCGACGGGCTGAGCTTCTCGCTGCCGCGCAACGGGCTGGTCGGCGTCATCGGCCCGAACGGCGTCGGCAAGACCACGCTGTTCAAGATGCTCGTGGGCGACGAGAAGCCCGACTCGGGTGCGATCCGGATCGGCGACACCGTCAAGATCTCCTACGTGGACCAGCTCCGGTCCGGGATCGACCCGGCCCTGAACGTCTGGGAGGCCATCTCCGGCGGAGATTCCACGATCCGCGTGGGCAACGTGGAGATCCCCAGCCGGGCCTACGTGGCCGCGTTCGGCTTCAAGGGCACGGACCAGCAGAAGCCGGCCGGGCTGATGTCCGGCGGCGAGCGGGGCCGGGTCAACCTGGCTCTCACCCTGCGCCAGGGCGGCAACCTGCTGCTGCTCGACGAGCCCGCCAACGACCTGGACGTGGAGACGCTCGCCTCGCTGGAGCGGGCGCTCCTGGAGTTCCCCGGCTGCGCGGTCATCACCAGCCACGACCGCTGGTTCCTGGACCGCATCGCCACGCACATCCTGGCCTGGGAAGGCGGCTCGAACTGGTTCTGGTTCGAGGGGAACTTCGAGTCGTACGAGAAGAACAAGATCGAGCGGCTTGGCGCCGAGGCGGCGCGGCCGCACGCGGTGACCTACCGCAAGCTGACCCGGAGCTGAGGCCGCGGGGCGGGCCCAGTTCTACGCTGGGCTCAGCCCCAGGTCGGGCCGGCCCGGCCCGGTGGGCGCGTTGACCAGGCTGTGCGCGGCCATCACCAGGTAGTCCCAGAGCTGGGCGTCGAGCGCGGGATCCAGCCCGATCTGGTCGAGCGCGGCGCGCATGTGCCGCAGCCAGGCGTCGCGCTCGGCCTCGCCGATCACGAAGTGCCGGTGCCGCATCCGCAGCCGCGGGTGCCCGCGCAGCTCGTTGTAGGTGGCCGGGCCGCCCCAGTACTGGATGAGGAACAGCCGCAGGTGCTCCTCGGCGGGTCCCAGGTCCTTACTCGGGTAGACGGCGCGCAGCGCGGGATCCGCGGCCACACCCTCGTAGAACAGGCGGGTCAGACGGCGGAACGTCTCCTCGCCGCCGGCCGCCTCGTAGAAGCTCGGCTGGTCGGTGGCGGGTTGCTTCGTGTCATTCATGGCGCCCTCCAGGCTAGCCCTGCCCGCCGGCCTGCGATCACCGGCCTCACGGCGTCCGCGGCGCCGGCGGCGCGCCAGGCTTGGGCAGGGCGGGCGCGCTGGCCTGGGTGTCCGTGGTGGCGGCCGTCTCGATGGGCTGGCCGGGCGCGGCGGCGAAGTTCAGCGCGGTCTTCAGCCGTTCCCTGAGCTCACGGGCCACCTCCCACTGCCGCAGCGGCAGCGTCCGGGCGACCAGGCGCATCACGATGGCGTCGCTGTAGACCGCCTCGACGCCCCAGACCTCAGGCTCCTCCGTGATGACGTCGTGCCACCGTTTTTCCTGCCACATCTGGGCCGCCGTTTCCTTCATGACGCTGCGGACGTGCGGCAGGTCCTGGTCGTAGGCGACCGGAAAGTCGATCACCGCCCGGGCCCAGCCCTGTGATTCGTTGCCGATCCGGTTGATGGTCCCGTTCCTGACGTACCAGACCACGCCGTTGACGTCGCGGAGGGTGGTGACGCGGAGGCTGACCGCCTCGACCGTGCCGGTGGCGTAGCCCGAGTCGATGACATCACCCACCCCGTACTGGTCTTCGAGCAGCATGAAGATCCCGGCCAGGAAGTCACGCACCAGGCTCTGCGCGCCGAAACCGACGGCGATGCCGAGCACCCCCGCGCTGGCCAGGACCGGGGCCAGGTTCAGGCCGAGGTCACCGGCGATGGTCACGGCCGCGATGCCGAAGATGAGCACCGACGCGGCATTCCGCAGGATCGAGCCGAGGGCCTTGGCCCGCTGCCGCCGCCGCTCGCCACCCAGCACGGATGCCGCGTCGGCCTTCCCGAGGCTGCGGCCCTCGGCCGCCCGGACGGTGATCTTGTTTATGGCCCGGTGGGCCAGCAGCCGGATGATGACCGCGATCAGCAGCACGAAGAGGACCCGCAGCACCACGCTGACCGGCCCGGCCAGGTAGACATCGGTCAGCTGGGCGGCGTTCTTGTTGTGCGTCACATCCCACACCAGGCGGCACGCGATCCCGGGCTGCTGGCCGTGGGGGCTGCACACGGATTCGAGGGTGTCGCCGGAGGCCGTGGCGAGAGCGCGCGCCGGGAGGAGCGCTTGCGAGATCACGGGGGATTCCTTTCGCCGCTCAGGGGAGGGGGCCCGGACCGCGGGCGGGGACGCCGCAGGTGACCGGAAGCTGCTCCCCATAGTGGCCGGCGGCCCTGGCTGGCCTGGCCATCTCGGCCCGGTCCGGACCGTTACTCCGAAGCAGTTTGGTATCAGTCCGTGCGATTGTGATGACGCGGGCAGGGGGAGCGTGCAGGATGCAACGTGTAGAGAGAGAATTGCACGGCTCATTTCCGGGCTGAACGGGTAGCGAGGTATTTCCTTGATTCGGGCGGCGGAGAGCACTTTAGATGTAACAGTGAGTTAGCACGGTTTGTCGGGGCGCACGGTTGGCGGGGCGGACGCGGGACGGGGCCCAGAGGAGGAACGGGACATGGGAGCACGGCGCGCCCGGTCAGGTGCAGGCCTGGCTGCACCGAGAGTGCTGCTCAGCGAGGTCAGCCAGGCCGGTGCGGCCAGCCCGGCCCGGGTCGCGCCGGGGGGCGTGCAGGCGCCCGCCGGCATCGAGGCCCGGCAGGAAATCTCGATGGCCCGGGCTATCCGGGCGCACTGCCTGGCGTCCGGGCAGTCTTCCGCGCAGATCGCGCTCATCATCTACAGCCAGTGCGGTCCCGCCTTCGGCACCACGCTGGTCCGCGCCCACCGGCTCGCGCAGGGAATTGCGCTCGCGGACGTGGTTGCGCAGGTCAGGGCCCGGTATGTGAGCGAGGGGCGGACCCCGCCCCGGTTCAGCGAGACCCTGCTGTCCTCCTACGAAGGCGGCCAGAAGCGGCCCGGCCCGGAGTACCTGCACTACTTGTGCTGCGTATACCAGTCCGAGCCCGCCGACCTTGGCTACGAGGGCCCCTGCCTGTGCGGCCAGCGGCACCGCGCCCCGGTCTTAATGCTGTCCGGTGCGGCGCCCGCCGCCGCACCGGAGCCGGGCGGCCCCGGGCCGCGCGGCCACGACCTGCCGGGCACCGCCCGGACCGGGCCCCCCATACTCACCGCAGTCCCCTCCGCGGGCCAGGCCGGCCCGGCTGAGCCCGGCGGGCGCGGCCCCGGAGCGGACGTCGCGGGCCCGATCGGGCTCGCCGCCACGCAATTGCCTGCGGTGCCGCCGGGCCGGCCGGCCCCGGCGCCGGCGGCCCCGGACGGCCAGCCCGCGGCGGCCCGGGGGGCGTTCGCCGCCGCCGCGTTCTATCCCGCAGTACTCTCCCCCCCGGCCCGGGTGGCGTCGCCCCGGCCCGCATCACCCGGGTCCGGTCCGGGGCTCCCCGGTGGTGAGCGGGCCGGTGGTGAGCGGGCCGGTGGTGAGCGGACCGGTGACCGGCTGGCCGGCCCGGGCCTGGCTGATCCGGGTCTGGCTGATCCGGGTCTGGCCGCCGGCGGTCCGGGCCCGGCCGCCGCTGACCCTGCCGCACCGGGCATGGGCGAGGTGGATGACGACCTGGTGCGGCGCACCCTGCTGCGCCTGATGGCCGACCCCGGGGCCCCGGCCGATGGGCGGTTCTTCGGTGCGGTCGAGCGGATCCGCCGCCGCCTGGACGAGGCGCTGCTCGGCGCGACCGTCTCGGTGGCCATGCTGGACCACTGGGAGGGCATGACCGGCGAGTACGGCCGGCAGTACATGACGGTGCCCCCCATGAGGCTGCTCTGCGACGTGCTCCTCGATCTCGGTGACGTCCGGCGGATGTGCGAGCAGCGCCAGCCGCTGGAGTTCGTCGAGCGGCTCTGCCGCCTGGCGGCGCGGCTGGCCGGGCTGGCGGGCATGACCATGATCGATGTCGGCGACCACCGCCTGGCCAGGTCCTTCTTCAGCACCGCGCGGACCGCCGCGGACGAGACCGGGGACCGGCACCTGCGCGCCTGGGTCGCCGTCCGCGAGTCGCTCGTGCCGCTCTACTACGGTGATCCGGCGCAGGCCGCCGCGGCCGCCCGGGCCAGCGCCGATCTGGCCGGGGCCCAGCCGTGCGTGGCCGGCGTGATGGCGCCCGTCGTGGAGGCGCGGGCCCTGGCCCGGCTGGCCCGGGCCCGGTCCGGCGGGGGCACGCCGGGGGCCGCGGGCGGGCGGGGCGGTGCGGGCACTGCCGAGGCGCGCCGGGCCAGCACGGCCCTGGACCGGGCGCTCGAGGCGCTCGAGCGGCTGCCCGAGGAGGAACGGCGGGACACCGTGTTCGGGTACACCGAGCGGCAGCTGCTGTTCCACCAGGGCGACGCGCTGGTCACCCTGGGCGATCACCGCGGCGCGGACGACGCGTTCGGGCAGGCCCTGCGGCTCTACTCACCGGCCGAGTTCCTCGACCGGGCGCTGGTCACCCTCGGCCAGGCCCGAGGCCGGCTGCAGGCCGGCGAGCCGGAGGAGGCGCTGCGGCTGAGCCGGGACACCCTGCTCGGCCTGCCCAGCCAGCACCGCCCCGGCATCGTGCTGCGCGCGGCCATGTCGCTGGGTGAGGCGGTTACCGCGAAGCACGGCGACTTCCCGGCCGCACGGGACTACCACGAGGTGCTGGTCAGCGGCTGAAGGGTGCTGGTCAGGGGCTGACCTGGCCAGTCCCCAGGCCGGTCTGGGCGGCGAGGAACGCCAGCGTGTCCGCGGACAGCGTGACTGACCGGCTGACCGCGCGGGCCCCGTGGCCCACCTCCCGTTCCCGGCGGAGCAGGACCGGGCGCTCCGGGCCGGGCGCCGCCGTCGCGTACTGCAGCGCCGCGCACATCTTCCACGCGTGCACCGGGTCGACGCGGGTGTCGTTGTCGAACACGGTGAACAGCGTGGCCGGGTACCGGACGCCGGGCCGCACCCGGTGGTAAGGGGAGTAGCCGAGCAGCCAGCCCAGCTCGACCGGGTCCGCGGCGGTGCCGAACTCGTCGTTCCAGGTCTGGCCGAGCCCGAACCGCTCGTACCGGACCATGTCCAGCAGCGGGGCCGAGCACACCACGGCCCGGTACCGGTCCGGCCGCTGGGTGAGGGCCGCCCCGACCAGCAGGCCGCCGTTTGAGCCGCCGGAGATGCCCAGCTGCCCCGGGGTGGTCCAGCCGCCGGCGATGAGCGCCTCCGCGGCCGCGTGGAAGTCGTCGAACACGGCCTGCTTGTGCTCGCGCATCCCCCCGCGGTGCCAGTCCTCGCCCTCCTCGCCGCCGCCGCGCAGCGCCGCGATCACGTACACGCCGCCCGCCTCCACCCAGGCCAGGATGGAGGCGGAGTAGGCCGGCACCATGCTGATGCCGAACCCGCCGTAGCCGTACAGGATGGCCGGCCGCGGCCGCGCCGGGCGCCCGCCCGGATCCTCGTCCCCAGCACTGATGACGAGCATCCGGACCTCGGTGCCGTCCTCGGACGCGAACGTGACCTGGCGGGTGTGCACGTCCGGCACCTCGGCCGCGCCGGGCGCCTGGGCCCAGCGGGACACCTCCCCGCTGCGCGCGTCGTAGCGGTAGACGGTCTCGGGCGTGGTGTTGTCGGTGTAACCGAACCAGGCCTCGTGCCCGCCTTCGGGCCGCGCGGTGATCCCGCCGGTGGTGCCGAGCCGGGCAGCGCCGCCCGCGTGGCCGGTGCCGGGCAGGGCCAGCGTGCCGGCCCGCTCGCCGGTGGCCAGGTCGTGCACGGTGATCTCGCTGATCGCGTGCCTGGTCCAGGAGGCGACCAGCACCGGCCGGCCGAGCTTCGCGCCGTCCAGGATGGCGTAGTCGTTCAGGATGGCGGCCGGATCCTGCCCGATGAGGTCGCGCCAGCGGGCCGGCTCCGGGTGGGCCGGGTCGGCCACCGCCAGCCTGCCCCGCGGGGCGCCCGCGTCGGTGAAGACGTACAGCCGCCCGTCCCGGCCCACGTGCAGCCCGGTCCGGGCGTCCACGCCCTGCTGCACGACCTGGAGCAGCGGCGCGGCTGTGCCGGAGGCCGCGAGGTCGGCCAGCCACACGTCGTTGCGGGGGGCGGTGCCCTGGGCGGCCGAGATCACCAGCCAGCGCCCGTCCCGGCTGACCGAGACCCCGTAGTAGTTCGTCTTGTCCCGGCCCTCGCCGAAGATCGCCGCGTCCTCGCCGGCTGGGCTGCCGACCGTGTGCAGGTACACCCGGCGGTGAAACTGCTCCTCACCCGCGGGGACCTGGCCCGGCGGGAGCTTGCGGACGTAGTAGAACGCCTTGCCGCCTGGCAGCCAGGCGACGGGGGAGTAGCGGCAGCGGCCGATGGGGCCGTCGGCCTGCTCGCCGGACACCACGTCCATAACCCGGAGTTCCGACTCCTCGTCCCCGCCGCAGGACAGCTGGTAGGCGAGGAGCCGGCCCTCCTGGTCCGGCTGCCAGGAGTCGAGGGTGGTCAGCCCGGCCGGATCCAGGGCGGCCGGGTCGACGAGCACCCGCTCCGGCTCCCCGGGCGCGGCCGTCAGCAGCACCCCGTGCTCCTGCCCGGGCAGGCGGCGGATGAAGAACTGCCGCGGCCCGCGCCAGACCGGGGCGCCGACGTACCCGGCGGCCATCAGCTCGCCGAGCCGGGCCGCGAACCGGGACCGGCCCGGCAGCCCCTCCTCCGCGCTGGCCCACAACGTGTCCTGGGCCTGCAGCCACTCCTGGGTCTCGGCGCTGGCCGCGTCCTCCAGCCAGCGGTACGGGTCGGGCACGCGCTGGCCGTGCAGATCCTCGACGAGGTCGGCGCGGCGGGCCGTGGGATACCCCGGTGCGTCCGGGCCAGCGGGGGTCGCGGAGGAGCTGGAGGCAGTCATGATCGCACCCTAAGGGACGACAATTTGCGGTCCCGCCACGCCCGCGTTATGTCTGCGCGGGCTGGGCCAGCTACGCTGTCATTGGCTCCGCACACTGTGCTTCCCTGGAATCCCAGGGGGCCTTCCTGGACTCCCAGGCGCTGGCCCGGCACACTAGTGCTTGCCTACCGCACCAGGCAGGAGGCGGGCTTGCGACGGGTACTGCTGCTCAACGTGACGTATGAGCCGTTGACCACGGTCGGCCTGCGGCGTGCGGTATGCCTGGTTCTGGGCGAGAAAGCCGAAGTTGTGCACGACGATTCGGAGGGTGCTTTGCTGCGCTCCTCCTCGATGGTGATCGTCACCCCCTCGGTGATCAGATTGCGGCGGTACGTCCGGATCCCGCATCGCAGCCGGGTCCCGCTGACCCGGGGCGCGCTGATGCGCCGGGACAACTACCTGTGCGCCTACTGCGGCCGCAAGGCCGAGACCATCGACCACGTCATCCCGCGCAGCAAGGGCGGCCCGCACGCCTGGGAGAACTGCGTGGCCTCCTGCATGCGCTGCAACCACAGCAAGGCCGACCGGCTGATCGAGGAACTCGGCTGGACCATGAACCGGATCCCGGCCGCGCCGCGCGGCATGCACTGGCGGCTGATCGGCGCGGCCAACGATGGCGATCCGCAGTGGGCCGCCTACCTGCCGGAATCCACCGCCGCCTAATCCGGGCTAGCAGGGCACTGAGCCAGCCGGGACCCAGGGCGGCGGGGACGGCGCGAGGGAGCGAGGCGGCGGCATGCACCGCGACATTTTCACCCCTGAACACGACGCGTTCCGGGAGATGGTACGGGAGTTCATCGCCCGCGAGGTGACTCCGCACCACGCCCAGTGGGAGCGGGACGGAATGGTGTCCCGCGACGTCTGGCTGGCCGCCGGGCGGGCGGGCCTGCTCGGCATCGACGTGGACGAGAAGTACGGCGGCGGGGGCAACCCGGACTACCGCTTCTACCTCATCCTGGACGAGGAGTTCGCCCGGGCCGGCGCCACGGGTCCGGGCTTCGCCGTGCACAACGACATCAACGGCCAGTACTTCCTCCGGCTGTGCACCCCGGAGCAGCGGGACCGCTGGCTGCCGGGGTACTGCTCAGGCGAGATGATCACCGCCATCGCGATGAGCGAGCCCGGTGCGGGCAGCGACCTGCAGGGCATCCGCACCACCGCGGTCCGAGTGAAGGGGGAAGGGGAGGCGGGCGGGTCTTACGTGCTCAACGGGCAGAAGACGTTCATCTCCAACGGGCAGCTGGCCGACCTGGTCATCGTGGTGGCCCGGACTGACGCCGATGCCGGGCACCGGGGGATCAGCCTGCTGGTGGTGGAGCGCGGCATGGCCGGCTTCGAGCGGGGCCGGAACCTGGAGAAGGTCGGCATGCACGCGCAGGACACCTCGGAGCTGTTCTTCTCCGACGTGGCCGTGCCGGCCCGCAACCTGCTCGGCGAGGAGGGCGGCGGGTTCGTCGCGCTCATGCAGAACCTGCCCCGGGAGCGGGTGTCGATCGGCGCGACCGCGCTGGCCGCCGCGGAGAAGGTGTTCGAGGACACGCTGGCCTACTGCAAGCAGCGCGAGGCCTTCGGCCGGCCCATCGGCAGCTTCCAGCACAACCGCTTCGTGCTGGCCGAGATGGCCACCGAGCTGGCCGTGGCCCGGGCGTTCACTGACCGGGCGGTGCTGCAGCACACCGACGGCGAGCTCTCCAACACCGACGCGTCCATGGTCAAGTGGTGGGACACCGAGCTGTGCAACCGGGTGGTGGACCGCTGCGTCCAGCTGTACGGCGGCTACGGCTACATGGCCGAGTACCCGGTAGCCCGGGCGTACGCCGACAGCCGGGTCCAGACCATCTTCGGCGGGACCACCGAGATCATGAAGGAGATCATCGGCCGGGACCTGGGCGTCTAGGGCTGTTCGCGGCTGACTGTCCGGGATCAGGCCGGGCGGCACCGGGTTGGACAGCACGGCGCGAGCTCACCACCACGCGTTCTCCCTCCGGGGAGATCAGCACGTGCAGGCCCGGCCCGAAGTGGCGGGCCAGCACGTCGTCGCGCAGGACGCTGGCCGGGTCCCCGGTGACCGCGACCCGGCCGTCGTCCAGCAGCAGCAGCCGGTCGGCGAACTGCCCGGCCAGCGTCAGGTCGTGCACCACCGACAGCACGGTCAGCGACCGTTCCCGGCGCAGCTCGTCCACCAGTTCCAGGGCCGCCACCCGGCGGCCCAGGTCCAGCGCGCTGGTCGGCTCGTCGAGCAGCAGGACCGGGGCCTCCTGGGCCAGAGCGCGGGCCAGCACCGCGCGCTGCAGTTCCCCGCCGGACAGGGTGCCGAGGGTGCGCCCGGCCATCGGGGCCAGTTCCATCCGGTCCAGCAGGCCCGCGCAGATCTCCCGGTCGGCCCTCGTCTCGGTGCCCAGGTAGCCGATGTGCGGGGTCCGGCCCAGCAGCACGTAGTCCAGGACGGTCATGTCCGGGGGCAGCTCAGGCGACTGCGGGACGTAGGCGACGAGCCGGGCCAGGCCGCGCCGGCTCATCCCGGCGGCCGCGGCCGCCGATGGTGATCGTCCCCTCATGCCCCACGAGTCTCGCGGCGGCGCGAAGGAGCGTCGACTTGCCGGTTCCGTTGCGGCCAATGATGCCCAGCCACAGGCCGGCCGGGACCTGCTCGCTGACCCCAGCCAGCGCCTGCGCGGGGCCGTACCGGACGCCGACCCCGTCGAAGCTGATCACGCCAGCTCCTGCCGGGCGCGCCTGGAATGCAGGATGAACAGGAAGAAGGGCGCGCCGGCCAGGGCGGTGATCACCCCGATCGGCACCTCGTCGGGAGACTGCACGGTGCGGGCCAGCACATCGGCCAGGACCAGGAACGCGGCGCCGCCGACCATCGACACCGGCAGCACGATCCGGTAGCTCGCCCCGGCGGTCAGCCGGACCGTATGCGGGACGATGATGCCCACGAAGCCGATCAGCCCGCTGACCGACACCGCCGCCGCGGTGCCCAGGGTGGCCGCCATGACCACGGTCAGCCGCAGCCGGGCCACGTCCACCCCGAGGCTGCCCGCCTCGGTCTCGCCGATCCGCAGCACGTCGAGCAGCCGCCGGTGGGCCAGCAGGATCCCGGCCGCCACGATCACGTACGGCAGGATCAGCCTGACATCCGACCAGGTGGCCTGGGACAGGCCGCCCAGGATCCAGGAGTACACGGCCTGCAGCGTCTGGGAGTGTGCCTGCTGCAGGTACGTCTGCACGGCGGTGAGCATGGCCGCCACCGCCACCCCGGCCAGCAGGATCGCCCCGGTCCCGCTGCCTATTCCCGGGCCGGCGCCGGGCTGGCCCCGGCGGCCCGTTCCGGCACCCAGCAGGTAGGTCAGGGTGACGGCACCCGCCGCCCCGAGGAACGCGGCCGGGGGCAGCAGCACCGGGCTGCCCCCCGTGACGATCACGATGGTGGCGCCCAGCCCGCCGCCGGCCGCCACGCCGAGCAGGTACGGGTCGGCCAGCGGGTTGCGGAACACGCCCTGGTACGCGGCGCCGCCGCCGGCCAGCATGGCCCCCACCAGCGCGCCGAGCACGACCCGGGGCAGCCGGATCTGCCAGACGATGGCCGTGTCGATCGCGGGCACGGTCGCGGCCGGGTGCCAGGGCAGCCGGGCCAGCAGCGCCCCCGCGACGTCCGGGAGGGACAGCCCGGCCGGGCCGACCGAGACGCCCACGGCCAGCGCGATCAGGAGCAGGACGGCGGCCGCGAGCGTGGCGCGGGCGGCACGGCCCGTGGTCGTGGGGCCGGTGGTCATCAGGCCCGTGGTCGTCGAGCCCGTGGTCGTGGGACTGTCCTGAGCGGGGCGGAGCGCCGGGTCGCCGGCGGGCGGTGGGCCGCGGCGGTGGGCCAGCCGGCGCCCCGCCGCGGCCGCGCTCGGCGGATTTCATCCGCCGCCGCCGTGGGCGACCGCGGTCTCGACGGTGCGCAGCAGGTCAGTGACCCGGGGCCCCCACCGGGAGGCGATGTCGTCGTTGAGCCCGATGACGTGGCCGGCCTTGACCGCGGCCAGGCCGGACCAGCCGGGCCGCTTGGCCACGGTGGCCGGGTCCTGGTGGCAGCACAGGGTGTCGGCCAGGATGATGTAGTCCGGGTTGGCCTTGATGATGTACTCGGCGGACAGCTGCGGGTAGCCGCCCGACTTGGCCGCGCCAGACGCCTGGTCCGCGATGCTCTTCATGCCGAGCAGGGCCAGCAGCTGGCCCACGAACGTGGACGAGGTCACCGAGTAGTAGGTCTGGTCCAGCTCGTAGTAGTAGGTCAGCGGCTTCGCGTGGTGCGGTGCGGCGGCGGTGATCTGGTGCAGCTGGGTGCGCAGCCTGACCACCTCCTGCTGGGCCTGGGCGAGATGCCCGGTGGCCCGGCCGAGCTGGTCGAACTCTGCGTACTCCCCGGCGAGCTTGGCCGGCGCGGGCAGCTCGAGGACCGGGATCGAGAATGCGGCGAGGCGCTTGGTCAGCTGCCCGGCGTCGCCCGACTCCACCACCAGGTCCGGCTTTTCCGCGACGATCGCCTCCACGTTGGGCTGGTAAGCGGACAGCTTCGTCCGCGGCGCCTGCGGCGGGTAGTCCGACAGCGCGTCCACCGCCTTGACCTGGTTCCCGGCGCCGATCGCGTACAGCATCTCGGTCGCGGTGGGGGAGAGCGACAAGATCGCGGTCGGCCGGGACGCCACCTTCACCGTGCCGTTGGCCGCCGCGAGGGAGACCGGGAAGCCCGGTGCCTGGCTGGCGGCGGGACTGCTGCCCGACGTGGCGCCCGTATTGCTGGCCTGGCTGTTGCTGGTGCTGCTGCAAGCGGCCGCGGTCACGGTGAGCGCGGCCAGCGCCGCGAGCACCGGAAGGCGGCGGGTAAGAGACCGCATGGTTTCCTCCGTGGGCCCGGAGGAAGCTGGGCCGCCGCGAGACCCGGCCGGGGTCCCGGGACGAACCGTCCTTCCGCCGAGGACAGTACGTCGGCGCGGGCCAGGCGTCCGGGCTCGTCCCCGGCCGGGTCTGGCCGCGGGCATCACCGTTGCGGGACAGCGCCGGGATCGCACCGGCTTCGCTGGGCTCCACACCGTCCCGGGCCACCCGGGACAGGCGTACCCTACCGCACTTCTAGGGGCCGGCTTCTGCCCCCTGGCGCAGGCCAGCCGGGCCGCGGGTGGTCTTGAACCCCGGGAAGTGGCTGTTGAGCACCTGCCCGACCTTGGCCAGCAGGTCGGCCTCGGAGAAGGGCTTCTCCACCAGGGCCACCCCCGGCTCGAGCCGGCCCTGGGAGGCGAGGACGGGCCGGGCGTAGCCGGACATGTAGAGCACTTCGGTCTCGGGCTTGATCACCAGTACCTGCTCGGCGACTTCCTTGCCGAGCATGTGCGGCATGACGACATCCGTGACGAGCAGGTGGATCTCACCCTCGTGGTGGCGGGCGATCTCGAGGGCTTCCGGGCCGCTCGCCGCAGTGATCACGTGATAGCCGTTGCGGGCCAGGATCCGCCGGGTGACCTCGCGCAGGGCGGCCTCGTCCTCGACCACCAGGACGGTCTCCCCGCTGGGCGACCGCTCGTAGGTGACCGCCGGTGGTTCCGGGTGGGCGGCCTGCGTCGTGGCGGCCAGGGTGATGCTGAAGGTCGTGCCACCGCCGGGTTCGGAGTAGATGCGGATGTGCCCGTCGGCCTGTTGGAGGATTCCGTAGACGGTGGCCAGGCCGAGCCCGGTCCCCCCGGCGTCCGACTTCGTGGTGAAGAACGGCTCGAACGCGTGCGCGATGACCTCGGGGGACATTCCGGTCCCGGTGTCGCTGACCCGCAGCCGCACTTGCTGTCCCGGCGTTGACTCCGATCCGCCCGCGATGGACTCCGCGTCCACGGTGATGTTGCTGGTGTCGATGCTCAGCGTGCCGCCGCCGGGCATGGCGTCCCGGGCATTGACGGCCAGATTCACCAGCACCTGTTCCAGCTGCCCCGGGTCGGCCAGGACTGGGTGCAGGTCACCGGCGAGCGAGGTGACCAGCTCGACGTGCTCGCCGAGGGTCCGGTGCAGCATGTCCTGCACCGCGGTGATGACGGTGTCGAGGTCGAGCACCTGGGGCCGTACCACTTCCCGGCGGGCGAAGGCGAGCAGCTGGCGGGTGAGGCTGGCCGCTTGCTCGCCAGCCCGGCTGATCTGCCCGAGGTCGTCCCGGGCCGATCCGCAGCGCCCGGCCCAGTCCGATTCGGTCGCTGCGGCCAGTTCCTCGGCGGCGAAGGCCGCATAGTTGAGGATCACCGCGAGGAGGTTGTTGAAGTCGTGTGCGACCCCGCCGGCCAGCTGGCCCAGGCTCTCCAGGCGCTGGGCCTGCGCCAGCCGTTCCTGCGACTTGTCCGGCCGCCGTCTGTCCTTCATGATGTGCCCTTCGCGTCGAGGGTGAAGTAGAAGGTGGCGCCGCGGTCCACGGCACCCTCCGCCCAGGTGCGGCCGCCGTGCCGTTCGATGATCCGCTGGACGCTGGCCAGGCCGATGCCGGTACCGGGGAAGTCGGCGGCCTCGTGGAGCCGCTCGAATGGCTGGAACAGCTTGTCGGCATAGGCGGGATCGAAGCCGGCCCCGTTGTCGCGCACGTAGCAGCAGATTTTGGCGTCATCGGCAGGCGTGGTGCCGAACTCGATGGTGGCCGCGTCGCGCCGGGCGGTGAACTTCCAGGCGTTTTCGACCAGGTTCTGCACCACGGTACGGATGAGACCGCGATCCGCGGTGACCCAGACGCCGTCCTGGATGGCGAACCGGACCCGGCGGCCGGGTTCACTGGCCTGCAATTCGCCGACGATGGCGTCAACCTCCGCGCTGAGGTCGACCGGCCCGAGGTTCATCTCGGTGCGCGACACCCGCGACAGCTGCAGCAGGTCGTCGATGAGCGCGGCCATCCGCTCGCTCGCCGCCTGGATGCGCTGGGCGTAGCCGCGGCCGGTCTCGTCGAGACGGTCGCTGTAGTCCTCCACCAGCGCCGCGCTGAACCCGCTCAGCCCGCGCAATGGTGCGCGCAGGTCATGGGAGACCGAGTAGGTGAACGCCTCCAGGTTCTTGTTCGATCGCTCCAGGTCAGCCGTGCGCTCCCGGACGCGGGTTTCGAGGCCGGCGTGCAGCGCCCTGACCTGGGCTTCGGCTTCGCGCTGCGCGGCCTGGGTGCGATTGGCCTCGGTGACGTCGCGTGCCGCGGCTACGACCCCGAGGACCCGCCCGGCCGGGTCGCGGTAGACCGCGGCGTTGTACAGCACCGATGTGATGTGCCCGTCGCGGTGGCGCAGTTCCAGCGGGTAGTCTCGCGCACTTCCATCCCGGAAGGCCTGCTCGTAGCCGGCCCGGGCCAGGTCCGGTTCGGTAAAGTAGCCGCTGAATTCGGTGCCGATCAACTCGGCCCGGCCGTACCCGGTCGCCTGCTCGGTGGCGGCGTTGAGGTCGGTAATCGTTCCATCCGGGCCGATGGTGACCATCGGGTTCAAGTTGGCCTCGATCAGGCTCCGGTTGTAAGCGGCCGAGGCGCGGATCTCGTCCCCGATCCGCTTCCGCTTGGTGATGTCCTGGCAGATACCCAGCATCCGTCTCGGGCCGCCCGTGTCGTCGCGCAGCACGACCCCTGCCATCAGGACCCACCGTAGCTCGCCGTCGGGCCGGACGATCCGATGCTCGGCCTGGTAGGGAGGGCCGCCCTCCAGGGCCGCGCTGTACGCCTCGTTGATCCTCGGCAGGTCGTCCGGGTAGACGAGGCTCGAGAGTGTCTCTAGCTTTCCGTCGAACTCTGCCGGGATGAGGCCGAAGATCCGGCAGGCAGCCGGCGAAAAGGTGAGCATCTCCTCTCGCTCCGGGTCATAGTTCCACCAGCCCAGCCCCAGGGACTCCTGAGCCTGCTCAAGGAAGGAGGTCTGCTCGCGCAGCGCCTCGTGCACTTCGGCCGCCTGACTCTCGGCGGCGCGCTGTGCGGTGAGATCGGTCAGGACCAGGCACCGCAGGAACATGCCGTCGAGGTCGAAGCCGCTGACCGCCAGCAGGACCGGAAATGTTGTGCCGCCCGGTCCGGTCAGGTTCACCTCGCCGCGTGAGCTGCCGCTGGTACCGACATCGAGCAGCGCGGTGAACGCGGCGCGGTGCACGTCGGGGATCAGGTCCAGCACCGCGGTGCCGATCAGATCCGTGGCGCTGCGGCCGGTCATCGCGCCAAGCTTCGGGTTGGCGTTGAGGATCACCCCCCGGGGGGAGACGGTGGCGGCGCCTTCGTTCATCGCCTCGACGATGAGCCGGTAGGGGCGGTCGGCGCTCACCAGGGCATAGACCTGCTCCTGCCCCGGCGGGCCGATCATCAGTGAGTCGATTCCACCGCCCCGGATCGCCTCGATCGTCTGCTGGGCTTCGCCCAGTTGAGCCCGCACCTCGGCGAGTTCGGTCTGCTCTGCCGCGCGGCTTTCCCCGGTCGGCTCCATGGCGAGGCGGCCTGGACCCGTGACCTTGGGAGCCGATGATCGGGTCATGTCCTTACTCGTCCGGATCTGATTGGGCGTCGGTTACTCCGGCGGGGCCGAGGCCGAGCCCGAGCCGCATCCAGGCGGCGGCCGAGAGGTCGCCGACGATGCGGCGCGGCGGGCCGGGAAGGCGTCTGACCAGCGTCGGCGCGGCGACGATCTCGTTGCGGGCGGCTAGCTCGGGCTGCTGGTGCACGTCAATGACTTCCAGGTCAACGTGGCCGCCGAGTTCTTCGTCGCAAACCCGGCGCACAGTCTCGATGGCGTGGATGGAACTCGAGGATGCGCCATCGACGTAGAGCGCCAGGGCCCAGCGATCATCAGCCGCCTTACCGCTCATGTCGTGGTATCCCCCGGCGCCCGAAGCTGGAGGCCGACGAGGAGACGATCGTTGTCGGAGAGGTCGCCGACGAGCTTGCGGATCGGCGACGGGAACCTCCGGACCACCGTGGGCACGGCCAGGATCTGGTCGTCGGCGGCCAGCTGCGGATTCTCCAGCAAGTCCACGACCTCGATGTGGTAGTGGCCTGCCAGGTGTTCCTCGCAGGCGCGCCGCAGATTGTCGATCGCCCGCAGGCACTTGGGCGACCTGTCGGTCACGTACAGGCACAGATCCCACTGGTCACCGGAGTCGGCACTGGTCTCGTCGCCCGCGGTGCGCGGCTCGCTCATTGCTGGCCTCCGTTGCTCGGCGCTGCGTCGGCCCAGCGCCGTGTCGCCATCGCTGAGCGGTCCGCCTCGGTGTCGGCCGCCTGGTGGCCCTCGCGAAGGTCGATCCGGTCGATCTCCGCCCGGTCGGCGTCAAGCTCGTCTTGGACCGCGACGAGGTGGGCCTCGCGCTCCACGACGCTGCGCCGCAGCCCACGCAGGCGCCGGTCCAGATCGCTGGCCTGCCGCGCCGCCGTGTCACGCTCGGTGGCTTGCTGCGCCAGCCGGGCGGAGCCGGCCAGCACCCCTGCCGAGCCGACATACACATCCACCAGCTCGACCCCGTGGCTGGTGAGCACGAACTCCCGGACCTGATTCGAATGGGCTGTGCCTCGCGACTTCAGCACGAACAGCAGCCGGTTGCGTTCACCGTTGGCCTCGACGTTGCGCAGCAGCAGCCAGGTGTCCACCAATGACGACAAAGTCTCTTTGCTCGTCTCGTCCCCGGGACCGAGCGCCGTAACCAGGGTCGTGATCTCCCGCGACTTGAGCAGGTCGATCTTGCGGGCCACCAGCGAGGCCGCCTCCGTGTCCAAGATCCCGTTGCCGATGCTGGCGATCCCGTCGAGAACCGCCACGGCCGGCGTTTCATCCTCGATCAGCTCGGCCAGGACGGCGAGGTGGGTCTCCATCCCGATCGCGGACGGCCGTGCCGCCCAGATGCGAAGCAAGCCCGCGTCGGCCCACTGCTGCAGGTCGAGGCCGAGCGACCGCATATTACGCAGGAACTGGGCGGGTGATTCCTCGAACAAGACCAGCAGCGCCCGCTCACCCCGCGTGCAGGCCGAATTCACCATGTGCGCGCCGAGTGAGGTCTTTCCGGTGCCTGCCGTCCCGCTCACCAGGAGGGTCGAACCCCGGAACAGGCCACCGCCCAGCATGTGATCCAGCCGGGGGATCCCCGTCGAGATCCGCTCCTCGGAGGCTCCGTAGTTGAGCGTGATCGACGTGATCGGCAGCACGACAAAACCACGGGCGGAGATCAGGAACGGGTACTCGTTGGTGCCGTGCACCGACCCGCGGTACTTGACCACCCGCAGCCGCCGGGTGGAGATCTCCTCGGTCACCCGGTGGTCGAGCACGATCACGCAGTCGGTGACGTACTCCTCGATCCCGTTACGGGTGAGACCCCTGTCGCCCCGTTCCCCGGTGACGATGACGGTGACGCCCCGGTCATCCAGCCAGCGCGCCAGCCGGCTCAGCTCCGACCGCACGATCGAGTCGTCGCCGAACGCGCCGAACAGCACTTCGATGGTGTCCAGCACGACCCGCTTCGCGCCAACACGCTTGATCGCGTCGTCGAGGATGGCAAAGAGCGGTTCGAGGTCGAACTCCCCCGTAGCGACGAAATCGGCGGGTTCCACCCGGAACGAGAGCATCACGAGCAGGCCGTCCTGCCGGAGCTGGTCCAAGTCGAAGCCGAGCGATCGCACGTTGCGGGTGACCTTGGCCTCCGACTCCTCGAAGCTCACCAGCACGCCGGGCTCACCGTACTGGCGGGCGCCGGTGACCAGGAATTCCAGCCCCAGCAGCGACTTCCCCGCTCCTGCGCTGCCCGCCACCAGCGTTACCCTGCCCCTGGGGAGCCCGCCTCCCGTGATCTGGTCCAGTCCGCGGATCCCCGTGGGGGCCTTTTCCAGCTCCAGACCCGCCGCACCGTCCGTCAAGGCCGTCAGCAGTTTGTTGTCCATGGACTTGCCCTCCGGGCCGGCATCACCGGCGATTACTTCGTGCCGATACAAATATATAGTTACACAGGAATTTGTGGGCACCTGAACCCGGTCCGGGAAGTGCCAATGGTCCCATCCTGATCACGTGACCGTCTGCGATCTGGAATCCGTCCGGAGCTAAAACAGGGCACAGAGGCTTATATACGCAAATTGTCACGCGAGAATCAGAAAGGGAGCCGGGCGGGGCACCCATATCACCTCAACAGCCTGTTTAGCGTCATACGCTGGCGAATCAGCCCTGATTCAGGAGAGTCCGCGGCAGCAAGTCTTTGGTGCGGTAGTTCCTGGATTTCGCGTTCCAGCCGGCCTGCTCTCCCGGGTCGCACCCGCCTCGGTGGAGGCGGAGGCGGTCTCGTCCGATTGATTACATGAAGTTACTGATACATTACTAGGTGTGAGCAATGTGCGGCTACCCCACGATGTCAGGTCCGTCGCGCTCCTGGACGCGGCTCCGGATGCGATGGTCTGCGTGGCGGCCGATGGCCGGATCGTCATGGTCAATGCCCAGATGGTGCGGTTGTTCGGGTACCCGCGGGAGGAGCTGGAGGGCCAGCTCGTCGAGATGCTGGTTCCCGACGCCGCCCGCGCGGTGCACCCCCAGCACCGGACCGGATATCTGGCCGATCCGGTGCCCCGGCCGATCGGCGCCGGGATACCCCTGGCCGGGCGCCGCCGTGACGGCAGCACTTTCCCCGCGGAGATCTCGCTGTCGGCCATCGACACTGACGAGGGGACCCTGGTCACGGCCGCCGTCCGCGACGTGACCGAGCGGCAGCGCAGGCAGGACGACCTTGAGCGGGCCGTCCGGAACCTGGAGACGTTCACTTATTCGGTTGCTCACGACCTGCGCGCTCCGCTACGGGCGCTGGGCGGTTTCACCGCGGCCCTGCTGGAAGACTGCTGGGACGGCCTCGGCGAGGTCGGCCAGGGTTACGCCGAGCGAATCAAAGCCGCCAGCGAGCAGATGGCGACGCTTATTGACGACCTGCTGCACCTGTCCCGCCTCTCGCGGGCTGAGATGAACCTCCACGCGGTAGATCTCGGAGCCGAGGCCAGTCGCATTGCCGAGGAACTCCAGCGCGGCGGGCCGGACCGCCACGTCCGTTTCGTTATCCAGCGCCCTGTCTGGGTGGTGGCGGACACCCCGCTGATCCGTATGGTCCTGCAAAGCCTGCTGGATAACGCGTGGAAGTTCACTTCCCGCCGGAACGATGCGCTGATTGAGTTCGGGGCCACACCAGTGAAGGACGCCCGGGTGTGCTGTTACGTGCGCGACAACGGCGCCGGCTTTGACCCTGCCTACGTGGGCAAGTTGTTCAATCTGTTCCAGCGGCTGCACACGACCCAGGAGTTCCCTGGTACCGGCGTCGGCCTCGCTAGCGTGCGGCTGATCGCCGAGCGCCACGCTGGTCATGCATGGGCCGAGGGTGCGGTCGGCGCTGGCGCGACCTTTTCTTTCACCCTGAACGCGAGGGAAATCGCATGAAGAGCCGAAATATCCTGCTGGTCGAGGACAATCCCGACGACGAGGCGCTGACGCTCCGGGCCCTGCAGAGAAACAAGATCCTCAACGAGGTCACCGTGGCCCACGACGGTGCCGAGGCCCTGGAGCTTCTCTTCGCCGACGGCAGCGGTGACGTGCCGCCTCCTGGCCTCATCCTGCTCGACCTGAAGCTCCCCAAGATCGACGGGCTGGAGGTGCTGCGCAGGCTGCGGGCCGACGAGCGGACCCAGTTCATCCCCGTGGTCGTCCTCACCAGCTCCAAACTGGATGAAGACATCATCGCGAGCTATCGCAACGGCGCGAACGGCTACGTGCGAAAGCCAGTTAAGTTCGCTGAATTCGCCGAGGCGGTCAGTACCCTCGGCATGTTCTGGCTGCTCCTGAACGAGACCGCACCTCAGTTCGTGCACTATCAGACTGAGGGGAGACATCCGTGAGCGGGCATCCACGCAACGAGCCGGAGGATGATGAGCCGGGGACAACCACCGGTCCATATCCAGGGCACGCGAACATCCCGTCCAGGGACGGGGCCGGCTCAGCAGGACGGAAGGCGCGCATCCTCATCGTGGAGGACGAAGCGTGGGATGCTGAACTTGCGCAGCGCCTGCTGACCAAAGCGGGCCTCGACTTCACGTCCGTGGTCGTGGCCACCAGGGAGCCGTTCGTGCAGCAGCTGGCTTCGTTCCGGCCGGACGTCATCCTGGCCGATTACCATCTGCCGGGCTTTTCCGGCGAGGCCGCCCTCGCGATCGCGCAGGAGACGTGCGCGGACGTGCCGTTCGTTTTCTGGTCGGGTGTGCTCGGAGACGAGGCGGCGGTCGCTCTCATCAAGCAGGGGGCCACGGACTACGTCCTGAAGGACCGGCCGGCCCGGCTGCCCTCGGTCATCGGGCGCGCTATCGCCGAGGCCGAGCGGCGGGCCCGGCTGGCTAACCTCGACGGTCAGCTGCGCGAGGCGCAGCGCCTGGCCAGCCTGGGCCAGCTGGGCGCGGCCGAACAGGCCATGAGCGTGACCCGTCAGCTCCTCGCCGCCGCCCGCCAGGAAGTGACTTCCGCGGAACCTCCGGCTTGACCACCTAGGCCGCCTGCTTCCTGGCCACGTCAGCGCACCTGGCTGACCGAATTCTCACTTATCGTGATAGGATCATTACTATCCGTTAGATACGAGATAAACAAGGTGTGACCAGGCGCAGATTGACCGTATTCGCCCCGTCACTGAGAGAAGTTGTCGGCCATGGCGAGTACCCGGTCTCCGCAGCATCCTCCGCGACGCGCAAGTCCATCGGACGGGGGTCACCACCACCGCCTTCGCAGCCGCCAGCGCGGGTCGTCATCCCCAGCCGGCCGTCCGGACCTGGCCGCGGCCGCGCGGGAGGCGGTGGTCGGTTTCCTGCACGACACGTCGGCAGGCTTCCCAGCGCAGGCAGTCAACCAGCCGGCCGGAGCCACGATCACCCTGAAGGGCGGGGGCACCGCCGTGGCGGAGAAGGTCGCCACGGTCGCCGCGGACGGCGCGCGACGGCGCGGACGGCGCGGACGGCGCGGACGGCACCCTGGCCGCGCTACGAGTGAGGATCCCGGCGAGCCTGACATCGGGGGCGAACGGGGCGGATGCCGAGTCGGTGGCGATACGGGCGGCAGCCTCGGGTGTCGCCACGCTGGAGCGGATCGAGGCGGCCGCCGCCAAGGTGGAGGCGGACATCCGGACCGCCCTGCTCGCGCAGGCCGAGCTTCAGGCCGGCGCCGGGGCCGCAGCCGAAGCTGCGGTGCGGGCGGCCGAGAAATCCTGGATAGCCGCCCGCAACGCCGAGGCGGCTGAGGGACGGGCCCGGGTCATCCTGGGCGTGATGAGCCGCTACCTGGCGGTCGCTATCGCGCTCGTCGTGGTCACGGCCGTCTTTCTCGTCATCACCGCGTCTGTCGCCAGCTAGCTCAGCCCGGCCCGCCGGACACGCGGAAAAGAAATCCTCATCACCCTGCGTAACGCGGGGACCACCTAGGCCGATACCTAGATAGACGCGGTTGACGTGGGTACCCCCGAGCTCACGTCACCGCGTCTTCATCATGACCTGACGCGGGGCACGGTGGCCCCGGCGCGCCAGGGCCCGGTAGCGTTCGGTTCATGACAGCAACCCAGCCCGCCGCTGCGGACGCCCCTTTTGGCCGGATGCTGACCGCCATGATCACCCCGATGACCGCCGACGGCGGCGTCGACTACGACGGGGCCGCCCGCCTCGCCACGTACCTCGTCAACGACATGCGTAACGACGGCCTGGTGATCAGCGGGACCACCGGCGAGTCGCCCACCACGACGGACGCCGAGAAGGAACGGCTGCTCCGCGCCGTGATCGAGGCGGTAGGCGACCGGGCGGCCATCGTGGCCGGGGTGGGCACCAACGACACCGCCCACACGTGCGAGCTGGCCCGCCAGGCCGAGCGCGCCGGGGCGTCGGGACTGCTCCTGGTCACGCCGTACTACAACAAGCCGCCGCAGAGCGGGCTCGTGGCCCACTTCACCAAGGCCGCGGACGCCACCGGGCTGCCGGTCATCCTGTACGACATACCCGGGCGGACGGCGACCGCCATCGCCACCGAGAGCCTGCTGCAGCTGGCCGAGCACCCGCGCATCGTGGCCGTCAAGGACGCCAAGGGTGATCTGGGCGCGGGCTCTGCCGTCATGATGGCGACCGGCCTGGTCTTCTACTGCGGCGACGACATGCTGAACCTGCCCTGGCTCTCGGTCGGGGCGGCCGGGTTCGTCAGCGTGGTCGGCCATGTCGCGGGCGACCGGCTGCATGAGATGATCGAGGCGTACCGGGCGGGGCGCGTCGGCGAGGCCCGGCAGATTCATTACGACCTGATGCCGCTCTACACCGGCATCATGACCCGTACCCAGGGTGTTATCACGACCAAGGCGGCGCTGGGCCTGCTCGGGCTGCCCGGCGGGCCAGTCCGCGGCCCGCTGATCGATGCGACGCCGGCACAGATTGAACAACTGCGAGCCGACCTGGTCGCTGGAGGCGTGAAGATCAAGTGAGTCACCCGCATCCGGAGCTCGGCACACCGCCGGCTCTGTCCCCCGGCGCGCTGCGCATCGTGGGCCTTGGTGGCCTGGGCGAAATCGGCCGGAACATGACCGTGTTCGAATACCAGGGCCGCCTGCTGATCGTGGACTGCGGGGTGCTGTTCCCCGAGCCCGACCAGCCCGGCGTGGACCTGATCCTGCCCGATTTCACCTCGCTGGACGGCCGGCTCGACGACATCGAGGCGATGGTCCTCACCCACGCGCACGAGGATCACATCGGCGCGGTGCCCTACTTGCTGCGGCGGCGGGACAACATCCCCCTGGTCGGCTCCCGGCTGACCCTGGGCCTGATCCGCAGCAAGCTCACCGAGCACCGGATCACGCCGGCCACGGCGGAGGTCGCGGAGGGCGGGCGGCAGTCGTTCGGCCCGTTCGACCTGGAGTTCTTCGCGGTCAACCACTCCATCCCGGACGCGCTCGCGGTGGCCATCACCACCCCGGCCGGGGTGGTCCTGCACACCGGCGACTTCAAGATGGACCAGCTGCCGCTGGACGGCCGGATCACCGACCTGGGCGGATTCGCGCGGCGTGGCGCCGAGGGCGTCGACCTGCTCATGTCCGACTCCACCAACGCCGAGGTCCCCGGCATCGTCACCAGCGAGCGGGCTATCTCGCCGGTCCTGAACGAGATATTCGGCAGCACCCAGCAGCGGATCATCGTGGCCTGCTTCGCCAGCCATGTGCACCGGGTCCAGCAGGTGCTCGACGCCGCCGCGGATCACGGCCGCCGGGTCGCCTTCGTCGGCCGGTCCATGGTGCGGAACATGGGCGTGGCCCGTGACCTCGGCTACCTCCGGGTGCCTTCGGTCCGGGGCGGGCTCCTGGTCAACCCGCGCGAGGCCGAGGGCATGCCGCCCGGCGAGGTCGTGCTGGTCTGCACGGGGTCACAGGGCGAGCCGATGTCGGCGCTGTCCCGGATGGCCGGCCGGGACCACCCGATCAGGATCGCCGAGGGCGACACGGTCATCCTGGCCTCCTCGCTGATCCCGGGCAACGAGTCCGCCGTGTACCGGGTGATCAACGAGCTGACCCGGTGGGGTGCCCGGGTGGTGCACAAGGGCAACGCGCTGGTGCACGTGTCCGGGCACGCGCCCGCCGGTGAGCTGCTGTACGTGCTGAACCAGGTGAAGCCGCGCAACTTCATGCCGGTGCACGGGGAGTGGCGGCACCTGCGGGCGCACGCCCAGCTGGCTGAGCTCACCGGCGTCCCGCACGGCAATGTGGTGATCGCTGAGGACGGCGTGGTGGTCGACCTGGCCAATGGCCAGGCCACGGTGGTGGGCAAGGTTCCGTGCGGCTACGTGTACGTGGACGGCCTGTCCGTCGGCGAGGTGACCGAGACCTCGCTGAAGGACCGCCGGATCCTGGGCGAGGAAGGGTTCCTCTCGGTGGTCATCGTGGTCGACTCGACCAGCGGCAAGCTGGTGGCCGGACCGGAGATCCACGCCCGCGGGTCAGGCATCGACGACTCCGCGCTCAGCGAGGTCCGGCCGAAGATCGAGGAGGCGCTGGCGCGCGCGGCCGCGGACGGGATGAACGACGCGCATCAGCTGGGCCAGCTGGTCCGGCGCACCGTCGGCCGCTGGGTCAACGACGGTTACCGGCGGCGGCCCATGATCATCCCGGTGGTCATCGAGGTCTAGCGCCGCGCACACGGGTGCGCGGCGGGGCCCGCGTGTTCGTGATCAAACGATTGGTGGTGCTGTGGCACCACCAATCGTTTGATCACGAACGGGTCCTGTGACTTGAGGGGCGGGCGGGGGCAGCGGGGCCAGTGGGGTGGGGCCAGGGGGGCGGGGCCGGGGGCTAGCGGGTGGCGCCGGCCTCGTGCTGGCGGACCAGCTGGCGGAGCAGCCGCTGGTGGTACCCGAACGCGGGCACGATCGCCTCGGGGTCCGTGGCTGCGTCGTCCCAGCGGCGCAGCCGCAGTGCGGCCTGGCACCACGGGCTGGCCTCGAACTCCGCTGTCTGCGACGGCGTCATCGGGCCGCCCTGGATGCGTAGCGTGCGCACGGAGGCGGCGGACAGCCTGCCGAAGTACCCCGGCTCGACGGCGCACAGGTACCGCTTGGCCGCGACGTGCAGCCGGACTGGCTCGGTCACCCCGGGCCCGAACCACTGCGCCAGCCAGTCGGCCCCCTGGTCGCCGTGCCGGCTGCCGGGGCCGCGCACCAGCTGGTGACCGCTGACCGCCCCGGTGAAGTGGCCCACGTCATGCAGCAGGGCGGCGGCGACCAGTTCGGGTGCCGCGCCCGCGCCCTCGGCCAGGGCCGCGGCCTGGAGCATGTGCTGGGCCTGGGTCACCAGCTCGCCGGGATATTCGCCGGCGCCCTCGGCGGCGAAGAGGTCCGCGATGACCCGTACCGGGTCCGCTGCTGTCATGTCGGGTCCTTCCTGCGGGTGTCATCCCTCATCGCACGTTCTCCCGCGGCCACGGCCGACTCCCGCGGCCACGGCCGACTCCCGCGGCCACGGCCGACTCCCGCGGCCACGGCCGATTCCACGCCGTCGGGATCCGTGCAGCAGCCCGGCACCCGCGCTGGCCCGCGTCCCCGGCCGGATCCGGTCCTGGCCCGCCGCGCTCACGGTGGCCGGCCGCCTGGTCATGGGCGCTCCGTTCATGATCGTCTGCGGGGAGAGATTCCCTCCAGACTGACCTGCCGGAACGTGCCTGCCAACGGAAAGCGCCGAGTATTCGCGCACCCGCCAGACCAGCGATGATCGCCGTTCACCCGGCCCGAAGATCATGGCGACACGCCCGCATGCTTCCGGCTGCACCGAGCTGATCGTGGGTACTTTGGGCATCATGGCTACTCGTGTCGCTAAGGGCACCCCCCGCCCAAGGGCGGACGCACCGGGTGGGCAGGCGCGCCCGGCAGCCGGGCAGGGCCGCCCCCAGGGCGGGCAGGCGCGCTCATCCGGCGGTACCGGGCGGCCAGCCAGCGGGCGGGCGGCCAGCAGCGCGAACGAGATGCCCGCACCTTCCCGGCAGCGCCAGAGCAGGAACAGCCCGTCCGGTACCGGCCAGAACCGCTCGGGCCAGAACCGCTCCGGGCAGAACCGGTCGGGCCAGAACCGCTCCGGGCAGAACCGGTCGGGCCAGAACCGCTCCGGCCAGAACCGGCGGGGACAGAACCGGCCGGGACAGGGCAGGAAGCGGACGGCTGGCCGGGGCCGCCCCCGGGGGGCCGCGGCGCGGGCGCCGCAGCGGACGGCCGACCCGATCCTGATCCTGGCCGGCTGGCTGGGCCGGCTGGTGGCCGGGCTGTGGATGGTCGTCGCGCACGCGGCCGGGTTCGGCGCGAGGAGGTTCGGCAAGAGCGCACGGGACCTGGACCCGCTGCACCAGCGGGACGGGGTGGGCCTGGCCTTCCTGGCGGCGGCCTTCGTGGTTGCCGCCACCACCTGGTTCCACATGCACAACTTCGCCGGGCGGATGCTGGCCGACCTGTTCCTCGGCGCGTTCGGCTCGGCCGCCTGGACCGTGCCGTTGCTGCTCGGCCTGCTGGCCTGGCGGTTCCTGCGCCACCCCGACCGCAACGCGCAGACCGGCCGGATGGTGATCGGCTGGAGCTGCCTGCTGCTGGGCGGGCTCGGGCTGGTGCACATCGCGGCGGGCACGCCGCAGCCGGCCGCCGGGGAGAGCGCCATGCGGTCCGGCGCCGGGCTGATCGGCTTCTTCGTCTCGGCCCCGCTGGTGGCCGCGCTGACGCCGTGGATCGCCGCGCCGCTGCTCGCGCTGGTCAGCGGGTTCGGGCTGCTGGTGATCACGGGGACGCCGGTGCACCGGGTCCCCGACCGGCTGGCCGAGCTGCGGGGCCTGGCCCAGCGGGCCGGCGACGCCGGCCTGGACACCGAGGACGATTCCGGCGCGGGGATCGAGGGCACCGCGATAGCCGGCCCGCTGCCCCGGGGCGGCCGCAAACGGCCCCCGGCCATCGAAGCCGGCGAGCACCACCGCCCCTACGACACGCCCATCCTCGGCGAGGGCCCCGGGGGAAAGGCGGCGGGTACCGGGCGGCTGCGCCGCGGCGCCACGGTGCCCCAGCCCGCCGACGCGGCCGAGCCGCCCGCCGAGGACCCGGACGAATCGCTGCTCGACGCGCTGGGCTTCGGGGTGCCCGGGGCCGCCCCGGCGGCGCACGAGACGGCGGCGCACGAGACGGCGGTGCACGAGAACGGCCACCGCCCGGACCCAGGGCCGCACGACCCCGCGGCCGGGCCGGTGCGGGGTGAGCAGCTGACCCTGACCGGGTCGGCGGAGTCCAGCTACATCCTGCCGCCGATGGCGCTGCTCAAGCCAGGCAGCGCACCCAAGGCGCGGACCAGGGCCAACGACGTCGTCGTCCGGGCGCTGACGGAAGTGCTGGAGCAGTTCGAGGTGGACGCGCGGGTCACCGGGTTCAAGCGCGGCCCCACCGTGACCAGGTACGAGATCGAGCTGGGCCCGGCGGTCAAGGTCGAGCGGGTCACCGCGCTGACCAGGAACATCGCCTACGCGGTGAAGAGCGCGGACGTGCGGATCATCTCCCCGATCCCGGGCAAGTCCGCGATCGGGGTCGAGATCCCGAACGCCGACAAGGAGATCGTCAGCCTGGGGGACGTGCTGCGCTCCCCGGTGGCGGTCAGCGACCACCACCCGATGGTGGTGGGGCTGGGCAAGGACGTCGAGGGCCGGACCGTGGTGGCGAACCTGGCCAAGATGCCGCACATGCTGATCGCGGGGGCGACCGGGGCCGGAAAGTCAACGTGCATTAACGGGCTCATTACCTCAATTTTGCTTCGCGCCACCACGGATGATGTCCGGATGATCCTGGTCGACCCCAAGCGGGTTGAGCTGGCCATTTACCAGGGAATACCGCACCTGATCACTCCAATCATCACCAACCCCAAGAAGGCGGCCGAGGCGCTGCAGTGGGTGGTGGGTGAAATGGACCGCCGCTACGACGATCTGGCGGCATTCGGGTTCCGGCACATCGATGACTTCAACAAGGCCGTGCGGGCGGGCAAGCTGGCCCCGCCGGCGGGCAGCGAGCGGGTCCTGACCCCCTACCCGTACCTGCTGGTCATCGTGGACGAGCTCGCCGACCTGATGATGGTGGCCCCGCGTGATGTCGAGGACTCGGTGGTGCGGATCACCCAGCTGGCCCGCGCGGCCGGCATCCACCTCGTGCTGGCCACCCAGCGGCCCAGCGTGGACGTGGTAACCGGGCTCATCAAGGCGAACGTCCCGTCGAGGCTGGCCTTCGCCACGTCCAGCCTGACTGACAGCCGGGTGATCCTGGACCAGCCCGGCGCGGAGAAGCTGGTCGGGCAGGGTGACTGCCTGTTCCTGCCGATGGGGGCCAGCAAGCCGCTGCGGCTGCAGAACGCCTTCGTCACGGAGAAGGAGATCCGTGAGGTGGTCAGCCACTGCACGCAGCAGGCGCAGCCCACCTACCGGGAGGACGTGGCCGCGCCGGAGGGCAAGCAGCGGGAGATCGACGCCGACATCGGCGACGACCTGGAGCTGCTGATGCAGGCCGCGGAGCTGGTCATCCGGACCCAGTTCGGCTCCACCTCCATGCTGCAGCGCAAGCTGCGGGTGGGGTTCGCCAAGGCGGGCCGCCTGATGGACCTGCTGGAGAGCCGCAACATCGTCGGGCCGAGTGAGGGTTCCAAGGCCAGGGATGTCCTGGTGCGGCCAGATGACCTGGACAGCACGGTTGATTCTCTGCGGGGCGGGCAGGACTGAGCTGGGACACGGCTTCTGCGCCGTGTCCCAGGGGGATGTCTACACTTGTTAGCGGCCCGCATATTTTGCGGGCGGCTCGCATCCGGTTACTGCTCCCGCACCCCGGGGCGGTGCGCAGTGCGATATGGCAGTGGAGGCGTGGCGTGAGCATTGGTGACGCCCTGGCAGATGCGCGCCGCCAGGCGGGTCTCACCATTACGCAGGTTAGCCAGCGAACCTGCATCAGAGAGACAATCATCCGGGGGATCGAGCACGACGACTTCTCCGCCTGCGGCGGGGATTTCTACGCCCGGGGTCATATCCGCAGCGTGGCCCGGGCCGTGGGGGCCGACGACGAGGAGCTGATCCGCGAGTACGACGCCAGGCACGGCGCGCCGAAGGCGATCAGGGCCGCGGACGTGTTCGAGCCGGCCACGCCAATCAAGATCAAGGAGCGGCGGCGGCCCAACTGGAGCCTGGCCATGGTCCTGGTCCTGGCGGTCATCGCCGGGTACGGGATCTACCGCGTGGTGGACTCGGTCACGGCCCACCCCGCGCGGGCCCAGGCCAGCTCGGGCCAGCTGAGGCCGCGGCATCACACGCAGCCCGCCGCGGCGGCGTCCACGCCCCCGGCCACGCCCGCCGCGAGCCCGAACGTGACGGTCAGCCTTACCGCCATCCAGGACTGCTGGGTCGAGTTCACCAAGCCGGACGGCCGGTTCCTCTCCCAGGCCTACGTGGTCGGGGGAAGCTCGAAGTCCTGGACGTTCTCCCGGACAGTGCGCATGGACATCGGCAATCCCGGGGGGATCGTGCTCACCGTCAACGGCAAGAAGGTGGGCTCGCCCGGCGTCACGGGACAGCCGGTCACGCTGAGCCTGGGGCCGGGCAGGCCGGTCACCGGTTAGCCCGCACTCGGCCAGGAGCACCAGGGCGCTTACCGTAGTCTTCCGGTGTGCCATCGAGTAAGCAGAGTTCCCCGCCGCCGCAGCGCACGGTCAGCCTCGTGACGCTGGGCTGCGCGCGTAACGAGGTGGATTCCGAAGAGCTCGCCGCCCGGCTGGAGGCCGCGGGCTGGACCCTGTCCGAGAGCGATGAGGCCAGCGTGGTGCTCGTGAACACCTGCGGGTTCATCGAGGCGGCCAAGCAGGAGTCGGTCAGCGAGCTGCTCGACGCGTCCGAGAGCGGCGCCAAGGTGGTGGCCGCGGGCTGCATGGCCGAGCGGTACGGCAGCGTCCTGGCGGCTGAGCTGCCCGAGGCGCAGGTGCTCAGCTTCGACGACTACGGGGACATCGGGGCCCGGCTGGACAGCGTGCTGGCCGGGGAACGGCGCCCGGCCCACGAGCCGAGGGACCGGCGCAAGCTGCTGCCGATTTCACCCGCGGCCCGTTCCGCGGACCCTGGCCATCAGCCACCGGGGCATGGCATCTCAGACCTCCCGGCCGGGCTGGCCCCGGCGTCCGGCCCGCGCACGCTGCGGCGCCGGCTGTCCGGCGGCCCGGTGGCCCCGCTCAAGATCGCCTCCGGCTGTGACCGCCGGTGCAGCTTCTGCGCGATCCCGGCCTTCCGCGGGGCGTTCCTGTCCCGGCCACCGGAAGACCTGGTCGCCGAGGCGGGGTGGCTGGCTGACCACGGCGTCCGGGAGCTGGTGCTGGTCAGCGAGAACTCCACGTCGTACGGCAAGGACCTGGGCAATCCCCGGCTGCTGGATGAGCTGCTGCCCGCGCTCGCCGCCGTGCCGGGCATCGGCCGGATCAGGGTCAGCTACCTCCAGCCCGCGGAGGTGCGCCCCGCGCTCGTCGAGGTGATGACCTCCACCCCCGGCGTGGCCCCCTACTTCGATCTCTCCTTCCAGCACGCCAGCGGGACGGTGCTGCGGGCGATGCGGCGCTTCGGCGACCGTGAGCGGTTCGGGGCGCTGCTCGACCAGGTCAGGCAGGCCTGCCCGGAGGCGGGAGTCCGGTCCAACTTCATCGTCGGCTTCCCCGGTGAGACCGCCGCCGACGTCGACGAGCTGCAGCGTTTCCTGTCCGAGGCGCGCCTGGACGCGATCGGCGTCTTCGGCTACTCCGACGAGGACGGCACCGAGGCGGCCACCCTGGAGGGGCAGCTCGATCCGGCCGAGATCGCCCGGCGGGTGGATGACCTGGCGGGCCTGGCCGACGAGCTGATGGCCCAGCGGGCCGCCGACCGGGTGGGCGAGGTGGTGGAGGTGCTCCTGGAGGAGGACCTCGGCGACGGGACTTACCTGGGCCGGGCCGCGCACCAGGCGCCGGAGGTGGACGGGACCACGACCGTGCGCGGCGTGACCGGGGCGGGCGTCGGTGAGCTGATCCCCGCCCGGGTCGCCGAGGGCGACGGTGTGGATCTGGTGGCCGACTGGCTCGCCGTGCCCGCGGCGGCGCCCGGGCGCGGGTGACCGCTTTGAGCCAGCCCGCCGCGGAGACGGGCGGGGGAGCGCGGCCGGCCCCGCCCGCGCCGCCGGGCGGCGTCCCCCAGCCGGGCGTGCTGAATGTGGCCAACGCGCTGACCGTGCTCCGGCTGCTGCTCGTCCCGGTCTTCGTCCTGTTCCTGCTGGCCGGCGGCACCGGCTGGCGGATCGCGGCGCTCGCCGTGTTCCTCGTCGCGTCCGTGACCGACCTGCTGGACGGGCGGATCGCCCGGCAGCGCGGGCTTATCACCGACTTCGGGAAGATCGCGGACCCTATCGCGGACAAGGCGCTGACCGGGGCGGCGCTGGTCACCCTGTCCGTCCAGGGGGAGCTGCCCTGGTGGGTGACCGCGGTGATCCTGGCCCGTGAGCTCGGGGTGACCGCGCTGCGGTTCTGGGTGATCCGGCACGGCGTGATCGCGGCCAGCCGGGGCGGCAAGATCAAGACCCTGCTCCAGGTGCTGGCCATCTCCCTCTACGTGCTGCCCGGCCCGCCCGGCGCCGCGCGGGAGGTCGTGATGGGCCTGGCGGTCGTGGTGACCCTGGTCACCGGGGCTGACTACGCGGTCCGGGCCGTGCGCCTGCGCCGTCGCAGCATGTCCGCGGCGGCCCGGTGAGCGTGCGCCGCCCCGCGCACCGGGCCGGGCGGTAGGCGCGGTGGCATCCGGGGACGCCGCGGCGGAGCTCATCGCGCTGCTGACCGCCCGGCAGCAGAGCATCGCGGTGGCCGAGTCGCTGACCGGCGGCCTGCTCGCCGCGTCGCTGACCGACATCCCGGGTGCCTCGGCGGTCTTCCGGGGCGGTGTCGTCGCCTACGCGACCGAGCTCAAGGCGGTGCTTCTCGGGGTGGACCGCGGCCTGCTAGACGCCCACGGCGCGGTGTCCGCCGAGGTGGCCGCGGCCATGGCCGACGGCGTGCGCGGCCGGCTCGGGGCCGGGGTCGGCGCGGCCACCACCGGCGTCGCCGGCCCGGACCCGGCCGAGGGAAAACCCGCAGGCACGGTGTATATCGCGGCCAGCGCCGGGGATCAGACCCGGGTCCGCCGGCTCGACCTGGGCGGCAGCCGCGCCGCCATCCGCGCCGCCACCGTCCGCGAAGCGCTGGGGCTGCTCCTTGTCATCGTGCGGGAAGAGAGCCGATGATTACAGTGTTACGTTAGCAGCGAACACAGCCGCAGGTGCTTTCCCTACTGTCGGTGAGGGCGGGTACGGTGGCACTATCGAATAGACACACTTCGCGAAGGGAGTGCCGCGATGGTCCTGCTTCGTCACTTGCTTGGTGACGTGCTGCGGCGGCTACGTCTGCGGCAGGGTCGAACCCTGCGCGAGGTGTCGGCCGCGGCCCGGGTGTCGCTGGGATACCTGTCCGAGGTCGAGCGCGGCCAGAAGGAAGCCTCCTCTGAGCTGCTCGCCGCCATCTGCACGGCACTGAACACCCCGCTGTCCCACGTGCTCGGCGAGGTCTCAGACAGCTTCGCCCTGGCTGAGCTGCAGAACGACTCGGTGCTCACCCCGGCGGGCGCCCCGTCCGGCGGCGGTCACGCGCCGGTGGATTCCCGCGCGATCAGCCGGGCCGGGCGCGAGCTGGAGCTGCCGGTGGCGCGGGCGTTCTCCGCCGAGCTGCGGCCCGAGAAGCTCCGGGTGCCCGTGGGGCACGTCCGGGGCCTGGACTCCGAGCAGGTGCTGGACCCGGTCGGGCTCAACGAGGATCATCCCGCTTTCGACGAGGTCACCCGCCGGGTACGCGGGGACTTCAGCGACATGGTCCCGGTGTAATCGCGCCCGCGTGATGACGTCAGGCCCAGGCGGGCCCGGCAGCTGCGGAAAGCAGCACCGGGCCCGTTTTTTCGTTCCCTAACGGTCTGACCGGGCGGCTCAGCCGCCCGGGCCGGGGAATGCGGGGTCAGGCCCAGGCCCGCGGATCCTCGGTCAGCTCGACGATCCGCTCCGGCAGCCGCCCGGTGGCGATGTGCTCGAGCGTGACTTCCTCCAGGATGGCCCGCTCGTTGGCGCGCAGCGCGATCCAGACGCTCTGTAGCGGCTCCGCCACGCCGATGTAGCCGATGTTCTCCGGCCGCTCGCCGCGCACGCCGACCAGCTGGCCGTCGATGGCCCGGATGATGTCCGCCAGCGCGATGTCTGAGGCGGGCTTGGCCAGCCAGAAACCGCCCTCCGGGCCGCGCTGGCTGCGGACCAGGCCCGCCCGGCGCAGCTGGGTGAGGATGGCCTCCAGGAACTTGCCCGGGATGTGCTGGGCACGCGCCAGCTGCTCAGCGGTGATGTGACCGCCGTCCGCCGCGGCCAGTTCCACCGCGGCGCGAAGCGCGTAGTCAGCGCGGGCAGAGAGCCTCATGTCCAGCATTATGCAGGTTGCCGGGCACTGGGCGGGCCGCGAGGCCCATGCGCGGGACCGTTTTAGTAGGAAATTGGCCCGGAGCGTTATTCAAAACCGGCTAGCGAGGGCAGGCCCGGAGGGCCTGCCCGAGCGGTCGGTGCAGGTCGGGCAAGGCCAGCCGTTCATGATCATTTGAATAATGCGACTCTTGAATAAGGCAGCTGGTCTGGTCAGGACGGGCGCTGCCCGCGGCGTGCGCCGGCCGCTCACCGGGTTAGCCCCAGGACCTCCGCCGCGGCCTGCGCGTTCGCCCGCGCCGCCCCGTAGGTGGACAGATGCACGCCCGCGGGGGGAATCCACAGTGGCAGCCCCATTTCCACGATCACTGCGTCCGGGCGCGCCGCGACCAGGCCGCTGATCACGTCCTGGACTGGCGCGTACCGGTGGGCATCGCGGACTACCACGATCAGCGGCAGGCCCGCGGCCCGGGCGAGCGCCGCCCGGGTGACCGCGGCCGCCTCGCCCGCCGCCAGGCCGGCCGGGATGCGCTGGATGCTCCTGTCCGGCACCCAGGGGCGCAGTCCCCACGGGACGTCCCCGACCGCGATGTTCTCCTGCGCCGCCAGTTCCACCACCACCGGGTCGGCCAGCGGCCCGGGGGCAGCCGAGGCGCGCACGGCCCGGCGGGCCGCCACCAGGCCGATGTGGGCGCCGTGGTCGGCGAGCCGGCCCACGTCCAGCCCGGTGCTGTCCAGGCGGGCCCCGGAGCCCGCCTCGGCCAGCCAGGCCCGCAGCCGGGTCACGTTCTGCTGGGCCTGTGCCAGCCGCTGCGCGGGCAGCCGGCCGCTGGCCACCGCCTCGCTGAGGGCCCGGCGCACGGCCAGGTAGCTGTCCTCCGCGGCGTCGCGCCCGAAGCAGAGCAGGTCGGTCCCGGCGGCCACGGCGAGCACCGCAGCCTCCGGGATGCCGTACAGATCGCTCACGGCGCGCATTTCCAGTGCGTCTGAGATGATCACCCCGGTGAACCCCAGCTCGCCCCGCAGCAGGCCGTTCAGGGCCGCGGCGGACAGTGTGGCCGGGTCGTCCCCGGTCAGCTCGGGCACCCGCAGGTGCCCCGGCATCACGCCGCGGACCCCGGCCGCGATGGCCGCGGCGAACGGGGGGAGGTCCCGGCGCCGGAGCAGGTCCAGGCTGGCGTCCACGGTCGCGATGCCGTGGTGGGAATCGGCGCTGGTGCTGCCGTGCCCGGGGAAGTGCTTCGCGCAGGCGGCCACCCCGGCCGCCTGGAGGCCGCGGACGGCCGCGGCGGCGTGCCGGGCCACCAGGTCCGGGTCCGGCCCGAACGACCTGATCCCGATGACCGGGTTGTCGGCGGCCGTGTTCACGTCCACGGACGGGGCGAGGTTGAACGTTGATGCCCAGGGCGGCCAGGTCGTGGCCCAGCGCCCGGTGCACCGCGGTGGTCAGCGCCGCGTCGTCCACCGCTCCCAGCGCGGCGTTGCCCGGGTAGGGGCTGCCGGTCAGGTGGGCGATCCGGGTGACGTCGCCGCCCTCCTCGTCGATGGCCACCAGGGGCAGCCCGCCCGCCGAGCGGAGCTGGGCGGTGAGCCGGGCCAGCTGCTCGGGTCCGGCGATATTCGGGCCGAAGATGGTCACCCCGGCCAGGCCCCGCTCCAGCGCGGAGAGCACCCAGCGGGGAGCGCGCTCCCCCGGGAACGGGGGGATGAGGATCGCGTCGGCCATCCGGTCCAGGACCGGGTCGGCGGAGACGCCGGCGCTCACGCGCTGCTCCCCGCCCGGCCCCGCGACGCCCCGGGACTCCTGCGCCCGCGGCCGCTCATCCCTTCACCGCCCCGGCCACCAGGCCCGCGGTCATCCGCCGCTGGACGATGAGGAAGAACACCACCACCGGGATGGTGTACAGGGTGGAAGCGGCCATGATGGGTCCCCACTCGGCGCCGCCGCGCGCGAAGAAGAACGTCACGTAGATCGGCAGCGTGTAGTCGGAGTGCGCCTGACCGAGGAAGGTCAGGGCCACGATGAACTCGTTGTAGGCGGTGATGAAGGAGAAGATGCTGGTCGCGATCAGGCCCGGGACGACCAGCGGGAACAGGATGCGCCAGAAGATCCGCAAGCTGCCCGCCCCGTCCACCGCCGCCGCCTCTTCCAGCTCGCGGGGCACGGTGGCCACGAAGTTGCGCAGCATCCAGATCGACACCGGCAGGGCCTGCGCCGCGTACACCAGGACCAGCCCGGGCAGGCTCTGCAGCAGGTTCAGCCGGTTGAAGTCCAGGAACAGCGCGATGATCAGGGCCTGGCCGGGGATCATCTGCACGATCAGCAGCATGATCAGGTAAGACGCCCGGAACCGGAACCGGAACCGGGCCACCGCGATCGAGGCGAGCAGCGAGATCAGCGAGGCCAGCACCACGGTGGACACCGTGACCAGCAGGCTGTTGCGGAAGAACAGCCATACCGACCCGATCCCGGACGCCTGGCCGCTCATGACGGCCGAGAAATTGCCCAGCGTCGGATGGGCGGGGAGCAGGTGCGGCGTCAGGGAGTAGATCTCCTGGGACGGCTTGAACGCCGTCGAGATCATCCAGAAGATGGGAAACAGGGTCAGCAGGGCGACCAGCACGCCCAGCGCGTTGAGGCCGGCGGCCCTGGTCCTGCGGGCCGCCCGCGGCCCCGGGCGCCGGATGCGGATACCGGCCAGGCTGGGGGTGGTCATGACAGGGCTCCCTGCCGGACGGACGCCCGCACGTAGCCGACCGTGACGATGAGCAGGATGACGGTGAGGATCAGCGCCAGCGCGCCGCCCAGGCCGTAGCTGGGCGGGAAGGTGAACGCCTTGTCGTACAGGTAGAGCGACAGGTTGAACTCGTCGCGGTTACCGAGCCCGCCGGTCAGCAGGTAGGTCTGGGTGAACACGTTGAAGTCCCAGATCACCGACAGCAGCAGCAGGACCAGGAAGATCGGCTTGAGCAGCGGGAACGTGATCCGCCAGAAGCCGTGCCACGCCCCGGCGCCGTCCACCCGCGCGGCCTCCAGCAGCTCGGCGGGCACGGTGTTGAGGCCGGCCAGCACCGACACGGCGATGAACGGGAAGCCCTGCCAGACCACCAGCACGGTGGCCACTGTGTAGGCGGGCAGCGCCCCGCCGGTGGTCCAGTTGAAGCCGGCCCAGTCGGTGCTGCCGGTCAGCCAGTGCGGCATCCGGGCCAGGCTCCAGTCCACCAGGCCGCCGTCGGGGTTGAACAGCCAGTAGAACAGGACGCTGGCCGAGACCGGGGGAGTGGCCCAGGCCAGCAGGGCCGCCGTGCCCACGACGGCGGACATCACCCGGCCCAGCTGGTGCAGCAGCAGCCCCACCAGCGTGCCGGCCAGCAGGGTCAGCGTCACCGCGGCCGCGGCGAACAGCACCGTGATCCGCAGCGCCAGCCAGAACTCCGGGTCCGCGAAGGTGGAGGTGAAGTTGCCCAGCCCGATCCACTGGACCGGGGCGGCCCCGTCGGTCTGCGGCAGCCCGTAGTTCTGGAACGAGTACAGGGTGACCTGCACTACCGGCCAGAGCAGCACCAGGCCGATCGCGACCATGGACGGCAGCAGCAGCAGGTACGGCGCCAGGCGGTAGCGCCGGATCAGCGCCCGCAGTCGTGTCCCCGGAGGCGGGCCGGACCGGGCCGGGCGGGCGGCGGCCCGCTCGCGGGCCGCGGACTGCGGGGTGACGGTATCCACCATGAGTATCGGCACTCTCCTCACGCGAGGGTCCCGGCCGGCGGCCAGGGGGGGAAGGCCGCCGGCCGGGACAACCCGGGGTGCTCAGCCGGTCTCGGACCCGGTGTTGAGCACGTTCTGCAGCTCCGTGTTGGCCTTGTTCACGGTGGCGCTGAAGTTCGCGCCCTGCATCAGCGACTTCATCATGGTCGGGATGATCGCGTCCGTCGCGTCGGCCGTGGCCCAGTTCTTCGAGTTGAGCGGGGCGATCTGGGTGTAGGCCGCGGCCTTGGCGAAGCCCGCCATGACCGGGTTGCCCGCGTAGGCGCCGCCCTTGAGCTGGGCGGTGAACTGCGGGAAGAAGCCCGCCGCGTTGGCGAACGTGGTGGAGTTCGCCGGGCTGTCCATCAGCGAGACCAGGTCCCAGTCAGCCTGCTGGTACTTGCTCTTGACCCAGACGCCGAGGTCGGAGCCGCCGGAGAAGGCCGGGGCCGGGTTCGGCCCGGTCTGGCTGGGGATCGGGAACGAGGCCCAGTCCGCCGCGTACTTCTTGCTCACCGCGGTCAGCTCAGCCTGCGCCCACGGGCCGTCCATGTACATGTCCAGCTTGCCGAGCGCGAAGTCCTCGTTGGAGCCGCCCGAGGTGGCACCAGGCGCGCCCAGTTCCGTCTGGCCGATGTACTTGGATGGCGACACATGCTGGGTCAGGTACAGGTCGGCGTAGAACTTCAGGCCGGCCTCAGCGGCGGGCGTGTTCAGCGTGGCCGTCCACTTGCCGCCGCTCTGGGTGGCCACCTGGCCGCCCGCGCCCCAGATGAAGCTGACGATGGCGTTGGTGTAGTCGCTCGGCGCGCCGAGGCCGAAGGTGCCGGGGAACTTCTTCTGCAGCGCCTTGGCGTCGCTGACGAGCTGGGCCCAGGTGGCCGGGGCCGTGCTGATGCCGGCCTGGGCGAACTGGTCCTTGCGGTACCAGATGCCGCGCACGCCGCCGAACCAGGGCACGGCGTAGGCCTGCCCCTGCACGGTGTCGTTGGCCAGGTTGCCCGGGATGATCCCGGAGCCGTAAGACCAGGCCTTCACGTTGGTGCTGATGTTGGCCAGGGCGCCCTGCGAGGCGATCCCCGGGGTGTCGGTGTTGCCCAGCTCGGTGATGTCCGGGCCGCCCTTGCCGCTGGTCAGCGCGTTGGTCCAGTCGGTGACCCGGTTGCCCCAGGGGATCCAGTCCACGGTGACCTTGGTCTTCGCGTACTGCGGGTACTTCTTGTGGAACTGGGCCACGACCCCGTTCATCCAGGTGACCTGGGACGGGACCGAGGAGCCCATCCGCCAGATGACCAGCTTCGCTGGCGCGGCGGACGAGGACGAGCTGCCGCTGCTGCTGGAGCCGCAGCCCGCGGCGGCCCCCGCGAGTAGGGCTGCCGCACCGAACACGGCCGCCGATCTAGTCAGCTTCACTAGAGATCTCCCTTCCCGGCTTGAACCTTGGCACTTCACGCAATTCCTCGTGGTCCCAGGGCGCTGCGGCGCCGTCGGCCGTCTAGGCTGTCGCTGCCTGCCTAGTCAGCGCGGCCCAGTCGGCCCCCGGCGGTCACGTCGCTGGGCTGGCCGACCGGCCCTGGCTTGACCAACACTGTGGGGATTCTGGGGTGAAACTAACAGTAAAGTTTCCTATTAGATAGACCTTGTGGCCAGATTGAGACAGAATTCAGCCAGGCGCCCCGTTCGCCCGCCGCTGGCGGGCAGGCGTGGCCCTGGCTGGCCGGCTCCTCGCCGTGTGCGAGCAGGTGCTGGGGGGGACGTCATGCGACGGAGGGAAGGCATGGAACAACGGCCTGGGACGCCCCGGCTGCTGCGGGAGCTGAACGACCGGGCCGCCCTCGAGCTGCTGCTCGCCGGCGGCCCGATGACCAGGGCGCAGGTGGGTGAGCGGACCGGGCTGTCCAAGGTGACCGCATCCCAGCTCCTCTCCCGGCTGGAGGAGCGCGGGCTGGTCACGACCGTGGGTGAGCAGGCGGGCGGCCGCGGGCCGAACGCGGCGCTCTACGCGGTCGTGCCCTCCAGTGCGTACGTCGCCGGGCTGCACGTCGAGCACGATGAGGTCAGCGCCGGGGTGGCCGACATCACCGGCGAGGTGGTCACCCAGGTCAGCGTGGACCCGAACGGCGCCGCCAACCCGGTCGAGCTCGTCCGCGGCGCGGTGGCGGCCGCCTGCCGCTCGGCGGGGGTGGAGATGTCACGCCTCAACGCGCTGGTCATCGGCACCCCCGGGGTCCTGGATCCGAGCACCGGGGATCCGCGGCTGGCGGTGAACCTCCCCGCCTGGCACGAGGGGGTCCTGGAGGCGCTGCGCAACGACCTGCGCCAGCCGGTGACGATCGAGAACGACGTCAACCTGGCGGCCATGGCCGAGCGCGCGGTGGGCGTCGCCCAGGGCGCCGACGACTTCGTGCTGATGTGGATCGGCGTGGGCCTGGGGCTCGCCACCATCATCGGCGGGCGGCTGCACCGCGGGGTGGCGGGCGCCGCGGGCGAGATCGGGTACCTCCCCGTCCCCGGGGTGCCGCTGCCGCAGGACGTCAGCCACCCGGCCACCGGCGCGTTCCAGTCCCTGGTGGGCGCCCAGGCGGTGCGGCCGCTGGCGGAGAGCTACGGGTTCCCCGCGCCCACGGCCGCCGCGGCCGTGCAGGCGGCGGTGGCCGCCGCCCAGGCCGGGGACGAGCGCGGCCGCGCCCTGCTCGACCAGCTGGCCGCGCGGGTGGCGACCGGGGCGGCCGCGGTCAGCGTGGTGCTCGACCCCGGCCTCGTCGTGCTCGGCGGCGAGGTGGGGCTGGCCGGCGGGACCGCGCTCGCCGACCGGGTAGCCGCGGAGGTGGGCCGGATCTGCCCGGCCCACCCCCAGGTGGTGCCGACCGGGGTGAGCGGCCAGCCGGTGCTGCGCGGCGCCATCCTGGCTGCGGTGGAGCAGGCCCGGGGCGAGCTGCTGGCCTCCGTCGCCGGGCCGTGAGCGGCCCAGACCATCCGCTACGGGTGATCCCCGGGGCGCGCAGACGCGCAACGATGAGCATCCCTCAGCCGGCGGCAGTTTCCTGTCTCGGTGCGCAGCGAAAGGGCCCTGGTCATGACCGTGCCACCCGGGACCGCCGCCGGCCCGGTCCAGCCGGCCGCGGCGGCCGGGCGGGGTGAGCACTGGTGGCCGGTGGCCCTGGCCATCCTGGCCGCGGGCGGCCTGCATGTGGCGCTGCCCGCGCAGTACCGGGTGAACCCCCGGTGGGTGCTCCCCGTGGTCCTGCTGATCTTGCTGGCCATCCTGATCATCGGGGACCCGGGCCGCATCGACCGGCAGAAGCCCTGGCTGCGGGCTGTCACCGGGATCGTCATCGCGTTCATCACGCTGGCGAACCTGTTCGCCGCCGCCCGGCTGATCGCCGACATCCTGACCAACAACGAGATCTTTCGGAACAACGCCATCGGGCTGCTGGCCACGGGTGCGGTGATCTGGGCCACGAACGTCATCGCATTCGGGCTCTGGTACTGGGACCTCGACCGGGGTGGCGCCGCCGCCCGGGCGCACCATCCCCGGGTGGCCCCGGCGTTCGTCTTCCCGGAGATGCTGCACACCGACTACGCGCCAGCCGCGTGGGTGCCGCGCTTCGTCGACTACCTGTCCCTGGCCTTCTGGACCGCCACCGCGTTCAGCCCGACCGACACGTCCGCGATCAAGCCGTGGGCCAAGCTCCTCATGATCGTGGAGGCGTGCGTATCGCTGGGCATGGGCGCGCTCGTGATCGCCCGTGCGGTCAACATCCTGAAATAGCTAGCGCGGGCGCCCGAGCTGGCCCAGCCACTCGGCGTAGGACCGGCATTCACCGGGGCCGGGTGGCGACCCGCCCGGCAGAGCCTGCGCGAACACGAGCCCCGCGGTGGCCTCGAGGGCCCGCCGGAGCAGATCGGCGGGCCCGGTCGCCTCCAGTCCCAGAGTCCACCAGTCCTGGTCACGTGTGCGGATCTCGGTCAGTTCCGCCTCGCACCGCGGCCCGTGGCCCCGGTCCGGGTCATCCGTCACGATCCGCCCGGCGGCCAGGCCGAACTGGGCCAGCCGCCGCCTCTTGCGTACCGGCCTCCAGCACGCCGGATCGCCTCGGTCCGGGCCGATCGGGCCGCACGGGTAGGACCACTTCTGCCAGGACTCCATGCGCCCGCGGGCCCGGCCCGCCACGTCGAGGGTCCCCGGGCTGCCGCGGAACGCCTTCACCTCCAGGGCGAGGCCCCCGCGGGTCTTGACCGACAGCCCGCGCAGCCGCGGGGACAGGAGGTAGGCGTCCTCGCGGGACTCCACCCCGGCCGGGAACCGGCTGAACCATCCGGCCACCGCGTCCTCCAGCGGCCCCGGGAATATCCAGCGCACCTCGAGGCTGCGGAGTCCTTCGGTGACCGGGCTCTCTGGCTGCGTAGCGGTGATCGTCAGACGCTCCCGTTCCGTGCACTGCCGCATGCTTGCACCCCGTCAGGCCCAGTCGGGGGCTGCGCGGGCTCCCTGCCCGGCCGGGAGTATGGCCAGCGGCCTCCAGTCTTGCTCCCTGCCCCCTGCGCCACCAGACTCCCTACGCCACCGATCCCACCCCGCGTGCCCCCAGGCCGCATCCTCCCAACTGGGTGACTGTGACATCCGCGGCCCGCGGGAGAGCCCGGGCTTGGTGACGGCGGCGGCGTGGGCGTGGTCCCGCTCGGGTTACATGGCCCAGGAGTGCGGCCATAAACTGAATTATCGTGCTTTTTGGTTTATAGCCGTACTCATTCAGCTAGTTACTCTTCAGGTTCGCATAACAATTCTGCTACACTAAATTCAGGATTTAAATCAGCGAATCGTGACAACAATCAAAGCGGGATTTTCCGGATATTCCCTGGCCGGTTGCCTGCGTGTTGCGCTTGAGCTGACGGGCATTCGTCGGGGGACGTGGTTCGATTGCGCATTCTGATATTTCATGGCTACCTCCTGCGGGGCACGGGAAGTAATATTTATAACGCGGAACTTGCCCGCTGGCTGATTAACGGCGGCCACGAGGTGCATCTGCTCTGCCAGGAAAAAGATGCGGCTGAATTCGACTTTGTGGATGCGGTCGGCCGCTGGCGTGACGGGCGCCTGAGCGTCGCGGTCTTGCGTGAGCCGGTCCGGTGCACGGTCTACCTGCCGGACATCGGGGGCCTGCTTCCTGTCTACGTTGCCGATCGCTACGAAGGATTCGAGGCCCGCACCTTCCCGCAGCTGACAGACGCTGAGCTGGAGTTCTACATCGCGGCCAACGTCGCCGCCGTCCGCGATGTCGTCGCCGCGGTAGCGCCGGACGAGGCGGTGGCGAACCACGTCGTGATGGGCCCCGTGATCCTGGCCCGCGCGCTGGGCGGCCGGGTTCCCTACGCGGTCAAGATCCATGGCTCGGCTCTGGAGTACACGGTCCGGCCGAACGCCGGAAGGTTCCGGCCCTATGCCCGCGAGGGCCTCGCCGGGGCGGCCGCCGTGCTGGTCGGGTCGCGGCACACCGCCGAGAGCCTCTGGGAGGTCGTCCGCCTGCCGGGCCTTCCCTCGCGCACCAGGCTCCTCGGGCCGGGCGTCGATATCCGGAGGTTCCACCCGCGCCCGCCCCAGGAAGCCAGGAGCCGGCTGCGCGCGCTGGCGGCGCGCCTGGAAGCAGACCCGCCTGCCTGGGGCGGGGAAGACGATGCGGCACAGGCCCTCCGGGCCGCCGACCCCGTCCATGACCAGGTCGTCAGCTATGTCGGGAAGCTCATCGTCTCGAAGGGGGTGGACTTGCTCCTCGCCGCGTGGCCACTGGTCATCGAGCAAGTCCCGGACGCCCGCCTGATGATCGCCGGGTTTGGCGCCTACCGTCACACGCTCCTCGAACTGACCCGCGTGCTGGCCGAGGGTGACCTGCCGGCGGCCCGCACCATCGCCCATCACGGGCGGCAGCTGGAGGGAGGGCCACCCGGTGAGCTTCACTTCCTGGCTGCCTTCCTCGACGGGCTCACCGGATCCGACCGGGAACGCTACGTGAACGTTTCGCGGGCCGCCATGCGGCGCGTGCATTTCTCGGGGAGGATCGAGCACGATGACGTTTCCGAATTGATGTGCGTGTCCCAGGCGGTGGTCATTCCCAGCACGTTCCCGGAAGCGTTCGGCATGGTGCTCGCGGAGGCCGCGTGCTGCGGTTCGATGCCGTTGTCGGCGGCCCACTCGGGGCTCGCGGAAGTGACAGAATTGCTGGCCCCCGCAATTCGCCAGGATCTGCGCTCCCAGCTGTCCTTCCAGCTGGGCCCGGGTGCCGTGCGGGAGATCGGCGCCAAACTGGCCGGCTGGCTGCTGTTCACCGCGAACACGCCGGCTTCCTCAAGGCAGGCCCGTCAGGCCCTGACGGAACTTGCCACCGCTGAATTTGGCTGGCAGGACGTGGCTCAGGGGGTCGCGTCGGCCGGGCTGGGAAGGCTCGACGACTTGCCGTTGGTACCGACCGGCTGAACGGGCGGCTGGCCATCTGTCATGGCGGCCTCGCGGATGACTTCGAAGGCCTCGGCGTAGAGCCCGTCGCCGTAACGTGACCAGTAGCGTGCCGTTGACCTGATCAGGTCCGGCACCAGGTAGGCCCGCACCTGCGTCTGTGAAGTAAAAGCCTTGATTGCCGTGAGCTTGCCGTCGATCTCGTCGTCGATGGTCACGAAGCGGGTCGGCCTGAAGTTGACGGTCGCCGACGGGGACTGGAAGCAGTAGACACGGCTGACCTCGCGGGTGGCCACCATGGCGGCCTGGTGGACGTTGCGGTGATCCTGATGCACGTCGTGCACCGAATGGGTGTATATCACCGTGGGCCGGACCGCCTGCACCACGGCGCTTATCACGCTGATCGTCGGATCGCCTTCCCTCATATGGGTGTCCTCGAGGTCCTCGAGGAACAAGGTGGCGCCCAGCGCGAGCGCCGCCATCTCGGATTCGCCTGCCCTCGTGCTTTCGATCCCCCCGCGGGCCCCGCGGCTGAGCGTCAGGATCGAGACCTCGTGCCCCATGTGGCGGTGGCCGAGCAGAGCGCCGGCCGCGCCGATTTCCACATCATCTGGATGCGCGCCGATCGCGAGGACGGCCTGCCGGGCCGCCTGCCGCGCGGCCTGCCCCTCGGCGACCAGCGCACGCACCCTGGCCAGGAGCTGATCGGGGGGCGTCGATTTCTGCAGGAACTCATCGGCACGATCCCGCAGGGCGGTGACGGCATAGTTGACTGACGCGTGCGCGGTCAGCACCACGATAGGCAGATCTGGGGACACCTGGCGGATGGCCTGCAGGAGCTCGAGGCCGCTCATGCCTGGCATCTCCACATCCGTCAGCACCAGATCCCAGGTTTCTGAGGTGGCGAGCGCGAGCGCCGCGGCCGGGTCGGGCGTGTGCACGACATCGAACCCGCCCTGCTCACCGAGCAGATTTGTCAGGAACCGGCCGATCACCGGATCGTCGTCAACGACGAGAATGCGCCCCTGCGGCACCTCGCGATGTCCGTTAGTCACTGGTGTGGTCCTCGTCATGGGCGGAATCTGATGGTCACATAGAGCAACAATACAATAACAGTATGTTATAGATGCTGACGGGGCCACCCGGGCCCTGGCTCTCAGGAATCCTCCTGGCGCCGGCCGAGCCGGGCGCGGCATGCGGCGGCGACGTCGCCGATGTCGATCTGCTGCAGGAGCCGGTCCTGCTTCTGGTCCTGCGGGTCGAGCGTGCGCAAGGCCTGCTCGTAGGCGCGCCGGGCGGCGGGCGCGTCGCCGAGTGCGTCATAGGCACGGCCGAGGGCGAACGCGGCGAGAGTGAACCGGGAGTTGGTGCAGAGCGCGCGCCGCAGCGCGGCCGCCGCTCCCGCCGGGTCGCCCGCCTCCAGCGCGACGAGCCCGTGAATGAAGTGCGCGTCGGCATCGAGTGGCCGGTCCGCGAGCAGCGATGTCACCTGGAGCAGGGCATCGTCCCGGTCGCCTTTGCCTGCCGCGTCCAGTGCGGCCGCAAGTTGCTGCTCACGCGACGGCGGCGGCGTATGAGCGGGCAGATCACGCCGGGGGACCCGCGGCCAGCCTGCGGGCCCGGCGAGGCCCGGCCCCGCGGGGCGGGCCGGCCGCTGGAGCGCATCCGCGGCCCCGAGCAGGAGCAGGCCATCTGGCCGCAACGACCGTTCCAGCGAGCCGATCACCTGGGATGCGAGCGGCGCCTGGAAGTAGATGAGCACGTTCCTGCAGGTAACGAGGTCGAAGCCGGTTTCGCCGGGCGGGGGGATTTTCTCCCGCGCGAGGTTGTGCTGACGGAAGCGGCACAGGCGGCGCAGCCGGTCGCGGACGAGGTAGCTGCCGTCGGGCTGCCGGTGGAAGTAGCGACCACGCAGTGACGGTTCCAGTGCCCGCACTGCTCGCTCGCCGTACCGGCCGGCCGCCGCGGTGGCCAGAGCCGCGCGTGAGATGTCAGTTCCCAGCACGTCCACCGGGGCCTGCGCCGGGGCGAATGCCTGGTCGGCCAGCAGGGCCAGGGTGTACGCCTCGTCCCCGGTCGCGCATCCGGCACTCCAGACGCGGATGGTTCCCGACCCCGCCGCGGCGGCCTCCCTGAAGAGGCTGGGCCAGGCGATCTCGTCGAGCTGCCCGCGGTCGCGGGCAAAGGACGTTTCCTGATTCGTCACCTCATCGATCAGCCGGTCCATCAGATCGCGGCCTTCGGCCCGATCCGACGCGGCCCGCACGAAGGCGTCCGGGCCCAGCCCCGGCGCGGCCCGTTCCAGCGCGGCGCGGAGAGCTTTCTCCCGGGCCTGCGGCAGCACGATCCCAGCCTCCCGGCGGACGAGGTCAGCGACCCCGGAGAGCCCGGAGGTCACCGGTTTTCCACCCTCAGCTCGTGACGCAGTCCCAGCAGGCAGGCCGCGATCCGCCCGGGAGACAGGACCGTCGTGACTCCGAGGTCAATCGCGGCCTTCGGCATCCCGAACACTGCCGACGACTGCTCGTCCTGCGCGATCGCCAGGCCGCCCCGCCGCTGCACCGCTGCCGCGCCGGCCGCACCGTCGCGGCCCATCCCGGTCAGCACCACCGCCACGCCCGCCTTCCCAGCCGCTGCGGCGACGCTGGTGAGAAGGACGTCACCAGATGGGCGGTGATGCCCGGCGACAGTGCGCCTGTCGAGTGAGCAGCCGCCCGGAGGCCCCGAGCGTGAGATGCGCGCCCTCAGGGGCGAACCAGACTCCGGGGGAAGCCCGGGCCCCGGGCACTGCGACGCCGACGGGGACCCGGACGGCCTGGTCCAGCCAGCGGACCAGGCCGTCGGTGAAACCGGCGGCGATGTGCTGCACGACGAGGACCGGGATCGGGTAATCGGCCGGCAGCGCGCCGAGCAGGCTCGCCAGCACCTGGGGGCCACCAACCGACGCGCACACGCCGATCACGGACGCGCGGCGCGCCGGAACGGGATCGCCGCGGGTGCCGAGCCGGGCCCGCGGATGACGGATCACCCGCACCCGGCTGAGTAGCATCACCCGGTGCCGGAACGCGCTTGCTGCCGGGCTGGCCGGATCGAGCAGGTCGAGGGCGTCCTTTCCGAGGATGTCGAGCGCCCCCGCCGCCAGCGCGGCCGCCGCCAGGCCCGTGCCGGGATCGACGTGGCCGGCCAGCACGAGGATAGGCAGCGGCCGGGAACTCATGATTTCTCCGACCGCCTCGATCCCGCCCATGCCCGGCAGCTCCACATCCATGATCACCAGATCGGGCGCAATCCGGGGCAGCACGGAGATCGCCTCCTCGGCTGTGCCGCAGACCGCAGCGACCCTGATGTCCCCGCCATACTCGAGCATCCGCTGCAGGGCGCCGGCATGGGCGGCAGAGTCCTCGCACATCAGCACGTGCACCGACGTCACGCGGTCACCTGCCGACGAGCCGCTCGACCGTCGCGAGCAGTGCCTGCTGATCGAAGCTCCGCTTGGCCATGTAGGCGTCCGCGCCTGCCTCAACGCCCCTGAGCCTGTCCTCCTCGGCTCCGCGCGAGGTAACGATGACAACCGGCAGCGACGAGCGCGCGGGGTCAGCGCGGATCGCGCGCGTGAGTCCGAGTCCGTCGAGTTCGGGCATCTCGAGGTCGGTGAGCACAAGCGAGATCGCGGCGTCCCGGTCGAGGACCGCCAGTGCGTCACGCCCGTCGCGCGCCGTTACCACGCAATAGCCAGCTGCCTCGAGGATGCTGCGCTGCAGCTCGCGGACGGTGAATGAGTCCTCAACCACGAGCACCTTCGGTTTCGCGGCCGGGCCGCTCGGCGCGGCCGGGCCGTTCAGCGCCGCCGCGGCCCGCCCCGCCTGCCCAGGGCCGGCACCCCGGGGCTTACGGGCGAGCATCGCCGGGTCGGCGAGGAGCGCGATCCGGCCGTCACCCAGGATGGATGCGCCGAGGTAGCCTTCTGCCCCCGCCAGCAGCGGGCCGAGCGGCTTGGCCACGACTTCCTCCTGGCCGAGGAGCGTGTCGCACCCCACTGCGGCCATCCGGCCACCGGCGGACACGATGATCGCGGGCGACCGGCCAGCCAGCGGCGGAGCTTGCGCACCGATGACCGCGGCGAGGTCGGTGACCGGCAGCGATCTTCCTCGCAGGTCCAGCACCGGCTGGCCCTGCAACGTGAGAGTCTCCTCCATCAGCACGACCTCTTCGACCGCGGCCAGGGGCACGCCGTACACTTCGCCGCCGCGTTCGCAGAGCAGGACGTCGGTCAGGGCCAGGGCGAGCGGCAGCAGCAGCCCGACCTCCATCCCGTGGCCAGGCTCGCTCCTGATCTCCAGGCTGCCGCTCATCGACCTGGCGTACGTTCTGACCGCATCGAGGCCGACGCCGCGCCCGGCCAGGTCGGTTACTTCCTCCGCTGTGGAGTACCCCGGCTGGGTGATCAGGTCGGCGAGCGACCCTGCGTGGCGAGCCTTTTCGGCCACCTCCCGGGAGATTCCCCGGCCGTCGTCCGCGACCACGATCTCAACGACGCTGCCGCGCGGCACGGCTCGCAGCTCGACCCGCCCGCGCGGCGGCTTAGCCGCCAGCTTCCTCTCGGCTGGCGACTCGATGCCATGCACAATCGAGTTGCGCAGCAGGTGGGTGATCGGCTGGGTCAGGCTCTCCAGGATCACCCGGTCCAGCTCGGTGCCCGCGCCGGTGACGACGAATTCGACGTCCTTCCCGGCGGTCCGGGCGAGGTCCCTGACCGCGCGCGGCAGTGGTCCGGTGATCACCGCGAGCGGGAGGGTGCGCATCCCGACCGCGGTGTCCTTGAGATCGTCAAGCAGCCGCTCGCCCGCCCCGAAAACGTCGGCGGCCTGCTGAGGAAGCCGTGCCTCCCGCCCTAGTTCGTGAACCAGGCGGCGCCGGTACAGCATGATCTCACCGGCCACGTCGAGCAGGTGGTCGATCTTGGCGGCCGGAACCCGCAGCGTGTGCTCCGCCGCTGCCCGCGGGGCAGCTTCCGGGGCACGGATAGCGGCCGGCGGGGTACCCGCCGGGGGGGCATCTGCCGGAAGGGGGCCTGTCCCAGGGGCGGATGGGACCGGTGCGGCCGGGCGGGGAGGATCCAGTGCCCCGGACGCGCTCAGCGCGGGCGCCGACCCGGCGGGTGCGGCCGCGCTGCCGGGCGGCGTCACCCGGATGGCGGCCAGCTCGTCGATGACGTCGCCGGCAGGCGTTCCGGAGCCGGTGACCTGAGCCCGCAAGGCCCTGGTGGCGCGCAGCAGCGGCGCGGCCAGCCCGGGCGGGAACTCGTTCGCGTCGCGCACCTGCGCCAGGACGTCTTCGCTGGCGTGAGCGAGGGCCCCGATGTCGTCGAAGCCGAGCATGCCAGCCGCACCTTTGATGGTGTGCGCCTGGCGGAACAGTGAATCCACAGCCTCGGCGCCCGCATCCCCGGACTCGACCGCGAGCAGCAGCGTATCCATCTGATCGAGGCGCCGTGCCGTCTCGTCACGGAAGAGCTCAATGAGGCCCGGGTCGGGTGCGCTCACCGTGTCCGCCCCCCATCGCGGCCACCTGGGGCGGCGATGATGCCGCTGATCCCCGCCAGCGCGTCGAAGATCCCTGGCACGTCGATGACGCCGATCAGGTCGCCCTCGCTGAGCGTGGCCCCCATCAGCAGATCCGACTCGGTCTCCTCGGCCGGTTCGGCCAGGCTGCTGACCCCGGTTACCTCGTCGATCGCGAATCCGGCCCGGCGTCCCCCGGCCTCGGCCACGAGCAGGAGTCCCGCCGGGATGGTCCGCGGGATCGCGAGCAGCGACGCGAGGTCGGCTACCGGCAGGATCTGGCCGCGCAGGTTCCGGATACCCAGAATTTCCTGCCGCGCTCCCGGCACGGCCCGTAGCACGCCGAGTTCGGTCACCTCGAGGACATGGCCGACGGGTATCGCGTACGCCTCCGACACGACCCGGAGCCGTACATGAACGTTCACGAGTGTCCCGGGGCATCCGCTGACCGCAGTGAGGTGTCGAGCTCGCTGACGAGCGCTTCAAGCCGTCCGGCGGTGGCGGCCCACTGGGTCTGCTCGGACGCGAGCTGGTCCGCCGCTTCCCGGATCTGCTGGATCGCGCCGTCCACCTGGTCGGCGGCTGACTTCTGCTGCTGCGTGGCGAGGATGGATTCCTCCAGCATCGTGGCTGTCGTGGCCATCAGGTCGCCGACTTCCCGGGCCTGGCGGGTGCCCTGCTCGGTCGCCATGATCGTCGCGTTCGTCCCGTCCCGGACGCCGGCGATGATGACGCTGATCGAGCCGGTGGAATGAACCGACCGTTCCGCCAGCTTGCGCACTTCCGCCGCGACCACGGCGAAGCCCTTGCCGGCCTCGCCGGCCCGGGCCGCCTCGATGGCGGCGTTCAGCGCGAGCAGGTTCGTCTGGGCCGCGATGTCGTTGATCAGTTCAAGGATCTCGCCGATCTGCTGGGCGTGCTTCCCGAGTGAGAGAGCCCGCTGGGTGATCGCGTCGATCTTCTCCCGCAGGTCGCGCATGGTGTCGCCGGTCTGCGCGGCGGCTTTTCCGACGGCGTGCGCGTTGTCGGCGATCGTGCCGGCCGTCGTGGCCAGTTCCTCCATCGTGGTGGACGTCTCCGCGACTGCGGAGGACTGCTCGGCGGTGACCGCGGCCGCGTTCTTGGCGGCTAGCCGCAGTTCTCCGGAGACCTCGCCGAGAACCGCCGAGGTGGACCGCAGACGGTCCAGGAGCTCGTTCAGCCGGCTGACCGTGGCCGTCAGATCGCTCTCCCGCTCGAACGCACGGCCGAGCAGTCGCAGCGCGAAGATCGCGAAGGCCAGGATGGCCACCACGGCGATCAGGCCCGTTGTCACGCCGACCGCGAGCGTCCGGGTCTTTGCTGAGGAGGCCGCTGCCTCGGCCTGCAGGGCACGTTGCGTCTGCACGGCGTCAAGCTGGCCCAGCGTCCGCAGGACGCTGGGCTCGGCGGCGGACAGCTGGGAGACCGCCTTCCTTTCGCGCGCCGCCGTCGTCCCGGCGGCTCCTCGAAGCCGGCTGAACAGGACGCCGTACCTGATGTTCGCCGCCGTGGCCTGCAAGCGGAGCCGCGTCTCGATGGGCGTCTGAGTCGCGCCGAGCCTGGCCGACGTCGCCGTGAACCGTGCTCGCTGCGCGGAGACCTCGCGCGATATCGCTGGCGTAGGGGTGGACAGATACTCGCCCATCGCTTCGCGCTCGTGCCAGAAGATGCCCACGAGCTGCTGCGTCAGCCCCGCGTCGTGGCGCGCGTCGAGCGCCACTGCCGACCGGGACAGGGCATCCTCGAAGAACCAGACACTCACCCCGACCAGCGCGGATATCACGACGACCACCGACAGGCCGAGCGTCGCGACACGGCGCGCTGGCCCCCTCCGCAGCTCTTTCAGCGTCCACACCCGCGTTCAGGTCCTCGTAGTGCCGGGAACTTGGCCGTCCGTCCCTTGCTATACCCAATGACTACTTAAAGGTACCTGATTACTACGCTAAGTAGCTGAGGCGGTCTGTGCGGGCCTGGTCATCCGGCCGTGAGCCCGCGGGCGAGCGGGGGCAGGCCGCCGCGGACAGTAACGTCGTCGGCATGACTGGCCACGGCGCGGGCTCACCGGCGATGACCGCCCGGGCCCGCCGTTATCCGCTGGGCGCCGCCGTCACCGTCGCGGAACTCGGGGACGACCCGCACCCCGTCCTGGCCCGGCTGCGGGCGGCTGAGCCTGTCTCCTGGCTGCCGGCCCTGAACGGCTGGCTGGTGACGCGGCGCGACCTGGCCCTGGCGGTCATGCGGGACAGCGCGGTGTTCACCGTGGACGACCCGCGTTTCTCGACGGCCCGGATCGTCGGCCCGAGCATGCTGTCGCTGGACGGCCCGCAGCACGACCGGCACCGGCGCCCGTTCACCGGCCCGTTCAGCCAGGCCGCCGTGCACGAGCAGCTGGACACGTTCGTGACCAGTGAAGCGGATCGCCTGGTCAGCGCGATGCGCCCGGCCGGGTGGGGCGACCTGAGCCGCGGCCTGGCCGCGCCGCTGGCGGTGGCCGTCGTGGCCCGGGTGCTGGGCCTGGGCCAGGTGCCGCCGGGCACCATCCTGTCCTGGTATGACGCGATCGTCCGCGCGGTCTCGGAGCTGGCCGCGGCCGGCCCGGGGCCGGCGCCGCCCGGGGTGAGCGCGGGGATGGCGGCGTTCGGGGAGCTCAGTGACGGCCTGCAGGCGGTCATCGGGGACGGGGCTGGCAGCTCGCTGCTGGCGGACGCGGCCCGGCCCGTGCTGCGGGCCGCCCGCGGCCGGCCCGGGGCCGAAGCCGGGACGGCTGGTCTCAGCCCGGCCCAGATCGTCTCCAACGCGGCGGTGCTCATGTTCGGCGGCATCGAGACCACCGAGGGGATGATCGCCAACGCGGCGTGGCACCTGCTCGGCCACCGCGACCAGCTGGACCTGGTCCGCGCCGACCCCGGTCTGCTGCCGCAGGCCATCGAGGAGTCGCTGCGCCTCGAACCCGCGGCCGCCGTCGTGGACCGCTACGCCACCCGCGACGTCAGCCTGGGCGGCGCCGGCGTCAGCCGGGGCGACCTGGTCAGCGTGTCGGTAGCCGGCGCCGGGCGGGACCCGGCCGCGTTCACCGACCCGGACCGTTTCCAGGTGCGCCGCGGCAACGCCGGGCAGAACCTGGCTTTCGCCCGCGGCCCGCACTTCTGCCTCGGCGTGCACCTGGCCCGGCTGGAAGCCCGGGCCGCACTCGGGGCGGCCCTCCGCCTGCTGCCCGGCCTGCGGCTCGACCCGGCCCAGCCGGCCGCGCCCCGCGGCCTGGTGTTCCGCAAGCCCCCGGCGCTGCCCGTGCTCTGGGACCCCGTGCTCTAGGACCCGTGCTCTGGGACCCGTGCTCTAGGACCCGTGCTCTAGGACCCCCGGGGCCCGCGGGCAGCCGCAGCTCTCCCGGCGGATCAGGCGGGTGGGCAGGACCACGTCCCGCGGCTCGGGCTGGCCGTTGCGGACCAGCGACTCCAGCAGCTCGAACGCGGTGGCGCCGAGTTCCTGGATGGGCTGGCGGACGGTGGTCAGCCCCGGGTGCAGCCGCCGCGCGACCGGGATGTCGTCGAAACCGGTGACCGCCACGTCACCCGGCACGTCCACGCCGCGGCGGGCCAGCGTGTGCAGGGCCCCGAGCGCGGCGAGGTCGTTGGCGCACACGATGGCCCGCGGCAGCGGCAGGCCCGCACTGAGCAGCCCGTCGATGACCTGGGCCCCGCCGTCGGCGTAGTAGCTGCCCTGCCAGCTGGCGCCCGCGGCGAGCTGCACTCCCGCCGCGGCGGCCTCGGCCGTCACCACCGCCCGGCGGGTCACGTTGTCCGGGCTGTCCGCGACCCCGGCCAGGTACCCGAGCGTCCGGTACCCGTGGTCGCGGATCAGGTGCCGCATCAGGTCACGCATGCCTGCCTCGCTGTCACCGCGCACGCTGGCCGTGTGCGGCGTGGTGATCCCGGCCAGGCTGACCACCGGGATCTGGCGGCCCAGCCGGTCCAGCTGGCCGGCGTCGAGCACCAGGTCGTGCAGGATGAGCCCGTCGCACTTGCCGGCCAGGGCCAGCATCCGGCGGCCCGCGTCGGCGTCCTCGGCCGCCACCGAGCTGATCAGCAGGCTGAAGCCACTGCGCTGCGCCGCCACCTCGATGCCCCGGTTGATGATGTCGGCGAACTGGAGGTTCTCATCCTCCTCGGCGAACACGCCGCCCGGCGTGGCCTTGGGGACACGCCGGTACACCACCCCGACCGTCTCCTTGAGCTTGACGCTCAGCGCCCGGGCCGCGGCGTCTGGCACGAAGCCGAGCTCGGCCACCGCCCGGAGCACGCGGTCCCGGGTGTCCGCGCGGGGGCTGCCGGTCCCGTTGAGGACCCGGGACACCGACGCGATGGACACGCCCGCGATCGCGGCCACGTCGTAGATCGTGGGTGGTGCGCCGTTCACACCCGCAGCTTAGGAGACCTGGTAGCCGACGCTGACGTCGCCCGCGTCCAGGCGCTCGACCGAGACCACCGAGGTCCGGGACGCATTGCCGAACTTGACCACCGTCTGGCCGTTGCTGGCGTCCACCACCACCGGGTTGTGTACCGTCCAGTGGCCGTCCCAGACGGCCACCCGCAGCCGGGCGGACGGCAGGCCCTGCACCCCGTTGTCGCAGGCGAATCCGATCTCCTTGGCGCTGCCGAACGGGATGGCGATCGCGGTGACGGCGCTGGCGCCGTTGTTCAGGGTCCCGCTCTGCACTTCGGCCTCCTTCTTGGGTGCGGGTGGTGCTGGATGGGCAAACGCTTTCAGGGCGGCGTTGTCGCCGTGGAACACGTTCACGTCGACGGTGTTGGCGCCCACCCGGGCCGTGCCGTACTGGTGGAACGCCCACGTCGACCACGGCTGGGGCACGACCGGCCTCCCGGCCGGCGCGGACGGCTCGGCGATCCACAGCGGATAGTGGCCCAGGCCGGCGCAGTTCCCCTGCTGGGCGAAGCTCAGGAAGGTGTACACGACCGGCGTGTGCCCGGTCTCCCTGGTGACGTCCGCGCACCAGTTGCGCGCGAACTCTGACACGCGCGCCGGGCTGAGGTTGTCCGACGCCTCGAGGTCGAGGGCGAGCAGGTCGCCGGCGTTCAGGCCGTGGGCCCGGACCTCGTCGACGAACGCGCGCGCCTCGGAGGCCGCCCCGTTCGCCGGGTGGGCGAAATGGTAGGCGCCGCGGACGATGCCGATAGCCTTCGCCTGCTGCCAGTTGATGGCGAACTCGGGATCGGTGATCGTGATGCCCTCGGTCGCCTTGATGAACGCGAACGAAATCCGCCCCTTTTCGGCGGACCAGTCGAACGACGGCTGGAAGCTCGAAAGGTCGATGCCCTCCGCGTCGGCCACGGCGCCCTCCTGTCCTCGCACTCGCCGGCGGCAGAACCGCCCGCGGCCCGCTCATGGGTGTGGAGGCCAGGCGCGACACACGTGTTCCCGGTACCCCCCAGAGAAAAGGTGCCTTATGGCGGCGCCGGGTGCAGCCAGAATGGCGTTATCTCCGGTTAAGTTCAGGCCACCTGGGCCCGCAGCCTCAGTCCGCGCGGCGTGGGCCGGAACCCGGCCTCCTCCAGCGCCCGGGCCAGCGGTGAGTCCTGCACGGCCGAGCCGTCGGCCCGCTCGATCGTCAGCCGGCCCAGCGCCCCGCCGCGGGCTGCCCCGGCCAGCGCCGCCGCGGCCGGGCCGAGCACGCCCGGGTCGCCGGTCCACGACAGCAGGGTCTTGCCGCCCCGCTCGACGTAGAGCACCAGTTCGCCCCCGGCCAGGACGACGAGGGCACCGGCCTTGCGGCCCGGCCGGTGGCCGCCCGGGGCCTCCCCGGGCCGCTCCGGCCAGGGCAGGGCCGCCCCGAACGGGTTGGCCGGGTCGCCCGCGGCGAGCACGGTCACGGCGGGGACTGGGCCGGGCGGGTTCTCGTTGCGGAGAAAACCGCTGGCCGGCGGACCCGCACCCGGGCGGCCCGCGCGCGCCCACGGATCGCCGGCCGGCTGGCTGCCGCCGGCCTCCGCGGCCAGCGCGCGCATCCGGTCCACCGCGCCGGGCAGCGCGAACTGCGCGGCGCCCAGGCCCTCGACGAAGTAGCCGCGGCGGCACTGGCCGGCGTCTTCCATGGCCCGCAGTACCGGGTAGATCGCGGCGAACCCGCCGGGCACCCGTTCCGTGGCCGCCGCGCCGCGGATCAGGATCCCGTGCCGGTCCAGCAGGGTCCGGGCCAGCGCGTGCAGCCGCCGGGTGGGGTCCGGGTCGGCGGGCGGCGCCAGGGACCAGCGGCCGGTGACCGTGGGCGGCCCGGTCCGGGACGGCATGGCCGGCCGGCCGAACCCGCCGCGGCCCCGGCCGCGGGCCCCGGGCCGCACGGCGGTGCGCGGCCGGGCCGGGGCCGCGGCCCGGGAGCCGCCGGCGCCCGCCACGGGCCGGCCGGTGCCCAGCACCGTGCGCAGCGCGGCGAGCGTGTCGTTGGTGAGGCGGCCCGCCCAGACCAGGTCCCAGATGGCCGCGGCGACCGCCGCGTCGGCCGCCTCCTGGCGCTCACCCTCGGGCAGCAGCGCGGCGGCCCGGTCGGCGAGCATCCGGAAGAACATCCCGCCGCCGCCGTCCAGCGCGGCCAGCACGGCCTCGTGCAGCGGGGTCAGGGTGATCTCACCCGGCTCGGGCAGCAGCAGCGGCGCCGTGTCCGCCGGGGCCAGCGCTACCCAGCCGTCCCCGCCGGGCAGCCCGCCCGCACCGGACCAGACCACTTCCCCGGCCGCGGTCAGCTCGTCCAGCATGGCGGGCTGGTAGCCGGGCACCCGGCCCGGCAGGATCAGGGTCTCCAGCGCCGACGCGGGCACGGCCGCCCCGGCTAGCTGGTCGATGACCTCGTACACGGTGTCCGCGCTGGCCCGTGGCCCCCGCGGGCGGACCCGCGCCCCGGCCGGGCCCCCGGCGCCCGGGCCTGCGCCGCCCTGGCCTGCGGCGGCCTGGCCCGCGGCGGAGTGCGCCACGTTCTGCCACGCGGGCAGGAACCGGGCCAGCGCCGAAGGCGGCACCGGCTCGGCCTCCTTGCGCAGCTTGGCCAGGCAGCGGCGGCGCAGCATGCGCAGCACCGAGGTGTCGCACCATTGCGTCCCGCGCCGCCCGGGCAGGAACTCGCCCTCGGCGATCCGGCCCTCGGCGGCCAGCCGCCGCAGCGCGCCGGTGACCACCGCCACCCCGAGCCCGTACCGGCCCGCCAGGTCGGCGGTCAGGAACGGGCCGTGCCCGCGTGCGTAGCGGGCCACCAGGTCACTGAGCGGGTCGGGGACCGGCTCGGTGAACGCGGCGGGCACGCCCGGGGGCAGCGGCACGCCCAGCGCGTCCCGCAGCCGCCCGGCATCCTCGATCGCGGCCCACCGGGCCTCCCCGGCGATCCGGAACTCCAGGGCCCGCCGCTGCCGCGCCAGCCCGGCCAGCCAGCCCGCGGCCGCGCTTGTGTCCTGGCTGCGCTCGGCCACCTCGGCCGCGGACACCGGGCCGATGGCGCGCAGCAGGTCCGCCACGCCCTCGGCGTCCCGGCAGGCCCGCTCGGGGGTGAGCCGCTGCAGTTCCCGCTCGGTCTGCTCGACCACCGCCGGGTCCAGCAGCTCGCGCAGGTCAGCCTGGCCGAGCAGCTCGGCCAGCAGCGAGGAGTCCAGGGCCAGCGCCTGGGCCCGGCGCTCGGCGACCGGCGCGTCCCCCTCGTACATGAACGCGCCGACGTAGCGGAACAGCAGCGAGCGCCCGAACGGGGACGGCGCCGGGGTCTCCACCTCGACCAGCCGGATCTTCCGGCTGGCCAGCTCCTTCATCAGGCTGATCAGCCCCGGGACGTCGAACACGTCCTGGAGGCACTCGCGCACGGTCTCCAGCACGATCGGGAACGTGCCGTACTTGCGGGCCACCGACAGCAGCTGCGCGGAACGCTGCCGCTGCTGCCACAGCGGGCTGCGCCGGCCCGGCTGCCGGCGGGGCAGCAGCAGCGCCCGGGCCGCGCACTCGCGGAACCGGGACGCGAACAGCGCCGAGCTGCCCAGCTCGTCGGTGACCAGCTGCTCGATCTCCTCGGGCTGCAGCTCGGCGATCCCGGTCGGCGGCGGCTCCTCGGTGTCCGGGACGCGGATCACGATCCCGTCGTCGGTGTGCATGGCCTGCACGTCCATGCCCGGGTAGCGGTCCCGCAGCCGGGCTGCGATGGCCAGCGCCCACGGGGCGTGCACTGGCGCGCCGAACGGGCTGTGCAGCACCAGCCGCCAGTCGCCCAGCTCGTCGCGGAACCGCTCCATGACCAGCGTGCGGTCGTCCGGGACGTACCCGGTCGCTTCCCGCTGCGCGGTCAGGTAGCGGACCAGGTTGGCCGCGGCCAGCTCGTCCAGCCCGTCGGCGCGCAGCCGCGCGGTCGCGTCCTGCTCACCCGCCTCGGACAGCTCCCGGCAGTACGCGCCCAGCGCCCGGCCCAGCTCGGCGGGCCGGCCCGGCGCGTCACCGTGCCAGAAGGGCAGCTTGCCGGGCTGGCCCGGCGCGGGGGAGACCAGCACCTGGTCCGCGGTGATCTCCTCGATCCGCCACGAGCTCGCGCCGAGCACGAACACGTCACCGACCCGCGACTCGTAGACCATCTCCTCGTCGAGCTCGCCGACCCGGTGTGAGTTACGCCCGTCGCCGCGCTGCGAGGCGGCCAGGAACACGCCGAACAGGCCGCGGTCCGGGATGGTGCCGCCGCTGGTCACCGCGAGCCGCTGGCCGCCGGGCCGGCCGTGCAGCAGGCCGGTGGTGCGGTCCCAGACCAGCCGCGGCCGCAGCTCGGCGAACTCCTCACTCGGGTACCGGCCGGCCAGCATGTCCAGCACGGCCTCCAGGACCGGCCGGGTCAGGCTGGCGAACGGCGCGGCCCGGCGCACCACCGCGTGCAGGTCGTCCACGGACCAGTCGTCGAGCGCGGTCATCGCGACGATCTGCTGGGCGAGCACGTCCAGCGGGTTGCGGGGGATGCTCAGCGACTCGATCTGGCCGCCGCGCATCCGCCGGGCCACCACCGCGGCCTGCACCAGGTCGCCCTGGTACTTGGGGAAGATGACTCCGCGGCTCACGTCGCCGACGTTGTGCCCGGCCCGGCCGGTGCGCTGCAGGCCGCTGGCCACCGAAGGCGGCGACTCGACCTGGATGACCAGGTCCACCGCGCCCATGTCGATGCCGAGTTCCAGGCTGGACGTGGCGACCACGGCCGGCAGGCGGCCCGCCTTGAGCGCTTCCTCGATCTGCGCCCGTTCCTGCCGGGACACCGAGCCGTGGTGGGCCCGGGCGACCTCCAGGGGAGCGCCGCCGGTCGCGCCGGCCTGGGCCATGATCTGGGCGGGCGGGGCGGGTGAGGCTGGTGCGCCTGGCGGCGTGCCCGCGCGGAGTTCGGCCCGCTCGGCGGCCAGCTCGTTGAGCCGGGCACAGAGCCGTTCGGCCAGCCGGGCGGGAGTTGGCGAACACGATCGTGGACCGGTGCTGCTCGATCAGGTCGAGCACCTGCTCTTCCACGTGCGGCCAGATGGAGCGGCGGGCGGCCTGGCCCTCCGCCGCGCCGTCCCCCGACGCGCCCCGCGGCGCGTCCAGGTCGGTCATGTCCTCGACCGGCACCACGATGCTCAGGTCGATCTGCTTGCTGCTGGGCGGGTCGGCAATGGTCACCGGCCGGGCGCCGCCCAGGAACGAGGCCACGTCCCCGGCCGGCCGGACGGTGGCCGACAGGCCGATCCGCTGGGCCGGGCGCCGGTCCGCGGTCAGCGCGTCCAGCCGCTCCAGGGACAGGGCCAGGTGCGCGCCGCGCTTGTTCCCGGCCATGGCGTGGACCTCGTCCACGATCACGGTGTCCACCCCGCGCAGCGCGTCCCGCGCCTTCGAGGTGAGCAGCAGGAACAGCGATTCGGGGGTGGTGATCAGGATGTCCGGCGGCCGGGCGGACAGCCGGCGGCGCTCCTCGGGGGCGGTGTCCCCGGTCCGCACCGCGACGTGGATGTCGGGCTCGGCGACGCCCATGGCCTGGGCGGTGTGCCGGATCCCGGTCAGCGGCGCGCGCAGGTTCCGCTCGATATCGACGGCGAGGGCCTTCAGCGGGGAGATGTACAGCACCCGGCAGCGCAGCTTGGGGTCGTCGGGGACGGGGGCCACGGCCAGCCGGTCCAGCGCATAGAGGAACGCGGACAGCGTCTTGCCGGACCCGGTCGGCGCGATGACGAGGGTGTTCTCACCCTTGCCGATCGCGGACCAGGCCTGCGCCTGGGCCTGGGTCGGGGCGGCGAACGCGGCGGAGAACCAGTCCCGGGTGATGGCGCTGAAGCCCTCGAGCGGGTCCCGCCCGCTCGCTGCTGGTGGCGCCGGTCCGGGCGCCGTGTCACGGGGCATAGGTACATGGTGCCTGGTCATACCGACAGGAATAAACGTCCTGCACAGAGTGCAGATTCCCGTCCCGGCGCCCGCGGCCTGCCGGCCCGGACACGGGCCCGCCGTCCGGTCCGCCGCGCGGCCGGGCTCAGCGGATCCGCAGCGGGGACGTCACGGGCCGGAGCGCACCGACCCGACGAGCGGGCCGGAGGTGCCGCGGACGGTGCAGACCACGGTGCGCTCACCCGCCGACCAGGCCCCGGCGTCGGGGTAGACAAAGGACTGCGCCAGCGAGGCCGCGGGCAGCTGGGGGTTCAGGTAGCCGCTGAGCCGGCTGATGCAGCCCTGCCGGGCCCGCTGCTGCAGGGCCGCCGCACCGGGGTAGCGCGAGCTGGTCACCCGGAACGTGGCGAACACCTCGGCGTCGTGCGCCTGCGCGCAGCTGAGGACGTGAACGCCGCTGATCCCGTTGGCGCCCGAGTCGAGGCACTGGCCGGCCCGCAGGCTGAACACGAGCGGCAGCGTGACCGGCGTGGGCGGCGGGGGCCGGGAGATGACCGTGGCCGCCACGACGGCGCCGGCCACGGTCCACAGGGCGGCCAGCACCAGGCCGGTGATGGCCAGGGACCGGCCGCGCGCGCCGGACCGGCTGATCCGGATCAGGGCCAGCGGCCCGAGGATCAGGGTGACGGGGATGGCCGGGACGATGCCCGAGATCAGGGCGGCCACCGCGACGCCGTCGGTGGGCCGGCGCGGCGCGGGCGGCCGGGTGGCAGGCGGCTGGCCCGCCGGGGCGGGGGCCGGGCCCGCAGGGGCGGGGACCGGGCTGGCGGCCGCGGGGCCGCGCTGCTGCGGGACGATCACGGGCTGCGGCGTGGCCTGGGGCTTGGCGGCCTGGGGCTTGGCGGCCTGGGGGTTGGCGGCCTGCTGCGGGACGGCCTGCTGCGGGGCGGCCGGGTCGTGCGCCAGGGCCGTCGGGGGGCCGCCCCGGTCCTCGGCTGATGGGTCCATCTGCTCTCCCAGGCGAGAGTCCGTGCCTGCGCGCGAGGCGGCAGGCCGTGCCGGATTGGATGCGCCCAGGGAACTACGGGAGTTCTCTCATGCCATTGCGGGGCACCCCTGGTGACCCTTCCCCAACAGAACTATGTGCATTCCTCATTGTTTGTTACGAACGTGGGTCAGCTGTGCCGCGTGGGGTTCCGGTTGGGGTTGCCCCCCGGGCGCCGGTACTCTCGCCGGCAGGGTGGACTGGGGGGTCCTGGGGTAGCCATCAGGGAGGGCCGTGCGGCTCAGCGAGTTCTGGACGCGGATGCGGGCGCAGTTCGGTGATACGTACGCGAGCAGCGTGGCCAAGGATCATGTCCTGGCCGCCCTGGCGGAGCGAACCGTTGACCAGGCCCTGGCGGACGGCGTGGACGCCAAGACCGTGTGGCGGGCGGTCTGCGCGGAGTTCGACGTCCCGCAGGGCCTGCGCTGAGTCCGCCGTCCCGGCGGCATCCCGGTTCCGGGGGCGCCAGGCGGCTGGCACCCGCGGGCCCGCTCCCGGAACCCACTGGCCCGGTGGCGTGATCATGACTTGGGTGCGTTAGAACGGCACCCAAGTCATGATCACGATCCCGCGCGGGGCGCCCCTCCGGTAGCAAATCCTGTGGCACCTCATGACGGCGCTGCCCCGCGTCCGTGCGTCCGCCTTCGCCGTGGCCGGCCGCCCGCGGCGCGGAGCCCGGCCTGGCGGCGCGGCCCGGCCTGGCGGCGGGGGGCGGCAGGGCCTGGATCGGGACCGGGGTGAATTTTCTCCGGGGATGCGGCGTGTTGGCGCCACGGTCGAACAGTTGTTCGCTTAGGGTGGTGGCCTGGAGGCCATTTGGGCCTCCTTTCCGTGGCCCGGCGACCCGCGGCACGGTGACGGCAGGTCGGCAGCACAGCACCAGCGCGCGGAATTGTCGGTGGCGGCACGTAGCTTCTGGACCGGCAACTGAACCAGCAAGCAAGCTCTTGAATCCAACGGGAGTTCCCATGGCAGGCAGCGACAGGGCAGTCAACCGGACCGGCGGTGACAGGGACAAGTCCCTGGAGGCTGCGCTCGCCCAGATCGAACGGCAATTCGGCCGGGGCTCGATCATGCGGCTCGGTGAAGAAGGCCGTGCCCCGATGGAAGTGATCCCCACCGGCGCGATCGCGCTGGACGTCGCGCTCGGCATCGGCGGCCTGCCCCGGGGCCGGGTCGTCGAGGTGTACGGGCCGGAGGGCAGCGGCAAGACCACGATCGCGCTGCACGCGGTGGCCAACGCGCAGAAGGCGGGCGGTATCGCCGCGTTCATCGACGCCGAGCACGCGCTGGACCCGGAGTACGCGAAGAAGCTCGGCGTGGACACCGATGGCCTGCTCGTCTCCCAGCCGGACACCGGGGAGCAGGCCCTGGAGATCGCGGACATGCTGATCCGCTCCGGGGCGATCGATGTCGTCGTCATCGACTCGGTGGCGGCGCTGGTGCCCCGGGCCGAGATCGAGGGCGAGATGGGTGACAGCCACGTGGGCCTCCAGGCCAGGCTGATGTCCCAGGCCCTGCGGAAGATCACCGGTGCGCTGAGCCAGACGAAGACCACCGCGATCTTCATCAACCAGCTGCGGGAGAAGGTCGGGGTGATGTTCGGGTCCCCCGAGACCACCAGCGGCGGCCGGGCGCTCAAGTTCTACGCGTCGGTCCGGCTCGACGTGCGCCGGATCGAGACTCTGAAGGACGGCACTGAGGCCGTGGGCAGCCGGACCCGGATCAAGGTGGTCAAGAACAAGTGCGCGCCGCCGTTCAAGACCGCGGAGTGCGACATCATCTTCGGTACCGGCATCAGCCGGGAGGGCGGCCTGATCGACCTGGGGGTTGAGCAGTCCATCGTCCGCAAGTCGGGGGCCTGGTACACCTACGAGGGCGATCAGCTCGGCCAGGGCAAGGAGAACTCCCGCAACTTCCTGCGGGACAACCCGGACCTCGCGAACGAGATCGAGAAGAAGATCAAGGAGAAGCTCGGCGTCGGGCCACGCATCGACGCGGAAGCCACCCCGGCCGCCGGGCCCGGCGCCAACGGGACGGCGCCCGGTGGTCCGTCAGCCGATGGTGCGGCGGCGGGTGCCCCGGCCGGCCGGGCGGCGGCGGGGCGGCCGGCCGCGGGCCGGACCGCGGGTGCGCCGGCTGGCGTGGGCGGCGGTGCCTGACCGGCCGGCGACCAGGCCGCGTGCGGCGTCCCGGCCCGCGGCGCGGGCCGGGACCGCCGAAGCGGAAGCTGAACCGGACGCGGACGCAGGCCAGGTCAGGGACCCCGAAGAACAGGCCCGGCAGCTCTGCCTGAGGCTCCTCACCGTGCGGCCACGGACCCGGGCCCAGCTCGCGGAGGCCATGCGCGGCCGCGGGATCCCCGATGGTGCGGCCGGCGCGGTGCTGGCCCGCTTCACCGAGGTGGGCCTGATCGACGACGCGGCGTTTGCCCGGGCCTGGGTCGAGTCCAGGCATCACGGCCGGGGGCTGTCCCGCCGGGCACTCTCGGCCGAGCTCAAGCAGCGTGGCGTGGACGGCCAGGACATCAGCGCGGCCGTGAGCGCGCTCGACCCCGCCGATGAGATCGCCACCGCGCGGCGCCTGGTGGCGAAGGGCCTCGCCGCCAGCCGGGGCAAGCCGCTGCCAACCCGGGTCCGCCGCCTGGTGGGGTTGCTGGCCCGGAAGGGGTATCCGGCGCCGGTCGCTTACCGCGTGGTCCGTGAGGCCCTCGATCAGGAGGGCACCGACGCCGCGGCGGCCGGGATCGATCTCGATGACATGGCTCTGACCATTGCCGATGGCGACGCGGATCCGGTGTAGGCCGCGCAGGGGCCGCGTTCAGGCGTAGCGGGGATTCGTTGGTAGCCGGCCCGTCGCACAGGGTAAGAATCAAGCAGATCGCAACGGATTGCTTGCCCAAAACGTTATCTCCGCTTAACCTCACGGCAGCGAGGTGTTACTCCGTGCCATGCGGATGAAAACGAGTAAATACGGCCCGTGACCGCTTTAAGTCACGGACTTTGACTGGTTCTGGCCCGGGCGGGGACGCTCATCCGGGCCGATAGGCCTGACCGGCCCCCTGCCCTGGGGTCCAGCCGGGCCACTGCAGGACGGCCGGGCCCTGGCCCGGCCGGGACTTAGGTCCGCGCGCTTTCCACGAAAGGCCGCGAACGCATCGGCCCGTGCTGGCCGCCTGGTGCTCCGCCCGGTGGCCCAGCCTGGGCCGTATCTGGGCGTGGCCATCCTGGCCGGGCTTTATCTGGCTGGGCCGGGCCGGCCTGGGGCTGGCCGGGCTTGACCTGGCCGGGCTTGACCTGGCCGGGTGGCCGGGTCGGGCAGCCCGGCACAGGCTGCCCTGCCCACTTCGGCTGGCCTAGCCTGCCTGTGCAGGCCCGGGATTAACCGGGCCGCCCAGGCGGAGGCAGCCGGGCCGGGCGGACTGGCTGGGCGGCCAGGCTGGCTGGGGCGGCCGCGGAGGCGCGCGCCGGGCCTAAGCCTGCTGTGCGGCCGGCCGCCGCGCAGCGGCCGGCAGATGGCGGGCATGACCCCTCGCTGCAGGTTCCCCTGGCATCACACCCTGATGCCGGGGCCGGCGAGCAGGATTGGGGTGTGCCATGAGCAGCGCAATCTCTCTCGTTATCGGAGCCGTCGGGCTGCTGGCGGCCGTGTTCGCGCTGATCGTCGTGCTCCGCAGGTCGCCGGGCCGTGAGCAGCCCGCCGTGCCCGCGTCGCCCGCGCCCGGGGTGGCCAGCCCGCAGGCGGCCAGCCCGCAGGCGGCGGCCCGCAGGCGGACAGCCCGCAGGCGGCGGGCGCGGAAGCCGCAAGCGGCCACGGCGCCGCGGTGGAGGCCGCCACCGCGCAGGCCACGGCCGCCGCCCAGCGGAGGCTGGAGGAGGCCGATCAGGTCCGGGCCCGGGCGGAGACCGATGCCGCCGCCATCCTGCGCGAAGCCGGGCTGGCCTCGGACAAGGCCGCCCAGGCCAGCCGGGACGCCGACGAGGAACTGCGCGCCGCCCGGTCCGAGGCCCGGGAACTGCGCGCCGATCTGGAGCGGCGCGAAGCCCGGCTGGCCGAACGGGAGAGCCGCCTGGACGGAGAGTTCGGGAAGCTGGAGGAACGGTCCGGGCGCCTGGACCAGGTCCGCCGCGACCTGGAAACCCGGCGGGCCGACCTGGACCGGCTGGACGAGGAGCGCCGCCAGGTGCTGGAACAGGCCGCCGGCCTGACCGCCGATCAGGCCAAGGCGGAACTGATCGCCGGCATCCAGAACCAGGCCAAGCGCGAGGCAGCGCTGCTGGTCCGGGAGACCGAGAACGCGGCGCGGCGGGACGGCGAGGAACGGGCCCGGCGGATCGTGACCCTGGCCATCCAGCGGGTGGCCAGCGAGCAGACCAGCGAGTCCGTCGTCTCCGTGCTGCACCTTCCGGGCGACGAGATGAAGGGCCGGATCATCGGCCGGGAAGGCCGGAACATCCGTGCCTTCGAGTCCGTCACGGGCGTCAACCTCATCATCGACGACACCCCCGAGGCGGTGCTGCTCTCCTGCTTCGACCCGGTGCGCCGCGAGGTGGGGCGGCTCACCCTGGAACGGCTCGTGCTGGACGGCCGGATCCACCCGCAGCGCATCGAGGAAGCCTACGAGCGCAGCAAGGGCGAGGTGGAGCAGCTGTGCGTGCGCGCGGGTGAGGACGCGCTGGTGGAGCTGTCCATCACCGACCTGCACCCCGAGCTGGTCACCCTGCTCGGCCGGCTGCGCTACCGCACCTCCTACGGCCAGAACGTGCTCCGCCACCTGGTCGAGTCCGCGCACATCGCCGGCATGATGGCCAGCGAGCTGGGGATGGACCCGGCCCTGCTGAAACGTTGCACGGTACTGCACGACGTGGGCAAGGCCCTGACCCATGAGGTCGAGGGCAGCCACGCCCTGATCGGGGCGGAGATCGCCCGGCGCTACGGCGAGCCCGCGGATGTGGTGCACGCGATCGAGGCCCACCACAACGAGGTCGAGGTCCGCACGGTCGAGGCCGTGCTCACTCAGGCCGCGGACGCGATCAGCGGCGGCCGCCCGGGCGCCCGGCGCGAGTCGCTAGAGGCCTACGTGAAACGGCTGGAGCGGCTGGAGCAGATCGCCACCGCGCAGCCTGGGGTGGAGAAGGTGTTCGCCATGCAGGCGGGCCGTGAGATCCGGGTCATGGTCAAGCCGGAGCGGGTAGACGACATCCAGGCCCAGGTGATCGCCCGGGACGTGGCCAAGCAGGTGGAAGAGGAACTGACCTATCCAGGGCAGATCCGGGTCACCGTGGTCCGGGAATCGCGCGCCACCGAATTCGCCCGCTGAGGCGGGCGGCCGCCGAGGCACGCTGCCCGCCGTAACGGGGCAGGCCGCCGTAACAGGGCGGGCCGCCGTAACAGGGCGGGCCGCTGGCTGGCGCGCGGTCAGGTCGCGGAACTGGCCAGCCCGGCTGCCTGCCCGGCCCCGGCGGGAGCGTCCTGAACCGCCCCGTTCCCCTGGGCCGGCCCTCCCTGGGCCCGCCCCTCCTGGACTGGCCCCTCCTGGACTGGCCCCGCCTGAACGGCTCCTGCCATCGCCTCCTGGGCCGCCTTCCGGGGCTCGGTCAGGGTCAGCCGGGGAATGCCCGGCGGGGTGAAGCCGAGCACCTGCCCGTAGAACGACAGCTCGGCCTCCAGCGCCGCGATGATCGTCTCCGCGCGGCGGAACCCGTGCGACTCGCCCTTGAACGTGAGCAGGGCGTGCCGGATCCCGTGGGCGGACAGGTCAGCCGCGATGCTCTCGGCCTGCCGGGGCGGCACGATCGGGTCGTCGAGGCCCTGGAGCAGCAGGACAGGGCAGGTGGCGTCGGTCACGTGGCCGGCCGGGGACCTTTCCGCGTAGACGTACTCGAATCCGGGTAGCGGGCCGATCAGGCCGTCCAGGTAGTGCGACTCGAAGTCGTGCGTCTCGGCCGCGAACTCGCGCAGGTCGGCCACGCCGAAGTAAGACGCCGCCGCGCTGAACACCGGACGCTTGGCCGCGTGCGTGGTCACCGCGGCCAGCGCCGTCCAGCCGCCCGCGGACGCGCCCCGGATCCCGAGGCGGCGCGGGTCGGCCTCGTCCTTGTCGGCCAGGGCCAGCCCGGCGGCCACCGCGTCCTCCACGTCGACCACGCCCCACTGCATGCGCAGCCGCTCCCGGTAACTGCGGCCGTACCCGGTGGAGCCGCCGTAGTTCACGTCGATGACGCCGATACCGCGGCTGGTGAAGTACGCCTTCTCCAGGTCGAGCAGGCCGATCACGTGCGACGTCGGGCCGCCGTGGGCCCACACGATGTACGGCGGCAGTTCGCCGTCCGGGGCCACCGCCTCCGGGTGCGTCGGCGGGTACACCAGCGCATGAACGCTGCGCCCGTACTGGCCCTCCAGCCGGACCTGGCGCGGCACCGGCAGGTACCCGGCCTCCGGAACCTGGTCCGACTCCCGGCGCAGCACCTCCGATGCCCCGCTGAGCGCGTCGATCCGGACCACGGACAGCGGGGTCTGCGGGCCGCCGGCCACCGCCACGATCGTGTTCCCGTCCGCGGAGATGCCCGACACGAACTCCTGGAACGGCACCTCGAGGTCGGTGAGCTCGCCGGCCTCCGGGTCGAGCAGCCCGAGCCGCATGCCGCCCTGGCCGTGCAGGACGGCCAGCCGCCCGTCGCCCAGCGCCGCGTAGGGCCGGCCGCCCAGCTGCCACAGCGGCTCGGCGAACTCCTCCTCAGCCGGGTACAGCGCCTGGGCGGGCTCGCCGACCAGGCCGACCTGGTAGATGTTCCACCAGCCGGGCCAGTCCGAGACCACGTACAGGCTCGTCTCGTCGCGCCATACCGGCGCCAGCACGGACTCCCTCATCCCGCCCTTAACCAGCCGCCCGCGCCCCAGCACGCCGTCCGAAATCTGGGCCACCCGCAATTCGGTCCCGTCCCAGGGCATCCGGGGGTGGTTCCAGCAGATCCAGGCCAGCCTGGTCCCATCCGGTGACAACGTCGGGAAGGCGAAAAAATCCGGGCCGCTGACCAGCTCACGGATCGCCGCGGGGTCGTCCGCCGCGCTCCCGTCCAGTGGCACGGCCACGAGGCTGCGGGTGATCGTGCCGCCGTCATGCCGCTCCTGGACGCACCACACCTCCCGGCCATCGGGTGACAAGGTGAAGTCCGCGAAGCGCAGCGCGGCCGGCGCGTCGTCCGCAGGTGCCGGGGTCAGCGGGCTCGGGGTCAGCGGGCTCGGGATCAACTGGCTCGGGGTCAGCGGGCCCGCGGCGGCCGCCGCCCCGTTCTGGCCCGGGGGGATTCCCGGCCCGGCCGCCAGGTAGAGCCGCTGGTCCGCATAATTAGCGAAAACAACCGCCCGCGCCTCCGCCCTGCTCTTACCGTCACCCCCGCCCATGGCACCAACCCCGGCCTGGCCGTCAACTGGGCCCTGGCTGCCACCGGGCCGCCCGGGCACCGGCAGGTAGGCCCGGCCACCGTATTCATGCACCCGGCTCCGCGCATTCCACGGCGCGGGCAGCATGGCCCGCTGCTCACCAGCCGCGTCACAGCAGACCAGCGTCACCCGGCCGCCCTCGTCCGGCCGGCCCTCCTGCCACCACACGTCCGCCCCGGTGACCATCGGGTAGGAGATCAGCACCTGGCCCCTGGCCACGTCGGCCGCGGTGATAGGGGAGGGCCAGGCACCGTAGGGGATCCGGGGAGCTGAAACGCTGTCTGTCATGGGGGATATCGTCTACCATTCGCGGGGTCTGCCACGGGAGATTCCGGACATGCCAGGGGACTCCTCGGGGAGATTCCGGACATGCCGAGCAGTGCGCGTACCCTCGGATGCGAAATGAGCGCCTCCCGCACCTATCAGATACGCACCTACGGGTGCCAGATGAACATGCACGACTCCGAGCGGCTGGCTGGCCTGCTCGAAGACGCTGGTTATCAGCGCGCCCCCAGCGGGGAACCCGCGGACGTGGTCGTATTCAACACCTGCGCGGTCCGCGAGAACGCCGATAACCGGCTCTACGGCAACCTCGGCCATCTACTTCCGGTCAAGCAGTCCCGGCCGGGGATGCAGATCGCCGTGGGCGGCTGCCTGGCCCAGAAGGACCGGGCCGGCATCGCCGCACGGGCGCCCTGGGTCGACGTCGTGTTCGGCACGCACAATATCGGCTCCCTGCCCGCCCTGCTGGAACGGGCGCGCGTCCAGGACGCCGCGCAGGTGGAGATCGCCGAGTCGCTGGAACGGTTCCCCTCGGTCCTGCCGGCCCGCCGCGAGTCGAGCTACTCCGCGTGGGTGGCCATCTCCGTGGGCTGCAACAACACCTGCACCTTCTGCATCGTGCCCAGCCTCCGCGGCCGGGAGGAGGACCGCCGGCCGGGCGACGTGCTGGCCGAGGTCCGGGCGCTGGCGCACGACGGCGTGGTCGAGGTCACCCTGCTCGGGCAGAACGTGAACTCCTACGGCGTGGGCTTCGGTGACCGGCTGGCGTTCGGCAAGCTGCTCCGCGCCTGCGGCGCGATCGGCGGGCTGGAGCGGGTGCGGTTCACCTCGCCGCACCCGCGGGACTTCACCGACGACGTGATCACCGCCATGGCCGAGACGCCGAACGTCATGCCCCAGCTGCACATGCCCCTGCAGTCCGGTTCCGACGCGGTGCTGCGGGCCATGCGCCGCGCCTACCGGCGGGAGAAGTACCTGGCCATCCTGGACCGGGTCAGGGCGGCCATGCCGGACGCCGCCATCACGACCGACATCATCGTGGGCTTCCCCGGGGAGACCGAACGCGACTTCGAGGACACCCTCGACCTGGTCCGGCAGGCCCGCTTCGCCGGGGCGTTCACGTTCCAGTACTCGCCGCGCCCGGGCACCCCGGCGGCGGTGATGGACGGCCAGGTGCCCCCCGGCGTGGTCGCCGAGCGTTACCAGCGGCTCGCCGCGCTGGTTGACGACGTGTCGCTGGCCGAGAACGAGGCGTTCACCGGCCGTGAGGTCGAGGTGCTGGTGGCCGAGGGCGAGGGCCGCAAGGACGGCGCCACGCACCGGCTGTCCGGCCGGGCCCGGGATAACCGGCTGGTGCACTTCGCCCCGGGTGACACCGCGCCGCGCCCGGGCGACGTGGTCACCACCACGGTGACCCGGGGAGCGCCGCATTACCTGGTCGCCGACGGTCTCCCGCAAGGGGTGCGGCGGACCCGCGGGGGTGACGCCTGGCAGGCCCGCGCGGACGGGCTGGCCGGGCCGGCCACGCCTGCCGCGCAGACCTCGGTGCCGCTCGGCATGCCCGTCATCGGCCCGCCGCACTGAGCCGTCAGGGACCCCGCCCGGCACCGCGGCCAGCGCGCCCGGCACCGCGCTGCGCATGCCGTGAGCCCGTGAGTACGGCAGGGAGGCGGCGGCGCTAGCCGGGCCCGGGACGGGCTGATGCCGGCCTCAGGGCGTGGAACAACCTCGCCGCCCGGAGCTGCGTCTTAGCAGGTGGCGGCCCATGGGCCGCCATCACAGTCTGCGCAGCCGGCGGCCTGCGGGCCGCCATCATCAAGGGGGATATTCATGCTGTTTTCCGTGAGCACCGTCCGCCGTGCGGCCGTGGCCGTGGCGCTCGGCTGCACCACCGCGCTGACCGCGACGGCGGCCTCCGCGGCCCCGGCCATCCCCGCGCACTCCGCGCGGCCGGCGGTCATCCCGACCTGCGCCCGGGCCGATCTGAGGTTCCATGTAAGCCAGGGCAGCGGCGCCGCGGGCACCTTCACCTACCTGCTCAGGTTCACCAACACCTCGCGGCACACCTGCTACCTGTTCGGGTTCCCGGGGGTCAGGGCGGTGAACCGGCACGGGCGGCAGCTCGGCAGCCCGGCGGCCTGGGTCCCGGGGACCCCGCTGCGGCCGGTGTTCCTGCGGCGTGGCTGGACCGGGCACGCGGTGCTCCGGATCACTGATGCCGCCTTCTTCCCGCACCGGGCGTGCCGCCCGGCCGAGGCCCGCGGCCTGCGGGTCATCCCGCCGAACCGGGTGGCGGCGGGCTTCGCCCGGCTGCGTTTCCTGGCCTGCTCCCGCCCGGGCATCATCTACATGCGGGTCCAGCGGATCCAGTCCGGCCGCGGCCACCTGTAAAGCCCGGATCCGGCCGGCCCCAGCGCTGGCCGGCACCGTGGCCCGGCCCTGACGCTGGCCGGCGCCGGGCGGGCAGGCCGGGCTGGCCCCGGCCTGCCCGCCCGGTGACAGACTGGGCGGATGGCAGACCCGGTGATCGCGGTGCTCGGCCCGACCGCGGCCGGCAAGTCCGATCTGGCCGTGCGGCTGGCCCGCGACCTCGGCGGCGAGGTCATCAACGCCGACTCCATGCAGCTGTACCGGGGCATGGACATCGGCACCGCCAAGCTCACGATGGCGCAGCGCCAGGGGGTCCCGCACCATCTGCTCGACGTGTGGGACGTGCGCTACCCCGCGAACGTGGCCGAATACCAGGCCATGGCGCGGGACGCGATCGCCAGGGTGACGGCCCGCGGCCAGGTGCCGATCCTGGCCGGCGGATCCGGGCTGTACCTGCGGGCCGCCCTGGACGACCTGAACTTCCCGGGTACCGATCCGGCGGTGCGGGAGCGCCTGGAAGCCGAGCTGGCCGCGCGGGGGCCCGCCGAGCTGCATAAGCGGCTGGAGGGCTGTGACCCGGGCGCGGCCGCGGGCATCCTGCCCAGCAACGGCCGCCGGATCGTGCGTGCGCTGGAGGTCATCGAGCTGTCCGGGCAGCCGTTCACCGCGACGCTGCCGCGCTATGAGTCGCTGTACCCCGTGGTGCACCTCGGGCTGCGGGCCAGCCGCGCCGAGCTGGACCGCCGGATCGCGGTCCGGGTCGCGTCGATGTGGCGGGACGGCCTGGTGGACGAGGTACGCGGCCTGGAGCAGGCCGGGCTGCGCGAGGGCCGGACAGCCAGCCAGGCGCTGGGCTACGCCCAGGTGCTCCGGTTCCTCGCCGGGGAATGGGCGCAGGACGAGGCCCGGGAGCAGACGGTCAAGGCGACCCGGCGCTTCGCCCGCCGCCAGGAGTCGTGGTTCCGCCGCGACCCGCGGGTGATCTGGCTCGACGCCGGTCCCGGGGCGGACCTGCCGGCCCTGGCACTGGCTACCATCGACAGATGCGGTTCGCTCAGCACCCGGTGACAGAGCGCCAGTTCACCGAGCCCGAATTCAGCGAGCGCCGCTTCAGCGGGCGCGCGTTCGCCAAGGGACACGGCACCGAGAACGACTTCGTGATCCTGCCCGATCCCGAGGGCCGGCATGACCTTACCCCGGCCCACGCGGCGCGGCTCTGCGACCGGCGGGCCGGGATCGGGGCGGACGGGGTGCTGCGGGTCGTGCGGACCCGCGACACCGACCAGGCCGCCCAGGCCGCCCAGGCCGCCCAGGCCGAATGGTTCATGGATTACCGGAACGCCGACGGCAGCCTCGCCGAGATGTGCGGCAACGGCATCCGCGTCTTCGCCCGCTACCTGCTGGAGCACGGCCTGGCGGCCGGGCCGTCGTTCGCGGTGGCCACCCGGTCGGGTGTCCGGCAGGTCCGGGCCGAACCGGACGGCCGGATCACCGTGGACATGGGCCCGGCCCGCGTGCTCGGCCCCGGTCGGGCCGTGATCGGTGGCGCGGTCCGGGACGGCCTGCGGATCAGCGTCGGGAACCCCCACCTGGCCTGCCTGGTGGACGACGCGCTGGACAAGTTCGACCTGGCCGCGCCGCCGGGCCTGGACCCGGCGGACTTCCCCGGGGGCGGCAACGTGGAACTGGTCCGGGTAACCGGGCCGGCCGCGCTCAGCATGCGGGTACACGAGCGGGGGTCCGGCGAGACGCGCTCCTGTGGCACTGGTGCGGTCGCGGCTGCGGCGGCAGCAGCCTCCGCCGCTTTCCCCGCAACGAAGACCGTCCCGGGCCAGTGGCACGTCACCGTCGCGGGGGGCGCGCTGACTGTCACCTTCGACGCCGGGACCAGCTGGCTGACCGGGCCCGCGGTGATCGTGGCCGAGGGTGAGCTCGACCCCGACTGGCTGGCCGCCTCCAGCTGACCGGAGCTGGCTGACCGGAGCTGGCTGACCGGAGCTGGCCAGCGGGCCGCGGGGTCAGGATCCGGTGCACGCCGGGCTGGCCTGGACCAGTCCGAGGCTCCATCCGTACCCGGCCGCGTGCGACTGCACGGTCAGGTTCAGCCCGATTCCCCGGGGAATCTGCGCGGCGTGGATGACGAGCGCGATGACCCGCGGGTCACGGCTCATGCCGGGGCCGAGGATCCTGCCCTGCAGCTCGGCATTCGCCTCGTCTGTCATCCGGACCGGGTGGCAGGCGGGTGGCAGCGGTGGCGTGTCGGACAGCTCGCCGCCCTGGAAGGCGACGGTCACGGGAACGCCGTCGGCGCGCAGCGTGCGCTGCAGCCCGGCGGGGTCACGCAGCTCGCGGACCATGATCTTCACCTGCTGGCCCGGCCCTTTCGTCACTGTCCACGCGGCCAGCCTGGTCTGCGGCATCGGGCTGGACGGGGGTGCGTGGCCGGGCGCGGGCTGGGCGCCCCCGCCGGAGACCAGCCCGGCCACGCCCAGACCGGCCACACCTAGCCCGGCCGCGACCGCGATGGCCGCCGCCGCGCCACCGATCCGGCGCCGGGTACGCAGCGCCCGTCCGCGGCGGACGGTCGCGTCGAGCGGGGCGCTCAGGCGGGCTCCGCCGAACGATTCCCGCACCGCGGTCAGCAGTGCGTCATCGGTGATCATCGCGTCTCCTGCTCTCGGGTCAGTAGGGCGTCCTCGCGGAGCGTGGCCATGGCCCGGGCCAGGTGCGCGGTGACGGTGCCCGGGGCGATGCCCAGCACCCGGGCCGTGGCCGCGGTGTCGAGGTCGAGGAAGACCCTCAGGCCGACGACCTGGCGCTGGCGCAGCGGGAGCCGCAGCAGCGCGGCCATCAGGTCCTGGCCGACCAGGCCGGCCTCGATGCCGCCGTTGTCCAGGGCACTGCCGCCCACAGTGCTGCCGTCCAGGGCGCTGCCGTCCAGGGCGCTGCCGTCCAGGGCGCTGCCGTCCAGGGCGCTGCCGTCCAGGGCACGGGGCTCGGCGGCGCCCACCTCGGCCGGGCCGAGCGTCACCTCGCGGCGGCGCCGCCGCCACCAGGACACCCGGGTGTTGAGGGCGGTCCGGACCACCCAGGCGCGCGGGGCCGGGTGCCTGCTCACCGTGGGCCAGGCGGCCCAGGCGCGGGCGAGCGCCTCGGCGACCAGGTCCTCCGCGGCCTGCCTGTCACCCGTGCTGGCCAGCACGGCGCGGAGGCAGTCGTCCTTGGCCGACGCGTAGAACTCCGCGAAGTCGATCGGTTCCTGGCCCATAACCGTTTTACGTTTCAGGCCCGGGATCCGCTTACCGCGGCGGGTCCGGCGGGCCGGTCAGCTCGGTGACCGGCAGGCCGCGCAGTGAGGCGTCGAGCACCTGCGCGATGTGCGCCATGGCGGGCGGGCTGCCCGTCCCGGCCGCGGCCATGGCGGCGGAGATCTGCAGGCTGCAGCCGGGGTTGGCCGAGATGACCAGCGGCGCCCCGGTGGCCAGCACCGAGGCTGCCTTGCGGGCGCCCAGCTCGCCCGCGGCCTCCGGCTGGAGCAGGTTGTACACGCCCGCCGAGCCGCAGCAGGTCCCGGGGTCGGCCGGCTCGACGATGTTCAGCCCGGGGATGCCGCCGAGCAGCTCCCGGGGCTGGCGCCGGATGCCCTGCGCGTGCCCCAGGTGACAGGCTTCGTGGTAGACGGCGGTGACCGGGAGCGGGTGCCGCACGGCGCGCGGGCCGCCGTCGGCGGCCAGCCCGGCCAGGAACTCGCTGAGGTCGCGGACGCTGGCACTGAAACGCTCCGCCCGGCGGGCCCAGTCCGCCGCGTCCGGCCCGGCGTCCGCGCCGGCCGGGAACAGGTGGGTGTACTCCTTCATGGCCGAGCCGCAGCCCGCCGAGTTGATCACGACCGTGTCCACACCTGCGTCCTCGAACGCGGTGATGGTCCGCCGGGCGAACCCGGCCGCCTCGGCGGCCCGGCCGCTGTGCAGCGACAGGGCGCCGCAGCAACCCTGCCGCCGGGGGATGACGACATCGCAGCCCTCGGCGGTGAGGACCCGGACAGTGGCCTCGTTCACGCCCGGGAAGAACACCTGCTGCACGCAGCCGGTGAGCAGGCCGACCACCGCCCGGCGCGGGCCCTGGGCGGGCACCCGGCCGGCCAGCGCGGTGTGGCGGCCGCGGGGCGGTGAGGGCGCCACCCGCAGCGAGGCGACTAGCTCGGGGGCGAGCCGGGCGGCTAGCTGGCTGTGCTCGATCCGAGCGATGAGCCCGGTGCGCTGGGCGGCCCGCAGCGGGCGGGTAAGCAGCCGGAGCCGGGCCGGGTACGGGAACGTCGCGAAGATCGCCGCGCGCGCCGCCCGGGCCCGCCGCGAACGGGGCGGCAGCGGGGCCGGCGCCGCGCCGCCCGGCGGCTCCTCGGCCCAGACCCGGGCCGCCTCGATGAGCCGGTCGTAGTGCACCCCGGACGGGCAGGCCGGCACGCAGGCCATGCAGCCGAGGCAGCGGTCGAGGTGGGTGGCAGCGGCCTCGCTGGCCAGTGGATTCCGGGCCGCTGTCTCGCCGGCCGCTGTCTCGCCGGCCGCCGCCCCGTCCAGGATCTGGGTCATCAGGTGGATCCGCCCGCGCGGCGAGTCCATCTCCTCACCCCACAGCTGGTACGTGGGGCAGACAGGCAGGCAGAAGCCGCAATGGACGCAATCGGACGCCAGCGCGCGCAGCTCGCCCGACGGGTCGATGGGCGACGCGGTCATTGGTATCCCTCCCGCACTCAGATCCCCCCCGCGAACCGGCCGGGTGCCATCAGGCGCCCGGGGTCGAACTGGTCCTTCAGCGCCCGCATCAGGCTGAGCGCGGGCACCGGCCCCCACATGTCCACCAGGTCCTGCACCGCGGCCGGGGCCTGGGCCACGACAGCGCTGGCCCGGGCCGGGGGCCCTTCCCCGTCCGCGTAGCCCGGTACCAGGTCCCGGGCGAGGCGGTCGCGCAGCCCGGCCAGGAACCCGGCGACGGCCTCCGGCGCGGCGCTGCCGGGCACGGCGGCGTGCAGCACGCCCGCGGCGGCCGAGCCGGCCAGGGCCGGGTCCAGCCCGGCTGACCGGCCCGCGGCGTCCACCGCGTGCAGCACGCCGGGCAGGGCCGCGGCCCAGAAGCCGATCTGGATCACCGTGCCGGCCGCCCGGCCCGCGGGGCCGGGTCCGCGGGCGCCCGGGCCCGCCCCCCACCAGGACGGCGCGGCGTCCAGGGTCGCGGTGCCCGCCCCGAGTACCCCCCGCATCAGCGAGGCCCGCTCGGACACCCCCGCGGGGTCGCCTTCCAGCAGCACCGCCACCCGGATCAGCCCGTCCCGGGCCGGCCGGTCGATCTCGATGGCCACCGGGGCCAGCTCGGACCCGGCGGCCGCGGCGACGCCCTGGGCGGCCGCGGCCGTGTCGGCGTAGCCGGCGGTGACGAACGCCGCCGCGGCGGGCAGCGGGTGCAGCCGGAAGATGGCCTCGGTGATCAGGCCCAGCGTGCCGAGCGAGCCGGCGTAGAGCTTGCCGAGGTCGTAGCCGGCCACGTTCTTCACGACCTTGCCCCCGGACTTGGTCACCGTCCCGTCCGGGCGGATGACGGTGATCCCGATCAGCAGGTCGCGGGGGGTGCCGTAGCGCAGCCTGCGCGGCCCGGCGGAGCCCGTGGCGAGCAGGCCGCCGACCGTGGGCGAGCCGTCCTGGCCGCCGCCGGCCCCGGGCGGCACGTCCAGCGCGAGCTGCTGCCGGGCGGTGGCCAGCACCCCGGCCAGCTGGCGCATGGTCACGCCCGCCTGCGCGCGGACCACCAGGTCGCCCGCGGCGTGCTCGAGCACCTGGTCCAGCCGGAGGGTGTCGATGACCAGATCGAGGCGGCTCGGCGGGACGCCCCAGGACACGCTGGTCCCGCTGCCGCGCGGCACCACCGCGAGGCCGTGCTCGGTCGCCGCCGCCAGCAGGGCGCTGGCCTCGGCGGTGTCAGCGGGGGAGGCGACCCAGGGCGGGGTCAGGCCGGCCACCGCGTCCCGCGGGCCGCCCGGCCGCACCGCGCGGCAGGCCCGGGCCAGCGACCCCGGCACCGAGGGAGGGCTCAAAACTGCTCGGCCAAACCTGCGGCGACCGCGGGATGCACGCCGCGGCGGGGCCCGGGTACCTCACCGCACAGCCGTGGGGTGGGGAAGATCTTGCCCGGGTTGCACAGCCCCGCCGGGTCGAACGCGCAGCGGAGCAGCTGCATGGTGTCCAGGTCCTCCCGGGTGAACATCTTCGTCATGTACTTGGACTTGTCCGTGCCCACGCCGTGCTCGCCGGTGATGGAGCCGCCGTGCTCGATGCACAGATCCAGGATCGCCCCGGACACCTCCTCGGCCCTGGCTTCCTCCCCGGGCGTGGCGTCGTTGTACAGGACCAGCGGGTGCAGGTTCCCGTCGCCGGCGTGGAATACGTTGGCGACCCGGATCCCCGACCCGGCCGCCAGCGCCGCGATCTTGTCCAGCACCTCGCCGAGCGCGGTCCTCGGCACCACCCCGTCCTGGACCAGGTAGGAGGGGGAGATCCGGCCTACCGCGGCGAACGCGGACTTGCGCCCGGCCCAGATCGCGGCCCGCTCCGCCGGGTCATCCGCCTCCCGGATCTCGGTGCAGCCGGCGTGGCGGCACAGCTCCCGCACTGCGGCGCTGTCCCGGCGCACGTCGGCCTCCGGCCCGTCCAGCTCGACGACCAGGACCGCCCCGGCCCCGGCCGGGTAGTTGCAGGCCACTGCGGCCTCGGCCGCCTCGATGGCCAGCGCGTCCATCATCTCGATGGCGGCGGGCAGGATGCCGGCGCCGATGATCGCCGAAACCGCGGCGCCGCCTGCCCCGGTGGTCTCGAAGGCGGCCAGCAGCGTGGTGATGACCTGCGGAATCCTGGTCAGCCTGACCACGATCTTGGTGACGATGCCCAGGGTGCCCTCGGAGCCGGTGAACATGCCGACCAGGTCGTAGCCGGGTGCCGCGCCGGTGCCGTCACCCAGCCAGGCCAGCTCGCCCTCGGGCGTGACGATCTGCAGGCCGGTCACGTGGTGCACGGTGAAGCCATGCTTGAGGCAGTGCGCACCGCCGGAGTTCTCTGCCACGTTGCCGCCGACCGAGCAGATCACCTGGCTGGACGGGTCCGGGGCGTAGAAGTAGCCGTACGGCCGGGCCGCGGTGCTGACCGCCAGGTTGGTGACGCCTGGTTCCACGATGGCCCGCTGGCTGACCGGGTCAACCGCGATGATCCGGCGCATCCGCGAGGTCACGATGAGCACGCCGTCGGTGCGCGGCAGGGCGCCGCCGGACAGCCCGGTGCCCGACCCCCGGGCCACGAACGGCACCCGGGCCCGGGCGCACTCCGTGACGACCGCCGCGACCTGCTCCGCCGTCTCGGGCAGCACGACCAGGCCGGGGGCGGCGCGGTGCGAGGTCAGCCCGTCGCATTCGTAGGTACGCAGCTCGGCGGGATCGGACACCACCCCGCCTGGCCCGCAGATCTCGGTCATCCGGGGCACCATCGCCTGGACCGTCATCCTGCCTCCACCCGCCGCGCTTACCTCCCAGGGTGCCTCCTGGCGGCCCGGTAGTCCACGAGGGGCGCGCCTCAGGGCATCTCTTCGTAGGCGGGCAGGGTGAGGAATTCCGCGTAGTCGTCGGCCAGGGCGACGGCGCTGAACAGCTGGGCCGCCTGCTCGAACCGCGGCGCGTCGAAGGCCGCGCCGGCCGCCTCCCGGATGGCCGCCGACTCCTCGGCGATGATCCGCTCCACGAGATGGTGGGTCACCATCTGGCCGTCGTCCAGCCGGACGCTGTTGTGGATCCACTGCCAGACCTGGGACCGGGAGATCTCCGCGGTGGCCGCGTCCTCCATCAGGTTGTAGATGGCCACCGCCCCGTTGCCGCCCAGCCAGGATGAGAGGTACTGCAGCCCGACGCTGATGTTGTTGCGCAGCCCGGCCTCGGTGATGGTGCCCGGGGTCTTGCTCACCGCGAGCAGGTCGGCCGCGGACACGCTGACGTCGTCCCGCTGCCGGGCGAGCTGGTTGGGACGGTCGCCCAGGGCGGCGTCGAACACCTCGCGGCAGAGCGGCACCAGGTCCGGGTGGGCCACCCAGGAGCCGTCGAAACCGTCCGCCGACTCGCGGGTCTTGTCCTCGCGGACCTTGGCCATCGCCACCTCGTTCACCTGCGGGTCGCGCCGGCTGGGGATGAACGCGGCCATCCCGCCCATCGCGTGCGCGCCCCGCGCGTGGCAGGTCTTCACCAGCAGTTCGGTATAGGCCCGCATGAAGGGGGCGGTCATCGTCACCGAGTTGCGCTCGGGCAGCACGAATTCCTGGCCTCGGTTGCGGAATTTCTTGATCATGCTGAACAGGTAGTCCCAGCGGCCCGCGTTCAGCCCGGCGCTGTGGTCACGCAGCTCGTAGAGGATCTCCTCCATCTCGAACGCGGCCGGGATGGTCTCGATCAGCACGGTGGCCCGGATCGTGCCGCGGGGGATACCCAGCGAATCCTGCGCGATATTGAACGCGTCGTTCCAGAGCCGGGCCTCCAGGTGGCTCTCGATCTTGGGCAGGTAGAAGTACGGCCCGGATCCCTTCTCCAGCTGGCGCCGGGCGCAGTGGAAGAAGTACAGGGCGAAGTCGAACAGGCTGCCCGAGACCCGCTGGCCATCCACCAGCAGGTGCTTCTCGTCCAGGTGCCAGCCGCGCGGCCGGACCACGATGGTGGCCAGGTCGGTGTCGGGCCCCAGCTGGTAGGACTTGCCTTCCTCGCTGGTGAAGTCGATGGTCCGGTCCAGCGCGCTGATCAGGTTCAGCTGGCCGGTGATCATGTTCTCCCACAGCGGGGTGTTGGCGTCCTCGAAGTCGGCCAGCCACACCTTGGCGCCCGAGTTCAGCGCGTTAATGGTCATCTTCCGGTCGGTCGGGCCGGTGATCTCGACCCGCCGGTCCACCAGGCCCGGCGCCGGGGCGGCCACCCGCCACTCGGGATCGTCCCGGACCGCCCGGGTCGCGGCCAGGAAGTCCAGCATCCCCCCGGCTGATAGTTCCACCTGCCGGGTGGCCCGCGCGGCCAGCAGTTCCGCGCGCCGGGGGGCCAGCTCCCGCTGCAGCGCGGCCACGAGGCTGACCGCGTCCGGGGTGAGAACCTCGTCGAAACGGTCCCCCTTCGGACCAGTGATCTGCACACCCTCGCTGCTCATGCCGCGCTCCTCCGAAAGTGTTCCCGGCCACATCCCGGGCACAACCTGAGCGCCGCGGGTGTTTATTCAGGTGAGCGTATCCCGGAGGCATGACAGCATTGGCAGACCAGTTGACCGTAACCCGCGTACCCGACCCGGATGAGCAGGCGATGACCCTTCCCAGCGAGCTACCCCAGGAGGTCCCCGCCGAGGCGAGCGGGCGGGACCCGGATGTGGGGGCGCTCGACCTGTCGGACCGGCACGCGCTGCGCCGGGTGTCCGGGCTGTCCACCGAACTCCAGGACGTCACCGAGGTCGAGTACCGCGCCCTGCGGCTGGAGCGCGTCATCCTGGTCGGCGTCTGGACCGAGGGGACCCTGGCCGAGGCGGAGAACTCGCTGCGCGAGCTGTCCCGGCTGGCTGAGACGGCCGGGTCGGTGATTCTCGACGCGCTTATCCAGCGGCGCGGCCGGCCCGATGCGGCGACCTACATCGGCGCGGGCAAGGCCGCCGAGGTCGCGGCCCTGGTCGCCGCGGCCGGCGCGGACACCGTGATCTGCGACGGCGAGCTGTCCCCCAGCCAGCTGCGCCGGCTGGAAGGCGTGGTCAAGGCCAAGGTCATCGACCGGACCGCGCTGATCCTGGACATCTTCGCCCAGCACGCCCGGAGCAAGGAGGGCAAGGCCCAGGTCGAGCTGGCCCAGCTCGAATACCTGCTGCCCCGGCTGCGTGGCTGGGGTGAGTCGCTGTCCCGCCAGGCCGGCGGCCGGGTGGCCGGCGGCGGCGGCATCGGCACCAGGGGCCCCGGCGAGACGAAGATCGAGACGGACCGGCGGCGGATCCGGACCCGCACCGCCCGGCTGCGCCGCCAGCTGGCCGAGATGTCGGTCGGCCGCGAGGTGCAGCGGCACCAGCGCCGCGGCCACGCCGTCCCGGCCGTGGCCATTGCGGGCTACACCAACGCGGGCAAGTCCAGCCTGCTCAACCGGCTGACCGGGGCCGGGGTGCTGGTTGACGACTCGCTGTTCGCGACCCTGGACCCGTCGGTCCGCCGGGCCCGGACCCCGTCCGGCCGCTGGTTCACGCTGACCGACACCGTCGGGTTCGTCCGTCACCTCCCGCACCAGCTGGTCGAGGCGTTCCGGTCCACGCTGGAAGAGGTCGCCGAGGCGGACCTGATCCTGCACGTGGTGGACGGCAGCGACGCCGCCCCGCAGGCGCAGATCTCCGCCGTCCGCGAGGTCCTCGGCGAGATCGGCGCGCGGGAGGTGCCGGAGCTGATCGTGATCAACAAGGCCGACGCCGCCGACCCGATCATGGTGGACGCGCTGCGGCGGCAGGAGCCGCACAGCCTGGTCGTGTCCGCGCACACGGGCGAGGGGCTGGACGCCCTGGCCGAAGCGGTCGAGGCCGCGCTCCCGCAGTGGGACCGTGAAGTCAGCGCCGTCGTGCCGTACGTGCGCGGCGACCTGGTCGCCCGGGCCCATCAGGAGGGTGAGGTGCTCGCGCTGCGGCACTGCGCCGCGGGTACCGAGCTGACCGCCCGGGTCCCTCCGGGCCTGGCGGCCGAGATCGACCGCATCGCCGTTCCCGCGGGAAGCTAACTAGCGCGCGGGAACGGCCCGCGCGTGGGAAGCTGGCCGCAGCAGGTGACAACGTAAGCAGGACCAGGGTCACCGGAACGGGCGGCGAATTGCGCGGCGCCTTATCCGGTAAAGAAGAACCCGCATCCCGGCGGATACGCAGCGCAGCTACGAGGGCCCAGACCAGCACAGACGGTGAGATAACCGAAAGGACGGCAATTTCCGTCCTGCGTTCTTCGCGAACTACCTGTACAGGGATCCTGTAGTGCAATAGCGTAACTGAACCGATATGTTGGTTGCCGCATCCCGCAGCAGCGCCGCCATCGGCCGCTCTGGAACCCGCGTGACCGGGGGCCTGGCGGGGGGGCCATCAGGAGTACGGACGAGCTATGGCAGGTGACCGCGTATGACGCAGGTACGCCCCGTCTGGCACGTTCCCCTCCGGCCCCTCGCGCGTACGCGGCCGGAGGCATGCCGGTGACCGTCCGCCTGCTGACCAACATTGGGCGGCTCTGGACCGGATCCGAGGTCTGGAGCAACGCGGCCATCCTCACCCACAACGAGCGCATCGCGTGGGTGGGCCGGGCCTCGGAGCTCCCGGAGAGCCTGCCCGGCGTGGTCGAGGACATCGTTGACGTCGACTCGGTGGAGAACCTGGGCGGCGGCCTGGTCACCCCGGGCCTGATCGACGCGCATACCCACCCGGTTTACGCCGGGAACCGCTGGGCGGAACTGGCCATGCGGGCCGGTGGCTCCTCCGACGGCGAGATCGCCGCGGCCGGCGGGGGGATGGCCTCGACGGTCACCGTGACCCGCGGCACTGATCCCTGGACCCTGTGCAACGGGGTGCGGGAGCGCCTCGGCGACTGGCTCCGGCACGGGACGACCACGATCGAGGCCAAGACCGGCTACCACCTGACCCGTGACGGCGAGCTGGCCGACGTGCGGATGCTCCGCTCGCTGGAAGGCGAGCCCGGCATGCCCCGGGTGCACGTGACGTTCCTGGCCGCGCACGCGGTGCCGCCGGAGTACTTCGGCCGCCGCAACGACTACATCGACGCGGTGGGCACCTGGTGCTCGGACGCGGCCGCGGTCGGCGCGGACAGCGTGGACGTCTACTGCGAGGAAGGGCGCTTCACCGAGCGGGAAGCCCGCTGGATCCTCAGCGCGGGCCGGGCGGCCGGGCTGCTGCCCCGGGTGCACGCCTGCGGGGAGAGCCGGACCGGCGCGGCCCGGCTGGCGGCCGAACTCGGCTGCGCGTCCGCGGACGTCCTGCACGAGGCCAGCGACGAGGACGTGGCGGCCCTGGCCCAGGCCGGGGTGGCCGCGGTGGTCTGCCCGGGGACAGCCCTCCAGACCGGGAAGAACCCGCCGGTGCGTGCCCTGCTGGACAAGGGCGTGGCGGTGGCGCTCGGCTCTGACCACACGCCGGGCGGCAACGGGATCACCTCCATGCCGCTGGTGATCTCCCTGGCCGTGTCGCAGTTCGGGCTCAGCGTGACCGAGGCGCTGCGGGCCGCCACGCTGGGCGGCGCCCAGGCGCTGCGGGCCCCGGACCGGGGCGCGATGGTCCGCGGCCGCCTGGCCGACATCGTGCTGTGGGACGCCGATCACGAGGGCGCGTTCGCCTGGTCGTACGGGCTCAAGCCGAGCCGGGTGTGGCTCGGCGGCGCGCCGGTGGCCAGCTAGCGCTGCCAGGCGGCCCACGGGCCGCCATATGGCATGCTGCCGCTATGGCTTCCGCCGCATCCCCCTCAGCCACCGACATCGCCGGCGTCAGCGTGGTCGTGGGGGAGGAGGACCTGCTGGTCGAGCGGGCGGTGGCGCGCCTGATCGAGGCCGCGCGGCCGGCTGACGACGTGCGCCACGTGCAGGCCGCCGCGCTGCGGCCCGGCGAGCTGGCCTCGCTCACCGCGCCCTCCCTGTTCGGCGGCGGGTGCGTCATCGTGGTGCACGGCATCGCTGACGCGGCCAAGAACGTCGCCGACGAGATCACCGGCCTCGCGGGCGACCCGCCGCCCGAGACCGTCCTGATCCTCACCCACGCCGGCGGGGCCAAGGGCAAGGCCCTGCTTGCCGCTCTGGGCAAGCGGGGCGCCCGGATCATCGAGGGCCAGAAGATCACCCGGATGGGCGAGCGGATGCAGTTCATCCGCAGCGAGTTCCGGCACGCGGGGCGCACGATCGAGGAAAGCGGGGTGCGGGCCCTGCTCGACGCCCTGGGCAACGACCTGCGTGAACTCGCCGCGGCGTGCGCGCAGCTGGCCGCGGACACCACGGGAGTCGTCGACCAGACCGTGGTGGCCCGCTACTACCGGGGCCGGGCCGAGGCGAGCGGTTTCACCGTGGCGGACCGGGCCGTCGAGGGGCGCCTGGCGGAGGCGCTGGAGCTGCTGCGCTGGGCGCTGGCGGTCGGGGTGTCACCGGTGCTGATCACCAGCGGCCTGGCTCAGGGGGTGCGCCTGCTGGGCCGGGTCGGCAGTGCCCCGAAGGGCCAGCCGGACGCGGTGGTGGCCGCCGAGGCGGGCATGCCGCCGTGGAAGGTGGACCGGGTCCGCCAGCAGCTGCGGGGCTGGACCCCGGAGGGGGTGGCCCGCGCGCTGGCCGTGGTGGCCCGGGCCGACGCTCAGGTCAAAGGCGAGGGGACGAGCGCGGGCTACGCCCTGGAGGTGGCCATCCGCGACATCGTGGCCTGCCGCGCCCGCTGAAGCGGCACGTGCAGGTTAGCTCGCCGGGGAGGGGAGGCGCGCCGCAGGCGTGTCCTCGCCGACCAGGCGAGTCACCCGGGCACCGCAGCAGACGAAGTGCCTACGGGGGCGGGCAAGCGGGGGCCCGGGGGGTCGCCCCCCGGGCTAGGAGAGCTCGGCGCAGCGCTGGGCGATGGCCGACTTGCGGTTGGCCGCCTGGTTCTTGTGGATCACGCCCTTGCTGGCCGCCTTGTCCAGGTGCCGGCAGGCGTCGCGCATGGCGGTGGTGGCCGCGTCGACATCCCCGGCGTCAGCCGCCTCGCGGAACTTGCGCACCGAGGTCTTCAGGGACGACTTGACGGCCTTGTTGCGCTGACGGTGCTTCTCGTTCTGCTTGTTGCGCTTGATCTGGGACTTAATGTTCGCCACGCGGAAGCCTCACTTGGGATCTCGTCTTGGTGCCGGGCGTACCGTCGCGCCTGGCAACGCCGCGCGGCGGCATAATGCAGCGGCAGGTGCAGCGGCGGCAGCGCTTACGCTCCGACGAGGCAGGATAGCCTATCGGGCAGCGCGGCTCAAAACTGGTGCCGCGGCGGGTGAGCCGGGGCCAGGGCACCAGCTCCCTCATGCGACCATGAAGGCACCGCTCCCCGGTCATGAACCAGGCCCCCGAACACGAACCAGGCGGATTTCTTGTGCCAGCAGTGCCCGAGCAGGTCCTTCCGGATGGTGCGCAGTCCGCTACCAGCCCCGGTCATACCGACATGGGCATCATCAGGAACTTCTGCATCATCGCGCACATTGACCACGGCAAGTCCACGCTCGCGGACCGGATGCTGCAGTTCACCGGCGTGGTGACGGACCGCCAGATGCGGGCCCAGTACCTGGACCGGATGGACATCGAGCGCGAGCGGGGCATCACCATCAAGAGCCAGGCCGTCCGGCTGCCCTGGACCGGCCCGGACGGCCGTGGCTACGTGCTCAACCTCATCGACACCCCGGGCCACGTGGACTTCACCTACGAGGTGTCCCGCTCGCTGGCCGCGTGCGAGGGCGCCATCCTGCTGGTCGACGCGGCCCAGGGTATCGAGGCCCAGACGCTGGCCAACCTGTACCTGGCCCTCGAAGCCGACCTGCACCTGATCCCGGTGCTGAACAAGATCGACCTGCCCGCGGCCCAGCCCGACCTGTACGCGGAGGAACTGGCCAGCATCATCGGCTGTGCCCCTGGCGACGTGCTGCGGGTCTCGGCCAAGACCGGGGAGGGCGTGCGGGAACTGCTCAACGCCGTGGTGGCGCAGGTCCCGCCGCCGGCCGGCCAGCCGGACGGGCCGGCCCGGGCTCTCATCTTCGACTCGGTCTATGACTCCTACCGGGGCGTGGTCACCTACGTGCGGGTGATGGACGGCCGCCTGACCCGGCGGGAGAAGAGCCTCATGATGTCGACCGGGGCGGCACACGAGACGCTCGAGGTGGGCGTCATCTCACCGGAGCCGGTGCCGTCAGACAGCCTGGGCGCCGGCGAGGTGGGCTACCTCATCACCGGGGTCAAGGACGTCCGGCAGGCCCGGGTCGGCGACACCGTGACCAGCGCCGCGCGTCCCACGACCGAGCCGCTGCCCGGATACGACCACCCCCGGCCGATGGTGTTCTCCGGCCTGTACCCGATGGACGGCGACGACTACCCGGAACTGCGCGACGCGCTCGACAAGCTGCGGCTGAACGACGCGGCGCTGGTCTACGAGCCGGAAACGTCCACCGCGCTCGGCTTCGGTTTCCGGTGCGGGTTCCTCGGGCTGCTGCATATGGAGATCGTCCGGGAGCGGCTGGAGCGCGAGTTCAATCTCTCGCTCATCTCCACCGCGCCCAACGTGGTCTACCGCGTGGTGATGGAATCCGGTGCCGAGCTGCAGGTCACCAACCCCAGCGACTTCCCTGGCGGCACCCCCGGGTCGGCTGCCCCGGCCGGGGGCAAGATCGCGAAAGTCTTCGAGCCCGTGGTCCGGGCGACGGTGCTGGCCCCGTCCGACTACATCGGCACGATCATGGAGCTGTGCCAGGGCCGGCGGGGCGCCCTGCTGGGCATGGAGTACCTGTCCGCCGACCGGGTCGAGATCCGCTACACGATGCCGCTCGCGGAGATCATCTTCGACTTCTTCGACCAGCTGAAGTCACGGACCCGCGGGTACGCGTCGCTGGACTACGAGCCGGACGGCGAGCAGGAGGCGGAGCTGGTCAAGGTGGACATCCTGCTCCAGGGGCAGCCGGTCAACGCGTTCAGCCAGATCGTGCACGAGGACAAGGCGCGGGAGTACGGCCTGGCCATGACCTCACGGCTGCGCGAGCTCATCCCGCGCCAGCAGTTCGAGGTGCCGATCCAGGCGGCGATCGGCGCCAAGATCATCGCGCGGGAGAACATCCGCGCGCTGCGCAAGGATGTCCTGGCCAAGTGCTACGGCGGTGACATCACCCGCAAGCGCAAGCTGCTGGAACGCCAGAAGGAAGGCAAGAAGCGGATGAAGACCATCGGGCGGGTCGAAGTGCCGCAGGAAGCCTTCGTGGCCGCCCTGTCCACCACGCCGGAACGGGCGCGCTAGCGGGCCAGGCCGTTGCTCAGTTCCCCGAGCCCGGGGGGATCGGGAGCGGGTGCGTCACGGCAGGCGCCGAGTGCCCGACCCGCACCATGGCCACCGAGCCGAGCGCGACGACCAGCACGAACAAGATGATCGCCGCCCAGCCCAGGATCAGGCCGGCCAGGGCCAGCCCGCGGCCGTGCTCACCGGTCCGCCGGATCTGGCCGCGCGCCATGTGGCCGAGAATCACGGCCGGGATCGCGGTCAGCCCCAGCGTGAAGAACTCCGCTACCCCGCAGACCAGGGCGGCGACGGCCAGTGAGTTGGTCCTCTTCACGACGGGGGCGGGCCCCCTGAACAGGGCCAGCCCGCCGCCGGGCAGCTGGCTCGTCACCTGGGCCAGGTCCCCGTGGGTGCGGGCGGTGTAGACCTGGTGCAGGTGATCGTCGTACTCGTCTTTGGTGAGCCGGCCCGCGGCGAACCCCGATTTCAGTACCTCGGCCGCACGATCACGGTCCACGTCCGAGGCTCGCATGGCGGCGTGCCCGTACTCCGGTGCCCCGTATCCGGGCCAGCTTGTCATCGGCGTCTCCCACCCGAGTGGCTTGTCCCAGGATAACCGGGTCCGGGGCCCGCGGACCCACCCTGCGGCCGGGCGGGAAGAAACCGGTTCGCCCGCCACCCCCGGCGCCGGATACCGTGCTGGTGTGGCGAGCGCGCAGGTGATCTCAGTGAACACAGGCCGCGGCCGCCCCGCCGGGTGGGCAGGCCGGGTCGGGCGGACCGCGATCGACAAGCGTCCCCGTCCCGGCCCGGTGACCATCGGGCGGCTCGGGGCCGACGGCGACGAGCAGGCGGACACCGAGCACCACGGCGGCCCCTACCAGGCCGTATACGCCTATGCGCGCGAGGACCTGGACTGGTGGACTGAGCAGCTCGGCCGGGAGCTGGCCAACGGCGTGTTCGGCGAGAACATCACCACGGCCGGGCTGGACGTGTCCGGGGCGCTGATGGGCGAGACGTGGCGGCTCGGCACCGCCGTGGTGCAGATCGCCTCGGTGCGCGTCCCGTGCGGCACGTTCGCGGGCTGGATGGGCGAGCGGCACTGGGTGAAGCGGTTCGCTGCGGCGGCCCGGCCCGGTGCCTACCTGAGGGTCCTCGAGGAGGGGGTGGCCGGCCCGGGTGACCGGATCGAGGTGCTCTCGCGGCCGCCCGGCGGCGTGACCGTGGCCGGGGCGCTGCGCGCCTACTACGGCGACGCGGACCTGATGCGGCGGCTGCTGGACGCGCCGGGCCTCGATCCCGGGTGGGCGCAGGCGGCGGCCTCGGTGCTGGGCCGGGCCGCGCGGCAGGAAGCCGTGCCGCAGGAAGCCGCGCCGCAAGAACCGGTCACGGGCTGACCATGCCCGGAGCTCTTCCCCCGGGCTCGCCTGTCCCCGCTGACGGCGCACTGCCCGCCGGCGCGACCGCCGAGCTGGGCCACCGCCCGTTCGGGTTCTACGTGCACGTGCCGTTCTGCCAGCGGCGCTGCGGCTACTGCGACTTCAACACCTACACCGCCGCCGAGCTCGGCCCGGGAGTGTCCCGGGACAGCTACCCCGCGCTGGCGGCCGCAGAGGTCCAGCTGGCCCGGAAGGTGCTGGGCACCGCGGCCGGCCCGGTGGCCACCGTGTTCTTCGGTGGCGGCACGCCGACCCTGCTCCCGGCGCGGCAGCTCGGCGAGATCCTGCGCGTCATCGACGGTGAGTTCGGCCTGGCGCCCGGCGCGGAGGTCACCGTCGAGGCCAATCCGGAGAGCGTGGACCCCGGATCGCTGGCCGCGCTGCGTGAGGCCGGGTTCACCCGGATCTCCCTGGGCATGCAGAGCGCGGCGCCGCATGTGCTGGCCGTGCTGGACCGGGTGCACGAGCCCGGCCGCCCGGCCCGCTGCGCCCGGTGGGCCCGGGAGGCCGGCTTCGGGCACGTCAGCCTGGATCTCATCTACGGCACGCCCGGGGAGACCGACGCGGACTGGCGTGAGTCGCTCGAGGCGGCCCTGGCGGCGGGCCCGGACCACATCTCCGCGTACGCCCTGATCGTCGAGGAGGGCACCCGGCTCGCGGCCCGGGTCCGGCGGGGCGAGGTGGCTGTCCCGGACGACGAGGCCATGGCCGATCGTTACCTGGCCGCGGACGAGCTCCTCTCGGCCCGGGGGCTGGGCTGGTACGAGGTGTCCAACTGGGCCGCCGGGCCGGGCGCCCAGTGCCGGCACAACCAGCTGTACTGGACCGGCGGCCACTGGTGGGGTGTGGGACCGGGCGCGCACAGCCACGTGGGCGGGGTCCGCTGGTGGAACGTGAAGCACCCGGCCGCGTACGCGGCGCGGCTCTCCGCCGGCACCAGCCCGGGCCTGGCCCGCGAGGTGCTCACCGGCCCGGAACGCGCGCTGGAGGAGATCATGCTGCTGACCCGGCTGTCCTCCGGGTGCCCAGTCGAGGTGCTGGCCCCGGCCGGGCGGGCCGCCGCGGCCAGCGCGGTAGCGGATGGCCTGGCCGAGGAGGAGGCCTACGCCGCGGGCCGGGTCGTGCTGACCACCCCGGGGCGGCTGCTCGCCGACGCGGTGATCCGGGGCCTCACCGACTGACGCCCCCGCCGGCGGTCCCGGACGTCATCCGCAGCCACCGGGGCAGCTGGTACATCTCACCGCGGCTGGCCGCGCCGGCCGCGCGGATCACCACGACCAGCACGCCGGCCCACAGCAGGACCAGCAACGGGATGCCGGCCAGCGTGCCCACCGAGGCGGAGTCGAGGGCCAGCACACCGCCCACGATCAGGATGCTGGCCGTGTACAGGATGGCGGCCAGGGACAGGCTGAGCGCCACCCCCGCATGGGCCCGGGCGAACCGGCGGCTCCCCAGGCTGGCCAGGTAGATGGCCAGCGGCACCAGGCACAGGGTGAACGGCACGGCCAGGTAGGCGAGCATGGCCCGGCGTACCTCAGCGCGGTCCGCCGGGACCGGGGCGGGCGGCCCGCCGGGGGCCGTGCCCCCGCCGGCCTGCGCACCGACGTCCTCGGGGCCGAACACGCTGAGGCCGGAATCCATCGGATAGTGCGGGCGGCTCGTCATGGGCTCCTCGCGGGGTGCGTTCCCGGCTCACGTTAGCCAGTTCCCGGGGCGGTGACGAAATCAATCAGTTCCTCGACCCGGCCGAGCAGTTCCGATTCCAGGTCGGCGTAGCTGCAGGCCGCAGCCAGGATCCGTTTCCACCCGGCCGCCGTGTCGGTGCCCCAGCCGAGCGCGGCCAGCACGCCCTCTTTCCACGGGCGGCCGCGCGGCACCACGGGCCAGGCGGGGATGCCCAGCGCGGCGGGCTTGACCGCCTGCCAGATATCCACGTAGGGATGGCCCACCACCAGCACGTGGGGCGAGGCCACCGCGGCGGCGATGCGCTGCTCCTTGGAGCCGGGGACCAGGTGGTTGACCAGGACCCCGAGCCGCCGCTGCGGGCCGGGCGAGAACACGTCCAGCACGGCGGGGAGATGGTCCACCCCCTCCAGGTACTCCACCACGACGCCCACGTCACGCAGGTCGCCGCCCCAGATCTGCTCGATGAGCTCGGCGTCGTGGCGGCCTTCGACGTAGATCCGGCTGGCCTTGGCCACCCGGGCCGGGGCCGCAGGCCCGGCCACCGAACCCGACCGGCTCCGGGCCGGGGCACGCGCCGGCGCGGACAGCTCCGGCCGGGTAAGCGTGACCGGCCGGCCCTCCAGCAGGAACGCGCCGGGGTGCAGCGGGAAGAGCCGCTGCCGCCCGAACCGGTCCTCCAGCGTCACCGCGTTCTTCTCGCAGGCCACCACGGCGCCGCAGAAGCCGCCGCCCGCCTCCTCCACGACCAGCCCGCGGACCGCCTCCACCTGGGGTGGTTCTGGCCGCGCGCGGCGCTGCCAGCCCGGCGCGAGGACGTCCGTGTCGTAATAGGGGTCCACCACACCGGACGCTAGCGGACAACCTGGGCAGCCCTCGGGAGGCACGCCCGTAGGCACTTCCTATCGCAGCCGCTATGCTCCCGATACCGCGCTTGGGTGTCACGGCGCCCGGACCGCCTTAAACTTGGCACTCAGGACTGCGGAGTGCCAAGGGAGGTGGGGACATGCTCGATGAGCGCAAGCTCGCCGTGCTGCGGGCGATCGTGGAAGATTATGTGTCCACCACGGAGCCCGTAGGTTCAAAGTCCCTGGTCAACCGGCACAACCTCGATGTGTCACCGGCGACCATCCGCAACGACATGGCGGTGCTCGAGGAGCAGGGCTTCATCGTGCAGCCGCACACCAGTGCGGGGCGGATACCGACGGACAAGGGCTACCGGCTGTTCGTGGACCGGCTGTCCGGCGTCAAGCCGCTCTCCTCAGCCGAGCGCCGGGCCATCGAGACGTTCCTGGCCGGCGCGTACGACCTCGATGACGTCGTGATGCGGACGGTCCGGCTGCTCGCCCAGCTGACCCGCCAGGTGGCAGTGGTGCAGTATCCCTCGCTCACCCGTTCCTCGGTCCGGCACGTGGAACTGGTCCCGCTGGCCGCGAAACGGCTCATGCTGGTGATCATCACCGACACCGGGCGGGTCGAGCAGCGCTCGGTGGAACTGCCGGATGCGGCCGAGGAAGACTCCATCATGCACCTGCGGGCGGTGCTGAACGCCTGCCTGGACGGGCGGCGCCTGACCGAGGTGGCCGCGGTGGTCGCCGACCTGCCGGAGCTGGTCGACCCGATGGACCGGCCGAACGCGGCCGCCGTCTTCTCGGTCATCCTGGAGAGCCTGGTGGAGCGGACCGACGAGCGGGTCGTGGTCGGGGGGGCGGCCAACCTGACCACGGCCGACTTCTCCAAGGGACTCCGGGAGGTCCTCGAATCCCTCGAGGAGCAGGTCGTGCTCATGCGGCTGCTGGGCGAGTCGGGCGATCACCCGTCGCTGACGGTCCGGATCGGCGCGGAGAACCCGGTCGAGGGGCTGCGGAGTACGTCCGTGGTGGCGACCGGATACGGAACCGGGGATCAGGTACTGGCCAGGCTCGGGGTGCTCGGCCCGACCCGGATGGATTACCCGACAGCGATGGGAGCAGTACGCGCGGTGGCACGATACGTGGGCCAGATCCTGGCGGGGTCCTAGTGGCCAACGACTACTACGGCGCGCTCGGCGTCCGCCGGGACGCGCCGCCGGATGAGATCAAGAAGGCCTACCGGCGGCTCGCCCGTGAGCTGCACCCGGACGTGAACCCGGACCCGGAGACCCAGGAACGGTTCAAGGAGATCACCCAGGCGTACGAGGTACTCTCCGACCCCGGGAAGCGGCAGATGTACGACCAGGGCGCGGACCCGTTCGCGCCCAACGGCGGGGCCGGGGCGGGCGGCTTCGGCCCCGGCTTCCCGTTCAGCGACATCATGGACGCGTTCTTCGGGGCCGGGGCGGCCGCCCGGGGTCCGCGCAGCCGGGCCCGGCGCGGCCGCAACGCGACGATCAGGGTCGAGCTGGACCTGTCCGAGTGTGCCTTCGGGACCACCCGGGAACTGGTCGTGGACACGGCCGTGGTCTGCCCGACCTGCTCCGGTGAGGGTACAGCGCCCGGTACCCACCCGGAGACCTGTGAGGTCTGCGGCGGCCGCGGCGAGGTCAGCCAGGTCACCCGCTCCTTCCTGGGCCAGGTGATGACCTCCCGCCCGTGCCCGCACTGCGGCGGGTTCGGCACCGTCATCCGCCGGCCCTGCCCCGAGTGTGACGGCGACGGCCGGGTCAGGACGCGGCGCACGATGAAGGTCCGCATTCCCGCCGGGGTCGAGGACGGCACGCACATCCAGCTGGCCGGCGAGGGCGAGATCGGGTCCGGCGGCGGGCCGCCCGGTGACCTCTTCCTGGAGATCCTGCAGCGCCCGCACCCGATCTTCGAGCGCCAGGGCGACGATCTGCACTGCACCGTGACCATCCCCATGGTGGCCGCGGCGCTGGGCGCCACCCTGTCGGTCGACACCCTGGACGGCGCCCGCGAGCTCGACATCCGCCCGGGTACCCAGTCGGGGCAGGTCGTCCCCATGTACGGGCTCGGCGTCCAGCACCTGAACGACACGGGCCGGGGTGACCTGGTCATCCACATCTCGGTCGAGACGCCGATGAAGCTGGACGAGCCGCAGGAGGCGCTGCTCAAGCAGCTGGCGGCGCTGCGCGGCGAGGAGACCCCGCCCGGCCGCTTCGCCCCCGGCCAGCAGGGATTCTTCTCCCGGTTGCGTGACGCCTTCAACGGCCGGTGACCCGGCCGCCGTGCCCGGCCCCCAGCCGCCGGTTTTCTTCGCCGACCCCGCGGACCTGGCCCGCGACCTGATCGTGCTGGACGGGCCGGAGGGACGGCACGCGGCCGACGTGCGCAGGCTCGCCGTGGGGGAGCGGGTGGACCTGACCGACGGCGCGGGCCAGCTGGCCCGCTGCGTGGTGACCCGGGCCCAGCGCGGCCGGCTGGAGCTCACCGTGCGGCACCGGACCGTGCTGCCCGCCCCGGACCCGGCCCTGGCTGTGGTCCAGGCGATCCCGAAGGGAGAGCGGGGCCAGCTGGCCGTCGAGCTGATGACCGAGGCCGGGGTGGACGTAATCGTTCCCTGGGCCGCGGAGCGCTGCGTGGCCAGATGGCAGGGGGAGCGCGGCGACCGGGCGCTGGCGAGATGGCGGTCCACCGCGCGGGAAGCGGCCAAGCAGGCCCGGCGCGGCCGGGTCCCCGAGGTGACCGGGCCCGCGGATCTCGGCGAGGTGGCCGCCCGGGCCGGCCGGGCCGCCCGGGCCTTCATCCTGGACCCGCAGGCCGGGGAGCAGCTCAGCGAGATACCGCTGCCCGGCTCCGGGGAGATGCTGGTGCTCGTCGGCCCGGAGGGCGGCATCACGCCCGCCGAATCCCGCGCGCTCACCGAGGCCGGGGCCGTCGCGGCGCGGCTAGGGCCGACTGTGCTCCGCACCTCATCCGCGGGAATGGCGGCGGCGGCGATCCTGCTCAGCCGGGCTGGCCGCTGGGCCTGAACCGGGCAGCCCCCAAGACCCCAGAAGCGGCCGGCGGGGAGATCAGGGGGTCTTCGCCGGGCTGGCGCACTCGGTGATGGTGGTCGCCACTGTTTTGTCCGGGACGACGAGGGCTGCGGGGGTCGTCGTAGCGGTGGAGCCGGCCGTGGTCCCGCTCACCGTCGCGGTAGGCGTCGGGGAGCCGCTCTGCGTGGGCTGGGTTGTCGGCGTACCGGTCGCGGTCCCGCTCACCGTCGGGGTGGGGGTCGGGTTCGCGGTCGCGGTCGGTGCCGTGGTGGTCGGCGTCGCGGTCGGGGTCGGGGTGGAGGCGGGAGCGGGGGTGCGGATGGGGGTACAGACCACCGCGGGCACCGGGCTCGTCGCACTGTTGTTCTGTGTCGGGCCGGTGCCCTGCGGGCTGGGCTTGATGAAGAGCGGCAGCCCGGAGTTCGCCGCCGTCCCGCCGCTGGCCACGCTGGAACTCGGTTCGGCCGTGCCGACATTGTTCGCGGGGTTGATCGGGGTCGCCGTCTCGTGGTTGAGGATGACCACCCCGACCGCCACGATGGCCACCGCGGCCGAGACCGCGAACACCGGCTTGAGCCAGGACCCGGCCATTCCCAGCCGCCCGGGCGGACTGGGCGCCCCGCGGTGCCCGCCCGCCCGCCGCCGTCCGCGCCCGCCGGCCAGGGGCCCCCAGGCCGACTGGACCCGGCTCAGCGCGGCCCGCGCTGCCTCGATAGCCGGGTCGAGCCGGATGAGAAAACGGGTCCCGTGCAACTCCAGCCACTCGGTGCACCCAGAGAAAACGGACCGCAGGGACCGAGGCGAATCCAGCCGGTGACGGATACGCCGCAGCCCGTCGCCGGTGGGTTCGATGGACTCCGCCGCCTCGGCCAGGGCCCGGCGGAGGATGTCCTCGTAGTCCCGATCCTTTGTCATCATGCCTGCCACCCGGTGCTCCCCGGGTCCCCGAAGGCCCTCCTCACGAGTCCTGCTCCAGCACGGCCCGCAGGGCTGCCATGGCCCGGGCCGTGTGACTCTTGACTGCTCCCTTGCTGATGCCCATCACCGAGGCGATCTGCGCCTCGGAGAGGTCTCCGTAGTAGCGGAGTACCAGTGCCTCCCGCTGCCGCTCCGGCAGCGCGCGCAGCGCTGACACCACCGCTGAGCGCTCCAGCTGGATGATCGCCCCATGCTCTGCGCTCGGCATGTCCGGTGGCGGCTTCGGCGTGTTCTTGTTGACCACCATCCGGTGCCGCAGGACCGACCGCGACCGGTTGACGACGGACTGGCGGAGATAGGAAAGCGCCTTATCCGTATCGCGTAGCCGCCGCCACGCCCCGTGCATGGCCACGAACGAGTCCTGCACCACTTCTTCCGCGGTCGCGGTGTCCCGGACCAGGAACGCCGCGAGGCGGACCAGAGAGCGGTAGTGCTCGCTGTAGATGGCGGTGACCGCCCGGTCGGCATCCCATTCGACCGCAGCGTGGGTCATCGCCGGGTTAGCTATCAAGGCCTCGGTCACGTCAATGGGACGCGTCACCATGCCGTCAGGTTCACCTGGCATGTCGAATAACTGCACGCGACCCGCCCCAGCCCCTAGGCCTCACGGAAGCATTCCCCCCACCAGGATGTCGGGTGCCTGCCAAATACGCGCCGCGGGCGTTCCGGCACTGCCCCGGCCGGAGCCAGGCACGCACCGCCGCCGCGCCCTGCACGTGCGGGTGCAGCGGGCGGGCGGGCGCAGTGAGACAAGCACCTTGGCAACCATATATCTCGTGCGTGTTACCGGAGAGGGACAAGCTAGGATCCCCCTGTGCCGGAGTGTCTATTCTGCAGGATCGTGTCCGGTGGTGTCCCGGCATCACGGGTGCTCGAGTCACCGCGGACCATTTCCTTTCGTGACATCAGCCCGCAAGCGCCGACTCATGTGCTGGTGATCCCGAAGGATCACTATCCCGACCTGGCCGCGCTGGCGGCCGCCGACGGGAGCCTGCTCACCGAGCTGGCCAACCAGGTGGCTGCGGTGGCCGAGGCGGAGGGAATCTCCGGCGGTGGGTACCGGGTTGTCTTTAACACGGGGGCCGATGCGGGCCAGGCGGTCCCGCATGTCCATGCGCACGTCCTGGGCGGGCGCGGCCTGGGCTGGCCCCCCGGCTGATGCCCAGGCCCCGGGCCGGTGCCCGCGCGGATAGCATGACGCTACGGGCGCAGGCCGCGCCTGCGCTCAGGTTGAGAGAGGGAATTGACAGACAGACCCGGAGATTCTGCGGGCCGTAAGCCGCCCGGCAGCACCGGCGCGCAGGTCAAGATCGTTATCCCGGATGACCGCTCCATGGTCAGCCTGCTGGGATCCCGCGACGAGCTGCTGCACGTGATCGAGAAGGCCTTCGATGCCGACATCCACGTCCGCGGGAATGAGATCACCATTACCGGGGCGGCCGAGGAGAGCGAGCGCGTCGCTGGCCTCTTCGAGGAGCTCACCGAGCTGCTGGCCGGCGGGGCCGAGCTCACCGCGGATTCGGTGGAGCGGGTGGTGGCCATGCTCCGCCGCAAGTCCGGGGTCCGGCTGGCCGACGTGCTGACCCTGGACATCCTGTCGGCCCGCGGCCGGACAATCCGGCCGAAAACGCTGAACCAGAAGCGCTACGTGGACGCCATCGACGCGCACACGATCGTGTTCTGCATCGGCCCGGCCGGCACCGGGAAGACCTACCTGGCCATGGCCAAGGCGGTGAAGGCACTCCAGGCCAAGGAAGTCAACCGGATCATCCTGACCCGGCCGGCCGTCGAGGCGGGGGAGCGGCTGGGCTTCCTGCCCGGCACCTTGTACGAGAAGATCGACCCGTACCTGCGGCCGTTGTACGACGCGCTGCACGACATGCTCGACCCCGATTCGATCCCGCGGCTCATCGCGGCGGGCACGATCGAGGTGGCGCCGCTGGCCTACATGCGCGGCCGGACGCTGAACGACTCGTTCATCATCCTGGACGAGGCGCAGAACACCTCGGCGGAACAGATGAAGATGTTCCTCACCCGGCTCGGCTTCGGGTCCCAGATCGTCGTGACCGGCGATGTCACCCAGGTTGACCTGCCGGCCGGCCAGGCCAGCGGGCTGCGGATCGTCCAGGAAATCCTCGAGGGCCTGGACGACGTGCATTTCGCCAGGCTGACCAGCCAGGACGTAGTGCGGCACCGGCTGGTGGGGGACATCGTGGACGCGTACGAGCGCTACGACGCCCGGGTGCGCGGGACGTCCCCGCCGCAGCGGCGCAAGCGCGCCCAGTGAAGCGCCAGCGCAATGCGAGCCAGCGCAATGCGAGCCAGCGCAGTGCGAGCCAGCTCAGTGAGCCGGGACCCGCGGTGAGCATCGAGATCGCCAACGAGTCCGGCATCGACGTGGACGAGGCCGACCTCGCGGCGCTGGCCCGGCATGTCCTGGACGACATGCGGATACACCCGCTGGCCGAGCTCTCGGTCCTGCTCGTCGACCGCGGCACCATGTCCGACCTGCACGAGCGCTGGATGGGTGAGCCGGGGCCGACCGATGTGCTGGCCTTCCCGATGGATGAGCTGAGGCCGCCGCCCACGGGCAGTGCCCGCGGCGACCAGGGCGCCGGCGGGGAAGCGACCTCGCCGCCGGGCCTGCTCGGCGACGTCGTGCTCTGCCCCGAGATCGCCGCCGGCCAGGCTGCGCAGGCGCATCACCCGCTGCGCGACGAGCTCGAGCTGCTCTGCACGCACGGCATCCTGCACCTGCTCGGATACGACCACGCCGAGCCGGATGAGCGCACCGCCATGTTCGGCCTCCAGGATGAGATGCTCGGCACCTGGCGGTCCGTCCGGGATCAGCCATCCGACCTGGGCGGTGACCCGGAAGGGCAGGAAGGGACGGGGTGAGGCCACCATGGTGTGGCTGATCGCCGCCGCCGCGGCGCTGGCGCTGGGCGCCGGGCTGTGCGCGAGCGCCGAGGTCGCGCTCATGCGGGTGTCCCGGTCCGGCGCGGGGGAACTGGCCCGCAGCCGCAAGGGCAGGAGCAGCCGCGCCGCCACCCGGCTCCAGGCGGTCCTGGCCGAGCCGGCCCGGTACCTGGCCGTGCTGCTGCTCGCCCGGATCTGCAGCGAGACGGCGGCCGTCGTGCTGGTGGCCGCCGCGCTGCTGCACTGGCTCGGCACCGGCTGGCACGTGTTCCTGCTGATCTGGGTCATCATGGCCGCGGTGCTGTACGTGCTGGCCGGCGTCGGGCCGCGGATCCTGGGCCGGCAGCACGAGCGCTCGGTGGCCCTGGCCGCGGCCAGCGTGCTGTACCCGGTGACCCGGATCCTGGGGCCCCTCCCGCGGCTGCTGCTGGCCCTGGGCAGCGTGCTGACCCCGGGCCGGGGCTCCCGGGACGCGTCCGGCACCGAGGAGGAGCTGCGCGGCCTGGTCGACCTGCTGGAGCAGCGCCAGGTGATCGAGCCCGGGGCGCGGGCCATGATCCACTCCGTCTTCGAGCTGGGTGACACGATCGTCCGCGAGGTGATGGTCCCGCGGACCGACATGGTCTTCGTGGGGCGGGACAAGACCGTGCGCCAGGCACTCTCGCTCGCCCTGCGCAGCGGCTTCTCCCGGATCCCGGTGGTCGGGGAGAATCAGGATGATGTCATCGGCATCGCCTACCTGAAGGACCTGGTGACGAGCAGCCAGGAACATCCTGAGCAGGAAGCCGTGGCCAGCGTGACCTCGGTGATGCGCCCGGCCACCTTCGTGCCGGAGAGCAAGCCGGTGGACGAGCTGCTCCGGGAGATGCAGCAGCTCCGGATCCACCTGGCCATCGTCATCGACGAGTACGGCGGCACGGCCGGGCTGGTCACCATCGAGGACATCCTTGAGGAGATCGTCGGGGAGATCACCGACGAGTACGACCACGAGCAGCCGACTGTGGAGTGGCTGTCCCAGGACCGGGCCCGGGTCACCGCCAGGCTGCCCGTGACCGACCTGGAGGAGCTGTTCGGCGCCACGATCGACGCGGAAGACGTGGAGACCGTTGGCGGCCTGCTGGCCCATGCCCTGGGCCGGGTGCCGATCGCTGGCTCGGTGGCGACCGTGGCGGGGCTGAAGCTGACCGCCGAGAGCCTGGCCGGGCGGCGCAACCGGATCGGCACGGTCACCGTGGAACGGGCCGGGGTGAGCGCCCAGCGGCCCGCCGGGCGTCCCGGGGACGAGGCCGAGCCGGCCAGCGGGCGGGCTGAATGAACGGCCCGGGACATACGAGACGGGCGGGGACTGATGTGACGGACGATCGCGCCACTACACTCGGGCAGGTGAGCGCGGTGGAGCCTGGCCCGGAAGACCTGAAGATCATCACGCTGGCCCGGTCGGCACGGGCCCGGGTGTCTGCGGCCGAGGGCGCGGCGGTGCGGGACGAGACGGGGCGCACCTACGCGGCCGCCGCGGTCTCGCTGCCGTCGCTGAAGCTGTCCGCGCTGCGGCTGGCCGTGGCCATGGCGGTATCCAGCGGTGCGTCCAGCCTGGAGGCCGCGGCCCTGGTCAGCGACGCTGAGGGGATCGAGCCGGCGGACCTCGCGGTGGTGCGCGAGGCCGGCCCGTCCGCCCTGGTGTTCCAGGCGGGCTCGAACGGGATGCTCCGCGCCACCCTGCGGCCCTGACGCCGCCGCTCGCCGGCGGGGGGAGAATCACAGAGTGGGAGCTACGCGTACCGCTGCGCCCGGACCCGATGCCGGGCCGGGCCAGCCTGAGTTCCGGTCAGGCTTCGCCTGCTTCGTCGGGCGGCCGAATGTCGGCAAGTCGACTCTGATGAACGCCCTGGTCGGAACCAAGGTGGCGATCACCAGCAGCCGGCCGCAGACCACCAGGCGGGCGATCCGGGGGATCGTGCACCGCCCGGACGCGCAGCTGATCATCGTGGACACCCCGGGCCTGCACCGGCCGCGGACCCTGCTCGGCGAGCGGCTGGACAGCCTGGTCAGGTCGACGCTGACCGAGGTGGACGTGATCGGGTTCTGCCTTCCCGCCACGGACCCGATCGGCCCGGGGGACAAGTACCTGGCCGCGGAGCTCGCCCGGCTCACCGCGCGGACGCCGGTGGCAGCGATCGTCACCAAGACCGACCGGGCCACCCCGCCGCAGGTCGCGGCCCAGCTGGCCGCGGTGGCGGAACTCGGTGACTGGGCGGACATCGTGCCCGTGTCCGCGACGGCCGGTTTCCAGCTCGACGTGCTGGCGGACGTCCTGGTTTCCCATCTCCCGCCGGGCCGGCCGCTCTACCCGGACGGCGAGCTGACCGACGAGCCCGAGCAGATGCTGGTGGCGGAGCTCATCCGGGAGGCGGTCCTGGAGGGGGTGCGGGACGAGCTTCCGCACTCCATCGCCGTGGTGGTGGAGGAGATGAAGCCCCGGGAGGGCCGCTCCGACCTGATCGACGTGTACGCCTTCATGTACGTGGAGCGGCCGAGCCAGAAATCCATCGTCATCGGGGCCAAAGGGGCCCGGCTGAAGGAGGTCGGCACCCAGGCGCGGCGGCAGATCGAGGCCCTGCTGGGCACCAAGGTCTACCTGGACCTGCGCATCAAGGTGGCCAAGGACTGGCAGCGGGACCCGAAACAGCTGCGCCGGCTGGGCTTCTACGACTGAGCCGCCAGCCCGCCGTCTCGCATGCCGGACGGCGATCTGCGCTGCGCCTGGGTCGTCTGGTACTGTCGGAACGCCATGATGCACGGAATGCTGCTGCTTATCTGCCGCGGCGGGGGCCGATAAGGCCGGCTCCTCGCCGCGGAGTCTTGGCGTGTCGGCTGGCCGTCGCCCCGATCCGCGAGGGAGCAGATCCGCATCATGCCTTCCCAGCCCGTAACGACTGACCGCGTACCTGGCGGGCATCCCCCGGTACCGCAGCAGCCCAGTGGCATGCCCTGCCAGCGATATACCCCGTTCCGGCCGGTCGACCTGCCGGACCGGAACTGGCCCGGCCGGAGCATCACCCGCGCGCCGCGGTGGCTGTCCACCGACCTCCGCGACGGCAACCAGGCCCTGATCGACCCCATGAGCCCGGCCCGTAAGCGGACCATGTTCGACCTCCTGGTCCGGATGGGCTACAAGGAGATCGAGGTCGGCTTCCCGTCGGCCAGCCAGACGGACTTCGATTTCGTCCGGAGCCTGATCGAAGGCGGCCGGATCCCCGATGACGTTCAGATCTCCGTCCTCACCCAGGCCCGCGACGAGCTGATCGAGCGGACCGTGCAGTCGCTGGCCGGCGCCCCCCGGGCCACCGTGCACCTGTACAACGCGACCGCGCCGGTGTTCCGCCGCGTGGTGTTCGGCAACGACCGCGAGGAGACCAAGAGCCTGGCCGTCGAGGGCACCCGGTCGGTGATGAAGTACGCCGCGCAGTACCTCGGGGACTGCGAGTTCGGCTACGAGTACTCGCCCGAGATCTTCATGGATACCGAGCTCGACTACGCCGCCGAGGTCTGCGCGGCGGTGATGGATGTCTGGCAGCCGGGGCCCGGCCGGGAGATCATCCTGAACCTGCCCTGTACCGTCGAGCGGTCCACCCCCAACGTGTACGCCGACCAGATCGAGTGGATGAGCCGGAACCTGCCGCACCGCGAGCACGTGTGCGTGTCCGTGCACACCCACAACGACCGGGGGACCGCGGTCGCGGACGCCGAGCTGGCGGTGCTGGCCGGCGCGGACCGGATCGAGGGCTGCCTGTTCGGCAACGGCGAGCGGACCGGCAACGTCTGCCTGGTCACGCTGGGCATGAACCTGTTCAGCCAGGGCATTGACCCCATGATCGACTTCTCCGACATCGACGAGATCCGGCGCACCGCCGAGTACTGCAACCAGCTCCCGGTGCACCCCCGGCACCCGTACGCGGGCGACCTGGTCTACACGGCGTTCTCCGGCTCGCATCAGGACGCCATCAAGAAGGGCCTGGAGGCCGTGGAGCGGGACGCCGCGGCCGCCGGGATCGCCGTCCGCGACTTCGAGTGGGCGGTCCCGTACCTGGCCATCGACCCGCAGGACGTAGGACGCACCTACGAGGCCGTGATCCGGGTCAACTCGCAGTCCGGCAAGGGCGGCGTCGCCTACATCATGAAGGCCGAGCACCAGCTCGACCTGCCCCGCCGGCTCCAGATCGAGTTCTCCCGGGTGGTCCAGGCGCACACCGACGCCGAGGGCGGCGAGGTGTCCCCGGCCCAGATGTGGGACGCGTTCTCCGGCGAGTACCTCGGCCGGGGAGCGGTGGCCCTGCTCGCCCACCACACGTCCTCGGTGGTCGACGCCAAGGACGCGCTGACCGTGGACGTCCAGGTTGACGGCGAGGAGCACCAGGTCGAGGGGACCGGGAACGGGCCGATCTCGGCGTTCTGTGACGCCCTGGCCAGCATCGGGGTGGACGTGCGCGTGCTCGACTATGCCGAGCACGCGCTCTCCGCGGGCAGCGACGCGCACGCGGCCGCCTACGTGGAGTGCGAGATCGGCGGCCAGCCCTGGTGGGGCGTGGGCATCGACGCGAACACGGTGACCGCGTCCCTGCGCGCCGTGCTCTCGGCCGTGAACCGGTCCCGCCGCGCCTGATCGACGGCGAGGGGAGGCGCGCCGGAGGCGTGTTCTCGCCGAGCCGGCGGTCTCGGGGGGTTCCGGGGGGTCGTCCCCCCGGGCTAGCAGAGCGGGGGTCGTCCCCCGGGCTAGCAGAGCGCGCCGGGAATCCGGGAGCATAACCCGGCTTCCCGGCGCGCGCGCCTGCGTCATGGCAGGACCCGCCGTGCGCGACAATGGCAGGGTGAGCCTGTACCGGGATGACGGGATTGTGCTGCGCACCCAGAAGCTGGGTGAGGCGGACCGCATCATCACGATCCTGACCAGGCGCAACGGCCGCATCCGGGCGGTCGGCAAGGGCGTGCGCCGGACGAAGTCACGGTTCGGCGCCCGGCTGGAGCCGTTCACCCATGTGGATCTCCTGCTGTACACCGGCCGCTCGCTGGACGTAATCACGCAGGCGGAGACGGTGCGGGCGTACGGCGGGCCGCTGGCCGCGGACTACCCGCGGTACACCAGCGGCACGGCCATGCTGGAGACCGCCGAGCGGTTCACCCCGATGGAGAAGGAACCCCTCATCCGCCAGTTCCTGCTGCTGGTCGGCGGCTTGCGGGCGCTTGGCGAGGGGGTTCACGACCCGCGGCTCGTCCTCGATGCCTACCTGCTGCGGACCCTGGCCGTGGCCGGGTACGCGCCTGCCCTGGACGAGTGCGCCGTCTGCGGAACCCCCGACCAGGTCAGCCCGGGGGAGATCACGGGGTCACGATCGTTCGCCGTCGCGGCCGGCGGGCTGACCTGCCGGTCCTGCCGGCCGGCCGGCGCCGCGAGCCCCGCGGTGGCCACCGTCGCCCTGATGCGGGCGCTGCTGCGCGGCGACTGGCCCCAGGCCGACGCCAGCCAGGCCCGGCACCAGGTGGAATGCACTGGCCTGGTGGCCGCCTACGTGCAATGGCACCTCGAGCATTCCATCCGGTCCCTCCGTCACGTGGAGCACGTGTGAGCCGCCCGCCCGTCCGCCCCCCGTACCCGCACCCAGACGGCGCCCGCCCCCCGGCCATCCCGGCCGACCTGGTGCCCCGGCACGTCGCCCTGGTCATGGACGGCAACGGGCGCTGGGCCAAGCAGCGCGGGCTGCCCCGCACCGAGGGTCACAAGATGGGGGAGTCCGCCCTCTTCGACGTGATCATGGGCGCGATCGAGCTCGGCGTTCCCTACCTGTCGGCCTACGCGTTCTCCACCGAGAACTGGCGGCGCTCTCCGGACGAGGTCCGCTTCCTGATGGGCTTCAACCGGGACGTGATCCGCCGCCGCCGCGACCAGCTGAACGAGGTGGGCGTCCGGGTCCGCTGGGCCGGGCGGCGCCCCCGGCTCTGGCGGAGCGTGATCTCCGAACTCGAGGACGCCGAGCGTATGACCGAGGGTAACTCGGTGCTCACGCTGCAATTCTGCGTGAATTACGGCGGCCGGGCCGAAATTGCCGACGCGGCGGCCGCGATAGCCCGGGAAGTGGCGGCGGGCCGGCTCCGGCCCGAGAAAATCGACGAGAAGCTCCTGGCCCGCTACCTGGATGAGCCGGACATTCCCGATGTCGATCTGTTCGTGCGGTCCTCGGGGGAGCAGCGCATCTCAAATTTCCTGCTCTGGCAGTCCGCGTACGCCGAACTCGTCTTCCTGGACACGCTTTTCCCCGATTTCGACCGGCGTCATCTGTGGCAGGCCTGCGAGATCTACGCGAGCCGCGACCGCCGTTACGGCGGGGCCCAGCCCAACATGCTGCCGGCGACTTCCCCGTAGCCGAGGCGGGTGCGCCTAGCGCAGCCCCTGCCAGACACACAGGGCGAGCAGGACCGCGAGGGCGAGCACCCGGAGCAGGCGGGTCTGCGGCGCCAGTGCGGGCCACGACAGCACGGCCAGCCAGGCCAGGAAGGCCGTCACGATGAGCAGCATGACCGCCCCGCCCCAGCCGTGCACGGCCAGCCCGCCGATGAACAGGGCGGCGAGGACGACCGGCGGCAGCCACCGCGGCAGCTGCCGGAGATAGGCGGCCGGGCGGAGGCTCAGCCGCTCGATGGATTGACGGATCTGCGGGGATTGCTGGCGCACAGTCACTAAGTATCCCCCCGCGGGCGGCTGGCCGGAATTCGGATCAAGATTTCACATCCCCCAGGCAAAGTTACCCCCTTATCGGCTCCGCCCCGGCGGCCGTTGCGCTTGCCGGCTGAATGCCCAGGGAACGGGAAGGCGCGAGGCCTGACGTCGTCCCCGGCGGTTGCGGGCGCCATCGCATTCGGGGGGATGCAGATGCGTCGGGTAATCACCTTTGCGTTGGTCGTGGCGCTTACGTACGCGGGGCTCGGGGTATTCGCGCCGGCCCAGCGTAGCCCCGGGACGGGGATCGCCGGGACCACGGCGGCACGCCTCACGGCGCAGGCCGGGCGGCCTGGGTTCAAGATAGTCCGGTACGCCGGCTACACGATCAGGGTTCCGGCGGGCTGGCCGGTGTACCGGCTGGACCGGGACCCCAGCCGGTGCGTCCGCTACGACCGGCATGCGGTCTACCTGGGCACCCCCGGGGCCAACCAGCAGTGCCCCGCGCACCTGGTCGGCCGGACCGCCACGATCAGCATCCAGGCGGCCGGCCCGGGATCAGCGGGATCGCCCGGGCCAGGGTCCGGGCCGGGCGGGCCCGTGAACGTCGGTCCTGCCATCGGGACCGTGCCGCAGGTCGGCGCGTCGGTGACCCGCGATGCCACGGAGCAGGAGATGCGCGCCTCGCTCGCGGATCCGGGCGTCTCGGTCACCGGGACCTACGCCGGGGACACGGGCGGGGTGCTGTCCATCCTCCGCAGCCTGCGGCGGGCGGGCGGCGCCCGCGCGACGGCCAGGCACGGCGGCCAGCCCGGGGACGGGGCGCGGCCGCGCCCAGGCGATGACGCGCTCCGCGGCGGCCCTCCGCACCACGCACCCCGCCCAGCACCGGTATCCCCGCGCGCACCACGGCCGGCGGCACCGCCAGGCCAGCAAGCACCACTCCGCCAAGCACCACTCCGCCAAGCACCGGGCCCGAAAGCACACGTCCCGTAAGCACTCCGGCCCGCCCGGCATCACGCCCGCCGGCATCACGCCCGCCGGCATCACGCCCGCACGGCACCGGCGCCGGGCCCGCCCGCGCACTCCCCGCCTCCGCCAGGGGCAGCACGGCTTCGACAGCTGCACGACCCCCTCGGTGGCCGCGATGCAGGCGTGGCGCCGCGCGTTCTCGGCCATGGCGGTCTACATCGGCGGCGTCGAGGCGGGCTGCGCATCCCCCAACCTCACGGCGGGCTGGGTCCACGCGGTGACCGGCATGGGCTGGTCGCTCATCCCCACCTACGTGGGCCGGCAGGCGTCCTGCTCGTCGTTCTCGGTCCGGATCCGGCCGGCCCGCGCGGCGGCCCAGGGCCGGGCCGCCGCCCTCGACGCGATCCACCAGGCCGCCGCCCTGGGGATGGGCCGCGGCACGCCGGTCTACTACGACATGGAGGCCTACCGCGGGCACCGGCGGTGCCGGGACGCGACCCTGGCCTTCCTGGACGCCTGGACCCGGACCCTGCACGTACTCGGCTACGCCTCGGGCGTGTACTCCAGCGCCTCGTCCGGGGCCGAGAACCTCGGCTGGGCCCATACCGTGAACGGGCACCGGATGGCCAAGCCGGACTCGATGTGGTTCGGCCTGTGGGACAACGAGCGCAACGTGCGGGGCCTGCCGTACCTGCTGCAGAGCTGGTGGCGGGGACCGCGCCGGATCAAGCAGTACGAGGGCCCGCACCGGCGGGCGGTGGGCGGGTACACCCTGGACATCGATTCCGACTGGGTCTTCGGGGCCGTGTACCGGTAATAGGCTGGGCGGATGCGCCGGGCCGAAGAGCCCTGGCGCGCCCGCCCGCCGACCGCCAGCCGGATGGAGTCCTGATGGCCCGCCGTAACGACCGCATCGAAACGATCGTCAGCCTCGCCAAGCGCCGTGGCTTCGTCTTCCCCTCCAGCGACATCTACGGGGGGCTGCGCGCCTCCTGGGACTACGGCCCGCTGGGCGTGGAGATGAAGAACAACATCAAGGGCCAGTGGTGGCGCGCGATGGTCACCGGCCGCGAGGACGTCGTGGGGCTGGACTCCTCCGTGATCCTGGCCCGCGAGGTCTGGGAGGCCAGCGGGCACATCACCGAGTTCGTGGACCCGCTGACGGAGTGCCAGTCGTGCCACCGCCGGTTCCGCGCCGACCACCTGATCGAGGCCTACCAGGACAAGCACGGCCACGAGCCGGAGAACGGCCTGAGCGACATCGCCTGCCCGCACTGCGGGACCCGGGGCGCGTTCACCGAGCCGCGCATGTTCAACGGGCTGCTGCGGACTTTCCTCGGGGCCACCGAGGATGAATCCGGGCTGGCCTACCTGCGGCCGGAGACCGCGCAGGGCATCTTCATCAACTTCCGCAACGTGCTGCAGACCTCGCGCAAGAAGGTCCCGTTCGGCATCGGCCAGATCGGCAAGTCGTTCCGCAACGAGATCACCCCGGGCAACTTCATCTTCCGCACCCGCGAGTTCGAGCAGATGGAGATGGAGTTCTTCGTCAAGCCCGGCAGTGACGAGGAGTGGCACGAGTACTGGATCGCCAACCGGCTCGGCTGGTACACCGACCTCGGCGTGCGCCGGGAGAACCTGCGCCTGTTCGAGCACCCGGCGGAGAAGCGCTCGCACTACTCCAAGCGGACCGTGGACATCGAGTACCGCTACGAGTTCCCCGGCGGGGAGTGGGGCGAGCTGGAGGGCATCGCCAACCGGACCGACTACGACCTGGGCGTGCACGCCCAGCACTCCGGCCAGGACCTGTCCTACCTGGACCAGGACTCCGGAGAGCGGTTCGTGCCGTACGTCATCGAGCCCGCGGCCGGGGTTGACCGGTCGATGCTGATGTTCCTGATGGACGCCTACGCCGAGGACGAGGCGCCGGACGCCAAGGGCAAGCTGGAGAAGCGCACCGTGCTCCGGCTGGACCCGCGGCTGGCCCCGGTCAAGGCCGCGGTGCTGCCGCTGTCCCGTAACGCCGACCTGTCCCCGAAGGCCCGCGACCTGGCCGCGCGGCTGCGCAAGCGGTGGAACACCGAGTTCGACGACGCCAGCGCGATCGGCCGGCGGTACCGGCGGCAGGACGAGATCGGGACCCCGTTCTGCGTGACGGTGGACTTCGACACGCTCACCGACGAGGCCGTGACCGTCCGCGAGCGCGACTCCATGAAGCAGGAGCGGATCGGGATCGACGGCATCGAGGCCTACCTGGCCGACCGGCTGCACGGCTGCTGAGTACTCCGGCCAGGCCCGCCTGCGGGGCCCGGCCCGGCCGGGCCCGGCTCTGGCCGCCGCACGACAGCGCGGCGCCCGCCTTACCAGGCCACGTTGCCGATGTTTCGCAGGCCGGGCAGCGGGATGAACCTTCCCCCCGTGGTCGCGATCCCGGCGACCGGGGTCGCCAGGCGGTTGAGCCTGTGCTCAGCCAGTCCCTGGCCCGGCGACGTGATGACGATCAGCGTGCGGCCGGATGGACTGGCCCACAGCACGTCCTGCCAGGTGGCCCCCCGGCGGCCGAGAAGCCACCGGGCCAGCGCATGGCTCACCCGGCCAGTGCGGGTGGAGAACTCGCTGATCTGCAGCTTCGTCTGGACCGGGTGCTGCTCGGAGCGCACGGTGGCCACGGCCACGGCGCGGCCGTCCGGGGTGACGAGGGAGTTGCCCCCGTCCAGGACCGAGATGCGGTAGCCGCCGGCGAACGCCGCGACCAGCCTGCTCGACCGCAGGTCCGGCCCGGGGGCCGCGGTGTCCAGCAGGCGGATCTGGGCGTCGTGGCCCTTCCACTCCTGGAAGGCGAGGAGCCGCCCGTCAGCTGCCCACGACAGCACCTGGCCAAACGGCTGGAAGTTCCCGATCCAGCCCGCACCAGGCCAGGCCCACTGCCTCAGCGCCCCGGTGGCCAGCGTCATGACCGCGATGCCCGGGCCGCGCAGCGCAGGCTGGCCGGAGCCGCCGGACGCGGTGACCGTATGCAGGGCCAGCGCGAGCCGGGTGCCGTCCGGCGATAGCCCGATGCCGGCCAGGTTCGCCGAGGGGGGACCGGCCAGGCCGGAGAGCCGGGTGAGCCGCGCGGTCCCGGTGGCCGGGTCGAACCGCAGCAGGAAGAACACGACCGGGGTGGCGTTGTCCCGGTGCTCCGCAGCCAGCCCGCGACTGCCGCCCGTGATGTTCCACCAGCGCTGGGCGGCCAGCACGAACGTGCGGTCGTCGGCCGCGGCGCTGACGAACGAGAAGGTGCGGTAAGGCCGGGGCGGCGTCACCGTGGCCAGGGCGGCGCCGGTCGCGGTCGCCCGGACCACGGCGTGCCGCACGGGCGGGGCCGCATTGTCGAGCTCCACGTAGTACGGCGGGACGCGGCCCGGCGCGCTGCTCCCGGCCACCGGGCCGCCGCCCCCGCCCGCCGGCGTGCGCTGGCCGCTGCTCAGGGTCAGCGAGATGATCACCACGGCCGCCACGGCGGCCGCCGCGGCCAGCGGCGTCAGGGCCTGCAGCCAGCCGCGCCGGCGCCTCACGCCACCCAGATGCGGGCCGGCCGCCGGGGCGTCAGGGAGCCGCAGCGGCGGGGCGCTGCCGGGACGCACGGTGGCCGCCGCGGCCGTGGCCGCCGCCCGGAGCCGTTCCTGCGTGCTCATCATCGGGCCGCCTCCTCAATCAGCCGGCCGAGCGCGGCCAGCCCACGGGACGTGGTGGACTTGACCGTGCCGGGGCTGATCCCCATGGACTCCGCGATCTCCGGCTCGGTCTGGTCGAGGTAGAACCGGAGCACTAATGCCTCCCGCTGCCGGTCCGGCAGCCGCCGCAGGGCGCTGAGGACCTGCCGGTGCTCCTCGCCGAGGAGCGCGGCCTGTTCCGCCGAGGCAGCGTCCGCCGCGCCGGGCGGCGGGCCGCCGCGCCGCTGGGCCCGGATCCGGTGCCTCAGCTCCGAGCGGCACCCGTTGAGCGTGGCGGCCCGGGCGTAGCTGAGCGCCTTGCCCGGGTCGTCCAGCTGGCCCCAGCGGCGGTAGAGGCCGCAGAACGCCTCCTGGACCACGTCCTCGGCCGCCGCCCTGTCCCCCAGCATGACGACCGCGAGCCGGATCAGCCCGACCGCGTGCGCCTCGTACAGGGCGGTGACCGCCCGCGCGGCGTCCGCGCGGGCCTCGCCGTCCGCCCAGCCCATCGCGGAGCCCGGCCCGCTGGCTCGTGTGCCCATCGGTATGCCCACGTATCAGAGACGCCGCGCCGCGCGGCCAGTTGCTCGCCGCGGCCGGCAAAATTTCTCCGCAACGAAAACCAGCCGGTCCCATCCTTCACCGGCCAGGAGCTGCGGCGCGGCGCTGCCTGGCCTGCGCGGCGCGGGCCGTCATGAAATCCGGCGGTTTCGGGCGGCGTGCCGCTGCGAAGAATCATGAAGGTTACGGCGGTGTCCCGCAAGCGGGGCGCCGCCCCGCGGCTCCCCGAGAGGACACGATGAAGCTCGCTCACCTGCTCAGCAGCGCAGTCACCCTGGCCGCCTCCGTCGCGGCGGTCACGGCAGGCCTCGGCCCGGCCGCCGCCGCGGACGCCGCGGCCGGCCAGCCAGCCCGGGCAGCGGCGTGCCGCCACATCACTGGACCGTTCCACCGCGCCGGGAACATGGTCACCGGCGCCGGCGGCCAGCGGTACATCCCCTACGGCATTACCGTCGCGGGCTTAGGCAACCCCAACTGGAAGCTGCACAGCCCCGGCGACGACGCCGAGATCAACGCGGCGGCCGCCTCGTGGTGCGCCAACACCGTCCGCCTGCAGATCTTCCAGTACGGCCTGCTGGGACCGGGCCAGACTGGCGTCACCGTCAACTCCGGCTTTCTCCGCCGCATCGAGGGTGAGGTCACCACGGCGCTGGATGACGGGCTGGACGTGGTGATCAACGACCAGACCGAGGGCGGCGGCAACCCGAACGCCCTGGGCATGCCGACCGCCCAGACCGAGGCGTTCTGGAAGGTCATGGCCGGCGTGTACGGGTCCAACCCCGATGTGATCTTCGACCTGTTCAACGAGCCGCGCCGCGCCGACTTCCCGACCGAGGCCGGGACCTGGAAGTTCTGGAAGCACGGCGGTACCTACCACGGCTATCAGTTCATCGGCATGCAGCCTCTGGCCCGCTATCTGCGCGGTCTCGGCGCCAGGAACCTGTTCTGGATCGAGGGGCCGCACACGGCGGGGACGCTGGACGAGGTCATCAGCCACCAGATCACCCGCGCCGGGCCGCTGGAGTACGGGATCAACCATCCCGGCGGGGTGAATGTCGCGCATAACCCGGCCGACTGGTACCCCCGGTTCGGGTACGCGGCCAAGCAGGTGCCGATGACCGACACCGAGTGGACGAACTACGCCTCCACCCGCTCCTGCTGGGTTGACGCGCCGACGAGCGTCCCGGCCTTCCTGGGCTACCTGGCCCGCAAGGGGATGGGCCTGACCGCGTGGACGCTGGCCCCGGAAGTGCTCGCCGCGTCCGCGAACCTGGCCCGCCCGACCGTGATCAAATCCGACTGGGCGTGCACGAACACCGGGCTGGACGAAGGCGCCGGTTCGGCGATCATGACCTGGTTCAGGCAGCACAACTCGTGAGCGGGCGGCGCGGGCCGGTGCCCCGGCCAGCGGCCCGCCCAGATCTGGCCCCGCCCAGATCTGGCCCCGCTCAGAACTGGTTCCGCGCGGCCGCGGCGCGGAAGACCTCCGCGGCGGCCTGGTGGAACCCGCCCGGCAGGCCGCCGGAGGTCATGCTGGCGGCGATCTCCTCCATCTCGCCGGCCCAGCGCCAGCCCTTGGCCGCCGCGGACCCGGCCGCCCCCCTCGACCGGCCTTCCAGCCCTGGCTGGGACAGCGCCCACTCGGCCAGCAGGCTGTCCTCCACCCCCTCGGCCCGGGCCAGCGCGCGGGCCGCCAGGAGCAGCGCGGCGCTGCCCTTGGTCCAGGCGGCGTAGGCCATCTTGAGGGCCGACGCCCCGGCCGGGTTGTCGTTGCGGAGAATTACGGGGTTCAGGGCGGTGCCCTCGAAGAGCGCCGCCACCTGCGCGGCGGGCCCGGCCGCGTCCCCGCCGGCGGAGCCGCCCGCCAGGTAGAGCCGGGTGCCGCCCGGCCCGGCCTCCGCGCCGCCGGGGGCCGCGGGGCCGGGTGGCGGGCCGACGATCGCGCCGTCCACGTAGCAGCCACCGGCCGCCTCCACGGCGGCCCGCACCGCGCGGGCGGTGCCGGGCGAGATGGCGTTGGCGTCGGCGTAGACGCCGGTGAAGCCGGCGGCGGCCACCGCACGGGCGGTGCCCAGCGCGGCGTGCGGCGGGCAGACCGACACGATGATGCTGGCCTGCCCGGCCAGGGCGGCGACGGTCCCCGCGTCGGCCAGCCCGGCCCGCCCGGCGCGGGCCGCGGTGGCCGGGCCGCGTCCCTGCGACGCCCAGCGGACCTCGTGACCCCGCGCGGTCAGGCAGCCGGCCACCGCCGCGCCCATCTCGCCCGGGTGCAGCAGCCCGATCACCGTGTCAGTCATCCGCCACCTCCGTGCCTGCCGTCCGCTCCCCGGGCCTCCGTCCGCTACCACAGTCCGGCGCTGCCGGTACCTCCTGCGACAGTACGGCCCGGCGCGGGGCCCTATCGGATGCGCCGGCGCTCCGTGCTCGGTAGAGTCGAATGACCGGGCCGAAGAGGCCGTCATCATCCAGGCTGCCGGGCATTCACGCCGCGGCTCGCACCGGCGGCATCCCGAGGAGAGCGTTTCAGTGCCGAAGCTCGTGTATGACTTCACCGAGGGCAACAAGGACCTTAAAGACCTGCTGGGCGGCAAAGGGGCAAACCTGGCTGAGATGACGAATCTTGGCCTGCCTGTTCCGCCCGGTTTCATCATTACCACCGAGGCGTGCCGGCAGTACCTCACCGAGGGCACCGTGCCCGACGAGCCTGGACGCCGAGGTGAGTGAGCACCTGGCCCAGCTGGAGAAGGCCATGGGCCGCAAGCTCGGCGACCCCGCCGACCCGCTGCTGGTCAGCGTGCGGTCCGGGGCCAAGTTCTCGATGCCCGGGATGATGGAGACGGTGCTGAACATCGGCCTGTCCGACGAGTCCGTGCACGGCCTGGCCAAGCAGGCCGGCAGCGACCGGTTCGCCTGGGACGCCTACCGCCGCCTGATCCAGATGTTCGGCAAGACCGTGCTCGACATCGAGGGCGACGCCTTCGAGCACGTCATGGAGGAGGCCAAGCAGGCCAAGGGCACCAAGAACGACCTCGACCTGGACGCCAGCGACCTGCACAAGATCGTGGACCGCTTCAAGGAGATCGTCCGGGAGCACACGGGCCACGACTTCCCGCAGCAGCCGCGGGAGCAGATGGACATGGCCGTCAAGGCCGTGTTCAGCTCCTGGAACGCCGACCGGGCCATCCTGTACCGCCGCCAGGAGCGCATCCCCACCGACCTCGGCACCGCGGTGAACATCGTGGCCATGGTGTTCGGCAACCTCGGCATGGACTCCGGCACCGGCGTCGCGTTCACCCGCGACCCGGGCAGCGGCCAGCAGGGCGTCTACGGCGACTACCTGCAGAACGCGCAGGGCGAGGACGTGGTGGCCGGCATCCGGAACACCGTCCCGCTGCAGGACCTGGAGAAGATCAACTCCGCGTGCTACGCCCAGCTGATGGACATCATGTCCACGCTGGAGAACCACTACCGGGACCTGTGCGACATCGAGTTCACGATCGAGCGCGGCAAGCTGTGGATGCTGCAGACCCGGGTGGGCAAGCGCACCGCGGGCGCGGCCTTCCGCATCGCCACCCAGCTCGTGGACCAGGGCCTGATCGACATGGACGAGGCGGTCACCCGGGTCACCGGCGACCAGCTCGCCCAGCTGATGTTCCCCCGGTTCGACCTCACCAGTAACCCGAAGCGGATCACCAAGGGCATCAGCGCGTCCCCGGGCGCCGCGGTCGGCAAGGCCGTGTTCGACTCGGCCAAGGCCGTCGAGGCGGCCGCGGCCGGCGAGGCCGTCATCCTGGTCCGCCGCGAGACCAACCCCGACGACCTGCACGGCATGATCGCCGCCAAGGGCATCCTGACCAGCCGGGGCGGCAAGACCAGCCACGCCGCCGTGGTCGCCCGCGGCATGGGCAAGACCTGCGTCTGCGGCGCCGAGGACCTCGAGGTGGACACCAAGGCCGGGACGATCACCGCGCCCGGCGGCGTGGTCATCAACGAGGGTGACGTGCTCTCCATCGACGGCACCAGCGGCAACGTGTACCTCGGTGAGGTGCCGGTCGCCGCGTCCCCGGTCGTGCAGTACTTCGAGGGCGGCCTGGCCGCCGACGCCGACGACCTGGTCAAGGCCGTGGACCGGATCATGAAGCACGCCGACGAGCGGCGCCGCCTCGGCGTGCACGCCAACGCGGACACCGGCGACGACTGCGCCCGGGCCCGGCGATTCGGCGCGAGCGGGGTCGGCCTGGTCCGGACCGAGCACATGTTCCTCGGCGAGCGCCGCCAGCTGGTCGAGGACCTCATCCTGGCCGAGGACGAGGCGGGCCGGCAGGCCGCGCTCGACGCGCTGGAGCCGCTGCAGCGCGGCGACTTCGTGGAGATCCTCGACGCCATGGACGGGCTGCCGGTCACCATCCGGCTGATCGACCCGCCGCTGCACGAGTTCCTGCCCGACCTCACCGACCTGACCGTCAAGATCGCGCTGGCCGGTGACCAGGCCACTGAGAAGGACCGCAAGCTGCTGGAGGCGGTCCGCCGGCTGCACGAGCAGAACCCGATGCTCGGCCTGCGCGGCGTCCGGCTGACGCTGGTCATCCCCGGCCTGCTGGACATGCAGGTCCGCGCGATCGCGCACGCCGCGGCCGAGCTGAAGAAGGCGGGCAAGGACCCGAAGCCCGAGGTCATGATCCCGCTGACCGCGGCGGTGCAGGAGATGGAGATCGCCCGGGACGCCACGGCCAAGGCGCTGGCCGAGGTCGAGGAGGAGACCGGCGTCCACGTGCACACCGAGATCGGCACGATGATCGAGGTGCCGCGGGCGGCGGTGATCGCCGGCGAGATCGCCAAGTCGGCCGAGTTCTTCTCGTTCGGCACCAACGACCTGACCCAGATGACCTGGGGATTCTCCCGGGACGACGTGGAAGGGGCGTTCTTCAGCCGCTACATCGAGCTGGGCATCTTCGGTGTCTCCCCGTTCGAGACCATCGACCGGGACGGCGTCGGCCGGCTGGTGCGGATCGCCACCGAAGCGGGCCGCGCCGCCCGCCCGGAGCTGCACGTGGGCGTCTGCGGTGAGCACGGCGGGGACCCCGACTCGGTGCGCTTCTTCCACGAGGTCGGGCTGGACTACGTGTCCTGCTCGCCGTTCCGGGTGCCCGTGGCCCGGCTGGAGGCCGGCCGCGCGGTGGTCCTCGAGACCAGCGGGGGCAGCGACAGCAGGTGACGACGGCAGGGCCCGGTTACGATCACGACGCCGCGGCCCGCTGGGTGGCTGAGCCGCCCAAGCGGGCCGCGGTGTCCGGGTTCGACCCGGACCGGTTCGGCCGCGGGCCGTTCGAGCGGGACCGGGCCCGGGTGCTGCACACCTCGGCGCTGCGGCGGCTGGCGGCCAAGACCCAGGTGGTGGAGGTGGACGCGGGGGACTTCCCGCGGACCAGGCTCACCCACTCGCTGGAGTGCGCGCAGATCGGGCGGGAGCTCGGCGGCGCCCTGGGCTGCGACCCCGACCTCGTCGACGCCGCGTGCCTGGCGCACGACCTCGGCCACCCGCCGTTCGGGCACAACGGCGAGTCAGCCCTGGCCGACGTGGCCGCGGCGTGCGGCGGGTTCGAGGGCAACGCGCAGAGCCTCCGGCTGCTGACCCGGCTCGAGGCCAAGGTGCCCGGCGCCGGGCTGAACCTGACCCGGGCCACGCTGGACGCCACGCTCAAATACCCCTGGCTGGCCGGCCCGGGGCTGCCCAAGTACGGCGCGTACGCCGACGACGCGGAGGTGTTCGCGTGGATCCGCCACGGCGCGCCGCCCGGCCGCCGCTGCCTGGAAGCGCAGGTCATGGACTGGGCCGACGACGTGGCCTACTCGGTGCATGACCTGGAGGACGGCCTGCACGCCGGGCTCATCACGGTGGCGGCGCTGGGCGACAAGGCGGAGCGGAAGGCGATCAGCGAGCTCACCGCCGACCAGTACTGCGCGCCGGGCTCGGTGACCCCGGAGGAACTGGCCGGGGTCTTCGGCGACCTGCTCGCGCTGCCCTGCTGGCCGGCCGGGTTCGACGGCGGCCCGGCGTCCCTGGCCGCGCTGAAGAACCTGACCAGCGAGCTGATCGGGCGGCTGTGCGGGGCGGCCCACCAGGCCACCGTCGCGGCCTCCGGCGGCCGGCCGCTCACCCGGTACGCGGCCGACCTGGAGGTCCCGCGGCGGCAGCGGCTGGAATGCGCGCTGCTCAAGGGCGTCACCGCCTACTACGTGATGAGCCGGGCGGGGGCCGCGGCCACCCAGGCCCGCGAGCGGGAACTGATCATGGAGCTGGCGTCCGCGGTGCGGATCGGTGCCCCCGGCACCCTGGACCCCGCGCTGCGCCCCGCGTACGAGGCGGCGGGCACCGACGCCGGGCGGCTGCGGGTGGTGGTGGACCAGGTGGCTACGCTGACCGACACGTCCGCGGTGGCGTGGCACGCCCGGCTGTGCCGCTGAACCCTCACGGTCTCAGCGAACTACTGCAAGGGAGCAGTCATGCCTGAAGGTCAGGCCTATGTGATCATCGGCGCCAGCCTGGCCGGCGCCAAGGCCGCCGAGACGCTGCGGGAGGAGGGGTTCGGCGGGACCATCGTCCTGCTCGGCTCGGAGCCGGAGCGGCCCTACGAGCGGCCGCCGCTGTCCAAGGGCTACCTGCTCGGCAAGGCGGACAGGTCCTCTGTCTTCGTGCACGAGGAGCACTGGTACGGCGGGCACCAGGTGGATCTGCGGCTCGGCGTGACCGCGATCGCGATCGACCGCGGGGCCCGCCGGGTCGGCCTGGACACCGGCGAGGCGGTCGGCTACGACCGGCTGCTGCTCACCACCGGCTCGCACCCGCGGGTGCTCCAGGTGCCCGGCGGCGACCTGGACGGCGTGCACTACCTGCGCACCACGGCCGACTCCGAGGCGCTGGCCACCGCGCTGGCCCCGATCCCCGGCGAGGAGACCCGGGTGGTGATCGTGGGCGGGGGCTGGATCGGGCTCGAGGTCGCCGCGGCGGCCCGGGAGAAAGGCTGCGCGGTGACGGTGCTGGAGCCCGAGCCCACCCCGCTGCACCGGCAGATCGGCCCCGAGCTGGGGGAGCGGTTCGCGGAGCTGCACCGCGCGCACGGGGTGGAGTTCCGCCTCGGCGACAGCGCCCGCGAGCTGCGCGGCCACGAGGGCCGGGTGACCGCGGTACTGACCTCGGACGGGGCCGAGCTGCCCGCCGACGTCGTGGTGGTCGCCATCGGCGCGGCCCCCAACGTGGCCCTGGCCGAGGCGGCCGGCCTGGAGGTCGTGGCCCCGGAGGCCGGGGGCGGGGTGCTCGTGGACGCGGCGCTGCGGACCAGCGACCCGGACATCTTCGCGGCCGGTGACGTGGCCAGCGTGCCCCACCCGCTGCTGGGCCGCCGGGTCCGGGTGGAGCACTGGGCCAACGCGCTGCACGGCGGCCCGGCCGCGGCCCGCTCCATGCTCGGCCAGCCCGTGTCCTACGACCGGGTGCCGTACTTCTTCAGCGACCAGTACGACCTGGGCATGGAGACGTCCGGGCTGCCCGAGCCCGGGCACTACGACGAGGTGGTGTACCGGGGTGACCCGGCGACGCTGGAGTTCATCGCGTTCTGGCTGTCCGGCGGCGCGGTCGTGGCCGGCATGAACGTCAACGTGTGGGACGTGACCGATGACATCCAGGCGCTGATCCGGGCCGGGTACGCGGGCGCCCGGGTGGATGCCGCCCGGCTGGCCGACCCGGGGGTGCCCCTCGCCGGGCTGCTGGGCTGAGCTAGGCCCCAGGCTCCGCGGGAGGGCCGTCCGGGGAGGCCCCGGGGGCGCGCCCGGAGGGCTGGCCGGGGAACCGTCCGGGAGAGCCGTGCTGGCGGAGCCGTCCGGGGAGCCGGACGTGCCGGGCGGGAAGGGGATCAGCGCCACGGTGATGTTGTCCCGGCCGCCGGCGTCGATGGCGAACTGCACCAGCGCCCTGGCCGAGCCGAGCGGGTCCGCCTGCGCGGCGGGCATGGCCAGCCCGGCCAGGCCCGCCGCCTCGGGCTGGTAGTTCCACAGCCCGTCGGAGCAGAGCAGCACGACGCCCGTCCCGGGCGGCTCGAAGCGGGTGACGTGCGGCCTCGCCTCGGCGGGGTCCGCGCCCACCCAGCGCGTGACCACATGCGCCTGCGGGGACTCGAGCGCCTCCTCCTCCGGCAGCAGCCCGAGCGAGACCATCTCCTGGGCCAGGGAATCGTCCCGGGTCAGCTGCTGGGCGTCCGCGGGCTCGGCGGCCAGCCAGTAGGCCCGGCTGTCGCCCACCCAGCACAGCGGTGACCGCGTCCTTGGTGGCCGCGGCGGAGATGAACGTGGCCGACCCCACCTCGCCGGGCGAGTCGGCCAGGCCGGACACCGCCTCCACGGCGGCCCGGACCGCCTCGGTCGAGGCCTCGCTGAGGTCCGTGCCCGCCTCGGCTGCCGCGCGGAGCACCCGCGCCGCCGCCTGGGCCGCGGCCAGCGACGCGTCCTGGGGACGGGCGGACGTGGACACCCCGTCGCAGACCACCGCGACCAGGACCGGGCCGTCCGCCGTGGGCACGACCGCGAGCTCCATCGCGTCTTCGTTCTGCTTGTGCCGCAGGCCCCGGTCGGTCACGCCGGCCATCAGGCGGAGATCGAGCTTCCTGGTGATCATGCGACATCACGGCACCACCCCAGGGTCCACCCAGATACGGCTCGACTAGTTCTCGCTCGGCTGGCTGCGCTCGACCAGTTCAGCTCGACCGGGTCGGGAGTCATTCTATGCCGCCCGGAGGGGGCGCCAGACCGTCTCGCGGCACATGTCCGCAGGCCCGTACGAGGTGCTCGGACCACGCCCGGGCCGCCGGGTCCGGGGGGCGGCCGCGCAGCCGGACCAGGCCGATGGGCGGGTGCGCCAGGGCGGGCCGGAGCGGGCAGGCATCGATGGCCTGCCCCGCGGCCCGCGCGGACGATCCGGCCAGCAGCGCGACCCCCAGCCCGGCCGCGACCAGCTCGCAGATGCTGGCCGGGCTGTGCGTCTCGAACGGGATGCGGGGCTCGAACCCCGCGGCGGCGGCCGCCTCGGCCAGGATGCCGCGCAGCCCGCTGCCCGCGGGCAGGCACACGAACGGCTCGTCCCGGACGTCGGCCAGCCGCGCCACGCCCCCGGCGAACGCGTACCGTCCCGGCGGGGTGGCCAGCACGACGCTCTCGGCGGCCAGCGGCTGGCCGAGGTAGGCGGCGGGCAGGTCGTCGTGGACGGGGCAGAGCGCCACGTCGATGCGGCCCGCGTCCAGGTCGGCCAGGAGATCGGCGATGAGGCCCGTGCGCAGGGCGATGGTCACCCCGGGGTAGCGGCGGTGGAACCCGGCCAGGACCCGGGGCAGGTCGATCGAGGCCAGCAGCTGCGTCGCGCCGATCCGCAGCTGCCCCCGGGTCACCGTGGCCAGCTCGGCCAGGTCGGCCCGGGCTCCCTCGACCTGGGCGAGCGCGCTGCGCGCCCGGGCCAGCACCAGCTCGCCCGCGGGCGTGAGCGTGACCCGGCGCGTGGTGCGCTCGAGCAGGGTCGTGCCGAGCTCCCGTTCCAGCCGCCTGACCTGTGCGGACACCGCGGGCTGGGCAATGTGCAGCTGCTCGCGCGGCCCGGCTGAACCCGCCGTGCCGGACGACCGCCTCGAAGTAGGCCAGCTGGCGCAGCTCCACCGATTAATAATGACTGGTTATAACTCTGAGCGCAAAGCTGTCTTGGACTTATGAGTCACTGCTCCGGCACGCTGCCAGGTATGCAGCAAGCAGCGATGCCGCAACGGAACCTCGGCGGCCTGGTCACCTCGGCGATCGGCCTGGGATGCATGGGGCTGTCCCAGGGGTACGGGCCGGCCGACGACGCGGACTCCGTCCGGGCCATCCACCGGGCTCTCGACCTGGGCGTGACCATGCTGGACACCGCGATGAGCTACGGCCAGGGCCACAACGAGCGGCTCATCGCCCGGGCCCTGCACGGCCGGGCCGGGCCGGTGCTGATCGCCACCAAGTTCGGCATCGTCCGCGACTCCGGCGGGGTGCGGGTGGACGGCCGGCCCGAGCACGTCCGCGGCTTCTGTGAGGCGTCGCTGCGCCGCCTGGGACGCGACGTGATCGACCTGTACTACCTGCACCGGGTCGACCCGGACGTGCCGGTGGCGGACACCGTGGGCGCGATGGCCGGGCTGGTGGCCGAGGGCAAGGTCCGCCACCTCGGGCTGTCCGAGGCCACCCCGGCCCAGCTGGAGCAGGCCGCGGCGGTGCATCCGGTCAGCGCGGTTCAGTTCGAGTGGTCACTGCTGTGGCGCGATCCCGAGGACGACGTGGTGCCGGCCGCCCGGCGGCTGGGCATCGGCCTGGTGCCCTACAGCCCGCTCGGCCGCGGCCTGCTCACCGCCGCCCTGGCCGGGGCGGACATCGACGCCAGTGACTTCCGCCGTCAGGACCCGCGCTTTCATGGCCCGGCCCTGGAGCGCAACCTCGGCCAGGTCGCGGCGCTGCGTGACCTGGCCGCCGGGCTCGGGCTGACGCCGGGCCAGCTCGCCCTGGCCTGGCTGCTCGCCCAGGGACCCGACGTCGTCCCGATCCCCGGCAGCCGCCGCCCGGAGCGGATCGCCGAGAACGCCGCCGCGGCCGCCGCCGTGCTCAGCCCCGCGGACGCCGGCCGGCTGGCCCGCGCCCTGCCCCGCGCCGCCTGGGCGGGAAACCGCCACTCGTTCGCGGCCCCGGTCACGATCCGGGCTGGCCAGGGTGGCGGCTAGATCCCGCCGGCGGCGGGCCGGGGAGTTTCGGCTAGATCCCGCAGGCTGCGGCGACGGCCTGCGCGGCCGCCTCGCGGTTGCCCACCGCGGGGATGCCGGCCCGCTCGAAATCGGTCACGTAGATGGCCGCGGCGGCGGCCGGGGAGGACGCGGCGTTCAGCGCCGGGATGTACTGCGACCAGATCTGGTTGAAGGCCAGGATCGCCGCCAGCTGGGTCGGCAGGTCCGCCGCGGGGTTGCCGGTCACGTACCCGCCGGGCAGCGGCGTCCAGCCGATCAGCCCGCCGCCGCCGTCACCGGCCGACTCGGGGTTGCCGCCGGACTCCTGCCAGATGTTCCCGGCGATGCTGGCCGCCGCGTTCCCGCTGTACCCGTGAGAGGTCAGGAAGCCCACGATCGCCGCGTAGTTGGCGGGCAGCGGCCCGCTGGCCGACGGCGAGCAGGACACGCCCCCGCGGCTGGCGGCCGGCGCCGCAGCCTGCTGGCCGGCCCGGTGGCGGGCGTGGAGCCGGCGCCGGGCCCAGGGCTGGCCGGCCTGGCGGCGCGCCGCGGCTGGGGCCCGGGCGCGGCCTTCCGGGCGTGCCGGGCCCGGTACTCCGCCCGGCTCTGCGACGCGGGCTGGGCGCTGGCGGCGTTCGTGTCCTTCGCCGGGTAGACCAGCTGGGCCGTGGCCGCCCCGCTGGCCTTAGGCGCCGACGCGGTCAGGCTGTGCAGGTGCGGCGCGGCGGCCAGCGCCCCGGCCACCGCGACCGCGGGGGCGGCCACGCTGGCCCGCCGGGCGACCTTCCGGGCCGGGGAGGGAGCCTTGTGCCGCCCTCGTCGCCTGATCTTCGGCGTCCTGGTACCGGGGGTCGCTGGGGTCACATACCTGCCTCACGCCGGGGCCGCGCCCGGCTACGCGGCATCCTGTGCCTCTCACCAGGCCTTACAGTGGCTCACCCGGCAGTATGACCAGACATCTCGCCCATCAAGGGCAATTCCCGGCAAAAACCCTAGATTCCCTCAAACCCGCAGGCCGGTGCGCGGGTTTGCGGGGCTCGCCGCGGTAGGTGCCGGATGACCGGCTGTGACGGGTGGCCCGGACCTGCTCCTGCTCACCGGCTCCTCATTCGGGCGAGGGCTGCAGCCGCGGGCCGGTCTCGGCCGCCACGGTGGTGCCCGGGTCCCGTCGGCGGAGCCTCAGCCACCAGAACAGCAGCACCAGGGGCACGATAAGCCCGCCGATGCCGTAGGCGACGAACTCGGCCGGGCCGGTGATGTGCCGGACGAGCCAGCCGAAGTTCTGGCCGAAGAACCCGGTAACGAACGTGAGCGGCAGGAACACCGTGGCCAGGATGGTGAGCTGCTCGATGGTGGAGTTCTGCCGGACGCTGACCTGCGTCTGCTCGACCGAGATGACCGCCATGTTGGCTTCCAGCACCGTGCCGAGCAGGTCACGCTGGGCGGCGACCTCCTCGTCGACCAGGAGCAGGTGGTCCTGGACGTCACGCAGGTAGGGTTTCAGATCCGATTCGGCGCCCCGCCGTACGGCGGAGACCACGCCGAGCAGCGGATGAACCGCCCGGTAGAACTGGGTGGCCTCGCGGCGCAGCGAGTAGATCCGCTCGGTCGGGGCCACGGTCCCGGAGAAGACGGTGGCCTCGATCTGGTCGATGTCGTTCTCGAGCCCGGCCACGACCGGCGCGTACCCGTCCACGACCTCATCCAGGATGGCCCACAGCGCCGAGGTACTGCCCGCGGTGAGCAATTCCGGCCGCTGCTCCAGCCGCTGGCGTGCCTCCCGGAGCTCGCTCGCCACCCCCTGCCGCACCGTGATCACGAAGGTGGGCGCCAGGAAGACGCTGATCTCGCCGAACTCCACCTCCTCCGCCTCGTCGTCGTAGCGCGCGGTGCGCAGGATGACCAGGCGCACGTCGCCGTCATACAGTTCGATCTTCGGCCGCATGTGGAAGTTCTGCGCGTCCTCCACGGCCAGCTCGTGCAGCCCGAAGGCCTCCTGGACCTGGGCCAGCTCGGCCTCCCCCGGCTCGAACAGCCCGAGCCAGACGAACCCGCCCTCGAGCGCACCGGGCTGCCGCCTCCTCCAGCGGGACCGGCCCCTCCTCCTGCCTGCGGCCGTCCTGGTAGTGAGCACAATCAATGATCATCGTGAGGACTCCTTGCCCGTGCAGCGCGTCAGCCAGGTCGCGATACACAGCATGGTGGAGCCGGGGATGATTGAGGAAGCACTCCGGGTGCCCGGGCCGCGTCATGGCTGGCCGCACGGCCCGGCCGGCGGCCCGTTTCGTGCCGGTGACCGTGGTCAGTGGTGCAGCCGGCTGGCCGGACCGCGCCGTCCAGGTGCCGTGTCCGGCACCGCAGCCAGGTCGGCGTGCGCCACCCGCAGCGGGGCGGGGGCGGTGAGCACCGGCAGGCAGCTGTACCGGATGACCCGCTCACGTATCCCGTGGCACGCGATCCGCCGCAGCCCGCGGCGGCGGGACGAGCCGAGCACGATCGCGTCCGCCGACCAGCGGTCCCCCTCGGCGATGATGTAGTCCGACACCGAGAAGCAGGTCGCGGTGGTCACCACCCCCGTGGCCATCACCCCGCAGCAGCGCAGCTGGAGCACGGCGTCGTCGAGCAGGAACCGGGCTTCGGTGGGGGTCTCCGCCGTCAGGCCCCGGCCGCCCACCAGGAACTCGTTGATGTGCAGGATGCGGACCTCAGTGCCGGCGTCGGCCAGCGCCAGCGTGAAGCTGATCGCGACCTGGCCGGAGTCCGTGCTATCCAGCGCGAGAAGGATCCGCTTGAACATGACGTGCCTCGCCGTTCGTTGGCGACCTGGGGACTGGCCGTACCCAAGATCACGCTACCGGGACGTGACGTGGTTGGCCGGGGTCCAACGTCACCTGCACGGATGGCCAAGGGCCCGTGATCTCGGGGCCGCGGGCGCCACCTCGACCGGGTGACCGTGCGATGGCCCGGGGCTCAGGCGATGGCCCGGGGCTCAGGCGGGCAGGATCGCGGCCAGCACGGCGGCGGTGTCGGTGAGATCGGGCAGGACCGCGTCGGCCCCCGAGGCCCTGAGATCGGCCACGGTGAACTCGCCGGACGCGACGGCCACCGCGCGGGCCCCGGCGACCCGGGCCGCCTCGACGTCCAGGGGCGTGTCGCCCACCAGCACGGTCGCGGGCCCGCTGAAATCCGCCCCGTACGCCGCGGCCGCGTTGGCCCGCGCCATCGGCACCAGCTCAGCGCGGATCTCGTGGGCATCGCCGTACGCGCCGATCCGCAGGTCCAGGTCCTGGTCGAGGCCCAGCGCGGCCAGCTTCACCTGGGCCATGACCTGCATGTTGCCGGTCAGCACCGACTGGACGATGCGGCCAGTGGCGGCCAGCGCCCCGATCGCCTCGGCTGCCCCGGGGAGCACCCGCCCGTGCTCGCGGACCACGTCCGCGACGGAGGGGGCTACCTGCGCGAGGACCCGCTGGAAGGCGTCGACCTGGGTGCGCGGCTGCGGCACGCCCGCCAGGGCCAGCGTCTCGAGCGCGATGGCCCGGTCGGTCCGGCCCGCCATCGACGGGGCCGCGGGCACGTCGACGCCGAACATCTGGCCGAAAGCGAGCTGGTAGGCCCGCCAGCCCGCGCGGCCCGCGTTGATCAGGGTGTGGTCCACATCCCACAGGACCAGCAGGCCAGGCACGCCGCGACGGTACCGCATCGGTGCCGCACCGCCGGCACCCGGCACCCGGCCCGGGCGGCATTCGTTACCGCGGGTGGCCGGCCTGCGCCGCGCGGCTGCCTGACCCGGACGCCTTTGTTCCACTTCGCCCTGCTCCGCCTCGCGCGGCGGGGAGCAGCCGTCGGCACCCGGGACTAGACTCGCCGCGACGGTGAGCAGCGGCGAGCGGGGAGGGTGCCAGTGGCGGGCCGGATCCGCGATGAGGACATCGCACTCGTCCGCGAGAAGTCGGCCATCGATGAGGTGGTCGGTGAGTACCTCCAGCTGCGTAACGCGGGCGGCGGCTCGCTGAAGGGACTATGCCCCTTCCACGACGAGAAGACACCCTCGTTCAACGTCACCCCCGCCCGCGGCCTGTGGTACTGCTTCTCCTGCGCCGAGGGCGGCGACGTCATCAAGTTCGTGGAGAAGATCGACAACCTGTCGTTCGTGGAGTCGGTGGAGCGGCTCGCCGCCCGGGCCGGCATCGACCTGCGGTACGAGCAGGGCGGCCAGGTGCCGGGCCGGGAGCACAGCCAGCGCCGCAGGCTCCTGGAGGCGCACAAGGCGGCGGCCGAGTTCTACGCCTCGCGGCTGAACGCACCGGATGCCGCGCCCGGCCGGGCGTTCCTGGCCGAGCGTGGCTTCACGCTGGCCGACGCGGAGCACTTCGGGGTCGGGTACGCGCCCGCCGAATGGGAAGGGCTCACCCGGCATCTGCGCGGCCGCGGGTTCACCGAGCAGGAACTCCTGGCCGGCGGGCTGGCCAGCCAGGGCCGCCGCGGGGCCATGGACCGGTTCCGCGGCCGCCTCATGTGGCCGATCCGCGACCTGACCGGCGACGTGATCGCGTTCGGCGCCCGCAAGCTCAACCCGGACGAGGACGGCCCGAAGTACCTGAACACGCCGGAGACGCCCCTGTTCCGGAAGAGCACCGTACTGTACGGGGCGGACCTGGCCAAACGCGAGATCGCCGCGCGGCGCCAGGCGGTCATCGTCGAGGGATACACCGACGTGATGGCCTGCCACCTGGCCGGGGTCAAGACCGCGGTGGCCACCTCCGGCACCTCGTTCGGTGACGGGCACATCAAGATCCTGCGCCGGCTGCTGATGGACGCCGACCAGTTCCGCGGCGAGGTCATCTTCACCTTCGACGGCGACGCCGCCGGGCAGCGGGCCGCGCTGCGCGCGTTCGACCTCGAGGAGCACTTCGTCACCCAGACCTTCGTCGCGGTGCAGCGGGACGGCCTGGACCCGTGCGACCTGCGGCTGCAGCAGGGCGAGGAGGCGGTACGCGACCTGGTCGCCCAGCGGCTGCCGGTGTTCGAGTTCGCCATCCGCAGCGAGCTCGCCAAGCACAACCTGGACACCAACGAGGGCCGGCTGGCCGCCCTGGACGCGGCGGCCGGGATCGTGGCCCGGATCAAGGACCGTGGGCTGCGTGACCGCTACGCGGTCAGCCTGGACCGCTGGCTCGGCATGCTGAACGAGGAGTTCGTGCTGGCCCGGGTCCGCGAGCATGGCGCCAGCCACGACGCCCGGCGAGGCGGCCCGGCCCGGGCCCCGGGACCCGGCGGGTCAGGTTCCGGCGGCCCAGGTTCCGGCGGATCGGGCTGGGCGGACCCGGGTCCAGGCGGCGCGGGCGGTCCGGGCCGCGGCTCCGGCCGTGGTCCTGGCGGTCCGGCCCGCGGCCCCGGGGCGGGCGGCCCCGGGGGCGGCCAGGGCTCGCGGGGGGCGCCCGGCCGTGGCGCTCCGGACGGGTCCCCGTACGACGCCGCCGACCCCGTGGTCAACCTGGAACGCCAGGCGCTCAAGCTGGCCATCCAGCGGCCGGCGCTGTGCGGCCCGGTCTTCGACACGCTGCAGAAGGATGATTTCAGCGTGCCGGTGCACGGGTCGGTCCGCGAGCTGATCGCGGGCTGCGGGGGAGTGGCGGCCGCCGGGACGGCCCGGGAGTGGGCGGCCCGGCTGATCGACGCTGCCCCCAACGACCGGGCCCGGGAGTTCGTCACCAGGCTGGCCGTGGAGCCGGTGGAGACCCCGCGGGCCGACGGGGAGGCGGACGCGCGGTACACCGAGGAGGTGCTGGCCCGGGTGGCCGAACTGGCGGTCAGCCGCCAGATCTCCACGCTCAAATCGCGCCTGCAGCGGCTGAACCCGACCGATGGCCAGAACGACTACAACCGGACGTTCGGCGATCTGGTGGCGCTGGAGCAGCGCCGGAAAGCCCTCCTGGACCGGGCCTCCGGCGCCCTGTAAGCGCGGCAGCCGCTGGAATCGGCAGGCCCGTAAGCGGCAGTAGCGGCGGGAAGAGGCAGGCCGTAGGCGGCAGTATCGGGGGCAAGCGCTGAGACGGCTGGCACTCAGTTGGATTGTTGTGGCCGGTGAGCCGCGCGGACGGCGCCCCGTATCGGGAGAAACACGGTCTGCGTTACTTACCAGAAAGTGACAAAATTAACCCCACCGTTACCCGGGGTTCGTGGCGCACACTGGTCTGCGTGACCCTTACGTTACTTCCCAGTGGCGGACTGTCAGCGGAACAGGTGGCGGAGCTGGTCGCACGGGCCAGGGAGCGCGGCACCGTTACCGCAGCTGACATCACCTCTGCCCTTGATGCCGCAGATCTCCCGGCCGATGCCTTCGACAACGTCGTGCGCCTGCTCACCGACGAGGGCGTTGAGATCCTCGACCCCCCGACCGAGGAAGCGGCGGACGCCCCCCGGGACGTCCCCGTGGACACCGGCCAGCGGGCCGGCACCGGTGACCTCGTCCGCATCTACCTCCGTGAGATCGGCCGCGTGCCGCTGCTCACCGCGCAGGACGAGGTGGAGCTGGCGAAATCCATCGAGGCCGGGCTGTTCGCCGAGGAGAACCTGCAAAGCGGGTTCCCGGTGCTGGATGCGCACGGCGCGGAACTCGGCGAGCTGGCCGCGGACGGGCTCCGGGCCAAGCAGCGCCTCATCGAGGCCAACCTGCGCCTGGTGGTGTCGATCGCCAAGCGGTACATCGGCCGGGGCCTGGTCTTCCTGGACCTGATCCAGGAAGGCAACCTGGGGCTGATCCGCGCGGTCGAGAAGTTCGACTACACCAAGGGCTACAAGTTCTCCACGTACGCCACCTGGTGGATCCGCCAGGCCATCACGCGCGCCATCGCCGACCAGGCCCGCACCATCCGGATCCCGGTGCACATGGTGGAGACCATCAACAAGATGGCCCGCGTCCAGCGCCAGTTGCACCAGGACCTGGGCCGCGAGGCCACGCCGGACGAGATCGCCGCGGAGATGGGCCTGAGCCCGGACCGGGTGGCCGAGATCCAGCGGATCGCCCAGGAGCCCGTGTCGCTGCAGTCGCCGATCGGCGAGGAAGACTCCGACCTCGGCGACTTCATCGAGGACGCGGACGCTGTGGTACCGATCGAGGCGGCCGCCTTCATCATGCTCCAGGACCAGCTGGAGCAGATCCTGGACACGCTCTCCCCCCGGGAGCAGAAGATCATCCAGCTCCGGTTCGGCCTGATGGACGGGCATCCCCGGACGCTGGAGGAGGTGGGCCGGGAGTTCGGCGTCACCCGTGAGCGCATCCGGCAGATCGAGTCCAAGACGCTGGCCAAGCTCCGGCACCCCAGCCGGGCCCAGATGCTCCGCGAGTACCTGGCCTGACTCACCGTCCCATAGTGCGGGAGTATGCGATCGATGCCCTCCCGCGCTGCCTCGTCGCTGTCAGGTCGATGGTCAGGATGAACCTCACCGATGCCTCTCCTTCCGCCTGCCGAACCGGGCCACGATCACAGCCACGATCACAGCCCACGCGGCCACGGTCAGCGCGATCAGTGCCCATCGGGAGAGCCCGAACCACACAGCGAGCATGTTCACTTCTCACCTGCCAGGACAGAAGAGATGGCCAGATACGGACGGCCCTCTGCCCACGGCGGCACATTCGGAACGTCACGCAGAGGCCTGTGATCTGCAGCGGGAGATCCTCCACGCTGGCGCTCCCATCCGCGTGGCGCATGGTCTGCAACTCGGCCAGCCGCCGTCCGCCCGCCAGGCACCGCAAGGCCCCCGCCCGCCCCGTTCCCGGGGATGGCGGGGGCCGCTGGCGTTACGCGGGCCGCCGGGTTACGCGGGCGGGACGCCCGGCCCGGCGGAGGACGGCCCGGGACCGGCGGGCGGCCCGTCCGGTGGCGGATACGTCCCGTCTGACCCGCTGGGCTCGGTACCTGACCCCGGGTACGGGGTGTCCGGCCCCGGTGACGTGCTGCCGGAACCCGGATAGGTGGTGTCCGGCCCGGTGGGCTGGGTGCCCCCCGGGTAGGCCGGGTCCGGCCCGCGGTAGGCGGAATCCGGCCCGGACGGCGGCCACGCGGGCTCACCCGCCCCGCCGGCTCTCGCCTCGTGCGTCGCGGTGAGCCGGTAGTAGACCAGCGTCACCACGAGGGCCAGGAACGGCGCGACCAGGGTGCCGGACACGATGCTGCTGATGAAGTTCCTGGCCACCAGAGGCAGCGCCAGCAGGATGAGGCCGAGCACGATGTTGACCACGATCAGGATCAGGAACACCAGCACATAGGTGCCGAACACATGCCACGCGTACCCGCGGACGGTCCGCCAGCTCTTGCTGAACGAGCCGAAGACGCCCTCGCCGCCGATCACGATGCTGGGCACGATCAGCGACCAGAAGGTCAGCAGGACAAGCCCCGGGATGATGATCAGGACGAAACCGATCGAGATCCCGATACCAGCCAGGATGGACGCGGCGGCCACCGTGACCAGGAACGGCAGGACGGCCCGGACCGTTTCCCCCAGGTTCAGGTCCACCCGCCCGTCCCGTACGTCCTGCACGGCCTTGACCAGCGCGGCCTGCACCAGGAAGGCGGCGATCAGGTTGATGATCAAGCCGATGAACGAGCCGATCGCCCCGGCCAGGGACAGCAACGCCACGATGATCGCGGCGCCCAGGTAGATCGCGAAGGCGATCAGCAGGAAATGGGCGGCGAAGCGCTTGTAGTAGCCCCAGGACTCGCCCAGGACCCCGGATAGTGGACTCATGCGCTGGTTATACCGTTAGCAATAGTTATCAAAACAATCCACAGCAGGGCAGTCCGGATGCCTTCCCGGCCCTGGTCAGCGGCCTGATTCCCGGCCCGGCACCGCCGGACGCAGGCGGCCCGCTGGCCCGGCTCCCGCCGGGCCAGCGGGCCGCCTGGCACCTCCGGCTGATACCCCGCTCAGGTCAGGCCCGGGTCAGGCTAGACTGCCCGTTCCCGGCGCGCCGGGCGCGCTGGTGTACGAGCCACCCTGCGAGTGGCCGTTGGCGTCCCGCGCCCGGAGGCCGGGGATGCGATCGCTGATCGGGCCGCTGACCGTGCGGGCTTTCTCGGTCAGTCGCGGGACCCGCTGCATCGCCTTGTCCTTGGCCGACTTGGCCAGGCCCGACGCCTGGGCCTGCGCGGCCCCCGCCGCCTGCTGCATCGCGGGGCTGTCCGCCGCCTTGCGGGCCAGCTTCTTCATCTGCTCGTAACGCTCCCGGCCCGCACGCGCGCCGACGATGAATCCGACGGCGAGGCCGGCGAAGAACGTGAACCGGTACCGCATCTGGCAACCTCTTCTCAACAGTGTTGACTGCGCCAGGGCTGACCTTCCCCTGTTGTTCAGCCGTATTCCAGATTACGCGCTGGCAAATAACCCGCCCGCGCCAGTGCGGCCGCGGCTCCTCACGCCGGGGCGCAGGCGGCGGCCCGCCACGGGTACCGTCTCAGGTGCGCTACCCTTATGCGCGCGGCGAAAGCAGGCTGGGTTCATGGTCCGGTCGGCGTGGCCGCGGTTGATCCCGCGTAGCTCAATCGGCAGAGCGTCCGGCTGTTAACCGGCAGGTTATAGGTTCGAGTCCTATCGCGGGAGCCATCGGATGGCGCATCGCACCGCGCCCTGGACCTTCATCGGGTCCGGGGCGTTTGCTTTCCCGCTCATGGCGGCCGGAGGTGCGGCCAGGCGGGCGGCCGTCAGCAGATGAGCCCGGCAGGCACCTGGAGTTCATCGCGGGCATAGAGGTCCCGGACGGCGGCCGGGTCGTCGCCCGCGCATACGGCGGCGATCGTGTCGAGGAGCTCGTCGTAGTCGGCCCCGGTCTCGCCCTGGTACGAGGCGGTCATCCGGCCCCACTCATCCCAGGGAAGCATCTCGACCTTGTTCAGCGCGGCGAGGTCCTTGATGGCGTTGCCGCGGATCTCGGCCGGCCCCCAGTTATCCGTGCCCGGCACGCCGAAGGCCGCGGCGTCCAGACGGCCCCGGCGGAAGGCCGCCCATGCCTCACCGCCGCTGAGGAACTCGCCCGGGCGCAGGTCATCAGGCCGTTCCAGGACCGACTGACCCAGGATTTCCGAGTCGATCCGCACCCAGCGGGCGTCCTGGCCGTCCCAGTACTCGGTGATCCAGTGATCCAGCCCCTGCCCCGGCTGGAAGTAGGTGGCGAAGCCGCAGCGGGCGCGGGCCGCGATCCCGCGGTAGCGGAGCAGCGCGCAGCTCAGGACCGCGAAGTGGCGGCAGGTGCCGACGACCCGGCGGCCCGGGTCGCGGGGCACGGCCACCGGCTGCGGATCCTGCGCCAGCAGCGCCCCGATCAGCGCGGCGGCCGGGCGGATCTGGTTCTCGCTGAACCGTTCGGGCGGCAGGCCCAGGGCCTGTGCATCAGCCGGCTGGATCACCAGGCTGGGCACCGGCCGGCAGACGTCGAACGGGCCCGGCCGCGATGCCGTCCAGCGCCGCCGGGCTGACATCGCCGAGCGCCGTCAGCGGGCCTGGTTCGGTGTAGTCGATCGCAGCCGTCATGCGGGTGATGCTACGAGGAGGCGCCGACATCCCGCGCGGCCGCCACCGCGCTCCGGCCGGGGCTAGCGCAGCAGGCCGGCGCCCCACGCGCGGGCCCGCTCAAGCTCACCGGGCCGCAGCGGCCCCTCCACGTCTTCCACGATGAACCCGGCCGGCGGCGCCACCATCTCGTAGCCGCGGTGGCGCAGCCGCCGGGCGATCCCGTTCGCGGCGCCGCCCGCCATCCGGACCTCGCCCCGGGTGTCGAAAGCCGCCCCGAGGCTGCCCGCCGCCGCCCGCGGGAGCCCGTGGAACCACTCCCGGACTCCCAGGCCGGCGGCGCCCGGCTCGGCCGCGTGGCCCGGCACCATGGCCGGGACCCGCTGCTCAGCCTTCAGGCCCATTTTCCGGGTGACCGAGGAGGTCATCCCGTGGGCGTGCGTCGGGCCCCCGACGACGACCAGGTCCGCGCCGAGCGCGGCGACCCGGTTGGCCTCGGCCGCCCGCAGGCAGGACACCTGCGCGTGCGGCATGGCCGAGCGGATCCCGTCCTGGATGGCCTCGGCTACCTCATGCGTGTTGCCGAACAAGCTCTCGTAGACGATGACGATGCGCACTGGTTCACCTCCTGGACGTTGCCTCCTGGGCGCTGCCGCCTGGAGGGCACTGCCACACCCAGCATGAGCAGCGCGGTTACCCCGCGTCAGGGGCGTTGGTCCCGGCCCGGGTCCGCCGCCGTGAGCTCCGCAGCGGCGCCGCCTACGCACGATGGCCGGCGGGAAGATCCCGCCGGCCATCGCCTTATATCCGGTTACGCTAACTCGACCTCGACTGCTTCCCGGGTCACCGCGTCACCGGCCGGGCTGGACACCTGGGTCTGGGCCCCGGCCAGGTCCGCGCGCGTCACCCGGATGGCGGCGAGCACCACGACCAGCGCAATCACCATGATCCCGGCCGACACCTCGAACCCGCGGGAGAACCCGACCGCCAGCGCGTGATGGTAGATCGCCAGGGCGGCCGACTTCGCCTCGGAGGTGGAGACGTGCACCGGATGGCCGGCCTTGGCGGCGGTCGCCGCGGCCGCCTTCGCGGCCTCAGCCGAATGCCGCGCGGTGTTGGACACCACGGTCCAGGCCACGGTGCCGAGCAGGGCCAGCCCGATAGAGCCGCCGACCTGCTGGCCGACGTTGGGCAGGCTGGCCGCCAGGCCCGCGTCCCGGTCCGGGACCTTCGACAGGGCGATCAGGGTGACGGGCATGAACAGCATGCCCAGCCCGGCCGCGGTGACGATCAGGGGTCCGAGCAGCCCTCCGGTGTAGGTGCTGTGCTCGGTGATCCGCGACAGCCAGAACATGCCGCCCGCGCCGATCGCTGACCCGGCGATCAGCAGCGGCCGGGCCCCGATCCGGGGCACCAGCTGGGCGCTGACCCCGGCCATCACCATGATGGTGGCCACCATCGGCAGGAAGGCGATGCCGGACCTCAGGGCGCTGTAGCCCCACACGGTCTGCACGAAGATGGTCAGGAAGAAGAACATCCCGAACATCGCGGTGCCGATGCACAGCATGATCAGGTTGGCCGCAGACCGGTTCCGGTTGCGGAAGATCCGCAGCGGCATCAGAGCGTGCGGGCTGCGCGCCTCGATGATGACGAACGACACCAGCAGCACGACCGCGGCCGTGAGCGAGGCGATCACCTTGGTGTCGCCCCAGTGCGACACGCCGTTCGGGGTGGTAGCCGCGCTGGTCAGGCCGTAGACCAGGGCCGCCAGGCCCAGCGTGCTGGTGATCGCGCCCGGCAGGTCGAACCGGCCCGGCCGCCGCTCCGTCTCGGCGAACGCCCGTGGCGCGAGGATCGCGACCACGGCCCCGATCGGGACGTTGACGAACAGCACCCAGCGCCAGGACAGGTAGGTGGTGAGCAGGCCGCCGGCGATCAGGCCGACCGCGGCGCCGCCGATGCTCATCGCGGCGTAGACGCCCATCGCGCGGTTGCGGGGCGGGCCCTCCGGGAACGTGGTGGTGATCAGGGACAGGGCCGTCGGGGCGATGATGGCGCCGCCGACCCCCTGCAGCGCCCGGGCCGCCAGCAGCCAGGCCTGGGTAGTGGCGAAGCCGCCGAGCAGGGACGCCACCGAGAACAGGATGATCCCGGCGATGAACACGCGCCGCCGGCCGAGGATATCCCCGGCCCGGCCGCCCAGCAGCAGCAAGCCGCCGAAGGTCAGCGCGTAGGCGTTGACGACCCATTCCAGGCCGGTACCGGAGAACCCGAGGGCCTGCTGGACATGGGGGAGCGCAACGTTCACGATGGTCGCGTCGAGCACCACCATGAGCTGTGCGGTGGCGATCACCACCAGGGCCAGGCCGAGATGGCGTTGGACAGGGCCGGCGGCCGCGCCACGTGCGGTGGCGCCTCCGGCCGCGGGCTGTGTGGAGCTCATGCCGTCTCCTTGTCAGGGCATAGTGAACCAAGGCCGCGGCTGCGCCGCGTGCGTACGTATGGGGGACGAAGAGAGAGGCCGCTACTCACCGGCGTGCGCTCCGGCCGCCGCTCCGCGGCCGGGGATCAGATCGGTCCGGCGGGTCAGCCGGCCGGGGGAGTGGCAGCAGATGCCAGGAAGCTGGTCACCTCCTCGGCCGGGCAGTCGGCGGCGTTGGTGGCGCTCAGCGGCGGCGCCATCTTGTGGATCAGGGTGATCAGGGTGGCGCGCTCCTCGTTGTTGAGGTACTGGCGCCACGGCGAGCGGTCCAGCATCGCCTGTTCCATCTGGTGCTTCATGTCCAGGCCCGCGCTGGTCAGGACCAGCCGCTTAACCCTACGGTCGGCCGGGTCGCTTTCCCGGACGGCCAGGCCCCGCTTTTCCAGCATGTCCGCGATGTTCGTCACGAACGACGGGTCACAGTGCATCCGCTGGCCCAGTTCCTTCATGGCCAGAGGGCCGTCGATCAGGTGCAGCGCCTTGATGAAGAAGGCCGGGACGCCGCAGTCCTTGGCCAGCCGCTCACCCTCGGCCAGCAGCCGGGCGATCAGGCCGCCCAGGGCATCCAGGAGGTCCAGGTCAAGCTGAGTCTCATCGGAGCGCTGAGTCATGGTGCCTCCTGCCTCCCCCCGCCGGTCCGCGGCAACCCCTGAGCCGCTCAATAGTTGAGTAGGTCAAACATAGCCGGGATTGCTTGAGTAGGTCAAATTCTTTTCCGCAACGAAGATCTGGCCGGCGTTCTGTGACATCGCACAACCAAAGAGTGATATCGCGCGTCTGTACAAGTATCGGGCCAGCTCGTGGCGCCCGGTGGCGAGCGCGCCCGGGATGCAGCGAGAGCGGCGCAGGCGGGGAACTGGGGGCAGCCATGGGCAGCGAAGTGCGGCCGTATGACGACGAGGCGGGCTCCGGCCCCTGGCCGGGGGAGGACCCGGGACCGCTCCCGCTGGCCCCGGAGTCCGGGCCGGCCCGGCGCCGATTCCTCGCGCTGGCCGGGGCGGCCGCCGGTGCCGTGCCGCTGGGCGGCCTGCTGGGCCACGGCCACCGGGCGGCCGTGGCCCAGCAGGCCGCTCCGGGGGTCAGCGACTGGGAGGCGCTGCGCCGGGCCCTGTCCACGCACAAGCTGATCCGCCCGGGGATGAAGGTCTACCCGACAGCGAAGGAACTCTTCGACCCGCGTTTCGACGACAAGCACCCGGCCGGCATCGCCTACTGTGCCGGCCCCCGTGACGTGAGTGCCTGCCTGGCCTTCGTCCGCAAGTTCGGGCTGCCGGTCGCGGCCCGGTCCGGCGGGCACAGCTACGCGGGCTGGTCCAGCACGCCCGGCACGACCGGGCTCATGGTGGACGTGACCGCGATGAACTCGTTCCAGGCCGGGAAGGGGCAGACGATCCGGGTCGGGACCGGCCTGCACCTGATCGACCTGTACAACCGGCTCGCCGCGCATGGCCTGGCCGTGCCGGGCGGATCGTGCCCCACGGTCGGCGTGGCCGGCCTCACGCTCGGCGGCGGGGTCGGGGTGCTGGGCCGGGCCTACGGGCTGACCAGTGACGCCCTGGAGTCGGTGCAGATCGTCACCGCGGACGGTGCCGTCCGCAACTGCAGCGCGTCCGGCCACAGCGACCTGTTCTGGGCCTGCCGGGGCGGCGGTGGCGGCAACTTCGGGATCGCCACGGCGTTCACGTTCCGCACCCACCGGCTGTCCCGGCTGGTGCTGTTCTTCCTGTCCTGGCCGTGGTCACAGGCGGCCCGGGTAGTGGAGGGCTGGCAGTCCTGGGCGCCATACCAGCCCGATGACCTGTGGTCCAACCTGCACATGAGCGCGGCTCCGCATGGGCCGGCGCCGGTCATCCAGGTTGGCGGGACCTACCTGGGCAGCGTGCATGCCTGCCAGGCCCTGCTGCGCCGCCTCTACGCGCGGGTCGGGACCGCGGCGTCCGGGCAGCCGTTCGAGAGTTCGTACCAGGCCGCGATGATGCTCGAGGCGGGCTGCAGGACACTGTCGGTGTCTGAGTGCCACCTGCCATCGCAGACGCCCAACGGCAAGCTGGTCCGGGTCCCGTCCTACGCCAAGTCCGACTTCTTCACCCGGAAGATCCCGCCCGCGGGCATCCGTGCGCTGGTGGCGGGCATCGAGCGGATGCGCGGGGTGCGCGGCGCCGCGGGCGGGGTCGGCGCCATCGCCTTCGACGCCTTCGGCGGCGCACTCAACCGGCCGGCCCCGTCCTCGACCGCGTTCGTGCACCGGGACTCGCTGTTCCTCGCCCAGTACTCGACCAGCTGGAAGGAGGGCGGCTCGGCGGCCGGGGTGGCCCGGCAGCACGCCTGGCTGCGGTCCTACTACGCGTCGATGCGGCCGTGGGCGAGTGGCCAGTGCTACCAGAACTACGTGGACCCGGACCTGGCGAACTGGCGGCAGGCGTACTACGGCGCCAACTACCCGCGGCTGGCCCGGATCAAGAAGACCTACGACCCGCACCAGGTGTTCAGGTTCCCCCAGGGGATCACGCCCGCCTGAGCGGCCAGTGCGCGGCCGCCCGGGCCGCCGCGCGCTCAGCTGGCCACGGCTCAGCTGGCCACGGCTCGCCGCCACCACGAGCGCCTTGATCGCCAGCAGCCCGATGACCACCAGGACGACCACGATGATCCCGGCCCTGTTCCGGCTGCGCCGGAACGTGGGCACCCGCGCCTTGTTTACCTTCATGTCGCCGTGGGCGCCCGCGGCCCGCCGGGACCACCAGCCGATGCACGCCCCCAGGAAAACGGCGAGGAGGCCATACAGGCCCAGCCCGGCCGCGCCCATAGCGATGCTCCCTCCTGGCTGGTAATGCGGGAACTTGTACCGGCAGAGCATCTCGCATCGCCGCGCTACTCTCCACCCTTTTCTCGTTGTTACCGGTCGGATACGGGCGAGGCGGGACGGATCTGCTGATCAGTTCCGGCTCGACGCGGCCCAGATGTTGATCCCGGCCTCCACCGCATGCCCGTCGATCGCGGCCAGCTCCTGCGCGGTGAACGACGACCTGCCCGCGGCGGCGAGGTTCTCCTCGAGCTGCCCCACGCTGCTCGCCCCGATCAGCGCCGAGGTGACCCGCTCGTCGCGCAGCGTCCAGCTGATGGCCATCTGGGCCAGGGACTGGCCCCGATCGCGGGCGATCTCATTGAGGGCACGGACGTGCACCAGGTTCTGCTCGGTGATCTGGTCACGGCTGAGCGAGCCGTTGCGCGACGCCCGGGAATCGTCCGGCACGCCATTCAGGTACTTCGTGGTCAGCAGCCCCTGGGCCAGCGGCGAGAACGCGATGCAGCCGATCCCTTCCTCGCCGAGGGTGTCCAGCAGCTCCTCCTCGACCCAGCGGTTGAGCATGGAGTAGGAGGGCTGGTGGATGAGGGCCGGCACGCCCAGCTCGCGCAGGATCGCCGCGGCCTCCCGGGTCCGCTCCGCCGAGTAGGAGGAAATGCCGGCGTACAGGGCCCGGCCCGAGGTGACCGCGGTGGCCAGCGCGCCCATCGTCTCCTCCAGCGGGGTGTCCGGATCGGCGCGGTGGCTGTAGAAGATATCCACGTAGTCCAGGCCCATCCGGCCCAGCGACTGGTCCAGGCTGGCCAGCAGGTACTTGCGGGATCCGTGGTCGCCGTACGGGCCGGGCCACATGTCGTAGCCGGCCTTGGTCGAGATGACGAGCTCGTCCCGGTACGGCCGCAGGTCCTCACGCAGGATCCGGCCGAAGTTGATCTCGGCGGAGCCGTAGGGCGGGCCGTAGTTGTTCGCCAGGTCGAAATGGGTCACCCCGAGGTCGAACGCGCGCCGCAGGATAGCCCGCTGGGCGTCAACCGGCCGGTCGTCCCCGAAGTTCTGCCAGAGCCCGAGGGATACCTCGGGCAGCTCGATCCCGCTGCGCCCGCAGCGGCGGTAAGGCAGGTGCTCATAACGATCGGGTGCGGCGAGATAAGTCATGGGAAGGAGTCTTTCATTTCTCCCGGCAGGAGCGCCGTATACCCCGAACCTCTACTGGCGGGAGGCCTCCGGCGTAACGAAGTGAGTCTCGATCCACAGCTCGAGTTCTCTGGCCGGGACCGGCCTGCAGATCTCGTATCCCTGCACCAGGTCGCAACCCATGCCGGCCAGCTCGCTTCGGGCCATGCCATCCTCGACGCCCTCCGCGACGACGGTCATCCCGAGGTTGTGCCCTAGGTTGACGGCGGAGCGCACGATGACGGCGCTGTCAGGGTCGTGCGCCATGCCCATCACGAACGAGCGGTCGATCTTCAGTTCCTTGACCGGCAAGGTCTTGAGGTACGACATGGACGAGTAACCGGTACCGAAGTCGTCGATGCTCAGCGACACGTTCATGGCGTCGAGGGCTTGGAGGACGGTGAGGGCGAGGTCGCGGTCGGTCATGACTGCGGTCTCGGTCAGCTCAAGGCTCAACAGCTGTGGCGGGACGCCATGGGCGTCCAGAAGTTCCCGTACCTGGGCCGGGAAGGTGGGGTCGAGCAGGGAGCGGGCCGAGATGTTCACCGAGACGGGGATCGGGCGTCCTGCGTCGGCCCACTGCCGGGCCTGGGTCAGCGCGAGCCGCAGCACTTCGGTCGTGAGCCCATGGATGATCGCGGTGCTCTCGGCGAGCGGGATGAAGTCGTCGGGCTGCAGCAATCCCAGCGTGGGATGCTGCCAGCGGACGAGGGCTTCGACACTGCTCAGCTCGCCCGTGTCAGAGTTGATCTTGGGCTGGTAGTACATGGTCAGCTCGCCGGCGGCGACGGCCCGGCGCAGGTCGCCGAGGAGGACGAGCCGGGAGAGATCGTTGTCGTCGTGAGACGCCTCGTAGCGGGCGAATGGGTGGTGGGCGGCCTTAGCCTCGTACATGGCCACATCGGCGTGACGCAGAAGTGTCTCGACGTCGTCGCCGGCTTCGGAGAGGGCCATCCCGATGCTGGCGTTGACGTCGAGAGCGATGTCGTACATGGAGAACGGCTCATGCAGGGCGGCACCAACGCGCTGGGTGGCCACCAGTGCCTCTTCCCATCCAGAAATGGGGAGAAGAATCGCGAACTCGTCGCCACCGAGGCGGGCCACGGAGTCGGCATCACGCAGGGATTCCCTGAGCCGATCGGCCACCTGAAGCAGGAGCTGATCACCGTAGTGGTGGCCGAGGGTGTCGTTGACTTCCTTGAACCGGTTGAGATCCAGGAGCAACACGGCCACGGTGGCGCCCGAGCGGGCCGCCGTGCGCAGGGCCACACTGGTCCGGTCCTGGAACAGGGTCCGGTTCGGAAGGTCGGTCAGCGGGTCGTGCAGGGCCTGATACCGGTTGTGCTCACTTTCGGAGTGAAGGGCCCGCTGGTAACGGGTCACGACGACCGCTGCCCCCACGAGCAGGCCGATTCCCGCCAGCAGCGTGACCAGATCAACCAAGAGCACAAAACGGCCAATACTGCGGACCGACGCTGCGGCGCTGAGAGCCGTGGATTCGTGTTTCGCGGCCGCGCCATAAATCTGCTCTTCCATCGCGTGGAAGACCGGGTCCACAGTCCGGGCGTCTATAGAGTTCGTCACGGCCAGCGGATCGTGGCGATCGACGGACGCGAACAACTGTGCGCTGGCTGCGATATAGGCCTTGTGCTCGCGCATCACCACTCTCGCCAGGTTTCGATCGGCGCTGCCACCCAGGACGGCCACCTGCCCCATGGCCTGCTGGAGGGAGACCTCAGCCGCTGTATGGGCTGCCTTCGGGCCGGGGCCGGGCTGGAGGCGGTACTTCCGCTCGAGAGACTCCTCGGCGGCGATCGCGGATGCCGCGTGAGCATACGCGTCGGCGACTCGGACTGCGCGGGCACTCGTCCCGGCCGCATTGCTCGTCACCAGGGAACCAACCGTAACCACGCCGATGAGGCCCACCAGCCCGATGCTGGCCCCGATTAGCGCCCATCGATTCCGCGAGCCTGAGATGCGGTCACTCTTGACCGTCGCCTGTGTCATCCGCTATCCGCAAAGGACGGAAGCAGGAAGCCGCATTCGGCGATCGGCATCTGATGTCACATTTCCTCTCTTGAGGGTTCTTTGCGCATATTGTAACTCTGAGTATATGTCACATCACGTAACGCTACGATCGGGCGGGCAGCCGGCCGGTCGTCCCCGAAGTTCTGCCCGAGGCCGAGCGATACGTCGGGCAGTCGGGCCCTGGCCTCAGCCGCCGGGACTGCTGGCAGGATGTGATAGTTGCCTGGGCACAAGTAACAGCCCGGCCACGGCGCAATCGAATGCGGCGGGCCTGGCACCACCAGCGCAGCGCGGGAAGACGACACAGAGGAAGAGGGCGCTTCATGTACGACGCGATTCAGGCGGAGACCATCAGCCTGGCCGGGGCCGGCGGGGACCAGATAGAGGCGTACCTGGCCCGGCCGCTCGGGCCGGGGCCGTTCGGCGGGGTCGTGGTCATCCATCACATGCCCGGGTACGACGCGCAGACCAAGGAGATCACCAGGACGTTCGCCACGCACGGCTACAACGCCGTATGCCCCAACCTGTACTGGCGGGAGGCACCCGGCGCCAGCCCGGACGACGCGGCGGCCACGGTGCGGGCCGCGGGCGGGGTGCCGGACGAGCGGCTGGTCGGCGACGTGGGCGGCGCGGTCGGGTACCTGCGGGCGATGCCGAACTCCAACGGCAAGGCCGGCACGATCGGCTACTGCTCCGGCGGGCGGCAGTCCTTCCTGGCCGGCGTGAGCCTGCCGCTCGACGCGGCGGTGGACTGCTACGGCGCGTTCGTGGTCGGCACGCCCCCCGAGGGCATGCCGCTCAAGGTCGGCCCGATCGTCGGCCGGACGCCGGAGCTGTCCTGCCCGCTGCTCGGGCTGTTCGGGGCCGAGGATTCCCACCCGTCACCGGAGCAGGTCGCCGAGCTGGAGAAGGCCCTGGTCGAGGCAGGCAAGACGTTCGAGTTCCACAGCTACGAGAACGCCGGGCACGGGTTCTTCGCGGTGAACCGCCCCTCGTACCGGCCCGAGGCCGCGAACGACGGCTGGCAGAAGATCTGGGACTTCTACGGCCGCTTCCTGGCCAGCTGAAGGGAGACCGCGGATGTGCACGTACCTCACCGAGAACGTTGACGTCAGCGGCAGCGGCAAGGGCCCGGCTGGGTGGTTCAAGCTCACCGAGGCGAGCGTGTATTTCGATCATCCGGTGCACGCGCCCGCCGAGCACACGCTGAACATCGACTTCCTCAACCCCGGGCAGGGGCCGTCGGCCCGGGTGGCCGTCGAGCTGACCGCCGAGTCGGCCCGGGCCCTGGCCGAGGCCATCCAGGCCACGCTCGGGTCCGCGCCGCCCGGGCTCGTCGAGTCGGCCTCACTAGCCCGGCCGTAACGGGCCGGCCTAAGCGGCCAGCCTGGACGGGGCAGCCATACGGCCGCCTTAACGGGCCGGCCTGGCCGGGCTGGCCTGGGCGAGCCAGCGTCATCCCGGGACCTGCCCGCCCGGACGGGCCCGGATTGTCGGTGTGCCGTGCCAGTATCGGACTGGCGGCACCCAGGCAATCCCGGGGCCGCCCGGGCGGGAACGTCCTCGGGTCACGAGGGCGGGAGCGTCCTCATGACCATGGTGGCGGAGGGCTCGGACATGAAAATCAGGGTCGATCGGGACGTGCTGGCCGAGGCGCTGGCCTGGGTGGCCCGCGCCCTGCCCACCCGGCCGGTGGTCCCGGTGCTGTCCGGCCTGCGCCTGGAGGCGGAGCCGGCCTCACCCTGTCCTGCTTCGACTACGAGGTCTCCGCGACCGCGCAGATCGAGGCCGAGGTCGGGGAGCCCGGTACCGTCATCGTCCCGGGCCGGCTCCTCGCCGAGATCACCCGCAGCCTCCCGGCCCTCGCTGTCGAGATCACCACCGACGCGGACGTGGTGAACCTGGCCTGCGGCAGCGCGGAATTCTCGCTGGTCGCCCTGCCCGCTGAGGAGTACCCGGAGCTGCCCGCCCCGCCGCCGCTGGCCGGCACCGTGGACGGCGGGGTCCTGGGCGCGGCCATCAGCCAGGTCGTGGCGGCGGCGAGCCGGGACGACACGCTGCCCATGCTCACCGGGGTCTGCCTGGACATCGACGGCGCGACGCTCACGCTCGCCGCGACCGACCGGTACCGCCTGGCGGTGCGCGAGATGGCGTGGGAGCCGGTGCAGCCCGGGCTGCGCGCGGTCGCCCTGGTCCCGGCGCGGACGCTGGCGGACGCCGCGCGGGCGATGACCCCGGGATCGCCGGTCTTGGTCGCTTTCGGGCCCGGCGCGCCCGGGAAACCGGCGGACGAGCCCCGGCCCGCCGAGGGCATGATCGGCTTCGGGATCGGTGGCCGCCGCCTGACCACGCGGCTGATCGGCGGCGAGTTCATCCGGTACCGGTCCCGTTTCCCGACCGAGTTCGGCTGCCGTGCCGACGTGCCGGCCGGGCCGTTCACCGAGGCGGTCCGCCGTGTCTCCCTGGTCGCCGACCGGGCCAGCCCGGTCCGGCTCACGTTCGGCCCGGGCCGCGTCCAGATCGAGGCGCAGACCGAGGGCCGGGCGCGGGCGGTCGAGACGGTCCCCGCTGATTTCCGCGGTGATGAGCCCGTGATCGCGTTCAACCCGCACTACCTGCTCGACGGCCTCGCCGCCGCGGCCGTGCCGGGGCAGGCCCGGCCGCACGCCGCGGACGCGGACGATGCCGCGAGCGAGGAGAGCGGGGATCCCGACGGCACGGGACCCGGCGGCACGGGAGGTGGCGGCACGGGAGCTGGCGGCACGGGACCGGCCAATCCCGGGCTGCTCAGGATCGAGTTCACCAGCCCGGCCAAGCCCGCGCTGATCACCCGGGTCCCGGCCCACGGCCAGGGCGATCCGGACGCGGATCAGGAGCAGCCGGAGTTCCGCTACCTCGTCGTCCCGCTGCGGGCCACCGCGCACGCCTGACCCGGCCGGCTGGGCCCGGTTGGCTGGGTCCAGGCAGCTTGAACCTGGTCGGCTGGGTTCTGCTGGACACTCCGGATCCGGGCTTCGCCATCGTTACCCCGTGACCGCGGGCCGCCGCGGCCGCCGCGGGGGTGGTCCTGCCGCGGCGGGGGCTCAGTAGCGGGACGCGGGGCGCAGGCGGGCGCGGAGCCGCCAGAGCGAGTGACCCGTCCAGACCAGGCGGGCGGCCCACACCACGCGGCTGAGCCAGGGCTGCCCGGCCAGCAGGGGCAGGGCTTCCAGCCAGGCCCCCCGGCGCCACATCCGCCAGGCCAGCCAGGCCAGGCCGCCGGCGGCGGCCACCGCGACGGCGCCGAGGCCCAGCAGGACGGCCAGCGCGATGCCCAGCCACCCGACGTGGAACAAGACCAGGCCGGCCAGCAAGGACACCAGGGCCACGCCGCCCACCGTGACCACGGCGAGGGCCAGCAGGACGCGGCGGCGCAGCCGGGCCAGGCCCTGGCGGGCCTGGTCCGCGAGGTAAGGACGGCCGCCTGGCTGCCCCCCGGCGGCCAGCCAGGGGTCAGGGAAGGCGGCTGCCTCCCGGCCCGCGTCACTGGCCCGAACGTCGCCGCGCATCACCATGTGATCCTCCGCATCCCCCGCCGCGCTCCGGCCCACACGATATGTCGCGAATCCTGCGGCGGCAAGTATCCGGTGCCGGGCGCGACCCGGATGCGCAGCCCGCCGGGCCCCGGGGGTCAGTCGCCCGCGGCGGGCGGGGTCCTGCCTGCGGGCGCGCCGAGCGCGTCCAGGGTGGCGGCCCAGGGGAACGGGCCGGGTTCGCTGCCGCCGGCCCCGGCCAGCGGGTGGACGTCCGGGCCGAACAGCACGCAGACGCCCCAGGAGCGCAGCTTGCCGATGTTCTCGGTGAACGCGGGGTGCGCAGCGTGCGCCTGGTTGGTGGACGGCAGGGCCACGATCGGCAGCCGCTTCCCGATGGCCTCGACGAGGATGCCGAGCGCGAGCGTGTCACAGATCCCCGCGGCCCACTTGTTGACCGTGTTGACCGTGGCCGGGGCGACGATCACCGCGTCCGGTTCCGGCAGCACATCAGGCTCGCCCGGGTTCTTGTAGTCGCTGCGGACCGGGTGCCCGGTCTGCCGTTCCAGCGCCGCGGTGTCGGTGAACCGCCGGGCCGACGGGGTGGCCAGCACGCACACGTCCCAGCCACGCCGCTGGGCCAGGCCGACCAGCTGGCCCACCCCGGCGGCGGGCGGCGCGGCACACGCGATCACGTAGAGCACGGGCGGGCCGCCCGCTGGCCCGCCGCGCGCGGGCGCGTCCTGCGGGGCCAGCCCGGTCACGGCCGTTCCAGCCCGGCCGGCCAGCGGAATCTCCCCGCCGCGTCACGATCCAGCGGCACCGCCCGGACCACCGCCGCCACGGTCAGCGGCCCGTAGACGTGCGGGAAAGGATCCGCCCAGCCGGGCACCGGCTCGCAGCGGATCTCGGGTCCGATGCGGCCGGTGTCGAGCACCAGCAGGACCAGGTCCTCCGGCTCATCCAGGTACAGCGCGTTGGCGACCGGCAGGACCTGGGCGGCCGTGCTCGCGTGGATGAAGCCCTCCTCGCTGAGCGACCGGCCGCGGGTCGACGTCCGGTACTCGCCGTCACGGCGGGCCTGCTCCCAGTCCGGCACGGTCGCGATGTGATACAGCCAGTCCATTCGGCGGGGTTCCCCTCCCGGGCAGGACGCTGGTCAGGAGTTCAGGAAGTAGCTGCTGCCGCCGGTCTCCGGGTTGGTGACCTGGGCGATCACCGACATGGTCCCGGCGTGGGCGAAAACGAGCGTCAGGGTGATCTCCTTGGCGCCGCGCATCGGCCTGGCCCCGGTGATCAGCAGGTGCACGCTGTTGGGCAGCAGCCGGATGATGTTGTGCCCCGGGATGCTGATCGCCGGGACCGTGTGCATGATCTGGCTGCCGCGTCCGCCGGGCGCCCGGAACGCGACCCGGCCGCCCACGCTGGTGCGGACGCGCAGCAGCCGGTCCGGGCCGCTGTTGTTCCGGATAACCAGGTAGGCGGTGGTCTCGCCGGGCACCGCGGGCTGCGGCACCACGGCCGTCAACAGCTCGATGGACGGGGCGGCGCTGGCTTTCGCATAACAGCCGGTGAGGCCGGCCGCGGCCAGCACGACCAGGCACGCGGCGACGGCCGCGCGGGCGGCCCGCCCGGCCGCAGCCCGCCTGGGCGCACCCCGCCCGGGGATGACCCGTGCGGTCGTGCCCCCTGCTGGCCTGCCCGCCTCGGGCAGCAGTTCCGGTCCCGGCATCGTCCCCGTCCTCGCGTCTGGAGCGCCATGACGATGCTAGCCGCGCCGCCACCCCCGCGGGCCCCGCGGGGGTGGCGGCGGCCCCCGCGCGCCGGGTCAGGAAAAGTCGCGGAACGCGGGCCAGGCCCGGGCCCACGATTGCCTGAGCCCGGTGGCCAGGTAGACCGGCGAGCCCTGCTCATCGTCGCTGACCCCCAGGCCGTTGTAGAACGTGGCGACCTGGCGCACGTGGCGGAACTCGCGGCGCAGGAAAGACGGATCCAGGCTGATCACGATCGCGGAGCGGTCCGCGGCCGGCGGCGGCCCCCACAGCCAGAAGCTGTTGGCGCCGCTGTAGGCCCGGGGAAGACCCAGGCCAGGGCCGTAGCGGTCAACCGCCCCCGCCTCACCGTAGTTGCCGGCCAGCACCGCGGTCCTGGCCCGCTGCGCGGCGGGCAGCGTGTCGTACTCGCGGGCGATCAGCGCTACCTCCCGGGGCCACGCGATCGTCTCGGCCAGGTCGTAGTTGATGTTCTGCAACGGCACCGCCCGCAGGCTGGCGGCGGGCAGCACGGGGATGGCGATGGGCACGGCCACCAGGGTGGCAGCCGCCCCCGCGATCAGCAGGGCCCGCCGCCACGCGCGGCCCGCGGTCCCGGGCCCGGGGAACAGCCACCGCCCGGCCGGCACCGAGCCGGCCGCGAGCAGGAACGTGTAGGCGCCGCCGGAGTAGTACGGCTTACCACCCAGGATGAACTGCGCCGCGATGGTCGCCGCCGCCGCGATCGCGGCCGGCCGGAACGGGCGCGCCGATTCGTTGCGCAGGCACCAGATCAGCCCGGCCACCCAGATCGGGGCGAGCGCGAAACCCGTGTAGAGCAGCTGCGCCGGCCAGTAGACCGCCCGGTTGTGCCCGGCGGCGGTCTGCAGCTGGCGGAACACCTGCAGGTTCGGCCAGCCGTGGGCGGCCTGCCAGATGAGGTCCGGGGCGGCCAGCGCCACCGCGATGAACACGCCCAGCAGCAGGTACCGGCTGCGCAGCAGCCGCCGCTGCGGCGTGAGCGCGAACCCGGCTACCACCGCCGCGGCCAGGACCCAGATGGTCCACTTGGCCTCGGCCGCGACGCCCGTGACCAGGCCGATAGCCAGCCACCAGCGGGGCTCGCCGCTGTCCAGCAGCCGGAGCACCAGGTACAGCAGCACGGCCCAGGCCACGAAGTCCGGCGTGGTCGTGCTCATCAGGTGCATAGCGCCGAGGAACTCGGCGCAGCTGGCCACGCACACCGCGGCCAGCACCTGCCCGGCGCGTCCCGCGCCCAGGATGCGGCTCATGCCCGCGGTGAGCAGCACCAGGGCGCTGAGCCCGAGCGCGGGCAGCACCCGCAGCCCGGCCAGGGAGTTGGCGAACAGCAGCGCCGCCAGGCGGGCCGCCAGCGGGGTGAGCGGCGGCTGGTCCACGTACCCGAAGGCCGGATGCCGCCCGGCTTCGAGGAAGTACAGCTCATCGCGGTGATAGCCGTAGCGGGCGCTCACCGCCATCTCGACCGCGAAAGCCGCGGCGGCGACGATGATGACGCCCAGCCGCGGGCTGCGGCGGGCGCGGGCCAGCAGGCTGGCGGCTTCTGGTGCGGTATCCGGCCCGCTGAGGCGCGGCCGGGACGGGAGTGCGCTTCCCGTGAGCGGGTTCTGCGGCATGCCAGCATCGTGTGCCCCGGGCCGGGCCGCCGGCATCGGGCCGCGGGGCGATTTCCCCCGCTCCGCAGCGCGGCGGAGCCGCGGCGCGGGGACCGGCCTACCTCCCCCCGGGGAGGGAGCCGCCCGGCTCCACCGGCGGGAGGATGCCGCCCGGCCCCCTGCGCCCTTACGATCGGGTCGTGAAGAGCCAGGTCGTGACGAGGCTGACGGCCCGGGCCGCCGCGCTCCCGCCGCGGGTCCAGGACCTGGCCCTCGCGCTGGCCCTGGTCCTGGTCAATGTCGCGTCGGTGCTGCCCTACCGCAGCCAGCTGCACCCGTTCTGGGCCGCGCTGGTGCTGGTCATCGCCCAGTGCGTGCCGCTCGCGTGGCGACGGAGATGGCCGCTCGCGGTGCTCATCGTGGCCGGGATCCCGCGCATCCTGTATGACCAGCTCGCCTTCGCGTACGCCCCGTTCCCGCTGGCCAACACCATCGCGTTCTATACCGCGATGGTCTACTGCCGCCCCGCGGTCCGCCGGGTGGTCATTGTCCTGGTGGTGATCGGCAGCATCGAATCCCAGGTGTCGCCCGGCCATACCCAGCCCTACGACGCCGTCGTGTCGGCCCTGACCACTCTGGGGGCCTGGGGAGCGGCGGTGGTCGTCCGGAACCGGCAGGCCAGCGTCCAGGAGGCGGAACGCCGGGCCGAGCGGGCGGAATCGGCGCGGGACGACGACGTGGCCCGGGCCGCGGCGGCCGAACGCACCCGGATCGCCCGCGAGCTTCACGACGTGGTGGCGCATCATGTCAGCCTGATGGCGGTGCAGGCGGAGGCGGCCTCCTCGCTGCTGCCCGGGCGGCCGGACGACGCCGCACGGTCGGTGGAGGTAATCGCGGATACGGCGCGCCAGGCCCTGACCGAGCTGCGCCGGCTGCTCGGGGTGCTGCGCGGGCCGGCCGATCAGCTGGAGACCGCGCCGTCGGTGTCGCTCGCGGGCCTGGGAGCCGTGCTCGACCAGGTCCGCGGCTCCGGGCTGGCGGTGGACCTGACCGTGCAGGGCACGCCGGGCCCGCTGGCCCCCAGCGTCGATCTCACCGCGTACCGGATCATCCAGGAGGCGCTCACGAACACGGTCCGGCACGCCTGCGCGGCCCGGGCCGCGGTCACCCTGTGCTACGAGCCCGGTTTCGTCACGGTGAGCGTCACCGACAGCCGCCGGGAAGGGGGCAGCGTCCCGGTCGTGAACGGGACAGCGAATGGCCTGGCCGCCGACTCCGCGGCGCGGGCCCGGTCCGGCGGCTTCGGCCTGGCCGGTATCGCGGAACGGGTCGCGTCCTGCGGCGGCAGCCTGTCGGTGGGTCCCACCGGCGCCGGCGGGTTCGCCGTGACGGCCCGGCTGCCAGTCCAGTGAGCACAGTCCAGTGAGCACAGTCCAGTGAGCACAGTCCAGTGAGCACGGTGAGCACGCCCGTCCGCCCGTCCCCGATCCGGGTGCTGGTGGCCGACGACCAGGAGCTGGTCCGCGCCGGGTTCTGCGTGATCCTCGATGCGGCCGACGGGATCAGCGTGGTGGGCGAGGCGGCCAACGGCGCCGAGGCGGTGACGGCGGTGGCGGCCTGCCGGCCGGACGTGGTGCTGATGGACATCCGGATGCCGGGCATGGACGGGCTCGAGGCGACCCGGCTGATCACCCAGGGCGGCCCGGACACGGGCCCGAAGGTGGTCATGCTCACCACGTTCGATCTCGACGACTACGTCTACGAGGCGCTCCGCTCCGGGGCGAGCGGGTTCCTGCTCAAGGACGCGCCGCGCGGCGACCTGATCGCCGCGGTCCAGGCCGCGGCGGCGGGCAACGGGCTGCTGGCCCCCTCGGTGACCCGGATGCTGATCGAGTCCTTCGCGCGCCGCCCGGCGGCGGCTGTCACCGCGCCCTCCCGGCTGGCCTCCCTCACCGCCCGGGAAAAGGACATCCTGCTCCTCGTGGCGCGCGGCCGCAGCAATGCCGAGATCGCCCGCGAGCTTTTCGTTGGAGAGGCGACGGTCAAGACCCACATCGGGCACCTGCTGGCCAAGCTGGGCCTGCGCGACCGGGTGCAGGCGGTGATCCTGGCCTACGAGACCGGGCTGGTCGTGCCCGGCGACGTGCCGGACTGACCGCCCGGCCCTGCCCCCGCGCGCCGCGCGCCGCCGGCGTCAGCGCAGGCTCAGCCGCCAGGTCTGCCCGGTCAGGTCGTGGCCGAAGCTGTGGTGCGGTTCGGAGTCCACCAGCTCGAAACCGAACCGCTGGTAGATACGCCGCGCCGCGGTGAGGATGTCGTTGGTCCAGAGCACGATCTGCGGGTAACCCGCCCGGCGGGCGAAGGTGAGGCACTCAGCCACCAGGCGGTCGCCGATCCCCAGCCCCCGGGCGGCCGGCTCCACCAGCAGCAGCCGGAGCTGGGCCGCGGCGTCGTCTTTGCGCATGCAGAACACGCAGCCCACCGGTGCGCCGTCCACCTCGGCGATCCAGCCCGCTTCCCGGGGGTCGGCGCGTCCCGCGTAGTCCGCCACGATGCGGGCGACCAGCGCCTCGTAGCTGGCGTCCCAGCCGTACTCCTCGGCGTAGATCGCGGCGTTGCGCTGCACCACCCAGCCGAGGTCGCCCGGCCGCGGGGCGCGCAGCACGAACGCCGCCGGCCGGTCGCGGGACCGGGTGACCTCACCGATGGTGGCCATGGCCGCGGTCAGCCGCTGCTGATCGGCCTCGGTCAGCCGGTCAAGCAGCCCGCTGATCTGCTCCGCTGACCGCTGGTCCAGGCCGCGGAACGCGTGCTGGCCCGCGCTGGTCAGCGTGATGACCCGGCGGCGGGCGTCGGTGTCCGAGCGCCGCCGGGTGACCAGCCCGTCCGCCTCGAACCGGGCCAGGATCCGGCTCAGGTAGCCGGCGTCGATGTCGGCCGAGTGGCGCAGCGCGCTCACCTCGGTCTCGCCGCCGTGGGCCAGCTCGAACAGCACGCGGGCCTCAGTGAGCGAGTAAGGCGAGTCGAGGTAGCCGCCGCGGAGCAGGCCGATCATGTTCGTGTAGCCGCGGTTGAACTCACGCACCGCCCGGACCCGCGCGTCGCGCACCGTCCTGGCATCCGAGGTATCTGACGGAGGCAAGGAAGTCATTGACATAGTCAAATAATTGCGCAGCCGCGCTCCCGGATCAACCCCCCGCCCGCGATCACCAGCCGGGCGGGGCGCCGGGCCGTCAGCCGCGCTGCAGGACCGTGCCGAGCAGGCCGAGCGGCGGGGAGCCCAGCTCCATCAGCGCGGTGTGAAAGCGCAGCAGCGTGAAGCCGTTGCCCCACTGCTTGCGGGCCTGCTCCCGCAGGTCCATGATCTCGAGCTTGCCCCAGGTGTAGCGGCCGTACGTCGGGTCGAACGTGGCCCGCCGGGCCTCTGACAGGGCGGCGGGCCCGGCCAGGTGCGTGTCCGCCTCGAACCGGCGGGCGCCTTCCGCAACGCTCATGCCCGCGGTGTGCACGCCGATCGCGCAGGCCAGCCGGGTCACCCGGACCAGGGCTTCCAGCCACACGCCCACCGCGAACCGGGGGTCGTCGCCGCGGAATCCCTCCTCGACACACAGTTCCTCGGCGTAGTGCGCCCAGCCTTCAATGAACGCGGCCGAGTGCAGGGTCCGGCGCACCGGCCCGGCCGCCCGGCGCAGCGCCCGGCCGTGCGAGAAGTGCCCCGGTGCGACCTCGTGCACGACGATGCCGGGCAGCGTGGTGGCGCTGAACACCTCCAGCCATTCCTCTTGCTCTTGCTCCGGCCAGCTGGGCTCGGGCGGCGTGACATAAAACCACGACGGGGCCTCCGGCTCGCCGGGCGCGGCGGTGGAGATCATCGCCATGGCCCAGCGCCGCGATTCCGGTGCTGGCCCGACCAGGCAGACCCCGTCGTGGTACGGCACCAGGTTCCGGTCCCGGGTGAACGCGATCGCCTGCTCGGTGCCGCGCTGGGCCGCGTCGATCACCCCGTCCGGTCCCGGGTGATCATGGACCAGGTCCCGGCACAGCTCCAGCGGCAGCAGGCTGGCGTCGATCCGGGCGCAGTCCTCCGCCAGCCGGTTGAGCAGCCGGTCCCGCTCGGCGTCGGCCCGCGCGGCGAGCAGGCCCAGGTCGACGTCGATGTCCTCGGAGGTGCTCATCAGGCTGCGCAGCCCGGCCGCGCCCAGCGCGGCGTCGGGGTCCCCTTCCCTGGCGGCCATCTCGACGTGCCTGACCAGGCGGGCGTGCGCGGCGACGGCCCTCGCCGCCAGGTCCGCCGGGGCGGTCGGCGGGATGCCCGCGGCCAGGCCGCGGATGCCGGAGATCAGCGCGCTCGCCACCGGGGAGCTCACCTGGTCCAGCGAGGCCAGGGCCGCGTCCACCGCCTGGGGCCAGAGGGCCAGGTGCGCCAGCTTGGCCCGCTCACGCTCCTCCAGCGGCGCGTACTCGCGGTCGTAGCAGGCCAGGTCCATCTCGGCCAGATGAGCCAGCGGGTTGCTGCGGTGCAGCTCCACCTCGCCGTAGGCGACCTGGGCCCGCCGCTCGAACGCGGCCAGGTGGGACTCGTCGTGCGGGTCGTCGAGCCGGCCGCCCGAGGCCGCGGCCGCCGCCAGCCGGGCCAGGCCGTCCCGCACCCCGCCGGGCGAGAGGTCCTGGATCTTGCCGTCGTACTCGTGGCGTCCGCTGTACTCGCGCGCCTCGGCGACGTCGAGATCACAGACAGCCCGGACCCGTGCCGGAAGCTCATCCATGACCCGAACGCTACCGGCCCGGGCCGGCCGCCGGGCGGCGGGGCGGGTGGTTCACAGACCCTGGCCGGGCTGGCCCTGGCCGCCCTTCACCACGTCCACGGACAGCGGGCTGCCGAGCTTGGCGGGCAGCTTCACCGAGCAGGTCAGCGCGGAGAACTTGACGTACAGCGCGGAGAACTGGCCGGGCGGGAACACCTTGAGCCAGTGCGCGGTGACCGGCTGGCAGTCAGACTTGCTGTAGTTCAGCGCGTTAACGACCTGGATCGTCACGTGCGCGGTCCCGCCGGGCGGCAGGATGACCGTGCTCGGCGCGACCGCCGGGTTACGCGAGGCGGGCTCGCCGATCTGGCTGCCCGACGGGCCGGTCACGAACGAGACACCCGGATAGCCGTACAGGTAGCACGGGCTCTTCGACGTGTTGGTGAAGTTCAGCGGGTAGTAGGTACTGCCGGCGGCCGCACCGCCCGGGCTGGTGTTGACCACCGCGGACAGGTCAGCCGGTGAGCACGCGGGGGCCGAGGGCGTGCTGGGCGGCGCGGTGGAGGCCGGGGCCGCGCTGGTGGCCGGCGCGCTCGACGGCGTCGCGGCCGCCGGTGAAGCGGCCGGGGACGCCGGGCTGCCGGCGGAGCTGTGGCTGCTCGTCGATCCGCAGGCCGCCGCGAGGGCGCCGGTGCACAGCAGGGCGGCTGCGGCGCTGATTCGCCGGGCGGCGCGGGCGGATGAAGTCATGGGCGGTTCCTTGTCCTGGCGGGGCCGTGAGCCGGACCCCTGGGGTGTCCTGACTCTTACGACGCAGTGTGCCGCGTGCCGGTTGCGCGAGATTGCGGCGGCTGCCCGCCGGCGTCCGCGCGGCCCGTAACTGACCGGCCCGTGGTGGCCTGGCCCGTGGTGGCCTGGCCCGTGGTTGCCTGGCCCGTGGTTGCCTGCCCCGGGGGAGCCAGGCGATTATGGCAGCTGGATCCCGCCCGCCCCGGCCCGGGCCGGGTCATGCCGTCCCTCCCGGCCAGGCCGGGCCATGCCGTCAGGAGTGCTGATGCTGCCGCAGGGTTCCTCGTTCACCACCCGGCCGCAGCTCGCGGGGACGTTCGGGATGGTGGCCTCCACCCACTGGCTGGCCACCGCGTCCGGGATGGCGGTGCTGGAGGCGGGCGGCACCGCGTTCGACGCGGCCGTCGCGGCAGGCCTGGTGCTGCAGGTGGTCGAGCCGCACATGAACGGGCTGGGCGGCGAGGCCCCGGTCATCGGCTACGACGCCGGGACCGGCGGCGCGGACAGCACGGGCGTCTTCGTGCTGGACGGCCAGGGGCCCGCGCCGGCGGGCGCCACGCTGGACGTGTTCGGCACCCTGGACCTCGACCTGGTCCCGGGCAACGGCCTGCTCCCCGCGTGCGTGCCCGCCGCCTTCGGCACCTGGATGCTGCTGCTCCAGCGGCACGGCCGGATGCGGCTGCGCGACGTCATGCGGTACGCGATCGGGTACGCGCGGGACGGCTACCCGGTGACGGCCGGGGTCAGCGCGGGCATCGCCGCCGCGGAGCCGGTCTTCCGCGAGCACTGGGCCAGCTCGGCGGAGGTCTACCTGGGCGGGGGAGTGCCCGCCGCCGGGTCCCGCTTCGCCAACCCGGACCTGGCCGCGACCTACCAGCGGATCCTCGGCGAGGCCGAGGCGGCCGGCGATGACCGCGACGTGCAGATCGAGGCGGCGCGGCGCGCGTTCTACGAGGGGTTCGTGGCCGAGACGATCGGCTCCTACCTGGCCGGCGCCGAGGTTATGGACGTGACCGGGGAGCGGCACCGGGCCCTGCTCGGCCCGGCCGACCTCGCGGGCTGGCGGGCCAGCACCGAAGCCCCGGTGACCCTGGACTTCGCGGGCCTGACCGTGTGCAAGACGGGCCCGTGGGGCCAGGGCCCGGTCTTCCTGCAGCAGCTGGCCCTGCTCGACGGGCTCGGCGTGGCGGGCATGGACCCGGCCGGCGCGGGCTTCGTCCACACCGTGGTCGAGAGCGCGAAACTGGCGTTCGCCGACCGCGAAGCCTGGTACGGCGATCCGCGGTTCGCCGACGTCCCGGTCGCGGAGCTGCTGTCCTCTTCCTACGCAACGAAGCGCAGGTCCCTGGTCGGTCCCTCAGCCTCCCCGGACCTGCGGCCGGGTACTCCCGGCGGCGCCGGGCCGCGGCTGCCCGGGTACGTCACCGGGGCGGTGCGCGTCCCGGACGGGATGACCTCGGCGGAGCCGACCGCGGAAGAGTCCGGGGCCGCGGCCCGCCCGGCCTGGGAGGTCACCGGCCAGGGCACCCGCGCCACCCCGAGGCCCACCCGGGGGGACACCTGCCACCTCGACGTCGCCGACCGGTTCGGGAACATGGTGTCGGCCACGCCGAGCGGGGGCTGGCTGCAGAGCTCGCCGGTCATCCCCGGCCTCGGTTTCTGCCTGGGCACCCGGGCCCAGATGTTCACCCTCACCCCGGGCCTGCCCAACAGCCTCGCCCCGGGCAAGCGGCCGCGGACCACGCTGACCCCGAGCCTGGCGCTGCGCGGCGGGGAGCCGTACCTGGCCTTCGGGACGCCCGGCGGGGATCAGCAGGACCAGTGGACGCTGGCCTTCTTCCTGCGGCACGTGCTGTTCGGGATGAACCTGCAGGAGGCGATCGACGCGCCCGCCTTCCACAGCCGGCACTTCCCGTCGTCGTTCTTCCCGCGTGAATCGTCGCCGCTGGCGGTGGACGTGGAGGAGCGGGCCGGGGCCGCGGTGCTGGATGAGCTGCGCCGCCGCGGTCACCGGGTCACGGTCCGGCCGCCGTGGTCGCTGGGCCGGGTCAGCGCCGTGGCCCGGGACCAGGGGATGCTCTACGCGGCGGCGAACCCCCGCGGCATGCAGGGCTACGCCGCCGGCCGCTGAACCCGCCGCCCCCGCGCAGGGGGACGCCATGATCGTGGTGCTTGTTACGCCGCCAGCGGGGCAAACAGCGCCACGATCATGGGCCGGCGGGGGGTGGGGTCAGACGGGGAGGCAGAGGGCGGTCACCAGGACGGCGGCGACGGCGGCGGCGGCCCGGAGCGAGCCGCCGGCCAGCCCGGTCCCAGCCGGGGGAAGCAGCGCCGATGCCGCCGCCAGGACCAGCAGGCCGAGCCCCGCCGCCAGCACCGGCGCCTGGATGCGCAGCACCGCCGCGGCTTCGCCGGGAGCGCCGGCCGATTCAGCCAGGTGCGTGGCCAGCAGGTACGCGATCAGGGCCACGCCGAGCGCCGCGGTGTGCCACGGCCGGGCCGGGTGGAGGGCTTCCAGGGCCAGCGCGCCGAGCAGCACTCCCTCGGCCCAGGGGAACCGGCGCAGCCAGTCCAGCCCCCACCAGCCCAGCCGGCTCAGCGGCCCGGGATAGGCACCGGGCCCGGGCGGCGCCACAGCCGCCGTGGCCAGCTGCCCCAGGCCGCCGGCCACGCAGCAGGCAGTGAGCACGGTCAGGGCGGGTCCGGCCCGGCCCGCCGGGCCGGCCGGCACCGCCGCCCACGCCACGCAGGCCGCGCCGAGCAGGCCCGAGGCCGTGGCCAGGCGGACGGCGCTGCGCCGCCACCAGGCCCCCAGGCCGGCCGGCAGCCCCGCCGCCCAGGACGGGCGCCCGCCCCCCGGCCATCCCCCGGCCGCCAGGCGCCACCCGCCGGCCGCGCGCCAGCCGGCCGCGCGCCAGCCGTGCGGCCGCGCCCCGGCCGCCGTCCATCGAGCCCGCCCGCCGCTCACCGGCGCGTCACCATGACCCGGCGGGTGAACGGCGCCAGCGAGAGGTCCAGGCTCTGCTCCCCGTCCCAGTGCGCCACCGGGATGTCCAGCTCGCGCAGGGAGAACCGGATCGCCTGCTGCTCCATCCGCCAGATCCGCTGGGCCAGCCGCGCGGCACGGCCCCGGCCCGCGCTGGGCTCCCCGTTGAGGACGTCGATGACCAGCACCGGGAAGCCGCGCTGGCGCAGGTCACGCAGGGTCTCCACCAGGCGGGGATCCATCAGCGGGGTGAAGACCAGGATGAGCGCGCCGGGCGGCAGCGCCTGGCGGGGCAGCCGGGAGAACCCGGGGTCCTGGGTCCACTCCCGGTCCTGGGCGAGCATGGCCTCGGCGATCCGGTAGTAGTGCCGCTGCCCGTGCCCCGGCGCCAGCCAGCGGGCCCGGTAACGGTAGGTGATGAACCCCACCCGGTCCCTCGCGTCCAGGTAAGCCCGGGCCGCGGCGGCCGCGCCGCGCAGCGCGATGTCCACCACGTGGTGCTCGTCATCGTCGCCGTCCCAGGCCGTGTCGACCAGGATCACCACGTCCTGCGAGCGTTCGGCCTGGAACGTGTTCACCTGCAGGCGGCCGCGCCGGGTGGTGGCCGGCCAGTTGATGCTGCGCTGCCGGTCGCCCGGCACGTACTCGCGCACGCCCGCGAACTCCGACCCCTCACCGGGTGCCCGCGCGGAATGCTCGCCGAGCCGCTGCGGCAGGCGGCTCAGCACGACCCGGGTGCGCTGGGTGGCCGGGCGCGGGTAGCACTCCAGCGACGGCAGGCCGACCTGGGCCCGGCCCTCGGCCAGCCGCCACTGGTCCCGCAGCACGATCTCCACGGTGCCCACCCGCCGCCTGCCCCAGCGGCTGACCAGGAACGGCAGCGTGACCTGGTGCCCGGCGGCGTACCCGGCCCGCTGCCCGGCAGCGGACCGCAGCGGCACGATCTCGTGCGCCGGGTGCAGCAGCATCGCCGCGGTGTATTCCGCGGCGACGCTGACCGACGCGGTGACCGCGGCCTGCTCACCCTCGATGATCCGGCCCGCCGTCAGCCTGGCTGTCACCGGGGTGTGCGGCGGGTGGCCCGGCCGCCAGGGGGACAGCAGCAGCAGCGCCGGGGCGGCCGCGCCGGCGAACTCGGGCCGCCCGGTCACCAGCGCGAGGCCCAGGCCGGCCACGGCGAGCGTGAGCAGGCGGCGCGCGTGCCGGGACAGGTTCCACCGCACCGGGACCGTGACCGTGGACCCCTGGTCGGCAGGCGCGGGCTGGGCTGGCCCGGGCTGGGCTGGCCCGGGCGGGCGGTCAGGCACGGGACGCGGACGGGTCGGTCCGCGGCGTCGGCACGCTGGCCAGCAGCCCGGCGACCACGTCGTCCGGCTTGACCTGGCGGACCCACAGCTCCGGCCGCAGCGTGATCCGGTGCGCCAGCGCCGGTACCGCCACGCTCTTGATGTCGTCCGGGATCACGTAGTCCCGCAGCCGCAGCAGGGCCTGGCCGCGGGCCAGCTGGATGATGGAAAGCCCGCCCCGCGGGCTGGCCCCGACCTGGATCTGCCGGTGCTCCCGGGTCGCCCGGACCAGGGCGACGACATAGTCGATCAGGTCGGCCGACACCTCCACGTCCTCCAGCGCGGCCCGCATCGCGAGCACTTCGGGTGCGTCGGTGATCTGCTTGAGCACCGTGTTCTCGGCCCGGCGGTCCAGCCGCCGCTGCAGCATCGCCGCCTCGTCCGCGCTGTCCAGGTAGCCCAGCCGCAGCCGCATCACGAAACGGTCGAGCTGGGCCTCGGGCAGCTCGTAGGTGCCCTCGTACTCGATCGGGTTGTCGGTGGCCAGCACGACGAAGGGCTGCGGCAGCGGGCGGGTCTGCCCGTCCATGCTCACCTGGCCCTCGCCCATGGCCTCCAGCAGGGCGGCCTGGGTCTTCGGCGGGGTCCGGTTGATTTCGTCCGCGAGCAGCAGCTGGGTGAACACCGGCCCCGGCCGGAACTGCATCTCCGCCGTCCGCTGGTCGTACATGGGCGCGCCGATCACGTCCGACGGCAGCATGTCCGGGGTGAACTGGATGCGCGCGAAGTCCAGGCCGAGCACCTGCGCGAACGACCGGGCGATCAGCGTCTTGCCCAGCCCGGGGAGGTCTTCCAGCAGGATGTGGCCGCCGGCCAGGATCCCGATCAGCACCAGCTCCAGGGCTCGCTGATGCCCCACGACGGCCCGCTGCACCTCGGTGAGGACCTGCCCGGAGCGCTGTGCGGTTTCGCCGGTGGTCAGGGTCTTGTCCGTCACAGCTGCTCCAGTCGGTCGAGGAGACGGGCCAGGGTCGGGTACGGGATGCCTGGCTGGTCACGGGCTGGGGTCAGCCCTGCGCCTGCGGCCGGCCCGGCTTCCCGGGCGGGGTCGATCCACGGCCACAGACGGTCGTGCGCGGGGCTGCCCCCGGCGAACACCCGCCGGGCGGCCGCCGGGTCGTCGTACAGGCTGATCCCGTGCCGCTCGGCCAGCCGCGAGGCGAGCAGGTGCTCCAGCTGGCTGCGCAGGCCGGCCTCGTAGGCCGACATCGAGGCCTGGGCGTCGGCCAGCCGGGAGCGCCGCCGCCACTGGCGGGAGAAGGACGACAGCACCGGTGTGGGCACCGCCGGGTCGGGACCGCTGACGTCCTCGGGCGCGGATCCCTGCGCCATCGGGCGCACCAGGCTGCGCAGCACGAGCAGGCTGATCACCCCGGCCGCCACCGCGACCACCGCGAGCGCGCCGGGACCGGCCACGGCGTAGCCCGCCGCGCCCGCCGCGGCCACCGCCACGGCGGCGATGATGATCTCCGGCCCGGCCGGCCGCCAGCCGGTCATGACGAACCCCGCAGGTCGGCGGCCAGCTGCTCCAGCGCCTCCACGGCGGTGTCGCGCTGGGCCTCGGTCAGCTCGTGGGCGGAGAACCGGGCCTCGTAGAACAGCCCGGTCAGCCTCCCGGCGGCCGCCCCGCGGACCAGGCCGCCGGTCACTGCCCGGGTCAGGAACTCATCCGGCGTGTCGGCGGCCTCGTGATCCGCGCCGGCCGCGGCCAGGCTCCGTTCCATCGCCGCGTAGCAGGCGATGATCGCGGCCCGGGCGTCGTCCAGCTCCGCCAGCGCGCGCCGGCCGGAGCTGACCGCCTCCCGCAGATCACCCTGCTGGCCCTCGGGTGGCGCTTCACCGGGTGGCAGCACGTCATGACCGGGCTGGCGCCGCCGCAGCAGCACGGCGCACACCACCATCCCGCCGATCAGGGCCAGGACGAGCAGTGCGTACAGGATGCCGGTCAGCGGCAGCCGGAACGGGACGGATGGGTGCGGGGGCCGGGTCGGGGTGGAGTACACCGTCGGCTGCGGCTGGGCAGGCACGGGCTGCGGCGGCACCGGATGAGGGTGCAGCGGCGCGGCCAGCAGCAGCACCGCAGGGATGGTGACCAGCCCGGCCAGCAGCGCGAAGCGCAGCACGGAGCGGATCCGCAGGACCCGGAAGTCGCCGCCGGGGCGGCGGCCCCGGATGAGCAGCGCGATGAGCAGGCTGGCCAGGACGGCCTCCAGCGCGATCCCGATCGCGATCCCGTCCCGGTGGTAGGGGCCGCGCCAGCCGTGCAGCGCGAAACCGCCCCGCAGGCCGACCAGGACGCCGCCGGTCAGCAAGGCGGCCAGCAGCAGCCGGGCCAGGACTGGCCCGCGCAGCGCAGCGGCCGGGGCAGGCCCGGGCGCGGTGCCGCCGGGGGGAGGTTCCTGCCCGTGGGGAGGCTCACGCGCCCCGCTCCCTGGGGCAGGCTCACGCGCCGGGACCGCTGTCTGCCTGCTCGTCATGGTCTCCTACGCGGGGGTGGCCAGGCCCGCCTGGTAGGCCAGTATGACCAGGTGCACGCGATCCCGCGCGCCGAGCTTGGTGAGCAGGTGCCCCACGTGCGTCTTCGTGGTGGCCGGGGTGATGTCGAGGCGCTTGGCGATCTCCGTGTTCGACAGGCCGGCCGCCACCAGGGCCAGCACCTCGCGTTCGCGGGCGGTGATCACGTCCAGCGCGCCGCCGCCGGCCGGGGCGGCGGGGGTGAGCGGCGGCGTGCGGGCGAACTCCTCGACCAGGCGGCGGGTCACGCTCGGGGCGAGCAGGGAGTCGCCCGCCGCGATCACCTGGATCGCGTTGAGCAGCTCGCCGGGCGAGATGCTCTTGAGCAGGAACCCGCTGGCCCCGGCGCGCAGCGCCGCGAACACGTACTCGTCCAGGTCGAACGTGGTCAGGATGAGGACCCGCACCTCGCTCGTCGCCGGCGACCGGGTGATCTGGCGGGTGGCCTCGATGCCGTCCATGGCCGGCATCCGGACATCCATCAGCACGACGTCCGGGTGATGCCGGCGGGCCTGCTCGACCGCCTCGCTGCCGGTGCCGGCCTCACCGACCACGGTGAACCCGGGCGTGGCCGCGACGATGCCGCGGAAACCGGCCCGGACCAGGGCCTGGTCGTCGGCGACCAGGACACGGAGGGTCATGGCCGGCCGCTGCCCAGCGGCAGCCGGGCCCGCACCACGAAGCCGCCGTCCGGCCTGGGCAGCGCGTGCAGGTCGCCGCCGCACAGGCTGGCCCGCTCCCGCATCCCGATGATCCCGTGACCGGCCCGTTCCGGGCCGCCGCCCATGCGGACGGGAGGCCGCGCCGGGGCAGCCGCCCGCCCCGGCCCGGCGGGGGCACCGGCCCCGGCTGGGACCCGGGCTCCGATCGGCACCCCGGCGACCGTCGGAACGTTCCCCCGGACGGCGACGCCGGCCCGGGCAGGCGATGCCGGCCCGGACGGCAGGCCGGCCCCTGGGTCGGTGACCTCGACCAGCAGGCTGTCCAGGCCGTATTCGAGCACGACATGGCAGCGGTCGGCGCCGGAGTGCTTGACCACGTTGGTCAGCGACTCCTGCACGATGCGGTACGCGGACAAGTCGAGGCTCGCGGGCAGGCTGCACGGCTCGCCGATCTGCTCGACGGTCACCGTGACCCCGGCCCCCGCGGTCCGCTCCACCAGCCGGCCCAGGCTGGCCAGCCCCGGGGCGGGCGCGAGCGGGGCGGTGGGCCGGAACCGCGCCGCCCTCAGCCGGTCCTCGGGGGCGGGGCGCTCGTCCGCGGCAGGCCCGGTCACGGCCCCGGTTCCGTCCGGGCTGGCTCCGCCGGGGCGAACCCCGTCCGGGCCCGTTCCGTCCGGGGCCTGCACGACGGCGGTGCCCGCTACGGGTGGGCCGGACACGGCCGGTTCGCGGGCGGCCAGTTCGGCGTCGGCCGCGGCGATGTCCCCGTCCGTCTGGCGCAGCACGCACAGCATCCGCTGCATCTCACCCAGCGCCTCCCGGCTGACCGCCTGGATGGCGCTGAGCGCGGCCCGCGCCTCGGCCGGCTGGCTGTCGAACACGTACTCACCGAATCCGGCCTGCACGGTAACCACGGTCATGCTGTGCGCCACCACGTCGTGCAGTTCCCGGGCGATCCGGAGGCGTTCCCGGGTGACCGCGTCGGTGGCCGCCCGGTCTCGCAGGTGCGCGATGTGGGTGCGCCGCTGCTGGACCAGGTACCCGACCATCCACAAGATGGTGAGCACCAGGGCGGCGCCGGTCGCGTTGCCCGATCCCTGCCCGTCGAAGTGCAGCACCACGCCCTGCGCGATCAGCACGGCCAGCGAGGCGGCCAGGCCGGCCAGCGCGATCTGCCGGCGGCAGGTGGACGCGACCACGTACAGCACCACGGTCAGCGGCAGGAACGGCCCGCTAGTGATCTCCCCGCCGATGATCAGCGTGGCCAGGCAGCCGGCCAGCACGATAACCAGGGACCGGATGGGCACCCGGCGCCGGACGGCGACCGGGACGCACAGCACGAGGGCCAGCAGGGCCAGCAGGGCGTCCCGTGGGGCTAGTATCCCGACCTGGTTCCCGCTGCGGACGCTGGCGTGAGCCAGGACAGCGAAAGTGATCACGGCAAACAGCGCCGCCGTCGCGTAGTCCAACGCCGTCCAGAACCGCCGTCTCAGCCGGGCGCCCCGCGGCGGTCGGGTTGCTCCGTTCACCACCTAACGGTAACGCCGCAGGCCCCCCGGGGGCGTCCGCCCGCGGTCGTACGCTGCCGGGCTGATCCGGGACCCGGCGGCGGGCGGGTCAGGCCCATAGCCTGATGAGAAAAGCCATTCCCCAGGATGATGACGCGCGGGCCTCCCGGCCGGCAGGCTGGGTTCCCACCGCGACCACGCCACGAGGGGAGCACGAGACAGGTGACCACGCCAGCGCCTTTGCAGTCTGGGCCGCTGCAGTCTGGGCCGCTGCAGGCCGGGCTGCCCGGCGGGACCGGCCCCGGGCCGGGTTCCGCCCCGTCGGTTATCGAGACCTCAGCCCTCAGCAAGCGGTACCCGGGCGCGGTGACCGCCCTGGACCAGCTGTCCGTGCGGGTCGGGCCGGGAATCACCGGGCTGGTCGGGGCGAACGGCGCGGGCAAGTCGACCCTGATCAAGATCCTGCTCGGGCTGCTCACCCCGACCGGCGGGCAGGCGTCCGTGCTCGGCCTGGACTGCACCCGGGACGCGGAACGGATCAGGGCGCGGTGCGGGTACATGCCCGAGCACGACTGCCTGCCCCCGGACGTCACCGCGACCGAGTTCGTCACCCACCTGGGCCGGATGTCCGGGCTGCCGCCGACCGCGGCCAAGGAGCGGGCCGCCGAATCGCTCCGCCACGTCGGCCTGTACGAGGAGCGGTACCGGCAGATCGGCACCTACTCCACCGGCATGAAGCAGCGGGTGAAGCTGGCCCAGGCCCTGGTCGGGGATCCGCAGCTGCTGCTGCTGGACGAGCCCACCATCGGCCTGGACCCGCCGGGCCGGGCCGCGATGCTGGACCTGGTCACCCGGATCGGCGCCGAGTTCGGCATCTCGATCATGGTGTCCTCGCACCTGCTCGGGGAGATCGAGCAGATCTGCGACCACCTGGTGGTCATCGACGGCGGGCGGCTGCTCCGCTCCGACTCGATGACCAGCTTCACCCAGGTGAGCCAGGTGCTGCTGGTGGAGGTGGACGAGGGCACGGCGCAACTGGAAGCCGAGCTGTCCGCCCGGGGGCTGCGGCCGTGGCGTGACGAGCGGGCGCTGCTGGTCCAGATCGGCTCCGGCGAGACCTACGACCTCGTCCGGGACGCCGTGGCGGACCTGGGCCTGCCGCTGAACCGGCTGGAGCAGCGCAGGCGCCGGGTCGAGGAACTGTTCCGCGACGGGGCGGGCCAGGAAGGCACGGCAGGCCAGGAAAGCACGGCAGGCCAGGAAGGCACGGCAGGCCAGGAGGCCGCTGGCGGCCTGGAAAACCGTGCCGGACGGGAAGGAGAAGCGTGACCACGCAGAGCGGGCCGCCCGCGGTCGGGGCCGGCGTCATCCATGACATCGGCTACCGGCACTACCAGGGGCCGCGGCTCGGCCGGGCCGACATCGTCCGGGCGCTGGGCTGGCACAGCCTGCGGTCCGCGTTCGGGATCGGCCGCGGCGCCAAAGCCAAGATCATCCCGGTCATCGCCTTCGCGATGCTGTGCGTGCCCGCGGTGGTCAACGCGATCGGGCTGGCCCAGGGCGGCCAACAGGTCGTCTTCTACGACACGTACGTGTTCCAGCTCCGGGTCTTCGTCATGATCATTTTTGTCGCGGCCCAGGCGCCCGAGCTGGTGTCCCGGGACCTGCGCAGCCATGTGCTGCCGCTGTACTTCTCGCGGCCGCTGCGCCGGCTCGATTACCCGCTGGCCAAGCTCGGCGCGTTCATCCTGGCCTGCCTGGCCCTGCTGGAGATCCCGCTGCTGCTGCTCTACCTGGGCGCGATCAGCCAGGCGCACGGCGGGGCGGCGATCTGGGCCCAGACCAGGGCGCTGATCCCCGGCCTGCTCGTCGGGCTGGCCTGGGCCGTGCTGCTGGCCTCGATCGGGCTCGCGCTCGCCTCGCTCAGCGGGCGCCGCGCGTACGCGACCGGCAGCATCGCGATCTGCTTCTTCCTCAGCTGGGCCCTGGCCGGGCTGTTGCGCGGGGTGACGTCGCAGAACGGGGCGGGGCCGGCGCGGGGGCGCGGCTCTCCGGGCTGGTCAGCCCGTTCACGGTGCTGGACGGGCTGCGCCAGTGGCTCGGCGGCACCTCACCAGGGCCGAACCCGCCGCCGGGGAATCTCGGGCCGCTCTACGGCGTGATGTTCCTGCTGATGCTGGCGGCCGCGGTGGGCGGGCTGGCCGCCCGGTACCGGAAGGCAGGCATCGCGTGAGCACGATCGAGCTGCGGAATGTGTCCCGCTGGTACGGCAACGTGGTCGCGATCAACGACATCACGATGACCATCGGGCCAGGTGTCACCGGGTTGCTCGGCCCGAACGGCGCCGGGAAGTCCACGCTGCTGCACCTGATCTCCGGTTTCCTGGCGCCGTCCCGGGGCGAGCTGACCGTCGGCGGCGTGCCCAGCTGGCGCAACCCGGACGTCTACCGGACCCTCGGCCTGGTGCCCGAGCGGCCCGCGGTCTACCCGTTCCTCACCGGCCTGGAGTTCGTCCGGGCCACCGCGCGGCTGCACAAGCTGCCCGACCCGGACCGCGCCGCGCAGCGCGCCATCGCCATCGTGGAGATGGCCGCCGCGCAGGACCGGAAGATCGCGACCTACTCCAAGGGCATGCGGCAGCGGATCAAGGTCGCGGCGGCGCTGGTGCACGACCCGCAGATGCTGCTGCTCGACGAGCCGTTCAACGGGATGGACCCGCGGCAGCGGCTGCACATGATGGACCTGCTGGAAACCCTCGGCGACGAGGGCCGCACCATCCTGTTCAGCTCGCACATCCTGGAGGAAGTGGAGCGGCTGTCCGGCACCATCCAGGTCATCGTGGCCGGGCGGCTCGCCGCGTCCGGGGACTTCCGGGCCATCCGGCGGCTGATGACCAGCCGGCCGCACGTGTTCCTGGTGCGCACCTCCGACGACCGGCGGCTGGGCGCGGCGCTGATCGGCCGGCCCTCGGTGACCGGGGTGGAGATGAGCGGCGGCGGGCTGCAGGTGAAGGCCTCGGACTACGGCGCGTTCAGCCGGGAGATCGCCGGGCTCACCCGGGAGCAGGGCATCTCGCTCCGCGAGCTGCTGCCCGAGGATGAGTCGCTGGAGAGCGTGTTCGCCTACCTAGTGGAGACATGAGATGTTGTCCGTACAGGCCCGGACGGTGGCCTCGATCACCCTGCGCGCCACCATGGGGCGCCGGCGCGCTCTCGTGTTCATGATCCCGCCGCTGATCCTGGTGCTGGTCGCTGCGCTGCTGAAGGCCGCGAGCCCCGAGCGGGCCGACTGGCCCAGCCTCATCCTGGGCGGCTTCGGGCTGGCCGTGGTGCTGCCGCTCACCGCGCTGATCATCGGGACCAGCGTGCTCGGCGCGGAGATCGACGACGGCAGCGTGGTGCACCTGCTGGCCACCCCGGTGCCGCGGTCCACCGTGATCCTCACCAAGTTCGCGGTGGCCACGGGGCTGACCATGGTGTTCGCGGCGGTGCCGGAGCTCCTGGCCGGGCTGATCGCCGCCGGCCCGGCCGGCTCACGGCCGGGCTCTTCCTGGGCGCGCTGGCCGGGTCGGTCATCTACAACGCGGTGTTCGTGATGATCTCCGTGCTCACCACCCGGGCCATCGCCGTGGGCCTGCTCTACCTGCTGGTCTGGGAGTCGCTGCTGAGCAACGTGGTCAGCGGGGTCCGGGTGCTGTCGGTCTCGCAGTACTCGCTGGGCATCGCGAACTCAGTGGCCCATGACGGGAACCTGAACGCGCACCTCGGGGTAGTCACGGCCGCGGTCATGGGCGTCGTGGTCACCGTGATCGCGCTGGGGCTGGCTGCCCGCCGCCTGGCCGTCTTCTCCCTCAAGGGCGACGCGGTCTGAGGCTGCTCAGTCCCTGGCCAGGGTCACGAAGGTCCGGGCTAAACGGGGGTGCCCGGGGTGGGGCGGAAGGCGGGGCCGTGACCGGGGACGATCACTGTGGCCGCTTCGAGGATGCGGGCCCGGCTCTGCCGCAACGCGGCCTGGTCGGCGGCGAGCGGGTCCTCGTCCGGCCCGTCCGGTCCCCACCAGGCGTGCGTGCAGGCGTACACGTCCTGCGGGGTGGCGGCGAGGGTCGTGATGTCCTCCGCGGTGTGCCCGGGCGTGGCGATGAGCCGGACCGACGGGGTGAGCGCGAAGTCCCCCGGCTCGCGGCCGATCCAGCGGTCGCCGTCGTAGCTGGCCCAGTGGTCGTGGATGACCGCGGCCGGGAACAGGGCCGCGTTGATCGTGTGGTCGGGGTGGTGATGGCTGAACACCACGTCGGTCACCCCGGCCGGGTCCTGGCCCCGGGTGGCCAGCGCGCCGAGCAGGGCGTCCCGGCCGGACACCATGCCCGGGTTGACCACGATGACCCGGCCGCCGTCCACGATCAGCGTGACCGTGCTGCCTACCCGGTCGGCGTCGTCTTCTTCCCGGGCGTACCCCTCGTGCAGGACGAACACCTGCGCGGTGCCGGCCATCAGCGGGCGGCCTTCGCGGCCGCCTTGCGCTCCTGCTTGTAGGCGCGGACCTCGGCCAGGGACTCAGCGTCGGTGATGTCGGCGACCGAGACCCGCGAGCCCTCCTGGCCGAACGGGCCGGTGGCTTCCTGCCACCCGGGCGGCCGGACGCCGAGCTGCTTGCCCAGCAGGGCCGCGAAAATCTGCGCCTTCGTCGCCCCGAACCCGGGCAGCCCGGCGATCCGGCGGACCAGTTCCTGGCCGGTCTCCGCGCTGGTCCAGAGCGCGGCCGGGTCCCCGTCGTAGCGGTCCACGATCAGCCGGGCCAGGTCCTGGGTCCGGGCGGCCATGGCCCGGGGATAACGGTGCAGGGCCTGCCGCTCGCTGAATACGGCGGCCAGCGCGTCCGGGTCGTAGTCGGCCAGTTCCTGGGCGGTGGGCTCGTGGCCGAGCCGCCGCACCAGGTCACGCGGCCCGCTGAACGCCTTTTCCAACGGCACCTGCTGGTCCAGCAGCATGCCGATGAGCAGCGCGAGCGGGTCGCGCGCGAGCAACTCGTTAGCGTCGGGATCGATCGGCAGCGATATGGTCATGGAAGCCTCCTGGTCGCTGCGGCCATCCTGGCCGGCCGCGGCGGCGCCCGCGAACCGGGAGGCCCGGAAGCTGGGCGCGGCCTGGAAACATGCGCAGAACCGGCGCGCGCGGAACTACGTGGCGGCCGGCTGGCGTTTTACTTATCAGGCGCGGATGTGGCGCGGCCTGGCCGGGCTCGGCCCGGCCAGGGAACCGCATCCTCGCCGCCTGAGGAGGCAGAAGTTGTCCGGTCGAATGAAGCTCGCGATTGCTGGGGTCATCATCGGCCTCATCCTGTTCGCGGTCAGCCCGATCGCCGCCATCGTGGTCATCGTGCTGGCGATCGGCATCCCGACGGGGATGTACCTGATGCTGGACCCGTCGCAGCGCAGGCGGCTGAAGGAAGTCCGCCGGCGCAAGCAGATCGGCGGCTGAACCCCGTCAGCTGAGCAGGCCGGGCTGAGCGCCGTAGCGCTCAGCCCAGCAGGCCCGGGAACAGCAGCGCGAGCTGGCGGGGGTAGCCCGCGATGAGGCGGAGCTCGTCGTCGGCCAGCGGCTTGCCGCTGGCCGACGCGCACAGCTGCACCAGGGAGAACACCAGGTCCTCGTCCCCCTCGGCGATCTCGATGCCCAGGCCCGCCATCACGTGCCGGAAACCGGCTTTCCCGCCGTACTCGCCGGTCAGCACCACCCGGCCGGCCGGGTGAACCAGTCGCCGGGGAACGGCCCCAGCGTGTCGTCGTCATAGAGCTCGTAGTTCTGCCGGTTCTTGAGCGCGCCGTCCGCGTGGATGCCGGACTCGTGCGCGAACGCATTGCGGCCTACCCCCGGCTGGTTCTGCGGGAGAGGCTGGCCGAACGCGTAACTCGCCCACAAGCCGAACCGCCGGGCCCAGGACAGGTCGAGCCGATCGCCGATCAGGGCCTGGCCCGCCACCCCGAAGCCGTGGCTGAACGCGAGGATGCAGGACAGCAGGTCGGCGTTCCCGGCCCGCTCGCCGATGCCGTTGATGCAGGTGTTGACCCAGGCGTCCTGCCCGGCGTCGAGGTCCCCGAGGGCGCCGGACACCGAGTTGGCCACGGCCATGCCCAGGTCGTTGTGGCAGTGCGTCTCGACCGGGATCCGGATGGCCGCGGCCAGCTTGGCGAAGCGCTCGCGGATCCGGTCCGGGGTGTCCCCGCCGATCGTGTCGCAGTAGCGGACCCGGTCCGCCCCGGCCTCCCGGGCCGCGGTCGCGAACTCCAGCAGGAACCCGTCGTCGGTGCGCGAGCCGTCCTCCGCGTTCACGCCGATGGTCTGCGCCCCGCCGTCCCGGGCGGCCCGCACCGCCGCCGCCATCTGCGAGATCACTGAATCCCGGTCCAGCTTGCGGAACTTGTGCGCGATCATCTGGTCCGAGGTGGAGATGGACAGGTTGTAGTGCCGCAGCCCGAGCGGGATGGCCGCCTCCACGTCCCCCGGCACGGCCCGGCACCAGCCGGACAGCCGCAGGCCGCCGAACGCTCCCGCGTCGGCCAGCGCCACGCTGGCGCGGATGTAGGGCACCTCGTGGAACAGGAACGGGAAGCCCAGCTCGGACTGGGCCACGCCAAGTTTGCCCAGGTAGAAGTTGACCATGATCTTGCCGAACTTGGACAGGCCGGTGCGGGCGGTCTGCACGCCGTCGCGGTTGGTCACGTCGAGGAAGTGGATCGCGGGCATGGTCATCCTCCCTGGGACGGGCGCCGGCTGGCGGCCCCGGTGCGGCTCCTGGTTGACACCCTGGCATTTCTGTCGAGTGTCATCAACATTGATTAAAATCAACTACTGTGAACCTCTAACGGGATCCGCTGGCCAGCCCGGCCACGGGCCAGGACTCCGGCCTCCCGGGACCGGAGGCCGATACGGGGAGGCGGCGGATGGCCGAGTCGGAGTGGATCAGCGCGGCGGAGGCCGCCCGCCGGCGGGATCAAGCAGGCCACGCTGTACTCGTACGTCAGCCGGGGCGTGCTCACCCGGCGCCGGGCCGGTGCCGGCCGGCACGGGCGCTGGCCGCGCGGATGGCGGCCGCGCGGATGGCGGCCGCGAAGCAGGCAGTGGCGCAGGTCCCCGCGGCGGCGGCGCGAGCAGCCTGTTCGATCCGGGGGAAGTCGAGGAGCTGGCCCGGCGCGGGCGGCCGAGGCGGCCGCCGGGCCTGGCCGGGCTGGTGATCGAGTCGGGAGTGACCGAGATCGCCGGGGACCGGCTGTGGTTCCGCGGCCTGGACGCGCTCGACCTGGCCCGGGACTGGGATTTCGAGGACGTCTGCGAGCTGCTGTGGTCCGGGCCGCCGCGGCCGCCCCAGGCCGGGGCGGGGGAGTGGCAGGCCGTGCCCGCCGCGGTCGAGGCCGGCACGGCGGCGCAGGCGGCCCTCCCGCCGGGCACTTACCCCCTCGAACGGCTGCAGGTGATCGTCCCGGCGCTGGCCGCGGCGGATCCGCTGCGCCTCCAGTTCGGCCCGCCGGCGGTGGCCGCGGCGGGCCGGGGCATCATCGCGGGCCTGGTGGAGTGCCTGCCCCTGGCCGCGCCCGCCGGGCCCGGCGGCCTCGCCGCTCCCGCCAGGATCCCGGCCCGGCTCTGGCCCCGGCTCTGCCCGGACGAGCCTGTCCCCGCCCTGCTGGACGCGCTGCGGGCCGCACTCATCCTGCTGTCGGATCACGAGCTGGCCGCGTCCACCCTGGCCGCCCGGGTCGCCGCGTCGGTCCGGGCCGACCCGTATGCCGTGGTGGCCACCGGGCTCGGCGCGGTCGGCGGCGCCCTGCACGGCGGGGCCTCCCTGGGGGCGGAGACCATGCTGGCCGCGGCGCAGGACGCGGCGGCCGTGCCCCGGGTGGTGGGGGAGCTGCTCCGCCGCGGTGAGCGGGTGCCCGGCTTCGGCCACTTCGTCTACCGCGGCGGCGACCCGCGGGCCGGGCTCCTGCTGGCCATGGTCCGCAGCGCGGTCCCCGCATCACCCCGGCTGGCGGTGGTGGACGCCGTGCTGGCCGAGATGCACCGGCGGGCCCTGCCGGAGCCGAACATCGACTTCGCGCTGGCCGTGCTGGCCAGCTGCGCGGGCATGATCCGGGGCGCGGGCGAGGTCATCTTCGCCGTGGCCAGGACCGCGGGCTGGCTGGCGCACGCCCTGGAGGAGTACGCCGCGAGCACGCCCCTGCGGCCCCGGGCTGTTTACACTGGCCCTGCCCATCGGCAGGCCGATCCTGGCCAGCGGTAACGATTCTGGAGCCCCCATGACTGACGACCTGTGGCATGCGTCCCTCGTGCACATCCGGGCCGGCGACGTGCGCGGTGATACCGGCCAGACCAGCGGGATGACGCGCCTGGAGGCCATCTCCGGCCAGACCTGCGGCTCGTCCAAGCTCTGGATGGGCCAGACCCATGTCGCTCCGGTGACCAAGTCCGGCGATCATCATCACGGGCCCGCGGAGACCGCGATCTACGTGGTGTCCGGGCATCCGGCGTTCGTGTTCGCGGACGGCGACCGTGAGGTCAGGCTGGAGACCGGGCCCGGGGACTACATCTTCGTGCCGCCGTATGTGCCGCACCGGGAGGAGAACCCGGCCAGCCAGGAAGCGGTCGTGGTCATCGCCCGGAGCAGCCAGGAGGGCATCGTGGTCAACCTGGAAAGCCTGTGGTCGCCGGTGGAGCGGTCCGGGGGCGCCGGGCCAGTCGAGAGCTGATCCCGGCCAGGAACCGGGAGGGGCCGGGCCCGCTGCCTAATTCCTATAAAAACGATAGGAGTTATTGACATAGCGGCGGCCGGTGTGTTTGCATCCCAGGCATGCCCCCTCGCTCCGCTGCTGCCCGCCCGGCTGCCCTCCCGGCAGGCCCGCCACGCCCACGCCCACGCCCCGGGAGGGACGATGAGCATCGAATTCATCGGGATCGCCGCGACCGCCCCGCACAGTGAGACCGAGATCGCCTCCGGCCCGGCCGGCCCGGTCCAGCCCGGCTACCTGGACGAACTAGCGCGGGCGCACGAGGAGGCGGGCTTCGACCGGGTGCTGGTCGCGCACTCGTCCGCGTCCCCGGACGGTTTCACCGTGGCCGACCAGGTGCTGGCCCGCACCCAGCGGCTCGGGGTGCTGCTGGCCCACCGCCCCGGGTTCGTCGCCCCGACCTACGCGGCGCGGAAGTTCGCCACGCTGGACGCGTTCCACCCCGGCCGGGTGGCGATGCACGTCATCACCGGCGGCGACGACGCGGACCAGGCGCGGGACGGCGACCTGACCGACAAGGTGACCCGCTACCGGCGGACCGACGAGTTCCTGGACGTGCTCCGCCTGGAGTGGACCTCCGCCATCCCGTTCGACTATGAGGGCGAGTTCTACACGGTCAAGGGGGGCCTGTCGGGAGTGCGGCCGCCGCTGGGCCGGATCCCGGTCTATTTCGGCGGCGCGTCGGCCGATGCGATCCGGGTCGGCGGCCAGCACGCGGACGTCTACGCGTTCTGGGGTGAGCCGCTGGCCGGCATCCGGGAGCGGATCGGGCAGGTGCAGGCGGCCGCCGCCCCGTACGGCCGCGACCCCCGGTTCAGCGTGAGCCTGCGGCCCATCCCGGCCGCGACCGAGACGCAGGCGTGGCAGCGGGCCGCCGACATCCTGGAACTCACCCGGGAACGGGCCCGCGGCGCCCGGCAGTTCTTCAACCTCGACCACTCCCAGCAGCATGGCTCGCAGCGGCTGCTGGAATTCGCGGCCCAGGGTGACGTGCACGACGAGCGGCTGTGGACCCCGATCGCCAAGGTGACCGGGGCGGCCGGCAACTCCACCGCCCTGGTCGGCAGCTACGAGCAGGTCGCCCAGGCGCTGCTGCGCTACGTCGGTCTCGGGGTGAGCACCCTGCTGATCCGCGGCTTCACCCCGCTCGCCGACGCGCGGGACTACGGCACCCTCGTCCGCCTGGTCCGCGAGCAGGCCGGCCCGGCCGCGCTTGTCAGCGCTCGCTGAAAGGAACTGGCCGTGACCACGGAAATCATCGGGATGGTCGGCACCAAAGAGGTCTCCGAGTCCCGGGGGTCCTTCGACGGCCCGCCGGTCGATCCCGGCTACCTGGCCCGCTTCGCGCAGGCGCACGAGGCGGCCGGGTTCGACCGGGTGCTGATCGGCTACCACGCCACCGGCCCCGACGGGTTCGCGGTCGCGGCCCACGTGCTCAACGCCACCACGCGGCTCAAGGTGCTCATCGCCCACCGGCCGGGCTTCGCCGCCCCGACCCTGGTGGCCCGGAAGCTGGCCACGCTGGACCAGCTGACCGGGGGCGGCCGGGTCGCCATCCACCACATCACCGGCGGCGACGAACTGGACCAGAAGCGGGACGGCGACTTCGCTGACCACGACCGCCGCTACGCCCGCACCGCCGAGTTCATGGGGCTGCTGCGCCGTGAGCTCACCGCCACCGAGCCGTTCGACCACGACGGCGAGTTCTACCGGGTCCGCGGGGCGTACAGCTACGTCAAGCCGGCCACCGCGGACGCGATCCCGCTGTACTTCGGCGGCGCCTCGCCGGCCGCCATCAGCGTGGGCGCCCAGCACGCCGACGTGTACATGCTCTGGGGCGAGCCGGTCGCCCAGATCGCCGAGCGGATCGCCGGGATCCGCGCGGCAGCGGCCCGCCGTGGCCGCACCGTCCGGTTCAGCCTGTCGGTCCGGCCGGTCGTGGCCAGCACCGAGGAGGCCGCCTGGCAGCGCGCCGAGCAGATCAGGGCGGCCACGCAGGAGCGGGTGGGAGCACCGCAGGGCCGCGGGAGCCAGGTGCAGGGCATCCAGGTGCCGGACACGCCGGGCCCCGCGCGCCGCATGTTCGGGTTCCGCGAGTCGTCCTCGGTCGGCTCGGACCGTCTCCAGCGCCAGGCGGCCGAGCGTGAGGTCTACGACGACCGGCTCTGGTACGGGGTGACCAGGCTCACCGGCCCGGGCGGCAACTCCACCGCGCTGGTCGGCACCCCGCGGCAGGTCGCCGGGGCGCTGATGGCCTACCGCCGGGTGGGCGTGGACACCGTGCTCATCCGCGGCTTCGACCCCCTGGACGACGTGGTGGAGTGGGGCCGGGAGCTGGTCCCGCTGCTGCGCGGGGAGGCAGCCCGGACGCCGGTAGGCGAGCCCGGCGCGGCTGAGGATGCCCTGACCGGATGACCGCCGTGACCAGCATGGCCGGCCAGCTCCCGCTCGCCCGGCCCACGAACACAGGAGCGAACTGATGCCCGTCGAGTTCATCGGGATGATCCACACCAACGACGGGTCGGAGTCGCGGCCGCAGACCACGCCGCCGCTGGACCCGGACTTCACCCGGCGGCACGCCCAGGCGCATGAGGACGCGGGCTTCGACCGCGTCCTCATCGGCTACGGCTCAGCGTGGCCCGAGGGCACCCAGGTGGCCGCCCACGTCGCGGCGCACACCCAGCGGCTCGGCCTGCTCGTCGCGCACCGGCCCGGGTTCGTGTTCCCGACCCTGGCGGCCCGCCAGTTCGCCACCCTGGACCAGTTCTCCGGCGGCCGGGTCGCCGTGCACGTGATCACCGGCGGCAACGACGCGGAACAGCGCCGTGACGGTGACTACCTGGCCAAGGACGAGCGGTACGCGCGGACGGACGAGTACCTGGAGATCCTCCGGCGGTCCTGGACTTCCGCGGAACCGGTCAGCTTCGGCGGCCGGTTCTACCGCTTCGAGGGCTACCACCCGGCGGTGCGGCCGGTGCGCCCGGCCGGCATCCCGCTGTTCTTCGGCGGCTCCTCCGCCGCGGCCTACCGGGTCGGCGGCAAGCACGCGGACACGTTCGCGCTGTGGGGCGAGCCGCTGAAGGAGACCGCGGAGCAGATCGCCTCGGTCCGGGCCGCGGCCGCCGCCGCGGGCCGGCCCGCGCCCGGGATCAGCGTGTCGTTCCGGCCGATCCTGGGGGCCACCGAGGAACTGGCCTGGGAACGGGCCCGCTGCATCCTGGAGGCCATCGAGAACCCCGGCTCGCCCGCGGCGCAGTTCCGGGGCTGGCGGGGCGCGAACGGGCAGCCGGAGAACACCGGCTCGCAGCGGCTGCTGGCCGCCGCGGCCCAGGGGGACCTGCACGACCGGGCGCTGTGGACGGCCACCGCCCGGGCCAGCGGGGCCGGCGGCAACTCCACCGCCCTGGTCGGCACGCCGGGCACGGTCGCCCAGGCGCTGCTCGATTACGTGGACATCGGGGTGAGCACGCTGCTGATTCGCGGGTACGACCCGCTTGAGGACGCCACTGACTACGGCCGGGAGCTGATCCCGCTGGTCCGCGCGGAAGTGGCGCGGCGGGACGCGGCGGCGGCCCAGGCGGGCGCGGAAGCGGAGCTAGCCGGACGTCCGTGACTACGGGGGAGCGACATGATCGAGATACTCCGGGTAGACACCCCATCCCTGGGGGACCGCAGTTACCTGGCCACCGACGGGACCGTGGCGCTGGTCGTGGACCCGCAGCGGGACATCGACCGGGTGCTGGCCCTGGCCGGCCAGCGCGGGGTCCGGATCACCCATGTGTTCGAGACCCACCTGCACAACGACTACCTCACCGGCGGCCTGGCCCTGGCCCGTGAAACCGGGGCGGCGTACCACGTCAGCGCCGCGGACCGGGTCGCCTTCGACCGGGTCCCGGTGTCCGACGGGGACGTGCTCGAGGTCACGCCCTCAGCCCGGGTCCAGGTGCTGGCCACCCCCGGGCACACGTTCACGCACCTGGCCTACGTGCTCGCCGATGCCGCCGGGGACCCCGTCGCCGTGTTCACCGGCGGGTCGCTGCTGTTCGGCTCGACCGGGCGCACCGACCTGCTCGGCGCGGAGCACGCGGCGGACCTGGCCCGGGCCCAGCACGCGTCAGCGGCCCGGCTGGCCGCCGCCCTGCCCGACCGGGTGGCGGTGCTGCCCACGCACGGCTTCGGGAGCTTCTGCGCGGCCAGCCCGGCGGCCGGCGGCGGCTCGTCCACCGTTGGCGAGGAGAAGGCCCGTAACCCGGCGCTCACCCTGGCCGCGGACCGGTACGTGGCCGGCCTGCTGGCCGGCCTGGACGGCTACCCGGCCTACTACGCGCGGATGGGGCCGGGCAACGCCGCGGGCCCGGCCGCGCCGGACCTGTCCCTGCCCGACCAGGCGGGTCCCGCCGAGCTGCGCCGCCGCCTCGCCGCCGGGGAGTGGCTGGTCGATCTGCGCTCGCGGCGCGTCTTCGCCGCCGGGCACCTGGCCGGCTCACTCGGCTTCGAGCTGGGGGACACGCTGGCGGCCCAGCTCGGCTGGCTCCTCCCGGCTGGTACCCCGGTGACGCTGCTGGGGGAGACGGCGGAGCAGGTCGCCGTGGCCCAGCGGGAGCTGGCCCGGATCGGCATCGACCGGCCCGCCGCCATCGCCACCGGCAAGCCGGAGGACTGGGCGGCGGGGGAGCCGCTGGCCAGCTTCCCGGTCGCCGACTTCGCCGCGCTGGCGCAAGCCCGCCGGGCCCGTGAGGTCACCGTGCTGGACGTCCGGCGGGACCTGGAATGGGCGGCCGGTCACCTGGACGGCGCCCTGCACATCCCGCTGCACGAGCTGGCCGGGCGGCTGGGCGAGATCCCCGGCGGTGAGCTGTGGGTGCACTGCCAGGCCGGGTACCGCTCCGCGGTGGCCGCGTCCCTGCTGCAGGCGGCCCGCCGTGAGGTGACCGCCGTCGATGACGAGTTCGGCCACGCCGCCGAGGCGGGCCTGCCCGTGGTCCGCGAGCCCGCGGCGCGGCCCGGGTTAGCGGCCGGTCATTCCCCGGCCGGCGTGCTGCGCACCTCGACCGTGCCCTTGTAGGTGAAGCCGCGCACGTGCAGGACCGGCGCGTCCGCGGGCACCACAGCCGCGGGGTCGGTGTCCAGGTCGGCCCCGAACCCGCCCGCCTCGACCCGGACTCCCGGCGGGACCAGGATCGTGATCCGCGATTTGTAGGCCACTGCCGCCAGCGTGGTGACCGGCGAGGTCAGCTCGGCCGCCCGCAGGTCCAGCCACCCGCCGCCCTTGTACACCACCGCGGTGTAACGGTCCGGGACCCGCCACCGGCCCGACCGCCGCACCGAGCTCTTGAACGCGACCGACAGCCGTCCCGGGGCCCGGCCCGGGCTGGTTCCCGCGACCGCCGGCCGGGCGGCCTCCGGGCTGGCCCGGGGCAGGTCGGCGAGCAGCCGGTCCAGGTCGGCCCGGGTCCGGGCGGACAGGGCGCTGCGCATCCGGGTGTCGAACTCGGTGTCGTCCAGGCGCCCCTCGGCGAACGCCTCCTGCAGCCGGACAGTGGCCGCATCCCGCTCCCGGTCCGACGCCCGGATCGCCGGGCTCGCGTCCTGGCCCGAGCCGGCCGCGAGCGGTTCCGTTGCGGAAGAAATTTCGGGCGATGAGCTATCCACGCGAACAAGATATATCGTATCGCCGCGGACCGCAGCCCCTCGGCCGCCCGCGCGGCCAGCCCCGTGCGGCGGGTTCAGTAGCGCTGGCCGGGCCTGCGCATCACCCGGATCTTGGACTGGGGATGCGGCAGCTCCTCCCAGTCCTCCAGCAGCTCGGCGTCGAGCCCCCGGGCGTCGGCCAGCGCGAGCAGCGTCTCGGTCCGGTAGTAGAAGTCCTCCCGCAGCACCTGGTGCTCGGGGCCCTCGGTCCGGCAGAAGGTGAAGTCGAAGACGCCCTCGGGCCGCATCACCCGGCCCACGTGGGCCAGGCACTCGTCGATCACCTCGATCGGCGAATGGCTGAACACGCTGTGCGCGTGCACCACCGTGAACTGCTCGGCGGGCAGGAACCGGAACCTCAGGTCATCCACCAGCTCCAGGTGCGGGAGCTTGGCCTGCAGGTCGTCCCGCGCGATGGTCTCCTGCGCGGCCAGCAGGATGTCCGGCGATATGTCGATCCCGTAGTAGTTGCCGGGGTTCAGGTAGCCGATGAACAGCCGCCCCGCCCGCAGGTCACCGCAGCCGATCTCCAGCATCCGGTCGCCCGGCTGCAGCCCCTGCCGGAGCAGGTAGTCGAACTGGAGCTGGCCCACCTTGACCCAGGAGTCGTGGGTCGGGCTGCCCACCGCGATCTCGGGGTTGCGGGCGGTCTCGGCCTGCATGACCGCCCGGTAGTAGCTGATGTGATCGGAGGCTTTCATCCCGATCAGCGCGTCCCGGCTGCGGCGCCGGGCATAAGGAAGGACCCGGCCTGGATTCCGCAGCGCGAAGCTGAGCTTGTAGGTCAGGCGGGAGCGGTCAGGTGCGGACACGGCACAGAGTCTCGCACGCCTCCGGACCTGCCCGGACATCGGCAGCTAACCGTCTGGATGCCAGGATCAGGGCATGCTTTGCGAAAACGACGCCCGGGCGGCCGTGCTGGCCGCCGCGAGGGGCATGCTGGAGCGCGGGCTCACGTCGGGGACCAGCGGTAACGTGTCCGCCCGGCTGGACGGCGAGACCCTCGTGATCACCCCGTCCGGGCTGCCGTACCAGGACATGGGCCCGGCGGACCTGGTGGTGATCACGATGGCGGGGAAGCCGGCCTCCGCGGGCGCACGCTCCGCCGGCCACGGCGGCCTCGCCCCATCGTCGGAGCACCAGCTGCACACCGCCTGTTACCAGGCGTTCCCGGAAATCGGGGCGGTCCTGCACAGCCATCCGCCGTACGCCAGCATGTTCGCGGCGGCCCGGCAGCCGGTCCCCGCGGTCATCGACGAGGCGGTGATCTTCCTCGGCGGTGAGATCCCGCTGGCGCGGTACGCGATCAGCGGCTCGGCCGGGGTCGGCGCGAACGCCGTGGCGGTGCTGGCCCACCGGGCCAGCGCGCTGCTGGCCAGCCACGGCCTGGTCACGGTCGCGGCCACCCCGGCGCAGGCGCTGCACTGCGCGGTGGTGTCCGAGCACTGCGCCCAGGTGGCCTGGGGCACGCGGGCCCTCGGCGGGCACGTGCCGCTGCCCGCGGCCACCCTCGACGTGTTCGGTGAGGCCTACCGGCGCGGCCGTGCGCCGGCTCAGCTGACCGGCGTTTCCCGGGCGGTGCGCCGGGACCGGCTGGTCGCAGCCCGGACGGCGAGCACCCGGACCGCACCGACCACCACGCCCATGGCGATGGCCCAGCCGAGCGCCTCGGCCATGCCCACCGCGGGATCCTCCGGATCAGCCGGCGGCTCATGGCCGGTGATCTTGGTCCAGGCCGTCGTGGCCACCTTGCGGGCGACGAACGCCGCCCCCAGGGCCGCCACCGTGCTCAGCGCCTTGTTGGCGCCGTCCCCGCGCTTATCTGACATGCATCCTCCCTGATACCCGCTGGCCGCCCTGGTCCTGCCCGTGCGTGCCGGTTTGCTGCGTGCCCGTTTGCTGCGTGCCGAATCATCCCACGGGCGCGCCACCGGCCCGTGCAGCGGGACGGGCCGCCTCGATCGCGGCGGCCAGTTCCCCGGGGCGGCGCGTGCCGATCAGCCAGTACGGCCCGTGCGCGGCCGGGTCGGGGACGGCGATGTACACCGACCGGGACAGGTAGGGCCGGGACATGAGATAGGCGGCCGGATCGGCCCGCGGCCCGCGCAGCGCCCGGGTCTGCTCCTCATCCAGCGCGGTCACCTCGCCCGCCTGGGCCAGCGGCAGCCGGTCCCGGCCGACCCGCAGTTCGCCGTCGGCCACCTCGGTGCGCAGCCGGCCCCAGCTGATCAGGATCGCGGCCAGGCCTGCGGTGAGGATCCCGTACACGGCCAGCGCGGGCTCCCAGTCGAAGCCGGCCAGGAAACCGGCGCCCAGCATGAGGACCGAAATCATCCCGAGAACCCACCAGCTGACCGGGACACGCAGGCGTTCGTGGTAAACACGCATGGGACCACCGTAGTTGGTTACATGAAGCCATGATTGGGCGACGCATGCGGCACGGCCTTCGCTCGGGGGCGGGCCAGGCCGCTGCCTGCGCCCCGCCAGAAAACGGTACGGGGGCCATCACCCGGGCAGGCGAGGGGGCCGGCCAGCCGGTGCAGGACAAGCAGGAAAACCAGGGCCGCAACGAGAACCCCGCCGCGGCCGCCACCACCGCGCCCGGCGGGATCGCAGGGCCGGCGGACGGGGCCGCGGGGCCAGCGGGCGGGCACCCGGCGGCCGCGGCCGGGCCGGCGGCGCCGGCGGCCGGGCCCGCGCCGACGGCGGAACGGCCCGCGGAGGTGGCGGCGGGGCCGGCGGGCACGGCGGAACGCCCGGCGGACACGGCGGAACGGCCCGCGGGCCCGGCGGGCGGCTCGGGGGTGCCCCAGTGGCTGCAGCGGGCCGCGGGCTGGTCGTGGCGGCTGCTGCTCATCGGCATCGTCATCTACCTGGCGTTCCGGGTGGCCAGCGTGCTGCGCCTGGTGGTGCTCCCGTGCGTGGCCGCGCTGCTGCTCACCGCGCTGCTGCATCCCCTGCTGTCCCGGTTCCGGCGGCTCGGCCTGCCCGCCCTGGCCGCCACCTGGTGCACGCTGCTGATCGCGGTGGCCATCCTGGCCGGGGCGGGCACCCTGGCCGTGACGCGGACCACGGCGGACTACCCGCACCTGGTCAACGAGCTCAGGCACACCGTGACCACGTTGCAGACGACGCTGGCCGGGCCGCCGTTCCACGTCCGGCACGCGGGCATCCAGGGCCTGTCCAACCGGGCGCTGAAGTACCTCCAGCAGCACCAGTCGCTGGTCGCGGGCACCGTGGTGTCCGGCGGCAAGATCTTCCTGGAGATCCTGGCCGGCCTGGTGCTCACGCTGTTCGTCACGTTCTTCCTGCTGAAAGACGGTGAGCGGATCTGGGCCTGGCTGACCGGGTTCCTCGGCCCGGACGGCCGGAACCGGGTCCGGCTGGCCGGCTCGGCGGCGTGGCAGGCGCTGGTCTACTACGTGCGCGGCACGATCGCGGTCGCGGCCATCCACGCGATCGTCATCGGGTTCTCGCTGTGGGTGCTCGGCGTGCCCCTGCTCGTGCCGCTGGTGATCCTGGTCTTCCTGGCCGCGTTCGTCCCGCTGGTCGGCATCCTCGTCGCCGGGGCCCTGGCCGTGGGCGTCACCCTCGGCACGAAAGGCTGGATCGCGGCGCTCGTGCTGGTGGTCATCTTCATCCTGGAGAACCAGCTGGAAAGCCATCTGCTGCAGCCGCTCGTGGTCGGCCGGATGGTCCGGCTGCACCCGCTGGCCATCATCCTGGTGCTGGCCATCGGCGGGGTGGTGGCCGGCATCCCGGGGGCGATCGTGGCGGTTCCCACCGCGGCGGCCCTGGTCCGGGCCGCACCGTACCTGCGCGGCAGCCAGACGGCGGTAAGGTCGCGGGAGTGAGCCGGCCTCAGCGCGCGCTGCGCCAGCCAGCCGGGCCCCGGCGAACCCCGCACCAGCCAGCACTTCATCAGCCAACCCTTCATCAGCCAACCCTGCATCAGCACACCTGGGGTGAATCATGGGAGCGGTGATCCCGGGCACGGACCCGGTGGACGTGCTCATCAAGCGGCTGGACCCCGGGCTGCCGCTGCCCGCCCGGTCGCACCCGGGAGACGCCGGGGCCGACCTGGTCGCCGCGGTGGACGTGGAACTCGGCCCCGGCGAGCGGGCCGTCGTGCCGACCGGGGTGGCCATCGCGCTGCCGGACGGGTACGCCGCGTTCGTGCATCCCCGCTCGGGGCTGGCCGCGAAGCACGGGGTCACGATCGTGAATGCGCCGGGAACCGTGGACGCCGGGTACCGTGGCGAGATCAGGGTGACGCTGCTGAACACGGACGCGGCGCAGGCCGTCAAGTTCCAGCGCGGTGACCGGATCGCGCAGCTCGTCATCCAGCGCGTGGCCCGCCCGGTGTTCCACGAGGTGGACACCCTGCCGGGGTCGGCGCGGGGCGACGGCGGGTTCGGGTCCACCGGAGGGCACGCCGGCGCGCAGGCACCGGCCTAGCCGCACCGCGACGTCGCAGCGGGCCCCGGAGACCACGAAGAGCAGGGAGAGCACAGTGTTCCGTCGGCGTCGCCGCGAGGAAGTGGCCGAGCCAGAGGTCATGCAGGACGAGGTCAGCGAGGACCTCGGTCCGGACGACGAGGAGACCTGGGATGACCCCGGGGACGAGGAGACCTGGGACGAGGCCGGGGACGAGGAGGCCGCGCCCGGCGAGATCGTGGCGGCCGGGGAACCGGCCTGGGGGCCGTGGGACGCGGCGGACGACGACATCCCGCCGCTCAACCGGGTCGATTTCGGCAGCCTCCAGGTTCCGGTGGCGGACGGCTTCGAGATCCAGCTGAACATCGCCGACGATCAGGGCCCGCTGATCGCGGTGGTCCAGGGCGACAGCTCACTCCAGGTCCAGGCCTTCGCCGCGCCCAAGAGCGACGGGCTGTGGGACGACGTGCGGCAGGAGATCGCCACGGCGGTGTCCCAGGCCGGCGGCCAGGCCGAGGAGGCCGAGGGGCCGTTCGGCCCGGAACTGCACGTCCGGGTGCCGGGGGAGCAGCCGCAGATCGGGCTGCAGCCAATCCGCTTCCTGGGCGTGGACGGGCCGCGCTGGTTCCTGCGCGGGGTCATCACCGGGGCCGCCGCGGAGCGCCCGGAGGTGGCCGCCCCGTTCGAGGCGATCTTCGCCGGCCTGGTCGTGGTCCGTGGTGACCACCCGGTGCCGCCCCGTGACCTGCTGGAGATCACGCTTCCCGAGGAGGCCCGCAAGGCCATGGAAGAGCAGATGGCCGCCGCCGGGGAACAGCCGTTCAGCGAGCCGCTCAACCCCTTCGAGCGCGGCCCGGAGATCACCGAGACGAGGTAGTCCCCGGGGGACGACCCCCCGGCCCCCCGAGCCAGCAGAGCTACACGGCGTCGTGGTGGTGGCCGCCGGACAGCAGGGCGCCCAGCTCGTCCTCCACGTCCTCGCTCGTCACGAACAGCAGCTCATCGCCGGTCTCCAGCGGGTCATCCTTGGCGGGCACGAGCACCCGGCCGTCCCGGAGGATGGCCACCAGCGCGGTGTCGGCGGGCCAGTTGATGTCCCCGATCCGCTGGCCGACCAGCGGCGCGTCGTCCGGCATGGTGAGCTCGACGAGGCTGGCGTCGCTCTGCCGGAAGGTCATCAGCCGGACCAGGTCACCGACGCTGACCGCCTCCTCGACCAGGGCCGACATGATCCTCGGGGTGGACACGGCGACGTCCACCCCCCACGACTCGTTGAACAGCCACTCGTTGTTCGGGTGGTTGATCCGGGCCACCACCCTGGGCACCCCGTACTCGGTCTTGGCCAGCAGCGAGACGACCAGGTTGGCCTTGTCGTCGCCGGTCGCGGCGATCACCACGTTGCACCGTTCCAGGGACGCCTCGTCGAGCGAGGCGATCTCGCACGCGTCGGCGAGCAGCCATTCGGCGCGGGGGACGCTGTCCACCGCGATGGACCGCGGGTTCTTGTCGATCAGCAGTACCTCGTGCCCGTTGTCCAGCAGTTCGGCGGCGATGGAGCGGCCCACCGCACCCGCTCCCGCGATGGCGACGCGCATCAGCGGCCTCCCTTGGCCTTGCCCCCGGGCGCCCGCGCGGACAGCGCGGCCGAGATCCGTTCCAGATCTTCCTCCAGGGCGATCACGTGCAGCACATCGCCCTCCTGCAAGACGGTGCCCGGGGCGGGCAGCACCACCTCGCCGAGCCGGGACAGGAAACCGACCCGGACCCGGGCCGCCTCTTCCAGCGCACTGGTCTTCTCACCCACCCAGTCGGCCGCGTACGCGACCTCGGCCAGCACCACGGCGCCGGTCGGATCGCGCCACAGCGGCTCGCTGCCTTCCGGCAGCAGGCGGCGCAGCATCTGATCCGCGGTCCACCGTACGGTCGCCACGGTCGGGATGCCAAGCCGCTGGTACACCTCGGCCCGCCGCGGGTCATAGATCCGCGCCGCGACGCGCTTCACCCCGAACGACTCCCGGGCGACCCGGGCCGCGATCACGTTGGAGTTGTCGCCGCTGCTCACCGCCGCGAACGCGTCGGCACGCTCGATACCGGCCTCGATCAGCACGTTCTGGTCGAAACCGATGCCCGTCACCTTCTTGCCCTTGAACGGCGAGCCCAGCTTGCGGAACGCGTCCCGGTCCTGATCGATGACGGCGACCGAGTGGCCTTGGCCCTCGAGGATGTGGGCCAGGGTCGAACCGACCCGCCCGCATCCCATGATCACAATGTGCACGTCGGCCCCTTGCGTGAGTACAGTGCCTGTCCAGAGCTCGCGTTATTCAAGCAAATACCGCTGCCGCCGTGCGCCACCGGCGGCACCGGCCGCCGGGCGCCGGCCTGACGGCCCCCGCCCGCTAGCCGGCTGAATAACGCTCACAGTGGCCCGCCAACGGTATTCCCTGTCCTGAGTCGGTGAGACGGCCGGTCAGGATACTCGACCCGACGAACATGAGGTGCGGCGTGGAACCTGCCCGGCAGACTGGCGGGGAATCGCTGGAACTCGTGGTCGGCGACGTGGCCCAAGGGGGCTGGTGCGTGGCCCGCGAGCCGGCCGGCCGGGTTGTCCTGGTCCGGCACACCCTGCCCGGTGAGCGGGTGCTGGCCCGGCTGACCGAGGTCAACGCCAGGCTGGCCCGGGCCGAGGCCATCGAGGTCCTGGCGGCCTCGCCGGACCGGGTCAGCCCGCCGTGCCCGCACGCCCACCCGGGTGGCTGCGGCGGATGCGACTGGCAGCATGCCAGCCTGCCCGCGCAGCGCAGGCTCAAGGCCTCGGTCATCGCCCAGCAGCTGCGCCGGATCGCCGGCCTGGACCGCGAGGTGACCGTCGAGCCGCTGCCCGGGGACGAGGACGGCCTGGGCTGGCGGACCCGGGTCCGCTTCGCGGTGCGGGCCGACGGCCTGGCCGGGCTGCGGCGGCACCGGTCGCACGAGATCATTGACGTCGGGACCTGCCCGATCGCGCATCCCCTGGTCAACGAGGTGGGGGTCACCGGGGGCCGCTGGCCGGGGGCGGAGTCGGTGGCCGCCGTGACCTCGCCGGGCACGAGCGAGCAGGACGTCGTGGTTACCCCGGCGCGGGCACCGCACCGGCGCCGCCCCGCAGGCCGCCCCGCGGGCCCGGCCGGCCGATCTGGCGGCCGGGATTCTGGCGGCCGGGCGGGGGACCGGACCGCCTGGGCCGCCCAGGTGGAGGGGCCCGTCCTGGTGGACGGGGGAGCAGCCGCCGGGCTGACCGCCCTGCGCGGCGGCCCGTTCCTGCACCAGACCGCCGCCGGCCGGACCTGGCGGACCAGCGCGGGCGTGTTCTGGCAGGTCCATCCCGCCGCGGCGGATGTGCTGGCCAGCCTGGTCCTGGAGATACTCGCCCCGCAGCCCGGGGACGGTGCGCTGGACCTGTACTGCGGGGCCGGGCTGTTCGCGGGCGTGCTGGCCCCGGCGGTCGGGCCATCCGGGACGGTCATCGGCATCGAGTCGGACCGGGCCGCCGTCCGCGACGCCCGGCATAACCTGCGGGACACCCCCTGGGCCCGGGTGCACCGGGGAGACGTCGCCGAGGTGCTCGGGCACTCCGGATGGGACCAGGCCAGCCTGGCGGTGCTCGACCCGCCCCGGACCGGCGCGGGCCGCCCGGTGCTGGACCAGCTGCTGCGGCCGGGCACGGCGCTGCGCCGGGTCGCCTACGTGTCCTGTGACCCGGCCACGCTGGCCCGCGACATCGCGGTGTTCGCCGCGGCCGGCTGGGAACTCGGCGAGCTCCGCGCCTTCGACGCGTTCCCCATGACCCACCACGTGGAATGCGTCGCCACGCTGACCAGGCCGGTGGCCTAAGCCCGCGGCTCCTGGCCCGGCGGGTCCCGCTGCGGGACCCGCCGGGCCTGGCCGGACTCCAGCTGGGTCAGGGAGCCTGGCCGGGCGGCGTGGCGGGCGCCGGGACGTGCTTGAAGCCGGCCGGGACCGTCACCTTCAGCCGGGCCAGGTTGGCCGGGGTGGGGGCGAGCCAGTGGAACTCGGTCTGCTTCTGCCCCATGGTCATCTGCACCGGCAGGTACGTCCCCGGGTCCACCCAGAAGGTGAACTGCCCGGACGCCCCGGTGATCTTGATGGTGTTCACCCCGCCGATCACCTGCCTGCCCGCCACCGTGTACGCGCCGCAGGCCAGCTGGGACCGGATGAAGGCCGGCCAGCCGTTGCCCGCGCCCCCGGCGAGGGAAATCACGCGGCCCTGGATGCAGCCGGATGGCCCGCCCCCGCCCCGGCCGCCCGGCGCCGGCGCGGTCCACCAGGTGCGGTTGCCATAGATCACCGTGGTGTTTCCATGCGCCGGGGTCATCCCCCAGTCGAAGACCCGCTGCCCGCTGGCCCTGAACGAGGAGAAGCTGATGGAGCCGTGGTAGATCCAGCGCAGCGTGTAGCCGACATCCCACTGCGCGCTGACAGCAGCACCGCCCTCTGTGCCCAGCAGGTCGTACGGGAACGGCTGGAGGGTGCTGCCGGGCGGGTAAACCGTGCGGTCCGCCTCGACGAGGTTGCCCAGGCGCGGGGCGGCCAGGGCGTGCTCGACGTGCGAGATCACGTAGACGGTGTAGGCGGTCCGGACGGGCGGGTGGCTGGCCGAGCCGAAGGCCCCTGCTGCTCCGGCTACGGCCACCGCCGCGGCGACCGCGGCCGCCGTCCCGGCCGCCGCCACGGCCCGGGTCGTCATCCGCCGCTTCTGCTGGTGCCGGTGCGCCTTGACCGCGAGCCCCGGCGGGAGCCGCACGTCCTCGGTGAACCGCTCCATCGCCCCGCGCAGCTGCTGCTCGAGTTCCGTGCTCATCGTGTCTTCTCCTCCGCTAGATCGTTCTGCGCGCTGGGCGCGGTCCCGCTGAGCTCGCGCAGCCTGCGCATCCCCCGCGAGGCGGACGCCTTGACCGAGCCGACCGAGCAGCCGAGTACCCCGGCCGTCTCCGCCTCGGTCAGCTGCTCCCAGTACCGGGCGACGATGACCGCCCGCTGCCGCGGCGGCAGCTGCACCAGCAGCCGGATCAGGGCGTCCCGCGCATCCACCTCGGTGGTGCCGTCCGCGACGCAGACCGCGGCCTCGGTCTGCAGCAGCCGCAGCCGCCACCGCCAGGCCCGCTGGCGGCGCCAGCCGTCCGCGGCCAGGTTGTACAGCGTGCGGCGCAGGTAACCCTCGGGATCGCCGTCGATGCTGGGCCAGTGCCGCAGCAGCCGTTCCAGCCCGGCCTGCAGCAGGTCCTCGCCGGCCTCCTTGCTGCCGGCGAGCAGGACCGCGGTACGCAGCAGCGGCTCGCCCCGCTCGGCCAGGAACGACTCCAGGTCGGCGACGGCCCGGTCGTCTGCCATGCCCTCAGCTCCTTCAGTCGTCAACCAAGTACGAGACAGCTGGCCCGGAGGTTGACTGCGGAAACGGCCGGAATGGCAGGCCGCGCCGCGGCGGGCCGGCCCCGGCCGTGGTTAACGAGCCTGTGCGCGAGGATGGATCCATGCAACTGCGGATCATGACCGAACCCCAGCAGGGTGCCGACTACAGCCGGCAGCTGGCCGTGGCCCGGGCCACCGAGGAGCTGGGCTTCGACGCGTTCTTCCGGTCCGATCACTATCTGAGCATGGGGGACGGCGACGGGCTGCCCGGCCCGACCGACGCCTGGCTGACCCTGGCCGGCCTGGCCGTCCAGACCTCCCGGATCAAGCTGGGCACGGTGGTGAGCCCGGTCACGTTCCGCTACCCCGGGCCGCTCGCGATCTCGGTGGCCCAGGTGGACGTCATGAGCGGCGGCCGGGTCGAGCTGGGCATCGGGGCCGGCTGGTTCCAGGCCGAGCACGCGGCCTACGGGATCCCGTTCCCGGGCCGGCCGAGCGGTTTGACCGGCTCGAAGAGCAGCTCGCGATCATCACCGGCCTGTGGCAGACACCTATCGGCGAGCGGTTCTCGTTCGCGGGGAAGTTCTACCCGATCACCGGCTCACCCGGGCTGCCCAAGCCCGTCCAGCGCCCGCACCCGCCCATTCTCCTCGGCGGCAAAGGACCGCGCCGGACTCCGCAGCTGGCCGCGCGGTACGCCGATGAGTTCAACGTGCCGTTCTCCACCATCGAGGACACCCGGGCCGCGTTCGGCCGGGTCCGCGAGGCGTGCCAGGCCGCTGGCCGGGACCCCGACTCCCTCATCTACTCGGCCGCGCAGACGGTCTGCTGCGGCCGGGACGAGGCCGAGCTGGCCCGCCGTGCCGGGGCGATCGGCTGGGATCTGGCCACCCAGCGCGCCGACGGGCTGGTCGGCACCCCGGACGAGATCGTGGACCGGATCGGGATGCTCGCCGGGCTGGGCATCACCCGGGTGTACCTGCAGGTGCGGGACCTGCATGACCTGGACCATCTGGAGCTGATCGCCGCTGAGGTCATGCCCCAGGTGCGCTGAGCGGGGCCGCCAGGCCCGGGCCTAGGAGGTCGGCACCCAGAAGCGCAGCTCGGTGCCGCGCTTGTCCTCCAGCACGCCGCCATTGGCCTCGATCACCAGCCGCGACCCCGTGTTGGACTCATCGCAGGTGACCAGGGCCGGGCTGATGCCCAGCGCGCGGGCCAGCGGCAGCGCGGCGGCCAGCATGGCCGTGGCGTGCCCCCGGCGCCGGGCCGAGGGCCGCACGTCGTAGCCGATGTGCCCGCCGAGGTCGGTGAGCCGGGGCGTGAGCCGGTGCCGGATGGCGAGCCGGCCCAGGTACTCGTCCCCGTCCAGCCACCACAGCGTGGTCGACGGCACGTACCCGGGGCGGCGCGGCGCGTCCTCCCGGGCCTGGTCGCGCAGGTAGCTCGCGTAGGCCTCGAAGCGTTCCGCGTCCTGCCAGTCCAGCCCGAACTCGCGGATCTCGCGGCCGAGCATGGTGTCGTCCGTGGCCGAGCCGCGCCGTTCGGCCCGGAATTCCTCCATGGCGCCGATGAATGACAGCCGGACGCGGGACACCGGCGGGCTGAAGCCAGGCATGGCCTCACTCATACCGGGTCCCGGGCTGCCCCGCAGCCGGATTCCGCGCCCGGGCGTGGTGGTGACGGTCATTGCCCATTCAGAGTCCGTTCAGAAAGGAACCCCAGCACGGCGGCAGGCTGCGGGAGGATTGTCACGTCGGCTGGGGCGGCGTGGACCCGGCGTGAGCACGTTCGTCAGCGCTAGTCCAGCGTAAACAGGAGGATTCATGGTGTCGTCACCTGGCCCGTGGCGCTGGCTGAGATGGGTGATCGCGGCCGTCGTCGTGGTGGCCGTGCTCGCGGTGGCCGGGCCGTTCGTCTTCTTCCACTTCATCGAGGGCAACGGTCCCGCGCCGCTCAGCCTCCAGGCGAGCCCCGGCGCCTCCGGTACCCCAGGCGCCAGTGCCGCGGCCAGCCAGGGCAGCTCCGGGTCAGTGGCCGGAACCTGGGCGGTCGGGTCCGGCTCGCGGGTCGGCTACCGGGTCAACGAGGTCCTGGGCGGCCAGTCGCACACGGCCGTCGGCCGCAGCAGCTCGGTGAGCGGCCAGATGATCGTCAAGGGCAGCACGGTGAAGACGGCCAGTTTCACGGTCAAGATGGCCACCATCCACACCGACTCGGCCCAGCGGGACTCGCAGTTCGACGGCCGGATCATGGACGTAGCCACGTATCCGGACGGCACCTTCGCGCTGACCAGGCCGATCGCGCTGGCGCCGCTGCCCGCGGCGGGGACGATCAAGACCTACAGCGCCACTGGCCACCTCACGCTGCACGGCCAGACCCGGTCGGTGACCTTCCCGCTCAAGGCCGAGCGGACCGCGAATGCGATCGAGGTTCAGGGCTCGATCCCGGTACTGTTCTCGAAGTGGGGCATTCCGAACCCCTCCTTCACCGGGTTTGTCACCACGCAGAACCACGGAATCATGGAGTTCCTGCTCGACTTCCGGCCCGCCTGACCCCCCGGCGGCCCGCTGAGCTCCGGCGCACCGCAGGTCCCCGCTCCCTGCGGTGCGCCGGATTTTTCATGCCCCGGCCGGCCGGGTGGCGCGGGCCCCCGGAGAGGCCGGGTCAGGGCGGGTGGCCGGCCGGGCGGTGGCGCCGGCCAGTTGGTGATCAAACGATTGGTGGTGCCCCAGCGCCACCAATCCCATGATCACGCTGGCGGGAGATCGCCCTGAAGGCACACGCGTAACATCCGGCCCGCAGGCCTGCGGGCCGGGTCTTGACATCGGGTGCGGAGGCGGGATGATGTGTGTCGATTTTGGTTTGATCTCGTTCAATCAGGACCAGAAAGTGTTTGATCTTGGTGTCCCCGTGGTGACCAGGATGAACGCTGGCGCCGCGGGGACACCGCCATCACCCAGGTGGAACCGGGCGAAACGAGGACGTTATGGGCGCCAACCAGGACAACCACGCTGCTCCGCCGCCGCACGCAAGCGGCCACCCTGCCAGCCAGCCTCCCGCCAGCCAGTCAACCGCCAGCCAGTCAACCGCTAGCCAGCCCGCCCTGAGCCAGCCCGCCGCCAGCCCGTCGCGGCGCCAGGTGCTGCGCGGGGCGGGCGCCGGGCTGGGGGCCGCGGCCTTAGCCCCGGTTCTCGGCTTAGGCGCGCGGCCCGCCAGCGCCGCCGCCCGGGCCCGGCTCACCGCGCGGGCCGCCCCGAGCCGGGTCACCGACTTTGGCCAGGGCTGGAAGTTCGCCCTGGTCAACCCGTACGGGATCACTGACCCGACCGGCGGCTACGCGAACGCGCAGGATCCCGGGTTCGACGATTCCGGCTGGCGGCTGCTGGACGTCCCGCACGACTGGAGCATCGAGCTGGCCCCGGTGGACAACGCCAGCACGAGCAGCTCCACCGGGTTCCTGCCCGGCGGCCTGGGCTGGTACCGCAAGCACTTCACCCTGCCCCGGTCGCTCGCGGGCCAGCGGATCTCGATCGAGTTCGACGGCGTGTACCGGAACTCGGACGTCTACCTGAACGGCAAGCTGCTCGGCAACCACCCCTACGCCTACACCGGCTTCAGCTACGACCTGACCGGCCTGGTGCACACGGACGGCGTCACGCAGGACGTGATCGCGGTCAGCTGCGCGGACCAGCAGCCGAGCAGCCGCTGGTACTCCGGCGACGGCATCTTCCGCCACGTCTACCTGGTCACCACCGGCCCCGTCCACGTCGCCCGGCACGGCGTGTTCGTGACCACGCCAGGCCTGCCCGGCACGCTCAGCTCGGGCTTCGCGACCGTCCAGGTGGCCATCCAGGTCGCGAACGACGGGACCGCGGCGGCCCCGGTCCAGGTCGCGGTCACCGTCACCGCCCCGGACGGGAAGACCGCGGCCCAGGGCACGGCGACGGTCAGCGTCCCGGCCGGGCAGACCCAGGCCGCGACGGTCAGCCTCAAGGTCACCAGCCCGGCGCTGTGGTCCACGAGCGACCCGCACCTGTACACCGCGCGGACCGACCTGTCCGCGGGCGGCACCCCGGCGGACAGCGTGAGCACGCCGTTCGGCATCCGGTACACCACGTTCGACCCGGCCGCCGGGTTCTCGCTCAACGGCCAGCACATGAAGATCCAGGGCGTCAACCTGCACGCCACCGAGGGCGCGGTCGGGTCGGCGGTGCGCTACGACGCGCTGGTCCGGCAGATGCGGCTGATGAAGAGCATGGGCGTGAACGCCCTGCGCACGGCGCACAACCCGCCCGCCCCGGAACTGATCGCGGTCTGCGAGCAGCTGGGCATCCTGATGATGGTCGAGGCCTTCGACTGCTGGCACACCGGGAAGCTGCCCTACGACTACCACCTCTACTTCGACCAGTGGGGCGACACCGACATCAAGGAGATGGTCAACGCCGCGAAGAACTCGCCCGCGGTGGTGCTGTGGTCGATCGGCAACGAGACCCCGGACACCGGATCGTCCCGCGGCCCGGGCATCGCCCGGCAGCTCGTCGCGGACATCAAGTCGATCGACACCACCCGGCCGGTGGTGATGGGCTCGGACAAGTACCGCAGCGTGCCCGCCACCGGGTCGCCCCAGGACCTGATCCTGGCCGAACTGGACGGCCTCGGCGTCAACTACAACACGGCCATGTCCATGGACGGCCTGCACGCGAAGTACCCGGGCACGTTCTTCTTCTGCTCCGAGATGGGCTCGGAGACCTCCACCCGCGGCGTGTACGCCGGCCCGCAGCTGCTGAACACGGGGGAGAACTACACCCCGGGCCGGCGGGCCACCTCGTCCTACGACAACAACCTGGCGTCCTGGACGATGAGCGGCGAGTACGAGCTCAAGAAGGACCGGGACCGCAAGTTCTGGAACGGCGGCTTCCTGTGGTCCGGGCAGGACTACATCGGCGAGCCGACCCCCTACGACGTGTTCCCGGTCAAGGCGTCGTTCTTCGGCGCCATGGACACGGCCGGCTTCGCCAAGGACGCTTACCACCTGTTCCGGAGCCAGTGGACCACGCAGCCGATGGTGCACATCGTGCCGATGGACTGGACCAGCCACCCGCCCGGCCAGCCGGTCTCCGTCTGGGTCTACGCGAACGTGGCGACCGTCGAGCTTTTCCGCAACGGAACCTCGCTCGGGGTTAAGTCCTTCGACGAGAAGGTGACCACCGACGGGCGCACATACCTGGAGACCACCGAGCCCACCGGCGACGACGACAACTATCCGTCCGGGAGCTATACCAGCCCCAACGGCAGCACGGGCAAGCTGCACCTGACCTGGGCGGTGCCGTTCGAGCCGGGCACCCTCACCGCTGTCGCCCGGGCGGGCGGCCGGGAGGTGGCCCGGGATGAGATCCGCACCGCCGGGCCGCCGCATGCGCTCACCCTCACCCCGGACCGGCGGGTCATCAGCGCCGACGGGACCTCACTGGCCTTCCTGGCCGTGCAGGTCACCGACTCCGGCGGCGTCGTGGTGCCCGGGGCCAGCAACCTGATCCAGTTCGGGCTGTCCGGTCCCGCCGTGCTGGACGGGGTGGACAACGGCCAGCAGGAGAACGCGCAGAGCTACCGGCTGTCCTCGGTCCCGGCCTTCGGCGGCCGGGCGCTGGTGATCATCCGCTCGTCCGGCCAGCCGGGCGGGATCACGATCACCGCGGCGTCGGCCGGGCTGGCGGGCGCCCGGGCCACCCTGGCCGCGGTGCCGGCCCCGGCCGGCGCCGTGGCCCGCACCGCGCTGACGGCCGGGCCCGCGGTCCTGCTGGCCAGCGCGGCCTCCGCGGGGAGCGGCGGGGCCACGGCTGACGCCAGCTACTCGGGCTCGCCGGCCACGATCCCGGCGGCCATGCTGGACGGCGATCCGGGCACCGGCTGGTCGAACTACTACGACAAGGCGGCCACCGCGAACCTGCGCGCGGTGAGCGTGTCCAACCCGGCCGACTGGGTGTCGGTCTCCTGGCCGTCCCCGCAGTCCTTCGACTCGGTCCAGGCCTCGTTCACCGTCAGCGCCACGCTGGCCCAGCCCGCCGCGATCACCGTGTCGTACTGGGACGGGACGCGCTTCGTCCCGGTGCGGAACCTGGCCATCACCCGGGCGACGGCCTCGGACCAGCCGACCACGCTCACCTTTGACGCGGTCCGCAGCAGCCAGGTCAGGCTGGACATGACGAGCGCGGCGCCGGGCACCGGCGCCGGGTTCCTGCAGATCGTGACCCTGACGGTGCTCAGCGGCGGGACCGCGGTCGGCTGAGCCGGGCCCGGCGGGGGGGTCCGGGACCGGGCCGGCGGGACGGGCCAGGGCGGGCCGCGGCCGCCCGGCCCGCCCCGCCGGATCACGCGGATCCTGGCTCCCGGCCCGCCGCGGAGTAACGTGATGTCATGGACGGTGCTGTGGTTGGCAGTGAGTACGCGGCGCACCTGACCGACACCGACCTGACGCTGCTGGCGTCGGCGGCCGGGGCCCCGGCTCCGGGCGGCCCGCCCGGCGCGGGCCCCATCCTCCCGGCGGACGCGGACGCCGGCTGGCTGCGGCGCGACCCGGCCGCGATCCCTGGCCTGCTCGGCGACCCGCGCGTGTTCGAGGCGGTGTTCGGCTGGGCGGACACTGGCGCGCCGCCCCGGCCGGGCCAGGCCGTCCCGGTGTCGCCGTTCCTCACGTTCGCGGTCGCGGTGCACCGCTCCGCCACCGAGCTGGAAACTATGGGGCACGTCGCGGAGCGGACCGGGCCCCGGCAGCGGATCCCGCTGTTCGACGCGCCGGCGCTGCGCGAGTTCCTCGGCTCTCCCGAGCGGAAGCTGTTCCTGGCCGAGCTGCTGGCCTCGTTCACCCGGGTGGCGAGCGGGCGCTACCGGGTCCGCGGCGGCGGCCGGACCCGGACCCGGCGGTTCAGCGAGCTGGACCCGGTCCGGCTGGCCGGCCTGCTGGACGGGGTGCCCGACGCCGAGCGGCCCGGGGTGTACCGCAGGCTCGGTGACGTGTCCCTGTTCGTGGCCGGGGTCTTCCCGGACTACGCCACCCTGTACGGGGTCGGGCCGTCCAGTGTCGCGCGGCTGCTCCGCGCGGCCCAGGTGCCAGCCGCCGAGCGGGAGCGGCTGGCCACGGTCCCCGCCATCGAGCTGCTCGAGCAGCTGGGCGCGCGCTGGTACCGGGCCGCGTGCGGCCTGGCCCCGGTGCGCACCGCGCGGCTGGACGTCGTGGCGGACGTGGCGGGACGCTTCCAGCAGGCCCGGCGGGTGCTGAATCACATCGCCGACCGGTACCTGTTCGCGACCGACCATCCCTGGTTCGCGCCGCCCGCGCCCTGACCGCGGTCCCTGCCCGCTGATCACGCCGGGCCTGGGGGGGTGCCATGATGTGCCGCGTGCCCCGTAACGCCGTGCCCCCGACGCCCGACGCCCCGGCCGCCTGACCGTGGCCGCCGTCGCCGTCGCCTGCCTCGTCGCCGTGCTGCGCTGGCTCATGCTCGCCGGGCTGGCGGGTGCCCTGGGCGGACTGGCCGGCCGGGGACTGGCCCGCCAGTACAAGGGGACCGTCCCCGCGCCGCTGCCGCCGCCGTGGGCGCTCCGCTCCTCGCTGCTGGGCCTGGCCGCGACGGCCGCGCTGACCATCGTGATCTTCAGCCTCCGCGCGCTGCTGACCCTCCCGGCCCACCCGGCGGTCGCGTCGCTGCTGACCACCGGCCAGGGCGCGCTCACGGGCATCGAGTGCGCCGGGTTCGCGCTGGCCGCGGCGGCCCTCCGGCTGCGCCAGCCGGGGCTGAGCGTGCTGCCGCTGCTCGGGGTGGTCCTCGCCGAGGCGATCCGGGCGCACCCGGAGGGCATCGTCCCGGTCGGCGGCGCCCTGCTCAGCGTGGTCCATGTGCTGCCCGCGCTGATGTGGGCCGGGATGCTGGCCTACACGCTGCGGGCCGCGCTCGCGTGGCGGCACGATCCCCCGGCCATGCGGGGGCTGGTCCGGCTGTACGCCAACGCGGCGGTGTGGCTGTTCGCCGTGGTCGTGCTCACCGGCGTGGTCACCGCGCTGGTCCTGGTCCCGCTGGGCTCGCTGCTGAGCACCGCCTACGGGATCATGGTGATCATCAAGGCGGTGCTCGTCGCGGTCGTGGCCGTGGCGGCGATCGCCGGCCGCGCCTGGCTAGGGCGGGTGCCGGAGACGGGCGGGGCCGGCCCGGCCGGCGGCGCCGGCCTCGGCGCGGAGCGCCGATCGGGGGGTTCCGGGGGGTCGCCCCCCCGGGCCGGCACGGGCGACGCGGCTGGAGTGTTACGGGCTGGCCGCGGTGCTGGCCGCCACGGCCGTGCTCACGGTGCTGACGCCGCCCGCGGCCCCGGCCCGGGCGGCGGGCCCGGCGCCGGCCGCGCACGCGGCGGCGGGAACCGCCCGGCACCTGCCGGGCTAGAGCCCGATACGGTCAGGCGGCCGCCGACGGGACCCGGATGGCCCGCGCCCAGCCCGGCCCGTCCGGCGCCTCGTCGCCGAGCAGCGCCACCACCACCCGGGTGCCCCGCGGCGGCTGGTCCGGCCACGGGGTGAACCCGTCGGTCAGCACGACGGTCACGGCCGGCCGGGGCCGCAGCGCCGCGGCGGCGTCGATCCCGGCGCCCATGTCGGTCCCGCCGCCGCCGACCAGTTCCACCTGCCGGGCCGACGTGACCCGGCGGACCGGGCCCACCGCGGTGTCGCAGGCCAGCACGCGGACCTGCCGGGCCATGCCCAGCGACCGCAGCAGCCCCTCCACCTCGGCCAGCGCCGCGGCGAGCAGGTCCTCGGTCATGCTGCCGGAGGTGTCGCAGACCACCGCGACCTCGGGCACCGGCCGCCGCAGCGCGGGCAGCACGACCGCGCCGGCCACCGAGGCGCGGCGCGAGGGCCGCCGGTAGGAGTAGTCCACCGCCCCGGCCGCATCGGCCACGGCCCGGCGTAGTTCCGCGGCCAGCACCCGCCGCCAGTCCACCGCGGGCTGCAGGGTCTGCTCTGCCCAGCGCAGCAGCCCGGCGGGCACGTTCCCGGCCTCCCGCGCGTGCCGGACGCAGTCCTGGGCCACCTGCCGGGACAGCAGCCGGGCCTGCCAGGCCGACAGGGCCGGCGGCCCGGAGGCGTCCCAGCCCCGCGCCTGGCCATCCGCGCCGCTGCCGCAGTCGAGATCCCAGCCCTCAGCCGCGCGGTCGCCGCCCTCGGGCCCGGTCCCGGTGTCCATGCCGCCGCGGCCCGCCGTGAAGTACTGCTCGGCGAGCAGCCCCTCCGCGGCGCCCAGGTGCCCGGGCAGCACCGGCCGGCCGGGCAGCACCAGCCCGGCCGGGACCAGGTCGTCGTTGATCTCCGCGTCCGCGCCGCGGACCCAGGCCGGGGCGTCGTCCGGGGTGATCCCCGCGGCCAGGGCCCGCTCGCCGTGCGCCCGCAGCAGGTGGGACACGTGGTGCACGAGCACGCTGCCCAGCTGGGCCGGGGTCCAGGCCGCGGTGAGCTCCGGGTCCGCGTGCAGCCGCCACCCCTCGTCCACCGCCACCGTGGCGATCCCGGGCTTGGCGAGCACCTGAGCGCCGAACAGCCCGCTGGCCAGGTAGGGGAAGTGTGACGCGGCCCAGAGCCGCCCGGCCGCCAGGCCCGGCACCTCACCCCCGCCGCGGCTGGTCATCCGCGCAGCAGCCCCGCGTCCCGCAGCACGGGCGCGAACAGCTGGAGTTCCGCGGGCGGCGGCGCCCCCTCCGGGCGGCACCGGGCCAGGGTGCGGGCGGCTACCGCCGCGACGTCCGGCGCGGTTTCCGCCGCCCGGCCGAGCACCTGCCACCCGGCGGCCCAGCGCTGCGGGGTGGGGTTGGCGGCCACCACGGCGGCGACCGCGGCCACGGCGGCGTAGGCCCGGTCGCCGCGGGAGGGGAGCAGGAACCCGGCCGGGTCCGCGAGGACCGCCTCCGGGTCAGGCAGGTCCATCTCGGCCACCCAGGCCAGGAACTCCACCCCGGCCCCCTCACCCACGGCGCCCCGGACCAGAGCGGACCGCGACTCCTCGGTCGACCCGGCGGCGCCGCTGGCCGCCCACAGCCGGGCGGCCATCTCCCAGGTCCGAGGGCTGGGCCAGCCCCGCCCGGCCGCGTTCGCGTCGGACGGCGGTGCGCAGGCCAGAGCCGGGCGGACGTGCAGGAACGCGGCCACCAGGGCCAGCGCCAGGCCAAGTTCGGCGCCCCAGTCGTCTGGCAGCTGCGGGACCTGGGGCGCGGCCCAGCCGCCGGCCAGCCCGTCGGCCACCGCCCGCGGGTCCACCTCCCACGACAGGTGGCAGAGCCGGTTGGCCAGCGGCGCGGACAGGTCCCAGCCGTCGGCCGCCTGCTCGGGCGGGTTGGCCGCCGCCACCACCGCCACCTCGGGAGGCAGTTCCAGGTCGCCGACCACGCGCTCCAGCACCACCCGCAGCAGCGCGGCCTGCACGGCGGGCGGCGCGGTGGACAGCTCGTCGAGGAACAGCAGGCCCCGCCCGGCCTCAGCCAGGCGGCGGGCCCACGCCGGGGGCGCGAACCGCACGACGTCCCCGACGACGACCGGCAGCCCGGCAAAGTCCGAGGGCTCGCGGATCGAGGCGATCACGGTCTCGCACGGCCACCCCAGGGCGTCGGCCATGGCCCGGATAACCGACGTCTTGCCAGTCCCCGGGGCACCCCACAGCAGCACCGGGACCCGCGCCGCGACCGCGACGCCGAGCGCGCCGACCGCAGCGGCCTGGCGCTCGCTGCCCATCCCGGCGAACCGCCGGCCATCGTTAGCCATCTGCCGCTCCCAGCGGTCGGTTCAGCCTGCCGCGCCTGTCCTTGACCAGTGTTCACCGTCCGGCCGGATGGTCAGGACGGCGGATTCCGCCCCCGGCGCCGGCAAGCCGCGCACCCGCACCTGCGGCCAGCTCACCGCCAGCACGTCCACGATCAGATGGCCGTCCACGACGGGGAAACCCGGCGCCCACACCCGGGCCAGCCAGCCGAGCGGGAGCGCCGCCCGCAGCCCGGGCCCGTCCCGCTCGACGCTGCCCCAGCCCGGGCCCTCGTGCAGGGTGGCCCGGATCGCGTCCGGATCGACGCCGAGCCACGGCCCGGCCGCAGGGGCCAGCCGGCCGGTCAGCGCGGCGGCCAGGGCCGGCCCCGCGCGGGCCCGCTCGGTACTGGCCGGCCCGCTGTGGGCAGGCGGGCTGTGGGCCGGCGCGGGAGATGCCGTGACCGGCCCGCCCTCCGACCACGCCGACGCCACCTGGGCGGACAGGCGCTGCTGGAAGGCCCGGCCCAGGGCGAACAGGGACAGCAGTTCGGCCCGCCGGGCCCGGGCCCGGTCCTGCTCGGGGGACAGCCGCCGGGCCGGCCTGCCCCGCCATGGCTGCGCGCCCGGCCGCGGGCCACCCCGCAGCGACCCCGGGCCCGGGGACGCGTAAGCCCTCGGCCCGGTTCCGGGCCGCCCGGCGCCGGGCGGCCCCGGGGCCGGTCCCGGCCGCATCGGCACCGACCGGACGGCCGGGCCGAACGCCGTGCGCAGCTCATCCACGAGCTCCGGTGTCACCGCGAGCTCGTCAGCGGGTGACCGGGGGCCCAGGGCCAGCACATCCAGGTCGTCGGCGTGCGCCGCCCAGGCCTCCAGCATCGCCACGCACTCGGCCTTGTCGCCGCCCAGCGCGGCGAGCACCAGCTCGCCGTCGGTGTCGTCATGGTCGGTGGCGTTCAGCCGGCCGCCGGCCCAGCGCAGCACGTGCTCCCCGGGGCCGCACCGGATCCGGGCCTCAGCGGGCGGGAACGCGGCCCACCACGGTGGCGTCACTGGCCCGCGCCCGTCGCGGCCCAGTCGAGCGGCACGGTCGCCCGGATCTGGCTCGCGGGACCGGTGACGATCACGTCGAGGGCCGTCGCCGCCGGGTGCAGCGGGGGAGTCAGGTACATCCTGATCATTCCCCCGGTCTGCGCGGCGGAGCCCCAGCTCATGCCGCTGACCACGTGCCAGCGCCCGGTGGAGTCGCGGGCGCGCCAGGACAAAGACAGGTCCAGCGGGCTATCACCCAGCCTGGTGCCCCGCACCAGCCAGCCATGGCCCTCGGGCTTCCAGCCGCTCGCCATCACGTGCAGTGTCGCGCTGCCGCGGGCAGAGCGCAATCCGGCCAGCGCGAACCGGGCCCCGCCGATCTCGGGCAGGCCGGCCGTGAACGGCGCGACGGCGTCCGGCCCGTCGTGCGCGTGGCCATCGGCGAGCAGGCTGACCCAGGCGGGAGGCAGCGCGCGGGCCGGGACCGGGCCGCCGAGACCCAGGTCCACGCCGAGCCGCCAGCCCAGGCCCGCCAGCCGCAGCACGGCCGGGTCGCCGGCCCGCAGCGCGCCCGCCCCGATCAGGTCCCCGATGACCTGCCGCACCCGGCCCTCCAGCCTGGCGCTGGCCCCTGGGCCGGCGGATTCCAGGCCGAGCAGATCGTCGCCCATCTGGTCAACCAGCCGGGCCACCGGGCTGGCCGGCGGAACCTGGCCGGTCACAATCTGCGCTGGGCCGGGCGGCGCGGCCAGGTCGATCCGCACCCGCTGGCCCTGGGCGCCCGGGCCCACCTCCAGCCACCGGGTGCCCGGCGCGGGCGCCGGGTGCAGGCCCAGGTGGCAGTCCCACCATTCCCGGTCGCCGTGGGCGCCCATGTCCCACAGCGACAGCCGGTACCTGACTCCCTGGTCATCCACCGCACCGACCTCGTAGTAGGGCGCGTGGTCCGGACGCGGCCCGGCCGCGCGCCGGGTCTGCCCGGCCCACCGGGCTGCCACCGCCAGCGCGGCGTGCGAGCCAGTGCGAGCCAGGCTGAGCAGGCAGAACTCGCCGTACCACCCTTCCTGCTCGGGGGGCAGCGGCAGCGTCGCGCCGACCTGGACCACCACCGGGACATCCGGCTGGCCGCCCGCCGGGCTGGTCCCGGGCTGGCGTCCCCCCGTCCCGCCCGCCGGGCGGGTGCTTCCAGGGCCCGCCCGGGCCGGGCCCGCTCCCGTGCGGCGGGCCCAGCGCGGCTGGTGCAGGCTGCTGACGACCGCCCCGAGATTCCCGCTGCGCAGCCCGGCGCAAGTCTCGAACTCACTCGTCACCTGCCAGGCCACGCCCGGGGCGAGGACGCCCGCCGCCGCCAGCGTGGCCGCGGCCAGCCAGACCCGGTGCGGGTGCGGCCCGGGGCCGGACAGGAGCGGGTGGTGGCGCAGTTCGGCCTCGGCGATCAGCCGCAGGTAGGTCTCGGCCGCCGCCGCGCCGCCCGGTCCCGCGCCGGGACCGGGGTCAGCCGGCGGCCGGTCCGGGCCCGCGGCCGGCCCGCTCACCGGGACGCCAGCCAGCGCAGCGGCAGCGTCACCGCGGCCTGGCCCGACGGGCCGCGCACGATGAGGTCCAGCGACCGGGCGTCCGGGTGCAGCGCCGGGCCGAACTCGACGAGCAGGTCAACCACCCCGCCCCGGTTGCCGCCCCTGGTCCGGGCCACATGCCAGCGGCCCTGATCATCTCGCGCCCACCACGAGAAGCGCTGCTGGCCCAGGCCGGGCAGCGGACGTGGCGGCCAGCCCCATCCCACGGCGTGCAGGGTAGCCGAGACGGCCGCGGAATCCAGGCCCGCGACGGCGAACCGGGCGCCGTCGATCTCCGGCAGGACGGCGGTCACCGCCGCGGCCTGCCCAGGCCCGTCGGCCGCCCCGCGGTGATCCAGCACGCTTACCCACGCCTGCGGGAGCTGCACGGGCCGGATCAGGGGACGCAGGGCCGCCGGGAACCCGATCCCCAGCCGCCCGGCCAGGGCGGCCAGCCGGCTGAGCGCCGCTGAGCCCGGGGCCAGGCCGGCCACGGCCTGGAGCGCCTCAGCCGCGCCGGCCAGGCCGGCCAGGCCTGTTTCGCCGACCGGTTGCCCGTGTGCGGCCTGGGCCAGCCAGCTCTCCGCCAGGCGGTCCAGGGGCCCGTCCGCCGGGCACAGCCTGGCGGGCAGGCCCGCTGATCCGCCGGGATCCGCGGGTGGCGGGTCCGCGGGACCCTCGGCGCGGACCAGGTCGACCCGGACCGGGCCGGGGCTGCCCGGGCAGGCGAAGTCCAGCCACCTGGTCGCGGGGGGCGGTACCGGGAGCAGGTCGAGGGTGACAGACCAGTGGCCCTGGACCAGGCGGGCCGCGTCATCGGTGTTGTACCGCACGCCGTGCTCGTCGGTGGCGGTGATTTCCGCGAACGGCGGCGACGGCTGGCGCCGTGCCCCGCGGACGGCGCGGACCCGGACCGGGCCCGGGCCAGCTCGCCGTGGCGGTGACGACGGCCCGGCCCGGCCCCAGGGCCAGGGCGAGCAGGCAGGCCGCGGGCTGGCTGCTGTCCGGCCCGAGCGGCAGCGTGGTCCCGATCGGTATCGCCCGCACCGGAGCCGCCGGGGGCGGGCGGGTGGTGGCTGCCCCCGGCCAGGGGAGGCCCGCGCCCCACGTGCCCCGCGGGCCGAGGCCCGGGAGCCAGTACAGGGTGCCGGCACCGAGCTTGCCGCGCAGCACGAGCGCGTCCATCAGGCTCTGCAGGACCTCATGGGCCGCGGCTTCGCCGAGCACGCCGGCCGAGACCAGCGTGCCGGCCACCTGGCGGACCCGGTCCAGCGCCGCCTCCGCCGGGTGCGGGCTGGCCCGGCCGCGGCCGGGCAGAAGGGGCTGGACCGCATGGCGGACCCGCAGCGCCCGCCACAGCACCGGCTCGGCGGCCCGGCCCGCGGGCGTCTGCCGGGCTGCCCACGCGGCGGACCTGGCGGCCGGCCACCAGGACCCCAGCAGCGATCCGGATATCCGGGCCGCCGCCGAGACCGGGGGCAGCAGCGGGGCGAGCACCGGCCGGGATAGCCGGACGGCGGCCTGTGCGGCTGGGGGCAGCCCCGGCGGCCGGGGCGGCTCGTAGCGCGGGTAGGCCAGCGCGCGGCGCACCTCGGCCTCGGCCATCAGCCGCAGGTAGGTCTCGGCGCGGTCCGCTGCCGCCGTCATGCCCACCTCCGGGGTCGCATCATGAGCAGCTAATACGATATATCTTGATCCTCGGGTTCGGCTAGCCGGGCCCAGGCCAGCGGAACCGTCGCGGTGACCCGGCTGGACCGCCCGGTGAGGATGATGTCCAGTGATGTGGCGCCCGGGTGCACGGGCGGGGAGAACTCCAGGCGGAAGGTCCCGGCGGGGGCGCCATGAGCGGCGTGCCCGGCCGACATGCCAGCGGCCCGTGTCGTCCCGAGCCCACCAGGAGAAAGGCTGCTGCGGCCGGAAGCCGCGGCGACGCGGCTCGCCAGCCCCAGGCGAACACGAGCAGCGCGGCCCTGGCTTTCCCAGGACGACCAGCCCGGCCAGGATGAACCGGGCCCCGTCGATCTCGGGAGCACGACCGCGGCCGGGGCCGCACCCCGCGGGCCGTCCTGGCGCGCGGCTGCCGCTGAGCACGCTGGCCCACGAGACCGGGAAGTCAGCTCGCCGCGGCCCGCGTCGGCCACGGGCCGCGGACCTCGATAGCCCGCTCGCTGGCACAGCCCGGCCAGCCGGGCGCCGCCAGGCTGTCCCGGGGCAGCATGCGCCGCCGCCTCCAGGGCGGCTGCCACCTCGGCCAGGCTGGCGGCCAGGTGCCGGGCCTCGATCCCCGCCATCTGGCCGCCGCCGAGCATCGTTTCAGCGACCGCGTCGAGCAGCTGCTCGCCGGGCAGCCAGGGCCGCGCGGGGCTCCGCGCGACCCGGGGGCCGGTGCCTGCTCAGCCAGGTCGATGCGGACGCACTGGCCCCGGCCGATGGGCAGGTCCAGCCACCGGGTCGCGGGCGGCGGGACGGCGGAGAGGTCGAGCACGCCGTTCTCGTACCAGCCGCCTTCCCCGGCCTCGAGGGTCAGCCGGTACGACCGGCCCTGGTCATCGGTCAGCCCGGAGCCGCCGAACGGCGGAAATGCGGGTGACTGCGCCGCAGTAATCCCGGCGCGGCGGCCGCGGCTTGCCCCGCCAGAGCTGACGAAGCTGGTCATGATGGCGGCCCGGCCCGGGCCCGAGCACCATGGCCTGCAGGTATACCTGCCCCGGTGGCCGTCCGCTCCGCGGGGACGACCAGGCCGATGGGGATGGCCCGGTAACGGCCGGCCGGCGCTGCGCCGGCCTGCTGGCCGCGGACAGCCCGCGCAGGGACCCGGGTTGCCCGGCGCCGGGTCCGGCCTGGTCGGGCCCGGGCCCGTTGAGCAGGGCCCTGGGCCACGCGCAGCCCGCGCGCGGCCAGCGCACGCGGAGAACTGGCCGAGAAGTAGCGGGCCGCGTCCTCGCTGAGCACGCCGACCTTGAGAGCGCGCTCAGCGCCGCCCTGACCCGGCAGGAGCCCTTCCTCCTCGGGCGGTTCCCCGCCCTCCTTGAAGTCCTCGTCCAGCCACGGGTAGCGCGGGGCGGCCGCCGCGCGGCGCAGCTCGCGCTCGGCCAGCAGGCGGACGTGGGCCTCGGCGGCCGCGCTATCCATCCGCGCGCTCCCGGCCGGGCTAGCCACCCGGGCGGCCGCCGCCCCGGGCCCAGGGGTCGTAGTCGACGTCGAGTTCCTCCTGCGCCGGCCGCTCCGCCTCCGGCACGTGGCGCAGGTTCAGCCGGATCCGGGTCCAGGTCGAGCTGCGCCCGCGCATCGAGTCGACCAGCACGTCGGCCGGCTCCAGGTAGGGCCAGGCCGCCGCGTGCCGTTCCTTCCAGCGGTCCAGCCCGGCCATGGCCTCGTCCTTGGTGGCGGCGCGGGCCACCTCGATCAGCGGCATCGTGGACCGGCGCCGCCCGGCGGGCTGGATACCGGCCGCCGGCCGCCGCTTCGACGGCTGGACCCGCGGCGGCTCCCCGGCCTGCTTGTCGTAGTGCGGCGGCCACGGGGCGTCCGGCAGGCCGGCCGCCTCGTCCTGCTCGGCCAGGCTCAGCAGCGGCTCCAGCGACCCGGCCGCCTCGTCCATGCCGTGCCACGGGTCACCGAGCCGGGCGAACCGCTCCGGCACGGTGTCGATGGTGAACGCCTCCGGATGGCAGCCGGCGACCTCGTCCCAGGTCAGGGGGGTCGAGACCCGGGCGTCCGGGGTGGGCCGCACCGAGTAGGCCGAGGCCACGGTCCGGTCCTTCGCGTTCTGGTTGTAGTCCACGAACACGCCGTGCCGTTCCTCTTTCCACCACTTGGCGGTGGCCAGGTCCGGCGCCCGGCGCTCAACCTCGCGGGCCAGGGCCACGGCCGCCCGGCGGACCTGGGCGAAGTCCCAGCGGCGCTCGATCCTGGTGTAGACGTGAAAGCCGCGGGACCCGGACGTCTTGGGCCAGCCGGCCAGCCCGAAGTCGTCCAGCACCGTCCGGGCGACCAGGGCCACCTGGAGGATCTGCGGCCAGTCCACGCCCGGCACCGGGTCGAGGTCGACCCGTAGCTCGTCGGGGTGCTCCAGGTCGCCGGCCCGGACCGGATGCGGGTTGAGGTCGATGCAGCCCAGGTTGACCGCCCAGGCCAGGGTGGCGGCGTCGCGGGGAACGACCTCGACGGCGCTGCGCCCGGACGGGAAGCGAAGCTCCACCGTGTCGATCCAGGGGGGCCGGGACTCCGGTGCCCGCTTCTGGAAGAACGCCTCGCCCTCGGCGCCGTTCACGAAGCGCTTGAGCACCATGGGCCGTCCCGCGACACCGGCCATGGCCCCGCCCGCCACACTGAGGTAGTACCGGACCAGGTCAAGCTTGGTGTGCCCGGTCCGGGGGAAAAAGACCTTGCCCGGGTTGGAGATGGCCACCTCGTGCCCGGCCACGTCGATGATCTCCTTGCGATCGGCCATGGCGCCACCATAACCGCAGTCCGCGGCCGGGTCGCGGGTGCGCCGCGGCCCTCCCCGGGCCCGGTGCTGGGACGCCGCGGACAACGGTCCGGGCGGGGTCCACGAGGGGCGGTTCGTCGGCACGCATACCGGGACCCTGCGCACCCCCGGCGGCGAGATCGCTCCCCCGGCCGGACCGCACCGGGCAGGATGGGCCGGTGAAAGTGATCGTGCTGTCCGACACGCACGCGCCGCGCCGCTGGCGAACCTGCCCGCCGGCGGTCGCGGAGCAGCTGCGCGGCGCGGACCTCATCCTGCACGCGGGTGACGTGTGCACCGCGGGCGTGCTGGACGAGCTGGCCGGCTACGCCCCGGTTCACGCGGTCCGGGGCAATAACGACGGCCCGGACGTCGCCGCCTGGGGCGCCCCGGACACAGTGGAACTGGACCTGGACGGGCTCCGCGTGGCCATGATCCACGACTCGGGGCGGGCCTCCGGGCGCCCCGCGCGGATGCGCCGCCGGTTCCCCGCCGCGCAGCTGGTCGTCTTCGGTCACTCGCACACCCCCCTCGACAGCACCGAAAACGGGCAGCGCATCTTCAACCCCGGCTCGCCCACGGACCGCCGCCGCCAGCCCCGGGGCACCCTCGGTGTCCTCGACGTCCAGGGCGGCCAGCTTGTCTCCGCGCAGATCGTCCCCGTCACCAGCGTCCAGGCGCGCAGTACCTAGCCGTCGAGGAGAGCGGCCAGCCGGGCGGGGGCGACGACCCGGTAGGCGTCCTGGCACAGCTCGGCGATCTCGGCCCAGTCCACCTCCAGGTCAAGCCGGACTCCGACCCAGCCCCGGCCACCCACGTAGGGCGGCCGGAAGAACCGGGCCGGCTCGGACATGGTGAGTTCCTGCTGCGCCCCCGGCGCTCCCGCGCACCACAGGTGGGGGAAGTCATTGGCGTGGTGACCGTGCGCCCACAGCGTCACGAACGCGCCCCGGCCGCCGGCGAACCAGGTCGGCGCGCCATGGCTGGGCCGCTCGGTCACCTCGGGCAGCGCCAGGCAGATCACCCTGACCTGCCCGGCCAGATCCTCTGTCATCCCGCCTCCCCGCGCGGACCGCCCGATACCGGCAGCGTACCGGGGCGCGGTCATCACGCCGGGCCTGCACGCCCTGCTTCCGGCCCGGCGCCGGTACAGTCCGGGAGATGGCCCAGGCACAGGACAGCAGCGGGCCGACTGCGGTTTCCCGGGTCGCGGAAGCCGAGATCGGCGTGGATCTCAGGCAGCAGGTGCAGGCGCTGCTGCAGGCGTGCTTCCCGGGGTATCCCAGCCGGAGCTACTTCAAGCTCCCGCCGCATTTCCGATACCTCGCGACGACGGGCGGCGAACTGGAAGCCCAGATGGGCGTGGAACTGCGGGTGATCCGGGTTGGCGGCACCGTGGTGCGGACCTTTGGCGTGGTTGACCTGTGCGTGCGGGAGAGCGCACGCTCACGCGGCCTGGCGGGCAGGCTGCTGGCGGACCTGACCGAGTTCGCGCGGGCCAGCGGGATGGACTTCGTCATCCTCTTCGCCGACGATGACCGGCTCTACGCCAGGAACGGCTGGGCGCGCGCCGCGAACCCCTGCACCTGGCTGAAGATCCACGAGCACACCACGCTGGGGATCGCCCGCGCCGCCGATACCGGCGCCCTGATGGTGAAGCCGACCGGGCCGCAAGCCTGGCCCCAGGGCGAGGTGGACCTGCTGGGCCACCTGTTCTGACGCTCAGCGGCCGTCGCGGTCCAGCGGGCGCAGCAGCGGGAAGATCTGGCACTCCCGGACGCTCTTGTCCATGAAGAACGCGAACACCCGCTCGCTCAGCCCGAACCCGCAGGCCGGCGGCATGCCGTACTCGAGCGCCTCGACGAACTCGGGGTCGGGCATCTGCGCCTCGCTGTCCCCGGCCTCGCGCATCCGCTGCTGCTCCCCGAACCGGCGCGCCTGCTCCAGCGGGTCGTTCAGCTCGCTGTAGCCGTTGCCCAGCTCGCTCCCGGCCACGACGACGTGAAACCGTTCCACGATGCCGGGCTGGTCAGGCCGGGCCTTGGCCAGCGGCGAGACCTCCAGCGGCTCGTTGACCAGGAAACCGGGCCCGGACAGGCTGCGGCGGCAGTGCTTCCACAGCGTGTCCATGGCCCGGGCCCGGTTCAGGCCCTGGCGGTCCACCACCAGGGCCAGCTCATCGAGGGTGGCGACCAGCTTCTGCGTGCTGGCGGACTGGACGTCGAAGCCGAGGATCTGGCTGATGGTCTCGTAGTAGTCGTAGCGGGCCCAGACCCCGCCCAGATCGACCTGGTACTCACGGCCGTTGCGGTGCAGCGTGAAGGACAGGGTGCCGAACGTCTCGCTGACCACGTGCCGGAACAGCTCCTCGACCAGGCGCATCCCGGTCTCGTAGTTGGCGTACGCCCAGTAGAACTCCATCTGGTCGTAGTCATTGAGGTGCTCGCGGCTCTGGTTCTCGTTGCGGAACTGGCGTCCGATCTCGAACGTGCGCTCCAGCCCGCCGACCAGCAGGCGCTTCTGCCACAGCTCGCCCATGGAAATACGCAGGCAGACGTCGGTGCCCAGGTAGTTGTGGTGCGCGACGAACGGGCGCGCGTCCGCGCCGCCGGTGGTCAGCTCCAGGGCCGGGGTCTGCACCTCGGTGAAGTCGTGATCCTCCAGGAACCGGCGCATGGAACGCCAGAACCGGGCCTTGGCGTAGATCATGTCCTGGATCTCGCGGTGCAGCAGGATGTCGAGGTAGCGCTGGCGGAGCAGGACTTCGGAGTTGGTCAGGCCCGAGTGCTTGTCCGGCAGCGGCCGCAGCGACTTGGCCAGGATCGTCACCTGGCGCGCGCCGACCGACAGCTCGCCGGTCCTGGTCGCCAGCCGGTAGCCCTCGACCGCCACGAAGTCGCCGATGTCGAGCAGCCTGGTCAGGGCCTTGTAGCCCGGCACGTGATCCTCGGGCAGCTCCCGCCGGGAGATCATGAACTGCATCTCGCCGGTCTCGTCGTGCAGCTGGCCGAAGGTCAGGTTGCCCATCGGGCGCAGCAGCATGATCCGCCCGGCGATGGTGGCGGGCTCCCCGTCGGGGATCTCGCGGGCCCGGGCGATGCTGACCCGGTCCACCGCGTCGGGCGGGTACGGGTCGATGCCCTGCTCGCGGAGCTGGCGGACCTTCTCGATCCGCTGCCGCCGGATCTCGCCCAGCACGTCGGCCCGGCTGGCCGGGGCCTCCGGGTCCGGGGACCCGGCCTCCGCGGCCGGGCTGCTGGTCGCGCTGCTCGTGCTGTCCTCGCCTGACACTCGTGCTGGCCCTTCGAACGTGGTGGATGTGCAGGGAGCCCCCGGCCGGGCCTCAGGCCCGACCGCCCAGTATCCCGTACCGGCGGCCCCGGCTGGCGCGCGTCAGCGGGCGGGGGGCGGGCAGGATGACCACATGAGGCTGGACTCCGCGACCGCCCGGCAGCGGTTCGCCAGTGTGCGCGTGGCCCGGCTGGCCACGGCCGGCCCGGACGGGCGTCCGCACCTCGTGCCGTTCACGTTCGCGCTGGACTGCCGCCCCGGCCATCACGACCGCATTTTCAGCGCGGTGGACGCCAAGCCCAAGAGCACTACCGACCTGCGGCGGCTGCGGAATATCAGGGCTAACCCCCAGGTGAGTGCGCTGGCCGACCATTACGAGGACGACTGGCGTGCCCTCTGGTGGGCCCGCGCCGACGGCGAGGCCACCATCCTCGACGAGCCCACGGCCATGGCTCCCTTCCTCGCCCTGCTGTCCGGGCGCTTTCCCCAGTACCACGCGCAGCCCCCCGGCGGCCCGGTGATCAGCATCCGGGTCACCCGCTGGACCGGCTGGGCGGCCGCGCCCGCGTGATCGCCCGCTCAGGCGCCGGCCACTAGCCGGTCATGTCCCGCCGGCCGGCTCAGACGCCGGCCGGGAGGCCGCTGAGCGCGTCGCGCAGGGCCTGGTCGGGCAGTTCCAGGTCGGTGACCCTGCCCCCCAGGTAGCTCTCGTAGGCGGTCAGGTCGAGCAGCCCGTGCCCGCACAGGGCGGTCAGGATGACCTTCTCCTCGCCGGTCTCCTTGCAGCGCAGCGCCTCCTCGATACACGAGGCGAGCGCGTGGGTGGGCTCGGGCGCGGGCACGATGCCCTCGGCGCGGGCGAAGCGCAGGCCCGCCGCGAAGCATTCCGACTGGGACTTGGCCACGGCCTCGAACATGCCCAGCTCGTACATGTGCGACAGCAGCGGCGACATGCCGTGGTAGCGGAGCCCGCCCGCGTGGATCGGGTCCGGCATGAAATCGTGCCCGAGCGTGTGCATCTTGAGCAGCGGGGTGAAGCCCGCCGTGTCCCCGAAGTCGTAGGCGTACACGCCGCGGGTAAACGACGGCGCGGCGGCCGGCTCCACCGCCCGGAACACCGGGTTCATCCGGCCGGCCAGCTTCTCGCGCAGGAACGGGAAGACCAGCCCGGAGAAGTTGGAGCCGCCCCCGGTGCAGCCGATGATCAGGTCGGGCACGTCCCCGGCCTGCGCCATCTGCTTGATGGCCTCCTCGCCGATCACGGTCTGGTGCAGCAGCACGTGGTTGAGCACGCTGCCCAGGGCGTACCGGGCCGACGGGTCCCCGGCGGCGACCTCCACCGCCTCGCTGATCGCGATGCCCAGGCTGCCCGGCGACTGCGGGTCGGCGGCCAGCACCGCCTTGCCCGACTGGGTCACGTCCGAGGGGCTCGGGTGCACGGTCGCCCCGTAGGTCTCCATCAGCAGCCTGCGGTACGGCTTCTGGTCGTAGGAGGCGCGGACCTGCCAGACCTCGCACTGCAGGCCGAACACGGCGGACGCGAAGGCCAGCGCGCTGCCCCACTGGCCGGCCCCGGTCTCGGTGGTGAGCCGGGACACCCCCTCGGCGGCGTTGTAGTACGCCTGCGGGACCGCGGTGTTGGGCTTGTGCGAGCCCGCGGGGCTGCCGCCCTCGTACTTGTAGTAGATCCGGGCCGGGGTCCCCAGCTCCTTCTCCAGCCGGCGGGCCCGCAGCAGCGGTGTCGGCCGCCACAGCCGGTACACGTCGCGGACATCCTCGGGGATCGGGATGTAGCGCTCCGCGGACACCTCCTGGCCGATCAGCGCGGCCGGGAACAGCGGGGCGAGATCGTCTGGCCCGACCGGCTGGCGGGTACCCGGGTGCAGCGGCGGCGGCGGGGGAGACGGCAGGTCAGCCACCACGTTGTACCACTGCTGGGGCAGCTGCGACTCATCGAGCAGATATTTGACCTGACGGTCCATGGGTCCCTCCCGTGCGGCTGAAGCCGCGCCCCGGCGCGGCCCGCTTCATGTGCGGACCTTATGGCGGACCCGGCTGACGTGCCTAGTATGGCGGTACCGGGCTAAATATCACAGAAGATCACAAAGCCCTCAACGATCATGGCCAGCCCGCCTGCCCCCGCACCCCAGCCCCAGCTCAGCCCGCACGGCCGTGCTCCGGCCTGCGCATTCTGCCCGCCCCGCCCTGCGGCCCGGCCGCCGGGCCGCGCCTGGAAGGCCCCGATGACGCGCCCCCAGCCCGCTCATGTTCGGATGGTCCGCCCTGTCACGCTGCTGCCCGTGCTGGCGCTGGCCGTGGCCGCCGTGCTGGCGCTGGCCCTGACCGGCGGTATCCCCGGCCCGGCCAGGGCGGCCCGGGCGCACGTGACCGCGGCCCTGGTGCCGGACGCTGACAGCCCGGCCGGCTTCTACTACGGCACCGACAGCTGGCCCATCGCGATCAACAGCTCGCCGCCGTACCGGGAGCCGGACATCGTCGGCAACCCCGTCTACGGCGGGTACATCGGCATGGCCGGGAACTGGGCCCGCTGGTCCGGCTGCGGCGGCAACATCGCCTGGTCGCCGGCGGACAGCGCCGCGGCCAACACCAACTACTCGACGTACGGCAAGGGCATCGGCACCGGCGTCTACTGGTTCATGGGCGGCCCGGGCGTCGATCCGCACTACAACGGGACGACCACCGAGGCGAGCTCCTGGGGTGCCGCGCAGGCGGCCAAGACGCTGCGCGCCATGGGCAGCCTGCACGTCACCTACAAGATCGTGTGGCTGGACATCGAGCTGCCCGGCATCAGGCCCGCGCTGGACAACGGCTGGAACAACGTCTACACGTCCCCGTGCAGCGGCAAGATCAAGACCGTCGGGGTCGCCGCGTCCGTGGACCGGGCGGAGGTCGACGGGTACGAGGCCTACCTGACCGCGCACTCCTCCTACGTTCCCGGCGTCTACTCCTCCCCGTCGATCTGGAACAGCATCTTCGGGACCGGCAGCGCCTCGAACATCTCCGGCACCTACGAGTGGACGTACACCGACGGCACCAGCAGGCTCTCCAAGCCCCCGGTCAAGTGGTGCGTGCTCGGCACGACCACCTGCGCCCGGTTCTTCGGCGGCGTGAGCCGCTCCTCCCCGCAGGCCGTGATGTGGCAGTGGTCCGGCGGTGGCGGGATCACCAACGGCATCGGCGACTTCGACCAGATCGACACGAACACCGTCAAGTAACGCCCCGGTTAGCCCGCGCTTCCTGGCCGGAAAGCCAGCTTGCCTGGTTGGCCCGCTACGTCCTCCTGTCCTCGCGGAGAGCTCTCGCCGCGCCGCCCTCGCTGCGGGACGGCCATCCCGTAGGGTGTCGCCGTGAGCTCCGCGGAGATGGACCACCGCGCCGTGCGGCTCGCCCTGGGCCTCACGATCGCCGGGGCATCCATGCTGACCGCGGGGGTGGCCACCTGGCTGATCACCGCCGTGGGAGGGATGACATCCGGGCTGGCCGCCCGCGACCTGCGGCTGGCCGCACTGGCCCTGCTGGCGGGCGGCGCGGCGTGCGGGGTGGCCATGGGCTTCGCGCTGGCCGCCGCGGGCCGCACCCCGGCGGGAAGGCGGCCGGTCCCGGCCGGCGCCGGGCCTGCCGCCGGGACCCCCGGCCCGCCGGTGCCTGGCCCGTCCCTGGCCGGGCCCCGGTCCCTGATGAACCCGCCGCCGCCCACCCCGCCGCCCCGCTGGCGCCGCTGCGGGCCGCCCCGGCTTCCGGTGACCGGCCGTCCGGTGAGGGGCCGTCCGGTGAGGGGCCGTCCGGTGAGCTCGCGCCGGGGGACCTGCCGTCCGCGGATCCGCAGCCCCCGGCCCGCGTCTGGTGGCGGGCCGCGCACAGCCCGGCCAGCAGCGGGGACGACACCTCGCAGGAGTGGCTCCGCTCGCTCCGCGGCCCGGCTATCCAGCAGCCGCCCCCGCACAGCGCCGAATAACTGGTCCATCCCGCTCTCGCCCGGTGACCGCTGGCCCTCGTGCAATGACCGGTGCGGGTTAAAGATGAAAAGCAGCAACCTCCGCAACGAAGACCACCGAGGGGATGACGACATGAGTTCTGCCGGAGGGACCCGGCCGCTGCCGCGGGTAGCCGTGCTGGGCGCCGGGACGATGGGCCGGGGGATGACGCACAGCCTGCTCCGCAACGGGTTCACGGTGGATGTCTGGGACCGGACCCCGGAGCAGGCCGCCGCGCTGGCGGCCGGCGGCGCGACCGCCCATGAGTACGCACGGGACGCGGTGCGCGAGGCAGACGTGGCGATCACCATGGTGGCGGACGCGGATGCGGTGAGGCAGCTGGCCTTCGGCGACGGGATGCTGGAGGCGATGCCCTCCCAGGCGGCGTGGGCCCAGATGGGCACGATCGGGGTAACCGCCACGGAGGAACTGGCCGCCCGGGTCAGCAAGGAGCGGCCGGACGTGTCCTTCGTGGACGCGCCGGTGTCCGGCACCCGCCAGCCCGCCGAGAATGGCCAGCTGCTCATCCTGGCGTCCGGCCCGGAGCAGGCCAGGCGGCTGGCCGAGCCGGTGTTCGCCGCGCTCGGCCGGGAGACCAAGTGGCTCGGGGAGGCCGGCGCGGGCAGCCGGGTCAAGCTGATCATGAACTCGTGGCTGGTGTTCCTGGTTGAGGGCGCGGCCGAGATCATGGCGCTGGCCGACTCGCTCGGCGTGGACCGTCAGCAGGTGCTGGACTTCCTCAGCTCCGGGAGCCTGGCCAACCCGGCCGCGGCGGCCAAGTTCGCCAAGATGGACGACGGTGACGACTCGCCGGACTTCGCGCTGCAGTGGGCCCTCAAGGACATCCGGCTGGCCATGGACGCCTCCGGCCGGCGGCTGCCGATGCTGGATGTGGTCCGCGACCGGTGGGCCGCGCTCGTCGACCAGGGTCTGGGTGACCGTGACGTGAGCGCGGCCCGGCACGGTCTCGGCTAGCGCCACCTGATCCCCGCGGCGCCCGGACTAGAGTGCTGGTCGTGGACAGCCGGCGGCGGATACCGCGCACCGACACGCTGCTCGCGCAGCCCCCGTTCACCGAGGCGGTGGGCCGCCTGGGCGCCGCCCGGGTCAAGGAGGCGATCACCGCGGCCCAGGACCGGGCCCGCCGCGGCGAGATCGCCCCGGAGGACGTGCCGGACCTGGCCGCCGGGCTGCTGCCGGCCACCGCCACCACGCTGCGCCCGGTCATCAACGCCACCGGGGTGCTGCTGCACACCAACCTGGGCCGCGCCCCGCTCTCCGCGGCGGCCCGCGCCGCCCTGGCCGCCAGCGCCGGGTCCACCGACGTGGAGTTCGACCTCGCCACCGGCCAGCGGGCCAGGCGCGGCCGCGGCGCCCTGGACGCGCTGCGCGCGGCCTGCCCGCAGGCGGAGGACGTGCACATCGTCAATAACAACGCGGCCGCGCTGGTCCTGGCGGCGACGGCGCTGGCCAGCGGGCGCGAGATCATCGTCAGCCGCGGCGAGATGGTGGAGATCGGCGACGGGTTCCGCCTGCCCGACCTGCTGGCCTGCACGGGAGCCCGGCTCCGGGAGGTCGGCACCACGAACCGGACCACGGCCGGCGACTACGCCGCGGCGATCGGGCCGGACACCGGGTTCATCCTCAAGGTGCACCCGTCGAACTTCCGCATCCTGGGCTTCACCAGTGAGGCGAGCATCGCGGAACTCGCGGCCATGACCGCGGCGCCGGGACGGGGCCCGGTCCCCGTGGTGGCGGACATCGGATCGGGGCTGCTGGCGCCGGAGCCGGTGCTCCCCGACGAGCCGGACGCGGCCAGCGCGCTGGCCAGCGGCGCGGCCCTGGTCACCGCCAGCGGGGACAAGCTGCTCGGCGGGCCGCAGGCCGGGCTGCTGCTCGGCCGGGCCGGCCTGATCACGGCGTTGCGGCGGCACCCGCTGGCCCGGGCGCTCCGGGTGGACAAGCTGACGCTGGCCGCGCTGGAGGCCACGCTGCGCGGCCCGGCCACGCCCACCGCCACGGCCCTGCACGAGCCGGTCCAGCGGCTCCGGGACCGGGCCGGGCGGCTGGCCGCCGACCTGGCCCGGGCCGGACTGGACGCCCGGGCCACCGGGAGTGACGCGGTGGTGGGCGGCGGGGGCGCACCGGGGGTCCGGCTACCCAGCGCCGCCGTGAGTCTCCCGGCCACGCTAGCGGCTGCGTTGCGGAGAAATACGCCACCGGTGGCCGGGCGGGTCGAGGACGGCCGGCTGCTGCTGGACCTGCGGACCGTCGATCCCGCCGACGACGCCACGCTGCGCGCGGCGGTGCTCGCCGCGGCCCAGGATCACGCCGCGGGCGCGCCGTAGCCCGGGCGGTGCGCAGTCAGGCCCCGATACGGCCGTAGTCGTCGTCCAGCCGGACGATGTCGTCCTCGCCGAAGTAATCGCCGTGCTGAACCTCCACGAACACCAGGGGGTCGGTGCCGGTGTTGCGGATCCGGTGGGCGGCGCCCAGCCCGACGTCGATCGTGTCGCCCCGCCGGACGTCGATCTCCTGGCCGTCCAGGGTGACCACCCCCGCGCCGCGGACGACGAACCAGTGCTCGGCCCGGCGGGAATGGCGCTGGTAGGACAGCCGCTGCCCGGGGTGCACCTCGATGGTCTTGACCTTGAAGTCCCCGGCCTCGGCGAGGACCGTGTAACCGCCCCAGGGGCGCTCGCTGTGCTCTGTCACCACCCCATAGTCGCGGATCAGCCGCCCGGCCGCGACGCATCCGCGCCCGCGGCGGTGAAGTGGTGGCAATGTTGTCATGCAGACAGTGCCGTCCGGGCGGGGAATCGCGCCGGGCGCGCGTGAATCGTCCCGGTTCCCGGGCGGCGCCCGCGCGCGGGCGATACCTTGACGTCGAGATAAACTGGCCCTAGCGTGAGCATGCGGCTTTAACTTGATATCGAGATACTTCACTGGTGCAGGAGGCGGACCCTGATGACCGCGAACAGCTTCGGCAGCCTGGCGACGTTGCAGGTCGGCGAGGCCGGATACCAGATACACCGGCTCGACGCGGTGGACGGGGCGGCGGACCTGCCGTTCAGCCTGAAGATCCTGCTCGAGAACCTGCTGCGGACCGAGGACGGCCGCAACGTCACCCCGGAGCACATCACCGCGCTCGCGCAGTGGGACCCCGCGGCCGACCCCTCGACCGAGATCCAGTTCACCCCGGCCCGGGTCATCCTGCAGGACCTGACCGGCGTCCCCGCCGTCGTGGACCTGGCCACCATGCGCGAGGCCATGCGGAACCTGGGCGGTGACCCGGGGAAGATCAACCCGCTGGTCCCGGCCGAGCTGGTCATCGACCACTCGGTGGTGGCCGACATCTTCGGCCGCCCGGACGCGTTCGACCGGAACGTCGAGCTGGAGTTCGGCCGCAACCGCGAGCGGTTCCAGTTCCTGCGCTGGGGCCAGGACGCGTTCAGCCAGTTCAAGGTGGTGCCGCCGGGCACCGGGATCGTGCACCAGGTCAACATCGAGCACCTGGCCCGGGTCGTGATGGCCCGCGGCGGGGCCGCGTACCCGGACACCTGCGTGGGCACCGACTCGCACACCACCATGCAGAACGGGCTCGGCGTGCTCGGCTGGGGGGTCGGCGGCATCGAGGCCGAGGCGGCCATGCTCGGCCAGCCGATCAGCATGCTGATCCCGCGGGTGGTCGGCTTCCGGCTCACCGGGGAGCTGCCGGCCGGCGCGACCGCCACCGACCTGGTCCTGACCATTACCGAGCTGCTCCGGCGGCACGGCGTGGTCGGCAAGTTCGTGGAGTTTTACGGCGAGGGGGTGGGCTCGGTGCCGCTGGCCAACCGGGCCACGATCGGCAACATGAGCCCCGAGTTCGGCTCCACCTGCGCGATCTTCCCCATCGACGGGCAGACCATGGAGTACCTGCGGCTGACCGGCCGCCCGGCGGACCGGGTGGCGCTGGTTGAGGCGTACGCCAAGGAGCAGGGCCTGTGGCACGACCCGGCCGCGGAACCGCGCTACTCCGAGCAGCTCACGCTCGACCTGTCCACCGTGGTCCCGTCGCTGGCCGGCCCGAAGCGGCCGCAGGACCGGGTGGCGCTGACCGACGCCAAGGAATCGTTCCGCGAGGCGCTCGGCAACTACGTGCCGCTCGACCGGCTGGATGAGGACGTGGCCGGCACCTTCCCGGCCTCCGACCCGTTCGCCGCCGACCGGGAGAACGGCGAGGGTGATCAGCCGGCGGGCCTGCCCACGGCGGCCAGCGCGGCCGGCCGTCCCACCCGGCCCAGGTGACCATGGAGGACGGCACCAGGACCTCCGTGGATCATGGCTCGGTGGTGATCGCGGCCATCACGTCGTGCACCAACACCTCGAACCCGTCCGTCATGGTGGGCGCGGCCCTGCTGGCCAAGAAGGCGGTCGAGGCCGGGCTGACCACCAAGCCGTGGGTCAAGACCACGCTGGCCCCCGGCTCCAAGGTGGTCATGGACTACTACGAGCGGGCCGGGCTGGTGCCCTACCTGGACAAGCTCGGCTTCAACCTGGTCGGCTACGGCTGCACCACCTGCATCGGGAACTCCGGGCCGCTGCCCGAGGTGATCAGCGCCGCGGTGGACGAGAACGACCTGGCCGTGGTGTCGGTGCTGTCCGGGAACCGGAACTTCGAGGGCCGGATCAACCCCGACGTGAAGATGAACTACCTGGCCTCGCCGCCGCTGGTGGTCGCCTACGCGCTCGCCGGGACCATGGACTTCGACATGGACAGCGAGCCGCTGGGCAGCCGCCCCGACGGCACGCCGGTGTACCTGCGTGACATCTGGCCCACGCCCGCCGAGATCGACGACGTGGTCCAGCACGCGGTGGCAGCGGAGATGTTCACCCGGGACTACGCGGACGTGTTCGAGGGCGACGACCGCTGGAGGGAACTGGACGTGCCCGCCGGGGACACGTTCGCGTGGGACGCGGACTCCACCTACGTCCGCAAGCCGCCGTACTTCGAGGGCATGGCCGACAAGCCCGCGCCGGTCAGCGACATCCACGGCGCCCGGGTGCTGGCCAAGCTGGGCGACTCGGTGACCACCGACCACATCTCGCCCGCCGGGGCGATCAAGCGCGACGGCCCGGCCGGGGAGTACCTGTCCGGGCACGGGGTGGAACGCAGGGACTTCAACTCCTACGGCTCGCGGCGCGGCAACCACGAGGTGATGATCCGCGGCACGTTCGCCAACATCCGGCTGCGCAACGAGCTCGCCCCCGGCACCGAGGGCGGGGTCACCGTGCACGTGCCCGATGGCGAGCAGATGTCCATCTACGAGGCCTCCCGGAAGTACGCGGAGGAGGGCACCCCGCTGGTCGTGCTGGGCGGCAAGGAGTACGGCTCCGGCTCGTCCCGGGACTGGGCGGCCAAGGGCACCCTGCTGCTGGGCGTGCGGGCCGTGCTGGTCGAGTCGTTCGAGCGGATCCACCGCTCCAACCTGATCGGCATGGGCGTGCTCCCGCTGCAGTACCAGCCGGGAGAGTCGGCCGCCTCGCTCGGGCTCACCGGGCAGGAGGTCTTCGAGATCACCGGCATCGAGGAGATGAACTCCGCCGCGGTCCCGCGCGAGGTGACCGTCCGCGCGGACGGCACCGAGTTCCGGGCCGTGGTGCGGATCGACACCCCCGGGGAAGCGGAGTACTACCGGCACGGCGGCATCATGCAGTACGTGCTGCGCTCGCTGCTCGGCTGAGGGCGCTGGCCTGCCTCCCGCCGCGGTGGGAGGCAGGCGCTCGCCCCGGCCCGGGCTCACCCGGGGGCCTGGCCCAACGCGCGCGGTAGCGTGTCGGGGAAATGCCCGATCCTGCTGCTCCCCCCGCGCCGTCGCCGCCGCGGACCCGCCGCTACGCGCGGAATGGGGTCCTGCTCGTCGCGGGTGTCATCGCGATCGCGTTCAACCTGCGCGCGGCGATCACCAGCCTGCCCCCGCTGTTCCCGGAGCTGTCGGCGCGGCTGCACCTGGCGCCCGTCGAGGTGTCCGTGCTGGCCTCGCTCCCGGTGCTGGCCTTCGGCGTGTTCTCCGGGGTGGCCGCCCCGCTGAGCCGCCGGTTCGGCGAGGAGCAGGTGCTCGGCGCGGCCGTGGGCCTGCTGGCCGCGGGCCTGATCCTGCGCGGCGTGGCCCCCGGCGTCCTGCTGTTCCCCGGCACGGCCCTGGCCGCGGCGGCCATCGCGCTGCTGAACGTCCTGCTGCCCAGCCTGGTCAAGCGGCGCGCACCGGAGCGCGCCGGGCTGCTCATCGGGCTCTACCTGCTCAGCCTGAACGCCGGGTCGATCCTGGCCGCCCTGATCGCGATCCCGGTGTACAACCTGTCCGGCGGCTCGGTCCCCCTGTCCCTGTCGGTGTGGGCGCTGCCCGCGCTGGCCGCCGGGGTGGCGTGGCTGCCCCAGCGCCGGTACCGCACCGTGCCGCACGCCCGGGCGCGGGAGTCCCGGGGAACACCGCCGCCCTCCGGGCACCCCGCCGTGCCGGCCCTCCCGCTGAAGTTGTCCCGGTACGCGCTGACCTGGCAGGTCACCGCGTTCATGGGCCTGCAGAGCCTGACGTTCTACGCGGAGCTGTCCTGGCTGCCGACGATGTTCCGGGACCGGGGGGTGAGCGCGGGCGGCGCCGGCACGCTGCTCGCACTGATGAACCTGGGCGGGGCGGCCAGTTCGCTGCTGATCCCGGTCCTCGCGCACCGGGCCCGGAACCAGCGGGTACTGATCACCGCCACCGTGGCCGCCAGCGCGGCCGGCCTGGCCGGGGCCTGGTTCGCCCCGCTGGGCGGCGCCGCCGTGTGGGTACTGGTGCTGGGCCTCGGCCAGGGCGCCTCGCTCGGCCTGGCGATCTTCTTCACCATGGCCCGGGCCCCGAATCCGCGGGTCGCCGCGTCGCTCTCCGGGTTCGCCCAGAGCGTCGGCTACCTCGTCGCTACCACCGGCCCGCTGGCGATCGGCTTCCTGCACTCCGCGATCGGCGGCTGGACCATCCCGGTGGCCGTGCTGCTGGTGATCACCGGGCTGCAGCTGGCCGCGGGCTGGCAGGCGGCCCGGGCCGTCACCCTGCCCGACCCGGGGTAGGCGGGGAGTAGGTTCAGTCCGTCGGAGCGAAGGGGTGAGCGATGCTCGTGGCTGGGGTGGATTCGTCCACGCAGTCGACCAAGGTGCTGCTTTGCGACGCGGCGGACGGCACCATCGTGGCCCGGGGGAGTGCCCCGCACCCCCCGGGCACCGAGTGTGACCCGGCCGCCTGGTGGTCCGCGCTGGAGCAGGCCGGGCAGGGGCTGCTCGGCCGGGCCGACGCGATCGGGGTCGCGGCCCAGCAGCACGGCATGGTCGTGGTGGACGAGGCCGGCGAGGTGATCAGGCCCGCCTTGCTCTGGAACGACCTGCGCTCCGCCCAGGCGGCCCGCGAGCTGATCGCCGAGCGGGGCGGGCCGCGCTGGTGGGCGGAGCAGACCGGGAGCGTGCCCAGCGCGTCGTTCACCGTGACCAAGCTGCGCTGGCTGGCCGGGCACGAGCCCGCGCACGCCGCGCGGGTAGCCCGGGTCATGCTTCCGCACGACTGGCTGACCTGGCGGCTCGGCCTGGGCGGGGCGGGCGGCGCCGGGGCCGGGGCGGGCGGCGCCGAGCCGGCCACCGACCGCGGCGACGCCTCCGGGACCGGCTACTTCTCGCCCGCGTCGGGCCGCTGGCTGCCCGAGGTCGCGGCCGCCGCGCTCGGGCACGAGCCCGGCCTGCCCCGGATCGCCAAGCCCAGCGAGATCGTCGGCGAGACCGCGGGCGGGGCCGTGCTGGCCCCCGGGACCGGCGACAACATGGGCGCCGCCCTCGGGCTCAGCCTGGAGCCCGGCGAGCTGGTCATCTCGATCGGCACCTCGGGGACGGCCTACGCGGTCACCGAGCGGGCCTCAGCGGACGAGACCGGCATGGTCGCCGGGTTCGCCGACGCCACCGGACGGTTCCTGCCGCTGATCGCCACCGTCAACGCGGGCCTGGTGCTGTCCACGGCCGCCGCCCTGACCGGCACCGACCTGGACGGGCTGTCCGCCCGGGCGCTGACCGCCGAGCCCGGCGCGGGCGGCCTCGCGCTGCTGCCCTACCTGGACGGGGAGCGCTCCCCGAACCGGCCCGACGCGACCGGGGTGCTCCGCGGCCTGACCACGCGGAACGCGACCGCGGCCAACTTCGCCCGGGCCGCGATCGAGGCCGTGCTCGGGACGCTCGCCGAGGCCGCGGACCTGATCGCGGCGCAGGGCGCGTCCCGCGAGCGGGTGCTGCTGATCGGCGGCGGGGCCAAGTCGGAGGCGGCGCGGCGGCTGGCGCCGGGCATCTTCGGGGTGCCGGTCCTGGTGCCGGAGCCGGAGGAGTACGTCGCGCTGGGCGCGGCGCGGCAGGCCGCGTGGGCGCTGGCGGGCACACCCGAACCACCGCAATGGCCCCGGCACTCGCCGGTGGAGTACACCGGGCCGGCCGAGCCGGTGGTCCGCCAGCGGCTGGCCTGGCTCCGCCAGGCCACGGCGGACTGGGATACCGCAGGCTGGGACACCCCGGTCTGGGAGAAGTGATCATCATCAAGGTGTTCGTGACGGAGAGGAGTGGCTGGTGACCGCGGACGCGTATGTGCCGACTCGTGAGGACAAGTTCTCGTTCGGGATCTGGACGGTGGGGTGGCAGGGGGTGGATGTGTTCGGCGGGGCGGTCCGGCCGCCGATGGCGGCGGACCGGGCGGTGCGCAAGCTGGCCGAGCTGGGCGCGTACGGGGTGAATTTCCACGATAACGACGTGTTCGGGTTCGAGGCGTCTGATGCGGAGCGGGATCAGAAGATCGCTGATTTCCGCCGCGCGCTCGACGAGACGGGCCTGGTGGTGACGACGGCGACGACGAACCTGTTCGGCCACCCGATCTTCAAGGATGGGGCGTTCACCGCGGCGGACCGGGAGGTGCGGCGGTTCGCGCTGGCCAAGACGATGCGCAACCTGGACCTGGCCGCCGAGCTGGGTGCGGGGGTGTATGTGTTCTGGGGCGGCCGGGAGGGCGCGGAGTCCGGGGCGGCGAAGGATATCCGGGCGGCGCTGGACCGTTATAAGGAGGGTCTGGACCTGCTGGCGGGTTACGTCCTGGAGCAGGGGTACGGGCTGCGGTTCGCGATCGAGCCGAAGCCGAACGAGCCGCGGGGGGACATCCTGCTGCCCACGGCGGGGCATGCGCTGGCGTTCATCGGCGAGCTGGAGCACGCGGCGATGGTGGGGATCAACCCGGAGGTCGGGCACGAGGAGATGGCGGGGCTGAATTATGCGCATGGGATCAGCCAGGCGCTGTGGCACGGGAAGCTGTTCCACATTGACCTGAACGGGCAGAACGGGCCGCGGTATGACCAGGACCTGCGGTTCGGGAACGGGAACGCGCGGGGTGCGTTCTGGGTGGTGGATGCGCTGGTGGCGGGCGGATACGGCGGGCCGGTGCATTTTGATTACAAGCCGCCGCGGACCGAGGATGACGCGGGGGTGTGGGTGTCAGCGGCGGCGTGCATGCGCAATTACCTGATCTTGCGGGACAAGGTGGCCGCGTTCCGGGCCGACCCGGAGGTCAGGGCCGCGCTGGCCGCGTCCGGGGTCGGGGACCTGGCCACCCCGACCCTGGCCGCCGGGGAGACCTGGCGCGACGTGGCGGGCTTCACCCCCGACATCGGGAGGCTGGCCGCCCGCGGCCTGGCCTACGAGCACCTCGACCAGCTCGCCCTCGAACACCTCTACGGCATCCGGTAACCCCGGGCCGTGGCCGGGAAGGCGAGCCTTACGTGACCGGCACGAGCCCGGCCAAATAGACTCGCCAGATCCGCGCTTCTCACATGAGGGAGCAGTCCAGGTGACCTTGCTGGAATCTATCTCCGGCCCGCGAGAGCTCAAGGAGCTGACGCCGGACCAGCTGCCCGTCCTGGCCAGCGAGATCCGTGACCTGCTGATCGAGACGGTCTCGCGGACGAGCGGTCACCTCGGGCCCAATCTCGGCGTGGTCGAGCTGACCATCGCGATGCACCGGGTGTTCGACTCCCCGGTGGACAAGATCGTGTTCGACACCGGCCACCAGTCGTACGTGCACAAGCTGCTGACCGGGCGGGTCCCCGAGTTCGGCACGCTGCGCCAGCGGGGCGGCCTGTCCGGCTACCCCAGCCGCGCCGAGTCCGAGCACGACCTGGTGGAGAACTCGCACGCGTCCACCAGCCTGTCCTACGCCGACGGGCTGGCCAAGGCCTTCCGGCTCCGCGGTGAGAGCGACCGGACCGTGGTCGCGGTCATCGGCGACGGCGCGCTGACCGGCGGCATGGCCTGGGAGGCGCTGAACAACATCGCGGTGGCCAGGGACAGCAGGCTGGTCATCGTGGTCAACGACAACGGCCGCTCCTACCAGCCGACCATCGGCGGGCTGGCCCATCACCTGGCCACGGTCCGGATCAACCAGCGCTACGAGAACGTGCTGGACTACATCAAGACCACGCTGACCCGCACCCCGGTGGTCGGGCCGCCGCTGTACGGCACCCTGCACGGCATGAAGAAGGGCCTGAAGGACGTCTTGCAGCCGCAGGTCCTGTTCGAGGACCTGGGCCTGAAGTACCTGGGCCCCATCGACGGCCACGACGAGCAGGCCATGGAGATGGCGCTGCGCCGGGCCCGTGACTTCGGCGGCCCGGTGATCGTGCACGCGATCACCCGGAAGGGCTTCGGGTACCAGCTGGCCGAGGACAATGAGGAAGACCGGCTGCACCAGGTGCCCGCCGGCGCCCCCGTCGGCCAGCTGCCCGGCGCGCCCAAGCGGACCTGGTCGCACGTGTTCGGCGATGCGCTCGTCTCCGTCGGCGCGCGGCGTCCCGACGTGGTGGCGATCACCGCCGCGATGCTGCACCCGACCGGCCTGGCGCCGTTCGCGGCGGCTTATCCCGACCGGGTGTTCGACGTCGGCATCGCCGAGCAGCACGCCGTGACCAGCGCCGCCGGGCTGGCCATGGGCGGGCTGCACCCGGTGGTCGCGATCTACGCCACATTCCTCAACCGGGCCTTCGACCAGGTCCTGATGGACGTGGCGATGCACCGGCTGCCGGTCACGTTCGTGCTGGACCGGGCCGGGGTGACCGGCCCGGACGGGGCCAGCCACAACGGCATGTGGGACGGCTCGATCCTGCAGGTCGTCCCGGGCCTGCGGATCGCGGCCCCGCGGGACGCGACGCGGCTCGCCGAACTGCTGGACGAGGCGGTGGCGGTCAGCGACGGGCCCACGGTGCTGCGCTTCCCCAAGGCGAACGTCGGCGGCGACGTCGAGGCGGTCGGGCAGCTGGGCGGCATGGACGTGCTCCGCCGCCCGGGCGGCGGCGCCGTCCCCGACGTGCTCCTGGCCGGGGCCGGCCCGATGGCGCTGACCTGCCTGGCCGCCGCGGACCGGCTGGCCGATCAGGGCATCGCGGTGACCGTGGTCAACCCGCGCTGGGTGAAGCCGGTCGATCCGGCCCTGGCCGACGAGGCCCGGCGGGCCCGGCTGGTGGTGACGGTGGAGGACAACGGCGTGGCCGGCGGGTTCGGTGACGCCGTGTGCCGGCTGCTCCGCGACGCCGGGGTGCCCACCCCGGCCCGGACCTTCGGCATCCCCCAGCGGTTCCTGGCGCACGGCTCCCGGGACGAGGTCCTCGACGAGATCGGCCTGGTCCCGCAGCACCTGGCCCGCCAGATCACCGAGGCGGTGGCCCAGCTGGACCCGGTGCTGGCCGATAACCCCCGGGGATAACGCCCGGGGGAGGAGAATCCAGGGATAACACCCGGGAGCAGGAGAACGGTGGGGTTGCGTCCGTGACGACACTCGAGGTCGCCGTGGTGGGCTCTGGCCCGGCCGGCATCTATACGGCCGAGGCGCTCATCAAGCAGGTCGCCGCCCTGGCCCCGCCGGGCACCGTGCGGGTGGACGTGCTGGACCGGCTGCCCACCCCCTACGGCCTGGTCCGCTACGGCGTGGCCCCGGACCACCCGTCCATCCGGTCCATCGCCGACTACCTCCGCGGCGTGCTCGAGCACCCGGACGTGCGGTTCCTCGGTGGCATCCACCTCGGCGACGACGTCACCCGGGAAGACCTGCTGGCCAGCTACGACGCCGTCGTCTACGCGACCGGGGCGATGCGGGACCGCCGGATGGGCATCCCCGGCGAGGACCTGCCCGGCAGCTACGCGGCCACCGACTTCGTCAACTGGTACTGCGGCCATCCCGACTCCTCGGCCGAGGCGTTCACCCTGGACGCCGACTCCGTGGCCGTGGTCGGCGTGGGCAACGTGGCCGTGGACGTGGCCCGCATCCTGGTCAAGGACCCGGCCGCGCTCCGCTCCACGGACATCCCCCACTCGGTCCTGGAGGCCCTCACCTCCAGCAAGGTCCGTGAGGTGCACATGATCGGCCGGCGCGGGCCCGCGCAGGCCAAGTTCACCACCAAGGAACTGCGTGAGCTGGGCGAGCTGGCCGACGTGGACATCGAGGTCCGGCCAGCCGAGCTCGACCTGGACGCCTTCGACCCGACCGGGCAGAGCGCGCAGCTGGCCGGGGGCGACCGCCGGGTCCGCGGCAACCTCACGGTGCTCAGGGACTGGGCCGCGCGTTCCCCCGGGGTCGGCGGGCGCAGGCTGGTGGTCCGGTTCTGGCTCCGCCCGGTGGAAGTCGCGGGCGCGGAGCGGGTGTCCGGGCTGACCGTGGAGCGCACCCGGCTGGATGAGCAGGGCCGCTTCACCGGCACCGGCGAGTTCGAGACTATCCCGGCGCAGATGGTGTTCCGCAGCGTCGGCTACCAGAGCGTGCCGCTGGCCGGGGTGCCCTTCGACGAGAACACCGCCACGGTGCCCAACGCCGAGGGCCGGGTCGTCGGCCCGGACGGCCAGCCGCTGCCGGGGGAGTACGTCGCGGGCTGGCTCAAGCGCGGCCCGACCGGCGTGGTGGGCACCAACAAGTCAGACGCGGCCGGCACCGTCCGGTCCCTGCTCGCCGACCTGCCTGCCCTGGGTTCGGGGGAAAGGGCCGCGGCCGGCCCGCCCGCCGGCCGTTCACGGAGATGCTGGCCGCGCGCGGGGTCCAGCCGGTGAGCTACGTGGACTGGCTCCGGGTGGAGGCCGCCGAGGCGGAGCTGGCCAGCGCCCTTGGCCGCGGCGAGCGGGTGAAGATCGGTGACCGGGAGGCCCTCGAGGCGCTGTGCCGGCCCGCTGCCGACTGAGCCGGGCCGCGCTGCGCGGGCTGACCGCGCTGGCCACCACGGGGATAGGCCTGACGGCGAGGCCGCCGTCGCTGCTGCGCTGCGCCGAACTGGCGCTCGGTGCGGCCATCCGCGTCAATGACGCCTTATTGAACTGGGCAAACGCGGCGCTTGGCGATATTGAAAACAGCGGGCCCGGAAGTCTTGATGCGCGGGGCACTGGGGACAATGACGACATGAGTGTCGGTGAGGTCAGCATCCAGCAGAGTCGGGACGAGATGGGCAGGGGCGAGGCGCCTGATCATGGCGGCCTGGAACCGGTGGATGACCTGCCTGCGGACCGCTACATCGAGCGGGAGGGAAGCTGGCTGCGGTTCAACCAGCGAGTCCTCGAGCTGGCCCAGGACGACGTGGTCCCGCTGCTGGAGCGGGTGCGCTTCATGGCCATCTTCGCCAGCAACCTGGACGAGTTCTTCATGGTCCGGGTGGCGGGCCGGATGCGCCGGATGGCCACCGGGCTGCCGGTGGAGGGCGTGACCACCGAAATGCCCCCGGACCAGGTGCTGGAGAACACGCTGGAGACGGCGCGTGAGCTCAGCCTGGAGCACGCCGAGTACTTCAACTCCGCCATCCGCCCGCTGCTGGCCGACGAGGACATCGAGATCCTGCGCTGGAAGGAGCTCTCCGGGGAGGAGCAGCGCGAGCTCCAGCAGCTGTTCCGGGACCGGATCTACCCGGTGCTGACCCCGCTGGTGGTAGACCCGGCCCACCCATGGCCGTATATATCGGGTTTGTCCCTCAGTCTCGCCGTCATGGTCGCGGACCCGGAAACCGGCGCGACCATGTTCGCCCGGGTCAAGGTGCCGCCGCTGCTGCCCCGCTTCATCACGGTGGGCACGCACCGGTTCGTCCCGCTGGAAGACGTGATCGCCGCGCACCTGCCCGAGCTGTTCACCGGGCTGGACATCCTGGAGCACCACGTATTCCGGGTGACCAGGACCCGGGAGCTGGAGGTGGACGAGGACGTCACCGAGGACCTGATGCAGTCGCTGGAGCGCGAGCTGCTACGGCGCCGTTTCGAGCCCGCGGTCCGCCTCGAAGTAGAGGAGACCATCTCCCCGGAGGTGCTCGAGAAGCTGGTCACCGAGCTGGACGTGGACCGCCGGTCGGTCTACCACCTGCCCGGCCCGCTCGACCTCACCGGCCTGAACGCCATCGCCGACCTCAGCATCCGGCGGCTCAAGTACCCGGCTTTCGTCCCGTCGGAGTCGGCGTTCCCGCACGACGCCGACGTCTTCGCCACCCTGGACCGGCGGGACGTGCTGGTTCATCACCCCTACGACTCGTTCACCGCCACGGTGGAGCGGCTGACGGTGGAAGCGGCCGCCGACCCCCGGGTCCTGGCCATCAAGCAGACGCTGTACCGGACCAGCGACTCCTCGCCGATCGTCGAGGCCCTGATCGACGCGGCCGAGGCGGGCAAGCAGGTCGTGGTGGTGGTGGAGCTCAAAGCGCGCTTCGACGAGCGGGCGAACATCCTCTGGGCCCGCAAGCTGGAAGAAGCGGGCTGTCACGTGGTGTACGGGTTCGTCGATCTCAAGACCCACTGCAAGATGGCGCTCGTGGTCCGCGAGGAGCCGGACGGGTCGCTGCGGCGCTACTGCCATATCGGCACGGGCAACTACAACTCCTCGACCGCACGGCTGTATGAGGACTACGGCCTGCTCACGTCGGACCCGGAGGTCGGCGGGGACGCCACGGACCTGTTCAACGTGCTGACCGGCTACAGCCGCAACACCGAGTACCACCGTTTCCTCGTCGCCCCTTACGCGCTGCGGACTGGCCTGCTGGAGCGCATCGAGCGGCAGATCGCCTGGCATCGTGGAGGCCGGCCCGCGCGGATCCAGCTCAAGTGCAACGCGATCGTGGACGAGGCCGTCATCGACGCGCTCTACCGGGCGTCCATGGCGGGCGTGCCGGTGGACCTGTGGGTCCGCGGCATCTGCTCGCTGCGGCCGGGGCTGCCCGGCCTGTCCGAGACCATCCAGGTGCGCAGCATCCTCGGGCGCTTCCTGGAGCATTCCCGGATTTACGCGTTCGGTCCCGCCGAGGACGACGAGGGTGAAGTCTGGATCGGGAGCGCCGACCTGATGCACCGGAACCTGGACCGCCGGGTGGAGTGCCTGTGCCGGGTCAAGCGCTCCGACCAGCAGCAGGAACTGCGCCAGCTGATCGAGCTGGCCATGGACGACGCCACGAGTTCCTGGTGGCTGGCCGGGGACGGCACGTGGACCAGGCATCATCTGGACGCCGAAGGGAAACCCTTGAGAGACCTGCAGCAGTACCTCCTCTCCCGGCGCGGTCATCCCACTGACGGCTGATGGCCTTGGGTGCAGGAGACCAGGAGGCCGAGATCCGGGCGGCTGGCGCCGTGCTCTGGCGGCCAGGGGCCGATGGCCCTGAGGTAGCGCTCGTTCACCGCCGCCGCTACGACGACTGGAGCCTGCCCAAGGGCAAGTCGCTGCCCGGCGAGCACGTCCTGCTGACCGCGGTCCGCGAGGTGGCCGAGGAGACCGGCGTCCGGGTGGTCCTGGGGCGGCGCCTGCCGTCCACGCACTATCAGCAGCACGGCAACCGGCCGAAAACGGTGGACTACTGGGCGGCGAAAGCAGCCGGCGGGCCCCAGCCGGGCTTCATCCCGAACGACGAAGTGGACGAGGTCGGCTGGCTGGGCCTACCGCAGGCCCGGGAGCGGCTGAGCTACCCCCATGACCTCGCCGTGCTCGATGAGTTCGCGGTCGGCCCGCCCGATACGGCCCCGTTGATCCTGGTTCGTCATGCGTCGGCGGGCAGCAAGGACCAGTGGCGGGCGGAGGGGCATGACGATGACCTCAAGCGCCCGCTCGACGCGGTAGGCCGCCGGCAGCAGGAGGAGCTGGCGTCGCTGCTCCGCTGCTACGGGACCGCCCGGGTGCTCAGCTCGGCCGCCGAGCGCTGCGCCGAGACGGTCCAGGCCTACGCGGGCCTGGCCGGGCAGCCGGTGCAGACCGACCCCGCGTTCACCGTAGGGCTGGCCGCCGTGGCGCAGGCGCGCCGCCGGGTGGGCGAGGTCCTGGGCAGCGGCCTGCCCGCGGTGATCTGCGGGCACCGGGAGAACCTCTCCGCGATCCTGGAGGAGGCCTGCTCGGTGCTCGGCGCGAAGGCCCCCGAGACCCAGCCGCTGCCGCTGGGCGGGTTCTGGGTGCTGCAGGTCGGCGGGAACGCGCTGGTGTCCCGGGAGGAGCACCACCTGACGGGTGGCTGAGGCGGCCAGCCCGTCCGGCCGGGTCAGGCGCCGGCGGGGCTCCAGTCCAGGGTGGCCGGCAGGGCCCCCTCGAAGATCAGCAGCCACCGCTTGATCTCGATGCCGGTGCCGCCGCTGTACCCGCCCAGCCCGTTGCCTGCGACCACCCGGTGGCACGGCACGATCAGCGGCAGCGGGTTCGAGCCCATGATGCGCCCGATGGCCCGCGCCGGGAGCGAGATCCCGTCCGGCCCGGCCACGGCGCGCTGCGCCAGTTCCCCGTAGGTGACCGTCTCGCCGTAGCCGACCGAGTCGTAGAGCACCGACAGCACCTGGTGCTGGGCCCGGGAGCAGGCGGACCAGTCCAGCGGCAGGTCGAACACGTGGCGCTGGCCGGCAAAGTACTCGGCCAGCTGGTCACGGGCCGCGCCCAGCAGCCCGGGGCCGGCCTGCGGGGGGCCGGCCTGCGGGGGAGTAGGCGGCCCGGCCGGCCGCCGTCCCGCGCCGCCGGGGGCCCTGAAGTCCAGCCGCGCCACCCCCGCCGGGCTGCAGCCCACCGCGAGGGGCCCGACCGGCGAGCTGAGCGTCGCCCAGGCCAGTTCCGTCATCGTCGTCCGCCTTCTGCCCCGCTCGCCCCGTCCACGGCAGTCTGAGACTACGCACCCCGGCTGACATTTTCGCCTGGAGCCGGGAGCCCGGGCTGGTCCTGGCCAGCCCGCTCCAGGGCATCGACAAGCGTGCCCATCCGCGCGGTCTCCCGGGCGACCCGGTCCATCAGGCCCCCGAACTCGGCGGCGCCGAGCTGGCCACGATGCCGGTGGTACTCGGCCAGGCCCTCCAGGACGCTGAGCGGGGTGCGCAGCTCCCGGCCGGCGTCCGCGATGGCCTGCCGCTGCCGCTCGGCGGCCCGGCGGGCGGCCACCCCGGTTCCCGCCGGATGACCGGCCGGCCCGGGCCGGGCCAGCCCGGTGCTCAGCGCCGGGGGCAGCCGGGTGAGCCGCCGGAGCATGGTGGCGACCATCCAGGCGGCCAGGCCGCCGGCGGCCAGCACCGCGAGGCCGCCCGCGGCCAGCATGACGGCGGTCAGGTGGCTGGTGGCCTGGCCGATGCGGGCCAGGTTCAGGCTCACCACGAGAGTGCCCGCCGCTCCGGAGCCCGCGGGGCTGGTGACGTCGAGGGCGAAGTCCTCCGCGCTGTAGGCGTACGGGATACGGTGCGCCCGGTAGCGGACCGGCTCGGCGACAGCCAGGCCCGGCCCGGCCCGGCGGCCCGGGCCCACCCGCATGATCAGCTCGCCGCCGGCCCCGCGTACCTCGATACTCAGCGGGCCGGCCCGGCCGGGGCGACGGCGCCGAGCGACGGGGAGCCCGGTGCGGTCCGGGAGAGCGGCGTGAGCAGGAACGGATGCCGGGCGAGCTGGCCCGCGTAGCCACGCAGCTCCTGCCGGGCCTGCCGCATCAGGTGGTCCCGGGTGGCCAGGCCGCCCGCCACGACGATGATCACGGCCCCGGCGGCCAGCAGGCACGTCACCGCGGCGGCCAGCCGCACGGTGAGCGAAGGCCGGCCCGGCCGCCAGCCGGCCAGCCTCCGCCGGGGCTGGGCATCCTGGCTCATGCTCCCAGTCTGCGCTCCGGGTCCGCGTTCCGGCGCGGGGAGGACCCTGGGGTGTTATTCGTCGCCCTTCTCAGCCAGGCGGAGCAGCGCGCCCGCGAGTGGTCCCGAGGTGAGCTGGACCTGCCAGGGCCGGGCCCCGTAGCCGGACAGGTCGGCGGCCACCGCCCCGGCGGTCACCGGGTCCGGGGGCTGCCAGGCCAGCCTGCGCACCGAGTCGGGCTGCAGCAGGTTCTCGGCGGGAAGCGCATGCTCGTCGGCGAGCGCCGCGATGACCGTCCGCACGGCCGCCAGCCGGCGGGCCGCCTCGGGATCCCGCTCGTGCCAGCGGTGCGCGGGCGGGGGGCCTTCCGATACCTGGGCCGAGGGCCGGGGCAGGGCCTGGTCAGCCTCGGTGTGCGCGCGGCGGATGGCGGCGAACCACTCCTGGGCGTGCCGCTTGGCCCCGCGGCCCTTGAATCCCGACACCCCGGCCAGGGCGGCGGCCGTGGCCGGGGCCGCGCGCGCCGCCTCGACGATGGCGGAGTCCGGCAGCACCCGGCCGGGTGACAGGTCACGCCGCTGGGCGATCCGGTCGCGTTCGAGCCACAGTTCCCGCACGATGGCCAGGCCGCGGCGGGTGCGCACCCGGTGGATCCCGGACGTGCGGCGCCAGGGATCGGCCCGCGGCGCGGGCGGGCCGGCGTTGAGTACCGCCGTGAACTCCTGCCGGGCCCACTCGTCCTTGCCCTGGGCCACCAGCTCCTCGGCCAGCGCGTCGCGCAGTTCCACCAGGACCTCGACGTCGAGCGCGGCGTACCGCAGCCAGTCCTCGGGCAGGGGCCGGGTGGACCAGTCCGCGGCCGCGTAGCCCTTCTCCAGGGCCAGGCCGAGCACGTTCTCGACGAGCGGGCCTAGCCCCACCCGGGGGTAGCCGAGCAGCCGCCCCGCGAGCTCGGTGTCGAACAGCTGGCGCGGCCGGTAGCCCAGGTCCGCCAGGCACGGCAGGTCCTGGGACGCCGCGTGCAAGACGGCTTCCGTGCTGCCCAGCGCGGCGTCCAGGTCGGCCAGGTCAGGGCAGGCCACCGGGTCGATCAGCACCGTCCCGGCGCCGCGGCGGCGCAGCTGGACCAGGAAGGCCCGGTGACCGTAGCGGAAACCGGACGCCCGTTCCGCGTCCACGGCGACCGGCCCCTCACCCGCCCCGAGCGCCTCCACGGCCTCGCGCAGCGCGCCCGCGGACGTCACCAGCGGGGGCAAGCCGTCCCTGGGCTCCAGCAGGGGGACGGCTGGCGGCCGTTCGGGCAGTTCAGACCCGGCCGGCCCGGTCTCCCCGGGTGGCCCGGACTCCGCCGCTTCCGGCGCGGGGGGCTGGATTTCCTGGTCCATCACCCGGGCCGCCGGCTACCCGGCGCCCGCAGCGCGGTCACGCCCTCCTCCAGCGGCGGCAGCCCCGCCGCCGTGCACAGCGCGTCACACCACGCGGCCAGGTGCCCGTCGAGGATGTCCGGGCCGGGTCCGGGGACGGCGCCGTCGCCCGCCGGGGACCAGGATGCGCGCAGCTCGAATCCGGTGACCGCGGGCTCGGACTCCTTGGCCCCGAAGCCTTCGGTGATCACGGTGGTGACCGTGCCGCTGGGCTCGGCGTAGCCGGCGGTGCGGTGCTCCAGAGCCTCGGTCAGCCAGGTCCAGCCCACCTGCCCGATGAGCGGGTCTTCGGCGATGTCCGGATCCAGGTCGGCGCGGATGTACGCGATGACCCGCAGTGGCCCGGCCCAGCCGGTCTGGCCCTCGGGGTCGTAGAGCAGGATCAGCCTGCCGCTGGCGATCTCATCGTCGCCCGCCCACACGGTGGCGGCCACCGCGCTGGCGTACGGGGCCAGGGTGCGCGGGGCCGGAACCTCCTCGAAGTCCAGTTCCGGCCGCACCCCGCCGACCTTCTCGCGCTGGGCCTGCAGGCCGGCCGCGATGACGCCGAAGGCGGCCGCGGCGTCGTCACCAGCGGGCATCGAAGGCCGGGCCGATTCGCCCGCCGCCGCTGGCCCGCTGACCTGGCTCATAAGCAGAGCGTACGTCGTCGCCATCGGATCTCACGCGGCCCGCCTGGTCAACTCCGCCATGCTGAGGGGCTGCCGGGGGGCGGGGAGGACGCCGAGGAGGACGGCGGCGCCGCAGGTGATGCAGTACCATTCCGGGCAAATGCCATCGAATGCGTCGGAACAGGTTCCCGGGCCGGGGTGGACCTGGGCGAATGAGCTGGTGCCGCGGCAATCGGGGCAATAGCTGTCGATCTGGTTCACGGTCTCGTGACCTCCTTACCCATGGGCGCCGCAGGCGTCCTCATCTGGGGGTTTTGGGCTGCGGCGCGAGGCAGGTGACGATCGTGGCACGCGGAGCACGCGGATCGGTGGATGTCGGGCGGCGTGTCCTCATGTCACCTGGGCAGATACGGCGGCTGGGCCTGCTTCCTGTGAGAGCATCGAAGGTGTGAACGTGCAGCCCAAGCCCCTCGATGAGTCCCCGTTCCTGCTGGCCTGCCGCCGCCAGCCGGTGCCGTACACCCCGGTGTGGTTCATGCGCCAGGCCGGCCGCTCGCTGCCCGAATACCGCCGGGCCCGGGGCGGGATGCCGATGCTCAAGGCCTGCTCCCGGCCGGACGTGATTACCGAGATCACGCTGCAGCCGATGCGCCGCTACCCCGTGGACGCGGCCATCCTGTTCAGCGACATCGTGGTCCCGCTGCGGGCGGTCGGGCTCGATATCGACATCAAGCCGGGCGTCGGCCCGGTCATCGCCGATCCGATCCGCGAGGAGCGGGATCTGGCCCGGCTGCGCCCGCTGGAGCCAGGTGACGTGGAATTCATCACCGAGGCGGTCACCACGCTGGTGGGCGAGCTGGGACCCAAACCGCTGATCGGCTTCGCCGGCGGCCCCTTCACGCTGGCCTCCTACCTGGTCGAGGGCGGGCCGTCCAAGAGCCACGACCTGACCAAGTCGCTCATGTACGGCAACCCGGCGCTGTGGAACACGCTGCTCGGCAGGCTGGCCGACATCACGATCACCTGGCTGCGGCTCCAGGTGGCTGCGGGAGCCTCCGCGATCCAGCTGTTCGACTCGTGGGCCGGGGCGGTCAGCCCGGAGGACTACCGGGCCGGGGTGCTGCCGCACAGCAAGCGGATCTTCGACGCCCTGGCCGACACCGGGGTGCCGCGGATCCACTTCGGCGTGGCCACCGGGGAACTGCTGGGCATGATGGGCGAAGCAGGCGCGGACGTGGTCGGGGTGGACTGGCGGGTCCCGCTGGACGAGGCGGTCCGCCGCGTGGAGCCCGGCAAGGCACTGCAGGGCAACCTGGACCCGGCGCTCCTGCTCGCGCCGTGGGACGTGATCGAGCGGCGGGCCAAGGACATCATCGGCCGGGGCCGTGCCGCCGAGGGCCACATCTTCAACCTGGGGCACGGGGTGCTGCCGGCGGCCAATCCGGATGTGCTGGCTAGGCTGACTGACCTGGTCCATGAGGCGTCGGTCCGCGAGACTACTGGGCCGTGAGGCCGTAAAACCATTGCCTGGGCGCCGCGGGCGGCCGGCCTTGACTGCCTCGCGTTAGGGCTGGGGGGTGGGGTCGGGGGGCGTTGTGCCGGCGGGGGTTGTGCGGCGGGCCTGGTACCAGCGGCGGGTGCGGTAGGCGGGGTAGGCGAGGATGGCGGCGATCACGGCGAAGGGGAGGGCGGCGCCGGCGCCGGTGAGCAGCACGGAGACCGCGCGGGTGAGGCCGTGCCAGCCGGCCTTCAGGCCGGCGATGAAGCCGCCCGGGTGGTTGTGCCTGGCCTGGTGACCGGCGTGCGGGCTCGCGACCAGGAGCATGTTCACGGTGCCGAAGGTGGTTTCGTGGGTCAGGGCGCGCTGCTGGGCAAGCAGCGATTCGAGGCTGGACTCCTGCTCGTTGATCTGGTTCTGCACGGTGAGCAGGCTGCTGACCGAGCCCGCGTGGCGCAGCAGGGCGCGCAGCTGGCTGATCGCCGCCTGCTCCGACGTCACCCGGCTGGTCACGTCGGCGACGGTCTGGGTGACATCCTCGGCGTGCTGTGACATCGCCAGCCGGGTGCCGAGCTGGGTGGACAGCGCGCCGAGCGTGGCCTGGTAGGCGCCGACCGGGATCTTCAGCTGCAGGCTGACCGTGGAGCGGTCTGGGTGGGCCCGGTTCAGCTGGGTGTTCTCACTGGACACGTACCCGCCCGCGACGCGGGCCACCTGGGTGGCCTGGGCCGCGGCCCGGGTGAGGTCCTGGGCCCGCACGGTCAGGCTGGCCGTGTAGATGATGGACGATGTGGCGGGCAGCGCGGTCAGCGAGGTGCCGGCCGATCCGGCGGACCCGGACCCGGAGGCGCCAGACCCAGCGGCGGCCCGGGCCGGGAGGGCCTCGGCGCCGGACGCGGAACCCGATGATGTGGAGGAATTCCCGGCCGAGCATCCGGCGGCGAGCAGGCAGGCTCCGGCGAGCACCGCCGTGGAGGCGGCCGCCCGGAACAGCAAGGACGATGTCATGCCGCTCGGACGTACCGGCAAGCCAGCCCGGTTCCGGCGCCGGGATCACAGGTTGGCGACGAACTCGTCTCGGTCCGGGACAGGAGCCCTGCTCCACGGCCGGAGCGCGAGCGCGGCGGCCGGGAACAGCAGCACGGACAGCAGCGACGCGCCGATCAGGGCGGCGGCGCTGGCCGGGCTGAGCAGGCCCAGCGTGCTGCCCAGGTCCGCCACCACCACGGGGAAGGTCAGCGTGGTGGCCTGGAGCAGCCCGGCGGCCGCCGCGGGTGCGGTACCGAGCTTGCGCCGGTACAGCAGGGCCGGCCCGCCGCGGACCACCGCGATCGCGAGCACCAGCAGCGGGACCAGCGCCAGCGCCGAGGCGTGCGCGAAGAGCGCCCGCACGTTGAACTGCACGCCGGTCATCACGAAGAACACCGGCACCAGGAATCCGTAGCCGATCGCGCGGAGCTTGGCCCAGTACCGTTCCTGGTTAGGCCGCTCGTCCCCGTCGGAGATGCCGACCACCATGCCGGCGATGAACGCGCCGAGCAGCGCGTCCACGCCGAACCGGTGCGCCAGCGCGGTGAACAGCAGCAGGGTCACGAAGGCGCCCCGCACCCGCAGCTGGGACGTGTCCTCGTCAGAGTCGGCGAAGATGCGGGCCATCAGCGGGGTCCGCCACAGCCGCTTCAGCACCAGGGCCAGCACGAGCGCGACGGCCCCCATGGCCAGCACGTAGATCACCTGGACCAGGGTGGACTCGGGCTGGGCGGAGAACAGGATGGTCAGCAGGAGCAGCGAGCCGAACTCGCCCACCGACCCGGCCACCACCAGGAGCTGCCCGAACTCGGTGGTGATCTCCTCGGCGTCACGCAGGACCGGGACCAGCACCCCGAGCGTGCTGGCCACCAGGCACAGCGCCAGCAGCCGCACGTCCGCCCCGGGCGCGATCGCGTGCAGCCCGAAGGCGACCGGGACGGCCAGCACCATCGACACCAGGAAGGCGGTCCCGGCCAGCCGGAAGGTCGGACCCCGGAACCGCTCCGGCCGCACGTCCTGGCCGGCCAGGAAGAGCAGGAAGCCCAGGCCCAGCAGGTACAGCACCTCGGCCGCGCCCTCGGCCCGGACCAGGCCCAGCACCTGCGGGCCGACCACGATCCCGACCAGTACCTCGAGGACCACGGGCGGCACCAGCCGCCGCGGCACCAGCCGGGCGATGAGCGGCGCCACGAAGGCGGCCACCGCGACCACGAGCAGCCCGCCGTACTGAATCGTCACCTGACCTGACCCCCGGGAGGTATCTACCCGCGCGGCCAGAAGGCACCCGTAGGGTGAACGGGTGGAGGATTTCAAGACCCGGGATACCGCACGGCCTGACGCGGGGCGGCCGGCGGCGGGGCCGCCGGTCGTCGCGATCATCGGGGCCGGCATGGCCGGGCTGGCTGCGGCGTTCTTCCTGCGCGACGAGCCGGTCCGGGTCGTCGTGCTGGAGGGAGCACCGCAGCTCGGCGGCAAGCTGTCCGTGGCTGAGGTGGCCGGCTACGCCGTGGACGTGGGCGCCGAGGCGCTGCTGGCCCGCAGGCCGGAGGGCACCGGGCTGATCCGGGCGGCCGGCCTGGACGGTGAGCTGGTGTCGCCGGGCACGACCGCGGCCCGGATCTGGAGCCGCGGGGCGATGCACCCGCTGCCCGCCCGGCAGTTCATGGGCGTGCCCGCCGACCCTGGCGAGCTGGGCCAGGCCGGGCTGCTCTCGGCGGACGGGCTGGCCCGGGCCAGCCGGGAGCCGGAGCTGCCCCCCACCCACCGGGACGGCGACGTGTCGGTGACCGGCTACGTGGCCGCCCGGTTCGGCCCGGAGGTCGTGGACCGGCTGGTCGACCCGCTGCTCGGCGGGGTGTACGCGGGGCGGTCGGAGGAACTGTCGTTCGAGGCGACGCTGCCCGCCCTGGCCCAGGCGTCCCGCACGCACGCCTCGCTCGCCGCCGCGGCCGCCTCGCTCCTCCCGCCGCCGCCCCCCAGCCCGCCGCTAGCTAACCCGGCGCCCGCCCGGGCCGCCCTGTTCACCACCCTGCGGGGCGGCCTGGGCACCCTGCCGCCGGCCCTGGCGGCCGCCTCGGGCGCGCAGGTGCGCACCGGAGCCATGGTCCGCGAGCTCGTGCGCGGGCCGCACGGCTGGCGGCTGACCATCGGCTCCGCGCACGCCCCCCAGCACCTGGACGCGGACGCGGTCATCCTGGCCCTGCCCGGCGGCCGGCCAGCAGGCTGCTCGCCGGGGTCCCCGGCGCGGCCGGCGCGGCCACCGCGCTCGGCGAGATCGGCTACGCGAGCATGGCGATCGTCACCCTGGCCTACCCGCAGACGGCGTTCCCGCAGCTCCCGGAGGCCAGCGGGTACCTGGTCCCGGCAGTGGACGGGCGGCCGGTGAAGGCGGTCACGTTCTCCTCGGTCAAGTGGCCGCACCTGCGCGACCGCGCGGCCGGGCTGGTGTTCACCCGCTGCTCGGTCGGCCGGATCGGCGAGGAGGCCATCCTGCAGCGGGACGACGCGGACCTGGCCGCGCTGGCCGCCGCGGACCTGGCCGCCGCGACCGGGGTAACCGGCCCGCCCGCCGACGCGGTGGTCACCCGCTGGGGCGGGGCCCTGCCCCAGTACACGGTCGGGCACCTGGACCGGGTGGCCCGGATCCAGGCCAGCCTGGCGGCCCAGCCCGGCCTGGCGGCCTGCGGCGCCGCGTACGCCGGGGTCGGCATCCCCGCGTGCATCGCCACGGCGCGCTCCGCCGTGGATCAGGTGCTGGCCGGGCTCGGCGCCGGCCGCACGGCCGCCCCCAGCACACCGGTCCCCAGTACCCCGGTCCGCAGCACCCCGGTCCGCAGCACACCCGGTCCGCAGCACACCGGGGCGAGACGGAGAATAGGAGCCATGGGAGCGACTGAAGGCGTGGCGGCGGAAGGCGGCATCCCCGCGGAGAGCACGGGCGAGACGGCCGGTACCGGCACGCTCCCGCCCGACCCGTTCCCGCAGACGCAGCCGCAGCGGCCCAAGGCCCGGGAGCTGAACGAGCTCATCCGCTACACGATGTGGTCCGTGTTCCGGATCACCGGCTCGGGCGCGCTGGAGGCGGCCGCGTCGGTCACCGGGGTCGGGCGCGACGGGCTGGCCGACGAGGTCGCCGAGCTGTCCCAGCAGATGGCGGGCAAGGACGTGGTCACCCGCGGCTGCTACGACCTTCAGGGCCTGCGGGCCGACGCCGACTACATGTTCTGGTGGCACGCGCCGTCCTCCGACGACCTGCAGGAGATGTACGCCCGGTTCCGGCGCACCGCTCTGGGCCGGGCCAGCGAGCCGGTCTGGTCGGCGATGGCGCTGCACCGGCCCGCGGAGTTCAACAAGAGCCATGTCCCCGCGTTCCTGGCCGAGGAAGAGCCCGGCGCCTACGTGTCGGTGTACCCGTTCGTCCGGTCCTACGAGTGGTACCTGATGGACCCGGGCCAGCGCCGTGAGCTGCTGGCCGAGCACGGGAAGATGGCCCGCGAGTACCCCGACGTGCGCGCCAACACCGTGGCCTGCTTCTCCCTCAACGACTACGAGTGGCTGCTCGCGTTCGAGGCCGGCGAGCTGCACCGGATCGTGGACCTGATGCGGCACCTGCGCGGGGCGCGGGCCCGGCTGCACACCCGGGTGGAGATCCCCTTCTACACCGGCCGCCGCAAGCCTGTCCGCGAACTGGTCGCCGCCCTCCCCTAAGGCCGCCCTGCCCCTAAGGCCGCCCTGCCCCTAACGCTGCCGTCCTGGCGGGCAGGCCGCCTGCCCGGGTGCCCGGTGGTGGTCAGCTCTTGGCCGCCGCCGCCGGCCGCGTGTCCGCGGTCAGCTGGGCGTCCCGCCGGGCCAGGTGCGACGGCCACCAGTTGAAGCGGCGGCACAGCACCACGATGGCCGGGACCATCAGCGTGCGGACCAGGAAGGTGTCGATCAGCACGCCGAGCGCGATGGCCGCGCCCAGCTGCTTGATCTGGCTGGTGGCGCCAGTAACGCCCGCCGCGCCGAACGTCGCGGCCAGGATCAGCCCGGCCGAGGTCACCGTGGTCCCGGTGTGATGGGCCGCGGTCCGGACCGCGGCGGTCAGCGGCGCGCGGTGCGCCTCCTCCCGGATCCGGCTCATGACCAGGATGTTGTAGTCCTCGCCCAGCGCCATCAGGAAGATGAACAGCAGGAACGGCAGCACGAAGTTCAGCCCGGAGTCGCCCGCCCCGATCTGGAAGATCAGCACCGCGATGCCCAGCGCCGCGAAGTAGCTGAGCAAGACGGTCGCGACCAGGTACAGGGGCGCGACCACGCTGCGCAGCAGCAGCCCGAGCAGCACCGCCAGCAGGACGATCACGACCGGGACGATCTCCTTCAGGTCGCTCTGCGACACGGTGCTCACGTCGTAGGAGGCCGGCGCCAGCCCGGCCACGCCACTGTCCGTGGCGCCGACGCTGTGCTGCACGCTGGTGGTGGCGGTGCGCACGGAGGGGACCGCGTTGATGGCCGCGGTGCTCGACGGCGCCCCGGCCGCCAGCGCCGTATAGAACTGGACTGTCTTGCCGTCCGGGCTGATGAACTGGGTGAGCGAGCGGTACAGGTCGTACTGGTCCGCCGGCACGGGAGTACCCGCGGGCTCGGTGGCCGGCAGCTTCCCGGGCGGCCCCAGCTCCTGGTACAGGCTCTCCAGCTGGCTGGTGGTGAGCTTGGTGCCGTTGGGGTCGAAGGGGCCGGCCACCGAGGAGAAGACCGATTTGTGGCCCAGGTCTGTCTCGGCCTGGCTGACCGGGGTGAGGTCCTTCCACACCGACGCCTTGTAGACCATGAGCACCTGGGTCGGGTTGGCGACGGCGGCCGGGTAATGGTTGTTGATCACGTTGGTGCCGTTGGCTGACTGGCTCCCGGGCGGCCCGGTGGTCTGGCCGCCGAAGCCGCTCGAGGTGTACCCGAACGCGAACAGGCCCAGCACGCCCAGGAACACCACCCCGCCGACCAGCGTGACCACCGGGTGCGCGATGACATGGTCGGCGAGCCGGGCGTAGAGGCCCTCCTGCTTGGCGGCCCGGACCGGGCGCGGCCAGAACACCGCCTTCCCGAACACCCCCAGCAGGGCGGGCAGCAGGGTGAGCGCGGCGAGCAGCATGAGGAAGACGCCGAGCGCCAGCGCCGGGCCGAGCCCCGAGTACAGGCCGAAGGTCGCCAGGAGCAGGCAGAGCAGGGCCACGATGACCGTGCCCGCCGAGAAAGTGATCGACTCGCCCACGTGCCGGCCCGCGCGCTCGATGGCCAGGTGCGGCGGCGCGCCCGCGGCGATTTCCTCGCGGACCCGCATGATGAAGAACAGCCCGTAGTCGGTGCCCGCGCCGAGCAGCAGCACGGTGAGCATGGTCTGGGTGATGGTGGACACCTGCAGGCCGGCCTTGGACGCCTCGGCGATGATGGCGCTGGACATCAGCAGCACCCAGATCGCGGGCAGCAGGGTGACCAGCGGCGCACCCACCGCCCGGAACACGATGATCAGCATGACCAGGATGACCAGGACCGACAGGTCCTCGGTGAGCTTCTGCGCGTGGGCCTGGGAGTTCTGGTTATCCACCGCGCTGGGCAGTTGCCCGGTGAGGTACGAGGACAGGCCGGCCGGGAGCGCGAAGCTGCTCATCGTGGAGCGGATGGCCGCGACGGTGGGGGAGGCCTTGGTGCTGGACGTCAGCACGCTGATGACCAGCTGCGCCTTGTCCACCTTGCCGTCCTTGGACAGGCCCTGGTCGGAGACCGAGACGACGTGGCCGTCCTTGGCGATCTTGTTCTCGAGCTTGGTCACGGACTGCTGGTCGCTGGAGCTCAGCGGGGACTTGCCCGCCACGACCAGGGTGGCCGTGGTGTCGTTCGTGGGCTGGAAGGGCGCAGCCAGGTTCATCGCGTGCACGCTGGGCGAGCTGGCCGGCAGGAACGAGCTGTTATCGGTGTTGACCGCGCTGGACAGTGACGGGAACAAGGCGATGCACAGGGCGCCCGCGATGATCCACAAGGCGATGATCGCGTACCGGAACCGGATGGCGAACCGCGCCAGCCCAGCCATGAAATTCCCCACAGCATGCCCCCCCGGACAGCCACCGCACCCGTGCGTTACCGGGCACCGTACCCACCGGGGCTTGACTAAATGTCTGGAGATCGCCGGCTGTGGCCGTTCGGAACTCCGCGGATGCTCCCCTCGGCCACTCCCGGGCCGGTCCTCAGTGCCCTTCGTGGCCGGCCTGGACGGGGGCCTGCGGGGTGCGGCCCCATTCGGCCCATGATCCGTCGTAGACGCGGACGTGGTCATGTCCGAGCAGGTAGGTCAGGGCGAACCAGGCGGTGGCGGCCCGGCCGCCGATCGTGCAGTAGGTGATCATGCCGCGGCCGCCGGGCGGAGCGGCGGAGAAGATCCCGCGCAGTTCGGCGGGAGGCCGGAACGATCCCTGGTCGTCGCAGAGGTCGCTGACCGGCTGGTGCACGGCCGAGGGGACATGACCGGCCCGGCCGCCTGGCTCCAGGCCACCGGAGGGCCAGAACCGCTCCCCCCGGTACTCGTCCCAGCTGCGGACGTCGAGGATGGCCGTTCCCGGGTCACCGATGGCGTCGCGGACCGCGGCCTGGTCCGCGCGGATCCTTTCGTCCGGCCCGGGAAGGACATAGCCGGTATCGGCGGGCCCGGCGGGCACGCAGCTGCATTCGTGGCCCTGGCCACGCCAGGTGTCTCGGGAACAGTCGAGAATCCGCACGTCGGCGTGCCCGTAGAGCTTCATGAGCCAGAAGCCCATGGCCGGCGCGTAGCCGTAGAACACCACCGTGGAGTCCGGCCCGATCCCCGATCTACTGACCAGGCGCTGGACCGCCGCCGGGCCGGCGGTCCGGTAGTCAGGGTCTTTCAGGTCGGCGTACACATTCCACAAGACCGCCCCGTCGATGTGCCACTCGTCGTAGGCGAGCCGGCTCACATCGACCTCGATCACCCGCACCGCAGGGTCGTGCAGGTGGGCTGCCAGCCAGGCCGGATCCACGAGCACCCCGCCCCCCAGGCCTGGGCCTGGCGCGGACACAGGCTTTCTCGCCGCTTTCATCATCGAACCTCCTTGCGCTGGTGTCTCCCTGCGCACAGGTTTACGACGGCGGCCTTGCCGCAACGTTGGGGAAACCTTGCCGCCACCCCGGCGTGTTCAGGTGGCCGCGAGGAGCCGCTGGTGAAGCTCCCGGGTGGCGGGACTGGGTGAGACGCCGAGCTGGTCGCGCAGGCACTCGGTGAGCTGGCCGTACACGCCGAGAGCTTCGCCCAGGTTGTCCTGGGCGGCCAGGGCCTGCATGAGATAGCGGTAGCCGCTTTCCCGCAGCGGGGCGAGGCGGGTGAGCTGCTGGCCGGCCCGGACGGCGGCCGCGAGCTCGGTTCCGCCCAGGCCCAGCCCGGCGGCGGCGTAGCACTCGAGAGCGCGCAGGCGGAGCACGGCCAGCTGGTCGCGGACCTCATCGATCCAGGCCGCTTCCTCACCCGTGAGGAAGCCCTGTTCGGCCACGAAGAGCGCGGTGAGAGCCGGCCCCCACGCGCGCCCCCAGTCTCGCTGCGCGACCGAGGACTCGGCCCGGTGGATGGCCTCGCCGGCCGCCTCGAGGTCCACCCAGGCGCCGGGCAGGCACAGTCGCACAGAGCGCCCGTCCACCGTGTCAGCGCCGAAGACGCGGCGCAGCTTCGACAGCAGCGGGTTGAGCCGGGTGTCGATCGCGGCCGGGTCGGGATCCCGCCACAAGGCCTCCGCCAGCTCGTGCCGGGAGACCTGGCGATGGCGGTTGACGACCAGGTACGTGAACAGCAGCCGGCCCTGGCGGCCGGGCAGCCGGGTGTCCAGGCGGTGGCCGTCGCGCTCAATCGCGAGCTGGCCGCAGATCTGGATTCGCACGGGCGGCGATGACGCCATGGTCACGCCAACATCCTGGCAATAGGCTCAGCTAAAAGCCAGGTGGGGAGGCACGATGACCAGGCTGATCCGGTGCGAGTGCGGGTTCGTCGCCCGTGGTGACAGTGATGATCAAGTCGTCAGGGTGATCCGGGGGCACATGGCCACGGATCATCCGGCCCTGCTGGATACGGTCAGCCGGGACGACTTGCTCGGCTGGATCCGGCTCGAGTAGGCCGCGCGGAGGCCAGGCCGGTCCCGACGGCCGGTCAGCTCTCGGTGGGCTCCAGCGACAGGGACACTGAGTTGATGCACCACCGCTGGTCCGTGGGCACCTCGTAGCCCTCGCCCTCGAACACGTGCCCGAGGTGGGACTCGCAGTTGGCGCAGCGGGCCTCGACCCGCCGCATCCCGAGCGAGTTGTCCTCGATCAGGATCACCGCGTCATTCTCGGTCGGCTGGTAGAAACTGGGCCAGCCGCAATGCGAGTCGAATTTAGCGTCCGACCGGAACAGCTCGGCCCCGCAGGCCCGGCAGCGGTAGACACCCTCGGTCTTGGTGTCCGTGTATTCCCCGGTGAAGGGCGCTTCGGTGCCCGCCTGGCGGAGCACCCGGTACTCCTCGGGGCTGAGCACTTCCCGCCATTCGGTCTCTGTTCGGCGCACCTTGTCCATGCCCGTGAGACTACCCGCCCCCCCTACCGCTACCCTCGTCTCGGCGAGATCACGGAGGCGTTGACTCATGGAGTGGCTGAATGAGCCGGCAAGCTGGCAGCGGACCGACGACGTATTGCAGGTGAACGTCGACCCGGCTACCGACTTCTGGCGGGTCACCGGCTACGGCTACATCCGCGACAGCGGTCACGTGTACGGCGAGGTGCTGGCGGGTGACCTGGACGTGGCCGTGCGCATCCGCGGGAACTGGTCGGCGCAGTACGACCAGGCTGGCGTGATGCTCCGGGCGGACGAGCGGACCTGGCTGAAGACCGGGATCGAGTTCTTCGAGGGCCGCCCCCGGCTCAGCACCGTGCTCACCCTCGGCCTGTCCAGCTGGACGGTGGCGAACCTGCCCGACAACACCGACAACCTCGCGCTGCGGCTCTCACGCCGCGGTAACGCGGTGGAGATCCGCTACAGCACCGACGACGGCCCGCCCGACCTGGCCGCCCTGGTCTACCTGCCGCCCGACAGCGAGCTGCTGGCCGGCGTGATGTGCGCCGCTCCGGAAGGCCCCGGGTTCAGCGTGTCCTTCCACGAGCTGCGCATCGCCGGCCGGGACTGACGGCGGCCTCCGGTCCGCGGAGGCGGCTGATCCGCCGGGCGGGATGAACCTTTCGGGGGCCCCAGGCACTCCTAACAAGTGACGGGGCCGATCTGCCGGAGGTGCGGTGAACGCCGGGGACGAAGGGTTCGCGCAGTTCGTTGAGGCGCGCCAGCGCGGGCTGCAGCGGACGGCGTGGCTGCTGACCGGCGACTGGGCACTGGCTGAGGACCTCGTGCAGACCGCGCTGGCGCGGTCGTGGCCGCGATGGGAACGGATCCGGCGGCGCGACGACCCCGAGATCTACGTGCGCCGGGTGATGGTGAATACCTGGACGGGCTGGAACCGCCGCCGCTGGCGGGCCGAGCAACCCACGGGGGCGATGCCCGACGGCGAGGCCGCCGGCGACCTGGCCGCCGAGGTGACCGCGCGGATGGCGGTGCGCAGCGCGCTGGGGTCGCTGACCGCCCGCCAGCGGGCGGTGCTGGTGCTGCGGGTCTTCGACGACCTGTCAGAGGCCCAGGTGGCCCAGGTGCTGGACTGCGCGGTCGGAACGGTGAAGAGCACGATGGCGAAGGCGGTGGCCCGGCTGCGCGAGGATCCGCGGCTGGCTGAGCTGATGGAACGAAAGATCAGGTGAATGAGGTGGACAGCCAGCTGCGTGATCTCCTGGATGTCGCCGTCGGCGAGCCGCCGCACACGGTGAGCGCCGAGGCGGTGCGCCGGCAGGTGTCCAGGCGCCGGGTGAGGGAAGCCGTCGGCATACCTGCGGCCGTCGCTGCTCTCGCAGGCGCAGGCCTGACCGCCGCGACCGGGGTATTCGGCTTGCTGCCTGGGTCGCCAGCAGGCCACCGGCCGGCCCGTCCGACCGTCTACGTAGCCTACGCGGGCCAAGACCACTTCTCCGGGACGCTCGCCCCCATCAGCACGACCACCGGCACGCCCGGCAAGCCGATCCGCATCGGGACACTCGGCGGGGTCGCGTTCACCCCGGACGGGAAGACCGCCTATGTCGAAAAGCCCAGTGGCGCGGTCGTCCCGATCAGCACGGCGACCGGCATGCCCGGGAAGCCGATCCGCGTCCCCATGCCCGGCTACCGGCCCTTCAATATCACGATGGATCCGGACGGGAGGACCGCCTACCTCACCTTCTCGTGGAGCATCGGCTCCTCGCTCTCGGGCTCAATCGTCCCGATCAGCACGGCCACCGCCGCGGCCGGCAAGCCGATCCGCGTGACCTCCGGCCAGCGGCCCTACGTGGCCGGGATCGTCTTCAGCCCGGGCGGGAAGACCGCTTACGTGGCCGCCGGAAACCTGGGCGGGACGCCGTCTACCGTGCTCAACCCGGCCACCGTCACCCCGGTCAGCACGGCGACCGGCACGCGTGGCCAGCCGATCCGGCTCCGCCACGGCGTGTCCGATCTTGCGATCACGCCGGATGGGAAGACCGTCTACGCCGACAGCGGCGGCGGGAGTGGCCGCCCCGGCTACGTGACTGCGATCAATACGGCCACCAGCACGCCCGGTGCGCCGATCCGCGTCGGCGCCGGTGCCGGCCCCATGGCGATCACGCCGGACGGGAAGACCCTCTACGTCGCGGGCTCGGACACGGTCACTCCGGTCAGCACCGTCACCGGCACGCCTGGCCAGCCGATCCGCGTCAGGAGCGGTGCCGGCGCCATGGCGATCACGCCGGACGGGAAGACGCTCTATGTCGGCAGTTCCGGGCCTTTCGGAGGTGCGGTCATCCCGATCAGCACGGCCACCAACCGGGCCGCGGCCGATCCCCGTCGCCGCCGAGGACATTGCCATCACCCCGGACGGGAAGACCCTCTACGCCGCCGCCCGGCAGGGAGTCGTCCCGATCAGTACCGCCACCAACACCCCAGGCCAGCCCATCCGCCCGGCCGGCGACCGGGGTATCCCCCTGCTCTGGATCACCCCCTGACGTCACAACGTGACGTGATGGACCGGCTCGGAGCAGGCTGACGGGCGGAGTAGCACCTGGTCGATCTGGCCGGCCGCCTGCACGTCCGCGAGCACGGCCCGGATCTTGGGGAGGTCGTGTTCGCTGGCCGAGATGATCAGCGACCGGACCGGGGCCCGCATGGACAGGCGGACAGCGGACTTGGCCGCGCGCACCGCGGCGATCGCGTCCGAGGCCGCGCCGAGCAGCCCGGGATCCACCGCCCCGGCCACGGCCCGCAGCCCACCGGGGTCTGGCCAGCTGGCCTGGTGGATGGAGCCTTCCTGCCACCAGGACCAGGCCTCCTCGGTCACGAACGGGAGGACCGGCGCGAACAGCCGCAGCAGCACCGACAGGGCGGCCCGGAGGGCCGCGTGCGCCGAGGCGGCGGCCCGCGGCCCGTGCTCGCCGTAGGCCCGGGACTTGACCAGCTCCAGGTAGTCGTCGCAGAAGAACCAGAAGAACGCCTCGGTATCGTGCAGCGCCCGCGCGTGATCGTAGTTCCCGAACGCCTCGGTGCAGCCGGCCACCACGTCCGCCAGCCGGCCGAGCATGGCCTGGTCCAGCGGTTCGGTGACCAGCGCGTCAGCCGTTCCCGGGCCGGCGCCCCGCCCCGTTGCGGCGCCGCCCTCGCCGTCGCGCTGCACACCCTCACCGGGGGCGAGGGACAGCACGAACCGGGCCGCGTTGAGGAGCTTGATGGCCAGCCGCCGGCCCACCCGCAGCTGGGCCGGATCGAAGACCATGTCGGTGCCGAGCCGGCCACTGGCCGCCCAGTACCGCGCCGCGTCCGAGCCGTGCTGGCGCAGCGAATCCATCGGGGTCACCACGTTGCCCCGGGACTTGGACATCTTCTTGCGGTCCGGGTCGAGGATCCAGCCGGAGATCGCGGCGTGCCGCCAGGGCGCCACGCCGTACTCATCGTGCGCGCGGAGCACCGTGTAGAACAGCCAGGTCCGGATGATCTCGTGGGCCTGCGGCCGCATGTCCATCGGGAAGATCCGGTCCAGGGCCGGCCCGCTGGCCGCCCGGGCCGCGATCTGCGGGGTGAGCGAGGACGTGGCCCAGGTGTCCAGGACGTCCGGGTCGGCCGCGAACCCGCCGGGGCGCCCGCGCTGCTCCTCGGCGTACCCGGGGGGCGGCTCGGCGGCCGGGTCGGCGGGCAGCCGGTTCTCGTCCGGCGTCAGCGGCGAGTCGTAGCGGGGCCGGCCGTCGTCATCCAGCGGGTACCAGACCGGGATGGGCACGCCCGAGAACCGCTGCCGGCTGACCGGCCAGTCGCCGGCCAGGCCGTTCACCCAGTTCTCGTACCGGGCCCGCATGTGCGCCGGATGCCAGGTGATCTCCTGGCCCCGGGCCAGCAGCGCGTCACGCAGCCGCGGGTCGCGGCCGCCGCTGCGCAGGTACCACTGCCGGGTGGTGATGATCTCCAGTGGCGTGTCGCCCTTCTCGTAGAACTTCACCGGGTGCACCACCGGCTCCGGCTCGCCGAGCAGGTCACCGGCCGCGGCGGCCAGCGCCGTGATCCGGGTCCGCGCCTGCGCCAAGGTGGCCCCCGCGAGCCGCTGGTAGGCCGCGCGGCCGGGCCGGCTGGTGATGCCCGGCGGCGGGGAAGCGAGGAGCCGGCCGTCCGGCCCGAGCAGCGGCCGGGTCTCCAGGTCCAGGTCACGCCACCAGGTCACGTCGGCGGTGTCGCCGAACGTGCAGACCATCGCGATGCCGGTGCCCTTGCCCGGGTCGGCCAGCGGGTGCGTGCGCACCGGCACCGGCACGCCGAACAGCGGGCTGGTCACCGTGGTGCCAGCCAGCGCCGCGTACCGCTCGTCGCCCGGGTGCGCGACCAGCGCCACGCAGGCGGGCAGCAGTTCCGGCCGGGTCGTGGCCACGGCCACGGCGCCGCCGTCCGGGCGGCGGAACCCCAGCCGCACGTAGCTGCCGGCCACCTCCCGGTCCTCCAGCTCGGCCTGGGCCACCGCGGTCTGGAAGCTCACGTCCCACAGCGTCGGCCCCTCGGCCAGGTACGCCTGGCCGCGGGCCAGGTTGCGCAGGAACGCGCGCTGGGACAGGGCCCGGGCGTTCTCGCCGATGGTCTGGTACTGGGTGGACCAGTCCACCGACAGGCCCAGCCGCCGCCACACCTGCTCGAACGACTGCTCGTCCAGGCCGGTCAGCCGCTCGCAGAGTTCCACGAAGTTCCGCCGGGAGATGCGGACCGGCTCGCCCGCCGGGCGGTCCGGCGGCACGAACGACGGGTCGTAGCGCAGCGCGGGGTCACACCGCACGTGGAAGTAGTTCTGCACCCGGCGCTCGGTGGGCAGGCCGTTATCGTCCCAGCCGATCGGGTAGAACACCGCCTTGCCGCGCATCCGCTGGAACCGCGCGATCGTGTCGGTGTGGGTGAACGAGCAGACGTGCCCGATGTGCAGCGCCCCGCTGACCGTCAGCGGGGGAGTGTCGATCGAGAAGACCGCGTCCCTGGCGCAGGACGCGGGAGGGTCAAACTTGTACTACTCCCGCCTCTTCCCACTGGCGCGACCACTTGTCCTCGAGGCCCTCAAGCGACGGCTTGAGCGGCATCGGGCTGGCCTGGCGCGCGCGGGCCGGGGAGGCCGGCGCGGCAGCGGGGCGGGAATCGGTACTCATGGCGGTCAGGGTAGCGCATCGCAGGCGGCGGCCGCGATGAGAATTGCGGCCGCCCGGCCTGCGCACGATCCGGCCCAGACCAGGACAAACCGGGTGAGCGCCGGCCCGGGCGGCGCCGGCCGCGGCTCCCGGATGTGCGCAAAAAACCATAAAAGGGCAGCAAGTGCGGCTCAGTCCGGCAGGAAGCCGGCCGATACTGGGATACTTGGGAGATGCTGCGGGCGTCGAGCGGACGGCTGGTCGGCAGGGACGGTGAACTGACTCGCCTGCTCGGCCTGCTTGACGACGCTGGCGCCGGCCGCCCGTCCCACGCCCTGATCAGCGGCGACGCAGGCGTGGGAAAGACGCGGCTGGTCGCCGAGCTGGCCAGCCGGGCCGCGGACCGGGGCTTCCTGGTCCTGTCCGGGCGCTGCGCTGAACTGGGCGACAGCATTCCTTACCTGCCGCTGGCCGACGCGCTGCGGGAAGGCACCACTGCTCCGGGCGCCGCAACGGAACCGCTCGCGGCCGCCCTGGCCGCCCGGCCGGTGCTCAGCCGCCTGCTGCCGGACCGGGACGCCGTGCCGCAGCCGGGCGGCGAGGTCACCGGGCTCGCCCAGCAGCAGCTGTTCGGGGCGGTGCTCGGACTGCTCGCCGAGCTGGCTGACGGGCATCCGGTGCTGCTGATCCTGGAGGACCTGCACTGGGCCGACCGCTCCACCCGGGACCTGGTCACGTTCCTGAGCCGGGTGCTGCACCGGGAGCGGGTGGCCGTGGTGGCCACCTACCGCACCGACGACCTGCACCGGCGTCACCCGCTCCGGCCGGTGGTCGCGGAGCTGCTGCGGCTGCCCAGCGTGACGTCCATCGAGCTGGGGCCGCTGGGCTACGCGGATATGGCCAGTCACCTGACCGCCCTGGCGGACACCCCGCTGGACCCGGCCGCCCTGCACCGGATGGTGGCCCGGGCCGAGGGCAACCCCTACTACGCCGAGGAACTGCTGGCGTCTGCGGCGCCGGCCCGGTCCGGCGGCGGCGGCCCGGCGCGGGGGGCACCGGGCGGCGACGTGCTGCCCAGCGGGCTGTCCGCGCTGCTGCTGGCCCGGGTGGAGCAGCTGCCCGCCGCGGCCCAGCAGGTACTCCGGGCCGCGGCCGTCGGCGGCCGCCGGGTCGAGGACGACATCGTCCGGGCTGCCTCCGGGCTGGCCGGGCCGGAGTACGAGGACGCGATCCGGGACTGCGTGGCCCAGCAGCTGCTGGTGCCGGGCGGTGCGGACGGTTACGTGTTCCGGCACGCGCTGATCAGGGAGGCGCTCTACACCGACCTGCTGCCCGGCGAGCGGACCAGGCTGCACGCCCGGTTCGCCGAGCTGCTGGCCGACCCCGGCCGGCTGGCCGCCGTGCCCGGGTCCGCGGCCGAACTGGCCCACCACTGCCTGGCCAGCCACGACATCGCGGGCGCATTCGCCGCGTCGGTCCGGGCCGGGCAGGAGTCCGAGCGGCTGGCCGCCCCGGCCGAGGCGCACCGGCACTACGACGCCGCGCTGGCCCTGTGGGAGCGGGTCAGCGAGCCGGAGCGCCTCGCCGGGCAGGACCGCGACCACCTGGCCTTCTGCTCCGCGAACTGTGCCGCGTCCAGCGGCGAGATCGCCCGGGCCGTGCAGCAGCTGCGCCGCATCCGCGGCTTCCTGGGTGAGGACAGCGACCCGGTGCTGGCCAGCCGGGTCCACGAGCGCCTCGCGTACTACCTGCTCGAGCTCGACGCGGCTGCCGACGCGGACACGGCCGCGCGGGCCGCGGTGCAGTTGCTGCCCGCCGACCCGCCCCGGCCCGAACGGGCCCGGGCCCTGGCCACGCACGCGCAGACGCTGATGCACGCGGGGGACGAGGCGGCGGCCGCCCGCCGGGCGCAGGAGGCCCGGCTGGCCGCCCGCGCCGCGGACGCCCCCTGGGTGGAAGCGGACGCCCTGGTGACCCTGGGCCTGCTGGCCGAGCGGCAGGGCGAGCCCGCGCAGGCCCTCGACCTGTTCTCCCAGGCCTACCGCGAAGCCCAGGCCCTCTCCATGCTCGGCGTCGAGCTGCGGGCGGCCTTCCAGGTGGCCCGGTCCCAGCTGGAGAGCGGCGACCTGGCCGGGTCGGCCGCGACCGCGCACCAGGGCTTCGGCCGCGCGGACGCGGCCGGGCTCGGCCTGGCCCCGTACGGCCTGGACCTGCAGTACCTGCATTACCTCGCGCACTACGCGGACGGCTGCTGGGATCACGCGCAGGAGCTGGCCGACGGGTTCGGGGTCCGGGTGACCACGGCGGCCGAGGCCCGGCTCTCGGCCATGGCCCTGTTCCTGGACGTGGCCCGGGGCAGCCCGAAGGTCGCGGACCGGCGGGCCTGGCTGGAGCCGTTCTGGCCGGGGGACAGCTTCGGCGCGTACATCGCCCGCGGCCTGCTGGCCGAGCACGCCCTGTGGCGCGGTGACATCGCGACCGCGCTGGCCGAGGTCGCGGCCACCCTGGCCGAGCTGGACACCGGCGGTGGCTACGGGCCGCCCGCCATCCGGGTCGCCGCCGTGGGCCTGGCCGCCCGCGCGGAGCAGGCCCGGCGGGCCCGGGCCGGCGGGCACGACGAGGCTGCCGCGGCGGAGGTGACCGCGGCCCAGGTGCTCATCGACGCCGCACGGGAAGGCGCCGCGTTCCCGCGCCGGCCCAAGTTCGTGCTGGGCGTGGACGGCCGCGGCTGGCTGGCCCGGGCCGAGGCGGAATGGTCCCGGGCCCAGGGCCGCAACGACCCGGAGGCCTGGCAGGCCGTGGTGGACGAGTTCGGGCCCGCGTTCAGCTACGAGACGGCCCGGTCCCGCTGGCGGCTGGCGGAGGCGCTGGCCGAGGCGGGACGGCGCGCCGACGCGGAGCGGGAGTGGTCGCTCGCGCTGGCCATGGCCGACCAGCTGGGCGCCGCACCGCTGGCGTCCGCACTTCGCGATCTTGGCCGCCGGGCCCGGCTGGACCGGACGGCGGGGGACAGCGGGGCGGGCGGCGGCTCCGGCAGCGGTCCCGCCGACGTCCTGGCCGGGCTGACCGGCCGGGAACGCGAGGTGCTGCGCCTGCTGGTGGCCGGCCGGAGCAACCGGGAGATCGCGGCCACGCTGTTCATCGCGCCCAAGACGGCCAGCGTGCACGTGTCCAACATCCTGGCCAAGCTGAACGCGGCCAGCCGGGGCGAGGCCGCGGCCATCGCCGCGGCGGCCGGCCTGGAGCCGGCCGACCGCTAGCCGCGATCACGCGCCGGGCTGGCCGCCGGGCGCGAGCTCGCTGAGGATCTCCTCGGCCCGGGCGGCCGCGCCCACCGGGTCCGCGTCGGGCGCGCCGACCAGCGGATCCCAGTTCAGGTCGTAGAAGATCTCGGTCACCCCCTGCCCGGCCAGCCACTCCACGTCGCCGCGGATGTCGGCGTAACTGCCGGACAGCAGCATCCGGCCGCCGCCCTCGGGCACCGTCACCGGCGCGCCCGCGCGGACTACGCCCCGGCAGACGATGCGGATCGAGTCAGGGTCGCGGCCGGCCTCCTCGGCCGCCGACCGCACCACGCCGATCCCCTCGCCGATCCGGGACAGGTCGGTCCGGCTGGCGGTGACCCAGCCGTCGGCCAGCCGCCCGGCCCGCTGCAGCGCGGCCGGGGCGCTCCCGCCGATCAGGATCGGCGGGCCCGGCCGCTGCACCGGGTGGGGCGCGAACCAGCCCGCGGGCAGCTCGTAGTCCCGGCCCTGGAAGCTGGCCGGGCCCTCCGCCCAGATCCTGCGCATGACCTCGATGTACTCGCCGGTGCGCACCCCCCGGCGGGCCATCACGCCGCCCGCCACGGTGAACTCCTCCGGCAGCCAGCCGATGCCCAGCCCGAGGTCGAGCCGCCCCCGGGACAGCACGTCCGCGGTGGCGGCCATCTTGGCCAGGTACCCCGGGGCGAGATACGGCATGTTCAGCACCGCGACACCGAGCCGGATCCGCCGGGTCACCGCGGCCAGGTAGCCCAGGGCCACCATCGGGTCGAGGACGCTGTGGTAGACGGGGTCCATGGCCGAGCCTTCGGGCACCATGAGCCGCTGGAACGTCCAGAGCGAGGCATAGCCGGCGGCTTCCGCGCTGGCGGCGAACGAGGCGAGGTTGTCCGGGGTCGCCCACACTCCCGAGACCGGGGCACCGAAACCAATCTTCATTCGGCCCAGCCTAGGCCCCGCTGGGCCGCCGGGGCCGGCCCCGGTAAGCTGCCGGCGTCCAGTAGGCCCATCCGCACGGGAGCTAGCCATGTCCTCCGACCCTCGCGCACTGATCGGCGTCCTGCGCAACTCGCACGAGCGGCTGGCCGGGCTGGTGACGCCGCTGACCCCGGACCAGCTGCGCGCCCAGTCCTACGACACCGAGTGGACCGTGGCCCAGGTTCTCTCGCACCTCGGCAGCGGCGCGGAAATCGCCACCCTCAGCCTGGCCGCCGCGCTGGGCGGGCGCGGTCAGCTCGACCAGGGCGCGTTCCCGGCGATCTGGGACGCGTGGAACAACCGCACCCCGGAGATGCAGGCCGCCGACTGCCTGACCTGGGACGGCGAGCACATCCGCCGGCTGGAGGCGCTCAGCGACGAGGAACTGGCCTCCATCGGGCTCGACTTCTTCGGCCGCCAGCTGGATGCGGCCGGGCTGGTCCGGCTGCGTCTCAGCGAGCACGTCATCCACGTCTGGGACGTGGCGGTCAGCGTCGACCCCGGTGCCACCGTGGCGCGCGATGCGATCCTCCCGGCCATGGCGCTGATCACCCAGCTGTTCCAGTTCGTGGCCAAGCCGGCCGGTGACTCGTTCCGGGTCCGGTTGCGCAGCACCGCCCCCGACGGTGACTACCTGCTCGACGTGGGGGAGTCGGTGACGCTGACGGACTGGGCAGAAGGCTCAGACGCCGACGGGGAGATCACGCTGCCCGCGGAGGCGCTGCTGCGGCTGTTCTACGGGCGGCTTGACCCGGAGCACACCCCGGACTACTCGGCCGAGGGGATCGAGCTGGACCGGCTCCGCGCGGTGTTCCCCGGCTTCTAGACGCCGCCGGTCAGATGGTGGCCCGGCGCACGGTGGTGAGCCCGCCGAACCCCATGGCCACCGCGGCCACGGCCAGCACGCCGGTCAGAGCCAGGGCTGTCACCGTGGTGAAGAAATGCCCCACCCCGGACCAGCTGCTGGTCGCCGACACGGCCACCACGGCCAGCAGGGCCACGAGTATCTGGGCGGCGACGAAGGCAATCAGCCCAGGCACGCTCCAGCGCCGGAACACCAGCCCGTACCACATGCCGTACAGGACGAACACGACCAGCAGCACAAACGACGTCAGCCACGTCTCATACCAGGGGCCGTCCATGATCCACGGAACCCGGAAGTAGTGCAGCCTGAGACCCCACCCGTTCGTGGCCCGCTCCACGAGCTGCAGCAGGGTCAGCCCGAGGCCGTAGACCACGCCCAGGCTCAGCACGAGCAGGGTGGTGCCGGCGTAGTAGGTGCGGCGGCTGACCCCCATCATCAGCCCGAACGGGAGCGACCTCGTCATGCTCAGCGCGCCGCAGATGAGCATGAAGACGTAGAGCGACACCAGCCCACCGGTATAGATCCCGTCCGGGCTGGCCGGGACGGCCAGGGCGACGGCGATGTTCACCAGGAAGCTGAAGGCCATGATGGCCCACGGCATCGCCAGCCAGGTGAAGCGGTCCACCAGGTGGTAACGCCCCACGTTCACCAGCGTTTTCATGCGCTCACCTTCTCTTCGGACGACACGCCGGCCGCGTGGACCAGCAGTTGCTGCAGGGACAGGGGTTCCAGGCTCAGGCGCAGCGCGCGGGCCCGGGCCTGCGCGGCGAAGTCGAGCGGGTCGGCGATCGTGACCGAAGCCCGCGAGCCGAGCCGCTGCCGGTGCCAGACCGTGTGGCCGGCCACGAACTCCTCCACCGCCGTGACCGGCCCGCTCACGGTCATGCCCGTGCCCCGGACGTCGTCGGCGGGCGCGTCCAGCACCACCCGCCCGTGGTCCAGCATCACCACGTGCTCGAGCAGGTCGGCCACCTCGTCGATGAGGTGGGTGGACAGCAGGATGGTCCGCGGATGCTCGGCGAACTCGGCCAGCAGCCGGTCGTAGAACAGCTGGCGGGCGACCGCGTCCAGGCCGGCGTAGGGCTCGTCGAACAGGGTCAGCTCGGCGCGGGCCGCCAGGCCGATGACGATCCCGACCGCGGAGCGCATCCCGCGCGACAGCCGCTTGATCCGCCGCCGCGGCGGCAGGTCGAAGTCCGTGAGCAGCTGCCGGGCCAGGCCCTCGTCCCAGTTCGGGTAGAACCACGAGGCCACCCGGATCGCGTGCTCCACGCGGAAGTCGGGGTAGACCTGCTCCTCGCGCACGAACGCCATGCGCCGCAGCACCCCGTCGTTCTCCGCCGGAACCTGCCCGAACACCCGCAGGTCGCCGGCGGTGGGGAATTCCAGCCCGGTGATGACCCGCATCAGGGTGGTCTTGCCCGCGCCGTTGCGGCCCAGCAGGCCGGTGATAGTGCCCGGCTCGACCGTGAGGGAGACGTCGTCGAGCGCGATCTGATCGCGGTAGCGGCGGCCCAGCGCCGTCGCGGAGATCGTCGGGATCATGGCCTGCTGCCTCCGTTGTGCCAGCCGGGTCCCCGGATCAGGGACACCAGCGTGTCGGTGTCGATGCCCAGCAGGCCGGCCTCGGCCAGCAGCGGGTCCACGTACTGCTCGGCGAACCGCTTGCGGCGCCCGGCCCGCAGCTGCTCCGCCGCCCCGGCGGTGACGAACATCCCGATGCCGCGGCGCTTCTCCAGCACCCCGTCGTCCACCAGCAGGTTGATGCCCTTCGCTGCGGTGGCCGGGTTGATGCGGTAGAAGGCGGCCAGCTCGTTCGTGGACGGCACCCGTGCGCCCTCGGCGAGCACGCCTTCGACGATGTCGTCGGCCAGCTGCTCGGCGATCTGCACGAACAGCGGCGTCCCATCGTCCAGCGCCGGCACCGCACCTCCTGGTGGAAAAGGGGCTTGGTTCAGTGGTTCATTACTTGAGTAATGTACCCATGTGGCCGGCCCCGGTCAACTGGCCCCGGTCAACTGGCCCCGGTCAACTAGCCCCGGTCAGCCAGCCACGGTCAGTCCGTTATTGGGTGGCGGGTGCCACGGCGCCGGTGGCAGCCTGAGGCGGTGCTCAGCGAGGAGGAGATCGGGGCGTTCCTGGCCGACGGGTACATCGCGCTCCGCGGCGCGGTCCCGGCGCCGGTCATCACCGCCTGCCAGGACATGATCTGGGCCGAGCTGGGCCGGCGGGGTGCCCGGCGTGATGACCCCGCGACCTGGACGGCCCCGGTGGTCCGGATCGACTGCCCGGAGGGGGGCCCGTTCGCCGCGGCCGGGACCACGCCGGTGCTGCAGGAGGCCTGTGACCAGCTGATCGGGCCCGGCCGCTGGTGGCGGCGGGAAGGCGTGGGCGGCACCATCCCGGTGCGGTTCCCCAGCGAGGCCGACCCGGGTGACGCGGGCTGGCACATCGAGGCCAGCTACGAGGAGGCCGGGCAGTGGCGGGTCAACGCCGGCTCCCGGGCCCGCGGGCTGCTCGCCATCTACCTGCTCAGCGACGTGGAGCCGGACGGCGCGCCGACCCGGGTGCGGCCCGGCTCGCACCGGGATGTCCCGCCGCTCCTGGTCCCGGCGGGGGAGGCGGGCCTGGAGGCACGCCTGGCCGGCCAGCGGGCCGCGCAGGCCAGTGCGCACCGTCCCACCGCCCTGGCCACGGGCCGGGCCGGTGACGTGTTCCTGTGCCACCCGTTCCTGGTGCACGCGGCGTCCTGGCCGCACCGGGGCCGGTCCCCGCGGATCATCGCCCAGCCTGGCGTGGCGCTGTACGGCCAGTACGCGCTGCGCGCCGACGCGGGGCAGACGCCGCCGCCGGTGCAGCGGGCCATTCTCGAGAGCCTGCCCGCCGCCCGCTGACGTGGCCGGCCGTCAGCGCAGCGACCTGACGAGCCGTGCGGCCTCGCGGGCGCAGCCCCAGGACAGGGTGATGCCGCCGCCTCCGTGACCGTAGTTGTGGACCACCAGACGCCCGGCTGCGGGGCCGCCGTCGGTGTTCTCCGCCTCCAGCCGGACCTGGGGCCGGACCGGCCGCAGGCCGACCCGGTGCTCCAGGATCCGGGCCGTGCCCAGCCGCGGGTCGACGGCCGCGCAGTCGGCCAGGATCCGCTGCGCGGTCGCGGGCCGGGGGTCCAGTGAACAGTCACCCGGGATCTCGGTGCCGCCCAGAACCACCCGGCCGGCGTGCGGGAACACGTAAGTGAGCTCGTGGGTCTCGTCCGGGGCGCCGATGAAGAACTCGGTGATACCCGGGTTCTCGGCGATCACGACCTGGCCGCGGACCGGGCTGACCGACGGGTCGGGCACGAAGTCGCGCGCCTCCGCCCCGGTGCAGTTCACGATGACCGGCGCGCGGGCCTGCCGGACGGCCCGGGCCAGTGACTCCAGCGGCGCCGCCGTGAGCTGCCCGCCTGCCCGGCGCAGCCGCCCGGCCAGGTAGTCCAGGTAGACAGGCATGGACACCACCGGCGCGGTGTACCGCCAGCCCGCCGCGAAGCCGGCTGGCAAGGCGGCCGGGTCGCACGCTGCGAGGCCGGGCAGCGGCCCGGCCCAGTCTGGGCAGGGGTACGCGGCCCGGGCGGCATCCACCCCGGAGACCAGCCGGATCCCGGTGCCGGGGTCGGCGGCCAGCACGGTCAGCACGTCGAGGGTCTCGGCGCACCAGCGGGTCACCCGGTCGCTGTGCTCGACCAGGTGCGGTCCCCAGATGGCCCCGGCCACGGCCGACGTGGTCTGACCCGGCAGCCGCCCGGCCTGGACGGTCACGCCCAGCCCGGCTTCCGCCAGGCACACCGCGGTCGTCAGCCCCACCACGCCCGCCCCGATCACCAGCACCTCACCCGCGCGATCTGCCACCCCCCGACGGTAGCGCCCCGGCCGGCCGGGCGCGGCCGGGGGACGCAGGACGGCTGCGGGCGCGGGACGGCGGTGCGCCCGGAGTGCGGAGCGTCTCAGCTATCGAGACGGGGACCAGAAAAGTGTCACGGGATCGTCTGGCCCCCCGGGGCCGTGGCCGCTGATCGCCGGCCCGGTCCGGCGCCGACTGCCACGCCCGGGTAAAGCCTCCAGGTCACAACCGGCTGGGCGTGATGAGGTCCCGGGCCGGGCGGCGGCGGCGCGCCCGGGCCGGACCGGGCCCGCCGCCGCCGGCCGGGCGGCGGGCCGGCCCCCGGATCTGCGCCGACCTGCGCCGTCCGGACTTGCTGCACCGGGTGTCGCGCATAAGCTCGGTCAGGTCAAGGAACCGTCCGCATCCCCCCTGCCGAGTTCCGCGCTGGCCGAGCGGGGGACTCACGTGCGAAGGGGGACAGTTCATGAGCGGGCCGCGCGGACTCAACCTGAGCGGCACTCAAGTTATCGCCAGTGTCCTGGCTACCTTGACTGGCGCGATCGCTGCTTCCTATCTGGGCGTGGCCGGCACCCTCATCGGGGCGGCCGTGGGCAGCATCTCCAGCACCATGGGTACCGAGATCTACAAGCACTATCTGCAGCGTTCCCAGGAGCGGTTGCGGACCGCGGGGCAGGTGGTGCTCCACCACCCCGGCACCGCGGCGAGCAGTACCGCGCCGGGAGCCACCGTCGGCGGGCGGCGCGCCGCGCCAGCGGGCCCGGCCTCCCGCCCGGCGGCCGAGGGCGGGGCAGAACGCGACACGGCCGTCTGGGACCGGCGGCAGTACGGCGCCCCCCGGGATCCCCACGAAACGGAGCTGATCCCGGGCGCCGCCACCGAGTGGGGCGGCGTACCCAGCGACTGGTCACCGCAGGGGGGCACCACGAGTGGCGCGCCGCCCTACGGCCGCACCCCCAGCGGCAGTGCCGCGAACGGCAGTGCCGCGAACGGCGGCGGGCCCGAACGGCGGGGGCCACCCCGGTGACACGGCCAGCTCTCACGCGCACGGGCAGCTCACCGGCGCAGGCCCGGCCGGCGGCGACGCGGCGGCACGGCGGCCTCTGGGGTGCGGTCACCAGCTTCTTCGCCGACCTGACCCGCCGGCAATGGCTGACCTACGGCGGCATCGCCGCGGGGTTCTTCGTCATCGTCGTGACGGCCATCGTCGTGTTCCAGCTCGCCGTGGGCAGGGCGCCGCTGAGCAGCCCGCTCAGCCGCTCCGCGCGGCAGCAGCAGACCACGCATCCGTCGAGCACGCCATCGGCCACGCCGACCGGGTCCACGCCGGCCAGCCCGACGTCCTCCGCGGCGACCGCCTCGGGGACGCCGACGCCCTCCTCGACACCGAGCCCGGGCACCTCCGGTACGGCGTCCTCACCGTCGACGGTGCCGTCGCCGACGCCCAGCACGGGCAGCAGCGGCGCGGCCAGGTCCGCCACACTCGTCACGCCCACCCCCTGAGCCCCGCCGGCGGCCTCCGCGCCCGGGGCTTGCCGGGGGCCGCAGGCCGCGTGAAATCCTGGCCGTATGACGAAGCGAATCTGCGTAACCGGCGCGAGCGGCCGCGCCGGGCGGGTCACGGTGGGGAACTGCTGGCGCACGGGTACCAGGTGGTAGCCACCGACCGGGTCATGCCCCCCGGTGATCTGGGGGTCCGCCCGCTGCTCGCCGACCTGACCGACTACGGCCAGGCCACCGAGGTGCTGCAGGGGGTGGACGCGGTGGTGCACCTGGCCAACATCCCGGCCCCCGAGATCCACACGCCCGCGACCACGTTCAACCAGAACATGACCATGAACTTCAACGTGTTCATGGCCGCGGCCCAGGCCAGGCTGGAGCGGGTGGTGTGGGCGTCCAGCGAGACCACGCTGGGCCTGCCGTTCGACGTGCCGCCCCGGTACGCGCCGGTGGACGAGGACCACTACCCGGTCCCGGCCAGCACCTACGCGCTGTCCAAGGTGGCCAGCGAGACCGTGGCCGCGCACATCGCCGACTGGTCCCAGATCCCGTTCGTCGGGCTGCGGTTCTCTAACATCCTCGGCCCCGCGGACTACCAGCACTTCCCCGAGTACTGGCCGGACCCGTCATCGCGCCGGTGGAACCTGTGGGGCTACATCGACGAGCGTGACGCGGCCGCGGCCAGCCGGCTCGCGCTCGAGGCGCCCGCCAAGGGCGCGTCAGCTACATCATCGCGGCCGCGGACACGGTAATGGACCGGCCGTCGGCGCAGCTGCTGGCCGAGGTGTTCCCGGGCGTCACGCTGACCCGTGAGGTGGGGGAGTTCGGCACGCTGCTGGCCATCGACCGGGCCCGCGCGGCGCTGGGGTTCGTTCCGCAGCACTCCTGGCGCGACCACGTGACGCCCGGGACGTCCTGACCCGTGCCCAGCACGGGACAGCCAAACACGGGGCAGCAAAACACGGGGCAGCCAAACACGGGGCAGCCAGGCACGGGGCAGCCCGGCGGGGACCGCGCGGATGCGGCGGCGGGCCGGACTATCCCGCAGGTCCTGGCCGACGCCGCGGCCCGCGACCCGGACGGTGTCTGGGTCCGCAGCGACGAGGGGACGCTGAGCTTCGCCGGGGCGCTGAGCCAGGTCACGGCGGCTGCGGGCCGCCTGCGTGAAGCCGGGACCGGGGCCGGGGACCTGATCATGATGACCGCGCGGACCACGCCGGAATACCTGATCTGCTGGCTGGCCCTCACCGCGCTGGGCGCGGTGGTGGTATCGGCTAACCCGCGCAGCGCCCCGGCCGAGCTGGCCGGCCTGGCCCAGCAGACCCGGCCCCGCGCGCTGATCACCGATGCGGGCCTGACCGCGCTGGTCGCCCGGGCCGGGCTGGCCGGCGGGCTGCCGCTGGGCGTCCTGGACGCCGGGGAACTGGCCGGCGACTGGGCCCGCGCCCGCCCCGGCGGCCCGGGGGGTGCCGGACCGGGGAGCACCGGGCCGGCCAGCGACCTGCTGGGGGCGGCTGTCAGCCCCGGCGACCTCGCGGTGCTGATCCCCACGTCTGGCACCACGGGCCGCTCCAAGCTGGTCATGCAGACCCACCAGGCCTATGTCCTGGCCGGGGAGGGGTTCCCGTACTGGATGGGCCTGACCGCCCGGGACCGGCTGATGACCTCGCTGCCGCTGTTCCACATCAACGCCCCGGCCTACTCGGTGATGGGCTCACTGGCCTGCGGGGCCGGGCTGATCCTGCTGCCCCGCTTCTCCGCCCGCGACTTCCTCGACGCGGCGCGGCGGCACGGCGCGACCGAGTTCAACGCGATCGGGGCGATGCTGGAGATCCTGATGCGCCAGCCGCCGCGGCCGGATGACGCGGACACCCCGCTGCGGCTCTGCTACACCGGCCCGGCGCCGGACCGGGAACGGCAGGAGGAGATGGAGCGGCGGCTCGGCCTGCGCATCGTGGTCGGGTACGCGATGTCGGAGAGCCCCTACGGGCTGATCTGGCCGCACGGCACGCGCCCCTTCGGAACCCTGGGCGCGGTCCGCCAGCACCCGGTGCTCGGCGTGATCAACCACGCCCGGGTGGTGGACGACGCGGGCCATGAGATCGGCGTGGGCGGCACGGGCGAACTGCTGCTCCGCAACCCGGTGCTGACCCGCGGCTACTACGGCATGCCGGCGCGAGACCGCGCAGCGCGTTCACCGCGGACGGCTGGCTGCGCACCGGTGACCTGGTCACCGTGGACCCGGGCGGCACCTACACGTTCGTGGCGCGGAAGAAGGAGGTGCTCCGCCGTCGCGGCGAGAACCTGTCCCCGGCCGAGGTCGAGGAGGTCATCGAAGACCACCCCGACGTGCTCGAATGTGCCGTGGTCGGGGTGGCGTCCGAGCTGTCGGAGGACGAGGTGAAGGTGTTCGTGGTGCCGGCGCCGGGCCGGCAGCCCGACTTCGCCGTCCTGCGCGCGCACGCCGCAGCCCGGCTGTCCGCCTTCAAGGTGCCCCGCTACTGGCAGCTCATCGACGAGCTGCCGCGCACTCCTACGGCCCGGGTGGCCAGGCACCGGCTCCCCGGAGGCCACCCGGCGGGGGAGTACGACGCGGAATCCGCGGCCGGCCCATAACGGGCCGCCCGAGCAGGACATTGTTGCCTTCCGGACAGCAGACAACCGAGCATCACCCGTCGTCCAGTGGAGGCAGGTAACCCCGCTGCGCCGGCTGGTCAGCGACAACACCCCAGCCTCTGCCCGGGCCGCGCGGCCTCCGCTTTTACCCAAGGAGACGGCCATGTGTGCACCCGGAGCAACCTGCGGCTGCGGCGGCGCGGCCAGCGCCCTCGGCAGCGGCGCGGCGATTGTGGTCACGGGCGCGGTGGCCGTCGGCGGGCTCGTCGCGTTCCTGGCCGCGCACCTGCTGGTGCTGGCGCTGGCGGCGGTCGCCCTGCCGGTGGCCACCCTGGCCGTGGTCTGTCACCTGCGCCGCTACGTCCTCGTGGTGCACAGGCAGGCGCCGCGCCGGCCCGGCGGATCGCGGGGGCCACACCCGCGATCGCCCGTCCCCGGCCGGCGCAGTACGCCCGGATGGTCGAGGCCCAGCGGGCCCGGGCGCTCGCGGCCGGTTCCGCGCCGGCCATCGAGCCCCGGCCTGCCGGCGCGGCGGGTACCCGGCCGGCCCCGGCCCCGGCCCAGCTGGCCATGGGCGGCTATCACCTGCACTTCCACGGCGTATCCGCGGCCGAGGTTGCCGCGCTGCTCCGGCGGGACGGTGACCCCGTGGCCCTCTACCCGCAGGACGTGGCCGCCCTCCCCGGGGCCGGGGACCGCCCCCGGGGGTAACGGCGGGAGCGCTGCGGCCGGGCCGGGTGTCCCGGGCCCCCTCGGCGGCCCCGGGCGGCTAAGGGAAGGCCGGTTCGTCATCCGGATGCGCCGCATCAGGTGCGCAGGCAGAGGTGTGAGCTGCTCCCTGGCGGGCAGACTGGTGGCCGTGCGCCTCCCGCGCAACGAGGCCGGGGGGCGTCTGGTCAGGCGGCCGGGGTACGCAGGCCCGGTCCGGAGAGTCGCGGTGACCTGGCATTGACCGGTAACCGCGCGTCCCATACTCTACTAAATTGATCGGGATAATTCTCCCCCTTGCTCTGAGCGGCCCGAGGACGTGCGCAGGAGCACATTCACGCAAAGGAGGCCCCATGCCTCTGCCGGACTTCCTGATCATCGGTGCCCCCAAGGCCGGCACCACGGCCTTGCACGCGGCTCTGGCCATGCATCCCGTGCTGTACATGTCGCCGGTGAAGGAGCCCAAGTTTTTCCTGACCGACGGGCCGCCCCCGGACCGCGGCGGCGGCCCCGGGGACATCCCGACCTGGCGTGAGCACGTCTGGCGGCGGGAGGACTACGAGGCCCTGTTCGAGCCGGCCGCCGCGGGCCAGCTGCGCGCCGAGTCCACCCCGTTCTACCTGTACGACCACGCGGCGCAGCGCCGGATCCGGGACCTGATCCCGGGGGTCAAGATGATCGCGATGCTGCGTGACCCGGTGGAGCGGGCCCACTCCAACTGGGCGCACCTGTGGTCGGCCGGGCTCGACCCGGTCGGGGACTTCGTGAAGGCCTGCGCTGACGAGGACCGCCGGGTGGCGGCGGGCTGGGCGCACTTCTGGCACTACACCCGGCTGGGCCGCTACGGCGAGCAGCTCGAGCACCTGTACCAGGTATTCCCGAAGGAGCAGGTGCTCGTGCTCCGCTACCGTGACCTGGTTGACGCCCCGGTGGCGACGCTGGACCAGATCTGCGCGTTCCTGGGGGTCGAGCCGGGGATCGTCTCCGAGGTGCCCCGGGAGAACGTGACGGCGCACCCGGACGGGTCGCTGGGGCACCGGGCCGTGTCCTCGGTGATCCGGGCGGCCGCGGCGGCGAGCCGGCACCTGCCGGGCACGACCGGAACCGCGCTGACCAGCCCGCTGGAGCGGATGCTGCAGCGCGGGGCCCGGCCCCGCCAGCCGCTCACCTGGGAGCAGCGGCAGGCGGTACTGCCGTACTTCGAGTCCGACATCCGGCTGCTGGAGAAGGTCACCGAATCAGACTTCAGCGACTGGCTGCAGCCCCGGGAGAGGTCCGGCGGGCTGGTCGGCGACCGGCCGGTCGGGCAGCGCCAGGCCCGCAACGGCCAGCCCCGCTCGGGCTAGCGGCCCGGGGTGGCCGACGCGTAAGCCGGACGGGGCCAGGCTTACGCGTCCAGCCCCGCCCGCAACTCGGTGCGCAGCTCGTGTGAGCCGTCCGGCCGGGTCATCTCGTAGTACAGCCGGTAGCTGCCGTCGCCGAGCGGCAGGATGTCCAGGTAACGCAGGCCCCGGCCCGCGTAGGGCGACTCGGCGGAGGGCGCATCCCCGATGGGGGTGAGCGCGGTGGGCTCGGTCCCGGTGGCGATGCCGGTGCGCTCCTCGTAGTTCTCGGCGGCGCTGGCCCGGCCGTCGTAGTACGCGACGATCGTGGCGCCGGTGTACATGACCGCGGTCACCCGGGCGCCCCGGGAGTCCCAGTAGCCCGGCCGGCCGTTCAGCGCGGTCCCATGCCAGGTCCACTCCTTGCCGTCGAGGCTGGTGGCGTAGTCGGTGACCATCTGGTCGGCCTCGTCGGGATCGGCCAGCGGGTGGCACGACGCCCACAGCTGCCAGAGCCCGTCGCGGTGGGTGATCACCGGGTCCTTGACCCCGGTCTTGACGTCTCCGGGCAGCACGACCTGGCTGTTCAGAGCGTCGAACTCGCTGGGGTGGGCGGCCTCGACCAGTTCCACCCGCCAGTGCTTGGTGCCCGGCGTGGCACAGCTCAGGTACAGCCGCCAGGCGCCCGTCTCGGAGCGCACCAGGGAGGGCCGCTCAAGCGACTCGGTGCCGACCAGCTCGCGCCCGATGGTGAGCAGCGGCTCGAAGTGGACGCCGTCCTCGGACCGGGCCACGCTGACGCCGTAACCGCGGCCGCGGCCCACCGGGCGGCGCATCCGGTAGGCGAGATAGATAGCGTCGTCCCCCACGACCGCGCTCGACGCGCCGGCCCAGTACCCGGGCTCGGCTACGGGAGGCGCGATGGCCAGCTCTGACTCTTCCGGGCGCGGCAGCAGCATAGGCAAGCGAGATTCCCCTGTAACCATATAGGAATTATAGACATGACCGGCTCCCCGTGCTGGCCGGAGAGCGAGATATAAGTAACTTCTTGGTTACGCCGACAGCCAGGAAAGCGATAATGCGCTCGATTCCGTGTCACTCCCGGCGGGCGCCGCCAAAGCACTTAATCCGTGCGCAGCATACTCCGGTACACGGTGATCAGGGCGTTCTTCTGGTCATCGGTGAGGCGCTGATCAGCGAGGATAGCTGCTTCCGCGCCGGCCCCGGGAGCAGCCGGGTGGCCGGCGCTGGCCTGGCCAGGACCTGCCGAGGCACCCGGGCGGTCGCCGTCCAGCAGCCCGGCCTGGGCGAGCAGGGATTCCGCCGAGACGTTCAGCGCGTCGGAGATCAGCTTGAGCACCCGCACCGACGGCTGGTGCAGGCCGCGCTCGACCTGGCTCAGGTAAGGATTGGAGAGGCTGGTCATCTCGGCCAGCTGGCGCAGGGACAGGTTGGCCAGCTTGCGCTGGGTGCGGATGAACGCGCCCAGGGCCTCCCGCTGGGTGTCCCAGGGTTCTGGCACGAGGACCTCCTGAACCGCAGACGGCGTCGCCTGATCGCCCGGGCGGCGCGCTTGGTACTGCTAACTATAGTAAGCATAGATCCGCGCGGCGCCCCGGATATCCGGGGCGCCGCGCGGGGTCAGGCAAGGTCAGGTCACCTGGCAGCGGCGCTGGCCTTCGGCGCAGTCCCGTTCTTGCCGGCGGTCAGCGGCTTGGTGGCCTGGAGCACGCTCTCAGCGAACGTGCGCTGGCTGGCCAGCAGCTGCTCGGCGAAGTCGTACGCGTTGGCCACGAACTCCTCGGGCTTGGGCAGCTTGTCGGCGTACGGCAGGTTGGGGACGGGGATGGACGGGGTGATCGACTGGATCGTCTCGGCCCAGCGCTTGATCGCGTCCACCATGGCCTCCTGGCTCTTGCGGACGGTGTCCAGAATCTCGCTCTGGACTTCCTGGCTGGTGGTGCGGGTCTCGGCCATGATGCTCTCCCTAGATGTCTTTCGCTCCGGGGCGCTTGGCTCCGGGTTCCTCGCTCCGAGGGTTCTTCCTCCGCGCTTCTATGCTTACTATATCATGCAGAGTGCGCGGTTTGCCAAGCAAGAGCGGTGTCTACTGGCTCACAGTCCGGCCCTCAGCCGCGGACGTACTGGCCAGGCGCGTCGCCGAGCGGGGGATGGCGGCGGCTGCCCATCCGGGGCGGCTTGACCAGGTCGCCGGCCCGGGACTCGGCCCAGCCGGCCCAGTCCTCCCACCACGAGCCGTCCTTGCGCGCCGCGGCTGACCGCCACGCCTCCGCGGTGGGCGGGTAGTCCTCGCCGGCTGATGTGCCAGGCCTTCGGCCCGGGAGGATTGACTATGCCAGCCACATGCCCGCCGCTGGTCAGCACGTAGCGCACGTGGCCGCCGAGCAGCCGGGTCGCCTTGTACGACGTCGTCCAGGGCACGATGTGGTCGTTGACCGCGCCCACCACGTAGGTGTCGCTCTTCACATCGCCCAGCGACAGCCGCTGGCCGGCCAGTTCCAGCTCACCCTTGGCCAGCTCGTTGCGGACGTACAGCGAGCGAAGGTAGAAGGAGTGCATGGCGGCGGGCATCCGGGTGCTGTCACCGTTCCAGGCCAGGATGTCGAACGCGGGCGGCTGCTTGCCCATCAGCCAGTTGGACACGACGTAGTTGAAGATGAGGTCGTTGGCCCGGAGCATGTCGAAGGTGCCCGCCATCTGCGAGCCCTCCAGGACGCCCTCGGCCTGCATCTGCCGCTCCAGCTTGGCGATGGTCGGCTGGTCGGTGAACACGCCCAGCACGCCCGGCTCGCTGTAGTCGAGCATGGTGTTCAGCAGCGCGATGGAGTTGATCCGGTCATCCCCGATCTGGACCAGGTAGGAGGCCAGCATGGCGGTCAGCGCGCCGCCCAGGCAGAGCCCGGTAATGTTGATCTTGGGTGAGCCGGTGATGTCCGAGATCACGTCGAGGGCCTCCTTCGGCCCGCCGATGAGGTAGTCGTCCAGCGTGATCCCGCGCATCTCCGCCCCGGGGTTGCGGTAGGAGATGGCGAAGACCGTATGCCCGTGCTGCACGGCCCACTCGATGAAGCTGCGGCCGGGCGCCAGGTCCATGATGTAGTACTTGTTGATCCATGGCGGGCTGGCCAGCATCGGGATGGACCGGACCTGCGGGGTCTGCGGGGCGTACTGGATGAGTTCCATCAGCTCGCTGGAGTAGACCACCTGGCCTGGGGTGGCGGCCAGGTTCTCGCCCAGGTGGAACGGGCTGGAGTCCACCTGCCGGGGCCGCCCGTTGTTGTGCGCCAGGTCATCGAGGAAGTTCCGGGTGCCGGCCACCAGGCTCCCGCCGCCCGTTTCGAACGCCCGCTTCAGCGCGGCCGGGTTGGTCAGCAGGAAGTTGGTCGGGCTGAACGCGTCGAGCAGGAACCCGGCGGCCAGCTGGGCCTTCCCGTCGCTGACCGGGTCGCCCCGGCCAGCGTCGAGCACCTCGCTGGTGAACTGCCTGGTCGCCAGGTAAGCCTGGCGCAGCGCCGCGAAGGCCGGGTTGTCCTCCCAGGTGGCGTCGGCGAACCGCTTGTCGCGTTCCGGCTCGATGGGCGGCGGGGTGCTCGATCCCAGGGCCTTGGCCGCCGCGAACTGGGTGGCCCGGGCCAGGTTGGCCGTCAGCCGCAGGCTGGCCTCGGTCAGGGTGGCCGGGTGCTCCAGCGCCCGGTTGAGCACCGTGAGCAGCGAGCCGCCGAAGCCCGCCATGTCGAGATCGGCGACGAGCTCGGCTTCAGGGGCGAGCGCCTGGGCCGCGTCCTGCGCCGCTTGCCACGCGATGTCGATGTCGGACACTGGGCACCTCCTGGGGGATGACTGACATGGACCGGGCCCTCGTGGGGCTAGGCCCGCTCGAAAATGGCCGCGATGCCCTGCCCGCCGCCGATGCACATGGTGATCAGGGCGTACCGGCCACCGGTCCGCTGCAGTTCATGCAGCGCCTTGACGGCCAGGATCGCACCGGTGGCCGCGATGGGGTGGCCGAGTGAGATCCCGCTGCCGTTGGGGTTGGTGCGCTCGGGTGGCAGCCCGAGCTCGCGCACCACGGCCAGGGCCTGAGCCGCGAACGCCTCGTTAACCTCGAACAGGTCGATGTCGTCGACTTTAAGGCCAGTCCGGTCGAGCACCTTGCGCACCGCGGGCACCGGGCCGATGCCCATGATCCGCGGCTCGACCCCGGCGTGGCTGTAAGCGACCAGGCGGCCCAGCGGCCGCAGGCCGTGCTCGGCTGCGTAGTCGCTGGTGGCCAGCACCACCGCGGCGGCCGCGTCGTTCACGCCGGACGCATTCCCCGCCGTCACGGTGCCCTTGCCGTCGAAGGCCGGCCGCAGCCTGGCCAGGTCCGCCGGTTCGACTCCCGGGCGGATGTGCTCATCAGCGGCGAACGTGGTGGTGGCGCCCTTGCGGCCCGGCACCTGGACCGGCGTGATCTGCCCGGTGAAGTACCCCTGCTCGGTGGCGCTGGCGGCGCGTCGGTGGCTCTCGGCGGCCAGCGCGTCCTGGTCGGCGCGGGACACCCCGTACTCGGCCGCGACGTTCTCCGCGGTGACACCCATGTGACACTGGTCGAACGGGTCGGTGAGGGCGCCGACCATGGCGTCCACCACCACCGCGTCCTGCATCCGCCGTCCCCACCGCATGTCGGGCAGCCAGTACTGGCCCCGGCTCATCGACTCCGCGCCGCCGGCCACGGCCACATCGGCGTCGCCGAGCAGCAGGGCCTGCGCCGCCGAGACGATGGCCTGGAGCCCGCTGCCGCACAGCCGGTTCACGGTAAGCGCCGGGGTGCCGACCGGCAGCCCGCCGTTGACCGCGGCCACCCGGGCCAGGTACATGTCCCGGGCCTCGGTGTGGATCACGTTGCCGAACACGACGTGCCCGACATCCTCCGGGCGTACCCCGGCTCGCTGCACCGCGTCACGGATCACGGTCGCGGCGAGATCGCAGGGCGGCACGCTGGCCAGCCCGCCGCCGAACTTGGCGATGCCGGTGCGCACGGCGGACAGGACCTGGACCTCTGGTTGCTGGCTCATAGTTGCCCTCTCACATGTCCAGGCCGCCGTTGACCGACCAGACCTGGCCGGTCACGTACGCGGACTCGTCGGCCGCCAGGAAGGCGACCACCCGTGCGATCTCCTCGGGGCGGCCGAGCCGGCCGACCGGGATCTGCTTGCGGATCCGCTCCATGACCCGCTCCGGGATGCTGGCGACCATGTCGGTCTCGATGAAGCCCGGGGTAACAGCGTTCACGGTGAGCCCGATGGGGTCGTCCACCGGCTGCTCGGCCCGGCCGAGATGGAAGATCGCTTCCTTGGCCAGCGACTTGGTCAGGCCGAACAGGCCTGCCTTGGACGCCGCGTAGTTGGACTGGCCGATCTCCGCCGGTCTCGCCGATGACCGACGACACGCTGATGATCCGCCCGGTGCCCCGCTCGATCATGTGATCCAGCGCCGCCTGGGCCATGAAGAAGGCCCCGGAGAGATTGACGGAGATGACCCGGAGCCAGTCCTCGTCGGTCATCTTGGCCACAGTCCGGTCGATCGTGATGCCGGCGTTGTTGACCAGGATATCGAGCCGGCCGTGCTGCTCGATGACCTCGCGCACCACCCGCCGGCAGTCATCGGCCACCCCGATGTTGCCCTCGTGCAGGGTGATCCGCACCTGAGGAAACTCGGCGGACGCCGCGGCCTGGAACTTCCTGGCCCGTTCCGGGCTGTGCCAGTAACCGGCCGCGATGGCCGCGCCGTCCGCGGCCAGGCTTTGCGAGATGGCGCCACCGATGCCGGCGGTGCCGCCGGTCACCAGGGCGACCCGGCCAGCCAGCTGGCCCGCCCGGGTGTCGTGGGACTGGTGGTGCGTAGCAGTCATAATCGTATCCTTGGGTCGGGGTAGAATCAGCGGGATTGCGGCGGCCGTCCGGGGGCCTATTCGGGCCCGGGCCGGACCGCGGGCCGCGGCGTGTACAGAAATGAGACGCAATTCCTGGAACGCCCGGACCGGCAGGCGGCTGGCGGCATAATGATCATCCGGCCGTATTCCAGTGGCATTGATGTCCCTCGTGATCAGCCGTGTGCAAGATCGGTTTCTGCCCGTTATCGCCATCCGGGTTTCTTCTTTCGTATCACCGCGTAACCTCGGCTGAAAACTTTTAAAAGGGGACAATCGGTTGCGGCCCGCGAAGTGGTGACAGAAGTCCGCCGCGCAACTGACGTTTGGCCCGCAGCCGCGCGGCGTCAGGCACTGGACAGGGAGCCCGGCCCGTAGCGGCTGCTGGGGCACGGTGGTTACCGCCGGTGAGCTGATCAACTTCTGCGGTGAGAGCCGGTGCTGATCCCTGATGCCCATGTAATCCTGGTTTCGGGCAATATGCCGCATTAGTGGGAACGGGACATGTGGCCGCACCGGGACGGGCCACACACACGCTCTGGGAAGTGATGCTGTGCCGATCTACGCGCTCGACTACGCCGCACCCGCCATCGACCCGCAGGCTTTCGTTCACCCGGACGCCGTGGTGATCGGCGCGGTCGAGCTCGCCGCCGGCTCGTCGGTGTGGCCGGGAGCGGTACTGCGCGGGGACCATGGCCTGATCAAGGTGGGGGAGCGGACGTCGGTCCAGGACGGCACGATCGTGCACACGACCGAGGAGCACCCCACGGTCATCGGCGCGGACTGTGTCGTCGGGCACCGCGCGCACCTGGAGGGATGCGTGGTGGAGGACGGCTGCCTGATCGGCTCGGGCTCGCTGGTCCTCAACCGCGCCCGGGTGGCCGCGGGGGCGGTCGTCGCGGCGGCCGCGCTGGTCCTGGAGGACATGACCGTCCCGCCCGGGGCCCTCGCGCTCGGGGTGCCTGCTTCCATCCGGGCCGGGGCGGGCCTGCGCCAGCAGTCATGGATCAAGTACGCGGTCCAGACCTACCTGGACCTGGCTGAGCGGCACCGCACTGGCCTGCGCCGGCTGGACCGGCCCCCGGTCAGCGCGCCCGGACCGGGCGCCCGGGAGTAATCAGCGGCGTCGACGGCGTCGCCCGCACGGCCCGGCAACTGTGCGCTGCTTGCCGGGCCATGCGGGCAACCATTCACCATGCGCCCCAGGTGGGAAGAGGCACTCCCTTAGACGTGCGGCGCCGCCGCCCCGGTTCCACCGGTTCGGCAGAAACTTTCCGGCGCCGCTCCGGGCGGTCTCCCGCCCGGAGCGGCGCGGCGCTGGCTACAGGCCGCCGAGGGACGGCGGGATCTGCTCGTCGGGCTGGCCCCACGACGGGGCCGGGGCCGAGGCCGGGAGGAATGCGGTCCCAGCCGGGTTGAGCTGGCTGTGGATGGCCTCAGCCGCCTGCTGGATGGTCGTGACGCCGTACGCCATGCTCGGATTGTCCTCGGTGAGCACGACGATGCTGTAGCCACGGTGATGGCCGGTGAAGCAGCCGATGCTGTGGATGCGCCAGCCATGGGTGGCCAGCGGCAGCCAGCCGTTCTTCACGTGCACGGTCAGGTCGGCGGGCGCGCCGGCCGGGACTCCCCAGCGCTGGGATGCGATGACCTGGGCCATCAGAGTGAGCGCGTATCCCCGCGAGGCGTTGTCCAGCACGGTGTTCGGGTACTGGAGCAGCTGCATCAAGAGCAGTTCATCGTGCGCGGTGATCTGGGTCAGGCCCCAGTAGCCGCCCGGCCCGAGCTGGGTCTCGTTCATGGCGGCCCGGCCGAGGAAGTACTCCAGCCGCCCGCGGCCCACGTGCGCCCACAGGGCTGAGGCCGCGTTGTTGTCGGACTGGGTGATCATGAGCCGGGCCAGGTACGCCTCGGAGGCGGTGAGGTGCCGGTGCTGGGTCTCCGTTTCGCGCAGCAGCGTGCCGAGGATGATCACCTTGACCACGCTGGCCGAGTCGAAAGCCATCCTCGTGTTGAGATAACAGTTCAGGTCCTCGCTCTTGTCGTAGACGCGCAGCGCGACCGTGGAGGAGCGGCCGCTCAGCGCCGCGTGGATACCCTGGGCTATCCGGGCCGCCAGCCCGGGATGCGCGGCGGAGATGCAGTTCACCGCGATCGAGGCGGCCTCAGGCTGCTCGCCGGCCCGGGCCCCGGTGACCCCGGCGGCCGCCGTGACCCCGGCGCAGAGCACGGCGGCCGTGGTCGCCAGGCTGACCCGGCCCCATCGCGGGGATCGGCACCATCTCATGTCCCACCATCCATCGGGTACGCAGGCCAGGCCGCCGGGGTGCGGGCTCCCGCCGGGACTCCGTGCCCGGCGCTGGTATCTCAGCAGACGCTCCAGGGCGGCGGGAGGTTGTCTGGAATCAGAGACGGCCGCGCAGCCGGTCGCGGAGCGGGCGGCCGTCGGGGTCGTACACCAGCTGGTACAGCGGCCTGGACCAGCAGCCGCTCGGCGGCGGAGGGGCGGTAGGTCCGGTGCGCCAGCACCCGCCCGGGCGGGCGATCCCCCGTGTCGCCCCCGGCATGCCAGGCGGCCAGCGCCCCGGCCTGGCGCCGGAACGCCGCGAACGTGCCGGCCGGGCTCAGCAGGTCGGCCACATCCTCCGGATCCCGGTCCAGGTGCTCGGCGCAGAGCCGCAGCCGCAGGTCCCGGGCGAAGACCCGGGCCCCGTCGCCCAGCCCCCCGGGGTCACGGGGGTCGCGGGGGTCCGGCTCCGCGTCCAGCACGCCGATGGACAGCTCGCTGTCGTGGCTCCAGGACCGCCGGTTCAGGTTGTCCGACCCGACCATCGCCCAGACGTCGTCCACCACCACGATCTTGGCGTGCACGTAGACCGGGGTGCCCTGGTGATTCTCCAGGTCGTAGAGCGCGAACCGGCTGCCCCCCGCCGCGGTGCAGGCGCGCACCACATCGTGCCGGGCGACCAGGCCCGGCATCCGGGTGACCGCACCGTCGTTGTCCGGGTAGCGGGGCACCACCGCGATGACGTGCAGGCCGGGGTTGGCCCGCAGGGCCGAGGCGATGAGGGCGGCCACGGGCCGCGACCAGAAGTACTGGTCCTCCAGGTAGACCAGGGACCGGGCCCGCGCGAACGCCTTCCGGTACGCGTGCGCGATGCTCCGCTCACCGAGCGGCGCGAACGGGTACCGGCGCACCCGGGCCGGGTAGGTGCGCAGCACCTGCACCGCGTGGGTGCCGCGCGGCACGCTCTCGTCCGGGACCGGCTCGGGCAGCGGGCGGCTGGTCGTCGCGCCCATGTGGTACGCCCGGTCGTAGAGCTGGCGGACCGGGCTGGGCAGGTCCAGCACGCTGCTTCCGTACCAGCGCTCCCGGAAGGTGTGCTCCAGGTCATGCACGGCCGCCCCGCGCACCTCGGCCTGGATGTCATGCCAGGGCGGCTGGGGCCCGTAGCTGTCCGGGAACTCCATCACCTGGGGGTCCCCGTCGTGCTGTGAGTCGTCGCCCCGGCTGTAGCCCAGGTCGATCCCGCCCACGAACGCGACATCGCGGCCGGGGGCGCCGGGATGGCGGATCACCACCAGTTTCTGGTGATGGCTGCCGGCCCGGCGGGTCCGCGCGTCGAGCAGGACCTGGCCGCCGTCGTCGTCGATCTCGCGGACGAACTCCGCGTTGGCTTCCTCGGACTGGCGCAGCGCCTTGGGCTGCGAGCGCCAGAGCAGGCCGAAGACCCTGACCCCCCGGCGCGCGGCGCGGCCGAGCACATCGCCGACCGCCGAGCCAGGGCCGTCGAGCAGCTCGTCGAGGTCGCCGCGGAAATCCAGGAAGTAGACCTGGTCGCCCGGCTCGGTCGCGTTCAGCTCGGCGTGCAGCCGGGCGAAGTAGCTGCGCCCGTCCACCAGCGGCTGCACCAGGTTCCCGATCGTGAAGGTACGCAGGTCAGTGGCGCGGTTGGCCCGGTCGCCATCGCCCAGGAACCAGTACACGATGGCCGGGTCGTCGACCGGATGGTCGGGGGCATCCTGTTCGAGCGGGTCATCAGCGGAGTCGGTAGCACCTGGGAGCATGTCGGGATTGTGGCATCCCGGGCGGGTGCGCAGAACCGAATCACGCCACCGCGCGCCGCCTCCGGGACGGCGGGCGGCCCGTTCCGGCGGGTCCGGGCCCGGTATGGGAATGGTCAAGAAAAGCCCTCAGCCGGATGCGTACCCGCCCCGCTGCCCGCGCCGCCGCGGCCGCGGGTTCATCATGGACCGCATGGGATGGCCCTCGCAGTACGCGCACTATTCGCGGCGGGCCTTCCTCGGCATCGCCGCCGCGGTGCTGGCCGCGGGTGCGGCGGCGTGCGATGCGGCGGCCAGGACCGCCGGGCGGAGCGCGAAGCCGGGAAAGTCCCAGGGCCAGGCCACCCGCGCGAGCTCGCGCGGCCCGGCCGCCGAGAACGACCTGCCCGGCGACCCGCACTGGAACATCAGGCACCTCGGCGCGCCCGGCGCCATCGTGGGGTACGCGGGCCAGGCCAGCGTGCTGCCCGGCGAGCCGGTCACCCTGTACGTCTCCACCACGGCCCGCTCGTTCCGGGTCAGCGCGTTCCGGATGGGCTGGTACCACGGCGATGAGGCGCGGCTGGTCTGGAAGTCGGCCACGGTGCCGGGGCACCGGCAGCGCCAGCCGGACCTGATCAGGCCGGCCAACACGGTGGAAGCCAGGTGGGGGCCGTCCCTGACCGTGCCCACCCACGACTGGCCGGCGGGCACCTACCTGCTCCGGCTGGACGCGGAGCACGGTGCCCAGCGGTTCGTCCCGGTCACCGTCCGGTCGGCGAGCACGGCCGGCAAGACCGTGATCAAGAATTGCGTCGGGACCTGGCAGGCCTATAACACCTGGGGCGGCTACGACCTGTACAACGGGCCGGGCGGCGTGGGCGACTACGGCAACCGGTCGCTGGCGGTCAGCCTGGACCGGCCCTACGACGCCAACGGCGCGTACATGTTCCTGTACCACGAGCGGAAGACGATCGAGCTGGCCGAGCGGAGCGGCCTGCCGCTGGCCTACGTGACCAGCATGGACATCGACGGCGACCCGCATCTGCTGGACGGGGCCCGCGCGCTGTTCACCGGGGGCCACGACGAGTACTGGACCCCGCCGGAGCGGGCGCACGTCACAGCGGCCCGCAACGCGGGCATGAACATCGCGTTCATGGGCGCGAACACGATGTTCCGGCGGACCCGGATGGCCAGCACCCGGCTGGGGGAACGGCGGCTCATCATCTGCTACAAGACCAGCTACCTGCAGGACCCCATGTACGGCAAGGACAATGCCCTGGTGACCAGCGACTGGCGGGAGCCGCCCCACCCGGATCCCGAGTCGTCGCTGACCGGGACGCTGTACGAGTCGAACCCGGTGAGCGCCGACTACGTCGTCGCGTCCCCGGGCAGCTGGATCTACGCGCGCACGGGCGTCAGCCAGGGCACCAAGTTCACCGGGCTGGTCGGCATCGAGTACGACCGGGTGAACCCGGTCTACCCGGTCGAGCGGCCGATGGAGGTGCTCTCCCATTCTCCGCTCACCTGCCGCGGCGTGCACAGCTACTCGGACTCGGCCTACTACACGCACCGCGGCGGCGCGGGCGTGTTCAACAGCGGCACCATGCGCTGGGTGGCGGCCAGCAACGGGCTGCGCCTGTTCGGCCTGGACCAGCACGCGGGCCAGTTCACCCGGCAGGTCACCACCAACCTGCTGCACGGGTTCGCCGACGGCCCGGCCGCGCCGAAATACCCGGCGCGCGACAACCTGGACTCCATGCACGAGTGGGCCGGGGACCCCATCGCCGGCCAGCACAACCTGTGGCCGCCGGTGGTGCTCTGACCGCCAGTGCCCCCCTATCTCTTACGGCCCGGCGCCTTTCACGGCCCGGCGCCAGAGTGATGGTCCCAGGCTGATCACGCCGGCCGGATGTATCTAGCCCTCCCGACCCTGCTCCGCAGGGGTGGGAGGAGAGTCCTTCCCGCCGCCGGGGGTGGCGGCACCGCATCTGCCAGGGGGCAATGCACATGCCTAACTTCAACGACGCCAAGATCACCAGCCTGTACGTGAACGCGGTAGGCGCGGCGATCGACATCCAGGACGACGCGCCGAACGCGGCCACTCCCGGGGGGCCCTTCGACGTGACCCTCGAAATGGTCGCCGGAAACGGCCTGCTGACCGGGGCCTACACCGTGACCACCACCTGCACCGATCTCACGGCGACTCAGGCCGCGCCGGCCTCGCTGGTGCCCGGGGGCCACCTCAACAGTGCCACCGACACGTTCGGGGAGGCTGGCGTCTGGAAGCCGGTTCCCCCCTACCTGACGTTCAACCAGTCAGTGCAGGTGACTGGCGGCACCGCCGGCCATGTCTACCAGTACACGGCATCCCTGTTCAACGCGAACGGCCAGGTCGCCTCGATCATGCAGAGCGAGCCGTTCATCCTGCTGTGAGCACGGCGCGTCAGCACTAGCCAGGCCCCGGGCGCTAACCACGCCCGGGGCCTCGGTTTTCGTTGCGGCGAACTGTCACGGGCTGGCCCGCGCGGGACCCCCGGACGGGCCGGGGGAGCCGCGGGCTACAGGGTGATCCAGGTGGTCAGCACGCTGACGCCGGCCGCGGTGTGGCAGTGCAGCCGGAACGGCGAGGACGGCAGCGGGCGGATGATGAAGCAGCCGATCTCGTCGATCTCCGCGGTCGCGGCCGGGCCGGTGGCCGGGCAGGCGTCAACGTGGCCGGGCTGGGACGGGACGATCTGGCCCACGATCGAGTCCGGGCCGATCTCCAGCTCGATGGTGAGCTCCGACCCGGCGAACGACAGGAACCGCGGACCGGCCTCCTCCGCCCGGACAGTCGGCGCGGCGGCCGGCTGGGCGGCTGAATCGAACGTGAGGGCGGCCAGCTCGGCGTCGACGCCGTGCCAGGTGTACGCGGCCTTGCCCGCCTCGGTGAACTGGGCCGGCACGGCCCGTGCGGCGCGGACGGCCTCGCCCAGCGCGGCCATCAGGCGGTCATCATCGGCCCACTGCTGGCTCGCCACTGGGATCACCTCCGGCGGGGATTTCGTTGCTGATCAGGGCGGCGACCGCCGGGTACCGGCGGAGCCGGTCCAGGCAGCGGGCCCGGCTGGGGCCGATGCTGCCGACCGGGATGCCGAGCTTGGTGCTGATGTGAGCGTAGGGGACCGGCGGATCCTCCAGGAGCAGGCCGACCAGTTCCTGGCAGCGCGGCGGCAGGTGCGCGAACGCCTCCCGGAGCGCCGCGTTGCGCTCGGCGGCGAGCACCTCCCGCTCGGCGGCTTCCGGATCCTCGCCCGCGACGTCCTCGGCGTCCACCGCGTCGCCCAGCGCCTCCTGCCTGCGGGCGGCACTGAGCACCCGGCCGCACTCCCGGCGGGTGGTCGTGGCCAGCCAGCCCGGCAGCGCGGCCGGGCTCGCGGATGAACGCCAGCTGGTCCACCAGCCGGAGCCATACGCTCTGGCCGACGTCGTCCGCGTCGGCCCGGTCCAGCCGGTACCGGCGGCAGATCGACCAGATCAGCGGCGCGTACCGGTCCACGATCGCGTCCCAGGCGCGCTTGTCACCGTCCCGGGCCCGGGCCACCAGCGCGGCGACCGGCGAGTCATCGCGCATCGCGGGCCCGTCCTCTCGCCGCGCGGGCCGCCGCAGCGGCGCGGGCGGCCCGTGGATGCCCTGCATTGTACGGGGACGGCCCAGCCCGGGGGCTATCTCCATCGGCACCTGACCCTCTGGCGCGCGCGGCGGCCGGATGCCGCCGCCGCGCTGCGCCTCGCCTGGCTCGCATACACGCTTCGCTGAGACGGAGGCCGCCGCGGCCGTCGTGATACCACCCGCGGGGCACGCATTTTCCGGGATCAATTCCCCCGATGCGGTATCAGGCGGGCCCCGGGGCGCTCCGTCCAGTCAGAACCCGGCGGACCGGGGGCGGGGAGACACCGGGAGGCGGGGGAAGGCCCGGCCCGGCTGTGCCTGCGCGAGCGGGTGCGGCCGGGCCAGGCCGGCCAGCCTGCCCGGCTGCCCAGTCAGCCCGCGCCCAGCGTCACCAGGGACGGCCGCGGTGGCCTGCTGGATCTGATCGCCGGTGAGGCCGAGCCGGACATGGCACATCGACTCGGCCAGGTTATGGCCTGCTCGCAGGTTCCGGTGCAGGCCGACCATGAGGGGCACGACCGCCTGGTCGTTCACAGGGACGACGCTGGCGACGATCCCGGCCGTTCCCAGCGGCAGCAGGCTGGCGACCAGGCCGAGAAGCTCGTCAGCCCCGGCAGGCGCCTGAAGGCCGGAGTCGCAGCTCGAGAGAACCAGCCGGAAAGGCGCGCGGTCCAGCTGCTCGAAGTCATAGACGGTGAGCGGTCCGTCGCGCATGCGCAGGGAAGAGAACATCGGGCTGTCGGCGCGGAAGGTTCCGTGCGCGGCGATATGCGCCAGCCAGGCTCCGTCGAGCGCGGACAGCACCCGCCCCGCAGTGGCCTCAGCCCCGCCGAGCACGGTGACGTCGTCATACAGGGGCGCAATCAGCGGAACCTCAGCGCCGTCAGTGACCAGGCCAGGCCCGCGGGCCAGCGTGACATGCGGGCGGCCCGGCGGCGAGGCTGAATGCGCGCGCAGCCAGGCGCCAGCGGACGGGGCCACGCTGAACACGCGGCCGCTGAGGGCCGGAATCAGGGCCCACGGAATCGCGTGAAGCCTTCCCGGCGGTACGACCACGACTGGCCGGTCGCCCAGGTCACCGGCGGCCGGGCCGAGGAGCGCGTCCTGGAGCTGCGGGCCGGCCGCCTTCAGGATGCCGAGCGCACTGTCCGGGTGGTCCCCGGGGCGGCTGCGGGCCAGGCGGCGCAGGGCGAAGCCGGCGAGATCAGATGCGCGGATGGCGTCCTGTGTGCGGCCTGCCGTGAATTGCCGTACTCGCCCGGCGGCACAGGACAGTACGTGCAGGACGCCGTCGAGGTCGATGATCTCGATCAGCTGGGCGGTGCCCAGCTGGTCGAGCAGGTCCGGGATGCTGACCACGCTGGGGCCGGAGCCGGGAGCCCCCCGGGCCCTCAGCGATGTGGCACGTACCGATCTTTCGAGCCGCTGCTGCTGCCGCTGGAGCGCGGCGGAGGGCCGGCCCTGGCGCCGGGCGTCCTCCAGCCGGCCAGTGATCTCGCGCAGCGCCGCCAGGCTGTCCGCGAATCCCGTCGCCGGCCGGGGGCCTTACCGGCGGGACGGCCAGCGCCGTGGCCCGCCAGCGTTCACTCCAGGTCAGCAGGAGCCGGGGCCGGTGAGCCCGCGCAGCATGACGCTGCGCGAGGACAGCTAGTTCGGCCCCGTGGGCGGTGGCCTGTGCTCGCAGTTCGGAGGCGCCCAGGGTGAACTGGAACTCATCCAGGACCGCCAGCCCGCGGCGGCAGGCGGCGAGCAGGCGGCGCGGATCGGCGGCCGCCTCGGCCCGCAGCGCCTCGCTGAGCCAGCCGCTGGCCCGTGACAGCGCGGGGCCGCGCCGCCGGCTGCGCGCGGCCGCGATGAGGTGACGATCGGCGTCAGGCCCGCGGCCCAGGTCCAGTGCCACCCGGCCAGCGACCAGATGCGCCTGGGTGGCCTCGGCCGACCCGAGCGCCGCCAGCTGGCCGGCGGCCCGGTCCGCGGCGCTGAGCAACTGGGCCGACACCTGGCCAGCCGCATAACGGGCCCGGACGAGCACGAGCCCGGCGTGGGCCTGCCACCAGGCGCTCTGCTGGGACCGGAAGAGGCGGCGGGCAGCCTGGGCCCGGTCCAGGGCCACCTGCGGCTGGGCCGCGGCCAGCGCGCAGTTGGCCGCCATCAGCAGCAATTCGGCCTTCTTGGTGGACCAGCCATGGGCTTGCTCGATATCTCGGATGGCCGCATCCGCCTCGGCCAGGGCATCACGGGCCAGCCCGGCCGCCAGCAGCACGTTGCATCGGTCGAAGCTGAGGAAAGGCGTGGGCACGTTCAGCGGCCGGTAACGGGTGGCGGCCTCATCGAGGAAAGAAAGGGCCGCCGGAAGGTCTCCCGACCGGAAGGCGGCCTCCCCGCGGTTCAGCACCGTCTGAATCGCTTCCATCTTCTGGCTGGTTCTGGCGAACAGCCGTCCGGCGGCCACAAAATCGGCATCCGCACGAGCGGTCAACCCGATGGCCAGGTAGACCAGACCGCGGCCGCTCAGCGCGCGGGCTGTCCAGACCAGATCGTCCGCGCGCTCCAGGACGCTGATCGCGTGCCGGAAGTCGTCCAGGGCCGCCGCGTACCGGCCCAGGTTCCAGAGCATGATGCCGCGCCGGTGCAGTACCCGCCCCAGCAGTACGCCGGAGGCCAGCTGGATGCCGCGATCGAAGGCGGCGAGTCCGCCCGCCGTCTGGCCTGCGTAGATGAGCGCGGTCCCCAGGGACCCGAGCACATCGGCCTCGCGTTCCGCCGCACCGTTCTGGCGGGCCAATTGCAGCGCGCGGCGCAGCTCGCGGACCCCGGCATTGACATCACCGGTATCGCGCAGGACGATCCCGGCGGCCTGACGAGCGACGGAGGCCTCATGCGGGCCAGGCCGGCCGCGCAGTACCGCACGCGCCCGGGCCAATGCCTCATGCGGACGGGACAGGGCCAGCAGCAGCAAATCGTCCGCATCGCGCCGACTAGTTCCGGCGGCAAGTGCGCCTTCGGCCACGACGCTCATGCTAGTTCACGGGAAGTAGCCAGGCGGGCGCACCGGCTTGCCAAAGACGCCGGGCGGATGTATCACCGCCTCAGGCGATAGCTCCTCATATGCAGGAGACCGGTGGCGCATCATGCCTGCGGCTGGGAGCCCGGCCTGCGCTGGGTCCGGCGCGGCGAATCCAGGTCGTTTCGATCTACGGAGGGGCAGATGACCAGGGCAGATCGTTGGAGAAATGGGCTGCAACCCAGAATCGCCGATGAGGTCGATTACATAAAGGCGGCCTTTCGCAATCCGCCCCGAAGAAAAGGTGCCAGCCGGCCGCGGGAAAAGAAAATCGTCGCCATCGCCGCCCCGGATGGCGGGATCGACCATATGTTCGCCGAAAGTGAGATCCTGGTCCGCGAGGATTATCTCGACCGGGTGCTGGAGATTCTCGAGCAACCCTCCCGGCGCGAGCTTGAGCGTGACGACGCGAACGCGCTCCAGCCTGTCATCGCGGGCGTTACCCTGCTCACCGCCCTGGGCCGTCGCTATTCGCTGGTGGTCGATGCGCTGGGCGCTATTGACGCGCGACTCGGCCCGGGAATCGCCACCCCGAATCACCTCATGACCGTCGCAGGTGGGGTGGGCAGTTCCTGCCCGGCCACAGATCCCGAGGAAGTATACGACGATATCGAGCCATTTCCCTCGGTATGCCAGGCGGCGGGGGCGCCGGCGTGCTGATTTACATGGCCGATACCGGGCTGCTGCGGGACGCCGCGGCTCATTCATGGCTCGCCGGGGTCCGGATGGGGGATCCGGCGGAGGACGCGGACCCTCCTTCCCCGCTTCAGGGCAACCCGCCGGTGATCCCGGCCTACACCGGGCACGGCACGTTCGTCGCGGGCGTGACGCGGTGCATGGCGCCTTCCGCGGACATCATCGTGACCAATGCTTTCTCGGTCGCGGGGAGTGTGCTGGAAGCGGATCTGGTACCGAGGCTCGAGGCAGCGCTCAGCTTCGGCGTGGACATCTTCCACCTGACCGTTGCCTGCCTGTCCAGGCACGATCTCCCGCTCATCTCTTTCCTGGAGTGGCTCAGGCGGCTGCGCCAGTACGGGGGCGTGGTGTGCATTGCCGCCGCGGGTAACAGCGGCTTCCGGAGGCCCACCTGGCCGGCCGCCTTCTCCGAGGTCATTTCCGTCGGTGCGCTCGGCGGCGACTGGCGCGGCCGGGCCTCGTTCAGCAATTTCGGCGGATGGGTGGATGTGTACGCGCCGGGACGGGACCTCATCAACGCCTACGCGACAGGCGCGTATACCTGCCACTTCAGTCCGTATGCGGGACAGGTCCGCGCGCTTCTACGGCATGGCCAAGTGGAGCGGCACGTCCTTCTCGACGCCGATCGTCACCGGGCTGATCGCCACCCGGATGTCCCGTACCGGCGAGAACGCGGGCAGGCGGCCGCCGCCGTGCTCGCCCGAGCGCGCCACCAGGCGATCCCGGGCGTTGGCCCGGTACTGCTGCCCCGCTGCCCGGGACGGGACCGCGGACCGGGACTGCGCCCGGCGCCCGGGTGCTAGCTGATCGCCGGCGGGCGCCGCGTTTCAGCCGGGGGGCGGGACCAGGCGCAGGCCGTGCCGGGCCGGGCTGGTCACGGGCTGGCCTTCGCCGGGCACCGCGGTCAGGGTGAGGCCGAACACGTGTGACTGGAGCTCGCTGGTGCTGATCCCGATCGAGGAGGCGATCGTGGCGGGCGTCTCGCCGCCGGACCGGATGGCCCGGAAGACCTTGGCCAGCAGCTGCGAGGACTCGCGCTCGATGCCCTGCGGCTCGCTGCGCCGGTAGCCGAGCCGGGCGAGCTGCGCGCATGCGGTCCGGTACCCCCACTCGGTCAGCAGGCCCAGCTCGTGCAGCCGGTGGGTCAGCGCCATGGCCGACACCTTCCAGGTCCGCTTGGCCTCCAGGATCCGGGCCGGGGTGGCGTCGCGCAGGCCCTCGGCCAGGACGGCGGCCCGGGGCATCAGGAACGCGGCGGCGAAACGGTTGGCCTCGGCCTCGGCGGCCGGGCGGCTGGGTACCTGCTGCTCGCCGTGCAGGACGAGGTGGCCGAGCTCGTGGGCGGCGTCGAAGCGGCCGCGCTCGCCGGTCTTGCCGGTGGCCAGGAAGATGAACGGCCGCCCCTGCCAGTACAGCGAGTACGCGTCCAGCTCGGTGTTCTCCGGGGTCAGCGAGTAGATCCGGGCCCCGCGGGACTCGAGCAGGTGCAGCACGTTGCTGACCGGGCGCTCACCCAGGCCCCAGTGGGCCCGGACCACCTCGGCGGCCGCTTCGGGGTCGTGGCCGCCCAGGCTGGGGATATCGGTCTCCGGCAGCCGGAACCGCGCGTCGATCCAGTCGTTGATCAGCAGCGCGACCCGGCCCGCGCTCAGCGCCCGGTCCCGCTGCCGGGCGGTCATCTTGCTCAGGGCCCGGAAGCTCACCGCGTCCGGCGGGATCTCGTCCACGTCGGGGGCGCCGAGGAACCCCGGGGTGACGTCGAGCGCCCCGGCCAGCAGCCGCAGGGTGTCCCCGGACGGCTCCTGGTGGCCGTTCTCGTACAGGGAGATGCTGCGCGTGCTGAGGCCGGTCAGCCCGGCCAGCTGGGTCAGGGTGAGACCCCGCCGCTTGCGGGCGATCATCAGCCGGGACGGGGTCAGCGCCGCCTGCTGTCCGCGCGGCATCAGGGCCGGCTCACCTCGACGACGATGTTCAGGCTGAGCTGGGCCAGCCGGCTGGCCGCCTCGTCCGCTACGAGGACCCGTGCCGTCATCGCGACCTCCCCGCCGACCGTGGGCCATCCCTGCTTCACGAAACAATACCTCAGCTGAGGGGGCGAAACGTGAAGACCAGGACGGGCGCGCCCGGTGCCCCCGGGCCGCCGGGCGCCCGGAATGGGCTGGCAATTGCCGTCCGCCGCACGCTTTACGTAAAGCGTGCGGCTTTAGTGATCGGTGCCCATGGCATCCGGGATACTGACTGCTGGCGCAGCATCGGCGGCCAGGTATTAGCAGTTGTGCCCTTAATGCGTTGAAACTCCTGGCCGCCTTTACCTTTTTCATCCTTGCGCTGCCCTACGCCACGTGATCAACTTGGAGCCTGGTACGGGGCGCTGACCTGCCCGGTTGCGGGCGCTCGCGGTCGCTGTTGCTGCGCGTCCCGCCGAACGGCGGCGCGTCCAGGCACCTGCAGCGTTGAGCGGAGGGGAAACGCGTGCTGGCGAAGATATTGGGCTGGGTCGTGGGAATCCTGGTTGTGGTCTGGATTGTTTCCGCGCCGGCCGGGGCCGGTAATGACGTGCATTCGTGGGTTTCCGGAATCCTGTCCTTTTTCCAGCATCTCGCCAAAGGCTGAGTCAAAGGCTCAGAATCGCGGGCAGAGCCTAGGCTTCCCGGCAGCAGGCGGGGGTGTGCCGGGCTGAGCGGAACGCCGCCGGGAGCAGCACGCACACGGCCACCGCGATCGGCAGGCAGCTCAGCATGATCCGCAGCGGCCCGTCCCACACGGCCGCGCTCACGCCCAGCCCCGTACTGATCAGGGGCGGCACGAGGAAGCCGACCGTGACGTAGTACGCGGGGACCGACAGCAGGATCGCGAGGCGCCTGATCAGGGGGGACGTCAGGATCATCCCGGTCAGGGCGGCGACGATCAGGGCGAGGGCGGCGGTCTGCGACACGGCCGGATGGCCCAGCCACACCCCGGCCAGCGCGGCCCGCACCGCGGCCGGGGCCAGCACGGCCAGCGCCCAGCGTTTCCGGGTCATCAGCCGCATCCCGCGCCGCGGTCCGGGCGAGGCGAGCAGGGCGATCGCCTCCAGGGCGAGGGCGACGAGCACGTACAGGGATCCCGGATCAGCGAAGTACCAGCCCCCGGCGCCCAGAACGGAGACCGCGAACCAGGCCAGCAGGCCGGCTGCGGCCACGCCCGCCAGGCGCCGCAGCCGCAGCAGGACCAGAGCGGTCAGCACGATCCAGGCCGCGGTGCTCACGCTGAAGGACTCCAGCGTCGCGGCGAAAACCGTTCCCCCCTGGGGCATGGTCGCCAGCATCGCCAGGTTCCCCGCGACGATGTAGGCGAGGAAGAGAACGGGCAGGACCACGCTGGTCAGCGCGAGCGCGTCAGCCCAGCCCTGGCGGGAGGCCTCGTCGTGAGGCGGGCGGAGCCGGATCCGCAGGGCGCCGGCGATGAGATCCACGGAGTCCCTCAGCCCGGGCCAGCGCTGCCCGGCGCGCGCCCCTGTCATGAGCACGCCGAGCATCTCGTCCTGGTGCTGGCGCCGGTGCCCGGCCGGGTAGATGGCCAGCAGCCTCCGGTACCGGCCTTCCAGCGGTCGCGGCCGCGCTCACGCCAGGCCCCTGAGCAGGCCGAGCCGCCGGGCTGCGACGGTGGTGGCCGCGCGCATCCGCTCGACTTCGGCCGCGAGCCGCTGCGCGCCTGGCGGGGTGAGCCGGTAGTAGCGGCGGAGCCGGGTGTCCACGACCTCCTCCCGGTCCACCTCGATCAGGCCCTCGTCGGCCAGGCGGTCGAGCGCGGCGTAGAGCGTCCCGGCGCGGAGCTTCACCCGGCCGCCGGAGATGCCGGTGACATCGGTCATGATCCCGTAGCCGTGCTGGGCGCCGGCCGCGAGCGCGGTGAGGATCAGGAACGTGGGCTCCTGCAGCGGGCGCTGGCTCATGCCATCGTTATATACCGACTATCAGAGTATGACAAGGGCCCGCGCCGCGCGGCCGGGAACCGAGGAGGCCCGGAGGGCGGTGTCCCTCCGGGCCCCGGCGAGGCCGCGCAGCGGCGTGCTACTGGAGCCAGAACTGGTTGCTGCCGCCGAGGTAGGCCCAGATCTGGATCTTGTCCCCGTTGGTCCCGCCCGAGGAGCCGGCGTTGTTCGCGTCCAGGACCTTGGTCGCGCCGCCCCACAGGTTGGTCAGCTGGCTGTAGAAGCCGGTCGGGCCGTAGTTCCACCATTGGTTCGGGTGGGTGGAGCTGTTGTTGAAGCAGCCCCAGAGCTGGACCTTGGCCCCGTTGACGAAGCCGCCGCTGCTATTGGCGTCCAGGCACAGCCCGTACTGCCAGTTGATCAGCTCCGTCCATCCGCTGGTGGTGTAGTACGGCCACCACCACTGGTTCGCATGGGTGGAGCTGTTGTTGAAGCAGCCCCAGAGCTGGACCTTGTCCCCGTTGTTTCCCGGCCGTCGAGCCTGCGTCGTTGGCGTCCACGCACTTGCCGTACTGCAGGTTCACCAGTTCCGCGATGTAGTTCGTGGCGGCCGGGATCTTCAGGCCCGCGGCCTTCATCGCCGCCCGGGCCCGGGCTGGCATGGATGACGTCTTCACCTTCTCGATCCGGAACGCGAGATGATCCGGTCCCGGGTGCACCACCTTGGACACCGGGGCGCTGGCGGCGGGCCGCGGCGCCGCCAGCGCGGGGCCGGTGCCGAGGGCGCAGAGCCCGGCGACTGATCCGGCCGCGGCGATGCTGGCCAGGGCGAGCCTGAGGTTCTTTCGCATGCGCATGGTCCTTCCTTCTTCCCCGTCGTGCAGTGGCTCCAGGCTCTGGCGCACGGCGGGAACTTTGCTATGCGCTGGCGGTCCGCGGGTTCCTGTACTCCGGCCAGCCGGGCATCCCGGCCCCGGCCAGGTCATGCCGCGGTTAGCGGCAGCTGCCCGGCGGCGTCCCGGTACAGCGCGCCGGGATGGGGCTACAGGAACCAGCGCCGGGGGCTGTGTCAGCCGCGGAGAGTCGCTTACGCTGAGGTGTTGCCGACGGGGGGCACGTGTGATGCCCGCCGCCACGCTGGGGACGGGGTGGCGGGCGCCGGGATGTGACCAGAGATGAGCCGAGGGGACTGCAGGCCGGCGGGCTCGCTGTGCCGCCGCTACCGGCAGGAAGCCGGGCTGACCCAGCGTCAGCTCGCGGACGTGGCCGGGGTGAGCATCGGGGTGGTACGCGACTTAGAGCAGGGGCTGACCGTACGCCCCCGCGCTCACTCGGCCCGGCGATTAGCGGCCGCGTTATGCCTGGACCGGTCGCGGGCCAGGGATTTCGCCTGGGCGGTCCGGGGCGGCCCGGGAGGACGGGCCGCTTCCGTTCATGACCGGGGCGGACCGGGTGCCCGGGCTGCGGCTGAGCATCCTCGGCCCGCTGGCCGCCTGGCGTGACGGCCTGCCGGTCGCCCTGGGCGGGGGCAGCCAGCGGGTCGTCCTGGGCTTGCTGGCCGTGCACCCGAACAGCCCGCTGCACCGGGAAACGATCATCGACGCGCTGTGGGGTGATGATCCGCCAGCCACCGCGGTGTCCATGATCCAGTGCTGCGTGAGCCGGCTCCGGCGCCTCCTGGACCCGGACCGGGCGGGCGGCGAGGGCGGCCGGCTCACCCGGACGGGCACCAGTTACCGGCTCTGCCTCGGGGCGGCCGAGCTGGACCAGCTCGCCTTCACCGGGCTGGCCGACGGGGCCCGGCGGGCCGCCGAGTCCGGTGCGGCGGCCAGGGCCTGTGAAATGTACGCCGAGGCGCTCGATCTGTGGCGCGGGGAGCCGCTCGCGGACGTCGATCCGCTGCGGGCGCATCCGGCGGTCATCAACCTCAGCCAGCAGCGGGCCGATGTCCTGCTGAGATACGCCGAGGCCGCGCTGGCGGTGGGGCGCTACGACCGGGTCCTGCCGGGGCTGCGCGAGCTCGCTCATCGTGAGCCGCTGAACGAGCGGGCCCAGGCGCATCTCATCGTCACGCTGGCCGTGGCCGGGCAGCAGGCCGTGGCGCTGCGGGTCTACGACGAGGTGCGCGGCAGGCTCGCCGAGCAGCTCGGGGTCTCGCCCGGGGTCGAGCTGTCCCGGGCTTACGAGCGCGTGCTGCACCAGGAATTCCCGGCGGCCCCGGCGGGGCTGGCGCGGGCCGCGACGTAGCCAGCGGGCCTGGCGGAACTCTCCCCAGCGGCCGCCGCCGGCCCCGTTGTGCGAGCGCCGGGGGAGCCGCCCCTGACCCAATTCCTACTTGACCCATCGGATTTATCTGATTTACAGTTACGCCGCTGGTTGCACCGGGCCACGAGGGCGTGGCTGGGCCCCCGTCACCCTCACAGGAGTTCTCGATGCGATTCCCCCGGCGTGCCGTTCACGGCCCTGCCTCCCGGCGTACCGTGGCCCGCCGCGGCGCTCCCGCGGCCGCGGCCGCGCTCGCTCTCTCGCTGCTCGCGGCGGCCTGCGGCAGCAGCGCCGCGTCGTCGGCAGGCTCGGCGTCGTCCGCGTCCGCCGGGCCGGCGACCCTGAACTGGGAGTGGGAGCTGCCCACCTCCTGGGACCCGGTGACCTCGAGCGCCGGGTGGGACGTGCACGCGCTCGGCCTGGTCTACGCCTCGATCACCACGCTCGACCCGCACGGCACAGTCGGGCCCGGCCTGGCGACGTCCTGGAAGTACGCCGCCAACGGCAAGAGCGTGACGTTCACGCTGCGGCCCGGCCTCAAGTTCACCGACGGCACGCCGCTCAACGCGGCGGCGGTGAAGAAGAACATCCTGCGCGGCCAGAAGCAGCCGACCTCCAACATCGCCTCCGAGCTCGCGGTCATCTCCAAGGTCGTGGTGGGCAGCCCGACCAGTTTCACGCTCGACCTGGCCCAGGTCGACTACCAGGTGCCTGACCTGCTGGCCGGCAAGGACGGGATGATGGTGAGCCCGGCCGCCTTCACCAAGGACGCGGGCAGCCTGCCCACCCGCCCGGTCGGCGCCGGTCCGTTCAAGCTGACCAGCTACGTCCCGGACTCGCACGCGGACCTGGTGCGCAACCCCGGTTACTGGGACGCCAGCCAGATCCACGTGGCCAACTTCACCGTGCAGTCCATCTCACAGCCGGAGCAGATCCTGGCCGCCCTGCAGTCCGGCCAGGTCAACGTGGCCTACATCGCGGGCAACCAGGTGGCGTCGGCCAAGGCCGCCGGGTTCAAGGTCGCCGTGATCCCGTCCGAGGTCGTCAACGAGCTCGACATCCAGACCACGACGGCGCCGTTCAGCCAGCCGGACGTGGTCAAGGCCATCAACTACGCCATCGACCGCCAGGCCATCCTGAAGGTCCAGGCCTCCGGCTACGGTGCCGTGTCCTACCAGCCGTTCCCCCAGGGCTTCGTGGGCTACAACCCGGCGCTGGCCAACCTGTACCCGTACGACCCGGCCAAGGCCAAGCAGCTGCTGGCGCAGGCGGGGTACCCGCACGGCGTGAACATCACGCTGAGCACCGTCAGTACCAGTGACTCGCTGGCCGAGCAGCTGCAGAGCCAGCTCAAGCAGGCCGGTATCTCGGTCACCATCAAGGACATCCCGGCTGCCACCGAGACGCAGAGCCTCTACCTGGACAAGACGATCCCGCTGGCCATCGACGGCACCGCGGGCCGCAACTCCCCGGTGGAGATGCTGGACGTGCTCTACAGCCAGCAGGGCCTGATGAACGTGGACGGCAAGACCTCGACCACGTCGCCCACCGTGACCCAGGCCCTCAACCAGGCTCTCACCGTGCCGCTCGGCTCGGCCAGGTACGCGAGCACCCTGCAGAAGGCGGTCGCCACCGCGGTGACGACCGACCCCATCCACGTCTGGCTCTACACCAACCCGCGCATCCTCGCCTACAGCCCCACGGTCAGCGGCATCCCGTTCGACCTGGTCCAGCAGCGCTGGGAAGGCGTCCGGGTGGCGGGCTGACCCGATGACCGTCCTCAGCCTGCCGCGCGCCGCCGCCGCCGGGGCCACACCGCCCCGGCGGCGACGGGGCCGCATCCTCGCGGCCCGCCTCGGCGGCGGCCTCGCCGTCCTGGTGCCCATCGTGCTCATCAGCACGTTCATCACCTACAGCCTGGGGGCGCTGTCGAACAGCGACCCGGCCGCCACGATCCTGGGCCAGGACGCGGCCACCCCCGCGGCCGTCGCCCGGCTGAACCGCGCCCTGGGCCTGAACCACCCGCTGATCGTGCAGTACTGGAACTGGCTGACCCAGGCCCTGCACGGCAACCTCGGCCGGTCTTACTTCACCCAGATCCCGGTGGCCCAGAGCATCGCGCAGCGGCTCCCCGTCGACTTGTCGATCGCGGTGCTGGCCGTGATCCTGGCCGCCGTCATCGGCGGCGGCGCCGGGACGGTCGCGGCCATCCGCCGCGGCGGCTGGTTCGACCGCGGGGTCACCGTGGCGTGCTCGGCGGTGTCCACCCTCCCGGCGTTCGTGGTCGGCATCATCCTCGTGGTCCTGTTCGCGGTCACCGCGCACCTGCTGCCCGCCAACGGCTACGTCGGGCCCAGCACCAGCGTCCCGCAGTGGCTCGCGCACATCATCCTGCCCAGCCTGGCCCTCAGCCTGGCGGTGTCCGCGGACGTCGCCCGGCAGCTGCGCACCTCCCTGGTCGAGGTGCTCGAGCAGAACTACATCGTGGGGGCGCGGGTCCGCGGCCTGCCCTACCGCCGCATCCTGGTCCGGCACGCGCTGCGCAACGCGGCGGGCCCGGCGCTCACCATCCTGGGCAACGACTTCCCGCTCATGCTCGCCGGGGCGGTGGCCGCCGAGGCGGTGTTCTCCCTGCCCGGGCTGGGCCAGCTGCTGCTGCAGAGCGCGCAGACCCGGGACATCCCGGTGGTCCAGGGCCTGCTGCTGGTGGTCAGCTGCTTCGTGATCGTGGTCAACCTGATCGTGAACACCACGCTCAACTGGCTGTACCGGGCGAACGACGGGATCGGCACATGAGCCGGGCGGGCACGAACCGGGCGGCCGGGCCGCAGTCGGTGCTCCGGCTGCCGTCCGCGCGGATCGCGATGCTGGTGCTGCTGGGCATCGCCGTGCTGACCGCGTTCGGGTCCACGCTGGCGCCGCAGAACCCGCTGACGATCAACGCCAACGCGTTGTTCCAGGGACCGGGCGCGCACCACCTGCTCGGCACCGACTACCTGGGCCGGGACGTGGCGAGCCGGCTGATGGCCGGCACCCGGCTGTCGGTGCTCACCGCCCTGGAGGCGGTCGGGATCGGCCTGGTGCTGGGCACCGGGCCGGGGATCGCCACCGTGTTCCTCGGCCGCTGGTTCGACTTCGCCGCGAACCGGGTCACCGACGCGCTGATGACCCTGCCCTACATCTTCTTCGCGGTCGCGGTCACCGCCGCGCTGGGCAACGGCCTGGTCCAGGCCATGGTCCCGGTCGGGATCCTGCTCGCCCCGTTCTTCTTCCGGGTCACCCGGGCCGCCACCCTGGAGCACGCCCGCGCCCAGTATGTGGAGGCGGCCGAGCTGATGGGCGCCTCGAAGCTGCACGTGGTCCGGGTGCACGTGCTGCGCAAGGTGCTGCCCACGATCGCGGTGACCACGGCGTCGATGACCGCCGCGGCCCTGCTCGCGGTCTCGTTCCTGACCTTCCTCGGCATCGGCGTGCAGCCGCCCGCGCCCACCTGGGGCGGCGTGCTCTCCTCCGACCTGGCGTACCTGGCCCAGGCGCCGTGGGCGCCGTTCATCCCCGGGGCGCTCATCGCCGTCACCGTCGGCGCGCTGAACGCCCTGGCCGATGCCTTCCGTGACCGCCGCGGCGCGGGAACGCTGGCCCAGCCGGATCCGATCATCGCAACCCACTCGCCTGCGAGCCTGCCGATGACGATCGACAATCTCAAGTCGCCTGATCTCGCCCCCGCCCCGGCGGCCACGGCGCTGACCGCACCCGCCCGGACCGCACCGGCCGGCCAGGACCTGCTGCGCCTGGACGACCTGCACGTCAGCGTGCACCACGGGGCGGCCACCGCGATCCGCGGCGTCTCGCTGGGCCTGCGCGCCGGGGAGATCGTCGGCCTGGTGGGGGAGTCCGGCAGCGGCAAGACGCTGACCTGCCGGGCCGCGCTCGGCGTGCTGCCCGGTGGCTGCACCATCGAGCACGGCTCGATCACGTTCGGCGGCCGTGACCTGACCACCTTGTCCCGGCGCGGCTGGGAGGGCGTGCACGGCCGCCACATCGGCGCGGTGTTCCAGGACCCGGCCTCCTACCTGAACCCGTCGATCACCGTGGGAAACCAGCTGGCCGAGGTGCTGCGGGTGAAGCTGGGCCTGTCCCGCCGGGCCGCGCGGCAACGTTCCCTCGAGCTGTTCACGGCCGTGGGCCTGCACCAGCCGGAGCACGTGTTCCACCAGATCCCGGCCGAGCTGTCCGGCGGCATGCTGCAGCGGGTGATGATCGCCATCGCGATCTCCTGCGACCCGCAGCTGCTGGTGGCGGACGAGGCGACCACCGCGCTGGACGTCACCATCCAGGCCGAGGTGATCGAGATGCTGCGCCGGCTCCGCGACGGAGCGCGGCCTGGCCGTCCTGTTCGTGTCGCACGACCTGGCCGTGGTCACCGAGCTGTGCGACCGCGTGGTGGTGTTCTACGCCGGCGAAGTCGTGGAGTCGGGCCCGGCCCGGGAGATCATCGAGCGGCCGCGGCACCCCTACACCCAGGCGCTGCTCCGGGTGGCCTCGGTGGGTGACTTCCGCCGCCGCGAGCTGGAGGTCATCGCGGGCCAGCCGCCCGCGGTGGGAGCGGACATCACCGGCTGCCGGTTCGCCGCGCGCTGCCCGGCCGCGGCCGACGCCTGCCGCGCCGCCCGTCGCGCCGGTCCCGGTCGGCGACCAGCACGAGGTGCGCTGCGTCCGCGCCCAGGACGCCTGGGCCGCCGGCGAGCTGGCCGCCCGGTGACCGCCCCCGCGCCCAGCCTCCCGGACACCGCGCCGCTGCTCGCAGTCGAGTCGCTCGACGTGGTCCTCGGCCGCGGCTGGCGGGCCAGCCAGGTCCTCAGCGGCGTCGACCTGGCCATCGGGCCCGGCGAGATCGTCGGCCTGGTCGGCGAGACCGGCTCGGGCAAGACGACCCTGGCCCGGACCGTGGCCGGGCTGGTCAGCCCGGCCCGGGGCCAGGTCGTGTTCGAGGGCACCACCATCTCGGCCCTGCGCCGCGGCGCGCGCCGGGCCGAGCGCCGCCGCGGGCACCTGCAGCTGGTCTTCCAGGACCCGCTCCGCTCGCTCGACCCGGACATGACCGTGCACGACATCGTCGCCGAGGGGGTCAGGCTGCAGGGCGAAAGCGGCGCCGACGAGATCCGCCGGCGGGTCGTCGCGGCCCTGGGCCAGGTCGGCCTGGACGATTCGGTGCTGCCGCGGACCCCGGGCCAGATCTCCGGCGGCCAGCGCCAGCGCGTGTCGATCGCCCGGGCCCTGGCCACCCACCCCCGCCTGCTCATCTGTGACGAGCCGGTGAGCGCCCTGGACGCCAGCAACCGCAACTACATCCTCCGCCTGCTGGACCAGCTCCGGACCGCCCTCGGCCTGTCCATCGTGATCATCTCGCACGACCTCAGCTCGCTGGCGGGCATCGCGGACCGCGTCGTGGTGCTCTACCGGGGGCGGATCGTCGAGGACGGCCCGGTGGGCCAGGTCTTCGCGGCCCCGGAGCACCCCTACACGGCGCTGCTGATGGCGTCCGCGCCGAGCGTCCGGCACGACCGGGAACTCTCCCCGCAGCAGCTCACCCGCACCGTCGCCGAAGCCGCGGCGCTGCCGGAGGACCTGCTGGCCGGCCTGGGCGGCCCGGGCGCCTGCGGGTTCGCCACGCGCTGCGCGTTCGCCGCCGCCCGCTGCGCGACCCAGCCCCCGCTCGTCCCGGCCGGCGGCCGCCGCAGCGTCGCCTGCCACCGCCACACCGAGTGGATGACCCTGGCCCGCGCCCGAACCCGCACGGCGGACCGCACGGCCGAGCGCACGACGGAAGGACAGCCCAGATGAGCAACCGGCAGATCAAGCTCGGCGCGGTGACCATGGGCGCCGGCGGTCCCGGCCAGCACTTCCAGTGGCTGGACCCCGACATCCCCGGCGACGCCAGCGTGAACATCGGCTGGTACTCCGAACAGGTCCAGCTGGCTGAGGCGGCCCGGTTCGACCTGGCCTTCATCGTGGACAGCCAGTTCATCACCCCCGATTCCCCGCCGCACTACCTCAACCGGCTCGAGCCGATGACGCTGCTGTCCGCGCTGGCCGTGGTGACCCGGCACATCGGCCTGGTCGCGACCATGACCACGTCCTACAACGACCCGTTCAACCTGGCCCGGCGGCTCGCCTCGCTGGAGCTGATCAGCGGCGGCCGGTCCGGGTGGAACGTGGTGACCAGCGGGGACGCCGGCGCGGCGGGCAACTTCAGCCGGGACGAGCACTACGACTACGACACGCGGTACGCGCGCGGGCTGGAGTTCGTCCGGGTCGCCCAGGGCCTGTGGGACTCCTACGAGGAGGACGCGTTCCCGCGGGACCGGCAGGCCCGGCGGTTCCTGGACCCGTCCCGGCTGCACGCGCTGAACCACAAAGGGGACCACTTCGGTGTAGTCGGCCCGCTGAACATCTCCCGCTCGCCGCAGGGGCAGCCGGTCATCTTCCAGGCCGGCGACTCCGAGCAGGGCCGCGACCTGGGCGCCGCCATCGGCGAGGGCATCTTCACCCACGCGGCGTCGATCGAGCAGGGCCAGGCCTTCTACGCCGACATCAAGTCCCGGGCCGCCGCCAAGGGCCGCAACCCCGATCACATCATCGTCATGCCCGGCGTCCGGGTGTTCGTCGGCGACACCGATAAGCAAGCCCGCGAGATCGAGCACGACCTGCAGGTCGCCGACCAGGACTTCGACCGGGCCCTGGGCGAGCTGGGCCGCCCGTTCGCCTGGCACGACTTCCGCCAGTACGACCTGGACGCGCCGTTCCCGGACGTGCTGCACGTGGCCGAGCGCGGCTTCCGGACCCAGGCCGAGAAGATCGTGCAGCTCGCCCGGGCGCAGGGCTACACGCTCCGCGAGACGGTGCAGGCCATCTCCGGCCCGAAACCGACCCCGTTCGCGGGCTCACCGCAGACCGTGGCGGACGAGATGCAGCGCTGGTTCGAGGGCCGGGCGCTGGACGGCTACAACATCCATATCGGGCACCCGTCCCAGTTCCGCCGGTTCACCGACGAGGTCGTGCCCATCCTGCGCGAGCGGGGCCTGGTCCGGGCCGAGTACGAGTCCGGCACGCTGCGCGGCCACCTGGGCCTCCCGGTCCCGGAGAACCGCTACACCGCTGCCCGCCGGGAAGAGGAGCAGGCCAGCCCCGGTGCGTTGTCTGCCGCCCGCTCGTAGCGCCGGTGCGGGCCGGCCCGGCCTTTCTTCTTCCGCAACGAAGCGCCCCCGGCGCCGGGTCGGCGTGGTCACAGTTCCGCCTTGGCCGGGGCGAGCAGGGCCGCCACGACCCCGGCCGCCGCCACCGCGGCGGCGGTCCATTCTGCGGGCCTGAATCCGTGGATGAACGTGGCCGGGGACTCGTAGCTGCCGTGCGCGGCGAAGACGGCGGCCAGGATCGCGACGCCGAACACGCCTCCCAGCGCGTTCAGCGCGTTGTTGGTGCCGGCAGCCACCCCGACATCCCGGGCCGGAACCGAGCCGGTGACCGCGTTGGCCACGGTCGGGAAGCACATCGAGATGCCCACCCCCGCGATGATCAGCGGCGCGACCAGGGTGCCGTAGCTCACCCCCGGCTCGGTGACCGCGGCCAGCCAGCCCAGCCCGGCGGCCTGCATGACCAGGCCGGTGACCATGAACGGCCGGTTGCCGATCTTGTCGGCGAGGGCGCCGGCGACCGGCGCGACCAGCATGGGCGTGGCCATCCAGACCAGGATCCGCAGGCCCGCCTGGAACGGGGAGTAGCCCAGCCCGATCTGGAACAGCTGGGTGATGAAGAACAGGGACCCGATCAGCGAGATGAACTGGAAGAAGATCACCGCGTTGGCGGTGGCGAAGCCGCGGCGGCGGAAGTACGCCAGGGGCAGCATCGGATAGCGGGCCCGCCGTTCCCAGGCCAGGAACCCGGCCAGGAGCACGGCGCCGGCCGCGAACGCGCCGATCACCTCGGCGCTGGCCCAGCCCACCGCCGGTGCCCGCACCGGGGCCCAGGTCAGCGCGAACAGCGCGATCCCGGCCAGGATCATGCCCGCGATGTCCAGCTGCGGCCGGGGCCCGCGGCTCTCGCGCAGCCGCAGCCCGGAGAGCGCCGCGACGGCCAATCCGACCGGCACGTTGACCCAGAAGATCCACTCCCAGGACAGGCCCTGCACGATCGCGCCGCCGACGAGGGGGCCGGCGGCCACGCCGAGGCCGGTGATGCCGCCCCAGATCCCGATGGCCGCCCCGCGCTTCTCGGCCGGGAACGCGTCGCTGATCAGGGTCAGGGTCAGCGGCACCAGCATGGCCGCCCCGGCGCCCTGCACCACCCGCGCGGCGATGAGCATCCCGGCGCCCGATGACAGCGCCGCCAGCGCCGAGCCCAGGACGAACACGATGAGCCCGAGGACGTACATGCGGCGGCGGCCGAAACGGTCGCCGAGCGCCGCGCCGGTCAGCATCAGGCAGCCGAAGACCAGGTTGTAGGCGTTGATGGTCCATTCCAGGTCGGCCAGGCTCGCCCCGAGGTGTGATTGCAGGGTGGGCAGCGCGGTCGCCACGACCACCACATCCAGGGCGGACATGAACGCTCCGAGCCCGGCCAGCACCAGCGTCCAGCCGTTGCTTGCCCGTCCCGGTATCACGCCCCGGCCGCCGGTGGCTGAGCCGCCCTCGAGGCGGCCGCTCACGCGGCCGGCTGGCGGGGCGGCAGAGAGATCCGACATGTCAGCTACTCCGTTTCTTAGGTCCTGCCCAGGCAGACCAGGCGGACCGCCGCGAATCGCCGCGAGGCCGCCCGTGGGCCAGATCTGCGCTGGTCAGGCCCGGTGATCCGGGCCGGGATCAGGCGGGGCCGGGCGCGGCGGGGATACCCGGGTGCCGCCCGAGGAAGGCGACCAGCTGGTCGCCGGGGCAGGCTGGCCCCCGCACCGGAACCGGGTCGGCGAACAGCCCCGCCCGGACGCCGGGCGTGATGAACAGCGGGGCGATCGGCAGCAGGATCGCCGCCAGCCCCGGCGGGACCGGCCGGCGGCTGCCGCAGGCGGCCGCGATGTCCCAGCCATGAACGGTGATCTCGATGGCCCCGGCGGCGGCGACCATCCTGGCGGCGAGCTCGCGGTCACCGATGGCGACCAGATGGTCGGCGTGACCGTCCGGGGCGCAGGCGGCCAGCAGCCTGGCGGCCCGGCGGCGCAGGTCGCCGGCGGGGTCGGTCCCGGAGCCGTCGTTCCCCGGCCCCGGGGCCACGTACCCGGCGGTGAGGGCCTCGTGCAGCACCCCCAGCGAGTCGCTCACGTGGTGCAGCAGCCATCCCAGGTCCCAGCCGGCACACGGCGTGGGGCAGGACAGACGTTCCGGGGTGGCCAGCCGGGTACTGGAGAGCGCGTAGCTGACCGCGGATCCGAGGAGCCCGAGGCTCCCCGTCAGCGGGGCCACGAGGGGACCGCCAGGTCAGCCACGGTCGCGGGGCGGGCCGCGTCCGGGTCGTGCTCCTGCGGCAGGCCGAACAGCCCGAGCAGGCCCGGGCTGAGGAAGATGACGATCCGCGCGATCCCGGTCGCGGTGACCGTCAGCACCAGCACGGCGTGGGCGCGGTACACGCCGTCAGCCCCGCGTTCGTAGGCCGCGAAGGCCGGCTGCCCGTTGGCCAGGGCCGCAAGCAGCCGGAACTGCCCCGGCATGCCGAGCAGCTTCGTGGCCAGGAAGCGGCGCACGGTCTCCCGGCCGGCGAACCAGGTCAGCATGGGTGGCATCTCCAGGGCCACGTCCTGGCGCAGCAACTCCGTCAGCGCGGTCATGTCACCGTTCTCGAACGCCGCCGCGAAGCGGTCGAGCATCGCGCGGCGGCCCGGCTCGCCGGGCTCGGCGACGTCGTCCTCGTCGGGCAGGGCCCGCGCCAGCTGGGCCCGGGCGCGCCGCAGGCCGCTGTTGACCGCGGTGGTCGTGGTCCCCAGCATGGCGGCCACCTCGGCGGCCGGCCAGTCCAGCACGTCCCGCAGGATGAGCACCGCCCGCTGCCGGGCGGACAGGTACTGCAGGGCCGCGACCATCGCCAGCCGGATGCCGGCGCGTGCGGCGGCGGCGGCCGCGGGATCGTCGTGCGGCGAGGCCAGCAGGGCATCGGGAAGGGGCTGCAGCCACGGCACCTGCGGCGCAGACACCACCGGGGCGGACGGGTCGTCGTCCGGGGCGCCCAGCCCGGAGGGCAGCGGCCGGCGGCTGCGGCGCTCGATGGCGGTCAGGCACGCATTGGTGGCGATCCGGTACAGCCAGGTGCGGATGGAGGACCGGCCCTCGAACCCGTCGTACGCCCGCCAGGCGCGCAGATAGGTCTCCTGCACCAGGTCCTCGGCCTCGTCGGCCGACCCCAGCATCCGGTAGCAGTGGGCCAGCAGCTCGCGCCGGAACTGGCCGGTGAGGCTGGTGAACTCCTCGCTGGTGGTCATACCGGTACTGACCCGCGGCCCGGCCGGAAGTCACCGCCCCGGCGGAAAGTCAGCGGCCGCCAGGGGCGAGTGCGGGGAAGTCGCGGCAAACCGGGCGCCCCGGCATGAGTAACCTGTTCCCAGACGGGAAGTGCCGCAGCCACGCAACGAGGTGAATTCGCCGGAAGGATTCAGTAAATGTGGCGTGGTGTATTCGGCACTCACCCTACGCTCAGACTAGGCAGGTAGAACAGGGTTAGCCGCGCGGGGCCAGCCCGGTGCCATCGGGGGCACGCGGCGCCCCCGGCAGCGGCGGCGGGTGAGGCCGGCGCTGGCCGGGCGCGCTAGCCCCGCAGTACCGGCTAGCGCTGTGCCAGCCGGCAGTGCGGGACCGGGCAGCACCGCAGCCGCCCCAGACCGTTCATGGAGGTGTGCCCAGAGTGACCCAGGTGTCCACTCACTCTGCGGGCACGCCCGGGCTGACCCGGCCGCCCGAGCAGTCGGCGCCTGATCCACTGGAAGGCGGCCACGGGCCGGTCGAGCGGCTGATGAGCACGCTCATCCGCAAGCTCGCCTGGAGCAGGCTGGCCACCCCCCGGGTCGCCGTCTCCCTGTCGGCCGCGGGCCTGCTGCTGGGCATGCTCCTCGGGGCCACCGCCCCGAACGCCGAGACGCTGCCCGTCCTGCTGCCGCTGTCCCGGCTGCTGCCCTCGCTGAGCTCGCAGCACGTGCTGGCCAGCCTCATGCTGTACCTCAGCGACATCCTGGCCTGCCTCGGGCTGGCCGGCATGCTGTGGGCGCACAGCCAGGGCTGGCGGCCGAACCCGCGGATCCTGCTGCTGGTCAGCACGGGCATCGTCGGGATCTTGGTCTGCCTCACCCCGGTGGGGTCCTCCGACACCGCGAGTTACGCGGCCTACGGCCGGATCGCCGCGCTGGGCGGTAACCCCTACACCACCAACCCGCTCGCCTTCCTCGGCGGCCACTCCGCCTACACCGAGGTCGTCGGGACCATGTGGAAGGCGCAGCCGTCCGTCTACGGCCCGTTCGCCACCGTGATCCAGTCGTTCGCCGCCTCGATCGGCCACGCGAACGTCGCGACCACGATCTGGGTGATCATGATCCTCAACGGGATCGTCTTCATCGGCGTGGGCCTGCTCCTCCTGCTCACCTCCGACGACCCGGTGCGGGCCACGCTGTTCTGGACCGCTAACCCCGTCCTCATCCTGGAACTGGTCAGCGGCGGTCACCTCGACACGCTCGTGGCCGCCGCGGCGATCGGTGCCATCCAGGTCGCCCGGCGCTTCTCCAATCTCTGGGGTGACGCGGTCGTCGGCGTGCTGATCGGCCTGGCCTGCGGGGTCAAGATCTACGCGGTGCTGATCGGCCTGGGCCTGGCCTGGCCACTGCTGCGCAACCGCGATTGGCTGCGCATCACCCGGATGACCGTGGCGGCCGTGGCGACGCTCGCGCTCAGCTACAGCTACTACGGCCTGGGCGCGATAAAACCGGTGTTCGGCGGGCTCAAGCTGGTCACGCTGCCCTCGCCCTGGCGGGTGTTCGAGCTCACCGGGCAGGCGTTCGGCGTCCCGCAGAACACGATGGCCACGATCATCAGCTGCCTGTGGCCGTTCGCGCTGTTCATCGTGGCCTGGCTGGTCTACCGGCGGATCTCCTCCGACCAGCCGGCCGAGGTCGTGGCGCCGTTCGCGCTGACGTTCGCCTGGATCCTCGTCGCCCCCTGGGTCTTCGCCTGGTACACGGCCGTGGCCTGGGCCGTACTGACCCAGGTGCCGCGGAACCGGATGACCCGGTGGCTGACGATCGTCACGGTCCTGCTCGCCCTCTGCCTGTCCAGCGGCGGGCACGCCGTCCCGACCACGTGATCTCGGCCCTGCCCCCGGACCCGGTCTTGTCGCTAAGGGTGACTGGGCTGTGACCCGCGTGCTGGGCAGCAGCCAGGCCGGGGTGGCCCCCGGCCAGGCTGCCCCCGCGGCGCAGGGGCGCCCGGCCCGGTGGCGCGCGGCCGGGGCCGGCCTGGCCCGGCGGCACTGGCTCGCCCTCCTGCTGCTGACGGCCGGCCTGGCCCTCCGGGTGCTCGTGCAGTTCGCGTACCGGCCCGCACTGTTCTACATCGACACCGAGCGCTATCTGTACAACGCCGCGGGGATGGACCCGGTCGGCTACAAGGGGCCGCTGCTGGCCATCGCGCTCGCCGCCGGCTTCAGCGCGGTCGCCGCGGTCCAGCACCTGCTCGGCCTGGCCATGGCGGTGGTCATCTACCTGCTGCTGCTGCGCCGCGGCGTATCCCGGTGGCTGGCCGCGCTGGCCATCGCGCCGGTACTGCTGGACGCCTATCAGCTGCAGAACGAGCAGGCGATCATGCCGGGCACCTGGTTCGAGGCGCTGCTCGTGGCCGGCCTGGCCATCCTGCTCTGGCGGCCGGGGCCGGGGTGGCGCGCCGCCGTGGGGGCCGGCCTGGTCCTCGGCGCGTCGGCCACGTTCGCCCAGGTCGGTGAGGCCATGATCCTGCCCGGGGTGATCTACCTGCTGGCCGCGGGCGGCGGCTGGCGCCGCGCGGCCGGGCGGGCCGCCGCCTTCTGCGCCGCGTTCGCCCTGCCGATCGCGGCCTACTGCACCGTCTCCTACGTGGTGGCCGGGGACTTCTTCCTGTCCCACACCGGCGTCACCTCGTTCTACGGGCGGGCCGCGGCCGCGGCCGACTGCGCCACGCTCCGGCTCCCCGCGGCCGAGCGGGGGATGTGCCCGAGCCTGGCCCAGCAGGCCAGGGGGCCGGACTGGCTGGAGTACGAGCCTGGCTCCCCGATCCGGCCGTACTACGCGAAGCTGCCGCGGGCCGAGACCGACAGCATGCTCTCGGACTTCAACCACCAGGTGCTGACCCAGCAGCCGCAGCGGCTGGCCGGCGCCTACGCCCGTGACGTGGTGAAACTGTTCGCGCTGACCCGGGAGACCAGCCCGGGGGACACACCCATCTCCCGCTGGCAGTTCCAGGCCACGTTCCCGTACTTCTCCTCGCACTCGACCCGGCCGGAGGTGATGGCCGAGATCGCCCGGTTCGGCGGGGGTGCACCGGCCGTCTGGCGGCCCGCCGCCGTGTTCCTGCGCTCCTATCAGCTCGGCGGCGGATTCACGCCCGGCCCGTTGCTGGCCCTGTGCGCGGTCACCGGGCTGGCCGGGTCCGGGGTGCTGCTGCGCCGGCGCTGGCGCTCCGACCCGGCCACCCGGTCGCTGGCCCTGGCCTGCCTGCTGTGTTTCGCCTCGGCCGCGTGTGTGCTGCTGGTCTCCGACCTGTTCGAGTTCTCGTGGCGGTACCAGCTGCCCGCACTGGTCACGCTGGTGCCGGCCGGCGCCCTGGGAATCGCCGCCCTGAAGCAGACGGCGTCCGGGCAGTAGTAGAACCGGGCCCGTGGCCGGCCGATGTCCACGGCGCCGGAGCGCAGCACCACGTTGTCCGCGATGCAGACGAACGGGGTGCCCCGCCACGGGAATGCGGGCCCGCCCAGGTAGTCGCGGAACTCAGGCACCCGGCTGGGGCACTGGCCAGAACGCGGTGGTGGCCCGCTGCGGCCGGGGGGCCGCCCGCGGCCGGGCGAGGACGCGGCCGTGTAGAGCGTCGCCTGGCCGGCCGGGGCCGTCCCGGCGTGCGCGCCGCCTGCCCGGCCGCCGGTCCCGGCCGGGCCGCCGGCACACATTCATGGGAGGCCCCGTTACTCAGCACTGCCGGCCAGCCCCTTGGCGGGCGCCTGTACTTGGTGAGACGCAGTCACATCCTTTCCGGAGCACCGGATGCGGCGGATTCCTGATCCTGAAAACGACCGTAAACCAGCGTCTGGCCTGGGGATTTACCCCAGAATCGGAGCCAATATCCTGGTCATTTCAGGAGATTAGCGACTCAAATTACCGGCCCTGGCGGGGGCTGCGGCGCGCGCGGCACACTGGGGTGGTGCGGATCACCGTCCGGGTACGCCCCGGGTCACCCCGTCCCCGGGTGGGCGGCGACCACGGGGGCGCGCTGGTCGTCCGGGTCAGCCCCCGGGCTGTGGGCGGGCAGGCCACCGCCGCGGCGCTGGCCGCGGTAGCCGACGCCTTCGGCGTCCGCCGCAGCGCGGTCACCCTGGTCACGGGGGCCACCAGCCGGACCAAGGTCCTGGATGTGGCGGGCGCCGAGCCGGCTGAGCTCACCCGGCTGCTGGCCTTGTAGCGCCGGGCACGGGCGGTCAGGGCGCCGTAGCGGGCTACCGCGGGGTGAGCGTGAGCTGGCCCGCGATGGTCTCAGCCCAGCGCTGGATCTCAGCCCAGCGCTGGATCTCAGCCCAGTCCCGGAAGTCGCCGTCCAGCCCGCGGAAGGCCAGCAGGGAGAGCCGCTGGGCCGGGTTCAGCTTCTTGCGGTCCAGCTTGCCGCCGAACATCCGGTGATCCCGCGCGCCGACCGACGTGCGGATACGGGGGACCTCGACGGGAACCTGGTCCATGGCCTGGGCCAGCTTGCTTCGAGGCCGCGCAGACCAGTACCCGCACGCCGCGACCGGGCGGTGCCGTGGGTGAGTCAGTCATGATCGTCACTTCCTCGCGGGCTCAGTGCGCCGGCCCGGCCTGGAGAGGGCCCAGATGAAGACGAGCAGCACCATGCCCAGGCCGGACACGACGACACTCGTGCGATAAAGCCGTTTGCGCTCGATCTGCTTGACCGCCTGCTGGCGGGCGAGATCTTCCCTGGGGGCGGACTCCGGGTGGCAGGCCGCGGACGTGTCATGGACACGGGCGGGCCGGGCGAACGTCCCGGCTAGGGGGCCGTGCCTTTCAGCGCGGCGTCCCAGAACTCCTGGACCGGCGGGTAGATCAGCTCCTGGTCGCGGGGGAGTGAGGCCTTGACGAACCGGGTCCGCTCGTCGGCGAGCACCTCGACCTGGCCGGCCTCGATCGCGTCGCAGATCTGCCCAGCCATCGATTCCGGGCTGATCTTCGGCGCGTCGACCAGCGCGGCCATGTCGGTGTCGATGAAGCCAGCGTGCACCGCGATCACCAGGGTGCCCTGATGGTGCAGCTCGAGGCGGATGCCGTTGGTCAGGGACCAGCCCGCGGCCTTCGAGGCACCGTAGGAGGCGTTGAACGGGTTGGTGTAGAAGCTGGTGACCGAGAGCATGTTGACGATCGCCCCGCCGCCATGGGCCGCCAGTACCGGCGCGAACGCGCGGCACATGCTCAGCGTGCCGAAGTAGTTGGTCTCCATCTCCTGCCGGGCCGCGTCCAGGCTGGGTGCGCCGGTGAAGGTGGCGGCGTTCATCACGCCCGCGTTGTTGACCAGCAGGCTGACGTCCGCGCACTCCTCCGCGACCTCGGCGACCCGCTGCGGGTCGGTGATATCCAGGCCGACCGGCGTCACGCCCGGCCCGGTGACCCGGTCCGGATGGCGGGCGGCCCCGTAGACCCGGGCCGCGCCGCGGCGGACCAGTTCCCGCGCGTCGGCCTGGCCCAGCCCGCGGTCGGCGCCGGTGACCAGGGCCACCGATCCCTCAATCTTCATGGGCTCCTCCTGGGCGGGTGCACGCCAGCGCTGATCTCTTAATTGCCATCCTCCGTTATTGCCATCCTCCGCCTCACGTAGGAGTATCTGCTGGTAGCACTCCATAGTGGCCGGTCATATCTGGGAATGCATGTCTGGTTCGCCATATATGCCTGGTGGGTTCAGCTGGTCGTGGGACACGCTCCGTGACGATTAGCCAGGGGAAGGGGTTTCGCACGGGGGGTTAGCCGGCTGTGGGCTGAGATCGCCGGGCCGAAAGGACCGGTCACCCTGCGCGCAATGACGCGTACCCAGGTTCCGGCTATGGATGAAAGGACAGCGGTGAAGCGATACGTCATGGCTGCGATCAGCCTCCTAAGCTTCTTCGTTCTCGCGGCGGCCACACTTCCGGCGAGCGCCGCGAGCCGCGCTAACTCACAGGCCCAGACCACGAGGGGCATGGCCAAGGGCACCCACGCCACCAGGGCTGCCTCCCAGCCCTCCCTCGAGAATCCCCTGTGCCAGAGCTACAACTCACTGTGCGTGGACACCTCTAGCGCCCCGCCGGGGGGATACGTCGGGCACGACGAGCCGTCACTCGAATTCAAGTCCGGGCAGCCCGGGTCGGGCAATGACATCACTTACACGATGACGCTGCCGAAGGACCCCAAGCAGCAGCCCAACGCGTCGGGGTCCGGCGGGTTCGACCTGGAATTTCCAGCTGCGGCCCACGTTCTGGTTCGGGCTCACGCTCTGCGACACCCAGTCCGCGCCCGAGTTCACCCGCAAGTGCACACCCGACTCTGACGCCAACAACCTGGTGGGCACCAACCCCAAGGCGGCGGACTACATCGGGAAGCACCCGGGCAACGCCTACATGGAGCTCCAGTTCTACGGCCCGGGATACGTCCCCCAGTTCGAGGGGTTCGGCTGCACGAAGACGCAGTACTGCGCGGCGATGACCATCGACAGCTTCAACCTGAACCAGAACACCGGCGTCGGGAACACCAGCGCCTGCAACAACTACGTCCTCGGCGGCCCTGAGCCGATCAACTGGGCGTACATCACGAAGAGCGGGAAGTCCCAGGCCCCGGCGAACCCGCTGTTCACCGGCACGCTGACCAGCCCGAACTTCGCCGCGGTGAACCCGAACCCGCGCAAGGACCTGTTCATGAGCCCGGGCGACGTCGTCCGGATCCACATGCGGGACACCCGGGCCGGGCTGCGGATCAGCCTGGCCGACCTCACCAGCGGCCAGCACGGGTCGATGACCGCATCGGTCGCCAACGGGTTCGGCCACATCCTGTACACGCCGAACTCCGCGACGTGCCAGGAGAAGCCGTACGCGTTCCACCCGGAGTACTCGACCGCCAACCCGCGCGGCAACACCTGGTCGGCGCACACGTACAACGTGGCCATGTCCGACGAGATCGGCCACTTCGAGAACTGCCTGGCCCTCAACGCACAGTTCGACTGCAGCAAGGCCGGCAGCCAGGACCCGACCCTGGACGCCGACGACAGCGGCTGCGTGCCGGGCACCGACTCACTGCTGGTGCGCATCAACGGCTGCTTCAGCCCTGACTCGGACTACGACGGGCAGTCCTACCGTGCGGACTGGCCGGGCACGAACCCGAACGTCGCCGCCGACCGGGCGCTGCACCCGTCACCGGTCATGTTCACCAGCCCGCTCACGCGGGGACGGAACTACCCGACGATCGCGTTCGAGACCGACCTGCCGAGGATCGAGGCTTCCGACTCGCAGGCCAACCCGCCGTTCTGCGACCGGACGACCGGAGCGAATTGCGTCAACCCGCCACCCGGCGCGCAGTTCTACCCGTTCTTCTCCACGACCAGCACGTCCTGGGGCGGCTGCGCCTGGCGGGAAGGCGGGAAGTACCTGCCCGGGACCACGAACAACTTCGGCGGCAGTTCCACGGCTGAATTCGGCCCGCTGCTGAAGAGCGTGTTCCCGGAGGCCGGATTCACGACCGCGAGTGTGTACGACAACTTCAACAGCGGCAACATGCCGAACCCCTGCCGCGGCTAGGGGCCGGTTCCAGCACCTATAACGGTGCGGCACGGACCGCGACGGGAGCGGGGACAACCGTCGCGGTCCGTGCCTGGCTGGGGGATGCCGGTCCGGCGTGGGATGCCGGTCCGGCATCACTCACTGGGTAGGCACGCTGCTCGGGTAGCTGCCCGGGACCAGCCGGCCCTTCCCGCCGACCGCCGCGCTCAGCACCCGGCCGGGCCGTGACGACCATGACCACTGACGGGCCGGCCCGACCCCGGTGACGGTGGCGCACCCTGAGTCCTGGATGCGCACCGGCGGGTACGCGCGGCCCGCGGCCGAGAAGTCCAGCAGGAGCGCGCTGCCCAGGGCGGCCGGGCAGTGCAGCCCGCGGGGCATCGGCGGCAGCGTGCACAGCGTGCCCGCCAGGGCCCGGACCCGGACCGCGTCCGTGATCGTCACCGCGCGCGGGAGCATCGCACGGGCCGGGCCTGAGGTGAGCCGCAGCATGACCTGGTCCAGCTGGTGCGCCGCGGCGCACAGCGGGATGCTCGCCGACGCCGGCTGGGCTGCGCTGGCCTGCCCGGAAGCACTGGCCTGCCCGGAAGCGCTGGCCTGCCCGGCAGCACTGGTCCCGCCGGGCACGCTGCCGCACCCGGCCAGCCCGATCATGGTCCCGGCTGCGATGGGGGCCAGGATCGCGAACCCGGACACCCGCCGCGCACCGATGTTCCCGCGCATTCCGGCCTCCGTTCCGTCCAGCCTGCAGGTGCATGCCTCAGGACTTGGACGGGCCGGACCCGCTCCCGGTTCCCGGTGGCCCGTTCCCGCAGGCCAGGCCCGGCCTTAGCGTGTCCGGCGGCTGGGGGGCCGCAGGGCCCAGGACACGACGGTCAGTGCCGTCATGACGGCCAGCACCCCCACCTCGCCGACGGCGTACCCGGTAGTCAGGTGGGAGGCCATCGCCCCGGTGTAAACGAAGAAGGCACCCGCGTAAGCCCACTCCTTGAGCAGCCCGCGGCCCGGGACGAGCAGGGCGAGGGCACCCAGCACCTTCCAGCTGCCCAGGATCACCAGGAAATACGAGGGATAGCCCAGGTGGGCCGTGAGGTCGCGGACGTAGGGGATGCGCGCGATGTCCCATACGCCGCCGACTGCGAGTTCGGCCGCCACCGAGACGGTGGCCAGCCAGTAGCAGGCCGATCGCCAGCGCACGGATCCGTGCCGGGTGGCGAGGGCCGGTGACTGGGCCGCAGTATCCATGGCTGGCCTCCTCTTCCGCTCTCCGCGGAGCCAGTGTGAAGAGCAGGATGGCTATATGTAGCGATGCTACATATAAAGCAAGGGTAGCATGGCTACCTATGAGAGCGGAAACGCTGAAGGGCCACCTGGATGGCATCCTGCTCGCGGTGCTCGAGCCGGAGCCGCGCCACGGTTACGCGATCATGGAAGCCCTGCGGGTACGCAGCGGCGGCCAGGTCAACCTGCCGACCGGGACGGTCTACCCGGCCTTGCATCGCCTGGAGCGCGCGGGCCTGGTCCGGGCGAGCTGGTCAACAGCGGGCGGGCGCCGCCGCCGCGTCTACCAGCTGACGCCAGCGGGCCGGCGGGCGCTTGATACCGAGCGCAGCACCTGGCGGGACTTCTCCGCGGCCGTCAACGCCCTGCTGCAGCCCGCGCCAGCGGCCGCGAGTTCACCGTGACCAGGCCAGGGCCGGAGGCCGGGGCCAGCGTGGCCGTCGAGCGCTATCTGGCCGAGGTCGCGGCCCGGCTGCCCGGCCCAGCCCGGGGCCGCGCGGAGATCGTGGCCGAGCTGCGCGGCGGCCTCATGGACGCGGCCGATGCGTACCAGTCCGCCGGAGTGCCCCCGGCTCAGGCGGCGGGAGCGGTGATCGGTGAATTCGGCGACGCCGCCCAGATCGCGGACGCTTTCCGGGCCGAGATTGCCGCCAGCCAGGCGCGCCGGATGGCCGTCACCCTGCTGGTGACCGGCCCGCTGGTCGGGCTGCTCTGGATCGCCGCGGCCGCCGCCAGCCACCTTGCTGTTCCCCCCGTCCAGTCCTGGCGCTGGACGGGGCTGCCGCCGGTCCTGCACCTGGTCGCCGTCGCGGTCGCGGTCACGGCCTGCGCGGCCCTGGCCGGTATCGCTGCTACCGGCCGCCTCACCCGCTGGCTGCCCGTCCGGCCGCGCCGTGCCCCCATGGCGGCGGCGGTCGCCGGGCTCGGCGCCATCGGCGCCGACGGGCTCGGCCTGGCCCTGCTGGCGGCCCAGCTGGCCACCGCTGCGGGGAAGCTCTCCCCGGCCCTGGCCGCGGCGGCGGCCGTCGCCAGCCTCGCCCGGCTGGTGCTCGCCGCCCGCGGCGCCCGGCGCTGCCTGGCCATCCGGGCGAGCCTGAGCTGACGCGCGATTCCTGCCGTCCGGCACAGTACGTTGTGGGGATGGCAGGGGACGAGCCGGGGCAAACGGCGCAGCTGCGCAGCCAGATCCTGACGGCAGGCATCATCGGCGGGGTGGCCGGGGCGGCCCTCACCGGCCACCGGGGCGCGCGGTCAGCCGGCCTGGGAGCCGCGGCCGGGGCCGTGGTGCTGGCGGCGTCCGAGGCGGTGGCCCGGGCCCGGCAGCGGCCGGGGGAGATCCCGCCGCTGTGGTCGCGGATCGCGACCAGCGCCGCGCTGGCCGCCCCGCTGGGGTGGGCGGCAGGCCGGCTGGCCAGCCTCAGGCCCGTCGAGGTCGGCGCGGCGACCGGCGCGCTCGGCGGCCTGCTGGGGATCCGGCCGCAGAAGGTGCTGCTCGGGCCGCTGTTCGGTGCCGCGGTGGGCGGGGCGCTCGGTGCGGGGCGGCGGCCGGTGGCCCCGTCGGTGGTAGCCGCCTCGACGATGCTGGCCTACCGGGTGGCCTCGTCGCTGGTGTTCCGGGATGCGCAGGTCAGCCTGCTAGCCGAGCGGGTGCGGGCCGAGGACGTGCCGTTCGTGGTGCCCCGCGAAGCCCGGACCCGGTACGTCGGCACCGGCTACGTCCGTGAGCTGGCCGGGACGCTGGGCGGCCGCTACGTGGCTGACGCGCCCGACGTCGGGATCGTCGCGTCGGTGGACGATCTGGCCGGGCCGGACTTCCACCCGGCGGGCATCGACCCGCTGGTCCGCGAGTTCTACGAGCACACCACCCGGTTCAGGCTCGACATTGTTCCGCAGTGGCGGCTCTGGGTGCGCCCGGGCTACCTGCTCTACCGGACTGTGGTGGCCCGGCCGCTGGGGCAGGCGAACGTGCCCATGAACCAGCGTGAGACCCAGCGGGGGATCCGCAGCCGGATCGACACGATCACGCTGCCCGGCGCGGCTGACGGCACCCCGGCGGTCCGCGGCTGGATCCGGTCGTTCACCGACACCGATGAGCCGATCTACGTCGGTATCTACACCACCTACCGGCACGGCGGGCGCGGGTACGTGAGCGTCGGCTTCCCGGTGCCGCAGGCTAGCTTCACCGCGACGCTGCTGCCGCAGGCCCGTCCCGGCGGGGGCCTGATCCTGACCAGCCGCAGTGACCTGGACCAGCCGGGTCACTACCTGGCCTACATCGACCCTGGCCGCCGCGATCTCACGGTACTGGCCGTCCGCGGGTTCGCCGAGCAGCTCGATGTCTACCTGGACCAGGGGGAGCTGCGGGCCGATCACGCCTTTTCCGTCTTCGGCTTCCCGTTCCTCGTCCTGCACTACCGGATGTACCGGAAGCCTGTCACCGCGGGGCAGGCGGATCCTGCCGCACCGGGGGGCGGCCGCCCGCGGTCCGGGTGAACGTGAGGGCCTCGCGGCCGAGGCGCTTCCAGTCCATCGCGGGCGGCGGCTCGGGGATGCCCGGGCGCTCGCGGGGGACCCGCACCCGCAGCGCCAGCGGGCGGATCGTGCAGCGCACCGGCGTGGGCATCAGGACCGACTCGCCGTCGATGCCGACCGGGATCTGCGGCTGGTCGGCCTCGATGACGACGTCCCGGGCGGCCAGCACGGTGACGTTACGCGAACGCTGGGCCCGGCGCAGCAGCCCGGCCGCCTGGGCGGCATTGCTGATCTTCACGCCGACGATGCCGAGCACGCCCTGGTCGAGCCGGGGTCGCCAGCCCAGGCCCGCGATGTCGCCGATCTCGTACGGGTTGTTGCTCACCAGCACCGCCTGCGGGCCGTCGAGCACCACCTGCCCATCGACCCGGACCACCAGGTGCGCTCCCTGGTGGCCACTCAGCAGGTCCGGAAGCATCGCCAGCGCGGTACCGGACTTGTCGTCACGGTAGGCCGGGCTCTGCACGACCTGGGCGTACGCACCGAACGACGCGTTGTTGACGAACGTGCGGTCCCCGATCAGGCCCAGGTCGATGCGCAGTTCCACCCCGTCGGTGAGGGCGTCCAGGCAGCTGGCCGGGTCGTCACGGTCCAGCCCGAGATCGAGGGCGAAATGATTACGGGTACCCGCCGAGATCACCATCATCGGGACATCCCGCCCGGCGGCGATGCCCGCGACGAGAGCCTGCGTTCCGTCGCCGCCCGCCACCCCGAGCAGGTCAGCGCCGGCGTCAACCGCCTGGCGCGCCATCGCGGCCACATCCACCACCCCGGGACCCTCCAGCAGGGCGACCTGGGCGCCGAGTCCGGTGGCCTTGGCTTCGAGCCCGAACTTGGTGACCTTCCCCCCGCCCGACCGCGGGTTCATGATCACGAAGGGCTGCCGCTGCGGCCCCGCCGCGATTTCGCGCGGTTTCCCCCGCGGGCGGTTGCTGGTGAGGGCCTTGCGCCCTACGGCCACGGCCGCGGCCGCGAGCACGGCGCTGAGCGCTATCTCCCACAGCAGCCCGGCGATGATATACACCACGATCACGGCGACCGGCGCGGCGACCAGGACCACGGCCGCGAGCCAGCGTGCGAGGCCGCGGTGAGCCAGGAACCACCAGGCCGCCGCGCAGATGATGGCCAGTCCGGCGAAACCCAGGACGAGCGCGGTGATGCTCTTCAGCCCGCCGGCCAGCAGCAGCACGGCCACTGCGGCCAGCGCCGCAGCGAACGCCAGCCGGGCCAGCCAGCGCTGGCCCCGGGTGACCGGGGCCAGCGTCCCCGAAGGGTCACCGGCCTCGCCCGGCGGCCCGGCCTCCGGCGCGGGCACGCGGCCGGCTTGGTGCGCCATGGTTGCTCCTCGCCTGGAACGGTGCTCCGGCCTTTCGGGCCCGATGCGGCAGTTATCCCACCATCACCTGCTCCGCTGTCTGGGCCGTCACCCCCTAGGGGTGACGCCTGGCCTGCGCCGGCGTGCGCGGCTGCAGGTGGCCAGTGAGAGCTGGTGGCCAGGTCAGGCTGTCGTCGGCGGCCCGCTGACGTCCGCGCGCGCGCCGTCGAGGCCGGTGTCCGGCTGGCCGTCCGGTACGGGCCGCGGGCCGGTGCCCGGGGCGGCGGCCGCTTCCTGGTCTGGCTCGCCGGTCCCGGCCTGCTTCCGGCGCCGGAGCACGACGGTGACCGCCGCGCCGGCCGCCACCAGCATGGCCGTTCCCGCCACCGCCCTTGGCCAGCGCGACCGCGCCGGAGGCGGCGCAGGGACGTCCACGCGGCGGGCCGTGGCCACGAGCGCCTCGTGGATCCTGGGCGCGAGGTCGTCCCTGATCATGAGGCCGCTCTGCTCGATGCGCGGCGCGGTCCAGGCCCGGGCCCCGTTGACCCGCGGGGCAGCCCACGTCGCGGCGCCCCGGGCGCCAGCCTGTGCCGCCAGCCCGGCGCTCTTCACCATCGGCACGACGGTCATGACCAGGACCACCGGCCGGGCCGGCGGACGCCCGCCGGCGGCCCCGGCTTCGCGTTTTCTGCTCTGGACCGGCATCTGAACCTCCATGGGGTCCCTCGCCACGGGCAGTGCGCGGCTGCCGCGGCCGGGACGCGCCGCGAGCAGCCCTGCGGGTGCTCACACCAGGCAAGCACGGCTGGCCGCCGCCGGAGCCACCCCATATGGGTGATCAAGCGCATCAGGAGAAGCCGCCGCCGCCGAATCACCCCCCGAAGTCCCCGCCGCCCCCATAGTCCCCGTCGCCCCCGAAGTCCCCGCCGCCTTAGTCCCCGCTGTTACCGGAATCCCCGTCCCCGAGGTTCCCGCCGTAGTCCCCGTCGCCGTAGCCGCCCGGGGTCGCCGAAGTAACCGCCGGGATACCCGAAGCCGGAGGAGAGGGCCCGGCGGCCAGGGCCCGGGGGTACTGGCCTTCAGCGATGGCCCGGCTGACCGCGCCCATCTCCGTCAGGTGCCTGCCGCGTCGAGGGCGGCGGTGCCCCGCTCGTAGGCGCTCAGCGCCGCCGCCTGCTCCGCGGCCGCCTCCGTGTTGCTGCGGACCGAGACGTCCGAGTCGTGGCTGGTCAGTCCGGCGCTCAGGGCGATCAGGTCATCCTGTGCGCCCGACTTGGCCTCCTTGCGAGCCGCAGCACATGCTCGATGAAGCGCTTGCGCTTGGGTAGGAACCAGCTCCAGTGCGCCTGATCGGCGTCCATGATGGACCGGCCCTGATCTAGCAGCCAGTAGAGCCCTTCGGCCAGGACATCGCCCAGTTCTTCGGCGCGGGCTCGGTCCGGGTTCCGGAACGGGTCATACGGGTATTGCCTGACTTCCCCGGTCCGGGCGACCGGCTGAATACCCTTGTCGCCATCCAGCAGGAAGAACCAGTCCTCGTTATAGATGTCAGGGAAGAACGAATTGCTGCGCTTTACCTGGACGGTGAGTGCCCCGCCCCCGATGAACGACTGCTGGCGTCCCCCGGCTTGCCGGTAGGCGTGGCAGACGACAGAGTTATCGGGAAAGCCGCCGATGCTCAGGCCGACGGCGTTGTGCGTATCCAGCAGGCCGCTGGCCCGCCGAACGTCATCAGGGTTCAGGCCGTGGATGTCGTCATCGAGAAACAGGACACGCGACCAGCCGAGCAGGTGGCTGAGCAGGAGGCCCAGGTTGCGCTTGGCGCTTACGTCCGTTCGCCCGGCGAACACGGTTCCGGCCAGCAAGCGGGACGTTTCCCAGTCCGGCAGCCGCAGGCGGAGCAGCATCCGGCACGTCCACCGCGACCAGGTCGAATGGCGGCCACGGGATTGCCGCCCCGGCTGCGCTGGCCTTCGCTTGCTGTGCAGGGTGAGCAGGGTGCAATCCAGTTCCCGGGCCAGCGCCGCGGCCTGATCCAGGTAAGCAGAGTGGCGGGCCGTCGGCACGATGATGGCATCGATGCCCTGACGGGGCACAGACGCGTCGTGAGCCCAGAGCAGTCTCGCTGATGGGAGCCATGGTGATCCAGCGTCTCGACGCCTCGACACCGAATTACCCGCACCATTCAAAGAGCGTGTAGTCGCCAACGGTCCAGTCAGGTGTCAACGTGACTCCATTTACGATCGGGACGCGAGTCAGGATGCAGTACGCGTCGCTCCCGCTGAATTTTGACCTCAGGTACTCGACATTCCGGTCACGGAAACGGGCATCAGTCAGTGCGCGGACAACACCGTAGGTGCCACGACCATACATGCCGTTGCAGATGGTCACCGTTCTCTTCTTGTTGAAGGGACTGATCGCCCTCGCGAAGAGGGCGACGTCTTCGCGGAGGGTCTCCTTGAAACCGCCGCTGCCGTTCGGACCCCCGGCATCGCCAGCAGTGAGCCGGCCATGCCTGGTCCAGGCGCTACGCTGACCTTCTCCAGATGGGCCGGTGCCTTACGGTGATCCCGTTCTCCTCCACCTCGAAGTACTGCTCTCCGGGGTATTCCAGTTCGCGATCTGGCGCACCGGCATGGGCAGCCGCTTCATCGCGGTGCTGGTCGCTGTGTTCCAGTCCACGCCGCCCAGGTCACCAGGTGCGAGGTGTACTCGTCAGACGTCAGCTGGCCGTCGATACGGCGGATCACCTGGTTGGCTGGGTTGGCCGCTCGGAGATGGCCATGCAGCTCGAACAGCGCGTCGAGGTCTGAGTAGTCGAGAGCTCGGTGTAGTCCGGTTCGTCAACGTTGGTGTAAGGCATCTGGGTCCAGCATGTGCTGTGGCCACTGGGCACAGACGATCGTGATCTGGTTTCCGTCCGCGAAGCGCCAGGGCCCCGCGCTCAGTGATTCCTCGATCTCGCTGGGCGGACCGGTCTCTGTCCCCGGAGCCATTGACCGCAGCGCGTCATTGCGCAGATGGGTTAGCTCCTGTTTGAGCTCTTCCATCGCCAGCTTTTCCTCGTCACTCATGTTCTGCGGACTCAGCAGCTGAGGCTGGCCCCGGTGAACGAGCGGATCGTAGCGAACAGGGCCGCGTAGCCGTCCAGCCTGGCCAGAGGAGGGATCCGCGGGTTGCTTTGCGATTCCCACGATGAGATCAGCGGCACGCTGAGCGGTTTCTCGCCCCCGAGGGCCTGAGCGAGCTGAGGCTGCGTGATCTTCATGCCTGGCCAGCGGTCCTCGCGCAGCGCGCGCAGGCGCCGGGCAAGCTTCTGCCGGGGATCCTGACTCTCCACGTCGCCCTGCCTTGTTAAGTTTAACTTCAAGGATCACGCAAACTCCTCATACCACAGTATCAAGGCAGTGAAACCGCAGGTAGACCCAAACCTGTGTCGCTGAGCACCAGCCAGGCAGCCGCTGAAGCTTCAGAACCCCTGAAGACCCAAGCAGCGCTTGATGAACATAATGAGGGTAAGGGAAACTTAAGGGGTGATACCTGCAGAAAGCGAGAGCCTCTGGAGGAGTTAAGTGAAGTTCAACGAGGCAAGTGAAGATGGCCCGCCGGAAGCGGGTCCCGGAGATCCTCAGCCTCGCCTGCCGCACAAAAACGTGCGGGCATCCCTGCGCCAACAAGGATGCCCGCCAACCGGAACCCCAGCGCGCTCTGACACACGAAGGAAGTCCCTTGCACACAATACTGCCCCACCTCGAAGTGGCAACTATCCTCGCCGTACGCCACGCCAGCTTCAGTCGCCCGCTGGGCCCTTCTGGCGCGTTAAATGGCCTTTACTGTGAATGCGGAGCCGACAGACGGGCCGAGGTGACCGTGAGCCAGTCCTGATAGGCGTCGAGGTCCCAGCCGGTCATCCGGGTGATGAGCAGGTAGGTCTCGGCTGAGTTCAGGATGCTGCTGGTGTCGATCAGCCAGGCCAGGTCAACCGCGGGATCGAGCAGCCCGTCCGCGCTCATCTTGGTCCAGAACACCGCGTTAGCGTGGCGGGACTGCTCGCGGCCCTGCTGCCAGAACCCCGCGACGGCCGGCTCCACGGCGGCGGCCTGCTGCGCCACGGCGAACAAGGCTCCGGTGCGCTGCATGATCTGCCGGCCGACCGCCGCGCTGGCCGCGATCCGCTCGGCCGCGGTCGGGGCGGTCATCATCGCCTGCGCCCAGTCACGTCCCAGCACATCCACCGGCTGCGTGTCGCCGACGATGGCCACGTCGACGACCCGCTTGAACAGTGCGGCCTTGGTGCCGAAGCGCACATAGACCGTGCGCGCACCGACTCCGGCCCGGCCGGCCACGGCTTCAAGCGTCGTGGCCAGGTAGCCGTCAGCCAGGAACAACTCGGTGGCCGCGGTGATGATCCGCTTTTCGGTACGCGCAACCTGCGCCTGCCGCCGCGGCCGGCTCGCATCCGGGGGGTTGACCTCAGTGACCATACGTTGCAGTATAACTGCAACGTATAAAGTGCAGTCAGACTGCAATGGGAGGAATCATGGGTCTCGCCGACACGCCGGCCCTCGCCGGCGTCCACCACCTGAAGCTCCCCGTCACCGACCTGACCCGCTCGCGCGAGTGGTACCGCAGCCGCCTCGGCTACCAGGTCCAGGCGGAGTTTGTCGAGCAGGGCCAGCTCATGGGCCTGGCCCTGCGGCACCCCCGCGGAGGCCCCGTGCTGGCCCTGCGGCTCGATCCCGGCCGCGCCCGGGCCGCTGCGGGATTCGACTACTTCTCCATCGGCGTGCCCGACCAGGAATCGATCAACCAGCTCGCCACCCGGCTGACCGCGCTGGGCGAGGAGCACGCCGGCGTGCACTGGGCCAGCATCGGCTGGATCCTGCCCTACCTGCACGACCCCGATGGCCACGAGATCCGCTTCTACACCCACGAGCACCACACCGAGCCTGAGCCCGGCTCGGTCACCACCATCCACGACCCGCGCGAGAGCGCCGAAAGGCGGGAGCGGGCCGCCACCTGACCGCCCGGGAACCCCGGCCCGGACCCGCAGCGGTCAGGACTCCAGGTACCCGTCCGGTGCGGTCGCGGGAGGCCCGCACCCGTTGCCGTTGCCGTTGCCGACGTTACCGGGGTGGAGAGCTGGGTCAGCCGAGATCCGGCCGCGCGGCTTACCGCTGGCTGGCGTGGTCGCGGAGCCAGTCCAGGGCCGCCACCGCCGAGCTGAGGACCGAGATATGCCCCTCGTCCGGGCGCAGCCAGAACTGCGCCGAACGCGTGCAGCGGGCCAGCCACGCGCCGTGCGAGCTGGGCACGATCCGGTCCTGCTGGCCATGCACGATGAGGACCTGTGGCTTCATGTCTCCCGGGTCGAACCCCCACGGGGCGACGAAGGCCAGTTCGTCGTCGAGCATGCCGCCCGGGCCGGCCTCGATAGCCTGCCCCGCCACGTGGCCCAGCCAGGACCAGTCGCCCAGGAGAGCGGCCTGATCCGCCGCGGTGAACTGCTCCGGGTCGAACTCGGTGGACGCCAGGTAATCCTCGAGCGCTGCGCGCCCCCGGGCGGCGGCCCGCAGCAGCGCTATGCCCGAGGGCGTCATGCCCGCGAACCAGTCCAGCCCTTCGGCGTGGAACGGGGCCAGCCCGGAAAGGCAGACTACGCCGAGGACGCGTTCTGGCAGCAGCGCGCCGCAGGCCAGGGCGTACGGGCCACCGCCAGAATGACCCATCACGGCGAACTGGCCGATGCCCAGCGCGTCGGCGATCCGGGCGACATCGGCAGTCGCTGAGGCCACGCTCCGGCCGGCCAGGGGAGTCGACCCGCCGTATCCGGGCCGGTCGTAGGACACCCAGCGGATGCCGCGCTCGGCCGCGGCCGGGAACAGGGGCTCGGGCGGCGCACCGGTATTCGGGGTGCCGTGATGCCAGAAAACGGTGAGGCGAGCCCCGGGGTCATCGGGGCAGGTGTCATAGATATGCAGGCGGCGCCGGCCCGTCAGCTCCAGATTGGTCTCGGTGACCACCTAACCACCCTAGTGACCGATGGCGGCCCTCGCGGGTCATAGGGCGCATCGGCGGCCGGGACCGGGTGGTTTCAGCTCCCCGGGCGCCTGTTCTGCGGGCCAGCGCGATAGGCGGACACGATCAGGGCGGCGCACGCCTCCAGCGGCAGCGCCGTGCTGTCGATCTGCAGGTGGAACAGGCCCGGGTCATCGATATCGGCACGGTAGAGCCGGCGGACGTACTGCGCGCGGGCCCGGTCCACCTCAGGCAGCCGCTGCCGCGCGGTCGCCTCGTCGGTGTGCTCGATCCGGGCCGCCTGGGCGATACGCGCCTCGGCCGGCCCGAACAGCCGGACCCGCAGCACGCCCGGTTCGCTGCGGAACGCGGCCGCGCCAGCGCGGCCGAGGATCACGGCGCCGGACGTCAGCGCGGCCCGCATGATGGCGTCGGCCTGCTGACGGAACAGCGCCCCCTCACCAGGTGGCGCGGCGAGGTCGCGCGGCAGGGTATCCGTGCTCGTGGCGATCACCCCGGCGGCCAGCGGGACCAGCGCGCTGATGAAGCGGTCGGGCAGCGAGCGGCGCGCGGCACCACCCTCAGCTTCCTTGACCGACACGCTCAGCTGCGCCGCGACATGCGAGCTGATAGCCCGGTCCAGCAGCGGGAGACCCAGCATCTTGGCGACCTGGGGGGCGACCACACTGCCGCCCGCGCCATAGCCGGCCGAGATGGTGACACCAGGCATCGCGGGCTGCCTCCTTGTACCAGGCGGAATGGCGCGCGCTGCTGACTTTACGGCACTAAGCGTGCCTCGTAGCGGCACGCCTCAGACGAACTGCTGCCCGCCGTCGATGTCGTAGGTCGCGCCGGTGAGCGCGGTGTTGGTCATGATGTGCACGGCGAGCGCGGCGACATCGGCGGGGCTGACGACGCGGCCGATCGGGAGCGTGGCCCGCAGCTGTTGGCGGCGCTCCTCGAGCCGGTCGCCGAGCAGCGATGCCGACAATGGGGTATCGACGAAACCGGCGGCGATGAGGTTCACCCGGACCGGGGCGAGCTCCAGCGCGAGGGCCGCCGTGAAGGGAGGCAGCGCGGCGGTGGCGGCGGAGATGATCCCGTGGCCGATGCGCCGGCCGCCGGTGCCGCCCATGAGCAGCAGCGTGCCCCCGGCCCTCATCTGGCCGGCAGCGTTGCGCGCGACTTCGAGGGCCTGCACCACGTGCTCGCTGAGGGCCCGGCTCACCTCGGCCGAGTCCATCTCGAGCAGGGGCCGGTAACTGGGGCCGCCCGCGGTGATCAGCACATGGTCGATCGGGCCGGGCAGGTCCTGGAAGAACTTCGCTACGGCCGCCGCGTCATTGACGTCGAAGGCCGCGGTGCGCTTCGCGCCGACTTCCCGCGCCGCTTCCCTGAGCCGGTCAGGACGGCGGCCGGTGAGGATGACGTCGGCACCCTCAGCGCGGGCCCGCCGGGCCGTCTCGAGCCCGATGCCGCCGCTGCCGCCGATCAGCACGACGGTCTGCCCGGCTAGTTCCGGTTCGCGCAGGCTGGGAGGCGGAGTGGCTGCGCTGGTCATGATTCCTCCGATGGGCACGGCCGAATCACCGGGTGCATGGCCTGCCCAGGTGGCTCTGGCGCGGGACGGCGGGTCCGCGATCTCTTACGCTGGACCCGTGTTGGGTCTCCCGGATGGTATCCGCGGCTGTCTCTTCGACCTCGACGGTGTGCTCACGCAGACCGCGAAGGTCCACGACGCCGCGTGGAAGCAGATGTTCGATGAATTCCTGCGTGCGCGGGCCAGCCAGTCCGGCCAGCCGTTCACGCCGTTCGACCCGGTCAAGGACTACGACGAGTACGTGGACGGGAAACCGCGGGCGGACGGTACCCGGTCGTTCCTGGAGTCCCGCGGCATCGAACTGCCCGAGGGCGGCCCAGACGATCCCCCCGACGCGCAGACCGTTCACGGCCTGGGCAACCGCAAGAACGTCCTGCTGCTGGAGAAGATCCGGACCAGCGGGGTGGAAGCCTACGAGGGCTCGGTCCGCTACGTCCGGGCCGTCCGGGAGGCCGGGCTGCGCCGCGCCGTCGTGTCATCCAGCGCCAATTGCCACGACGTCCTGGTCGCCGCAGGAATCGACGACCTGTTCGAGGCCCGGATCGACGGCGTGGTCGCCCGGCGGGAGCACCTGCGGGGCAAGCCCGCCCCGGACACCTTCCTGGCCGGGGCGAAGGCGCTCGGCCTGCAACCATCGGCCGCGGCGGTCTTCGAGGACGCCCTGGCCGGCGTGGAATCAGGCCGGGCAGGCCAGTTCGGCTACGTCGTGGGGGTCGACCGCGTCGGCCAGGCGGCCGCGCTGAAGGCCCACGGGGCGGACATCGTCGTGGAAGATCTTTCTGAGCTGCTCGACCGCCCGTGATCGGCCGCGGTCAGAACTGGAAGACGATACGGGCCGGGACCCGGCCGCCGAGGACGTCGTCGATGGACTGGTTCACGTCGTCGATCTTGCGGTCAACCGCGATCACCCTGGTGCAGGCCGGCGGCGTGCAGAGCGAAGACATCGCCGAGGTCGTTGCGGGTACCGACGATCGAGCCGATGACAGTCTTGCCGTTGATCACGGTGTCGAAGATCGGCAGGCTCAGCGTCGCGTTGTCAGCAGGAAGCGCGACGCACACCAGTCGTCCGCCGCGGCGCAGCGACCGGTAGGCCTGATCGAACGCCCCGGGTGACGCCGCGAGCGCGACGGCCACATCCGCACCGCCGAGGGCCTGGATCGCCTCCACCGGATCGCTGGTCAGCGCGTTGACGACGTGGTCGGCGCCGAGCTCGGAGGCCATCGCGAGCTTGGTGTCTTCGATGTCCACGGCGATGACGAACCCGCCGGCGATGCGGGCGTACTGCAGGGCCAAGTGTCCCAGCCCGCCGACGCCGAAGATCGCGACCGTCTCGGCGGGGGCGACCCGGGCAACCTTGATCGCCTTGTAAGTTGTCACTCCTGCGCACGTCAGCGGCGCGGCGTCCCGGGAGGAGATGGCATCTGGAACCGGCGCGGCGAACGCTGCGGGGACGACGGCGTACTCGGCGAACGTGCCGTTGACGGAGTAGCCGGAGTTCTGCTGCTTCTCACACAGCGTCTCCCACCCGCTGTTGCAGTAGCGGCACTCACCGCACGCGTAACCGAGCCAGGCGATCGCGACCCGGTCACCGATGGCACGGGTGCTCACGCCTGCGCCGAGCTTCTCGACGTGACCGACGCCCTCGTGCCCGGGGATGAACGGCGGGGTCGGCTTCACCGGCCAGTCGCCGTGTGCGGCGTGGATGTCCGTGTGGCACAGCCCGCTCGTCTCGATACGCACGAGCACCTCACCCGCGCCAGGCTCCGGGATCGGAAGATCCTTCACCTGCAGGGGGGAGTGGAAATCGGTGACAACTGCTGCTCTCATGGTGTGCTCTCTTCAGAGGTGGAGGGAAAGACGTTGCCGCCGCGCGCGCCCGGCGGGACGCAGGCGGGGGAGCGGGTGACGAAGTGAAGGTTGTCCCCGGCGGCCAGGGAGAAGTCTTCGGGTTCGCCCTGGGCGACATCGAGCAGGAACTGGTCCTGATGCCAGGCCTGGTCCAGGCGCTTGTCGATGTAGAACGGGCATCCGTCGATGTCGCCCAGCAGGACGTCGATGCTGCCGACGAGAAATTCCCCGACGGGGAAGCACATCGGTGTGCTGCCTGCGCAGCAGCCGCCGGATTGGACGAACATCACCGCGCCGCCCCGGGCGGCGCGGAGGCGACGGATCGCCTCGCGCGCGGCCGGGGTGGCGGTGATGCGGGCCAGGACAGCCGGCTCGGGCATCACAGGTCCTCAGAACAGCCCGAGCGGTTTGCTGCTGTAGCTGACGAGCAGGTTCTTCGTCTGGCTGTAGTGATCCAGCATCATGAGGTGGTTCTCCCGGCCGATGCCTGAGATCTTGTAGCCACCGAACGCGGCGCCAGCCGGGTACTGGTGGTAGCAATTCGTCCAGACGCGACCGGCCTTGATGCCGCGGCCCATCTTGTACGCCCGGGTGCCGTCCCGGGTCCAGACACCGGCCCCGAGCCCGTACAGGGTGTCATTCGCGATCGCCAGGGCGTCCGCGTCGTCGGTGAACGTGGTGACCGCGAGCACGGGGCCGAAAATCTCCTCCTGGAACACCCGCATCTTGTTGTCGCCCTTCAGCACCGTCGGCTGGAAGTAATAGCCGTCAGCGAACTCTGCCCCGTCCACGCGGGCGCGCTGGCCGCCGATGAGCACCTCAGCGCCCTCGTTGCGGCCGATGTCCACGTAGGAGGCAATCTTCTCGATCTGCTGCGCGGAGACCTGCGGCCCAAGCTGGGTATCAGTGTCCAGCGGATTGCCCTGCCTGATGGCGGCGATGCGTTCCAGGCAGCGGCCCATGAACTCGTCGTAGATGTCGGCCTGTATCAGCGCACGCGACGGGCAGGTGCATACTTCGCCCTTGTTGAACGCGTACATCACCAGGCCCTCGATCGCCTTGTCGAGGAATTCGTCGTCATGGGCCATCACATCGTTGAAGAAGATGTTCGGCGACTTGCCACCCAACTCGACAGTAGAAGGGATCAGGTTCTGCGCGGCGTACTGCATGATCAGCCGGCCGGTCACTGTCTCCCCGGTAAAGGACACCTTGGCGATACGCGGGTTCGCAGCCAGCGCCTTGCCGATCTCCGCACCGGGACCGGTCACGACGTTGATCACACCCTGCGGCAGGACGTCTTCGATGGTTTCCATCAGTTTGAGAATCGACCACGGTGTCGGTGAGGCGGGCTTGATCACAGAGCAGTTGCCTGCGGCGAGCGCCGGCGCGAGCTTCCACGCCGCCATCAGCATCGGGAAATTGAACGGGATTATCTGACCTACCACCCCCAGCGGCTCCCGGAAGTGGTAGGCGATCAGGTCCTTCTCGATCTCAGTCGAGCGCCCCTCCTCGGCGCGTGCCGCGGCGGCGAAGTACCGGAAGTGGTCGACCACCAGCGGAATGTCGGCGGCCAGGGTCTCGCGGACCGGCTTGCCGTTTTCCCAGCTCTCCGCAACCGCGAGCATGTCCTTGTTCTTCTCGACCGCATCGGCGATTGCGTTGAGCACTTCCGCTCGCTCCGCTGCTGACGACTCGCCCCACGCGTCCTTCGCCGCGTGGGCAGCATCCAGCGCGAGCTCGACGTCCTCCGGCGTGGAGTCGGCCACCTCGGTGATCGGACGGGCGGTCGCGGGGGCCAGGTCCTGGCGGTACTTGCCGTGCGTCGGCGCCTGCCACTTGCCGCCGATGAAATTCTCATACCTAGGCTCGACGGAGACAATGCTCGCGGGCATGCCAGGCGGGATATATTTCATGTCGTCGCTTCCTTCGGGGAAATAGTGACGACCGGCAATGCAAGCCGCCGGTACGGGACCGGGGTATCGGCGCGGGTACCTGCCACTGACTAAACGCCTCGTACCGATTACTCAATAGAGGCTAAGGTCCTATCGTACGATTTATCGGGACGCGGCTATCGGGCCCGGGACTGGATCGCGGTAAGCGCCAGCGTGTAGACAATGTCGTCCACCAGGGCACCGCGGCTGAGGTCGTTCACGGGTCTGGCCAGCCCCTGCAGCATCGGGCCGACGCTCACGACCTGTGCGCTGCGCTGGACAGCTTTATATGTCGTGTTGCCCGTGTTGAGGTCGGGGAAGATAAAGACGTTGGCCCGGCCGGCCACGGCGCTCCCGGGGCGCTTGGTCTGCCCGACCGAGACGATGGCGGCGGCGTCGTATTGCAGCGGGCCGTCCACGGCCAGATCGGGCTCAAGTTCGCGCACGATCCGGGTCGCCTTGGCGACCTTGTTGACGTCGATGCCCGAGCCAGAGGTGCCGGTGCTGAAGCTGATCATGGCCACCCGGGGTTCGATGCCGAAGGCCTGCGCCGACGCCGCACTCTGGATGGCGATGTCGGCCAGGTCTTCGGCACCCGGTTGAGGGTTGATGGCGCAATCGCCGTACACGACCACCTCGTCGGGCAGGCACATGAAGAACACCGACGAGACCAGGCGGCTACCTGGCCTGGGGCCCAGGATCTGCAGCGCCGGGCGAACCGTGGCCGCGGTGGTGTGGACCGCGCCCGCGACCAGGCCATCCACCTCGCCCTGCTGCAGCATCATGGTGCCGACCGTGATGGGGTCGGCGAGATGATCCCGCGCCATCTCCTCGGTCCAGCCGCGGTGCTTGCGTAGCCCGGCGAGCGGGGCGACGTAGCGCTCGGCGACAGCCTGAGGATCGACCACGGTGACACCGTCGGGCAGCTGCAGCCCCAGCCCACGGGCCAGCTCAGCCACCTGGCCCGGCGGTCCCAGCAGCACGCTGCGGGCGATGCCCCGCTCGGCGCACGCGACCGCGGCCTGCACGATCCGGGGCTCGGTGCCTTCGGGCAGGACCAGGCACGCGCCGGCGGCACGGGCTTGCTCGACCAGGTGGTAGCGGAACGCGGCCGGGCTGAGCCGGCGGGACCGGGCGGAGCTGGGCAGTGATTCGAGCCAGGACGCGTCCAGCGCATCGGCGATGGTGTCCGTGACAGCCTCGATCCGCTCCAGGTCGTCGATCGGCAATCCCTGGTCGAGATCACGCACCCGGGTCGCGGTCTCGTAGCTGCTGCCGTCCACGACAAGGATCGGCAGGCCGGTGGCGCGGGTGGCCCGGGTGAGGGCCCACACCCGGGGGTCCGGCTCGGTACCGACGCTGAGCAGCAGGGCGGCCAGCCGGGTTCCGCTGAGCTCGGCGAGGCAGGCGGCCATGACCACATCGTGGCGATCCCCGGGGACGACGACGAGCCGGCCCTCCGTGAGCACGCCGAGACCGCCCGGGATGCCCTGGGCGAACACTGCGACCTCTTTGACACGGCGTGAGAGGTCGCCCTCGCTGAGCACCCGCGGGCGCAGCTCACGGACGAGGTCGCGCACCCGCAGCCAGGTCAGCTCAGGGCGGTGCGGCACCGCGCCGATGAGCCTGAGCCCGCGCTGGGCCAGCGCCTCGCCCAGGTGTGCCGCCGTGGACGTATCCGGTGCCGGCACGCCGTTGACCACACAGCCGACCACGCGTGCGTGCTCGCCCGACGAGTACCCGCCGGCCGTGATGGCCAGCCTTTCAGCCAGGCTCTCAGCAGCGCGTTCGTCCGGGTCCGGCCTGGGCTCAGGCGCGCTCCTTCCCTGGTGGCCGCCGCCCGCCGCGTCTGCGGCCGGCCAGCTGGCGGCCAGCAGGACGTCGGCGTCGAGCGCCATGGCCAGTGCCTGGTTGAGTCCGCTGGCGTACAGCTTGGCCGGGCCAGGGCTGAGTCCCTCAACCACGACGACGTCGTACTGACGATGGACGGGCTGCCAGGCAGCGACGGCCTTCTCGAGCACCACGTCCAGTCCACCCGATCCAAGCTGCTGCTCCAGCTGGTCCGTGGAGAGTGGCTCTGGAGGGTGCAGCGCAGTCGTGGCCCTGACCAGCGCGGCCGAGCGGTCGGGGCCACCATCGTCGCGCGGCTGGGCCACCGGCTTGACGAAGCCGACGTTCACGCCCTGCCGGTCGAGGGCCCGCACCACGCCCAAGCAGGTCCTGGCCAGGCTAGCGCCAGCCGCGGTGGGAACGACCAGCAAGGTCCGGGCCATGACGGTAATCCTTTCGCGCGGTCGGCAGCTCGTCGCCCGCCAGTGATGACGCCAGCGATGTTGCTGGCAGTGTTGACGCCAGCGACGACGCCAGCGATGACGCGGGCGGTATCGCGGGCGATCAGCAGTTCCTCGTCCGTCGGCACGACGAGCGCCAGGACCGGGCCGGCGAGGCTGATGCGCCCTCCGGTCCGGCGGCCGTGGTCAGCATTGGCGTCGGCGTCTTCAGCCAGGCCGAGAAAGCCCAGCCTGCTGAGCACCAGGCTGCGGACCAGGGCGCTATTTTCGCCGATGCCGCCGGTGAAGACCAGCGCGTCGAGCCGTTGAAGCCCGACGACCAGCCCGGCGATCGCCTTGGATAGCCGGTGCACGAAAACGTTGAGCGCAAGCTGGGCCCGCTCGTTTCCGTCAGCAGCGGCGCCGGCGACGGTGCGCATGTCGTTGCTTATGCCGGACAGCCCCTGGAGCCCGCTGTCGGCGTTCAGCATGCGGGTGAGCTCGCCGACATTCATGCCGGTCCGGCCAGCGAGATAGCCGAGGAGGCCCGGATCGACATCCCCGGAGCGGGTGCCCATCACCAGCCCATCCAGCGGGGTGAGCCCCATCGTGGTGTCCACCGACACGCCGTCACGCACCGCGGTCGCGCTGCACCCGTTGCCGAGGTGGGCGGTGACTAGCCGGAGCCCGCCGAGTGGCCGGCCCAGCATGGCGGCGGCCTGCTCGCTGACGAAGCGGTGACTGATGCCGTGAAAGCCGTAACGCCGCACCCCGTGCTGCGTGTACCAGTCCTCGGGTACCGCGTAGCGGAAAGCGTGGGGCGGCATCGTCTGGTGGAACGCCGTGTCGAACACGGCGACCTGCGGCAAGTCGGGCAGGAGGGCCCGCACAGCCTCGATGCCGGCCAGGTTTGCCGGGTTGTGGAGCGGCGCCAGGTGACTGAACGAGCGGACGGCGGCGATAACCGTGTCGTCCACCCGGACGGAAGAGGTGAAACGCTCCCCGCCATGCACCACCCGGTGGCCGGCCCCGAGCAGGCCGGCGCCGACGTGCCCGGCCTCCGCCAGCTGGTCCAGCACCCTGGCCACCACCGCCCGGTGGGTGCCTCCGGGAATCCGTGCTTCGGCTGCTGCCGCCGGAAACCACTGGACCCGCAGCAAGGCCTCGGGCGTGCCAAGCCGCCCGCCGATCCCCCCCATGAGACGTACGCCGCTCTCGGGGTGGACCAGCGCGAACTTAACTGACGAGCTGCCCGAGTTGAGGACCAGCACGAGACGGCCTGCATCGGGGCGGCCGGAACTGGCGGCCGTCATGGGCGCTTGGCGCCGTTCTGCTGGGGGAGGCGGTACTTGTTGCCCCGCTATCCGGCCTCTTCGGGGCCGGGATGCTGTCCGTCAATGATGATGGTCAATGGTTAGGAGACCTCAGTTTCCCGGCCGCCGGACTCTTCCACGCTGAAGTTCCAGCTCAGCCTGCTTTTGAGCCTAATCGTCACGGGTGCGAAGCTCAATGATTCCCCGCCGGCGCCCTGCATCAGTTACCGGGGCGCCGTGCCGCGAGGAGGAACGAGGTGACCGCGTCCACGAAACCTTCCGGGTCCTCCCAGAACAGCAGATGGCCCAGCCCTGGGAACATCACGAGCTGCGCGCCCGGGATGCGACCCGCGAGCAGCTTGCCGTTGCCCGGGTTGACCACGGTGTCCGCGGATCCGTGCATGACCAGCGTGCGTGCGCGGATGCGCCCTTGCCGCAGGCGGCCGGCATAGCGAGCACCAGCGGCCGCCTGGGCGGTCCGCGCCCGTGGATCCGCTGGCCCTTTGCGCTGGACTGCGACCAGGCGGTCGGCCACTTCTGGACGGTCCGCGACGGTGCGCGCGGACAGGGCGTTCTCCGCATGGCGGCGCGCCGCGGCCTCGCGGGTCAGGCTGCCCGCCGTGGCGATCAGCGCCGCGGAGACGGCTGGCATGGGATAGGCGAAGGGCCAGCCGGGCGTGGTCGAGACCAGGATGAGATCGCCGACCCGGTCCGGATGGTCAATGGCGAGTTCCTGCGCGACCATGCCGCCCAGGCTTACCCCCATCACGTGGGCTCTGCCGGTGCCCGCGCTGTCGAGCACGGCGAGAATGTCGCGGGCCATGTCGGCGACGCTGAACGAGCCGGGAGGCAGATCGCTGCGCCCGCTTCCCCGGTTGTCCACCAGCACCACCCGGAAGTGCCGCCGCAATTTCCCCAGCACTGGCTCCCACCCGTCGCGGTCGAAGCCCATCCCCTGGATGAGGACAAGCCATGGCCGCCACCATCGCCGGGTACCGCGCAGCTCGTAGGCGATCCGCGACTCACCGTTGTAGGCATACCGCGTCCTGCTCACGTTGACTCCTCAGGAACCGGCTAGCTCCGCCAGCCCATGTCATTGACCGCTCACGCCGGCGCCGCGCCGCCCACGGCAGGGCAACTGCAAACTATAACATGCGGGCGCGTTGTATAACAAGCAGGCGCGGACACGCCGCGGGTGGATCACCGGTGATGACCGCGCCCGCCTGACCGCCGGTTGCGTCGTGGCCTGCTTCTCACTACCATCCATACAGATGGTGAGGAGATGTTGTGAAGATGGATGCCGGTCCGGGTGAGAAAACTGAGAAGATCACTATCAACCTGGGACTGGTGGACCTCGGACAGATCGATCTGCTGGTCCAGGAAGGCTTCTACACCAACCGCACGGACTTCATCCGCACTGCCATCCGCACCCAGCTCGCGGCCCGCGGTGAGGCGCTCGACCAGACAATGGCCCGGCGCACGCTCACTCTCGGCAGTTGTCACTACGCCCGCCGCGACCTGGAGGAGATCCGCGACACCGGGCAGATGATCCACATCCAGGTGCTGGGGATGGCGAGCATCGCCGCGGATGTCTCTCCCCAACTGGCCCTGGCCACGATCGCCTCAGTGGAGGTGCTCGGCGCCTTCCGTGCCCCGGCCGCGGTGAAAGCCGCCCTCGCGGCCCGCATCGCCTAGCCCGCTGCGATCTCAGCGGCTTACCCCCGGCCGCCGGCCGGCCCAGGGCACCCGCCGTCCTGCCGGGCAGCAGCGAAGACAACCACCAGGAGGGATACCGCCATGGACGCACGCCAGATGTCCGCGATGGCTGAGGCCACCCGCTTGACCCGCCAGGGCCGGCTCGCCGAGGCGACCGCGCTGATTCAGCAAACCCTGGCCACCCCGGCTGGGCTGCGGCGAAGTCATGGCCTGCGTACTTCCCCCCGCCGGCCCTTCTCGGCTCCCGACCTCGCACCCAGGCCCGCGGCCCCGGCCGCGAAGCACCCGGCGGGCCGGTTTGACGCCTTTTCCTACACCGGTGCCGCCGGCACGCGTGCCTACCGGCTCTATGTCCCCACCGGCGCCGCCAGCGGGCCGCTGCCTTTGGTCGTGATGCTGCATGGTGGCACCCAGGACGCGGCCACCTTCGCTACCGCTACCGGCATGAACGACCTCGCCGAGCGTCACTCGTTCCTCGTCGCCTACCCTGAGCAGCCATCCTCGGCGAACGCGGGCAAGTACTGGAACTGGTTTGCCCCTGGTCATCAGCGCCGCGATGCCGGTGAGCCGTCGCTGATCGCCGGGATCACCCGCCAGGTCATGGACCGCCACGCGGTCACGTCCACCCGGGTGTACGTGGCCGGGTTTTCCGCCGGGGGCGCGATGGCTGCGGTGATAGCCGCGGTCTATCCCGATCTCTACGCCGCCGTCGGCGTGCACTCCGGGCTGCCCTATGCCGCCGCCCGGGACGTGGCCTCCGCGTTCGCGGCGATGAAGCGGGGCCCGTCACGCCCGGCTCACTCCCCGGCGAGCCCCCTGCCGCTGATCGTCTTTCATGGCGACCGGGATGCGACCGTGGCCCACGCCAACGCCGCGTCCCTCATCGACCACGTCCTGACGGCGCAGAGCCCGGACCGTGGCCCAGCCACGGCACCCACCATGGAGATCGACCGCGGCCAGGTGCCCGGCGGGCATGCCTACACCCGCGCCTCGTATCGCGGCTCCGCCGGGGAGACCCTCGCCGAGTGCTGGACCATCCACCAGGGCGGGCATAGCTGGTCCGGAGGTGTCCCGAACGGGTCCTACACCGATCCCCGCGGGCCCAGCGCCAGCGCCGAGTTCATCCGCTTCTTCGACGAGCATCCCCGGTCAGGCCCGGCTCGCTGACATTGGCCCGAGCATGCTCCGGTACACGGTGATCAAGGCGGCCTTCTGGTCCTCGCCCAGCCGCGGATCGGCGCCGATGGCGGCCTCCACGTCCGGCAGGGACGGTCCCGAATCTGGGTCGACGGCCGGGCCGGTGGTCGCGGGGCGGCCGGGATCCAGCAGCCCGGCCTCGGCCAGCAGCGTTTCCGCGGAGACGTTGAGAGCGTCCGACAGGAGCTTGAGGACGCGGACGGATGGCTGGTGCAACCCGCGCTCGATCTGGCTCAGGTAGGGGTTCGACAGGCTGGTCAGCTCGGCTAGCTGGCGCAGTGACAGGTTGGCGAGCTTGCGCTGGCTGCGGATGTAGGCGCCGAGGGCGTCCCTCTGGGCAGCCCATGGATCTGGCACGGAACCCCCTGCTTGGCTGGAACAAGCCGTTTGCTAAGTATAGTACGCACGAAGGCGCGGCGGCCAGGAATGCGCAAACGCGGCGAACCCGGGAAACCCTGGTCCGCCGCGCGGCTACTTGGTCACTTGGCCTGGGAGTCGGTCTTCCTGGCCGGGGTGCCGTTCTTGGCGGCAATCATCGGCGTGGTCGCGTGCAGCACGCTCTCGGCGAACTTCCGCTGGCTGGCGAGCAGCTGCTCGGCGAAGTCGTAGGCGTTGGCCACGAACTCCTCGGGCTTGGGCAGCTTGTCGCTGTAGGGCAGGCTCGGCATCGGCATCGACGGGGTCATCGACTGGATCGCGTCGGTCCAGTGCTTGATGGCGTTGACCACGGTGTCCTGGCTCTTGCGGACCATGTTCAGGATCTCGTCCTGAACATCCTGGCCGGCAATACGGGTATCAGTCATTTTCTTCTCCTCGGGTTGGCCTCTTGCTAGTTATACTACGCAGTTTGGTTGATTTGTCAAGCACGGGGGGTGATGCGCGCCCCTCTGGGCGGAGTTGGGCTAAACCCTTTCGAAAATTGCGGCGATGCCCTGGCCGCCCCCGATGCACATCGTGACGAGCGCATACTTGCCGCCGGTCCGGTGCAGTTCGTACAGCGCCTTCACGGAGAGGATGGCGCCCGTCGCGCCGATCGGGTGCCCGAGCGAGATCCCGCTGCCGTTCGGGTTGGTCCGGTCGGCGGGCAGGCCAAGCTCGCGGATCACGGCCAGCGCCTGCGCCGCGAACGCCTCGTTCACCTCGAAGAGATCGATCTCGTCCAGCTTCATGTGCGCCCGGTCGAGCACCTTGCGTACCGCGGGGATCGGGCCGATGCCCATGACCCGCGGCTCCACACCGGCATGGCTATAGGCCACGAGCCGTCCGATGGGGCGCAGTTCGTGCTCGGCGGCATAAGGCGCGCTGGCCAGGACCACGGCGGCCGCCGCGTCGTTGACTCCCGAGGCGTTGCCCGCGGTGACCGAGCCGCTCTTGTCGAAGGCTGGGCGCAGCTTCGCCAGGTCGCCCGCGCTCAGCCCGGGCCGGATGTGCTCGTCAGCGGCGAACACCGTGGTGCTCTTCCTGGATTCCACGTTGATGGGCGTCATCTGCTCGGCGAAGTAGCCCGCCTCCGTGGCGAAGGCCGCCCGGCGGTGGCTCTCGGCCGCGAAGGAGTCCTGGTCAGCCCGGGATACCCCGTACTCGGCGGCCACGTTCTCCGCCGTCACGCCCATGTGGCAGTGATCGAAGGGGTCGGTGACCGCGCCGACCATGGCGTCCACGGCGACGGCGTCCTGCATCCGCCGGCCCCAGCGCATGTCGGGCAGCCAGTACTGCCCACGGCTCATCGACTCGGCCCCGCCGGCCACCGCGGCGTCGGTATCACCGAGCATGATGGCCTGGGCCGCGGAGATGATGGCCTGCAGCCCGCTGCCGCACAGCCGGTTCACCGTCAGCCCGGCCGTGCTGGCCGGCAGGCCGCCGTTGATGGCGGCCACCCGGCCCAGGTACATATCCCTGGCCTCGGTGTGGATCACGTTGCCGAAGACGGCCTGGCCCACGTCCGCGGGTTCCACCTCGGCCCGGGCCACCGCGTCGCGCACGACGGCGGCGGCGAGATCGCAGGGCGGCACGGTCGCGAGACCGCCGCCAAATTTGCCGATTCCGGTCCGCACGCCGGAAAGGATCATTACTTCTGGTCGCTCATTCATGTCTGCTCCCTCACATGTCCATTCCGCCGTTGACGGCCCAGATCTGCCCGGTGATGTAGGCGGACTGGTCGGCCGCCAGGAACGTGACCACGCGGGCGATCTCCTCCGGGCGGCCGAGCCGGCCGGCCGGGATCTGGCTGCGTACCCGGTCAAGCACCCGTTCCGGCATCGCCGCGACCATGTCGGTCGCGATATAGCCCGGCGTCACCGCGTTCACGGTCAGCCCGACCCCGTCCCCGGCGGGCCGCTCGGCGCGGGCGAGCTGGAAGAGGGCTTCCTTGGCCAGCGTCTTGGTCAGGCCGAACAGGCCGGACTTGGACGCCGCGTAGTTGGCCTGGCCGATCGCCCCGGTCTCGCCGATGACCGAGGACACGCTGATGATCCGCCCGGTGCCCCGCTTGATCATGTGATCCAGCGCCGCCTGGGCCATGAAGAAGGCCCCGGAGAGATTGACGGAGATGACCCGGAGCCAGTCCTCGTCGGTCATCTTGGCCACGGTCTTGTCGATCGTGATGCCGGCGTTGTTGACCAGGATGTCGAGCCGGCCGTGCTGGTCGATGACCTCCTGCAGCACACGGCGGCAGTCGTCGGCGTGGCCGATGTTGCCTTCATGCAGGGTGGTGCGGCGGCCTGGGTACTCCTCGGTCATGGTGGCGAGGAACTTCTTGGCCGGCTCGTCCTGCCGCCAGTACCCGGCAGCGATTGAGGCGCCCTGCTCGGCCAGGGCGTGGCCGATGGCCTCGCCGATACCGCGGGTCCCGCCGGTCACGAACGCTACCCGGTCCCGGAGCGGGAGCTGTCCTTCGGTTTCCTGGTGCTGCTGATTCATGGTGGCTGTCATAGCGGTGCCCCCTTCAGTGGCTTCGTGGCAGGGGGTGCGCTCACAGGATCTAGTTCTCGCCGTCGAGCCTTCAGTTTCTTCCCCTGGGTGACTATTCAGGCATATCACCAAAACACCGCAGGAAAATTCTAGAAATGAATAACATGAATTGCTGGCCACATAGAGGGCTTAGGTCACTATTTCCGGTGGACCTGCGACCGTGATCTGATGGCCCGATGCCTCTGGACAGGCTGGTGAAAATGTGCGAAGGCAGGGCATGGCTAAGCTGCGGGGCGCTGAATGATGAATCGCCCCGCGTTTGTCATTATCACGCTTTAAGCCCGGCGAGCGAACACGCGCCTCACCAGCCACACCCCTGCCACGCTGGTTTAGAGTCTCAGGGCCCGCAGGCCGACGTGCACGATGCGGGCGCCGAGTGCGCCGGCAGCGCCGGTAACCACTCCCTTGGTGATGGTCGGGCCGTGCTGCGCACCGAAATTCTTTCCGGCCCGGATAATGGGGTTCGCCGTCGTGTTGAACCCTTCGATGAAAGCTCCGTGGTCAGTCGAAGCGTCATAGGTGCCCTTGGCTAGCCCGGCGGCAATCGCGACTGGTGTGACGACAACGGCGCTGACGTCTGCCCAGAACTCACTTTGATTTTCCATTTTTGCCATTCCCTCTGCCGCTAAATATTGTGAAGTCTTTTGGTATAGGGGATCAATTATACGACGCACCCGGTAAATCGGCGTCAGACTGCGGGTGGATTTATAGCTTCCCTGGCATCATCCTGCCCGGTGATGCGATGGCGCGCCAGGGGGCTGGCCTCCACATCCTGGGTAGACCTAGGTCTACCCCGGATGCGGGCGGCGGAGGGCCGTGCTGGCGGCGGAAAGGCCGGCGGCGGGCCGCGCTAGGCCGGTGAAGCCTCAGTAGCCTGCGGGGGTGGCGGGTGGCTCCGGTACCGGAGCCGGAACAGGCCGTAGGCGACCGGCCCGGCACACAGCGGTGCCCAGTAGGAGGCGAGCCGGTAGGTGAGCGTGGCCAGCACGGCCTGGCTGGAGTTGACCTCGGCGAGGACCAGGAGCCCGGTCAGGCTGGCCTCCACCAGCCCGAGGCCGCCTGGCGTGGCCGGGATCATCCCGACCACGCCGGCCACTGCGTAGGCCACCAGGATCAGCGAGGGCCGCGGGCGGGCCCCGGTGGCCCGCAAGGCGGCCAGCAGGCACAGGTAGTCGAACGCCAGGCGCCCGGCGGAGAGCAGGAGCGCCTGCCACCACTGCTCGCCCAGGGCCGCCCGGATTTCGTTGCGCTGGAAGAGCAGGGTGTCGTCCAGCCCGGTGAGCGGGGGACGCTTGCGCAAGACCCAGTTCCTGGCCCGCTGGGCCATCCGGCCGCACCAGCGGAGCGGTGCGTCGTAGGCCAGGATGACCGCCCCGAGCGCGGCGAAGACCACGAACCCCACCGCCCCGAGGATGGCCGCGTTGACCAGGCCCCGGTTGGTGGGTGCTCCCACCAGGATGACCGGCAGGGCGAAGATCGGGAGGGCCAGCAGCCCTCCCACGCCGAGCAGGGAGAACGCCGTCAGCCCGCCGACCGTCGAGCTCGTGTCCCGGCCGCTGGCCGCCAGCATCCGGAACTGCACCGCGGCGCCCACCGCGGCGCCCCCCGGCATGATCAGCGTGATCGCGTTGCCGGCCAGCTGGGAGGTGACGACCGGGAACCAGGCCCTCGTCCGCAGCGCGAGGCGCTGCAGGGCGAACGTGCAGGCGAAGTGGGCGACCTCGGCCCCGATGGCCAGGGCGAACCACCGCGGATCCAGCGTGGACAGGCGCGGCCAGGAGGCGAGCACCTCGGTGATCGCCGGGAACACCAGGTAGAGGGAGATGCCGGCCACGGCGACCACGGCGGCCCGCTTGACGACGGCCTGCCAGGTGAGCGGATGCGACGCCTGCTGGTCGATCCTGGCGGCGAGGGACGGCTGGGCCGTGCCCGGCGCTGGGTCACTCACAGTATCGGCCTGGTTCCGCTCGCCCGTGACGGATCATGCCTGCGCTGAAAACCGTGCGCAATGGATTGACGCTAGCTGGGCGGGTCTCACGCAGGAACCACCCGTGCTGGGTGATGCTGGCGGGGATAGCAGAGGCCAGGGATCCAGAGGTCAGAGGCCCAGGTGGAGGTAGGGCGCCCAGAGCAGCGGGTTGGTGGGATCGTCGCGGCGCAGGGCGCTGGCGGCTGAGTGCAGCGCGTCAGACGCCGCGTCCGGGCGGCCCGCCACGGCGCTGTAGAAGGTGTCGGCGACGGCGGGCGCGGGGGAGTCGGCGATGGTCCACATCGTGGCCACGACGCCGCGATAGCCGAGGAACTGCATGGCCGCGGCGAGATGGATCGCCTCATCCAGATGGCCCACGCTGCCGGCCGCGGTCTGGCAGGCCGACAGGAAGGCCAGGTCCCGGCCCTGGGTCGGCTGCTCAGCCAGGGCGCCGAGGGTCAGCGGGCCATCCCACAGGAAGAAGCCGCTCCGGTCTGGGTCGCTCTGGTCCTGGCCCGCGTGGCAGGCCAGGTGGATCCAGGTATGCGCCCCGATCGTGGCCAGGACGTCAGCTCCCGTGGCCGCGGGCCCGATGAGCTGGTGGTTGAGCTCGCCCGGCGGGAAATGGTCGGCCAGCACCCGCATCTCCTCGGTGACGGCGCGAAGCCGGGGCCGCCCGGGAGTCTCGGGCAGGCCCACGGCCAGCTGCCGGGCGGTCTGCGGCGCGCGGCGCGCGCGGGCGCGCAGCAGTGCGGCCAGCGTCGGCGTGTAGGAGGACACGACCCGGCCGGGCACGGAATCGGTGCCCGCGGCGGAGGTACCCAGCCGCGGATAGTGACCCGCCGCGTGCAAAGGCAGCACGGTCAGCGGGCCCGTCGGGCACCACCACACCCGCGGCAGCTCGGCCCGGCCGGGCACCTGGGCCGGTGGCGCCGCGCCGCGGTCCTGGGCCGGCTCCGTCCCGGCGGGCTCCGCTGGCGGTGTGGCCGCACCGGACAGCCGGGCCAGGACCGGGGCGGCGACCGCGGCCCAGAGCCAGTCCAGCACGTCCAGGACGGCGCGCCGGTCCCGGTCCCGCTCGGGGAAGGAACGCCCCGGGGCGCCCCCCGCGCGCACCGCGCGGAGCAACGTATTGGCCTGGCCCACGATCATGTTCAGGGTCACGTCGTCCAGTTCGACGGCCAGCGGGTGGTCCTGGCCTTTCCTGATGATCAGCGCGTGGCAGCCATACTGGCTGGCGTTGACCACGATGACCGGGCCCGAATCCGCCGCGGCGGCCAGCTCCGGATAGGGAGTGGCCGCCAGGAAGTGCTCGAACCCATTCAGGGCCCGCACCTGCGCGAGGAGGTTGGTCCATTCCCGGGCCAGGCTCCTGCGCCGGTCGATGGCGGCCTGCAGGTCCCGGGACCGGCGGCTGGCCGCCGGGTCGCTGTTACCGTCCCCGGCCGGCGATCCGGGCTGGGCAGTGTCCACGGGCAGGGGCCGGTCGAGTTCGCTGCGGATGTCATTCACCCGCCCGGCCAGGGCCGGGGCCGCCCGGGTCAGCTCGGTCAGGTCAGTGCGCAGGTTGAGCGCCTGGCTCCAGAGCACCGACCTGCCCTGCTCCAGCAGTTCCACGGCCAGCCTGCCCTGGCCATCACGCACGGCGCACGCGGCAGCATCCGCGGCCAGGCCGGTCCACCGTGCGAGCTGCCCGGCCCGGCTCTTGCGGTCCAGGCCGGTCCAGGCCACCGCGGCGAGCAGGCCGACCGCTGTCACGTATCCGGCCACGGCCTCCGGCCTCCGGCCGGCCTCGGCTGCAGCCTCGCCCCACCGTTGCGCCGCGCTCAGCCGCATATCGGGCGGGCTGGTCGGCTCCTGGCTGGCGTCACGCCAGTACCCGATCGCGGCGTCCAGGTCGGCGCGATCCTGGGTCTGGGCGAACTGGGTGTGGCGGTACTTCCCCAGGTTCTTGAGGTAGAGCGCACGGTCTGGGTGGCCGGGCGGGGTCAGCTCCAGCGCCGCCTGGCCGTCGGCGATCGCTGCGGACAGATCCGCTGCGTCATGGTCGCGCTGGAAGCGTGCGTGCCGGGAGCCAGCCAGGTTCGACAGGTAACCGGCGCGATCGGTGCTCATGGCCGGCTCGCCCGCCGCCAGCTGCCCGGCGGCGATCGCGGCGTCGAGGTCCGCTGGCTGGTGAGTGGCCCAGTACCGCTTCTCCAGGCAGTTGCCCAGGTTGGACTGGCGCATGGCCCAGCCCGGCTGGCCTCGTTCGGTCTCGTTCACGGCCTCCTGCTGGGCCTGCACCGCGCGCTCCAGGTCGGCCAGTTCCTCGGTCTCCTGGTACTTGATCAGCAGCGAGTTTCCGAGATTCGTCAGGGCGGCGGCGCGCTGAGCGTCGCCTCGCTGGAGCAGGTCCGCTGCCTCCTGGCCGAATCCGATCGCGGCGTCCAGGTCACCTGAGTCGCCGTCCCGGTCGAAACGCGTGCGCAAGGACGCACCGAGATTCGACAGGCGCAGGGCGCGCTTGGAGTGATTCCGGGGGTTGAGTTCACGGCGGTCCGCTGCTGGATGATCGCTGCGTCCAGGTCCTCCGGATGCCCGTCCCGCTCGAAAAGCCTGAGCAGGCAGGCGCCGAGGTTCGACAGTATCCCGGCATGGTCGGGATGCTGGTCCGTGATCGCTTCGAGGGCCTCCTGGAAACTCGCGATGGCGATATCCAGGTCGGCCGGCTCCCCAGCGCCGTCGCTGTACCTGGCCTCCAGGCAGGCCGCGTAGTTGGCGAGGTGTACTGCGCGCTCGGTACTGCGGGGAGGGCGGCCGGCGGCCGCGTCCTGGAACGCGGCCGCCGCCACGTTCAGCAGCTCTGACTGCCCGGTCTGGCGGTATTTGGCGAACGCCAGCTTTCCCTGGATGCTTCGTATTTCCAGGTCGGGCGCCTGGGCGCGCTGGGCTGGCCGCCGTGCCCGGCGGCCGAATCTGGTCATCCGCGGGCCCTCCCCCCGGCGCCGCGCGAAACCCCATTCCGCTTGGGCGCCAACAATTGCCCTGGCCCGCCCGCGCGTGGCCTGCGGGTGTGCTTATCTAATGTAGGCCCGATCTGGGCGGCCGCTGGGGGGAACGGAGCGCGTGCCCATGACTGCAATGACGCCGGAGCCGGCGACTGGCCATACGAGATGACCAGTGATTTCGCGTGGACTGAGAAGGCGTACCAGAGCCTCCAGGCAGGCGGGGATATGCACGGGGAGGTCATTTCCCGGGACGACGTCCTCGCGTCCCGGGTCTGGGGCCGGTGCCCGCGGTGCCAGCACACAATCGATGACCGGCAGACCCTGTCCGCGCTGCCCGGCCTGATCGGCGTCCGGGGCACCGGGCGGGCCGAGGCTGACCAGGACGAATCCGCCACAGCATGGCGTTACACCACCGTTGACGTCACGTGTGGCTGCGGCGATGCTCACCAGGGCGCACCCGAGGGAAGAACCGGCTGTGGCGTGAGCTTCCGGGTCGAGCTCCCCATCCAGCAGGCCCGCCCGCCCGGGCATGGCCGCTAACCCGCCGCCGGCCCGCCTGCCGGACAGCGCTCCTACCGCGAGTGACCTCGGTGACCGGGACCGCTACGCCACCGTCACGGCCGGGTCCCTGGACGCCGTCCGGGCCAGCGCAAAAGCGTGGCGCAATGGCCTGGCGGCGTTCCTCACGCTGGTCACCACCGGTGTCATCATCAAGGGACGTGACACCGCAGGTGACCTGGCCACCGGATGGCGCGCGGTCATCACCATCCTGATCGGCGGCGGCCTGGCGCTGGCCATTGTGGGGCTCTGGCAGGCGCTCGGCGCCGAGGCGGGCACCAATGTCAAGCCCGAGGATCTCGACGACATCCGGCGCGAGAACACGACCCTCGATCTGTACGTGCTGGAGCTGGCCCGCGACGCCGCCCGGAGACTGCAGCGGGGCAGGTACACGGTGGCCGGGGCGCTGATCTGCCTGCTGGCCGGCGTCATCGTCACGTGGTGGGCACCAGCGCAGCCGGCGGCACCGCCGGCCTATCTCAGGGTGGCCCGCGGTCCGGTCATCACCTGCGGTATTCCCCGGGGCACCAGCCATGGAATGCTCCGGCTCAGCCCGCACGGCGGCCAGCCGGTCGTGAGCATTCCGCTGGCCCAGATCACCGGCATGACCGTCACCGCGTCGTGCCCGTAGCGGACGTGACCCGCCCGGCCGCCTTGCGCTGCGGCTGTCAGCGGCCTTCGAGCAGGGCGGCGTACCGGGCCAGGTAGAGCGGCCATCCCTGGTCGGTGTCGACGCCGTCGCGGACCGACTGCCAGCCGGGACCGTGCCGGTCGAGGTGGCGGTGCTCCAGCTCGACCCGGGTGCGGTCCGGTCCCTCGGCCACGAACCGCACCTCGACCTCGCTGGTCAGCCCCGGATCGGTCTCGATCTGCCATTGCGGGCTGATGTCCCAGCTGAATACCACGCGGGCGGGCGGCTCGTAGGCCAGGATCCGCGCCCACCGGCACTCACTGCCGTTGACCGCGCGGTCGTAGATGTGCCCGCCGGCGTGCGGCTCGAAGACTGTCTCGGCGATCGGGGCCCCGAGCAGGTTGTGCTCCGGCGGCTTGAAGTCGCCGAACCTCTCGGTGAACGTCTTGAAGGCCTGCTCGGCCGGCGCGCTGACCACCACCTGCTTGCGGACGACGGGAACCTCGGCCTGATTCATGGACGCTCCTTCGCTGCTTGCCCGGCAACGTCCGCGTAGCTGGCCAGAGCCCGCTGCCAGAAGACGTCGAGCTGATCACGCAACGCGGCCACGGCCGCCGGATTGAGCCGGTAAACACGCCTGGTGCCGGCCGCACGCTCACTGACCAGGCCGGCGTCCTTGAGGACCTTGAGGTGCTGGGAGACCGCCGACCGGCTGACCGGCAGCTCCGCCGCCAGCCGGCCGACCGGCTGCGGCCCCTCGGCCAGGCGGCTGACGATGGCGCGCCGGGTACCGTCCGCCAGCACGCTCCAGCCGTCACTTACTCGGTCAGGATCCACTAACGGTTAGTGTGACCTAACGAAGCGGCTGACGTCAAGGCCTGCTGCATTTCGCCGCCGACTGGCCCGGATATTTCCCCAACGGTGCTGAGATGGTCCGGCTCATGGTCAGCGCGGGCGCCGACCTCAATGCCCCGACGACAGGCGCGGATCCGGACGGGTATGCGGAGACGCCGCTGCACTGGGCGGCCAGCAGCGATGACGTTGACGTGGCCGCCGCGCTGATCGAGGCTGGTGCCGACATCGAGGCGCCGGGCGGGACGATCGCGCTCGGCCCGCCGCTGGCCAATGCGGTCGGCTACGGCTGCTGGCACGTCGCCCGCCTGCTGGTGGACCGCGGGGCCCGGGTCGGCACCCTGTGGGAGGCGGCTGCGCTCGGGGACCGCCCGAGGGCCGGGGAGCTGCTGGCTGCCGATCCGCCCCCGTCGGCGGACGATATCAACGAGGCGTTCTGGCAGGCCTGCCGCGGGGGGCAGCGCCGGATGGCCGAGTATCTCCTGGGCTGCGGCGCCGACATCAACGCCTCGCCTGACTACGCCTCGGGCACGACCCCGGTGCAGGCCGCCGCCGAGGTTGACACCCGCCACCAGGCCGTCATCGACTGGCTTCGCGGGCAGGGCGCCACCGGGGACTGAGGTCGGCGCCTGGTTTCAGTGCCTCCGTGTGGCGCCCAGCGGCTCAGTCGCTGGCCGGGCCGAGGTCGTCGCAGTGCCCGGCTTCCAGCCGCGGCCACTGGGCGATGGGGCGTCCGCCCGGCCACTGCGGCACCGGGGGCCAGCCGGGCGGCCCGGCGTCAGTGCGCGTGTTAGAGCACTGCTGCGGCCAGCCGGGGGGCGAGTCCTCCCACGACTCCTGGCGTCCGTACACGGTGAGGTCCATGAGCGCGTAGCTGTAGTCCATCGCCTCGACACCGCGGCGGGTGGTCCAGTAGGTCTCGAAGACGCGGCCGCCATCGCGCAGGTAGCACACCAGGTGGAACAAGCCGATCTGGCGCCCGGTGAGGAGGGCGTCGAGGGAATCCTGCGCTGAGTACCACGGCATGTCCCAGCCCATGAAATCCCGGTAGCGGACGCTCTGCCCGTACGGGCCCTGGCAGAAGGCGGCATACGTGATGTCCCGTGAATGCAGGTAGGACAGCTCGCCGATCTGGCCGTTATAGAAAGTGCAGCCTTCGCACTGCCCGGCGGCGGGCCGGCCGGCGTGCCACATAAAGTAGTAGGCGATGAGCTGGCGGCGGCCCTCGAACGCTTCCAGCAGCGTGACCGGGCCGTCCGGGCCGGTCACGGTCAGGGCGGGGTCCATCTCGACCATGGGCAGCCGCCGGCGGGCCGCGGCGATCGCGTCGCCCTCGCGGGTGTGCGCCTTCTCCCGGGCCCGCAGCCTGTCCAGCTCGGCCTGGAAGGCGGCCCGGCCGGCCACCTCGGGCTTCTTCATGGTTGCCTCCTTACATCGGTGGTGTGATCCCGGGGATCGTCGCGGGCGCGAGGACGATCAGGATTCCCAGCCCGGCGATCGCCAGCGCCAGCGGCACATCGACGGCGGCCTTCACGGGCAGGAGCTTCTGGCCGAGGGCGAGGACGGTGATCACGGCCATCCAGATGACGCTCATCACGCTCAGCGCCACCAGCATCGCCATCAGCCCGAGGCTGGACCCGAGGCAGCACAGCCCGTAGCCGAGCCCGGAGCCGGCGGCTTCCTGGCAGCGCCGCCGGAAGTGCTGCTTGAGCGGCGTGAGCTCGTAGGCACCGGCCGCGATCACGACCGCGCCGGCCACGACAGCCCCGTGCGGCCGGTAGAGCGCGTACACCGCGACGCCGGCCAGGGCCCACACGGCCAGGTAGGACCCGAGGAAGAGCGGCACGCCGCGCAGCCGGCCGCTGGCCTGGACGCGCCGCACGACGGCCGGGACCGCGCCCGGCAGCATCATCGCCGCCATCATCGTCACCCACACGGCGGCGAAGAACGCGAACGAGCCGAGCCGGGTCGCCACGCCCATGTCCATCCCGCTCATCTGCCGGACCGCGGCCACCCAGGCGGCCGCAGCCAGCCCCAGGGTCACGGTCAGCGCGGCGGCCGTGGTGGCTGTCCCCGTGCGCACGCCGCTGGCCTGGGCGCTCATGCGCCGTCGCCGTAGGCGTCGTGCCAGCGCCACCAGGAGTACGGCGGGGTCTGGGGGTAGCCGTCGGGGGAGTCTTCCCATTCCTCCTGGCGGCCCAGCGCGGTCAGGTCCAGGTAGGCCCAGGTGCCGCCCATGACCTCGTCGCCGCGGTTGTTGACGAAGTAGGTGCGGAACACGCGGTCGCCGTCGCGGATGAACGCGTTGGTGCCGTGCCATTCGTCGACGCCGTGGTCCGCGTCGAAGCTGTCGGTCATCGTGTACCAGGGGATGTCCCAGCCCATCCGCGCCTTGACCCGCTCGATATCCGGTTGCGGGGCGCGGGAGGCGAACACCAGCGTGGTGTCGCGGGCGTTCAGGTGGGCGACGTGCGCCACCTGGTCGGCCACCAGCGAGCAGCCCGGGCAGGCGTGGTCCGGCCAGCCGTCCACGCCGGGCTCGAAGAAGGCACGGTAGACGATCAGCTGGCGGCGGCCCGCGAACAGGCCGGGCAGGCTCACCGTGCCCTCAGGACCCTCGAACGCGTAGTCCTTCTCCACCGGCAGCCACGGCATCCGCCGGCGTTCCGCGGCCAGCGCATCCCGGGCCCGGGACACTTCTTTCTCCTTCACCAGCAGCTGCTGGCGCGCTGCCTCCCACTCGGGCTGCGTGACGATCGGGGGAGTCTTCATGGTCATGTCCGCCTTCCAGTTGAGGCCGCCACCGTGCCGGTGGCGGTGAGTGCGTGATCAGCCAGCGTCCCGGTCGAGCTGGTCCTTCAGCGCGCCGAGCGGGCCTTCCCAGTCGCGGGCCAGCGCGGCCAGGAACTGCTGCGCCACCTGCATCGGGGCGGAATGAAGCCGGTAGCGCACCCGGCGCCGCTCGCCCGGTTCGGCTGTCACCAGGCCCGCCATGGCCAGCAGGGCCAGGTGCTTGGCGACCGCCTGCCGGGTGATCGGCAGGCGCCCGGCCAGGTCCGTGGCCGTGGCCGGGCCGCCCGACGCCAGCGCGGCCAGGATGGCGCGCCGGGTCGGGTCGGCCAGGGCGGCGAAGACCTGTTCCGCGATCGCCTCGATGTCCGGCCCGATCTCAGGCTCGATGTCAGGAGGCATCGAGGTAGTCGGCCAGCTCGCCCAGCTCGCTGGCCCAGCCCTTGGTGTTGCCGTCGAACGCCCCGCGGTGGGCGTCCTCCGGCAGCTGGCTGAAGCCGGATTCCACCACGGTCAGCCGCGTGCCGGCCCGGACGGCTCGAGCGTGAACTCGACATAGGTGCGGCGCGGATCCTCATCGGGCAGGCCGTAGATGTGCCAGGTGTAGCCGAACACCGTCGGCTCCTCGACCCGTTCGACCCGCATGTCGGCGGTGTGGCCGTGGTCCCACTTCATGCTGGCCGACCCGCCCGGGCGCAGGTCGATCGTGGCCTGCTGGCCGAACCAGCTGGCCAGGCCCTCCGCCGTGGTCAGCGCGGCCCACACCTTGGCCGGCGGGTGGGGGAGCTCCACGGTCCGCTCGATGCGATCAGGAAAACCCATGACAGCCTCCACTTAGTAGCAACTGAGCGGTTGCCATACTATGGCAACTCGCTGGTTGCGTCAAACGGTGGCGGTCACCGCGGCCCGGACCGCACCCGCTGGCCCAGGCTCGTGCTCATCACCCGGGCGCGGGGGACCGGGCCTGGGTGATGGCCCACGCGGCGTTGATCAGGCCGATGTGGCTGAACGCCTGCGGGAAGTTGCCGATCATTTCGCTGTGGCGGGGGGCGATCTCCTCGGCGAGCAGGCCGACATCGTTGATGGCGGCCACGGCCCGCTCGAAGGTCGCGGTGGCCGCCTCGACCTCGCCTCCGAGTGCCTGCGCCTGCGCCAGCCAGAACGTGCACAGCAGGAAGGTGCCTTCCTCGCCGGACAGGCCGTCGTCAGCCAGGTACCGGTACACCAGCCCGCGCTCGTCGGTGAGCCGCTGCGCGATGGCGTCGATGGTCGCCTTCATCCGCGGGTCATCCCCAGCCAGGAACCCGGTGATGGTCAGCATCAGGCTCGACGCGTCGAGATCCTCGCTACCGAACGCCTGGGTGAAAGCACCAGCCCGCTCGTTCCAGCCCCGTTCCAGGATGGCCGCCCGGATCTCGTCCCGGGCGGCCGTCCAGTCCGTCACCCGGTCTTCGGCACTCAGCAGGCTGGCCAGGCTGATCGCCCGGTCCAGCGCCACCCAGCACATCAGCTTCGAGTACAGGAAGTCCTGTGGCTCGCCGCGGATCTCCCAGATCCCCTGGTCCTTTTCCCGCCAGCGGGCGGCGGCAGTGTCCGCGGCCGCGGACAGGAACCGCCTGGTCACCGGGTCCAGGTCGCCGAGCTGGTTGACCAGCCGCTGTGCGGCGCCGAGCAGCTCACCGTACACGTCGAGCTGCCGCTGGAGCCACGCGCCGTTGCCGACCCGGACCGGGCGGCTGCCCCGCCAGCCGGCCAGGTGCGGCAGCTCCCGCTCGGTCAGGTCGCGCTCGCCGCCGATCCCGAACATGATCTGCAGGTCCGCGCCGTGCTGCAGCTGGGAGGCGGCGGCATCAGCGAGGAAAACGAAGAACTTGTTCGCCTCGAACGGGCAGGCCGCTACCCACAGGGCCTCCATGGCCAGGCTGGCGTCGCGCACCCAGGTGTAGCGGTAGTCCCAGTTCCGCCCGCCGCCGACGGTCTCCGGCAGCGACGTCGTCGGAGCCGCCACGATCGCCCCGGTCGGCGCGAACGTCAGCGCCTGAAGCACCCGCCCGGAATGGCGCACCAGTTCCCGCCATGGCCCCTCATAGTTCTGGTGCAACGCCGACCAGGACCGCCAGCCCGCCGCCGTGTCGTCCAGCCAGTCGGTGATCTCCTGCGCGGTCCATGGGGCGAGCGGCGGGCCGGCCATCTGCCCGTGGCCGAGCGCGAACACCGCGGCCTGCCCGGCGGACAGCCGGACCCGGGCGGTCGCGGTGGCGCCGTCCACGCCGAAGCCGACCGGGGTGGACAAGAGCAGCCGGTCGGCACCGCCCCGGGCGGCGAGCCCGCCGGGGATCGGAACCAGGATGGGGTGGATGAGGCCGTACTCCGGCCGGGGCGCGTAGCTGACCTCCGCCTCGATCTCGCCGCGCGTGCAGGCGAGCCGGCGCAGCAGAATACCCGGGGAGCTGGCCCCCAGGTCGTGACCGCGCTCATGGCGGCCGACCGCGAGAGCGTCGGTGAGCACGGCCGTGCCGCCCGGGGTGGTGAAGGTGGTCTCCAGCACCATCGACTGGTCCACGTACCGTCGGCGGGCCTGGAACTCACCCGCGGGCCGGATCGCGAACCACCCGCCGGCCGGGTCGAGCAGGCGGCAGAAGACCGACGGCCCGTCGAAGCGGGGGAAGCACAGCCAGTCCACCGAGCCGTCCCGGCTGACCAGCGCCGCGGAGCGGCAATCCGACAGCAGCGCATAGTCACCGATCGGCAGGCTGTCCATCGTGTCCCTTCCCGGGCCGGCCAGGGGCCTGTGCCTCCCAGTTCCTTGATACCCAGGCGGGGAGGGCGGGCATCCGCCCACGCTCCCGATTGTCGGGCGCCGGTCAGCCGGCGGCCTTCCGGCCGGGCCGCCGGCCACCGATGAGTTCGCGGCCCGGGCAGCGTCCATACCTGCGAACCGCCAGCTACCAGGCCCACCCCGGAGGAAGCCATGACCACCAGCGCACTGCCGCCCATCGTCAACGCCGGCACCTGGCAGGCCCAGCTCGACGCACTGCGCGCCCGGGAGAAGGCCGCGACCCGGGAACTCGACGCGATCGCCGCGCAGCGGCGCCGGATGCCGATGGTGAAGATGCCCGGCTACACCCTTGAAGGCGAGGAGGGGCTGGTCGGCCTGGCGGACATCTTCGACGGCAGGCCGCAACTGGTCGTCTACAACCACATGTGGTTTCCCGGCGAGCAGTGGCAGTGCCCGGGCTGCACCGGGTTCACCTCGCAGTTCACCCGGCTGGAGTTCCTGGAGAGCTACGACGCCCGGTTCGTCATCGTCACGCAGGGCCCGATCGGCGAGGCGCTGGCTTACAAGCGGCGCGTCGGGAACAAGATGCCCTGGTATTCCACGGCGAACAGCCCCTTCGGCGCCGACGTCGGCGCGCCGGCGGGTGGCGGGTTCGCTGTCAACGTGTTCTTGCGTGACGGCGACACCGTCTATCGCACCTGGCACACCAATGGCCGTGGCACCGAGCAGCTCAGCCACACCTTCGCGCTGATCGACCTGCTGCCCTACGGGCGGCAGGAGGAGTGGCAGGACTCGCCCGAGGGCTGGCCGCAGTCGCCCACCTACAGCCGGTGGGGCAGCTCGCAGGACATCGCCGCGGCCTACGGCCCGGAGGCGTGAAGCCGCCTGCCCTGAGTTAAGCATGCTGTTCGCTGGCCACCCGCCCGGCCGGCGCGTCCTGGGCCGGGCCTGGCCGGCCCGGCAGGGCCAGCCCGGCCAGGGCGCCGGCCAGGGCCAGGCCGGCCGCGGCCGCGATGGCAGGCGCGAACCCGTCGCTGAACGCGGCGGCCGAGGTGTAGCCGCCAGCCGTGGCGAACACGGCGGCCAGGATCGCGACGCCGAACGCGCCGCCCAGCTGGCGCATCATGCTGAAGCTGCCCGACGCCTTGCCGATGTCGCCGCGCGGGACCGAGCCGACCACGGCCTTGGTGACCGCGGGCACGGCCAGGCCAAGCCCGGCGCCGGAGATCATCATCGGCGCGAGCATGGCCGGGTAGGCCAGCCCGGGAGCGGCGATGACGGCGATCCAGGCGAACCCGCCGCCCTGCAGCAGCAACCCGGAGACGACCAGCGTCCGCTCGCCGATCCGGTCGGCCAGCTTCCCCGCCCTCGGCGCGATCAGGAACGGCGCCACGCCCCAGGGCAGCAGCCGCAGCCCGGCGCCGAGCGGATCCTGGCCCAGGCCGACCTGCAGGAACTGGGCCATGAAGAAGACCGCCCCGGTGATCGACGCGTTCATGAGGAAGACCACGGCGTTGCCCGCGGAGAAGCCCCGGATGGCGAACAACCGCATCGGCAGCATCGGCGCGCGGGCCCGCAGTTCCCAGCCGGTGAAGGCCACGGCCAGCATCGCGCCGACCGCGAGCGTCCCGGCGACCTCGGGGCTGGTCCAGCCGGCCGAGCTGCCGCGCACCAGGCCCCACACCAGCCCGAGCGCCGCGCCGGTGCCCAGCACCACGCCGGGCAGGTCCAGTGGGGCGCGCGGCCCGTAACTCTCGCCGAGGTAGCGCAGCGCCAGCGTGACGGTAATCAGGCCTATCGGCACGTTCAGCCAGAAGATCCACTGCCAGGCGATGCCCTGGGTGATCGCGCCGCCGAGCACCGGCCCCACCACGACCGCCAGGGCGGTCACCGAGCCGTAGATGCCCATCGCCCAGCCGCGGCGCTGCGGCGGGACGGCCGCGTTCAGCAGCGCCAGCGCCAGCGGCATGACCATCGCCGCGCCGACGCCCTGCACCGTGCGCGCCGCGATCAGCGGGCCGGCCCCGGGCGCGAGCGCGCACGCCGCCGAGCCCGCGGCGAACACGCCCAGGCCGATGGCGAAGACCCGCCGCCTGCCGAACCGGTCGCCCACGGCGGCCGCGGTCATCAGCAGCACCGCGAAGGCCAGGGTGTAGGCGTTGACCGTCCACTCCAGTTCCCCGATCGAGGCGCCCAGGTCGCGGCGGATCGTGTTCAGCGCGGTCGCGACGACCAGCAGGTCCAGCACGACCATGAACGACGCCACCGACGCCAGCGCCAGGGCCCAGCCCTGGGCGCGGGTCACGGCGTCCTGCCTGCTCGCGGTGCTCACGTGTCCTCCAGCTTTGCGTGGTGATGCTTGCTGCTGGTTGAGACACCGCGGCCGCCGCGAATTGGCCGGTGAGTTTCCGGCCCGGCTGGTGTCGTTCCGTTAAGGACCCGGATGAGGGGATGTGAGGATGTGATCGTGACCACGACGGCGCTCGCGCGCGCCCGGGCGGGCGATGAGGAGGCGTTCCGCGAGCTCACCGACCCCCACCGGCGCGAGCTGCAGCTGCACTGCTACCGGATCCTCGGCTCCGTCCAGGACGCCGAGGACACGCTGCAGGAAACGCTGCTGGCCGCCTGGCGCGGGCTCGGCCAGTTCGAGGAACGCGCCTCGGTGCGCACCTGGCTGTACAAGATCGCGACCAACCGGTGCCTGAACGTGCTGCGCGACACCGGCCGCCGCCCGGCGGCCGCGGCCAGGTACCAGTGGTCTTTCCCCCCGCCCGAGCCCACCCGCCGGGCCGAGCCGCTGTGGCTGCAGCCCTACCCGGACGCGTTGCTCGATGACCTGCCCGACGCCGCACCCGGTCCCGAAGCACGCTACGAGGCCAAGGAAGCGGTGGCTTTGGCGTTCGTGGCCGGGCTGCAGCGCCTGCCGCCCCGGCAGCGCGCCGTCCTGGTGCTGCGCGACGTGCTCGGCTACCCCGCGGCGCAGGCGGCCGGCATGCTCGCAGTCAGCGAGGTATCGGTGAACAGCGCCTTGCAGCGGGCCCGCGCCACACTCGCCGCCCAGCTTCCCGCCGCGGGCCGGGACAGCGCGCCCGCGCCGCGGTCGGCCCGGGAGCGCGAGCTCACCAGCCGGTTCGCGGACGCGTTCGAGGCCGCCGACACGGACCGCCTGGTGGCCCTGCTCACCGAGGACGCGTGGCTGACGATGCCGCCCGAGCCGCTGGAATACCAGGGCCACGCCGCGATCGCCGGGTTCTTCCGGGCCCGGATGGCCTGGTGGGGGAGCCGGGTGCCCCGGCTGGTGCCCGCCCGCGCCAACCACCAGCCCGCGTTCGGCTACTACCGGGCCGATCCGGACGCGCCGGTGGCGCACGTCCATAGCCTTATCGTGCTCACGCTGGCCGGCGACAAGATCTGCGCCGTCACCCGGTTCGGGGACGACGGGCTGTTCGCCAGGTTCGGGCTGCCCCGGGCCCTGCCCGGCTAATGCGGTGGGGGTCTTCGGGCTCAGCGGCTCACCGCGGTCTCCCGCTCGACACGCGACAGCTTCTCAGGATTGCGCACCACGTAGAGCCCGGTGATCAGGCCGTCGTCGATCCGCACCGCCACGACATCGTCGATCTCACCGTTGAGCCGGACGATCAGGGCCGGACAGCCATTGATCTGCACCGGCTCGACCGACACCTGGCCGCCGATCCTGGGCAGACCTGCCGTCAGCAGGCGAGCCACCCGGCCGGCCCCCACGATGGGCCGCACCACGGCCTGCACGACTCCGCCACCGTCCCCCAGCAGGACGACGTCCGGCGCGAGCATGTCGAGCAGGCGCTGCAGATCACCCGTTTCGATCGCCCGCTGGAACGCCTCGAGCGCGCCGCGGGTCTCGGCGGCGGAAACGACCCCGCGCGGCCGCCGCGCGGCGACGTGGGCCCGGGCCCGGTGGGCGATCTGGCGGACCGCAGCCGGGCTCTTGCCGACGGCTTCGGCGATCTCGTCGTACTCCAGGGCGAACACCTCGCGCAGCACGAACACCGCCCGCTCGGTCGGCATGAGCGTCTCCAGCACCAGCAGCATCGCCATCGAGACGCTCTCGGCCAGCTCGACGTCCTCGGCCACGTCGGGCGCGGTGAGCAGCGGCTCGGGCAGCCAGGGGCCGACGTAGGACTCCTTGCGGCGGCGGAGCGTACGCAGCCGGGTCAGCGCCTGGCGAGTGGTGATCCGGACCAGGTAGGCACGCTGATCCCGCACGGTGCCGAGATCGACGCCTGCCCACCGCAGCCAGGTCTCCTGCAGGACGTCCTCGGCGTCGGCGGCCGAGCCGAGCATCTCGTAGGCGACGGTGAAAAGCAGGTTGCGATGGGCGACGAACGCCTCGGTGGCGCAGTCCTTGCGGCCGTCACGAGCGAGCGGCCCGGCTGGGTCCGGTGCTGGCTCACTGTGCTCGCTCATAGCTGGCTCCTGCCCGTGCTCGACCGTGCCACACGCACAAGACGCCGGTCCTCCCACGGTGTGACACCCACGGCCGGGTGCCGCACGTCAGCGGGCCGCGGCGTCACAGGAATCGGGTCGCCGGCATCTCCATGTTCGTCAGGACGCCGCGCGAACGATCCGCGCGGCACGCGACCCCAAGTCGTGGCACGCGACCCCAGGAGTGAGGACGACGTCATGGAACCCCGTATCGACCTGATCACCAACGAGATCGGCGCCAAGATCGCCAAGCGGATCTACAACGTCAGCCTGGTGATCGACCAGTCGGCGCTGCCCAAGGCCACCCAGGTACTGATGAGCCTGCGCGCCAGCCAGATCAACGGCTGCGGCTGGTGCGTCAACATCCACACCAAGGATGCCGTGGCCGCCGGTGAAACCCCGGTCCGGCTCAGCCTGGTCGCCGCGTGGCGCGAGTCCACCGTGTTCACCGAGGCCGAGCAGGCCGCGCTGGCCCTCACCGAGGAGGGCACCCGGCTCGCCGACGCCAGCCACGGCGTGTCCGACGAGACCTGGGCCCAGGTGCGCAAGCACTACGACGACGACCAGATCGCCGCGATGGTCGGCCTGGTCGCCATGATCAACGCGGCCAACCGGCTCGCCGTGATCGTGCGCCAGAAGGGGGGGTCCTACGAGCCCGGCATGTTCGCCAGTATCACGGGCTGACCGGCAGCCGGATACCGGACCTGGCCCGGGATTATCCGCTCCAGGCCAGGTCCGTCAGCTCCGGGCTTTCACGCCGATCCCATGGACGTCGGCCTGGTACGTCCCGCCGGGGCCAGGGGGCAGCCTGGTGAACCAGACCAGGACGTAGCGCCCGGTCGCCGGGCGGGCCATTGTCATCCTCACGATTCCGCCTGGGCCCGCCGAGCTCGCGGCCGCCCGCAGGTCCGCCAGCTTGGGCTGGTCGCCGATGCGGATCTGGAAGCTGGCCCCGGCGGCCGCCCCGAGCGTGACCCGGATCGCCGTGATCTTGACCGGATGGCCCATGTCCAGCAGCAGGCCGGTGCCTGGGCGCAGGGTCCCGGGGCGGGCGGTCGTGTACCTGCCGGTGTGCCATGCGGTGCGCCGGTGCCCATCGATGGCGAGCCAGGCGCCCCGCGGATCGTCGCCGTGGCCCCGGCCGTCCGGGCCGAACGCAACCGCGCTCACCGGGGCCATCGAGTGCGCACGGCGCAGCGTCTGCTCCGGGTCTGGATGCCGCGCCGGTGCAGGCCCCGGTGCTGGTGCCGCGTCCGGCTGGCCCGGGTACCCGACTGTGATGTGCAGCAGGCTGGTGTGCTTGTCCGCGGTCACGGCGGCCGCCCCCGGCCCGGGCCGGGGCTCGTGCATGAACCGGTACCCGACGGAACTGATGGTGAGCATGGTGGCTGCCACGCCGAAAGCCAGCAGGAAGGCCGGCCGGCGGTGCCAGGCCGGCCTGCGCGGGCCAGGCGCCTCGTCCGGGCTGGCCGGGACGGGCCCGGGCGCCCGGCGGACCCGGTCATACATCTCGATCAGCGGCCCGGGGTCGGCCCCGACGACTTCGGCGATGCTGCGGATGTCCTCCCGGGCGTAGCAGCCGTCGCCGCACAGGGAGTAATCGCCCGCCTCGATGCTGCGGATGATCAGCGGCCGGATCCGGGTCTGCTCGCTGACCTGGGCCACGCTGAGACCTGCGCGGTGACGAGCCTGCGCTAGGGCTTCGCCAGGCCGCCCCATCCGATGCCGCGGCGCCGCCGGGCGGGTGCCGGCCGCAGCCAGGCTCACGACGGCCCGCCGCCTAGGACTGCGGGGCCGGGTTCCTGACGCGCGCCAGGGACGGTCCAGGCCTCTGGCGCACTGCCGTTGCCGTTGCCGTTGCCGTTGCCGGAGCCTCGCCGGAGCCGTTGCCGGATGGCGGCATGATGGCGCCCGCGGAGACCGGCACCACGGCGCCGATCCGGACCGTCTGCTGGTCTGCGGGTTCGGCGTCGAGGCCGGGCAGTGGCTCGTCCGCATACGCTCGCAGCCTGCTGCGGCACTCGCGTGCGATCGCCTGCAGCCCGGCGATATGGCGCTGCAGCTCGTCACGCTGCTCAGTCAGCGGCCGGAGGGCGCCGTCGCGGTGTTCCTGCATGCTCCGCTCAAGCTGCTCCGCGAGGACCTGGGCATCGTTGGTGACCTGCGCGGCCTGGCGCCGTGCCGCGGTCAGGATGGTGCTGGCCTCGGCCCGGGCCCGGTTCAGGATGTCGTCCGCTTCCCGGCGTGCCCCGGCGACCGTGCCGGCTGCCGACTCCTCCGCCATCTCCAGCAGACGGGCCGCGGCGGTGATCGTGCCCTCAGCAGCCGGCGGCGCGCTCACCGGGCCCGGGTCTGCCTGCCACCCCGGTCCGGGAGCCGGCTCCTGGCTGGGATCAAACCACCGCGTCTGCTCGCCCCCCGTTTGCTCAGCCTGCAGGTCCCGGTCAACCAGTTCCTCTTCGACGAGTTCCAGGAAGGCATCTACCTCATGCTGGTCGTACCCGGGCCGGAACCTGGTGGTCCCGAACTCCCAGTTCCGCACATCCTCCGGTGTCAGGGGCATCTGATCCCCCCGGCGCGCTCACTGGCGGTGGCGGCATGCTGCGGCGTAGCCCGCTCAGCATGCACTGCCGCGGGCTGGTGGGCGAGGCCTGGGCTGGTCACTGGGTGCCTCCGGTGAGCTCGGGAACACAGGGAGCGGGCGGTGGATGGCCGGTGCCACCGCCGGCCGCGGGTCGGGGGTCGCGGGTCAAGCATGTGATGTGAGCCTGGGCAGGCAGCCAGACCGTTGCCTTGACGGTTACCTTGATTCCCAGGTCAGGGTGGCCACCCCTGGGCTGGCAGCAGGGCCGAAGCTGGGCCGGCCCGGTCAGTCGATCCGGGCCGGCCGCCGCCGGGCTGCGTATCGAGCGGAGTTGGTCTTGTCCTGACTCTTCGGGCGCGACGCGGCCGGGCACCGCACACGATCACATGCAGAACGCCCGGCGGCTCCTGGCTACTATTGTGTCTGAGTATACACTCAGCGTATGCTCGCGAGTATGAGTGTTCCCATGGCTCTCCTCGGGCTCCTGGATCGCGAACCGAGCCACGGCTATGACCTGAAGCGCGACTACGACGCCTACTTCGGCCGGGGCCGGCCCCTGCCCTTCGGGCAGGTGTACGCCACCCTCGCCCGTCTCGCGCGGGACGGGAAGGCGGTGGCCGGAGACGCGGAGCCGGGAGCCGGGCCAGACCGCAAGCGCTACGTCATTACCCAGACCGGGAAGTACGAGGTCGAGGCGTGGCTCGGCGAGCCGATCCCGCCCGAGCCCTACCTCCAGACCGACCTCTTCGTGAAGGTCGTTCTCTCCCTCATGCTCGGCCGTCCGGCGGAGGAGTACCTCGACGCGCAACGGGCCGCGCACCTCCGGCGGATGCGCGAGCTTACCGACCTCAAGCAGCAGGGCCACCTGGTTGACGCGCTCCTGGCCGACCATGGGCTCTTCCACCTGGAGGCCGATCTGCGCTGGATCGACCTGACTGCGGCGCGGCTCGCGGCACTCGCCGAGGAGGTGGCGTCGTGAGCGGCACGAGCAGCACCTCCACGGTCCGGTCCGGCAGCGTGATCAGCGAAGCGCGCGACCTCGTGCTCTCCTTCGGACAGACGCCAGCGCTTCGCGGTGCCGATCTGTCCGTGCGGCGCGGCGAGGTCCTCGCCGTGATGGGCCCGAGTGGCTCGGGCAAGTCCACCCTGCTGTACTGCCTGGCGGGCATCCTCGCTCCGGACTCCGGCGAGGTCTCCTTCGACGGTCAGCGCCTCGACACGATGCGCGAGGAGCAGCGAAGCCGCCTCCGCCGGGACCGTTTCGGCTTCGTCTTCCAGTCCGGCCAGCTCGTCCCGGAGCTCACCGCGGAGGAGAATGTCGCGCTGCCGCTCCTGCTCGGCGGGACCCACCGCAAGGAGGCCTTGCGCGCCGCGCGGACCTGGTTCGGACGGCTCGAGCTCGATGGCCTGGAACGTCACCGCGCTGGCGAGATGTCCGGCGGGCAGGCCCAGCGCGTCGCGCTGGCGCGCGGTCTCGTCGCCCATCCGGACGTGCTGTTTGCGGACGAGCCAACCGGCTCGCTCGACTCGCTCACCGGCGAGCTCGTGATGGGCTTGATGACTGGTGCGGCGCGCGAGGAAGGGACCACCGTCGTCCTCGTCACCCACGAGCCCCGCGTCGCCGCCTACGCCGACCGCGAGGTCATCGTCCGCGACGGGCGAGTGACCACCACCGCGGCGGTGGCCGGATGATTCGGCTCGGCCTGCGCCTGACGCTCGGAAGCGGACGTGAAGCCGCACTGCGCGTCCTCGTCACCGCGGCAGCCGTCGCCTTCGGCGTCGGCCTGCTTCTGGCCTGCCTGGCCGGAGTCAACGGGCTGCATGCCCAGACCGGCCGTGGTGCGTGGCTCGACACCTCGGCGCAGGCGTCCCGGCCGACCCCGGCACCCGCCGGGCTGTGGTGGCTGTCAGGCACCGACCAGTTCGGCAACCAGGCGATCGACCAGGTTGACGTGGCCGCCAACGGGCCGGGCGCTCCGGTCCCGCCGGGGATTGCGCACCTGCCGGGACCGGGTGAGTACGACGCCTCGCCTGCGCTGACGGCGCTTCTTAGGTCCGAACCGGCGAATGAGCTTCGTGACCGTTATCCGGGCCGGCAGATCGGGACCATTGGCGCGGCGGCGCTGCCGTCCCCGAACTCCCTGATCATCATCATCGGCCACACCGAGCGCCAGCTCTCGCGGGCGCCTGGTGCGGTCGAGGTGGGGGCCATCCAACGCACGCTGGCCAACTGCTACGCCTGCCCGAGCGCCAGCGGGAGCGGACCCGTCCTGCAGTTCATCCTGGCCGGGGGAGCCGTCGCGCTCTTGCTTCCCGTGCTGATCCTGATCGCGACCGCCAGCCGGCTGTCGGCCGCGCGGCGCGAGGAGCGCTTCGCCGCGATGCGCCTCGTCGGCGCCACGCCGCATCAGATTTCTGTGGTGTCCGCGGTGGAGGCAGTGGTCGCGGCGGTCGCGGGCGTCGCAGTCGGCTTCGCGCTCTTCTTCGTCTTCCGCCCGCTGCTCTACTACGTGCCGTTCACCGGGGCGCCCCTCGCCGAAGGCGACCTCTCGCTGCACTGGAACGACATCGTGTTCGCCATGATCGGCGTCCCGGCCGCCGCTGTCGTGTCCGCGCGCCTCGCGCTGCGCAGGGTCCAGGTATCGCCGCTCGGCGTGCAGCGGCGAGCATCGTCCCGCCCACCGCGGATCGTGCGGATCATCCCGCTACTGGCCGGCATCGCCGTGCTCGCGTACTTCGACGCCGCCGGCAAGCCGGCCGCCATCGGCGGCCAGCTTCTCGAGCTGCTCGCGGGCTTCGTGCTCCTGGTGGTGGGGCTCGTGTTCGCCGGACCGTGGTTCACGACCGCGGGTGCACGGCTGATGGCCAGCCGGGCCAGAAGCCCTTCTACCCTTATCGCCGGACGCCGGCTCCTCGACAATCCCAAGGCGGCCTTCCGGTTCATCAGTGGGCTCGTGATCGCCCTCTTCGTGGCCAGCGCCGCGATCGGGGCGCTCAGCTCGATCGCCGCCGCCAGCAGCACCAGCAGCACCGGCGGCGGAAGCGCCGGGAATGACACCCTCGCCGACCCGTTCTGCAGCTTCTCGACGTCGAACTGTCCCGCCTCCGCCCACGTTCCTTCCGTGCCAGGCCAGGTGCTGGCCGAGCTCCGCACGGCACCCGGAGTGCGCGGTGTGACGCTGGTCCACCAGGCGTCGTCCCAGGGTCCGCTGCGGAATTCGTTCGGGGTCGTCGCGTGCGGCCAGCTGGCGCGGACGCCCGCGATCGGCAAGTGCGCGCCGGGAGTGCCGGTGGCGGACGTTGGCTACTTCCTTTCGAACATCCTGGGGCACAACTCGCACGCGTCGTCGACGGTCTGGCCGTCCGCGAACCTGTCGGTGGCGGGCGCCGCGCGTCGTCCCGTGGATGCAGTCGTCGTCGCCACGGACGGGTCACCCGGCTCGCTCGAGCGGGCACGGACCACCCTTGAGCGGGCCTTGCCCTTCCAGGGCACTCCGGTCGCAGTCGATGCCTTCGATCCGTTGACCGCGCGCCTCCTCGCCATGATCCAGGACATGACCGACGTGGTCATCGTGGCGAGCCTCATCATCGCCGCCTGCAGTCTCGCCGTGAGCATCGCCGCCGGGCTGGGCGAGCGGAAGCGCCCGTTCAGCTTGCTCAGGCTCACCGGGGTCCCCACCGCGCTCCTGCATCGCGTCGTCGCGCTGGAGAGTGCGCTGCCACTCCTCCTGGTCGCCGCAGTGTCGATCGTGGTTGGCCTCGTGTCGGCTGCCCTCTACCTTCGCTCCCAGGTCGGCATCGCCTTCAGCATCCCGGGCATCTCGTACTGGGCCACTGTCGCCTGCGGGCTTGCGGTTTCGCTCGCGATCATCGCCTCGACGTTCCCGCTCCTCAACCGGATCACGGGACCCGAGGCCGCCCGAAATGAGTGAGGCACCGACGCGTTAGCCCCGCTGGGCTTCGGGATGCTGATCCTGTGGCCCTCCCCGACATGGAGCCGGCGCGACAAGCTGATCGCCACCTTCGTGCCGCTGGCCGCCTGGCGGCCCTCTTCTTCGGTCTGCTGGCGGCGCTCCACGCGAGAGCTTCCTGCCGGGGGCACGTCGTCAGCGGCACTGCACCATGGCCTGATCCACCCGCTGAGCTACTGGGCGCGCGTCTCCCGTGGCCGCCGGGGCAAGCGCCGCTCCATTTCCGAAGCGGTTACGCCGGCGCCCTGTCGATCGGGCTCGTGGCCGTTCGTGTAGGAGGTAGACGGCTGGCCTGAGACCGGCGGCCGAAGGACAGGAGGAGCGTCATGCCTGAGTTGAAGGTCCTGCTCGGTGGCCTGGGAATTCCTGAGTCGCCGCGGTGGCATGAGGGGCGGCTGTGGTTCTGTAACTGGATCGACCGGCAGGTCATGGCGGTTGACCTGGACGGCAAGGCGGAGGTCATGCTCACCCGCGATCCGGCCAGCCACTCGATGGGGTACTCCATCGACTGGCTGCCCGACGGCAGACTGCTGACGACGGGCGACAAGGTCCGGCGCCAGGAGCTTGACGGGTCGATGGCCGTCCACGCCGGGCAGCGGGCGAACGAGATCGTCGTGGACGTGCGCGGCAACGCCTATGTCAACGGCGCGGACTTCGACTTCGCCGCTGGTGCGCCGCCCGAGCCGGGCTACATCAAGCTCATCACGCCGGACGGGCAACTGCGTCAGGTCGCCGACGACATCCAGTTCCCCAACGGCATGGTCATCACCCCGGATGGCCGGACGCTGATCATCTCCGAGTCGTTCGCGGGCCGGCTCACCGCGTTCGACATCGAGGGCGACGGCGGGCTGTCGGGGCGGCGGGTCTTCGCCGAGGGTCTGGGGCCGGACGGCATCAGCATGGACGCCGAGGGCGCGGTGTGGGTGTCGGCCGGCGGGTTCTCGGTCGCCCGCGTCGCCGAGGGCGGCCAGGTCCTGCAACACGTCGAACTCGAGGAGAACCGGGCGCCGTTCGCGCTGATGCTCGGCGGCCCGGACCGGCGGACCTTGTTCGTCTGCACCGCCGAGTGGCACATGGCCGACGGCGCGCCAGCCAACCTCGAACGCCTCGCCACAGGGCCGCGCACGGGGGAGATCCTCGCCCTGCCGGTCGAGGTGCCCGGCGCCGGCCGGCCGTGACAGCAACCGGGCCGCCGGTACCGGGTCCCCTGGCGCCGGCGGCCCGGGCGCTACGTCTAACCCCTGCTGGCTAGTCCGTCCATGAACACCTGTGTCATGCGCTGATTGAAGCTCGCTTGCTCGCCGCGGACCGGCTGGCAAATGAGGGCGATGGCCATGAGGACTTCCCGGGCCGTCACGTCATTGCGCGCGTACCCGCCGTCTACCGCTCGGGCGAGGAGCGTCTGGAGCGCCGGCTCGAGCCGGTCCAGGAGATGCTGCGGGAGGTCATCGTAGGCCGGGTCACCGGAGTGCAGGGCTGCGGCGAGCCCACGTTTGGTGCCGACGAAGGCCGTGAAGCGCTCGATCCAGCCCATGAGCGCTTCCCACGGGCTGAGCGTGGCCCCGAGCTCTTCCGCAGCTTCGACGCACGCGTCGATCTCGCGTTGCAACACGGCGACGATGAGGTCGGATCGGCGAGGGAAATGCCGGTACAGCGTGCCCACGCCCACTCCGGCAAGATCCGTGATCTCCTTCGCGGGCGCGTCCACACCACGGCCCGCGAACACGGTCTTTGCGGCCTCCACCAGGGCGGCGACATTCCGCTGTGCGTCGGAGCGCTGACGCCGGGACGGGGCGGTACTGCGCCCGGCCGGCGGAGCCGTCGTCCTGACCGACTCGGGTGCCATGGTCCTCCTGGTTGCTAACCGGAAAGGGATTCCGTATAGTTCCGGAAAGAGCTTCCGTTTGGGGCCAGTGTACGTCGGCGGAGGCGTCTGCACACGTCACGCTCACCTCTGGAGAACCCTCATGCAGTACCGGAACCTTGGCCGGACCGGCATCAAGGTCAGCCCTTACGCGCTCGGCGCGCTCATGTTCGCCACTCAGGTCGGCAACCCCGACCCCGAGGACTCGATCCGGATCATCCACAAGGCGCTCGACGCCGGCATCAACCTCGTCGACACCGCGGACTCCTACGGAGATTCGGAGGAGATCGTCGGCCGCGCGCTGAAGGGACGCCGTGACAACGTGGTCCTCGCGACGAAGGTCGGCCGTCCTATGGGTACCGACCCGAACCAGCAGGGTGCCTCCCGGCGATGGATCATCACGGCGGTGGAGAACTCGCTGCAGCGACTGCAGACCGACCACATCGACGTGTACCAGATCCACCGCCCCGATCCCGACACCGATGTCGAGGAGACGCTCTCCGCGCTGACCGACCTCGTGCACAGTGGCAAGATCCGCGCCTTCGGAACCTCGACGATGCCGGCCTCGAACCTCGTGGAAGCGCACTGGGTCGCCGAGCGGCGCGGCCTGGAGCGGTTCCGTACCGAGCAGCCGCCATACTCGATCCTGAACCGCAGCATCGAGCGTGAGGTCCTTCCGGTCGCGCAGCAGTACGGCATGGGCATTCTTGCCTGGGGACCACTCGGTCAGGGCATGCTCACCGGCCGGGTCCGCCGCGGGCAGGACAACGACGTCACTCGCGCGAAATTCTTCACGGCGTTCAGTGATGAGCGGCGCCTGGACGCGGTGGAGCGGTTGATCCCGCTCGCCGAAGAAGCGGGGCTGTCGATGCCCCACCTCGCGATGGCGTTCGCGATCTCGCACCCGGGGGTCACCAGCGCGCTGCTCGGTGCCCGCACCATGGCCCAACTCGACGACCTTCTCGCAGGGGTGGACATCGTCCTTTCCGACGATGTCCTCGACCGGATCGATGAGATCGTCCCGCCCGGAACCGACATCGGCCCCCTCGACCAGGCATACGTGCCGCCGGCGATCCAGAAGACCGAACTGCGCCGCCGCCCGCTCAGCGAGCGCTCCGCCGCCTGAGACAGCCGCCTTCGCGGCCTCGTTCCCGCTACCGCCACCACCTGGCTAGTCCACGTCCCACGCGACGCCGAGATGGCGACGGTGTCGTCTCGTTAGCCGCCGGGATCGTCTCGCATCCGAGGTGAGACGCCGGGTTGGGCTGGGCAGGATGCCTGGGGTAGCTCCGCGTGAATTCGCGGCCGGACCGCGGCACCCTACCCAGCCGGCAAGATGACGGCCGCCAGGGAAGAAGGTTCCCAGAATGGGCGATGACAACAAGATCCACGAGTACGAGCGCGTCGTGGTCAGCGGTGAAGGCGCCACGGCCCGGGAGATCCGCATCTACGGCAGCGGTGGCCGGCTGATCCTTGAGGGCTGGCAGGTTGCCGACGACGCCGGTCAGACCGCCTGGATCAGCGAGGCCGGAGCGATAGCCGTCTTTGACCAGGCGCTGTCTCCCGGCGAGACGACGGAGGCCGGCCCGCTGTGGTTCTTCGACAACTTTGGCGAGGTCAAAGAGATGGGCTCCTGTTCACCGCCGTTCATGGCTGAGGTCGCCAAGGCTCTCGGCGAGCGGTACGAGCCCGCTTAGGCTGAACGAGCGGCCCCAGGCCAGGACGCCCACACCGTACTGCTGCGCGACGCTGCTTCAGCGAGTTGCGCCGGCATCGCGCCGTGGCCACGGCCCGGCTTCTTGGCCCGGCCTCACGCGCTCATTCGGCGCCGCGGGCCCAGGCCTTCTTGAGGGCAAGAATCTCGGCGGTGCTGCTCTCCCGGGCGATATACGGGATTTCCAGTGCGTAGCGCATCCGCTCGCGCGGAATCTGGCGGTGCACTGCGGCGACGTCATCCAGGATCGCCTGGTACAGGTCCGACCCAGCCATGCAGAACACGTCAAGCAACACCGGTCGGCCGGCGGCGCTGTAGATGTGCTCGTCGTCCAGGTCGCACCTGCCCCACCAGGGCGTCCACTTCTGGTACTCCGCGTGGATCCGCCGCGCTGCCCGGCTTACCTCTGCGAACTCCGGATCGTCTGCCCTGGCCCGCCACTGCTCGGCGAACTGCTTATCGACCGGATGGTCCACCGGGACGACGAACTCCAGGAAGACCACCGAACCGCCACCTTCAAGGCCGGCCGCCAGCTCGATCCTCGGCAGCCATCGATTGCCGGCACACTCGCGGCACAGGTCCACGAACGCCCAATATGCCGGGTCAAACGGGCATACCCGCGCGACGAGGGTTCCCGCCGGGGACCGCAGCGCCACCGCCCAGTCGCCCACCCCGCATGGCACCCACCCCGCTCTCGCCAGCTTGGCCAGGACCTGGCGATGAGACAGCGACTCCCAGGGCAGGTCGGGAATGGGCGGAAGGCCTGCACTTGGTTCAGGCACCGCAGCATCGTATTTGCATGCCACCGGGCAACGCACCGGATTATTCGGCTGCCATCCACCACCGATGCCCGCCTGCCGGCGGCCTCTCCGATCACCTGGAGCTTCAGCCCACCCGGCTGACCGCCCGCGGCCTGTCCGGCGTCGCGCGGCTCAACCGGGAGGCCCGCCGCCGCCTACGGCCGGGCGCCTACACTCGCTGTTAGCAGACGGGAGCCGTCATGAGCGCTGAGACTCAGACAGCGACAGACCAGGCAGGCCAGAGCAGGTGCTGGTGCTGCGGCCAGCCCAGGTCGGAGGACACGCTGGTCCACCTCGGTAACCATCCCGAGGTAGGCATCTGCATCAGCTGTGTCCATTTTCTGCGGCGGCGGGCCCGGGACCATCAAGCCACGGTGATGCGGCAAACGCTGCGCGGTGCCGCTGAGTCGGTTCGCGGGCAAGTCATGGCGCGCGGCTGGCATCAGCGCCCGGTGATCGGGCCTGCGCTGCAGTGGCTCAACCGTCACTTGCCCTGGTAGCCGGGCGACAGGAGCTGGGTGGATGCAGCTGACCGTCTGGCCGTGCCGGGTTGCCCGAATGCGCCTGTCCTGAAGTACCGGCTTGCGGCTGTCCTGGCGGCCGGGCGGGTGTCTCGGTGTCGCACCAGGTGATCTCCGACGGGCCGAGGCAGCCCGGTGGCGTATGCCCGGCTCGCCCACGTTGCTGATCGACGGGGTGGACCCGTTCGCCGAGCCGGGGCAGCCGCCGGGCATGTCCTCCCGCCGGATCAGGCCCGGCAGGCCAGGCGCGGCCGCGCTCGACCTGGGACAGCCAGCTTTCCGGCCGGCCAGCTAACCCGGCCAGCGCTGCCTGGGACAGGCCGCGGCGGAGGCGTGCCCGCGCGATCCGCTGCCCGCGTGCCGAAGCATCCACCGTCAGTCCCTCCCGCCCCGGGTGCTGCCCCGGCCGGCCGCTTAGGTACCGTCGCCGGAGGGCAGTCCGACTGGGTGCCTGACCACCCGAGTTGGTCTGGTCTTGTCCCTTCGGGCACGCTAGCCACAGCGCTCCTGCGCCCGACCGTGACTGTGCTTGCTGAGGGAGATGGCCGAGGTGACCGAGAACTACCCGCCCGACTCAACGCCGCCCGAGCCGGGGGAGGTGGCCCATGAGGAGGAGCAGCCGGCTCCCGAGCCTGCCGATGACCCGGGATATCTGATGGAAACGGGTGAGGTGGCCGGGGAGGACGGATCGGTCGTCCCGATCATCGGTGGCCTGCCCGCCGTCGAAGGCTCGGCCTGGGATATCGGCGCCCCGGCGGATGAGCGTGGGGCGGCCCTGGCTGAACACGAGGCCAGCCAGGAGCGCCAGGCCAGCGAGGGGCACCAGGCCGGCCAGGAGGACACGCGCTGAGCCAGTCCGGCCCCGTGACGAACGCCACACCCTAAGCCCAGCGACAGGCCGGTCCCCATGCCATTCGGGTCGGGTGTTCCCCAGCTTGATCAGCGGCTCGATCGCCAGCGACTTCGAGGACGTCGGCGGCCCCGAACCCCGTTGCGAAATCTCATCCGCCAAGGGGTGAGATGCCGGGCTGGCGAACGGCCGACACTTGACACAAGCCGCTGACCAGGGCCTGCCGAGCGCGGTCAGGTCCCCATGGTTTCGGTGCAGCTCTGTGAGGCCCGATCGCCGCCGGACGCACCGGACGATGCCGCTAGCTGAGAGGCCGTGCCATGGATCCCGAAACGCCCGCTGGTTCTCGCGGGAGCAGGGCAGGTAACCGAGAACGAGGGCTAATGAACCAGGCGCGGCCGCACGCCATGCCTTCCGGGCAGGGCGGCGCCATGGGCAGGGACAAGCATGCACGCGCTCGCCGCCGCTAGCCAGGGACAAAGCCTCGGCGCCTGGGCCTACGTGGCCCTCTTGGCCGCCACTGCGGCCGGGTACATGGGTGTCCCGTTTATCGGGACCGTCGCGATCGGCACCGCCGCCGTATTCGCCAGCCAGGGCGAGCTCAACATCGTCGCGGTCCTCATCGTCGCGGCTGCGGGCAATGAGATCGGCGGGTTGCTGGGTTACAAGATCGGGGACCACTGGGGGCGGCGGATTCTCGAGCATCCTGGACCCGCCCTGCAATGGCGCAAGAAAACCATGGCTAAGGGAGAAGACGTCTACCAGAAGTGGGGGCGCTTGGCGGTCTTCTTCACGCCCGCGCTGGTGTCAGGCGCGCTGAGGATGAAGTTCGGCCAGTTCGCGATCTGGAACTTCTTCGCCGGGGCCGCGTTCGTGCTGTCGGTCGGACCGGCCGCCTATGGCGCGGGCAGGGTTTCCTCCGGCCACCACGACTGGGTCAGCGTGGGCATGCTCGTCGGAGGGGTCGTTGTCGGTGTCTTGTGCGTCGTGCTGGGGGTGCGGCATCACCGCCGGTACAAGGCTCGGCGGTCGCTCGCGACCATCCCGGGCAAGCAGGAATCGCGATCCACGGCACGCGAGCACCCGCAGCCGCCGGGCGCAGTCGGCGAAGCGTTCCGCGACCCACCAGCAGAACTGGCACGCGACGACTCGAAGCGGGCAGTGCCGGAACATCACCTGCGCCCGCTGCCGCCCACCCCCGGCTCGGATAACGGAAGGAGCTGAGATCAGATGGCCGTTTCCTGGCCTTCCTGGCCGCCTGCGCTTTGGGTGGCACCGGACGGGAGCTGCCAAGGCGTTGCGTTCGGCACGGCCGCGGGTGCGTGTTTTGCCTTGTAGGCCGCGGTAACCGGGGCGGCACGGTACTGGGAACGCGCTCTGGCGCTCTACGCCGACCTTGGCGTCCCCGAGAAGGCGCAGGTGCGGGCCGAGCTCGACAAGCTGGCCGCCCAGGCTCTGCATCGCGCGTCCAGGAACTACCCCTGACCGCTACGCGTAGCCTCTCGCTAACGCACGTCAAACAGTTCGCTGCCCTGTATGAGTGCCTGCCGTTCGCCGGTGCTCAGGTTCCCATGGGTGCTCAGATGTCGAGCAAGCGATCCTGGCTGCGACCACACCATGAGCACTGATGAACTCAGCTTCGGCCAGAGAGGTCTCCCGTCATGTCACTTGTTCGTGTTCACAACATGTCCGTCTCGCTTGATGGCTTCGGCGCTGGTGCTGACCAGAGCCTGGAGGCACCCTTCGGGCATGCCGGCCACCGGCTGGTGCAATGGTTCACCGGCACCCGTTCATTTCACGTCATGCAGGGCCAGCCAGGCGGGAGCACCGGCATCGACGACGCCTTCGCGAGCAGCTGGGGGCCGGGCATCGGCGCAGAGATCATGGGACGCAACAAGTTCGGCCCCCAGCGCGGGCCATGGACCGATGAGGAGTGGAAGGGCTGGTGGGGAGAGGAGCCGCCGTTCCATACCCCCGTTTTCGTGCTCACCCATCACGTCAGGCCCCCGGTCGAGATGAAGGGCGGCACCACCTTCCACTTCATCGACGCCAGCCCGGAGCAGGCGCTCGCGGCGGCCAGGGAGGCCGCGGGTGGTCTCGACGTCCGCATCGGCGGCGGCCCGGCCACCGTCCACCAGTTCCTCGCGGCCGGCCTGGTCGACCACATGCACGTCGCGGTCGTGCCGATCCTGCTGGGCCGCGGGGAGTCCGTCTGGGACGGACTGGAGGGCCTGGAGGAGGGCTTCGCCATCGAGTCGGTGAGCTCCCCCAGCGGCGTCACCCACATCACGTTCACCCGTCGTTAGCCACGCTCAGGCCTGCCTCCCCGAACAGGGGCGAGGTCTGGGGCGCTCCATCTGGCGCGGCGCTTATTTAAGACTGGCTGGCTTCTTGGCCCGGTGCCAGATGGTCATTCGGTGCCGCGCGCCCACGCCTTTCTGAGGGCCAGGATCTCGGCAGCGCTGTTCTCCCGGGCGATATACGGAATGTCCAGTGCGTAGCGCATCCGCTCGCGCGGAATCTGGCGGTACACTGCGGCGACGTCATCCAGGATCGCCTGGTACAAGTCCGACCCAGCCATGCAGAACACGTCAAGCAGCACCGGTCGGCCAGCGGCGCTGTAGATGTGCTCGTCGTCCAGGTCGCACCTGCCCCACCAGGGCGTCGACTTCTGGTACTCCGCGTGGATCCGCCGCGCCGCCCGGCTTACCTCTGCGAACTCCGGATCGTCTGCCCTGGCCCGCCACTGCTCGGCGAACTGCTTATCGACCGGATGGTCCACCGGGACGACGAACTCCAGGAAGACCACCGAACCGCCACCTTCAAGGCCGGCCGCCAGCTCGATCCTCGGCAGCCACCGATTGCCGGCACACTCGCGGCACAGGTCCACGAATGCCCAGTACGCAGGGTCAAACGGGCATACCCGGACGGCGATGTGTCCCGCCGGGGACCGCAGCGCCACCGCCCAGTCGCCCACCCCGCATGGCACCCACCCCGCCACGGCCAGCTCGGCCAGGACTTGGCGATGAGACAGCGACAGCCCAGGGCAGGTCGGGAATGTCCGCAAGGCCTGCGCTCGGTTCAGGCACGGCGGCATCGTAACCACGCGCCACCAGGCGGCGCACCAGATTATCCGGCACGCAGGCTCTAGTCGGCAGCGTCCCCGGATTGGATCGCAAGAACCTGACTGGCCAGCTGAGGCACATCGATCACCGCCACGTCCCACAAGATGTCGAGATCGACCTCGAAGTAGCCGTGCACGACGCGGTTGCGAGTGGCGATGATCTGGCGCCAGGGCACCCCGGGGTGCTGGGCGATGAACTCATCGGACAGTCCGGCCGCGGCCTCCCCGATCACCTGTATCAGGTGCACCAGCACGATCTGCGTGTCCTCGTCGTCGTCGAATGCCGCCCGGCCTTTGACGGCCCGGACGGCGATCTTCTCGCGCGGCTTCGAGGATGTCGGCCAGCCGCTCGTTGTCACGCCTCACAGGGCGACGGCCTCCCGCAGCACCCGGTCGCGGATCCGGAGTTTCAGCCCACCCGGCGTCGCCACCTGGGTCATCACCCCAAGTTCGTCCTCGACGCCTAGGGCGAACCCGGCCATATCGAAGTAGCCATGGCCGCGCTCGACGTCGACCAGCAGGTCCAGGTCACTGCCGGAGGTTGCCTCGCCGCGGGCCACCGAGCCGAAGACCCGGATGTTGCGCACGCCGAAGCGCTCGCCGAGCCGTGTGATCGCATCGCGATGCGCGCGTACCTCGTCCAGCGTGACGGCACGCCGCGGAGCCTCAACCCTCACGTGCCTACCTCCAGTCACCTCAAGAATAGAGGCTGGAACCCAGACGCCTACATGATCCGACGGCGAGCCCCTGCGCTCGCGAGGTTCCGGCAGAGCCGGAATTCAGTGCCGTCCGAGTGCCGGGCTTGTTCAATTCCTGCCGCAAAACACCGGCGTGTCTTGATGGCAAACTGATGGCAAATGATCTTGAGGCCGGTCCCCGTCCCCGGGAACCGGCCTCTGACCTGCGCAAACTGGTGGGCGATACTGGGATTGAACCAGTGACCTCTTCGGTGTCAACGAAGCGCTCTCCCACTGAGCTAACCGCCCTCGAGGCGGAGGCGGGAATCGAACCCGCGTACAGGGCTTTGCAGGCCCTTGCCTAAGCCACTCGGCCACTCCGCCAGCGCCAACGTTCCCTGCTGGGGAATCATGGCTTTGGACATCCGAAGAACCGTGCGGGCCAGCGGCCTGCGGGACGGAATCCGGCGCCTCCGAGCGGACGACGGGATTCGAACCCGCGACCCTCACCTTGGCAAGGTGATGCTCTACCAACTGAGCCACGTCCGCATACTCGCCAGGGCGAGTGTGCTGCACCCCGCCAGCGGCGGCGTGCGTTCAGAACTGTAGCCGATCCTGGCGCGCGAGCAAACTCGGGGCCGCGGCGCGCCGCCCCGAAACGGCGGCGGCGCCGGCCGACCCGGCGCCCACCGTGGCGGCACCGCCCGCCGGCACCCATCGCGCAGACGCCCCACCGTGCGGCCGCCCGCCGGCACCCATGGCACAGACGCCCCACCGCGCAGGCGCCCCGCCGGCACCCACCGGGCCGGGCGGCCCTCAGGCCAGGGAACCGACCTGCTCGGCGTAATAACTCACACCAGCCACATGCTCGGCGATCTCGCGCAGTGTCCAGGACCCGGGCCGGGGCAGATCCCACGCTTCCGCCCCAACTGTCTCGTACCGCAGCACGTACCACCGTCCGAGGCGCTGCAGCCGGGAGCGCGCCTCCGCGTAGTCCGGCTCGGTGAAGCGAGCCCAGTCAGCGTCCAGCGTCACGCTCCGGCCGTGCCACTCATCAGCCAGCGGGGTGGCCCCGGCCAGCAACGCCTCCACCTGGTGCAGGTGATCCACCAGGTGATCGGCGATCCGGCGCAGCGCCTTGTGCGGGGTCCACGTGTTCGGCAGGCCCTCGTCGGTGGCCCGCGCGATGGGCCGGCCATCCCAGGCGTGCCAGGTCCGGGCCAGGTCCAGGCAGGTCTGCACGCCCGCCGTCACCAGCTGCCCGGGATTTAGGTCCACTGCCATCACGTGCCCGGGATTCAGGTCCGCCGCCACGGGCTGTCCGGGGTTCAGGTCCGCTTCGTCAGTCATGCTCCGACTCTGGCCGAATAATGCTTCGGCCAGCGCCGAAGCATGGCCCGGCCCCGACTTTCGGCTGGACCATGGCAGGCTGTCAGCCATGCGAACTGTGATCGTCACCGGCGACGGCCTCAAAGTCCAGGATGTCATCGACGTGGCCCGCGGCGAGGCCACCGCCGAACTCGGCCCGGATGTGCCCGCCGCCATGGAGTTCAGCCGGGGGGTCGTCGAGGCCGCGACCGCCGGGGACACCCCGGTCTACGGGGTGAACACCGGCTTCGGCGCGCTGGCCGACACCCCCGTCGGCGTCAACGACCTGGCCCGGCTGCAGCGCGCCATCGTCCGCTCGCACGCCGCGGGCACCGGGGCCCCTCTGGACGACGCAACCGTCCGGGCCATCCTCCTGCTGCGCGCCAGGACCCTGGCCGCCGGGTACTCGGGCGTCCGCGCTGACCTGCCGCGCCGCCTCCTGGAGCTGCTCAGCCTCGGCCTGCTCCCCGTCGTCCCCTCCAAGGGCTCAGTCGGCGCCTCCGGCGACCTGGCCCAGCTCGCCCACCTGGCCCTGCCGCTGATCGGCGAGGGACGGCTGCGCGGCCCCGGCGACCCGCCGCGGGGCCGGCCCAGCGCCGAGGTGCTCGCCGAGCACGGGCTCGTCCCCCTGGAACTGGCCCCCAAGGAGGGCCTGTCCCTGGTCAACGGGACCGAGCCGATGCAGGCCCTGCTGGCGTTCTCGGTGCACGACGCGCAGATGCTGGTCCAGGTGGCCGACATCGCCTGCGCCCTGTCGATCGAGGCGCTGCTCGGCACCGACCGGCCCTACGACGAGCGGGTCCAGGCCCTGCGCCCCCACCCGGGCCAGCTGGACAGCGCGGCCAACCTGCGGGCCCTGCTGGCTGGGTCACCGCTGCTGGCCAGTCACCGGCACAGCCGGCACGCTGTCCAGGATGCCTACTGCCTGCGCTGCGCCCCGCAGGTGCACGGCGCGGTCCGGGACGTGCTGGCCCACGCCAGCCGGGTGATCGACATCGAGCTGGGCGCGGTGGTGGACAACCCGATCGTGGTCAGCGACGGCGAGGTGATGACCTCCGGCAACTTCCACGGCGAGCCGCTCGCGTTCGCCGCGGACATGCTGGCCATGGCCGTCGCCGAGCTGGCCAGCATCAGCGAGCGCCGGGTGGACCGGATGCTGGACCCGGCGTTCTCCCGCGGGCTGCCGCCGTTCCTGGCCCCGGACGCGGGCACCAACTCCGGCTTCATGCTCGCCCAGTACACCGCCGCCTCGCTGGTCAGCGAGAACAAGGTGCTCGCCCACCCGGCCAGCGTGGACACCATCCCGACGTCGGGCAAGCAGGAAGACCACGTGTCCATGGGCTGGACCTCGGTGCGCAAGCTCCGCGAGGTCGTGGCGAACGTCCGGACCTGCCTGGCCGTCGAGGTCTGCTGCGCGGCGCAGGGCATCGACCTGCGGGCCGGCATCGCCGCCCCCAGCGAGCCCCTGCGCGCCGTGCACGCGGCCATCCGGGCGCGGGTGCCGATGATGCCCGTGGACCGTGAGGTCGCCGAGCAGATCGAAGCAGTCGACGCCTTGCTGCCCTCACTATCCGCAACGGCCAGTTCGGCCGCAGGCACCTTGCGCTAGCGTCGTCGTGTGACGGTGTGGATGAACGGCACTCTCGTGCCGGACGACCAGGCCCGGGTACCCGTGACCGATCACGGGCTGACCACCGGGGACGGGGTGTTCGAGGCGCTCAAGGTCACCGGGGGCGTACCGTTCGCGCTGACCCGGCACCTGGCCCGGCTCAGCGCCTCCGCCAAGGGCCTGGGGCTGCCCGAGCCGGACCTGGAGCAGATCCGGGCCGGGGTCAACGCGGTGCTGGCCGCGGCGGGGCACCCGGACCGGGCCCGGATCCGGATCACGGTCACGGCGGGGGAGTCGGCGCTGGGCTCGCTGCGGACGGCCACCGAGCCGGCCACCATCATCATCCTCGGCGACCTGAGCGACGCCGCCCCCACCTGCGACGTGGCGATCTTCCCCTGGCCCAGGAACGAGCGGGGCGCCCTGGCCGGGGTGAAGACGACCTCCTACGCCGAGAACGTGGTGGCCCTGTCCTATGCGCGGCAGCAGGGCGCCGCGGAGGCGATCTTCGGCAACCTCGCCGGGAACCTCTGCGAGGGCTCGGGGACCAACGTGTTCGTGGTGGCCGGCGGCCGGCTGGTCACCCCGCCGCTGTCGGCGGGCTGCCTGGCCGGGGTGACCCGGGGGCTGGTCATCGAGTGGGCCGGCGCCGTGGAGGAGGACCTGCCGCTGAGCGCGCTGGCCCAGGCGCGGGAGGCGTTCCTGACCGGGACCACGCGGGATGTGCAGCCCATCCGCAGCGTCGACGGGGCGCTGCTGCCCGCGGTCCCCGGCCCGGTGACCCGCAAGGCTGCGGACATCTTCGCCGAGCGCTCCGCCGAGGACCTCGATCCCTAGGGCATTGCTCCCGCAGCGGTGCGGTCAGCAGCGGTGCGGTCACCCGCGGTGCGCTCAGCCATAGTGCTTCAGGTGCGGCCATAGCGTGCGCCAGCTGGCGGCCGGGCCGGTGCACAGGCCGATCTGCAGGCCGGTCCAGTCGTTCTGCACGTGGTAGGGGACGTTGTGGGTGGCCAGCAGCCGGCAGCTGGCGAAGTACGGCCGCAGCCGCCCCAGCGCGTCAACGACGAGCACCGTGCGGTCGGAGGCTGTGCCCGGTCCCCACGTCCAGTAGGCGTTGTGGCCGGAGAGCACGGGGGGCAGGTGGTCCGCCGAGTCCAGGACGTCGAGCGTGGCGGCTTCTGCGTACCATCCGGTGAAGATCGAGGTGGGCCGGTGGCCCGCCCGCACCAGGGCCGCGTCCTGCGCGGCCACCGCGGTGGCGAGCTGGGGCCAGCCGACGGTGTCCCCGAGAGTGCTGCGCTGCTCGGCCGCGGGCAGGTCGTGCACGTCACCGATGGGCAGCAAGGGCAGGATGGTCGGCAGGATCAGGGCCATACCCACCACGGACGCGGCCACCAGGATCCACCGCCGCACCCGCGGCCGGGTGCCACGGGCGGCCCACCGCTCGGTGGCGACGGCCCCGGCGGCCAGGATGGCTGCCGCCATCCCGTCGCTGTAGTACGGCTTGCCGGGAATCCAGGCCAGCACGTAGACGACGATGAGCGTGGCGGCGATGGCGATGAACCGGAGCTGCGGGACACGCCAGAGCCGGATGAAGCCCGCGACCACCAGGGGCGCGATCAGCAGTCCCAGATAGAGGAACTGGGCCGGCAGCCCGCCCGAGTACTCGGCGGGGGTGGTGTTCTCGTGGTGCAGGGCGGAGGCCATGGCGAGTTGCGGCCACCCGTGCGTGGCCTGCCAGATCAGGTCCGGCGCCCAGAGGATGGCGGCGATGGCGGCACCGAGCCAGGGCCATCTCGTGCGCAGCACGGGGCGATGCACCGACAGGAGCATCCCGAGAGCCAGGCCGGCCAGCAGCAGGACCACCAGGTTGTCGGCCTCGAGCCCGGCCCCGGCCACGGCTCCCGCGCCCAGCCACCAGCGTGGCCGGTCCCGCAGCAGGGCCGTGGTGACGCAGAGCAGGACGGCCGTCCAGGCCAGCAGGTCCAGTGGCGTGGTGTTGCCGATGTGGTCGGCGCCGATGAGGACGGGAGTGCACGCCATGGCCAGAGCGGCCAGTACCCCGCCGAACCGGCCCGCCCCGAACAGCACCGCGAACCTGGCCGCCATGACCACGACCGCCCCGCCGGCCAGCGCCGGGACGATCCGGACCGCCGTCGGGCTGACGCCCAGGACGTCCGTGACCCGGGTCAGCAGCGGCCCGAGCGGCGGCTGGTCCACGTAGCCGAACGCGAGATGGTGGCGGCCGGCGTCGATGAAGTACAGCTCGTCCTGCAGAAAGCCGTAGCGGTCGCTCAGCGCGAGCTCGACGGCCACGAACACGGCGGCGATCACCCAGGCCACGGCGGGCACGCGGCCTGCAGGGGGTCACTGTCCCCGGCCCCGTGGCCGGGCCGGCCGGCGTGGCCGCCTGCACGCCAGGAGCCGACCGGGCGGGAAGAGCGGCGGAGCCGCTGGGCTGGTCCATGGTGAGGCCTCCACGCCGAGTCCGGCCGGGACTCGTCAACGTCCTGCCGTCACCATCCCATCACCTGCCGGTGCTGGATGACGAGGATTGCGGCCCCGGTCCTGGCGCCCCTCAATACCGCGTTAGCCTGTCAGCCCGCCCGCCGGGGGTTCGGCCGGGGGGCTCCGTGCCTCAGCTGCGGCGCAGCAGCTGGTTCAGCTCACCATCCAGGTTGATGTACTCGCCTTCCCGCCCGGCCGGGATCACCTGGAACGTGCGGAGCAGGAAGCCGGCCAGCGCGGTCAGCGGGGCCTCAAAGTGAGCCTGGCCGAACGGCGAGGACAGGGAGATGTTCAGCACCCGCTGCCCGGTCGCCGTGTCCGCCGGCCAAACCCGGACGTCACCGTCTCCGGCCGGCTCGGTCATCCCGCCCGCGAGCAGGTCCCGGGCGAAGATCCACTCAACCGGCTCGTCCATGCCCACATGAAACGCCATGCGGATGGCGTATGGATCCTCGGCCCGGTAGTGAAGACTCGCCGTGAGAGGAACGCCATCGTGCTCTGGAACCACGAGTCTGAGGCCGAGCTCGGCTGCGACGGTGTTGCTGCTGTTCATTGCCTCGCCAAACCTTTGCCTTGTCTCATCCCGGAACGCCGGGCTTCATCCATCCAGCGATGCCGTCTCACGGGGTGACGAGGCACGCAGGCACGAAAGTCTTCTGTAGGAGGATTCCGCGAACGCTGCCGCTACTAACCTCGGTCACCACGCACCATATCAGTCGTGACCTGGGCAAACGCTTCTCGCGTCTCAACGCAATCATGACCCAGCCCTGTTCCTGTGACCAGGAACAACACGCTGTGATCTCGCTCTCAGTAGCGATGGGGCCAAATTTTCGCTTCGCATCCCGCGCGCACCTCCGGGTTTGCGTTCAGATAGCGAACAGTCGTGCTTTGTCCGATGCGGAAGCATACAGGCTTCCGGGTTGGGCGCACTACCCGATGCCAAGACTTTCCCGCAGGGTCGTCCGGAATCACGACATTCCGCGACTTAATTCCCTCGTAGCGATTATTCGTATTCAACGGGACAAGGGGCTGGAGTCGTGCCGGCGGGGGATTCCTGGCCACAGCCGGTAAGGGCGCCAGAGCCCTTATGCGCCACCTAAGTGATCTTCCCTGGTCCCGGGAACCGGTGTACCTTCCCGGCGCCTGTCCGGGCCGCTCAGGGCCGTCTGAGCAGCGCCGGGCCTGCGGCCGGGCGGTCCGCCCGCTGGCCCGGCACCGGCGGCCGGTGTCCGCCCAGCCGGGCCGCCGCGGCGCCGCCGGCCGGGAACCGCCGTGGCGCCGCCGCGGCCGGGGAAATCGGACGCGCCTGGCGGCGCCGCGGTGGCGCGGATGCGCTAGTCTGTGTTGGCCCGCGAGCGTTCCGGCCGTAAGGAGCCGGGCCGTTTGAGGGCACCAGGGCGATTGGCTCAGCGGGAGAGCGCCTCGTTCACACCGAGGAGGTCACTGGTTCGATCCCAGTATCGCCCACCAGTTCACGAGCACGGTCGGCGGCCGGGTCAGGCCGCCCGTCAGCGACCATGACTACCGCCGCCCTGGGGCCTAGGCTTCGGCCATGCAGATCATCGAGGGTGCGGGCCGGTGGGCGGCGCCGGCGGCGGGCGCGGCCAACGACTGGGCCGAGCACTTCAGGGTCCGGCCCTGTCCGTGGGGACCTACTGCATACCGGCGGGCGGGGTAGACGACCAGGGCCCGCACGCCGAGGACGAGATCTACGTGGTGACCGCCGGCCGGGCCCGGATCTCGACGCCGGACGGCGCGGCCGGGGTGGGCCCCGGCTCGGTGATCTTCGTGCCTGCTGGCGAGGAGCACCGCTTCGTCGACGTCACCGAGGACCTGGCCCTGCTGGTCGTGTTCGGCCCGGCGTACACGGGTGGCTGATCCCGAATGGCTGAGCCCCGGCCCTGGTGCAGATCATCGCAATCTGCGCCGGAGCCGGGGCCCGGTAATCTCCGGCCAGCGGCACGCCCCTAGTCGCGGCCGATGAGGCCAGCGGTCAGCCGAAGTAGTGGCCCTTGTCGAGGTCCTCGATGAGGCCGGGATGCGTCGGGTGCCACCCCAGCAGCTCGCGGGTCAGCGTGCTCGAGGCCGGGGAGTCCAGGCCCAGGAAACCGGCCAGGAAACCGAACTGCGCGGCTGCCTCCTCGGCGGGGATGGAGGCCACCGGCACGTCCAGGTGGCGTCCGATCACCTCGGCGATCTCGCGGATCGGCACGCCCTCATCGGCCACCGCGTGCAGCACCGACCCCGCCGGGGCCTGCTCCAGGGCCAGGCGGAACAGGTTCGCCGCATCGAGGCGGTGCACGGCAGGCCAGCGGTTCGATCCGTCGCCGAGGTAGCCGGAGACGCCCCGGCCGCGGGTCATGCCGACCAGGGCCGCCATGAAGCCGTTATCCCCGTCGCCGTGCACCGTCGGAGGCAGCCGCACCACGGACGAGCGGACGCCGCGGGACGCGAGGGCGAGGGTCATCTCCGCGTTGGCCAGCCGCATCGCGGGGCCGCTGGCCAGATCCGCCGCGGGCAAGCCGGGGGCGTGCCCGTCGTCCTGCTCGGTCGCCACCTGCCCCGGCTTGAGCCCGAGCGTCCCGGAGGCGATGAGGAACGGCCGGCCAGAACCGGCCAGCGCCTCGCCGAAGGTCTCGATGGCACGGCGGTCCGCCTGGGCCGCGTCCTGGAAGCCCCCCGAGAACGCGACATCGTGCTTGAAGGCCAGGTGGATCACGCCATCCGACGCCTCAGCCGCGCTCCGCAGGCTGTCCAGGTCGTCGAGGCTGCCGCGATGCACGCCGGCGCCGGCCTCGGTGAGCGCGGCGGCCGAGGCGTCCGAGCGGGCGAGGCCGGTGACCTGATGGCCCGCGCCGATGAGCTCGGGGACGACGGCGGAGCCGATCCAGCCCGACGCGCCGGTAACGAATACACGCATGAGAAACCCTCCGATAGCCGATGGCCAGCGCATGATGTGTGCGACGGCAAATCCATGTCAGTTGCTGTCATCACAGTACCACGCGATGTCAGTCGCTGCCGTCACCGATGTCAGCCGCTGCCGTCAGATAGGATCAGGGGTATGAGCCGGTGGGAGCCAGATGCGCGCGGCCGGCTGGAGCGGGCCGCCCTCGAGCTCTACAGCGAGCGCGGGTTCGAGCAGACCACGGTGGCGGAGATCGCCGCGCGGGCCGGACTGACGGAGCGGACGTTCTTCCGGCACTTCGCGGACAAGCGTGAGGTTCTGTTCGGGGGAGCGGGCCCGCTGCAGGACCTCCTCGTGAGCACGCTGGCCAGCACGCCTGATTCCGTGGCGCCGATCGACGCGGTCGCCGCGGCCTTCGAGGCCGCTTCCGTCCCGCTCGAGGAGCGCCGCGCCTACTCCGGAATGCGCCAGGCCGCCATCGCGGCCAACCTGGACCTGCAAGAACGCGAGCTGGTCAAGCTGGCCACGCTGTCCGCGGCGCTGGCCGTCACGTTGCGCGAGCGCGGCGTCGCTGAGCCGGCCGCGAGCCTGACGGCGGAGGCCGGGGTCGCGATCTTCAAGATCGCGTTCGCGCGCTGGGTCAGCGAAACCAACCACCGGACCCTGGCGCAGCTCATCCAGGAGTCGCTCGGTGAGCTCAAGGCCGTGACCGCCGGCCAATGACCTGCTGATCCTCTGGCTGGCGCACTTCAGCCCGGAAAAGAACCAGGCCCCGTGGATGTCTGCGTCCACGGGGCCTGGGCTGCTGCTGGTCACCGGTCAGCGGTGACTACTTCCTGACCGTGAGCACCACGCTGGCCAGGAAGCTCGCGACCGCCCCCTTCGCGAACGGCTTCGCGTTGGGGTTGCACCGCCCCTTCTTCGGCCCGGACTTGAACCTCGGCGCGGTCGCGCCGAAGGAGACCTGGACCGCACCCGGCCCGGAGGCGCCCGCGAACGCGCCCGTGCTCCGGTGGCCCACGACCCTGACCGGGATGTCCTGCCGGAAAGAGAACCGGCAGGTCCTGGTGTTCACGGCCTGGCGGCTGGTCGGCTTGCTGGTGACCATGACCGTGAGGTTCCCGGCGGGGGTCTTGAACGTCTTGACGCCGCCCTTGTGCGGGCCGCTGCCGCCGCCCAGGCGGATGACCGAGCGGGTGCCCACCACCCCCAGCCACCGCAGCGGGATGGTGGTCGAATTGGCCAGGGCCGCCTTGCCGTGCACGGTCCCGGCGATGACCTCCGGGCCCGTGACGGATCTGCTGGTGCTGGCGCGCGTGCTGGCCACCGCGGATCCCCCCGCGGCCAGCGTGACGGCCACTGCGCCGGCCGCCGCCGTGGTGGCCAGTTTCTTCCTGAGCTGCATGTCCCGTCCCCCTTAGGCTGGTGAATTGCCTTGGTCACGGAACGTTACGCTGCGCAGGTCAGGCCCGCCGGTATTTCAGCGGGGTGCGGCCCGGATGGTGATCTGGGTGAGCCAGGGGAGCCGGACGCCGAGGCCCTCGACGCCCAGGGTGCCCGCGTCCACCGCGGCCAGCCCGCCGCGTGCGGTGATCACGAACAGCCAGCGGCTGTCCGGGGACCAGGCCAGGGTGGCCGGCCCGGTGGAGTGCTGATCGAGCGGGACCGCGATCCGCTGGTCCGCCCCGGTGGCCAGGTTGAGCAGGTGCAGCGTGACCTGGCCGCCGGCCGTGACCCGGAACACCGCGGCCGTGCTGCCGTCCGGCGCGATGGCCCCGGGGGACGCGGCCGACACCGACGCGACCGGCGGGCCGCCCAGCTGCCGCTGCCCTCCGGTCGCCGGGTTGATGACCATATCCGCGCAGCGGTGCGGCCGGTCGCAGTTCACGGTCAGCCAGCGGGTCGGGCCGACCGCCGCGAGCATCCCGCCGATCTGCCGCCAGCCGCCCGGCCAGACGTCGTAGATCTCGCCCACGCCGGACAGCAGCGCGTAGCCCCGCCCGTTCGGGCTGGCGGGCCACCAGCCCCCCGGGGGGAGGCGCATGGTCATGCCGGTCCGGCTGCCGTCCACCCGGGCCAGCGCCAGGGACCTGAACCGGGAGATGGCCTGCACCCACACCTCGCCCGGCCGGGGCCCCGGGAGCACCGCCCCGCCGCGGCCGAGCGCGCCGGTCAGCACGCGGGCCGGCTTACCGTCCGGCACCAGGTAGCCGGGGACGTAATCCCACGGCCGGATGATCATCTGGCCGGGGCCCGCCACGAACGAGACCGGGCCGTTGCTGTCCAGCGCCGGCAGCACGGTCTGGGTGACCCGGCCGCGGGCGAGCTGGACCCGCACCGCGCGGCGGGGGCCGTAGCCGAGGAGTTCCCAGCCGGTCCGCACGCCGAGCAGGCGGTGGCCGGCCTCGGTGACCGCGACCGCCGTCCGGGCCGGGACCGATCGCGCCGGGTGCTGGCCGAGGACCAGCGCCGCCGCGGCCACGATGACCACCGCCCCGGCCAGGATCAGCGGCCAGCGCGGCCCGCGGCGGCCCGGCGGCCGGGGCGGGCCGAAACCGACCTCATCGGCCCCGCCGCCCAGCGTCTCGGGATTAGACCAGGTCATGACGGCACACCAGCGGCACGGCGGACCGCTACGCCGACAGGGTGCCCGCGGGGGGCCGCCCGTAGCTGACCGCGGCGCGGACCTCCGCGGGCGCGGCCCCGGCCAGCTGGGCGTCCGGCTGCGCCCCGAGCGCCGCGTTAGACCGCGGTGAAGGCCATCCGCCAGGCGATCAGCACCGTGGCCTCGAAGATCTGCTGGTCGGTCAGGCCCGCGTCGTGCAGGCGGCTGATATCAGCCGGGCTGGATCCGCCGGGGTCGATCGCGACCCGGCGGGCCCAGTCCGCCAGCAGCCGCGTGGTGTTCATGACGTAGCCGTCGCTCTCGCGGTCCTCGTCGTACAGGGTCTTCGCGAGATCCGACGCCGGTGGGTCGCTCAGGAACATGAGCCCAGCATCCCCCAGCCGGGCAGGCAGCGGTAGCGCCCTCCGCGTGTCCCCGGCGCGATCCGGGGACGTCAGCGGGAGCTGAGCTGCCCGGCCCTGGCGCTGACCTGGCCCGCCCGGTATCCGGCGCGGGCCGTGGTCTTCCCGGCCTTCACCCCGGCCCGGCCCGCCGCCTTCCCCGCTTTGACGCTGGCCTTGTGCGCGGCCTTCCCGGCCTTCGAGCGGGCCTGGGCCGCCTTCTCGGCGCGGACCCGGCAGGCCCGGGCCCGCGCGGTGCCCGCCCTGGCCTTGGCCAGATCCGCCTTGGCCAGCGCGAGGTCGGCCGTGCCCTGGGCCTTGCCGACCGTGGCCCCGACCCTGGCGCCGGCCTTCCCGGACGCCTTCGCCGTGCGGGTGGCCAGCGACACGTCGCGCCGCGCCGCCTGGACCGCGTGACGGCTCCGCCAGGCCAGGGAGGGGTTCCCCTCCGTGTCGGCCGCGGCGATCAGCAGCCCGCCGAGCATGGTGACGTTCTTGAGGAAGTGGATGCGCTGCTGGGCCCGCTCCTGGTCGTCCTTGGCCTCCCAGTACGGGTGCCCGGCCAGCGTGGTGGGCACCAGGGTGGCCGCCAGGGCCAGGGCGGACAGCCGCGGGAACTTGCCGATGGCCAGCAGCGACCCCGCGACCAGCTGGACCCCGCCGTTGATCCGGACCAGCTGCTCGGTGCTGTCCGGCAGGGCGTCAACGCGCTCCTTCAGCGGGCCCACGACCTTCTCCGCACGCGCGGCGACCTTCTCCGGCCGGCGCAGGGTGTCGTAGCCCTGGACGATGAAGATCGAGGCCAGCATGGGACGGGCGAGAGCTCTCAGTACAGCCATGGCCGCCCTCTGCCCGCTTAGCCTGATATCTAACCCCGGCCGGCCAGCCTGCCGCCCCGCCGCTGTGGTGGACTCTGACCGTGCCGACCGAGAATCCGCCCGTGCCGCCACCGGGCCCGCCCGAGCCGCAGGACGCGCTCGTGCCCGGGGCAGCGCCCGAGCCGGAGAGCGGGCCGGCGCCGCGCCCGGCCCGGGCACCGCTGCTCGTGGTGTCCGGGGTGAGCCGCCGGTACGGGGACCGGGTCGCGCTGCAGCCCATCGATCTCACCCTGTCCGCCGGGCAGTGCGTGGCGGTGCTGGGCGCGAACGGATCCGGCAAGTCAACCCTGCTCCGCATCGCGGCCGGGCGGGACACGCCGAGCACCGGCCGGGTCAGCTACGGCGGCCGGGCGATGTCCGAGGACGACCCGGTGGTCCGGACCGAGATCGCGGTGGTCGGCGACCTGGTCAGCGCCTACCCGGACCTGACCGTCCGGGAGCACCTCCAGCTGGTCTCGGTGGCGCACGGCGAGGGCCGCCTGGCCGCGGGCCTGGTGGACCGGGCGCTGGCCGAGTGCCGGCTGGAGGGCCACGGCGGGGCGCTGCCCGGGTCCCTGTCCAGCGGCCAGCTGCAGGCCCTGCAGCTGGCCACGGTGCTGGTCCGGCCGCTGCGGCTGATGGTGCTCGACGAGCCCGAGCAGCGCCTGGACCCCGCCGCCCGGCGCTGGCTGGGCGGCCTGCTGCGCGAAGAGAAGGAGGCGGGCGCGGCGGTGCTGCTGGCCACGCACCACACCGAGCTGGCCGCGGCCGTGGCCGACCACGTCATCATCCTCAGCGACGGCGCGGTCACCGCCGAGGGCCCGCCGGACGCGACGCTGGCGGCCCAGTGATGGCGGCCCAGTGATGGCCGGCCCAGTGATGACGGTGCTGCGGTGACCGTGACCCGGGACTCCATCGCCGTCCCGGACAGCACCGGGGCGACGTTCGCGCTGCTGCGGGAGCTGCGCCGGGGCCACGGCCGGAAGCAGGCGGCCAACGCGGCCTACTGGGCCTACCTGGCGGCGGTCATCGTCGTCAGCTACGGCGGGTCGCTGATCGTCACGGCCTACCGCGCGCTGCGCCACCCGCCGCCCCCGACCGCGGCCGCCCCCCAGCTGCTGCACGCCGGCCCGGCCGCGCTGACCGCGCTCACGCTGCTGGTGTTCCTGGTATTGCTGCGCGACGCGCTGTGGCGCGGCCCCGTCACGGTGCCGCAGGCCACCGCGGACTGGCTGCTCGGCACGCCGGTGGAGCGGCGCCGGCTGCTGCGGCCCCGGTTCCGCGGGTCCGCGGCGGGCGCGCTGCTGGTCGGCGCGGTGGCCGGGATCGTGCCCGCCGCGGCCCTGGTCGCCCTGGGCCTGGGCGGCCGGTCCGACGGCGAGGTGCTCCGGCTGGCCGGGACCTCGATGGTGTCGATGGGGCTGCTCTTCGCGCTCGCCACCGGCCTGGCCGGCCTCATCGAGCGGTATCCGGGGACGGGGCGCTGGGTCCGCGCGGCCACGCCGGTGACGCTGGCGGCCGCGGTCCTGCTGGCCGGGCTGGCGGCCTGGGCGGGGCTCGGGCGGCTGCCGTCCGCCGTGGCTGCGGCGGCGCTCTGGTCCGGCCCGTGGGGGTGGGCGGCCCAGCCGGTGATCGCCATGGCCGGGCACGCCACGGGCGGGCACGCCGTGGCCGGGAACCCGGCGCCCTGGTGGCCGCTGGCCCTGGGCCTGCTGGCCGCGGCGGCGCTGGCCGCGCTGGGCTGCGCGGACCGGGCCGTGGCCGGGGTGCCCGCCGCCGCGCTCCGCGCCCGGGCCCGCACTCTCGGCGCGATGTCCGCGGCCGCGCTCAGCATGAACACCCGGGCTGTCGCCACCGCGTACGCCGCGGCGGGCGGCGCCCGCCGCGCCCGGTTCCGCCTCCCGCCGCCGCGGCGCCGCGAGCTGGTGATGCTCTGGCGGGATCTGCTCGCGCTGCTCCGGTCGCCGGCCCGGCTGGTGTCCGCGGTGCTGCTGGCGCTGCTGGCCGCCGCGCTCATCGGCGTGGCGGGCCACGGCCGGCCGGTGTCACTCGTGCTGGTCGGCTGCGGGGTGAGCCTCGGCTACCTCGCCGCGGCCTGGCTCTGCGAGGGCGCCAGGCTGGACGCGGACGACCCGCGCCGGTCGGTGCCGCTGCCCATGCGGTTCGAGTCGCTGGCCTGGTGGCACGCGGTGCTGCCGTGCCTGGTGCTGCTCGCGGCCGTGGGGGTGCCCGCCGCCGTGGCCTGCGCCGCCACCGGCGACCTGCGCCCCCTGGCCCTGCTGGTGGTGACCATCCCGGTCCTGGTCACCGGGGCGCTGGTCAACGTGTTCCGGGGCAGTTTCTCCCCCTCCATGCTGGTCGGGGCCGACACCCCGGTCGGCAACACGGCCGCGCTGAACATCGTGTTCTGGTACGCGTGGGGCACGGTGCTCGCCGTGCTGCCGATGACGGTCCTGATCGCCGGCGCGCTCGGCTCGCCCGGCCCCGCCCCGCTCGTCCGCGCCCTGGTGATCGGGGCCGGGCTGGCGGCCGGGCTCGGCGTCTACGCCACCCGCCGCGCGCGCCGCCTCCGCACCGCCTGACCACTGTCCCGCTGACCCGCCATCGTCACCCGGCCATGCGGGCCAGACGACCTTGGTTTGACGCCGGGCGGGACCTACTCTCTTGATCATGCTCCCGCGGCGGCGCACCCTGGCAGTGGAGCAGGCGCCGTTGCGGCACGGCGGCCTGCCCGGAGGCCGGAGGGGATGGCGATGTCAACTGCGACCCGGGGGAGGCTGCCATGAAGGTGGTCGCCGCGCTGGGCGGCAACGCCCTGCTGGAGCGCGGCGAGCCGCCCGACTGTGACATCCAGGAATCGCACATCGCCCGCGCCGCGGCGGCACTGAGCCCGCTGCTGCGCGAGCACGACCTGGTCATCACGCACGGGAACGGGCCGCAGGTCGGCGTGCTCGCGGTGCAGAGCGCCAGTGACCCGTCGCTGTCGCACCCCTACCCGTTCGACGTGCTGGGGGCGCAGACCCAGGGGATGATCGGCTACTGGCTGGTCCAGGCCCTGGACCGGGCCGCGGCCCGCGATGCCGCGCGGCGCGGCGCGGCGGACCACGGGGCGGCGGACCACGGGGCGGCGCACGGCGGCCCGATAGCCAAGCCCGCGGTCTGCCTGATCTGCCGGACCCTGGTGAAAGCGGACGATCCCGCCTTCGGCCAGCCGGCCAAGTTCGTCGGCCCGGTCTACGACGAGGCCACGGCCTCCCGCCTGGCCGCCGCGCGAGGCTGGCAGATGCACCAGGACGGCCAGTCCTGGCGGCGGGTCGTGCCCTCCCCGGAGCCGGCCGGCCTGATCGAGCTGGACATAATCAAACTGCTGGCCAGCCGGGGCATCACCGTCATCTGTGCCGGCGGCGGAGGGATCCCGGTGGTGGCCGACGGCGAAGGCGGGCTGCATGGCGTCGAGGCGGTCGTGGACAAGGACCTGACCGCGGCGCTGCTCGCCAGCGAGATCGGCGCGGACGCGCTGCTGCTGCTCACCGACGTCGCCGCGGTGCTGGACGGGTACGGGACGGCGCAGGCCCGGCCCATCCGCGAGGTGACGCCCGCCCAGCTGCGTGGCAGGCTGGCCGCTGGCGCGTTCCCGGCCGGCTCGATGGGCCCCAAGGTGGAGGCGGCCTGCCGGTTCGCCGCGGCAACCGGCGGGATGGCGGCCATCGGCCGCCTCGAGGACGCCCAGGCCCTGCTGGCCGGCGGGACCGGGACCATAGTGCGGACAGGAGCAGCATGACCGAATCAGCGGGTGAGCAGCGAGCCCGGATCGTGGTCGGGGTGGACGGGTCGGCCGGGTCAGTGCACGCGCTGCAGTGGGCGGCCCGGCAGGCCACCTACACCGGGGCGACCCTGGAGGCCGTCGTGGCCTGGCAGTACCCGGCGTTCTTCGGCTGGGCCCCGGTCGGGGCCGACAGCGCCGACTTCGGCGCGATCGCCGGGAAGACCCTCGACGACGCGCTGAACGCGCAGTTCGGCCCGCAGTGGCCGGACTGGGTGGCGGCCCGCGTGGTCGAGGGGTACCCGGCCCAGGTCCTGGTCGCAGAGTCCGAGGACGCCGACCTGCTGGTCGTGGGCAGCCGCGGGCACGCCGGGTTCGCCGACGCGCTGCTCGGCTCGGTCAGCACGTACTGCGTGCAGCATGCGCACGGGCCGGTCACCGTCATCCGGCCTCCGGGCGGGCATCACCACTGAGCGGTCCCGCCCCCGGCGGCTGGAAGACTTACCGGCCAGGGTGCAGCGTGTAGTGGACGTCCAGGCGGTCCGCGGAGCGGTTCGCGGTGATCGCGACACTGTCCCCGGGCAGTACCGCGTGGTCGTCCACCACGGCCAGGCCCGCCGCCGTGAAGCTGACCCGGTGGCTGAGCAGCGCCGGGCTGCCCGCTGGCCGGGCCAGGTAGCCGGCCTCGGGCGGCCGGAGGACACCCGGGCTGATGGTCTCCGCGGCGCGGGTGACCGCCAGCCCGTGGCCGGCCAGCGCCGGGTACAGGCCGCGGCGGGCCAGGTCCTCCGGGTCCAGGCCGCTGGCCAGCGGCAGCGGCAGGTAGGAGGTCTGCACGATGAGCGGGCGGTCGCCCGCCAGCCGCAGCCGGAGCAGCCGTAGCACCTGCCCGGGACCGCCGAGCCGGGCCCCGACCTCGGCGGGCGGGGTGATGACCTCGGTGGCGAGCAGCCGGGTGCCGATCTCGGCGCCCTGCGCGGCCAGGTCGGACGCGAAGCTGCGCAGGTGGCCGAGGCCGAACTCGTACCGGGCCGCCACGTAGGTGCCGCTGCCGTGCCGCGCGGCGACCAGCCCCTCGTCGGTGAGCAGCTGGATGGCCTGCCGCAGCGTCATGATGCTGACCCCGAACTCCGCGGCCAGGTCGCGCTGGGCCGGCAGGGGGCTGCCCGCGGGCCACTGCCCGGTGCTGATCCGGTCCCGCAGCTCGGCATGGATCCGCAGGTACTTCGGCTGCCGGTCCTCCGCGGTCCGCCGGGTCGTGCTGGTCATCGCGCTCCGTTCACCTGGCCGTTCACCGGGCCGCGTCGATCGCGGCGCGCAGCCCGCCCACGGCGCGCCCGATGTCCGCGCTGGCCGCGCCGTCCAGCACCCGCCGCATCAGGGCGGACGCCACGATCACCCCGTCGGCGTGCCGGACGGCGGTGGCGGCCCGGGCCGGGGAGTCGATGCCGAAGCCGATCAGCACCGGCCGCGGACGGTCCGTTTTTTCCCTAACGGTCTTTTCGCCCGCGTCCCCCGGCCCGGCGGCCAGTGCCCGGGCGGCCAGCGCCCACCGGCGCTCGTCGTCCTGCTCATGGGTACTTCCGGTGGTGGCCATCACGCTCATCACGTAGAGGAAACCACGGGTGCGCCGGGCGATGGCGCGCATCTGCCCGGGCGGAGTGGCGGGCGTGACCATCAGGGTGGCGTCCAGGCCCGCGCCGGCCGCCGCGGCGAGGTACTCGTCCGCCTCCCCGGCCGGGAGGTCGGGGATGATCGTCCCGCTGAAGCCGGCCTCGGCGAGGTCCGCGCAGTACCGCGCCAGGCCGCGGCCGTAGGCGTGGTTGGCGTAGCTCATCGCGATCAGCGGCACCTCGCCGCGGCGGCCGGCCCGCGGCCGGGCCCGGCGCAGCTCGGCCAGGATCGCGGTGGTGTTCGCGCCGCGGCTGATCGCGGTCGCCGACGCCTGCTGGATGACCGGCCCGTCGAGCATCGGGTCCGAGAACGGCAGCCCGATCTCGACCGCGTCCGCGCCGGCGTCGATCATCGCCGCCAGCAACCCGGTCCAGTCCGCCCGGATCCCGGCGGTGACGTAGCTGACCAGGCTGGGCCGCCCGGCCGCGCGGGCCGCGCTCAGCACCGCCTCCACCCGGCTCATGACCGGGCCGCCCGGATGAGCTCCTTCAGGGTGGCGGCGTCCTTGTCGCCCCGGCCGGACATGGTGATCAGGACGCTCGCCCCGGCGGGCAGCTCGCCGGTGCCCGCGGCCCGGGCCACCCAGGCCACCGCGTGCGCGGACTCCAGCGCGGCCAGGATGCCCTCGGTCCGGGCGCACAGCGCCGCGGCCGCGACCGCCTCCCCGTCGGTCACCGTGTGGTACTCGGCGCGGCCGCAGGCGGCCAGGTAGGCGTGCTCGGGGCCGACGCCCGGGTAGTCCAGCCCGGCCGAGACCGATTCCGCCTCGGTGACCTGGCCGTGCTCGTCCTGCAGGACCGGGGACAGGAAGCCGTGCAGCACGCCGGGGCGGCCGTGGCTGAGCGCGGCCCCGCCCGCCGCCTCCACGCCGACCAGCCGGGCCGGGGTGTCCGCGAAGCCCGCGAACGTCCCGGCGGCGTTCGACCCGCCGCCCACGCACGCGACCACCACGTCCGGCCGCCCGGACGGCCGGAGTTCCGGCCGGGCGGCGCACTGGGCCCGGGCCTCCTCGCCGATGACCCGCTGGAACTCGCGCACCAGCCACGGATACGGGTGCGGTCCCAGGACCGAGCCGATGCAGTAGTGGGTGGTATCCACGGTGGTGACCCAGTGCCGCAGCGCCTCGCTGGTGGCGTCCTTGAGCGTGCGCGACCCCGAGCGCACCGGCCGCACCTCGGCGCCCAGCAGTTCCATCCGGAACACGTTCAGTTCCTGGCGCGCCATGTCCCGCTCGCCCATGTAGACGGTGCAGCCCAGGCCCAGGTGCGCGGCGACCGTGGCCGCGGCCACCCCGTGCTGGCCCGCGCCGGTCTCGGCGACCAGCGCGGTCTTGCCGAGCCGCCGGGCCAGGAGCCCCTGCCCGAGCACGTTGTTGATCTTGTGGCTGCCGGTGTGGGCCAGGTCCTCCCGCTTGAACAGCACCCGGACGCCGAGTTCAGCCGAGAGCCGCGGCGCGCCGCTGACCGGGGTGGGCCGGCCCGCGTACTCACGCAGCAGGCTGTCCAGCCGGGCCCGGAAGCCCTCGTCCGCCCAGGCGGCGCGGAATTCCCGCTCCAGTTCCTCGCACGCGGGCACCAGGGCCTCGGGCACGAACCGCCCGCCGAACGGGCCGAACCGGCCCGCCGCCCCCGGGTCGCCCATGATGACCTGCTCCGCGACCTTCATCACGACACCACCTTCGCGGCGGGCAGCAGCTCTCGCCCGCTAAGTTCTAGAGTTCTAGAACAATAGCATGGGCGATGGCGGCCCGGCACGGCGGCCCGACACGGCGGCCCGGGCCGCAAAGGCGCCAGCAGGATGGGGCCGCGGCCGGAAAGGCGCGAATGGGATCTTGTGCGCGTGCCGGGCCGGGGGCATCATCAGCACACGAACCACAGCGGGAGGTGCTGACATGGCCGCCAGCAACGAGACCGGGCCAGTGAGCGAGACGGGCGGGACCGGGCAGCCGAAGCTGCACCGCAACCTCAGCGTCTGGGAGGCCATCGGCATCTCGCTGGCCCTGATGGCGCCCTCGATGGCGGCCAGCATCAACCCGCAGGGCACCGCGACGACGGTAGGCCGGGCGGTGCCGATCGCGTTCGCGCTCGCGTTCGTCGGGGTGCTGCTGGTCGCCTACACGTTCGTCCGGCTGACCCAGCGCTTCCACCACTCCGGGTCGGTGTACGGGTTCGTCGGCGCCACGCTCGGCCCGCGCGCCGGGGTGATCTCCGGCTGGGCGCTGACCGGCACCTACACGTTCTACGCCGTGGTCACCTCGATGGCCGGCGGCCGGTTCGCGGCCAACTTCCTGAACGCGATCGGCGTCTGGAAGAACCCGCCGACCTGGTCCGGGTTCCTGCTCGGGGCCATCGGGATGGTGCTGGTCTGGTGGCTGGCCATCACGCCGGCCCGGGGCGGCACCCGGATACTCCTGGCCGCCGAGGGCATCACCGTGCTGCTGATCGTGATCGTGATCGTGATCGTGTTCGCCAAGCTGGCCGGGCACAGCGCCCCGCACGGGCTCGGCGTGGACTGGTCGGTGTTCAGCCTCCCGTCCGGCGTGCCGCTGTCCACGATCTTCCTCGGCGTGGTGTTCGGCTTCCTGTCCTTCGCCGGGTTCGAGGCCGCGTCCACGCTCGGCGAGGAGACCCGGCGGCCCAGGCGGGACATCCCGCGGGCCATCCTCGGCGTGGCCATCTTCGGCGGCATCTACTTCGTCGTGGTCACCGCGGTCGAGGTGATGGGCTTCGGCACCTCGGCCAAGGGCGTCACCGCGTTCATCAACTCCACCTCCCTCATCGGTGACCTGGGCACCAGCTACGTCGCGTCCTGGCTGGGCACGATCATCACGGCCGGCGCGATGATCTCGGCGTTCGGCTGCGCGCTCGCGTCCACGGTCGGCGCCTCCCGGCTCACGTTCGCGATGAGCCGGGACGGCATGCTGCCCGCCCGGCTCAGCCACGTCTCGCCCCGGCGCCGGACCCCCACCACCGCGGCCGCGGGCGTGGTGCTGGCCGTCTACGTGATCATCGCCTTCACCTGGTTCGTGCTGGGCGGCGACCCGTTCACGCTGTTCCTGGAGAGCGGCACGATCGGCACGCTGATCCTGCTGGTCGTCTACGTCCTGGCCACGATCGGGATGGTCCGGCTGGTGTTCTTCTCCGGGCGGACCGAGGTGAGGCGCTGGGAGCTGGTCATCCCGGTGCTGGGCATCATCGTCCTCGGCTACACCCTGTTCCGGAACGTCTGGCCGCTGCCGACCGGCGTGGCCTGGTGGGGCCCGTCGGTGGCCATCGCCTGGCTCGTGGTCGGCATCGCCTGGGTGCTGGCCAGGCCCGCCGCGACCCGGCGCGCGGGGGAGCTGCTGACCCAGGCCGAGGGGCTGGCCGCCCCGGACGCCTCGGACCCGGAGCGGCTGTCCCGGCAGGGCGCCTAGCTGTTGCGGCCCCGGGCGTCCACCGGCCACCGGTCCGTGACCTGGCCGTCCCGGACCACGTGCAGCTCGTCGACCAGGTTGACCGTGGTGCAGACGTGGTTGGGGATCACCACGACCCGGTCGCCCACGGCTGGCCGGGGCCCGGCCCCGGTGAGGACCACCGCGTGGTGCTCCCACAGCCCCGTCACCGTGGCCTCGGGGAAGGCGGGCAGCAGCCCGTGCCCCGGCGCCCACGCCGGGCGGTCGTAACCGAGCACCTTGGCCCCGGCGTCGAGCACGAACCGGTCCGGGACCGGGGTGCTGACCACGGTGGCCAGCACCGACAGCGCCACCTCGTCCAGCGTGCAGCTGCCCAGCACGACCTGCTGCGCGTCGTTGAACGCGTACACCCCGGGCCGCAGCTCGGTGACCGGGCCGCCGTCCGCTGGCCCGGCCGCCTGGGCGGCGCTGGGCGTGGACCCGCCGCTGCGCACCGGGCAGGGCAGCCCCGCGGCGGCCAGGCTGGCCGCCGCCGCGTCCAGCGCGGCGGCCTCGTCGGCCGCGGCCCGGGCCGGCATGCCCGGCGCGTAGCTGTGCCCGGGGAAGGTGAACACGCCGTCCACCGCCAGGCCCGCGTCGGCCGCCGCCGTCGCGACCCGGCCCGCATCGGCGGGGGCGACCCCGCTGCGCCCCATCCCGCAGTCCACCTCGACCAGCACCCGCAGCCCGGCGTGCCCCGCCGACGGCCGCGGCCAGCTGGTGCACCGCGGCCAGCGAGTCCACCCCGGCCATCAGCCGGACCCGCCCCGCCAGCGCACGGAGCCGCGGCGCCCGCTCCTGGTCGATCCACAGCGGGTAGGCCACGAAGATCTCTTCGAGGCCGGCCTCGGCGAACGTCTCGGCCTCACCCAGGGTGGCCACGGACACCCCGATCGCGCCGTGCCCGAGCTGGCGCCGGGCGATCTCGATGGACTTGTGCGTCTTGACGTGCGGCCGCAGCGCCAGGCCGCGGCGTGCGGCACTGGCGGCCATCGCCCGCAGGTTGCGGTCCAGCCGGGCTTCGTCCACCAGGACGGCCGGCGTCGCCACCGGCCCGCCGGGCGCGGCCCAGCTGCTCATCGCCCGCTCAGCCGGGCTGCGCCGCGGAACCGCCCGCGGGCTCGTAGGACCACAGCTCGCTGGACACCCCGACCGGCGGCGGGGCCTGGCCGCCCTCCCGCTCGGCCTGCGAGCGGTGCCCGTGCCCGAACGCGGGGGAGTTCAGCCACGCGGCGAAGGACTCCTCGTCCCGCCACCGGGTGACGACCAGCCAGGTGGTCCGCTCGTCGGTGGGCTTGAGCAGCTCGAATCCCTCGAACCCGTCCTGGTTGTCCACGGCGCCGGCCCGCGCCGCGAAGCGGCGGGCCAGCTCGTCCCCGCTGTCCGCCGGCACGGTGATCGCGTTGATCTTGATAACCGTCATAAGCCCGATCATGCCAGCCGGCGGGCGCGCCAGGCCGGCGTGGGCGTGGCGCAGCAGCCCGGCGGCACCGCGCCGCCGCTGATGGCCCTATCTTGGCCACCATGGCGCGTACCCGCATGTACCGCAACGGGATCCTGGAGGACGAGGGCTTCCCCGTCGCCAAGGTCTCCGACTACCTGGCCGACCCGACCGCGGTCGTCTGGTTCGACTTCTGCGAGCCGACCGCGGAGGACCTGTCCTCGATCAGCGAGGAACTGGGGCTGCACCCGCTGGCGGTCGAGGACGCGGTGGCCGAGCACCAGCGCGCCAAGCTGGACCGCTACCAGAGCCATATCTTCGTCACCTCGTACGGCGTGAAGCTGGACACCGGCAGCGGCGAGCTGGAAATCGACGAGGTCGACGCGTTCGTCACCGACCGCGCGCTGGTCACGGTGCGGCGCAGCCAGGGCTTCGACATCGACGCGGTGGTCCGCCGCTGGGACGACTCACCGGACCTGGCCAAATGCGGGGTGGGGTTCCTGCTCTACGGCCTGCTCGACTACGTGGTGGACACCCATTTCGAGGCGGTCCAGTCGCTGGACACCCAGATCGAGACGCTCGAGGACCAGCTGTTCGACGACAACCCCCGGGACAACGAGATGCAGCGCCGCACCTTCGAGCTGCGCAAGTCGCTGGTCGTGCTGCGGCGCGTGGTGCTGCCGATGCGCGAGGTGCTCAACTCGCTGCTCCGGCGTGACCTGCACGTGGTGGACGGCGAGATCCTGCCGTACTTCCACGACGTCTACGATCACGTGCTCCGCGCGACCGAATGGACGGAGTCCCTCCGCGACCTGGTCACGACCATCCTGGAAACTCACCTCACGGTGCGCGGCAACCGGCTCAACGTGATCATGAAGCAGGTCACCAGCTGGGCCGCGATCATCGCCGTGCCGACTGCGGTCACCGGCTTTTACGGGCAGAATGTGCCCTATCCCGGTTTTGGCAGGATCGCCGGTTTCTGGACGTCCACACTGATCATGGTTGGCCTATCTGCGTGACCCTGTATGTGATCTTCCGCCGCAAAGACTGGCTCTAGGGCGTATTAGCGCAGCTAGAGGCCTCATGTCCGCGGCCGGATATCACCCGCTGAGGACGTTCCGGGGGCCCGGGCTGTCACATAGGACAGGCGAAGGCGCGGGACACGCCGGCGCGCGGGAACCGGGTATGTCGGGAATGCGTTACAGCGGGCAGGCCGGGCGGGCGAGGGCCCGCAGGCCGATGGCGGGCACAGGGAACACGAGGGAGCGGAACGTGCAGACTCCAGGGTGGATGCGGCGGCCCACGGCGTCCCCGTCAGCCGGGACCGAGGGTACGATACCGCCGCGGACACGGCCACTCAGGACGCAGACGCCCAGGCCGGCGAGCCACCCAGGACCCGGCGCAGCACCCAGGCCGCGAGCACCCAGGGCGGCAGCCCGGGGCCGGGGACGCGGCGGCGCCCGGGTCCCGGCGGACCAAGATCCCCCTTCTCGCCGCCGGCGGCGTGGGTGTCCTCGTGGTCGCGGGCGTGACCATCGGGATGCTCGGCGCGTCCGGCTCCGCCGGGCACGCCACCACCGTCTCGGACCATCAGCCCGGCGCCCAGGCCGCGGCCCCGCCGCTGCAGGTCGAGTCCGTGACCCAGGGCGGCGCGGTGACCCGCACCAACGGCGCCAGCCCGATCCGGGTGACGCTGTCCGCCCCGCTGGCCGCCACCTCACCGATGCCGGTCCTGCACCCCGCCACCCCCGGGACCTGGACGAAGGCGGGCACCACGCTGACGTTCACCCCGTCCACCCCGTTCTGGCCCGGCACCCGGGTGCGGGTCACCTTCCCGGCCGGCGGATCCGGGCTCCGCTCCGCCGCGGGCGGGGTGCGTGGCCAGGCCGTGACCGAGCAGTTCACCACCCGGCACTGGTCCACCCTGCGGCTGAAGCAGATGCTCGCGCAGCTGGGCTACCTGCCGCTCAAGTGGGCCCCCCAGGACCCCAACGCGATGGAGCCGGACAACGTCCCCACCGAGCTGTCCGCCATGTACTCGCCGCTGGCCGGGACCTTCACCTGGAAGAAGGGCTACCCGTCGGTCCTGACCAGCTTCTGGGGCGGCAAGTCCAGCCTGATCATGCAGGGGGCGATCCGGGCCTTCCAGGCCAACCACGGCCTCACCATGACCGGCGTGATGACCCCCGCCCTGTGGCGGGACGTGATCAGCGCCGCCGCGGCCAACAAGAAGAACCCGAACGGTTACACCTACGCCCTGGCCAGCAAGGCCAGCCCGGAGACGCTGACCGTGTGGCATGACGGGCGGGTCATCCTGCACACGCTGGCCAACACCGGCATCCCGGCCGCGCCCACCGCCGACGGCACCTTCCCGGTCTACCTGCGCTACTCGTTCCAGATCATGTCGGGCACCAACCCGGACGGCTCCCACTACGCCGACCCGGTCTCCTGGGTGGCCTACTTCAACGGCGGCGACGCGGTGCACTACTTCCCGCGCGGGCTTCTACGGCGCCCCGCAGAGCCTGGGCTGCGTCGAGCTGCCGTACGCCCAGGCTCACTACGTGTGGCCCTACCTGACCTACGGCACCCTCGTCACCGTCCGGTAGCCAGGTAGTCCGCCAATCGGCCTACGGGCCGATTGGCCCGGGCCACGCTCCGCGGACCCCACACAGCCGTTGGCGTGACTGGCTGGTACTCCCCTGAAGCGGCCGGGGCGATATCGAGGCGCGGCGACGGCCGCGCCTCGATAGCATCAGAGGCTGGGGCAATGGCCCCACTCGACGATCTATCCAGGGAGCCCGCCGTGTCGGCCCAGCAGCTTCACATCACCCTCGCCGGTCGCGAGCACGTGGTGGACGCGGGCACTACGGCCGGTGACGCGCTCCGGCTGAGCGAGCCGGGCAGCGGCCCGGCGGGCGCCCCCGGCTCCGCGGTGATCGCCGCGCGGGTCAACGGCGAGCTGCGCGACCTGGCCGCGCCGCTGGCCGACGGCGACGCCGTCGAGCCGGTCGAGGTGGGCAGCGACGACGGCCGGGCGATCATGCGGCACTCCACCGCGCACGTGATGGCCCAGGCGGTCCAGGAGCTGTTCCCCGAGGCCAAGCTGGGCATCGGGCCGCCGGTGGAGAACGGCTTCTACTACGACTTCGACGTGCCCGCGCCGTTCAGCCCCGACGACCTCAAGGCCATCGAGCAGCGGATGCGCCAGATCGTGAAGCAGGGCCAGCGCTTCTCCCGGCGCGAGGTCAGCGACGACCAGGCCCGCGAGGAACTCGCCGGTGAGCCGTACAAGCTCGAGCTGATCGGGCATCAAGGGCGGCGGCCCGACCGCGTCGGCCCCCGGGGCCCCGGCCGCACCCTCCGAGGTCAGCGTCGAGGAAGCCGTCGAGGTCGGCGGCAGCCAGCTCACCATCTACGACAACCTCGACCCGGCCACCGGCCAGGAATGCTGGAAGGACCTGTGCCGCGGGCCGCACGTGCCCACCACCCGGCAGATCCCGGCGTTCAAGCTGATGCGCTCCAGCGGCGCGTACTGGCGGGGAAGTGAGAAGAACCCGCAGCTGCAGCGGATCTACGGGACCGCCTGGGAGTCCCGGGAGGCGCAGGACGAGTACCTGAAGCTGCTCGCCGAGGCGGAGCGCCGCGATCACCGGCGGCTGGGCGCCGAGCTGGACCTGTTCTCGTTCCCGACCGAGATCGGCTCCGGGCTGCCGGTCTTCCACCCCAAGGGCGCGATCATCCGCCGGGTGATGGAGGACTACGCACGCCGCCGCCACGAGGAAGCGGGTTACCAGTACGTCAACACCCCGCACCTGACCAAGGAACAGCTGTTCCAGACCTCCGGGCACCTCGGCTTCTACGCCGAGAGCATGTTCCCGCCCATGGAACTGGACGGCGCCCGGTACTACATGAAGCCGATGAACTGCCCGATGCACGTGCTCATCTTCCAGTCGCGCGGGCGGTCCTACCGGGAGCTGCCGCTCCGGCTGTTCGAGTTCGGCACCGTGTACCGCTACGAGAAGTCCGGGGTGGTGCACGGGCTGACCCGGGCCCGCGGGTTCACCCAGGATGACTCGCACATCTTCTGCACCCCGGAGCAGCTCGCCCCCGAGCTGGCCTCGCTGCTGAACTTCGTGGTCGGCCTGCTCCGCGACTTCGGCCTGACCGAGTTCGAGGCCGAGCTGTCCACCCGGCCGGAGAAGTACGTCGGGGAGCCCGCCGAGTGGGACGCGGCCGAGGCCGCGCTCAAGCACGCCCTGGACGCCTCGGGCCTGCCCTACACGGTCGCCGAGGGCGAGGGCGCGTTCTACGCCCCCAAGATCGACGTGCACGTGAAGGACGCGATCGGGCGCCGCTGGCAGCTGTCCACCCTCCAGGTGGACTTCCAGGAGCCGGGCCGGTTCGGCATCGAGTACCAGGCCCCCGACGGTTCCCGGCAGCGTCCCTACATGATCCACCGCGCGCTGTTCGGGTCGATCGAGCGGTTCTTCGGGATCCTGCTCGAGCACTACGCCGGGGCCTTCCCGCCGTGGCTCGCGCCGGTCCAGGTGATCGGCATCCCCATCACCGACGCGCACGTGCCCTACCTGGAGAAGGTCGCGGCCCAGCTGCGGGAGCAGGGCATCCGGGTCGAGGTGGACACCAGCGATGACCGGATGCAGAAGAAGATCAGGAACGCGCAGCGGCAGAAGGTGCCCTACATGCTGCTGGCCGGGGACGACGACGTGGCCAAGGGCGCGGTCTCGTTCCGGTTCCGCGACGGCGGGCAGCGCAACGGGGTCCCGGTCGCCGACGCCATCGCCGAGATCGTCAGCGCCGTCCAGCAGCGCATCCAGGTCTGACCGCGGGCCAGAGATCAGGGCCAGCAGAAGGATCAGGCAGCCAGCAGAAATCAGGGACTGAGCAGCTAGATGACCGAGCCAACCGAGCCTGGCCTGTCCGAGCAGGACGGGGCCGGAATCCCGGACGGCTTCGCCCGGCTGTGGATGCCGCACCGGATGGCCTACATCAAGGGCGAGAACAAGCCGCCCGGGACCGGGGAGGGCGACGGCTGCCCGTTCTGCCGGATCCCGGCGCTCAGCGACGAGGACGGCCTGATCGTGGCCCGCGGCCAGCTGGTCTACAGCGTCCTCAACCTGTACCCCTACAACGCCGGGCACCTGATGGTGCTCCCGTACCGGCACGTGGCCGACTACACCGACCTGGACGAGGCCGAGACCGCGGAGCTGGCCGCGCTCACCAAGCGGGCCATGACCGCGCTGCGCACCGCGTCCGGCGCGCAGGGGTTCAACATCGGCATGAACATGGGCTCGGTCGCGGGCGCGGGGATCGCGGCGCACCTGCACCAGCACGTGGTGCCCCGGTGGGGCGGCGACACCAACTTCATGCCCGTGGTCGGCCACACCCGCGTCCTCCCTCAGCTGCTGAGGGACACCCGCAAGCTGATCGCCGACGCCTGGCCGGCCGTCCTGAGACGCCGGCCAGGCTCCAGTGACGGCTTAGCCCGCGTCGGCTGCGGCAGCGACCTTGTCGGCCAGGTGCGACGGCAGCGGCTCGTAGCGCAGGTAGCTGCGGCTGAACGAGCCGGTGCCGTGCGACATCGAGCGCAGGTCGATCGCGTACCGGGTGATCTCCAGCTGCGGCACCTCGGCCTTGACCAGGGTCCGCCCGCCCGCCACCGGCTCGGTGCCGAGCACCCGGCCGCGCCGCGAGGACAGGTCGGACATGACCGCGCCCACGTAGTCGTCCGCGACCAGCACGGACAGCTCGTCCACCGGCTCCAGCAGCAGCACCTTCGCCTTGTCGGCGGCGTCCCGCAGGGCCGCTTGCCGGCCTTCTGGAAGGCCATGTCCGAGGAGTCCACCGAGTGGGCCTTGCCGTCGAACAAGGTGACCTTCACGTCCACCATCGGGTAACCGGCCAGCACGCCCTGCTCCAGCTGGGCCCGCACCCCCTTCTCCACCGACGGGATGAACTGGCGCGGCACCACGCCGCCGACGACCTTGTCCACGAACTGGAAGCCGGTGCCCGACGGGGTCGGCTCCACCTCGATATGGCACACCCCGAACTCGCCGTGCCCGCCGGTCTGCTTGACGTTACGGCCCAGCCCCCGGGCTTTCCCGGCCACGGTCTCGCGCAGCGGGACCCGGAGCTGCTTGGTCTCCACGCCCACCCCGTACCGCGAGGACAGCCGGTCCAGCAGGAGGTCGGAATGGGCCTCGCCCATGCACCAGAGCACGAGCTGGCGGGTCTCGGAGTTGTTCTCCATCCGCAGCGTCGGGTCCTCGGCCACCAGCCGGCCGATGGCCTGGGACATCTTGTCCTCGTCGGCCTTGGACTTGGCCGAGATGGCCACCGGGAGCAGCGGGTCGGGTATCGACCACGGCTCCATGAGCAGCGGGTGCTCCTTGTCGGACAGCGTGTCGCCGGTCTCCGCGCTGGTCAGCTTGGCCACGGCGCAGATGTCCCCGGCCACGCACTGCGGCACCGGGCGCTGCTGCTTGCCCAGCGGCGAGGTGAGCGCGCCGATCCGCTCGTCCATGTCGTGGTCGGCGTGGCCGCGCTCGGCCAGGCCATGCCCGGACACGTGCACCGGCGCGTCCGGCCGCAGCGTCCCGGAGAACACCCGGACCAGGCTGATCCGCCCGACATACGGATCGGACGTGGTCTTGACCACCTCGGCCAGCAGCGGCCCGTCGGGGTCGCAGGACAGCCCGGTCACGGGCTTGCCGTCCAGGGTGGTCACGCCGGGCAGCGAATGCTCGCCGGGGGCGGGGAAGGCCTGGGTCATGATCTCCAGCAGCTCGGCCAGGCCGATGCCCTGCAGGGCCGACGTGGTGAGCACCGGGTAGAAGCTGCCCCGGGCGACCGCCTTCTCCAGGTCCTCGATCAGCACCTTGGGATCGATGCTCTCCCCGGACAGGTACCGGTCCATGAGAGTCTCGTCTTCGCTCTCCTGGATGACGCCCTCGATCAGCGAGCTGCGCAGCTCCTCGAGCCGGTCCGCCTGATCCGGGTCGGGGTCACGCTCGGTGCGCGTTCCGCTGGTGTAGTCGTAGAACCGCCCGGACAGCAGGCCGATGAGCCCGTCCACGGCCCCGGGGCCCGAGGTCACCGGCAGGTAGAGCGGGGCGACCGAGTCGCCGAACGCGTCCTGGCAGGCCTGCAGGGCCTCGTCGAAGTCGGCCCGCTGGTGATCCAGCTTGGTGATGACCACGGCCCGCGGCATGCCGACGGAGGCGCACTCCTCCCACAGCATCCGGGTCAGCCCGTCCACGCCGTCGGTGGCCGGCACGGTGAACAGCGCGGCGTCCGCGGCCCTCAGGCCCGCCCGCAGGTCGCCGGTGAAGTCGGCGTAACCTGGGGTGTCGAGGAGGTTGACCTTGACCCCGGCGTGCACCACGGGCGCCAGGGTGAGGTTGATGGAACGTTGCTGCCGGACTTCCACCTCATCGAAGTCGCTGACGGTGGAGCCGTCCTCCACCCGTCCCGGGCGCGGGATCGCGCCCGTGCTGACGAGGAGAGCCTCCACGAGAGTTGTCTTCCCTGACCCGGAATGGCCGACCAGCGCGACATTCCGCACGCTGCCGGGCTGATCGGCCCCTGCTGTACCGCCTGTGGCGCTCGATCCTCTCCTGTCGGTCATGAGTACTCGCCTCCTACGACGCTGTTCGGCTGCCTCACAGCCAGCCTTTACCTGCTGGACACCCGACCACAAGCCCCCAGCCGGAATCGTCCCTCCTGTCCACTCCGCCAGTAGGATCGGACGGCCATGCTGAACGCCCTGAGACCCCTGTTCGCCCGCCTGCTGTCGCCGCTGGGCCAGGCGCTCGCGCGCACCCCGGTCACGCCGAACATGATCACGGCGGCCGGGACGATCGGCGTGGCCATCGGGGCGCTCTGGCTGTTCCCCACCGGCCACCTGTTCGCCGGGACCCTGGTGTGCTGGGGCTTCGCCATGTTCGACATGCTGGACGGCCTGCTGGCCCGGGTGAAAGGCACCACCGGGCCCTGGGGGGCCTTCCTCGACTCGACCCTGGACCGGATCGGTGACGGGGCGGTCTTCAGCGGGCTGGCCATCTACCTGGCCCGCAGACCATCAGCCCGTGCTGGCCTGCGTGGCGCTGTACTGCCTGGTCGCGGGCGGCCTGGTGTCGTACGCCCGGGCCCGGGCCGAGGGGATAGGCGTGCGCGCCGACGTCGGCGTGGCCGAGCGCTCCGAGCGGCTGCTGGTCGTGCTGGTCGCGGCCGGCCTGACCGGGCTGGGCGTGCCGTTCGTCCTGGCCATCGGGCTCTGGCTGGTCGCGGCGGGCAGCACGGTCACGTTCGCGCAGCGCGTCCTGGTGGTCCGCAAGGCCGTCGGCCCGGGCGCCGCCGCCCGCCGGCCCGCAGGCCGCCGGGCCGGCGGGCCGGCCGCGCGGGCGGCCGGCCAGCGGCGCCGGCCCCGGCGCGGCGGGTAACGGCGTCCCCGGTGCCGGCCCGGCCGCGGCGGTTCGCGACCCTGGTGATGGCGGCGCGCGAAAGGATAAGGCGTGACCTCGGTACGGGACCGGCTGACCGACGCCGGGTACGCCCTGGGCTGGACCCTGGTGTGCCGGGTGCCGGAATCCTGGGCCCGCGGCGCCTTCCAGTTCGGCGCCGACATCGCCTGGCGCCGCCAGGGACCCCGGGTCCAGGTGCTCGAGGCGAACCTGCGCCGGGTGACCGGCCCGTCCGTCACCGGCAAGGAACTGCGCGCGCTGTCCCGGCAGACCATGCGCTCCTACGCCCGCTACTGGCTGGAGTCGTTCCGGCTGCCCGTGCTCGGGCAGGACCGGATCCAGGCGGACATGCACGCGACCGGCGAGGAGAACGCTGCAGGGGAACCTGGCCGCGGGCCGCGGGGTGATCATCGCCCTGCCGCACACCGGCAACTACGAGCTGGCCGGTGTCTGGATCATCCACCGCGGGGTGGGGAAGTTCACCACGGTCGCCGAGCGGCTCAAGCCCGAGTCCCTGTTCCAGCGGTTCCTGGACTTCCGCGAGGGGCTCGGCATGGAGGTGCTCCCGGCCAGCGGCGGGGACAGCCGGTTCGGCGTGCTGGCCCAGCGGCTGCGGGCCGGGGGCCTGGTCTGCCTGGTCTCGGACCGGGACGTCACCGGCCGCGGCATCGAGGTGGAGTTCTTCGGGGAGAAGGCGCGGATGATGGCCGGCCCGGCCGCGCTGGCCGTGCAGACCGGGGCGGCGCTGCTGCCCACGACCCTGTGGTTCGACGGCGACGGCTGGGGGGCCCGCATCTGCGACGAGGTCCCGGTCCCGGAGACCGGCACCCGCCGGGAGAAGGTCGCGGTCATGACCCAGGCGGTCGCCCGCGCCTACGAGGACGGGATCCGGGCGCATCCGCAGGACTGGCACATGCTCCAGAAGGTCTTCGTCGCGGATCTCGACCCGGAGCGGCTGGCCGCGGCGGACCGCGCGGCCCGCGGCGAGAGCGAGACGGCCAGCGCGGCACCACCGGCACGGGCGGCGGGCCGTGAGAGTCGGCATCGTCTGCCCGTACACCTGGGCCGTCCCCGGCGGGGTGCAGCAGCACATCCGGGACCTGGCCGAGGCGCTGATCGGGCTGGGGCACCAGGTGTCCGTGATCTCGCCCGCCGACGACGACACCCCGCTGCCCGACTACGTGGTGCCCGCCGGCCGCGCGGTCCCGGTGCCCTACAACGGCTCGGTGGCCCGCCTGGCGTTCGGGTTCCTGTCCGCCAGCCGCGTCCGGCGCTGGGTCAAGGAGGGCGGGTTCGACGTCCTGCACGTGCACGAGCCGGCCGCGCCCAGCCTGTCCCTGCTGGCCTGCTGGGTGGCGGACGGGCCGATCGTGGCCACCGTGCACACCGCCACCCCGCGGTCCCGCGTCATGCACGCCGCCTACCCGGCCCTGCAGACCGCGCTGGAGAAGATCACCGGGCGGATCGCGGTCTCCGAGGCGGCCCGGACCACCCTGGTCGAGCACATGGGCGGGGACGCGGTGCTCATCCCGAACGGCGTGACCGTGAGCCGGTACGAGAAGGCCGCCCCGCTGCCCGGCTGGCCCGGGGAAGGCGGTGCGCTCGGCTTCCTCGGCCGGATGGACGAGCCCCGCAAGGGCCTGGACGTGCTGCTGCGCGCGTTCGCCGAGCTGGGCGCCCGAGCGGCCCGGGCTGCGGCTGCTGATCGCCGGGCCCGGGGACACCGGCGACGTGCTGGCCAAGGTGCCCGCGCCGCTGCGCCCGCGGGTGATCCTGCTCGGCCAGGTCAGCGAGGAAGACAAGGCCCGCGTCTACCACTCCGTCGATGTCTTCTGCGCGCCGAACACCGGCGGCGAGAGCTTCGGCATCGTGCTCGCCGAGGCCATGGCGGCCGGGGCGCCGATCGTGGCCAGCGACCTCGACGCGTTCCGGCAGGTCCTGCGCGGCGGCCGGGCCGGTGAGCTGTTCGAGACGGGCGACCCGGCGGCGCTGGCCGCGGCCGCCGCCCGGCTGCTCGACGACCCGCAGCGCCGGGCCACCCTGTCCGAGGCCGCGGCCGAGGCGGTCCGGGCCTACGACTGGCCCGTGGTGGCCCGCGACGTGGTCCGCGTCTACGAGGCCGTGGTGGCCGCGTACGGGCAGGTCGGGGTGGCCCGGTGAGCCCGGCCCGCCGTGCCGAGCGCGCCGCCGCCGCGGCTGCCGGTGGAGGCGGTGACCCATGCTGATCGACGTCATCCTCATCGCCGTGGCCGCCGTGCTCATCGGCGTGTACGTGTCCTGGCGGGCCGGCCGTCTCGACCGGATGCACGCGCGGGTGGACAAGGCCCGGGCCGCGCTGGACGCCGCCCTGGTCCGGCGCAGCTCGGTGGCGCAGGAACTGGCCGCGTGCGGCCTGCTCGACCCGGCCACCAGCCTGCTGCTGGCCGGGGCCGCGCACGACGCGCGGGCGGCCGGGGAACCCAACGAGCTCGCCGAGAGCGACCTGACCCAGGCCCTGCGGGCGGTGCTCAGCCAGCCTGATTTCCGCGCCTCGCTGGACAGCCAGGGCAGCGCCGACGAGCTGCTCGCCGAGCTGGAGTCCGCCGCGCACCAGGTGTTCCTGGCCCGCAAGTTCTACAACGACGCGGTCGCGGCGACCCAGGCCGCGCGGCGCCGCTGGCTGGCCCGGGTGCTGGGGCTGGCCGGGGGCGCGCCGATGCCGGCCTTCTTCGAGATCGACGATTCGCTGGTCGTCGCGACCGGGTGAGGCGGGCGGCTCCGATATGCCGCATCTCGACCAGCTGACCAAGCGCCTACCATGGACCTAACACAACTCTGCCGATCCGAATGAGGTTCACCGTGTCACGCAGTACCGCATCCAGCTCCGCGAGTTCCGCCACGCAGACCGGCACCGCGCGGGTCAAGCGCGGCATGGCGGACATGCTCAAGGGCGGCGTGATCATGGATGTGGTGACGCCGGAGCAGGCCAAGATCGCCGAGGATGCCGGGGCCGTGGCGGTGATGGCCCTGGAGCGGGTGCCAGCCGACATCCGCGTCCAGGGCGGTGTGGCCCGGATGAGCGACCCCGACATGGTCGAAGGCATCATCCAGGCCGTATCGATCCCGGTCATGGCCAAGTGCCGGATCGGGCACTTCGCGGAGGCCCAGGTCCTCCAGGCCATCGGGGTGGACTACATCGACGAGTCCGAGGTCCTCACCCCGGCCGACGAGGCCCACCACGTGAACAAGTGGGACTTCACCGTGCCGTTCGTGTGCGGGGCGACCAACCTGGGCGAGGCGCTCCGGCGGCTGGCCGAGGGCGCGGCCATGATCAGGTCGAAGGGGGAAGCGGGCACCGGCAACGTGGTGGAGGCCACCCGGCACATGCGCTCGATCTCCGCCGCCCTCCGCGGCCTGGGCACCATGCGGGACGAGGAGCTGTTCGCGGCGGCCAAGGACCTGCAGGCCCCGTACGAGCTGGTGGCTGAGGTCGCCCGGCTGGGCAAGCTGCCGGTCGTGCTGTTCACCGCGGGCGGCATCGCCACCCCGGCGGACGCGGCCATGATGATGCAGCTGGGCGCCGAGGGCGTGTTCGTCGGGTCCGGGATCTTCAAGTCCGGTGACCCGGCCGCCCGCGCCGCCGCGATCGTCAAGGCCACCACCTTCCACGACGATCCCGACGTGGTGGCCAAGGTGTCCCGCGGGCTCGGCGAGCCCATGGTCGGGATCAGCACCGACACCCTGCCCCCCGCTGACCGATACGCCAGCCGCGGCTGGTGACCCTGGGCGGCCGCCCGCCCGGTCCTGGTGACACGCCAGCCTCCTGACGCGCGGATCGCCCCGGCTCTGCACACCGTCTGCACCCAACGTGGGGAGCGGCAGATGTTCGAGAGGTTCACGGACGGGGCCCGCCGGGTCATCGTCCTGGCCCAGGAAGAGGCCAGGGAGCTCAACCACAATTACATCGGGACCGAGCACATCCTGCTGGGCCTGATCCATGAGGGCACCGGGGTGGCAGGCGCCACCATGGAGGTCCTGGGCGTCACCCTGGAGGGCGCACGGGCCGGGGTCGTCTCGATCGTCAGCCGGGGCCCGGGCCAGCCGTCCGGGCACATCCCGTTCACGCCCCGGTCGAAGAAGGTGCTCGAGCTCTCGCTGCGCGAGGCGATGAACCTCGGGCACACCTACATCGGCCCCGAGCACATCCTGCTCGGCCTCATCCGGGAAGGCGAGGGCGTGGCCACCCACGTCCTGCAGAACCTGGGCGTGAGCGCCGACGCGATCCGGGAGACGGCCCTCGAGCTCATCAGCGAGGCGCCCGGCAGAGAGGCCGGCGGCGGCGAGGAGGCCGGCGGGCGCTGGGAGGCTGGCGGCGGCGTGATCGGGATGGGGCCCGGGCTGCGGGTCGTGGGCTCGCCCGCCCAGCTGGGCGAGATGATCACCCGGCTGCGCTCGATCGACGACCGGCTGGCCGCGATCGAGCGGCATCTGGGCCTCGCCCGGCGGCCGGCGAGTGAGCCAGAGCCCCCGGCAGACCCCGGCCCTCCGGAAGAGCCCGGCCCGGCTGCGGAGGCCGGCCCGCAGACAGGCTGACCGCGCGGCCGTCCGGCGGCCGGGAAGATCCGCCCAGTTCGTGGTGTTGCAGCCAGACCGATACCCTCGAAGCAGCCCCTGCAGGCGGAAATACAGCGCCTGGAACTACCGCCCGGAAGGACCTGCCATGCCCGACCGCATCCCCGTCGCCGCGGGGAGACCGGCCGTGGGCGTGCTCTCCCTGCAGGGTGACGTGACCGAGCACCTGAGGGCGCTGGAGGCGGCCGGGGCCCGGCCGCTGCGGGTCCGCCGCCCGGGCGAGCTCGATCAGGTCGACGGGCTGGTCATCCCCGGCGGGGAGTCCACCACGATCTGGAAGCTCGCGGAGATCTTCGAGCTGACCGAGCCGCTGCGCAAGCGGATCAGCGCCGGGATGCCGGTCTTCGGCTCGTGTGCTGGCATGATCATGCTGGCCGACCGGCTGCTGGACGGGATCGCGGGGCAGGAGACCTTCGGCGGCATCGACATGACCGTGCGGCGCAACGCGTTCGGGCGGCAGGTGGACTCGTTCGAGGCGGACATCCCGCTGGCCGGGGTGCCCGGGCCGGCGCTGCGGGCCGTGTTCATCCGGGCACCATGGGTCGAGGAAACCGGCTCGGACGTCGAGATACTCGGGGCTGACCCGGGCACCGGTAGGATCGTCGCGGTCCGCCAGGGCCCGGCGCTGGCCACCGCGTTCCACCCCGAGCTGACCGGCGACCCGCGGGTGCACAAGCTGTTCGTTGACATGGTGAGGGATCGGATATGAGCGGCCACTCCAAGTGGGCCACGACCAAGCACAAGAAGGCGGTCATCGACGCCAGGCGGGGCAAGCTCTTCGCCAAGCTGATCAAGAACGTCGAGGTGGCGGCGCGGACCGGGGGCGCGGACCCGGCCGGCAACCCCACCTTGTACGACGCCGTGCAGAAGGCCAAGAAGAACTCGGTACCGAACGAGAACATCGACCGGGCCATCCGGCGCGGGGCCGGCCTGGAAGCGGGCGGCGCGGCGTACGAGAACATCGCCTACGAGGGGTACGCCCCCGGCGGGGTCGCGGTCCTCGTGGAGTGCCTGACCGACAACCGGAACCGGGCCGCCGCCGATGTGCGGACCGCGCTCACCCGCAACGGCGGGTCCATGGCTGACCCCGGCTCGGTGTCCTACCTGTTCCACCGCAAGGGCGTGGTGATCGTGCCCAAGGCGGACGGGGCCAGCGAGGACGACGTGCTCACCGCGGTGCTCGACGCGGGCGCCGAGGAGGTCAACGACCTGGGCGAGTCGTTCGAGGTGATCAGCGAGCCGCACGACCTCATCGCGGTCCGCAGCGCGCTGCAGGACGCGGGCATCGAGTACGACTCGGCCGAGGCCGCGTTCCTGCCCACCGTCGAGGTGGAACTGGACGAGGAACAGGCCAAGCGGGTCTTCCGGCTGATCGAGGCGGTGGAGGACTCCGACGACGTCCAGGACGTCTACGCCAACTACTCGGTGCCCGACGAGGTCATGGAGAAGCTCGGCTGACGCGTGGACATCAGGGAACTGGGTCCCGGTGACGACCCCGAGGCGCTGCTCGACCTGAGCGTCCGGGCCTTCGGGCCGGTGGCGCGGGCGGACCGGGCGCGCTGGGAGGACAACACCGGCGCCGCCATCACGGCCGGGCGGTACCTGGGGGCCTTCGACGGTGGCCGGCTGGTCGCCGCCGCGCAGTACCACGACATGATCCAGTGGTGGCAAGGCCGCCCGGTGCCGATGGCCGGGGTGGCCAACGTCATGGTGGCGCCCGAGGAGCGCGGGCGCGGCACCGGCCGGGCAGTGATGCGGGCCCTGGTCGGGCTGATCGGTCACCGCGGCTACCCGGTGTCCGCGCTCTATCCCGCCACCATGGCGCTGTACCGGTCGCTGGGCTGGGAGCTCGCCGGCGGCCTGAGCCGCCTCACGATCCCGTCGCACGCGCTCCGTTCGCTGGTCACTCCCGACGCGGCCGTGCCGGGGGACGACCCGCTGGCCGCACCGTCGGCCGGCCCGGACCCGGGGCTGCGCCGGGTCGGCCCCGGCGACGCCGCCGAGGTGCTCACTGTCACCGGCCGGGTGCACCAGGAGCTGCGCGACTGCGGCCCGAACACCCGCGACGAGCCGACCGTGGCCCGCTGGCTCGGCGACGAGTACCGGTTCGCCTACCTGGCGCCGGACGGGTTCCTGGCTTACCGCTGGCAGCAGGGCAACGACGAGATCCTGGTGGAGCGGGCCGTGGCCAGCTCGGCCACGGCCACCCGGGCCCTCTGGGGCGTGGTCGCCTCCCATTCCTCCATAGCCCAGACGGTCCGGGTGGCGGCCGCGCCGGCCGACCCGGTGCAGTGGCTGACCACGGACCCCGAGGTTCGGCTGACCAGCCGGTCAGCCTGGATGCTGCGGGTGGTGGACGCGGCCGCGGCCGTGGCCGGGCGGGGCTTCCCGGCCGGGGTCGGGCTGATCATGGTCCTCCGGCTGGCCGACCCGGACCGGCCCGGCCAGGACGGCTGGTGGACGCTCGAGGTGGACGGCGGCAAGGGCACGCTGACCCCGGCCGGGCCCGTCCCGGGCGCGCTCGCCCTTGGGCCGCGCGGGTTCGCCGCGCTATACGCCGGGTCCCCGCTGGCCACGCTGCGCCGGGCCGGGCTGGCGGCCGGCGGTGACCCCGGCGGCGATGCCGCCCTGGACGCGGTGTTCGGCGCGGACGCGTTCATGCTGGAATTCTTCTGAGCCGTCCCGGGGAGCCCGCGGGGACGGTCTTCGTTATCTGCCGTGCACCGGGCCGGGCCGCGGGCCCGCCCGCGGCCGCCGGGAATGCCGACACGCCGGGCCTGCTGGGCGCGCCCGGCGGTCCCGGCCGGTAAGGTCAGAGCCGACCGAACACGTGTTCGTCACAGCCCGAATCCACGGGCCGGCCGGGATGGAGCGCAAATGCGGGTGCTCGGCGTCGACCCGGGACTGACCCGGTGCGGGCTCGGAGTGGTGGAGGGCACCCCCGGCCGGCCCCCCGGCCTGGTCGCCGCGGGCGTCGCGCGGACCCCGCCCTCAGCGGACATCGCGGCCCGGCTGCTGGCCCTGGAAGTGGAGATCGACTCCTGGCTGGCCGAGCATCACCCCGACGCGGTGGCCGTGGAGCGCGTGTTCAGCCAGCACAACGTCCGCACCGTGATGGGCACCGCGCAGGCGGGCGCGGTGGCCGTGCTGTGCGCGGCGCGGCGCGGCCTGCCAGTCACGCTGCATACGCCGAGCGAGGTGAAGGCCGCGGTGACCGGGAGCGGGCGCGCCGACAAGGCCCAGGTGACCATGATGGTCATGCGGCTGCTCCGGCTGGCTGACCCGCCCAGGCCCGCGGACGCGGCCGACGCCCTGGCCCTGGCTATCTGCCACCTCTGGCGCGGCCCGCAGACCCGGCTAGGGGCCGCCGCCCTGGCCGCCCGCCAGACTCTGCTAACCCGGGGGGGCGACCCCCCGATCGACGCTGCGCGCCGAGCGGCGGCCAGCCGCCGCGGCAACACCACCACATGGACGGACCCGGGAGCAGGGCGATGATTGCGCATCTGGACGGGATGGTGTGTGCCATCGCCCCCGAGGGGGCGGTGATCGAGGTGGGCGGGGTGGGACTGCTGGTGCAGGCCACGCCGGGCACGCTGGCCGCGCTGCGCACCGGCGAGCGGGCCCGGGTGGCCACGTCCCTGGTGGTCCGCGAGGACGCGCTGACCCTGTACGGCTTCGCCAGCGACGACGAGCGGGACGTGTTCGAGCTGGTGCAGACGGCCAGCGGGGTGGGCCCGCGGCTGGCGCTGGCCATGCTGGCCTCGTTCAGCCCGGACGGGCTGCGCCAGGCCATCGCGGCGGAAGACGTGGCCGCGCTGACCCGGGTCCCGGGCATCGGCCGCAAGGGCGCCCAGCGGATCGTGCTGGAACTGGCGGGCCTCGGCTCGCCTGCGGCCCCGGCCGGGGTCATGGGGCCGCTGCCCGGCGGCGGGGCGGCCGGGGGGAGCGGCGCGCTGTGGCGTGACCAGGTCCGGGCCGGGCTGGTCAACCTGGGCTGGCCCGCCCGCGACGCCGAGCTGGCCATCGCCGCCGTCGCCGCCGACCTGGCCGGGCAGCCGGACGGGGACGTGGACGTGTCCGTCGCGCTGCGCTCCGCGCTGCGCAAGCTGAGCCGCGCATGACGGGCCCGGGCCCGCGGCCGGGCCAGGGCGCCGGCGCCGCGCACTCCGCCGCCGAGGACGCCGAGCGGGAGGCGCCGGGCCTGTCCGCCCTGGAAGAGCAGGCCCTGGTGGCCGCGGACCGGGACCGGCTCGTCTCGCCGCTGGCCGACGCGGACGAGCGGTTCATCGAGGGAGCGCTGCGGCCCAAGCGGCTGGCTGAGGTCATCGGCCAGACCCGGGTCCGCGAGCAGCTGTCCCTCGTGCTGGAGGGCGCGCTGCGGCGCGGCCGGGCCCCCGACCACGTGCTGCTGTCCGGCCCGCCCGGGCTGGGCAAGACCACGTTCGCGATGATCATCGCCGCGGAGCTGGGCGCGCCGCTGCGGATCACCAGCGGGCCGGCCATCGAGCGGGCGGGTGACCTGGCCGCGGTCCTGTCCACGCTGGCCGAGCGGGACGTGGTGTTCATCGACGAGATCCACCGGCTGGCCCGGCCCGCGGAGGAAATGCTGTACCTGGCCATGGAGGACTTCCGGGTCGACGTGGTGGTCGGGAAGGGCCCCGGCGCCACCGCCATCCCGCTGGAGATCGCCCCGTTCACCCTGGTCGGCGCGACGACCCGGGCCGGGCTGCTGCCCGCGCCGCTGCGGGACAGGTTCGGCTTCACCGCGCACCTGGACTTCTATGAGCCCGCCGAGCTGGAGATCATCGTCCGCCGGTCGGCCGACCTGCTCGGGGTGACGCTGCGTGACGACGGTGCGGACGAGATCGCCGGGCGGTCCCGCGGCACCCCGCGGATCGCCAACCGGCTGCTGCGCCGGGTCCGTGACTTCGCCGAGGTGCGGGCGGACGGTGTGGTGACCCGGGAACTGGCCCGCGCGGCGCTGGAACTGTACGAGGTGGACGAGGAAGGTCTGGACCGGCTGGACCGTGCGGTGCTCAGCGCGCTGGTGACCCGGTTCGGCGGCGGCCCGGTCGGGCTGTCCACGCTCGCCGTGGCGGTCGGCGAGGAGGCCGAGACGGTCGAGGTGGTGGCCGAGCCGTTCCTGGTCCGCCTGGGGCTGATGGCCCGGACCCCGCGGGGCCGGGTGGCTACCCCGGCGGCCTGGCTGCACCTGGGGCTCCAGCCGCCCGAGCCGCCGGGCCTGGCCCTGCCGGGCAGCCTGTTCGAGTGAGGTGCGGGCGAACGGGCCGCCGGCACCGGGGTGAGTCGCCGGCGGTACCCATTTTGGTCGCGGGGATGTCACGATCAGTCGCGGGAAGCCGTAGCCTGTTGGTGCGCTGCCCGCGCGCCGCTACACTTCGGCAGTTGGTCAACCGCTGCCCGGATGGCCACGGATTTGCGGCCCTGCCGGCCGAACGGCCCGGCGCGCGGCCAGGCAGAGTTCATCAACTGGAAGGAAGCCCCCGCGATGGGGAGTCACATGCATAATCTTGCGGCCAGCAGTTCCGGCGGAGGAAGTTACACGTTCCTGATCGTCATCGTCGTCCTGTTCGGGCTGCTCTACTTCGTCATGATCCGGCCGCAGCGCAACCGGCAGCGGCAGGCCCAGGCCATGCAGAACACGGTGCAGCCAGGCCAGCGGGTCCGCACCACCGCGGGCATGTACGCCACGGTCGTCGAGGCCGACGATACGGATGTGGTGCTCGAAGTGGCGCCCGGCGTGCACATGCGGTTCCTGCGCCGGGCCGTGATGGAAACCCTGCCTGACGATGATGGCACCGTCGGCCCGGGAACTGAGGCGGCCGACTCGTCGTTTGACGAGCCGAACAGCCCGGAGGGCACGCCCGCTGAGGGGACCACCGACAGCCCGGCCGCCCCGGAGCACCTGAACGGCTCCGGCCCGGCCGGCACCTCGGCCGATCACACCGCTCAGGACGAGCGCACCGCGGACTGACGGCCTGCCCCGCGCCCAGCGTCGGGCCGGGGACACGCGAACCGAAGGACAGACGAGAATTGGCTCCCCCTAGCGGTAACGTCTCCCGGCCGGGCCGCACGCTGGCCGTCCTGGCCGCGCTGATCGTGGTGCTGTTCCTGGCCATCGTGGGCGGCAACATCGCCTCCCCCGGGCATTGGGGCAAGGACTTCAAGGTCCACCTGGGCCTGGACCTGACCAGCGGCACCACGGTGGCGCTGCGGGCCGAGGCGCCCAAAGGCGTGTCCAGCGCCAAGTTCGCATCGGACATGGTGACGGCCAAGAACATCATGGCCAACCGGGTTAACGGTGCGGGATTCACCGAGGCGCAGGTCCAGCAGCAGGGCAGCGACATCATCAACGTGGCGGTCCCCGGGGCCGGCACGCAGAAGGTCGTGAACCTGGTCGGGACGACCGCGCAGCTGCTGTTCCGCCAGGTGCTCCTGCAGGCGCCGAACACGGGGGCGACCACCGCCACCACGCCCACGCCCACGCCGTCGGCTAGCTCGCCCTCGTCGCCCAGTGCCTCACCCACGCCGTCCGCCTCGGCCAGTTCGACGGCCAAGACGGGCGCCCTGGGCGGCGGGGCGGCAGGCGGAACCGGCGCCAGGGAGATGGCGAGCCGGTCTCACACCCTGACCGCGGCCCACGCCAAGGCGTCGGCCACTCCGACGGCCTCGTCGTCCGCGAGCGCTCCGGCCAGCGCCAGCCCGTCGGCCAGCGCCCCGGCCACCAGCAGCTCCGGCCTGTCTACCGTGGCCGGCGCCAGCGGTGACGCCAGCCTGGTCAGCGCCCCTGTGAAGGCCCAGTTCAACAAGCTCAACTGCGCGGACAAGAACTGGAAGCAGCAGGTCGGCTACACCAGCCAGCAGTACAACCTGGCGAACATCCAGACCGTCTCGTGCGGCTCCCTGAACGGGATCACGTACAAGTTCGTCCTGGACAAGGCGAAGGTGCTGGGCAAGGACATTACGTCGGCCAGCGCCACCCAGCAGACCTCCAACGTCTACTGGCAGACCAACCTCAACTTCAACTCCGCGGGCGGCGCGGCGTTCGGCGCGCTGACCCAGCAGATGTACAGCAAGTACGGCACCACTGGAACGCCCTCCTCGCCGCTGGACTACCTGGCTGTGGTGCTCGACGGGAACGTGATCTCGTTCCCGGCCATCGACCAGGGCGCCATCCCGGGCGGCTCCGCGCAGATCACCGGCAACTTCAGCCAGGACCAGGCCACCAACCTGGCCAACCAGCTGAACTACGGCGCGCTGCCGCTGACGTTCACCAAGGAGTCGGTCCAGTCGATCTCGCCATCGCTGGGCAGCGACCAGCTCCACGCCGGGCTGATCGCCGGGGCCATCGGCCTGCTCCTGGTCGTGCTGTACTGCCTCCTGTACTACCGGGGCCTGGCCGTGGTGGCGGTGTCCAGCCTGATCGTCGCGGCCGTGCTGGTGTTCGAGCTGGTGGTCCTGCTCGGCAAGTACCAGGGCTTCGCGCTGGAGCTGTCCGGGGTGGCCGGCCTCATCGTGGCCATCGGCATTACCGCGGACTCGTTCGTGGTGTTCTTCGAGCGATTGCGTGACGAAGTGCGCGACGGCCGGACCCTGCGCACCGCGGTGGAACGGGGCTGGAAACGGGCCCGGCGCACGGTGCTGGTCTCCGACACCGTGTCGTTCCTGGCTGCGGCCCTGCTGTGGTACTTCTCCATCGGCGAGGTCAAGGGCTTCGCCTTCACCCTCGGCCTGACCACGATCATCGACGTGGTGGTGGTTTTCCTGTTCACCAAGCCGATGATCACCCTGCTGGCCCGGACCAAGTTCTTCGGCCAGGGTCACCGCTTCTCCGGTCTCGATCCCGCCCGGCTGGGCGCCCGGACGCCGTGGCGGTCCACCCGGACGGCCCGCGTGCGCGCCGGCACCCCGTCGAAGGAGGCATGATGTCGCGGCTCGGCACGTTCGGCGGCCGCCTCTACCGCGGCGAGATCTCGTTCGACTTCGTGGGCCGCCAGAAGCTCTGGTACACGATCTCCGGGCTGATCCTGCTGCTCAGCCTGGTCGGCCTGTTCGGCCGCGGGCTGAACTTCACCGTGGACTTCAAGGGCGGCTCGGTCATCCAGTTCCCGGCCACCTCGGCGACGTCGATCAGCCAGGTGCAGAACGCGGTCACCGGCACCGGCGACGGCCAGGGCGCGATCGTCCAGCACGTCGGCTCGGGCAGCAGCGCCACCTGGCAGGTGCAGACGGGCAAGCTGGACTACGCCCAGGGGCAGCAGGTCCAGTCCAAGCTGGCCCAGGAACTGGGCGTCCCGCAGAGCCAGATCAGCGTGAACTTCGTGGGAGCCAGCTGGGGCTCGCAGATCTCCCAGAAGGCCCTGCAGGCCCTGATCGCCTTCCTCATCGTGATCGTCATCTACCTGTCGATCGCGTTCGAGTGGCGGATGGCCGTCGCCGCCCTGATCGCGCTGGCCCACGACATCGTGATCACCGTGGGCGTGTACGCGCTGGCCGGCTTCCCGGTCGCCCCCGCCACCGTGATCGGGCTGCTGACCATCCTCGGTTACTCGCTCTACGACACGGTGGTCGTCTTCGACAAGGTCCGGGAGAATACCGCCGGCCTGCTCGGGTCGGCCCGCAGCACCTACAGCCAGGCCGCCAACCTGGCCCTCAACCAGACTCTGGTCCGGTCCATCAACACCTCGATCATCGCGCTGCTGCCGGTGGCCGCGATCCTGTTCATCGGCGGCGGCCTGCTCGGCGCCGGCGAGCTGAACGACCTGGCCCTGGTGCTGTTCGTCGGCATGCTGTCCGGCACCTACTCCTCCATCTGCATCGCCACCCCGGTGCTCGCGGACCTCAAGGAACGCGACCCCCAGTACAAGGCGCTGGCTAAGCGGGTGGCCCAGAGGACCGCGGGTACCCGGTCCGCGCGGCGCGCCGCCGCGAAGGCCCCGAGTGGCGCCGTCGCGGGTGCGGGCGCCGCAGCCGGTGCGGCGGTGCTGGATACCGACGCCGTGGACGCCCCCGACGCGGATGTTCCCGACCAGGATGACGACGGCGACGCCGCGCCAGGTGGCGCGGACAGGGTCACGGCGGGGCGGGCGTCCCGCCCGGCCCCGGGTGGCCGTCCCGGGCCGCGGCAGCAGCCGCGCCGGAACACCTCCGCGGCCAAGCGCCGCCCGGGCGGCAAGAAGAAGCGCCGGTAGATGACGGCCGGTGAGGACAACGCGGAGATCGCGGAGCTGATCAAGGCCCGGGTGCGGGATATCGCCGACTACCCGCAGCCCGGAGTGATGTTCAAGGACATCACCCCGCTGCTCGGCGACAGCGCCGCGCTGGCCGCGGTGGTGACCGCGCTGTCCAGCGGCCACGCCGGGGTGGACAAGGTGGCCGGGATCGAGGCCCGTGGGTTCATCCTGGCCCCGTCCGTCGCCATCCAGCTGGGTGCCGGCTTCGTGCCGGTCCGCAAGCAGGGGAAACTGCCCGGGCCCACGTACGCGCAGAGTTACGACCTGGAGTACGGCAGCGCCACCATCGAGGTGCACCAGGACGCGTTCGCCCCGGGGGAGCGGGTGCTCATCGTGGACGACGTGCTGGCCACCGGGGGCACCGGCGCGGCCACGGTTGAACTGGTCCGCAAGGCGGGCGCTGAGGTCGCCGGGATCGCGGTGATCCTGGAACTGAGCTTCCTCAACGGGGTGGCCCGGCTGCCCGGTGTCCCCATCCGTTCACTGCTGGTTGTGTGACAAGGCGCTGAGCTCGGCACCTTCCGGATCTTCCGCCGATAGAATGAGGTCTTGGCGGACGTGAGGAGTGCCTGTGGCCGGTGACGTGGCAACGTCCGGCGGTGCCGGATCCGGTGCCACTCATGCCCTCCCTGATCAGCCCGTCAGGGCCGCGGAGGACGGAGTGGACTCGCCTCCTGCCCAGGTAGACACCGCCCCGGATGGCACGTCCCAGGCCGCAGCGGCCCGCGAAGAGGCTGACCCCGCCGGTACGGAGCAGGTGAGCGCGGGCCCGGCCAGCCCTGATCCGGTCAGCTCTGATCCGGCTAGCCCCGATGCGGCCAGCTCTGATGCGGCTAGCCCTGATGCGGCCAGCCCTGATCCGGCCAGCACGGGGGCGCGTTCCGGTTCCCGGTCGGCCAACGGCCGGAGCCCGTCCGCCAGCCGGGGCACGGGCGCCGGCCGGGGCACGGGCGCCGGCCGCGGCACCGGATCGGGACGGGCGGCGCGCCGGCTGGCCCGGCTCGGGGCGACCCGCGGCGGCGGGATCAACCCCGTCCTCGAGCCGATGATCAAGACGGTCCGCGCCACCCACCCGAAGGCCGACGTCCGGCTCATCGAGCACGCCTACGAGGTGGCCGCGCACTGGCATGCCGGCCAGAAGCGCAAGAGCGGCGACCCGTACATCACCCACCCGCTCGCCGTGGCCACCATCCTCGCCGAGCTGGGCATGAACCACGAGACGCTGTGCGCGGCCCTGCTGCACGACACGGTGGAGGACACCGCCTACGCGCTCGACCAGCTGCGGGCTGACTTCGGTGACGAGATCGCCGCCCTGGTCGACGGGGTCACCAAGCTGGACAAGGTCAAGTACGGCGAGGTCGCCGAGGCCGAGACCGTGCGCAAGATGGTCGTCGCGATGTCCCGGGACATCCGGGTCCTGGTCATCAAGCTCGCCGACCGGCTGCACAACATGCGCACGCTGCGCTACCTGCCCCGGGAGAAGCAGGAGCGCAAGTCGCGGGAGACGCTGGAGATCTTCGCGCCGCTGGCCCACCGGCTCGGCATGAACACCATCAAGTGGGAACTCGAGGACCTGGCTTTCGCGACGCTCTACCCCAAGCGCTACGACGAGATCGCCCGGCTGGTCTCCGAACGGGCCCCGCGCCGCGATGTCTTCCTCCAGGAGGTCATCGAGGACGTCTCCACCGATCTGCGCGAGGCCAAGGTCAAGGCGCGGGTGACGGGCCGGCCCAAGCACTACTACTCCGTCTACCAGAAGATGATCGCCCGCAACGTGGGCTTCGATGACATCTACGACCTGGTGGGCATCCGCGTCCTGGTGGACTCGGTACGCGACTGCTACGCGGCTCTCGGCACGGTGCACGCCCGGTGGAACCCCGTTCCCGGGCGGTTCAAGGACTACATCGCGATGCCGAAGTTCAACATGTACCAGTCGCTGCACACCACGGTGATCGGCCCGGGCGGCAAGCCGGTCGAGCTGCAGATCAGGACGTGGGGCATGCACCGGCGCGCGGAGTACGGCGTGGCCGCGCACTGGAAGTACAAGGAAGAGGTGGCCGGCGGCAGCCGCGGCGGCGGCCGGGATGGCAACGGCGACATGGCCTGGCTGCGCCAGCTGGTGGACTGGCAGCGGGAGACGGCCGACCCGGCCGAGTTCCTGGAATCGCTCCGCTTCGACCTGGGGGCCGCCGAGGTCTACGTGTTCACCCCGCGCGGCGAGGTCATCGCGCTGCCGCAGGGGGCCACGCCGGTGGACTTCGCCTACGCCATCCACACCGAGGTGGGTCACCGGACCATCGGGGCCAGGGTCAACGGCCGCCTGGTGGCGCTGGAGAGCGCGCTGGACAACGGCGACACCGTCGAGATCTTCACCTCCAAGGCCCAGGACGCCGGGCCCAGCCAGGACTGGCTGAAGTTCGTCAAGAGCGCCCGGGCCCGCAACAAGATCCGGCACTGGTTCTCCAAGGAACGCCGGGAAGCGGCGACCGAGACCGGCAAGACCGCGATCGCCCGGGCCATGCGCAAGCACGGCCTGCCGCTGCAGCGCCTGGCCACCGGGGACGCGCTGCTGGCCATCGCCACCGAGCTGCACTACCCGGACCTGTCGGCGCTCTACGCGGCCGTGGGGGAGGGCCACGTCAGCGCGCAGTCCGTGGCGGCCAAGCTGGTCCAGTCGGCCGGCGGGATGGCCGGGGCCCAGGAGGACCTGGCCGAGGCGACGCTGCCGACCCGGCCCGCCCGGACCCGGCCGCTGGGTGACTCAGGCGTCGTGGTGGAAGGCGCCGCCGACGTGTGGGCCCGGCTGTCCAAGTGCTGCACCCCGGTGCCCGGGGACGAGATCACCGGGTTCATCACCCGGGGCCACGGGGTATCGGTGCACCGCGCCGACTGCCTGAACCTGCGCCACCTGCTTGATTCCCAGCCTGAGCGGCTGGTCGCGGTGCGCTGGTCGCCCACCGAGGACTCGCTGTTCCTGGTGGCCATCCAGGTGGAAGCGCTGGACCGGACCGGCCTGCTGTCGGACGTGACCCGGACCATCTCCGACCAGCACGTGAACATCCTGTCCGCCTCGGTCACCACGACCAGGGACCGGGTCGCGGTCAGCCGGTTCACGTTCGAGATGGGCGACCCGAAGCATCTAGGTCACGTCCTCCGCGCGGTCCGCGCCATCGACGGCGTCTACGACGTCTACCGCATCACCAGCTAGCCCGACAACTCGGCCAGGGTGCGTTCGGCTTCTTCCAGCCAGGATCGGCGGGCGGTGATGGCTTCCTCGGCCTGGGTGACCGCGCGGGTGTCGCCGCGCTGCTGCGCCTTGGCCAGCTGCTGCTCCAGGCTGGCGATGGTGGAGCGGATCTGCTCGACCGTGCCCTGGGCCCGGGCCAGCGCCTCGGGGTTGGAGCGGCGCCACTGGTTGTCCTCGGCCTTGCGGATCGCGTCCTCCACGCGGCGCAATCCCTGCTCCAGGCGGTCGTGCGCCTCACGGGGCACCGACCCGGCCTGCTCCCAGCGTTCCTGGATAGAGCGCAGGGCCGCCCGGGCGGCCCGGACGTCACGGACCGGTACCAGCTGGCCGGCCTCCTCCAGGAGCGCGGACTTCACCGCGGCGTGCTCGCGCAGCTCGTTCTCCTTGGCCGAGAACACGCTGGAGCGCGCGGCGAAGAACTGGTCCTGGGCGGCCTTGAACCGGCCCCAGAGCTCCTCTTCGTCGCTGCGGCCCGCGCGGCCCGCGGCCTTCCAGGACCGCATCAGGTCACGGTAGGCCGCCGCGGTGGGCCCCCAGTCGGTGGACGCGGCCAGCGCCTCCGCCTCCACGACCAGCTTCTCCTTGCGGGCCTTGGCTTCCTCGCGCTCCTCCTCCAGGCCGGAGAAGTAGGCCTTGCGCCGCTTGGCGAACGCGTTGCGGGCCGCCGACAGCCGCTTCCACAGCGCGGTCTCCACCGCCCGGTCGGCCCGCGGGGCAGCCTTCCACTCCTCGAGCAGCTGGCGCATCCGCTCCCCGCTGATCTTCCAGTGAGTGGCCTCGGCCGCGATCTGCTCGGCCTCCTCGACGATGCGCTCCTTATACGACCTGGCCTCGACCCGCGCCTGCTCGCGGGCGGCCTTGACCTCCTCGCGGCGGCTGTCCACCTGGCCGGTCAGGGCCTCGAGCCTGGCATGCAGCGAGTCGAGGTCACCGACCGCATTCGCCGTGGTCACCGCCTCCAGCAGCCGGTCGATGGTCGCCCGGGCGCTGCCCGGGGACAGGTCGGTGGCGGTAATGCGCTGCTCGAGGAGGGCGACCTCAGTCTCCAGCGCCTCGTACTTGCGGCGGTAGAAGGCGAGCGCCTCGTCCGGGCTGCCCGCCTGCCATGAGCCAACCACCCGCTCGCTCCCGCCGGCACGCACGTAGACCGTGCCGTCGTCAGCTACCCTGCCCCACGGATCGTTGGCGGTGCTCACCGCTAACCTCCTGCTCAGCCCTGGGTCCTGGCGACCTTGCCAGGCTCAGGTTTTCTTGATGGTGACGCTGTCTATAACGACTTTCTCCTTCGGGTGCCCATCCCCGGCCCCATTGGCGTTGTCACTGCCCGCCTTGGCCACATTCTGGATGATCCCGAGTCCTTTGACGACCTCGCCGAACGGCGTGTAGCTCGGCGCCAGGGTCGAGTTCTTGTACACGATGAAGAACTGGCTGCCGTTGGTGTTAGCGCCGCTGTTCGCCATCGCGATCGTGCCCGCGGTGTACTTGGCCCCGGCCAGGTTCTCGTTATTGAACTCGTAGCCGGGCCCGCCGCTGCCGGTGCCGGTCGGGTCCCCGCACTGCAGCACGTACAGCGGGCTGGCCGTAGTCAGCCGGTGGCAGGGGGTGTTGCTGAAGTACTTCTTGGCCGCCAGGTACACGAAGGAGTTGACCGTGCAGGTGGCCTTGCTGTTCAGCAGGTCGATGACCACATCGCCCCGGTTGGTGTGGATCGTCGCCTGGTAGGCCGCCTTGTTGTCGGCTTTCGCGGGCGGCAGGCCCACGTTCCGGGCGGCTTTCCCGCTGGCGCGGTAGCTGCAGCTGGTGGTGGACGATGTCGCGGACACCGCCGCGGCCTTGGTGCCGCCTGACCCGCCGAACACGAAGTAGCCGCCCACGCCCAGCCCGACGACCACGCAGCAGACCACGGCCACTATCGTGAGCTGGCGTGCCCGGTGGGTCCGCTGGGCACGCCGCTGCTGCTGGCGCAGCATGCGCTCACGGGCCAGCTTGCGCTGCCGCTCCTTCTTACCCGTCACCGATCCGTTCCTCCTGGCTGCCTGTTGCCTGCTTACCAGCGAAACTTCGCGAATGGTACCGGCACCGGGGAGGTCGTGACGCCGCTGTTATCGGTTCGCAGCTGGGCTGAGTGGATCGGTAGCCTGTAGCGGGCGAAGTTGACCGTGAGTCCGCCCTCTGTCCCGAACGCCGCAAGGAGGTCACCCCGTGCTGATTGCCGGGTTTCCGGCCGGTTCCTTCGCCGCCAATTGCTATCTGGTGGCCGCGGAACCGGGCGCGGAGTGCGTGATCGTCGACCCCGGGGAGGACGCGGCGGGCGGGATCGCCGAGATCATCGCCGAGCACCGGCTGAAGCCCGTCGCGGTGCTGCTCACGCACGGTCACATCGACCATGTGTGGTCCGTGGCGCCCGTCTGCGGGGCCCGCGGCATCCCCGCCTACATCCACCCCGGCGACCGCGCGCTGCTGTCTGACCCGGCCCGCGGCCTGCCGCTGGGGCCGGGCCAGCAGCTGCTGCGCGGCCTGGAGTTCACCGAGCCGGACGACGTCAGGGAGCTCACTGACGGGACCGTCCTGAACCTGGCCGGCCTGGAGATCACGGTGAATCACGCGCCCGGGCACACCCCGGGGTCGGTGGTGTTCCGGTCCGGTCCGGCCGTCATGTTCTCCGGCGACCTGCTGTTCGCCGGGTCGATCGGGCGGACCGACCTGCCCGGCGGTGACACCGCCGCCATGATGGACAGCCTGGCCCGGGTGTGCCTGACGCTCCCGGACGAGACGCAGGTACTGCCCGGTCACGGGCCGTCGACGACCATCGGCGTCGAGCGGGCCAGCAACCAGTTCCTGACCGCGCTGCAGCGAAATACCGGGCTGGGCGGGCCGGGACGATCTACGGGGCTGTAATGGAGAGGCTGAGCAGGAAATGATCCGAAGCCATGAGGCGGGCACGCTGCGCGCCGAGCAGGACGGCCAGACGGTGACGCTGGCGGGCTGGGTGGCCCGCCGCCGCGACCACGGCGGCGTCACGTTCATCGACCTGCGCGACGCGAGCGGCATCGTCCAGGTCGTGTTCCGGGGCGAGGGCGAGGACGGCCCGGCCCACGCGCTGCGGGCCGAGTTCTGCGTGAAGGTCACCGGCCAGGTGCGCCGCAGGCCGAAGGGGAACGAGAACCCCGAGCTGCCCACCGGCGGGATCGAGGTGGCCGCGGACGAGCTGGAGATCCTCGGCGAGGCCGACCCGCTGCCGTTCCCGATCGACGGGGCGGGCGAGCTGAACGAGGAAACCCGGCTCCGCTACCGCTACCTGGACATGAGGCGCGCCGAGACGGCCGCCGCGCTGCGGGTCCGCTCGGAGGCCACGTACCTGGTCACCGACGTGCTGCGCAGCCATCGCTTCGTGTACGTGGAGACGCCCGACCTGACCAGGTCCACCCCCGAGGGGGCCCGGGACTTCCTGGTCCCGGTCCGGCTGAAGCCCGGGCACTGGTACGCGCTGCCCCAGTCACCCCAGCTGTTCAAGCAGCTGCTGATGGTCGGCGGCATGGAGCGGTACTGGCAGCTGGCCCGCTGCTTCCGGGACGAGGACTTCCGGGCCGACCGGCAGCCCGAGTTCACCCAGGTGGACATCGAGATGAGCTTCGTCACCCGGGAGGACGTCGTTGACGTCGCCGAGGACCTGGTCGGCCGCCTGTGGTCCGAGGTCGCGGGCTATGAACTGCCCCGCCCCGTCCCGCGGATGACCTACGCCGACGCCATGGCGCGTTTCGGCTCCGACAAGCCGGACCTGCGGTTCGGGTGCGAGCTGGCCGACCTGACCGGGTACTTCGCGCAGTCCTCCTTCCGGGTCTTCCAGGCCCCCCACGTCGGCGCGGTGGTGATGCCCGGCGGTGCGGCGCAGTCCCGCCGGGAGCTGGACAACTGGCAGGAATGGGCCAAGGCCCGCGGAGCCCGCGGGCTGGCGTACGTGCTCATCGACTCCGGCGGGCAGGTCTCCGACTCCGGGCCCGTGGCCCGGCACCTGTCGGAGGAAGAGCGGTCCGGGCTGCCGGCCGCGGCGGGCGCCGGGCCTGGCGACGCGGTGTTCTTCGCGGCCGGCCCGCCGCAGCAGGCCCGCTCGCTGCTCGGCGCCGCCCGGCTGGAGATCGGCCACCGGCTGGGCCTCATCGACCCCGGAGCCTGGTCGTTCATCTGGGTGGTGGACGCGCCGATGTTCGAGGAGGACGGGGCGGGCGGCTGGACCGCGGTGCATCACCCGTTCACCGCGCCGCTGCCGGAATGGGCGGACAAGTTCGCCGACGAGCCGGGCGGCGCCCTGGCGGACGCCTACGACCTGGTCTGCAACGGCAACGAGATCGGCGGCGGCTCGATCCGTATCCACCGGCCCGCCCTGCAGCAGCAGGTGTTCGACGTCATCGGGCTGTCCCGGGAGGAAGCCAGGTCGCAGTTCGGCTTCCTGCTCGACGCGCTGCGCTACGGGCCGCCCCCGCACGGCGGCATCGCGTTCGGCTGGGACCGCCTGATCATGCTGCTGGCGGAGCGGGACACGATCCGCGACGTGATCGCCTTCCCGAAGGCGGCGTCCGGTTCCGACCCGCTGACCGGCGCGCCCACGCCGATCACGCCCGAGCAGCGCCGGGAGGCGGGCATCGACGCCGTCGTCCCGCCGGACGGCGGCACCGGCGGATCCTGACCGGGCGGCCGCAGCGGATAGTGTCGGAGTGTGGTAAGGGCAGGCACCGCTGACGGCGGTCAGGCGGACAGCCTCTTCGACGCGGCCGGGGAAGAGGCGGCGCGGGCGGCGGCGCCGCTCGCGGTGCGGATGCGCCCGCGCACCCTGGACGAGGTGGTCGGCCAGCGGCACCTGACCGGCCAGGGGACGCCGCTGCGCAAGCTGGCCGACAACGACGCCGGCATGTCCGTGGTGCTGTGGGGCCCGCCGGGCACCGGAAAGACCACCCTGGCCCACGTCATCAGCCAGGTCACGAGCCGGCGCTTCACCGAGCTGTCCGCGGTTACCGCGGGCGTGAAGGACGTCCGCGCGGCGATCGAGGCCGCCCGCCGGGAACTGGGCCTGACCGGCGCCCAGACGGTGCTGTTCATCGACGAGGTGCACCGCTTCAACAAGGCGCAGCAGGACGCCCTGCTGCCCGCCGTGGAGAACCGCTGGGTCTCGTTCATCGGGGCCACCACCGAGAACCCCTCGTTCTCGGTGGTCGGGCCGCTGCTGTCCCGGTCCCTGCTGCTGACGCTGGAGCCGCTCAGCGACGAGGACATGCGTGAGGTGATCAGCCGCGCGCTGGCCGACGAGCGCGGCCTGGCCGGGGCGGTCAGCCTCGACGGCCAGGCGCTGGACCACCTGGTCAGGCTGGCCAGCGGGGACGCCCGGCGCGCGCTGACCTACCTGGAGTCGGCCGCCCTGGGGCTGCGCCGCGGCGCCACCATCGACATCGCCGTGCTGGAGCGCGCGGTTGACCGGGCCGCGGTCCGCTACGACCGGGCCGGTGACCAGCACTACGACGTGATCAGCGCGTTCATCAAGAGCATCCGGGGCAGCGACGCCGACGCGGCGGTGCACTACCTGGCGCGGATGATCGAGGCCGGCGAGGACCCCCGGTTCATCGCCCGGCGGCTGATCGTGCACGCCAGCGAGGATGTCGGGATGGCCGACCCGTCCGCGCTGGGCGTGGCGGTCGCCGCGGCCCAGGCCGTCGAGTTCGTCGGCCTGCCCGAGGCCCGGATCAACCTGACCCAGGCCACCATCCACCTGGCCCTGGCCCCGAAGTCCAACTCCGTGATCAAGGCGATCGGGGCGGCGTCCGCCGACGTCCGGGCCGGGCTGGCCGGGCCGGTGCCCGCGCACCTGCGGGACGCGCACTACCCGGGGGCGGCGCGTGTCGGGCACGGCCAGGGGTACACGTACCCGCATGATTCCGCCGAGGGCGTCGTCGCCCAGCAGTACGCGCCGGACTCGCTGGCCGGCCGGACCTACTATGAGCCGTCACGGCATGGCGCGGAGGCCCGCTACGCCGAGCGCTCGGAGCGGATCAAGGGGATCCTGGGCCGCGCTGCCCAACCGGACCAGCCGAGCCCGCGCGGGACGGGCCAGGACGGTTCCTGACCCGGCGGCCTGCCGGGCCCGCGTGGTCGCGGGATGGCGGGGCCGCCAGCGGGATAAGGTCAGGCAGATGAGGGAGCAGGCATGCTGAACGCGGTATGGGTGGCGGTCATCATCGCCGCCGCGTGCTGGGCGGTCCTGGTGGCCGCCGCGGTGTGGGTGCTGATCAAGCTGTCCAGGCTGATCACCCAGACGTCAGTGACCGTGTCCGCGCTGCGGGAGAACACCGATACGGTCATCGCCCGGGCGCACGCCACGATCGACGCCACCGCCGGGCAGCTGGACCGGACCGATGAGATCACCGCGAGCATGGACCAGGTCGCCGCGGGCATGGCGGAGCTGACCGGGCGGGTGACTGCGCTCGCCCCGCTGGCCAGGCTGGCCGCGGCCACGTCCGGCACCAGGCTCGCCCGTGTGTCGGCCTTCGTGTACGGCGTGCGGCACGCCGCAGAACTGCGGGCCGCCGCGGCCGGTGCCAGTCGTCAGCTGCCCGCTACAGCCGACGAGGCGAGGCGCGCCGTAGGCGTGTCCTCTCCGAGCCGGCTGTCCCGGGGGGTTCCGGGGGGTCGTCCCCCCGGGCCAGCAGCGCCAGCAGAGCGGATGGGGAGCCGGTCATGATCCGCAGGCTGTTCTGGCTGATCCTCGGGGCGGCGCTCGGCATCTCCGGCTACCGCCGGATGACCGCGGTGGCCCGGGCCATCATGCCCGCCCCGCGGACCCGGGAACTGGCCCGCTTCGCCGGTGATGTCCGCGAGGGCATGGACATCTACCGCCAGCGCCAGGTCCACGCGTCACGTCCCGCCCTCGAAGGGCGCACCGACCATGAAGAGGATGGCCGTTGATGGAGTCGGCAGAGATCGCCCGCCGTTTCCTTACCTACTTCTCCGAGCGCGGGCACACCGTGGTCCCGTCGGCGTCGCTGATCGCCGAGGATCCCACGCTGCTCCTGGTGAACGCGGGGATGCAGCCGTTCAAGCCGTACTTCCTCGGCCAGGCCGCCCCGCCCTTCCCGCGGGCCACCAGCGCCCAGAAGTGCGTGCGCACGCCGGACATCGAGGAGGTCGGCAAGACCACCCGGCACGGCACCTTCTTCCAGATGCTGGGCAACTTCTCCTTCGGCGACTACTTCAAGGAGCAGGCCATCCCGTTCGCCTGGGAGCTGCTCACCACGCCGGAGCGGGACGGCGGCTTCGGGTTCCCCGAGGACCGGCTGTGGGCCACCGTGTACCACGACGACGATGAGGCGTTCCGGATCTGGCGGGACACGGTCGGCGTGCCGGAGAGCCGCATCCAGCGCCGCGGGATGGCGGACAACTTCTGGTCCATGGGCGTGCCCGGCCCCTGCGGTCCCTGCTCGGAGATCTACTACGACCGGGGGCCCGACTACGGCCGGGACGGCGGCCCGGAGGCCGATGAGGACCGCTACCTGGAGGTGTGGAACCTCGTCTTCATGCAGTTCCTGCGGGGCGAGGGAGCGGGCAAGGAGGGCTGGCCCATCCTGGGCGAGCTGCCCTCCCGCAACATCGACACCGGGATGGGCCTGGAGCGGATGGCCGCCATCCTGCAGGGTGTTCAACAACATTTACGAGATCGACACGTTGTGGAAGATCCTGGACCGGGCCGCAGAGCTGACCGAGCAGAAGTACGGCCGTGACCACCGCGTCGACGTGGCCCTGCGGGTGGTCGCCGACCACGTGCGCACCGCCGCGATGCTGGTCTCCGACGGGGTGCTGCCGACCAACGAGGGACGCGGCTACGTGCTGCGCCGGATCCTGCGCCGCAGCATCTACAACCTCCGGCTGCTGGCCGGCGGCCAGCGCGGCGGCGGCAGCGACGGCCGCTACCTGCACGAGCTGGCCGACACGGCGATCGGCGCGATGGCCGACCAGTTTCCTGAGCTGCGCATCGAGGCGCCCCGGATCCTCGGGGTGATCGACGCGGAGGAGTCCGCGTTCCTGTCCACGCTGCGCACCGGCTCGGCGATCTTCGACGCCGCGGTGGGCGAGACCAAGCGGCGCGGTACCGCGTCGCTGTCCGGCGAGCAGGCCTTCCAGCTGCACGACACCTACGGCTTCCCGATCGACCTCACCCTGGAAATGGCCACCGAGCAGGGGCTCACGGTCGATGAGGACGGGTTCCGGTCGGCTGATGGCCGAGCAGCGCCAGCGGGCCAAGCAGGACTCGCTGGAGAAGAAGACCGGCAACGCGGACATCTCCGTGTTCGCCGGCCTGCTGGCCAGGTCCGGGCCGGTGGCGTTCACCGGCTACGACGAGATCAGCGGCGAGGCCACGGTGGCCGGGCTGCTGGCCGGCGGGGTGAGCGTGCCCGCCGCCGGCGCGGGCACCGAGGTCGAGGTCATCCTGGACCGGACCCCGTTCTACGCCGAGGGCGGCGGCCAGCTCGCGGACACCGGGATCATCCGGGTGTCCAGCGCGCCCGGGGCGGCCGGCGGTGAGGTGGAGGTCCGCGACGTCCAGGCTCCCGTGCCCGGGCTCATCGTGCACCGGGGTGTCGTCACCTCCGGCGAGGTCGTGGTCGGCGCGCTGGCGCAGGCGGAGGTTGACACCGCGCGCCGCCGGGCGATCTCCCGCTCGCACACCGCCACGCACATGGTGCACCGCGCGATCCGCGGGGCGCTGGGGGATTCAGCGGCCCAGGCCGGGTCGGAGAACTCACCCGGCCGGCTGCGCTTCGACTTCACCGCCGCCGGGGCCGTCCCGGTGTCCGTGCTCCGCGACGTGGAGGACGAGGTCAACCAGGTCCTCATCGACGACCTCGAGGTCCGGGCCTTCGTCACCCCCATCGACGAGGCCCGGTCGATGGGCGCCATCGCCCTGTTCGGCGAGAAGTACGGCGACGAGGTCCGCGTGGTCGAGGTCGGCAGTTACTCCCGGGAGCTGTGCGGCGGCACCCATGTGGCCCACTCCGGGCAGCTCGGGCTGGTCAAGATCCTCGGTGAGGCGTCCATCGGCTCCGGCGTGCGCCGCGTCGAGGCCCTGGTCGGCACCGATGCCTTCCGCTACCTGGCCCGGGAGAGCGTCCTGGTCAGCCAGCTGACCGAGCAGCTCAAGACGCGGCGGGAAGAACTGCCGGACCGGATCGCGGCGCTGGTCAGCCGGCTCCGGGAAGCTGAGCGGGACCTGGACCGGCTGCGCAGCGCCCAGATCCTGGGGGCCGCGGCCGAGCTGGCCAGCAGCGCCGAGGACGCGGGCCCGGCCGCGCTCGTCGCCCACCAGCTCCCGGACGGCACCACGGCGGACGATATCCGCAAGCTCGCCCTGGATGTCCGGGGCCGGCTCGCGCAGCAGCGGCCCGCGGTCGTGGTGATCGCGGGCGTGCCCGCGGACCGGCCCGCGGTGGTGGTCGCGGTCAACGACGCCGCCCGGAACCGCGGGCTGGCCGCCGGGGCGCTGGTCCGCGCCGCCGCCCAGGCGCTAGGCGGTGGCGGCGGCGGCCGTGACGACATTGCCCAGGGTGGCGGCGCGCCGCAGGGCGACCGGGCGGGGCAGGCGATAGCCGAGGCATTTGATGCGGTTCGTGCGGTTGTCAGGGACACGGCATGACACGTTGGCGTACGGTTAAACCGTGCTGCAGCCAACCCGTTGCGCGAACGAGACCGATGGGCTGCGGAGCCCGCGATTGAGGACTGGCGTTCGGCTCGGCATCGACCCTGGATCAGTCCGGATCGGCGTGGCCCGCTGTGACCCTGATGGCCTGCTCGCCTCCCCGCTGGACACCGTCCGGCGCGGCCCCGGCGACCTGGACCGCCTGGTGAGCCTCGCGCTGGAACATGACGCGGTCGAGGTGATCGTGGGCCTGCCGACCAGCCTGTCCGGGCGTGAGGGCGCCGCAGCCGCGGCCGCCCGGTCGTTCGCGGACGCCCTGGCCGGCCGCCTGGTGCCGATCCCGGTCCGGCTGGTGGACGAGCGGTTCACCACCGTGCTGGCCCACGATGCGCTGCGCCAGGGCGGCAAGGGCGGGCGTGCCCGGCGGCAGGTCGTGGACCAGGCGGCCGCCGCCCTGCTGCTGCAGGGCGCCCTGGACGCGGAGCGCGCGGGTGGCCTGCCTCCCGGCGAGATCGTTCCGCCTGATCGCGGGGAAGAAGGGTGAGCCGGCACGGGCGGCGGGGGACTCAGGGAGACCAGGACGACCAGTGGGGGCCAGGCCAGCGGGGGCCAGCAGAGTACCTGCCACCGGACGCCGACGATCCCTACCCCCCCGGCGACTACGGCCAGGCCCGCGGACAGTGGGCGCCCAACCCCATCGCGACCGCCGACACCGGGGACTTCCCGCCCGCGGGTTCCAGCCTGCCCCCCGCGTCCTATCCCCGGGACCGGGACGGCCGCCGGGGTGAGGCCTTTGACTGGGGCCCCGACCCGCTAGGCCCTGACACCCGGGGCCACGATCCGCGGGGTGGCGGCCGGGCGGGGGAACAGCCCATGCCCGAGCCCATGGCCCCCGACCGCTGGGCGCCGCAGTCCTGGGAGCCCCCGTCCTGGGAACGGGCGTCGTGGGACTCGCAGGCGGGCGAACTCCCGCCGCTGCCACCGGGTCCCATGCCGGGACCGGGACACCCCTCCGGGCCGCTCCCCCCGCTCCCGGAGTCGGATTACCGGTGGGGGGACTCGCCGTCTGGCCCGCTGCCCCCGGTGGCCCCGCGGTCACAGCGGCCCGGGCGGGACCAGGACCAGTCCCGGCACGGCGCGGCGCCTGCCGGGCCGGACCAGGATGGCTACCCGCAGGGCCCAGGCGGCTACCCGCACGACCCGGCGGGGTACGCCCAGGACCTGGCGGGCTACCCGGACAATCCGGATGCCTACCTGCCGGACCGGGACGAGCCGGCGGACCACCCAGGCCCGCGCGGCCGGGGCCGCCGTCGCCGGGAGGCCGCCCCGGAGGTCGGCCGGGCTCATCCGGGGTATGAGGGCTACGTGGACGACCCACGTGACCTGGACATGACCCCGGATCAGGGGCAGGAACCGCACGATTACGCCACCGGAAGCTGGTATCCGGATGATGGCGAGCCGCACTCCTGGGCTGCGGACAGCACCGACGGCGACCTGCTGCCCGGGCTGGACCCGGCGCAGGGATCAAGGCGCGGGGACGGCGGGGGACACTCCGGGCCGGCCCGCAAGCGGCGCAGGCGCGGCCGCCGGGTCCTGCTGGTGCTGCTCGCCGTCTTCGCCGTCTTCGCCGCGATCGTCGGGGGAGTCGGGTACCACTACTACCGCGAGTACATCAACCCGCCGGACTTCCCCGGCGCGGGCACCGCCAGCATCGTCACCGTGCAGATCAAGCCGGGCCAGACGGCCAGCGCGGTCGGGATCACCCTGGCCAGCAAGGGCGTGGTAGCCAGCGCCCGCGCGTTCTCCAACGCGGCCAAGGCCAACCCGCAGGGCAACGCGCTCGAGCCGGGCTATTACCACGTCCACCTGCACATGAAGGCCTCGCTGGCGCTGGCCCTGCTGCTGAAGCCGTCCTCGCGGATCCAGTCGAAGGTCACGATCCCGGAGGGCTTCCGGGTATCGCAGATCATCGCGCTGCTAGGCCAGCAGACCGGGAACCTCAAGGGGTACCAGCAGGCCATCGCGCATCCCGCCGATCTCGGCCTGCCGGCCTTCGCGAACGGCAAGCCCGAGGGCTACCTGTTCCCGGCGACCTACACCATCCCGCCGCACACCACGCCGGCCGCCGTGCTCAAGATGATGGTCAGCCAGTTCAGCCAGAATGCGCAGAGCATCCGGCTGCCGGCCAAGGCGGCCGCGGCCCAGGAGACCCAGGCGGCGGTCATCACGGTGGCCAGCCTCATCGAGGCCGAGGGCAAGCGGCCCCAGGACTTCCCCAAGATCGCTGAGGTCATCTACAACCGGCTCAACGCGAACCCGCAGATCAAGCTGGAACTCGACACCACCGTCCTGTACGCGATGTCGCTGGCCCACAAGAGCGGGTTCAACCTCAACTTCGCCTCGCCGTACAACACCTACCTGCATGCCGGCCTCCCACCCGGGCCGATCGACAACCCCGGGAACGAGGCCATCAACGCGGCGCTGCGCCCGGCCCACGGCAACTTCCTGTTCTTCCTGACCATCAACTCCAGGACGGGCCAGACCCTGTTCTTCAGCACGGCCACGGCGTTCAACAACGCGGTGGCCAAGTACGGCAGCACCGGCGGGGGCACCGGTTCACGCACGGGCTCGGGCTGAGCACTCCGATCATGAAAGCCGCTGTCCTCGGCTCTCCGATCGGTCACTCGCTGTCGCCGGTCCTGCACCGAGCCGGGTACCAGGCGCTCGGCCTGGCCGGGTGGGCCTATGAGGCGATCGAGTGCGACGAGGCCGGCCTGCCCGGCCTGATCGGGCGCTGCGGGCCGGACTGGGCCGGGCTGTCCCTGACCATGCCGCTCAAGCGCGCGGTGCTGCCCCTGCTCGATGAGTCGGACTCGCTGGTCGCCGAGGTAGGTGCGGCCAACACCGTGATCTTCGACGCGGGCCGGCGCTCCGGGCACAACACCGACGTCCCGGGCATGATCGCTGCGCTCGCCGAGAGCCTGCCGGCCCAGGCGGACGGCCGCCCGGCATCCCTCGCCAGGCTGGCCCACGACGGTGACCCCGCGGCGCTCATCCTGGGCGCGGGCGCGACGGCCTGCTCCGCGCTGGCCGCGGCCCGCGGCCTCGGTATCGCGGAGGCGACGGTGGCCGTCCGCGACCCGCGACGGGCCGGCACCCTGCGGGCGGCCGCCGAACGGCTCGGCGTCAGCGTCCGGCTCGTCTCCTTTGACGACCCCGCGCCGCCCGCTCCCAGCCTGCTCATCGCCACCACCCCGGCCGGGGCCGCGGATACATATTCTCAACGGATTGAGGCCGGTGACCTGCGCCCGCGCTGCGTCCTCGACGTGGTGTACCACCCGTGGCCGACCCGGCTGGCGGTGGCCGCCGGGCGGTCCGGGGCGGCCGTGGCGGGCGGGTTCGCGCTGCTGCTGCACCAGGCGGCCCGCCAGTTCGAGCTGATGACCGGCAAGCCCGCGCCGCTCGAGGCGATGCGCGCCGCCGGGCTGGCCGCCCTGGGGGGGTTACCGGAATACCCGGCGAGCCTGAATTGCTGTTAGTCTTACCAGACGACCAGCCTGGCACTTATGTGCCGGGCGTGTAAGCGGAGGACCACCTCCCACCTAGCCGGCCTCAGGCTGGCGGGTAAGGCTGACGGCTTCCGGGCCGGCAGCCAGGCCGGGCGAGCAGCCCTGATCCCGGAACGGAACAGGACCGCAGCCAGTCCGGCCCGCTGCGTCCCTGACCAGGACTATGTCCCCGACGGGCGGCGCGGCTTTGGTGGGCTCCGCATGCACTGGTGCGGGGCCTTTTTCTCTTGCGGCGGCGGATCCGCCGCAAGCCGAAGCCCGCCGGATGGTCGCAGCGCAGCCGCCCGGGCACCGGGTCCTGGCGGTGGACTAGACCCAAGGAGGTCACATCAGCGCCGAACCCCGTATCAACGATCGGATCCGCGTACCCGAGGTGCGGCTCGTCGGTCCTAACGGCGAGCAGGTCGGGATCGTTGCCCTGAACGATGCGCTCCGGCTGGCCCAGGAAGCGGACCTCGACTTGGTGGAAGTCGCGCCCACGGCGCGCCCGCCGGTCTGCAAGCTCATGGACTACGGCAAGTTCAAGTACGAGTCCGCGCTCAAGGCCAGGGAATCGCGCAAGAATCAGGCGCAGACGGTCATCAAGGAGATCAAGCTCCGGCCGAAGATCGACCCGCACGATTACGGGACCAAGAAGGGTCACGTTGAGCGGTTCCTGAAGCAAGGCGACAAGGTCAAGGTCACGATCATGTTCAGGGGGCGTGAGCAGTCCCGGCCCGAACTCGGGTTCCGGCTGCTGCAGCGCCTGGCCGGCGATGTGGAAGAGCTCGGCTTCGTGGAAGCCCAGCCCAAGCAGGACGGCCGCAACATGATCATGGTGATCGGGCCGCACCGGAAGAAGAGCGAGTCCAAGGCGGAACGCTCGTCGCGGGAGGCTGAGGAAGAGGCAGAGGCCGCGGCAGCGCGTCCGGTGCCCCGGCAGCGCCGTCCTGCGGCCGCCCCCGCCGCCCAGGCTCGCCCGGCCGGCCCCGCGGCCGGCGACGGCGGCGCGGACCAGGCAGGAGCCTGATCCAGGGCCCCGCGGAACTCGCCCAGCGTTGAGCGGCACGGGCACGGCCGGATACCGGCGTGCCCCGGCCGCGGAAGACCAGCGTGCCCTCAGGGCACACATGAAGATGGAGACGACGGCCACCATGCCGAAGATGAAGACGCACAGCGGTACCGCGCGGCGGTTCAGGATCACCGGGACCGGCAAGGTGATGCGCCGCCGCGCCAACAAGAACCACCTGCTCGAGCACAAGTCGAGCCGGCGGACCCGGCGGCTGGGCAAAGACTGGGTGGTCGCGCCGTCAGACACTAAGAAGATCAAGAAGTTGCTGGGGAAGTAGCCCGGCCCGCCTCCAGGGAGATATGAAATGGCACGCGTGAAGCGGGCAGTCAACGCCCACAAGAAGCGCAGGGTCGTCCTTGAGCGGGCGAGCGGCTACCGTGGCCAGCGGTCACGGCTGTACCGCAAGGCCAAGGAGCAGGTCCTCCACTCGATGACGTACGCCTACCGGGACCGCAAGGACCGGAAGGGCAATTTCCGCCGTCTGTGGATCCAGCGCATCAATGCCGCCGCCCGCGCGGACGGCATCACCTACAACCGCTTCATCCAGGGGCTCCGGCTCGCGGAGGTGGAAGTAGACCGCCGCATGCTCGCCGAGCTCGCGGTCAGTGACCCGGCGGCGTTTACCGCGCTGGTTGACGTGGCCAAGGCCGCGCTGGCCGAGGCCGGGCCCGGCGCCGACTCGGCCGGTACCGCGGCGGCCTGACGCCGTCGTGGCCTGCGTCGCAGCGGCCGGCATTGGGGTGGCCCCCGTCAGGGTGGCCTGCCCCTGATGCCGCACATCAGGGCCGCCTGATGCTGCCCGCCGGGGCCGAGCTCACCAGCATCCGCTCACCGCGCGTCAAGGCGGCGCGGCAGCTCGCCAAGCGGGCGCTGCGCCAGCAGGCCAGGTCGTTCCTGGCGGAGGGGCCGCAGGCGGTGGGCGAGGCGCTGGCTGCCGGCGGCGTGGTGACGCAGCTGTTCGTGACGTCCGCCGCGCAGTCCCGCTACGCGGAACTGATCCGGCTGGCCGCCGCGCAGGGCGCGGACGTGCACGCGGTGAGCGGCGAGGTCATGACCGAGCTGGCCCAGACCATCACCCCGCAAGGGGTGCTGGCCATGTGCCGGTTCGTCGACGCCAGCCTGGCCGAGGTAGCCGCCCGGTCCCCTCAGCTGGCGGTGATCCTGGCCAACGTCCGGGACCCGGGCAACGCGGGCACGGTGCTGCGCACCGCCGACGCGGCTGGCGCGGGCGGGGTCATCTTCGCCGGATCCTCGGTGGACCCGTACAACAGCAAGGCCGTCCGCGCCTCCGCGGGAAGCCTGTTCCACCTTCCGGTCGTCACCGGCCCTCCAGTGCCGGACGCGGTGCGGGCGCTGCGTGAGCGCGGCCTGCTGGTCCTCGCCGCGGACGGCGGCGCCGCCAGCACGCTGGACGACCTGCAGGCCGCCGGGCAACTCGGCCTGCCGACGGCGTGGCTGTTCGGCAACGAGGCCTGGGGGCTGCCCGCCGATGTGCTGGACCTGGCCGACGAGGCGGTGGCCGTGCCCATCTACGGCCGGGCGGAGAGCCTGAACCTGGCCGCCGCGGCGGCGGTCTGCCTGTACGCCTCGGCGCGCGCGCAGCGGCCGCCCGTGCCCTCGGCGCGCTCCGGCGGCCCGGCGGCAAACCTGACGGAGCTGTGACGTCCTCCGAACGGCTGGCCTGGGGGGCTGCCGCTGGCCGCAGCGCAGGCGCTAGAGTCTGATCACGTTGCGTCATTCAGGGGAACATTCAGCTCAGCAGCCGGACGGAGGCGGCGGTCTAGTGGACAGGTCCAGGCCCGACTCGGCGATGTCCGCCGTGGCGAGTGTGCCCGCCGGCCAGGTAGTGGCCTCAGGCGGCCTGGTCTGTGCCGACGACCTGCCCGACGGGCTCGTGGTGGCTGACCATGTCGGCCGGATCGTGGTGTTCAACCACGCGGCCACCCGGCTCACCGGTATCGCGCCGCTCAACGCGCTCGGCCGGGATGTCCGGCAGGTGCTCCCGCTCCGCGACGCGGAGGGCCGCGGCTGGTGGGTGTGCGCCGACCCGTACCGCGGGCTGTCCACCCGGACGAGGCACCCGGAACTGCCGCTCTACCTGCCGGACGGCAGCGAGTTCCTGGTCACCATGGGATACGTGCGGGTGCCCCGCTGCGCGCCGGCCGGGCAGGACTGGCCCGGGCCGGTCAGGCCGGGTGACGTGCAGCGCCTGGCGATCAGCCTGCGCGGCACCCAGCAGCGCAACCGCCTGGAGCGCAGCCGCGCCGACCTCGTCTCCACCGTCGCCCACGAACTGCGTTCCCCGCTGACCAGCGTGAAGGGCTTCACCGCGACATTGCTGGCCAAGTGGACCCGGTTCACCGACGACCAGAAGAGGGTGATGCTCGAGACCGTCAATGCCGACGCGGACCGGGTGACCCGGCTCATCACCGAGCTGCTGGACGTGTCCCGGATCGAGGCCGGCCGGATCGAAGTGCACCGCCAGCTGGTGGACATCCCGCAGCGCGCGGAGAAGATCGTCGCGGGCCGGGTCGCCGCCGGTGACCAGCCGGACCGCTTCCAGATCGTGGCCCCGGAAGAGCTGCCCGAGACCTGGCTGGACGCGGACAAGATCGACCAGATCCTCGGCAACCTGGTGGAGAACGCGGTCCGGCACGGGGCTGGTACCGTGACGATTGTGATACAGCCGGTGGATGACCTTCCCGCCCGGGCCACGAGCCGTCCGGGTGGCACCGGCGCGGTCAATGGTTCCGTTGTGGCTCATGGGTCTGCCGGTGCGTCCGCGGTAGTGGTCTCGGTGCGCGACGAAGGTGACGGGGTGCCGCCTGAGATGGTGCCGCGCATCTTCCGGCAGTTCTGGCGCGCCAAGCGCCGCGGCGGTGCCGGGCTCGGCCTGTACATCGTGAAGGGCCTGGTCGAAGCGCATGGGGGGACGATCACCGTGCAGCGTGCGCCCGGTGGCGGCGCCGAATTCCGATTTACCATGCCCGCCGGGCTGCCCGACTTCGGGTAGGCGGGGGGCGGAGTGCTGCGGCCCGGGGCGTGACCCCGGCAGCGGGCCCGGGTGGCCTGCGGCCGTAGCCCGCGACTCGCCCCGGTGGGCCCCGCAGGCGGTGGACTCGCGGCCGCGCCGCGCTCTCCGCCGCCGCGATGACGGGCCGTGGCCCGCACAGACTTTCCCCTTTCGTATCCGGCCGCAGGAAGCAGGACGATGTCCGCACCGAATAAGCAGTACGACCCCGTGGAGGTGGCGAGCCTGTCTCCCGGGGAGGTAACCCGCATGCGGGACGAGGCGCTGGCCGCCATCGCCGCGGCCGGGACACTGGATGAGCTCAAGGCCGCCCGGCTGGCCCACGCGGGGGACCGGTCCCCGCTGCGCCTGGCCAACGCCGAGATCGGCGCCCTCCCCCCGGGGGCGCGCGCCGAGGCCGGCAAACGGATCGGCACCACCATGCGCGCGGTCAGCGAGGCACTCGCGGCCCGGCAGCAGGTGCTGGAGGTCGAGCGCGATCAGCGCGTGCTGATCGAGGAGGCCGTCGACGTCACGCTGCCCTGGGGTCATCAGCCCCAGGGGGCCAGGCACCCGGTCACCACGGTCAGCGAGCGGCTGTCCGACGTGTTCGTCTCCATGGGCTATGAGATCGCCGAGGGCCCCGAGATAGAAGCCGAGTGGTACAACTTCGACGCGCTCAACTTCCCGCCCGATCATCCCGCCCGGGAGATGCAGGACACGCTGTTCGTGGCCGGGCCGGAGGACGGCAGCCACTCGGGGCTGGTGCTCCGCACGCACACCTCACCGGTGCAGATCCGGGCGATGCTCACCCGGCCGCTTCCGCTGTATGTGGTCAGCCCGGGCCGTTGCTACCGCAGTGACGCACTCGACGCCACGCACAGCCCCGTGTTCCACCAGATCGAGTGCCTGGCCGTGGACGAGGGCCTGACCATGGCCGACCTGCGCGGCGCGATCCGCGCTTTCGTGGACGCCATGTTCGGTGAGGGGCTGCGCACCAGGCTGCGGCCGGACTACTTCCCGTTCACCGAGCCTTCCGCGGACGTGTCCATGGAATGCCACGTGTGCCGGGGCGCCTCGACCAGGCCCGGCGGCGCGCCCTGCCGGGTATGCCGGTCCCAGGGCTGGATCGAGCTGGCCGGCTGCGGCATGGTGAACCCGCGGGTGCTGATCGCCTGCGGCATCGATCCGGAGCGCTACAGCGGCTTCGCGTTCGGCCTCGGTATCGAGCGGACACTGATGGTCCGGCACGGGCTGGCCGACATCCGGGACACCCTCGAAGGGGACGTCCGGTTCAGCCGGGCATTCGGGGTGGAGGCCTGATGCGCGTCTCGCTGAACTGGGTGCTCGAGGTGGCCGGCCTGGACCCGGGCACCGATCCGGCGGAGGCAGGCCGCCGCCTCACCGCGGCGGGCCTGGAACTGGAGTCGGTTGAGCAGGTGGGCCACGACATCGAAGGGGTCGTGGTGGCCGAGGTCACCGCGATCGAGGAGCTCACCGGGTTCAAGAAGCCGGTCCGGTACTGCCAGGTCGCCACCGGCAGTGGCGAGCCGCACGGGATCGTCTGCGGGGCAGTCAACTTCTCGGTGGGGGACCGGGTGCCGCTGGCCCGGCCGGGGGCCCGGCTGCCGGGCGGATTCGAGATCGGCGCCCGGAAGACCTACGGGCACATGTCGGAGGGGATGATCTGCTCCGCCGCCGAGCTCAGCCTCGGTGACGACCATTCCGGCATCCTGGTGCTCCCGCCGGACGCGCCGCTGGGCGCGGACTTCGTGGAGTACGGCGGCCTCGCCGACCACGTGCTCGACATCGCGGTCACCCCGGACCGGGGCTACGCGCTCTCGGTCCGCGGCGTGTCCCGGGAGCTGGCCACCTCCTACGGGGTGCGCTTCACCGACCCGGCCTACGCGGACCTGCCCGCCGACGTCGCCACGGTGTCGGACCAGGTGCATCCGGCCAGTATCGAGGACCCCACCGCGGCTGACCGCTTCGTGCTCCGCCAGGTGCGCGGGTTCAACCCCGCCGCGCCTACGCCGCTGCGGATGCGGGTCCGGCTGGCCCGGGCCGGCCTGCGCAGTGTGTCGCTGGCCGTGGACATCACCAACTACCTGATGCTCGAGCTGGGCCAGCCGCTGCACGCGTTCGACGCTGATCACCTCAGCGGGCCTCTCGCCGTCCGCCGGGCGCGGCCCGGCGAGAAGCTGGAGACCCTCGATCACGTGCTGCGCGACCTCGACCCGGATGACGTCGTGATCGCGGACTCGTCCGGGGCCATCTCGATGGCCGGCACCATGGGCGGCCTGTCCACCGAGATCTCCGCGAGCTCCGCCAACCTGGTCATCGAGGCGGCTCACTTCGACGCGCAGGCGATCGCCCGGGAGAGCCGCCGGCACCGGCTGTTCAGCGAGGCGTCCTACCGGTTCGAGCGGGGCGTGGACCGCGAGCTGCCGCTGCGGGTCACGGCCAGGGCGGTGGCGCTGCTGGCCGAGCTGGGCGGCGGGACGGCCGTGCCCGGCTGCACGCACGCCCAGGTGGAGGTACCGCAGGTCACGATCACCATGCCGGTGGACTACCCGGATAAGGTGGCGGGCACGGTGTACGGCCGCGACGCGGTCCTGCGCCGGCTCCACGACGTGGGCTGCGAGGTGTCCGGGGCGGCCAGCCGGCCGCCGGAGCCCGACGCGGCCAGCGGGACCGCCCCGGGCCGGGGCGCCACGGGCACCGGCGCTAACCGCTACCAGCGTCCTGACCACGGCAAGCACGACCGCAGCAAGCAGATGCTGGCGGTCCGGCCCCCGTCCTGGCGGCCGGACCTGCGGTTCCCGTGGGACCTGGCCGAAGAGGTCATCCGGCTGGAAGGCTACGAGAACGTCCCGGTGCGCACGCCGCGGGCCGCGGCCGGCCGCGGGCTCACCGAACGGCAGCGGGTCCGCCGCGCCACCGGCCGCTCCCTGGCCTGGTCCGGCTACGTCGAAGTGCTCAGCATGCCGTTCAGCTCGGCCGCCGACTTCGACCGGCTGCTGCTGCCCGGGGACGACCCGCGCCGCCGGGCCCCGGTGATCGCCAACCCGCTCAACGACGACGAGCCGCTGATGCGGACCATGATCCTGCCCGGCCTGCTGCGCGTCCTGGTCCGCAACATCGGCCGGGGCTTCACCGACGTGGGGCTGTTCGAGACCGGGCGCGTCTTCCTGCAGCACCGCAACGGCCCGCGCACCGCTCCCATCCTGCGCACCGACCGGGGGCCCACGGTGCACGAGCTGGCCACCCTGGAAGCCGCGCTGCCTGAGCAGCCGCTGCATATCGCGGCCGCGGTCACCGGCGACCGTGAACTGGACGGCTGGTGGGGCGAAGGGCGGCCCGCAGGCTGGCAGGACGCCATCGAGGCGGCCCGCCAGGTACTGCGCGACAGCCGGGTCCCGTTCCAGATCCGGGCCGAGCAGACTCCGCCGTGGCACCCGGGCCGCTGTGCCGCGCTGTTCGTCCAGGCGGAGGAAGGCCAGGAATGGCTGGCCGGGTACGCGGGTGAACTGCACCCGCGGGTCATCGCCGCGTTCGGGCTGCCGCCCAGGGCGGCCGCGATGGAGCTGGACCTGTCGGTGATCGAGGCCGCCGCGGCGGCGCTCGGCCCCGTCGGCGCGCCGGCGATCTCGCCGTATCCGGTGGCCACCCAGGACGTCGCGCTGCTGGTGCCCGAGAGCGTGCCCGCGGCGGACGTGGAAGCCGCGCTGGTCGAGGGCGTCGGGCAGAGCGAGTACTCCGGACTCCTGGAGGAGGTCCGCCTGTTCGACGTCTACACCGGCGAGCAGGCCGGGCCGGGCCGCAAATCCCTGGCCTACGCGCTGCGTTTCCGGGCGCCGGACCGGACGCTGACGGTGGAGGAGACCACCGCGGCGCGGGATGCCGCCGTCGAGGAGGCCGCCCGCCGGCTGGGCGCTGTGCTCCGCGGAGCGTCCTGAGCGGCTCGGCCGCGGCAGCGTCCTGAGCAGCACACTCTGTTCCCGGCCAGCGCCGGTCACCCGCGTCTGGCCTGCCCTTTTCCGGCAAGAACAGTGCTGCGGTTTCGTATGTCGGTAACGTTCCTACTAGAGGTTCGCAGGCGACCACGTACCGTAGTCATGAGGCGAGGGCGGCCTGCGCATACTGACTGATGGCCGCAGTGCCGCGGCAGGGGGCGGGCTGGCCTGAAGGAGGAGCAGATCGCAAGCGGGAAACCCGGGATCCCGTACGACGGGCAGAGTTCCCCCGACAGGGCTGCTGTGCTTGAGCCTCCCTCCACCTTCGGCCAGGTCTTCGGTATCCCCGAGTTCAGGGCGCTCTGGGCGGCGCAGCTGCTGTCCGTCGCGGGGGACCAGCTGGCCAGGGTGGCGATCACCCTGCTGGTCTTCGCGCGGACCCACTCCGCGCTGCTGGCCGCGATCACCTTCGCGCTCAGCATCGTGCCGGCTTTCGTCGGCGGCCTGACCCTGTCCGGGCTGGCCGACCGGCTGCCCCGCAGGCAGGTGATGATCGCCGCTGACCTGGCCCGCGCGGCCCTGGTGGCCATCATGGCCCTGCCGGGTATGCCGGTGATCGCGATGGTCGGCATCTTCGGCGTGGTGACCATGATCGGCGCGCCGTTCACCTCGGCGCGCGCCGCGCTGTACCCGGACATCCTCTCCGGGGATCTGTATGTGCTGGGGACCGCGGTCACGCTCACGACGCTCCAGTTCGCCCAGGTCGTCGGCTTCGCCGCGGGGGGCGCGATCGTGGGGGTGTTCGGAGTCCGGACCTCGCTGCTGGCCGATGCGGCGACCTTCCTGGTCTCGGCCCTGATCACCAGGATCTTCGTGCGCGCCCGGCCCCCGGCCCGCGCCGCGGTCCGTGCCTTGTCGCGATCGGATCTGGCCGCGGGGGTCCGGCTGGTCTTCGGCCGCCCGGCACTGCGCACCCCCATGCTGCTGGGCTGGCTGGTCGCGTTCTACAACGTGCCCGAGGGTGTGGTCGCCCCGTTGTCGCGGTCACTGGGAGGCGGTGACGTGGCCGCGGGACTGATCCTGGCCGCCGCGGCGCTGGGTGCGTCCCTCGGGGCCGTGGGCTTCAGCCGCCTGGTCGGCCCGGCGCGCCGGCTCCGGTGGATGAGCCCGATCGCGGCCCTGGCGCCGGGCGTCCTGATGCTGTTCGCTTTCCGCCCGGCGCTGCCGGCCGCGCTGGTGATCCTGGTGGTCAGCGGGATCTTCGACTGTTACCAGCTGGCGGCGAACGCGGCGTTCGTGCAGGCGGCGCCGGCGGCCCAGCGGAGCCAGGCGTTCGGCATCGCCCAGGGCGGGATGAGCCTGGGACAGGGGGCGGCCATGGTGCTGGCGGGGGCGGCGGCTGAGCGCTTCGCGCCCAGCCTGGTGATCGCCGCCAGCGGTGCTATCGGCCTGGTTATTGCCGCGGTGGTCGCGTTGTCGCGATCTCACGCGGACTGACCGGGGCGTGTCTCAACTTCCCTGCGCGGTCAAGTTGAGCTGACGGCACCAGGCCAGTAGCTCGTGTCAGTGGGTGGACTTAGCCCCAGCTGCCGCTGCGCATGTCGCGTGTCCTTCCTGTGGGGGGTTCACATGGGGGGTTGGGGGGCTGTCAGCCCCAGCTGCCGCTGCGCATGTATGCGTCTCCTTCCGTGTTCCTGGGTGGCGGGTGGATGTGTGTCGGGGGCTCAGCCCCAGCTGCCGCTGCGCATGTGTGCGTCTCCTTCCGGTGGGCGGGTGGACGTGGGGTTACGGAGGCTCTAGCCCCAGCTGCCGCTGCGGATCATTGCGACTCCTTCCTGTGCTGCTCAGTTCACGGATTGGCCTGACGGCGGGGTTCAGCCCCAGCTGCCGCTGCGCATCTGCTGCCCCCTTCCTGTGCCGGATGTTATGAGTGGGGCGGTTTGGTGGTCATGTGTGCCGCATCAGCGCGACGGTACGCTGAAGACAACGCCGGACTTAGCATCATTTAGCAGGTAGTACGGGTTTATGGGCTAGATGCCGCGAGTGGCCCGGTTACGGCGGGCGCCGCCCCCCGGTGGCTGCTGCCCTTGACCACAGCGGGTAACCTTGGGTCACAAATTGCGGAGAGCGCCCTGGAACGCGGTATCACGGAGTAATGGGGGCTTGACAGGGGACGCGGCTGCCCTGTGACAATACGGGGCAACGTTCTCACCGCCCGCGACGACCCGAGTGGCTTCAATCACGGGCGACCGAAGGAGGTATGCATGGCCGACAGCAGCTGCAATCGTGTGCATGCGCAGCTGGCTGCCGTGCGGGCCTGGCCAGTCTGGGAACTCCCGGGGTGGCTGGTCGCCTTCATCGCCGGCGTGATCGCGGCCTACGGGGTGGCCATCGCGCTCACCCTCCCCGGGGTGACCGCCGCCGACCCCCGTGACTTCCTGCTCCTGGGCGCGCTCCTGGCTTGTTCCGCGGCCACGGTGGAACTGACCAAGCGTGCGGGGGAGAACGCCGGGCTGATCCGCGACGTGCTGGGGGTCTGGGAACTCCCGGTCGCGATCCTCCTTCCGCCCGTTTACGCGCTCTGCATGCCGATATTCCGCTTCGGCCTGATCCAGCTGCGCGTCCGCAAGACCCCGCTGCACAAGCGGATCTTCAGCATTGCCATCGTCGGCCTGGGCAACGGTGCGGCGTCCCTGGTGTTCCACACGCTGACCGGAACCGGGACCGACGCTGACTCCAGCCCTTTTCCCCATCCGACCGCATGGATGCTCGCTGTCGCGGTGGCCGCGGCAGCGACCTGGGTGACGAACACCTCGCTGCTGCTCGCCGCGGTCAAGGGATCCGACCCCGCGGCCCGGATACGTGATCTGGTCCTGGCCAGAGAGAACCTGCATAACGACATCGCCGAGTTCTGTGTAGCGGTGCTCGTCACGCTGGGCGTGGCCGTCAGCACATTCACCATCATTTTCGCGCTTCCGTTCGTCACCCTGCTGCAGCGTTCCGTCCGTCACGCCCAGCTGCTCGCCGCATCGCGCATCGACTCGAAGACGGGCCTGCTGAACGCGGGTACCTGGGAGCGTGAAGCCGCGTCTGAAGTCGCGCGCGCTGTACGTACCCGTACCCCGCTCGCGCTGGTCCTGATCGACATTGATCACTTTAAGCTGGTTAATGACCTTCATGGTCACCTGGTTGGAGATAAAGCCCTTCGTGCGATTGCGCGTACTTTCAAGATCTTCTTGCGTGAGTACGACCTAGCTGGCCGGTTCGGAGGCGAGGAGTTCGCGCTACTACTGCCGCACACCAGTGCGGCCGACGCCCGCCAAATTGCCGAGCGTGTGCGCGTGCACATCGCGGAGATGCCAATCAGCATCAGCGATGAACCGGGTGCTGAGACACTTCAGGTTACTGTGTCGATCGGGGTGGCGGCGCTCGGCACCACCTGGGAGCGGACGACAGGCAGCCAGTTGACTGACTTGCTCGCGGGCGCCGACCGGGCCCTGTACCAGGCGAAAAACGCGGGCCGGAATCACGTGTGGATGTTCACCGACACTGCGACCGTGGGCATGCTGCCCAGCCGCGAGCGGCAATCTCAGTAATCCGCTCCGGGCCGCCAGGTAATCCGGCGGCACTTTCCAGAGTGGGGCATAAGCACCTCGACGTGTGAGTTCGGGACATGCGGTGCCGTCGGCCCAGAAAGATTCCGGCTGGCGCCCGCGCAAAGATTCCGGGCCACCCCGCTTGTCCTTGATGCGGCTCCTTGTATGCGGCCCGGGCGATGCCCCTATTTGCCCAATTGCGTGACATCACGCGCGCGGCATCAAGCACGTGAAAATACGGCCAGGTGCGGCCCCGGCCCCCGCCGGGGAAACGTCCAGGATCAGCTGGGAAGGGAATGATCCCGGGCACGGAGCGTCTGTGACCCTGGCGGGCGGCGGGCGCCCGGCCTGGCTGCACGGTCAGCGGCGCGCTCGGTGGCGTGTCAGCAGGCGGGTCAGGCCCAGCCGGTGGTGGTCGTCATGGTGGGTGCTCCTTCCTGGGTGTCGGGGGCAGTGGTTGCGGGGTTCAGGCCCAGCCGGTGGTCGCGGTCATCGCGGGTGCTCCTTGCCTAGATCTCGGGGGCGGTGGCTCCGGGGTTCAGGCCCAGCCGGTGGTGGCGGTCATCGCGGATCCTCCTTCCTGGGTGCCGGGCGGTGCGGTCATCCGGGCGGTCAGGCCCAGCCGGTGGTCGCGGTCATCGCGGATCTCCTCCGGACGCTTGTACCCCTGGTGATGGGGGAGGTGGGTCGGAACTCTAACGTCAGAGTGACGCAGAGGCACATAACACGCATTACGGTCTCACGTTAGGGATCGGCCGGCACGCCAGACCAGCAGACGCTGGTCCCGGGACACCGGCTCGCCAATCGGTAACTTTCCGTCATAAAAGGTCATCAATGACCCAAAGGCGGTATCGGTGCGTAATGGGGGGTTGACAGCGGGCACACCGGCTCTGTGACAATGCGGGACAGCGCTCCACTCCCGCCGCATCGAGTGCTGTGTGCACAAGAGGAGGACTGAATGCCAGTCGGCGTGCGCAAACGTATGCACGTCGCCCTGCCGGCCTTCCGCGCCTGGCCCCTCTGGGAACTCCCCCGGGGACTTGCGGCCTTCATCATCGCGACGACCGCGGTGTACGCGGCCGCCCTCGGGCTGGCCTCCCGGGCCGCCGACGTCAGCGTCCGGGACGTCGTCCTGTTCGCGGCGCTCCTGCTGTGCATCGCCACCACGGTCGAGCTCACCAAGCGCGCCGGGGAGAACGCCGGGGTCACCAAGGATGTGTACGCGGTCTGGGAACTCCCCATCGCCATCCTCCTTCCTCCGGTCTTCGCCCTGGCCGCGCCCCTGATCCGGATCGGCCTGACCCAGTACCGGATCCGGCGGGTGCCCGCGCACCGGCGGGTGTTCACCGCCTCCGCCGTCGGGCTGTCCTACGGGCTGGCCTCGGTGGGCTTCCATGCGCTCGGCTCGCTGCCCGCCGGGCCCGCCGGGCTGATCGTGCCGCTGCGGTTCTCCGAGCTCCAGGTGGCCGGGTGGGTGCTGGCCGTCGCGGCGGCCGGGCTGGTCCAGTGGGCCGCCAACCTGGCCCTGGTCCTGCCGGTGATCAGGATGGCCGATCCGGGCCAGCGGCTCCGGGACATGATCTTCGACCAGGAACGCGTGCGTAACGACGTGGTCGAGATCTGCGTGGCGGTCCTGGTCACGCTCGGCGTAGCCGTCAGCCTGATCACCATCGTCTTCGCCTTGCCGTTCGTCACCCTGCTCCAGCGGTCGGTGCGGCACGCCCAGCTGCTGAACGCCTCGCGCATCGACTCCAAGACCGGGCTGCTCAACGCGGGCACCTGGGAGCGGGAAGCCGCTTCCGAGGTGGCCCGGGCGGTCCGGACCCGTACCCCGCTGGCGCTCGTCCTGATCGACGTCGATCACTTCAAGATGGTCAACGACCTGCACGGGCATCTCGCCGGGGACAAGGCCCTCCAGGCCATGGCGCACGCCTTCCGGATCTTCCTGCGCGAGTATGACCTTGTCGGCCGGTTCGGGGGCGAGGAGTTCGCGGTGCTGCTGCCGCACACGAGTCCCGCCGACGCCCGCCAGATCGCTGAGCGTATGCGCCTGCACATCGCCCAGATGCGGATCAGCATCAGTGACGAACCGGGGGCCGAGCCGGTCGAGGTCACGGTGTCCATGGGCGTGGCCGCCCTCGGCAGTACCTGGGAAAGGACGACAGGCAGCCAGCTGACTGACTTGCTCGCGGGCGCGGACCGGGCCCTGTATCAGGCCAAGAGCGCGGGCCGTAACCACGTCGTCGTGGTGACCGACACCGAAATCCTGGCTGCCGAGCCAGGCCGGCGCGACCTGCCCCGCTTATCAGCTCAGCCGGGTGCGCCTGGCGGGCGGCTGGGACGGCGGCCAGTGCGTGCGCCGGACAGTGCCGGGCCGGGCCTGGCGGCCCTGAAGGAATGGGCCTAGCGGGTCAGGCTGAGGGAGATCCCGAGGCCGACGGTGAGGACCCGGGCATCTCCAGCACGGCGAGAATCTCGGACGGCCCCCTCGAGCACTTCGAGGTATCGCCGGTCCGGAGAATTTCGGGCGTGTCGAATCCCACGCACACCCAGCCCTTGATGGAGACCGGGCCGCCCCCGCCGTTGCCGGGTGCCTGGCCCGACGCCAGCGCGGCCGCGTAGGCCCGCTCGATCCTCATGGCCGTGGCGCACCCCACCGGGCCCTGCCCGACCTCCACCAGGATCGGGACGGCCGCCGCGGTCTTCCCCGCGCCGCACTTGCGGCCCGTCGGGGCGGGCACCGGCGACGGCGCGGCGGAGGTCGCGGCCGAGGGCTTAGCCGAGCCGCCCGCGCCGCACCCCGTCAGCGCCCACCCGGTGAGCACGGCCAGGGCGAGGAAGGCGGGGAAAGCCGCGCCAGCGGGCCGCCAGGGGTAACGGCGCATGAGGGTCTCCTTTCGCGCCCCTCATCATGCCGTTATCCGCGGCGGCAGACGACGCCGGCTCCCCGTGTCGCGCAGGCGGTTATCGCCACCGTCGCGCCAGCGGTTACCGCCGCCCTTCCCTGCCCCGGGGTCCGGCCCCGCCGGCCCGGCTCGCTTGCATAACTAGTCATGTTCACGCATAATTTTGCGTGAGGGACCGGATCCCCCGGGTCCCCTGGATGCCCCGCCGGGTGCGCCATCGCGGCCGCGATCAGCCGTCGTGGACCGCGCGCCCCGGCCAGAGAGCCTGGGAGAACACATGGGTGTCCGCGTGGCGGTCGCTGGGGCCAGCGGCTACGCCGGCGGTGAACTGCTCCGCCTGATCGCCGGGCATCCCGACCTCGAACTGGGGCCGGTCACCGCGGGAAGCAGCGCCGGGGCGGCGGTCACCGAGCTGCACCCGCACCTGACCGGGCTGGCGGGCAGGAGCTTCGAGGAAACCGATCCGGGCCGGCTCGCCTCGGCCGATCTCGTCTTCCTCGCCCTGCACCACGAGGAGTCCGCGAGGCTGGCGGCCCGCCTCCCCGCGGAGGTCGCGGTCATCGACCTGAGCGCCAGCTTCCGGCTGTCCGACCCCGGGAACTGGGCGGCCTTCTACCGCACCGAGCACGCCGGCCGCTGGGTCTACGGGCTGCCCGAGCTCCCGGGCGCCCGCGAGCAGATCGCGGCCGCCCGCCGGGTCGCGGCCCCGGGCTGCTACGCGACCGCCATCATCCTGGCCCTCACCCCGCTGCTGGTCAGCGGGGTGGCCGAGCCGGCCGACATCGTGGTCGTGGCAGCCTCGGGTACCTCGGGGGCGGGGCGGTCCCCGGCCCGTTCCCTGCTGGCCACCGAGGTGATGGGCTCCATGTCGGGATATCAGGTGGGCGGCGTGCACCGGCACACCCCGGAGATCGAGCAGGCGCTGGAGGAGGCGGCCGGCGGGACCGCCACGGTCTCGTTCACCCCGACGCTGGCCCCGATGCCGCGCGGCATCCTGGCCACCTGCACCGCCCGGCTGAGCCGGCCCGCCGGTCCGGGGACGGCCACCCCACGCGGCACGGCCGGCCCGGGCGCCCCGCATCAGGCGCTGGCCAGCGCGTACGCGGGCGAGCCGTTCATCCAGGTGCTGCCGGAGGGCCGCTGGCCCAGCACCGCGTCCACCGTCGGGTCCAACGCGGTGCAGCTGCAGGCGGTGGCCGACGCGCACGCCGGGCGGGCCGTGGTCGTCGCGGCCCTGGACAACCTGGTCAAGGGGGCGGCCGGGCAAGCGGTCCAGATCGCCAACCTCATGCTCGGCCTGCCAGAAGCGGCCGGCCTTACCGCCAACGGAGTCGCACCATGAATCCTGCCGGGCCCACTTCGCGAACCAGGCGAGGAGCCAGGCCATGAGCGTCACCGCGCCGCTGGGTTTCCGCGCGGCCGGCGTCATGGCCGGCCTCAAGCCGTCGGGTGAGCGGGACGTCGCGGTGGTGATCAACGATGGCCCCTCGCGGGCCGCCGCGGCCGTGTTCACCAGCAACCGGGTCAAGGCCGCCCCGGTGCTCTGGACGCAGCAGGTCGTGGCGGGCGGCCGGGTCCGGGCCGTCGCGCTCAACTCCGGCGGCGCCAACGCCTGCACCGGGCCGGTCGGCTTCACCGACACCCACGCCACCGCCGAGCGGCTGGCCCGGGCCCTCGCCGCGGCGGACGGGACCGAGGGGGAGTCCGCGGGCGAGATCGCCGTCTGCTCCACCGGCCTGATCGGCGAGCGGCTGCCGATGGACCTGCTGCTGGGCGGGCTGGACGCCGCCCTGGCTGACGCCTCCCGCAGCGGCGGCACCACGGCCGCCGACGCGATCAGGACCACCGACACGGTCAGCAAGATCGCTTTCCACCGGGCGGCCGGGTACACCGTCGGCGGGATGGCCAAGGGGGCGGGCATGCTCGCCCCCGCCCTGGCCACCATGCTCTGCGTGCTCACCACCGACGCCGCGCTGGGCCCGGCCGACCTGGACCAGGCGCTGCGCGAGGCGACCAGGGTCACCTTCGACCGGCTGGACACCGACGGCTGCATGTCCACCAACGACACCGTGCTGCTGATGGCCAGCGGCGCCGCGGAAACCTCGCCGGACGTGGCCGGGTTCGCCGCGGTGCTCACCGAGGTCTGCGCCGACCTGGCCCGCCAGCTGCTCGCCGACGCCGAGGGAGCCAGCAAGCTGATCGCCGTGGAGGTGGTCGGCGCGGCCAGCGAGCAGGACGCGGTCACGGCCGGCCGGGCCGTGGCCCGCTCGAACCTGCTCAAGTGCGCCATCGCGGGGGAGGACCCGAACTGGGGGCGGGTGCTCAGCGCGGTGGGCACCACGGACGCGGCCTTCGAGCCGGAGCGGCTCAGCGTCGCCATCAACGGCGTCTGGGTCTGCCGTAACGGCTGCGCCGGCGACGACCGGTCCAAGGTGGACCTGCACCCGCGGAACGTGACCATCACCGTGGACCTGTCCGCCGGGCCGCACGCCGCCACGATCAGCACGACCGACCTGACCGCCGAGTACGTGCACGAGAACTCGGCGTATTCGACATGACCACGACCGGCGCGGGAGAAGGCACGGCCGCGGTGGCGCTGGCCAAGGCAGAGACCCTCATCGAGGCCCTGCCCTGGCTGAGCCGGTTCCACGGTCAGACCGTTGTGATCAAATACGGCGGCCACGCGATGACCGACGACGGCCTGCGCGCCGCGTTCGCGCAGGACGTGGTGTTCCTGCGGCACGCCGGCCTCCGCCCGGTCGTGGTGCACGGCGGCGGCCCGCAGATCTCCGCCCATCTCGACCGCCTCGGCGTGCCGAGCACGTTCAAGGCCGGCCTGCGGGTCACCTCACCGGAGGCCATGGACGTGGTCCGCATGGTGCTTACCGGCCAGGTGAACCGGGACCTGGTCGGCCTGATCAACCGGAACGGGCCGTTCGCGATCGGCATGTCCGGGGAGGACGCCAACCTGTTCACCGCGAGCCGCCGCGGCGCGGTGGTGGACGGTGAGCCGGTGGACCTCGGCCTGGTCGGCGAGATCGACACGGTCGACCCCGGCGCGGTGCTCGCGCTGCTGCGCGACGGCCGGGTCCCGGTAGTCTCCAGCGTGGCCCGCGGGGAGGACGGCGAGGTCTACAACGTCAACGCGGACACCGCGGCCGCCGCGCTGGCGGTCGCCCTGGACGCGGCCAAGCTGGTCGTGCTCACCGACGTGGAAGGCTTGTACGCGAACTGGCAGGGCGCCGGGCAGCACAGCGCCGACGACGTGATCAGCCTGCTCAGCGCGGCCGAGCTGGAGAAACTCCTGCCCGGCCTGAGCGCCGGCATGATCCCGAAGATGGAGGCGTGCCTGCGGGCCGTGCGCGGCGGGGTGCCGCAGGCGCACGTGCTGGACGGGCGGCTGCCGCACTCGGTGCTGCTGGAGATCTTCACCGACTCCGGCATCGGCACCATGGTCGTCCCGGATGGGGTCGTCCCGGATGGGACCAGCACGGACGGAGGGCAGGGTTGAACGCGACGGAGCGCCTCCAGGCGCGGTACGAGGCGGCCCTCATGCCCAACTACGGGATCCCGCCGCTGGCCCTGGCCCGCGGCGAGGGATGCCGGGTCTGGGACGCCGACGGCCGTGAGTACACCGACATGTTCGCCGGGATCGCGGTGAGCTCGCTCGGGCACGCCCACCCCGCGATCGTCAACGCGGTGAGCAGGCAGGTCGCCACCCTGGCGCACACCTCCAACTTGTTCCTGCACGAGGGGGAAGTCGCGCTGGCCGAGCGGCTGCTCAGCCTGCTCGGCGCCACCGGTCCCGGCAGCACGGGCGGCGGCAGCACGGGTCCCGGCAGCACGGGTCCCGGCAGCACGGGCGGCGGCCGGGTGTTCTTCGCCAACTCGGGCACCGAGGCCAACGAGGCCGCCCTCAAGCTGGTCCGCCGCTACCAGGGCCCGGGCCGCCCCGTGTTCGTGGCCGCCGAGAACGGCTTCCACGGCCGGACCATGGGCGCGCTGGCGCTGACCGGCAAGAGCTCCATCCGCGAGCCGTTCGGGCCGTTCGGGTTCACCGTCCGGTTCGTGCCCTACGGCGACGTGGCCGCGCTGCAGTCGGCGACGAGGGACGACACCGCCGCCGTGTTCCTGGAGCCCGCCCTCGGCGAGGGCGGCGTGGTCCCGGCGCCGCCCGGCTACCTGCAGGCCGCGCGGGACGCCTGCGACGCGGCGGGCGCGCTGCTGGTCGCGGACGAGATCCAGAGCGGCATCGGCCGCACCGGCGCGTGGTTCGCCTGCCAGGCCGACGGGGTGACGCCGGACGTGCTGACCCTGGCCAAGGGCCTGGGCGGCGGGCTGCCGATCGGCGCCTGCATCGGGCTGGGCGGCGCGGCCACCGCGCTGCGCAAGGGCGACCACGGCAGCACGTTCGGCGGCAACCCGGTCGCGTGCGCCGCGGCCCTCGCCGTGCTGCACACGATCGAGGCCGATGGCCTCCTGGAGCACGCGGCGGAGGTGGGCCGGCAGCTGGCCGGCGGCCTGTCCGAAGTCAGCCACCCGCTGCAGCGCGGGGTGCGCGGCCGCGGCCTCTGGCTGGCCGCGGTGCTGACCGAGCCCGTCGCCGCCCAGGCGGAGGCGGCCGCGCGGGAGGCTGGCTTCCTGGTGAACGCGGTCCAGCCGGACGCGATCCGGCTCGCGCCACCGCTGATCCTGGGCGCGGACCAGGCCGCCGCGTTCCTCGCCGCGTGGCCGGGCATCCTGGACGCGCTCTGCGTTCCAGGCGGGCCAGTCCCGGCCGGGCAGGAGGCCTGACATGCCCCGGCACTTCCTGCGAGATGACGACCTCAGCCCCGCGGAGCAGGCCGAGGTGCTCGACCGGGCCGCCGTGATGAAGGCGGACCGGTTCGGTGACCGCCCCCTCGCCGGGCCGCGCACCGTGGCCGTGCTCTTCGACAAGCCATCCACCCGGACCAGAATCTCGTTTTCGGTCGGGATCGCGGAGCTGGGCGGCCACCCGCTGATCATCGACGCGGGGTCGTCGCAGCTCGGCCGGGGGGAACCGATCGCTGACACGGCCCGGGTGCTGAGCCGCCAGGTGGCCGCGATCGTGTGGCGCACGTTCGGCCAGGACCGGGTGGCCGAGCTGGCCTCGGCCAGCAGCGTCCCGGTGATCAACGGGCTGACCGACACCTTCCACCCCTGCCAGATCCTCGCCGACCTGCAGACGGTCCGGGAGGCGCACGGCCGCCTGGCCGGGCTGACCCTGACCTTCCTCGGGGACGGGGCCAGCAACATGGCGCACTCCTACCTGCTGGGCGGGGCCACCGCCGGGATGCGGGTGCGGATCGCGTCCCCGCCGGAGTACCGCCCGGATCCGCTGGTGGTCGCCGACGCCCGCGCCATCGCGGCCCGGACCGGCGGCGCGGTCGAGGTGACCGGCGCGGCCAAGGCCGCCTGCGCCGACGCTGACGTGCTGGCCACCGACGTGTGGACCTCCATGGGCCAGGAGGGCCAGGAAGCGGGCCGCTCCGCGGTGCTGGCGCCGTACCGGCTGGACGAGGGGAAGCTGGGCCTGGCCGGCCCGGGCTGCGTGGTCCTGCACTGCCTGCCCGCGCACCGCGGCCAGGAGATCACCGCGGCGGTGCTGGACGGGCCGCGCAGCGTCGTCTGGGACGAGGCGGAGAACCGGCTGCACGCGCAGAAGGCGCTGCTGGCCTGGCTGCTGGAGCGGTCCTGATGGCGCCCGTGAGCCCGCTCACCAAGACCGCCCGGCAGGCCCAGATCGCCGGCATCCTGACCCGGGCCGCGGTCCGGTCCCAGGACGAGCTGTCCCACCTGCTCGCCGAGCGCGGGGTGACCGTCACCCAGGCCACCCTGTCCCGCGACCTGGACGAGCTGGGCGCCGTGCGGCTGCGCGGGCCGGACGGGGCGCTGGTGTACGCGCTGCCGGAGGAGCCGGGCGGCCCCGGCTCACGGCCCGGCGGGCTGCCCGGCGGCCTGTCCACCCTGATCGGCGGCGGGGCCCGGGCCCCGGGCGCGGAGCAGCTGGCCCCGGCAGAAAGGACCCGGGCTGGTGCCCGGGCTGGTGACAGCGGCGGCCCGGACCGTGACCCGTCCGGGCGGCTGGCCCGTATCGCGGCCGAGTTCCTGCTCAGCGCGGAGGCCAGCGCGAACCTGGTGGTGCTGCGCACGCCCGCCGGCGCGGCCCAGTTCCTGGCCTCGGCCGTTGATCACGCCGCCTGGTCCTCGATCCTCGGCACCGTGGCCGGTGACGACACGGTGCTGGTCATCACCCGCGAGCCGGACGGCGGCCCTGACGTCGCCGCGGCGCTGCTGCGCCTCGCGGAGCGCAGGAACTAGTGGAACTATGGGGCCTGCCCTGCGGGACATGGCGGCCCGGCGGGACACCGCGGCCGCGGGCTGAGCGCCGCGCCCGGCCCCGGCGATCCGCGGGCCCCGGCCGCATCAGGGCAGCTAACGAAGACCGGGCCGTGGGGCCGGGACGAGGAGAGGACCGTGGTGGTCGCCGAGGACCAGACACCCGAAGAACGCACACCGACCAGGCTGTGGGGGGGCCGGTTCGGGTCCAGCCCCGCTGAGGCGCTGGCCCGGCTGTCGGTCAGTGTCCAGTTCGACTGGCGGCTGGCGCCCTACGACCTGCTCGCCTCCCGGGCCCACACCAGGGTGCTGCACCGGGCCGGCCTGCTCGATGACGGCGAGGCCGCCGGCTGCTGGCCGCGCTGGATGATCTCGACGCGGCCTGCCGGGAGGGCACGTTCCGGCCCACGGTCGCGGACGAGGACGTGCACACCGCGCTGGAGCGGGGCCTGCTCGAACGGGTCGGCTCGCTCGGCGGCAAGCTGCGGGCCGGCCGGAGCCGCAACGATCAGGTCGCCACCGACCTGCGGATGTACCTGCGGGACCACGTCCGGCGGGTGGTCTCGCGGCTGGCCGAGCTGGAGACGGCCCTGCTGGCCCAGGCGGGGGAGCATGTGGACACGCCAGCCCCCGGGATGACGCACTTGCAGCACGCCCAGCCGGTCGTGTTCGCCCACCAGCTGCTCGCCCACGCCCAGGCCTTCGCCCGGGACGTGAGCCGGCTGCGGGACTGGGACAAGCGGGCCGCGGTGTCCCCGCTGGGCGCGGGCGCGCTGGCTGGCTCGTCGCTGCCGCTGGACCCCGAGGCGGTCGCGGCCGAGCTGGGCTTCGACCGGGCCGCGGAGAACTCCATGGACGCGGTGAGCGACCGGGACTTCGCCGCCGAGTTCTGCTTCGACGCGGCGCTGCTCGGGGTGCACCTGTCCCGGCTCGGCGAGGAGATCGTGCTCTGGTCGACGTCCGAGTTCGCCTGGGTCGAGATCGACGACGCCTACGCCACCGGCTCGTCGATCATGCCGCAGAAGAAGAACCCGGACGTGGCCGAGCTGGCCCGGGGCAAGGCGGGCCGGCTCATCGGCGGCCTCACCGGCCTGCTCACCACGCTGAAGGGCCTGCCGCTCAGCTACAACCGCGACCTGCAGGAGGACAAGGAGCCGGTCTTCGACGCGGTGGACACCCTGCTGGTGGTGCTGCCCGCGCTGGCCGGCCTGGTCAGCACGCTGCGGATCCACCCCGAGCGGCTGGCCGCGGGGGCCAGTACCGGGTTCGCGCTGGCCACCGACCTGGCTGAGCTGCTGGTCCGCCGGGGGGTCCCGTTCCGTGACGCGCACGAGGTGGTCGGGCACCTGGTGGTGTGGTGCCAGGTGCACGACTGCGACCTGCCCGACGTGAGCGACGAGGACCTGGGCAAGATCTCGGAGTACCTCACCCCGGACATCCGCGAGGTGCTGTCGGTCCAGGGCGCGCTGGCCGCCCGCCGGGCGCCCGGCGGCACCGCCCCGGAGCGGGTGGCGGAGCAGCTCACGGCGCTGCGCGCGGTGGTGGACGGGCACGCCGCGTGGGCGGCCCGCTGACCGGCCCGGTGACCGGCGCCGACCCGGCCGGGTTCAGTTCAGCACTGCTGCCGCGGGACTTCTTCGCTGGCCCCTCACTGCAGGTGGCCCCGCGCCTGCTGGGGTGCGTGCTGGAGCACGAGACCGCTGAGGGCCTGGTCGCCGTGGAACTCACCGAGGTCGAGGCGTATGAGGGGAGCGCGGACCCGGCGTCGCACGCCTACCGGGGCCGCACCGCCCGCAACGGGGTGATGTTCGGCCCGCCCGGGCATGCGTACGTGTACTTCACTTACGGCATGCACTTCTGCGTGAACCTGGTCTGCGAGCCGGAAGGGACAGCCACCGCGGTGCTGCTGCGGGCCGGCCGGGTCACCGAGGGGGCCGGTCTCGCGGCCGCGCGGCGCCTCGCGGGCCGGCCGGGGGCGGCCATGACTGACCGGGACCTGGCCCGCGGGCCCGCGCGGCTCTGCCAGGCCCTCAGCATCGACCGGGCCCAGGACGGCGCGGACGTGTGCGACCCCGGCTCGCCGCTGCGGATCCGGCCCGCGCCGCCCGGCCCGCCGGGGCCCGAGCCCGCCCGCCGCCCCGCCGGGACGTCGCCCCGGGTCAGCCGGGGCCCGCGGGTCGGGGTGAGCAGCGCCGCGGACCGGCCCTGGCGGTTCTGGCTGACTGGCGATCCCACGGTGTCGGCCTACCGCCCGCACGTGACGCGGACCAGGCCCAAACCAGTTTCACCCCCGGCGGCGGGAGGTGGCACCATAGGCCGGTGACCGACATCATCGACGAGCTCAGCTGGCGCGGGCTGATCGCCCAGTCCACCGATCTTGAGGAGCTGGGGCAGGCCCTCGATGCTGGCCCGGTCACGCTGTACGGGGGCTTCGACCCGACCGCGCCGGGGCTGCACATCGGCAACCTCGTCCTGCTGCTCACCATGCGCCGTTTCCAGCTCGCCGGGCACCGGCCGGTCGCCCTGGTCGGGGGGGCCACCGGGCTGATCGGGGACCCCAGCGGGAAGTCCGCCGAGCGGGTGCTCAACCCGCGGGAAGTGGTCGCCGGGTGGGTGGAGCGGATCCGCGGCGAGGTGTCCCGCTTCCTGGACTTCACGGCCGGGCCGGCCGGCGCGCTGGTCGTGAGCAACCTGGACTGGACCGAGCCGCTGTCCGCGCTGGAGTTCCTCCGCGACATCGGCAAGCACTTCCCGGTCAGCCAGATGCTGGGCCGGGAGTCGGTCCGGGCCCGGCTGGAAGCGGGCGGGATCAGTTACACCGAGTTCAGCTACCAGATCCTGCAGGCCAACGACTTCCTCGAGCTGTACCGCCGGCAGGGCACCACGCTGCAGCTGGGCGGCAGTGACCAGTGGGGCAACCTGGTGTCCGGGGTCGACCTGATCCGCCGGGTGGAGGGCGCCACCGCGCATGCCCTGTCCACCCCGCTGATCACGAAGCCGGACGGGACCAAGTACGGCAAGACCGAGGGCGGAGCCGTCTGGATCAGCGCCGACCTGATGAGCCCGTACGCGTTCTACCAGTTCTGGCTGAACCGGGCGGACGAGGAGGTGCCCGGCCTGCTCCGGGTGTTCAGCTTCCGGTCCCGCGCGGAGATCGAGGCCCTGGAGCAGGAGACCCGCGACAAGCCGGCGGCCCGGTTCGGGCAGCGGGCCCTGGCCGAGGAGATGACCACCCTGGTCCACGGCGCGGGCGAGACCGCGAAGGCCGTCGCGGCCAGCCGCGCCCTGTTCGGCCAGGGTGATCTCGCCGGGCTGGACGAGGCCACCCTGGCCGCGGCCCTGGCTGAGATTCCCCTGCACCGGGTGCCGGCCAAGGTCGCCATGGCCTGGAACGTGGGCGAGGGCCCGACGGTCGCGGATCTCATGGCGGACGCCGGTATCGTGCCGAGCAAGTCGGAGGCCCGGCGCGCCATCGCCGGGGGTGGCGCGTACCTGAACAACCGTAAAGTCACCGAGCCGGACGAGCGGCCAGCGCCTGGGGCCTTGCTGCCCGGGGGATTCCTTGTCCTCCGCCGCGGCAAGCGAACTCTGGGCGGCGTGGCCGTGGAGCGTGACTGAGAGTTCCGGGCCAGCCCGGGCCGGGCGATCCCTGACATCCCGCGTGCGCCGCGGAATTTTCCCCGCCGCCCGGCGGCTGTAAACCTCGCTGCCGGGCGGCCAGGGCCGTGCTGAGCGCATCACAGGGGGGTCCCTGAGGTGTCATGCAGCCCGGTCAATCCTTCCCGTGCAGGTCAGCGGGGGAGGGCCGGACGGGCGGGCTCCGATTTGACGGAAACCGCTTTGCTGCCTAGTGTTTCTCCTGCCCCAAGGGAAACTGGAACGCCGCTGGCGGACCGTCCCGGGGACGGCTGCGAGACGGAGCCCGGACACGGGTGGTCCCGGACCGCAGTAAGCTGAAGAGCAACGTACGTGGCAGGGTCCCGGGCTCGCCAGCCCAGTCAAACAGCCTGGTCACAGGATTTGACGGCCCCTGAACGTGCAGGTAAGTTAGTAGGGTTGCCCCGGAGTTGAGGCTGGTGCCTTGGTGATGGTGTGCGTCCGTTTCTTGAGAACTCAACAGCGTGCTAAAAGCCAGTGCACATGCACTAAACCCCCGTTGGCAGGGGCTGGCCGGTTTCGGTCGGTGTCTTGCTATACGGATATTCAGCCAGATCGCTTTGCCTGGGTAGTTTTGCCTGGGCGGGCACTCTTTTGTCAGCTCCTGCTGTGCCCTTTTCTGGGTGTGGTGGTTGCATATAGACATCAACGGAGAGTTTGATCCTGGCTCAGGACGAACGCTGGCGGCGTGCTTAACACATGCAAGTCGAGCGGAAAGGCCCTTCGGGGTACTCGAGCGGCGAACGGGTGAGTAACACGTGAGCAACCTGCCCTTAGCTCTGGGATAGCTCCGGGAAACCGGAATTAATACCGGATATGACCTTGGCCGGCATCGGCTGGGGTGGAAAGTTTTTTCGGCTGGGGATGGACTCGCGGCCTATCAGCTTGTTGGTGGGGTAGTGGCCTACCAAGGCGACGACGGGTAGCCGGCCTGAGAGGGCGACCGGCCACACTGGGACTGAGACACGGCCCAGACTCCTACGGGAGGCAGCAGTGGGGAATCTTGCGCAATGGGCGGAAGCCTGACGCAGCGACGCCGCGTGGGGGATGAAGGCCTTCGGGTTGTAAACCCCTTTCAGCAGGGACGAATTCAGACGGTACCTGCAGAAGAAGCGCCGGCTAACTACGTGCCAGCAGCCGCGGTAACACGTAGGGCGCAAGCGTTGTCCGGAATTATTGGGCGTAAAGAGCTCGTAGGCGGACTGTTGCGTCTGCTGTGAAAAGCTGGGGCTTAACCCTGGCCTTGCAGTGGATACGGGCAGACTAGAGGTAGGTAGGGGAGAATGGAATTCCCGGTGTAGCGGTGAAATGCGCAGATATCGGGAGGAACACCGGTGGCGAAGGCGGTTCTCTGGGCCTTACCTGACGCTGAGGAGCGAAAGCGTGGGGAGCGAACAGGATTAGATACCCTGGTAGTCCACGCTGTAAACGTTGGGCGCTAGGTGTGGGGTCCTTCCACGGATTCCGTGCCGCAGCTAACGCATTAAGCGCCCCGCCTGGGGAGTACGGCCGCAAGGCTAAAACTCAAAGGAATTGACGGGGGCCCGCACAAGCGGCGGAGCATGTTGCTTAATTCGACGCAACGCGAAGAACCTTACCAAGGTTTGACATGCAGGGAAAAGCCGTGGAGACATGGTGTCCGTAAGGGTCCTGCACAGGTGGTGCATGGCTGTCGTCAGCTCGTGTCGTGAGATGTTGGGTTAAGTCCCGCAACGAGCGCAACCCTCGTTCTATGTTGCCAGCGGGTAATGCCGGGGACTCATAGGAGACTGCCGGGGTCAACTCGGAGGAAGGTGGGGATGACGTCAAGTCATCATGCCCCTTATGTCTTGGGCTGCAAACATGCTACAATGGCCGGTACAGAGGGCTGCGAAACCGCAAGGTGGAGCGAATCTCAAAAAGCCGGTCTCAGTTCGGATTGGGGTCTGCAACTCGACCCCATGAAGTCGGAGTCGCTAGTAATCGCGAATCAGCAACGTCGCGGTGAATACGTTCCCGGGCCTTGTACACACCGCCCGTCACGTCACGAAAGTCGGCAACACCCGAAGCCGGTGGCCTAACCCGTAAGGGGTGGAGCCGTCGAAGGTGGGGCCGGCGATTGGGACGAAGTCGTAACAAGGTAGCCGTACCGGAAGGTGCGGCTGGATCACCTCCTTTCTAAGGAGCAGCTGGCGCGTGCCGGATATCCCGGTCCGCGTCCAGAGCCATATCCCGGGGCCTGGTGTCCTGGGGTGGCTGCTCACTTGTGGAGCACTGGTTATTCGGCCCGGGCGGTCTGCCTGTGCCAGCTAGTACACCCGTTTCGGCGGGAGGGACGCTGGTGCGGGGGGCTGGCTGGGGCGGGCACGCTGTTGGGTCCTGAGGGAACGGCCGCCTGTCTGGGGTTTTTTTCCTTCTGCGGGCCGGTGTCCTGCCTGGTGACGGGCAGGGGTGCCGGGGCCGCCCGTATCTTGAGAACTGCACAGTGGACGCGAGCATCACATTAGTTGTGCCAAGTTATTAAGGGCGCACGGTGGATGCCTTGGCACCAGGAGCCGATGAAGGACGTAGGAGCCTGCGATAAGCCCCGGGGAGTCGGCAACCAGACTTCGATCCGGGGATTTCCGAATGGGGAAACCTGGCGGGTGTAATGGCCCGTCGCCCCTGCCTGAACACATAGGGCAGGTGGAGGTAACGTGGGGAAGTGAAACATCTCAGTACCCACAGGAAGAGAAAGCAACCGCGATTCCCTGAGTAGTGGTGAGCGAAAGGGGATCAGGCCAAACCAGTCACGTGTGATAGCCGGCAGGCGTTGCGTGGCCGGGGTTGAGGGACTGCCCATCCGGGACTGCCGTCCTGGGAGGAAGTAAGAAATCGTCTGGGTAATCGAAGGTTCTGGAAAGAACTGGCATAGAGGGTGACACCCCCGTAGGTGAAACCCAGGCGACTTCCGGGCGGGATCCCAAGTAGCACGGGGCCCGAGAAATCCCGTGTGAATCTGGGGGGACCACCCCCTAAGCCTAAATACTCCCTGGTGACCGATAGTGCACAAGTACCGTGAGGGAAAGGTGAAAAGTGCCCCGGTGAGGGGTCGTGAAATAGTACCTGAAACCGTGCGCCTACAAGCCGTGGGAGCGTGCTGGCCTTCGGGCTGGCGTGAAGTGACCGCGTGCCTTTTGAAGAATGAGCCTGCGAGTTATGGTATGTGGCGAGGTTAACCCGTGTGGGGGAGCCGTAGCGAAAGCGAGTCTTAAGAGGGCGTCACAGTCGCATGCCATAGACCCGAAGCGGAGTGATCTACCCATGGGCAGGTTGAAGCGCGGGTAAGACCGCGTGGAGGACCGAACCCACCAGGGTTGAAAACCTGGGGGATGACCTGTGGGTAGGGGTGAAAGGCCAATCAAACTCCGTGATAGCTGGTTCTCCCCGAAATGCATTTAGGTGCAGCGTCGCGTGTTTCTTGCCGGAGGTAGAGCTACTGGATGGCCTAGGGGGCCTACAAGCTTACCGAAGTCAGCCAAACTCCGAATGCCGGTAAGTGAGAGCGTGGCAGTGAGACTGCGGGCGATAAGGTTCGTAGTCGAGAGGGAAACAACCCAGATCACCAGCTAAGGCCCCTAAGCGTGTGCTAAGTGGGAAAGGATGTAGAGTTGCCCAGACAACCAGGAGGTTGGCTTAGAAGCAGCCACCCTTGAAAGAGTGCGTAATAGCTCACTGGTCAAGTGATTCTGCGCCGACAATTTAGCGGGGCTCAAGCACACCGCCGAAGCTGTGGCATTCGCGTGTTATCCCGGCCCTTTTGCGGCGATGGCGGATGGCGGCCTGCGGCTGCCGCGGTTTCGGCCGTGGCTGCCTGTGGCTGTGGCTGCCGGAGTCTTTCAGGGTCCAGGTGCGCGGATGGGTAGGGGAGCGTCGGGTGGCGGGAGAAGCGGCGGAGTGATCCAGCCGTGGACGCCACTCGAGTGAGAATGCAGGCATGAGTAGCGAAAGAGGGGTGAGAAACCCCTCCGCCGAATGACCAAGGGTTCCTGGGGCAGGCTAATCCGCCCAGGGTAAGTCGGGACCTAAGGCGAGGCCGACAGGCGTAGTCGATGGACAACGGGTTGATATTCCCGTACCCGCTTACACGCGCCCATGCTGAATCTGGCGATGCTAAGCAGCCAACGCCGGCGATCCTTCGGGATGACCCGGCTGCGGATGCGGCCCAGACTGGTAGTAGGCAAGCCGTAGGGGCGACGCAGGAAGGTAGCTTTACCGGGCGGTGGTTGTCCCGGGGTAAGGGTGTAGGGCGGCGCGCAGGCAAATCCGCGCGCCATGTGCCTGAGACCTGATGCCGAGCCGATTTAGGCGAAGTGAGTGATCCTATGCTGCCAAGAAAAACCCCGCGGCGAGCGTGCAAGCGGCCCGTACCCCAAACCGACTCAGGTGGTCAGGTAGAGAATACCAAGGCGATCGGGTGAACTGTGGTTAAGGAACTAGGCAAATTGTCCCCGTAACTTCGGGAGAAGGGGAGCCGTGTCCGGTGATGAGGCTTGCCCTCTGAGCTGGGTGCGGTCGCAGATAGCAGGGGAAAGCGACTGTTTACTAAAAACACAGGTCCGTGCTAAGTCGCAAGACGACGTATACGGACTGACGCCTGCCCGGTGCCGGAACGTTAAGGGGAAGAGTTAGTGGCCTCCGGGCCGCGAAGCCCTGAACTTAAGCGCCGGTAAACGGCGGTGGTAACTATAACCATCCTAAGGTAGCGAAATTCCTTGTCGGGTAAGTTCCGACCTGCACGAATGGCGTAACGACTTTCCCACTGTCTCAACCACAGACCCGGCGAAATTGCACTACGAGTAAAGATGCTCGTTACGCGCAGCAGGACGGAAAGACCCCGGGACCTTCACTGCAGCTTGACATTGGTGTTTGGGACGTCTTGTGTAGGATAGGTGGGAGACTGTGAAGCGGGGACGCCAGTCCCCGTGGAGTCATCGGTGAAATACCACTCTGGTCGTTCTGGATGTCTAACCTGGGTCCGTGATCCGGATCAGGGACAGTGTCTGGTGGGTAGTTTAACTGGGGCGGTTGCCTCCTAAAAGGTAACGGAGGCGCCCAAAGGTACCCTCAGCCTGGTTGGCAATCAGGTGTCGAGTGTAAGTGCACAAGGGTGCTTGACTGTGAGACAGACATGTCGAGCAGGAGCGAAAGCTGGGACTAGTGATCCGGCGGTGGCATGTGGAAGCGCCGTCGCTTAACGGCTAAAAGGTACCCCGGGGATAACAGGCTGATCTTCCCCAAGAGTCCATATCGACGGGATGGTTTGGCACCTCGATGTCGGCTCGTCGCATCCTGGGGCTGGAGCAGGTCCCAAGGGTTGGGCTGTTCGCCCATTAAAGCGGTACGCGAGCTGGGTTTAGAACGTCGTGAGACAGTTCGGTCCCTATCCGCTGCGCGCGCAGGAGACTTGAAAGGGGCTGTCCCTAGTACGAGAGGACCGGGACGGACGAACCTCTGGTGTGCCAGTTGTTCCGCCAGGAGCACGGCTGGTTGGCTACGTTCGGAAGGGATAACCGCTGAAAGCATCTAAGCGGGAAGCTCGCCTTAAGATGAGGTCTCCCTCGGGGTTAACCCGGTAAGGCCCCCAGCTAGACGACTGGGTTGATAGGCCGGAGGTGGAAGCGTGGCAACACGTGGAGCTGACCGGTACTAATAGGCCGAGTGGCTTGGCACTCACATACTTTGCGCATGCTTCGCGTCCACTGTGCGGTTCCCGGGATACGGCCGGTTAACCGCACCCCCCCGGGGGTGCGGCCTGCCACATCTCCATAGTGTTTCGGTGGCCATGGCGAAGGGGAAACACCCGGTTCCATTCCGAACCCGGAAGTTAAGCCCTTCAGCGCCGATGGTACTGCGCGGGGGACCGCGTGGGAGAGTAGGACGCCGCCGGACATCTCCCAGCTGAGGCCGCTCCCACCACGGGAGCGGCCTCAACTGCGTTATCCGGGCCTAGGTGTGTCCCGGTTGAGCGGTATCCGGGCCTAGTGTGGGGTCAGGATCCCGGTGTGATCGATCCGGCGGGACCGATCCAGGTCCCGGGAGGCCAGGGTTCCAGAGCCCCGGGCCGCGCGGTGCGGAGCCATGATGGCCATCAGGAAAGAGCGGAGCAAGAGCGTGGCAGGCGAGCAGGGCCAGGGCGACCGGGGCAGCCGGGGCCGTCCGAGTAGCGCAGGGCGGGACCAGGGCCGGTCCGCGGGTGCGGCCCGGGGTCAGGGCCGGTCCGGCGGCGGCGCTGACCGGCCCCGGACCGGGAGTACGGGCCAGGGACGCGCCGGGCGGCGCGGGCCGGTCCGGCGCCCCTCGCACCAGTGGCACAGGAAGCAGGGACACCGGAGGCACCGCCCGCCGGGCTAGCGCTCCGCGCGCCAGTGCCCCACGTACGAGCGCACCGGGGCGGCGTCCCGCGGGCCCGGATGGTGCTCGCCACGGCAGGTCGGGTGACAGCAGCCCGGGTGGGAGCACCTGGGGTGGGAACGGCCAGGACCGAGGCACCCCATCGGGTGGCCCGCGGGGAAACCGCGCGGGCTCCTCCCGGGGCGGCACCACCCGGGCCGGCCAGGGCGCCGCCCGCGGTCCCGCTGCCGGCGGCTCGGCCCGCGGCGGTGCTTCAGGAGGCGGTGCGGCCCGTTCGGCCAGCTACAGCACCCGGCCCCCCCGCGACCGTGCCCCCAGCGACACCCCGCGCACGGCTGGTCCCCGTACCGGCGGTCCCCGTACTAGCACCCCGCGTGCGGATGGCCCGCGTACCGGTGGTTTCCGTGACGACCGCCCGCGTGCTGGCGGTCCCCGTGGGGACGGCCCGCGTACCGGCGGTCCCCGCACCGGCGGCTACCGCGATGACCGCCCGCGTACTGGCGGTCCCCGTGCGGACGGTCCCCGCACCGGCGGTCCCCGCACCGGCGGCTACCGCGATGACCGCCCGGCTACTGGCGGTCCCCGTGCGGGACGGTCCCCGCACCGGCGGCTACCGCGATGACCGCCCGGCCACTGGCGGCGCGCGACGTGATCGGCCTGCCCGCCGTGATTCGTTCGGCGCTGACCGTCCGGCGAGCAGCGGCCCTTCCGGGGGTCGCTCCTACGGTGACCGTCCAGCCAGCAGCGGCCCCTCCGCGGCCCGCTCCTACAGCGACCGTCCTGCTGGCGGGCGCTCCTCTGGCGGCCGTTCCGCTGATGGCCGTGGCGCTGGCCGCCCGGCCCGGGCCGGGGAGGACGCGCGGACCTGGGGACCGCCTCGCCGGCCCTCATCTCGCGGAGGACGCGCGGGTAGCTTCCGGGATAAGCCGCCGGCCGGGCGCGTCTCCGGTCCTGGCGGCGATGGGCGCGATGCGGACCCGGATCGCCTTTCCGCCCGCCATGGCAGCCAGACCTACCGCGGTTCCGCCCCCCGGTCCGGGGCCCCCAGGACGGGCAGCCTGCCCGAGATCCCGGCCAGCATCACCGTCGATCAGCTGGACCCCTCGGCCGCGGCCGAGCTGCGGACCCTGCCCACTGAACTGGCCTCGGTAGTGACCCGGCGACTGCTCGCCGCCAGCGCGGCCGACGATCCCGAGATCGGCTACCAGCACGCACAGGAAGCCCGGCGGCTCGCCGCCCGGGTGGGCATCGTCCGCGAGACCGCCGGCATCGCCGCCTACCGGGCGGGGCGCTGGGCGGAGGCCCTCGCTGAGCTGCGGGCCGCCCGTCGGCTCACCGGCCGGACCAGCTACCTGCCGTTGATGGCGGACTCGGAGCGGGCCCTCGGCCGGATCGACCGGGCCCTGGGCGTGGTCGCGGAAGGCGGCCGGGCCAATCTCGACCGGGCGACCGAAGTCGAGCTGCGCATCGTCGAGTCCGGCATCCGCCGGGACCAGGGGCTAGCCGACGCCGCCGTTGTGGTCCTCCAGCTGCCCGAGCTCCGGGAGCGCCGGACGAAGCCCTGGTCGGCTCGCCTGTTCTACGCCTACGCGGACGCCCTGCTGGACGCGGGCCGGACCGACCAGGCCCGGGAATGGTTCGCCCGGGCCGCCGCCGCCGACCACGACGAGCAGACCGATGCCGCCGAGCGCTTCGATGACCTGGACGACTTCGTCCTCGACGACCTGGCCGCCGACGACGAGGACGAGGATGAGTTCGAGCTCACCAGCGACGAGTCCGACGGTAATCAGCCCGAAGACGAAGCCGGCCTAGACGACGAGCCCGAGCTCGACGACGATCTGGCCGACGACGACCAGCCCCTGTAAGAGCCTGCGTTCCGGTTCGCAGGACCGGGCGGGGGCATCATGCTGCCATGGCGACCAACCTGGCTGCTCCAGTCCCGAACCCCGTCCAGCTCCGTGACGCGAACGTCCTGATCGGGATTCTGGCGATCCTGGAGGGGGTGATCTGGGGCGGGCAGCTCGACGAGCAGGCCACGGGCAAAGTCGCCGAACGGTTCATGCAGCAGGGCCTGATGGGTGCCGACCATGACCAGCATGATCTGCGTCAGGCGATCAATGACATGAACCAGCGGATCCGCTATGCCGCTGGCGAATACGACACCCCGCCATCATCAGTACCGCTGCCACCGTGACCGGCCGTTCCGGCCGGGGCCCGGGCGGCCGCCTGGAGACCAGGGGGCGGCGGGGTCAGGAGGGCTGGGGGGTGTGGTCCAGCCAGTGCACGATGCCGGCCACGCTCGAGGCGGTGCTGCTGACCGTCTCGAACTTGGCCACGAGCGCCGGGTCGGCGTCGGGGCCCAGCGCCGCGTAACGTTCCCGCGTCCGCTCGTGCACCATCGCGACCGCATGATCGAAGTCCAGCCCGGCGCCCCGGGCCGCCCTGGTCTCCTCCACCCACCGCCGGATCTCCTCGGCTGACCGGGCCAGGGTCTCGTCCACGTCCGCCACCGGCCCGTAGTGGCTGAACAGCAGCCGCTGCGGGCGCAGCGAGGCGAACATGCGAATCGAGGCCAGCGCCGTGTCCAGGTCGAAGTCGGGCGGCGGCGTGGCGGGCCGCAGGTCCCCGGTCTCCGGGATGTACACGCCCGCCGCGTCGCCCACGTACAGGTCCCCGCTCACCGAGTCGATCAGCCCGACGTGATGCTTGGCGTGCCCGGGGGAGTAGTGGCTGTCCAGCCGCCGCCCGCCGCCGAGGTCCACGGTCCCGCGTTGCTCCACGGTGCGGATCCGCCCGGCGGGGGTCGGGTTCATGGTGCCGAACAGGGTGTCCAGCGCGTCCCCGTACACCATCCGCGCGCTGCTCATCAGCCGGGCCGGGTCGGCCAGGTGCCGCGCGCCGCGCTCGTGCACCACGACCTGCGCGTCCGGGAACATCGCGGCGACGTCGCCGGCCCCGCCCGCGTGGTCCAGGTGGATGTGGGTCACCACGATCGTGGCCAGGTCGTGCGGCCCGACGCCCAGGGCGGCCAGCGCGTCCCGCACGATAGGGGCGGAGGGGGCGGTGCCGGTCTCCACCAGGCACGGCCGGTCGCCCAGGATCAGGTATCCGGCCGTGATGCCGTGATAGCCCGCCATCCGGGTATCGATCTCGTACACGTCGTGCCCGAGACCGGTGATCTCCGGGGGCTCCGCCGTGCTCCCGGCCGTACCCTCTGCCGCGTCCATCCCCTTATCGTCCCAGATCGCAGGCGGGCGGCCCGACCCGCCATCTGGCGGGTCGCACCGCCCAGGCCACGCCTGATCGCCGGCACCGCCGCCGCGGCCTGGCCTACCTGGTGCGGCGGCTCCGGAACTCACGCGTCCTCGGCCTGCCCACGCCGGCCTGCGCACGCCCGGCCACGCTGAGTCTCAAGCCCGCGGGTACTTCCCTGCGGGTATCCAGTACCGGTGCTCCGGCCACGAGTAGTATCAGAACGCGGTCGGATCGTGCCCCTATGCGACCTGGGTGGGCGTCGGCCGGGGGGATGGGTTTGTCATTAGTGGCCTGAGCTGAGTGGCTACAGTCGTTGTCGCCAGGCACCACGGCCGCGCCCGGTGCCGGGTTGGTCAGGAAACGTGCGTGCCACCAATTGTGAGCGGATTGCCTGTGAGAATGTCAGCCGCCAGGTCGCAAGTGCCGTCGGCGGATTCGAACCAGCGGGCCCGCTGGGCGCGTCCCGGCCCGGTGACCGCGGCCATCTTGATCATGACCGCGCTCGGCCTGGCCCTCCGGCTCTACCAGCTGAGCCGTCCCGACTACCTGATCGGGGTCACCGAGTACGACGATGGGACCGACTTCGGCAGCGCGATCCTGCTGATCCATGGTGACCTGCCGTACCGGGACTTCATCATGGTCCAGCCGCCTGGCATCTCGCTGCTGATGGCCCCGGTCGCGCTGGTGACCAAAGGGATAGGCACGGCCTGGGGGATGGGCGTGGGCCGGATCCTCACCGCGCTGGCCGGCGCGGCGGCGGTCGCCATGGGCGGCCTGCTGGCCCGCCACCGCGGCCTGCTGGCCGTGATCGTGACCGGCGGGATCCTGGCCGTCTACCCGGCGGCGGTGCAGGCGGCGCACACCGTCCTGCTGGAACCCTGGCTGGTGCTGTTCTGCCTGGCCGGGATGCTGGCCGTGTTCGACGGCGACCGGCTGGCCAGCACCCGCCGGCTGGTCTGGGGCGGGGTCGCCTTCGGCTTCGCCGGGGCCATCAAGGTCTGGGCCATCCTGCCCGTGCTGGTCATCGTGGTGCTGATCCTGGCCGCCCGGCAGCCCCGGCGGGCCCTGGCCTACGCCGCCGGGGTGGTGGCGGGGTTCGCGGTCCCGGTGCTGCCCTTCGCCGCGCTGGCCCCCGGGACCTTCTACCGCAGCGTGATCGTGGCGCAGCTGGTCCGGGTGGACAGCGTGCGGATCCCGATGGGTTACCGGCTGCACGAGATGACGGGCCTGACCGACGCCACCGGCCTGACCTCCACCCTGGCGCTGTCCGTGATCTCGCTGCTCATCCTGGCCCTGATCGTGGCCTGCAGCGTGGCTGCCTCGCGGCTGGCCGGGGAGCGGCCGCCACTGCTGGAGCAGTTCGCGCTGGCCGCCTGCGCGCTGACCATCATCGCCTTCCTGTGGCCGGCCGACTTCTACTACCACTACGCCGGCTTCCTGGCGCCGTTCCTGGCCCTGGCCATCGCGCTGCCCGTGGCCCGCTTCGTGGACGCCCTCCGCGGGACCGGGGCCGGGGGCGCGGCCCGGGGCGGTGCACCGGCGGCCCCGCGCCGCCCGGCGGCCAGGCTGGTCGTCCGCTACGCGACGCCGGTCGCCATCGTGGCCGTCGCCGCCATGGGCGTGGCCCAGTTCGTGTTCGAGAGCAGCCTGCAGCCCCCCCTCGCCCCGACCACCCCGGGCCTGACCTCGGACGTGGTGTCCGCGGCCAGCGCCGTAATCCCTCCCGGGTCCTGTGTCCTGACCGACCAGGCCTCCTACGCCATCGCCGCCAACCGGTTCGTGTCCTCGCGGCCCGGCTGCGTGCCCATGGCCGACGGCGTGGGCAGCGACTACTCGCTGTCCCGGGGCCGGAGCGCCGCCACCGGCGCGCAGCGGGTGCCCGCGGTCCGCGCACTGTGGATGTCGGCGCTGCGCGGCGCCCAGTACGTCTGGCTGTCGCCGCTGTCCTACAAGCGGATCCCGTGGGCCGCCCGGGAGATCTCGGTCTACTTCGACCAGAACTTCGTGCCCGTCCCGCACGGCCCGTTCGGCCTGTACATGCGCAAGGGCCAGCACCCCCGCTGATCCCCGCGGACATGATGGAGTGCGCTTCGCGCCCCAGGCGGGGAGAGCAAGCAGCTGATAACAGCAAGAGCGGAGGTCTCCGCCGGCGGGCGGGCGCGGGGCTGATAACAGCAAGAGGCGGGGTACCGGGAGCCTGGGTTGCGGGGGTGGGCCGGTCGCGGAAACGGGCGTCAGCCCGCGGCGAAGGATCTCAGGACCAGGCCGGTTCTCGGCTTGGGGGCGAACGAGGTGGACTTGCGCGGCAGGCGCTCGCCGCCGGCCGCGACCGCGTACACGTCCGCGGCGCGCAGCGGGTTGCCGATGACCGCCGTGCCGCCCGGGGATGCGTCGGCCTGCGCGATGGCCCGGTCCGCGTCGTGGTGCACGACACGGACGCCCTGCTCGTCGTCCTGGATGCCCCACAGAGCCGCCAGCAGGTACTCCTGCAGCACCGCGGTGGACAGCCGGCGCCAGGCCGCCGACCGGCCCGCGGGCATGGCCGCCTCGAGCTGCACCGGATCAGGGTCGGTGAGCAGGTGGACCTGGCCCTGCCCGGCCACCAGGAAGGCCGGCCCGTGCTGGCCGGCCGCGGCCAGCACGTCCAGCGCTTCAGGCAGCGCGGCCGTGCCGCCGGGAATGGCCCGGACGGAGAAGCCCGCCTTGGCCCGCTCGACCGCCTCCGCCGGGGGCAGCCCGGGCAGCACCCGGTGGATCGCCCCGATCTCCGGCGGGAACGCGTCCCCGTCGACCAGCAGCGCCAGCCCGTAGTCCCAGGGGCCCGGGCCCTCGCCCGCGGCCCGGCGGTCGGCCTGCATCTGCAGGTACGCCGCGTAGCGGTGGTTCCCGTCCGCGATCAGCGCCTGCCGGGGTGCCAGGTCGGCCGCGATCTCCGCCAGCGCGGTGGGGGCGGTGACCGCCCACAGGGTATGCCGGATGCCGTCGCCGGTGTCGGCGCTGAGCACGGGCGTCCCCGTGTCCGCGACCTGGCTCATGATCCGGGTGGCCGCCCCGGGCTGGCCTGGCCCGGGCTGGCCCCTCTCAGCCGGGCCGCCCTCGTAGAGCAGGAAGATGGGTTCCAGGTTGGCCTGGGTCGCCTCCATCAGCTGCCGCCGGCCGCGCACCGGGCCGGGCATCACGTCCTCGTGCGGCAGCACGACGCGGGCGCCGGGCGGGGCCAGCCGCACCGCGCCGATCAGCCCGCGCTGCAGGACACCGTCCCGGCCCGCCGTCCCGGCCACCCGCTGCTCGTACACGTACAGGGCGGGCTCGTCCCCGGCGACCAGGATGCCCTCGCGCTGCCACTCAGCCAGCAGGCGGGCGGCGTCGTGGTACTCCTCACCGGGCCGTCCCGGGTCCTGGCGGGGCAGGATCAGCCGGACCACGTTGTGCGGGTCCGCGTCCCGCAACTGCTGGGCGGTGTCCTGGCCGATGACGTCGTACGGTGGAGAGGTGACCTCCGCGAGTCCGCTCACCCGTTCCGGGGCATAACGGACTCCACGGAACGGCACGAGCTCGAGCCCGGCTGGCCCCGGCAACGCCTGTTCCCCGCCGGACGGAAGGATCTGCACATATGACAGAAGCACCGTGGGGCGGCCAGGATTCCCGCCCGGCGGAAAATCCGCCGCCGCAGGATGGCAATCCAGGCGTTCCTGCGCCGCATGGTGACGTGTACACGTGGTATCAGCGGGGGCTGGAGTTGCTGGGCCGGGGCAGCCCGGCCGCCGCCGCCCAGCTGCTGGAACGGGCCGCCGAGGCGGAGCCGGGGTCCCGGAGTGTGCTGGAGGCGCTCGGCCGCGCCCAGTTCGACACCCGCCGGTACGAGGACGCGGCCGCGACCTTCCGGCGGATCGTCGAGGCCAGCCCGAGCGACGACTACGCCCACTTCGGGCTGGGCCTGGCGCTGGCCCGGGGCGGGGACCCGCGGGCCGCCGCCGAGCACCTGGCGCTGGCCGCGGCGATGCGGCCCGAGCTGAGGCACTACACCGACGCGCTGCGGGGGGTGCGGGCCACCCTGAAGGCGCGCTCCCAGGCGTCCGGCGAGCCGCCCGGCGCCCCCGCCTGACCGCCGCGGGCGGGCCGGGCGTCCCCGGGGGCCGGACCGGGCGGTTCGTTAGTGCTAATTTGAAGGACTTTCCCCCGCGAAACCAGGAACTGAGGTCGGGCATGCCTGCTGAGGCCGCTGAGCACCACCGTGACACCGGGCTGGCCGGCTTCCTGCGCGGCTGCCCGGAACCGCTCAGCCACGCCTACGACGTGGCCCTGCTGGACCTGGACGGCGTGGTCTACCTGGGCGACGCCGCGGTGCCCGGCGCGCCCCAGGCGCTGGCCAAGGCGGCCGACGCTGGCATGCGGATGGCCTTCGTGACCAACAACTCCTCCCGCACGCCCAGCGCGATCGCCGCCCAGATCGCCGGTTTCGGGGTGCCGGCCACCGCCGCTGACGTGGTGACCTCGGCCCAGGCCGCCGCCACGCTGCTGGCCGGCCGGCTGGCCCCCGGCTCGGCCGTGCTCGTGGTCGGCGGGAACGGGCTGCGCGCCGCGGTCCGCGACCGGGGCTTCCGGCCGGTCAGCACGGCGCTGGAGCGGCCCGCGGCCGTGGTCCAGGGGTTCGCTCCCGGCATCGGCTACCCGCTGCTGTGCGAGGGGGCGCTGGCCGTCGCCGCCGGGGCCTGGTACGTGGCCTCGAACGGGGACGCGACCATGCCCACCGGGCGCGGCCGGCAGCCCGGCAACGGCGCACTCTCCCAGGTCATCGTCTACTCGACCGGGCAGCAGCCGGTGGTCGCGGGCAAGCCCGAGCCGCCGCTGCACGCGGAAGCCGTGGCCCGGACCGGCGCCCGGCGCCCGCTGGTGGTCGGGGACCGGCTGGACACCGACATCGAGGGCGCGGTCCGGGCCGGGGCTCCCAGCCTGCTGGTGTTCACCGGCGTCAGCCGGCCGGAGGACGCGGTGCTCGCCGCGGCGGAGCAGCGCCCCACCTACCTGGCCGCGGACCTGGCCGGCCTGCTCGCCCCGCACCCTCCTGTCGCCGCTGAGCGCGGGGCCTTCCGCTGCGGCGGGTGGACGGTGCGCCGCCCGGACGGCGATGCCCCGCTGGCCATGCAGGGCTCCGGGGACGCCATGGACGGGCTGCGGGCGCTCTGCGCCGCCGCCTGGTCCGCCGATCACGTCACCGCGGAGATGATCCGGCCCGCGCTGGCTGCGCTGCCGGTCTGACGTCCGGCATCCACCCCTGGGGGATACGGGCCGGCCGTGCGGGCGATGTGCGGGCCCGCCGCAGCCGGAAGACTGTCCTTGCGCGGAAGGCGGGCACCCGGCCCGGGGGGCGCAGAAAGGACAAATCAATGATCGAGGCGCGGAGCCTCACGAAACGCTACGGGGACAAGGTCGCGGTGGACGACCTGTCATTCAGCGTGGAGCCAGGCAAGATCACCGGCTTCCTCGGCCCGAACGGGGCGGGCAAGACCACCACCATGCGGCTCATCCTCGGGCTGGACCGCCCGACCAAGGGCACCGTCACGGTGCACGGCAAGGATTTCCGCGAGCTGGCCCAGCCGATGCGCGAGGTGGGCGCGCTGCTGGACGCCAAGGCGGTGCACGGCGGCCGCAGCGCCTACAACCACCTGCTCTGCCTGGCCCAGACCAACAACCTGCCCGCGCGCCGGGTGGGTGAGGTGCTCGACCTGGTCGGCCTGAACGACGTGGCCAGGAAGCGGTCGAAGGGATTCTCCCTCGGCATGGGCCAGCGCCTCGGCATTGCCGGCGCGCTGCTCGGCGACCCGGCCATCCTCATGTTCGACGAGCCGGTCAACGGGCTGGACCCCGAGGGCATCCTGTGGATCAGGAACCTGATGAAGGCGCTCGCCGCCGAGGGCCGCACCGTCTTCGTGTCCAGCCACCTGATGTCGGAGATGGAGAACACCGCGGATCACCTCCTGGTCATCGGCCGGGGCCGGCTCATCGCCGACTGCACCGTGGCCGAGTTCATCGCCCGTAACTCGGTGCAGACGGTCCGGGTCCGCACACCCCAGGCCGACGACCTGCGGAGCGCCGTCGCGCTGGCCGGCGGCCACGTGGCCGACGCCCCGGACGGCGCGTTCGTGGTCCAGGGCCTGGCCCCGGACCAGATCGGCGACCTGGCCTTCGAGCGCCGTATCCGGCTGCACGAGCTGGCCCAGGCCCACGCCTCGCTGGAGCAGGCGTTCATGGAGCTCACCGCGTCCAGCGTGGAGTTCCACGCCAGTACCGACATCGCCCAGGAGCCAGTGACCACCGGAGAGGCAGTCTGACATGGCCACGACGACACAGCTGCCGGGCAGCGCCGCGGCGGCGCTGCGGGGCGCGGACTCCCGCCGGGCCGGGTTCGGCGGCGCGCTCCGCTCGGAGTTCACCAAGATCCGCTCGGTCCGGTCCACCTACTGGACACTGATCGCCCTGATCGTGGTCACGATCGGGATCGGCGCGCTGGCCTGCCTGGGAGCGGTCTCGCGCGGCGCCGACCACGGGCCGCTCTTCGATGCGACCCAGCGCAGCCTGGCCGGCCTGATCCTGGGCCAGCTCATCATCACGGTGCTCGGGGCGCTGACCATCACCTCCGAGTACTCGACCGGGATGATCCGCAGCTCGCTGATCGTGCAGCCGCGCCGCGGCACCATGCTCGCGGCCAAGGGCGTGGTGTTCTTCCTGGTCAGCATGGTGACCGGGCTGGTCGCGTCGTTCGTGTCGTTCTTCATCGGCCAGGCCATCCTGTCCTCGAAGAACCTGAACGTCTCCCTCGGCGATCCCAACGTGCTGCGCGCGGTGATCGGCGGCGCGCTGTTCCTGGCCGTATGCGGGATGCTGGCCTTCGGCCTGGGCACGCTGCTGCGGCACACCGCGGGGGCGATCACCGCGTCCATCGGGCTGCTGTTCGTGCTGTTCGTGCTGATCAACTTCCTGCCCTCGAACTGGCAGGACCACGTGGACAAGTGGATCCCGTTCAACGCGGGCAGCCAGATCTGGTCCACCATCCCCGCGCAGGGACAGCCGTCCATGTTCTCCCCGTGGACCGGGTTCGCGGTGTTCACCGCCTACGCGGTGATCGCGATCGCCGCGGGGGCCTTCGCCTTCCTGAAGCGGGACGCGTAGGACCGCGCGTCCCAGCGGGTACCCGCCTGGCGGCCCGGGGCTGCCGCCAGGCGGGTGCTCCAGGCCCGGGGCAGGGTCACCAGGGCTGGCAGTGCGGGCACCAGAACGTGATCCGCGTCTCCGGGTCGGTGCCCTGATCGGCCCGCTGGATCAGGGCACCGCACCGGCGGCAGCGGCGCCCGCCCCGCCCGTACACCCAGTGCTCCTCGCCGCGCTGCCGCGATCCGGTGGTGATATGCCCGATCCGGTCCTTGTTGGCGTCCAGCAGCCGGTGGGCCAGCCGGACCATCGCGGCCGGGTCGCTGATCTCCCCGACCGGCCGCCACGGGTGGACGCCCCGCAGGAACAGCAGCTCGCACTTGTACACGTTGCCGATGCCGGCCAGGTTGCGCTGGTCCAGCAGCGCCTCGGCCGCCGGGCGGCCCGGCTCGGCCAGCAGGCGGCGTACCGCCTCGGCGGCGTCCCAGCCCGGGCCGAGGAGATCCGGGCCGAGGTGGCCGACCGCGTCCTCCTCCTTGCCGGTGGGCAGCACCTCGACCACCCCCAGCTGGTACCCGACCGCCTGCCAGGTGTCGTTGGCCAGGATCAGCCTCGCCCGGTGACCCTCGGACAGCCGGGCCGCGGCCGGGCGTACCCGCCACGCACCCTCCATCTTCAGGTGGGTGTGCACGGTCAGGCCGCCGTCAACCCGGGTGAGCAGGTGCTTGCCCCGCGACAGCGACTCCGTCACCTGGCGGCCGGTCAGGTCGGTGGTGGCGTACCGCGGGACCCGGAAGTCACTGCGGGTCAGCACCCGCCCGGCCAGCGCCTCGCGCAGCCGCTTCGCGGCGTGCCAGACCGTGTCTCCCTCAGGCACCGGTCACAGCAGCTTGCGCAGGCGGAGCAGGTCGCTGAGGCTGGCCTCGACCTTCACCTTGCCGGTCAGCCAGGAGCGGACGAAGCGCTTCGGGTCGCCGGACACGGCCAGCAGCTCGTCGCTCGTGGCCGAGAAGCGGACCTGGGCCGGGGGGTCGCCCGGCCCGGCCTCGGTGACCGGGCCGGCGCCGTCCGGGCCGAGCTTGGTGGTGAACGTGACCGCGAGGTCGGTGACCGTGCAGCTGAGGGAGCGGTCGGCCAGGACCGCGGCCCGCTTCTGCGGGTCGACCTCGGACATACGCCCGGCCAGCGCCTCCAGCGCCGCCCGGCACTCTTCAGCTGTCGCCATGTCGCCTCCCTTCCCGGGGAGAGTCCATTGTGCAACTCCCGGCCCGCTGATGACGCCATGGGCGTGGCGCCAGCCGTTGGTGGCGCCTCCGGCCGCCTCCGGACGGTAGCGTTTCGTCGGGGACCGCCCCGTAGCACGCAACCCTGCCGAGGAGCGCGACGTGACGCAGAACGATCCGGTGGCGCCCGCCGTGACCGCCCCCGCCAGTACCCCGGAGAGCACCGCTCTCACCGGCGACCCGCGGGTGGATCAGGCCCTGGGGCGGCTGGGCGACCTGGCGGACCTGCCGCTGCCCGAGCATGCGGCCGTCTTCGAGCACATCCACGCGGAGCTGACCGGGGCGCTGGGTACCCTTGATTCAGGAAACGACCACTTTCCGCAGGCCCCCACCGCGTCCGCGCAGATCCCGCCCGCAGCGGCTGCTCATGGAACGTATCCGACCCCGGACAGCTGAACGGCGAGGCATCCACCGCATGAGTACCCGGAGACGTCTCGACGCCGAACTGGTGCGCCGCGGGCTGGCCCGGTCCCGGGAGCACGCCGCGGAGCTGGTCACCGCCGGGCGGGTGGTGGTGGCCGGCCAGTCCGCGGGCAAGACCGCGACGCAGGTGACCGCCGACGACCCGATCGCGGTCACCGGCGCCGAGGCCGGCCCGGAGTACGCCTCCCGCGGCGGGCGCAAGCTCGCGGGGGCGCTGGCCGCCTTCCCGGGCCTGCCCGTGGCGGGCCGCCGCTGCCTGGACGCGGGCGCGTCCACCGGCGGCTTCACCGATGTGCTGCTGCGGGCCGGCGCGGCCCAGGTGGTGGCGGTGGACGTGGGCTACGGCCAGCTGGCCTGGGCGCTGCGCACCGACGACCGGGTCACCGTGCTCGACCGGGTGAACGTGCGGCACCTGGAGCCGGGGCAGGTGGCCCCGCCGCCTGCCCTGGTCACCGCCGACCTGTCGTTCATCTCGCTCCGCCTGGTGCTGCCCGCCCTGGTCCGCTGCGCGGCCCCGGACGCCGACTTCCTGCTCCTGGTGAAGCCCCAGTTCGAGGTAGGCAAGGGGCACGTCGGCGCGGGCGGGGTGGTGCGTGACCCGCAGTTGCGGGCCGGGGCCGTGACCGCGGTGGCCACGGCCGCCGCGGGCAGCGGCCTGGGCGTGGCGGGCGTCACCGCCAGCCCGCTGCCCGGCCCGGCCGGGAACGTGGAGTACTTCCTGTGGCTGCGGCGCGGTGCGCCGCCACTGGAGGCGGCCAGTCTCGCGCAGGTCATCGCGGAAGGACCCCAGTGAACCCCACCCGGACGGTGCTCGTGACGGCGCACACGGGCCGGGCCGCGGCGGTGACCAGCGCCCGGCTCGTGGTGGACATGCTGATCGCCGCCGGGATAGCGGTCCGCGTCGTGGACACCGAGGCCGCCGACCTGCAGTGCCCGGGCGCCGAGGTGGTGCCGGCCACCCCCGACGCCGCCCGCGGCGCCGAGATGGTCCTCGTCCTCGGCGGGGACGGGACCCTGCTGCGGGTGGCCGAGATGACCCGCCCCGCCGGGGTGCCGCTGCTGGGGGTGAACCTCGGGCACGTCGGCTTCCTGGCCGAGGCCGAGTACGACGACCTGCCCGACGTGATCGACCGGGTGATCACCCGCCAGTACACCGTGGAGCAGCGGATGACGGTGGACGTGACCGTGCGGCAGAACGGCACGGTCATCGCCCGGACCTGGGCGCTGAACGAGGCCACCGTGGAGAAGGTCGCGCGGGAGCGGATGATCGAGGTGGTCACCGAGATCGACGGCCGTCCGCTGTCCCGGTGGGGCTGCGACGGCGTGGTCTGCGCCACGCCGACGGGCTCCACGGCGTACGCCTTCTCGGCGGGCGGCCCGGTCGTGTGGCCGGAGGTCGAGGCGCTGCTGATGGTGCCGATCAGCGCGCACGCCCTGTTCGCCGGCCCGCTGGTCATCTCGCCCGGTTCGCTGCTCGCGATCGAGGTCCTCGGCGGCCCCGCCGTCGGCCAGTCGTTCGCGGGCGTGCTGTGGTGCGACGGGCGGCGCCGCGTCAACCTGCAGGCCGGCGCACGGATCGAGGTCCGCCGCGGCGCCGCCCCGGTGCTGCTCGCCCGGCTGCGCGGCGGGGATGACGCCGCCGCGGGCGGCGCGCCGTTCACCGACCGGCTGGTCGCCAAGTTCGGCCTGCCGGTCGCCGGCTGGCGGGGGCGCCCGGGTGCCCGCCACATCGAACAGGAGCCACGCGCTCATGCTTGAGGAAGTCCGCATTAACGCGCTCGGCGTGATCGAGGACGCCGTGCTGGAGCTGTCGCCGGGGTTCACCGTGGTCACCGGGGAGACCGGGGCGGGCAAGACCATGGTGGTGACCGGCCTCGGCCTCATGTTCGGCGGCCGGGCCGACCCGGCCCGGGTGCGCCCCGGCTCCGACCGGGCCACGGTCGAGGGACGGCTGCGCATCGACCCCGCCGGGCGGGTGGCCGGGCAGGTGACCGAGGCGGGCGGCGAGCTCGACGACGACGGGGCCACCCTGATCGTCAGCCGCTCGGTGTCCGCGGAAGGGCGCTCACGGGCCTACGCCGGCGGCCACTCCGTGCCCGTGTCGCTGCTCACCTACCTGGCCGACGACCTGGTGGCGGTGCACGGGCAGGCCGATCAGCAGCAGCTGCTGCGGCCAGGCCGGCAGCGGGAATCGCTGGACCGGTTCGCCGGTCCCGAACTGGCCGCCGTGGCCGCCGACTACCACCGCGCCTACCAGCGGCACCGCGAGATCCGGGCCGAGCTGGAGGAACTGACCGGGCAGGCCCGCGAGCGGGCCCAGGAGGCCGAGGACCTGCGCCGCGGGCTGGCCGAGATCGAGCGGCTGGAGCCGGTCGCGGGCGAGGACGTGGAGCTGCGCGCGGAGGAGGAGCGGCTGGCCAACGCGGACGGGCTGCACACCGCGGCCAGCGCGGCGCACGACGCGCTGCTCGGCGACCCGTCCAGCGGGTCCTACGACCTGCCCGACGCCAGCAGCCTGCTGGCCACCGCCACCCAGGCGCTGGAGGCCGTCGCCGCCCACGACGCTGAGCTGGGCGGGCTCGCGGGCCGGCTGTCCGAGGCGGCCTACCTCATCTCCGACATCGGGGCGGAACTGGCCTCGTACGTGGAATCGGTCGAGGCGGACCCGGCCCGGCTGGCGGCCGTGCAGCAGCGTCGCGCCGACCTGACCCGGCTGGTCCGCAGCTACGCGGCCGGCGGCGCGGCGGACGGCGAGGGCGGGGACGTGGCCTCCGTGCTGGACTGGGCCCGGCAGGCCGCTGCCCGGCTGGGCGAGCTGGACAGCGACGATGACCGGATCACCGGCCTGGCCGCGGAGGCGGAGCAGCTCGGCGAGGCCGTCGCCGGGCTGGCGGGCCAGCTCACCACGCTGCGCAAGGACGCCGCCGCCCGCTTCGCCGCCGACGTGACCGGCGAGCTGGCCGCCCTGGCCATGCCGCACGCGTCGCTCACGGTGGCGGTCACCCCGCAGGAGGAATTCGGCCCGCACGGCGCGGACGAGGTGGAGATCCGGCTGGCCGCGCACCCCGGGGCGCCGGCGCTGCCCCTGGCCAAGGGCGCCTCGGGCGGTGAGCTGTCCCGGGTCATGCTCGCGATCGAGGTGGTGTTCGCCGGCGCCGACCCCGTGCCGACGTTCGTGTTCGACGAGGTCGACGCCGGGGTCGGCGGCAAGGCGGCGGTGGAGATCGGGCGCCGGCTGGCCCGGCTGGCCCGGCTCGCCCAGGTCATCGTGGTCACCCACCTGCCCCAGGTCGCCGCGTTCGCGGACACCCACCTGGTGGTGGAGAAGGCAGGCGACGGCAGCGTGACGCGCAGCGGCGTGACCCGGCTCGACGACGCCGGGCGGGTCACGGAGCTGTCCCGGATGCTGGCCGGCCTCGAGGACTCCGAGTACGGCCGCGCGCACGCGGGCGAGCTGCTCACCGCCGCCGCCGCGGAACGGGCGGCGGCCGACGGGCACCGGGCCGGCTGAGCGGGGGTGACCTCGTCCACTCAGCCGGTCTGGCAGGATGGACTGCGATGATGGCCCCGTTCCTGAAACTCCCGATACGGCACCGGAGCAGGCCAGAAGACCTCCCCGGTGTGATGGGGGCTGCCCGGCTGGACCGCCGGACCAAGAACCTGACCAAGCGCCTGCGCGTGGGCGAGATCGCCATCATCGACCACGCGGACCTGGACCGGCTCGGCGCGGAGGCGCTGCTGCGCCAGCAGGTCGCGGCGGTGGTGAACGTCGCGCCCAGCATCAGCGGCCGGTACCCGAACCTCGGCCCCCAGCTGCTGATCGACGCCGGGATACCGCTGGTGGACGACGTCGGCCCGGACGTGTTCACCAAGGTCAGCGAGGGCACCCTGGTCCGGCTGCACGGCGACACGCTGTACGCGGGCGACGAGGTCGTGGCCAAGGGACGGGTGCAGACCGCCGGGACGGTGGCCGAGGCCATGACCTCAGCCAAGGACGGCATCGCCGCGCAGCTCCAGGACTTCGTGACCAACACGCTGGAGTACGTGAAAGGCGAGGGCGGGCTGCTGGTCGACGGCATCGCCGCGCCCGACCTGCGGACCAGGATCGACGGGCGGCACGTGCTGGTCGTGGTGCGCGGCAACCGCTTCCGCGAGGACCTCGCCGTGCTGCGGCCCTACATCCGCGAGTTCAAGCCGGTCATGATCGGGGTGGACGGCGGGGCCGACGCGCTGCTCGAGGCGGGCTATCTTCCTGACATCATCGTCGGTGACATGGACTCGGTCACGGACGAGGGACTGCGCTGCGGCGCGGAGCTGGTGGTGCACGCCTACCCGCACGACGGCCGGGCTCCCGGCCAGGAACGGCTGGAGCGGCTCGGGCTGTCCTCGGTGGTCTGCGCCGCCGGCGGTACCAGTGAGGACGTGGCCCTGCTGATGGCGGACACCAAGGGCGCCAGCCTGATCGTCGCCGTGGGCACCCACAACACCCTGGACGAGTTCCTGGACAAGGGCCGGGCCGGGTACGCCAGCACCTGGCTGACCCGGCTCCGGGTCGGCAGCAAGCTGGTGGACGCGAAGGGCGTCAGCCGGCTCTACCGCCAGCGCATCTCCGGCTGGGCCCTGATGGTGCTGGTCCTGGCCGCCTGCACCACCATCCTCGTGGTCATGCTCGCGTCCCCGGCCGGCCAGATCTTCTTCACGTACCTCGGCGCCCAGTGGGACGGCGTGCGGTACTGGCTCAGCGGATTGTTCTAGGCCAGCCTCCCGTGATCGATTTCCGCTACCACCTGGTGTCCATCGTCGCCGTCTTCCTGGCGCTGGCGATCGGGATCGTGGTCGGGTCCACCGCGCTCAAGCCGGCCGTCCTCAGCGGGCTGCAGAAGACCGCCAACGCGGAGAAGAAACGGATCGACGCGCTGTACGCGCAGAACCGCCAGTTCCAGAACCAGCTGGGGGCGGCCCAGGCGTACGCCCAGGCGGGTGAGCACCTGGCGCTGAACGGCCTGCTGGACGGCCAGCGCGTGGTCCTGGTCACGGCGCCCGGATTCCCGGGCGGGGTGGTCACCGGGGTCACCTCAGCGCTCACCGTGGCCGGTGCGACCGTGACCGGCCAGGTGCAGCTGCAGAGCCAGTTCTTCGCCACCGGCACCCAGTCGGACCTGGACACGCTGAACCGGCAGCTGACGCCGGCCGGTGTCACCCTGCGGGCCGGCTCGCAGCAGGCTCAGGCGGCGCAGCTCATCGCCAGCGCGATCCTGACCAAGAACGGCCCGGCCGACCCCGCGCCCGGGGTGGCCGACGCAGCCGGCAAGGCGATCCTCAGCGGCTACGCGGCCGGAGGTTTCCTGAGTACCAGCGGGACCCCGGCCGCCCGTGCCACGCTGGCTGTCGTGATTATCCCGGGCGTCCCGCCGGTGACCAGCGCCACCAGCAGCGCGAGCCAGACCCTGGTCACGGTGGCGCAGCAGCTGAACCTGGCGGGCAACGGCACGGTGGTGGCCGGGCAGCTGGCGGGCTCCGGGCCGGGCAGCGCCATCGACGTGATGCGGTCGGCCGGCCGGCCGGATCACTTCAGCAGCGTGGACGATGCGGATACCGCGATCGGCCAGATCGTCGTGGCACAGGCCCTGTACGAGCAGATGACCGCGGGCCGGACCGGTAACTACGGGTCGCTGGCCAGCGCGACCGCCGCCGCCCCGAGCCCGGCCCCGACCCCGTCGCCGACCTCCACGGCGACCGCGGCCGCGAAGCAGTCCGCGAGCCCGACGCGCGCCGCCACCCGGTCCGCGCACACGGGCGCCACCGCCCCCGCGAGCGCGCGGTGAGCCGGCGGCGCGGCGCGGCGCACGCCGCCGCCCACCTGCTCGGCCCGGTCCTGGCGGCTGGTGCGTCACGCGGCGCGTACGCGCTGCTCCGGGCGCGCCCGCCGGGCGGGGCGGCGGCCTGGTCGCGGACCAATCACCGGGGCGAGCCGGTCACCCTGCTAGAGGGGCCCGCGGCCGCCGCCGGGGCCATGGCCGCGGCCGCTCTTACCCCGGGCCTGGCGGGCCGGGACCGGGCGGTGCTGGTGACCGCCGCCGCCGGGGCCGGCGCCTTCGGCGGTTACGACGACCTCGCGGGCAGCGGCGACCGGCGGGGCTTCCGCGGTCACCTGGGCGCCCTGGCCCAGGGCGAGGTGACCACCGGCGCGGTCAAGCTCGGCGGCATCGGCGCGACCGGGCTGGCCGCGAGCGCGCTGCTGGGCGGCGGCCCGCTGGACGTGGCGGTGAACGCGGGCCTGATCGCCGGGGGCGCCAACCTGCTCAACCTGTTCGACTTGCGGCCCGGGCGCGCCATCAAGGTCGCGGCCCTGGCGGGCGGCCTGCTGGTCATCGCGGGCGGGCGCGGGCCGTCGGCCACGCGGGCCGGGATCCCGCTGGGCGCGGCCCTCGCGCTGGTGCGCGAGGACCTGGGGGAGCGGGCCATGCTGGGTGACGCCGGAGCCAACGCCCTCGGGGCCATGCTCGGCGCCGCCGCGGCGGCGAGCCTGTCCCGGCCCGGCCGGATCGCCGCGCTGGCCGGGATCGTCGCGCTGACCGCGGCCAGCGAGAAGGTCAGCTTCACCAAGGTCATCCAGGGGACACCGCCGCTGCACTGGCTGGACATGCTCGGCCGCCGCCCCGCAGCGGCCGTATCCCCGGCCGGCCCGGCGACCGGGTCCGGAACCGGACAGTGCGGGTCCGGACAGTGCGGGACCGGACAGCGCGGCCGCCGCGCATCAGCCTGTCGTGCCGAGGACGACTTCCAGCCCCCCGTGACCGAGGCGCGGGAAACGGCGGTCAAGACCGCCCGGGCGCCGGCAGCAGACGGGGGGCCGCAGGCAGGCGGCGGGATCGGCCGGGCGGCCGTGCTCATCGGCGCGATCACCATCGTGTCGAACATCGTGGGCTTCGCCCGCCAGCTGGTCTTCGCGCACACCGTGTCCGCGACCTGCCTGGGTACCGCGTACGCCACCGCCAACCAGGTGCCGAACATCATCTACGACATCGTCCTGGGCGGTGCCCTGACCAGCGTCCTGATCCCGGTGCTGGCTGGTCCCGCGGCCCGCCGGCTGGCCCGGGCCCCGGGCGCCGGTGCGGCCGGGCCGCCCCCGGCAGCGCCGAGGCGCAGGCTGGCCAGATCGCGTCCGCCATGCTGTCCTGGACGGTCCTGGTGCTCGGCCCGGTGAGCATCATCGTCGCCGCGGCGGCGGCCCCGCTGGCCTCACTGCTGCTCGCGGGCGCGCCGCGCTGCGCGCACGCCGCCATCGTCGGGGTCAGCAGCCGGATGCTGGTGGTGTTCGCCCCGCAGATCCTGCTGTACGGGCTGGCCGTGGTGCTGTACGGGATCCTGCAGGCGCACCGGCGGTTCACCGCCCCGGCTCTGGCCCCGGTGCTGTCCAGCCTGGTCGTCATCTCCGCTTACCTGGCGTTCGTCCCGCTCAGCCAGGGGTACGGGCGGCTGGCCTCGCTGCCTCGCCCGGCCGAGCTGATGCTGTCCGTGGGCACCACGGCCGGGGTGGCCACGCTGGTCCTCGCCGCGCTGATCCCGGCGCTGCGGCTGCGGCTGCGGCTGCGGCCCACGCTGCGTTTCCCGGCGGGCGTGACCCCGCGGATCCGCCGCCTGGCCGGGGTGGGGCTGATCGCGCTGATCGCCCAGGACGCTTCGGTAGTCGCGGTGATGGTGCTCGCCAACGGGCAGGAGGGCCAGGGTGCGCTGGTCCTGTACAACTTCGGCTGGCAGATGTTCTTCGTGCCGTACGCGGTGCTCGCGGTGCCGATCGCCACGACCGCGTTCCCGGTCCTGGCGGCCGCCGAGGGGCCCCGCTTCGATGAGACGGCGGCCGCCTCCACCCGCGCGGTCATGCTGGTGTCCTGGCTGGGCGCGGCGTTGCTGGCCGGCGCGGCGCTGCCCGCTGCCCGGCTGTTCACCCACCATCCGGGGGACACCCGGCAGCTGGAGTACACGCTCGCCGCCTTCGCGCCCGGCCTGATCGGCTACGGGCTGTCCACCCACCTGTCCCGGGTGCTGTTCGCCGACGCGCGGACCAGGGCCGCGGCCGCGGCCCTGGTCACCGGCTGGCTGCTGGTGATCGTCGCCGACGTGGTGGCGGTCGCGCTGGTGCCGGGCTGGTGGGTGGTGCCCGTGCTGGGCCTGGGCAACACGATCGGGATGACCGTGAGCGGCCTGGCGCTGCTCGGGGCGGTGCGCCGGGCGCGCGGCCGGGCCGCGCTGCGCGGGGCGTCCCGTGCGGCCCTGGCCGGGCTGGCCGGGGCCCTGGCCGGGGCGGCCGCGGGTGCCGCGCTGTCCTCCGCCGTGCCGGCCCGCGGCTTTATCCCCAACGCCGGGCTTGCCCTTCTGGCCTGCACGTGCGTGACGCTCGTGTTCGGCGGGGCGGCGCTGGCCCTGGATGGCGGGGACCTGCGCGCGGTGCTGGCCCGCGGCCGGGACATGCTGCCGGGGTCCCGGCTGGCCGGGCGGGAGCCGCCGCCGTGACCGGGGCCGTCAGCCCGGCTGGGACCGTGGCCCCGGACGGGCTGCGCGTCAGCTACCTGCTCGCCGCGACGGCCGGGGGGACCGGGCGGCACGTGGCCATGCTGGCCGGCGGGTGCGCCGCCCGGGGCGCCACGGTCCACGTCTACGGCCCGGCCGGGGCCAGCTCGTGGCTGGCCCGCGACGACGGCCCGGGCCCGGCCCGGCCGCGGCGAGGCTGGGACTTCAGCCCGGTGGACATCGCGCCGGCCCCGGCCGGGCCGGGACGCCGCGGCCCTGCTCCGGCTCCGGCGGCTGCTGGCCCGCGACACCCCCGGCGTGCTGCACGCGCACGGGCTCCGGGCCGGCGCGCTCGCCGCCCTGGCCCTGGCGGTGCCGGGCACCCCGCGCACCGCGCTGGCGGTTACCGTGCACAACGCTCCGCCCGCCGGCGGCCCGGCCGCCGCCGTCTACGCCGGCCTGGAGCTGATCGTGGCCCGCCGGGCGGACGCGGTGCTCACGGTGTCCGCGGACCTGGACGCGCGGCTGCGCCGCCGCGGGGCCCGGCTGGCCGGGCGGGCGCTCGTGCCGGCCCCGGCCCGGGCCGGGGCCCACCCGCCGAGGTGCTGGCCGTCCGCCGCGAGGTGGGGGGCGATGATCCCGGGGGCTGCGGGATCGTGCTCGGGGTCGGCCGGCTGGCCGCCCAGAAGGGTTTCGGCACGCTGATCAGCGCCGCTGCCCGGTGGCAGTCGCGCGCAGCGGTTCCGTTGCTGCTTATCGCGGGAGAAGGGCCGCTGGACGCGGAACTCCGCCGCCAGGCCGGGACGGACGGGGCAGCGGTCCGGTTCCTCGGCCCGCGCGGTGACGTGCCCGCGCTGCTGGCCGCCGCCGACGTGGTGGTCGTGCCCAGCACCTGGGAAGGCCAGCCGCTCATCGTGCAGGAGGCGCTGCGCGCGGGGCGGCCGCTGGTGGCCACCAGGGTCGGCGGCATCACCGAGCTGACCGGCGAGGATGGCGCCCTGCTTGTCCCGCCCGGCGACCCGGCGGCGCTGGCCGCGGCGGTGAGCCGGCTCCTGGACGACCCGCAGGCCGCGGCCCGGCTGGCCGCGGCCGCGCGGGCCCGGGCGGCCCTGCTGCCCAGCGAGAGCGCCGCGGTGGACCAGGCGCTCGGCCTGTACCAGCGTGTCCGGTAAAGCGGTACCGGATGCCAGTAACTGTGCGCGGCGATATCCGGCCGTGACCGGGGGCTGCGCTATACGGACGGTGATCGTACCGGGTTCTACCGGACAGTACGTATTTCCTTAGTAACATCGTGCCATTCCGGTTGAAATCGCCGTTACGGGTGTGCTCGTCTGGTCCCCTGGGGCCTGGTCTTTACTCCTTGCGGGCCCGGTGGGGGACGTGCGTGCAACCGCAGATCCGACGGATGAAGTCAGCTGGGCCGGCGCCCGGGGACTCTGCTGCGGGCACCCAGCCGGACGGGCTCCCGACCCGGGCCAGCCGCCCGCCCGGGACTTCAGCGCCGACGCGGCCCAGGACGCCGTCATCTTGTCGGTCACGGACCTGGCCGCCGCGCAGGAAGCGGTCACGCTGGCGCGCCAGGACCAGGAGAACGAGCGCCGCAGCGCCCAGCCCGGCCGGGCCGTCTCGCCGGGCCCACCCCGCCCCGTCCCCCCCCCCGCCGTCGTGGGGGAAAGTGCTGCTCACGACCGTGCAGCTGTGGGCGCAGCGCCGCCTGCACGTGCGCTGGCCCGGCCAGACCCGATGGCGGGTGCTCACCCTGCTCGTGGTGGCCGCGGTGCTCTTCGGCGCGGGCGCGATCACCATCGCGGTGACCCGGAGCCCGGCGCCGGCCGGGCCCGGCCGCCGCGGCCCGGGCCGGGACCGGCGGGGCACCCACCCCGGCGGCCATCCGGGCGGCCGTGGCGGCCCGCACGGCCGCGGCCCGGTGGATCGCCGCGCAGGTCTCCGCGGACGCGATCGTGTCCTGCGACCCGCAGATGTGCGCGCTGCTGCAGGCCCACGGGATCCCGGCGGCGCAGCTGACCGCGCTCGGCGGCAGCAACCCCGCCCCGCTGGGCAGCGACCTGATCGTGTCCACCGCCGCCGTGCGCAGCGAGTTCGGCGCCCGGCTGGGCAGCGTGTACGCCCCCGTCGTGCTGGCCAGCTTCGGGACGGGCAGCGCGCAGACCGCGGTCCGCGTGGTGGCGGCCGACGGGGCCGCGGCCTACCTGCGCAGCCTGCGGACCGACGTGGCGGCGCGGGCCTCCGCGGGCCGCCAGCTGCTGCACAACCCCCGGCTCCACGCGTCGCCCGCCGCGCGCCAGCCCCTGGCCGCCGGCCAGGTCGATTCCCGCCTGCTGACTGTGTTCGCCGCCCTGGCCACCATGCACCGGGTGGATGTGGCCGATTTCCCGGTGGCCGCCGGGGCCAGCCCGGGCCTGCCGCTGCGCGCCGCGGACATCGCGCCGGCCGGGCCGGGAACCCGGCTCCGGCCCAACACGATGGGCTCGCTGGCCAGGTTCCTGCGGAACCAGCTGGTCCCGTACCGGCCGGCGCACCTCACCATCGTCCGGCTGGCCAGCGGCCGGCCGGTGCTGCGCGTCGAGTTCGGCGCGCCCAGCCCCCTCGGTCTGCTGGGGAAGGGCTGACCGGGGCAAGGGCACACACCTCAACACACGCATCGTCAACACTGGATGATTTTCATCCTGGGAGTGGAGTGCACGATGGTCTGGAGTTCACGGTGACCCGGGCGGGCAGCCTGTCCCGCCCGGGCACCGGGCGGCTGCGCAGGCGGATGGCCGCGCTCGCCCTGCTGGCCAGCGGGGCCCTGGTCGCGCTCACCGCGGCGGCCGGCCCGGCCGCCGCGGCCAGCACCCACGCCCCGGCCTCGTCGGGATACGGCTGGGTCAGGCTCGCGCACCTGTCCCCGAACACCCCGCCGGTTGACGTCTACCTGTACAGCTACGGCATGCCCAACGCGATGGTGGTCCTGCATCACGTCAGCTACGGCACCGTCTCGCCGTACGAGCGGGTCCCGCACGGGGAGTACACGGTGGCCATGCGCGGGGTCGGCGCGTCGCCCTCCTCCACTCCCGTGCTGTCGAGCAACCTGATGGTCCACCCCGGGCACGCCTACACCGTGGCCGGGGTCGGGCCGGCCAAGGCGCTGCGGCTCCAGGTCCTCGACGACCGGCTGAGCACCCCCAAGGGCAAGTCGCTGGTCCGGGTCATCCAGGCCTCGCTGAAGGAGCATCACGTCACGGTGACGGCCGGCCGCGCCACGCTGGCCCGCAACCTCGCGTTCGCCAGCATCACCGGGTACGGCACGGATTCGCCGGGCACCTGGATGGTGCACGCCCGGGGCGGCAGCGAGACGTGGTCCGGCCAGGTCAAGCTGACCCCGGGCACGATCCACACCCTGGTCGTGCTGGATTCGACCAGCGGCCTGCAGGTCACCGACCTGATGGACGCCGCGGGCAGCTCGGTCATGCCCAACGGCGGCGCGGCGACCGGCTTCGGCGGCACCGCCCCCGTGCCGGGGTCCTCGCCGCTGCCCTGGCTGGCCGCGGTGGCCGCGGGCGCGCTGCTCACCCTGGCCGGCGGTTACCGGCTCCGCCGGGTCAGGGCCGTGGCCCGGCACGCCCGTTGAGGCAGGCGGGCCGCCCCGCACCCGCGAACCCGGCCGGCCAGCCCCGGCACGCGCACCGCGGCCCGTCCCAGCGAGGCCAGGCCGCCCGGGAGCACTCCCGGCACGTGCTGGAGCCACGCATCGCGCCGCCCGGCGGGCCGCCCCCGGGCGGCCCGCCGGGCCGGCGCCGGCCCGGCCGCTCGCCGTGGCCTTCCTGGCCAGCGGGCTGCTCGTGCTGGCCCTCGGCGTGGCCGGCCTGGTCATGCTGACCGGCCATCCGGGGGCCGCGGCCGGCCGGGTGGCCCCGGGATCCCTCCCGGCGCCGTCCGGGCCGGCCGCCCCGGCCCCTGACCCGTCACCGGCCGCCGCGGCGCCGCCCCCGGTGTCCCTGATCATCCCGGCCATCAGCGTGCGGACCAGGCTGATCAGGCTGGGTATCACCGCGCAGGGCACCCTCCAGGTGCCCACGTCCACCGCCGTGGCCGGCTGGTACACCGGCAGCCCGCGGCCGGGCCAGATCGGTTCCTCCGTCATCGCCGGGCACATCGACTCCTACCGTGGCCCGGGCATCTTCTACCGGCTCCGCGACATGCGGCCCGGCGAGCGCATCTACGTCCGCCGGGCGAACGGCAGCCTGGCTGTGTTCAGCGTGACCGCGGTCCGCCAGTACCAGAAGGACCGCTTCCCCACCGGCCAGGTGTACGGCCCCGCCCCCGACGCGGAACTGAACCTCATCACCTGCGGCGGCGCCTTCGACTACGCCACCCACAGCTACCTCAGCAACGTGGTGGTCTACAGCACCGAGGTCCGCTGAGCCGCCGCTGTCACCAGCCGCGGGCCCGCCACTCGCTCAAGATGCGGCCGCTCGGCGCCGAGCGTGGTGTCGCCGCCGTGCCCCGGGTACACCCAGGTCGGGTCGGGCAGCGGGGCGAACACCCGCTCCTCCAGGTCGTCCATCAGCTGGCCGAACCGCTTCGCGTCGCCTTGGGTGTTGCCCGGGCCGCCAGGGAACAGCGAGTCGCCGGTGAACAGGTGCGGCCCGCCAGCCAGCTGCCCGGCCGCGTCGTAGCTCAGCGCGATGCTGCCCGGGGTGTGCCCGCGCAGGTGGATCACGGACAGCCTGGCCGTCCCGACCGGTATCGCGCCGCCCTGCTCCACCAGGGTGGTCACCGGGACCGGCAGTTCCACGGCGTCGTCCGGGTGGGCGATCACGTCAGCGCCGGTGGCGGCCTGCACCTCGGCGAGCGCCTGCCAGTGGTCGAAGTGCCGGTGGGTGGTGATGATCCGGCGCAGCGGCCGGTCCCCGATCAGCTCGAGCAGGCGGCTGGCCTCGTTGGCCGCGTCGATCAGTGCAGCCTCCCCGGTCTCGGTGCAGGTGAGCAGGTAGGCGTTGTTGTCCATCGGCCCGACCGCGAGCTTGGTCACGGTCAGTCCCGGCAATTCCCGCGTGTCGGGCGGGCCGCCCACGGTCACGTCCCCGGTGTAGGCCACCGCTGCCTCCTTGCGTTGCGTTGCTGTCTTTCTACACCAGGCGTTCTGCCCGGGGCTTTCCGCGGGGGGCGTTGCGCACGGGGCCGGCGGTTACCGCCAGGGGGGCAGCACCGGCACGGCCGCAGCCCCGGCGACCGCGAGCCCGGCCCCGCTGTCCCGGCCGATCAGCCAGGCCAGCACCGCGGCCGGCGGCCCGGACACGGTCACCGGGCCGCCAGCCCCCGGGATGGCCGGGCCGATCGGGAAGGCGGCCTCCTGGCCATCCGGGCGGGCCAGGCAGGCTGGCGCGTCCGGGCGCCCGGCGAAGTCGGTGGCCACCCGGGCCAGGGTCTCCTGCACGAAGGACGCCGGCCAGTCGCCCGGCTCGTACCCTGCGCCGAGGTCCACGTGATGGATCTCCAGCTCGGACAGCCGCCGCGCCGCGATGACCCGGGCCGGGAACCGGTCGCCGCGCCTGCTCACCGTGGCGTCCCAGGCCCCGGCAGGCAGGCCTTCCGCCGCCCCGGCGAACGCGGCGGCGCTGGCCCGCACGTCCGCCGCGAGTTCGGCGGCGGACCGACCGGCGCCCGCCTCGATGCTGCGGTCCCGGGCCTCCTCACTGGGGTACATCGGCGTCTCGGTCCCGGTACGGGCCCAGGTGAGCAGGTTCCGGAAACCGTCGGCGTTCCGGGCCAGGTGGGTCAGGATGTGCCCGCGGGTCCAGCCGGGCAGCCGGGACGGCGCGGCCGCCTCGCTGTCGGTCAGCGCGTCCGCGGTCGCCAGCAGGCGGTCCGTTGACTCGCCGAGACGGGCCAGGGCCAGGGAGATTTCGGTGTCCACGGGGCTCCTTCGCCGGGGTTCGGGACCATCATCCCGCTGCGGGATGACCCGGCGGAATGGCACCCTGGAAGGCAGCGGGGGGACGGGTGGGGCCGTCCGGGGCGGCGTGGTCCCGGCGGTGCGCCGGACGGGAAGCTCTCCCGCCGCGGCGATGTTTTGTCAGTGGTCCCGAATACCATGGCGTGTCTCATGTCGGCGTAGCGACCTTACCTGTCCTGACCTGGAGATCCGTCCATCATGAGCCGGAGACCCCCGTCCCGACCCGGAGAATTGAGCACAGTGGCTGATCGTCTCATCGTCCGTGGCGCTCGTGAGCACAACCTGAAGGATGTGTCGCTGGAGCTGCCGCGGGATTCCATGATCGTGTTTACCGGGCTGTCGGGGTCGGGGAAGTCGAGTCTGGCGTTTGACACGATTTTCGCGGAGGGGCAGCGGCGGTATGTGGAGTCGCTGTCGGCGTATGCGCGGCAGTTCCTGGGGCAGATGGATAAGCCGGATGTGGATTTCATCGATGGGCTGAGCCCGGCGGTGTCGATTGACCAGAAGGCGGCGTCGCGGAATCCGCGGTCGACGGTGGGGACGATCACGGAGGTGTATGACTACCTGCGGTTGCTGTATGCGCGGGCGGGGAAGCCGCATTGCCCGGTGTGCGGGCGGCCGGTCGCGCGGCAGGCGCCGCAGCAGATCGTGGACCGGGTGCTGGAGCTGGAGGAGGGGATCCGGTTCCAGGTGCTGGCGCCGGTGATCCGGGGCCGTAAGGGTGAGTACACCGAGCTGCTGCGCGAGCTGCAGGTCAAGGGGTATTCGCGGGCGCGGGTGGATGGCACGGTGATCCGGCTGGACAGCGTGGCCGGGGGGAGGCGGGGGAGCTGCCGGCGCTGAAGAAGTATGAGAAGCACACCATCGAGGTGGTGGTGGACCGGCTGGCGGTCAGGGCGGATGCGCGGCGGCGGCTGACGGATTCGGTGGAGACGGCGCTGGGGTTGTCGGGCGGGGTGGTGGTGCTGGATTTCGTGGATCTGGCGGAGGATGACCCGCACCGGGAGCGGATGTTTTCTGAGCATCTGGCGTGCCTGTATGACGATTTGTCGTTTGAGGAGCTGGAGCCGCGGTCGTTCTCGTTCAACTCCCCGTGGGGGGCGTGCCCGGATTGCACCGGGCTGGGGACCCGGATGGAGGTCGACCCGGAGCTGGTCGTCCCCGATCCGGACAAGACCCTGGCCGGGGGCGCCATCGGCCCCTGGAGTGGCGGCCACGTCAGCGATTACTTTGTCCGGCTGATCGAGGCGCTGGGCGCCTCGCTCGCGTTCAGCATCGACACTCCCTGGTCCAGGCTCCCCGCGGCGGCCCGGAAGGCCCTGCTGTACGGCTACGACAAGCAGGTGCACGTCCGGTACAAGAACCGTTACGGCCGGGAACGCTCGTATTACACGTCGTTCGAGGGCGCGATCCCGTATATCGAGCGGCGGCACTCCGAGGCCGAATCGGACTCCAGCCGGGAGCGGTTCGCCGGGTTCATGCGCGAGGTGGACTGCCCGACCTGCCACGGGTCGCGGCTCAAGCCCATCGCGCTCGCGGTCACCGTGGACGGCCGGTCCATCGCCGACATCTGCCGGCAGCCCATCGGCGAGCTGGCCAAGCTGCTGCGCAGCCTGGAGCTGTCGGACCGGGACATGCAGATCGCCGGGCGGATCCTCAAGGAGGTCAACGCCCGGCTCGGCTTCCTGCTCGATGTGGGCCTGGACTACCTGTCCCTGGACCGGGCGTCGGCCACGCTGGCGGGTGGTGAGGCGCAGCGGATCCGGCTGGCGACCCAGATCGGGTCGGGGCTGGTGGGGGTGCTGTATGTGCTGGATGAGCCGTCGATCGGGTTGCATCAGCGGGATAACCACCGGCTGCTGGAGACGCTGATCCGGCTGCGGGATCTGGGTAACACGCTGATCGTGGTGGAGCACGACGAGGACACCATCCGGGCCGCGGACTGGGTGGTGGACATCGGCCCCGGCGCGGGGGAGCACGGCGGCAGCGTGGTGGTGTCGGGGCCGGTCAGCGAGCTGCTGGCCAGCCAGGAGTCGCTGACCGGGGCGTACCTGACCGGGCGGCGGTCGATCCCGGTGCCGGCGGTGCGGCGCAAGCGGTCGAAGTCCCGGGAGATCGTGGTCAAGGGGGCGGCTGAGCACAATCTGAAGAATGTGGATGTGGCGTTCCCGCTGGGGTGTTTCATCGCGGTGACGGGGGTGTCGGGGTCGGGGAAATCGACGCTGGTCAACGACATCCTGTACCGGGCGCTGGCCCGGGAGCTGCACGGCGCGCGGACGGTGCCCGGGCGCCACCTGCGGGTGACCGGGATGAGCCAGCTGGACAAGGTGGTGCACGTGGACCAGGGGCCGATCGGCCGGACCCCGCGGTCCAACCCGGCCACCTACACCGGCGTGTTCGACCACGTCCGGAAGCTGTTCGCGGCGACCACCGAGGCCAAGGTCCGCGGCTACCTGCCCGGCCGGTTCTCCTTCAACGTCAAGGGCGGCCGCTGCGAGGCCTGCTCCGGCGATGGCACCCTCAAGATCGAGATGCAGTTCCTGCCCGACGTGTACGTGCCGTGCGAGGTCTGCCACGGCGCCCGCTACAACACCGACACCCTGGCCGTGCACTACAAAGGCAAAACCATCGCCGACGTGCTGGACATGCCCATCGAGGAAGCCGCCCGGTTCTTCGCGGCCATCCCCGCCATCCACCGCCACCTGGCCACCCTGGCCGACGTCGGCCTGGGCTACGTCCGGCTCGGCCAGCCCGCCCCCACCCTGTCCGGCGGCGAGGCGCAACGGGTCAAGCTGGCCGCCGAACTGCAGCGCCGCTCCACCGGCCGCACCATCTACGTCCTCGACGAGCCCACCACCGGCCTGCACTTCGAGGACATCCGCAAACTCCTCGCCGTCCTCGGCCGCCTCACCGACACCGGCAACACCGTCATCGTCATCGAGCACAACCTCGACGTCATCAAAACCGCCGACCACGTCATCGACCTCGGCCCCGACGGCGGCTCCCGCGGCGGCCACATCCTCGCCACCGGCACCCCCGAGCACATCGCCACCATCGACACCAGCCACACCGGCCACTACCTGCGCAAGCTCCTCAACGTCTGATCCGGCCCGCTCCCGGGACCGGCCCCTCCGGGCCGAAAGGGCAGGTCATGGCCGTCGGCCCGGGACCGCGGGCTACGCTTCGCGGCGTGGAGATCATGACCGGCGAGGGTGCCGCGCGCGCCGACGTCGCCTGGCCGCCCGGAGATGGCCCGCGGGCGCGGGATCCCGCGTTCCTGCTCGTGCTGACGCATGGCTCGGGGGGCGACCCGCAGTCAGCCGACCTGCTGGCGGTACGGGACGCGGCGCTGCCGCTGGGCGCGGCGGTGGCGCTGGTCACCCAGCCCTACCGGGTCAAGGGGCGCCGTGCCCCCGGTTCAGCGGTACGGCAGGACACCGCCTGGATCGAGATCATCGACGCGGTGCGGGCCGCGGCCGGGCCGGGCCTTCCCCTCATCCAGGGCGGCCGGAGCAACGGCGCCCGGGTGGCCTGCCGGACCGCCACCGCCACCGGCGCCCGGGCGGTGCTGGCGCTGGCCTTCCCGCTTCACCCGCCCGGCCACCCGGAGAAATCGCGGTCGGGCGAGCTGTCCGGGGCGGGCACGGACATCCTGGTCATCAACGGGAGCCGGGACCCATTCGGGATCCCGGATCAGGCCGCCCGGACCCGGGTCGTGGTGCTGGACGGTGAAACGCACGCGCTGTCGAGGAACCCCCGGCTGGTCGGCGTGACCGCGGGGGCGTGGCTGGCGGGCCTGCCGGGGCTGCGGCTTCCCTGACCCAGGCACCCCTGGTCCAGGCCTCCAAGTCCCGGGGATCCAAGCCCCAGCCTCCAAGCGCAGGCGCCCAAGCCCAGGCGCCCAAGCCCAGGCACTCAGGGCAGGCAGGGCTAAGCGCCGGGGGTGGCGGGGGTCGCTCAGCAGCCGGGGAGCGCGCTCAGCAGCGGGGGACCGCGGCGCGGGAGGTCTGGCTAAGCGGCAGGCTCGGCGGGGGCGGCTACCTGGGTCGCCGCACGCTGGGCTGCAGGGATGATGGTGCTGTTCGCGCTCACATCTGTGGGCCTGTGGGGGGCAACGGTATCCCCGCCGGGCAGCAGCTCGCCGGTGTCCTCGAACACGACGATGCCGTTGCAGAGCAGGCTCCAGCCCTGCTCTGGGTGACTGACGACAGTCCGGGCTGCCTCTCGGTCCAGCGCTCGCGCTTCTGGACACGGCGGCGTATGCGGGCACATACGTGTGCCTCCTGGTCAATGTCTGGCTGTGGGTAGTGATTACATGCTGTGTGGTGCCGGTCACATACCAGTGTGCCGGTTTCTCCCGGCACCCCGACATAGCCCGTTGTGACGATTTATCGAGTCACTCTTTGTTACTAGTCGCTAGTAGCTTACGTGACCCGGGTCACGTAGGTGGATATCCCCGGCGGAGCGGCGGCGTCACATAATGGTGAACGCTGGCGGAACTCTGTTACCCAGTCGTGACTGGGCCCGCGTCCGCGGGCTGGAAACCGGGTGCGAGCTCGTCAGACCCTCCGCTCGCCGGGCTGCGGGGTACCCGCGGAATGCCGGTCAGCCGGTGGCTCTCCCGCAGCGTGAGCAGCCGTTCCGCCTCGGCGGACCAGACCCTGACCGGGGAGGTCGCCTTGGCCTTGCGCCGGTAGATGCGGTCGTCGTAGCCCTGCGGGCCGATCGCGACGCGCTCGGCCGCGTACGCGGCCCGCATCGCGTCGGTGAGCGCCGCGTCCAGCCGCTTGGCGAGCTGGTGCCGCTCGGCGAGCGGTGCGCGGGCGGCCTCCCCGTCCCGCAGTTCCTGCTCGGCGGTCCGGGCCCCGGCCAGCAGCTCGTCAAAGCGGGCGGCGAGCGCCTCGTCGGCGGCGAGCTTCTGCCCGGCCTCCTGGCTGACCGGCTTGCGTCTGGCGATCACGGTGCGCTCCTACGTCACGCTGGAACCTCTGGCCTGTGCGGGGCCAACGGCGAGCCTAGCGGATGGCGCGCCGCCGCCGCCGCGGGTGGCCGGGCCCGCGGCGGCGGCCCGCGGCGGCTACGCGAGGCTGTCCCTCCAGTCGGCATGCAGGGCGGAGTACTCGCCGTCCGAGGCGAGCAGCCGGGCGGGCGGCCCGTCCTCGACGACGCGCCCGGCGCTGAGCACCAGCACCCGGTCCGCGATCTCCACCGTGGACAGCCGGTGCGCGATGATCATCGCGGTCCGCCCGGCCAGGATGGTCCGCAGCGCCCCCTGCACCACCTGCTCGCTGGGGATGTCCAGCAGGGAGGTCGCCTCGTCGAGGACCAGGACAGCGGGAGCAGCCAGGAACGCGCGGGCGAACGCGATCAGCTGGCGCTGCCCGGCCGACAGCCGCCCGCCCCGCTTGCCCACGTCCGCCTGGTAGCCGCCGGGCAGCCCGGAGATGAAGGCGTCCGCGCCGATGGCCCGGGCCGCGGCTTCCACCTCGGCCTGGGCGGCATCCGGCCGGCCGAGCCGGATGTTGTCGGCCACCGACCCGGTGAACAGGAAGTTCTCCTGGGTGACCAGGACCACCTCCCGGCGCAGCACCGTGTCCGGCACGTCCCGCAGGTTGACGCCGTCCAGGCGGACGCTGCCCTGGCCGGGGTCGTAGAAGCGGGCCAGCAGCCGGGCCACGGTGGTCTTCCCGGCCCCGGTGGCGCCCACCAGGGCCACGGTCTGCCCGGCCGGGATGGTCAGGTCCAGCCCGGGCAGCACCGGGGTGTCCCGGTAGCCGAAGCGCACCGCCTCGAAGCGGACCTCGCGGCCCCCGAGCTGGGCGGACGCCCCGCGGCGGGGCGGCAGGGGCACCGGGTGGGCCGGCTCGGGTACGGCGGGCGGCTCCTCCAGCACGCCGGAGACCTTCTCCAGCGAGGCGGCCGCGGACTGGAAGGAGTTGTAGAACTGCGACAAGTCCTGCAGGGGGTCGAAGAACCGGCCCAGGTACAGCAGGAACGTGGTCAGCACCCCGACCTTGATGTCGCCGTCGATCACCCGCAGCCCGCCGTAGCACAGCACGACGCCGGTAGCCACGTTGCCGACCAGGGTGATCCCCGGCGCGTACACCGCGAGCACCCGGGACGACCGCAGGCTGGCCGCCGCGTAGTCCCCGTTGAGGCGGCCGAAGATCTCCTCGTTGCGCTCCTCCCTGCGGAACGCCTGCACGGCGCGGATGCCACCGAAGGTTTCCACGAAGTGGACAATGACCTGGGCGATCGTTTCCCGGGTCCGCCGGTAGGCGGACGCGGACTCGCGCCGGAACCAGATCGTCAGCCACGCCAGCGGGACGAAGCCGGCCAGCACCACCAGGGCCAGCGGCCAGTCCAGCAGCAGCATCCCGGCTCCCACGAGGATCAGCGAGAGGGCCGCGGACACCAGGGCGTCCAGGCCATCGTCGAACAGATCCGAGATGGAGTCGATGTCGGATACCTGCCGGGAGATGACCCGTCCTGAGGTGTAGTGCTCGTGGAAGGACACCGGCAGCTGCTGGAAGTGCCAGAACAGCCGCTGGCGCAGCTCGAGGACCACGGTCTCGCCCAGCTTGCCCATCGAGTAGATGAAGCCGCGGCTGGTTACGGCCTGGATGGCCACGGCGGCCGCGAAGCCGGCCACGTACAGCGCCAGCGGCGCCAGGTCACCGCCGTGCAGCAGCGGCGGGATGCCGCGGTCGATCGCCACGCCGACCAGCCAGGGTCCGGCCAGCGCGGCCAGGCTCGCGGTCACGATGAGCACGAACGTGGTGACGACCCGGGCCCGCTGCGGGCGCAGCAGGCTGAGCAGGAGGCGGCGGGCCCGGCGGCGGAGCAGGGCGGCCAGGCCGCCGGTGATCTCCTCGGCGTCCTCGGCCGCGATCCCGCGCCAGGTGTCGGAGGTCACGACGCCGCCTGCTCGCCGGTGTCCGCCGCGTCCAGGCCGCTCATCAGTTCCCGGTAGCGCGGCTGGCTGGCGAGCAGGTGCGCGTGCGTGCCGGTGGCGGCGATGACCCCGCCGCGGAGCAGGGCCACCTTGTCCGCGAGCGTCACCGTGGACGGCCGGTGGGCCACGACGAGCGCGGTGGTCTCGGCCAGCAGCCCTTGCAGCGCCTGGGTCACCCTCGCCTCGGTGTGCACGTCCAGCGCGGACAGCGGATCGTCCAGGATGAGCAGCGCGGGCCGGGCCAGGATGGCGCGGGCCAGGGCCACCCGCTGCCGCTGGCCACCGGACAGGGCCATGCCCTGCTCGCCGATCCGGGTGTCCAGGCCCCAGGGCAGGTCGTGCACGAAGCTGGCCTGCGCCATGGCCAGCGCGGCCTCGATCGACGCGTCATCGGCGCCGGGGGCGCCGTAGGCCACGTTCTCCCGGACACTGGCCGAGAACAGGGTGGGGTCCTCGAAGGCGCAGCCGACCCGGGACCGCAGCACCGGCAGGGGCAGCCGCCGCACGTCGGTGCCATCGAGCAGGACGGCACCCGATGTCACGTCGGCCAGGCGGGGGACCAGCTGCAGCAGGGTCGTCTTGCCTGCCCCGGTCGCGCCGGCCAGCACCATGGTCTGGCCCGGCTCGACGGCCAGGCTCACGTCGCGCAGTAAAGGCTGCGCCGCGCCCGGGTAGGTGAACCCGACGTGGTCGAAGACCAGGCGCGCCGGCCGCGGCCGGCGCCCGGCCGGACGGCTGGCGGCGGGCTGGGCCCGGGGCCCGGCCGGGCTGGTGATGGCGGGCTGGGTGTCGAGGATCTCGAACACCCGCTGGGCGGAGGTGGCCGCTTCCTGGCCGCCCGCCAGGATGTAACCCATCGACTCGATGGGCCAGACCAGCTGCAGGGTCAGCGTGATGAACGCGACCAGGCCGCCCAGGGTCAGCTCGTGCCGGCCGGTCGCGATGGCGCCGAGCAGCAGCAGGATGCCGATCAGCGCGTTCGGGATCAGGTCCAGGCCAGCCCAGAACGTGCTGCGCAGCCGGGCCTTCTGCAGCTCGGTGCCGAACACCTCCAGGGCCTGGCCGCGATGCTGCCCGGCGGCCTCGTCGCCCCGGCCCAGCGCCTTGAGCACGCGGATCCCGGTCGCAGCCTCCTCCACGTAGGTGGCCAGGTCGCCCTGCTGGTCCTGGGCGCGCCGGGACAGCACCCGGTAGGTCTGCTGGAACCTGGTGCTGGCCGCCACCACAGGCAGGAACACGGTGGCCGTGAGCAGGCCGAGCCACCAGTTCAGCCGGATCAGCAGCAGTACCACCGCGATGAACGTGATCACGTTGGTGACCAGGAAGATCGTCCCGAAGCCGGCGAACCGCCGGATCGCTGACAGGTCCGTGGTCGCCCGGGACAGCAGCTGGCCCGACTGCCACTCGTCATGAAAGGCGGGCGGCAGCCGCTGCAGGTGCGCGTAGATGTCCGTACGCATGGACTGCTCCATGCCCGTGACCGCGCTCGCCTGCGTCCAGCGGCGCAGGAAGTTCAGCAGGGCCTGGACGGCGCCCAGGCCGACCGCGGCCGCGCCGATCGGCAGCAGCAGGCTGCGTTCCCCGTGGCTGATCGCGCCGTCGATCATGGATTTCGTCAGCAGCGGGATGGCGATCTCGCTGCCGACCGCCACGATGGCGCACGCGAGCATGAACAGTAGCTGCCAGCGGTAGGGGCGCAGATAGACCCGGGTCCGCCAGAGTGACGCGAGGGGGGTCGCCCCACGGTCGGCAGGCGCACTACGGCCAGGTTCATGGGGGGGCATTACCCGAACGCTAGCTGCGGTCCGCCGCGCTGTCACCTGGATTTTCCCTGGCTGGGCGGCCGCGGCCGGGCGCCCGGCGGGCGCCCGGGGCGCGTGCGCGGCGTGCGGCCGGGAGCTGGCCCGGAAAGGGAACAGGCGGATAGCTCTATTAGTCCGGACGTAACAGCTATGTCACCTCATCGCCGCTATGTGCTAGCCGGGTAGCGGCGGCCAGGCAACTCTGGCACGCTGACTAGCCCGGGGGGGCTCGCGCAGCGGTGCCGTACGCCGGCAGGGAGGGACCGTGGAGCGCACGGATTCTGGGGGCAGGGCACCGGCGCGGGGATGGTGGCCTGGCCCGGCGCTCGCCGCTTTTCACGACGGCGTGACCGTCATCTGCCAGCTGTCCGCGCAGTTCAGCGACACCGGCTGGCTCGGGCCATCGCCGTGCCCGGAATGGCGGGTGACCGACCTGGCCGGCCACCTGCGGTGCGTCGCCGACGACTTCCACGAGTACCTCGACGACGCCCCGGCCAGCCGGCTGGCCCGGCTGATGGCCACCGGGGTGCATCGGGACACGCTGGCCCGCAAGCTGGCCCGGCAGAACGCCGCGGAACTCGCCGCCCTGCCCGACGCGCCCGGGCCGGAGCACATCGAGGCGTTCGCCAGTTCGGCCCGGTCGTACGCGCAGCGTCTGCTGCCGATGTGGGACCTGCCGCACCACCAGTACCGGGACATGCTGGTCACGGTCGGGGGGATGGCGGGTGCGGCCTGCGCGGAGTGGCATCTGCACGCCTGGGATCTCGCCCGGGCCCTGGGCAAGGATTACCGCCCCGCCGACCCGGACATCCTGCTCCGCGGGTGGAACGCGGGGATGCCGCAGCTGCTGGCCGGGGCCGGGCTGGATCTCGCGGGGGCGCAGGAGCACGCGGGGGCGCAGGAGGCCGCGGTCCTCCGCCGGCCCGGCCCGGTGGCCGCGGCGGCGGTACGCGAGGACCCGTGGCGCGTCATGCTCCGTGCGTCAGGCAGGATTCCAGTGGGCAGGATCCCTCCTGGCCCGGTGCTGTAGCCCGGCGCGCAGAGCGCGTGCCCCGGCCCCGGGCGGTGACCCTCCGCTGTGACCGTGTGCTGTGACCGTGTGCTGTGACTGTGTGCTGTAAGGGATGGTGGCGATGGCTTTCGATGTCGTTTCCGTGCGGGCGGCCTACCCGGCCCTCGCCGACGGGTTCGCCTACCTGGACGGTGCCGCGGGCACCCAGGTCCCGGCCAGCGTGATCGATGCCATCGGGGCTGCTTACCGGGCCGGCCTCGGCAACGCCGGCGGCGAGTTCCCGGCCAGCCTCCGGTCGGCGGCGCTGACCGCCGAATGCCGCCAGGCCGTCGCCGACCTGGCCGGCGGGACCGCCGAGGGGGTGATCCTCGGGCCGAACATGACCACGCTCACCTACCGGCTGGCCTTCACGCTGGCCAGCGGGTGGAACGCGGGAGACGAGGTGATCGTCTCCCAGCTCGACCACGACGCGAACGTGCGGCCCTGGATCCACGCCGCGCAGCGGGCCGGCGCCACCGTCCGCTGGGCAGAAGTCGATATATCGACAGGGGAGCTGCCCGCGGCCCAGTACACGGACCTGCTGTCCGAGCGGACCCGGCTGGTCGCGGTCACCGCGGCCAGCAACGTCCTCGGCACGCGGCCGGATGTCGCCGCGATCACCGCGCAGGCCCGCGCGGCGGGAGCGCTCAGCTACGTGGACGGCGTGCACGCCACCCCGCACGGCCCGGTGGACGTGGCGGCGCTCGGTGCGGATTTCTACGCGACCAGCGCCTACAAGTGGTCCGGACCGCACGTGGGAGCGGTGATCGCCGATCCGGCGCTGCTGGAGAGGCTGCGCCCGGACAAGCTGATGCCCGCGCCCGACACGGTGCCGGAGCGGTTCGAGCAGGGCACTCCGCCCTTCGCCGACCTGGCTGGGGTCACCGCGGCCGTCGAGCACCTGGCGCAGCTGGCGGGCGGTGCGCCCGGCCCGCGCCGCCAGCGGCTGCTCACCTCGATGGCCGTGGTGGAGGAACACGAGCAGGGCCTGTTCCGGGTTCTGCTGGATGGCCTGGCCGCGATGGGCCACGTCACTACCTACGGGAAGGCGGCGCACCGCGCGCCGACGGCGTACTTCACGGTGGACGGCCGCCCGCCCGGTGATGTGGCACGCTACCTGGCCGGCCGGGGCGTCAACGTGTGGAGCGGGCATAACTACGCCTGGGAACTCACCGGCGCGCTCGGCATCCGCGACTCGGGTGGTGCGGTCCGGGCCGGCCTGGTCCACTACAACGACCGCTCCGATGTGGACCGGCTGCTGGAAGCCCTGGCCGGCCTGGCCGGGTAAGCCGCCCGCGTCCTGCCCGGGGAAGCCGGGCCGGCGGGTCAGGGCGCGACGTCGTGGTCGGCGAAGGTGTAGCGGTACAGGCGGGTGGAGCGGGACTGGAAACCGGCCCGCTCGTAGAGCCGGCCGGCCGCCTCCCGGGAGGGCCGCGAGGTAAGGTCCACGGTCCTGGCCCCGGCATCCTCGGCGAGACGCAGCGCCTCGGCCGTCAGGACCTGGCCGATGCCCTGGCCCCGCGCGGCCTCGTCCACGATCACGTCCTCGATCCAGGCCCGCAGCCCGGTGGGGATCGGGAACATCACCAGCGACAGGGTCCCGGCGATCCTCCCGTCGCAGCGGGCGATGAGCAGCGTGGTGGCCGCTGCGCCGACCACCCGGTCCAGCACCGCCCGGTCCGCCGGGGGAGCGCTGCTGGACAGCTGGGGCAGCAGGACGCCGAACGCCTCGACCACCTCATCGGTCACTTCTTGCAGCACCTCGACGCTCACAGTCACGCCGGGCACCTTACCCTGCCACCGGCGCGGCCGCCGTGAGGGCCGGCCCGTGCCGCCGCGGCGTGGCGCGGCGGGCCGCGCCGCGATGGCCGCCCGGCGGAGAGGATCAGGCGTTCTTCCCGGTCCGCTCCCCGGAACGGGAAAAGCGCTCATCGACCTGGGCCCCGGTGAGCCCGAAGTCAGCCAGCGCGTACTCGTGCCGGGGCGTGGCATCGCGCCCGGCACGCGGCGTGTGCACGGCCCGCATCGCGTCCGCGGCCCCGTCGCTGAGGTCCAGCCCGAAGTGGGCGTAGACCGCCGCGACGGTGCCCAGCGGATCGGCGGCGAAGTCGTCATAGTCCACGTCGCAGAACCGGGCCGGATCGGACCGGGCGCGGACAGCGGTGAAGCGATCGAGGCCCCGGGCCCAGAGCTCGAGCTGGTCGCGGCCGATCACTGGGCCGTGGAAGGCTGTCCCCCATCCGGCGGATGCCTGCGCGGCGAGGCTGCAGACGGACGCGATCGCGGTGCGCGGCGCCCGGTGCGTCTGGATGACCAGCGCGTCCGGGTAAACCTTGAGCAGCGCGTCGAGCGCGAACAGATGGCTCGGGTTCTTCAGCACCCAGCGACGGTCCTGGTCGGGCAGGCCGATCAGCTGGAGGTTGCGCCGGTGCCGGCGGTACGCATCGGTCCAGTCCTGATCGCGCAGCCAGGATGAGTAGGTCGGCAGGTGCGCGAGGCACTCGTAGGACACCGAGCGCATCGATTGCCGCAGCAGCTGCCAGCACTCCTCCACCTCGTCGGCCGCCATGTAGTGCACCCCCATGAACTCGGGATGCTCGCGGTGATGCCGCTCGTAGCCGGCCTGGATGGACAGGAACACCGGATCGGCCGCCCAGGCCGGCCGGGGCGGGCGGGGCTGCGGCACCTGGCTGAGCCACATCTGGAGTCCCTGATGGGCCGGGTCGGCCGCGAGCAGCCGGTGCAGCGCTGTGGTGCCGGTGCGCGGCAGGCCGGTGACGAAGATGGGACGGTCGATGCGGACTGCGGCGTACCCGGGATGCCTCGCCCAGGCCGCCTCGCTGAGCAGCCTGGCCATCAGCGCACCACGCAGGAAGGCCCGGGTCGCCTTGGTGCCCAGCGGGGTGAGGCCCGCGTCGCGGGCGTAGGACTCCAGCAGGACCTCGAGCCCGTCGCGGTAGGCGCCGGTGCCGAAATCCTCCAGCCCGGTGATCCTGGCCGCGGCCGCGTGCAGTTCCGCGGCGGTGCCGATACGGTCCGGGGCACTGCTCACGTCAGGGTCACCCGCCGCTCAGTGGTGGAACTCGCCGCTGTTCACGTCCAGGCACTGGCCGGTGATAGCGCGGGCCATGCCGGAGGCGAGGAACACGACCGCGTCGGCGATCTCGTCGGGCTCGGGCAGCCTGCGCAGGTCGGTGGTCGCGGCCGTCTCGTCATAGACCTGCTGGGCGGTCACGCCGCGCTGCTCGGCCAGGTAGCCGAAGTACCACTTCAGCACGTCGGCCCAGATGTAGCCCGGGGCCACCGAGTTGACCCGGATCCCCTGCGGGCCAAGCTCGGTCGCCAGGCTCCGGGCGAGGGCGAGCAGGGCCGACTTAGTCATCTTGTACCCGCCGAAGGTGAGCCGGGAATGGCGCAGCACGGCTGAATTGATCATTACCACCGAGCCCTGCTGCGCCGCCAGGGCCGGGGTGAGCAGCCGGGTCATCCGCAGGGCCGCGACGACGTTGGTCTCGAAGGCGGCCCGCAGTGAATCCAGGTCGGCCTCGGCCAGGCTGGTCATCGGCGGGATCGCGAACGCGTTATGCACCAGCGTGTTGACGCGGCCGAAGGCACCGAGCGCGGCCTCGGCCAGGCGGGCGGCGGACCCGGCGTCCGTGATGTCCGCCGGGACGGCCAGGCTCCGGCGGCCCAGGGCGGCGATCTCCTTGGCCACCTCGTCCAGGCGGGACGGGGTCCGGGCGGCGAGCACCACATCCGCGCCCGCGCGTGCGCTTTGCAGCGCGATGGAGCGGCCCAGGCCCGGCCCCACGCCGCAGACCACGACCACCGTGTCCCGCAGCAGCGTCATCAGCCCAGCATCCTCGCGGCGACGGCCGCCTGGCGGGCCGCGATCCGGGCCGCGTGCTCCGCCGGGGTCGCGGCGGCCAGCGCGTAGTAGGGCAGCCGGTCCGGCACGGCCTCTACCGGCAGCACCTCAACGGCCGGGCCATCGTCCGGCTTGAGCTCCCGGGACAGCCGCTGCCAGCGGATCTGCAGGTAGCCGCGCCGGTGCCCGGTGCGCTCCAGCCAGTTGGTGACGCCGGCGTCGCGCTCGCTGATGACGAAGCGGATCATGCCGTCCGGGTCGATGCGGGCCTGGTCGGCGGTCAGGCTGGTCTGGTGATTGATGTAGTCCAGCGAGACGTACCACCTGCTGCCGAGCTGGATTCCCTGATAGGGCGCGGTGCCGCGGCCGGCGGCCCGGACGGTCACGATCATGGCCTGGTCATCGGCCAGGTCGTAGTGCCCGACCGAGGAGTACTGGGTGGCCAGGCCGCCAGGTGTCGGCCTCGGCTCGGTCATCGTGTTGACCGGCAGATCCAGGTAGAACCACTCCGGGAAGGCCAGGAACGTGCGCAGCCGCGACAGCAGGATCTTGCCCGCCACCCGGTACCGCTTTTCCAGCGTCCCGGCGTCCAGCCCGGGCGGCGCGCAGCCCGCCCGGTCGGCGCGGCAGATGCTGATGGTGCCGCGCCGCTCGCTGGCCCAGTCGCTGTACACCTCGCGGACCAGGAGCATCGCCGATCCCGGGCCGAGCGCGAAGAAGTTGCGCCCCGGGTTGTCCCGGGGCGGCCCGAAGCGCAGCTCGAACGAGCCGTCCGGCGCGACCTCGATCTCCCGGTCATCGAACGCGGCCAGGCTGCCCGGCACCTGGACCGGCGAGTAGTCCCCGTCCAGCACCTGGAAGCTCAGGTCCGCCGTGCTGCCCCGGCGGCCGGTTACGACGTATTCGGCGTCGTCGCGGAGGTAGGAGTGAAAGTACAAGGTGTCCGGGTTGTCCAGCCCCATCTTGGTGTAGGGGCCGGTGGACGCGACAAAGTAGGGGAAGTCCCGCTGGTAGGCCCAGGCCAGCTGCAGTGACGCGCGGATGTTGCCCGCCAGGTAGTCGTACCCCTCGACGAGATCCTGCTCAGACTGGATGTGCGGGGCACTGGTAATGATCTTCTCGGCTTCGAGCAGCGCGTCCGCGAACGACTGGGTGAGCATTCGCTCAGGCTAGAACGTGTTCTAGAAATACGTCAATGAGTGCAGGTCGCCGCGGGCTGGCCGCCCGCGGCGGTCAGCCCGCCGGCTGCGGCCCACCGGTTCGCGGTGAACTTCAGGCTGGGCAGGTCGTCCAGGGACATCGTGGTCTCGTAGATGCGCACGTAACCGGTGTGCGCGATCCGCCACCGGCCGTCCGGGCCGCGCGCGTAGCGGTCCTCGTAGAACGCCGCGCCCTTGATCACGACGCGGTACGTGGTCGCGATCACGGTGTCCTCGAAGCACCAGGTCCCGCTGGCGCTGTCGCCGTCGATAGCGATCTCCGGCTGGGACGCGAAGTGCGTGGTGATGATGTCCGGCCCGAGATTGCCGCGCAGGAAGGCGACGATCTCATCCCGGCCCGCCAGGCTGAGCGGCTTGCCGAGGGCCGGGGTGCCGTAGTCCGCGGTGGCGTCCGGGGTGAACGTGTCCGCGATGTCGTCCCACAGCTTCAGGTCCACGCAGCGGAGGTAGCGGTACTTCACCCGGCGGATCTCTTCGAGCGCGGCCAGGTCCAGGGCAGCAGCGTCGTTCATGGCATCAGCTTTCCTGGCGCATTGACGTCCTGCAAGAACTTGTTCTACTTTTCTGTTCCGGAGGTCCCGTGCGCTTTTCCTACGCCGAGTCGATGACCGACCCGTCCAGCTACATCCCCCTCGCCTGTGCCGCGGAGGAGGCCGGCGACGACTCGATGGTGGTGCCGGACAGCATCTGCTACCCACGGGACGCCCAGAGCCGCTACCCGTTCAGCCCGGACGGCACCCGGGATTTCCTGGAGGACAAGCCCTTCCTGGAGCCTTTCTCGCTCATCCCGGCCCTCGGCGCGGTGACCCGGCGGCTGCGCTTCGTTACCTTCGTGCTGAAGTTGCCGCTGCGCAACCCGGTCCTGGTGGCCAAGCAGGCCACATCCACCGCGGTGCTGACCGGCGGCCGGCTCGTGCTGGGCGTGGGCTCCAGCCCGTGGCGCGAGGACTACGAGGTCCTGGGCGTGCCCTGGGCCGGCCGCGGCCGCCGGATGGACGAGGAGATCGCGATCATCCGCGGGCTGGCGGCCGGCGGTTACTTCGGCTACCAGGGGGAGGTCTTCGGGTTTCCCCCGGTCAAGATCGCTCCGGTGCCGGCCCGGCCGATCCCCATCCTCATCGGGGGTCATGGCGACGCCGCGCTGCGCCGGGCCGCCCGGGCCGGGGACGGCTGGCTGCACGGCGGGGGCGACCCCGCGGAACTGCCCGGCCTGCTCACCCGGCTGGCCGGGATGCGGGCGCAGGAAGGCACCGCGGAGCGGCCGTTCGAGGTGCACGTGATCTCGGTGGACGGCTACAGCGTGGACGGGGTGCGGCGGCTGGAGGAGCAGGGGGTGACCGATGTGATCGTCGGTTTCCGCTGGCCGTATGAAACGGGCCCGGACACCGAGCCGCTGGGGGACAAGCTCGGCAAGCTGCGCCGGTTCGGCGACGAGGTCATTGCCAAAGTCAAGGGATAGCAGGCCAGCCAATGGCAGATACGGGCGCCCGCTTCGCGAAGAGCAGGGAAGGGGTGGCGATGCTGACCCGTAACTGGCGGGCCGTTCTCCGGCCGGACGCGGCGCCCGGCAGCGAGCCGGAAAGGGCGCCGGGCAGCGAGCCGGAGGCCGCGGCAGGCAGTGAGCCGGGCCCGGCGTCAGGCGCCACCCCGGCGGCCGCCCCGCCCCCGGCCCCGCAGGATGCGGCCGAGTGGCTGCGCGCCAACGGCCTGACCACGGCCGCGGTCGTGCTCATCGCCGTCCAGCTGTGGTGGAGCGCGGCCCTGCTCGCGCACACCTACTTCCGCCAGGACGACTTCCGCACCTTCGACCGGGCGCTGGCCAACGGGTTCGGCTGGCACTACCTGATGCTGGTGGACGCCGGCCACATGGCGCCGCTCAACTTCGCGGTCGCCTGGGTGCTGGCCAGGGTCGCCCTCTACAACTGGCTGCTGGCGGGCGGGGTCATCCTGCTGTTCGTGGCGGCGGCGTCGTTCGCGCTGCTGCGCGTGCTGCGGGCGCTGTTCGGCAACCGCCTGGCGATCCTCATCCCGCTCGGGCTGTACCTGTTCAGCCCGCTGGCCCTCGCGGGCGTCGGCTGGTGGTCGCTGGCCATCGAGACTCTCCCGCTGGATCTGGCCATCTTCATGACGCTGCACGCGCACATCCGGTACCTGCGCGGCGGCCGGCTGCGGGACGCGGCCGTGGCCGGCGGGTGGCTGCTGCTCGGCATGGCCACGATGGAGAAGGGCGTCGTGATCCCGCTGCTCCTGCTCGCGGTGACCTCGGGGTTCTTCGTGGAGGGGCGCTGGGCGGCCGCGACGCTCGCCGCCCTCATCCGGTACTGGCGGGCGTGGCTGCTGTACGGGACGCTGGTGGCGGGCTACTGCGTCCTGTTCTTCCTTCAGCTCCCCACCTCGCGCAATCAGCCCGGCAGCCCAGGCTCGTTTTCCCGCCTGATCGACTTCGTGTCGAGCCTGGTGGGGACGACGCTGCTGCCCGGGGTGGCCGGCGGCCCGTGGCGGTGGCTGGTGTTCGGCTCCGGCTACGCGGAGGCCAGCCCGCCCCCCGGGCTTCAGCAGCTGTCCTGGATCCTGGCCGTGGCCGTCGTGATCATCAGCTGCGTGTACCGGGTGCGTGCCTGGCGGGCGTGGGCGATCCTGGCCGGCTGGATCGCCGTCGCGGACATCCTGCCGGTGGCTATCGGGCGGCTGGGCGGCGCGCCCCCGGTCCTGCTCGGCATGCAGGCGAGGTACCTGGCCGACGCGGCGCCCATCGTTGCCCTCTGCGCCGGCCTCGCGTTCCTGCCGGTGGCTGGCCTGCCGGAGACCAGCCGCTTCCAGCTGCCCGCCAGCCCGGCGGCGGGCCTGGCTGGCGCGCTCACCAGCCCGGTCGTGATCCAGCGGCTGCGGGTTCTCACCGCGGTATTGCTGGGCGCCCTGCTGATCGGCTCGTTCTGGTCGCTGACCACGCTCGAGGCGGCGACCAACACCCGGCCGGCCCGGTCCTACATCGCCACCGCGCAGGTGGCGGTGGCCCAGGCGCCGCGCGGCACGCTGATCGTGAATACGCCGACACCCGCGATAATCATGGACCCCATCTTCTTCTGGACCTCCGGGCACACCTCACAGGTGATCGGCGCGATCGCCCGGGGCGTGCCGGGCAGCCACCTGAACTGGACGCTGTCGCCGCGCGGCGTCATCGGCCACCTGATGATCTTCGACAGCCTCGGACGGCTGTGGCCGGTGACGGTGGAAGGCCCGGCATCCGGGCCGCCGCCGCAGGCGAAGCCCGCCGCCGCCCACCCGGCGAAGCACCCGGGCCAGAAAGCGGCCAGCAAGCCGGCGAGGCAGCCGGCCAGGAACTGCTGGGCCGTGACCCCGGGCGGGGTCCGGATTCCGCTGCACGGCTCGCTATACCGATGGCCGTGGACGGCGCGGCTGTCCTACTCCGGCCCGGCCACGGTGCTGGCGGTCAGCCTCGGCGAGCGATGGCGCTCCGTGCCGGTTCCCGCGGGCACGCATGCCGTCTACGTGCCGGTCACCGGCTCGGGGAAGGTGATCAGCGTCCGGCAGCTGGGCGCCGCGCCGGGATCCTGCGTCACCGGCGTCACCGTGGGCTCGCTCCAGCCGGACCGCACCGGGGTGCCGATTCCCGCGACAGCGGTGGCCGGCTAAGGGGTGCGCGTCACGGCCGGCCGTGCTTCAGGGGCCCGCGGGTGGCAGGCCTCCCGGGCCGGGCCGGATCCCGGGCCGGGTCCGGCACCTGGCGGGGACCCAGCCCGGGGCCCGGCCCGGATCGCGGGCCCGGGCCCGGTGCCGTCCGCGCGCCGGGGCCCGGCCCTGGCCCTGGGGCTCGGCCTGGGGCTGCTCGCGCTCGGGCCGGGGCTGCGGCGGGGGTTCCTGCTCAGCTACGACATGATCTTCGTTCCCCGCCAGCCGTTTACCCCGGCCATGTACGGGCTGGCCGGGGGGCCGCCCCGGGCGGTGCCCAGTGACGCAGTGGTGGCCGCCGCCGCCCGGCTGATACCAGCCGACATCGTGCAGAAAGCCCTGCTCCTGGCCGTCTTCATGCTGGCCTGCTCGGGGGCGGTCGCACTGCTGGAGCGCGAGCACTGGCTCGCCCGGCTGGCCGCGGGGGCGTACTACGCGTGGAACCCGTTCGTGGCGGAACGGCTCATCGTCGGCCAGTGGGCGCTGCTGCTCGGCTATGCGGGCCTGCCCTGGGCACTGAGGTCCGTGCTGGCGCACGAGGTGGTCTCGTGGCGCGGGGCCGGGCGGCTCAGCCTGGCGCTGCTGCCCGCGTGCATCGGCGGGTTCGCCGCGATGAGCATCAGCGCGCTCGCCATCCTGCCCGCTGCGGCCCTGGCCGGGCCGCGTGCCCCCGCCGGGGCCGGGGCCAGGGGCATCAGCCGGCCCGGCGGCGCGGCGCTGCGGGTCCTGACCGTGCTGGCCGTCCTGACCGGCCTCAGCCTGCCCTGGCTGATCCCGTCCCTGCTGCACCCGGTGTATGACGCCCCGTCCGGGGTCGCCGCGTTCGCCGCCCGGGCCGACACCCCGTTCGGAGTGCCCGGCAGCCTGCTCATGCTGGGCGGGATCTGGAACTCCGAGACAGTACCCGCCGCCTACGGGGGAGCGTGGTCGGTGCTGTGGCTGGCGCTGGTGCTCGTGGCCGTGGCCGGCTACCTGGCCTGCGGCGGGGCGCTCGGCCGGGGGGTGCCGGCCGCGCGGCCTGGCCGCCAGCCGGAAGGGGCCGCCCGCCGCGGCTGGCCTGGGCTGGGGACCGCGGCCGCGGCGGGTCTGCTGGTCGCGAGCATCGGGGCCAGCGAGCCGGGACGGGAGTTGCTCCGGGCGGCGGGCCGGGTCTGGCCCGGGTTCGCCGTGCTCCGCGACGGACAGCAGTTCGTGGCCCCGCTGGCCCTGGCCGAGGCGGCGGGCTTCGGCCTCGCCGTGGCCTGGGCGATGCAACCCCGCGCACCTGATGCGCGCGGGCCGGCCAGGCGCCCGGACCGGGCCGGGTGGCTGCGCCGGGCCGGGCGGCCGGACCGGGCTGGCCTGGCGCTGGGCCTGCTGGCCCTGCTCGCGCCCCTCATGCTGCTGCCCGGACTGGCGTGGGGAGCGGCCGGGCGGCTGCGCCCGGCCTGGTACCCGGAGGGGTGGCTGGCCGCGGCGCGAGTGATCGATCTGAGCCCGGCCCGGGGCAGTGTGCTGCTGCTGCCCTGGGCGGCCTACCGGCGGCCCGCCTGGAACGGCGGGCGGCCCCTGCTGGACCCGTGGCCGCGGCTGCTGCGCCGGCCGGTGATCTGGGATGACGGTCCTCAGGTGGGGACGGTGCAGCTGGCACCGGACGACCCGCGCGCCCGCCGGCTGGACGGTGCCGTCCGCTCAGCCGCGCCCCTGACCTCGGTGCTGCAGGCGGCCGGGGTGCGGTTCGTGATCGTGGATGCGGCCAGCCCGGCCCGGGCCCGGCTGCCCGGCTGCACCGTGCTGCTCACCCGGCCCGGCCTGGCTGTCTACCAGGTACCCGGCTCCCTGGGCGGCGGCCGGGGCTGAGCCCGCCAGGCGGCGCCCGCCGCGCAGAAGCTGAGCTAGAACCGGCTGCTTACCTTTTGGTCAGATCTCCAGTAGGTCCTGGTGCTGAACAGCTTAAATGCATATCTTAAGCCGAACAGAACAAACTAGAACCTGTTACATTTTAGTCACGTTACTAGCCAGTCACCTGGCGCCTGGTTACTGTCCAGCCAACGAACCTGTCCCCTGCCGCAGGAGGAGCGCCATGGCCCGCTTGCTGATCGTCATCGCCGTAGGGGTCGTGCTCGCCGTCGGAGCCTCTGTCCTGGCCAGCAACGCGCTGGCGGGGCTGGCCAATGGCAAGCCCAGTCACGCATCGATCTACCGGTACGGCACCCGCTGACCCGGCCGGGCGGTGGCGGACATGCCCCCGGAGGGCCGGCGCGACGTCGCCCCGGTTTCCATCGAGATCATCGTTCCGGCCCATAACGAGGCCTGCAGGCTGCCCGACGGGTTAGCCACGCTGTGCCGCAAGGCGGCGGCGCTCCCGCTGCGCGCAGCGATCCTGGTGGTGGACAGCGCGAGCACGGACCCGACGAGCGAGGTCGTCCGGGACTGGCCCGCAGGCCCGGTCCCGGTCGGCCTGCTCCGCTGCCACCGGGCGGGCAAAGGACGCGCGGTGCGGGCCGGCCTGCTGGCCACCCGGGCCCCGTTCGTCGGGTTCTGTGACGCTGACATGGCCACCGACCTGTCCGCCCTTGACCTCGCGGTCAGCCTGCTCGCCGCCGGGAATCCGCTGGTCATTGGGTCGCGCGGGCTGGCGTCCTCCGATGCCGAAGACCGGCACAGCGGCGTCCGCAGGGTCGGCGCCGCGGCGTTCCGGGCCCTGGCCCGGCGGATCGTCCCGGATGCCACCGATACCCAGTGCGGTTTCAAGTTCTTCTCCGGCCCGCTGGCCCGCGCGGCGGCCCAGTCGCTGCACACGTCGGGCTTCGCCTTCGACGTCGAGCTGATCGCCCGGTGCCAGCGGCTCGGCGCGGGGCTGACCGAAATCCCGGTCCGCTGGCGGGACGTGCCCGGCTCGACCTTCTCGGTACCGCGTCACTCGGCGGCCACCTTCCGGGATGTCGCCTCCATCTGGCTCCGGCTGCGGGCCGGCCCGGGCCGGCCGGGCCCCCGCCGCTGGCCGCGCTGCCCGCCAGCCCGCTGGCTGTGCCGGCCGGGGCGACGCCCGCCGGGGCGACGCCCGCCGGGGCGGCGCCCGTCCCGCCCCGGCCTGAGGCCGGATACCCGCAGCAGGCCGGGGGCCCGGTGCTCCCGGCGGGGGCCACGACGGCGTGATCACGCCCGGCAGCGGCCCCGGAGATCTGCGCGGCGCGCGGATCGGCGTCGCCAACTGGCGCGATCCGTGGCACCCGCAGGCCGGGGGGGCCGAGCAGTACGCCTGGGAGGTCGCCCGCGGCCTGGCCAGCCAGGGGGCTGAGGTCCGCTTCGTGACCGCGCGTGCCCCCGGCCAGGCCCGGCGGGAAACCCGCGAAGGCGTCCAGATCACCAGGATGGGCGGGCAGTTCAGCGTGTACCCGCTGGTCCTCGGCTGGTTCCTGCTCCATCGCCGGTCCCTCGACGCCGTCCTCGACTGCCAGAACGGCATCCCGTTCTTCACCCCGTGGGTCCTGCCCAGGCGGGTTCCCGTCCTGTGCGTGGTGCATCACGTGCACACCGCTCAGTTCGGCATGCACTTCCCCTGGTGGCTCGCACGGGCTGGCCGGCTGCTGGAAGGGCCGGTGGCGCGGCTCGCGTACCGGCGGCACGCCTGTGTCGCGGTCTCGCCCTCCACGGTCAGCGCCATGCGGGAAAGGCTCCGCTGGAGCGGAGATATCTACCTGGTCTGGTGCGGTGTCTCCACCTCCCGCGGCGCCGTGGCGCCGCGGTGGCAGGCCCAGCCGGGCGGCGGCTCGCTGGTCTGGGTGGGCCGCCTGGTCGCCCATAAGCGGGCTGAGTTGCTGCTGCCCGTCGCGGAGCGACTGCGGGACAGCGGGATCGGCATCGACGTGGTGGGCCGGGGCCCGGCAGCACAGTCACTGGCGGCCAGCATCGCCCGCTCCGGGCTGGCCAGCACGGTCCGGCTGCACGGCTTCCTGCCGCAGGAGGAGAAGCAGGCGATCGTGGCCCGGTCGGCGCTGCAGCTGAGCACCTCGCGCGGGGAGGGCTGGGGGTTGTGCGTGCTCGAAGCGGCGGCCCTGGGCGTGCCTACCGTCGCCTTCGATGTCGAGGGGCTCCGCGACGCGGTGCGTGACGGGCGCACCGGCTGGCTGGTCAGGGACGGGGAGCAGATCGGCGACGTCGTGGAGCGGGCGCTGCAGGAACTCGCCGACCCGGTGCGCAGGACCGCCATGGGCGCGGCGTGCCGCGCATGGGCGTCGCAGTTCAGCTGGGAGCAGACGATCGCGCGGATGACCATGCTGGTCTGGGCCTCGATCCGGAACGGGACGTCACGGGGGATCGGATGCCAGGCCGGGGAGGCGGGCCAGCCACAGTGATTCACGCCCCCGTGCTGCCACCGGGCCACACTCAGCCGACAGCAGGCGGTCCCGGCGGTCCTGCAGGTGACGAGCGGACCCGCACTGTCATCCGGCTGGTCGCGTTCTGCCTGCTGCTCGAGGTGCTCCCGTTCGTCACCGCCCCCGGCAACATCATCGCCGACACCAAGCTCGACCTGGCGGCCGACCCGGCCCGCTTCCTCAGCCGGGCGCTGACCCTGTGGGACCCGCAGCAGTTCGGCCAGCTGCCGGACCAGGCCGTCGGCTACCTGTTCCCGATGGGGCCATTCTTTGCCCTGGGCAAGCTCGCGGCCCTGCAGCCCTGGGTTATTCAGCGCCTCTGGATCGGTGCCGTGCTGGCTGCCGCCTTCCTTGGTACCGTGCGGCTGGCCGGCCGGCTGGGCATCGGCACGCCATGGACGCGGGTGGCGGCGGGCCTCGGCTACGCGCTGTCGCCCGCCGGGCTCACCCTGCTCGGCGGGCTGTCAGCGGAATTCCTGCCCGCCGCGATGCTGCCCTGGATCCTGATCCCGCTGGTCGATGCGGCCCGCGGCGGCAGGCGGGGGCGCGCAGCGGCCCGCTCGGCCGCCGCGGTCGCCCTGTGCGGCGGCATCAACGCGGCCGCGACCGTCGCGGTGCTGCTGCCCGCGGTCCTCTATCTCCTGACCCTCGGCCGCCCGGCGCCGCGGTGGCGGATCCTGGCCTGGTGGGGACCGGCCGTGGTGGTGGCCACCTGGTGGTGGTCGCTGCCACTGCTGCTGCTCTCGCGTTACGGCGTCTCAATCGTCCCCTACACCGAGAGCGCGGCCGTCACCACGTCGGTGACCAGCCTGTCCGACATCATGCGCGGCACCGAGGACTGGGTCGGCTACCTGGTCGTGAACGGCCAGCCCTGGTGGCAGCTCGGCTACACGATCGCGACCGGCGTGCTGCCCACGCTGCTCACCGGGCTGCTCGCCGGCCTCGGGCTGACCGGGCTCATCTGCCGGGGACTGCCTGCCCGGCGATTCCTGCTGTGCAGCGTGCTCGCCGGGGTGATCATCATCTCCGCCGGGTACGCGAGCAGCCTCGGCCATCCGCTGACCGGCCTGGCCGACCACCTGATCAACGGGCCGGCCTCGGCGTTCCGCAACGTGCGCAAGTTCGACCCGATGATCCGGCTGCCGGTCGCGCTCGGGGTCGCCCACCTGCTGGCCTGGGTGCGCCTGCCCAGGCTGCGCACCGCGGTGGCCACCGCGGCGGGACTCGCCGTGGCCGCGCTGGCGCTGCCCGCCTACACCAGCGGGCTGGCCAGCGCCGGCAGCTTCAGCCAGATCCCGCCCTACTGGGTGAACGCGGCGCACTGGCTGAACGCCCGGGCGGGCCGCCAGGCCGTGCTGGTCGTGCCGGGTGCCGCGTTCGGCCAGTACCTGTGGGGCAGCCCGCTGGATGACGTGCTGCAGCCGCTGGCCACGGTCAACTGGGCCGAACGCGACCTGTCGGTGATCGGGTCACCCGGTAACGAGCGGCTGCTGGACGCGATCGACCAGCGGCTGGCTGCGGGCGACGGATCAGCCGGGCTGGCCCAGGTGCTCGCGCGGATGGGCGTGCGGTACGTGCTGGTCCGCAACGACCTGGACCGCAACGACCTGGCCGGGGCCTGGCCCGCCAGGATCAGCGAGGCGCTGCACGGGTCACCGGGGATCACCCCGGCGGCGGCGTTCGGCCCCCTGGTGGGCAGCCTGGCCCAGGACGACGCGGTGACCGATTTCGACCCGGGCTACCCCGCGGTGCAGATCTACCGGGTGTCCGGGGCCGCGGCCGTGGCGACCGTGCAGCCGGCCGCCGGCACGCTGCGCGTGGCCGGCGGTCCCGAGTCCCTGATCACCCTGGCCGACACCGGCCTGCTGGGCAGCCGGCCCGTGCTGCTGAATTCCGATTCCCCCGGCCTGCCTGCCGCGGCCCGGGTAGTCACGGACACGCTGCGCCGCCGGGTGCGCAACTTCGGCGAGCTGCGGACGTCCTACTCGCCGACGCTGACCGCCCGCCAGCGCGCCCAGACGTTCGAGGCGACCGGCGATTACACCGAGCCGGGCTGGGCCAGGTACCTGAGCGTCGCCCAGTATCACGGCATCGCGAACGTGACCGCGTCCTCGTCGGCGTCCGGCATCGGGGCCATTCCCGGCGAGTGGGCGAGCGGGCTGCTGCCCTACTCGGCGGTCGACGGGGATGTGCGGACCATGTGGGAGTCGGGCAGCTGGACCGGGCCGGTCGGCCAGTGGCTCCAGGTCACCTTCGACACCCCGGTCAACCCGGGCGTCATCCGGGTGGCCCTGGCCGACCTGGCCCCGCTCGGGCCGCCGGTGACCAGGGTCGTGCTGTCCACCAGCGCGGGCCGGCGGACCGACCGGGTCCGGGTCACCAACAAGCCGCAGTGGCTGCGGGTGCCTGCGGGCGGGTCCCGCTGGCTGCGGATCACCGTGGCCGGCCTCGCCTGGCCGCCGGATCCCGTGGTCGGGGCCCAGGCCGGCATCCGCGAGATCTCGGTGCCCGGAGTCCAGGCCAGCCGGACCATCCTGGCCCCGGCGCCCGACGGCCGCGATCCGGCCGCCGTGGTGCTGGCCAAGACCCAGCCGCAGCCCTCCGGGTGCATGCTCACCGTGCTGCGCTGGGTGTGCTCCCCGTGGCTGCGGACGGCAACCGAGGAGCAGTACGGCTTCGACCAGGGGTTCACCGAGCCGGCCCGGCAGCCGGCCCGGCTGACCGGGTTCGCCGTGCTGACCAGCCCGTCCCTGATCAGCAGGTACGGGCGGCTGCCCGGCCAGGTCCGGGTCACGGCGTCGTCGACGTACACCGGTGACCCGCAGGACCTGGCCAGGTCGGCTTTTGACGGGCAGGCGGCCACGAGCTGGGCGGCCAGCCCGGCGGACCCTCACCCGGCGCTCTCCATCCGGTGGCGGCACCGCCGGACGATCCGCCGGGTCACCATCGAGCGGCCGCCGGGGGCGCGCGGGCTGCTGCAGGTGCTGCTCGCGGGGTCGCGGGGGCAGGTCCGCGGGGCCGCGGTCGGCAGCACCGGGGTGCTGCGCTTCGCGCCGATGCGGACCAGTGAGCTGATCCTCAGGTTCACCCCGCTGCAGGGCCCGCTGCAGATCTCCGATGTGGTGATCCCCGGGGTGGCACCGCTGCGCACGCCAGGCCAGGCGTTCCGGCTGCGATGCGGATTCGGGCCGGTGATCAGGCTCAACGGGAAGGTGCTGCCGACGCGCGTGTCCGGGACTTTCGCCCAGCTGCTCACCGGCCGCCCGATGCGGTTCACCGCCTGCTCGCCGGTGACCATCGCGGCGGGCCAGAACCGGGTGACCGAGCCGGCCGCGGACGCGTTCGACGCGCAGGATGTGGTGCTGCGCAGCCCCGGCCCCCGCGCACGGCCGGCCAGCCGGGCGGGCCCGGTCACCACGGCCGTGGTGCGGTCGTGGACATCGTCGCGGCGGGTCCTGACGGTGGCCGCGCCGGTGCGGTCTTACCTGGTGGTGAACGAGAACTTCAACGCTGGCTGGCAGGCTGTCCTGCACGGCCTGCCGCTGCGGGCGCTGCGGCTGGACGGGTGGAAGCAGGCCTGGCTACTGCCCGCCGGCAGCGCCGGAGAGGTAACCCTGAGCTTCGGGCCGCAGCGGGCCTACCGCATCGCCGTGATCGGCGGGCTTGGCACGCTGGCCCTGGTCATGCTGGCCGCGGTGGGGCGGGGCTGGCCAGCAGGGCGGCGGCGGAAAATCCCCGCCCGGCCGGGAGCTGCGGGCCGCCCGGGCGTGGCGGGCCGGGGGCGAGCGGGCCGGGGGCGAGCGGGCGGCGGCTGCGGCGGCCCGCCCGCCTGCGCTTCCCCGGCCTGCTGCGCTTCCCCGCCCGCCTGCGCTTCCCGCGGCTGGCCACGGCGCTCGCCTCGGCCGTGACCGCGGCCGGGATCCTGGCCACCGGGTTCTGGCTGGGCGGGTACCCGGGGCTGATCGTGCTGCCCGCGGCCACCGGGCTGTTCATGGCCGCGGCCAGCTACCGGCGGTCCCGCCGCTGCTGGCGTGAACTGCACCGGCCGCTGCTGCTGGCTGCGCTGCTGCTGGCCGCGTCGGCGTGCGCGGCCGCGGGCGAGCAACTGCGGCTGGCCGCGGCCACCGGGCCGTTCGTGACCGGGCTGGGGAACGTCATCCCCCAGGTCATCTGCCTGATCATCATCGGGCGGCTGGTGGCCGCCCTCATTCTCCCCGATCCCTGACGGCCGCGGCGGCCTGGGGTGTTCCGGTCCCGGCCGGCTGCCCCCGGCGGTCCCGGCCGGCTGCTCCCCGGCGGTCCCGCGCGGCTGGCCCCGGACGGTCCCGGCCAGCGTCGCGAACTGCTGCGCCGGCTGCTCGATCAGGTAATAGCTGGCGGTCGCGGCGGCGATGGTCAGCGCCGCGATGGCGAGCCCGATGGCAGCTACCTCCGCGGCGTTGTAGGAGCCGCCGGTGAACCCGGTCTTCAGGTGAAAGACGGCGAAGAACGCATAGGCGGCGAGGAACTGCCAGAGGAAGATCCCGTAGGAGATCTTCCCCAGGAAACGGGGCACCCGGCCGCCGAGCACCCGCACCGGCCGCGATGCGGGGGCCCGGCCGGCCCGCTGTGGCGCGAAGGCGACCGGCGCGACGACGGCCGCGGCGATGACGGTGTACAGGGCGGACTTGATCTCGGTCGGCCACAGGCCGGAGACGAAGTTGGTGAACTGGGGGCCGGCCACCGGAGTGCACGCGATGGCGAAGGCACAGCCGGCGATCAGCGCGCACATCCCCGGCGAGGCCGCCACCGACCGGCAGAACCGGCGAACCGGGCCATCGGGTCCCGGCTCAGCGGCGGCCCATACCGAGACGGTGGCGAGGGCCATCCCCACGCCGAACCAGATCAGCAGCGGCGGCAGGGTCATCCCGGACCACAGTTCGGGATGAGGGTAGTACTCCAGTGCCGTCCAGCCGAAGGACCCCGCCGCCAGGACGGCGATGCCGGCCAGCAGCCGCCGGGCCCGGCGGTTCAGCCCGTCGTCGCCGCGTCCCCCGGCCCGGCAGGCGAACCAGGTGAGAGCCGCCCCGAGCACCGGCAGAACGAGGTAGAACGACACCTCGACGACCAGGCTCCACATCTGGGCCAGCCCGGTGGCCCCGGTTCCGCCCCACCAGGGGTGAGGGTCGTAATTCTGCAGCAGCAGCAGGTACTGGAACCACGGCCAGACGTGACGGGCCGGGCCCGGGTTGAGCAACGGCAGGGCGATCAGGACGACGGCCCAGTAGGCGGGCAGGATCCGCAGCGCGCGGCGCCGCAGGTACGTCGTTACCTCGCGGGCCTGGCTGCCCGGTGAGGGCGGTGGCCGCCCACGGCCGGTACAGCAGCAGGCCGGAGAGGACGAAGAAGACCGGGACACCGATATCGCCCCGGCTGGCCGCCCACGAGCCGGGCCCGTTGTCGGCCAGCGTGTAACCGGTCATCGCACCGACGTGGGTGAGGAGAACCGCCGCGGCCGCGGCGGCGCGCAGGCCGTCCAGGGCGTCCAGGTGACTCGGTGCGGCCGCCCGGCCTCGCCTGGCCGCGCGCGGACCTGTCCGGACAGTGAGCATGACCTTCTCGCAGGATGTAGAACCTGTTACAGTTATGTGTCCGGCGATACCGCACTTTCAGGATTAAATAACGACTCTACTACCCCAGGCAAGATCGCCTTTGCCAACGCGGGAGATGGCGGCCAGCCGTTTCGAGGAGGATTCGATGCGCCGTGTCATCGGGCTCACGCTCGCCGGGCTTGGGGCATTCCTGATCGTCACGGGGCTGCTCGTGCGCTTCTATGTCGGCGGCCATCTGATCAAGTACCCGCTGAGTGAGTACCTGAAACCTCGCTGGAGGGCACAGCGTCACCTACTTCAGCCCCACGCTGGTGTCGGCGATCCACGGGGCCACGATGCGGGCCACCAGCACGGTCAAGGGCGATGCCAGCGCTGGGCACCTCCTCGACGGCCGTGTGGGATGAGTTCACCTACCTCTACGACACCACGCACAAGCCACGTTCCAGTACGACACCCGCCGCTTCGCTTTCGACCGCCGCACGGCCGAGCTGGTCAACTGCTGCGGGGCCAACATCAACGGCAACACGGCGATCCACCAGTCCGGGCTGGTCGGGTTCCTCTGGCCGTTCGGCCTCCAGCAGAAGACCTACCAGGTGTTCGACCCGGTCCTGAACAAGCCGCGGCCGGCCCGCTACGCGGGGACCGGCATGATCGGCGGGATCCGCGTCTACCGGTACGTCGAGCATGTCCCGCTCACCCGGGCGGGCAGCCAGAAGCTGCCCGCGTCGCTGGTGGGCATGAGCGGCAGCGGGGAGGTGACCCTGCCCGAGTACTACACCGGGACCAACACGTTCTGGGTGGATCCGCTCACCGGCGCCCAGCTGAACACGACCCAGGACCAGACGCTGACCTTGCGGGATGCCGCCGGCACCACGCGCCTGGTGCTGCTGGACGGGACGCTGAGGTTCACGCCGCAGAGCATCCAGACCGTGGTCAGCCTCGACAAGACGGGCCGCACCGAGTACAGGTGGCTGGCCGTGATCATCCCGCTGGCCTCCGTCCTGGTCGGTGTCGTGGTGCTGGTCACGGGCGTGGTCCTGGCCCGGCTGCGGCGCGATGACCAGCCGGATCACGAGCATGACGCGGCGACCGAGCCGGTGCTCGACCCGGCCAGGTAGGCGGGCCGCGGGCCCCGCTACCGGCCCCGGCGCAGCACCAGCAGCAGGTTCCAGGTGAGGACCTCGCGCAGCCCGGGAACCCGGAGCAGCGGCCGGGTCCAGCCGGGCAGGTAGCGGGGCACCGCGTCGATCAGGACGGCGCCGTCCGCCGACCGGGCCCAGCGCAGCGCGCCGGCCACGGATACCGGGTACAGGCTGCGGCCGAACTGGTTCTTCGGCGGCCGGCCGTGGCGGCGCTGGTACCGCGCGGCCGCCCGGTCCCCGCCGAGGTAATGCCAGGGCGAGGTCTCGTGACCGCCCCAGGGTGACAGCCAGTTGGTGAACGCGACGAAGACGATGCCGCCCGGCTTGGTCACCCGCACCATCTCGGCCAGCATGGCGGGCCAGTCTCCGACATGCTCCAGCACGTTGGACGCGAAGCAGACGTCGACCGCGCCGGAGGCCAGCGGCAGGCGCAGCGCGCTGCCCAGGGCGCTGCCGGAGTCCGGGCGGCCCTGGGCGGCCAGTTCCCCGCGGTCGGTGTCGACGCAGAACGCCCGGGCCCCGTGGCGGCGCAATTCCCGGACGAAGAAGCCGGGGCCGCCGCCGACGTCGACGACCACGCGGCCGGCCAGGCCGGTGTACTGGCCGAGCTGGCCGATAGTGTCCGCCGCTAAGCCCGCGTAATAGGACGACGGGGAGTCCTGCTCGGTGCGGAACGCCCGCAGCAGCCGGGCCGACCGGGCCAGATCAGCGCGGAATACATGACATTCACTCACGATGTTGTCTTCTAACAGGGTTAGGCGCCAGCCGCAACTAGAACGCGTTACAGAAAATTGCCGGCCTGAGCTTGCCCGGGGTCCAGCGGCTGTCTATCTTGGAGGTCTGGAACAAGCAAGCGCATGCTTGGTCCCGGCGGGAGGGCGGCCCCCCGGCTCACGGGCGGAGCGGCCCGGGACGCCTGATTCCAGCCAGTTGGGAGAGCCGATGCCGTCTCGTCACGATCGGAGCCAGCCCGCCGGGCCAGCCTCCCCCGCGGCCGCGGCGGCCCCGTCCCGGCTGTCCCGGCGGGCTTTCATCGCGGGCGCGGCGGCCGCCGGGGCGCTGGCCTGGACCCCGGTGTTCCGGGCCGGGCCGGCCAGCGCGCGGCCGCCAGCACGCCGCCGCCCGGCTTCCCGTCATCGATCTCCGCTCTACCAGCAGGCCTACCAGAACTGGGCCGGCATGATCGTGATCGACGCCTCTGGACCTGCGCCCCGGCTTCGGCCGACGACGTGGTCACGCTGGCCAACTGGGCGCGAGGCCAGCGGGTACCGGCTGCGCGCCAAGGGCATGAGCCACAACTGGTCGCCGATCCTGCTGCCCGCGGGCAGCACCGGGGCGGGCTACGTGCTGGTGGACACCACCCAGCACCTGACCTCGGTGTCCGTGGCCGCCGGGATTACCCGCCACCGTCACCGCGGGGGCCGGGCGTCACCATGGACACCCTGACCGCCGCGCTGGCCGCGGCGGGATACGGGCTCTGCGCCATGCCGGCGCCCGGCGACATCACGCTCGGCGGCCTGCTGGCGATCAACGCGCACGGCAGCGCCATCCCGGCCACCGGCGAGACGCCGCTGGCCGGGCAGACCTACGGCTCGCTGTCCAACCTGATCGTGTCGCTCACCGCCGTGGTCTGGAGCTCCGCGCCAGGGCCAGTACGCGCTGAAGACGTTCCAGCGCTCCGACCCGGACATCCGCGCGTTCCTGGCTCACCTCGGCCGGGCCTTCGTCACCAGCGTCACCCTGCAGGTCGCGGCGAACCAGAACCTTCGCTGCCAGAGCTGGGTCGACGTCCCGGCCGCGGACCTGTTCGCCCCGCCCGCCACCGCCGGGTCCCAGGTCCTTCGCCAGCTACGTGGACGGCGCCGGCCGGATCGAGGCCATCTGGTTCCCGTTCACCGACACGCCCTGGCTGAAGGTCTGGTCGCTCGCGCCCGGCCAGGCCCCTGCTGTCCGTGCAGGTCGCCAGCCCCTACAACTACGGGTTCACCAACAGCGTCACCACCGCGGAAAACACGTTCTTCGGCGAGGTGGCGTCGGGAGACGTGTCCGGCACGCCCGCCTTCGAGGGGATCGCGATGTCCCTGGTGGACACCGGCCTGGTCTTCGACGGGGTCTGGGATATCTGGGGCCAGTCGCAGAACGTCCTGCTCTACGTGAAGCCGACCACGGTCCGGATCGTCGAGGCGGGGTTCGCCGTCCTCACCGCGCGGGCCAGCATCCAGCAGGTGGTCAGCGACTTCTACACCCAGTACACCAGCCGGCTCGCCCACTACCAGGGGCTGGGCCAGTACCCGATGAACGGGCCGGTGGAGATCCGGGTCACCGGGCTCGATCACCCCGCTGACTCCGTGGTGGGCGGGGCGCAGTCGCCGATCCTCTCCTCGGTCCGGCCGCGCCCGGACCACCCGGAATGGGACACCGCGGTCTGGCTCGACATGGGCACCCTGCCGGTCACCCCGGGCTTCTCCCAGTTCTACGCGGACATGGAGGCGTGGATCTGGAGCCACTACAGCGGCAGCTACGCCACCGTCCGGCCCGAGTGGTCCAAGGCCTGGGCCTGCACCTCCGCCGCGCCGTGGACCAGCAGCACGGTCCTGCGCAGCACGGTCCCGGCTGCGGTCAGCGCGGGCCAGGCCAGCGGTGACGGCTGGGCGGCCGCGGTGTCGATCCTGACGTCCTACGACCCGGACTCGGTGTTCAGCAACCCGTTCCTGGACACCCTGATGGGCTGAGGCAGGCCAGGCCGCCCGGGATGCTCAGCGCAGCAGCAGGCGGGCGGCCAGTTCCAGCTGATGGCTCACGTCGTTGGCGGACGCGCGCCTGGTCACCCAGGCCACCAGGTTGGACAGCCAGACATCGCCGATGACCCGGGCGATGGCGATGTCGTCCGCGGACGGCTCGCCCTCGTGCATGGCCTGGGTGAGCATCCGCTCCATCAGCCGGGCGACGGCGTTCACCTCGGCGGCTGCGCTCGGGTCGGCGAACATGAACGCCCTGGTCATCGCCTCGGTGAGCAGCGGCTCACGCTGCATGGCCCGGGTGATCCGGCCGAGCACGTAGAGCATCCGGTCGTAGGGGGTATCGCCGGGGATCGGCGTGCGGTCCAGCTTTTCCTGGTTCCGCTCGAACTCCCGGGCCAGGCCGGACACCAGCAGGTGAATCTTGGACGGGAAGTACCGGTACAGCGTGCCGAGGGCCACGTCGGCCTTCTGGGCCACGGCCCGCATCTGCACCGCGTCGTAACCGCCCTTGGAAGCCAGCGCCAGGGTCGCGTCCAGGATCCGCTTACGGCGGTCGCGCTGCGCCGCCGAGCCGAACTCGCCGTCGGCTGCGGAGCCCGGCCCGTCGGCGATACGTGTTCTCGTTGGTGTCATCCGGCCCTCTCGTCACCTCTGCACGATCGGGCCGTTCCGCCATCGCCAGCCAACGATTCGCGCATGCCCGGGCGCTTAATGGATCCGTCCCGCCCCTAGCCTACCAACCGCCGGCGGCCCGGGACGGCTCCCGGTGCTGGCCGCAGCGAGGTATAACGTGTTCTAATTTTGAGTGCCGCGACGATGAGGAGGGCCGGGTGCCAATCGCTGTCACCCCGGAGCAGCTGGCCTTGCAGCAGTCCATCCGGGACTGGGCGGAGCGGGCCGATCCCCGCGCGCTGGTCCGCCGCCTGGAACCAGGCTCCCCGCCGGGTGCCGGGCCGGGCGGCCCCCCGGGCGCCGCCGGCGCGGCGGCCGCCCGGCTGCTGGGACGACCTGGCCAGCCTGGGCATCTTCTCGATCGCCGTGCCGTCCGGGGCGGGCGGGGCCGGCGGCACGGTGGCCGACCTGGCCGCCGCGCTGGAGCAGGTCGGCGACGCGCTCGTCCCCGGCCCGGTGCTGCCCACGCTGCTCGCCGGGCTGATCCTGGCCCGGCTGACCGGGCGGCCCGCGGCGCAGCAGCTGCTGCCCGCGCTGGCCGACGGCAAGGAGCCCGTAGCGGTCGGCTTCACTGGCGCCAGCCTGGCCGGAACGTGGCTCCCGGGCGGGGAGCTGCGGGTGACCGGCGAGGTCAGCGCCGTGCTGGGTGCGGGAAGCACGGCGCGGCTGCTGCTCGGCGCGGACACCGGCCGGGGCGAGGCGTGGTTCCTGCTCGGGGCCGGCCAGCCCGGGGTCACCGTGACGGCCCGCACCCCGCTCGACTTCTCCCGGTCGCTGGCCAGCGTCCGGCTCACCAGCCTGGTCATCGGCCCGGCCCAGATCCTGCCCGGGCTGAGCACTGCTTGTGTGCGGGACCTGGCCGCCACCCTGGGCGCGGCCGAGGCGTCCGCGGTGGCCGGCTGGTGCGCGCGCACCGCCGCCCAGCACGCGCGCACCCGGCACCAGTTCGGCCGGCCTATCGGCTCATTCCAGGCGGTCAAGCACCTGTGCGCGGGGATGCTGTGCCGCGCCGAGCGCGCCGCCGTGCTGGCCTGGGACGCCGCGCGGGCGGCCGATGAGGCGCCCGGCGAGCACCCGCTGGCCGCGGCGGCCGCGGCGGCCCTGGCCCTAGACGACGCCGTGGACAACGCCAAGGACTGCATCCAGGTGCTCGGTGGCATCGGCTTCACCTGGGAGCACGACGCGCATTTGTACCTGCGCCGGGCGGTGGCGCTGCGCCAGCTCCTCGGCGGCAGCGGGGCCTGGCGGGCCCGGGCGGCCCAGCTGGCCCTGGCCGGGGCCCGGCGGCGCCTGGGCGTGAACCTGGCCAGCGCCGACGTGACTGTGGCCAGCACGGGCGTGAACCTGGCCAGCGCCGGCGCCGGCCGGCGGGCACCGGGCCGGTGACCAGCGCCCGGGCCGTGACGGCGGCGGTCGCGGCGCTGCCGCCGGACCGGCAGCGCGCGGCCCTCGCCGACGCCGGCTACCTGGCCCCGCACTGGCCGGTGCCCTACGGCCTGGCGGCCTCAGCCGCGCAGCAGCTCGAGATCGAGGAAGAGCTGAGCCGGGCCGGGGTGTCCCGCCCGGACCTGGTGATTGGCGGCTGGGCCGGGACAGCCATTCTCCAGCACGGCACGCCGGCCCAGCGGGAGCGGTTCGCAGGGCCGACGCTGCGCGGCGAGATCTCCTGGTGCCAGCTGTTCAGCGAGCCGGACGCAGGCTCGGACCTGGCCTCGCTGCGCACCCGGGCGGAGCAGGAGCCCGGGGGCTGGCGGCTCACCGGGCAGAAGGTGTGGACCTCACTGGCCCGGGAGGCGGACTGGGCGATCTGCCTAGCCCGCACCGACCCGGCCGCTCCCAGGCACCGCGGGCTCACGTTCTTCCTGGTGGACATGCGCAGCGCCGGGATCGACATCCGCCCGCTGCGCGAGATCACCGGCCGCGCGGTGTTCAACGAGGTCTTCCTGGATCAGGTGTTCGTCCCCGGTGGATGCGTCGTGGGGGAACCGGGGGAGGGCTGGCGGGTCGCCCGCAGCACGCTGGCCGCCGAACGGGTCGCGATGGGCCGCGGGTCAGCCCTCGGCGCGCCGGTGGAGGGCCTGCTGAGCGCGGTCCGGCGGGGCGGGCCCGGCTCCGATCCTGGCCCGGCGGAACAGCTCGGGGCGCTGGTGGCCGAAGGCCTCGCGGTGTCGCTGATGGACCTGCGCCGGGCGCTGGCGCAGCTGCACGGGACCGAGGCCGGGGTGGAGTCGGCCGTGGCCAAGCTGGCCGGGGTGGCCCACCGGCAGGCGGTCGCCGAGGCCGCGCTGACGCTGTGCGGGCCGGACGGCGCCGCCGCCGACGGGCCCGCGGCCGACGCGGCCCACGGGTTCCTGCTCAGCCGGTGCCTGAGCATCGCCGGCGGCACCACCCAGATCCTGCTGTCCATGGTCGCCGAGCGCGGTCTCGGCCTGCCGAGGGAGGAGGCACGCTGAGTGGACTTCACCCTCGGCGAGACCCAGCAGGAGATCGCGAGCCTGGCCGCCCGGATCCTGGGCGGGGGCAGCCAGGCGGCCGCCGTGAGTCAGCCGGGCCCGGGTGACCCGGGCCCGGGCCAGCCGGAGACCCGGGCCCTGTGGAAGGAACTGGGCCAGGCGGGCCTGCTGGCGCTGGCCCTGCCGGGGTGGCTGGGCGGGGACGGCCTCGGGGTGCTGGACATCGCGGTCCTGCTGACCGAGATCGGCCGGGCCGCTGCGCCGGTGCCCGCGCTGGCCACGCTCGGCACCGGCGTCCTGCCCGTGCTGCGCTGGGGCAGCCGCGGCACGCAACGGGCCCTGCTGGCCGGCGTCGGCACGGGTGACGCCGTGCTCACGGCCGCGCTGCGCGAGCCGTCCGACCCGATGCCGCGGGAACCGGCCACCATCGCCCGGCTGGACGGCGGCGGCACCGTCTCGGGGATCAAGATCGGCGTGCCGTACTGCGCGCTGGCCGACCGGGTCCTGGTCCCGGCCAGCCTCACCTCAGGTGGCACCGGCGTCGTGGTCGTGGACCCGGCCGCCGACGGCGTGAGCATGCAGCGCACGCACAGCTCCGGGGGCCAGCCCGAGTACACGCTGCGGCTGGACCAGGTGCCCATCGCCGATGTCCTGGACGGGGCAGGCCGCGCCGTGGCCGACCTCTACCAGCTCGCGGTGGCCGGGGCGTGCTGCCTGGCCGACGGCGCGCTGTCCGCCGCGCTGGTGCTGACCACGGCCCACATCGGGGCGCGGCAGCAGTTCGGCCGTCCCCTGGCCTCCTTCCAGGCCGTCGCGCAGCAGATCGCCGACGTGTACATCGTGGCCCGCACGCTGCACCTGGCCACGCTGTCGGCGTGCTGGCGGCTGCAGACCGGGCGCGAGGCCGGCCGTGACCTGGATGTGGCCGCCTACTGGCTGGCCGGCCCGGCGATCACGGCGCTGCGCACCTGCCATCACCTGCACGGCGGGACAGGCATGGATGCCAGCTACCCGCTGCACCGTTTCTCCTCGCTGGCCAAGGACCTGGGCCGGTACGTGGGGGGCGCCGACTACCGCCTGGACCGGCTCGCGGCCGCTGCCGCGGCCGGTACGCGTGACTGAAAGGGCGGCATGTTCCTCGACCTCACTGGCGACCAGCTCGCGCTGCGCGACGAGCTGCGCGGGTACTTCGCCTCGCTCATCTCCCCGCGGCAGCGCGCCGCGCTGCTCACCGAGCGGCATGGCGGCGTCTACCGCGAGGTGGTGCGCCAGATGGGCCGCGACGGGTGGCTCGGCCTGGGCTGGCCGGCCGAGTACGGAGGGCGCGGGCTGGGCCAGGTGGAGCAGCAGATCTTCGTCAACGAGGCGGCCCGGGCCGATGTCCCGCTGCCGGCGGTCACCCTGCAGACCGTCGGCCCGACCCTGCAGGCCCACGGCACCCAGGAGCAGAAGGACTTCTTCCTGCCCGCGATCCTGGCCGGTGAGGTGCACTTCGCGATCGGGTACACCGAGCCGGAGGCGGGCACCGACCTGGCCGCGCTGCGCACCCGGGCGGTGCGCTCCGGGGACAGCTACCTGGTCAACGGCCAGAAGGTGTTCACCACCGGCGCGCACGACGCCGACTATGTCTGGCTGGCCTGCCGCACCGACCCCGGCGCGCCGCGGCACCGGGGGATCTCCATCCTCATCGTGGACACCGCCGATCCCGGGTTCTCCTGGACGCCGATCATCACCCACGACGGGGCGCACCACGTCAACGCGACCTACTACGCCGACGTGCGCGTCCCGGTCACCAGGCGGGTCGGGGCGGAGAACTCCGGCTGGCGCCTGCTGACCACGCAGCTCAACCACGAGCGGGTCATGCTGGGCCCGGCCGGGCGGATCGCCGCCCTGCACGACCGGGTGCGCGACTGGGCCGCCCGCCGGGCCGGCCCGGACGGCGAGCCCCTGCTGGCCCGGCCCGACGTCCGCCGCGCGCTCGGCCAGGCCTACGCCAGCCTGCGGATCAACGAGCTGCTCAACTGGCAGGTGGCGGCCGCGGCGGCCCTGGACATCGCGGACGCGTCCGCCACCAAGGTCTACGCGTCCGAGCAGGCGCAGCAGCTCGGGCAGCTGCTCGAGGACGTCGTCGGCCGGCACGGCGACCCGGCCGACCCGGAGACCGCCGAGCTGTCCCGCTGGCTGGACATCCAGGCCAAGCGCAACACCGTGCTGACCTTCGGCGGCGGGGTCAACGAGATCCAGCGTGAGCTCATCGCGACGGCGGGGCTCGGGCTGCCCCGGGTGCCCCGGTGAGCGGGAGGAGCGTGACGTGACTGCTGTCCGTGCCGGCGCCGCCCCCGCGGCGCAGGCGGCGATCCGGGACGCCGCGGCGCGCATCGCCGCCGCCGGCGAGAGCAGCCCGCGGGCGGCCCCCGATCCGGTGAACCTGCCGATGATCCGCCACTGGGCGCAGGCCATCGGCGACACCAACCCGGTCTACACCGATGCCGCGGCCGCCGCGCGGTCCGTGCACGGCGCGCTGGTGGCGCCGCCGGCCATGGTGCAGGTGTGGACGATGCCCGGGCTGCAGCCGGCCAGCGCCGGGCCCGGGCCGGGTGACCCGCTGCACCTGATGTCCGCGGTGCTCGACGAGGCCGGGTTCACCTCGATCGTGGCGACCAACTGCGAGCAGGAGTACCACCGCTATCTGCGGCACGGTGAGCAGCTCATGGTGACGTCGAGGCTGGAGGACGTGACCGGGCCCAAGCGCACGGCGCTCGGCGAGGGCTGGTTCATCACCACGCGCAGTACCTGGTACGCGGGCCCGGAGGCGGTCGCGTCGATGCGGTTCCGGGTGCTCAAGTTCCGCCCGGCCGCCGCAGGCCCGGCCGCCGCCCCGGCCGGGCCGGACCCCGCGGCCGCGGACGTGCTGCGGCCGGCCGTCTCGCCGGACACGGAGTTCTTCTGGGCCGGGACCGCGGCCGGCGAGCTGCGGATCCAGCGCTGCGGCGAGTGCGGCGCGCTGCGCCATCCGCCGGGGCCGATGTGCCCCGCGTGCGGGGGGGCCAGGCCGCGGTACCAGGTCGCCGCCGGCACCGGCGAGATCTACAGCTACGTGGTGCACCATCACCCGCCGGTGCCCGGCCGCACGCTCCCGGTCGTCGTCGCGCTCGTCACGCTCACCGAGGGGGTCCGGATGGTCGGCGAACTGCGCGGGGTCAGCCCGGAACGGGTGCGCATCGGCCTGCCGGTCCGGGTGGATTTCGTCCCGGTGGACGCGGGGCTGGCCCTGCCCGCCTGGCGGGAGGACCCGCGGTGACGGCCGGGGCGCAGATCGAGCTCCCGGAGCTGGCCATCGACGTCACCCCCACCTTCGTGATCGCGTCCGCGATCGCGACCCGCGATTTCCAGGACGTGCACCATGACCGCGACCGGGCCGTCGAGCGGGGCGGCCGGGACATCTTCGTCAACATCCTCACCAGCACCGGCCTGGTCCAGCGGTATGTCACCGACTGGGCCGGGCCGCAGGCCCTGGTGCAGCAGGTCGCGATCCGGCTTGGCGTGCCGTGCTACGCGGGGGACCGCCTCGTCTTCTCCGGCCGGGCGTCCGGCGGAGCCGGGCGGCCAGTACGTGGTGCACGTCACCGGGCGGTGCAGCCTCGGTGACCATGTGACCGGGACGGTCCGGCTCACCAGGCCGGGGAGCCCGGCGTGACCGGGGGCACCGCCGCGATCGCCGGCATCGGCGCTACCGAGTTCTCCAAGGACTCCGGCCGCAGCGAGCTGCGGCTGGCCGTGGAGGCGGCGGCCGGCGCGCTGGCCGACGCCGGGCTCGGCCCGTCGGATGTGGACGGCCTGGTCACGTTCACCATGGACCACAACGCCGAGATCGCGGTGGCCCGTGAGCTCGGCGCCGGCGAGCTGCGCTTCTTCAGCCAGGTGGGCTACGGCGGCGGCGCGGCCTGCGCGACCGTGCAGCAGGCGGCGATGGCCATCGCCACCGGGGCGGCCGAGGTGGTGCTGCTGCTACCGCGCGCTGAACGAGCGTTCCGGCCACCGGTTCGGCCAGGTGTCCCGGGCCGCGGTGGCCGCGGCGACCTCCGCGGGAGTGGACAACAGCTGGCACTACCCGATGGGGCTCGGCACGCCCGCCGCGGCCGTGGCGATGATCGCCCGGCGCTACATGCACGACTACGGCGCGACGAGCGAGGATTTCGGCCGGGTCACCGTGGCGGACCGGCGGCACGCGGCGGCCAACCCCCGGGCCTGGTTCTACCAGCGGCCGGTGACGCTCGCCGAGCACCAGGCGTCCCGGTGGATCGCGGAGCCGCTCCGGCTGCTCGACTGCTGCCAGGAGAGCGATGGGGCCGTCGCCCTCGTGGTGACCAGCCTGGAGCGGGCCCGCGGGCTGCGGCAGCGGCCCGCGGTCATCCGAGCGGCCGCGCAGGGCAGCAGCCCGGGCCAGTTCGTGATGACCAGCTACTACCGCGACGAGCTGGGGCTGCCGGAAATGGGCGTCGTGGCCCGGCAGCTGTGGCGCCAGGCCGGGATCGGCCCGCAGGACGTCCGGGTGGCCGTTCTCTACGATCACTTCACCCCCTACGTCCTGCTCCAGCTGGAGGAGCTGGGTTTCTGCGAGCGGGGCGAGGCCCGGCACTTCATCGCCGACGGCGGCATCGAGCTCGGCGGCCGGCTGCCGGTCAACCCGCACGGCGGCCAGCTCGGCGAGGCCTACATCCACGGCATGAACGGCATCGCCGAAGGGGTACGCCAGGTCCGCGGCAGCTCGGTCAACCAGGTCCCCGGGGACGGGCCGGTCCTGGTCACGGCGGGCACCGGCGTCCCCACCAGCGCGCTGGTCCTTTCTTCTCCCTAACGCGCTGGCGCCGGGGGCGAGGGGGCGGCGAGGTCCAGGGCGGCGAGGTAGCCGAACGTCATCGCGGGCGCGATCGTCGCGCCCGCGCCGGCGTAGCTGTGCCCCATCACCGACGCGCTCGCGTTGCCCGCCGCGTACAGCCCGGCGATGGGGGTGCCGTCCGGGCGGAGCACCCGGGCCCGCTCGTCGGTCCGCAGGCCGCCCTTGGTGCCCAGGTCACCGGGGACGATCTGGATTGCGTAGAACGGCGGTTGCCGCAGCGGCGCGAGGCACGGGTTGGGCCGCTGCCGCGGGTCGCCGTAGTAGCGGTCGTAGGCCGAGTCGCCCCGGCCGAAGTCCTCGTCCCGGCCGGTCTGCGCGAACTCGTTGAACCGGGCCACCGTCTTGGCCAGGGCCCCGGGGTCGAGGCCGGCCGACCCGGCCAGATCCGCGAGGGTGCCGGCGCGGTGCGCCACGCCCGCGGCGTACCAGCGGCGGGGCAGCGGCTTACGCGGCGCCCGCCCGGCGAAGACGTAGGTGTTGCGGTAGCGCTGGTCGATGATCAGCCAGGCCGGGATGTGCGGGGTGCCCCCGGCGTGACCGTCGTACATCGCGTGCACCGCGTCGACATACGGGGCAGACTCGTTCACGAACCGCTGCCCGGCCCCGTTGACCAGCATCGAGCCAGGCAGGCTGCGCTCGGCGAGGACGAAGTACGGCCGCCCGGCTAGCGGTATCGACGGGCCCCACCAGGCGTCGTCCATCAGGTCGAGCGCGGCCCCGGCGGCCTGGCCGGCGGCGATCGCGTCGCCGGTGTTGCCGGCCGCGCCGGTCGTCCACTCGGTGCCGATCGGCGGGCGCTGGTAGCGCTGCCGCATGTCCGCGTTGTGCTCGAAGCCGCCCGCGGCCAGCACGACACCCCGGCGGGCGCGGATCAGCGCGGGCTGGCCGTCCCGGGTCACCTCCACCCCGGTGACCCGGCCGTTCTCCACGTGCAGGCCGGTCATCGGGGTGCTCAGCCAGACCGGTACGTCGCTGGCCATCAGCCCGGCCCGCAGCCCGGCGGCCAGGGCCTGTCCCATGCTGAGCGTGCGGTGCCGCAGCACCCGGGTGCGGGCCAGCCGGCCGAGCACTTTCGCGGAGGCCAGGATGGCCCGGGGATGCCGCGGGCCGAGGCTCAGCCACCGGTAGTCAGCCTGGGTGATGGTCACGCCGTCCGGCGCGGGCAGGTAAGGCGGGTTGAGGTGGGCCAGTTCCGGACCGAGCACCCGCCCGTCCAGCGGCAGCGGCTCCACGCTGCGCCCCTGGGCCAGCCCGCCGGGAGCCTCGGGATAGTAGTCGGCGTAGCCCGGCACCCAGGCGAAATCCACCGGGGCGGCGGCGCGCACGAAGGCGAGCATGGCCGGGGCGTGCTCCAGCAGCGCGCGCTGCCGGCTGGCCGGCACGCAGTCACCGGCGACGTGGGCCAGGTAGGTGCGGGCCTGCTCCGGGGTATCCCGGACACCGGCCTGGCGCAGCACCTCGTTACCGGGGGCCCAGATACCGCCGCCGGAGCGGGCCGTGGAGCCACCGAACCAGGCGGTCTTCTCCAGCACCACGACGCTCAGGCCGTGGTGCGCGGCGGTCAGCGCCGCCGTCATCCCGGCGCCGCCGCTGCCCGCGACGACCACGTCGAACTCGGCCCGGTCTGTTGTCATGCCACCTCCCGCCGCTTCATACTAGAACACGTTATAGTTTTGGCCGAGCGATGATCCCGATCGGCGGCCACATGGTCCGCCCCCGGAGGCGCCGGTGCCGCAGACCTGGGACATCCAGGCCGATGTCGTCGTGGTGGGGTTCGGGGCCGCGGGGGCCTGCGCCGCCCTGGAAGCCGCGGGCCGCGGTGCGGACGTGATCGTGCTCGACCGGTTCACCGGCGGCGGGGCCACGGCCCTGTCCGGCGGAGTGGTCTACGCGGGCGGCGGCACCGCGCAGCAGCGCGAGGCGGGTGTCGCGGACTCCCCGGAGGCGATGCTCGGTTACCTCACCCTGGAGGTCGGCGACGCCGTGTCGCCGGCCACGCTGGCGGAGTTCTGCCGCGGCAGCCGGGCCATGATGACCTGGCTGGAGCAGCACGGGGTGCCGTTCGAGGGCAGCCTGTGCCCGGATAAGACCTCCTACCCCACGAACCGGCACTACCTCTACTACTCCGGCAGTGAGCTGTCCGCCCGCGGCGTGGCGCCGGCGCCCCGCGGGCACCGGGCCCGCGGCCGCGGCACCTCGGGCCGGCTGCTCTACGCCCGGCTGGCCGCGGCCGTCCGCCGGTCCGGGGCCCGGGTGCTCAGCCAGACCACCGCGCAGCGGCTGGTGACCGGGCCCGGGGGCCGGGTGACCGGGGTCGAGTGCCGGACGCTGCGCGGCGCGCCGGGCTGGGCCCGGGCCGCACACCGGGTGCTGCACCGCTGGTCGGCCCGGCCGTACCTGTACGCACCCAGGATCGGGCGGGTCATGCACCGCCCGGTGGCCTGGCTGGAGCGCCGCCACGGCCGCCCGCTGCGGGTGCACGCCCGGCGCGGCGTGGTGCTGGCCGCCGGCGGGTTCGCCGCCAACCGGCAGATGATGCGCGAGCACGCGCCCGCCTACCGCGGCGGCCTGCCGCTGGCGACGCCCGGTGACGACGGCAGCGGGATCCGGCTCGGCACCCAGGCGGGCGGCGGGACCGCGTTCCTGGACCGCGTCTCGGTCTGGCGCTTCCTCAGCCCGCCGGCCGCCCTGCTGCGCGGCGTGCTGGTGGACCGGGCCGGGCACCGGGTATGCGATGAGTCCCGGTACGGGGCGGCGATCGGCGAGGCGGTCGTGACCAGGCACCAGGGCCACGCGTGGCTGCTCATCGACCAGGTGACCCTGGCCCTGGCCCGCCGCCAGCTGCGGGCCAGCACGCTGTGGTTCCAGCGGCTGCAGGCGGGGTACCTGCTGACCGCGGGCCGGATCAGCGCCCCCACGCTGGGCGGGCTGGCGGCCCGGGCCGGCATCGACCCCGGCGGCCTCGCCGCCACCCTGGCCGCCTACAACGCCGCCGCCGCCGCGGGACGCGGCGACCCGGCCGGGCAAGCCGGCCGACCTGGTCCGCCCGCAGGACCGGCCGCCCTACTCGCTCATCGACTGCTCGGTCCGGCCCCGGCTGGCCTACCCGGCCCCGATGCTCACCCTCGGCGGGCTGGCGGTCGCGGAGGACACCGGCCAGGTCCGGCGGGCGGACGGGACGCTGGTCCCCGGGCTGTACGCGGCCGGGCGCAGCGCGGCCGGGCTCTGCTCGCGGTCCTACGTCAGCGGGCTGTCGCTGGCGGACTGCGTCTTCTCCGGCCGGCGCGCCGGCCGGCACGCGGCCGCCGGCGACCGGGCCCGGACCCGGGAGGGATGAATGCTCGCCGGCCAGCAGCTGTCCGTGATCGCCGGCCGCCTGCGGGCGGCCGAGCGCGACCAGGCGCCCATCGCGCCGCTGACCGACTCCTACCCGGCGCTGGAGCCGGCCGACGCGTACGCCATCCAGCTGCACAACATCCGGCGCCGGGCCGCCCCGGTCGTCGGCCACAAGGTCGGCCTGACGTCGGCCGCGATGCAGCAGATGATGGGCGTCGGCGAGCCGGACTACGGTCACCTGCTGGCCGACATGCGGCTCTTCGAGGACGCGGCGGTCCAGGCCGGCCGGTACTGCTGCCCCCGGGTGGAGATCGAGGTGGCCTTCGTGCTCGGCGCGGACCTGCCGGGGGAGGGCTGCACCGAGGCGGACGTGCTGGCCGCGACGGAGGCGGTCGCGCCCGCGATCGAGCTGATCGACAGCCGGATCGCGGACTGGCGGATCAGGCTCCCGGACACGATCGCCGACAACGCCTCGTCGGCCGGCTTCGTGCTCGGCCAGGCGCGGGCCCGGCCGGGCGATCTCGACCTGCGCGGCATCGAGGCGACCTTGCGGCGCTCCGGCCGGCTGGTCGCGCACGGGCGGTCCGACGCAGTCCTGGGTAACCCGGCCACCGCCGTCGCCTGGCTGGCCCGCGCGGTGGCCCGGTACGGCGTGCGGCTGAGGGCGGGGCACATCATCCTGCCCGGCGCGTGCGACCGGGCCGTCGACGCGGGCCCCGGCGACGAATTCCGCGCCGATTTCAGCGGCCTGGGCGCCGTGAGCTTGTCGTTCGCGGAATCAGGCTCGCCCGGGCCCGCGGTCACGGATAGCTGATGCTGACCGCGGGGCTGGCCGCCAGGGCCTGGCAGGCCAGGACGTAGCCGTCGGCGACGTCCTCCTCCTCGAGGACCTCATTGTGCGCCATCTCCACCGCACCGCCGGTCAGCAGGCACGCACAGGCGCCGCAGACCCCCTGGCGGCAGGAGTACGGCGGGTCGAGGCCCTGGCCGATGAGCACGTCCAGCATCCGGGTTCCCGGCGGCCAGGCCAGCATGCGGGTCTGGCCGTCCAGGGTGACCTGGAGCGTCGCCGCCGTGGCCTGCGCGGGCACCTCAGGGGCCTCGAAGGGGTTCTCCGCCAGGGACAGGAACCGCTCGGCGTGCACCCGCTGGGCGGGCAGGCCAACCTGGCGCAGCGCCTCCCGGGCCACCGCCAGGTAGGCGTCCGGCCCGCAGACGAACGCGTCATAGCCCGCGTACGGGCCGGCCAGCGCGGCGATCCGGGCCGCGCTGGGCGTGCCCTGGACCGAGTCCAGCCAGTGCACCACGGCCAGCCGGTGCCCGGCTTCGCCTTCGAGCCTGCGCAGCTCGCGGCCGAAGATGACCGAGCGCTCGTCGCGGTTGGCGTAGACCAGGACGATCCGGCCCTGCCCGCGGGCCAGGGCTGACTTGAGGATGGACATGACCGGGGTGATGCCGCTGCCCGCGGCGAGCAGCAGGAAGTCGCCGTCCAGCGCCGCCGGGGTGAACGTCCCGGCCGGCGGCAGGATGTCCAGCACGCTCCCGGCGCTCACGTGGTCGGCGATCCAGTTCGACGCGTGCCCGGCGGCCATCCGCTTGACGGTGATCGTCGGCCGGTCACCCGTGTGCGGCGAGCTGGACAGCGAGTAGCAGCGGGCCACCGAGCCGTCCCGGTCATGCGGGACGCGCACGGTCAGGAACTGGCCCGGGCGGTAGCCGAACGCCGCGTCCAGCTCCGGCGGGATGTCCAGCACGAGCGAGCACGCCTCGTCAGTCTCGCTGATCACCTCGGCCACCCGCAGCTGGTAGGAGGCGCGGGGCACGGTCATCGCGGGCTCAAGGCGCAGACACCTCCAGGCGGCCCTGCGCCACCGCGCGGTCGATGCTGGCCCGCAGGCTGGCGCAGCCGTCGATCAGGGCCGTCTGCTCCCCGGCGGCCGTCCGCGCGCCGAACTCGGCGCAGGCCGCCGTGGCCTGCGGGCTCCACTGCACGCTGGTGTGCTGCGGGCTGAACTTGGCGGCCAGCACGGCCGCCCCGCAGCGGTCACACCCGACCTCGCACAGCAGCGCCTTCCGCTCGTCGGCGAGGGGGGACGGATGCTGGCCGTTCGCGCCCTGGCCCGGAGCCTGCCCGCCGCCCATGGTCAGCGGGCCTCGGCGGGCCGCCCGGCGAGGTTGCCCGCCACCTCCGCCTCCCACCCGGACACCGCGCGGGTGGTGTCGATCTCGAACTCATACCGCGCGACCATGTCCGGGGTGATGTCCTCGACGTCCGTGTAGAACTGGCCGTACCAGCGCCGCAGCTGGTACACCGGGCCGTCTTCGGCGCACAGCAGCGGGTTGTCCACCCGGCTCTTGTGCTTCCAGATCTCGACGTCCTGCTGGAAGCCCAGGCCGATGAAGTCCGCGAACTTGGCGGCGACCCGCTCGCCCCGGGCCTCGGACAGGCCGGGCGGCCGCCGCACGATCACGCCCCACTGCAGCATGAACGCGGTGGGCGTGACCGGGTAGTGGCAGTTGATCAGGACGCTCTCCATGGTCGTGCCGTGATAGTCGTGCCACAGCTTGTTGATCATGTAGGCCGGCCCGAAGTAGGAGGCCTCGGAGCGCAGCGTGGTGTCCGCCCCGGCGGTGTAGCTGGATTCCGCCCCGACGTCCGGGCGTGACCTGGTCCGCAGGTACTGCGTGGCGATATGCCCCTCGAACACGTTCTTGAAGTACGTGGGGAACGCGAAGTGGATGTAGAAGAAGTGCGCCATGTCCACGACGTTGTCGATCACCTCGCGGCAGTTCGCCCCCTCGACCAGGATCGAGTCCCAGGTCCAGTTGCTCCACCCGGGGGAGTGCGTGCCCTCGATGTCGGGGATGGCCACCTCCGGCGGCGGCGGGCCGCCCTGCGGGTCGTGCCACACGAACAGCTGCCCGTTGCGCTCCAGGGTGAGCCAGGACCGGGTGCGGGCGGCCGGCGGGACGCGCCGGGCGTAGGGGATCTGGGCGCAGCGGCCGTCGCCGCCCCAGCGCCAGTCGTGGAACGGGCAGGCGATGGCGTCGCCCTTGACCGTGCCGCGGCTCAGGTCGCCGCCCATGTGCCGGCAGTACGCGTCGAGCACATGCAGGGTCCCCTGGCTGTCGGCGAAGACGACGAGCTTCGTGCCGAACGCCTGCACCGCGTGCGGGCCGGAGGCGCGGAAGGAGCGGGCCAGCCCCAGGCAGTGCCAGCCGCGGGCAAACCTGGCCGGCGGGGTGCCGCGCTCGATGGTCCGGACGCCGTCCCGCTCAGTCATGGGGACTCCCTCCTGCGCTCGTTCACATTCCTGTAACACGTTATAGGCTTTGATGTTCCGTATTTTACTCGCCGACCTGCGGTGGCCTTATGGTCAGACTAGAACATGTTCTAGTCTTGTGGCGATGGTCAACCGTGGAGTCGGCGTGATCGGAGGATGTCCGGTGAGTGAGAACGTCGGGCAGGCGGTGCTGGCCGGGGTCCGTGACCTGCTGCCGGTGCTGCGGGAACGGGCGCAGGAGACCGAGGACCACCGCGTGGTGCCGGCCGAGTCGGTCAAGGCGCTGGCCGAGACCGGGTTCTTCCGGCTGCTCCAGCCGGCCCGGTTCGGCGGCCTGGAAGCCGACCCGGTCACCTTCCTGACCGCGGTCCGGCTGATCGCCAGCGCCTGCGGGTTCAACCGGGTGGGTCAGCTCGGTCCTGGGCGTGCATCCCTGGCAGCTGGCCCTGTTCCCGGACCAGGCCCAGCAGGAGGTGTGGGGCGATGACCCGAACACCCGGGTGTCGTCGTCCTACGCGCCGACCGGCCGGCCCCAGGCCGCTGACGGCGGGCACCTGCTCACCGGCCGGTGGAGCTTCTCCTCCGGCTGCGATCACGCGAGCTGGGTGCTGCTCGGCGGCATCGCGACGGACAGCGACGGCAACCCGGCCGACTTCCGCACGTTCCTGCTGCCGGCCAGCGACTACACCATCGACGACGTGTGGGACACGGTCGGGCTGCGCGGCACCGGGAGCAACGACATCGTGGTGGACGGCGCGTTCGTGCCAGAGCACCGCTCGCTCAGCTTCACCGACGTGTTCAAGTGCATCTGCCCGGGCCAGCAGGTCAATCCGGCGCCGCTGTACCGGCTGCCGTACGGCTCGCTGTTCTCCTACTCGATCACCACCCCGATCATCGGCATGGGAATGGGCGCCTACGCCGCGCACGTGGCCTACCAGCAGGAGCGGGTGCGCGCCTCCTACGTCGGGCAGAAAGCGGCCGAGGACCCGCACTCGCAGGTCCGGGTGGCCGAGGCGGCGGCCGAGCTGGATGCGGCCTGGCTGGCCCTGGAGCGGAACATGGCCGACCTGATGGCCTGCGCCCGGGCGGGCGAGAAGATCCCGCTGCCGCTGCGCCTGCGGGTGCGCCGGGACCAGGTGCTCGGCACCAGCCGGGCGATCAGCGCGGTGGACCGGCTGTTCGAGAACTCCGGCGGCCGCGCGCTCAAGCTGGGCACGCCGATCCAGCGGTTCTGGCGGGACGCGCACGCCGGCCGGGTGCACGCCATCAACGACCCGGAGCGGGCCCTGTCGATGTTCGGGCGCGGCGAGTTCGGCCTGCGGATCCAGCCGGACGGCATGGTGTGACGGCCAGCCCGGTGACCGCCCCGCCCGCAGGCCCCGACGGCCCGGCCGTGCACAGCCGCTTCGCCGAGGCGGCCGGGATGCGGCTGCATTACCACGAGGCCGGCCCGGCGGATGCGGGCGGCCGCGCGCCGGTGGTGCTGCTGCACGGCGGCGGCCCCGGCGCGTCGGGGTGGAGCAACTTCGGCCGCAACCTGCCGGTCTTCGCCAGCCAGTTCCGCACCCTCCTGGTCGACCAGCCGGGCTTCGGCCAGTCCGACCGGCCGCCGGTGACCGGCAACTACTTCACCTTCGCCGCGGACGCGCTGGCCGGGCTGCTCACCACGCTCGGCATCGAGCGGGCGCACCTGGTCGGCAACTCGCTCGGCGGCGGCACCGCGGTCCGCTTCGCGCTGAACTACCCGGAGCGGGCCGGCTGGTCCTGATGGGCCCGGGCGGGCTCAGCCTGAACGTGTTCGCCCCCGACCCGACCGAGGGCGTCAAGCGGCTGATGGAGTTCGCCGCGCCGCCGGGGCCGAGCCGGGAGAAGCTGGCCGCCTTCCTCGCCACCCTGGTGCACGACCAGCGGCTGATCACCGACGCCCTGGTGGACGAGCGGTTCGCCGCGGCCAGCGACCCCGGCGCGCTGGCCGCGATGGCCTCCCTGGGAGCCTCGTTCTTCGACCCGGCCACCGCCGAGGACGGGATGCTCTGGCGGGAAGCGCACCGGCTGCGCCACCGGGTGCTGCTGATCTGGGGCCGCGAGGACCGGGTGAACCCGCTGGACGGCGCGCTGGCCGCGGTCAAGCTGATCCGGCGGGCCCAGCTGCACGTGTTCGGCGGCTGCGGGCACTGGGCGCAGCTGGAGAAGTTCGACGAGTTCAACCGGCTGGCGATCAGCTTCCTGGAGGGAGACGCGGCATGACAGCGATCCAGTCGCTGGGGTACCTGCGCATCGAGTCAGCCGACGTCGCAGCCTGGCGGGAGTTCGGGGTCCGGGTGCTCGGCATGATGGAGGGCCGCGGGCCCGAGCCCGGGGCCGTGTACCTGCGGATGGACGAGTTCCCGGCCCGGCTGGTGATCCTGCCCGGTGAGCAGGACCGGCTGCTCGCCTCCGGCTGGGAGGTACCCGGCGAGGAGGAGCTGGCCGGGGTGAGCGAGGCGCTGGCCCGGGCGGGCGTCGCGGTCAAGGCCGGCACCGCCGCGGAACTCGCCGCGCGCCGGGTCGGGCAGCTGCTGCGCTTCGAGGATCCCTCGGGCAACACCCTGGAGGTCTTCTCCGGTGCGGCCCTGGAGCACCGCCCGGTGAGCAGCCAGTACGGGAACCGCTTCGTCACCGGGGTGATGGGACTGGGTCATGTCGTGCTCCCGGTCTCCGACGAGCCGTCCGCGCTGCGGTTCTACACCGAGGTGCTCGGTTTCCGGCTGCGCGACTCGATGCGGATGGCACCGGAGCTGTTCGGCCGGCCCGCGGGCGGGCCGCCGCTGTGGATGCGCTTCCTCGGCTGCAACCCGCGGCACCACTCGCTCGCGCTGGCCCCGTTCCCGGCGGCGGCCGGGATCGTGCACCTGATGATCGAGGCCGCCTCGCTCGACGATGTCGGCCGGGCCCTGGACCGGTGCACCCGGCGGGGGGCACCGGTCAGCGCGACCCTCGGGCGGCACGCCAACGACCTCATGGTGTCGTTCTACGTGCGGACGCCGGGCGGGTTCGACGTCGAGTACGGCACGGACGGGCAGCGGGTTGACGACGCGACCTGGGTGAGCCGGGAGACCACCGCGATCAGCCTGTGGGGGCACAGTTTCGCCTCCCCGGGCGCGGCCTGAGCCCGGCCTGGCTGCCGGTGCCGCGATGACTGCCACCCCCCGCGTCACGCCCCCGCGGTCCGATCCGGAGCCGGCCCGGTTCCGGCAGGTGCTGGGTCACTTCTGCACGGGGGTCACGGTGATCACCACGGCCGATGACCGGGGGCCGGGCTTTTCCTGCCAGTCGTTCGCCGCGCTGTCCCTGGAACCGCCGCTGGTGCTCTTCTGCCCGGGCCGGTCGTCGGCGAGCTGGCCGCGGATCGCCCGGGCCGGCCATTTCTGCGCGAACGTGCTGGCCTCCGGGCAGCGTGAGCTGGCCCGGGTGTTCGGCACCAGCGGGCCGGGCAAATTCGACGGCGTGCGCTGGTCGCCGTCGTCATCCGGGGCGCCGGTCCTGGATGACGTGCTCACCTGGGCTGGCTGCCGCGTCGAGGCCGTCCACGAGGCCGGTGACCACTACGTGGTGGTCGGCCGGGTGACCGAGCTCGGCGACTGCCGGGCCGGGCCAGCCGCTGCTGTTCTACCGGGGCCGTTTCACGGTGCCCGCGGAGCGGGCCGCGGGCGGGCCACCCGAGGTCGTGGACACCCTGCTCGCCTGGCCGCGCCACAACGACTGGATCTGACCGGCCGGGCCGGGCCTGACCGCCCGGTGCCTGGGCCGGACTGGCCGGCGCGTGCGCAGGAACAGCACCAGGGCCAGGGCGCAGGCCACGGCCAGCGAGCTGAGCGCGTAGGCGGCCTCGACCCGGAGCCGGGCCGCGCCGGGCCCCAGGGTGATGACGGCGAGCACCACGGCGCCGGCCAGCCAGGCGAGCAGCTGGTCGCGATGGCGGGACAAGGCCATCGCGCCCTGGCCCAGGACCATGGCCAGCATGTAGCACAGCGTCCCGGCGGCGAGCAGGGCGAAATCGCCGCGCCCCAGAGCCGGGCGCGCGGCGAACAGCACCCGGGCCAGCCACGGGCCGGCGATCACCCCCGGCAGGGCGCCCGCCACGCCGAGGACGGTCACGATCGCGCACCCGCGGGCGAGCAGCCGCCGGAAGCGCGGCCGGTCACCCGCGGCGGTGGCGCCGGCCAGGCCCGGCAGCAGGGACGCCTGCAGCGACGTGAACACGAACAGCGGCACCCGGGCCAGGAGCATCGCGGCGAGCAGGGCGCCCACCACCGCGGGATCGCCCGGCGACAGCAGCCTGAGGCTGATCACCGCCACGTTCACCACGAGCTGGGCGAGCAGCATGGTCCCGATGAGCGGGCCCAGCCCGCGGCACATCAGCCGCCAGCTCACGGCGGGCCCGGGGCGCATGCCCGCCAGGAACGGGCCGAGGGTGGCGGCCACCGCGAGCAGCGGGGCGACGGTCAGGGTGAGGCCGAACGCGGTGGCCGAGTGGACGCCCGCGGCGCCGAGGGCGCAGGCCAGCACCAGGCGCAGCCCGCCGTCCACGGCCAGCTGGCTCCCGTAGGCCGCTGAACCGGCCCAGCCCGGCGAGCACGCCGCGGCTCACCGAGGTCACCGCGAGCGCGAGCAGGGCCGCGGCGAGCGCCGCCACCATCGCGGTGCTGCCGCCGAACAGGGCGCGGGCCAGCGGCCGGGCAGCGGCCGCGGTCAGGATCAGCGTGGCGGCACACAGGACGCCGGCCGCGGCGGCGGCCCGGCGGGCCACCGGGATGATCCCCTCACCCCGCGCCGTGCGCGCCGCGACGAGCCGGATCACTTCCTGCTCGACGGGCAGGAACAGGCCCAGGCCCGCCCAGAAGACGATCGTCCACAGCACCGACATGGCCGCGGCACCGCCCGGGCCCAGGCTGTGCCCGGCCACCGCGAGCTGGGCGTAGCAGCCGGCGCCGAGCACCGCCAGCCCGGCCGCCACGGGCAGCGTCCCCCGCGGCAGCAGGTCCAGGAGGCGCGCCGTGAGCTTCATCCGCGGTCAGCCGCCGATCACGGCGGCGGCGATCCTGGCCACATGCCCGGCCGGCGGGCCGAAGAGCTGCGCGGTGGCGTGCGCCCGCTTGAGGAAGTGGTGGGCGTCGTGTTCCCAGGTGATGCCGAGCGCCCCGTGCAGCTGGATCATCTCGGCCGCCACCCGCGCGAACGCCTCCGAGCAGTAGACCCTGGCCGCGGCCGCGAGCAGCCCGGCATCGGCCGCGTCTGCACCGCCGCGGCTCCCGCGGCGGCCGCCGCGGCGGCATACGACACCGACCGGGCCGACTCCACCAGCACGTGCAGGTCGGCCAGCCGGTGCGCGATGGCCTGGAAGCCGCCGATGGGCCGGCCGAACTGGACCCGGACCTTGGCGTAGCCGACGGTCAGCTCGAGGGCCCGCCGCGCCGCGCCTGCCTGCTCGGCGCTGAGCGCGATGCACGCGAGGTCCCGGGCCCGGGCGAGCGCCGCGCCGCCACCCTGCCCCCCGGCGCCCCGGCCCCCGACGCGCCGCCCCGCGGCCCCGTCCAGCCGCACGACGGCCAGGCGGCTGGTGAGATCCATGGCCGTCACGGCCGAGCGGGTGACACCAGCCTGGTCCGGGTCCACGTCGAAGAGCCCGATGCCGTCCGGGGCGCGCGCGGCGACCAGCAGCACGTCGGCACAGTCGCCGTAGAGCACGTGGTGCGCGGTGCCGGCCAGGGCCCAGCCGCCGCCGGGGCTGGCGGGCGGGACAGCCTGGCAGGCCACCTCGCCCGGGTCCCAGTGCCCGGCGGCGGGGGTCCAGGCCAGCGCCGCGACGGCGGTCCCGGCGGCCACCGGCGGCAGCAGGCGCTGGCAGGCGGCGCTGTCCCCGCTGGCCAGCAGGGCCTGCGTGGCCAGGACGGCCGACCCCAGCAGGGGCGAGGGGGTGAGGCTGGTGCCGAGCTCCTCCGCGACGACGTGGGTCTCGACCGGGCCCGCCCCGGCGCCGCCGTATTCCTCCGGCACCGCCAGCCCGGCCACGCCGATCTCGCCGCACAGCCGCTGCCACAGCGCCGGGTCGTAGCGCGGGCCGTCCCCCGCGGCGGGGCCGCGGCGCTGATGCCGCGCCAGCATGGCCCGGACCGCGTCGCGCAGCGCCCGCTGCTCGCCGGTCAGTTCCATGCCGGCCCGCCGTCCGTGACCAGGCTGGCCATGACCCGGGCCCGGTGCTCGGACTGGGTTCCCCACGCCGGGACCAGCGCGCGGATCTTCGTCAGCCACAGGCCGAGGTCGTGCTCCTGGGTGTAGCCGATCGCGCCGTGCACCTGCAGGGCGGTGCGGGCCGCCCGGTGCGCGGCGCCGGCGCAGGCGACCTTGGCGGCCGAGACATCCCTGGCCGCGCCCGCCCCGCGGTCCGCCAGCGCCAGCGCCGCGGCGTCGAGCAGCGGCCCGGCGAACTCCAGGCCGATGGCCACATCGGCGAGCTGGTGCTTGACCGCCTGGAACGAGCCGATCGGGCGGCCGAACTGCACCCGCTGCCTGGTGTGCCGGACACTGGCGGCCAGCAGGGCGCGGCCGGCGCCGAGCAGCTGCGCGGCACAGGCCAGCGCGCCGAGGTCGAACGCGTGGCGGGCGGCGGCGGACACTGCGGGCCCGCGGGCCAGCAGCTGCCGGCCGCAGGCCTCCGCCAGGCACCGGGCCGGGTCCACCGACTGGTACCGGGCGCCCGGCGCGGCCAGCCACACGGCGTCGTCCTCGACGAGCAGGACCAGGCCCGCGGCGTCGGCGTCGGCGGCGTACGGCCGCCGCGGTGGCAGGGCCAGGGTGGCCATCAGGTCCCCGGCGGCCAGCGCCGCCAGCCACCGCGCCCGCTGGCCGTCATCGCCCAGCCCCTGATCATCCAGCGCGGCGAGCAGCCCCGGCACGGCGGCCAGGGACTCGGCCACCGGCCCGGGCAGGGCGTGGTGCCCGAGTTCCTCGCAGGCGACCATGAGGTCCAGCGGGCTGGCCCCGAGGCCGCCGCAGCGCTCCGGCACGGCGAGCGCGGTGACGCCCGCCCCGGCGAGCTGGCGCCACAGCGCCAGGCCGGCCGAGCGGTCACCGGCCGCCCATCGCCGCGCGGCGCGCAGCGACCCGTCACCAGGCCCGCCGGTCCCGGCCGCGCCGCCGGTGAGCAGGTCATGCAGGGCGGCGGCGAACTGCTCCTGCTCAGCCGAGCGGGCGGAGGTCATCGCGGCAGGCCCAGCAGCCGCTCGGCGATCACCGTGCGCTGGATCTCGTTCGTGCCCGCGTAGATCGGGCCAGCCAGGGAGAACAGGTAGTCGCCCAGCCAGCGCCCGTCCGGCGCCGGCTGGCCGGCCAGCTCAGCCTGCGGCCCGAGCAGGTCCAGCGCCGTCTCGTGCAGCCCGACGTCGAGCTCGGACCAGAACACCTTGCCCAGGCTGGACTCCGGGCCCAGGGTGGCGCCGGCGTCGAGCCTGCGGGCGGTGGCTAACGTGTGCAGCCGGTAGGCCCGGGCCCCTATCCAGGCGTCGGCGACCCGGTCCCGCAGCGCCGTGTCGGCCGGGTCACCGGCCCGCTGCCACAGCTCGACCAGGCGCGCGGCGGCCGCGCAGAACCGTCCCGGGCTGCGCAGCGAAAGACCGCGTTCGTGGCTGGCGGTACTCATCGCGATCCGCCATCCCTCGCCCGGGGCGCCGACCACGTCGCAGTCGGGCACGAATACGCCATCGAGGAAGATCTCCGCGAACCCGGTCCCGCCGCCGAGCTGGCGGATCGGGCGCACGTCGGCGCCCTCGGCGCGCAGGTCGAAGAGGAGGTACGTCAGGCCGTGGTGCCGGCCGCCCCCGGGATCGGTGCGGAACAGGCCGAACGCCCGGTCCGCGAAGGCCGCGCGCGAGCTCCACGTCTTCGAGCCGGACAGCAGCCAGCCCCCGTCGGTGCGGGTGGCACGGGCCCGGATCGCGGCCAGGTCGCTGCCCGCCTCCGGCTCTGACCACGCCTGCGCCCAGACGTCCTCCGCGGTCGCCATCCGGGGCAGCAGGCGCTCCCGCTGAGCAGCGGTGCCGTGCGCGAACAAGGTCGGGGCCAGCAGGAACAGGCCGTTCTGGCCGACCCGGGCCGGCCCGCCGGCGGCGTGGTACTCATCCTCGAAGACCAGCCATTCCAGCAGCGACGCGCCGCGGCCGCCGTACTCCACCGGCCAGGACACCACGGCCAGCCGTGCCGCCGCGAGCTCGCGTTCCCACGCGCGGTGCCGGGCGAAGCCCTCGGCCGTGTCCACCGACGGCAGCGGCTCCGCGGGGACGTGCGCGGCCAGCCAGTCCCGTACCTCGGCCCGGAACGCAGCGTCGCCGCCGCGGCGTTGCCGCCCGCAGGGGCGCCGCCCGGATCGGGGCTCACCCGGAGGCCTTCCGCATCCCGCGGGCGTCCAGGCCGGCGAGTGAGTCGCCGGACACCTCGGCGTTGTGCGCGTGGGCCAGGTGATGCAGGCCGAACACCGAGTCCATGCCCGCCCGCATCCCCATCAGGTCCTCGCACTGGTTCACCGCCCGCTTGGCCAGGGCCAGCCCGAACCGGGGCATGGTGGCGATGCGCTCCGCAATCCCGAACGTCACCCCGGCCAGCTCCGCGCGCGGCACCACCCGGTTCACCATGCCCAGCTGCCACGCGCGTTCCGCGTCCAGGCGGTCGCCGGTGAACAGCATCTCCTTGGCGAACCGCGGCCCCAGCATCCACGGGTGGGCGAAGTACTCCACGCCCGGTATCCCCATCCGCAGCACCGGGTCCGCGAAGAACGCGTCCTGCGCGGCGATGATCACGTCGCAGACCCAGGCGAGCATGAGGCCGCCGGCGATGCAGGCGCCCTGCACCATCGCCACCGCCGGCTTGGGGATCTCCCGCCAGCGGCGGCACATGCCGAGGTAGACCTCCATCTCGCGGGCGTACCGGGCATCGGCGCCGGGCTGGCCGACGTGGTCCCACCACAGCACCGCCTGCCGGTCGAAGGAGACGTCCGCGTCCCGGCCGGGGGAGCCGATGTCGTGGCCCGCGCAGAAGTGATCGCCGGCCCCGGCCAGCACGATCACCGCGACCTGCTCGGCGTTCACCGCCCGGGCGAAGGCCCGGTCCAGGGCGTACGTCATCGCGGAGTTCTGCGCGTTGCGGTACCGCGGCCGGTTCAGGGTCACCAGCGCGATCGGGCCGCGCTCTTCGTAGCTGACCGGCTCCGCGCCCGCGGGCCCGGCGCCGGCCACGCTCTCGCCGGTCATCTGGCTGATTCCTCCCTGAGCAGTCGCTTGAGCGGCTTGCCCGACGGATTGCGGGGCAGGCCGGCCAGGAACTCCACCTGGCGGGGCATCTTGTAGTTGGCCAGCCGCTCCCGGCAGAAGGCCAGCACGCTGGCCTCGTCCAGGGCCGAGCCCGGGCGGGTGACCACGTACGCCTTGCCGACCTCGCCGAGCCGGGTGTCGGCCACCCCGATGACGGCCGCCTCGGCCACGCCGTCCAGCCGGGCGAGCACCTGTTCCACCTCGGCCGGGTAGACGTTGAAGCCGCCGCAGATGTACATGTCCTTGAGGCGGTCGGTGATGGTCAGGTACCCGCGCGGGTCGAGGTGGCCGACGTCGCCGGTGTGCAGCCAGCCGCCGTCGCCGACGGCCGCCCGGGTCGCCGCCGGGTCGTCCAGGTAGCCCAGCATCACGTTCGGCCCGCGGAGCAGGATCTCGCCAGGTTCGCCCGGCGCGGCGTCGCGCCCGCCCGGGCCGGCCACCCGTACCTCGAAGCCGGCGGCGGCCGCCCCGATGTGCGCGCCACGGTCTGCGGGTCATCGCCGGGGCGGCACATCGTGGCCACCACGGCCTCGGTCAGCCCGTAGGCGGTGAGCACGGTGTCGAAGCCAAGCTCGGCGCGCATCCGCTCGACCAGGGCGACCGGGACGGCGGCCGCGCCGGTGACCGCCAGCCGCAGGCTGGACAGGTCGCGGGCGCCGCGGCCGGGGTGGTCCAGGATGGTCTGGTAGATCGTGGGGGCACCGGGGAAGACGGTGATCCGCTCGGTCTCGATCAGCTGCATGGCCTGCCCGGCGTCGAACACCGGCTGCGGCACGATGGTGGCCCCGCTGACCAGGCAGGCCAGGATGCCCGCCTTGTACCCGAAGCTGTGGAAGAACGGGTTGACCACCAGATAGCGGTCGGCGCTGGTGAGGCGGGCGCACTCGGCCCAGGCCAGGGCGACGCCCAGCGACTGGCGGTGGGCGCTCATCGCCCCCTTGCTCCGCCCGGTGGTACCGGAGGTGAACAGGATGTCGCTGACCTGCCCGGGGCGGACCGCCGCGGCGTGCGCGGCGGCCTGCTCCGGCGGGACGCCCGCGGCCCGTGAGTCGAGGTCGGCCCACTCAAGGCTGGCCCAGGGCTGGGCGGGGTCCGGCCGGGTGGCCGGCGGTGCGGCCCCGGCGGGCACCCGGATCACCAGCCTGAGCTGGTCCAGGCCGCCGCCGCCCGGGCCGCCGCCTGCGGCGGCCCGGTGTTCCGCAGCCGCGTCGCGCAGCGCCGCGAGCCGGTCGGTGCCGAGGAACGGGCCGGCCACGATCAGCGCGCGGGCGTGGCTGCGGCTGATCACATCGAGGGCCTCAGGGCCGGTGAACCGGGTACTGACCGGGACCAGCGTCGCGCCGGCGTAGAGCGCGCCGAGCGCGCCGAGCACCCAGTGATGGGTGTTGGGGGACCAGATGGCCACCCGGTCGCCGGGGGCCACCCCCTCCGCGGCCAGCGCCCGCGCGACCACGGCGACACGCTCGTGCAGCTCGCGGTAGCTGAGCCGGGGACCGCCGGGCTCGGCCACGGCGACCGCGTCACCGAACTCCCGTGCCGCGCACGCCACGGCGGCCGGGACGGTGAGTTCCACGGGGCTCCTTACTAAAGCAAGTGCTTGGTAGGCTGAGCCTACGCGCGGGAGCAGCCGCTGGCCAGATACGGCTGGCCAGGCACGGCCGGCCGGGGCGCCGGGAGGAACGGGTGCAGCTCAGCCCGCAGGACGAGGAGTTCCGCCGCTGCGTGCGGCAGTGGCTGGCCGACAACCTCACCGGCCGGTTCGCCGGGCTCCGCGGCGCCGGCGGTCCCGGCCGGGAGCATGAGGCGCACGCCGGGCGGCTGGCCTGGAACCGGCATCTCGCCGCCGCCGGCTGGACCTGCCTGGGCTGGCCGGCCGAGTACGGCGGCCGCGGCGCGACCCTGGCGCAGCAGGTCATCTTCCACGAGGAGTACGCGCGCAGCGGCGCCCCGGCCCGCGTCGGCTACGTAGGCGAGGAACTGCTCGGGCCCACCCTGATCGCGCACGGCACGGCCGGGCAGCGGCAGCGGTTCCTGCCGCCCATCGCGGCGGTGCGGGAACTGTGGTGCCAGGGCTACTCAGAGCCGGGCGCCGGATCGGACCTGGCCGCCGTGGCCACCACGGCGGCCCTGGACGGCGGGCAGTGGGTGATCACCGGGCAGAAGGTGTGGACGTCGCTGGCCCACGTGGCCGACTGGTGCTTCGTGCTGGCCCGCACGCAGGCCGGCTCACGGCGGACCGCGGGCCTGTCGTACCTGCTCGTCCCGATGCGCCAGCCGGGGGTCACCGTCCGCCCGATCCGCCAGCTGACCGGCACGTCCGAGTTCAACGAGGTGTTCTTCGACGGCGCCCGCACCGCGCGGGACATGGTCGTCGGCGCGGCCGGCGATGGCTGGCGGATCGCCCAGGCCACCCTCGCGGTCGAGCGGGGCGCGGCCACCCTGGGCCAGCAGGTCGGGTTCCGGCGGGAGCTGGACCGCCTGATCGAGCTGGCCCGGCGGACCGGGGCCGCGGCCGACCCCCTGCTGCGCGACAAGCTGGCCCGGGCCTGGATCGGCCTGGAGGTCATGAGGGCGCACGCGCTCGCCGTGCTGTCGCGCCCGGCCGGGCCGGGCGCCGGCGCTGGGCCGTCCGGTCCCGCCGCGCCCGCGCCACAGGCGGGCGCGGACGCCCCGGTGCTGAAGCTGCTCTGGTCACGGTGGCACCAGGAGCTGGGGGAGCTGGCCATGGACGTGCTCGGGGCCCCGTCGATGGTGGCCCGGGGGGCGCCCTATGACCTCGACGACTGGCAGCGCCTGTTCCTGTTCAGCCGGGCCGACACGATCTACGGCGGATCGGATGAGATCCAGCGCGGCATCATCGCCGAGCGGGCCCTCGGCCTGCCCCGCCAGGCCCGGCCATGATCGTCCCCGCGCCTGGCGCCGTCCCGCCCGCCGGGCATGACCTGCTGGCCGGCAAGGTCGTGGTGGTCACCGCCGCGGCCGGCACGGGCATCGGGTCGGCCGCGGCCCGGCGCTGCCTGGAGGAGGGCGCGCGGGTGATGGTCAGCGACCAGCACGCCCGCCGCCTCGGCGCGATCCGCGGCGAGCTTGCCGCGGTGTACGGCGACCGGGTCGCGGCGCTGCCCTGCGACGTCACCGCCGAGGCGGACGTCGCGGCGCTGGTGGCCGGGACGGTGCGCGAGTTCGGCCGGATCGACGTGTTCATCGCCAACGCGGGGCTCGGCGGCACCAGCCCGGTCCCGGAGATGACCGACGAGCAGTGGCTGCGGGTGGTGGACGTCACGCTGACCGGGACGTTCCGGTGCGTCCGGGCCGCGCTGCGCCAGATGCTCGCGCAGGGCGGCGGCGGCTCCGTGGTCACCAACGCGTCGGTGCTCGGCTGGCGGGCCCAGCCGGGCCAGGCCCACTACGCCGCGGCCAAGGCGGGCGTGATGGCCCTCACCCGGTGCGCGGCCATGGACGTGGCCGCGCACGGGATCCGGGTCAACGCCGTGGCGCCGAGCCTGGCCGCCCATCCGTTCCTGGTCAAGGTGACCAGCGAGGACGTGCTGGCCGAGCTGGCCGCGCGGGAGGCGTTCGGGCGCCCGGCCCAGCCCTGGGAGGTCGCCAACGTGATGGTGTTCCTGGCCAGCGACTACTCCTCCTACCTGACCGGTGAGGTGGTCTCGGTGAGCAGCCAGCATCCCTGACCCCGGCCGCCGCCCGGGCCCGCGGTCAGAGCCGCTCGATGATGGTGGCGGTCGCCATCGCGCCGCCGGCGCACATGGTGATCAGCGCCGTGCTCGCGTCCCGCCGCTCCAGCTCGTGCACCGCCGTGGTGATCAGCCGGGCACCGGTGCTGCCGACCGGGTGGCCGAGCGCGATGGCGCCGCCGCTGACGTTGACCCGCTCCGGATCGGGCTGGTGCACGCTCAGCCAGGACAGGACCACCGAGGCGAACGCCTCGTTGACCTCGAACAGGTCGATGTCAGCGACGGTCATCCCGCTGCGGGCGAGGACCCGCTCGGTGGCCGCGATAGGGCCGTCGAGGTGGTAGTACGGCTCCGACCCGACGAGGCACTGGGCCAGGATGCGGGCCCGCGGCCGCAGGCCAAGCTCGCGCGCCCGGCCCGCCTCGGCCAGGAGAACGGCGGCGGCGCCGTCGGAGATCTGCGACGACGTGCCGGCCGTGTGCACGCCGCCGGCCAGCACGGGCCGCAGCCCGGCCAGCGCCTCCAGGCTCGTCTCGCGCAGGCCCTCATCGCGGTCGACGGTGCGGGTCTCACCCGTCGGCTGGCCGTCCGCTCCCGCGACCGGCGCCTTGACGGGCACGACCTCGCGGTCGAACCGGCCTTGTGACCAGGCGAGCTGGGCCAGGGCCTGCGAGCGCAGCCCGAACCGGTCGACCTCCGCGCGGGACAGGCCGCGCCGCTGCGCGATCCGCTCCGCGGCGACGAACTGGTTCGGCAGGTCGATATCCCAGGAAGAGGGCCTGGGCTGTCCCGCGTCCGTCCCGACGGCGGCCCGCAGCGGCACCCGGCTCATCGCCTCCACCCCGCAGGCCATGCCGACGTCGATGGCGCCTGCCGCGATGAGCCCGGCCACCAGGTGCGCGGCCTGCTGCGCCGAGCCGCACTGGGCGTCCAGGGTGAGGCAGCCGGCCTGGTAGGGCAGCCCGGCGTGCAGCCAGGCGGTCCGGGTGATGTTGCTGGACTGCTCGCCGGCCTGCGTCACGCAGCCGCCGGCCACCTGCTCGACGGCGGCCGCCGGCAGGCCCGCCCGGTCCACCAGGGCGGTCTGCGCGGCACCGAGGATCTCGGCGGCATGCAGGCCCGCCAGCGCGCCGCCGCGCTTGCCGATGGGGGTCCGCACCGCCTCTACAATCACCGCAGTGCCCACCGTCTCCTCCTTCACCGGCCGCCGGTCTTGTGGTAGAACGTGTTTCCTGCCCGGTCGCGGTTAGCGGTTCACTCGTCCAGCATGACGTGGTTGAATCCAGTAGAACACGTTCTAGTGGAGGCAGCCATGGCCGTGCCGCGCATCCCGCCAGGTTTCGACTTCACCGACCCGGATCTGTGCGTTCGCCGGATGCCGGCCGAGGAGTTCGCTGAGCTGCGGCGCACGGCGCCGGTGTGGTGGAATGCGCAGCCGCGCGGCGCGTCCGGCTTCGACGACGAGGGGTACTGGGTCGTCACCAGGCACGCGGATGTGCTGGAGGTCTCCCGGGCCAGCGAGCTCTACTCGAGCCAGGAGAAGACCGCGATCATCCGCCATTCCGCGGCGGTCAGCGAGGAAAACCTCGGGATGCAGCGGCTCATCCTGCTCAACATCGATCCGCCTCAGCACACCAAGCTGCGCGGGATAGTCTCGCGGGGCTTCACGCCCCGGGCGATCGCCAGCCTGCGCGAGGTGCTGCGGGCCCGCGCCGAGCGGATCGTCGAGCTGGCGCTCACCGAGGGCAGCGGTGACTTCGTCACCGACGTCGCCTGCGAGCTGCCCCTGCAGGCGATCGCAGAGCTGCTCGGGATACCGCAGGACGACCGGCGCAAGATCTTCGCCTGGTCGAACGAGATGATCGGCTACGACGATCCGGAGTACGGCGGCGATTCCCAGGCCGCGGCGGCCGAACTCGTCGGCTACGCCATGATGATGGCGGAGGACCGCCGGGGGTGCCCCCGGGACGACCTGGTCACCAAGCTGGTCCACGCGCAGGTCGACGGCGGCCAGCTGGCGCCGGACGAGTTCGGCTTCTTCGTGATCCTGCTGGCCGTGGCGGGCAACGAGACCACCCGCAACGCGATCTCGCACGGGATGCTGGCCCTGCTGGATCACCCGGACCAGTGGGAGCTGTACCGGGCCGAGCGGCCGGTGACCGCGGTGGATGAGATCGTCCGGTGGGCCACCCCGGTCACCGTGTTCCAGCGCACCGCCCTGGCCGACACCACCCTGGGCGGCCAGCAGATCAAGGCCGGGCAGCGGGTCGGCTTGTTCTACCGGTCGGCGAACTTCGACGAGGAGGTCTTCGACCACCCCGAGCGGTTCGATATCACCCGCAGCCCCAACCCGCACCTGGGCTTCGGCGGCACCGGGACGCACTACTGCCTCGGCGTGAACCTGGCCCGCCTGGAGATCGAGCTCATCTTCAACGCCATCGCCGACGGCATGCCGGGTATCCGGCTGGCCGGCGAGGCGGAGCGGCTGCGCTCGGGGTGGCTCAACGGCATCAAGAAGCTGCCCGTCAGCTACCAGTGACCGGCGCGCCTGTCCCGGATGGGCCGGGCTGGCCGGGTCAGCCGGGGGTGCTGGCCACCACCCACATCGAGAAGTACTGCGAGCCGCCGCCGTAGGCGTGGCCGAGCGCGGTCCGGGCGCCAGCCACCTGGTGCGCGCCGGCTTTGCCCATGACCTGCAGGGCAGCCTCGGCGAAGCGGAGCAGGCCCGAGGCGCCGATCGGGTTGGAGCTGAGCACCCCGCCCGAGGGATTGACCGGCAGCCGCCCGCCGATCGCGGTCTCGCCCGCCTCGGTCAGCCGCCAGCCCTCACCCGGCCCGGCGAAGCCGAGGTTCTCCAGCCACATCGGCTCGAACCAGGAGAACGGGACGTAGATCTCGGCCACGTCGATCTCCTCGAACGGATCGGTGATGCCCGCCTGCCGCCACAGGGCGGCCGCGGCGTCGGCGCCGGCCTGCGGATTGACGTGATCCTTGCCGGCGAACATGGTCGGCTCGGTGCGCATCGCGGTGGCCCGGATCCAGGCCACCGCCTGGCCCGCGGCCTCGGCGGCCCGGGCGGCGTCCTCGTCGCCGATGACCACCGCGCACGCGCCGTCCGATGAGGGGCAGGTCTCGTCGTAGCGCACCGGGTCCCACAGCATGGGGGAGGACCGCACCGACTCCAGCGTGATGTCCGGCTGCTGCAGGTGGGCGTACGGGTTGAGGCTGCCGTTGCGCCGGTCCTTGACCGCCACCAGGGCGCCGATGTGCCCGGGCGCGCCGCTGCGCCGGATGTAGGCGCGGATGTGCGGGGCGAAGTAGCCGCCCGCCCCGGCCAGCAGCGGCATGCTGAACGGCGGCATGATCGACAGCGCCCACATCGCGTTGGATTCCGACTGCTTCTCGAACGCGACGGCCAGCACCCTGCGGTGCACCCCGGCCTGGATGAGCGAGGTCGCGACGTTCGCGGTCGCGCCGCCGACCGAGCCTGCCGTGTGCACCCGCAGCAGCGGCTTGCCGGGGGCGCCGAGCGCGTCGGCCAGGTACAGCTCGGGCATCATCACGCCCTCGAACAGGTCCGGCGCCTTGCCGACCACGACGGCGTCGATGCTGTCCAGGGTGGTACCGCAGTCGGCGAGCGCGCGGTCCACCGCCTCGCGGCAGAGGCCGGCGATCGACACGTCGGTCCGCCGGGAGCGGTGCCGTGTCTGGCCGACCCCGAGGACCGCGGCCCGGTGCTTCACGGGTGCCTCCCTCACGGTGTCTGCTCCACGGGACCTCCTCCGCCGGGGCTTCGCCTCACCGGGCCTCCATGACGCAGACCAGGTTCTGCTGCAGGGCCGGCCCGCTGGTGGCGTGGCCGAGGGCCCGGCCGGCCCGGCCGGACATGATCTCCCGGGCCGCCATCCCGACGCGCGCCAGGCCGGCGGCGAACATCGGGTTTCCGCACAGCGGGCCGCCGGACGGGTTGACCCGGACGCCGTCGCCCAGCCCGAGCGCGCCGCGCAGCAGGATCTCCTGGTGGGTGAAGGGCGCATGCAGCTCGGCGACCTCCACCCCGCGGGCCCCGGCCGCGCGCCCCGCGCTGGCCGCCGACGGCGCTGTGGTCAGGTCGCGGGCGCCCAGCGACCCCGTGTCGATCCGGTGCTCGAACCCGGTGATCCAGGCGGGCCGCTCGCACAGCTCGCGGGCCCGGCCGCCGGAGGCCAGGATCACCACCGCGGCGCCGTCGCCGACCGGCGCGCAGTCATGGGCCCGGAGCGGGTCGGCGATGTAGGGCTGGTCCAGCAGTTCCTCGGCGGAGACCTCGCCGGACAGCTGCGCCCCGGGATTCGAGCGGGCCGCGGCGCGGCTGCGCGCGGCCACCTCGGCCATTTCCTTCTCGCTCCACAGGCCCGCCTCGATGCCGAGCCGGGCCTGCAGCGCGGCGATGCTCACCGAGTCGGGCCACAGCGGGGCCAGCAGGTAGGGGTCAAGCTGCAGGGCCAGCACGCGCCGCAGGTCACCTGCGGAGGACTTGCCGAAGCCGTAGGCCAGCGCGACGTCGGCCTCGCCGGTCAGGATCTTCACCCAGGCCTCGTAGAGCGCCCAGGCGCCGTCCATCTCCACGTGCGACTCCATGATCGGCGGGAAGGCCCCGATCGCGTCCACCGCCTGGACGAACGAGAAGGCCCGGCCCGCCAGGTAGTCCGAGGACCCGGAGCACCAGAAGTCAATGCCGGCCCGGGCCAGCCCGGTGTCCCGCAGCACCTGCTGGAAGATCGGCACGAGCATTTCCACCCCGCTGGTGGTGCCGTCGCTGCGCCGCAGGCAGGGGGACTGGGCGAAGCCGATGACGGCGGCGTCGGTCACGGTCACCGTCCTTCACGGGGTTCGCAATACCGCTCACAGGTGATGGGCATACGACTCATAGGGGGCGTCCGGCTCGCCGGCCGGGCGGAAGTGGTCGATGTTCTCCGGCGTTGTCCCCCACTCATCGCGCGGTTTCCAGACCGCCCTGACCCGCATCCCCATGCGCACCTCGCCCGCCTCGCAGCCCAGGATGAGGTGCTGGAAGGGGATGTCGGCGCCGTCCAGCAGGATCGCCGCCGCCACGTAGGGCGGTGCGACCCGCTGGCCGGGATAGGGCACGTTAACCACGCAGAACGTGGTGACGGTGCCGATGTCGGGCAGTTCGATCTCGTCGGTGGTCGGGACCCCGTCGGTCGGGCACGCGCCGCGCGGCGGGATGTACACCTTGCCGCAGACCGGGCACCGCTCGCCGAGCAGGCGGCCGCTGGCCAGCCCGGCCAGGAAGCGGCTCTCCCCGGCGGAGGCCGTGTGCTCGTAGTGCAGCCGCACCGGCGTCGTGATCATGGATACCGGCTGGGCCCCGCCCGGCCGGGGCCCGGGCCGGCCCCGCCCCGCCCCGGGCCGGTCCCGCCCGGCCCCGGGCACGGCTCGAAGCAGGAAATATCGCGGATGTCACCGGTGCGGTGCTCAGCCCACCGCACCCGCACCCGCATGCCCGTGCGCATCGCGCCGGGCGAGCCGGCGTCCACCGCGTGCAGCATCGCGGTGTCCGCGCCGTCCAGCCGGACCAGCGCCCACGCGAACGGGCCGGCCAGCGGCTGGCCTTCCAGCGGCGCTGGCGTCCACGACCAGCTGATGACGGTCCCCTCGGAGCCGACCTCGACGAGTTCGGCCGGCGGCGCGAAGGTGACCGGGTCATACTCGAACGGCGGCGCGTGCACGCGGCCGTCGGCGCCACGCGAGCCGAGGATGCGCCGGCCCGCCAGCGCCGTCATGAACTGGCTCAGCACCGGTCCCAGCGACCGGGTGTAGTCGAACCCGATCTCCAGCGGGGCACGCAGGGGCTGGCTCACGAATCAGAGTGAAACATGTTCTGGATTTGACGGCAACACGCCGTCGGCGATGTGTCTGCGTCCACCTTGTACCGCTATAGAACGTGTTCTACATTGGGCCCGTGAACGCCATCGGCCTGTGGGCCATCGCCCAGCGCTCGCCGGACCGGGCCGCCGTGATCGAGCCCGGCGGCCGCGTGGTGAGCTACGCCGAGCTGGCCAGCGAGGCGGACCGCTACGGGCGCGGGCTGCGCGCCCTCGGCCTGGGCACCGGGGACGCGGTCGCCGCGCTGCTGCCCAACAGCGCGGCCGCGCTCGCCGTCTACTTCGCCGCGATCGAGACCGGCCTGTACGTGGTGCCGGTCAACTGGCACCAGGTCGCCGCGGAGGTCGCTTACATCCTCGGTGACAGCGCGGCCAGCGCCTTCGTGGCGCACGAGCGTTTCGCCGGGGTGGCCGTCGAGGCGGCCGGCCTGGCCGGGGTCAAGGCCCGGTTCGCGGTCGGCCCGGTGCCCGGATTCGAGCCGCTGAGCCGGGCTCGGTGACGACGGGACGGCCGTGCGCCCGTTCCCGCGGACCCACGGTGCGCCGATGCTGTACACCTCCGGCACGTCCGGCCGGCCCAAAGGCGTCCGCCGCCCGCTCACCGGCATCGACCCGGATGACGCGGCGGCCCAGGCGACCTGGTTCTTCAGCCTGTTCGGCCTGGCCCCGTACGACGGCCATGTGCACCTGTGCGGATCCCCGCTCTACCACACGGCCGTGCTCAACTTCGCGGCCATCTCCATCCAGGTGGGCCACCCCGTCGTGCTGATGGACCGCTGGGAGCCCGAGGACGCGCTGCGGCTCATCGAGAGGCACCGGGTGACGCACACGCACGCGGTGCCGACGCAGTTCCGGCGCATGCTCGCGCTGCCCGGGGAGGTCCGCGCCCGGTATGACACCAGCTCGCTGCGGGCCGTGATTCACAGCGCGGCGCCATGCCCGGCCGAGGTCAAGCGGCGGATGATCGAATGGCTGGGACCCGTCATCGTCGAGTACTACGCGGCCACCGAGGGCGGCGGGACGCTGATCTCGTCGCAGGACTGGCTGCGCAAGCCGGGGTCGGTCGGGCTGCCGTGGCGCGGCTCTGCGGTGCAGGTGCTGGACCGGGCCCGCCGCCCGGTGGCCCCCGGCCAGCAGGGCCTGGTCTACATGCAGATGGGCACGTCGAGCTTCTCCTACCACAACGACGAGGAGAAGACCGGCGCCGCGTGGGCGGGCAGCCTGTTCACGGTCGGGGACATCGGCTACCTGGACGAGGACGGATACCTGTTCCTCTGCGACCGGAGCAGCGACATGATCATCTCCGGCGGGGTCAACATCTACCCGGCCGAGATCGAGTCCGAGCTGTCCTGCCATCCGGCGGTGGCCGACGTCGCGGTCTTCGGCATCCCCCATGAGGACTGGGGGGAGGAGATCAAGGCGGTGGTCCAGCCGGCGCCGGGGGCCGAGGCCGGCCCCGCGCTGACCGCGGAACTGCTGGCCTTCCTGGCCGGGCGGATGGCCCGGTTCAAGCTGCCGCGGTCGGTCGATTATGCCGCCGAACTGCCGCGCGACCCCAACGGGAAGCTCTACAAGCGCCGCCTCCGCGACCCCTACTGGGCTGACCGCGACCGGGCCATCTGACGCTCGCCGGGCCGCCCGGGTCAGCGGTCGCGGAACTGCGGCCGGCGCTTCTCCGCGAAGGCGCGCGGCCCTTCCCTGGCGTCCTCGCTGCGGAACACCGCCATGCCGATCTGGGTCTCGACCTCGAACGCCTCGTCCTCGGCCATGCCCTCGGTCTCCCGGATCGTGCGCAGGATGGCGCGCACGGCGACCGGCCCGTTCGCCGCGATCGTGTCCGCGATCTCCAGTGCGGTGGCCAGCGCCTGGCCGTCCGGCACGACGTGGCCGACCAGGCCGATCTCACGGGCCTCGGCCGCGCTGATGTGCCGCCCGGTCAGCAGCAGGTCGGCCGCCACGGTGTACGGGATCTGCCGCGGCAGCCGGACCGCCGACCCGCCGAGCGGGAACAGGCCCCAGCGTGCCTCCGAGATGCCGAACCGTGCGCTCTGCCCGGCCACCCGGATGTCGGTGGCCTGCAGGATCTCGGTGCCGCCCGCGATGGCCGGCCCTTCCACGGCGGCGATCAGCGGCTTGGTGAGGCGGCGGCCCTTGAGCAGCGGCCCGAGCATCGACATGGCCGCCGCACCGCTGCGGAACTGGTCACCAGGATGGGCCGCGGTCATGGCCTTGAGGTCGGCGCCCGCGCAGAACGCGCCGCCGGCGCCGGTCAGCACGGCGACGCGGACGGCGGGGTCGCTGTCCACCTGGTCCCAGGCCTGCTGCATCAGGGCCAGCATCGGCCCGCTCAGCGCGTTGCGGGCCTGCGGGCGGTTCATCGTCACGATCAGGACGGCCCCGCGGCGCTCGATCAGGGCGTGCGGCGGCCCGCCGTCGGTGGCGGGCGCGGGCGCGGACGCGGGCGTCGAGGTCATCGCGGCGGCCTTCCTCACTTCTGGGCCGGGCAGAGGGTTGCCCCAAACAGTAACACGTTCTAGTTTCGTCCCATGGCCATGAATCTCGCCGACCTGTTCGAGCATGCCGCTGACGCCTTCGGTGACCGCATCGCGGTGGCTTGCGGGGACCGGCAGGTGACCTACGCCGAACTTGAGCAGCGGGCCAACCGGCTCGCCCACCACCTGGCCGGGCTCGGGGTGGGGCCCGGGGATCACGTCGGGCTCTACGCGCGCAACTCCCTCGAGGCGGCGGAGACGCTGCTCGCCTCGTGCAAGCTCCGCGCCGCCGCGGTCAACATCAACTACCGCTACGTCGAGAACGAGCTGCGGTACATGCTCGCCGACGCGGACCTGGCGGTGCTGGTGCATGACCGCGCGCTGGAGCCGCGGGTCGCCGCGGTGGCGCCGGGCACCCCCGGGCTGCGCGGCACCGTGGTGATCGAGGACGGCAGCAGCGCCGAGGCCGGGCCGGGGCCACCGCGACGCCCGTGGCCGCCGCCGGACTGGAGCAGACCGGGTACGCGGCCGCGCTGGCCGCCGCGTCACCCGAGCGGGACTTCCCGCCGCGCAGCGCGGACGATGTCTACCTCATCTACACGGGCGGGACGACCGGCTACCCCAAGGGCGTCATGTGGCGCCACGAGGACATCTGGCGCACCCTGGGCGGGGGCATCGACTTCCTCAGCGGTGCCCCGCTGGCGGATGAGTGGTCGCAATCGCGCCGCGGGCTGGAGTCCGCCGGCCTGGTCAAGCTCTGCGCCGCGCCGCTCATCCACGGCAACGCGCAGGTGGCCACCCTGGCCGGGCTGTTCTCCGGGGAGACCATCGTGCTGCTGCCGCAATTCGACGCCGACCAGGTCTGGCGGGCGGTCGAGCGGCACAAGGTCAACGTGCTGGTGATCATCGGTGACGCGATGGCCCGGCCGCTGGTCGATGCCTACCGGGCGGGCGGTTACGACGCGTCCTCGCTGGTGGCCATCTCCTCCAGCGCGGCCCTGTTCTCGCCGGCGGTCAAGGACGCCTGCACCGAGGCGCTGCCCAGCGTCCTGATCACCGAGGCGATCGGGTCCACCGAGACCGGCTTCGCCGGCCTCGGCTTCGTCAGCGCCGGCGCCCCGTCGCGCGGCGGCCCGACGGTCACCCCGGGCCCGGACACCATCGTGCTGGACGACGCGGACCGCCCGGTGATCCCGGGGCAGGTCGGCCGCCTGGCCCGGGGCGGGCACGTGCCGCTGGGGTACTACAACGACCCGGCCCGGACCGCGGCGATGTTCGCCGAGGTGGACGGGAGGCGGTACGCGGTACCCGGCGACTGGGCCCGGCTGGAGGAAGACGGCTCGGTGACGCTGCTGGGCCGCGGCAACACGTGCGTGAACACCGGCGGCGAGAAGGTCTTCCCCGAGGAGGTGGAGGGCGCGCTGAAGTCACATCCCGACGTCTTCGACGTCCTGGTCATCGGCGTGCCCGACGAGCGCCTCGGGCAGCGTGTGGCGGCCCTGGTGCAGCCGAGGCCGGGCCGGGCCGTGGACGTGGCCACGCTCGGGACGCACGTCCGCGGCCAGATCGCCGGGTACAAGGTGCCGCGCAGCATCTGGCTGGTCGAACCCATCGGGCGCACCGCCGCGGGCAAGGCTGACTACGGGTGGGCACACCGGCATGCCGCCAGCCACCCGCCCACCGAGATGCCGGCGAGCACGGGCCAGCCAGCGGCCACCGGCGCCGCACCGCGGCCCGGGCCGGCCAGGTGACGGCGGCCGTGCGGACCCCGCTGTGCGACCTGCTCGGCATCGAGCACCCGATCGTCGGCTTCAGCCCGTCCGAGCATGTCGCGGCGGCCATCAGCCGGGCGGGCGGGCTGGGCGTGCTGGGCTGCGTCCGGTTCAACGACCCGGCTGACCTGGACGCCGCGCTGCACTGGATGGACGCCCACACGGCCGGGCGGCCCTACGGCGTGGACGTCGTGATGCCCGCCCGCGAGCCCGCCGAGGGAGCCGCGGCCGACCTGGGCCAGCTGATCCCGCCGGGGCACCGGGACTTCGTCCAGGAGACGCTGACCAGGCTGGGCGTGCCCCCGCTGCCCGAGGACGGCGCGGCCGGCGATCGGCGTGCTCGGCTGGCTGCACTCGGTGGCCCGCCAGCATGTCGAGGTGGCCCTGGCCCATCCGGCCCGGCTGATCGCGAATGCGCTCGGCCCTCCGCCGCCCGACGTCATCAAGCGTGCCCACGAGCCAGGGCATGCTGGTGGCCGCGCTGGCCGGGAAGGCCGGGCACGCGCGCGGTCACGTGGCCGGCGGCGTGGACATCGTCGTCGCCCAGGGCTACGAGGCCGGCGGCCACACCGGCGAGATCGCGACCATGGTGCTGGTGCCGGAGATCGTGGACGCGGTCGGGGCGCAGGTGCCGGTGCTGGCCGCGGGCGGCATCGGCTGCGGCCGCCAGATCGCCGCCGCGCTCGCCCTCGGCGCGGTCGGCGTATGGATGGGCTCGGCCTGGCTGATCACCCAGGAGTACGCGATGACCTCGGACACCGCCGCCCTGCGCGCGGCCCTGCTCGCGGCCACGCTCGTCGGACACGGTGCGCTCGCGGATCTACAGCGGCAAGCCGGCCCGGCTGCTGAAGAACCGCTGGACCCAGGCCTGGGCGCGAGCCGGGCGCCCCCGAGCCGCTGCCGATGCCGCTGCAGAACCTGCTGGTCAGCGAGGCGCACCAGCGGCTGATGCGCTCCGGCCAGCCGGATGTGGTGCCGATGCCGGTCGGGCAGATCGTCGGCCGGATGAACGCCGTCCGCCCGGTCGCCGAGGTGTTCTCGATGCTGCTGAGCGAGACCGACAGGCCCTGAGCCGGCTCGCATGGCCTGCGCTGACCACCGCGGGCGGCCAGGACGCGTCCGCGCCAGGCGGGAGGGCCGCAGATGAAGATCGCCACTTCGGTCGGCTACTGGGGCGCGGGGCCGCCGGCCGACGCCGCGGGCGTCTTCGCCGCCGCTGAGCGGCTGCGGCTGGACCAGGTCTGGACCGCCGAGGCGTACGGCAGCGACGCATGGACTCCGCTGGCCTGGTGGGGATCGCGTACCTCGCACGTCCGCCTGGGCACCGCCGTCTCGCAGCTTTCCGCCCGGCCGCCCGCCACCCTGGCCATGACGGCGATGACGATGGACCACCTCACCGGCGGGCGCGTCATCATCGGGATTGGCACGAGCAACCCGCAGGTGGTCGAGGGCTGGTACGGACAGCCGTACCCGCGGCCGCTGCAGCGCACCCGGGAGTACATCGAGATCCTGCGCGCGGTCATCGCGCGCCGCGGGCCCGTGGCCTACCAGGGCCAGCATTACCAGCTGCCCTACCCGGGAGGGACCGGGCTGGGCAAGCCGCTGCGCTCCATCCTGCATCCCTTCCGCACCGAGATCCCGGTGTACCTCGGCGCGGAAGGCCCCAGGAACGTCGCGCTGGCGGCCGAGGTCGCCGACGGATGGAATGTGATCTTCTTCTCGCCGGCGATGAACGACTTCTACGCGGCGGCCCTCGCCGAGGGCTTTTCCCGCCCGGGCGCCCGGCACACCAGCGCCACCTTCGATGTCGTGGGCGGCCCGCTGGGCATCATTCCCGACGACGACCTCGAGCGGGCGGCTGACCGGCTCCGGCCCACCCTGGCCCTCTACATCGGCGGCATGGGCGCGCGCGGCGTCAACTACCACCACGAGGTCTTCGCCCGGATGGGCTACGAGGCGCAGGCCCGGGCCATCCAGGACTGTTACCTGGCCGGCGACAGGAAGGGCGCCATCGCGGCTGTCCCGACGCGGATGGTCGAGGATGTCGCGCTCATCGGCCCGTGGGCCAAGATCGCTGACGAGGTCCAGCGGTGGCAGCAGACCGTCCTGTCCACCTTCTCCGTCAGCACCGAGCTGCGGCATATGGACCGGGTCGTGGACATCCTCCGCCGCTGAGCCCGCGGCCGGCCCGGCACCCCGCCACCAGGACGCCCGCCGCGCCCGCCGTTCACGGGCCGCCGGTGCCGGCCCCGGGCCAGCGCCGCGCCGATGCGGCGCAGCTGGGTCGTCGCCCCGCCCAGCGCGAACTCGTTGTGCTTGGCCGCGGTGAAGTAACGGTGCAGCGGATACGAGGTGTCCACGCCCAGGCCGCCGTGCACGTGCACCGCGGTGTGCGCGACCCGGTGACCCGCGTCCGCGGCCCAGAACTTGGCCGTGGCGACCGCGGTGTCGGCGGGCAGCCCGGCGGACAGCCGCCAGGCCGCCTGCCACATGGTCAGCCGGACCGCCTCCACGTCGATATAGGCGTCGGCGAGACGCTGGGCCACCGCCTGGAAACCGCCGATCGGCCTGCCGAACTGGACCCGGCTCCGGGCGTGCCCGGCGGTCAGCTCCAGGGCCCGCTCGATCACCCCCAGCTGCACCGCGCACAGGCCCACGGTGCCGCGGGACACCAGCCAGCCGGTGATCTGCGCCCCCGCCGCCGGGCTGCCCAGCACGCGGTCATCGGGCAGCTCCACGTCGGCCAGCAGCAGCCGCCCGGTGGCGTCGCCGTCGGTGACCTGCTGGCGCTGCACCACGACCCCGTGGTCGGCGGGCGTGACCAGGAACACCACGACGCCCCGGGGGTCGCGGCCGGGACCAGCATCAGTCCGGCCCGCGGGCCGGCCAGCACGGCGGTCTTAGCCCCGCAGAGCCGCCAGCCGCCCGTCACCGGGTCAGCGCGGGCCGCGGGGGACGCGGGGTCATCGCCGTCCTCCTCGGACAGGGCGGCGGTCACCACGAGCTCGCCGCGGCCGGCTGGCGCGGCCCACCGGTACTGCTGGCCCGGGGTGCCGAACCGGGCCAGGGCGCCCGCGCCGAGCACGATCGCGGCCAGGTAGGGCGCCGGGGCCACGGCGCGGCCGATCTCGGTCAGCACGGAGCACTGCTCCAGCAGGCCGAGCCCGGCCCCGCCCAGCGGCTCGGGCAGCCCGGCCGCCAGGATGCCGGCGCTGGCCAGGTCGGCCCACAGGGCGGGGTCGAACCGGTCGCCGGCCGCCTCGACCTCGCCCAGCCGCTCCGCCGTGACCCGCCGGGCCAGAATATGCCGGGTCAGGCCCGCGAGTTCCTGCCCGGCCTCGTCGATCAAGAAGTCCACGGGTTCCTCCGTCCGCGATACCCGCTGTCGCTCAGCGCCGGGTGACCGGGAGCCCGAGCGCGGCGGCGGCGATGATGTCGCGCTGGACCTCGTTCGTGCCACCGCCGAAGGTCAGGATCAGCGCGGAGCGGTGCATCCGCTCGATCCGGCCGGCCAGGATCGCGCCGGGAGAACCCTCGCGGACATGGGCGTTCGCGCCGAGAACCTCCATCAGCAGCCGGTACGCCTCGATGGCGAACTCGGTGCCGTAGACCTTCGTCGCAGACGCCGCCGCCGGGCCCACCCCCTGCCCGGCCTGCGCCGCTATCCGCCAGTTGACCAGCTTGAGGAACTCCGCCCCGGCGTGCACCCGGGCCAGCGCGATCTGGACCCATTCCTGATCGATCACGCGCTGCCCGCTGGCGAGCTTCGCGGCGGAGGCCCACTCCCGCACCAGACGCAGGGCCATCCGGAGCGGTGCCGCCGAGGTCAGCGCGACGCGTTCGTGGTTCAGCTGGTTGGTGATCAGCGGCCAGCCCGCATTCTCCGCGCCGACCAGGGCGGAGACGGGCACCCGGACCGAGGAGTAGTAGGTGGCGCTGGTGCTCAGCCCGGCCGCGGTGTGGACCGGGGTCCAGGAGAAGCCGGGTGCGCTGGTCGCCACGATGAGAATGGACAGGCCCTTGTGCCGGGGCGCACCTGGGTCGGTCCGGCAGGCCAGCCACACGTAGTCCGCGTACTGGATCAGGCTGGTCCACATCTTCTGGCCGTTGACGACATAGCAGTCGCCGTCCCGGACGGCGGCCGTGCGCAGGGCGGCGAGATCGGTGCCCGCCTCAGGCTCGGAGTAGCCGATGGAAAAGTGGATCTCACCGGCCGCTATCCGCGGCAGGTAATGCGCCTTCTGCTCGGCGGTGCCGTACCGCATGATGGTCGGGCCCACGGTGTTGATGGTCAGGAACGGCACGGGCACCCCGGCGAGCGCCGCCTCGTCGGTGAAGATGAGCTGGTCGAGCAGGGAGCCCCCGCGCCCGCCGTGCTCTTCCGGCCAGCTGAGGGCCAGCCAGCCGTCGGCGCCCAGCTGCCGGACGACCTGCCGGTAAGCATCCCCGCTGCCGTAGTCGCCATCGGCCATGGCCAGGGCGGCCCGGAGCTCCGCCGTCATGAGGCCGGCGAAGTACGCGCGCAGCTGCTGGCGCAGCCGGTCCTGCCCGGGCGTGTAGCTGAGATCCATCCGCCCTCCACGGTGCCGGCTATCTGCGGGGCTGGCCGCTGAACACTGTGCCCGCTGACCAGGCAGCGGTATAAATAGAACACGTTCTAGTAAGTGTAACCGAGGGGAGCGACGGTGGCCGAGGCGTTCCTGGTGGATGCCGTCCGTACCCCGGTCGGCCGCCGGGGCGGCGGCCTGGCCGCCGTGCACCCGGCCGATCTCGGCGCGCACGTCATCCAGGCGCTGCTGGCCCGCACCGGGCTCGACCCGCTGGCCGTTGACGACGTCGTCTTCGGCTGCGTGGACACGGTCGGCCCCCAGGCCGGTGACGTCGCGCGCACCGCCTGGCTCGCGGCCGGCCTGCCCGAGTCGGTTCCCGGGGTCACCGTGGACCGCCAGTGCGGCTCGTCCCAGCAGGCGGTGCATTTCGCGGCCCAGGCGGTACTCAGCGGCACCGCCGACCTGGTGGTCGCAGGCGGGGTGCAGAACATGAGCCAGATCCCGATCGGGGCCGCCATGCTCGCCGGGCGGGCCTTCGGTGCCGAGGACCCGTTCAGCGGGTCGGCCGGCTGGCGGGCCAGGTACGGCGCCGAGGAGATCTCCCAGTTCCGCGCCGCGGACCTGATCGCCGGCCGGTGGGGGATAGGGCGGCCGGAGATGGAGCAGTTCGCGCTGGCCAGCCACGAGCGGGCGGTGCGGGCGGCGCGGGAGGGCGTGTTCGACGGGGAGATCGCGGCGTACGGGGACGTGCACGCGGACGAGTGCCCGCGCCGGGATACGTCAGCGGCCAGGATGGCCGCACTGGCCCCGCTGCGCGAAGGCGGCCGGATCACGGCCGCGCTGGCCAGCCAGATCGCGGACGCCGCGGCCGCCCTGCTGGTCGCCTCGGCCCGGGCGGTCCGGGCGCACGGGCTGCGCCCGCGGGCCCGGATCTGCCACCTCAGCGCGCGCGGCGACGACCCGGTCATGATGCTCACCGCGCCGATCGCGGCCACCGCGCACGCGCTGCGCCGGGCGGGAATGACCCTGGGCCAGATCGACCTGATCGAGATCAACGAGGCGTTCGCCTCGGTCGTGCTGGCCTGGCAGCGTGAGACGGGCGCGGACCTGGCCCGGGTGAACGTCAGCGGGGGAGCGATCGCGCTGGGCCACCCGCTGGGCGCGACCGGCGCCCGGCTGCTGACGACGCTGCTGCACGCGCTGGAGCGCACCGGCGGCCGGTACGGCCTGGTGACCATGTGCGAGGGCGGCGGCCAGGCGAACGTGACCATCATCGAGCGCCTCTGAGTCAGCGGCCCGGGCCCGCCTCGCGGCCGCGGCCCGCCTCGCGGGTGGCGGTGCCCGGCCCGGCCCCGCCCAGGCGGCCCAGGCACTGCGCGGCCTCGTCCATGATCCGGGCGACCAGCTCAGCGCAGGACGGCAGGTCGTCGATCAGGCCGGCCACCTGGCCCGCCGACATGAGGCCGAGATCGGGGCGGCCCTCCACCATCGCCGCCCGCAGCAGCATCGGGGTGTTCGCGGCCATCAGGACCTGGCCCCAGGTCAGCTCCGTGCCGCGGCGCATCGCCCGGCCCTGGCGGATCAGCTCCGGCCAGGTCAGGCCGGATACGCCGCGGAACGCGGCCGCCGCGCGGGCTGACCGCAGCAGCCCGCGCACCCGCCCGGCCGCCTCCAGCCGCTCGACCAGCGGCGTCCGCAGCACCCGGTGCGGCACCCCATCGACCCGGGTGGTGACGACCGTGCCGGTGACGTCGCTGGCCAGGTAGACCTGCTTGACCGCGTCGGCCACCGGGCTGTCGCTGGTCAGCAGGAACCGGGTGCCCATCGCGATCCCGGCGGCCCCGTAGGCCAGCGCGGCGACCAGGCCCCGGCCGTCGAAGAAACCACCCGCCGCGATCACCGGGATGTTGACCGCGTCGGCGACCTGGGGGATCAGCAGGCTCGTCGGTACCGAGCCGGTGTGCCCGCCGCCCTCGCCGCCCGTTGCGATCACGGCGTCGATGCCCCAGGCTGCCACCTTCTCCGCGTGCCGCCGGGCGCCCACCGACGCGATGGTGATCACCCCCGCGTCCCGCAGGGTCGCGATCAGCTCCGGCCGGGGGGCGAGCGCGAACGAGGCGACCGGCACCCGCTCCGCGATGATCGCCTCGATCCGCTGGCCGGCGTCGGGGGCGTCGGCGCGCAGGTTCACCCCGAACGGGGCGCTGGTCCGGTCCCTGACTTCCCTGATGGCGCGGCGCAGCTCAGCGGGGCTCATCGTCGCCGACGCGATGATCCCCAGGCCGCCAGCCTGGGACGCGGCGGCGGCCAGCCGGGCGCCGGACACGTAACCCATCCCGGTCGAGATGATCGGGCAGGAGATGCCGAGCAGGCTGGTGAGCGGCGTGCGGATCATGCCAGTTCCCGGTCACGCCGCCCGGCCGGGTCGAGCTCGCCCCGGATCAGGGCCAGCTCCGGCGGCGTCGGCAGCCGGGTCACCGGCACCTCACCCGGGATATCCAGCTCGAAACCGGTGGCGGCCACGACGTCACGCACGGAGGCTCCCGGGTGCACCGAGCGCAGCCGCATCCGGTGATCCGGGGTCGCGAAGTCCAGCACCGCCCGGTTGGTCACGACCAGGCGGATCTCGTGGAAGCGCGCGGCCTGCGGGCCGAGACCCGCGGCCCGGTCGTAGCCGACGCCACTGGCCATGTTGACCTGCTCGACGAAGACGCGGCGGGTGTGCCGCGGGACCCAGTAGCTGGTGGTGTGGTTGATGGTGTTGCCCGGCGCGCCGCGCACCCCGAGTAGCTGCGCCCGGGGCCGCGCCCAGTCGCCGATGCAGGAGATGTTCTGGGTACCGAACCGGCCGATCTGCGCCGCCCCCATCATCACGTGGCGGCGGCCCGCGGCCACCATGGTGAAGACCGAGCGGTAAGGCAGCCACCCTTCGGTCACCCGGCCGGCGCCGCCCGGGACGCCGGGGGCGAGCAGGTAGGCCTCCCCGTCGGACAGCAGCAGGTCCGGCGCGAAGGTGAGCTGCGCCAGCCGGGCCCCCAGGGTGGGAATCAGGCCCATCGGGCTGGCCAGGATGGCGCCGTCGCCGCGCCAGGCCTCGGCGCAGGCCACCACGCAGACCTCGGCCAGGCTCGGCGGGCCCGCGCCGGTCACGGGGCCGCCGCCGGCTCGCCCGCCGCGGTCCGGCTCTCCGCGAACCGCCGCACGGCCTGCTGGTAGCTGGCCTCATCACCATCCAGGTACTCGGCCCGGAACCGCCGCCACTCACCGGGGTCCGCGGCCGCCGCGGCGTACCGCGCCTGGAACGCCTCATCGCGGCCGTAGTCCGGCACGCAGCTGGTGAAGTGCGCGCCACCCGGCGTCTCCACCACGCCAGCCACCATGGCCCGGTTGACCAGCAGGCTCTGCGGCGGCCCGGCTTCCAGCAGGCTCGCGGTCGGCACGATGCGCTCGCAGGATACGAAGGCGCGCGCCGCGGCCAGGCAGAACAGGTCATCGAAGTACGGGTCGGGCCCGAGGTACTGGCCGTTGCCGGCGGCGTCCGCGCGGTTCAGGTGGATGAGCGCCGCGTCCAGCCGGAGGGCCGGCATGGCCACCAGTTCCTCGCCGTCGGCGTAGGGGGAGCGGATCGTGCGCAGCTCCGGGTTCACCCGCGTGACGTCCGAGCCGAGGCCGGCCCGGATCGGCAGGAACGGCAGCCGGTGCGCCGCGGCGAGCAGGCCCCAGTGCAGCATCCCCTCGTCCAGCTCGGTGAGCCCGACCGCCGCGTTCTGGCGCCCCAGCCGGAAATGCGGCTCCAGCGCGATCGTGTCGAGCGAGACGAAGCCGCAGACCACGCGGCGCACGTGCCCCCCGGCCATCAGCAGCCCGACATCGGGCCCCCCGAAGGACACGATCGTCAGGTCAGTCAGGCCGGACCGCAGGATGGCGCGGACCAGCGCCATCGGCTTACGCCGCGACCCCCAGCCGCCGATCCCGATCGTCATGCCGGGGCGCAGCTCACTGACGACGTCAGCAGGGCTCATCACCTGGCTGGCTGCGCCCCGCACCGTCAATGCCCGTCCACGAACGCCTGGCGTGCCTCAGCGGCCACGCCGGTCAGGTTGAGCTCGAAGGTGAAGCCCTGCTCGTAGCGGTAGGACCGTTTGACGTCCACGGGGTCGATGCCGTTCAGGGACTGCTTGGCCAGCCTGATGACGGCCGGGTTCTTGGCCGCGATCTGGGCGCCGACGGCGAGCGCCGCGCCCCGCAGCTCGCGTGGCGGCACGACGTTGACGACCGTGCCGAAGCTCAGCAGCTCCTCGGCCGTCACCGTGCGGCAGGTGTAGACCATCGCGCGCATCAGGTGCTGCGGCACGAGCCGGGACAGGTGCGTGGCCGCGCCGAGAGCACCCCGGTCCACCTCGGGCAGGCCGAACGTCGCGCCCTGCGCGGCGATGATGATGTCGGCGTTCCCGGCCAGGCCGACCCCGCCGCCCAGGCAGAAGCCCTGCACCGCGGCGATGACTGGCACCGCGCAGTCGTAGACCGCGGCGAAGGCGGCGAAGCAGCCCCGGTTGGCGCCGAGCAGGGCGTCATGCCCCGGCGCCCGCTGCATTTCCTTGATGTCCACCCCGGCGCAGAAGCCGCGGCCCTCGGCGGCGACGATCACGGCCCGCACGTCCGGGTCAGCGCCCGCCGTGGCGACCGCCCGGGCGAGATCGAACCAGGCCGCGGCGGGAAGCGCGTTGACCGGCGGGAAGTCGATGATTACCGTCGCGATGCCCTCGGTGGTGTGCAGCTCGATGCCCATCGCCGCTTCCTCGCAGTCATCGCGCCCGGGCACGGCCCGCAGCGATCCTGATCACGGCACAACCTAGCGTTTGCTTGGTCGCCCAGCCTAACATGGGGTCCGTGGGCGCCGACGATTTCGCGGGCCAGGGCGTGGTCGTCACCGGCGGCACCCGGGGTATCGGGGCGGCCGTCGCCCGGGGGTTCCTGCAAGCCGGAGCCCGCGTCCTGGTGTGCGGCCGGACCGAGCCCGCCGGCCAGGCCCGGCTGCCCGCCGCGGAGGGCCGCACCGCGGCCTTCGTCCGCGCCGACGTGCGGGACCCGGACCAGGCGGAGCGGCTCATCGCCGCGGCCGTGGACCAGTTCGGCCGGGTGGACGTGGTGGTCAGCAGCGCCGGCGGTGCCCCGCAGGCGGACGCCGCGACCGCGTCCCCGCGGTTTCACGCCAAGGTGATCGAGCTGAACCTCACCGCGCCGCTGCAGGTGGCCCAGAGCGCTAACGCGGTCATGCAGGGCCAGCCGCACGGCGGGTCGATCATCATGATCGGCAGCGTCAGCGGTACCCGGCCGTCGCCCGGCACGGCCGCCTACGGGGCGGCCAAGGCCGGCCTGCACAGCCTGGCCACCAGCCTGGCCGTGGAGTGGGCACCGAAGGTGCGGGTCAACTGCGTGGTGCCGGGCCTGGTGGCGACCGAGTCGGCCGCCGCGGCGTACGGCGGCCAGGCCGGCCTCGCCGCGGTGGCCGCGACGGTGCCGCTGCAGCGGCTCGCGACCCCGGAGGACGTGGCCGGGGCCTGCCTGCTCCTGGCCTCCCCGCTGGCGTCGTACGCCAGCGGCGCGGCCCTGCTGCTGCACGGAGGGGGCGAGCGCCCGGCGTTCCTGGCCGCGCTGGAGCGCTCGGTGTACCCTCCCAACGAGTAGAACGTGTTCTAGTTGAGGGGCTCTAGCGATGGTCGCATCGATCAAGCCGCACCGGGACGAGGCAGGCTTGCGGGACGGCTCCCTGCTGATCGGCGGGCAGTGGGGCCCGGCCCAGTCCGGCCAGACATGGAGCCACAGGCATCCGGCCACCGGCGAGGAGGTGGCCTCGTTCCCGGTCGCCGGGCCGGGACGACGTTGACCCGGCCGTCCGCGCGGCGCGGCGGGAGGGCGGCCGGGCCGCCATCGAGTCCTATACCGAGCTCAAGACCGTCCTGCTGCCGCTCACCGACGAGATGATCTGAGGCTGGCCCCCCGCCGATCACCGCTTCCCGCGGGGTCACCAGCCCGCAGGCCGCAGCTTGCGGTGATCCCAGGAGGCGACCCGGGCCGGTTCCACGATGTACCCGACCCGCTTGCGCGCGGCGTGGGCCACGTACTCCTCCACCGCCCCGGCCGGCACGCCGCTCAGCCCGGCCATGATGCGGCGGCCGATGTCGAGCACGCCGCCCGGCTCCGCGACACACCGGGCGGCGCCCGACACCTGCACCCCGCGCAGCTCGAAGTACTCCTCGCCCGCCTCGACCAGGCAGCTCAGCCGGGGATCGCGGGCCAGGTTGCGGGCCTTGAGCGAGGAACGGTAGGTCCAGAAGGCTATCTGCCCGCCGATCATCGTGTAGAACATGGCCACCAGGTGCGGGGTCCCGTCCTGGTTGATGGTGGCCAGCTGGAGCTTGCGGCCCTGCGCCAGCAGCGCGGCCACCTCACCCGGTGACATGGCCACCTGATCGCGCTGCTTCATGCGCCTGGGCCGCTCATCCGCCTGCCTCCGCGCCTGGCCCGGCGAACCCGATGGTCTCGGTGGCCAGGGCCAGCGTGTCCTCGCAGGTGAAGCCGATCTCGGGCGGTACCGCGGTGAACACCGGATCCAGCGCCCGGCGCACCGATTCCGGGGTCCACATGCCGTCGGCCGAGCCGTGATCGGCGGCCAGGAAGACCGCCCTGATCCGGGGCGGGCCCAGCACCGCCGCGACGCCGCCGTGCACGACGAACACCTCGCCGTTGATCCCGGCCGCCGCCGGGCCCGCCAGGTACACCACGAGCGGCGCCACGTGCCCGGGGGCCAGCGGGTCCACCGCGCCGTCGGGCGGCGCGCCCATCAGGCCGGCCGTCATGCTGGTCCGGGCCCGGGGGCAGATCACGTTGGCCCGCACCCCGTACCGGCCGCAGCTGCGCGCGGTGGTGACCGTCAGCGCGGCGATCCCGGCCTTGGCCGCGGCGTAGTTGGGCTGGCCGGGGGAGCCCAGCAGGAACGCCTCGGACGAGGTGTTCACGATCCTGGCGTAGACCGGGGCGCCGGCCTGCTTGCTCGCCTCCCGCCAGTGGGCGGTGGCGAGGCGGGTGGTCACGAAGTGACCGCGCAGGTGCACCCGGATGACGAGATCCCATTCCTCCGCGGACATCGTGAAGATCATCCGGTCCCTGAGCACGCCGGCGTTGTTGACCAGGATGTCCAGCCGGCCGTACGCGCCGAGGGCCGACGCCAGGAGTTCCTGGCCGGTCGCCCACTCGCTGACGTCCCCGGCGGACACGACCGCCTCCCCGCCGCCGTCGCGTATCTCGGCCGCCACGGCCTGCACCGCGTCGCCGGGCAGATCGTTGAGCACCAGCCTGGCCCCGGCCCGGGCCAGGGCGAGCGATTCCGCCCGGCCCAGCCCGTTACCCGCGCCGGTCACGACCGCCGTCCTGCCGTCCAGTGGCAGCAGGTCATCCATGGCCGGGCCTCCCTCGGTCAGTAGCCAGGCCCGCTCAGGACCCCGCCATCGGCGATGAACTCGCTGCCGGTCGAGTAGGACGAGTCGTCGGAGGCGAGGAAGGCCACCAGCCGCGAGATCTCGGCTGGCTCGCCGAACCGGGACAGGGGCATCGACTTGACGAAGGCCTCGGCGTTGACGTGCTCGAAGGTCCCGGCCGCGTCGAGGGTCAGCCTGGTGAGCACCCCGCCCGGATGCACCGAGTTGACCCGGATGCCGAGACGGCCGAGTTCCTGCGCGGCGACCTTGGTCATCCCGCGGACCGCGAACTTGCTGGCGCTGTAGGCGGAGAGCCCGGCCGCCCCGGTGAAGCCCTCGATCGAGGAGATATTGATGATCGAGCCCCCGCCCGCGGCGGTCATGGGGCCGATCACCGCCCTCATGCCCAGCCAGCAGCCGATCGCATTCACCTCGAGGACCTGCCGGAAGTCGGCGAGTGTCATGTCGGCGATGCGGGCGAACTTCAGCACCCCCGCGTTGTTGACGAGCACATCGAGCCGGCCGAACGCGTCCAGTGCCGTGGCGACCGCCGCGTCCCAGTCCGCCTCGCTGGTCACGTCGTGGTGCACATACCGGCAGGACTGCCCGCCAAGCGCGTCGGCCACGGCCGAGCCCTTGCCGTCCAGCACGTCGCCGAGCACCACCCGGGCCCCCTCGGCCACGAAGTGCCGTACATGGGATTTGCCCATGCCCCTGGCGCCGCCGGTGATGAGCGCGACCTTGCCGTCGAGCCGCCCCATGCGCCCTCCGGTCCCGAGTAACCAAACGCTTGCTTGGTATGAGGGTAACAGCCGCGCGGCCGGATGCCAGCCCGCGGATGACCGGAAGGCGGCCCGGGCCGTCAGGCCGAGATGCCGTCGAAGAGCAGGCGGAGGAATCCGTCCACGACCTGGCCGGTGCTGTAGCCGCTGCCCGTCCAGCTCCATTGCGCGGGGATCCACAGCACATCCCGGAGCAGCCGGTAGGTGAGCTTCGCGTCCAGGTCGGCGCGGAAGCACCCCGACTTCTTGCCCAGCTCAAGCTGGGTGATCCAGGTGCGCTCGATCTCGCGCAGCGCCGTGCGCAGGTAGGCGAACCGGGATTGCGTGCTGAAGTAGCTCCAGTCGTTCTGCAGCATCGCCAGCGCGGCCCGGTGCCGGGACAGGGTCCGGCTCGTGGAGCGGACGATCTGCTCCAGTACGGCGCGCGGGCCCCCGCCGGACCCGACCGCCGCGCGGTAGTCGGCGAGCACCTCGTTGATGAAGCCGGACAAGAGCTCGTCGGCGATCGACTCCTTGGAGTCGAAGTGGTAGTACAGGCTGCCGGACAGGATCCCGGCGGCGTCCGCGATCTCCCGCACGGTCGTGGCCCGGTAGCCCTTGCGGGCGAACAGGTCGCCGGCGAGCAGGACCATCTGGGTGCGGCGCTCGGACGGGATGGCGCCGTCGGCGGCCGCGGGGCCCGCGGATCCCGCCCGGCTGCCGCCCTGGCCCTTCCTCGTGGTCGTCACGGCATCAGTATCGCAGCCCCGGGCAAGCCCTAACGAATGCTTGCTCGGGGCGCATGGCGGGCCCGCCCGGCCGGCCGCGGCGCCTTGCGCAATCGCACTGAAACCTGTTCTATTTTACCGACGGCGCCCGCCGTGCGTGACGAGAGAGGGGAGGTGGGTCATGCGGGCCGCGGTGCTCCATTCGGCCGACGACGGCAAGATCGTCATCAGCGACGACGTCATGGTCGTGGGACCCGGTCCGGGACAGGTCCGGATCCGCGTCCGGGCGGCGGGGGTGTGCCACTCGGACCTCTCCGCCCGCAACGGCGGGCTGCCCCAGCCGGTGCCGGCGATTCTCGGTCATGAGGCGGCGGGTGACGTGATCGAGGTCGGCGGCGGCGTCACCGGCCTCGCGCCCGGGGACCGGGTCATCGTCAACTGGCTGCCGCCCTGCGGCGGCTGCGCCTCCTGCGTGCGCGGCGAGCCGCACCTGTGCATGACGCACGTCATCGCCGCGTACCTCGAACCGCGCTTCCTGGTGGGGGGCACCCCGGCGTTCGGTATGGCCGGCTGCGGGGCGTTCGCCGAGGAGATGGTGGTCCCCCAGGAGGGCGCGGTGAAGATCCCGCCCGACGTGCCCTACGAAGTGGCCGCGCTGGTCGGCTGCGGCGTGATGACCGGTGTCGGCGCGGTGATCAACACCGCCCGGGTCGAGCCCGGCGCGAGCGTCGCGGTCATCGGCTGCGGGGGAGTCGGCATCGCGGCGATCCAGGGCGCACGGCTCTCCGGGGCCACGATCATCGCCGGGGTGGACCCGGTTGAGTCCAAGCACGAGGCGGCCCGCCGCTTCGGGGCCACCCACGCCGTCCGCCCGGATGAGCTGGGTGCGCTCTCGGCCGAGGTCACCGGCGGGGAAGGGTTCGACTATGTCTTCGAGGTGGTGGGCACCCCGCAGACGATCCGGGCCGCGTGGACAGCCGCCCGCCGCGGCGGCACCGTCGTGATCGTCGGGGCCGGGCGGCCCGATCAGCAGGTCGAGTTCACCCCGTTCGAGCTGCTCTTCGACGGCAAGGTGATGCTCGGCTCGCTCTACGGGGCGGCCGACGTCCGGCGCGACTACCTGCGGCTGCTCGGCTTGTGGCGGGCCGGCCGGCTGGATCTCGAAGGCATGATCACCCAGCGGCTGAAGCTCGACGATGTCGATCGCGCCCTGGGCGCGCTCGGCCGCGGTGACGTCATCCGGCAGGTCATCATCCACGACTGAGGCAGGCTCCGGGCACCACGCCAGGATCAGCCGGCCCGGGGCCGCCGGGCGGTGACTGCTAAGTGAAGCATGTTCTATTTGCTGGCCGGCTCGCCGTCCGCAAGCGACAGGGGAGGACCCATGATCCTGGATCGTTTCCGCGTCACCGGCCAGGTGGCCGTCGTGACGGGCGCAGGCCGGGGGATCGGCGCGGCCGCCGCGGTCGCGCTGGCCCAGGCCGGGGCCGACGTGGTGATCTGCGCGCGCACGCAGGATCAGCTGGACAAGGTGGCCCGGGAGGTGGAGGCGACCGGGCGCCGGGCCCTGGTGGTGCCGGCCGACCTCGCTGACCTCGATGCGGCGGCGGGACTGGCCGCGGCGGCGGCCGATGCGTTCGGCCGGCTGGACATCGTGGTCAACAACGTCGGGGGAGCGATGCCGCGGCCGTTCATGGCGACCGCGCCGCGCCACCTGGCGGAGGCGTTCGGGTTCAACGTGGCCGTCGCGCACAGCCTGACCCGGGCGGCGGTCCCGTACCTGCTGGGCGGCGCGCCCGGTGCGGCCGTGATCAACATCTCCTCAGCCGTCGGGCGGGTGGGCGGGCGCGGTTACCTGGCCTACGGGACGGCCAAGGCCGCCCTGGCTCACTACACCCGGCTGGCCGCGGCCGACCTGGCTCCCCGGATCAGGGTCAACGCGATCGCGGTCGGCGCGGTGGCGACCTCGGCCCTGGATATCGTGCTCACCGACGACGCGCTGCGCGGCCAGATGGAACGGGCCACGCCGCTGGGCCGGATCGGCGACCCGGAGGACGTCGCCGCGGCGGTCGTCTACCTGGCCTCGCCCGCCGCGGGCTACGTCACCGGGAAGATCATCGAAGTGGACGGCGGTATCGACCGGCCCAACCTGGATCTCGGCTTCCCGGACCTGTGAGCGGCGGCGGTCAGGGCAGGCCGAGCGCCCGCAGCCCCGCCGCGGTGACGGCCGCCGCGAGGATCACCACCAGGAACGGGGCGCGCAGGGCCAGCGCGACGACGGCCGCCGCCAGCCCCGCGAGCCGGGGCGGGTCGGCCGTCAGCGCCTGCCCGCGGCCGAAGGCCTGCACCGCGATCAGCGCGGCGAGCAGCGCGACCGGGACCAGGCTGGCGAAGCGCTGCGCCCGGGGATGGGCCAGCCACCGCGGCGGAACGGTCAGGCCCGCGAGCTTGAGCGCGTAACAGGACACGGCGGTGACCAGCACGGCGATCCAGGTCCCGCTCACCGGCACGGCCTCTCGTCAGCCGCTCCCGCGCCGCGGGGAGACCCGCCCAGCCCGTCGCCCAGACCTTCACCCGGCCCGGCGGCGCTGTCCGGGGGGACCGGGGCCGCGGCGGCCGGGGGGAGCGGTGCGCTGTCCGGGGGCACCGGGGCCGCGGCGGCCGGCAGCAGGGCGGCACCGAGGGCGGCCGCCGCGGCCAGCACCACCGGGAGCCCGGGCGGGCAGAACGGCGTGGCGGCCAGCGCGATCACGGCCCCGGCCAGCGCGACCGCCCGCTCGGTCCGGCCGTCGCGCAGCCGCGGCCACAGCAGGGCCAGGAACGCCGCGGGCCCCACCACATCCAGGCCGAACGAGCTGGCTGAGCCCAGCCGGCCCGCGCCCAGCGCGCCCGTCAGCGTCCCCGCGTTCCAGGTGAGGTACAGGCTGGCGAACGTGGCCAGGAACCCGGCCCGGACCGCGGCGCGTCCCAGCTGGCCCCCTGCTGGCTGGGCGAGCGCCACGGCGGTCAACTCGTCCGTGATGCCCAGCGCGGCCAGCAGCCGGAACGGCCCGCGGAAGCCCAGCAGGGTGGCCAGGCGCAGCCCGTACAGCCCGTTCCGGCTGCCGAGCAGCACGGCGCTGGCCGTCCCGGCGATCAGGTTCCCGCCCCCGGCCACCGCGGCGGCCAGCGCGAACTGCGACGCGCCGGTGTAGGCGACCAGGCTGAGCACGCAGGCCTGGGCCACGCTCAGCCCGGACGCCACGGCGGCCGCCCCGAACGCCAGCCCCGACGTGCCCACGGCCAGCCCGAGGGCGATCCCGTCCCGCGCAGCCCGCCGCACCGGCTCCGCTGAAGTGTCTGCCATAGCAGGAGGCTAGGGCGGGCGGCGGCCCGCTGACTTGAACGTTATTGCGGCCCCGCGAGCAGCCCCCGGCCGTCGCGGGCCCGCTGGTAGGCCCCGGGCGGCACGCCCATGATGCGCTTGAAGTGCCGGGTCAGGTGCGCCTGGTCGGCGAACCCCGCCTCGGCGGCGGCCCGCGCCGGCGGCACGCCGCGGTCCAGCAGCCGCCGGGCCTGCCGGACCCGGATCTGGTTGAGGTAAGCGTGTGGCGGCAGCCCGGTCTCCGCCCGGAAGGCCCGCAGCAGGGCGTACGGCCCGACCCCGGTGGCCAGGGCCAGTTCCCCGAGCGTGGGCGGGTCGGTCACCCGCTCCCGCAGCAGCGACACCACGGTGCGCACCGCGGGCCGGGCCGCGCGGGGGCCGGATCGCCGGCAGGCCCGGGCGTGCTCGCGCAGCAGGCCGGCCAGGGCGCCGTGCAGCAGGCTGGCCGAGGCCAGCGGGTCACCATGCTCCGCGGCCAGGTGGGCGGCCCGGACCAGGCGGGCGCTGCGCGGGTCGTCCACGACCGTGTCCGGGAAGAACGGGGTGCCCGGGGATCCGGTCAGTTCCGCGCTGACCTCGCGGACCAGGCTGACCGGGGGATAGAGCACCCGGTAGGACCAGCCGCCGGGGACGCCGGCCTGGCCGGTGTGCACCATCTCCGGGTTGAGCAGCGCGACCGCCCCCCGCCCGGCCCGCAGCAGGCTGCCGCCGTAGCGGAACTCCTCCACCCCGTCCTCGATCAGGGCGAGCGTGTAGGTCTCGTGCGAGTGCCGCGCGTAGCGGTGCGTGACGTAGGTGGCGCGCAGCAGGTCCACGCCGGGCACGGCCGCGTGCCGCCAGTACCGTGCCTCCTCCCCGGCGGGCGCGTCGTGACCTCCGTGGTCACGCTGCGGCGGGGCGCCGGGCGGCTCGTCACGCGTGGGATCCACGGCACTAGTACAGCACTGGGCCAGCACCGCACCGGGCCAGCACAGCACTGCGCCGCCACCGGCGGCCGGTGGCGGCGCAGTAAGGTCAGGGGCTCGGCTGGCCCGGTGTTTAGCTGGCCCGGTGGTCAGCTGGCCCGGTGGTCAGCTGGCGTAATCCAGCAGCGGCTGGGCCCGGCTGGGGTGGCGCAGCTTGGACAGCGACTGCTTCTCCAGCTGCCTGATCCGCTCCCGGGTCAGGCCGAGCGCCCGGCCGATCTCGTCCAGCGTGTGCGGGTTGCCGTCGTACAGGCCGAACCGCATGGCCATGATGGTGGCTTCGCGCTGGGTCAGCCCGTCCAGCGCGTGCCGGAGCTGGTCGGCCATCAGCTGCCGGTCCACCAGCTCGGACGCCTCGGGGGCGTCGGTGTCCTCGATGAGGTCGCCGATGCTGGTCTCGCCGTCCTCGCCGATCGTGGAGTCCAGGCTGATCGGCTGGCGGCTGGTGCGCAGCAGCTCCTCGATCTGGTCCGGGGTCCGGTCCAGCTCGACGGCGAGTTCCTCGGGGGTGGGCTCCCGGCCGAGCCGCTGGTGCATGTCCCGCTCGACCCGGCTGAGCTTGCTCAGCATCTCCAGCACGTGCACCGGGAGCCGGATCGTGCGCGCCGAGTCGGCGAAGCCACGCTGGATGGCCTGCCGGATCCACCACATCGCGTAGGTGGAGAACTTGTAGCCCTTGGTGTAGTCGAACTTCTCGACCGCCCGGATCAGGCCCAGGTTGCCTTCCTGGACCACGTCCAGCAGGGACAGGCCGCGGTCGCTGTACTTCTTGGCCACCGAGACCACGAGCCGCAGGTTGGCCTCCAGCATGTGCGCCTTGGCGCGCCGCCCGTCCTCGGCCACTTCCTCGAGGTCACGGCGGTAGCCCGCGCCCAGGTCAGGCTCGGTGGCCAGCTTGTGCTCCGCGAACAGGCCCGCCTCGATCCGCTTGGCCAGGTTGACCTCCTGCTCGGCGGTGAGCAGGCTGGTCCGCCCGATCGACTTCAGGTACGTGTGCACCGAGTCACCCATGGCGGACGTCTGGTCGTCCAGGTCCACCTCGGCCTGTGCCGGCTGGGCCGTGCCCGAGGCGATCTCCGGGGCCGGCTTCTCCGCGGGACCTGCGGCCGCCAGCGCGACCGCCTCGGCCTCGGCGGCGTCCAGGGTGTCCAGCGCAGGCTCCTGCGCAGCGTCACGAGAAGCGGTGAGTTGTGCTGTAGTCATGTCCTCCGTGCCCGTCCGTGCTCGCTTGGGGGCAGCAGTGCCCTTTGACCTGGGGCCCTTTGAGCCAGGGTCCTGCGCGGCAGGGCCCTGCGGGGTCGCGCCCGCCGGGGCGGCGCCCCCGCCCGGCTCATCACCCAGCCGGACGCCGGCTTCCGCCAGCTCGCGGATGATGGACCGGCCTTCCGAGGGGGAAACGCCCGCGTCGCCGAACGCCGCGCGCAGCTCAGTCAGGGACAGGTACCCCTGGCCGCGGCCAAGCTGGATCAGCTCGTCCACCCGCATGGTGGCCGCATCGTCGGCAACCTCGGGCTCCCGCCTGGCGGTGGCATTCCTTGGCATCGAGGCACCTCCTCCCTTCGTGGGCACGCAGTGCGCGCATACGCCGGTACGTATCCGCGATCCCGGTGTGCTCCAGCGGTCCGCAGCACTTGCTACTGTGAAGCGCGGGCATTATGTATTAACGCTGGAGGGAGCCAATTGTTCCCGTGCCGCGCCACTGTGCCCGCACGCTCCTGCCCGGCGGCCGCTCCCGCCGGTTCCCGGCCCAGATGACTTCCATGTGCCAGCTTTCCCCCGCCTGAACTCCCACGCAGTGAGAACGCCCCGGCGGCGCCGGTTAGTCCTGGCCAGGCCGGCCAGTCCAGGCTGCCACCATCCTTTCACGCCGGCCCGTCACCCTGGCCGGGCCGCTCAGCCCTGCTGCGCCGCCGCCCGCAGCGCCCGCAGGTCGGGCTTGCCCGAGGACAGCAGCGGGACGGCGGGGACCACGACGACCGCCCGCGGCGCCGCGTAGTCCGGCAGCCGGCCGCGGGCGAACCCGCGCAGCACATCCAGCCCCGGGGGCGCCGCCGGGTCCGCGGGCACCACGATCGCGGTGACCAGCTCACCCCATTCCGGGTCGGGCAGGCCGACCACCACGGCCTCGCGGACCGCCGGGCAGTCCTCCAGCACCGCCGCGACCTCGTCGGCCGAGACCTTCTCGCCGCCGGTGTTGATCATGGCGTCGGCGCGGCCCCGGACCGTCAGCCGTCCCGCGGGGTCCAGCTCGCCCACGTCGGAGGTCACGAACCAGCCGCCGTCCAGGGCGGCCGCCGTCAGGCCGGGCCGCCCCCGGTACCCCGAGAACAGGACCGGGCCGGCCAGCTGGATCCGGCCGCCGGGACCGATCCGGGCCGACACCCCGTCCAGCGGCTCACCGTCGTAGACGCAGCCACCGCACGTCTCGGACATCCCGTAGGTGGTGATCACGCGGGCCCCCGCGGCGGCCGCCTCGGCGCGCAGCCCGGCCGGCACCGCGGCCCCGCCGACCAGGATGGCGCGGAACCCGGCCAGCGCCTCCCGCCCGCCGGGCTCGTCCAGCAGGTGCCGGACCTGAGTCGGCACCAGCGACACGTACCCGCCGGCCCCGCGGCCGGCGTTCCCGGCGTCGAGCCGGTCCAGGACCACCGGCGCCCCGCCGGACAGCAGCGAGCGGAGGAACACCTGCAGGCCCGAGATGTGACTCGGCGGCAGGCAGGACAGCCACGCCTCGCCGGGCCGGGCGCCGATCCGGCCCAGGCTGGCCCGCGCCGAATGGCGCAGCGCCGCCGCGCTCAGCTCGACACCCTTGGGCTCCCCGGTCAACCCGGAGGTGGCGATCACCACGGCGGTACCCGGGGCCACCCCCGGGGAGTCACCCGGGTCGAGCCGTTGGATGCCGCCCTGGGTTTCCACGGTGGCGGGGCGGAGCGCCCGGAGCAGGGCCCCGGCCTGCTCGGCGGGCAGCCTGGGATCGACCGGCAGCAGCGCCGGGCCGGTGCCGTCCAGGGCCCCGCGCAGCGCCTCCATCAGCCGCTGCGCCCCCGCGGCCGCGGGGAGCAGCACTGCGTGCAAGGGGCGGGAGGTCATCGACGTAAGGTTATCCGGGCAGATCAGGGATGAACCGGGAGGGTCTTGCAGTGGTCGACGCTGACCCGGAAGCACGGGACCGGGTCGCGGCCGCGCTACCGGGCCTGCGCGCGTTCGCGATCCCGATGCGCACCCGCTTCCGCGGCATCACGGTCCGGGAAGGGGCGCTGATCGAGGGCCCGGCCGGGTGGGGGGAGTTCTCCCCGTTCGCCGAGTACGGGCCGCGCGAATGCGCCCGCTGGCTGGCCTGCGCCCTGGAGGCGGCCTGGGACGGCTGGCCGGCGCCGGCCCGCGACCGGGTCCCGGTCAACGTCACGGTGCCCGCGGTGGGACCGGAGCAGGCGCACCGCATCGTGTCCGGCTCCGGCTGCCGCACCGCGAAAGTCAAGGTCGCCGAGCGCGGCCAGGCCGCTGGCGACGACATCGCCCGGGTCGAGGCGGTGCGCGACGCGCTGGGCGCCGCCGGCCGGATCCGGGTGGACGCCAACGGCGGATGGGACGTGGACACCGCCGCCCGGATGCTCGGCGCGCTGGGCCGGTTCGGGCTCGAGTACGCCGAGCAGCCCTGCGCCACCCTGGACGAGCTGGCTGCGCTGCGCCGCCGGGTGGACATCCCGGTCTGCGCGGACGAATCGGTCCGCAAGGCCGAGGACCCGCTGGCCGTCCGGGCCGCGGGCGCGGCGGACATCGTGATGCTGAAGGCCCAGCCGCTGGGTGGCGTCGCGGCCGCGCTGCGGGTCGCGGAGGCGTGCGGGCTGCCCGTCGTGGTGTCCAGCGCGGTGGAATCGTCGGTCGGGCTGGCCGCCGGGGTGGCGCTCGCGGCGGCGCTGCCCAGCCTGCCGTACGCCTGCGGACTGGCCACGATGAGCCTGCTGGCCGGGGACGTCACCGCCGATCCGCTGGCTGCGCAGGCCGGTTACCTGCCGGTTCGCCGGCCTGCCTCTTTCTCCGCAACGGCTTGACCGCTGGGAGTCAGATCCCGCTCCGTGGCGCGCCCGGGTGGCAGCTGCCGCGCAATTCCTCGGCGCGGCCGCCCCGGCCGGGCCGGCCTGACCGGGCCGGCGTGCGCACCGTGAATCCCTCGACTGCCTTCGCCCGCACCCTGGTCGACGAGCTGGTCCGCGGCGGCCTGCGCGAAGTCGTGCTGGCCCCCGGGTCACGCAGCGCGCCCCTGGCCATCGCCGTTGTTTGACCGGGCCAGCCAACCCGGCGCCGGGCTCCGGCTGCACGTGCGGATCGACGAGCGGTCGGCGGCGTTCCTGGCCCTGGGGCTGGCCAAGGCCAGCGGGCGGCCGGCCGCGCTGGTCTGCACCTCGGGCACGGCGGCGGCCAACTTCCACCCGGCGGTGATCGAGGCGGACGAGTCCGGGGTCCCGCTGCTGGTCCTGACCGCCGACCGGCCCCCCGAGCTGCGCGGCACCGGCGCCAACCAGACCATCGACCAGCTCAAGCTCTACGGCGGGGCGGTCCGCTGGTTCGCCGAGGCGGGGGTGCCGGAGGCCCGCCCGGGGATGAACGCGTACTGGCGGTCGCTGGCCAGCCGCGCGTGGGCGGCGGCGTCCGGGGCGGACGGCGGCTTTCCCGGGCCGGTGCACCTGAACCTGCCGTTGCGGGATCCGCTGGTGCCGGGCCTGCCGGACGCCGCGGCGCCGGCGGCCCGGGCGGCTGGCCGGAGCCGCTGGACGGCCGGCCGGGCGGGGCCCCGTGGACCCGGTGGGCCGGGGCGGGGCCGGGCGGGCCGCTGGACCTGCCGTGGACCGAGCGGGGCGTGATCCTGGCCGGGGACGGGGTGGCGGACCCGGCCGGGCTGCTCCGGCTGGCCGCCGCGGCGGGCTGGCCGGTGCTGGCCGAGCCGTCGTCCGGGGCGCGGCAGGGCTCGCACGCGCTCGGCGCCTACCCCTACCTCCTCGAGCACCCGGCGTTCCTGGCCGCGCACCGTCCTGACCTGGTGGTCTGCGCCGGCCGGCCGGGGCTGTCCCGGGGCCAGACGGCGTTCTTGCGCCAGGCCGCGGCGGACGGCGCCCGGCAGGTGGTCCTGGCCCAGGGCCCGGGCCGCTGGGCGGACCCGGCGCGCACCGCCACCGACGTGGCCGTGGCCGTCCGGCTGGCCGGCCTGCCGGCCGCCCGCCCCCGCGGCTGGCTGGGCCGCTGGCAGCGGGCGGACGCGGCCGCCCGCGGCGCGGTGGACGCGGTCCTGGACACCGGCGGCGCGCTGACCGAGCCGCGGCTGGCCCGCGACCTGGCCGCCGCGCTGCCGGGCGGGGCGCTGCTGTGGGCCGCGTCCAGCCTGCCGATCCGCGACCTGGACCGGCAGCTGGCCCCCCGCGGCGGCCTGCGGGTGCTGGCCAGCCGGGGGGCGAGCGGGATCGACGGGCTGATCTCCTCGGCCTCCGGGGCCGCGCTCGCGCACCAGGCGGCGGGCGGTGGCCCGGCCGCCGCGCTGCTGGGTGACCTGGCCTTCCTGCATGACTCGCCGGGCTGTTCGCCGGGCCGGGAGAAGACCGGCCCGACCTGGTCCTGGTGGTCGCCAACAACGACGGCGGCGGCATCTTCTCCACCCTGGAGCAGGCCGCGGTGCCCGCCCCGTTCGAGCGGGTTTTCGGCACGCCGCACGGGGCCCGCCTGGCCGGCCTGGCCGCCGCGGCCGGGATCGGGCACACGGTGCTGACGGCCGCGGCGGACCTGCCGGACGCGCTCAAGGGCGACGGGATCCGGATCGTCGAGGTGCCCGCGGACCGGGCCGCCGGGCACCGCGCTGCGGCGGCGGCTGCGGCGGCGGCCGCGGCGGCGGCCATCACGGCGCTGCGCCTCGGCCCGCCGGGACGGCGGGGAGGCCGGACGGCCGTCAAAGGAAAAAATCCCGGTCACAGCCGCCGTCCGCGGTGATCCTTTTCGCCGCTTTCGCCGGGAAGCGCCGGTTGTGCCGGATGACGGGGGAGACCCGGCCAATCGGGAAGGGCGTCAACTCTATACCTTGGCGCCCCGGTATGCCGCATCGGGACGGCCCCGGTAGCGGTCTGATAAGGGTCAGATTACCGTCGGGTCACGATTCGGGGCGGCAGCATCATGCCTGTTCACCACTGCGGCCACCCGGTCCTAGCATGATCCGGTCGGACGCCGCTCTTGGCGTGCCGCCAGACCGTGGGACGGATCGGCCCATGGGTCCTATGCTCCGCGGACGAACTTCGCGGCGGAACACTAGAAGGAGGAATGTGTCGATGCGCATACGCACGCGGGGCTATGCGGCCGCCGTAGGCGTGGCCGTCCTCGCGCTCGTGGCTACCGCCTGTGGCGGCAGCAGCGGTAGCGGCGGCTCGACGTCAGCGGCACGTCAGCGGGCTCGCAGACCTATGGTCTCCAGGGAGTGAACCCCGGGTCCGGGTCGCCCACCAAGGGCGGCACGCTGAACATGCTCGGCCAGGGCGACGTTGACTTCATGGACTACAACGTCTCCTACTACACGATCGGCGCGCTGGGCCAGCGGCCCTGGCTCCGGCTGCTGTACGCCTACCCGGCCACCCCGGGCAAGACGACCACGGTCGCGCCCGACCTCGCCACCGCGCTGCCGACCGTCTCCAACGGCGGCAAGACGTACACGGTGACGATCCGCACCGGCGCGATGTGGGACACCAGCCCGCCGCGGCAGGTCACGGCGGCTGACGCGCTGCTCGGCCTCAAGCGGGACTGCAACCCGACCCAGCCGTTCGGCGGCCTGCCGGACTTCGAGGCGCTGATCGTCGGCTACCAGCAGTTCTGCGCCGGCTTCGCCAAGGTCTCGTCCACCTCCGTCTCGGCCATCAAGAACTACATCGACACCCACCAGATCTCGGGTGTGAAGGCCTCGGGGCAGACGATCACCTACAACCTGGTCCACCCGGCCAGCTACTTCCCGGACATGCTGCAGCTGGACGCCTTCGCGCCCGCGCCGGTGGAGAGCCTGAACTACCTGCCCGCCAGCGGCCCGCGAGGGCAGCACATCATCGCCGACGGGCCGTACAAGATCCAGAGCTACGTGCCCACGCGGAGCATCGTCTTCGTCCGCAACCCGGCCTGGAAGGCCAGCACGGACCCGATCCGCAAGGCCTACGTCAACGAGATCAAGGTCTCGGAGACCGGCAACGAGCCCGCGGTCCAGCAGCAGCTGCAGACCAACACGGCCTCAGCCAGCATGGAGTTCGACGCGTTCCCGCCGGTCGGCGCGGACCCGGGCCTGCAGGCCCAGATGAAGCAGGGGCTGAACCACAACTTCAACCTCGGCTCCACCTACTCCACCAACCCGTACCTCGTCTTCAACGCGGTGTCGCCGAACAACAACGCGGCGCTGAAGAAGGTCGCGGTCCGGCAGGCGCTCAGCTACGGCATCAACCGGGCCCACCTGCTCACCGACAACGGCGGCCCGACCCAGGGAGTGGCACTCACCCACGTGCTGCCCGACCGGGATCAACGGGTCGCAGGACGTGCCGGCGGGCTACAACCCGTACCCGTACAACCCGACCAAGGCCAAGCAGCTGCTGGCGGCCGCCGGGTACAAGAACGGGCTGAACCTCACGCTGCTGTACCGGCCGTCCAGCACGGTCGCGACCAAGATGGCGCAGACGCTGCAGAGCGACCTGTCCAACATCGGCGTGAAGATCAAGCTGCTCGGGGCCACCCCCGCGGACTTCTACGTGAAGTACATGGAGGTGCCGAGCGTGGCCAAGAAGGGCACGTGGGATCTCTCACTCGCCGGGTGGGGCCCGGACTGGTACGGGGATGCCGCGGTGTCGTTCTTCAACCCGCTGTTCTCCGGCCCGGCCTCCTACCCGCCGATCGGCAGTAACTTCGGGTTCTACAACAACCCCTCGGTGACGTCCCTGATCGCCAAGGGCGCCAGCGCGGCGTCGGCCAGCTCGGCCGCGACGATCTGGGCCCAGGCGGACGAGGCGGTCATGAAGGACGCCCCGTTCTACCCGATCGTCAACCCGAACCAGCCGCTGTACCACGCCAGCTACGTGCACAACGCGGTGTACGTTCCGGCGATCCAGCAGTTCGACCCGACGAATATCTGGATGAGCTCGCCGGGATGATCCCGACTCGAACATTTCGTGACGGTCGCAAGATTCGTCACGGAACGTAAGCTGATCGAGTCAACCGGCCGCCCCGCGGTATCTACCGCGGGGCGGCCGGCCGGGATTACAGTCATTGCAGGGTCTGGGCTGCGCAAACATGCCGAGCCCGGGCCTTTGAGGTGGGGAAGGGTAGGTAGCGTGGCCCTGCTCGAGGTTGACGACCTGCACGTGTCCTTCAGGACCGCTGACGGCATCGTGCAGGCGGTGCGCGGGGTCTCCTTCGCGGTCGATGCCGGGCAGACCCTCGGCATCGTCGGGGAGTCAGGCTCCGGCAAGAGCGTTTCGACACAGACGATCATGGGCCTCACCCGCGCGGCGCGGATCACCGGCCGGGCGATGTTCGAGGGCAGGGACCTGCTCACGCTCGGCGAGGGTGAGATGCGCAAGATCCGCGGGGCCGAGATCGGCATGATCTTCCAGGACCCGCTGTCGAGCCTGCACCCGTACTACAAGGTCGGCTGGCAGATCGTGGAGATGATCCGCCAGCACGACCACGACATGTCCAAGGCGCAGGCCAGGGCCCGGGCCGTCGAGCTGCTCAAGCTGGTCGGGATCCCGCAGGCGGACCGCCGGGTGGACGACTACCCGCACCAGTTCTCCGGCGGCATGAGGCAGCGCGCCATGATCGCGATGGCGATGTCGCTGAACCCCAAGCTGCTGATCGCCGACGAGCCGACGACCGCGCTCGATGTCACCGTGCAGGCCCAGGTGCTGGCGGTCATCAAGACCCTGCAGGAAGAGTTCGGCACGGCGGTCATCCTCATCACCCACGACCTGGGCGTCATCGCGGATGTGGCCGACAACGTGCAGGTGATGTACGCCGGGGCGGTCATGGAAAAGGCCGACCTGCGCACCATGTTCTTCGCCCACCACCACCCCTACACCGAGGGGCTGCTCCTGTCGCTGCCGGCCTACGGCGGCGAGCGGGAGCGGCTCCAGCCCATCCATGGCCAGCCGCCCAGCCTGATCAGTCTCCCGCCGGGCTGCCCGTTCGCTCCGCGCTGCGATCTACGTGATGGACCGGTGCCGCACCGAGACCCCGCCCCTGGCCGCGGTGGGGAACGATGCGACCCACCTGTCGGCGTGCTGGCTTCCGCACGACATGGCGGCGCGCAACGAGCTACGGCGCAAAGTCGTGGGCGAGGCACTTCCGGCACAGGCTGAAGCGTAAGGGGACGGTGTGATGAACGCGGAGACCACGGCCACGGCGCCGGAGCCCGCGGCGGGCGACGATGTCCTGCTGCGGATAGAGAACCTGGTCAAGTACTTTCCCGTGCAGTCCTCGGCACTCTTCCGGCGCGACCGGGAGTACGTGCACGCGGTGGACGGGGTCAGCCTGGAGGTCCGCCGGGGCCAGACGCTCGGCCTGGTCGGCGAGACCGGCTGCGGCAAGTTGACGCTGGCCCGCTGCGTCCTGCGGCTGTACGACCTCACCTCGGGGCGGATCACGTTCGACGGCCGGGACATCAGCAAGCTCAAGCCACGGCAGATGCGGCCGTTCCGGCGCGAGATGCAGATGATCTTCCAGGACCCGTACGGGTCGCTGAACCCGCGGCGCCGGGTCGGGTCGATCATCGGGGACCCGTTCGCGATCCACAACACGGCCACCGGCCAGGAGCGCAAGCGCAAGGTCCAGGAGGTCATGGAGCTGGTCGGGCTGAACCCGGAGCACTTCAACCGGTTCCCGGCTGAGTTCTCCGGCGGCCAGCGGCAGCGCATCGGGGTCGCGAGGGCGCTGGCCTTCCGGCCCAAGCTGATCGTCTGCGACGAGCCGGTGTCGGCGCTGGACGTGTCGATCCAGGCGCAGATCATCAACCTGCTGGCGGACCTGCAGAAAGAGCTGGGCCTGACCTACATCTTCATCGCGCACGACCTGTCCGTGGTGCGGCACGTGAGCAACTCCGTGGCCGTCATGTACCTGGGCCAGGTGACCGAGCTCGCGCCGGTCGATGACCTCTGGGCCCACCCGCGGCACCCCTACACCGACGCGCTGCTGTCGGCGGTCCCGGTCCCGGACCCGGACAAGGCCGGCCAGCGGGAGCGGATCATCCTGGCCGGGGACGTGCCCTCGCCGATCAGCCCGCCCTCGGGCTGCCGGTTCCACCCGCGGTGCCCCAAGGCGGCCCCGACGTGCGTGGACTCCGATCCCGTGCTGGAGCCGCGGCTCGGCGACGGGGCGGACCACCTGGCCGCGTGCCACTTCCCGGTCGAGGACGGGGAAGACATCTCCAAGGCCCGGCCCACCATCTCCGCCGAAGACCGCGTGATCGAGTCCGGGCTGCTCGGCAGCGCCTGAGCCTGCACCAGGGAAGTGACATCATGGCTTTGAACATTCCGGAAGCTTCCGAGCAGGCCCACGCGGGATCGGCGGCCGCGCGCGGGCACCGAGGTCGAGGGCGCCGCGAAGAAGATCGAGGGGCGCAGCCCCTGGCGGCTGGCCATGCAGCGGCTGCTGCACGACAAGGCGTCGATGATCTCCCTCGGCGTGATCGGCTTCATCATCCTCGTGGCTATCTTCGCGCCAGTCGTGGCCGCGATCGTCGGCCACGGCCCTAACCAGCAGTTCCCCGCACCGATCGGGGTGAACGCCAGCGGCCAGCCGCTCGGCCCGTCCAGCGCTTTCCTGCTCGGCACCGACACGCTGGGGCGTGACATCCTGGTCCGGATTGCCTATGGCGCCCGGGTCTCGCTCATCGTCGGCGTGCTGGCCTCGGTGATCTCGGTCGCGACCGGCGCGATCGTCGGCCTGGCCGCCGGGTACTTCGGCGGCCTCACCGATACGCTGCTGGCCCGGCTCATGGACTGGCTGCTCGCCATCCCGTTCCTGCTGCTGGCCATCTCCCTGGTCACCGTGATCGGCCCGGGCCTGGTGGTCCTGCTCATCGTCATCGGGTTCCTCGGCTGGGCGTCCGTCGGCCGGATCATCCGTGGCCAGGTGCTGTCGATCCGGGAGAAGGAGTACGTCGAGGCCGCCCGGTCGCTGGGCGCGGGTCCCTGGCGGATCATGTTCATCGACATCCTGCCCAACGTGATCGCCCCGATCATCGTCTACATGAGCCTGCTGATCCCGGTGTCGATCGTGGCCGAGGCGTCCCTCTCCTACCTCAACGTCGGCATCCCCCCGCCCACCTCGGACTGGGGGGCGATGATCGCGGATTCGCAGACCGTGTTCGAGTACGGGGCGTGGTGGTACCTGGTGTTCCCCAGCCTGGCGCTGCTGATCACCACGCTCGCGTTCAACATCTTTGGTGATGGCGTGCGGGATGCGTTCGACCCGCGCGGCGGCCAGCTGTTCGTCTAGGGAGTTCACGTGGCCCGCTTTCTGATCCGCCGCATCTTCCAGGGCATCATCGTGCTCTGGCTCATCACCGTCGGCGTCTTCGCGATCTTCTTCATCGGCCCGGGCGCGAAGCAGGTACCCCGGGTCCTGGCCGGCAAGAACGCCACGCCGCAGGTCATCGAGGAGGTGACCAAGCGCCTGCAGCTCGACCGGCCCATCTACGTGCAGTACTGGCACTTCGTCTGGCTGCTGCTGCACGGCAACCTGGGGTACTCCTTCTACCACGGCCAGTCGGTGAACTCGGTGCTGAAGGCCGCGTTCCCGATCACGCTGTCCCTCGTCATCGGGGCCGCCATCATCTGGGTGGTGCTGGGCGTGCTGAGCGGCATACTGTCCGCGGTCAAGTCGCGGACGTTCGCCGACCGGCTCTTCACCGGGCTGGCCCTGTTCTTCTACTCGATGCCGACGTTCGTGCTCGGGCTGCTGCTGCTGCTGATCTTTTATTACGAGCTCACCATCCACGGCATCCACGCGTTCCCGCCCACGTACATCCCGTTCAGCCAGAGCCCGACCGGGTGGTTCCGCTCGCTGATCCTGCCCTGGTTCACGCTGGCCCTGGTGTCGGCCGCGACCTACACCCGGCTGACCCGGGGGTCGATGCTGGACGTGATGAACGAGGACTACATCCGCACCGCCCGGGCCAAGGGGCTGTCCGAGCGGCGGGTCATCTTCCGGCACTCGCTGCGGGCGGCGCTGACCCCGATCGTCACCCAGTTCGGCCTGGACGTGGGCATCCTGCTCGGCGGCGCGGTCATCACCGAGGTCGTCTTCTCGATGCCGGGCCTCGGGTACACCGCGGTGGCGTCCATTACCCAGCAGGACCTGCCGGTGATCATCGGCGTGGTCATCCTGGCCTCTGCCGCCGTGGTGGTGGCGAACATCGTCGTGGACGCGTTCTACGCCGTGCTGGACCCCCGGGTCCGCCTGCACTGATTTTCTGGCCCAAACCGCCTACGGGCGGTACGGGCTTGTGCGCCCGGCTTCGCCGGGGCCCGTCTCCACGCCCCCGCCTCCGGCGGGGGCGTGCATCCGGGCAGAGCAGCTTCCCTGGCCCAAACCGCCTACGGGCGATATCGGCTGTGCGCCCGGCTCCGCCGGGGGTGCCCTCAGCCTTCGAGGGCGGACTGCATGGGGCGGAACTTGGCCTGGGCCTCGGCGAGCTCGGCGGCGGGGTCGGAGTCGGCCACGATGCCGCCGCCCGCGAACAGCCGGGCCCGGGTCCCGTCCACCTCGGCGCAGCGCAGCGCGATGCACCATTCGCCGTTCCCCGCGCTGTCCACCCAGCCGACCGGCCCGGCGTAACGGCCCCGGTCCATGCCCTCGAGCTCCCGGATCAGCTCCATCGCGGTCTCGGCCGGGGTGCCGCACACCGCCGCGGTGGGATGCAGCGCGTCGGCGAGCGCGAGCACCGACGGGATCGTGCCGTCGGCCCGCACCGCCAGCCGGCCGCTGATCGCGGTGGCGAGGTGCTGCACGTTGGCCAGGCGGAGCAGTTCGGGCCGCGGGGCCACGGTCAGCTGGTCGCACAGCGGGGCCAGGGACTGCCGCACCCCGGCCGCCGCGTACCCGTGCTCCTCGGTGTCCTTGGCCGAGGCGAGCAGCGCGGCGCCGAGCGCCGCGTCCCGGTCCGGGTCATCGTCCCGGGGTGCCGTGCCCGCCAGCACGAGCGAGCTGATCTGCCCGTCCTGCCGCTTGATCAGCAGTTCCGGGGTCGCCCCGACCAGCCCGCCGCAGGCGAACGTGTAACAGTCCGGGTAGCGGGCCGCCAGCCGCTCCAGCAGCAGCCGCTCATCGATCAGGTCCCGAGGCCGACGCGTACAGATCACGGGCCAGCACGACCTTCTGCAGCCGGCCCGCCCTGATCCGCTCCACCGCCGTCGCGACCGCCCGCTCCCATTGCGGCGCGGTCAGGCTGCCGTCGTGCCAGCGGATCAGGCCAGGGGGGGCCGGGCGGCGTCACGGGCCGGGGCCAGCCGCGGCCCGCCTGGCGGTCCCGGCGGCGCGGGCGGGGCGGGCGGCCGCCCGGTGATCGTGGTGAGCCACGCCTGGCCCGCGCGCCGGCCCAGCACCACCTGGGGCAGGATGAGGATGGACCCTTCGGAGGTGGGGTCGAAGGTGAAGCTGCCGAAGGCCACCGGCCCGCAGCCGGGCGCGCCCACGCGGTCCTCGACCTGCGCGCCGTCCAGCAGGGCCCGCAGCCACTTGTCGGCCGCGGTGAAGCGGTCCTGGCCGGCCGGCACCGTGACCCGGGCCACTTCACCCCAGCCCACGAGGCCCTCGCCGCGGCGGATCCAGGCCAGCGGCCCGGGCCCGGGGAGCTGGCCCACCAGGTCACCGGGATCGGCGACCGGGACGGTGCGGACCACGAGCCCATCCGGCTCCGGGAAGCCTGCGCGGCCTGAACCTGATCCCACGGCAGCTAACTGTACGTGCCAGCAGGACCCGTCCCGCCCGCGGGGAGCCCCGCTGCGGGCCGCGGCGGGGCGCCCGGCGCCGCCGGCCGGTCACTGGGCGCGGGACAGCTGCCCGGACGGCTCGTCCGCGGCCTCGTCGTCGCGCCGGGCGGCGAGGCGGCTGGGCCACCACATGTGCCGCCCGATGTCCAGGGTCAGCGCGGTCACCAGGACCGACCGGACCACCAGGGTGTCCAGCAGGACCCCGAGCGCCACCGTGAAGCCGATCTCGGTGAGGATGACCAGGGGCAGGGTGGCGAGCGTGGCGAACGTGCCCGCCAGCACCAGGCCCGCCGACGTGATCACGCCGCCGGTGGCGGCCAGCCCGGTCAGCATCCCGCGGTGCGTCCCGGCCTTGATCGACTCCTCCCGCACCCGGGTCATCAGGAAGATGTTGTAGTCGATGCCCAGGGCGACCAGGAACACGAAGGCGAACAAGGGCATGGAGTTGTCCGCCCCGGCGAACCCGAAGAGGTGGCGGAAGGCCAGCGAGGACAGGCCGATCGCGGCGCCGAAGGACAAGATGACGGTGCCGATGAGGATCAGCGGCGCGACCACCGCGCGCAGCAGCAGCGCCCAGGATGACCAGCACGACCAGGAGGATCAGCGGGATGATGACGTTCCGGTCCCGGATGGCGTAGTGCTGCACGTCGGCGTTGATCGCGGTGGCCCCGCCGACCTTGGCGTCCGCGCCGGGAATCGCATGCACGGCGTCCCTGACCCGGCTGACCACGCTATACGCGGCCTGGCTGTCCGGCGGCACGGCCAGCGTGCCCTGCAGCAGCACCAGCCCGTCCTTTACCTGTGGCGGGCTGACCGCGGCGATGCCCCGGGTGCGGGCCAGCGCGGCGCGCAGCGGCGCGGCGTGCCTGGGCCTGGCCGATCACGTAGACCGGCTCTCCCGGCGCCCGCCGGGAAGTGCCGGGCCAGGACCCGCTCGCCCGCGACCGCGCTGGGCGTGCCCCGGTAGGACTGGGCCTGGGTGAGCGCGCCGAACGAGAAGCCGATCAGGCCGAGCGTGGCCACGGCGAGCAGCACCGCCGTGACGATCCAGACCGGGCGGGGGCGGCGGGCGATGCGGGTGCCGACCCGGGCCCACGGCCCGCGGCTCGTGGGGTCCTGCGAGCCGTACCGTGGCCGCAGCGGCCAGAACACCCAGCGGCCCGTGATGACCAGCAGCGCGGGCAGCAGCGTGATCATGGCCAGCAGGCCCACCCCGACGCCGATCGCGGCGACCGGGCCCAGCCCGGAGATGTCGGCCGAGTCCGCGGCCAGCAGGCAGAGCATCGCGGCGATCACGGTCAGGCCGCTGGCGAAGATCGCGGGCCCGGCCCGCCGCATGGCCACGGCCATGGCCTCGTGCCGGTCCTCGTGCCTGCGCAGCTCCTCGCGGTACCGGGCGATCAGCAGCAGTGCGTAGTCCGTCGAGGCGCCCAGGACCAGGACGACCAGGATGCCCGCGGTCTGCCCGTTGACGACCAGGCCCTCGTGCACGACGAGCTCGTAGATCACGGCCTCGGCGGCGATCAGCGAGACACCCGCGGACATGATCGGCAGCAGCCAGAGGATGGGACTGCGGTAGGTCAGCAGGAGCAGCACGATGACCACCCCGAGGGTGGCGTAGAGCAGGGTGGAATCGATGCCCTTGAAGATCTTGACCGAGTCGGCCGCACTGGCGGCGGGACCGGTCACGTACACGTGCAGCCCGGGATCCCCCGCGGACCCGATGCTGTGCACGCGGTTGACGAAGCTGGTGATCCCGCTGCTGAAGCCCAGATGGGCCTCGATGAGGACCTCGGCCGCCTGGCGGTCCCGGGACGGGATCGGGCCGATGACCTTCCCGGCGTCCTTCAGCGTGGCGAACTGCCTGGCGTCCGCGGCGATCTTGGCCAGGTCAGCTCGGGTCAGCCCGGAGGGCCGCACGTAGACCACGACCGCGGGATTCAGGTTCTTCGAGGTGAAGTGGTCCTGCAGCGTGAGCGCCTGGGTTGACTCCGCTGAGGCGGGCAGGTACGCGGAGGCGTCGTTCTTCTCGACGCCCATCAGCTTCCCGGCCAGGGCCCCGGTCAGCGCGATCACGATCACCCAGAAGGCCAGCACGGCCCACTTGGTGCGCCGCCCGCTGGGCAGGCCCGCGATGCGATGCGCCCAGCGGTGACCCGCGCTGGATGCCCCCGAGCGGGCTGGGTCAGTGGTCACGGTTCCTCCCCTGGACGCGGGCCGCCGGGCCGCCCGGTGCGTATCGGGATACACGATGTATCGCGTTGACTGAAGCTGTCAAGTCATATCGCGAGATGCGATGTGCTTGCCCGAGAACCCCGTGGCGCGGCCCTGCGCCTGATGGCGCCCCCGGCGCCGTTCTCCGCCAGTCTGGCCGGCGTTCCCGGCCCGGGGCAAACGTGTATCTGCGGCGCGCCGCTGCCCTCCTGGCGTGTACCCCGGACCAGGCGGGCAGGCCGTGCTAACCTCTGGATACGCCATATTCCTATCGTAACGATCGGATAACTAGGATGCCTCTCGCGAACACTGAAGTCCGCCAGCAGCCAGGCCGCGCCTCCCTCGACCGGGCCCGGCTCGCTGACCTCGTGCGCCTGGCTGCTTCCGCGGGGGAGTGGGCCAGCCTGGTCCGCTACTCCGAGGGCGAGCGCTGGTACCAGCGGCTGGAGCGCGGCGAGAACCATGAGGTGTGGCTGCTCAGCTGGCTGCCGGGGCAGCGCACCGGATTCCATGACCACTGTGGCTCGTCAGGCGCGTTCACCGTGGTCGCGGGGGAGCTTCAGGAACGCACGCCCGCCGCGGGCCACCCGGCGCTGGCCAGTACCTCATTCAGGACGGGCCGGGCCAGGTCATTCGGGCCGCGTCACGTGCACGAGGTCGTGAACGAATCGGCCGCGCCCGCGGTGAGCATCCACGCGTACTCCCCGCCGCTGTCCGGCATGCGCCGCTACGAACTGACCCGCAGCGGCCTGGTGCTGGCCGCCGTGGAGGCCGCCGGGGAGCGCTGGTGATCCGCACGGCACCGCCGGGGGCCCGGCCGATCAGCGAGGTGCTGGCGCAGGCCCGGCGCCGGCTCGACCGGCTGGAGCCAGCCCAGGCGTGGGCGGCCATGCAGCAGGGGGCGCTGCTGGTGGACATCAGGCCGCAGGCCCAGCGCGACACCGAGGGCCAGGTGCCGGGCGCCCTGGTGATCGAGCGCAACGTCCTGGAGTGGCGCCTGGACCCGGCGTCCGAGGCCCGGCTGCCCGAAGCGGGGTCCTACGACCTGCGCGTCATCGTGATGTGCTCGGCCGGCTACACCTCCAGCCTGGCCGCCGCCGCACTGCAGGATCTCGGCCTGTACGCGGCGACCGACCTGGTGGGCGGGTTCCAGGCCTGGGCCCGCGCCGGACTTCCCGTCGGGCCCTGAACAGGTCGCGCTGGTGCCCGGGCCATGACATCTGTCATGGCCCGGGCATGACGCGCGGCATCCGGGGGCATCCGTCCCGGACGCCATGATCAGAGCATGACGGACGCGTGGCCGGACCCCGGCCCGCCGGTGACCCGGGCGGCGCCGGCCTCGATGCTGGACCGGGTGAGTGGCCCTCAGCCCGATCATCGAGCAGACTCGGGGTATGCGGTTCCCCCCGTTCCGGCCGGCCCCGATGACCAGCCCGGCCGCCAACGCGTGGCCCGGGCCCGGCGGGCCAGCCTCATGACCGCGCCCGCCCAGCCGCGCGACCGGCCCGGCCCGGCCAGCCCCGGCTCCGCCGCCCCGGACGATTCCGCCGCGAGCGTTCCAGTTCCGGAGGCCGGGCGCCCGCCCGTGTCGCCCGAGCTCATGGGCCCGCGTGGCCGGTGGAGCCGGGTGGGCTGGATGTTCGCCGCCATCTGGCTGGTCTACCTGGTCCAGCCGGCGTCGAAGCTCTGGTCGGACCCGGACCTGGCCCGCCGCTACCTCGGGCTGGCCGACCTGATCGTGTTCGCGGCCCTGTTCGTGGTGACGTTCGCCGCCGCCCGGTTCCTGCGCGACTTCCGGAACCGCCGGATATCCCGCCGGATCGGCGTGGCCGTGCTGGCCGCCGAGTCCGTGCTGGTCGGGCTGGCGTACGTGGTCCTCGGGCCGTCAGCCGGCGGCCTGCTGATCTACGTGAGCGTGATGGCGGTGTTCCTGCTGCCCACCCGCGTGGGCTGGGCCGCGGTAGGCGTCTTCATCGCGGTCTCGCTGATCGTCCCGTGGGCGCACGGCTGGACGGTTGACGGGACCATGTCCTTCCAGATCTTCGTCTCCGCCCTGGCGGCGTGGGGCGTGAGCCAGGTCATCCAGCGCAACGCCCAGCTGGTCGAGGCCCGGAATGAGATCACCCGGCTGGCCCTGGCCGAGCAGCGCAACCAGTTCGGCCGCGACCTGCACGACATCCTCGGCCACTCGCTGACGGTGGTGGCGGTCAAGGCGGAACTGGCCGGGCGGCTCGCCAGCCTGGACCCGGAGCGGGCCGAGACCGAGATCGCGGACGTGGAACGGATCGCGAGGCAGGCGCTGGCCGACGTCCGGGCCGCTGCGGCCGGGTTCCGCGAGGTCACGCTGGCCGGCGAGCTGGCCAGCGCCCGGACCGCGCTGGCCGCCGCGGGCATCGAGGCGGACCTGCCCGATCAGGGGATCACCAGCCTCCCCCAGCCGCAGCAGGAGCTCTTCGGCTGGGCGGTACGCGAGGGGGTCACGAACGTGGTCCGGCACAGCGGCGCCACCCGGTGCCGCATCCGGGTCACCGCCAGCCAGGTCGAGATCGGCGACGACGGCTGCGGGCCGCCCGCCCCGGCCGACGGCACGGCCCACCGCGCTGGCGGGTGTGACGACTGGCCAGCGGATGACCTGGACGCGCTGGCCAGCGGGTACGGGCCGGGCTGCGGTCATGGCCTGGCCGGCCTCCGGGAGCGGGCCGCGGCCGCCGGGGCGACGGTCAGCGTCGGCCGCTCCGCCGCGGGCGGCTTCGCGCTGCGGGTCCACGTGCCATGATCAGCCCGTGAGCGTGACCCGGACCGGCGAGCGAGCCTGGGCCGTCAGGCCCGGGCGAGCGGTCGGTGGGGGGTTTCTTGTGGGTCACGCGAGCTTCTGGGCTAGTGCTGTGAGCGTGACCCGGACCGGCGAGCGAGCCTGGTGAGCACCCCTATCCGCCTGCTGCTCGCCGACGACCAGGCCCTGGTCCGCGGGGCGCTGGCCGCGCTGCTCGCGCTCGAGCCCGACCTGGAGGTGGTCGCCGAAGTCGGCCGCGGCGACGAGGTGGTCCCGCACGCCCGCCAGGCCCGGCCCGACGTGGCCCTCCTCGACGTCGAGATGCCCGGCCTGGACGGCATCAGCGCCACCCGGGAGCTGCGCGCCGCGCTGCCGTCGTGCCGGGTGCTGGTCGTGACCACATTCGGCCGGCCCGGCTACCTGCGCCGTGCGATGGCCGCCGGGGCCAGCGGCTTCGTGGTCAAGGACACCCCCGCCCGCCAGCTGGCCGACGCGGTCCGCCGGGTCGCGGCCGGGCTGCGGGTGGTCGATCCCAGCCTGGCCGCGGAAACGCTGGCGGCCGGCGACAGCCCGCTCACCCCCCGGGAGACCGACGTGCTGCGCACCGCCCGGGACGGGGGGACGGTGGCGGACATCGCGGCGTCGCTGCACCTGTCCGAAGGGACGGTCCGCAACCACTTGTCGGCCGCGATCGGCAAGACCGGCGCCCGTACCCGCGCCGAGGCCGTCCGCCTGGCCAGCGCGAACGGCTGGCTCCTCGGCAACTGACCCGCCCGGCCCGGCCGAAGGCAGGGCACTGGCCAGTGGCCCGGTGTTCTCAGGGACGCCTGGCCGCCCAGACGGTCCTCGTGGTGCGGACGGTGAGGTCGTCACGCCGCAGGATGCTGCCGGGCCCGTCGCCGTCGAGCAGGGTGGCGAAGGTGGCCAGGTCGGCGGCGCTGAGCCGGCCGTCCAGGCCAGAGCGCAGGCGCAGCAGGCAGGCCTGGGCGTAACGGCCGGCCGCGTCCGGGAGCGGGGGTTCCAGGTGGATGGCGAAGACCCGCTCGGCCTCGACGGTGAAGCCGGCCTGGCGCAGCCGCGGGCCCCAGTCGGACCCGAGATGCGGTAGCTCGTGCGCCCGGCTTTCGGCCAGGGCGGCATGGCCGCGCGCCTCAAGCCCGGAGGCGGCGTCCCCCGGCAGGAAACGGGGGAAGGAGTCCATCTCGGCCACGGCCAGCAGGCCGCCGGGCCGCAGGGCGGCGAAGACCCCGGCCAGGACGTGATCGGGATCCGGCATGTGATGCATCGAACCGGACGCCCACACCAGGTCGGCCGGGCCCGTCGCGGGCCATCCCGCGCCCAGGTCGGCCTGGATGGTCTGGATCCGGCCGTCCAGGCGCAGATCGCGGGCCTTGGCCCGGAGGCGGTCCAGCAGCGGGGCGGACCGGTCCACGGCGATCACCTCCGCGCCCTCGAAGCGCCGGGCCAGGGCCAGGGCGCCGGTCCCGGTGCCGCTGCCCAGGTCGAGAATCCGGCGGGGCGGCCGGGCCGCCGCCAGATCGTGGACCCAGGAGATCACCTCGGACAGGTAGGAGTGCAGTACCTCGGCGTCGAGGTCGAGGATCCCGGCCAGGTCCGCCTCACCGTCCCCGGCGGCCGGGGGGTGGCGGTCATGGTGGTGCTGATGGCTGTGCTGAAGGCTGGGCATGCCACCACGCTACGTGCTCATTGCGCCATTGACATAGAGTCTTGCCTATGACGCAAGACGAGGATCTCGACGGCCTGATCCGCCAGCGGATCAGGGGGCTGCGCGCCGCCCGCGGCTGGTCGCTGGATGACCTCGCATCCCGCTGCTACCTGAGCCCCTCCACGCTGAGCCGGATCGAGACGGGCCACCGGCGGATCGCCCTCGATCAGCTGGTCCCCATCGCCCGCGCCCTGGGGACCACGCTGGACCAGCTGGTGGAGTCCGCCGATGACGAGGACGTGGTGATCAGGCCGCACCGCGATGTCGTGCGGGGGATGACGACCTGGCTGCTCAGCCGGGAGCCGGGGCCGCATGGCGTTACCGTGGCCAAGATGCGGGTCACCAGGCCGGAGCCCGGGCGCGGGACCGGGGAGCTGCGCGTGCATCCCGGCAAGGACTGGTTCACGGTCCTGTCCGGCACCATCGTCCTGGTGCTGGGGGAGCGGACCATCGTGGTCGAGGCCGGCCAGGCCGCGGAGTTCTCCACGATGATCCCGCACGCGTTCGGCGCCCGCGGCGGGCCCGCGGAGGTCCTGTGCATCCTCGACCACGACGGGCAGCGCTCTCACCTGCGCCCCTCCCTGTAGGTCAGCCGAGAGCGAGCCGCCCGGCGCCGGAGGCCTGGATGAGCTGGGTCTGTGCGGGAGTCACCGGGCGCCGGCCGGTAAGCGCGGCGATCAGGGTCACCTGGTCCCAGCCGGTGTCGGCGCGCAGCCCGGCGGCGGCGGCCGCGGGCAGCAGAAGATCCTCGGTGACCGCGGCCGCGGGGGCGGTCATCCACGGCCCGCGATCCAGCGCGGCGGCCAGGTCCAGGCCGTGCACGGCGAGTTCCAGGACCCGGGTCCGCAGGAACTCGGCCAGCAGCATCAGGTCCCCGTGCCGGGTCTGCACCACCCGCCCGGCCGGCGCGTCCCGCAGGGCCGCCCATGCTTGCTGCCGGGCCTGGCTGACGTCACGGGCCCGGGCGGCCGCACCGGCCAGGCCGGCCGCGCCGCGCCGGGCGGACTCGATCCGGTCGGCGTTCGTGGCGGCGGAAAACCGCTGATCCGGCCGGTAGTACTCCGCCGCGCAGACCAGGGCCGCCCCGGACGGTGCGGGCGCGGCGAGCATGCCGGGCAGCCGCCGCATCGTCATCGCCACGTGGAACACCAGGTCCGCCACCGTCCACGGGTCACACCGGGTGGGACGGGCGAACGCGGCGTCATCGAGGCGGGCCACAGCCTCCGACAGCCTTCCCGACTCAGCGCCGAACGCCTCCCGGATCATTTCCGGCATCATGTCCTTCAGCCTAAGCAACTCGTATCCTGTCCGGCATGCACCGCCCCGCGCGCCTGACCGCCGCGCTCTGCTGCCTGGCGGCCGCCTGCACCCTGGCTGGCTGCAGCACGCCCGCCCCGGGCAGCCAGCACGCCGCCGGCCCGCCGCCCGCCACCCGGCGGGCCTCGCCGTCCCCGAGCCCGACCCCCAGCCCCACGCCTACGGTCTGCGCCAAGACCGCGCCCGGATTCCCCTGCACCATGCGCCAGCGCATCCACGACATCCAGCGGTCGCTGCGCCATGTACCCGGCTCCATCGGCATCGTCCTTCATGACCGGGCTACCGGGGCCACCTGGCACAACGGCAACGCCCGCACCGGGTACCCGGCCGCGTCCACCATCAAGCTGGCCATGATGACCGACCTGCTGCTCCGCAACCAGCCGGGCGCCGCCGACCCCATCCACCTCACCGGCGCGGACTGGAGCGCGATGTTCGGCGCTCTGTACACCAGCAACGACCACGATGCTGACCTGCTCTGGGACCGCTACGAGGACGCCAGCTTCATCGACCGCATCCGTGCGTTCGGCATGACCAGCACCCACTTCACCACCGGGGCGTACTGGGGCTACATAGACACCACCCCGCAAGACCTCGACCACCTGATCAACTACGTCCTGACCAGGGCCCCGGCCAGCGTGCGCGACTATCTCGTGCACCGGCTGCAGCACGTCAGCGCGATCGACCAGCAATGGGGGGTCTGGGGCGCCGGGCCGCAGAACCACCCGGGCAACAAAGACGGCTGGGAGCAGGACCCTGGCCCGGCCTACGGCGTCTGGATCACCAATACGGTCGGGTTCGCCGGCCCGCACCACCAGTACACCCTGGCCATCATGTACAACCTGCAGAACTACGGCGAGAACGGCAACGCCGGCTTCCGGTACGGCACCAACAAGCTCACCCAGATCGCCGCCACCCTCTTCCAGGGGCACCACACCAGCACCCCGCACCCCCAGGCCTCGGCCGTTCCCTGATCACCAGGACGCTACAGTCAGGCGCTATGACGGCCTGGCGGGTCCGCATGGTCCAGCTCCCGGACGGGGGCGCGGTGGAGGCGGGAATCACCGAACAGGGCCGATGGACGCCGCGCCCGGCGGCCGGGTCGGAGCCGCTGCCCGGCAGGTTCATCCTTCCTGGCCTGGTCGACGCGCACTGTCATCTCAGCGTCGGGCGGGCCGGCGGCGAGCCTATCGCCCTGGACCCCGGGGCCATCCGCGCCAACCTCCGGAACGCTCACGCGCAAGGCGTGACCGCGATCCGCGACACCGGCAGCGCTGGCCGCGCCACGCTGCGGCTTCTCGCCTCGGCTGAGGGCAGCGGGCTGCAGGCCTGCGGCCGGTTCCTCGCCCCGGCGGGCCGGTACTACCCGGCCCTGCACGTGCCGGTCCCCGCGCAGGAGCTGGTGGCCGCGGCCCTGGCCGAGGTGCGGGCGGGGGCCACCTGGATCAAGGTGGTCGCGGACTTCCCGGTCCTGAAACCGGGTGAACCGCCGTCGGACGCGGCGCCCACCTACCCGATCGCCGATATCCAGCGTCTGGTGGAGGCGGTGCACGGGGCCGGAGCCCGCGTCGCGGCCCATTCCACCACGCGCTACGTGACGGAACTGATCGCCGCCGGAATCGACTCGGTCGAGCATGGCACCGCCCTCGACGAGGACGACATTGCGTCGCTGGCCGCGCGCGGCGGGGCCTGGACACCCACCCTGTGCGCCGTCCTCGGCGCGCGCGCCGAGGAATCCCCGCCGCGGCGGGAACAACGCCGCGAGCGGGAGGAGCGGCTCCGTTACCTGCTGCCGCGGGCGGCAGCCCGCGGCGTGACGGTCATGACCGGAACCGACGTGGACGGGAGCATCCCGCGCGAGGTCGCGCTCCTGGTGGAACTCGGGCTGCCGCCCCAGGCGGCCCTCGCGGCGGCCAGCACGGCCGCCCGGCGGTTCCTCGGGTTCAGCCTCCCCGGCGACGGCGAACCCGCCGAGCTGGTCAGCTACCACGATGACCCCCGTGACGACCCCGCCGTGCTGGCGCACCCGGCCGCCGTGTTCCTGGCCGGTGCCCGCCTCAGATAGGCCAGGCCGCCTCAGAAGGCCTGGCTGTAGATCAGGCCGAGCAGCAGTTCGGCGGCCACCCCGGCCGCGAGCACCGCGGGTAGCCAGCGGGCCGCCGGGACGAACTGCCCGGCGGTGCCGCCGGCCAGTGCGAACACGGCTGCCGCCACGACCGCGAACAGGATGGCGCTGGACCAGTAGTGCAGCCGCCAGGCGTAGGCCACCACCGCCTCGGCCGCGAACGCCGCGGGCAAGGCTGTCCCACGGCGTGCCCAGGTACTTCTGCAGGATCGACGTGACCGCGCCGGCCAGCAGGCCGGTCACGAGGACCGCCGCGAGCCGGGCCGCTAACGGCAGGCGGCCGGCCTGCGTGCCGCCTGTTCCTCGACGGCCTGGGATACGGGCACGCAAGCACCGTACCGGCGCCCGGCAGACCGCGGCGGGCCACCACGCGGCTGGCCACGCAGGGACCGGCCTAGCCGGCCGGTTCCGGATCGCTGGCCAGCAGGTCGCGGCACTTCTGGATGCGGCCGTCCAGGTCGGCCTGGAAACTCTGCAGCGCAGACCGCTTGGCCTCGACGGTGTCCCGCAGGCTCTCCTGCAGGGTGAGGCACTCGCGGGTCAGCTGGCGGCGGTCCTCGTCACTGGTCCGCTCGTCGTGGTAGCTGAGCCGGATCTCCGCGAGCCGGTCCTCGTTGCGCAGCACCACCGCGATCTCGTCCAGGTTGAAGCCGAGCAGGGTCTGCAGCTCGCGGATGCGGGCTACCCGGGCCAGGTCCTCGTCGCGGTAGCGGCGCAGCCCGCCCGGCGTGCAGGCCGGGACGAGCAGGCCGAGCTGCTGGTAGTAGCGCAGCGCCCGCTCGGACACGCCTGCCCGGGCCGCGGCGGCCCCGATGCCGAGCAGGGGCTCACCCGCCGCCGGCGGCGACCCGGCGGCCGGTGCGGTGTCAGCGGCGCCACGGTGCGCCGTCATGCCCACCCGGCTCAGCTGCTTCCCGGCGAATCGGATCCGCGGTCCGCACCGGCGCCGCCGGACGGCTCGGCCGTGGCCAGCTGCCCATGGCCGTTGCCGTTGCCGTTGACCGGGATGTCGGCGTCCGAGGACGCGACCGGCTCGACGAAGCCCGTGATCCCGCCGATCTCCGCGGCGCCGTCAGCCAGCTCATCTGCGGCCGGCTCGGTCGCGTGCAGGTAACGCTTGCCGCGGAAGGCGGACGCGATGATGGCCACGGCCGTCGCGATGGCTGCGAACGTGAAGGCCAGGTGCAGGCCGCTGGCGAACGGCTGCTCGATCAGCCTGGGGAAGAACGAGCGGCCGGTGACGTACGCGAGCTGGCTGGGGCTCAGGTGCTGCAGGGCCCCGGTCGGGCCGAGCAGTTCCTTGATCGGGTTGAAGCCGAGGAACGCGGAGAACAGGCTGCCGATCGGCGGCTCGTTCGCGACCACGTGCGCGGCGGCCGGGGAGACACCCGCGTTGACCAGGCCCTTGTACAGGTGCGTGGGCAGGTTGTTGGCCAGGCCGAGCGTGACGATCGTGAAGAACAGGCCCATGGACAGCACGGTGGCCGAGTTCTGGAACGTGTTCATCATGCCGGCGCCGGCGCCGCGCTGGTCTGGCGGGAGGCTGTTCATGACCGCGGCCTGGTTGGGCGAGAAGAACAGGCCCATGCCCACCGCGAACAGGAAGATCAGCAGCGCGAACCAGACGTAGCTGAAGTTGATCGGCAGCAGTTCCAGGAGCAGGAACGCGGCGCCGGAGACGATCAGGCCGGCGGTGGCGAACAGCCGGGCCCCGTAACGGTCGGACAGGATGCCGGCCAGCGGCCCGACGATCAGGAAGCCCAGCGTCAGCGGGACCATGGCGATGCCGGCCCACAGCGGCGTCTGGCTGAAGCTGTAGCCGTGCTGCGGCAGCCAGATGCCCTGCAGCCAGATGATCAGCATGAACTGGATGCCGCCCCGGCCGAGGGCGCCGAGCAGGCCCGCGATGTTGCCGGCGGTGAAGGCGCGGATCTTGAACAGGTTGAGCCGGAACATGGGCTGCTCGACCTTGGTCTCCACCCAGGCGAACAGGATCAGGACGGCGATGCCGCCGAAGATGCCGGTCAGCACCCAGGGGTTCGACCACCCGGTGGGGTGCCCGCCGTAGGGGAGCAGCGAGTACACGATGCCGACCAGCAGCGCGATCAGCCCGATGGCGAACAGCGCGTTGCCCAGCCAGTCGATCTTGGCCTGGATGCGGACCCCGTTGTCGCGGAGCTTGAGGTAGGCCCAGACGGTGCCGAACAGGCCGAACGGGACCGAGACCAGGAAGACCAGGTGCCACTCGATCGGCGCGAGCACGCCGCCCAGCAGCAGGCCGAGGAAGGAGCCGCTCACCGCGGCGATGCCATTGATCCCCATCGCCTTGCCGCGCTCGTTCTGCGGGAACGCGTCGGTCAGGATCGCGCTGGAGTTCGCGAACAGGAACGCGCCGCCGACGCCCTGGAAGACCCGCATGATGATGATCCACAACGCGCCGGGTACCCCGGTCAGCCAGGTCACCGAGAGCAGGATCGAGAAGATCGTGAAGATGGCGAAGCCGAGGTTGTACATCTTGACCCGGCCGTAGATATCGCCGACCCGGCCCAGGCTGACCACCAGTACCGCCGTGACCAGCAGGAACCCCATGAACACCCAGAGGAAGTACGAGGTGTTCGAGGGGACGAGAGGGTTGAGCCTGATTCCCCGGAACAAGTCTGGCAGCGAGATCAGCAAGATGGACTGGTTGATCGTGACCATCAGGATTCCGAGCGTGGTGTTCGACAGCGCGATCCACTTGTAGTGGTCGCCCCGCCCGTCTGCGGCTGTGGGGGCGGCCTGCGCTGGTCCTGCCACCGGCATTAAGTCTCCTTGCTCAAGCGACGGTGAGGCTAAGTCTGCGGGGGCTGCCGGGCTGAAGACCCTGGGCTCCCGCTGAGCCGCCCGGCATCCCAGCCATCATACCGAGCCTTGACGTCAACGTCAGAGTCGGCTCCGGCGTGACCCCCGCCCCCGGGCGGCGGGCTGGTCAGAGCAGGGTGAGCTGTTCCGGCGCGGGTTCGGCGGGGGCCGCGGGCCCGGCGGCCCGGCGCCAGCTGCGCTGGCTGGCCGGGGGAGCGCCGCGGCCGACGTGATAGCGCGCCGCCAGCTCCCGGACCTGCTCGGTGATCCGCTGCTGGTAGTCCTGGGGCGCGTAGGCCCGTGAGCCGTACAACCCCCGGTAACGGGGGACCAGGCCCGGGTGATGCTCGGCCAGCCAGGCCATGAACCAGTCGCGGGCTCCCGGCCGCAGGTGCAGCACGATGGGGCTGACATGGGTGGCGCCGGCCTCGGCGATCTGCCGCACGGTGGACTCCAGCTGGGCGGGGGAGTCGGACAGGAAGGGCACGACCGGGCCCATCAGCACGCCGCAGCGCAGCCCGTGCTCGCTGAGCGTGCGGCACACGCCGAGCCGGCGCCGCGGGCTGGGCGTGCCCGGCTCCACGGCCCGCCACAGGTCCTCATCCGCGCAGCCGACCGACACGCTCAGCCCCACGTCCGTGACCTCCGCGGAGGCGAGCAGCAGGTCAAGGTCACGCAGGATCAGCGTGCCCTTGGTCAGGATGGAATACGGGTTGCGGGCGTCCAGCAGGGCCTGGAGGATCCCCGGCATCAGCTGGTACTTGCCCTCGGCCCGCTGGTAGACGTCCACGTTGGTGCCCATGGCGATGTGCTCGCCCTGCCACTTGCGCGCGCTGAGCTCCTTGCGGACCAGGGCCGGGGCGTTGACCTTGACCACGATCTTGGAATCGAAGTCATGCCCGGCGTCCAGGTCCAGGTAGGTATGCGTGTTGCGGGCGAAGCAGTACACACACGCATGGCTACATCCACGATAGGGATTAATAGTCCAGCGGAACGGGACGCGGGAGGAGTCGGGTACCCGGTTGATCACGCTGCGGGCGTGCACCTCGAAGAACGTCATCCCGCGGAAGCCCGGGGTGTCGAACGACCTGGTGATGGCGCCGCGCTCGAACAGCGCGGGCGCGGTCATGCCCGCGCCCGCACGTCTCCCAGCGCCCGCGTGCTCCGGCGAGCCGGGGCCGTCCAGGGAGCCGGGGCCCTCCGTGTCTTCCGGCTGAACCCGCAGCTCGTTCCATCGCATGACCGTCACTCTAGAATTTTAGTTCGACCCTGGCAAACCTTGTCGATTATCTCTTCGATTGCCGTCTGCCGCGGGGGACGGGAAGCTGGGCCTAGTGCCCCCGCCCCGTGTGGCCAGTAAGTTCGCAAAAGCCGGTACAGCACCGGGAACTGAGGCTAACGATCTTGCGGTGGGGGATAGTAAGAGAAAGTCCCACCGGCCCGGCGGGGTGGAGGTAGCCCGTATGGCGCTATCCATGGATGAGCAGCGCATCCTGGATCAGATTGAGCGTGGCCTCGCCAGCGCCGACCCGGCGCTCGCGACGAGGATGTCCTCGTTTGGCGCGCCGCGCCGGATCGCGGCCTTGCGCATGCGGCGGCTGCGGCTGGTGGCCTCGCTGATGACCCTGCTGGTCGTAGCGTCGGTGTCGCTGGTGGTCTACACGCTCGTCCCGTTCCGGACCGTGGCGGACCGCCACGCGGGCAGCAAGGCCAGCTCATCTCCCGTGCACCCGGCCATGACCTCGCCGTCCCATCCGGCCCAGTCAGCCCAGGTTCAGCCGGCGCGATCGTCCGCGGCGGCCAGCCTCGCGCCCGCGAGCGCGTCGCCCGCGAGTTCCGCCCTCGCCAGCTCAGCGCCGGCGAACGCGGCGGCCAAACGGGCGCCCAGCACCGAGCCGGGCAGTTCGGCCAGCCCGGCCGGGCATCAGGCCGCGCAGGGCACTCCCGCCCCGTAGGCCCGCCCGCGGGCCCGCGCCGGGGTCAGCCCCCGGGCCCGCCGGTCAGTTCTCGCGCCAGAACTGCAGCAGGTACTGCTCGAGGCCTTCGAGGTTCTTCCTGGCCTGCTGGAACTCGTCGCTGAGCGGGTCCACGCCGCGCTCGAACATCTCCTCGTAGAGCCGCATGACCTCACGCCGGTTCCGGGCGTAGACGCGGACCACGTAGTCACCGACGCCGCCGGCCAGGGTCAGGCCTTCCACCGCACGGCCCGCTGACCCCATGTCCACGCTGAGCTGGCCGCGCAGGTACAGGGTGCCCTTGGCCTCGTCCTCCCAGGCGTCCCCGAACGCCGGGGGAGCGGTGTCCCACTCCTCGATCGTGAGCCGGACACCGATGTGCTCCTGCAGGCTGCCTACCCACAGTTGCTCCCGGTTCACGCTCACCAGCGTGCCCACCGGGGCGAGCGGCCCGCCGGGCGCGTCCGGATCGACGGTCGAGTCATGGACGCGGAACATCCGCCGGTCCGGGAAGACAGGCATTTCCAGCCGGATCAGCCGTCGGCTCACGTGTCCCCCCTTTGGCCGTATGCGCCTCCAAATTAATAGCATGCTCCGAGCCGGGTCGGCGCGGGCCTGCATTCGGCCACAAACTTGCCGAAAGTAACTCTCCGTGATCGCCGGGTGGGGTCAGAGTGCGCGGGCCCGTACTTCCTCCCACAGCGCCTGGTAGGACTGGGCGGCCCGGCTGTGCGGCGCGAACGCTCCCACCGGGGCGCGTTCCACGGACATCCGCTCGATCTGCGACAGCGCGGGAATGGAGGCCGCGGCCACGTCACCGCGCTCGGCCGGCAGCCGTTCGGCGATCTCACGGTGCAGCCGCTTGCGCTGGTCGATCATGGAAAAGAACGCCAGCACCTCGGGCCGCTGCCCGTCGAAGCTGCTCAGGAACTCGGTGAGCTGGTCCAGGGTGCGCAGCGACAAGATCGTCGGGATGAGCGGGACCAGCAGGCTGTCGGCGGCCTGCAGGACGCTCTCCGACAGCAGCGAGATCCCCGGCGGGCAGTCGAGGAAGATCACGTCGTACTGGTCGCTGAGCGGGGCGAGGAGCCGGGCGATCCGCCGGGTCGGCTTCTTCGTCGCCCCGAGGACCAGGTCCAGGTTCCGGTAAGTGAAGTCGGCCGGGAGGAGGTCGAGGTCGGCGAAGTCGGTGCCCTTGATCGAGTCGTCGATCTCCTGGCTGCCCTTGATGAGCGCCTTGCCGCCGCCCTTGACCCGGGGGCGGATCCGGAACAGGTAGCTGGCGGCCGCCTGCGGGTCCAGATCCCAGAGCAGCACCCGCAGCCCGTCCTGGGCGGCCAGGTAGCTGAGGTTGACCGCGGTGGAGGTCTTCCCGACCCCGCCCTTGATGTTGTACGTGGCCAGAATCTTCATCAGGCCGCACCGCCGGTCCGGCCAGCACCCGGACGGCTAGCACCCGTCCGGCCGACGCTCTCGGTCAGGTCACGGAACCTCTGGTCGCTGGCCGGGCTGGCGAACTCGCCGAAACGCTCGGCGAACTCGGCACGGGCCTGCCCCTGGGCGCGGCCGATCCCCCCGGCCAGTTCGCCCATGGCGAGCAGGGCGGTGGCGGGCATCTGCCGGTCGGCCATCATCTGGGCGGCGAACTCGCGTATCTCCTGTTGCTGCACCTGCCGATCCTGGAACTCGCCGAGGCAATCCTGCAAGCCCTTGAGGTCCTTCAGCGTGCGCTGGTAGGCCTGCGGGTCGAACAGCGAGGCGAAGATCTCCAGCAGGTAGCGCAGCTCCTTGCATCTCTTCCGCAGATCATGCAGCTGCTCCGCGGGGGAGCCCGCGCTGATCGCCCGGCCCTGGCGCAGGACCCGCAGGTGGACCCGGCGCAGCCGCCTGGTGGCAAGGTCCGCGGCGCTCTCGCCACCGGCTGGCACCGTGAGCCCGGTGAGCGTGCCGCGCCATTCGCAGGCCAGCCGCGAGAAGCGGGCGGATCGCAGCCCGCGGCGCAGCGCGCTCTGCTCGATGACCCGGCGCCGGGCCAGGTGCTCGTGGAACGGCTCGAGTTCGGCTGGCGTGGCGGACACCAGGGCTCCGGCCATCTCACCGTAGTTCAGCAGGTAGACGTCGAGATCCCGGGTGGGCGTGGTCAGGTCGCCCAGCCACTTGAACTCAGGACGGAACCGGGCCGGCAGGCTGGCGGGCAGCACGTTCCCGGCGACCTTGAGCGCGGACCGGGTCCGCCGGACCGAAACCCGCAGGTCGTGCAGGTACTCGGTGTTGACGTCACGGATGGTGCCGGGCACGTTGGCCTCAAGGGTGTCCAGCAGCTGCAGCAGGACGGCCTGCAGGGCGGTCCGGGCGGGCATGCCCGGGCTGAGCCGGACGCTGATCTTGTTGCTGTAAGCCTCGGCGCGCTGGCCGGCGGCGGCGAGGGCGGCGTCCAGCGGGCGGCCCGGGTGGCCATCGAACCCGGCCGCGGCGGCCAGCAGCTCGCCGACCCGCTGGGCCTGGGGCTGGTAGCCACGCACCGCGGTGACCTGCAGCCGGGCCGGCAGCTCGGCCGCCGCCGGGTGGTTCACCGTGGTCCGGTCCACCCTGATCCAGGCGATCGTCTTGGTGTCCGGGTTGAGGACCCGCAGATCCTGGACGGCGCTGGTGGCCCGGGCCACGGCCAGCAGGGCCCGGATCCCGGCCACCGGGCGGATCACGGCGGTCACCGGGCCAGGCGGCAGGTCCTGGGCCAGCACCGGCCAGGTCAGCCGGCCTGCGGGCTGGCTGACCTGGTCCCCGGCCGCCGTGGCCAGCACCAGCTCCGCCGGCCGCGTGCCGGTCACGTACTCCAGGGTGAGTCCGGCCCGGTGCAGCCGCCAGTCGAACGTATCCAGCCAGGTCCGGCGCACGTGACGTGGCCGGCTGCTGGCGCTGAGCGAGAACCGGGGCGCGAGCGCGGCCAGCACGTCGCCTTCGCTGGGCAGGCCAGCATTGCTGGCCGCCAGCTCGGCAACATGTGAGAACGTTTGCACCCGGGAACCTCTGCTCGGTCAGAAAGCAAGGACGCGCCGGGGGAGATACCGACGCTATTCCCAGAGCAGTCTAGCTAGCGATCAGCCCGCTCCTGGCGCGCAGCAGCCCTGTTCCACATCGTGTCCGGGGGGACGGCCTCCCCGGCGGGCGCCGGGCCCTGGTCGGGCACCGTGGGCATGATCAGCGTGCCCTCGGAGGTCACCTGGAGTTTCGCCGCGGGCAGGTCGGCCGCCAGGACGCCCGCGGGCTCCGGGGCTGTCCCCTGGTCTGGGTCCGGGCCAGGATCGGCGCCCGGCCCGGCCCCGGCGGCCGCTCCGTCCTGCGCGTCTGCGTGCTCCCCGGCCGGCGGCCCAGCCGCCCCGTCCTGCGCGTCCGCCTCGGCATCCGCCGCGGGCGCCGGGGCCGGCTCGGCTTCGGGGGCGGCTTCCTCGCCCGGCCCAGCGCCGGGTCCCGCGACCCCGGGCAGGGTCAGCGGCGGCCGCCTGATCGCGGGAAGAACGGATGTCAGTTCCGCGCTGGCCCGCACCACGGCCCGCTTCTGCTGCTGCTCATGGTCGACCTTGGCGGCGGCCATGTCGAGCCGCTCATTCATCGCGGCCATCTGGCGGGCCCGGGCCCGGAGCTTGCGGGCCCGGTCTGTCGCGTAAAGCAGCAGGACGACTACGGCAACGACGACAATGAGCAGCTCAGCCATGTATCACGCCATCATGGTAGGACTTGCGGGGTACAGCCAAGCCTACGTGAGGGGCGGCCCTGCCCTCGTGCCGCGCGGGCCTGGTGTCGGCGTGGATCAGGCATAGTCCCGGTAAAGCGGAATCAGGCCAGCCGGGTGACCTCGACGGTCACGTCCATCGCCACGCTCGGGGCGCCGTGGTAAATGCCTTTCAGCGGCGGCACGTCAGCGTAGTCCCGGCCCCGGGCCACGACCACATGGCCCTCACCGACCGACGCCTGGTTCGTCGGGTCCGCCGCCACCCAGTCACCGGCCCAGTACTCGACCCAGGCGTGGCTCTGCCCGGCGACGGCCAGGCCGATCCCGGCCTCCGGGCGCGGGTGCAGGTACCCGGACACGTACCGGGCGGGCAGGCCCGCCTCCCGCAGCAGGGCCACGGTCAGGTGCGCGATGTCCTGGCAGACTCCCTCGCTCTTATCCCAGGCTTCCTGGGCACTCGTCTGGACCTCGGTGGCTCCCGGGACGTACGCCACCCGCTCCCGGACCCAGGCCGCGATGGCCGAGGCCGTCTCCAGCGGGCCGGCGCCCTGGGTCCGCTCCCGGGCCGCCGCGGCCAGCGTGGCGTCCACCGTGGTCCGGGGGGTGGCGGCGAGGTACTCGGCAGCGATCCCGGCGTCCGCCCGGGCGCGCAGCTCGTCCCAGGCCAGCGGGTCCGGCGGGGCGGGCGCCGGGCTGGTCTCCACCACCGCGTGCGACCGGACGGTGAGCTCGTCATGCGGGGCCTGGATGTCGAACGAGCTGACCACCGTGCCCCAGTAGTCGTGATACGCCCAGACGGGGGTGCCGTTCCCCACCGACACCCGGGTCTGCAGCGCGGTCTGGCTGGGCAGGGTGAGCGGGGTCATCCGGGCCTCGTTGTAGGACGCGCGGGCGGCGCCCTGGTAGTGCATCCGGGTCTCATGAACGATCTCCAGCAGCCAGCCCACGCCTCAGCACTCCTGAGCCCAGATCACGGGCTGCTCGTAGATGAAGTAGCGGGAGGTGATCGCCTCGCTGGCCTCCCGGCAGGTGCGCTGCAGCGTGGACAGCATGTCCGGCAGCAGGCCCTGGATCTGCTCGGGATCCGCGTATTCCAGCCGGGTGCGCAGCTGCCCGATGGACCGCCGCGCCGGGTCGGTGAGGGCGCCGCCCGCGCCGGGGTCGAGCGCGGCGAGCGCCTCCTCCGCGGTGGCCAGCGCGTGCACCACCGACCGGGGGAACAGCCGGTCCATCAGCAGGAACTCGACGACCTGCTGCGGGTCGCCGTCCCAGGTCCGGGTGCGGATGAAGGATTCGTAGGCGCCGCACGAGCGCAGCAGCATGGGCCAGCCGACCTCGTACGGCGTGGCCGGCATCCGGGCCAGCAGCAGCCGGGCGGTCATGTCCACCCGTTCCAGGCTGCGGCCCAGGACCAGGAAACGCCAGGCCTCGTCGTGGCTCATGGTGGACTCGGTGAGGCCGAAGAACAGGGCGGAGCGCTCCCGGATGAACTCCAGGTAGACGTGCGGCCCGAGGCGCTCCGCGGACTTGCGGCGCGACGCCAGCCCGTGGCTGGTGACGTTGAGGCACTCCCACATCTCGCTGGAGATCACCTCGCGGACGCTGCGGGCGCCGCGCCGGGCGGCCAGCACCGCCCCGGCGATCGCGCTCGGGTTGTCCCGGTCGTAGGCCGACTGGTCCAGCGTCATCCCGATGTCCAGCCGGGCGCTGTCCGCGGCCGGGATGCCCAGCACGGCGAGCAGGGCCCGGCAGTCGGCTTCCTGGTCCGCGTGCGGTTCCTCGAGCATCCGGTGCACGTACACGTTGACCATCCGGGCGGTGTCGTCCGCGCGCTCGATGTACCGGCCCGTCCAGAACAGGGTCTCGGCGATCCGGCTGAGCAGCCCCGTGATCATTGCTGCTGGTCTTCCATGGGCGGCCCGCTCTGCCTGCTGACCTGGGCCTCAGGCGGGAGCGCCGGAGGCGCCAGCACCTCCGGGCCGGGCTGGGCGGCCACGGCCAGCGCGGCCGGGGCCGTCGTCCTGCGGCCGGGAGGTTCTGGCTCGCCGGGCGGGACGAGCACCCAGGTGTCCTTGGACCCGCCGCCGCGGCTGGAGTTGACCACCAGCTCACCTTCGGGCAGCGCGACCCGGGTCAGCCCGCCGGGCAGCAGCCACACGTCGCTGCCGTCGTTGACCGCGAACGGCCGCAGGTCGATGTGCCGGGGGGCCAGGCTCTCCCCGATGAGCACGGGCGAGGTGGACAGCGCCACGGGCTGCTGCGCGATCCAGTTCCGGGGCTGGGCGGTCACCTGGGCGCGCAGCGCGGCGAGGGCCGCCTCGCCGGCCCGCGGGCCGATGACGATGCCGCTCCCGCCCGCCCCGTCCACCGGCTTGAGGACCAGCTGGTCGAGGTGCCCGAGGACCCAGTGCCGGACCTCCGGGTCGTCGAGCCGGTAGGACTCGACGTTCTCCAGCAGCGGCTCTTCCCGCAGGTAGTAGCGGATCAGGTCGGGGACCCAGGTGTAGAGCAGCTTGTCGTCGGCGACCCCGTTGCCGACCGCGTTCGCGATGGTCACGTTCCCCGCCCGGGCGGCGTTGACCATGCCCGGGCAGCCGATCACCGAGTCGGGGCGGAACTGCAGCGGGTCCAGGAAGTCGTCGTCCACCCGGCGGTAGATGACGTCCACCTGGCGCAGCCCCTGCGTGGTGTGCACGTACACCCGGTTGCCCGCGCAGGTCAGGTCCCCGCCCTCGACCAGTTCCACGCCCATCAGGCGGGCCAGCAGGGCGTGCTCGAAGTAGGCCGCGTTCGCGGTGCCCGGGGTGAGCACCACCACGACCGGGTCGGGCGTGCCGGCGGGTGCCGCCGCGCACAGCGCGGCCAGCAGCTCGGCGGGGTAGCTGTACACCGGGTGCACATGCTGCTCGGCGAACAAGGCGGGGAAGGTCCGGGTCATGGCCAGCCGGTTCTCGATGACGTAGCTGACCCCCGACGGGATGCGGACGTTGTCCTCCAGCACCCGCACCTTCCCGGCCCCGTCCCGGACCAGGTCGATGCCGGACACGTGGCAGCGGACCCCGTTCGGCGGTTCCAGCCCGGCCACCTCGCGGTGGAAGCGGGCGGACGTGCAGACCACCCGCCAGGGCAGCACCCCGTCGGCGAAGGCGTGCCGGGGCCCGTAGACGTCGGCGAGGAAGGCCTCGAGGGCGAGGACCCGCTGCTTGACGCCCCGCGCGATCAGGTCCCATTCCACCGCGTCGATGATCCGGGGGATGAGGTCCAGCGGGAACGGCCGTTCCTCGCCCGCGTAGTCGTAGGTGACCCCGCGGTCGGTGAACATCCTGGCCAGCTGGTCGGACCGGAAGCGCAGCTCGCCGGGATCCAGTGGCTGCAGGGCGGCGAGCAGCCCGGCGTAGGGCGCCCGCGGCCGTCCCGGCCGCTCGAACATCTCGTCCCAGGCCTCGGCCAGCTGGTAGGAGTCGAAAATGTCCGCCACGTGCGCAGCGTAAGCGGGACGTGTTCCGCTGTCATTACCGCCGATGACGAATATGTTTCCGCCGCGTTGCGCGGCCGGGCCCGTTCCCGCGGGCGGCCGGGCCCGGCGGCTGCCATCCGCGGGCGGGTCTTTGCGGGCCCGTCCTCCTGGCGCACACTGGTGCCTGACAGGCTGATGCCCGCGTGACCTGAGGAGGGCCTGGCGTGCTCTACGTCTTCGGTTTCGAGCGGACTGCCGTCGTGCTGGGCGACCTCTACTTCGTGGACCCCGACCCGAAGATCAAGGGCCAGGAAAGCCCGGAGCACGGCGTCCGCCTGGAGGTCCGGGCCATCACCCCGGGCCCGCTGCAGGGGTCCATCTACTCAGCGCAGCCCATCCAGATCGGCGACCTCATCTGGCGTGCCGACCTCCTCGAATCGGTGGACGGCCCGCCGGGCAGCTTCGACCGGACGCACCACCACCCCGGTGTCTCCCGCGGCCTGGAACCGGGCCACCGGGTCTTCGACCCGGAGCTGTCCGCCGCGCCCGTCGAGTGGGTCGGGCACCAGCTGGCCGACCTCGAGGCCCTGCTGGACCAGGCGGGCGCGGGCGGCCACCCGGCCGACGCCGCCGACGCGCAGAGCCTGCGGGACTGCCTGGCCGAGGTCCTGGAGGCGCTGGGCGCGCTGCTCGTCCGGGTCCAGGCCGGCGAGCTGGGCCGGCCGCCCGCGGACGGCCCCCTGGCCAGCGCCCGGGCCGGCTGGCTCTAGCCCCGTCCCCGGCCGATGCCGGTGACCTCAAGCCGGCGGTGCCAGCGCCCGGCCGGCCGTCCGGATTCAGCGCGTCCCCGGTAACGCCCCTTCCGGCCGTGATCATGGGGAGTTTTCGTGTTTGTCGCGGGGCTGCCTTCTCAACGGGGGAGGGCGCCCGCACACTGGAGGCGTGCACGACTTCGATCTTCTCGTCATCGGGTCCGGGCCGGGCGGCCAGAAAGCCGCCATCGCCGCCGCCAAGCTGGAACGCCGGGTGGCGATCGTCGAGCGGCCGGACATGCTCGGCGGGGTCTGCGTCAACACCGGCACCATCCCGTCCAAGACCATGCGCGAGGCGGTCCTGTACCTGACCGGCCTCGACCAGCGGGAGATGTACGGGCAGAGCTACCGGGTCAAGGACGAGATCACCATCGGCGACCTGGCCAACCGGACCCGGCACGTGGTCACCCGCGAGAACGACGTGGTCCGCAGCCAGCTGACCCGCAACCGGGTCACGGTGCTCAGCGGCACCGCGTCCTTCCTCGGCCCGCACGAGGTCGCGGTGGACGACGGCGCGGGCCGGGAGCGGAAGGTCACCGCGGACTCGGTGGTCATCGCGACCGGGACCAAGCCCGCCCGCCCGGCCAGCGTCGCGTTCGACGAGAAGACGGTCATCGACTCAGACGGCATCCAGCACCTCCAGCAGGTCCCGCGGACCATGGTGGTCGCGGGCGCGGGTGTCATCGGCATCGAGTACGCGTCCATGTTCGCCGCGCTGGGCTGCAAGGTGACCGTGGTCGAGCAGCGGGACCGGATGCTGGAGTTCTGCGACCTCGAGGTGGTCGAGGCGCTCAAATTCCACCTGCGCGACCTGGCCGTCACGTTCCGCTTCGGCGAGATCGTGGACTCGGTGGAGGCCAAGGGCGACGGCGCGATCGCCACGCTGCGCAGCGGCAAGCGGATTCCCGCCGACACCGTCATGTACTCCGCGGGCCGGCAGGGCGTGACCACCGCGCTCAACCTGGCCGCCGCGGGCCTGGAGGCCGACGCCCGCGGCCGGATCAAGGTTGACGATTACTACCGCACCGCGGTGCCGCACATCTACGCGGTCGGTGACGTGATCGGCTTCCCGGCCCTGGCCGCCACCTCGATGGAGCAGGGCCGCCTGGCCGCCCACCACGCGCTCGGCGAGCCGGTGCACACCGCGCACCTGCTCCAGCCGATCGGCATCTACAGCATCCCGGAGATCAGCTTCATCGGCCGGACCGAGGACCAGCTCACCAAGGACTGCGTGCCGTTCGAGGTCGGCGTGTCCCGGTACCGCGAGCTGGCCCGCGGGCAGATCATCGGCGACTCCTACGGCGTGCTCAAGCTGCTGGTCTCACCCGAGGACCACTCGCTGCTCGGGGTGCACGTGTTCGGCACCCAGGCCACCGAGCTGGTGCACATCGGCCAGGCGGTGATGGGCTGCGGCGGCACCGTTGACTACCTGGTGGACGCGGTGTTCAACTACCCGACCCTGGCCGAGTCCTACAAGGTCGCGGCCCTGGACGCCACGAACAAGATGCGCCTGGTCGCGCGCTTCGACTAGCCCGCCAGGCCTGGCTCCAGCCCGTCGACTAAGCCTTCGCGCCGCGAACGGAGCACCAGCTGCGGCCCGCATAAGATCGTGGGATGCCTGACTCTGTTCCCGCCGCCACCGCGGCGCAGCTGGATGACCCGTTCGCCGAGCTCAGGGGACCGCTGGCGGGCACGACCAGAATGCGGCTGGCGGTCGCGGACAATACCCAGCTCACCCCGCACATGCAGCGGCTGGTGCTGACCGCGCCCGAGCTCGCGGGCCTGGCCTGGCAGCCCGGCCAGGACGTCATGCTGCTGGTGGCCGCGGACGGCAACCGCCCGGTCCGGCGCCGGTACACGATCCGGGAGCTGGACTCCGGCCGCCAGCGCCTGACCCTGGACATAGTCCGGCACGGCGACGGCCCCGGCGAGCGCTGGGTCCGGTCGGCGCAGCCCGGCGACACGATCGAGGGCATCGCCCCCCGGGGCAAGATCTTCCTGAACGGCCAGGCGGACTGGCACCTGTTCGCCGCGGACGAGTCCGCGCTGGCCGCGGTGCTCGCGATGACCGGGTCGCTGCCGGCCGGCGGCCGCGCGTCGGCGTTCCTGGAGATCCCCGAGGCCGCCGACGAGCAGAAGCCCGACCTCCCGGCCGGGGTCAGCCTGACCTGGCTGCCCCGCGACGGCCGGCCTGCCGGCGACCCGGCCGCCCTGGCCGCGGCCCTGCAGGCGGCCGAGCTGCCCGCCGGCACCGGCCACTTCTACCTGTTCGGCGAGGCTCGGGTGGTCCTGGCGCTGCGCGAGGTGCTCGCCGCCCGCGGCGTCCCCGGCGAGCAGGTCTCGGCCAAGGCCTACTGGGGCCGGGGCAAGGCCAACGCCCAGCACGGCGAGCCGGCCCGCGACGGCTGACCGCCGCGCACCCCCTTCGCCCAGCCGCAACGAAAACCGGCCCGGGTACCCGCCTGCCGGGCCCGGGCCGCGGCGCGCCTAGAACCGGGTCGCCGCCAGCCAGCGGGCCAGTACCGCCGGATCGCCGTGCACCTGGACGGCAGGGTCATCCGCCGGCAGCCGCCTGAGCAGGACCAGCAGCAGGTCTGACGCACCGCCCCGGAGTGCCACCGAGGCCTTCTGGTGGGCCCGGCACACGGTGATCCCGGCCGGGTCGTGGCTGACCAGCCACTCGCCCGTGCCGTCCGGCACGTCGGCCGCGTGCACGTGCAGGGACTCACCGGCGGCCAGCCCTGCGGCCCGCACGTCAGGCTCGCCGCCGTCCGGGGCGGCCACGCTCGTCAGCCATTCGTCGATCCCGTCGGCCGCGACGTCCGCGGCGATGGCGGGGCGGCCAGGGCGGCGGGTTTCGCCGGCGCCGGGCTGGCCTGCCCCGCCCGGCACGGTGAGCTGGGCGTCCACGCCGTGCACCGTGGTCTCGTGCGTCATCCGCCGCGCCCAGAAGCCGGCCGGCCGCTGCTCACCGAAGGCCCAGACCCGGGCGTCCCCGGCCTCCCCGAGCACGGTGACCAGCCGGTCCGCGCCCGCGCGCAGCCATCCGGCCTGCTCGGCCGGGTTGTCCGGGATCCGCCCGTCAGGCACCTCGCGGAACGCGACGGCTTGCGCCGACCGGGTGCTGACGATCTGGGCCGCCCAGCGCTGGGCCCGGCCGACGTGGGTGGCCAGCTGCCGCAGCGTCCAGTCCGGGCAGGTGGGCACGCGCAGGCTGAGATCGGCGCCGTCGACCAGTACGGCCAGGGCCGCGGTGCTGGCGGTGATCGCCGTGTAGTAGCGCCCGGGGGTGAGCACGCGGGACGGCCCGGGTTCAGCCGCAGCCGCAGGCGCCGCCGCAGCAGCCCCCGCCACCGCCACCGCCGCCCGCCGGGCGCGGCCCGGCCGCGCTGGCCCGGCCGCCGACCGAGACCGTGGACAGCAGCTTGACCGTGTCGTCGTGCCCCTGCGGGCACGGGCACGGGTCGGACGCTTCGCTCATCGGCCGGCTCTGCTCGAACGTCGATCCGCACGCCCGGCACCGGTACTCGTAACGTGGCACAGGGCAAGGGTACGCGCCCGGGCGGGGCCAGACGAGGCCGCGGACCCGGACCGGGGCCCGGCGGGCGCGCTGGCCCGGGTCGCGGCGACGCCAACGACCGGCGCGCGGGACCCGGCGGAGGTATGGTCAGCGGGGCCGTGATGGCGGGCCCGTGTGGCGGGCCCGTGGTGGCGGGCCCGTGGTGGCAGGCCCGTGGTGGCGGTGCAGGTGAGAGCGTCAGCCGCGATGGGCCCGGTGAGGGCGGGACGCCGGGCCAGCAGGGTCCGGAGGCCAGGGGAGGAAGCCGCGATGCCCGTGATGAGGGAGTACCCGCCCGGCACGCCGTGCTGGGTGGACCTGTCCACCAGCGAGCCCGCCGCAGCCGTGGCCTTCTACAGCGCCCTGCTCGGCTGGGAATCGTACGCCGCCCCGGGCGGCGGGGATGCCTCCTACACCTTCTTCGCCCCGGCCGGGACCAAGCCGGGGGACTTCCACGGCCGGGTGGTGGCCGGGCTGATGCCCAGCCCGGACGCCGGGCGGCCCGCCGCCTGGAACACCTACGTCAGCGTGACCGACATCGAGGCCACCTCGGCCCTGGTGACCGGCGCCGGCGGGCACGTGATCGTCCCCCCGCTGGACGTGGCCGGCCAGGGCCGGATGGCCATGTTCGCCGACGACCAGGACGCGCTGTTCGCTGCCTGGCAGCCCGGCGCGTTCCCCGGCTGCGGGCTGGTCAACGCGCCCGGCTGCTTCTGCTGGAGCGAGCTGGCCTGCCGGGACACCGGGGCCGCGGCCCGGTTCTACGGGCGCGTGTTCGGCTGGGAGGCCCAGACCAGCCAGATGGGGCCGATGACCTACACCGAATGGCAGCTTGGCGGCCGGGCGGTCGGCGGCATGGCGGGAATGGACGAGAACTGGCCGGAAGGGGTCCCGCCGCGCTGGGTCGTGTATTTCGCCGTAACCGACTGCGACGCGGCCGCGGCCCTGGCCGCCGACCTGGGCGGCCAGGTGGCGGTGCCCCCGGCGGACGCTCCGCCCGGGCGCCTCGCGGTAATCGCCGGCCCGGGAGGCGCGGCCTTCACCATCATCCGGCTGGCCGCCGGGGCCGCGGGCCACTGACCCGCAGGCTGATCCCGCGGGCGGCTAACCTCGCGGGCGGCTAACCCGCGGGCGGCTAACCCGCGGGGCGCGCACCCTGCGGGCATCCGCCCCACCCGGGCCTCAGGCGACCGTGTCCTGGTTTTCCTCGGCCGGCATGATCTGGGCCAGCGGCGGCCGTTCGTGCAGCTCGTTGGTGTGCTCATCGAGCCGCAGCCCGGTGGCGGTGGCCACCGCGTGCAGGTACACCTCCGGGCGGCGCAGCGTGCGGACCCCGGGGGTGCCCGGGGCGCAGATGCCCCGCTGCGGCAGCGACGCCCGGCTGGCCATCGCGCGCAGCACGGCCGAGCTCATCAGGCTGAGGTCCCACAGCGGCTGGTGCCGGTTCTGCCGGGCCCCGAGATCGACCTGGGCCATCGCGCCGAGACCCGCGTCCTCCAGCACATCGACCATGATGCCCAGCTCCACCCCGTACCCGGTGAGGAACGGGATGCTGCGCAGCAGGTCACGGTACGCAGCGAACTCGCCCGCCAGCGGCTGCACGAATCCGGTGAGTTCCGGGCAGAAGAAATTGAACAGCGGCTTGGCCATGAGCTCGGTAACACGGCCGCCACCGTCGGCCACTGATTGGCTGGAGCCGGTGTAAGGCCGGCGGTAAGCGGCCTTCGTGAACTGCACGTCGGGGACCGTCAGCAGCGGGCCCAGCGTGCCGTAAATGAATTGCTCGCGGAAGTTGCTGGTGTCCGCGTCCGCGAACATGACGATATCGCCGCGGGCCACGGACAGGCTGCGCCACATGGCGTCGCCCTTGCCCTGGGCCGGGCCGTAGCCGGGCAGCAGCTCGTTCTCCGAGTAGACCTCGGCGCCCCAGGCCCGCGCGATGTCCGCCGTCCCGTCCGGTGAGTCTGCGTTGACGACCATGACCTGGTCAATCAGCCCGGTCCGGTCGTTCAGCCGGGCCACCTCGGCCAGGATGGGCCCGATCGTCGCGGCGCAGTTGCGGGCCGGGAAGATCAGCGTGGTGCTGACCTCGCGGGGCGCCTGGCCGGGTGTGCCCAGGGCGGTAAAGTCCTCGTGGCTAAATGAACGCTGATCAAACCAATCCCGGACGTTTGTCGTCATGTATCGTGCCCTTTCGCTCAGGTCGCCGCTACATCAGCCCAGGGCGCGGTGGTGGCTTTACTGGCCGGGTGCATGCCCCCAGCACCGGCCGCCGCAAGCGAAAAAAAAGGCTAGCCGCATCATGTTGATTCGAGGTAAAAGCGTGTTGCGCGCCGGTAAACGCGGCTGATCCGGCGGCTGGTACCCCGCGGTGGTCAGCTGCGGGTCCCGTGCGCGCGGCCGGGGGTTATCCCGGCCGCTGGCTCACTCGGAGCAGCCCCCGCTGGTGCCCGGCACCGGGGCCGAGGTATCCGGGGTGCGGCGCTGCGCGGGAACGGATCCGTTAGTGCCGTTGATGGTGGTCTTGACCTGGGCAGCGGCGGGGGAGGGGGTGCGGCGGGTCAGCGGCAGCCCGCCGTTGGCCGAGGCGTCGTCGTAGATGAACTGGCGGCCGCGCAGCAGCGACACCAGGGCCCCGATGAAGGACATGAGGGCCGCCGCGGTGAACACGATGACCAGGCCGTGGTGGAACGGGCCGGCGATCAGGGTGGGGAAGAAGTGCCGCCCGGTCAGCGCGGCCACGTTGCGGGCCGGCAGCCGGCTGAGCACCCCGGACGGCTTGAGCAGGTGCTGCACCGGGTTGTAGCCGAGCAGCGCGGCGAACACCGTGCTCACCGGGGGCAGGTGGCTGACCTGGGTGGCGACCGGCAGCGGCACGCCCTGGGCGGTCAGGCCGCGGATCAGCGCGGGCGGCAGGGTGCTGGCCAGCCCGGCGATCATGAGCGAGAAGAAGATGCCGATGGACAGGGACATGCCGGCGTTCTGGAACGTGGACCGCATGCCGGACGCGCTGCCCCGGTGCCGGGCGGGCACGCTGCTCATGATGGCGGAGGTGTTGGGCGAGGCGAACAGGCCGGAGCCCACCCCGTTGAAGAAGATGATCGTGGCGAACAGCCAGTACGGGAAGTCCAGCGGCAGCGCGATCAGGCCGATGAACGCGCAGGTGGCCACCAGCAGTCCCGCGGTCGCGAACGGCCGCGGGCCGTACTTGTCCGACAGCGTCCCGGAGACCGGCCCGGCGATCAGGAACCCGGCCGTCAGCGGCAGCATGTAGATGCCCGCCCACAGCGGGGTGTCCACGAAGTTGTAGCCGTGCTGCGGCAGCCAGATCCCCGCCAGCCAGAGCACCAGCATGAACTGCAGCCCGCCGCGGGCGATGGAGCCGAGCAGGCTGGCCAGGTTCCCGGCCGCGAAGGCCCGGATCCGGAACAGGCCGAGCTGGAACATGGGCTCAGCGATATGCGTCTCGACCAGGCAGAACACCACCAGCAGGGCCGCGCCGCCGAACAGGCCGGTGAGCACCCAGGGGTTGGTCCACCCGGTGGGGTGCCCGCCGTAGGGCTGGATCCCGTAGGTGATCGCGACCAGCAGCGCGGTGGCGCCCAGGCCGAACGTGATGTTGCCCCACCAGTCGATCCGGGCCCGGCGGGTGGTGGCGATCTCGCGCAGGCTCTTGTAGGACCAGATGGTGCCGGCGATCCCGATCGGGACGTTGACCCAGAACACCAGCCGCCAGTCCACCGCGGCCAGCAGCCCGCCGAGCAGCAGGCCCACGAACTGCCCGGAGATCCCGGCGATCTGGTTGACGCCCAGCGCCATGCCGCGCTTGCCGGCCGGGAACGCGTCGGTCAGGATGGCGGCCGCGTTGGACATCAGCATGGCCCCGCCGAGGGCCTGGACCAGCCGCCAGCCGATCAGCCACAGCGCGCCGCCGCTGCCGGTCAGCGGGTCCAGCGACAGCGCGATGGACGCCAGCGTGAAGACCACGAAGCCCAGGTTGTAGATGCGCACCCGGCCGTACATGTCGCCGAGGCGGCCCAGGGTGACCACGGCCACCGCGGTGACCAGCAGGTAGCCGATGATCATCCACAGCAGGTAGCTGACGTTGCCCGGGGCGAGCGGGTCGAGCTTGATGCCGCGGAAAATGGCGGGCATCGCGATGATCACGATGGAGGCGTCGATCGTGGCCATCGTCATGCTGAGCGTGGTGTTCGAGAGCGCGATCCACTTGTAGCGGCCGCCGGTGCCGTCGTTCCCGGTGCCGCTGCTCCCGGGTGCGCCGCCGTGGCCGTTTCGTGCGGGCTGGGCGCCTGCGGCGCCGCTGCGATCAGCGATTCTCGACACGTTGATACATGCTACCGCGCAGCAGTTGCTTGATCACAACTACGTATCTTGACGGGTTGGCCTGGCCGGTGCCGGCCGGTGCCCGCGGTCAGGCGTGCTCGGCCCCGATGGCGTCAGGCGGTGCCCCGGGCCAGCGCGATGAGCCGGTCCAGCACCCCGCCGTTGCTGACCCGCAGCCCGTCGTGCTCGAACTCGTTCGTCACCCAGGGCCGCAGGCCGCGGATCGCGGCGGCGGTGGGCAGCGAGAGCTCCCGGGGCACGTACATGTCGTCGAAGTAGACCGCCGCCGCGGCCGGCACGTCATTGGCCGCGAGCCGGGCCGGGTGATAGAGCCGCGGCCACGAATCACGCGCCGCGAGCTCCTCCGCCGCGTCCCGCAGCGGGCGCAGTACCGGGTCGGTCTCGAACATCCAGGGGTAGATCATCTCCCCGGTGAACAGCAGCGTGACGTCGCCGTCCACGGCCGCGGCCGGGTCGAATTCACCGAACTCGGCCATGATCCGGTCCGCGGCCCAGCGGGTCGCGGCGCCCTGGGCGTAGCAGGCCTCGTGGACCAGGGCGTAGAGCGGCGCCTCGGCGAGGGACAGCTCGGCCGCGGCGCGGGCCAGGAACGCGTCGGAGAGCACGGCCCCCGGGCCCGGCGGGCCGGCGAAGGCGTCTTCCAGCAGGTAGTGCAGGGTGTCGCTGCCGCTCGCGGCGCCCAGCATCCGGCCCAGGCTCTGGAAGGCCGGCACGGTGAGCCGCGCCCCGCCCGGCATGATCACCTCGTGGCTGGCCAGGTGGCGGGCCACGGCCCGGGCCCGGTCCGCGTCCATCGGGAACCGCTCGTAGTGCCGCCGGTTGCGCTCGGCCACGATCGGATAGGTGACCCGGTACACGTCGTCGGCGGTGGCGCCGAGGCCGGGCAGGCCACCGGTGAGGAACGCCTCGCGGATCCCCTCCGGGGCGAGGGACAGGTAGGTCGTCGTGCAGAAGCCGCCGAAGCTCTGGCCCAGCACGCTCCACGGCTCGTCCCCGATGAGCTGCCGCCGGATCAGCTCCGCGTCCGCGACGATCGAGTCGGCCCGCATCAGGCTCAGGTAGTCCGCCTGGGCCCGGGGGCGGCCCAGCCGGGCCAGCGTGTGCCGGGACGCCGGGGTGGACCGGCCGGTGCCGCGCTGGTCGAGGAGCAGCACCCGGTAGCCGTCCAGCGCCCGGTTCAGCCAGGACTCCCGGCCGAACGGGCGCGGGCTGCCGAAGCCGGGGCCGCCCTGCAGGTAGACCAGCCAGGGCAGATCGGGGCCGCCGCCGGGCCGCCCGGCGGCCGCGACCTCGCGGGCGAACACCTCGATCTGCTCGCCGTCCGGCCGGTGATGGTCGAGCGGCACGGTGAACGTGTGGTCGGTGAGCACCGTGCCTGGCTGGCGGAACACCGGGCCGGTCCGTGCGTCAGCAGTCATGACTCGCTAACGTACGCGACTGCGTCCCGGGAGCCCTCAGCCGCGGTGCCACGGCGTGCTGGACGCAGTCGCGCAGCCGGGCCCGGTGGCAATATCCGGGCCACTCCCCGGAAGGTCATGACGGTGTCCGGGTGGGGTGTTCGAGTGCGGCCAGGAGGGGTTCGACGGTGGTGACGGCCTGGTTGACCAGGATGGCGAGCGGGGTAGCGCCTTGTTCGGCAACCCACCGGCGGGAGGCGGTGAACAGGACGGCGGCGAGCACGAAGGCGATGAGTTCGAGCTGGTAATCATCGGCGGGGCGCCCGGTGCGGTCGGCCAGCAGGCGGGTCAGGAGGTCGATGGTCCTGCGCTCCTCGCCGGCGTAACGAGCTTCGAGGGCCGGGACGGCCGCGACGAGCCGCATGCGGGCGAGGGTTAGGTCACGGTCGGCTTCGGCCGCAGCCGCGACCGCGGCCATGGCGGCGCGGATGGTCGCGGTGAGGGGCTCGCCGGCGGGTCGCGTGGCGACGGTGGCTTCGAAGCGGGGGGAGGCGTCGTTGTCGAGCACGACGTCCTCCTTGGTGGGGAAGTAGCGGTAGAAGGTGGTGGTGGAGGTCTCGGCGGCCTCGGCGATCTGCTCGACGGTGGTGTGCTCGTAGCCCTGGGTCTCGAACAGGCGCAGCGCCGCGGTCTGGATGGCGCGGCGCAGCTTGATCTTCTTGCGTTCCCGGAGACCGGGGGGCGGATCAGACGGTGCGCTCATTGGGGCAGGTCACGCCTGCAGCACTACCTCATAGACGTCGACAGGAGCAGGGGCAATGCCCAGCTCCGAACTCGCCTCCTGACGCATCTGGGCGCCTCGGGCTTCGAACTGCCGCAGGTCGTCGGCACTGTCCCACAAGGAGATGCTCATGAGCTTGCCGTTCTGATGGTCAGCAAGCAGGTAGAAGCCCTTGAACCCGGGAGCTTTACGGGCGTCCGGGAACCGCTCCTCGGAAAACTTGACGAGACCGGCGAGCTTGTCGGTTGCCGTTTGCACGGAGTTGACGCGAGCGATCATGACGCTCCTTTCGAGATCGGGCCATGAGGAGTTGCCCAGGGTTGCGTGCCGCTGTCGGCCCTTACGCCACTATCGGGTCATTCTACACTTCGGGTCATAGACACAAACAGTAGTTTGTCCCAGATTTCTGCGCCGGAAATCACGCACGCCATGTCATCACCCGCCCCGGCGCGGAACATCAGCCGCCACAGGAGGGCCTGTCCGGGTAAGGAGTAGCGTGGCGGGCCTGCCGAGGGGTGAGGAGCGACGCGTGCCGGACTGGGTGAAGCACGCCATCTGGTGGCAGGTCTACCCGCTTGGCTTCACCTCGGCCGAGGCCACCGGCGAGCCGGAGGCGGGAGCCGGGCCCGGGGGCGAGACGGCGCCGCCGGTCACCCACCGGCTCGGGCAGCTGACCGGCTGGCTGGACTACGCGGTCAACCTGGGCGCCTCAGGGATCGCGCTCGGGCCGGTCTTCGCCTCGCAGACGCATGGCTACGACACTACCGACCATTACCGGATCGATCCCCGGCTCGGTGACGAGGGGGACTTCGCCAGCCTGGCCGGGGCGGCGCACGCCCGCGGGCTGCGGGTGCTGCTCGACGGGGTCTTCAACCACGTGGGCCGGGGCTTCCCGGCCTTCCAGCGGGTGCTGGAGCAGGGCCCGGACGCGCCGGAGGCCTCGTGGTTCCGGCTGACCTGGCCGGCGGGCTGGCAGCCGGGCCAGGAGCCGGAGTACGCCGCGTTCGAGGGGCACGAGGCCCTGGTGGCGCTCAACCACGACGAGCCGGCCGTGGCCGGCTACGTGGCGGCGGTGATGAACCACTGGCTGGACGAGGGCGCCGACGGCTGGCGGCTGGACGCGGCCTACGCCGTGCCCGCGGCCTTCTGGGCCGGGGTGGTACCCCAGGTCCGGGCCGCGCATCCCGGGGCCTACCTGGTCGGCGAGGTGATCCACGGCGACTACCCGGCGTTCGTGGCCGGATCCGGCCTGGACTCCGTCACCCAGTATGAGCTGTGGAAGGCGATCTGGAGCGGGCTGAACGACCACAACCTGTTCGAGCTGGGCCACGCCCTGGGCCGGCACAACGGGTTCCTGGCGACGTTCGCGCCGCTGACCTTCGTGGGCAACCACGATGTCACCCGGCTGGCCAGCCGGCTGGAGGATGACCGGCACCTGGCCCACGCCCTGGCCGTGCTGCTCACCGTGGGCGGCACGCCCGCCATCTACTACGGCGACGAGCAGGCCTTCCGGGGGATCAAGGAGGAGCGGGCCGGCGGTGACGACGAGATCCGGCCCGGGTTCCCGGGCGGCCCCGACGGGCTGGCCCCGGCCGGCTGGCCGGTGTACCGGCTGCACCAGGACCTGATCGGGCTGCGCCGCCGCCACCCGTGGCTGCACCGGGCGCAGACCACGATGCTGCACCTGGCCAGCGAGCAGATGGTGTACCGGGTGGCGGCGGGGGAGCAGAGCCTGGTGGTGGCGCTCAGCCTGGCGGACGGCGAGGCCCGCGCGGAGGTCCCGGGGGCCCGGGAAATCCTGGCCGGCCCGGGCACGCTGGCCGGGTCCGGCGAGCCGGGCGCGCAGGTGATCCTGCCCGCGCACGGCTGGGCCATCCTGTGCTGACCGGCCGCCGGGCGCGGTGACCGGAGCCGCGGCATTAAGCGTGCCTGCGTTCACCAATTCGTGACCCCGCCGGAGCTTATTGCGCCGGGCTTGGGGGGAGCCTAATGTCGGTGCCGTTTGGCGATGAATACCACGGCGCCCTGACAGGTATGTGCTCCATCAAGCGGGGGGTTCCGTGAAAGTCCATTTTGCCCGTAATCGTTTCCTGGCTGGGGCTGCCTCGGCCGCCCTGGCCGTGGGGGTGATCACCGCGCCACTGGCCGCGTCGGCATCAGCTGCCTCCAGCGTGGTCCACGCTCCGGTGTTCACTGTCCCGCTGAAAAAGGTGGGCCAGGTCAACCTCGGTGCGCTGGCCAGGTCGGAGCACCGCAAGACGGTGGCGTCCCAGCACCAGGGAGCCCCCCTCTCCCGGGCCGCGGCTCAGCGGGCCCGCTATCGCGCGGTGGACAGCACCCTCATCAGGCACGCCCTGAGGGCCACGCCGGCGACCGCGCCCAATCCGCCCACCACACGCCTGAGCAGGACAAACGTTCCCGGTGAGATCGGGTTCAGCGCCATGGGCGGGGTCCAGCAGGCCCAGACCGCCGGCGGGGTTGATCTCGAACCGCCCGACCAGGGTCTGTGCGCGGGCGGCGGCTACGTCATGGAGTTCATCAACAACGCCCTGGCCATCTACGGCAAAGACGGGCAGCAGCTGGTGGCTCCTATCGGGTCGGCCACCGCTTTCCAGCAGCCCACCTCGGACTTCTTCTCCGATCCCCGCTGCTACTACGACGCGCCGACGCAGCGCTGGTTCTTCCAGGAATTCATTGTCGGGTCGTTCAACTCCGCGGGCAGGCTGGTCACCCCGAGCACCCAATTCGAGGCCGTCAGCAACACGCAGGATCCCACGGGGAGTTACACCATTTACTCCTGGAATACCACTGATTCCGGGACCAGTGGCTGCCCCTGTTTCGGTGATTACGACAACCTGGGAGCCGACGCTAACGGCATTTACGTCACCACGGACGAGTTCGGCATCAAATCGACTGCCTACAACGGGGCGATCGTCTACGCCATCAGCAAGGCACTGCTCGAGACGGCGGCCCAGACCGGCATCGCCCCGACGGTTTTCGGCTACCGCCTGACCAAGGACCCGTTCGGGGCGCCCTACATCGTGGCCCCGGCCAGCACCCCGCCCGGAGGGAAGTTCGCCGCCAGCACCGAGTACTTCGTGGAGTCCAATTCCAACAAGCTCAGCGACAACCACCTGCTGGTGTACGCCATGCACGACACATCACTGCTGGCCCAGCCGGCCCCGCCGGCGGTGTACCGCACCAGGGTGACCACCCAGTCCTACGCCTTCCCGCCGGACGCCAAGCAGAAGCCGGGGCCCCGCCCGCTCGGGCACGCCTACCAGGCTCCGGCCGGAGGTCTCCAGGCCGACTTCAACGCTGAGATGGAACCGACCTACGTCGGCGGGAAGATCTACGCCCAGCTGGACACCGGGACCACCAGCGGGAGCGACGCCGTCGCCTGGTTCATCCTCAAACCGGCGCTGTCCGGCCAGGCGCTCTCCGCCCGCGTCGTTCACCAGGGTGTGGTGGCGGTGCGCGACACCAGCCTGCTGTACCCGTACACGGCCGTGGACGCGCACGGCCGGGGATATCTGCTGTTCTCCCTGAGCGGGCCGCATAGCTACCCGAGCCCGGCCTACATCAGGTACGGGACAGCAGGCCCGGCCGGGCCGGTCATCGCGGCGACCGCCGGGGCCGCCCCTGAAGACGGCTTCACCTGCTACGCAGCCTTTGTCGGCCCGAACTACGGGGGCTGCCGCTGGGGTGACTACTCGATGGGAGCGGTCATGAACGGCCGGGTCTACATGAGTACCGAGATGATCCCGCAGGGGTACCGCGACCTGCTGACCAACTGGGGGACCTACATCTGGAGCGCACCGGCTCCCTGACCCGGGGACGGGCGGACGTGGTGGCCGGCGCCAGGATCAGAAGCCGGCCACCACGGTCTTCCCGGTCAGGGGAGCGTCCAGGCTGCGGGGCCGGGGAGCCGCCCACTCATGATAACAGCAAGAAGCGTGGGCGAGCGAACCGGCCGGGCCGCTGGTGCCAGCGAAGGGTGCGGGAACGCACTGGGCAAAGATCCGCGGCAGGCCACGCGGATCGTGCTCGTCATGTGCCGCGCTATCCGCGGCCCGGCGGCCGGGTCAGTCCTGGCTGAGCTGGCCCGCCCTGAGCCCGGCGGTGAAGGCCCGCCACTCGGCGGGCGTGAACACGAGGGCCGGGCCCGCCGGGTCCTTGGAGTCACGCACCGCGATGATCCGGGGCAGGTTGCTGGCCACTTCCACGCAGGCACCGCCGTTACCGGTGCTGTAGGTCGCCTTGCGCCAGTCGGCGCCGTTCAGGTCCATGTCTTGGCCGTTTCCTCGACAAGCTGCAGGGAGGCCGCGCGGGGGAGCGCCTCCGAATGGAGCGTATCCCACATCATCGTGACGGCCGCGATGTCGTCGGGGTCCTCGACGATCTGCCCGCGCGCCGCCGTGTCCTGGTAGACGCAGGGCGGCCCGTCAGCGAAATCCGCGATCACGAAGTTCCCGCTCATACCCTGATGCGCGCCGGCCGACAGCGGGATGACCTGCAGCACGATGTTCGGCTGCCGGGCCGCGCCGGCCAGCCGGGCCAGCTGCTGGCGCATCACCGCCGCGCCGCCCACCGGCCGCTGCATGACCCCCTCGTCCAGGATGACCCACAGCATGGGCCGGGTGTCGCGCTCCAGGATCAGCTGCCGTTCCAGGCGGGCCCTGACCATCTCCGCGATGTCGTCGTCGCTGGCCATGACCTGGGTCCGCAGCATGGCCCGCGCGTAATCCTCGGTCTGCAGCAGCCCGGGGACCGCCACCAGCTCAAACCAGCGGAGGGTCTTGGCCTCGGCTTCCTTGTCCGGCCAGCGGTGGAACCACCCCGGGTAAGCACCCTGCTTCAGGTGGTCGCGCAGCAGTTCCCGAAGCCTGGACAGCGCCCCGCCGGTGCCCAGTTCCGGCACCGCGTCGCAGGCCGCCGCTAAGTCCCCGGCCGGCGCCCGCTGGCCGTTCTCGATCTTGCCGATCAGGTCCGCCGAGCAGTACACCCGCGCGCCCAGCTGCTCCTGCGACAGTCCCGCCCGGGTCCGGTAGTGCCGTAATTCGGCGCCGAACACCCGGAGCGGGCTCGTGCCCGCATTGAGATCCTGATCCGCTGCCATCGGTCTTCCCTCCACGACAGGCCTGCCCCGCACCCGACAGCGCCCGACACCCGCTCACTCTGGACCGACTACCCGTGACGCTCCGTGCAGACCTGTTCCTAGCACAAGCCTCCGGCGAAAGGCTGATGCAACACCGGATCGCCGCACTCCCGCCCAAAGACCACGACCGAGGACACCATGCCCGCCACCCCCTCCGCCGGCCCTGCCCGCCCGCTCATCGCCTGGTCCCGTGACTTTCCCGCGCTTTCCGGGCAGGTCCGCGAGGCGCGCCGGTTCCTGGCCGGGCATCCTGGAGGGGTGCCCGGCCGCGGACGACGCCGCGCTGTGCCTGTCTGAGCTGGCTGCCAACGCGTGCCTGCACAGCCGCTCCCGGGAGCCGGGCGGCCGCTTCACCGTCCGCGTCCAGCGGGATGACGCCCGGCTGCGGGTCGAGGTCACCGACGAGGGCGGTCCCTGGGCCCTTACGGCGCACGCGGACGCGCAGCAGCCGAACGGGCGCGGCTTACTCATCGTCAGCCAGCTCGCCACCGCCTGGGGTCGCGCCGGGGACGCCGGGATGGGGTGGACAGCGTGGTTCGAGTTCGCCGGCCCGGGTGCGGGTGTCCGGTGACGCGCGGGCCGCACGGCCAATACGGCGCACGGCCAGGAGAGCGGCTGACGAGTCCAGAGCTGGACCTATCGCCCTGAAAATCATAAAATGTCCCCGTGAGCGAACGTTCGCTCACGGCTCTAGCGCGGGTTTTACTCGCCTGGCTGTGCCCGTCCCCGCCTGGGAGGACCGATGAAGATTCCTGCCCGCCGCGCCGTGCTGGCCGTCGTCTCGGCCGTGGCCGCCACCCTGCTCGCCGCCGGGGGAGCGTCGGCTTCCTTAGGGTCGGACGCCGGTCCCGCTGGCTCCGCCTCGCCCGCCGGAACGGGCGTCCCGGCGGACTACGTGTTCGTGCACGACCCGAGCATGGCCCGGGAAGGCGGCACGTACTACCTGTTCTCGACCGGCGACCCGGCCGGGGCCATCGGCAACGGCAACATCCAGATCCGCACCTCCCGGGATCTGCGGCACTGGACGTACGCGGGCACGGTATTCGCCGCTAAGCCCGCCTGGATCACCGCCGCGCTGGGCAGCATCCCGAACCTGTGGGCGCCGGACATCTCCTACTTCGGCGGGCTGTGGCACCTGTACTACGCGGGGTCCAGCTTCGGCTCGAACAACTCGGTGATCGGCCTGGCCACCACGCCCACGCTGGACCCGGGCAGCCCCCGCTATCACTGGACCGACGACGGCCAGGTGTTCCGGTCCAGCACGGCCGACGACTACAACGCCATTGACCCGTCGCTGGTCTCGGGGGCGTCGGGCTCGAAGTGGCTGGTGTTCGGGTCGTACTGGAGCGGGATCAAGCTGTTCCAGCTGGACGCCTCGACCGGGAAGCCCGCCAGCGCCTCACCCACGCTGTACTCGCTGGCCCAGCGGCCCGCCCCGGACGCGCTGGAAGGCGCGGGCATCACGTACCACGCTGGGTACTACTACCTGCTCGTGTCGTTCGACACCTGCTGCGCGGGCATAAGCAGCACCTACCGCATCATGGCGGGCCGTTCGCAGAACATCACGGGACCGTATGTGGATCCCGCCGGCACCCCGATGATGAACAGCGGCGGCATGGAGGTCCAGGGCAGCGACGAGGGGATGATCGGCCCGGGATCGTCGTCGGTCTTCACCGACGGGTCACAGTCCTACCTCGTCTACCACTACTACGACGCCTTCGATAACGGCGACCCGTGGGTGCAGGTCCGCCCGCTGGTCTGGGCGCCGGATGGCTGGCCGGTGACCGGGGCGCCGCTCGCCCCCGTTCCTGGCAGCCCCGTCCCGCTGCGCTGACTCGTGGCCGCTACGACCAGTGCTTGCCGTTTCGGTAGTCGGCGGCGAACGTGCTGGCGATCGAGGACATCACCTTCTGGCTGGCGGTGATCAGGCCGAGTTCGCGGTTGCGGTTGAGTGAGGTGCTGGAGAAGTTCTCTGAGCCGACGAACACCCGGGCGTGGCTGGTGCCGTAGTCGGCCTCGACCACTTTCCCGTGGATGTAGAAGCCGTGCGAGGAGCTGTAGTAGCTGATGTGCACCCCGCCGGCGGCCAGCCGGGAGAAGTCGCTGTCGTACTCGCCGCCCGTGTTCTCCCCGCAGACCCGCACGTCCACGCCGCGCTGGGCGGCCTTGATGAGTGCGTCCTCGATCGTGGCGTCCCCCATCTCCTCGCTGTAGATGCGCAGGCTCTTGCGCGCCCCGTTGATGAGGGCCAGGATCTGCGCCTGCGAGTCGGTGGGCGACCAGACCAGGTCACGGCCGTCACCGGGATGGACCGCCCGGTGCGCGAAGTCCGCGTTGAACACCTGCGCGATCGCGGCCAGGTCGGCCGGCTTGGTGTCCATGACCAGGAAGTCACGGGTGCTGGAGTAGTACTCGCTGGTCAGGTTGGCGGTCATGATGACGGCCGTGGACCCGTCCACGAGGAGGGTCTTCTGGTGGGTGTACTCGAACGACGGTGACGACCAGACGACCTTGACCCCGTGCAAGGTGAGGTAATCGAAGGCGGGGGAGTTGTGGCTCTTCTCGCGCTGGTCCAGGACGACTTTGACGGTCACCCCCCGCTGGGCCGCCGCGGCCAGGTCGTGCGCGGCCGTGGTGTCGGAGAACTCGTACATGGTCAGGTCGATGTAGTGCCGGGCGTGCTTGATGAGGTGATAAACGGGCGAGAACCCCGCGGCGGGCTCGGTGATCAGGGCACCGGACTGGGCCGGCGCGGCCTGGCGGCCCGGCGCCGCGGGCGCGGACGGGCCCGATGAGGTGGCCGTGATCACCGGCTTGCAGCCCGCCAGGGCGGCGAGCGAGATAGCCGCGGCCGCGGCGGCCTTCGTGAGGGTCTGGGCCCTGGGGCGGATCATGGGGGACTCCGTTCCTTCCCGCGCTCCGGCCGGGCGCGGCGCGTTTCGCCCGCAGTACCCAGCCCGGGGCCGCTAATTCCGCACCGCGCGGCCATCAACGATCTCAACCGGTCAGTCCAGGCAGAACTCGTTGCCCTCGGGGTCGGTCATCACGATGAAGCCGGCGCTCATCGGGGGAGCGGGCTCGTAGCGCTGGACCCGCGCCGCTCCCAGCGTGACGAGCCGGCCGCACTCGATCTCCAGCGCCGCCATCCGCTCCTCTCCCCGCAGACCGGGAGCCGCGCGGACGTCGAGGTGCACCCGGTTCTTAGCCATCTTGTCCTCCGGCACCTGCTGGAAGAACAGCCGTGGGCCGTGCCCGTCCGGGTCCTCGATGGCCGATCTCGTGTTGCGCTGGTCCTCCGGGACGCCGGCCCGCGCGAGGAAGTCGTCCCACGCGGCCAGGGGGTCAGCGTCCTCGGGCAGGTTGACTCCAGGCGGGCCGGGGTGGACGTAGCCCAGTACGTCGCGCCAGAAGGACGACAGCGCCCGCGGGTCATGGGCGTCGAAGGTGACCTGGATGTGGCGGCTCATCAGGTTGCTCCGTTCGTAGCGGGTTGCGCGGGCCGGGCGTCCTGGACGATCGGCGCCCGGCCGGCGTAGCTGACTCCCCAGCTACACCTGGACGCGCCAGGCTATCCGCCGTGATCACCGGGCCGCCGGTCGTTGAGTAGCAACGACGACGGCGCCGGGGCGGCCGCTGGATGCTGGAACCGCAGCCAGCCTGCCGGTATCCTCGGGCCGGAGCCGAGAGGCGCTGCAACGGGCCCCGGCCCGCCACGCTCGGCTCCAGCGGTTGACTCAAGGGCGCCTCCCTGGACGGGAGGTGGCCGATGAGCACGACCGGATCCGCAGCGGCACTGCGGGCACTGCTGGACCAGCGCATCGTGGTGCTCGACGGGGCCTGGGGCACGATGTTCCAGGACACCGGGCTGAGTTCCGCCGACTACCGCGGCGAACGGCTGCGTGACCACCCGCAGGACGTGACCGGCGACCCGGACCTGCTGAACCTGACCCGGCCGGACCTTGTCCTGGAGGCGCACCGGGCGTACCTCGCGGCGGGCGCGGACATCACCACGACGAACACCTTCACCGCCACCAGCGTCGGCCAGTCCGATTACGGCCTGCGGCCGCTGGTGCGGGAGATGAACCTGCGGGGCGCGGAGCTGGCCCGCCAGGCCGCGGACGAGGCAGGCGGCCGCTTCGTGGCCGGCTCGGTCGGGCCGATGAACGTCACCCTGTCCCTGTCGCCGCGGGTGGAGGACCCCGCCTACCGGGCTGTCTCCTTCGACCAGGTACGGGCCGCCTACGCGGAGCAGATCCAGGCGCTGGCCGACGGCGGGGTTGACCTGCTGCTGATCGAGACGATCTTCGACACGCTGAACGCCAAGGCCGCGGTGGCCGCCGCCCGCGAGGTCGCCCCCCACCTGCCGCTGTGGATCTCGGTGACGATCGTGGACCGCAGCGGCCGGACGCTGTCCGGGCAGACGGTCGAGGCGTTCTGGACCGCGGTCGAGCACGCCAGCCCCCTGGTGGTCGGCGTCAACTGCTCCCTGGGCGCCGAGGAGATGCGCCCCTACGTCGCCGACCTGTCCCGGCTGGCCGGCACCTACACCGCGTGCCACCCGAACGCCGGGCTGCCCAACGCGTTCGGCGGCTACGACCAGGCGCCGCCGGAGACCTCACGGCTGCTCGGCGACTACGCCGCCGCCGGCCTGGTGAACATCGTCGGCGGCTGCTGCGGGACCACCCCGGAGCACATCGCTGCGATCGCCTCGGCCGTGTCCGGGATGGCGCCGCGGCCGCTGCCCGCCGCCGCGCCGCGGTCGCGCTTCAGCGGCCTGGAAACCTTCGCCATCGGCCCGGACACCGGCTTCGTGATGATCGGCGAGCGGACCAACGTCACCGGGTCCCGCCGGTTCCGGCGGCTGATCGAGGGCGGCGACCACCAGGGCGCGGTCGACGTGGCGCTGGAGCAGGTACGCGGGGGCGCGAACCTGCTCGACGTGAACATGGACGCCGACCTGCTCGACAGCGAGCAGGCCATGACCACGTTCCTGAACCTGATCGCGACCGAGCCCGAGGTGGCCCGGCTCCCGGTCATGATCGACAGCTCCCGGTGGTCCGTGCTGGAGGCCGGGCTGAAGTGCGTCCAGGGCAAGGGCGTGGTCAACTCGATCAGCCTGAAGGAGGGCGAGGGGCCGTTCCTGGACCAGGCCCGCCGCATCCGCGACTACGGCGCGGGCGTGGTGGTCATGGCCTTCGACGAGCAGGGCCAGGCCGACACCGCCGAGCGCAAGGTGGCGATCTGCGGCCGCGCCTACGACCTGCTGACCCGCCAGGCCGGGTTCGCCCCCGAGGACATCGTGTTCGACCCCAACGTGCTGGCCGTGGCCACCGGGATCAGCGAGCACAACGGCTACGCCCGGGCGTTCCTCGACGCACTGCCGCTGATCAAGGACCGCTGCCCGGGCGCCCGCACCAGCGGCGGGATCTCCAACCTGTCGTTCTCCTTCCGCGGCAACGACGTCGTACGCGAGGCCATGCACTCGGCGTTCCTGTTCCACGCGGTGCGGGCCGGGCTGGACATGGGCATCGTGAACGCCGGGCAGCTCGCCGTCTACCAGGACATCCCGGCGGACCTGCTCGAACTGGTCGAGGACGTGCTGTTCGACCGCCGCGCCGACGCCACGGACCGGCTGGTCACCTTCGCCGAGACGGTCACCGGCTCCGCCACCCGCCGCACGGTCAACCTGGCCTGGCGGGACGCGCCCGTGGGGGAGCGGCTCAGGCACGCGCTCGTGCACGGCATCGTCAACTTCATCGAGGCCGATACCGAGGAGGCCCGGCTGCAGCACGCGCGTCCCCTCGACGTGATCGAGGGCCCGCTGATGGACGGCATGAAGACGGTCGGCGACCTGTTCGGCGCCGGGAAGATGTTCCTGCCGCAGGTGGTGAAGAGCGCACGGGCGATGAAACGGTCCGTCGCCTACCTCGAGCCGTTCATGGAGGCCGAGAAGGAGCAGGCGCGGCGGGACGGGCGCCCCGCCGACGAGCGGGGCCAGGGCACGATCGTGCTGGCCACCGTCAAGGGTGACGTGCACGACATCGGCAAGAACATCGTGGGCGTGGTGCTGGGCTGCAACAACTACCGGGTCATCGACCTCGGGGTGATGGTCCCGGCCGCCACGATCCTGGACACCGCGGCCGCCGAGGGCGCGGACGCGGTCGGGCTGTCCGGCCTGATCACCCCGTCCCTGGACGAGATGGTCACGACCGCGGCCGAGATGCAGCGCCGCGGGCTCACGCTCCCGCTGCTCATCGGCGGCGCGACGACCTCGCGCCAGCACACCGCCGTGCGGATCGCGCCCGCCTACGCGGGCCCCGTGATCCACGTGCTCGACGCGTCCCGGGTGGCCGGCGTCGTGTCCAGCCTGCTGGCCCCCGGGCGGGCCGGCCAGCTCGACGCCGACAACCGGGCCGAGCAGGAACGGCTGCGCGAGCAGCACGCGGGCCAGCGGCAGCAGCCGCTGCTGACCCTGGCGGAATCGCGCGCTAACCGGGAAAAGGCCGATTTCCGCGGCCTGCCGGTGCCCGCCTTCACCGGCACCCGCACCCTCACCCCGGAGATCAAGGACCTCCGCGCGATGATCGACTGGCAGTTCCTGTTCCTGGCCTGGGAGCTCAAGGGCAAGTACCCGGCCATCCTGGACCAGCCGGTGGCGCGCGAGCTTTTCGACGACGCCAGCACGCTGCTCGACGAGATCATCGCGGACGGCTCGCTCGAGGCCCGGGGCCGCTACGGCTTCTGGCCCGCGCACGCCGACGGCGACGACATCGTGCTCGGTTCCGGGCCAGCCGCCGTGCGCTTCCCCATGCTCCGCCAGCAGACGCGCAAGCCGGCCGGCCGCGCCAACCGGTCGCTGGCGGACTACATCGCGCCCGCCGGGGACCACCTGGGCGGGTTCGCCGTGACCATCCACGGCGCGGAGGCCCTGGCCGCGAAGTACGAGGCCGACCAGGACGACTACCGGGCCATCATGGTCAAGGCGCTGGCGGACCGGCTGGCCGAGGCGTCCGCGGAGCACATCCACCTGCAGGCGCGTCGGGACTGGTTCGAGCCGGGCGCCGAGCCGGCCATCGAGGACCTGCACGCGGAACGGTTCCGCGGCATCCGCCCGGCGCTGGGCTACCCGGCCAGCCCGGACCACAGCCTGAAGGCGGAGCTGCTGCACCTGCTCGGCGCGGAGGACCTCGGGATGTCGCTCACCGAGTCGTTCGCCATGTCCCCGGCGGCCAGCGTCAGCGGGCTGATCTTCGCGAATCCGTCGTCGCGGTACTTTTCCGTGGGCCGGATCGGCCGGGACCAGGCCCGCGACTACGCGCGCCGCCGCGGCCTGGCCCTGGCTGAGGTGGAGCGCTGGCTGCGGCCCAACCTGTCCTACGACCCGGATAGATAACGGTCAGCCCGGGGCCGGTGACGCGGCGGGGCGGCCGAGATGGCGGGCGAAGAACCGGGCCGCGCTGTCGGCCTCGAACCTGGGCACGTCGCCATGCCCGCCCGCGTTGGCGTGCAGCGTCTTCTCCCTGGAGGCGAAGGCGTCGAACAACGCGAGACCGGACTGGCGCCCGACCAGCTCGTCGTCCCACTGGAGCAGGAACTCGACCGGGACGGTGATCCGAGCCGCCGCCTCGGTCAGGGATTCATGCCCGAGGCAGCCGAAGACCGCCGCGGTGATCCTGGGCTCGGCCGCGGTCAGCGGCACCCCGATCCCGGTGCCCTGCATGATGCCCCAGAAGCCGACCGGCCCTCCGGCGCCGATCTCCGGCAGTTCCTGGAGGGCGTCCAGGGTCGCCTGCCATTCCGGCACGGCCCGCGCCGCCAGGGCGAGGTGGAGCCCGGCGACGGCCGGGCCGATCGGCTCGCCCGCCGCCTGAGCCTGCCGCAGGATGGCGACGTGCTGCTCGTCCTGCGCTGTCCGGGGGCGGCCGCCGTGCCCGGGCGCGTCGATGGCGGCGGCGTGGAATCCGCAGCCGGTCACGAAGGCGCGGGCACGGCCCACGATTCCCGGTGCTCCCTTGTGCTGGCCGCCACCGTGCGCCATCAGCACCAGGGGCGCGGGACCGGAGCCGGATGCGGGCGACCAGAGCAGGCCGGTGACCTCACCCAGGGTGAAATGGCGTTCGACGACACCGTCCGACGATGTCTGCGCGGTGAAATGCATAGGTTGCTGCCTTTCGGGATGGCCTGGTTCAGGCGCTCCCGGCGACAGCTACGTCAATCAGCCAGCCGTGCAGCAGCGGGGGAGCACCCAAGGGATACAGCGGTAATGGGTCTCACCTCCTCGCGTGGTTCACGGACTCCCGGAGATTATCAGCCCGGGCGATGGTCGCGGTCACGACAGCAGGTAGAAGACCTCGGTGCTCAGCTCGGCGGGATCGTCGCGGTGCGGCCCGTAGACCTCCCAGCGCGGTCCGGCCGGCGGCCGTCCCTGGGCGGCGCACCAGCCGAGCACGGCCTGGTGGGCCGCCGCCAGGCCGGCGTACGGTCCCCGGTGGACGGTGACCGCCGCCTGCCCCGCGGGCAGTGACGACGCGATGACCCGCCCGGTGAGCGGGCACGGCTGCCGCAGCTCGACGCCGATCTCGACATGCGGCACGTCGTCCAGGTACAGCATGACGTTCGGGCAGCCTCGGTGGACCCCGCCCGCCCGCAGGCAGGCCCACACCTCGTCCAGCAGTTCCTTCCACAGCGCCGGGAACTGCGTCCAGGTGGTGGCCGCGGCCACCACCGCGGTCGGGCGGGCCGCGGCGTCCGTGACGGTCACCTCGTAGCGCATGGCGCTCATCTCCCGGACGCTAGCAGGCCGCCGGCCAGGCGGGGTAGTCGGCGTAGCCGCGGGCCCCGCCGCGGTAGTGGGTGCCCCGGTCGCTGGCGGCCAGCTCGTGACCCAGCGCGAACCGGCTGACGGTGACAGCCGCACGCCGACCCGCCGCGCGTCCCAGGCGGCGGCCACCGCGTCGACGATCTCCAGGGCCAGCCGGCGGCGGTCCGCGCCGTAATGGCCAGCCCTGATCAGGCGGGCGGTGCGACGGAGGCGCCCGCGACGCCGTGCCGGGCCAGTGCGTCCGCCACGAAGCCGCTGGCCTTCATCCGCTCGACGAACCCGGCCAGGGCCCCCGCCGCGGCGTCGCCGCGCCCGGCGGGCAGGCCCATCGCCTGCTGGATCACCATGAACCGGCCGGGCAGCAGCCGCAGCGACGGATCCTCGCCGGCCCATCGCTCCAGCACCTGGCGGATGCCGGCGGCGACCTGCACCTGGCCCGCGGCCAGGGCCTGCCGCACCGCGGGCGCCCCGGCTACCCGCTCGACCTGCGCGGCCTGAAGCTCGCGCGACAGGAAGAGGTCGTAAGCGCTGCCCTGGCCCACCGCCACCCGGTTCCCGGGCCGGTCCACCCCGGCGTTGTCCCGCAGGGCGGAATCCCGGGGGACCAGGTAACTGCCCTCGATCAGCACGTACGGGGCGGTGAAGCGCAGGCCCTGGCTGCGCGCCGGGTCGATGGCGAAGAAACCGATGTCCGCCTGCTCACCCCGGACCGCGTCCACCGACTGGGCGGCCCTCCCGAACGCGATCAGCTCGACCTCCAGGCCCAGCTCGCGGCCCAGCGCCCGGGCCAGGTCAACCGAGACGCCGCCCGCCTGGCCGGTGGCCGCATCCTGGTGCGCCAGGACCGGGTTGCCCAGGTTGATGGAGGCACGCAGCCGCCCGGCGGGCGCGAACACCCGGGCGAGCGCTTCGGTGGGGGAGGCCATGCCGGCGAGCGTAGCCCGGCGCGGCCCGCGGGAGCGCGCAGGGACGGGGGAAGACCCAGGGGCCGGGTCAGGGACGGCGGTCGGCCGGCACCGGTCTCATGCCCTGCCTTGCCCCTCTCGCACCAGCGGTACTTCGACGGGGTCGAGGGCGGGGGCGTGCTGGGTCTTCGGCGGCGTGATGGCGAGCGCGCTGAGCGCGGCCAGTAGCGCGAACCCGGCACAGGCGGCGAGCGCCGGCCTGAAGCCGTCGGTGACGCTGGCCGGCGTGCCGAGGTGCCCGTAGGTGGCGAACACGGCACTGGCGACGGCGATCGCGAAGACGGCGCCGAAGCGCTGCATCATGTAGTTGATTCCCGATGCCTTGCCCAGCTCGCGGGGGGCGACGGCGTTCAGCACGGCGGTGGGCACGGTCGGCAGCGCCATCGAGACGCCGACGCCTGCGATCAGCAGGGCGATGTCCAGCTCGGCCCAGTTCGTCAACAGCGAGCCTCTGACGGCGACCCAGGCAAACCCGGCGGCCTGCAAGAAGAGCCCGGTCGCCATGACCGGCAGGCGGCCGATGCGGTCGGAGACGGCGCCCGCGAGCGGTGAGATGAACATCGGCGTGGCGAAGAAGGGGAGCAGGCGCACACCGGCCGAGACTGGTGAGTAGCCGCGGGCGAACTGGAACTCCTGGGTGACGAGGAAGCCGGCGGCGAAGATCGCGCCCGTCATGAAGAAGGTCGTGGCGTTGCCGACCGCGAACGCACGGCTGCGGAACAGGCGCAGCGGCACCATCGGCTCGATGGCGTGTTGTTCCCAGGCGGCGAAGGCGGTCAGCAGGACAGCGCCGGAAACCAGGCAGCTGACGATCTCGGCGCTTCCCCAGCCGGACTGGTTCGCGCGAACCAGGGCCCAGACAATGGCGACGACGCCGCCGGTGAGGAGGGTGACGCCGGGCAGGTCAAACCGCGCCGGGATGCCGTAGCTGCCGGGCAGCAGCCGCATCGCGAGTGGCAGGGCGGCCGCCCCGATCGGCACGTTGATCCAGAAGATCCAGTGCCAGCCGATTCCCTGGGTGACCGCGCCACCGACGATCGGCCCCAGCGCCACAGCCAGCCCGGCGAGGCCGCCGTAGATGCCAACGATCATCCCCCGCCGCCTGGCGGGGAAAGCCGTCGTCAGGATCGTGAGGCTGAGCGGCAGGACGATCGCGCCGCCCAGGCCCTGCACGGTGCGGGCGGCGATCAGCTCGGGGGAGTTCGGCGCGAGCGCGCAGACCGCCGAGGCGACGGTGAACAGGGCAAGGCCGATATTGAAGATCCGGCGGCGGCCGAACCTGTCGCCGAGAGCGGCCGCGGTGATGATGCCGGCGGCGAAGGCAATGTTGTACGCGGTGAGCGTCCACTGGAGCGACGCGAGACCGACGTGAAGGTCGCGCTGCATGCGGGGCAGCGCCGTGATGACCACGACCGAGTCGAGCACGACCATGAAGTAGGCGGTCGAGGTCAGCCCGAGAACCCAGCCCAGATGCGGCCGGGCGGCCTGTGCGGCCTGCGGGTTGTTGACGGCCATTCGCGTCCCTCCTAGATGGGGTCAGAGCAGCAGCCCGGTTCAGCCGGTGTGCTGTCAGTGATGTGGACACCGGCTGGCCGCCAGAGTTGGCGGCGGCCGGGGCGTGCAGCGGTTCACCCGGGACCGGGGTTCCTCGACAGATGTATAAGTGGCGCGCTCTTGGGCACCTCGGAGCGGCACAGAGCGGACATTCCTTCGAGGGGCTCAAGGGCCAGCGGTACCGGTGGTGCTTCGGCGGGATCCAGATTCTCCGCATGCGCTGGCGGTCGCTTCTTCCCGGCCGGCCTTCCCGGGAGAATCACCTGACCACCGCGCAACGCTGGGCCTACCTGGCCGGGGGAGTCCAGTGGTACGGGGATCTGCTGGGGCTGATCTTCCTGGTCTTCCTGCTGGCGGGGGCGATGAACCTGGCGGCCGGCGGCGGCGAGCTCTTCCGCAAGCTCACTCCCTTCCTGGTCGCCACGGTCCCGGTCCTGGTCGGGCTGGGCCTGGTCCGCGCGGTCGCGCTGCTGCGCCGGGGGACCGGCGCGTCCTGGCGGGACGCGCTCGGTTCGTTCTTCATCTGGCAGTCCACGTCGCTGGTGGTGGCGCGGGCCTCGGTGCTGGGCCTGTTCTCAGGCAAGGCGGCGTTCCTGCGCACCCCGAAGACCAGCGAGCAGGCCAGGTGGTGGGAGGCGCTGCGGGCCAACTGGGCCGAGACGGCGCTGGCCGTGCTGGGCCTGGCCGGCATCGCGGGCGCGCTGACCAGGGTGACCCAGCTGAGCGGGGTGCTGCTCGCGGTACTGCTGCTGTTCCCCACGCTGGGCATGGCGGCCGCCCCCTTCAACAGCTGGGCTGCGCAGCGGGCCACGCTGCCGGTCTGGCTGCGCGAGCGCCGTCAGACCGAGTACCGGCGGGACCGCCGGGCCTTCGCGGCCGGGGCGGCCACCGGCGGCGTGGTCGCGGTGCTGGGCGTGGTGGGTGCGGCCATGTTCCTCTTCCTGGCGCCAGGGGGCCAGCGGGTGCACACCCCGGACCTGGTCGGCCCGGCCCAGGGCCAGACCCGGGCCAGCACGCCGTCCAGCACCGCGCCCGCCACCCCGGCGGGCTCGTCCAGCCCGTCCCCGAGTGCGTCACCGGCCAGCACGCCCACGACAGTTCCGCCGGCGTCCCCGAGCCCGTCCGTCTCGGTGACGGCCACACCCAGCAGCACGCCGACCCCCAGCGTGTCAGCCACGGCCACCCCCTAAGTCCCGGAGACCACGTGCGGCGTGGCCATCCAGGTGTCCTGTCTCACGGGTGGTGGGGGAGCGTCCGATGGCGGGTTTCAGAATCCGATGGCCTGGCGGAGCAGCAGCACGGTGCCGCGCCCGGGTTCGGGTTCGGCGTTGAGGATAAGGACGCGGTTGATGGCACTGGGCTGCCCGTAGACCCTCATGGCGCGCTCACTTTCCAGCGGGAGGCAGTGGTCTTCGATGCGGCGCAGCGCGGTGCTCAGGTCGGGCACCACCTTCTGTGCCCCGACGACCCAGATCACGCGGGCAGCGGCACCGGCGTAGCCGGGCAGCTGGCTTCCGCTGGCCGAGGCGGCCACCAGGGAACCCGTTTCGGTGACCGCGGCGACGCTGCCCACGAGGACGTCGGGGGTGGACAGCGCCGCCCAGATCTCATTCCTCTGGGTGGCACGATCCATGGGCGGCCGTGACTTGAGGGCGTCATACCGTCCGCTGTTGTTAATGTCCGCCTCGATGCCGGACAGGCGGAGGGTCTCGCTGGCCCCGGTGAACACGATGGCGCCCTCGGGAATCAGGTCTTTGATGCGGGCACGTGCGGCGGCGGCGTCATCGAGGATTTCGGCGGTGAAATTCTTGGCCGTCAGCGCGGCGGCCGCCCGCTCCAGGCGCTGCGCGGGCGCCGGGCCGGTGAACGGCGATGCCGGAATCGCGGTGGTCATGATGCCTCCCGGCTGGTCGTTAGGGTGGCAGGCGGGGGTGGCGAGCCCGCCAGCGGGCTGGTGTCGAGGTACCGGACCTCGTAGACGCGCTCGGTGAACTTCCAGCCGTCGGCGGTGCGCTGGTAGCGGTCGTGGTAGATGGCGTAGTTCAGGTCCTGGCGGCCGTCGCGGGTGCGCACTAGTTCCTGGATGTAGGCACGGCCGGCCGCGGTGTCGCCGTCCAGCTGGATCATGCCCGGGTGCGTGGTCTGCACGAAGAACTCCCACTGGGCCTGCAGCCGCTCGCCCCCGGCGCGGATCTCCTCCCGCCCGGCCAGCTCCGCGGGGATGTTCGGCATCCGCAGCACGCCGTCCGGCGTGAACAGCGACGCGAGGCGGGCGCGGTCGCGCATCATCGCCGCATCGGTGAACTCGCCGCGCAGCGCCTCGATCTCGACGCGGTCAGCGATGGCCTGGAAGTCGCTCATCGGTTCCTCCTTGCCGGGCCCGTGCAGGCGGCCCGCCAGATGATGTGCTCGTCTCAACGGTCCGACAACGCAGCTCCCCGGAATGTGAGGTAACCCGCCAGCCTCACATCCGGGCGCGCTGTCTTGTCGGATTGGTGAGGGCAGATGCGACCGAGGGGAGCCGCCAGCGCCATGACCACCCGAGCGGTGCAGGAGACCTACGCCCGCTGGTACGCCATGTCCGCGCCGCAGCAGGAGGCCATCGAGAACCCGGGCGCCTGGCTGACCACGGTTTTCTTGAGTCCTTTCAGGAGAGCCGGCGGCCGAGCCGCCGGAAACAGTACCCGGCCAGGGCGAGGGCCAGGGCGAGGTAGATCGCGGTTTCGGTCCACTGGAAGGCCCAGTAACGGCTCGCGGGCTGGTAGCTGATGGCCTCCCGGGTGCCGTGGCCGGCCAGGCAGTCCATGAAGGCGGCGGTGTTGTTCCTCATCGGCTGCGCGGTGCAGGCGGCCGGGGTGGTGCTGGTGGCCTGCCCTGCGGCGTTGACGGCTCCGCTGGACAGGAGCCAGGCGCCGGGCTGGCCCGGAAGGTTCCCGGCGCCGAGCGCAAAGCTGCTCCCGTTCAGGCCGCCTTGCTGGAGCGAGATGCTCTCCAGCGAGGTGACCGCGATGGTCACGTGGCGGGCCGGGAACAGGTGCGGGCGGATCCACAGCGGCATGGCGATCTGGGCGGCGGCGAAGATGGCCAGCGTGATGGCCATGGCCGGGACAGTGCGCCGGATTAGCGCCCCGGCGGTGGTGCCGAGGGTGAAGGCGAACGCGGCGTAGCCGAGCGGGGTGATGCCGTGGGTGGCGAAGACCAGCGAGCTGAAGCGGCTCATGGCGAGGTTGCTGCCGCTCCCGCCGTGGCCTACGGCCGCGCCGATCGGCGCCGCCCACCAGGCCTGCATCAGGCTCAGCCCCTCGGTGACGGCCATGGCGGCCAGGCCGGTGAGGGTGAGTTTGACCGCCAGCCACCGGGTCCGGGTGATGGACTGGTTCCAGGCCAGGGCGGAGGTCCCGGTCTCCAGCTCGCCTGCGATCAGCGGCGCGCCCCAGAACAGGCCGATGACGGCGGGCGCCAGGAGGATGATCATGACGCCGAGCAGGTACAGCACCCAGTAAGTGCCGGCGGCATAAAGCTGCTGGAGGAAGCTACTGGCCAGGTGCCCGCAGTCGGCGGCCTGGCAGCCGCTGATGCCGCTGGCCGAGTACAGGCTGGCCAGGTGCGGTCCGGTGACGGCGAGCAGGACCGCGAAGGAGGCCAGCACCGCGGTCGCGGTGAAAGCCTGGAGGCGGAACTGCCGCCAGGTCAGCCAGGTCATCTCTGCACCTCCAGATGGTTGCGCCGGCGGTGGCCGGCGGCCTGGCTCATGTAGGCCAGCACCAGGTCCTCCAGGGCCACCTCGGAAATCATCCAGGCCGGGTCGAGCACCGGGCCGCTGGTGCGCACGAGCAGCGTGCTCTGCACGTCGGTGTGGCTGGCCGAGATGACCTGCATGCCGTCCGGGAGGCTGCCGGGATCGCGGCGCGGGCCGGACAGCAGGCGGTGACAGGCCAGTAGTTCCTCCACCGGCCCGGCGAGCCGGACCCGGGAGCCGACCAGGACGATCAGGTAGTCGCAGACCCGTTCCAGATCGCCGACCAGGTGGGAGGACAGCACCACCGACAGTCCCTGCTCGGCGGTGGCTTCCATCAGGTCCTGCAGGAACTCCCGCCGCGCCAGCGGGTCCAGGCTGGCCACCGGCTCGTCCAGGATCAGCAACTCCGGCCGCTTCGCGACCGCCAGGGTCAGCGCGAGCTGGGCGCGCTGACCGCCGGACAGTGTCCCGGCCTTCTGGCGCAGGTCCAGGTCCAGCCGTTCGATCCGGCCTCGCGCCAGCCCGGCGTCCCACGCCGGGTTCAGGTGCGCGCCGAGCCTGAGGTGCTCGGAGACCGAGAGGCCGGCGTAGACCGGCGCGTTCTGGGCCAGGTACCCGACCCGGGCCAGCTGTGCCGGGCCGCCCGCCGGCCGGCCGCCGAGCACCTCGATCGTGCCGGCGGTCGGCGCCAGCATCCCGGTGGCCAGACTCAGCAGGGTGGTCTTGCCGGCCCCGTTCGGGCCCACCAGGCCCACCACGTGCCCGGCCGGGACGGACAGCGTGCACTCTGACAGCGCCCAGAGCCGCCGGTACCGCTTCCCCAGCCCTCCGGTCTCTATGACCGCGGTCATGCTATGTCCTCCTCGCGCGCGGACCGAAAGGTGCTCACGAACAGGGCCTCGATGGACTCCTCGTCCAGCCCGGCGCGGCGCGCCTTGGCCAGCCAGCGCTGCAGGTCGCGGCGCAGCGGCCCGTGCGCGGCCAGCGAGCCGCCGCCCAGCGTCCCGGTTACGAACGTCCCGATTCCGGGACGGGCCGCCGCCAGGCCCTCATATTCCAGCTCCCGGTAGGCCTTGAGCACCGTGTTCGGGTTGATCGCCAGTCCGGCCGCCACGTCCTTGACCTTCGGCAGCTGGTCGCCCTCACGCAGCAGGCCCAGCCGCAGCGCCTGCCGCACCTGGTGGATCAGCTGCAGGTAGGGCGCGACGCCGGAGCGGCCGTCCAGGTGGAACTCGATCACCGGGCCTCCATTTATCTAGGTAGCTAGCACTATAGCTACATACCTTGCTGGCATGGCGAGGATCCAGGTAAAGACTTCACGGCGCGGCTGGGGGCCCACCAGCCCGGGCTGGTGGGCTCAGCAAGACGGCGTCACGCCGGGTCCGGTCCGAGCCGCCGCGTCGTCGGCCAGGCGTGGCGGCACGGGTGTGCCGGAGCGGATCACTGTCCCGTCTCACTGAATCTGGTCCCTGGTTGGCAAATCATCTGGCGCAGCGCTGGGTGAGAGGGCTATGCCGAGGGGGTGCGCTGGTGGTGGAGGTAGCGTCCGGTGCGCGTGGTGGCGATCAGGCCGTTGGCGCGTAGCACGGTGAGGTGCTCGCTGGTGGTCCTGAAGAGGCAGGCTCGAGGTGAGCGCCGACCACACTAATGCGAACAATCCAGGGCTCTGGCGAGATCACGCCTGGGGGAGGTTCGCGTTGATCTCTTCCCGGATAACGTCCAGCGCCCCCCGTGCCTGCGCCGCGGTGTGCGCCCAGGCCTGGGGCCAGCTGGGCGGCGGGAACGGCAGGCCGATCGCCTGGAACGCAGCCACCGCGCGGTGCCTGGCGTCGCTGTGCTGCGTGCTGACCCTGATCCGGCGCAGGCTGATCAGCGTGTCCATCGCCATCGTGACGCGGTCGGCCACCTCAGCGTCCAGCGCGGAGTCGAGGTAGGCGCGGACAGCCTCGAGCGCGCCGCGCTGCCGAGGTGCGGTCGTGCCGGGAACGACGACCAGGCCCAGGACGTCGGCCAGCGCGCTCATCGGCGAGTTGAAGTCCTCCTCGCGGGCAGCCCTGGGTCAGCCGGCCGATGCTGGCCGGGTCCAGGTTCACGAACAAGTGCGACCCGGTCCGGCTCTTCCAGACGGCGTCCAGGTACCCGACCGCGTTCGAGATGTCCAGAGGCCAGGAGGACACGGGAACCGGGACCGGCTCTGCGGGAGCCACCAGCTCGGTGGCCCGGTCGATACGCTTGGTGCCGGTCCCCGGCCAGCGCCGGCCGGGGCCCGGCACCAGTCCCGCACGCCCGTCAAGATGAGCTGGCGGATGGGCCTTGGGCTCATCCGCCGATGGTAAGGGCGAGGAGGGTATCGACCGCGGTTTCGAACGGGCGGGTGCTCCGTTGCACCTGGGCGAGGAGAAGCCCTCCCTGGAGCGTGGCGAGCAGGGTGACGGCGAGGTCATCCGGGTCGAGGCCGGGCGGGAGCTGCCCGCCGGCCTGAAGGGACCTGAGCCCTTCGCCGATTTCCGCTGTCCACCGTTCGAACCCGGCGGCCATCAGGGACCGGGCCTCCGGGTCGCTCTCGGCGAGCTGGCCGCCGAGCGAACCGAGGGGGCAGCCGCCCTTTGCCTGGACGCGCTCCGCCGCCGTGATCACCATGTCCCGCCAGGCTTGGACCCCTTCCACGCTGCCGAGATCCGCGTGCCGCTGGTTACTGACGGCGGCGTCGGCTTGGTAGTCGATGACCGCCTGCACGAGGTCGTTCTTGTCGGGAAAGTAGTGGTACATCTGAGAGCCGCTGACTTCCGCCGCCGCCTTGACGTCGTCCAGGGTGGTGCCCGCCACCCCGCGCTCGTGGATCAGGACGGCGGCCTCCTCCACTATCCGCGCCCGGGTGCGCTCGCCCTTGGGGGTGAGCCTCGGCCGGCCGCTCGTCTCGTTGACCATCCGCCCACTCTAGCAACATTTTGAGTTTGACAACCCAGCGCGGTCTGTCATATTTCGAGTTGCCCGCGCCGTCGGCCGATCGGCGAGTCCGCCGGTTCCTTGCTCGTGGCCTTGACGACGCGCCCGACGCCGGCCCGGGCCGCGCTGGCGACGACGCCTCCATCAGGGCGCAGAAAACGATCCTGCCGCGCACAGGCGTCAAATGGCTGATCATGACCGGATCAGCATTGGCCGTTATCGGCCAGGTCCTGCTCACGCGCCTCAGCCCGCACGGCAACTACGCAGGCGAGATCGTCCCCAGCCTCATTCTCACTGGCCTCGGCGTCAGCTGTCTGTCCTGTCCGGCGACAGCCTAATGAGTTTGACAGCCCACTTCGAGGCTGGCAGAGTGGGTTACACGACTCACTCCTACTGCACATCTTTCGGGGAGAGACCATGAGCAAGTTCGATGCTCAATTCGCCGGTCGGCTGGACGGGCAGACCGTGCTAGTCACCGGCGCCAAGGGCGGTATCGGCCATGAGACAGCCCAAGGCATTGGGAACAGTGGGGCGACTGTGCTGGTGCACGCCCGCGGTGCCGACCAGGCCCGCCGCGCTGTCAACCTGCTGGTCAGCAACGGCAACGGCAACGGCCAGTACCTGGCCGCAGCCGGAGACCTTGGATCTCTGGCCGGTGTTCGGGAACTGGTCAACGCTGTGCACGAGGCCGCGCCGAAGGGACTCAACGGACTGGTCAACAACGCGGGCGCCGCGTTCTCCAGCAAGGCACTGTCACCCGACGGGTACGAGCGGACCATCGCCATCAATCACGTCGCGCTGGCGGCACTGACCGACGGGCTGCTCGACCTGCTCCGGAAGGGCGCTGATGATTTCGCCGCGCCCTCGCGGGTGGTCAACATGACCGCCCTGATCGAGTCGCGGGGCAAGCCGATCACCGACTGGAGCTACCCGGGTAAGTACAAGCAGATCCAGGCCTACGCCGATGCCAAACTGCTGGCCCTGATGTACACCTACGCCCAAGCTCGCCGCCATGAGGGCGAGGGCCTGACGTTCAACGCAGTCAGCCCGGGCGCGGTCAAAACCAGTCTCGGCAGCAAGGCCGGCGGGCCGTTCAAGACGATTGAGGCGTTGACCAATCCGTTCGTCGGGCCTCCGGAGAAGGGGTCACGCGGCTGTGTGCGGCTGATGGCCGATCCGGAGCTCGCGACCGCGACCGGGGGCTACTACAGCTCCGCGAAGTTGAAGAAGTCCTCGAAGAAGTCCCAGGACGCCGAAGGCCAGGAACGCATCTACGCCCAGACCGAACGGGAATTGCGCGCCCACCCCTGAGCCGGCGGTCACCTACCGATGAGACCCGCCGACAAAGAGCTCACGCAAGCGGTGCGGGCACTACGTGATCCTCGCGCCTGGGGTCGGTGGGGCGTTCCTGGGCCCGTCGCCAAGCGCGCCGACGCCATCGTCGGAGCTGCCGCTCACACCCAGGCCCAGTCCGTGACGGGGCGGCACTCGCCCCGCCCACATCACCTATAGGAGTTGCGTCGTGGCAGACTTTCCCGCCCCAGCCGAGGGCATCGTGCTCACCCATTTCCTCGTCTCCGACGATGTTAACCGCTCGCGGGCCTTCTACACCGAGGTGCTCGGTGGCGAGGCGCTGATGGATGGCGAGCCGACGATCGTGGCGCTGGCCAACAGCTGGATCATCATCAACACCGGCGGCGGCCCCACGGACGACAAACCCTCGATCACGCTCGAGGCCCCGCACGATCTGGACCGGGTCAGCGCGTTCCTGAATATCCGTGTTGCCGACATCGCCGCCGTATACGCCGACTGGTCGGCCAAGGGCGCGCAGTTCCTCACCGAACCGATCGATCGTGGCCCGGAGATCCGCTGCTACCTGCGTGACCCCGACGGTCACCTCATCGAGGTCGGGCAGAGCCGACGCTGAGTGCCATCCCCGCCATCACTCCTAACACTTGGAGTTAGATATGCAGGACAAGTGATTGCCGTCACTAGAGCCAACTGGGGTTGGCACAGACGGTCACACCTGACCTGACACCGGATAGTGCGGCGGACCCAAGCCCCTGTCGCGGACATGGGATGGTCAGACCTGAAGCATGATCTCCAACGCTTCCTTAAGTGGGCGGACGTCTTCGTGAATTGCGCTGAGACCGAATCCGCCATGCAACACGGTTGACGCGGCGAGGGAGCCCGGCGTCCCGGCGCCGTCGCGGAGATGAGCGCCCAGGCCTTGACCCTGATCGCGGGCGGCGACGCCGGATGCCCCGGCGGCGACGTCCCGTCGATCCCCGGCCGCCCGGCCCGCCCCTGCCAGCAGTTCGCCGGCTACGCCGGCGTATCTCCCCAGTTGTCAGTTTGATCTGCCTTCTGCATCTTCACGCCTGAACGCCGCCGTGGCACGGCTGGCGTCATGTGGCGACCCGGCCCCCGTCGACCGCAAGAGTGACGCCGTGGACGAAGCTGGCATCATCACTTGCGAGGAAGACGATCGCCGCAGCGAGTTCCTCGGGCCGAGCTACGCGACCTGCTGGTGCCAGTGCTGCGAGCTGACTCACCATCTCGTCGGGGACTGCTTCCATCATGCGGGTGCGCGTCGGGCCGGGGGCAACGGCGTTGACCCGGACACCACTCGGGCCGTATTCGGCGGCCCAGGCCTTCGTCAGCAGTTCGAGAGCCGCTCGGCTGGCGCCGTACAGAGCCATGCCGGCCTGTCCGAAGCTCGCGACCATCGTGGAGAGGTTGACGATCGAACCCCATCCGCGTTCGGCCATGGCTGGCGCCAGTGACGCGACGAGGAAGAACGGAACCTTGACGTTCAGCGCGAAGGTCTCGTCGAACTCCGCTTCGGTGGCTGCACCGCTTGGCCCGAGCAAGGCGACGCCGGCGTTGTTGATGAGGATGTCAACGTGGCCGTCGCCTGCCTCAGTGGCCCAGTCGACCAGCTCCCGGGCCGATTCGAGGTCGCTCAGCGTGGTGAGCCGGAACGTTGCGCTGCCTCCGCTGCCTTCGATCTCGGCGACCGCGTCCTTGGCTCGCTGGTCGTTGCGTCCCACTACCAGTACGTGAGCGCCGCGAGCGGCCAGGGCGATGGCCGTGGCCTTGCCGATCCCGCTCGTCGAGCCCGTAACCAGAGCTGTCTTGCCTCTTAGGTCAGTCATGCGATGCGTCGTCCCCTCGCTCCGAAATGGGTGTCGCGACTCACTTTGACAGCTCGGTACTGGGTTGTCAAACTCAAAATGTTGCTAGAATGGGCGGATGGTCAACGAGACGAGTGACCGGCCGAGGCTCACCCCCAAGGGCGAGCGCACCCGGGCGCGGATAGTGGAGGAGGCCGCCGTTTTCCCGACAAGAACGACCTCGTGCAGGCGGTCATCGACTACCAAGCCGACACCATCGTCAGTAACCAGCGGCACGCGCTCGGCAGCGCGAACGGAGTCGAAGCCTGGCGGAACATGGTGATCACCGCAGCGACCGAGTAAGCGGGGGGCTAGTGGGCGGATCAGACCAGATTCAGTGAGACATGACAATCACGAGCCCGTTACGCGAGGAGATGGGCGGGGCACCCCGGGAACGCTTACTTAACATAATGCTCATTATCGGCACATGACTCACGGGGGCTGGACAGCGAGCTTACGAGGCCGCTGTGGCGTGCTCAGCAAGTCAAACGTGGCGTGCTCAGCAGTCAACGTGGCGTGCTCAGCAGCCAAACACCGACCAGCAGATGTCGTTCCGCAACCGCTGGTCGTCCAGGACGAGCTCGCGGATCGCCTCCGGGAGCTGGTCACGCTGCCACCGGCACTCCAGTCGCCCTGCGTCCTCGCCCCCGCCGTCCGGCGCGCCAGCGCGCGCGGCCTTGATCGCGTAGGCGGCCGCGCCGAGTTCGTGCGCGGCGACGTGCGCGACGGCCCCGGCCTGGCCGGCCGCGTACGCGGCATGCCGTGCTGCCCCGCGCAGGTCCCTGGCGGCGGCCATGGCATGGCCGCCCGCCGCGCGAGCCTGGGTCATCTTGACCTCGCCACGCACCCAGGCGCGGGCCTGCTCGATCGCCTGACGTGGCCGCGGGTCCTGCGGCTGAGCCGACTCGAAGAGGTCAAGGACGTGCTCAGCGCACGATGCCGCCCACAGAGCGAGGAGCCTGTGATCTGAGTCGGTGAGGGTCCCGCCGCGGCGGATCGTCACGAAGCGGGGGTCCGCGACCTTCGGCAGGATCATGGCTGGCACTCCTGCAGCGACGCGGCCTGCTACTGCTGCTGGCCGGGAGCCAGGCCGAGGCGGATGGTCTGGGTGAGCTCGCCGGCCAGTTCGCCGTCCGCCCCGATCGAGATGGTTCCCGTCTTGGTGACGGCGAAGCGGATGTCGACGGTGGCCTCCGACAGGACCCAGGGATCGTCACCGCCTGCCGCGCTGGCCATCGCCTGCCGGATCGTGCTGATCGCGTTCACCAGGGCTGTCTCGACGTCACCGCCGCGGACGACGCGCCCTTGGGCTTCTGGGGGCGGCACGAGAGTGATGTCGATCGTGTGCGTGTCCTGCTTCGTGATCTTCCCCCCGAGCTTGAGCTTCATCCCGGTGAACGGAACGCAGAATTCCAGCCCGCCACCGACGGTCTTGCTGGCCACTACCTCCAGGATCAGCTGGACCAACCCGATCCGCAAGTCGTTCGAGCCCGACGTGCGGGACACCCCCGCCTGCTTGACTGAGTCCTTGATGACCCGCACGAGCGCGCCGACAGGCACGCCATCATCGGTCACCTTCACGGGTTTTCCTTCCTGGCGCCGGGGTCGCCGTACACGCTGTAGGCAAGCCAGGTGGGGTCCCCGTCCCCGCTGGCGGCGGCGGCCCGGGCCGCGACGACGACCTCGCCGAGCGATTTCCCACCCTGCAGCCCGGCGTAGAGCTCGGTGGCAAATGTGCGTGCTGTCTTGTCCTCGATCGCCCACAAAGACCCGATGAATACCGCAGCACCCGCCTCGAGGAAACCGTGCGCCCAGCCGTCAAGCTGGTTGTAGCGGGCTGCCAGGCCGGCGCTGCGGCATGCGTTGATGAAGACAACTGGTGCCGCTGGGGCCAGCACCTCGTCGATGCGCGCATCCGTCAGATCAACCGGTGTGAACGGGCCCTGGTCAAACTTGATCGAGGCGCCGGCACTGGGATCGAAGCTGTTGTGGCAGGCGAAGTGCAGCAAGCCGAAATTCCCGTTTTCGATCAGGTCGAGCAGTGGTCTGCGCGCGCGCAGGACGTCGTCCAGTGGCTGACCCAGTTCCAGGATCCTCCGTACCGCGTCGATCTCCGCCTGTGCTTCTGGCGGCGAGCTGGACGGCAGGACGAACCGGGCCGACCCCAGGTGCAGCGTCCTGGCCGGGCGGCGGCCGAAGACCGCGCGCGTCACCGGGAACTGCTCGACCAGGAATCCAGCGTCCTTGCCCCGGTCCCGGGGATACAGCAGTTCCCACGGCATCGTGTCCTGCTTGGCCAGGATAGTCAGCTGCCTGATCCGGTCCCTGCGGTCCCAGAACTGCTCCCGCAGGGACTCAGGCAGCAGCTGCCGCCAGAGCGCCTTCCCGGTTTTGGCCAGGACATCCCGTGCATCGCCAGGTGAATAGCTGGTACGGCCCTTGGCGAGGTCGTCGAGCTCGGCCACCAGCCGCTCCACCTGCGGGCCTGGCTCGTAGGACAACCGCTGCTCCACCTCGTCGGGGTTGTCCTCGTCGCGGAACTCGAACCGGTACAGGTTCTGAGCGGGTTCGTAGCGCACCACGAGGGTCACCGCGCCCTCGGCGGACTCGGTATCGATCCGGGCGCTGACGGCGCGTCCCGGGCCGCCCGGCCGGGCATCACGCTCCGCGATGACGTCGACCGCGAGCTCGCCCAGGTACGTGCCGCCCAGCCACGCGGTCACATCCACCCGCCGTGGACCTGGTGAGTCGGCCTGGAGCTCGAACATCACACGTTCGGAGTCCCCTTCGCGCGGCACGCGCAGTAGGGCGCGGTGACCGCTGCGCAACCGCAGCCCCGGATGCGGATACGCGACGAGGAGCACGTCCGTGCCCCCAGCGGCCACGGGGAACCTCTTGAGGGGAACTCCGTCCGCGGCGGTGGTGATCTGGACGAGCAGGCTGAACGGCTCGCTGACCGAGACGATGTCCGGACACCGGCCGACCAGATGGCGGACCGGCTCCGGACCTCCGGTCACCTCGCCCGCTCCGGGCGCAACCGCGAGTCCCAGCCAGTCGTGGTGACGGACGTCGTTACCGGGCCTGAGGACCCTCTTGGCCGGTACATCACGGGAACGCTGTCCGGCGGCTTCCGGTCGTTCCGTGCCGAGGTCGCCATATGTGAGGTCAATGTGGTGAGTGATGAGCGCACAGGCGGCGGCCAGGTTCGCTGGGCCGGCCCGGCTCGCCAGCTCATCCAGCCGGGCGAGCGCCGGATGGGCCGCGGCTAGTTCAGCGGCCGCGGACGGCCACGGCTCGGATCTCCCGGCGAGGTCGCGCAGCAGCGGACGCCAGGCTGGCGGCGCGGTGCCGGCTGCATCCCTGAGCCGTTCACGCTGAGCCTCGTCCAGGTAGGGCGCTATCCGGGCGCTGACCGCGGCGGCGTACCAGCAGGTTCCGCCCGCCGCGTAATCCTCGGCCTCGGCCAGGGCGGCTTCAGCCGCGTCGCCCCCCGGCAGCTCTGCGTGCAGATATGGAAGCAGGTAAGCGGCTTCCCAGCCGGGCAGGCCGCCGGGATCAACCGGCGGGCTGGTCGCGAGCAGCGCCAGCAGGGGGAGGTTCGCCAGCGGTGGTATGTGACGGACCTGCGCCGCAGCCAGGATCGGCCGCCACTGGCCCGCCGCCTGCTGCCGTCCGGCCAGCAGGACGTCCAGGCCCGGGTGGGTCAGCTCGGCGTAGCACACCGCATCGGCCTGCGGAAGATGGCGGAGCACGTGCATGAGCCGGCCGCCGTCCAGGTACGCGGCCAGTGGCGGCAGGATTTCTGCGAGTTCCGGCCCGCGCGCGCCTAGCTCCTCAGTCCGGCCAGCGAGCAGTTCGGCGACGGCGTCGGTGACGGCGGGCCAGCGCCGGGCAGTCGCGAGCTCCGCCTGCCCTTTCGCGGCGCGGGCCACATCAGGCAGGCCTGCACCGGAGGCCCAGCGGGTCAGCCAGGGCAACAGGGTCGGCGCCAGCGGCCCGTAGCCGTCCAGCAGGGCCTGGATCTCATCGGAGACCAGATCGTCCCCCGTCATCCAACGGCTCTCTTCAGATAATGGTCAACGTATTCGGCCGCGGCCAGCGAGTCGGCGTGGAACTCGTCCAGGCCGGTCATCGTGCAGTGGTCCTCCCCCGGCTGATCGATGGAGGCGAAAAGCTTGCCGTCGCGGACGGTGATGTGCGGCATCTTCTCCTCCAGCAGGGATAGATGTGCCAGCCACGCGTCGCTGAGCTGCGCGTCGGTCAGCCGCTGAGCCCGCAGCTCCAGGGCCCGGTGCAGGCTCCGCTCCAGCCGGTCGCACGACTGCCCCCAGGCCAGCCACCGGTCGTCGTCGGCGACGAGTTCCCAGTATGCCTCTAGGAGGATTCCCAGCGGGGCCGGCTGCAGGTCCGGGACGGAACTCGCCCGCAGGAAGAGTTCTGACATGTCCGGCTTGCCGTGGAAGCGCGCCGGCACCTCGGCCTCGATCTGGTCGGCACGGCGCTCCTGGATATACCTGATCAGGTCCAGCGCGAACGCGTTGACCTGCTCGAGCTTCCGGTTTCCGACACTTCGCGGGACGGATGAGAGCAGGCTGTGATTCTCTCCGAGAGAGTCGGCCAGCACCTTGTTGTAGAGCGTGTCGATCAGCTGCCGCTGCTGGACCAGGAAGGAGTTGTCGCGGTTCTCCTCGCCGCCGGCCCCCTCGACCAGGTGATGGGCCCAGCCCCGGGCGGATTTGTCTTTCGGGTCCTGCCGCGCGACCGACTCCTTGAGGTGCATGACGGTGTCGATGTCGATGCCCCCGTCCATGACTTTCTCCAGTTCCTTCCCGGCCAGGTTCTCGAAGTCCGTGATGTAGTTCAGCAGGCTGATGCGTGCCCCGGGGCTCTGACCGCCGCGGCCCGGGCGCTGGTGGCAGTACTTATCGAGCTGGATCAGCGTCTTGAAGGCCCGCTCCATTTCGCCAATGCCATCGTGTTTCGGTTCGTCGATTTCACGGATGGCCGCCGGGAATTCCGGCGTCGGTGAGGTGAGGGCGTCCGCTAGCTGCACTCGGAGCGAATCCTTGCGGTCGATCGGTTTCCAGAACGAGAGGATGAACCGGCTCTGGCCCTCCAGCCTGCGGAGCTGATCCCCGCAGCAGCCGAAGAAGCCCAGCCCGGTGGTGGTGTACCAGCGCAGAATGAGCGGATCCGTGTCGTCAATGCGCTGCTTCCCGGCCGGGCTGGTCGTGCGTTCAGACACGTTTGCCCGGGTCTCCAGGATGGCCGCGATCAGGTTCAGCGCGGTGCGCGAGTCGAATGCGTAGGTGTTCGCGAGGCCGAGTGACCGCCCTAGGAGCAGGTTTGTCACGGCCTCGGCTTGGGCCTGCACGAGGTTGGGGTGGTGATCGCTGGGATCGTCGCCGGTGTAGCGGGTGGAATCGAAGGAGGAGGGAATGGCCACGCTGTCAGTCATGCTTGGCTCCTTGAGGGTCTAGCTGAATAGCTCTCCGGTTGAGCCGTGGGCCAGGTACAGCATGGGGACGGCGGCGGCGCCCGGCTGGCCGGTCAGCACGTAGCTGTGCAACGCCTTGCCGAAGGCCAGGTCGATGGGCGTTCCGCCGAGCGCCAGCGCGATGAGGTCAGCGACCAGGGGCTGGATGGTGCCGCTGAAGACCTCTGTCCGCATCGCTACCACCGCTTCGACGCCCCGTTCGACCAGCGCCCGGGCCAGGGCGCCCGACCGGCAGCCGACGATGACGGCCAGCCGCGAAACCCGCAGTGCGAGCCGGTCGGCGAGGTCGTCCGTCCGGAACCAGGCGTCTGCGGAGAACGCCGCGCCGTCCGGGCCGCAGTGCGCCCAGACCTGCAGGATGTCGACCGGCTCGCGCAGCGCCTCGTCCAGGTCCCGTTCGGTGGCGATGCGGACCGGCTGCGGGTTCAGCATCGTCACGTTGCGCAGCCGGGTGCGGCGGCTGGCCTGCACATACGCGTCGTCCGAGGAATCCAGCTCGTCGCCGGTGCCGCGGATGACCTGCATCCGGTGGCGGGTCATGGGCGTACTGGCCGGCCCGGTCGCGCCACGTGCGGCAGCGTCGCGCCAGCGGACCGAACGCACGCTGGTGACCGGCGGGTCAGCGAACCAGCCCAGCGGCGACAGGGCGGGATGCACCAGTTCCCACGGCAGGTCGTCTGTCTCGGCGTCGCAGCTCCAGGCGAGGCGGACCGGGTGGTCCGGGTCATCGCCGCGGGCCACGTCCAGTGCCCGGTCCAGGCCGCACCGCCAGAGCTGGTCGCCGATCCGGCTCGCCGCGTCCATCAGCCGGGACAGCGAAGTCTCGCGGAACTGCGCGACCAGCCCCGGATCCAGTTCGGTGTCCTCGTCGCCGGGCAGCGTGACCTGGCATTTCCCCGCGTTGACCGCCACGGCGACGGGGATGACACTATCCGCGCCGTCCGCGGCCGGCATCAGGTCATAGCCGGCGATACGCTGTCCGGCGGCGACCACGATCCGGTGGCCGTTCGCGCCGATCGTCGTGACCCGCGTGCTGACCCCCGTGACCCGTCCGGCGTGCTGCGGGCCGCCGGCAAGACCCACCCCGCGATCCGGGCACGCCACGACAATCCCTTCTGCGCCAAGGGCCAGCGCCGCGGTGGCATCCGACGGGAGGCGGCCGAGCAGGACATCCCGGCCGTACCGGGAAAGCCGCTGGACCTGCCCGTCGGGATCCCGCTCGCGCTGGCCCGCGGGGTTCCAGACGGTCACCGACGTCGCGTCGGCGGCGAGCAGCCGCCAGCCGGAACGGCCGATCCGTCCCGGCCCCGGCCACGGGCCCGGCGGCGACCACTCCGCGCCCGCCCGATCCCGGACGCGGATGCTGCCGTCGTCGGCGATGGCGGCCACGGCGCCGTCCGCGCCGCCGCGGATATCGCGGACAGGGGTGGCGAAGGTGAGCGAATCCCTGCCGGACACGGTGCAGACGCGGTCATGGCAGGCGTAGGCGCCATCCTGGGGCAGGTGGCCCTCCCCCGTCGCTGCTACCGACAGGCACAGGTACGAAGCCGTGCCCGCCGTGCCGGGGAGCCGGGACACATGACCGTCCTGAGTCATCCGGTACGCGCCGCCTTGCGCCGCGATGAGCCAGTCGTCGCCCATCCGGGTCAGTTCATGCGCTCGGCCGGTGATGGGCCCGTCGTCCCTGACCAGCAGCGTCGCCGACCCGTGTTCGTCGTAGCGCAGCACGCCCCCGCGTGCAGTGCCGACCATCGTCCGGCCCGGATCGAGCGGGTTCACGGCGACCGCGGTGATCGCGTTCTGCAGCGGGTCCGGGACGTCGGAGCCGGCATCGTGAATGGCCCAGCCGACGATTTCCCGCTCGCTGGCCGTGACGAGATGGTCCTCGTCGAGGAACGCCACCCGGCCGCCCGTCCCGTCGCCGCTGATCTGCTCGGGTTCCCGGTCAGGCTCGCCGAACAGCAGGTGCTTGGAGCGGGACAGGGCCAGCAGCCCCCGGGGTGACCAGGCGGCGGACCGGATGCGGGCGGCGCCGTAGCCGTCCCGGGACCAGCAGGGGACCGCGCTCATCTCGCGCAGGTGCAGCAGGCTGACCTTGCCGTCCGCGTAGCCGATGGCAGCCCGCCCGCATGCGCTGTCGAAGGCCGCCGCTGTCACGGGCCTGGCCCACGGCTGCTCGGCTGTGTGCCACTTCCAGCTCCCGTCCAGCCCGCGCTGCGCTTCGGTAACCCAGCCGTCCTCCCACACGGCCCACACTGAGGACTGCGCGTCAAAAGACAGCGCGACAACGCTGGCGCCCCGTCTGGCGCCGGGTGGCCGAAGCGGGAGGAGCCAGTTGCCTCCCATCGGGCATGTGAGGAGCCGTCCCAAGTTGTCGCCGCAGGCTACGTCACCGTCCCCGCTGATGGCCGCCGTCTGTACCGCGGCGTTCAGGCTCTCGCGCGGCGCCGGCACAGTCCAGCGGTCCGGCCAGGTCCAGACGTCGCCGCGGGCGTCGGCCGCGAACACGAGATCACCGCGGCAGGCGACGGCCCACACCGCGGGCACCGTGCCGTCCGGCTGGTGGATGGTACTCAGCCCGACGTCGTCGGTCCACTGCGCCACGTAGCCGGACTCGCAGCCGATAATCGCCCGGCCCGAGTCCGCGGTGATGGCCGATACCGCTGACGGCACGAGCGCGTCGCGCCGCGTTCTGCCGTCCCGGGACCGCGAGGACCAGCGCAGCCGCAGGTAGCTAACGCCTGCGGCGGTCAACCAGGCCACCGCCCACCGTTCCACGGCGGGCATGGCCCACTCCACGGCGATTTCCAGGACGGCCTGCGCGTATCGCACGTGCTCCGGCGATCCCCATGGATCATGCTCGGCGCGAGCCTTAGCGTGCCGGAGCGCGGTCAGCAGGTCGTGGCTCGCTGAGCCCCGTGGGCTGCCCGCGAGCTCCGCCATCAGTCCCGGTATGCTGAATGCGGCCGATTTAGTTTTCCAGCACGCGGGTAATGTCTCACCTGGCAACGGCCGCAGCCCCCTCGGTCCAACGCTCCCTCGCTGGGACCACCGAAACCATGGCCTCCCCAGGCGTGTTTCGATGGGGCCACTATTCAATCACGGCGTCGAGTAATTCGCCACGGTTGTTCAGACGTGCAATGGTGCGACCGGGTGGTCTAGATTTGAGCGATGCATCATGAGCGTGAGCGCTACGAAGCCGTCCGCCGGAAATGGCCGGACTTGTTCCGTAATCCGCCAGGAGTCGCCTACGAAATACTTTTCGATCCTGCGGGGGTGCATGCGGCGGAGGAGGAATATAAGGCGCTCATGGAGAGGTGGGGATTTCCCGCTTCGTCAGCCAGGACCGGCGTCGTCTACGAAGACCCGTGGACGATCACCGTGCGCGACGCCGTGCGCCGTCCCGACGGCACGCTCGGCGCCTACGCTCGCAGTATCCCGGCCCGGGCCGGCACCGCTGCCGCCGTGCTGCCCGTGCTCGACGGCCAGATCGTACTGCTGCGCCTCTCCAGGCACGCCACGAGGGAAGAGCACTTGGAGATCCCCCGGGGTTTCGGTGAGGCCGGGGTAAGCGCGGCGGATCAGGCCCGGCAGGAGCTTCGCGAGGAGATCCAGGCCGAGGCTGACGCCCTGACCGGGCTCGGCAGGTTCCACGCCAACACCGGTGCCGAGGGCGGTGCCACTGAGCTCTTCTGCGCGCAGATCAGCCAGTACGGCCGGCCGCAGGCCGCGGAGGGAATACTGAGCGTGGAGGTGGAGCCTCCCCGGCGGGTCGCCGAGCTTATCCGGGATGCCCGGATCACCGACTCCTTTACCACCGCGGCGTTCACGCGGGCGTGGCTGCGCGGCCTGCTGCCTGGTCTTCACCCCTTCTGACTGCCGGTGCCCTCATGTCGGTGAGACAGGGGCACCTCAGACGGGACACCTGTCTCACGGTGCCTGCGCTGGCCCCGGTCAGGTGCCGACGTAGGCGGCGAGGTGCTCGCCGGTGAGGGTGCAGCGGGCGGCCACGAGGTCGGCAGGTGTGCCCTCGAAGACGATCCGGCCACCGTCGTGCCCAGCGCCTGGTCCGAGGTCGATGATCCAGTCGGCGTGCGCCATGACCGCCTGGTGGTGCGCGATGACGATGACGGACTTGCCGGAATCGACGAGCCGGTCGAGCAGGCCGAGCAGCTGCTCGACGTCGGCGAGGTGGAGGCCGGTGGTGGGCTCATCGAGGAAGTAGATGCTGCCCTTCTCGGCCATGTGGGTGGCCAGCTTCAGCCGCTGCCGCTCCCCGCCGGACAGCGTGGTGAGCGGCTGGCCGAGGATGAGGTAGCCGAGCCCCACGTCGGCGAGCCGGCCGAGGATGGCGTGCGCGGCCGGCGTGCGCGCCTCGCCGGCGCCGAAGAACTCGCGGGCCTCGCTCACCGGCATCGCCAGCACCTGGCTGATGTCCTGGCCGCCGAAGGTGTAGCCGAGCACCCCGGCCTGGAATCGCTTTCCCTCGCACTCCTCGCAGACGGTGGCGACGCCGGCCATCATGGCCAGGTCGGTGTAGATGACGCCGGCGCCGTTGCAGCTGGGGCAGGCCCCCTCGGAGTTGGCGCTGAACAGCGCAGGCTTCACGCCGTTGGCCTTGGCGAACGCCTTGCGGATGGGGTCGAGCAGCCCGGTGTACGTCGCCGGGTTGCTGCGCCGCGAGCCCTTGATCGCTGCCTGGTCGACCGATACCACCCCGTCCCGGCCCGACACCGAGCCGTGGATGAGTGAGCTCTTTCCCGACCCGGCCACGCCGGTCACCACCACCAGCACCCCGAGTGGGATGTTGACGCTGACGTCCTGCAGGTTGTGGGTGCTGGCGCCGCGCACCTCCAGCACGCCCGACGGGGCCCGCACCGACGGCTTCAGGGAGGCCCGGTCGTCCAGGTGCCGCCCGGTGAGCGTGCCACTGGCCCGCAGCCCCTCGACGGTGCCCTCGAAGACCACCTCGCCGCCGGCGGTACCCGCAGCCGGGCCGAGGTCGACGACGTGGTCGCCGATCGCGATCGCCTCCGGCTTGTGCTCGACCACCAGCACGGTATTGCCCTTGTCGCGCAGCCGGAGCAGCAGGTCGTTCATCCGCTGGATGTCATGGGGGTGCAGCCCGACCGTAGGCTCGTCGAACACATAGGTCACGTCGGTGAGTGAGGAGCCGAGCTGGCGGATCATCTTGACGCGCTGCGCTTCGCCGCCCGACAGCGTGCCCGATGGCCGGTCCAGCGAGAGGTAGCCCAGCCCGATCTCGGCGAACGAGTCAAGGGTCTGCTTGAGCGCGCCGAGCAGCGGTGCCGCCGACGGCTCACCGACGCTGTCGATCCACCCGGCCAGGTCGCTGATCTGCATCGCACAGGCATCGGCGATGCTGATCCCCTTGATCTTCGAGGACCGGGCGGCCTCAGTGAGGCGGGTGCCGTCGCACTCGGGGCAGGTGGCGAAGGTGACCGCCCGGTCCACGAACTCCCGCATCAACGGCTGAAGCGACTCCCGGTCCTTGGACAGGATCGACTTCTGGATCTTGGGGATCAGGCCCTCGTAGGTGACATTCACGCCATTGACCTTGACCCGGACCGGCTCGTGGTGCAGGAAGTCCTGCAGCTCCTTCTTGGTGTACTTGCGGATCGGCTTGTCCGGGTCGAGGAACCCCGCCCCCGCGTAGATCTGCACCGTCCAGAAGCTGTTCACGGTGTACCCGGGGATCAGGATCGCGCCCTCGGCCAGCGACCTGGAATCGTCATAGAGCTGGGCAAGATCCATATCGGAGACCGTGCCCCGGCCCTCGCAGCGCGGGCACATCCCGCCGGTGATGCTGAAGGTGCGCCGCTCCTTCACGGTCTTGCCGCCACGCTCGAACGCGACCGCGCCCGCTCCGCTGATGGAGGCGACATTGAAGGAGAACGCCTTGGGCGAGCCGATGTGCGGCTGCCCGAGCCGGCTGAAGAGGATGCGCAGCATCGCATGGGCGTCAGTGGCGGTGCCGACTGTGGAGCGGGTGTCGGCCCCCATCCGCTGCTGGTCGACGATGATGGCCGTCGTCAGCCCTTCGAGTACGTTGACTTCGGGCCGGGCCAGCGTCGGCATGAAGCCCTGCACGAAAGAGCTGTACGTCTCGTTGATCAGCCGCTGTGACTCCGCGGCGATCGTGCCGAACACCAGGGAGCTCTTGCCCGAGCCGGAGACGCCGGTGAAGACCGTGAGCCGCCGCTTCGGGAGCTCGATGCTGACGTCCTTGAGGTTGTTCACGCGCGCGCCGTGCACGCGGATCAGGTCGTGACTGTCACCAGCGTGCCGGGCGGGCGGCTGCGCGTCCGTCCTCGTGGCCATGCTCATCGTGTCTCCATCTTGTCAGGCGGGGCCGCCCTCGCGGGTCTCCCCCGCGCCCCGGCCGGGACGGCCAGCGCCGGGAGGCGTCAGGCCAGCCAGCGGCCGTCGCGCATCAGCTCGCGGCCGGGCAGCTCGTTTACCTCACGCCAGGCTTGGATGCGCCGCGGGGAGATACGGAACCAGCGGTACGGCGTGGCCAGCGGACGCGGGTCGAAGCCGGTGCGCGCGGCGAACTGGTCCCCCCGCTCCCGCGGCAGCGCGCCCATCTCGAGGACCTCGGCCTCGCCCTCGATCATGCACACGTCGCGGGTGTGGCCCAGCCCCAGGCGGGCCGCCCGGGTGGCAGCCAGGTTCCTGCCGGTCGGGCTGTCCGCCGGCGTGGCGATCAGCAGTGCCCCGCCGTCCCAGTCGAAGGACAGCGGCACCAGGTACGGCGCACCGTCCGGGGAGGCACTGGCCACCCAGGCATCGACGTCGTGGGTGAGCCGGTGCTCGGTATCGCGGCGGCGCTGGGCACGGGAGCGGGGGCCGCCGCTCATTGGTCCTGAAGCAGCCCGAGGACGTTGCCATCGGGGTCGGTGAAGGTGGCGACCAGGCGGCCGCCGCCGACGTCGTGCGCGGGCTCCTTCACGGTGGCCCCCGCGGCGGTCACCTCGGCCAGCTTCGCCTCGATGTCCGGCACGTGCCAGTAGTCCACCGGCGCGGCCATGCCCTGCTGGCCGCCGCCCGGCACCAGCCCGATGTGCTGGCCGGCCGCGTCGAAGCCGACGTAGTAGGGCGCGTCGGCCGTCGGCGGCACACCGAGCAGGGCCGTGTATACCGCCTTGGCTGCCACCAGGTCAGTCACCGGGTGCAGCACGGTCTTGATTCCCTCGGTGGGAGAGCCGGTCATGATCACTCCTTGACGTAGTGGGCCGCTTCGACCCCGTGTGCTACGTGACCTCCAGGCCGTGGCCAGCCGGCTCAGCGCACTTCGTTAATGCGGATCAGGTTGCCCGCGGGATCACGGAAGGCACAGTCGCGGATGCCGTACGGCTGCTCGGCCGGCTCCTGCACGACCTCGGCCTCGCTGGCCTGCAGCCGTTCGAAGGTGCCGTCGAGGTCCTTGGTGGCCAGGGTGATGATGGCGTAGGTTCCCTTGGCCATCATCTCGGCGATGGTGCGGCGCTCATCGTCGGTGATGCCGGGGTTGACGCCCGGCGGGTACAAGACGATGGACGTGCCGGGCTGGCCGGGCGGGCCGACCGTGATCCAGCGCATCCCGCCGTACCCGACGTCGTTGCGGACCTCGAAGCCGAGAGTGTCCCGGTAGAAGGCCAGCGCGGCGTCCGGGTCGTTCTGCGGGAGGAAGGCCGCGGAAATGGTGATGTTCATAGCGGTCACGCTAGCTGCGGCTCCGTGGCCGGCGCTTCTCGATTCCTGACCGGTCTGGTCACCTGTTTCGCCACGCACGGCGGCATCTCCGCCGTGGCGTGCGCCGCGTGACGCCGGTAAGCGCTGGGCGGCTCGCCGACCAGCTCGGTGAAGCGAGTGCTGAAGGTGCCCAGCGACGAGCAGCCGACCGCGAAACAGACCTCGGTGACGCTGAGGTCGCCGCGGCGCAGCAGCGCCATCGCCCGCTCGATGCGCCGTGTCATCAGGTAGGCGTACGGCGACTCGCCGTACGCGAGCCGGAACTCCCGGCTGAGGTGCCCGGCCGACATATGCACGCCGCGCGCGAGTGCCTCGACGTCCAGCGGCTGCGCGTATTCCCGGTCCATCCGGTCGCGGACGCGGCGCAGCCGCGCGAGGTCGCGCAGGTGCTGCGCGGCGGCGGGTGTGCTAGTCACCTGCTAAATCCTGCCACATGGAGCATGGCCCGCCCGGTACCCACTCCCCCGCTGCCGCTTCCCCCCGGCTGGATCAGCGGCCGGTCCAGCGGCTGCCCGCGGCTGGATCAGCCGCTTGCGCCGGCCGGATCAGCGGCGGCTGCCCGCGGCTCGATCAGGATGGTGGCGGGTCCGGGCCGCGGAAGGCACCAGGGCGGAGCGGGGTGCCGAGCACCTGGCTGACCAGGGTGCGGTGGGCCGCGTGCAGGGTGCGGACGGCCGCTGGCGTGAGGCCGGGCTTGACGGGCGGGCGGCCGCCCCGGGGCCGCCCGGGCTTGGTCGGGATCCACAGGTGGCCAGGATCGCTGCCCTGGAGCTCGGCGATGATCGCCGCCCGCGCCGCGAGCCACCGGGTGAGGATCTGCACGGTCGGGCCGCCCAGCGGGCAGGTGCCGCCGGTGAGTTCCACGCATGCCCCGCCGTCCAGCTGCAAGGCCGTGACCTTGAGCCGGGCAAGCTCGGGGACGGTCCGGCCGGTGTCGGCGACGAGCGCGGCCACGGCGGCGGTGCGCAGGCAGGTCGCGACGTTGGCGTGGATGGGCCTGCGCACGGCCAGGTCGTGCAGAAGGCGCTCGGTATCGGCCGGGGTCAGGCGGTAGCCGTCGGCGGGCGGCTGGCTGTCCCGGCGCTCCGGCTGGCCGGCGAATTCGGCGAAGGCGTTGTAGGAGTCGGCGCGCACGCGCATGGAGTTGGGATAAGCGGCGGCCTCCGGGCCGCGCAGGGTGGTGCGGGTGCGGGTCTTGCCCGCGGCGGCGGCGCAAAGCCATGCGTCGGCCCGGGCCGGATCCAGCAGCTCGGCGACCGTGATGTCGATGGTGGCGTCGGCCTGCTGGGCATGCTCCAGGTACTCCTCGAGGAAGTGCCTGCGGATCCGCTGGGTGGTGGCGGCGAGCTGGCGGCGGGCCAGATGACGGCTGAATGCGTCAAGAGCGTCGCGGGCCGGCGTGCGCCCGTCCAGGGCTGGCATAGATCCGCACGATACAGCTTCACGATGATAACAGCAAGAAGCCTTGCATCACGCCGTCGGCTCCCCCACCTTGATGAGGCTGCATGGCCCGGGCCGATCCGGAACGTATCGCTGCGTACCGATCCGGTACGTCCCGGGCCACTCCCCCGCATCAGCGGTACAGCCAGATCGGCCTCCCACGCTTCTTGCTGTTATCAAGGTTCGGCACGAGGAGGCCGCGGGCAGGTGAACCGCCGGATATCCCCTTCAGCCGGTCACGGCCGGCCGGGCTGCCGCGCGGGCCTGTTCCAGCTGGCCGGCACTGACCGGGCCGGTCCCCGGCAGGCCTGCGGCCGCCCACGCCTCCTGGGCCCGGGCCACGTCGCCGCCCGCCTCGTGCAGCACCATCTTCTTGGCCGTGCTGTTGGGCACGGCCGCGTCAGCCCCCAGATCCATCAGGTGAGCCAGCATCCGGACTGACTGGGCCCGCTGCCCCGCCTTCTGCTCGTTGTAGCGGTAGACCAGGACCCACCGCCCTTCGAGGGACCGGGCCCGCTCGATCAGCGCCCGCCCGCGGTCGGTGTCCGCGTGCTCGGTGCGGATCGGCTCGCTCTCGCCCGACGGCAGGCGCAGCGTGACCAGCCCGCGGCGGCTCGATTCCTCGATCTCGACCTTCTCCAGGAACGCGACGAAGGTGCGGGCTGACTCCAGCCGCTCGATGTCCTGCCTAGCCTGCTGGGCGATCAGGTGCAGGTCCACGGTCAGGCCGTGCACCCGGCGGCCCCAGGCCGCCTCCCCGCCCGGGGGACACGGCCCGGCCGCCTGGGCGGCCGCGACGACAAGGCTGTAGTGGCTGGTCTCCACGCCGCCCATTATCGCCCGCCGGGGCTGGGCCGCAGCGCCGCGGCCGCCGCACCGGACGACCTCGCAGCGGCCGCAGATCCGATCGCGCCCGCCTGAGCGCGCGCACGCCGGTACCGGGCATCGATCAGGGCGACGACCCCGGCCAGCACTATCCCCGGGACCAGGCTGATAGGGCCGGTCCCGGGCTGAAGGCCGTCACCATACGGGGCGGGTACCGCGAGCCAATTCCCGGAGGAAGCGCCGAGGGGCCGGGCAATTCTGAGAACGCCTCGCCGAAGGCAGTGGTCGATAGTTTCGTTATCCAGAAGATGATCGTGATCTCCGGGACCTTCATGAGCATTTCCTGCTTGGTTCTTTCCACGTCATCGCCTTCTGGCCAGAAACGGGGGAACAGGCGTGGTCGGCCTGCGATGCAGGTGGCTGCGGGCAGCGTCACCGTGAAGGCTCTTGGTGCGTGCCAGGGAAAAGGGTCCAGCGCGCCGGCGGGTCGCTCCGTACGGTGCTCTTGCTCGTTGCGTGAAAGCGGATCCCCGAAGGCAGGCCGGGGATAGGCGGCCAGCCGGGCGCAGGCCCGCGGCCGTTATCACCTGCTGACCAATAAGCCCGGTACGCTCGGCTGCGTGGCGCGGCCGCCGGCCGTGGCCGCCCAAGCCGGGAGGTCCAGCCGTGGCCGATCAGGCGCCAGACCAGCAGGCCCGCGAGTTCGCCGCGGCCTTCCGCCGTTTCCTGGGCTGGGTCCACTCGTCGGCCGGGGAAGACAACGAGGTCTCCGCGCTGGTGCGTGGTTTCCTGTCGGCGGGCGGGGCGCACCAGTCCGTCGTGACGCGTGAACTCGCACCGTTCGAGCACGTCAACCTGCAGACCGCCGTGGACGCGTGGTCCGCGCGCGCCGGGCGGACGGTCGAGGTCCACGGCATCGCCCTGCCGCCGCACTACGGGGGCCTGACGCTGCAGCAGCTGATCGCGGGCGAGTCGCTGCCCCCGCTGCGGCTGACGGCACCGGCGCTGGTCGACCTGCCGAACGGGCCGGGGACGACTCTGGCGTGCCTGCGGCTGGCCCTCCTGCTGGTCACCGACGAGCAGGGCCGCTACGTCGTGATGATCCAGGCCCCGAATGAGCATGACCCCGGCCTGCAGGTCGAGGTCGCGGGGCTGCCAGTGGACCTGGCCCAGAGCCTGCTGGCCGAGCTGGACCGGCTGCGCGCCGAGCTCAACGTGTACCGCGGCCACCTGCTGGAGGTGTCCATCAGCCCGATGGGCGGCGTCGTCCTCAGCTTCGCCGGGGCCCCCGGCGTCGGGCGCGACGCCGTCGTGCTGCCCGACACCGTGCTGGCCCGGGTGGAGCGGCATGCCCTGGGAGTGGCCGCCCACCGGGATGCGCTGCTGGCCGCCGGGCAGCACCTCAAGCGCGGCCTGCTGCTGTACGGGCCGCCCGGAACGGGCAAGACGCACACGACGCGGTACCTGCTGGGCCAGATGAGCGGCTACACGCGGCTGGTCCTGACCGGCCGGTCCCTGATCGCCGTGGGTGCAGTCACCGATCTGGCCCGCGCGCTGCTCCCTTCCGTCGTGGTGCTCGAGGACGTCAACCTGGTCGCCGAGGATCGCTCGCTCGGCCCGGCGTCGAGCCCGGTCCTGTTCGATCTGCTCGACGCCATGGACGGGGCGGCCCCCGATGCCGACCTGCTGTTCCTGCTGACCACCAACCGCGCCGACCTGCTCGAGCCGGCCCTGGCCGCGCGGCCGGGACGGGTGGACGTCGCCGTCGAGATCGCGCTGCCCGACGCCCCGGCCCGCAATCGGCTGCTGACGCTCTACGGCCGCAGCGTCCCGCTGGCGCTGACCGGCGGGGATGTGGACCTCGCCGTGGACCGCACCGAGGGCACCACGGCGTCGTTCCTCAAAGAGCTGATCCGGCGCAGCGTGCTGGAGTCGCTGCACGACGACCCGGAACTCACCGCCGTCACCGGAGACCACCTGGCCCGGGCCCTCGACGACCTGCTCGACGCCGCGCAGGCGGTGACCCGCACCCTGCACGGTGTGGGCGTTGACCCGGCCGGCCTGCCCGCGGGCGGCATGCTGTCACCAGGCCCGGGACCGGCCGGCATGATGGCCTACCGCCGCAGCAGAGTCGCCCGGCGATTCGGCCCGTACGGCTGATGAGCGGCCCGGGATCGCGCCCGGCCGCGGCTGGCCCGGCAGGCCCGCGCAAGGTCCCGGGCGGCGCCTAGACTCACCGCCCATGACCGACATGGATGAGCACGGCCGCCCGGAACCTCCGCCGGCCGGCGACGAGGTCGCCACCCTGCTGGGGTTCCTCGATTACCAGCGCGCGACCTTCGCGTGGAAATGCTCGGGACTGGATGCCCGGGGGCTGGCCGCCACGGTGGGCGTATCCTCGATGACCCTGGGCGGGATGCTCAAGCACCTCGCGCTGGTCGAGGACTCGTGGTTCTCCGAGCGGCTGGCCGGGCGGCCGCCGGAGCCGCCGTGGGACACCGTGGACTGGGACGCCGACCGGGACTGGGAGTGGCACACCGCCGGCGGCGACTCCCCAGAGCAGCTCCGTGAACTCTGGCAGGATGCCGTGACCCGCTCCCGGTCCCGGGCTACCGCCGCGCTGGCCGAGAGCGGCCCGGGCCAGCTGGCCCGGCAGCCCTGGCCCGACGGACGCTCACCCAGCCTGCGCTGGATCCTGGTCCACATGATCGAGGAGTACGCGCGGCACAACGGCCACGCCGACCTCATCCGGGAGTCAGTGGACGGCCTCACCGGCGAGTAGCGGGCCCCACCGGCGCACCGCCGGCCCCCCGATCCAGCGCCGGGCAGAACTGCGAACCAGCCGGAGGCAGTGTGCGCATCCGCCCCACCACCGACGCCGACCTTGACCGGGTTCTCGCCTGCCCGGTTGACGAGCCGGCCTGGTCCTGCCCGGCCGTTACCGCGACGAGCTGGACCGCCGCCAGTACCGGCCGGAGTGGACCTGGATCGCGGAGGACGCGGGGCGCATCCTGGCCCGCGCGACCTGGTGGGGGTTCGGGCACGCCGCCTATCCGATCGTGCTGGACTGCGTGTACGCGAGCAGCTCCCTGTCCGCCGGCCGGGCGACCCTGGCGGCGGAGCTGATCGCGGCCGGGCAGCGGGCGCTGCGCCCGCCGGGCGGGGCGGTCCCGCCGCGCTTCGAGATCGCCCTGCCCGTGGGCTGGCGGTCCGATCCGGCGGTCGTGGCCGCCTTCGGCTGGCGGCGGGACGCGGCCGCCCGCGCCGGCCTGGCCGACGAGCTGGAGCGGATCCGCTTCGAGTGGACCCCGGACGCGGGCCTCCCCCGGCCCAGCGGCCGCCTGGCCTTCCGGCCCGAGCCGGACGACGACGTGTTCCTGGACGTGTTCCGCCAGATCGCGGTGGGCAGCCTGGATGTGATGACCCGGCGTGCGGCCGGCCGGCTGGGCGCGGACCGGCAGGCCCGCGAGGACATGGAGGTCTACCTGGCCATGCCCGGGGACCGGGACTGGTGGCGGCTGGCCTGCACGGCCGCCGATGGCCAGCTGGCCGGGATGATCCTGCCCAACCGCAACACCGACGGCGCGGTGGTGGGCTATCTGGGCGTGCTGCCCGGGCTGCGCGGCCGCGGCTACATCAACGACCTGGTCGCGCACACCACCCGGTTCCATGCCGGCCGCGGCGAGCCGCGCGTCGCCGCCACGACCGACACCACGAACCGGCCGATGGCCGCGGCCTTCGAGCACGCGGGCTACCGGGCCTGCGGGATCCGTTACGTGCTCTCGGAGCCGGGATGATCGTGCCGCCCGGCCCGGGAGGCTTTCACCCATGACCCCGCCCGCACCCGTGACCCCGCCCCCCGTGACCGGGCTCGCTGACGGCCAGCCCAGCCGCGTGCGTTTCGCGGGGCTCGGCTACGCGCTGGCCGTCCTGCTGACCGGGACGAACCTGGCCACCCCGCTGTACGCGGGGTACGAGCGGGCGTTCAGCCTCTCGCCGCTGGACGTGACGCTGCTGGTGGCGGTCTACGCAGCGGCGGTCGTCGTGGCCCTGCTGATCTGCGGCCCGCTCAGCGACGCGGCCGGCTACCGGCCGGTGCTGGTGGCCGGGCTGGCCGCGGCGGCGTGCGGCGCGGCGCTGCTGGCTTACGCGTCAGGGCCGGGGTGGCTGTTCGCGGGCCGCGCGGTGCAGGGGGCCGCCGTCGGCACCTGCTCCGGGGCGCTCACCGCCGGGCTGGTGCTGACCGAGCCGCGCGGGCGGCGGGCCCGCGCGTCGTTCCTGGCCGCCACGGTGACCACCGCGGCCTGCGGGGTCGGCCCCGTGCTGGCCGGGGCGCTCGCGCAGTACGCCCCCGCGCCCCGCACCCTCAGCTACCTGGTGGAGATCGGGCTGCTGGTCCCGGCGGTGGTGGTCGCGGCCGCGCTGCCTGGGTCGCTGGGCGTGACGGGCCAGCGATGGCGGCCCCGCTGGCCGGGCGTTCCCGCCCGGATCCGCGCCGAGTTCCTGGTCCCGGCGGTGGTCAGCCTGCTGGCCTGGGCGGTCGCGTACGTGGTGCTGGCTCTCGTCCCGTCCTACGCGGCGGCGGCGCTCGGCGGCAGCAACCTGCTGGTCGACGGGGCGGCGGCCGGCTCGCTGCTACTGGTCGCGGCGCTCGCGCAGGCCGCCTGCCGGTCGTGGTCACCGGACCGGGCGCAGCAGGCCGGGCTGGCGGGGCTGGCCGGCGGGCTGGTCATCCTGATCGCCGCCGGGCTGGCCGGCCGCGTGGCCGTGCTGTTCGCGGCGATGGCAGTGGCGGGCGCCGGGCAGGGGCTCGCGTTCATGGGCGGCATCCGGCGGGTCAACGAGATCGCGCCGCCGGGGGCCCGCGCCGGGACCGTCGCCATGTTCTACGTGCTGACCTACGCAGGCAGCGGCCTGGTCACGGTGGGCGTGGGCCTGCTGGCCACCCTGCTCGGCCTGGCCGCGGCGGTCCGGTGGTCAGGCGCGGTGCTCGCGGCCGCGTGCCTGCTCATGCTCGCGGTGGTGCGGCGCCGCCCGGCCGGGTGACCCACGCTTCTTGCTGTTATCCGCCGGGACCCGCCCCTGGCCGCCGGGACCCGCCCCTGGCCGCCGGGACCCGCCCCTGGCCAGGCCGCCACGGCGCTGGACTGGGAGCAGGGCTAGGCGGCGCGGGCGCGGACCCGGGCCAGGGCCTCGCGGGCCTGGGCGCTGATCCGCTCGCTGTCCAGGGTGACCAGGACCCCGCCGCGCTTGAGGATCTGGCCGTCGGCCAGCACGGTGTCCACGTTGGCGGGCTGGGCCGCGCCGACCAGCAACCCGGCCGGGTCGGTGAGCACGCCCAGGTTCGGGTGCCCGGTGTCGACCAGGATGAGGTCGGCCCGCTTGCCCGGGGTGAGCGACCCGGTCACCCCGTCCAGGCCCAGCGACCGGGCTCCCCCGATGGTGCCGAGCGCCAGCGCCTGCCGGGCGGTGCACGCGAACTCCTCATGGGCGGTGGCGTTGATCAGCCCCTGGGCCAGTTTCATGATCGCGAACATGTCCGCGTTGCCGGTCAGCGCGGTGGTGTCCACGGACAGGCCAACCCGGATCCCGGCCGCGAGCAGCGCGGCCGTCTGCGGCAGCCCGTAGCCGATCAGCAGCTCGCTGAACGGCGACAGGCTCACCGCGCAGCCCGCCTCGGCGAGCTGGGCGATTTCCGCCGGGGTAGCGCTGTTGGCGTGCACCACCTGCAGGTCCGGGCCGAGCAGGCCATCCGCGGCCAGCGCGGCGATCTGCCCGGCCGCGGCCGGCGGCCCGGACGCGTGCACGGTGACCGGCAGGCCGAGGTCGCGGGCGGCGGCCATCTCCCGCTGATAGACCCCGGGCGGCACCCGCATGGCCGGGTTGCTGCCCCCCAGGCCCCGGCAGGCCATGCCCAGGGTGAGCAGGCCGCTCCGGCCCGCCCCAGCCTGCCAGTCCCGGTGCAGCGCGCGCAGCCCGCCAGTGTCCATGGCCTGGTCGTTGGGGTGCCCGGCCGTGTAGCCGTAGGAGTACCGGGCGCGCAGCCCGGCCTGCGCCAGCGCGCGCAGCTCAGCCTCGGCGTGGGCGGGCCCGCGGACGTTGTGTGACCAGTCGTGCACCGTGGTGATGCCGGAGTTGATGGCCTCGGCGCAGGCCAGCAGGGTGCCCTGGTAGTTGTCCTGGTCGGTGAAGGCCTGCCCGAGCCCGAGCGACACCGAGAAGTAGCCGGCCGGCCGCTCCTCCCCCGGCATGCCGCCGGACATGCTGCGCAGCAGCGTGTTCCACAGATGCCAGTGGGTGTCGACCAGGCCGGGGGCCACGATCATCCCCCGGGCGTCCAGCTCCCGGGCCCCGGCCGCGTCGAGGCCGGCACCGACCGCGGCGATGCGGCCGCCCGTCACCAGGACGTCACCCTCGGGGAGGTCGCCGAGCACCGGGTCCATGGTCACCACGTAGCCGGAGCGGATGATCACGTCCTCGCTCAGCACGCCGTGATGGTACTGCGGACCGGGGCGCTCATGGTAGGCATGGCCCATGGCTGAACTCATCCCGCGGCGGGTTCTGTTCGGGAACCCGGAACGCGTTAGTCCGCACCTGTCCCCCGACGGAACCCGGCTGGCGTGGGTCGCCCCGCACGAGGGCGTGCTGAACGTCTGGGTCGCCCCGATCGGCGCCGACGGCGTGGACTGGCCCGCGGCCGGGGTGGTCACCAACGACACCGACCGGGGCATCCGCATGTTCGCCTGGGCCCACGACGGGCAGCACCTGCTGTACCTGCAGGACACGGGCGGGGACGAGAACTGGCGGCTGCACGATGTTGACACCGAGACCATGCAGCGGCGGGACCTGACCCCGTTCGATGACGTGCAGACCGACCTGATCGCCGGGGACAAGAAGTTCCCGACCGAGATCCTGGTCGGCCTGAACCGCGACAACCCCCAGCTGCACGACGTCTACCGGCTCAATCTCACCACCGGTGAGCTGGTCAAGGAGGTCGAGAACCCCGGGTTCATCGGCTGGGTCGCGGACAGCGAGCTGGTCATCCGGGCCGGGATCGCCCCGCAGCCCGACGGCGGGATGGTCGTCATGGTGCGCGGCTCCGCGGCGGAGGACTGGCAGCCGCTGCTGGCCATTTCCGCCGAGGACGCGCTGACCAGCGGCCCGGTCGCGTTCAGCGAGGACGGCCGGTCGCTGCTGGCGATCAGCTCGGTCGGCGCGGATACGGGCCGGCTGGTCCGGATCGACCTGGCCACCCGCGCGGGGCAGGTGCTGGCGGAGGACCCGGAGGCGGATGTGACCGGGATCCGGCTGCACCCGGACACCCGCGAACCGCAGATCGTCTCGTTCCTCAAGGACCGGATGGAGTACCGGGTGCTGGACCCGGCGCTCGAGCCCGACCTGGCCGCGATCCGCGCGCTGCATCCCGGCGACCCGTCGTTCAGCGACCACGACGACGCGGACGAGACCTGGCTGGTGGCGTTCAACACCGACGCCGGGCCGGTGTCCTACTACAGCTACGACCGGCGCACCCGCACCGGTGAGTTCCTGTTCGACAGCCGCCCGGAACTGGCCCGGTACGAGCTGGCCCCGATGGAGCCGTTCTCGTTCACCGCGCGGGACGGCCTGATCATCCACGGGTACGCCACGTTCCCGCCGGGGGCCGGCCGGGAGAACCTGCCCATGGTGCTCGACGTGCACGGCGGCCCGTGGGCCCGGGATGCGTGGGGCTTCGACCCGGAGGCGCAGTGGCTGGCCAACCGCGGCTACCTCTGCGTGCAGGTCAACTTCCGCGGCTCGACCGGCTACGGCAAGGCCTTCGTGAACGCCGGGGACCGCGAATGGGGCGGCCGGATGCAGGACGACCTGTCCGACGCGGTGGCGCATGTCAGCCGGGCAGCCCCGTCCGGCCAGCACTGGGCCGACCCGGGCCGGGTGGCGATCTACGGCGGTTCCTACGGTGGCTACGCGTCGCTGGCCGGCGCGGCGTTCACGCCGGAATTGTTCCGCTGCGCGGTGGACATCGTCGGGCCATCCAACCTGAAGACGCTGATCGAGACCATCCCGCCCTACTGGGCGCCGATGATCGCGCAGTTCCACAACCGGGTCGGCGACCCGGACAAGGACGCCGATTTCCTCTGGTCCCGCTCTCCCCTGTCCCGGGCGGCCGAGATCCGTATCCCGCTGCTCATCGCGCAGGGCGCCAACGACCCGCGGGTCAAGCAGGCCGAGTCGGAGCAGATCGTCGCGGCCCTGCAGCAGGCGGGAATCGAACACGAGTACCTGCTGTTTCCCGATGAGGGTCACGGGTTCGCCAAGCCGGAGAACCGGCTGCGGTTCTACGCGGCGGCCGAGCGGTTCCTCGCGCACCATCTCGGCGGCCGGGCTGAGGATTAGCTCACCGGCTACCGCGGGGCTGTGGCGGGCGCTTATTTCTCCGCAACGAACACCGCTGCGCGCAACCGCCTGCCCGCCCGGCCGGCCAGGATGGGCGGGAGGACGGCCGCGCGGGCCCGGTGACCCAGGCCCGGACCAGCGACGGGCAGCACGGGCGCCGGGACCGGCGGACGGGACTACGGAGGAGCACGGCAGGACATGGTGGAGATCAAGAACGATGAGGCGCTGGATGCGATGCGCGAAGCCGGCCGGGTGGTGGCCCGGTGCCTGGCCGCGGCCCGCGAGGCGGCTGCGGTCGGCGTCAGGCTGATCGAGCTCGACAAGGCGGCGCACTCGGTAATCCGCCAGGCCGGCGCCACCTCGCCGTTCCTGAACTACCACCCGTCCTTCGCGCCGACCCCGTTCCCCGCGGTGATCTGCGCGTCGGTGAACGACACGATCGTGCACGGCATCCCGGACGACTACGTGCTGAAGGACGGCGACCTGGTCAGCATCGACTGCGGCGCGACGCTGGACGGCTGGACCGGGGACGCGGCGACCAGCTTCATCGTGGGGATGCCACGGCCGGCGGACCTGCTGCTCATCGAGACCGCGGAGAAGTCCCTCGCGGCCGGCATCGCCGCAGCGGTGGCCGGAGCCCGGATCGGTGACATCTCGCACGCGATCGGCACCGTCGGCCGGGCGGCGCGCTTCGGCATCCCGTCCGGGTTCGGCGGGCACGGCATCGGCCGCCAGATGCACGAGGACCCGCACGTCCCCAACGAGGGCCGGCCGGGCCGGGGCCTGCGCCTGAAGCCGGGCCTGGCGCTGGCCATCGAGCCGATGCTGATGGCCGGCGGCGGTGACGAGTTCCGGGTCGCGGCGGACGGCTGGGCGCTGCGCAGTACCGATGGCAGCCGGGCCGCGCACGTGGAGCACAGCGTGGCCATCACCGACTCCGGCCCGCGCATCCTCACCCTGCCCTGAGCGGTGGCGGCCCTCGCCCCGTTCAGCACGCCGGCCCGAGTTCGTCGAGATGGACGATATGCAGCGCGAGGTCCTGGAACCGGTCGAGCAGGCCGTAGAACTCTGATTCGTCGCGCACCGATGCCGTGACGCACGTCTGCCCGTGAGCGGACACGATCTGGGCGTCGCCCAGGATCCCGTGCAGCAGGGTCCGGCACTCGCCACGGAGCACGATCCGGTACCGGCAGGTCATGCCGTTCGGCGTGGTCATCATGGTGTGCCTCCGATGACAGGGCCGTTCCGGCCCGTCGGTCAGGACCTTTATCTCCTATTACGGCGGGGACGTCATCACCCTCGGCGGCCCGGGGGTGAGGGCCGGGTCACCCGTACCGGGTGGGGTGAAGCCGGGCCCGGGCTGGTGAACTGGGCGCACTCACGGCAAAGGAGATACGAAACGCTATGTCTGACCTGATTGCGATCGGATACCCCGACCAGGCCACGGCCGAGGCGGCCGCCGACGAAGCCCGCCGGCTGGCCAAGGACCTCATCATCGAGCCGGACGCCATCGCGGTGATCGTGCGCGACGACGAGGGCAAGTACCACGTCCACACCAGCCATAACCCGGTCGGTGCCGGGGCCAGCTGGGGCATGTTCTGGGGCCTGCTGTTCGGCCTGCTGTTCTTCGTCCCGGTCTTCGGGCTCGCCCTCGGCGCCGGGTTCGGCGCGCTGATGGGCAAGCTCACCAAGTCCGGTATCGACAAGCAGTTCGAGGACCAGGTCCGCGACATGCTCAAGCCGGGCACCTCGGCGCTGTTCCTGATGGTGGAGAAGGTCACCCCGGACAAGGCCGTCGAGGCCATGAGCAAGTACGGCGGCACGGTCCTGAAGACCTCGCTGTCCAAGGAAGGCGAGCAGCAGCTCCAGGAAGCCCTGCACGGCAAGGGCGCCGCCTAACCGATTGGACGTGGCACTATGTCAGGACTGGACTGGGCCTTCACGTTCACGCTGGGGATCTTGTACATAGCCCTGCTGTTCACGGTGTGCGTGCTTACCTTCCGGAAGGGGCACTGGGTCCTGGGCCTGATCGGTTTCTTCATCCCCATCCTGTGGCTCATCGGCGCGGTTCTGCCCTCCAGGCGGAGGGCCAGGTAGCTCACCTGGAAGGGGACGCCATCGCAGGCTGCGCCCGGGCCTGCCGATCACTGATCGGCCGGCCCGGCGCATCTATCCCTCCTGCCGGGTGATGCGCACCCCGGCCCGCCGGCCGCATGCTCGACGTTAGCGGGCCGGGGTGACGCACCTCCGGTCCTGGACAAACGAGCCGATCCAGTGAGAAGAGGCGGAGTTCTATGGCCATCGGGCCGGTACAGCTCATCGTGTTGGGATTCAGCAAGCCCGACTTCCACGGCGAGATCATCGCCGAACTCGAACGGCTCCGCGAGAGCGACATGGTCCGGGTGATCGACTCGCTGGCCGTCTACAAGGACGCTGAGGGCGCGCTGGAAATCGAGCACCTCAGCAACCTGTCCGCGGATGAGGCGATCGAGTACGGAACCAAGATCGGCGCCCTGATCGGCCTCGGCATCGAGGGCGAGGAAGGCATGGAGGCGGGCGCGGTCGCCGGGGCCGAGAAGGTCGCGGCCGACGGCGGCGTGCACGTGTTCACCGAGGAGGAGGGCTGGGACATCCTGGAGGACATCCCGGACGGCTCCGCGGCCGCGCTCATCCTGCTGGAGCACCACTGGGCGGTGCCGCTGCGCGACGCGATCGCCCGCGCCGGGGGGTTCCGGCTCAGCGACGGCTTCATCAGCCCGCTCGACCTGGTGGAGATCGGGCTGGTCTCCGCCGAGGAGGCAGCGGAGCTGCACGCCCTGGAGACCTCAGCCGCCGCAGGCTGAGCGAAGTTTTCCGATCCGTACCGAGAACCTGGAGGCAGACATGTTCGGTGGCCGCAGAGTAGCCCGGCGCACAGGCCGGCGCACCGCCCGGCGCGTGTCCCGCCGGCGCTAGCAGCGCCGCCGCCGGGCGCAAGGCTCACCCGCCGCCGTGCTGGCGCGTGACGAGCCATGTCTCGGCGTCGTGAGAGGCCGCCCTGGTTGACGCACCGACGACCGGGGTGGCCTCGAACGCGCGCACCGGCCCATCGAGGTGCCCGGTCCGGCGCAGCCGCTCGGTGAGGCTCGGGTCGAGGCCGCTCAGGTACAGCCGGCCGTCGGCCTCGGCCAGGCGGTCGGCGTAGTCGCCCACGACCTTGACGAAGGTCGCGCCCAGCGAGGTGCGCCGGCGCAGCCGCAGCACGACCACGGGAGACCGCGCCCCGCCCGGGTCAGGCAGATGAGCCTGCAGCGTGCGCGAGCCGGCGTACATCAGGCTGCCGTACACGTCGAGGATGGTCACCTGGCCGCTGGCCAGGACGGCCGGCGGCTTGCGCTCCTCGAAGAGCCCGTCGTCCCGCGGGACGAGCTCGACCACGGCGAGGTCCATCGCCTCCTGGTTCAGCTGCAGCAGCAGCGACAGGGCCACCCCGATGCCGACCGCGGCCGCGACCGGCAGGAACAGCGTGGCGGCGAAGGTCGTGATGACCGCGATCTGCGAGCTGCGCCCGGTGCGCATGATGCTGCGGACTTCTCCCAGCTGCAGCGAGCCGATGGCGGCGAAGATGAGGATCGCCCCGAGCGTGGGCACCGCGATCTTGGCTACCAGGCCTGAGAACAGGGCGAGAATCACCAGCAGCCAGACGCCGGACCAGATCGCCGCCCACCGGGTCCGGGCGCCGACCGACACGTTCAGTGCGGTCTGGCCGACGGAGCCGCCCACCGGGATGCCGCGGAACAGCCCTGAGGCCAGGTTGCCCGCCCCCTGGGCGATGATGTCCTGGTTCGGATTAGGCCGTGCGTCGCCGGGATTCGGCGCGGCCTCGGCCACGCCGGCCCCCTGGACGAGGACGATCGCCGCCACCGCCAGGGCGCCGGTCACCAGGCTGAACGAGAACAGCCGGACATCGGGCAGGCGGGGCAGCGGGATTCCGGGCGGGATACCGCCTGCGTCCCCGACCCGTGCGACACTGCTCGCGCCCGCGAGGATGACCACGGCAGTCGGGATCACCAGGGCGAACAGCGAGCTCACGACGGCCAGCCGGGTGCGCGCCAGCAGGGCCAGGATCGCCAGCGCGCCCAGCCCGGTGAGCAGCGAGGCCAGGTCGATCCGGGCGGGATGGGTGAGCACGTTGACCGCTTTCGCCAGCGGGAACTCCCCGTGGGCCGGGGCGCCGGTCAGGTCGGCGATCTGGCCGCACACGATGTTGACCGAGATCCCGGTGAGGAAGCCGATCATCACGGAGTACGAGACGAAGCGGGTGTACCGGCCGAGGCGGACAATGCCCGCGGCGACCAGCGCGACGCCGACCAGGATGACCAGCAGGGCGACGGCGGCGGGCCGCTGGGCGGCGGGCACGCCCTGCAGGGCCGAGCCCGCGGCCAGCGCGGCCGCGGACGTCGTCGTGATGACCATCAGCCGGGTATGCGAGCTGAGGCCGCCCGCGATCGGCCCCGCGAAGCCCGCGTACAGTCCCTGCACCGGGTTGACCCCCACCAGCACGGCCGCGGCCATCCCGTCCGGCACGCTGCTGATCGCGCGCGGCAGCCCGGCCACGATGTCCGCCCGCAGGTGCGCCCGCTCCGGGCCTATGGTGGTGACCCAGCGGCCGGCGGCGCCCAGGAACGAGCGGATCTGATGCGCCACCGTTGGTCCTCCCGCCGCACCCGGGCCAGATCACGGTGATTAGCCCCGGATGTCCCAGATCATCCGCGCGCAGGTCCGTCCCCGGCTCACCCGCCCGGGGTGGTGGCGGCCGGCCCGGGCCCGCCTAGTGTTCAGGCCGTGGCGGAAGCAGGGGGCCAGGATGTGCTGCGGGCCGGGAGCGCGCTGCGGACGCCGCGGGCCGCCGCGGTGGCCGGGATCCTCTTCTCCGTGCTGCTGATCGTGGCGCTGGCGCTGCTGCAGGTCTCCGCGCCGGCCCATCCCGCGGTCCCCGGCGCGTGGCTCAGCGACTCGCGGCGCCGGGCCGCGGTGGCCATCGCGCTGAACCTCGTCCCGTTCGCCGGGATCGCTTTCCTGTGGTTCATCGGGGTGCTCCGGGACCGCATCGGCGACCGTGAGGACCGCTTCTTCGCAACCGTGTTCCTGGGCAGCGGGCTGCTGTTCGTGGCCATGCTGTTCGTGGCCGCGGCGGTCGGCGGCGGGATCATCGCGGCGATCACGTCCGGGCTGCCGGGCTCGAGCACCCTGTCGCTGGGCCGCAACGTCACCTCGCTGCTGCTGAACGTCTACGCGATGCGGATGGCCGCCGTGTTCACGATGACGCTCGTGACCATCGCGCGGCGCACCGCGATCGTGTCCCGGTGGCTCACCCTGGCCGGGCTGATCACCGCCGTGCTGCTGCTGTTCGGCGTCGGGATCTCAGCCTGGGTCGAGTTGCTGTTCCCGGCCTGGATCCTGGCCCTGAGCGTCGAGATCCTCACGGCCGGGCGGCACGCTGACCGGGCGGCGTGAATCCAGCTCCGCGTAGGCGGTCATCAGCTCGGACGGGGCCCGGCCGGCCCGCAGCAGGCTGACCATGGCCTGCATCGGCTCGCGGACGTGGTGGAAGAAGTCCTTGTACCCGGGGCACAGGTAGTGCTGGCCGGGCTCGCCGTAGGGCGAGGTGGCGAACCGGTCCTTGGGGCAGCCGCCGTTACAGGCGGGCCGCACATCGCAGTCGCGGCAGTACCGGGTCAGCGTGTCCCGCTTGTCCTGCCCGAACTTGCGCTGGGCGGGCAAGGCGACCAGTTCCAGCATGTGCCGGTCGCCGATGTTGCCCAGCAGGTACCCCGGTTCCACGTAGTGATCGCAGGAGTACAGGTCGCCGGTGTGCTCCAGGGCCAGCTGGGTGCCGCAGGTCTCGGCGTGCACGCACATGCCGCCCGGCTCGCCGTAGAAGTTGGCCAGCGCGGTGTCGAACATCTGCACGTACACGGTGCCGATATCGCGGCGGACCCACTCCTCGAACACGTCGATCATGAACCGGCCGTACTGGGCGGGCCCGACGGAGCGGTGCGTGACCAGGTTCCCGTCCTGGGTGTAGAGCGGGCGTCCCTTCACCCCGCCGCCCCACCCGGCGTCGGCGATGGGCAGGGTCGCCTCGGTGGCCCGCTCGATGATCGGGATGAACTGGATGAACGACGCGCCGAGCTCGTCGCGCAGGAAGGTGTACACCTCCCGGCCGTGGCCGCCGTTCACGGCGTGGATGGTGGTCAGCACGTTCCAGTCCACGCCGTGCCGCTTCAGCACGTCCAGGCCGCGCATCACCCGGTCAAAGGTGGGCTTGCCGCCCTTGTCCACCCGGTACGCGTCGTGCATCTGGCGCGGGCCGTCGATCGAGATCCCGGCCAGGAACCCGTGCTGCTTCAGGAACTGGCCCCACTCGTCGTCCAGCAGGGTGGCGTTGGTCTGGATCGTGTTCAGGATCCGCTGCCCCGGCCGCGCGTACTTGCGTTCCAGCTCGATCGCGCGGCGGAAGAAATCCAGCCCCATCATGGTCGGCTCACCGCCCTGCCACGCGACGACCACCTCCGGGACCCGCGCGTGCGCCTCCAGCAGCTGCCGGATGTAGGTCTCCTGCAGATCGGCGGCCATCCGGAACCGCGACCCCGGGTACAGCATCTCCTTGGACAGGAAGAAGCAGTACTCACAATCCAGGTTGCACACCGCACCCGTCGGCTTGGCCATCACATGAAAGGCCAGCGGAGCGCCCGGCACGGTCATCACGTGCGGGCGCTCCGTGGCGGGGGCCTGATCGCTGATCGGGGTCTCCTTACTCGCGGGCCAGCATGCCCTGGGCCTCGCGCTCGAGGTCCACGTAGGGCTCGCCGCTGACATCGACGGCCACCCGCCTGATCGTGCCGCCGGTGAACCGGTGCGGGTGCGGGCCGGGGTAGTCCGACGTCACCGGCTCGCCGCTGTCACGGCCGACACACAGGCCCTCGCCCGCGAGCGAGAACGTTCCCGGCTGGGTCTTGATCCGGCCCTCACCGACCTTCTTGTCGCCGTGGTAGAGGGACAGGATCCCGGTGGCCACCCCCGGCGCGTCCTCGCCGTCCTTGTCGAAGGAAGCCGACAGGATCAGCTTCTCGCCGGTCGGGACGTCCTGGTCCCCGTCGATCTTCTGCTCCATGAGGCCCACGAAGTTGTTCACGTAGTGCAGCCGGTTGCCCTTGATGTACAGGGCGTGGCCGCCGAACCGCGCGCCCTGGGCGAACAGGACGCCCTCCGCTCCCGGCGCAGGGATGTCCACCAGGGCACCGATCGAGAACGACCGGTTCCGGATATTGACGGCCTGGGTTTCCGGCACCTCCGCGGTGTCGGGGAAATAGGCGTAGCGGTTGCGGGGCGAGGCCAGCGTGGGCCGGGGCGTGGTGATGATCTCAATCGGGGACCGGTCGTCGAGCGGGAACGCGCCGTTCGCGCCCGCCTCCGCGAACCACAGGTTGATCAGTTCCCTGAGCTTGTCCGGGTGCTCGTCGGCCAGGTTGTGGATTTCGGACCGGTCGGTGTCGGTGTGGTACAGCTCCCAGGTGTCGTCGTTGAAGTGGCTCCAGCCGCTGACCGTGGGGTGCGTGGTGACAGCCTTCCAGCCGTCATGCCAGATCCCGCGTGAGCCGAGCATCGAGTAGAACTGGGTCGGGCGGGCCGATGGCGCCGAGGGCATGTCGACGCTGTAGCGCATGCTCACGCCGTCGAACGGGGTCTGCACGTGGCCCTTGATGGTGCCGGGAGCCTCGACACCGAGGGCCTCCAGGATGGTCGGCACGATGTCGATGGCGTGGTGGTACTGGTGCCGCAGCTCACCGTGGCCGGCGGCATCAGCCGCTGACGACGGCCAGGAGATGATGCACGGGTCTGACGTCCCGCCGTTGAACTCGTAGCGCTTCCACATCTTGAACGGCGTGTTGAAGGCCATCGCCCAGCCGTTGGGATAGTGGTTGTAGGTCTTGGTCCCGCCGAGTTCGTCGATCATCGCCAGGTTCGTCGCCATATCGTCCGGGACGCCGTTGATGAACTTGTTCTCGTTCAGCGACCCGTTCGGGCCGCCCTCGCCGCTCGCCCCGTTGTCCGACACCAGGATGACCATGGTGTTCTCGCGGAGCCCGGACTCCTCCAGGTAGTCCAGCAGCTGCCCGATGTAGTGGTCAGCGTGGGCCAGGAAACCCGCGTACACCTCGGCCATCCGGCAGAACAGGCGCTTCTCCTCAGCGCTCAGCGAGTCCCAGGGCCGGGTGACGTCCAGCACCGGGAACGGCTTGCCGTCCGGGCCCTTGCGGGTCTCGGGCGTGCCGATCGGGTTCACCGGCGGCAGCTCGGTGCTGGCCGGGACGATGCCCATCTCCTTCTGCCGGGCCAGGGTCTGCTCGCGCATGGCCTCGTACCCCATGTCGAACCGGCCCTTGAACTTGTCCGCCCATTCCTTCGGGACCTGATGCGGTGCGTGGGCGGCGCCAGGGGCGTAGTACAGGAAGAACGGCTTGTCCGGCGCGATCACCTTGGCGTCCTTGATGAACTCCAGGGCCTTCTCGGTGATGTCCGGGGTGAGGTGGTATCCCTCCTGCGGTGACTTGGGCTGGTCGACCGGGTGGTTGTCGTAGACCAGGTCCGGGTACCACTGGTTGGTCTCGGCCCCCAGGAACCCGTACCAGCGCTCGAACCCCCGCCCGGACGGCCAGTTCCGCCGCGTGGACGCGACGTTCATCTCCACGGTCGGGCACAGGTGCCACTTGCCGACCATGTAGGTGTTCCAGCCCCGCTCAGCCAGGATCTCCGACAGCATGCCGTTCTCCGGCGGGATGGTCCCGCTGGCGTTGGGGAACCCGACCGCCGCCTCGGTGATGCAGGCCATCGAGTTGCGGGTGTGGTTGCGGCCGGTCAGCAGGCAGGACCGGGTCGGCGAGCACAGCGCGGTGGTGTGCCACTGGGTGTAACGGATTCCCTCGCCGGCGATCCGGTCGATGTTCGGCGTGTCGATCGGCCCGCCGTAGCAGGACATCGCCGAGAAGCCGACATCGTCCAGCACGATGTAGATCACGTTCGGCGCCCCGTCCGGCGCCGTCGGCGGCGCGAATGGGGACCAGTCCGGAACCGAGTCCCGGATGTCAATGTTGATCGTTCCCTTGAACGGCTCGCTCACTGTCCACTTCCCTCGCCTGAGTTGCCGATCCGCCTGTCCTGGGGACCGCTTGTCCTGGGCCCGCTCGTCCTGGGGCAGGGTGAGCTAGACCATCCCGGGCGGGCCCTCGGGCAGCGCCAGGCCCAGGGCCACCATGAGCTCCGGGGCCGCCGCCACGATCCTGGGCAGGCCGACCTGCGGGGCCACGGCCCGCAGCACGCCGATGAGCTCCCCCGGTGTGGCCCCGGCGTCGATCGCGTTCCCTACCTGCCACAGGTACGAAGCCGGCGGCGCGTCCAGCGCGATCAGCGCAGCGATCTTGACCAGGGCGAACACCCGGGCATCCAGGCCGCTTCTCTCCTGGAGTTCCTGGCGCAGCGCCAGTCCCTCGCCCAGCAGGTCGGGGTCGCCGAGGGCCAGGCTGGCCAGCGCGGCGCTGGTGGCGTCGTCGACGTCCGCCTTGGCAGGCATGCTCATGACCAGAGTCCCTTCGCTACCCTCCGGGAGCGGATCTTCCGGGGGGTTCGGCCACGTCGACGGTGCCACCTTCCCGGGCTGGCGGGCTCACCCGTAAGGGATGGTCCCGGCCCCGGCGGGCGCGCCCCGGCCCGCCGCGCTCATCGCCGGTTCCCTCCCTCGCGGCGGGTGATCCTGCTGCCTGTACGCAGGGCGAAGGCTGGGCAGGTCACGCCTGGAGCGCCCAGCTGACCTGAAGGGCAGGTACGGATATGGCCGCCGTTGACGATGAGGAGGCTCGGCACGCCGCTGCGGTGGGCACGCGGTACCTGCTGCGGTTCGAGGCGGACACGCTGAAGCAGCGGCCGCTGTGGATCCGGCTGATCATCGAGTTCCTGGGCACGTTCCTGCTGGTGACCGTGGCCGCCGGGGCCGGCGTCATCAACCACTACGCCGGCGGCGGCCCGGTCAGCCGGACCGCCGCGGTGATCGCGCCCGGCGCCCTGGTGATGGCCCTGATCTACGCCTGGGGCCCGCTGTCCGGGCTGCACATCAACCCCGCCGTCACCTTCGCCTTCACCGCCCGCCGGGTCTTCCCGGCCCGCTGGCTGCTGCCCTACTGGGCCGCCCAGTTCGCCGGCGCCATCGGCGCGGCCCTGCTCCTGCAGGCCCTGTTCGGCGACGTCAGCGCGGGCGGCAACTACCCGATCGACAAGCCCGGCGGGGACTGGCGCTCGCTCATCATGGAAATCATCCTGACCACCATCCTGGTCAGCGTCATCCTGCACACCGCCACCGGGGGCCGCAGCATCGGCCACAACGCCGCGATCGCGGTCGGCTCCACCGTCGCCCTGCTCGGCCTGTTCGCCAGCCCCATCAGCGGCGCATCGATGAACCCGGCCCGCACCCTGGGCCCCGGCATCGTGGGCGCCGACCTCACCGGCTGGTGGGTTTACGTCATCGGCGACCTCACCGGCGCCGCCATCGCCGTCATGATCATCATCCTGGTCCGCGGGCTACCCGACAAAGAAGAAACCGAAGCCGCCGAAGGCAACGCCCTGCCCCAATGACCAGGCCACGCCGCCCTGGCCCGGCCACCGTGCCCGGCCGCCGGGCCAGGGCGCGGCGGCCCGGTAATCACCCGCCGGCCGGCGGCGGGCCAACGTCGTCGTCCGGCTCCCGGTCGTGCAGGCGGCGTATCTCCACGATCTGGGCGCCGAACGTCTCCAGCCGGGCGAGCAGGCCGTGCAGGGCCGCCGAATCGGGCAGCAGCCCGTGCACGACCGTTTCCACCGGCTCCACGGAAGCGGTCAGCCGCTCGAAGTCCAGCAAGGCCTCGGGCGGCAGGACACCCACTACCCGGATCTCGTAGTAGGAGGGTGTCAACGTTGCTCCCCGTGTCTCTGTGAGCAATTCTGGTCACCACCCTGCCCCGCCGGGGCGGGGCAGCGCCCCACTCCAACCGGGTGAGTCACCCTGGTGAGATCCGGGCCGGGGTGATGACAAATCACCACAGAAAGCGGAAGGTCGAAATCAGATGAGCCTGGCCGCCCCCGGTCCGGCTCGGCGTGGCCAGCACGGGCGGGGTGCAGGCGGCGGCCGACGGGACTGCCCGTCAGGGAGAGGGTGGTACCGGTGGTCACCAGTCCCCCCGCGCACATCGAGGCACCTGACGCCGGGCCGCTGGCCGACCCGGGCGATCCCCTGCTGATATCCAAGATCACCGCACCCTCCCTGCCGGGCTGGGCCGTGCCGCGCCCGCGGATCGCGGCCCTGATGGCCGACAGCACCCACGCCCCGCTGACCACGGTCACCGGCCCGCCCGGAGCAGGCAAGACCATGTCCATCGCGCTCTGGGCGGCCGCCCGGACCAGCCCCGGCCCCTGCGCCTGGATGACGGTGGACGATTACGACAACCGGCCCCGCGTGTTCTGGTCCTACGTGACAGCTGCCCTGCGGGCCGCCGGCGTCCCGGCGGCCCCGCCCGCCGCGGCCACGGCCAGCGGCAGCGAGGTCAGCCACAGTTTCCTGCTCCGGCTCGCGTCCACGCTGGCCGCGCAGGACCCGCCGGTGACCCTGGTCCTGGACGACCTGCACCTGCTGACCGCGCCCGCTGCCCTGGACGGCCTGGCCTACCTCCTGCGGAATGCCTCGCCCGGCCTGCGCCTGATCGCAGCGTCACGGATGGACCCGCTCCTCCCCCTGCACCGCTACCGGGTAGGCGGCGAACTCTGCGAGATCCGGGCCGGCGACCTGGCCTTCAGCGTGCCCGAGGCCACGCTGCTGCTCGCCCAGCACGGCGTCACCCTCCCGGATTCGACCGTGGAGTCCCTGACCCGGCGGGCCGAGGGCTGGGCGGCGGGCCTGCGCCTGGCCGCGATCTCGCTGGAAGGGCATCCCGACCCGGCGCAGTTCGTCAAGGAGTTCGCGGCTGAGGACAGCTCCATCACGGGCTACCTGGTGGAAGAGGTCCTCGACGCCCAGCCCGCGCCGGTCCGCGACCTCCTGCTGCGCACCAGCATCCTGTCCCGGGTCAGCGCGGATGTCGCCGACGACCTGATGGACGGGAGCGGCGGGGACGCCGCGGGCGCGCTGACGGAACTCGCCCGGACGAACGCGTTCGTCCGGGCCGTCGGGCACGGCTCCTACCGCTACCACCCGCTGTTCGGCTCGGTCCTGCGCCTCAAGCTCCGCCGCGAGTACCCAGGCCAGGTCGCGGACCTGCACCGGCGCGCCGCCCACTGGTACTGGCGCCAGGGCTCCCTGGCCGAGGCCGTCCGCCATGCCGCCGACGCGGATGACTGGCCGCTCGCGGCGCGGATCGTCGTGGATGAGCTGGCCATCGGCCAGCTCATCGACCCGCGGGGAGACCGGCCGCTCGCGGACGAGTTCCGGTGCCTGCCGCCCGCCCCGCCCGGGGCCGGGCCGGAGTTCCTGCTCGTGGCCGCCGCGATGGAACTGGCCGCCGGCGACCCTCCCGGTGCTGGCCAGCTCCACGGCGCCGCACTCAGCGCGGCGGACGCCATTCTCACCCGCCGGCCCGCGGGTGAGGACATCGCGGCCCGGCTGGCCGCGGCGCTGATCCGCGTGACCTTGTCCCGCCGCACCGGCGACCACGCTGCGGCGGCGCGCGCCGCGGCCCGGGCGGAAGAGCTGCTGCCGCACATCCCGGAAGCCCAGGCCGCCCGCCATCCCGGGGTCCGCATTGAGGTCCTGGCCGGGCGCGGCGCGGCGGAACTCTGGGCCGGCCGCTTCGACCGGGCCGCCGCGATCCTCGCCACGGCCCGTGACGTCACGACGGCGGAGGCCAGCTATGAACGCCTCGGCTGCCTCGGCGATCTCGCCCTGGCCGAGGCTTTGCGCGGGCACCTGACCCGGGCGGGCGGACTGGCCGATGAAGCGCTCGCCGGCGCAGCCGGCCAGCCCGGCGGCCACGCTCGCCCTGGCCTGCGTCCATCTGGACCGGGGTGAGCTCAGGGAGGCCCGCACCCAGCTCAAGCTGGCGGACGAAGCCCTGCGGCTGCGGCCGGATCCGCTCACCGATGCCCTGGCCCGCGCGGTCACCGCACGCCACGCCCTGGCGGAGGGTCACGCCAGGCCGGCCAGGGGGATGCTCAGCCGGGCCGCGGCCGGCCGCTTCCCTCCTGGCTCAGCCGCCGGATGGCCCTGGTCGAGTCAGGCGCGTGCGCGGCGGAGGGCGCTGTCCAGGCCGCGGTCGACGCGGCGGAGAGCGCCGCCCCCCGGTCGCACCTCGACGCGGCGGTGGCGCTGGCGCAGGCCTGGCTGGGCGCGGGAAACGCCCCCGCCGCCCGGCGTGCCCTGGCGGCACCGTCCGCCGCCGCGGCCCCGGACTACGCGCGGGTGGAAGCCTGGCTCGTCGAGGCCAGGCTGAGCTACCGGGCTGAGGACCGCGCACGCGGCCACCGGTCACTGGAGCAGGCGCTGCGGCTGGCCAGCGCCGAGCAGCTGCGGCTGCCCTTCATCCTGGAGCGGGCCTGGATCCGGCCGGTGCTCCGGCGCGATCCAGGCCTGGCCCGGGCGTACCAGCCCCTGCTGGAACCCGACGTGATCAGTGCCCGGCAGGTCGCCACCCCGCCGCCGGGCGACGCGGCCCCGCTGATCGTGGAGCAGCTCAGCCAGCGTGAACGTGAAGTGATCCGGTACATGTCCGAGATGATGAGCACCGCTGAGATCGCCGCCGAGATGTACATCTCGGTGAACACCGTCAAGACCCACCTCAAGAGCATTTACCGCAAGCTGGCGGCGGCCCACCGGAGGGAGGCCGTACGGCGCGCCCGGCAGCTCCACCTGGTCTAGGCGCCCCGGGCGGGCTCACCCGGCCCGGGTCACAGCACCCCGGACTCCTGCCCGCGCAGCACGGCGTCATGCCGGGTGGACACGCCCAGCTTGCGGTAGATCGCCTGGGCGTGGGTCTTGACCGTGTTCGGTGACACGTACAGCTCCTGGCCGATCTCCCGCAGCGAGAGTGAGCCCCGGAGCAGGCGCAGCACCGCCAGCTCCCGCTCGGTGAGCGGGCCTCCCCCGGCCGCCACCTGGGACGGCGGGGAGAGCTGCCTGCGCAGGGACCCCAGCCGGGCCCGGAGGACGTCCACCCCCTCGGGGAACTCGGCCAGCACGTGCGCGGCGTCCTCGATGAGCGCCCCGGCTTTCCCCCGGTCCCCCAGGTCGATGAGGACCTGCGCCAGCCCCAGCTCGCCCTCGAGGGTGGCCCACGGGCTCATTCCCGGCTTCCGCCGGGACCAGACCGCGTGCTCGAATTGCTCCCGGGCCTCGCCGAGCCGGCCCTGGGCGGCCCGTACCGCGCCCGTCGCCGTGTAGGCAAGCGACCCTTGCGGCGCCTCAGCGAGATCGTCCCGGGTGGCCAGGCTGCGCGCCGTGTCCGCCAGGACCTCCGCCCGGGCGATGTCCCCCCGGGCCACGGCGATCAGGGCCAGGGTAGCCAGGGCCAGGATGCCGATCACCGTGCCGCACCACTCACTGCGCGCCGCGTCGCCGAGCACTTCCTCCGCGGCCGCGAGGTCACCAGACAGGTAGAGGCTGAACCCGTGGGCCGCCCGGGCCAGGGCGTACCACGGGGAGGCCGGGTCGGTCTCCAGCCCGGCGGCCCGCCGCGCCGACTCGCACATCACCGGGAGGCCCTCGAACCCGTACACACCGCGCAGCAGGGCAGCGGAAGCCTCCAGCGATACCATCCCGTCCGGCATCTGCCCGGCATAAGAGGCGGCCTCGATGACCTGAAGCCAGCGATGCACGGACTCCCGCTCGCCGGACAGGGCCGCGGCCCAGGCCGCACAGTGCGCGGCCAGCGGGTGAGCGGCGATCTGGTCATCAGACAGCAGCCGCATCCAGGCCCGGACCGTGCCCGCCCGCCCCATGCTCACGTACGCGAACCAGTGCCTGGCGATGAGCTCGACCGAGCGGGGGATATCGCCGGCGGCGAGGGCATGACCGATCGACTCTTCCACCCAGCCCGACGCCAGGTACCAGGCGCTCGCCCGGTGGTGCAGCGCCGGCACGGTGCCGGGCTCGGCCCGGGCCAGCTCGCTGCGCAGCACCTGCGCGAAGAGGTGGTGATAGCGGTACCACCCCCGCGTCTCATCCAGCGGGACGACGAAGAGGTTCTCCCGGTCGAGGACCTCGATGATCTCCGCCGCGTTGTCCGACCCGACCACGGCATCACCCAGCGGTGCGCAGAACCGGTCAAGGATCGAGGTCCGCGCGAGGAACTGCCGGACCGCGGCCGGCTGGCGGCCGAGCACCTCCTCGGCCAGGAAGTCGACGACGAACCGGTTATTGCCGGTGAACTGGCGGACGAAGGCGCCGGGCGCGGGGTGCCCGCGCAGCGACAGCGCCGCGAGGTAGAGGCCGCCGGCCATCCCTCGGTCCGCTCGACGAGATCGGCCAGGTCCGCCGCGCTGAGCTCGGCGCCAGAGACCGCGTGGACCAGCGCGGCCGCCTGCATCGCCGTGAAGCGCAGCTCACGCATCCTGATCTCGACCATGTCGCCGATGGTGCGCAGCCGCGCGAGTGGCAGCCGCGGGTCGGCCCGGGTGATGAGCACCAGCTGGACAGTCGGCGGCAGATGGAACAGCAGGGACGCCACCTGCTCATGGCACCTGGATTCCCTGATCACGTGATAGTCGTCCAGCACCAGGACAACCGGGGACCGGAGCCTGGCCAGCCGGGCCGACCAGGCCCGGGATCACGTCGTCGGCGATGTCCGGGGTCTGGGTCCGCAGCGCCCGCAGGATGTCCTGGCTGTCCAGCTCAGGGCAGGCCCGCTGCAGCGCGGACACGACATGCCACCAGAGCCGGCCCGGGTCGTCGTCCCCGCTGTCGAGCGAGACCCACGCGAACCTCCGGTGCTCGGCCGGGCTGGACCTCCACTGGGCCACCAGGGTGGTCTTGCCGAAGCCCGCGGGCGCGTCGACCAGGACCAGCCTCGCCGAAACCGCACGGGCCAGCTCCTGCACCAGCGCGGGCCGCGGCACCCATTCCTTGCGCTCGCGGGGGGCGTGCAGCTTGGATTCGATGGGCACATCCAGGCCGGGACGCGTCCACGCCGGCCCCCCGACGGCGCGCAAAGAACGCTCTGGGGGCCGGTCACGCTGGGGACGCCCACTTCCGGACACTGAGACACGATGCACATGGCCGGCCCCCCGCTGGCCAGGGCCTAAAGTCCCTGATTCGCCCGCGAGCCGGGAGATTCCGGGCCGTGCGCAGCGGCGGCCGGGCTGCTGTTCCAGCCGCGGGTGAACGCCCTGGCCCCCGGCGAGGGCACGCAACCGGTCGTCACAGCCGGGCTTCCTCCATCAGGGCGGTCAGGGCTGGCTCGGCAGCCAGCACGTACAGGCCGCCGCCGATCCGGTCGGTGGCCCAGATCAGCCCGGTGGAGTCCACGAACAAGTCGTTGATCTGCGGGACAGGCTGGCCCGGGGCCGGTTCGGGCACCCAGTGCGCGATCTCCTCGGGGTGCCCGGGGTCGGCGAGGTCATAGACCCGGACCCCGGCGCTGAAGTAGGTGGCGAAGATGAGCCGCTCGCTGCGGTAGGAGCCAGGCCGGTTCTCGTGCAGGTTGTGCGCGCCGAAACGCAGCGGCAGCTCGTCGTAGGCGGGGCCGGGGGGCGGGCAGAGCGCGAGGACCTGCGGCTGCCCCCCGCTGACGCCGATGACCCGGATGGCCCGCTGCGGCGCATGCGGCCCGTCGTGGACCTGCTCGTCCGTCACCACCACCAGCTCACGGCCGGGCAGCGGCAGGCAGGTGTGGGTGGAGCCGCCGCCCGCCCAGGACAGGTGGCCGGCCTGGCGCGGCCGGGTCATGTCGGAGACGTCCAGTACCACCATCCCGGCGTCGTCGTAGCCGAGGTAGCCGCGGTCCCCCGCGAGCAGCGCGTGGTGCGCGGCGTAGCGCTGGCCGTCTGGCCAGGACGCCGGCTCACCGTCGCGCTGCCCGGGCCACCACCACCGGGCGGCCTCGGCCGGATGCTCCGGGTCAGACAGGTCCAGGACCACCCAGATCCGGTCGCGGAAGCCGTCCGGGATCGCGGACAGGTGCGCGTACCGGCCCCCGGTCCACACCACCCGGTGCACGCCGCGGCCGCCGCTGGGCCAGAACGCGACCATCTCCGGGCGGAGCGGGTCGCCGGTGCGGTACACCGCCAGGCCGGCCGAGACCGGCCCGCTCGCGGCCGCGCGGTAAGGGAACTTCTCGTGGTTGACCAGCAGCAGCCCGCCGGCGGCCTGCACCTTGTGCGTGTGCGACCGGGCCGGCGCCGCCCACTGGGTGACCAGCACCGGGCGGGCCGGCTCGGACACGTCCAGGATCGAGGTGCCCATGCCCGAGGTGCCGGTGTGCCCGACGTACAGCGCGTCACCCTCGCGCAGCACCTGCATCCCGTCACCGTGGCCGCCCAGGTCGTGGTGGGCCAGCAGGCGCAGCCCGAGGGCGGAGCGGGTGGCCGGGAGGAGGGATGTCATGCCGCGCCGCTCACGCGGCCGCCGGGGCGGGCCGCCTGGTCGGGGTGCCGAGCCGCTCGGCGACCCAGTCGGCGGTCAGGTAGCGGTGGAACGGCGCCAGGTTGGCGCACCCGTGGTTGCCCTTTTCCAGCAGCAGCAGCTCAGACGGGCCGCCCGCCTCCTCGGCCAGCCGGGCCGCCTGGGTCCACGGGATCAGCCGGTCCAGCTTGCCCATCACCACCAGCAGCGGGCAGCGGATGAGCTGGGCCCGGCCCTCCAGGCTGAGCTGGCCGGCCACGGCCCGGGCCTGGTCCATGTCCGGCGACTTGGACCTGACCCGGAACGCCTCCTGGGTGAGGATGGGGCGGCTGTCCCACTGGTCGGCGAAGCTGTACGGCCCGGCCAGGGCCACGCAGGCGCGTACCCGGTCATCGCCGCTGGCCACCCGGGGCGCGTAGTACCCGCCGAGGCTCACGCCCCAGACCGCGATCCGGTCTGCGTCCAGGGCAGGCTCGGCGCTCAGCCGGTCGATGATGGCCGCCCCCGGGACCTCCCAGTCGCCGCGGATGGCCAGGTCGTACTCGGCCTCGCCCTGCCCGGGCCCGTCCACGCTGAAGGTGGCCAGGCCGCGGGCCAGGAACAGTTCCTCGGTGCTGCGGAACTCCTCCTTGGCCGAGTCGAGCCCGGGGATCATGATCACGACCGGATGCGGGCCGTCCCCGGCGGGCTGGCGCAGCACGCCCACCATGTGCGCGCCGTCGAACGGGATCTCGATCCGCCGTCCCGGCGGATCGAGGAAGGGCAGCGAGTCGGTGAGGCAGCGCACGGCGGCCAGGTGCGCGGTCCGCATCTGGTCCAGGTCGTCCACGAACAGGAACTTGGCGAAGTGGTAGTAGACCGCCGCCTGGGACAGGTGCGTCCCGGCGGACATCTCCCGGCCCGCGCCCAGCGCGTCCCGGCCGAGCTGCTCGTGCTCGGCGGCCACCTCACTCCAGGCCGCGCACCAGTCCGCCCACCGCTGCAGGCCGCTGGTGATCCGCTCGAAGTCCCCGGCGGTGACACCGTTGGTGGTGAACCGCGGCGACCAGTGCGAGATCGCCATTGCCACCCGCTCATCCATAGAATGCCTCCCTCACCCCTGGCCTCATCCTGCAAACGAATGCATACTCTGTGCCCATGGCCACAGTCAATATCCGGACGACGGTGAACGGCGCCGAGCGCGTCCTGCAGTGCGAGCCGGACGCCCCGCTCCTCGACGTGCTCCGGCAGGACCTCGGCCTGTCCGGGCCCAGGTTCGGCTGCGGCGTCGGGCTGTGCGGCGCCTGCTTCGTGCTCGTCGGCGGCCGGGCCAGGTCATCGTGCGACTTCCCGGCCTGGGCCGCGGAGGGCCAGGACATCACCACGGTGGAGGGCCTGCTCTACGACGGCACGATGCACCCGGTGCAGCAGGCGGTGGTGGACGAGCAGGCCGCCCAGTGCGGGTACTGCACGTCAGGAATGATCGTGAGCGCGGTGGCGCTGCTGCGGGCCAACCCGGTGCCGAGCGAGGCCGAGGTGCGCTCCGCGCTCGATGGCAACCTGTGCCGGTGCGGCTCGCACCAGCGGATCGTCAGGGCCGTGCTCCGCGCGGCCGCCCAGGAGGAGGCCCGTTGAGCAGTCCCGCCGAACCTTCGCCCAGCCTGACCGCCAACCCGCGGCTGCGCGAGTGGCTGGACTTCAGCGTGGACGGCGTCGTCACGATCCGGCCCGGGAAGGTCGAGTACGGCCAGGGGGTGTGGACGGCGCTGGCCCAGATCGCGGCCGAGGAACTCGACGTCGGGCTGGACCAGGTCCAGGTGGCCGGGGTCAGCACCAGCGGCAGCCCCGACGAGGGCGTCACCTCGGGCAGCCGGTCCATCCAGGACTGCGGCGGGGCGCTGCGCCAGGTCTGCGCGCAGGTCCGCGCGGCGTTCCTGGCCGAGGCGGCCGGGAAACTCGGGGCGGACCCGGCCGGGCTGGCCGTCCAGCGCGGCACGGTCCACTCCGCGGCGGGCCCGGCCGGGCTGGGCTACTGGTCGCTGGACGAGGCGGCCCTCCTCGACCGGGCCGCGCAGGTCACCGCGGCGGCCAAGCCCGAGGCCGGGTGGTCGGTCGCCGGCCGCAGCGCGCCCCGGATCGACCTGCCCGACAAGGTGACCGGGCGGCCCCGTTTCCTGCATGACCAGGTGCTGCCGGGCATGCTGTTCGGCCGGGTGATCCGGCCGCCGGCGCCCGCGGCCACGCTGGACGGCGTGGGCGACGCCGACCTGCCCGCCGGGGTCGTGGTGCAGGTCCGCGACGGTTCGTTCCTCGGCGTGATCGCCGAGACCGACCGGGCCGCGGCGGCCGCGGCGGCCCGGCTGGCGCTGGCCGCCCGGTGGACCGTGCGGGAGTCGCTGCCCGACGAGGACGACCTGAAGGGCTTCCTGCTGTCCTCGCCCACCGAGGACCAGCCCGTGGTGCGGCGCGCGGACCCGGCGGCGGCCGCGCAGGTGGACCGCACCTGGGCCGCCGAGTACACCCGGCCGTTCATCGCGCACGGCTCGATGGCCCCCAGCTGCGCGATCGCCCGCTGGGACGCCGATCAGGTCAGCGTGTGGACGCACAGCCAGGGCGTGTACCCGCTGCGCGGGGCGCTGGCCACCGGGCTGGGCCTGGATCCTGCCCAGGTGACCGTGCGCTACGTGGAAGGGGCCGGGGTCTACGGGCACAACGCCTCCGACGACGCGGCGGCGGACGCGGTGCTGCTGGCCCGGGCGGTTCCCGGCCGGCCGGTGCGGGTGCTGTGGTCCCGCCCGGACGAGCTCAGCTGGGGCCCGCTCGGGTCCGCGATGCTGGCCCGCCTGTCGGCGGGCCTGGACTCCGGCGGGCGGATCCGGACCTGGCGGCAGGACGTGTGGAGCAACGGGTTCGTGGGCCGGCCGGGCATCGGCGGGGAACCGCGGCTGCTCGCGCTGTCCCACGTGGCCGGGGGCACGCCGATCAGCGCCGCCCTGGACGGCGTGCCCAGCGGCGCCATGGGCGCCACCCGGAACGCGGTTCCCGCGTACGACATCCCCGATCTCGAGGTGACCCGGCACCGCCTGCGCACGATGCCGCTGCGCACCTCGTCGCTGCGGTCCCTGGGCGCGTTCCTCAACGTCTTCGCGATCGAGTCGTTCATGGACGAGCTGGCCCAGGCGGCCGGCGCGGACCCGGTCGCGTTCCGGCTCGCGCACCTGAGCGACCCGCGGGCCCGGCGGGTCATCGAGGAGGCCGCCGCCATGTCCGGCTGGGCGGGCCGGTCCCCCGATGAGGGAACCGGGTTCGGCCTGGCCTTCGCCCGCTACAAGGGTGTCGCCGGGTACTGCGCGGCGGTGGCGGAGGTGGCCGCGGACACCAGCATCAGCCTGCGCCGGCTGTGGCTGGCCGTGGACGTGGGCCGGGTCATCAACCCCGACGGCGTGATGAACCAGGTTGAGGGCGGGGCGATCCAGAGCGCCAGCTGGGCCCTGCGCGAGCGGGTCCGCTTCGACCGGACCCGGATCACGTCGGTGAGCTGGGACAGCTACCCGATCCTGCGGTTCACCGAGGTGCCCGAGGTGGCCGTGCGGATCGTGGCCGCGCCGGGCGAGCCGGAGACCGGGGCCGGGGAACTGGCCCAGGGCCCGGTTGCGGGCGCGATCGGCAACGCGGTGGCGGACGCGGTCGGCGTCCGGGTCCGGGACCTCCCCCTCACCACCGAGCAGATCACCCGCACCATCGAGGAGGCTTGAGGCCCAGGGGGCTGCGCTGGCCCGGGGGGCGAGCCCCCGGACCCCCACGGCCCCGCCCCGGTAGGCAGGCCGGATGCGGCAGGTGCCCGGGTGAGTCGCCGGCTCGGAAGGGGTGGTTTCCTGCACCACCGCATATCACGGGCGAGGGGAGGCGCGCCGAAGGCGTGGCTTCCTGCACCACCGCATATCGCCGGCGAGGCGGGGCCCGCCGAAGGCGGGTTCCCTCCGAGCCGGCGATTAACCCGGCAGAGCCCGCAGACGAAGTGCACACGGAGGCGGGCAAGTGGGGGGTCCGGGGGGGTCGCCCCCCCGGGCAACTCAGTGCTCGAACAGGACGCTGACCGACTCGCCCTCGTGGATCCGGCGGATCGCCTCGGCCAGAGCCGAGGCCAGCGAGATGACCTGGAGCTTCCCGCCGAGCATGTGGTCCGGGATCGGCACGGTATTGGTGCAGACGACCTCGGTCACCTCGGGTGCCGACTCGATCCGCTTCAGCGCGTCGTCGGCGAACAGGCCGTGCGTGCAGGCGACCCGGACCGACCGGACGTCGCGCTCCCGCAGCCGGTCGAGCAGTTCGAGGATCGTGGTTCCGCGCGCGATCTCGTCGTCCAGCACGATCACGTCCCGGCCGGTGACGTCGCCGATGATGGACGTGATCGTGACCTCCTCGTCGCTGATCCGCTGCTTGGCGCCGAACGCGACCGTCAGGCCGAGGCGGCGGGCGAAGGCCGCGGCCTGCTTGGCGTTGCCCAGGTCCGGTGAGACCACCACCGTGTTCGACAGGTCCTGGCCGCGGAAGTGGCTGGCCAGCTCGCCCAGGGCGTGCAGGTGATCGACCGGGACCGAGAAGAATCCGTGCACCTGAGGGGAATGCAGGGTCATCGTCAGCACCCGGTTCGCGCCCGCGGTGACCAGCAGGTCCGCGACCATGCGCCCGCCGATCGACACCCGGGGCATATCCTTCTTGTCCGACCGGGCGTACGCGTAGTGCGGGATGACGGCGGTGACGCGGGCCGCCGACGCACCGCGGGCGGCGTCCAGCATGAGCAGCAGCTCGACCAGGTTCTCCTGGACCGGGGGGCAGAGCGGCTGGATGAGGAACACGTCGCGTTCCCGGCAGTTGGACTGGAGCTGCGCCTCCATGCAGTCATTGGCGAACCGGCGCAGCCGGACCGGGCGCAGCTGCTCGCCCAGGTCCGCGCAGATCTCGGCCGCCAGCTGAGGATGGGCGCTGCCGCTGAACACCGCGATGTCCCGCACGCGGACCAGGGTAGTTGGCGCGCGGCCCGGCCTGCCGGGCGCCCCCGCCTGCCAGGCCGGCCCGTCAGCGGGTGACCCTGGCGGCCAGCTCCTGCCCGGCCTGCCGGAGCCACCGGCCGGGATCGGCCAGCGCCGGCCCGGCCCCGCCCGCCAGGTCGGCCAGGCCCACGGCCCAGGCCACGGCGGGCGGCGGCCCGGCCGCGACCTGGCCGGCCACCAGCGCGGCGGGCACCCCGGCCGCCGCCGCGGCGGCGAACACCGTCCCGGCGACCTTCCCGGTCCCCGACGTCTCGTCGTAGCGTCCTTCCCCCGTGATGACCAGCCCCGCCCCGGCCAGCGCCTGGTCCAGCCCGGCCAGCCGGCTCAGCTGCACCGCCCCCGGGCCGATCTGCGCGCCCCAGGCGGCGGCGAACCCGTACCCGGTGCCGCCGGCTGCCCCGGCGCCGGGCGCGCCCGGGTCGCCGCCGAGGCAGCCGGCCAGCCGGGCCAGGCCGTCCCCGAGCAGGGTCACCTGGGCCGGGCTGGCCCCCTTCTGCGGGCCGAACACGGCCGCCGCGCCGGCCGGGCCGAGCAGCGGGGCACGCACGTCCGACAGGCAGCTCACCCCGTCCTCCGGGGGCGGGCGCAGCCCGGCCAGGTCCACCGCGGCCAGGTCCCGCAGCGCCCCGCCGCCGGGCGGCAGGGGCGTGCCGGCGGCATCGAGGAACCGGGCGCCGAGCGCCGCCAGCGCACCGGTCCCGCCGTCGGTGGACGCCGAGCCGCCCAGCGCGATCATGACCTGGCGGGCCCCGGCGTCCAGTGCGCGGCCGATGATCTCGCCGAGCCCGGTCGTGTGCGCGCCGAGGGGATCGGGCCGGGCGAGCAGCGGCAGCCCGCTGGCCCGGGCCAGTTCCACGGCCGCGACACCGCCGGGCAGCTCCAGCCAGGCGCAGTCCACCGGCTGGCCCGCCGGGCCGGTGACCCGGCTGGCGTGCCAGCGGGCGCCCTCCACTGCCGCGGCGAGCACGTCCAGGGTGCCCTCGCCGCCGTCCGCCAGCGGGACGCAGAGCACCTCGTCGCGGCTCCGCACCGCCCGCCACCCGCCGGCCAGCGCGGCGGCCGCCTCGGCCGCGCCGATGCTGCCCTTGAAGGAGTCAGGGGCGATCACGACCCGCACGGCGCCTCCGCCCCGTGGCTCACTGCTGGTCGGAGGGGTCCGGCTTGGAGGCGGGCAGCCCGAGCGTCTCCCGGACCGCCTGCTGGACCTGGTCCTTGTCCTTCGTGGCGTCGATCTGCAGGACGTATTCCTTGCGCGCGAAGATGGCGAGCACCGGGTCGGTCTTGTCGTGATAGTCATGCAGCCGGACGTTGAGGGCTTCCTCGGTGTCGTCCTCGCGGGTGACCAGCGTGCCGCCGCACACGTCGCACTTGCCCTCGACCCGGGGCCGGCCCTCGATCAGGTTGTAGTCCATGCCGCAGCCCGAGCACAGCCGGCGGGCCAGGACCCGGCGGCGGACCTCGGCGTCGGGCAGGTCGAGGTGGATGACCGCGTCGATGTCGTAGCTCTCCAGGAAGAACTCCGCCTGCCGGGCGTTGCGCGGGAAGCCGTCGATGATGAACCCGTAGTTCCAGTCGTGCTCGGCCAGCCGCTGCGCGGTCACCTTCTCGGCCAGGTCGTCCCCGACGAGTTCACCGGCGGCCATGATCCGCCGCACGTCGGCACCCATCTTGGTGTGCTGCTGCACATTCCAGCGGAAGATATCGCCCACGCTGATGTGCACCAGATCCAGGTCCCTGGCGAGCCACGACGCCTGCGAGCTCTTGCCGCTGCCGGGCACGCCCATGATCACGTACTTGCGCATGCAGTTACCCTGACACATCGGGGCGGCCGCGGGTACGGCCGCCCGGCTCCTGTCTGGCAGTCTGGCCCGGCGGCATGGCCCGGCCGTGTGGCCCGGCGCCCGGTCAGGCCTTGTCCGGCACGCACCGGTTGACGCATTCGCCGACACCCTCGATCACGGTGCGCAGCGTCTGGCCCGGCTGCAGGTAGACCGGCGGCTTGCGGGCGTTGCCCACCCCGCCCGGCGTGCCGGTGAGCAGCAGGTCCCCCGGCTGCAGGGTGATGGCCTGGCTGGCGTAGGCCGCGATCTCGGCCGGCCCGAACAGCAGGTCGGAGGTGCGGGACTGCTGCATCACGGTCCCGTCCACCTCGCAGCGGACCTCCAGGTCCGCGGCGTCGCCGATCTCGTCCCCGGTGACCAGGTACGGGCCGACCGGGGTGCTCCGCTCGAACATCTTGCCCTGCAGCCACTGCAGGGTGCGGCTCTGCCAGTCGCGCATGCTCACGTCGTTGGTGACGGTGTATCCGGCGATGGCTGCCGCCGCCTCGTCCGGGCTGGCCCGGTAGATCGGCCGGCCGATGACCACGCCCAGCTCGACCTCCCAGTCGACCCGGTCGCTCACCGAGGGCAGCACCAGGTCGTCGTGGCTGCCCAGCAGCGTCTGGGCGAACTTGGCGAACAGCGTCGGGTACTGCGGCAGCTCCCGGCCGGTTTCCAGGATGTGCGCCCGGTAGTTCAGCCCGACGCACAGCACCTTGGACGGCTGCGGCACGAGCGGGGCGAAGCTGGCCTCGCTGGCCGGCACCGGCGTGGCGCCGGCCCGTTCCGCGGCGGCGGGGCCGCCCCCGTCAGCCAGCAGCGCACCGACGTCGGCGGCGGCCAGCGGCACCAGCACATCGCCGTCCAGCCGGGCAGCGGTCGTCCCGTCAGGGGTCCGGATCGTGGCAAATCGCATGGGCCAGACTGTAGACGGTCCCGGTCAGGCGGCCGGTCCTGGGGTCCGGGCACCCGGCGGGCATGGCCGGCTCAGCGGGACCGCCCGGTGAACACGTCGCTGAACGGCGTGGCGTACGCGTCGTTCGCGGTGAACGGCGCGACGCCCAGGGCCTCCTCGATGGTCCGGGCGGCTGAGTAGTGGTCGTAACGGGCCGGGCTGACGTAACCGGCCCGCACCGTGCCCTGCGAGCCCACCACCACGGCCGCCACCCGGTTACCCGCCTCAGCGGTCCTGGCCGTGATGCCCGCCTCGTCCCAGGTGATGATGAGCAGGGATTTCTGCGTCCGCCAGGCCGGCGAGCCGAGGATGGGGGTGATGGTCCGCTTCAGCCAGCCGTCCTGGACCTCGCGGCTGTGCCGGTCGCCGTTGCCGGCCGACTCACCGTCGTAATAGTCGTCCGCCGCGATCCAGGAGAAGCTGGGCGTGGCCGCCGGGCTCTTCAGGTCCGTCCCCAGATCCCTGGCGTCCACCAGGTGCGCCCGGCAGCGGGCCCGGTTGCCGCTGACGTCGGTGTAGTTGATGAACGGCGCGTCGTCCGGGTAGTAGTACTTGTCGTACCTGAACTCGGTTGAACGCGCGGTCGTTGCACCGGTAGCCCATGCCCTGCTCGTAGGCCTTCCAGGTCATCCCCCGGGCCTCGAGCTCGTCGCCGAGGTTCGGGTGCGGGTCGTTGATGTCCGGCCAGTAGATGGCACCCCGGGCGTAGCTGTCGCCGCCCGCGATGGCCAGGTAGTTCTCGTCGCTGGGGTGGTACACGCCACGGTAATTGGCCAGCGTGGCGCCCCGGGCCATCAGGCGGTGGAAGAACGGCATGTGGCTGTGGCCAGACAGCACGGCGCTGCCGTTGGTGTTCTCCATCATGATCACGAAGACGTGGGCGAAGTGCGGCACGGCCGACGGCGGCGGGAGCAGCCGCGCGGCGGGCTGTGGCGCGGACACCGCCAGCGAGAGGTGGCTGAGCATCCCGCCGCCCGGGCCGGACGGCTCGGGCTCACCGCCCGGCGGGGTGGAACTGGCCAGGAAGCGCGCTGCGACCTGGATGGACGACGTGCCGGGCGGCACCGCCCCGGTCATGGCCCGGCGGAGGAACCCGGTCCGGCCGTGCCGGTCGGCCCGGGTCACCGTGCGCAGCGTGACCGGGGCACCGGCCTGGTGACCGGAGCGGTCGAGGAAGGTGAGTGAGACCCTGACGTACCCGGGCTCGGTCTTCCACCCGCCCAGCCAGCCCGCCAGCCGGTACGACAGCGACCCGCCCGCCGCGGCCGATGGCGCCAGCCGTGCCGTCTGGGTCATGGCCGAGTCACCGTAGGGGCCGGAACTGAAGAACCCCGGCCCGGTAGCCCCGGCCGGATGACTGAAATGGCCGGCGGTAAAGCACACCACGCTGGGGCTTGCGGTGCGGACCGTCCAGCCCGGGATGGTGGTGGCCGCGTTCCAGTCCCTCGTGCAGTAGCCGGCGTCCCCGTTCCCGTCCGCGATCAGGTTCCCGCTCCACCGTGGCCCGCTCCACCGTGGCCCGCTTCCCGGGCCGTGCGCCGGGCCGGACGTGGCGGCCCCGGCCGCGGTGGCGCCCTGGGCGGCGGCCGCCAGCAGCGCCACGGCGGCCCCGGCCGCCGTGCCCCAGCGGACCGCAACCTGCTTCATCGACGTCATGGCCCCTCTTCTCACTGGCCGGCCCGGATGGCGGTTAACAGCGAAACGTGGGCAGGCCACCCGGTCGTGAACACCGTCCCACGAACCGGTGAAACTGTCCCGTCAGTCAGCCGCCCGGCCGTCACCGGTGGCCTGGCCCGGGGGCCGTGACGCGGCCGCAGGCCTTCTGGTCGATCGTGTCGTTATGTGTGTTGACATGTTTGTTAATGGGGCGGAGGGTCGAGGCGAGCGCACCGGTGGCCCGGGGCGGCGGGCGCCGCCGCGCGACGTGGCGCGGCGATGCGGATGCCTGCCGGGCGTTCCTGCCTGGATGGAGGACCGATGCGACCACGACGGGCCGTGCTGGCCGCAGCACTCGTCATCATCACGGGGACGGGGCTGGCGGCGCCGCGGGCGTTAGCCGAGAACAACGGGGTGGCCGTCAGCGCGCCGCTGATGGGCTGGAGCAGCTGGAGCTTCCTGCGCAGCGACCCGACGGCGGCGAAGATCGAGGCGCAGGCCAGCGCGCTGAAGTCCAGCGGGCTCAGCGCGCACGGCTACGGCTACGTCAACCTGGACGATTTCTGGTATCAGTGCCCGGGCAGCCAGGGCCCCAGCGTGGACCAGTACGGCCGGTGGGTGACCGATACGGCCAAGTTCCCGGCCAGCGGCCCCGTCAACGGCATCCAGGTCGTCGCGAACTACGTGCACAGCCTGGGCCTGAAGTTCGGCCTGTACGTGACGCCGGGCATCTCCAGGCAGGCGGTGGCGCAGAACACCCCCATCCTGGGCACGTCGTACACCGCCAGCCAGATCGCCGCCACGGCCAGCGAGAACAACTACAACTGCGGCGGCATGGTGGGCATCAACTACAGCGCCCCGGGCGCCCAGGCCTTCATCAACTCCTGGGCCGATGAGTTCGCGTCCTGGGGCGTGGACTACGTGAAGCTCGACGGGGTCGGGTCGTTCGACCTGCCGGACGCGGCGGCCTGGTCCGCGGCGCTGCGCCAGGCTGGCCGCCCGATGGCCCTGGAACTGTCCAATAGCCTGGCCATCTCCGACGCCACCACCTGGTCCTCGCTGGCCAACGGCTGGCGCACCACCGGCGACATCGAGTGCTACTGCGGCGCGGGCGGCAGCAGCTACCCGCTGACCGACTGGGGCAATGTCTCCAGCCGGTTCGGCGCGGCGGCAAGCTGGCAGCCCTACGGCGGTCCCGGGGGCTGGAACGACTACGACTCGATCGAGGTCGGGAACGGCAGCAACGACGGGCTGACCGTCGCGGAGCGGCAGACCCAGCTGTCGCTGTGGTCCCTGGCCAGCGCGCCGCTGATCCTGGGCACCGACCTGACCAGCCTGGACCCCGGTGACCTGGCCCTGCTGGAGAACAGCGCCGTGACGGCAGTGGACCAGGACGGCATCCCCGCCGGCCGGGTCATCAGCAGCGGCAGCGAGCAGGTGTTCGACAAGAGGCAGCAGAACGGGACCTGGGACATCGGCGTGTTCAACACCGATGCCTCGGCCAGCCACAGCTTCAGCGTGCCGCTCGGGCAGCTCGGGCTCAGCGGCGCGGTGAACGTCACCAGCCTGTGGAGCGGCGCCTCGCTCGGCACCGTGACCGGCACGTTCACCACGACCGTCCCGGCCGGCGGCGTGACCCTGATCTCGGCTGCGCCCGCCTCCGGCACCGGCGGGACCGGGGAGCTGGTCAGCGGCCAGTCGGGCCAGTGCCTGGACACCCGCGGCAACGCCGCGCCCGGCCCGTACGTGTTCTTCCCGGGCACCGCGGAGCAGATCTGGCCGTGCCACGGCGGGATCAACCAGGAGTTCTCGCCCACGCCGGCCGGTGAGCTGCGGACCATGGGCGCCACCGAGTGCCTGGACGTCTACAACAACCAGACCGCACCCGGGACCGCGGTCGAGCTGTGGCCCTGCAACGGCGGGGCGAACCAGAAGTGGACCGTCGAGAGCAACGGGACGATCGTCGGCCAGCAGTCCGGGCTGTGCCTGGACGTGACGGGCGGGAGCACCGCGGCGGGCACCCCGCTGCAGATCTGGACCTGCAACGGGCAGTCCAACCAGCAATGGTCGTGGGCGTACCGCTGAGCTGGCCGCCCCGGCCGCCCGCGGGGCCGCCCCGCGGGCGGCGGCTCAGGCCAGCTCGGACTGGAGGATGGCCGCGGCCGGGCGGCGGGCGGCGGCCCGGGCCGGGATCGCGGTCAGGCCGGCCACGGCGGCCAGGATGGCGAGGACCGCGGCGGCCAGCCACGACCACGGGGGAACGGTCACCAGCCCGGCCCCGTTCGCCGCCGCGAACAGCCCGATGCCGAGCGGGATGCCAAGCAGGGCGCCGGGCAGCGCGGGCAGCACCTGGGCCGCGGACACCCCGGCGCTGACCTGCTGCTGGGTTGCGCCCAGGGCCCGCGCCAGCGCGGACGACTGCCGCGTTTCCAGGGCTGTCGCCCAGGCGGTCACGATCACGTTGAGCACGGCCAGGGCGACCAGCACGACCGTGAGGACGGCCAGCATCTGCTCGTCCCGGCTGGCCACCGGGTTACCCAGCCCGTCGGACCCGCCGTACCTCGCCAGCCGGGCCGTGGTGTGGAAGGCGAGCACGGCGACGATCCCGGTCGCCGTGACCGCGATGCTGGCCGCGCTGAGCACGGCGCGGCGCGGCCGGCGGGCGGTCAGCCGCAGGCCGAGCAGCAGCGGCACCGGGAGCCGGGCGGACAGCGCGATGAGCCAGGCCCGGCGCCGCGGCGGCCGGGCCGCGTCGGCCAGCGCCCTGACCGTGCTGGTCCGCGCGGCCCGGACGGCCGGCCCGAGCGTCGCGGCCAGGGCCACCGCGAGGGCCACGGCCACCACCAGCCCGGCCGCCGGGAGCGTGAGCGACGGCGCGCCGGGGCTGCCCACCAGGCCGGCCCCGGGACTGGTGATGAGCGGGGCGGCCAGCCAGCCGGCCGCCAGCCCGGCCGCCGCCGCGGCCAGCGCCAGGAGCAGGTTCTCGGCCAGCAGCACGACCGCGACCAGCCCCGGGGTGCTGCCGACGGCCTTGAGCAGCCCCACCCGCCGGGTCTGCTCTGCCATCCGGCCCCCGGCCAGCACGGCCACGCTGGCCACCGCCAGCAGGCAGGCCAGCCAGGCCCCGGGCAGCAGGACCTGCCGCTCGTCCTGCACCAGCAGGCCGTCCGCGGCGGCGATGCCCGGCCACGCCGTCACGGACACCGCGCCGAAGGGGTGGCGGCCCGGGGTCGCGGCGTCGTAGCGGCGGGCGAACGCCTGGGCCTGGCCCGGGTCGCGGAGGGTCAGGTTCAGGACGTAGGCGGCGACCGGATCCGCCGCAGTGGCGACACGGGCGGCGTCCGGCGCGGTGACCCAGATCAGGCCGGGGGAGGCAGCCTCCGGGTACGTGCCCTGGCTGGCCGGGGAAGCCTGGCAGCCACCGCCACCGACGTAGCAGAGGTTCGGGTACGGCGGGTTGGCCGCCGTGACCGCGATCCCGGCGACGGTGAACGGCCGGCCGTTCAGCGTGACCCGGTCGCCGGTCCCGACGCCGAGCGCGCCGGCGAACGTCCGCTCGATCACCACGCCGCCTGGCCGCACCCAGCGGCCCGCGGTCAGCATGGGCTGATCGACAGAGGCCGCGGCCTGGCTGCGCCCTTCCGCCTCAGCTGGCGCCGAGCGGCCGCGGGCCCGCACGACCGCCCCGACGAGCGGGTAGGGCCCGCTGTGGCCGCTCACCCCGGGTGCGCCGGACAGCGCCGCGGCGCCCTGGGCGGGCAGCGCCGGCCCCTGGCCCGGGCGGCGCATGACCGGCAGGTAAGCCACCGCATCCGGTCCGTGGGTCGCCGCCCTGGTGCGCTGATACGGCTGGCTCGTCACCCCGCGCAGGGCCAGGCCCAGCGTGAGCGTGGCCATAGCCGCGGTGATGGCCAGCAGCAGCAGGACCGCCTGCGCCGGGTGGTACCGCAGATCCCGGGCCGCCAGGCGCCCCGCCAGGAGAGCCCGGCCCAGCACGATCCTGCTCCGCAGGCGGCGGCCCACGGCTCAGCCCTCCAGCCCGGCGAGGGCACCGAGGCTGCCGGTGCTGCCGCCGGTGAGCCGGGTCTGGTCGATGAACGCCCCGTCACGCATCGAGATCATCCGGTCGGCGGTGGCCGCGATCCGCGTGTCGTGGGTCACGATGACCAGCGTCTGCCCCGCCGCGTGCAGGCTGTCGAAGAGCCTCAGCACATCCAGGGTGGCCTCGCTGTCGAGGTTGCCGGTGGGCTCATCGGCCAGCACGACCAGCGGCTCGTTGGCCAGCGCGCGGGCGACCGCGACCCGCTGCCGCTGGCCGCCGGACAGCGCGGAGGGCAGGAAGCCGGCCCGGTTGCCCAGCCCGACCTGCTCCAGCAGCCCGGTCGCCCGGCGCCGCGCCTTCCGGGGCGGCACGCCGGCCAGCAGGGCGGGCAGCTCCACGTTCTCCGCGGCGCTGAGCTCGTCCATCAGGTGGAAGGCCTGGAACACGAAGCCGACCATTTCGCGGCGGAGCCGGGCCAGTCCCCGCTCCCCCATCTGGTCGGTACGCTGCCCGGCCAGCCGCAGTTCCCCGCTGGTCGGCCGGTCCAGCCCGCCCAGCAGGTGCAGCAGCGTGGACTTCCCGCAGCCGCTCGGTCCCATCACGGCCAGCGTCTCGCCCGCGGCGACGTCCAGGTCGACCCCGTTGACCGCGCGGACCAGCCCAGCGTCCCGGCCGTAGTCTTTGCGCAGAGCGCGGGCCCCCAGCACCGGGGCGCCGCCAGTCTCGTTCATGGTCTGTCCTTCCGGATGGTCCAGGTCCGCTCGCATGCCTCCAGCCAGCGCAGGTCCGCCTGGAGCCGGAGCACGATGCCCTCCAGCAGCAGCCCGGCGGCCGAGCCGCCAGGCTCGGCCATCGCCGCCCGCTGCGCGTCGCGCAGCCGGCGCAGCAGCTCACGGCGCTGCGAGTCCACGATGGCGATCGGGTCAGCCAGTCCCGCCGCCGCGGCGGCGACCAGCTTGAGATGGAACTCGGCCAGGTCGGGCCGGGGCCAGCTGACCTCGGTGAGCCAGTCCGCCACCCGCTGCTGCCCGGCCGGGGTCAGCGCGTACACCTTGCGGTCCGGCCGGTCCGCCTCGCTGGCCGACGGCTCGGAGATGACCAGGCCCGCCTTGTCCAGCCGGGTGAGCGTGACGTAGATCTGCCCGGCGTTCATCGCGTCGCCCAGCGGGCCCAGGGCCTGGCGCAGCCGGGCCCGCAGCTCGTAGCCGTGCGACGGCTCTTTCGCCAGCAGCGCCAGCACCACTTCCTGCTGCACGATGCCCCCCCTCCGGCCTTAGCGGATAACGGTTATCTATTAGATAGCGGTTAGCCATGCCTGTGTCAAGACCCTGTGTCAAGACCCCAGTTGCCTAGACCCCAGTTGCCTAGACCCCAGGGGCCAAGACGCCGGCGTCAGCGCCAGTGCCCAGCGCGGGGGCCGGGCGGCCCGTGGCTAGGGTGTGACCTGGGCGGCCCCCCGGGGGCCCGCACGGGCCCCGTTGAGAAAGAGCGCCGTCATGGAGTGGAAGGTCGTCTCGCAGCAGCCGCTGTATACCGACGAGTGGCTGGACATCCGGATCGCCGACGTCGAGCTGCCGGGCGGGCGGCACCTGCAGCACCGGCTGATCCGCACCCCGCCCGGGGCCGGTGTCGTGGCCGTCCGCGCCGGCCGGCAGGTGCTGCTGCTCTGGCGGCACCGGTTCATCACCGGGAGCTGGGGCTGGGAGGTGCCGCTCGGCCGGATCGAGGACGGCGAGTCACCCGCGGAGGCGGCCGCGCGCGAGTTCGAGGAGGAGACCGGATGGCGGGCCTGCCCGCTGCGCCACCTCATCACGGTCCACCCCACGCCCGGCATTTCCGACTCCGCGCATCACGTGTACCGCACCGATGAGGCCACGCACCTCGGCAGCCCGGCCGACGCCTACGAATCCGAGCGCATCGCCTGGGTGCCGCTCGCGCGGGTCCCCGCGCTGATCGGCCGGGGGGAGATCGTCAGCGCCACCACGACGGCTGCCCTGCTGTACCTGCTCAGCACGGGATAACCCGATCCAGCAGGCCCTGGGCGGAAATCACCCTGATCAGGGGATGCCAGCCAGGCCGGGTCGTGGCCACCGTCGGAGCATGAGGCGCGCTGCCGCGGTCGTACGGGGGTTGTGGCCGGATCGCAACCCGCTCCGGCGTGCCTCGGACCGGGCTGAGGCCGGGATCGTCGCCGGCCTGGCCGTGGCCTTCCTGCTCGGCGCCCCCCTGATCGCCCTGGCGGTCTGGCAGCTGGCCTTCAGCACCGCCTTCACCACCACGTCCGCGGAGCAGGCGGGCTGGCGCCCGGTCCCGGCCCGGCTGCTCGCGGCCGCCCCCCAGTCCTACAGTTACGACGTCTCCGCACCCGCCCGGTGGCGGGCCCCCGGCGGGGCCCTGCACAGCGGCCAGGTCCCGGTCTCCCCCGGCACCCGGGCCGGGGCCATCGTGACCGTGTGGGCCGGGCGTGCGGGCCGGCTGAACCGCACGCCCACCTCGCCGTTCCAGGCGGAACTCCAGGCCTATGTCACCGCGGCCATGGCCGTGCCCTGCTGGGGGATGTTCCTGCTGTTCGCCGGCGTGCTCGGCCGCCGGCTGCTCGATGTCCGCCGCCTGACCGCCTGGGACGCCGACTGGCAGGCGATGGATCCGCGCGGCCCGGCCGGGGCCAGTCCCGGGCCCTAGGCGCCGGAAGGCGGCGCCCCCGGGGGGCTCACGCGTAGTAGCGGTAGATCGCCTGGGCCACGCAGGCCGGCTTGGCCCCGCCGTCCACCTCGACGGTGAAATCCACGGTCAGCTGCACGGCCTGGCCATCACCGACCGGCTCCACGGCGCTGATGACCGCGGCCAGCCTGATCTTCGCACCGACCGGGACCGGCGCCGGGAAACGGACCTTGTTCAGCCCGTAGTTGATGCCCATGCTGATGCCGCTGACCTGCAGCAGCTCGGCGAACAGCGGGATGACCATGGACAGGGTCAGGTAGCCGTGCGCGATGGTGCCGCCGAACGGGCCGGCCGCGGCCCGGGCCGCGTCCACGTGGATCCACTGGTGGTCGCCAGTCGCGTCCGCGAAGGTGTTCACCCGCTCCTGGGTCACCTCTGTCCAGCCGGTGCGCCCGAGGTCGGCGCCAGCCAGCGCGGTGATTTCCTCCAGGCCGTTCACGACGGTGCTCATGCGGTGGTTCCTCCATGCGTCTCGCGGAGTTGCTTCTTGAGGATCTTGCCCGTGGCGGTGCGCGGCAAGCCGCTGGCGAACCGCACCGATTTAGGAATCTTGTACCGGGCCAGGCGGCCGTCGAGAAAACCCAGGATGCCGGCTTCCGACGCGCGCTCGCCCGGGTGCAGCACGACCACGGCGCGGCCGACCTCACCCCACCGGGCGTCCGGGATGCCGATCACCCCGCAGTCGGCCACCGCGGGGTGACTGAGCAGGGCGTTCTCCACCTCCGCCGGGTAGATGTTCTCCCCGCCGGAAATGATCACGTCCTTGATGCGGTCCACCACGGACACGTAGCCGTCCTCGTCCGTGGTGCCCACGTCGCCGGAGCGCAGCCAGCCGTCCGCGAGCACCGCGGAGGTCGCCCCGGGCTGCCCCCAGTACCCCTGCATCACGTTGGGGCCGGCCACGATGATCTCGCCGCGCTGGCCGGGCCCGGCCGCGCCGCCGTCCGGGCCGACCACCCGGACATCGGTGAAGAAGTGCGGCACCCCCGCCGAGCCCGCCTTGGCCAGGGCGTGCCCGGCGTCCAGCAGCAGTGCCCCCGGCGAGGTCTCGGTCATCCCGTAGCCCTGGATGAAGGTCAGCCCGCGGTCGGTGTAGCGCCGGATGGTCGCGTCCGGCACCGGGGCGCCGCCGCACAGCAGCATGCGCAGGCTGGAGGTGTCCGCGCTGGCCCAGCCGGGAGCCGCGGCCATCGCGTCGTAGATGGCCGGGACACCGAACATCGAGGTCACCCGGTACCGGGTGATCAGCTCCAGGACCCGGGACGGGTCGAAGGCCGGCTCGATCAGCACCGTGCCGCCCTTGAGCATAGTGGGCAGGCAGAGCATGTTCAGCGCCGCGGTGTGGAACAGCGGCGCGACCGCCAGGGCGACCTCGTCCGCCCGGAAGTCGGCGTCCACCACCACGTTGATCGCGTTCCAGGTGATGTTGCCGTGGGTCAGTGTCGCGCCCTTGGCCCGGCCCGTGGTCCCCGAGGTGTACATGATCAGGCTGGGATCGTCCAGGCGGACCGGCACGTCCGCCGGCTCCGGGGGCGGCCCGGCCAGCAGGCTCTCGTAGTCGTGCTCTCCCGCGGCCGGCCCGGCCAGCGCGACGAGATGGCGGAGCCGGGCCGCGGCGCGGATGCCCGCCACCACGGCCGCCTGCCCGGGGGCGTACACCAGCAGCTCCGCCCCGCTGTCGGCGAGCTGGTAAGCGAGTTCCGGCCCGGCCAGCCGCATGTTCAGCGGGACGAAGACCGCCCCGGCGGACCAGGCCGCGAACATGGTCTCCAGGAAGGCCGGATGATTGGGGCCGAGATACGCCACCCGGGACCCTGGCCCGGCGCCGAGCCCGCGCAGCGCCCGGGCCAGCCGGCCCACCCGGTCGTCCAGCTCGGCGTAGCTGAGCGCGACTCCCGCATGCAGGATCGCCCGGGCCTGCGGGGTCTTGCGGGCCCGGCGGGCGGTCCACGACCCAACACCCTCGTTGAGCACTGCCTGCCCCTCTCAGCCTGCGGACAGCCCGAGCAGCCTGGCCGCGTTGAGCTTGAGGATCTTCTCCCGCACGGCCGGCTTGACCGGCAGCGCCGCGAAGTCGGCCAGCCAGCGGTCCGGGGTGAGCATCGGGTAGTCCGAACCGAACATCACCTTGTCCTGCAGCAGCGAGTTGGCGTACTGGACCAGCTGGGGCGGGAAGTACTTCGGCGACCAGCCGGACAGGTCGATATGCACGCCGGGCTTGTGGGTGGCCACGGCCAGCGCCTCATCCTGCCAGGGGAACGACGGGTGGGCCAGGATGATCGTCAGCCCCGGGAAGTCCGCCGCCACGTCGTCGATCAGCATCGGGTTGGAGTACTTGAGCCGGATGCCCCCGCCGCCCGGGGCGCCGGCCCCGATGCCGGTCTGCCCGGTGTGGAAGACGGCCGGGACGCCGAGTTCCTCGATCACCTCGTACAGGCCGTAGGCGGAGCGGTCGTTCGGGAAGAAGCCCTGGACGCTGGGGTGGAACTTGAAGCCGCGGACGCCGAGGTCGGTGACCAGGCGGCGGGCCTGCCGGGCGCCGGCCCGGCCCCGCGCCGGGTCGATGGAAGCGAACGGGATGATCACATCCGGGTGCTCGGCGGCCGCCTGCGCCACCTCCTCGTTGGGCACCGGCGGCTGCCCGCTCGCGGCCTCGGCGTCCACCGTGAACACCACGCACGCCATCTGCCGCTCGCGGTAGTAGGCGGCGATCTCACCGAGCGTCGGCCGCCGGGTGTCAGCGATCCTGAAATAGGCGTTGGACGCTTCCTCCAGCTCCGCGGGCAGCGAACTGCTGCCCTGGCTGGAGACCTCCGCGTGCACGTGCACGTCGATGGCGGTCAGCGCGTCCAGGTCCAGGCCTGCGGTCACGGGGGCCTCCGGGCGCTCGCCGGGCGTTCAGCTGGGGGCGTGACAGGACACCCCGCCCGGCTGCGAAGCGGTCCCGCGGTCCTATTCTGGCCGCCCCGGGCCCATCCCCGCGCCCTCCGCGGCCGGCCCCGGCGGAACTGCGCCCGCCGCCAGCCCGGGCGGCACCGGCCCGGCTCCCAGCCCGCGCAGCGCCAGCCGCCGCTCGCACCAGCGCCGCAGCTTCGGGTCCAGCGAGGCGCGCAGCAGTGGCCAGTCCTGCGTCAGCAGCCTCGGGTTGACGAAGCGGGCCAGGTCATTGCGGCGGCCCTGGGTCAGCACGATCCCGTACAGGCTGCGCCGGAGCCGGTCGTCGGTCACGTCGAATTCCCGCATCCCCGGCCAGGCCAGGTGGCGGGGCAGGACGATGACACCCCGCTCGGGCCCGTGCAGATCTTCCAGGCGGGCGGGCAGGCGTCCCGCCAGCCCGATCCGCCCGGGCCGCAACAGATCCGTCAAGGACATGAACCGATTATCACTGACCTGCCACGATGTCCTCGCATTGGCTCGCGGGCAAGCGTGTCGCGCAGTGCGGGCCCGGGGGCCGGCGAGACCGGCGGCCTGCTGGCGCCCGGCCTCGAGGGGCGCGGCTAGACTCTGTCGCATGTCCAGCGATACCCCGGCCCCGGGCTGGCGGTTCTTGTTCCGGCCCAAGTGGCTGGGCTGGCATGCACTCATGGTCCTGTCCGTCCTGGGCATGCTGGCCCTGGGCGACTGGCAGTTCCGTCGCGCCGAGTCCGGGAACTCCCTGAGCTGGGCGTACACCTTTGAATGGCCTATCTTCGCCGGTTTCGTGATCGTCTTCTGGGCTAAGACGATCAAGGACGAATTCCGGCCGCCGGCCCTCGCCGAGGGCCTGGACGGTGTCTCGCTGCCCGCCGGGCGGGACGGGGCAGCCGGTCCCGGCGCCGCGGCCGGCGATGCCGGCCTGGCCGGCGCCGCCGCGGATGAGGACGACCAGGAACTGGCCGACTACAACGCCTACCTGGCCCGGCTCACCTCCGAGGCGAGCAGGCACGGCAAGTGGCACGGGCTCCGCTGAGCCGGGCCCTGACAAGAATCTGAGGAGGCAGGCCGGTGCGCGCAGCCGTGCTCCGCTACCGGGTGATGGCCTACGTGACCGGCGTGGTGCTGATCATCTTGTGCTTCGTCGGCATCCCGCTGCAGATCGCCGGGTATCCGGCGGTCGCCAACGACGTCGGCGTGCTGCATGGCATTCTCTACATCATCTACCTCGTCTTCGCCTGGCTGCTGGCCCGCCGGCTGCACCTGGCCCCCGGGCCGACGGTGCTGCTGCTGCTGGCCGGCACCATCCCGATCCTGACCTTCGTCGTGGAGCGCTGGGTGACCCACCGCTACATCGAGCCGGCCCTGGCCGGGCAGGAGCCAGCCCGGCCGGAGATGGCGAAGCCCCGGAACCAGTGAGCAGGGAGCAGGAGGCCGCGGGAGAGGCAGGCCGGGACGGGGTGAGCGAGCACTACTTCACCGCCAGCCCGGCGGCCGCGCACCGCCCGGGCCTGGTCCAGGTCGTCCTCCCCGACCTGCACTTCGAGTGCGCCACGGACGCCGGGGTGTTCTCCGCGGGACGGCTAGACCCGGGCAGCCGGGTGCTGCTGGAAGCGGTCCCGCCTCCCCCGGACCGCGGCGACCTGCTCGACCTGGGCACCGGGTACGGCCCCATCGCGCTGGCCATGGCGGCCCGCGCGCCGGGGGCCACGATCTGGGCGGTGGACATCAACGAGCGGGCGGTGGACCTGTGCGCGGCCAACGCGGCCCGCGCCGGGCTGGGCAACGTGCGGTGCGTGACCCCGGCGGCCCCGGAGCTGCCCGGGCAGTTCGCGGCGATCTGGTCCAATCCGCCGATCCGGGTCGGCAAGCAGGCGCTGCACGCGATGCTGGCCAGCTGGCTGGGCCGGCTGGCCCCCGGCGGCCAGGCCCATCTCGTGGTCCAGCGGAACCTGGGCGCGGATTCGCTGCAGCGCTGGCTGCAGGCCGGGGGGTGGCCGGCCACCCGGATCGCGTCCCGCAGCGGCTACCGGGTGCTGCGGGTGGGTCCCCGATGAGCCCGGCCCAGCCTGCCACGCCCGGGCCCGCCGGCGGGCCGGTGCCGCCCGGGGAGGCGGGCCCGGCGGCCGCCCCGTACAAGCAGCTGCGCCCCACGGACGTGAAGCGGCTGAACCGCTCCTGGCGCCGCGCCACCGGGGCCCGGCTGGCCCTGCTGCTCGACTCGGTCACCCAGCCTTTCAACGTCGGGATGATCGTGCGGTCCGCGGCCGCGTTCGGCGCCGAGCACATCTGGCTGTGCGGGAACTCGGCCGCGCTCGATCATGCCTCCGCGGCCAAGACCGCGCTGGGCACCCAGCGGCTGCTCAGCTGGGAACGTGAACCGGACCCGGTGGCCGCGGCCAAGGCGGCCCGGGCCGCCGGGCTGCGGGTGGTCGCGATCGAGCAGGCGGCCGGGGCGTACCCGCTGCACGAGGCCCCGCTGCACGGCGACGTCTGCCTGGTGCTCGGCAATGAGGACCACGGCTGCTCCCCCGCCCTGCTGGCGGTCGCCGACGCGGTCGCGTACATCCCGCTGGTGGGCCGGGTCGGGTCACTGAATGTGTCCGCCGCCGCGGCCATCGCCCTGGCCGAGGCCCGCCGCCGGGAATGGTCAGCCGGCCCGCCGGGCGCGGGCCCGGACGACGTGCATCAGGATGCCGTTGACCAGGGCGGATGAGAATCCCAGGCGCGGCAGGGGTTTCAGGATCCGGTCATGATCCGTTTACGGGCTGCTCCGCCTGGTAGCGCATACTCGCTTACATGCCGACCGCATTCCTCGACCACCCCAGGCCGATAGCGTTCGCCCACCGAGGCGGGGCAGCGCATGCCCCGGAGAACTCGTGGCGGGCCTTCGAGCACGCCGTCGGGCTGGGGTACGGGTACCTGGAGACTGACGTCCAGGCGACGCTGGACGGGGTCCTCATCGCCTTCCACGACCGCTCCCTGGCCCGGGTGACCGGCCTCCCGGGCCGGGTCGCCCGGATGAGGCACCGGGATGTCGCCACCGCGCTGATCGACGGCACCGAGCCGATCCCGGTGCTGGAAGACCTCCTGGGGGCCTGGCCGGACGTGCGGTTCAACATCGACCTGAAGGACGCTCCGGCGGTGGGGCCGCTCAACGAGGTGCTGCGCCGGACCGGGGCCTGGGACCGGGTCTGCGTGACCTCCTTCTCGGCCAGCAGGCTGCGTGCCGCGCGGCGCGTGTTCGACCGGCAGGTCTGCATGGCCGCCTCGCCCATCGGCACGGCTGTGGTCCGGTTCGGCGGCCCGATCAGCCCGCGCGACCGTACCCGGCCGGGCCGGGTCACGGCGGACCGGATCAGCCGCCGCGGGCCCGGCCAGCGCCGGCTGGCCGGGGAGCGCAGCCGCGGCGGGCCCGGCCAGGGCCGGCTGGCCGGGGAGCGCAGCCGCGGCGGGCCGCAGTCAGCCGGCCGCGGGGCCCCTCTGGCCCTGGCCGAGCGGCTGGCCCGGACGGGCGTGCGGTGTGCCCAGGTGCCCGCCCAGGTGGCCACGCCCGCGTTCGTCGGCCGGGCGCACGCCCTGGGCCTGCACGTGCACGCCTGGACCATCAACTCCCCCGGGGTGATGCGTGACCTGCTGGATATCGGGGTGGACGGCATCATGACTGACGAGACCGTGGTGCTGCGGGACGTGCTGATCAGCCGCGGCGAGTGGCACCCCCGGGTCACCCGGTAACCAGCCCGGGATCCCGGGCGGCGGCGATACCGGGCCTCCCGGGCGGGTGAGGCGGCCGGCACTGCGGGTGAGCATGCCGGCACCGATGGGTCCGGGGCACCCCGGGGGGGTTGGAATCGGGCACAGCGGGAATCTTGACCGGGTACTCGGCGTTAACAAATTCACAAGGCTGAGCGCCTGGGAGGCAGTGACTAATGGCCGAACGCGCACTTCGCGGCACCCGGCTCGGGGCGACGAGCTACGAGAACGACCGTAACACCGACCTGGCACCACGCCAGGAGATAGCTTTCGACTGCCCCAAGGGTCACCACTTTACCGTCCCGTTTGCCGCCGAGGCTGAGGTTCCGGCCACCTGGGAGTGCCGGGTGTGCGGGGTGACCGCGTTCACCACTACCGGCGACCTGTCGGTGCCGCGGAAGGCCAAGCCGCCGCGGAGCCACTGGGACATGCTGCGTGAGCGCCGGTCCATCGCCGACCTGGAGGAAGTGCTCGCGGAGCGGCTCGCCCTGATCAGGAGCCAGCGTGGTGAGGAAACGCCGCGCAAGCAGAGTACGAGGCACCGCAAGAGCGCCTGAACACCGCGAAGACGGCCCGGGTCCGCCCGGGCCGTTTTTGCTGTCCTGGGCATTTTGCTGTCCTGGGCAGGCCCCGGGCGGGCCTGCCAGCAGACGCCCCGGGCCACCCGGCCCGGGGCCAGCGGCTCAGCGCGCGGTGGCGCGGGCCCCGCGCAGCGCCGCCCAGCGGGACGCCACCCCCCAGCGCCCGATCCTCCAGAACGCCTCCACCACGATGGATTTGCTCATCTTGCTGGAGCCGTGAATCCGCTCCACGAACGTGATCGGCACCTCCACCACCCGCAGGCCCGCGCCCAGCGCGCGGAGGGCCAGGTTGACCTGAAAGCAGTAGCCCTGGGATTCGATCTCTTCCAGCCGGACGGCCCGCAGCGTGGCGGCCCGGTAGACCCGGTAACCGCCGGTGGCGTCCTTGAGCGGGATACCCAGGGCCAGCCGGGCGTAGATGTTCGCCCCCCGGGACAGCACCTCGCGTGACTTCGGCCAGTTGAGGACCCGGCCCCCCGGCACCCACCGGGAGCCGAGCACGAGGTCAGCCTGGCGCAGCGCGTCCAGCAGGATGGGCAGCTGCTCGGGCTGGTGGGACCCGTCCGCGTCCATCTCCACGATCGCGCCGTAGTCCTGCCCGAGGGCCCAGCCGAACCCGGCCAGGTACGCCGCTCCGAGGCCACCCTTGCCCGGCCGGTGCAGGACCCGGATGCGGGAGTCCTCGGCCGCCAGCTTGTCCGCTAGGTCACCGGTGCCGTCCGGGCTGTTGTCGTTGACCACCAGCAGGTCGGCGTCGGGGACCGCGGACCTGACCCGTGCGGCCATGGCCTCCAGGTTTTCACGCTCGTTATACGTGGGCATGATGACGGCGACCCGGCCAACCGGAGTCCCGGCTTCGTTGTTGCCAGTCAACCTCTCCTGCCTTCCCCTGACTAGCCGCGTGGGGTCGCGGCCTCTCGGGCCCGTGATCCCTGCAGGCTACCGTTACGCGGCGTCATCGGAGCCCGCGCACCGATGGGCATGGCCAAATTTGCACCAATGTTGACGCCGGGCCGGCCCGCTTCCCGCCCGCGCACGGCTCGCTGCCGCAGGCACGGACCCGGCCACCCGACCGCCCGGGCAGCGTTCGTGCCCGCGGAACTAGCTCCACGGGGCAGATGAGGGAAGAGGGCCCGGGCGTGCCTTCGGACCGGAGACCGTCCCGCCGGCAACGAGCTCGTTCTCCGTTGTCTACTGGGCGCCCAGGCCCTTCCCGTTTCCAACCCCCCGGCCCAGCGGGCTACCGGGCACGCCCTGGCGCGCTGCGCCTGGCTTCAGGGCCGCTCACACGGCCCGCACGCAGCCTGGCCCGGACGGCCAGCCAACCCCGACGGCTAGCCAAGTGCTGGACTCTGCGCAGCAACTTACCGCGACCACGCCTGATGTCAACCGGCTCTGCAGGGCCCCGGGGCCCTGGTTCCGCCGCACGCCTGGCGATAGCATGAAACCGTTTCCCCAGCGCGTGAGGGCGTCATGACACCGTGGTCAGCGGACGGTCCGGCCAGGGGGCGGCGGCGGGAACCGCGACAGCCCCGGCGGGACGCTGCTGGCTGGCCTCCGCAGTGGGAGCCGCCCGCCGGCCAAGCCCGGCCCGGGCAGCCCGCCGGCCAGGCCCGGCGCGGACAACCAGCCGGCGAAGCCCGGCCCAGCCAGCCAGCCGGGCGGGGAGGATGATCCGGCGCTATCTGACGGGAACCTTGCAGGTCCAGGTGGCCTCCGGCGCCCTGCCACTTCGTGCCCTGCCCCCCTGTCCCGGGACGGACAGAGCGCCCTGAGTGCTCTCCCGGCCTTGTCCCGCCTGTAGATCATCCATTCATGGGAGGACCAGCAATGACGCAGAGTCAGCAGGACCCGGTTTCCGAGTCGCAGATTGCCGTCCACTGGCGCGAGGAAGAGTACATCTACCCGCCGGAGTCGTTCATCGAGCAGGCCAACGCGGCCGATCCGGCGATCTTCGAGCGCTTCGACGAGAAGAATTTCCCGGATTGCTTCGTCGAATACGCGGAGCTGCTGAGCTGGGACAAGAAGTGGGACACGGTCCTGGACTCGAGCAACGCACCGTTCTGGAAGTGGTTCACCGGCGGCCGCCTGAACGCTTCCTACAATTGCGTGGACCGTCACCTCGCGGACAAGGCGGACAAGGCCGCGATCATCTGGGTGCCGGAGCCGGAGGCGGTCGAGCCGGTCGCCATCACCTACCGGGAGCTCTATCACCGGGTGAATGACTTTGCCGCGCTGCTGCGTGACTTCGCCGGGCTGAAGGCCGGCGACCGGGTCACGCTGCACATGCCGATGGTGGCGGAATTGCCGGTCGTGATGCTCGCCTGCGCCCGGCTGGGCGTGGTGCACTCGGAGGTCTTCGGCGGATTCAGCGGCAACGCGTGCGGGACCAGGATCGCCGACTCCGGCAGCCGGGTCCTGATCACGATGGACGGGTACTACCGCAGCGGCACGCTGGTCGACCACAAGGTCAAGGCGGACGAGGCGGTGGCGGAGGCGGCCAAGCAGGGCCAGGAGGTGGACAAGGTCCTGGTCTGGCGGCGCCACGAGGGCGAGTACGCCTCCCAGACGCCGATGGTGACCGGCCGCGACTTCTTCGTGGACGAGGTCAGCGCCCCGTACCGCGGCCAGGTCGTGGAGCCGGTCTCGCTGCCCTCCGAGGCGCCGCTGTTCCTGATGTACACCAGCGGCACCACGGGACGGCCGAAGGGCGCGCAGCACAGCACCGGCGGGTACCTGTCTTACGTGACCGGGACGTCCAAGTACTACCAGGACATCCACCCCGAGGACACGTACTGGTGCATGGCCGACATCGGGTGGATCACCGGGCACTCCTACATCGTGTACGGCCCGCTCTCGCTCGGCACCACCACCGTGATCTACGAGGGCACGCCCAACTTCCCGGACGCGGGCCGGCCGTGGCGGATCGCCGAGCGGCTCGGGGTGAACATCTTCCACACCTCGCCGACCGCCATCCGGATGCTCCGCAAGGTCGGCCCGGACGAGCCGGCCAAGTACGGCTACCACTTCAAGCACATGACCACGGTCGGCGAGCCGATCGAGCCCGAGGTGTGGCGCTGGTACCACAAGGCGGTCGGCAAGGGCGAGGCCGTCATCGTGGACACCTGGTGGCAGACGGAGACCGGCGGGTTCCTGGGCAGCTCGCTGCCCGCGCTCAAGCCGATGAAGCCGGGCAGCTGCGGTCCCGCGGTGATCGGCATCTACCCCGCCATCTACGACGAGGACGGCGCGGAGGTCCCGGACGGGAGGGCGGGCAACATCTGCATCCGCAACCCGTGGCCCGGCATCATGCAGACCATCTGGGGCCAGCCGGAACGGTTCATCTCGGTCTACTACGAGAAGTACAACAAGAATCCCGACAGCAAGGACTGGCGCGACTGGCCGTACTTCGCCGGGGATGGCGCCGTCCGCGCGGCGGACGGCTACTACCGGATCCTCGGCCGGGTGGACGACGTGATCAACGTGGCCGGGCACCGGCTGGGCACCAAGGAGATCGAGTCGGCCGCGCTGACCGTGGAGGAGGTGGCCGAGGCCGCCGCGGTCCCGGTGATCGACGACATCCGGGGCCGCGCCGTCGAGGTGTACGTGTCGCTCAAGCCGGGATACGCGGCCAGTCAGGAGATGGTCGCCAAGGTCACCCGGTCCATCGAGGTGGAGATCGGCAAGATCGCCCGCCCGAAGAACGTCTGGATCGTCCCGGACATGCCCAAGACCCGGTCCGGGAAGATCATGCGCCGGGTGATCGCCGCAGTGTCCAATTTCACGGACACCGGCGACGTCACCACGCTGGCCAATCCCGAGATCGTGGACGACATCCGCCGCGAGGTGCAGTCGGCCAAGGTCGCCCGGGGGGACGTGCCCCGGGAACTCACCGAGACGGAGCGGGCCGAGATCCAGTCCTTCGGCCAGGAGTAGCCGCCAGTTCCGTCCCCGCGGCGCCGGCCGGTGCCCGGGCGCCGGGTCAGGCCCCTCCCGGGCCTGACCCGGCGCCGCGCTGAGCGCGCTGCCGCGGGGACGGAGCGGGCTTCGCGCTGAACGGGCCGAGGAGGGCCTGCCAGAGCCGGGCGGCCTGATCGTCACGGCCCGCGGCAGCGGTGCCGGCCCGGCGGGCCGCGTGCTTGCGGGTGAGCACACGGGTCAGCTCGATCTTCGCCATGGGTCCCGTCCTTTTCCTGCGCCGGGGTAGCGGGCGCAGTCATGTCTCCGGGCCTGGCCGGAGCAGGGGGTGGCCGGTGGCCACGGGAATCGCGGTGGCGGGGCCTGCGTGCTGGCTCCGTGATGGTCGGGGGCCTGCGCCACTGCCGTGCGGACGATGCTAGTGCACCCAGGGCCGCCCGGCGGGGACATTGACCCGTGTCGCCCCGGACAGCCAGCCGGCCTGGCCGGCGGCCGCCGCAGGACCGGCGGTTACGGGACGACGACGGTGCCGGTGGCGGTGACCACCACCAGGGGCTGCTCCAGCACCCGGGCGGCGGACGGCCCGCGGCCCGGGTCGGCCCGGCACACCACGCGGGCCTCGAAGGCCAGCTCGCGGCTGCGCCGGCCGGTGCGCACCACGGTCGCGGCCGCCTCGATCACGTCACCGGCCAGCACCGGCTCGCGGAACTGCACGTCGGAATAGGACGCGAACAGCCCCTCGTCGCCGTCCATCCGGATCGCCGCCTCGGTGGCCACGTCCCCGAACAGGCCGAGCACGTACGCGCCGTCCACCAGGTTCCCGCCGTAGTGGGCGTGGCTGGCGGGCACGTAACGCCGGTGGGTGACCGTCAGTCCGTCATGCTGGCCGGTCACGCCGCACCCGCCCCGACCGGCTCCGGCGCCAGCACGTGCACCAGGTAGCTGGCCACCTCACGGGGTGTGGTGCCGCGGCCGAAGATCTTGTCCACGCCGAGGTCCCCGGTCATCGCCGGGTCGAACCGCGGGCCGCCCACGACCAGCAGCGGCCCGCCGTCGGGGTAGGCGGCGCGGAACGCGGCGGAAAGCTGCCGGGCCCCGGCCAGATGCGCCTCGCGCTGGGTGACCACCTGGCTGACCAGGACCGCGTCCGCCCGCTCGGCCTGCGCCCGGGCGACCAGGTCGGCCACGTCCACCTGCGCGCCCAGGTTCACCACCCGGATCTCCCGGTAGTACTCCAGGCCCTTCTCCCCCGCGTGGCCCTTGACGTTGAGGATCGCGTCGATGCCCACGGTGTGCGCGTCGGTGCCGATGCAGGCGCCCAGCACGACCAGCTTGCGGCCCAGGCCGCTGCGCACCCGCAGGTTGATCTCGGCCGGGGAGAGCACCGGGAACTCGCGGGGGGTGACGGTCACCGCGGACAGGTTGACCAGGTGCCCGGTCCGGCCGTACACGATGAAGAAGGTGAAATCGCGGCCCATGCCCTTGGCGTGCACCACCATGGCCGGGTCCAGGCCCATCTTGCCGGCCAGCTGCAGCGCCGCCCCTTCCGCGAGGGCGCGCTCATCTTCATTCCCGAACGGAACCGGCAGCGTGAAGGAGATCTGGACCTGGCCATCCCCCGTGGTGTCGCCGTAGGGACGTACGACCGGACCGTTCATGACCCGTCCTCCTGATCGCCTTCCAGGAACTCACCAGCCGGATTCCAGTAGCTATCAGCGCGGGCGATGACCCCGCCGAGGCCGCGGCCGCCGTCGGCGGGGCGGCGGGTCACGCCGAACGTGCCGTCCGCGATCGCGGTCAGCAGCCCTTCCCGGCTGATCCGCCGGAGCAGGTCCACCGCCTCGCCGAGCACCTGGTGAGCCCGCTGCTCCACGAACCCGCCCGGCGGCGGCCGGAAGTTCTCGCCCAGCCGGGCCGCGGCCCGGGCCACATACCGGGCATTCTCCAGGGCCAGGTCGCGGTCGGAGAGGAACGGGGTATGGATCCCCTCGGTCATCATCCCGATCAGCAGGATGGACTGGTCCGTCATGACCCCGGCCAGGTTGAAGAACGCATCGAGCAGGTAGCCGCCGAACACGTTGCCGGTCATGTGCTTGGTCGGCGGCATGTACTTCAGCGGCGCGTCCGGGAACAGCTCGCGGACCAGCTGGGCGTGCGCCAGCTCGAGCACGAACGAGTCGGGTACCTCGGGGTTGATCTCGAACGCGTGGCCCAGGCCCAGCTGCCCGTCAGCCAGCCCCGCTTCCTTGCCGAAGAACTCGTTCATCAGCTGGCTGACGACCACGGTGTGCGCGGCGTCCACCGCGTCGGCGGTGGTGAGGTAGTTATCCTCGCCGGTGTTGATGATGATCCCGGCCCGGGCGTGGATCTGCCGGGCGAAGCGCTGGTCGATGAACGTCCGCTGCGGGTTGATGTCCCGGAAGATGATCCCGTACATGCAGTCGTTGAGCATCATGTCGAGCCGTTCCAGCCCGGCCAGCGCGGCGATCTCCGGCATGCACAGCCCGGAGGCATAGTTGGTCAGCCGCACGTACCGGCCGAGCTCGCGGGAGACGTCGTCTAGCGCGGCCCGCATCAGCCGGAAGTTCTCCTGGGTGGCGTAGGTCCCCGCGTAACCCTCCCGGGTGGCGCCTTCCGGCACGTAGTCGAGCAGGGACTGGCCGGTGGACCGGATCACCGCCACGATGTCCGCGCCCTCCCGGGCCGCGGCCTGCGCCTGGGGGATGTCCTCGTAGATGTCGCCGGTGGCGACGATCAGGTAGATCCACGGCTTGCCCGGCTCCGCGGTGGCCTCGATCATCGCGGACCGTTCGGCCCGCCTGCGGTCGATGACCGCGAAACCCCCGGCGAGCGCGGCCCGCGCCGCGTCTCGTGCGGCCCTGGCGTCGGCGCCCTCCGGCAGCCGGAACTTCACCGTCCCGGCCGCGGCGTCGGCGGCCAGCGCGCCCAGCGCCGGGTACCCGCCCGTGAGCAGCGCGTCCCACACCGGGAGGGCCACGCCGTGTTCCAGCCCGGTGCTCTCCCGGACGCTATCGACCAGCCGGTTCACCCAGGGCATGCCGTCGGGGTCCGCGCCCTCCAGCCCGGCCAGCCGCAGTACCGCCCGTTCCACCGACACAGTCGTGTGCCGGGTGGCCAGATCCACGATCGGCTGCCCGGCGACCCGGGCCAGTTCGCGGGCCTCCGCCACCATCGCGGGGTCCAGCCGGAGCCTCGATTCCACCTGCAGAACCTCCTCTGCTCAGCCGGTCTTCGGTCAGCCGGTCTCGGTCAGCCGGTCTCGGTCAGCCGGTCTCGGTCAGCCGGTCCTCGAACAGCCTGCGGACCCCGGGCTCGGACCGGATCAGGTCCAGCGCGAGTTCCGCATGACCAGGCACATACCCATTGCCGATCAGCATGGTCACGTCAGCGGCCATGCCCTCGGCTCCCAGCGCCGCCGCGCTGAACGAGGTGGCCATGGAAAAGAAGATCACCGTGCCGCCGGGTGCGGTGGCCAGCACCGCACCGCCCTCGCAGCCGGGCACATCCACGCATACCACGGTCACCGCGGCCGGGCCGCCAGCCGACTGGATGGCACCGGCCAGCGCCACCGGGTCCCGGGCGTCCGCGATCACCACCTGGTCGGCGAGGCCGGCCTGGCGGACGGCGGCCGCCTCGGCCTCGGCCGGGACCACGCCGATGATCGTGCCCGCACCGGCCCGCCGGGCGGCCGCCGCGGACAGGGAGCCGCTCTTGCCGCCGGCGCCGAGGATGGCCACGACCGGGCCGGGCCCCAGCTCAGCACGGGCCAGCCCGGCCCGCACCACCCGCTCGGTGAGGGCGGGCGCACCGCATACGTCCATGACCGCGAGGGCCAGGGCGGCCGGCAGGTCCGCGGGCAGCACCGCGGCGATGGACCGGCCGAACAGGATCGCGTGGCCGGTGCAGGGGACCTGCTCGGACTGCCCATCCCAGCGGGCCAGCCCGTCGGTCAGGGCCAGCGGGGTCAGGCTGAGCGAGACCAGCGTGGCGATCCGGTCGCCGGCCGCCAGTCGCAGTGGCGACGCCGGGCCCGCCTCGTCCACCACGCCGGTCAGCATCCCGCCGGACCCGGTCACCGGGTTCTGCATCTTCCCGCGTTCGGCGACGATGTCGAGCACCGCGCTCCGCATGGCCTCGGCCGATCCGCCGGTGGATTCGCGGAGCTGGCGGAAGGACGCGGCGTCCAGGTTCAGCCGGTCCACCGCGACGCGGACTTCATCCGGCCAGATCGCCGGGTCTGCGTCCAGCCGCCAGGCCGCCTGCGGCAGTACCCCCGCGGGCTCGAGCACCCGGTGCAGGCCGAGTGATGACCCTGGGCGGCGCCCGGTGCGTGGTGGGTCCTGGATCAACGGATGCCCCCTAACTGACAGTAAGTCTTCCTGTGTGAGAGTCCTCCCACACTATCTTCTGCTGTTCTTAGTGCAGATGGAAGGCTATCCTTCAATGAAGCACGACGAGAACGGGAAGGTGATCAGCCTTGGTCAGCCAGCCGTATGCGTACCGCCGTGCCGGGCTTACCGAGCCGGACTGGCGGCGGTTCCCGGGCTGGTCGCAGGTGAGTACCGCAGAGTGGGAATCGGTGCAATGGCAGCGCGCCCACTGCGTGAAGAACCTGCGCCAGCTCCGCGACGTGGCCGGGCCCGGCCTGGAGGAGCCCTTCCTCGCCGACCTGGAGCGTGACCAGCAGGAACGGGCGACCATGTCCATGCTGGTGCCGCCGCAGATGCTGAACACCATGGTCCCGGCGGGCGTACCGGACCAGCCTGGCTTCACCGAGGCGTTCTACGCCGACCCGGTGCGCCGGTACATGATCCCGGTCTTCAGCGACCGACGGACCGACTGGCCGTCCCACCCGTACGCGTCCCGCGACTCGCTGCACGAGGCGGAGATGTGGGCGGTGGAAGGGCTGACCCACCGCTACCCGACCAAGGTGCTGGCCGAGGTGCTGCCCACCTGCCCGCAGTACTGCGGCCACTGCACCCGGATGGATCTGGTCGGCAACCCGACGCCCAGCATCACTAAGCACAAGTTCGGCCTGCCGCCCGCCGACCGGCTCACCGCCATGATCGAGTATCTGCAGGCCACCCCCGGCGTCCGCGACGTGGTGGTATCCGGCGGGGACGTGGCCAACATGCCCTGGCCCCGGCTGGAGACCTTCGTCAGCGCACTGCTGGACATCGACAACATCCGGGACATCCGGCTGGCCACCAAGGCGCTGATGGGGCTGCCGCAGCACTGGCTGGCCGATGACGTCCGGGCCGGCATGGAGCGGCTGGCGGCCAAGGCCCGGGAACGCGGGGTGAGCATCGCCATCCACACCCACGTGAACGCGGCCCAGTCAGTCACCCCGCTGGTGGCCCGGGCCACCCAGGCCATGCTGGACACCGGGATCCGCGACGTGCGCAACCAGGGCGTGCTGCTGCACGGGGTCAACGACAGCGCGGAGGCTCTGCTCGACCTGTGCTTCGTGCTGCTCGACGAGGCCCGGATCATGCCCTACTACTTCTACATGTGCGACATGATCCCGGGCAGCGAGCACTGGCGGCTGTCTCTGGCCCAGGCCCAGAACCTGCAGCACCAGATCATGGGCTACCTGCCCGGGTTCGCCACCCCGCGGATGATCTGTGACGTGGCCTACGTCGGCAAGCGCTGGGTGCACCAGGTGTCCCGGTATGACACCGAGCTGGGCATCTCGTACTGGACCAAGAACTACCGGACCTCGGTCGAAGCTGAGGACCCGCTCGCGCTGAGCCGCGAGTACCCCTACTACGACCCGATTCACCTGCTGCCGGAGAAGGGCCAGGAGTGGTGGCGCGCCCGGGTCCGGGACGGCGCGGCCGAGACCGCCGGGATAGCGGGCTAGCGACGACCTCGGTGCCCGGGGCTGGCCGGGGCGGGTGGTCTGCGGCGGCTAGCCCGCGATATCGGCCCCGGGTGGGCTGAGCGCGGCCGGGAGCAGCCGGAGCGGCAGCGAGGCGAACCCGCTGAGCGTGTTGTTCAGGCGGCGGCGCGGTTCCCCGGCGAGCTCCAGCCGGCCGACCTGGCGGGCCAGGGCTGCGAGCAGCACCTCGCCCTCCAGCCGGGCCAGGGCCGCGCCGACGCAGGCGTGGATGCCGAAGCCGAACGCGACGTGGCCGTGGGCGCGGCGGCGCAGGTCGAAGCGGTCAGGATCATCCCAGCGCCGCGGATCACGGTTCGCGGCCGCCAGGAACAGCAGCACCTTCTCGCCCGCGCCGATCCGCACTCCGCCCACGGTGACCTCCCGCGTGGTGGTGCGGAAGAACGTCTGCACGGGCGAGGCGTACCGCAGCGACTCCTCGAACGCGGCCGCGGCCCGGGTGGGGTCCTCCCGGAGCAGCTGCCACTGGGCCGGATCCCGGGCCAGGCAGTCCAGGGCGCAGCCGAGCCCGATCACGGTGGTGTCCACGCCCGCGGTGAGCAGCGAGCGGACCAGCAGCGCGGCCTCGTCCGCGGAGATCGTGCCGTCGTCCACGCTGGCGTAGATCCGCGCCCCGAGGCCACCCGGGAGGAGCGCGTCGCGGGTGCACTGGGCCGCGATCCAGGCCCCTACCTCGGCGGCCTGGCGCAGCGACGCCCTAGTCAGCTCGTTGCGCGGGCCGAACGCGTTGAACGCCATGTTGCCGTAGGCGAGCAACTGCTCCCCGCCCGGCTCGGCCAGCCCGACCGCCTCGGCGAACACCTGAAGCGGGAAGGCCTCGGCGATGTCCGGCACGCCATCCACGGTCCCGCGCCGGGCCAGTTCGCCGGCCAGCTGGCTGGCCGCGCGTGAGAAGCCGTCGCGCAGGTCGCGCACGGTCCGCGGGGTGAGGGCCCGGGTGACGGCCGAGTGGGCCCGGGAGTGCCCGGGCGGGTCGGCCTCGAGCAGCAGGCTGGGCGGGCGCCACGGGGTTTCGCGGCGGAAATCGCTGAGCCCCACCCCGGCGGATGAGCAGAACGTCTCCCAGTCCCGCAGCGCCTCGTGCACCTCGGCGTAACGCGCCATGGCCCAGATGCCGTAGTGCTCCAGCCAGACCACCGGACCCGCGTCGCGCAGGCCGCCGTGCCAGCGGAACGGGTCAGCCAGGAAGTCATCGCTGAACGGGTCGGCGGCCGAGACCGGGACCCCCTGTGGTGGCGCCTGCCTCATCGTCATCGCACCCTGTTCCGGGACCATGGGGTCCGTCAGCCTGGGTCGTCGGGCCCAGGACGCCATGATGCACCGCCGGCAGTGGCGGGATCAACGCCCGGCGGCGAGGTCCGGCGCCCCGGCCCGGGTAGCCCGGGCGGCGGCGCGGCGTTCCCCGCCGACCGGCACCAGGGCCGCCGCGGCCAGCGGGAACAGCGCCACCATCCCGAAGGCGGTGGCGTACCCCGCCGCGCCGATCACCGCGGCCAGGACCGGCGGCGTGGCCGCGGCGAGCGCATTCTGGCCGGTGTTCTGGATACCGAGCGCCCGACCCGCCCAGGACGGCCCGGCGTGCTCCGCCACGGCCGTGAAGGCCAGCCCGTTGGTGCTGACCGACACGATGACCGCGGCGAACAGCACGGCGACCGCCCACGGCGCGCGGACGGCGGCCCCGGCCGCCAGCGCGGCCAGGGTCACCGCGGTCGCCAGTGCGAGCGCCCGCATCGGGCGCATCCGGCTGCCCACCCGGTCGGACCACACGCCCGCGCCGAGCCGGGAGAAGGCCCCGCACGCCTGCGCGACGGCGAGCACCCGGCCGGCCGTGACGGGCTCCAGCCCGTGCGCCTCGACCAGGAACACCAGGGCGAACGTGGCCACCGCGAACTGGGGCACGACGAGCAGCGCGCTGGCCGCGTGGATCCGCCACAGCACGGTCCTGGTTCCCCCGGGGCCTGCCCGGTAGGGCGAGCCGCCCGCTGCCTGTGCGTGGCGCGGTGCCCGCGCCGGATCGCGGACGGCCAACGCCACCAGGACCGCGGCGGCCAGGCAGAACGTGCCCAGGAACGCGAGCGCGGCCGGCCGTCCGTGCGCGCCGATCGCCGGCAGGGCGAGCGCCGCGACGGCCACGCCCAGCGGCTGCGCGCTCTGCCGGATGCCCATGGCCAGGCCCCGCTGGCGGGCCGGGAACCAGCCCAGGATCAGCCGGCCGCTGGCGGCGTACACCGACCCCCCCGCGGCCCCGGCCGCGGCGAGGCAGGCACCCAGCGCGGCCGTCCCGTGCACGGCGGTCCCGGCCAGCAGCAGCGCCCCGGCCAGGGCCAGGCCCGCGCCGAGCACCAGCCGCTCCCCCCAGCGGTCGGCGGCCGCCCCCCAGGCCACCAGGGTGAGCAGCAGGCCGGCGGTGGGGCAGGCGACCAGGATGCCGGCCTGCTCCAGGGACAGGCCCTCGGCCCGGAAGGCGGGGATCAGGTAGGCCAGGCCGTACTGGAAGGTACAGCCTGCGGTCATCGCGACCATGCCCGCGAACAGGACCACCCAGCGCCGGCCACCCGGGCTGGCCTCATCCGCCCGGCCCACGGCACCGGAGCGTTCGGGCTTGCTCATATACCGATCATATTACGTCCAGCATATGAGACTAAGGCAGCACTCCAGCGTCCGGGACCGGACGTCCCGGACGTCCCGGACGTCTCCAGCCCGATTCCACGTCCCGCCGCGGCCCTTCCGACCCCCGCGATGCCGGTATACGCACCGGGCCGGGCCGGGCGAGCGTTCCCCGCGCCCCGGCGAGACCGTTTACTGGCCCTGGCCCTGGCCGTCGCCGGCATCAGCCTCTTCGAACCGCCGCCTGCGGCTGGCACCGGCGCTTACGGCACCGGCGCCGGCTGAGGGGCACGGCCGCCAGGTGACAAGCCCCGCTGCGGTGCCCCTGGACGCATCTACCGGGCACCGCAGCGGTCCAGGAACCAGGGGGCGTTGCCGGCCCCCGGGTGGGCCCGGCCGGGGCGGGCTGCCCTAGTCGCCCTGGGCGGCCTGCGCCACGGCCAGGCCGTACCGCGCGGCGTGCTCGGGGTCGCCCGGGTCGATCGTCCGCAGGCCCTGGGTGACGAGCCGCTCGTTGATGGCGTCCAGATGGTCACGGACCAGCTCGCGCTCGGCCTCGGTGATCCGGCCCTTATGCGGCTCACCGGCATGCTCCAGGGTGTCGTAGTTGATACCGCGGGGCGCGGCCGCCTTGGCGCGCCGGGCCACCCGGGCAGGCCGGGCGGTGAGCAGCAGCTCGCTCATGGGCTTGTCGGCGGCCATCTCGTCGAAAGCGGCCGCCTCCATGGCCACCCGGCGGGGCTCGTCCTCGCCCGGGAGGTAGAGCTCGACCACGGCCACCCGGAGCGCCGCCTTCTCGATGGCGGCGGCCTCATCGGCCAGCGCCTCGATCTCCACCGGGCTGTCACCCAGCTCGGGGTGCTCGTGGATGACAATACGGGCGAGCGTGTCATCCCTGGTGATCAGTTCGCCGCTGAGGTCGCTGAACCTGACCGTCTTCTGGCCCACTGGGGTTGCCTCCTGCAGATCGGTGAAGCCGCTGATGGGTGTCAGGAGCCAAGCATGCCAGAAAGTCAAACATAAGTTCGATGGGCGCGCCGAAATAGGATGGCTTATCGAACCAATCATCGACTCAGGATGGCTGCTAGGCGCGAATGGCCGCTAGGCCTTGTCCGTCGCGCGGGCGGGCCCGCCAGACCCCGCCGGGGCGGATTCCGCCGGGCTGGCGTCCGCCGGGCTGGCGTCCGCCGGGCTGGCGTCGGCACGGCTGGATTCCGCTGGGCTGGATCCTGCTGAGCTGGATCCTGCTGGGCCTGCCTTCTCCGCACGGCTGGCGTCCGCACGGCTGGATTCCGCTGGGCTGGATTCCGCTGGGCTGGATTCCGCTGGGCCTGGCCTCCGCACGGCTGGCGTCCGCCGGGCTGGCGTCCGGCCCGGCGCCCCCCGCCTCCTTACCGCTCATGTCCTCGCTGTCCGGGCGCCGGGCGGGCAACTCCGAGGCGGGCCTGCCGCGGCGCTGCGAGTAGACGAACCAGACGACGCCGACCACGGTCAGCACGCTGGCCACGTACATGTTCAGCCGCAGGCCGAGGAAGTGCTCGGACGGGTTGACCCGGAGCGCCTCCTCGAAGATGCGGAACGCCGAGTACCCCGCCACGTACAGGGCGAACAGGCCCGGTGGCCTGACGTTCCGGTGATGCCCCAGCCAGACCAGGAGGGCGGCCCAGAGCAGGTCGAAGATGAACTCGTACAGGAACGTCGGGTGGAACGTCGCGTACTGGCCGTACCCGGCGGGCCGGAACGCGGGCGAGATGTGCAACGCCCAGGGCAGCGTGCTCGGGCCGCCGAACAGCTCCTGGTTGAAGTAGTTGCCCACCCGGCCGACGGCCTGTGCCACCAGCAGCGCCGGGGCCACCGCGTTCATGAACAGCGTCACGCTGGCCCCGGACCGGCGGACGCGCCAGGCGCCCACGACCGCGGCCAGCGCGATCCCGCCCCAGATGCCCAGGCCGCCGTCCCAGACGGCGAAGACCCCGTACCAGTGGTGCGGGATGTACTTCGGGGTGGTCAGGTCGAAATAGATCCGGCCCCCGACGATGCCGGCCGGGACAGCCCACAGCGCGACATCCCCCACCAGCCCGGGGTCACCGCCTGCCGCTTTCCAGCGGCGCTGCGTGATCAGAATGGCCAGGGTGATCCCGATCACGTACATCAGCCCGTAGAAGTGAATGTAGGCCGGGCCGAGGTGAAACCCGTTCACTGGCGGGCTCGGGATGTAGAAACGCAACGCCATGCGCCCGAGCGTACCGTGACGGCGCGGCGCCGCCGGCCGGCTGGCGATTACGGACACCCGGTCCGCGGGCATCCTCCCCCGCCGCTCGATGCCCGGCGGGCCGGGGCCCGCGCCGGCCGCTCAGCCCGGCTTGGCCAGCAGGGCCGCCGGGTCCGCGGCAAAGACGACCATCCACTGCGGCCGGACCCGGTAGGCCACCACGTCTCCCCAGCTCAGCGGGGAACTGCCGTAATGCTGGGTGAGATGGTCCAGGATCCCGGGCCACTGCGGGTCCGGCGGGAGCGCCCCGGGGATTCAGCTCCTCCACCCGGCCGTGGGTGAACACACCCAGCTCGTCGCCGCGCAGGTGGGCCAGGCTGATCGCGGGCCGCGCCGCGAAGTGCCCCGCCTTGGCCGAGGAGCGCTCGGTGCTGAAGACCCAGCAGCCGTGCAGGAAGTGCCCGTCCGCGGCGCTGACCCGGGGCTCGCCGGCCGCGGTGACGCTGCTGACCGCCAGCGTGCACATGCCCGTGATGACCCCGGCCAGCTGGGCCGCGGTGAGGGTCCGGCCGGGCCGGACGATAGATCTCAGGTGCCCTGTGGACCGCGCCAGCGAGGCATCCAGCAGGGCCTGAAGCTCGCCGAGTTCCGCATCGCTCTCCCGCATCCTCCTAGCCTGCCTCAACCGGTTAGCGTGGTGCGCGTGGCTACTGGAACCGAGCACGTCAGTCCCGAGATCTACGAGTACGTCATCTCGCACTCCAGTCCCCCGGACGCGGTCCTGGACGAGCTGAGGGAGGAGACCGCGCGGCGTTTCCCCGACTGGCGGCACCTGCAGATCGGCCCGGAGCAGGGCACGTTCATGACGCTGCTGAGCCAGCTCATCGCCCCCCGCCGGGCGGTCGAGGTCGGCACGTTCACCGGGTACTCCTCCATCTGCCTGGCCCGCGGCCTGGCCCCCGGCGGCAGCCTGCTGTGCTGCGACGTGAACGCGGACTGGACGGCCCTGGCCCGGGAGTACTGGCAGAAGGCCGGCCTGGCCGGGGTGATCGAGCTCCGGCTCGGGCCGGGCGCGGACACGCTCCGGGCCCTGCCGGCCGACGCGTCGCTGGACCTCGCGTTCATCGACGCGGACAAGACCGGCTACGCCACCTACTGGGACGAGATCGTGCCGCGCACCCGCGCGGGCGGGATCATCCTGGTGGACAACACGTTCCTGCACGGCCGGATCTTCTCCGGCGACCCCGACCCTGATGCCCGGGCGGTCCGGGACTTCAACGAGCACGCCCTGGCGGACGACCGGGTGGAGCTGGCCATGCTCTCGGTCGGGGACGGCCTCATCATCGCCCGGAAGAAGTAGCTCCCGCACCGGCCGGGACCGCCGGGCACCAGGACCGCCAGGCCGGGAGGCCGCCAGGCCCCGGGACCGCAAAGCTATGGTCACAGGATCCGTATAGGGCCACAGCTTCGGGCACGGGTGGGCCACAATGGCCGCTTGGCCGGCCTAGCCGGGCCCTGTCGTCAGGAAGATCGAAGTCTGATGGGCTCCTCGAACGACCCCGTGTACCTGCGCGTGCTGGAGGATCTCCGCGACCAGATCCGGGGCGGGGTCCTCGCGCCCGGGGCCCGGGTTCCCTCGCGTAACGGGATCATCGCCCGGTATGGCGTCGGGGAGACCGCGGCCAAGCATGCCCTCCAGGTCCTGGCGGCCGAGGGGCTCATCGAGGCCCGGGCCGGGTCGGGATCCTACGTCCGCAGGCTGCCCGTGGCCGCCTCCCTGGAGCATGACCGGCTGCACTTCCCCGGGTCGCCGTTCGGGCTGGACGGCGGGCCCGTGGCCGGGAACGGAGCGGCGGCGGGCGAGGGGGCCGGCGCTGGCCAGGCCGGGCACGCCCCGCGGCTGTCCTGGGAGTACCAATCGGAGCGCGTGCCCGCCCCCGCGCACGTGGCCCGGCGCCTGCGGCTCCCTGACGGCGACCAGGTGGTAACCCGCACCCGGTACCTGATGAGCGCGGACGGCTCCCCGGTGCAGCTGGCCACGAGCTACGAGCCCGCCGCCACGACCGCGCAGACCCCCGTGCCGTTCCCTGAGCAGGGCACGTTCGCGGGCCGCGGGGTGGCGGAACGCATGCAGGCGATCGGGATCGGCGTGGACCAGGTGGTGGAGGAGATCTCGGTCCGCCCGGCGCTGTCGGCCGAGGCGGCGGTGCTGAACATCCCGGCGGGCTCCCCCGTGCTGCTCATCGAGAGATCGCACCGCTCGGGCGAGCGGACCGTGGAAACGGGCGAGATCGTCATCGCGGCCGACCGCTTCCGGCTCCGGTACCGCTTCCCGGTCCCCGTGCTGGCCGATCCCGTGCTGGCCGATCCCGTGCTGGCCGATCCCGTGCAGGCCAGCCCAGGGGCAAGCGCGTGATCCGCCCGGCGCAGGCCGCCGACATCCCGGCCATTCACCGGCTCATCCGGGACCTGGCGGAGTACGAGAAGGCGCTGGCCGAGGTCAGCACCACCGAAGAGGACCTGCGCCGCGCCCTGCTGGGCGACCGGCCCGCGGTGTTCGCCCACGTGGCGGAGGCACGGCGGTGAGGTCGCCGGCTTCGCGCTGTGGTTCCTGAGCTTCTCCACCTGGACCGGCCAGCACGGTATCTACCTGGAAGATCTCTTTGTGCGGCCGGACCGGCGGCGGTCCGGGATGGGCCGGGCCCTGCTGGCCGAGCTGGCCGGCATCTGCGTGGCCCGCGGGTACGCCCGGCTGGAGTGGTCGGTCCTGGACTGGAACACCCCGGCCCGCCGGTTCTACGCCTCGCTCGGCGCGGCCGAGATGGACGGCTGGACGGTAAACCGGCTCACCGGGCCCGCCCTGCGTGCGCTGGCCGGCCCGCGCGGCTAACGGCCGGCCGCCGCCGCCTGGTCCGCCTGCTTCATGTCCTCGGCGAGCTGGTCGGCCGCCATGTCAGTGGCCTTGGAGATCAGCTTGTTGGCCGCCTTGACGTTGGCCGTCACCTGCTCGGCCAGGTTGGCCTCGTAGACCACGAGGAGCCCGGCCGTGCCCGCGTCGAGCGTCTCACCCAGCTCCTTGAGATCAGACCGGCTCATGCCGCCGCTGGCGTGCCCGGTCACGGCCCCGATCGCGGCCCCGCCGCCCGCGCCGACCGCGAGCGCGCCCAGGATGCCGACCGGCGGGAACAGGGCCGCGGCCACACCGGCGGCCAGGCCCCAGCCGAGCCCCACCGCGGCCCCATGCCGGGTCGGCTGCTCGTGCTTCTTGACGATGCTGACCTTGCCCGCGTCGTCTTTGGCGATGACGGCGGCGTCGAAGTCGTGCGAGGTCTTCACCGCGTAGTAGAGCGCCTTCACGGCCTCGTAGTCCTCGACGGCGTCGGCCGGCTCGTCGTAGGCCGCCGCCAGCACGTACAGGGTGTCCGGATGCGCCATGAAGCCCCCCTTGGTCTCACCCCGGACGGTAGGCCGCGGGCCCGGCCGGTGCGTCACCCCGCGGGAGTGAGATCGCGCGGCCGGTACCCCGGTGCGGCGCCGGCCCGCGGGCGGCTGATCCCGATCGCCGGGCAGGCCTTCGCACTGCTCGGCGCGGGCTTCCCGCCGGGTAGCCCTTGCCGCCGGGCCCCCCGGGATGTCAGGATCACAGCGGTATGCAATGGTTTGCAGACGAGCTTCCCGCCCGAGTCCGGCGCGGCGGGGCCGGGCCGGACAGACCGTTTGGGAAAGGCGGGCCGAGGATGACCTACGACGCCGACATCGTGGTGGCGGGGGCCGGGCACAACAGCCTGCTCACCGCGTGCTACCTGGCCAAGGCCGGCTATCGCTGCCTGGTCCTGGACGCGCGGCCGATCCCCGGCGGCGGTGCGGCCACCGAGGAGCTGCTGCTGCCCGGGTTCGGCATCGACACCTGTGCCACCGGGCACACGATGATCCGGGTCAATCCCGTGCTGAGCCACGACGAGCTCGGCCTGACCGCGAACTACGGCCTGCGCTACGCCGAGCCCGACCCGGTGGAGCACGTGGCGTTCCCGGACGGCGAGCAGTTCACCATGTGGCTGGACCGGGACCGGACGGCCGAGGAGGTGGCCCGGTTCTCCAAGGCCGACGCGGCCGCCTACCTCCGCCTGCTCGACGAGTACGACCAGGTGAAGCACATCTTCAGCGAGGCCCAGTTCACTCCGGTGGGCTTCGGGCCGTCGCTGGAGCAGCGGCTCGCCGGGCATCCCCAGGGCCAGATCTGGGCCCGGCGGCGGCAGCTGTCCGCGGTGCAGGTGGTGCGGCACGAGTTTGAGAGCCGGCACATCCAGGCGTTCCTGCTCTGGATGGCCTTCCAGGTCTTCCAGCCGGGCGATGAGCCAGGCTCCGGGGTGCTGCCCTACGCGCAGACGTTCGGCCGCCAGCAGCGCAGCTGGTCCATCCCGATCGGCGGTTCCGGGCAGCTGACCGCCGCCCTCACCGGCTACCTGGCCGACCACGGCGGCACCGTGCTCTGCGGCCAGCGGGTGACCCGGCTGCTGCTGGAAGACGGCCGCTGCGCCGGCGTGGAGACCAGGGACGGCACGCAGTACCGGGCCCGCACCGCGGTGGTGTCCACCATCCACGTCAAGCACCTGCGGGACATGGCGCCCGCGGACGCCTGGCCGGCCGAGTTCCACTACGGGATCGACACCTACGACGTAGGCGTGCCCGGCTTCGCCACGTACTACGCGACGACCGCGCCGCCGGAATTCCAGACCCCGGACGGCCCGCGCACCGCCGTGTCGGCCGGCCTCGCGGGCTGGCCGGAGGACGTCATCCAGATGGGCGCCGACCTGCGCTCCGGGCGGTTCATGAGGGAGCCGGCCTGGCTGCTGGTGGCCACGCCCACGCTGGCGGACCCGGGCCGGGCGCCGGCGGCCAGCACACGGTGAAACTGCTCAGCCCGCAGATCTACGAGCTGCCGGACGGCATGGGCGGCTGGGAGCCGGTCAAGCAGGAGCACTCCCGCCGGACGCTGGAGCGGCTGCGCCAGGTCGCGCCGGGGTTCACCGACGACGTGATCCTGGCCAGCCTGATCAAGTCCCCCGCTGACATCGAGGAGCTCAACCCGCACATGATCCACGGGGCGTTCCACGGCGGCAACCGCGGCCCGGCCTTCAGCGGGGCGCTGCGCCCGGCCCCGGGCTGGGCGTCACACCGGATGCCGATCGCGGGGCTGTACCAGACCGGCGGGACCACCCACCCCGGCGGATCCATCACCGGGGCCCCGGGCCGTAACGCGGCGATGGTGCTGCTGCACGACCTCGGCCACGACCCGGCCGCCATCATGAGCGCCCCGTCAGGAGGCGGCCGGGCGGTGACCGTTGCTGATGGTGCGCCGTGAGGGACCGGTCCCGGGCAGCAGCCCGACCGCGTCCAGGTCGGCGGTGAGCTCGTCCAGCTCAGCCGGGGTGTGCGGGAGCAGCGGCGGCCGGACCGGGCCGCCAGACATCCCGACCAGGGCGGCCCACGCCTTGATCGAGGCGACGGTGTCGAACCGGCGGGCCTTGCCGTGCAGCCACTTCGCGGCCACGGCGCGTACCGGGTCCAGTGTCGCCGCCACCTGGGCGGCCGCGGTGAAGTCGCCGCTGAGCGCGAGCGTGGTGTAGTCGCGCATCGGCTGCCACTGCGGGGTCTGGTACAGGTACGGCGCCGCCGAGGACATGAAGACCCGCTGGCCGTGGTCGCGCATGTTCTCCAGCCAGGTCCCCTCGTTAGGCTCGCAGACGAGGATCTCGCCGCCCACCCGGGCCAGGACCTCCAGGTAGCGGGCGTGGTCGCGGCCGACCTTGATCCCGCACACGTTGTCAATGGCGGCCAGCCGCTCGATGAGCTCCAGCGACAGGCAGACACCCGCGTAGGCCGTGTCGAACAGCCAGATCCCGATGTCCACGCCTGCGCACACGGTCTCGAACCACCGGTACAGGCCGTCATCCGAGGCAGGCGGGTAGTACGGGTTGATCAGCACCGCGAACTCGGCCCCGGCCTTCTGCGCGTGCCGGGTCAGCTCGAGGGCCTGCTGCGCCGAGGTGTGGCCGGTATGCGCGATGACCGGGCACCTGCCCCGCGTGCTGTCCACCGTGATCTCGACCACGCGCCGCCGCTCGCTCCCGGCCAGCGACCAGAACTCGCCCATCACCCCGCCGCAGAAGATGCCGTCCACCCCCAGGCTGCCGGTCAGCCGGTCCAGGTCGCGGCGCAGCGCGTCAGCGTCCAGCGCCCCGCTGCTGTCGAACGGCGTGGTGGTCGCGGCCCATAGCCCGGTGAAGCAGTCCCGGGCCGCCTGCTTGGCGTCCGCCCTGGTGTAGTCCATGCCTGTCCTCCGGGTAGATCATTGCAGGCCCAGCAGGCGCTCCGCGTTCCCGCCGAGGATAAGATTCTCGCCGGCCCCGAGCCGCAGCGCCCGCACGTCGTTGACGGGATGGTCGGTGCCCATGTCGAAGGGCCGGTCCGAGCCGAGCAGGACCTGTTCCGGGCCGGCGTACTGGATCAGGTCAGCCAGCAGGCCCGCGTCGTGCGTCACCGTGTCGTAGTGGAACCGGCGCAGCGACCGGTCGGGCCCGTGGGCCAGGCGCTCGGCCGCCTCGGCCCGGATGGCGTGGGCGCGGCGCAGCCGCCCGCGCAGCACGGGCAGCGCGCCGCCGCCGTGCGCGAGCAGGATCCGCAGGTCCGGGAAACGCTCCAGCACACCCGCCACGGCGATGTGGGCCGCGGTCACCGCGGTTTCCAGCGGGTTGCCGACCGAGTTCCACAGGTAGTAGCCGTCCAGGGCGGGGATGCCGAACCCCCGGGTGGAGGGGTGGATGAACACCAGCGCGCCGGTCCCGGCGGCCGCGGCCCAGAAGGGGAGGAAGAAGTCGTCGCCGAGGTAGCGGCCGCCCACGCTGGACGGGATCTCCACGCCGTGCAGCCCGGGCACGGTCATCAGGTCCGCCAGTTCCTTCGCGGCCAGGTCCGGGTCCTGCACCGGGACCGCGCCCAGCGCGCTGAGCCGCCCGGGGTGGGCCGCCACCATCGCGGCCAGCGCCTCGTTCTGCACCCGGCAGACCAGCTGGGCCTCGCCCGGCCCGGCGTCCACGGGGACCAGGTTGATCCACGGGGACAGCAGCAGGTGCTCGACGCCGGTGGCCGCCGCGTCGCCGAGCATGATCGCCACGTCACTGAACTCGCCGACCGCCGAGGTCAGTTCCCGGCCCCGGAACCCGACCAGGCGGCGGCCGTCCTCGGTGCGCAGCGACGGCCGCCAGGCCTCCGGCACGCTGCGCGCCGTCATCTCCGGGACGATGACGTGGCAGTGCGAGTCGATGATCAACGGGCGGCGGTGCCGTTCGCCGCGGTGCCGTTCGCCGCGGGATCCGCCCTGCCGCTCTCGGCGGACATCGCGTCGGCGTCGGCGGCGGCGATCTGCGCCGCGGCCGCGTCCAGGCTCTCAGCCGCGGGGGACGCGGTCCCGGACGTGTCGGTCACCGCCCCGCCCAGGTACAGGGCGCCGATCTCCGGGTGATGCAGCACCTCGTGCCCCGAGCCGGCCAGCCGGACCCGCCCGTTCTCCAGGACCACCCCGTGCGTGGACAGCCGCAGCCCGGCCCGTGCGTTCTGCTCCACCAGCAGGATGGTCTTACCCTGCTTGTTCATCATCCGGATCGCGTCGAACACCGACTTCAGCACCTTGGGCGACAGGCCCATGGACGGCTCATCCAGGATGACCAGGTTCGGGTCGAGCATCAGGCACCGGGCGAACTCCACCAGGCGCTGCTGGCCGCCGGACAGGCTGCCGGCCTTCTTCGGCAGCCACTCGGTGACCTGCGGGAACATCTCCAGAACGCTGTCCAGCCTGCGGTCGGCCAGCCCGCGCTGGCGCAGGATGTAGCCGCCGAGCACGATGTTCTCGCGCACCGTCATCTCGCGGAACAGGCTGTGGTTCTGCGGCACGAGCACCACGCCCATGTCCAGTACCTGGCGGGGAGACTTCCCGGACAGCCGCTCACCGCGCAGGCTGACCTGGCCGAGCCGCGGGTTCAGCAGCCCAATGATGGTCCCGAGCAGGGTTGACTTGCCCGCCCCGTTGGGGCCCACGACACAGGTGATGCCGCGCTCGTAGACCTGCATGGTCACCCCGTGCAGGACGTCTCCGCCGCCATAGCCCGCCACCACGTCCTGGATCTCCAGAGCCGGGGCGCTGGTGGCCACGGGCTCAGCCGACCGCGATGTCATCGTCATCCTCCGCAGTGCCAAGGTAGGCATCGAGTACCCGCGGGTCGGTCCGGACCACGTCCGGCGGCCCGCTCACGACCGCCGCGCCGTAGTCCAGGACGGTGACCCGGTCACACAGCCCCATCACGAAATCCATGTTGTGCTCCACGATGAGGAACGTGGTGCCCTGCCGGTTCAGCTCCCGGATCCGTTCCGCGATCGTCGTGATCAGGGTGAGGTTCACCCCGCCGGCCTCGTCGAGCAGCACGATGGCCGGGTCGGCCATGAGCACGTAGGACAGCTCCAGCAGCTTGCGCTGGCCGTAGGACAGCGTCTCGGCCAGCTCGCCGGCGTGATGGACGATGCCGGTGAACTCCAGCAGTTCCATGGCGCGGCGCCGGGTGGCCGGGCCGCCGGCCCGGGCCAGCGGGTTACGCAGCCAGCCTTTCCCGCCCTCCGCGTGCTGCGCGGCCACGATCATGTTCTCCATGACGGTGAGCCGGGAGAACACCCGGGTCAGCTGGAACGTCCGGCCGATGCCGGCCGAGAACACCTTGTCGGGCGCGGCGTTGGTGATCCGCTGGTCGCCCAGGTAGACGTCGCCGCCGTCCACGGTCTCGTAGCCGGTGATCACGTTGAACAGCGTCGTCTTGCCGGAGCCATTCGGCCCGATCAGCCCGGCGATGCTGCCTTCCTCGACCTCGATCGTGGCCCCGTCCAGGGCCTGGACGCCGCCGAAGGCCTTGGTCACCGCGTCGGTGCGCAGCAGCGCGGTCATCGCACGCCTCCCGTGCTCGGCGTTCCCGTGCTCGGGGCATCCGCGCCCGGCGCGGCGGTCCGGCCCACCGCGGGACTCCCCGGCGGGGATGACCCGCCCGGGGCCGGCCCGCCTGGGGCTGGGCCACCGGGGGCTGGCTCGTGCCGGCGGGCCCGCACCGCCCGCCACTTGGTGAGGAACTCACCCCCGGTCGGCACGATCCCGCGCGGCAGGAACAAGATGACGGCCAGGAACAGCACGCCGAGGACGATGTCGCTGGTGTAACCGTTGGTGAAGGTGATCCCGATCCACTGCTGGAGCGGCTCCAGGATCAGCGCGCCGAGCACCGGCCCGGCCAGCGTGCCGAACCCGCCCAGGAAGGCCATCAGCGCGACGGTCAGGTCGAACAGGGGGTTGAACGCAGTCTCGGGCAGAGCCTGGCCGATGAAGAACCACCACAGGCCGCCGATCATGCCGGTGATCCCGCCCGAGATGCAGTAGGCGATGAGCTTGATCTTCATGGTCCGCACGCCCAGGCCGCGGGCCCGGTCCTCGTCGTCCCGGATGGCCAGCAGCTGGAGGCCGAACCGGGAGTTCCGGACCAGCCAGGACAGCGTGATGGTGAGCACCGCGATGATCAGGCCGACGTAGTAGAAGGGGTTGTTGTAGTCAGACGCGGACCACAGGAAGAAGGGTGAGCTGACCCCCTGGTTCCCGCCGGTGAAGCTGAGGTTGAACGCCATCAGCTGGAAGATGAAGAAGAACGCGATCGTGATCACGACGAACGTGTGCCGCCGGACCCGCAGCGCGATCAGGCCGAGCGGCACCGCCATCAGCGCCGCGACCAGGCCGCCCAGCGGCAGCAGCGCGAAGATGTCCCCGCCCGGGAGCTTCCAGTGCTGGGTCAGCAGGCCCACGGTGTAGGCACCGACACCGAAGAACACCGCGTTGCCGAGCGCGATGTAGCCGGTGTAGCCGGAGAACAGGTTCCAGGCCGCCACGGCGCCCACGTAGATCACGGTGTTCACGGCGAACTGGGTGTACAGCGCGTTGGTGACGACCAGCGGGAAGATCGCCGCGATGACCAGCAGGACCGCGAGGCCGCCCAGCCGGATCGCGCTGCCCCGGCGGCCCCGCCCGGCCGGAGCCTGGATCGTGCCGCCTGCCTGGGCCAGGCCCGAACTCGCAGTGCCCTGACTCATAGCTCCCTCACTCGTGCCCCGATTCGCTGTCCTCCCGCTGGCCGGGCGCGCCTTCACTGGGCCCTCGCTTCCTTGCGGCCGAGCAGGCCCTGCGGGCGGAAGGCCAGCACGAGCACGAGGGCGCCGTAGAACACGACTACCGACCAGCTCGGTGACCAGAGCACGTCCACCACCCCCTCCAGCGTGATCATGAAGATGGCCGCGATCATGGCCCCGGCGATGCTGCCCAGGCCGCCGAGGATGACGATCGCGAGCAGCCGGGAAATCAGGTCATACCCGGTGTTCGGGTTGAAGCCGCCGCCGGTGGCGCCGAAGACCATCCCGCCCGCCGCGGTGACCGCCACCCCGATCCCGAACGTGAGCGCCTGCACCCGGTTCACGTTGATGCCCACGATCCGGGCTGCGGTCTGGTCCTGCATGGTGGCCCGGATGGTCCGGCCGAACTGGGTCCGGTACAGCGTGTAGTAGATGCCCGCCACGAGCACCAGGGCCATCAGGAACCCGAAGATGTAGATGTAGTCCAGGTAGAACCCGAAGATCTTCGGGCCCGACGTGGTGTACCCGGCGTTCAGGCTCACGTAGTTCGAGCCGAAGATGATGTACAGGATGCCCTCGATGATGATCGCCACCGCATAGGTCGCGAGCAGGGACATCGAGGTCCGTTCCCGCCCGCGCAGCGGCCTGATGAAGGCCCACTGGATCGCGACCCCGACGACGAACATCGCCGGGACGGTCACCAGCAGGCCCACGAACAGGTCGAGGTGCAGGTGGACGGAGAGCACGTAGCTGAGGTAGGCGCCGAGCACGACCAGGATGCCCTGGGCGATGTTGATGATGTCCAGCACCCCGAAGATCAGCGTCAGCCCGACAGCCATCAGGGCATAGATACTGCCGCCCAGGATGCCGTTGACGATCGCTTCGCTGAGTTGACGTCCCATCTCCGCTTCATGCCCTTCATCCTGCTGACTCGTGGTGGTAGAGCGGGCCCGGTCCGCCACAGGCCCGGTGGTTCAGCCGCCTGTTCCCCAGGCCGGCTTCTGGCTCACGACCGGGCTCGACCCGGCCGCTTTCGAGGGCAGCACCTGGAGGAACTGGCCGTTCTCCCACTGGTAGATAAAGCCGGTCTGCGCGTTGTTCTCCCCGTCCACCTTGAACTTCACCGGCCCCTGCACGGTGGGCAGCGGCTGCTTGAGGGTGTGCAGGTAGGTGATGATCTTCTTGTTGCTCGTGCCGTGCGTGGCCGTGACTGCGTCGGCCAGGACCTCGCCGGCCGAGTACGCCTCCGCGACGTCGGCGTTGATGTCGGAGGACGTGCCGCCGAACTTGGCGATGTAGTCCTGCACCATGACATGGCTCAGCGCGTTCTGCGTCGCCCCGGACCAGGCGTCCGGGACCATGATGGCCTGGGCGTTGATCGGGTTCAGCTTGTTCAGGAACGCCTGGCCCTGGTCCGGCCCGGAGGCGGCGATCATGACCTGCGGCGTGTATTTGTGGCTCTGGAACGTGTGGATGAAGACCAGCAGGCTGGGCAGGTCCACGGACCCGATGACCACGATGTTCGGGTGCATCTGGGCCACTGTGGTGGCCTCCTGCTGGACCTGCTGGGGCGTGTTGGCCACGTGGCTGTAGACCGTGTGAACGCCGTGGCTCTGCAGGAAGCCTTGGGTGGTCTGCACGGGCGGGACGGAGAACGGGTCGTTCACCATCGGGTATGCGGCGGTCCCCCGGTCGTTAGCCGGGAGCGTGAGCACCCAGCTGGCGAACGGCTTCATGGCGACGGCGACCGGCACGCTGACGCTGAAGAAGTTGCGGTACGTCTTCTGGAACACCAGGCCGCCCGTGGCCGAGCCGGCGAACAGCGCGTACCCGTGCGCCGCGGTCGGTGCCTGGGCGTCAGCGGTCAGCAGCGTGGAGAACGGGGCCATTGTCAGGTTCACGTGGTCCTGCGTGATGAGCTGGGTGTACTGGCTGGTCACCAGCTTGTCGTTGCTCTTGTCGTCCAGGATCTTCAGGCGGACCGGGCGGCCGAGCAGCCCGCCGTTGGTGTTCACGTCACTGGCCCACAGCTTGTATCCGTTCTCGGTGGCCTGGCCGTCTGCGGCGAAGGTCCCGGTGAGCGGGAGCGAGATGCCGACCGTGATCGGCTTGGCGGAGCTGGTGCTGGACGTGGTGCTGGCACTGGTTGTGCCACAGGCGGCAAGGGCCAGGGCGGTCACCGCGCTAGCGGCGGTGAGCGGCACGAACCTGGCGCGGTGGGGGCGCCTCATCAAGCTTCTCCCTTCCTGCGACCGCGCCGAGGCACCCGTCGTGCCCCGGTGCGCGGAGCGCACTGGCACCGTATGCCTTTACTGGCCGGGGAAAACCTGCTTTGCCCCGATCCCAGGCCCGGTTTCCCGTGCTGCTCCGCGCACCGCATAGGCGTACTAATCCAATCCTGGCGACGTGCTCAGCTGGCCCAGCGGGCTCAGCTGGCCCAGTTGGGCTTCGGGTTGACGATCGCGACCGACCCGCTCGCGCCGCTCGGCAGGACCTGGACGAAGTTGCCGCCCTTCTGCCACTGGAAGATGAACTTCTGCGCGACCGTGTTCTCGCCCGAGCTGTTGAATTTCACCGGCCCCTGCACGGTCTGCAGCGTGACGCCGCTGTGCAGGTAAGCGGTGATCTTCTTGTTGTCCACGCCCTTGGTCGCGGTGACCGCGGACGCCGTGATCTCGCCGACCGAGTAGGCCTCGGCCACGTCCGCGTTGATGTCCGCGGCGGTGCCGCCGTACTTGGCGATGTAGGCCTTGACCATCGCCTGGCTCAGCGGGTTCTGGACCCCGCCGTACCAGCCGCCGGGAACCATGATCCCCGTGGCGTTGGCTTCCCCGCCGATCGCCTTGGTGAAGGAGGCTCCCTGGTCCGGGCCGGAGGTAGCAGTGAAGATCTTCGGGTTGTAGTGCTGCTGCTGGAAGGCCTGGATGAACGCCGCTGAGGTGGGCACGTCCACCGCGCCGAGCACGACCATCTGCGCTCCGGTCGCGGCCACCGCGTCAGCACCCGCCTTGAAGTCGGGGTTCTCAGCCGGGTAGATCTTCGAGTAGACCGTCTTGACGCCGGCCTTCTGCAGGATGGCCTGCGCGGTCATCGTCATCGGGTCCGCGAACGGGTCGTTCACCATCGGGTAGGCCGCCGTCTTCGGCCGCTCGCTGGCGGGCAGCGCCGCCACCCAGTCCGCGAACGGGACCAGCTGGTCCGCGATCGGCGGGCTGGGGTTGAAAACGTTCGGCAGGTTCAGCTGGTAGACCGACGGCCCGCCACCTGCGCCCTCCGGGAACGCGTACCCGTACCGGGCCGCCACTTTCGCGGCCGGCACGGTCAGCAGCGTCGAGAATGGCCCGAAAACGAGGGACACGTGCTGCTGGGCGATCAGCTTGGTGTAGTTGGTGGCCACGGTGGTCGGGTCGCTGGAGTCATTCAGGAACACCATCTTGACCTGGCGGCCGAGCAGTCCGCCGTGGCTGTTCACCTCGCTTGCCCAGAGCTGGTAGCCGCGCTGGAAAGCCAGGCCGTCCGCGGAGAAGTCACCCGTCAGCGACAGCGAGGTGCCGATCAGGATCGGCGACTTGCTGCCATTGCTGGTTGAGCCACTTCCGCTGCTACTGCTGCTACACGCAGCAAGGACCATCGCCGTCACGGCTGTGACGGCTGTGAGAGACAAGAACCGGGTGCGGTGAGGTTTCATCCGGTCCTCCTTCCAGATCAGGAATCTCCTGTGGGTAAAGCCAGCTACAGCCCGCGCTATGAGACGCGTCCGCGGGGGGCCCGGATGGCTGCATTGTGGGCTGGCCGGGGACAGTGGCTCACGGTACTGCATTGCCCTTGTTCCCGTCGGCTTGGTCCAGCCCGTCTGAGATGTCGGAGTTTTCGCTCTCCAGCTCCAGCCCTGCCGACTGCGCTTCCAGCTCAACAAGGGCCGCGAAATCCTGCTCGCCGTATCCGTTCCCGATTAGAGTCTGCACGATCTGGTGCACGAGGGAGGCCACCGGCATGGGCACCTCATGCTCCCTGGCCGCGGCCAGGCCGAGGTCAAAGTCCTTGCGCAGCAAGGTGGCCGTAAACGTCGGATGAAAGTCCAGATTCGCGTAAGCCGGTGATTTGTAACGAGTGAACTGCGAACCCATCACACTTTTATTAAGGCAGGTGAGGAAGGCGGTCCGGCTCACGCCACTCTTCTGGGCCAGGATCGTCACTTCCGCCAGGGACTGGCTCACGACGCCCAGGAACAAGTTATGGCAAAGCTTTACTGTCCGGGCCAGCTCGCCGTCGCCGACATAGGTGGCCCCGGCGCCGAGCAGGTCCAGGTACGGCCGGGCGGCGTCGAAGGCGCCCTGGGGCCCGGACACCGCGAGCGTGAGCTTCCCGACGCTCGCCACCTTCGGATTGCCCATCACCGGCGCGGCCAGCAGCTCGGTACCGCGCGCCGCGAGCTGCTCCCGGATCTGCATCGAGACGTCCGCCGAGATGGTCGAGCAATCCACCAGGATGCCCGGCACCGACTCCCCGGTGGCCAGGCCATCCTCGCCGAGCACCGCGTCGATCAGGTCCTGGGGCGTGCCCACCGTGGCGAACACGATGTCCCGCCCGCTGAGCTCGGCTGGCGAGCTGACGATCTTGGCCCCCAGCTCGGCGAGCGGCTCGGCCTTAGCCCGGGTCCGGTTGTAGACGGCAACGTCACAGCCGGCCTCCAGCAGGCGCCGGACCAGCATGAAACCCATCCGCCCGGTACCCAGCCAACCCAGCCGGAGTTCGTTACCGTGCCCTGCCATCAGGTCACCCCCTGCATTAACAATCGTTTGCACGCAGCCTGACGCAGAGGTCAGGCCCGTGTCAACAGACATGATCAGTTCGATACCGGAGAATTTCCGGGCGCAGGGGATCTCCCCCGCCCCCGGGGCGGGCCGGCAGGCTCAGCGGTCCGTCCCGGACGGCTCAGCGGCCAGGCCCGGCGGGCCGGCGCCGGGGGCGCCCGGCGGACCCCCCGGAGGCCCGGTCGAGCCGCGTACCACCAGCTCAGGGGCCAGGAACAGCACCTTGACCGGCCCGGTGTGCCCGGCGATCCGCTCCAGCAGCAACTGGGCCGCCTCGGTGCCCACCTGGTAGTGCGGGAAGCGGATCGTGGTCAGCGGCGGGCGCAGCCGGTCGATGAACGGCATGTCGTTGAACCCGACCACGGACAGGTCCGCCGGGCAGGACAGGCCGACCTCGTCGAGGGCCGCGTAGCAGCCTATGGCCAGCATGTCGTTACCGGCCGCCACCGCGGTGCACCCGGCGTCGCGCTGCAGCAGGAGCTGGGCGCAGCGCATCCCCTCGTCGATGGAGAACGACTTGGCGGTGACGATCAGCTCGGGATCGGCGGTCAGGCCGTGCGCCTCCATCGCGGCGATGAAGCCCCGGTACCGGGCGAGGCCGGTTGACACCTCCTGCGGGCCGGCGATGTGCGCGATCCGGGTGTGCCCGAGCCCGGCCAGGTGGGCCACGGCCATCCGGACGCCGCGCTCGTTGTCCACCGAGACCGACGGCAGGCTGTAGTCGTGGGCCAGCCGGTTCATCAGCACGACCGGCAGGTCGGCGCGGGCCGACTCGGCGAGCAGCGGGTCGCCCAGGTGCACGGTGGCCAGCACGAGGCCGTCCACGTGCCGGGCGCGCATCTGCTCGAAGAGCATCCGCTCCCGGTCGGCGTCCCCGTCGGTGTTCCCGATCAGCGCCACGTAGCCCGCGGCCGCGAGACGGTCCTCGATGCCGCGCACGATCGGCGGGAACAGCGGGTTGTTCAGGTCCGGGATGAGCACCCCGACGCTGTGCGAGCGGCGGGTGCGCAGGCTGCGGGCCACGGTGTTCGGGCGGTACCCGAGTTCAGCCGCGGCCTCAAGCACCCGCTGGGCGGTGTCCTCCCGCACCAGCAGCCGGGTTTCCGGGTTCAGCGCCCGGGACGCGGTGGCAGGGTGCACCCGCGCCCGCGCGGCGACATCCTTCAAGGTCACCGGCGGATCAGCCACTGGCAGCCACCCCGCTTCCGCTGTGCGCGCGCCCTCAGGCGTGCCCCGTTGTCCTGCGCCCGCGCCGGCCAGGGCACCCGGGGACTTTCCCGGGGCCCGCGGCCAGCGACCGTCAGACCTGAATGGTATCCACCAATGCAGACGATTGCCTGCCGCTGCGGCTCCGGGGTTACCGCCGCGCTACCGCCTGGCCGCCCGCGCGGGCCAGTGCCGGGCCGCCGCCCCGTGTCACGATGGGGCCATGCGTATCACCAGCGTGGCGGGCACGGACTTGTTCGGTGGCAGCGCGGGGCACCCGCTGCAGATCGTCCGGGTCACGGTGCTCGATGACCGCCCGCCGCATTCCGCCCCGGCCAGCGTGCCGGTCACGGTCCGGGTCGAGGGTCCCGGGGTGAGCACGCCGGCCCCGGTGCGGCTGGATCTGGCCCAGCCGGGCGCGGAGCAGGTGGCCGAGGTGGGCGTGGACATTGCCGCACCGCGCGCCGCGGGCAGCCCGCGCCAGGTCACGGCCATCGCCGAGGCCGCTCCGGGCTCCCCGGAGGGGGGCGGGCGGGCCGAGCAGCAGGCGGGGATCCGGGTCGCCGAGACCGGCTGGACCATGTGGATGGTCAGCCATTTCCACTACGACCCGGTCTGGTGGGACACCCAGGGCGAGTTCACCGAGTCCCGGCTGCTGCTGCCCGGCGAGGACGGCAGCCTGCCGGAGGTGCGCACCGCGTTCGAACTCGTGGCGCTGCACCTGGACGAGGCCCGGCGGGACCCGGACTACAAGTTCGTCCTGGCCGAGATCGACTACCTCAAGCCCTACCTCGATACCCATCCGGAAGACCGGGCCGACCTGCGCCGGTTCCTGGGCGAGGGCCGGGTCGAGATCGTGGGCGGCAACTACAACGAGCCCAACACCAACCTGACCGGCGCGGAGCTCACGATCCGGAACGCGGTGTACGGCCTGGCCTACCAGCGGGACGTGGCCGGGGGGGACCCGCGGACCGCGTGGATGCTGGACGCGTTCGGTTTCGATCCCGGCTACCCCGGGCTGATGGCGGCGGCCGGGCTGGCCGAGTCGTCCTGGGCCCGGGGCCCGTATCACCAGTGGGGCCCGCAGCGCACCGTCGGCGACAACACCCGGATGCAGATGCGCAGCGAGTTCGAGTGGGTCTCCCCCGACGGGCAGGGCCTGCTCACCAGCTACATGCCCAACCATTACGGGGCCGGCTGGGGCACCCACCGGGCCGCCAGCCTGGCCGCGGCCGAGGAGGAGGCGCTGGGCCAGTTCCGCGAGCTCGCCCCGGTCGCCGCGACCCGGAACGTGCTGCTGCCCGTGGGGGCCGACCACGTCATCCCGAGCCGCTGGGTGACCGCGATCCACCGGGACTGGAACGCCAGGTACGTGTGGCCGCGGTTCGTAACCGCGCTGCCCCGCGAGTTCTTCGCCGCGGTGCGGGCCGACGCCGCGGACCGAGGGCTGTGGCTGGTGCCGCAGACCCGGGACATGAACCCGGTCTACCCGGGCAAGGACGTGTCCTACATCGACACCAAGCAGGGCCAGCGCGCGGCGGAGATCGCGGTCGGCGAGGCCGAGCGGCTGGCCACGCTGGCCTGGCTGGCCGGGGCGGGCTACCCGGCGGAGTCGCTGGACAAGGCCTGGCGCCAGCTCGTCTTCGGCGCGCACCACGACGCGATCACCGGGACCGAGTCCGACCAGGTCTACCTGGACCTGCTCGGCGGGTGGCGGGAAGCCTGGCAGCGCGGTGACGAGGCCCGCCGCGGCGCGGCCGCCTACCTGGCCGGCCAGGCCGACACCCGGCCGCCCGGGGAAGAGCCCGGCGGCGGCGCCTCGCGGGCGCTGACCGTGTTCAACACGCTGTCCTGGGCCAGGTCCGGGCTGGTCCGCGCCGATCTGGAGTTCTCCGCCCCCGGCCCCGGCTCGGTTACCCTGCGTGATCACAGCGGGGAGGTGCCGTTCCTGGCCGAGGCGGCCCGCCGGCACCCGGACGGCACGCTCGCCGCGGTCACGCTGGCCTTCCGCGCGGCGGACGTGCCCGCCCTGGGTTACCGGACCTACTGGGCCACCCCGGCGCCGGGGGCCGGGGCCGCGTCCGGCGGGTGGGAGCCGCAGCCCGGCACCGTGATCGAGAACGAGACCTTCCTGGTCGAGGCCGACCCGGCCCGCGGCGGCACGCTGACCCGCATCGTGGACAAGCGGACCGGCGCCGGGCTGCTCCGCCCCGGTGCGGCCGACCACCCGGGCGGCAACGAGCTGCTCCTCCAGGAGGAGTACGGCTCTCACCCGCGCTGGGGCGAGGGCCCGTGGCTGCTGTCCCCCAAGGGGGCCGGCACCGGCTCCGGGGGCGCCAGCGCCAAGGTCACCGCGCAGCGCTGCCCGCTGGGAGCCCGGCTGCTCGCCGAGCTGACCCTGGGGGATCTGCGGGTTACCCAGGAAACGCTGCTGTGGGACGGCGCGGAGCGGATCGAGTTCCGCACCCACGTGGACGGCTCGATCGGGCAGGACCGGCTGCTGCGGGTCCGCTTCCCCGCGGACGTGCCCGGCGGGCTGCCTGTCTACCAGGGCGCGACCGCGGTGGTGGGCCGCTCGTTCGGCAGCGCCGTGGCGGACGTCGCCGAGCACGCCTTCACGCTCGACAACCCGGCGCACGAATGGTTCGGGCTGGGCTCCACGGCGCGGGCCGGCTGGCGCGAGCCGGGCGGCGCCCGGCGCGAGGCCGCGCTGGGGGTGGCTGAGGTCATCCTCCCGGCTGCCCCGGCCCCGCAGCACCCCGATTTCTCCCGCAACGGCTTGTCCGCGGCCCTGCGTGACCTGGTGGCGGCCCTCGCGGGGCAGGGAGTCACGGCCACCTGCTCGCGGCCGGACGGGCCGCGCTACGGCTCGATCGACCTGGACTCGAACCTGCCTGATGTGCGGATCGCGCTGGGCGGCCCGGAGCAGAACCCGTGGACCGCCCGGGTCCTGGAGGCGGCCGGGCCGGACGCGGCCGGGGAGCTCAGCCGCCTGCTGGCCACCGGCGGCAGCGCCCGGCTGTGGATCCCGGCCGCCCAGTCGCGCGCGGCGGCGTTCGCGCCCGGGGCCGACGTCACCGGGCTGCGCGACCTGCCGGTCCTCGTCGTGGCCGGCCCGGACCTGGCCGCGGCGGCGGCCGCGGTCACGGCCGACCTGGCCGACTCGGTGATCGAGGTGAGCGCGCTGGCCGGCGCGGGCCCCGGGCCGGATGAGCGCGACCCGGTGCTGGCGCCGCGCTCGGTGGCGCTGCTGAACCGGGGCACGCCGGGCAGCCTGGTCTCCCCGGACGGCACGCTGCACATCGCGCTGATGCGCTCGTGCAGCGCGTGGCCGTCGGGGGTGTGGATCGACGGCGACAAGCGGACCGCGCCCGACGGGAGCAGCTTCGGCTGGCAGCACTGGAGCCACACGTTCGAGTACGCGCTGGCGGCTGGCCCCGGGGACTGGCGGGAGGCGGGCTTCGCCGTGGCCGGCCAGGAGTACAACCATGACCTGCTGGCCTGCGAGACGGGCCTGCACCCGGGCCCGGGCCCGGCGGCGGCCAGCCTGTGCGCCGTGGACCTGCCGGTGATGGTGTCCGCCCTGAAGCCGCGCGGGAACCCGCTCGCCGCGGGCCGGGGCGGGGCGCCGCGGCGGGAGGACGGGGTCACGGCCCGGCTTCGTGATCTGTCCGGCCGGTCAGCGACCGCGGCCCGGCTGAGCCTGTTCACCGGGATGACCGCGGCCCGGCCCGTCAGCCTGGTCGAGGACGCATGGGCCCCGGGCGGCGGGGACGGCGGCGGCCGGGATGCCGGGGCGGGTGCCCCGCTGCCGATGGCGGCGGACCGGGCCGAGGTGGTGGTGCCGCCCGCCGGGACCGTCACGCTGGGGCTGGCCGTCCCGGCCGCCGCGGGCGAGCCCGGGCCAGCCGGGGCCGCAGCGCTCACCGGGCCGGGCGCCTTCCCGGGGAGCGCCGGGGCCCGCGGGCCCCGGCCCGCGGCCGCCGCCCCCGCTCCGCCCGAACCCGCGCAGCCCGCCCCCGCTCCGCCCGAACCCGCGCAGCCGGTCTTCACCCGCTACTGGCTGCACGGCAAGGGGCCCGCCCCGGCCGGGAACCTCCCGGTCGCGGTGCACCTGTCCCCCGGCCGGATCGCACTCCCCGGGGTGGCCGGCCGCCCGGACCCGGCGACGGTCCGCCTCACCGTGGCCTGCGGGCTGGAGCCGGCCGCCGGGGCCGTGGAGCTGGACGTCCCGCCCGGGCTGACGGCCACGCCGGCCGGCCCACTGCGCTACGACCTGCCCGCGCTCGGCCACGCGCACTGGGACCTGGCCGTGCACGGCGCGGCGGGCGCGGCTCCCGGGCACTACTTCCTCGCGGCCCGGATCCGCGACCCGCTCGGCCAGGTCCTGGAGGACGTCACGGCCGTGATGCTGGGCGGCCCGCCTGCCCCGGGCCCGGGCCTGCCTCCCGGCACGCCGCGGCCGGTGCTGCCCGCCGGTCAGCAGGCCATCGCGGCCGAACTGGAGGCTATCGCGGCGGAACTGGCGGCCATCGCGGCGGAGCTGGAGGTCACCGTGCTCACGGCGGCCGTCGAGATCCGGCCCGGCGCTGCCGGGGAACTGGCCGTGCGGGTGGCCAGCCGGGCCGCCTCGCCGGTCCGCGGCGAGGCGCAGCTGATCTCGCCGTACGGCAGCTGGGCGGCGGTGCATCCCTGGACGCGAGGTTTTTCCGTCTCCCCCGGAAAAGATGTAACTCTCCGTTATCATGTCCGGGTACCGATTACTGCCCGGCGCGGCACGCAGTGGTGGACAATGGTCAAACTGATGTATTTCGGTTGACTTCACTACACCACGAGCGTTCCTATAATTGTCTGTGATTGAAGCAACACACTCCGTAGGGCGCTGGCCCCCCGCCACCAACCAGACGGTCCTCATGCCATGACTTCCGCAGCTCCCCCAGCCCCGGGGAACCTTCCGGCGGAGCCGAACAGCTTCATAGGCAGGGAGCGCGACCTGAGCGAGCTCGCGCTCTTGCTCGGTGACGTCCGCGCCCTGACCCTGTGCGGCCCGGGCGGCATCGGCAAGACGCGCCTCGCCCTGCGCCTGGCCTGCGATCTTGTCCCGGAATTCCCCGACGGCGCCTGGCTGGTGGAGCTGGCCGACACGGCGGACGCGGACCTCATCCCGCGGCGGGTCGCGGCCACGTTCGGCGTCCGCGAGGAGCCGGACCGGCCGCTGATAGCCACCCTGGCCGAGGCGCTGCGGGCCCGGCGGCTGCTGATCATCCTGGACACCTGCGAGCACATCGTGGACGGATGCGCGGAGCTGGTCCAGCAGCTGCTGGCCGGGCTGCCCGTCGATGCGGGTGATCGCGACCAGCCGGGAACCGCTGCGGGTGCGCGGCGAGACCGTCTGGCGGGTCCCGCCGCTCTCGGTGCCGACCGGCCTTGATCAGGGCTCCCTGTCCGAACTGGGCCAGCACGAGGCGCTGCAGCTGTTTGCCGAGCGGGCCTCGGCGGCCCGGTCCGGGTTTGCGCTGGGCATCGACAACGCCGCGGCGGTAGCGCGGCTGTGCCTGACCCTGGACGGCATGCCGCTGGCCATCGAGCTGGCCGCGGCGAGGGTCCGCGCGCTGTCGGTGGAGCAGATCGCCAGCCGCCTGGATGACCGCTTCCGGCTGCTGGCCTCGGGTGACCGGACCGCCCCGCCCCGGCAGCAGACCCTGCGGGCCGCGGTGGACTGGAGCTATGAGCTGCTGAGCGAGCCGGAGCAGGTCCTGCTGCGGCGGCTGTCGGTGTTCGCGGGCTGGAACCTGGACATGGCCGAGCAGGTCTGCGCGGACGGGCAGATCCCGGCCGGCACCGTGCTGGACCTGATGGCCGCGCTCATCGACAAGTCGCTGGTCACCTTCGACCACGAGCTGCGCGGTGAGTCCCGCTACCGGCTGCTGGACACGATCAAGGAGTACGCGGCCAGCCGGCTCGCCGCCTCGGGTGAGGAAGACGTGCTCCGGCTGCGGCACCGCGACTACCTGCTCGGCTACGGCGAGTACGTCGTGTCGCGGGCGTTCGTCCGGGGGGCGCCGTCCTGGCCGGAGCGGGTCGCCCTGTACCGGGCCATCACCGTGGACATGCCCAACTACCGGCTCGCGCTGGGCACCTCGCTGCGCCGCGGCGACATCGCCGAGGGGCTGCGCATCTGCGGCGCGATGCGCAACCCGTGGGTGACCCACGGGGACGTGACCGAGGGCGCGGAGTGGTTCGACCGGTTCCTGGTCAGCGCGGCGGGCGTGCCAGCCGGGGTGCGGGGGCCAGCCCTGGTCTTCCGCGGCGACCTGGCCTTCGAACAGCAGGACTACCCCACCGTGGAACGGTGCGCCCGCGAGGGCCTGGAGCTGTGCCGGGAGGCGGGTGACCCGCACGAGGCCGGTGCGCTGCGCCTGCTCGCCGTGGCCAGCCTGCGGGCGGGTAACCCGGCCGAGGCTGTGTCCCGCATCGATGAGGCGGCCGCCACCGCGCACAAGCTCGGCAACGACTGGGAGGAAGGGCTGGCGCTGAGCATCAAGGCGGCCGGCACGGCCCGGCTGGCCAGCCTGCGCGAGGCCCAGCGCCTCTACGAGGCGGCCCTGGACGTGCTCCGTGACAACAACGGCTGGGGGGTGGCCCAGGTCCGGGTGGGGCTGGGCGGGGTGGCCCGCGCGCGCGGCGACTACCAGGCCGCGATCAGCCACTACCAGGGGGCGCTGAGCCTGTACCAGGAGATCGACGCGCGCCCGGAGATCGCCCGGTGCCTGGCGGGCATCGCCTCGGTGGCGCTCATCCAGGGTGACCTGGCCCTGTGCCGCACCAGCCTGACCGAGAGCCTGTCGCTGAGCCTGGCCACCGGCCAGCGCCTCCCGGTGGCCCGCGGGCTGGAGGCTTTCGCCGCCCTGGAGGCCCGGGCCGGGGAGGCGGTGCGGGCCGCCAGGCTGGCCGGGGCCGCCCTCGAGCTGCGGGCGGCCGCCGGCCACCCGCCCTCGGCCGGGGCCGGCGCGCGGCTGGAAGACCTGCTCGGGCCCGCCCGCCGGTCCCTGGGTGAGCTGCGGGCGGCCACCCTGCTGGAAGAGGGCCGCGCGATGGGCGCGGACGAGGCGGTCCGCTACGCGATAGGCGCACCTCAGGCCGGGCCGGACGCGGCCGTCGGCGCCGCTGACGGCTGGCTGCCCCGGTCTCGCGCTGCCGGGGATGGCCCGCCCGGCCCCGCCGCCGAGGGCTCCGGCCCGGGGGCGGCCACGCTGCCCGGCAGTGCGGCGATGCCGTCCACCCTGACCCCGCGGGAGCGCGAGATCGCCGCGCTGATCGCCCGGGGCCTGGGCAACCGGGCCATCGCTGACGAGCTGGTCATCAGCCAGGCCACGGTGGCCCGGCACGTGGCCAACATGCTGACCAAGCTGGGCTTCAGCTCTCGGGCGCAGATCGCCGCCTGGGTAGCCCGCCAGCCCAGGCCGGACGCCTGAGCAGGCCGCCAGAAAAAGTCGGCCTACATACCAATCCGTCCTGCCCTCTGCCCCGAAATACACACGGCACTGCATAGTTCGGCGCATGTGGACCCCGCCCGTACATACGTAGGGTCATCCGCAGAGTTCCGGTTAGTCCCGTGCGGCATGGGGGCCCGCACAAGGCTCACTCGGAACTGCCGGACGCAGAGCCAAGGCTCCTCCGGCCGTCAGGAGGGGGATGGCCGGAGGAGCCTGGGAAGAAGGGCATGCATGACGGTCACGGACATGTCAGCCTCTCACACCACCGTGACCCAGCGGCTGGTGGACCGGTCGGGGGCCCGGGGGGAACATTCCGCCCTGGTGGGCGGGCAGGCTGCGTGGCCGGGGGCGGCCCTCAGCCACGCGGACCTGGCCCTGGCCCTGCAGACCGCCGCGGCCGGGCTGGCCTGGCGCGGGCTGCGCACACAGGACGTCGTCGGGGTGTACGTGCCTGACGCGGTGAGCTACGTGCTGGCCGTGCACGCGATCAGGGCGGCTGGTGGGGTGCCGTCTCCGATCGGCGCGGCCAGCACGATAGCCATGATGGCCGAGCAGCTCACGGACTGCGGGGCCCGGCTGCTCATCACCGCCGAGCCACTGGTGCCGGCCGCGCTGAGCGCGGCGGACGGCTCGTGGGTGCGGCAGGTCATCTCCTTCGACGAGGCGGCGGGCACCGTGCCGTTCTGGTCGCTGCTGTCCCGGGGGCTGCGGCCGCCGGTCTGCGCCGGTTCCGCGGACCTGGGCCTGCTGCCGTACACGTCCCGGCCGGACGGCGGGCTGCAGGCGGCTCCGGTGACCCACGCCCAGCTCGCCGCGGAACTGGGCCGGCTGTCCGCACCCGCGCCGGTGACCGGGCGCGACGTGGTGCTGGCCGCGCCGCCCGACGGCTGCGTCCGCGAGTACACGATGCTCCTTGACCTGGCGCTGCTCCAGGGCGCAACCGTGGTGGCCACCCCCGCCGATGCCCTGCCCGACGCAGCCCGGCAGTACGGCGGCACGGCCGCCATCGTGCCCGAGGGCGCGGCCTTCCCGGCCGGGCTGCCGGTCCGGCCGGTCACTGTGGCGTGCTGACCGGCCTGGCCCCGGCGGCCGGGCGGCCCTCAGCCTGAACCGCTGGCCCGGGCCTGGTCCGGCTGGTCAGCAGGATGACCAGCAGAACGCACGCGTCAAAGATGACGGCGACCGTGAAGGCCGCGGACATGCCGTGCACGAGCAACTGGCGGGCGGCGCTTACCTGGCTCACCCCCGGGGCCAGGTGCCGGGCCGCGTTCCGGTAGGCAGTGCCGAACACGGTGACCAGGATGGCCAGCCCCAGTGAGCCGCCGACCTGCTGGGTGACGTTCACCATGCTGGAGGCGGCGCCGGAGTCCGCGGGCGCCACCCCGGCCAGCGACACCATCGTGAGCGGGACGAACACGATGCCCATCCCGGTGCCGATGAGCAGCATCGGTCCCAGGACGCCCCCGAGGTAGGTGGTCTGCGTGGAGACCTGGGCCAGCCAGGCCATGCCGCCGATCACCGGGAGCATGCCCGCCACCATCAGCCGGGTGGGGCCGAACCGGGGCAGCAGCCGGGGCGCCGCCCGGGACACCGCGAACACGGTCAGGGTCATGGGCAGGAACGCGAACCCGGCGGCGAGCGGGCTGAACCCCAGGATGTCCTGGACGAACTGGGTCAGGAAGAAGAACATCCCGAACATCCCCGCCACCAGCAGCAGCCGGGCCAGATAGGAGCCAGCCCGGGCGGGGCTGGTGAACAGCCGCAGCGGCGTGATCGGCTGGCGGGCCCGCGACTCGGTGAGCAGGAAGGCGGCGAGCATCACCGCGGCCACCGCGAAGGCGGCCAGGGTGAGGCGGTCAGTCCAGCCGTCCGAGGCGGCCCGGATGAACGCGTAGACGAGCGCGGTCATCCCGGCGATCGAGGTGACCGCGCCGGTCACGTCGAACCGGCCGGGCTGGCGGGGCGACTCGGTGATGAACATCGGGGTGATCGCGATCACGGCGATCCCCACCGGCACGTTGATGAACAGCACCCAGCGCCAGGACGCCCACTCGGTGATGACGCCGCCCAGCACCAGGCCGAGGGAGGCGCCGCCCATGGCCACGGCCGAGTAGATGCCGAGCGCCCGGGTCCGCTCGCGGCCCTCCGGGAAGCTCCCCACGACCAGGGCCAGCACCGCGGGCGAGGCCAGTGCCCCGCCCACTCCCTGCAGGGCGCGGGCGGTCAGCAGCCACCAGGCTGTGGTGGCCAGGCCGCCAGCCAGCGAGGAGACGGTGAACAGGGCGATCCCCGCCACGAACATCCGGCGCCGGCCCAGGATGTCGCCGGCCCGGCCGCCGAGCAGCAGCAGGCCGCCGAAGGTGAGGGTGTAGGCGTTCAGCACCCAGGACAGGCCCGCCGCGGAGAAGTGCAGGCCGGCCTGGATATGCGGGAGTGCGATGTTCACCACGGTCATGTCGAGGATGATCATGAGCTGTGCGGACAGCATGATGACCAGGGCGACGCCGGGATGGCCCCGGGTCCGGGACGCGCCCGGGCGGCCCAGCGCGACCGCTGGGGATGCGGACGAGGAAGAAGGCACAGTTGTCTCCTGGAAGTGGAGGACCGGGACGAAGCGAGGTAGTCTGCGGGTTATTCGGAGACTGACTCCGATTACTATACGGAGGTAGGCTCCGCTTAGCAAGCTGATTAACGGCCCCGCGGCGGGCAGGGTGAGGCAGGGCATGTTGAGGCAGGGCATGTTGAGGCAGGGCATGTTGAGGCAGGGCATGTTGAGGCAGGGCGTTTTGGGGCACGGTGGTCTGGATGAGCGCGACCAGCCCTCCTGAGGGGGCGATGCGCGCCGACGCGCGCCGCAACCGGCAGCGGCTCATCGAGGCCGCGCTGGCGGCGTTCGCCGAGCACGGGGCCGACGACGCCTCCCTCGACGAGATAGCCCGCCGGGCCGGGGTCGGGATCGGCACCCTGTACCGGCATTTCCCGACCCGCCAGGCGCTGGTCGAGGCCGTCTACCGCAGCCAGGTCGAGGCGCTGTGCGCCCGCGCCCAGGAATACTCGGGCCAGGCCGGGAACACCGGGGCCAGCGAGGCGCTGGGCCGCTGGCTGGAGGCTCTGGTCGCCTTCGCCTCGACCAAGCGGAACCTGACCATCTCGATGATGTCCTCGCTGGGCGGCAAGAACGCCGAGGTGGTCAGCGCGTGCAGCGCGATGGTCCGGGAGGCCGTGGTCCCCTTGCTGGCCCGGGCGCAGCAGGCCGGTGAGATACGGCCGGACGTGGACGTGGCCGACCTGCTGAAGATGTCGCACGCGATCTCGGTCGCCTGCGAGTACCCGTCCGCCCATTCCGACCAGGCCCAGCGGCTGCTCACCGTGATGCTGGACGGGCTGCGCGCGCCCGCGCCGCGCGGCGGGTAATCAGCCGACGCCCGCCGCCCCGGGCCGGGGCCCTCAGCGTCGTCGCCGTCCAGCCCCGTGCCGTCCAGTACCGGGCTGCCCTGGCCGGAGTGCTCCAGATCCGGTGGCCGGTTCTCATACGGCGTGCTGAGCACGATGGTGGTACGGGTCGAGACCCCCGCGCAGGCCCGGATCTGCTGCAGCAGGTCCTCCAGGGCCGTCGGCGAGGCCACCCGGACCTTGAGGATGTAGTTCTCGTCACCCGCCACGCTGTGGCAGGCCTCGATGGCTGGCAGGTGGGCGAGCCGTTCCGGTGCGTCGTCCGGCGCCGCCGGGTCGAACGGCTTGATGGAGATGAACGCGGTCAGCGGCAGGCCCGCCCCGGCTGGATCAATCATGGCGGCATACCCCTTGATCACCCCGCGCCGTTCCAGACGGCGGACCCGCTGGTGCGTGGCTGATACCGAGAGCCCGGTCTGCCGGGACAGCTCAGTGAAGCTGATCCGGCCGTCGAGGCTCAGCAGCGAGACGATCTTGCGGTCAATGTCTTCCACCCCGATACGGTAATCCGCATCCAGCCACCTGCGCCCCTCGGAGCGTAACGGCCTGATAACGGGCTTTACGCTCAGGTAACAGGACGACAGCCTGTCTTAAGCCGGCCGGGGAAGCCGGATACGCTGCGCGCCAGAAGGGGAAACAGGCGTCAGGCGGAACCGCGTTCACGGCGGCCACTGGAGTCCCGGGAGCCCCTGGACTGGTACCGCAGTGGAGCGGTGCCCCGGAGAGCAACGGAGCGCGCCGATGGCCGAAATCCTCCTTGACCAGGTGAACAAGGTCTACCCGGGCGGGGTCAAGGGGGTGGACGACCTGAACCTTGAGATCAAGGACGGGGAGTTCATGGTCCTCGTCGGCCCGTCCGGCTGCGGGAAGACCACCGCGCTGCGGTCTATCGCCGGCCTGGAGGAGATCAGCTCGGGCACCATCACCATCGGCGGCCGGGTGGTGAACGACCTGCCGCCCAAAGACCGGGACATCGCGATGGTCTTCCAGAACTACGCGCTGTATCCGCATATGACGGTGGAGCAGAACCTGGCCTTCGGGCTCCAGCAGCGCAAGACCCCCAAGGACGAGATCAAGCGCCGGGTGACCGAGGTGGCCAAGATGCTCGGCCTGGACCAGTACCTCAAGCGCAAGCCCGCCGCGCTGTCCGGCGGCCAGCGCCAGCGGGTGGCCATGGGCCGGGCGATCGTCCGGGAGCCGCAGGCGTTCCTGATGGACGAGCCGCTGTCCAACCTGGACGCCAAGCTGCGAGTGTCGATGCGGGCCTCGCTGACCCAGCTGCACGAGCGGCTCGGGGTCACCACCGTGTACGTCACCCACGACCAGGTCGAGGCCATGACGCTCGGGCACCGGGTGTGCGTGATGCGCGAAGGCCAGCTGCAGCAGGTTGACACCCCGCAGACCCTGTTCGACTCCCCCGTGAACCTGTTCGTGGCCGGCTTCATCGGCTCGCCCGCGATGAACATGATCACGGCCAACCTGGTCCGCGACGACGGCCCGGCCGCCACCTTCGCCGGCCACCGGCTGCCGCTGCCCGCCTCCCTCATCGACGCCAAGCCCGGCCTGGACTCCTACTTCGGCCGTGAGGTGATCCTCGGCGTCCGGCCCTCGGACTTCGAGGACGCGCAGCTCGCCGACAGCAGCTGGGCGCGGATGACGGTCAAGGCCAACGTGACGGAGGAGCTGGGCAGCGAGATCCACGTGATCTTCTCGCTCGACGCCGCCCCGGTGAAGCACGACACGATCAGCGATATCGCGGGCGACGGTGACGACGAGGACGCCGCGGTCGTCATCGCCGAAGGCAAGTCGCTGTGGACGGCGCGGGTGGCGGCACGCAGCCACGTCCGCTCCGGGCAGCAGGCCGAGCTGGCCGTGGATACCTCTAACCTGCAGTTCTTCGACCCGGTGAGCGCGCTGTCCATCGGGCACCCCGCGGCCGGGGAGGTGGTCACCGCGGGCGAGGCAGCGAACGCCTAGCGGCCGGCAGGCTCAGCGGCCGGGCCCCCGGGGCAGCACACCTGGCGGGCTCAGCCGCCGCCCACCACGACCAGCTCGCGGGTGACGTGGTTCAGCCGCTCGTATCCCTGATCGGTGCAGACCACGATGTCCTCGATCCTCGCCCCGTGCGGGCCGGGATAGATCCCCGGCTCGACGGAGAAGGCCATGCCCGGCGCCAGCGGTTCGGCGTTACCGGCCACGATGTACGGGTCCTCGTGGGTCTCCAGCCCGATCCCGTGCCCGGTCCGGTGCACGAACTCGGGGCCGTATCCCGCCTCGGTGATCGGCACCCGGGCCGCGGCGTTCGACCGCCTCGGCGGTGACCCCGGGCCGCACCGCCGCGCAGGCCGCCTCCTGGGCGCTGCGCAGCACCTCGTAGTAGGCGGTGAACTCGGCGGGCGGGCTGCCGATGGCGTAGACGCGGGTGCAGTCGGAGCAGTACCCGCTGGGCATGGTGCCGCCGATGTCCACCACGACCGCGTCGCCGGGCTGCAGGACCCGGCTGGACGGCTCGTGGTGCGGGCTGGCCGCGTTCGGCCCGGACGCGACGATCACGAAGTCCGCCCGGACGTGGCCTTCGCTGGCGATCGCGGCGGCGATGTCCGCCGCCACATCGAGCTCGGTCCGGCCCGGCCGCAGCCAGCCCGGCACGGCGGCGTGCACCCGGTCGATGGCCGCCCCCGCCTCACGGAGCGCGGCCACCTCAGCCGGGCTCTTGCGCGACCGCAGGCCCTTCAGGGCTGTGCTGGCCAGGCCCAGCTGGGTGGCGGGCAGCACCGCGCGGAAGCGGAGCACCATCATGGCCCACATGCGGTCCGCGAGGCCGACCGAGGAAACCGGGCCCAGCCTGCGGGCCACCAGCGCATACGGGTCGTCCGTCTCGTCCCACGGGATCATCTCCAGGGCGGACTCCCCGGCGGGCGAGGCCTGCGCGGCGGGCAGCTCCAGCCGCGGCACCACCAGGAACGGGTCCCCGGCCGCGGGCAGCACCAGGCAGGTGAGCCGCTCCAGCTGCTGCGCGTCGTAGCCGGTCACGTACCGCAGATCGGGGCCCGGGGTGAGCAGCAGGGCGCCCAGCCCGGCCGCCCCGGCGGCGTCCGCCGCCAGCCGCAGCCGCTCCGCTGGATATAGTTCTGTCCAGGCGGCGACGGGGTGCCCGCTACCCACGGAACCCGCCTGGTCCATACGGGGAAAGTGCATGCCAGGTCTGCATGGGGGCCATCTAACCACGGGGTGTTTCTTGCCGCTGACGAGGCTCTGCCGCCCGGTCCGGGCGGCAGCCTGTCCCGATCTAGACAGGAACACCCCCCATGCCTCACTCTTGGTGTACCTCAGCTCACGATATGAACGGCGATGACTCCTGAAATCGTTAGTTCCCCGGCTCCCCTGGAGCCTGGCGGCGCGGCCGCACTGGACCGCGCCGCGGCCCGGTCGGCGTTCGCGGCCGCGTCCGGCCCGTTCACGCTGCGCCCGCGTAACAGCGAGCGGGCCCCCGGTGACCCCACCGCACTGGCCGCGGCATTACTGCAGGAACGCCACGTCACCCTCGAGTTGCAGCGCGCCATCCTGCCTTTGCACGAGGCCCCGTTCGACCTGCCTGGCCTGCGCGCGGTAGTCCGCTACCTGCCCGCGTCCGCGGATAGCCGGGTCGGCGGCGACTGGTACATCACGGCCGAGATGCCGCCAGGCGATGTCCTGCTCGCGATCGGCGACGTGGCTGGCCACGGCCTGGACGCGGCGGCGGGCATGGCCCGGCTGCGCGGCGCCCTCGCCGGGCTGGCCATCACCGGGGCACCGCCGGAACGGCTGGTGGGCTGGCTCAACGACCTCGTGCACCATGTCGCCCCCGAGCACACCGCCTCGGTGGTGGCCGGCTACTTCGACCCGCCCAGCCGCCGGCTCACCTGGGCCCAGGCGGGTCACCCGCCGCCGCTGCTGGTCCGGGGGGCCACCGCGCGGCCCCTGGGGCAGCCGGCCGGGATCCTGCTCGGGGCCGGGCATAGCGGGTACGACGCGATGACGGTGACCCTGGAGGCCGGCGACGTCCTGCTGCTCTACAGCGACGGCCTGGTGGAACGCCGGGACCGGCCCCTGGATGAGGGCCTGGCCACGCTGGCCCGGGCCGCCGCGGGCATCGGGGACCCGGAGCAGCTGATCACGTCCGTGCTGGAGGCGCTCGGCTCGACCGACTCCGAGGATGACACCTGCCTGGTGGCGCTGCGGGTGCTCTAGCCCACCGGGAGCGTGCCCTACGGGCATGCTCCAGCCCGCCGGGAGCGTGCCCTACGGGGCATGCTCCAGCCCGCCGCTAACGGCCCGCCAGCACGGTGGCGGCCCGGCGCAGCGAGGAGCCCAGGTCCCAGCGGGCGTCCAGCGCCGCCAGCCGCTCCGGATCGAGGTCGCTGACCGGCAGCCGGCCCGCGACCTCGGGAACCGGCGCGTCGGCCGCCACGCGGACGACCGGGATGGCCGCCGTCAGGTAGTCGCGGGCCGCGGCGAGCTTGGGGCGGCTGCCCTTGGGGAATCCGCCGTGCCCCCGGTCCAGCGCGTCGAGGATGGCCCCCATCCCGCCGAAGGCCTGCACCAGCGCGGCGGCGGTCTTGTCGCCCACGCCGGGCACGCCGGGCAGGCCGTCGCTCGGGTCGCCGCGCAGCACGGCGAAGTCGGCGTAGGCGCGGCCGGGGATCCCGTAGCGCGCGGTCACCGCGGCCTCGTCCACCACGTCGAGCTTGGACAGGCCGCGCACCGTGTAGATGACCCGGACCGGCCGCTCGTCGTCCACCAGCTGGAACAGGTCGCGGTCCCCGGTGACGATCTCGACCGGGCCAGCGGCCCGCGCGGTCAGCGTGCCGATCACGTCGTCCGCCTCGTAGCCGGGCGCGGCCGCCATGGCCAGGCCCAGGGCGGCGAGGACCTGCTCGATCACCGGGATCTGGGCGGTCAGCGCGGGCGGCGCCTCCTCCGTGCCGTCCGCCCGGGCCCGGTGCGCCTTGTACGAGGGCACCGCGGCCACCCGGAAGGCCGGCCGCCAGTCCGCGTCCATGCAAGCGATCACCGCTCCTGGCGACCGGCCCCGGACCAGGCGGGCGATCATGTCCAGCAGCCCGCGGACCGCGTTGACGGGGGTACCGTCCGGGGCGGTCAGCGTGTCCGGGACCCCGTAGAAGGCCCGGTAGTACAGCGAGGCGGTATCCAGAAGCATCGTCGATCCCACCCGGCTATCCTGCCAGGCCCGGCCGGTATCGTTGAGCGACCCGCAGCGAGCCATCCGATGAACCAGGCCAGCCGCAGTGAAGGGACCGGACCCTGTCCGCCACATCTGCCACCGGGCTGGTGCACGGGCCAGCCGCCGAGGCGCTCTCCGGCGTGCTGCTCGCGGTCCTGCTGGCCACCGCGATCACCCGGCCGAGGTGGCTGCCGGAGGCGGCCGCCGCGGTCCCGGCCGCGGTCCTGGTGATCGTCACCGGCGCACTGCCCTGGCATCAGGCCCGGTCGCAGACCGGCCGCCTGCTGCCGGTGCTGGCGTTCCTCGGCGCGATCCTGGTCGTGGGGTACGTCTGCCAGCAGGAAGGCCTGTTCGCGGCGGCCGGCGCCCGGCTGGCCCGGGCCAGCCGGGGCTCGCCGGTGCGCCTGCTGGGGGGCGTGTTCGGCCTCGCCTCCGTCACCACGGCGGTCCTCAGCCTGGACACGACCGTGGTGCTGCTGACCCCCGTGGTGCACGACACCGCGACCCGGCTCCGGGTCCGGCCCAAGCCCCACGTGTACGCGTGCACCCACCTGGCCAACTCGGCGTCCCTGCTGCTGCCGGTGTCCAACCTGACGAACCTGCTGGCGTTCTCGGTGGCCGGGCTGACCTTGATCCACTTCGGCGCGCTGATGGCGGTGCCGTGGCTGGTGGCGATCGCCGTGGAGTACGCGGCCTTCCGCTGGTTCTTCGCGGGAGACCTGGCCGCAGCGGCGCCGGCCACGGCCAGCACCGCCCGCGGGCCACTCCCCCGCGTCCCGCGCTTCGCGCTGGTCACGGTGCTGGCCACGCTGGCCGGATTCGTGCTCACCTCGCTGGCCGGGGTGAATCCCGCCTGGGCGGCGGCGGCCGGGGCGGTGGTGCTGGCGGCCGGCAGCCTGGTCCGCGGCCAGGACCGGCCGGCGGGGCTCATCCGCGCGGCGAGCATCCCGTTCCTGCTGTTCGTGCTGGGCCTGGGCATCGTCGTCGAGGCGGTGGTGTACAACGGGCTGGGCGCCGTGCTGGCCCGGGTGATCCCGGCCGGTTCGTCGCTGCCCTCCCTGCTGGCCCTGGCCGGGCTCGCGGCCCTGCTCGCGAACGTGGTCAACAACCTGCCCGCGGTGCTGGTGCTGCTGTCCGTGCTGGCCGGGCAGGGGCTGCTGGCCTGCCCGGGCCCGGTGCTTGCCGTGCTGATCGGGGTGGACGTCGGCCCGAACCTGACCTACGCCGGCTCGCTGGCCACGCTGCTGTGGCGGCGCCTGCTGGCCGACCGCGACCAGCACACCGACCTGGGTGAGTTCACCCGTCTCGGGCTGCTCACCGTGCCCGCCGGGCTGGTCCTGGTCACCGTGGCACTGTGGGCGGTGCTGCGGATCTGACCGGGCGGGCCAGTTCCTCCTCGTCCAGCGGGGCCGCCCCATCCCGCGGGTAGACCTGCCGCCGGCCCGTGGCGGTGAACCCCATTCGCCGGTAGAACGCGCAGGCGCGGGCGTTGCCGACGGCCACCCACAGGGTCACCCGGGGCGCGCCCGCGTTCTGCGCATGATCCATGACCGCGCCGACCAGCAGGTCGGCCACGCCGTGCCCGCGGGCCGGCGGGCAGACCCACATGGAGACGAGATGCCAGCCCCGCCGCCCCGCGGCGGGCGGCCCGCTGGCGGCCTGATCGGGCACGGCGGCGACCAGCCCGGCCGGTGCGCCAGCCCGCCAGGCCAGGAACCACGGCCAGGCCCCGATCCGGGACCGCCACTGCGCTCCGGTGCGGCCGAGTTCCCGCGTCAGGGTGGACGCGAACGCGTCCGGGGCATCGGCCAGCGCGGCCAGCCGCACATCGCGGACCGTGGCCCACTCGTCCGGGCGGGCCCGCCGGACCTGGACGCTAACCTCCATGCGGCCAGCGTGACGGTTCCCGGTTGCGCCGCGCAACCGGATATCGGGGCGCGAGACTGATACCCATGACGGTGCTCGTGTGGGTGACTGAGGAAAGCTGGATGGCGTGCGTGGACGCGGCGCTGGCGCGGGCGCCCGCCGATGACGTGACCTTGCTGCACGTCACGGACACCGGGGCGGTGGACGCGGCGCAGGGCGCGTTCACCGCGCTGCTGGGCCGGGCAGGCGCCGGGCCCGGTGCGCAACTGGAGGCCATGACCGAGGCGGCCGCCACCGAGATGCTGGCGGCCGCGGCCGCCCGGCTGGGCCGCCCGGCCCGGCCGCTGCGCCGGCGCGGCCGCCCCGAGCGGGAGGTGGTGGAGGCGGCCCGCGGCGCGGACCTGCTTATCCTGGCCCGCCAGGGCGCCGAGGCCGGTCCCAGGAGCCTGGGCAAGGCGGCCCGGTTCGTGGTGGACCACGCGGCCTGCCCGGTCCTGCTGGTCTGGCCCGGGTCCGCCCCGGAGGACCCGTTGCCGCCCGAGCCACAGCACGGGCCGCACGGCCGTCACCAGCCGCCGCCCGGGCCGGGGCCAGGCGGCGGCCCGCCGCCTCAGCGGATGGAGTAGACCCGCGCCGGGGTGATCAGGCGGCCGGCCGGCGGCGTGGCGTCGCTAACCCACCGAGGTGTACGCGACCACGCCGTGGCGCAGCGCCGTCACCGCCGCGCGCGCCGTGCCGGCCAGCTCCGACCCGGGCCCGGCCGCGACGGCGATCTGGCCGAGCAGGTCCATCAGCTGCTTGACCGCACGGACGAAGTCACCGGGGGTCAGGTCCGTGCGGAGCACGGTCTCCAGCGGCTTGCCCCGCGCCCAGGCGTGCGCGGCCCACGCGAAGCCCAGCTCGGGTTCGCGCAGGAACGACAGCTGGTTGTCCTTCTCGACCTCGTCCAGCTCGCCCCACACCGAGATCATCGAGGCCACCACGTCGCGGACCGGGCCGCCTGGCATCCGCGGCGCGGCGTCGTCATCGGCCTGCCGGGACTCGAAGGTCAGCACCGACACGCAGGCGGCCAGCTCCGCCGGGTCCAGCCCCTCCCACAGCCCGCGGCGCAGGCATTCGGCGGCCAGCAGGTCGAGCTCGGTGTAGAGGTCCGCGAGCCGCCTGCCGTCCGGGGTGACCGCGCCCTCGTCGAGGTAGCCCAGGTGCTGCAGAACGGAACAGACCCGGTCAAAGGTTCGGGAAATCACGTGGGAACGGGCCGCCACCCTGCTCTCCAGGGCGGCCACCTCACGCTCCAGCCGCGTCCGCTGCTCCGCCTGCCGCGCGTGCGCCTCGCGGTCCGGGCAGCCGTGGCAGGGATGCTGGCGCAGCTCGCGGCGCAGCCGGGTGATCTCGTCCCCCCCGGCGCGCGGCGGCCGTGCCCCCTCCGGCGACCGCGGATGGCGGCCAAGATCCCGTCCTGCCACCTTGTTACGCATGGTCGAGGCCAGGTCCCGCCGGTGCTGCGGCGAGCGGGCGCTGAAGCTGTTCGGGATGCGCATCCGGTCGATCGGGGTGACCGGGACCGGGAAGTCGGCCGGGGAGAGCCGCTTGACCTGCCGGTTGGACGTGAGCACCAGGGGCAGCGGGTCGTTGGCGCCCGGGGGGGCGGCCGCCCGGCCGTGGCCGGAGTCGCGCGGGCCCCTCCCCCGGCGGTCAGAGCCCCGGCGGTCCGGGCGCCGGTGATCTGCGCCGCGGGACGGGGGGCTGGTCAGGCCGGGATCCAGGACGACCGCGAGGCCCGCCCGGCGGCCGCCGGGGACCAGGATGATGTCTCCGCGGCGCAGCTGCTCCAGCGACTGCCGGGCCTGCGCCCAGCGGTCCGCCGAGCGTTCCCGGGACACGTCCGCCTCCTGGCCGGCCAGTTCCTGGCGCAGCGCGTGGTACTCGGCATAGTTCCCGCGCTCGCAGGCCGGGCCGAGCTCGGCCAGGGCGGCCCGGCTGCGGCGGGCCTGCCGCGCGATGCCGCCCACCGCCCGGTCCGCCTGGAACTGGGCGAACGACGACTCCAGCAGCGCGGCCGCCTTGTCCAGGCCCGCCTGGCCGACCAGGTTCACCGCCATGTTGTAGGAAGGGCGGAAGCTGGAGTTGAGCGGGTAGGTGCGGGTGCCCGCCAGCCCGGCCACGGCCAGCGGGTCCACGCCGGGCTGCCAGAGCACCACAGCGTGTCCCTCCACGTCGATGCCCCGGCGCCCCGCCCGGCCAGTGAGCTGCGTGTACTCCCCCGGGGTCAGGTCCGCGTGGGTCTCGCCGTTCCACTTGTCCAGCCGCTCCACGACCACCGTGCGGGCCGGCATGTTGATGCCCAGGGCCAGCGTCTCGGTGGCGAAGACCGCGCGCACCAGGCCCGCCTCGAAGAGTTCCTCGACCACTTCCTTGAAGGTGGGCAGCATCCCGGCGTGGTGCGCGGCGATGCCGCGCTGCAGGCCGGTGAGCCATTCGCCGTAACCGAGTACGGGCAGGTCGGCCTGGGGGATGTCCCGGGTTCGCCGCTCGGCGATCTCGGTGATCACGGTGACCTCGTCGGGCGTGGTGAGCCGGACCCCGGCGTCCAGGCACTGGCGGACCGCGGCCTCGCAGCCGGCCCGGCTGAAGATGAAGGTAATCGCCGGGAGCAGCCCCGCGCGGTCCAGCCGGTCGATGACATCCGGGCGGCGCGGCGCCCGGAAGCGCACGGGCCGCCGGGCACCCCGGGCCGGCCGGGATGGCGCCTTCCTGGCCGCCCAGTCATCCCGCCGCGCCAGCCGCAGCAGTTCCGGGTTGACCTGCGCCCGGCGCTGATCAGCCGGGCCAGGGTCCCCGGGCGCCCCGTCCGGCGTCCCGCGACCACCACCGCGCGGCGGCCGGCCGGGGCCGGACTCGAGGAAGAGGTCGTAGAGCCGGCCACCGGCCAGCATGTGCTGCCAGAGCGGGACGGGCCGGTGCTCGTCCACGATGACCGTGGTGCCGCCGCGGACCTGGGCCAGCCAGTCACCGAACTCCTCGGCGTTGCTGACCGTCGCGGACAGCGCGACCACCCGGACCGAGTCCGGCAGGTGGATGATGACTTCTTCCCAGACCGCGCCGCGGAAGCGGTCGGCCAGGTAGTGCACCTCGTCCAGCACCACGTAGGCCAGGCCGGACAGGGTGGGTGAGCCGGCGTAGAGCATGTTGCGCAGCACCTCGGTCGTCATCACGACCACCGGCGCCTCGCCGTTGATGCTGTTGTCCCCGGTCAGCAGGCCCACCTGGCCGGCCCCGTAGCGCCGGGCCAGGTCGTTGTACTTCTGGTTGGACAGTGCCTTGATCGGCGTGGTGTAGAAGCACTTGCGGCCCTCGGCCAGCGCCAGGTGGACGGCGAATTCGCCGATAACGGTCTTGCCGGAGCCGGTCGGCGCGGCGACGAGGACGCCGTGCCCGCCGGCCAGTGCCTGGCAGGCGCGCCGCTGGAACTCGTCGAACGCGAAGTCGTACAGCCCCTGGAACGCGGCGAACTCGGCCCCGTCCTCGCTCCGCTGCCGGAAGGCGGCATAGCGCTGCGCCGGGGTGGCAGGGGTGGACATACGCCCAGCCTAGGTGAATCCGCAGACAAGCGGGGCTGCGGGCCGGGTGCTGCGGAGGGCCCGTGCTGCGGAGGGCTAGCGGCGGTCGGAGTCGACAGGGTCGGCGTCGTCCAGCGGGGCCAGCTCGTCATCGGCCAGGCCCTCGTACAGCGAGGCCCGGGTGGCCCGCCGCCGGTCGTTCATCCAGATGAGCAGCTCGGCCGCTTCGACCAGCAGCACGCACGGGCCGGCCAGCAGGAGCATGGTGAGCGGGTCCGGGCTGGGCGAGGCGATGCCGGCGAACACGAACACGCCGAAGATGATGAGCCGGCGCCACTTGCGGAAGAACTGGTGGGTAAGCACGCCAGCCATGTTGAGCATCAGCAGCAGCAGCGGCAGCTCGAAGGCCAGCCCGAAGCCGATGCATCATGCCGAAGAAGTAGCCGAGGTAGGTGGAGACCGGCGGCAGGTTGAGCACGCCGTTCGGGGTCAGGCCGAGCAGGTAGGCCAGGCCCCGGCTCATCGCGAAGTAGGCGATCCCGGCCCCGACCAGGAACAGCGGGACAGCGGTCCCCACGAACGCGTAGGTCCAGCGCTTCTCCCGCTTGTACAGCCCCGGCGCGACGAACGCCCAGATCTGGTAAAGCCAGATCGGGCTGGTCACGACCAGCCCGAAGAAGAACGCGACCTCCACCCGCAGCATGAATGGGTCCAGGACGCCTGCCAGGACCAGCTGGTGGCCGAGGCCGTGGCAGCCGGTGTGGCCGTTGATCTTGGCCGAGCAGAACGGGCGCTCGATCAAGTGCCACACCCGGTCGTAAAGAACACCAGCCCGACGCCGGTGCCCACGATCAGGGCCAGGGCGATCTTGACGACCCGGTTCCGGAGCTCGCGGATGTGATCGATGAGCGACATCCGGCCTTCCGGATCTGAAGCCTCCGCCGCCCGGATGCGCGCGCTCAGGACCCGCGCTCCCTTGACGGTGTCACCCAGCTTGGCCATGGCGGGTTACGAACGCAGAGCCGGCTCAGCCGGCCTGGGTGTGCTGGGTCTCGGTGACCGGGGCCCCGCTGACCTTGGCCGCCTCCGCGGCGGACTGCTTCGCCTGGAGGTCGCGGATCTGCTGCTGGAGCACGTCGACCTGCTGCTGGTTCGGCTGGGACGTGATCGCGGGGGCCGGCGTCTCCGTCTCGGCCTTGTCCTCGTGGTGCAGGTCCGACACTTCGGTCTTCAGGATGCGCATCGACTTGCCGAGGGAGCGCGCCGCGTCGGGCAGCTTCTTCGAGCCGAAGAGCACAATCAGCACCACGGCGACGATGAGGATCTTCCACGGACTGTCGAACAGGTCGCCAATCATTTCCGCCTCTTCACCGGGGACTGCATGTCCCGCGCCTGGATCACTATGGGCAGAGCCTACACATCATACGTTCGTCCCGCGCTCAGGCACGGCCTGGTCGCCGCCCGCGTCGAACGGACCGGCCGCGGGCACGCACGCTCCCCGGCGGGGTAATTGCCCCGCCTTGCGCCTATCCCGGCCTTAAGCGTACTGCGCCAGCGCGGCCGACGCATCCTCCCTGACCTGGGCATCGAGGCTGGCCGGGGCCACGATCCGGCCGCTTTCCCCCAGCCGCAGGGCCAGCCGCCGGACCCACCCGGGGTCCGGGGTGCGCAGCGAGACACGCAGCCGCCCGTCGCCGAGTTCCTCAATGCTGTCGCAGGGGTAATACTCCGCCACCCAGCGGCCGAGCGGGGCCAGGTCGATGATCACGTTGAGATCCGCCGGGGACGGCTGGAACAGCCCCTGGTCCACGTCTTTCGGCTCCGCGCCGGCCGGCACCTCGGCCGCCACCTCCAGGACGTCCAGGCCCAGCACCCGGTCCAGGCGGAACAGCCGGACCGCATCCGCCCGGCGGCACCAGCCCTCCAGGTAGGTGCGGCCCTCCACGATCAGCAGGCGCATCGGGTCCACGTCCCGCTCGGTGGCCTCATCCCGGCCCGGGACGTAATAAGACAGGTGCACCCGGCGGTGCCGGGTCAGGGCGTCGCGGAGCTGGTCCAGCACCGCCTGCTGGGCGATCTTGTCCACCTGGATGGCCACCTGGGTGCTGGCCGCGGCGGCCTCCCCGGCGGCCGCCTCCAGCTTGGCGATGGTCCGGTTCAGCGCCTGGCCCTCGTCCAGGCCGGGGATCGAGGCGACCTGGCCGATCTCGGCCAGCATCCGCAGCGCGACCAGCAGCGCGCTGGCCTCGTCCACAGCCAGGCGCAGCGGCCGGTCCATCGACTCGGCCTGGCTGACGACGATCTCGCCACCCTCGTAGGACAGGTCGATCGGGCAGTAGGGGTCCGGTGAGCGGAGTTCCACGCACCACAGCAGGTTGAGATCGTCCACCAGCTCGCGTTCGCTGATCCCGAAGGCCGCGGCGGTCTCGGCCAGCCCGACCACCTTCCGGCTGACCACGTAGGGCACCAGGGCCAGCAGGCGCTGCAGCCGGGCGGTGCTGGTCCCCGCGCTGCCGCGCGGCGGGGGCTTGGCGGGGGTGCTCACGCCAGCGCTCCCTTCAGCTGGGTGATGACGGCCTCCCGGAGGTCGGCGGGCTCGAGCGCGATCACGTCCGTGCCAAACGACGCGACGTGCTCAGCGAACCAGGTCACGTCGGAGAACGGGACACTGAGCGTGTCCCAGCCGGGCGTGAGCCCGGTCCCGGTGCCGCCCGCACCCGTGCCGCCTGTGCCCCCTGTGCTGCCTGTGCTGCCTGCGCTGCCTGCGCTGCCTGCGCTGCCGGCCATGGTGGCGTGCCGCCGGATCCCGAGCCCCGCCCCCTGGCGCACCCGCAGGACCGCGGTCCGCTGCTGCGCCGGCGGCTGGGTGTCCCACTCGCGGACGGTCTCCCGCACGTCGGTGCCCTCCGGTACGGCCACCGACCCGGCGGGCCCGCTGAACCGCACGTCACCCTCGATACGGCTGAGCCGGAACACGCGGGCCGCATCCCGGTCACTGTCATGCCCGGCCACGTACCAGCGGCCATGCCGGTTCACCACCCCCCACGGCTGGAGGTGGCGCTGCTGCGGTTCGCTCCGGCCGGCCGCACGGTAGGCGAAAGTGACGGGCCGCCTGTCCCGCACCGCCTCCCACAGCGGGCCGAACGCCGCCTCGCCGGCCAGCAGCCGCGGCTCGATGCCGGTCTCAGCGGTTTCCTCGGCGTCCACCCCGGCCGCGCGCAGCTTGAGCAGCGCGCCCGCGGCGGCCCCGGCCAGCTCAGCCTGCCGCCAGACCCGCGCGGCCAGGGAAAGCACCGCGGCCTCGTCCGGCTCCAGCCGGATCTCCGGCAGCACGTAGGCCTGCCGCGGGATGCGGTAGCCCGCCTCGTCCTCGCCCGCGGAGTTGAAGCCCGTCTCCAGCGGGATGCCCAGTTCCCGGAGTTCTTCCTTGTCCCGCTCGAACATCCGCTTGAACGCCTCGAACGACTCCGGGTAGCCGGGCACCGCCGCGCGGATCTGGACCGCGGTCAGGTACCGCGGGCTGGACAGCAGGCAGACCACCAGGCCCAGCAGCCGCTCCGTCTTGCGTCGTGACATTCCCGTTCCTCGCCGCTCCCCGCCCCCGATCGGTACCTGACGCTACCCTGCGGGAGTGATCAGGTGGCGCAGTGGCGTGGTTTTGGCGGTGCGCCGCGAATGGCGTGGTGCGGTCGAACTGGACGTAACCACCAGTGAGGGCACCATCCGGGCGCTGGCCTACCCCGAGCTGACCGGCCGGCCCGGGCCCGGCGACCGGCTGCTGCTGAACACCAGCGCGCTCGCCCTCGGCCTGGGCACCGGGGGTTACGCCCTGGTGGTGGCGTTGCCTGACCGGCTCCCCGCCGACCCGTCCGGTCCCGGGCACCTGGTCAAGGCGCGGTACACGCCGCTGCAGGCCACCGTGCTCGGCGCCGACGAGCAGGGCTCACCGCACCATGAGGTGCTGCGCGACGCGGACGACCTCAACGGCCTGCCGGTCGTGATCGCCGACCTGCATTCGGCGCTGCCCGCAGTGCTGGCCGCGCTGCGCGCCGCGGGCCCGGCCGCTACCCCGCCGGCCGCGGTGTACGTGATGCTCGACGGCGGGGCGCTGCCGCTGTGGTTCTCCCGCAGCTGCGCCGGGCTGCGTGAGGCGGGGTGGCTGCGCGGGACAGTAACCGTAGGCCAGTCCTTTGGCGGCGACCTCGAGGCCGTCACGCTGCACACCGGGCTGCTGGCCGCGCGGCACGTGCTCGGAGCCGACGTCGTGGTGGTGGCCCAGGGGCCGGGCAACCTGGGCACCGGGACACGGTGGGGCTTTTCCGGGGTGGCCTGCGGCGAGGCGGTCAACGCGGCCGCCGTGCTCGGCGGGCGCCCGGTCGCCTCACTGCGGGTCAGCGAGGCTGATCCGCGGGAACGCCATCAGGGGGTGTCGCACCACAGCCTGACCTCCTACGGCCGGGTCGCGCTGGCCCGCGCCGACGTGGTGGTGCCCGAGCTGCCCGGGGCGTTCGGCGCGCGGGTGGCGGCGCAGGCGGCCACGCTGGCTGGCCGGCACACGCTGGTCAGCGTGAGCACCGACGGCCTGGCCGAGGTGCTGCGCGACTGCCCGGTGCGGCTGTCCAGCATGGGCCGCGGCCTGGACGAGGACCTGGCGTACTTCCTGGCCGCGGCGGCGGCTGGACGGCACGCGGCCGCACTGCTGGGCCGCCCGGCAGGCGGGCCGCGGGCCAGTTAGGCCCGCAGTTAAGGAGCCTGCCTGCGACTCGCGTCCTTACATCCGCGATATGCCCGCCCGGGTCAGCGCGGGTGCCTTCATCCTTAATTCCGGACTCGGCAAACTCTCGGCTGACGAGCAGGCCGCCTCCGGGATGCACCAAATGGCGACGGGAGCCTATCCGTTCCGGGCCCCCGGACCTCCGCAGCCCGCCGCCTTATATCGTCACGTGGCCGGGCTGACCGCACCGAGGATGTCGACCACGAACACCAGCGTGTCCGTGCCCTTGATCCCGGCCTGCGAGCTGCCCGTCTTGCCGTAACCGTCGGTGGGCGGGACGACCAGCATGACCCGGCTGCCCACGGTCTGCCCGATAAGGCCCTTGTCCCAGCCCGTGATGACCTGGCTGGGCGTGGCGCCGATCGTGAACCCGAACGGCGTGCCCCGCGTCCAGGACGAGTCGAAGACCTTGCCGGTCCGCCAGATCTGGCCCACGTACTGGGTGACCACGGTCTGCCCCTTGGTCACTGTCGGGCCCGATCCCTTGATCAGCGTCTTGATCACCAGCCCCTGCGGGGCCTTCCCGGACTTCGGGATGGTGATGACGGGGGCCGCCCCGGCCTTGGCCGTGACGCTGGGCAGGGAGCCGCCGCCGCTGGACACCTTGCTGCCCGCGGCGGACGCGGTGTTCGGGAATTCCCTGATCATGTCCACCACGAACACGAGAGTGTCGTTGGCGGTCACCCCGGCCTGGGAGTTCCCGGTCTTGCCGTAGCCCTGGGCGGGCGGGATGACGGCCAGCACCCGGCTGCCCATCTTCTTGCCCTGCAGGGCGCTCTCCAGCCCCGGCAGGAGCTGCCCGCTGAACAGGGCCGGGCTCTTGGTCGCGAACGTGCTCTCGGCGAGCTTGCTCGTCTTGCCGCTCCAGATGTAGACGGCATAGTTCCCGACGAAGGCGTCGGACTTGGTCAGCGCCGGGCCGTTGCCCTTGACCAGGGTCTTGACGGCCAGCGCCTTCCCGGCGCTCGCCTTCGGGATAGTGACAGTCGGATCCTTGCCGAACTGCCCGCTCACCGAGACGCTGGGGCTGGACGAGGACGTGGACGATCCGCATCCGGCCAGGGCCAGGACGGCCAGCAGGGGGACGGACAGCAGGGCAGCAATGCGTCGCATAGAAAGGGAACCTTGTCATCTCCGACGTTGAAGCGACGCCAGCCTACCGGCATCAACCAACCACAGTGCCCAGGTTCCGCTGCCTGCTCATTACGGTATCTGGACCAATCCACGAGGAACGGGCAGCCTGGTGGAACGCTGCGCTGGGCCTGCGGCACGGAAAATCGCCGGAAAAGGCCCTCAGGCGATTATCAGCAAATTCACAGCTACATACCTGCGATGAGCTTCTCCACCCGCTCAGCTACATACCTGCGATGAGCTTCTCCACCCGCTCAGCTACATACCCGCGATGAGCTTCTCCACCCGCTCATCGACGGCCCGGAACGGGTCCTTGCACAGCACCGTCCGCTGGGCCTGGTCGTTGAGCTTGAGGTGGACCCAGTCCACGGTGAAGTCGCGGCGCCGCTCCTGGGCGCGGCGGATGAACTCGCCGCGCAGCCGGGCCCGGGTGGTCTGCGGGGGGACCGACTTGGCCTCGAAGATGTCGATGTCGCGTGCGGTCCGGGCCACGGCCCCGCGCCGCTGCAGCAGGTAGTACAGGCCGCGGCCGCGGTGCACGTCGTGGTAGGCCAGGTCGAGCTGGGCCACCCGGGGCGAGGACAGCGGCAGGTCATGCTTGCCGCGGTACCGCTCGATCAGCTGGTACTTGGTGATCCAGTCGATCTCCCGGTCGACCAGGCCGAAGTTGCCGGTGTCCACCGCGTGCAGGGTGCGTTCCCACAGGTCCAGCACCCGCTGGGTGATCGCGTCGGCCCCGCGCCGGTCGGTGAAGTCCTTGGCCTTGGCCAGGTACTCGCGCTGGATGTCCAGCGCGCTGGCCTCCCGGCCGTTGGCCAGCCGGACCTTGCGGCGGCCGGTCATGTCGTGGCTCACGTCCCGGATGGCCCGGATCGGGTTCTCCAGGGTCAGGTCGCGCATCACGGTGCCCGCCTCGACCATCCGCAGCACCAGGTCGGTCGCGCCTACCTTGAGCAGCATGGTCGTCTCGCTCATGTTCGAGTCGCCGACGATCACATGCAGCCGCCGGAACCGCTCGGCGTCCGCGTGCGGCTCGTCCCGGGTGTTGATGATGGGCCGGGACCGGGTGGTGGCCGAGGAGACGCCTTCCCAGATGTGCTCGGCGCGCTGGCTGACGCAGTAGACCGCGCCGCGCGGGGTCTGCAGCACCTTGCCGGCGCCGCAGATCACCTGCCGGGTGACCAGGAACGGGATCAGGATGTCAGCCAGCCGGCCGAACTCGCCGTGCCGGCCGACCAGGTAGTTCTCGTGGCAGCCGTAGGAGTTGCCGGCCGAGTCGGTGTTGTTCTTGAACAAGTAGATGTCACCGGCGATGCCTTCCTCGCGCAGCCGCCGGTCCGCGTCGACCAGCAGGCCCTCGAGGATCCGCTCCCCCGCCTTGTCGTGCACCACCAGGTCGAGGATGTTGTCGCACTCGGGCGTGGCGTACTCAGGGTGGCTGCCCACGTCGAGGTAGAGCCGGGCCCCGTTGCGCAGGAACACGTTGCTGCTGCGACCCCACGAGACCACGCGGCGGAAGAGGTACCTGGCTACCTCGTCCGGGGACAGCCGCCGGCTGCCACGGAAGGTGCAGGTGACCCCGTATTCGTTCTCAAGCCCGAAGATTCGTCTATCCATGGTCGCTCACCAGACCCTACGGCACAGCGGCGCGCGCCCGCACCAGGTGGGGTGGGTGTCCGGGAGTGTCGCGGCGGCGCCCCCGCTCCCTGCGCGGCACGTCACCAGTTAACGGCGATGTACTTGGTCTCGGTGAACTCCAGCAACCCGTCGTGTCCTCCCTCGCGGCCGATCCCGGACTGCTTGACCCCGCCGAACGGGGCCGCCGGGTCCGAGACCACGCCGCGGTTGATGCCGATCATCCCGGCCTCCAGGGCCTCCGCCACCCGCAGTGAACGGCGCAGGTCCCGGGTATAGACGTAGGAGACCAGGCCGTACTCGGTGTTGTTGGCCCAGGAGACCGCGTCGGACTCGGAGCTGAACCGGACGATCGGGGCGACCGGGCCGAAGATCTCCTCGTCCAGGATGCCCGCGCCGGGCGGCACGTTGTCCAGCACGGTGGGCGCGTAGAAGTAGCCGCGGCGGTCCGGGACGGAGCCGCCGGTGACCACGCGGCTGCCCGCGCTGGTGGCCTCGTCCACGAGGGTGGCCACCTTGGACCGGGTGTCCTCGTTGACCAGCGGGCCCAGCTCGGTGCCGTCGTCCAGGCCCGGCCCGACCTTGAGCGCCCCGAGCCGGGCCGCGAACGCCGCGGTGAACTCGTCGGCGACCGCCTCGTGCACGTAGAAGCGGTTGGCGGCGGTGCACGCCTCCCCGCCGTTGCGCATCTTGGCCAGGAACGCGCCCTCCAGCGCCGCGCTGATGTCGGCGTCCTCGAAGATCAGGAACGGGGCGTTGCCGCCCAGCTCCATGGAGCAGTTGATCACGCTGTCGGCTGCGGCCTTCAGCAGCACCCGGCCGACCTCGGTGGACCCGGTGAACGACAGCTTCCTGACCCGGGGATCGGCCAGCACGGTCTGGCTGAACCGGCTGGCCGAGGAGGTGGTCACCACGTTGACCACGCCGTCCGGCACCCCGGCCTGGCCCAGGATGTCGGCCACGGCCAGGGCGGTCAGCGGGGTTTCCTTGGCGGGCTTGAGCACCACGGTGCAGCCGGCGGCCAGAGCCGGCCCGATCTTCCGGGTGGCCATCGCGGCCGGGAAGTTCCACGGGGTGATGAGCACGCTGACACCCACCGGCTGCCGGGTGACGAGGATGCGGTTGGTGCCGGCCGGGGCGGTGAGGACCGAGCCCTCGATCCGGACCGCCTCCTCGGCGTACCAGCGGAAGAACTCGGCGGCGTAGATCACCTCGGCCCGGGCGTCCGGCAGCGCCTTGCCGTTCTCACAGACCATCAGCCGGGCCAGCGCGTCGGACTTGGCGATCATCAGCGACCAGGCCCGGCGCAGGCACTCGGCCCGCTCGCGGGGGGCGGTCGCGGCCCAGCCGGGCAGCGCGGCCGAGGCGGCGCTGACCGCGTCGAGCGTGTCCTGCGCCGTGGCGTCGGCCACCTCGGCGATGATCTCCTCGGTGGCCGGGTCGGTGACCCCGATGAGCCCGCCGTCCCGGCCCTTGGTCCACTGGCCGCCGATGAGCAGGCCGGTGGGCACGTCGATGCCCGTTGTGGCGGCCAGCTCGGCCATGGTGCCGGTCACGGGGTCACCCCGTCGTCGGGGCTGGCGGCCTCGCCGGGCTGCGGCTCGTCACTGCCCGTGGCGGGGGTGTCCTGGCCCGTGCTCGTTCCCTCTGCGGCGGCCGCCTCGGTCAGCAGCACTTCCAGCCGCGGCCCGGTCAGCCGGCGGAACGTCCGGTGCGCCCGGTCCCGGGCCAGGATGCCCACTTCCAGCTGGCTGGCGCTCAGCTCGCTGCCGTCACCGTTGCCCTGGCCCGCCAGGCCCGCGATCGCGGCCCCCAGGGCCCGGACCAGCGGGAGGCCGTCCGCGTAGTGGTCCTTGAGCACGGCCGCCACCTGGTCGGCCTGGCCGCCCATGGCCACGAAGCCGTGCTCCTCGGCCACCGAGCCATCGAACGTGATCCGGTAGATCTGGTCGGAGACGGGCGACTCGCCGACCTCGGCCACCACCAGCTCGACCTCGAACGGCTTGTTGCTCTCGGTGAAGAACTGGCCAAGGATCTGCGCGTACCAGTTGGCCAGGCCGCGGGCGGTGACGTCGCTGCGGTCGTACTGGTACCCGGTGTAGTCCGCGTACCGGACACCGGCCTTGCGCAGGTTCTCGAACTCGTTGTAGCGGCCGACCGCGGCGAACGCGATGCGGTCGTAGATCTCGCTGATCTTGTGCAGGGCGCTGGACGGGTTCGGCGCCACGAACAGGATGCCCCCGTCGTACTGGATCACCACCCCGCTGCGGCCCCGGGCGATGCCCTTCCGGGCGTAATCCGCCTTATCCTTCATCGCCTGTTCAGGCGAGACGTAGAACGGCATACTCACCGCAGCTTTACCCCTACTCGTAACGGCGCTACTAGGAACGGCGGCTGGTCAGGCGGGAAGCGCGGGTTACCCGCTCAGGCCGGGTGGCGGGGTCAGCGGGACGACCGGCCCGGAGGGCTCTCTCATCCGCTCCTCGACGACGGCCCGGGCGTACTCGCCCGTCTCGGCGTCCGACAGGCGTCGGTACCCGTCGGCGGTGATCATGGCCACGACCGGGTAGATCTGCCGGGCCAGATCCGGGCCGCCGGTCGCCGAGTCGTCGTCGGCCGCGTCGTACAGGGCCTGCATCAGGGCCAGGACCACTTCCCGGTCGGACATGCCTTCGGTGTAGAGCTTCTTCAGCGACCCCTTGGCGAAGATCGACCCGGACCCGATGGCGCTGTAGGGCCGCTCCTCGTACCGGCCACCGGCCACGTCGTAGCCGAAGATCCGGCCCCGGCCGGCGTCCTCGTCCCAGCCCGCGAACAGCGGGACGACCACCAGGCCCTGCATGGCCGCGCCCATGTTGCTGCGGACGAACGCGGCGAGCCGGTTCGCCTTGCCCTCCAGGGAGAGCGTCCGGCCCTCGAGCTTCTCGTAGTGCTCCAGTTCCAGCTGGAACAGGCGGACCAGTTCCAGCCCGATCCCGGCCACGCCCGCGATGCCCACGGCGGAGAAGTCGTCGCTGCGGAACACCTTCTCGATGTCCCGCTGCGCAATCATGTTGCCCGCCGTGGACCGCCGGTCACCGGCCATGACCACGCCGTCCGCGAAACGGGCGGCGACGATGGTGGTCCCGTGCGGCAGGTGCGGGGCTGCGCCCTCACCTCCGGCGCCGGGGACGCCCGGCGCGGTCCGCCGCACCGCCCAGCCTGGCGGCCGCCGCGGTCCCGGCGCCCGGGAGCAGCTCCGGGCCGCACTCGGCCACCAGATCAGCAAACGACGATGTGCCAGCGTCCATGCACGCCGCAATGAACTTTCCGGCAAAGAAGCCAGAACCCACGCCCAGTCCTCCCGGTTAGTCCGCGCCTGCTTACCTGACCCTGACCCTACTGCGGCCAGGCACCCGCCGCGCGTGCGGCTTGTCAGCCCAGGGCGAACCGGCCGCGGGCCACCCGCCCCCCGGGCAGCGCCTCCTGACGAGCAGCCGTCACTGGCCGCCCTTCTGCACGTAAGACCGGACGAACTCCTCGGCGTTCTCCTCGAGTACCTCGTCGATCTCGTCGAGGATCGCGTCCACGTCGTCGGCCAGCTTCTCCTGGCGCTCCTTGACGTCGCCCGATGCCTGCGGCTCCGCCTCCTCCGTGTCCTCAGTGCGCTTCGAGGTCTGCCGCTGACCGCCAGTGTCCTTTGTCGCCATGCCCGAAACCTCCGTGCTACAGGGTCATCCTCGGCTTAACCGTATCCTCGCCTGCCGATGGCCTGTCCAACCCTGAAATCGGGCATCGGGATCAGGCGGCTCAATAATGCCCGCGCGGCAGGGTTCCGGCTCCCGGCCCGCCGGCCGGGGCAGGCGGGGCCGCAGCGGGCACGCTCAGGCGCGCCGGCAGGGAGCAGGAGGCGCGGCGGCCGGGGTCAGTCCTGGCCGGTCAGCGCGGCCACCAGCTCGGCCGCGGTCCGGCACCGGTCGAGCAGGCCGCCGACGTGCGCCCTGGTCCCGCGGAGCGGCTCCAGGGTCGGCACCCGCTGCAGCGACTCGCGGCCAGGTATGTCGAAGATCACCGAATCCCAGGAGGCGGCCGCGACGGACTCCGGGTACTGCTGCAGGCACCGGCCGCGGAAGTAGGCCCGGGTGTCCTCCGGCGGGGATCTCGATGGCCCGGGTCACCTCCTCCTCGGAGACGAGCTGGACCATCCGGCCCCGGGCGGCGAGCCGGTTGTACAGGCCCCGGGCGGGGCGGACGTCGGAGTACTGCAGGTCCACCAGCTGCAGCTTGGGATGGCCCCAGGCCAGCCCCTCGCGGGTCCGGTAGCCCTCGAGCAGCTCCAGCTTGGCCACCCAGTCCAGCTCGCGGGACGCCAGCATCGGGTCCTCGGCCAGCCTGCTCAGCAGGGATTCCCAGCGGGTCCAGCACGTCCGCGGTCATGTCATCGACGTCGGAGCCGAACTTGTCCTCGGTGTACTTGCGGGCCAGCTCGAGGTACTCCATCTGGAGCTGGACCCCGGTCATCTTCCGGCCGTCACGCAAGGTGACCTGGTGGCGGCACGCGGGGTCGTGCGAGATAGCCCGGAGCTCGGCGACCGGCGACTCGATCGACAGGTCACCGCCGAGGAACTTGTCCTCGATCATGGCCAGGACCAGCGCGGTGGTGCCGAGCTTGAGGTAGGTGCTGACCTCGCTCATGTTCGCGTCGCCGATGATGACGTGCAGGCGGCGGTACTTCTCCGGGTCGGCGTGCGGTTCGTCGCGGGTGTTGATGATGGGCCGCTTCAGCGTGGTTTCCAGGCCCACCTCGACCTCGAAGAAGTCGGCCCGCTGGCTGATCTGGAAACCGTCCTCGCGGCCGTCCGCGCCGATCCCGACCCGCCCGGCCCCGCACACCACCTGCCGGGAGACGAAGAACGGCGTGAGGTGCCGGACGATGTCCGCGAACGGCGTCGCCCGGCGCATCAGGTAGTTCTCGTGGCAGCCGTAGGAGGCGCCCTTGTTGTCGGTGTTGTTCTTGTAGAGCTGGATGGGCGCGCTGCCGGGCACGGTGGCGGCCTTGGCGGCGGCCTCCGCCATGACCCGCTCCCCCGCCTTGTCCCAGATGACCGCCGCGAGCGGGTTGGTGCACTCGGGCGCGGAGTATTCCGGGTGCGCGTGATCGACGTACAGCCGGGCCCCGTTGGTCAGTATCACGTTGGCCAGGCCGAGATCCTCGTCGGTCAGCTGGGTGGCATCCGCCGACTCCCGCGCCAGGTCGAAGCCGCGCGCGTCCCGCAGCGGGTTTTCTTCCTCGAAGTCCCACCGCGCCCGCCGGGCGCGTGCCGAGGTAGCCGCCTGGTAGGCGTTGACGACCTGGGACGAAGTGACCATGGCATTTGCCCCAGGCTGACCGGGGACCGAGATGCCGAACTCGGTCTCCGTCCCCATCACCCGCCGCACGCTCATATCAGGCAGCCTAGTGCCGGCCGGCCGGGCGCGGGACGGGTGACCCGCCGCACACGCCCGGCTGCGATATCCGGTACCGGGCCGGCCAGCCGGGAAACCGGCCACTGCGCCTGCCCAGGTCAGAGGTACTGCCCGGTATTGGCCACCGTGTCGATGGAACGCCCGGCCTCGGTGCCCTGCTTGCCGGAAACCAGGGTCCTGATGTACACGATCCGCTCGCCCTTCTTGCCGGAGATGCGGGCCCAGTCGTCCGGGTTGGTGGTGTTCGGCAGGTCCTCGTTCTCGCTGAACTCGTCCACGCAGGCGGTCAGCAGGTGGGCGACGCGCATGCCCTTCTGGCCCGTGTCGAGGAACTCCTTGATGGCCATCTTCTTGGCCCGGGCCACGATGTTCTCGATCATCGCGCCGGAGTTGAAGTCCTTGAAGTACAGGACCTCCTTGTCCCCGTTGGCGTAGGTGACCTCCAGGAACCGGTTCTCCTCCGTCTCGCTGTACATGCGCTCCACGACCCGCTGGATCATGGCGTCCACCGTGGCCTCGCGGGACGACCCGTGCTCGGCCAGGTCGTCGGGGTGCAGCGGCAGCACGGTCAGCACGTACTTGGAGAAGATGTCCTTCGCCGCCTCGGCGTCCGGCCGCTCGATCTTGATCTTCACGTCGAGCCGGCCGGGCCGCAGGATGGCGGGGTCGATCATGTCCTCGCGGTTGGAGGCCCCGATCACGATGACGTTCTCCAGGCCCTCCACGCCGTCGATCTCGCTGAGCAGCTGGGGCACGATCGTGTTCTCCACGTCGCTGGACACGCCCGAGCCGCGGGTCCGGAAGATCGAGTCCATCTCGTCGAAGAACACGATGACCGGCATGCCCTCGCTGGCCTTCTCACGGGCCCGCTGGAACACCAGCCTGATGTGCCGCTCGGTCTCGCCGACGTACTTGTTGAGCAGCTCCGGTCCCTTGATGTTGAGGAAGAAGCTCTTGCCTTCCTTGGCCTGGCCCTTCGGACTGCGGCTCCGCCTCCTCGCCGCTCTCCGCCCGCTGCGCCGCCGTCCGGGCCGCGACCTGCTTGGCCAGGGAGTTGGCGACCGCCTTGGCGATCAGCGTCTTGCCGCATCCGGGCGGCCCGTACAGCAGCACGCCCTTGGGCGGGCGCAGCTGGTGCTCGCGGAACAGGTCCGCGTGCAGGTATGGCAGCTCCACCGCGTCCCGGATCTGGACGATCTGGGAGCTGAGGCCGCCGATGTCGGAGTAGGCGATGTCCGGCACTTCCTCGAGGATGAGCTCCTCGACCTCGGCCTTGGGGATGCGCTCGTACACGTAGCCGGAGCGCGGCTCGAGCAGCAGCGAGTCGCCCGCACGCAGGACCGAGTCGAGCAGCGGCTCGGCCAGCCGGACCACGCGCTCTTCGTCCGCGTGCGAGATCACCAGCGCCCGGTCGCCGCCCTCAAGGAGTTCCTTGAGCATGACGACCTCGCCCACGGTCTCGTACCCCTGGGCGATGACCACGTTGAGGGCCTCGTTGAGGACCACTTCCTGGCCCGGCCGCAGCTTGTCCAGCTCGACCGCCGGGCTGACGCTGACGCGCATCTTCCGGCCGCCGGTGAACACGTCCGCGGTGCCGTCCTCGCAGGCTTCCAGGAACACGCCGAAGCCCGAGGGCGGCTGGGCCAGCCGGTCGACTTCCTCCTTGAGCGCCACGATCTGGTCGCGCGCCTCGCGGAGGGTGTCGGCCAGGCGCTCATTCTGGCCCGTGACCGAAGCCAGGCCGGCTTCGGTCTCACGCAGGCGCTCCTCGAGAAGCCGGACGTGCCGGGGCGAGTCAGCCAACCTGCGCCGCAGCACTGCCACCTCCTCCTCGAGGAAGGAGATCTGCGTGGTGAGGCCCTGAACCTGGTCATCGTTCCGCGCGGCGCGCGATCCTTCATCCCGAGTGGCCACGCCCCCACCCCCTTCCGAGAGCAGACTTCACTTAGACCCTACCTATCCGAGGCCCTGGCGTAACCTCGCGTCGCCTGCCGCTGACATTCTCACTGATCAGGCTCCTCGCGGGAACCCTTCGCGGGCCTGCGCCTTCGCGGGGGTGCGGTGATTCCCTGAGCGAGCCGTCGTGCCGTGATGAGAAATCCTGTATGACCAACCATCCGGTGGTCTGGCCGCACCGCCAGTCCGTCAACGTGCCAGCCGCGGGCCATGGACTCCCAGGCGGCCGGCTCGTCGAAGCTGGTCTGCTCCCGGATCGCCTCCACGGTCCGGGACAGCTGGGTAACGGTCGCGACGTAGCAGCACAGCACCCCGCCGGGGATGAGTGCGTCGGCCGCCACGTGTGCGAACTCCCATGGCGCCAGCATGTCCAGTACCACCCGGTCGAAACTATCCGCAGGCCCGGCGTGGTCTGGCGGCCCTGCGGAGGCCGCTTCGCCGGCCTCTCGGCCGCAGTGGCCTCATCCGCCAGCTCGCGGCCGGGCGGCCTCGCCGGCCAGCGCGGCCTCGCTGGCCAGTGCGCCGGTGACCTCCATGAGGTCACCGACCCGGAGCTGCCAGGCGGGATGCGGGCCGCCGAAGAAACGCTCCACGTTGCCCCGGGCGATATCGGCGAAATCCGCGCGGCGCTCGTACGAGACGAGCAGCCCTTCCTCCCCCACGCTGCGCAGCAGCCAGCAGGACAGGGCACCAGACCCGGCTCCCGCCTCCAGCACCCGGGCGCCCGGGAAGATGTCGGCCAGCGCGATGATCTGGGCCGCGTCCTTCGGGTAGACGACGGCGGCGCCGCGGCTCATGGACAGCGTGAAGTCGGCCAGCAGCGGCCGGAGCGCCACGTAGGGCGTACCGCCGGATGACTTCACCACGGTGCCCTCCGGGGCGCCGATCAGCTCGTCGTGGGCCAGCCCGCCGCGGTGGGTGTGGAACGTGCGGCCCTCCGCCAGGAGCACGAGGTGCTTGCGGCCCTTGGGGTCGGTGAGCTGGACCTGGTCTCCAGGGGCGAACGGTCCACGGCGCTGACGGATCACGCCCGCCAATGTAGCCGGGTCACGGTGTGCCGTGGCACCGGGCGAGGTGGCGCGGCGCGCCCGGCGCCGGCGGACGGGGCCCGGTAGACGGCGGCCAGGCGCCAGACGGCGATTCAGACGCCAGCGAAGGCGTGGTCGAGGTCACTGGCGGACAGGACGCCATAGACCTGCCCCGAGGGCTCGACCAGCAGGTACTCGGTGGCCGGGGAGCGGCGGACCGCCTCCAGCAGGGCCATCCCGGACAGGTCGGCCGGCAGCACCAGGCCGCTGTCGATGGTCCTGGCCAGCGACCCGGCATCCACCCACGGCCTGCGCTGCGGCGGGGTGGCCATCACCGCGGTCTCGTTCACGATCGCGATCGGCTTGTCGTCGTGATCGACGATGACCAGCGCGCGGGCCCCGGCCGCGTCGGCCCGCCGGATGGCCTCCGCCAGCGGGAGGCTGGCCGGGATCGGGATGGCCCGCCGGGCGAGCGTCCGGGCCTGCAGGCCGGGGAGCCGCTCGCGGACCCGGCTGACCTTCAGCGACTGGCTCGCGCCCACCCACATGAACGCGGCGATGACGCCGAGCCACACCACGTCGAAGATCTGGACCTGCTGGCCCGACGACACGATCGCCGCGACCGGCACCACGAGCACGGCCACGGCCAGCACCCGGCCGGACCAGGCCGCGACGATGGTCGCCGTGCCCGGCTTGCTGGTCGCCTTCCACACCCCGGCGCGCAGCATCCGGCCGCCGTCCAGCGGCAGCCCGGGCAGCAGGTTGAAGATCCCGACCAGCAGATTGGCCCAGACCAGCTGCTCGATGAGCAGGCCCGGCAGGCCGCCCAGGTGGGTGAGCAGCAGCACTCCCCACCCGAGCGCAGCCAGGATGAGGGAAAGCAGCGGGCCGGCCGCGGAGACGAGGAACTCACGCCCGGGCGTGGGCGGCTCCTGCTCGATCTCGGAGAAGCCGCCCAGCGGGTAGAGCAGGATCCGGCGCACCGGCAGCCCGAACCCGCGGGCGACCAGGGAGTGGCTCAGCTCGTGGATCAGGACGGACACGTACAGCAGCACCACGAAGGCCGCGGCCACCACGTACCGGACCCCGCTCGATCCAGCCAGCGCCGCGCTGTTCCCGTAGAGGAAGACGAACAAGCCCGCGATCAGGAACCAGTACGGCGAGATGTACACGGGTATCCCGAAGGGCCGCGCGATCCTCACTCCGGGACCCGACCCCTGCGGCGAGGGCCGTTCGGGCGGTGTGCCTGCCACAGGTTGATGCTACGTGCTGGGCGGCCTCCCTGGACGCGCCCGCCGCGCCGGTAGGCCGCCGGTGACGCGGAACAGGCGGCAAAGCCCGGCAACTGTCGGAGGCTTCCCCTACTCTCCCAGGCATGGCCGACGATGTGTGCCGCTCCTGCCCCCGCCTGAACCAGGCCCGTCCGGGGTGGCCGCGGCGGATCCGGCGGCCGCCGCGGGCGCGGGCGCTGGCGGATCCGGCGGCCGCGGCCCGTGGCGATCGCCCCCGGGGACGAGGCGGCGGGCGGGCGTCCCGCGGACCGGCGGCGGTCGCTGTCCCCGTCCCGGGCCGGCGACTTCCTGACCTGCCCGCTGCTGTACCGGTTCCGGGTGATCGACCGGCTGCCGGAGCCGCCCAGCCCCGCGGCGGCCCGCGGCACCCTGGTGCACGCGGTCCTGGAGCACCTGTTCGACCGGCCGGCCCCCGAGCGCACCCCGGAGGTGGCCAGGTCACTGCTGGATCCCGAGTGGGACCGCCTGGTCACCGGGGCACCGGAGCTGGCCAGCCTGTTCGCGGCCGAGGCTGACCAGGCCGCCTGGCTTCAGGAGGCCGGGGCCATGCTGGACCGTTACTTCACCCTGGAGGACCCTCGGCGGCTGGAACCGGCCCACCGTGAGCTGTGCGTGGAAGCCGAGCTGGCCTCGGGGCTGCGGCTGCGCGGCTACATCGACCGCCTGGATGTGGCGCCCGGCGGCGCGACCAGGATCGTGGACTACAAGACCGGGAAGGCCCCGCCGGCCGAGTTCGAGGCGCGGGCGCTGTTCCAGATGAAGTTCTACGCCCTGGTGCTCTGGCGGGCCCAGGGCCTCCTGCCCCGGCTGCTCCAGCTCATGTACCTCGGCAACGGGGAGATAGTCCGCTACGAGCCCGATGAGGCCGATCTGCGGGCCACCGAGCGCAAGATCGAGGCCCTGTGGCAGGCCATCGAGCGGGCCCGGCAGTCACGGGACTGGCGGCCGCGGCCCGGGCGGCTGTGCGATTGGTGCGCGCACAAGGCTCTCTGCCCGGCGTTCGGCGGCACTCCGCCCGACCTGCCCGACGACGACGCCCTGCCGTCCGCCGCCTCAGGTGAGCTGGCCGCCGCCGCCCCGGTCCTGGTCGGCGACGACCTCTGAGCCAGGCGCGGTCAGTGGATGTTGTGCCGCCGCAGGATGTCGGCGACGTCCCCGAGGTCGTCGTCGGCGGGGGCCTTGCTCTTGGCCGGCTTGAGCGCTTTCCCGGCCGGGGCGCCCGGCTGACTGGCCACCGGGGCCGGGCCGTCCGCTCCGGCGGCGCCGGGCTTACGGCGCCGGCCGCGGCATGGTGCCGGACACCACGAACAGCACGATGGCCAGGCCGGTCAGCGCCACGCCGGCCCAGACCTGCGGGGAGAAGATGAACGAGGTCGCGAAGCTGCCGATCGCGGAGCCGATCTGCCACAGCATCTTGACCGCGTGGGTCAGGTAGGCGGCCAAGGGCAGCAGCGACAGGGCCACCCAGCGCAACCCCGCGGCCGCTCCCGCGCCGCCGCCAGACCACCCAGCTGATGATCAGCCCGAGGAGCGTCAGTCCCCCGCACAGCGGGAGCCATTCGAACTGGCTGTATGTCATGCCCGCTCCCCTCGGCAGCGTTCCTTCCCCCATCGTCGCACACCGGTGGGAGTGCCCCGATCCTCCCGGCGGCGTCCGGGTAAAATCCCGCCGACGGCGCGCTAGGCGCTACCCGGCCGCGGCGCCGGTGTTCTCCGGGAAGTGGCAGGCCACCTTGTGCCCCGGGACCAGCTCGCTGAGCGGCGGCTCCTGCGTCCGGCACACCTCCTGCGCCTTCCAGCACCGGGTGTGGAACCGGCAGGCCGGCGGCGGGTTCAGCGGGCTGGGCACATCACCGGACAGCCGGATGCGCTCGCGGCGGCCCCTGCGCCCCTCAACGCGCACCGGCTGGGGCACGGGGACGGCCGACATGAGCGCGACCGTGTAGGGGTGCCGGGGCTTGGCGTAGAGCTGGTCACGGCCGGCCAGCTCGACGATCTTGCCGAGGTACATCACCGCTACCTGATCGCTGATGTGCCGCACTACCGACAGGTCGTGCGCGATGACCACGTAGGTCAGGCCCAGCTCGTTCTGCAGGTCTTCGAGCAGGTTGATCACCTGGGCCTGGATCGAGACGTCCAGGGCCGAGACCGGCTCGTCCGCCACGATCAGCTTGGGCCGCAGCGCGAGGGTGCGCGCGATCCCGATGCGCTGGCGCTGGCCGCCGGAGAACTCGTGCGGGTAGCGGTTGTAGTGCTCCGGGTTGAGCCCGACCAGCTCCAGCAGTTCCTGGACGGTGGCCTTGATGCCGTTCTCGGTCTTGACCTTCTGCAGCCGCAGCGGCGCACCGACGATCCCCCCGACCGTGTGCCGCGGGTTCAGCGACGAATACGGGTCCTGGAAGATCATCTGGATGTCCCGGCGCAGCGGCCGCATCTGCCCGGCCCGCAGGTGGGTGATGTCGCGGCCGTCGAACACGATCTGCCCGCCGGTCGGCTCGAGCAGCCGGGTGAGCAGCCGCCCGGTCGTGGTCTTGCCGCAGCCGGACTCGCCCACCAGGCCCAGCGTCTGGCCGGCGGGCACCGAGAAGTCCACTTTGTCCACGGCCTGGACCGCGCCAATCTTCTGGCGGAAGATGACGCCCCTGGTCACCGGGAAGTACTTCATCAGCCCGGACACCTCGAGCAGGGCACCGCCCCCGCTCCCGGTGTCGCCCGTGGTCCCGGCGGTGCTGACTGGGGTGCTCACACGTCCCCCTGCGTGGTCGGGATGGACGGCTCGTCGATCTCGCCGAGGAGCTGCTCCGCCCGGGACGCCCGCCGCTGGTCGGCCGTCAGATGGCACGCGACCAGGTGCCCGGGTTCCACCTCACGCAGCGCGGGAACCTCGGTCAGGCTGCGCCCGTCGGTCAGGCTGGCGTAACGGCACCGGGGATGGAACGGGCACCCGGACGGAACGTTGATCAGGCTCGGCGGGGTGCCCTTGATGGGGATGAGCCGCTCCAGGCGCGCTTCGTCGATGCGGGGCATGGAGGCGAGCAGGCCCCAGGTGTAGGGGTGACCCGGCCGGTCGAAGATGTCCTCGGCCTTGCTGTATTCCGCCATCCGGCCTGCGTACATGACCAGGATGTCATCGGACAACTCGGCAACAACTCCCAGGTCGTGGGTGATGATGATGACCGCGGAGTGGTACTCCTGCTGCAGGTCCCAGATCAGGTCCAGGATCTGCGCCTGGACCGTGACGTCGAGCGCGGTCGTCGGCTCGTCCGCGATCAGCAGCTCCGGGTCGCAGCTCAGAGCCATGGCGATCATGGCGCGCTGCCGCATACCGCCGGAGAACTGATGCGGGTAGTCATCGACGCGGGAGGCGGGCTGTGGGATGCCGACCCGGCCGAGCATGTCGACCGCGTGCTTGCGGGCCACTTTCTTGCCCACCTGGTTATGCACCAGGTACGCCTCGGCGATCTGGGCGCCCACGGTGTAGTAGGGGTGCAGCGCGGACAGCGGGTCCTGGAAGATCATCGCCATCGTACTGCCGCGCAGCTCGCGGACCCGGGACGAGGTGGCACCGACCAGTTCCTCGCCATCCAGCCGGATGCTCCCGGTGATCTGGGCGTTGGTGCCCTGGTGCAGGCCCATGATGCCGAGGCTGGTGACGCTCTTCCCGGAACCCGATTCGCCGACGATGCCCAGGGTGGCTCCGCGGTCGAGGCTGAACGAGACCCCGTCAACCGCTTTCACCAGGCCGTCGTTGGTCGGGAACTGGATCCGCAGGTCCCTGACCTCGAGCAGCGTGTCGGGCATCAGGTCCTCACCCTTGGGTTGACCACGGCGTAGAGGATGTCTACCACCAGGTTGGCGACGACGATGAAGAACGCGGCCAGCATGGTGACGCCCAGGATCTCCGGCAGGTCCTGGTTCTGCACCGCTTCGATGGTGAACAAGCCGAGGCCGTGCAGCGAGAACGTGTACTCAGTGATGATCGCCCCGCCGAGCAGCAGGCCGATGTCCATGCCGAAGATCGTGACGATCGGGGTCAGCGCCGCGCGCAGCCCGTGCTTGACGATCACCTTCCGCTCGCGCAGGCCCTTGGCCCGCGCGGTGCGGATGTAGTCCTCGCTCATGGTCTCCAGCATGCCCGCCCGGGTCAGCCGGGCGTACAGGGCGGCGTAGAGGAAGGCCAGGCAGATCCAGGGCAGGACCAGGTTCCGGGCCCACAGCAGCGGGTTCTGGGTGAACGGAACGAACTGGACGTTGGGGAAGATGGGCCACTTGTAGCTGAACAGCTCGAGCAGGATCAGGCCGGTGAAGAAGATCGGGAGGGACACCCCGAGCAGCGCGACTCCCATCGAGAACCGGTCGAAGAAGGTGCCACGGCGTAGCGCGGACAGCACCCCGATCGCCACCCCGGCGACCAGCCAGATGATTGCCGCCCCGACGGCCAGCGAGAGCGTGACCGGGATGTCGCTGACCATCTGCGGCCAGACCGGCTGCTGGCTCTTGAACGAATAGCCGAAGCACGGCGGCGGGCAGTACGTGGTGCTGGTCCCGCTGTTGTAGTGCGTGCCGAACACGATGGCCTTGAGGAAGCGGCCGTACTGCAGGTACAGCGGCGAGTTGAGTCCCAGCTTGTCCTCGATCGCGAGGACCGCCGACCGGGTCGGGTTGCGGCCGACGAACTGCGTGGCGAGCTGATAGGTGTTCTGCCCGGCCAGCCGCGGAAGCAGGAAGAAGATCGCGTACACGATCATGCTGACCACGATCAGCAGGAAGACGGTGGCGATCAGCCGCCGGATGATGAATGTGATCACGATGCTCGGCGCTGGCGCCCGGCCGCGCTGCCGCGGCCGGGCACCAGCATCCTCACTTTCTCCCTGACTACTTCAGGCCCAGCACGGCGTAGTTGTACATGCCGTAGTAGGGCTGGACGTAGACGTTGGTCAGGTTCGGGCTGCGGTAGAGCAGCGACTTCGCATACACCTCGGGCAGGATCGCCGCGTCCTTCATCACCTGCATGTCGATCTGGGCGGTGTAGGAGTTGCGAGTCGTGGCGTCCGTGGTGCTGGCCATCTTGGCCAGGTCGTTGTTCACCACCGGGTCGTTGAGCTCTTCGATGTTGGTGTTCCCGGCCGGGCTGATCGTGTCGCCGGCCGTGATGAAGTCGAAGAACCCGTAGCCGTCTGGCCAGTCAGGTGCCCACCCGCCCATGGCGATGCCAATGTCATGCGTGTGCATGTACTTCGGCACGCCGGCGAAGTTGCTGTAGTAGGTGCCCGACGGGTAGCCGTGCAGCTGGAGCTTGATCCCGACCGTGGCCAGCGACGCCTGCATAGCCTGGGCCGCCGCCACTTCCTTGGGCCGGTCGCTGCGGTAGGTGATCCCGGTGGTGAAGCCGTTCGGCTGGCCACAGGCCTTCAGCGCCGCCTTGGCCGCTGCGGTGTCCCCGTTCGGCTTGGTCGTGGCAGCGTAAAGGTCGAAGTGCTTCTGGCCAATCACGTTCGGGGGGGCCACCGTGCTGGCGATCGCGCCGCCGGCTACCGGGCCGCCGTACGCGGTCTGCAGGTTCGTCTTGTTGGCCGCGTACTCGATGGCCTGGCGGCAGTGCACGTTGTTGAGCGGCGCCACCTTGGTGTCGAGGTAAGCGAACCAGAGGAACCCGCTGATCGGGTTGTCGGACGAGGCCTTGAGCGTAGGCGAGGACAAGATCTTGGCCCGCGCTGCCGCCTGCACACCCGTGCCGGCCGCATCCACGTCCAGGTCGCCCGCGATCAGGCGGTTGTCGATGTCATTCGCGTTCATGTTCCAGTTGATGACGATCTTGCTGGGCAGCTGCTTGGCGTTCGGGTCGGTGGACGCCTTCCAGAACGTGTTCGGCACCATCGTGAGCGTCTTGTTGAGCTGGTAGCTCTGGAACTTGTACGGGCCGGTGGATATCGGGTGCAGCTGGTAGTTCGTGCCGGTGTCCTTGTTCGGTGGCACCGGCGCGGTCTGCGGGATCGCGACCACGTAGTTAAAGTCCGCGAACGGCTTGGCCAGGTGGAACACGACCGTGGTCGCGTTCGGCGTCTGCACCGCCTTGAGGCCCATCAGGTTCTTGGACCGGTCGGTGTAGGGCCCGGGGTAGGCGGGCTTCTGCGGCGCGAGCAGCAGCGAGAAGTAGTTCGGGCCCAGCGGCAGCTTGCCCCGGTCGAAGGTACGCTCCACCGCGTACTTGACGTCGGCCGAGGTGACCGTGGTCCCATCCTCGAACTTGACGTCCGGCTGGATGTGATAGGTCCAGGTCAGGCCGTTGTCCGTGACGACGCCCGGGCCGGTCGCCAGGTCAGGGACGACCTGCAGGCCGCACTGCCCGGGGCAGGACTTATAGGTCATCAGCGGCATCGTGTAGAACCTGGTCAGGTTCCACGAGAACGCGTAATAGGTATTGCCGGGGTCGGTCGAGTCCGTCGTGCTGCTGTCACCGAAGGTCAGCGTCCCGCCCTTGTGGGTGGACGGGTTGACCACCTTGGTGATCGCGGCGTTGAACCCGGCGGCGGATGACGATGAGCCGGAACCGCCGCTCCCGCTTCCGCTGCTGCCGCCGCCACAGGCGGCCAGCGCGAGCGCGGCGGCCGCCCCCAGCGCAGCCAGCCCGATGGTGCTGGGTCTCCTCATGAGGTGAAACGCCTCCCTGTCGTAATTCGTGGTGCGAATTTCGGTGATGCAGTGGCCTACCGGCTGCTTCTCGGGTCGAGAGCATCGCGCAGCCCGTCACCGAACAGGTTGAAAGCCATGACGGTGATAAAGATGGCCAGGCCAGGAATGATCATGTACATCGGGTCGATCGAGTAGTACCCGTTGCTGACCGCGTCCGAGAGCATCCCGCCCCAGCTAGGCGTGGGGGGGATGATACCGACTCCCAGGTAGGAGAGGGCGGCCTCGAACAGGATGTTGGTCGGGATCAGCAGCGTGGAGTAGACCAGGATCGGTGCGACCAGGTTGGGCAGCAGCTCGCGGAACAGGATGTACGGGCCGCGCGCCCCGATGCTGCGGGCCGCGTCCACGAACTCGCGTTCCCGCAGGGACAGCGTCTGGCCGCGGATGATCCGGCCCATGTAGGGCCAGGCGAAGAACCCGATCACGAAGACCAGCAGGCCGATCCGCAGCGAGTTGCCGGACAGGCCGAACGCCGACGACGGGATGACGCCGACCAGGGCGATCGCGAACACCAGCAGCGGGAAAGCCAGGAAGACGTCCATCGAGCGGGCGATCACCGCGTCCACCCAGCCGCCGAAATAGCCGGCGATGACGCCCATCACCACGCCGATGCCCACCGCCAGCGCGGTGGCCAGGAACGCGATGAGCAGTGATACCCGGGCCCCATTCACGACCCGGCTCAGCACGTCACGCCCGGTAACCGGCTCGACCCCGAACGGGTGCGCGAGACTGATCCCGCCGAACGGCCCGTTCGGCCTGCTGAAGGTCGGATTGATCAGGTTCGCGTGATACACGGTCGGGTTCTGCACCAGGAACGGCCCGAAGATCGCCACCAGGATGAGGAAGACCACGATGACGCCGCCGGCCATGGCCACCTTGTCGCGGCGCAGCCGCAGCCAGGCGATCTGGCCGAGCGACCGGCCCTCGATGGCTTTACTGCTGACCCCCGCGAGCACGTTCTCCGGTGCGACGTCGCCAGACGTGGGCACGTCAAGCGGTGCTGCCATCAGGCGGCGCTCCCCTGCTGCTCGTGACGGGAAAATTACCCGGCCGTCGCGGCATAACGCCGTGCGGAAGCCGGTTACCAGGGCTCCTACCGGGAGGATCTCCCGTTTTGCCAGGTCCGCGCCAGGGATACCGCGGTCTCGTGCCTGGATTGTGACCGAATCACAATGGCACCGTCATGGGGTGTCCGGAGTGTGACCCGCGGCGGCGGCACGCAGAGTGGCGAGATCGAGCAGGCGCAGCGAGGCAACGGTCAGCGAGGCGAGCCCGGGCGGCGGCGGCACGCTGGGCACCGCGACCACGGTGCAGCGGGCCGCGTGCGCCGAGGTGATGCCGGTGGGTGAGTCCTCCAGCGCGACGCAGCGGGTCGGCGGCACCCCGAGCCGGGCGGCCGCCCGCAGGTAGGGCTCGGGGTCCGGCTTGCCCCGGGCCACGTCGGCGGCGCACACCGTGACCGGGAAGCGCACCCCGATCGAGTCCAGCGCCGCGGCCATGATCTCCGGCTCGGCCGAGGTGACCAGGGCGTGCGGCAAGCCGGCCACCGCGATCTCGGCCAGCAGTTCGAGCGCGCCCGGCATCACCTGCACGCCGCGCTCGCGGATCAGGTCGGCCATGCCCTGCACCAGCCACTGCCCGATGACCTCCTGGGGCACCGACTGCGCGGCCTTGGACTGCATGTAGGCGGTGGACCGCGCGAGCGAGCCGCCGATGAGGTGCTGCTGGTCGGCCGGGCCCCAGGGGCTGCCCATCCGGGCCATGATCGCGGCCTCGGCCTCGAACCACAGCGGCTCGGAGTCCACCAGCAGCCCGTCCATGTCGAACATGACCGCCTGCAGCGTCATGCGGGCCTGCAGCGTCATGCGGAGAAGTACCTGGCTTCGGGGTGGAACGTGATCAGGGCGTCGGTGGACTGCTCGGGCTCCAGCTGGAACTCCTCAGACAGGGCGACCCCGATCCGCTCGGGGCGCAGCAGGCGCATGACCTTCGCGCGGTCCTCCAGGTCCGGGCAGGCCGGGTAGCCGAACGAGTACCGGCAGCCGCGGTAGCCGACCTTCAGGATGCCGTCCAGGTCGGCCGGGTCGTACCCGGCCAGGCCGGTCTCCTCGCGGATCCGGCCGTGCCAGTACTCCGCGAGCGCCTCGGTCAGCTGGACGGAGAGCCCGTGCAGCTCCAGGTACTCGCGGTAGGCGTTCTTCGCGAACAGGTCCGCGGTGGCCCGGCTGATCGCCGGGCCCACGGTGACCAGCTGGAAGCCGACGACGTCGGTGTCGCCGGAGTCCGCCGGGCGGAAGAAGTCGGCCAGGCACAGGTGCCGGTCGTGGCGCTGCCGGGGGAAGGTGAACCGCTCCCGCTCCGTCCCGTCGCTGTCGGTGACGACCAGGTCGTCACCGTCGCTGACCGCCCGGAAGTAGCCGTAGACCACCCCGGCCTGGAGCAGCCCCTCGCTCTGCACCCGGTCCAGCCACATCCGCAGCCGCGGGCGGCCTTCGGTCTCGACCAGCTCCGCGTAGGACGGCCCGTCCGGCCCGCGCCCCGGCTTGAGGCCCCACTGGCCCATGAACGTGGCCCGCTCGTCGAGGAACGCCCCGTACTCGGCGAGCGGGATGCCCTTGACGATCCGGTCGCCGAAGAACGGCGGCTCGGGCACCGGGCTGTCGGTGGCCACGTCCGACCGGGCGGGCATCTCCTCCGGCTCGGTGACCCGGAGCCGCGCCCCGGCGTGGACCCGGCGCTCGCGCACCGGCGGCAGCTGGGCCCCGGCGTCGCCCCGCTTGACGCCCATGAAGGCATCCATCAGCCGGAGCCCCTCGAAGGCGTCCCGCGCGTACCGCACCTCGCCGTCAAACAAGGAGGCCAGGTCCTGTTCCACGTACGCCCGGGTCAGCGCGGCGCCGCCGAGCAGCACCGGCCACCGGCGGGCCAGGCCCCTGCTGTTCAGCTCGGCCAGGTTGTCCCGCATCACGACGGTGGACTTGACCAGCAGGCCGGACATGCCCACGACGTCCGCCTCGTGCTCGGCCGCCGCGTCCACGATGGCCGACACGGGCTGCTTGATGCCGATGTTGACCACGTCGTAGCCGTTGTTGGTGAGGATGATGTTGACCAGGTTCTTGCCGATGTCGTGCACATCGCCCTTGACCGTGGCCAGCACGATCCGGCCCTTACCGGCCTCGCCGGACCGTTCCATGTGCGGTTCCAGATAGCCGACCGCGAGCTTCATGACCTCGGCCGACTGCAGGACGAACGGCAGCTGCATCTGCCCGCTGCCGAACAGCTCGCCGACCGTCTTCATCCCGTCCAGCAGGACGTCGTTGACGATCTCCAGGGCCGGGCGCTGGGCCACCGCCTCGTCCAGGTCGGCCTCGAGGCCGCCCCGCTCCCCGTCGATGATCCGCCGCTTGAGGCGTTCCCAGAGCGGCAGCCCGGCCAGCTCGGCGGCCCGGGTGGCCTTGACCGCGGCCGCGTCCACCCCCTCGAACAGCTCCAGCAGCCGGGCCAGCGGGTCGTAGCCGTCCCGCCGGCGGTCGTAGACGAGGTCCAGCGCGACCTGCAGCTGCTCGTCGGGGATCCGGGCGATAGGCATGATCCGCGAGGCGTGCACGATCGCGGAGTCCAGCCCGGCCCGAACGCACTCGTCGAGGAACACCGAGTTCAGCACCGCGCGCGCGGCCGGGTTCAGCCCGAACGACACGTTCGACACGCCCAGCGTGGTCTGGACCTCCGGGTAGCGCTGCTTGAGCTGGCGGATGGCCTCGATCGTCTCGATCGCGTCGCGCCGGGTCTCCTCCTGGCCGGTGGCGATCGGGAACGTGAGGCAGTCCACGATGATGTCGGGCAGGCGCATGCCCCAGTTCCCGGTCAGGTCCTCGATCAGCCGGGTGGCTATCGCGAGCTTCCACTCGGCGGTGCGGGCCTGGCCCTGCTCGTCGATGGTCAGCGCGATCACCGCGGCGCCATGCTCCATCACCAGGGGCATGACCTTCGCCAGCCGCGAGTCCGGACCGTCGCCGTCCTCATAGTTGACCGAGTTGACCACCGCCCGGCCGGCCAGCAGTTCCAGCCCGGTCCTGATCACCTCGGCCTCGGTGGAGTCGATCACCAGCGGCAGCGTGGCCGCGGTGGCCAGCCTGCCGGCGACCTCGGTCATGTCGGCCGGCCCGTCCCGGCCCACGTAGTTGACGCACAGGTCGAGCAGGTGCGCGCCGTCCCTGGTCTGGGCCCGGGCGATCTCCACGCAGTCGTCCCAGCGGCCCTCGATGAGGGCTTCCCGGAACGCCTTCGAGCCGTTGGCGTTGGTCCGCTCCCCGATGGCCAGGAAGGACGTGTCCTGCCGGAAGGGGACGTGCTGGTAGAGCGAGGCCACCCCGGGCTCGGGCCGGGGCCTGCGCGGCGCCACGGGCCGGCCGCGCAGCCGCTCGACCACGGCGGCCAGGTGCTCGGGCGTGGTGCCGCAGCACCCGCCGACCAGGGCCAGCCCGAACTGCTCGGTGAACGTGGCGTGCGCGTCGGCCAGCTGGGCCGGGCTCAGCGGGTACCGGGCCCCGTCGGAGGCCAGCACCGGCAGCCCCGCGTTGGGCATGCAGGACAGCGGAATGCGCGAGTGCCCGGCCAGGTAGCGCAGGTGCTCGCCCATCTCACCGGGGCCGGTCGCGCAGTTCAGCCCGATCAGGGTGATGCCCAGTGGCTCCAGGGCGGTGAGCGCGGCGCCGATCTCGCTGCCCAGCAGCATGGCGCCGGTGGTCTCGATGGTCACCTGGGCGATCAGCGGCAGCGGGGTACCCGCCGCGGTCATGGCCCGGCGCGCGCCGATGATCGCGGCCTTGGCCTGGAGCAGGTCCTGGCTGGTCTCGATGATGATCGCATCGGCCCCGCCGGTGATCAGGCCCGCCGCGCCGAGCTGGTAGGCATCGCGCAGGTCGGCGAACCGGGCATGCCCCAGGGTCGGCAGCTTGGTCCCCGGCCCCATGGAGCCGAGCACCCAGCGAGGGTGCCCGGCGGTGGACCACTGGTCGGCCGCGGCCCGGGCGATCCGGGCCCCGGCCTCGGACAGCTCCACGATCCGCCCGGACAGCCCGTATTCACCCAGATTGCTGAGGTTTGCCCCGAAAGTGTTGGTCGTGACGCAGTCCACGCCAGCTTCGAGGTAGCCCTCGTGCACCGCACGGACGATATCCGGCCGGGTCACATTCAGGATTTCGTTGCATCCCTCATGACCGTCGAAATCCTCCAGCGTGGCGTCGCTGGCCTGGAGCATCGTCCCCATTGCCCCATCGGCCACTACCACGCGATCCCCGAGGACGGCACCGAATTCCGGCCGGGCCTCCTGGGCCAGGCGGGCAGTGTTCGTCATAGGCCCCCTATTCTAGGGCGACGCGTCCGGGGGGCGGCGGGGCCGGGACCAACGGCACCGACCCCGGGCCACGCAGTGATCATCGCGGTACACGTAACCTGGTGTCATCCGGGTGAGCGGCGGCCCCCGAAGGAGGTGGTGAGTGATCGAGCTGAACGGCGATCGAGCGCTCTCCTCGCCAGCAATCATCGCTGCCTTCGAGGGGTGGAACGACGCAGGGGAAGCCGCCAGCGGGGTGGTCGATCATCTGGGCCTGTCCTGGGACGCCACCCAGATCGGCGCCATCGACCCGGAGGACTACTACGACTTCCAGGTGACCCGGCCGGTGATGGAGGTCTCCGAGGGCCGTACCGAGCGGCTGGTCTGGCCGACCACGCGGCTGTCGGTGGCCAGCCCGGAAGGCCTGGGCCGGGACATCGTCCTGGTCCACGGGATCGAGCCCAACATGCGGTGGCGGGCCTTCAGCGATGAGCTGGTGCAGTCCTTCGCCGATCTGGGCGCCAGCACCGTGGTGCTGCTGGGCGCGCTGCTCGCGGACTCCCCGCACACCCGCCCGGTGCCGGTGGCCGCCGCGGCGTCCGATCCGGCGCTGGCCAGTGAGCTGCATGTCGAGCCGGTGGAGTACAAGGGGCCCACGGGGATCGTCGGGGTCCTCCAGCACGCCTGCACGCAGGCGGGCATCGCGACGGTGTCGCTCTGGGCGTCGGTGCCCCACTATGTGGCCCAGCCGCCCAGCCCCAAGGCCACCCTGGCCCTGCTCCGGGGGGTCGAGGACGTCCTGGACATCTCACTCCCCCTCGGTGACCTGCCGCAGGAGGCCCGGGCCTGGGAGCGCGGCGTCGATGAGCTGGCGGAGCAGGACACCGAGGTCGCGGACTACGTCCGCACCCTCGAGGAAGCCAAGGACGCGACCGACCTGCCCGAAGCCAGCGGCGACGCCATCGCCCGCGAGTTCGAGCGCTACCTGCGCCGCCGCCGCCACCCCGGCGAACCCGGCCGGTAATCAACAGTTCGGTTCAGTCCCCCTCTGGGGGGACCAAACTTAACCGTTGATGGTTATCCACCGACTAGTAGGGGGGCCAGGGGACGGCGGGCCAGTCCTCGGGCGGGTAGGGGTGGACGCGCTCTTCGAGGAGCAGTTCGACGCGCTGCCTGGTGGCCTGGATCTCGCTGTCGGCCAGCCGCTGCGCAAGCTCGTCGGCCAGCGGCCCGCTCTTCAGCTCGCCCTGCAGCCTGGCCAGCGCCTCGATGGCCCGCGCGGGCAGTTTCCGGCCCCGCCACTGCCACAGCACGGTGCGGAGCTTGTACTCCTCACCGAAACACACGCCGTGGTCACATCCGTACAGCCGTTCCGGGTTGACCGGCAGCAGGTGCCCGATCTTGCGGTCCGCGTTGTTGACCACGGCGTCGAACACGGCCATATCCCGGAGCATCTGGTGATCCGAGCGCCGGGACAGGCCCACCAGGTCCACGCTGGTGTCAGAGTCGATCCACAGCTGGCACATGCCCGGCCCGAACGGGCCGTCCCGGTACACGGTCGGCGGGACCAGGTCCCAGCCGGCGGCCCGGGACACCGCGTACGCGGCCACCTCCCGGCCCGCCAGCGTGCCATGTGGGAAATCCCACAGCGGCCGCTCGCCCGCAATCGGCTTGTACACGCAGGCCGATTCGGCGGAACCAAGGCGGATCGTGCAGTAGAGCGTGGCGTTCGAGGCGACGATCAGGCGCCCCTCGACCTCTAGCTCGCCCTCGCTCAGCAGTTCAAGTTCGGCCGCGTGGTCGTCCGGGGGCTGCTTGGGACGGCGCGGGGGGCGGGACAGCCGGCGGGCGGGCGGCTTTTCAGCCATTGGCAGCCCGGTGGCCATTCTGGCGCGGGCAGATGTGCCCCTCGGTGTCGAGCGGCAGGCCGCAGAGCGGGCACGGCGGCCGGCCCTGTCCCAGGATGCGGAGCGCGCGCTGGGAAAAGGCGCGCGCCGAGGCGGCCGTGATGCGGACCCGCAGGACGCCCGGCCCGGTTTCCGGGATGTCCTCGGCCAGCGGCTCGACCGGGGTCTCCGATTCCTCCTGGGCCTCGATGACCACCCGCTCGTCCTCGCCGTCCCAGGCCAGGGCGATCGCGCCGACCCGGAAGTCCTCCATGAGGGGAAGGTCGAGCGGCTCGTCGTCGGTGAGGTCCGAGGGGGTGGCGGCGGGCACGGAAGTCAGGCCGCCGGTCCGCCTGAGCACCTCGTCGAGCAGTTCTTCGAGCCGCTCGGCGAGCAGGCTGACCTGGAACTTCTCCAGGGCCACGCTGGTCACCCGGCCGCTGGCACTGGCCTGCAGGTAGAACGTGCGCTCCCCGGGTTGCCCGACCGTGCCGGCTACGAAACGGTCCGGCGGGTCATAGGAGTAGACCGCCATGATCCTTATCCTCCCGCTCCCCCGCCGATGGCCGCGTCACCCTCCCCGAACGGGGGCCGGGACGCTGCCTCAGCGGCCGCCTGCGACGGCGCTCCGCCATTTGCCGCCGCCTTCCCCGCGCCTGCCCCGGCATCGTGGGGCCTGGCCAGCCCGGCGGCGGTGCGGCCAGTGTCATTCATTCGTACCAGGAAAGGCCGAAGCGGGGTGTACCGGATGACGCTCAGCGAGCACGGATCGACCTGGATGCGCTGGCTCAGGTCCAGGTGCAGGCCGAGACTGTCCGCGATGACCGACTTGATGACGTCCCCGTGCGAGCAGATCAGGTAGACCGCGTCCTTGCCGAGCCTGGCGTTCCACTCGCGGACCGCGTTCACGGCGCGGTGCTGCACCTCGGGCATGGACTCCGCGTCCTTCCCGGGGAAGCGCACCGCGCTCGGATGAGCCTGCACCACCCGCCACAGCGGGTCCTTGGCCAGTTTCTTGAGCGGCTGGCCCGTCCAGTCTCCGTACTTGACCTCGGCGAACTGCTCGTCTTGCTGGACCGCGAGCGCGGAGCCGTCCCGGGCCGCGGCGATGGCCTCGGCAGTCTCCCGGCAGCGGTCCAGCGGGCTGGTGATGATCGCGTCCAGGGGCACGTCGGCCAGCCGGGCGGCCAGGGCCCCGGCCTGGGCCCGGCCACGGTCATCAAGCGGGATCCCCGGGGTACGGCCGGTAAGCACAGTTCCTGTCCCGGCCGTCAGCCCATGCCGCACCAGCAATACCAACGTCACGCCATGACTCTAAAGGGTCGGTGGCGCTGGTGGAAAAGCGCGGCACCGGGCCTGCCCGCGGGCCGCTGCCGGATGCTCACCGGCTGGTCTAGCCGCCCGGCTGGGGCAGCCCCGCGCTGCCCGGCCGCCCGAACACATAGCTGACCGCGCCGAAGCTGACCAGATCGCCGTCCCGTACCGGCACCCACGCCCTGACCCGCCAGCCATTCAGCCTGGTGCCGTTGGTGGATCCCAGGTCATCCAGCATCCAGCCGCTGTCCTCGCGCCTGAGCCCGGCGTGCCAGCGGGAGACGGTCGGGTCGGGCAGCACCATGTCGCAGCCGGCGTCCCGGCCGATGGTGAACCGGCTCTGCCCGCCGGACGGGAAGGCCAGCACCCGGGCCGGGGGCGGCGCCTGGGACGGCGGGCCCGCCATCATGCTGGTCAGCGTGGACCAGCCCCGCTGCCAGTAGGCCGCCACGGCGTCGCCCAGCCGGCGGCGGGACGGCAGGTCGGCCAGCACCGCCTGAAGATCATGCTGGTAGCAGGCCCGCAGCGCTGCGCCCAGCCGCTGGTCCAGCGTGTCATGAGTCAGGCGGCCCTCGGCGTACCGCTCGCTGAGCTGGCTGATGACCGCCTCACGGTCAGCGTCAGACACGCGGACTCGGTCAGCTGGCCGCCATCGGTGGCGCGGCGGATCAGGACGGTCCGCAGGCGCGCCACCGCCCGGGTTCCCTTCCATGGTCCCGAGTATCAGTGAGGTCAGCCACGGGCACAAGCGAAAGAATCCGCCTCCCGCGGGACCGGGGAAACCGGCCCCGCCCATCCGGCGGCCTTCCTCAGCCGGGCAGCTCCGTACCGGGCCTGTTCCGCACCGGGCCTGTTTCGCACCGGGCCTGTTTCGCTGCCGGGCATTGTCGGGGTCCCCGGCTAGGCTGGCTTCCGATGTCCGCGGTAGCTGAGGTGGGCGGGACGCCGGTGCCCGACGATCTTCCCGACGTGTTCGGTGAGTTCTGCGCGGCTGGCCTGTGGCCAGGGCTGGGCCGGAAACTGGCCGGGCAGCTCGCGGCCGCGGGTATCACCGCGCCGGAGCTCGTCACCGCGGACCGCCTGAAGCTCATCGACGGGGTCAGCGCCGAGCGGGCCGACTGGCTCGCGGCGGCGTTCCATGACGCCCGGCCCTGTTACGAGACCGCGCAATTGCTGGCCGCCTGCCGGGTACCGGCCCGGTTCGCCGGGCCGGCCGTGGCCATGCTGGGCCGCACCGCCCCGGACCAGCTGCGCCAGGACCCGTGGCGGCTGCTGGCGCTGTCCCAGATCCGGCCGGACCAGGCGGACTGGTTCGCCCGGAAGCTGCTGCCCGGGCAGGCCAGCCCGCAGGATCAGCGGCGCGGCCGGGCGCTGGTGAGCTACCTGCTGGCCCGGGCGGCGCGGGACGGCCATACCGCGGTCCCCGCCGGGGTGATCGCCGGCGCCCTGGCCAGGTTCCGGATCGAGGATCCGGCGGCCGCCATCGCCGCCGCGGTGGATGAGGGTGGCGTGCTGCCGTTCGAGGCGGAGCCGGGCGACGGGCCGGACCCGGCCGGGGATGAGTTCCCGGATGAGGCCGGCCCGGATCAGGCCGGCCGGATCAGGCCGGCGGGATCAGGCCGGCGGATCAGGCCGGCGGATCAGGCCGGCGGGGACGGGGAGCCACCCGCGGCCGGCGTCCTGCTGGCGCTGGCCCGCTACGCCATGGCGGAGGAAACCCTCGCCGAGGGATTGCAGCGGCTCGCGGCCCTGGCTGAGCCGCTCGACCCCGCGGATCCCGGCCCAGCGGCGGACCCCGGCCCGGCGGCGGACTCCGGGCCGGACCCTGGCCCGGCCGCGGACCCCGCGGGCCTGGACCCGGCCCAGCAGGCCGCCGTGCAGGCCGCTGCCGGGCACGGGGTGTCCGTCCTCACCGGCGGCCCGGGAACCGGCAAGAGCCGCACGGTGGCGGCCGTGGTGGCGATGGCCGCTGAGCGTGGCCTGACCGTGGCCCTGGCCGCCCCGACCGGCCGGGCCGCGAAACGGCTCGAGGAACTCACCGGTGCCCCGGCCACGACCGTGCACCGGCTGCTCGGGGCGCAGGCCGGGGCCGGTGATCCGGCGGGCGGCCCGGACGGGCCGCGCGCGGCGGCCGGCCATCCGGGCGGGCCCGGCGAGCCGGCCTGGGTGTTCAGCCGGAACGAGGAATGGCCGCTCGACGCGGAGCTGGTGGTGGTGGACGAGGCGTCGATGCTCGACGCGGAGCTCGCGACCGCGCTGGTCGAGGCGTGCCCGGACGGGGCCAGGCTGCTGCTCGTGGGCGACCCCGCGCAGCTGCCCTCGATCGGGCCGGGCCGGGTGCTCGGGGACATCATCGACTCGGGCGCCGTGCCCGTCACCGAGCTGACCCGGCTGTACCGCCAGCGCGACGGCGGCGTCATCGCCCGGCTGGCCACGGCGGTGCGCGGCGGCACGCTGCCCCCGGTGGACTCGCCGGACCGGGAGGTGGTCGTGCTGGCCGCCCGGACCAGTGGCGACGCCGCGCACCGGGTGATGCAGCTCGTCACCGACTCCATCCCGCGTGCGCTGGGCATCCCGGCGGCCGACATCCAGGTGATCACCCCGGTGCATAAGGGGCCCGCCGGGACCATCGAGCTGAACCGGGCCCTCAAGGAGCGGCTCAATCCCGGGCCCGGCGCGCACGGCGGCTTCGACCCGGGTGACCGCGTGGTCTCGGTGGCCAACCACGCCGATGCGGGGTTCAGCAACGGCGAGGTCGGCACCGTCGTGGGCCGCGCCGACGGCGGCCTGCAGGTGGCCTTCCCCGCCGCGCCCGTGTGCGTGCCGGACAAGTTCCTCAGCGACCTGCGGCACGGCTGGGCGCTGACCGTGCACCGGGCCCAGGGGTCCGAGTGGCCCGCGGTGGTCGCGGTGTTCCCCGCGGAGGCGGCGGGGATGCTGTCCCGGCCGCTGGTCTACACCGCCCTGACCCGGGCGCAGCGTCACCTGTCCGTGGTGCACGGGGCTGGTCCCGCGCTGTCCCGGGCGGTGTCCACCATCGGCGAGCCGCCGCGGGAGACCCGGCTGGCCGCCCTCCTGGCCGGGATGTAGACCGGGCGCGGGCGGCGACCCGGATAGAACCGTTATTTGAAAATGACCGTGCGGCGGCCGTGCAGCAGGATGCGGTGCTCGGCGTGCCAGCGCACCGCCCGGGCCAGCGCGACCCGTTCCGCGTCCCGCCCGATCGCGGCCAGCTGCGGCGGGGCGGCGGTGTGCTCCACCCGGGCCACCTCCTGCTCGATGACCGGGCCCTCGTCCAGTTCGGCCGTGACGTAGTGCGCGGTCGCGCCGATCACCTTCACGCCGTATTCGTACGCCTGCTGGTACGGCCGGGCGCCGCGGAAGCTGGGCAGGAACGAGTGGTGGATGTTGATGATCCGGCCGGCCAGCTTCGCGCAGACTTCCGGGGACAGGATCCGCATGTACCGGGCCAGCACCACGAGATCGATGCGGTGCGCGGTGACCAGGTCGAGCAGCCGCGCCTCAGCCTCGGCCCGGCCGGCCAGGCCCGGGCCGACCGGCACATGCTCGAACGGCACCCCGTGCCCGGCCGCGAGGCGGGCCAGGTCGGGATGGTTCCCGACGACCAGCGGCACCTCGATGGCCAGCGACTCCGCTTCCCTGCGGTACAGCAGGTCGTTGAGGCAGTGGCCCTCCCTGGACACCATGATCAGCACACGCGGGCGGATGGCCAGGTCGTGCAGGTCCCAGTCCATCCCGAACTCGCCGGCGATGGGCCCGAACCCGGCCCGCAGGGCCGGGACGTCCGCGGGCGCCGGGCCCAGCGTCTCGACGTGCACCCGCATGAAGAAGCGGTTCAGGGTCAGGTCCGCGAACTGCTGGCTGTCCAGGATGTTGGCCCCCGAGCCGTGCAGGAACGCGGCCACCGCGTGGACGATCCCGGGCCGGTCCGGGCAGGACAGGGTGAGCACCAGCTGCCTGGGGCCCGCGCCGGGCGGGCCGCTGCGCTCAGCGGCCGGGTGCTCAGCTGCTGCCAACCGCTCAGCCGCCGACCGCATGGACGCCGCCATCGGAGTGCACGATGTCGCCGGTGGTGGCGGGGAACCAGTCGGACAGCAGCGCGACGCAGGCCCGCGCGGCGGGCTCGGCGTCGGTGACGTCCCAGCCCAGCGGGGCCCGGCTGTCCCACAAGCCGGTGAGGCCGTCGAACCCGGGGATGCTCTTGGCGGCCATGGTCCGCAGCGGGCCGGCCGACACCAGGTTGACCCGGACGCCCTTCGGCCCGAGATCACGGGCCAGGTACCGGGCGCAGGACTCCAGGCCGGCCTTGGCCACTCCCATCCAGTCATACCCGGGCCAGGCCAGCGTGGCGTCGAAGTCGAGGCCGACCACAGACCCCCCGGCGGCCATCAGCGGCAGCGCGGCGACCGCGAGCGCCTTGAGCGAGTAGGTCGATATCTGCAGCGCGGTGGCCACGTCAGCCCACTCGGTCTGCAGGAAGTTGCCGCCCAGCGCGGCCTGCGGCGCGAACCCGATCGCGTGCACGACCCCGTCGAGCCCGTCCAGGTGGCCGCTGACCCGCCCGGCCAGCGAGCTGAGCTGGGCCTCGTCGGTGACGTCGAGCTCGATGACGGGCGGCGGGTCGGGGAGCCGCTTGGCGATGCGCTCCACCAGGCTGAGCCGGCCGTACCCGGTCAGCACCACCCGGGCGCCTTCCTGCTGGGCGACCCGCGCCACATGGAAGGCGATCGAGGAGTCGGTGAGCACCCCCGTGACCAGGATCCGCTTGCCGTCCAAGATTCCCATCGCTGTCTCTTCCCTCTCCGTGGCCGCTGCCCTGCCCGTGCCCTGTGCCGGGCCAGCGGCCTATGCCGCGCCCGTGCCCTCTGCCGGGCTAATGCCCCATGCCCAGGCCGCCGTTGACCGGGATGACCGCCCCGGTGATGTAGGCCGCGTCCGGGCTGGCCAGGAAGGCCACTGTCGCGGCGACCTCGTCCGCGGTGGCCAGGCGGCCGAGCGGCACCTGGCCGAGGATGGCCGCCTTCCGGTCCTCGGGCAGCGCCGCCGTCATGTCGGTGTCCACGAACCCAGGCGCCACGACGTTGGCGGTGATGTTCCGGCTGCCGAGTTCGCGGGCCAGCGAGCGGGCCAGGCCGACCAGCCCGGCCTTGGAGGCCGCGTAGTTCGCCTGGCCGCCCGAGCCGAGCAGGCCGACGACCGAGGAGATGAACACCATCCGGCCGCGGCGCAGCTTCATCATGCCGCGCACCGCCCGCCTGGCCACCCGGTACGCGCCGGCCAGGTTGGTGTCGATCACGTCGGTGAAGTCGTCCTCTTTCATGAGCGCGAGCAGCTGATCGTGGGTAATGCCGGCGTTGGAGATCAGCACCTCGACCGGCCCCTGCCCGGCCTCGACCTTGGCGAAGGCCTCATCCACGGCGGCGGCGTCCCGGACGTCGCAGGCCACGGTGGCCAGGCCGGCCACGGGATCGCCCGACCGCGATGTCACGGTGACCTGATCGCCGCCGGCCACCAGGCGGCGGGCGATGGCCAGCCCGATACCCCGGTTCCCGCCGGTGACGAGGACGGATCGGCCCATCGGCGTGCCTTCTTCCATGATCATCTCATTGACTCCCGCGCCCCGGCGAGCGTACCCGGCTGCCGCCACAGGGCGTGGGATAGGTTGCCACAGGGGGAGCACAGTACACATCCCGGCCCGCCGGCCGCATCGGCCTGCCCTGGGATCAGTCATCGGACAAGGCACAGGACCAGGCATGCAGCCAAGCACAGGAGCAGGGACGCGGACCGACGGCGGGAACCCGGGGAGCGGCCATCCCATCGATCCGGAGTTCGCCGGCCTGCCCCTGCGCGAGCTGGCCGCCGCGGCCCTGCAGCGCGCCCGGGAGCTCGGCGCGGAGCATGCTGATTTCCGCGCCGAGCGAATCCGGGGCCAGGAGATCGGGCTGTCCGACGGCCACCTCGAGACGCTGGTGGACGCGGACGAGCTGGGCCTGGCCGTCCGGGTGGTGCTGAACGGGACCTGGGGCTTCGCCGCCGCGGTGGACCTGACCACCCAGGCGGCGCTGCGGGCCGCGGAAGAGGCCATCGACGTGGCCAGGGTCGCGGCCGCGATGAACACCGAGCGCATCGAGCTGGCCCCCGAGCCCGGCTACGGGGAGGTCAGCTGGGTCTCCGCCTACGAGCAGGACCCGTTCGACGTCAGCGTCGGGGACAAGCTGGCCCTGCTGTCCGACTGGAGCGGCCGCCTGATGGCCAGCCCGGTGATCGACCACGCCGACGCCTCGCTGGTCCAGGTCCGCGAGTGCAAGTTCTACGCCGACGGCGCGACCACCGCCCTGCAGCAGCGGGTCCGGCTGCACCCGGTGCTCACCGCGGTCGCGGTGGAGCCCAGCGGCCGGTTCGAGACCATGCGCACGCTGGCGCCGCCCGCCGGGCGGGGTTATGAGTACCTGACCGGCACCGGCTGGGACTTCGATGACGAGCTGGCCCGGCTGCCGGAGCTGCTGGCCGGGAAGCTGGCCGCCCCGGCGGTCACGGCAGGCCGGTACGACCTGGTCATCCACCCGTCCAATCTGTGGCTGGTCATCCACGAGTCGATCGGGCACGCCACCGAGCTCGACCGGGTGCTCGGCTACGAGGCGGCCTACGCCGGGACGTCGTTCGCGTCCCTGGACAAGCTGGGCAGCCTGCAGTACGGCTCGCCCGTGATGCGGGTCACCGGCGACCGGACGGTGCCGCATGGCCTGTCCACGGTGGGCTACGACGACGAGGGGGTCGCCGCCCAGTCGTGGGACCTGATCTCCGGCGGCGTGCTGAACGGCTACCAGCTCGACCGGCGCATCGCCCGGCTGACCGGGCTCGGCCGGTCCAACGGGTGCGCGTTCGCCGACTCCCCCGGCCACATGCCGATCCAGCGGATGGCCAACGTCTCGCTGCAGCCGGCCGGGGATGGCCCGGGCACCGACGAGCTGATCGCCGGCGTGACCAGCGGGATCTACATCGAGGGCGACAAGAGCTGGTCCATCGATATGCAGCGGTACAACTTCCAGTTCACCGGGCAGCGGTTCTACAAGATCACCAACGGCCGGCTGGACGGCCAGCTGCGCGACGTGGCCTACCAGGCCACCACGACCGACTTCTGGAACTCCATGGAGGCCGTGGGCGGCCCGCAGACGTACGTGCTGGGCGGCGCGTTCAACTGCGGGAAGGGCCAGCCCGGGCAGGTCGCCCCGGTCAGCCACGGCTGCCCTGCGGCGCTCATGCGGGGGGTCCGGGTGCTCAACACCGCGGAGGAGGGGGCATGAGCCCGCACGACACAAGATCAGGAAGCGCGGGGACGGGAACCAGCGTGGCGCACAGCACCGGGCCCCAGGACATCGTGGAGCGGGCGCTGGCCGCGGCCCGGTCCGGCGACTGCATCGTGATTGCCGACGAAAGCTCGACCGCGAACCTGCGCTGGGCGGGCAACACGCTGACCACGAACGGGGTCGCGCGCTCCCGCCAGCTCACCGTGATCGCGATCAGCCGCCGGGCGGCGGGCACGTCGGTGGGCGTGGTGTCACGGGCGGGTGTCCGCGACGACCAGGTCGAGGACGTGGTCCGGGCGGCCGAGCAGGCCGCCGCCGACGGCTCCCCCGTGGAGGACGCCCAGCCGATGCTGGGGCCGGAGGACGGCGCGGTACGGAAGATCCGGGGCGCGGCGCGCTGGGACGATCCGGTGGCGAGTACCGAGATCGGGGTGTTCAGCGGGTTCGCGGCGGACCTGGGCGGCGCCTTCGAGGCCGCGCAGGGCGCGGCGCGCAAGCTGTACGGGTACGCCGAGCATTCGCTGGACTGCACCTTCCTCGGCACCTCGACCGGCCTGCGGATGCGCCACGATCAGCCGTCCGGCAAGGTCGAGCTGAACGCGAAGTCCGCGGACCTGGCCCGCTCGGCCTGGGCCGGGTGTGCCACCCGCGACTTCACCGACGTTGACGTCGCCGCGCTGGACGCCGGCCTGGAGCAGCGGCTGGGCTGGGCCCGGCGGAAGATCGGCCTGCCGGCCGGCCGGTACGAGACGCTGCTCCCCCCGGGCGCCCTGGCCGACCTGCTGGTCTACATGCACTGGTCGGCGGGGGCCAAGGACGCCCTGGACGGGCGCAGCGTGTTCAGCAAGCCGGGAGGCGGCACCCGGGTCGGCGAGCGGCTGTCCAGCCTCCCGCTGACCCTGTACAGCGACCCGGCCCTGCCCGGCCTGGCCTGCTCCCCGTTCGTCGTGGCGCACGCCTCGCGCCGCGACTCCTCGGTGTTCGACAACGGGCTGGGGCTGGGGCGCACCGACTGGATCCGTGACGGCGAGCTGGCCGCGCTGATCCAGACCCGGCACACCGCCGGACTCTCCGGGCTGCCCGTGACCCCCGGCGTTGACAACCTGGCGCTGGCCGGGCCGCCCGGGTCCGCGGCGTCCCTGGAGGACATGGTGGCCCGCACCGGGCGCGGCCTGCTGCTGACCTGCCTGTGGTACATCCGCGAAGTGGACCCGCAGACCCTGCTGCTGACCGGGCTGACCCGGGACGGCATCTACCTGGTGGAAAACGGCGAGGTCAGCGGGGCGGTGAACAACTTCCGCTTCAACGAGAGCCCGGTCGCCATGCTCGGCCGGGCTCGCCGAGGTCGGCGCGGCCGTTCCCGCGCTGCCCCGCGAGTGGGGTGACTACTTCACCCGGTGCGCGATGCCCCCGGTCCGGGTGGAGGGCTTCAACATGTCCTCAGTGAGCCAGGCGAGTTAGGCCGGGCTACCCAGCGCCAGCGCGCCATAGCGCGGCAGTCAGGTAGCTAGCGTGGTAGCCGGGCAAGCTAGCTGTCTTCGAGGCGGAACCCGACCTTCAGCCCGACCTGGAAATGCGCCACCTCGCCGTCGGTGATCTGCCCCCGCACCTGGGTGATCTCGAACCAGTCCAGGTGGCGCAGGGTCTGCCCGGCCCGGTGCACCGCGTTGCGGATGGCCGGCTCGATGCCGTCCGGCGACGTGCCGACGATCTCGGTAACGCGGTAGGTACGTTCGGTCATGGCTTCTCCACTGGCGTCGCACCCCGCTTTCCGGCAGGGTGTCCGGGTGTGATGGCTGACGTTTCCGAGCTTGAGCGGCAGGCCAGAGAGCTCCTTCGCCCTGAGGTCTATGACTACTACGCCGGCGGCTCCGGTGGCGAGGTGACCCTCCGCGCGAACACGGAGGCGTGGCGCCGGGTCCGGTTCCTGCCCCGGGTGCTGCGTGACGTCTCGGCCGTCCGGACCAGCGTGCGGCTGGGCCCCCCGCTGAACCTGGACCTGGGCACGCCGATCGCGGTGGCGCCGACCGCGTTCCACCGGCTCGCCCATCCCGAGGGCGAGACGGCCACCGCGGCGGGCGCCGCCCGGGCCGGGGCGCTGTTCGTGCTGTCTACCCGCAGCTCGCGGCGGATCGAGGAAGTCGGCGAGGCGGCCGCCCGGCACGGGGGCGCTGGTGGTTCCAGGTGTACCTGATGCGCGAGCGGGACCTCACCGCGGGCCTAGTCCGCCGGGCCGCGGCGGCGGGCGCGCAGGCCCTGGTCCTCACCGGCGACACCCCGGTCGTCGGGCGGCGGGCGCTGGAGCCCGGCGGCGGCTTGATCAGCGCCGCCGACTTCGAGGACAACCTCGGCCGGCTCGACGACCTGTCCCGGGCCCGCTTCGTGCCGGCCAGCCTGGCCGACATCGGCTGGCTGGGCGAGATCAGCGGGGGCCTGCCCGTGCTGGTCAAAGGGGTACTGCGGGCCGATGACGCAGCGGCCTGCCTGTCGGCCGGGGCGGCCGGCGTCATCGTGTCCAACCACGGCGGCCGCCAGCTCGACCAGGCGGTGCCCACCGCGCTGGCCCTGCCCGCCGTGCAGGCCGCCGCGGCGGGCCGGCCGGTGCTGGTGGACGGCGGCGTGCGCAGCCCGGAGCACGCGCTGGCCGGGCTCGCGCTCGGCGCCCCGCTGGTCTTCGTGGGGCGGCCGGTGCTGTGGGCGCTGGCCTGCGGCGGGGCGGACGGCGTGCAGGCGTGGCTGGAGGACATGACCGCCGGGCTGGCTCACGTTATGGCGCTGGCCGGCGCCGCATCCGTGGCGGCGCTGCCCGGCCTCGGGACCGTCGCGGGCCCCAGCCCCGGCCCGTCCCGCTGACCGCCTGGCCGCAGCGGAAACCCGCATTCGCTTGCCGACCCGCGCGGACGTACGTTGGAGGAGTGAAACCCACTTCGGGGGGGCGCCGCAGCCGCCCGTACCTCGTCACGGAGGCACAGCCGCCTCTGTCCGCGGACATTGCCTCACGGCAGCGCCGCTACCTGATCATGATGGGAATCCGGGTCGCTTGTTTTGCGGCCACGATTGCCCTGTTCGTGGCGGGCGCCGGCTGGTGGGCGGCGATTCCCGCCGTCGGCGCTATCACCATCCCCTATTTCGCCGTGGTGATCGCCAACGGCGGCCGTGAGCCCGCCAGCACCACTGGTTTTCGGGCCTACGAACCGCGGCTGCCGACACGCTACATCCCCCCGGACGCAGCCGGCTGGCCTGCTGGGAGGCCCGCGCCTGAGGCGCCGTCTCCCGGGCCGCAGCCACCCCGCTCGTTTAGCCAGGAAACAGGCCCCGAAAAGCAGCAGGGAAAGGGCTGAACGACCACCCAGGCGCGAGTGCGTGGCCAGATCTGCTTCTAATCCGGTCTTGACGCACAAGGGGGGGTTTCGGTGTAACATGCATAGCGGTGCTCTGGTCCCCCGTCGGAGCACCTGCCGGCGTTCCGGGCCCCCGTCGGAACGCCGATGAATGCGACGCCGGGTGGTTTGCCCCCGTAGCCACCCGGCGTCGCTCCATACTTGTCGGCCCTTCGGGCCTCCTGCGACTTGGCTCGCAGTATCTTTCCGGGGGGCGACCCCCCGGACCCCCCGAAGGCTCGCTCCGCTCATCGCGGGCGCTGCGGGCTTGGACCGGGGTGTGGAGTTGACTTAGGTACTTAGATACTTATCGGCTTACCTATAAACGCTCGCCGCCGGCCGGGCAGGCCCGGCCGGCGGCGGGTGGGTCAGCGGCGGTTACTCGGTCTTGCTGAACTCGACGATGGCCACGATCAGCATGGCCAGGCCCATGACGGCGACGATGGCGAGCGACAGCCAGATCGGTACCACCCAGCCGCCCCAGGTGATCCCGGGCGACAGGTGAGCCAGGTACAGCGGGTTGATGTTCAGGTGCGAGAACACCGCGTGCCGCATGGGGCCGACCACGTAGGTCAGCGGGTCGATCCGGGTCAGCACGCTCAGCCAGCCGGGCAGCCCGGACAGCGGGTACAGCGCCCCGGACAGGAAGAACAAGGGCATGACCAGCATCTGGGTCAGCGCCATGAACGCCTGGAACTGGGTGATCCGGGCCGCCATCATCACCCCGAACGCGGTGATCGTGAACGACAGCAGGAGCAGCTCGCCGATCAGGATGAGGAACAGCATCGCGTTGTACGGCACGCCGGCCAGCCCGGCCAGGGCCAGCATGATGACGCCCTGGAAGGTGGCGATCGTCGCCCCGCCCAGGGTCTTGCCGACCACGATCGCGGACCGGCTGACCGGCGCGACCAGCATCTCCCGCAAGAAGCCGAACTCACGGTCCCAGACGATCGACGCGGCCGAGAACACCGCGGTGAACAGGACCGACATGGCCAGCACGCCCGGGAAGATGAACGTGCGGAAGTTCACCCCGGCCGGCATGCTCCCGCGCGCCAGCGAGGACAGGCCGGTGCCCAGCACCAGCAGGAACAGCAGCGGCTGGATCAGCGACGTCACCGCGCGGAGCCGGTCCCGCCGGAACCTGATCATCTCGCGGCGCCAGACGATGCTCACGGCGCGCAGGTCCGAGCGCAGGCTCCGCTCCGGCACCGCCACCCTGATCTGGGTGGCCAGGCCCTGGTCGGGGGCCGTGATCCCGCCCGGCTGGGCGGTCTGGGTTGCCATGTTCATCGCCTCCCTCGGATGCGGGCCGCCATCGCCCGCATGTGATCCGTGCCGGACGCCTCGGCGTCCCGGATGGTGGTCCCGGTGTACGACATGAACACGTCGTCCAGGGACGGGCGGGACACGCTGACCGACTGGATCGGGACGGACAGCCGCGCGAACAGCTGGGGCACGAACTGCTCCCCCGACTCCACCGAGAACGTGACCGCGCCCTCGTGGATGGCCGCGTCGATGCCGAACAAGTCCTTCAGTTCCCTGATCGCGGCGGCGTCGTCGGCCGTCTGGATCTGCACCCGGTCCTTGCCCACGCTGGCCTTGAGCGCCTCCGGGGTGTCGATAGCCACGATCTTCCCGTGGTCGATGATGGCGATCCGGTCGCAGTGCTCAGCCTCGTCCATGTAGTGCGTGGTCAGGAAGATCGTGATGTCCTCCCGGCTCTTCAGGTCGTTGATGTACTCCCAGATCGACGACCGGGTCTGCGGGTCCAGGCCCACGGTCGGCTCGTCCAGGAACAGCACGTGCGGCGCGTGCAGCAGGCCACGGGCGATCTCCAGCCGCCGCTGCATGCCGCCCGAGTATGTGCTGACCAGGCTGTCCCGCCGGTCCCACAGCCCGACCATGTCGAGCACCTGCTTCATCCGCGGCTCGACGGCCGCGGACGGGACCGCGTAAAGCTCCGCATGGAAGCGGAGGTTCTGCGCCCCGGACAGGTAGTTGTCCAGCGTGGTGTCCTGGAACACCAGGCCGATGTTGCGGCGCACCGCGTCGCGCTCGCTGACCACGTCGTGGCCGGCCACGCTGGCCCGCCCGCTGGTCGGCCGGGCCAGCGTGCACAAGATCTTGATCGTGGTGGACTTCCCGGCCCCGTTGGGCCCCAGGAAGCCGAACGTCTCCCCCGCCGCGACCTCGAAGTCGATGCCGCGCACCGCCTCGATGTCCCCGTAGCTCTTGGTCAGCCCGGACACGACCACCGCGGCGGGCCGGGTCTCCACCTGCACTCCCGCCCCAGCCTGCGCCGCAGCCGGGCTGCCGGCCCCGTTCGCTTCCGGGCCTGCCTGTGTTGCCACTCTCGCGCCTCCTGCTCGTCCAAGCAGAGCCTAGCCGCGGTGGTCGGGCGACTCACCGCGGCTCGCTCCTCCGGGTTGGCTACTCAGCCGGCTGGCCGTCCGCGCCCGCGGCCGGGGCCTGCCCGTCATCGTCGGCCGCCAGGATCTGGTACAGCTTCCGCCGCGCGTCGGTGAGGATCTGCTGGGCCTGGGCGACCTGGGCGTTGTTACCCACCCGGACCACCTGCCCGGCCGCCATCGCGACGGTGCCGAACAGCCGGCGCATCTCGATCGCGTCACCGCCGACCGATTTGGCCACCACATCCCAGGGCGCCTGGAGCTCGTCCGGGTGCGCCGCCACGTAGCCGCGGCCTTCCTCGGTGAGCTCGAACGCCCGGCGGCCGCCCTCGCCTGTCGTGGCCGCGATCAGGCCCTCGTCTTCCAGCTGCTGGAGCGCCGGGTACACCGAGCCGGGGCTGGGCTTCCACAGGCCCCCGCTGCGCTCGCTGATCTCCTGGATGATCTGGTAGCCGTTACGCGGCCCGTCCGCCAGCAGCGCGAGCGCCGCGGCCCGCACATCGCCCCGCTTGACCCGGGGGCCGCGCATCCGCGGGCCGCCGAACCATGGCCCGAACTCGGGCGGTGGGCCGGGGACGGCTTCGGTGCGCATCCCCCAGCCGCGCCCGCCCGGGCCACCTGGCCCGCGGGGACTGCGCCGGCGCGGTCCGTGCCGGTGTGTCCAGACTTCTTCTTCCTCGTTTCCTGGGCCTCCCCAGGGTTCGCCGTGCCTCATCGTGCGTCACTTCCTTGCTCTCGTGGCCGGGCTCTGACTGGGCTTCCCAGGAGCTCTCCTGCCTTACTGGATAGCTCAACGATATATCGGTATGCATCGGAGAGCAAGTCCAGGAAGAAATTTCCCGGCGCGCTGGCTGAGGCGGCGGCCCGGCCGCAGGTCGGCACGGGTCTCCCGATCCTCCGCAACGAAGACCGCTCGTGGTCATCACCCGCCCCCCGGCCCCGGCCTTGCGGGCCGGCGATCCCTCGCAGCGACCCCTCCGGGCTCTCCGCAACATTTCGTTGACAACAACATGTTGACGGTTCAGGGTGGCGGGCATGGGTGAGCCCGGAGCGGATCAGGCCGAGGCCGCCGTGCTGTGGATGGCGCGCTCCGCGGGCCTGTCCTGGCCCCAGATCTCCCGGGCGATGGGGCTGGCGTCGGCGCAGGCGGCGCAGCAGCGATTCGGCCGGGTCTCGGGCCGCGTGGAAAACCTGGGGAGCGTGTGACGCCGGGGTATGTGTCCGCTCCGGACGATCTGGCCCTGCACGGCGTCCGGGTGCTGGGCTTTCCGACGGCGTCGCGCGTCGCCGCGCGCTACGGCCTCCCCCCGGACGCGGTCAGGGAGGCGCTGCTGGACTTCGAGGCCCGCGGCTGGGTCCGCCAGCTGAGCTTCGGGGGCAGCTCGGGCTGGTCCCTGACCGACGCCGGGCAGGCCGAGAACGAGCGCCGGCTCGCCGCCGAACTCGGCCGGGCCGGGGCCCGGGACACCGTCGCGCGGGCGCACGCCGCCTTCCTGCCCCTCAACCGGCGCTTCGGCGCGGCCTGCACCGACTGGCAGATACGGCCGACGCGCCTGGACCCGATGGCGTTCAACGATCACAGCGACTGGGGCTGGGACGAGCGGGTGCTGCGGACGCTGGGATCCGTCGCGGCGTCCTTCCGCCTTCTGTGCGCTCAGCTCACGGAGGGCCTGGCCCGCTTCGGCGGTTACGCCGAGCGGTATTCGTCCGCCCTGGGCCAGGTGGATCAGGGGCACCGGGCCTGGGTTGACGCGCCCGACCGGGACTCCTGTCACATCCTGTGGATCCAGTTCCACGAGGATCTGCTCGCCACCCTCGGGATACCCCGGGGCTCGGACGCCTGACGGCCCTAGCGGACAGCGCCGGGGGTGCGCACGGGCAGGTCGTAGACCCGCCGGACGCTGGACCCCAGGCGGGAGATGTCGGCCCCGTACACATGCAGGGAGATCGCGACCTCGGTGCCGCGGTTACGGACCCGGTGGATGTCGCCGGGCGGCGCGAAGCCGGACACGTCGCCGGGGGCGCCGGCGTTCGTGCCCACTTGCTCCAGCACGGTCCCGCCGTCGCGGAGGGCGAAAAGCTCCTCGTACTCGGCCCCCTGCAGCACGCCGATCACGCACCAGGTGACATGGTCGTGGATGGGGGTGATCTGGCCGGGCCGCCACACCAGCGCGACGACCGAGAAGGAGCCGTCCGGCTCGGCGTGCATCAGGTGGGACTGGTACTCCGCCGGGTCACCTTCCCGCTCGGCGGCGCTGAGGATCCCGGGCCCGGGCAGGTGGCGGCGCAGGGCCCGCGCCACGCGGCGCGATGTCTGGTCCCAGTCGCCGCGCTGCCGCACGGCGCGGCGCAGCGCCGTGAGGAGGTCGTCGGGGCACCGGCCGGTCCCGCCCGGCGCGGCGGCCGGGGCCTGGGCCGGAGCAGGTGCGGGGGCGAGTGGCATCGGTCACCTCCTGGGAGCCGCGGGTTCCCCTCCACGGTGAGCGGCGTACCACTCCACGGTAAGGAGCCCGGACCCATTAGCGCCAATGCCAAAGAGCTCGGCTATTCATCGAGCAGATCGATGGGTCAGTCGCGGGGCGGGGCCTGCCCGGCCGGGGCCCATTCCGCGGCCAGCTGGCTGATCCGCGCGGCCGACCCGGCCAGTGGCCGGCCCTGGCCCACGGCCACGCCCAGCAGGTACGCGGTCAACGGCGCGGCCGGGCGGGCCACGCCGTGCGCGACATCCCGGGCCAGGTCGAGGACCAGCTTCGCGTCCAGGGCCGCCGGATCCAGGCCCAGCTCGCGGCAGGCCGCCGCCGCCCACTCGTCCAGCGTGCTCACCGGGTAGCCTCCTGTTCGCTCTGCGTCCGGGCGGCCCAGTCCCGCGCCTTCCGGAGATCTTCGGCGGTGTCGCAGTCGAGCCAGGGGGGCGGCTCCCCCGCTGGCGTCTCGTCCGGGAGCAGCAGCGGATCCAGCGGGCCGAGCAGCCCGCGCAGTGAGCTGCCCGCGTACCCGTCGAGGGCGCCGCGCAGCGTCGCCGGATACCAGCAGCTGGCCAGCCACTGGGGGCGCCCGGACGCATCCAGCGGCACCACCCCGGGGGCGGCCTGGCCGGCCAGGCTCGCGAGCAGCCGGGTGACGTGCGCCGGCCGCAGGAACGGCAGATCGGCTGCGGCCAGGACGACGGCAGGCGCCGACACCTCAGCCAGCCCGCGGCGCAGCGCAGCGGCCGGCCCGCGGCCCGGCGGATCCTCCTGGGCGTACCTGACCTGCGCTCCGCCGCCGCCGGGGCCACCGGCCCGCCCGCCGCCGGTTCCGGGAGTGAGCGCGGCCGGCCGCTCGGGCCCGACCACGACCACCCGGGCCGCCCCGGCCGAGATCACCGCGGAGACCACCGAGCCGAGCAGCGTCTGCCGGCCGACGACCAGGCCGGGCTTGTCCGCCCCGCCCAGCCGGGTGCCGCGGCCCCCGGCCAGCACGACCGCATCGAACACGTGCGCGTGTACCGGCACGGGCCCTCCCGGTCAGCCGCCGATCGCGGACATCGGCCGGGCGGGCTGCAGGAACCCCGGGTCGTTGATGCCGTGCCCGGGCAGCTTGGCCGCGACCGCCCGCCGCCAGATCCCGGCCAGCTCGTCATCGCTGGCCCCGTGGCGCATGGGGTCGCGCAGGTTGCTCTCGTCCCGCGCGAACAGGCAGTTACGGACCTGCCCGTCGGCGGTCAGCCTCACGCGGTCGCAGGTCCCGCAGAACGGGCGGGTGACCGAGCCGATCACGCCGACCCGGGCCGGCCCGCCGTCCACCAGGAACGTCTCCGCCGGGGCCGAGCCGCGCTCCCCCGGGTCGGCCGCGGTGAGCTTGACGTGCGCCGTCAGCGCGTCGAGGATCTCGTCGGCGGTGACCATGTTCTCGCGCCGCCAGCCATGCTGCGCGTCCAGCGGCATCTGCTCGATGAACCGCAGCTCGTACCCGCGCTCCAGGCAGTAGTCGAGCAGGGCCGACGCCTCGCCGTCGTTGATCCCGCGCATCAGCACCGCGTTGACCTTGACTGGCCGCAGGCCGGCCTGGTGCGCCGCGCCCAGCCCGGCCAGTACGTCGTCGAGCCGGTCCCGGCGCGACAGCTGGCGGAAGGTCTCCGGGTTCAGGGTGTCCAGCGACACGTTGATCCGGTCCAGGCCCGCGGCGCGCAGCGGGTCCGCCAGCCGGGTCAGCCCGATCCCGTTGGTGGTCAGCGAGATCTCCGGCCGTGGCCGCAGCTCCGCGGCCCGGGCGACGATGCCGGGCAGCCCCCGGCGCAGCAGCGGCTCGCCCCCGGTGAACCGGATCTCGTTGATACCCAGCTGCGCGACCCCGATCCGGGCCAGCCGCACTACCTCATCGTCGGACAGCAGGGCCGGGTTGGGCAGCCACTCCAGGCCCTCGGGCGGCATGCAGTACGAGCAGCGCAGGTTGCACCGGTCGGTGAGAGATATCCGCAGGTCGGTCGCTACACGCCCGTAGGAGTCGGCCAGAGCATGGGAGTCGGCGGGAACGGGACCTCACCACCTTTCATCTGCGGGGCATTACGCCCACATGGTCACTCAGCCTACGTTGCGCCCGCCGTATCCATCGATCGGCTGACCCGGCGTGGCCAACCGGGCGACGCGCGCCCCGCCCCGGCCGGCCCATCCTCGGATCATGACAGCAACCGGGACGGCCGTCAGGGCCCGCGGGCTGCGCAAGATCTACCGCCCGGCCCGCTACCGCGAGGTGACCGCGCTAAACGGAGTGGACCTGGACATCGGCGCGGGCGAGATCGTCGCCCTGCTCGGGCCCAACGGCGCGGGCAAGACCACCGCGGTGCAGATCCTGACCGGCTACCGCCGCCGGGACGGCGGCGAGGTGAGCGTGCTGGGCGCCGACCCCGCGGCGGCAGGCCGCGGCTGGCGGGCGCGGAACGGCATCGTGCCCCAGCAGGCCAGCGACTTCGCCGAGCTGACCGTGCTCGAGGTGGTCCGGCACCTGCCTGATGGACCTGCGCATGCCGGGCGCAGGCGGGCTGGCCGCGATCCGGCAGCTGGCCGGGGACCTGCCCGCGGTCCGGGTCCTGGTGCTGACCACCTACGACAGCGACGCCGACATCCTGCCCGCTGTGGAGGCCGGCGCCGCCGGGTACCTGCTCAAGGACACGCCGCGGGAAACCGAGGTCCTGGTCCTGGCGGGCCACGGGCTGACCAACGCGCAGATCGGGCGGGAGCTGTTCGTCAGCGAGGCCACGGTGAAGACCCATCTGCTCCGGGCCTACGCCAAGCTCGGCGTGTCCGGCCGGACCGCCGCCGTCACCCGGGCCATGGAACTCGGCATGCTGCCGTCCCCCGGGCATCCCTGAACCGGCAGGCCGGTAATCCGCCGGGGGGCCGCGAATCCGCCGGGCCACCCCCGGCCGAATCAGTAACAGGCCGAACGTGATTACCTGCCTATCAGATGGCTAAAATAGGAGTTCGCCCTCGTCCGGGGAGGCAGCGATAGGGTCGTGCTTGTGGAGACTGCTATCTGGCTTGATCAGCTCAACGCCACGGAGCGCGCTGAGCTCGTCCGTGGCGCGGGTGCCATCCCGGAGCCACGTCCTGATCTGCTCATCGTCGGCGGGGGGATCGCCGGGGTAGCCACCGCGGCGGCCTGCCATCAGGCCGGCCTCGGCTCGGTGCTGCTCATCGAGGCCGGCCACCTGGGCGCGGGGGCCACCGGCGGCGCCGCGGGGCTGCTGACCCCGGAAATCCACGAGTGGAGCGACCCGGAACCCTTCGTGGACCTGGCCCGGGCCAGCCTGGACCAGTGGGCCGAGCTGGAGGAATCCTCGCCGGGCGGGGTCGGGCTGGTGGACGTGGACTGGATCGGCCTGTCCCCCGACCCGGGCGCCCTGGCCCCGCACCAGTCCCCCGCCGTGGAGTGGCTGGAACCCGACTACGTGGCCAAGCTCATCCCCGGGCTCTCGATGCCCATGGCGGGCGCGCTCATCCATCATCAGGGCCGGGTCAACCCGCTGCGCTCGCTGGCCCGGCTGTCCGCCACGCTGCCCGCCGTGGCCACCGGGGTCGCCGCCACCGGCGTCACGGTGCGCGGCGACCGGATCGTGAGCGTGGACACCACCGCCGGCCAGGTCCAGCCCGGCGCGGTGATCTTCGCCACGGGGCTGCCGCCGGTGCTGGACGGCCTGGAGCTCGACGTGCCCTGGGAGCGGGTCAAGGGCCACCTGCTCGTCACCGAGCCGACGCCGGTACGGCTGCCCGGCATCGTGGCACCGGTCGCCACCCAGCTGGAGGACGGGCGGCTGCTCGTCGGCGGGACCTTCGACATGGGCGACGAGAGCCCGGTGGTCCGGCGGGAGATCATCGACAGCATCCTGGCGGGCCTGTACGCCACGCTCCCGCAGCTGCACGGGCTGCGCGCCGACTACACCTGGTGCTGTTTCCGGCCGCGGCATCCCGATGGCCTCCCGGTCATCGACCGGATCCATGGTCTCGGTAACGCCTGGCTGACGTCCGGGCACTACCGCACCGGGATCCTGCTCGCCCCGGTAACCGCCCAGGCGCTGGTCCGCTGGATCAGCTCGGATCAGCCGCCCGCCGAGGCGGCCGCGTGGAGCAGCGAGCGGTTCGCGGGACGGGGCCTTTCCGGCCGCTAGCCGGTCCCCGTGCCCTGGTCACCGTGCCCTGGTCACCGTGCGCCGGTCGTCGGGCAGCCGCCGGGTGAGCCCGCGCCGGTCCAGGTACTCCAGCAGGGGAATCGCCACCCTCCGGGTGGTGTGCAGCACCTGCCGCGCCTCGGCCGCGGTGAACGGCCCGGGCAGCCCGGCCAGGATCCGGGTGGCCTCCTGGTCCGCGCCCGGCGCCAGCACGACCTGATCGGCCACCCGCAGCAGCAGCCCGGCCCGGGCCGCCGCGGCCAGCGAGCGGCTGTCCAGCCCCAGCTCGCGCAGCCGGGCGGCCTCGGGCGCGGCGAACGGCTGCCCGGCCAGATCCTCATGCAGCAGCCGGACCGCGGTGAGTACCCGGTCCGGCAGGCCCGGGGGGCCGCCGCCGTCATGCTCCAGCACCAGGTAGCCGGCCCGCACGGCCAGTGGCGGCGCGGCCAGCCGCTCGACCAGCTGCCGGGCGGGCAGCCCCAGCCCGGCCCGGGCCGCCTCCAGCGGCAGGCCGGGCGCGAGCGGCTCCCGGGCCGCGTGCGCGGCTACCTGCTCCGTGAGCCGCCGGCCCAGGTCCGCCCAGTGCCCCGGGTCGGCCAGCCAGTCACCCCCCACCGGGGCGGGCAGGCCGGTCACTCCCATGGCCCGCAGGTCAGCGCCGCGCAGCAAGCCGTGCCGCCGCAGCAGGTCGGCGGCGGCGGGCACGGCCGGCCAGGCGGCGAGTTCCCGGCCGGCCGCGGCGGCGTCTCCCCGGCGGCGGAACGCGGGCGGGGCCACGTCCAGCACGGTGGCGCCGACCAGGGGCGGCCACGATGGCCGGCCTGGCCCGGACGGCCCAGCCCCGGGGCGCCCGGCGGCGGCCCCTTCGGCCCGCCGGGCGAAGGCCGCCGTGGCCGATCCGGGGTCACGGAGCAGCAGCCGGTCGCCGGCGTGCAGCGGCAACGGCTCGTCCAGGGTGAGCCGGGCGATGAGGCCGCCCAGGGGCCGGACCCGGGCGGTGGTCCGGGCCGCGCCCGCGTGCACGGTGAGCTCCCGCGGCGGCCGGCCCCCGGCCGCGGCCAGCCGCACGTCCAGCACGGCGGCCATCGTCCAGCGGCCCGGCTCGACCAGCGCCATGCCGCGGGCCGGGCTGAGCCGTTCGGCGCCGCGCAGGTTCAGGGCCACCCGGGCTACGCCGCTGACCCGGCCGGCGGGCTGCTTCAGCGTCTCGATGCCCCGGACCCGGACCGTCTCCATGGAGGGCGTGAGCAGCAGTTCCTGCTTCGCGGCGATGGTGCCGGCGGGCAGCGTCCCGGTCACCACCGTGCCGCTCCCCCTGATCCGGAACGCGCGGTCCACCCAGAGCCGGACCGGCGCGGCCGGATCCGGCGGCGCCAGCCGGGCGGCCAGCCGGTCCAGTGCGTCCCGGAGCGCGGGCAGGCCCAGGCCGGTGCGGGCACTGACCGCGACCGCCTCGACCTCGCCGAGGCTGCTCACGGCCAGCCGGCCCAGGGCCTGGCGCCGGGCGTCCGCCGGATCGGCCAGGTCGGAGCGGGTCACGGCGAGCAGGCCGTGGGTCATGCCGAGTGCGTGCACCGCGGCCAGGTGCTCCTCCGACTGCGGCATCCAGCCCTCGTCGGCCGCCACGGTGAACAGGACCGCGGGCACGGCGCCCACCCCGGCCAGCATGTTGGGCACGAACCGCTCGTGGCCGGGCACGTCCACGAACGCGACCTGCTGCCCGCTGGGCAGGGTCATCCAGGCGAAGCCGAGGTCAATGGTGAGGCCGCGGCGCCGCTCCTCGGCCCAGCGGTCCGGTTCCATCCCGGTCAGCGCCCGGACCAGGGTGGATTTCCCGTGGTCAACGTGGCCGGCGGTGGCGATGACCTGCATCTAGCCGTGATCCCGCGAGCAGGTGGCGCAGGCCGGCCCCGGCCCGGCCGCCGCGGGCGCTGCCTGCACCGGACCGGATTCCACGGGGCGACCCTACCTGCTGCGAATACGCGGACCGTGTGATGCATCGCATAAAGGCCGGCGGCCCGGGTAGTTGGCGCGCACGGGATAAAACGCCCTGCTGGACTGTTTGAGGGAGTGATCGAAATGGCCGGGATGCTGCGGGTTCCCCGGAGCCGGGGCGCGCTGAGCGGCGCCCTTCTGGTTTTGCTCGGACTGTGGGGTGGCCTGATCGCGTTCGTCGGGCCGTACTTCCACTTCGCCTACACGCCAGGCACCGCCTGGACCTACACGTCGGGCCGGCTCTGGCTGGAGATCCTGCCCGGCCTCGCCACCGCGCTCGGCGGGCTCATCCTGCTGGTCAGCCGGGTCCGGCCGGTGGCGATGTTCGGCGCCTGGCTGGCCGCGGTGAGCGGCGCCTGGTTCGCGGTGGGCCGGGTGCTCAGCCCGGCCTGGAACGCGCACGGCACCGTGGCCCTGGGCACGCCCATCGGCGGCACCCTGCACCGGGCGCTGGTCGAGCTCACCTACTTCACCGGGCTGGGCGTGATCATCGTGTTCCTGGCCGCATTTTCCATCGGGCGGCTGACGGTCATCGCGGTCAGGGACGCGCGGCTCAGTGAGCGCGCGGCCGAGGACGGCGCGGCCGTCACCGAGCCGGCCACGGCCGCGCCGGATCCCGTTGTGTACGAGCGGCCCGCCGGTGAGCGGGCCACAGACGGGCTTCCGGTGCGCCAGCGGACTGAGGTCGTGCGCGAGGGCACGACCCCGGCGGGCGAGGAAACCGTCACCCGGACACCCGTCGGGCCGGGAAGCCAGTCCTGACGGCACCAGCCACACGGGGGAGGCGGCCTCCCGCCCCCCGATAGCGGCGGATGGGCCCGGCCCGCGAGACTGTCTCGCGGGCCGGGCCCATCCGCGCTTCCGCGGGCCGCCGCCTGCGCCGGGCATTAACGCAAGTCACCTCAGCCCCGCGAGGCACGCCCGGATGGCGGCCGGTGATTCCGCGGTGCAAGACGGGAATGAGAACACCCAGGCGAAGCTTTTCTGTTAGAGGAGTGACGAGCAGGGGGGACGCATGAGCATGACGCCCGCCGCCGACCTGGCCGCAGCCCGGACACGGTGGCCACTATGGTCGATCCGCCCGGTGGGCCCGGGCAAGGGAACTGGATTCACCGCCCGGCGCCACGGCTCCCGCGGATTAGATGATCTATGGGCCCCGAGCCTGCTCGCACTGGAAGACCGTCTGCGTGAATACCGGAAAGTGCCGCGCCCCCGGTCAGGCTGATTCACGCTCCGGATGAGTCACGCTGAAGTGCAGCGGAAAGTGCGGGTCACGGCAGCGGTGATAGCGGAGCGCCCCGCACAGCGGGCAGTTCCTGGCCCGGACGGCGGGTTCCAGGTGAGCCCGGGCGTCGGCGCTCAGCCGCACCGTGTAGGGCTCGTCCCCGTCCCGGCGCTGCGCGTTACGCCGGGCCAGCTCGCGCAGGAACGCCTGGCCACTCGCCTCACATGGGCCACAGCGGCAGCCCTGGTACCAGGCCAGGAACTCTCCGTGGGGTGGGGGCGCGGGGGGAAGGTCTCGCCACTGTCCCGCTTCACCAGACATCTGCGGCACGCAGATGAGACTACCCGGGCGGGGGAACCGGCGGCTCCGCGCCGGTAGCCGGGATCTCTCCGGGCACCGCCGGGGGCCGTGAGCCGCGGGCCGTCCGGACCCGCCCCGACCCGCCCGCCTCAAATTCCCGGACTGCCTGAATTGTCCCCGTCTGTACCGGGATACGAAATGGTTCCCTAACGAAAACCCCGGTGGCCGGAAAACTGGCGCATATTACTGTCCGGGTCATATCCCTCATGCCGGAAATGATCGTTATGATCACGCGGTGGCCGGCCAATGGGCGGGGAAGCCTTCGGCGCCGGCGCGGACCATCCGAGGCCCTGCGGGCCAGCAGGAGAGGACAGCCTGATGACGGACCAACCCGCCGCAGCGATCGTGGGAATCCCGCCCCAGCCCGCTGCCCGCCTGGAGCCCAACGCGATCGGCGTGGCCCAGGACACGGTCATCGGCATGGCCTCGTCCGCGCCCGCAGCCACGGTCGGGCTGTCACTGGCCGCGCTGGCCGCGGCGACCGCGTACGGCAGCGGGCCGATCCTGATCCTCACCGCGATCCCCATGCTGATCATCGCGAACGCCTACCGGCGGCTGAACATGTGGAACGCCAACTGCGGCGCGTCCTTCGAATGGGTCGGCCGCGCCATCAACCCGTACCTCGGCTTCCTCACCGGCTGGCTGATGATCGCCGCGTACATCATCGGGACCGTGGCCGAGGTCCTGCTGCTCGGCCCCTCGGTCCTGGCCGTGTTCGGCTCCAGTTCCACCAGCACCTGGCAGTACATCGCGATCGGCGCCGCGGTCGGCATCATCATGCTGATCATCGCCGTGGTCGGTATCAAGATCACCGCGCGCGCCCAGGTCAGCATGGCCGCGGTCGAATACCTCATCCTGATCGGGCTGGCCGTCGCCGGGCTGGTGTTCGTGCTCAGCCACCACCCGGGCACTGTCCCGATCACCAAGGGCTGGTTCAGCCTCTCCGGCATCAACGGCAAGGGCAGCGCGGTGGCCGGATTCCTGGTCGCGGTGTTCGTCTACGGCGGCTGGGACGGGACCCTGTACGTCAACGAGGAGGTCAAGCACCGGCGGACCAACCCCGGCAAGGCCGCCATCCTGGCTGTCGGGCTGCTGGCCATCATCTACACCGTCTCCCAGCTCGGCTTCCAGGGCGTGATCTCGCCGAGCAAGCTCCAGGCCGCCTCGCAGAATGGCACCGCGCTGGTGGCCGTGGCCCAGGCCCTGGGCGGCGGCTTCTGGGCCAAGGCGATGGCCCTGTCCATCGCGCTGTCGGTCATCGCCACCACCGGGACCGGCATCGTGCTCAGCGCCCGGATCGTCTACGGGATGGCCAGCTACCGGGCGCTGCCGGAGTTCCTGGCCAACGTGTCCCGCCGCTGGTCCACCCCGGTCGCCGCCAGCATCATCGTGGGGCTGCTCATCGTCGCGCTCAGCACCATCTACTACCTGGCCACCTCGGTGCAGAACGCGTTCTTCGACGTGATCGACGTGACCGGGCTGCTGTTCTCGATCTTCTACATCCTGACCGCGCTGGCCACCATGGTGTACTACCGGCGCCGCGTGTTCAGCAGCGCCTGGGACGCGCTGATCCTGGGGCTGCTGCCGCTCGGCGCGGCCGTGTTCCTGGGCTGGATCCTGGCCAAGTCCCTGCAGAACGCCCCGTCGTCCCAGGTCTGGTCGCTGGTCGGCATCGTCATCGCCGGGGTGCTGCTGATGTTCTCGGCCCGGTTCATCCTGCATTCGCCGTTCTTCCGGATGCCGCGCGAGAGTGACACCTCCCGGCACTAGCGCACCTGCGCACGGCACGCTCTGGCCGGCCTGCTCCCTTCTAGCGCAGGGTGCTGGCCGGCCTGGCCTCCCAGGAGGTCCACAGCGGCCGGTACCCCTGCTGGTGCCAGAACGGCCCGGACAGCGGGTTGACCTGCTCGTAGTGCAGCAGCGTGACCGCCACCCCGGATTCGTCCGCGGCCCGGTGCAGCTCACCGGTCAGCGCGGCGGCGACCCCGCGGCCGCGGTGGCCGGGCAGCATTTCCATCAGCTCGAGGTAGGCCACCGGCGCCGCCGCCACCATCGGGGCGATCCAGTCCGCGAGCTCCGGCTGTTCCGCGTAGAGCAGGCCGACCGGTGCCCCGTCCCGTTCGGCCAGCCACACCCAGGGCCCGGGGGCGGCCAGCACCTGGCCTGCCTCGTGGCGCAGCGCCCCGGGCGTCTCGGGCCGCTCGATCACGGTGCCGAAGTGGGCGTCGTACCGGATCGTCTCCAGGCCGAGCCGGACGACCTCATCGAGGTCGGCCGGGCCGGCCCGGCGGATCCGCACGTCCGGGTCAACCGGCACCGCGGCCGCCGGACGCCGGCCCGCGGTGCGCGCCGCGATGACCGCGCGGGGGGCCAGCCCGTGCCGCAGCAGGGCGAGGGGCCCGTTGACGTCCCGGGTCGGCCAGGTGACCACGACCGCGGTGTCCTCCTCGGCCGCCTCGGGCAGGGCGGCCAGATGGTCGCGCCACCGGGCCAGCAGCCCGTCCAGGGCCGCGGGCACGTCCGGCCCGGCGATCTGCGGGGTGAGCTGGAACCGGCGGGCTGCCCCCCAGGTCAGTTCCAGCGACCCCGGCTCCCCGGCCCAGTGCTCGCAGGTGCCCAGCGCGGCCACCGAGCCATCCGGGCCGGTGACGGCCAGTTCCGCGCCGCACCCCGCGGGAACGGCCGCGGCGGGCAGCAGCGGGTCGATCGCGGCCAGCCGCCTGGCGGCCTGCTCACCCACGGCGCTGGCGATGTCGGATGTAACTGGCGGCATGAGTAACCTCCACGTACGTCGTGTTTGCGAGCGGGCATCCAGGAGCGGGCGTCACTTCGACGCCGTGACTGCCCCGATGATGACGGCATACAGGACGTGCCATTCCGGTGACCGGAACCCGGCCCGGCCCAGCAGGTGCGTGGCCCGGCGCCGGGTGCGGGCCTTGCCCCGGCGGCGGCCGATGAGGGTGGGCAGATACAGCGGCGAGAACTGGTTGACCAGGACCAGGCGGCCGCCCGGGGCCAGGACGCGGGCGCACTCCCGCAGGCCGGCCTCCTGGTCAGCCCAGTGATCGAACGACGTGGTGCTGACGACCAGGTCGAACGTGCCGTCGGCCCCGGGCAGGTGCTCGGCGGTGCCGGCCTGGAAGCGGACCCGGGGATCAGCCGCCGTTTCCTGGGCGACCCGGACCATCTGCGCGGCGGCGTTGACACCCACCAGCTCCACCGCGTCCGGGGCGCGGGCGGCCAGCTGGCGGAGCAGGTAGCCCGTCCCTGACCCGACGTCCAGCACCCGGTGCGGCGCGGGCACCTGGGCGAGGGCGAGGTTCGCGGTCCGGTCGGAGATCTCGTGATGGAGCCGGCCGAGCCAGCCCGCTTCATAGCCTTCGGCACGCTCAGCGAACGCGGCCACATCACGGTCCCGGGGCATACCCCAATCCTGGCATTGCACCCGTCCCGGAGAGGCCGTCCGGAGGTTACTTGCGCACGAACGTCCACGGCTGCTCCCAGCGGATCATGTGGGCGGGAGGGGCCAGGGTGACTGGAGGGGATCAGCCGCGCGGCTTGACAGCGGCACCACTCTCTGTACCCTTGTCCTATGGAGATAGATAAAGGGGTCAGGACCGGCACCGAACCGGGCCAGCCGGGGGGATCCACGTCGCCGATCGAGTTCCGGCTCGACGCGGCCTCCGGGGTGCCGACCTACCTGCAGCTCGTCCAGCAGGTGGAGCACGCGCTGCGGCTGGGCTACCTCAAGCCCGGTGACCAGCTGCCCAAGGTCCGGGATGTGGTCGCCTCGCTGGCCATCAACCCGAACACGGTGCTCAAGGCGTACCGCGAGCTGGACACCAAGGGCCTCACGGCCGGCCGTCCCGGCCAGGGCACGTTCGTCCAGGCCACGCTGAACCAGGTCGCGCTGCCCGAGCTGGCCACGCTGCACCGCACCCTGCTCGGCTGGCTGGCCACCGCCGACGCGGCCGGGCTGGACGAGGACGGGATCGTGGCGCTGTTCACCAGTGTGCTGCGGGACTTCCGGGGGGTCCGGGGGGTCGTCCCCCCGGGAAAACAGGGCCGTGAGCGCCGCGGCGGAACGGAGGGAGTGGCATGAACGTCATCGAAGCCAGCGGCCTGGGCAAGCGCTACGGCAGTACCTGGGCGCTGCGCGAGTGCACACTGGCGATCCCGGCCGGGCACGTGGCCGCGCTGGTCGGCCCGAACGGCGCCGGCAAGAGCACCCTGCTGAACCTCGCGGTCGGCCTGGCCGCCCCGACCGCGGGGGTCGTCACCGTGCTCGGCGGCCAGATCGCTGGGTCACCCGCCGCGCTGGACGGTGTCGCGTTCGTGGCCCAGGACACGCCGCTGTACAAGAACCTGTCCGCCGCTGACCTGCTGCACCTGACCCGCAACCTGAACCAGCGCTTCGACCAGGGTTACGCCCGGTCCCGGCTGGGCGAGCTGGGCATCCCGGAGAAGCGCAAGGCCGGCCAGCTGTCCGGCGGCCAGCAGGCGCAGCTCGCGCTGACCCTGGCGCTGGCCCGGCGGCCCCGGCTGCTGGTCCTGGACGAGCCGATGGCGATGCTCGACCCGGTCGCCCGGCACGACTTCATGGCCACGGTAATGACCGCGATGGCCGACGACGGGGTGTCGGTGGTGCTCTCCTCGCACGTGCTGGCCGAGCTGGAGCGTGTGGCCGACTACCTCATCCTGCTGTCGCAGGGCCGGGTCCAGGTGGCCGGCGAGGTTGACGACCTGCTCGCCGGCCACCGGGTGCTGACCGGGCCGGCCGCCGAGGCTGGGCGGCAGGCCGGGCGGCTGAACGTGGTGCACGCCCGGCGGGGCGGGGCCCAGGCTCACCTGCTGGTCCGGACGAACGGGACGGCCGACCCCGTGCCGTCCGGCTGGGACGCGCATCCGGTCAGCCTGGAAGAACTTACCCTGGCCTACCTGCGCGAGCCGGGCGCCGCAGCGCTGCCCGGCCCGGCCCGCGGCCAGACGGATCTGCCGCTTGAATCTGGCGAACCATCGGAGGTGACGCGATGACCACGCTGACCACTCCCGCGCGCCCGGAGCACCGCGCCGGCCTGCAGCCGCCGCCGTGGCGGCGGATGGCCTGGGTCACCTGGCGCCAGCACCGTACCGCGCTGGCCGGCGTGGCTGTGCTGCTCGGCGCGCTGGCGGTGTACCTGTGGCTCGCCGGCCTTCAGATACATCACGCCTTCGCGGCCGACTGCCACCCGGCTAGCTCACTCGCCTGCAGCATTAACTTCAGCGGCAGATACGGCACCACCGGGATTGTCGTCAGCGTCTTCCTGCAGGCGGTGCCGATGCTGATCGGGGCGTTCGCCGGGGCACCGGTGCTGGCCCGGGAGCTGGAGACCGGGACCTACCGGTTCGCCTGGACGCAGGGCATCGGCCGGTGGCGCTGGACGCTCGCCAAGCTAGTGCTGCTCGCGGTGGTGGTGACCGCCGCAGCCGGGGCGTTCAGCGTGCTGTATTCCTGGTTCAACCAGCCGTTCTTCGCCTCGGGCTACGCGATCCCGTTCTCCACCCGCGTGTTCGGCCTGGGCGAGGTCGCGTTCGCCGCCTGGACACTGGCTGCCTTCTCAATCGGCGCCCTGGCCGGGATGCTCATCCGCCGGGTCGTCCCCGCGATCGCCGCCACCCTGGCCGCCTACGCCGGGCTCGCCCTCGCGACCGGGCTGTACCTGCGCCAGCACTACATGACACCCCTGCTCACCAGCCACCCCAACCTGCCCGATTCCGCGTGGAGCGTGAACCAGTGGTACACCAAGGGCGGCAAGTTCGCGTTCTCCGCCCAGGGCTCCCAGCTGGTCAGGACGGTCACGCACTTCTGCCCGCCGCGGATTCGGACCTCCAGTCAAGGGACGAGTGTTCGTGCCGGTGGTGGCTCGCCCGCACAGTGCCTCTCCCAGCACGGATACACGCAATGGACCAGCTATCAGCCCGGCAGCCGCTTCTGGCCCTTCCAGTGGATCGAGGGCGGCTGGCTGCTGGCACTGTCGGTGCTGCTCATCGCCGTGACCGTCTGGCTGGTCCGCCGCCGCGCGGCCTGACGTGGCAGGCCGCGGCAGGCCGGCCGAAGCGGGGGGAGGTCAGCAGTACAGGGACCCCGGGCCATTACCCCACGAACAGGAGTCTTTCCAGACTCCGGCGGACGTGTGCAGCTTGGCCTTATCCCCCGTGTTGTTCCACACGTACCAGCTCCGGCCCCAGTACCGGTCGGCCGAAGTGTTCGTTCCCTGGCCAGTATGAATGCGAACCTTCTGGCCGGCCCCAGCGTGAAACGGCCGAAAGTGTAAACGTGACCCGCCAGGTCCTCAACGGTCCAGCCGGTGAGATCGCGGCTGGTCGTGCCGGTGTTCTTGAGGGTGACGAACTCGGCGTTCAGGCTGCTGTTGCTGCCGGTGTCCGTTCCGGGAGAATTGTACTGAATAAGGCGGAATTGAATCTGGGTCGCCGTTGCCGCCTGCGCGGTCGTCGCGAACGGGAGCACGAGTGTGGCGGAGCCCAGCAAGGCGGCCAGCACGGCAGCAGAGCGCATTGATTCCCCCCGGCATGAATGAAAGACCACGGCTTGACCTGGCATTGGCTGAAAGCCGGGAAGGAGCATACCGGCCGGCCGCACAGGCGCGCCAGACCGCCGGGAAGGTGGCGGAGGCGGACGGGAATCGAACCCGCCGGCGACGCGGAGCGCCGCCCACCGGTTTTGAAGACCGGGAGGGCCACCAGGCACCCAGACGCCTCCGGTGCAGACCTTATCCGGGCGCAGGCCCTAACCGGCGTAGAGGGTGTCGATGTCGTCGGAGTACTTCGCGTGGACCACGCGCCGCTTGAGCTTCAGCGTGGGCGTCAGCTCCTCGCTCTCCGCGGTCCACTCCACCGGCAGCAGCCGCCAGCGCTTGACCTGCTGCACCCGGGCCAGATGCTGGTTGGCCGCGGCCACGGCCCGCTCGATCTCCTCCAGCACCACCGGGTGCTGGGCCAGGGCGGCCAGCGACTCAGCTTCGATGCCCCGGGCCCGGGCCCAGGCGGGCGCGACCTCCGCGTCGAGGGTCAGCAGGGCGACCACGTAGGGCCGCCGGTCCCCGTAGGCCAGCGCCTGGCCGATCAGCGGGTGGGCGACCAGCAGGTTCTCGACGGCGGCGGGCGGCACGTTCTCCCCGCCGGCGGTGATGATGAGCTCCTTCTTGCGGTCCACCACGGACAGGAACCCGTCGTCGTCCAGCCGGCCGATGTCACCGGTGTGCAGCCAGCCGTCGGCGTCGATCAGCTGCGCGGTCAGGTCGGGCCGGTTGAGGTAGCCGGGGGTGTTGAGCGGGCCCCGGGTCAGGATCTCCCCGTCGCCGGAGATGGCGATCTCGGTGCCCGCGAACGCCCGCCCCACGGTCCCGAGCCGGAACTGCGTCACGGTGTTGGAGGTGAACGCGCCGGTGGTCTCGGTCATCCCGTAGATGTCCAGGATCCGCAGGCCCAGCCCGGCGAAGAAGGCACCCACCTCGGGGGGCAGCGGCGCCGCGGCGCTGGACACCACGGACGCCTCACCCAGCCCGAGCAGCGCCCGGATCGGGGCCAGGACCTGCTCGTCGGCCTGGCGGAACGCCGCGGCCAGCTCGTCCGGCGTGGTCCGGCCCCACTGAGTGCTCTGCACGTACTGCCGCCCGACCTCCATGGCCTGCTCGACCGCGGCCCGCCGGGCCGGGTCGGCCTCGGCGGCCAGCAGGGCCTGGATCCCGGCCTTGATCTTCTCCCAGACCCGCGGCACGCCGAAGAAAGCGGTAGGACGCACTTCTCCAACGGTCTTCACGAGCTGCTGCACGTCAGGACAGAAATGCACGTGCCCGGCCGTGCTGACCGGCAGGTAGATACTGAACATGCGCTCCGCGATGTGCGCCAGCGGAAGGTAGGAAACCCACCGGACGTGCGGGCTCACGTTGCCGCCCCGCTTCGCTGCCTCCACCTCGTAGAGCACGCAGTGGTGGGTGAGCAGGACTCCCTTGGGGTTGCCCGTGGTCCCGGACGTGTACAGCAGGGTGACCGGGTCCTCGGGGCTGATGGCGGCCAGCCGCGCCGTGACCAGCCCCGGGTCCGCGGCCAGCCGTTCCCGGCCCAGGGCGGCGAAATCGTCCCAGGTCAGGTACTGCTCCCCCGCTGGGCACGCGCTAACGTCCCGGACGATGATCCGGCTCAGGCTGGGGAGCCGGGACAGCACGGGCTGCCAGCGGGCCAGCTGGTCCTCCCCGTCGAGCACGGCGATCCGGGCCGCGCAGTCCCCGGCGACGAACCCGACCTGCTCGGCAGCGAGCGTGGCGTAGAAGGTGACCGGGACCCCGCCGGCGTGCACGGCGCCGAAATCGGCCAGCACGTGCTCGGCCCGGTTGGGCATCATGATCGCGACGTGCTCGCCCGGGGCCAGGCCGAGCGCGATGAAGCCCGCCGCCAGCTCCAGCGCCTGCTGCCGGGCCTGGGCCCAGGTCAGGGTGGGCCAGCCGGACGCGCCGCCCGCCGCGCCGTCCGGGCGGGCCTGGGAAAGGGCCGGGTAGTCCGCGAACTGCTCCGCGGTAAGCCTGAGCCGATCGCACACGGTCGCGCCCCGGATCGATTCCTCGATCTCCGCCCGGTCCCGGAGAACCTCGGTCGTCACCGCTCACCTCCGCCTGGTGGGCCCGCTCGGCCCGGCTTTCACCGAATGCCACCACGTCCCCGCGCCAGCCGCAAGATGAAGCCGGATTAGAGTGCCAACCATGACCGTCTCCGCTGATTTCCGGCTGACCCAGTACGCGACCGGCGGAGGATGCGCCTGCAAGATCCCGCCCGGTGAGCTGGAGCAGGTGGTCGCCCAGATGCTGGCCGCCCCCGTGGTCCCGGGCCAGCCCGCGGTGCAGCGGATCGACGCCGACCTGCTCATCGGGGTGGAGCACGGCGACGACGCGGCGGTAGTCCAGATCAGCGACGGGCGGGCGGTGGTGGCGACCGCCGACTTCTTCGGCCCGGTGGTGGACGACGCCTACACGTTCGGCCGGATCGCCGGCACGAACGCCCTCTCAGACGTCTACGCCGTCGGGGGCACGCCGCTGGTCGCGCTCAACCTGCTCGGCTGGCCGCGGGACAGGCTGCCTTTCGAGCTGGCCGGCGAGGTGCTGCGCGGCGGGCTGGACGCGGCCCGGCACGCGGGCTGCCTGCTGGCGGGCGGGCACAGCATTGACGACCCGGAACCCAAGTACGGCATGGCGGTCACCGGGCTGGCCGACCCGGGCGCCCTGCTGCGCATCGACGCGGGGCAGGCCGGAGTGCCCATCAGCCTGACCAAGCCGATCGGCAGCGGGGTGCTCAACTCACGGCACAAGGCGACCGGCGAGGTCTTCCCGCAGGCCATCGAGGTGATGACCACGCTCAACGCCGGGGCCAGCCGGGACGCGCTGGCCGCGGGCGTGCGCTGCGCCACCGACGTGACCGGGTTCGGGCTGCTCGGCCACCTGTTCAAGCTGGCCCGGGCGAGCGGCGTGTCCGCGGTGCTGAACCACGCGGCGGTGCCGCTGATCGACGGGGCCCGGGCCGCCGTGGCGGCCGGGTACGTGCCGGGCGGAAGCCGGCGCAACCTTGACTGGGTCATCCCGCACACCGATCCCGGCCGGCTCAGCCAGGAGGACCTGCTGCTCCTCGCGGACGCGCAGACCTCGGGCGGGCTGCTGATCGCCGGGGAGATCCCGGGCGCTCCGGTCATCGGGGAACTGATCCCGGCCGCGGCGACCACCCTGATCCTCCGTTAGCACGGGAGGCCACCATGACGTCGAGAACGGCCCGGCGCCGGGTCCTGCGGGTCTGCGTCCCGGCCGGTCAGGATGACCAGGCCAGCGTCGAGGCCCGCGCGGACCTGCTGGCCGTGGAGGAGCCGCTGGAGATCCGCGTCGGCGGGCAGCCGCTCGCGGTGACGATGCGCACCCCCGGTCACGACATCGACCTGGCCGCCGGGTTCCTGGTCACCGAGGGCGTGATCGGCTCCGCGGCCGACCTGTCCCAGATCAGGATGTGCGACGACAACGTGGCCGACGTGAGCCTGGCCCCCGGAACCGTCCTGCCCATGGAGCGGCTGCAGCGTAACTTCATCACCACCAGCGCCTGCGGCGTATGCGGCAAGGACAGCATCGACGCGATCCGGGTCCGGGCCCGCTACGACGTGTCCGCCGACCCGGCGCGGGTGGATCCCGCCGTGCTGGCGGCCCTGCCGGACCGGCTGCGCGAAGCCCAGCGGGTGTTCGCCAGCACCGGCGGCCTGCACGCGGCAGGGATCTTCACCGCCGCGGGAGACCTGCTGGTGCTGCGCGAGGACGTCGGCCGGCACAACGCCGTGGACAAGGTGATCGGCTGGGCCTTCCAGGCCGGGCGGCTGCCGCTGGCCGGGTGCGTGCTGCTGGTCAGCGGCCGCGCGTCGTTCGAACTCACCCAGAAGGCGCTGATGGCCGGGCTGCCCGTGCTCGCCGCGGTGTCCGCGCCGTCGTCGCTCGCGGCCGAGCTGGCGCAGGAGTCCGGCCTGACCCTGGTCGGCTTCCTGCGCGGTTCGTCGATGAACGTCTACAGCGGAGCTGAGCGCCTGACGGCGGTGTCGGCGCTCAGCTGACGCTGCAGCCGCGTTACGCGCTGGCGGCGTCGGCGACGCCCCAGCGCCGCCGGATCCGCCCGTTGACCACGTTGAACAGCAGGTCCACCGCGATGCCGATGGCCAGGATCACGATAATGATCGAGATCGCCGAGGCCATGGCCGCCTGGTCCTGGTCGTTGCTCAGCAGCACGCCCAGCGAGGGCTGGCCGAGGATGATGACCACGACCTCGCCCGCGATCAGCCCGTGCCAGCCGAACGCCCAGCCCTGCTTGAGCCCGCCCACGAACGCGGGCAGGGTGGCCGGCATGATCACGTGCCGGTAGAGGGAGACCCGGCGCAGCCCCATGGTCTTGCCCGCCCGCAGCAGCAGCGGTGGCAGGAAGTCAGCTCCCGCGATAAGACCGTTAGCGATCGCGGGTGCTGCCGTCATCACGATGACGAACAGGATGGCCTGCGTGGTCGCGCCGAACAGGATGATGGCGAACGGGACCCACACGATCGAGGGCAGCGTCTGCAGCGCGGTGATCAGCGAGCCGACCGCCGCCCGCAGCGGCCTGATCCGGGAGACCAGGGCGCCCACCACCGTGCCGATGGCGAGGGCGATGGCGAACCCGATGACCGCGCGGCGCAGCGTGGTGCCGATCGCCGACCACAGCTGGGCGGTGTGCAGCTGGTGCCACAGGTCGGTCAGGGTGGTCACCGGGCCGGGCAGGATCGCGCTCTTGAAGCCGCTCAGGTAGATCAGCTGCCAGATGGCCAGCGCGAGCACCAGCGCCAGCAGCTTGGGCCAGGCCACGGCCCAGACCTTGGCGCCGATGTGCCGCTTGGCCTGCTGCGGGGGGGCCAGCTCCAGCTGGTCCAGGCCGGCCAGGGCCGCGGCCGGCTCCTGCGGGGTCTCAATGGCCATGGCGGACGATCTCCTCACGCAGCCGGTCCTTGATCTTGATGGCGAGGCCCACGGTGGACGCGGAGTCCATGCCCCGCGGGCGCTCGAAGTCCACCGGGAATTCGCCGATCACCCGGCCCGGTCGGCTGCTCAGCAGCACGACCCGGTCGCCAAGGCGGACCGCCTCGCGCACCTCGTGGGTGACGAACAGGATGGTGAGCTGGCGCCGCCGCCAGATGCCCTCGAGCACCTCGTGCAGCAGGTCCCGGGTCATCGCGTCCAGCGCCCCGAAAGGCTCGTCCATGAGCAGCACGTCCGCGTCCTGGGCCAGGGCCCGGGCCAGCGCAACCCGCTGCCGCATGCCGCCGGACAGCTCGTGCGGCCGCTTGTCGCCGAACGCGCTCAGCTGCACGAGGTCGAGCAGCTCGGCCACCCGCTCGCGGCGTTCCGGCCTGGCCACCCCGCTGGCGCGCAGCGGCATTTCCACATTCTTCGCCGCGGTGAGCCAGGGGAACAGCGCCGACTCCTGGAACATCAGCGAGACCCGGCGCCCGCCGGTGGACACCTGCCCCGAGGTCGGCGCGTCCAGCCCGGCCACCAGGTTCAGCAGGGTGCTCTTGCCGCACCCGGACGCGCCGATCAGGCAGACGAACTCACCCGGGGCCACCGACAGTGACACCCGGTCCAGGGCCACCAGCGCCGTGTCGCCCCGGCCGAAGGTCTTGGATACCTCGCTGATCTCGATGGCCGTCCCGGCCCGGGGCTCGTCCAGGCGGGATTCAGTGGTCATGGGGGCTCCGGTGGCTGCCTGCGGCGGGGCTGACGCCCCCGGGATCACTCCCGGGGGCGTAGCACCACGCGAATCAATGCTCATGGGCTCACCTGTGCTTCTCCGTCGGCTTTCAGCAGGGCGTTGAGCGGACTCAGGTCGTAGATGCCGTTCAGGCTGACCGGCTGGAGCAGCCCCACCGCCTGGGCGTGCTTGGCGTCCGTGGCGAGCGAGGAGGCGATGGGGTCGTTGGTGAACGTGATCGTCTTGAAGGACGCCGCCAGGGCGGAGCTCTTCAGGCCCTTGCCGAGCAGCGTGTTCAGCTCGGCGTTCGCGGCGGCCGCAGCGGCCGAGGTGTTCGCGTTGATGTACTTGATCGACGCGATGTTCCCCTTGAGCAGGTCGCTGACCACGCTGGCGTGCGCCTTCAGGAAGGACTGGGAGACCACCAGGTTGGTGGTCACGAACTTGCCACCCGGCCACAGGCTGGCCTCGTTGACCAGCTCCTTGCCGCCGTCCGCGATCATCTCGGCCGCGTAGGGCTCAGGCTCCCAGCCGCCCGCGATCTGGCCGGACTTGAACTCCAGCACCGCGTTCGAGTTCGGCGTGATCGGCGTGATGGAGACGTCGCCGCCGCCGGTCTGGGTGGTGGTCAGCCCGTGTGACTTGAGGTAGTACCGCAGCGCCACGTCCTGGGTGTTGCCCAGCGACGGCGTGGCCAGCTTCTGGCCCTTGAGCTGGCTGACGCTGCTGATGCCCGGCTTGACCACGAGGGCCGCCCCGCCGGACGCCGCTCCGGAGATGATCTTGATGGCCTTGCCGCCAGACTTCTGCCAGGCGTTGATAGCCGGGTTCGGGCCCACGTAGGCCGCGTCCAGCTGGCCGGCCAGCAGTGCGGTGGTCTCCTGGGTGCCGGAGCTGAAGACCGAGGTCTTGAGCGTGACACCGCTGCCCAGGTTCTTGGTGAAGAAGCCCTTGTTCAGCCCGACCAGGGCCGGAGCGTGGGTGATGTTGGCCAGGAAGCCCAGCCGGAGGGTGACATGACTGCTACTGCCACCACTGCCGCTGCTGCTGGAGCTGTTGGAGGCGGACGACGACCCGCAGGCGGCCGCCAGGGCTGTGATGGCTGCGGCTCCGGCAGCAAGTGCCACTCGTCTCATCTAAGGACCACCTTGTCGATCAAGTTAGTATGTCGATCTGTTTGATAGGCAATGCTGATTAAACCATACCCACCGGCGGGGGGCGCAAGTCCAGCCCTGACATGCCGGGCGGAGCCGGCGGATCGGCGGGGCCGGGCGGCCTGTGACGTCGCAGTTGATACTTAAAGTGATTACGAAGTAACCACACGTGCAGCAAGGAATTCCGCTCTGGACTGGCTACGGCCTCTTCGTCATCGGCATCGTGCTCTACCTGCGCAAATGCCAGTGGCATCTGGGCACCAGCCAGGTCTCATCGCTGAACTCGATCACCCTGGCGCCTCGCGGCTGGCGCCCTGATCTCCGGGCGGGTAGCCGGCATCCCCCAGCGGACGCGATCTACGGGGGGGCGGCTAACCGCCGGCCCGCTGACCGGCCGGCTCAGCTGTCCCCGGAGGTTTGCAGGTTGACGCCGGCCACCGACGGGTATTTTTGCAGGCACGACTCGAGCCGGGCGAGCTGCGCGTCACTGGCCTTGTCCACCCGGTAGATGACGTCGTACAGGTTGTCCGAGGCCAGGTGGTTGGTGGGCAGCGCCTCCGGCCTGGCCTGGGGGATGCGCGAGCAGCCGGCCCGGACCTTCAGCCGGGTGGCGGTGGTGGTCCCGTTCTTGAAGTGGACCACCATCTCCTGCTTGCCGAGCGCAGCGTCGAACTTGGCGCAGCCGCCCAGCCCGGCGGCCACCAGCAGGGAGCCCGCGATCGTCAGGGCCGCTACGCGTAGATGCACGCTGCACAGCTTACGATCGGTCACGGCCAGCACTGGCCGAGGGGATCCGGGTACGGTACGGGCAGGAGGAACCATGCGCCGGTGGGTCACCATTCCCGCCGCTCGCCGCGCCGCGGGGAATGCGGCTCCTACCTGGAGGTACCGATGCCAGGCATGATCGAGGATTATGCGCTCATCGGCGACATGCGGTCGGCGGCCCTGATCAGCCGGGACGGCTCGGTGGACTGGCTGTGCGTGCCCCGCTTCGACTCCCCCGCCTGCTTCGCGGCCCTGCTCGGCGACGACCGGCACGGGCACTGGAGTATCGCCCCGGCCGCCGCGGCCGACGCCGTGGACAACGTGGACGGCGCGCGCCACCCGGCGGCCAGCGCCAGCGCAGGCGCGGCCGGCCCGGGCCACCCCAGGGCCGCGGCCGCCCCGGCCGGCCGGGCGCCACCCAGACCGTGGGCCACGACATCACGGTCACCCGGCGCTACCGGGGTGACACGCTGATCCTGGAGACGGACTGGCAGACGCCCACCGGCGCCATCCGGGTCACCGACTTCATGCCGCCCCGGGACGGCAAGCCGCCCGCCCTGGTGCGCATCGTGGAGGGCCTGGCCGGCTCGGTGGACGTGTCCTGCGTGCTCCGGATCCGCTTCGGCTACGGCCAGGTCGTGCCCTGGATGAGGCGCGTGGACGGCTGCCTGCTGGGCATCGCGGGCCCCGACGCGCTCTGGCTGGCCACGCCGGTCACGCTGACCGGCCGGGCCATGGCGCACGATGCCACCTTCACCGTCATGGCCGGCGAGCGCGTCCCGTTCGTGCTGACCTGGGTGCCTTCGCATGAGGACGGCCCGGACCGGCTCGACCCGCTCCGGGCCGAGGAGCAGACCCGGAAGTTCTGGGATGAGTGGGTGTCACGCTGCACCTATCAGGGGACCTACCGCGAGGCCGTGGTCCGCTCGCTGATTACGCTCAAGGCGCTGACCTTCGAGCCGACCGGGGGCATCGTGGCCGCGGCCACCACCTCGCTGCCCGAAGACCTGGGCGGGGTGCGCAACTGGGACTACCGCTACTGCTGGCTGCGCGACGCCACCATCACCCTGGAGGCCCTGCTGCGCACCGGGTACACCGAGGAGGCCTCGGCCTGGCGGGCCTGGCTGGCCCGGGCGGTGGCGGGCGATCCGGGCGACGTGCAGATCATGTACGGCGTGGCCGGTGAGCGGCGGCTGGACGAGTGGGAGGCGGACTGGCTGCCCGGCTACGAGAACTCCGCGCCGGTGCGGATCGGCAACGCCGCGGTGAACCAGCGCCAGCTCGATGTGTACGGCGAGGTCATCGACGCGCTCTCGCTCGGCCAGGCCACCGGCATCGCGCAGGACCGGCACGCCTGGTCACTGCAGCGGGCCCTGCTCTCCTTCCTGGAGAAGCACTGGGAGGAGCCGGACGAGGGAATCTGGGAGGTCCGCGGCCCGCGGCGGCACTTCGTGCACTCCAAGGTGATGGCCTGGGTGGCGTTCGACCGCGCGGTCAGGGCGGCCGACGGGGGGATGAGCGGCCCGGCCGAGCGGTGGCGGGCCATCCGGGACCAGATTCACCAGGAGGTCTGCGAGAAGGGCTACGACGCGGAGCGCGGCGCGTTCATGCAGTACTACGGCTCGTCCCAGCTCGACGCGGCGGTCCTGCTGATCCCGGAGGTGGGTTTCCTGCCACCGGGTGACCCGCGCGTCGTGTTCGACCGTGCGGGCCGTGCAGCGCGAGCTGGTCAGCGACGGGCTGGTGCGCCGCTACCAGCTGGCCGAGGCCGGGCCGGGGCGGGCCAGCCCGGACGGGCTGCCCGGCAGCGAGGGCGCGTTCCTGGCCTGCAGCTTCTGGCTGGCCAACGCGCTGCACATGATCGGTGCGGACGAGGAGGCCGAGAAGCTGTTCGGGCGGCTGCTGAGCCTGCGCAACGACCTGGGGCTGCTCAGCGAGGAATATGACCCCCGCTACGGGCGGCAGGTGGGCAACACGCCGCAGGCGTTCAGCCACGTGCCGCTGATCCAGGCCGCGCTGAACCTGGACCAGCACGCCGGGGCTCACTGCCGGACGCCGGACGCGCCGCCGCCGCGCGGCATGGCGAACCGTGACCGCGGCTCCCCGCCCCGCCGCCGATCCGGGTGACCACCCGGACCCGGGCCACGTGTTCCCCGGCCCGGCCCCGCCCGGGCCGCGCCCGCACATCCTCGTGGTCAACGGGCGGAAGGTCCGCCAGCCGGTCTTCATCATCGGCGCCCCGTGCTCCGGCATCGACCTGCTGGCCCGGGCGCTGAAGCGGTCCGCCGGCTTCCACTTCACACTGGGCCAGCGCTGGGTCATCCCGGTGGTGCAGGCCTTCGCCCGGCGGCCGTCGATCTCCCGGGGGAAGCCCGAGGCCGCCGCGACCGTGCTGCGGGACGCCTTCGCCCAGGCCTGGCAGGTCACCGCGGACTGCTGCCTGGGCTGCACCCGGCAGTGCCGTGACGCCGGCCGCCTGGATGGCGTCGGGCCGTGCGTGAGCCAGCAGTCGGTCATCCGCTACGGGGATGCCAGCCCCGACCTGATGTACTGCGCCGAGGCACTGCTCGGCGCGTTCCCCGACGCGCGGATCCTGCAGATCATCAGGGACGGGCGGGACGCGGTGGCCGGGATGCTGGCCGACCCGGGGGTGCTCGCCTGGTTCCGGCCCGGGTTCGTGGACATCGACGCCGAGTTCCCGCACCCTCTGCTGGGCCTGGAGACCGAGGCCGACCGGGCGGCCTGGCCCGACTTGTCCATGACCGCCCGGTGCGCGATGCGCTGGCGGGGCACGGTGCGGCAGATGGCGCGGCTGCGCGGGCAGCTGTCGGCGGGCCAGATGGTCACCTTCCGCTACGAGGACGTGATCCGCCAGCCCGCGGATGCGGCCGCCGCCATCTCGGACTTCCTGTCCACCCCGGTGCACATGCTGGAGCCTGCCGCGCCGGGCCACTTCGCCGCGGCCGAGCCGGGCGCGTGGCGCCGCCTGCTGGTCCCGGCGCAGGCCGCCGAGATCGAGGCCATCGCGGGCCAGGAACTGCGCCGGGTGGGCTACGGCGCCTGACCACGGGCCCGCCTGACCACGGGCCCGCGGGACGACGGACGCGGGGAGGCAGACGTGGATCTGGGACTGCGGGACCGGGTTTACCTGGTCACCGGGGGTACCCGCGGGCTCGGCTACGCCGCCGCCGGGGCCCTGGTCGCCGAGGGGGCGCGGGTGGTGGTGAGCGGCCGCGACGCCGCGGCCGCGGCGGGAGCCGCGCAGGCTCTCGGTTCCGGGCGGGCGGTGGGGCTGGCCGCCGACAACGCCGACCCCGCCACCCCGGCCCGGCTCATCGCCGCGGCCCGGGACGAGTTCGGCCGGCTGGACGGCGCGCTGATCAGCGTGGGCGGCCCGCCTCCCGGCCTGGCCACGGACGTCCCCGACGAGGCCTGGCAGGCCGCGTTCGGCAGCGTCTTCCTGGGGGCGGTGCGGCTGAGCCGGGCGCTGGCCGCCGAGCTCACCGAGGGCGGGGCCATCGCGTTCGTGCTGTCCTCGTCGGTCCGGGTCCCGATCCCGGGTCTGGCCATCTCCAACGGGCTGCGGCCCGGGCTGGCCGGATGGGCCAAGACCCTCGCGGAGGAACTGGGGCCGAGAGGGATCCGGGTGAACGGGCTGCTGCCCGGCTGGATCGCGACCGACCGGATGCGCGAGGTCGGGCCGCCCCGGGAGGAGCTGGCGGCCGGCATCCCGCTGCGGCGCATCGGGACACCGGCCGAGTTCGGCCAGCTGGCCGCGATCGTGCTGTCGCCGGCGGCCAGCTACCTGACCGGGGTGATGCTCCCGGTGGACGGCGGCGCGCTCCGGGCCATCTGAGCGTCTCCGGCTCCGGCCCGGGCGGGCGTCCCCGGATCAGCTGAAGGTCCCCCGGTTCAGCTGAGCGGCGTGGCGGCGGGTTCCTGCCCGGCGAACTGGGTGTGGTACAGCTCGGCGTACAGCCCGCCCGCCGCGAGCAGGTCCTCGTGGGTCCCGCGCTCGCGGACCTGGCCCTGGTCGATGACCAGGATCTGGTCCGCTTCCCGGATCGTGGACAGCCGGTGCGCGATGACCACCGACGTCCGCCCGGTCAGCGCGGTCTTCAGGGCCTCCTGCACCGCCGCCTCGGACTCGGAGTCCAGGTGGGCGGTGGCCTCGTCCAGCACCACCACGGACGGGGCCTTGAGCAGCAGCCGCGCGATGGCCATCCGCTGCTTCTCGCCGCCGGACAGCCGGTAGCCCCGGTCCCCGACGACTGTTTCCAGGCCGTCCGGCAGCGAGGCGACGAGGTCCCAGATCTGCGCCGCCCGGCACGCCGCGACGAGTTCCGCCTCGGTGGCCTCGGGCCGGGCGTAGCTGAGGTTGGCCCGGATCGTGTCGTGGAACATGTGCGCGTCCTGGGTGACCACGCCCACCACGTCGTGCAGCGACTCCAGGGTCACGTCGCGCAGGTCCTGCCCGCCGATGAGCGCCGCGCCCTGGTCCGGGTCATACAGCCGGGACACCAGGTGGGTAATGGTGGTCTTGCCCGCGCCGGACGGCCCGACGAGCGCGGTCAGCTGCCCGGGCGGCGCGGTGAAGGTCACCCCGCGCAGCACCGGCTGGGGGGCGCCAGCGTGCTCCGGCGCGGGCAGCGCGATCGACTCGAGCGAGGCCAGGGACACCTCGCTCGCGGCCGGGTAGTGGAACGTGACCTGCCGGAAGTCGATGGCGGGAGCCGAACCGGGCTGGCCGTCCCCGGCCTGCGCGCTGGCGCGCAGCGGGACCGCGCCGGGCTTCTCCTGGATCAGCGGCTTGAGGTCCAGGACCTCGAAGACCCGGTCGAAGCTGACCAGGGCGGTCATCACGTCCACCTGGACGTTGGACAGCGCGGTGATCGGGCCGTAGAGCCGGGCCAGCAGCGCGGTCAGCGCGACCAGGGTGCCGATCTGGAAGGCGTGGTGGATGACCAGGGTCCCGCCCACCCCGTAGACCACGGCGGTGGCCATCGAGGCCAGCAGGGTCAGCGCGATGAACAGCGTGCTGCCGTACATGGCGGTGAGCACGCCGATGTCGCGGACCCGGGCCGCCCGTCCCGCGAACACCTCGCTCTCCTGCTCCGGCTTCCCGAACAGCTTGACCAGCATCGCGCCGGCCACGTTGAACCGCTCGGTCATGGTCGAGCCCATGGCCGCGTCCAGCTGCATGGACTCGCGGGTGAGCCGCTGCAGCCGCCGGCCGACCAGCCGGGCCGGGATCACGAACGCGGGGATCATCACCAGCGTGATGACGGTGACCAGCCAGGACAGGCTGAGCATCGCGATCAGGACCAGGATCAGGGTCAGCGCATTGGAGACCACCGCCGCCAGGGTCGAGGTGATCGCCTGCTGCGCGCCGATCACGTCGCTGTTCAGCCGGCTGACCAGGGACCCGGTCTGGGCCCGGGTGAAGAAGGCGATCGGCTGCCGCTGCACGTGCGAGAACACCTCGGTGCGCAGGTCGTAGATCAGGCCCTCGCCGATCCGCGCCGAGTACCAGCGCATGGCGAGCGACAGCACCGCGCTGGCCAGCGCGAGGCCGGCCACCACCGACGCCACCGCGATGACCACGCCGGTGTTCCGGGCCAGGATGCCCTGGTCGATGATGGTCTTCATGAGCAGCGGTACCGCGACCGTGAAGACGGCGGCGATCGCGTTCATGACCAGGAACAGGGCGAGCTGCCAGCGGTAGGGCCGCGCGTAGGACGCGATCCTGCGGACCGTGCCCGGCTTCAGGCGCTGCCGGGTGACTCCGGAGTCCTGATAGAACGACCGCATGGCGTGCCAGCTGGACGCGTTCATGAGCGGGGAAACCTCCTCGCCGCCGCGGATCTTCCCCCGTCCGCTACAGGCGAACGGGGCTCAGGACCCGGCCATCCGGGAGCGCTGGAGCTGGGCCTGAATCTGGCGTTCCGCGGCGGACTGCTGCTCCAGGGTATGGCCCGGGGCCTGCTGCAGGAGTTCCTTGGTGGCCCGGGCCACGCCGGGCTCCACCGTGAGCAGCGCCGCCACCAGGTCACCGACCGCGCCGTCCAGTTCCGGCCCGGGCACCACGAGCTCGGCCAGGCGCAGCGCGGCGGCTTCCGCGGCGCCCACGGTGCGGCTGGTCAGGCACAATTCGAGGGCCCGGGGCAGGCCGACGATGTTGACCAGCGGCTTGGTCCCGGTCAGGTCGGGCACCAGGCCGAGCGCGGGCTCTTTCATGCACAGCTGGGCGTCGTCGGCCAGCACCCGCAGATCGCAGGACAGCGCGAGCTGGAACCCGGCCCCGATGGCGTGCCCGCGCACGGCGGCCACCGAGACGATGCCCGGGTCGCGCAGCCAGGTGAAGCCGGCCTGGACGGAGCCGATCCAGTCCTCGAAGCCGGGATCGGCGGCACTCGCCACGCTCTCGCCGGGAATGCCCTCCGGCGTGAACAGGCGCAGGTCTATGCCGGCCGAGAACGAGGGACCCGCGCCCTGCACCACCACCACCCGCACCTGCGGCGGCAGCGCCCGCCCGATCGCCGCCAGCCCGTGCCACATCCCGGGCGTCATCGCGTTGCGCCGCTGGCTCCGGTCGAGCGTGATCGTGGCTGCCCCGGGTGCCGGCACCCCGACCTCGAGGCGCAGCCCGGCCCGGGCGAGATCAGACTGAGCCGGAGCGAGTCCCCCGCCGGTCATGTCCTCCTCAGCGCTTCGCCCGCGCCTTGCCGCGCGTCGCGCCGCCGCGGCCACGCAGCGAGACCCCGTTCTCCGACAGGATGCGGTGCACGAACCCGTATGACCGGCCGGTGGCCGCGGCCAGCGACCGGATGCTCTCCCCCGCGTCGTACCTCTTCTTCAGATCTGACGCCAGCTTGGTGCGGTCGGCACCGGTGACCCTGGTGCCTTTCTTGAGGGTCTCGGTCACGCGTACCTCCCGTGAACTGAAGTGACCGCTGCGTTACGTCTCCCGCCATGATCACTCATCGCGGCGGGATCGGCTACCCACATCCAGGTAAGTGATCACTACTTTTCCGCGCAGCCCCGGGTTGCCCGTCACGCTAGGGCGACGAGGTCGGCCAGACCTTCGTTCCAGATGTCTTCCACCCCGTCGGGGAGCAGGATGACCTTCTCCGGCGCGAGCGCCTCGACCGCGCCCTCATCGTGCGTGACCAGCACGATCGCCCCCCGGTAGCGGCGCAGCGCGCCGAGGATTTCCGCCCGGCTGGCCGGGTCGAGGTTGTTGGTCGGCTCGTCCAGCAGCAGCACGTTCGCCCCGGAGACGACCAGGAGGGCCAGCGCCAGCCGGGTCTTCTCCCCGCCGGAAAGCACCCCGGCCGGCTTGTACACCGCGTCGCCGGAGAAAAGGAAGGAGCCGAGGATGCGCCGCTGCTCGGCGTCGACCAGGTGGGGCGCGGCCGTGCGCATGTTGTCCAGCACGGAGCGGCCGGTGTCCAGCGTCTCGTGCTCCTGGGCGTAGTAGCCGAGCCGCAGCCCGTGCCCCGGGGTGACCTGGCCGGTGTCGGGCTGCTCCATGCCGGACAGCAGCCGCAGCAGCGTGGTCTTGCCCGCCCCGTTCAGGCCGAGCACCACGATCCGTGATCCGCGGTCCACCGCCATGTTGACGTCGGTGAAGACCTCGAGCGACCCGTAGGACTTGGACAGGTCCGCCGCGGTCAGCGGCACCCGCCCGCAGGGCGCCGGGTCGGGGAACCGCAGCCGCGCGACCTGCTGCGGGCCGCGCTCGGCGGCGACCCCGGCCAGCAGCCGTTCCGCGCGCTTCTGCATGCTCTGGGCCGCCCGGGCCTTGGTCGCCTTGGCCCGCATCTTGTCCGCCTGGGCTTGCAGCGATGCGGCCTCGCGGGAGGCGTTGGCGTGCTCACGCCGGCGCCGCCGCGCGTCGGTCTCCCGCTGCTGCAGGTAGACCTTCCAGCCGACGTTGTACGGCTCCAGCGTGGCGGTGTCGGCATCGAGGTGGAAGACCTTGTTGACCACCACGTCGAGCAGCGCGGTGTCGTGGCTGATCACCACCAGGCCGCCGCGGAACGCCTTCAGGTGGTCGCGCAGCCAGGCCACCGAGTCGGCGTCCAGGTGGTTGGTCGGCTCGTCCAGCAGCAGGGTCTGCGCGTCCGCGAACAGGATCCGGGCCAGCTCCACCCGGCGCCGCTGCCCGCCGGACAGGGTGGCCAGCGGCTGGCCCAGCACCCGGTCCGCCAATCCCAGGCTGGAGGCGATCGACGAGGCCTCGGCCTCCGCGGCGTAGCCGCCGAGCAGGGCGAGCCGTTCTTCCAGCTGGCCGTAGCGGCGGACCGCGGCGTCGCGGCGGGCGGGCACCCCGTCGGACATCTGCTCCTCGGCGGCCCGCATGGCCGCGCGCAGCTCGTCCAGCCCGCGGCCGGACAGCACCCGGTCCAGGGCCAGCCCTTCCAGGTCGCCGGCCCGCGTGTCCTGGGGCAGGTAGCCGATGCTGGCGCCGCGCCGCACGCTGCCCGCCGCGGGGAGCGCCTCACCCGCGAGCACCCGGGCCAGGGTGGTTTTGCCCGCGCCGTTCCGGCCGACCAGGCCGACCTTGTCGCCCGGCGCGATCTGGAAACTCGCGTCCGCCAGCAGCAGCTGCGCGCCCGCGCGCAACTCCAGGCCGGTCGCGGCGATCACCTGGCACCACTCCAAACGAGGATCGGGGGGAAGAAGCGGCACGGCCGCGGCCCGTACCCAGGGTACCTGGCGCCCGGGTACCCCGGCCCGGCCCCAGCCGCCGCCGGCGCCGGTGAACGGGGCCCGGGCCGCAGCGACCGGCGAACACGCGCGGGCCCGCTCCGGCGGCCTGGGTCACCCCGGCCGCCGCAGCCGGCCTACCGGGAGCGGGCCTGGACGTACGCCGCACGTCGGCCACGCTCCACCAGCTGCCGCTGGCGGCGGTCAGGGTGACGCGCACGTAGCGCACTGGCCTGCCGTCCAGGCGTCCACCGCATTACTAGGTGTAGTCCTGCGTGGCGACGAAGTCAGACGCGCCGATCGGCTGCCGGAGGAAATCCAGGCCGTCTCCCGTCGCCGGATCGAACAGCAGATGCATGGCCGCGTCGCGCGCTGACGGCGGCAGCGAGTACAGCACAGCCGCCGAGGAGTCTGTGAGCGAGCCGCCGAAGCCGGTCATGACCTGGAATGTGCGGGTGGGATCAACCGTGACGGTCAGGTTAGCGGGGGGATTGGTGCTGAACGCCACCGGAGCCTGCTGACTCAGCTTCTGCTGGCCATTAGCTGTGGTGATCCAGACCTTTACCGCCGGAGACGAGGGGCTGCCAATGGCACCCGCTCGCGCCTGCGCCGCAGGCACCCTGGCCACACCGGCCACCATGGCCAGCGAGGCGGCGGCCACCGCGCCTAACGCCAGCAAACGCCTGATCCGCGTTTCCGCTTTCATCGCATGGCCTCCGTGACGGGGAACGGGCCGAGCGTGGCCTCCCGGAGCAAACCAGGCGGCTTCCCGGCTGTCAACGGCCATCCATCAGGCCGCCGCCCTCCAGGCCCAGCCGGGCCGGGCGGCCGGGGCCGGCCGTGAGCCGCCCGGCGGCCGGCGGCCGCCGCACGGCTAAACCGCAGGCAATTCAATTACAGACCCAAATAGAAATGTAATTGGAGCCTGATGGACGCCCGGCCCGGGACCGGAGGGGACAAATCCGGCGGCGCGCTGAAAATGAGCCGAAGAACTGTGAGCAAGCCACTACCCGTCTGCTTCGGGATACGCCATAATCGGGGCGGGAAGGGTCGCAGGACGGGCATTGTTGTTCCTGGCCGCACGCCTACCGGATTTCTCGCGCCCGGCGGTCTTCGGGCACATAAAATGCGCGGCCTTATGCCTTAATGCTTCACCGGGAGAGGGGGGCCTCCGCGGTCCGCGGCTGCCGGGCCGGCCGTGCCGCGGCCACCAGGCTGCCGCGGACCGCGGAGGCGAGCTAAGGCCACCCGCAGGACAGCGCCGGGACCGCCGGCGGCACGGCACTCCGGTCAGGATGCCGGCGCAGGCTCGGTCAGCTGGACGCGGATCGCGCGGAACTTCCTGGGGGTCTCGCGCAGCACGGCCAGGCGGGGATCCGGCACGGTGAGGAACCGGTCCACCGCGAGGCGGAAGTACCCGCGCAGCCGAGGGTCGTCGTGCAGCCCGGACATCGCGCGCCGGTCCCCGCCCAGCACCAGCGCGTCCAGGGGCTTCCCGTAGCGCGCGAACACCGCGGCCGCGGTGTCCGCCGCCGCGCCGAGCGCCTCGGCGGCCTGCTTCTCCCGCCGCCGCGCGAACCGCTGCTGGGACTGCCCTCCGGCCGCGCTGCGCCCGTGCACCAGCCGGGACCCGACCTTGGAGTCGGCCAGTCGCGGCGGCGTCCCGGTGAATACCCCGGCCGCGTAGCCGCCCAGCCGGACCAGCAGCACGCCCACGGTGCGGTCCGCGGCCGCGTGGGCCGCGATCATCCGGGCCGCCCCGCCCGGGTCCGCGATCGCGCCCAGCCCGGGCACGGGGGGAAACGGGGGGTGGCAGCGGGCTACCGCCCCGTCCGCGGCGGCGAACACGACCGCGCCGTCCGGCTCGCCGGCCGCGCGGACCGCGCCGTGCCGGCCGCCGAAGGACGCGATCCAGCCCGGGAAGCGCTCCGGGGCCACGTCGATCCAGCGGGGCGGAGCGGCCGCAGGTTCACTGAGCATAGGGTTGAGGGTATTCCGTAATTGTTAGGTAAAACGTTAACTACCAGCCGGGCAGGGCCCCGTGACGCTGAACCAGCTTCGCACTTTCCTCGCCGTGGCGGAGGCCGGCTCGGTCCGCGCCGCCGCCCAGGACCTGGTGGTGACCCAGGCGGCGGTCTCCGCCTCGCTGGCCGCCCTGCAGAAGTCCCTGGGCGTGGCGCTGCTGGAGCCGGACGGCCGCGGCCTGCGGCTCACTGCGGCCGGGCGGGCGTACACCGGCTACGTGCGCCGGGTCCTGGGCCTGCTGGACGAGGCCGGCCGGGCCGCCACGGCGGCGGCCGACCCCGAGCGGGGCGAGCTGCGCATCGCGGCCGTGACCACGGCGGCCGAGCAGATCCTGCCCGGGCTGCTCAGCGGGTTCCGGACCCGGTACCCGCGGCTGGGGGTCCGGCTGGAGGCGGGCAACCGGGACCGGGTGCGGGGCCTGCTCGACCGGCACCAGGTGGACCTGGTGCTGGGCGGCCGCCCAGAGCCCGGCTGGGACGTCGGGGTGCTCGCCGAGCGGCCGCACCAGCTGGTCGTGGTGGCCGCGCCCGCCCTGGCCGCCAGCGCCCAGGAGGCCGCCCCGCGGCCGGGGCTCCCCGGGCCAGCCGGCCGCCACCTGGTGCCGTGGCTGGCCCGGCAGGCATGGCTGCTGCGCGAGCCCGGGTCGGGCACCCGGGCCGCCACCGGTGCCCTGCTGACCGAGCTGGACATCGCGCCGCTGACCCTGATGGTGGGCTCCAACGGCGCGATCCGCGAGTCGGCCAGCGTGGGCCTGGGCGTGACCCTGATCTCCCGGGACGCGGTCGCGGCCGAACTGGGCGACGGCCGCCTGGTCGCCCTCCCGGTGCCCGGCACCCCGATGCACCGGGACTGGTACCTGGTCGCCCATCCCGGCCCGCTCCCCCCGGCGGCGGCCCGCCTGGTCACCCACGTGCTGGCGCACGGCGGCTTCCACCCGCCGGCTCCGCCGCCCGCGGAGATCGACCCTCAAGCAAAGGGTTGAGAGTTGACGCGAAACTCTCAATAGACAGGCGATGGGTCAGCGGGCAGGGTGGCCAGGGAGGTCACCGCCGCCACCCACCGGAGGAACCATGACGGGCGCACCAGACTCACCACCGAGCGAGCGCTGGAACGCAGGCGTGCTCCCCTACGCGCAGATGGGCTACTACGAGCCGGACTACGTGCCGAAGCCGACCGACGTGCTGGCCGCGTTCCGGATCGCCCCGCAGCCGGGTGTGCCGCCGGAGGAGGCGGGCGCGGCGGTGGCCGGCGAGTCCTCCACCGCGACCTGGACCGTGGTCTGGACCGACCGGCTCACCGCCCACGAGCATTACCAGGCCAAGTGCTACCGGGTGGACCCGGTGCCGGGCCGCGAGGGTGAGTACATCGCCTACATCGCCTACGACATCGACCTGTTCGAGGAAGGCTCGATCGCCAACCTCACGTCGTCCATCATCGGCAACGTGTTCGGCTTCAAGGCGCTCAAAGCGCTGCGCCTGGAGGACATGCGGATCCCGCTGGCCTACGTGAAGACGTTCCAGGGGCCGCCGCACGGCATCGTGATGGAGCGCGAGTACCTGAACAAGTACGGCCGTCCCCTGCTCGGCGCGACCACCAAGCCCAAGCTGGGCCTGTCCGCCCGCAACTACGGCCGGGTGGTCTACGAGGCGCTGCGCGGCGGCCTGGACTTCACCAAGGACGACGAGAACATCAACTCCCAGCCGTTCATGCGCTGGCGCGACCGCTACCTGTTCACGATGGAGGCGGTCAACCGGGCCGCGGAGCAGACCGGTGAGGTCAAGGGCCACTACCTGAACGTGACCGCCGCGACCATGGAGGACATGTACGAGCGGGCCGAGTTCGCGAAGGAACTCGGCAGCATCATCGTCATGGCCGACCTGACCGTCGGGTACACGGCGCTGCAGTCCATGTCCCGGTGGGCCCGCAACAACGGGGTCATCCTGCACCTGCACCGGGCCGGGCACGGCACCTACACCCGGCAGAAGAACCACGGGGTCAGCTTCCGGGTCATCGCCAAGTGGTGCCGGCTGATCGGGGTGGACCACATCCACGCCGGCACCGTGGTGGGCAAGCTGGAGGGCGACCCGTCCATGGTCCGCGGCTACTACGACACGCTGCGGCTGGCCACCGTCCCGCTCGACCTGGGCCACGGCATCTACTTCGAGCAGGAGTGGGGATCGATGCCGGGCACCATGCCGGTCGCCTCCGGCGGGATCCACGCCGGCCAGATGCACCAGCTGCTCGGCTACCTCGGCGAGGACGTGGTGCTGCAGTTCGGCGGCGGCACCATCGGCCACCCGATGGGCGTCGCGGCCGGCGCCACCGCCAACCGGGTCGCGGTCGAGGCCATGATCAAGGCCCGCAACGAGGGCCGGGACTTCGCCGCCGAAGGCGACGCCATCCTGGCCGAGGCGGCCAAGGGCTGCCAGCCGCTGCAGACGGCCCTGGATACCTGGGGCGACATCACCTTCAACTACGAGTCCACCGACACGCCGGACGTCGTGGCCACCCCGACGGCCTGAGGAGCGCAGCATGCGGATCACCCAGGGCACGTTCTCCTACCTGCCCGACCTCACCGACGACGAGATCGCCGCGCAGATCCAGTACGCGATAGACCAGGGCTGGTCGATCGCAGTGGAGTTCACCGACGACCCGCACCCGCGGAACTTCCTGTGGGAGATGTGGGGGCTGCCGATGTTCGACATCGCCGACGCGGCGGCCGGCCTGCACGAGGTCCGCGCCTGCCGGGACGCCTACCCGGAGCACTACATCCGGGTCAACGCCTACGACGCGAGCCTGGGCCGGCAGACCACGGCGCTGAGCTTCATCGTGAACCGGCCCGGCCAGGAACCAGGGTTCCGGCTGGACCGCCAGGAGGGCAGCGACCGGAGGATCCGGTACTCGCTGCAGGCTTACGCCGCGCAGCGCCCCGCGGGGATGCGTTATGGCCGCAACGGGACCGCTAACGGCGCCGCCGCATCCGGGCCTGCCGGCGGATGAGCGCGACTGCGGGCCCGGCCGGGAGCGGTTTCGCCATGCCGCGCCCCGGACCGGGCGGCGGGGACGTGAACGGCACGACCGGGCCCGGCGACCCGGACGCAGCCGGGATCGCCGCGTGCGAGCCGCTCGCGCCCGGCGAGACCGTCGAGCTGGGCGAGGAGCAGCAGGCCCAGCGGCTGTCCGCGATGCTGGACGAGTTCGACCGCGAGTTCGTCGGGCTGGCCCCGGTCAAGGCCCGGGTCCGGGAGATCGCCGCGCTGCTGCTGATCGACCGGCTGCGCCAGCGGTACGGGCTGACCTCGTCACGGCCCAACCTGCACATGTGCTTTACCGGCAGCCCCGGGACGGGCAAGACGACGGTGGCCATGCACATGGGCGAGATGCTCCGCGAGCTGGGGTACCTGCGCAAGGGGCAGCTGGTCAGCGTGACCCGCGACGACCTGGTCGGCCAGTACGTCGGGCACACGGCGCCCAAGACCAAGGAGGTACTCAAGCGGGCGATGGGCGGCGTGCTGCTCATCGACGAGGCCTACTACCTGTACCGGCCGGAGAACGAGCGGGACTACGGCCAGGAGGCCATCGAGATCCTGCTCCAGTTCATGGAGGCGCACCGGGAGGACCTGGTCGTCATCCTGGCCGGCTACGCCGACCGGATGGACGTGTTCTTCCGGTCCAACCCCGGGATGGCCTCCCGGGTCGCGCACCACATCGACTTCCCGGACTTCTCCCTGGACGAGCTGATGCAGATCGCCGGGCTGATGCTGGACCGTGAGCAGTACCAGCTGTCCGCGCAGGCCCGGGCGGCGTTCGCCGAGTACGTGGCGCTGCGGATGACGCAGCCCCGGTTCGCCAACGCGCGCAGCATCCGCAACGCCATCGACCGGATGCGGCTGCGCCAGGCCCGGCGGCTGGTGGCGGCGGGCGGCGCCATCGGCCGGGACTCCCTCATCGAGATCAGCGAGGCCGACGTCCGCGCCAGCCGCGTCTTCGGCGACCAGTCCCCCGCCGCCCCGGGGCCATGATGCAATTCGCAGTTGCGTGGCGGTAACCCGCTTACAGCGCGAGCACTAGCTTTCCGCGCGCCGCCCTGGCCTCGAACACGCGATGTGCGTCCGCCACCTGCTGCACCGGGAAGACGGCGCTGACGCCAAGATCAACGGCCCCGGAGGCAACCAGACTGACCGCCTCCTCCATCGCCGTCCGCAGCAGCTCGGGTGCGCGTGCCGACAGCTGGCCGCCAGAGAAGCCGAGGTATCCCACGCACCGGGCGCGCATCCACTCAGCGTCCGGGGCGACTTCGGGCTCGGCCGAGATGTTGCTGTAGCTGACCAGCCGGCCGAACGGGGCCAGGAGCCCGAACGACCGGGCGCGCAGATCGCCGCCGACGGGGTCGAGTATCACATCCACCCCGCCAGGTGCGATCTCACGCGCCCGCGCGTCGAAGTCGGCGTAACCGTAGACCGCCGCGTAGCCGTGCTGGCGTGCGTACTCGGCCTTGCCCGCGTCACCCGCGGTGCCGAGGAACGGCCGCAGTCCGAGCCGCGGAGCCAGCTGCCCGGCGACGGTGCCGAGCCCACCCGCCGCGCCATGCAGCAAGACCAGCTCGTCCGGCCGGACCCGCGCTACCTGCGTGAGGAGCATGAGCACCACCGGAACGGTGACGAGTATCCCCGCCGACTCCGGCCGCCCGGCCAGGCTGTCGGGCAGCGGCACGGTGAAGATCTCCCTGGCCAGCGCCACCTCGGCGTAGCCGCGTCCCCGGGTGAACGCCGCGACCCGCTGGCCCGGGCTGAGCGTGGTCACCTCGCGGCCGACCTCGCGCACGGTGCCCGACACTTCTACGCCGGGCACGAATGGCGGCACCCCCAGGCCGTGGCCCATCCGGTTGCGTACGTCGGTGTAGTTGACTCCGGCGAACTCCACCGACACCGACACCTCGCCGGGGCCAGGGTGGGGCTCGGCGACGTCGCTGACGGCTAGCACCTCCGGGCCGCCGAACCGGGGAACAACAACGGCCCGCATCGTCGGTCCTTTCCTCGCCCGGCCATCAGCCGGCGGAGCACCGGCGCCGGCTGATGGCCCTGGCCCCGGGAACGGCGCGGCGCTCGGCCCAGGCCGGACCGGGATTACTTGCCCAGCCGAAGCATCTTGCGCAGCCTAAGCGCGCGATGCAATGGTTTGCAATAGAACGAGATCTAGGTGTTCTGCCCATGGACGTTGGTGACGGCGACCTCGGGCACGACCCGGCGGAAGTGATGAGCGCGCCAGCCACGGCCATCAGCCTGTCCGCCCGGTAAGGGTTTCGGCCAGCCAGTCGGCCACCAGCGGCCGGGCCTTGTAATAGATGTTGTTCAGGATGTGCACCCCGTCGTCGAACACGACATTGGTCACCGGGCCGCCGTATTCCGCCGCGATCCGCTGGCCGTGCTCCGGCGGCGAGCTCGCGTCCAGGCCGCCGTACACCTGCAGCAGCGGCGCGGTAGCCCGGCTGGCCACGCCGGCCAGAGTAATGGACTCCATCATGGCGGCGGGGTCGGGTCCGAGGTGCTGGTACTGACCTGTCTTCAGCAGCGGCGGCATGTGCTCAAACCGGCCGGCCGGGGTGTACCAGCTCGAGATGGACACCACCGCGCCGACCCGGTGGTCAATCGCAGCCGTGCGGATGGCGAACAGGCCGCCGTAGGAGATGCCGCCGACGGCGAGCCGGCCGATGTCCAGGTCGTCGCGGCCGGCCAGGCTGTCGATGACGGCCCGGATTACGAGCTCGTAGTCCGGGCGCAGCGGGGCGTCCAGGCTCACGATTCCCTGACCCGGTCCGTCGAAGGCGGCAAAGGCCAGGCCGCGGGCGACGATGTAGTCGCCCAGGTTGAACAGCTCTTCTTTGACCGAGTCCCCGCCCGGGAACATGATCACCACCGGGGGGCGGGCTACCCCGGACGGTATCCGCAGGTAGCCGGGCAGGGTCAGGTTCTCGAACGGGACTTCCAGGATGCTCATCGGCGGGTCGAGCAGCGGCGCCGCCTGGAGCCAGGCCGCGGCCATGGCCTGCAGTGCGGCCCGGTACTGGTCCTTATCGTGGCTGAACAGGAAGCTCGCCCAGTGATAGAGCAGTCCCGCCCGCAGGTAGGCGTCACCTGCGGTGAGCCGCCGGCCTGCTGCGAGCGCGGCGTCTCCCCGGTCGATGTGCGTGCGGGCCTGCGCGCTCCAGGCGCCGCACCATTGTTCGTAGTCGGTGATGTCCTGCCTGAGCTGGTCGAATTCCCAGACAGAGACGTAGTTGGACAGGATCCGCCAGGTGAAGCGCTCATACATCGATTCGAGCCGGTCGTCCATGGACCTCTCCAATCAGGTGTGCTGAAGTGCGGGCACTTGTTTCAGCTTCCGTCCGGGCCGGCGCTCACGCTTTCTCCTGCGCGGCCTCCTGGTCAGTGATGCCGCTTTCCTCGATCGTTCCGCCGAGATAGAGCGCCCGCATCTGCGGATTGGCGAGGACCTCGGCCCCGGTGCCCTCCAGCCTGACCCGGCCTGCTTCCATCACCACGCCGTGCGTGGCGAGTTCCAGGCCCGCTCGCACGTTCTGCTCCACCAGCAAGATGCTCCGCCCGGTCTGCGCCATTTCCCTGACGCTGGCGTACATGGCGGCGGCCGCGCGCGGCTCGAGTCCCATCGACGGCTCGTCCAGCACTACCAGGGCCGGATCGAGCATCAGCGCCCGGGCCAGCTCCACCATCCTCTGCTGGCCGCCGGAAAGCTGCCCGGCCCGCTCGCGAGCGCGTTCACGGACGATCGGGAACTGGTCGCTGACCCCGTCCAGGCGGCGGCGCAGCAGGACCTGGTCTTTGATCAGGTAGCCCCCGATCTCCACGTTCTGCCGCACGGTGAGGTCGGGGAACAAGTTCCGCGACTGCATGACCTGGACGATGCCTGCCTCGAGCACCCTCCGGGGCGATGCGCCGCCGATCGGCGTATCGCGGAAGGTGATGGTGCCGAGCCGGGGCCGCAGCAGTCCGCTGACGACCTTGAGCAGGGTGGACTTCCCGGCACCGTTGGGGCCGACCACGCAGGTGATTGAGCCTTGTGCCACGGTGAGATCCACGCCGCGCAGCACGTCTCCTCCCCGTAGCCGGCGAACAGCCCGGCGATGGTCAGCATGTCAGCTTCCCTCCCTGGGCCCGGTGCCGAGGTAGGCCTCGAGCACGGCCGGGTCCGAGCGGATCTGCCCGGGGGGGCCGCTGGTGAGCGCGGATCCCTGGTGCATGACCAGCACCTGGTCACACAGCCTCATGACGAATTCCATGTCGTGCTCGACGATGATGAAGGTGACGCCCTCGGAGTTCAGGGCCCGGATCCGGTCGGCAGATGTGCTGCAGCAGGCTGGGGTTGACGCCTCCGGCCGGCTCGTCGAGCAGGATTACCGACGGCTTGGCCATCGTGACGAAGGCGAACTCCAGCAGCTTCTGCTGGCCATACGACAGATCGCCGGCGATCTCCGGCGCGAGCCGGGCGAGGCCGACAAATTCGAGTACCTCCATCGCGCGCTCCCGCTCATCCGCCGAGTCCCACGCGCGCGCCTGCGCGGCGAATCCCTGGCGCTGGGCGGCGACGTGCACGTTCTCCAGCACAGTGAGCCGGGGAAAGATCCGGGTGATCTGAAAGGTCCGGCCGATCCCCTGCTCGAAGACCTTGTCCGGCTTGTCGTTGGTGATGTCCTGGCCTCGCAGGCTGACCTGGCCCGAGTCGGCGGTCTCGTAGCCAGTGATGATGTTGAACAACGTCGTCTTGCCTGAGCCGTTCGGGCCGATGAGGCCATTGATGGCCTGATCCTCGAACGTCATCGAGCAGCCGGCCAGAGCGCGGATTCCGCCGTAGGACTTTTTCAGGTCGGTGACTTGGATGACGCTCATGCTCTGTCTTCCTGTCCGGCGTCTGGCCTGGCGTCTTTCGGCATGGCGTCTTTCGGCCGCCGGTGACTTCCTGTCTGGCGCGCGCCCTGACGACCAGCCGGGCCCGCCACGCGCTGGTCACGCCCGGCACAATGCCGCCGGGCAGCAGCCGCAGGATGAGAATGAAGAGCACGCCGTAAGCGATGAGGTACAGGTTGGCGTTGCCGAACTGCAGGTAGAAGTACTGCTGGAGCGGGATGAGCACCAATGCGCCCAGTACCGGGCCGGACAGGGTGCCAATGCCGCCGACGAAGACGAGGACCGCGACGGCCAGGTCGAAGGTCGGATCGAAGGCGAACTGCGGGTACACCGAGCCTACGAACGGGGCATACAGGCCGCCGGCGATACCGACGAAGAACGCCGAGGCCGCGTAGGCGATCAGCTTGGTGCGGGTGACCTTGATGCCGAGCCCGCGGGCCCGCTCCTCGTCGTCGCGGATGGCGAAAAGCCCCAGCCCGTACTTCGACCGCCGGATCCACCAGGCCACCCCGCCCGCCACGACCGCGGCCAGCAGCCCGACGTAGTAGAAAGGCATGTTGAAGAAATTGCCTGTCCACGTTGGGAACGGCAAGGTCAGGCCCCCTGACCCGTTCGTGAACCTGGTCAGGTTGAAAGCCAGCAGCTGCAGGATGAACATGACCGCAATGGTCAGCACGATGAACGTGTGCTTGCGCACCCGCAGCAGCAGGAAGCCGATCGGGATGGAGGCCAGGGCGGCGACCAGGCCCGCCACGGGGAGCAGCCCGAATAGTCCCCAGCCGCCGGGCAGGTGGGCGTGGATGGTGATCAGGGCCACGGTGTACTGCCCGATACCGTAGTAAGCGGCATGGCCGATGGAGATGTACCCGGAGTACCCGGAGAAGATATTCCAGCCGATCGCCGCGATCAGGTAGATCATCGTGAAGACGCCGATAGACGTCACGGTCGGGTTGGGGAACGCCAGCGGGAACGCGATCAGCAGTACCAGCAGCCCGGCGGTCGCGCCGTACCGCACCGGGCGAGGCGGGCGGTAGGGAACGTGCTGAGGCGAGGCGGCGCCGACGGGAGCAACCTCGGTAGCGGTCATTGAGCGCGCACCGCCGTCCGGCCGAAGAGCCCCTGCGGCCGCAGGAGCAGCACCAGGATCAGCACGAGGTAGAACGTGGTCTGGCCCCACGTCGGTGACCAGACGACCGCGACCACGTCCTCTATGACCAGCATCACGATGGAAGCCACCAGCGCCCCGCCGAGACTGCCGAACCCGCCGAAGATGACGATGGCCAGCAGCCGGGAGATGAGGTCGTAGGAACTGGCGGCGTCGAAGGAGTTGGTCGAGCCGAAGACCATGCCGCCCGCCGCGGCCAGCGAGACGCCGATGCCGAGAGTGAGGGCGGAGATCCGGTCGACGTCAATGCCCACCATCTTGGCCGCGGTCGGGTTCTGCGTGGTCGCGCGCAGGTTACGGCCGAACCTGGTCCGGTACAGCAGCCAGTAGAGGGCGCCGAGCAGGACCACGGCCATCGCGAACGAGAAGAGGTATATGACGGGAAAAATCAGCGGGCCGATCTGGACCGAGGAGTTGACATAGGAGGTAGTGGTCTGCACCAGGTTGCTGGTGAAGATGAGATCGAGGATTCCCTCGATGACCGTGCCCACCGCGAACATGGTGAGCAGGGACATGATCACCCGGTCCCGGTGGATCGGCTTGATCATGGTCCAGTAGATGACCACGCCGAGTCCGAACATGGCCGGCAGCGTGATCAGCAGGCCCAGGAACGGGTCGATGTGCAGGTGCGAGTACAGCGCATAGCTGAGGTAGGCGCCGAGCACCACCAGGATGCCCTGCGCGAAGTTGACGATTTCCATCACGCCGAAGACCAGCGTCAGGCCGGCGGCCATCAGCGCGTAGAACCCGCCGATCAGGATGCCGTCGATGATGGCCTGCAGGATCAGCACGGTTTTGCTCCCACCCTAGAAACCCTCCGAGCTCCGGTGCATCGCCGCGGGCGGCCCTCCCGGCGCCGCGCCGGGGACGGCCGCGCCGGGAGGTACCGCCCAGGCTCACGGCGTCTGGCCCCAGGGGGTCTTGACCACCAGGACCGGCTTCGGTTGCCCGACCCCGAGGGGCAGCACGTCCACCAGCTGGCCGTTCTGCCACTGGAACACGTAGGGGGTGGCCGCCTTGTTCTCGCCGTCGGCGGCGAACTGCACCGGGCCCTGGACGCTCTGGAACCTGGCGCCGGACTGGAGATAGGCGTTGAGCTTGGCGTTGCTCGTGCTCTTGACGTGAGTGACCGCCTGCGCCAGTACCTGCCCGGTGGAGAATGCCTCGGCGACGTCGGCGCTGATGTTGGCCGCCGTGCCGCCGAACATCTTCAGGTACAAGGCCACCATCTGGCTGTTCTGGTAGAACGTGGAGCCGGGGTACCAGGTGTTCGGAACCATGATGCCCTGGGTGTTCTTGGCCCCCACCGCCTTGACGAACGCAGCCCCCTGGTCCGGCCCGGAGGCCTCGAGCAGGATCTTGGGATTGTAGTGGTCCTGGATGAGGTCCTGGATGAAGCCGTAACCGTCGGGCGGCATCGTGCCGAGCACGACCACGGGCGCCTTGGACGCGGCGATCGCCGAGGCGATCGGCGTGTAGTCGGTCGTTTCCACCGGGTAGAGCTTGTACACGACGCTGGTGAAACCGTGCGCGGTCAGGTAACTGCGCGCGCCGTCCAGCATTGGCTGCAAGAACGGGTCGGTCATCGACGCGTAGGCCACCGGCTCGGGCTTTTGCGTGGCGACCAGCCACTTGGCGAAGGTGATCATCTGGTACTTGGCCGACGCGCTCACGTCGTAGACGCTGTGCAGGCCCTGCTGGAACACCGACGGGCCGCCGCCGATCCCCTCGAGCATCACGTAGTTGTACCGATGCGCGATCACGGACGCCGGCTTAGTGAGCAGCGTGGAGTAGGGCCCGGCCACGAAGGTCACGTGATCGAGCGTGATGAGCTTCTGGTAGTTCGTGACGACCTGGGTGGGGCTGGAGCCGTCAGACAGGAATTCCAGCTTGACCTTGCGCCCGAGGATGCCGCCGTGAGCGTTCTGGAACGCCGCCCAGGTCTCGTAGCCTTGCTTGGTGGCCAGGCCGTCACCGGAGAAGTCCCCCGACAGCGAGACCGAGACGCCCACGGTGATCGGCCCTGATGAACTTCCTGAGCCGCCGGACGAGGATGCGCCGCACGCGGCCACGAGCAACGTTGCCATGCCCGCCGCCAGCCATCCGGCCGCTCTGCCTGGTTTCAGCGCTAACGGCGAGCGAGTTGCCGCCGCGCTACGTGTCTTCAGCACAAGTGATCAACCTCCTGAGGGATACCGGCCAGGTCAGGTCGGCCGACCCGTGGCCAGCGACAACTGGCGCTCAATGAGTGGGCGCCCACGTGCAGCGGTCTCCCGCCACGGTCCAGACGGTGTCGGTCGGCGGCGGCGCCCAGAACTCCAGGAACGAGAACTCCTCCAGCGAGTCGTTCTCGAACCAGTGGACCTCGCCGGGAGCGACCAGTGCGCTCATCCCCGCTTCCAGCCTGACCGGGCCGGTCGTGGTATGCAGCAGACCAGAGCCGGTCAGGATCCAGAAGACGTGCGAGCAGTTCTCGTGATAATGCGCGGCAGCGGTGTCACCCGGGTGATAAATAATGCGGTCGGCGCGCAGTAACTCCGCGCCGACCGGCACGTTTTCCGTGACAAGGTCCAGCCGGTCACGGGTGTCGCGGGTGGAGGTCAGATGCGGCAGATCGCCGACGGCGAAGAGTTTTGCCGGCACTGGGGCCATCCCTCTCCGGATTCTCCAGTAGCAATGCTCGTCATTGGGCACATGTGCCGGAAACGAACTTCCGGATCCCCGCGCGGCTGTTGGCCGGATGACCGGATGGCGTCCGGCCGTCGCCGGACTCCGGCACGTGCCTGGATTCCGGCCACGGCGGCACCTAAAGCACCCGCCGGCCTGGCTATACCTTCGGTAGCCGGCGCATACTCTTGGTAACCCGCTCAAACTGCCGCGTATTGTGTTGCATCCGCGTAAATCAATCGATTGCGGTAATGGTACGATTCGCCCGCTAGCGTGTCAATGATCAGAAACCAGGCATCGCCGAGCATCCCATTTACCAGCAAAACCCCTGGTCATAGGCGAACGGCCTGGTCGCTGGACGGCTGCGCAGCCCTCCGGGGATTACCCAACGATTACCTGGTCGCGTGCAAGCAATTGCACAGAGTGCCCGCCGCGATGCGGAGCGAGTGGCTGATGCGGTCAGCCAGCGGCGCGGTAACCCCGCAATTTCGCCGGTCACCCGCCCAGCTCAGTCAGGCGCCCGCCGACTGGGCCAGCAGGCACTCCAGACCGTCCGGCCCGGCGGTCAGAGCGATCTCAGTCGCCGGGCTGAGCCACAGCATGCTTTCCCGCTCCAGCGGGTACTGCTCCGCGCCGACCTGCGCCGTGCCCGAGCCCGCGGCCACGTAGACCATCGCCTCCTGGGCCGCGACCGGGACCGGCGGCATGGCCGCCGCGGGGGCGAGCGTGAACAGCCGGGCCGCCATCTTCACCGGGGCGCCGAAGGCGGACGAGTCCGCGCAGACCGTCTCGGTCCAGCCCGCTCCATGCCGGGTGGCCATCTCGCTGCGGCAGCGTACGACTGGCATCTGGGTTGCTCCTCGGTGAGCGGGCCTGGCGGCAGGCCGGGAGGGTCACATGGTGACGATCGGGCGGATGGCCTCGCGCCGCTCCAGCATGGCGTAGGCCGTCGCGACATCGCTGAGCGGGTACTGGTGGCTGGTGAGCGGATCAGTGCTGACGACCCCGGCGGCGAGCAGCGAGATCATCGCCGGGTAGGCACCAGGGCTTGACCGAACGCCGAGTACGTCCAGCTCATCCAGAGTCACGGCGTTGACCGGAATTTCCGCGGCCTGGCCGCCAGCCAGACCGAGCAGCGCGACCTTCCCGCCGCGCCGGACCGACCGCAGCGCCTGCGCCACGACCGGCGGGCTGCCCGAACAGTCGAACACGCAGTCGGCGCCGCGGCCGCCGGTGGCCATGCGGATGGCCGCGACCGGGTCGGCGTGCTCGTAGTCCACGAGGTCGGTACTGCCGAGCTCACTGGCCGTCGTCAGCCGCCTGCCCCGGCCGACCATGATGACCTGGGTGGCCCCGGCCGCCCTCGCCACCTGCAGCATCAGCAGGCCTAGCAGCCCAGGCCCGAACACGGCGACCGCGGCGCCCGGGCCAACTGCGGCTCTGCGCGCCGCGTGCACGGTCAGCGCGCCCTGGTTGACCAGCGCCGCGGCGACGTCACTGACCTGCGGGGGCACCTTATGCAGGGCAGTCGCAGGCCGCACGGCGTATTCCGCGAGCGCTCCGGGCGCCGTGTGGCCGTACAGCCGGAACCCCGGCTCCCTGACCCGCTCGCACAGGTTGTAGCGACCGCTCCGGCACATCGGGCACTCGCCGCAGCCAGTATGGTTCTCCGCCACGATCCGGTCGCCGACCGCCAGCCCGCTGCGCTCAGTTCCCGGCCCCAGCGCGGCCACCGCGCCGGACCACTCGTGACCGATGATGAACGGCAGCTCCGGCGGCCAGGTGCCCTTATATGCGCCTTGCACGATCTTCAGGTCGGTCCCGCAGATCCCGCACGCCCGGACCCGGCACAAGACCTCCCCCGGCCCGGCGACCGGGACAGGCACCTGTCCCAGCTCAAGCTGGCCGAACGTACGCAGGACGGCCGCCTGCATCAGCGCCGGGACGCCCGGGTCACTCACCGGCCCGCCCCGGCCTCGGCAGCGGAAACGGTCCCGTCGCCGGTGACGGAGTTCCCGGGAGCGACGGCGGGGGACGCGAGCGCGGCCCAGATCTCCCTGGCGCGCTGCACTACGTAGTCGGCCACGGCCTCGGCGATCTCCTCGGCCCGGGCGCGCTCCGCCCGGGCCGGCTGGCCGTACCAGCCGGCCGGGGCGATGTCGCGGAAGTCGCTGAGCACCGGGTAGACGTCGGGGCGCCGGTACAGGCCGTGCGCGGCCTCGCCCGCGGCGTGATCAGTCGGCTCGGTGGCCTCCTCCAGCCGGACCAGGTCGGCGTCGTAGGCGAGCACCGCAGCCGTCTCCATCGCCCCGGCGTGGGTGAACTCCATCTCGCCCGGATACTGGCTGCTCGTGATCACGTGCGCTTCCGCGATCACGATCTGCACACCGTGCTGCTGCTGGGCCGCGCTGGCCGCCACCCGCAGGGTGGGCGAGTTGCCCTCGTGCCAGTTGACCACGACGATCCGCTCCGCCCCCGCCGACCGGAGGCCGCCGCAGATGTTGACCACGATCGCGGCCAGGGTGGCCGGGGCCAGAGTCAGCGAGCCGGGCCAGGGCAGGTGGTAGGGGGCGATCCCCACCGAGCCCAGGGACGCGACCACGCTGTCGAGCCTTTCGGCCACCCGCTCGGCGATGGACAGGGCGGCGAACGCATCGGTTCCGAGCGGCAGATGCCCACCGTGCTGCTCGACGCTGCCGGTCGCGATGACCGCGGTCCCGCTGCCCGCGAGCAACCTGGCCGCGGCGGGCTGGGACAGGCGCTCCAGCTGACGCTCGGGATGACGGGGCATGATCGTCTCAGCCTCCATATCCGGCAGCAGTGCCGTCCTCGACCGCCTCGCGGTGAGCGCCGATCGGCGTCTGCCACACCTCGGTTACCACATCCACCAGCGCGGGCCCGGCATCGTCCGCAGCCGACCGGAGGGCCGCGGCCAGCTGCCCCGGCTCGGTCACCCGCTGGCCGCGCAGGCCGAAGGCCCGCGCCACGTCCGCGAACGCAACGTCCCCGAAATCCTCGTCCTCCCAGCCGCGGCCGAAGACGATGCGGCGGTACCAGCGGATCCATCCGAGGGAGCGGTTGTTGAGCACCACGATCGTGATCGGCAGCTTGTGCTCGACGATCGTGGCGAGCTCACCGACCGCGTACCCGAACGCCCCGTCCCCGGCCAGCACCACGGTCCGGCCGCCCGGCCGCGCCGTGGCCGCGCCGACGGCGGCGGGCAGCGCATACCCCAGGCCGGCCTGGCCGCGCGGGAATAGCACCCGGCGTCCCGGGGTGCGCTGCTCGAAGTACGCTCCAGCCCACCCGCTCGCCAGGCTGGCGTCGCAGACCAGCAGGTCGTCAGGACGCAGCACGCGCTCCAGCTCGCCCAGTACCCGCTGCGGGGCAATAGGTACCCGCTCACTCACGCGCTCGGCATCCCGCTTATCCCGCCAGCTGCCGGCCAGTGCCGCCAGCCGCCCCGCCAGGCCGCCCGGTCCGGCTCCGGCTCCGGCGATTCCGCGAGCGCGGCGGTCAGCGCCAGCACTCCGGCCCGGGCGTCTCCGAGCATCCCCGCCTCTAGCGGGAACGCCCGGCCCAGCTCGGCCGGGTCAAGGTCGAGCTGGAGCACCGCCTGATCGCTGCGGGGCAGGGACCAGTTCATGGTGGCACCGCCGCTGGCCTTGGTTCCGATCAGCAGCACGACATCCGCCTCGGTCAGCGCCGCCGTCGCGGGGGGAGCGCCCATCGAGCCCGCGACGCCCACACTCAGCGGGTGATCTTCGCGGATCACGCCCTTGCCGGTCAGCGTGGTACCGACCGCGGCCGACAGCCGCTCTGCTAGCGCGGTCAGCGCCGGGCCGGCGCCGGAGTGCATGGCCCCGCCGCCCGCCAGCAGGTAGGGGCGGACCGCCCGGCGCAGGACCGCGGCGGCCGTCTCGGTATCACCCGAGTCGGGCACCGGCCGGAACGGCGGGAAGCTCCCGAACCGGGACGGCCCGGCGGTGCCCGTCGGCCGCTCAGCCGGCCACGCCTTCTCCGCCGGGCCATCCAGCACATCCTGCGGCAAGAACAGCACCACCGGTCCCGGGCGCCCGGTGGTGGCCATCCGGAAGGCCTGGGCCACCAGGGCGGGCATCGCGGCCGAGTCAGGCACCAGGGCCTGCCATTTGGTCACGGGGGCGAGCAGGCTGGCCTGGTCGAGTGCCTGCGAGGCTGCGCTCCGGTACCGATGCGGGGCCAGCCGGGCAGGCAGTTCGCTGACCAGTGCGACCACCGGAACCGACGCGCCGAGCGCCTCACCGAGCCCCGACGGCAACTTGGCTGCCCCTGGCCCGACCGTCGCGTCGCAGACTCCGACCGACCCGCTTACCCGGGCATAGGCGTCGGCGGCGTAGGCGGCCGTACGCTCGTCCCTGACCAGGAGGTGCCGCAGGGCAGGCTCCCGGTCGAGGATCCCGTCATACAGGGCGAGGGTCTGACCGCCGGGCACGCCGAACACGTGCCGGACGCCGTGCTCGGCCAGCAGCCAGGCCAGCAGCGCACCGCCGTGCCGGGCCAGCGAGACCGACGTGGAGGCGTCCGGCGGCCATGGCTCGCCGGTCACTGCGCCTTGCGGCTTCCCGGCGGCGCAGGGCCGACCGCCCGGCTGCCCGTACACACTCGCTGCTTCCGCACTGACCCTCCGCCTCTGGCAGTGACCGGCCTAGCGCTGCAACCGTTTGCGACCGCATTGTTGCTAGCGGCAAGGAAATTTGTCAATAGGCAGGGCGGCGGCTGGTCGCACTGCCGCCGCCGTCAGCTTCGGGCGGGGGGCGGCCCGGCCCGGAGCCGTCCAGCAGGCATGGCATCTGACGCCGGCCGGCCCAGCCGCGGGCGGGGCCGACGGAAGATCGTGGCCACACACTGGCGCACCCGGCGGGGCAAATGATTGCATACAATCCTCAGTCCCCGGAGCGAGAGGATTCCCGTGCCTGACGATCAGGTCAGATCAGCCATCGCCAACTGGGGACCGCGATTCACGTCGCAGGGCGTGGATCCCGGCGACTTCAGCCGGGTGACGAGCGGGCTGGAGAACTGGGCTGACTGGCTGGACGCGTGGTGCGCGAACGGTGATGTGCACGCCGACCTGGCCCGCGAGGCGGAAGGCCTGGGCCGGCGACGCACGGCCGGCGGGGCCTGGGTCCGGGCCGCGCTCAGCTATCACTTCGCCAAGTTCGTCTGGATGCTGGACGAGACCAGGCACCGTGCCGCAGCCGACCGGGCGGTGGCCGCGATGGGCAACGCGCACCGGCTGCTCGATCCGGCCGCGGAGCGGCTGGAAATCGGGTTCGACGGCATCACCATGTACGGCAACCTGAGGCGCCCCCCGGGCGTGGACCGCCCTCCGCTGGTCCTGCTCATCGCGGGCCTGGACTCGACCAAGGAAGAGTTCTTCGCCGCGGAGAACATCTTCCTGGCGCGCGGCATGGCCACTTTCTCCCTCGACGGGCCCGGGCAGGGCGAGACGGGGTATGCCAGCACCATCCGCCCCGACTTCGAGGCACCGGTTGCCGCAGTTCTCGATGTGCTAGGCCGACGGCCTGACCTCGACAGCCGCCGGGTGGGCATGCTGGGCGTCAGTCTGGGCGGTTACTTCGCCGCCCGGGCCGCCGCGTTCGAGTCCCGGATCCGGGCGCTGGTCATCTCCGGGGGGCCCTATAACTACGGGGCGCTCATCCGGAACCGGCCCGCGCACAGCGTCGCGACCTTTGCCCACAACAGCGGGACCAGCAGCCTGGAGGAGACGTACGCGTTTGCCGAGAAGCTGAGCCTGGCCGGTGTGCTGCACCGGCTGACTCAGCCCATGATCGTCGTCTTCGGCAAACTTGACCGCCTCGTCCCCTGGCCACAGGCGGTCCAGGTGGCCGACGAGGCGCCCGGCGCCAGCCTGTGGATGTTCGATGAGGGCAATCACGTGTGCATGAACATGACCTACCGGTGGCGTCCCCAGGCCGCCGACTGGCTGGCCGAGCGGCTGGCGGACGCGGCTTAGCCTCTGCAGCCGGGCGGCACCATCGGCCGGGACTCCCTCATCGAGATCAGCCAGGCCCACGTCCGCGCCAGCCGCGTCTTCGCCGACCCGGGCCCCGGGCCTGCCGGATACCGGGAGTCCGGGTCAGGCGACCCTGGGCCGCTGAGCCGGACGGGACCGCGGCCAGGGGTGGCTGAAGCCACGGCGGGGACATCGGGTTACCACCACCCTGGTGCGCAGCAGCCGACGAGCCCGACGGCGCCAACTCAGCTGAGGACGCAGAAGATATCTGGCTGCCCGTCCTCGCCGCGCTGCAGGATCTGGTCAATCCCGGCTGACCCGCACGTCGCGGGGACCGGCGCCCGGCTGACGGTCCGCTCAGTCACCCGGGTGACTGGGCGGCGGGCAGGTACGGGATGGAGAGGCGGACGACGGTGCCGTGGCCCGGGGTGCTGGTCAGCTCCAGGCGGCCACCGAGCAGTTCGGCCCGCTCCCGCATCCCGGACAGCCCGAACCCGGTGGGCCCGGCCGGGCTGATCCCGGCCGGAACCGCGGCCACGTCGAAGCCGGCCCCGTCGTCGCTGACCTCCAGCACGACCCGGTCCTTCTGCCGGTGCAGCCGGACCCGGACCGACCGGGCGCCGGCGTGCTTGGCCGCGTTCTGCAGCGCCTCCTGCGCGGTCCGGTAGACCGCCGTCTCCGCGTGCTCGGCCATGCTGAGCGCGTCCGCGTCCACCTGCACGTCCAGCGTGGGAAACCCGTGGCCCAGGCTTTCCAGGCTGGCGGCCAGGCCGAGGTCGTCGAGCACCGGGGGACGCAGCCCGGCGATCGCCGACCGGGTCTCGTCCAGCGCGGCCCCGGCCAGCTCCTGGGCCCGGGCCACCTGCTCGGCCGCGACCTCGGGTGAGCCCGGGATGGCGTCCGCCGCGGCCGACAGGTGGAAGAACAGGCTGACGATGCGCTGGCTGATGCCGTCGTGGATCTCGCCGGCCATCCGGCGCCGCTCGTGCTCCTGCCACTCCACCATCCGCTCCGCGAACCGCTCCAGCGCCTCCTCCCGCTCGGCCAGCCTGCGGTGCAGCCGGGCGTTCTCGATCGCCCCGGCCACCAGGCCCGCCACCGAGCGCAGCAGTTCCACGTCGGCCGGGGTGAACTCACGGCGCAGCCTGGTGTGCACGTTCAGCACGCCGACCAGGTGACCCATGGGGGTGACCACGGGCACCGACAGCATGGAGGTGAACTCCTCGCCGCGCAGCGCCGGGATGTAGCGGTACCGGGGGTCGGCCGCCTTGTTGTCCACGATGACGGCGGGCTGGCCGTGGTCGGCCACCCAGCCGGCCACCCCCTCGCCCACGGCCAGCTCGACGCTTCCGACCATGGTGTCGAACGGGGGCGTCGCCCCGCGCAGCTGGAGCTTGCGGCCCTGCTCGTCGAGCAGGTGCACGAAGCACACGTCGGTCTCGGTCGTCTCGGTGACGAGCTGGGCGACGCCCTGCAGGATCCGGTCCAGGTCCAGCCCGGCCGAGATGGTCTCGACCACCCGGGACAGGAGCTGGGCCTCCCGCTCCGCGTCGGCGACCCCGAGACGACCCGGGCCTTCGCCCGCGCCCAGCCCCGGGATCAATGGAACACCCCCTCGCGCAGCGCGACCGCGACCGCGCCGGCCCGGTCGGACACGCCGAGCTTGCGGTAGATGCCCCGGGAGTGCGTCTTCACCGTCTCCTCGCTGACCACCAGCCGCATCGCGATGGCGCGGTTGGACAGCCCGCCCACCAGCAGCGACAGGACCTCGCTCTCCCGCTGGGTCAGCCCCAGGTGGGCGCCCGGCCAGAACTCGCCGCTGCGCAGCCGGGCGGCGGACAGCGCCACCCGGCCGGCCAGGCTGGGGTCGATGAGCACCTCACCGTCGAAGATCCGGCGCAGGTAGTTGACCAGCTCACCGCCCCGGATCCGCTTGAGCAGGAACCCCGCCGCGCCGACCCGCAGAGCCTGGTAGAGGTACTGCTCGTCGTCGTAGACGGTCAGGAACACGACCTTGCAGCCGGGGGTGACGCGGAGGATCTCGGCGCACAGGTCCAGCCCGCTGGCCCCGCGCAGCCGGACGTCGAGCAGCACCGCGTCCGGCTTCAGCTCGCCGGCCAGCCGGACCGCCTCACCCGGGTCGCTGGACTCACCGACGATGTCCACCTGGTCCCGGTACGGCGCCAGCATGGCCTTCAGGCCGTCCAGGACCATCTGGTGATCGTCGACGATCACCACGGTCATCGGCCCCGGCGTCAGGTGGTCCATGCCCGGAACGGTACCCATCCGGCGGTCACGTGCGCGCCTCAAGCAGGTGCCAGAGCAGCAGGAGCTGGGCGATGGCCAGGGATTCGCTGCGTTTCCCGGGGGCGTACTCGCCGAGCTTGTCCGGCAGCGCCGCGTCGGTGCCGCCCGGGGAGGGCGCGAACGACAGCTGCTCCCAGATCGCCTTCTCGACGATCCGGCTGTCCTCCCGCGGTGCGTACCCGTGCACGTGCAGCGCGTCCACCGGGCGGCCGTCGCTGTCCCTGATCAGCTTGAGGTGCACGGTCCGCCGGTCGTCGTCGCTGAGCACGTGGGCCAGCTCCGGGTGCTGGATGGTCGGCCGGAGCAGTATCTCCGCGGACAGCGGGGTGCCGGGCGGGGCGTCGCGCCCGGCGGCCGGGGCGAACCGGACGGAGATGTCGGCCTGCTGCCGCTGCGGCCGGATGTACGCCGCCGATTCGGGCTCGCGCCGCTCCAGCTCGGCGAGGACCTGCTCACGGGTGTACCCGCGCTCGGCGCAGTCCCGCTTGAGCTTCCACTCCCGCCGGATGTCCTCGGGCGGGTCCAGGTACACGCTGATGTCGAAGCAGGCCCGCGACAGCCTGGTGTGCAGCGGCAGCAGGCCCTCGACGATCACGAACTCGCGCGGCTCGACCAGGACCGGCCGCACCAGCTGCCCGGTGGAGTGGTCGTAGACAGGCTTGAGGATGGGCCGGCCGAGCGCGAGCAGCTGAAGGTGCTGCTCCATCACGTCCATGTAGTTGCAGTCCGGGTTGAGCACGGTGAACGGGACGTTCCGCCGTTCCGCCCGGTCGTAGCGGTGGTAGTCGTCCACGCACAGGGCGGTGGCCCGGTCGGCGCCGAGCGCCGCGGCGATGCCCCGGGTCAGCGTGGTCTTGCCCGCGGCGCTGTCGCCCGCGATGGCCAGCATGACGGGCCGGGGCGGCTCCGGCACCGACTCGCTCCGGCGTAGCCGCATGAGCTTGTCGGGCATTAGGCTGATCGCCTCCCTCACCGGCCGGCCCCTGGCAGCCAGCACCTTCCCAGTCTGAACTGGACTTTCCACCTTAAGCAGGGCCGATCGTCCCGACCTCCCCCCAGGCGGGGAGACCAGGGGGGAAGTCATGGCCCGGCCTCCCCCGCCCGGTCCACCCCTGCGGGGGATGTGCCAGCCAGGGCCGCGGCCTACCGTCGGCGGGATGGACGCACTGGCCGCGCGGGCGTCGGCGCTGGTGGCACCCCCGAAAGGGATCCTGGCCACCGGCCCGGGCGGCGCGGCCATGGCCGCCCGGCTGGCGGCCGCCGGGGTGGCCCCCACCGGGGAGAACCGCCGGGCGTTCCGCGAGCTGGTGGTCACCGCGCCCGGCCTGCAGGCCGGCATCAGCGGGGTGATCCTGGACGCCGAGGCCATGCACCAGCGCTCAGCGGAGGGGCAGCCGCTGCCGGAGGCCGCCGCGGCGGCCGGCCTGATGACCGGGGTCCGGGCGGACGCGGGCCGGCACCCGCTGCCTGGCACCCGGTCCGAGCCCGTCACCGAGGGCCTGGACGGCTTGCCGGCCCGGCTGGAGGGGTGGGCCCGGCGCGGCGCGGTGTTCGCGACGTGGCGGGCCGTGCTGCGGATCGGGCCGGGGACCCCGTCGCCGGTGGCGGTCCGGGCCAACGCCCAGGCCCTGGGCCGGTACGCGGCGGCCTGCCAGCACGCGGGCCTGGTCCCGGTGGTGGCGCCGCACCTCGACGGCGGCGGGCCGCCCGCGGCGGCCCGGCATGCACTGGCCCCGTACTCGCTGGCCCCGTACTCACTGGCCCCGTACTCGCTAGCCCCCTACTCGCTAGCCCAGAGCGAGACCGTGATGTCGCTGGTGCTGCTGGCGGTGATGACCGAGCTGTACGACTACGGCGTGGATCCGGCGGCGGTGGTGCTCAAGCCGACCATGACCCGGCCGGGACGCGGGGCGGCGGCCAGCGTGACGGAGTGCGCCGAGGCGACCGTGCGCACCCTGGGCGGGGTGCCGGTCACGCTGGCGGGCGTGGCCTTCGCGGCCGACGCCCAGCGGCCCGGGCAGGCCACCGGGATCCTGGCCGCGATGCAGTCCATGCCGCACATCTGCCCGCTCACGTTTGCCTTCGGCCGGGCCCTGACCGGGCCGGCCCTCGCGGCCTGGGGTGGCCGGCCAGGCCGGTGGGCGGCGGGCCAGCGGGCGCTGGCGCACCGGGTGGCGATGAACGTCGCGGCCATGGAAGGCCGCTACACCCCGGAACTGGACCTCGACGCCGCCTGACTGCCTCCGGCCGGGGTGAGCCGTCCGGTCAGGCCGTTAGGGAAAACGAGCTCAGACGTTGAAGCCGAGGGCGCGGAGCTGCTCGCGGCCGTCATCGGTGATCTTCTCCGGGCCCCACGGCGGCAGCCAGACCCAGTTGATCCGGAAATCGGTCACCAGGCCGTCGAGAGCCGACCGGGCCTGATCCTCGATCACGTCGGTGAGCGGGCAGGCCGCGCTGGTCAGCGTCATGTCGATGGTCAGGGACTTATCGTCGTCCAGCGTCACCCCGTAGATGAGCCCGAGGTCGACCACGTTCACGCCCAGCTCGGGGTCGACCACATCGCGCAGGGCCTCGACCAGGTCCTCGGTCTCCGGGGTGATCTGCAGCAGGGGCCCGCTGGCCCCGGTGTCGCTCGTGCCCGTGCCGTCAGTACCGGTGCCGTCCGTCATTTTTCTTCCTCCAGCGCTTGCGCGGTCGCGTCCTTCCAGGCCATCCAGCCCAGCAGGGCGCACTTGATCCGGGCCGGGTACTTCGCCACCCCGGCGAAGGCCACGCCGTCGCCGAGGATTTCCTCGTCCGGCTCCAGCTGGCCCTTGGACTGCATGAGGCGCAGGAACTCCTCGGCCAGGCCCATCGCCTCGGGCACGGTCTTGCCGATGATCAGCTCGCTCATCACCGAGGCACTGGCCTGGCTGATCGAGCAGCCCAGCGCGTCGTAGGACACGTCGGCCACGACCGGCTCACCGGTCGCGTCCTTGAGCGTGACCCGCAGCGTCACCTCGTCCCCGCAGAGCGGGTTCACGTGGTGTACCTCGGCGTCGTACGGCTCCCGCAGGCCCTTATGGTGCGGGTGCCGGTAGTGGTCCAGGATCACTTCCTGGTAGAGCGACTCCAGCTGCATCAGTCACCACCGAAGAACCGCTGGGCCCGCCTGATCCCGTCGACCAGGGCATCGACCTCCGCGCTCGTGTTGTACAGGTAGAACGAGGCCCGGGTGCTGGCCTGGATGCCGAACCGGCGGTGCAGCGGCCAGGCGCAGTGGTGCCCGGCCCGGACGGCCACGCCATGCTCGTCGAGCACCTGGCTCACGTCGTGCGGGTGCACGTCCTGCAGCGTGAACGAGATGGCCGCGCCGCGGGTGGCCGGGTCCGCCGGGCCCATGACCCGCAGGCCCGGGACGCCGCCCAGCGCCTCCAGCGCGTAACCGATCAGGTCCTGCTCGTGCGCGCGGACCGCGTCCAGGCCCACGTCGGTGAGATAGTCGATGGCCGCGTCCAGGCCGGCCGCCTCGGCGATCGGCATGGTCCCGGCCTCGAACTTGTGCGGCGGGGGGGCGAACGTCGAGTGGTCCATCCAGACGCTCTCGATCATCTCGCCGCCGCCGAGGAACGGGGGCATCTCCTCGAGCAGCTCGCGGCGGCCCCAGAGCACGCCGATGCCGGTCGGGCCGCACATCTTGTGGCTGGTGAAACCCAGGAAGTCCGCGCCCAGCTGCTGCACGTCCACCGGCATGTGCGGGACCGACTGGGCCGCGTCCACCAGGACCAGCGCGCCGGCCGCGTGCGCGGCGTCGGCGATCTCGCGGACCGGGTTGATGGTGCCGAGCACGTTGGACTGGTGAGTCAGGGCCACCAGCTTCGTCCGCTCGTTGATGAGGGCACCGGCCTGGGCCAGGTCGAGCTGCCCGTCGTCGGTCACCCCGAACCAGCGCAGCGTGGCGCCGGTGCGCTCGCACAGCAGCTGCCACGGGACGATGTTGGAGTGGTGCTCCATCTCGGTGATGACGATCTCGTCACCGGGCCCGAGGCGGAACCGGCCGGAGCCCGACCCGCCGGACTGGCCGGCCCCGTGGTGGCTAGCACTGGCGTTGCCCATGGCGTAGGCCACCAGGTTGATGCCCTCGGAGATGTTCTTGGTGAACACCACCTCGGTCTCGTCCCGGGCGCCGATGAAGCCGGCCACCTTGATCCGGGCGCCCTCGTAGGCGGCGGTGGCCTCCTCGCCGAGCTGGTGGCTGGCCCGGTGGATGTTGGCGTTGTGCCGCTCGTAGAACTCGTCCAGCCGCTCGATGACCTGGCGGGGCTTCTGCGACGTGTTCGCGCTGTCCAGGTAGACCAGCGGCTGCCCATCCCGGACCCGGCGGTCCAGGATCGGGAAATCCTTGCGGATCCGGGCCACGTCCAGGGTCATGCGACCGCCCCCGCGGCGGCCTTGATCCACTTCTCGTAGCCTTCGGCTTCCAGGGTCTCGGCCAGCTCGGGGCCGCCCTCGTCAACGATCCGGCCGCCCACGAACACGTGCACGAAGTCCGGCTTCACGTAGCGCAGGATCCGGGTGTAGTGGGTGATCAGCAGGACGCCGTGACCGGGCTGGGCGCCGAACCGGTTGACGCCCTCGGAGACCACCCGCAGGGCGTCGATGTCCAGCCCGGAGTCGGTCTCGTCGAGGATCGCGAACTTGGGGTTCAGCAGCTCGAGCTGCAGGATCTCGTGCCGCTTCTTCTCCCCGCCGGAGAAGCCCTCGTTCAGGTTGCGCTCGGCGAACTGGGGCTCGATGGACAGGGCGGCCATGGCCTCGCGCATCTCCTTCAGGAACACGCGGAGCTTCGGCGCCTCGCCGCGCACGGCGGTGACCGCGGTGCGCAGGAAGTTGGACACGGTCACCCCGGGCACCTCCACCGGGTACTGCATGGCCAGGAACAGGCCGGCCCGGGCCCGCGCGTCCACGCTCATGGACAGCACGTCCTCGCCGTCCAGCGTCACGCTGCCCTGGGTGACCTGGTACTTGGGGTGCCCGGCGATCGCGTAGGCCAGCGTGGATTTGCCTGAGCCGTTCGGGCCCATGATGGCGTGGATCTCGCCGTCCTTCACGGTCAGGTCGACGCCGCGCAGGATCTCACGGCTCTGATCGGCCGCATCCACCACGCTGACGTGCAGGTCGCGGATTTCCAGAGTGGCCATCGCTATCTCAGTCTCCAAGCTCTTAGTTCGGTCGGTCAGGAGCCGGGCTCGGCCGGGACGGCGACGTACACGTCGTCACCGTCGACCTTCACCGGGTAGGTCGGGACAGGCCTGGTCGCCGGCGGGCCCGTGGGCGCCCCGGTGCGCAGGTCGAAGCAGGAGCCGTGCAGCCAGCACTCCACGGTGTGGTTGTAGACGTCCCCCTCGGACAGCGGCACTTCCTCGTGCGAGCACACGTCGCGCAGCGCGTACACGTCCCCGTCCACCCGGACCACGGCGACCGGCTCGCCGCCGATCTCCACGCCGATGGCGCCCTGGTCCGGGAGATCGGCCAGGGCGCAGACCCGGACGAACGTACTGGTCTCGCTCATGCCTGTGACCCCTCCAGCCCGGGCAGGGTGGCCAGCTCGTTCTCGATCGCGGCGGTGATCCGCTCGCGCAGCTCGGGCACCTCGATCTTGGCGATCAGCTGGCCGAAGAAGCCCCGGATGACCAGGCGGCGCGCCTCGTCCCGCGGGATGCCCCGGGCCATCAGGTAGAACAGGTGCTGGTCTTCCAGCCGCCCGCTGGTGCTGGCGTGGCCCGCCCCGACCACCTCGCCGGTAAGGATCTCCAGGTTCGGCACCGAGTCGGCCCGGGCCCCCTCGGTGAGCAGCAGGTTCCGGTTCCGCTCGTAGGTGTCGGTGGCGATCGCCTCGGGCCGGATCAGCACGTCGCCGATCCACACCGAGTGCGCGCTGTCGCCCTGCAGGGCGCCCTTGTAGTCCACCCGGCTCCGGCAGTGCGGCTGGTTGTGGTCCACGAACAGGCGGTGTTCCAGGTGCTGCCCCGGGTCGGCGAAGTACAGGCCGAGCAGCTCGGCGTCGCCGCCGGGACCCGCGTAGCTGACCGAGGGGGCCAGCCGGACCACACCGCCGCCCAGGCTCACCACGGTGTGCTGGAACGTCGCGTCCCGGCCCACCCGCGCCTGGTGCTGGCTCAGGTGCACCGCATCGGCGGCCCAGTCCTGCACGCTCACCACCGACAGCGAGGCGCCGTCGCCCACCACGAACTCGACGTTGTCCGCGTACGTCGCGGACCCCGCGTGATCCAGCACCACGACCGCGCGTGAGTGCCGGCCCACCTCGACCACGGTGTGCCCGAACGCCGCGCCGTCCGCGTGCTCACCGCGCACGGTGATCACGGTCGGCTCATTCACATCCGTGTCGGGCGGCACCGTGATCACGGTGCCTTCGTCGAACGACGCGAACGCCCGGGCGCTGACCCGGTCGGCCGGCATGAACGCGGTCCCGTACCGGCTGTCCCCGCGCTGCGGGCGCGTAGCGGACACACCCGGCGCGGTGTCTGCCTCGACGGTCACCTTCCCGGCTGCGAGCGGCTGGGCCCCCTGGAGCCCGCGCAGGCGGCGCAGCGGCGTGAACCGCCACTCCTCCTCCCGCCCGGTCGGAACCGGGAAATCAGCCAGGTCCGCCGAGTGGTGCTCGTGCAGCCTTGATACCGGGGCGGCGGACTCCACCGCCCCCTGAAGCCCTGCCATCAGCCGACCGCCCCCTCCATCTGGAGCTCGATCAGCCGGTTCAGCTCGAGCGCGTACTCCATGGGCAGCTCGCGGGCGATCGGCTCGATGAAGCCGCGCACGATGGTGGCCGCCGCCTCGTCCTCGGTCATGCCCCGGCTCATCAGGTAGAACAGCTGGTCCTCGGAGATCTTGGACACGCTGGCCTCGTGGCCCATCTCGACGTCGTCCTCGCGGACGTCCACGTACGGGTAGGTGTCCGACCGGCTCATCGAGTTCGACCAGCAGCGCGTCGCACTTCACGGTGGACCGGGAGTGCCCGGCCCCCTCCTGGACCTGGACCAGGCCGCGGTAGGAGGTCCGGCCGCCGCCGCGGGCCACCGACTTGGACACGATGTTGGATGAGGTGTTCGGGGCGCAGTGGACCATCTTGGCCCCCGCGTCCTGGTGCTGGCCCTCGCCGGCGAACGCCACCGACAGGGTCTCACCCCGGGCGTGCTCACCCATCAGGTACACCGCCGGGTACTTCATCGTGACCTTGGACCCGAGGTTCCCGTCGATCCACTCCATGGTCGCCCCGGCGCTGCACACGGCCCGCTTGGTGACCAGGTTGTAGACGTTGGTCGACCAGTTCTGGATCGTGGTGTAACGGCAGCGCGCCCCGGCCTTGACGATGATCTCGACCACGGCGGAGTGCAGCGAGTCGGACTTGTAGATCGGCGCGGTGCAGCCCTCGACGTAGTGCACGTAGGCACCCTCGTCCACGATGATCAGCGTCCGCTCGAACTGGCCCATGTTCTCGGTGTTGATCCGGAAGTAGGCCTGCAGCGGGATCTCCACGTGCACGTTCTTCGGCACGTAGATGAAGCTGCCACCGGACCAGACGGACGTGTTCAGCGCCGCGAACTTGTTGTCGCCCGGCGGGATGACCGTGGCGAAGTACTCCTGGAACAGCTCCGGGTGCTCGCGCAGCGCCGTGTCCGTGTCCTGGAAGATGACGCCCTTCTCCTCCAGGTCCTCACGGATCTTGTGGTAGACCACCTCGGACTCGTACTGGGCCGCGACCCCGGCGATCAGCCGCTGCTTCTCGGCCTCGGGGATGCCCAGCCGGTCGTAGGTGTTCTTGATGTCCGCGGGCAGCTCGTCCCAGGTCGCGGCCTGCTTCTCGGTGGACCGGACGAAGTACTTGATGTTCTCGAAGTCGATGCCGGACAGGTCAGCGCCCCAGTTCGGCATGGGCTTGCGGCCGAACAGCTTCAGGCCCTTCAGCCGCAGGTCGAGCATCCACTCCGGCTCGTTCTTCAAGCCCGAGATGTTGCGGACGACCTCTTCGGACAGGCCCCGGCGGGCGCCCGTGCCGGCCACGTCCGAGTCAGCCCAGCCGAACTTGTACCGGTCAAGGCCCTCGAGTTCGGGGTGCGCGGTTGTGGTCATACGGAGATGCCTCCGATTGGCGGTGCGGTTATGGAGTGGTGCGGGTATTCAGGAGCGTTGGTGCGGTGACGTGCGTGGTGCAGATCCCATCGCCGTGCGCGATGGTGGCCAGCCGCTGCACCGGGGTGCCGAGGAGCCGGGAGAACGCCTCCGTCTCCGCCTCGCACAGCTGGGGGAACTCGGCGGCCACGTGCGCCACCGGGCAGTGATGCTGGCAGAGCTGCTCTCCCCGCCCGGCGTCAGTGCCGCTGCCGGTGGCTCCGGTGCTGGTGGCGCCGGGGCCGGGGCTGGGAGCGCCGCTCGCCGAGGCGGCGTAGCCGTCCGCGGACAGCGCCTCGGCCAGGGCCGCGACCCGGTCCCCCGGCGCGGCCCCGCGGACCACCGGGCCGTAGCGCCGCTCCAGGTCGGCGACCTGGCGTCGGGCGAACTCGGCGACCGCGCCCGGGCCGGCCACGTCGGCCAGGAAGCGCAGCGCGCTGGTGGCCAGGTCGTCGTAGGCGTGCTCGAACGCGCTCCGGCCCACGTCCGTGATCGCGAACAGCTTGGCCGGGCGGCCCCGTCCCCGGCTGGCCGGGCGGCGGGCCGTGCGGGTCTCGATCATCCCGTCGGCGAGCAGGTTGTCCAGATGCCGCCGGACGGCGGCAGGCGTCAGGTTCAGCCTGGTGCTCAGGCCGGCCGCGGTAACCGGGCCGTTCTCCAGGATGAGCCGGGCGATCCGGGCCCGGGTGCCGCGCTCGGACCCGGGCTGGGCCGAGAGCGATCCGGGCTGGGCGGGCGGTGAGCCGGCCCAGGCCGGCTGCGGCGCGGGCCGGGAGCCCCGCCCGGGCGGGACCGGGGCAGCAGCAGGCCCGGCACCGCGCTGGATGCCAGAGCCCGTACCGTCCAGTCCCATAGTTTTCACAACATCATTGTGCCGTAAATACTTCCGCCCCCGCAAACCAGCCCCCCGGAACGCGCCGCTGGCCCGGCCCACGTGCCGAACACGCCGTTTTGACCGGATATTTCCGGGCCTGGTATTTCCCGGGCCGGCAGCGGCCCGCGGCTATTCGAGGAAGCCGCGGAGCAGGGCGGCGGTGCCGTCGAGATGCTCGGCCACGGCCCGCTGGGCCCGCCGCGTGTCGCCCGCCAGGATGGCCTCCACGATCGCGGTGTGCTGGGCCGCGGTGTGGTCGATGTTGGTCTGCAGCACCGGGATCGCGTTCAGCAGGTCGTTCAGGCGCACCCGGGCGTCGGCGCAGGCCGCCGCGAGGAGGCTGGAGCCGGTGAGCTCCCCGATGGACAGGTGGAACAGCGTGTCCATCCGCCGGTAGTCCTCCGGGCACGCCTGGTTCACCGCCGCGAGCCGGGCCAGGAGTGCGTCACGGACCCGCCCCGCGGCCTGCCCGCCGCCGGCCCTCCGCCCATCTGGGCCAGGATCTGGGCCGCCCCGGTTTCCACCGCCATCCGGAACGTGAGCGCGTCGTTGATCTTGTCGGCGTCCTCGACCGCGATCCGGCGCAGCTCCACACGGCTCGGCGCGGGCGGGGTGTAGGTGACGAACGTGCCCCCGAACCGGCCCCGCCGCGACTCGACGTAGCCCGCGTCCCGCAGGTCCCCGATGGCCTCGCGGAGCGTGATCCGGCTGACGCCGAGCAGGGCCGCGAGCTCCCGCTCGGCGGGAAACCGCTCACCGGGCCCGACCACGCCCAGCTTGATGACGGCCAGCAGCCGCTCGACCGTCTCCTCGAACGCGTTCTGCGACCGGACCGGGCCCAGCACCGGGGCCAGGTCCACCGCGGCCGCCGGGGCGGCCTGTTCTGCGGGGGACGCCGCAGACGCCGCAGACGCCACGGACGCCACAGAGGCCGCGCGGCCGGGACCGGCCGCCGGGCCGGTGCCGCTGGCCGCCGCCCCGGTGCCGCCGGCCGCGGGGCCGGTGCCGCTGGCAGGCGCGCCGGCGCCGCCGGGCCGTGAAAGTCGGCTGGTACGGCGCGGAAATCCGGTCCTGGGTCTTGACATCCGCCGCTCGCTATCCATCAATGGTCTGATATTAAACCATTCGCTTCCCCGGTGGCAGATCAGCGTCGGCTCCGCTCCCGGCCTCTTTGCTCCCCAGGCCCACGTAAGCCCAGGTAACAGGCCCGCACCGGGCCCTTTCAGCATTCAGGAGCAGTCATGGCGGTCAACGAGCAAGCGGCACCGCTCAGCCAGGACGAGACACGCCTGCACGAGTTGGGTTACGCGCAGGAGTTGCGCCGGAGGATGTCGGGGTTCTCGAACTTCGCCGTCTCGTTCACGATCATCTCCATCCTGTCCGGCTGCCTGACCCTGTACGGGTACGGCATGAACACCGGCGGGCCGGCCATCATCGTCTGGGGCTGGCCGATCGTCGGGATCATGACCCTGTTCGTCGGCCTGGCCATGGCCGAGGTCTGCTCCAGCTTCCCGACCGCGGGCGGCCTGTACTACTGGTCGGCGAAACTCGCGCCGGCCAAGAACGCGGCCGCCTGGTCCTGGTTCACCGGCTGGTTCAACTTCCTCGGCCAGGTGGCGGTCACCGCGGGCATCGACTTCGGCGCCGCGTTCTTCATCAACGCCTTCCTCGACCTGCAGTGGAACTTCGCCGCCACCCCCGGGCACACCATCCTGATCTTCGGCCTCGTGCTGCTGCTGCACGGCATCGTCAACCAGTTCGGGGTCCGGCTGGTTGCCCTGCTCAATGACATCAGCGTGTGGTGGCACATCGTCGGCGTGCTGGTCATCGTCGGGGTGCTCACGTTCGCGCCCTCGCATCACCAGTCGGCGAGCTTCGTGTTCACCCACATCGTGAACAACACCGGCTGGCACAGCACGTTCTACGTGCTGCTGCTCGGCCTGCTGCTCGCGCAGTACACCTTCACCGGCTACGACGCGTCCGCGCACATGACCGAGGAGACCCACTGGCCGCCCGCAGCGGGCCCCGCGGCATCGTGCTGTCCATCGTGGTGTCGCTGTTCGCCGGGTGGGTGCTGCTCATCGGCGTCACGTTCGCCATCCAGCACTACACCGCGGAAGTCACCTCCGCGACCGGCGTGCCGCCCGCCCAGATCTTCATCGACGCCGCCGGGGTGACCACCGGGAAGTTCCTGCTGCTCATCGCCATCGGCGCCCAGCTGTTCTGCGGCATGTCGTCGGTGACCGCGAACTCCCGGATGATCTACGCGTTCTCCCGCGACGGCGCCCTGCCCGGCTCCGCGTTCTGGCACAAGGTGAACAAGCGCACCCGCACGCCCACCAACGCGATCTGGCTGGCCGCCGCGTTCGCGTTCATTCTCGGCCTGCCCTACCTGTGGAACGCGACCGCGTACGCCGCGGTCACCTCCATCGCCGTCATCGGCCTGTACATCGCGTATGTCCTGCCGACGTTCCTGCGGCTGCGCCAGGGCGCCGACTTCAAGCGCGGCCCCTGGCACCTGGGCCGGTGGAGCAGGCCGATCGGGGTCATCGCGGTCGTCTGGGTGATCTTCATCACGATCCTGTTCATGCTGCCCACGGCCAGCCCGATCAGCCGGACCAACTTCAACTACACCGTGGTGGCGGTGCTGGTCGTACTGGGGTTCGCGGGGATCTGGTGGCTCGTCTCGGCCCGGAAGTGGTTCACCGGGCCGAGGGTGCAGGGCACGGCCGAGGAGCTGGCGGCGATCGAGCAGGACCTGGCCGGCTGACCTGGCCGGCGGCGCCGGGACGCGGTGCGGTCAGCCAGCCGCACCGGCCCCGGGGCCGGGCCGGGGCCAGGAGCACCGGCCCCGGGCGGACTGGATCAAACCGGACCGGGTAGCACGTAGGCAAACCGGCCTGCGGAGACTGGAGGCTCATGGAGAAGCAGCGCGGCGGCACCCCGCACACCCGGCGCCGCGGAATGCTCACGCTCGAGCAACTCCGCGTGGAGGTGAGCGAGGGCAACATCGACACGGTCGTGGTCGCCTTCACCGACATGCAGGGCCGCCTGCAGGGCAAGCGGCTCGCCGCGGAGTTCTTCCTCGACGACGTGGTGGGCAGCGTCATCGAGGGCTGCAACTACCTGCTCGCGGTGGACGTGGAGATGAACACCGTTGACGGGTTCGCGATGTCGTCCTGGCAAACCGGCTACGGCGACTTCGTCATGGTCCCCGACCTGAGCACGCTGCGCCGGGTGCCCTGGCAGGAAGCCACCGCGATGGTCATCGCCGACCTCACCTGGCACGACGGGACGCCCGTGGTGGCCTCCCCCCGGCAGATCCTGAAGGCCCAGACCGACCGGCTGGCCCAGCGCGGCCTGCAGGCCATGGCCGGCACCGAACTGGAGTTCGTGGTGTACACCGACTCCTACGCCGCCGCGCAGGCCGCCGGGTACCGCGACCTCACCCCCGCCAACTCCTACAACGTCGACTACTCGATCCTGGGCACCGCGCGGATCGAGCCGCTGCTGCGCAAGATCCGCAACGGCATGGCCGGGGCGGGCCTGCAGGTCGAGTCGGCCAAGGGCGAATGCAACCTGGGCCAGCACGAGATCGCCTTCCGGTACGGCGAGGCCGTGACGACCTGTGACAACCACTCGATCTACAAGACCGGGTCCAAGGAGATCGCCGACGCCGACGGCGTGAGCATCACGTTCATGGCCAAGCCGAACCCGCGGGAAGGCAACTCCTGCCACATTCACCTGTCGGTCCGGGAGGACGACGGGACACCGGTGATGGCCGGGGACGGGCCGCACGGGCTGTCCGCGTTCGGCGAGCACTTCATCGCGGGCCAGCTCGCGCTGCTGCCCGAGCTGGTGCTGTGGCACGCACCCAACATCAACTCCTACAAGCGCTACGTGCCGGGCAGTTTCGCGCCGACCGCGGTCCGGTGGGGCGTGGACAACCGGACCTGCGCGATGCGGCTGGTCGGGCACGGCGCCGGGCTGCGGGTGGAGAACCGGGTCCCGGGCGGCGACGTGAACCCGTACCTGGCCGTCGCGGCCATGATCGCCGCCGGGCTGCACGGGGTGGACCGGGAGCTGCCGCTGGAAGAGGCGTTCGAGGGGAACGCGTACGCGGCCGAGGGCAGCCGGGTGCCGTCGACCCTGCGGGACGCGCTGGACCTGTGGCTCAAGAGCGAGCTGGCCCGTGAGGCGTTCGGGAACGACGTGGTGGAGCACTACGCCAACGCGGCCCGGGTGGAGATCTCGGCGTTCGACGCGGCGGTCACCGACTGGGAACTGCACCGGGGCTTCGAGCGGATGTAGGGCGGGCCGGATCCGCACGTGAGGAGGCTGGAACAGGCATGTCCACGTTCACCGTTGTGAACCCGGCCACCGAGGACACGGTGGCCGAGGTGCCGTCGTGCTCGGCGGAGCAGGCGGATGAGGCCATCGCCCGGGCCGGCGCGGCGCAGGCCGCGTGGCGGGCGGTGGCGCCCGGCGACCGGGCCGCGGTGCTGCGCCGCTTCGCCGAGGTGGTGGACAGCCACCTGGAGGAACTCGCCCAGCTGGAGGTGGCCTGCTCGGGCCACCCGGTCGGGCAGGCCCGCTGGGAGGCGGGCAACGTCCGGGATGTACTGCGTTACTACTCCGCCGCCCCGGAACGCCTGACCGGCCAGCAGATCCCGGTGCCGGGCGGCCTCGACGTCACGTTCAAGGAGCCGGTCGGCATCGTCGGGCTGATCGTGCCGTGGAACTTCCCCATGCCGATCCTGGGCTGGGGGCTGGGTCCCGCCCTGGCCGCCGGGAACCCGGTGATCGCCAAGCCCGCGGAGCGCACCCCGCTGACCGCGATCCGGATCGGCGAGCTGGCCCTGGAGGCCGGGCTGCCGGAAGGCGTATTCCAGGTGCTGCCCGGCAAGGGGTCGGTGGTGGGCCAGCGCCTCGTGGACCACCCGGCGGTACGCAAGATCGTCTTCACCGGCTCCACCGAGGTGGGCAGCAAGCTGATGGCGGACTGCGCCCGCCAGGTGAAGCGGGTCACCCTGGAACTCGGCGGCAAGAGCGCGAACATCGTGTTCGCCGACGCCGACCTGGAGCGGGCCGCAGCCACCGCGCCCTACGCCGTGTTCGACAACGCCGGGCAGGACTGCTGCGCGCGGTCCCGGATCCTGGTCCAGCGCAGCGTGTTCGACCGGTTCATGGAACTGCTGGAACCGGCGGTCAAGAACGTCGTGGTGGGTGATCCCGGGGACCCCGCCACCGAGATGGGCCCGCTGATCTCAGCCGAGCACCGTGCCCGGGTCGCGTCGTACGTCCCGGAGCAGGCCCCGGTGGCGTTCCGGGGCAGCGCCCCGGCTGGGCCGGGGTTCTGGTTCCCGCCCACCGTGCTCGCCCCGGTCGGCGCGGACGACCCCGCATTCACCGAGGAAGTGTTCGGGCCGGTCGTGGCCGTCGTCCCGGTCGAAGACGAGGCCGAAGCCATCGCCGTCGCCAACGACACGCCGTACGGGCTGTCCGGGTCCATCTGGACCGGGAACATCGGGCGCGCCCTGCGGGTGGCCCGGGCCGTGGAGACCGGCAACCTGTCGGTCAACTCGCACGCCTCGGTCCGCTACTGGACCCCGTTCGGCGGGTTCAAGCAGTCCGGGCTGGGCCGGGAGCTCGGTCCAGACGCGCTGGACGCGTTCACGGAGGTCAAGAACGTGTTCATCGCGACGGACTAAGCCCTGCCCGCCAGCACGGGTACTCCAGCACCAAGACAGAGGAAGGACGAGGCACGTACATGCAGCGCCTGCAGGACCGAGTCGCCGTGATCACCGGCGCGGGCAGCGGCATCGGGCTGGCCAGCACGCGCCGGCTGGCCGCCGAGGGAGCCACCGTGGTGGCCGTGGACGTGGACGAGGTGGCCGGCAAGCGGGCCGCCGAGGAGGCCGGGGGCCTGTTCGTGCACGCCGACGTGACCGACGAGAACGCGGTACGGGAGATGTACCAGCACGTGGTGGAGGCCTACGGGGGGGTGCACGTGGCGTTCAACAACGCCGGCATCTCGCCGCCCGAGGACGACTCCATCCTGACCACCGGCCTCGAGGCCTGGCGCCGTGTCCAGGAGGTCAACCTGACCTCGGTCTACCTGTGCTGCAAGTACGTGATCCCGCACATGCAGCGCCAGGCCGCGGCGGGCGGGCCCGGCGGGTCGGTCATCAACACCGCGTCGTTCGTGGCCACGCTGGGCGCGGCGACCTCGCAGATCTCCTACACCGCGTCCAAAGGCGGGGTGCTGGCCATGACCAGGGAACTCGGCGTGCAGTTCGCCCGGGAGGGAATCAGGGTCAACGCCCTGTCCCCCGGCCCGGTGAACACGCCGCTGCTGCGTGAGCTGTTCGCCAAGGACCCGGAGCGGGCCGCCCGGCGGCTGGTGCACGTGCCGATGGGGCGGTTCGCTGAGGCCGAGGAGATCGCCGCCGCGGTCGCCTTCCTGGCCAGCGACGACGCGTCGTTCATCACCGCGTCCAACTTCCTCGTGGACGGCGGGATCTCCGGGGCGTACGTGACGCCGCTATGAGTTCCCCCGCCGCAGCCCCGCACGTCGGCATCAGCACCTACGGGGAACCCGCCCGCTGGGGCCCGTGGGACCGGCCCGCGGCCCTGGTGCCGATGAGCTATCCGGAGGCGGTGGCCGCGGCGGGGGGCGTCCCGGTCCTGCTCCCCCCGCTGCCCGGGATCGAGGCCGCGGTCAGCCGGCTCGACGCGCTGGTGCTGCCGGGCGGCGGTGACATCGACCCGGCCGCCTACGGGGCCGGTCCCCACCCGCTCACCGAGCGCGTGTACCCCGGGCGGGACCGGGCCGAGCGCGCCCTGCTGGCCGCGGCCCAGGCCGCCGGGGTGCCGGTCCTCGCCATCTGCCGTGGGCTGCAGATCGTCAACGTGTCCCGGGGCGGCACGCTCCGCCAGCACCTGCCGGACGAGGTGGGCCACCACGGCCACGGGTCGGCGGCGGGAGAATACGGCGCGCATCCGGTGCGGATCGCGGCGGACAGCGTGATCGGCGCGATCCTCGGCCCGCCGGGGGCCGACGGCCAGGTGCGCGCGGTGGTGCCCACCTCGCATCATCAGGCCATCGGCCGTCTCGGCCCGGGGCTGGTCGCGACCGCCTGGGCGGACGACGGCACGATCGAAGCGGTCGAGCCTGATCCCGCGGTCACCGGCGGGACCGGGTTCCTGCTCGCGGTGCAGTGGCACCCCGAGGCCGGCGACGACCTGAGATTGTTCGAGGCGCTCATCAGCGCGGCCCGGGCGGCCCGCGCCAACGGGCGGGTGAGCGGGAAGCCCGCCCGCGCCGAGCCTCTAGACTCGCGTGCGTGAGTACCGGACTCGCAGTCGAGATCACCCACCTGGTCAAGAGATACGGCCGGGTCACGGCGGTGAACGGGCTCTCGCTGCGGGCCGGGCGGGCCGCCGTGACCGCGATCCTCGGCCCTAACGGGGCGGGGAAGACCACCACGATCGAGATCTGCGAGGGCTACCGCCGCCCGGATGACGGCGTGGTCCGGGTGCTCGGCCTCGACCCGGCCCGCGACGCGCGGCAGCTGCGGCCGCAGGTGGGCGTGATGCTGCAGTCCGGCGGCATCCCCCCGGCCGTGCGGCCGGCCGAGTACCTGCGGGTCCTGGCCGCGTTCTACGCCCATCCGCTCGACCCGGCCATGCTGCTGGACCGGCTCGGCCTCACCGGCAGCCTGCGCACCCCGTACCGGCGGATGTCCGGCGGCCAGCAGCAGCGGCTCGCCCTGGCCGCCGCGGTTATCGGCCGCCCGGAGCTGGTGTTCCTCGACGAGCCCACGGCCGGCCTGGACCCGCAGGCCCGGCTGGCTACCTGGGAGCTGATCAGCAGCCTGCGGGCGGCGGGCGCGGCGGTGATCCTGACCACGCACAACATGGATGAGGCCCAGCGGCTGGCCGACCAGGTCGCGGTGGTGGACCACGGGCAGCTGGTGGCCGAGGGCACGCCGGCCGACCTGACCGGCACGGCCGGGCAGCTCCGGTTCCGGGCCGAGCCGGGGCTGGACACCGACGGGCTGATCTCGGCCCTGCCGGCGGGCAGCGCGGCCAAGGAATCCCCGGCCGGCCACTACATCGTGGAGGTGCACGACCGGGTGGACCCCCAGCTCCTCGCGTCGGTGACCGCATGGTGCGCCGAGCACGGCGTGCTGGCCCAGGATCTGCGCATCGAGAGCCGGACCCTGGAGGACGTGTTCCTCGAGCTGACCGGAAGGGAGCTTCGCTCTTGAGTGGGGTATGGCCGGCGCCTGCCGCGGGCACGGCCACCAGCTGGCCCGGGCCGGACCCGGGGAGCGGGCCCCGGGCGAGGATGATCGCCGCGCAGGCCGGGCTGGAACTGCGCATCCTGGTCCGCAACGGCGAGCAGCTGCTGCTCACCCTGATCATCCCGGTCGCGCTGCTGGCCGGGTTCAGCCTGGAGCACCTGATCAAGGGAACCCAGGTTGACTTCCTGGTGCCGGGCATCCTGGCCCTCGCCGTCATGTCCACGGCCTTCACCAGCCAGGCCATCGCTACGGGCTTCGAGCGGCGCTACGGCGTGCTCAAGCGGCTCGGCTCCACCCCGCTGCGCCGGGACGGCCTGATCGCCGCGAAGACCGCGACCGTGCTCGTGGTCGAGCTGGGCCAGGCGATCGTGATCCTCGCGGTCGGGCTGGCCCTGGGCTGGGCCCCGGATGCCCGGCCGGCCGCCGCGGTCTGGGTCGTGGCGCTGGTGCTGACGGGCACCGCCGCGTTCAGCGGGCTGGCCCTGCTGCTGGCGGGCACCCTGCGGGCCGAGGCCACGCTGGCCGCGGCCAATCTGATCTACCTGGTGCTGCTCGGCGTCGGCGGGGTGATCTTCCCGCTGACCAAGTTCCCGGCCGGCGCCCGGCCGGTGCTGCGGCTGCTCCCCTCCGGCGCCCTGTCCGACGGACTGCACTCGGTGCTGCAGCACGCGGGCGGGATGCCCGTGCGCGACCTGGCCGTGCTGCTGGCCTGGGCCGTGATCACGATCGGCGTGGCGGCCCGGGTGTTCCGCTGGGAGTGACGCTGCGGGTGACGCTGGGAGTAAAGCAGCCGTGACCCAGGCCAGGGCGGAGGCCGCGCTCGGCGCCACGCCGCCGGCGGTGCTCGTGCTCACCGGCATCGTCTCGGTGCAGGTCGGGGCGGGCCTGGCCGCCCGCCTGTTCAGCCAGGTGCCGCCGACCGCCGTGACGGGGCTGCGGCTGTGGACCGCGGCGCTGCTGCTCGCGGTGCTGGGCGCGCGCGGGCTGCGCCGCGAGATCACCGGGCTGATCCGCCGCCGGGCCTGGACGGATGCGGCCGTGGTGGTGGCGTTCGGGCTCACCCTGGCCGTCATGAACTATTCCATCTACCAGGCGTTCGCCCGCATCCCGCTGGGCATCGCGGTGACGGTGGAATTCCTCGGCCCGCTCGCGGTCGCGGTGGCCGCGTCCCGGCGCATCCTCGACCTGGCCTGGGTCGCGCTGGCGGGGGCGGGGGTCGCACTGCTCAGCCAGGCGGGGGATCCGGCGCCCGCGGCCACCGTCCATGCCCCCGGGGGGGCCACCCTGGCCGGGCTGAACGTGGTCGGGCTGCTGTTCGCGCTGGCGGCGGCGGTGTCCTGGGCCGTCTACATCCTGCTCAGCGCGGCGACCGGGCGGCGCTTTCCCGGGTCGTCCGGGCTGACCCTGGCCATGGCGGTGGCCGCGCTGGCGGTGACCCCGGCCGGCCTGGTGGCGGGCGGGCGCTCGCTGCTGCGGCCGTCGGTGCTCGGCATCGGGGCGGTCATCGGGCTGCTGTCCTCGATCATCCCGTACTCGCTGGAACTGGAGGCCCTGCGCCGGGTCCCGGCCAAGGTGTTCGGCATCTGGATGAGCGTGGAACCCGCGGTCGCCGCCCTGGTGGGGCTGGTCATGCTCGGCCAGAGCCTCAGCCTGGCCGAGTGGGGCGCCATCGGGTGCGTCACGGTGGCCTCGGCCGGCGCGGCCCTGTCGGCCGGGTGACTCCACTAACCGGGCCACGGGTGCACACCGGACAGCACACTTCTACGATGGGTCCGTGCCAGCCGATCTCAGCCCGGACGCCACCGAGCCCGCCACGCGGCCCGCCGCCACGGGACCAGCCACCAGGAGCCGCGCCCGCGCCTGGGCCGCGCCCTTCCTCTTCCCCACCCCGGCGTCGATGCGCCGGGTCGCGGTGGCCGGGGTGGTGGCGAACGCGGGGATCATCATGACCGGCGCCGCGGTGCGCCTCAGCGCGTCCGGCCTCGGCTGCCCCGACTGGCCGGACTGCACTTCCAGCAGCCTGGTGGCGGCCCGCACCAGCGGTGACCCGATGGTGCACACCTATATCGAGTTCACCAACCGGATGCTGACCTTCGCGCTCATGGTCGTGGCCGTGCTCGTCATGATCACGGCCTGGCGTTTCCGCCCGGCCGGCACCCGGCGGCGCGCTATCGTCTGGCTGGCCGCCGCCCAGCCGCTCGGCGTCGTGGCCCAGGCGGTGCTGGGCGGGATCGTGGTGCTGACCAACCTCAACCCGGCCGCGGTCTCGATTCACTTCCTGCTGTCCAGCACGATCCTGGCGCTGGCCGTGACGCTCTGGTCGCGCTGCACCGAGGGGGACGGGCCGGCCGACCAGGCTGGTCCGCACGGATCTGCGGGTGTTCTCGGTGGTCCTGGTGCCCGTGGTGGCGCTGATGCTCGCGGCGGGCACCGTAGTCACCGGGACCGGGCCGCTGGCCGGATCGACCTTTGTGCCGCACGCCGGCGGGGGCCCCTCGTATGTGCCGCGCTACCACCTGCCGCTGGAGGGCGTCACCCAGCTGCACGCGGACATCGGCTGGATGCTGGGCACCCTGGCCGCCGTGCTCGCGGTGGGCCTGCAGCTGACCGGGGCGCCGCGCCGGGTACGCAGGCTGGGCTGGCTGGTGCTCGGGCTGGTCGGGCTGCAGGGCGTGATCGGCTACTCCCAGTACTTCAGCGGCCTGCCCGCCGGGCTGGTCTGGGTCCACGTGAGCGGGTCCGTGCTGATCTGGATCGCCGCCCTGCGGCTCATGTTCGCGACCCGGGATCGCGGCCCGGTGGTCCCGGCCGGCGGCCTAGGGGGCGTGGGCCGGCCCCTGACGGTGCCGGCCGAAACCTGAGACGCCGCGGGGCGCCCAGGGCGGCTGCGGCGGCTCCGGCTGGCGCCGGAAGAACGCGCTGCGGGCCATGGCCATCAGCCGCAGCAGGTCCCGCCGCCGCTGCTCGAACTGGTCCGGCGCGATGATCTGGCGCTCGGCCCGCAGATGGACCAGGGCCAGCTCCGTCGCGGCCAGCTGGTAGTCCTCCATGGCCCGGGCCGCGGCGCGGCCCCCGGTGCGGCGGGCCCAGAACCGGGCGGCACGCCGCTCACGGAGCGTGCTCAGCATCCGCAGGTCGGCCTCGGTGACCACGCCGATGGCCTCGTACACGGGCAGGAACCGCCAGATCAGCCGCACGATCCGGCGCCGGTCCGCGACGATCACCCCGGCCAGGATGCCCAGCACGCAGGCGAGGATGGCGTAGGCCAGGGCCAGCCCGTGCAGGCCGAACGAGGTCAGCCCGTTCCACAGCCCGTGCAGCAGCATGGCGGCCAGCAGCCCCAGCGGCACCGCCCACCGGGCGTGCCGGTGGGTGGCCGCGTACGCCACCCCCAGGCCCGTCATGGACGTGAAAATCGGATGCGCCAGCGGGGAGAGCACGCCGCGCAGCACGAACGTGGCCCCCAGCAGCCGCACCCCGCCCACCTCGGGGCGGACCAGGGCGCCGATGTAGTACCCGATGTTCTCCATCATGGCGAAGCCGAGCCCGACCATGGCCGCGTAGATGATGCCGTCCGTGGGGCCGTCCAGTTCCTGGCGGCGGCGCCAGAGCAGGATGATCAGGATGAGCCCCTTGAGGCTCTCCTCCACCACCGGCGCCCCGAAGGTGGCGGACACGTACTGCCCCGTGCTGTGGCCGAGGGCCGGCTGGGTGATGAAGACCAGCCCGGCGGTGTTGATCACCGCCGCGAGCAGCGCCGCGACCCCGGCCCCCCAGGCGAAGGCGAGCACCAGGTTGACCCGGGGCTCGGGTTCCAGCCGGTCGATCAGCAGCACGCAGCCCACCAGGAACGGCACCGGCAGCAGGGCGAAAGGCAGCGCGATAAGAAAAGGCGCGACGCTGTGAGCGGCCGCGTCCACGCTCTGCAGGGCGTCCGCGCCGAGGACCACGATGCCGCAGCCGATGGCGGCGATGATGCCCAGGATCAGCCCGGTCCGCGGCCTGCCCGGTGGCCGGCCCTCGATCACGGCCCGCGGGTCGAAGCCGGGCATCGGGGTCGCCATGGCAGGGAGCGTACCGGGAACCACCGCGAGAGCCCCCGCGGCCCCGGGCACGGCGATTAGCGCGCGGTTCCCGGACCCCGGGGCCGGTCCGGGAATGAGGCGAAACTGGGGATAGGGTTTCGAGTGCCTGGCCGAGGGGAGGCCCGGGCGGAGGCCACGAGAGGAGCCCTGATCCCGCGGTGAGCAGCACATCAGATACCCAGGCGGCAGGCTCGGCCACCCTGGAGTGGACCGAGGCCGACCGGCGGGCCGTTGACCTGATCCGGGTCCTGGCCATGGACGCGGTGCAGAAAGCAGGCTCAGGTCACCCCGGCACCGCCATGAGCCTGGCCCCGGCGGCCTACCTGCTGTACCAGAACGTGCTCCGGCATGATCCCGCCGACCCGCACTGGCTCGGCCGGGACCGTTTCGTCCTGTCCTGCGGGCACTCCAGCCTGACCCTGTACCTCGAGCTGTACCTGTCCGGGTACGGGCTGTCGCTGGATGACCTGAAGCGCTACCGGGAGTGGGGCAGCCTGACCCCGGGGCACCCGGAGCACGGCCTGACCCCGGGCGTCGAAACCACGACCGGCCCCCTCGGCCAGGGACTGGCCAACGCCGTCGGCATGGCCATGGCCGCCCGGCGGGAGCGGGGCCTGCTCGACCCGGACGCCCCCCCCGGCGACAGCCCGTTCGACCACCACGTGTACGCGTTCGTCTCGGACGGTGACATCGAGGAAGGCATCAGCCACGAGGCGTCCTCCCTGGCCGCCCATCAGGACCTGGGCAACCTGGTCGTGCTCTACGACGACAACCAGATCTCGATCGAGGACAACACGCAGATCGCCAAGTCCGAGGACGTGGCCGCCCGCTACGAGGCCTACGGCTGGCACGTGCAGCGGCTGGACTGGCGCCGGCCCACCGGCTACCACGAGGACCCCGCCGGGCTCTACCAGGCGCTGCAAGAAGCACGGGCGCGCACCGACAAGCCCTCCCTCATCGCGCTCCGCACCATCATCGCCTGGCCGGCCCCGCACGCCCAGAACACCGGCGCGGCGCACGGTGCCGCCCTCGGCGAGGACGAGGTCGCCGCGACCAAGGAAGTCCTCGGCTTCGACCCGAAGGTGACGTTCCCGGCCGAGGAAGCGCTGGTCGGGCAGGCCAGGAAAGTGGCTGAGCGGGGCAAGCGCCTGCACGCCGACTGGGACGGGGCCTTCAGTGCCTGGGCCCGGGCCAACCCGGAACGGGCGGCGCTGCTGGAACGCCTCAGGGCCCGGCGGCTGCCGGAAGGGTGGGCCAAGGCGCTGCCGACGTTCCCGCCGGACCAGAAGGGCATGGCTACCCGCAAGGCGTCGGAGGCGGTGCTGAACGCCCTCGCCCCCGTGCTCCCTGAGCTGTGGGGCGGCTCGGCAGATCTTGCGGGGAGTAACAACACCACGATGAAGGGCGAGCCGTCGTTCATCCCGGCCGAGCACCAGACCGAGATGTTCCCCGGCAACGTGTACGGCCGGACCCTGCACTTCGGGATCCGCGAGCACGCCATGGGGGCGATCCTCAACGGCATCGTGCTGGACGGCCTGACCCGGCCCTACGGCGGCACGTTCCTGGTCTTCAGCGACTACATGCGCCCCGCGGTCCGGCTGGCCGCGATCATGGAGCAGCCGGTGACCTACGTGTGGACGCACGACTCGATCGGCCTGGGCGAGGACGGGCCCACCCACCAGCCCGTCGAGCACCTGGCCGCACTGCGCGCCATCCCGGGGCTGGACGTGGTCCGGCCCGGCGATGCGAACGAGACCAGCGTGGCCTGGCGGACCGTGCTGGAGCACACCGACCGCCCGGCCGGGCTGTGCCTGAGCCGGCAGAACCTGCCGGTCCTGGACCGCTCGGAGGGTAAAGGCCTGGCCAGCGCGGATGGTGCGGCCCGTGGCGGGTACATCCTCGCCGAAGGGGCGGGCGGTGAGCCGACGGTGATCCTGATCGCGACGGGCAGCGAGCTGCAGATCGCGCTGGCGGCCCGGGACATTCTCCAGGACGAGGCCATCCCGACCCGAGTTGTTTCCATGCCGTGCGTGGAATGGTTCACCGGGCAGGATGCTTCCTATCAAGAGGAGGTGCTGCCCCCGCATATCCGGGCGCGCGTCAGCGTCGAGGCCGGCGTTGCGCAGCCCTGGCACGTGTTCACCGGAGACTTCGGTGAGTGCGTCAGCCTGGAGCACTTCGGGGCATCCGCTTCCTACATGAAGCTGTACGAGGAGTTCGGGTTCACCGCGGAGCACGTGGCAGCCGCCGCCCGCTCCAGCCTGACTCGGCTGAGCACCGCCGCGAGAAGCGAGGATTCATGACCTCCCAGCCACAGACCCCCACGAGCACCCATCCCATCCTCGGCGAGCTGACCGCCGCTGGCGTGTCCATCTGGCTCGACGACATCAGCCGGGACCGGCTCAGGACCGGAAACCTGGCCGAGCTGAGCCGGGACTGGGACGTCACCGGCGTCACCTCCAACCCGACGATTTTCGCGCACGCCGTGGCCAACGGCGACGCCTACGACCAGCAGGTCCATGACCTGGCGATCCGCGGGGTGCAGACCGAGGAGGCCGCCCGCGTCATCGCCACCTACGACATCCGCTGGGGCTGCGACGTGCTGCGCCCGGCCTACGACGCCACGGACGGCGTGGACGGCCGGGTCTCCATCGAGGTGGACCCCCGGATCGCGAAGGACACCGCGAAGACCATCGCCGAGGCCCGGGCGCTGTGGTGGATGGTGGACCGGCCCAACCTGTTCATCAAGATCCCGGCGACGGTCGAGGGCCTGCCCGCGATCAGCGCGGCCCTGGCCGAGGGGATCAGCGTCAACGTGACGCTGATCTTCTCCCTGGAACGGTACGGCCAGGTCATCGACGCGTTCATGACCGGCCTGGAGCAGGCCCTGGAGGCGGGCCGGGACATCTCCGGGCTGGCCTCGGTGGCGTCCTTCTTCGTCAGCCGGGTTGACACCGAGGTGGACGGCAGGCTCGAGAAGATCGGCACGCCCGAGGCAGCGGCGCTGCGCGGCAAGGCGGCCATCGCCAACGCCCGGCTGGCCTACGAGCTGTACGAGCAGCGGATCGCGACCCCGAGGTGGCAGGCGCTGCGGGCGGCCGGAGCCAAGGTGCAGCGCCCCCTGTGGGCCTCCACCAGCACCAAGGACCCCGCCTACGAGGACACCATGTACGTGGTCGAGCTGGTCGCCCCGGACACGGTCAACACCATGCCGGAAGCGACGCTGCGCGCTACCGCGGACCACGCCACGCTGCGCGGCAACACCGTGCAGGGCACCTACGACCAGTCCCGGCAGGTATTCACCGACCTGGCTAAGCTCGGTATCGCCTACGACGACGTGGTCAGGGTGCTCGAGGAGGAAGGCGTGGAGAAGTTCGCCGCCTCCTGGAACGAGTTCCTGGGCACGATCGAGTCGAACATGGCCGCGGTGGGCAAGCCATGACCGCTGGGCCGCCTGGTCACAGCAGACGGAGCGCAGTGATGACTGATTCGGCGACCGCGGCGCAGGACGGGACCGAGACAGCCGGGACCGAGCCGGGCGGGGAGCGGCCTGCCCGGGTCCATATCAGCCAGGCCGAGCAGGAGGCGCTGGCCCAGCCGGCCGCCTGCAGCCGGTCGTCAGCGGCCCGGCCGCCAATCCGCTGCGGGACCCGCGGGACCGGCGGATCCCGCGGGTAGCGGGCCCGTGCGTCCTCGTCATCTTCGGTGTCACCGGGGACCTGGCCCGCAAGAAGCTCATGCCGGCCATCTACGACCTGGCCAACCGTGGCCTGCTCCCGCCCGGCTTCTCGCTGGTCGGCTTCGCCCGCCGGGACTGGGAGCATGAGGACTTCGCCCAGGTCACCTACGAGGCGGTGAAAGAGCACGCGCGGACCCCGTTCCGGGACACCGTCTGGCAGCAGGTGTCCGAGGGCGTCAGGTTCGTGCCCGGCGAGTTCGACGACGGCGAGGCGTTCGACCGGCTCTCGCAGGTCGTGGCCGAGCTGGACCGGGAGCGCGGCACCGGCGGGAACTACGCGTTCTACCTGTCGGTCCCGCCGAAATTCTTCCCCCTGGTCGTCACCCAGCTGAAGCGGTCCGGGCTGTCCACCCCGCCGCAGCCGCCCCCCGGGCAGCCGCGGCCCTGGCGCCGGGTGGTGATCGAGAAGCCGTTCGGTCACGACCTGGCCAGTGCCCGCGCGCTGAACGAGACGCTCAGCGCCGTGTTCCCGCCGCACTCGGTGTTCCGGATCGACCACTACCTGGGCAAGGAAACCGTCCAGAACATCCTGGCGCTGCGGTTCGCCAACACGCTGTACGAGCCGATCTGGAATCGCGGCTACGTCGACCACGTGCAGATCACCATGGCCGAGGACATCGGCGTGGGCGGCCGGGCCGGATACTACGACGGCATCGGCGCAGCCCGGGACGTGATCCAGAACCACCTGATGCAGCTGGTGGCGCTGACCGCGATGGAGGAGCCTGTCTCGTTCGACGCCGACGCGCTGCGGGCCGAGAAGGAGAAGGTCCTGTCCGCGGTCCAGCTGCACGACGACCTCGCGGCCACCACCGCGCGCGGCCAGTACGCCGCCGGCTGGCAGGGCGGGGTCCCGGTGCGGGGCTTCCTGGAAGAAGAAGGCATGGCGCCCGACTCGCGGACCGAGACCTACGCCGCGGTCAAGCTGAAGGTGGATACCAGGCGGTGGGCCGGGGTCCCGTTCTACCTGCGGACCGGGAAGCGGCTGCCGCGCCGGATGTCGGAGATCGCCCTGCTGTTCCAGCGCGCACCGCACCTGCCCTTCTCGGCCACCGACACCGAGGAGCTCGGCCAGAATGCCCTGGTCATCCGGGTCCAGCCGGACGAGGGGGTCACGGTCAGGTTCGGCTCCAAGGTCCCTGGCTCAGCCATGGAAGTGCGCGACGTGAACATGGACTTCGCCTACGGCGAGTCGTTCACCGAGAGCAGCCCGGAGGCGTACGAGCGGCTGCTGCTCGACGTGCTGATCGGCGATCCGCCACTGTTCCCGCGGCATCGTGAGGTGGAGCTGTCCTGGATGGTCCTCGACCCGATCGAGGAATTCTGGGCCGAGCACGGCCGGCCGGAGCCCTATCCGGCCGGCTCGGCGGGCCCGCCCTCCGCGGACGCGATGATGGCCCGCGACGGCCGGGCCTGGAGACGGCTTTGAGCGCAGCGGGCGGAAGGGACTGCCTCCGATGATGATCGACCTGGCCGAGACGACCACGGACCGGATCCACGAGGCGATCCGGCAGGCGCGGCAGCGGCTCGGCGGCCCGGCCAGCGGGATGGTGCTGACCCTGGTCATCGTCACCGACGAGGCCGCACAGTACGACGCCGTCCGGTCGGCCAGCGAGGCGGCCCGCGAGCACCCGTGCCGGGTGCTCGCGGTGATCACCCGGAGGCCCGAGGCCAGCTCCCGGCTCGACGCCGAGATCCGGGTCGGTGAGTCCGGGCCGGGTGAGGTCGTGCTGCTGCGCATGTACGGCGCACTGGGCGAGCATGCCGACTCGGTGGTCACCCCGCTGCTGATGCCGGACACCCCGGTCGTGACCTGGTGGCCCGGGACTCCCCCGGGCGTGCCTTCCAGCAGCCCGCTGGGAGCTCTCGCGCAGCGGCGCATCACCGACGCCGCCTCAGCTGCCGCGCCGCACGACTGCCTGGCCAGCCTGGCCTCGCACTACAAGCCCGGGGACACCGACCTGAGCTGGACCCGGGCGACGCCCTGGCGCTCGCTCATCGCGGCCACGCTGGACCAGCCGCACGGCACGATCCGCGGGGGCCGGGTGGAGGCCGAGCGCGGCAATCCGAGCGCGGACCTGATCGCCTCCTGGCTGTCGGTGCGGCTCGGCGCGCCGTTCGAGAACCGGGTGTCCGGCGGTCCCGGGGTCACCGCGGTCATCTTCGACACCGATGACGGCGAGATGACGCTGACCCGCCCGGATGGCCGGGTGGCGATGCTCCGCCGCCCCGGTGAGCCCGAGCGCAGGGTGGCGCTGCACCGCCGGGACACCGCGGAACTGCTGTCCGAGGAGCTGCGCCGGCTCGATCCCGATGAGGTGTACGCGGAGACCATCGCCCCCTTCGTCCCGGCCCAGGCCGACGTCAAGCGGAACGGCGGCAGCGGCCGCAAGCGGGCCGGCGCTGGCGCGGACACGCCCCGCAAAGACAGAACCCGGTGAGCACCCCGGGAGTACTCGTCCACCACGACGCAAGCCTGCTGGCCAAGGCGGCCGCGGCCCGGCTGGTGACCAGGCTGGTGGACGCGCAGGCGAGCTCGGGCACGGCCAACCTGGTGCTGACCGGCGGCGGTATCGGCACGGCGGTGCTGGCCGAACTCGCGGCCGCGCCGGCGCTCGGCGCGGTGGACTGGCGGCGGCTGGACATCTGGTGGGGTGACGAGCGCTTCCTGCCGTCCGGCGATCCTGAGCGCAACGAGGCGCAGGCGCAGCGGGCCCTGCTCAGCCACGTGGACGCGGATCCGGCCCGGGTGCACCGGATGCCGGGCACGGACGGCCCCGACGGCAACGACCCGGAAGCGGCGGCCGCACGCTACGCCGCCGGGCTGCGGCGGGCCGCCCAGCCCCAGGACCACGGCCCGGTGCCCGCCTTCGACGTGCTGCTGCTCGGCATCGGGCCGGAAGGGCATGTCGCCTCGCTCTTCCCCGGCCTGCCCGCGCTGTACGACGAGCGGCCGGTCGTCGCGGTCCGCGGCGCACCCAAGCCGCCGCCCACCAGGCTCACCCTGACGCTGCCCGCTATCCGGCGGGCCCGAGAGGTGTGGCTGCTCGCGGCGGGCGAGGAGAAGGCGGGCGCGGTCCGCCTGGCCCTGTCCGACGCCGGCCCGGTGCAGGTCCCGGCCGCGGGCGCACGCGGCCAGCAGCGCACCCTGTTCCTCCTGGACCGCGGCGCCGCCAGCCAGCTCCCACCCCAGCTGAGCCGGATCGCCTCACCCTGATCCGCCTCACCCCGATCCGTCTCACCCGTGCGGATGAACTCAGTCGGGGTAATGCCCGGCTCCGTCGCCGGGCCGCGGGTCGTGGTCACCGGGCCGCTGGTCCGGCCCTGGCCGGCGGCCCCGGGAGGGCCGGGTGGCCAGCCGGAGCATCGTGAACAGGATGACCAGGACCGGGACGAAGGCGAACGGTTCCCGGGCGGTGAGCGCGATCCCGAGCCAGATGACCAGGATGGGCAGCATCGGGCTGAGCCGCCGGTGCGGGGTCCCGGCCGAGACCGGCAGCGGCTTGTCCCGGGCCGGCTTGACCTGGGGTGCCGGCCGCGGAATCTCCAGCCTGGCCTGCTGGGGCAGGTCGCGGGTCAGGTCGCGGAGACCGCCCCAGGTCTTCGAGGCGAAAGCGAGCGTGGTCCGCTCGTCGAACTCCTCCAGGCTCAGACGCCCGGAGCTGTACGCCTCGCGCAAGATCTCGACGACGTGTTCCCGGTCGGCGTCCGAGGCACGGATACCGCCGTCATCCGTCATCTCCGGACCTCCCCGGGACCCTGTCATCCGTCATTCGCCCCTTTCATCCGGAGGATACCCCGGACCGGTCACGGCGGACCCCGGCCGGGTGGCCGGAATGCCGGCGGCAGCCCGGGTCCGGCCTCCCGGCCGGGCCGGAGCGTGACCGCCATCGCCGCCCCCGCGTGGTCAGCCGTGCCCCGTTATGGTTAGATCTCGCCCGTGCCCCCGGTGCCCCGCCGACTTACCCAGGACCGGAACCACCTGATCGTGTGCGGGGACGACTCGCTGGCCTACCGGGTCGTCGAGGAACTCACCGCCAACTACGGCGAGCGGGTAACGGTGCTGCTCAGCGCCCGTGAACGTGGTCAGGGCCCGAGGATTGCCCGGCTGCCGGGAGTCCGGGTCATCGAGCGGGCGGAGCTGGACGGCACGGCCTTCGCGGACGCGGGAGCCCGGTCCGCCCGGGCGATCGCCCTGATGGGCCGGGACGACCTGGCCAATTTCCACGCCGCGCTCCGCGCGCAGGATGTCAGCCCCGGCCTCAGGCTGGTGATACGGATCTTCAACACCGGGCTTGGCGAGCGGATGCGCAGTTTCTTCCCGGACTGCGCCGTGCTGTCCAGTTCCTCGATGGCCGCGCCCTCGTTCGTCTCCGCCGCGCTGGGTGAACCGGCGCCCAGCCACGTCCGGCTGGCCGGGCGGACCCTGTTCGTGGCGCGCCAGGGCGAGGCCGACGCCGCGCACCTCATCTGCGGGCTGGCCACGTCGGGGGCGCCCGGCCTCCCCCGGCTCCTGCCCCCGGGCCAGGATCCGGCCGACCTGGTGCTCGCCGTAGCCGACGGCACCCCGCGTAATCCGCTGACCAGGCCACGCCGGCGGCTGCTGCGGGCCGTCACGGACCTGCCGCAGCTGCTGTTCGGGCACAAGCTGGGGGTGGTCTTCCTCACCCTGTTCGGCGTGCTGGTGGCCGGGTTCATCCTGCTGGCCACCGCGGGCGGCTTCTCCCCCGCCAACGCGCTGTACCTGACCTTCCTCGACGCCGCGGGCGCGGCGGTCACCGATCCGGCGCTGAACGGGCCGGAGAAGGTCGCCCAGTTCCTGCTCACCTTCGACGGGATGGCTTTCCTCCCGGTGGTGACCGCCGCCGTGGTCGGGGCCCGGCTCACCGGCTCGCTGCGCGGCAAGGAGCGGCCGCTGAGCGGCCATGTCATCGTGGCCGGGCTGGGCAACGTCGGCAGCCGCGTCGCAGGCCAGCTGCATGATCTGGGCGTCGCCGTGGTCTGCATCGACCGGGACGAGAACGCGGCGGGCATCAGGCTGGCCCGCCGCCTGGGGCTGCGGGTAGTGATCGGTGAGACCCACCGTGAGGAGACCCTGCGGGCGGCCGGCATCCGTACCTGCCAGGCCCTGGTATCGGTGACCAACAGTGACATCGTGAACCTGGAGACCGCGCTGCACGCCCGGGCCCTGGCCGCCGACGTGCGCCTGGTTCTCCGGCTGTCCGACGACGACCTGGCCGAGCGGGTGCAGAAGACCGTGGGCAACACGATCTCACGCAGTGTCCCCTACCTCGCGGCCCCTGCGTTCGCCGCCGCCATGCTGGAGCACCAGGTGCTGCGCTCCATCCCGGTCGGGCGGCACGTGCTGCTGATCGCGGACGTCAGGGTCGGAGCCGGATCCGAGCTGGCAGGCCAGCCCGTGGACCACGTGCACCGGGACGGCGAGGTCCGGGTCATCGCGGTGCAGCGGTCGGCCGCCGATGGCGTCGACTGGTCACCGCGGCCTGATGACCTGATCGCCCCGCAAGACCGGATCTACGTCCTGGCCACCCGCACCGGGCTGAGCGGGGTACTGGCGCGGAGCCAAAGTGGCGGCGCAGTCGCGCCAGCGTAGGCAAAACCTGGGTCTCCCCCAAGCAGGAATCCAGCGTTACGCTCAGGGCAGATCTTCCGTGTGGTTCTGCTGAGCCGCTTGTGAAGACGGAAGAAGGTCCCAGATGGTCCGTTCTATCCGGGTTTTCTGCCCCATTCCGGGGACGCCCGCTACGGCCCAGGCGCCGGCCACGCCAGCCTGCCCAGGAGCTGCCACCGGGATCATTACTCAATCCATGCGCCGTCCCGGCCATCGGGGCTACCTGCCCGCGGCCGGGCAGCGCACCGCCTCATCAGGAGGAATCACTTGAGCGTCAACGATGACCTACCTTCAGCTCCTGTGGCCGCCATGGCGTCGGGCATAGCTGACCCCGCGCCACTGGGACTCGGCGCCTTCGCCCTGACCACATTCCTGCTGTCGGCGGCGAACGCGGGCTGGATGACCAGCGCCACGGCTGACGCCTGGCTCGGCTATGCCTTCGCCTACGGCGGCTTCTGCCAGCTGCTCGCGGGGATGTGGGAATTCCGCAACCGGAACGTGTTCGGCGCCACCGCATTCTCCACCTACGGAGGGTTCTGGATCGGGCTGGGGCTGTGGGCCCTGCTGGTGGCCCCGCACGCGGCCTCCCCCGCGGCGCCGAGTCCAGCAACGACATCGCCTGGATCCTGCTGGCCTTCGCCATCTTCAACACCTACATGCTGATCTGGAGCACGCAGGTGAACGCGGCGGTGTTCGCGGTGTTCCTCACCCTGGAACTCACCGAGATCATCCTGTTCATCGGCAACTTCTCGGGCAGCAGCGGAACGGTCAAGTTTGGCGGGTACGTGGGCATAGTCACCGCGGCGTGCGCCTGGTACACCTCGGCGGCCGGAGTGGCCAACGGCATGGGGGGCCGGTTCACGGTTCCTGTCGGCCGGCCGCTCCTCGGCTCACGCGTCTGAGCATGCCTGACCGCCCGCGGCGCGAGGCCCGGCCGCGGCGGAGCTAGCCGCACGCAGCTGATCCCGGGGAGCCAGACCAGGCCCCCCGGGATCACGCGTTTCACAGGCCCCGGCAGGATTGGGCGCGTGGATCTGCACGAGAAGCGGCAACTCGACCGGGCCGAGCATATGGCCAGGGTGAACGAGCAGGTGGCCAAGGCCAAAGCCCACGCCCGGCCGTGGCGGGCCATCATCGCGGCCATCCTGGCCATCCTCGCGGGCGCCGTCGCCAGCCAGTCCGGCACGGCTTTCAAGGACTGGACCGGGCACGGCCACTACGTGTACAAGATCGTGGCCGCCGGGTGTATCGCCGCGTTCTTCGTCTTCGGGACGGTGGCCGTCGTCGGGCTGGCCGGGAAAGCCAGGCAGGTGCTGACCCCGGCGGTGGGCTCGTCCCACGCCGCGGTGGTGCGCTACGCGGTCCTGCTCATCGGCGGGGTGACCATCCTCGTCCTGGGGATAGGGCTGATGAAGGTCCCGATCGGGCAACTGCTCGTCGGCGGGGCGGTCACGACCATCCTGCTCGGCATCGCCGGGCAGCAGTCCCTGGCGAACGTATTCGCGGGTCTCGTGCTGCTGCTGTCGCGGCCCTTCGCCGTGGGGGACTATATCCGGCTCAAATCCGGGGCGCTGGGCGGGGTGACCGACGGCCTGGTCGCCGAGATAGGCATTACCTACATGCGCCTGGACACTGACGACGGCACCCTGCACCTGCCCAATTCCCAGGTCCTCGCGGCCGCGGTGGGGCCTATCGCGCGGCCGCGGGCCGGGACATCAGAACCGATCCCGCCGCCGCCCATACCGGCCCGTCGAGCCGCCACGCCGGCTCATGACGACCCGCCGTACGGCGGGCCGCCGTACGGATCGCCATGACGCCCCGGCCCGGTGCTGGTTCACCTAGTGATGCTTCGCCTCGTAGCTGGCCACGACGTCGGCCGGGATACGGCCGCGATCGCTGACCGAAATTCCGCTTTCCTTGGCCCAGCTCCGTATGGCGGCGCTGTGCTGCCGGTGCGCGGTCGTCCGGCGCTTGGTGCGGCCAGTCCGGGCGGACGCCCGGCGCGCGTGCTCCGCATAACGGCCGACCACATCGTCAAACTTTTGGCTGTGCTTGGCGCACAGGTCGATCTCATACTCCCGGCCATCCAGGCTGAACCGGCGGGCGTGATGCTGGCCCTCGGGAATCGGTTTCTGGTCGTAGTCACAGGCAAATGTGACGGACACCTTCTGTGCCACTTGAGGCCCCCCTTCCTCTGGTGGCAAATATATCCCGCCACAGGCGGCCCAACCATAACGACGCCCAAAGACGGGCAGAGCGCCAACTGGGGAGGCGGCCATTCGGGGCGGAGATGCCCGGCCAGGGCCGCCGCTCCGGGCCGCCGCCCCGGTGCAAGGCGGCTATCCGTCAATGACGGCCGGGATAGGGTCCCCGTTCCCGGCGGTCGTGATGGCCAGGCGGGCGCCCATAGGGGAAGGATTCCTCGGGCTCGCCGTCGTAGTCGTCAACGGAGTGGTCAGCCGTGTCATCCCACTCGGCGTCCTCGCCATAATCCGGCCCGGCCGGATAAGCCCCCGAGTCGCCGGCGGGCACTTCGCCGGGATAATCCGCAATGCCCTGCTGGCCGGAATAGGGATGGAAAGAGGGGTCATCCGGGTATCCGGCCGCGGCGCGGCGGTGGCTCCCGGACGCAGGCGTGCGGTAGTCACCGGTGCCGGGCACATCTGGGTACCCCGGCTCCCCGTAGCCTCCGTGCTCGTCCTCGCCGCCGTACTCGCCCTCGTCGCGGTACTCGCCCACAGCCTGGTCTCCCGGGTACCGGGGCTGCCGGGGCTCGCCGGGAAAGTCGCCCGCCTCCCGGCGGTGGGTGCCGGACTGGCCGCTGCGGTAGTCGCCGCTGGCGGGCCCATCCGGGTAACCCGCCGCCCCGCCCCGCCGGTAGTCGCCGCTGGCCGGGCCGTCCTGGTAGCCCGGTTCCGCCGGGTAGCCGGTGCCCGTCTCGTACTCCTGGGCCGGGCTGCGGTAGGCCCCGGTGGACGGCTCCTCCTGATACCGGGTCCCCGGAGCCGGGTAGGCCGGGTCCAGCGGGTCCACGGGGTAGCCGCCCGACTCACCCGGGTAGGCCTGGTCCGGGCCCGTGCCGTAGTCGCCGGGTGCCCCGGCCGGATACCCCGGCTCCGGGTGCTGGCCCGGCGGCGCGCCAGACCCGGCGGGCATCTGCATGAAGACGGTGGCCTGACCCCCTTCGGGGTTCCGGCCCGCCGGGGCGGCCCCGTTCGCGGCCCGGCCAGGCGGCAGCTCCGGGCCCGCCTCGCCCGGTGCCTCGCGGCGCCCGGCGCGCTGGCCCTGCGGGCCGCGGCGTAGCGCCTCGGTCATCCGGTCCAGGTCGTCCATGGGCAGCCGGAACGTGCCGGTGCAGGTTCCGCCCTGCCAGATGCTGAAAACCGCCACGCCCGTGTCGGCGTACCAGCTCAAGCGCATACTGCGCGAGTCGCCTCGTACGTCGAAGAACACCTCACCGAGCCGGGGCAACGGGGCTGCGTCCGACGCTGACATGGAGCCCATGGTGGCGCCGAACTCACGGGTTTGTCCAATTAACTCGCCACTATGATAAAAGCCATAGCGAGCGGTAACGCCTCCAGGCTGGGGGTATGCGCCCGCGGGCCGGCCCGCGGGGACGGCCCCAACATCTCTGCGCCGGATTCGCGATCCTGCCTGCGAAACTGCCCCCGCGGATGGCATCATTGATCATCGGTCCGGTGGACAGGACTGGTTTCGTCAGGGCGGGCGGCACTCCGGTTGCCGCTGCTCATCCGGCAGGGTTGCTCCTCTAGCTACTCCCGTGGCGGTCACGGGCGCTCCGAGGCTGCCCGGGTCCCGGGAACACGCAGGTGATGCAGTGCGTTGCATACCTACGACGGGGCAAAAGCCGCACAGGGCGAACCAGATGTCCGACGGAATCAGAGGGTCGGCTGGACGCGGAACACACACTGAGCTTGTTGAGGAGATCGAGTCATGTCTGAGGTACGGCGGCAGGTTACCCTGCCTCCCCGGCCGAACTGGGGCTGGCAAGATGCCGCCGCGTGCCGCGGCACGGATGTCGTGCTCTTCTTCGGCCCCGACGGCGAACGGCAGCCGGAGCGGGACATCCGGGAGCGGAAGGCCAAGACGCTGTGCGCCGGCTGCCCGGTGCGCACCGAGTGCCTGGATTACGCCATCTCAAGGCCGGAGAAGTACGGTACCTGGGGCGGCCTGAACGAGGACGAGCGCGCTTCTGAGCGCCGCCGCCGGATGCGCCGCGCGAACGCGGCCTGACCGGGCTCATCCCCGGAATTGGACACACAGGCCTGGCCACACGGGCCAGGTCACACGGTTTGGCTACTGGCCGGCCGCGGCGGGCGCCGCGGCCGGCCACACTGGGTCCATGGTCTGCCTGTCCTGCCGCCGCCAGCACCATGACGACTGCCCGGGAGGCACCTGGTGCGACTGCCAGCATCTGCCGCTGTCGGCGCGGCCAGCGCCGCCCCGCGGCCGGCGCTCGCTGAACTGGGTGCGCCAGGGCTGAGCGGCCGGATCGGCGCGGCCGGAATAGGCGCGCACGGACCGGGGTTGGCACTGGGCGTGAGCACGCTGACCGCCCCGCCCGCCGGGACGCCGGGACGCCGGTTTAGTTCGGATCCCGAAGTTATCTCGACACGCCGGGCTCATTCGTGTGATGCTCAAGCGGTGAGCGCTGCAGACCCCCTTCTCGTCGCCCGCAGGCATGTCAACCTGCTCCGGGTGCGCAGCGCCGCGTGTCAACACGGCCGCTGACCACTGCCCCGATTGCGGGCGTGTGCCGCGGCCGGTGCCCTGCAGCCCCGGCGGACTGCTTCTCGCGAGCCTGAATCGCGGATCACTCAAATCGCCCTGGCCAGCAGGAAGGCCGGCGCAGCCGACACAGGCTGCCTGACGCGTCACGCGTCCCGCCCCAGCCAGACCCGCAGCAGCGGGCCCGACCGAGCAGGACCAGAAGGGACGCGCCAGATGCCGTCAGCCCACCGTAACCGTGGCCAAGGCCAGTGGGCGCTCGGATACCGCGAGCCGCTGAACAAGAACGAGGAAAACAAGAAGAACGACGACGGGCTCAACGTCCGCCAGCGGATCATCGACATCTACTCCCGGCAGGGCTTCGACTCCATCGACCCGGCCGACCTCCGGGGACGGTTCCGCTGGTTCGGGCTGTACACGCAGCGGCGGCCGGGCATCGATGGCGGCAAGACCGCGACCCTTGAGCCCGAGGAACTCGACGACCGCTACTTCATGCTGCGCGTCCGCATCGACGGCGGGCAGCTGAGCAACGACCAGCTGCGCACCGTGGCCGACATCTCCGAGCGGTACGCCCGGGGCACCGCCGATCTCACCGACCGGCAGAACGTGCAGCTGCACTGGATCAGGATCGAGGACGTCCCGGCGATCTGGACCGCCCTCGAGGCGGTCGGCCTGTCCACCACGGAAGCCTGCGGTGACACTCCCCGCGTGGTGCTGGGCTGCCCGCTGGCCGGGATCGACGCGGACGAGGTCATCGATGCGACCCCGCAGATCGACGAGGTCACCGCCCGCTACGTGGGTGACCCCGCCTTCTCCAACCTGCCCCGCAAGTACAAGTCGGTGATGAGCGGGTGCACCGCGCAGTGCACGGTGCATGAGATCAACGACGTGGCTTTCGTCGGCGTGCCCGGCCCGGACGGCCAGCCCGGGTACGACCTGTGGGTGGGCGGGGGGCTGTCCACCAACCCGATGATCGCCAAGCGTCTCGGGGCGTTCATCCAGCCCGACCAGGTCGCCGAGGTGTGGGCCGGGATCACCGCGGTGTTCCGTGACTACGGCTACCGGCGCCTCCGGCACCGGGCCCGGCTGAAGTTCCTCATCGCGGACTGGGGCCCGGAGAAGTTCCGGGAAGTGCTGGAGAAGGAATACCTGGGCTACGCGCTCCCGGACGGGCCGCCCCCGCCCCCGCCCGCCGGCGGCAGGCGTGACCACGTCGGCGTGCACCGGCAGCGGGACGGGCGGTACTACGTGGGGTTCGCGCCCCGTGTCGGCCGGGTGTCGGGCCGTTCCCTGGCCCGGGTCGCCGACCTGGCCGCCCGGTACGGCAGCGGGCGGGTGCGGACCACCACTGAGCAGAAGATGGTCATCCTCGACGTGCCCGAGGACAATGTGGCCGGGCTCACCGCCGAGCTCGACGCGGCGGATCTGCCCGCCAAGCCGAGCGTGTTCCGGCGGCACACGATGGCCTGCACCGGCATCGAGTTCTGCAAGCTGGCGATCGTGGAGACCAAGGCGCGGGCCAGCCAGGCCATCGCCGAGCTCGAGCGCCGCCTGCCGGGCTTCACCGAGCCGGTCACGATCAACGTGAACGGGTGCCCGAACTCCTGTGCCCGGATCCAGACCGCCGACATCGGGCTCAAGGGATCGCTGGTCATCGGCCCCGACGGGCAGCAGACCGAGGGATTCCAGATTCACCTGGGGGGCACCCTGGCCGGGGGTGACGGCGAGAGCTCCGGATTCGGCCGCAAGATCAGGGGGCTGAAGACCACCGCGGAGGACCTGCCTGACTACCTGGAGCGGGTCCTGCGGCGCTTCCAGGAGGTCCGGGGCGCGGACGAGAGCTTCGCCGCGTGGGCCAGCCGTGCCAGCGAGGAGGACTTCGCATGACATTCCACGCATCCGGGACAGAACGCGCAATCCCGTTTTACTGCCCCTATTGTGGTGAAGAAGATCTAGAACCGCAGGAACAGGACGGCAGCTGGCGGTGTCGCAGCTGCATCCGGTCCTTCCAGCTACGATTTGCTGGAACGGGTGTGATCCTGTGAGCACGAGCGTGACAAAGCGGCACCCAGGTCAGGCAGTCCCTGAAGTCTCCGATCCTGAAGCTCGGGAGGAACCAATCCGCATGGAGAGGCTCGCAGCCCAAGCGGCGGAGGATCTCGCCGACGCGCCCGCGGAAGAGATCGTCCGCTGGGCGGTGGACACGTTCGGGTCCCGTATCTGCATCACGTCGTCCATGACCGACGCGGTGATCATCCATCTCGCCTCGCAGGTCGAGAGCGGGCTGGATGTGATCTTCCTGGACACCGGGTACCACTTCCCGGAGACCATCGGGACCAGGGACGCCGTGTCCGCTGTCTACCCGGTCAATGTCGTCAACGTGACCCCGTCCCGGACGGTGGCCGAGCAGGACGCCGAGCTCGGGCCCCGGCTCTATGGGCGGAACCCCGACCTGTGCTGCTACTTCCGCAAGGTCGTGCCGCTGGAGCGGGCCCTCGACCCGTACGACGCGTGGATCACCGGGGTGCGGCGGGAGGAGACCAACGCCCGCAGCGACACCAAGGCGGTCCAGTGGGATGCCCGGCGGCAGATGGTGAAGGTCAACCCCATCGTGGCCTGGACCCAGGACCAGGTGGACACCTACATCGCCGAGAACGGCGTGCTGGTGAACCCGCTGGTCTATGACGGGTACCCGTCTATCGGGTGTTCCACCTGCACGATGAAGGTGGCCCCCGGGGCGGACCCGCGCAGCGGCCGGTGGACGGGGACGGGCAAGACCGAATGCGGCATCCACACCTCCTGACCCCGTCTCTGGTCGCGATCGCGCATGGCAGCAGGGACCCGCGGGCCGGGGCGACCGTCGCCGGGCTGCTGGCCCGGGCCCGGGCCCGGGCCAGCAGGCACGGGCTGGCCGGGCTCGAGGTCCGCGGAGCGTTCCTGGGGCACGCGCCGCCTGCGCCGCTGCAGGTGCTCGCCGCCCTCGCCGGCGACGGCCAGCATGACGTGGTCGTGCTCCCCTTGCTGCTCACCGCGGCCTACCACAGCGGGACGGACATCCCCGGGCTGCTGGCCGAGGCCACGGTCGGCCTGCCCCGGCTCCGGATCCGCTACGGGGAGCCGCTGGGCCCGCACCCGCGGCTGATCCATGCGCTCGACCGGCGCCTGGCCGAGGCCGGCCAGGATCCCGGCGACGACCCGGCCCGCACGGCGGTGGTCCTCGCCTCCGCCGGGTCGAGCCACCCGGCGGCCAACGCGGCGATCGCCCGGATGGCCGGGAGCTGGCAGGCCGCCCGCGGCTGGCTCGCCGTGCGGCCCGCGTATGCCTCCGCCGCCTCGCCCGCCCCGGCCGAGGCCGTGGCGGACCTGCTCCGCGGCGGGGCCCGGCGCGTCGTGGTCGCCAGCTACCTGCTCGCCCCAGGGCTGTTCGCCGACCGGATCCGTGACACCTGCATGGCCGCGGGGGCCGCGGCGGTCTCGGCGCCGCTGGGGGCCGCGGACGACGTGGCGGACGTGCTGCTCGACCGGTTCCGGCAGGCCGCCGCGGGCGGCCCGGGGCAGGAACGCGCCGTGGGCGAGCGCTATGAATCGCAGGTTTCCGCGAGGTAAACCGCACGATCGAGGTGGCTTTCCGGCCCTTAGCGGGCACAGTAGTGTCACATCATGACGTCTCTGCAGGCCGCCGGGCCGCATCTCACCCACGACGTGCTCAACCAGGTTCCGCCCCTGTCCGGCTACGACGTCGCGGACGACCCGGCGCTGCTGGCCGCGGCGGCCCGGGAAGGCGCGGGCTGGGCCGAGACCGGCCTGCACGAGCTGGGTGAGCTGGCCGGCGCCGCGCAGACCCAGGAGCACGCCCGGCTGGCCAACGAGCATCCGCCGGTGCTGCGGACCCATGACGCGCGGGGCCACCGGATCGACGAGGTCGAGTTCCACCCGTCCTGGCACGTGCTGCTCGGCACCGCGGTCGGCCATGGGCTGCACGCCGCGCCGTGGGCGGATCCGCCGCCGGCGCGCACGTCGCCCGGGCGGCCCGGTTCTTCGTGTGGTCACAGGCCGAGGCGGGCCATGGCTGCCCGGTCTCGATGACCTACGCCGCCGTGCCGCCGCTGCGCCATGCCCCCGACCTGGACCGCCGCTTCGTGCCGCTGCTGACCGCCCGGGACTACGATCCCGGGCTGAGGGCGCCGGAGGGCAAGGCGGCCCTGCTGGCCGGCATGGCCATGACCGAGAAGCAGGGCGGCTCGGATGTGCGCGCGAACACCACCCGGGCCGAGCCGGTTCCCGCGGACGGGCCGGGCGCTCACCTGCTCACCGGGCACAAGTGGTTCTGCTCCGCGCCGATGAGCGACCTGTTCCTGGTCCTGGCCCAGGCCCCGGCCGGGCTGACCTGCTTCCTACTCCCCCGGGTGCGCCCGGACGGGACCCGCAACGCCGTCCGGCTGCTGCGGCTCAAGGACAAGCTCGGCAACCGCTCGAACGCCTCCGCCGAGGTGGAGTTCGACGCCGCGCTGGCCTGGCAGGTCGGCGAGGCGGGGCGCGGCGTGCCCACCATCATCGAGATGGTCAGCGCGACCCGGCTGGACTGCGTGCTGGGCAGCGCGGCGGGCATGCGGCTGGGCTGCGTCACAGCCGTGCACCACGCAACGCACCGGCGTGCCTTCGGCGCGAGCCTGATCTCCCAGCCGCTGATGGCCTCCGTGCTGGCTGACCTCGTGCTGGAATCCGAGGCCGCGACCACGCTGGCGCTGCGGCTGGCGGGTGCGGCCGACCGGGCCGCCCGCGGGGACGCGGCCGAGGCGGCGCTGCTCCGGGTCGCGCTGCCCGCCGCCAAGCACTGGATCTGCAAGCGCGCGCCGCTGCACGCGGCTGAGGCGCTGGAGTGCCTGGGCGGCAACGGCTACGTCGAGGAGTCGGGGATGCCCCGGCTATACCGCGAGGCGCCGCTGAACTCGATCTGGGAGGGCTCTGGCAACGTGACCGCCCTGGACCTCCTCCGCGCCCTGCAGCGCCGGGAGGGCGCGGCTGACGCCCTGGCGGCCGAGCTGGCCCTGGCCGCGGGCGCGGACGCCCGGCTGGACGCGGCGATCGGCAGGCTGGGCGGGCTCCTGCGGGACCTGGCCACCCGGGACGGGCCGCAGGCGCAATTCGCGGCCCGGCGCCTGGCCGGGCAGATCACCGTCACCTTCCAGGCGGCGCTGCTGGCCCGGCACGCCCCGGGCCCGGTCGCCGACGCGTTCTGCGCCTCCCGCCTGGAGCCCGGGGCGCTGCCCGGACCGGGGGTGCCGTTCGGGACACTCCCTGATGGGCTGGCCCTGGGGGACGTCCTGGGCCGGGCCACGACGGTACGCGGGTAAGGTCGGCTGGTGCGCGTTTGGCCAGGAGCTCCCTATCCGCTCGGAGCAACATGGGATGGCACGGGAACGAACTTCGCGTTGTTCTCCGAGGCTGCCGAGCAGGTTGAACTGTGCCTGCTCAACGGGGACGAGCCTGCCCAGCTCCACGAGACGCGCATCGCGCTGACCGAGGTGGACGCGTTCGTCTGGCACGGCTACCTGCCTGACGTGGCCCCCGGCCAGCGGTACGGGTACCGGGTGCACGGCCCCTACGACCCGGCCCGCGGGCACCGCTGCAACCCGGCCAAGCTGCTGCTCGACCCCTACGGCAAGGCCATCAACGGCGACGTGCGGTGGAACGAGGCGGTGTTCAGCTACCGCTTCAGCGACCCGTCCGCGCTGAACACCATGGACAGCGCGCCGTACATGCCGGCGAACGTGGTCATCAACCCGTTCTTCGACTGGGGAGACGACCGGGCCCCGCGGATCCCGTACCACGAGACGGTCATCTACGAGGCGCACGTCCGCGGCCTGACCCTGCGCCACCCGGACGTGCCCGCCGACCAGCGGGGCACGTACGCCGGGCTGGCCCACCCCTCGGTCATCGAGCACCTGACCCGGCTGGGGGTGACCGCGGTGGAGCTGATGCCGGTGCACCAGTTCGTGCCCGAGCACAACCTGCAGGCCCGCGGGCTGACCAACTACTGGGGCTACAACACGATCGGGTTCCTCGCCCCGCACAAGGCGTATTCGTCGTCGCAGCAGCGCGGCGGGCAGGTCGGCGAGTTCAAGGCGATGGTCAAGGCGCTGCACGCGGCCGGGATCGAGGTGATCCTCGACGTCGTGTACAACCACACCGCCGAGTCCGACCACCGGGGCCCGACGCTGTCCTTCCGCGGCATCGACAACGCCGCCTACTACCGGCTCCGCGACGACGACCCGCGCTACTACGTGGACTACACGGGCTGCGGGAACAGCCTGAACGTCCGGCACCCGCACGCGCTCCAGCTCATCCTGGACTCGCTGCGGTACTGGATCCTGGACATGCACGTGGACGGGTTCCGGTTCGACCTCGCCTCCGCGCTGGCCCGGGAACTGCACGACGTGGACCGGCTGTCGGCCTTCTTCGACCTGGTCCAGCAGGACCCGGTGGTGTCGCAGGTCAAGCTCATCGCGGAACCCTGGGACGTGGGCGAGGGCGGGTACCAGGTCGGCAACTTCCCGCCGCTGTGGAGCGAGTGGAACGGCAAGTACCGGGACACGGCCCGGGACTTCTGGCGCGGCCAGCCGTACACGATGGCCGAGTTTGCCTCGCGGCTGACGGGGTCGAGCGACCTGTACGAGACCAGCGGCCGCCGGCCGGTCGCCTCCATCAACTTCGTCACCTGCCACGACGGGTTCACCCTGACCGACCTCGTCTCCTACAACCGCAAGCACAATGACGCTAACGGTGAGGACGGCGCGGACGGCACCAACGACAACCGCTCGTGGAACTGCGGCGCCGAGGGACCGACCAGCGATCCGGCGGTGCACGAGCTGCGGGCCCGGCAGCGGCTGAACTTCCTGGCCACGCTGCTGTGCTCGCAGGGCGTGCCGATGCTGCTCGCCGGGGACGAGCTCGGCCGGACCCAGCGCGGCAACAACAACGCCTACTGCCAGGACAATGAGACGTCCTGGGTGGACTGGGACACGGCCCAGGACGAGACCAGCCTGCTGGAGTTCGCCCGGGGGGTCGCCGAACTGCGCCGCAACCACCCGGTGTTCCGCCGGCGGCGGTTCTTCACCGGTCCCGCGGAGGGCGCCATGGGCCGGCCCGGCGACATCGCCTGGTTCACCCCCTCCGGCCGGGAGATGACCGACGCGGACTGGAAGACCGGCTACGCGAAGGCGATGGGCGTGTTCCTGAACGGTGACGCCATCACCGAACCGGACCCCCGCGGCGAGCGGGTCCGGGATGAAACGTTCCTGCTGCTGTTCAGCGCGGACAGCCAGCCGGCCTGGTTCACGCTGCCCGCCGAGGACTTCGGGCACCGCTGGGAAGTCGTGCTCGACACGGGGGCCGCGGGGCACTCCGGCGGCGGCGGCCCGCCACCGCGATCTCCGGTAACGGGCTGCCCCACCCGGCGCTGCCCGGGTCCGAGGCGGCGGTCGCGGCGCAGGTAGAACCCCGGGAGCACCAGGCCGGGTCGACGGTGATGCTCGCGGGCCGCTCGATGATGGTGCTGCGCCGCGTCGGCGAGCCCGATACCGTGAGCTGGCTGAGCCTCCCGTGGAGCTGATCCCGTGGGCTGATCTATCCCGGCCCGGCCGGCGACGGCGGGCCGGACCTGGCCGGGCTCTACGCCTACCCGGCCCGCGGCGGCGCGGACCGGCCCTGGGTGCGGGCCAACATGATCGAGAGCGCGGATGGGGCCGCAGCGGTGGACGGCCTCTCCGGCGGCCTGGGCGGCCCCGCTGACCGGGAGGTCTTCGGCCTGCTCCGGGCGCTCGCCGGGGTGATCCTGGTGGGTGCCGGCACCGTCCGCGCCGAGGGGTACCGCCCGGCCCGGGTGGCGCCGCGCTGGGCGGCGCTGCGCACGGGGCGGACGGCCACCCCGCCCATCGCGGTGCTGAGCGGCCGGCTGGACCTCGACCCCGCGGGCCCGCTGCTGGCGCAGGCACCCGCCGGGGCCCGCACCATCGTGATCACCGCGGAGTCAGCGCCCGCGGACCGCCGGGCCGACATGGCCCGGCACGCCGACGTGATCATCGCCGGGGAGCATGAGGTGACTGCCGCGGCCGCGGTCAGCGCGCTGGCCAGCCGGGGCTACCGGGAGATCCTGGCCGAGGGCGGCCCGCACCTGCTCGGCCAGCTGGCCGCGGCGGGCCTGATCGATGAGCTGTGCGTGACCCTCAGCCCGGTCCTGGCCGGGCGGCCCGGCGGGCCGGATCATCCAGGGCCCGGCCTCGGTCCCGGCGGCCCGCCCCCCCGCCGCCTGACCCTCGCCCACGTGCTGGCCGAGGGCGACTACCTGCTGTGCCGCTACCTGCTGGCCCGGTCCTAGCGGGCCGGGGTCCCGCCCACCTGCTGCTGGGCCGCCGGGCCTATTTTTTTCCGCAACGAACCGCTCGCGTGGCCGGTCCCCCGGGCCGGCCAGGACTCAGCCCGCCGGGCCGCCCAGGATCTCGGCCAGGTCGTACTTCACCGGCTCCTCCAGCTGGGCGTAGGTGCACGAGCGCGGGTCCCGGTCCGGGCGCCAGCGGGCGAACTGGGCGGTATGCCGGAACCGGCGGCCCTCCATGTGGTCGTAGCGGACCTCCACCACCCGCTCCGGGCCGCAGCGGGACGAAGGACAGGTCCTTCCCCGCGTTCCACCGGCTCCCCTCCGCGGCCCGGGGGTTGCGCGCCGCCGGCGTGGCGCCGGTCTCCTCCGCGCCGCCCCAGCGCCACGGATGACCATCGAACGTGGTGACCAGGGGCTGCATCTCGGTGAACAGCTCACGGCGGCGCGCCATCGGGAAGGCGCCCACCACGCCCACGCTGGCCAGGTCGCCGGCGTCGGTGTAGAGGCCGAGCAGCAGCGAGCCGACCGCTTCCGGGCCGCTCTTGTGCGGCCGGTACCCGGCGACGACGCAGTCCGCGGTGCGCTCATGCTTGATCTTGAACATGACCCGCTTGTCCGGCTGGTACGTGCCGTCCAGCGGCTTGGCGATCAGCCCGTCCAGCCCGGCCCCCTCGAACTGCTGGAACCACTGCCCGGCCAGCTCGCGGTCGGTGGTCGCCGGGGTCAGGTGCACCGGGGAGCGGGCCTGGGCCAGGGCCTGCTCGAGCGCGGCCCGGCGCTCCGCGAACGGCTCGCCGCACAGATCGGTGTCGTCCAGCGCGAGCAGGTCGAAGGCGACGAAGTGCGCCGGGGTCTGCTCGGCGAGGAGGGCGACGCGGCTGGCCGCCGGGTGGATCCGCTGGAGCAGGGCCTCGAAGTCCAGCGCGCGGCCGGACGCGTCGGGGATCACGATCTCCCCGTCCACCACGCACCGGGACGGCAGGTTCGCGGTGAGGGCCTCGGCCACTTCCGGGAAGTACCGGGTCATCGGGCGCTCGTTGCGGCTGCCGATCTCCACCTCGCCCCGGTCGAGGAAGACGACCGACCGGAAGCCGTCCCACTTGGGCTCGAAGCTGAACGGGCCCTCGGGTATCTGCGGTACCGGGCGGGCCAGCATCGGCGCGACCGGCGGGTTAACGGGAAGCTGCATGACCCCATCCTGCCTGGCCGGACGCTGGCCCGGCCGCCGGCCACATCAACGGGCCACTGGCCAGCCGGGATCATCCGGGCAGGTCAACCGGGAACCAACACGCGGATCAACGGGCAGCCCGGGCCGCGGCCGCCGCGGATAGCCTGGGCCGCAGCCGCTGGGCCCGCAGCAGACCGCCCCAGCAGCGACGACCGGGCGAGCGAGGGAGCCGCATGGCACTGCACAGGCAAGTCGAGCAGCAGGACGAGATCGAGATCAACCCGGTCTACGTCCGCGAACTGCACTTCTCGGTGCCCCGGCACCGGCTCGCCCGCCGCGGGCTGCTGCCCGACACGGCGCTCCAGGCGGTGCGGGACGAGCTCACCCTGGACGGCAACGCCCGGCTCAACCTGGCCACGTTCGTGACCACCTGGATGGAGCCCCAGGCGGAGCAGCTGATGACCGAGTGCCTCAGCAAGAACATGATCGACAAGGACGAGTACCCGCAGACCGCGGAGCTGGAAGTCGCGGTGCGTGAACATCCTGGCCAGCCTCTGGCATGCGCCGGAGCACGGGGCGGCGACCGGCTGCTCCACCACCGGCTCCAGCGAGGCCTGCATGCTCGGGGGCATGGCGCTGCTGTGGCGCTGGCGGGCGCGCCGCCGCGCGGCCGGCGCCGACGCCACCCGGCCCAACCTGGTCATGGGCGCGAACGTCCAGGTCTGCTGGGAGAAGTTCTGCCGCTACTGGGAGGTGGAGCCGAGGCTGGTGCCGATGGAGCCGGACCGGCTGCACCTGCGCGGCCCGGAGGCCGCCGCGCAGTGCGACGAGAACACGATCGGGGTGGTGGCGATCCTGGGCTCCACCATGGACGGGAGCTACGAGCCGGTCGCGGAGATCAGCGCCGAGCTGGACCGGCTCGCGGCCGGCGGCGGCCCCGATGTCCCGATCCACGTGGACGCCGCCTCGGGCGGGTTCGTGGCGCCGTTCCTCCAGCCCGACCTGGTCTGGGATTTCCAGCTCCCCCGGGTGGCCTCGATCAACACGTCGGGACACAAGTACGGCCTGGTCTACCCGGGCGTGGGCTGGGTGGTCTGGCGCAGCCCCGCCGCGCTGCCCGAGGACCTGGTCTTCAAGGTGAACTACCTGGGCGGGGAAATGCCCACGTTCGCGCTGAACTTCTCCCGGTCCGGGGCGAACGTCGCGGCCCAGTACTACAACTTCCTGCGCCTGGGCTTCGACGGGTACCAGCGGGTCCAGCAGGCCTGCCAGGACGTGGCCAGGCACCTGTCCGGCAAGATCGCCGCGATGGAGCCGTTCGAGCTCCTGTCCGACGGCAGCGACCTGCCCGTCTTCGCGTTCCGGATCCGTGACGAGTCGGCGGGCTTTACCGTGTTCGACCTGTCCGAGCGGCTGCGGACCCGGGGCTGGCTACTGCCCGCCTACACGTTCCCGGCCAACCTGGAGCACGTCGCGGTACTCCGGATCGTGGTCCGCAACGGGTTCAGCCGAGATCTCGCCGACCTGCTGCTCAGCGACATCCAGTCGGCATGTCCGGATCGCTGGCCGCGCACCCGCGCAGCCACGTGCCGCTGGCCCCGGCGGAGCGAGCGGCAGTCGTTCGCGCACTGACCCGGGGCGCGCCGCTCACCAGCTGGCCTGCAGTAACCAGGCGCGGGGACACCAAGGCCCGGCTCGGGCCGCCCGCGGGGAGCAGCGGCCTCAGCCGGGCCAGGTTCGGGCCAGTCTGGGATGGCCGGTCAGGCGTTCCTGCGCAGCCGGTCCAGCGCCTCGCGCAGAATCGCGGCGCCATCGGTATCGGTGCGCCGTTCTTTCACGTACGCCAGGTGTGTCTTATAGGGCTCGCTGTGCGGAGGTCCGGGCGGGTTGTTCTCGTCGCGTCCGGCCGGGAACCCGCAGCGGGGGCAATCCCAGGTCTCGGGCACCGCGGCATCAGAGGCGAAGCTGGGCCGGGTCTCGTGCTTGTTCGAGCACCAGAAGGAGACCCTGATCCTGGGCGCCGCCTCACCACGCTCCGCCTCGCCCATCGGGCCAGCCCCGACCCGGCTTCCCCTGATCGCGTTGCCACTACTCACAGCTCACCCCTTGCTACGTCCGCTCTTGGCCCGCCCGGCGACCCCCGGGCGCCCGCATCAGTGGTTCAGCAGCAGATTCAGCCCGATGATGCACAGGAACCAGATGATGCCAGTGAAAATCGTGAGGCGGTCCAGGTTCCGCTCCACTACGGACGATGATCCCAGCGTAGAGGAGACCCCGCCACCGAATAGGTCCGACAGGCCGCCGCCCTTGCCCTTGTGCAGCAGCACGAGCAACATCATCAGCAGGCTGGTGATGATGAGGACGACTGATATTGCGATAACCACTGCCCTGTCTCGTCCCTCCGGGTGTCTGCCGCGGACCTGTCCTGCTGTAAACGGCGCTACGTGGACCAGCGCTGCGCTGGACGGCCGCCGCGGGTCAGGCGCCGACTGCTAGCTTGCGGTACCGGCATATGGTGGCGAACTCACCGGCATCCAGGCTTGCGCCGCCGACCAGCGCGCCGTCAATGTCAGGCTGCGTCATTATCGCAGCGATGTTGTCGGACTTCACCGACCCGCCATACAGGATACGCACACTTGCGGCCGCTTCGGCGCTGTGACTCTCGGAAACCCGGCCGCGAATCGCCCCGCACACCTCTTGCGCGTCCGCGGGTGACGCCACTTCCCCGGTGCCGATGGCCCAGACCGGCTCGTACGCCACGACCAGCCCGGCCACCTGCTCCGGTGAGAGGCCGGCCAGGGCCCTGTCGAGCTGGCCCAGGGTGAAGCTGAGCTGCTCCCCGGCCCGCCGGATGTCCAGCTGCTCGCCGACGCACAGGATGGGGGTCAGCCCGGCCCGGAGCGCGGCCTTCACCTTGGTGTTGACCAGCGCGTCGTCCTCACCGTGGTACTGGCGGCGCTCGGAGTGGCCGGCCAGCACGTAGCCGCAGCCCAGCTTGGCCAGCATGGGCCCGGACACGTCGCCGGTGTAGGCGCCCTTGTCGTGCGGTGACAGGTCCTGGGCCCCGTAGCCGATCCGCAGCTTGTCCCCGGCCACCAGGGTCTGCACGCTGCGCAGCGCGGTGAACGGCGGGAGGACCACCACCTCCGCGGCGTCGTAATCCGCGTCGGTCAGGGTGAAGGCGAGCTTCTGGACCAGGGTCAGCCCCTCGAAGTGCGTGTTGTGCATCTTCCAGTTGCCGGCCAGGAGGGGCTTGCGGGCGGCGGGGCCGCCGGTCATGCGTCCGCCTCCAGCGCGCTGAGCCCGGGCAGGGGGCGGCCCTCCAGGTACTCCAGGCTCGCCCCGCCGCCGGTGGAGATGTGCGTGAACGCGTCCGCGGGGAAGCCCAGCTGGCGGACGGCGGCCGCGGAGTCGCCCCCGCCGACCACGGTCAGCCCGCTGACCCGGCTGATGGCCTCGGCGACCGCCCGGGTGCCGGCGGCAAACGCCGGGAACTCGAACACGCCGGCCGGGCCGTTCCAGAACACGGTCTTCGCATCGGAGAGCTTCTGGGCGAACAGGGCCCGGGTCTGCGGGCCCATGTCGAGGCTCTCCCGGTCGGCGGGGAAATCGCTGACCAGCACCACGCGGTGATCCGCGTCCGGGGCGAACCGGTCGGCCGCCACCAGGTCCACCGGCAGGACCACCTCGACCCCCCGCCGGGCCGCCTCGGCCAGCACCTCGGTGACCTGCGGGATCTGGTCGGCCTCCAGCAGGGACTTGCCGACCTCGTAGCCCTGGGCGGCGAGGAATGTGTAGGACATCCCCCCGCAGATGATCAGCCGGTCGGCCCGGCTGAGCAGGTTGCCGATGACCGCGAGCTTGTCCGACGGCTTGGCCCCGCCGAGCACCACCACGTAGGGCCGCGGCGGATCGGAGGTGAGCTGGCGCAGCACCGCGATCTCGGCGATGACCAGCTCGCCCGCCGCGTGCGGGAGCAGCGCGGGCACGTCGTACACGCTGGCGTGCTTGCGGTGCAGGGCGCCGAAGCCGTCGCCGACGTAGCAGGTGGCCAGCGCGGCGAGCCGGGCGGCCAGCCCGGCCCGCTCGGCGTTGACCTTGCTCGTCTCGGCCGGCTCGAACCGGACGTTCTCCAGCAGGGCGACATCACCGTCACCCAGCCCCGCCGCCAGGGCGGCCGCCGATTCCCCGGCCACGTCCCCGGCCAGCGGCACGGGCTGGCCGAGCAGCTCGCCGAGCCGGGCGGCGACAGGCCGCAGCGACGGGCCGCCCGCGGCCCGCGCCGCGTACCCGTCTCCCTTGGGCCGGCCCAGGTGAGCACAGATGACCACCCGTGCACCGCGGCCGGTCAGCGTCCTGATGGTGGGCAGGCTGGCCCGGATCCGGCCGTCATCGGTGATCACATCGCCGTCGAGCGGGACGTTCAGGTCGGCCCGGAGCAGGACGACCTGCCCGGCCACGTCGAGGTCGTCGATCCGCTTCATCAGAGCTGGGCGCCCACGAGCGCGGTGAGGTCGGCGAGGCGGTTGGAGTAGCCCCACTCGTTGTCGTACCAGCCGATGATCTTGACCTGGTCGCCGAAGGTCATCGTGAGCGACGAGTCGAAGGTGCACGACCACGGGGTGCCGACGATGTCCGAGGACACGATCTTGTCCGCCGTGTAGTGCAGGTAGCCCTTGAGCACGCCCTCGGCCGCCGCCTTGAACGCCGCGTTGACCTCGTCCTTGGTGACCTCACGGCTCAGCTGGACGACCAGGTCGGTCACGGACCCGTCCGGCACCGGGACCCGCATGGCCATCCCGTCGAACTTGCCCTTCAGCTCGGGCAGGACCAGCGCGGTGGCCTTGGCCGCGCCGCTGCTGGTCGGGATGATGTTCTGCGCCGCGGCCCGGGCCCGGCGCAGGTCCTTGTGCGGGAAGTCCAGGATGACCTGGTCGTTGGTGTAGGCGTGGATGGTGGTCATCAGGCCCTTGACGACGCCGAAGCTGTCGTTGAGCACCTTGGCCATCGGGGCCACGCAGTTCGTGGTGCACGACGCGTTCGAGATGATGTTGTGCCGGGCGGGGTCGTAGGAGCTGTCGTTCACGCCCATCACGATCGTGATGTCCTCATCGGAGGCCGGGCGCGGAGATGATGACCTTCTTCGCGCCGGCGTCGAGGTGCTTGCGCGCGTCGCCCGGCCTTGGTGAACCGCCCGGTGGACTCGATCACCACGTCCACCCCGAGGTCCCGCCAGGGCAGCGCGGCCGGGTCCCGCTCGGCCAGCACGGTGATCTTCGTGTCGCCCACCAGGATCGCGTCCCCGTCCACGGAGACGTCCTGGGCCAGGGTGCCCAGCACCGTGTCGTACTTGAGCAGGTGCGCGAGGGTGGCCGTGTCGGTCAGGTCGTTCGCGGCGACGATCTCGATCTGCCCCGCGCCATCGTGCCCCGTGGCCGCTGCGGCGTGCACGGCCCGCCAGTAGTTCCGCCCGATGCGGCCGAATCCGTTGATGCCCACGCGGATAGTCACGGCTGCGCTTCTCCTCGTCCCTTAGCTCTCGTCCTCAGCTCTGCGCGCTGGCCCGCCCCCAGCGGTGCGCCTGCTTCCCGCGTCCGACCCTATCGGACGACGGCGGCCGCGCGGGCCGGCACGGGGCCACCATGGACCGCCGGGCTCACCCAGCGTGACTGGCCGTCGTCCCGGCGGCCGTCCCGGGGACGGGCCGGTTCGGGTGAAGCGGGACCCCGCGGAAAGGCAGCGCACCCCCGCCCGTGAACTTCTGGGTTACTGCGTCATCATCTCCGGCGTCAGGCTGGACTCGGTGTCGGGGACACCGAGATCGCGGGCCCTCTTGTCCGCCATGGCCAGCAGCCGCCGGATCCGCCCGGCGATCGCGTCCTTGGTCAGCGGCGGCGAGGCCAGCTGGCCCAGCTCCTCCAGGCTGGCCTGCCGGTGCTCGATGCGCAGCCTGCCCGCCACGGTCAGGTGCTCGGGCGCCTCGGTGCCCAGGATCTCCAGCGCCCGCTCCACCCGGGCGCCCGGCCGCGACCGCGGCCCGGGCGCTGCGCCGCAGGTTCGCGTCGTCGAAGTTGGCCAGCCGGTTGGCGGTGGCCCGGACCTCGCGGCGCATCCGCCGCTCCTCCCAGGCCAGCACGCTGTCGTGGGCGCCGAGCCGGGTCAGCAGCGCGCTGATCGCGTCGCCGTCCCGGACCACGACCCGGTCCACCCCGCGCACCTCGCGGGCCTTGGCGTGGATCTTCAGCCGCCGGGCCGCGCCCACCAGGGCCAGGGCCGCTTCCGGGCCGGGGCAGGTGATCTCCAGGGACATCGACCGGCCCGGGCCGGTCAGCGAGCCGTGGGCCAGGAACGCGCCGCGCCAGGCGGCCTCGCAGTCGCACGTGGTGCCCGACACGACCTGCCGGGGCAGCCCGCGGACCGGCCGGCCGTAGTTGTCCACCAGGCCCGTCTGCCGGGCCAGGCTGTCCCCGTCCTTGCGGACCCGGACCACGTAGCGGTTGCCCTTGCGCAGGCCGCTCGGGGCCAGCACGATCAGGTCCGAGGAATGGCCGAACACCTCCGCGATGTCCTTGCGCAGCCGCCGGGCGGCCACGCCGGTGTCCAGCTCGGCCTCCACCACGATGCGCCCGCTGGCCAGGTGCAGTCCCCCGGCGAACCGCAGCAGTGCGGACACCTCCGCCTTGCGGCAGCACGGCTTGAGCACGGTCACGCGGCTGAGCTCGTCTTTGACCAGGCCGGTCATCGCCATCGGCATCACTCCCCCTCGAAAATCTCTGCGAACGCCCCGGCCAGCTGACGCGGGTCGTGGCGCGGTGTCCCATCGCGCATGGCCAGGTCGGCCAGCACCAGCCGGCCGCCCAGCAAGCCCGCCGCCTTCTCCAGCTCGGCGGCCGCGCCCCCCGCGGCCCCGCGATCGGCGAGCACGATGTCAATCTTGAGCTGCGGCGCGTGATCAGCCAGCACTTCCAGGTGAGTCTGCGGGGAGAACCCGTCCGTCTCGCCGGGCTGCGCGACCAGGTTCAGCGCCACGATCCGCCGGGCCGGCGTGCTGATCAGCGCCTGGGCCAGCTCGGGGACCATCAGGTGGGGCAGCACGCTGGTGAACCAGGACCCGGGCCCGAGCACCACCCAGTCGGCGTCCAGGATCGCGGTGACCGCCTCCGGGCAGGCCGGCGGATCCTCCGGGATCAGCGACACCGAGCGGACCCGGCCCGTGGTGGACGCGCAGGCGACCTGGCCGCGCACCGTGCTCAGCGCGAGCGGGCGCTCCGGGTCGGCCCCCTGCACCTCGGCCACGAGGTCGAGCGGGACCGACGCCATGGGCAGCACCCGGCCGTACGCGCCGAGCAGCCGGCCCACCCAGTCCAGGCCCTGCACGGTGTCGCCGAGCAGCTCCCACAGCGCCACGATCAGCACGTTGCCCACCGCGTGCCCGCCGAGCTCGGCCTCCCCGGTGAAGCGGTGCTGGACGACCCGGCTCCAGGTGGTGCCCCAGGCGTCGTCGCCGCACAGCGCCGCGAGCGCCATCCGCAGGTCACCGGGCGGCAGGACGCCGTACTGGCGGCGCAGCCTGCCGCTGGAGCCCCCGTCGTCGGCCACGGTCACGATCGCGCTCAGCTGGCGGGTCACCCGGCGCAGCGCCGACAGCGCGGCGAACAGGCCGTGGCCGCCGCCGAGCGCCGCGACCTTGGGGTTCAGCGGCCGGACGGAGGGAACCACGCCCACGTCGGCCTGGCTGGAGCGGGCGGGACCGGAGCCTGCCGGGCCGGAGCCCGCCGGCCGCCCCCGCCGGGCCAGCCGTCATTCGCGCCCCAGATCCCGGTGCACGACCTGGACGGCCGGGCCTTTGGCGCTCAGCTGGCCGGCGATCTGCTCGGCGACCGCCACGCTCCGGTGCTTGCCTCCGGTGCAGCCGATCGCCAGCGTGACGAACCGCTTGCCCTCCCGCTCGTAGCCGGCCAGCACCACCCCCAGCGCGGCCAGGTAGGAGTCCAGGAATTCCGCGGCCCCGGGGCGGCTGAGCACGTAGTCGCGGACCGGCTCGTCCTGCCCGGTGAGCGGGGCCAGGTCGGGGACCCACCGGGGGTTGGGCAGGAACCGGCAGTCGGCCACGATGTCGGCGTCGACCGGCAGCCCGTACTTGTAGCCGAACGACACCACGTTCACCCGCAGCGTGGCCGGGGCGTCGGCGCTGAACGCGTCGTGCATCCGGGCCCGCAGCTCGTGCACGTTCAGCGACGAGGTGTCGATGACGAGGTCGGCTTCTTCCCGGACGCCGCGGAGCAGTTCCCGCTCCGCGGCGATGCCCTCCACCACCCGGCCGTCCTCCTGCAGCGGGTGCGGGCGGCGGACGCTCTCGAACCGGCGGACCAGGGTGTCGTCGCTGGCCTCCAGGAACACGACCCGCGGCCGGACGCCCCGGGCGGCCAGCTCCCCGATGGCCGTCTGCAGGTCGGTGGAGAACGCCCGGCTGCGCACGTCCATCACGGCCGCGATCCTCGGCACCGCGCCCATGGCCCGGCGGGCCAGCTCGATCATGGTCGGGAGCAGGCCGGGCGGCAGGTTGTCGGCCACGAACCAGTCCAGGTCCTCCAGGGACTTGGCCGCCGTGCTCCGTCCCGCGCCGGACATCCCGGTAATGATCACGATGTCCGGGCCTGACTCACCCATCGCCGCTGCGCCCCCCGATATCACTGCCATTGTGCGCGCTGTTCCCCTGCTGGTCTGCTTGTGGCTGCCCGCCGGCGGCTCCTCCGCCGGCGGCCCGTCCGCCGATGCCCCCTCCGCCGATCCCGCTCCGCCGGCGGCTCCGGCCGCAGGGCGGCCAGCACCGCGCTCGCGACCCGCGGGCCGATGCCGGGAAGCCCGGCGATCTCGGGCTCGGTGGCGCTGGCGAGCCTGCGCACGGAGCCGAAGTGCCGTAGCAGCGTAGCCCGCCGCGCCGGGCCTAGTCCCGGGACCGAGTCAAGCTCGCTCACCGCGAGCGCCTTTGACCGTTTTGCCCGGTGGTACGTGATGGCGAAGCGGTGTGCCTCGTCACGGACCCGCTGCAGCAGGTACAGGCCCTCGCTGCTGCGGGGCAGGATCACCGGGGAGTCGTCGCCGGGCAGCCAGACCTCCTCCAGCCGCTTGGCCAGGCCGCAGGCGGCGACGTCCTCGATGCCGAGCTCGTCGAGCGCCCGCGCCGCCGCGGCGACCTGGGCCGGCCCGCCGTCGATCACGACCAGGTTGGGCGGGTAGGCGAACTTGCGCTGCCGCGCCGCCTCGGCGGAGACCTCCGGGTCGCCGAGCTGGTCGAGCTCGCCGGTGGCCTCCCGCTCGTCCAGGTAGCGGCGGAACCGGCGCAAGATCACCTCGTGGATCGCGGCGACGTCGTCGGTCCCGTCGAGGCCCCGGATGCTGAACCGCCGGTACTCCGACTTGCGGGCCAGGCCGTCCTCGAACACGACCATGGACGCGACCACGTGCGTGCCCTGCAGGTTGGACACGTCGTAGCACTCGATGCGCAGCGGGGCCTCGTCCAGGCCCAGCGCCTCCTGGATCTCGTGCAGGGCGCGGCTGCGGGTGGTCAGGTCGCTGGCCCGCCGGGTCTTGTGCAGGGCCAGCGACTCGGCGGCGTTGCGGGCCACGGTCTCCAGCAGCGCCTTCTTGTGCCCCCGCAGCGGCACCCGGAGCCTGACCGGGCCGCCGCGGCGGCCCGCGAGCCACTCCTCCACCGCCGGCGCGTCCGGCGGGAGCTCCGGGACCAGCACCTCGCGCGGGATGGCCGCGGACCGGCTGGCCGGGCGCGCGTTGCCCCGCTGCCCCATGGTCGCCCCGGGGCCGTCCGGGACCTGCGTGCCCGGCGCCGGGCCGGCCACCGCGTCGTCGCTGTAGACCTGGCCCAGGAACTGCTCGACCAGCTCGCCGGTGCTCACGTCCTCGACCTTGTCCACCACCCAGCCGCGCTGCCCGCGGACCCGGCCGTCCCGCACGTAGAAGACCTGGACCGCCGCCTCCAGCTGGTCCTCGGCCAGCGCGATGACGTCGCAGTCGGTGCCGTCGCCCAGCACCACGGTCTGCTTCTCCAGCGCCCGCTGCAGCGCCTTGATGTCGTCGCGCAGGCGCGCGGCCCGCTCGTACTCCTCGGCCCGGGCGGCCTCGCGCATCTCGGCTTCCAGGCGGCGGATGAACCGGTCGGTCTGGCCGGCCATGAAGTCGCAGAATTCCTCGGCGAGCAGCCGGTGCTCGGCCTCGCTGACCCGGCCCACGCACGGGGCCGAGCACTTGCCGATGTAGCCGAGCAGGCAGGGCCGCCCGATCTGGCCGGCCCGCTTGAACACCCCGGCCGAGCAGGTGCGGACCGGGAACACCCGCAGCAGCGCGTCGACCGTTTCCCGGATCGCCCACGCGTGCGAGTACGGGCCGAAATAACGAACCCCGCGCCGCTTGGCGCCGCGCATGACCATGACCCGCGGGAAGTCTTCGCCCATGGTGACGGCGAGGTAGGGATAGCTCTTGTCGTCGCGGTACCGGACGTTGAACCGGGGGTCGAACTCCTTGATCCAGGAGTACTCCAGCTGGAGCGCCTCGACCTCGGTGGCCACCACGGTCCAGTCGACCTTGGCGGCGGTGCGCACCATGGTCTGGGTCCGGGGGTGCAGGCTGGCGAAATCCGCGAAATAGGAATTCAGCCGCTGCCGGAGATTCTTCGCCTTTCCGACGTAGATGACCCGGCCGTGCGCATCCCGGAACCGGTACACGCCCGGCGACTCGGGGATGGACCCGGGCGCTGGCCGGTAGGACTGCGGATCTGCCACCCAGTAACTCTATGCGTGGTCGCTGACGGCTGAGCGTGCGGCGAGCGCGGCGCCGCGCGCGCCGGCCCGGTCCAGGTCGGGAACCAGCGCGAAATCGACCAGCTTGGCCTGCTCGGCCCGGAGCGTGGTGTGCTCGCGGATCCGCCCGAGGAACCATTCCGCGAACGCGGGATCGGCCTCGACCACGCCCCCGCCCACGAAATAGGTGCCCGGATCGGTGAACATGGCCGCGATGGAGAAGACGCGGCCGAGCGCCATGGCCTGCTGCTCGAAGATCTTCAGGGCCAGCGGGTCGCCCGCCTCACCGTAGCCCCGGACCAGCTTGGCCGCCCGGGACAGCGGCTGGACCTCGGCCAGCCCGTGTCCCGGGTAGCGGCTCAGCCAGTAGGGCAGCAGGTTCTGCTCGATCCCGCTCAGCGACGCGAAGCTCTCCACGTCGCCGCGCAGCCCGCAGTTGCAGGCCGGCACCGGCTGGCCCTCGCCGAGCAGCCCCTCCAGCGGGATCTGGACGTGGCCGAGTTCACCCGCCATGCCGGCCACCCCGCTCACCACCTGGCCCGCCTCGACCAGGCCGCCGCCCAGCCCGGTGCCGACGATGACCGACACCGACGAGTGGTGCGGCGCGTCGTCGCCGAACCGCACGTAGTGCGCGTACAGCGTGGCCGCGTTGGCGTCGTTGGTGTACACGACGGGCAGGCCCAGCCGCTCCTCCAGCGCGGCGCGGATGTTGAAGCCGCCCCAGCCGGGATGGGCGAAGTTCGTGGCCCCCCGGGAGGACAGGATCCCGTCCCCGCTGGCCGGGCCGGGGGTGTCCAGCCCGACCGCGCCCACCGCCGCCCGGTCCACCCCGGTGACGTCCAGGACCTGCGCGAACGAGGCGGCCAGCGCCTCGATGGCGACGTCCGGGCCCTCGCGGACCCGGCTCGGCCGCTCCAGCATGTGCTCGACCAGGAACTGGCCTGAGGGATCGAGCACCGTGGCGTTGTTCATGGTGCCGCCGTTGTCCAGGCCGACGATGAACGACGGGGACGAGCTTGCCATCCTGACCCTTTCCTGCCGGTGTCCTGGCGGCAGCGTAACGCCTATGGCGCCGCGGCTACAGGCGCCGGCGGCCCCATCTGGGCGCGCGGCCCCGGTGCCCCGCGCCGGGCGCGGCGCGGGGCGGCTCACTCCGCGAACGCCTCGGCCGGCGGGCAGGCACACACCAGGTTCCGGTCGCCGTAGGCCTGGTCGATACGGCGCACCGGGGGCCAGTACTTGGCCCGCCGGTCGCCGGGCAGCGGGTACGCGGCCTCGGCCCGCTCGTACGGGTGCTTCCAGTCGGCCTCGAGCAGCATGGACGCCGTGTGCGGGGCGTTGCGCAGCGGGTTGTCCTGGCTGTCGTACTCCCCGGAGGCGACCATCCCGATCTCCCGCCGGATCGCGATCATGGCGTCGCAGAAGCGGTCCAGCTCGGCCAGGTTCTCGCTCTCGGTGGGCTCGACCATCAGCGTGCCGGCGACCGGGAACGACATGGTCGGCGCGTGGAACCCGTAGTCGATGAGGCGCTTGGCCACGTCCTCGACGGTCACCCCGGTCTCCCGGGTGAGGGGCCGCAGGTCCAGGATGCACTCATGCGCGACGAGGCCGCCGCGCCCGGTGTACAGCACCGGGTAGTGCGGGCCCAGCCGGGCGGCCACGTAGTTGGCCGTGAGGATGGCGACCTCGGTGGCCCGGCGCAGCCCGTCCGGTCCCATCATCCGGATGTACGCCCAGGAGATCGGCAGGATCCCCGCCGACCCGTACGGCGCCGCGGTTATTGGCCCGGGGGGCGCCCGCTCCGACTCCCCCGGAGCCCCCCCGATCGCCGCTTCGCGCCGAGTCCGCTGACGCGGCCGGCAAACCACCGCCGGGTCGTCCCGCTGGCCGCTTCGTCGCTCCCCGCCCGCGTCGGCAGGAACGGGGCGAGGTGGGCGCGGGCGGCGACCGGGCCGACGCCGGGGCCGCCGCCGCCGTGCGGGATGCAGAACGTCTTGTGCAGGTTCAGGTGCGACACGTCCGCGCCGAACCATCCCGGCCGGGCCAGGCCGACCAGCGCGTTCAGGTTCGCCCCGTCCACGTATACCTGGCCGCCAGCCTCGTGGACCGCCTCGCAGACCTGCGTCACGGTCTCCTCGAACACCCCGTTGGTGGACGGGTAGGTCAGCATGATCGCGGCGATCTGCCCGCCCCGCTCCTCCAGCTTGGCGTGCAGGTCAGCCAGGTCGATCGCGCCGTCGTGGCCGCACTTGACCACCACGACCCGCAGGCCCGCCAGGACCGCGCTGGCCGCGTTGGTCCCGTGCGCCGACTCGGGGATCAGGCAGATGTCACGGCCGGCGTCGCCGCGGGAGCTGTGGTAGCCCCGGATGGCCAGCAGGCCCGCCAGCTCGCCCTGAGACCCGGCGTTGGGCTGCACGGACACCGCGTCGTATCCGGTGATCTCGGCCAGCCACCGTTCCAGGTCGCTGATCAGCTCGGCGTACCCGGCGGCCTGCGCGGGCGGCGCGAAGGGGTGCAGGCCGGCGAACTCCGGCCAGGTCACCGGCTCCATCTCGGCGGCCGCGTTCAGCTTCATCGTGCACGAGCCGAGCGGGATCATCGAGCGGTCCAGCGCGATGTCGAAGTCGGCGAGGCGGCGGAGGTAGCGCAGCATGGCCGTCTCGCTCCGGTGCTCGTGGAAGACCGGGTGGGCGAGGTACCCCGAGCTCCGGGCCAGGCCGGCCGGGAGCACCGGGCCGGACCCGGCGAGCCGGGCCGGGGACCGTGGCCCCGTCCTGCCCGGCGGCCAGCAGCGCGGCCACCTCCAGCAGCTCGGCGTCGGTGGTCGTCTCGTCGCAGGCGATGCCGACCGTGTCGGCGTCGGCCAGGAGCAGGTTGTAGCCGGCTTCCCGGGCCCGGTCCACGGCCGCGGCGGCCCCGCCGGGCAGGCGCGACCCGGATCGTGTCGAAGAACCCGCCCGCCGGTGCGGCCAGGCCGCTTTCCCGCAGCGTGGCGGCCAGCCGGGCCGCGCGCCCGTGCACGCCGGCGGCGATCGCGGCCAGCCCCCCAGGGCCGTGGTACACCGCGTACATCGCGGCCATCACGGCCAGCAGCACCTGCGCGGTGCAGATGTTGCTGGTCGCCTTTTCCCGGCGGATGTGCTGCTCGCGGGCCTGCAGCGCGAGCCGGTAGGCCGGCCGCCCGTCCGCGTCCAGGGACACGCCCACCAGCCGGCCGGGCAGCTGCCGGCGCAGGTCGTCACGGGTCGCGATGTAGGCCGCGTGCGGGCCGCCGTAGCCCATCGGCACGCCGAACCGCTGGGTGCTGCCCACCGCGATGTCGGCGCCCAGCTCGCCGGGCGGCACCAGCAGGGTCAGGGCCAGCAGGTCGGCGGCGACGGCCGCCAGCGCGCCCCGGGCGTGCGCGGCCTCGATGGCCGGGCGGAGGTCCCGGATCTCCCCGCTGGCCCCCGGGTACTGCAGCAGGATCCCGAACAGCTCGCCCTCGGGCTGTGCCGCGATGAGCTCCGGGGTGACCGGGGCGACCACGAGCTCGATCCCGAGCGGCTCGGCCCGGGTGGCCAGCACGGCCAGGGTCTGCGGCAGGCAGTCCGCGTCGGCCAGGAAGATCCGGCCGCGCCGGGCCCCCCGCCGGGCCAGCGTCATGGCCTCCACGGCCGCGGTCGCCTCGTCCAGCAGGGAGGCTCCGGCCACCGGCAGCGAGGTCAGGTCCTCGATGAGGGTCTGGAAGGTGAGCAGCGCCTCGAGCCGCCCCTGCGAGATCTCCGGCTGGTACGGGGTGTAGGCCGTGTACCAGGCCGGGTTCTCCAGCACGTTACGGCGGATCACCGCCGGGGTGTGCGTGCCGTAGTAGCCCAGCCCGATCATGGAGCGGGCGACGGTGTTCCGGGCGGCCAGGCGGCGCAGCTCGGCCAGCGCTTCCGCCTCGGACAGCGCGGGCGGCAGGCCCAGCGGCCTCGGGTCGCCGATACCCGGGGGCAGGGCCGCCTGGGCCAGCTCGCCCAGCGTGGCGTGGCCGGTCGCCGCGAGCATCCGCTGCTGCTCGGCCGCGGATGGCCCGATGTGACGTGATTCGAAGGCCGCGCCTCAGCCGGGGTGCGCCAGGCTCCGTGCCGCCGGATTGCGCCGTCAACGCCGGTGCCGCAGATATCGGTGCCTCAAACGTCATGGGAGCCTCCAGAGGGAGCCGCCAGGCACGCCCGTGCCTGCCTGGTCCTCCCCCTCTGTCGCCGCCCGCCCGGTGGCCGCACGCCGCCTGCGGCGCGCCGCCCCGGTGGCGGTGGCCCGCCGCGCGCGTACTCCAGAGATGCCTGTCCCGTCCGGTCCTGGGTGCCTGAGAGGTTCCGGGGAGGTTGCCCCTTCGGCGCCCCGCGCTGGCTGCGCGGAGTCTCTCCCGGACGGTGTGATCAGCGGTACCGAGCTTACCCGAGGACACGCACCTGAGCCTGCGCGGCTCGCGGACCGGGCCGGCCAGATCCGGACTGGCCGGGTCAGCCGGTCCGGCGGGCCCGCCGCCGGGCCAGCTCGTCCGCGTGCGTGCTGCTCCCGGTGGCCTCCGGCGTTCCGTCCGCGGCCTCGCCCGCCTGCTCGGCGGGCAGCTCGGCCAGGGTCCCGTCAACCTCCTGCCAGATGCGGCCGAGCGCGATGCCGAACACGCCCTGGCCGCCCTGCAGCAGGTCCACGACCTCGTCGGAGGAGGTGCACTCGTAGACGGAGACGCCGTCGCTCATCAGGGTGACCTTGGCCAGGTCGTCGGTGCCCCGGCTGCGCAGGTGGGCCACGGCGGCGCGGATCTGCTGGAGCGAGATGCCGGTGTCCAGCAGCCGCTTGACCACCTTGAGCACGAGGATGTCCCGGAAGCTGTACAGCCGGGCCGAGCCGGATCCCTGGGCGGCCCGCACGCTGGGCTCGACCAGCCCGGTCCGGGCCCAGTAGTCGAGCTGGCGGTAGGTGATCCCGGCGGCTGAGCACGCGGTGGGCCCGCGGTAGCCGATTCCTTCCGGCCGGGAGGCGACGTCGTCGCCGAACAGCAGCCCCTGCTCCCCAGCCTGCTGGATCGCCGCACCGCGGACTCCGGGTGAATCGCTGTTACCTTTGGTTACCGCCACGCCTGCCTCCACCCGGGAACTCGCCACCCTGGGTACTCGTCTCGCACGGTAGGCCGCCAGCGGCGGGTGCGTCAACGATCGCCGGCGGCGCGTCGCACTAGTCCGGCGACCCCCCTGACCCCCCGCCATCCGCAGCCTCGGCCAGAACCCCGCCTCCGGCGGGGCCCGGCCTCGCCCGCAGATATGCGGTGGCTTGCGCCCTGACTACCGCAACGACCCTCCGCCGGGCCCCTACGCCGGGCCCTGCGGCCCCGGCCGGGCCTCAGGTCGCGCGCCCGAAGTCCTCCGGGGTGATGGTGTCGAGGAACTCGCGGAACTTCTCGACCTCATCTTCCTGCTCGTCCGGGATGGCCACGCCCGCCTCGTCGAGGACTTCCTCGCTGGCGTAGATGGCCGCGCCGGTGCGCAGGGCGAGGGCGATGGAATCCGATGGCCGGGCGCTGACTTCCTTCCCGTTCGAGAAGATCAGGTCCGCGAAGAAGATGCCGTCCCGCAGCGCCGTGATGTTCACCGTCTGGAGCTGGACTTCGAGCGCCTCGAGCACGTCCCGGAACAGGTCGTGGGTGAGCGGGCGCGCGGGGACCATGCCCTGCTGGGCGAAAGCGATCGCGGTTGCCTCGACCGGCCCGATCCAGATCGGCAGGTATCGGTCCCCCTGCGTCTCCTTCAGCAGGACGATGGGCTGGTTCGTGGGCATCTCGACCCGGACGCCGACGACCTCCATCTTCCTCACGGCGGCTCCGTCCTCATACGCGCCTGACGCGCTGCCTCATGCATGGGCCCTGCGGTGGGCACTCCCCTGCCAACGTACACCCGTGCCGGCGGAAAGTGCTGTGGTGGCCGGCCCGGCCGGGCCTGCTCACGCCCCTGACCTGGCTGCGGCCGGCCCGGCGAATCCGGACTCGTCATATCCCGCACCCCCCAGCCTGATTTCGGTCGGGGCGGGCTGATCGGTCTCACCGGACCAGGCTGCCCGGGCCGCCCCGGCCAGCCCGTCGGTCTGCAGGCCGGCGTCGGCCAGGGCGCTGCCCATCAGCGACGCGTGCAGCTGGAGGGACAGGGCGGCGATTTCGTGGGCGGTCTGCCCGGCCCGCTCCCGCGACCCGTGGCTGCGCTGGCGGCGCGTGGGCGCCACCACCTGCTCGATCAGGGATGTCTCGCGCTCGACCGCGGCCCGGACGGCGCGCAGGTGGCGCGCCTGCACCCCGTACCGGCCGAGCGCCACGATGATCCGGGCGGCGTCCAGGGCCTCCGGCCCGTACTGCCGTCCCGAGGCCCGGACCAGGCCGAAGTCTTCCAGTTCGGCCAGGAAGCTGTCGTCGATCCCGGCCGCGTCGAGCAGTTCCCGGCGGCTCAGCGGCCGGCGGCCGCGCCGCTGCGGCGAGTCCGCCGGATTCCTCCCCCGGGTCGCCATCCTCGGCGGCGGCCAGCCGGTCCTTGATCACCCGCAGCGGCAGGTACTGGTCGCGCTGGGCGGTCAGGATGTACCGCAGCCGCGCCACGTCGGCGGGCCCGAACCGCCGGTACCCGGACGGGGACCGGGCGGGCTGGATCAGGCCCTCGGACTCCAGGAAGCGGATCTTGGACACGCTGACATCGGGGAACTCGCCCCGAAGCTGGGCCAGCACCTCACCAATGCCGAAAGAAGCCCGGGCAGGCTGAGCGCTCATGCCCCTACCTGGGCGCCCCCGCCGCCACGCTCGTACTGGGGCCGCCGCCCGGTCAGGAAGACCAGCCGGAACTTGCCGATCTGGACCTCGTCGCCGCCGTTCAGCGGCGCCTCCTCGATCCGCTCCTGGTTGACGTAGGTGCCGTTGAGGCTGCCGACGTCGCGCACGGTGAAGCGGTCGCCGTGGCGGTAGAACTCGGCGTGCCGCCGCGAGACCGTCACGTCGTCGAGGAAGATGTCGCTGTCCCGGTGCCGCCCGGCCGTGGTGATGTCGTGGTCGAGCAGGAACCGGCTGCCCGCGTTCGGGCCGCGCCTGACCACCAGGAGCGCCGTGCCCGGGGGCAGGGAGTCCCGGGGAGGCCTGGTCGGTGAACTCGTCGTAGTCGGCCTCGGCCAGATCACCGCCGAGCGAGATCGTCGAGGTGGTTTCGCCGGGGCGCTCGGCCCCCCCTCGCGCCAGCATCGTCCCGCAATGCAGGCAAAAACGCGCGTCGTCAGGATTGGCCTGACCGCAGCGTGTGCAGTAGATGCTTGGCATGTCGTGGCCCAGCCTCTCCTCTGCTGGCCATGGGCTCGGGGCGGGGATCACGTCGGACCTGGCCCGTTCCCCGTGCTCAGATGATGCGTGCTCGGACGTTGCGTGCTCAGCGGACGCAGTCCACGCTACCTGGGGCGCGCCCGGCCGGTCCATGCGCCACGCGCGTCGTCCCGCCGGGGTGAAGCGCGCCCGCCACCCCTGGCGGCGTCCCTGACCCGGAGATGACTGCCCGGGACGCTCCGCCGCCGGACGGCCCGGGCCGCTCTCGCGACGCCTCCGCCACATCCTGGCCGCACCTCCGACGCACGAGTCGTGCACGCTCCGATGAGGTGGATTGTCTCACGGGTGGCGATGCCCTCGCTGGACACTTAAGCTGGCCAGCTTAACGCCCTGACCGAGTCGTTACTGGTTAATTGCCAGAGCGTTCCGCTACGGCGGCCGTTCGCTACCCGGGCGTTCCGCTACGGCGGCCCGCTCAGCTGCCCGGGCGCTCCGCTACGGCGGCCCACTCGTCCAGCAGCGCCTGGGCGGTGTCGGCGTCCGCGCCCTCGGCCCACAGGTGGGTCACCGCCTCCGCGGGGTCGGGCAGGACCAGGACCCAGCCGCCGTCGGGCTCCACGATCCGCACCCCGTCGGTGGTGTCCACGGTCCGGTCGCCCGCCGCCTCCACCACGGTGCGCATCACGCTGCCCTTGGCCGCCCACGGCGTGGGCATGGACCGGCGCAGCAGGTGCGCGGTGGGGATCCTGGCGTCGATCTGGCTGAGCGACAGGCGGGTCCGGGCGACCAGGCCGAGCAGCCGGGCGAAGGCCGCGATGCCGTCGAGGGTCCGGCTGAACTCCGGCACCACGAACCCGCCGCGGCCGTCGCCGCCGAAGATGACGTCGTCCCCCGCGGTGGCCTCGGTGAGGCCGTGCAGCGAGGTGGGCGTCCAGTCCACGTGGACGCCGTGGAACCGGCAGACCTGCTCGGCCACCCGGGTGGTGGTCACCGGCAGCGCCACCCGGCCGGACCGCCGCTCGGCCGCGATGAGGTCCAGGGCGACCAGCAGGGCCCGGTCGTCGCTGATCATCGCGCCCTTGTCGTCCACCAGCATGATCCGCTCGCCGACCTGGTCGAACCGCACCCCGAACGCGGCGCGGGACGAGGCGACCAGCTCGGACAGCCGCTGCATGCCCGCCCGCACCTGGGCCAGGCTCTGCGTCGGGGTGGCCTCGTCGAGCCGGTTGTTGACGGTGAGCGCGTCCACGCCGAGCCGCCCGAGCAGGCTGGGCAGCACCAGCGACACCGTGCCGCCGGCGCAGTCCACCACGACCTTCAGGCCCGCCTCGCGCACCCCGGTCAGGTCGACGCTGCGCGCCAGTTCCTGCGTGTAGGACTCCACGACCCGGGACGGGTAGGTGAGCTCGGCGATCTCACCGGGGAAGGCGCGCCGGTACTCCTGCCGGGAGAAGACCCGCTCCAGCTTGCGCGCGGCGATCTGGGACAGTTCCGCGCCCCGCTCGTCCAGGAACACGATGTCGATCGACTGCGGGTCCCCGGAGGTGGTACGCAGCGCGACTGCCGCCGCTGCACACGCTGCGCGCGGTCTGGAACCGGGCCACCGGCAGCGGCTGCGCCTCCAGGTCCACCACGTTGATCGCGCTGGCGTTCAGCGCGCACTGGACGGCCCGCTTGAGCGCGCGCGCGGCGCGGGACACGTCCCGCGACGTGGTGACCATCGACCCCTTCTTCAGCGTGGTCGCGTAGGCGCTGGACAGCCGGACGCACAGCTCGGGCGTGATCTCCACGTTGACCAGGCCGGACACGCCGCGCGGCCCGAACAGGGTGCGCTGGCCGCGGGATTCCCAGATGACGCTGGTGTTGACCACCGCGCCCGCCTCGATGGTCTTGAACGGGTAGACCTTGACGCCCGCGGAGAGGTAGGCCTCCGGCTCGATCACGCACTCGTCCCCGACCACCGCGCCTTCCTCGATCCGCGCGGAGGGCATCACGTCGGTGTTCTTGCCGATGACGCAGCCGCGCAGCGTGACGCCCTGGCCCACGTAGACGTTGTTGTGCACGACGGCGCGGTGCAGGAAGGCGCCCTCCTTGACCACCACGTTGCTGCCCAGCACGGTGAACTCGCGCAGTTCCGCGCCCGCCTCGACCTTGGCGTAGTCCCCGATGCAGATGGGCCCGGACAGCAGGGCCTCCGGGTCGACCTCGGCGCCCTCGGCCACCCAGACTCCTGGTGACACCTCGAACCCGTCGATCTCGGTGTCCACCCGCCCGGACAGCACGTCGGCCTGGGCCTTGAGGTAGCTCTCGTGCGTGCCGACGTCTTCCCAGTAGCCGTCGGCGATCCAGCCGAACAGCGGCGCCCCGCGCTTGAGCAGGGCGGGGAACACGTCACCGGACCAGTCCACCGACTCACCGGGCGCGACCTCGGCGAGCACCTCGGGCTCCATCACGTAGATCCCGGTGTTGACCGTGTCCGAGAACACCTGCCCCCAGGTCGGCTTCTCCAGGAACCGCTGGATCCGGCCGTCCTCGCCCACGATGATGATGCCGAACTCCAGCGGGTTGGGCACCCGGGTGAGCCCCACGGTGACCAGGGCACCGTTTTCCTTGTGCGCGCGGACCATGGCGGTCAGGTCGATGTCGGTCAGCGCGTCGCCCGAGATGACCAGGAACGGCTCGTCCCGCAGCGCGTCCTCGGCGTTCTTCACGCTGCCCGCCGTGCCGAGCGGGGCCTCCTCGGTCGCGTACTGCAGGCTCATCCCCACGTCCTCGCCGTCGCCGAAGTAGTTGCGCACCAGCGAGGCCAGGAACTGGACGGTGACCACCGTCTCGTCGAAACCGTGCCGCTTCAGCAGCCGCAGGACGTGTTCCATGATCGGCTTGTTGCACACGGGCAGCAGCGGCTTGGGCTGATTGGCGGTCATCGGGCGCAGCCGGGTGCCCTCTCCCCCGGCCATCACGACGGCCTTCACCGGTGGCGGGCCTCCTTCAGGATCGTCCGGGCCTCTTCCATCGACCCTGCGCCCCGGTCGGCCTGCGGATCGGCCCCGTGGTTGGAGCAGGGTGCCTCCATCATGACGGGCGGCTCCCGGCCGGCCAACGCCGCTACCTGGTTAGCCATCCGGTTGTCCCGGTTCGGCCACCCCGCGGTCTGGTCCCGGCTCCCGGGCCGTGACCCGCCAGGCCTGGACCAGGTACAGCCCGGCCGCCGTCCAGTACAGCGCGGTCCCCCAGGCCACGAACGCCCAGCCGACGATCTTGGCCACCTCGGCGGCGTGGCCGGAGTAGGCGCCCAGGAGCAGCAGCGGGAACGCGTAGAACAGGCACAGCGTGGCGGCCTTGCCCACGAAGCTGACCTGGAGCGGCTCCCAGCCACGGGCCCGCAGCCGGAGCAGGGCCACCGCGAGCACCAGTTCCCGGCCGACCAGCACGCCCACCAGCCACCAGGGGATGATGGCCCGGATGGCCAGCCCGATGAGCATGACGCCGATGTAGAGCCGGTCCGCGGTGGGGTCGAGCACCTGCCCGAGACGGCTCTCCTGGTGCAGGGCCCGGGCCAGTTTCCCGTCCAGCCAGTCCGACGCCGCCGCGGCGATCAGCAGGATGACCGCCCAGCCGTCCGCGTGCGGGCCGAGGACCAGCCACAAGAACACCGGCACGCCCAGCAGGCGGGCGATGCTGATCACGTTCGGGATGGTCCAGATCCGGTCCGGCAGCCGGCCGTCACCCGGCGGGCCGGGCGGGGCTGCGGTCAGGCCGGCTGGCGTCAGGGCAGCACCGGACCGCTCTTCTTCCGCCGCAGCGTCCGGCGCGCTGCTGTTTCCGACCACGGCGCGGGCCCCCTTGTTCGCGGTGCACACCCGTGGCCGACCCTACCCGGCGCTGCCTGCCGGGCTCGCGGCGAGGCTGGCCGCCTTGGCCGTCAGGTAGTGCTGCTCGCGCAGGTTCGCGGTGCCCGCCGCCGCGGCCCGGAACTCCGCGGCGCCCCCGGGGCCGTCCCCGGCCATCTCGAGCAGGTGGCCGCGCACGGCATGGAACCGGTGATGCCCGCCGAGCCGGCCACGTACCCCATCCAGCAGGGCCAGCCCGGCTGCGGGCCCCTCCACCATGGCCGCGGCCACTGCCCGGTTGAGGGTCACCATCGGGTTCCCCGTCCTGCGCTCGAGCAGGCCGTACAGGGAGAGGATCTGCGGCCAGTCGGTCCCGGCGTGGCTGTCCGCCTGGTCATGCACGGCGGCGATCGCAGCCTGGAGCTGGTACTCCCCCGGCTGGCCCTGCTGCAGCGCCCCGGTGATCAGCCTGGTCCCCTCGGTGATGAGCACCCGGTCCCACCGCCCGCGCTGCTGCTCAGCCAGCGGGATCAGCTCGCCGCCTGGCCCGGTCCGGGCGGGCCGCCGGGCGTCGGTGAGCAGCATCAGGGCCAGCAGCCCGGTCACCTCCGGGTCGGCCGGGCAGGCTGGCGCGCAGCCCCCGGGCCAGCCTGATGGCCTCGCCGGACAGGTCGCTGCGGGCCAGGTCAGGACCGCCGCTGCTGGCGTAACCCTCGTTGAACAGCAGGTACAGGACGTGCAGTACGGACCGGAGACGCCCGGCCCGCTGGTCCGGCGGCGGCAGCGTGAACGGTTCGCCGGAGGCCTTGAGGGTGGCCTTGGCCCGGCTGATCCGCTGGGCCATGGTCGGTTCCGGCACCAGGAAGGCGGCGGCGATCTCCCGGGTGGTGAGGCCGCCGACCGCGCGCAGCGTGAGCGGGATAGCCGCGCCCGGGCTGAGCGACGGATGACAGCACATGAACATGAGGATCAGCGTGTCGTCCCGGGCGGGGGCGTCCTCACCGGGCACCGGGCCGGCCGGGGCCGCCAGTGACCATGAGGCGGCCAGCACCTCCCGGCGGCGCCGGGCATCCTCACTGCGGTACTGGTCGGTGAGACGGCGGGCGGCCACCCGGATCAGCCAGCCGAGCGGGTTGTCCGGCGTCCCGTCCGCGGGCCACCGGGTGGCCGCGGCCAGCAGCGCTTCCTGAACCGCGTCCTCGGCGGCGGCGAAGTCCCCGGCCCGGCGGGCCACGGCCCCGAGGGCCTGCGGCGCCAGCTCGCGCAGCAGGCCCTCGGTGGCCGTGCCCCCGGTCACAGCGCTAGCCCAGGAGCTCGCGTGACCCAGAAGAAACCCCCACGGACCAGGCTCGCTCGCCGGTCCGGGCCACGCTCACAAGCGCTAGCCCAGGAGTTCGCGTGACCCAGAAAAAACCCCCACCGACCGCTCGCCCGGACCTGACGGCCCAGGCTCGCTCGCCGGTCCGGGCCACGCTCACAGGTCCGGGTCAGGGGCGCTGAGCACCTGGCGGACCTCGATGGGCTGCTGGATCGGCATCCCGTCGGGGCCGGGCGCGGCGGACGCCTGCGCGGCGATCTCGACGGCCCGCCCGGGGGTCTCCACGTCAACCAGCCGGTAGCCGGCCAGCAGCTCCTTGGACTCGGGGAACGGGCCGTCGGTGATGACCGGCGCGCCGGTCCCGTCCGACACCACCCGCCTGGCCTGCTCGGGGCCGGCCAGCCCCTGGGCGTCCACCAGCTCGCCCCGGTCGAGGAGCTCGCGGTTGAGCGCGTGCTGGAACTCGATGTGGGCCTTGATGTCCTCGGCAGACCATTCCGGCATCGGCAGGCAGTCCGACTCCACCGGCCCGTAGTTTTGCAGCAGCATGAATCGCATTGGTTCATCCTCCCTGGTCAGGGGGCGCCACGGTAGCGCCGTCACCCAGGTGACGGGGCTGGCACCCGATTCTCGACACGGCCCGGCCTGGCCTGCGGTTACCTCAAAAGACGTGGAGTGAGGCTGCCGAGACGGGGTAGTGGTCGCCCAACTGCACACGACCGATGGAACAGAGGAGCAGCTCATGCTCACACTGACCGACAGCGCCGTGACGGCCATCCGGAACCTCACCTCCCAGCCGGAACTGCCCGATGACACCGGCCTGCGCATCATGTCGCAGGACGAGGGCGGCCCGGCCTTCCAGGTGACGCTGGCCGACAGCCCGGTAGCCGGGGACCAGGTGATCGAGTCCGAGGGGGCCCGCGTCTTCCTGGAGCCTGGTGCTGCCGTGGCGCTGGACGACAAGTCGCTGGACGCGCAGGTGGACGAGGAGGGCACGGTCGCCTTCACGCTCGCCGAGCAGGCGGTCTGAGCACCGCGCGGCAGGAGCCTTCCCGGGTTCCGCCGCGCTGACATCTGGCCCGTGGGCCCGGGATCTCGCCGGGCCTGCGGGCTGGCCTGCTTTCCGGGCGCGAGCGGCTAGGGCGCCCGCCAGAGGGTCGCGATGCCCTGCCCGACCCCGATGCACATGGCGGCCGCGCCCCGGGAGCCGCCCCGGCGGCGCAACTCGTGCAGGAGCGTGGTCGTGATCCGGGCCCCCGAGCAGCCCAGCGGGTGGCCGATCGCGATCGCGCCGCCGTTCACGTTGACCCGCTCCGGGTCCAGCTTGAGCTCGTCAGCCACGGCTACCGCCTGGGCCGCGAACGCCTCGTTCAGCTCGATCAGGTCAAGGCTGCCCGGGTCCCAGCCGGCCCGGCCGAGCACTTTGCCCAGGGCCGGGACCGGCCCAATGCCCATGTAGTCCGGGTGGACGCCGGCGGCCGCAGTGCCCTGGTACCGGGCCAGCGGGCTCACCCCGCCGGCCAGCACCCGCTCCGAGACCAGCAGGACGCCCGCCGCGCCGTCGTTCAGCGGTGAGGAGTTGCCGCCCGTCACCGTGCCGCCCTTGCGGAACGCGGGCCGCCTGGCCGCGAGCTCCTCCAGCGTCAGCCCGGGCCGGATGCCCTCGTCCTCGCTGACCAGGCCGCCCTGGGTCGGTACCGGGACGATCTCGCCGCCGAACCGCCCCTCGTCCCGGGCCCGGCCGGCCCGCTGATGGCTGCGCAGCGCGAACTCATCCTGGCGCTCGCGGCCCACCCCGTACCGCTCGGCCACGTTCTCCGCCGTCTCGCCCAGGCTGACCGGCGGGTAGAGCTCCTGCATGAGCGGGCTGACCAGCCGCCAGCCCAGCCGGGTGTCGGCCACGCCGGACTCGCGCGCGAACGGCTCGCTGGCCCGGGGCAGCACGAACGGTGCGCGGGTCATCGACTCGGCCCCGCCGGCCAGCATGATGTCGGCCTCCCCCGCCGCGATGGCCCGCGCCGCGCTGGCGATGGCCTCCATGCCGGATCCGCAGAGCCGGTTCACGGTCGCGCCGGGCACCTCGACGGGAAGCCCCGCCAGCAGGACGCCCATCCGGGCCACGTTCCGGTTGTCCTCACCGGCCTGGTTAGCCGCACCCCAGTACACGTCGTCGATCCGGGCCGGGTCGAGCCACTCGTTGCGGGCCAGCAGGGCCTTGATTACCTCGGCGGTCAGGTGATCGGGCCGGACCGAGGCCAGCGCGCCCTTAATCTTGCCGACCGGGGTCCGGCACGCGTCTACCGCGAACACTGCCGTCATGTCTGCCACCCTGCCCTCTGCCCGGCCGCCCGCGCTCTGCCCTCTGACGGGGATCCCTTCGAGGCTACCCGTCCAGCGCACGGATATCCGTATCGCGCACTCAACCGCCGGGCGGGCCGGGCGAGCCTGGCGCGCAGGGCCTCAAGCGGCAGCCCCGCGCCGCGCCGTCCACGGAATCAGCGGACCGGGGCGCCCCGGGTGGCCTGGCGCACGGCGGGCGCCCAGGGCGCCTGGACGTTGAGCCGGATGGCCCGGGTACTCCCGGCCAGCGCGAGCGCAGCCTGGTAGCCGACCGGGGCCGGGAGCGAGATCAGCGAGCAGCCGTGCACCGGGGTGGCGGGTACCAGCTGATCCGGGCCGCCCGGGCCGGCCAGGCCGGACGGGGCGCCGGGCCGGCCGAGGACGGGGAACTCGCCGACCTCGTGGCCGATGCCCTCCCCGGTGCATTTGAGGACCGCCTCGGACCGTACCCACCAGCGGATGACCAGATCGTGCCGCCCGGCCTCGCTGAGCGACCGGCCCCACTCCGCGTCGGTGACGTTCATGTCCGCGGACATCGAGCAGACGCATCCGGTCGGCTGCTGCTCCACGTCCACGCCTATCTGCTGGCTGGCCACGGCGACCAGCGCCGCGTCCCCGCTGTGCGCGAGGGAGAAGTGGACCCCGTAGCGCAGCTCCAGGGCCGGCCGGCCGGTCGGCTTCCCGCACCGCGGGCACGGCTCACGGTGGAAGATCAGGCTGGAAGGGGGAAAGTCCAGGTAGCCGGACAGCACCCGGCGCAGCATCACGTGCGCGGCGGTGTAGCGGCGCCGGTCAGCCCGGAACGCGAACGCCGCGGCCCGCTTGTGCTCCTCCAGGCTGAGCTCAGCCAGCTCAGCGCGGCCCACGCTGACCGAGGTGATGTCGAGCCACCACACGTCCACGCTGCCCGCGGACGGGACCGTGGGCATCAGCCGCTCCCGCCACGAGGGTCACGGCGGGCCGCCGGATTCCACTTCTCCATGGTGATGTCTGCCGCCTCGAATCCGAATACCCCGCGCGGGCCAAGGTTCCTGGCGTGAACCATACCGCGAAGGGCACCGACCACGTGATCTTCCCCAACTGCGCATTAGTGCTATTTCCCCGGGGGGCTGCCGGAGATGGTACGACAGGCCGGTGCGCCACGGCGGGGCAGCAGACCAGTTGAGGCGGCCCGGATGGTCAGGCCGGCACCGACAGGGACAGCGCGAACCGGCCCCGCTCGTCGGTCCACCACGACTGCATCGTGAACCCCGCGGCGGCCAGCTCGGCCGCGATGCCGGGCTGCCGGAACTTGGCCGACACCTCGGTCCGCAGCTGCTCCCCCGCGGCGAACGCCACGGTCAGCCCGATGCCGGGCAGCCGCACGACCTGCTCCTGCGCGGAACGCAGCCGCATCTCGATCCACTCGGCCTCCGGATCCCACACGGCCATGTGGTCGAACGCGTCGGGGTCGAAGTCCGCGCCCAGCTCGGCATTGAGCACGGCCAGCACGTTCTTGTTAAACGCGGCCGTCACCCCGGCGGCGTCGTCGTAGGCGGCCAGCAGCACCGCCGGGTCCTTGACCAGGTCCGTGCCGAGCAGCAGGGCGTCGCCGTCGCGCAGGCCCGCGCGCAGCCGGGCCAGGAAAGCGGCCCGCTCCGGGGGGAGCAGGTTGCCGATGGTGCTGCCCAGAAAGGCGACCAGGCGGGGCCCGTCGGGCGCGGGCAGGCCCAGCCGGGCCTCGAAGTCGGAGACCACTGCGTTCACGGTCAGGCCCGGGTAGCTCGCCAGGACCCGGTGCGCGGCACCGACCAGGGCGCTCTCGCTCACGTCCACCGGCACGTAGCTGCGGAGCGAGCCGCCGTCGCGCAGCGCGTCGAGCAGCAGCCGGGTCTTCTCCGAGGAGCCGGAACCCAGCTCGACCAGGGCACTGGCCCCGGTCGCCGCCGCGATCGCGGGGGCGGCGGCCGCCAGGATGGACCGCTCGGCCCGGGTCGGGTAGTACTCCGGCAGCAGGGTGATCTTCTCGAACAGCTCGCTGCCCCGCTCGTCATAGAACCACTTGGGCGGCAGGGTCTTGGGCACCGCGGTCAGGCCCGCCTGCGCGTCCGCGCGCAGCGCGGCGGCCAGGAAGCCGTCCGGCAGGCACCTCTCGATATGCAGCTGGTTCATGAACCGCGTCCCTTCCCTGGTCCGTCCGTGGCCAGTTCCGTCGATGGCTGGGTGTGCGGGCGTGGCGCGTGCGCGAGTCAGCCGGGAGGCTTGAGCGGCCCGGCGTCGGCCAGGCCGGGCCGCGCGGTCAGCACCGTGCGGTCCGGCACGGTCTGCCAGCCGGGCCCGTCATCGCAGGGTTCGGAGGCCACCACGACCTGGCCTGGCCGGCCGCGGTAGCACAGGGTGTCCCCCGCGGCCGTCGCGGCGATCGTCTTCCCGTCGGTCAGCAGGAAGTTGAACCGGCCGGTGACCCCCGCCGCGTCGAGGTCGGCGACCGCCCCGGCCAGTGCGCTGGCCGGGTTCTCCCCGTCCCGCAGCCGCCGGTGCACGAGCGCCCAGGCCAGTGCGGAGTCGGTACGCGCCTCGAGGGCGAGCAGGTCCGCGGCGGGCAGGGTGGCGGCCAGCGCGGCCGTCGCACCGGGCCAGCCGTCGAGCCTGCCGTTGTGGCTGAACAGCCACGGCCCGGCGGCGTACGGCGCGGCGGCGGACTCGCCCTGGGCGGTGCCGTCCGTGGCCGAGCGCACCGCGGCGAGCACGGCCCCGCTCCGGGTCACCCGGACCAGGTCCGCGAACGACGCGTCACCCCACATCGGCACCGCGCGCCGGTAGCGGGCGGGCACCGGGTCACCGCCGGCGTACCAGCCGACGCCGAACCCGTCCGCGTTGACCGTTCCGTGTTTCTGCTGGCGGGGCGCCCAGGACTGGCGCAGCAGCCCGTACGGCGGGTCGGTGAGCACCGACTGCAGGGTGGCCGGCGGTCCCAGGTAGGCCAGATGGCGGCACATCCGCGGGCGTCACTCCCCGCCCGGCTGGCCGCCCGGGCCGGGCGCCACCGCGGGTGCGGCGTCCCGGGCGGTGCGGAAACCGGAGAAGATCTGCCGCCGGATCGGGTAGTCCCAGTTCCGGAACGTGCTCCGGCAGGCCACCGGCCCCACCGCGAACGAGCCGCCGCGCAGCACCTTGTACTCGGGGCCGAAGAAGACCTCGGAGTACTCGCGGTACGGCCAGGCACGGAAGCCGGGGTAGGGCAGGAAGTCGCTGCTGGTCCACTCCCACACGTCGCCGATCAGCTGCCGCGCGCCACACGGTGCGGCACCCCCCGGGTAGCTGCCGGCCGGGGCAGGCTGGAGGTACTGCTGGCCGAGGTTGGCCCGGCCGGCGGACGGGTCCTCGTCACCCCAGGGGAAGCGCCGGGACCGCCCGCTGGCCGGGTCGAACCGGGCCGCCATCTCCCATTCCGCCTCAGTCGGGAGCCTGCGCCCGGCCCAGCGGGCGTAGGCGTCCGCCTCGTACCAGCACACGTGCATCACCGGCTCGGCGGGCGGGACCGGCTCGGTGACCCCGAACCGCTCGCGGATCCAGGCCGTCCCGTCGCGGCGCCAGTACTCCGGCGCGGCCAGGCCGGCCCGCTGCCGGTGCGCCCAGCCTTCCGGGGTCCACCAGCGCGGCTCGTCGTACCCGCCGTCGGCGATGAACTGCTGGTAGGCCGCGTTGCTGACCGGCGTGGTGTCGAGGTAGAAGGACGGCACCGTGATCTGGTGCGCGGGCCGCTCGTTGTCCAGGGCCCAGGGCTCGGTCGAGGTGCCCAGGGTGAACGGGCCGCCGGTGACCAGCACCTCGGGCGGCAGGCGCAGCACATCCGCGGGCGGCGGGCCGGGCGGCGCCGCGCTGAGCGCGGCCGCGCCCTGGCGCAGCTGATGGGTGATCAGCATGGTCTCGTCGTGCTGCTGCTCGTGCTGGGCCACCATGCCGTAGGCGAACCCGTCGGTGAGCAGCGGGGCCCCGGCGAACTTGGCCGATTCCAGCAGGTCCATGACCCGGCCGCGGACCTCGCGGGCGTACGCGCGGGCCTCGCCGGGCGGCAGCAGCGGCAGCGTGGGCCGCGCGGCCCGCGGGTGCTCGAACGCGTCGTAGAGCGGGTCGATCTCGGGGTGCATTGGCTCCAGGCCGCCCACGTTGCGCAGCAGCCACAGCTCTTCCTGGTTGGCGATGTGCGCCAGGTCCCAGACCAGTGGCGACATCAGCGGGGAATGCTGGCGGACCAGGTCGGTGTCGTCCACCGACTCGGTGAGCAGCCGGGTCCGCTCCCGGGCGGTGAGCAGGTTCCCGGCGATCACTTCCCGCAGCTCGTCCGCTCCGCCGTCGGCCCGCGGGCGCGGGGCGGGGGCGGCAGGCGTGGGTGTCATGGGGATTCCTCCAGACATACGTCAGGGTCGCGGGGGAAGCTGAACGCGGCGCGGGCCTCGTCGAGCCGGTCGTCCGCGGGACAACGGCCGCGCAGCACGTAGCGGTCGGCGAATCCGGCGACCGCGTCCCGGATCGGGGCCGGGGCGCCGAGCCGGCCGAGTGCCGAGTCGGCCGCGGCGAAGCATTCCCGGCTGGCCGTGGCCAGTGCCGGGTCGTCCTGGCCGTGGCGGGCCGCGCGCAGCAGCAGCTCGCCGGGGCGGCCTTCCTTCTGCAGCGGCTCCACCGCGGTCATCGCGGCCTGCGCCGCGACCGGATCGTCGAGCAGGGCGGACACCACGGCGGTCGGCACGATCCAGCCGTCGCCCGGCTGGGCGTCGATCACCCGCAGTTCCAGGTGCCCGCGCGGCCGGACCGGCGGGAACAGGGTGGACATGTGATACGTGAGGTCGTCGGCGGTGGGCGGGGGCCCGACCGCGCCGCGCACCCAGTCGCGGAAGGTGAGCCCGGACGGCGCGGTCCACCGGCGGGAGCCGGGATCACGGAGCAGCATGACCTGGGCGTCGAGCACGTAGCTCACCCAGGCGTCCCGGGGATCGGTATCTTCCGGCCAGGCTGCGCCGCGGTCCGACGCACCTGGTTCCACCTCCTCCGGGGCCCGGGTGCGGCTGGGATCGAGCCGGGACCACACGGCCTGGCGGGTCGACTTCCAGCCGGACAGCCGGCCGTCCTGGAACGGGGAGTTGGCGAACGATGCCACCAGCACCGGGCCCAGCCCGTGCAGCAGGTGCCAGCGCCACCGGAATCCGGAGGGGCCGCCCTGCTCCTGGCCCGCGTCGACGCACACCTGAACGGAGGCGGTACTGCACATCATGACCCGGCCCCAGGGGCCGCTGCGGTCGAAGAACTCTTCCATGGCCGCGTAGCGCGGCAGGTCCAGCACGCGGCGTGGGGGTCTGAGGGGATCGAGGCCATGCCCCGCGAGGCTGAGCCCGGCAGGGGCGATGGCCTGGCGGAGGGCCGTGAGGTCGCTGTGAGCCGCCGCCACGCAGCCGCCCAGGCCGGACGCGGGCGCGGAACTCAGCTCGACCTGGCCGCCGGGTTCGGTCGTGAGCCGACCCCGGCCAGGGAGCGCCCCGGGCTTGTCCAGGCGGGCGAGGGCTGCGGCCACTCGCCGCTGGTCAACGGGGAGAGCCGGGTCCCGGCCGTCACACACCAGCCATTCCAGCTCGACCCCGACCTGCCCGGGTGGGCCGGTCTTGAAAGCGATCCCGTGCGCCTGCTCCTCCGCCGTCCGTTCGGTCAGCGGTGGGCCAGACGAGCGGGCATCATCGCCGCGCTCAGAGGTCATCGATTACCCCGTCCGTGTCGGTAGAGCCAGGCACGTAGTAGCAAACGTGGTCTCCGTCGCTGCAATTCCACCCTGTCATACCCTGAGGCCCCGGACCGATGCACCCCCGGGGGGAAAGCGCCATGACCGGCCCGGGGTGGATGCCGTCGTTCTGGGCCTGGGCCCGGGCGGCGAGGACGCCGCCGGGCGGTTCACCGGCCAGGGCGGGACCCTGTTCCGCGGCCACGGCCGGATCACCGCGCCGGGCCAGGTCACGGTGGGTCCCGGCGTGCTCCGGGCCCGGCGGGACCTGGCCCTGCGGATCCTGAGCCGGCGGCCCGGCGTGCGTCGTAGCCGGTGAAGCCGGGCAGCACGAGGCAGACCACGCCGACCGCCGCCACGCAGGCCAGCCCGCCGGACCACAGGGAGAACCGGGTGCCGGCCAACGCGGCGACACCTCCGGCCCGCAGCTGCCCGGCGGACGGCCCCACGCCGTAGCTGAGCAGCTCCACACCCGCCATCCGGCCCCGCATCGAGTCCGGGATGCTCTGGTTCCACAGCACATCGCGGAAGATCCCGCTCATCATGTCCGCGGCCCCGGCGGCCAGCAGGCAGCCCAGCGCCACACCAATGTCCGGGGCCAGCCCGAACGCGATGATCGCCACCCCCCAGCCGGCGGCGGAGGCGGCGATGGCCCGGCCCAGCCGGTGGATCCGCGCGGTCCAGCCGCTCAGCGCGGAGGCGGCCAGCGCACCGACGGCAGGCGCGGAGAACATCAGGCCCACGGCCCAGGACGCGTGCAGGGCGGAAGCCATGAACGGGAACAAGGCGTTCGGGTACGCGAACGTCATCGCGGCCAGGTCGGCCAGGTAGGAGCCGATCAGGTCCGGGCGGTGGCGGGCGTAGTGCAGCCCGGACACCACGCCGCGCAGCCCCGGCGCTGGCGTATGCTCGCCGGCGGCCGGGGGCGCCAGCGGGCGCAGCCGGCAGAGCAGCCAGAACGAGACCGCGAACGTCGCGGCGTCCAGCAGGTAGACGAACTGCGGGCCAGGCCCCGCGGCGATGGCGCCGCCCAGCGCGGCCCCGATGATCTGGCCGGCGTTCGAGCTCATCGAGAGCAGCGCCGAGGCGCCGCTCAGCCGCTCCCGGGCCACGGTCCTGGGGACGGCCGCGTCGAACGAGGGCCGCTGCAAGGCGGCGAGCGCGCTCATCCCTGCGGCCAGCGCGTAGAGCGGCCAGACCGCCGGGTGCGGCAGGCTGGCGTTCAGCACCAGCGCCACGGCCAGGGCGCCCAGCCCGGCCTCGCACCACCGGAGCATCCGGCCCCGGTCGAACCGGTCAGCCAGGAGGCCCCCGTAGAGACCGAACACCACGATGGGGACGAGCTCGGCGATGCCCAGCAGCCCCACGGCGACCGCCGACCCGGTCAGCTGCTTGGCCTGCACCAGCAGGGCAACCTCGCCGGCGTTGGTGCCGAAAAGGGTGATGCTGCGGCTCGCGAACAGCAGCCGGAACTCCCGCGAGTCCCGCAACGGGACAAAGTCCATCCGCAGCATGCCGCGGTCACGCTAGCAGCGCTACCGCCTCCAGGGCATGTCGTTTTACGGGGGCGAGCCGGGCATCCCCCGGGCGTTCAGGCCCTGCTCCCGCGCCACCACGCGGAGCAGGCTGACCAGCTGGGCGCGCTGAGCCTCGGTTAGCCCGGCGCCGATTTCCGCCTCGTGCTCGGCGGTCACCGCCCGGACCTGGTCCACCGTGGCCTGGCCCTGGCCGGTCAGGTAGAGCGCATGGGAACGGCGGTCGGCGGGGTTGCGCCTGCGCTCGACCAGGCCGAGCTCCTCCAGCTCGTCCACCAGGAAGACCATCCGGGTGGCGTTCACCCCGATCATCTCGGCGATGGCCTGCTGGGACCGGCCCTGGTTCGCGGCTAGCCGGATGAGCATGCCGGCCTGCCGCTGCTCCAGGCCCAGCGGGGCCAGCCGCTCCCCGAACCGCCGTGCCCCGTGCAGCCCCAGCTGGACGAGCAGGAAGGACAGGTGATCCGAGGGGACGTCTTCCACCGCACCACACTATCACTGAGCTAAATACTTGCAGCTTAAAATCATCTCTGCTAGAAACGATTAAATGCTGAAATCATCCTGCTGGCGGAAGTGGTGAGTCACGGTGCGCGAGACCGCAGGCACGTCAGGAATCTCCGCCGCCCCGGGCCCGGAGGGGCGGCCCCGGGCCGGCGGGGACGAGGCCGTCCGCCGGTCCAGCCTCGGGCTCTCGGCCGGGCTGCTGGTCCAGTACGCCCTGGGGCTGGTGGTGAGCCTGTACGTCACCGTGCCCGCCCGTGATCAGGGCGGCGGGGTAGTCGCGGCGGCCGGCCGGGCGCTGGCGAACGGGCCGGCCTCGCTGGCCGTGCACGCCGGGCTGGGCCTGCTGCTGCTGCTCGGCTCGATCGCCCTGGTGGTCCGGGCCGTGGCCGCCCGCACCGGGTTCTTCGTGGTGACCTCGGTGGTGAGCCTGCTCGCCGTGCTGGGCGCGGCGGGCAGCGGCGCGGCGTTCGTGAACTCCGGGCAGGACGGCGCATCCCTGAGCATGGGCCTGCTCACCGCCGTTGCCCTGCTCTGCCAGCTGATCAACCTGTTCCGGCTCAGCGCGCCCCACCGCACGGCTGACCAGCCCCGCCACTGACCTGGCCTGATGGTGACCCGGGCCGGCGAACGCCCGGGCCACCATCGCGGCGCTCAGCCCCCTACGACGCAGGGCACGTCCCAGGGGTCGTAGCTCTGGCACACGGCGGCCGGGCTGCGGAAGATCCCGGCCGACGGCAGGGCCACGCCCTGGGAGTTGAACAGCGTGAGGTTGGCGTTGGGCGTGCCGATGCCGGCCCGGGCTCCCATGGCACGCCGGGAATCCAGTCCGGTGCCCAGTAGAACAGCCCCGCGCCCAGCCCGCCGGGCACCTGGGCCAGGATCGACAGCTCGTCGGTCACGAACGACAGCTGCCCGCCCGGGCTGGCCGGATAGCCGGTGGAGAGCTGGCTGGGCTCCCAGACGAAGTTGCCCGTGCTGTCCCCGAGCGGGCTGTTGCCGTTGGCCAGCGTCCACGGGTACTGCGTCTCCGCGATAACGATCTTCTTGTGGAACTGGCCCGCCAGGGCGTCCACATTCGACCTCATCTGGGACAGCGTGCCGTGGAAGAACGGGTAATAGGACAGCCCGATCACGTCGAACGGCACGCCCTGCGACACCAGGTTGCCGAAGAAGGCCTGGCTGAGCGTGTTGTTGCCGCCCTGGTCGTAATGCATCATGATCAGCAGCTGGTGACCCGGCGGGTTAGCCGCCCGGGCCCCGGTCACGCCCGCCTTGAGCAGGGTGGCCAGGTTGTCGTAGTCGGCCGGCACGGTCGGGTCGTTCACCTGGCCGACCGGCCACAGGATGCCGTTGCGGATCTCGTTCCCGATCGACACCATGTCCACCGGCGTGCCCTGCTTCGCGAACGCGCCGATCACCTGCTGGGTGTAGGACTGCACGGTCGAGGTGAGCTGGGCCAGGTCCTGGCCCTGCCACGCGGCGGGGATGTTCTGGTGCTGCGGGTCAGCCCAGAAGTCGGAGTACATGATGTCGAGGTAGATCTTCATCCCGGCCGCGCGGACCTGGCGGGCCAGGGCCAGGTCGGTGGCCAGGTCGCTGTAGCCCGCGGGCGGGTTCACCCAGAGCCGCATCCGGACGTAGTTGGCGCCGTTCTCCCTCATGATGGTGACCGGGCTCTGCTGCTGCCCGCGGTAGGTGAACTGCGCCCCGGCCGCGAGCTCCTGCGGGGTGAAGGACAGGTCAGCGCCGAAGTCCATACCCGCCGCCGCGGGATCGGGCCCGTAGGCCCGCAGCTCCCCCACGCAGACGTCCGCCCCGGTCCCGCTGTAGACGGTGAGCTGGGCGTACCGCGCCTGGGTGCCCGGGGGCAGCGGCACGTACATCGGGTTCCCGGGGTCGAGCGCGACATTGCGGGCGGCCGGCACGGCCTGCCAGTTACCCGCCTGGGTGGCGACCTTGATGGTCGCGCTGGCCGACGGGCTGGTGGCGTCCAGCGTGATGCCCAGGTCGCTGAGCGAGTGAACCTGGCCCAGGTCGACGACCAGGCTCCCGGTCCACGACCCGGTGCACCAGTCCGTGCCGGCGTCGCCGTCGATCGCGTTGGACGCCGGGCTGCCCGACGCCGTGGAGTCGGCGCTGGCCTGCCCGGCCAGCGCCCAGTTGACGGTGGGGACGGATTGCGGGCCGGGCTGGCCGGCCTGCGGCGACACGGCCGACCCCGACAGGCCCGCCATCAGCGGCAGGACCAGCAGGGCCGGCGCGGCGGTCAGCGCGCGGTGGCGGCTTAACCGGCTCCGCAGCGCCTTGAGGGGGTGGCGGCCGGCCAGTCGGGAGACGGCCCGGGGGGACGCATCATCCATGATGATCTCCGTTCTGCGCAGGGATGGCGGGGCGCGCACGGCCCCGCCGGGGACGAGTATGCAGGAGGCTGGCCTGCGGCGAGCACGCACGACCAGACGCGATCGCACACAGTTCTCCGCAAACCAACAGCTGAACTCATCCGAACAGTAGATCCGGGGCTGCCGCCGGGCAATGCCCTCTGCGCCGGCCCGGTCCGCCGGCCGGCTGCCGATCCCTGGCCGGCCGGGAACCGGTAGTTTGGGCGCGAACAGGAGGCGTGCCGATGGGGATCGAGCACCTGGTCCAGGTGGGACCGCTGATCCTGGCCGCACCCATCGCGGCGGCGGCCGGCGCGCTCACGTTCCTGTCCCCCTGCGTGCTGCCGCTGGTCCCCGGCTACCTCTCCTACGTGACCGGCATGTCCGGGACGGACGCGCAGCAGGCGGATGCGGCCACCTCCGAGCGCGTGGCCGTGGCGCCCGACGGCACCGCCGTGGCCGGGGACGACGCGGCGGCGGGGCCCCCGGCCGCCGCGGGACCGGCCAGCGGGACTCCGGCCCGCCCGGCCCCGGCCGCCCGCCCGGCGGCGGCGACCCGCCGCACAGGCGCGGACCGTCCCACCCGCGGGCGGACCCTGCTCGGCACCACGCTGTTCGTACTCGGCTTCTCCCTGGTCTTCGCCACCGAGGGCCTGGCTTTCGGCGGACTGGGGCTGGTGCTGAAGCGGCACGAGGCCGGCGTGACCCAGCTGCTCGGCGCGGTCACGATCGTGCTGGGCCTGCTGTTCGCCGGGGTGTTCGACCGTTTCCCGATCACCGGCCGGATCGCCCGGCCCGCCATCCGCCCCCGGGCCGGCCTGATCGGCGCCCCGCTGCTCGGCGTGCTGTTCGCGGTGAGCTGGACCCCGTGCGTCGGCCCCACCCTGACGGCCGCGCTGACCCTCGCCCTGACCTCGGGCACCGCGGTCCGGGGCGCCGTGCTCGCCTTCCTCTACGGCCTCGGGCTGGGCATCCCCTTCATCATCGTGGCCCTGGCCTTCCAGCGCGGGATGACCGCGTTCCAGTTCGCCCGGCGGCACGCCCAGCTCATCGCCCGGATCGGCGGCGGCCTGCTCGTCCTGGTCGGCGTCCTGGAAGTCACCGGCGCCTGGAACGCGGCCCTGCTCTGGCTTCAGCTCCACTGGCTCGGCAGCTACACCAGCCCCCTCTAGCCCTCCCCCACCCCCCCAGCCCCGCAACTCACAGGTGGCCGTTCGTGATCATGGGATTGGTGGCGCTGGAGCGCCACCAATCCCATGATCACGAACGCGCCGGGGGCCTTACTGGTGGACGGTGGTGCGGGCTGGGGGGTGGGGGGCCGGGGCTGACGTGACGCGGCGGGCCCGGGCGGCCAGGGTTCCGGTGCGGGCCAGCAGCATGGCCACGGACAGGAAGATCAGGCCGTCGGTCAGGGCTCCCACGGTGATCTGGTTGGTCAGCATCCAGTGCCCGAGCTGGGCCCCGAAGATGTGGGTCGAGCCGTAGGCGAAGAAGACCCGGGCCGCGACGACCGCGATCCAGACCAGCGCGTACGGCAGGCCGGCCCACGTCATGGCCCGCCCGGTCTGCTCGTTGCGGGAGACCCGCATGAACGCCGCGGCCACCACGCCCAGGGCCAGGCCCGCCGCGGTCGCGGCGGCTTCCAGCACCAGGCCGTGGCCGGATGTGGCGGCGCCCTTGAAGAAGAAGGGGACGATGATCGCCGCCGAGATGAACGGGCGGATCAGCCGCAGCGGGGTGACCTTGCGGTGGCCCAGATCGGAAATCAGCACGACGACGAGGATGACGAGGTTGGGGATCAAGACGCTGGCGTCCACGGGGAACTCCTTGCCGGGTGTTTCGGTGTGGTGCGCTTACCCCGGCCACGCTAGGAAGGGGACCCCGGCCCGCGCGCCGGCCTGCGGCTTGATACCGGGTCCAGGCCGGGTGCAGCTCCCGGCCGGAGGGGTGGAGACCGGGTGGAGGCGGTCACCTCCACCCAAGGTCAACCCGGATGCCGGCGCCCGCCGCAGGCTGGCCGGATACGTTGAAAACGTGCTTCGCTCCCTCACCGCCAGCCGGGGCGCAACGGCCGCCACCAGCCTCACGGACGTGCCCCTGCTGCTGGACGCCGTCCGCATCCTGGTCCTGGTAGTGGTGCTCATCACGGTGCCCCTGGCCGAGCCGCACCCCGGCTCGGGCGCCGACGGCATAGCCGTGGCCGTCGCGCTCGGCGTATCGACGGTCAGCTGGGTGGTGTGGCTGTGCGCCCGGCACCGGCCGCGGCTCGCGATCGCGGCCCTGGCCGTGATGGGTGCGGCCGGCGGCGTGCTGGCCGGGGTTTCCCCGCTGAGCACCGCCATCGCCGTCGGCTGCGTGGTCACCTCCTCCGCGGGCGTCCGGCTGAATCCGGAAACGTCGCTGGCCATCACCGCGGAGACGGTAGCCGCCTTCCTGGCCGCCGCGCTGGTCACCGGGGCGCCGACCGAGACGCTGCTCGGGTACCCGCTCACGTTCATCGGCTTGTGGGCGTTCGGCCTGTCACGCCACGCGTTCCTGCTCCGGGCCGAGCAGGCCGAGCAGATGCTCGCCGAGACCCGCCGGGCCCGGGAAGCCGAGACCCAGGCCGCCGCGCTCGGCGAGCGGGCCAGGATCGCCCGGGAGATTCACGATGTGCTCGCGCACTCGCTCGCGGCGGTGTCGGTGAACCTGCAGGCGGCGGAGGGATTGCTGGGCGCCCTCCCGGCCGGGAGTCCCGAGCTGGCCAAGGCGATCGAGTGCATCGGCCGGGCCGGCGTGTTCACCCGGGAGGGCCTGGCCGACGCCCGGCGCGCGATCCTGGCCCTCCGGGATGATGCGGCCCCGCTGCCTGATCAGCTGTCAGAGCTGATCCAGGAGTACCGGGCCGACACTGATACGCCGGTTAACTTCACCGTGACCGGCGCGGCGCGGCCGGTGGCCGCGGAGGCGGGCCTGGCGGCCTACCGGACCGCGCAGGAGGCGCTGACCAACGCCCGCAAGCACGCGCCTGGGCAGCCGGTCCGGGTCGGCCTGGAGTTCACCGGGGCCGAGATCGTGATACGGGTCGTCAACCCGCTGCCCGCGGTGACGGCCGGCGCCCCGCTCGCCGCCACCGGGGCCCAGTACGGGCTGACCGGCCTGCGGGAGCGCGCCGCGCTGGGCGGCGGCACCCTGGCCGCCGGGCCGGCCGACGGGGAATGGCGGGTTGCCTTGCGGATTCCGGCATGAGCACCGAGCACCCGGCCGAGCCGGTGAGCGTGATCGTCGCGGACGACCAGTCCGCAGTCCGCGAGGGCCTGGTCCTGCTGCTCGGCACGCTGCCCGGGATCGTCGTCGCGGGCCAGGCGGCGGACGGCGACGCCGCGGTCGACCTGGTCGCCACCGCGAAACCCCAGGTTGTGCTCATGGACCTGAACATGCCCGGCAGCGACGGGGTGGCCGCGACCCGGCGCATCACCGCCGATCACCCCGGCACGCGGGTCGTGGTGCTGACCACCTACGCGGACGACGAATCGATCATCGGCGCGCTGCAGGCCGGCGCGCTCGGGTACCTGACCAAGGACGCGACCCGGGCGGAGATCGGGCGGGCCGTGCTCGCCGCCGCGGCCGGCCAGGCCGTGCTGGATCCCGGGGTGCAGCAGCGGCTGCTGTCGGCCGCAGCCCGCGCGCCCGCGATGTCCGCCACCGCGGCCGCCTCACCGGGGGACAGTGACCTGACGCCACGCGAAGCCGAGGTGCTCCGGCTCATCGCGGCCGGCGCGTCCAACCGGGAGATCGCCCGCGCCCTGTTCGTCAGCGAGGCGACGGTCAAGACGCACATCAACCGGATCTTCGCCAAGACCGGGTCGCGGGACCGCGCCCAGGCCATGCGCTACGCCTACGCCCACGGCTACGCCGAACCCGCGTCACCCGGCTGAGAGCTGAGGGACCAGCGCTAGCGGCGGGAGGCCAGGGCCACGGCGGCCACGGCGCAGACCAGGATGGCCAGGCAGGCGAAGGCCAGCATCGAGGCGGCGTTGATCGCGGGCGAGGTGGCCAGCAGCCAGGCCGCGCCGGTGATCACGACGAGCAGGCCGCCGAGCGTGATGAGCAGGCCGGGTATCCCGCGGCCCAGGGAGAACGAGAGGCCGCAGCGCCCGTCGTCCCCGTGCAGGAAGCGCGGGGACCCGCACCGCCGGCAGCGGTCCAGGTTGGCGGGATACCTGTCCTTCAGCTGGAACTGCGCGTCAGCGGGCATGACTCACGCTTCTTTCGCCGCGTCAGCACCCGGGCGGAGGACAGGCCCAGCGCCCCGTGCTGCCATCTCCATGATGCGCCGGGCGGGCCGTGATGGCCACCCTCAGGAACAGGCCCCCGGCCCTTCCGGCCACGCCCCGCCCGGCCTGGGCGCGACCGGCCTGGGCGCGACCGGCCGCGGTCAGTGCGGTTAGAGCTGCGGGCGGGGCGGCAGCGGCGGCTTCGCCTTGGACGGGCGGCCGGACGTGGCCGGTGGCGGGGCGGGGGGCGGTTCTGCGCGGCCTCCATGGCCAGCCGCACCGCGGTCTCCAGCTGCACGTCCCGGCCCTCGGCCCAGTCCTGCGGCGAGATGAGCACCTCGACGTCGGGGTCCACGCCGTGGTTCTCCACCTCCCAGCCGAAGCCTTCCAGCCAGATGGCGTACCGGGGCACCGTCATCGCGGTGCCGTCCACCAGGACGAACGGCGCGTTGATGCCGATCACCCCGCCCCAGGTCCGGGCACCCACCACCGGGCCGAGGCCCAGGATGCGGATGGCGGCGGTCACGATGTCGCCGTCCGAGCCGGCGTTCTCGTCGGCCAGGGCCACCACCGGCCCGCGCGGCGCGTCCCGCGGGTAGGTGGACGGGGTCATCCAGCGCGGGACGTCCCAGCCCATGATCCGGCGGGCCAGCTTCTCGATCACCAGCTCGGACACGTGGCCGCCGCGGTTGGACCGGACGTCCATGACCAGCGCGTCCTGCGCCATCTCCACCCGCAGGTCGCGGTGGAAGTGCGCCCACCCCTCCCCCATCATGTCCGGGATGTGCAGATACCCGGCCCGGCCGCCGGTCAGCTCGCGGACCAGCTGCCGCTTCCCGGCCACCCAGTCCTGGTAGCGCAGCCGGCGGTCGCTGCCCAGCGGGGTCACCGCGAACCGCCGCGGCGGCTCTCCGTCACGCCCGACGGTGAGCTCCACCGGCCGGCCCGCGGTGCCGACCAGCAGCGGCCCGGGCCCGACGGCGGGGTTGACCGGCCGGCCGTCCACGGCCAGCAGCACGTCGCCGGGCCGGACCATGACGCCCGGGGCAGCCAGCGGGGCGCGCGCCCGCGGGTCGGAGGACTCGCCGGGCAGCACCCGGTCGATCCGCCAGCGGCCGCCGGTGTCCCGGGACAGGTCCGCGCCGAGCAGTCCCACCTGGCCCTTGCCGCCGCTGCCCGGCGTGGCCCGGGGCCGGATGTAGGCGTGCGAGGTGCCCAGCTCGCCGACGACCTCCCAGAGCAGGTCGGTGAACTCCGACGCGGTGCCGATCCGGTCCAGCACCGGCCGGTAGGAGTCCAGGACGCCCGGCCAGTCCACGCCGCCCATGTCGGCGACCCAGAAGTCGTGCTGCATGAAGCGGCCGGCCTCGGTGAACGCGTGCTGCCAGAGGGCCACCGGGTCGGCCATGAACCGGGCCCGGGACAGGTTGACCTGCGTGCTGTCCCCGCTGTCCGGATCCGCCTTCCGCTGGGACGGGACCACCCGCAGCTCGCTGCCGTCGCGGACCACGAGCCATTCGCCGTCGCCGCTGACGTCGAACCAGTCCAGGCCGCCGACCAGCTCCGTGGTCTTGCGCCGGCCCAGGTCGAAGCGCTCCAGCGTGGACCGGGGCCGCTTGGCGTCGGGCACCGCGGCGCCTTCGCCGAGCACCCCGATGACGGGTTCCTTGAGCCAGGCAAAGCCGCCGGTCACCGCGCGCAGCGACGCGTACCGCGACTCGGGGACCGGCAGGCTCACCACCCGGGTGGGCAGGCCCTCCGCGTCCACCCGGACGGGCGGCGGCGCGTCGTCCTCGCCGTCCGGCTGGTCGCCGTCCTGGGCCGCGCTCTCGCCGCCGGTGTCCCCGCCCGCGCTGGCCGCGCCGTTGTCCCCGTCCTTGTCCGGCCCGTTCCCGACCGGCCGCCCCTGCCGCAGCGGTGCGAACGGGGACGGCGTGTCCGCGGCCAGCGGCACCAGGTACGGCCGCGACCCGAACGGGAACGACAGGTCGAAGAAGTGCGCGTCGTACACCGGGTCGAAGATGCGCGCGGACAGGAAGGCCAGGTACTTCCCGTCCGGGGTGAAGACCGGCTCGGAGTTGACGAAGCGGCCGTCGGTCACGTCCACGATCTCGTCGCCGGCCAGGCGGGCGAGCCGGATCCGGCTGAGCGGGTCCGGCCCCGGGTGTGACCAGGCCAGCCAGGCCGAGTCCGGTGAGTACGCCAGCCCGGACATGGCCCCGCCCGGGGACTGGGCCAGCTGCCGCACCGCGCCGGAGGCCATGTCCACCACCAGCAGCCGCCCGTCCCGGGCCGCCACCGCGGCCGTGGACCCGTCCGGGGCGGCCGCCAGCTCGTTGACCAGCCCCAGCTCGCCGGCGGCGAGCCGGCGCGGGCCACCCGCGGACCCGCCCGCAGATTCCGGCGCCGGCACCTCGGAGCCATCCGCCGCGGGCCCGCCGGAGGCATCCGCCGCGGGCAGCTCGGGACCACCGGGGCCATCGGCCGGGGCGACCTCGAGGCTGTCCACGCCCCCGGCGTCGCTGACCCAGACGACCAGGCCGTCGCGGCCCAGCACCCGGGGCATCCGGGCCCGGACGTCCGGCTCGACGGCCAGCGCCCGGGCCGGGCCGTCGCGGTGGGTGAGCCAGTGCACCGTGCCCCGGACCTCGATCACGCTGGCCAGGCCGGTGTAGTCGCAGGACAGGTCGCCCAGGTGGTCCGCGGCCGAGATCAGGCGGGGGGCCAGGGCGGTGGACGCCGAGCCCAGGCTGACGCTGAGCGGCCGGGGCTGGCTGTCCGGCGCAAGGCTGTCCAGCAGCCAGAGCTCGCCGCGGCACTGGTAGATCACCCGGGTGCCGTCCGTGCCGGCCTGGCGGGCGTACCCGCCGTCGTGGTCGGTGTGCCGGAGCAGGCCGGAACCGTCCAGCCGGCACGAGTACACGTTGCCCGTGCCCTCGTGGTCGGACAGGAACGCCAGCCGGTCACCGACCAGCATGGGACTGCTGAACTGCCCGGTCAGGCCGGCCAGGATGCGCTGGAACGGGGCGCCGCCCGCCGAGGTCCACAGCCGTCCCGCGGTGCCGCCCCGGTACCGCTTCCAGAAGGCCGGGTCCCGTCCCCAGCTGCCGTTCAGCAGCGCCCGGGCCCTGTCCTCCAGGGTCACGTCGGCGACCGGGCCGAACCCCAGCCGCTCCGGCGCACCCCCATCCACCGGGACCGCGTACGCCCAGCCCTGCCGCTCGAAGGCCTGGCCGGTCGCGCTCACGGCCAGTACCTCGCCGCCCGGCGTCCAGCCGCACACCCGGGCAGACTGATCACTCCAGTAGGTGAGGCGGCGGCCCCGCTCGCCGTCCACCCCGGCCAGGTACACCTCGGCCGGGCCATCGCGCCAGCTGGCCCAGGCCACCCACTGCCCGTCGCGGGAGAACCGCGGGCTGGCGGCCTCGGCCCGGTCCGCAGACAGCCGCCACGCCCGGCCGCCGTCCAGCGGCGCCAGCCACACGTCGTCTTCGGCCACGAACGTGAGCAGGTCACCGTGGATATGCGGAAAGCGGAGGTACCCGGCTGACGTCATCGCATCATCGTAGGACTGGCCGTTCCCGGTGCTGCGCCCGGCCAGCCTGTGCCGCGGCCCCGGCCGGTAATGGCAGGCGCACCTCCGGCGGGGGGAATTCTCCTTATTAACTACGTAATTTAGTAGTGCCCTGGCTAATAAGCGCCTGACCCGGCGCCGATCCGGGCTTACCCGGAATGACTTGTCGATAGCATGCACTGCTGCCACAATTCAGGGCGTGGCGAATACAGCGGGCGGCGGCATTCCCGGTGAGGAACCGGCGCAGAATCCGGCCCCGGCCCCGCCCGGCCCGGGCCAGGCGGGGCCCAGGCCGGGCGACCCGCCCCGGCCCCTCGCGGTGCACTCAGGTATCCTTCCTGCTCAGCCTCATAATCCCGGACATCAGCGGACCAGACGCCAGCCGTACGGGAGCCCGCCGGCCACCCCGGGCGGGCACGCCCCGGAAACCGCACCCGGTGCCGGAAAAGAATGCCCTGAATTGAGTTACCGGCTAGCGACGCCTGATTACACAATCCTGAAACAAACCCTCACGGAGGCGGGCCCGGCCGCGGATAAGGAGATGGCCTATTTCTACAGCCTTCTCTTCACGGCCCACCCGGAACTGCGGTCCATGTTCCCGCTGGCCATGGACGAGCAGCGGAGGGCACTCTGCGCGGCACTGGCCCGGTGCGCCTGGAGCATGGACAGCCCGCAGTCGCTGCACGAGTACCTGGCCGAACTGGGCCGCGACCACCGCAAGTACGGCGTCCAGGAACGGCACTACCAGGTCTTCGGCGAGACCCTGGCGACCGCGCTGCGCCTGGTCCACGGGCCGGCCTGGAACCAGGAAACGGCGGCCGCCTGGCACACCGCGATCAGCCACATCTGCTCGGTGATGGCCGCGGCGGCCCAGGACGTGGCCGCTGAGCCGCCGTGGTGGGTGGCGGAGGTGGTCCGGCACGAACGGCGCTGCCCCGATCTGGCCGTGCTCACCGTCCGGCCCGGCCAGCCATTCCCGTACCAGCCCGGCCAATACCTGAGCGTGCAGGTGCTGCGCTGGCCGCGGGTCTGGCGGAACTACTCCATCGCGAACGCGCCCCGGCGCGACGGCACGCTGGACCTGCATATCCGCGCCATTCCCGGCGGCCAGGTCAGCACGACGCTGGTGCACGACACCGGCGCGGGCGACACGGTCCTGCTCGGGCCGGCCCGGGGCACCATGGTGGTGGACCACGGCTCAGCCCGCGACATCCTCTGCGTCGCGGGCGGCACCGGCTTCGCGCCGATCAAGGCGATCATCGAGGGGCTGGCCGCCCGCCAGGGCAGCGGGGCGGCCCGCCGGGTCCGGCTGTTCCTCGGGGCCCGCCGCCGGCCGGACCTCTACGACCTGCCTGACCTGGCCCGGCTGGAGTCGGCCTGCGCACGGCTGGAGGCGGTCATCGCGCTGTCCGACGACCCTGGCGCCGGCGGCCTGCACGGCCCGCTGCACGACGTGCTGCGGCACCAGGCCAGCTGGCAGGACTGCGACGTGTTCGTCAGCGGCCCGCCCGCCATGGTCCGGGCCACGCTGCGGGTCCTGGCCCGCCGGGCCGGCGACGACCGCCTGCACTGCGACCCGCAGTCCTGCGCCGAGGCGCGGCTGCCCGGCTGACCCGGCCGGGCGGGTACCTGACCCGGCCGCCAGGACGCTCGCCGCTCAGACCTTCCGCCACCGGGGTACCCAGGCCCCGTCCCGCACCTCGTAGTCGGCGAACAAGGCGGGCGCCTCGGCCCGCATGATCTCGCCGATCCGGCCGAACACGAGCCGGATCTCCTCCTCGGCCCCGGGATCGGTCCGGGCCTCGATCGTGTGCCGCAGCGTCCGGATGTTCGCCGTCCAGACGATGCCGGTCGCCACCCCGTCCGGCGCGAGCCGCCGCATGAATGAGGTCTTCTCCTTCTTCTCGTGGAACGGCACGCCCTCGTCGTCCAGCCGGAAATGCCCCGCCATCCAGCGCTGGAACTCCTCCATCTGGCCGAGCAGCGCGGTGGCCCGCTTCATCAGCTCCGGATCCTCCCGGGCCCACTCCGGGAACCAGAACGGGATCTCGTCCAGCCGGACGAAGCGCAGCGACTCCTGCGACACCGCGGTGCCGGGACGGTGCCTGACGAGCTCATGGGTGAACACGCGGCTCACGTTGTGCAGCACGAACGTGAAGCTGGCGTGCTCCAGCACCGACCCGTGCGCCTGCTTGAGGATGTTCTGCAGGTAGGCCTCGTGGTCGTTGCGGACCCGGCGGACGTTCGGGTTCAGCCCTGGCTCCCAGGCCCGGTAGCACATCTTGCCGGCGAACTCGGCCAGGTTCTGCGCGTCGCTGGCCTTCTGACCACCGGCCTTCTGACCACCGGCCTTGTCCCCGGAGGCCAGCTCGCCCCGGTCGAGCCGCTCCAGCCACTGCTCACCGCCTACCTCCCGCAGGTACGCGGCAAGCTGGCCGTAGTCGATGGCGGGCTGGGCGACGAGGAACACCTCAGGCTGGACACTTCTCATGGCTCCGCACCATAGCGGGGCCGGGCGACACCCGGGGCAGCCCCCCGCCAGGATGGGAGGGATGGGGACGGCGACGTAGAGGACGCCCCGGCGGCTCCGACTGACCGAGGGGAGCGCGCCGGCGGGGTGCGCGAACGGGAAGGATAACCGGGATGAAATACCTGATGCTGATCTACGGTAACCAGGAAAAGTGGGACTCGATCCCCGCGGATGAGTGGCCGGCGGCCATCGCCAAGCAGGATGCGTTCAACCGCAAGTACGCCGGGACGGGCGAGCTGATCGGCGCGTACGGGCTGGCCGACGAGGTGAACGCCAAGCTGGTCCGGAGGCGGGACGGTGCGCCCGCGATCACCGACGGGCCGTACCTGGAGACGAAGGAGTACATCGCCAGCTTCTACCTGCTGGACTGCGAGAACGACGAGCGGGCCGAGCAGATCGCCGCGGACATGCCGTGGGCCGACCAGGACCCGGTCGAACTCTGGCCGATCATGCACGAGTCCGACACCAACCCCTGACGGCGCCCGGGCCGGAGCCCTGATGACCACCGACCAGGACCCCGGGGACCTGCTGCGCGAGCTGGCGCCGCAGGTCCTCGGGGCGCTGCTGCGCCGCTTCGGGCACTTCGACCTCTGCGAGGACGCCACCCAGGAAGCCCTGCTGGCCGCCGCGCTGCAGTGGCCCCGCGAGGGAATCCCGGAGAACCCGCGGGGCTGGCTGATCACCGTGGGGGCCCGGCGGCTGATGGATGCCGCGCGCAGCGAGTCGTCCCGCCGCCGCCGGGAGGACCGGGTCGCGGTGGCGACCCCGCAGTCCGAGCTGCTCAGCCCGGCCGCCGACGCGGACCCGGGCCAGGACCGGGACGACTCGCTGGCCCTGCTGTTCGGCTGCTGCCACCCGGCCCTGTCCGCGCCCAGCCAGATCGCGCTGACCCTGCGCGCGGTGGGCGGCCTGACCACGGCCCAGATCGCCGCGGCGTTCCTGGTCCCCGAGGCGACCATGGCCCAGCGGATCAGCCGGGCCAAGCAGGCGATCAGGGCCAGCGATGTGCCGCTCACCGTGCCAGCCGGCGAAGCGGAGCGCGGCGATCGGCTCCGCGCGGTGCTGCATGTGCTCTACCTGATCTTCAACGAGGGGTACGCGGCGGCCCAGGGTGAGCAGCTGACCCGCCCGGACCTGTCCGGTGAGGCGATCAGGCTGGCCCGCTGGCTGCACCGGCTGCTGCCCGATGATCGCGAGGTGGCCGGGCTGCTCGCGCTGATGCTGCTGACCGAGGCCCGGCGCCCTGCGCGCACGAGCCCGGGCGGCGAACTGGTACCCCTTGCCGAGCAGGAGCGCAGCCGCTGGGACCAGGCCCTCATCGCCGAGGGAGTGGCGCTGGTCACCGGGGCGCTGGCCGCCGGGGGGAAGGCCGCCGGGGGGAAGGCCGTCGGGCCCTACCAGCTGCAGGCCGCCATCGCCGCGGTGCACGACGAGGCGCCGGACGTGGACAGCACCGACTGGCCGCAGATCCTCGCCCTCTACGACCTGCTGGACCGGGTTGCGCCGAACCCGGTGAGCAGCCTGAGCCGGGTGGTCGCGGTAGCCCGGGTGCGCGGCCCGGCCGCCGGGCTCGGCGCGCTGGCTGAGCTGGAGTCCGACCGCCGGGTGGCTGGCTACCACCGGCTGCTCGCCACCCGCGCGCACCTGCTCGGCCTGGCCGGTCAGCACGGCCAGGCCGCGTCGGCTTACCGGGAGGCGGCGCGCCGGGCCACCAGCGTGCCCGAGCGCCGGTACCTCACCCGGATGGCCGCCGAGCAGGCCGCCCAGGCGGCCGGCCCCGCCTGATGAGCGCGGTCAGGGCGAGCGCGGGTAGCCAGGGGGGATGGGTACTTGCAGGTGCCCGAGGTTGGCCTGGCTGGCTGGCAGGTAGTACCAGTTGTTCGTCTCGATGGTCTTCTCATACACCCAGATCAGGCGGAGCGGCAGGCTGGTGACGGTGCTGACCCAGAGGGTCACCGGGTTCCCCTGGTAGGTGCCGGAATGGGTCTGGACGAGCTTGATGGCCGGCTGGCCGCGTAGCCGGGTGTGCCCGGCGATGCGCCATTGACCCCGGGCGATCTGCTGGGCGAGGTCAGTTCCGCGCGGGGTAGGGGTGTAGTCGATGTAGGGCATGACTGCGGTGTGCTGTGACCAGGTTCCGGCCGGGGTTTCATATCTTCCCCAGCCGCAGCCGGTCTGCCCGGTCCCGGCATAGCAGACGACGGCCAGGCGGGCGTGCTCGTTCTGGCCGTATTTCGAGGGGCGCGGGACGACGGTGGTGTAGCTGTCGTCCTCGGTCAGTTTCACCGAGGCGGTCGCCCGGGATGCCCCCCGGGGAATAGCGCTGAAAGCATCTCGTGCGTACTCCAGCTGGCCGGGGCTGGGGACGGCGGGCCAGCTCCACGTCCGGTCGGCCTGGGTCAGATGGCCCGCCGTGACGTACGCCGCCGTTTGATAGGCCAGATCGTCGGCGGCGGCGTTGAACGCGGTCAGCATGGCCTTGGCCAGCGATGCGGAAGACGGATGCGGGCCAGGTGACACGGCGATCGGCGCGCCGCCAGCTGATACCGGGGGATCCGGGAGGACCGGGAAGGCATGCGGCCCGCTAGGTCGGCTGGGTGAGCCGCCGAGCGTCAGGGCCAGGGTGACCGCGGTCGCGGTCACCGCTGCTGCGGTAGCCACCGCGAGCCGCGCCCGCCCGGGCCGCCGGGTCCGCCTCCGGCCCCGGCCGGAGTCACGCAGTTCGCTGAGTACGTCCTCGGCGCTCGGGGCCCGGCGCCCCAGTTCCGTGAGGGCGGCGCGGATATCGGCTTCGGTCCGTACCGGTGCCTTTCTCCGACCGTCCATTAGTGGGTCTCCTTTCTGGGGGCGGCGGTCGCCAGTGGCTGGTCCAGTTCGACCCGCAAGGCCGCGAGCGCTTTGAAGACGTGCCCGCGGACGGTGCTCTGGGTGCAGCCCATGACGTCAGCGATCTCCGCGTCGGAGTAGCCCTCGTAGTAGCGGAGCACCAGTGCGCTGCGCTGCCGAGGGGACAGCTTTGCCAGTTCGGCCAGCAGGGCCTGGCGGTCGATGTACCCGTCGGCGGGGTCTGGTGCGGGGAGCGCGGTGAGGTGGCTGCCGGTCCCGGACGGGATCAGCCGCCAGGACCGGCGCCGCCACGACAGGTGCTCGTTGACCACCATTTTGCGGACGTAGGCTTCGGGCCGTTCCAGCTGGCCGATGTCCGGCCACCGCCTGCTCACGCGGATCAGGACCTCCTGGACTAGGTCCTTGGCCAGGTCGGGATCTCCGGTCAGCGCGGTGGCGAAGCGCAGCACGGCCGGCAGCCGGGCGTCGGCGAAGTCATCAAAGGTCATCGGGCCTCCGCGTCCAGGGTCACCTAATAAACGCGGCCCGGGGGCGTGGTGTTTGGTCCAGCCGCCGACGTATCAGCCTTCACAGGCAGCCGGGGGATGGCCGGGCCGCCGCGCGGAGCGGTGAGGTCCAGCCGATGATTGGCCCGGGTGCGGCTAGCCCTGGCCCACGGCGTCTTGGTGGTGAATGCGGGCCAGGCCACCCGAGGCTAGCCGACGGGCGGGCGGGCCGAGCCGGTGATCATGAGGGGATCAGGCCAGCCCGGGCCCGGCAGAGGCGGAGCAGGTTGGCGATGACCTGGTGGCCCGCCCGGCCCGAGGCGGACAGGATCGACTCCGGGTGGAACTGCACCCCCCACCGGCCCGCCTGCTCGTCCTCGATGGCCATGACCACGCCGTCCGGCGTCACGGCGGTCACCGCGAACGCGCCCTTGACCTGCCCGGGCACCGCGTGCAGGGAATGGTAGCGGCCCGCCGTGAACTCCTCGGGCAGCCCGGCGAGCAGCCCCGGGCCGGCCGGGCCGGCCCGCAGGACCCGGCCGGGCTTGCCGTGCTGTGGCTCAGCGAGCAGGCCCAGCTCTCCCCCGGCGTGCTCCACCATGGCCTGCAGGCCGAGGCAGACGCCGAACGCGGGCAGCCCGCGCGCGTCCAGCTCGGCGAGCAGGGCGTCGCAGCCGAAGTCAGACGGCTGCCCCGGCCCGGGCGACAGCACGACCAGGTCGGGCTGGTAGTCATCGAGCGCGGACGGCGGGAACCCGGCCCGCAGCGTCATCACCTCGGCGCCTTCCTGCCGGAAGTAACTGGCCAGTGTGTGCACGAACGAGTCCTGGTGATCGACCAGCAGCACCCGCAGGCCCTGGCCGGGCCGCCCGGCCGGCCCGGCCTGGCCTGCCCCGGGGTCCGCGCGGCCCGGCTCCCCGTCCCCGAGGGCCGCCTGGGCCTGGGCCAGCGTCTCCAGCAGGGCCCGGGACTTCAGGTGGGTCTCGGCCTCCTCGGCCTCCGGGTCGCACTCGAACAGCAGCGTCGCCCCGGCCCGGACCGCCGCCACGCCGTCGCGGATGTGGGCGGTGCGCAGGGTGAGTCCGGTGTTCATGCTGCCGTCGAACCCGATGACCCCGACCGCGCCGCCGTACCAGCAGCGCGGGGCGTCCTCGTGGTCCTCGATGAACTGCATGGCCCAGGCCTTGGGCGCCCCGGTCACGGTGACCGCCCACATGTGGGACAGGAACGCGTCCAGCGCGTCCAGGCCGGGCCGCAGCCGTCCCTCGATGTGGTTGACCGTGTGGATGAGGCGGCTGTACATCTCGATCTGCCGGCGGCCGATGACGGTCACGCTGCCCGGCACGCAGACCCGGGACTTGTCGTTGCGGTCCACGTCGGTGCACATGGTCAGCTCGGACTCTTCCTTGGCCGAGTTGAGCAGGGTGCGGATGTTCTCGGCGTCGCCCAGGGGGTCAGCGCCCCGCCGGATCGTGCCGGAGATCGGGCACGTCTCAACCCGGTCCCCGCTGACCCGCACGAACATCTCCGGCGAGGCGCCGACCAGGCTCTCACCTTCCCCGAGGTTGAAGAAGAACTCATACGGAGCCGGATTTACCTGCCGGAGCGTCTCGTAGAACGCGGCCGGGGAGTCGCACGCGCCGCGGAACACGTGGCTGGGCACCACCTCGAACAGGTCACCGCGCGCAAACCGCTCCTTGGCCTGCCGCACCACCTCCGCGAACGCGCCCGGTTCCGGCCGCGCGCGAAAGGTCCCGTCCGGCCCGGGTCCGGCTTGATTCTCCGCAACGCGGCCGCTCGCGGGCCTGGTCACCCGGACCGGCGCCGGCGCCGTCTCCCGCGGCAACCCCTCGGTGCTGGCCCCCCCGACCGTGAACTCGTAGCGGTAGACCACGGCCGATTCGCGCTTGCGGTCCAGGGCGTACAGCTCGTCCGGGAGATGCAGGACCAGGTCACGCTGGCCTGCGGCGCGGTCGCGGCGGAGCCGGACCGGCTCGAACTGGAAGGCCAGGTCGTAGCCGAACGAGCCGTACAGGCCGAGATGCGGGTCGTCGCCCGCGAACGCGGCGATCACCTCGCGCAGCGCGCTGAACACGGTAGGGCGCCGGCTGCGGTCCTCCTCGGCGACCAGGCCGGACGGCTCGGGAATGACCACCCCGATCTCGCGCGCATCCGGGGCGGGAAGCGGCTGGCCGGCCCGCAGCAGCGCCTCGCCGAGCACCGGGAGCAGCACCTCGCCCCTGGTGTTCAGGGCCCGGACGCAGATCCGGCGGCCGCGGGCCACGATCTCCGCGCACGGGTCCACGTAGGCCAGGTGCCAGCGGCTGTAGCGGCCCGGGTACTCCATGCCGGAGCTGAGCACCCCGCCGCGCCGCTCGTCCACGCTCCGGGTCATCCCGGGCAGGACGTCCGGGCTGAACGGCTCGGCGGTACGGGTGACGCGGACGCCACCGGCCGTGACGAATTCCGTCCGCTGGACTAGCTGCGGATCCACCTGGTCGCCTGCTTTCTGAGGGGGCTTGCGGCCGGCGCCAGGCGAACGCACGAAGCGACCGCCGTTACCGGACGGTCGCCTCTGGCTGTGTGAGTACGCGAAACCAGCAACCGCCTAACGGCGGCGCCACCACTGCTGGAGCGGGCTGCTGTGTCGCATGGCGGTGAGCCTATCCGGTCGGCCGGGGTGGCGCCAGCACTCACCCCTGCGCGTCAGGCCGGGGCGGGTCGGCCGGGGCGCCAGGCACGCCGCTGTGCACACCACCACTGTGCACGCCACCACCGGGCGCGCCACCACGGCACACCACCACCGGGCGCGCCACCACTGCTCATGCCACCACTGTTCATCCCACCACTGTTCATCCCAGCACTGGGCACGGGGCTGGGGGTGGCGTGCGCCGCCGTAACGGCCGCCCGGCCGGGCGCGATCTGCTGGCCCTCGGTCTGGTGTGCGGGCACGGCCAGGCCGAGCAGCCGGTACACCTCGTCGCCGTCCACCGTCTCCCGCTCCACCAGCAGATCGGCCAGCCGGTCCAGGTCACCCTGATGCGTGCGGATGAGCGTGACCGCGCGCTCTTCCGCCTCGCGGAGCAGCCGGGAGACCTCGGCGTCGATCACGGCCTGGGTGGATTCGGCGTAGGGCCGGCTGGACATCCCGGGGCCGCCGCCGCCGAGGAACACCGAGCCGCCCTCCGGGTAGCCGACCGGCCCCAGCTTGCTGGACAGGCCGAACTCGCGGACCATCTTGATGGCCAGGTCGGTAGCCGAGGCCAGGTCGTTGGCGGCGCCAGTGGATCCCTGGCCCAGCACGACCAGCTCGGCGGCCCGCCCGCCCAGCCGGACGGCCAGCGACTCGTTCAGGTAGTCCTCGCCGTAGAGGTGGTGCTCGACCAGCGGCAGCTGCTCGGTCACGCCCAGCGCCTGCCCGGCGGGCAGGATCGTGACCTTGGCCACCGGGTCGGCGTGCGGGGACAGCGCCGCCACCAGGGCGTGCCCGGATTCGTGGATGGCCACGGCCCGCTTCTCCTCGGGCAGCAGCAGGTTCGAGTCGGCCCGGCTGCCCAGCAGGATGCGCTCCCGGGCGTCGCTGAAGTCCGCCATGGCGATGTTCTCCCGGCCGGCCCGGACCGCGAAGATGGCCGCCTCGTTGACCAGGTTGGCCAGGTCGGCGCCGGAGAAGCCGGGGGTACCCCGGGCCACCACGTTCAGGTCCACATCGGGGGCCAGCGTCTTGCCCTGGCAATGCACGGTGAGGATGGCGGCCCGTTCCGCGAGGTTCGGCAGCGGGATCGTGATCTGCCGGTCGAACCGGCCTGGCCGCAGCAGCGCCGGGTCCAGCACCTCGGGCCGGTTAGTCGCGCCCAGCACCACGATGCCCTGGGTGGTGTCGAACCCGTCCATCTCGGCCAGCAGCTGGTTGAGCGTCTGCTCCCGCTCGTCGTTGGACACGTACGCGCCGCCGCTCGCGCGGCGGGAGCCGATCGCGTCGATCTCGTCCACGAAGATGATGCAGGGGGCCCGCTTGCGGGCCTCGGTGAATAGGTCACGGACCCGGGCCGCGCCCACGCCCACGAACAGTTCCACGAAGCTGGAGCCGGTGACCGAGATGAACGGCACCTCGGCCTCGCCCGCTACCGCGCGGGCCATCAGCGTCTTGCCGGTACCGGGCGGGCCGACCATCAGCACGCCGCGGGGGGCCACCGCGCCCAGCCGCCGGTAGCGCTCCGGGTGCTTCAGGAAGTCCACGACCTCGCTGATCTCCCGCTTGGCGGATTCGTAGCCGGCCACGTCGGCGAACTTGGTCTGCGGGCGCTCGGCGTCGAAGACCTTGGCCCGGGCCCGGCCGACCCCCATGATCCCGCCCAGCGCGCCGCCCGCCGCCCCGCCGGCCCGGGCCATCCGCCGGACCAGCCAGAACACGACGATGAACGGGGCCAGCAGGATGAGCCAGTAGAGCAGCTCGGTGCCCAGCCCGCTGCTGGGGGCGGCCGCGTTGATCTCCACGTTCGCCGTCTGCAGCGTGGTTTCCAGGGGCGTGCCGGCGAACGGGAGCGGGATGACCGTGGTGTAGTTGTTGCCGTTCTTCAGCGTGCCGGTCGCCGGGGCGGTGGACCCGGTGCTGTTGTCCAGCGTGAACGTCTTGACCTTGTGCGCGTTGACGTCGCTGATGAACGTGGAGTAGCTCAGGTTGACCGAGGTCACCCCGCCGAACCGGGGCAGGAAGAGGAAGAGCACCAGGGCCGCCATCAGCGCGGCCGGCCACAGCCAGTGCCGCCAGCCCGGCGGGGGCGGGGGCGCCGTCGGTGTCGGCTTGTCCCCGGGAGGCGGCGGCTTCGACTGCTTACTCATGGCTCATTCTTACGCGGTCGGTGCCCGGTATGCGTAATCACTCCGCCTCGAACGCTGCGGCACCCATCCGGGCCAGGGCCCGCTCCCGGCCGTCCACGGTCTCGGCGGCCACGATCGACGAGCGGCTGAGCACGGCGATGCCGGCCACCGCGAGCGCGCCGCCCGCCAGCTGCAGGCCCAGCTGCCAGGCCGAGGAGGCCAGTTTCTCGTCGAACACGGTGGCCGCGATGACCACGGCGACGATCGGCGCCAGCGTGTCCAGCACCGGCAGGCTGAGGGACAGCGCGCCGGAGCTGTACGCGCTCTGCCCGAGCAGGGCCCCCGCGATCCCGCACAGCAGCAGGGCCCACGGTTCCCAGGTGGCCAGGGACCCCACGCCGCGGCTGGCCACCACGTCCACGGTGGCCTTGGTCAGCGCGGCCAGGACCCCGTAGACCGAGCCCGCGGCCACGGCCAGCCAGATGACCCGGGCTTTCCCGGTGACCCGCAGCCCGGCCAGGGCCGTCACCACGCTGAGCGTCCCCGCCGCGACGAACACCGGGGCCCAATCGCCCAGGCTGGGTGTCTTCACCCCGCCGCTGGGCGGGGCCACGGTCAGGAAGATGACGATCCCGCCCGCCACGGTCGCCGCGCCCAGCCCATCGTGCAGGGTGAGCCGGCGCCCCTGCTGCCGGGCGATGAGCGGCAGCGCGAACAGCACGTCGAGCGAGGCCAGCGGCTGGACCAGGGCCAGCGGCCCGAACGCCAGGGCGAAGGCCAGGATGAAGAACGACAGGGCGTCCAGCCCGATCCCCGCCAGCCAGAGGGGCCTGCGGGCCAGGTCCAGCAGCAGCCGCGGGTGCATGGCCTCGTCCGCCCCGGTCGCCCGGGCCACGGTCTGCTGCACGAGTGCGGCCACGGCGAAGCAGAACGCCGCGAGCAACGCGGCGATCACGGCGATCACCGTTGTCACCAGACGTCCCCCATTCAGCTGGCCTGGCTGGGGACATGTCACGTGCCGCGCCGCTACCCCGAACGGCAGCACCCGTCCCCCGGCACCCCGCTGGGCCTAGGAACTCAGCATTCCACGCGGGTACGACACTTGGCCTGGCGGCTCTGCGGCACACTGCGCGCCGCCAGGTCCCGGGCCGCCAGTCCCGGCGGCCCGGACACGGTAAGTGTCCGGCCGCTGGCCCAGCCAGGCACCGTCCCGGAGACCAATTCCCCGATTTACGCCCGGATATGCACAGGTAGGACGCCGTGTCCGCGAAAAGCTGGGTCAGCGAGCCCGCCGCGGAGCGCTAAGGACTGCGGGCGGAACCAGCGCCCGGCGTCCGGGTCGCCCGGGTCCTCCCCGTAGTGGCCCGGGCCGCCCGGGGACCGTCCCGCGGGCGGGCCGCCCGCTCGGTGGGTCCCCCGGGAGGGCTCCGGCGGCCGGCCGGACAGGTGGGCCATCAGGGCGGCGTCCTCCCGCATCTCCTCCTCGGTCGGCGACAGCGAGATGATCACCGTGAGCACGAAGGCGAGCAGGCTGATGCCGATGATGAGCGGCAGCAGGAACGCCTGCGCGCTGACGCCGCCGGACATCCCGGCCAGCATCCCGGGGTCCTGGGTGCCGTAGACGCGCATGGCGGCAATGCCGGTGTAATGCATCCCGCTCACCGCCACGCCCATGATCAGCGACGCGACGAGGGTGGCTGTCACGGTAGCCAGCCGGACCGCGGCCCACAGCGCGGCCGTCCCGGCCACCACCGCGATCAGCACCGAGGCCGCGACCAGCGCGTTGCTGTACCGGACCGTGTCCGGCATCTTCATCGCGGCCATGCCGATGTAGTGCATGCTGGCCACGCCGAACCCGATGATCACGCCGCCGGTAAGCAGGTTGCGCCAGCTGGCGCTGCCGAAGCCCACGATGAGCAAGCCGATGCCGACCACGATCACCGCGATCAGCATGGACAAGATGGTGACCGGCACGCTGTAGGTGATCGTCTGGCCCGGGATGGTGAACCCGAGCATGGCCACGAAGTGCATGACCCAGATCCCGGTGGTCGCGATGGACACTGTGGCCAGCAGCAGCCACCGGACCCGCCGCGCCCCGTGTGAGGCGCGGGCCCGGGTCGCGGCGCGCAGGCCCAGGAAGCAGCCCAGGCTCGACATCACAAACCCGAGGACCGGCGTGACCGGGCCGTACGTGAAGTTGCTGACGTGCACCATGAGAAGCAGGGCCTCCCTCCTGGCCGGGGGCCCCTGCCCCGGCCCAGCCCGTACGCTTCCCAGCTTGGCCGGCCAGCCTGCTATCGATTGCAGGCTTCACCCAGGCTTCACCCCGGCCGCGGGTGAGATCGCTCACATCGGGCGAAAAGGGACGCCGGGATAGGCGTTTAGTGACCCGGCCGGAACCAGCGCCCAGCTTCGGGATCGCCAGGCCCCGCTCCCCGGCTGGCAGGCCCGTGCACCCCGAGGGAGGGCTCTGGTGCCCGGCCGGACAGGTGCGCCATCAGGGCGGCATCCTCCCGCATCTCGGCCTCGGTCGGCGACAGCGAGATGACCACGGTGAGGGCGAAGGCGAGCAGGCTGATGCCGACGATGAGCGGCAGCAGGAATACCTGCGCGCTGACGCCGCCCGACATGCTGGCCAGCATCCCGGGATTGGGCGTGCCGTAGACCCGCATGGCGGCCATGCCGGTGTAGTGCATCCCGCTCACCGCCACGCCCATGATCAGCGACGCGACCAGCGTGGCCCCCACGGTGGCCAGCCGCAGCGCCGCCCACAGCGCGGCCGTCCCGGCCACCACCGCGATGACCACCGATACCACGACCAGCGTGCTGTCGTACCGGACCGTGTCCGGCATCCGCATGGCGGCCATCCCGATGTAGTGCATGCTGGCCACGCCGAACCCGATGATCACGCCGCCGAGCACTAGCGTGCGCCAGCGGGCGCTGCCGAACCCGACGATCAGCAGCCCGAGACCGACCACCACCACCGCGATCAGCATGGACAAGATGGTGACCGGCACGCTGTAGGTGATGGCCTGGCCCGGGATGGTGAACCCGAGCATGGCCACGAAGTGCATGACCCAGATCCCGGTGGTCGCGATGGAGACCGTGGCCAGCAGCAGCCACCGGGCACGCTGCGCGCCATGCGAGGCCCGGGCCCGCGTGGTACAGCGCAGGCCAAGGAAGCAGCCCAGGCTGGACATCACATAACCAAGCACTGGTGTGACCAGCCCGTATGTGAAGTTGTTAACGTGCACCATCTGACCCTGATCCCCCTGCGAGAGCTGCCCGGCTGCCACGGCGCGTGACATGCCGGGCATAGCATCACATAACGTTCCACCGGCCGTGACGCATATCACATCCCCGGCACAATCGATTTCACTGCGTACTCGGGAGGGAGTTCATGGGCAATCAGATGTGCATGCCGCCGTCCACCGGAAGCGCCGCGCCGGTCACGAAGGAACTGTCCGGGCTGGCCAGGTAGAGCACGGAGCGGGCGATCTCCTCCGGGCACGCGTGCCGGGCCAGCGGGATCCGGGCGTCGAAGATGCGCGCCGCGACCTCGGGCGGTGCGCCCGTCGCGGAGACCTCAATGGCCCGCTGGAAGTCCGTGTCGGTCGGCCCCGGGTGCACGGTGTTCACCCGGATGCCGCGGCCGGCCATCTCCTTCGCAGCCGTCCGCATGAGGCCGACCTGCGCATGCTTGGCCGTGGCGTAGGCGCAGATGCCCGCGTCCGAGGTCAGCCCGACCACGCTGGAGTTGATGATCACGCTGCCGCCGTCCCGCAGCCCGGGCAGCCCGTGCTTCAGCACGAAGAAGGCGCCGAGCACGTGCACGTCCAGGACGCGGCGGAACACGTCGGCCGGGTAGTCGGTAAGAGGCGCGATCTCCCCGCTGATGCCCGCGTTGCTGAACAGGATGTCCAGCCCGCCGAACCGGGCCGCCGCCTGCGCCAGCGCCGCCACGACCTGGGCTTCCACCGTGACGTCGGTGACGCTGAAGTCGGCCACGTCCGGCCCCAGCTCAGCCACGGCCGCCTCCAGGCGGCCGCGGGCCAGCCCGGCCAGGTGCACGCGGGCCCCTTCCGCCACGAACAACCGGGCGCAGGCCAGGCCGATCCCGCTCTCACCCCCGGTGATCAGGGCGACCTTGCTCTCCAGCCGGGCCATGACGGCTCCTCCCACTCCCTGATGGACAGTCCCCCGGATCACACCGGTGGCACGTGCACGCTCACCACCGCCGAGCGGCCGCCGCGGACCTGCGCCAGCGCCTCGCCCAGCGTCTCCTGCAGGCGCGCCGCCGCGGTCACCGTGCGCGCGTACGCGCCGCCCGCCGCGGCCGCGATCTCGGGCAGGTCCGCCTCGGGCGCGAAGCTGGCGGCGAAGCCGCCGGCCGCGAGCTCCCCGGAGGGGTGCACGGCCAGGGTGGATAGCGACGGAGCCTTCCAGCCCTGGTTGTCGAGGATCACGGTGAGCGAGGGCGCCTGGTAGCGCCGGGCCATCCAGTGCACCGAGGACGGCACGGCGAACAGGTATGACCCGTCCCCGACCAGGCTGACCACGGTCCGCTCCGGAGCGGCCAGCTTGGCGCCCACGGCCGCGCCGCCGGCCCAGCCCAGCGAGCCGCCGCCGGAGCCGAGCAGCGAGCCCGGCTCGCTGACCGCCAGGTGCTCGCTGACCACCGGGTAGCTGGTGATGGCCTCGGTCAGGAACAGGGTGCCCGCGGGCGCGGCCTCGCGGACGCAGGCGACCAGGTACTCAGGGGTGATGCTGCCATCCGCGGCGGGCTGTTCCCGGCGGGCCCACCCGGCCCGCTGCGCGTCGTGCACGGCCCGCCGCCGCGCGGCCCGGTCCGCCACGGCCGCGGCATCCAGCCGCCCGCGCGCCGCCAGCCGGGCCGCCAGCTGCGCGACGGCGAGGGCCAGGTCGGCCTGGGCGTACCGGGTGGCCGGGACGTGCCACAGCGGCAGGCTGGCCTTGAGCGGGTCGGCGTCGATGACGTAGCAGCGCGCGGCCGGGTCCGGCCGGTTGTGGGCCGGGATCCACGGCACGTCGCTGCCCAGCACGAGGATCACGTCCGCCTCGGCCAGCACCGGATGCTGCTCGGGCTGGTTCCAGTGGTAGCCCACCTGAAGCGGGTGACTGGCCGGGAAGTTCATCCGCATCGGCACCGACTCCAGGACGCCGATCCCGGCCCGCTCACACAGCCCGGTCAGGGCGGCCACCGCGGCCGGGTCGCGGCCCAGGTAGGAGGTGACGACCAGCGGGGACCGGGCGTCCTCCAGCGCGGCGGCGATCTCGTCGGCCACCTGGTCCGCCAGCGCGGCCGGGGCCACCGGGTCCCACCACGGACCCTGGGCCGGCTGCGGGGCCAGCTCCTCCTCCAGCACCTCGCGGGCCGCGGTCAGGTACACCGGCCCGGCTGGCTCGCTGCGGGCGATCTGCAGGGCCCGGTGCACCAGCTGCTTGACGTTGCGGCCGGTGCGGATCTCGTGGTCGTACTTGGCGTAGCCGCGGAGCATGCCCCGCTGGTCGGCGCTGTCCTGAAGCCAGTGGATGAACTCAGTGCGGCTGCCGGGCAGCTCGCCTTCACCGGTCATCGGCGAGAGGCCAGCGAAGATCAGCACCGGGACCCGGCCGCGCGCGGCGTTGTGGACCGCCCCGCCGAGGTTCTGCGTGCCGCAGTCCACGTGCACCAGGACGGCCTGCGCCGACCCGCTGACCTGGGCGTAGCCCTGGGCCGCGCTGAGCGCCACGCTCTCGTGCGGGGATAGCACCAGCTCCGGCAGGGTGTCTAGGGTGCCCATCCTGGTGGCCAGCGCGTAGGCCTCCAGGATGCCGGTGTGGTCGCTGCCCAGGTTGGCGAACGCGTACCGGACGCCGGCCTCGCGCAGGGCTTCGAGCAGGGCGGTGCTGGTGGTGTACCGGGAGCCGGTCATGGGGTCCTCCGGGGGGAGCGGACTCGGTACCCCACCGGTAGCAGGGACCAGCCCTGGCGTCCGCTCACGGACCCCCACAGCCCGGCCGGCGCGAGCAGCACCACGGCGATGGCCAGCGCGCCGATGCCCACCAGGTACCAGGCCCCGTACTGGGCGAGCACCTGCTGCGCGGCGAACAGGACCAGCGCCCCGATGAGCGGTCCCTCGATGGTGCCGAGCCCGCCGATGACCACCATGAAGAGCATGTCCGCGCTGTAGTTGATGCTGAACACCGAGGCCGGGTCAATGTACAGGCCGCTGATGAGGAGCATCGCGCCGATCGCGCCGAAGCCCGCCGCGGCCAGCACGTAGGCCAGCCGCCGGGTCCGCTGCACCTCCACGCCCACCGCCGCGGCGGCGACCGGGTCGCCGCCGGTGGCCCGGCTGTCCAGCCCGAACCGGCTGCGGACCAGCAGGTACCCGCCGCCCGCGCACAGGACCAGCACGGCCAGCGCGGTCCAGTAGGTGTCGGCCTCCCGGACCACGGGGACCATCGAGGACAGCTGCTGCAGCCCGACCCCGGTCCCGCCGCCCAGCCAGGCCTGCGTGGTGGCGTACAGGAAGAGGCACTCGGCCACCACCCAGCTGGCCACCGCGAAGTATCCGCCGGACAGCCGCCGCAGGATCAGGAAGATGCCCGCGGAGGACACCGCGGCGGCCAGCGCAGCCAGGCCGATGGCCGCGAACGGGCTGATCCCGGCCCGGCCGAGCAGGTAGAGCGCGTAGGCCCCGATGCCCAGGTAGGCCTGCTGCCCGAAGGAGATCATCCCGGCGTAGCCGGCCAGCAGGTTCCACAGTGAGGCCATCGCGGCCAGCAGGAACAGGGTCACCATCGGCTGGGTGACGTTGGTGCCGACCAGGTACGGCGCCAGGGCCGCCGCCGCCACCGCGACGGCGGCGCACGCTGTGGTCACCGTGGCCGCGGTGCTCCACCGGCTGACCGACAGCGGCGCCGCGGCGGCCGGGCCGACCGCGGCCCGGCCCGGGGAGGACGGCGCCGGCGTGCCGGGCCGTTTCATCGCCATCATGCCTGCGCTCCCGCGGCCACCCCGGCGGCCTGGGCGCCGCCGAACAGGCCCTGCGGCCGGACCACCAGCACGAGCAGGAACAGCAGCTGCGAGGCGAGCGTCGCGTAGGGCACGCTGACCTGCGAGACGAGGACCTGGGTGACGCCGATCAGGATGCCGCCCAGCAGCGTCCCCCACAGCGAGCCGAGGCCGCCGATGACCACCGCCTCGAACGCGAAGATCAGGGTCAGCGTGCCCAGCGTCGGGTACACCCCGGTGGTCACCGCGCCCAGCGTGCCCGCCAGCGCCGCGGCCGCGATCGCGATACCGGTCACCGTGGCGAACAGCGGCCGGACCCGGATGCCCTGCAGGCGGGCGATGGCCACGTCGTCGGAGGTGGCCCGGACCCGCCGGCCCCAGCCGGTGAACCGCAGCGCCGCGCTCAGCCCGCCGATCACCACCAGCGCCAGGACCAGCTTCAGCACCGACAGCCAGGGCAGCACCAGGCCGCCCAGGTGCGCGGCGGACACGTCGATGCTGCCCGCCGGGACACCGCGCACGTTCGCCGAGTAGGTCTGCTGCAGCAGGTTCTGGATCATGATCGACAGGCCGAACGTGACGAGCAGCGGCGCGAGCGGCCCGGTCCGCAGCGCCCGGTCGAACAAGGCCATCTGGAGCACCGCGCCCGCGGCGAAGGCGACCGGCAGCATGAGCGCCAGCGCAACCGCGAACGGCACGCCGAGCGCGGCCATCACGGTGGTCACCAGGTAGGTCGCGCAGACGGCCAGGTCCCCGTGGGCCAGGTTGACCAGCCGCATCACCCCGAACATGAGGGACAGGCCGACCGCGGTCAGCGCGTACCCGCCGCCCACGAAGATCCCCTGCAGGATGTCGTTGAGCCACGTCACCGCGGCACCTCCGGCTCACCGGGCGGCACGCGCTTATCGCGAGGCACGAGCGCCGGGCCGGTTCTCGTTGCGGAGAATCCAGCGGCGGAAGGCGCACCGAAGTAGGCGGAGACCAGCCGGTCGCGGTCCAGGCCGGCGCTGTCGCCCGCCATCACCACCCGGCCCTCCAGCAGGCACAGCGCCCGGTCACTGGCCGCCAGGGCCCGGTCGATGTCCTGCTCGACCAGGAGGATGCCCACCCCGGACTCCTGGATGCGCGGCAGCAGCCGGTAGAAGCCGTCCACCACCGCCGGGGCCAGGCCCAGCGACACCTCGTCCAACAGCAGCACCCGCGGGTTGGCGGCCAGCGCCCGGGCGATCGCCACGGCCTGCTGCTCACCGCCGGACAGCAGGCCCGCGCGGTGCGAGCGGCGGGCCGCGATCATGGGGAACAGGTCGTACAGGGCGTCCAGGGTCCACGGGCCCGCTCCCCGGCGGGTGCCCGGGACCAGGATGTTCTCCTCGGCGGTGAGGCTGGGGAACAGGCGGCGTCCCTCGGGCACGATCACGATGCCGCGCCGGGCCCGTTGGTGGTCGGCCTGCCCGCCGATGTCCGTGCCGTCCAGCGTGATCCGCCCGTGCCACGGGCGCAGCGCGCCCGCGATCGTCATCAGCAGCGTGCTCTTGCCCGCCCCGTTCGCGCCGATCAGCGCGACCGTCTCGCCCCCGGCCAGGCCGAGGCTCACCCCGAACAGGGCCTGGAAGTCCCGGTACCCCGCGTCGAGGTCGGTCACGGCCAGCGCCGTCATGCCACCGCCCCGCCCAGGTAGGCGCGGCGGACATGCTGGTCGCGCAGCATCTCCCCCGGGCTGCCGTCGAACAGCACCCGGCCGTCGGCCAGGCAGACCGCCCGCTGCACCACCTGGGTCAGCGCCCGCATGATGTGCTCGACCCAGACGATGGTGACCCCGGCGTCGTGCACCGAGCGGATCGCGGCGACCAGAGCGTCGGTCTCCGGCTCGGTCAGCCCGCCGGCGATCTCGTCCAGCAGCAGCACCGACGGCTGCGTGGCCAGGGCCCGGGCCAGCTCCAGCCGTTTGCGTTCCAGCAGGGTGAGCTGGCGGGCCGGAGCGTTGGCCCGGGCGCCCAGGCCGGTCCGCTCCAGCGCCCCGTACGCCACCTGGTAGGCGGCCCGGCGGCGCAGCCCGGCCCCGCGGACCGCGGCCACCAGGGCGTTCTCGAAGACGGTGAGGGCGGGGAACGGCCGCGGCACCTGGTAGGTGCGGCCCAGCCCGAGCCGGGCCCGGCGGCCGGCCGCGACCGTGGTGACGTCGGTGCCGTCCAGGTAGACGCGGCCGCCGTCCGGGCGCCGGCCGCCCGCCACGATGTCGAGCAGGGTGGACTTGCCCGCGCCGTTCGGGCCGACCACGCCGACGGCCTGGCCGCGCGGCACGGCCAGGCTGATCCCGGTCAGCACCTTCAGCGCCCCGAACTGCTGGTGCACGTCCTGCACGTCGAGCAGCGCCTCCGGCCCGCTCACGGTGTCATTCACAGGGCCATTCACAGGGCCTTGAACGGGGCGGTGACCGGGACGGAGGAGTCCATCGCGTTGTTCACCACGTAGAGGTCGTAGATGAACTTCGGGTCCTTGCTCTGCTGCCACTGGCCGGCGAAGTCGTCATGCACGGCGACGTTCCTCACCGGCCCGCTGGTGAAGTCGTAGCTGCCCGTGATGACCTGGCCCTTGGACTTGCCGATCTGGGCGGCGACCTCCTGGCGATCGTGCGGGTCGCTGACCGACCCGAGGACGTGCGCCGCGATCTCGAACACCGCGTAGTTGAACGACATCGGCTGGGCCCACTGCTGGCCGGTCGCCGCCTGGTACTCGTCCGCGTACTGGCGGCAGGTCATCCCGTCGAAGGAGGACGTCCAGGGCATGCCCGGGGTCCACCACGCGTCGGTGAGCAGGTTCTCGCCGAGCGGGCCGAGGCCCACGACCACGCTGGGGAACAGGATGGCCTTGGCGATGCTGGCGATCCGCGGCCGGTACCCCATCGAGCTGGCCTGCTTCCAGAACGTGGCGAAGTCAGGGGGCAGCGGGCAGCCCTGGACGATCTCCACGCCCGAGGACTTGAACTTGCTGATGATCGTGGTGAAGTCGGTCGCGCCGTCGGAGTAGGCGCCCGGGTTGGTGAGCTTGTAGCCGTCGCCGGGCAGCGCCTTGGTGAACGCGCCGCGGAAGGCGGTGCCGTCGGCATCGCTCGGCCACAGGCCGCCCACCTTGTGGTTGGTCTTCAGTTCCTTCCAGGCCGGGATCTGGCGGCCAGCTCGTCTTCCAGGCCGATGAAGTACAGGTAGGTGTAGGTAAAGGAGCTGGACGTGGCGGCCGTCTGGCCGATCGTGCCGCCGCGGCCCAGGAACCAGGCCTCCCACGGCACGATGGTGCCCAGGCACGGCACGTGGGCGCTCTCGCACTGGTCGGACACGGGGTTGACGGTCTCCGGGGCCGACGTGGTGAGCATGATGTCCACGTTGTTCTGGGTGATCAGCTGCTGGGCCACCTGGGCGGCCCGGGTGTCGCTGGACTGGCTGTCCGCGGTGAAGATCTCGACCTGGTACTTCCTGCCGCCGACGGTCAGCCCCCTGGCCAGCGCGGCCCGCACCTTGCCCAGCACGAACGGGTCAGATGAGGTGAACGCGGCGTCCGGGCCGGTGCGCGGGCTGACGTACCCGATCTTGATGGTGCCGGTGGAGGAAGAGCCTGAGGAGCTCTTCAGGCCGCCGCTGCAGCCGGTGGCGAGGCCGAGCCCGGCCGCGCCGGCCAGGCCCACGAAGGCACGGCGGGTGAGCGCGGGGCGCGGGGTGTCAGGCGCGGTGTCACGCGCGGTGGGATCGGTGTGACTCACTGGGTGTACCTCCTGTGCGCCATTGCCTCTAAGGCAGCATCGGCGCACCAGGAGCTCAGCGGTTTGTCACCCAGCGCCCGCCCCTTGGCCCAGAGCGCCCTAGTGGCCCGGGGGGACGACCCCCCGGAACCCCCCGCATCACCGCCTCGGAGGGAACACGCCTCTGGCGCGCCCCGCCTCGCCGGCGATCTTGCGGTAAGCGCCGGGAGGCTCCCCGAAGCTGGCCTTGAAGATCTTGCTGAAGTGGGCCGGGTCCTCGAAGCCCCAGCGCCGGGCGATGGCCTGCACCCCCCGCTGGGCGAGAGCAGGGTCTTCCAGGTCACGCCGGCAGTTGGCCAGGCGCCGCTCCCGCACCCAGCGGGCCACCGATGTGCCCTGGTCCTGGAACAGCTTGTGCAGGTAGCGCACGGAGATGTGGTTGGCCCGGGCTATCGCGGCCGGCCCCAGGTCCGGGTCAGCCAGGTGGGCCTCGATCCAGTTGTGCACGCCGAGCAGCAGCGCGCGCCGCATGGTGGCCGGGTCCGTGGGCAGCACCCCGGCGCGTTCCCCGAACAGCGTCGCGAGCAGGTCGAGCACGTTGCCCGCCAGGCGGCAGTTGACCGGCTCCCCGGGCTGCTCCAGGGTGGCCACCAGACGGCGCAGGAAGGGGGCGACCAGCGAGGCCGTGATCTGCGCGCTGGACACCGGCGTGACCAGGACCTGCTCCACCGCCGCGGGCGGCAGCCGGAGCCGGTCGCAGGGGAACATCAGGAACGACATCTCGTGCGGCTCGTCGAACACCATCGTGTAGGGGCGGCGGCAGTCGTAGATGGCCAGGTCGCCCGGCCGCAGCAGCGCCTCGCGGCCCTCCTGGGACAGGCGGCAGGAGCCGCGGGTCAGCAGCCCGACCTTGTAGTAGCCCGCGTCCCGGAGCGCGATCATCCGGCGGGTCCGTGAGGCCAGGTGGGGATGGGCGGCCACCCGGGACACCAGCAGCTCGCCCAGTTCCCAGTGCGCCACCTCGCCGCGGAACGGCTCCCGGGTGACGGGGGCGCACTCCAGCGGGACGAACGTCGCGGAGATCCAGTGCCGCCACTGGGCGAACCGGTCGGCCTGGGTCACGTCGTCGGTGCGCAGAACCTCAGCCATGGCCACCTCTGCATCCAGGTCGCGCGGCTTACGACACAGCGGCTGATTCCAGTATGTGAACGAATGTACGTAACGCGCACGATACCGGACGCGCGCCCGGCCGGGGAGTTACCGGCGGCCGGGGAGTTACAGGCGGTAGACCCGGCGGGCGTTGCCCGCGCCGACCATCTCCGCGACCCGCAGCGCGTCGGCCTGGCTCCAGTCCCCGCCGGCCACCCATTCCCCCAGCACCCGGGCGGTGGCGCGGCGCCACAGCAGGGCGCCCAGGTAATGCAGCTCGGGCGGTCCCCAGGCGTCGGAGGAGAACAGCAGCTTGCCGAACGGGGCCAGCTCCAGCGACTCGCCGACCACGGCCGCGGCCCGCGCGCCGGTGTAGTTGATGGCCAGCCCGACGTCCAGGTAGACGTGCGGGTACGCCTGGGCCAGGTAGCCAGCCCCGCGATGGTAGGGGTAGCAGTGCAGCAGCATGACCGGCACCCCGGCGGGCTCGGTGCGCTCCAGGAACCCGCGCAGCAGCAGCGGGTCGCAGCGGCGCAGATCCGCGTCCGGATCCCCGAACCCGGTGTGCAGCTGCAGCGGGAGCCCCAGGTCCAGCCCGGCCCAGAGCAGATGGCGCAGCAGCACCGGGTCGTCCACCCGGACCCGGCCGGTGGCCTCGATCTGCCGCAGCCAGCCGCCGGCCGCCGCGGTCACCTCGGCCGCGGCGGGCGGCTCCGGGTCGAAGTCGAGGCCGTACCGGTAGCCGACGATGCTCTTCAGGCCCACCGCCGTGGCGGCCTGGCGGGCCAGCGCCGCCGCGAAGCGGACCGCGAACCCGGCCGCGCTGCCGTCGCCGTCCAGCACCGCCTGCTCCGCCACGGCCTCCAGGCGGACGATCTCGTCGGCCTGGGCGCCGGCCGCCTCCCGCATCCCGGGCAGGTCGAGCAGGCCGGGCCGGACATAGCCGGTGTCGAGCAGGAGATGAGCGACCCCGCTGGCCCGCAGCAGCCGCCGGGTGACCTCGGCCGGGCCCAGGGCGGAGCGCCGGGCCAGGTAGTCGGCGGGGGCCGCGAACGGCTCGAGGTCCAGGACCGGCGCGCACCAGCGCCGGACCGCCACGCCCAGCTGGGAGTCGAACGTGGTCAGCCCGGCCGGCAGCGGCCGGTCCGACTCAGTGAGCAGCTGCTCGAACTCTCCCGCTCCCGTCTCGGCTACGAGAGCCGGGTGGACGTGATGGTCCACGAGCGCGAGCGCGCCGATGCCGGGGTCCAGCAGGCCGGACCCGGCCGGCGACGGGTCAGCCATGCTCAGATCTTCGTGAAGTGCTGGAAGCACTCCCAGGCCTCGTCGTGGCCGGCGAAATCGGCGGCCTCAGAGCGCTTCACCGCCAGGTAGGCCTGGCGGCGCAGCGGGCCGAGCGCCTCCATCAGGAGGTCATCCGCCTCCAGCGCGTCCAGCGCCGCGGTGAGGGAACCCGGCAGCCGGTGCGCCCCCCGGGCCTCGCGCTCAGCAGCGCTCAGGGTGGCGGGATCCACGTTCACGGCGTCACCGGGATCCAGCTTGCGCCGGATGCCGTCCAGGCCGGCCAGGATCACGGCGCCCAGGGACAGGTACGGGTTCGCGCTCGAATCCGACGGCTTGAGCTCCAGGTTCACCGTGCCGGCCGCGTCGCCGAGCATGGGCGAGCAGATACGCACCGCGGCCTCGCGGTTGTCCATGCCGTACACGGTGAAGGCGCTGGCCCACATCTGCGGGGCCAGGCGGCGGTAGGAGTTGACGCTGGCACAGGTCAGCGCGACCAGGGCGGGCAGGTGGGCGAGCAGGCCGCCGATGAAGTGGTAGCCGGTGGCGGACAGCTGGTACTCGTCGTCGGGGTCATAGAACGCCTGGTGCCCGCCAGGCTGGCCGTCTGGCCCGAGGCCGGTGAGCGACACGTGCAGGTGGGTCCCGTTGCCGGCCTGGCCGGGCACGGGCTTGGGGGCCAGGCTGGCCCACAGCCCGCGGCGGAACGCGACGCCGCGCACGGTCTCCCGGTACAGCACGTGGTTGTCGGCCGCACGCAGCGCGGGCGCGTGCCGGATCGTCATCTCCTGCTGGCCGTGGCCGAGTTCCGGGTAATAGGACTCCACCTCCAGGCCCTGCGCCTGCAGGGCGGCCAGCAGGTCCATCGCGAAGTCGTGGGCCAGCGCGAACCCGGTCGAGGAGTAGCAGAGGCTGTCGTCCACCGGGACGAGCCGGTCCGGGCCGCCGTCAGGATCGGCCTCCCGGCGGCCCAGGGTGAACTCGGGCTCGAACGACGCGTGCACCGCGTATCCCTCGGTAGCCATGTCCGCGATGGCCTGCTTCAGGAACGTGCGCGAGCAGCCGTCCCAGGGCTCACCCCCGGGCTGGACCAGGTCGGACAGCATCGCCGCGGCCCCGGGCGCGTACGGCAGGGTCACGAACGTGGACGGGTCGGGCTTGATGCGGACCTCGCCGACCGGCCCCATCCCGTCCACCGGCTGCAGCGAATCCAGCATGGACATGGCCATCATCGCGACCGTGTGCCCGATCCCGGTCCGCAGCCGGCCCGGCAGCATGGCCGCCGACGCGGCCTTGCCGCGGATGATCCCGCCGTGGTCGGCGTACAGGAACCGGACGAGGGAGACCTGGTCAGCGTGGGCGCGCTCGGTGACCGCGCTGGCCGCGTCATCGTCCGCGGCGCCCGCGGACCCTGCTGGCACGTAGTCAGTCATGGGACAGAGGTAGCACGCGCGACCGGCCTCGTACAGCGCAATCCGCAGAGCGGGCGGGCGCGTTGACACTGGGAGTCGTCATCCCCTAGATTCGCAATGTTCGACGATAGAACTGCTGTGCGAAAAGCGCACACTCGTTCCCCCTCGTGGAACCTTCCCTTTCCAGCCCTTCCCGTCATCGGTGATCAAAGGAGCTCCCGTGACCTTCCTGGACGAGGCGACGTGGCGCGGCAAGGCCTTCAGCGGTGGCTGGAGGGCGGTCTCCGGGGGCGAGGCCCCGGTCCGGGAGCCAGCCACGGGCGCGGAACTCGGCCGGGTCGGCGTGGCCTCGCCCGCCGACATCGCGGCCGCCGCCGCGGCCGCGACTGCGGCCCAGCCCGCCTGGGCCGCACTCCCGCACACCGAGCGGTCCGCCGTCCTGCGCCGCGCGGGAGACATCTGGAAAGCGCACGCCGGGGAGATCGAGGGCTGGAGCATCCGCGAGGGCGGCAAGATCGGGCCCGCGGCGCAGTTCGAGACGCACGTGGCCACCGAGGAGATCTACGAGGCGGCCACCCTGCCCTCGCGGCCCTACGGTGAGCTGCTGCCGACCGAGTCACCGCATCTCAGCTGGGCCGAGCGGGTCCCGGTGGGTGTGGTCGGCGTCATCTCACCGTTCAACTTCCCGCAGATCCTGGCCATCCGGTCGGTGGCCCCGGCGCTCGCGCTCGGCAACGCGGTGATACTCAAGCCTGACCCGCGCACCGCGGTGTGCGGCGGGGTGGTGCTGGCCCGCGTCTTCGAGGAGGCCGGGCTGCCCGAGGGCGTGCTGCACGTGCTGCCGGGCGGCCCGGACGCCGGGGAAACGCTGATCACCGACCCGCTGGTGCGGGTGATCTCGTTCACCGGCTCTACCGCGGTGGGCCGCCACGTGGGCGCGCTGGCCGGCCAGCATCTCAAGCGGGTGCACCTGGAACTGGGTGGCAACTCGGCCCTGATCGTGCTGGACGACGCCGACCTGGACGCGGCCGCGTCGGCCGGCGCGTGGGGCTCGTTCCTGCACCAGGGGCAGATCTGCATGACCACCGGGCGGCATCTGGTGCAGGACTCGGTCTACGACGAGTACGTGGCGGCGCTGGCGGGCAAGGCCAGCCACCTGCCGGTCGGCGACCCGGCCAGCGGCCAGGTCGCCCTGGGCCCCATCATCGACGAGCGGCAGCGCGACAAAATCCACGGCCTGGTCACCGCGAGCGTGGACGCCGGCGCCCGGCTCGCCGCGGGCGGCACTTATGACGGCCTGTTCTACCGGCCCACCGTCCTGGCTGAGGTCGCGCCCGCGATGCCCGCCTACGCCAGCGAGGTGTTCGGGCCGGTGGCCCCGGTCATCCGCTTCTCCACCGCGGACGAGGCGGCCAAGCTCGCCGCGGACACCGAGTACGGGCTGTCCCTGGGCATCCTCACCAGGGACGCGCTGCGCGGCCTGGACCTGGCCCGGAAGATCCCGACCGGCATCGTGCACATCAACGACCAGACCGTGAACGACGCGCCGAACACCCCGTTCGGCGGCATCGGCGCCTCGGGCACCGGCGCCCGCTTCGGCGGCACCGCCAACCTCGACGCGTTCACCGATACCCGCTGGGTCACGATGCGCAGCGAGATCGCGCCCTACCCGTTCTAGATGGCCGCCGCACCCGCGCGCGCGCGTACCCAGGTCGGAATCGTCGGGGCCGGGCCTGCCGGGCTGCTGCTGTCTCATCTGCTCGCGCGGCGCGGTATCGACTCGGTGCTGGTCGAGGACCGGAGCCGGGCCTACTGCGAGGCCCGCCAGCGGGCCGGAGTGCTGGAAGCCGGCAGTGTCACGCTGCTCCGGGAGGCCGGCCTGGCGGGCCGCCTGGACCGCGAGGGCCTGGAGCACGGCGGCATCTACCTCCAGTTCGCCGGCGGACGGCACCACATCGACTTCCGGAAGCTGACCGGGCGGACCGTCACCGTCTACGCCCAGACCGAGGTGGTCAAGGACCTCATCGAGGCCCGGCTGGCGGCCGGCGGCGACCTGGAGTTCGACGTGACCGGCACCGAGGTGGATGACCTGGAGACGACCCGCCCGGTGCTCCGGTACACCAGCGCGGACGGCACCAGGCACGAGGTCACCTGCGATGCGATCGCGGGCTGCGACGGCTTCCACGGGATCTGCCGGCCGGCGGTCCCGGCGGGCCTGCTGACCGTCTGGGAACGCGAGTATCCCTACGCCTGGCTGGGTATCCTCGCCGACGTCCCGCCGTTGACCGATGAGCTGATCTACGCCCATCACCCGGACGGGTTCGCCCTGCACAGCCTGCGCAGCCCGCTGGTCAGCCCGGCTCTACCTGCAGGTCTCCCCGGACGAGCAGATCAGCGCCTGGCCCGACGAGCGGATCTGGGCCGAGCTGCAGCGGCGGTTCGCACTGCCCGGCTGGGAGCTCAAGGAAGGGCCGATCCTGGACAAGGGCATCACCCCGATGCGCAGCTTCGTCAGCGCGCCGATGCGACACGGGCGGCTGTTCCTGGCCGGGGACGCCGCGCACATCGTGCCGCCCACCGGGGCCAAGGGACTCAACCTGGCCCTGGGGGACGTCGCGGTGCTGGCCGGCGCCCTTGAGGCGCTGCTGCGCGGCGACGCCAGCCTGGCCGACTCCTACTCCGGCGCCTGCCTGGACCGGGTCTGGCGGCGCACCCACTTTTCCTGGTGGATGACCACGATGCTGCACACCGTGCCCGGAGCGGACCCGATGGACGCGCAGCTTCAGCTGGCCCAGCTCCGCTACGTGACCACCTCACGGGCGGCGGCCACGTCGCTGGCCGAGAACTACACCGGCTACCCCGCGCAGCCCTGATCCCGGCCCTGGGCCGGATCAGCCGGCCTGGGGTGGGATCCAAGCCGGGGGGTGGATCAGCCGGTGGGCGTGCCCTTGCGGGCCCACAGAGTGTCGTGCCAGCCGTTCTTGAAGACCTGCACGAAGTTGGCCTTGAAGTAGGCCCGCAGCTGCGGGTCCCAGGCCACCCGGCGGTAGGAGTTGTACGACAGCCAGACGAACTGGGCGCGGGTGAACTCGTCCCGCCACATCGCCTGGACGGCGGCGACCTTGCCCGCGCCGGTGGACGGCTTGAGGCCGTTGGAGAAGCCGAGGTCGCTGCCGAGCCCGTCCAGCATGTGCGGGCAGTTGGACTGGGCGGGACTGAACCGGTTGGCCATCAGCAGGTAGGACACCTGGTCGGTGGCGATGCACGCGCCCTTCGGGATGATCCTGTCCACCGCGGGGGCCACCGGGGCCAGGCGCAGCTGGAGGTGGGATTCGTAGCTGGCCTGGTCCATGGCCAGCACCACGATGGCCAGGCTGGCCAGCACCGCGGCCGGTATCCACAGGCGCCGCCCGTCCCTGGCGGGCAGCCAGCCGGTGCCCTGGCTGAGCGCCTCGAGGAGGCGGGACAGGGGCAGCGCGATGGACATCGCGAAGAACGGCGCCAGGAAGGCGGCGAAGTGATAGTGGAACTGGTCCGGCCACATGAACATGACCGTGATCACCGCGGTGGTGGCGAGCGCGAACCAGTCCAGCGGCGGCGGTGCCTGGCGCAGCATCCGCCACGCCACGGCGATCATCGCCGCCACCAGGATGACGAGCACCGCCGTGGCCGCCAGGATCAGCGTGCGCGGATGGGCCGGCAGATGCAGCGTGCTGATGCCGAGCATGTGGCTCAGCCGGGCCGGCAGCGGGACCCGGGTTGACCCGGCCCGCGGGGCGACCTGGGCCACGTACAGGCTCTGGTAGAAGCGCTTGGGCGCCAAGGCGGCGAACGGCACGACCGGGACCAGGAAGCCGATCGCGACCCCGCCCACGTACACCGCGGCCCGCCTGATCTGCGGGAGGAGCATGACCACCAGCACGATGACCGGGAAGATGGCCCACACCTCGATGCAGCCCGCGAACCCGAACGCGAGGCCACCCCACAGCAGCCGCTTCCGGCTGCTGGTCAGGTGGTTCCCGTCGAACAGGGCCAGGGCGCCGAGCAGGCAGAACAGCACCAGCCACGGCTCGACGAGGATGGTGCGCGCGGTAGACACGCTGTCCGGGTAGACGGCGAGGATCCCGCAGCCCACGATCACGGTGAGCAGGCCCCGGTGCCGGAGCAGCAGGCCCAGCAGGAGCACGCCCGCCGAGCTGGCCAGCGTGGTCAGGATCCGCCCGGTCGCCATCGCCGTGGCTGTCCCGGTGACCTTGGACAGCAGGGCGGACGGGAGCATCAGCAGGGTGATCCCCGGCGGCTGCACCAGGACGAACGAGCGGTACGGCAGGTAGCCGTGCACCAGGCTGACGGCGCTGCCGAAGTAGGGCCCGTCGTCGTATTCGGTGACGCCCATCAGGTAGCCGGGCCGGCTCAGCAGCAGCAGCCGGAGCGCCAGGGCCAGCAGCGTGCAGACGCCGATGGCCACGCTGACCGGGGTCAGCCAGGCTCTCCGGCGGTCCTCCTGTGCGGCCTCCGAGCCACTGCGCGATTCTCCGGGCGGCCCGCCCGCGGCCGGCCTCGCCATCGTTCCGCTCACTGCTGGTTTGCTCCCTCAGCCCTGCTTGCCTGACTCCCACAGCAACCTGCGCACAGCGCCGCCCGATGACCACACTGCGAGTGATGAACCGCATTGGAATTGTGAAAACGCGCTGAGCTGCGTTCTGGGCAGGGGCCGAGACCGGTTATCCCCGGCGGGCTCAGCGTGCGCGAAGCGGCCGCTCGCGACCGCCACCAGATGTTACCGGATGAACATGCCGGCCAATACCTGATGCAAACCGTCCATATAGTCCGCATCCCGCCAAAACCAGCCGTCGCGACCACCCTGACCCGGCCGCCCAGCCCCGCCCAATCCTCCGGCGATCACGGCGGGCTCTGACGAATTTACTGGTCAGCCGGGGCTTCGCGGGGTATTTCCGCCCAGTTCAGCGCGTCGGGGCCGTCCGCAGGGGAACAGGCGGGCGAACGCCCGGGGCCTGCCGGTGAAGTTTGCGTAACATCCACGCCGCCGGCGGGCTGGCCTGGGGGCGGCGGGCCGGCCCGGGGACCGCGGGCCGGCCGGGCGGGCACGCGGCGCCCCGGCCGGGGCCGGCACGTGGCGTCCGGCCGGCCGGCCCGCGGCGTCCGGCCGGGCGGCCCGCGGCGCCCCGGCGCACTCCCCCAGTTCCCCCGGCACGAAACTAATAGGAAACTTTCATTACAATTCGGCATCCAGTCTGGAACCGGGCCGACCGGCTGGTGTTGACTCCGGGAGCGGCCGCACCACGGCCTCCGGCCCGGGGGGCGGGAGGGGCACGCCCCAGGGCCGGCCCGCACGGAGCAAGGAGATCACGATGAGGCAGCGGCTCACCCTGGGCTTAGTGATTGGCGCGGCGGCCGCCGTGGCGCTGGCAGGCTGCGGATCGAGCTCGGGCTCGGGCTCGGGCGGGACGACCACCCTGTCCTTCTTCGGCGCCGACTACGGGACCGGCCCGGCCAACAGCACGAGCAAGTACTGGTCTTCCATCGCGGCCGCCTTTCACAAGGCCAACCCCGGCATCACGGTCAACGTGCAGACGGTGAACTGGACCGACTTCCCGAACAAGGTCCAGACGCTCGTGCAGAACAAGCAGTTCCCTGACATCCTCGAAGGGGACACCGCCCCGCAGTTCGCCCAGAGCCATCTGCTCTACGCGGACCACGAGGTGCTCTCCCCCGCCGTCCTGCACAACCTGATGCCCACCTTCCTCAAGGACGGCCAGTATCAGGGCACCGACTACGGCATCCCGTTCACCACCAGCACCCGGGCCCTGTACTACAACAAGAAGATCTTCGCGAAGGCCGGGATCTCGTCGCCCCCCAGGACCTGGGCGCAGCTCCGGGCCGACGCCGCGGCGATCAAGGCCAGGGGCTACATCGGCTACGGCATGCCGCTCGGCAGCGAGGAGGCTCAGGCCGAGGCGATGCTCTGGTTCCTCGGGGCCGGCGGTGGCTACGTGAACAGCGGCGGCAGCTACGCCATCAACAGCGCGCAGAACGTGCAGGCGCTGGACTTCATGAGCCAGCTGGCCAAGGCCGGCGACACCCAGCCGAGCCCCGGCACCACGGACCGCAAGGACGTGTGGGCGTCGTTCGCGCAGGGCCGGGTAGGGATGATGCTCGGCTCCCCCGCCGTGATCCCGATCATCCAGGCCGCCGGCACGCTTACCTCGTCTGACTACGCCACCGCCGCCGTTCCCGGCCAGAAGGGCCCGCTGGCCTCGACGCTCGGCGTCCACGACGACATCGTGGCCTTCAACACCGGGGGCCATCAGGCGGCGATCAGGAAGTTCCTCGACTTCGCCTACCAGGACACGTACCAGCTGCAGTTCGACAACGAGTACGACCTGCTGCCCGCCACCACCTCCGCGGCGGCCGTGATGGCGAAGAACCCGGAGTTCTCGGCGTTCCTCACCAACATCCCGAACTCGGTCAACTATCCGGACAAGACCAACTGGACCACGGTGGAGAACCAGATCAAGACCACGCTGGGCCAGGCGGTCACCGGCAGCCCGGCGAAGGTGCTGGGCGCGATCCAGCAGACCGCCACCAGCAGCGGCGGCTGACCGGGATGCGGCACCGCCTGGAGCCGCTGGCCTGGCTCGGCCCGGCGGTGGCGCTCATCGCGGTCGTGGTCCTCTGGCCGATCGTGACCCTGGTGCAGACGTCGATGCAGAACATCACGCCGATCGGGGTCACGATCGGGTCGGCCGGCCTGGCGAACTTCAGCAGGCTGCTGCACGACCCGAACCTGCCCGGGATCCTCGTCCGCACGGTCATCTGGGTGGTCGCCGTGGTCGGCATCACCATGCTTATCTCGCTCGGCCTGGCCCAGCTGTTCAACCAGCGCTTCCCGGGGCGGCGGGTCGCCCGGTGGGCGCTGATCGCGCCGTGGGCCGCGTCGGTGATGATGACCGCGCTGATCTTCCGCTGGATGCTGCAGCCGGACAACGGCGCGATCAACATCTTCCTGCACCAGATCGGCGTGCTGCACCAGTTCAACTCCAACCAGTCGTCCTGGCTGGGCCGGCCGGACAGCGCGTTCGCCGCGATGATCGGGGTGGCCGTGTTCGTGTCGCTGCCGTTCACCACGTACACGCTGCTGGCCGGGCTGCAGGTCATCCCGGGTGAGCTGTCCGAGGCGGCCAGGATCGATGGCGCGTCCTGGTGGCGCGGGTACCGGTCGATCACGCTGCCGCTGCTGCGGCCCGCCTTCGTCGTCGCCGCGGTGATCAACCTGATGAACGTCTTCAACTCATTCCCGATCATCTGGGAGATGACCCGCGGCGGCCCCGGCTACCAGACCAACACGACCACGGTGTTCATGTACAACCTCAAGGAGAGCTTCATCGGTGAGGCCGCCGCGATGTCGATCGTGAACTTCGCCCTGATCATCGTCATCGTCCTGGCGTACCTGCGGATCAGTAACTGGGGCCGGGCAGGGGCAGCCTGATGGCGGCCCGGGTGCCCGCGGCCGTCCGTCCCCGCCCGGCGCCAGCCGTCCCCGCGCGGCCCCGGCGCGGCCGGCGGCCGCGGCGGCTCCCCGCGGTCAGGACCGCGGTGATCGCCGCGGCCGCCTACCTGATCGCGGCCATCTTCCTGCTGCCCTACCTGGAGATGCTGATCACCGCGCTGCGCCCGCAGCGGGAACTGCTGGACCGCGGCTACCTGCCGCACCACTGGGCCTGGTCGAACCTGACCGGCATGTGGGGCGCGGGCTTCGGGATCACCTCCAGCCTGCGGGTCAGCCTCGAAGTGGCGGGCGGCGCGACGATCCTGGTGACCCTGGTCGCCCTGCCCGCGGCGTACTACACGGCCCGGCACCGGTTCCGCGGCCGGGGGGCCTTCCTGCTGCTCGTGCTGACCACGCAGATGCTCCAGCCGACCGCGCTGATCGTCGGCATCTACAAGGAGTTCCTCAGCTTCCACCTGATCGATACGGTATGGGCGCTGATCGGGGTGAACGCGGGGTTCAACATGGCCTTCGCGGTGTGGATCCTGAACGCCTACTTCTCCGCGATCCCGGCGGAGATCGAGGAGGCGGCGATGGTGGACGGCAGCGGCCGGATGGGGGTGCTGCTCCGGGTCACGCTGCCACTGGCGGCGCCCGGGCTGGTCACCGCGCTGATCTTCACGTTCATCGCGGCCTGGAATGAGTTCATCGCGGCGCTCACCCTGACCACCAGCAACGCGGCCACCCCGCTGACCGTCCGGCTGGACTCGTTCATCGGGCAGTACACGGTGGACTGGCAGCACCTGTTCGGCGCGTCCCTGGTGGCCACCATCCCGGTGCTCATCCTGTTCGCACTGATCGAGCGGCGCGTGGTGGGGGGACTGACGGCGGGCTCGATCCGGTAGCGGCCGCCTGCTGGGCGGCCAGGTAGGGCATGATCAGCAGGCTGCCCCACACGCCGGCCAGTGCCCAGCCCCCCAGCACGTCGGTCATCCAGTGCGCGGCCAGGTACATCCGGGTCAGCCCGACGACGAGCGCGATCAGGAGCGCGCCCGTCATGATCAGGGTGCGGGCCCGGAAGGATCGGCCCGCCATCACCATGAGCCCCAGCATCCCCCAGGCGCCCAGCGCCTGGGCCGCGTGCTGCGAGGGGTAGGACCAGCCGTGGAACGTGCCCAGCCAGTCCGCAGCTGGTGGCCGGGGCCGCGCGACCAGGGTCTTGGTCAGCTGCGACCAGCCCCAGGCTCCGGCCAGTGACAGCGCGGGGAGCACCGCGGGCAGCCACTCGCGGCGCCACCACCACAGCGCCAGACCCGCGCCGATCACCACCGGCCAGAGCACGAATCCGGAACCGAGCCAGGTGAGCACCCGGGCCAGGCCGGTGAGCCACGGTGTGCGGTGGTCTATGACGAAGGCCAGCACCCGCGGGTCGTACCGGGCACTGTTGATGTGGTTCAGCACGCTGTTCGTCAGCGACCCGAACGACCAGGCGCACGCGCCGAAGGTGAGCACGGCCACGGTCAGCGCGAACCCGGTCGGGACGCCCGACTGGAAACGCCCGGCGAGCCAGCGCAGCTGGGCCGGGAACCGCCGTCCCAGCCAGCGGGCCAGGGGGCTGCGGCCCAGCCTGCTGACCTGCCGCCCGGCCCAGCTCTCCGGATCACGTGCCGAGCGCAGCAGGTGCCCGAGGATGAGCGCGAGCACCACGACGGCGAACAGCGCGATGCCGACCTGGGTGGCGTAATGGGCCACCTGCTTCCAGCTCGCCCCGGCCAGGAAGCCGAGCACGACCATGCCCGCGCCCCAGATCGCGCCGCCGGCCACGTTGAACGGCAGGAAGACCCGGTACCGCATCCGCGCCATCCCGGCCAGGCCCGGGACCAGCACCCGCAGCGCGGCGGTGAAGCGGCCGAAGAACACGGCCCGGCCACCGCGCCTGGCCAGGTACTCCTGGGCCTGCTCGATCCGGCGCGGCTTCAGGACCCGGCGGAATGGCCTGGTCTGCAGCAGCCGGTGACCGTACTCGCGGCCCACCAGGTACCCCACCGAGTCGCCGATGATCGCGCCGGAGATCCCCGCGACCAGCACCGCCCACAAGCTCACCCGGTGATAAGAGGCGAGCACCCCGCCGAGGATCAGCGCAGTCTCCCCGGGGAAGAAGAAGCCGAGGAACACCGAGGACTCGAGAGCCGGGACGGCAAAGACGATCAGCAGCGCCAGCCATCCGCTGAGACTGAGGATGTGCTCGATCAGGCTGGTCACCGTCCCACAGTACGGGCTCGGCCTGGCCCGCAGTCAGCCTGAGCGGACGCTGGAGCCGCGTACCACCAGCTGGCAGGCGTGCCGCCGGACCCCGCCGTGGCGCGCCGCGCCGTCGATGAGCGTGAAGAGTTCCCGCGCCGCGGCGGCGCCGAGCGCCTCGAGGTTCATGTCCACCGTGGTCAGCTGCGGCTCGGTCTCCAGTGCGAAGACCGGCCAGTTGTCGTAGCCGGTGACGGCGATGGCACCGGGTACCTCCCGGCCCAGCTCGTCCAGGGCCACCAGGACGCCCGACGCGATCTGGTCGGATCCGCAGAGCAGCGCGTCGATGTCCGGCTGCCGCGTGAGCAGCCCGGCCGCGGCCGCGCGGGCCCAGCGCTGGGACCACTGACCGTAGACCGGGGGCACGGCCAGTTCCAGCTGGTGCCTGGCCATGTGGGACGTGATGCCCTCGACGCGGTGCGCGACGGCCGTGGTGCGCGGCGGCCCGGTGAGATGGGCGATGCGCCGCCGGCCCGTCGCGACGAGATGGTCCACCAGCAGGCCGATCCCCTGCTGGTCGTCCGGCATGTGCACGGCGTCGTCGCCATCGTCGGACTCGCCGTAGACGTAGACGACCGGGACGTCCACGTGGCGGGTCACCGAGGCGGTGACCGTGTTGTTGTCGCCGACCACCAGCATGCCGTCCACCTTGCGGGCCGCCAGCATCCGCGCCAGTTCCAGGCTGCGGGCCGGGTCTCCCCGGGCATCGCAGGTGATCATGGACAGATCGATCTCGCCGAGCGCGGCCTCCGCCCCGAGCATCACCGGGACGGCGAAGCGGTGCGACATGCTGTCCGCGATGACGAAGCCGACCGTGCTGGTCCGACCGGTCATCAGTCCCCGCGCGATCGGGTTCGGCGTGAACGAGAGTTCCTGCGCGGCGGCCATGACCCGGGCCCGCGTCGCCGCTGACACCCGGTCCTTGCCGTTGATCGCCTTCGAGGCCGTCGTCAGTGAGACGCCGGCCCGCTCGGCCACCTCGATGAGCGTGGCCGGCCGCCGTCTTGCCATGTCACGAGTGTCCCATCTCCGGTTCACCGGGCGGTCCGGCGTGGCCATCCCCTGGACGGCCGGCCAGGCGCAACCGGTCTCGGTTAGATAACGGCGCCACCCGGCCCTTGACGCGGGGGCGGGTGCGGCACATTCTCGGCTTACCGAGTGAGGAAGCGCTTCCCCACTGGCGCCGGAGCGCACCGCGCGACCGGTCCGCGCCCCTACGGGCCGGGCCGGATCGCCTGCGGACGCTGCCCGGAGCCTGGCTCAGGTGCCCGCAGAAGCTGGTTCGCCTCCTGCTCGAGGAGCAACGATGAAACCCGTCCGCGCGATCACGTCGCTGGCCGCCGGCGTCTTAGCCGCCGCCGCACTCCTGCTGCCCGCCGGGGTCCCGGCCCTGGCCGCCGGGGACACGCTCGTCGTCAACGCCGGCTCCGTCCTGCGCCCGGTGACCCATGTCGCCGCGGGAGGCCTGTACGCGCTGGCGACCCCCGCCCAGCCCACAGCCGCGCAGCTGCCCCCGCTGCACTTAAACCAGCTGGTTCAGCCGGCCCCGGGTGTCCAGCAGCTCGGCAACGGGGCCACGGTGCCGACCGGGGACGCGCTCAAGGTCGCCCCGCTCGCCACCGGCGCCGGGGCCCAGGAGTACGTGCGGATGCCGGACATCTACCCCAGCTTCCCGTATCAGTGGGTCAGCTGGAGTGACTGGCTGTCCAAGGTGAACACCATGGTCGGGGCGCGGCTGGCCGCCACGGGCACGACCGGCGTTGACGGCTGGGAGCTGTGGAACGAGCCCGACTGGACGTGGAACACGGCGGCCGCCGGCTCCTTCAACGCGGGCTGGGTCCGGACGTACCAGGCGGTGCGGGCCCTGGACCCGTACACCCCGATCGTCGGCCCGAGTATCTCGGCCTACAACCACGCCTGGATGGCGTCGTTCCTGGCCTACGCCAAGGCCAGCAACGCGCTGCCCAACGTGATCACCTGGCATCAGCTGACCACCGGCTCCTACGGCAGCGTGGCCGCGGATGTCGCCGACTTGCGGGCCCTCGAGACGCAGCTCGGGATCTCACCGCGGCCCATCTCGATCGACGAGTACGCCTCGACCGCCGAGGTTGACGTCCCCAGCGCCGCGCTGCACTACATCGCCGCGTTCGAGCGCAGCGGCATCACGAGCGCGTCCCGCGCCTACTGGTACGAATCCGGGACGGTCAACGGGCTGCTCTACAACAACAAGCCGACCGGCACGTACTGGATGTACAAGTGGTACGGCGACATGGCCGGCGACATGGTCCCGGTCACCCCGGCGGGCAGCCAGGACGGCATCGCCTCGTATGACTCCACCCGCAAGATCGTCAACGTGGTGTTCGGCGGTGCCAGCGGGAACAACAGCGTGCAGGTCAACGGGCTGGAGCCGTTCGGTCCCAGCGTGAAGGTGGCGCTGTCCTACACGCCCGGCTCCGGCCGGCTGGCCAACGTCGCGGCCCCCACCACGATCTCGACGGCGACCTACACCGTGACGAACGGGCGCGTGACCGTTCCCATCGCCAGCCAGAACGCGCAAGGCGGGTACCAGCTCCTGATCACCCCGGCGGCCGGCCCGGTCACGAGCTACCAGCAGGTCTACGAGGCCGAGAACGCCACCGTCGTCAACGCGCAGATCGAGGCGTCCGGCGCCGCGTCCGGCGGCTACTACGTGGGCGGCCTCAACGGCAGCGGTGACGAGCGGACAGACAGCTTCGTCGACTTCCTGGTCAACGTGCCCGCGGCGGGCACCTACACCTTGTCGGTCCGCTACGCGAACGGCGGTACCACCGCGTCCACCCAGGGCCTGGCCTACGACGGCGGCGGCTGGTCCACCGTCTCCTACCCGCCCACGGGCGGCTGGGCAACGTTCGGGTCGGTCAGTACCACGATCACCCTCGCCCAGGGCAGCAACGTCATCCGGCTGGCCAAGGGCTCGCCCTACTTCGCGGGCGGCACCGGCTACGCGGAGCTGGACTCGATCACCCTGGTCGCCGGATGAGGCGGGGACTCGCGGCCGCGGCCGCCCTGGTCCTGGCCGCCGCCGGGCCGCTGACAGGCCCGGCCGTGCCCCCGGGAGGCGCTACCACCACCAGCCCGGACAACCTGGTCGTGGACCTGGGATCCTCGACGGGCCGTTCGGCGGCGGCGCGTCGGGGAGCCTGTACGGGCTCTACGACCAGGGCGTGCCCAGCGGCAACCTCATCCAGGGTGTGGGCCTGCGGACCACGGACACCAAGGCGCAGGACGGCCAGCAGCACCCCGGGTCCGACGCGCTCGAGATCGCCCGGCCGTTCACCAGCAGCGGCGGGCGGGACGTCTACATCTACATGACCGACGTCTACCGGAACTTCCCCTACGAGCGCACCAGCTACGCGCAGTACCAGGGGTACATGAAGACGGAGGTCGAGCAGGTCCTCACGTCGCCGTACAGGAACCGCATCATCCTGGTGCCCTACAACGAGCCGGACGGCAACTGGTTCGCCGGCCTGACCACGAACGCCACGACCCTCGCCGCGTTCGAGGCCGAGTGGCTGCAGACCTACGACTTCATCAGGGGCCTGTGGCCGCAGGCGCGGATCGCCGGGCCGAACTTCAGCGGCTTCTTCCCGGCCGCACTGGGCTCGTTCCTGCAGTTCTGCCGGGTGAGAAACTGCCTGCCCGCTGTAATGACCTGGCATGAGCTGCAGGTCGCGTCCACCGTCCGCACCGACGTGGCCGCCTACCGGGCACTGGAGACCACCGTGGGCCTGGGCCGCCACCTGCCGGTCAACCTGGATGAGTACGCGGCCAGGTACCAGCTGACCAGCCCGGGGCAGATGGTCGCGTGGCTGTCCGCGCTGGAAGCCGAGAAGGTTGACGGCGACCTGGCGTACTGGAACGTCAACGGGACGCTGGGCGACTCGGCAGCGCAGCAGAACATCCCCAACGCCCAGTGGTGGCTGTACAACTGGTACTCCTCGATGACCGGCCACACCGTGGCGGTCACCCCACCGGACGGCAACACCGACGACACGCTGCAGGGCCTGGCCACGCTGAACCCGGCGCAACGCCAGGCCCGCCTCATCATGGGCGGCGGCCCAGCCGGGCCGGAAGGCGTCACGGTCAATCACGTCGACCCGGCCATCTTCGGCCACACCGTGCACGCCACGATCTTCCAGGACCGGTGGAGCGGCATGACCGGCGCGGCCGCGCAGCCGACCCGGACGTTCGACGGCGACGTGCCCGTGAGCCCGGGCGGCTCGATCACCCTCCCGGTCACCGACGGCAGCCAGGGCGACGGGGCCGGCGGCAACGCCGCGTCGTGCCACGCGACCGGGCCGCGCGTGCCGGGCAAGATCGGCAACGCGCTGGCGCTGTGCGGAAACAACGAATACGTGAGCGTGCCGTCCGGCATCATGCAGGGCGTCAGCGACTTCACGATCTCGGCCTGGGTCAATCCCTCGGCCGACACCGCCTGGTCCCGGGTGTTCGACTTCGGCACCGGCACCGGCGACTACATGTTCCTCACCCTCAACGCGGGCGGCGGCCCGATCCGGTTCGCCATCACCAGCAGTGGGCCTGGTGGTGAGCAGCAGATCAACGGCCCCGGCGAACTGCCGCTCAACACCTGGTCGCATGTGGCCGTCACGCTATCGGGCCACACCGGGACGCTGTACGTCAACGGCGCGGCGGTCGGCACGAACACCAGCATGACGCTGAACCCGGCGGCCCTGGGCGACACCACCCAGGACTGGATCGGCCGATCGCAGTACCCCGCCGACCCGTACCTGGACGGCGGGATCGACGACTTCCAGATCTACGACAGCGCGCTGAGCGCCAGCCAGGTCGCGGCGCTGGCCGGTGGCCAGCCGGGCGCGGGCAACGTGGCCGACTACAAGTTCGACGAGACGGGCGGGGCCACCGCGGCCGACTCCTCGGGCCACGGGCGGGACGCGGCGATCATCTCCGATCCGGCCGTGCCGCCCACCATGGACGCCTACGAGGTCATCCTGGCGCCCGGCGGGACCGGCTCGCCGACCCCTGCGGACAGTACCTGGCTGCACAGCTACCTGGCGTCGCAGGCCACGCTCACCGGCAGCGGCTGGAACATCAACACCGAGGGAACGCCGTCCAACCTCGGCGGCTACGCCACCGCGGGGGAACAGGACGTGGGCGGCCTGCGGACCGGATCGAGCACCGTCATCACGTTCAGCGTGGACGTGCCGCAGACCGGCGACTACAACCTGTCCATCTTCGACGGGAGCAACTCGGCCGCCGCCGACGTGTCCGGCCCGGCCAACATCTTCGTCCGGGTGGACGGCGGCCGCCCGCAGCAGGTGTGGCTGCCGGTCGGCTACAACTGGGTGATCTGGAACCACGCGGATACCACCGTCCACCTGACGGCCGGCACGCACCAGATCAGCCTGTCGGCCACCGGGGCGGACGGTGCCGCGACGAACGGCGACGCGATCATCAACCAGATCGGCCTGCAGCGGGAAGACCCGGCGGTCACCGGCCCGGTCAGCTACGAGGCCGAGCAGGCGGACCTGGACGGCGCCGCGGCCGATTACCGCGCCCAGGGCCAATCCGGGGCCGGCGCGGCGGACATCGGCCGGGGCCAGGCCGTGACCTTCTGGGTCTACTCCGCAGCCGATGGGTACTCGAATCTGGCCTTCCGGTACCAGGGCACGGGATCGGCGCAGGCCGAGGCCAACGGGCTGCCGCTGAGCGGGCGGCTCGCCGGGGCCAGCGCCCGGGGCTGGCCGGTCGTGACCGACCGGGTCTACCTCAGCGCTGGGGTCAACAAGATCGTGGTCAGCGGTGTCCGCGGCGAGATCACGCTCGACAAGCTGACGGTGACCGCTTTTTCCGCAACGAACCCCGCGCCCGGCGCTGACGCCGCCACGTACCAGGCCGAGGACGGCGCGCTGACCGGCACCGCGCACGTGGACAACTCCTACTCCCAGGCCAACGGCGGTGTCGTCAGCGGCATCGGCGGCGGCCCGGCGAACTCCCTTACCTTCACCGTGCCCGCGCGGGCCGGCGGCACCTACGCGATGACCGTCCGGTTCGCGAACAACCAGCAGATCATCGCGAACCAGCAGTACAACTACGACGGCACGACGATCGGGGTCATCTACTCAGGAAGCGGGACCGGGCAGCCCCTCCGGTCGGACACGGCACCCAACATCGACCAGGTCACGCTGGCGCCGTTCCAGCTCCCCTAGCCGCGCAGTCGCCTGACACGGCCACGGCGCATGCGTAGGGTGATAACTCCAAGCGATTGGAGGATCCCAGTGAGTGACCAGGGTCTTTCGGTGCCGCCTCAGCCGCTGTCCGGCCGGTCGCCCCAGGGCGGCTACCCGCCGGACCCCGGCGGCCCGCCCGGCCCGCTGGATCCGCCCCCGCAGAAGCAGGGCCACTGGGTGCGCAACAGCCTCCTCGCCGTCCTGGGCCTGGCCGTGATTGTCGTCGTGATCGTGGTGGCCACCTCGGGCGGCGGGTCCGCCGCGCCGTCCGGCCGCGGCGCCACGTTCCAGGCCGGGGGAAGGGCGCCCGTCAGGCACGCGCCGGGCACCGGGGTCGGGGCGACCTTCGCGGCCAGGACCGGTCACGGCCTGTACCACGTGCGGCTTGACCTGATCATTGACCCGGCGCAGGCCGCAGGTCAGTCCGCGGCCCCCCGGCACGGGACGCGGCTCGTCGGTGCCGTGTTCACCGTCGGGGCCCTGCGCGGCAGTCTCCGGAACGCGAACGCGCGCCGGGACGCCGCGGTCGTGGCGTCGGACGGGAAGACCTACACCCCCGTGGCCAGTCCGATCGCGGGGTACACCGGCTTCAGGCACGGCCGGGTCAGCCTGGCCCGGGGCGCCAGCACGACGGGCGCGGTGACCTTCGAGCTGCCCGCCGGCGTCACGGTGACCACGGTGACGTGGTCGGCCGGATCCGGCACCACCCTCCGGTGGCCGGTGCGGTAAACACGGTGCTGTTAAACACGGTGCTGTTAAACACGGTGCGGTAAACACGGTGCGGTAAACACGGTGCGGTAAGCCCCGGTGCGGTGAACTGGCCTAGCGAACGTCCAGGCCGGTCACCGCGCGGCCGATGATCATCCGCTGGATCTCCGAGGTGCCCTCGAAGATGGTGAAGATCTTCGCGTCCCGGTGCCAGCGCTCCACCGGGAAGTCACGCGTGTAGCCGTTGCCGCCGAGGATCTGGATGGCCTGCTCGGTCACCCGGACCGCGGCCTCACTCGCGACCAGCTTGGACATCGACCCCTCGGCGCCGTCCAGGGCCATACCCTGCCGGGCCATCCAGGCCGCGCGCCAGGTGAGCAGCCGGGCCGCGTCCACCGCGGCCTGCATGTCGGCCAGCATGAAGCCGACCGCCTGGTTCTGCCCGATCGGGCGGCCGAACGTGGCCCGCTGGGTGGCGTAGTCCCGCGCGAACTCCACCGCGGCCCGGCCGACGCCGACCGCCATGGCGGCCACGCTCGGCCTTGAGGCCTCGAACGTCTTCATCGCCGCCTGCTCGCCGCCGCGGCCGCCGGACCGCACCCGGGCCAGCCTCGCGTCCAGCCGTTCCTTGCCGCCGACCAGGCAGCGGCCGGGCACGCGCACTCCGTCGAGCACCACCTCGGCGGTGTGCGAGGCCCGCACCCCGTGCTTGCGGAACTTCTGGCCCTGACTCAGCCCGGGACTGCCCGGCGGGACCACAAAGCTGGCCTGGCCCCGGGCCCCGAGCGCGGGGTCCACCGACGCGACGACCACGTGCACATCGGCGATCCCGCCGTTGGTCGCCCACGACTTGGTTCCGGTGAGGACCCATTCGTCGCTGGCCTCCTGGTACAAGGCGCGGGTCCGGATGGCGCCCACGTCGCTGCCGGCTTCCGGCTCGGAGGCACAGAACGCGCCCAGCTTCACGTCGCCCGGGCCGCCGAACATCTCCGGGAGCCACTCCCCGATCTGCTCCGGGGTGCCGTTGCTGGCCACGGCGACCGCGGCCAGGGTGCTGCCCACCAGCGAGAGCGCGATGCCCGCGTCGCCCCAGAAGAGCTCCTCGAAGGCAATCGGGATGCCCAGCCCGCTCGGCTCGAGCCACTGGCCGGAGAAGAAGTCGAGTGAGTACAGCCCGATCTTGGCGGCTTCCTCCAGGATGGGCCAGGGCGTCTCTTCCCGCTCGTCCCACTCGGCGCCGGCGGGCCTGATCACATCCGCGGCGAACCCGTGTACCCAGCCGCGCATCTCGCGCAGGTCGGGCCCGGGTTCGAGGGAGAATCCGCCGGGGGCGTCAGGTCCAGTGGTCATCATGCTCCTCGGGGATCCTGCACAGGGCGTATGTTACCGAAGAGTAGCACGACTAAGTTACCTGCGAGTAGCCATCCCGGGCAGCTTCTTCCGCTCCCGGGCGGCCCAGGGTCCCGGCGCTCCGGTGATGACCTGCCCCCTGAGGCCCCGCTCTCACCCGGTGTCGTGGCGGTCCAGGAACTCGTACACGTCGGACTCGTCCACGCCGGGAAAACTCCCCGTCGGCAGGGCGGACAGGATGTGTGAATGGGCCCGCGCCGACGGCCAGGCCATCCCCTCCCAGCGGGTGGCCAGGCTGGCCGGCGGCCGCTGGCAGCAGTCACCGTCCGGGCAGCGCGACACCATCCGCGTGGTGGTGTCCCGGCCCCGGAACCACCGCGAATTCTCGTAGCCGGTGCCCAGGGTGATGGCGGAGCCGCGCTCCGCGCCCGGGTCCACGTGCGCCATGCACCAGAAGGTCCCGGCCGGGGTGTCGGAGTACTGGTAGTACGGCGAGTAGCGGTCCGCCGAGCCGAATACCTGGCGCCCGGACCACTTGCGGCACATCCGCTGCCCCTCGATCGCCCCGGTGGAGTCGGCCGGCAGGACCAGGCCGTCGTTCTCGTACGCCTTGTAGATGATGCCGCCCTCGTCGTTCTTGACGAAGTGGCAGGTCAGCCCCAGGTGATGGGTGGCCAGGTTGGTGAACCGGTGCGCCGCCATCTCATACGACACCGAGAACACGTCCCGCAGGTCCTCGACGGACAGGTCCCTGGCCTCCTTGGCCTCGCACAGGAAGCGCGAGGCCGTCTGTTCCGGCACCAGCACGGCCGCGGCGAAGTAGTTCGCTTCCACCCGCTGGCGGAGGAAGTCCGCGAAGTCACGCGGCGCCTCGTGCCCGAGCACGAAGTGGCCGAGGGTCTGCAGCAGGATGGTGCGGGGCGTGTGCATCCCCATGGATTCCTGCTTCAGGTAGATCCGCCGGTGGCGCAGGTCGGTCACCGACCGGACCGACCGCGGGAGATCCTGCGCGTACCTGACCGAGAACCCGTGATGCCCGACGATAGCCAGCAGCGCCCCCTGGGACAGGGCCCCGCCCCGGTAACTGACGGACTCCAGGGCCTCCGACGCGGGGCGCTCGATCTCGGCGAAGTAGTTGCCGCGCTCGCGCATCGCGTCGCGGAGCCCGGCATTGGCCACCCGCGCCTCTTCCGGCGTGGCCGTGGGCCGGGTGCGCTGCCTGCGCAGCTCCGCGTACAGCCCGATCAGGTGCTCGAGCACGTCGTTGGGCACCCGGGCGCCGACCTTCAGGTGCGGCAGTCCCAGGTCGGCGTACAACGGCTCGCGCTGCACCTCTTCCACCGCGATCTCCAGCTGGGCCCGGCGGCTCGGCGGCTGGTGCCGGAGCAGCTCCTCGGCCGGCACGGACAGGGCCTTGGCCAGCGCGTCGATCAGGGACAGCTTCGGCTCGCGGCGGCCGTTCTCCAGCAGGGACAGCGCCGAGGGCGCCCGCCCCACCCGGGCGCCGAGCTCGGCCAGCGTGTACCCGCGGGCCCGGCGCAGATGCCGGAGCCGCTGCCCGAATGTCGCTAGGTCTAGACCATTGGATGGAAATCTTGGTAGTTCTTTCTCGAAGAACTCTGTCACATCTTCATCCTAGATGAAATCTGGACATTCTTCAGGACCTTCGGACCTAGCTTTGCCTCCGCGCGCCCCGCAGGCTCGGGAGTAACCACCCAGGGGACGGCAGAACGTCGGGAGGACCAGTGAACGAGAGTCGCCTCGAGGGCACATCGAACGGCACCAGCAACGGCCATACCGGGAAGGCCCCGGCCAGCGGGCCGCAGCAGCAGGCCGCGGGCCTGGCCCAGCAGTGGGCCACCGACCCGCGCTGGCGCGGCACCGAACGCACCTACTCCCCGGCCGACGTAGTCCGGCTGCGCGGATCCGTCCAGGAGGAACGCACCCTGGCCCGGCTCGGGGCGCAGCGGCTGTGGAGCCTGCTGCACGAGGAGGACTACGTCGCGGCCCTCGGCGCGGTCACCGGGAACCAGGCGGTCCAGCAGGTGCGGGCCGGCCTGCAGGCCATCTACCTGTCCGGCTGGCAGGTCGCGGCGGACGCCAACCTGGCGGCCGAGACTTACCCGGACCAGAGCCTGTACCCGGTCAACTCGGTCCCGCAGGCGGTCCGCCGGATCAACAACGCGCTGATGCGCGCCGACCAGATCACCTGGGCCGAGTCGGACGGCACCGACAACCAGTACTGGCTCGCACCGATCGTGGCTGACGCGGAAGCGGGCTTCGGCGGCGTGCTGAACGCGTTCGAGCTGATGAAGTCGATGATCGCGGCCGGCGCCGCGGGCGTGCACTGGGAGGACCAGCTGGCGTCGGAGAAGAAGTGCGGCCACCTGGGCGGGAAGGTACTCATCCCCACGTCCCAGCACATCCGCACGCTCAACGCCGCCCGGCTGGCGGCCGACATGGCCGACGTGAGCACCCTGGTCATCGCCCGCACCGACGCGCACGCCGCCACCCTGATCACCAGCGATGTTGACGAGCGCGACCAGCCGTTCATCACCGGCGAGCGGACGGCTGAGGGCTTCTACCGGGTGCGTAACGGGATGGCGGCGTGCGTAGCCCGCGGCCTGGCCTACGCCCCGTACTCGGACCTGCTGTGGATGGAAACCTCCACCCCGGACCTGGACGAGGCCCGCGAGTTCGCCGAGGCGATCAAGGCCAGGTACCCGGACCAGATGCTCGCCTACAACTGCTCGCCCTCGTTCAACTGGCACCGGCACCTCGATGACGGCACGATCGAGAAATTCCAGCGCGAGCTGGGGCAGATGGGATACAAGTTCCAGTTCATCACGCTGGCTGGCTTCCACGCGCTGAACTACTCGATGTTCGACCTGGCCCAGGGCTACGCGGCCGAGGGCATGCCCGCCTACGTGCGGGTCCAGGACGCGGAGTTCGCCGCCGAGTCCCGTGGGTACACGGCCACCCGGCACCAGCGGGAGGTCGGTACCGGGTATTTCGACCTGGTCACGTCCGCCATCAGCCCGCAGGCGTCAACCACCGCGCTGCGCGGGTCGACGGAGAGCGAGCAGTTCTCCGCGGCGCACTGAGTTCCCCCCGGCCCGGGCACACCGGCCGGGACCGAGCCGCCGGGGCGGGTCAGGCACTGTCGCCTGGCCCGCCCGGCCTGGGCGGCCTGGGCGGCGTCCGCCCGCGGCAGCCGGGTCAGGAAAGCAGCCGGGTCTCGGTGGGGCGGCCCGGAGTCTCGTCCTCGCCGTCGGCGCTCCCGGCATCGTCGCCGCTCTCGTACCGCCACCGGGACGGGACGAACACCGGGCAGATCAGTACCGTCCCGAGCAGGACCAGCACGCCGCTGACGAGCATGGTGTGGAATCCCGCGCCGTACCCTTCGCCCCGCAGCGGGATGATCCTGGCCGCGAGCGTCGCGTTCAGCCCGAGCAGCCCCGTCCAGGCCAGCATGACCACGCCGGGCAGCGCGGTGCTGAGCGGCGAGACCGGTGCCACCATCAAGATGCCCAGGAACAGCCCGGCCAGCACCAGGATCCCGAGGGCGCTAAGCCCGCTGATGCTGGTCAGGCTGATGTTCTGCGCCGCGAGTCCGGTCATGTGCGCCACGGCCCAGCCGCCGCCGAAGAAGATCGCCGCGGCCAGGGCGACCCCGAGCGCTACACCAATCAAATGCCTCAGCACGTGATCACCACCTCTCGGCAGCCGGTTTTCGTGCGCATCCCGGCCCAAAACTCTACTTGAACGTCCCATGACCAGCAGCCAGGACAGCTATTCCCACCGGCCACATCACCCCCAGCCACGCACCGCCGGAGGGCAGGGAGCCTGGCCAGATAGCGGGCCCCGGCCGCCCGCGGACCGCCCACGTGGGCGAAGAGCACGCCGTCCGCGGCCCTGCCTGGCGGCCGCGAATGGCACGGCGGCCTGTCCGCCAGGAAATGAATAGCCGCCGGAATGCCGCTCAGCAATGCCGGGCGGCGGGCTGAATTCCATCCGCCCGGCGGGCCGGTGCTGATGCGGCACTGGAATGGCGTGCCGGTTAATTCCCGGCCGGCCCGGGGCCGGCTCCCCTCACTCCCCCGCATCCCCGCACTCCCGGGCCGCGGACACTGCCAGGGCCGCTCCCCGTGGCTGCCCGGGCGAAACCCCGCGGACACGAAAATCTCCGTGCTTTCGCTGGTCGGTGCCCGCACGCCCGGCGCCCGGCCCGCCTGCGGTGCCGTGGAATCGCAGAAGGCCGGCCTGCGCTAAGCCGCCGGGTGGGCGCTAGGCCAGGGAGGTCTCGCCGGCCAGCGTGCCGGTGGCCGACGGGTCGTCCGCGAGCGCGTCGACCGCCCCGGCCAGGTCGGCCAGCGCGGGGAGCGCATCGAGCAGGGTGACGCGGCTGGCAGGCGGCAGCTCCCGCAGCGCGACGCTGAGCAGCCGCTCGTTAAGGCTCTTCCAGCGGAGCACGGCCGTCTCGCCGGCCGGCGTGAGATCGAGGCTGGCGGTACGCCGGTCCCCCTCCCCCCGGTCCGGGTCACCAGACCGGCCTGGCGCAGCGAGTTCGACAGGGTGGCCACCGAACTGGGCGCCAGCCGGAGCAGCCGGGCCAGCTGGCCCGGGCGTGATCCCGGGTTCTCCGCCATGCAGGACAGCATCTCCAGCTGGGCCACGGACAGCCCGGACCCAGGGTCAGCAGCCCGGGCGGCGCGGCGCATGGCACGCCGCAGCCGGGAGACCGCATCGGCGAGATCTGCTGAGTGCACCTGGGTTCCGAGTAGTGAGGACATGAAACCGAGTATACCGACTGGCAAACTAGAGATAAAGATTCCTGTGCTGGGACAGATTCCTGCGCTGGTACAAAGGTAGACCCGCCGCACCGGCCAGCCGGGCCCCGGGCCGGGAGCGGGTCTGCCGTGACCGGCATAACGGCCGCCGCGGGCGCGCGTGCGGCGCCCCGCGGACTATCCGCGTTCCGGCCACCCGCCCGCCCGGCCGCGAATAGTGTGCGGTGATCTGCGGGACATGCCGGCCCGGTACTGGCCAGGAGGGCCTGCGACAGACAGACTCGTCCCCGGGGGAAGTCCGAGCTACGCCCTCGCGCGGCATCACGCTCGCCGGCCTGGCCGGCTGGCGCAGAAGGGACGCCGATGCAGGAACTGCGCATCGTCGCGGTGAGCGAGGACGGCAGCTATGCCGTGCTCGCGGTGCCGGGGCGCGGCGGGCGCTTTTCGCTGCCGATCGACGACCGGCTGCGGATCGTCGCGCGCGGGCAGTTCTCCCGGCTTGCTCAGTACGAGATCGAAGTGGAGAGTCCCTTGCGACCCAAGGAGATCCAGGACCGGATCCGTGCCGGAGAGACCGCGGAGGAGATCGCCGACGCCGCGGGCGTGCCCATCGAGCGGGTTCGCCGCTTCGAGGGCCCGGTGCTCGCCGAGCGGGCTTACCGGGCGCAGGAGGCGCAGGGCGCGTCCATCAGGCAGCCCGGTGACTCCGGTCCCGGGCCCCGTCTCGGCGACATCGTCACCGAGCGCCTCACCGCGCTCGGCGTGCCCGCCGAGGAAGCACAGTGGGACTCGCGCAAGCGGGGCGACAACAACTGGCAGGTCCAGCTGATGTTCACGATCAGCGGGCGGCCGCTGATGGCGGAGTGGCTGTTCGACCCGCGGCGCCGCCACGTCACCCCGGCCGACGACGACGCGGCCCGGCTCTCGCTGCCCGAGGCGGACCTGGCCGGGCTGGCGCCCGGGCCCCGGCCCCCGGCCCGGGCCACGGTCACGCCCATCAGCACCCGGCTGGCGGCCGCGCCGCCGCCGCCCGCGGAGCCGCGGCCCGAGCCAGTGCCCGCCCCGGCCCCCGAACCGGTGGCCAGCCCGGCCCGCGCCGCCGAGGTGCATCCTGCGCGGGCCGCGCAGACGCAGCCGTCGCGGGTGGCCGGGACACCTCCGCCGCGCGCGGCGGAGGCCCGCCCGGCCGCTGAACTGGCCGAGGCCACGCCGGATGCGGACAGCCAGGAACCGGCCGCGCCGCAGCGCGGCCGCACCCGCAAGGCCGCCGGCGGCCGGTCCAGGCGCTCGTCCGTGCCGTCCTGGGATGAAATCATGTTCGGCACGTCACGCCAGCCGGAGTAATGCTGGCGGCCCGGATTTAGCCCGGCCCGGCCCGGCCGCCTTTTCGGTGCTATACAGGCCAGCACCGGCGGCTTACGCCAGGCCGATTCCCCGGGTTTAATCGAGCCGTGATCCGCTCGGCCGGGCCGGCGGTCTCATTGCCCGGCGCTACGCCAGGGCGCTGGACGCGATTATTCATCTCCTGGTAATAGCCCGGAGTCACGATAGTAATTTCTGGGCCGCGCCGCTGCAGGCGCGCGGGCCGTCCCGCACCGGCGCCGATTCGGCGGCTGTTCACGATCCGCACAAATCGGCCCGCCGCGGTGGCCGATCGCCCGCGCCCCGACCGGTGATGTGCCTTTGTGCGGTGAATGCCGGGGCGAATCGGCCGCCCATATGCCCCGGCACCCTGGCCCGCCATCCCGCGGGTCCGGCGGCTCCTGGCCCGCACGGGGGGCCGGACCGCGTACGATCGGCCACCGTGAGCCGTGCACCGCAGAGACGCCGGGACCGGAAAGCGGCCCGCCGGGCCTGGAGGCGCATCCGGGCCGGCGCCGCCGCGCTGACCGTGGTGACCCTGGTCAGCGGCTGCGGCCTGATCGGCGGCCCGAAGACCATCGCGGCGAATGTCCCGGACCAGATGACCGTGACCAGCCAGGTCTTCAACCAGCACCTGTTCCCGGCCAGCTTCACCTGCCACGGCCCCGGGCAGAGCCCGTCGCTGCACTGGTCCGGCGCGCCCGAGGGCACGAAATCACTGGCCCTTCTGGTTAACGACGCCTCGGCGCCGATCCAGCCCTATATCTACTGGATCGTGTTTGATATGGGATCGCAGACGACCGGGATCCAGGCCGGGCAGGTTCCTCCCGGTGCGCGGCAGGCAGACAACAGCAAAGGAACCAGCCGATATGATCCGCCCTGCCCGGTGAATGGCCGCCACACGTACCGCTTTACCGTCTACGCCCTTAGTAGGTCACTGTCGCTGCCTGAGGGCGTGGCCATGAAAACCGCCTGGAGCGCAATCGCACAAGCGGCCATCGCCCGTGGCAGGCTGCAGACAACCGCCAGCCCGTAATCGCCCGATCGCAATGGGTAAACAGGCTTGGCAAAAAAATCCCTAAACGCATGACACCGCCCATACCGTCCGCCAGACTGACTGATCAGTAGCTCAGCCTTGGATGGATTCGAGGCGCTAGCGATACAGGGGAAGGCCCGCGTGATGGCCGCGTTGGCCTCGCTGGCGCCGCCCATACGGCCATGGCTTGTTGGGTGGTGCGATGTTCCTGCTCGTGATCGGCCTCGTCGCCGTTATCATCGCGGTCCCCGTCGCGTTTTTCCTCGTGACGCGGCGTCGCGGTGATGATGACGAGCCAGGCGGGCTGCAATCTGCGCGGGACCGGCTGCGCGGCCGGGCCCACGGTCCGCGCCAGAGCACCGATCCGCGGATAGCCCGGCGCCCGGCGGGCCGCGAGACCCCGCCGACCAGGCGGCCGGCCGGCGAGCCGCGCGGCTACGGCGGCCCGGGCCGCGGCTACGAGCCATCGGGCTATGACCAGTCCCGCGGCTACGAGCCATCAGCTCGCGGCTACGGTGAGCGTTCCGCCCGCGGCCGCGACCAGCAGCGCACCGAGCGCATCCCGGCCGCCCGCGGGAGTGGCCGTTACCAGGACGCGCCGGAGCCCGCCCCGCCGGCCGGCGGCCGGGCCGCACGCGCCGCCACGGCGCCCCGCCGGTCGGCCGTGAGCGCGGACACCGGCCCCGCGCCCGCGCTTTACGACACCGGCCCCCCGGTCTCGGATTCCGCGTCCACCCGCATCAACGCCGACCCGGACCTGGCGGATTCTGACGTCTTCCCCCGGGTCCGCGCGGACATCCCGGAGACCGAGGCCAAGGCCCGGCCGAAGAGCCAGTCCAAGGGACGTGGCCGGTCCTCCCGCGGCCGGCACGACGACGATGACGACGACTGGCCGAGCACGGAGTGGGACAAGCTCTCCGACGAGCAGTACTGGGCCGAGCTGTCCTCCGACAAGCCGCTCGCCACCACGGCCCGCAGCGCGCAGCCCAATTCCGCGGCCCCGGCGGCCCCCGCGGCCAAGTCCGCCCCGGCGGCGAGGGCGGCCCGGTCCGCCGGCCAGCCGCCAGCGCCGGGCCGCGGGGCCTCCCGGCCGCAGCGCGCCCCGGCGAACGGCCTGGATAACCCGGTCCCCCGCCAGCCCGCTGACCGCCCCGCCCGGCCGTCCGGGCGCCAGGGCGCGCCACGGCGGCCGGACGGCGTGGACACCGACCCTGGCCGCCCTGGCCCGGCCGACCGGCCTGCCGTCCCGGCGGCCCAGGCCACCGAGCAGCTGCCGGTCAGGAACCAGCGGCAGGCCGCCGGCCCCGTCCCGCCCGGACCCGTACCGCCCAGCCCGGCGCCGTTCATGCCGGCCGGGGCGCAGCCGGGGAACCGGAGCCGGCCAGCCCGCGCCGAGGACGACCCGCTGACCAGCCCCTCGTTCGCCCGCAGCGCGGCAGCCGAAGACAGCAGGTCGTACCGGACCCCGCGGCGCAGCAACGGCGCGCGGCCGGGCGGGCCAGGCCGCGGCTCCTCCGGCGCACCCCGCAGTGGTCCGGCTGACGAGCTCTCCGGCAGCTACGCGGGCCCGGCGGCCAGCACCAGCTACCCGGGTGCACCGGACGGTTATCCCGGCCCGGCGGACGCCTACCCGCCCAGCCACCCAGGCTCCTCTGGCGGTTACCCCGCCGCCGGCCCGGCCCGCGGGCGTAACGGCTACAACGGCCAGGCCCCGGATAGCTACGCCGGGCCGGTCGGCGGTTACGACGCATATTCACCGGCGCCGGGCGGGAGCCGCGACTATCCGGCGGCCGGCGGCCGCCATGGGTACCCGGCCGGGCAGTCTGACCGGACCGACCCGGGCGCCTCCCGGACCGACCCGGGCGCCTCGCGTCCCAGCCCGGGCCGGCGGCGCAGCGCACCGGCCCCGCAGGCATCGCCCAGCCAGGTCCAGCCGGGCAGCACGGCCTATCCGGCCGGGCAGGCCCCGGCGGCCCCGGGCTGGAGCAGCGACCGCAGCGCCGCCGCCGAGACTCCCTCGGCGCAGACGGGGGTGAGCAACCCCTACGGCAGCTATGTGGACACGACCCCGCCGGCGCCGTCCGCCCCGGGACCACGGGCCGGCTCGGCGCCCTCGCCAGCCCCGGCGCGCACGCCTGCTCCGGCCCCATCCCCATCCCCATCCCCGTACCCGCCCGGCCAGCAGGCGGCCAGCGGCAGTAGCTACCCCGGGTACCAGACCGGCCCGGTGGCGTCCTACTCCGACCCGTATGGCCCCGGCCCGGGGAGTTACCCGGGCAGCGGCGCGCCGCCAGCCACCGGCCCGCAGCAGGCGGTAAGCGGCCGGGCGGACCAGGGCACCACCTGGTACTCGGCCCCCCCGGCCGCACCCGCGCCGCAGCCTCCGGCCAGCCCTTATCCATACCAGCAGCAGGATCACGGCTACCCGCCCGCCGCCGACTACGGCTCCCGGCCGGGCCAGGCGGGTTACCCCGGCACGCCGGCCACCGGGAGCAGGGATGACATGCGCTACCGGAACGGGCAGACTGAGGACCCATACGGCCCTGACGGGTACAGCGGCTATCACTCTCGTCAGGGTTGACAAACCCACCCCGCGCGCCGCGACAATGTGCCGACCGACGCAAGGCAGGGGAGATGCTGGACGGAACCCGGGATCACGCACGCAGTTACCATCTGCACCGGCTGGCCACGGCCCTGGATACCAAGGGCCTGCACGCGTCAGTGAAGACCACGTACCCGGCCGCGTTGCACATCTTCATCCCGGGCGCGACCATGCTCGCAGAGAGCATCGACTGCACCCCGGGTACGGACGGCAAGGGCCGTCTCCGCTGGTATTACCGCTGGTCCTGGGGAGAACTGCTGCATGACGCGGAGGATCCCTCCGCCGCGGCCGCGAAGATCGCCGAGGTGCTGTCCTCGCGGTGAGCACGTTCGTCCCGAGTCCTTTCCCTCCGGGCGGCCAGCACGGGCTGCCCGGCCACTCCGGTCACTGACCACCGGGCACGGGGTACTCCAGTTCGATCGCATGCCGGAAGGGAATCGCGCCTCCGGTCGGCTGGGGCAGCCACGGCTTGATCTTCCTGACCTCGTCGGCGAAATTCCGGTGCAGGGCCACGATGTCCATGCCGCGGCGCTGATAAAAGCCGATCGCCCGGACGTTGTCGTTCCCGGTGCTCAGCCAGAGGCGCTGGCCGGCCTGCCGGGCCCGCTGCCGGGCTCCGGCCAGCAGGGCCGTGCCGATCCCCCGGCCTTCGGCCTGGCTGTTGAGGGTGATGACCTCGAGGCCGCCCGCCTGCGCCCGGTAGGTCAGCACGCCGAGCCGGGTGCCGCCGTGCTCCTGCTCGGCCACCAGGCCGGGCAGGGCCAGCACATCGTGTACGCCGGACAGGCTGACGATGGGCAGGCCCCAGGCGGCGGTGACCACCTCAGCCAGCCAGTCCCGGTCCCCGCCGGTGAGTTCCCGGACCAGGGGCCCGGACGGGCGGGGCCACAGGTCCGCGAGGGCCACCCCCGCGTCGCCGAGCATCCGGCGCAGCAGCGGCAGTGACAAGCCCACCACCGTGCTCCAGTCACCGTCGATGCCCTCGACGAACGGGGCGCCGAACCCGTCGATGCTGAACGCTCCGGCCATCTGGCCAGGTTCGCCGGTGGCCACGTAGGCTGCGATCTCGCCCTCCCCCGGGGTGGCGAAACGCACCACGGTGCTGGCCGCTGCGACGGTGCACTGGCCCGAGCGCGTGTCGATCAGGCAGTGCCCGGTGTGCAGCGTGCCCTGCCGGCCGGACATGGCCCGCCACAGCCCCGTGGCCTCCTGCGGGGAGGCGGGCTTGCCCAGCGCCGCGCCGTCCAGGTCGAGCAGGGAATCGCAGCCCAGCACGAGATCGCCCGGATGCCGCCCGGCGACGGCGGACGCCTTCCGCTCGGCCAGCGTGCACACGGCGCTGGACGTGCCGGCGGTGGCGTCGATGGTCTCGTCCACCCCGCTCGCGTCCACGATCGGGGCGAAACCAGCATCACTGAGCAGCCGGCGGCGGCAGGCGAGCGGGAGGCCAGCACCAGGCGCGGTGTTCTCGTCGTCATCAGCCCAGGATTGCGCAAAGACCCCATCAATATCCCGGCAACGACCAGGCACCTGACCCTACAGTCCTTACCGTGGGTCATCCCGTCACTACAACTTTAGTGATACCAGGGGCCGCCGCACCGCCGGCCGCGGCCCCGCCACGGCCGGCCTTCCGGCCCACCGCGGGACGGCCCGCCGGCCGCCCCCGGCGGCGGGCTCTGCTGGCGTGCTGGCCCCCGGCCTATGCGGCGCTGGCCACCCTCGCGGTCGCCCTGTGGAAGATCCAGGTGCCGTCCTTCTGGCGGGACGAGGGCGCGACCCAGTCCGCCACCCAGCGTTCGCTGCCTGAGCTGATCGCCATGCTCGGCCACGTGGACGCGGTGCACGGCGCCTACTACGTGCTGATGTGGCTGGTGGTCCGGCTGGCCGGCCACAGCGAGCTCGCCTTGCGGCTGCCCTCGGCGCTGGCCATGGCCGCGGCGGCGGCCTTCATCACCGTGACCGGCCGGCGGCTGGTGTCGCGGCGGGCCGGGCTGGCCGCCGGGCTCACCTTCGCCGCCCTGCCCGCCGTCAGCTGGTTTGCCCAGGACGCGCGCCCGTTCGCGATGGAAACCGCGGCCGGCGCGGCGGCCAGTTACTTCCTGGTCCGGCTGGCCGAGGACGACGGCCGGCGATGCTGGGCGCGCTGGTACGCGGCCAGCCTGGTGGCTCTCGGGCTGGCCAACGTATTCGGCCTGCTGCTGATCCCGGCGCACGCCATGACCCTGGCGGCCTGGCCGCCCACGGCTCACTGGCGGGCCGTGGGCCGGAGGTGGCTTCGCGCGACCGCCGCCGCCTGTGTCCTGCTGGTACCGCTCCTGGTGGCGGCCTGGGCGCAGCGGGCCCAGGTCGGGTGGCTGCGCCCGCCGGGGGCCGCGGCCGCGCTGGCCACCGGGCGGCTGGTCGGCTCGGCCGGGCTGCTGCTGGCCGCGGCGGTGCTGACCGGGCTCGGGCTGGCGTTCGCGACGCTGGGGCACCGGCTCGCGGCCGACTGGCCGGCCCGGCTGCCCGCCCTGGGCCTGCCCTGGCTGGCTGGGCCCCCGGTGATCTTGTTCATGATGTCGCAGGTCGAACCGGCCTACACGTTCCGCTACATCGTGTTCTGCGTGCCCGGTGCCGCCCTGCTGGTCGGCACCGGGCTGGCCGCGGCGGGCCGGGCGGCCGCGGCTGCCGGGCTGGCCCTGATCGTGCTGCTCGCCCTGCCCGCCCAGCTGGGTGAACGGGGGCCGCCGGCCACACCGACAACATCCGCCGCCTGGACCAGATCGTCGCCCAGTACGAAAGACCGGGGGACGCGGTGCTCTACCCGCAGGGCGCCGGCTCCCGGTCGTTCGCGGCCGCCTACCCCTTCGGCCTCGCCCCGCTGCGCGACGTCACGCTGGGCGAGCCGGGCGGCCGGTCGGACACGATTGACGGCACCGCCGCACCGGCGGCGGTCGTCCGCAGCAGGCTGGCCGGGGTCCACCGGGTCTGGGTCACCGAGAGCAACGTCACCCGGCCCGGACGGCCAAGCGAACTCACGGGCCTGCCGTTCCAGCTGGTCCGCCGCTGGCGGGTGAGCGTCTCCTGGCTCAGCCTGTACGAGTTCCGGTCCTGAGCTCAGTCCCCGGCCTGAGCTCAGTCCCCGGCTTGATCTGGGCCCGCGGGCTGTGACGTCTCCAGCCGCGCGTGCAGCCGCTCCCTGACCTCCTCGGGTGTGTAGGCCCGGCGCCGTCGTTCGGCCCGGGCGATCACCGCTCCCGTGGCGGCCACGCCCGCCAGGCCTGCCAATCCCGCTACTTTCCACCAGCGCACCTGCCTAGGCTACGACCGTGGCGACCACTACCGCGCGCATCACGCTGGACGAGGCCCTGGAACAGACCCGGACCGGGGACATATGGCTGTTCCGTGGCCACACGCTGGCCGACCGGGCTATCCGGGTCGGCACGAACAGCCCGGTGAACCACGTCGGCATGTCCGTCGTGATCGAGGACCTGCCCCCGCTGATGTGGCACGCCGAACTGGGCCGCTCGCTGGAGGATCTCTGGTCAGGCACAAGACACCGCGGGGTCCAGCTGCACGACCTGCGGGCCGCGGTGCTGGTCTGGACGACCCGGTACGGCCAGGACGCGTGGCTGCGCCAGCTGGAGCATCCTGCGCGGCCCGGGATGGAGGACGCGCTGCTGCGCACCATCGCCCGGCTGGACGGCATCCCGTTCCCCAGCACCGCCGCCCTCGCCAGCCGGTGGCTCCTCGGCCGGCTCCCCCGGCCGTCCCAGCTGCGCCTGCCCCCCGGGGGCACGCAGCCGCGGCAGGCTCCGGGGACGGCCCGGCCGGGGGCCTGCCGGGCCCGGACCGGGCCCTGGAGAGCGCGTACTGCGCGGAGGTCGTCGCGGCCACCTACCAGGCCATGGGCCTGCTGTCCGGACGGCACCAGCCGCAGTGGTATGACCCCGGCCGGTTCTGGAGCGGCGATGACCTGGAACTGGAGGCCGGAGCCTGGCTCGGCGGCGAGATCGCCGTCTCGGTCGCGCCAGCCGGCCCGCCCGCCGCATAAGTTGACCGCCTGGGGCCTGGGCTAGCCCGGAGCCTGGGCTCAGGCGTGTCCCGCAGGCCGGGGGCTGCGCAGCACCACGACGGAGCGCGGGCCGACCGCGAGCTTGTCGCCGGCCCGGCCGGCCACGGCGGGCCCGGCCAGCGTGCCCGGGTCCAGGGCGCCGGGGGCGAACGTGTCCACCTCGGCCTGCCACCCGGCCGCCGGGCGGGTTTCCGGGAGCACGAAGTCGAGCGGTTCCCACCAGGCGTTCACCAGCACCAGGAAGTCGTCGTCGAGCAGCGGCGTGCCGTCCGCCGCCCGGTCCGGCGCGTCCGAGCCGTCTAGGTAGAGCGCGATGGCCAGCGCACTGGCGTCGGACCAGTCGGCGGCGCTCATCGGGCCGCCCGCCGGGGTGAACCAGCGCAGGTCGGCCGCCTCGGTCCCGGTCAGGAAGCGCCGCCGCCGGAAGACCGGGTGGGCCTTGCGCAGCGCGACGACCCGCGTGGTGAAGTCGAGTAGCCCCTGGTCGGCCCCGGCCCAGTCCAGCCAGGTCAGCTCGTTGTCCTGGCAGTAGGCGTTGTTGTTGCCGTCCTGGGTGCGGCCGATCTCGTCGCCGCCGAGGAGCATCGGGACCCCGAACGACAGCAGGAGGGTGGCCAGCATGGCCCGGGACTGCCGGGCGCGCAGCGCGGTGATGCCCGGGTCGGCGGTGGGTCCCTCGGCCCCGCAGTTCCACGACCGGTTATCTGAGGTCCCGTCGCGGTTGGACTCCCCGTTGGCCTCGTTGTGCTTGTCGTTATAGGAGACCAGGTCGCGCAGTGTGAAACCGTCATGCACGGTGATCAGGTTCACCGACGCCGTGGGCCGCCGGCGCGCACCCGCGTACAGGTCGGCTGACCCGCAGAAGCGGGTGGCGAACTCGGTCAGGCCGATCGGGTGGCTGCGCCAGAAGTCCCGCATGCTGTCGCGGTACCGGCCGTTCCACTCCCGCCACAGCGGCGGGAACCGGCCCAGATCGTAGCTGTCGGCCTGGCCGACGTCCCATGGCTCGGCGATCAGCTTGACCTGGGACACCACTGGATCCTGCTCGACCAGGTCAAAGAACGCGGACACCTGCTCGAACCCGCCGTCCTGGCGGCCGAGTGTGGGCGCCAGGTCGAAGCGGAACCCGTCCACGTGCATCTGGGTGACCCAGTAGCGCAGCGAGTCCATGATCAGCCTGAGGGTGACCGGGTTCCCGGCGTTGAGCGAGTTCCCGGTGCCGGTGGTGTCGTAGTAGTGCCGCGGGTCCCCGTCGTCGAGGCGGTAGTAGGCCTGGTTGTCCAGGCCCCGGAAGCACAGGGTGGGGCCGAGATGGTTGCCCTCCGCGGTGTGGTTGAACACCACGTCGAGCAGCACCTCGAGGCCGGCCCGGTGCAGCGCGTTCACCATCGTCTTGAACTCGGCGACCTGCCCGCCGGGCTGCCCGGCCCGGACCGCCGCCGAATAGGCCTGGTGGGGGGCGAAGTAGCCAATCGTGTTGTAGCCCCAGTAGTTGGTCAGGCCCCGCTGCACCAGGAACGGCTCGGGCACGCTCTCGTGCACCGGGAGGAGTTCGATGGCGGTCACGCCCAGGCCGAGCAGGTGGCTGATGACCGCCTCGTGGGCCAGCCCGGCGTAGGTGCCGCGCAGCGGCGGCGGCACCTCCGGGTGCCGCATGGTGAGGCCCTTGACGTGCGCCTCGTAGATGATCGTGTCCTGGTAGCGGTGGGCCGGCCGGTCGTCGTCGGTCCACCCGAACTGCTCGCTGGTGACCAGGCTGCGCGGCACCTGGCCGGCGGAGTCCAGGGCCGAGGGCTCGTCGCTGTCGGGGGCCGCGTAGGCCAGGGTCTCCGGCCCCGGGGTGACCGTCCCGGCCACCGCCTTCGCGTACGGGTCGAGGAGCAGTTTCGCCGGGTTGCAGCGCAGCCCGCGGGCCGGGTCGTAAGGGCCGGTGACCCGGTAGCCGTACCGCTGGCCCACCTCGGTACCCGGCACGAAGCCGTGCCAGACTCCCGCGTCAAGATCCCGCAACGAAACCCGGTGCTCGGCGCCCGCCTCGTCGAACAGGCAGAGGTCGACGCGGTCGGCGACGCTGGAGGCCACCGCGAAGTTGGTGCCGCCCCGGCGGGCGGTAGCGCCCAGCGGGAACGGGGTGCCCGGCCACGGCACGGACGGATCCGCGGGGTCGGTGCCGCCTGCCCCGGGGCCGCTCACGGCTGGGCCTTCGGGCCGTAGAGCCGCATGATGTCGCCCACCGTCCGGACCTCGCCGTGGCGGCGGCGGATCACGTCCGCGATCAGCGCGGTCCACCCGGTCTGGTGCGCGGCCCCGATCGCGGCGCCGTTGTCGCCGTGGAAGTACTCGCTGAAGACCAGGTTGTCGTGCCAGGCCGGGTCGTCCTGGAGCAACTGGGTACCGCCGAAGCAGGGCCGGCGGCCGTCCGGTCCCCGGGTGAAGATCGTGATGAGCCGGTCCTGCAGGTCGCGCGCGATCACGTCCAGGGTCAGCCGCTGGCCGGATCCGGCCGGGTACTCGAGGGTCACCTCGTCACCGAAGAACCGGTGGTACCGCTCCAGGGAGCTGATCACCAGGTAGTTCAGCGGGAACCAGACCGGGCCGCGCCAGTTGGAGTTGCCGCCGAACATGGCCGTGGTCGACTCGGCGGGCTCATAGTCGATGGTGGCCCGGACCCCTTCGACGTCGATCTCGTAGGGGTACTGCCGGTGATAGGCGGACAGGGCCCGCAGCCCGTGCGGCGAGAGGAACTCAGACTCGTCGAACAGGCGGCTCAGCAGGCGTTCCAGGCGCTCCGGGCCGGCCAGGCTGAGCAGCAGCCGCTGGTCGCCGGGCTCGCCGCGGAGCAGGCCCCGCTCGCGGAGCTTCCCCGGGTCGGCCAGCCCTTCGCTGTCCAGGAACCCGGCGAAGTTCTTGCCCAGGGCCAGGGCGCGGTTCAGGTCCTCCTCGCCGATGACCACGGCGGCCAGGGCCGGGATGATGCCGACCATGGAGTGGGACTGCACCGGCACCTGGGCGCCGGACGGCAGCACCAGCCGGTCGTAGAACAGGCCGTCTGCCTCGTGCCACAGACCCTGGCTCTCCAGCGCGGAGCGGATGGCCGCGAAGTGCTCGACGAACTTCAGCACCAGGTCGGTGGCGGGGCGCTGCCCGGACCGGTTCAGGACGGCAGCCATGGCGCCGAGCGCGATCGCGTAGAAGCCCATCCACCCGGTGGCGTCAGACTGCTCGAGGATGCCGCCGACCGGCAGGTGCGAGCGGTCCAGCGGGCCGATGTTGTCCAGGCCGAGGAAGCCGCCCTCGAAGATGTCGTTACCGTTGGCATCCTCCAGGTTGACCCACCAGGTGAAGTTGACCAGCAGCTTGTCGAAGACCCGGCTGAGGAACTCGATGTCGCGGCCGCCGTCGATGGCGAACACCTCGAGCGCGGCCCAGGCCTGGACCGGCGGGTTCACGTCGGAGAAATCCCACTCGTACGCGGGCAGCGCCCCGTTCGGGTGCTGGAACCATTCCCGGCACAGCAGGATCAGCTGGTACTTGGCGAATGCGGGGTCCACGTGGGCCAGCGCCACGCAGTGGAAGGCCAGATCCCAGGCCGCGAACCAGGGGTACTCCCACTTGTCCGGCATGGACATGATGTCGAACGCGTTGAAGTGGCGCCACCGGCTGTTCCGGCCGCTCTGCCGCTGCGGCGGTGGCGGGGGCTGGGCCGGGTCACCGTCCAGCCAGCGGGCCACGTCGTAGTAGTAGAGCTGCTTGCTCCACAGCACCCCGGCGAACGCCTGCCGCATGACCAGGGCCTCGTCGGCGCTCGCCGCGGCCGGGGTCAGCCCGGCGTAGAACTCGTCCGCCTCGGCCCGGCGGGCCGTCACGACCTGCTCGAACCCGGTCCCCAGCGGATCCGGGGCGCCGCCGCCGCGGCTGCGGGCCGCAGCCGGAGCCGCAGCTCGGCGGTCTGGCCGGCCGGCACGGTCAGCTGGTACCAGAACGCGCACTTGGTCCCGGTCCGGGCCGGGTTGACGGTCGGCGCCCCGCTGATCACGTGGTCGTTGATGCCGTCCTTGGGGTACGGGGTGGCGCACGCCGTGCCGTACAGCCGCTGGGTGTTGGTCTCGTTCTCGCAGAACAGGGGCACGGGGTGGGTGCCATCGGGGCCGGTCCCGGCGGTGAGCTCCAGGTCGCCGAGGAACGGGTGGCCGATCGTGACCGCGGCGTCCGCCGCCGCGGCCAGGACGGGGCGCGGGGCGCCATGGTCCCAGGACCAGGTGTTCCGGAACCAGGCGGTCGGCAGCACGTGCAGGGTCGCCTCCTCGGGCCCCGCATTGGTCACCGAGATCTGCATGAGCAGGTCATCCGGGGCCGCCTTGGCGTAATGGACTTCGGTAATCCAGTAACGCCCGTCATCGAAAGCCCCGGTGTCGATCAGCTCGTATTCCGGCTGGAGCCGGTCCGCGGGCCGCGTTCTGGTCAACGAGATCCTGGTAGGGAAAGGCGCACTGCGGATAGTGATAACGCCAGCGGTTCCACGAGTGCGTGGGGGTGGCGTCCAGGTACCACCAGTATTCCTTGACGTCCTCGCCGTGGTTGCCCTGCGGGCCGGTCAGGCCGAATGGCCGTTCCTTCAGGATCGGGTCGCGGCCATTCCACAGGGCCAGGCCCAGGCACAGTCGCTGCTCGATATCGGAGAATCCGGCCAGCCCGTCCTCGCCCCACCGGTAGGCCCTCGACCGGGCATGGTCATGCGGGAAGGAATCCCACGCCTGGCCGTCGGGGCTGTAGTCCTCGCGGACCGTGCCCCACTGCCGCTCGCTGACGTACGGGCCCCAGTGGTACCAGTCGCCCGCCTGGAGCAACCCTTCCTCCAGGCGCCCTAGCGTGCTGACCCGCTGCTGCTCCGCACCGGTGGCTTCAGGCCGCCGTCCGCCCTGCTCCTGCTCGGCGCCCACGGTGTCCCCTTCCCTTGGGCCCTGCCGGGCCGCCAGCGCTCTCGCTGCCAACCTGTCAGAGGTCCGCGGGGTACGCCATCACCTTGCGCGAGTGAGATACGCCACGGCCCCGGCCACCCGGGCGGGGTGGCCGGAGCCGTGTGCGGTAGGGCCGTGGCGGGCGCGGGACCCGGCGCTGCCCTCAGCCGCCGGAGCCGCGCGGCGCGGCCAATGGCGCTGCTACCAGTAATGGCGGCGCGGGCCCACGGCGTGGCCGAGCGAGCCGAGCAGCAGCAGGATGAGGCCGACCACCAGGACGATGATCCCCAGGGTCCACAGGATCGCGACCTTGAGCAGGAAGCCGAGCAGGAGCAGGACGATGCCGATGACGATCATGAGATCTCCTAAGAGTTGTTATCCGATGAGAGCGAATTGCTCTGGCGTTAAGGCCGGGCGCTGTCAGGAGGAGCGACCCCGACGCAATAGCGGAGCCGATCAATGACAAACGCCGGCGTTCCGGACAACCGCGGGAGTCTCGGCGGTTTCGCGACGGCCATTCCAGTATGCCGCAACCGGCGCCGAGTGCAAATCATCATCGCCGGCCTGCCGCATTCCGGACGACATCCGCGCAGACAGCGGCCAGCTTGCGGCGCTGCGACCTGGCTTGCGCACGGAGTGTCTCGTATGCCTCGTGCGCGGACAGGCCCAGCTGGCCGATCAGCACGCCTTTCGCCTGCTCGATGACAGCCCGCGAATTCAGCGCGGCCTGCAGCTGGCCAGCCAGCACGGACTGTTCCTGGCCCTGCATCATGCTGGCGATGAGCAGCGCGGCCAGGTCGGTGAAGGCCAGCAGGGCCAGCTCGCCCTCGGCGGACCAGGGGTGCGGGTCCTCCGAGAGCACGGCCACCACCCCCACCGCGTCCTGGTTGTACGGGAGCGGGCTGGCCAGCACGGCGCGCACGCCCCGCTGCACGGCAGCCGCGCTGAACAGGGGCCAGCGGGATTCCTGCGTCAGGTCGTCCGCGCCGACCAGCGCCTTGTCCTCGAACGCGGTGATGCAGGGGCCCTCCCGGTGCCGGATCTGGAGTTCCTCCAGGTGCGCCAGCCGGTCGTCGGACACCGCGACGTTGCGCAGGTGGTGGTCGGCGTCCGCGAGCATCAGGCCGGCCCCGTCCACGTCGAAGATGGCGTGGGTGGACCGGACGATCTCGTGCATCGCGTCCTCCACCTTCATCTCGCCGAACCGCAGCCGCCCGAGCTCGGCCAGGGCCGAGCTGACGTCCTGCACGTTCACTGTCATGGGTGCTCCTCCTGCGGCCTAGACCTCGGCCGGCCACGAGCCCCAGCGCAGTGCGGGCTCCGGCAGCTCCGGGGGCTCGGCGAAGGCGGGCGGATTGCCGAAGTCGAGGGCGTCGAGCGGCGAGTCCGCGGCGGCGTCCCGCGCCGTCAGCGGGGGAAGGTTCCACTTCTCCTCGATGAGCTTGAGCACGGAGGTGTGGTCGAACGTCTTCGAGGTCACGTAGCCGGGCCGGGCGTACGGGGAGACCACGACCGCGGGGACCCGGAAGCCATAGCGGTCGTAGTGCTTCGGCCCGGCGTCCAGCTTCTGGGCGTTCTTCACATAGCCCGGGAACAGCAGCCCCATGACCGCGTGGATCCAGGTCCGGCGGCTGAATACGCTGCGGGCCAGCACGTCGTCCGGCTCCACGGCGGGCGGCGGCGGGACGTGGTCGTAGTAGCCGCCGTGCTCGTCGTAGAGCCAGATCAGCAGGGTGTTGGCCCACCCCTTGCCGTGCATGACCCGCTTGACCACCTCCGAGGCGAAGCTCTCGCCCTTCGTGATGTCCTGCGGGTTCTCCTCGGAGTACACCTTGAAGTCGGGGTCCACCAGGCTGACCGCGGGCAGCGTGCCGCGGTCGGCGTCGTCGAAGAACTGCCCGGTGCCCCGCACGTGCCGCATGTAGCGGCCCAGGCCGAGCGGGTAGATGTCCGCGGTGAACTGCATGTCCTTGCCCAGCTGGGCCAGCGAGGTCGGGTTCAGCGCCCGCAGCGAGCGCAGCCGGCGCTGCAGCATCCTGCGCCGGTGCCGCAGCGCCGACCGGAACCCGGTCTTGCCCCCGGCCAGCGGGTGATAGTTCACCCACGAGATGCCGTACTTGCTGAGCTGGTCGAAGATGGTCCCGTGCTCGGGGTAGTCGGCCATGTTCATCGGCAGGTCGTCGATGAGCCCGTTGGCGGTCCCGGAGATCAGGAACCGGCGGTTGGGGAAGGTGGGGCCCAGGCAGGAGGAGAACCAGCGGTCCGCCAGCGGGAACGTCCGGGCCAGCCCGTGGTAGAAGGGCAGGTCCTGCTCGGTCCAGTAGCCCATGGCCCGGGTGGGGTCCTTGCCGGGCATCAGCTGCTGGGTCGCGCTGACGAACCCGTCGAGCTTGCCGTCCGCCCACTGCAGGTGGGTGGCGTGCCAGCTCTGCGACGGTGTCTCCGGCAGCTGGACCGTGCTGGACAAGTGGTGCGCGGGGACCGATTCGCCCTGCGCCCCGGTGTTGGACACCTCCGGCTGGCCGTCCGGGCCGAGCGGGAACCCCTCGCCCCGGCCCGGCAGTGTGCCCAGGTAGTTATCGTAGGAGTGGTTCTCCATCATCAGCACGACGATGTGCTTGATCTGCGGCAGCAGGTCGGTCCCCGCGGGCTGTCCCGGCGACGGGAGCTGCCCGGCGCTGTAGTCGGAAATACGGCGGGAGACCCGCTTCAGCTCACGCTGCTCGAGCCGATTCCACACGTTGACGCCACCTTTGGTCGACGACCGCTTGGCCTGCGGGTGCTGCTGGCCGCCGCGGTCTCACCGCGCCGGCCTGCCCCCCTCTACCCAGGCGGCGGCGCCCCATTCACGGCGCGCCCCGCGGTATCCCAAGATGTGGCAAAGACAGCGTCTTCCCGCAGGAAGATGCGTGGGCAGGCGCGGATCTACCGGGGCACCCGGACCAGCAGACGGCCCGGCTGCACCACGACCACCAGCTCGCGGGTGGTGCCCATGACCTCCCCGTCGAGTTCCCACAGCTGCGGCCGGTCGAGCTGCACCCGCAGCTCGCGGAACACGCTGTGGGCGACCCGGCCGGTCCGGGTGCGCCGCAGGAAAACGTCCACCACGAGGGCCAGCCAGCCGGACCACCCCCAGGCGGTCAGCACCATCAGGTTGAGCAGCCCGTCGTCCGGCTCCGCGCCCGGCAGCAGGGCCAGGCCGCCCTGCAGCGCGCCCACGTTGCCCACGATGATGCCGCTGGCCCGGCGGCGCAGCACGCGGTCGCCGTCGGCACGCAGCGTGGCCCGCGCCGGGCGGGCCCACAGATGACGCAGCGCGGACAGCGAGTAGGCCACCCAGCCCAGCCGCTTCTTGAGCGGCTCGCTGGTGCTGTCCAGCAGCATCGCGTCGAAGCCGATCCCGGCCATGGCCACGAACGGGTGGCCGTTGGCGCTGCCCACGTCGAGCCGCCGGTCCCGGCCGGTCAGCGCCACCGCCAGCGCCTCGTCCAGGGCCAGCGGGAGGCCGAGGTTACGGGCCAGCAGGTTGCCGGTCCCGGCCGGCAGCACGGCGAGCGGGACGCCGCTGCCGGCCACCCCTTCGGCGCAGGCGGTGACGGTCCCGTCGCCGCCGCTGGCCATGACCACGTCTACCTGCTCGGCCACCGCGGCCTCAGCCAGCCCCCGGCCGGTCTCGTCCGGGGTGGTCTCCAGCCAGAGCGGATCGCTCCAGCCCTGCGCGGCCATGGTCTCGCAGACCTCAGCCTTGAACTTGTCCCCATCGGGATGCTTCGTGGGGTTCACCACGACAGCTGCACGCACGTCGCTACATCGCCTCAGGCCGCATGCCCTGACTCTATTGGGGTCCCGTCAGGCCCGGATGACGGAGCCCCCCTCCGGATAGCGCGAGCCTGCTCGTCGCGGGCCTTCCCACTGCGGGTCCAGAGGCAGGTAGGCGGAACCTCAGCCAGCATGGCGGGGGGTCCAGGGGCCGCAGGTAGGCGGGACCTCAGCCAGCATGGGGGGTCCAGGGGGGTCGTCCCCCCGGACTAGGATCGTGGCGTGGTGACAGCGCCGACATCGACCACCGCTGGCATCCGCCGGCAGGGAAGCCTGAACGTGCTGGCCTGGCCGTCGCTCGACGCCCTGGGCCTGGACGCGTTCGTGACGACGCGGCACGGGGGCGTCTCGGCCGGCCCCTACGCCACCCTCAACCTGGGCCTGCACGTCGGCGACACTCCGGCCGACGTCCTGGTGAACCGGCGGCGGGTGGCGGCCGCGCTCGGTGCCGACCTGGGCGACTTCGTCTTCTGCAACCAGGCGCACGGCCGGCGGGTCGCGGTCGTGTCGGAGTCGGACCGGGGGCGCGGCGCGCTCGGCCTAGACGATGCCATCGCGTCCACGGACGCCATGGTGACCACCGATCCGGGGACGGTGCTGGCCATCCTGGTCGCCGACTGCGTGCCGCTCATCCTGACCGACCCCCAGGCCGGGGTGCTGGCCTGCGTGCACGCGGGCTGGCGCGGGACGGTGGCCGGGGTGACCGGGGCCGCGCTGCACGCGATGCAGGCGCTGGGCGCCCGGCCCGAGCGGATCCGGGCGGCGATCGGCCCGGCCGTCGGGGCGGACCGCTATCAGGTGGGGCCGGAGGTCGCGGCGGCGGCCGAGCGGTTCTTCGGCGGGAACACCGGCGGGATCATGCGCCCGGATGGTTCCGGCCGGTGGCTGTTTGACCTGCCCGCGGCCCACCGGCGCGTGATCCGCGAGTCCGGGGTGCCGGACACCCAGATCTATGGCAGCGGGCTGAGCACGGCCAGCCGGGTCCCGGACAGCAGGGGCATGAACAGCCAGGGGCCGGAGTTGTTCTTCAGCGACCGGGCGGCCCGCCCGTGCGGCCGGTTCGCCGCCGTCGTCCGGCTGAAGCCCAGGGAGGACGCGTGAATGCCCCGCCGTTCCGGTACGACGGGTACCAGATCGATCCGGCCCGCGGGCTGCTGACCTGCCGGTACTCCGTCGGCGCGGACCGCTTCACCGAGCAGATCACCGTGCCCGGGCCAGCCGCTCACTGGGACCGCGAGGCTGCGGCGCAGGCCGCGCGGCTGGTGTTCCTGCTGGCCGGGGTGTCCTACTACAAGACCGCCGCCCCGCCGGTCATCGACCTGGGCGACACCGCGGTCACCGACACCGAGCGGGCGTTCCTGCGCTCGTTCTATCTCGACGGCCTGGCCGAGTTCGGCTACCGCAACGGCCTGGACCTGTCCGGCCTGCGCATCGAGGGCCCGTCCCGGCCGGCCCGCCTGCCCGCCGCGGGCCGCCCGGCGGCCCCGGCCCCCGGGCCCGGCCGGCCCCTGGTGCCGTTCGGCGGCGGCATCGACTCGATCGTCACCATCGAGATGATCCGCGAGCGGGCCGAGCCTGCGCTGTTCATCGTGAGCCGGCCCGGCGACGTCTTCGACGCCATCGAGCGGCCGGCCGCGGTCACCGGGCTGCCCATCCTGCGCGCGGAGCGCGAGATCGACCCGCAGCTGCTGCGCTCCCGCGAGCTCGGGTTCCGCAACGGCCACGTGCCGGTGACCGGCATCATCTCGGCCATCGCCGTGCTGGCTGCGGCGCTCGACGGCCGGGACGCCGTGGTCATGTCGAACGAATGGTCCGCGTCCATCCCGACCCTGGAAGTGAACGGCTCGCCGGTCAACCACCAGTACTCCAAGAGCGGGGCGTTCGAGGCGGCGTTCCGCGACGTGCTGGCCGGGTCACTCGGCCCGGACTTCGCCTACTTCTCCGCGCTGCGGCCGTTCAGCGAGCTATGGGTAGCCCGGCGGTTCGCTGCGCTGACCCAGTACCACGACACGTTCCGCAGCTGTAACCGCGCCTTTCACATCGACACGTCGCTCCGGCTCGACCACTGGTGCGGCCGCTGCGACAAGTGCTGCTTCATCGACCTCATCCTGGCGCCGTTCCTGCCCGCCGCGGACCTGGAGCGGATCTTCGCCGGGCACGAGCCGCTGGCCGACAGCGACATGGCCACCTCTCGCCCGGAGACCACGGGGGGTGACGGCGAGTCACTGGCCGACAAGTTCCGGTCCCTGCTCGGCACCACTCCCACGAGCAAGCCGTTTGAGTGCGTGGGTGAGGTCGGTGAATGCCGCGCCGCGGCGCTGCTCGCCGCGCAGCGGCCCGACCGGGCCGGCACCAAGCTGCTCCAGGTGCTGGCCGCGGAGCTGAACGGCCTGCCGCAGCTGTCCACCCCCGCGGAACTGCTCCGCCCGCTCGGCCCCCACTTCATCCCGGATCCCTATGCGCCCGACGATCTCCTGGTCTGACCTGCGCGCCGGGTCCGGCGGCCGGCTGGCCCACGGCCAGGTCGGCCTGTGGGGCCTCGGTGTGGAGGGCCTGGCCAACCTCGCCGCGCTCACCTCCCTGGGCCGCGAGCCGGTGCTGGTCGACGACCGTCCGCCGGCCGGTGGGGCGGGCGGGCACCCGGTGCTCGCCACCACCGGCGGCGGCCTGGCCGCCCTGGCCGCCTGCGAGGTCGTGATCAAGTCCCCGGGCATCAGCCGCTACCGCGACGACCTGCGGCAGCTGGAGGCCAGCGGCATCCCGGTCGTGGGCGGGCTGGGCCTGTGGCTCCAGGAGGCCCCCCGGGACCGGGTGCTGTGCATCACCGGGACCAAGGGCAAGAGCAGCACCACCGCCATCGCGGGCCACCTGCTCACCCGGTGGGGCTACCGGTGCATGGTCGGCGGGAACATCGGCCAGCCGCCGTGGGGACCCGCCCAGGCCGGCCTGGGCTACGACTACTGGGTGATCGAGACCTCCAGCTACCAGGCCACCGACCTGGGCTGCTCGCCGCCGGTCGTGGCGGTGACGTCGCTGCATCCCGATCACCTGCCCTGGCATCAGGGCGTGCAGAACTACTACCGGGACAAGCTGTCCGTGTGCTCCCAGCCCGGGGCGGACCTGACCGTGGCCAACGGGGACAGTGACCTGCTCCGGGAGCGGGCGGCGCTGCTCGGCCCCCGGGTGCAGTGGGTGCACGCCGGCGACGACCCCGGGGCGGACTGGATGGGCCCGCTGGGACTGCTCGGCGCGCACAGCCGCCGCAACGCCCTGATCGCCCGGGCCTGCCTGCGCGCCCTAGGCGTGCCGGAGGCGGCTGACGCCGGCGCCCTGCGGGACGCGGCCGCCGGATTCCAGCCGCTGAGCAGCCGGCTGCAGGTCATCGGCACCGTGGCCGGCGTTACGTTCGTGGACGACAGCCTGTCCACCAACGTGCTGCCCACGCTGGCGGCGCTGGACGCCTTCCCCGGCCGCCGGGTGGCCCTGATCGCGGGCGGCCAGGACCGCGGGATCGACTACGCTCCGCTGGCCGCCGGGCTCGCGGACCGGCCCGCGCCCACACTCGTGCTGACTGTGCCGGACAGCGGCCCGCGCATCGCCTCCGCGATCGAGGCCGCGCATCCCGGTAAGGCCGAGGTGTTGTCCTGCCCGGATCTGGACGCGGCGGTGCAGCGGGGCTTCGCCTGGGCCCGCCCGGACGGCGTGGTGCTGCTCTCCCCCGCCGCGCCGAGCTTCGGCCAGTTCCGCGATTACCGGGACCGGGGCGACGCGTTCGCCCGGGCCATGCGCGCCTGCCCCGCCGGGTAACCCGGTGCCCAGCGCCCCGGTGAAGGCTCTGCCGCCGGCCCTGCTGCGCGAGCTCGCCGCGGTGGTGGGCGGCCCGCACGTGCTGACCGGCGACGCCACTGCGGGGTACGCGGTGGACTGGACCGGCCGGTTCCGGGGTGACCCGCCCGCCGTCGTCCGGCCGCGGGACACCGCGCAGGTCGCCGCGGTGCTGGCGCTGTGCTCCGGCGGCGGGATCCCGGTGGTTCCCCAGGGCGGCAACACCGGCCTGGTCGGCGGGGGTGTCCCGGGGCACGGGGAAGTCGTGCTCAGCCTGGCCCGGCTCGACCGGCTCGGCCCGCCCGACCTGGAGGCCGCCCAGGTCACCGCGGGGGCCGGGGTGACGCTCAGCCAGGTCGCCGGGGCCGCGGACGGCCTGGACCTCGGCATCCTGATCGCCAGCCGGGACAGCGCCACCGTAGGCGGCGCGGTCGCCACCAACGCGGGCGGGCTGCGGGTCCTGCGCTACGGGCCGATGCGCGCCCAGCTGCGCGGCATCGAGGCCGTGCTGGCCGACGGCACCGTCCTGTCCCACCTGTCCGGCCTGGTCAAGGACAACACCGGGTACGACTACCCGTCGCTGCTGGCCGGATCGGAAGGCACCCTCGCCGTCATCACCCAGGCCCGGCTGCGGCTGGTCCCCCGGGCCCGCAGCCCGGTCACCGTGCTGTGCGGGTTCGCGGGCCTGGCCGGGCTGCACGCGGCGGCGCGGCTGGCCGCCGCCCGGGTCCCGGGCCTCCTCTCGGCCGAGTTCTTCACCCAGGCCGGCCTGGACCTGCTGGTCAGCCGGGCCGGCCTGGCCCCGCCGCTGGCCGTCCCCGCGCCGGCCTACCTGCTGCTGGAAGCGGACGGCCCGGGCGCGCTGGACGACCTGGCCGCCGTGGCCGGGGATGATCCCGCCTCAGTCACCGGGGCGGCGGTGGCCCAGACGCCGGCCGACCGGGCCCGGCTGTGGGCCTACCGGGAACGTCACCCGGATGCGGCCGGCTTCCTCGGCGCGGCCCTCAAGCTGGACGTCGCGGTGCCCGCCGCCCGCTGGGTGGAGCTGGCCGCCGGGGTGGCGGGGGTGGTGGCCGGGGCTGACCCGGGCGCCACGGTGATCACCTTCGGTCACGTGGCCGACGGGAACGTGCACGTCAACATCGTCCCGGCCGCCCCGCCGGACGGGCGGCACGAGGACGCGGTGTTCTCGTTCGTGGCGTCGCTGGGCGGCTCGATCTCCGCCGAGCACGGTATCGGCGCGCTGAAAGCCCGCTGGCTCCCGCTGGCCAGGTCCGCGGCCGAGCGGGAGCTGTTCGCCCGGATCCGCCGCGCTCTCGACCCGGCCGGCATCCTGAACCCGCACGTGCTGCCGCGCTGAGCTCTACCCGTTCCGGGCCGCCGCGGCCCGCCCGGCGGCCCCGGGCTCCGGCGGCTGGGTCCGGGCCGGCCCGGCGGGCGCCAGCCAGCGGGCACCGAGCATCCGGTTGAGCCCGGCCATCTGGTAGTACACGTTGGTGACCAGCTGGAGCAGGATGAAGGTCACCGGGTAGAGCGCGCCGCCGAGGCCGGGCACGACGTCCACGGGCAGGGTGTACGCCATCACCACCCGGATCACCGCGTCAGCCAGCAGGCCCGCCGCCCAGAGCACCGTCGAGACCCGCCAGATCCGGCGGAAGCGCGGGTCGGCCGCCCACAGCTCGTCCCACGAGGTGACCGCGAAGACCCGGCGGCCCTCCATCAGCGGCCGGGCGAACAGGAACGCCGCCGGGCGCCGGGCCGCCAGCGTGGCCAGGAACCACGCCCCCCAGATCCCGGTGATCAGGCCGTCCCTGGCCAGCAGGAACCGCGGGCTGTGCGCGATGAGCGAGATGACCAGCGACCCCGCCAGCGTGGCCAGCACCACGACGGCGACCATGTCGGCCCGGTGCCGGACAGCCAGCTGCCACAACGCGCCGAGCGCCGGGATCACGGCACCGGCCGCGAGCGCCGCCAGGCTGGGCACCCCCGCGCCGTGCAGGGCGTAGTACACGGCGATGGGGGCGCCGACGTTGAACACCAGCCCACCGATCTGCCGGGACAGCCGGGGCGGCGGGGGGCTTCCGGCTGCCGGGCCGGCTGTCATGACGCGGCCGGCCCGGCCCGGGTGGCCAGCTCGAACGTGGTGGCCACCTCGGCCCCGTAGCCGGCCGCGTCCACGTCCGGCTGGGCGTCCAGCAGGAACGGCAGGCCGTCCACCGCCCGCTGGATGAGCGTGGCCATCACCGTGACGTCGAACGCGCGGAACTCCCCGCTGCGCTGCCCGGCGCGCAGCACATCCTCGATGGGCGAGACCGCCGCCCGCTCGGGCCCGGCGTCGTACCGGAAGCCCCCGTTCATGAAGATTTCCAGCAGGGCCTTCATGCCGACCCGGTGACCCGCGATGAACTCCACCGTGCCCTCGATGTAGCCGCGCAGGGCGGCCGGAGGGCTGCTCAGCCCGGCCATCCGGCCGGCCATGAACGTCCCCATCTCCCCCACGACCTTCGCGACCACCTCACCGATCAGCTCGTCCCGGCCCGCGAAGTGGTACGAGATGAGCCCGGTGCTGGACAGGCCAGCCCGGCGGGCGATCCGGGCGAAGGACGCATGGCGGTACCCGGACTCCGCGATCGTCGCGATGGCCGCCTCCACGATCTGCGCCCGCCGCGCCGCCTCGATGAACGTCCGGCCGCCCTCGGGGGGCTGACCCCGCGGGGTCCTCGTTGCGGCTGCTTGCATAAGCTAATTCTAGCTCAGATAAGCAAACAAGCTCAACCCAGGCTGGCCCCGGGAGCTGGCCCGCCCGGGCAGCAGAGCCGGGCCAGCCGCGCGGGGCCGGTAAGGTACCGGGCACCGATGACTGCGCATGACACCCCCGGATCCCGCTCCGCCGTGACCGCCCGGCTCCGGGCCGCGGGCTGCGTCTACGCCGAGGACGAGGCGGATCTGCTGATCGCGGCCGCCCGGACGCCCGCCGGCCTGGCCGCCCTGGTGGACCGCCGGGCTGCGGGGCAGCCGCTCGAGCACGTGCTGGGCTGGGCGGAGTTCTGCGGGCTGCGGATCGCGGTGGATCCCGGCGTGTTCGTCCCCCGGCGCCGCACCGAGTTCCTGGCCAGCCAGGCCGCCGGGCTGGCCCGGCCCGGTGCCGTGGTCCTGGACCTGTGCTGCGGCTCGGGCGCCCTGGGAGCCGCGCTGGCCGCCGCCGTGGACCGGGCCGAGGTGCACGCCGCCGACATCGACCCGGCCGCGGTGCGCTGCGCCCGGCGCAACCTCGCGGCCGTGGGCGGCCGGGTCTACCAGGGTGACCTGTACCAGCCGCTGCCCGCCGCGCTGCGCGGGCGGGTGGACATCCTGCTGGCCAACGTGCCCTACGTGCCCGCCGGCGAGGTCGGGCTGCTGCCCCCGGAAGCGCGCGACTTCGAGGCCCGCGCCGCCCTGGACGGCGGCCCGGACGGCCTCGGCGTGCTGCGGCGGGTGGCCGAGGGCGCGCCGGGGTGGCTGGCCCCGGGCGGCCATCTGCTGTCGGAGATCAGCGAGCGCCAGGCCGGCGCGGCGGCCGCGGCGCTCACCCGCGCCGGGCTGGCCGCCCGGATCGCCCGGTCGCCGGAGCACGGCGCCACGGTCCTGGTGGCAGGGTGACGGGCATGGCCTTGGACACGCTGCCCCGCCAGCTCGCCCGCACCCGCCGGTTCAGCCTCGGCCACCCGGTCCGGGCCACCGTGTCACCGGACGGCGGCACGGTCTTCTTCCTGCGCAGCCGGGCGGGCGACGACCCGGTCAGCTGCCTGTGGGCGGTGGACTGCACGACCGGGGCGGAGCGGCTGCTCGCCGACCCGGTGCGCCTGCTGGCCGGGTCGGCGGAGCAGCTGCCCGCCGAGGAACTCACCCGGCGCGAGCGCACCCGGGAGATGTCCGGGGGCATCGTCGGGTACGCGGCCGACGAAGCCTGCGGGCTGCTGGCCTTCGCGCTGTCCGGGCAGCTCTGGGTGGCCCGGCCCGCGGACGGGTCGGTGCGCCGGCTTCCCGCGGCCGGGCCAGTGACGGACCCGCGCCCGGACCCGGCCGGCCGCAGCATCGGCTACCTCAGCGGCGGTGCGCTGCGCGTGATCGGCGCGGGCGGTGAAGCGGACCGCGTGATCGCCGCGCCGGAGGCACCCGCGGTGAGTTACGGGCGGCCCGAGCACGTCGCGGCCGAGTCGATGGGGCGCTACCGCGGCTACTGGTGGGCACCGGACGGCCAGCGCCTGCTGGTGGCCAGGGTGGATGAGGCCCCGGTCCAGCAGTGGTACCGGGCCGACCCGGCGGAACCGGGCCAGCCCCCGGCGGCCTTCCGGTATCCCCCGGCCGGCTCCGCGAACGCCGCGGTCAGCCTGTGGATTGCCGGCCTGACCGGCGGCCCGGCCGGGCCGCTCACCGCGGTCGGCTGGGACAGCGCCGCGCTGGAGTACCTGACCGCCGCGGGATGGGACGAGGCCGGGCCCTTCGCCGCCGTGCAGCGCCGCGACCAGCGGGAGCTCCAGGTGCTCGGCATCGACGCCGACACGGGGGCGACCCGGGTGCTGGCCACGCAGCACGACGACGCATGGGTTCACCTCGTCCCCGGGCTGCCCGCCCGGACCTCCTCAGGCGTGCTGCTGACCAGCGCCGACACCAGCGGCACCCGCCGGCTGATGGCAGGCGGCCAGCCGGTCACCCCGCCCGGCCTCCAGCTCGACGAGGTGCTCGCGGTCGACGGCGAGGCCGTGCTGTTCACCGCGTCCGACGAGCCGACGCAGACACATGTGTGGGCCTACGACCCCGCGGCCGGGCTGCGCCGCCTGAGCCCGGAGCCTGGGGTGCATCACGGGACCGGGCGGGCGGGCACCGTCGTCCTGGTCTCGCGCACGCCGGGCCGGCCCGGGCCGCGGACCACCGTGCGGCGGATCCGCGGCCCGGCCGGGGCGGCGACGCCGGTCCGCTCGGTGGCTGAGCCGCCCGTCCTGGAACCACGGGCGGAACTGCTCACCCTGGGGCCCCGGGAACTGCGCGCCGCCCTGTTCCTGCCCTCCTGGCACCGGCCCGGCGATCCCCCGCTGCCCGTGCTGATGGACCCCTACGGCGGGCCGGCCATGCGCAAGGTGACGGCCGGGCAGGCGTGGCCGAGCTACGTGTCGCAGTGGTTCGCCGAGCAGGGCTTCGCGGTGCTCGTGGTGGACGGCCGCGGTACCCCGGGACGCGGGCCCGGCTGGGAACGGGAGATCTACCTGGATATCGCCGGGCCGGTGCTGGCCGACCAGGTGGCCGGGCTGGAGCAGGCCGCCCGGCAGTCTCCCGGCCTGGACCTGAGCCGGGTCGGTATCCGCGGCTGGTCTTTCGGCGGGTTCCTCGCCGTCCTCGCGGTGCTGCGCCGGCCCGACGTGTTCCACGCCGCGGTGGCCGGCGCCCCCGTGACCGACCAGCGGCTCTACGACACGCACTGGCGCGAGCGCCATCTCGGCCACCCGGACGAGCACCCCGAGGCCTACGACCGGTGCTCGCCGGTGCGGGAGGCGGCCTCGCTGCGCCGCCCCTTGCTGCTGGTGCACGGGCTGGCGGACGACAACGTGATCCCGGCGCACACGCTGCGCCTGTCCGCCGCGCTGCTCGCGGCCGGGCGGCCGCACGAGGTACTGCCGCTGCCCCGGGCGACGCACATGCCCGCCGACGAGGCGGTGGCCGCGAACCTGCTCCTGCACGAGCTGGATTTCCTGCGCCGGTCCCTTGGACTGCCGGTGCCGCGCGGGTAGACCTAGGTACACCCTTGTCTTGGGGGGCCAGGGACACTGCCGGGGGACGGCCGGCCCGGCAGACTGGCAGGGTGGAGCCCGGCCAGCCGAGGGAGACCCTGATGAGCAGCGGAACACCACCCGTGAGCAGCCCGGGCCTGCCGGGCAGGCGCATCGGGTGGATCGGGTGGATCGGTCTGGGCCTGCGGGACGCGGGGCGGGGGCTGGGCTTCGGCGCGCTGGCCCTGGCCGGGGTGGCCCTGCTGATGGCGCTGGCGGCACCGCTGCTGCTCGTGCTGCCGCTGCTGTTCGGCGTGGCCAGCCGGAGCGGGCAGGCTACGACGGGGTTTACGGTGACACCGGGCGGCGCCCCGCAGCCCGTCCCCGCGCCATCACCGGCCCATGCGTTCGTGCTCGCGGCGGTGATCCTGCTGGCCTGCACCGTGATGTGGCTGCTGCTGCTCCCGCGCATCCTGCGGGCCATCCGGCGGCTGGCCCAGCTCACCCGGTGGCTGGCGGGTGAGTGGTGCGGGGTTCGCATCGCCGATCCCTACCTGCCGGTGCCGGCCAGGCCCGGCCCGGGGCAGCCGCGTCCGCCGGCTCCGGCAGGCGCTGGCCGACCCGGCCACCGGCCGGGACGTGCTGTGGCTGGCCGTCACCGGCGGTGTGGGCTGGATCCTGGCTGTCCTTCCCGCCGGGCTGGTGGCGGTCGGCCTGGTCGAGTTCATCGGCCCGGACACCCGTCCCCTGGTCGCCATCCCGCCGCCGGCCTTCCCGGGAAACAAGCCCTTCGTGCTGCTCGTGCTGGGCACGGCGCTGATCGCGCTGGGGCTGGGCTCCGCCTCCGCGATGCTGGCCGGATACGGGCGGCTGGCCCGGTCCATGCTCGGCCCGGTCGGCCAGGCTGAGCTGGTGCTGCGGGTCCGGCACCTGGCCGAGACCCGGTCCGAGGCGATCGACACCGGCGCGGCGGAGATGCGCCGGATCGAGCGGGACCTGCACGACGGGGCGCAGGCCCGGCTGGTGGCCATGGGCATGACCCTGGACGCCGCCGGGCAGCTGATCGACACCAACCCGGCCGCGGCGCGGGCCCTGCTGCTGGAAGCGCGCGACACGTCGGCGAAGGCCCTCGCCGAGCTCCGCGACCTGGTCCGCGGTATCCACCCGCCGGTCCTGGCCGACCGCGGCCTGGGCGACGCGGTACGGGCGCTGGCCCTGGACTCCCCGCTGCGCGCCCGGCTGGCCAGTGACCTGCCCGGCCGCCTCCCTGCCCCGGTCGAGTCCGCGGCGTACTTCGCGGTCAGCGAGCTGCTGGCCAACGTGTCCAAGCACGCCGGCGCGACCCAGGCGTGGGTCGACATCCGGTACGGCGACGGGATACTGCGGGTCGGCGTGAGCGATGATGGCCAGGGCGGCGCCGACCCGTCGCGGGGCACCGGCCTGCGCGGCATCGAGCGGCGGGTCGCGGCGTTCGATGGCGTGGTCGCGCTGAGCAGCCCGCCCGGCGGCCCGACCGCGGTGACCCTGGAGATCCCGTGCGCGTTGTCATCGCTGAAGACCTCTTCCTGCTGAGGGACGGCCTGACCCGGATGCTCGAGGCCCACGGCTTCGAGATCTCCGCGGCCGTGGACAACGGGGCCGACCTGCTCGCCGCCGTGACCTCGGCGCCGCCGGACGTGGCCGTGGTGGACGTCCGGCTGCCGCCCACGTTCACTGACGAGGGCCTGCGCGCCGCGCTGGCCGCGCGGCGGGCGGTGCCTGGCCTGCCCGTCCTGGTGCTGTCCCAGTACGTGGAGCAGCTGTACGCGCGGGAGCTGCTGGCCGGCGGCAGCGGCGGCCTCGGCTACCTGCTCAAGGACCGCGTGTTCGACAGCGCGCAGTTCGTGGACGCGATCCGCCGGGTGGCGGCGGGCGGGACCGCGATGGACCCGGAGGTGATCGACCGCCTGCTGCTGCGCAACTCGGGGGACAACGCCATCGGCGCGCTCAGCCGTCGGGAAGGGGAGGTGCTCGGCCTGATGGCCGAGGGGCGCACGAACGCGGCGATCGCCCAGCGGCTGGTCATCACCGAGCGGGCCGTGGCCAAGCACACGGCGTCGATCTTCCTGCGGCTGGGCCTGCAGCCCTCCGACGACGACAACCGGCGCGTCCTGGCCGTGCTCACCTACCTGTCGGCCGAGCAGCCTGCGCCGGGGTAGGCGCACCCGGCCGGTAGGCGCGCCCGGCCGGTAGGCGCCCGGGCGGTAGCCAATCTCCGGGGAAGTGTCAGACCTGGCTGAGAGCATGCCGCATATGCGGCTGGGATCGTTCACCATCACGCCGGACGGGCCGTTCTCGCTCGCCGAGGCGGCCACGTTCGGGTTCGGCCAGCGGGCCGGCGGGGACTGGGACGGGGTCATGCGGCTCGCCTTCTGCCTCGACGGCTACGCCGGGCAGGTGGCCGCCGAGGTCCGGCAGGACGGGGCAAGCCCGGGCGGGCCAGGCCCCGCCCACGCCGGGGCGGTGCGCTGCGTGGCCTACGGGGAGGCCGCCACCGACCTGGGCCGGGTGCGCGCCCAGGTCGCGCGGGTGCTGTCGCTCGATCACGACGGCCGGGAGTTCAGCCGCGTCGGGGAGCGCGACCCGGTCATCGGGCGGCTCCAGGCGGCGGCGCCCGGGCTCCGGCCGCCGCTGTTCTATTCGCCGTACGAGGCCGCGGTCTGGTGCGTGCTGAGCGCGCGCCGGCCGGCCCGGCAGATGATGCAGGTGCGGGACCGGCTGGGCCGTGCGCACGGTGCGGTCTTCGAGCTGGCCGGTGAGCAGCTGGCCGCGCTGCCCACCCCGGATCAGCTGCTGGCCGTGGACTCGTTCCCGGGCATCCCGGCGGACCGGATGCCGCGGCTGCACGGAGTGGCGCGGGCGGCGCTGGATGGCCTGCTGGATGCGGGGCGGCTGCTGGAGCAGGGGCCCGGGCCGGCCATGGCCGGGCTGCAGGCCCTCGCGGGCATCGGCCCGTTCTACAGCTCGCTGATCGTGGTCCGCGGCACCGGTTTCGCCGACGTGCTGCCGGTCGGCGAAACCCGGGTGCTGGACCTGGCGGCCCGGCTGTACGGGCTGGGCGCGCCCCCGTCGGAGGCGGATTTCCGCGCCCTGGCCGAGCCCTGGAAGCCGCTGCGGACCTGGGCCGCGGTGCTGATCCGGGCCGCGGCCGGGCGGGTGCTGGGCGGGGCGGGAGCAGCCGCGGGCGTTCGCTAGCCTGAGGAACGGTCCCGGCGGTCCCGCCGTTGAACCCGGTCGCGCGAAGGGAGATCCCGGTGGCGATCACGGCCCTGGTCTTGTGGGTGCTGACCGCTGCCGCAGGCCTGGGCCTGCTCATGGCGGGCGGGGCGGCCAAGCGGGCCGCCGCCCAGCAGGCCGCCCCGGTCCCGGCCCCGCCGGTCAGGGTGCCCGCTGCCGACCCGGCGGCCCCCGCCGGCCCACCGCCCGGCCCGGCGGCCCCGCCGGCCCACCGCCCGGCCCGGCCACCCCATCGCCCGGCTCAGCCGGGCCACCGCCCAGCCCGGCCAGCCCCGCCGGGCTCGCCGCCGGTCCCCCCGGGCCGCCGCCGATCCCCCGGGTCAAGGTGCACGCCACGCCGGGCGAGCACCCGCTGCTCGAGTTCAGCCACCCGCTGCTCGGCCTGATCGGCCTGGGCTTCTGGTTCGTCTACGTGGGGACCCGCCACGCCCCGCTGGCCTGGGCCTCGTTCGGCGTCCTGGTGGCCGCGATCGCCGCCGGGCTCAGCTGGCTGGCCCGCAACACGCTCGCCGCCCGGCGCGGTGACCGCCCGGCCCGGGCCGGCTTCCCGCCCCGGCTGGTCCTCCTGCACGGGTTCACCGCCAGCGCCACGTTCGTGCTGGCCGTGCTGACCGCCCTGACCGCCAGCCACGTCTGACCCGCGGCCCTGCCCCGGGGCCGCGGCTCTGGCCCGCGGGCGGCGCCCGGCGGGGTCAGGGCCGGAACCCGGCCGTCTGCGGCCCGAACAGGGCCAGCACCAGGGCGATGATGGACACCCCGGTGACCGCGGCGGAAATCACCAGCAGCCGCGCGGGACGCCCGCGCACCGGGGCCGCCCCCACGGCCAGCCGCCCGACCGCCCAGACCGGGACGCTCAGGGCAAGCACGGCCAGGCCCGCGATCAGCTCCCTCCTGAGGATGATCGCGCCCATGGCCGCGAACGCGAGGGCGGTGCGGGTCCAGGCCAGGCTGGTGCGCACCCGGGCCATCCCCGGATCGGGGCTGGGGCGCGCCGGGGGCAGTCCCGGGTCGCTGCCGCCGCCGCGCTCCGGCTGGCTCATGGCGCCCGCCTCACCCGGACGCCACGGCCAGGACGGCCGCAGCCAGCGCGACCAGCGCGATGGTGATGGCCAGCACCTGCGGCAGCCAGGACCGGGGCGGCGGATCACCGCGGCGCATGGCCCGCTGATTGGCGGTCCACTCGACGTAGCTGACCACGGCGACGACCGCCCCGAGCAGGATCAGCGGGACGCCGATGGCGTGCCGCCCCCAGCGGATCCCGTGGAACGGCGGCAGCAGCTGGACGATGGCCAGTCCCGCGGCCACCAGTCCCAGGGCGGTGCGCATCCAGGCCAGGAAGGTCCGCTCGTTGGCGAAGGTGTAGCGGGCATCGGGCTCTCCGCCCGCCACCCCCGGTGCGGGCGGTGCGGGCGGGGCCGGGTTCCCGGGGCCGCTGGCGTCCGTCGGCGTCTCCTCTCCGGCGCTGGTCGGCGGTCCTGCGCCGCGGGCCGGCACCCCGGCCGCGGCCGTTCTCCCCACATCATCCTCTGCGGATGACGCCAGCCAGGACCGCAGGGGCCAGCGTGGCAGCCACAGCCCCCCGGCTGGGAGGCACGCGCGGATGCCGGGCGAGAATCATGCTCAGGACGAGCAGCACGCTGCCGAGGTGCAGCGCCGGTACCTGATCCGCTTCGAGGAGGACACGCTCCGCTCGCGGCCGCTCTGGATCCGGGTGATCGTCGAGTTCGCGGGCACGTTCCTGCTGGTGACCGTGGCCGCCGGGGCGGGAGTGATCAACCAGTACGCAGGCGGGCACCCGGTCACCCGGGCCGCCGCCGTGATCGCCCCCGGCGCCCTGGTGATGGCGCTGATCTACGCCTGGGGTCCGCTGTCCGGGCTGCACATCAACCCCGCGGTCACCCTGGCCTTCCTGAGCCGCCGGGTGTTCCCGCCGCGCTGGGTGATTGCCTACTGGGCGGCGCAGTTCGCCGGGGCCATCGCGGCCGCGCTGCTCCTCCAGGTCCTCTTCGGCCACGTCAGTGCGGGCGGCACCTACCCGATTGCCCGGCCGGGCGGGGACTGGCGGGCATTCGTGATGGAGATCGTGCTCACCGCCACGCTGGTGAGCGTGATCCTCAACACCGCGACCGGGCACCGCAGCATCGGCCACAACGCGGCGATCGCGGTCGGCGCGACCGTGGCCCTGCTCGGCTTGTTCGCCAGCCCGATCAGCGGCGCGTCCATGAACCCGGCGCGTACCCTCGGCCCGGACATCGCCGGCGCCGATTTCTCCGGATGGTGGATATATGTCCTGGGCGATGTGATCGGCGCCGTCATCGCGGTGATGCTCATCGCGCTGGTCCGGGGGCGGCCCGACCGGGCCGAGACCGAGGCGGCCGAGGGCAGCGCGCTGCCTGGCTGACCGCCAGCCTGACTCCCGTGTCATGGACGGGGGTGCGCAAACTCGCGGCCGGCGGCGAGAAGTTGGAAAATGGCTGAATGATAGCTCGAAGAGTTGTCCAGCAGATTCTGCTGGTGAGCGCACTCGCGGCGGGCATCGCGGCCTGCTCGAGCAGCGGCAATAGCTCCAGCTCAGGTGCCAGTTCAAGTCCGAGCTCGGCACCATCCTCGTCCGCCGCGGCACCGTCGTCCGCCCCGGCCAGCAGTTCAGGGACCACATCCACGATCGCCGCCAACTGGGCCGCGTTCTTCAACGCGAAGACCCCGGTGGCCAAGCGGATCAGCCTGCTCCAGGACGGGCAGACGTTCGGCTCCGTCATCAGGGCCCAGGCCGGCTCGGGGCTGGCCGCCTCGGCGACGGCCAAGGTCACCAAGGTGACGATAGTCTCCCCGTCACAGGCCAAGGTGACCTACTCCATCCTGATCGGCGGGCAGTCCGCGCTGTCCGGCCAGTCCGGCGTCGCCGTGCTCCAGGGGGGCACCTGGAAGGTCGGTCTGGCCAGCTTCTGCGGGCTGCTGACTTTGGAAAACGGCGGCAAGACGTCGGGGCTCCCGGCGGCGTGCAAGTCAGCGGCCTAGTCGCATGGTCCGCTCGGTAGGCGCGCCCGCCGAGCGGGCCCCTGCGCCGCGCCACGGCCCCCGGGGGCTGGCCCTGGCCGTGCTGACCCTGGTGCTGTTCCTCACCTTCCTCGACAACACGATCGTCAGCGTCGCGCTCGGCAGCGTGCAGGCCGACCTGCACGCGGGCGTCAGCGCCCTGCAGTGGGTGGTGAGCGCGTACGCGCTGACGTTCGCTGGCGCCATGCTGGCGTTCGGCATGGTCGGCGACGAGTTCGGCCGTAAACGGGTGATGCTGATCGGGGTCGGCATCTTCTGCGGCGGCTCCGTGCTGGCCGCGCTGGCCCCGGATATCGGCCTGGTCATCGCCGGGCGGGCCGTGATGGGCCTCGGCGCGGCGGCCAGCGAACCCGGGACCCTGTCGATGCTGCGGCATCTGTACACCGACGAGCGCACCCGGACCCGGGCCGTCGGGGTCTGGGCGGCGGTGTCCGCGCTGGCCCTCGCGGTCGGCCCGGTCATCGGCGGCGCGCTGATCGGCGTGTGGAACTGGCGCGCGATCTTCTGGTTCAACCTGGCCTTCGGTCTGGTGGCCCTGGTGGCCGGGCTGATCGTGCTGCCGGAGAGCGCTGACCCGGACGCGCACCGGGTGGACATCGCCGGGACGGTCCTGGGCGCCGCCGCGCTGACCGCGCTGGTCTTCGGGGTCATCGGGGGCGAGGACACCGGCTTCGCCTCCCCCAGCGTGCTGCTCCTGCTGGGCCTGAGCGCGGTGGCCGCAGTGGCGTTCTTCTGGTGGGAGAGCCGGGCCGCCCACCCCCTGCTGGACCTGAAGTTCCTGCGGGTACCCAGTTTCCTGACCGCCAACGTGGTCGCGTTCTGCGCCTACTTCGCGACGTTCGCCGTCTTCTTCTTCACCGCCCTGTACCTCGAGGAGGTGGTCGGCGACACCGGGTACCAGATCGCGCTGGCCTTCCTGCCGATGACCGCGCTGATGATCGCCGCGTCCCTGCTCGCCGGGCGGTGGACCGACCCGGCCGGGCCGCGCTGGTCCATCTTCATCGGCTGCCTCATGTTCGGGGCCGGCCTGCTGCTCACCACGGTCACGCTCAGCCCGCACCCGGCGTACCTGCCGCTCGCCGCGGCCCTTGCGCTGACCGGCATCGGCATCGGCGCCACGGTGGTCCCGATCACCTCGGCGGCCCTGTCCGCGGTCCCGCCGGCCCGGTCCGGCATGGCCGCCTCGGCCACCAACACCAGCCGGGAGATCGGGGCGGTCACGGGCGTGGCGATCCTGGGCGCGCTGGTCAACGCCCAGCTGAGGTCCAGCCTGACCAGCAGGCTGAAGCACCTGGGCATCCCGGCCAATTTCCAGTCGATCGTCATCCACGCGGTCGAAACCGGCGGTGTTCCCGCCAACGGGAACACCCAGGGCGCGGGGGGCGCGGCCGGGGCGGGCCAGGGCGCGCTAGTGCAGGAGGTCATCCACGCGGCGTACAGTGCGTTTTACGCAGGACTGCACGCGGCGCTCCTGCTCTCGGCCTTCCTGGTGCTCGCCGCCGGGCTCTTCACGTTCGTGCTCCTGGGCCGCCGGGCCGCCGGTTCGACCGGATCTGATCCGGCCTGACCGGGAGCTCAGGGCAGATTGGCGGGTGGCGAGCGTGTCTGCTGCGGCACCCGCGGCCCACATCGGGGCGCTGGCTATCGCTACCCTCCTGAGCTGGCTTGGCACCGCGGCGATCGGGGCCTACATGCTCCGGTCCCTGGTCATCCACGGTGCCCTGCGGCGGCAGCGCTCGGTCCGCGACGGGCTGTCCCCGCGGGTCCTGTACGGGCACTTCAGCCTGGCCCTGAGCGGCCTGGTGGTCTGGGCCGTTTTCCTGGCCACCGGCTGGGGCCCGCTGAGCTGGGTGGCCGTGGTGCTGCTGGCACCCGCGATCGGGCTGGGCATCTGCACGGTGACGTTGTGGACCCCGTATCCGCGGCCCGCCGGGGATACGGGCCCGGCCCCCGCCGGACCGCCCCCCGAAGGCCCGGGCCCGGCCGGCCCGGTCCAGCCGGGGCACCCTGAACCTGGCCATCACGCGGGCGGTCCGGGTGGCCGGCGGGCGGGCCTGTTCCCGCCGCCCGCCGATGACGCCGTGCGCGGCCGGGTCACGGACGCGATGCTGGCCCGCGCGCTCACCGACCAGGCTCTGGCCGCCCGCCTCATCGACGAGGTGATCGCCAGCCTGCCTGCCGACGGGACCAAGCGGGTCCGCAAACCCCGGGTGTACCCGGTGGCGGTGATCCCGCTCGGGCACGGCCTGGGGGCCATGGCCACGTTCGTGATGGCCGTGGTGACGGCGATCGGCGCCCGGTGACCGGAGCCGGGAGGCACTGACGCATGAAGCTGTCCGAGATCCGCGAGCTCATCCACGTCGCGCGCGGCGACGTGCCGTACGGCGAGCGGGCCCTGGCCCGCTGCTACAGCATCGGCGACCTGCGCCGCCTGGCCCGCCGGCGGCTGCCCGCGGCCGCGCTCGGCTATCTCGAGGGCGGCGGCGAGGACGAGTGGACACTGCGCCGCAACCGCGAGGCTTTCGGCCAGGTGGAACTCGTCCCGCGGGTGCTGCGGGACGTGAGCCAGGCCACCGGCACGACGGTCCTGGGCACCCCGATGCCGCTGCCGCTGGTCCTGTCCCCCATCGGCTCGCCGCGGATGTTCCACCACGAAGGCGAGCTGGCCGTGGCCCGCGCGGCCCGGCACGCCGGGCTGGCCTATGGTGTCTCGACGCTCGCCACCCAGCCACTCGGGGAGATCGCCGACGCCGCCCAGGGCAGCCCGCTGTGGTTCCAGCTGTACCTGTGGGGCGACCGGGCCGCGGCGAGGAAGCTGGTCGCGCAGGCCCGGGCGGCCGGGTACCGGGCCCTGCTGCTGACCGTCGATTCCGCGGTGCGCTCCAAGCGGGAACGCGAGCTGCGGCACGGCATCGTGCTGCCGACGCCGGAGCTCACGCTGGGCACGGTCCTCGATGGCGCCCGCCACCCGGCGTGGGCCTGGAATTTCCTGACCTCGCCCGCCCTGGGGTTCCCCAACCTCTCGATGCACGGGCCGACCTCCCGCCAGCAGCTCAGGCAGATGTTCGACGGCACGGTGGGCTGGCCGGACCTGGGCTGGATCCGCGAGGAGTGGGACGGCCCCCTCGCCCTGAAGGGCGTGCTGAGCGCCGACGACGCCCGCCGGGCCGCCGATGAGGGCGTGGACGCCGTCATCGTGTCCAACCACGGCGGCCGGCAGCTGGATCACGCTCCGGCGGCCCTGGAGGTCCTGCCCGGCATCGCCGACGCCGTCGGGGACCGGGTCGAGGTGCTCTTCGACTCGGGGATCCGGCGGGGCAGCGACATCGTCACCGCGCTGGCGCTCGGCGCCCGGGCGGTCCTGGTCGGCCGCGCTCATCTCTACGGGCTGGCGGCCGCCGGGGAGGCCGGGGTCCGGCACGCCATCGACATCCTCGCCGACGAGCTGCGGACCACGATGGCCCTATGCGGCGCGGCCACACTCGCCGACCTCGACCGGTCCCTGCTCCGGCCCGCCCGCCCGGAGACGGGGACCCCGGGGTGATTCAGCCGGGCAGCTGACGCTGGCGCCCCTCGAGCTGGCGGAAGATGTCGCTGTAGCTGCCGCGCATGTCATGCGGCACCCGCCATACGTCCACAGTCCCGCAGCAGCCGAGCACCCGGACCTGCACGACGGGCGCGTCCGTGCGGCCGGGGTCGCGGCCCCATTCGCGGCGGTGACCGACGACTGTCACCCCGGTGACGTCGACACTCACGCCCTCGGGCACGTAGATGTCCACGTTGCCGCAGGCCACGAGCAGGGTCACGGTGGTCTGCGGCCCGTCGATGGTGGCCTCACGCAGATCCAGGTCCAGATCGCCGAAGACGCTGGCGGCCAGGGTCCACCTCCGCAGCCGGAACGGCCCGCGCCGCGCCACATGGCCGAGCAGGGCCGCGGTGAAGCGCGACGGCTTACGTCGCGAGCGCGACACGGCCGTGGAAACCGCGGGCAGGTCCTCCTGGAGACCCGCCAGTTCCCCGCCGACACGGGCCCGGAGGGCGGCCTCGACCCGTTCGGAGAACTCGTCCAGCGTGAGGCGGCCCGCGAGCAGGTGCTCGCGGAGAACGACCACGGCCTGCTCGCGATCCGCATCCGAAACCCGGATGGACCCATCGTCCATGGCTACCACGCTAGACCAGGCCTGGGGGGCCAGCGCCATACCCCAGCCGCCCAGGCCCCGCCACGGGGAAGCCAGGGGGAAGCCCGGGCCCGCGTCACCCGTCGAGCAGATGCCGGAAGTACAGGCCCGGGTCGTCCAGGAAACCCCGCCAGGCGGTGACGATGTGCAGGTCCTCCCACCGTGAGGTGCGGATGCCCCACTCACCCAGCTCCCAGATGACCGCGCCGGGCACGGCGGCCACGATCGGCGAATGGGTCGCGACCACGGCCTGCGACCCCTCGGCGGCCAGGTCGTGCAGCAAGCCGGCCAGCCCGAGGCAGGCCGTGAACGACAGCGGCGCGTCGGGCTCGTCCATCAGGTAGAAACCGGGCTGGTTGACCCTGGTGCGCAGGATCTCCAGGAAGCCCTCCCCGTGGCTCAGCTCATGAAAGCGCTCCGGGCCCCGCCCCGGGTTCTGTTCCAGGTAGGTGTACAGGCTGTGCATGGTGTCGGCGCGCAGGAAGTAGGACCAGCGGGGCCGGAGGCCGCGCTCGACGATCAGGCGCGTGCCCGCCTGCGGCTCGCTGACCCGGGTGCGGAACAGCTCGGCCTGGGCGGAGCCGCCCTGCGGGTTGAGCCCGCACGCCTCGGCCAGCATCTCCATGACGGTCGATTTCCCGGAACCGTTCTCGCCCGCCAGCACGGTCAGGCCCGCAGGTAGTTCCAGCCCCTCGCGCAGCAGCTGCCCGACGGCCGGGACCGTGCCTGGCCACCTGGCGGTGTCGACCGGATGGTCCGGATCGGGACGGATAAGGCGGACGGCGCGGCCGTCGCCCTCCCACCCCGTGCGCTCGGTGCTGGCCACCATCCCATCTTGCCGCGCCTCTCCGACACCCGGCCCGGGGAGCGCGTTCCCATGGAACTCCCAGGCTCCTCCGCCTGATGTCCCAGTCCCGCCCGCGACCATCGGGGCGTGGACAGCAGGCACCCGGCCCGGGGCGGCGGTGGGCCCGGCCGGGGACCCCGGCGGGCGCGACTCGCCGTTCCGGCCGCCGTCACGGCCGCCACCCTGCTGGTGCTGGTGCTGGCCGGCTGCGGGACCTGGGCGCGCCATCGTGCCCAGCAGGAGGCCGGGGCCGGCCCGGCCGCCACGATCCCGGCCGGCTCTTCCCGCCATGTCATCTCGGCCGGCGGCGTGAGCCGCACCTTCCTGGTGTACCGTCCGGCCGCGCTGCCCGCCGCCGCGCCCCTGGTCGTGATGCTGCACGGCGGCTTCGGCAGCGCCGCGCAGGCCGAGAAGTCCTATCACTGGAACGCTGAGGCTGACGCGGGGCATTTCCTCGTGGCCTACCCGGACGGGCTGGACCGGGCCTGGAACACCGGCGGCGGCTGCTGCGGTGTGCCGGGCCGGACCGGGCTGGACGACGTCGGCTTCATCACCGCGATGGTCTCCGCCATCGGGCGCGGGGTGCCGGTCGATCCGCGTCGGGTGTACGCCGCCGGCATCAGCAACGGCGGCATCATGGCCTACACCCTGGCCTGCCACACCACGATCTTCGCCGCGATCGGGCCCGACTCCGCTACCGAGCTGGGCGGCTGCCCGGACCCGGCGCGGCTGTCCGTCATCGCCATCCACGGCACCGCCGACCGGAACATCCCTTACGACGGCGGCCGGGGCGACGGGATAGCGCACATCGACGGGCCGGCCATTCCGGCGCTGGCCGCCTCCTGGCGCCGCACCGACCACTGTGCCTCCCCGGTGATCAAGACCGCGGGGGCGGTGACCACCTCGGCCGCCCGCTGCCCGGCCGGGCGGGCCGTCGAGCTCATCACCATCGCCGGAGCGGGGCATCAGTGGCCCGGGGCCGAGCCCGACCCGCTCGCCCAGAAGCTGCTGCACACCGACCCGCCGTCCACGGCCCTGAACGCGACGCAGGTCATCTGGCGGTTCTTCGCGGCCCACCCTCGCCGCTGAGCCCCGCAGCCCGCGCCCCCACGGTGCCGCACCTCCGCGCCCGCGCCCCCGTGGTGCCACAACCCGCCCCCCGCAGCCCCGCGCTCCGCGCCCCCGCACCGCCCCCGCGGTGCCGCGCCCAGCCCCGCGGCCCCCACCGCCGTGCCCCGCGGCCCCCGGCGCCCCGCCGCCCGCGCACCCCTTCCTCATCCACCCCGCGCGCCGACTAGCTTTCCCGAACGGCTTTACCGATACAGTCTTTATCGATAAAGTCGGGTCATGCGCGGTGAAATCCAGGGGCGGCCGCGGGTGACGCTGGCCGAGGTGGCGGCCAGCTGCGGGGTCAGCCGCATGACGGTGTCGAACGCGTACAACCATCCTGACCAGCTCTCGGCAGACCTGCGGCATCGGGTGCTGGCGGCGGCGGACGAACTGGGGTACGGCGGCCCGAGTGCGGCCGGGCGGGCGCTGAAGCGGGGCCGCAACGACGTGCTCGGCGTCCTGCTCACCGAGGCCCTGCCGTATGCGTTTGGGGATCCGGGCACGGTCTCGTTCCTGCATGGCGTGACCGCCGCCACGGCCGCGGCGGGCCTGGCCCTGCAGCTCATCCCCGCGACCGCGGACACCGCGGAGCGGCTGGTCCGTGACGCCGCGGTTGACGGGCTGATCGCGCACTCCCCCGCCGACGATGACCCGGCCCTGGCCATGGCCCTGCGCCGCAGGCTGCCCACGGTGGTGTCCGGCGGCCCCGCCGGGGCGGGCGCGGACTGCGTCACCGTCGACAACGAGGCGGCCGCCGCCAGCGCCGCCCGCCACCTCATCAGCCTCGGTCATCGCCGGCTCGGGGTGGTGACCTGGCGGCTGCGTTCCGACGGGTACAGCGGGTGGGTCGGCCAGGCCCGGCAGGCCGGCGCCCGGTACGAGCTGTTCCGGCTGCGGCTGCTGGGCTACCAGCGGGCCGCCGCGGAAGCCGGCCTGCCCCCGGCCGCCGTGCAGGTGTGGGAACAGGCCGGGCACAGCGTCGCCGACGGCCGCGCCGCCGGGCACGCCCTGCTCAGCCCGCCCGGGCCGGATCGTCCCACCGCGGTGCTCGCCAGCACCGACGTGCTGGCCCTCGGGGTGCTGCAAGCCGCCCGCGACCTGGGCCTGAGCGTCCCCGGCGCCCTGTCGGTAACCGGCTTTGACGACATCGAGGAGTCCAGCCGGGCGCTCCCCCCGCTGACCACCGTCCACCAGGACCTCTACCAGCAGGGCCAGGACTGCGCCCGCCGGCTGATCGCCCCGGGCAGCGCGACCACGCTGCTGCACCCGGCCCGGCTGATCGTCCGGGCCAGTACCGCCCCCGCGCCGGAGCCGCCGTGATCATTACGCTGGGACTCCTGTCCGGGCTGCTGACGACCTGCGCGTGGCTCCCCCAGCTGCTGCGGACCTGGCGCCGCGGCCGCGCCGACGACATCTCCTATACCTACCTGGGGATCTTCGCGGCCGGGGTGCTGGGCTGGCTGGCCTACGGGCTGCTCGCGGCGCAGCCCGCGGTCTTCGCCGCCAACGTCGTCACGTTCACCCTCATCGCGGCGCTCGCTATTCTCAAGATCCGCCCCCGCCGCCGTCCGGACGACCCCGCCGCCGATGAGTTCGCGGCTGGAATCGCCAGGCCGCAGCGGCGCGGACGGGTGCTCAGGCTTCTCCTGGCAGGACCAGGCCCGATTCGTAAGCGAAGATGACGGCGTGCACGCGGTCAGCCAGGTTCAGTTTCATCAGGACCCGGGCAACGTGCGTTCTCACCGTGGTTTTCGTCCGGGCCTACGCGAGGGTGATCACCGACTACCAGGTCGCGGCCCGGGCGGCTCGCCAGGGCCACTTGACCTCGTTCCGGGCCTGCGGAAAAAAGCAACGGCCTCTGATCACCGCGGCGGGTTCCAGATTTCTGGAAACTCATTAACGCGGGCGCATACCGGGCTCGGCGCCGCCGCATATGGGTAGTCTTCTTCCGGGAGCCAGGCTAATGGTTGCGCAACTGGCCTTGCCTGCCTCTCGAGGTAAAGGCAGATGATGCTGCGGGAGGCCACATGCACATCGGATCACTGCTTCTCATTGTCTGGCTGGTCATCGGCGGCTTCGCCGCCGCGCAGCGCGGCGACTACCACGGAAGCATGGGGAACTGCAGCAAGGCCAGCACGGCCGCCGCGACCGTCCTGGCGGGCCCGCTCAACTACCTGGGCGTGAACCCGCACCTGCACTGCACCGCGCCGCAGCCCAGCAATTAGCTTGGCCGCGGGCCCGCATAACCTCAATAGCTGATTGGCGTGCGCCCGCATTGTCAACGGACCAGGAATATATTCCGGGCCTTAACTGCCGGTCAATTACGCAGTGCCCGGCGGGACAGCGCACTCAGCCAGGCGAAGCCGCTGATGATGGCGGCCCGCTGGAACAGCCCGCCGGAAGGGGCCAGCCGGGGTGACTGGCCGAAGCCCGCGCCGGCCAGCGCCATGGTGCCCAGCATGGTGACGGCGGTGCCCGCGCTGTACAGCGCGAACCCGCGCTGGCCGCCCCGCCAGGACCGCCCGCCGCAGGCGAGTGCGGCGGCGGGCAGGCCGAGGAAGACCGGGATGGCGGCCAGGTTGTGCGCTGCGCCGGCCCGGCTGGGTTCAGCGGGCAGGTCAGGGGTGCCCGGCGGGTAGCCGCTGACCGGATCGGTCGTGAAGGCCGCTGACCCGATCAGCCCCGCTCCCGCGGCGCCGATCAGGAAGGGCACGGCCCGGCGGCCGGCCGCCGGATCACTGGCCCGGGCCAGCCCCGCCGCACCCGCCAGGACCAGGCTCCCGGTCACCGCGAAGTTCGCCGCCTGGATCCAGCCCCGTGACCCGAGCGCGAGTGAGCTGACCGGATGGCGTAGCGGCTGGTAGTCCTCCCGGACGGCCCCCTCGGCCAGGAACACGGCGACGAAGGCGGGGCCCGCGATCACCCCGCAGCGCAGCAGTGCGCGGGTCCACGGTCCGCGCTGGCCTGCGGTCGTCACGGGTGAAGCGTAACGAGCCGGGGCTGGAAAGTCGCGGCCCCGGGCCAGCCCGGCACGGCGGTAGCATGCCGTGTCGTGACTGACCCGGGAGTGACCCGCAGGTTCAATGTCCGGATCCCGCTGCGTGAGGGCATCACGCTGTCGGCTGACCTGGCCCTGCCGGGGACGCTGCCCGCGCCGGCGGTGGTGGTGCGGACCCCGTACGGCAGGACGGGTGAGCGGCAGTCGCAGCGCGCGGCCGTGTTCGCCCGGGCGGGCTACGCAGTGCTGTTCGCGGACGTCCGCGGCCGCGGTGACTCCGACGGCGTGTTCGAGCCGTATCGCAACGATGGCCGGGACGGGGCCGAGGTCATCGCGTGGGCCGCGGCGCAGGACTGGTGCACCGGCGACGTCGCGACGTGGGGGGCCAGCTACGGCGGGCGGGTGCAGTGGCTGACCGCGCTGGAGCAGCCACCCGCGCTGCGGGCCATGGTGTGCCTGGTCACGCCCAGCGACCCGTTCGTGGAGTACCCGACCGGGCTGCCCACCCCGATGCACATCAACTGGCAGCGGTTCACTGACGGCCGGATGCCGCAGTACCGCGACGACGTTGACTGGATGACGGTCTACCGCCACCGCCCCTTGCTGACCATGGACGAGGCGGCCGGGTTCGTCTCGCCCAACTGGCGCGCGGAGCTGCAGCACCGCACCCTGGACGAATGGTGGGAGCCGGTCCGCTACCAGCATCGCATCGGCGAGATCGACGTGCCGGTGCTGCACATCTCTGGCTGGTACGACGACGAGGAGATCGGCACGCCGGCCAACTTCGCCGCCATGACGGCGGCCGGGCGGGCGGGCCAGCGGCTGCTGATGGGCCCGTGGGGACACGCGGTGAACACGACGCAGACCCTGGGTGAGATCGACTTCGGCCCGGACGCGCTGATCGACCTCGACGCGCACGTCCTGGCGTTCCTCGATGAGCACGTCCGGGGCATCCGCCCGGACCAGGCCCCCGCGCCGGTGCGGATCTTCGTCATGGGCGCCGGCGAGTGGCGCGACGCACAGGCCTGGCCGCCGCCTGGCACCGCGTCCGCGGTCTTCCACCTCTCCAGCGGCGGGCACGCCAACAGCCGGTTCGGCGACGGGCGCCTGGTTCCCGCGGCGGTCACCGCCGACGAGCCAGCGGACGAGTGGACCCACGACCCCAGCCGGCCGGTCCCGTTCATCACCAGCGCGAGCAGCGCGCAGATCGGCGGGCCCGACGACTATCTCGGCGTCGAGAGCCGGGGTGACGTGCTGGTGTTCACCAGCGATCCGCTGACCGGGCCGATGGAGATCATCGGGCCGGTCAGGGTGATCGCGCACGTGGCCACCTCAGCCGCTGACACCGACATCACGGCCAGGCTGGTGGACGTGCACCCGGGTGATTTCGCGCAGCGGCTGTGCGACGGGATGGTGCGGCTGCGCTACCGGGACGGCTTCGGCCGCGAGCAGCTGGTGACTCCCGGCGAGGCGTACGAGGTGGAGATCCCCCTGTGGGACACGTGCGTACGGCTGCCCGCCGGGCACCGTCTCCGGGTGGAGATCGCGTCCTCGGCGTTCCCCAAGTACGACGTCAACCTCGGCACCGGCGGGGACATGATCACCGAAACGGCCGGCGTGACCGCCACCAACCGGCTCTGGCACACGCCGGCCCGTCCCTCGCGGCTCATCGTCAACTGACGGCCGTCACGCGGGGCCGAGCAGGTCCCATCTATTGCCGGCGATGTCGAGAAACACGGCCACCTGCCCGTAGGACTCCGCCCGCGGCGGCTTCACGAACCTGACCCCCGCCGACGACATCCGCCGGTACGCCTCATCGAAATCATCAACCCGGAGGAAGAAGGCGACGGCGAGTCCTCCACGAGCTCGAACCCCAGCGTCCCGACGAAGAAATCGATGGCGGGGTCATACTCGTTGACCACGATGGCGGCCAGGCTCAGGTGCATGGGGGCCAGCCTAGGCAGCCCGGCAAACCGCGGCAGCGTGCGGTCAGGCCGGCCGCAGCCGGGCGGTCAGCTCGATCTCCACGGCGATATCGAAGGGCAGCTCGGCGAGGCCGACGGCGCTGCGGGTGTGGCGGCCCGCCTCGCCGAAGATCTCCACGAGCAGGTCGGAGCAGCCGTCGATGACCGCCGGGGTCTGGTTGAAGCCGGGGGCCACGTTGACCATCCCGAACACCTTCACGATCCGGGCGATGCGATCGAGGTCACCAAGCTCGTCCCGGAGAGTGGCGAGGATCGAGAGCGCCGTCATCCGGGCCGCCTGCCGTCCCTCCTCCAGCGTGAGGTCACCGCCCACCTTCCCGCGGATGACATGCTCGCCGTGGATGGGCCCGTGGCCCCCGGCGTAGACGAGGCCGTCGTCCACCACGCAGCCGAGGTAGTTGCCTGCGGGCGGGAACACCGGCGGAAGCGCGATGCCCAGTTCCTGAAGCCGCTGATCAATCACGCCCGAAAGCCTACGGCCCCAGCCTGGTCAGCGGGGGGCGTGGGCGCCGGTCATCATGGCCGCGAGGTCCTCGGGGTGCAGGAAGGACGGGGGCGGCGGCGGTCCCCAGGCGAACAGGCCGCGCGCTCCCTCGAGGTCTTCCGGGGTCCACAGCTGGTCGTCCACGATGCAGTCCATATCGGAGTAGTACTCGGAGAAGTTGCCCGCCGGATCCTTGAGGTACCAGAAGAAGTTCGACCCCGCGTAGTGCCGCCCCAGCCCCCAGACGTGCCGTTCCGGCCGCCCCTCGAGCATCGCGAACGCGCCGCGGCCCACGTCGTCGACGTCGTTGACCTGCCAGGACGTGTGGTGCAGGAAGTTCACCGGCGCGGCCAGCACCAGCACGTTGTGGTGGTCGGTCGAGCAGCGCATGAACGCGCCGACCCCGGCTATCCGGTCGCTGATCTTGAACCCGAGGCCGTCGGTGAAGAACGACATCGAGCGGTTATGGTCGGTGCTGCCCAGGACGGCGTGGCCGAGCTTGCGGGGCCGCACGGGACCCGGCCGGAAGAACCCGGGGGCCCGGCGGTCCGGCCGGTCCAGCCGGCCAGGCCCGTTGTAGAGCTCCGCGGCGGCCGGCTTCTGCCGGATTCGCGGGGCGACGTCCAGGAAGACCTGGGTGCCGGTCACCGGCTCCGCCGCCTGGAGGCTCAGCCCGCTCACGCTGGCGGTCACGCCGAGGCGCGCCAGGCTGGCCGCGGCGCGGGTGAGGTCGTCCGGGTCGTCCACGCCGACCCGCATCTCGACCAGCCGCCGCGTGGGCGCGGGCACGATCCGCAGCTGGCGCCCCGCGTCCGCCGTGCTGTACCAGCCGTCACCCTCGGGAGCAAGCCCGAAGTCGGCGTAGTACGCACCGGTCTCGCCGGGATTGGGCACGCCGATGGTGACCGACAGCAGTCCGTGCAGGCTCATGGGACCTCCTCATCCTTGAGTCAGTGGAACACGCTCGATCCCGCCGCACCAGACACGGCGGATCGACCGGGTCGCCCGGATGTCGCGGAGCGGGTCCCCGCCGAGCAGCACCAGGTCGGCCCGGCGCCCCGGCCCGGCCACGCCCCGGTCCCCCAGCCCGAAGTACCGCGCGGGCAGCTCCGTCGCGGCCCGCAGCGCGTCGGGACCGCTCAGCCCGGCCGCCACGAGCAGTTCCAGCTCATGGTGCAGGCTGTCGCCGAAGCTGACGGCGGCGGGGCTGTCGGCATTGGCGTCGGTGCCGGCCAGGATCGGTACCCCGGCCCGGTAGGCCGCCGTCACGCTGTCCCGCGCCGCAGCGTAGCCGTCGCCCGGGCGGCCCAGCCGGGCGACGAGGGTCTCCATCATGGTCAGCGTGGGGATGAGGATCCGGCCGTCGGCGGCCATCTGCTCCGCCGCCGCCTCGTCCAGCGCCCGGTCCAGCGGCACATGGGTGAGCACGTCCACCCCGGCGTGCTGCGCCTTCGCCACCGCGGCGAAGGACGACGCGTGCGCCACGGCCCGTTTGCCATGCTGGTGTGCGGCCGCTACGAGCGCGTCCACCGTGGCCTGGTCGTGATCGGCGCCCGGGCTGCCTATGACGATCTTGATGTAGTCCGAGCCCTCGGCCACCCGGTCCGCCACGAACTGCTCCGCCTGCTCCGGGCCCTGGACCAGCCCGCGCCCGCCGATGACCGGGAAACTCGCGTGCAGGCTGCCGGGCGCGATGGCCGGCGTGCCCGCACTGAGCAGGCCGGCCAGGCCGGGAACCGCGCGCAGCGAGTCCACCAGGGCGGGCGGGGCGCCCGCCATGTCGAGCACGGTGGTCACGCCGAACCCGGCGAGCCGTCCCAGGGTGTCCCGGTCGCGCACGTGGACGTGCGCGTCGATGAGCCCGGGCAGCAGCACGCCCCCGGCCCCGTCGATGACCCAGGCACCCGCGGGGTCCGTGCCGATCCGGTCCCCGTCGATGACGACCGTCGCGGGCGGGCGCAACCCCTGCCCGTCGAACACGCGCACGTTCGTGACCGCGATCGTCTCGCCCGTTCCTGGTCCGGTGTTGCTCACACTGTCTCCTCCGTTGGCGTGCGGGCCGGGCGGCCGGTGACGAGATCGAGGTCGATCTCTGCGGCCTGCCCCGCCCGCCAGGCGATGTGCTGGTCTGGCCGGACGAGCAGGAACTCCCCGCGCCACGGGTAATCGCGCGGGGCCGGGAGCAGGGTCAGCGGGATCCCCTGGCGCCGGGCCCGGTCCTGCAGCGCCGCCACTCCCGGGTCCTCGTCCCCGGCCGGGCCCAGCAGGGTGAACCCCGCTCCCAGCCGGTCATACAGCGACGACCCGTCGGGCAGCCAGGCGTGCGGCAGCCGCGCGCCCGGCCGGGCCTGCGGCGTGTAGCTGCTCACGTCCCCGCCCGGGGTGGCCGGGCTGGCCGGCCCGGTGCCTGGCTGGATGACCGGCGAGCCCGCGTAGGAGTACCCCAGCACCAGCCCGAGGCTGTGGAACTCCGACCGTTTCGCGGCCTGGATGGCCTGCGCGTCGCAGGACAGGTCCCGGGCCAGGGCGCGCATGTTGGCCGCCGCGCTGGCCACGGTCTGCTCGATGACGCCGCGGCGCTCCGGCTCATAGCTGCCGAGCAGCCCGGCAGGCGCCCAGCCCTGCTCGACGGCCGCGATCTTCCAGGCCACGTTGACCGCGTCGCCGACCGACGTGTTGAAGCCGTGGCCGCCCCAGGGCGGGTTCACGTGCGCGCTCTCCCCGGCCAGGAACACCCTCCGGTCGGCGAACCGGTCCGCCACCAGCATCCGGGCCGTCCACGGGTCCGACGCCAGTACCTCATGCGGCACGGGGCCGCCCACCAGGCCGGTGATCAGGTCCGCGGCGTGGGCGGTGCCGTACCCGGCGTCTATTCCGGGCAGGATCGCCCACCACGTCCCGTGCAGGTCCAGGCGGCCGATCACCCCGGGGACGGCCGCGCCGAGCACCCAGTACTGCACGGCCGGGCCGAGGTGCGTGTCCAGCGACGGGGCGCGGAGCACCACGTTGAAGTTGGGCCGGGGGTCGGAGTGCCCCGACCAGCTCGCCCCGATCTGGTCCCGGATGACCCCGGCGGCGCCGTCGCAGCCGATCACGTAGCCGGCGGTGATCTGGTAAGCCGAGCCGTGCTCGTCGCGCACCGCGACCGTGACCTCGTCATCCTGCTGGGCCAGGCCGGTCACGGCGTGTCCGAGGCGCAGGTCCACGCCGGGCTGCGCCCGGGCGTGCGCGCGCAGCACGTCTTCGACGACCGGCTGCGGGACCTGCTGGCCCGCTTCGGCGAACCGCTGATCCCGGCCGGTGACCAGCCCGAACGCACCGTCGAAATCGGTGATGCGGGATCCGCGCAACGACTCGCAGAACGTGACCCGCTGCGACCAGGCGACCGGCAGCGGCGCGGCGGCGCGCAGCGCGCCCGCGATCCCCCAGCGGCGCAGGTGCTCCATGGTCCGCACGCTGGTGGTCTTGGCCCGCGGCCGGCGGTGCGACACCCGGGTCCGGGGCTCGATCACCACGCAGGGCACGCCGCGGCTGGCCAGTTCCGCGGCCGCGGCCAGCCCGGCCGGACCGCCCCCGGCCACCAGGACCGGCGTCTCCCGGCCGCGCGTACTGCCCGGCTTACCCACGAGAGGCATGGTCGGTCACCAGCAGCCCGGCTGTATATCGGTGGTTTCATTGATTGGAACAAGCCGGGGAGGGAGCCATGGACGGCCGCAGCCGGGCCCGCGGAGGGCGCCCCGCGCAGGGCGAGCCGGTCCTGGACCGTGCGTTCCGGATGCTCGGCTCGTTCGGCCCCGCGCATCGCTCGCTGTCCCTGACGTCGCTGAGCCTCCGGGCCGGGCTGCCCAAGCCCACCGCACTGCGGATCGCCCGCAAGCTCGTCGCCTGGGGCGCCCTGGAGCGCACCGGGGACGGCAGCTACGTGATCGGGCTGCGGCTGCTGGAGGTCGCGTCGCTCGCGCCGCGCGGTCACGGGCTGAGAGCCGCCGCGCTGCCCTACCTGGAGGACCTGCACCAGGCCACCGGCCAGCATGTGCTGCTGGCCGTGCGCGACGGGCAGCAGGCCGTCCTGGTCGAGCGGCTGTCCGCGCACGGCGCGGGCCGGGTGCTGTACCGGGTCGGAGGCCGGATGCCGCTGCACTCCACCGGCGTCGGGCTCATCCTGCTGGCCCACGCGCCCGCGCCGGTCCAGGACGAGGCCCTGGCCGGCGACCTGATGCTGGAGCCGGAGCACATCGCGCTGTCCGGGCGCGAGCTGCGGGCCCAGCTGGCCGCGATCCGGCGGGACGGGGTGGCCGTGGCGTCGCGGCGGCATCCCGAGCCGATGACGTCGGTAGCCTGCCCGATCACCGACCAGCGGCACGGGATCGTGGCCGCGCTGTCCGTGGTCACCCGGTCCGAACGGCTGGACCCGGCCGCGGTCCGGCCCGCCGTCGTGGCGGTCGCGCGGGCCGTGTCGCGCGCCGTCTCGGCCGCGGCCGACCCGCAGCACCTGCCCTGATGGCGCGCCTGCCTGACTGGCGGCGTACCGCGGTACGGGCGTTAGGTTTTCACCGCGGGCAGGCACACGGCCGGCCGCTCCCGGCCTGCGGCCGGGACCTCGACGTCAACCGAGAGGGCGCCGTGAAGTTCGGGATCATCTACAACACGGCCTACCTGGGTGCCGACCCTGACCGGATCGCCGCTGTGGCCAGGCACGCGGAGGAGTGCGGCTTCGAGTCCTTCTACGTGCCTGAGCACATCGCGCTGTATCCCGGCGCGACGCTGGGCACGCACCCGGTCCCGCCCGACCTGCCGCTGGCCGACCCGCTCGCCACGCTGAGCTTCGTGGCGGCCTCGACCCGGCGGATCCTGCTCGGCACCGGGGTCTTGCTGCTGCCGTTCCGCCACCCGGTGGTGCTGGCCAAGGAGCTGGCCACCATCGACGTGCTGTCCGGGGGCCGGATGCGCCTGCTGACCGTCGGGCTCGGCGTGCTGCCCGGGGAGGCGGAGGCCGTCGGCGTGGATTTCGCCACCCGGGGGCGCCGGGCGGACGAGGCCATCGACGTGCTCCGCCTGCTGTGGGCGGGTGGCGCGGAGGGTGTCAGCTTCGAGGGCGAGTTCTTCTCCTTCACCAGCCTGACCAGCTTCCCCAAGCCCCTCGGCGCGGGCACCCTCCCGGTGCACGTGGGCGGGTCCAGCCGCGCCGCGGCCCGGCGGGCCGGCCAGCGGGGCGACGGGTACTTTCCCGGTGGCGGGATCAGCCACGCTGAGCGCGCCAGCCAGGTGGAACTCATGCGGGAGACCGCCCGCGAGGCGGGCCGCGACCCGGCCGCGCTGGAGTACACCCGCTGGGAGTCGATGGGCATGTCCGCAGCGGACGCCGAGGTCCTGGCCAGCCAGGGCGTGACCAGGGTGGTCGTGCCGGCCGCGTCGCCGGACCTGGCCGAGCAGCGCGGGGAGATGTCGGCGTTCGCCGCGCGGGTGGGGCTTCCCCGTGACTGAGTACCGGGCGTCCTTCGACGCCCGTGTGACGTTCGCCAACGGCGGCGGGCTGACCGCCCAGGGTTTCCGGGTGGACGTCCCGGATCCCGGCACCGGCCAGGACGCGATCGCCGCGCTCTTCGTGGCCTCACTCGGCCTGCTGATGACCGAGTCCGTCGAGCTGAGCAACGTCGAGGTCTTCGCCGAGCCGCACAAGGGCACCCGGGGCGGCCCCTCGGATCGGGCCGGCGGCCCGGAGGCCCGGGGCGGGGCGCTGGTCGAGCTCAGCCACGTGATCCGGGCCGGGATGATCACCTACCCCGGGCTGCCCGGGCCGGAGATCACCCCGCACCTGACCCGGGAAGCCTCGCGCGGTCACTACTCCCCCGGCACCGAGTTCGCGATCGGCCGGATCAGCCTGGTGGGCAACACCGGGACGTACCTCGACTCGCCCTACCACCGCTACGCCGGCGGCGCCGACCTGGCCGCGATGCCGCTGGAACGGACCGCTGACCTGCCGGCCGTGGTGGTCCGGGTGACGGGAATGCGGCAGCGCGGCATCGACGTCGGCGCGCTGGCCGCGCTCGAGGTGCGCGGGACCGCGGTGCTGCTGCACACCGGCGACGACGCCAGGTTCGGCTCGCCGGCCTACGCGCGGGACGCGCACTTCCTCACCGAGGCCGGGGCCGCCTGGCTGGCCGGGCAGCAGCCCGCCCTCGTCGGCATCGACGCGGCCAACATCGACGACACCGCCGACGGGCGGCGTCCGGCGCATTCGCTGCTCCTCGCGGCCGGGATTCCCGTGATCGAGCACCTGACCGGGCTCGGGCAGCTGCCGGCCGCCGGTGCCTGGTTCACCGCCGCGCCGCTGCGCATCGAGGGATTCGGCACCGTCCCGGTGCGCGCATTCGCCCGGCTGCCCGGGTAAGCGGCCCAGCCTGGCCGGGCCGGTCAGTTTGAGTAAAGGTAATGGGTGACGGCCTCCTCGTCCCATTCCAGGCCGTTCCCGGGGACATCAGGCACGAGCAGGGTCCCGTCCCGGACCTCGAAGGGCCGGGCCAGCACCGGGTTGGCCCAGTCCTGCCACTCCAGCCAGTGCCGGGTCGGGGTGACCCGCAGCAGGTGCCCGCTGACCTCCGGGTACAGGTGGGAGGACATGGGCAGGCCGGCCACGTCGGCGACGGCGGCAGCCTGCAGCCAGCCGGTGACGCCGCCGATCCGCATCAGGTCCGGCATGACCAGGTCACAGGCCTGCGCCCGGATGGCGTCGTGCATAGCCCGCGGGCCGTAGAAGTTCTCGCCCAGCATGACCGGGGTGGTGATGGCGCGGGCGATCCGGGCGTGGCCGTCCAGGTCGTCGTAGCGCAGCGGTTCCTCGATCCAGGTCAGGCCCTCGTCGTCGAGCGCGCGGCAGCGTTCCAGGGCGTCGCCGAGGGCGAGTCCCTGGTTGTAGTCGGCGACCAGGGTCACGCCGTCGCCGACCGCGGCCCGGACCCGCCGGACCGCGTCGAGGTCGGCCGCGGCACTGTCCCGCCCGACCCGGACCTTCAGCGCGGTGAACCCGCCCTCGGCCAGCAGTTCGAGTGCCTCGCCCGCGACGGCGGCGGGCGGGATGAGGCCCAGGCCGTTGCTGTTGTAGGCGGGGACGGGTTCCAGGGTGCCGCCCAGGAGCCGGGCCAGCGGCAGGCCGGCCGCCTTGGCCAGGGCATCCCACAGCGCCATGTCCAGGCCGGCCACCGCAGCCAGGGCCAGGCCCTGGTAGCCGGCCAGCGCGAACCAGCCCCGGGCCGCGGCGAACGCCTGCCCGGGCGCGGCCGGCTGGCCCCGCAGGCCCTCGCCCAGCTCGCCGAGGACGGTGCGCAGCCCGGCCGCGGCGCCGGCCAGGTACGGCGCCAGGTAGGAGCGGCCGGTGATGCCCTGCTCCGTGGTGACGTCGATGAGCAGCAGCGGCCACTGAGCGAAGTGCCCCACCCTGGTGGCCAGGGGCCTGCGGAACGGGACCACCACGGCCCGGACGGCCACCTCGCGCACGGTCAGGCCCGGGTCCGCGGTCATCTGGCCCCCCTTGCCAGCGGCGGCCCGCATCCGGGCCTGGTCGTTTCATCCTGCCAACGAACCCGCGTCCTGCCCAGCGCCAGCCTCGCGGGCCGCAGCCGGGTCTTCTTCCCTGATCCGGCCCAGAAGCTCGCGGAAACGCCCAGCCACGTGCTCAGAACTGACCCGGAAGTCGATCTCCTCCAGGAGGTTCAGGTGCCCGGCCAGTTCTTGCGCGCGCGGGTTCATGTATTCGTCCAGCGGCATCGGGTGCTGGCGGTCGCTCACTGGGCCTCCCCCTTCCGGGGCTGGCGTGACGTGAGCCGGGCGACGTCCGGGTGAAGTTTCATCCGGTCCCGGCCATTCTTCAGATGCTGGCGGATGTTCTCGTCGCTCTTGTGCAGCTGGGCAGCGATTTCGCGGGTTGACAGGCCCTCCATGACCAGCCTGAAGACGTCACGCTGCATCGGCGTGACGAACTCGAGCAGCCGCTCGACATACTGCCCGTCCTCTAGGGCGGTCATTTCGCGGTCGAGCTGCGCGTCGGCGACCAGGTAGCCGCCCCGGAGCTCGTGCGGCAGGCGCTCGCGGTCCCGCTGGCGTTCTTTCACGAAGAAGTGCGCCGCCGCCCGGCGCACGTAACCCGCCGGATTGTGAATATCCGCGCCGGGGGATGCGGAGCGCTGGGCAAAATCGAGCATCGCCTTCTGGGCCCCGTCCTCCGCTTCCTCGATACTCGCACCGAATAGCAGCATCAGGAGCTTGACCAGTCTCGGGTACTCGGCAGCGTAGAACACCTCAAGCTGCCTGGCCGTCAGCGGATACGCGGGGGGACCCTTGGCACAGCCCTTCCTCATCTCGTCACTTCTTCCAGACGTAGAGCATGGCTGGTACCAGCGCGCAGCCGGCCACGGCCGTAACGGGGACCGAGTGCGTGCTGGCATAGATGCCACCCAACGTGACAATTACCCCGTTAACGATCAGGAAGACTTTCCCGGGATCCGGGCGCCCGGGGCCGGGTGGCCTTCCGGGTCTATCCAGAGTGATGATCTCGATCTGTACCATCGCAGAACCTCCGCCATCTTAGGCAGCGGGCGCCAGGAAAGCCCGCCTTACTAATAACGGTCACCAGGCATGACGGACTGTTAAACGTCAAGCAGGATGTGCCGTTACCCGCTAATGGCTTTTGCGGAATCTGGGTATTAATTGCTGCTTTGCCCGGGCACACGGCTTTGCCCGGGCACACGGAGCGCTGCCCGGGTAACTCCCGTTTCTCTGCTCGCAGCAGATTGCCTTGGCTGGGCCACGCCGGGCCGCCCATGCTTGATGTGAGCCCGGGATCCGCGGGCCGGACGAGAGCAGGGAGATCATGAAGCTTGCCGTTGCCGAAGCACCCCCGGCCAGCGTGGCCCTGGACGAGCAGCTGGTCAGCCGGCTGATGTTCCAGCGCATCATCGTCCTCGGCACCGAGGTCGATGATCACGTGGCCAACCGGCTGTGCGCGCAGCTGCTGCTGCTGTCCGCAGAGGACCCGCGCAGCGACATCAGCCTGTACATCAACTCACCAGGCGGCTCGGTCAGCGCCGGCCTGGCCATCTACGACACCATGCGGCTGATCCCCAACGACGTCAGCACGCTGGCCATGGGGCTGGCCGGGAGCATGGCCCAGTTCCTGCTGTGCGCCGGGGCCGCGGGCAAGCGGTTCAGCCTGCCGCACGCGCAGGTGCTGATGCACCAGGGCTCGGCCGGCTTCGGCGGGACCGCGGCGGACATCGAGATCTACGCCGAGCAGCTCGGCCGCACCGGGGCCACGATGATCAGGCTCATCGCGGAGCACACCGGGCAGCCGCTGGAGCGGGTGGAGCAGGACAGCCTGCGCGACCGCTGGTTCAGCGCCGAGGAGGCGCGGGACTACGGGATCGTCGATTACATCGTGGAGCGCCTGGATGACGTGCGGCCGGCCGTGGCCGGCCGGAAGGCGGGCCTGTGACCATGGGCCAGTACACGATCCCGACCGTGGTGGAGCGGACCCCGGCCGGTGAGCGGGCGTTCGACATCTACTCGCGGCTGCTGTCGGAGCGCATCGTCTTCCTGGGCACCGAGATCGACGACGGGGTGGCCAACGTGATCATGGCCCAGCTGCTTCACCTGGAGGCGGCCAGCCCGGACCTGGAGATCAGCCTCTACATCAACTCCCCGGGCGGCTCCTACAGTGCGCTGACGGCGATTTACGACACGATGCAGTACATCCGCCCGGACGTCGCGACCATCTGCATGGGCCAGGCGTCCTCGGCGGCGGCCGTGCTCCTCGCGGCGGGTGCACCGGGGCGGCGGGCCGTGCTGCGGCACGCGAAGGTCTTGCTGCACCAGCCGTCGAGCCAGGCCCAGGGGGCCCTCCCCGACCTCGCCGTCCAGGCCAAGGAGGTGGCCAGGACCCGGCGTGAGGTGGAGGAGATCCTCAGCCGGCACACCGGCCACCCGGTGCAGAAGATCAGGAGCGACACCGACCGGAACCGGACCTTCAGCGCCCGCGAGGCCGTGGACTACGGCCTGGCCGACGAGGTCATCACCACCCGCGAGGCGGACCGGGCGGCCTAGACGATCGACCCCCGTCAGCGCCCCTGTTCAGGAGCGGCGGCGCTCAGGCGGCGAGCAGGGCCTGGGCGTCGCCCGGGGCGCGCAGCGGCGACGCGGCCCGCCCGCCGGCCGCCGAGCCCAGCCGGACGACGGTGCCGCCGCGGGCCCGGGCGGCGCCGAGATCATGCGCGACCCCGGCCAGCAGGTCGGACAGGTCCATCCGCAGTGCGTCGCAGATCGCGGCCAGCACCTCGGAGGAGGCTTCCTTGCGCCCGCGCTCGACTTCGGACAGGTACGGCACCGAGACCCGGGCGGCCCGGGACACGTTGGCCAGGGTCCGGCCCTGATCCCTGCGGGTCCGCCGCAGCCGCTCACCGATCATCGTCCGCAGCAGCGGCCTGGAGCCCTGCTGGCGTGCTCCGCCGCTGGTGATGACCGGACCACCCATCGCCGTCGCCTCCGTGGCTGCGTTCGTGACCCGGCTGCGGGTCCGGGCCAGCTCACGCTACCTGGCGCGGTCCTGGCCCCCGAAGCGTTTTCGCAGCCGGCGTAAGTGGCCGGGCCTGCGCGCCACCGCGTCCGGGCGGCCCGCCGTAGCATCGGCTGATGGAGTTCAGCCGCGAACTGCGCACCGGGGTGATGTCGGGTGACATCACGGTGTCGTTCCGGTTGTGGCGCCGCGCCAGGGTCAAAGAAGGCGGCCGGTACCCGGTCGGCCCGGCGCAGATCGAGGTTGACTGCGTGGAGCTGGTCCCGTTCGCCTCCATCACCGACGCCGATGTGCGCCAGTCCGGCGAGAAAGACCGCGAGTCGCTGCGCCGGCGGGCCGCCCACGCCGGCCCGATCGCCGACGACACGCTGCTGTACCGGGTGCAGTTCCACCTGGCCGGGTCCTGAGGGCCCGCGCCGGAGCACGCGGCCGGCCTCCGCCCCGCGTATGACGGGCACTCATCCTCAGGCCCGATTCGCCGCCGAGCGGCCAGCCCTAGCCTTGAGGGCAGCGGGATAACGGGCAGGCCGTGATGCCGGAGGGACTGGTGCGGGCAGATGGACATGCAGCGAACGGGATCACGGCGAGTCAGGCTAATGCCCCTGGTCGCGGTGACGCTCGCGAACTACGCCGCGCAGGTGCCGTACTTTATCCATAACGATTATTCCGCGGCGCACCCTCTTCCAGGCGTGCGCGCCGTGGGGCTGCTGGGCCTGACCCTGGCCTGGTTCATCCTCGGCCTGGCCGGTTTCCTGCGCGGCCGGCGGTGGGGGCTCGCTGTGCTCGTCTCTTTCCTGGCCGCCGAGGCGCTGTTCTACGCCGGGACGTTCGCCACCGGGGCATTCCTGCTCCAGATGCACAATCACAGCGACCTGATCAAGGTGGTATTCGTGATCGGATACGCCTCGGGTGCCGTGGCCGCCTATTACGCCTGCTCTCTTATCTGGCACTACGCGCGGGCTGGATTGCGCCCCGGGCAGATCCCCCCGGGGCAGCAGGCGGGCAGCTGAGGCAGGGTCGGGGGCGGCCCTGAAATGCGTCGCGCGGCAGGTGCCCGGGACGGTACGGTCCCGCGGGTGGACGAGGACGGGTATTTCGGAGAACGTGTTGCCACGCGGTACGACGAGTTGACCGCGGAGATGTCCGCACCTGGCGTGGTGGAGCCCGCGGTGGCCTTCCTGGCGGGGCTGGCCGGCGGCGGGCGGGCCCTGGAATTCGGGATCGGCACCGGGCGCATCGCCCTGCCGCTCGCGGGCCGCGGCGTCCCGGTGCACGGCATCGACCTCTCCCGCGCCATGGTGGCCCGGCTGCGGGCCAAACCGGGCGGCGACGCCATCGGCGTGACGATCGGCGACTTCGCGACCACGGCCGCCGGGGGACGTTTCTCCGTCGCCTACCTGGTCTTCAACACCATCATGAACCTGACCACCCAGGAAGCCCAGGTGGCCTGCTTCCGCAACGTCGCAGCACAGCTGGAGCCGGGCGGCTGCTTCGTCATCGAGGTCATGGTCCCGGAGCTGCGCAAGCTCCCGCCGGGCCAGAACGTCGTTCCTTTCCACGTCAGCCCGGAGGGATGGGCCTTTGACGTCTACGACACCGCCACGCAGGCGATGAGCTCCAACTACGTCACGGTCCGCGGCGGCCAGGGCGAGTACCGCTCGATCCCGTTCCGCTACGTGTGGCCCGCCGAGCTTGACCTGATGGCCCAGCTCGCGGGGATGCGGCTGCGCGAGCGGTGGGCAGGCTGGGCCCGCGAGCCCTTCACCAGCCACAGCCAGCAGCACGTCTCGGTCTGGGAGAAGCCCGCGGACAGCGATGAGCATCCGCATCCCTAGCCGGGAGGGCGTATAGGCATTAACCCGGCAGAAAAGCCGGTAAATTGCGGAAGCACGCTCCGGGAAAAAGCTGCTGGCCTCGCCAGGCGGAATGCAGACGCTTTCTTTGAATTCTCTTGGGCAACTTTTGAACCGTTCCGTGCATCTCTTAGATATACGGTCTCCTGGGCGGCTGCCCCAGCCAGCGGACACGACCCGGCCTGCGCCGGGTCCGGCAGAAAGGACGGGCCTGCGCGTTGAGGGCTGGAGGTATCGCGTCCGCTGACCAGGAGGTTTCCGCCGCCAGGACGGCGGCGTGGCCGTTGCGCCGCGGGTCCGCGGCCCGCGCGGTGGGCGTGCACGTGGCGGTACTGGCCGGCTTCCTGGCGGCCGGGATCGCGGTGAACTGGACCCGCGCCGCCTACCTGACCGGTCATGTCCTGCCGACCGGCCGGGACGCCGGGTTGTTCGTGTGGGACTACTGGTGGATAGCGCGCTCGGTCGTGCACCTCAGCAATCCCTGGTTCAGCCATTACCTGGCCGCCCCGGTCGGGGTCCCGCTGGGATTCCACGTGCTGATGCCGCTGCCTGGCGTGCTGATGACGCCGGTCACGCTCACGCTCGGCCCCACGTTCACCTACAACCTGCTGACCGCGGCCGCGCCCGGGCTGATGTGCTACACGATGTACCGGGCGGCGCGGCTGTGGGTGCCCTCGCAGACTGGCGCGATCGCGGGAGGCGCGTTCTTCGGCCTGTCCACGATGATGACGTGGAACGCCTGGTTCGAGATCCAGCTCGCGCTGGGCGCGATCTTCCTGCCCCTGGCGCTCGAGGCCGCGGTGCGGCTGGGACGGCGGCCCGGCTGGCGGCAGGCGGTGATCCTGGGCGTGGTCCTGGGGACCCTGCTGCTGACCGACCTGGAATCTTCGATCATGACCGGGATCGTGGTGGTCGCGGCCCTGCTCCCCTGGCTGGCCCGCAGCGCGGCGCGCGGCGGCGAGCGGGCCCGGGTCAAGCTGCGCCTGGCCGGGATCGCCGCGGCGGTGACGGCCATCGTGGCCAGCCCGCAGCTCATCGCCATGGCCCAGCAGGCGATGGCCGGCGACGCGACCGTGTCCCAGGGCGCTCTCGCGGCGGATTACGCCAACTCTGGTGCCGCCGTGCAGCAGGTATTCGCCCCCTCACCGCGGATCGGCGCTTTCGGCCTGAAGACCCTGGCCGCGTACTACTACAGCTCAGGCCCGCACAGCGCCACGTTCGTCGCCTACGGCGTGGTGCTGACCGCCCTGGCCTTGTTCGGCCTGGTCGTCTGCTGGCGGCGGCGCAATGCCCGGCTGCTCGCCCTGTTCTGGCTCGGCGCCACCTGGCTGGCCCTGGGCAGCGGGATCATCATCGGCCAGCACCGGTACGTGCCGTTCGCCACGGTGTCCCACGGCCTGCGGCTGTCAACGATCATGCCGTTCACGTGGCTGGTGCGGAACCCGCTGCTGTCCTCCTTCCGGGAAGCCAACCGGTTCACCGAACTCGGGCTGGTGGCCGCGGCGCTGCTCGCCGCCGCCGCCGTGAACTGGCTGCGCTATCACGCCTGGCCGGTCCTGGTCGTCGTGCTCGCGCTCGCCGTCCTCGAAGCCGGCAGTGTCGGATCCTTCGCCACCCCGCAGGTCACCGCGACCATCCCGGCGGCCCTGCCCGCACTGGACCGCCCGATCGCGGCTGACCATTCGGGCTCGATCGTCGTGGATGTCCCGCTCGGCGTGCGCAGCGCGGTGCCGCTCCCCGACGAGGGAGCGGCGTTCAACCCCGAGGCCGAAGTGCAGGCCACCGCCGACGGTCATCCGAGGACCGTCGCCTACATATCCCGCTTGCCCGAGTCCACGCTGGCCGCGGTGAAACGCCACCCCTTCTACGCTGACCTGCTCGACGGCCCAGCGTGACCCGGGCGCCGTCTACCACCAGCTGCTGGCCAGCCAGGCCCACCCGGCGTGGCTGCAGGCGGCCCGGCTCGACGCACGCCGGATGCACGTCGGCTGGGCGATCGCCTGGTCCCCCACCCCCGAGATCCTGAACTACCTCCGGGCGGTCGGCTTCCGGTTCGGCTACCGCGGCCGACGGCGCGCTGGTCTACCGGCTGGGGCCGCACTCCTGAGCCCTGCGCCCGCCCGCGGTGTGTCAGCCCGCGCTGCCCGCCTTCGGGGCGCCGTTCAGCGGTGATGGCCTGGGTCACGCTGGCGGGCTGGGTCCCCGGCACGGCGGCCGGCAGCGCAGGCGGGACCGGCGGGACGGTGATCTGCCCGGTCTCGCCGGCCTGCACGGTCTCGCTGGTCTCGCCGGCCTCGCCAGACGCGCGGCGCGAGGCTGCCTGCCGCGGCGGCCCGGTCGAAGAAGCGCAGCAGTTCCACCGGGAACGGCATGACCAGGGTGCTGTTCTTCTCGGCGGCGACTTCGACGACGGTCTGCAGCAGCCGCAGTTGCAGGGCGGCCGGGTCGGCCGCCATGACGGTAGCGGCCTGGGCCAGCTTCTTGGAGGCCTGGTACTCGCCGTCGGCGGCGATGATCCGGGCGCGGCGCTCACGCTCGGCCTCGGCCTGCCGTGACATGGAGCGCTTCATGGACTCCGGCAGGGAGATGTCCTTGACCTCGACGCGCTCCACGCGGATGCCCCACGGGCCTTCGGTGGGAGCGTCGATCACGTCCTTGAGCTCGGCGTTGACCTGCTCACGCTCGGACAGCAGCTGGTCCATGTTGCTGCGCCCGGTGACGGACCTCAGCGAGGTCTGGGCCACCTGCGAGACGGCGTAGTGATAGTTCTGCACGTTGATGATCGCCTTGAGCGGGTCGACGACCCGGTAGTAGACGACCGCATCCACCTTCAGCGTGACGTTGTCCCGCGTGATGGTCTCCTGCGCGGGCACCGCGGCCACGGCGATCTGCATGTTGACCTTGGTGAGCCGGCAGGTGAACGGATTGACCCAGGTGAGGCCGGGCTTGCGCACGCCAGGCAGGGCCTCGCCGAAGCGGAACACGACACCCTGCTCGTACTGGCGGATGATCTTGAAGCCGAACATATCGGCCATCCCATCCCCGGCACGGGTGTGCCGGGTTTACCGGGCCCGTGGACGGCGCCGGCGTGACTGCCAGCGTTCGGAATGCCCGCGGCCCTGCTTTCATCATCACACACCGCCCGGCACGGGCGGACCGTCCGATCCTGGCGGTCCGCCGGCGGGGCAGGAGCGGGCCGGGGAACGGCGCGGCCGGCGGGTCAGGCGACCCGGCGCCAGCCGAGTTGCGAGGCCTTCCAGCGGGCGATGGCCTTGTGCTCGCTGATCACCTTCACCTCCCGCAGATGCAGGCCGGGGTCGTGCATGGCCTGCTCGGCCCCGGCCATGCCGTCGCCGGGAGATGACTGCGGGATCTCGTGCTTTGCTCCGGACTGCTCGACGAGGACCAGGTGGGCCTGCCGGGCGTCCGCCGGGCGTATCGGTGTACAGACTCACACTATTTATGACGCCGCGACGTTCCCTGCTGTTCCCCGGGCCGCTATGGCGTACGGCACAGCCGGGGCGGCCGGGTCCGCCTGGCCCGCCGCGCCGCCGGCGGCGCGCACCACCTGGCCCGGCGGGCCGCCGCGGTGGATCATGCCGCCCATCGGGGCGTCCCGCATGGCGCCGAAGGCCCACAGGCCCAGCCCCGCCATGAGCAGCACCACGGCGGCCGCCGTCAGCGCGGCCACCGGGGCCCGGGGCGGCAGGCGGACCAGGGACGGCAGGCGGACCACGAGCCAGGCGCCCAGCAGGGCGATGGCCCCGATGGCGGGGACATAGAAACGGGCAGCCTGCAACGTGCTGAGACCAGGTCCGGCCGTCCAGGTGTAGGCGGCGTACAGCCCCCAGACCCCGCACCAGGACGCGGCCAGGGCCAGGCCCACCGCAAGATCACGGCGGGCCACGGCGGCACCGCCCGCCGCCGCGCCGCCGCTGGCGCACCAGCCGCCCGGCCAGGCCCGCCAGTGCGGCCAGCCCGAGCACCAGCACCGGCATGGCCTCGATCAGGTGAGCCGGCATGAAACGGAGGTTGCGCGGGATCGCGGCGAGGCTGAAGGTGATCTCCCCCGGCCGGTACCCGGAGGTCAGCGGGCCACCGTACACGAGGTCATCGAACGTGGCCAGGGCCGCCCCGGACACCGCCACCGAGCCCAGCCACCAGCCCAGGGCGGCCGCGGGAATCACGCGCCGCCGCCAGGCCACGATCACCGCGACGACCGCGCAGCCGAGCACGACGACGTCGGTGTAGCGCGCGAACACGGCAGCCTCGAGGGCCGCGAAGCCGGCCAGCCCGGCCACGGTGCGCCACCGGCAGGCGACGTCCCTGGCGAGCACGGCCCACAGCAGCGCGCCGGTGCCCGCGGCGATCAGCGACGCGTCGGTGAACGTCGGCATGTAGTCCCGCCAGGCGAACAGCAGCGCCGCCCCTGACGAGCAGAACAGGCCAGCCGCGGCGGCGCCCCCGGGCCGGCCCAGCCAGCGGCGGGCGCCGGCGAACAGGCCCAGGCAGGCCAGTCCCCCGTAGAACAGCGGCGCCAGGCGGATGACGCCCAGCGCCTGGAAAGGCGCGGCGAGGAAGGGGTAACCGGGATCCTTCTCGCTGATCCAGCGCCCGCCAGGCAGCTGGACCCACTGGGGTATGGGCCAGGGCGGCAGGCCCGGGCGGGCCCCGTGCCCCGCGGCCAGCTGGCGGCCCAGCGCGTGCACCTGGGCGGTCGTCAGCGTCAGGAAGTGTCCCTGGGTCATGGCCACGATCGAGGCACGGTACGCCGAGTCGTCGGGTTCCACGAGAAAGGGCGCGGCGGCCAGCACCGCGATGCACAGGAACAGGAAGGCCCCAGCGGCCAGGGCTATCTCCGCGCGGTCCCAGCCTGGGTGGGCTGGAGTCCGCCGCGGGTCACCGACCGGGGCCAGGACGCGCCCGTGCACCCCGTTCAGCCCGGTCCGGGCGGCCGGGCCGCGAGCCTGATCATGCAGGCCATCCTGCCCGCTCCCCGGGACCGCGCACCATAGGGCGGTCTCCCCATCCGGGGTGGGCCCAGGCCCACCCCCGACCTGGGTCCCCCGGGACCCGGGTCCCGGGTGCCGGGTGCCGGGCTGGGCGGGCGCCTACCCGGCCTGGTGTTCCAGGGCCCGGCGGGTGAGGACCCGCGCCAGGTGCTGGCGGTAGGCGCGGTCGGCGTGGATGTCCTCGGCCGGGTCGGTCCCCTCGGCGGCCAGCGCCGCCGCGTCGGCCGCGCTGGCCCCGCCGGCCAGGGCCTGCTCCGCCGCGGCCGCCCGGACCGGCACCGGGCCCATGTTGGCCAGGGCGATCCGGCCGCCGGCCGCCGCGACCCCGACGATCGCCCAGTCGTTGGCCCGCCGGACGAACTTCTGGTACCCCCAGTCGGGACCCGGGCGGCGCGGCACCCGGACCGCGGTGAGCAGTTCGTCCGGTTCCAGGCTGGTCTCGAAGAACCCGGCGAAGAAGTCGTCCGCGCTGACCGTGCGGCGGCCGCCCGGGCCGGAGATTTCCATGGAGCCGCCCAGGGCGACCAGCGCCATGGGCAGGTCCGCCGCCGGGTCGGCGTGCGCGAGGGAGCCGCCGATCGTGCCCCGGTGCCGGATCTGCGGGTCACCGACCTGCGCCGCGGCGTAGGCCAGCAGCGGGGCCTGCGAGCGGACCAGGCCGGAAGCGGCGACGTCGGCGTGGCATGTGGTCGCGCCGATCAGCACGTCGTCGCCGTCGGCCCGGATACCGGCCAGCTCGCCGACCCGGCCGATGTCGATGACGACGGCGGGGACGGCCAGCCGCAGCTTCATCATCGGCAGCAGCGAATGCCCGCCGGCCAGCAGCTTCGCGTCCTCCCCGTGCTGGGCCAGCAACTCCAGGGCGTGCCCGGCCGATTCGGCCGCCTCGTACTCGAACGGCGCGGGGATCATGCGCTCATCGATTCGGCGGCGGCCAGCACGGCCCGGACGATGTTGTGGTAGCCGGTACACCGGCAGAAGTTGCCTTCCAGGCCGGCCCGCACTTCAGCCTCGGTCGGGCGCGGATTCTCCGCCAGCAGCCCGGCGGCGGCCAGCACCATGCCCGGGGTGCAGAAGCCGCACTGCAGCCCGTGCTCCCGCCGGAACGCCTCCTGCACCGGGTGCATCTCCCCGCCGGCGGCCAGGCCCTCAGCCGTGGTGATCTCCTGCCCGGCCGCCTGCACGGCGAGCATGGTGCAGGACTTCACCGAGCGGCCGTTGACCAGCACGGTGCAGGCGCCGCAGGACGTGGTGTCACAGCCGACGTTGGCGGCGCGCAGCCCGCAGCGCTGGCGCAGGTAGTGGACCAGCAGCAGGCGCGGCTCCACCTCGTCGGCGCGCGGTGCCCCGTTGACCGTGAGCTCGATCTGCATCTACGCGTCCTTCCCGGCGGAGACGCCCTGGAGGGCCCGCCAGACCCGCTGCGGGGTGGCGGGCAGGTCGATGTGCCGCACGCCGAGGTGAGCCAGCGCGTCGATGACCGCGTTCTGCACGGCGGGCGTGGCGCCGATCGTCCCGGCCTCGCCGATGCCCTTGACCCCGAGGGGGTTGTAGCTGGTCGGCGTGGCCATGTCGACCAGCTCGAAACTGGGCACCTCAGTGGCGGACAGGAACGGGTAGTCGGCGAAGGTGGCGGTGAGCGGATTACCTTCCGCGTCGTAGATGACCTCCTCCAGGAACGCCTGCGCGGCGCCCTGGGCGATGCCACCGTGCCGCTGGCCCTCGGCCAGCAGCGGGTTGATCACCGTTCCCGCGTCGTCCACCGTGACCACCCGGCGCAGCACCACCTTGCCGGTCTCGGTGTCCACGTCCACCACGGCCACGTGCGCGCCGAAGGGGAAGGTCGCGCCCGGCGCGATGAACACGGTCGAACGCGACCAGCCGCTCCAGCACGGCCAGCTTGGCCAGCGGCACCGCCGCGTCCGGGTCGCCCGCCACCTCGAACGCGCTGCGCTCCGGCTCGAAGACCAGGTCAGCGGGGTTGGCCTCGAGCATCGCGGCGGCCCGCTCCCGGGCCACCTCGAGCAGTTCCCGCGACGCCTGCCGGACCGCCACCCCGCCCTGCTGCAGGCTGCGTGATCCCCCGGTGCCGCCTCCCTCGGGAATGAGGTCGGTGTCGCCCCACTTCACCGTGATCCGGTCAACCGGGATCCCCAGCTCCTCGCTGGCCAGCATGGCCCACACCGTGGCGTGGCCCTGCCCATGCGGTGAGGTCCCGGTCAGGATCGTGGCGCTGCCGTCCGGATGCACTTCGACGCTGGCGTTCTCCCGCGGGGCACCCGACTCCGCCCCGGCGCCGGTGATCTCCACGTAGCTGGCCAGGCCGATGCCGAGCTGGGTGACGTCTCCCGCGGCCCGGCGCCTGGCCTGCTCCTCCCGCAGGGCCGGGTAGCCGGCCGCGTCCAGGGCCGCGTCCAGCGCGGCCACGTAATCGCCGCTGTCATAGACAGCCCCGAACGCGGTCCGGTGCGGCTCGCTGAACCTGGGCAGCAGGTTCTTCCGGCGCACCTCGGCGGGGTCCTGGCCGATCTCGGCGGCGAACAGGTCGATGGCCCGCTCCACCGCCGCCGTGGCCTCGGGCCGGCCCGCGCCGCGGTAGGCCCCGACCGGGGTGGTGTTGGTGACGACCGATCGTGCCGCCGCTTCGGCCCGGCTGATCGCGTAGGGCCCGGGGGCCATCAGGATGGTGAGGGCGGGCAGGAACGCGCCGAACCGCGGGTAGGCCCCGGAGTCCTGCAGGATCTCCAGCCGGTACGCGGTCACCGTCCCGTCGCGGCGGCCGCCGATGGTGATCGTCTGGCGCTGCGCCCGGCCGTGTGTCATCCCGATCATGTTCTCGTTCCGGGTCTCGGCCCAGCGCGCGGGGCGGCGCAGCTGCCGGGCCACCCAGCAGACCACCGCGTGCTCCGGGTCCGCGCCGAACTTGGCGCCGAACGCGCCGCCCACGTCGGGGGTGATGATCCGCAGGCTGGCCGGGTCGATGGCCAGCATCGCGGCCAGCGCACTGCGGGTGCCCTGGGCGCCCTGGTTCGGGATCCAGGCCGTGAGCCGCCCGTCGTCGCCCCACGCAGCCGCGGCCGCCCGGGTCTCCATCGGGGCGGGCGCCACCCGCTGGTTGACGATGGCCCGGCTGACCACGACCTCGCACCCGTCGAACAGGTCAGCCTGGAACGTGGCCGCATCCCCGAAGGTGGCGGTCACGTTCGTCCCCGCCTCGGGGAACAGGAGGCTGGGCGGGTCGTCAGCGGCCGCGGCCATGTCCACCACCGCGGGGAGCGGGTCGTAGTCGGCGCTGACCAGCTCGGCCGCGTCCTCGCCCTGGTACGGGTCCTCGGTCACGACGACCGCCACCGGCTCGCCGACATAGCGCACCACGTCCCGGGCCAGCAGCGGCTGGGCCATCCGCCCGTTGACCAGGTCCGGCATGGGCGGGGCCAGCGATGGCAGGCCGGCCAGGTCGGCCCCGGTGAACGCGGCGATCACGCCGGGTGCCTCCAGGGCCGCGCTGACATCCACCGAGATGATCCGGGCGTGCGCGATCGGGGAGCGGACGAAGAACACGTGGCCCGCGCCGGCCAGCCGTTCGTCCACCACGTCGTCGGTGTAGACCGCGCCCCTGGTCAGGAAGCCCGGGTCCTCCGTCCGCACGACCCGGGTACCGAGAATGCTCACACCCGACCAGCTCCCCTCCGACGCTCCGCGTGCCCAGCGATGATCGTGCCCGGCCGGGGTGGGGCGGTCAAACCGCGGCGGCCCTGGCGTGAACACTGCCGCGCGGGCCCCCGGCCTGGCCGGGGGCCCGCACAGGAGCAGGCTAGCGACCGCAGGGGCCAGCAGGGTGACCCGGTGGGCCCCGGAGCGGCAGGCGCCGGCCGCGACCCCCGGCGTCTGGCCGTTCTCCGGCGCTCCGAGGCTCAGCGGCCGGGCGGCCCGGGCCTCCTCCTCCAGCCGGCTCCGGTAGCCCTCCCACCAGGACGGGCCGGCCGAGGGCAGGTTGTCCTGGCCGGGCTGGCGCCCGGCCGCGCCGTCGATCAGTTCCCGGACGATGTCGGCGTGCCCGGCGTGCCGGTGCGTCTCGGCGATCATGTGCGCCATGATCCGGTGCAGCGTCACCTCGTTCCGGTCCGCGGGCCACCAGGGCACGTGGCCGGTCGCATCGAGCGCCAGCATGCCAATCGTGGTGTCCGAGTGCCGCCACGCCCGGTGGTACAGGGCGGTGATCTGGTCCCGCGACTCCCCGGCGGCCGCCCACATATCCGCGTTGGGCTCCGCCGTGTCCGCCAGCCAGGGCAGCGGCACGCCGGACGGCAGGCCGAAGGTTTCGCCGAAGTACCCCAGTTCCATGCTGGCCACGTGCTTGACCAGCCCCAGGAGGTTGGTGCCGGTGGGGGTGAGCGGGCGCCGTATGTCGTACTCCGGGAGCCCTTCGAGCTTCCACAGCAGGGCCTCGCGGCCGGCCTGGAGGTAACCGAGCAGGTCTGCTTTCGGGTCCGGTCCGGTCATGCTGGCAGTCTGTCATCCGGCCTGGCCGCCCTGTCCAGGTGAAGGCGGCCGAACGCCCGCGCCGCGTCAGCCCGGATAGCGCGCCAGGAGTATCCCGCCGCCGCCCGCCCGGCCGGCTTCAGGCCCGGCTGGCGCGCTCCCGGCGCAGGGCGGTGATCAGGTCAGCGGCCTGCGGCGAGCCGAGCCCGGTGGCCATGTCGTAGCCGGGCGCCGCCCGATAACAGGGCCGCCCGGGCAGGCCGCCGGACCGGCACGTGTGGTGGGAGTGGCGGCCGGACCGGGCGAGGTAGCCGTTGTTCCCGGCCCTGACATCGGTGAAGGCCCGCGGGACACGGCGCGCGATGCGGTACAGGCTCGGGGACAGCAGGCCCAGTCGGTGGCCGGACATCTGCTGGTCGGCCAGCGCGGTCAGCGCCGCCCACAGCGGGGTGGCCAGGCTGGTGCCCCCGACGGTCAGCCAGCCCTTGCCCTTGAACGCCCCGGCCGTGCCGTAGATGACGTACCCGCGGGTGCCCCGGGCGCCGATCGCCGCCAGCGCCGAGACGTCAGGGACCTCCCGGCACCCTGACCGCCGCGGCGCACCGCACCGGGCCCCGCTGGCGCGGCTGCCGCGCACGAGACCCGCCTGCCAGGTCGGCATCCCCCACATCCGGGAGACCCCGCCGCCGCCGACCAGGTTGCCCGGGTACTTGCGCGGCCGGCCGTGCCGGCCGTTGAACGGGGCCGGGAAGCCCATCCCCGCCGGGGTCTGGTTCCAGGCCGACTGCACCGGGGGTGAGCCGTACCGGGTGATGGTAGTGCCGCCCACCGCCGTGACGAAGGGCTGGCTGGCCGGGTTGCCGACCTGCAGGCTGTAGGCGACGCGGGCGGGCACCTCCTTCACGTCGGGCAGGCACCCCTCGGAGCCGGAGTCCCCGGCGGCCGCCATCATCGACTGGCCCTGCAGGGCCATCTCCTGGAAGAGCTGCGCCTCGATGCGGACGACGGCCGTCCCGGCCAGCGGCTCGCAGCCACCCCAGGAACTGCTCACGACCTGGGCGCGGTCCTGCTGGGTGATCGCGCCGTAGGTATCCACGATGGACTGGTCGCCACCGGACAGGGGCGCCTCATAGACGAGGATCCGCGCCCGCGGGGCCATGGCCGCGACCACGTTGACGTCGGCGGTGACCTCCAGCGTGCCGTCCCCCGAGGCCGCGACGCTGGTTCCCCCGTCAACCCGCACCCGGCGGACAGAGGGATGCACCCGGTAGCAGCGGTTGTACATCCTGATGTCCCGGCTGGCGTAGTCGGCCAGCTCGAACAGGGCCACCGTGACGTGCTGCCCGAAATCATGCTGGCGGTACAGCGGGTTGAACCGGTAGGCGCGCGCCAGCCAGGCGGCGGTGTACACGTGCCGGGTACCGCGGGCGGCGCGGCAGGCCCGCGGCCCCGGCACCCGCCCCGCCACCAGGCTGGACCCGGGCCGGTGCACGTTGCTCAGGCCGATGATGGCTGACACCCAGCGGCGCAGGGCGGCGGGCACCTCCGGGGCCCGCCGGTTGAGCAGCGCCGTCCGGCCGTCGGCGAGATGCACCCGGTCGATCGCCGTGCGGAACGCCGCCTCGATCCGTGCTACCGGGCCGGTGACGGGCAACAGCAGCCCATCGCCCAGGGTGGCCCCGGGCGCGAGGCCATGGCGGCGCAGCCAGGCGCGGACCGCCGCGGCCGCGCCCCGTGGCGGCCCGAAGCGGGACTGGATCCGGTGCGGGCGCAGGAAGTGCCGGAACCCGGCCGAGCCGGGGGTGGACACCTCGGTGGCCAGCCGGTCGAGGCCACGCGGGTCGGCGGAGCGCAGCGCCACGGTGATGTGCAGCGTGGCCGACCTGGCCTCCGGGCCGGTGACCCTGGCGCCTGGGGGAATTTCCGGCGCCCGGCCGACAGGAGTCATCACGGTGCCCGCCGTCGCCGCCGCGCGGCTGGCCAGGGCCCGGGAGCCCGCCGAGGCCGCGGTCGGAGCGGCCAGGCCCGCCGCACCGATCACCATGGCGGCGGCGGCCAGGCCCGCCGTACCCGCCGGCCACGTCCGCCGTTTCCGCATCCCGTGTCCCCCGTGACAGCCCGCCCGCAATCGAGGGGATGCTAGAAGCGCTTGGCGTGGCCGCCGGCGACCCGACATTCCGCGCGCGTCCCACCCGAGCGCGGGCATGCTGCACATGGGCGATGGCTGGAGGTACCACATCATGACCGGCGACACGATGCGCGATTTGCTCAGGCCCCTGATCGGCAAGCCAGGGTCGATGTCCATGCTCGTCAGCCAGATCGGGCCGGTCGCCTTCCCGACGGCCGAGGAGAAGCGGCTGACCGGCGTGGAGGTCCGCCCGGATGGCCTGGTCCGCCTCGACCGCGAAACCGGGTGGACGGTGATCGACCCCGGAGAGGTCGTGGCCGTGGTGTGGCACGGCGACCGGGACAGCGACACTCCGGGCCAGTTCCTGTAGGCCGCCGCCGGGCCGGCGACACGCCCGCTGAGCCGCGGGTCCCGGGCTCGTGAGGCGGGCCGGGTAACACTGGAACGCCGAGTACCGCAGGCCCCCGCGAGCCGCACCGGCTCACGGGGCCGGGAATCCGAGGTGGCACACCCAGTGACGACCGCCCCGCTGGTGGACTGCACGTACCTGCATAGCGCGTTCGGCCCGGGATGCCCGTACTGCTGGCAGCCCGCCGTCTCCGACGATCAGGAACGGCGCCGGGCCCGCGTCCCGGCCGCCGACGAGCCGGACCGGCCGAGCACCGCTAAGTCCAGGCGCTGAGTCCAGCCGCTAACTTCAGGCCGCTAACTCCAGGCCGCCCTCCTCAGCCGGCCACGGCGGGTCCTGGCTGGCGGGCTGGCGGCTCCTCAGGCCCTCGGCCGTGGCGGCGTAAAACACGGGCATGACCACGATGAAGCCCAGGGCCGCCAGCGGCGCCACCAGCCCGACGAGCACCGGGACGAAGGCGGCGGAGATCCCGGCCACGGCCCGGAGCCGCTCGCCCCGGAAGAACGCCGCGGTGACGCCGGGGCGCAGCAGCCAGGGATGCCGCTGCAGGTAGACGAACATGATCAGCCAGCTCACGGCCATGGCCGCGCTGACCACGGCGTAGAGCAGGAGGGCGCTGATCTTGTCGCTACGGGTGCCCTCCGGCCCCATCGCGAAAGCCAGTTCCGCCGTCGGGAACGGGAGGACCGAGGCCGCCAGCAGCAGCCCCAGGTTGCTCCACAGGAGGCCGCCGTCGACGCTGGCGATCCGGGTGAACAGGGAGTGGTGATTGACCCACACCACGCCGATGTACATGAACGACGCCACGTAGGCCAGGTAGGTGGGCCACTGGTGCAGCAGGTCGGGCCCGACATGGCCGGGGCGGCTGGCCGTGTGCAGGTCGAGCACCAGGAGCGTGATGGCGATGGCCAGGACGCCGTCGCTGAACGCCTCGACCCGGTTACTCTCGGCCAGCATCCGCGGCAGGGGCGTGTTCACCAGGGAAGCGTAACCTCCTGAGGACCTGGCCCGGCTGGCCCAGCGGCCACCCGCCCTCGCGCAGCCAGGTGTGGCCCGGCGTGAGGCGGGCAGGGCCCGGAGTGTGATCCCGGCAGGGCCGGATCGAGCCGCCACGGCACCGCTGCCCGGCGGCGGAGGAGCGCAGACATGGCTATAGCGACCGTCAACCCCGCGACCGGGGAGACCGTGAAGACCTACGGCGAGATGAGCGAGGCCGACGTCGAGCGGTGCCTGGCCGTAGCCGCGGCCGCCGCCGCGAGCTACCGGCTGACCAGCTTTGACGCCCGGGCCGGGTGGATGCGCCAGGCGGCCGGCATCCTCGACGACGAGCAGGACCAGATCGCGGCGATGATGACCACCGAGATGGGCAAGACGCTGGCGGCGGCCCGGCAGGAGGTGGCCAAGTGCGCCGCGGCCTGCCGGTACTACGCCACGCACGCCTCCGGGTTCCTGGCCGACGAGGCCGCCGACGCCCAGGCCGTCGGGGCCGCCCGCGCCTACGTGACCTACCAGCCGCTCGGCCCGGTGCTGGCCATCATGCCCTGGAACTTCCCGCTCTGGCAGGCCATGCGCTTCGCCGCGCCCGCGCTGATGGCCGGGAACGTGGGGCTGCTCAAGCATGCCTCGAACGTGCCGCAGACGGCCCTGTTCATGCAGGACCTGTTCGCCCGGGCGGGCTTCCCGGCGGGGACCTTCCAGACCCTGCTCGTCGGATCGGCGCGGGTCGAGGGCATCCTGCGCGACGAGCGCGTGGTGGCGGCCACCCTCACCGGGTCAGGACCGGCCGGGCAGTCGGTGGCGTCCATCGCGGGCAGCGAGATCAAGAAGGTCGTGCTCGAACTGGGCGGCAGCGACCCGTTCATCGTGATGCCCTCCGCTGACCTGCCGAGGGCCGCCGAGGTGGCCGCGTTCGCCCGCTGCATCAACAACGGCCAGTCCTGCATCGCGGCCAAGCGCTTCATCGCGGCTGACGCCGTGTACGACGAGTTCGAGCGGCTGTTCACCGGGCAGATGGCGGCCAAGGCCGTCGGGGACCCGATGCTGGACAGCACCGACGTGGGCCCGCTGTGCTCCGAGCAGCAGCGCGACGACGTGGAGAAGCTGGTCGCCGACGCGGTCGCCAAGGGCGCGCGGGTGCTCTGCGGCGGCGCGGCGCCCGAGGGCCCCGGCTTCTACTACCCGCCGACCGTGCTGGCCAGCATCACCCCCGAGATGCGGGTGCACGCCGAGGAGGTGTTCGGCCCGGTGGCCACCCTCTACCGGGCCGCGGACATCGACGAGGCCATCGAGATCGCCAACGGCACCGAGTTCGGGCTCGGCGCCAACGCGTGGACCAGCGACGAAGCCGAACGGGACCGCTTCATCCGTGATCTCGCCGCCGGGATGGTGTTCATCGACGGCAACGTGACCTCCTACCCCGAACTGCCGTTCGGCGGCGTCAGGACGTCCGGCCACGGGCGGGAACTCTCGCACCACGGGATCCGCGAGTTCTGCAACGCCAAGACCGTCTGGGTCGGCTAGCCAGACCGGGCTCAGCTCCCGGTTATCTCCCGCGGCGCCGCCGGGCCGTCGCGGCCGGGCCCGATCTCGGCCTTGAGCGCGGCCAGCTCCTTGTCCACGCCCGCGGCGGTCCCGGCCTCGTCGAGCTCCTGCTGGATATCGTCGGTGTCACCCCCGACGTCTTCGAGCACTCCCGACGCGAGCAGCTCGTCGACCGCGCCCGCGCGGGCCTGCATCTGGGCGATCTTGTCCTGGGTGCGCTGGAGTTCCGCTCCGGAGTCACCGAAGGTCTGGGAGATCCCGGCTGCGCTCTCGCCGATGGAAGTCTCCGCCTGGGCCGCGGTGTACTGCGCCTTCAGCACTTCCTTCTGTGTCCGGAAGTTGTTCACCCGCTTCTGCAGCGCGTCGAGGGTGTGCTCGAGCTTTTCCTGTTCCTGGCCGAGCTGCGCGTGCTGGGGCTCCATCGCGTCGATCTGGGCCTGGGCCGCCGCCTTGCGGGACAGCGCCTCCCGCGCCAGGTCCTCCCGGCCCTGCGCGAGCGCCTCCTTGGCCTGGTCCTGGAGGTGGTCCACCGACTGCTGCAGCTGCTGCTCCTGCAGCTCGATCTGCTTGCGGGACGCGGCGATGGACACCAGTCCCCGGCGGACCTGGGTGATCTGGTCGAGCATCTGCTGGTAGGACAAATCGAGCATCTCGTCAGGCTTTTCAGCGGCGTCGAGCGCCTTGTTCGCTTTCGCCTGGACAATCTCGTGAGCCCGCTGGAAGAGGGTCATGCTCATCAGGCTACCCACCTGCCGGCCTGTTCACCGGCCCGCACTGGAGCGGTCAGCGCAGCAGCCGGAGGGTCTGGGCGGCGAGGCCGATGCGGGCGGACTGGCCCCAGGCCAGGGTGATGGCGTCGGCCTCGATGCCGTCCCCGAACAGGACCAGACGGTCGGATTCGGCGCTGAGGGCCAGCGCCTGGCCGCGGGCCAGGTCACCTTCGGTGCAGCTGGTGCCGGTGGCCGGTGACGGCCAGGCTTCGCGGACGAACCAGGCGAGCCGCGGCTCGGCCGGGGCGGGCAGGGCGAGCGTGCTGTGGCGCTCCAGCCAGGCCGACCGGCACCATCCGGTAGCGCCGGTCCCGGTGGACACGATGAGTCCCGACGAGGCCTGCGGCTCGGCCTGCCCGCCAGGGAGGGTGAGGGTGTAGCGGGCGGTCTGGTGGCTGGGCTGGCCGACGTAGATCTCGTTGAGCGCGGTGAGCCGCTGGCCGTCGTCGGTCACCGCCTGACCATGCTGAGCCGCTCGGCCCGCTCGCCGGCCCGGCGGGCTGGCCGCGGCGGCGAGAGCAGGTCAGGCGCGGCCCCGGCGGGGTGCGGGACCAGGACGCCCGGGTTGCGTCCGGCTCCGGGTTGATGCCCAGGACGACCTGGCCGTCGAGGTACTTGGCGAGGTTGGCGACCAGGCCGTCCTGGCCCACGGCGATGACGATGTCGCCGGGCTCGAAGAGGAACCGGGGCACGTCGGCCCGCTCGATCAGGCCGCGCCGCCAGGCCGCGGGAATGGCGGACGTGACAGTGGTGATCGCGGCCCGCACGGCCTGGTCGCGGGCGGTCACGTCCTCGATGTCGCGGCCCCGGCAGGACAGGAAGAAGGCAGCCTGCCCCCGGGTGCCGTGCCGGGCCAGGAGCTCCTGGAACTCGGTGCGGCGGTGCACGAGCACGGCCCGCGGGGGGAGGGTCATGACTGGCCTGCCGTCGATCGCAGAGCCCGGGCCGGGTGCCTGGCCTGCGCCGAGCCGGGCCAGCAGCGGCGCCAGCAGGTCCGGGGTCAGCACCAGGCTGCCGATCTGCGGCAGGCTGGCGGCCAGGTCCTTGGCCGCCAGGCCGAGCAGGCTGGCCGGGGCCAGGTCACGGTAGGCGGCTACGCGGGCGGCCTCGCCGGCCGCCCTGGCCTCGCCGAGCGCGCGGGTTCCCTCGGCTCTCGCCTCGGCCAGCCGCTGCTCGCGGGCGGCCTGGGCCCCGGCCTCGATGCCGCTGGCGGCGGCGTTCTCCTCGGCCTGGCGGCGGGCGTTGGTCCCCCGCTGGGCGACGAGCTGCTCCTCGCGGCGGGCCAGCTCGATCTGGCTCTGCAGCTCGTTCTCGGCGATGGCCCGCTCACGCTCGACGGCCAGGGCCCGCCGCTCGTAGGTGGCCCGGTCCGCCTCCTGCTGCATCTGCTCCCGGGCCGGGGTCTGCAGCGCCTTCTCCACGTCCGGCTCGGGCCGGATCGCGATCACCCGGGCGCCGATGACCGCGATCCCGGTCTCGGCCAGCCGCGGATCGCCGGTCAGCCCGGCCAGGATCCGGTCCCGGATCTGCGCCGACGCCGTCCGCCAGCACGCTGGCCAGCGGGCTGCGGGCGATCATGCCCAGCACCTGCTGCTGCGCGGTCTCCGTGAGCAGCCCGGCCACCTGCTCCAGCGGCGTCCCGCGCCACCGCCCGGTGTCCGGGTCGAGGGAGAAATCGATCCGCGCGCACGCGGTCGCCGGGTCGGTCACCCGGAACGTCACGCTCGCCTGGACCGCCAGGTCCTGGAAGTCGGCGGTCCGGGCATGGAACAGCAACGGCAGCTCGCGGTCATCCACCGGCACCTCGGACAGCACCGCCGACAGCGGGCGGAAGAAGAACGACAGCCCGGTCCCGTCGTGGACCAGCTTCCCGCGGCGCAGGTGCCGCACATGCAATGTCGCGGCCCCGCGCAGGTGCCGCGCCATCGGGTAGGACCTGATGTCCGCCATTCCGGCCACCTCCTCGTTAATCGTCAATTTGACGATAATCCGGTGACTAGTTCTCGTCAACCCGACGATTAATCGGTAGGGTGGGCGCATGGAAGGTTACGATCCGCGCGCGTACCCGCCCGTCGCGGTGACCGTGGATCTCGTCGTGCTGACCATCCGCGAGGACCAGCTGGTGGTGCTCACGGTCCGCCGCGGGGAGCCGCCCTTCGCGGGCCGGCTCGCCCTGCCCGGCGGGTTCGTCCGCCCGGGCGAAGGGCTCGCCCAGGCCGCGGCCCGGGAGCTGGGGGAGGAAACCGGCCTGGCCGCCGGGGCGGTTCACCTGGAGCAGCTGGCCAGCTACGGGGACCCGGGCCGGGATCCGCGGATGCGCGTCGTCACCGTCGCCTACCTGGCCCTCGCCCCCGGGCTGCCCGTGCCCCGCCCGGGCGCCGACGCGGCCGAGGCGGCCTGGGCACCGGCCGTGGACATCCTGGCCGGCCCGCCGTCCCGGCTGGCCTTCGACCACCACCAGATCCTCGCCGACGGCGTGGAACGGGCCCGGTCCAAGCTCGAGTACACGCCGCTGGCCGCGGCGTTCTGCCCCGCCCCGTTCACCGTCGCCCAGCTCCGGCACGTGTACGAGGTGGTCTGGGGCACCACCCTCGACCCGCGCAACTTCCACCGCAAGGCCACGACCACGCCGGGCTTCCTGTCCCCCGCCGGCTCGGCCACGGCCGGTGACCGTGGCCGGCCCGCCCAGCTCTACCGCCGGGGACCGGCCCCGCTGCTGTACCCGCCGCTGCTGCGCTGAGGCCGGGCTGGGGAGGCGCCCGCCGGACTGCGGTCATGACCCGTTCGCCTGCCCGTTGCTGCGCCGCCGCCTGGCTCCGGTAGCCAGGGGTCAGCACCCGCGCGGCGGGTGACTGTGCGCAATCGGGAGGGCACATGCGAGTCAGGTATTTAAGGACGATCGCGACCGCGGGCGGCGCCGCGGCCCTGGCGGGCGCTGCGGCCCTGGCGGGCGGCACGGCCCTGGCCTCCGCGTCGGCGGCCAGCGCCCGCAGTGCCGCGCCGGGGCATCCACGGAGCGAGATCAGCCACGTGCTGCTGCTGTCCGTTCAACGGGCTGCACCAGCAGGACCTGTCGTGGTACGTGCAGCACTATCCCGCCTCGGCGCTGGCGTCCCTGGCCCGCCGCGGCCTCGACTACACCGATGCCCTGACGCCGGTGCCGTCGGACTCCTCCCCCGGGATGGTCGCCCAGGCGACCGGCGGCGACCCGGGGGTGACCGGCATCTACTACGACGACACCTTTAACCACGACGTCTTCCCGGCCGGGACGACGACGTGCCCAGGTCCCGCGCCCGGCGCTGAGGTCGCCTTTGAGGAGGCGATCGACGTCAACCAGAACTCGCTCGACGCCGGGCAGGGACTGAGCGGGCTGCCGGGCAGCATCCTGCAGATGACCTCGAACCCGCGGGACGTGATCAACCCCGCGAACCTGCCGGTCAGCGCGCAGACGTGCCAGCCGATTTACCCCAACCAGTACCTCGAGGTCAACACGATCTTCAACGTGGCCCGCCAGGCTGGCCTGCGCACCGCGTGGTCGGACAAGCACCCGGCCTACCTCACGCTGTCCGGCCCGTCCGGGAACGGCGTGCAGGACTATTTCACGCCCGAGATCAACAGCCAGGCCATCGGCTACCCGGCCGGTGACGACTGGACCAAGGACAACGCTGCGACCATGCAGTACGACAGCTACAAGGTCCAGGCCATCCTGAACGAGATCGACGGCTACAACCACAGCCGGACCAGCCACGTCGGCGTGCCGGGCATCTTCGGGATGAATTTCCAGACGGTCTCCACCGCCCAGAAGCTGCCGGCCTCCGACGGCCTGGCCGGCGGCTACCTGCCGGGCGGGAAGGCCCCGGGACCGCTGCTGGTGCGGGCACTGAACTACATCGACACCCAGGTCAGCAAGATGGTCGCCGAGATCAGTGCGCAGGGGCTGGCCCGCAGCACAGCCATCATCATCTCGGCCAAGCACGGCCAGTCCCCGACCAACCCGGCCGACCTCAAGCGGGTCCCGGACGCCCCGATCATCGCCGCGGTCAACGCGGCCTGGACGGCGGCCCACCCCGGGGCGGGCGCCCTGGTCGCCTTCTCCACCGACGACGACGGCATGCTGTGGTGGCTGAGCAACCGCTCGCAGGCCGCCGCCGACTTCGCCAAGCAGTACCTGCTCACCCACAGCGCCGCCGGCAACAACATCAGCGGCGGCCCGGTGACAGTGCCGGCGTCGGGCCTGGCCCGGGTCTATGCGGGCGCCGAGTCGGCTGCCTACTTCGGGGTGCGCAGCAGTGACCCCCGCCACCCCGACGTCTTCGGGATCGTGCAGCACGGCGTGGTCTACACCGGCGGCCAGAGCAAGATCGCCGAGCACGGCGGCGCCGGCCTCCAGGACCGTAACGTGCCGATCCTGGTGGACGTGCCCGGCCTGCGCCACGGCGGGGACATCAGCAGTCAGGTCGAGACGACTCAGATCGCGCCGACGATCCTCAGCCTTCTCGGCCTGAACCCGCAGGCCCTGCGAGCGGTCCAGATCGAGCACACGAGGGTGCTGCCAGGCCTCGCAGGCGGCGGGATCGGTTAGGGCGTGTCAGCGGAAGGCGAGCGGCGGGCCCGGGCCCTGGCGGCCGGGCCCGCCCCGGCTCATGCGGCCAGGGCGGCGTAGCGGCCGTTGCCCGCCACCAGGCTGGTGTGCGTGCCGGACTCGACGATGTGGCCGTGGTCCAGGACGACGATCTGGTCGGCGTTGCGCACGGTGGACAGCCGGTGCGCGATGGTAATGGTGGTGCGGCCCGCGGCCAGCTGATCGAACGCGTGCTGGACAGCCCGCTCGGTCTCGGTGTCCAGGGCGCTGGTGGCCTCGTCCAGGACCAGCACGCGCGGGTCGCGCAGCAGGGTCCGGGCGATGGCCAGGCGCTGCTTCTCACCGCCGGAGAAGCGGTGCCCGCGGGAGCCGACCATGGTGTCGTAACCGTCGGGCAGCCCGGCGATCAGGTCGTGGATCTGCGCGGCCCGGGCGGCGTCCTCGATCTCATCGTCGGTCGCGCTGGGCTTGGCGTAGCGCAGGTTCTCCCGCACCGTGGTGTGCAGCAGGTAGGTCTCCTGGCTGACCACGCCCACGACGGCGGCGAGGTCGGTCAGCTTCATCTCGCGGATGTCGATGCCGTCGATGCTGACCACGCCGCCGGCGGGGTCGTAGAGCCGGGCGACCAGCGCGGCCAGGGTCGTCTTGCCCGATCCGGTCTCACCGACCAGGGCCAGCGTGGTGCCGGCCGGGACGTCCAGGTCGATGCCGGTCAGGGCGGGCCGGTCGGCGCCCGGGTAGGTGAAGCTGACGCTGTCCAGCCGGACGTGCCCGGTCATGACCTCCGGGACGATCTCCACCGGGTGGGCCGGGTCGTCCACCTCGACGGGCAGGTCCAGGTACTCGAAGATCCGGGCGAACAGGGCCAGCGAGCTGACCACGGCCACGCCGGTGTTGAGCAGGCCGGTCAGCGGCCGGAAGAGGCTGTTCTGCAGGGTCGTGAAGGCGACCAGGGTGCCGATGGTCATCGCGCCCGCGGTGACCGGCAGGCCGGCGGCCAGGTAGATGACGGCCGGCACGGCCGCGAAGATGATGCTCATCGACGCCATCCGCCAGCGCCCGGCCAGCTGGGAGCGCAGCTCCAGGTCGATCAGCCGGGCCGAGGAGGCGGTGAACCGCTCGACCAGGGACGGCCCGGTGCCCATCGTCTTGGCCAGCTGCACGCCGTTGATCGACAGTCCTTCCTCGATGGTGACGTTCAGGTTGGCCAGTTCCCGCTGCTGCTCGGTGGTAATGGCCCGGCGCATCCGGGCGACCCTGCGGCTCAGGTAAATGGAGGGCGGCATCACGAGCAGCGAGATGAGGGACAGCTTCCAGGACAGCGCGACCATGGCCACCGCCGTGGCGACCGCGGTGGTGAGGTTGGCGGCGACGGACGTCGCGGTCGAGGTGACCACGGATTCCATGCCGCCCACGTCGTTGGTGATACGGGACTGCACCTCGCCGGTGCGGGTCCTGGTGAAGAAGGCGACCGACTGCCGCTGCAGGTGGCCGAAGACGCTGGTGCGCAGCCCGTGCATGACCTGCTGGCCGACCAGGGTGGCGATCCAGGTCTGGATCACGCCGAAGGCGGAGGTGACGGCGGCGATGCCGATCATGCCGGCGACCAGCAGGATCAGCAGCCGCAGGTTCCGGTCCGGGAGAGCGGTGTCGATCACCGCGCGGAGCAGGAACGGTGAGGCCACGCCCACGATGGAGGAGGCCACGATGATGGCGGTGACGACGGCCAGCTGCCAGGTATAGGGCCTGAAGAGCTGCCCGATGCGGCGCAGCGACACCTCGCGGGCCTGCGCCTTCTCGGCGGCGGTGACCGTTCTCGCGCCGCGGACCCGGCCGCTGCGTGGGTTCTGGGGATTGGTGGTCTGCGGACTCGTGTTCTGGGGGTTCGTGTCTGGGGACGCCAAGTGCTTGCTCGATTCTGCCGGAGGGAGGCCCGCGTCGGTCGGGCCCGGGATTACGTTCATTGCTGAGGTTACCTCATTGTTGAGGTAACCTCAATATGAGGGTGCAACGGTAATCGCTGATACGCTATTCCCGTGATCCAGGGCAGCAAGACCACGGGCCAGACTGGCCCCGACCAGGCCGGTACTGATCAGGCCGGCCCCGGTCAGGCTGGTACTGACGAGACGCTGGCCGACGCTTTCCTGTCCGTCTCGCGACGGCTCCGCGAGACGTCCCAGGAGACCCTGGCCCCCTGGGACATCAGCCCGTCCCACCTCCGGGCGCTCCGCGTGCTCAACCACCATGGGGCGATACGCCTGTCCGATCTCTCGGGGCGGCTGCACATCGCCCCGCGCTCGGCCACCGAGGTGGTCGACGCCCTCGAATCCCGCGGCCTGGTCGAACGGCGGGCTGACCCCACCGACCGGCGGGCCACGCTCGTCGGGCTGACCGGACACGGCACCGGCGTCCTGCGCGCGATCCGCGCGGCCCGCGGCACCGAGGCCGAACGCGTCTTCGACCGGCTCAGCCCGGCCGATCGCGAACACCTCGGCCGCATCCTCCGCCAGCTCCAGGGCTGAGCGGCGGCGGCGCCGTCAGCTGCGGGTCTGGCCCGCCCGGATCATCTCGACCGCCTGCTGCACGCGGCGCTGGCGGGTCTCTTCCTTCTTGGCCTCAGCGACCCAGCGGGCGTATTCCTTCCGGTGGGTGAAGGCCATCCGGTCAAACAGCGCGGCGGCCTCCGGGTCGGCGGCCAGGGCCTCCGCCAGCGCGGCAGGCACCTCGACCTCCCGGGGCGCCACATCAAGGGCCACGGTCACCTCGACCTCATCGCCGGCCTCGACGCCCGCACCCTGGCGGACCTCCCGGCTCAGGCCGACCACGAATTCGCCCTTCATCCGGGCCACGCTCGTCCGCCACGTGTAACCGTTCACGGTGGCCACCACCGGGAACCGCCGGGGTCCTTCGCCGATGGCCGCGACCTGGTCGTCGTCGAGCACCACGGCGGCGGCGGGGCCGCGGGCCTGCAGCTGCGTCGTGAAGCTGAGCACTCCCATGCGCTCATCCTGGCCCACCGCTGCCGGCCGGTGCCACCATGGCGCCCGCCGCTCAGGCCGTGCCGGCGTCCGCCGCCTCGGTGCGCTCGGGCATCAGCAGCAGCGCACCGGCGAGGAAGCACACCGCACCGATCAGGGTGCCCAGGTTCGACCGCTCGGCGTTATGCAGCTGGCCCGTGGCCGGGTTGATGTAGCCGGCGACCGCGGAGATCCCGAACGCCACGGATCCGAGCAGGTTCAGCAGGGTGATCCACCACGCCCACGATCTCGGCCGCCAGGCGGCCCAGCCGTGGCAGATCTCGAACCAGGCCAGCGTGCTGGCCACCAGGAAGCAGATCGAGCCGACGGCATCTGGCCGCCACACGTGCTGGTGCGCGGCCTGCGCGCTCAGGTCCACCCGCACGGCGTTCCCGGTGCTGATGTTGAAGTAGAGAGTCCCGGCCAGCTGGACCGCGGTGGCCCACCAGTCGATCCTGCGCGGCTGGAAGACGAAGAAGCGCCGCCGGGGGCCGCCTGGTGACTGCGGGCCGGCATCGACCGCTTCCCGGTAGGCGAGGAATCCGGCCGCGGTGAAGAACAGCGAGCCGATGAAGAAGGTGACCGCATCCCCGCGGGGCCCTACGGCGCTGGCGTACCCGGGGACCGCCCCCAGGGCGAACAGCAGCGACCCCACCGCGAACAGGACGGCGATCCACCAGCCGCGGGCCCGTGGTGCCCACCAGGTCGAGCCGACGGCCGCGCCCCGCAGGTGCTTGCGGTGCCGGCGGGTACCCCACCGGGCCACGGCCCCGTCCGGGCGGACATGGTCAACGAAGGTCACGAGGGGGCCGACACCGCCCTCCCGGCCTGCGTGGTCGCGCACGGTCATGACCGCTTCCTCACTGATCGGCCCGATCTTCGCAGCGGCCGGTATTTACCGGCCCACCCGCAATGGGTGAGGACACCCGGGGCCGGGGTCGCGAAGCTGCGGGGAGCCGGCCGGACGCGCCCGGCCGGAGGGAGGCGCTGGCGGGTGACGGAAGAGCCATTCCGCACGATTATTGAGCCGTTCCGCATCCACTCTGTGGAGCCGATGCGGCTGACCACGCGCGCGGAGCGGACAGCAGCCCTGGCCGCCGCCGGGTACAACCTTTTCGAGCTGGCCGCGGACGAGGTGCTGATCGACCTGCTCACCGACTCAGGCACCGGGGCCATGTCGGCGGAGCAGTGGGCCGGCATCCAGCGGGGCAGCGAAGCCTACGCGGGAGCGCCCTCGTTCTACCGGTTCCGCGACGCGGTGACCACCCTGTTCCCGTTCCGGCACATCCTGCCGACCCATCAGGGCCGGGCGGCCGAGAAGATCCTGTTCACCGTAACCGGCGGCCCGGGCCGGGTCGTCCCGAACAACACGCACTTCGATACGACACGGGCCAATATCGAGTTCACCGGGGCCGAGGCCGCCGACCTGCCGGTCCCGGAGGGCCTTCAGCCCGCCCTGCGCCACCCGTTCAAGGGCAACATGGACGTCGGCGCGCTGGAACGGCTGCTCGGCGAGCGGGCCGCCGACGTCCCGCTGGTGATGCTGACGGTGACCAACAACTCCGGCGGCGGGCAGCCGGTCAGCATGGCCAACATCCGCGCGGTCCGCGAGGTCTGTGACCGGTTCGGCAAGCCGCTGTTCCTCGACGCGTGCCGGTTCGCCGAGAACGCCTGGTTCATCAAGTCCCGGGAGCCTGGTTACGCCGACGTCCCGGTGGGGGACATCGTCCGGGAGATGGCCAGCCTGGCGGCCGGGATGACCATGTCGGCGAAGAAGGACCCGCTGGCCAACATCGGCGGCTGGCTGGCCCTCAACGACGACAGCCTCGCCGAGCAGTGCCGCAACCTGGAAATCCTCACGGAGGGGTTTCCCACCTACGGCGGGCTGGCCGGCCGCGACCTGGAAGCGATCGCCCAGGGACTGCGCGAGAGCATCGACGACGACTACCTGCGCTACCGGGTGCGCTCCATCTCCTACCTGGGCGAGGCGCTCGAGGCAGCGGGGATCCCGGTGGTCGTCCCCTTCGGCGGCCACGCGGTCTTCATCGACGCACGCGCCATGCTGGCCCACCTGGACCCGCTGCAGTACCCGGGCCAGTCGCTGGCCTGCGCGCTCTACGAGGAAGGCGGGGTGCGGGCCTGCGAGATCGGGACCGTGATGTTCGGCCGCCGCCCGGACGGCACCGAGACGCCCGCCGCCATGGACCTCGTCCGCCTGGCCATTCCCCGCCGTACTTACACCCAGAGCCACATCGACTACGTGATCGAGGTCCTCATCCGGGTCGCCGGGCGGGCGGCCGGGCTTCCCGGGATGCGCATCGTGTCCCAGCCCCGGCATCTGCGGCACTTCACCGCACGGTTCGCGCCGCTTCGCTGACGCCGGGCGTGCCGGGTAGCTGGTATCGCAGGGTCATCCTCGCGCCGGTGATCGGGGGGTTCCTGGCCGGCGGCGCGGGTAGTGGCCGGGCAGGCTAGACCGTCTCGATCTGCTGGGGAGGACTCATGGCCAACGCCGCGGAGGCCGACTTCTACGGCCTGGAGGAGCTGCTGGACGGCACCGGCCGGGACGCGCTCGCGCGCACCCGCGAGTTCATGACCAAAGAGATCGAGCCGGTCATCAACCATTACTGGACGCGCGAGGAGTTCCCGCACGACCTGATCCCGGCGTTCGCCAGGCTGGGCATCGCCGGCACCGCCTACGACGGGTACGGCTGCCCGGGCGGCGGCCCGCTGCTGGACGGCATGATCGCGATGGAGCTGGCCCGGACCGACCCGTCGATCTCCACCTTCATGGGCGTGCACAGCGGCCTGGCCATGGGGTCTATCTACCTGTGCGGGTCGCAGGAGCAGAAGCAGCGCTGGCTGCCGGAGATGGCCCGGATGGAGAAGATCGGCGCCTTCGGGCTGACCGAGCCCGACGTTGGCTCCGGGGTGGCGGGCGGGCTCACCACGACGGCCCGCCGGGACGGCGCCGGGTGGATCCTCGACGGCCAGAAGAAATGGATCGGGAACGCCACGTTCGCTGACTACATCGTGATCTGGGCCCGTGACGTGGAGGATGGCCAGGTCAAGGGCTTCGTTGTGGAAAAAGAAACCCCGGGCTTCTCGGCCGTGAAGATGCAGGACAAGATCGCGCTGCGGGTCGTGCAAAACGCCCGCATCACGCTGGACGGGGTCCGGGTGCCCGAGGCGAACCGGCTGCAGAAGGCGACGTCGTTCCGGGAGACGGCCAGGGTGCTGCGGCTGACCCGGGCGGGTGTCGCCTGGCAGGCTGTGGGCTGCGCCCGCGGCGCGTACGAGCACGCCCTGGCCTATGCGAAGGAGCGGCAGCAGTTCGGGAAGCCGATCGGCGGCTTCCAGCTCGTCCAGGATCTGCTGGTGAAGATGCTGGCCAACATCACGGCCTCGGCCTGCCTGTGCGCCCGGCTGGCCCAGCTGCAGGCCGCGGGCACCGCGGCCGACGAGCACTCGGCCCTGGCCAAGGCGTTCTGCACGGTACGGATGCGGGAAACCGTCGGCTACGCCCGTGAACTGCTCGGCGGCAACGGCATCCTGCTGGAGAACCAGGTCGGCCGCTTCGTCGCCGACGCCGAGGCCATCTACTCCTACGAGGGCACCCGCGAGATCAACACCCTCGTCGTCGGCCGGGCCATCACCGGCCTGAGCGCTTTCGTTTAGCGCTCCTCAGGCCCCGCGCCACGCAGCGGCTCCGGCACCGCCCACCGCACGTCAGTCAGCAGGAATGCCCGCAGCGCCATCTGCTGCCGCGTCCCGGCGAAGCCGTTCGCGTTGACCTGGCCAGCAGTGATGATCTCAGGCGTAGCATCGGGTCATGACAACGCCAGAAGAGGCCCTCGCGCGGGTCTCGCTGTTCTCGATGCTGTCGAAGAAGGACCTGGCCAAGCTCGTGAGCGAGGCCAATGACCGGACCTTTCCCGCGGGTGCGAAGCTGACCACCGAGGATCAGGGGGGCACCACCTTCGGTGTCATACTGGACGGGCATGCGGCGGTGAGCGTGCACGGGCGGCCTGCCCGCACCCTTGGACCCGGTGACTACTTCGGTGAGATGGCGCTGATTGACCACTCCTACCGATCGGCGACGGTCACCGCCGAGACACCGTTGCGGGCTTTGCTGTTCGTGGCGTGGGTCTTCCGCCCGTTTGCCATGGATCACCCCGAGACGGCCTGGGCGCTGCTGGAAGCGATGGTGCAACGTGTCCGTGACGCCGAGGCCCGCTAAGAACGGCCCGTAGCTAGTCACAGGCTGAGGATGCCACGGCACCGCTCCGCGGTGTTCGTGGTGCGCCGAGCGTCCGCATGCCCGCATGCCCGCACCGGCTATGAGCCGCAGCCCCGGGCGGGAGTCGGTGACGAGTGCGGCCGCGCGGGGCGGGTGTAGCAGAGCCTGGCGTGGTGCGGCTAACGTTCTTGGAGCCGTTCGGCCAGGATCTTGGCCAGCTCAGCCCGGACGGCTGGCTGGGTGGCAACTAGCCACTGAAAGTCGTCGCTGCTGAGCCGGAGGAGCTGGCCCGCTTCGGCGCACCGCACGGTGGCCAGGCGGGTGTAGCCGTAGCCGCCTCCCCAGTCGCGGGCGGCGAGTTCGCCGAAATGCTCACCGGGGCCGAGGCTGCGGATCGGCCGGTCATCGATGAAAACCTGGTAGCGGCCGGACAGCGCGATGTAGAAATACCGGTCCGCATCCCACCGGCGGATGACCTCTTCACCAGCGGCCACGTCTATGCGGCTGCCGCGGTCGCGGACAGCCTGAATGACCGCATCAGGCACCCCGCCCAGCAGCGGCATGGTCTGCAGCACGTCCGCGTCCTGGGTCCCGCTGTGGTCCGCGATCACGTCGGCCCTGGATTCGGGAGGGACGCCGGCGCCTGGCGGTCTGACCGGCGGGGGTGACGCGTGCGCGAAGTGCCCGATAACCCGCCGGATGTGATCTTCGGAGCTGGTTGGGTTAAGGACGCACAGCCGGATGGCGTGCCGGCCGGCCAGGCGGGTGGTGGACACGAACGCGTCCCCTCCGTGTTCCAGGGCGTCAGCGAGCGCGAGCCCGCGGCGCTCGGTCTCGGCTTCGTCGCAGCCTGGCCATTCCCTGCGGAAGCACACGATGCCCAGCGTCGCCGGGGCCATGAGGGTCAGCTCCGCCTGGCCCCGGACCAGTTCTTCGGCGTAGGCGGCCAGTTCCATGTCCCGGTCGATCGCGGCTCGGAACGCGGCCAGGCCGAAGGCCTGGACGGACATCCAGACCTTGAGGGCACGGAAGCCCCGGGACAGCTGCAGCCCCCAATCGCCCAGGTTGACCTCCCCTGTCCCGTGAGTGCCGGTGCTGTCGAGATAATCCGGGTGAACAGCGAATGTGCGGGCGAGACGGGCGCCGTCGCGGACCAGGACACCGCCGCACTCGAACGGCTGGAATAGCCACTTGTGCGGATCGACGGTCACCGAGTCAGCTCGCTCGATGCCAGCCAGCAGCGCCCGGCCCCGGGGGGTGAGCGCCGCGAAGCCGCCGTAGGCCGCATCAACGTGCAGCCACAGCCCCTCAGCAGCACAGACATCGGCCAGGCCGGCTAGGGGGTCGACGGCGCCCGTGCTGGTCGACCCGGCGCCAGCGCACACGGCGATGGGAACCCGCCCGGCCCGGCGGTCAGTGGAGGCAGCGGCGGCCACCGTTTCCGGCTGCAACCGCCAATGATCATCGGTCGGCAGCACCCGTACCTGATGGGAGAGCAGGCCCATGGCCCGCGCGGTCCGGGCGAGCGAGGAGTGGCCCTGATCCGACACGTACACCACGCCGGCTTCCGACGGCCCCCCGGCGGCCTCACGGGCGACGAGCAACGCTGTGAGGTTCGCCGCCGAACCGCCGCTTACCAGCACGCCCGCTGTGCCCTCCGGCATCCCCAGCCAGCTGCGGAACCAGTCGATAACCTCCAACTCGATCTGGGTCGCGGCGGGCGACTCCATCCACGCCCAGGGAGACACATTGGCCCCGGCCGCTATCAGCTCCGCCACCGCCGCTGGCCAGGTAGTGAAGTAGGGGATGAACGCGAAGTACCCGGGATGATTGGTCCCGGCCGCATACGGCAGCACATCCTCGATCACCCGCGCCAGGACCGCGTCCAGGCCGGCCCCTGCTCGGGGGCCGGGCCACCCAGCCGGGCCCGCATCTCCGCGGGGCTGGCGCGCCGCAGCACCGGATCGGCCTCCGGGTCCGCCAGCCGGGCCACCAGCGCATCCACCGCCGCATACCCGGTGCGCCGCATCGCTTCCACATCCATTGCCAGCGGATGATCCACCATGACTCTCCCTTCCACCGCGGGGTGACCACCGGCGACGCGAAGCCCCTCTGGATGGGCGGCTCGCATCGGAGACCTTGCGCCGGGCCGTCATCATCAGCCCGGGTCTGCCATGCCCGTGACCGGGGAGTCATTGCCGCGTGCGGCGTCGGCGGCCAGCCTGGCCTCGGCGATGCCGTGTGCTTGCCGCTGGGTGGCGGCGTGGCCGAGGACCGCGGTCAGGAAGGGCTCCCGGGCGAGGCGGTACACGGTCGCGTCGGTGTGCGCGATGACGGTCGCCGTGCGGGGGACGGCGCGCAGGAGCGCGATCTCCCCGACTCCCTCGCCCCGGCCGCACCGCCGCAGGAAACGCCCATCCTGGACGACGTCCAACTGTCCCGCGGCGACCGCATAGTAGGCATCCCCCGGCCCGCCCTGCCGGATGAGGATTGCCCCGGCCGGCACCTCGGCCGGGGTGAGGGCAGCCGCGAGCCCTTCGAGGGCGGGGGCGGGCAGCTCGGCGAACAGCGGGATCGAGCGCAACAGCGCGAGTTCCACGACCGGGACGGGTGCATCGGCGTCCAGGCTGAACAGGGCGCGGCCGCCGGCGGCGGCCGCCAGCGGCAGCACGGCGGCGACGCCGAGTAGCGCGAGCTGGCTGCCCCCAAGATGGACCAGCACCGGCACCAGCACTGCGCCGATCGCGAGCCCTGCCATGGTGAGCCCTTCGAGAAGGCCGAACACCCGACCCAGGGAGTGGGCCGGGACCGAACGCTGTAGCAGCGACCGGGTGGCGACATCCAACAGGGCACGGCTCGCTCCAGCGACCGCCAGCAGGGCCACCGTCCCCGCCAGGCCCAGGCCCGCCGCGACAGCGGCGAGCGCGCCGCTCAGGAGCAGCGCCGCGCCCAGGATCGGCGCCCCGAGGCGCCTGCCGACCAAGAACACGCTGACCACGGCGGCCAGGATCGCACCCACCCCGTAAACGGAGTTCAGGTACCCGGCCCACGCCTGCGGACGACCCAGGACCGTGACGGCCAGGATGACGAACAGCAGGTCCAGGGCACCGACTACGGCCGCCTCCGCGGTTAGCAGCGCCAGCATCAGCCTCAGCCGCGGCTGCCGGACCGCAAGGCGCACGCTCTCGCCCAGGCCGGCCGCGATCCGGGGAGCATGCTGTTGCGGGGCGGCCAGCGCCGGGACCCGCAGCCTGAACACCAGGAGCGCGGCGATGGCGGCCAGGAGTGCGCACACCGCGAACACGCTCGCCACACTGCCGGCCCAGATCAGCACCCCGGCCAGCGACCCTGCGACCGCGATCCCGGCGGCTTCCACCCAGCTCACCACGACGTTGGCTGCCGTCAGCTGGTCGGCGGTAGCGGCCAGCGACGGAATCAGGGTCGACTGGCCCGGGCGGGTCGCAGTGACCGCCGTGGAAGCCACCACCGCTGCCGCATAGGCCGCCAGGGGCACGCCCCCGGTGATGGCTGCCGCGGTAGCGCCGATCGCGGCCGCCTGCACCACATACCCCCCGGCCAGCAGCACCACCGGGGAACGCCGGTCCGCCAGGCCGGCGAACACCGGCGCCAGCAGCGCCGCCGGCACCAGCTGCGCCAGCGCCACCACGCCGGCGATCGTGGCGCCGCCCCGGCCGTAGGCGTACACCAGCATGGCGATCCACACCGAGTACTCGGTTAGGGTGAACAGCGCGTATCCGCCCACCACCCGCCGCAGCGCCCGGTTGCAAGCCAGCGCTCGGAAGACACCGAGGCGGCGGCTGGCTAGGGCCGGTGTGCTCATCCCGGGGCTCCGGACGTGATGCCCGCAGAGGCGGCCGTTCGCCACCCGCGCCGGGCCGGCTGGCCAGCCCGATAGGAGCGAGTTCCCGGGAGATCGGCGGCGAGCATCCCGGACGGAGCCGGCCCAGGGTGGCCGCGAGGGCCGCCAGATTTCCGCCGGGGCCCGTCCTGCGACAGCACCGCGAACGCCTGCTCCATCCGGTCGATGCCCTCGGACAGGCGGCCCTCCTTGCAGCCCTCACAGTTCATGATCCGGTGAGCGGGGTTGCCTCTGCCAGCAGGCAGTTGGTGTCGGCGAGGACGGGGTTGGCACCGAGCGAGCCGAAGATATCTCGCGCCACGCGCAGCGGCTCCCGGGCCTCGGTCGGCCGACCGAGGGTGAGCAGGCATCGGCCCTGCCCCAGGAGCGCCTGCGCCTGCTCCCACGGCACCCCGAATCGCTCCCACCGCCCCGCGGCGTCGGCAAACAAGGCCGCAGCCTCAGCATGCTTGCCATGCTGCTCGGCCAGCAGAGCGTGGGCAGTCACTGCCGCGTGCTGATCGAGCTGATACACCGGTTTGAGACCGCTCGCGAGCCGCCTCCCGAGATCCGCGTCGCCCGCCGCAATCGCGACCCGTACCAGGTCGGGGAGGCTCCGCAGATAGTCCAATGTGTGCCCGACGTTGGGTACCTGCGCAAGTTCGGAAAGCAGGGGGGTGGCGTCTCGAACTTTCCCGACGGCAGTCCAGGCTATTGCGGCGAGGGCCAGGAGCCCGCCCAGGTATTGCGATTCGCCCAGATCCCGCGCTTTCGCCACCGCCTGCTGAATCCAGTCCATGAGGCCGGTGTGGGAGAGTTCGCCGCGGCGGGCCAGCATCCGGGCTTCGGCAGACCGCAGGTCTACTTGGCCCATCCAATCCTCCGCGGCAACATGACTGAGGGCCGTTGCCATCAAGGTCCGGGCCTGTTCGATCAGGCCTAGGTCGGCCAGTGCCTCAACCTCGGTACCCTCGAGCAGCGGCACCCACTCCGCGATTCCATGCCGCCGGGCAAAGGCGGCACCCTGTTGCGCCATTTCCCACTCTGCTCGTGGTCCCTCGGCCCGGCAGAGCGACACCCCAAGGTTGTAATGCAGCACGGCTGCCTCGCGTCCAAGGCCCTGAGCGGTAGCGGCCTCCAGCGCGCGCCGCATATCGTCAAGTCCGGCCGCCTGGCCAAGTACGAACCGCGCGCAGCCACGGAACCCGAGCGCCCGCGCCGGCAGGGGGAGGCCGAGTTCAGCGGCGAGTTCCACCGCCCGCTCGGCGAGATCGACCGCCTCCGTATGCTGGTCGGACAGAAAGCTTGCCGCAGCGTGGTCGGCCAGCGCCTCCGCCAGTTCGGGTGAGGGGCCGAGCGGCTCCAGCATTTCCAGCGCGGTGCCAGCGGCCTCCGGGTACCGGCGGTCACCGAGCCGGTGCAGGAGCATCGAGTATCGGCTGGTTGCCTTGGCCGCCCTGCGAACATCCCCACTGGCGCGGAACGCCGCGATCGCCTGCTCGAATGCGGCGGCTGCTTCGCGGAACCGGGCCCGCAGGCGCAGCGCTTCGCCGTAGTGGGCCAGCAGTTCGGCGCGATCGGGGTCATTGGGACCGGTCAGGGCCAGTGCCTTGGCGTAGTGACGTTCGGCGGCCTCCACGTCGATGCCCATGGCCCGGTCCCCGGCCAGCATCAGGTAGCGAGCCGCGCTGGCTGCAAGTTCCCCGGCCTGCGGATCCTTGGCCGCCTGCGCGAGTTCCAGGGCGGTGGTGTAGTGAGCGGCCAGAATCTCGGCGTGGTCGGCGGCCCGTTCCGCCGCCATCTGCTCGATCCAGGCCGCGGCCCGGCGGTGGCGCTGGGCGCGCTCGGCCCGCGGGATCTGCGCATAGCAGACATCGCGGATCAGCGCATGGGTGAAGGAGTATTCGGCCTGTCCCGCCATTGATGAGCGCCGCGCCGGGCGGACCAGCTCTTTGCGCGTCAGCTCGTGCAACACAGCCTGCACTTGGTCCCGGCCTTGGTCTCCCATCTGCGTGACAGCGCCGGCCCAGAACACCTCGCCTACCACCGCGGCGTCTTGCAGCAGCTGTTTGCGCGCTGGGCCAAGGGTGTCGAGCCGTGCCGCGATCAGCCCTTGCACGCCCGGCGGGAGCGGGATCTCCGCCCTGGTATCGATGCTCCACCCGGCGCCCTTCCGCCGCAGGATCTGCTGGTCTTTGAGCAGCCGTACGAACTCCTCCGCGTACAGCGGGTTGCCGCCCGCACGGCGCGAGATCGCCTGCTGCACCTCGAGCGGCAGCGCCGCCGTGCCCAGCAGGTTAGAGATCAGCCGCGCGGTCTCCGCCGCGGTCAACGCCCGCAGGTTCACCCGGGCCACGTTGCGCGCCGAGGCCGCCCACCCCGCTGCCCGCTCATACAGTTCCGGGCGGGCCGCGCCCACCAGCAGCAGTGGGACCCCCTCGGCGTAGTCGGCCAGCTGTTCCACAAAATCCAGCAGCGCCGGATCGGCCCAGTGCAGATCCTCAAACACCAGCACTGACGGGCGGCCTTCGGCCAGCAGCTCCACGAACGCTCGCCACGCCGCAAAGTTCTCCGCCAGGGCCGCCTCCGGGGCCGGGAGCCCGGCCAAGGGCCGCAACCGCGCCCTAAGCCACGGCGCGTCCGGCGCGTCGTCGGGGATCATCGCGTCGATCTTTGCGGCGGCCACCTCCGGCGGGTCGGTTTCCAAGATCCCCGCCTCCGCCTTGACGATCTCCCCCAGCGCCCAGAACGTGATCCCGTCCCCGTATGGCAGGCACCGGCCCTGGCGCCAGCGGATCTGCTCCGGCCACAAATCAACAAACGAGCTCAGCTCGGCAACTAGCCGTGACTTGCCCACACCTGGCTCTCCCGCCACCAGCACCAGCTGCACCGTCGATTCCTGCACCGCCTTCTGGAATGCGCCCGTGACGATGCCCAGGTCGATCTGACGGCCCACCATCGGCGTGCCCAGCGACCGGGTCACGTCGGCACCGAACCGGGCGCGCGGGACCAGTGCCTGAAACACCGCCACCGGCTCGGCCTTGCCCTTCAGCGCCACTGGCGCCAGCGCCTGGTAGTCGAACACCTGGTGGGTCGCTGCGTACGTCCCCGGTCCCACCAGCACCCCGCCCACCGGCGCCGCGCCCTGCAACCGCGACGCCGTGTTCACCACATCTCCTGCGACCAGCCCCTCCCCCTGCTCGGGACGCGCGCCCAGCGCTACCACTGCCTCCCCCGAGTCCACCCCGACCCGCACCGCCAAGCTGAGCTGCGCGTCCTCTTCGTTCAGGTCGGCGATCGCCTCCAAGATGCGCAAACCCGCCCGTACCGCCCGTTCAGGGTCATCCTCATGGGCTATCGGTGCGCCGAACACCGCCATCACCGCGTCGCCGATGAACTTCTCCACCGTCCCCCCGAACCTCTCCACCTCCCGCCGCAGCCGCGCGTGGTAGGGGCGGATCCGGGCCCGCACATCCTCCGGGTCGGCACGATCGGAGGCAGCGGTGAACCCGACCAGATCACAAAACAGCACGGTTACCGTCTTGCGTTCCTCAGCCGGCTGGCCGACCTCCTGTACGATCAGCACCCCACACGCCAGGCAATACCGCGCGATCTCCGGGTTCACCTGCCCACATGTGGGACACGCCAGCACAGCCACCTAAACGCCGACCGTCAGAATGGCAGAGACCGCAGAGCCCAGCAGCGCCGCTGAGAGAGTGAAATTCACCAGGCTCAGGTGGGAGTGCGTCATCCGCCATAGTGGGCCTGCGCCAAGCGGCGCCTGGTGCGGGCCAGTGGCCCCGCCTTCATTTGCCTGCGCCAGTCGGGAAATTCATCGCCGAACTTCTGCTGTTCCTTGCCCGCGGTTTCGTACACCACGTAGCCGCCCTTGAGGATGCTGAACGCGGCATGGAGCTGGCCGAGCTTGTCGAACTGCGCGGTGGCCGGGGCCAGCGGGTCGAACCAGGACGGGGTCACGAAGTTGGATACCGAGACATCGCTGACGGTGTAACTGGGGGCCTCGACCGGGTCGCACACCTCGAAGCTGTACGCCGACCCTTGGCCGTCGTTGGCCCACAGGTTGCAGTTCGGGTCGATGAACATCTCAAGCACCTCGTGGGACAGCACGCTGGAGACGCTCCAGTCGCCGGTGGTCACCTGCGCGCCGTTGTCGAGTTCCGGCTTGGCCGCGACCACGCCCCACAGTTTCCCGCCCTGGTCCTCGGTGTGGAAGCCGAGCACGCCCTGGGGCTGGTCCTGGATCGTGTCCACGAGCGCTATGCCGTGCGCCGCCTCCGGGACGGCGGACGGGTCGCTGTAGAACACGACGGCCGCGGGTGCCCGGTCCCAGAGCGGGCCGGCGTCGTACCGTATCTGGCTGGCGATCGCCTGGGTCATCGTCGTAGCGTCTGCATCGGCTACCAGGGTTGACTGGTTAAGGATCGCGATTAGCATCCGGGTCCCCCTCTTGCCCCTTCACGCGGGGAAGGCGCCAAATCCGCCTCCACCCCACGTGCCTGCTCATGTTCCTCCCAAGCCTGCGGCTCTGACAAGGGCCTGATCCCGCATGCGTGACACCCACCGCCACCGCAGCCCGATCTCTAGTGGGACTGACGACGCGCAAACACCCGCATGCCGAGGTTCCTGGGCCACGAACGTGAGGCTCCGCCCGGGCCATGCGCGGTGGCTCTAACGACACCATTCGTTAGATCACGAACTGCTAGGACGCGGTGCGGGCGGCCCCCGGGGTCGCGGCCCCGGGCGGCACGGCCCCGGCCGGCACGGCGCCGTCGACGTAGGTGACGGTGTTCGACGGGACCGCCGGGATCCGCGGGCCGGGCAGCACGACGCTGGTCAGGTTCAGCGGGTCGGCCGCGGAGATCTGGACGGTCTCCCCCGGGGGCCGCTGCTTGCGCACCGAGCGCAGCACGTCGAGCGCGTCCGGGTGGGCGAATTGCTCGCCGCTGAACCCGGCCACGAACCGGCCGCCGCGGATCGTGCCGCGCGCCTCCATCCTCCGCCAGGCCCACAAGATCTCGCGCCAGGGGACCGACAGGTTCTCCCGGGCCAGCAGATCGTGGAAGACCACACCCCAGCGGACGATCAGCTGCTCGGCCACGGCCTCGGCCAGCTCGTCCGGGTCAGTGCCGGCGGCGGGGACCGGGAGCAGCGACCACCGCCCGGCCGATCCAGCGCCGGGCCGTGACCGGCCCTGGCGCAGCCCGCGGAGCCCCGAGGGCCGCGGGGCCCGGCGCGCGGAGGACCGCTGCAGCAGGGACCGGACGGCCCGGAACCCGTCGGCGGTGATCAGCCCGCGGGCCACGCCGTCCCACAGCGCCTCCTCCACCTCGCCCGGCAGGCGGCCGGTGACCGAGGCCAGGTCGGGCCGGAACAGCGCCCCGTGCCGGCGCAGGGCGTCGATCACGTCCTGGGTCCGGCCCGGCCCGGGCTCGGCCGGGGCCAGGTCCCCGCGGGCGGCGCGGAGCAGCCAGGGCAGGTCGTCGCGGATGGCCAGGGTGATCGGGGTGGCCCGGGACGGGACCAGCCCGCTGCGCTTCGGGACCGGATCGGGCTCGGCGTCGCGCACCGACAGCCGTCCCCACACCACCTGGCCGGACAGGCAGACCTCGTCCAGCCACTCACGCCGGTAGCCCTGCACGCGGGTGGCGAGGACGGCGTTCTCCCAGGCGCCCGCGGCCAGCTCGTAGCCCTGCAGCTGCTCGATGACGCTCAGCACGCCGAGCCGTCCCTCGCTCTGGGTGCCGGGCGCCACGTGCTGCCAGCGGAGCAGGAAACGCATGAAGTCCCGCGCGGTGACCGGCTCGATCTCGCGGCGCTGCCGCTGCCGGGTGTAGCCGTGGATGCGGGCCAGCAGCCTGCGGGCGCAGAACTCCTCGCCGGGGCCGGGGTCCAGGGCGGCCTCTCCCCGGGTGCCGTCCGCCTCTCCCCGGCGCCGTCCGCCTCTCCCCCGGCGCCGCGCGCGGCCCGGGTGAACCGGCCGCGGATGGCGAAGCCCTCCTCCTCCAGCCGGGCCAGCGCGATCTCAGTGTCGGCCGGCGGCAGGCCGGTGGCGTGGGCCAGGTCCGCGACCGTGGACGGGCCGCGGCAGTCCAGGTGCCCGCGGAGCATGCTGGCCGCGGCGGCGTCCGGGTCGGGCGGGTCACCGGGAACCGGGCAGGGATGGTCAGGCGCCACGGCCGCGTCCGGGAACAGCGCCTCGATGGCCGGGCGGCGCTCTACCGCGGACCAGAACACCCCGGCCGGCCCGGAGACGCTGACCGCGCGGCAGCCGGCGGCCAGTTCCTCGAACCAGGGCTGCCAGTCAGCGTCCGGGCGCACGGCGGTCAGCGTCATCAGCAGGTCGTGCAGCTCGTTGGCGTCGCGCGGGTCCGGCTGCACCTGGCTGGCCACCCGTGCGATGGCGTCGGGGTCGAGCCGGCCCAGCTCGCGGGGTTCCACCGGCAGGCCGCGGCGCAGCGGTATCGCACGGCTGCGGCGTTCCTCCAGCGGCGCGTCGTCGAGGAAGGTGAAGGGCCGCCCGTTCAGGATCTCGTGCGCGAGCACCGACGGCTCGGTGGTATCCCGCACCACGACGGTCACCTGGCCCGATTCGATACGCCCGACCAGCTCCGTGAGGCCGTCGATGTCCATGGCCTCGTGCAGGCAGTCGTCCAGCGTCTGCCGGACCAGGACATGATCGGGAATCTCCAGCGGGCCGGGGGCGACGTTCTCCTGGCAGGCCGCCAGCGTCGGGAAGACCGCGGCCATCAGGTCGTCGGATTCCATCCGCTGGATCGCGGGCGGGTTCTTCTTCCCGCCCCGCATCCGCAGCACGGCCAGGGACCGGTTCAGGTTCCACCGCCACCGGGCCGCGAACATCGGCGAGGTCAGGACGGCCTGGCGGACCACGCCCTCCACGGTGCTGGAGGCGAGGAACCGGGGCACCCGCTCCAGCGGGAAGCTGTGCTGCGGCCCCAGCGACAGCAGGATCGCGTCGTCGCTGGCCGCGGCCTGCAGCTCGAAGTCGAACGTGACACAGAACCGCTTGCGCAGCGCCAGCCCCAGCGCCCGGTTGAGCCGGGCCCCGAACGGCGCGTGCCCGACCAGCTGCATCCCGCCGCTGTCGTCGAAGAACCGCTCCAGGACGATGGTGTCCATGTCCGGGAGCAGCCCGAGCTGGGCCAGGGCGGTACCCAGGTAGGCGGTGATCACCTCGGCGGTGTCCGTGCCGATCCCGCACTCCGCCTGCAGCCAGGCCGCGGCCTCGGCGGGCCCGCCGGTGCCCAGGCACCCGGCGACCGCCTGGCGCAGGGCGCAGACCTCCTCCGACAGCTCCACCGTGCGGCCGGGCGCCTCGCCCAGCCAGAACGGCACCGACGGCGGCGCGCCCTGGGCGTCGACCACGCGCACCACGCCCGGCTCGACCCGGCGGATCCGCCACGAGGTGGTGCCGAGCAGGAACACGTCGCCCGCCATGGACTCGATAGCCCAGTCCTCGTTCACCGTCCCGACCAGGGCGCCGTCCGGCTCGGCCAGCACCCGGTAGTCCCCCAGCTCCGGGATGGCCCCGCCGGAGGTGAGCGCGGCCAGCCGGGCGCCCCGCAGGCCGGCCAGCCGCCCGGTCACCCGGTCCCGGTGCAGGTAGGCGGCCCGGCGGCCGCGGCCGGTCCGGATCCCCTCGGACACCATCTCGGCCACCTCGCCGAAATCTTCCGTGGACAGGCCCGCGAACGGGGCAGCCCGCCGGACCAGGGCCAGCAGGTCGTCCTCGGCCCAGTCTTCCGCCGCGCACTCCGCGATCACCTGCTGGGCCAGGATGTCCAGCGGGCAGGCCGGGACCGCCACGGCGTCGAGCCGGCCGGACCGGACGCCGCGCAGCAGCGCCGCGGATTCCACCAGCTCATCCCGGGTAGTCGGGTAGAGCCGCCCGGCCGGTATCCCGCCGCGGGTGTGGTTGGACCGGCCCACCCGCTGCAGGAAGGTGCCGAAGCTGCGCGGCGAGCCGATCTGGCAGACCAGCTCCACCGGCCCGATGTCGATGCCCAGCTCCAGCGACGCGGTGGCGACCAGGGCCCGCAGGTCGCCGCGGCGCAGCCGCGACTCCACCCGCTGCCGCCGGTCCTTGGACAGGCTGCCGTGATGCGCGGCGACCTGCCCCTCACCGAGCCGCTCGCCCAGCTGGTGGGCGACCCGCTCGGCCATCCGCCGGGTGTTGACGAACACCAGCGTGGTCCGGTGCCCGGACACATGCCCGGCGATCAGGTCCAGGATCTCGTCCATCTGCTCCGCGGATGCGACCGCGCCGAGCTCGTCGCCCGGCATCTCCAGGGCCAGGTCGAGCTGGCGCCGGTGGCCGGAGTCCACGATGGCGCAGCGGGGTGACCCGTCCGGCGCCGACCGGCCGGGGCCCGCGCCGACCAGCAGGCGGGCGACGGTCTCGATGGGGCGCTGGGTCGCGGACAGGCCGATCCGCTGGACCGGCTGCGCGGCCAGGTGCTCCAGCCGCTCCAGGGTCAGCGCCAGGTGCGAGCCCCTCTTGTTGCCCGCGACGGCATGGATCTCGTCCACGATGACCGTGGCGGCCGGGGCCAGCATGGCGCGGGTCCGTTCCGCCGTCACCAGGAGATACAGCGACTCCGGGGTGGTGATCAGGAAATCGGGCGGGTGCTTCAGCATCGCGGCCCGCTCGGCGGCCGCCGTGTCCCCGGTCCGCACCGCGACCCGGATGTCCGGGGCCGGCAGGCCCAGCGCCCCGGCCATCTTGGCGATCTCCGCCAGCGGGGCCTCGAGGTTCTGCCAGATGTCCACGGCCAGGGCCTTCAGCGGCGACACGTACACGACCTGCGGCCCGGCCGGGCGCTCGGTACCCGCCTGGCCGGACTGGTAGATCCGGTCGATGCAGACCAGGAACGCCGCCAGGGTCTTCCCGGAACCGGTCGGCGCGGCGATCAGCGTATGGTGCCCGGCCGCGATCTCCTGCCAGCCCGCGGCCTGCGGCTCCGTCGGGCCGCCCGGGAACCGGCTCTCAAACCAGCTTCGAACAGCCGGGTGAAACAGCTCCAGCACCTGGACATTTTATCCCGTACCGTCCCCCGGGGCACCCCTGACCGCCAGGCTGGTCATCGGGCCGCCCCGGAGGCGGCGGACCCGGAATCACCCTGTCCGGCATTACGCGACACACCCCCGGATTTACTTTGTGCTGCCGGTTAATTCCGGCATGATGCCCTGGATGGCTTAAGGGCAATTTGCGGCTGTAGTTGCCGCAATAGGGCACAGACGCACCGGGGCGCCCATGGGGAATCTCTCGGGTTCTGATCGTGAATCGGCCGCTCTTTATGCGGCCCGGCGGCGGCGCCTGCTCCTGGCCGTCGGCGGAATCACGCTGACCAGCATCGTTGGCTCCCGCTGGCTCTCCGGGCCCGATCACCTGCCGCCTCACCAGAACGTCAGTGCGTACCAGGAACCGGTGGCCAAGCGCGCCACGGCTACCCGCCATACGGCGGTTTCGCATCCTGATCCGCCGGGCTATCACCCGCCGTCTTACCCGCCGAACCGGCCCCTTTATTACATCGACGACGCGTCCAAGGCGATTGCGCTCACGATCGACGACGGGCCCGATCCCGCCTACACCCCGCAGGTGCTGCGGGTGCTGCACCGCTACGGCGTCACGGCGACGTTCTCCATGGTCGGCCTCCACGTGGCTGCCTACCCGCACCTGGCCCGGGCGGTCGCAGAAGCGGGCCACCATATTGCCAACCACACGTGGACCCACTCCAACCTCGCCCGCAAGCCCGCTCACCGGGTGCACACCGAACTCGCCTGGACCAGTCACGCCATCCACTCGGCGACGGGCGCGCACCCCCAGCTGTTCCGGGCGCCCTACGGAGCCTGGTCAGCCGCCGTGATCCGGCAATGCGAGCAGATGCGGATGCTGCCCCTCGACTGGTCGGTCAACCCCCGCGACTGGGCGCGGCCGGGAGTCCACCGCATCGTCCGCAACATCATGCATAACACCCACCCGGGATCGATCATCCTGGAGCACGACGGGGGCGGCAACCGGGCACAGACGGTGCAGGCCCTGGGCATCGTCTTGCCCCGGCTCCTGCGCGAGGGCTACCACTTCCGCACCCCGTGACGCCCGCCCAGACCGGCCCGGCCGGCTGCTACTCCCCGGGCGTTCCCGCAGCCGGCTCCCCGGCCACCGCGCGGAACAGCTCGGCGTAGTCGTACGCGGCCTCGGGCTTCGCGCGCACCGCCGCGTTCACCTTCCTGGCGTCCTCGCCGATGAGGATCCGCCAGGTTCCCGAGCGCACCCCCTCCAGGATGATGGTCGCCGCCTCGGCCGCGCTGACCGGCGCCTGGTCCCGGAAATCGGCGTTGGCCCGCACGAGCATCTGGCGCAGGTCATCGGCTGACGCGTCCCCCGCCAGCATCCCGGCCTCGACCAGCCCGGCCCGCGTGTCACCGGGAATCAGGTCCTCCAGCTGGGCGTCGCTCATATGCTCCGGGTCCGGCAGCCCGCGCGCGCGGAAGCTGTTCGCGATGATGTCGGTGCCCACGTGCCCCGGGATCACGACGGCGACCCGGACATGGGGCGCGTGGACGCGCAGGTCCTCGATGAGCGCCTCCGAGAAGCCCCGCACGGCGAACTTGGCTGCACTGTAGGCGGTCTGCGGCACGCCCGGGCCGAGTGAGGCCCAGAGGCCGTTCAGGCTGCTGGTGTTGACCAGGACGCCCTCGTTGCTCGCGATGAGCAGCGGCAGGAACGCCCGAGCGCAGTAGTAGACGCCGGACCAGTCGATGGCGAACGTGCGCTCCCACTCTTCCCGGTCCCCGCTGACGAAGCTGCTGCCGCCGCCGATGCCCGCGTTGCTGAAGACCAGGTTGACGTGGTCGCTGGCGTGCTCCTCCAGCAGCTCACCGCGGAACCGCAGGACCTGCGCCTCGTCGGAGACGTCACAGGCGTGGCTGGTCACCCGGACCTCGGGCACGGCCGCCGCCCGCGCCGTGGCCGCGGTCTCCGCGACGGCCTCCGCGTTCAGGTCACAGGCCGCGACCGAGCATCCCTGGACCGCCAGCTGGCGGACAAGCTCGCGGCCCATGCCGGAGCCACCGCCGGTCACCACCGCGAGCTTCCCCGTGAACGAGTCCACAGCCATGATGCTTACCCGCTGCGCCGCGGCTGGTCAACGACCGCAGCGGCCGGCCATCCGGAACCTGGTCAGGCCGCAGAGCCGGGCGCCCGCAGCGGGCCGGCTGAACCGGGGTACCTGGTCAGCCGGCGGTGATGGGTTCCTGCAGTTCGGTGACCCACTTGTCCCGGTCCTCGGGGCACTCGAGGTACACCTCGCGGGCGTACCCGGTGCCGCGGTAGCCGTTGTCCTCGATCCACCGGGCCAGGGTCTGGATGGTGGCCATGACGTTGTCCATGGACCCGCGGTGCACGATCGTGGCGGCCTGGCTGATCTCAGGCAGGTCGGTGATCACGAAGTCGTGGCCGCTGACGGGGGCGGCACTGACCGGCAGGGTGGCGTGGATGAGCACATCGCCACCCGGGGACTCGTCGTAATAGGCAATCGCCGGGCCGTCAGGGACCACCCCGGCCCGGCCGAGGCGGCGGCCCAGCTCCTCATACAGCGGCTGGATGACCGGGCTGATGGACGCGGGCTCCAGGGCGGCCGCGGTCGCGGTGAGCTCCGCGACGCGGACGGCCGGGATCCGCTTGACCTGGATGTCGTCGGCTGGCATGGCGCCCTCCATCTCGATGATCGCGAGCCTCGCCTCGACCTGCGACAGCCGGGATGCGTCGGCCGCGATCCGGGCTTGCAGTTCGGCCTGGCGCAGCCGCAGCATGCCGCGGAGCTGCTCGGCGCTGACCTCCTGGTCCAGCATGGTGCGCACCTGGTCCAGGGTGAAGCCGAGATCTTTCAGCGCGATGATGCGGTTGAGCTGCGCGAGCTGGCTGGCCTCATAGAAGCGGTAACCGCTGGCCGGATCGACCCGGGCCGGGCGGAGCAGCCCGGTCGCGTCGTAGTGGCGCAGCATGCGTACCGACACCTGGCCGTGCCGGGCGAAGTCTCCGATGGTGAACATGACGCCTCCACTCGACCACCTCACACGGTGTCAGGGTCAAGCCCTCAGGCCAGGACCCTTGACAACGCCCAGGGTTTCGCTAATACTTAGGTAAGTGCCTAAGTATTCAGGCTTCGACCTGATCTTCCGTGCCCTCGCCGACAGCAGCCGGCGGGCCATGGTCGAGCGGCTGGCCCGCGGCCCTGCCTCGGTGAGCGAGCTGGCCAGGCCGTTCGAGATGGCACTCCCGACGGTCGTCCAGCACCTGGGCGTCCTGGCGGAGGCCGGCCTCGTCACCTCGGTGAAAGTGGGCCGGGTCCGTACTTACCAGCTAGTCCCCGGTGCGCTGGCACCCGCCGGGGACTGGATCAGCCGGCAGCAGCTGCCCGCCGAACGCCGCCTGGACCGCCTCGGCGACTTCCTGAACCGTCCCGGCACCACGACCAAGGAGTGAGCGACATGAACGACACCATCGAGCACAGCCAGGCGCACGCCACGTTCGTTATCGAGCGCACCTACCCGGCGCCCGTGGAGGCGGTCTGGCACGCCCTGTCCGACAACGACGCCCGGGATCAGTGGTTCGGCGGGGGCCCGGTGTTCGACGTCCGCGAGAAGTCGCACGAGTTCCGGGTCGGCGGCCACGGCACGGAGGACGGCCAGTGGCATGGCGGACCGCGGTCCCGGTTCCACTCCACCTACACCGACATCGTGGACCTGTGCCGGATCGTGTTCACCTACGACATGTGGGTGGACGGGCAGCACCTGTCCACGTCCCTGACCACGATCGCGCTGGAGAACGACGGCGATCAGACCCGGCTGACCTACACCGAGCAGGGCGTTCATTTCGACGGGCTGGACAGCGTAGAAGGCCGCGAGGAAGGCACGCGGGGAATACTCGACCAGCTCGGCTCGTACCTGGCCGCCGGCCGCTGACGCCCGCTACCGCTGCGGCCCCGGACGTCACCCACATCCGCGACCAGGTCGATGGCCAGCGCCCGCTCGTCCTCGACAGCGCAGGACGTGACGCGGAGCCCGCCACCCCCTAGCCGGCCGGAAGCGTCCCGGTCACCCGCGTGCCCTGTCCCGGCGCGGACTCCACCAGCATGGCGCCGCGGAGAGCGCGCAGCCGGTCCTCCATGTTGACGAACCCCGCGCCGAGACCGCGGGCGCTGGCATCGAACCCCCGGCCGTCGTCGGTCACCTCGAAGGTAAGGACACCGTCTGCTTCCCCTACCCGCAGGACGACGGTGGCCTCGTTCCCGGCGTGCTTGCACGCGTTCTGGATGGCCTCCAGGCAGCAGAAGTAGACCGTCGCCTCGATCTCCGCCGGGTAGCGGCCCAGTGGCCCGGCCTGCACCGTGATAGGCCGCGTGGACCTGCGGGCCGCCGCGGACAGGGCGGCGTCCAGCCCCTTCTCGGCGAGCAGCGGCGGATAGATGCCGTGCGCCAGGCACCGCAGTTCGTCCGCTGTCTCCCTGACATCGGCCCGGAGTTCGGCGAGCAGATCCCGGGCCTGGTCCACGTCGTGCTCGGCGAGCTCGGAGGCCAGGCTCAGCTTGATGGCCAGGGCGGAAAGCCGCTGCTGGGCGCCGTCATGAAGATTGCGCTCGATCCTGCGCCGCTCGGAGTCGGCCGCGGTCACGATCCGGGTCCGTGAGGCCTGGAGTTCCGCTGCCTGCCGGCGCAACTGCGCTACCGAGGCGTCGAGGGCGGAGCCGAGCTCGGCGTTGCGGGCCGCCAGTTCGGCTCGCTGCGCCTCGATAACGCGGCGCTGGAGGAAGTCCGGGCGAAGGAAGCGCGCGGTGGACGGGATCGCTAGCTGCATACCGCCAGATTGCTGAGCTCCGCGCCCCGGCACATCGGCAGGAACTCGTATTCGGGCCTGCGGAGATTGACTACATGGCCGGGGCGCTGCTGGCCTCCGCGCTGGCGTTTGCCTCCGCGGGGTCGAGGCCTGCCGGGCGGTAGGCGGTGTCCGCGCCTGGCATCGACACAGCCGCCGCGAACGCGGACACTTCGTATGTGGCAAGATCGCTGCCGATCGTGGGGCGGGCTGCAGAGCGCGACGCCATGGCAGCCGCTTACGCGAGCGCGGCAGCTGGCCAGTCCCAGGTGCTGTTGATCACTGGTGAGGCTGGTATCGGCAAGACCCGGCTGATCGAGGAACTGATCCAGCAGGTGCGGTCGGCGGGCGGCAGCGAAGTGGTCCGCCTCGGGGAGTCCGCGCCGCTGGCCGGGGCGGCGCTGGCCTACGGGCCGTTCGTGGCCGCGCTGGGCGAGCGGGCCGCGTGGCTTCTCGCCGACGATGAGCCTGCAGACATGGCCGCCGCGCGGCACCGCCTCTTCGAGCGGGTGCTCGCGCTGCTCGCCGACCTGTCGGCCGAGGGACCGCTGCTCCTGGTCCTGGAAGACCTGCACTGGGCCGATGAGTCGTCACACGAGCTGCTCGCCTTCCTGGCGGTCAGGCTGCGCGACCTGCCGGTCCTCGTGGTCGCGACGCTGCGGGACGAGGACCTCACCGAGGAACTGCGGCGGTGGCTCTCCGACCTGGAACGCCGCCCGCGCGTGACGCGGCTGCGGCTGGCGGGCCTGGCTCCGGCAGAAGTCGCGGAACTGGTCGCTGAGCACGTGCCGGCGGACTCGGGCCCAGACCCGGTAGCCGCTGTCGTCCGGGCCGCCGAGGGTAACCCGCTCTACGCCCTCGAACTCGCGGGCACCGGCGCCCGGGTGCCGCCCGCCTCGATCACCGATGCCGTGCTGGCCAAGGCCGCTGGCCTGGCGCCCGGGGTGCAGGCGGTGGTGAACCAGGTCTGCATCGCCGACGGCGGGATGTCGCATGATGTGCTCGCCGCGACCGTGCCGCTCGGCGAGGACGACCTGCTGGCCGCAGCCCGCGAGGCCGTCACCCGGCGGCTGCTGGTCGCCACCGCTGACGGCTACGCGTTCCCGCATGACCTGATCCGTCAGGTGTTCTACGGTCAACTGCTCCCTGGGGAGCGCCGCCGCCTGCACCGCCGCGTCGCGGAAGCGCTCGCCGCGCAGCCTGAGCCAGATCCGGCCCTGCTGGCCCTGCACTGGCAGCTGGCCGATAGCCCGGATCGCGCCGCTCCCGCCGCCTTGCTGGCGGCCCGGCAGGCGGTATCGGCCCGCGCCTACCCGGAGGCAGACCGCTTCTATGCGCTGGCCGTGGAGCAGGTGCGGTGGCTGCCCGAGCCGGGACCAGGCCTGCTGGAGGAAGCAGCACGGGCGGCCAGCTGGGCCGGACATCCCCGCCGGGCCGCCCGGTACACGGCTGAGGCGCTGGCTCAGCACGTCGCGGACGCCCCGGCCGGCCAGGCGCGGATGCTGGAGCGGCTCGGTCGCTACCAGTGGGAGGCAGGCGACCCCCGGGCGGCAGTCGAGGCGACCGAGCAGGCGCGGAGGTTGCTCGACGCTGAATCAGCGTCTGCCTTGCAGGCCAGGATCCTGGCCGCGCTCGCCTCCTGGCGGATGCTCCTGGGCGAACCCGACGAGGCGATGCCACTGGCCCTGCAGGCCGTGACCATGGCCCAGCAGGTCGGCGCCGACAGTGAGTACGCGCATGGCCTGGCCATCCTCGGCATCATCAGGGCACAGCGCGGGGAGTTGCCGGCCGGGCTGGTGGCGCTGGATACCTCCTTTGCCCTCGCCTGCCGGGCCAGCGACATCGAGGGCGTCGTCCGCGCCGCCACCAATCACATGTACCTGCTGTACACGGCCGGCCGCGCCGCGGAAGCACTCGATGTTGCCCGCAACGGCCGCCGGGCCGCTCGTTCTCTCGACGCCCCGGCCGCCCTGACCTCAGTTCTCGACAACAACATGGCGGCGGTGCTGACCGCGACCGGCCGGTGGGCGGAAGCCGACCAGCTGCTGGCCGAGCTGATCGGCGAGTCGCGCGCGAACGTCACGCGCTATCTGCAGCTGCTCCAGCTCGAACTGGCCGTCGGGCGGGGCGAGCGGGACCGGGCGGAGGAACTGGCCACGGCGCTCCGGAATTCGCCCGAGGATCCGAGGCTGCTCGGGCCCTTGCATGCCTGCCTGGCCGAGCAAGCCCTGAACGCCGGAGACCTGGTTACGGCGGCTGATGAGGTACTCCACGGGCTGGCTGCGCTGAAGGGCGCTGCCCTGGCCGAGGAGGAGATCCGGTTGCTCGCGGCTGGGGCCAGGGTCAGCGCCGACCTGGCTTCGCTGCCCCGCGCCGCGCGACCGGGGGAAATCGCGGCCCGCTGGGAACCGGCTGCCGCCGGCCTCGCCGGCCGGATGCGGGCGATCATGGACGAGCATGGCGGGACGCAGCCGGAGGTGGCCGCCTTCGGGGCGCTGGTGGAGGCCGAGGTTGCCCGCCAGCAGGGCCGCGACGACCGGGCGGCCTGGCGGACGGTAGCCAAGGCCTGGCAGCGGCTCGGGCAGCCCTACCGTGAGGCATACGCGCGCTTGCGTGAGGCAGGATCGGCGGTCCGGGCTGGCCGGCGCGACCAGGCCGCACGGGCCCTGGCGGCGTGTGAGGGCCTGGCGGGCCAGCTTCCGGCGGCACCTATGCTCGCCCTGGCCGATGAGCTGGCGCAGCGAGCGAGACTCTCCGGCCAGCCTCGTCCGGCCGCCCGTCCCGCGGCGGCTCAGGCCCAGTTCGACCTCACCAACCGCGAAGCGGACGTGCTGGCCCTGCTGGTCAAGGGCGATAGCAACCGGCAGATCGCCCGGGCCCTGTTCATCAGTGACCGCACTGTTGCCGTGCATGTGTCCCGCATTCTTGACAAACTGGGCGTCCGGAATCGCACCGAAGCGGCCACCCTCGGCGCGCGCCTGGGCCTGACCATGTCGTCTGGCCTGCCAGCCCGATCTGGGGAGGAACCCGATGGACATCCGAATCGAAGGTGATCCGACCTCCTGGACCCTCAGCACGCCGATCGACCCCGGCCAGGTGGCGGCGTCGAGCGGGCCCGTGCCCCTGGAGGTGTCCGAGCCGCTCGGGGGAAGGCTGCTGCTGTCACCCCGGTCCGTGGGCAGCGTGGTGTTCCTCCAGCCGGCGGCTAACCCCCGCCATGGCGTGGTCCCGAACGGTGTCCGGCTGCCGGGGCAGTGCCTGTACGTGGCCTCGGCGACCGGTCCCGACCCGCACAGCAACCCGCCGCGCTACTATCTGCTTCCCCAATCAGCCGATCTGGGCGAACTGGAGGCTCAGATCATCGCCGCGATGGGCGCGGGGACCATCGTCACCGTTGACTTCACCGGCCCGGCGGATCCCGGGGTGGTCGTCCTCAACGGCGGCGCGGTGTCCTTCGTGGTGCTCTGCCCAGCCTCTCCCAGCAACTGAGCACTCTGGCTACCGCGGCCGGTCAGACCGGTTCCATCGGGCCGGGACGTCGAAGGCCGCCCAGACCGCCGGGGACACGTAGACGACGTTCCGCCCGACGCCCGATCCGGACACGGAAAACACCTGCAGTGAGTGCAATTCGTAGCCGGCCCCGGCCCGGACGTAGGCCGCCGCGGCCGGCTGACCGTTGGCCGCCACCGGCAGCATCCGCCAGTCTGCACCCCGCATGGCAAAGACATGGGCCATGAACTGGACGTAGTGCTCCCGGCCCCGGTACCAGTTGACTACTGGCGGCATTTCCAGCACCACGTCCTCGGTGAGCAGGCCGGCCAGGGTGCTCAGATCGGCGTCCACGAACGCCGTGACGTACCGGTCAACCAGGGCCCGCTGGTCGGCCGCGGCCGGTTCGTCCACCTGGTCCTCGCCGATCCCCAGCTCGCCCAGCCGGGCCCTGGCCCGCTGCAGGCCGCTGTTGACCGCGGCCGGCGTCGTGTCCAGCGCGGCGGCAACTTCGGCGGCCGGCCACTCGAGCACCTCCCGCATGATCAGGATGGCCCGCTGCCGGGCTGGCAGAAGCTGCAGCGCGGCGATCAGCGCCAGCCGCAGCTGGCCGCGGGCCAGGATGACGGCCGCCGGGTCCGCGCTGCGGGTTCCGAGCAGGGCGTCCGGTATGGGCTCTACCCACGGCACTTCCGGCCGCTGCACCATCGGGGCTTTCGGGTCGTCGCCCGGACCAGCCAGTCCTGACGGCAACGGCCGGCGGGCGCGGCCTTCCAGAGCCGTCAGGCAGGCGTTGGTCGCGATCCGGTACAGCCAGGTGCGCATCGACGCGCGCCGGCCGTCGAACCGGTCGTAGGCGCGCCAGGCCCGCAGCAGCGTTTCCTGCACGAGATCCTCGGCGTCGTGGACCGAACCGAGCATCTGGTAGCAGTGGGCCAGCAGCTCGTGGCGGAAAGGGACGGTCTGGTTCTCGAAGTCCTCGCTAATCGACACGGCTCACACCTCCCCAAGGTCGTCTTCCGCCCTGATCGCGGCCCGCCAGATCCGTGGATCAGCACTTAGCCGCTAGTCATCCAGTGCGCCCATGGTCAGGTTGACGGTACTTCCCGTCATCCCGCCCGCCTTATCGGAAGCCATGAAGGCCGCCACGTTAGCCACCTCCGCGAGCGCCATAACCCGCCGCGGGTGGGTCGTGCCCGCGAGGTGCTCCTGGAACTGTTCATAGGTCATTCCCGAGGCCTTGAGCTCGAAGACATTCCTCATCGTGGGCGTCTCCGGAATGCCGTGCGGCCGCAGGCTGACCACCCGGATGCCGTGCGGTGCGAACTCGGCGGACAGGTCCCGGGTGAGTGCCTCCTTGGCGGCCATCGCGGGACCGTAGCCTCCGTTCAAGACGGTGCCTGCCCGCGCGGGGAGGGCGGTGACGGTCATGATCACCCCTGCCTTGTTCGGGATCATGTGCCTCGCGGCCGCGCGTGCGGTCAGGAAGTACGACGTCGCGTAGGTCGTGATCGGCAGGGAGAATTGCTCGGCGCCCAGCTCGGCCAGCGGGACACCCAGGATCTTCGTGTCCCGGACGCTGATTGCGTTGAACGAGATATCCACGCGGCCGGCCCTGTCCATCACGTACTGCAGATGCCTTGCCACGTCCGGCTCGTCGAGGGCGTCGACCGTCGCGGCCTCGGCGGATCCGCCCGCCGAAACGATGTCCCGGGCCACCGCGTCGACCGGTGCCCGGCGGCGCCCGGTGACAAAGAGGCTGGCCCCCTCGCTCGCAAAAGCGCGGGCGACAGCACCGCCGATCGCGCCTCCGGCCCCATAGACCACCGCGACCTTGTCCTTCAGCATCATCCCTGGGTTCCTTTCGCCTGGTTCGGCGCTGGCAGCGCCGTGGCGCAGTGCGGTGCGCCCGGGGATACATACCGGCGAAGCCCGGACAACTCATCGGTCCGCGGCGAACTCCTCGGCCAGGCCGTCCAGGCCCGGGGCCAGGCCCGGTGCCGGGGCCAGGCCCGGTGCCGGGACTAGCCAGATAGTCTCTAGCGCAGAGAGGTTTGTATTGCTAACCTATTGCCCATGGCGACCGAGACTGCATACCCGGAAGACGGCCCGCACCGGCTGCTGTCGAACACGCGCGAACTCGCCCAGCGGGTCCGCAAAGCGCAGCGTGCGACGTGGTTCCCGCTCCTGGTGTTCGCGGCGGTGACCTTCGGCTCCATCCCCGTGCGCCGTTACAGCGGCCACCACGCGATTTGCGTGGCCGTGCCGGGAGGGCCGCAGGGAGCACGGGGCGGAGTCTGCACCATCTACTCCGACGCGCAGTTCGTGTACTGGCCGATCGCCCTGGTCCTGGCCTACGTGGCGATCGCGGCCTTCTACATCCGCCGGTCCCGGGCCCGGGGCATCGAGACCCGCGTGCGGCCGTACGCCATCGCCGGGATCATCATCGCGGCGGCGCTGACCGGCGCGGCACTCTGGGAAGTGCACCATCCCCTGACCGAACTGCCCCTGATAAGGCTGAACGGCTTGCCGCTCCGGCTGGCCAGCCCCGGGGCTGGCATCGGGCTCGCGCTGCTCGTGCTGGCCTGGGCGGAACGTAACCGCGCCCTGCTCCTGCTGACCCTCGCCTACCTGGTAGCCGTGCTCGTGCCCATCACCTTCGGCTGGGTCCAGCACGACCCTCCCTGGTACTCCCTTCCGGCCGTCTTCCAGGGCAGCCTGCTGCTGCTCGGCGGCATCGGCTTCGCCCTGGCCCAGCGACCGCTCCGGTCACCCGCGCCATGACCGGCCATCCCGCTAACGGGCTCGACGACACCGTCCACCAGCGGGTCCGGCTCGGCATCCTCACCATCGCACGCGAGGCACGGCGAGTCGAGTTCAGCTACCTGCGCAGCAACCTGGAGCTGACCGCAGGAAATCTCTCCCAGCACCTCGGGGTGCTGGAAAGCGCCGGGCTCATCACTATCGAGAAGGGCTACGCCGGAAAACGTGCCCGCACGTGGGTCACCCTCACGAAAGCAGGCCAGGCCGCCCTCGCCGAAGAGGTCGCCCAGCTCAAGCTCCTGATCAGCCGCATTGACAGCGCCGGCGCCCCGCCCGGCTAGACCCGTCGTCCGGCCCGAATAAGGGAGCCGGATTTTCGACACGCGATTCAGCGGCATAGCGGCCAGTTGCCTTTCACCGGCGATTCGTGCCACCCTGGCAGTACTTAGCGGGCCTGGATCAGTCCGGACCATGTGCTCCCTCGCCGCTAGCCTTTCGGCACCGAAGGCGGCCAGGCTCATGACGGACCCCGCGACCAGCGACGCTTTGTTCCTCCTGGAGCAGCCTGGACATCCACCCGTGCCGTCGCGCTTGACCGGGCAGGCGGATGGCAGATGGCCTGGCCATGCTCGTGCAGGAACACCCGGCCAACCGGATTAGCCGCCGACGATGATCATGACCCGCCCAGCACACGGGGCGGCCCGGCGGCTGTCGGGGCTGGCCCGGTTGCTGGCTGGCCGCAATCAGCTCAGGCGCTCTTATGACAGGATTGAAGGCGCAGTCCTGGTGGCACTGTCCGCCGTGTTCCTCGTGGCGGTGGCTGGGGCGTCGGTCCTCGGCGGGCACATTTATCACTCACAGCGGGCGGATGCCGCCCGCCTGCACGAGTCCGTGGCCACGCTGACTCAGCCCGGGCCGGCGGACAGCGGACTGGTCCAGCCCGGCCAGGCCCGGGCCCTATGGCTCGCGGCCGGCGGACGGGAACGGCCCGGCGTGCTGACGTCGCTGACCGCGCCTGACATCTCCGGCGCGCCCGCGGGCACCCGGGTCAAGGTCTGGCTGAACCGCCGCGGCCAGCCAGCCTTCCCCCCGCCGGGCCCGGTACTCATGATCTTCAATGCAGTACTGGCGGCCGTCTCAGCGGCAGTGGGTGCCGCAGTGGTGCTGCTCATCTCCTACGGGCTGTGCCGTTTTGCGCTCGACCGGCGGCGCCTGGCCGCCTGGGAATCAGCGTGGGCCATGACCGGCCCCCGGTGGACCAGTCGCCGCTGAACGTCAGCTGGCTAGCCGTCATGTGCGCGGGACGTGGGAAAGCTGCCGGCCCGGCCCGCCGGGGCCTTCGTCACCGTCCTTCGGCACCGCTCGCCCGCATGCGGGCGTCCGCGGGGCTGACCAGCCGGGACATCTGCGCCTCTACGCGAGCCGGATGTCTGCGCAGCCTGCTGCGTTCCTCTCGGGTGGTTCCTCCCCAGATGCCGTCCTGAGGGGTCTGCAGGCCAAAAGAAAGGCATGCTGCACCTACCAGGCAGCGGAGGCAGACTTTCTTAGCCGCGTTGGTCTGGTCCAGGGCAGGGCCGTTCGCTGAGATGGGGAAGAAAATCTCAGGATCCTCACGCTGGCAGGCCCCCCGTGACATCCAGTCCATTGAGCCCGCGGCGTCATCTGATGACAGCAAGGCAAACCTCCGGGCAGTCAGCGCACGTGTCTTAGCGGTGCGCAAATCAGCGGGATCTGCTGGACCGGCGGGACCTGCTGGAGCGGCCGGTGATCAGGTGGAAGACGAGCAGCAGGACCGCTGCGCCGGCGATCGCGGTGATCCACGTGGAGAGGTTGAAGAAGCCCTGCAGACTGTGAACGTGGAACAGCTTGGTCGCTACCCAGCCGCCGAGCAGAGCCCCCACGATGCCGATGACGCAGGTGAGGACAAGACCCTGTGACCTCCGGCCGGGGATCAGCATATTAGCGAGCAAGCCTGCGACCAGGCCGAGAACAATCCAGGCGATGATGCCCATAACCGACTCCTTTAGCCAGTGGCGGGATGACGCACGCAGTAGTCCGGTCATGCCTGGGCCGGCATCGTTTCCGGGAATGAAAAATCCGGACCCTGCTGCGCACGCAAATATTTTCGCGGATGCGGCTGCCAGGGTCCGGAGCGGTTCAGCCCATTTTAGCCCTTACCAGGTTTCCGTGCCTAGAGCATTCGACGCCAATAAACAGTCTTTCCGGCTTCAGTCACCGTCACTGCCCGGGCCAGGACGGCCATGAAGGGCCAGAGACCGGCATCGGAAGCAGGCCGCGCACAGCCGGCCTGGGCGGCGGGCGAGCCGGCCTGTAGGCCGGGTTCTGTGCACCCGCCGAAGCGGGCCGACGGCCATCCATCTGGGACTGCCATTGCTGACAGCCTCATGCGGTCTACCCGCGAGCATCGGGCGGGCCGCCCTCAAACGCTCGCGCAGTCTCCCCCGCGGCGCGAACACCGCGGCGGATCCCTTTTGACCTTGCTCCGGGTGGGGTTTACCGAGCCGCCGCAGTCACCTGCGGCGCTGGTGGTCTCTTACACCACCGTTTCACCCTTACCCGGGTACCGGAGGCAAGCCCCGTACCCGGGCGGTCTGCTTTCTGTGGCACTTTCCCGCGGGTCACCCCGGGTCGGCGTTACCGACCACCCTGCCCTGCGGAGCCCGGACCTTCCTCACCGGGACCAGGAGTCCCGGCGCGGCCGCCCGGCCGGCTCGCCCGCCGTACCCCCAGCATAGGGCGGCCGGCCTAGTCCGCGGGGGGCTAATCCCGGGGAGCCAGGTGCCCGGTGTCGTTGAACGACCTGACCACCGCCGGGCCATCGGCGTACCAGTCGACCTCGCACAGGCACGCCACGTCGAGATGCATCCGGCGCAGCGCGGGCGGCGGGGCCAGCAGCGCGTGCCGGAGCACGGTCTTCATCGGGGTGACGTGGCTGACCACCACGATCCGGCCGGGCTCGGCCCGGGCCAGCAGCCGGTTGAGCGCGGCCAGCACCCGGCGCCCCGCGGCGGCGAAGCTCTCACCGCCGGGCGGCGGCACGGACGTGTCCTTCATCCAGGCGGCCACTTCGCCGGGCCAGCGCTCCATGGCCTCGGCGTAACTCAGCCCCTCCCACTCACCGAAGTCCGTCTCAATCCAGCCGTCGTCCACCTCGACCGGGGCCCCGGTGGCAGCGGCCACCGCATCCGCGGTCAGCCGGGCCCGCTGCAGCGGGGAGGTCACGATGAGCTGCACGCCCCCGCGGGCCGCGAGGCGCTGGGCCGCGGCCTTCGCCTGGAGCCGGCCGGTCTCGGTGAGCGGGATGTCACCGCGCCCGGCGAACCGGCGCTCGACCGACAGCGGGGTCTCGCCGTGCCGCAGCAGCACGGTGGTGGTGGGCTCACTGCGCGCCGCCGTCCAGCCCGGGCCTGGCCGCGGCCCCCCGGTCTCAGGGGGCCCGGCCCCGCCCCCGGCCGCCGGGCTCCCGCCGCCGTTCTCCGCCTCGTCCATGGCCTGGTTGGCCAGCTGGTCCGCGTGCGCGTTACGGGCCCGCGGCACCCACTCGTAGGTGACCCGGCCCAGGCGGCGGGCGGCGGCGTCCGCCCGGGAGGCCAGGGGCTGCAGCGCCGGGTGCTTGATCTTCCAGCGCCCGGACATCTGCTCCACCACGAGCTTGGAGTCCATCCGGACGTGAACGTCCGCGCCGGGCGCCAGCTCCCCGGCGCTTTCCAGGCCCGCGATGAGCCCGGAGTACTCGGCGACGTTGTTGGTCGTGGTGCCCAGGCTCTCGCGCAGCTCGGCGAGTACCTCCCCGGAGTCGGCGTCGCGGACCACCGCGCCGTAGCCGGCCGGCCCGGGATTACCGCGTGAGCCGCCGTCGGCCTCGACGACCAGCTTGCCTGACACCTGCCTGCCGGCCATCGGGGCGCTCCGTCACAGCCCGGACTCGGGGGTGCGGACCAGGATCCGCCGGCACTCCTCGCAGCGGATCACCTCGTCGGGGTCCGCGGCCCGGATCCGGTTCAGGTTGACCGTGTTCAGCGACAGGTGACAGCCCTGGCAGCGGCCGCCACGCAGGGCCGCCGCACCCACGCCGTGCTGTTCCCGCAACTTCTCGTACAGCGCCATCAGGTCAGCGGGCTCCCCCGCCGCCACCTCCGCCCGCACGCCGCGGGCCTTGCCCGCTTCCTCGGCGATCTCGGCCAGGGCGGCGTCCCGCCGGGCGACGACGTCCTGGAGCTGCCCGGCCAGCCCGGACCGCTCAGCGGCCAGGGCGTCGCGGTGGCTCTGCGCGGTCTCCCGGCGCTCCATCACGCCCAGCACGATCTCTTCGAGGTCAGACTGCCTGCGCACCAGCGACGTGATCTCCGACTGGAGGTTCTCCAGCTCGCGTGCGGAGGAGACCTGGCCGCCCTCGAGCCGCTTGCGGTCCCGCTCCACCCTGCTCCGGACCTGATCGACGTCGGCCTCGGCCTTGACCTGCTCCCGGGCGAGATCCTTCTCCTCGACTTCGGTGGAGACGATCTCGTCGTGCAGCTCGCGGTCCCGGCCCTCAATCCGGTCGGCTTCCTCGATCTCAGGGAGGGTTCGCCGCCGGTGATCCAGGCGGCTCAGCTCGGCGTCGAGATCGGCCAACTCAAGCAGCCGCTGCTGCGCCTCGGGGGATGCTTTCACGGGTCCCCACGTTAGCCTGCCGCCGACGCCGGCGGAAACGGCCCTCCGCAGCCCCCGTGGCAGAAGCGATCATGAGGGCAGCGAGACCTTGAGGATCATCCGCGACGTGGGATGCGCGGTCCCCCCGGCGGGCTCGGCCGACACCGCGAACTCATCGCCCGCCCGCAGGCCCGACACGATGACCGGGGCCGTCATCCCGGCCCGCGGCTCGGGCAGCATGCCCGCCGCCCGGGCCCCGGCCCGGCTCATCAGCCACAGCTCGTAACGCTGCGAGGACGGCAGCGCGGGCAGGCGGGCCGCGGTGAAGACGAGCGCGCGGGCCCGGTGCGACATGACGATGGTGGCGGTGCCCCGGCGGTTGGCCGCCACCGTCATCATCGTCGCGTCCGGCGCGTTCAGCACCCCGGCGATGGCCCGGGAGCCGGCCCGCTCCTGGTTGAGCTGCTGCTGCATGTGGTACATGAGGCCGCCGAACACCAGGGCGATGGCCAGCACCCCGCAGGCGGCGGCGATGCCCCACCGGCGGCCCCGCGGCACCGCCCAGCCGGGCCACCTGCCCCGGGCCGGCCGACCCGGAACTGGCCTGCCCGGTCACGGGCGGGTTCTGCCGGGTCCGCGCCGCGGCGGCCATGACCCGCTCGCGCATGCCCTCGGGTGGCTGGGCGGCCAGGGCGTCGGCGAGCCGGGCGGTGGCCTCCTGGAGTCCGCGGGCTTCCTGGGCGCAGGAGTGGCAGCCGCTGAGGTGGCGCTCGAAACGCGCCCGGTCGGCCCCGCCGAGGGCGTCGAGGGCGTACGCCCCCGCCAGCGTGTGCGGGTCGGTGCGCCGGAACCTGGGCATGCTCACGGCTAGTCCACCCCCAGGCAGTCGCGGAGCCGGATCAGGCCGTCGCGCATCCGCGTCTTGACCGTCCCCACGGGCACCTTCAGCAGCGCGGCCACTTCACGGTAGGTACAGCCCCGGTAGTACGCGAGGGTGACCGACTCCTGCTGAAGGTCGGTGAGCGAGCCCAGGCAGCGGCGGACCCGCTCCGCGTCGAGCCGGGCGGCCACGGTCTCCGCCACCACGTCGTAGGAGACCTCCGCCCGGGCCGCGCGCTGCTCACGGGCCGCCGACGCCTGCTCGGACCGGACCCGGTCCACGGCCCGCCGGTGCGCGAGCGTCATCACCCAGGCCTTGGCGCTGCCCCGGCTGGCATCGAAGCGGGCGGCGTCGCGCCACACGTCCAGCAGGACTTCCTGGGCGACCTCCTCAGCCTGGGCCGGGTCCCGCAGCACGCTGCGGGCGACGCCGAACACATGCGCGGCGAGCTGCCCGTAGACCGCGCCGTACGCGCCGTCGTCGCCCCGGGCCACCTGGCCGAGCAGCGCGGCGAGATCGGCGCTGCCCGGGCCGGCGGCCGGGGCCCCCGGGCCCGGCTCCCCCGGCCCGCGGCCGCCAGCGCCGCGCCCTCCGGGCGGGGGCCAGGGCTGGCTGTCGGTCATTCCCATGTCCTTAATTCGTTGCCGGAACCCGGCAGGCTTGGCCGTCCAGGGCAATCAGCGGCAATCCGCTTCGCGGTCGGCTACGAATAGTCCCTGTGAGAGATCATTCTGACTCGCCCCCGGTGTGGCGTGGTGTTGTCGTCGGCCTGCTGATGGCCTGGGTCGCGCTCGGGGTGGGCCAGCTCGTGGCCGGGATCGGCCGGCCGCAGGGCTCACCCGTGGCGGCCGTCGGCAGCGCGGCCATCGACCATACCCCGCCCGCCGTCAAGAACTTTGCCATCTCGGCGTTCGGCTCGCACGACAAGACCGTGCTGGTCATCGGCATCCTGGTCGTGCTCGCGGTGTTCTCCGCGATCATCGGGATCGTCGCGATGCGCAACCTCCGCTACGGCTTCATCGGCCTCGCCATCTTCGCGGCCATCGGGATCGCCGCCGCGCTGACCCGGCCGAACGCGACGCCGTGGGACGTGCTGCCCACCCTGATCGGCGCCCTGGTGGGGGCGTACGCGCTGTGGCTGCTGGTGCGCGCGGCCGGGGGCCGGGCCCGGCGCGGCGCCATCCCGCCCGCGGCGGCCCAGGCGGCCACCCCGCGGCCGCCGCTGCCGAAGGGCGCCACCCCGCCCCCCGACTTCACCGTGCCCGCCGCCCCGGGCGAGCCGGCCCCGGAGCCGGTCCCGGACCCGCCCCGGCCGGTCTCGCGGGCCCGCAGCGGCCCGCCCTCGGGCGAGCCGCCCCTGGCCCCGTGGCAGCCCGGCCGCCGCAGCTTCCTGACCGCCGGCGTGGTGGCGGCCGCCGCGGGCGGCGTCGGCCTCCTCGGCGGGCGGACCCTCTCGGAGCGCTCCAGCGTGTCCTCCGCCCTGGCGGACATCCGGTTCCCCAAGGCCGCGCAGCCGGTGCCGCCGCTGCCGGCTGGCGCAGATCTCGGCATCAAGGGCCTCAGCCCGTTCGTCACCCCGAACTCGTCGTTCTACCGGGTGGACACCGCGCTGATCCTGCCCCAGGTCGCCCCCCAGACCTGGCAGCTGCGCATCCACGGGATGGTGGAGCGCGAGATCACCATCAGCTTCCATGAGCTGCTGAAACGCCCGCTGATCGAGGACTACGTCACGCTGTGCTGCGTCTCCAACCCGGTGGCTGGCCCCTACATCGGGAACGCCAAGTGGCTCGGCGCCAGCCTGGCCAGCCTGCTGCGGGAGGCCCGGCCCCGGGCCGGCGCCGACCAGCTGATGTGCACCTCCGTCGACGGCTTCACCTCGGGCACGCCGCTGGCCACGGTCCTGGACGGCCGGGACGCGCTGCTCGCAGTGGCCATGAACGGGACCCCGCTGCCGGTGGCGCACGGCTTCCCGGCGCGGATGGTGGTACCCGGCCTGTACGGCTACGTGTCCGCGACCAAGTGGGTCACGGACATCAAGGTGACCACGTTCCGCGGCAATTTCGCCTACTGGGCCCAGCGCGGCTGGTCCCAGCAGGCCCCGATCAAGACGGAGTCGCGCATCGACGTGCCGCTCAACTCGGTGTCCGCAGGCCGGACCCAGGTGGCCGGCGTGGCCTGGGCCCAGCACAAGGGGATCGACGCGGTACACGTGCGGGTGGACCGCGGGCCGTGGCAGCAGGCCCGGCTGGCCGCCGTGCCCGGGATCGACACCTGGCGCCAGTGGGTCTGGGACTGGGACGCCACGCACGGCACCCACCTCATCGAGTCGCGCGCCACGGACGCGACGGGCTACACGCAGACCGCGCGGCAGGAACCACCCGAGCCCAACGGGGCGAGCGGTTACCCGAACGTCTCGGTTTCCGTCAGCTGACGTTTTCCTTCTCCGCAACGAAGACCGCCTCCCGTACTCCCCCACCCCCGGCCGGCGATCCCGGCCGGGGCCGGCGTCTAGAGGAGCTGGTCGCGGATCTGGCCGGACAGGTAAGCGCTGAGCCAGCGGGCGAGTTCGTCGAACACGCGCTTGCGGGCCGCCCCGCCCGGCAGTGCCTGGCCAGGCCGGGCCCCGTCGAGCCGGAGCCAGGTCACGTGCGCGCCGAGCCGGATGGTGGCCCTGCCGCGCGTCAGCGGGAGCGCGAGCAGGCCGGCGGTTCCGCCCGGCGCGTCCCAGTCCTCCGGCGGGCACAGGACCAGGACCGGGCAGCTGATGTCCAGGCCGCGCCGGACCCGGCGGCGGGCCACCGTGAGCAGCGGCGGGGTGCGCCGGCTGGGCACGGTGACCCGGCGGCTGACCGTCCGGGCCAGCCAGGGGCCGCCCCGCAGCGACGGGCTGGCCAGGACCAGCGCATCCGCGGCCGGGCCGGCCCGGCGGGCGTGGCACCATAGCGCCGCGATGATCGCCCCGCTGGCGTGCGCGCAGAGCACCACGGTCTCGATCCCGTCTGCTTCCCGGACGTGCTGCACGGCCACATCGAGGCAGGCCAGGTACTCCCCCAGCTCCTCGGCGGGGGTCTGCGCGGCGGGACGGCCGGGCTCCCCCAGCCGGCGCAGGTCAGCCACGTAGAAGTGGAACCCCCGCTCGGTGTACCAGCTGGCCAGGTCCGCGGGCACGAAGGAGTCGCTCATGCAGTGCAGGTAGATCACGGCCCGCTTGGTCGGGCGGGCGCTGCGGCGGCGCAGCACCGCCCCGTCCAGGCCGTGTGCTCCCGACGCCTCCTCCAGCAGCAGCGGGAGTGCCACTGCCTCGTACCCCTCGACCCCGCCGTGCACGTCTGTGATGAGACCCATTGCGCGTTCCCCCGTCCCCCGGCAGCCCGCCCCTGACTTCCCCCGGCACTACCCCCGCATACGAAACGTCACCACGCAGTGTGACATCGTGATCTCGGAATCGCCGGCCAAACACGCGGCCTAGGCATATCGCTGGCTGCGCGTTTGCCGTCACAGGGGAGAATTCGGCCCGGCCGGCCTCCGGCTCCCCCGGCCGCGCGCCTGCCTCGTAACCTCAGACCATGGCCACTGGTGAGCAAGAGCAGATCGAGACTGAGCGGAAGTATGACGTGCCCGCCGGGTTTGTCCTGCCGGACCTGGCCGGGTCCGGCAGTGCCGTCAGCATGGCCCCGCCGGACGTCCAGGATCTGGCCGCGACCTACTACGACACCGACGACCTGCGGCTGATCGGGGCGCACATCACGCTGCGCCGCCGGACTGGCGGGGACGACGCGGGGTGGCACATCAAGCTGCCGCTCGGCGGGGACTCCCGGCGGGAGGTGCATTTCCCGCTGGGGCCGCCCGCCGAGCTGGTCCCCGGCGAGATCGCGGCCGAGGTCGCCCGGTGGTCGGGCGGGGCGCCGCTGCGCCCGGTCGCGCGGCTGGAGACGCGCCGCAGCGTGCACCGCCTGCTCGGCGAGGCGGGCGAGATCCTCGCGGAAGTGGCCGACGACCAGGTCACCGGGTCGCGGCCGGACCCGGCGGACCGGGGCACCTGGCGGCCGCAGGAATCCTGGCGGGAGGTGGAGGTCGAGCTCAAGGCCGGGCCGCGGGAGCTGCTGGACGAGGCGGAGGCTGGTCTGGCCGCGGCAGGAGCCACGCCATCCCGGTCCGCCTCGAAGCTGGCCCGGGTCCTGGGGACGGGCTAAGGCGTGTCTTAGAGGATCAGGTCCTCGACCGGGCGGCGGGCCGTGGCCGCCGCCGTGTGGGCCCGGCCGAACTCCAGCAGCATCTGCGGCGCGCCCGGCAGGTACAGCCGCGCCCGGACCAGCGCCCGCAGCGGCGGCGACTCCATCGGCTGGCTGTTCAGCGCGGCGAACACCCAGGTGCCCGCGGCGTGCACGAGCATCCGGTTCAGCGCCTGCCCGGCCCGCAGCCAGTCGATTGGCGTGTCTCCCGCGGTGACCAGGATGGCGGTCGCCGAGGGGGGCACGCGGCCGGCCTCGAGCTGGCCCTCGCCGCGGCCCTGGTCGAAATCCCGCCGGGTGAGCGCGCCGTCCCAGCCGGCCAGGCGGTTCCTCACCGGCGGGCAGGGCGGTGTAGGCGGCGGCTGGCACGCCATCCCTGGTGTCACTGCCCCGCTCCCGCGTCCACTGCCTCAGCTCGTCGCGGACCATGGGGTTGCGCTGCTGCCAGCGCGCCGCCGCCTCGACCAGGTCCCGCAGCCGGACCCGGGACTGCTGGTCAACCAGGACCAGGGTGGCTCCCTCGGCGATGGCGTCATGCTGCAACCGCGGGATCAGCCCAGGCGGGACCGGATCCGGGCTGAACGGCCCGCGGTGCGTGTGCCGGTGCGGTACCGCGGCCAGCATGTCCCACTCCTCGGCGGTGAGCGGGGCTGGCCGGCCCAGCCGGACCCGGGCCAGCAGGCTGGGGTGGCCCGGGTCGGGCAGCAGTTCCGCGGTGGCCAGGTAACCCAGTTGCCGGATGCCCAGCCGGAGCCCGAACACGGCCGCGCCGCAGCTGATCAGCATTTCCCGGCCGTCCGGGTCGATGGCCCGCAGCCGCCGGCCCCGGTCGGCGTACACGTCGAGGCCGGTCTCGCGGACCCGGAAGCGCCAGGGCTGCGTGTTATGCACCGACGGCGCCCGGCCTGCCGTGGCGATCAGGAACGCCACCTGGTCCGGGGTCAGGGTCGCGTCACCGGTGGGAGTTTTGCTGATGCTGAGCGGGATATCCGGCATATCTCCCCCTGCCTGGTTAGTGACAGCCTGCGGTGGCACTGTGACACTGCGCAGAGCCGTCCGTCCCCAGTGCGGGGGACCAAAGACCCGGCTGCCGGCCCGGGAAAGAGGCCGCATTCAGAGGCGCCGCAGATGGACAGGAAAGCCGAGCCACAGACCGTTGCGGAAAAGTAAGGGGTGCTAGCTTCCGAGAAGGAGTCATGATGAACAGCAGAGACCCCCGCACCGTGACGGCCGTGGTGGCGCGGGAGCGGGCCCGCGGCCGGCTCCGCGCCGCGACCGCCGGGGCCGGCGTGCTCGGCCTGGCCGTCGCGGGCGGCCTGGCCTTTACCCTGCCCAGCGCCGCGCACAGCACGTCCAGCGCGTCGGGCACGTCGGGCACGTCCACATCGGGATCGTCGTCCTCGCACGCGAGCTCGGACGATTCCGGCAGCACCAGCTCGTCCTCGGGGACGAGCAGCTCGGGCACGAGCAGCTCGTCGTCCTCCTCGGCGCCGTCGTCCACGTCCGGCTCGGCCAGCGTCACCTCGGGCGGCTCATGATGTCTCAGCCCGGCCCGGCCTCCCCTGGCACGCAGGAGCCGCAGAGCCCCGCGGCCGCGGACTGGCTGGCCCTGGGCACGCAGGTCTGGCTCCTGGTTACCGACCCGGGCCAGCTGGCCCAGGGCCGGCGCCTGCTCGAAGCGGACCTGGACGCGGTGGACCGGGCGTGCAGCCGGTTCCGGCCCGACTCTGAGCTGATGCGGCTCGGTACGATCGCCAGCCCGCCTGCCCCGGCTGGCCGGGCCCCGGACAGGACCGGCCCGGATGGAACAGGCCCGCAAGGATCGGGCCTGGAGGGGATGAGCGCCCCCGGGGCGGCCACCGTCGAGGTGAGCCCGCTGCTGGCGGAGGCGATCGCGGTCGCGCTGCGCGCAGCCCGGCTGACCGACGGGGACGTGGACCCGACCGTGGCCGACGCGATGTCCGCCCTCGGCTACGACCGCGACTTCGCGCTGCTGCCCGACACTGGTCCCCCGGTCCGGCTGACCGTCCGGGCCGTGCCCGGCTGGCGCCAGGTCGGGTTCGACGCGGAGGCGGGGTTGCTGACCCTGCCCCGCGGCGTGCACCTGGATCTCGGGGCCACGGCCAAGGCGTGGGCCGCGGACCGCTCGGCGGCCCGGCTGGCCGGGGTGCTGGGCTGCGGCGTGCTCGTCGGGCTGGGCGGTGACATCGCCGTGGCCGGGCCGCCGCCCGAGGGTGGCTGGCGGATCCGGGTGCAGGATGTCACCGGGCGGCCGGAGGACCCGCCGCCGGGTCCGGCCGCCGTGGTGGCCATCCAGGAGGGCGGGCTGGCCACGTCCAGCACCACGGCGCGGCGCTGGCGGCGCGGCGGTGACGTGCTGCACCACATCCTGGACCCGCGCACCGGCCTGCCCGCCCCGGTGTACTGGCGCACCGTGTCCGTGGCCGCCGCGACCTGCGTGGACGCCAACACGGCGAGCACCGCCGCGATCATCCGCGGCCGTAAGGCTCTGGATTGGCTCTCAAACCTCGGCTTGCCCGCCCGCCTGGTCGATGTGGCGGGTACTGTCCGGACGGTGGGTGGATGGCCCGCCGAGAACCTTTGAGCTGGGTCTGAGCCACTGATCAGCGGTCCGCGCCCCCCGCTGGGCCAGGAATCGCTGAGCGAAGAGGACATTTCATGAACCACCGCCGGGCAGACGTGCGCGCCGCCGTGTTCCAGCGGCAGCGGAGCCAGGGCCACCTGCGGGCCGTCACCCTCGTGGCGGGCCTGGCGGGCGTGGTCACGGCGGGCGCGGTCGCGGCTATCCTGCCCGGCTCGACGCACGCCGCCGCCAGTTCCGGCACCGCCCCCAGGCCCGCCTCCGCCAGCGGCGGACCGGCGGCCAGCGGCGCCTCCAGCAACGCGGCCCCGGCCAGCAGCGCCCCCGCCACCAAGACCAGGGCCAAGACCGCCAGGCGTCACCACCACCACCACGCCAAGGCCAGTTCAGCGGGGACCGCGAGCACCGCCCCGGCCGCTCCCGTCCCGGCTCCGGCGCCGACCACGGCGCCGCCGCAGACCGTGTCCGGCGGGTCCTGACCCGGCGCCCGTGACCGGCCGGCCGCTACCCCAGCCGCGCTCAGCCGACAGGATCCGGCTCGGGCCGGCCCTCGGCGCCGCGCCCGGCCGGTCCCGGCTTCCCGCCCAGGAGTCATAACGCCACATCCCGGGCAGCAGCCAGCAGGTCACCACGGCGGTCACCACGCTGAGCACCCCGCCGGACCAGGCCGCGAACTGCGGCCCGCCGAGAGCCGCGGCGGCCCCCGCCTCGGCGTCACCGAGCCGCGGGCCGCCCTGGATCCCGGCGTAGATGAGGCTGTTCACCCGGCCCTGCATCCCGTCCGGGGTCGCCTGCTGGACGATCATCATGCGGAACACCGCCGAGACGACGTCCGCGGCTCCCGCCGCGGCCAGCAGGACCAGGGCGGCCGGCAGCCAGGGCACCAGACCGAACGCGGCGATCGTGAGGCCCCACACGGCCGCGCCGGCCGCCACCGCCCGGCCGGGCCGGTGTACCAGGCTACCCGCCCGGTGAGCAGCGACCCGGCCAGCGCCCCGACGCCCGGCGCGGCGTTGAGGTACCCCACGGTCGCGGCTCCCCCGCCGTACAGGGTGGTGGCCAGCGCCGGGAACACCGCGCAGGGGCATGCCGAACACCATCGCGCCCAGGTCGATCACGAAGATGCCAGCCAGCGGCTGGCTCGACCGCACGTACCTGATCCCGCCGATCAGCGACGCGAAACTCGGGGGCTGCCCGCCGCGGTCCGGCGGCAGCGCGGGCAGCAGCAGCACGGTCACCAGGGCCACCCCGAACGAGGCCAGGTCCAGCCCGTACACCAGCCCGAACCCGAAGTGCGCGATCAGCAGCCCGGCCATGGCCGGGCCGACCACCGTGGTCAGCTGGTTCGCGGCAGACTGCACGGAGATCGCCGCGGGAAGATCCCCCGGCGGCACCAGCCGCCACAGCGAGGCCCGGCGGGCCGACCAGTCCAGGCCCTGGAACCCCGCCGCCTCGGCCGTGCAGGCGAACAGCGACCAGACCTGCGGGTGGGGAACCAGCGCGTTGGCGGTCAGGCCCGCGCTCCCGGCGGCCAGCATGAACTGGGTGAACAGCATGACCCGCCGCCGGTCCCAGGCATCCACCAGCGGCCCGC
>CAVPIM010000016.1:0-3925 GCA_963704995.1 uncultured Actinomycetes bacterium | reverse complement strand
GCTGCCAGAAGAACGAAACCTGCTGCCCCGCAGTCACCGTGGCCCCGTTGGCCGGAAACTCCGGCACCGGCGCGGGCAGCGGCCCGCTGGGTGGCTTGACGGTGAGCGTGCGGACCACCGGCTGTGGCCCATCCACGCCGTAGGGGTCAACGCCGAGCACCCGCCAGTACAGCTTGCCGCTGGGCAGCGACATGACCGCCCAGGCCTGGGCGGTGTCGGTGTTGAGGTCCACGGCCGGGTTGCTGAAGGACGGGTTGCCGGCGACCTGGAGCTGCGAGGACAGGCCGTGTGGGGTGTGCCAGCGGAAGATGACCACCTGGCCGGTGGCGAAGCTCGCCCCGGTCGCCGGCGCCTGCAGCGACGGCGGCGGCTGGAGGGTCATGTTCACCTTGATGCTCCTGCCCCGCCAGGTGGCCGTGATGACCACCGGCGTGGTGGTGGCCACCTGCTGGGTGGTGATGTTGAAGGTCGGCAGCTGGCCCGGGAGGACGTCGACCGTGGCCGGGACGGTAGCCGCCGGCGAGTTGCTGGACAGGCTGAAGGTGTTGCCGACCGGGGCCACGCCGTTGGTCAGGATCGAGCCGATCTCCGGGGTCCCGCCGGTGAAGACGTTCGGCGTGGGCGGCCCGGACTCGATGTCGATCTGCATCAGGCTGGCCGGGTCGACGGTCAGCGGCGCGCTGGCGGACTGGCTGCCGATCGCCGCGCTCAGCATCAGGCTGGCTGGGCTGAGCACCTGCAGCGGGCGGATGGTGAAGGTCTTCTGCCCCTGGCCCGCGGGTACCACGACGGACGCGGGGACCACCGCCGCCTTCGGGTTGCTGCTGGTCAGGGTGACGGTCTCGCCGCCGCTCGGGGCCGGGCTGGTGAGCTGCACGATCCCGAACGCCTCGTTGTCCTCGTTGGTGCCGCTGAACACGTGGGTGTGGCTGCGCAGGACCACGCCGCCCTCGGTGAACACGTCGATGGTCACGCTCTTGACCTGCGGCGCGGCGCTGGAGACCGTGAAGCTCCGCGCGGCCGACCAGGCCGTGGCCGCCTGCGCATCAGGCCCGGACAGGCCGTGGAAGCTGCGCACCCGCCAGTAGTGGATGCCGGCCGGCAGGGAACCGAGCAGGTCCCGGGGCTGGCTCAGCCCGGTGATGCACTCCTCGACGCCGCCGCAGCCGCCGCCGAAGTTCGGCGTCTTGTTGATCTCCACCTGATAGCCCTCGGTCTGCGGATTGGGATCGGGGGTCCAGGAGAGCTGTATCGGCAGGCCCACCGTGCCGCCGTTCGCGGGCGTCAGCAGGCCCGGGGCCGGGGGAACCGGCGCATGGAAGGTGACCGTCAGTGGGACGGTGGGCGAGGGCAGGCCGAGCGTGCCGTCGGCCGCCACCCCGAAAACGCGGACGAACAGCGGGGTCTGGAAGCCAAGCAGCGGCGCATGTGCCTTGGTGGTGGACTCGGGCACGTCCACGAGCAGGGTGCCAGGGGCGAACGCCGGGCTTGACGACATCTGCAGCCGGTAGCTGGCCGCCCCCGGGACCGCGGTCCAGGTCAACGGGAACGTCTCTTCCGGGTGGAACTCGCTGCCCGCCGCCGGGGCTTGCAGAGCAGGGGTCCCCGGTTCGCCGGCCGCCACCCCGGTGATCGTCAGCGAACTCACCGGGGTCCAGTTCCCGAACAGCGGGAAGTACGGCTCCGGCGGGAAGCTCACCGACTGGACCCGCCAGTAGTAGGTGCCGGGAGCCAGGCCGCTGAGCGTGGCCGAGGTGGCCTTCACCGCCGTGACCGCGGTCAGCACCAGGGTGCTGAAGCTCGGGCTGGTGCTCACCTGCCACTGGAAGTGCACGCCCGGGCTGGCCGCGGGAGGCTGCCACGACAGGGCCACCGGCTCGGTGGCCGACGTGCCAGAGGGCGGCCCCACCAGGACGGGCGGGCCGGGGACGGCGGGGGGTCTAGAGATCGTGGGCGTACAGCCCGACAGGGTGACCTCGACCGACACCGAACCGTCGTAGAGCGTGGCGGTGCAACTGGGCTCGCTGAACCCGCTGGCCGAGATGGTGAAGTTGCCCTGGGCATCGGCCTGGCCCGTGGTGGGGCTGTCGTCCACCGAGACGTTCGAGTCAGGCACCGCTCCCGAGCCCACGATGGTCAGTTGCCCGTTGACGAGGCTGGCTTGAGAGGTGACGATCGCCGCGTCCGCGGCGACGGCCGTGCCGAGCGCCACCGCGACCACCGTCCCCGCCGCGATCAGTGCATTGATCGTTCTCTGCATAGCCGGCCTCCCCATATGCGGGCACTTCTGCAGAACGGCGCAAACCCCCCTATGGGTCACGGGCATGGCGGTGCAACGGTTCACCGCAGCGCCTGGGAATCGCCCGCCTGGCCGGGCATGGGGATCCGGTCGGTGCCGCGGGCGGCGGCTCATCCGCCGGAGCTGGCCAGGGCCTCGTCGCCGATGGCCGCGCGGACCTGCAACCTTGCCTGGTGCAGCCGGCTCTTGAAGGCGGCCTGGCCGACACCGGCGATCTCCGCGGCCTGCTGCGTGGAGAGCCCCTCGACGTCGCGGAGCACGATGGCGGTGCGCAGCGGGGGCGGCAGGCCGGCCAGGGCCTTACCCAAGGCCCGGCGCAGTTCGCTGTTCTCGGCTTGCCGGGCGGGCTCCTCTTCCGGGGCGGCGGGCAGTTCCAGTTCCCGCGCGCCGATCGAGACCCCGGCCGCAGGCGGCCCCGCTTTTCCAGCGCGCGGTTGGCCTCGTTGACCGCGATCCGGTAGAGCCAGGTGAAGTAACTGGACTGGCCACGGAACCTGGCGATGCCCCGCCAGGCGCGCAGCATGACCTCCTGGGCCACGTCCTCGGCTTCGGCTCGGTCGCCAAGCAGCCGGACCAGCAGCATGAACAGGCGATCGGCGTACGCGCCGGAGAGCCGCTCGAACGCCGCCACGTCCCCCGCCCGGGCGCGGGCGAGCAGGCTTGCCTCGGTCTCCGCGGAGCCGGGAGCGCGGGCCTGGCCGTCCGGCCCAGCCATCACGCGTTCTGCGACGAGGGCGAGCCGCCGGGCCCGGCCAGCCGTACCCGGTCGAAGATGGTTGCGGGCGCGTGGACGCCGGCCAGCCCGTCCAATCCCTGCACCGCGTACACCAGTGCGCGCATCGCACGGATGCCGCGGCCGCAGTCCACGCAGCCGCGCGCGTGGCGGTCGAGCCGGCGCCGTGCGCGGGGCCGCAGCTCACCCTCGACGTAGTGCGACAGATGCCGCTGCGACCATTCGTGATCGCCGGTCCGGCCGGGCATGCTCATCACGTCTCCCTCCCCGGCTCAGGGTAGTGGGCCCACCCCGAGCCGGGCCGGCCACGCGGTCAGCCGCGCGGCTGCGGCGCCTCGGGCTGCGCGGTGTCCTGGCCCGCGGGCTCGAACGCCAGTGAGCAGGAGTTGATGCAGTACCGCTCGCCGGTCCGCGTGGGCCCGTCGTTGAAGACATGGCCCAGGTGACCGCCGCAGCGGCGGCAGACGACCTCGGTGCGCCGCATGAACAGGCTGTTGTCCGGCCGCAGTTCGACCGCCTCGGCGATCGCGGGCTGGTCGAAGCTGGGCCACCCGGTGCCCGAGTCGAACTTGGCGTCGGCGCTGAACAGCTTGGCCCCGCAGCCCGCGCACCGGTAGGACCCGTCGGCGTGGTTGTGGACGTACTCGCCGGTGAACGGCCGCTCGGTGTGCGCCTGGCGCAGCACGCTGTACTGCAGCGGGGTCAGCTCCTGGCGCCACTGCTCGTCCGGCTTGGTGATCTCGCGAGCGACGGCCGCCGCGGTGCTGGCATGAGCCTTACGCATGGGTCTGGTTCCTTTCCCTTCGTCCTTCACCCAGTTAGACCCGCGTCGCGGCGAGACGATTTTTCCCGGTGGCGGCCTGCGTGAGGGTGCGGGCAGTGTGGACGGCGCT
>CAVPIM010000015.1:0-264961 GCA_963704995.1 uncultured Actinomycetes bacterium | reverse complement strand
TGCATGGATGTAAGTCGCGGGGCCGTGGTCGGCAGCACCACTGCACGCACACATACGGCGAGCGGGATCGTGCTGCTGACGCTGGCCTCGGCGCAGTTCCTGATGACGCTGGACAGTTCGGTCATGAACGTGTCGATCGCCACCGTGGCCAAGGACGTCGGCACGACGGTGACCGGCATCCAGACCGCGATCACCTTCTACACACTGGTGATGGCGTCTCTCATGATCACCGGCGGCAAGCTCGGCCAGATCCTCGGCCGCAAGCGAGCCTTCGCCATCGGGTGCGTCATCGACGGGGTGCGGCTCGCTGACCACCGCGCTCGCGGGGAACCTGACCGTGCTGATCGTCGGGGTGGTCGGTGCTGGAAGGGGCGGGGGCCGCGCTGATCCTGCCGGCCGTCGTCGCGCTGGTGGCGTCGAACTTCGCAGCTGATCAGCGCCCGCGCGCGTACGGGCTCGTCGCCTCAGCAGGCGCGATCGCGGTGGCGGCCGGACCGCTGATCGGCGGCTTGTGCACTACGTACCTGTCCTGGCGATGGGTGTTCGTCGGGGAAGTCCTCATCGTGCTCATCATCTTGGGGCTCGCCCGGCGCATGGCCGATACCCCGGCCGAGGCGGGCGCGCGGCTCGATGTGGTGGGGACCGTGCTGTCCGCGCTCGGCCTCGGCCTGGTCGTGTACGGCATCCTGCGCTCCGGGACGTGGGGTTTCGTCCAGCCCAAGCCCAGCCAGCCTGCGGGCTGGGGCTGTCGCCGGTGATCTGGCTGATCCTGGCGGGCGGGATCGTGCTGTGGGTCTTCTTCTGGTGGGAGAACCACCGTCTCGCGCGTGGCCCGCGCCGTGCTGCTGGATCCGGCGCTACTGCGGAACCCGACGCTGCGGGGCGGACTCGTGGCGTTCTTCTTCCAGTACTTCCTGCAAGCGGGCCTGTTCTTCGCCGTGCCGTTGTTCCTGTCGGTGGCGCTCGGGCTGTCCGCGATCGCGACCGGCGTCCGGCTGCTGCCGCTGTCCCTGACGCTGCTGCTGGCCGCCGCAGGCGTTCCCCGCCTCTTCCCGCACGCCTCACCACGCCGCATCGTCCAGATCGGGTTCCTCTGCCTGTTCGCCGGCATCGTGGTCATGCTAGCCGCGCTTGACGCGGGCGCCGGGCCGGAGATCGTGACCTGGCCGATGCTGCTCGCCGGCCTTGGGGTCGGCGCGCTGGCCTCCCAGCTCGGGGCCGTGACCGTGTCCTCGGTGCCTGATGAGCAGAGCGGTGAAGTCGGCGGGGTCCAGAACACGGTCACCAACCTGGGCGCGTCGATCGGGACGGCACTATCGGGCGCGGTGCTCATCTCGGCACTGACCGCGTCATTCCTGACCGGCGTGCTGAACAACCCTGCCGTCCCCAAAGATGTTGCTTCCAAGGCGCAGGTCCAGCTGGCCGGAGGTGCCCCGTTCATCTCCGACCAGGACCTGAAGACCCAGCTCGACAAAGCCGGCGCGCCCGCCGAAGACGGCCGACGCGATCGTCCAGGAGAACACAACCGCCCGCATCGACGGACTGCGCGCAGCATTGTCGGTGCTCGCCGTCGTCGCGCTGATCGCGGTGCCCTTCAGCCGCCGCATCCCGGTCCGGCAGCCGTCCGCGCAACCCGTGAGCGAGCCTGCCGACTGATCACAGGCATCCGGCGCGCGACCGCACACGCGGGCAATCTGCTGCGAGCGGACACGGTGACAGCTCCACAAACAGCGAACGGCACGCGTCAGCAGCCAATCTCTCGCACCTTTCTCGCGGGACTGACCTGACGGTACGGGACTCAGGCGGACAGCCTGGACACACGGCAGGACGGTCTCCGGCACCTGGTCTAATCAGTGGCATCCCTTGGCGCCCTGGGATGTGCGGTCTTCCCAGAAGCCTCCCGCCAACCCGGTTCCGGGTTTTGTCCGCCCAGGCCCCTCCCCCGAACCCGACTGCTGCCGAGCCTGACAGCCGGCGGGTTCTGTCCAGGGTCGGGCGCAGCGAATCACGCAGTGATGCCGCAGGCGCCCTGGGCACAGGTTCCGGCTGGCGTGAATACTCCTACGGCGGGTTCGGGGAGGCCACCCACGCTGCCGTCCGGAGCACCGCGCCCGCCGGGATGGGCCCAGCTGACTAGGCGAGTGATCTTCTTTGCGGTGCTCCGTGCCGTCGCCCTGTCGATCGCCGCAATTACCTTTTGGGCTGCACACGCCTGGATGCCCATCGCCGCCATCGTGGCCATGAAGCGGAGCTTGCAGCAATCCGCGCTGGTCGCCGAACAGCGCCTGGCCGGGGCGACCTTGGCCGTCGCGGTGGCCGCCTCTTCTTGCTGACCGTCTGCCGCGCGCCTAGCCAGGGTCCTATTTTCGCGTCAGATCGGTAGCGCGGTCGAATTTATCCTGGCCGAGCGATGTGCGCTGAGCCGCGGCGCGGCAAGGTATAACGCAGAGGAGCTGGAGAGCCGGGAACATGTCCCAGCGGCCGTTTCCCGGTTGGCGTGGGCAGGTCCGACGCCCAGGCTTGACACCCAGGCCAGGCTGGCCGATCGGAACGGGAGGTGAGCGGGATGGCGGTGCAGGTGATCGCGCATCCGAGCATCGATGAGCGCAGGGCTGCTGGCAAGCAGACCCGTGAGCAGACGCCTCCGTCGAGTCACGCGGGCTGGCGCCCGGCCGCCGATCGCCCTGACCCGGTTGCCCTGCTGAAGGCTCAGAACCTTACCCGGGAGCCGGATCTGGTGCCGGTCCGGCATGGCCGGATGATGGTCTCGCCGTTCACCTTCTACCGGGGCGCGGCCAAGGTCATGGCAGCGGACCTGAGCGGTACCCCGGTGGCGGGTCTAGACGCCCAGCTGTGCGGTGACGCGCATCTGTCGAACTTCGGCCTGTTCGCCTCCCCGGAACGGACGCTGCTGTTCGACCTGAACGACTTCGATGAGACGCTGCCGGGGCCGTTTGAGTATGACGTGAAGCGGATGGCGGCGAGTTTCATGATCGCGGCCCGCAACAACGGGTTCTCCAAGGCCGACGCGCGCGCGGCGACGCAGACGTCGGTGACGGCGTACCGGGAGGCCATGGCCGCGTTCGCGCAGATGCCGACGATGGACGTCTGGTACGCCCGCCTGGATGAGAACGAACTGAGGGGCGCGATCCGCAGCACGGTGGCCGAGACGAAGAAACATGCCAGGGGGGGCGAAGAACGGGAAGAAGGGTGAGCAGCAGAAGCTGGCCAAGCGAGCGGAGAAGCGGGCGGAGAAGACTGCCGCGAAGGCACACACGCGGGACAGCCTGCAGGCGCTGTCCAAGCTCGGCGAACTGGTTGACGGGACCTACCGCATCGTCAGCCAGCCGCCGGTCATTGTCCCGGCCCGCGACCTGGCCGCGACCTACGGCCTGTCCGCGGACGAGGTCATGCCGCTGATCCGCGACCAGTTCCGCGCCTACCGGGCCACCTTGGAACCCGACCGGCGGCACCTGCTGGAGCGGTTCGAGATCGTGGACGCGGCCCGCAAGGTGGTGGGGGTCGGCAGCGTGGGGACCCGGGCGTTCATCGTCCTGCTACAGGGACGCGACGCGCAGGACCCGCTGTTCCTGCAGATCAAGGAGGCGACGGCCTCGGTGCTGGAGGACTACCTGCCTAAGAGCCGCTACCGGCAGCACGGGGCGCGGGTGGTGCACGGACAGCGGATGATGCAGGCTGCCAGCGACATCTACCTGGGCTGGACCAAGGGGATAGACGTGAACCGGCACTTCTACTGGCGCCAGCTCCGCGACATGAAGGGCTCGGCGCTGGTCGAGCTGATGGCGCCGGTCACGCTCACCTACTACGGGCAGATGTGCGGGTGGACCCTGGCGCGGGCACACGCCCGGTCCGGCGACCCGGTCGCGATCGCCGAATACCTCGGTGACAGCGACGCGTTCGACCGGTCGATCACCGACTTCTCGCTGCGCTACGCCGACCAGAACGAGCGCGACTACCTGGACTTCGTCGCCGCCGTCCGATCCGGGCGGCTGGAAGCCCTCGAAGGCGTCTGAAGATCCGATGCGTATGCTGGCGGACCGGCGATCGGTCCGCGCTGCCAAGACCCGGGGGCGACCATTATCAGGGCGCCTTCCATCGGGGCAAGATGGGGTGCGGCCATGTGCTTGATCTTGTCCTGATCGGCTTGGCGATAGCATTCGATCCGTTGTCGCTGACCGCATTCATCGTGGTGCCGCCCTCCCAGCGCGGCAAAGTCAAGGGCGCCGCATTCGCGTTCGGGTGATTGGTATCGCCGGCGATTGTGGTCACGGTCACGGTGCTTGCCACCTCATGCCGCCAGGCGATCACCCGGTCTCGCGAGCTGGGGTTGCTGGAGGGGCGAGGACCCGTCTTCATTTCCCTTTGCGCTGAGGCAGGCCTTTCCCCCTGGAATGACCCAAATATTGACGTCAAAATCGGCACATTCGCAGGCTCGAATCTGCCGATGTTCATCAACCTCACCCACGGCTCCGCGGCCAACCAAGTCAGCCGGAAAGGCTGCGTGGCGGCCGGCTGCACCACGCCGGTGAACTGCCCCAGCGCGCTGCGGGTGAAGGCGGCCGGCGCCGTAGTCGGCTGCGAGTCCGCGTGCGCACGGTTCGGCACCGACCAGTATTGCTGCCGCGGCGCGTGGGCGCCGCGGCCGGCGTGCAACCCGGCCCAGTGGCCGGTGGACTACGCCGCCGTGTTCAAGAAGGCCGAGCCGTACGCCTACTCGTTCGCCGACGACGACGCGACCAGCACCTTCGTCTGCCAGGGCCGGTGCGATTACCGGATCACGTTCGGCCTCACCCCGCCGGGATGACGGGGCGCGCCGCCGCGGCCGGGCGCCTTTCCCGGCTAGGACTTGACCGCGTGGCGCAGCGACCAGCCGAGCGCGACGATCACGCCGACCGGCAGCAGCCACCAGGCGTTCACGCCCGCCCCGTGCACCAGCAGCGCGGTGAGGGCCAGCGCGAGGACGACGACCGCGGCGCCACGCCAGTCGTCACCGATGACGAAGTCGTACCAGAACGCGCCGAACGAGCGGAGCCAGCCGGGCATCAGTGCCTCTCCTCAGGGGTGAACGAGCCGTCCGCGGGCGCGGCCGGCTGGGTGACGGTGACCGGGGCCAGCTCGGGTGCGCGGGCTGCCGCCGCCTGCGCCTGGGTCCGGGCCCGGCGCATCACGGTGGTGTAGCCCAGGCAGACGAGCGCGATGAACGGGATCACGACCAGCAGGGCCGCGTCATTGCCCGGCCAGTGCACCCCCGCGCCCTCGGCCCCCCAGAAGGTGCCGAACGAGGTCAGCATGACCCCGACGCCGAACTTCATGGTGTTCTCCGGCACCCGGGCCAGCGGCGCCCGGGCGGCGATGCCCACTCCCGCGATCACCAGCACGGCCGCGGCGGCGCCCAGCGCGGCCAGGCCCAGGTTCCCCTGGTTGTCGCCGAAGGTGATCGCGATGAACACAACCTCCAGGCCTTCGAGCAGCACTCCCTTGAACGACAGGGTGAACGCGTACCAGTCGCGGACGCCGTACCGGCCGCCTTTGGCCGCGGTCTGGGCGGCGGCCACCTCACGTTCGTAGATGCCCGCCTCGTCGTGCAGGCCCTTGTACCCCGAGGCGCGCAGGATGGCCTTGCGCAGCCACATCAGCCCGAACACGGCCAGCAGCGCACCCACCACCAGGCGGAGTATCCACAGCGGGAACAGGGTCAGGGCGGGCCCGACGGCGGCGACCACCACCGCCAGCACGACCAGAGCCGCGGTCATGCCCTGGAAGGTGGAACGCCAGTCGCGGGTCAGCCCGGCGGCGAGAATGATGGTGAGCGCCTCCACCGCTTCGACGGCACAAGCCACGAAGACGGTGAGGAAGAGGACGAGCGCAGCGGCATTCACGGAACCTCCAGTGTCGCCGTCAGGGACGGCACAGGGTGATCACTGATCTCTGAGAGAATGAGGGCATGGCTGACGCCGAACGCGCGCCGGAAGAGGGATGGCTGGTCCTCATCTACCGGGTGCCGTCCGAGCCCAGCCGCCTCCGGTCGGCGGTATGGCGGCGGCTCAAGAGCCTTGGGGCGATCTACCTGCAGAACTCGGCGGCCGCGCTGCCGGCCAGCGTCGGCAACGAGCGGGCCATGCGCAAGCTGCGCAGCCAGATCCTCGACATGGAAGGCACCGCGGCGCTGCTGTCGTGCCGGGTGCTGGCGGGCGAGCAGGAAGTGCGGGCGTCGTTCCAGGCGGCGCGCAACGACGAGTACGAGGAGATCGTTGACCGCTGCGAGGACTTCCTGGGCCAGGTGAAGAAGGAGTACGTGGCCAGCCACTTCACCTACGCCGAGCTGGAGGAGAACGAAGTTGACCTGGTCAAGCTGCGGACCTGGTTCGCCCGGGTCCGCGCGCGCGACGCGTTCGGCTCGAGCGGCCGCCCCGAGGCGGAGAAGGCCCTCGAGACCTGCCAGCAGTCGCTCGATGACTACGCGGCGCGGGTCTACGCCGAAGAAGAAGACGGCCACTGACCGCCCAGGGCGGTACCTGCTGGCCACCGTTCACCTCCTCACGCGATCGATCCAGCGGTGCGACGGCATCCGCCGACCTTCCTTCATACCCGCAGACCCCATCCCGGAGGCCACGATAAGCCTAACCTTTGTCAGAACTTAGAAGTAACGACTGTTAGATCCGTCATGTACTGCACGCTTAACTTGCAGGCCACCGTCTAGTCATTCTCCGTACGAACAGCTAGTGCAATCTGCGGCTCATGAAGCACACCCCTCGGCGCAGCAAGCTCCTGATGATCACTGGCCTTCTGGCTGCCGGCGTAGTCGCGGTCGCCGGCTGTTCCTCGACCAACGCCTCGAGCTCTGCGAGCACGAAGCCCAGCAAGGTCACCCTGGTCGTGTACTCGGCGCAGGGCTACGACCACGCCATGACCGCCGCGTTCACCAAGGCCACCGGCATCCCGGTCAAGCTGGACGACAACTCGACCGGGCCGCTGCTGACCCAGATCGAGGCGTCCAGGAACAACCCGAACTGGGGACTGCTCTGGGTGGACGGCGCCACCGCGTTCGCCGGCCTTGACCAGCAGGGCCTGCTGCAGAAGGGCTTCGAGCCCAACGTGAAGTGGGACACGCTCGGCCAGCAGTCACTGCCCTCGGACAAGAGTTTCACGCCGACGGGCGTGACCCTGATGGCCGCGATGGTCTACGACAAGACCAAGGTGACCAGCCCGCCCTCGACGTGGCAGCAGCTGCTGTCCCCGGCGTACAAGGGCGAGGTCGGCATGAACGACCCGTCCCAGTCCGGGCCGACGTACCCGTTCATCGCCGGCATGATGAATTACCTGGGCGGGGTGAGCGCGGGCGAGGGCTACTTCACCAGGCTCAAGGCGAACGGCCTCATCATCCACCCGACGAACGGCCCCACCCTGCAGGCGCTGACCAGCGGCCAGATCAAGCTGGCCCTGGTGCAGAGCTCCGCGGGCATCGGCGCCGTCCTCGGCGACAAGAAGCTGACCGTCAAGTACCTGGACCCGGTGACCGTGCTGCCCAGCGCGATCGGCATCGACGCCAAGGCACCGGCGGCCGAGCGGGCCGAGGCGGAGAAGTTCATCAGCTTCGTGCTCTCGCCGGCCGGCCAGAAGGTCATGCAGTCCGGCGACCCGACCGGCGACTCGCTGTACTACCCGGTGCTCCAGGGGGTCAGCCCGCTGCCCGCGCTGCCCTCCCTGGCCGGCGTGAAGACCCAGACCATCAACCCGTACACCTGGGGCACCAGGGAGGCCACTGTCAACACCTGGTTCGACGGCAGCATCGTCCGCTGATGACGCTGCCCCGGACCACCGGTGGCGGGCGCCAGTGACCGCCACCAGGGAAGTGCTCGTGCCCGGCCCGGCTCCCGCCGGGCCGGGCACGCCGCGCTGGCGCAGGCTGGCCGCACCGCCGGGGCTCACGGCCCTGTTCGGCCGGCTGGGCCTGCCCCTGTTCTGGGCCGCGCTGATCTTCTTCATCCTGGTCCCGTGCGTCAGCTCGCTGGCGCTGGCCCTGTCGCCGCGGCTGTTCAGCCAGGGCACGCAGTGGTTCACGCTGACCTACCTGGGCCAGGCGTTCACCGGCGCGACCGCGGTCGCCATCACCAACTCGCTGTGGGTGAGCGCCGCCGCGGCCGCGCTCGGCCTGGCCATCGGGTTCCCGATCGCGTGGCTGGCGGGGCGGACCACGCTGCCCGGCCGCCGGTTCGTGGCCGGCGGCATGTGGCTGGTACTGCTGCTGCCCTCGTGGCTGCCCGCCCTGGGCTGGGAGCGGCTGGTCCAGCCGGACGGCGTGATGTACCGGGTCGGGCTGGACTGGCCCTGGGTCACCCACGCCATCATGGGCCCGTTCGGCGTGGTGCTCCTGCTCGGCCTGCGCTCGGTGCCGTTCACGTTCCTGGCCATCACCGCGTCGCTGGCCGGGCTCGGCCAGGAGTTCGAGGACGCGGCCCGGGTGCACGGGGCGGGCCGGGCCGCGACGCTGCGGCTGATCTGGCCGATGCTGGCCCCGGCCATCTGGTCCGCGCTGGCCATCGGGTTCGCGGAGTCGATCAGCGACTACGGGGTGGCGGCGACGCTCGCCTACAACTCCAACTTCAGCCTGGCCACCTACCAGCTATTCGCGGCGATCGGCAACTTCCCGCCGAGCTTCCCGCTCGCCTCGGCCATGGGCATCCTGCTGGTCGCGGCCATCGCCATCCCGCTCGCGCTCCAGGCCCGCGCGCTGCGCGGCCGGTCCTACCAGATGCTGTCCGGGCGGACCCGCCAGGTCATCCGGCGCCAGCTGAGCCGGCCTGCCGCTCTCGCCGCGGCCGGCGGGGTGGGACTGTTCTTCCTGGTCGCCCTGGGCGTGCCGGGCTTCGGGGCGGTCAGTGCCTCGCTGCTCGGGGACTATGGCGGATCCTTCACGCTGACCCTGGCCAACTACCGCGCGCTGCTGCACGAGACGGGGCAGATCGGCCCGCTGGAGCGATCGCTGATCTACGCCGCGGTCACCTCGTTCATCACGGTGACCGGCGGCTTCGTCGCCGCGTGGCTGCTCGCCCAGCGGCGCGCTAAGTCGTCCAGGGCCCTGGATTTCCTGCTCCTGGCGGCGATCGCGCTGCCCAGCGTGGTGTTCGCGGCGGGCTACATCTTCGCGTACAACCTGCCGTTCTGGTCGAGGCTCGGCATCAACCTGTACCAGACGACCACGCTGCTGATCATCGCCTACGCCGCGTCCAGCCTGCCCACCAACGCCCGGGTGCTGGTGGGTGCGGTCTCCCAGCTGCAGCCCTCGCTGAAGGACGCGGCCCGCACGCACGGGGCCGGGGCCGCGGTGGCCTGGGCCCGCGCCGTGCTGCCCGTGGTGTCCCGGCCGATCACCATGGCCTGGCTGCTCACGTTCTGCGGCGTGTTCCTGGAGCTGCCGATCTCGCAGCTGCTCTACGCGCCGGGCTCCCCGCCGGCCTCCATCGCCATCGAAGACAACCTGAGCAACTACCACTTCGGCGTCGGCATGGCGCAGGCGGTCCTCGCCGTCACCATCGCCCTGGCCGCGGTGCTGATCGTGCTGGGTGGCTACCGGCTGATCGCGCCGGCCGGCTGGCGCCGGATCGGAGGAGCAACCCGTGGCTGAGCAGATTTCGCTGAACTCCGTCAGCAAGACCTACCAGGGCGGCAACCAGGCCCTGCGGGAGGTCTCGCTGGACGTCGAGCCCGGCACATTCCTGGTGCTGCTCGGCCCGTCCGGGTCGGGCAAGACCACGCTGCTGCGCTGCCTGGCCGGCATCGAGCGGGTCACCTCGGGCCGGATCTCGATCGGCGGCCGTATGGTGGCCGACGGGCGCGTGCATGTGCCGCCTGACCAGCGGGATCTCAGCATGGTGTTCCAGGATTACGCGCTGTGGCCGCACCTGAAGGCCCACGACAACGTCGCGTTCGCGCTGCGCCGCCGCAAGCTGCCCCGGGCCCGGGGGCAGGAACGGGCGGCCGCCATGCTGGACCGGGTCGGCCTGGGCGCGCTCGGCCAGCGGTACCCGAACGAGCTGTCCGGCGGTGAGCAGCAGCGGGTCGCGCTGGCCCGGGCACTGGTCGCCGACACGGGCCTGATCCTGTGCGACGAGCCGCTCTCCAACCTCGACGCCGACCTGCGCGAGCGGATGCGGCTGGAGATCTCCGCGCTGGTCCGCGAGGCCGGGGCCACCACGGTCTACATCACCCACGATCAGGCCGAGGCCTTCGCCCTCGCCGACCGGGTCGGCGTCCTGGAGCGGGGCCGGCTGGTGCAGCTGGGCACCCCGGAGGAGATCTACACCGCGCCCGCCACGCCGTTCGTAGCCCGCTTCACGGGCCTGTCCGGCGAGCTGCCGGTCCAGGTCCGGGGCCGGGCCGACGACGGCGCGGTCGAGGTGGAGCTGGCCGGGCCGGCCGAGGCGCGGCCGTTCCGGGCCCGGGGGCCGAGCCTGCCCATCGGCGAGGCGGCCGCGCTGCTGATGATCCGGCCCACCGGGGTCCAGCTGTGCGCCACCCACACCGGCGAGCACCACGTCACGGGCACCGTGGCCGACGTAGCCTTCCGCGGCCGGGGCTACGAGCATGCCATCGACATTCCCGGGCACGGGCGCCTGACCAGCGTCTTCTCCGACGCCCGAGCGGACCGCGGCGCGCACGTCGGGCTGCGCCTGGACCCGCGCGGCTGCCACCTGTTCAGCGCCGGGACCGCGCAGGCTGCTGCACCCGCCCCGGCCAGCCGGCAGCCAGCGCCGGCCGGGCCGTAGCGGTGGCTGCCGCGCGATCTTCGTCACAGCGACCGCTTCCCACGGGCGCGACCATGCGTGACGCGTGATCGCCTCGCCCGGGCAGGGGCTAGCATCAGTGCCGTGACCACGACGCTCACCTTTACTACCAGCGCGCCCAGCTCGATCGACGCGGACGCCGTCGTCATCGGGGTGACCAAGGGCCAGGACGGACCCGTCCTGGCTCCGGGCGCTGCCGACCTGGACCAGGCGCTGGGCGGGACCCTGGCCGCCACCCTGGCCACCCTGGGCATGACCGGCCAGGCCGAGGAAGTCACCCGGCTGCCGGGCGGCGGCCCGGTCACCGCGGCGGTGATCGCCGCGGTCGGCCTCGGCGCGGAAGGCAGCGGTCCCGCCGACCCCGAGACGCTGCGCCGCGCGGCGGGCGCGGCCGTCAGGACGCTGGCCGCGGGCGGGCGCGCGGCGGCCAACGGCGACCGCCGCGGCCTGAGGATCGCGCTGGCCCTGCCCGCCGCCGACCCGGCGTCGGCCGAGGCCGTCGCCGTGGGCGCGCTGCTGGGCGGCTACGCGTTCACCCGGTACCGGCAGGACGGGCGGCGGCCCGCCGCGATCACCGTGCTGACGGCAGCGGACGGCGCGGACGGCATCGGCCGCCGCGCCCAGGCCCTGGCCGACGCGGTGACGCTCGCCCGGGACCTGGTCAACACCGCCCCGTCAGACTTGTTCCCCGAGACGCTGGCGGACGAGGCGGCCCGGGTGGCCGCCGCCGCCGGGCTGCAGGCGGAGGTGCTGGACGAGAAGGCGCTCGAACGCGGCGGCTACGGCGGCATCGTGGGCGTCGGCCAGGGATCGGTGCACCCGCCACGGCTGGTGCGGATGGAGTACGCGCCAGCGCGGGCGGACAAGACGGTGGTGTTCATCGGCAAGGGCATCACGTTCGACTCCGGCGGGCTGTCGCTAAAGCCGCCGAAGTCCATGGAGACCATGAAGTCGGACATGGGGGGCGCGGCCGCGATCATCGGCGCGATGCAGGCCATCGCGGCGCTGGCCCCGGACGTCCGGGTCATCGGCTACCTGCCGATAGCGGAGAACATGCCGAGCGGGACCGCGCAGCGCCCCTCCGACGTGCTCACCATCTACGGCGGCAAGACGGTCGAGGTGCTCAACACCGACGCCGAGGGGCGGCTGGTGCTAGCCGACGCGCTGGCCCGCTCCGCCGAGGACGCCCCGGACGTCGTGGTGGACGTGGCCACGCTGACCGGCGCCCAGGTCGTGGCGCTCGGCACCCGGATCTCCGCGGTCATGGCCAACGACGACGCGCTGCGCGACGCGGTGGTGGCCGCGGCGGACCGGGCCGGCGAGGCCATGTGGCCGATGCCGCTGCCTGCGGAACTGCGCAAGGGCCTGGACTCGACCGTGGCCGACCTGGCCAACGTGGCCGGTGACCGCAGCGGCGGGATGCTCGTCGCGGGCCTGTTCCTGCGCGAGTTCGTGCCCGCCGGGGTGCGCTGGGCCCACCTCGATATCGCGGGCCCGTCCTTCAATGACGGCCAGCCACACGGGTATACCCCCAAGGGCGGGACAGGCGCGGCGACCCGGGCCCTGGTTCAGATAGCGCTGGACGCCGCGGAGGGAAGGCTCTAACCGGGCCTCGGTGTTAGCGCTGGGGGGACAACTGATCGGAGCAAGGAGCACATCAGTGGCGGACAGCAACAGTTCCTACGACATCGTCATCCTGGGTGGCGGCAGCGGCGGTTACGCCTGCGCGCTGCGCGCGGCCGAACTCGGCAAGCGGGTGGCGCTGATCGAGAAGGACAAGGTCGGGGGGACCTGCCTGCATCGAGGCTGCATTCCCACCAAGGCGCTGCTGCACGCCGCGGAAGTCGCCGACCAGGCCCGGGAGGGCGAGGCGTTCGGGGTCCGGTCCACCTTCGAGGGGATCGACATGCCCGGCGTGCACGCCTATAAGGACAAGGTCGTGGACCGGCTCTGGAAGGGACTGCAGAGCACGCTGGCCAGCCGGAAGATCGAGATGGTCTACGGTGAGGGCACCCTGGTCTCGCCGACTGAGGTACGGGTCGGCGACACGGTTTACCAGGGCGCGCACATCGTGCTGGCCACCGGGTCCGAGGCGAAGAGCCTGCCCGGGCTGGAGATCGACGGCGAGCGGGTCATCACCAGTGACCAGGCGCTCCGGCTGGACCGCGTGCCGCGGTCGGCCGTCATCCTCGGCGGCGGGGTCATCGGCGTGGAGTTCGCCAGCGTGTGGCGCTCCTTCGGGGCCGAGGTCACCATCGTCGAGATGCTGCCGCACCTGCTCCCGCTGGAAGACGAGGCCAGCTCGAAGCTGCTGGAGCGGGCGTTCCGGCGGCGCGGCATCGGCTACGAGCTCGGTACCCGCTTCGAGGGGGTCAAGGATCAGGGCGGCGGCCTGACGGTCAGCCTGGCCGGCGGCAAGACCCTGGACACCGACCTGCTCCTGGTCGCGGTGGGCCGCGGGCCGGTCTCGGCCGGCCTGGGCTACGAGGCGGCGGGCGTGACGGTGGAGCGTGGGTACGTGCAGGTCGATGAGTACTGCCGCACCAGCGTGCCCACGATCTCCGCGGTCGGGGACCTGATCCCCGGCCCGCAGCTGGCTCACGTCGGCTTCGCCGAGGGCATCCTGGTCGCGGAGCGGCTGGCCGGCCTGAAGGTGACGCCGATCGACTACGACGGCGTGCCCCGGGTCACCTACAGCGACCCGGAGGTCGCCTCGGTGGGCATCACGTCGGCGATGGCCAAGGAGCGCGGCATCGAGGTCACCGAGCTCACCTACCCGATCGGCGGCAACGGCAAGAGCGTGATCCTGCAGACCCAGGGCGCAGCGAAGCTGATCGCGGCGGCCACCGGCGGGCCGGACGGCACGCCCGGGCCGGTGCTGGGCATCCACCTGGTCGGCGCCCGGGTCGGCGAGCTGATCGCCGAAGGGCAGCTGATCTACAACTGGGAGGCGCTGCCGTATGACGTGGCCCAGCTCATCCACCCGCACCCCACCCAGTCAGAGCTGATCGGCGAGGCGCACCTCGCGCTGGCCGGGAAGCCCCTGCACATGCACGCGTAGCCCGGGCGGGCCACGCACCCCCCAACACAGCCGCAACTGTGAGTGTCGAACAGCGAAGGAGTCACGGGAAGCCATGTCGGTCTCCGTATCCATGCCCCAGCTCGGTGAGAGCGTTACCGAGGGCACCGTCACGCGCTGGCTGAAGAAGGAGGGTGAGCGCGTCGAGGCGGACGAGCCGCTGCTCGAGGTCTCCACAGACAAGGTCGACACCGAGATCCCGTCCCCGGTAGCCGGGATCCTGCGCGGGATCACCGTGGCCGAGGACGAGACGGTCGCGGTCGGCGCCGAGCTCGCGGTCATCGACGAGGCCGGCGCCGAGACCGCGGCCCCTGCCGCGGCCGACGGGGCAGACGGCCAGGCCGAGCCGGCCGCGGCCGCTGAGAGCCCGGACGGCTACCAGGCGGGGCCGGAGCCGGACCTCCAGGCCGCGGACGAGGCCCCGGCCGAGGCGGGGTACCCGTACCCGGCCGCGGGCGGGTACCAGGGCAGCGAGGAGCCCGCTGGCGGATACCAGCCGCCGGCCGCGTACCAGCCCCCCGCACCGGCGCCCAGCTACGCGCAGCCGCCGCAGGCCGCCGAGCCCGCCGCGCCGCCGCAGGACCTGGAGCAGCCGGCCAGCGCACCGCAGCAGCACGCCGACATCTGGCAGCGGTCCCAGCCGGCCACCCCGGCGGCGCCGCCGCCCGCTCCCCCGCCGCCGCCCGCGCCCCCGGCTCCGGCACAGCAGGCTCCCGCGCCGCCGGCACCCGAAGGCGGCGGGGCGGCCCGGGCCGCCTCCCCGCTGGGGACGGCGGACGGCCCGTACGTCACCCCCCTGGTCCGCAAGCTGGCCGCCGAGCACGGCGTGGACCTGGCCACCGTCACCGGGACCGGGGTCGGCGGCCGGATCCGCAAGCAGGACGTGGTCGACGCGGCCCGGGTCCGGCGTGAGGCCATCGCGGCGGCGCAGCAGTCCGCCGCGGCCGCGCAGCCCGCGGCCGGGCCGCGCCGGCGGCGCAGGCCCAGGGCGGGCCGTCCCGGCCCGCGATCGAGCCCTCCCACCTGCGCGGCACGACCGAGCGGATGTCCCGGGCCCGGCAGCTGATCGCCCGCCGCATGGTCGAGTCCCTCCAGACGTCCGCGCAGCTGACCACCGTGGTCGAGGTGGACGTGACCGCGATCGCCAGGCTCCGGGACCGCGCCAAGGCCGATTTCGAGGCCCGCGAGGGGGTCAAGCTCACCTTCCTCCCGTTCTTCGCGCTGGCCGCGGTGGAGGCGCTGAAGGTGCACCCGCGGCTCAACGCCAGCATCGAACCGGATGGCAACCAGGTCACCTACCACGACGCGGAGCATCTCGGCATCGCCGTGGACACCGAGCGGGGGCTGATGGTCCCCGTCATCCGTAACGCCGGCGACCTCAACGTGGGCGGCCTGGCCCGCAAGATCGCGGACCTGGCGTCCCGGACCCGGGGCGGTCAGGTAAGCCCGGACGACCTGGCCGGGGGCACGTTCACCCTGACCAACACCGGCAGCCGCGGCGCGCTGTTCGATACGCCGATCATCAACCAGCCTCAGGTGGGCATCCTCGGCACCGGCACGGTGGTGCGCCGCCCGGTGGTCGTGCAGGACCCGGCGCTCGGCGAGGTGATCGCCGTCCGGTCCATGGTGTACCTGGCCCTCAGCTACGACCACCGGCTGGTGGACGGGGCCGACGCGGCGCGCTTCCTGGGCACCGTGAAAGCCCGCCTGGAGGAAGGGGCCTTCGAGGCGGAACTCGGGCTCTAGCCACGGGACCGGCCTGAACCCGGGCCAGGCGTCCGCGGGTCCCGCGGCCAACGAAGACTCAAGCGACGGGCCCGACGGGCCGCGCGCGAGGAAACGGGGGCAGCCATGAAAGTCGCGGTGACCGGGGCGTCTGGCCTGATCGGCAGCGCTCTGACCGCCTCGCTGCGGGACCGCGGGGACCAGGTGGTCACGCTGGTGCGCCGCACGCCCGCGTCGGCCGCAGAGATCGCCTGGGACCCGCTGACCCCCCGGGGCAGCCTGGCGCCCGGCGCCCTCGACGGCACCGACGCGGTCGTTCACCTGGCCGGCGCGGGAATCGCCGACCATCGCTGGACTGATTCCTACAAGGAGGAGATCCGGTCCAGCCGGGTGCAGGGCACCCGGGCCCTCACCGAGTTCCTGGCGGCCATGAGCCAGCCGCCCGCGGTCCTGCTCTCCGGTTCCGCCATCGGCTGGTACGGGGATACCGGCCGCCGGGAAGTGGATGAGTCGGCCCCGGCGGGCCAGGGGTTCCTGGCCGGGGTGGTGAAGGACTGGGAGGCGGCCGCCGACCCGGCCCGGCAGGCCGGGATCCGGGTCGCCACCCTGCGCACCGGCATCGTCATCTCCCGGCACGGCGGGGTGCTGGCCCGGCTGCTGCTCCCCTTCCGGCTGGGGCTGGGCGCCCGGCTCGGCCCGGGCACCCAGTTCATGAGCTGGGTGGCCCTGGCCGACTGGATCGGCGCCGCCCGCTTCCTGCTGGATCACCAGGAGATATCCGGGCCGGTGAACCTGACCGCGCCGACCGCGGAGACCAACGCGGCCTTCACCGCCGCGCTGGCGGGCGCGCTGCACCGCCCGGCGCTGCTGAGCATCCCGTCCCCGGTGCTGACGATGGCCCTCGGCGAGGTGACCAGCGACCTGATGACCAGCGCCCGGGTCCTGCCCCGGGTGCTGCGCGAGGCCGGCTACGGGTTCACCCAGCCCGACCTGCGCGCTGCGCTCTCCGCCGAACTCCAGCCGGCCGGATCCGCCGCCTAGCTTGTACCTGGCCGGGTCCCGGGTGACGCCCCGGACAGGAAGGCGCTGAGCGCACTGCTGAGCCGGGCGGGGTCATCCAGCCAGGGATAGTGTCCGGCGCCCGGTTGCACGATGAGGTCCCAGCGGGGGAACAGCCCGGCCGCCCGGGCCAGCAGGTCCGGAGGGGACACGGCGTCCACCTCCCCCGCGTACACCAGCACCGGGGCGGTGAGGCGGGCCAGCGCGGCCCGGATCGCGGGCGGGTCGAACGCCCCCTCGGCGTAGAAGCCGGACCTGGCCGGCCCGGCCCGTCCGTGCAGGCCCATCGCCGCGTGGGCCCGGGCTGCGTCGTCCCAGCGGCCGTAGCAGAAGGGCTGGTAGCCCAGCGTGGTCTCCGCCGAGTCATCCCCGTCGTCCGCGGCCTGCGCCGCGGCCCAGGCCGCCTCGAACCATGGCTCGGCGGAGCGCCGCCGCATGGCGGCCCGCTGCTCCTCCTGGCTGAAGGTCAGGCCGAGTGCGCGCACGCTGGGCGTGAGCAGGATCAGGCGGCCGACCCGCTCCGGGTGCGCCGCCGCGTACAGCAGGGCCACGGTCCCGCCCGCCGAGTGGCCGAGCAGGTCCATCCGCTCCAGGCCCAGCTCCGCCCGCAGCGCGTCAGCGTCCCGGGCGATGCGGTCACAGCGGTACGCCACCGGGTCGGCAGGCACCTCGCTGTCCCCGGTGCCCCGGCTGTCGGGGAGGATCAGCTCGCGGGAACGCCCCAGCCCGCCGAGGTCACCCAGGTAGCCGGGTTCCAGGCCCGGGCCTCCGGGCAGGCAGACCAGCGGGGGGCCGGACCCGGCCCGGTGGTAGGCCAGCTTCGCGCCGTCGTAGGAAGTGAAGTGCGCCATGCCGGCATCCTGCGCCGAGGACGGCACGCAAGGCCAGGGATATTCGCGGAGAGCAGAGGAACCGGGCGCCCGGCCGGGAGTATTACTCGGGAGCACCCCGGGCTGACATGGCCGGCCCGGACGCCATGACCTCGCCGGGCTCGCCGGGCGGCTCCGGGGGGCACGGCTCCGCCGGGATGAGGGTGCGGAAGCCGCGGGTTTCCAGGCCGTACAGCGGGATCTTCCACAGCGGAGGCACCCGTCCTGACCGGCTCGCGGCCCTGACGTTCAGCCTCATCAGGCGGCGGGCGCCGATGAGGGCCAGCCCGGCCAGTGGCAGCTCGACGCACAGCGCCATCAGCAGGCTGACCAGGAAACCACGGGTACGCAGGTCCAGGGTCACGTCGAACCACGCGTCGCAGCACAGCAGGGTGGCCAGGACCACCAGGCAGGCGATGACCAGCTGGCGGTGCCGCCAGGCGGCCCAGGCGGTGACCGCGAACGTGATGAGCAGCCCGAGGTCGAAGCCGATCCAGGCCCCCCGCCAGCCACCGGAGCGGTAGTAGCGGGGCAGGGTGACGGCGAGTACGCCGATCCAGGCGGCCAGCACCAGGCAGCAGCCGATGATGGCGACGAGCGCGATGGCCCGGCTCCGGGGGTTGCCGGGCAGGTCGGATTCGGTGCGCGGGCCGCCGGGAGCCGCGTCCCCGCGAGCGGATCCCTCCAGGGCCGCCAGGGCACAGGCGAGTTCGGCACGCTCGTCCGGGCTCATCCGGCGAAGCTCGTCCACATTTATCACGCGAAGTACCTCCCTAGGCGGTAACTACCCCGCGCAGGGCATTGCTTCCCACGCCGGCGCCTGTGCTTTCGCTGGGAGATCGCTGGAAGCCAGCCTGGCCGGGGGCAGCCGGGCCCGCGGCTATCGTGGGCAGCGTGAGAGACGAGCTGGTCTACCTGCATCTCGGCCTCGGCAATCAGCCCCTTCCCTACCCGCGCGGCTTGGAGCTGCAGCGCCAGCTGCACGAGCAGCGGGTGAACGACGAGATCCCGGACACGTGCCTGCTGCAGCATGAGCCGGTGTTCACGGCCGGCAAGCGGACCAGCCCGCTGGACCGCCCGCCGGGTGACGCCGGTGCGCCCGCGGCGCTCCCCGGCCGCTAGCGCGGCGGCCCGGCGGCTAGCCCGCTGCCTCGGCGGCCCGGGCCTGCCCGGCCAGGTAGCCGGCCAGCTCCCCGGCCGGCACCACCACCTGCTCGCCGCTGTCCATGTCCCGCACGGTGACCACGCCGGCTTCCTCCTCCTGGCGGCCGTAGATCAGCGCCCAGCGCGCGCCCTGGTCACTGGCCCACTTGAGCTGGCGGCCCAGCTTCCCCGACGAGCCCATGTACACGCTGGACCGCAGCCCCGCCTGGCGGGCATCCCCGGCGAACGCGAAGCCGCGGGCCGCGAACTCCGGGCCCAGGATGGTGACGGCCACATCCAGCCGCCCGGGACGGCCGGAGCGGGCACCGTCGGGCAGCAGCAGGAGGATGCGCTCGATGCCCAGCGACCCGCCGGTGCCCGGCACGCCGGGGCCGCCCAGCTGCTCGATCAGGTGGTCATAGCGGCCGCCCGATGAGATGGACCCGGCCACCCCGTCCGCCACGACCTCCCAGATCGGGCCGGTGTAGTAGCTCAGCCCGCGGACCATGCGCGGGGTGAACTCGATCCGGCCTGCCGGGACCTGCGCCCGGACGAGCGACAGCACCTCGTCCACCTCGTCCAGGCCGGCCGCGCCCTCCTCGCTCGGCTTGAGCGCGGCCCGGATCCGCTCGTCCGCGTCCGCGGCGGTCATGGCGGCGACCAGGTCCTCCGCGGTGCCGCGGGCCAGGCCCCGCCCGGCCAGCTCGTCGGTCACGTCCGCGGCAGGCAGCTTGTCGAGCTTGTCCAGCGTGATCAGGACGCCCGCGCCCAGCCCGGCGGGGACGCCGAACGCCTCCAGCAGGCCGGCCAGCACGTGCCGGGAGTTGAGCAGGAACCGGAAGTCCGGGACGCCCAGCTCGGCCAGCGTGTCGTGCACCGCGCAGATGATTTCCGCGTCGGCCAGCACGGAGCTCGTGCCGAGGGTATCCAGGTCGCACTGGACGAACTCGCGGAAGCGGCCCCGGCCGGGCCGGTCCGCCCGCCATACCGAGCCCATCGCGTACCGCTTGTACGGGGTGGGCAGCTGGCTCCCGTAGGCCGCGGCGACCCGGGCCAGCGGGACCGTCATGTCGTAGCGCAAGGCCAGGTCCGCCTCACCAGACGCCTCGTGCTCGCCGCGCCGCAGGATCTTGAAGATGAGCTTGTCGCCCTCTTCCCCGTACTTGCCCAGCAGCACGTCGAGGCGCTCGAAGGCCGGCGTCTGCAACGGCTCGAACCCGTACCGCGAGAACACCGAGCGGATCACCGCGAAGGCACGCTCACGCGCCTCGACGTCGGCGGCCAGGAAATCACGTGTCCCCGAGGGGGGATCGAACTGCGTTGGCATGCCTCCATGCTCCCCGACAAGGGCACCCCGCGTCACATCGATATGCGCGAACCAGCCGGGCGGAGGCCGCCGGCCGGGTTCCCGCCGCGTTAAATATCCAGGCCACGGGGCCTGCCCTGGTAAACTGGCGGGCGTGTACTAGGACCAGCGGCCGCGCTCTCAGCCTCCCCGAGCCCCAGATTGCCCTCGTCCTAGGAGTTTCCCCGTGTCCCTCCCGCAGGTCGCTGACGCGACCTCGTCCCCCGCTGAGCTGACCGGGCCCGCCACGCTGTCCCCGCCCGCCGTGCCGGCCCCGGGCAGGCCCGAGCCGGGCCTGCCCGGCCAGAACCGGGCCGCCCCGCGCTACGCGCTGCGCCTGGCGGTCATCCTGCAGATCCTCATCTCGGCCGGGGACGGGCTCGCCATGGTGGCCCTGGCCAGCCGGGTGTACCAGACCTCGCACGCCTCGTGGGCGGTCGCGTCGGTGTTCCTGGCGGTGACCGTGCCGATCACGGCCCTCGCGCCTGCGGCGGGCCTGGTCCTCGACCGGCTGTCGCCCCGGCCGGTGCTGGTCGCCGCGGCGGCCGCGCAGACCGTGGTGGCCCTGGTCCTGACCCAGCTCACCGGCACCGGGGCGATCCTGGGGCTTTCCCTCGGCTTCGGCGTGTGCGCAGCGCTGCTCCAGCCCGGCCTGGGCACCATCGTCCCGCAGCTGGCCGGCCGGGCCGGGGTCACCCGGGCCAACGGCTACCTGCAGGCCGCCACCTGGGGCGGTTTCACCGCGGGCCCGCTGCTGGCCGGGGTGCTCACCGCGGCCGGCGGCACCGGCCTGGCCCTGGGCGCGGTCGCCGCCGTATACGGCCTGGGCGCGATCGGGCTGCGCGCGCTCCCGCTGGCCCCCGGGCCCGCGGGCCTGGCCGGCAGGCAGGCCGGCCGGGATGCCCCGGCCGGGGCCGTTGGCCGGCCGGTCAGTGCTGGGCTGCGCTTCCTGCGCTCCGACCGTGAGGCAGGCCTGCTGGTGCTGGTGGTCGCGGTCATGGTGGCTTTCGGCAACCTGGCCAGCGTGGCCGAGGTCTCCTTCGCCGAGGGCGTGCTCAAGGCGGGCCCCTCGGGGTACTCCGTGCTCGTCGCCGCCTGGACCGCGGGCATGCTCGGCGGCACGCTGGCCGGTGGCCGGCTGCGCCACCGCCACCTGGCGCTGGCCACGCTGGCCGGCACGGTCATCGCGGGCACCGGCGTGGCGCTGGCCGGTGGCGCGGTCACGCTCTGGCAGGCCGCGGCGGCCTACGGGATCGGCGGCCTGGCCAACGGCGTCGAGGTGGTGGCCACCCGCAGCTTCCTGAACCACCGGGTCCCGGCGGCCATCTCGGGGCGGGTCTTCGCCCTGTACTCCGGCGTGCTGTTCGGTGCGGCGTCGGTCGGCATGGCCGCGGCCGGCGGCCTGCTGGCCCAGCTCAACCCGCGCGTGGTCCTCGTGATCGCCGGCACGGGCGGGATCGCGGCCGGCGCCCTGGGCTGGGCGCGGTACGCCCGGCTGCGGCGCGCGGGCGCCTCCGCCCGGGACGTACCCTGAGAGGGTGGTACTCGCACCCGAAGGACGCAGGCTGCTGCGCGTCGAAGCACGTAACAGCCAGACCCCCATCGAGAAGAAGCCGCCGTGGATCAAGACCCGGCTGCGCACCGGCCCGGAGTACACAGCGCTGAAGAGCCTGGTCAGCCGGGAGGGTCTGCACACGGTCTGCGAGGAAGCCGGCTGCCCGAACATCTTCGAATGCTGGGAAGACCGTGAGGCCACGTTCCTGATCGGCGGCGATCAGTGCACCCGGCGCTGCGACTTCTGCCAGATCGCCACGGGCAGGCCGCAGCCGCTGGACACGGACGAGCCGCGCCGGGTCGCGGAGTCAGTGGCCTCGATGGGCCTGCGCTACGCGACCGTGACCGGGGTGGCCCGCGATGACCTGGATGACGGCGGCGCGTGGCTATACGCGCAGACCGCCCGTGAGATCCACGCGGCCGTGCCGGGCTGCGGGGTGGAACTGCTGATCCCCGACTTCAACGCGGCCGGCGACCGGCTGGCCGAGGTGTTCGGGGCGCGGCCGGAGGTGCTGGCGCACAACATCGAGACCGTGCCGCGGATCTTCAGGCGGATCAGGCCCGGCTTCCGCTACGAGCGGTCGCTGCAGGTCATCACGCTGGCCCGGGAGGCCGGCCTGGTGACCAAGTCCAACCTCATCCTCGGCATGGGCGAGGAGGCGCACGAGATCACCGGGGCCATGGCCGACCTGCGGGCGGCTGGCTGCGAATTGCTCACGATCACCCAGTACCTGAGGCCGTCGCCGCTGCATCACCCGGTGGAGCGCTGGGTGCCGCCGGAGGAGTTCGAGGCGCTCGGCGCCGAGGCGAGGGAAATGGGATTCTCCGGGGTCATGTCCGGGCCGCTGGTCCGCTCGTCCTACCGCGCGGGGCGCCTGTACCGCGAGGCGATGACCCGCCGGGCCCGGCCGGCGGGGACTGCAGTTTCCCCTCAGGCCCGCTGACTCGTATCCTGCCCTCCATGGCGAACAGTACGGCGAACCGGAAGGACGGCGCGGATGCGGTCCCTCCGGGCCGCATCAAGCAGATCCGCATGGTCGCGGGGATAGTCCGCAAGCAGAATCCGAGGGCCCTCCCCCTGATCGCGCTGACCGCGGTCGGCGTCATCGCCGTCTTCGTGATCGTCGGCCTGCTCACCGGCCTGGGCGGCGTGCTGATCCCGATCGGCGTACTCGGCGGCCTGGCCGCCGCGATGATGATGTTCGGGCGGTTCGCCCAGTCGGCGCAGTACGCGGCGGTCGAGGGGCAGCCCGGTGCGGCCGCGGCGATCCTGCAGAGCATGCGCGGCGGCTGGACCGTCACCCCGGCCGTGTCGGCCAACCGGAACATGGACGTGGTCCACCGGGCCGTCGGCAAGCCGGGCGTCGTGCTGGTCGGCGAGGGATCCCCGACCCGTCTGCCCAGCCTGCTCGCGGCCGAGAAGAAGCGGATCTCCCGGGTCGCCCACGAGACGCCGATCTATGACTTCCAGGTCGGCAACGAAGACGGCCAGGTGCCGATCCGCAAGTTGCAGCGGAAGATCATGCGGCTGCCCCGTAACCTGAAGGGCGGCGACGTGACCGAGCTGAACTACCGGCTCAAGGCCCTGCCGCAGTCTCTCCAGGCGCCCAAGGGGCCGATGCCGAAGTCCGGCCGGATGCCCCGGCAGCCACGGCCCCGTATCCGCTAGCCGCGCGCCGGGCCGGGACCCGGAGCGGCCCGGTCCGCAGGGGCCAGGCCAGCGGGTACAGCTAGGCGCGGATCACGATCGTGTTCGCCGCCCGGTCGTGCAGCCCGCGCAGGTCCCGGTCGCTGACCAGCGGAGGGATCACGGTGATCAGCAGGATCGTGCGCACGAGCGACCAGAGGAGCCCCACCGGCTTGCCGTCCAGCCGGGCCACCCGCAGGCCCAGCAGCCGCTTCCCCACCGTGAACCCGGTCAGCGCGGTGAGCAGGTAGACCTCGACGGAGAAGACCACCAGGGTCCAGCCGGCCGAGTGGAAGAGGACGATGGCCACCACCGTGCTGGCCAGCCAGTCGATCAGCAGCGCGAGCAGGCGGCGGCCCATGCTAGCCACCGACCGGGGGCCGTGCTCGGGGAGGCCGAACTGCTCACCCGGGTACTTCTCCGGGTCCGAGGGGCTGCGGGCCGGCAGCAGCGCCGCGGCCCAGCGTCGTTCCGTCACCCCTTAACGGTACCCTCGCCCGGGCTGGCGGGTGGCAGGTGGCGCGGTGGCGGCAGCGGGCCGAGGCGTCCTGCAGGCGGTGGCCCTGTCGGTGCCCGCCACAGCGGCTGATTTGGAATCCCTGTGGAAGAGGAGGCTGATTTGCTACCCGCGCGCAGATGGGCCTACGCCGGGATGGGTCCACGACCAGGGGGTGAGGGGATTGACGCATGCCCCGGGGAAGGCCTCCCTGCCGCTCGCAGGACTGGCATTGGCCGGGATCGCCGTCCTTCTGCTGGCTGCATCTGTCCTCGGCACGGGCCTGACATCAGCACGGGCATCCGGCCTGAGCAGCCTCACTGACTTTTCCGTTCCTGGTGCCGACCCCTGGGGAACGGCGTTCGACAGCAGCGGGCGGGTCTGGGTCGCCATGCCGGGCTGTGACCCGGCGCCGAGCTGCCCCAGTTCCACCCCGCCGGGCAAGCTGGCCTTGTTCGATCCGGCCGACAACAGCTGGGTATCCATTGTCTCGCTTCCGGCTGGCTACGGCCAGCCGCTTTTCGTGCAGGTCAACAAGACCGGCAAGATCTGGTTCACCATGCCGGTCACCAACAGCATCGGCGTCTACGACCCGGCCAGCGGGACCGTTACGCAGTGGGCCGTCCCGACGGCGGGTGCGGGTCCCTGGGACCTTGCCATCGACTCCACGGGAAAGATCTGGTTCACCGAGCACTACACCGACAAGATCGGCTCATTTGATCCAGTTTCTCAGACTTTCAACGAGATAGCCACGCCTGCCACGAACAGCAATCCCTACGGCATTACCGTGGATGCCTCCGGCAATGTCTGGTTCACCGAAAACACGGACGCTGTCGCGCAGATCGGTGAGTACACTAGCGGCGGGACCCTGAACGAATACAAGATACGGAACACGCAGACTTCGGGGACCGGCTTGACCCCGCACTTGATAACCATTGCGCCGAACGGCAACATCTGGTGGTCTGAGGGCTGGGTCAGCGCTATTGCCACCCTGAACCTCGCAGCGGCTCAGCCAGGGACCAATGACGGGGTGACGGAGTACCCTTATGTTCCTTCCTGCTCCACGTGCGGTTCCCACACGTCGGGCATCAGCGCCGATTCACAAGGAAACATCTGGCTGGACGATTCGCTCCAGAACACGTTCGGATCATTTCCGATGGGCGGTGGCGCGTTCTCCTTCTACAACGCTCCCACTTCAGCAGGCCATCCCCATGACGGCCTCAACGTGGATACCCTGAACCGGGTCTGGTTCGATGAGGAGTTCGCCAACAAGCTAGCCGAGGCTGTGCCGTCAGGTTCGCCGTCGCCGTCGCCGACGTCCTCGTCGCCGTCGCCGTCGCCGACCTCGGGGACGACGCTGGCGGCCGATACGTTCGATCGTGCCAATCAGGCACTGTGGGGGGCGGCCTCGGATGGGCACGCCTGGGGTGGCGACGCCAACAGCAAGAGCGTGTTCTCGGTCAGCGGCGATGCCGGGCTGGTCTCGAATACCGGCGGCACCAGTTACAGCGCGGCGCTGGGGCCGGCCGCCACGGACGCGGAGGTATATGCCACCGGCTCGATCAGTTCGTTTTCTAACAGCAATTTCGGGGATGTGCTGCGCTGGACGAATGGCAATAACTGGTACAAGGCGTCCCTCACTGGCACGAAGCTGCTCTTGCAGAAGAGAGTGGCTGGGACCACGACAACACTCGGCACGGTCTCGTTTGCCGCGGCCGCCGGGATCTCGTACACCATTCATTTCCGCGTCGTCGGGTCGACGCTGACCGCCAGCGCCTGGCCAGCGTCGGGGCCGGAGCCGTCCGGCTGGATGATCACGGCCACCGACAGCAGCCTCACCTCGGGCTACTGCGGCATGCGCTTCCTCACCCAGTCCGGCACCGCCACCGTCACCACCTTCCAGGCCGGCATCCCCGGCGGATCCAGTTCGTCGCCATCGCCGTCGCCGTCGCCGTCGCCGACGTCCTCGTCGCCGTCGCCGTCGCCGACCTCGGGGACGACGCTGGCGGCCGATACGTTCGATCGTGCCAATCAGGCACTGTGGGGGGCGGCCTCGGATGGGCACGCCTGGGGTGGCGACGCCAACAGCAAGAGCGTGTTCTCGGTCAGCGGCGATGCCGGGCTGGTCTCGAATACCGGCGGCACCAGTTACAGCGCGGCGCTGGGGCCGGCCGCCACGGACGCGGAGGTATATGCCACCGGCTCGATCAGTTCGTTTTCTAACAGCAATTTCGGGGATGTGCTGCGCTGGACGAATGGCAATAACTGGTACAAGGCGTCCCTCACTGGCACGAAGCTGCTCTTGCAGAAGAGAGTGGCTGGGACCACGACAACACTCGGCACGGTCTCGTTTGCCGCGGCCGCCGGGATCTCGTACACCATTCATTTCCGCGTCGTCGGGTCGACGCTGACCGCCAGCGCCTGGCCAGCGTCGGGGCCGGAGCCGTCCGGCTGGATGATCACGGCCACCGACAGCAGCCTCACCTCGGGCTACTGCGGCATGCGCTTCCTCACCCAGTCCGGCACCGCCACCGTCACCACCTTCCAGGCGAACGCGGCCTGAGCGGGGGGCGGGCCGTTGGACGTGAGCAAGGGGGAGCGGACGTGAGCAGGGGGAAGCCGGCCGCGCTGGGCGGGCTGTTGCTCGCCATGGCCTGGCTGGCCGCCTGCGGCGTCGCGACCGGTCCGGCGTCAACTACCGCAGCCGGCCCGTCCGCCACGCCGCGACTGGTCACTGCCAAGCCCGTCGGCGGCTCGCCGGGCAGGGGGCCGCTGATCATTTCCAGTCCGGCACCGCTCCGGGGCGGCAAGGCCAGCAGCCAGAAAGTTGTACTCAGCGACCGCACCTTGGTTATCACCGGTGTTACCCGGCAACAGGGAACGAATCAAAGCTCGATCGTGATCACGCTGAATCTCGTGCTCCGCAATACCGGTGACAAGATCATCCAGAACCAGCCAGCCTTCTTTCAGCTGGTGGGGCCGGAGGGTGACACCTTTGCTCCACAAGGCAGCAACTCGGGTGGCTTCTACCAGGCCATCGATGCCCACTCATCCCGCAGCGGCACCATCGGGTTCAAAATCCCGGCCGGGGTGGTGTCGAATCCATACCTGCTATACCGGGCCGGGACCGGCACGGGAACGGTGCTGACCCGGCTGCGGGTGGGGTAAAGCCCGGCTGGCAACTGCTCCCGACTACCTCCGGGAACGCCGGGCCGAGCGCCCGCTGACCCCTGGGCCGCGAGAGCCCGCCCGGAGGCGGAGTGGCCGGATCGGCGTTTCCGCAGGCTAGTGCGGCGTAGAGCAGTTCGTAACACGTGTGAAACACTAGAGACACGGCCGGGAAATCGCCAGGAACTAACGTCCGAAACGTTCCTGCCGCAGGCAGACCCCCCGTGCGGCCAGCTTTGCGTGGCCGCCCTCCCGCGGCCTTCAGCTGCGGCAGCCCAGGGAGGCAACACGTGCCAGCTAACGCGGTGCCAGCTCCGTTCAGGGAGGGTTGATGTTCAACAACGCCGACGAGGTACTGAAGTTCATCGGCGATAACAAGGTTGAGTTCGTCGATGTCAGGTTCTGTGACCTGCCGGGCACCGTCCAGCACTTCACCGTCCCGACCGAGACGTTCGACGACAAGGTTTTCACCGAGGGCCGCATGTTCGACGGCTCTTCGATCCGAGGCTTCCAGCAGATCCATGAGTCGGACATGCTCCTCATGCCCGACCCGACCAGTGCGGTGATGGACCCGTTCCGCCAGCATCCGACCCTGAACATCACGTTCTTCGTGCACGACCCGCTGACCGGCGAGCCGTACACCCGGGACCCGCGGAACATCGCCCGCAAGGCCGAGACGTTCCTCAAGGGCACCGGGATCGGGGACACGGCGTTCTTCGGTCCCGAGGCCGAGTTCTACATCTTCGACTCGGTGCGCTACGACACCGGGGCTAACGCTGGCTACTACTACATCGACTCGGTTGAGGGCGCCTGGAACACCGGGCGTGAGGAGGAGGGCGGGAACCTCGGCTCCAAGCCGCCGTACAAGGGCGGGTACTTCCCGGTCCCGCCGACCGACCACTACACCGACCTGCGCTCGGAGATGGTCCGCAAGCTGATCGAGTGCGGCCTCACCGTGGAAATGCAGCATCACGAGGTCGGCACCGCGGGCCAGGCGGAGATCGACATCCTGTTCGGCCCGCTGCTCAAGCAGGCCGACAACCTGATGCTCTACAAGTACGTGATCAAGAGCGTGGCCCGGGCGGCCGGCAAGACCGCCACGTTCATGCCCAAGCCGATCTTCGGTGACAACGGCTCGGGCATGCACTGCCACCAGAGCATCTGGAAGGACGGCTCGCCGCTCTTCTACGACGAGGTGGGCTACGCGGGCCTGTCCGACATCGGCCGGTACTACGTGGGCGGACTGCTCAAGCACGCACCGTCGCTGCTGGCGTTCACCAACCCGACAGTGAACTCCTACCACCGCCTGGTGCCGGGTTACGAGGCGCCGGTCAACCTGGTCTACTCCCAGCGCAACCGGTCGGCCTGCGTGCGCATCCCGATCACCGGCTCGAACCCCAAGGCCAAGCGGCTGGAGTTCCGGGTACCCGACCCGTCCGCCAACCCGTACCTGGCGTTCTCCGCCATGCTCATGGCGGGCATCGACGGCATCAAGAACAAGATCGAGCCGCACGAGCCGGTGGACAAGGACCTGTACGAGCTGCCGCCGGACGAGGCCGCGGCCATACCGCAGGTTCCGGGCTCGCTGGAAACAGTCCTGAACGCCCTGGAGGAGGACCACGACTACCTGCTCGAGGGGGGCGTGTTCACCCCGGACCTGATCGAGACCTGGATCGACTACAAGCGGACCAATGAGCTCGACCCGGTGCGGCTGCGCCCGTCGCCGCACGAGTTCGCCATGTACTACGACGTCTGAGCACCACCACGCCTGACTCGTAGCAGCTCAAGGGGAGGCCACCGGCCGCCGCAGTGCGGCGGCCGGTGGCCTCCCGCGTTTCCCGGGCGGCCACGGCACCCCCCGGGACCGGGCAGGATGGGGCGGTGACCGATGAGCTACCCGGGGCCGGGACGAACCAGGCCAGCCCGATCACGCTCGCCAGCCTGAACCTGCACGGCGGCCTGACCAGCCAGGGCACGCCCTTCGACGTCGCGGAGGCGTGCCACCGGCTCAAGGCGGACGTCATCACCCTGCAGGAAGCCTGGCGGCCGGAGGCGCAGCCGGATGACGTGACCGAGGTGGCCGCCGCGCTCGGCGCCGAGGTGCGCCACCGCGGGCTGGCCTGGAACACCAGCCGGGCCCGCCTCGGAGTCGGGACCGACCAGGGCGCGGGCACCTGGGGCCTGGCCGTGCTGACCATGCTCCCGGTCATCGGCTATCACGAGATCGAGCTTGGCCGGGCGCCTGGTGACCCGATCGGCCGGGCGGCGCAGGTCCTCACGCTGGCTACCCCGGGCGGAACGGCACTGCGCGTGGTCAATACCCACCTGACGCACCGTTACAGTAGCCCGGTCCAGCTCGCCCTGCTGGTGCGCAGGCTGGCCACCGGGCCTGCGCCGGACGACCCGGCGGCCCGCGGCCCGGGGCGGCGCGGGGCCATGGCACGCGGGCCCGTGCCCACCATCATCGTGGGTGACCTGAACATGCCGCGCCCCGCCACCGTGGCTGCTCCCGGTTACCGCGCGGCCGTCCGCGGCCGGACCTTCCCGGCCGAGCGGCCGCTCATCCAGCTCGACCACATGCTGCTCCGCGGCCCGGTCATCGCCACGGGCGGCGAAGTAGCCGGGCCCCTCGGGTCGGATCACCTGCCGATCCGGGCCCAGCTCAGCCCCGGCTGAGCCGGCTAACCCTGCATCGCGCCGGCCGCCACCCGGACCAGCCCGGCCACCGTCGATCCGGACAGGACCCGCACGGTCCGGGCCGCGGGCGAGCGCCGCAGGGTCCGGCGGGGCAGCCGGATCCGCACCGCCCCGGGCCTGGACGTGAAGACCAGCGGCGGGTCGATGACCAGCGCCTCACCGTCCACGCCGACCGCGACCGGGGCGGCGGAGCGGACCTCGAAGCGGGTTCCGGTCCATTCCGCCCAGCCGCTGAACCGGCGGGCCTGCCCGGCCGCCTGGAGAGCCAGGAAGCCGCTGGCCTGGGCCGCGTCGGTGATCGTCACCGTCACCAGGCCGAGCACGCCGCGGTCCATCCGCTCCCGGGTGCCCACTCCCCCGTCGGCTGGCACCAGCTGGTAGGGGTTGTTGGAGACCAGGATGAGGTGGGCGGTGTGCTCCTGCGCCCCGTCCGGCCCGGTGAAGCACAGGTCGAGCGGCCGGGCGTCCGGGCCGAGCAGGTCGGGCAGCATGGCCGCGGCGGTCCGCAGCTTCGCGGCCCGGTACTCGGGAGCCTGGACCACCTCGGCGTACAGGCCGAGCGAGGCGTTGTTGACAAACGTCCGGCCGTTCACCTCGGCCAGGTCGATCCAGCGCTGCAGGCCGTCCGCGTAGGCGTCCAGCGCCCCCACCACGTCGGCGCGGTCCAGTCCCAGGTCGAGGGCGAAGTGGTTGCGGGTGCCGGCCGGCACGCACACGTAGTCCAGGCCGGCCTGGGCCGCCACCGAGGCGACCAGCGCCTGCGAGCCGTCCCCGCCCGCCATGCCCAGCACGTCCGCGCCCCGGCGGACCGCGTCCTCGGCGAGCTCCCGCAGGTCGTCGCCGGGCTCGAGCAGGACCGGCTCGATCCCCCGCTTCCGGCACTCGGTCGCGAGCTGGAACCGCTCCACCTTCCCGCCGCCGGACTTCGGGTTCATGATCAGCACCGGGTGCTCCGGCGGCCGGGCCCGGGCCAGCCGGGCCGAGTCGGCCCGCAGGGCCTGGTCAGTGCGCCGCAGCGCGTGCCGTGCGGCCAGCACCGACACGACCGCCAGCCCGGCGATCAGGAGCAGCAGCGGCCAGTGAATGCGCGCGAAGAACAGGCCGGCGACGATGCCGCCCAGCGCGGCCAGCACGACCAGCAGCGACACGACGCGGAGCAGGCCACGCCGGGAGACCGCGTACCAGCAGCCGGTTACGCAGACCAGCAGCCCGATCGTGACGACGAGGATGGCCACCAGGTGCAGCGCGATCCCGATCAGCGCGAGGCCGGCGGATGTGATCAGGGCCAGCAGGGCTCCGGCCGCCGATGCCCGCTCGCCCAGTGTCGGGCGGTTCGCATCACGGCCTGTCACGCGGTCCCCTCGCAGGTGCCCTGGCTCACGGGACCCGGGGCAGCTCCCTGTGGTGCCTTTTCTGCCTGCGTGTAGCATACGCGCGTGACGAGAAGTGGAGTGGCCGGGCAAGTCGCGGCGGTGGACCAGGCCGTGTACGAGGCGATTGCCGCCACCCCCACCCCGGCGCTGGATGAGCCGCTGCGGCGGCTGTCCAGGGCGGCGGACAAGTCCCGGATCTGGCTGGCCCTCGCGGCGTTGCTGGCCCTGGCGGGCGGCCCGGCCGGCCGTCGGGCCGCCACGCGCGGCACCCTGGCCATCGGGGTGACCTCGGCGCTGGTGAACCTGGTCGTCAAGCCGGTCGGCGCCCGGACCCGCCCGGACCGGGCCCGGGCCGGAGTGCCCGGGATACGGCAGGTCAAGATGCCCGAGTCCACGTCGTTCCCGTCCGGCCATTCCGCGTCGGCGTTCGCGTTCGCCACGGCGATCAGCCGGGACCGGCCCTGGGTCGCGCTGGGCGCCGGGTTCCTGGCCGCCACAGTCGCGTACTCGCGGGTGCACACCGGGGTGCACTACCCCGGCGACACCATCATCGGCTCCCTCATCGGCGCCAGCACCGGCCTGGCCGTGGCCGGCCTGCTCGACCGCCGTGCCCCCCGCGGGGCGCAGCCCACCCCCTGACGCCTGGCGGCCCGGCTCCCCCGTACCGGGTGATGGCGGCCATCGACACTGCGACCAGCATCGGAAGCACCACCCTGCCTCGTCCTGAAGAGGCTGGCCGCATGCCTGAGCGATCGCCTGGGATCACCCGGCAGCGGAGTGTTCCCGATCAAGGAGATGCCGACCATGCCACTGCACGAGCGTGAGACCATCCGCGAGCAGATGGAGGACTGCGTGTTCGCCGGGCACGACCTGACCAGGCCCGTGCCGAAGTACCGGTTCCCCCAGGAGGAGAGACTGCCCAGGGATGTGTTCCAGCTGGTGGCGGACGAGGTAATGCTCGATGGCAACGCCCGCCAGAACCTGGCCACGTTCTGCCAGACCTGGGCGGAGCCGGAGTCTGCGGCCCTGATGGCGCTGTCGGTCAGCAAGAACATGATCGACAAGGACGAGTACCCGCAGACAGCCGAGATAGAGGCTCGCTGCGTGCACATGCTGGCCGACCTCTGGCATGCCCCGGAAGCGGCCAACACCGTGGGAGCCTCGGCCATCGGCTCCTCGGAGGCCTGCATGCTGGCGGGCATGGCGGCCAAGTGGCGCTGGCGCGCGAAGCGGCGGGCCGAAGGCAAGCCGACGGATAAGCCGAACATGGTGTGCGGGCCGGTCCAGGTGGTGTGGCACAAATTCGCCCGCTACTGGGACGTCGAAATGCGCGAGGTCCCGATGACCCATGACCGCTTCGCCATGGATCCCGCTTCGATGCTGGAGCGGGTGGACGAGAACACGATCATGGTGGTCCCCACCTTCGGCGTGACCTATACCGGCGCCTATGAGCCGGTCGAGGCCATGGCCAGTGCCCTGGACCGGCTGCAGGCCGAGACCGGGCTCGACATCGACATCCACGTCGATGGGGCCAGCGGCGCCTTCCTGTCACCGTTCTGCGCGCCCGATGTGCTCTTCGACTTCCGCCTCCCCCGGGTCAAGTCGATCAGCACCTCAGGGCACAAATTCGGGCTGGCTCCGCTGGGCGTCGGGTGGGTCATCTGGCGCGACCGCGGGGAACTCCCTGAGGACCTCGTGTTCCACGTCAACTACCTGGGCGGCGACATGCCGGTCTTCCAGATCAATTTCTCCCGGCCGGCGGGCCAGGTCATCGCGCAGTACTACAACTTCCTGCGTCTCGGCTTTGAGGGTTACCAGCGCATTCACGAAGCGTCCTACGCGACCGGCCAGTATCTGGCGGCCGAGATCGTCAAGCTGGGCCCCTTCGACCTTCTCTGCGACAGCAACCCGGCCACGGGGATCCCCACCGTCACCTGGCGGATCCGCGACGGCGAAGACCCCGGCTACACGCTGTTCGACCTGGCCGACCGGCTCCGCACCCAGGGGTGGCAGGTGCCCGCCTACACGCTCACCGGCTCCGCGTCGGACATAGCCGTGCAGCGCATCCTGGTCCGCCTGGGCGTGAGCCAGGATCTGGGCTCCCTGCTGCTGGAGGATTTCCGGAAGGCCGTGGCCCACTTCGGGAAGCACCCGGTCTCGGTGCCCATGTCGAAGGAGGAGTCAGCCGGGTTCAATCACTTGTAACGCGGCCCCGCTCTCCCCTGATGAGTCAGCGATGTCCTGGCCAGCGGCGATGGCATCGTGGCGGGTGGAGACGCCGAGCTTGCGGTAGATCGCCCGGATGTGGGTCTTGACCGTGTTCTGCGAGACGTAGAGTTCCTGGCCGATCTCACGCAGCGACAGCGAGCCGCCCAGCAGCCCCAGGATGGCTGTCTCACGTTCAGTGAGCGGCCCGGCCGGGGGCATGTCCGGCGGCTGGCCGGCCAGCCGCCGCTCAATCCGGTCGAGCCGGTCGAGCTGGGCGTCGGCCCCGTCGGGGAACGCGTCCAGCAGCTGCCTCGCCTCGGCCAGGAGAACGGCCGCCTGGGGCCGGTCGCCGCCGTCGAGCAGCACCGCCGCCAGCCTGAGCAGGATCTCCAGCGTGGCCCACGGGCTGATCCCGGGGTACCTGCGGCGCAGTTCGAGCGCGCGCCCGAAATCCCGGCGGGCCGCGCTGAGGTCCCCGCGCTGGGCCGCAATCGCGCCGCTGGCCGTATAGACCACGGAGCCCTGCGGTGCATCCCGGAAACCAGGACCCGCGTCGGCGAGGACTTCGCGCGCCGACTGGGCCAGCTGTTCCGCTCGGCTGAGCTCTCCCGCATCGGCTTGGGTCAGCGACAAGATGGCGAAGGCCAGCATGCGGACGAGGCCGATCGAGGACGGGCTGGACAGGGCGGCCTGCGCCTGCGCGGCGGCCCCAGGCCCATCGCCGGACCAGTACAGGGCGGTCGCGTACGCGGCCCGGGCCAGGGCGTGGTACGGCGACGCGTGGTCCGGTTCCAGCCTGATGGCCTCGATCGCCGCGTCGCGCATGGGCCCGATGCCGTCGAACCCGAAGGTGGCCTGGAGCAGCGCGGCCGACGACTGCATCGATCCGAAGCCGTCCGGCAGTGGCCCGTCGATGCGTGGCCGACTTCAGCACGGGCAGCCAGCGCCGCAGCTCGTCCCGGTCCCCGGACAGCGCGGCGGTCCACGCCGCGCAGTGCGCCGCGACGGGATCGGCGCTGACCGCCTCGTCACCGAGGCTCCTCAGCCAGCGCCGGACCGTCGCCACCTGGCCGGAAGCAACGTAGGCGTACCAGTGCCAGGCGATAAGGCTGGCTACCTGGGCCGCGTCGCCGGCCGCGAGCGCGTGGCTGACCGCCTCATCGGCCAGGCCCGACTGCAGGAACCAGGCGCTCGCACGCCGGTGCAGGGCAGGCAGCATCCCTGGCTCCGACCGGGCCAGCTCACTGCGCAGGACCTGCGCGAAAAGATGGTGATAGCGGAACCACTGGCGGGTGTCATCGAGCGGCACGACGAACAGATTGTCCCGCTCGAGCACGCCGATGACCTCAGCCGCGTCCTGCGACCCGACCACGGCGTCGCAGAGCGGGGCGCAGAAGCGGCTGAGAACCGAGGTGCGGGTGAGGAATTGCCGGACCTCGGCGGGCTGCCGGCTCAGTACCTCCTCAGCGAGGAAGTCGACGATGAAACGGCTGTCGCCGGTGAACTGGCGGATGAAGGCGCCCGGGGAGGGGTGCCCGCGCAGCGAGAGAGCAGCGAGGTACACGCCCGCGGGCCAGCCCTCGGTCCGCTCGGCCAGGTCAGCCAGGTCCTGCGGGGCGAGCTCGGCGCCGGCGACCCTGGCGACGAGCTCCGCCACCTGCCAGGGCCGGAATCGCAGCTCCTGGGCCCGGATCTCCGCCATTTCCCCGGTCGCCCGCAAGCGGGCCAGCGGCAGGCCGGGATCCGCCCGGGTGACCAGCACGAACTGGACGGCCGGCGGCACATGCTGCAGGGCGAAGGCGACCTGGTCCTGGCAGTCGCGGTCCCTGATCACGTGGTAGTCATCGAGCACGAGGACCACCGGCTCTGGCAGCCTGGCCAGCTCGTTGAGCAGCAGGGGCAGCACCACCCCGGCGAAGTCCGGGCGCTGCGGCCGGAAAGCGTCCAGGACGGCCGCCGGATCGAAGGCCGGGCAAGCGCGCTCTAGCGCGCTGATGACATGCCACCACAGGCGGGCCGGATCGTCGTCATCGGGGTCGAGCGAGACCCAGGCGAACGCGCGGTCCTCGCCCCGGCTGGCGTCCCACTGCGCGACGAGAGTGGTCTTCCCGAAGCCCGCGGGGGCGGTGACCAGCAGCAGGCTGGTGGAAACGCTGGCCAGGTAGTCAACCAGCTCGCCGCGCTGAATCCAGTCCTTCCGCGCCCGGGGGGCACGGAGCTTCGTCTCCAGCGGCGGGCTGAGGATCATCGGCGCTGGACCCGGCTCCTCACTCGTCACCCCCGCCCGCTAGCTCCGCCGCTGCCGGGGTCTGGAGCAGCATGACGATCCTCTTTCACTATCGCACGCCGTTTCCCGGCCGAATAGGTCTGGGTACCCGCCGCCGGCACTGGGTGGCCGGCAGAAAGGCGCGGGGTGGCCGGCAGAAAGTGGCGTTTTGGCTCACCCTCGCGGGGGGAGGCGGATGCGGACCGGTGCGCGAGACCGTGGGCGAGCCGGGCGGGGAGCCAGGCGGTGACCGCGGCCGGTACCGGAGTACCCGACTGATCAGCCAGGGGGTAGGGCGTGATCCTGCAAGCGGCGGGGCTCGCCCTGCTGGCCGCGATTTCCCCGACCGCTCTGCTCGTGGCCGCCGTTTACCTCGGTTCAGCCCGGCCCCGGCTGGTCGGGGGCCTCTACCTGGCCGGCGCGATCATCATGAGCCTGGTCATGGGCCTGGTCGTGATCGCCATCCTGCGCAACACCGGCCTGAGCCGTCCCAGCGGGCACACTCCGCGCTACGGCCTGCGCCTCGGCCTCGGCATCCTGCTGCTCGCGGCGGGCGCCGTGCTGGCCCGGCGGAAGCCGAAGCCGCCCGACCCCGACAAGAAACAGGGGCTCGTGTCACGGATGATCGCCGAGCCCGCCCCGGCCAGCGCGTTCGCCGTCGGCCTGCTCCTGTTCGCCCCGGGCCTCACGTTCATCGCCGCCCTCCAGGTGATCGCCACCGCCAACGCGGACATCGAATACACCGCGGTGGCCATCATCCTGGTCGTGATCATCAACGCGGCTTTCGTGTGGCTGCCCCTGCTGCTGCACCTGATCGCGCCCGGCCTGACCACCCAGCGCCTGACCGCCTTCAACGGCTGGCTGCGCGCGAACGGGAACAAGATCCTCATCGGGGTGCTGATCGCAGGCGGGGTCATCATGATCGGCAACGGCATCTACGGGCTGGCCGGCGGCTGATTCCGGGCGGCGGCCGCCGCGGCGGGCTGACCCGGCGCCGCTTCCGGCACTGCTTTCCCCAGCGAAAGCGAATAGACGTCCCGCGTCTCCAGCTGCTGGGTGGTGAAGCTGCGCTCACGGCGCAGGTTGCGGGCGAACGCCAGCCACCAGGTGACCAGGGCGCCGGCGCGGTTGCGGTATCCGGTCAGGAACGCGATATGAATGAACAGCCAGATGACCCAGCCCGGGAATCCGCCGAGTTGCAGGGGCCCGGCCGAGACAACAGCCCGGCCACGGGAGATATAGGCGGCCGAGCCGAGGTCGTGGTAGCGGAATGGCTTCTCGGCCATGTTCCCCGCGGCCCGGCGCCGGAGCCGGCGGCCGGTGAACAGCCCGGACTGCATCGCCACCTCGGCGACCCCGGGGAGCTTGTCCAGGCTCATCATGTCGCCGAGGACAGAGATCTCGGGATAGCCGGGGATGGTCAGGTCCTTCTCGACCACGATGCGCCCGGCCCGGTCGCGGTGGGCACCGGTGGCGGCGGCCAGAGCAGCCGCGACGGGCGGCGCCTCGACCCCGGCCGTCCACAGCACCGTATTGGCGTCGTAGCGGGTCTCCTGGCCGGCGTGGTCGCGGACGAGCACCCCGCCCTGGTCGACGTGGGTGACGATCGAGCCCATGTGCTGCTCGACCCCCAGCTTGTCCAGGCTGCGGGCGGCTTTCTGCGACAATTTCGGGCCGAATACGGCCAGCGGGGCGCTCCCGCCGTCGAACAGCAGGACCCGCGCGTCCTCGGGCTCGAAAGTCCGGAACTCGCGGCGCAGCGTGATGGTGGCCACCTCCCGGAGCTGGCCCGCCAGCTCCACGCCCGTCGGGCCCGCTCCCACCAGGGCGAACGTCAGCCACGCGCGGCGTTCCTCCGGGGTCGCCGCCGTCTGGGCCATCTCGAACGCGCCGTAGACCCGTCGGCGGATGCCCAGCGCATCCGAAATCGTCTTCATGCCTGGCGCCCAGCGCGCAAACTCATCGTGGCCGAAATAGGACTGGCGGACCCCGGCCGCCACGACGAGCTCGTCGTAGCCGAACTCGAGGCGATCGCCACCCACTCGCCGGGCAATAACCCGGCGGCCGGGGACATCGAAGTCGGTGACCTCGGCCATCACGACGTCCACGTTCTTCTGCTTCTTGAGCAGGTCGCGCAGCGGCGTGGCGATCTTCCCCTCGGACAGGATGCCGGTCGCGCACTGGTACAGGAGCGGCGCGAATACGTGGTGCTGGGACCGGTCGATCATCGTCACCGCGACGTCGCTGCGCTTCAGCGCCCGGACCGCGAACAGGCCGGCGAAGCCGCCCCCCACGATCACCACGCGCCGCTGACCCGATTGGTCTGTCATCGCTGCTCCCGTCGCTCAGCCTGCCGGGTCGTGCCAGGTGTCCCGGTCAGGCAGCAGCCGGTCAGCTTCCCCGGGACCCCAGCTGCCCCGGGCGTAGGGGTGCACGGGCCCGACGTCACCCAGGACCGGGTCCACGACCTCCCAGGCGGCTTCGACGGTGTCCTGGCGGGCGAACAGCCAGCGGTCACCGTCCAGCGCCGCGCCGATGAGCCGGTCGTAGGGCCGCATATCCGAGCCCGGCTGGCCCGCGAACGTCAGGTCCTCCAGCAGCGGCTCCATACCGCCGCCCGGCTTCTTGCCCGCCAGCGTGAGGCCCACCGCCGTCTCCGGCCAGACCCGGAACCGCAGCGAGTCGCGGACGGCGAACGGATCGATCCCGAACACGTCGTGCGGCGGGCGCCGGAAGCGGATATTCACCTCGGTGGCGGTGACCGGCATGCACTTGGCCGCCCGGATCAGGATCGGCACGCCCTCCCAGCGCCAGGTATCGGCGGCGAGCCGGACGGCGACGTAGGTCTCCGTCGCCGATTTCGGGTCTACCCCGTCCACCTGGTGGTAGCCGTCGTACTGGCCCTTCACCGTGTCCTCGGGGACCAGTGGCCGCAGCGCGGCGATCACCCGTGACTTGGCGTCCCGCCAGTCGGCCAGGCCCGGCCGGTCCGGTGGCTCGGCCAGCACGGTGGCCAGCACCTGGAGCATGTGGTTCTGGACCACGTCCCGGATAGCCCCGGTCCGGTCGTAGAACCGGCCGCGGTCGGCCACGTCGAACGCCTCGGCCATCGTGATCTGGATGCTTTCCACGTGGGTCCGGTTGAGCAGCGGCTCGATCACCGAGTTGGCGAACCGGACGAACAGCACGTTCTCCACCGGGTCGAAGGCCAGCCAGTCGTCGACCCGGAAGATCGCCTCTTCGCCGAAGTACTGGTGCATGGTGTCGTTGAGCTGCCGGGAGCTGGCCAGGTCGGTGCCGAACGGCTTCTCCACCATGACCCGCGCGCCCTTGGCCCGGCCCGCCGAGGCGATTCCCTGGGCGATGCGGCCGAACAGCGGGGGCGGCACCTCCAGGTAAAACAAGACCTGGGTGCCGGCGCCGATCATGTCTGACATGGCCTTATAGGTGGCATCGTCGCCGAGGTCCCCGTTGACGTAGCGCAGCAGCCCGAGCATCTTCTGGGCGGCCGGGGTCTTAGGGTCCATGTGGTTGAGCCGCAGCGAGGCCTCCGCGTAGCCGCGGAACTGCTCCAGCCCCCAGCCGCTCTTCGCCACCCCGATGACCGGCACATCGAGCACGCCCCGCTGAACCAGGCCCACCAGGGCCGGGAAGGTCTCAATCTTGGCCAGGTCGCCGGTGGCCCCGAAGATGACGAGCGCGTCGACTCGGTTAGAGGTCATTTCTGCTCCCTGATCGGTCCCCCGTCGGGGGTCGGTGTGTGCGGGCCTGGGGGTCCCAGGGGTGTGCCCCGCAGCAGTGAGGGCTGGAATTCCTGCTTGCTGACGCGCCGCCGGAACACGTAGTAGGTCCAGGTCTGGTAGGCCAGCACGAACGGGAGGAGGATCACGACGACCACGCTCATCACCTTGAGCGAGTAGGCCCCGGACGCCGTGTTGTGCACGGTGAGGTTGTACGCGGGGCTGGTGCTGGACACCATCACGTTGGGGTACAGGCCGGTGAAGATCGACACGATGCAGGCCGCCATCGTGACCGTGACCGCGGCGAAGGCGAAGCCGTCGCGACGGTCGTAGACCAGCCAGACGGCGGCGATGACCGCGAGAACAGCGAGCAGCTCCACCGGGTTGAGGAAGAACGCGGTGGTGTGGATGACGTGCGTCCAGATCACGAAGCCCACGACGGCGGCCCCGGTGACCGGGGCCACCCGGCGGGCCACGCGCCACGCCCCCGCGCGCATGTCGTCGGTGGTCTTCAGGCACAGGAACAGTGCGCCGGACAGCAGGCAGATCAGGACGAACGTGATCCCGGTGAACAGCCCGTAGGGCTGCAGCAGGTTCCAGAATGACCCGGTGTACTCCTGGTGGGAGTTGATCGGCAGCCCCTGCAGCAGGTCGCCCAGGGCCACCCCGATCAGCAGCGGCGCCAGCAGGCTCCCCGCCGTCAGCAGGCCGTCCCACGTGCGGCGCCAGCGCACCGCGTCCCGCTTGCCCCGGTATTCAAACGACACGCCGCGGACCATCAGCGACGCCAGCAGCAGCACCAGGGCCAGGTAGAAGCCCGAGAACATGGTGGCGTACCAGCCGGGAAAGGCGGCGAATATGGCCGCCCCGGCGACGATCAGCCAGACCTCGTTGCCGTCCCACAGCGGGCCGATCGTGTTGATGGCCGCCCGGCGGCCGGCGTCGTCCCGGCCGACCACGCCGTGCAGCATGCCGACGCCGAAGTCGAAGCCCTCCAGGATGAAGAAACCCATCCACAGGACCGTGATGACGATGAACCAGAACGGCACGAGTCTCATCGGGACCTCAATACTGGACGGCCGGGACGGGCGCGTCCACATCGGCCCCAGCCTGGGCGGGCGGGAGCTGCTGGCGTGAGTACTTCAGCATCAGCATCAGGTCAACGGTCGCGAGCGCGCCGTACAGCAGGACGAAGACCACCAGGCTGATCACGATGGACGTGGCGCTGACCGACGACGAGACCCCGTTCTTCGTGAGCATGATGCCCTGCACGATCCACGGCTGCCGGCCGCTCTCCGTCAGCAGCCAGCCCGCGGTGTTCATCAGGAACGGCAGCACGGCGGCCCAGATCGCCACCCACAGGAACCGCCGCGACGTCGCGAGTTTCCCGCGCCGGAGCAGCCACAGCCCCCATAGCCCCAGCAGGAGGACCAGGACCCCGATGTAGGCCATCACCCGCATGGACCAGTACTGGATGAACACGTTCGGCACGTAGTAGCCGGGCCCGAACTGCTTGGTGTACTGCGACTGCAGCGGGTCGAGCCCGATCACCTTGCCGTCCCAGTGATTGGTGGCCAGCAGCGACAGCAGGTGCGGGATCTCGATGATCTGGATCGGGGTGTGGTCGTTGTTGCCGCCGCCGATCTGGAACAGCGAGAACGAGCAGGGCTGGCAGGTAGTCCACTGGGCCTCGGCCGCCGCGATCTTCATCGGCTGGTACTTGGCCTCGATGACCCCGAGCTCATCGCCGACCAGCATGGTGAACAGGATGGCCGGGACCAGGACGATGAGCGCCAGCCGTGCCGACCGGGTAAACACCTCCTGGGCGCCGCCGTGCCGCAGCTGCCAGGCGGACACGGCCAGCATCACCGCCGCCCCGGTCACCAGCGACGCGAGCAGGACCTTCGAGTATCCCCACACGAACACCTGGTTGGTGAACACGGCCCAGATGTCGTTCAGCTGCGGTTTCCCGCTGACCATCTTGTAGCCGACGGGATGCTGCATCCAGGAGTTGGCCGCCATGATGAACGCCGCCGACAGCACCGTCCCCAGCGACACCAGCCAGATGGTCAGCAGGTGAACCCGCCGGGACAGCCGGTCCCAGCCGAACAGCCACAGCCCGAGGAACGTGGACTCCAGGAAGAACGCGGCCAGGCCCTCCATGGCCAGCGGGGCGCCGAAGATGTTGCCGACCAGCCGCGAGTAGGCCGACCAGTTCATCCCGAACTGGAACTCCTGGACCAGGCCGGTCACCACGCCGATCGCGACGTTGATGACGAGCAGGGTGCCGAAGAACCGGGTCAGCCGCAGGTACTCCTCCCGCTTGCTGCGGTACCAGGCGGTCTGCAGCAACGCGGTCAGGAAGGCCAGGCCGATCGTGACCGGCACGAAGAAGAAGTGATTGATCGTCACAAACGCGAACTGCCAGCGCGCGAGATCGACGTTCGCCATCTACTCCCCCGGTCCGAGAATGCTCGTGGCGCCTGCCCGCTACGCGCCGCGGCCTGGCTGCCCGCCGGTCATGTCCGGGCGCCCTGACCGGCCGGGGCGTAGTCGTCGTCGGTCTTCACTGTTCGCCGCCGGGGATCACCGGGCATCCCCCCGCCCGGGTGATTGCCACCCAGGGCAGCGCGCCCGGCGGCCCGCAGCGGACGGGCGGCATGACCCGTTACGGCACGATTTCCGGCTCGTTTGACGCTAAGCCGCAATAGCGGAGGGCTAATTTTTCGCCTAGTCACCCGATAGGTGTGATGCCCTGAGTGCCCTAAACCACGATGTTTGGTTATGTGGCCGAAACGATGACGTGATCATCGGCGGGCAGCGGCGCGGGGCGGCACGCTGGGCGCACGGCCACCGGAGGACGCCCCGGACGGCAGACATTCCGCTACCGACGGTGAAAGGTCACCGCTCATGAGCACATTCCCGCCTATTGCCGACTACGGGTTCCTGTCGAATTGCGAGCAGAGCTGCCTGGTCGCGCCGGACGGCTCGGTGGAGTGGCTGTGCCTGCCGCGGCCTGACTCCCCGAGCGTCTTCGGGGCGCTGCTGGACCGGGCGGCCGGCTTGTTCAGGTTCGGTCCCGGCAATGCCCACGTCCCCCAGCATCGCCGCTACGTGCCGGGAACGATGGTGCTGGAGACGACCTGGCAGACGCCCACGGGCTGGCTGGTCGTCCAGGACTTCCTGGCCATGGGACCGGTCCAGCGCACCGGGCGGCGGCCGGACTACCACCGGGCCCCGGCCGATTTCGGCGCCGTGGGCGCGCTCGTGCGGGTCGCGACCTGCATCAGCGGCCGGGTCGAGGTCGTGGTGAACTGCGCCCCGCTGTTCGACTACGGGCGGGCTGGTGGCACGTGGAGCTACCACGGTGACAGCTACGACGCGATGAGCGTCACCCCCGCAGAGGGGGACGTGCACCTCGACCTGTCGGGCTCGATCCCCCTGGGCGTCCTGGGGGCCCGCTGCTACGGCCGCACGACGCTGGCCGAGGGGCAGTCGGCCTTCGTCACGCTGTCCTGGGGAGGCGGCCAGGTTCCGGCCGACCAGGACGCGGCGTTCGGCGCACTGAACTGCACGATCAGCTTCTGGCGCGACTGGCTGAGCGTAGCCAGGATCCCCGACCATCCGTGGAAGCCCTACCTGGACCGCAGTGCGCTGACCCTGAAAGCGCTCAGCTACGCCCCGACGGGCGCCATCATGGCCGCGTCCACCACCTCCCTGCCCGAAACCTGGGGCGGCGCCCGCAACTGGGACTACCGGTTCACCTGGATCCGGGACTCGGCGTTCATGCTCCGCTCGCTCTACCGCCTCGGCTTCGACTGGGAAGCGATCGAGTACTGGGGCTTTGTCCTCGACGCGATCACCGGGGGTGACCTGCACCGCAAGCCCGAGCTCCAGATCATGTACGGCATCAGCGGCGAACGCGACCTGACCGAGCACACCCTCGACCACCTGTCCGGGTACCGCGGGGCACGCCCGGTCCGGGTCGGCAACGGGGCCTGGAATCAGCATCAGCACGACGTGTGGGGGATGATCCTCGACGCGCTGGATGTCCAGTTCCACAACGGGGCCGGCCAGATCATGACGCCGGTGTGGGAAGGGCTCGGCACCTTCGTGGAGGCCGCCCTCCAGCACTGGCAGGAGCCCGACCAGGGAATCTGGGAGGTCCGCGGTGACCCCAAGCACTTCACGGCCTCCAAGGTGATGTGCTGGGTCGCGGTTTCCCGCGGCGCCGACCTGGCCGAGGAACGCGGCGACGGCGAACGGGCCAAGCGCTGGCGGGCCGGCGCGGACGAGATCAAGGCCGAGATCCTGGACAAGGGCCTGTCCAAGCGGGGCGTGTTCCGGCAGCACTACGAGACCGATGACCTCGACGCCTCGCTGCTCCTGCTGCCCATCATGGGATTCCTGCCCGCTGACGACGACCGCGTCAAAGCGACCGTGCTGGCCATCGCCGACGAACTGACCCAGGATGGCCTGGTCCTGCGCTACCGGGTGGACGGGACCGACACCGGGTTCGCGGGCCAGGAAGGAACCTTCACTATCTGTTCCTTCTGGCTGGTCACCACCCTGGCCATGATCGGCGAAACCGATCGCGCCCGTGCCCTGTGCCAGAAACTGCTGTCGTTCGCCGGGCCGCTGCAGCTGTTCGCGGAGGAGATCGACGCCACCACCGGCGAACACATGGGCAACTTCCCGCAGGCGTTCACCCACCTGGCCCTGATCGAAGCCGTCTCGCGGCTCATCGACTCAGAGCAGCCCGCCAGCCACGGGGCGGCCTTCGGCTGACCGGGCGCCATCCCGCGCAGGTCGTTTCCCTGGGACCGGCGGGGCGGTTTAGCGAGGGCGCCCCGCCGGCCGGGGAAGGCCCGGGGGGAGGCGCAGCCAGCGGGGCGCGCTCTCGGGCTCTTCCCGGGCTGGCCTTATGGGCAGCGGCACCGGGAGGAACCACCTGAAGGATCGCCGATGAGCCTGAGCTTTCCCTGAAAGCTACCCGTAAGTAACCTGAACTCCAGGTGAAGGTAACCGGGCCGCGGCACCGGCCCGGTGCTCCTATTCAGGACTATCGCTTCACCTAAAAAGGGTGATGTCTGCCTTCTTTTGCGGCCGGAATCCTTGCGGCGTTGATCGCGCACACACTTGCCCGCCTGTGCATTTGCTGTCGCCTTCCTTCACGGCCAGCCCGCACATAGTGACGCACATAGTAAATGGTCAGCGAACAAAAGATGAACGGCGCCTTGTCGGAGGCCCTGACGACCGACGTCAACCCAGCAGGTGCTGATGTGGGAAGACTTACTGATCGACCCGGGCGGCGGCATACTCGGCGCGGTGAGGACCATCCCGGCCGCGGCGGACGTCAGGCGTGGCTGCGATCGGGCCCGTAGACGTCCCATAGCTGGCCGGCGAAGAAGCGGCCGAAGCGCTCCAGCCCTTCGGCGCAGTGCGGCCCGTCCACGCGGAGGGTGGCCAGCTGGCGCACGAAGTCAGTGATGTGCAGGTGCAGGGTCCCGGCCGCCAGGATGCGGGCCCGGTCGTCCTCCTCCGGGGCCACGTGCCCCGCCAGCAGCCGGAAGTACAGGGTCGAGGTGTCCGGCCAGATCCGGGTCAGCGCGCCGTGCCACACGTTCTTCCAGCCGATGAGGGTGCGGGGCTGGCCCACGGCGCCTTCGAAGTGCAGCCGGTACCACATCAGGCGGCGGTCCGGATCACCGGTGGGCGCGAACAAGTTGAACCAGCCCCGCTGGATCTGACGCCGGCCCCCGATACTTGCGGCATCGATCCATCCCTCAGCCCGGGCGGAGTGCTCGGGCTCATCCAGGAAACGCTCCAGGTCGTCAGCGGTAATCGTGAGCCGGAAAGCCAGTGGCTCCTGCGGCAGCCGCTGCGCCGCAGCCGGGCCGCCGTTGCTCGCGCCCGGGTAGCACGTCCCGCTCATTTCCTCGGTGAACGACAGCGACGTGCGGTCCAGGCGGCACCCGGCGGCCGCGAGCCCCGACCCGGACGCCGCGAGCCCCGGGCCGGGCTCATCGCGGCCCGGCCCGGCCGGGGCCGAGCCGGCGCGCACCAGATCCGCTCCGCCCACGACCGTGGCGGGCGGCTTCTCCAGCAGCCTGGTGCACATGCGGTCGGCCAGCGCGGCGATGGTCAGCGACGGGTTGGGGCCGACCGGCCCGGGCATCGCCGCCCCGTCGGCGATGTAGAGGCCCGGGTAGCCGAACACCTCACCGAACGGATCGCACACGCCCACGCCGGGGTCGCGGCCCATGGGCGCGCCACCGACCGGGTGCGCGGTGATGATCCGCTTGCTCAGCCACATGGGGTTGTTCACGCAGCGCGCGCCGAGCACGGCCGCGACCCGGCGCATGGTCGCCAGCACCCGCTCGAAGTACGCCTCACTGCTGGCCGCCGTCCAGGCCAGATCCAGCTGGCCGTCGCGCAGCCGCAGCACTCCGTCCGGGACATCCCGGCCCATGCCGAGCAGCGGCAGTGAGCCCACCGAGAGCGAGTCTGAGCCGATCAGATCGGAGATCTCCCCCGACAGGCTGGAATCGGGCGCCCGCGCCACCATGGCGTGGCAGCGCTGGAACACGAATTGCGCCAGCCGCCGGGCGTCCCCCGGCATGTCCGCCGCCTCGACCAGCCAGTTGACAAACGCCGGGTACCCGCCGTCCTCGAGGTAGGCGCCGCGTCCCGGGCCCGCCGGGTCGTCATGCTGGTCGCTCAGCCGGATCGCGCTGGTGATGACGGGCCCGCGGCTGGCGTCCAGCGGCCTGGTCCGGCTGCGGTCCCGGGCGTGCAGGAGGAAGCTCAGCACGTCCCCGTTGCCGCTGAACCGGGTGCCCAGGGCGGCGCTGAGGCCGGGGAAGCTCGGGCGGTTACGCAGCAGCAGGTGCGACGTGCCAAAGGCCCCCGCGGCCAGGATCAGCCGGTCGCACACGATGGTCCCGGACGGGCGGGCCGCGCCCGGGGGGCTGTCCTGGTCTGCCGGATGCTGGATCGGGTGCTGGATGTAGTCCACTTCGTAGCCGCTGGCCGGCCGCGGGCGGATGGCCTGGACCTCGTGGCCGGTGCGCAGGTCAGCGCCGTGGTGCCGGGCCGCGGAGAGATAGTTGTAGTCGAGGCTGTTCTTGGCCCCGATGTTGCAGCCGATGTCGCACTCGCCGCACAGGCGGCAGGTGGTGCGCTGGCGTCCGTGCAGGTTGCCGTAGTCCGGGTCCACGATCGGCAGCCCGGGTCCCGGCGGGGCCCCGGGGGCCGGGCTGAAGCTGACCGCGAGCGGCGGCAGCTGCCAGGGCAGGCCGAGTTCCGCCGCGGCGTCCTGCATCGCGCGCGTCTTGGGCGTCGCCGCGTACGGGGCCACGTCCAGCGGGTAGGGTGCCGCGCCGAGCATCCGCTCGACCTCGTCGTAGTGTGGGTCAAGGTCGGCCCGGGTAACCGGCCAGGATTCGTAACCGCCCAGCGGAAGCGGATCGTCCTGGACGAACCAGTGCTCGTCCTTGCGGAGCATCACGTTGGCGTAGATGAGCGAGCCGCCGCCCAGCCCGCTCGACACGACGGAGTCGCAGCCGGTGAAGCGCCAGACGTCGAACATCCCGTAGAGCCCGGCGCCCGGTTCCCAGAACGCCCGGCTCATCTCGGCGGGCGTCCGCGGGAAGCTGTCCGGCGGATACGCCCGCCCGCGCTCGAGCAGGATGACCGACAGGCCCGCCTGGGCCAGCCGGTAAGCCGCCACCGCGCCGCCGAAACCCGACCCGATCACCACCGCGTCCGCCTGCTCGGCCCCCATCCCCGCGCCCCCCATCCCGGCGCCCGCCATGTCAGGCCGCCTGCCGCTTCAGGAACTCGCAGATCCGCGGGAACACGTCGGTATGCGCGTCTTGGCCCACGATCGGGTCCACGTGCCCGTAGCCGGGCAGGATCTCGAGCTCGGCCCGGCCGGGCGCAATCTGCGAGAGCAGCTGATGGCAGACAATGTTCGAGTCGGTGAAGACGCGGTTTCGGTCGCCGGTCAGGAGCAGGATCGGCGTCGTGACCCCGGCCGCCTGGGCCAGGTAGTCATCGGGCAGGTCGCGGTGCCGGGGATCGCCGGGATCACACTTCACCGCGTGCCCGGCCCGCACCATCTTGCTGACGTGCCGGTAGTAGTACGTCCCGCCGGCGCCGCACAGGTCACCCATCCGCTCGTGCGTGGCAGGCAGCAGGTTCGCGTGCTCGTACATGGCCGGGTGGCCGCTGCCCCACATGAAGCTGAGCATGTGGCACGCGCTCACATCGCACTCGCGGTGCGCCAGGTTAACCAGGCGCGCGAGCACCCAGCCGCGGGTCAGCGGCGGGCTGCCCGCGAACGCGGGGTCCAGCGACTCGATGCCGGCCAGGTATTCCAGCAGCGGCGGCCCGTAGCGGAGCTTGGTCCGGGACCAGGACGGCACCCGCGGGGTGAGCGCGACGCTGTTGCAGGTCACGCTGGCCAGGCCGGGGAGCTGGCCGGCGAACAGGCTCATCATGAACGACAGCGAGCCGAGGCAGTGCGCCACGACGTGCACCCGGCGGTCGCCGACGTGCCGGCGCAGCTCGCGCAGCGCGGCGGGATGATCCTGCCCGGCGATGTCGTCCAGCGTGTAGCGGTGCGTTTCGCCGTCGTAGGGGAACCGGTTGCTCATCCGGAAGTTGACGGCCCAGACGTCGGTGAATCCGTTGTCCAGCAGATGGCTGGCCAGGTTGCGGTGCTCAGGCATGATGAACAGGTCGCTGGAGGACGTCAGGCCGTGCACCAGCAGGACCACGTCGTCGCAGTCGGCCCGGCGGAACCGGGTCAGGTTGAGCCCGAGGCCGTCGGCGGTCGAGAACGGATGCACGGACACCTCGGCATCCTTCACCCCGTCGAGCGTGTACCGCGGGATACGGATCGTCATCTGCGCTCCCCTATGGGATCCGCCAATGCTGCTGCGTCCCACAGTGCCGCCTCCGGCGGGCCCCGCGCATCGTGGTAAACCCTGACTCACCGGCGCATCACGGTAACCTCACGCTGCGTAACCGCCAGGCCGGCGCCACCGCCCGCCACCGCGCGCCACCGCGCTACAGCGTGTCGCCGAGCGCTTTCAGCAGGCCGGTCCGCGACGTGACGCCGAGCTTGGCGAAGACGTGGGACAGGTGGGTTTCCACGGTCCGGATGCTGACGAACAGCGACTCGGCGATCTGCTGGTTCGTGCAGCCGTCGCGGACCAGCGAGACCACCTCGAGTTCCCGCTGGGTGAGGCCGTGCCGGCCGGCGGCCCGGCCCGCGGGCGCCGGCCGGGGCACCCGGACGCCCAGCTTGCGCTGCTCACGCACGGCGGCCGCGTGCAGGCTCCGGGCCCCGCACTCAGCGAACACCCGCGCGGCCGCGGCCAGGTCGGCACGGGCCTGGCCGTCATCACCCGCCGCCGCGTAAGCCTGCCCGGCGGTCAGCCAGGCCCGGCCGGCGTCAATGACCAGGCCCGCGCCGGTCAGGGACTGCGCGGCCTGGCCCGCCGCCGCGGCCGCCGCCCGGGGCTGCGTACCCGTCATCGCGTGCGCGCGGGCCAGCGCGGCGCTGGCCTCCTGCCCGGGCCGGGCGACCCGGGCCGCATGATCGGCCCACCGGCTGGCGTCGCCCTGGAGACCTGCCCCGGCCTGCACACCGGCCATCACCTCACACGCCGCCAGCAGGCTGCGCTGATCGAGCATGGGCCGCCGCAGGTTGTTGCACGCCTGCATCATGGTGTCCCGGCCGGCCTCCCACCGCCCCGCGTTGATCAGGGCCACCGCGAGCGCGTACTGCGCCTGGGCGCCGGACCACTCCCCGTTGCCCTTTCCGGTGCGGGCCGCCTCCTCGCCGAGCCGGATGGCGGCCTGATCCTCACCAGACCAGCTGACCGCGAGGCACTGCTGGGTGAGCGCGAACACGAGCTGGTGGCCGGAACCGAGCAGCCGGGCTACCTCGGCGGCTTCCTCCGCGGCGGCGGCGGCCTCGGCCAGGCGGCCGAACAGGGTCAGCACCCGGGCCTGCCCGGCCAGCAGGTTGCTGATGATGTAGCCCTGCCCGGTGGCGCGGGCGATGGCCACGGCCCGCTCGAAATGAGCCAGGGCGCTGGCGTCCCGGCCCATCATCGTCTCGGTCCAGCACAGCCACGCCACCGCGTCCAGCCACTCGGCCAGGTGGTCATCCGGTGCGGCGGCCATGAGCTCGGTGGCTGCCTCGATGAAGCGGGCCGCGTCGGCCACCTGGCCCAGGGCGTAGGCGGGCAGCGGCCGCAGCGCCGCGATCGCCACCGCGACACTAGGTTCATAGGCGTCCACATTCTCCGGGATGAGGTCCAGGACCGCCTGCGCGGCACGGACGTCCCCGCGCATCAGGCTCTCCGCCACGAGCCTGGTCCGCAGCGGCAGGGCCGTGGCCGACTGCGGGTCAGGGATGCGGCGCAGCTCGTCGAGCAGGACCGCGCGGGCCTCCTGGGGCCGGTCGAGCTGGCGCTCCATCAGGGCACAGAACCGGGCCGCCTTCGCCCGCCGGGCGTGATCACCCAGCGGCAGGCGCCGCAGCACCTCACGGGCCGTGTCACGGCCTTCCGCGAGCTGCCCGCTGACCGCACGGAGCCCGGCCACCTCCAGCAGCAGCTCAACCTGGCGCCCGGGCCCGGCGGCCTCGGCGGGCATGATGGCCAGCGCCCCTTCCAGCCAGTGCGCGGCCGTAGCGGGGGCCTGCGCGGCCACCTCACGGGCCGCCTCGAGCAGGGTGCCGGCCGCGGCCTGGTCGCCGAAGGAAGCTGACCGCTCCACGTGATGCGCCCGCAGGGCCGCGGGGGCGGCCACCACGGCGAGGTGCGCGGCGATCCGGCCGTGCGCGCCGAGCCGCCAGCCCGCCGCCGCGCAGTCGTAGGCGGCCCGCCGCACCAGCGGGTGCCGGAACCGCAGCCGCCCCGGTGACGCGGGCCGGACGATGTCCCGGTCCGCCATCTCGTTCAGCGCGGCCAGCGCCTCCTCCTCGCTGACCTCGGCGGCCACCGCAGCCAGGGCCGGCTCGAACTCGTCCGCGGCTACCGCCGCCGCCTGCGCCACCCGCAGCGCCGCCGGGGACAGGCCCTCCAGCTCGAGCTGGAGCGCCGCCCGCACCGCGGGCGGCAGCTCGGTGCCGCCGGCGGCATCCGCCGCGAGCGGCGCGTGCTGGCCCATCCGGGCCAGCGCCTCCAGATAGAACGGGTTGCCCCCGCTGGCCTGGTGCAGGGCCTGGCAGCGCGGCCGCTCAGGCCCGGGCCGAGCAGCTCCTGGGTCTCGGCCAGCGTCAGCGGCTCGACCGTCACCTGACGGCCGTGCGCCGTGGCCGAGGCGAGCAGCGCGGCGAGCCGCGCCGAGGCCTGCGCCGGGCGGTAGGCGATCGCCACCAGCACCCGGCCGCGGGGCGGGTGCCGGACCAGGTGATCCAGCAGCTCGATGGACGCGTTATCGGCCCAGTGCACGTCGTCGAGGATGAGCACCAGGCCGTGCGGGCCGGCCAGGTAGTCCAGCAGGCGCCGCATGGCGCGGTAGATCCGGTACCGGCCCGTCAGGTCGCGGGCGGGACCGGGCCCGGCTGGCCCGTCCAGGCCAGGGGCCGCGGCCCGCAGGGACGGCAGGACGCTGGCCAGCAGCCCGCACGTGTCCGCGCCGAGCTGCGTGGCCAGCCCGGGCAGGGCCGCCTCCACCTGGTCGTCGAGGGCGTCCATCACGACCCCGAACGGCATCTCCTGCTCGAACTCGGCGGCCCGGCCCCACAGGGTGACCAGCCCCCGCTGTCCCGCGTCCGCGGCCAGCTCGCCGAGCAGCCGCGTCTTGCCCGCGCCCGGGTCACCGACCAGGCCGAGGAAGAAGCGGGACCCGTCGCCCGAAGCGTCCAGTGCCTGCCCGAACTCGCGCAGTGCGTCGTGCCGCCCCACTAACGGGGCAGCGCCGGGCGGGGAACCCCGGGCGACTGCGTTGCCTCGCGACCCGGCTGGCCGGTCCGCGCCACCGTCCATCCCTGCGCTCCACAGTGCCACGCGCTCACATCCGGTGACCGCGTAGACGCTGAAGTTCTACGGACTGTATGCCACTCTACCGAGCTAGGCTGGCCCGGCAGGGGCACATATCGGCAGTAACGGCCCGCGCCGGGACCCAGGCCCGCCGGGCGCCAGGCAGGCGCCGGGTGAGCGCCGCTCACCCGGCACGGGTGAGGCAGCGGGCCAGCCCGCCAGGCAGGGTCGGGTGCAGGGGTGCTGTCCATGATGAGAGCCGTGCCGGGTGGTTGCTGACCTGCTCCTCATCGGCCTGGGCATCGCCCTTGAGCCGTTCCCGCTCATCGCGTTCCTGCTGATCCTGAGCTCCGAGAACGGCACCAGGAAAGGGCTGGCCTTCGTCCTGGGCTGGCTGGCCTGCCTGGTGGTGGTGATCGCCGGCGTGGTCCTGATCACCGGGGGCCAGCCGCCCGCGCCCTCCACGGCGCCGTTGACCGCGGTGCTGGCCCTCAAGCTGGCCCTGGGCGTCGTGCTGATCCTGTACGCGGCCCGGCAGTGGCGGCGCATGGGCCGCCCCCGCAAGACCCCGGCCTGGATGGGGCGGCTGGACCAGCTGTCGGGGTGGACCGCGGCCGGGCTGGCCGCCTTCCTCCAGCCGTGGACGCTCGTCGCGGCCGGCGCGGCGACGGTCAGCCAGGCCAAGGTCTCGGGCTTCGCGGAGTACCTGATCCTGCTGCTGTTCTGCCTGCTGGCCACCTCGACCTTCCTGTACCTGGAGCTGATGGCGGCCTTCCGGCCGGCCGCCGCCGCGGTCCGCGTCACGACGCTGCGGACCTGGCTGGACACCCATCAGGACCAGGTGATCGTCATCATCTGCCTGCTGCTGGGGTTCTGGCTGGCCGGCGAGAGCCTGTACCTGCTCGTCTCGTGACCAGCGAACAAGCCGTTTGAGGAGGAGATGCGGTGACGACGCCATCCGACCCGCTGGCGCTGCTGCGGTCCCGGAGCTATGTCGGCTTGCTGGTGCTGGCCGCGATCATCGGGGCGCCGGTCTCGGCGGTGGCCTACTTCTTCCTCGCCCTGGTCAGCAAGATGCAGGGCTGGGTCTTCACCGACCTGCCCAAAGGCCTGGGCTTCCACGCCGAGCCGCTGTGGTGGCCCCTGCTGCCGCTGGCGGTGGCGGGGGTGCTGGTCGCCCTCACCCTGAAGTACCTGCCCGGGACCGGCGGCCACTCCCCCGCCGACGGGTTCAAGATGGGCGGCGGGCCAGCCAGCCCCATCGACCTTCCCGGCATCGTGCTCGCCGCCTTCGCGACGCTGAGCCTGGGCGTGGTCCTCGGCCCGGAGGCCCCGCTGATCGCCCTCGGCGGGGGGCTCGGGGTCATCGCCATCCGGCTGGCCAAACGGGACGCCCCGGCCCGCACCCAGACCGTGGTCGCGGCGGCGGGCAGCTTCGCCGCCATCGCCACCCTGCTCGGCTCCCCGCTGACCGGGGCCTTCCTGCTGATGGAGGCCACCGGGCTGGGCGGGTCCATGATGGAGCTGGTGCTGCTCCCCGGCCTGCTGGCGGCGGGCGTCGGTTCCCTCGTGTTCATCGGCCTGGATGCGTGGACCGGGCTGGGCACGTTCTCGCTGGCCATCCCGGGCCTGCCGCACGTCGGCTCGCCCACGGCCGCCGAGTTCGGCTGGGCGCTGGCCATCGGCGTGCTCGCGGTTCCGCTCGGCAGCGCGATCCGCTGGCTGGGCCTGTTCCTGCGGCCGTATTCCGAGCGGCGGATCCTGCTGATCACCCCGCTGATTGGCCTGGCCGTCGCGGGCCTGGCCATCGCGTTCGCCGCCGCGACCGGGAAAGGCTCCGCCGAGGTGCTGTTCTCCGGCCAGTCCCAGCTCGGCCCGTTCATCTCGCACAGCGCCAGCTACACCGTCGGGGCGTTGCTGCTGCTGCTGGCCTGCAAGGGACTCGCCTACGGGATCTCGCTGAGCAGCTTCCGCGGCGGCCCCACCTTCCCGGCCCTGTTCCTCGGCGGCGTGGGCGGCGTCCTGCTATCGCACCTGCCCGGGCTGTCGCTGGTCGCCGGCGTGGCCATGGGCATCGGCGCGATGTCCGTGGTGATGCTCAGGCTCCCGCTGACCTCTGTCCTGCTCGCCTCGCTGCTGCTCGCCTCGGACGGCCTGGCCGTCATGCCGCTGGTGATCGTGTCCGTCGTGGTCGCCTACGTGCTCTCGGCGCGGCTGACCCCCGGCCCGGCTCCGGAGCAGGCCAGCCAGCCGAAACCACAGCCTGTGGCGCAAGCCAGCGCCCCGGCCCCGGGCGCCGCCACGGATCACTAACGTCAGCCCTGGGCATGGCCGTCGGCGCTGTCCTCGGCGTTCTCCTCGTCGAGGTCGAACTCGCCGTCCTGGACGCCGAGGGTGAACGCGTTCCACTCGTCCGGGGTGAAGGTCAGCACCGGGCCGTCGGGGTCCTTGGAGTCGCGCATGGTGATGACGTAGTCGCTGCCCTCCTTGGAGCCGGGCACGACCGCAACCTCCACGCAGGCACCGCCGTTTCCGCTGCTGTAGGAGGACTTGTGCCACGGGGCGCCGGTCAGGTCCATCTGTCGATCGCCTTCCTCGCCAGGTCTGCCGAGGCGCACGGGGACAGCGCCTCGGCCTTCAGTATGTCGTACAAGAGTGCGAGCCTGGCTACGTCTTCGACACGCTCAGCGACCTCACCAGCCAGGGAATCCGACTGACAAAAGCGCGGTGCGTGCTGCTGTGCTTCCAGAGCGTAAGCCGGCGCGGGACTCTTGAAACCCGCAATTTCCAGCAACGAATCAGGGCCTCAACGTCCGTGATCATGACTTCGTGTCGTTGAAGAGACCCGAGCATGTCGCGACGGTGCGGCTTCGAGACGCCGCGCCTCGTAACCTGAGCCATCTCCCGGGTTCGTGATCATGGGATTGGTGGCGTTGGAGCACCACCAATCCCATGATCACGTTCGCCCGAGACCCGGCATAGCGGCACATCCGTAACACCAGCCACGCGGGCCGCGGAGGGATGCCGGCCCGGAGGTGGGCGGACGCTGCGGGCCGCGCGGGCGCCCCTGGCATCCACGATCTCGGACCAGGCCTGGCGCCGGTCAGCCGTCCGCGGGCTCGGGGGCGGCCAGGTACTCCTCGTCGCTGACGTGCTGCGACCACACGGTCTGCCCGCCGGTGGCAGGATCAGCCACGGAGATCGCCACGTGCGACATGAGCTGGCCCGGCGCGGCGCCGTGCCAGTGCTGCTCCCCCGGCCCGGCCACCACCGTGTCACCCGGCATGATCTGCCGGACCGGGCCGCCGGCCGCCTGCACCCGGCCCACCCCGTCCACGACGTGCAGGACCTGGCCGCCGGGGTGGGCGTGCCAGGCGGTCCGGGCGCCCGGTGAGAACGTCACCCGCAGCGCGCGGACCCCCGGGCCGGGCAGGGCCGCGAGCTCGTCCATCCAGACCTGCCCGGTGAACCACTCCGCCGGGCCATCCGAGATCACCCGGGACGCCGCTGGCTTCAGCTCCATCTGCTCTCCTGTTCGCTGGATAGGCCGGCCATCCCGGCTTGGCCGGGCCGCCTGAGCCGGGCCAGGGCGGCCGGGGGCAGGCCGGCGAGCTCGCGGCTCTCCCGGGTCAGGTGCGCCTGGTCCGCGTAACCCGCCTCGGCGGCCAGGCCGGCCAGGTCGCCGCAGGCCTCGCCGGTGTCGATGCGGGACACGAAGCGGCGGAAGCGGAGCACCCGGCGCAGCAGCACCGGGCTGTACCCGACCGTGGCCACGCACCGGCGGTGCAGCTGCCGCTCGCTGATGCCCAGGTCCGCGGCCACCCGGCTGACCTGGACCACAGTGCTGACCTGGACCACAGTGCCAGGCCTGGGCCCCGGGCCGGGCCAGCCGCCGGGCCACGGCCGCGACCAGGGGGTCCGGCGGCGCGCCGGCCACCATCTCCCCGGCCAGCCGGACCAGGCGGCGGACGGCCTCGGCGGGCGCCAGCCCGGCGTGCACCTGCGTCACCAGGGCCGCGCCGCGGCCGCCGGGCAGCCCGGTGCGCAGGGCGGCCGGATCCAGGTGCTGATCGAGCAGGGCGCTGAGCGGCAGGCCCAGGGCCGGGCCGCCCGCTCCCGGCCGGAACCGGATCCCGGCGATCACCGAGCCGGGCGGCGACGCGGCCAGTACCGGCCCGGTGTCCGGACCGGCCAGGGATACCCCGGCGCCGCTGCGCCAGACGAGGTCGGTGCAGGCGTCGGGCAGGATCCGGGTGGGCGGCGCGCCCGCGGCCGGGGTCACCGACACCCAGACGCAGGACAGGGCGCGGGCGAGCGCGGCCGGGGGCGCGTACTCGCGATACCCCGGCGACCAGTCCACGACACGAGTCTGGCACGCGCCGCGGCACCCCGCCGGTCGAGCCCGGTGCCGCCCGTTCATCTCCCCCCGCTTTCCCGGGCCGCCCGCCGGTGGCGTGACCGATTCATTCAAGACCGGCCCGGGCCCGGGGCGCCAGGATGGGCGCCATGACCTCACCTGACATCGACGCAGCCGCGCAGTTCCTGGCGGGCAGCGGCCGGGTCCTCGACCAGCGCCGGTTCCAGCGGCTCTTCGGCCACGGGCAGCCCGGGTACGTGCGTGACGCGATCGCCGCCTACCGCAACCCGGACGGCGGGTTCGGCCACGCCCTGGAGCCCGACGGCCGGTGCCCGGGCAGCCAGCCGCTGGCCATCGAGTTCGCCCTCGAAACCCTGGACGAGGCGGATGCCTGGGACGACGACCTGGTCCGCGGGGCCCTCGAATGGCTCGAGGCCAACGCACCCCGGGAAGGGGGTGCGGTCTTCGTTGCGGAAAATATCTTGGGGTGGCCGCACGCGCCGTGGCTGGTGCCGGAAGAAGGCGGCCCCGCATCCCTCATCACCACCGGGCTGCTGGCCGGCACGCTGCACAGGCGCGGGGTGGCGCACCCGTGGCTGGACCGCGCCACCGGGCTGATGTGGGACCGGATCGACGGCCTGGACAAGGCCGGCCCGTATGACCTGCGGGCCGTGGCGCACTTCCTGGACCACGTGCCCGACCGGGACCGGGCGGCCGCAGCCATCGGCACGCTCGCGCCGCTGATCACCAGCCCGGACGTGGTGACGCTGGATCCCGCGGCCCCCGGGGAGATCCACACGCCGCTGGAGTTCGCGCCGCGGCCCGGGTCACTGGCCCGGAGCCTGTTCGAGCCCGCGGTGATCGAGGCCTGCCTGGACCACCTGGCCCGGGGGCAGCGGGAGGACGGCGGCTGGACGGTCAACTGGCTGGCCTGGTCCCCGGGGGCGGCGGCCGAGTGGCGCGGGGCGATGACCGTGAGCGCGCTGGCCCGGCTGCGGGCCAACGGCCGCTGAATCACCTGCTGGACCCGGCGCGGCGGCGCAGGAGCCAGCCGCGCCGGGTCCAGGTGTGCCGGATCAGCACGGCGAGCAGGATGATGCTGGAGATCGCGTGCCAGCGGATCGTCGTGCGCCCGTCTAGCCAGTCCCAGAGTCCCGACGCGGTGACCACCAGCGTGAGCACCAGCAGCAGGCTGGCCTGGGACAGGCTCCAGCGCAGCGCCCGCGACAGCGAGCGGCGCTGCCAGAGGCGGCGCACGGTGCCGCGGATCCAGGCCCGCCGGTTCCACAGGTGCGGGGCGACGAACCCGGCGAAGAGCAGCCCCAGGACGCTGTGCACGGCGATCGACATCGGTTCCGTCAGCACCGACACCACGGCCGCCGCGAGCAGCACCAGGTCCACCGCCCAGCGCCAGAGCGGGCGGCGGCGGTCCGGCCGGCGGGCTTGGGGGCGGCGCCGGTCACCCGGTCAGCTGGGTTCACGCTCCCACGATGACGGGCCGGGCCCGCTCACCACATCGGGCGGGAAACCGATCCTGACCGTGCGACCACGGTAGGAGAGCGGTCCCCGCCTGGTACCAGGGGACCAGGCCGCGCGCTTCAGTGGCGGGCGACCGGTGTCGCACCGGCCCGGTTGAGCTCGGCGTTCTCGCTGCGGCGGGCCCCGGTCAGCCGTAGAAGAGGCGCTCCATCACCGCGCGGGCCCGGCGTGCGGTGCGCCGGTAGTCCTCGACCAGGTCCTGGCTGGCGTCCGGGGAGTAGCCGAGGATCCGGGCCACCGCCGCCAGCTCAGCCTGCTTGGCCGGGAGCACGTCGGCGGACCGCCCGCGCAGCAGCACCACCGCGTTGCGGATCCGGGTCGCGAGCCGCCACGAGGCGGCCAGCTCGGCCGCGTCCTCCCGCCCGATCAGGCCCGCGGCCTGCGCGGCGCTCAGCGCGGTCAGGGTGCGCGTGGTGCGCAGCGCGGGCACCTCGTGCGCGTGGGTCAGCTGGAGCAGCTGGACGACCCATTCCACGTCGGACAGCCCGCCCGGGCCCAGCTTCAGGTGCATGGCCGGGTCGGTACCGCGGGGCATCCGCTCCGCTTCCATCCGCGCTTTGAGCCGCCTGATCTCCAGCACCGACGCGGCACTGATCCCGCCGGCCGGGTACCGGAACTCATCGGCCACGGCCTTGAACCGCTCCCCCAGCTCGCGGTCGCCGGCCGCCGGGTCCGCGCGCAGCAGCGCCTGCGCCTCCCAGGCCAGCGACCAGCGCTCGTAGTACGCCCGGTAGGAAGCGAGCGTGCGCACCAGCGGCCCCTGGCGGCCCTCGGGGCGCAGGCCCGGGTCGACCACCAGCGGCGGGTCGGGTGCGGGCTGGGCGAGCAGCCGGCGGACCTCCTCGGCCACGGTGTGCGCGGCCCGGGCCGCCACCTGGTCCTCCGCGCCCGGCAGCGGGTCATGGACGAACATCACGTCGGCGTCGCTGCCGTAGCCGGTCTCCCGGCCGCCGAACCGGCCCATGCCCACCACGCAGATCCGGGTGGGCAGCGGCCCGGACTCCCGCTCGAACTGGCCGATCGCGGCGTCCAGCGCCCCGCCGATGGTGACCGCCGTGATGACGGTCAGCGCCTCCTCGGTCTCCTCCACCGTGGTCACCCCGAGCAGGTCGGCGGCGGCGGTGCGGAGCAGCTCCCGGCGGCGCAGCGCGCGGACCACCTGCGCGGCCTCGTCGGCGCTGGCGTGCCGGCTCACCACCGCGGTGGCCTCGGCGTGCAGGGCGGTCGCGGGCCGCGGCGCGAGCTGCTCATCCGAGCCGAGCAGGGCCACGGTCTCCGGCGCGCGCATCAGCAGGTCCGTCGCGTACCGGCTGGAGGCCAGCAGCCGGGCCATCCGGCGCGCCACGTTGGTGTCGTCCCGGAGCAGCCGCAGGTACCAGGGCGAGTCCCCGAGCGCGTCGCTGACCTGCCGGAAGGCGAGCAGCCCGGCGTCCGGCTGCGCCGCGTCGGCGAACCACTCCAGCATCACCGGCAGCAGCGTGCGCTGGATGGACGCCCGGCGGGACACCCCCGAGGTCAGCGCCTCGATGTGGCGCAGCGCGCCGGCCGGGTCGGCGTAGCCGAGGGCCTCCAGCCGGGCCCGGGCCTCCTCGCGGGTGAGCCGCACCGCGTCGGCGGGCAGCCGGGCCACCGCGTCCAGCAGGGGCCGGTAGAACAGCTTCTCGTGCAGGCGGCGGGCCTCCCGGGCGTGCTGGCGCCACTGGGCCATCAGCTCGGCCGCCGGGTCGGCCCGGGACGGCGGGGCCGGGGCCGCCGCGCCGCTGCGGGTCCTGGCCCGGCGCAGCGCGCGGCCCAGCCGGCGCAGCGCCGCCGCATCCTCGGGCAGGGTATGGGTCCGGCGCAGCTGGCGGAGCTGGAGCAGGTGCTCCACGGTACGCAGGAACCGGTAGGCGGCGCCCATGCTGGCCGCGTCCTCCCGGCCCACGTAGCCGCCCCGGGCCAGCGCGGCCAGCGCGGGCAGCGTGCCTGTCTCGCGTAGCGACTCGTCGGTCTGGCCGTGCACCAGCTGGAGCAGCTGCACCGCGAACTCGATGTCGCGCAGCCCGCCGGGGCCGAGCTTGAGCTGGCGGGGAGCCTCGCCGGGGGCCAGGTTGCCGATCACGCGGCGCCGCATGGCCTGCACGTCCGCGACGAAGTTGGGGCGCTGGGCCGCCCGCCAGACCATCGGGCTGAGCGCCTCGATGTAGGCCCGGCCCAGCTCGCGGTCGCCGGCCACCGGGCGGGCCTTGAGCAGCGCCTGGAACTCCCACGTCTTGGCCCAGCGCTGGTAGTAGGCGACGTGGCTGGCCAGGGTGCGGACCAGCGGGCCATCGCGGCCTTCCGGGCGGAGGTTGGGGTCCACGGGGAACAGCGCGCCCTCGGCGGTGCTCTGCGAGCAGGTCCGCACCAGGCCCGCGGCCAGCCGGGTCGCGGTCTGCAGCGCGGCCGCCTCGGCCTCCGCGGTGTCCGGCCCGGGCGCGGCGGGTGCGCCGGGTGCGGCGACGAAGATCACATCGACGTCGCTGGCGTAGTTGAGCTCGTGGCCGCCGCACTTGCCCATGGCGATCACGGCCAGCCGGGCGGGAGCCGACCCAGGGGGCAGCTCGGACCGCGCGATGGCCAGCGCCGCCTCCAGGGCCGCGGCGGCGAGGTCGGCCAGCTCGGCCGCGGTCTCGTCCACAGTGACGGCGCCGGTCAGGTCGCGGGCGGCCAGATGCAGCAGCCGCCGCCGGTAGGCGGCAGGCAGGGACGTAGCGGGGTCGCCGTCCTGCGCGGCCGCCGGGCTGGCCGCCGGCTCCGGGTCGTCCGGCTTGGCGCCCACCGCCATCAGCAGTTCGGCCCGCAGCTCGGCCGCGCCCGGGCCGCGGAGCGCGTCCGGGCCGCTCAGCACCCGCCAGTCCGCCGGATGGCGGACCAGGTGATCGCCCAGCGCGGCGCTGGCGCCGAGCACCGCGGTGAGCCGGCTGCAGCCCGGCGTCGGCGCGCAGCGCGGCGAGCAGATCACCGCCGAGCGGCATCCGGGCCAGCATGACCAGGGCCAGATCGGGGTCGGCCGCCGCAGCCAGCGAGGCCAGCAGGTCAGCGTCGGCGCCCTCGGCATCGAGGGCCAGGTCCTCGCTGAGCAGCCGCTCCGCCCGGGCGGCGTCAGCGAATCCCATCCGGGCCAGTTCCCCGGCCGGTGTCGTTCTTCGGCGCGCACTCACCCCTGAACCGTAACGGCCGCGTGCGTCGTTGGCCTCCCCTGGCGGGGTCAGGCCCGCCGCGGGAGCACCGGGAGAAAGCCGGGGGCAGCGGGGGAAAACGGGTCCAGCGCTCGGAGCCTGGTGAGCGGGAAGCCGGGGAGGGAGGGGGCCGGAGGACCCTCCGGCTTCCTGGGCGGAAGCCGGAGGTCCAGAAAGTCCGGCGCCGGGGCCGTCCGGAGACGGCCCCGGCAGGGGGGTGCACCGGGGGGGGTAGGTGCACTCTTAAAGTATGCGACCGGCCGGTAACGTCCCGGTAGCGCGGTTTAGGGGAGGGTATGTCAGGCGCCGACCGCGTGGTCCTCACGCAGCCGGCCGCCGCCCAGCGCTGACTCGGCTGAGGCCGCGGGGATGCCGGGACCTGGCGGTTCCTGCCCGTGCAGCCTGGCCCGGACCTGGTCCGCGTCGGAGTGGTTGAGGCCTTCCAGGATGTCCAGGGCTTCCTGCCACGACTGGCGGGCCAGGCCCACGTCCCCGGCGGCGTGGTAGGCATCGCCCAGGTGGACCAGCATGGTCGTCTCGTAGTACCCCATGCGGAGCCCGTCGATAATGCCCAGCGCGGTGCGCAGGCAGGTGATGGCCTCTTCCAGCCGGCCGAGGTGCAGCAGGGCGTACCCCATGCTGTCCCAGGTCGCTGCCTCGTTGAGCGGGTCGCCGCGGCCCCGGTACATGCCCAGCGCCTGCTCGCAGAACGCCAGCGCCTGCTCGTAGTCCCCCAGCTGCGCGTGCATCCAGCCGACGCCGTTGAGCATCTTGGCCAGGCCCTGCTCGTGCCCTTCCTGGCGGTACAGGGTCAGGGCCAGCTGGGCGTGGCCCAGCGCCTCGGCGATCCGGCCCTGCTGCTCGGCCAGCATCGCGATCTCGTTGTGCGCGCGGGCCTCGCCGAGCCGGTCGCCGACCTGCCGGTGCAGATCGAGAGCCTGGCGGCAGTAGTCGCGGGCCTCGGCGAGCTGGCCGAGGCGGCCGACCGCGGCCCCGAGGTCGCGGTACGCGTGGGCCTGCCGGGCCCGGTCCCCCAGCCGCTGGGCGGCGTTGACCGCGGTGCGCTGGATGGCGACCTGGTCGTGCCAGTAACCCGCGCGGTCGAAGAACAGCCAGGCCGCCCAGGGCAGCTGCCACGCGTGCGTGTCGAAGCCGCCGTCACTGGCCTGCGCGATGGCGGCGATCAGCACCTGGCGCTCGGCCTCGAACCAGGCCAGCGTCTCACTGGCGTAGCCGAGGAGTTCCGGGACGACCCCGGGCTGGGCTGGTTCCAGGGCGATGATCGGGCGGACAGGGTTGAGGACGCGACTGCCGGCCGAGGCGGTGTGCAGGTAGTGATCCAGCACCCGGAGCACGGCCTCGCGGCGCTCCGCCTCACCGTCGGTGGCCCGGGCCAGGTAGGCCGCATAGGCCCGGAGCAGGTCATGGAACGCGTACCGGCCCGGCGCGTTCTCCGCGATCAGGTGGGCATCCGCCAGTTCCGCGACCGCCGCCGTCGCCTGCCCGCGGTCCACCCCGGCCAGGCTCGCGGCCGCCGCGATGGTCACGTCCGGTCCCGCGTGCAGCCCCAGCAGCCGGAACATCCTCGCCGCCGGCCCGCTCAGCTGCTCGCACGACCAGGAGAACACCGCCCGGATGCTGGCCATCGGGTCCCCGGCGTCCAGCGCCTCGAGCCGCCCCTGCGCGTCAGCCAGCTCGCGGGCCAGGTCGGCGAGCGGCAGGTAGGGCCGGGCCGCCACCCGGGCGGCCACGATGCTCAGCGCCAGCGGCAGCCGGGAACAGGCCTCGGTCAGCTGCTGGGCCGCGTCGGCTTCCGTCCGGGCCCGCTCCCCCAGCGCCGGCCAGCAGCTCATGGGCCTCGCCAGCGGTCAGCACGTCCAGCGGGACCAGCCGGGCACCTTCCGTCGCGGCCAGCCCAGGCAGCCGCGCCCGGCTGGTCACCAGGGCCAGGCAGGACCGGCTGCCCGGCAGCAGCGGCCGCACCTGGGCCGCGTCGCGGGCGTTGTCCAGGATGACGAGGACCCGCTTGCCGGCCAGCACGCTGCGGTACAGGGCGGACTGGGCATCGACGCTGTCCGGTATCTGCTCCTCGGTCACGCCGAAGGCACCGAGGAACCAGCGCAGCGCATCCCCCGGGTCCACCGGCGTGCCGGACGGGTCGAACCCGCGCAGGTTCACGTAGAGCTGGCCGTCGGGGAACTCCCCGGCGCTGTGATGAGCCCAGTGCACCGCCAGGGCGGTCTTGCCTGCCCCGGCCGTTCCCCCGATGACCAGGACTTTGGCCACCCCGTCCGCCAGGGACGCGTCGTGCCGCCAGGACTGCAGCTCGGCCAGCTCGGCGGTGCGCCCGGCGAAATGCGCCACCCCGGCGGGCAGCTGCCGGGGCACCACGGTGGCCTGGCCGGCCGGGGCGGCCGCGGTCCGCCCGGGACGGGACGCGCCCCCGCCCACGGTCGGGGTGACCTTCGCTTCGGCCGCCCGGGCTGCCTGGCTGTCCTGGTTCGCCCCGCCCGCCACGGGGCGTCCCGGGCCGTCACCGGCCGGGCCGGATTTCGCCCGGCTGGCCGGTGCGCGGCCGGCTGGCGCGCGGCTGGTGGAGGTCTGGTCGGCCGCTGTGCGGCTGGCCGGGGACTGGCTGGCCGGGGACTGGCTGGCCGGGGAATGGCCCGGCCGGGCAGCCGGGGCCTGGCCCGCGGTCCCCTTCGGGCCGCCCGGGGCGGGCGATGCCGCGGGCGGGGCGGTCAGGAACCTGGCCAGCGCGGGACCCGGCGCGGCCAGGTCCGGGTCGGCGTCGAGGATCCCGGCCTGGAGGTCGCGCAGTTCCCGCCCGGGTTCCACGCCGAGCTCATCCACGAGCATCCGGCGGGTGCGCTGGTAGGCGGCCAGCGCCTCGGCCTGCCGCCCGCAGCGGTACAGCGCCAGCATCAGCTGGGCATGGAAACGCTCACGCCAGGGGTGATCGTGCGCCAGCTGGGTCAGCTCGCCGACCAGCTCGGCGTGCAGCCCGCGGGCCAGCCCGGCGTCCATCCGCCATTCCTGGGCCTGCATCCGCAGCGCGTCCAGCCGCGGCACCTCGGCCGTGATGAGCACGTTGGAGGGCACGTCCACGAGCGGGTTCCCGCGCCACAGGCCGATCGCCTCGCCCAGCAGCTCCCAGGCTCCCGGGCCGCTGCCCGGGGGCGCGTCATGGCGGATGGCCTCGCCGCCCTTGCCGCACAAGGCGGTGAAGCGCAGCGCGTCCACCTCGTCGGGCTCCGCCTCGAGGGCGTAGCCCGGATCACGGGTGACGATCCGGCGGCCGGCCACCGGGCCGAGAATCTGCCGCAGGCGCTTCACGTAGTTCCGGATGGCCACCCGGGCCCCGGCCGGTGGTGCGCCGTCCCAGACGATCTCTTCCAGTTCGTCGTAGGACGCGACCTGCCCCGCGCGCAGCGCCAGGGTAGCCAGGATCACCCGCTGCTTCGGGGCGGGGACAGGCACCGGCTCGCCGCCGCTGCGGACCAGTAATGGCCCGAGTACGCCCACCCAGAACACTGTGCCCTGACCCCGATCCCTGGTCACGCTGCCCACCCCGGCCCTGCCCGCTGCCTCAGCGCTCGATCCCACGGCCCTGGCTCACACAGTCATAGCACGGGCAAGTAACGGTCCAGCTCAAACTGGGTGACCTGGTGCCGGTACTCGCGCCACTCGGCGCGCTTGTTGCGCAGGAAGAAGTCAAACACGTGCTCACCGAGAGCGCGAGCCACCAGTTCGCTGTCCTGCATCACCGTGATCGCCTCATCCAGGCTCTGCGGCAGCGGCGAGATGCCCAGCGCCCGCCGTTCGGCCGAGGTGAGCGCCCAGACGTCATCCTCCGCGCCGGGCGGCAGCTCGTAACCGGCCTCGATGCCCTTCAGGCCGGCTTCCAGGATCACCGCGAACGCAAGGTAGGGGTTACAGGCCGAGTCTACCGAGCGGAACTCGACCCGGGTGGCATTTCCCTTGTGCGGCTTGTACATCGGAATCCGCACCAGTGCCGACCTGTTGTTGTGCCCCCAGCAGATGTAGGCGGGGGCCTCGCCGCCGGCGCCCGCCGCGCTCTCCTCCGCCCCCCACAGCCGCTTGTAGGAGTTGACCCACTGGTTGCAGACCGCGGTGATCTCGGCCGCGTGCCGCAGCACGCCCGCGATGAACATACGGCCGAGCTTGGACAGCTGGAATTCCGCACCCGGCTCGTAGAAGACGTTGCGGTCGCCCTCGAACAGCGACATGTGGGTGTGCATGCCGGAGCCCGGGTACTCGGTGAACGGCTTGGGCATGAACGAGGCGTACACGCCCTGCTGGAGCGCGACCTCCTTCATGACCAGCCGGAACGACATGATGTTGTCCGCCGTGGTCAGGGCGTCCGCGTAGCGCAGGTCGATCTCCTGCTGGCCCGGCGCCCCCTCGTGGTGACTGAACTCCACCGAGATGCCCATGCTCTCCAGCATCTGGATCGACTCGTGCCGGAAGTCGTGCGCGACACTGTGCGGGGTGTGGTCGAAGTAGCCGCCCGTGTCGATCGGCTCCGGCTTGCCCCCGGGGACGGGCTTCTCCTTCAGCAGGAAGAACTCCACCTCGGGATGGGTGTAGAAGGTGAAGCCGAGATCGGCCGCGTGGCCGAGGGCCCGCTTCAGCACGTAGCGGGGATCCGCGTAAGACGGCGAGCCATCGGGCATCCGGATGTCGCAGAACATCCGGCCCACCCCGGAGGCCTCACCACGCCAGGGCAGCAACTGGAAGGTGGACGCGTCGGGCTTGGCGATCATGTCCGCCTCGTAGACGCGGGCGAACCCCTCGACGGCCGAGCCGTCGAACCCGATGCCCTCAGCGAACGCGCCCTCAAGCTCGGCAGGGGCCACCGCGACCGACTTCAGGTAGCCGAGGACGTCGGTGAACCACAGCCGGACGAAACGGATATCCCGCTCCTCCAGGGTACGGAGGACGAATTCTTCCTGCCTGTCCATGACGGCCTGTCCTTGCTGGTCAGCGGCGTTTACCTGCGGAAATGGCGGGCAGCACAGCATATCGGCTGGCCGGGCCTGCCCTGGCCGACAGTCTCTCGCGAGCGTGTTACCAGGACGTTACAAACCTGCGGTGAGTCTACCGGCTGAACGTGGACAAGCCTGTCACGCCGGGCCGAAAGCCACCGCGCGTAGCTGGCGGACCCGGCCCAGTCGAGCAGGCAGGGGCGGCCATAGGGCCGTCACAGACTTTGTGACCGCGCTGTGACCGCCGCCCCATCCGCGCGGGCCCTACACCGGGGGTACGGCCTGGTGCCCGATTAGAGTGAAATAGTGACCAGGCTGCGGATCGCCCTTGCCCAGGTGAACTCGACCGTCGGCGACCTGGCGGGAAACGCTGCGACGGTGGTCGAGTGGACCCGCCGCGCTGCGGACGCCGGCGCTGACCTCGTGGTGTTCCCCGAGATGATGCTGACCGGCTACCCGGTAGAAGACCTGGCGCTGCGGGACTCGTTCGTGGACGCCTCGATCGCCACCCTGGAGTCCACGGCGCGGCAGCTGGCCGCGGACGGGCTTGGCGGCATCGCCGTCGTCACCGGGTACCTGGGCCGGCGGGCCGGCGGGACGCCCCGGGTCGGCGAGCCGGTCAGCTCCGCCCAGAACGCGGGCGCGCTGCTGCACGGCGGGACGGTGGCGGTCACCACGGCCAAGCATCACCTGCCGAACTACGGGGTGTTCGACGAGTACCGCTACTTCGTGCCCGGGAACCGGCTGCCCGTGGTCCGGATCCCGGCCCGCGCCAGTGCGGGCGCGGGCGCCACCGCAGGCGCCAGCGCGGGCGCCCCGCGGCGCGGGCGGCCAGGCGGGCTCGGGCGGCCCCGCCGAGGCGGTGGACGTGGCCATCGCCATCTGCGAGGACCTGTGGCAGGACGGCGGCCCGGTCGCGGTGACCCGGCAGGCCGGCGCGGGGCTGCTCGTGGTGCCGAACGCCTCCCCGTACGAGCGGGGCAAGGACCAGGCCCGGCTGGAACTGGTCGCCCGGCGGGCCCGCGAGGCCGGCGCGGCGCTGGCCTACGTGAACATGATGGGCGGCCAGGACGAGCTCGTCTTCGACGGGGATTCGATCATCGTTGACGCCGAGGGCGGCCTGATCGCCCGGGGACCCCAGTTCGGGGAGGCGCTGCTGGTCGCCGACCTCGACCTGCCCCCGGCGCAGCCGCTCCCGGGCAGCAGCCCGCCTCCCGACACTCCCGCCGAGGCCAGCGACGGCACCGTGATGACCATCCACCGGGTCACCCTGCCCGCCCACCCCGGCCGGCCGCCCCGCTCCCCCCGCTCCCGGAGCCCGCCATCAGCCCGCGGCTGGCCCCGCGGGCTGAGGTCTACTCCGCGCTGGTCACCGGCGTCCGCGACTACGTGCGCAAGAACGGCTTCCGCTCGGTCATCCTGGGCCTGTCCGGGGGCATCGATTCCGCGCTGGTCGCCACGATCGCGGCCGATGCGCTGGGACCCGACCAGGTCCACGTGGTGCTGATGCCCAGCCGGTACTCCTCTGACCACTCGGTGAGCGACGCGGAAGACCTGGCCAAGCGCCAGGGCCTGCACGACCGCACGGTTCCGGTGGCCGCGATGGTCGGGGCGTTCGAGGCCCAGCTGAGCCTGGCCGGGCTGGCCGCGGAGAACCTTCAGTCACGGGTCCGCGGCGTGATCCTGATGGGGCTGAGCAACGCCGAGGGGCATCTGGTCCTGACCACCGGCAACAAGAGCGAGCTCGCCACCGGGTACTCCACCCTCTACGGCGACTCGGCTGGCGGCTTCGGCCCGATCAAGGACGTGCTCAAGACGCTGGTCTGGGAGCTCGCCCGGTGGCGGAACGCGCAGGCGGTGGAGCGCGGCGAGACCCCGCCGATCCCGGAGAACTCGATCACCAAGCCGCCGAGCGCGGAGCTGGCGCCGGGACAGCTCGACACCGACTCGCTGCCCGACTACGGGGTGCTCGACGCGGTGCTGGACGACTACGTGGAGAAGGACATGGGCGCGGCCGAGCTGATCGCGGCCGGCCACGATCCGGCGCTGGTGGACCGGGTGATCCAGCTGGTGGACCGGGCCGAGTACAAGCGGCGCCAGTACCCGCCGGGCCCGAAGATCACGCCGCGCAACTTCGGGCGCGACCGGCGCCTGCCGATCACCAACCGCTGGCGTGAGCCGCGCCCGGACCGCCGTCCCGGCTGATCCCGCCTCCGGGCACCCAGCCGCCGGACGGTCAGCCCAGCATGAGCACCGCGTACCCGGCCAGCCAGTGTTCGAGCTGGTAGTCGCCACCGACCACGTAGGGCAGCACCGCCTTGATGTGCTGCCGGGCCGCGGCCACCGCGGGCTCAGCCCGCGGGTCGCCCGCCGGCAGGGCGCCGGCGATCTGCCGCCAGCACCACGCCCGGGTCGCGTTCAGGCCGTGCAGCCGGCTGCCCTGCTCCTGGTCCCCCTCCTGGTCCCCGCCGGGAACGCCGGGAACGCCGGCCCCCGCCGGGGTGAACAAGGTGGCCGGGCGGCCCCATTCGAGCCCGGGCAGGAACATGGCCAGCCAGTCGGCGAACTCGGCTTGCGGCAGGACGCGCGCCATCAGTTCCGCCTCGGTCAGGGCCGGCGAGACACAGTCGTCACCCGACGGCTCCCAGTCGGCCGGGTACATGGTGTCCGCACTGAACCACGCGAGGGCCCGGGCCGCGATCATGTCGCGCAGCGCCGGGTCGCCCGCGGCCCTGGCCTCGGCGAAGGGCCAGGCCAGGGAGAGCCCGAAAGCGCTGCCCTGCTCCGTGCCGTAGCGGACTGGGTACGACTGCCCGGGCAGCCAGCCGAGGAAGCCGCGGGCCAGGGCCTCGGCCAGCGGGGCCATGGCCTCCGCCCACTTGCGGGCGTCCGGGTTGTCCCAGGTCTGCATCTCGTGCACGAGGGCGAGCGCCCAGCCCCAGCCCTGCGGGCGTTCGGCCCGGGCGTCGGTACTGCGCGCGAACTCGGCCTCGGCGGCCAGCGCCACCGGGGTGAACTGGGCGCCGAGCGCGGACCGTATCTCGGCCCCGGGTACCGCGCCGGGCACGGTGCGCAGCAGCCGCAGCAGGGTCCAGTGCATCTGGACCGAGGAGTGCCAGTCGAAGCTGCCGTAGAACACCGGCGTGCGGGCCCGGGGCCGGTAGGGAAAGTCACCGGGCGCGGTCATCGTGTGCTGCATCGCGGCCGGGAACTCGTGCCTGATGTTGGCCAGTGCCGCCGCCGCGTACCCGGGCGCCTCGGTACGCAGCAGCTCGGCCGACTCCTGCGATAGGTCCACGGTCTGCAAACCCTCCTGCCGAGAGGTCCGGCGTGCCCCACGAGATGGATTCCCGGGACGCGGCTCTCCTACCCCCCTAGAGTTCGGCGTATCCCGACACGCAGGTAAGGGCGCCACCGCCGACCCAGATCTGGCCGTCGGCCTCGCGGAAGATATGCACCCGCCCGGACCGGCCCAGGGCCGTGCCCTGGCTCGCCACGTACGGTGCGCTGAGCCGCCCGGTATCCAGCAGCCACTGCGCCAGCGAGGCATTCAGGCTGCCGGTTACCGGGTCCTCGATCGTCGCGTCGCCGCTGCGGAAGAACGCCCGCACCTCGATGGCCTCCGGTGAACCGGCCGGGTGAAAGCCCGCCACCCCGATGTCCATGTCCACGCTCCCGGGGCGCAGCGCCAGCACGGCCTCCGCGCTGGGCAGCAGCACGGCCACCCAGCCCGGCCCGTTGTCCGCCCAGGCCAGGTCGGTGATGGCGTTCCGGCTGATGCCCAGGAGCGCCGCGAGGTGCTCAGCGAGCGGCTCCTGCACCGGCCCGGAACGGATTAGCGGCGGCGCGGCGAAGGCGAGCCCGGCCGGAACCTGGCGGATCTCGACCAGGCCCGCCCCGCATTCCTGCACGAACACCTCGGGGAGGGCCGGTTTCCCGCCGGCTTCCAGCCACGCGTGGCAGGTCCCCAGGGTGGGGTGGCCCGCGAACGGCAGCTCCCGGCTCGGGGTGAAGATCCGGACCTGGTAGTCCGCCTGCTCACTGGACGGCGGGAGCACGAACGTGGTCTCGGACAGGTTGGTCCAGTTGGCGAAGCGCTGCATGTCGCTGGTGCTCAGCCCGTCGCAATCGAGCACGACCGCGACGGGATTGCCGCCGAAGGGGGTGGCGGTGAACACGTCAACCTGACGGAACCGTCGTTGCATATCCCGAGTCTCCCACCGCCTGGCCCACCAATCGCCTGATCACGAACCAGGGACGAAGGCTTCTGGGGTGAGTGGGACTGGAGGGAGCTACGAGGCGTGAGGCGGGCGGGGGGTAAGGCCGGCCAGGAGTTCGTCCACCACGCGCCGTGCGTACCCGGCGGAGATTCCCCCGGGCTGGTGCTTGCCCCGGGCCAGCACCGCGCCGGTCAGCATGAACAGCGCCACCTCGACGTCGATGTCCGGCCGCAGGTCCCCGGACTCCACGCCACGGCGCAGCACCGACCGGATGACCTCCCGGCGGGGCTCCACCACGGTCTCGGTGTACCTGGCCATGAGCCGCGGGAACTTCGCGCCCTCACCGAGCAGCAGGGCGAACTCCCTGGCCCGGCGAGGGTCGGCGTAGTCGGCGGCCATGGCCTCCATCAGCGCGACCAGGTCGCCGCGGACCGACTCGCCGCGCGGCTGCGGCAGCGGGGTCTTCAATGCGGCCAGCGCGTCGAGGAGCAGGTCCTCCTTGCCTGGCCAGCGGCGGTAGATGGTGGCTTTGCCCACGCCGGCCTTGGCCGCCACCTTCTCGATGCACAGGCCCTCCACGCCGTGCTCCGCGAACACGCAGAGCGCGGCGTCGATGATCGCGCGGTCGGCCTGCTCGCTGCGCGGGCGGCCCGGGCGGCGCGGCCGGGCCGCGGGGCCCGGGCTGTCCGGCCCGGTCCCCGCGGTCTGCTCAACGACAGTGTTGGCATCTGCTGCGGCCATGGTCCTAGCTTTCCACCCCGGCCTCGGCGGCGACAGCCGCCGCGACCTTAGCCCTCTCGGCCTCAGCCGTCCCGGCCTCAGCCGTCTCAGCCCGGGCCGCGGGAGCCTGAGCCGCCGGGCGGCCTGGCATCCAGATCAGCACGACCAGCGCGCCGATCAGGGTGATCACCGCGGAAATGCCCGTGGTGACATGCATCGCGTGCACGAAGGCGGCGTCACCGAACTGGTCGAGGCGCAGTCCCGCGTGACCCAGCCGGCTGGCCACGGTGTCCGTGGCCGTGATGGATCCCGTGGCGGCGTTCCTGGCCGCCGCGGGCAGGGCGGTCAGGTGCGGGCTGAGCTGGCCACGATAGACCTGGGCCAGGATCGAGCCCAGCACCGCGACGCCCAGCGCCCCCGCGACCTGGCGGGCGGTGTTCGTCAGCGCCGAGCCGGAGCCGGCCCGCTCCCGGGGCACCACGGACATGACGGCCTCGGTGGCCGGCGGCATCACGGTGCCCATGCCCGCGCCCTGGATGAAGAAGATCACGGCCAGCACCCAGATCGGCGTGCTCACGCCGAGCAGCAGGTAGCCGCCCAGCGCGATGGCCACGGTGATCAGCCCGGTCGCGGCGACGGCCTTGGTGCCGTGCCGCCGGACCAGCCGGGCGCTGCGGGGCGCCATCAGCATCTGGCCCGCCGCGAACGGCAGCGTCAGGACGCCCGCGTACAGCGGGCTATAGCCGCGCACGCTCTGCAGGTAGAAGCTGAGGAAGAACAGCGCGCCCATCATGCCGAAGAAGACGAGGCCGAGCGCGCCGACCGCGGAGGACAGCCGCGGGTCGCGGAACAGCTTCACGTCCAGCGACGGGTGCGACAGCCGGGCCTCGTACCAGCCGAACAGGACCAGCACCGCGATTCCCGCGACCGTGATGCCGAGCACGTCCCAGTGGACCCAGGAGCCCTTCTCGCCGCCCTGGATGATGCCGTACACCACGAACACCAGGCCGACGATGGACATCAGCACGCCCAGGTAGTCAATCCGGCCCGGGTCGGGGTTCCGGGACTCCGGCACCAGCAGCAGGATGGCCAGCACGCCAGCCGCGGTGAGCGGGACGTTGATCAGGAAGACGCTGCCCCACCAGAAGTGGGCCAGCAGCAGCCCGCCCACGATCGGGCCGATGGCCACGCCGATGCCGACGGCGGTGGCCCAGATGCCGATGGCCTTGGCCCGCTCGCGCGGGTCGAACACGTTGGAGATGATGGACAGCGTCTGCGGCATGACGGCCGCCGCGCCGAGGCCCATGGCGGCCCGCGCGAAGATGAGCTGATCCGGGTTCTGTGAGTAGGCGGTGATCAGCGAGAACACGCCGAACGCCGCCATGCCGAACATCAGCATCTTCTTGCGGCCGATCCGGTCGCCGATCACCCCGAAGGTGAACAGCAGGCCGGCGAACACCAGCGTGTAGGAGTTGATCCCCCACTCCAGCTGGCTCTGGCTGGCGCCCAGGCCCGCGGGCTTGGGCTCGGCGATGGTCTTGAGCGCCACGTTGAGCACCGTGTTGTCGAGCACGATGGCGATGAGGCTGACGACCAGCACGCCGAGGATGGCCCACCGGCGGCGGTAGATCCGGTCGGCGGCGGTGTCGGCGGCCCGGCTGAGGGCGGCCGAGGCGCCGGACTGGCCCGCGGCCGGCTGGCCCGCGGCGGGCCGTGCGTTGCGGTGATCCATAACGTCCTTCTGGTCAGGGAAGGCCACCGCGGACGGCGGCGTTACCCATATTGCGTATAGTCCGGCAGGCGGCCCCGCCAGGTTGGTGCCCGGGCGGGGCGGCGCACCGGGGAAGCTATCGATACGGAACTCGACCGTATCGTAAAAGATTCCCGGCCCCCAGAGATTTTTCCGGGCCCGCCATCCCCTGGGCCGCCCGCAGGCCCGCCACTCCGCAGGCCCGCCACCCCGCAGGCCCGCCACTCCGCAGGCCCGCCACCCCGCAGGCCCCCGCCACCCCGGCTCCCCGGCCCTGCCCCGCCGCCGCACGGCCGCGCCGGGCCGCGCAACGCCGGCGTAACAAGGGCTATCTCCACGGCCCCGCGCGTGCCATGATCGAACGGTCCGGGGACGCCGCAACGGCGCCACGAGACAGGAGGAAACCAGGATGAATGATTTCCCTGGGGGCACGAGGCCGGCCGCGACGCAGACGCGGACCAGCGCACCAGCCCCCGCCGCCCCCCACGCGGCGGCCACCAGAACCCCGGAGCCCCTGTACGGCGGCCGCGCCACCCGCCGGGTGACCGTCAGCGACCTGGCCAAGGCCAAGGCCCGCGGCGAGAAGTGGCCCATGCTCACCGCGTACGACGCGCTGACCGCGCACGTCTTCGACGAGGCGGGCATCCCGGTGCTCCTGGTCGGCGACTCGGCCGGGATGGTCGTCTTCGGGCACGACACGACGATCCCGGTCACCCTGGACGAGCTCATCCCGCTGACCGCGGCGGTGGTCCGCGGCACCAGCCGGGCCCTCATCGTCGCCGACCTGCCGTTCGGCTCCTACCAGGCGTCGCCCGGGGCGGCCCTCGCGGCCGGGATCAGGTTCCTCAAGGAAGCCGGCGCGCACGCGGTCAAGCTGGAGGGCGGCCGCCGGGTGGTCCCGCAGGCCGAGGAGCTGGTCGCGGCGGGCATCCCGGTCATGGGGCACCTGGGCCTCACCCCGCAGTCGGTCAACGTGTTCGGCGGCTACCGGGTGCAGGGCCGGGGCGAGGACGGCGAGCAGCTGCTCCAGGACGCCAAGTCGCTGGAGGCGGCGGGCGCGTTCGCGGTCGTGCTGGAGTGCGTGCCCGCCGGGCTGGCCGCCCGGGTCACCGAGGCGGTCTCGATCCCGACCATCGGCATCGGCGCCGGCCCGGACTGCGACGCGCAGGTGCTCGTCTGGCAGGACATGGCCGGCCTGTCCCCGCGGACCCCGAAGTTCGTCAAGCGCTACGCGGACGTGGCCGGCGTGCTCGGCCGGGCCGCGCAGTCCTTCGCCGAGGAGGTCGCCGGCGGGCAGTTCCCCACCGAGGAGTACTCCTACCGCTGACCCGGCGGCCTGGCCGCGGAGGCCCAAGCTGGCCCACGCCGCCGGGGCCTTCGCCACGCCCGGCCCGAATGACCCATTCGGGGATATATATCCTTTCCGGCGACTTAGACTGATTGCGCCAGCTTGGTGCGCGGAATTCCCCGGGGGTCTGCGCGGCATCCCCCCGGAGGGTCATCGATGAGGCGCAGACCGGTCTTGCTCCCGGTATCGGCGTTCGCCGCCGGCCTCGTGCTGGCCATCACGGGCTGCTCCGGCGGGGGCAGCCGGTCCACCCAGGCCGAACAGGCCATGTACGCCGCGGCCAGCCAACCGGTCGCTACGTCCGCGCCCCTGCCTGCCGGGGAACAGTGGTTCGGGGGCCCGGCCCAGGGCCTGCGGATGGCGGTCCCGGAGCGCTGGGTCCCGGTGCCCACGGCGGCAGCGGCCCTGCGCAGGGTGCTGCACGGGGTCGGCCTCGGTCAGCTCAAGCCGTCGGTGCTGGACGCGGTCGTACCGGGCTGGGGCAGCCCTGGTTCGCGGACGCTGGCCGACAACGGCGCCCAGGCGCTCATATCGTTCAGTTGCACGATGTCTCATCTCCCGGCCGGCACCAGCGCGCTGACCGGGCTGAACACGCTGGCCGAGCAGGAATTCACGGCCATCAACTCCAGCAACGCCCAGCTCGGCCAGACCACCGTGGACGGGCACACCGCGGTGCTCGTCTACAACCAGATGAGCGTGGGCACGGCCAACGTCACCGCGCTGCAGTACGCGATCGCAGCGCCGGCCGGGCGGACCTGTTACGTCACGCTGGCCACCGAGAAGCAGGTGCCCTACATGCCGGTCTTCTCCCGGCTCCGGCCCGGGATCCGGGTCCTAGGCGCCTGAGCCGGACCGGCCGGAATCGGGCCGGCTGGCCGCCATCTCCGCGAACATCACCCTGATCTGCTCGTGCGCCCCGGCCTTGGTGACGCCGAGGCGCTCCAGCGTGGCCGCGGTGGCGTCTTCCCCGTCCACCAGGCCGAGCAGGATGTGCTCGGTGCCGATGTAGTTGTGCCCCAGGTGCAGCGCCGACCGCAGGGCGCCCTGCAAGGCCGCGGCCGCACCCGGCCCGAGCGGCACCCGCGCGGCGGCCGGGCCGCCCTCGGCCTGCTTCCCGGCTGGCGCGTCCTGCGTCCCCGCCAGGCCCGGCGCGCCGAACGCGGAGCGCAGCTGCCCGGCGCTGACGCCGAGACCGGCCAGGGCCCTGGCGGCGATCCCTTCCGGTTCCGCCAGCAACCCGACCGCGAGGTGCTCCGGGCCGATCACCGCGACGTCTGCGGCCTGCGCCAGGTCCTCCGCCGCGGCGAGCACGTTGCGGGCCCGCAGGGTGAACCGGGAGAAGTCACCCGGGACTTCCGGCATCTTGACCGGGCCACGGGGCACGAACCGCTGCTGGGCCGCCTGCTTGCTGACCCCCATGCTGGTGCCGATCTGGCTCCAGGACGCGCCCGAGCGCCGGGCCTGGTCCACGAAGTGGCCGATCAGCGAGTCCGCCTGGTCACTGAGCTGGGCCGACACCGTGACCGCGTCGGAGAGGTTGTCCAGCGGCGAGCCGGCCGGGCGCCGCGCCTTGACGAAGGTGATGAGGGTGTCGAGGGACACCGGCGAGAGAGTCATGCGTCAATGCTAGATTGACGGCGCGCTTTCGTCAACGCCGGATTGACGCTGCCGGCCGCGCAGCACCATATTTCTCCGCAACGAAGACCACCCCAGCCCGGTGCCGCCGGCCAGGCCGGCCAGGGCCCGGGCCAGCGCCGGGCGGGGTCAGATGTCGGTGACGCGCAGCCCGGCGTGCGCCTTGTAACGGCGGTTGACCGAGACGAGGTTGCAGGTCAGCGCCTCGATCTGCCCGCAGTTGCGCAGCCGCCCGGCGTAGACCCCGCGGACCCCCGGGATGCGCGCGGCGAGCGCCTGGACGAGGTCGGTGGCCTCCCGGTCGTCGCCCAGCACCATGACGTCGAGATCGACCGTCTTGATCCCCGGGTCCAGCAGCACGACCGCCGACACGTGATGGAACGCGCCCACCACGCGGCTGCCCGGGAGTACCGCCGCCGCCTGCTGCGCGGCGCTGCCTTCCTCGACCGGGAGCGGGTAGGCCCCGCGCGTGTCGAAGCCCATCGGGTTGACGCAGTCGATCACTATCTTGCCGGCCAGCGGGCCGGCCAGGGAGGCCAGCAGGTCCCGGTGGCCTTCCCAGGGCACCGCCACGATCACGATGTCGGCCTCAGCCGCCGCACCGGCGTTCGCCATCCCGCGGATCCCGCCGCCGCCCAGCTCCGCCGCGGCCTTCTGGGCGCGCTCCGCGCTCCGCGAGCCGATGATCACCGGGTTGCCCGCGGCGGCCAGCCGGTGCGCGAGACCGCGTCCCTGATCACCGGTGCCGCCCAGGACCCCCACGATCAGGTCGGCGACATCTTTGTGCCTAGTGGTAGATCCTTGCTCCGCGGCCATGTGCCGATCCTGCCAGACCCCTGACCGGCGTGGCACGATGGCCCGGTGGACGCGGATCAGGTGGCTGCCCTGCGGGCCGTGCTCGCCCCGACCGGCTGGCTGGAGCGCACCACCGCGTTCGCCCGGGTCCTGCGCCGGTCCCGGACTCCCGGCGGGCTGCTGGTGGTCGGGACACCCGGGGACGAGCCGTGGCACCTCGCCGCGCACCTCGACGAGGAGAGCCGCCTGTCCGGCACGCCGGGGCTCTCCCCCACCCTGGTCCGCTGGGCGCCCCCGCTGGACGCCCCGCCGCACCTGCGGGTGGGCATGGGCCGCCTGGAGCGGGCCGGGCGCGGTGAGACAGTGCTGGTCGTCGGCACCGGGCTGGCCCCTGGGCCGCTGCTCGAGCGGGTCAGCGACGCCCGCAAGCGGGCCACCGTGCTCGCCCTCGACCAGGGCGACCCCGAACTGGAACAGCTGGCCCACGAGACGCTCACGGTCACGCCCGGGACGGCCCCGGTGTCCTTCGACGGGGCACAGCATCTGGTCAGCTCCGCGGCCGGGGAGCCGGCCGGGCTGACCCAGCGGGGGCTGCGCCAGTGGCTCAACCGGGTCCTGGAGACGGTGAGCGGCCCCGCGCCCGGCCGGCCCGGCGGGTAGCCGGCCCATCCCGGAACGCCTTCCCCAGCGGGCTTGCCCTTCATCTCGATTTTCCCTATTGACATTATAGGGATTGGGCTTCCACCATGGGGTCATGGCTGCTTCCCCTCCCTGGTCTCGTTACTGGTCTCGCCACGCCACGCCGATCTGCGCAGGCACGCCGGGACAGTGTCCCCGCCCGGCTGGCCCGCTCCCCGGCGAGCAGGCATAACCCGTCCGCATCAGCCGGCCGCCTCCGGGTCCAGCCCCCCCGGCGCGTGGCCGGCGGCACTCCAGCCGTCACGAGCGAGGTCTGTCTATGCCTGGAAACCCACCCACCGGACTGCTCCCCACCAGCCTGGCGCGAGGCACCCCGCACGCCGCCGGCCAGAGCGATCCCGGCGCCCCCGCGACGGAGGTGGATACCGCACCCGGCCGGGACGCCCCGGCGCACCTGAGCCTGGTCCCGGGCCACCCGCGGGAATCAGTCCCGGCGGCACGGGACGCCGCGCGGGGCGCGCACGGCAAGCCGGCCGCACGGCGCCGCCACCGGATCTGGTTCCGGCTCATCAGCCCGCTGGCCGTCCTGGCCGGCTGGCAGCTGGTGAGCATGACGGGCCTGATCTCCCAGCAGAAGCTCCCCCCGCCTACCGCCGTGTTCCACACCGCGGTCACCCTGATCACCACCAGCAACGCCGCGTACGGCACGCTGCAGGGTGCGATGCTGGTGTCGCTGGAACGGGTGGCGATCGGTTTCGCGGTCGGCGGGGCGGCCGGCCTGGTCCTCGGCGTGGTCGCCGGGCTCAGCAGGCTCGGCGAGAACTCGGTCGACCCGCTGATGCAGATGCTCCGGACGCTGCCCCTGTTCGGGCTGATCCCGGTGTTCATCGTGTGGTTCGGCATCGGCCAGCTGCCCAAGATCCTGCTGATCGCGCTGGGTGCCGCGATCCCGCTGTACCTGAACACGTTCTCCGGCATCCGCAACGTGGACGCCAAGCTCGCCGAGGCGGGCCAGTCCCTGGGGCTGCGCCGCGGCGAGACGATCCGGCACATCATCCTGCCCGGCGCCCTGCCGCAGATCCTGGTCGGCCTGCGGCAGAGCCTCGGCATCGCCTGGCTGGCCCTGGTGGTCGCGGAGCAGATCAACGCCAACGCCGGGCTCGGCTACATCATCAACCAGGGCCAGGCCTTCCTGAACAACAGCGTGATCTTCGTGGCGCTGCTCGTGTACTGCGTGCTGGGCCTGCTCACCGACGCCCTCGTCCGGCTGCTGGAAAGGAGGGCGCTGGCATGGCGCCACGGACTGCTGGATCACTGAGCACGGGCGGCCCCGCCGCGGCCACCGCGACCCGGCCCGCCGCCTGGGTCCGGGGACTGACCCGGGAGTTCACGGGCCGCCGTGTCCTCGATCAGCTGGACCTGGACATCGCCCCGGGTGAGTTCGTGGCGCTGATCGGCCGCAGCGGCAGCGGGAAGTCCACCCTGCTGCGCGCCCTGGCCGGCCTGGACCGCGGGGTCACCGGCGAGCTGGGCGTGACCGGCACCGCGGCGGTGGCCTTCCAGGAGCCGCGGCTGCTGCCCTGGCGCCGGGTCCTGGCCAACGTGGCCCTCGGGCTGCGCAGCGGTGACGCCCGGGCGGTGGCCCTGGACGCGCTGGAGGAAGTGGGCCTGGGCGCCCGGGCCAGCGCCTGGCCGCTGACCCTGTCCGGCGGCGAGGCCCAGCGGGCGGCCCTGGCCCGGGCCCTGGTCCGCGAGCCCAGCCTGCTCCTGCTGGACGAGCCGTTCAGCGCGCTGGACGCGCTGACCACGATCACCATGCACCGCCTGGTGCTCCGCCTCTGGGCCCATCACCAGCCCGCGGTGCTGCTGGTCACGCACGACGTGGACGAGGCCCTCGCGCTGTCTGACCGGGTCCTGGTCCTGGCCGGCGGCCGGATCGCGCTGAGCGAGCACATCGAGGTACCCCGGCCGCGCGAGCGCGACCACCCTGAACTGACCGCCCTGAGAACCCGCCTGCTGACCGAGCTCGGCGTCGTCACGGAAGGATGATCATGATCAGCACGTTCCGCGGCCTCACGCACACCCGCCCCCGCCTCACGGCGGCCGCCGCCCTAGCGCTCCTCGCGCTCCTCGCGGCCGGCTGCTCCTCGTCGCCGCAGCCCAGCGGCTCGGGGCCGTCGTCCACCGCCAGCGCCAAGACCGCCAACGTGTCCAGCGTCGTCCTGCACGTCGGAGACCAGGCCGGATCTGGTTCCCAGTCGCTGCTCACCGCGGCCGGCCTGATCAGCAAGCTGCCGTTCAAGGTCGAGTGGTCGGACTTCACCTCCGGGCCGCCGATGCTCCAGGCCATGGGCTCCGGCGCGATCGACATCGGCAGTGTCGGCGACGCCCCGCCGGTGTTCGCGGCCGCGGGCGGGGAGAAGGTGGCCATCGTCGGCGCGGTCACGGCCGGCCCGAACGCCTCCGCGATCGTCGTGCCGGGCAACTCGCCGATCCACTCGGTCGCCCAGCTCAAGGGCAAGAAGATCGCGGTCGCGCAGGGCAGTTCGGCCGACTATCACCTGCTCACCGTGCTGAACAAGGCCCACCTGTCCGTGCACGACGTCAGCCTCGACTACCTCCAGCCCGCCGACGGCCTGGCCGCGCTGACGTCCGGCCACGTGGACGCGTGGGACATCTGGTCCCCGTACATCGAGCAGGTCGTGGGCCAGTACCACGCCCGGATCCTGGTCAACGGGACCGGTTACGGCGCGCCGTACTCGTTCGCGGTCGCGTCCCGCGCCGCGCTGGCCGACCCGGCCAAGGCCGCCGCGATCCGCGACTACCTCAAGCTGCTCAACCAGGCCTACGTGTGGGGCGCCTCGCACGTGTCGGCCTGGGCCTCGGTCTGGGCCAAGGCCACCGGGCTGCCGGACGCCGTCATGCTCAAGGCGGCCAAGGACGACGTGCGGACCCCGGTCCAGATCACCCCGGCCGTGGTCAGCGCCGAGCAGTCGGTGTCCAACGCGTTCACCACCTCCGGGCTGATCCCCGGCCACGTGGACTTCAAGAACTTCTCGTACTCCGGCTTCAACGACACCGTCGGGGGGTCTTGATGGCGCTGACGTTCCACTGGTTCCTGCCCACCACCGGCGACGGCCGGTCGATCATGGGCCGGGGGCACAGCCTGCCCCCGGCCGGGGCGGCGGGCGGCCCGGCGGACCCCGCACATCCGGGGCGCGGCGGCGCAGGAGAGGCCGCCGGACATCGAGTACCTGGCCCAGGTGGCCCGCTCGGCCGAGCAGCTGGGCTTCGAGGCGGTGCTGACCCCGACCGGCACCTGGTGCGAGGACGCGTGGCTGGTCACCGCCGCGCTGACCCGGGAGACCAGCCGCCTGAAGTTCCTGGTCGCGTTCCGGCCCGGGCTGACCTCCCCCACCCTGGCCGCCCAGATGGCCGCGACCTACCAGCGGCTGTCCGGCGGCCGGCTGCTGCTCAACGTGGTGACCGGCGGGCAGGCCGACGAGCAGCGGCGGTTCGGTGACTACCTGTCCCACGACGAGCGGTACGCCCGGACCGGCGAGTTCCTGGCCATCGTCCGGGGCGCGTGGACCGGCGAGCCGTTCGACTTCCGCGGCCAGCACTACCAGGTGGAAGGGGCCACCGTGCTGCGCCCGCCGGACCCGGTGCCCGGGGTCTACTTCGGCGGCTCCTCCCCCGCGGCGGGCGCCGTGGCCGCCTCCTCCGCGGACGTCTACCTGACCTGGGGTGAGCCCCCGGCGCAGGTGGCCGAGAAGCTCACCTGGATCCGGGAGCTGGCCGCCGCCCAGGGCCGCACGCTGCGCTTCGGCATCCGCCTGCACGTGATCACCCGGGACACCGAGGCGGACGCCTGGGCCGAGGCCAGCCGGCTGCTCGACTACATCGACCCCGCCGAGATCGCCAAGGCCCAGCAGGTCCTCGGGGCCAGCGAGTCGGTCGGCCAGGACCGGATGCGGGCCCTGCACGCCGCCTACCGGCACGGCGGCTCCGCCCAGGACCTGGAGATCTACCCGAACCTGTGGGCCGGCGTCGGCCTGGTCCGCGGCGGGGCCGGCACCGCCCTGGTCGGCAGCCACGAGAAGGTGGCCGACCTCATCGAGGAGTACGCCTCCCTCGGGATCAGCGAGTTCATCCTGTCCGGCTACCCGCACCTGGAGGAGGCCTACTGGTTCGGCGAGGGCGTGCTGCCCGAGATCCGCCGGCGCGAGGCGGCCGCCGGCAACTCCGGGCCGCCCCCACCTGCGGGCCAGTGCATAGGAACGGCACCCATGACCATGATCGCCCACCTGAGGAGGACGTGTTGAGCTTCGTCGTACTGGTCGCCAACCCCCGGCCGCAATCGCAGGACCCTGCAGATCGCGCGGCTGGCCGCGGACGCGGTCAGCCGCGCCGCGGCGCTGCCCGGCGAGCATCAGGTCATCGACCTGTCCGGGCTGGCCCGGCGGCTGCTGCTGGACGAGCCGTCGCCCGCGGTCGAGGACGCGCTGGAGCAGGTCAGGCAGGCGGACCTGCTGCTGGTGGCCAGCCCCACGTACAAGGGCACCTACACCGGGCTGCTGAAGGTCTTCCTGGACCGGCTGGACTACCAGGCGCTGTCCTCGGTGATCGCCCTGCCCATGCTGGTCATGCGGGTCCCGAACCACGCGCTCGCGGTCGACCTGCATCTGCGGCCGCTGCTGCTGGAGCTGGGCGCCTCCACGCCCGGCGCCGGGGCTGGCCTTCCTCGAGCCGGACCTGGCCGAGCCCGGCCCGGTCCTGGATGCGTGGGCCGGGCGGGTGGCCGCCGCGCTCGGCCGCTGCGCCGCGCTGGCCACGAACGAGGTTGCCGGATGAGCACCTGCCCGCGGCCAGCGGCAGCTGCACTTCAACGCGTTCCTGATGAGTTCCGGCCACCACGAGGCCGCGTGGCGGCTGCCGGAGAGCAACCCGTTCGCCAACACCGACCTCGGCCACTGGCGTGACCTGGCCCGGATCGCCGAGCGGGCCACGTTCGACTCGCTGTTCCTGGCCGACGGGCCCGCGGTGCGGGCCAACCCGGAGTTCCGCCCGGCCAGCGCGCTGGAGCCGACCGTCCTGCTCACCGCGCTGGCCGCGGCGACCAGCCACATCGGGCTGATCGCCACCGCATCGACCACCTACAACGAGCCGTACAACCTGGCCCGGCGGTTCGCCTCGCTGGATCACGTCAGCGGCGGCCGGGCCGGGTGGAACATCGTGACCACGGCCGACACCGCGTCCGCGCAGAACTTCGGCCTGGATGACCGGCCCGGCCACCGGGAGCGGTACGCGCGGGCCGCCGAGTTCGTGGACGTGTCGGTCCGGCTCTGGGACAGCTGGGAAGACGGCGCCGAGCTGGGCGACAAGGCGGCCGGCATCTACGCCGACGTGGGCCGGATCCACCGGGTGGATTACGAGGGCCGCTACTTCCGGGTCCGCGGCCCGCTGAACGTGCCCCGCTCGCCGCAGGGCCGCCCGCTGCTGGTCCAGGCCGGGTCGTCACAGGACGGCCGGGAGTTCGCGGCCCGCTACGCGGAGGCGATCTTCACCGCGCAGCAGACCCTGGCCGACGGCCAGGAGTTCTACGCGGACATGAAGCGGCGGGCCCGCAGGCTCGGCCGTGACCCCGGCCAGCTCAAGATCCTGCCGGGCATCGTCCCGGTGATCGGCTCGACCGAGGCCGAAGCCCACGCGCTCAGCGACGAGCTGGAAGAGCTGATCATCCCGGCGTACGGCCTCGACCCAGCTGGCCAAGACGCTGGAGGTGCCGCCCGGCCTGCTGGAGCTGGACCGGCCGCTGCCGCGCCGAGGTGTTCGGCCGCCCGCAGGTCGAGGGGGCGCAGAGCCGCGCCCAGCTGATCACCGACCTGGCCCGCCGGGAGAACCTGACCGTCCGCCAGCTGATCGGCCGGCTCGGCGGCGGCCGCGGGCACCGCACCTTCACCGGCACCCCGGAGCAGGTCGCGGACACCATCCAGGACTGGTTCGACCGGGGCGCCGCCGACGGCTTCAACGTGATGCCCGCCGCGCTGCCCTCCGGCCTCCAGGCCTTCGCCGACCACGTGATCCCGATTTTCCGCCGGCGCGGGCTGTTCCGCGCCGAGTACACCGGCCAGACCCTGCGGGAGCACTACGGGCTGCCCCGGCCGGCCAGCCAGTTCACCGCGACCCGGCGCAGCGGCGTGCCGGAACCAGTCGCCTGACCACGGGTCCCGCGGGCCGCACCGGCCCGCGGGACCACCGAACCCCCGCTGCCGGGCCGTCACGGCAGCGGCCGCTAGCCGAAGGCAGGTCCTGTGACTCCTCCCCCCCCGCCGCCCTCCGCACCCCGTCCGCCCCCGCCGTGCCGGCCTCGCCTGGCGCCCGCTCACTGCCCCTCGTGGACGCGGCAGGTCTTCCGCCAGGCCCTCGCCCGCCATCCCGCGGGCGTGGCCATCGTGACCCTGCGCGGCCCGGCCGGCCTGACCGTGACGTCGTTCAGCTCGGCCAGCCTGGATCCGCCGCTGGTGTCCTTCTACATCGGGCACGGATCCTCCAACTGGCCCGCGGTCCGCGCGGCGGAGCACTTCGCGGTGAACCTGATGGATCACGGCCAGGAAGCGGTGGCGGCGCTGTTCGCCCGGAAGGGGGCGGACCGGTTCGGGCCGCAGACCCGGTGGTGCCCGGGTCCCGGGGACCTCCCGCTGCTCGCCGGGGCGACCACGCACCTGATCTGCGCCACGCACGCCATGCTCACCGTGGGCGACCACGAGCTCGTGGTGGGCCGGGTCGAGCACACCATCATCGGCTCCGGCGAGCCGCCGCTGCTGCACCACCAGGGCCGGTTCACCCGCCCGGAGCCCGGGGACCGGCGATGACCGCTAGCACGCACAGCCTGCCCGGTCCCGGCCTGGTGCCGGCGCGCGGGCCGGTCATCGCGATCATCGGCGGCGGGGCCAGCGGCACGCTGGCCGCCATCCACCTGCTCCGCGCGGCCGCGGCCAGGCAGTACCCGCTGCGTATCGCGCTGATCGACCGGCTGGGCCGGCACGGGCTGGGCGAGGCCTACTCGACGACCAGCCCGGCCCACTTCCTGAACGCGCTCACGGGCCGGATGAGCGGCGTGGCCGGGGACCCGGACCACCTGCTCCGCTGGGCCGCCGAGGCCGGGCTCGGCAACCTGGAGTTCCTGCCCCGGCAGGCGTTCGGCCGCTATCTCCAGGAGACGCTGGCGGACGCGCAGCGCGCGGCCGCGCCGCTGTCCCGGCTCAGCCTGATCACGTCGGAGGTCCTGGGCATCCGGCCGGGCGCGGCAGGCCACCCGATGCGCGTGCTGCTGGCCGACGGCGCCACGCTGGAGGCCGACCTGCGCGATCCTGGCCACCGGCAACCCGCCGCCGTCGCCGCCGGTCCCGTTCCCGGACAGCCCCTGGTGCATCGCGAACCCCTGGGCCCCGGGCGCGCTGGACGCGGTCCAGGACGGCCGTCCCGTCGTCATCCTGGGCACCGGGCTGACCATGCTGGACGTGGCGACGGCGGTGACCGGCGACCCGCGGACCACGGTCCGGGCCGTGTCGCGGCACGGGATGCTCCCCCAGGTCCACCGGGGCCGCGGCGGCCCGGCCGACTCCATCTGGCTGCCCGCCCTGTCGGACACGGGCGACCCGGTCCGGCTGCCGGAACTCATCTGGCAGGTCCGGTCGGCCATGGCCAGCCGGCCCAACCACTGGCAGGACGTGGTGGACGCGGTGCGGCCGCATGTGCCGGGCCTGTGGCGGCGGCTGCCGGACCGGGACAAGCAGCTGTTCGTCCGGCACGTGGCCCGCTACTGGGAGGTGCACCGGCACCGGATGCCGCCCGCGACCGCGCGGCGGATCACCGAGCTGCGCTGTACCGGGCGGCTGTCCGTACTGCGCGGCCGGATCACCGGGATCACCGAGGTCCCGGCCGTCCCGGCGGGCCTGCCCGCCGCAGGCACGGCCGCGGGGACTCCCGCCACCGCCGGTGCGCCGGAGCGGCTGCGCATCCGGATGGAGCAGGACATATCCGTCACCGACCTGAGCGCGGGCTGGCTGATCAACGCGACCGGGCCGGGCACGGACCTCACCCGCACCACGGACCCGCTGCTGCGGGACCTGCTGGGCCGGGGGCTGGCCCGGCCGGACCCGCTCCGGCTCGGCCTGGACGCCAGCCTGGACGGCGCGGTGCTCGACGCCGCCGGCACGCCCAGCACCACCCTGTTCACGCTCGGGCCGCCGCTGCGCGGGATCCGCTACGAGACGACCGCGATCCCGGAGATCCGGGACCAGGCGGCGGCCCTGGCCGGGCTGCTGACCGCGGCGCCCCCGGCCCGCCAGCATCCGGGCAGCGCCGCCTAAATCAGCCGGCCGCCTGCGCGGCGGCCTCTAGAGTGACGGCATGACGATGCCGGCGGCCCGTGCCGATCAGACCAGTGCAGCCCAGACCCAGGCCGAACGGGCGCGCGTCTTCCGCGCCCTCCACGAGGGCCCCGGCCCGCTGCTGCTGCCCAACCCGTGGGATGCCGGCTCGGCCCGGCTGCTCGCCTCGCTGGGTTTCGCCGCGCTGGCCACCACCAGCGGCGGCTTCGCCGCCACGCTGGGCCGCCTGGACGGGGCGGTCACCCGGGACGAGGCGCTCGGCCACGCGGCGGCGATCGCCGCGGCGACCAGCCTCCCGGTCTCGGCCGACCTGGAGAACGCGTTCGCCGACGAGCCGGCCGGGGTGGCCGAGACCATCGGGCTCGCCGCCGCGGCCGGGCTGGCCGGCTGCTCGGTCGAGGACTTCACCCGCCGCCCCGACGAGCCCATCTACGATCTGGGCCTGGCCCGTGAGCGGGTAGCCGCGGCCGCGGCCGCGGCCAGGGCGGCCCCCGGGCCGCTGGTGCTCACCGCCCGCGCCGAGAACTACCTGCACGGCCGGCCGGACCTGGCCGACACCATCCGCCGCCTGCAGGCCTACCAGGAGGCGGGCGCGGACGTCCTGTACGCGCCCGGGCTGACCAGCCTGGCCGACATCGCCGCGGTGGTCGCCTCGGTGGACCGGCCGGTGAACGTGCTCACCCTGCCGGGGGCCCCGGCCGTGCCGCAGCTGGCCGCCGCCGGCGTGCGGCGCATCTCGGTCGGGTCGGCGTTCTCCAACGCCGCCCTCGGCGCCCTGGTGTGCGCCGCCCGTGAGCTGCTCGAGCAGGGCACCTACGGCTTCCTCGACCAGGCCGCGACCGGCCGCGCGCAGACCACCGCGGCCTTCCGCCCCTGACCGGGACCGGAGGGTCAGCCGTCGAGGCTGAGGACCATGGTGGGCCGCTCGATGACGTGGTCCTCGCGCAGCGGGCGGACGGCCGTGCCGATGGCGAAGAACTCCGTGGTGTGCGAGCCCCAGGTGTGGCTGTGCTGGCGCAGCTGCACCCCGACGATGCCCTCGGCGTGGAGTTCTTCCGCTTCGGCCTGCATCCGGCTCATGGCCAGCTCACGTGCGTCGTAGAGGGCCTGGGTGAACTGCTCGAGTTCGACGTTCCGGCCGATGTTGCTGATCTTCCCGCCGATCCGCTGGTGCGCGATGTGGTAGACGCACGAGCCCATCACCATGCCGAGCGGCGCGTACCCGGCCCGGATCAGGGTCCAGAAGTCCTGGCCGGACAGGTCCGAGGTGAAGGGCTGCCGCTTGTTGTTCCGCCAGTCCGAGACGCCGCCGCCGCCCGCGCCCGGCTCGGCCTTGACCGCGGTGCCGACCGCGATGAACTCGGCGATGTCGTTACCGAACTCCTTCATCTCCACGTCCAGCCGGACCCCGACGATGCCGTCCGCGCCCAGCGCGTCCGCCTCCGCCTCCATCCGGGTCATGGCCAGCTCCCGGGCGTGGTACATGGCCTGGGAGAGCACGTCGAGTTCCTGGTTCTTCCCCCAGCGGCCGACCTGCAGCCCCACGTGGTAGATCGAGCTGCCCAGCACCAGGCCGAGCGGGCGGAACCCCGCCTCGCGGACGAGCAGGAACTCGTTGACGGACAGGTCTGAGGTGAAGATGCCACCGGGGCGTCCCGGGCGGAGCTCGGCCAGGCGGCGCAGGGCATCCTGCGGGACTCCCTCGGCCCTCAGCTCGGTGCTCTGCTTATCGCTCAGCTCGGTGCTCTGCCGGTCGGTCATCGCTTCCCCTCACCCTGCTCGTACTGCCAGTCCAGCCGAAAACTGCCCGTCAGGGTCCCAGCCGTACCCGGGCCGCCTGGCGGCGCTGCGGGTCGAGCGACAGGATCGCCAGCGGTGGTGGCGGCTTGGCCACCGAGGCGAAGCGGACCATGGCGGTCCCCACGATCGTCGCCTCCACGATGTGATCTTTGCCGTGCTCCTGGATCGGGCACTCGCGCTCGTGAACGCGCATGTCCATCCGCTGGACCACGACTCCTTCCCCGCCGAGCCGGCGCACGTCCTTCTCCAGCTGCTGCCGGGCGTCGTGCCGGGTGTCGTTCACCAGCTCGGTGTAGCCGACCACCTCGGCGTTGCCCGCGCCCCAGCGGGTCTGGCCCACGGTCAGCCAGTCGTCGTGCCTCGCCCCCACCGAGATGCCCAGGGCCAGCCCGGCCGGCACCCAGCCCGACGAGATCACCTTGGCGAAGTCCTGCCCGGACAGGTCGGAGCTGAACGGCGTGGGCAGCGGCGGTGATCCCGGCGCGCGGACCGCGGTGCCGATCGCCTTGAACTCCAGCCCGCCGGCCGGGAAGGACCCGATGGTCAGGGACACCCCGACGATGCCGTGCCCGCCCAGCTCGGCGCACTCGGTGACCATCCGGTTGATGGCCAGGTGCCGCGCGTCGTACATGGCCTGGGTGAGCGGGCCGAACGAGCCGTAGCCACCCCGCCCGGACACCTGGGTCACGCTGCGGTAGGCCTGCGCGTACGAGCCGAATCCGGACCACGCTCCCGGGCAGTTGTAGCCGCCCGAGAAGCCGATGTTGTAGACGGCCGCCCCGAGCACCTGGCCGACGGGCTCGAAGCCGACCGCGCGGATCGCGGCGAACTCGTCGGTGCTGAGCGCCGATCCCCAGGTCCCGCTGGTGCGGATCTCGGCCATCCGGGCCTGGGCAGCCGTGGGAAGATCGCCACCCGCCCGGTCATCCGCCACCGCGCGCCCCTTCCGGCATCGTCGCAGACCCTACGATACCTGCCGGGGACGTGATCACCGCTGCCCGCGACGGTCAATCCTCGTCAGCCTGGTCCCACTCCTCGTTGCGCCGCCGGACCGTGTCCAGCGCGTGGGCCGCTTCTTCCTGGGTGGCGAACGGGCCGAGCCGCTCCTTGTTCGGGCAGCCGGCGCCGTGCTCCACGGTCCGGTGGGTCAGGCAGTACCACCAGCTCTGGTCTTCGTCCATGCGCACTAGACTCCCAGACCATGGCGACCTTGCTCCATCCCGGCCGGATTTCCCCGCAACGGCAGGTCCCGGCCAGCATCCCGCGGCCGGAGTACGTCGGCCGCAAGTACCCGCGGACCGGCGAGCCGGACGTCAAGGACCCGGAGACGATCGAGCGGATGCGCGTGGCCGGGCGGCTGGCCGCCCAGGCGCTCGAGGAGGTCGGCCGGCACGTCGCGCCCGGGGTGACCACGGACGAGCTGGACCGGGTCGGGCACGAGTTCCTCGTCGATCACGGCGCCTATCCCAGCACCCTGGGCTACCGGGGCTACCCCAAGTCGCTGTGCACCTCGCTCAACGAGGTCATCTGCCACGGCATCCCGGACGACACGGTGATCGCGGACGGCGACATCGTGAACGTGGACATCACCGCCTATATCGACGGCGTGCACGGCGACACCAACGCGACCTTCCTGGCCGGCGAGGTGGACGAGGAATCGCGGCTGCTGGTGGAGCGCACCCACGAGGCCATGATGCGGGGCATCCGGGCCGTCGCCCCGGGGCGCCCGCTCAACGCCATCGGCCGGGTGATCGAGTCGTACGCCCGCCGGTTCGGCTACGGCGTGGTCCGCGACTTCACCGGCCACGGCATCGGCACCACGTTCCACTCCGGCCTGATCGTGCCGCACTTCGATGACCCCGCGGTCAACGTGGTGATGGAGGAGGGCATGACGTTCACGATCGAGCCCATGCTGACCCTCGGCACGATCGCCTACGACGTCTGGGACGACGGCTGGACCGCCGTCACCAAGGACCACAAGCGCACCGCGCAGTTCGAGCACACGCTGCTGGTCACCGCGAACGGCTACGAGATCCTGACCCTGCCCTAGCAGGGGACGCCGCGTGAACAGCCAGGCGCCGCAGATCACGGTCCCGTCTCAGTGCCAGCGGGATCCGGCGCGGCGGGTGCGCCCGGCCGGGCGGCACCCGGCCCGGAAGCCGCCGCGCGCCGGCGTGCAGGCGGCGCACGGCGAGGACGGCGAAGACGGCCAGCGCGACCAGGAAGCCGGCCGCTCCTGCGGCCCCGATGCCGCCGAGCGTGGCGATCCGTGCCTCATCCCGGTGGGTGACCTGGATCGGCCCGGGCGCCCCCCGGCCGAAGTGCCGCCCCGCGGCCAGCCCGGCCGCGGGCCTGCCGGCGGCCAGGCGGCCCGCGGCCCGCAGCGCCGCGGCCGCGTTGACCTCACCGAATCCGGTGGCGGTGCTGTACCCGCCGGCCGGGCGGCGGGCCGCCGAGCTGATCATCGCCTGTTCGACCTGGGCCGCGGAGAGCCGCGGGTACGCGGACCGGATCAGGGCCGCGACGCCCGTCACGAAGGCCGACGCCGGGCTGGTCCCGCTGGCCTGCAGGTAGGTTCCTCCCGGCCCGGCCCCGATCACGTTGACCCCGGGCGCGGAGAGCACCACGGACGAATTGCGGTCAGAGAACGGGGCCCGCACCCCGGCGTCGTTCACCGCCGCCACCGACACCACCCCGGTGAACGCCGCCGGGTACGAGTACGGGGTGTACGCCGGGCCCGGAGCGCCGCTGTTGCCGGCCGACGCCACCACCAGGACACCGCGGGACACGGCGTAGGCCAGGGCCGCCTGCATGGCCCGGCTGGGCTCGGCAGAGCCCAGGGACATGTTGATGACGCCGGCCCCGTGGCTGGCCGCGTACCGGATGCCCTGGCCGATCGCATCGGCGAACCGGGGGTTGGTGTTATAGGGGCCTATCCCTGGTTCCTGGTCGTCCAGGATGACCCGGACGGAGAGTACGCGGGCGGCGGGCGCGACACCGATGATCCCGCCGCCCCTCGCCGGGCCGCTGCCGTGCCCGGCGATGAGCGAGGCGATGAACGTCCCGTGCAGGTGCGGCGGCTGGTAGCCAGGCGGGTCGGCGCCCAGGGTGTAGTCCGGCCCGGCGAGGACCGACCCGGACAGGTCGGCCGCGGCCGTGTCCACGCCGGTGTCCAGGACGCCGACGGTCACCCCCTGGCCCTGGCTCAGCCGCCAGGCGGATGGGGCGTCGATGGCCCTGAGCTGCGCCTGCTCGGCCACGCGGACCTGGGCTCCCGGCCCGGGCTGTGCGGCATGGGCTGCGGCGGCACGGCCGGCCATGGGCCGCGGCGGCATGGTGCCCGCCGAGCCACGGCAGCCAGGCCGCGGCCACGGCCGCCAGCACGGCCTGCAGCCGGAGCCGCCCGGTCAGCACGACCACTGCCGGCGGGCACAGTTGACCACGGCAGGCCGGTTCAGCGGGGCCAGGATCTCGCGGGCCAGCTGCCCGGCGGCGCTGAACGCCGGGGCGTCGAACTCGCCGGTGACGGCGGCCGGGCGGCCGTCGGCGTAGCCCGCGACGGTGAGCAGCGACGAACGGGCCGTCCTGCCGTGTCGGTCGCCGTCTGGCGGGCCGCGTCGGTGAACCGCGCGCTCGCCGTGCCGGGCAGCGCCAGGGCGCGGAGGGCGGCGGCCGGGGGCCGGGCCGACGGGAGCCGGCGGGTGAACGCGGCCGCCCGGGCCCGGTCGGGGAACGCGAGGACACCCGTGGTGTAGACGACGCCGTCCAGCTCGTCCACGTAGCTGGCCCGGATTCCGGCCCGGCAGCCGTCCTGGTGTGCCGGGCGGGCCAGGGCGGCGTCCAGCGCGGCGGCGCACTGGTAGTCCGGCGAGATGCCGACCCGGTGCGCGGTCTCGTGGACCGTGCAGCGTGGTGGTGTACCGCAGGTCCGCCGGGAAGATCCGCCCTGCGGGCCAGGATCGCCATCGCTGGGCCACCGCGGCCGCGGCGGCCGCGGCCCGTTCCGCCGGGGTCGGCGGGCGGGTCTGCCCGGCGATGGCCGCGCGGCCCGCGAGCACCGCCGCCGCCAGGCAGCAGGCCCCGGCCACGGCCGTGAGGGCCAGGAGCACGGGGCGGCGTCCCGCGCGGGCACGAGAGGCCGGGGCGGGCGGGGAACGCCGGCAGGCGCCCCGTCGCCGGCCGCTGCCGGGCCGGGCTCACACCCGGGGCCGGTGGATGCCGGGGGCGGGGATGACGGCGGGCGGGAGCGGCGCGGGACCATCGGTGCCCGGAACCGGACGGCTCGGGCCCGGCAGGAAGCTCCGGGGACGGTGAGGGCGCCGGCACCGCAGGTACCGGCGGCGCGGCCGGGGCTAAAGCCGGGGCCGGGGGCGACGGGGGGCCGTCAGGCCGCGCCCTCCCGGGACCCGGTTCGCTCACCCGCCAAGACTACCTCCGGCTCCCGCCGGGCAGGCGCCGCACCTGGTGGCGCAGCGGCGCCGAAGGCGCTGGCCAGCCTGCACAGACACCGGCGGACACGCGCCGCGCTGGCAAGCCGGCGCCGCAGGCGCACCGGACGCCTCGAGCCGCCAGCCCGGCAGCCACTCCAGCCACCGCGGGAAGTACCAGCTGCGCTCGCCCAGCAGGGCCAGCGCGGCCGGCACCAGGATGCCGCGCACGATCGTCGCGTCGATCAGCACCGCGGAGGCCAGGCCGACGCCGATCATTTTCAGCTCGATGAGGGAGAGGGTCGCGAAGATCGAGAAGACCGCGACCATGATCACCGCCGCGCTGGTCACGACGCCGGAACACGCGGCCACCCCGCCGACCACGGCCTCCTCGTGAGTTCTGCCGCGGGCCCGCAGCTCGCGGATCCGGCTCAGGATGAACACGTGGTAGTCCATGCTCAGCCCGAACAGGAACACGAACATGAACAGCGGCACCCACGGGATGATCCCGCCGAACGAGGTGAAGCCGAGCGGCCCCTGCAGGTGCCCGTCCTGGAAGATGAGCGTGATCAGGCCGTACGCCGCGCCGACCGAGAGCAGGTTCAGCCCGATCGAGATCAGCGGGATGGCCAGTGAGCGGAACGCCACCATGAGCAGGAGCAGCGCGAGGCCCGCGACCACAGCGAACACGATCGGCGTGCGGGACCGCAGCGCCGCGTTGAAGTCATAGCCGCTGGCCGTGTTCCCGGTGACGGCGTAGCTGGCTCCCGGCACGGTCCCGACCGTGGCGGGCAGGATCTGATCACGCAGGTCGAGCAGGGCGTGGCGGGACACCGAATCCCTGCCATCGCCGGCCAGCGGGACGGAGATCACCAGCCCGCGGCCCTGGCCGACCACCTCGGCCGTGACCGGGCGGTGGATGACCCCGTGGGCTGACGCCCTGGCCTGGAGCGCGGTCACCGCGGCCCGCATGCGCGGGCCGGACACGTCGCCGCCCATGACCACGACCTGCGCCGGGGCGGGCCGGCCGGGGAAGGCGCGCTGGATCTGGTCGAGGGTCTGCACCACGGGGAGCTTGGCCGGCAGGTCGATGGCGGGCGTGCCGGTGCGCATGCCGAGCGCGGGCGCGGCCAGCGCGAGCAGGGCCAGCGCGGCGGCCCCGCCCCACAGCAGCGGCCGGCGCACCACCCGGCGGACCAGCGCCGCCCACAGCCGGGACGGCCGGGCCTGGGTCCGGTGCCGGCCCAGGAACGGGATCCGGCCGCGGTCGGCCCACGGCCCCAGCAGGGACAGCAGGGCAGGCAGGAACGTGAGCGAGCCGATGACGGCCACGCCGACGACCATGATGGTGCCGACCGCGATCCCGGTGAACAGGTCGATCCCGGTCAGCAGCAGCCCGGCCAGCGAGACCATCACGGTCAGCCCGGAGACCAGGATGGCCCGGCCGGACGTGTGCGCCGCCGTGGCCAGGGCGGCCGGGAAGGACGCGCCCGCGGCCCGTTCTTCCCGCTCCCGCCGCAGGTAGAAGAGGGAGTAGTCGACGCCGACCGCCATCCCGATGATCAGCACCACCTCGGAGGTGCTCGATCCGATGGGCAGCCAGCGGCTGGGCACCGCGAGCAGCGAGACCGCGACCATGACCGCGCTGCCGGCCAGCAGCACCGGGATGCCCGCCGCGATCAGCGCGCCGAACACCGCGAGCAGCAGGATCAGCGTGATCGGCACCGAGGTGAGCTCGGCCTTGTGGAAGTCCTTGCCCATCATCGTGTTGGCGGCCTGGTCGGTGCTCGCGTCACCCGCCTCGGACACGATCAGGCCGGGATGGGCGGCCTGGACCCGCGCCACCGCGGCCAGGTCCCGGCTGACCGTGGCGTCCGCGCTGGCGTGCGGGCCGGCCACGTTGAAGGTGACCAGCGCCGTGCGGCCGTCCGCCGAGACCAGGGACTGGCCGCCGGGACTCAGCGGTGACCGGATGTCCCGGGCCGCCCGGGGCAGCCCCTGGAGGGCCCGGACCACGTCGGCGACCGCCCGGCGCATCTGCGGGCTGCGCGCGTAGGTGTCCGCCGGCGAGCTGCCGCGGGCCTGGATGAGGACGGTTTCCTGGGGCGGGCTGACCACGTTGAGCTGGTGCAGCATCTGCTCGGCCCGCCCGGCCTGCCCGGGGTCGTACTGCTGCTGGCTCTGCGTGCCGAGCAGCTGCCCGGCGAGCAGCGCGGTCCCGGCCAGCACCAGCCAGCCCACGACCACCGCGATCCGGTGCCGCGCGCTCCAGCAGGCGATCCGCTCGACCATCGGCGCCCGGGGCCGGCGCGGACGAGGCGCCGGTGAGCCCCCGGGGGCCTGCGATGCCCCGCGGCGCACGTCCGGCAACGGCGTCCGGACCTCTGGCAGGGCAGGGTTGAGCGTGTCGCGCATCAGGCCTCGCGGGGATCAGGGGCGGCTGAGCTGCGCGGCAGGCTTAACTGACGCGCGTGTCATGGATCCTGACCAGCATGCCAGACTTTTGTGACACTGACGTCAGTGTCCAGGGATTATGCGCAACGTCACAGCAAACGTTCAGGAACCACCAGGGCTCCTGACCGCGCCGCCACTTATCACGTACCTGGTGCACGCGAAACGGGCAAATCACCCTGCCGGCCTGCACCAGATACGTGAAAAGTCGCCCGGACCATGATCAATGTGACGGGTGGCGCGGGACGCGGGCCGGGGCCGGGACGCGGGACGCGGGGCCGGACGCGGGACCGGACGGACCGGGCGCTGGCCGGGCTCAGCGCGCGGGCCAGCGGCCTGCCTCCCCGGCGCGACCCGGGCGCGGCTTACTCTGCGGGCCGCCGTGGTGGCTGCGGGGCCGCCACGCCCCCGCCGGCGACCAGCACGCTCCCCGTGATCCGGGGCTCCGGCGCTGGCCGGGACGCTCTCCCCGCCCGGCAGCCAGCCCAGCCACCGCGGCAGGTACCAGCTGCGCTCGCCCAGCAGGGCCAGGCAGGCGGGCAGCAGGACACCGCGCACCACGGTGGCGTCGATCAGCACCGCGACGGCGAGGCCCACGCCGAGCATCTTGAGCTGGATCAGGGACAGCGTCGCGAAGATCGAGAACACCGCGACCATGATGACCGCAGCGCTGGTCACCACCCCCGCGCTGCTGGCCACGCCGCCGACGACCGCGTCCGGCGTGCGGGCGCCGGCCGCGCGGAGCTCGCGGATCCGGCTGAGGATGAACACGTGGTAGTCCATGCTCAGCCCGAACAGGAACACGAAGATGAACAGCGGGATCCAGGGCACGATCGCGCCGTACCCGGTGAACCCGAGCAGCCCCTGCAGCCGCCCGTCCTGGAAGATGAGCGTGATCACGCCGTACGCCGCGCCCACCGACAGCAGGTTCAGCGAGATCGAGACCAGCGGGATCGCCACCGACCGGAACGCCACCAGCAGCAGGACGAACGCCAGCACGGCCACGACGGCCAGCACCAGCGGCGTCCGGCTGCGCAGCACCGCGATGTCGTCGTAGTTCCCGGCCGTGTTCCCGGTCACCGCGTAGCTGGCCCCCGGCACCTGGCCGAGCGTCTGCGGCAGCACCCGCTCGCGCAGGGCGAGCAGGGCATGATCCGCAACGGATCCGTTCCCGGTACCCGCCAGCGGCACGCTGACGAGCAGGGCGCGGCCATGAGCCACCGGGACGGCCGTGACCGGGCCGCGGACCGGCCCGCGGGCCGAGGCCCGGTCCGCGCAGCGCGGCCAGCGCCGCGGCCATCTGGCGGCCGCCCAGGTCATGGCCGGTCACCACGACCTCGGCGGGGGCGGGACGGCCGGGGAACGCCTGGTCGATCCGGTCCAGGGCCGCCACCACCGGGATCCGGGCGGAGAACCCGCCGTCCGGCGGGTTGCCCAGCCGCAGGCCCAGGCCGGGGGCCGCGAGCGCGATCATGGCCAGCGCCGCCAGCGAGCCCCACGCCGCCGGGTGGGCCACCACGCGGCGGACGAGCGCGGCCCACAGCCGGGACGGGCGGGCCGCGGTGCGCCGCCGGCCCAGGAACGGGATCCGGCCCCGGTCGGCCCACCCGCCGAGCCAGGACAGCAGCGCGGGCAGCACGGTGAGCGAGCCGGCCACGGCCACGCCGACCACGGCGATGGTGCCGATCGCGACGCCGGTGAACACCGCGTACCCGGTGAGGAACAGGCCGGCCAGCGCGATCATGACGGTCAGCCCGGAGACCACGATGGCCCGCCCCGAGGTGGCCGCGGCGCGGCGCAGCGCCTCCGCGGTGCCCGCTCCCCTGGCCCGTTCCTCACGCTCGCGGCGCAGGTAGAACAGGGAGTAGTCGATGCCGACCGCCATCCCGATGATCAGCACCACCTCTGACGTGCTGGAGCCGACCGGCAGCCACTGGCCGGGGATGGCGAGCAGCGAGATCGCGGTCATCACCGCGGTCGCGGCCAGCAGCAGCGGGATGCCGGCCGCGATCAGCGCCCCGAACACGACCGATCAGCAGGACCAGCGTGACCGGCACCGATGTCACCTCGGCCTGGCGGAAGTCCTGGCTGATCAGGGCGTTCGCGGCCCGGTCGGTGCTCGCGTCCCCGGCCTCCTCGATCCGCAGCCCGGGATGACGGGCCGCGATCCCGGCCACCGCGCGCAGGGCAGGAGCCACGGCCTGGTCTTCGTTGCTGGCTTGTCCGGGGACATGGAAGGTGACCAGAGCGCTCCGGCCATCCCCGGCCACGAGCCCAGCGTGGCCGGGACCGAGGGGCGAGATGATGTCCCGCGCGGACTGCGGGAGGGCGGACAGCGCGGTGACCACCTGCCGGACGGCCTGGCGCATCTGCGGGTCTGAGCCCAGGCGGCCGGTGCCCCGCGCCTGGATGAGCACGTTCTCCTGCGGCGGGGAGACCACCCCGAGCCGCTGCAGGGTCTGCTCGGCCTGGCCGGACTGGCCGGCGTCGTAGGAGGGCAGGTTCTTCGCGGGCAGCATCTGCCCGAACACGAAGACCGCGGCGACCAGGGCGAGCCAGCCGAGCACGGCGGTCTTGCGGTGCCGGGTGCTCCAGCCGGCGACGCGCTCGACGATCGGTGCCCGCGGCCGGGGCTCTGGCGGTGGCGGTCCTCGCGGTCGGACCCGGTTTCCGGCAATACTGAACTGGACGGCTGGCGCATCATGGCCTTCTCTCGAGGACGGTGCGTGAGGTCTGTCGTGAGCCCCCGCCTGCGAGCTGATCCCTCGCGGGCGGGGGCGTGGTCGTTACCTGGCGGGATGCAGCGGGCCCAGCGGGCCCGGATGGGTGAGCACCTCCTTCGCCGGGGCCAGCGGGTCGGCCGGAGCACGCAGCAGGGCGCGCGCGATCCGGGCGTGCGCCTGGGCGGTCAGCACGAGCACGTAGTTGAAGAGCAGGAACGCGACCAGGAAGCAGGCCGCGGCGAGCCAGGCCTTGGGCGCCGTGTCCACGAAGAATCCCCAGGAGCCAGGCCCGTGCGGCCCGTTCGGGGAAGTAGCCGAGCTGCAGCCCGTGCGCGGTCTGGCCGTTGTTGAAGGTCTGCGGAACCGCCCAGTACCAGGCCGGCACGGTCACGCCCGCCGAGGAACACGAGCCAGATGCTGAGCACGGTCGTGTCCAGGATGAACAGCACCGGCCACAGCCCGATGAGGTACGCGACGTCACGCCAGGTGGCCGGGTCCCCCCAGCGGGTCCTGACCTGCGCCAGGATGCCCGGACGTGGTCACCGGGCGGTAGCCGCCGCGGACCGGCCCGGCCAGCAGCGGCCGCAGCCGGGCTCGCTCGGCGCTGGCGCAGCCGCGCAGCACCCCCGACGCCGCGACCAGCAGCGGGATCCCGGCCAGCGTGATCAGGAAGACGGCGGCGGTCACCGTCGCGGTGAAGGCGATGGCGAACAGCAGCCAGCCCGCGACGAAGACGTAACCGGCCAGGAAGCCGGCGGCGCGCCAGGTGCTGCCGGACACCGGCCAGCCGCAGCCGGGTTACGGGGGCGGTACAACGGCAGCCGCCCGGCCGCTGCTGCGGCGCGTCATCCCACGTCCCGCATCAGCTGCTCGACCGCGCTGGACGTGCTCGGCCAGCTTGGCCAGCTCGGTCCGCAGCTCCTGCTGGTTGGCCACGGCCTCCTCGGCCAGCTTGCGGTACTCGGCCATCGCCACCGCGTCGGCGCGGTGGCTCTGCAGGCGGAAGTAGGACCAGACGACCATCGGCGGCGACCGCGCCGATGATGAAGATGATGCCCACGCTGATGGGGATGGCCGTTCCGGCTGCTGCGCCAGGCGGCCAGAACGGTGCCCGCGAGTCATGGCGTGCGGTCTTCTCATGGTGTCCTTCCGGCCCTCGTTCATGGTGTCCACGTCGTCCCCTTCCGCGCCGCTGCCGTCGCGCAGCGCCGAGATGATCGTTTCGGCGTTGAGATGCAGGTCGAAGGGGGCCAGCTCGAAGTACTTCATGGCCTTGCCGTCCTCCGACAGCTCCAGCTGGCCGGCCACCAGGCCCGCCTTCTCCAGCTTGTCCAGGTGCATGTAGAGCAGGGGCCGGGACATGCCGAGCCGCCGGGCCAGCTCGCTGACGTGCACCCGGCCGTCCCGCAGCTCGGCGACGATCCGCATCCGGTGCGGGTTCGCCACCGCCGTGAGCACGGTAAGCAGCTCGTCACTGGTCAGCGTCACTCCCCGGTCGCCTTCTTTCACCTGTCAGAAAAAACTTACACGTGGAAGAGCAGTCAGGTCAAGTGGGCGCCGACCGCGGCCTGATCGGGCGGGCGGGCGCCCGGGCCGCGGCCGGGTCAGCGAAGATGGGGCCTATGGGAGAACTGATCCTGCTCCGGCACGGCCAGACGGAGTGGAGCAAAGCCGGGCGGCACACCGGGCGGACCGACATCCCGCTCACGCCGGACGGCGAGGCGGCCGCCAAGTCGCTGGCCCCGGCGCTGGCCGCGCGCCAGATCCGGGCCGCGTTCACCAGCCCGGCCCAGCGCGCGGTGCGGACCGCGGAACTGGCCGGGCTGAACGCCACGCCCGACCCTGACCTGCAGGAGTGGGACTACGGCGGCTACGAGGGCATGACCACGGCCCAGATCAGGGAGCAGCACCCCGGCTGGTACCTGTGGCGGGACGGGGTGATCCCCGGCGACGCCGTGCACCCGGGGGAAACCGTGGCGGAGGTCGGGGCGCGCGCGGACGCGGTGCTGGCCCTGGTGCGGCCGCTGCTGGCCGAGGGGGACGTGGTGCTCGTGTCCCACGCGCACATGCTGCGGGTCCTGGCCGCCCGCTGGCTCGGCCTGGAGCCGCCGTACGGCCGCCTGCTGCGGCTGGACACCGGGACGCTGTCCACCCTGGGCACCGAGCACGGCCAGCCGGTCGTGCTGACGTGGAACGCCCCGGCGGTTGGGGATCGGTGAACCCCGATGTCACCGCGGCTGGGTTACTTCCTCCATCCAGCTGAGGTAGGCCGCAGATCCGGCCACGATCGGCGTCGCGACGATCTCGGGCTCGTCGTAGCTGTGCCGCTGGCTGAGGAAGTCCGCCAGCTCCTGGTAGCGCGCGGCCGGCAGCTTAAGCAGCAGCGTCCACTCCTCGGCCCGCTCGAGATCGCCTTCCCACCAGTAGCTGCTCAGCACCGGGCCGCTCACCTGGGCGCAGGCGGCCAGCCTGGCCGCCACCGCGTCGCGGCCCAGCTCGACAGCCTCGGCCCGCGAGTCGGTGGTCGTCTGCACCTGGAGGTACCGCGGGGCGGGCCACTCCGCGGCCGTGCCGCTGGTGACTGTCCCGCCCGGGCCAGCTGATCCGGGCCGCCGTGATCCGCCATGTCAACCGATGCTACGCCCAGAAGGCTGCGGAGAGCCTGGTCACGTCAGGAGTCCCCGGACGGCGCCGCCGCGGCGCCCCGGCCGCCAAGGAAGGACTCCACGAAATCGGGGCGCCCGGACAGCTCGGCCGGGGTTCCCTCCATCCGCACCTCGCCGCCGCCGAGCACGTACGAACGGTCCGAGATGGCCAGCACCGCCTTGGCCCGCTGCTCGACGATGAGTACCGCGGCCCCGCTGACGGCCAGGTGGCGGACGTGCTCGTTGAGCAGTTCCGCGGCCACGATGGGGGCGAGGTTCGCGGTCGGCTCGTCGAGCAGGAACAGGCCCGGGTCGAGCATGAGCACCCGGCCCATGGCCAGCATCTTGCGCTCGCCGCCGCTGAGCTTCCCGGCGCTGCGCCCGAGCATGCCGCCGAGCCGGGGGAAGATGGCCAGCACCCGCTCGACGCGCTCCGCTATCTGCTGCCGCCGCAGCAGGTAGCCGCCCATCTCGAGGTTCTCCTTGACGCTGAGCGGGCTGAACACGTCGTCCACCTGGGGCACGTAGCCGACCGCGGCCCGGGCGATCTCCTCGGGCGCCAGGTTGGTCAGGTCCCGGTCGCCGACCTTCACCGTGCCGGACGACAGGCGCACCACGCCGGCCAGGCTCTTGAGCAGCGTGCTCTTGCCTGACCCGTTGGGGCCGACCAGGGAGACCACCTCCCCCGGGTCCGCACTCAGGGTGATGTCCCGGATCACCGGGTCGCCTCCGTAGCCGGCGGTGACCTTCTCGGCCCGCAGCGGGAGACCGGTCAGCGCCAGCTCAGCCGACAAGGTAAGCCTCCACGACCTCGCTGCGGCCCCGGAGCTGTTCCATGGTTCCCTCGGCCAGGACCGCTCCCTCGGCCATCACCACCACCGGATCGCAGAACTCGTCCATGATGGCCAGCTCGTGCTCGACCATGAGGATCGTCATCCCCTCCTCGCACAGCGCCACCAGCTCGCGGCCGATCCGCCGGGCCAGGTTCGGGTGCACGCCCGCCATCGGCTCATCGAGGAGGAGCATGGCCGGCTCGGCCATCAGCGCCCGCATGATCTCGACCAGCCTGCGCTGGCCGCCGCTCAGGTCACCGGCGTAGTGATTGGCGAACTGCTCCAGGCCGAACCGCTCGAGGACCGCCTCGGCCCGGGTAATCGCCGCCGTCTCGTCGGCCTGCCAGTAGCGCTTCCCGAGCAGGGAGCCCCGGAACGTGTCCCCCCGGTTGCCGGGGACCGCGGACAGCAGGTTCTCCATGACGGTCAGCCGCTTGAACTCGCTGGCCAGCTGGAAGGTCCGGACCAGCCCCAGCCGGGCCCGCCGGAAAGCCGGCACCCCGGTGATGTCGCGGCCCTCGTACCGGATGGTCCCGGACGTCGCCGGCAGGGTCCCGGCCAGCATGGCCAGCAGCGTCGATTTCCCGGCCCCGTTCGGCCCGATCAGCCCGGTCAGCGTGCCCTTCCGGACCTGGAACGACACCCCGTCCACCGCCCGCACCCCGCCGAACTCCCGGACCATGTCCACCGCTTCGAGCATGACAGGCCGGTCAGCCGCGGGCGCCGGCGGCTGCTCCTCAGCCTGAGGCGACGACGCCCTCGTGACCGCACCCGCCGTGACCGCACCCGCCGTGACCGCACCCGCCGTGACCGCACCTGCGCTGACCGCGCCCGCCTTGGCCGCGGGTACCGAGATCACGCGCTTGCGCTCGGGGAGGAGGCCCTGCGGCCGGAACCACAGGAAGAGCACGATGAGCAGCCCGATCGCGACCCATTGCAGCGAGGGGATGAGGTTCGGCGGCAGGCTGTTCGAGGTGGGGATGAACCGGGTGATCTCCTCGAAGCCCACCGGGACCAGGATGGCCCCGAGGACCGCGCCGAGGTGGTTGCCAGCGCCGCCGATGATCACCGCGGCGAACAGCACCACGGTCTCGGCGTAGCCCCACGCGGCCGGCGACCAGGTGGTGATGTACGTGACCAGGATCCCGCCGCTCAGCCCGGCGATGGCGCCGCCGACCACCAGCATCACGGTGCGCAGCGAGAGCAGGTTCTTGCCCAGCGAGTCCGCGACCAGGTCGTTGTCCCGCATGGCCCGCAGACTGCGGCCGTACGGGGAGGCCGTGATCCGGCGCACCAGCAGGAAGACGGCCAGCGCCAGCAGGATGGCCACCAGCGCGAAGACCCACTGGTAGCCGGCCGACTGCACGCTGAACACGTTGTCACCGTGCAGCGGGGTGGGGATGAGTGACAGGCCCGCGTCGCCGTTCAGCAGCGGCCGGTAGTTCGTCACCAGCAGGTTCAGCAGGACCGCGGTGACCAGGAGCCCGACCGCGGCGAAGTCACCGCGCAGCCTGCGGCCCACCAGGAACGTGAACGGCAGCGAGATCAGGCCGCCGACCACGGCCGCGCCGATCCACGGCACCGGGAACGGCAGGTTCCACCCGGCGATGTAGGACTGGAAGCCGCCGTTGGCGGAATCGTGCGGCAGGGCCAGGATCGCCGCCGCGTAGCCGCCCGCGGCCTGGAAGATGATGAAGCCGAAGTTGGTGACGCCCGCCACCCCGAACTGCTGGCTGAGGCCCAGGCAGGCCATGGCGTCCACCGCCGCGTAGACCAGCAGGTTGATGAGATAGAAGGCGTTCATCCGGCTCCCCGCCTGATTCTCATGTCCGGGCCCCGAGCAGGCCGGTCGGGCGCACCCCGAGCATGATGAGCAGCGCCACGAAGGCGACGACGTACTTGTAGTCGGCGGTGATGTAGGCCGCGCTGATCTCGGTGGCCAGGCCGATGATCAGGGCGCCGAGCATGGCGCCGTAGGCCTGGCCGGGGCCGCCCAGGAACACCGCGGCCAGGATGAGCACCAGGAACAGGTCAGTCGCGGTCGCGTCGAAGCTGCCCGAGTCCATCGCGAACACCACCCCCGCCAGGCCGCACAGCGCGCCGGTCAGCGCCCAGGTGACGGTGATGACCCGGTCGGTCCGGATGCCGCAGTTGCGGGCCAGCGAGCGGTTGGCCGCGGTGGCGCGCATGGCCTTGCCCAGCCGGGTGTAACGCAGCAGGCTATGCACGCCGATCATGACCAGCAGGCTGAGCCCGATGACGACCACCTGGACCACGCTCAGGATCAGGCCGCCCAGGTGCAGCGTCGGCCCCTGGCTCATGTTGTAGGAGACCGCGGTCCCGCCCGCCAGCGCCTGGACGCCGAACTCGATGATGAGGGTTATCCCGAGCGACACGATCACCATCGTGATCGGCGACGTGCCCCGCCGCTGGAACGGCGTGTACACCCCCGAGTTGAGCACGACCGAGCCGAGCGAGCACACGATCACCGCCGCCACCAGGCCGATCCAGACCGACAGCCCGGCCGCGTTCACCACGTAGGCCACGAACGCCCCGGCGATCATGATGGCGCCGAAGGCCAGGTTGAGCACGTCGGTGACACCGAACTGGAGGGTGAAGCCGACCGACGCGATGGCCAGCACCGAGGCGGTGACCAGCCCGAAGCCGACGGCGGAGAGGAAGATCGTCACGAGCCACGCGTCCCGGAACCGTCCCTGTCCCCCGCACCGCCCAGGCTCCCCCGGGGGGGCGCGGGAGCCTGGGCGGCGGGGTGCATGGTGCCTGCGGTCATCCGGCCAGTGCCCTGAGCTGGGCAGCGGTCAGGTTGCCCACCACCTTTACCTGGCCGGAGGGGGTGTAGGTATCGACCTGGAAGATGCCGGTCGAGTCGTGGAAACTGTCGAAGTTGGTCGGCCCGCCCGGCCCTTCGTACCTGATCGCCTTCCCGGCCTTGAGCAAGGTGGCGCACTGGGCGAAGGAGTAGCAGATCGTGGCGCCGGGCACCCCGTTACCGATCTTGACGATGTCCGGGCCGTAGACGCTCGGGGAGGTGCTCTTCGACATGATCATGGCCAGCGCGGCCAGGTTGATCCCGTCGTAGAGGTGCACGCCACCCGGGGCGCTGAGGTAGGTGGTGAAGTCACCGGTAGCTCCCGGCACCTTGCCCTGCTGGGACAGCAGCGCCTTCGAGAAAGCCTGGTAGGCGGGCCCGCTGGACTCGACGACCAGGTTGTCCGCGTGGAACCCGGAGGTGAAGGCCGAAGCGCCGACCGCGGCCGCCGCAGACTTGAAGAACGCCGGGGAGATGGCGGCCGACGTCCCGATCACCGGGATCATCTTCCCGCCGTTGAGCTGCTTGATCTCCGAGAAGAGGGTGGGGTCCGCGGCGCCCAGCGCTTCAGTCATGATCGCGTCGGGGTGGGAATGGACGATCGCCTCGGCCTCGCTGCGGAACGTGGTCGCCTTCAGGTCCAGCGTCTGGTTAGTCGTCAGGGTGATCCCGGCCTTCTTCAGCGCGCTGACCGCGGGCTGGATGAAGGTCTGCGACCCGATGTCGTTGCCGAACGCCAGGGCGATCCGCTTGTAGTGCAGTTGCTGGGCGATGGCCACCATGGCGTAGGACTCCTCCAGGTCAGGAGGAACCAGCCGGTAGAAGTACGGGTAGTGGACGCTGTCGAACTCGGACTGCCCGGTCATGCAGAACATGGCCATCTTGTGCGCGTTGATGACCGGCGCCACCGAGGCCGCCTCGTCCGAGGTGCAGCCGATGACCAGGGCCAGGCCGGGTGTGGAGGCGAACATCTGGTTCACCGCCGGGACCGCGTCCGCCGGGTCACCGCGGGTGTCCACGCTCTTGCAGGTCAGCGTGTGCCCGAGCACGCCGCCGGCCTGGTTGACGGCCGCGGTGGCGCCGTAGCAGGACGCCAGGTACGTCGGGCCGAGGGCGGCGTCGGCGCCGCTGAACGGTGCGACGTCGGCCACCGTGAGCTTGCTGCCGGAGGCGGCGCCGGAGCTGGTGCTCCCGGCTGAGCTGCCGCCGCTGGAACTGCTGCCGCAGGCAGCCAGGCCGACAGCCAGGGCGCCGGCGGCGAATATAGCTCCGGCGCGCATCGGCCCGGACCGGGTGACCGCAGCCGGGTGGCTATGGTTCCCGGTGGCCGAGGCCACGCGCCTGAGGGTCGTGAACTTCATTGTCCCCCTCCGTACCTGGGTGGAGTGACGTGGCTCAGAAGCCGGATTTGAGCGGGGTGCCAGGACGCCAGCGCCAGTCCTGCGGGGCGTCCTCCTCGGCCACCACCCGGTTGCGGATGGTGCCGAGTCCTTCCACGGAGATCTCGATGACGTCTCCGGGATGCATCCAGACGGGTGGCGTGCGGGCGAAGCCGACGCCGCCCGGCGTGCCGGTGGCGATGACGTCACCGGGCATCAGCCGGGTGAACGAGGAGAAGAACTCGACGGCGCTGGGCACGTCAACGAGCATCAGCGAGGTCCGGGCCGACTGCATGACCTGCCCGTTCAGCGTGGAGCTGATGGCCAGGTCGGAAACGTCCAGCTCGTCGGTGGTCACCACCTCAGGGCCGAGGGGCATGCTGCCCTCGAAGTTCTTCCCGGCCGTCCACTGACTGGCGGCCCGCTGCCAGTCGCGGGCGGACGCGTCGTTCAGGACGACAAAGCCCGCGATGGCGTCCAGGGCCTTGTCGGCGGTGATGTACCGGCCGCCCGCGCCGATCACGATGCCGAGCTCGGCCTCGTAGTCGAAGCGCTCGGTCAGAGCGGGCTTGACCAGGTCGGCGTACGGGCCGAGGACGCTGTCGGCGCCCCGGACGAACGCATCGGGCCAGGTGGGGACCTCACGGCCGCCTTCGAGCGCGTGCTCGCTGTAGTTCAGGCCGAGGCAGAGGATGCGCGGCGGGGCCGGCACGGCCGGGCCGAAGTCAGCGTCCGCCACCTCACGGCCGTCCCGCTCGGCCAGCGCCCGGATCGCGTCCATGGCCGGGAGGCCTGCCTCCAGGACGTGGTGCAGCGAGGCGAACCGTGGATCGCCTGTCGCCTCAGCGACGTCGACGTAGCCGGAGCGGCCCCGCACATGCAGTCGCAGCCCATCCGGGGTGGCAATGGTGGCGAGCCTCACGTGCCCGATCTCCTTCGATGGTGATGGCTGTTGCGGTCGTCGGGCGCGGGCCGTCAGGCCGCTCTGGATTGGTTGCAGAGGTTCAGATTGGTTGTATACAACTGGATTGGTTGGAGCATAGGTCGCTTGTCGGGAACAGGTCAATAGGGTTAAGTGGAAATTAACGCCCCTCAGGGATTACGTTCTGGTCTCGATTGGTAGCATTGGTTGAGCAAGTGGGGACGAGGCCGGCGCGATGCGGCCCAGCCCAGGCGGCGGGCAGGCGGCACGGGCAGGGAGAGCAACGGGGATGCAGAAATCAGCAGGGACCAGGACCGCGATACCGGCCGAGCTGAGGTACCGGCTGGCCGAGCTGATCCTGGCCGAGTCGGCGCGGGCCGGCCTGGGCCCGGGTTCACGGCTGCCCACCGAGCGCAAGCTCGCGGCGGACATGGGGGCGACGCGCACGTCGATCCGGCACGCGCTGGCCGTCCTGCAGGCGCAGGGGCACATCTCCCGCGAGGTCGGGCGGGGCACCTTCCTGCGGCCCGACCCGGACGCGGGCGAGCCCGGCAACGGCCAGGCCGGGACGCGCCCGGCCGGGCGGGGGCAGCGCGCCGGGCGCACCCGGCAACGGACAGCGGCCCGGCCCGGCCAGCGAGGCGCCGGGCGGGTTCGCGCCGGCCGACGTCATGACGATCCGGAGGCTGCTGGAACCCCTCGCGATGCCGCTCGTCGTGGCGTGGGCGACCGCCAGCGACTTCCGGGAGATGGACCGCTGCCTGGCGGGCGGGGACCGGGCGGCCAGCTACGACGAGTTCGAGAACTGGGACCTGGCGCTGCACCGCACGATCATGGCGGCCAGCCACAGCCCGCTGCTCGGGCAGCTCTACGCGGTGATCGAGACCGCCCGGCATGGCCATTCCTGGGGCGACCTCAAGCGGCGCAGCGCATCACGGGAGCGCCGCGAGAAGTACCAGGCTGACCACACCGATCTGGTCGCCGCGCTGCGCGCCCGGGACAGCGACCGCGCGACCGAGGCGATGCGCACGCACCTGTCCCGCGTCAATAACGATCTGTTCGGCGAGAGCGCGTAACCCGGCCGCGGCCCGGCGGGCCGGAGCCGCCGCCGGGTCACCGGGCGCGGCGCCAGCGTCCGGCCGGACCCTCCCTGCTCCTGCCCTGGGCCGCCGCCCCCGGGGGCCCGCCCGCGGGCGCCTGCCGGGCCGGCGGGCCGGGGCCGGCCGGGCTACGGCGGGCTCAGTACCCGCCGCCACCCCCGTAGCCGCCGCTCGACGCGGACGTGGACGGGGCAGGCGAACTGGAGGACATCGCGGCGCTGGGCGCCATGGCCCCGATCGGGTTGACCTTGAGCACGTGCCAGACTCCGCCGAGCCCGTTGCCCTTGGCCTGGCCCGGAGCGCTGTCACCGGCGTACGTGTACAGCGGGTGTCCCTTGTAGGTGGCCTGGAGCACGCCATTGGCCCGGGTGATCGTGCCGAACTTGCCGACCAGGCGCACGCCCATGACCGCCGTGGGCTTGCCGGTGAGGGGCGGCCAGGCGGTCGCGCACGACCCCGTGCAGGCCGAGCTCATCCGGGTGTCCTTGGCGTACCAGTACACGGTGAAGCCCTTGGCGTCGGCCAGCACCGGCCCGGCGCTCGTCTTGATCTTCTCCAGCGCAGCCTGGCCGGAACTCATCCCGGAACCGCCCATCGAGCTGGACTTGGTGGGCATGGACTTGGTGGACATGGCTGAGCCGGACCCGGTGCCGCTCGCGGTGCTGGGTGAGGTACTGCTGCCGCACGCGGCCAGCAGCAGGGCGGGAAGGGCGAGGACCGCCGGCGCCCATCTGCGGTAACGCATAGTGTCTCTCCGCTCATGAGGAGGGGCGGACATATAAACCCGAGCACGTACTATCCCGCGCCCTCGTTCATGAGCGGACCCACATTACGGATTACGACTTTATTACCGCACCGGCCGGCCGTTTCTGGCCTGGGCTTTCCTGCGCGGCGGCGGCCCGCGGCTAGACCGCGATGCGCCCGGCCAGCCAGGCCAGCGACTGCGGATACCGGTAGTCGATGCTCATGTGCGTGCCCTCGAACAGCTCGAAGTGGATCGCCTCGTCCGGGACGCCGGCCTGCGCCAGGGCCGCCCGGAAAGCCTCCGCGCCGAGATCGAGGAACCACTCGTCACGCTTCCCGGCGTCGATCCAGATCCCGCGCAGCCCGCGGAGCGCCTCCGCGTGCTGCGGCACCATCCGGACCGGGTCCCAGTCCAGCCAGCGCTGCCACACGTCCGGCCGGAGCCTGCCGGTCTGCGGCTCGAACGGCAGCTCCACCCGGCCATCGGGGGTCGCGGAGAAGCAGGCCGACACGCCCAGCAGCATGAGCAGGTCATGATCGGCCTCCTTGGTGAAGGAGACCCGGGACCGGAAGTCGTCCCACCACCGCCAGATATCCCCGTCGTAGTCCCGGAGATGGCGCGCGGACTTGCCGAACTCGGGGATGTAGCACAGCTCGTACAGCGAATCCCCGGCGTGCGTGGCCAGCGCCCCGAAGAGGTCGGGCCGCAGCATCGGGGTGACCATCGCACCAAACCCGCCGCTGGACTTGCCCATGATGGCCCGGTGCGCCGCAGCCGGCTGCGTGCGGTAGTGAGCGTCCACCCAGGGCACCACCTCCTCGCACAGGTAGGAGTGGTACCGGCCGGTGCCCGGGGAGTCAACGAACTGGCTGCCGCCGTAGCCGGTCCAGGCATCCACGTAGACCACGATGGTCCCGGGCGCCTGCCCGGACGCGAATACCGCGTCAGCCGTCTCGGGGAACGGCTGCCGGTACGGCGAGCGGCTCCGCCACATGGCCAGGTGCCCGGTGTAGCCCTGGATCACGTACACGGCCGCGTAGCGCCGGCCCGGCTCATCGTCGTAGCCGGGCGGCACGTAGACCCACAGCGGCCGCTCGTGCGGATCGCCCAGCGGGTTGCCCCGCAGCAGTTCGCTGGTGATCACGTGCTCGTCGATCCGGCCGGCCAGCTCAGCGGACCAGGGCAGCATCAGGCCTCCTCGGATGTCAGCAACGGTGCCGCACCTACCGTAGAGCAACCGGCCCTACCGTAGAGGAATGAGCCCTGGTCAGGCGGAACGAGAGCAGGCCGGACGAGACCCCGTGGAGCGCCATTTCGGCGAGGTGGTCGCCGCGCTGGACGGCGATCCCCCTGGCGGTCCCCGGGAGCGCCCCGCCGGTCAGGACCCCGTCCGGGACGGCTCGGGGCTGACCGGGCAGCGCTGCCTGGAGCTCTTCGACGCCCAGCTGGCCAGCCGCCATCTCGATCTGGCCGCGCGCTGGCTGCGGGCCCAGGGCGCCGGGTACTACACGATCGGGTCGGCCGGGCACGAGGGCAACGCCGGCCTGGCCGCCGCGCTCCGGATCACCGACCCGGCCCTGCTGCACTACCGCTCGGGCGCCTTCTACCTGGCCCGGTGCCAGCAGGCCACGCCGCCCAGGGACGGGATCCGGGATGTCCTGCTCGGGCTGGTGGCCGCGGCGGACGAGCCCATCGCCGGCGGCCGCCACAAGGTGTTCGGCCACCCCCGGCTGCACGTCATCCCCCAGACGTCGACCATCGCGTCGCACCTGCCACGCGCCCTCGGCCTGGCCTTCGCCCTGGACCGGGCGGCCCGGCTGGGCCAGCCCGCGCCATGGCCCGCGGACGCGATCGTGGCCGCCAGCCTCGGTGACGCGTCCCTGAACCACTCCACCGCGGCCGGGGCCATCAACGCCGCCGCTTACTGTGCCTACCAGCATCTGCCGCTGCCGCTGCTGCTGGTGATCGAGGACAACGGGATCGGCATCAGCGTGCGGACCCCGCCCGGCTGGGTCCGGGCCGCCACCCGGCCCGTCCCGGGCTTCGGGTATTTCCACGCGGACGGGTCGGACCTGGCCGCCGTGTACGACGCGGCGCTCGCCGCCTCGGCCTGGGTCCGCGAACGGCGCTCCCCGGCGTTCCTGCACCTGGCCGTGGTGCGGTTCGGCGGGCACGCGGGCTCGGACGTGGAAACCAGCTACCGCGGGGCGGCCGCGGTCGCCGCGGACCTGGCCGCCGATCCGCTGCTCGGTACCGCCCGGCTGCTGGTGACCGCGGGCATCCTGACCCCGGGCGAGGTGACCGCGCGCTACGAGGAGTCACGGGCCCGGATCCTCGGCCTGGCCGCCGGGGTGGCCGGGAGCCCGCGGCTGGCCACCGCCGCGCAGGTGATGACCCCCCTCGCCCCGCATCATCCCGAGCAGGTGTGGGCCGGGGCCAGCCTGGCGGCGGAACCGCCGCGCCGGGATGAGGCGTTCGCCGGGCGGCTTCCCGAATCGGCCGGCGGGCTGACGCTGGCGCAGTCGATCAACGCCACGCTGGCCGACGCGCTGGCCGCCCGGCCCGGCATGCTGGTCTTCGGCGAGGACGTGGCCCGCAAGGGCGGCGTGTACGGGGTGACCCGCGGGCTGGCGCAGCGGTTCGGGGACGCACGGGTGTTCGACACCCTGCTGGACGAGCAGTCCATCCTCGGCCTCGCCCTGGGGGCGGGCCTGGCCGGGCTGCTGCCGGTCCCGGAGATCCAGTACCTCGCCTACCTGCACAACGCCGCCGACCAGATCCGCGGCGAGGCCGCGACCCTGTCCTTCTTCTCCCAGGCTCAGTACCGCAATCCGCTGGTGCTGCGCATCGCTTCCCTCGCCTATCAGGAAGGTTTCGGAGGCCATTTCCATAACGACAACGCGCTGGCCAGCCTGCGGGATATCCCCGGCCTCATCATCGGCTGCCCGGCCCGGCCCGACGATGCCGCCGCCATGCTCCGCACCTGCCTCGCGGTGGCGGAGGCGGACGGCCGCGTCTGTGTCTTCCTGGAACCCATCGCGCTCTACCACACCAGGGACTTGCACCAGGCCGGCGACGGCGGCTGGCTGGCCCGCTACGACCCGCCCGGGCTGTGGCCGGGCTCCGTCCCGGTCGGCAGCGCGCGCGGCTACGGCAACGGGCGCGACCTCACCATCATCACGTTCGGCAACGGGCTGCGGATGAGCCTGCGGGTGGCGGCCCGGCTCGCGGCGGACGGGATCGGCTGCCGGGTGCTGGACCTGCGCTGGATCGCGCCGCTGCCGGTGGCGGACATCCTGCGCGAGGCCACGGTCACCGGGCGGGTTCTGGTGGCCGACGAGACCAGGCGCACCGGCGGGGTGTCCGAGGCCATCATCACGACGCTGATTGACGCCGGGTTCACCGGGAGGATCAGCCGCGTTAACAGCGAGGACAGCTTCATCCCGCTAGGTGACGCCGCCCAGGCCGTGCTGCTGTCCGAGGCGTCCATCGAATCCGGGGCACGGTCCCTGTTGCCCCAATAATCCAGGCTGGCCCTGTCTATGCTGCTCCCGTGGGGATTCCGGGAATACCCAGGGGACTTCTCGCTGTCCGGCCGTGGCCCGCGGTGGGCCTGGGCCCCCGGCCCGAACTCGCCGACGTGGCCCGCCTGGCCGGGCGCGTACTCAGCCGGGCCGTGGCCACGGCCCGGGGCCAGGACGCTCCTGTGCAGCGTGCCCTGGCCGCCCACCTCGGCCCGCCGGCGGCCGGCTGGCCGGTGGTCACCGCGTCGTGGCCCGCCTGCGACCAGGTGAACGTCCAGGCCGGCCTGGACGCGTGGCTGGCCGGTCCCGGCCTGCGGCACGAACTGCTCGGCCTGACCGGCGTCCGCCACGGCCAGACCGACCTGGCCGACCTCACCGCGGCCGACCCGCCGCGCTCGCCAGCGGGCGCGGCGGGGATCGGCAGCGTCACCACCGCTGCCCGCCAGGCCGGCCCGGGCGGGCTCACCCGCGCCTGCGTGACCTGCGGCCTCTACCTGGTGGACGCCGGCGGCCAGCGGTCGGCCCTGCTGCTGTGCGGCCCGGCCGGGGACGACCCGCGCGAGAGCGTCAGCGTCCAGGTCACGGCCGCGGATCAGGCTACGGCCGGGCGCATCGCAGACCAGATCCGCGCGCTGGCGACCAGGCACAACGTCTACCGCGGGCAGGTGATCTCGTTCGGCGCGGACGCCAGCGGGCCGGCGGGCGGCAGCGTGCTCGGGTTCCTGGACCGGCCGCGGCTCGACCGGGCCACCGTGATCCTCCCCCCGGACCTGCTGGCCGGCATCGAGCGGCAGGTCCTGGGCATCGCCCGCCATTCCGGCCAGCTCAGCGCGAGCGGCCAGCACCTCCGGCGCGGCGTCCTGCTGCACGGGCCCCCCGGGACCGGCAAGACGCACACCGTCCGTTACCTGATCGGCCAGCTGCCGCAGGTCACCGCGATCGTGATCCCCGGTGCCGGGCTGCGGTTCATCAGCGAGGCCTGCGCTCTCGCCCGCACCCTGCAACCCTCGATCGTGGTCGTGGAGGACGTCGAGCTGGCCGCCGGGCCGCGCGGCCCGCACGCCCCGCTGCCCCCTGCGCTGCTGCGGCTGCTCAGCGAGATGGAGGAGACCGGCGACGACGCCGACGTGACCTTCCTGCTGACCACGAACCGGGCGGACCTCCTGGAGGAGGTCCTGGCCGCGCGGCCGGGCCAGGTCGACCACACGGCCCGGCTCCCGCTCCCCGACGCCACGGCCCGGCGCCGGCTGCTCCGCCTCTACCAGGGCAGCCTGCGGATCAGCCGGTCCAGCGCGAGCACGGTGGTCGCGCGGACCGACGGGGTGAGCGCCTCCTTCATCAGGGAACTGCTGCGCCGGGCGGCCGTGTACGCCGCCGATGGCCGGGCGTCCCGGGCAGCGGCACCGGCGGTGGCCAGCGCCCGGGCGGCGGCCGTGTCCAGCGGCTCCCACCCGGGCCAGGCCAACGGCGCAGCCCCGGCCACCGGGGCCGTCCCGGCGGGAGTCAGCGGCGCAGTCCCGGCTAACGGGGCCGCCCCGGACGGCGGCCCCGCCGGGGAGCAGGGGGCGGCGCTGCGGGTCAGCGCCCGGCACCTGAACCTGGCCCTGGACGAGCTGCTGGACAGCCGGCACGACCTGACCCGGGCGCTGCTCGGCAGCCGTCCCACGCCCGGGGCGGACGCCGTCATCCGCCCGGTCCTCCCCCACCTACGCCCCACCCGCTGATCCCGGGCCGCGCCGCTCCTGGTCCCACCGGGTACACGTCCCCTCCCGCTGGCCATGACCGGCACGGCAGTGATGCTCTTCGCGAACCCCCGTCGGCACGTTCTGGGCCCTTCAGGTGGTGTCTGTACAGGCTGATATATGGTGTGCTCGGTAAAGAGATCTTGGTGTATCATGCGTGTTATGGCACGCATCACTGTGGACGTCAACGACGGCTGGCTGGAGGCGGCGCGCGTGGTGCTCGGTACAGACACCAAGGTGGCGACGATCAACGAGGCGCTGCGGATCCAGGCGCTGAAGGCGAAGGCGGCCGAGATCCTGGCCGCACTGGACAGCGTCGAGATGGACTACACCAGGAGCGCCGACAGCTTCCGCTATGGGGGCGGCCGGGACCTGGGCCGGCTCGAAGAGCTGGCCCAGGTTGACGCGGCGGCCGGGCAGGACACCGGGTCCGGCGGCTGATGGCTGGGCCGGTCTACCTCGCGGACACCTCGGCGTACGTGGCGCAGGCCCGGGACCCTGATGCGCGGGCCAGGTTCGCTGGACTGCTCACCGAGGGACGGCTGGCCGTCTGCCAGATGACCGCACTGGAGTACTTCAACAACGCCCCAGATCCCAAGGCGTACGAGGTGCTGTGGGCGGCCCTGCACGGGCAGCGCTGGATGGACGTGACGGCCGCGGCGATGAGCCGGGCCATGCAGGTACACCGGATGCTGGCGGAACGCAGCCAGCACCGCCACTTCCGGCTGCCCGATCTGATCATTGCGGCCACGGCCGAGGAGCACGGCGCCACGGTCCTGCACTATGACGCGGACTACGATCGCATCGCCGAAGTGACCGGGCAGCCGGTGGAATGGATCGCGGCCCGGGGCTCGCTCTGAGCGCTCAGCCCCAGCGGGGCGGGGCGAACGCGAGCAGGTGGGCGGTCAGGGCGGCGGTCACCTCGGCGGGAGCAGACACGCTGGCCAGGTGCGAGGCGCCCCGGATGACGGTCAGCCGGGAGCCTGCGATCCCCCGGGCGATGACGGCCCCGTGCCACGGCGGGGTGGCCGGGTCTTCCGAGCCGGAAATCACCAGCGTGGGCGCGGAGATCCCGGCCAGGGCCGCGCGCAGGTCCATCCCGGCGATGGCATCGCAGCAGCCTGCGTAGCCTTCCGGGTCGACGCCGTCCAGGGTGGCGGCGAACGCGGCCGGGACCGGCGGGAAGCGCCCCGCGAACGCGGGCGTGAACCAGCGGCTCACCACCTGGGCGGAGATGGACGCCAGGCCGTCCGCCCGCACGGCCGCCGCGCGCCGCACCCACAGGCCGGTATCCGGGAAGCGGGCGGACGTGCAGCACAGCCCGAGGACGTCGATCCGCCCAGGTGCGTTCGCGGCCAGCCACATGCCGACCATCCCGCCCAGCGACACGCCACAGTACGACGCGTGCTCGATCCCGAAGTCGTCGAGCAGGCGCAGCACGTCCGCGCCCAGGTCGGCGATCGTGTACGGCCCCGGCGGGGCGGGCGAGCCGCCGTGCCCGCGGTGCTCGTAGCGGAGCAGCCGGAAATGCTCCCCGAGCGCCCCGATCTGCGGTTCCCACAGCTCGCGGGTGGTGCCGAGGGAGTTGCCGAGCACCAGGACCGGCGCCTCCCGCGGGCCGTCCAGCGAGGCCGCCAGGCGCACCGAGCGGCCCGCGTCTGGCGTGACCCGCCTGCCCGCGTGCGCCGGGCTGGCCTCCCCCGGCGCCGCCGGGGCCTGCGGGTCAGACATCGAAGAAGACGGTCTCGTGCTCGCCCTGCAGGTGAATGTGGAACTGGAACCGGTACTTGTCATCCGGGTCCGCGGTGGCGATGAGGGTGTCCCGGCGGGCCGGGTCGGTGATGGCGGACAGCACAGGGTCGTCCGCGTTGGCGGCCCCCTCGTCGGGGAAGTAGATGCGGGTCACCACCCGGTCCAGCAGGCCCCGGGCGAAGACCGACACGTCCAGGTGCGGGGCCTGCGAGCCGCCGTCCGGGCTGGGCAGCCCGCCGGGCCGCAACGTGACGATGCGGTAGCTGCCGTCCAGTCCGGTCGGGCAGCGGCCGAAGCCCCGGAATCCCCGCTCGTTCCCCGGTGCGCCGCGCGGATCGTCCGGATGATCGAACCGGCCGTCCGGGTCGGCCTGCCACGTCTCGATCAGCCCGTCCGGGATCGGCGCGCCCTCGCCATCCAGCAGCCGCCCGGTGATCGTGATCGCCCCGGGCGTGTCCTCGGGCACCACGGTCGGGCCGTCCGGCCACGGCAGCCCGATCGCCAGGTAGGGCCCGACCGTCTGCGAGGGGGTCAGCGGCAGCCCGGTCACCGCTGCTCCTCGAATACGGTCCCGGCGCTGCCGCGCAGCACGACATCCCACGCGTAGCCGAGCGCCCAGTCCGGTTCCGTCAGGTTCAGGTCGAATCGCGAGATCAGCCGCTGGCGGGCCTTCGGGTCCGGGATCGAGTTGAAGATCGGGTCGTACTCGAACAGCGGGTCGTCGGGGAAGTACATCTGCGTCACCAGGCGCTGCGTGAACGCCCGCCCGAACAGCGAGAAGTGGATGTGCGCGGGCCGCCAGGCGTTGGGGTGGTTGCGCCACGGGTAGGCACCGGGCTTGATGGTCACGAACCGGTACCGGCCTTCGGAGTCGGTCACGCAGCGCCCCACGCCGGAGAAGTTCGGGTCCAGCGGGGCGGGGTGGTTGTCCACGGAGTGCTGGTACCGGCCGGCCGCGTTGGCCTGCCAGATCTCTACCAGCGCGTCCGGGATGGGCCGCCCGTCGCTGTCCAGCAGCCGCCCGGTCACGATGATCCGCTCACCGAGCGGCTCGCCCGCATGCTGGGTCGTCAGGTCGGCGTCAGCCGGGGCCACCCGGCCCTCCCCCAGCAGCGGCCCGGTGATCTCGGTCAGGCCCTGCGGGATCATCAGCGGCGGCCGGCCCGGCGCCCGCAGCGCGGTGGACCGGTAGCCCGGCGAGTCCAGCGGCGGGTGCAGGCCCCGGGGCCGCTCGTACGAGGGCAGGATCAGCCCGGCTGGCGGGGACGGGGGGTGCGTGGTCATCGGGCTGCTGCTCCTCCTGCGTCGGCTTGACGAGTTATTCTGCCTGCCGCAGCTGGCGCAGGGCGGCCAGCTCGGCCGCGGTGGGCGGATCGAGCACTTCCAGCGAATCTGACACTGCGAGGTCCCAGCCGGTCTTGGCCGCCACCTCCGCCACCGTCACCCCGGGGTACAGCCCGGTCAGCGTGAGCTCGCACGTCACCGGGTCCGGCTCGAGGATGCCCAGGTCGGTGATGACCTTCCGGGGTCCCGCACCGGCCAGCCCCAGGCGCTCCCGGGACCCGGCCCCGTCACCGAATCCGACGGAGGTGACGAAGTCGACCCGGTCCACGAACGACCGGCGGCTCTGCCGGACCACCACGATCACCTCGCGGCAGGACGCGGCGATCTCCGGGGCCCCGCCGGCCCCCGGCAGCCGGACCGCGGGCTGGGCGTACTCGGGGCCGACGACCGTGGTGTTGATGTTCGCGAACCGGTCGATCTGGGCCGCGCCGAGGAAGCCGAGGCCGATCCGGCCCGGCTGGAGCCAGTAGTTGAAGATCTCCGGGACACTCACGACCGCGTCGGCGGTCTCGGCGAGGATCCCGTCACCGATCGACAGCGGCAGCCGGCCCGGCTTGGCCCCGATCGTGCCCGACTCGTAGATGAGCACGAGGTTGGGCGCGTGCGTGGCCCGGGCCAGGTTAGCCGCGGCACTCGGCAGCCCGATGCCGACGAAGCAGGTCATGCCGTCGTGCAGGGCCCGGGCCGCGCAGGCCGTCATCATCTCGTCGGCGGTGAAGGCGGCCGGGTCCCTCGTCTCCGGTGCCGGTGCCCCGGTGGCGTTCATGCCCCACATCCTCCCTCGCCGGCCCCGGCCCCGGCCAGGCTGCCGGCCTCGCCGTACACCTCCTCGGCCAGCCAGCGGCCGAACCCGTCCCGGTCCCGGCTGATCGCGTCCCAGGCCTGGTAGTAGTCGTTGTCGCGGGAGGAGTACCCCAGGGCGTAGGAGGGATGCGACCCGCCGGGCGCGGCGGCCACGTAATCGACGACCCACGAGGGCAGCACGATCGCCCCCGGCTCGGGCCGCAGCTCGTCCACGATCTCCTCGACCGTGACGACCGACCGCTGGGCGCTGAGCACGGCTTCCTTCTGCACCCCGGTGATCCCCCACAGCTGGACGTTCCCGGCCCGGTCGGCCCGCTGGGCGTGGATGATCGCCACGTCCGGGTTCAGCGCGGCCACGGCCGTCAGCCGCTCACCGGTGAACGGGCAGGTGACCGACCGGATCGCGGGCTGCCCGTCCAGTCCGGGCAGGCCCTCCAGGCCGGTGCCGCTGTAGCCGCGCAGGATCGCGAACGGCACGCCCGAGGCGCCGGCCACGTAGCGGTTCGCCATCCCCGCGTGGCTGTGCTCCTCCAGCTGGAGCGGGCCCGGCCAGGCATTTTCCACCGCGTCGCGGAAGCGGTGCAGCGAGCCCACGCCGGGGTTGCCACCCCAGGAGAAGATCAGCCGGCTGGCGCAGCCCGCCCCGATGAGCTGGTCGTAGAGCACGTCCGGGGTCATCCGGATCAGGGTCAGGTCACGGCGCCGCTGCCGGATCACCTCACGACCCGCCGCGAACGGGATGAGGTGGGTGAACCCTTCCATCGCGACCGAATCCCCGTCGTGGACGGCCCGTGCGACGGCATCGGCCAGTGAAACGATCTCCGCCATATCCTCCTGCCCAGCAGCGCAACACCTGTACAGCGAACACCCCTGCGGCGAGCACCTGCGCGCACCCGAAACCATAATGACGATGTGGTCGCGATAAGTACAGCCGTTCGTCATACGGACAATACGGCATGGCCGGCCGCATCGCGGCGGGCCGGCTCACCCGGTTTCCGCCAGCACCTGGCGGGCGATCGCGAACGCGCGGTTGGCCGCGGGAACCCCCGCGTACACCGCGGTGTGCAGCAGGACCTCGCTGATCTGATCAGGGGTCAGGCCGTTGCGCAGCGCGGCCCGCAGGTGCATGGCCAGCTCCTCCTCCTGGCGGAGCACGACGAGCGCGGTAAGAGTGATCATGCTCCGCTCGGCGCGGGACAGCCCGGGCCGGGACCAGATCTCACCCCACGCATAGCGGGTGATGAAGTCCTGGAACGGCGCGGTCAGCGGCGTCGTCGCGGCGACCGCCCGGTCAACGTGCTCGTCGCCCAGGACCTCACGGCGGACCGTCATCCCCTGCGCGGCGCGCTCAGCCTCGTCCATGGTTCCGCCTTTCAACGGCTCCGGCAGCGGCGCCGCTGCCGGCCTGGAAGGTTACCCACTCCCGCCGTCCGGCAGCACCGGCGCGGTCCGGGCCGCACCCGCCTGGGCCCAGCCTGCGCCCGCGAGCGGTAAGGCTAGGAGGCGGCCCGGGCGTGCGCCGTCAGGGCCGCGTCCACGAACTCGGCGGCCGCGCCCAGGTACCCGGCCGGGTCCAGGGCGGCGGTGACCCGCTCCGGCGTGATCCCGTTCTCCGCGAGCCGGCCGGCGTCCAGCCGGTCCAGCAGCGCGTCACCCAGGGGCCGGCCCTCCGCCACCGCCGCGGCGGAGGCCCCGGCCAGCAGGTCGTGCGCGGCGGTCCGGCCCAGCGCGGGCGTGAGCAGCGCGGCGGCCCGCTCGGCCATCGGGAAACCGCCGGCCGCGCCCAGGTTGCGCCGCATCCGGCCGGGGTCGGGTTCCAGCCCGCTGAGCAGGTCCGCGGCCCAGGACGCGGCCGAGCCGGTCAGCCGGAGCAGGTCCGCCAGCGGCTCCCACTCCGCGTGCCAGGCCCCGGCGGCCCGCTGGTGCTCCTGCTCCGCGGCGGCGGCGAGGGTGGCCACCAGCCCCGGGACCTGGCGGGTGCAGCCGAGGATGGCGATGGACGCGGCCGGGTTCCGCTTGTGCGGCATGGCGGACGATCCGCCGCGTCCGCCCCCGCCTCCCTCGGTCACCTCCCCGACCTCGGACTGGGCCAGCAGCGTGACATCACGGGCGATCTTGCCGAGCACCCCCGCCGCCCCGGCGCAGGCCCCGGCGATCTCGATGATCCGCAGCCGGTCGGTGTGCCAGGGCAGGATGGGGGCCTGCAGGCCGAGTTCCGCGGCCAGCAGCGCCGCGACCTCGGGCCCGCGGTCACCGAGCGCGGACAGGGTGCCCGCGGCCCCGCCGAACTGGACCGCGAGACGGCTGGCCGCGACCCGCTCCAGAGCCACCGCGGCCTCATCCAGCCCGGTCAGCCAGCCCGCTGCGACCAGGCCGAAGGTCACCGGCACGGCCTGCTGGAGCAGCGTCCGGCCGATCATGATGGTGTCCCGGTGCACGGCCGCCAGGCGGGCGGCCGCGGCGGCGGCCGCGGCCAGGTCATCCGAGATCACCCCCAGCGACTGCCGGGCCAGCAGCATGGCCGCCGTGTCGATGATGTCCTGGCTGGTCGCGCCCTGGTGCACCGCTCCGGCGGGGCCGGAGGGCAGGATCCGGGTCAGCTCCCGGACCAGCGCGGGCACCGGGTTGCCGGTCAGCCCGGCCTGCCGGCCCAGTTCCGCGGCGTCGAACGCCTCGGCCCGGGCCGCTGCGGTGACCGCCTCACCCGCCCCGGGCGGGGCCAGCCCGGCCTGCTCGAGGGCCCGGGCCAGGGCGGCCTCGGTATCCAGCATCGCCTGGAGCCAGGCCTGGTCTGAGGTGTCGACGGCACCACGGCCGAACACCCCGTCGAAGAGCCCCTGCGAAGTGTGCACCGGCTGCTCCTGCGAGAGTGCGCGAGTCATCGGGCTGGCTGCCGGCCCACCCTAATCCCCTGGCGCCCCGGACTCAGCGGGCGCACATCTCGTCGAGGAAGTCGTCCAGGATCCCCAGATAGACATCGACGTCGCCGGGTTCGTGGGAGAAACCAGGGTGCGGGCCGGAGCTGGAGATAGCGTCCCACACCCCGCGGTTGGCGAAGAACACCCGGCGGGTGTCGGTGAACAGCGGGTCGCGGCTGGCGTACGCCTGCCGCGCCGTCCGCGGGAGCTCCGGGCGAAGGCAGTAGCCGGTCCGCGCGCCGAATCTGTCCGCACGCCAGTCGAGTCCGCGTGCCCACGCCGCAGCCTCGATGCCATCGGCCAGGCGCCTGCCGAGCCCGGCCATCCGGTCGTGGTCCGCGGGCGTCATCAGCTCGGTCAGGACAACTTCGGTACACGCGAGCGACAGGGCGTTGGCGAACAGTGTGCCGCCCAGGGCGATCCCCGGCACGTCGCCGGCTTCGTCCGCGCAATTCGCGTCGAGGAGGGCGGCCAGGCCGGTGGTCATGCCGTAGGCGCCGATGGGGATGCCACCCCCGATGCCCTTGCCGCCGGTGACGATGTCGGGACTGATGCCGTAGTGGGAGACGGCGCCACCGTACAGGTCGAACTGGGTGTGCGTTTCGTCCATCACCAGCAACGTCCCGTACCGCGTGCATGCCTCGCGCAGTCCGGGCAGGAAGCCGGGCTCGGGCAATACGGTGCCGCAGTTGGTCAGCACCCCCTCGACCAGGACAGCTGCGGTCCGGCCTGGCCTGAGCACCCGCTCGGCCGCTTCGAGGTCGTTGAAATCGACCACCGCGAGGCCGGGGGGCGCGACTGTGCCCACACCCATTTCCTCCGGCACGAGCCCGGTGCCGTCGTCGGTCCACAGCGTCTCATCGAGCATCCCGTGATACTTGCCGCCGAACAGCAGGACACCCTGGCGGCCGGTGGCCACCCGGGCGATCCGGAGAGCCTCGGTGTTGGCGGTCGACGCCGAGAGCGTGAATTGCCACATCGGGAGCCCGAATCGCAGCCTGAGCTGCTCGCACACGGCCAGCGCAGACTCGGCCGGCAGGAACATCTGCACCCCCCGCGCAGCCTGCTCAGCGATCACCTGGGTCAGGCGGGGATGCGCGTAGCCGAGTATCGCCGACATGTCGCCGACGTTGAAGTCGAGGTACTGGTGGCCATCGACGTCCGTGAACGTCGCTCCGCGGCCGCCGGAGACCCACAGTGGCGGGGTCCGGTAGTACCCGGCCATCCACGGCGTCGGCACACCGCCCGGCATGGCTGTGCGAGCCCGCGCTCCCAGCCGCAGCGACCTGGGAACGCGCGCCCGGAACGCATCGACCTCGCGCTGCCGGATCCGCGTGAGGCCGTCGCGCTGCCGTTCGGTCAGCAACGTCGAGGCGTCCATGGCCACCACCCTCCCCGCACCGGGGCGCCGATCCCCCGGCACTGACCTGCCCTACGGCCGTCCTACCCGCGGAAGCAGCGCCGGCCACGGCCCGGCGGCCGCCAGGGCCGGGCGGGACGGGGAACCCGCAAGGATCCGGGGAATTCCCCTCCCCCAGATGCAACGCTGAGTAGGCACCTGGTGCTCGTATGTGATGTGACTCGGGAGGCGGCCATTCTGGATGCGACGGCAGATGCGGTGGATACGACCCGGCGGGACGAGTTCGGCCCGTTCATGGCCGCCCGGTGGCCCGGGCTGGTGCGGCTGGCCTACGGCCTGACCGGGGACCGCTGGCTGGCGGAGGACGTGGCGCAGGCCGCGCTGGCCAGCGCGTACGCCGCCTGGTGGCGGGTGCGCCGGGCCGACGACCCGGACGCCTACGTGCGCCGGATCCTGGTCAACACCAGCCACCGCCGGTTCCGCCGCCGCCGGGTCACCGAGCACGCCCGCGAGCCGGCCGAGCTGCCGGACACCGTGGTCGCGGATCCCTGCGACCTGATCGGCCAGCGCTCCGCGCTGCTGTCCGCGCTGCGTGAGCTGCCGGGCCGGCAGCGGGCGATCGTGGTGCTCCGCTACTGGGAGGACCTCAGCGACGCCCAGGTGGCCGCCGCGCTCGGCTGCACCGAGGGCACGGTGCGCAGCCAGGCCTCGCGCGCGCTGGCCAAACTGCGCGGCAGCGCCGCGCTGGCGGACGGGGTGGCGGGGCAGGGCGCACCGTGACCGCCCCCGGCGGGCCAGGAAGCCAGCACCCAGACAGGCAGGGCACGGGCAGGCAGGACACGGGCAGGCAGGACACGGGGGAACGGAGCGGGAAGCCAGTGAGCATCCTCGACGAGCAGGTCCTCAGCCAGCGGCTGCGCGAGGACCTGGACAGGCTGACGGCCCGGCCGGCGCCGGTCGGCGCGGTACGCCGCCGCGGCCGGGCGATCCGGACCCGGCGCTGGGCCGGGGCCGCGTCCGGGCTGATGGCGGGGGCCGCCGCGGTCGCCATCACGCTGTCCGCCCCGGCCGGCAGCCCGGCCGCCCGCCCGGCGGCCGCCCGTACCGCGGCCGCGCCCGCCGGCGCGGGAGCGTCCTCCGCGGCGCCCCCGGCGGGGGTGGCGAGCTCCGCCCGCCCGCCGGGCGGGAGCGCGTTCGCCGCCGGCACGGCCGGCGGGGCGGCCTGGCGGCTGTCGGTGCGCAACATCGCCGGCCGCGGGTCCAGCTGCCTGCCCGCGGTCATGCTCGACGGCACGGACGGCGACCTGCTCACCGCCACCGCGCTGACCCAGGGCATCACCAGCACCGCGTTCCTCGACCACGCGCCGGGTCACCCGGGCGCCGGCTTTGCGGCCGTGCAGGTCGCACCCGCCGTGAACCGCCTCACCGCGATTTTCCGCAACGGAACCACCCTGACCCTGCATCCCGTGACCCGGCGTGCGTGCGGCCGGCCACTGCACCTGGCCGGCTTCGCCTACCCGGCCTCCGGCGTCACCCAGATCAGCGCGTACTCCGGCGGGCCGTTCGCGTCGACGTCCCGGGAGGCCCCGCCGGCCAGCCTGTTCCGCGGGACGGGGGCGGCCAGCGGTCCCGCCACCTCACAGCCGCCGCTGCGGCTGGTGCCGGGGGTCTGGGAGCACATGGGCGCCACTCCCCCGATCGCGGCGGCCGCCGCGATCGGCGCCGGGCGGCGCGGGGCGGGACACTGGCGGGTCACCGTCACCCTGGGCGCCACCGGTGAGTGCTTCGCCGCGGCCTCGTTCGGCGCCGGCGGCTACACCGGCAGCACCGCCTGCCAGCCGATCGGGCTGCCGCCGGCCGCGGTCGCGCTGCACCCCCTGGCTTTCTCGGCCCAGCCCGGGCTGGACGGCTACGGCGCCCTGGTCAGCCCGCGCGCGGCCACCGTGGTGGCCACCCTGTCCAACGGCACGGCCGAGCGGATCACCCCGGTCACCGTCGGCGGCCGCGGCTACCTGGCGCTGGTCCTGCCGTCCGGGGCCGCGCTGACCCGGCTGACGCTGCGGGACGGGTCGGGGCACGCGTTCGCCACCGTGACGTCCATCCCGCCGGCCGGCTAGACGGCCGGCCGGAAGCCGGCGCGGAGAATCCGCTGCCCACAGCGGGCGCTTCGTGGCCTATCGTCAGCTGTATGACCGTGCAATCGTCTCTCCCGGGCGGACCTGGCCTGGCCCAGGTGCGCCGCCTCGTCACCGAGATCCCCGGCCCTTGCTCACGCGAACTGCTGGCCCGCCGCGAGGCCACCGTGGCCCGCGGGGTCAGCCATGTCTTCCCGGTGTTCATCAGCGCCGCGGGCGGCGGCGTGCTCATCGACGTCAACGGCAACTCCCTGATCGACTTCGGCTCCGGGATCGCGGTGACGTCGGTGGGCAACAGCGCGCCCCGCGTCACCGCCGCCATCCGCGAGCAGGCCGAGCGGTTCACCCACACCTGCTTCATGGTCACCCCGTACGAGGAGTACGTGGCCGTGTGCGAGGAACTCGCCCGGCGGACCCCCGGGGACCATGACAAGCGCTCCGCGCTGCTCAACTCCGGGGCCGAGGCGGTGGAGAACGCGGTCAAGATCGCCCGGCACGCCACCGGACGGCCGGCCATCGTCGCGTTCGACCACGCCTACCATGGCCGGACCAACCTGACCATGGCCCTGACCGCGAAGAACATGCCGTACAAGGACAAGTTCGGGCCGTTCGCCGGCGAGATCTACCGGATGCCCATGGCCTACCCGCTGCGCTGGCCGGGCGGCCCGCAGGCGTGCGCCGCGAACGCGCTCGACATGATCACCGGCCTGATCCACACCCAGGTGGGCGAGGACAACGTGGCGGCCGTCCTGATCGAGCCGATCCAGGGTGAGGGCGGCTTCATCGTGCCGCCCGACGGTTTCCTGCCCGGGCTGGCCGAGTTCTGCCGGGAGCACGGCATCCTGCTCATCGCCGACGAGATCCAGACCGGGTTCTGCCGGACCGGCGACTGGTTCGCCTGCGACCACGAGGGCGTGCTGCCCGACCTGGTCACCACGGCCAAGGGGATCGCCGGCGGGATGCCGCTGGCCGCCGTCACCGGGCGGGCCGAGATCATGGACTCGGTCCACGTCGGCGGCCTGGGCGGCACCTACGGCGGGAACCCGGTGGCCTGCGCGGCCGCCCTGGGGGCCATCGAGACCATGGCGGCCGAGGACCTGCCCGGCCGGGCCCGCCGGATCGGCGAGATCATGCTGCCCCGGCTGCACAAGCTCGCCGAGGCTTACCCGGTCATCGGCGACGTGCGCGGCCGCGGCGCGATGATCGCCATCGAGCTGGTCCGCCCGGGAACCCTGGAGCCAGCCGCGGATATCGCCTCGCAGGTGGCCCGGGCCTGCCACAGTGCGGGCCTGGTCGTGCTCACCTGCGGGACGTTCGGGAACGTGCTCCGGTTCCTGCCGCCGCTGGTCATCGGGGAGCAACTGCTGGAAGAGGGGCTGTCCATCCTGGAGGACGCGTTCGCCGCCGTCTGACCCCGTTCCGCTGAAAGCGATCAAGCCACGCTTTAGCCGATCAAACCACGGGGCCCGGGCCGGGTGGCTTGATCGCTATATGACCATTCCTTGACGCGCCCAATTCCCAGAGTTACCGGTGAGTAGATCACCATGGCGCTGTCAAGGAGGACCCGTGCGCCCTCGAGCCCCCCGCCCCCATCCCGCCGTCCTCGCTCTCCTCACCGGCGCCGCCGCGCTCACCGCGGCGGCGTTGCCTATGCTGGCCCCCGCTGCGGCCAGCGCCCAGTCCGCCGTGGCTTACGTGGCGCTCGGCGACTCCTACTCCTCCGGCGTCGGAGCCGGGAGCTACATCGGCTCCAGCGGGTCGTGTGACCAGAGCACCAAGGCCTACCCGGCCCTCTGGGACAACGCCAGCCAGCCCGCCTCGTACGTGTCCGAGGCCTGCTCCGGCGCGACCACGGCGACCGTGCTCAGCTCCCAGCTGTCCCCGCTCAGCGCGGCCACCACGCTGGTGTCCATCACGGTCGGGGGCAACGACGTCGGCTTCAGCTCGGTCATGGAGACCTGCGTGCTGCTGCCCACGAGCAGCTGCGTCAGCGCCGTGCAGCACGCCGAATCCCTGACCGCCACGCAGCTGCCGGGCGAGCTCGACTCGGTACTGAGCGCCATCCACGCGGACGCGCCGAACGCGCGGGTGGTGGTGCTCGATTACCCGGAGCTCTATGACCTGTCCCGGTCCTCGTCCTGCGTCGGCCTGAGCACGACCGACCGGACCGACCTCAACCAGGGCGCGGACCAGCTGGACAGCCAGATCCAGGCGGCCGCGGCCCGGCACGGTGACGTGTTCGCCGACGTGCGCGGCGCGTTCAGCGGCCACGAGATCTGCGACTCGGGCAGCTGGCTGCACTCGGTCAACATCCTGGACGTTACCGAGTCCTACCACCCCACGGCCGCCGGCCAGTCCGGCGCCTACGAGCCGGTCTTCAGCGCCGCCGCCGGCTGAGCACGAGCGGCGCGGGCGGGCAGGCACCTGGTGCCCGCCCGCGCCGGCCTGCCCGGCTCACCAGGTCGGCAACGGCGGAGTCAGGGAGATCTCACCGACCCCGGGCGTGCGGGTGGGGCTCAGCCCGGCCTCCCGGGCCAGCGCCGCGAACTCGGCCGAGTTCACGACCGCGGCCCCACCTGGGTCGTTGTTGAAGTACACGTACACATCGGCCCTGGACAGGCGGGCCTCGCGGATGCGGTCCACCCAGGCCTGAAGGGCGTCCTCCCCGTAGCGCGGCCACGGGTCCGCCGCTCCTTCGTGGAAGCGCAGGAAACCCCAGCTCGCGGTCCGCCACAGCGGCGTGACCGGCCGCCCGAGCCGGTCCGCCCAGCACAGCGCCGCGTCGTGACCGGCCAGGATCTCCCGCACCTGGTCCGTCCACCACGTCTCGTGCCGCGGCTCGACCACGAGCCTCAGCACGCCCGGGCCGTCACCGCGCACCGCGGGCCAGCCATCCCGGAACTCTTTCAGGCACGCATCCAGCAGGGCAGGCGCGGCGGTCATGGTCGGCGGCAACTGCAGCAAGATCGGACCCAGCTTCGGACCCAGGCCCGCCGCGGCACCCAGCAGCCGGGCGACAGGCTCAGCCGGGTCGCGCAGCCGCCGCACATGAGTGAGGTACCGGCTCCCCTTGACCGCCATCACGAAGTCGTCCGGCGTCCTGCGCCGCCACCCCTCGAACGTCTCCCGGGACGGCAGCCGGTAGAACGTGCCGTTATTCTCCACAGTCATGTACTTGGTGGCGTAGTGCTCCAGCCATCGCCGCTGGGCCACCCCTTCGGGGTAGAGCCCCCCGCGCCAATCGCGGTACTGCCACCCGGAGGTCCCCACCAGAACAGGCATGGTCCCCTTGTACCCGGGGCCCGCAGGACATGCACGGTCCAGCCAGCGGTGGCGCTGCGAGCCTGGTTTTGCGGCGTTTATGTGTGCCGCAAAACCAGGCCGCCGCCACCGCGACCAAGGGGAAACGGTTATTTGTTAACCGGGAACCCCAGATTCACGCCGCCATGACTCGGATCCAGCCAGCGGGAAGTGACCGCCTTCCCCCTGGTGTAGAAATGCACGCCCTCGGTCCCGTGCACGTGGGTGTCCCCGAACAGCGACGCCTTCCAGCCGCCGAACGAGTAGTACGCCATCGGCACCGGGATTGGCACGTTCACCCCGACCATGCCGGCCTCGACGTCGAACACGAACCGCCGGGCCGCTCCCCCGTCATTGGTGAAGATGGCGGTCCCGTTCCCGTACGGGTTCTCGCTGACCAGCTGGACCGCCTCGGCGTAGGTCGGGGCGCGGACCACGGAGAGCACCGGGCCGAAGATCTCGTCGGTGTAGCAGCCCATCGACGGGGTGACATGGTCGAGCACGCTGGGCCCGAGCCAGAACCCGCCCTCGCTGCCGCCGATGACGGGGTGCACCCGCCCGTCCACGGCCAGCGTGGCTCCCTCACGGACCCCGGAGTCCAGGTACGAGGCGACCTTGTCCCGGTGCGCGCCCGTGACCAGCGGGCCCATCTCCGAGTGCTCGTCGGTGCCCGGCCCGACCCGCAGCCGCGCCACCCGCTCGGTGATCTTGGCGACCAGCTCGTCGCCCACCGAGCCCACCGCCACCAGCACGGACACGGCCATGCAGCGCTCGCCGGCGGAGCCGAACCCCGCGGATACGGCGGCGTCCGCAGCGAGGTCGAGGTCCGCGTCCGGCAGCACGACCATGTGGTTCTTGGCCCCGCCCAGCGCCTGGACGCGCTTGCCCGCCGCCGTCCCGGTCTCGTAGACGTAGCGTGCGATCGGGGTCGAACCCGACGAAGCTCACCGCCCGCACGTCCGGGTGCCCCAGCAGGGCGTCCACGGCTTCCTTGTCGCCCTGGACCACGTTGAACACGCCCTCGGGCAGGCCCGCCTCGGCCCACAGCCGGGCCAGCAGCAGCGACGCTGAGGGGTCCTTTTCCGAGGGCTTGAGCACGAAGGCGTTCCCGCAGGCGATCGCGATGGGGAACATCCACATGGGCACCATGGCCGGGAAGTTGAAGGGCGTAATGCCGGCCACCACGCCCAGCGGCTGCCGGATCGAGTAGGCATCGACGCCGGTCGAGACGTTCTCGGAAAAACCGCCCTTGAGCAGGTGCGGGATCCCGCAGGCGAACTCGACCACCTCCAGGCCGCGGGCCACCTCCCCGGCCGCGTCCCCGGTCACCTTGCCGTGCTCGGAACTGATCAGCGCGGCCAGCTCATCGGTGCGCTTGGCCAGCAGCTCACGGAACGCGAACATCACGCTGGCCCGCTTGGCCAGCGACGCCGCCCGCCAGCCGGGGAAGGCCTTGGCCGCGGCGGCGACCGCGTCGTCGACGACCGCGGTTGACGCGAAATCGACGGTCCCGGTCACCTCGCCGGTAGCGGGGTCGTAGATGTCGCCGTGCCGCTCGGCCACGCCGTCCCAGGGCTGCCCGCCGATCCAGTGCGTGACGTGCCTCACGGGCTGGCCTCCTCGTTCACGGCGCGCAGCGCGTCGGCCAGGACGCCCAGGCCCTCCTTGGCGTCGGCCTCGGACAGGTTCATCGGCGGGGCCATCCGGAGCGTGTGCCCGTACAGGCCGCCCTTGCCGATCAGCAGGCCGCGCTCCCGGGTCTCCTCCAGCATCCGGGTAGCCAGCGCCGGGCTCGGCGCCCCGGTCGCCGGGTTGACCAGGTCCACGGCGAACATCAGGCCCTTGCCGCGGACCTCGCCCACCGCGGCCAGCGGCTCGGCCGCCTCGCGCAGCCCGCTGATGATCATGGCGCCCAGCTCGGCCGCGTTCTGCTGCAGGTCGTGGGAGAGGACGTAGTCGAGGGCGGCGTTGGCGGCGGCGGTGGACAGCGGGTTGCCCCCGAAGGTGGAGATGCCGTTGCCGGGCAGCCCGTCCATCAGGTCGCCGCGGGCGATCACGCCGCCGATGGCCATCCCGTTGCCCAGGCCCTTGGCGAACGTGATGATGTCGGGGGTCACGCCGTGCGCGCCGATGCCCCAGAAGTGCTCGCCGGTCCGGCCCCACGCGGTCTGCACCTCGTCGGAGATGAACAGCGCGCCGCGCTCCCGGAGGACCGCGGCGTACTCGCCGAGGAGCCCGTCCGGCGGCATGGTGAAGCCGCCGACGCCCTGCACCGGCTCGGCGATGAGGCAGGCCACGTCGCCCGCGGTCGCGGTGGCCAGCACGTGCCGCAGGTCCTGGACGCACGCGGCGGTGTACTCGGCGTCGCCGAGCCCGGCGAAGGCGGGCAGCTGGCGGTCCGTGCCGTGCAGGTAGTGCACGGCGAACGGGGACAGCGGCGAGCTCTTCCACGCACCGTTGCCGGTGATGGCGACCGCGCCGAAGGACCGGCCGTGATAGCTGTTGCGCAGCGCGAGCACCTGGTTGGACCGGCGCGCGGCGGTGGCCAGCATCAGCGCGGTCTCGTTGGCCTCGGTGCCGGAGTTGGTGAAGAACACCTTGGCGTTCTCGATCCCCGACAGGCGGGCCAGCTTCTCGGCCAGTTCCACCTGGTTACGGATCAGGTACAGGGTGGACGTGTGCACCAGGCCGGTGTCCAGCTGGCGCTGGACCGCCTCGCGGACCTCGGGCACGTCGTAGCCGAGCATGTTGGTCAGGATGCCGCAGAAGAAATCCAGGTAGCTGCGGCCGTCAGCGTCGGTGACGCGGCTGCCGCTGCCGCTGGTGAGTTCCAGCGGCTCCGAGTAGTAGAGCCCGAGCCAGTTGGGGATGACGCGGCGGTGCCGCTCGTGGAGTTCCGACATGCCCCTAGTCTGGCCAGGCATCCCGCGCCCCGGACTCCGACACACTGTTACCAATAACCCTCCGATCCTGACACTATGACCAGCAGCTCGTACGCTAGGGGCATGCCGACGGTCGCAGAGGTGCTCCGGCTGGATCCGGTGCGGCGCGGGGACCCGCAGGTGGTGGCGGGGTCCAGCGGGCTGGGCGCAGCGGTCCGCTGGGCGCACGCGATCGAGTTCGCCGACGCGGCCCGGCTGCTGCGGGGCGGCGAGCTGGTGCTCACCACCGGGATAGCCCTGCCGGACGAGGAGCCGCTGCTCGCCGCCTACGTGGCGGGCCTGGCCGGGGTGGGGGTGAGCGCGCTCGCGGTCGAGCTCGGCCGCAAGTACACCGGCGGCCTGCCCGCCGTGTTCACCGCGGCCGCCGAGGAGAGCGGGCTGCCGCTGATCGTCTTCGCCCGCGAGGTCCCGTTTATCGAGATCACCGAGGCCGTGCACGCCCTGATCCTGGACGACCAGCTGGCCCAGCTGCGGGCCTCGGCCCGGCTGCACGAGGTGTTCACCGACCTGGCCGTGGCCGGCGCCGGGCCCGCCGACATTCTCCGGGAGGCCGCACTGCTGGCCGGGCGGCCGCTGATCCTGGAAGACCTGTCGCATCACGTGCTGGCCTGCGAGCCGGCCGGGACCGACCCGGCCAGCCTGCTGGCTGACTTCAGCGCCCGGTCCGCCGCGGTGCCGGCCTCGCCGCGGACCGGCTACCACCCGGGCCCGGGCTGGCTGGTCACCACCGTGGGCGCGCGCGGTGAGGACTGGGGCCGGGTGATCCTGGTCTGCGACGGGCCGCCCGCCCCGGCCGACACGGCGCTGGTGGAACGGGCGGCTACCACACTCGCCCTGGGCCGGCTGCTGGCCCGCCAGCAGGAGAGCCTGGAGCGGCAGGCGCACCGGACCCTGATCAGCATCCTGGTGACCCAGCCCGACGCTGACCCCGGCGAGATGGCCGCCCAGTGCCGGGCGCTGGGCGTGCCGGTCACCGGCCGGCAGCTGATCACCGCCGTCATCAGGTCACCGGACGGCGGGGCGGGCCTGCTGGCCCAGGCCCGGGTGCTGGACCTGGCCGAGGCGCTCGCGGACGCCTGCCGCGGCGAGCGGATTCCCGCGCTGGTCGGCTCCCTGGACGACGTGCGGGCCGCCGCGCTGCTGTCCGCCGACGCCGGGGCCGACCCGGAGCAGGTGCTGGCCGGCGTGTGCGCCGCAGCCCGCCGCGCGCTGGCCCGGCGGGCCCGGCGGCCCTACGGCATGGCGAGCGGCGAGCCGGTCATCGGGGTGGGCACGGCCGCCACCAGCCTGCGCGAGGTCCGGCGCTCGCTGCTGGAGGCGCGGCAGGTCGCGGACGCGGCCGCGGAGACCCCGGGCCCGCAGCACGGCCGCCCCTTCTACCGCCTGGCCGACCTGCGGCTGCGCGGCCTGCTCTCGCTGCTCGGCGGCGATACCCGGCTGGCCACGTTCGTGGACCGGGAGCTGGGCCCGCTGCGCGAGTACGACGCTGCTCACGGCACCGACCTGACCGGCGTGCTCGCCGCCTACCTGGCGGCCGGGGGTAACAAGGCGGACGCCGCGGCCCGGGCACACCTGGCCCGGCCCACCCTGTACGAGCGGCTGCGCCATATCGAGCGCATTCTCGGGGTGAGCCTCGACTCGGCCGAATCACGCACCTCACTGCACGTCGCCCTGCTGATCGTGCACCGGGCGGCTCAGGCGACGGACGTTTGAGGCGCAGGAAGGCTGAGCGATACCGGATAGGCGAGCCTTACTTTCCGGACACTCGGCCGCCTTCCTGACAACCGGCACGCCCGGCTGGCCGTCCACTCCGTGGGTCACGTGAGCACGCGACATGGCTGAGGCCGCCCCGCTCAGGCCATTCGGGAGAGGGGAGCCGCAGCGCCCATGGTTAGTGCGACCGGATGCAGGCGAGCGCGGGCGGGAACGGGGCCGTGTACCAGATGCAGCTGCTCCCGGTTCGAGGGGCGGGGCAGCGTCTGCGAGAACTGCAAGCACCATTACAACGAGCACAACATCGCCTGGCCCCGGGGCCTGGGCCAGCCCGGCGGCCGCCGGGCTGGCCGTCAGCCGTTCACGTACACACCCAGGTCGCCGGACACCGGCAGGATCGGCGTGAAGGCTTCCCCGTTAGTGAAGCCGAAAATGTTGTAGGTAATACCGTGATGAATTCCTATGGCGTAGACGCTGGTGCTGCTGGCCAGCGAGAACCACGGGCCGCCGCTGTCGCCGTTGACGGAGTACCTCCCGGTGGACGAAGTGGCCCAGGCCATGCTGTTCCAGGGACCATCGGTGTAATTAAGATTCTGGACTATCATCCCGCAGATGACGCCGCCAAAAGAACCGGACTCGCATAGCGACTGATTCACCGACGCCCCCAGCTGGCCAGAGACCGACTTGGTGAAACTGCTATCGCCATTTTTGATCCCGGGACCATCGTAGTAGCGGTTACCCGTGTCTGTCGGAATGAGCGCAGCGTCGAGCGGGCCGGGCACATCGATGATATTGCCCATGGTTTCGGTGTAATTGCCGTTGTAGAAGGTGACACCGTTCTGGTAGTTCTTACTCGTAGTCTCCGCGCAATGTGCGGCTGTCATCATGTACAGACGGCCACTGGCGTCATGCACCCCGAAACCTCCGGTGCAGCCGTAGCCCCAGTTGCTGACGATCACGTCCCCGCCCCAGTAGGCAGGCAGGTCATAACACCGGTGACCTGGCCCGGCGGTATCGGCGGCCCAGCCGGCGCAGGTGGCTTGCAGGCCCTCGCCACCGCTCGCTGACGCCTGGACGGGAACGCCGACGGCCCTCCTGATGGCCGGACCGGCCACGGCCAGGCGCGACGCCTTGACCAGCACGTGGATCCCGCCGCCGTCGTTAAGCGGGTAAGCGCCGACCGCGCCGGCTTGCCGCATGGCCAGATGCGCGTCCCTTTTCAGCGTGGCGAGGCTGTATCTGGCCGGGGCGATCTGGACCCGCACCGTGGCGCGGAGTTGAGTGATGACGCGCATGATGTCGGCCGGTACGCTGCCATGCCAGCGCACCGTGAGCGAGTGGCCGGCGTTATTGAACTCGGTCTCGAAGAACCCGTCGTGGCCGGCGCCCGGCTTCCCGGCCGCGATCTGGATCTGCGTAGCCGCTTTCTCCAGGGGAATCTGAGCCATCATGATGTCGTAGTTGCGCTGGCTTACGCCATACGGCAGGGTCACCCGGCTCCCGCCGTGCGGCGCCGATTTCGGGCCGCCCGTGGATTCGGCCGCGGCCAGGCTGGCCGGCAACGCCACCGTGAGCACCCCCGCCGCGGCTAGGATCATAATAGCGCGATGTTTCCCGAATAAGCCGAAGCGAGGAATATCCATGCCCGTTCCTTCCCGCTATGACATAGCGGTGTGAGCCCCCGTTTGGTGAACCATTTCCGCGTCCCGCGCTGTCGCCTCTGACCGCCGGGGCGTCCCGATGATCACAACCTGGGGTAGCCGGGGAAGGTGCAGGACGGCACGCTGCCGCTGCCGCTGACCGGGGTGACCGTCACGTCCGTGCCCGAGGCGGTGATGTTGCTGTCGAAGGTGGCGATGCTGGCGTACCCGGCCGAGGTGCTGGTCGCGTCGAGACTGACGTTCTCCAGGGTCAGGCCGAGCAGGTGGGAGGAGTTATAGCCCTCCAGCACGGACTGGGCGCTGGAGGCCGAGCTGACCGCCTTGAGCCCGTTGACCACGATGTTCTCGAAGTACGGGGTCGTTGACCCGTTGCCGGAGGCATAGAACGGGTTGAACTCCAGGGCGTGCTTGACCCCGGTCAGGCAGTTGCTGTCGTAGGTGACCTGGCTGACGGTGCCGCCCTCGCTGGATGTGGTCTTGATCCGCAGGCCGTTGTTGTCGCTGCTCACGTTCCCGGAGCTGTCCGTCCCGCTGACCGTGTTGCTCTCGACCAGGATGTTGGTCACGCCGTACTGGGTCTGGCTGCCCACCGATATCCCGTGCGTGCCGTAGAAATGGCTGTTCTCGATGGTCATGTTGGACGCCGCGGCCGAGTTGGTCTTGATCGCGATGCCGTCGTCGCCGTCCTGGATGTAAGAGTCGTTGACGGTCACGTTGGTAGCACTGTCCGGGTCGATGCCGTCGGTGTTCCGCGCGGTGGCCGGGGTCTTGATCCGCACACCCCAGACCGTGAGCCCGTTGCCGCCCTCGAAGTAGAGGTGGAACAACGGTGCGTTGACCAGGTCCACGTCGTACACGGTGAAGCTGTTCACGTCGTGCGCCTCGATCAGCCGCGGGTTGTTCTGGTCGTCGCCGGCTGTCTTCGCGGTGCTGGACAGCGTCCACCAGCTGCCGCTGGTGCCCAGGATGTCCTGGTCACCCCGGCCGTTGATGGCGCCCTGCCCTCCCCCCGAACCCTGCGTGCCCATGATCGCGGCGCCGGATCCGGTGACGTTGATGAACGGCCGGCAGCCGTTCCCGGTGGAGGCCGTGGTGCCGCAGCTGGCCTGGCCGGACACCTGGTAGTTGGCCGGGTTGCGGGAGGCGTAGAGCGTGGCACCGTCGTCAATGAGCAGCGTGACGCGGGCGGGCAGGGACAGCGGGCCGGACAGGAACGCGTTGTCGCTGCCGCTGGGGGCCAGCACGACCGCCTGGCCCGTGCCGCTGCAGCCGTTCAGCGCGGCCTGGATGCGGGCCGTGTCCGGGGGCGAGGTCTCGGCGCCGCTGCTGAACTGCTCGTTGCTGGTGGCCAGCTGGGCGCTCAGCGTGGTGCAGGTGGCGGGAATGGTGGGCTGGGACACGTGCCGGCTGTCTCCAGTGGCCAGGGTCACGCGGGCGGCCACGGGACTGGCGGCGGCCGCCGGTGACGCGTGAGCCGCGGGCAGGCCAGCCGCACCGACCGCGGCGGCGGCCGCGATGAGAGCGCTAACACCTAACCGGCGCGCCAGCACACTGGACCGGGGACGCGGGCGGTGGGCGGGAAGTCTCACGGTGGTTCCTCCTTGGCCGCGGGGCGGGGTACCGGGTACGACAGCCCTCACTCCGGCCCGGCCGGGCCAGACCGGCCCGCCCGGGAGCGCCCGCCCCGAGCGCCGCACGTCGGCCGAACCATAGACCGGCCCGCCCGTCCTGCCAAGGCCCGGCGGGCCGCACCACCGGGTCAGTCCTTGTCCCGGCTGGTCACCCTGCCAGGGCCGGTGACGGGCCTGAAAACTCCCGTGAAAGCGGGCCCGGCCGGGTCCGGCTCGCGCTCTGGCCCTGGCGTCCGCGGGGCCCGGCCAGCGCGGGCATATAACGCCAACCGCCGCCCGCGCGGCGCATACTGTGCGCGTGGTGTCCTGCACGACCAGCCCCTGGTGGCGCTGGTATCAGCGAGCCGCCATCGGCTGCGCACTCGTCGGGGGCTTATTCCTGTTGCTGGCCGGAGCGATCGCGCACGATAGCGGGGCTGTTGCGCTGCTGGTCATCGGCGCCGCCTGGACGGCGATGGGGGTGGCTGGCCTGCGGTCCGTGCGCCGGATCGCCTACGAGCTGCGTATCGACGATGGGCAGGTCACTTTGGTCTTCCCCGGCCGCGAGCTGTGCGTGCCCGCCGGGGACATACTGGCCGTCCAGCGCAGCCGGCTCGACACCTCGCGGACCCGCCCGCTGCGGATACTCACCGCTTCCCACGGCGTCATCAAGGCGAACCCCCGGCTGATCGGCCTGTTTGACTTCCTGCTGCGCCTCCGCCAGGCCAACCCGCACGTCGCGATCCCCGACCTGTAACCACAGGCGCCAGCCATCAGCAGTGAGGATCGGGCCCCTCGGAGGGGTCCGATCCTTACTGCTAACGGGATGCCGTCTGGGCGCGGATCGCCGCGAGGTCGGCGGGGGCGGCCAGGCCCGCGTGGTAGAGGCGCAGTTCGGTGGCGCCGGCCGCGCGGACGGCTGCGGCCTGCGCGGCCAGGGTGTCCGGGTGGCCGCCCAGCCCGGCCACGGCCTGCAGGACGGCGGCGATCCGGGCGCCGGGCGGGGCGGCCGCCACGGTCCGGGCGACCAGGTCCGGCGCGGCGGCCGGGTCCCCGCAGGCCAGCACGATGCCGTCCGCGCCACCGGCGCCGCCCGCGCCACCTGGGCCGCTGGCGCCGCACAGCATGGCCGGGTCGTAGCCAGGGTTCGCACCCGCGGCACGCGGATCCGGGGCGGAGTGCACCAGGGCGGCCCGGCCCGGGGCGGCCGCACGGATCGCCGCGACCACCTCGGTGAGCAACCGGGCGGAGGCGGCCGCGCGGACGCTGTCGAGCAGGGCCGCCGCGTCACCAGGCAGCGGGAGACCGCCATCGGCGGCCGCGCATACCGCCGCCGCGAGGTCCCCGGGGTCAGCCCCCGCGCCCCGGTACGCTGGCCCGCACGCCGGGCAGAAGCACAGCGAGAGCAGCCACTCCCCCACCGCGCCGGCCGCGCCCGCCGGCCCGGCCACGTCGCCCGTCTTGTCGTGCGCGCTGCCGTGCTCGAAGCCGTACCAGCCGCACGCCTCCAGCTCGATCGCGTCCACCCCGGGCAGCGCGGCGACCTCCGCGGCCAGGGCCGCCGCGTACTCACGGACCGCGGCCGAGCCGGCGCACAGCGCCCACGGGTACACGTCACCGAACGCGTTGCGCACCGCGTGCTCCCCTGAGGCGGCCAGCCGGGAGTTGTGCGTGAGCACCACCCACGCGGTGACGCTCAGGCCGGCGGCCCGCAGCGCGGCGGTGGCCCGCTCGAACGAGCCGGCTGGACCCGGCTCCCCGGCCGCTGAGCCCGCCGCCACGGGCCGCAGCCGCCGGCCGTCCCAGCGGGCCGGGTCCGGCCGGTAGTACACGGCGGCGTCCCGGGTGACGATCCGGTGCCGCGGGTGGAACGGGGTCACCGCCCGCACCGCGTGGTACGCGGCGGCCAGCGTGACCCCGGTCAGCCCGAGCCCGGCGATGCGGTCCGCGGCGGCCGGGTCGCCGTCCACGTCCCACGGATAGAGATACGCCCCGGTCTGCACTATCGGACGGCCCGCAACGCCTCAGGCAGCAGCTCGACCGGGAAGTCCTGGTAGGTCACCGGGATCAGCCAGCGCCGGATCGCGGTCGCGCCCACCGACGTGTAGTGCGGGCTCGTGGTGGCGGGGAACGGGCCGCCATGGTGCTGGGCCCAGGTCACGGCCACGCCAGTGGGCCAGCCGTTCCAGATCACCCGGCCTGCGGTGCGGCTGAGCACGTCGGCCACGGGCGCCGCGGCGCTCAGGTCGGCGGCGGACCCCGGGTCGGCGTGGATGCTGCCGGCCAGGTTGCCGCCGAGGCGGCCCAGCACCGGCAGCAGCTCATCCACGGACGGGTAGGTGATGACCAGGCCGGCCGGGCCGAACCGTTCCTCGGCCAGCTCCGGCAGCCCGGCCGCGAACGCGTCCAGGCTGGTCGAGAAGACCTGCGGGGTGGCGGCCCACGGGCCGTCACCGGGCTGCCCGGTGGCCAGCGGGGTGACCGCGGAGTCCCCGGCCAGCGCCGCGGCCGCCGTCTCGTACGACGCGTGGATCCGCTCGGACAGCATCGGGGCGCCGGTGGCGGCCTGGACCGCGGCGGCGATCGCGGTGCGCAGGCCCTCGTCATCGGGGATGAACAGCAGCCCCGGGTTGGTGCAGAACTGCCCGGCACCCAGGGTGAGCGACCCGGCGTAGCCGGCCGCGGTCTCAGCGGCGCGGGCCGCGGCCGCGCCCGGCAGGACCACGGCCGGGTTGACCGAGCCCAGCTCGCCGTAGAACGGGATCGGGACGGCCCGCTCGGCGCAGATCTGCTGCAGCGCGAGGCCGCCCCGGGCCGACCCGGTGAAGCCGGCCGCGGTGATCGCCGGATGGCGGATCAGCCTGACCCCGGCGGGCACGCCAAAGATCACCGCGAACGTTCCGTCCGGCGCCCCCGCTCGCGCCAGCGCGTCCGCCACGATGCGGGCGGTCGCCACCGAGGTCTGCGGATGACCCTCATGAGCCTTCACCACGACCGGGCAGCCGGCCGCCAGCGCCGAGGCGGTGTCACCGCCCGCGACCGAGAACGCGAAGGGGAAGTTCGACGCCGAGAACACCGCGACCGGGCCGACAGGCCGGACCATCCGGCGCAGCCCCGGGACGCCCTGGGCTGGCGGGCTGGTGATGACGTCCAGGTAGCCGCCGTCCTCCAGGACGCCGGCGAACATCCGCAGCTGCCCGGTGGTCCGCGCCACCTCGCCGGTCAGCCGGGCGGCGCCCAGCGCCGTCTCGGTGTCGGCCACCGCGGCGAGCTCGGCGGCCTGGGCGTCCAGCGCATCAGCCACCGCCCGCAGCGCGGCCGCCCGGCCCGCCGGGCCCATGGCCTCCCAGCCGGGCCGGGCCGCGGCCGCCGCCCCGGCGATCGCGTCCACGGCGCTGTCGGTGGTCTCGGCGACCGGCTCGCCGGACGGCTTGCCGGTGCGCGGGTCAAATCCCTGGATCATGAACCATCCGTTCTGTGCGGTTGCTGCTGGTGCTCCGCTACGTCAGGTGCTCCGCGTCGTAGTCGGGACGGGTGAACTCACCGCCCAGGTAAGCAAACACCGGATCGCCCGGATCAGGTGCCCCGTGGTCCGCGATGACCTCGCCTGCGTAGTCCTCCGCGTCATCCCGGGGCTCGTAGCCCAGGGACCGCGCCTCATCCAGGCTCACCCAGCCGCCGCGGGTGTTGGCCGAGACGCCGAAGGCCACCCGGAAGCCGGGCCGCTCCGCGGTCAGGCACGCCTCGAACAGCCGCCCGGCGTCGTCCGGGGACAGCCAGGTGGACAGCATCCGCGTCGTCAGCGGCCGCTCGAAGCAGGACAGGATGCGCAGGCAGATCGCGTCCAGGCCGTAGCGGTCGTGGTACATCGACGCCAGCGCCTCCCCGGTCACCTTGGACACCCCGTAATAGGTGTCCGGCGCGGGGAACGCGTAGTCCGCGGCGGGGAACGCCGAGCGGGGGGTGAACCCCACCGCGTGGTTGGACGAGGCGAAGATGACCCGGGGCACGCCGGCCCGGCGGGCGGCCTCGAACACGGTGTAGGTGCCCTGGATGTTGATCGCGATGATCTTGTCCCAGGGGCCCTCGCCGGACACCCCGCCCAGGTGGATCACGGCGTCCGCCCCGGCGCAGGCCTCGGTCATCGCGGCCATGTCGGTGACCGACGCCACGACCACCTCCTCACCGGGCCCGGGCGAGGCCGGCGGCGTGATGTCCAGCAGGCGCAGGGTCCGGCCGGGCCGGGCCAGCCGCTGCCGCAGCATGGACCCGATCCGGCCGGAACCGCCAGTAATGACGATGATGGGCACGGCAGTTGACCTTACGCGGCCGCTTCCCGCTTTACGCGGGCGGTGCTGCGGCGGACCGCCGGTGGCCTCAGCCTCGCCGTCTCGCCCAGAGTCCGTCGATACACGCGGGTGCGCCGCAGGTTTCCCGGATCGCCGGGGCACCGCACGCGCACTTCCGGATCCGGGCCCGTTGCCAGGCATCGTAGAGAACCAGCTCGGTGCCCACGGTCACCACCCGCCGCAGACGGCCATCAGACATGAGCAGCCACTCGGCGGGACGCATCTCCAGATCAGGCATAGCTAGCTTCCTACGTGCGGGTCAGCTCTCCTAGTGTCGCGCATTCCCGCCCGGTATCTGAGCATCATCGCGAGGCGCGCCTGCTCGGCTGGCTACCGGACCGGGCCGCGCAGGCCAGCCAGCCGGGGCCGCCAGTCCCCCAGGTAGCTGCCCACCGTGTACTGCCTGGCCTGGGCGGGGGTGAGCTGGGGGACGCCGGCGGCGGCCGCCGATCCCGGCCCGGTGTTCTGGTACTCGTAGAAGCGGGCGTCCTGCCACGGGAACGGCGGGCTGGACCAGTTCTGCCACTGCCCGGCGCTGATCGCCGCAGGCAGGTAGGTACCGCGGATGGTGATCTGGCCCACCGGCGTAGTCACCCCGGTGTGCTGCCAGGGCCGGGCCAGGTAGTAGCTCCCCACGGCCAGGTTCCCGGCCGAGTTGACGATGCGGCTGCCGGTGATCAGGTAACCGTGGGGCTGCTCCAGGCCGGTGTCCGGGGCGCTCACGGTGCCACCCGGATGGCCGAGGATGTCGATCGTGTCCCGGTCGAACACGGCGGTGCCGGACCCGCACAGGAAGTCCACGTCACCGCTGATGTAGTCGTCGTAGTAGAGCTGCCGGGCGGGCGGTGGCGTGGCGGAGCCCGGCGGCGAGCTGGCGGGCGGCCCGCCGGGGCCGAAGCATTCCGCGGGCGTGAACGGGTCCGCGTAGGAACTGGCGAACACCGTGTCCTGGATCCCGAGCAGCCGGTCGTGGGCGAACACCACCCGGTCGGCGACGGTCTTCACCGCCACCGCCTGCGGGGAGGTGATCTGCGGGCTGGCCGCGGGGTCGAAGGAGTTTTGCACGGTGATGCCGTAGGCCGAAAACCCGTTGCCCGCGACCGAGAGGGTCGCGCTGCAGTCGGTGCCGTACTGGTTGCCGTTGGGCGCGATCGTGCCGTGCGCGATGTCGTCCACCAGGGTGACTGAGGCCGGGTTGCCGGTGGCCCCGGCCAGGGTGATGCCCGGCTTGGAGGCCGGGACGTACACCTGCCCCTGGTAGGTGCCCGGCTCGATGAGGATGGTCACCGGGCCGCCGCCGGGCGCCACGGCGTCCACGGCCGCCTGGACGCCGGTGAAGGCCCCGGGCCGCCCGTCCTGCGCGACGATCAGCACACCGGGGCGGGAGCCCGCGAACGCCGTCCCCGGGACGGCCAGGGCCGCCAGCGCCAGCGCGGACAGCAGGCCCGCCACCGCGCGGGGAGCCGGGCACCTCATGACGTAACCGGCGTTCCGCCGACCGTGACGTTCTCGACCACGAGATCGGACACGTACTGCGCCGAGTTGGCCGCGGTCGAGGTCGTGACCGCGATGTCCTCCAGCGTGATCGCGGCGAGCGGGTCGCTCGCCGACGCGCCGACCAGCGACCAGACACCCTGGCAGCTGCCCACCGTCCAGCCCGCCACCGTAATGCCGGTGACGTCGGGCGGGAAGTTCCCGGTCTGCCCGCTGTACTGGCCCTCGATCTTCAGCACCGGCCCGCCGATGGTGGCCGCGGTGACCCGGTACACGTGGCTGTTGATCACGTAGCCGCCGCGCAGCGTGTTGGTCTTGATCCGGTGCCCGGATTGCAGGTCGGGGCTGTTCATAGCCAGATCGCGGCCGTAGACGTTCCGCACCCCGCCGGTCATCTCGCTGCCCAGGGTGATCCCGCCGTGGCCGCTGGCGAACGTGCAATTCTGGACCACCAGGTTGGTGGACGGCACGCCGACCCGGCGGCCGTCAGAGTCTCGGCCCGACTTGATCGCGATGCAGTCGTCGCCGCAGCTGAACGTCACCCCGTCGATGAGCACCCGGTCGCAGGATTCGGGGTCACAGCCGTCGGTGTTCGGCCCGGAGGAGTTGACCGTGACGCCCTCGACGGTGACGTTGGTGCACAGGTTGGGGTTCATGTGCCAGAACGGTGAGTTGATAATGGTGACGCCCTGGATGAGCACGGTATCGGTGAGGAAGGGCTGGATCATCTGCGGCGGCAGGTAGTGCCCGGCCCCGAACACCCGCTGGCTGACCGGCACCCCGGCGTCGGCCATCGCCTCCAGCGCGGTGAAGTCCGGGGTCTCCAGGTTCTTCCAGTTCCACCAGTGGTTCGCGTCGGCCTGGCCGTTCAGCGTGCCCGACCCGGTGATCGCGATGTTGCGCTGGCCGTAGGAGTAGATGGGCGGGGAGTAATTCATCAGCTCGATGCCCTGCCAGCGGGTGAAGACCACCGGCAGGTAGGCATTGGGGTCCTGGCTGAACAGGATCGTCGAGTCCGCCTCCAGGTGCAGGTCGACGTCGCTGAGCAGGTGGATCGCGCCGGTGAGGAACTGGCCGGCGGGCACGACCACGTGCCCGCCGCCGACCCGGTTGCAGGCTGCGATGGCCGCGGCGAACGCCTGGGTGCAGTCGGTGATGCCGTCGCCCACAGCACCGAACCGGGTGACCGGGAAGAACCGCCGGGGGAAGAAGGGCCGCCGGACCGAGGCCACGATGCGGTCGGCGGCGAGGTCCGCGGAGCTGTGCTGGCCAGTGCGGGCCGGGGTGGCCGCGCGGGCCGGTAAGGCGCCGGACCAGAGCGGGCTGGCTAACGCACCGGCTCCGGCGAGGGCCGAGTAGCGGAGCAGGGCACGGCGGGTGAACTCGTTCGACATTGAACTACCTCCGGGTGAAAGGGTTACTCCGGTGGTGACAGTGCTGGCCCGGACGGGCCAGCGTCAGTGGGGGTCGGGCTCGGGATTGCGGCCCGGGCGGGCCAGGAACTCGAAATCACAGCCCTTGTCCGCCTGGGTGACGTGCTCGCTGTACAGCGCGCCGTAGCCGCGCTCGAACCGGCGGGGCGGCGGCTGCCAGGCGGCGCGGCGCCGGGCCAGCTCGGCGTCGTCCACCTCGACCCGCAGCGACCGTTCCGCGACGTCCAGCGTGATCAGGTCGCCGGTGCGGACCAGGGCCAGCGGGCCGCCCACGTAGGACTCGGGGGCGACGTGCAGCACGCAGGCGCCGTAGCTGGTCCCGCTCATCCGCGCGTCGGAGATCCGGACCATGTCCCGCACCCCCTGGGCCAGCAGGTAGTCCGGGATGGGCAGCATGCCGTACTCGGGCATGCCCGGCCCGCCCAGCGGGCCCGCGTTCCGCAGCACCAGCACGGAATCGGCGGTCACGCCCAGCGCCGGGTCGTTGATCTGCCGCTGCATCTCGCGGTAGCTGTCGAACACGACCGCCGGGCCGGTGTGCTTGAGCAGGGCGGGCTCAGCCGCGATGTGCTTGATCACCGCCCCGTCGGGAGCCAGGTTCCCGCGCAGCACGGCCAGGCCCGCCTCGGCGGACAGCGCGGTGCCCGGGTCGCGGATGACGTCGTCGTTGTAGACCTCGGCCCCGGCCAGCTGGTCGGCCAGGGGCCGGCCGGTGACCGTGATCCGGTCGGTGTGCAGCACGCCGGGCACCCCGGCCAGCCGGGCCAGCAGTGCGGGCAGTCCCCCGGCGTAGTAGAAGTCCTCCATCAGGTACTTCCCGCCGGGCCGGACGTTGGCCAGGACCGGGACCCGGCGCGAGATCTCGTCGAAGTCGTCCAGGCTGAGCGGCACGCCGCAGCGGCCCGCCATCGCGACGAGATGGATCACGGCGTTGGTGGAGCCGCCCAGGGCCAGCACCGTGGCCACGGCGTCCTCGAACGCCTCGGCGGTGAGGATCCGGTCCGGGGTGAGGCCCTCCCAGGCCATGTCCACGATCCGGCGGCCGGTCGCGGTGGCCATCCGGTAGTGCGCGGAGTCGACCGCCGGGATGGACGCCGCGCCGGGCAGCGTCATGCCCAGCGCCTCGGCCGCGGAGGTCATGGTGGACGCGGTGCCCATCGTCATGCAGTGGCCGGGTGAGCGGGCGATGCCGGAGGCCAGGTCGGCCATCTCGCAGTCGCCGATCACCCCGGCCCGCTTGTCGTCCCAGTACTTCCACAGGTCGGTGCCGCTGCCCAGGGTGGCGCCGCGGTAGTTGCCGCGCAGCATCGGCCCGGCGGGCAGGTAGATGGCCGGGATCCCGGCGCTGGCCGCGCCCATGATCAGCGCGGGCGTGGTCTTGTCGCAGCCGCCCATCAGCACCGCGCCGTCGGCCGGGTAGGAGCGGAGCAGTTCCTCGGTGTCCATGGCCAGCAGGTTCCGGTACAGCATCGGGGTCGGCTTCTGGAACGTCTCCGAGAGGCTGGCCACCCCGAACTCGGCCGGGAAGCCGCCGGCTTCCCAGATGCCCCGCTTGACCTGCTCGGCCCGCTCCCGCAGGTGCATGTGGCAGGGGTTCAGCTCGGACCAGGTGTTCACGATCGCGATGACCGGCTTGCCCAGGTAGTCCTCGGGGCTGGCGCCGAGCTGGCGCATCCGGGTGCCGTGGCTGAACGCGCGCATCCCGTCCCCGCCGAACCAGCCGTAGCTGCGAAGCTGCTCGGGGGCGAGGCGGGGCGCGCCGGAGGCGTGTCCCCTCCGAGCCTCCGACGCTCGGGGGCCGGGGGCTCCGGGGGTGGTCCCCCGGGAAAGCGGAGCGGGGGGTCGCCCCCCCGGGCTAGCACTGCGAAGCTGCTCGGGGGCGAGGCGGGGCGCGCCCTCTGGGCTGGGGGTGCTCACTGCTCGCCGTCCTGGGCCTCCAGGCCCCAGCCGGCCAGGATCTTGCTGATCTCGCCGCGGATCTCATCCGGCAGCAGGCGGCTCGGCGGGCGGACGTCCCGGCGGGCCAGCCCGAGCTGGGCCAGGGCCTCCTTGACCACGCTCACGTTGTCCGCGGACGAATCCGCGGCCCGGAGTTCCTCGAAGGCACGGCACTCGCCCCACAGCCGCAGCGCTCCCGGGTGGTCACCGGCCTGCAGCGCCTCGAGCATGCCGACCGAGATGCGGGGGGCGACGTTGGCCAGCCCGGACGTGAAGCCGCGCGCCCCGTACGCCCAGCAGCCCGGCGCGGTCAGCTCGGCCAGCCCGGCCAGCCAGGTGAACCGGCCCAGCCCGGCGTCCCGGGCCACCCCGGCGAAGCCCACCAGGTCGCGTACCCCGTACTTGACCCCCACCACGTTCGGGCACTGCTTGCCAAGCCGGCGGATGTGCCTGGCCGCTGATCTTCGCGTCGCGGATATACAGCACCACGCCCATGTCGGGCACGGCCTCGGCGATGGCGGCGTGGTAATCAACCCAGCCGTCGGCCGACAGGTACGGGCTGACCGGCTGGTGAATCATGATCATGCGGGCCCCGGCCGCCCGGGCGTGAGTCGCGGAACCGACCGCGGTGGCGACGTCATGGCCCACGCCGACCAGCACTTCCGCGCGTCCCCGGACGGCCCGGATGGTGGACTCGGTGGCGGCGCGGGTCTCCTCATCCGTCAGCGTGTAGAACTCCCCGGTGTTGCCGTTGGGCGTGACCAGGGTGATCCCGTTATCGACCAGGCGGCCGATGAGCCGCCCGTGGCAGTCCCAGTCCGGGGCACCATCCGGGCCGAACGGGGTGACCGGGACGGCGGCCACGGTCGCGAGGATCTCCAGGAACTCGTCGGTGACGGCCGGGTCAATCTGCATCGGTACTCCATTCGGTAGCGGGCGCCGGGGCGGCGCGCTCAGGCTCAGGGAAATGCCGGGCCGCGAAACCGGCGATGTGCGCGTGGAGCAGGGCGGCCGCCTCGCCGGCCGCGCCGCTGCGGGCCGCGGCCAGGATGGCCCGGTGCTCGGCCGCCTCCTGCGGCCATGACGCGCCCTGCTCCCACGACAGCACGGACACCAGCGCAGTCTGGTCGCGCAGGTCGTCGAGGGTCTTCACCAGCAGGCTGTTGCCGCAGGCCAGGTACAGGGCGCGGTGGAACTCCCGGTTGGCCAGGCTGCGCTGGGCCTGGTCGGCGGCGACGTCCGAGGCGGCCAGGGCGGCCTGGGCGGCCGCCCAGGGCCCGGCGGCTGGCCCGCCGGCCCGGCCGGCCCGGCCCGATCCACGCCCGCCTGCACGGCGCGGCGGACGCCTTCCGGCTCCAGCAGCAGCCGCAGGTCGTAGACGGCGGCCGCGCTGGCCGGGTCGATGGCCCGGACCGTGGCGCCCCGGTACGGGCTCATCGTGACCAGGCCCGCACCCGCCAGGGTCTTCAGCGCCTCGCGGACCGGGGTCTTGGACACGCCGAGCATCTGGGCCAGTTCGGTCTCCACCAGGCCCTGCCCGGGGCGCAGCTCACCGGCCAGGATGGCGTGCTTGATGGCGTCCAGGACGGCCTCGGTACGTGAGGGAGCGGCCCCGGTCGAACCGTTGAGGAAACTGCGGGCCGGCGGGACCATGGCGGTGCTCATGGGGAGCCACAGCCCACCCGCGCCGTGTCCCGCGTCTGCGCCCCGTCTCGCATATGGCATCTCATATATGACATGACTCTACGAGCCGGGCCGGGCACCGTCAACGCCGGCCCGGCCCGCCCCGGCCGGCCCGGCGGCCGCGTCAGCCGTTCTTGCGGGCCACGCCGCCCCACATGGCGGCCTTCCGGGCCCCTTCGACCTCGGAATCCTGCCGCCAGTGCTGCACGGGGACGACCCCGGGCGGCACCAGTTCGAGCCCGGCGAAGAAGTCCGCCACCTCGGCCTGGCTGCGGTAGTAGCCCTTCTGGGCCAGCAGCCGGTTGAGCCGCTTGCCCATCTCGGCCATCTTCTCCGGCTCGATGTCCGAGGCCACGTGCGAGAGCAGGAGGTAGCTGCCCGGCGGCACCGCGTCCATCAGCTGGCCGACGATGCTGTACGGGTGGTCCTCGGGGCCGATCAGGTGCAGCACCGCGACCAGCATGACCGCCATCGGCTGGGAGAAGTCCAGCAGCCCGCGGGCGTGGTCGAGGATCTTCTCGGTCTCGCGCAGGTCAGCGTCGAGGTAGTCGGTCGCGCCCTCCGGCCCCCCGATCAGCAGGGCACGGGCGTGGGCCAGCACGATCGGGTCGTTGTCCACGTAGACGACACGGCTGGCCGGCGCGACGGACTGGGCCACCTCGTGCGTGTTGTTGGCGCTGGGGATGCCGGTGCCGATGTCGAGGAACTGGCGGATCCCGGCTTCCGCGGTCAGGAAGCGCACGCCACGGGCCAGGAACGCGCGGTTGGCCCGCACCGAGGAGACCAGGTCGGGATAGGCCGCGAGCGCTTCCTCGCCGGCCTGCCGGTCGGCCTCGAAGTTGTCCTTGCCGCCCAGCCAGTAGTCGTACACCCGGGCGATATGGGCCACGCTGGTGTCGAAGTTGACCCGCTCCTCGTCGTCCGCGGGAAGAGGCGCGCCGAGCCATTCGCTTGCCATCATTGCCGCCTTCCGGAGCGCATCCTCGTCCCTATCCTGCAGCAGGAGACTTTATCGTGTCCGGCTGAACTAAGAATCAAAGCCGAGCCCGAGCCGGTCCAGGGTGCGCAGCCACAGGTCCCGGCGTCCTTGCTGGCGGTCGGCGCGGGCCAGCGAAGCGCGGGTGAGCTGGATCACCCCGGAGCGCAGCGGCTCGGGCGGGAACGGCGCCGGCTTGCCAGCCACCATGGCCAGCCCGGTCCGCTCGGTCTGCTGCCCGCTGAGCAGGTCGAGCAGCACGTTCCCGGCGAACCGCGAGGCACCGACACCCAGGCCCGTGTACCCGGCGGCGTAGGCCAGCCGGCCGCGGTGGGCGGTGCCGAAGAACACGCAGAACCGGGCGCAGGTGTCGATCACCCCGCCCCAGGTGTGCGTGAAACGGAGCCCTTCGAGCTGCGGGAAGGTCTGGAAGAACTGCCCGGCCAGCCGGGCGAAGGTGGCCGGCCGCTGATCCTGGCCGGTCCTGATCAGGCCGCCGTTGTAGTAGACCGCGTCGTACCCGCCCCACAGGATCCGGCCGTCCGCGGTGAGCCGGTAGTAGTGGAACTGGTTGCCCATGTCGCCGACGCCCTGCCGGTGCTGCCAGCCGATGCTGGCCCGCTGGGCGGCGGACAGCGGCTCGGTCACCATCGCGTAGTCGTACACCGGCACCAGGTACAGCCGCAGGCGCCGCAGCAGCGGGGCGTAGGCGCCGGTGCCCAGGGCGGCGCGGGGCGCGCGCACGCTCCCGTGCGGGGCAGACAGCCGCAGGCCCGGGCCCTCCGGCTGGATCGCCTGGACCGGGGTCTGCTCGTAGAGCCTGACTCCCGAGTCCAGGCATGCCCGGCGCAGCCCCCAGGCCAGCCGGGCCGGGTCCAGCATGGCGCAGCCACCGCGATCCCACAGCCCGCCGTAGTAGGCCGGCGAGGCGATCTCGGCCCGCACCGCCTCCGCGTCCAGCAGTTCGGCGGGCGGCCCGGGCACTCCCGAGGCCCGGGCGAGGCGCTGCGCGGCGGCGGCGTGTTCCCACAGGCCGGGCAGGTGCCAGGACTCGGTCGCGACGGCCAGCTCACCGGTCCGCTCGAAACCGCACTCGATGCCGCGGCGGGCCACGGTGGCCGCGATCTCGTCCAGGTTGCGCCGGCCGAGCCGTTCCAGCACGGGCATTTCCGGCCCGAACCGCTCCAGGCCGTTGGCCAGGCCGTGGGTGAGGCTGGCCGAGCAGAAACCGCCGTTGCGGCCGGACGCGGCCCAGCCGGCCGTCCGGCCCTCCAGCAGCACCACGTCGGCCGCCGGGTCGCGCTCCTTGGCCAGCAGCGCGGTCCACAGGCCGGTGAACCCCGCGCCGACCACGGCCAGGTCGGCGGTGGTCGCCTCGCCCAACGGCGGGGCGGGCTCCGGGGCGTCCGGGCGGTCCAGCCAGAAGCAGGCCGGCCGGGCATCCCGGAGCGCGGCCTCGCCGCGGGAAGCCACTCACCCGTGGATCACCGGGTTGAACGCGGCCTCATACTGCGCCTGCAGCTTGCCGCTCACGTCGGCGTAGTTGAACAGCCGCTTGTAGTCGGCGGGGGTCGGCCAGACCAGCTCGCTGGTGGCCACCTCGTGCAGCAGCCGCCGGCTGCTGCCGCTGGCCCTGGCCGCATCCCGGGCGATGATCGGCTGGGCGGCCGGGACGGCGCTGATGTAGTTGATGGACTCGGTGAGCTGGGCGGCGATCTCGGGCCGGTAGTACCAGTCCATCAGCATCATGGCGTCCACGGGATTCTGGGCGTACTTGGGGATCATCATGTTGTCGGTCCATAGCGTGCCACCCTCGTCCGGGATGACGAACCTCAGGTCCGTCCCCGAGTTCAGGTTCTGCTGGAAGATGTCCCCGGACCAGGCCATCGATATCCAGGTGTTCCCGCTGGTCAGCTCGTCGATGTAGGACTGCTGGTAGTAGCCGCGGACCAGCCCCGCGTCGCGCTGCTGGGTGAGCGCCCGCGCCGCGGCCTGCCACTGCGCCGGGGTGGATGTCTCGGGGTTCACGCCCAGCTTGAGCAGGCCGAAGTTGCCCAGGTCCTGGATGTCGGCCATCATCCCGACCCGGCCCTTGTACGCCGGGTTCCACAGCTCGTTGATGCTGGTCACCGGGGTCTGGATGAACTTAGGGTTCCACGCGATGCCGGTGGTTCCGGACGCCCACGGGATGCTGTAGGTATTGCCCGGGTCGAACGAGCGGTGCTGGAACTTGGCCGCCGCGTGCTTGCGGAAGTTCGGCAGCATGCTCTGGTCCAGCGGGATCAGCCCGCCCATGGTGAGCAGCTCGGAGAACCAGAACCCGTTGGTGACGACCATGAGGTCGTAGCCGATCGATTCGCCCGCGCGCAGGATGGGCGCGATCTTGTTGACCCAGTAGTCGTCCTCCTGGATCACCTCGGCGTAGCTGACCGTGATCCCGGTCGCGGCGGTGAACTCCTGCAGCGTCTTGCGGCCGGTGTCGATGTACAGCGGCCAGTTGGCGAAATTCACCTGGCCGTGCTGTTTCTGGGCCGCCCAGAACCGGGCCACCGCGTTCTGCACGTGCACCGGGCGCGGCGGCCGGGCTCGCCGCCGCCGCTGCACCCGGCCAGGGCGAGGCCGGCGGCGGCCAGGCCGCCCAGGCTCAGGACGTCGCGCCGGCGAGGCTGGGCCATCCCGCGCGCCAGCACCAGATGATCGCGACGTTCCTCGTCAGCCACCGCTCACCGCCAGGTCAGGTCTGCTTCCTGGCTACCACGACGCTGGCCAGCGCGCACAGGATTCCGACCCCGAAGATGGCGCTGCCGAACACGAAGACCTGCGGCGGGATGCCGATCCGGGTCGCCCCGTACACCCAGACCGGGAACGGGACCGCGGATCCGCTGACGAAGTTCGAGGTGACGAAGTCGTCGATGGACAGCGCGAACGCCATCAGCGCGCCGGCCAGGATGCCCGGCATGATGAGCGGGAAGGTGATCTTCCGGAACGTGACCCAGGCGTTCGCTCCCAGGTCCGCGGCGGCCTCCTCCAGCGTCCGGTCGAAGCCCGCCATCCGGGCCCGGACGGTCACGGTGACGTAGGCAATGCTGAACGCCACATGGGCCAGCAGCAGCGTGACGAAGCCGCGGGCCACATTGATGGTGACGAACAGGCCCAGCAGCGAGGCGCCGAGCACGATCTCGGGCGCGGCGATGTTAAGGAACATGATCTGCTCCACCAGGCCCCGGCCGCGGAAGCGGGGCGGCCGGTAGCGGACCAGGGCCAGCGCCAGCAGGGTGCCCAGCACCGTGGCCACCAGCGTGGCGACGATCGCGAGCCGGATGGACAGCCAGAACGCCGAGGTGAGCTGGGGGATGTCCTTCCACTGCTGGTACCACTGGGTGGTGAACCCGTTCCAGGCGAAGCTGACCTGCGGCAGGCCGGTCGTGACCTTGTTGAAGCTGTAGAGAACCATCACCGCGATCGGGAAGACCAGGTACGCGATGATGAGCCAGGAATAGGCGGGCAGGATGAACCGGGTCCAGCGGCGCCGCCGCGGGGCCCGCGGGCGGGCCTGCCCCGTCTGCGCGCCCGCCGGCGCCGTCACCACCGTGCTCATATGTAGTCCTCGATGGTCCGCGAGCCCAGCAGGCGGGCGTAGGCGAAGATGCCGACCAGCGCGATCGCCATCAGCACGGCCGACAGCGCCGAGCCCCCCGCGTAGTCCAGGTTCACCAGGAACGCGTTCTGGATGACGGTGCCTATCATCGTGTTGCTGGTCCCGCCGAGGATTTGCTGGTTGACATAGTCCCCGAGCGCCGGGATGAACGTCAGCAGGAACGCGGCGAAGATGCCCGGGACCGTGAGCGGCAGGATGACCCGGAGGAACGCCTCCCGCCTGGTGGCATACAGATCGTAGGCCGCCTCCAGGACCCGCTTGTCGATCCGCTCGATCGCGACGTACAACGGCAGCGCGGTGAACGGCAGGTAGTTGTAGGCCAGCCCGGCGACCACCGCGTACCCGGTGGCGAGCACGTGGAAGTTCTGGGGCAGCAGGTGGGCGTTCTTCAGGCTGCCCAGAATGATGCCCTGATCGGACAGGATGAACTCCCACACCACCGTGCGGATCACGAACGAGACGAAGAACGGGACCAGCAGCATGAGCAGGAAGAAGTTCTTCTTGTTCCCGCCGTGGAAGGCGATCCAGTAGGCGATCGGGAAGGACACCGCCAGGTCGATGAGGGTCGCCGCGCCCGCGAAGTAGAAGCTGGTCAGGAACTGGGCGTGGTACTGGCTGAGCTGCTGGCCGAACTCGCCCCAGTGCCAGGTCATCACGCAGGCACCGGTCGCCGTGTTGCACGACTGCAGCGACAGCGACAGCATCACGACCAGCGGGACCAGGAACAGCGCCAGCAGCCACAGCCCGGCCGGCAGGCTCAGCAGGTACGGCGCGAGCGCCTTGCCGGGCCGGGGCCGGGGGCGGCGGGTTACGAGCCCTGGGTGATCGGCAAGAACAGGTTGTTCCACGCGGTCAGCTCTTCCTGGCTCTTGTACTGGTAGTAACTGCGCGAGTTCTTGATGTACTGCGCGGTCGGGAACACGGTGGGGGCGTTGGCCGTGGTGGAGGTGGGCAGGCCGATCTCCGGCTTCATCGCGGTCAGGGCCGACTTGGCCCAGCCGGCCGGGCTCAGCAGCACCTGCTTGGCCGCGGGCACCGGGCACACGTAGTCGTCGTAGTACTCCACCAGGGCCTCGACCTCCGGCTGGTAGAAGTAGTCCATCAGCGTCATCGCGTCCTTGGGGTTCTGGGCGTACATCGGGATGCACATGTTGTCGGTCCAGAACATGCCGCCCTCGGTGGGGATGAGCAGCTTCAGGTCGCGGTACTTGCTGTTCAGGTCGGCCTGGAAGATGTCGCCGGACCAGGCCTGGGACACGACGATGTCGCCGTTCTTCAGGTGGTCGATGTAGCTCTGGTCGTAGTAGGAGCGGACCAGCCCGTCGCTCTTCTGCTGCTGCAGCTTCTTGGCCGCCTTGGCCCAGTCGGATTCCTTCGACGTGGCCGGGTCCACCCCGATGGCCAGCAGCCCGATGCTGCCCAGTTCCTGCGGGTCGGACATCATGCCGATCTTGCCCGAGTACTTCTTGTCGAACAGGATGTCCACGCTGGTGCCGGGGTCCTTGACCACCGAGGAGTTGTACCCGATCGCGGTCCAGCCCGACTGCCAGGCCATCGTGTGCTTGTTCCCCGGATCCCAGGACGGGTTCTTGATCAGCGGGCCCGCGTACTTGTCGAAGTTGGTCATCATGGCGCGGTCCAGCGGGACCAGCCAGCCGAAGTCGATCAGGTAGCCCAGCGGCGGGCTGCTGTTCGTCATCACGATGATGTCGTAGCCGGTGGGCTGCTTGGCCGTCAGCGACGGCCGGATCTTGGCGTAGAAGGGCAGGTTGTCGTTGATCGGCTCGGTGTAGGTGACGGCGATCCCGGTCGTCTGGGTGAAGTGCTCCAGGGACAGGTGCTTGCCCTTGAGCACGTCGATGTAATACGGCCAGTTGGCGAAGTTCACCGTGTGGTGCAGCTTCTGCTTGGCCCACCAGGCGGCGGTGCCGACGCCCCCGGCCGGGGCGGATCCGGTGCTGGTCGTGACGCCCTTGACGCCGCAGGCGGCCAGGAACGCGCCGATGCCCAGCGCGCCCGCGCCGGTGCCTGCCGTCCGCAGCAGCTGGCGCCGGGACATGCCCTGCTGGGAGAGGCGGGGCTGGGTCAGCCCGCGCACCAGGGAAGGGTCGGGGCCGCCGGCCGCCCGCGATCACGGGCGGGGCCGCTGCCATGCTGCTCATCCATCGGAACCTCCTGTCCAGCGCCTCGCGCTGTCGGGGGCGGGCGGGGTGCACCGCCGGGCGCGGGCGGTCAGCCAATCGGGTAAGAGTGCTGGGGATCCCAGGTCAGCCAGACATCGTCACCCCGGCTGACCGGGGTGGCCGCCGAGGCTGAGTTCTGCTGGAAGACGACGACGTCTGCCCCGGTCGTGGTGTGGACCGAGAAACTGGTGGAGGTGCCCAGGTAGACGACCTCGGTGACGGTGCCGCGCAGCGCGCAGCCACCCGCCGGGGCCGGCCCGGCGGTGAGCTCGATCTTCTCCGGCCGCACGGTGAGCTCGACGTCCTGGCCGGCGGCCAGCGCGGACCGCCCTTCCGGGACGATGATCCGCTCGTCCGGGCTGACCTCGATGACACCCTGGCCGCCGGTGACCCGGGCCAGGGACCCGGTCAGCAGGTTCGACGTCCCGATGAATCCCGCCACGAAGCGCGTCGCGGGGTGCTCGTAGATCTCCCGCGGCGGCCCCAGGTGCTCGATCACGCCGTCGTTCATCACCGCGATGCGGTCCGACATGGTGAGAGCCTCGTTCTGGTCGTGCGTCACGTAGACGAACGTGATGCCGACCTCCCGCTGGATGCGCTTGAGCTCGACCTGCATGGCCTGGCGGAGCTTGAGGTCCAGGGCCCCGAGGGGCTCGTCCAGCAGCAGGGCCTTGGGGTGGTTGACCAGCGCCCGGGCCAGCGCGACGCGCTGCTGCTGGCCGCCGGACAGCTCCCGGGGCCGGCGCTGCTCGCGCCCGGTGAGGTCGACGATCTCCAGCATCTCGCCGACCTGGCGGGTGATCTGGTCCTTGGGCACGCTCTTGCGCCGCAGGCCGAAGGCCACGTTCTCGAACACGCTCATGTGCGGGAACAGCGCGTAGGACTGGAAGACCATGTTCACGTCGCGCTTGTTCGGCGGGGCCATGGTGACGTCACGGCCGTCCAGCCGCACGGTGCCGCGGGTGGGCTCCTCGAAGCCCGCGATCATCCGCATCGTGGTGGTCTTGCCGCACCCCGAGGGGCCCAGCATGGAGAAGAACTCACCCGGCCGGATGGCCAGATCGATGCCCCGGACGGCGGTGACCACCTCGCCCCGGGAGTGGAATTCCTTGGCCACCCCGTCGAGCCCGATCGCGGGCACCCCGGGCGCCCCGGCCGGCTCCGCCGGGCCAGCCGCCGGCACGTCCTGCGCGGACGCGTCAGTGTCGGTCATATCAGGAGCAAATCTCTCGTCTCGGGTCCCTGGGGCCTTGCATCCCAGCGCTGATGCCCTGGCGGTGCGCGGCATCGCGCTCCGGCCGGTCAGCACGCCACATATCAGGTCAAACTGCACCTTTGCGGCAAGTGGTCCCGATCCTGGCAGAGGATTTGCCCAAAATCAACCGAATCAGTCGCCTTATCCGGGAATTCCAACTGATTCCGTTACACGCCTGTAACGCAATCGCTTAGCTTCCCAGGTAGCTCATCACGTGCTTGATCCGGGTGTAGTCCTCGAATCCGTACATGGACAGGTCCTTGCCGTACCCCGAGTGCTTGAACCCGCCGTGCGGCATCTCGGACGCGAACGGGATGTGCGTGTTGATCCAGACCGCGCCGAAGTCCAGCAGCCGGGCTAGCCGCATCGCCCGCCCGTGGTCCCGGGTCCACACGCTCGCGGCCAGCCCGTACTTAACCCCGTTGGCCCAGCGGACCGCCTCGTCCTCGTCGCTGAACTGCTGGACGGTGATCACCGGGCCGAAGATCTCTTCCTGGATCATCTCGTCGTCCTGGCGCAGCCCGCTGACCACGGTGGGCGCGAAGCAGTAGCCCCGCTCCCCCACCCGGTGGCCGCCGGTGACCACGTCCGCGTGCGCCGGGCCGCGGCCCAGGAAGCCCTCGACCCGGGCCAGCTGCGCCGGGTTGTTCAGCGGGCCGAAGTCCGCGTCGGGCACGTCCAGGCCGCCGACCTTGGTCCGCCGGGCCTGCTCGGCCAGGGCGTCGGTCAGGTCGGCGGCGATCCGCGGGCCGGCCAGCACCCGCGTCGCCGCGGTGCAGTCCTGGCCCGCGTTGTAGTACCCGGCCCCGGCGATGCCCGCCGCGGCCTGCGCCACGTCCGCGTCGTCGAACACCACGACCGGCGCTTTCCCGCCCAGCTCGAGGTGGACCCGCTTAAGCCCGGCCGCCGCCGCCTGGGCCACCTGGATGCCGGCCCGGACCGAGCCGGTGATCGACACCATCTGCGGGATGTCGTGGCTGACCAGGGCCCGGCCAGTGCCGGCGTCGCCGCAGATCACGTTGAGCACCCCGGGCGGCAGGAACGCGGCGGCGATCTCGGCCAGCATCAGGGTGGACACCGGCGTGGTGTCCGAGGGCTTCAGCACCACGGTGTTGCCCGCGGCCAGGGCCGGCGCGATCTTCCAGATCGCCATCATCAGGGGGTAGTTCCAGGGCGTCACCTGGGCGCAGACGCCCACCGGCTCACGCCGGATCATCGAGGTGTGACCGGCCATGTACTCGCCCGCCGCGCTGCCCTGCAGGAGGCGCGCGGCACCGGCGAAGAACCGGAGCTCATCCACGCACGGGGGCAGCTCCTCGGCCAGGGTCATGGCGACCGGCTTCCCGGTGTTCCGGCACTCGGCCTCGACCAGGTCGGCGGCCCGCTCCTCGACCGCGTCGGCGATCTTGAGCAGGGCGAGGCTGCGCTGCGCGGGCGTGGCGTCCCGCCAGGCCTCGCGCGCTGCCTCGGCGCTGCGCAGCGCGGCGTCCACGTCCTGCGGCCCGGACACCGGCGCGAGCGCGTAGGGCTCACCGGTGCTGGGGTCGACGACCTCGCTGGTGCGGCCCGCGGCGGCCGTCACGAACTCGCCGTTCACGAAGTTCTTCAGGTCCGCCACGCCGGCGCCGGGCTGCACGGTCGCTGTCACGGTCCGCCTCCTCAGGGCGAGGTTCCTGGCCACGGCGCCCTCGACGTCTCCAGCAGCCGCTGCTGGGTCCGACACTCGCAGAAAAATGTTTCATGAACAAGTGAATCAGTTGCATATACCATGCGTTGCAACGAAATCAGTTGACAAGCGGGCCGAGCGTGACACCATTGCTTGCGAAGGAGGACCGCATGGCGCACACCCCGGCCACGCCCGCGATCCCGGGCAGTCTGAGCGGGGAGCCCGCTCCGGCCAGCCGGAACGGCCGACCCGCCGCCCGCAGCTCCGCGGGTACCGTGCTGGACCACCTCTCCAAGCAGATTATCGAGCAGCTCCAGGAGGACGGCCGCCGCTCCTACGCCGCCATCGGCAAGGCGGTCGGCCTCTCCGAGGCCGCGGTCCGGCAGCGGGTGCAGCGGCTCGTCGAGGCCGGGGTCATGCAGATCGTCGCCGTCACCGACCCGCTGATGCTCGGCTTCAGCCGGCAGACCATGATCGGCATCAAGTGCGGCGGGGACCTCGAGCAGGTCGCGGATCACCTCGCGGCCATGGATGAGATCGACTACGTGGTGATCACCTCGGGATCCTTCGACCTGCTGGTCGAGGTGGTCTGCGAGGACGACAGCCACCTGCTGGAGATCCTGAGCCGGGTCCGCGGGGTGCCCAGCGTGACCAGCACCGAGACGTTCGTATACCTGAAGCTCCGCAAGCAGACCTACGGCTGGGGGACCAGATGACCACGCCACACAACCTGGACCTGCAGGAGGCCGCACGGCGGCACCTGTGGCTGCACTTCACCCGGATGTCCTCCTACGCCGACGGCGAGGTCCCGGTGATCGTGCGCGGCTCCGGGCAGTACGTGTTCGACCAGCAGGGCAAGCGCTACCTGGACGGGCTGTCCGGCCTGTTCGTCAGCCAGATCGGGCACGGCCGCAAGGAGGTGGCCGAGGCCGGCGCGCAGCAGGGCAGCGAGCTGGCCTACTTCCCGCTCTGGTCCTACGCCCACCCGCGGGCCATCGAGCTCGCCGAGCGGCTGGCCAATCTGGCTCCTGGCGACCTGAACCGGGTGTTCTTCACCACCAGCGGCTCCGAGGCGGTCGAATCGGCCTGGAAGCTGGCCAAGCAGTACTTCAAGGCCGTCGGCGAGCCGGGCCGGTACAAGGTGCTCAGCCGCGACATCGCCTACCACGGCACGTCGATGGGCGCGCTGGCCATCACCGGGCTGCCCCCGATCAAGGAGCCGTTCGAGCCGCTCCCGCCGGGCGGCGTCCGGGTGCCGAACACCAACTTCTACCGGGCCCCCGGCTTCGTTGCCGACGACCTGGCCGGGTTCGGCCGGTGGGCGGCCGACGAGATCGAGCGCGCCATCCTGCGCGAGGGCCCGGAGTCGGTGGCCGCCGTGTTCCTGGAGCCGGTGCAGAACTCGGGCGGGTGCTTCCCGCCGCCGCCCGGCTATTTCGCCCGGGTCCGCGAGATCTGCGACCGCTACGGGGTGATCCTCGTGTCCGACGAGGTCATCTGCGCGTTCGGCCGGCTCGGCTACTACTTCGGCTCGCAGCGCTACCAGTACCAGCCGGACATCATCACGTTCGCCAAGGGCGTCACGTCCGGCTACGCGCCGCTCGGCGGCATGATGGTCAGCGACCGGCTGATGGAGCCGTTCAGCAGCGGCGCGGCCACCTTCCTGCACGGGGTGACGTTCGCCGGCCACCCGGTCTCCTCGGCCGTCGCGCTGGCCAACCTCGACGTGTTCGAGCAGGAGGACCTGCTCGGCAACGTGCGGGCCAACGAGGCGGAGTTCCGCGCCACCCTGGAGAAGCTGCACGACCTGCCGATCGTCGGTGACGTGCGGGGCGACGGCTACTTCTACGGCATCGAGATGGTCAAGGACAAGTCCACCCGGGAGACGTTCACGGACGACGAGTCCGAGCGGCTGCTGCGCGGCTTCCTGTCCCAGGCCCTGTTCGACGCGGGCCTGATCTGCCGCGCCGACGACCGCGGCGACCCGGTGATCCAGCTCGCCCCGCCGCTCACCTGCGGCCCCGAGCACTTCGCCGAGATGGAGCAGGTCCTCCGCAGCGTGCTGACCGAGGCCTGGTCGCGGATCTGACCCCGGCGGCCGGGGGCTGTGGCCAAATCGTGGCCGTATCCTCGGATGAACTCAAGCTGACGGGGGTAGTCCGCGGCCCGTGTGGTACTCCATCGGCCTACTCGCAGCCGTGCTGCTCGGCGCCGGTTTCGTGCTCCAGCAGGACGCGGCCCAGCGGGTACCGCAGTCCGATTTCCTGCGCCTGCGGCTGGTAGCCGACCTGTTCCGGCAGCCACGCTGGCTGGTCGGCCTGGGCATCATGATCGCGGGCCAGCTGCTGGGCGCCTGGGTCATCGGGCACATGGTGCTCGCGCTCTCCGAGCCCCTGCTGGCCACCAACCTGCTCTTCGCCCTGATCATCGCCGGGCGGGTGTCCGGCCAGCCGGCCCGGCTGCGCGAGCTGATCGGGGCGGTCATCCTGCTGGCCGGGGTGAGCGCCCTGTCGGTGGCCCGGTCCGTGAGTTCGGTGCAGGATTCGGTGGGCTCCCCCGCGTACTGGCCCTACGTGGGGGCGGCGATCGGCGCCATCGCGGCGTGCTTCGCCATCGCCGGGCGCCGCCGCCAGGGCGAGGTGCGGGCTCTGCTGACCGGGATCGCCGCCGGGCTGGTGCTGGGCATCCAGGACGCGCTGACCCGCGTCACCGTCCGGCGCCTGGACAGCGTGCACGACGCGGCCGCGCTGCTCATCAGCTGGCCGGCCTACTCCCTGGTCGCCGTGGGAGTCATCGCCCTGTGGCTGATGCAGAGCGCGTTCAGCTCGGCCCCGCTCCACGCGTCGCTGCCCGGCGTCACGGCCGCGGAGCCGGTGTCCGGGATCGTGCTGGGGATCGTGGCCTTCCGCGAGAAGGTCCCCGCCTCCCCGCTGCTCATCGCGGTCCAGGTGGCGGGGCTGATCGCGCTGGTCGCCGGGGTAATCCTGGTGGCCCGGTCGCCGGTGCTGGCCAGCCTCCGCCAGTACCACGGGCCCGGCGAGCACCTGCTGCACCGCGCCCGCGGCCCGGGACCAGGACAGGGCCTTGAGCAGGACCAGGGCCTTGAGCAGCAGCGGCCACGGCCCGGGGCCGGGCCGGACACCCCTCCCGGGCTGATCAGGCCGGACCTGGTCAACCCAGGGCCAGCCAGTCCGGGCCCGGCCCGCGGCCCGGATCTGGCCCAGCCGCCGGGCTCCTTACGGCGGCGGCGCGGCGCCCGCTGAGGCGCCCCGGCCGCCACGACCGCGGCGTGCCTGGCAGATAACTGTTTTATTACTTAACGTAACTGGATAACTTCGCTGGGCAAGCTGGTGTCATGCGCTTAGCTCACGCCGACCGCCACCCGGGCCCGCGCCCGCCCCGGAACGGCAACCGCATCTGGCTTGTCACCTGTGTCGTCACGGTCGTCGTGGTGGTTTTCGTTGCGGTGAAGTTGACGGGAAGCGGCTGCCCGGCTGCGCCGCGTGCGGACGGGTCCGCGACGGCCGCGGGCGCGGGCGGGCTCGCCGCCCCCGCCGGCCAGGGCAGCCTGGCCGGCCACGCGGGGACCGGGCCGCTGGCCGCCCGGCCCGCGCTGGCCAGGTCTGTCATCGAGGGCCATGCCGTGTTTTACGATCCCGGCCAGGCCTCGGGCAGCTGCGGGCTGGGGCCGTTCCCGGCCGGGGGGTGGTACGCCAGCCTGCCGCCGCACGGCTACGCGTCCGGCCGGGCCTGCGGCAGCTACCTCGACGTCCACGGGCCGGCCGGCACGGTGCGGGCCGAAGTCGTGGACGTGTGCACGTCCTGCGCGGCTGGCACGGTTCGACCTGAGCCGCGCGGCCTTCGCGCGGATCGCCAGCCCGCGCAGGGGCACCGTCGCGGTCAGCTACCAGGCCGCCGTGGACCCGCCGCTGCCGGGACCGCTGACGCTCCGGATCACCGCGGCGGAGCGGACCGGCACGCTGGCCGTGCAGGTCATCAACCACGGGAACCGGCTGTCGTCGGTCGCGGCCAGCGGGCCGGGCGGCGGATGGGAGCGCCTGGTCCCGAGCGCCGACGGCTACTGGACCGGGCCGCTGCACCCGGGACGGCCCAGGATCGCGCCGGCGGCGGGCGGGACGGCGGCCGCCGTGGCCGGCGGCGGGACCAGCCCGGCCCCCCGCGGCCGTATCAGCGTCCAGGTCACCGATGTGGCGGGTCACCGGGTGCTGCTCACCGGGATATCCCTGCGCAGCACCGTGCTGCACGCCTCCGCCTGGATGTACCGGGCGCGGCAGCAGCCGGCGGCCAGGATGCCCGCACGCCCGCCGCGGCCTCGGCCCGGGCCAGCCGCGCCCGGCCGGCCATGAGCGCGGGCAGCTGCTGACCACGCCAGTAACCGGGGCTGGCCCGCCAGGCCGCGGCGGGCCAGCCGGGGCATAACCTGTCCAGAGCCGCGAGGCCGGCCGGGCCGCGCCGCGCTGAGCGAGGAGGGGCCGTGGCCGCCATGACGCCCGGGCAGACCTGGGACTTCCTGATGGAGGGGACCCGGACCGGGCACCTGGCCACGGTGCGGGCTGACGGGCGCCCGCATCTCAAGCCAGTGTGGTACATGCTGGCCGGTGAGCCCGGCGACTTCCAGGTGATCTTCACTACGGCCGCGGACACGGTAGCCGGGCGGAACCTGCGCCGGGACGGGCGGGTGATGATCTCCGTGGACGACCCGGTCCCCCCGTTCTCGTTCGTGCTCATCGAGGGCACCGCCGGGCTCAGCGAGGACCCGGCCGAGCTGCTGGACGTGGCGACCAGGCTGGGCGGCCGGTACATGGGCGCCGGCCGCGCGGCGGAGTACGGGGCCCGCAACGGCGTTCCCGGTGAGCTGATCGTCCGGGTGACCCCCACCCGCGTCCTGGCCCAGCGCGCCCTCGCGGACTGACCGGCGGGGCGCCGCGGACTGACCGGCGGGGCGTCGCGGACCGGGCGTCGCGGGCCGGACCACAGAGCGGCTGCGATCGCGCGCATTTCGGGCTATCAAGTGTCTTATGCGGGTAATACCGGTAACTGGCCCGAACTGGGCAACAGTTTTGTGCCGCGCCGAAGCGGGAAAGTACCGCGTATGCCAACGGACAGGTCAGCGGGCCGGATCCGCGCATTTGCCTTTGGTGCCGCCACGCTTTTCGATATCACTGGCGCCGTCATCTACCGGGCCCTCCGGGCCGAGATGCCGGACCCCGGGGCAGTTCCCGCGGAAGGCCCGTTCCAGCTCGCCACGAAAACAATTGAGGACGCGCATTCAGAGGCGGTTATGCGCGCTACCAAGACGAATGGCGTGGACGTTTCCGCGTGACTGACGACGACGGCAGCACCGAGTCCGGCGCCCCTGCCGATCCGGGAGCCGGCCTGAGCAGCACGCCCGATCCCGCACCAGGCCTGGGCCGCACGCCCGATCCTGGCCCGGGCCTGGGCGGCACGCCCGATCCTGGCCCGGGCCTGGGCGGCACGCCCGGGGCGCGGCCGCCCGGCGCTCGCGGCACCCGGAGCCCGCGTCATCCGCGCTTCACGCTGCCCGGGTTCGGGGTGGCGCACCCCGGCACACCCGGCCCGGCCGTCGCGCCCGCCGATCCTCAGCCGGCCGTCCCGCTGGGGCCGGCCGCGGCGGCTGGTACCGCACCCCCCGGGCCTGGGGTCCCGGCCCCGGCCCCGCCCCCGGCGACTGCCCCGGCGACGGTACCGGCCGCGGGCCGGCCAGCCGGCCCAGGCGCCACCGCACCACCCGACGGCACCGCTCCCCCGCTGGACATCGACCAGATCGCCAGCCAGGTGTACGAACGGATCGGTGACAAGATGGACCACCGCCCGGATACGGCCCAGGACACGCCCCCGGCGGAGCAGGCGATCATGCTTCGGGACAAGGCACCCGAGCTGTATGACCTGTGGCTCAAGATTGCCCAGGAGAAGGCAGCGACCAGCAACTACGTGCAGCGCGCCCCGTATGAGGTGCCGGAGCGGCTGGCCCAGAGCGGCCGGCCGCGGGCGCTGAGCGCCATGATCGTGGTCCTGGCCTTCTGCGGGTACCTGGCCTCGCTGGGCGGCCCCGGACCCTACATCGGGGGCCTGATCGCGATCCTCGACCTGCTGGTCATGCTGGCCCTGTTCTTCGGGCTGCGGCCCGACCACCTGACCGACTCCAGCCGCCCGCGCAAGCGCCGGTTAATCCGGGCGCCCCTGGCGTACTGAGCCCCCCGGGCGCCGGACGCGCCCGGGGGGCTCAGCGGTTACCGCCGGGGCTCAGCCCGGCAGCCCCGCGGGATCAGCAACTGCTCCTGGTCTGCGGGTTGGCGATCACGGGACTGATCAGCGTCCCGCCGTACCGGGCGATATTGGCGGTGCCATACTGCGCGTCCTTGCCGAACGTCCTAGCCGTCTGGCCAGCAATGACGTTGCCGAAGTGCCAGACGCAGCCCAGCCGGCCACCGTTGCCCAGCGTCCAGAACGGGTAGAACTTCGCTCCGGTGGGCGGCGCCGTGCAACCGGCCCCGGTGGTGACGTTGCAGTTAGCCTCGGACCCGGCGACATCCGTCTCGAACTGGATCTTCGGGTAACTCTTCCCGTGCGAGGACGGCCCTATATACGCGAACGAGGTCGGGTGGTTGGCTGAACCGTCCGGCCAGTCCTTGATATAGGAAGTCCCGTCGAAGTCGAGGTCACCATTCTGGAAGAAGTTATCCTGGCAGCCTGCTATAGGCCAGGACACTGTTTCCGCGGCGCCGTTGACGTTGATCGGGCGCGGGCCCGCGGGGGCACACGTCATGTCCGAGAACTCGCACAGGTTCCCAGAGGCGAAGTTGTTACTCGGGCAGGCCGCGCCGCCCTGGGTGGTCGCGTTCTGGCACACCCCGGTGCTGGCGTTGCACGGCCCCTCACCGACCTTCCCCGCCCCTTCGGTCCCGCCGACACAGGTCTGCGCGGTCTTCGGGTCGCTGAACGTCTGGCCGTCGGAGTAGCTGGCCGTGTACGGGTAGCTGTTGGTGACCGAGGAGCAGGTCTCGAAGTGCCCGATCTCCTGCTGCATCAGCACCCCGCCCTCCAGCGCGGCCCAGGGCACCTGGTTCTGCTGCTTGGCCGTGTTGTACTCCGGGTGGAAGTTGAACGGCGTGCCAGCACAGGTCTTGTAGTTCGTGTTCATGAACCCGTTCTTGCCGCTGGCCACGACGTACCCGGTCTGGTGCGTCGTGAGGTCACTGACCTTGGCCAGCAGGCCCTGGGGCGTGTCACGGAGGGTCGTCGCCACCGTGTCACCCTGGTTCATCATGAGCGTCTCGTGGTTCGGCGTGAACGTGCTCACGTCGGCCAGCTGCGGGCTGGGCGGCCCGGCCGGGACGCCGTTGCGCTGCAGGAAGGCGAAGTTCACCGGCTCTTCGCAGGCTGTGTTGATGTTGGCGAAGTTGAACTCCGACTCGAGGCTGTCGATGGTCAGCGCCGCGCACCAGTGCGTCGAGTTACAGCTCGGCGCGTCCACGAACGGCTGGTAGCCCGGCGGGTAGAACTGCAGCTCCAGGAAGGCCGACCCCGCGGCATTGGGGTTGCTGATCGCCCCGCTGTTGGAGTCGCTGTCCGGCTTGCAGGGGTTCTGCGGGTAGGACCCGGGGTCGCAGATCGGCAGGCCGAACCAGGGCGCGGGGCTCAGCTCCGCGTAGTCGCTGACCGTCTTCCCGTTCGGGGACACGGTCGGCTTGCCCTTGGGGTCCACCCCGAGCCGGTTCACGTAGGTCATGTTGTTGCCGGAGCCGGGGGCGCTGGAGATGAACTTGATCGACGGCTCGTCGTGCCCGACATACGTGCCGTTGTCCTCGAACCGCCCGTTCCAGGTCCCGCGCGGGTCAGTGCAGCCGCCCACCATGTCCTGCCGGACCTCGTGGTACTTGGGGCTGTGCCCGTTGCAGTCCATCATGCTGGTCAACTTGGGGGCGATGCCCTTACTGGCGCTCGCCGCTGTCCTGGTGGAAGCCGCGCTAGCGCTCAGCCCGCTCGCTGCCACGGTTCCGATGATGATGATTAATGATCCTGCCAGCGCACACAGTCGCGCCCACCGCTTGCCCATCGACGTCCTTCCGGGAGGTTCACCAGAACGCACAACGACATGCGGACGCCTGCACGGAGCCTAGGTGATGGCCCCCGTGCAACCGCCCAGAGCTCCGTCTTGCGGGCCCTGCAGACGTCTTATTGCCTCGCTGAGGTTTTTGTCAACCTTTATCCAGCTAGCAGCTAGTTTCGCCGGAGACTTTCTGGTTTTCCGGTCCGGCCCTTTCGGGCCCGGGGGGGCCGGACCCCCGGCTGACCCGCGCGGACCCCGGCGCCGTCAAAGTAAAGAAACTGCAAAAAAAATGCGCGGGCAGCCCCTCTCGGGACTGCCCGCGCACAGCAGAATTGCCGGCCGTAGGCGGTCTGACCGCCTGAGCAACCGGGTCCGGTCAGACCGGGCGGACCTGCTCAGCCTGCGGACCCTTCGGGCCCTGGCCTGCGGTGAACTCGACGCGCTGGTTCTCCTGCAGGCTGCGGAAACCGTCAGTCTGGATGGCGGTGTGGTGTACGAAGACGTCGGCGGTGCCGTCATCAGGGGCGATGAAACCATAGCCCTTGTCAGCGTTGAACCACTTCACGGTGCCCTGAGCCACGTGCTCTTCTCCTACGGGAACGATTATCGGGATCCACGGACGTGTCTCCCGGGTTGCTGCGACAGTCTGCCCTACAACGGCGGGGCACTGTGTGATCCTCGACCCCGGTCAACGAATTGACCGGCGCCGACACGCTCACGAACTTCGGCTACAACCAACGACCATTGAACACCATCACGCCACGTGGCGCTGACAGCTCGCCCAGTTGTCAGCATCTGCCCTGGTCAGCACCGCGGGACCCGGCGGTGCGCAGCCCGTTGACCCAGGCCCCGGTAGTGCGGAAAACTGCCCCCTAGGTCGCTGTTTACGCGGAAATAGTTGATTACCTGCTCATCAGCAACGGAAAGAGTTGTGATGACCCACCAGACTTCCCCGATCGACCGCGGCTGGCTCGCCGAGCTGACCGACCGTGAGCTGCGCCGTTTCGCCGACGGGCACCCGGTCTCGGCGGACCTGTTCGCCCGGGGGCAGCAGTCGCTCATCGGCGGGGTGCCGATGCCCTGGATGATGCGCTGGGCCAGCGGGATCCCGCCCTTCGCGGCGCGCGCGGCGGGCGCCACCATCACCGACGTGGACGGGCATGAGTACGCCGACCTGTGCCTGGGGGACACCGGCGCGATGACCGGGCACGGGCCGCCGTCCGTGCTGGCGGCCCTGGCCGAGCAGGGCGAGCGCGGCATCACCACGATGCTGCCCACCGAGGACTCACTGTGGGTGGCCGGGGAACTGGCCCGGCGGTTCGGGGTGGCGCGGTGGCTGTTCACGCTCAGCGCGACCGACGCGAATCGCGCGGCGCTGCGTATCGCGCGGCAGATCACCGGCCGCGCCAAGGTCCTGGTGTTCAGCTACTGCTACCACGGCTCAGTTGACGAGACCTTCGCCGTGCGGGACCCCAGCGGCGCGACGGTGTCGCGGGAAGGCAACGTGGGACCACCGGTTGACCCCGCGGTCACCACGGTCGCCGTGGAGTTCAACGACCTGGACGCCGTGGCGAAGGCGCTGGCGGACGGAACGGTGGCCTGCGTGCTCGCCGAGCCGGCCATGACCAACATGGGCATCATCCTTCCCGACCCCGGTTACCACGAGGCGCTGCGGGAACTCACCCGGGCGGCGGGCACGTTGCTGATCATCGACGAGACGCACACGCTGTCGGCCGGGCCCGGGGGCTGTACCGCCGCGTGGGGGCTCGACCCGGACCTGGTGACGCTGGGCAAGGCCATCGGCAGCGGCGTCGCGTGTGGGGCACTGGGCATCAGCGGCGAGGCCGTGGGCCAGATGCTGGCCCAGGTCGACGCGGACTACGAGGACACCGGCGGGATCGGCGGCACGCTGGCCGGCAACGCGCTGTCCCTGGCCGCGATGCGGGCCACGCTGAGCACCGTGCTCACCGCGGACGCCTGGGACCGGATGATCCCGCTGGCCACCAGGTTCCGCCACGGCGTGCAGGATGCCGTGCACGAGTCCGGCCTGGGCTGGCACGTGACCCAGCTCGGGTGCCGGGCCGAGTACCGCTTCCAGCCGGGCCCGCCGCGCAACGGCACCGAGGCCTACCAGGCGGCCGATTCGGACCTGGAGCGTTATTTCCACCTGCACGCGATGAATCGCGGCGTGCTGATCACGCCGTTCCACAACATGGCGCTCATGTCACCCGTCACCCAGGAGGCCGACGTGGACCGGCACACCGCGGCGTTCCGCGAGGCCATCACCGACCTCCTGGCTGCCCCCTGACACCCGGCCGCCGGTCGGGACGGCCGGCCATTTACGCCCCCGATTCCCTGGCGGGGCCGGCCGGGTCAGCGGGGCTCGAAGCGGGCCCGCATGGCGCGCGTCACCGGCTGGAAACGGGGCTGGATGCGCGGGGGCGACGCTAAGGCGGCCCGTACTCCCGCCCAGGCCTGCTGGCCAGCCGGCCGGGCCGATCGCGGGCCCCGCCGGGGGCCGGTGACTCCATGGCGCCCGCGGCTGCGCCTGCGGGCGAGCTGCGACGTCGCCCGGGCCACGTCCAGCAGCTGGGCGAGGTCCGGCGCGGACTCGGCTGTGAGCAGGCGCCTGGTCCCCGGCTCGTCCGGACGGCCGATCATGGCCCACCACTGCATGGTGGAGCGGCCGAACCAGATGCCGGCCTCCGGGTAGCGGGCCACCAGCACCGCCTGGGTGTCCCGCAGCGAGGCCTCGTAGCCATCCGGGAAGTCCGGCTGAGCCGCTCCCTCCGTGACCCACCGGATCTCGGCCCAGACCAGCCGGCCCCGGTGATCCCCGCACATCCCGGTGCGCTCCGCCAGGGCCCGCACCACGCGCAGGCCCCGGCCGTGCTCGCTGAGCTGGTCGCTGCCGAGCTGATCGACGCTGAGGGAGCCGAGGCCGGGTGACTGGATGCCGAGCGGGCCGGGGCCCAGCGGATCAGTGCCGGGGGCCAGGTGCGGGGTGGTGCGCGCGCCGCCGTCGGCCACCGCGACCCGGACCGTCACGGGGCGCGTCTGCCAGGTGAGTTCCACGGCGAAGAAGCCCTGCGCGCCGCTCGCCGTATGCCGGACCGCGTTGGCGGCCAGCTCGATCGCGATCGTGACGACGTCCTCGCGGGCGGGGCCGCTGGGGAGCAGCTCAGCCAGCCAGTACCGGACGCGCCGCAGTTCCGCTTCCTGCCCGGGGAAGACGCGCCGCCAGCGCTGGACGGGTGCAGGCGGCACGGCCGGCCGCGCCGGGACCGGGGGCAGGGCCGGGACTGGGGGCAGGGCCGGGGCGGCGGCCAGAGCCGGGGCCGGCGCCACAGCTGGGGCCGGAGCCGGGGCCGGGGCGACGATCGGGGGTGACTCGTACGCCCGGGGCGGCTCATAGACCGGGACGGGCTCATACACCCGGGGCGGCTCCTGCACCCGGGCTGCCTCGTAGACCGGGCCAGGCTCATAGACGGGGCCAGGCTCATAGGCGGGGCCAGGCTCGTACGCCTCAGACGGTTCGTAGATCCGGGAGGGTTCGTAGACCCGGGGCGGCTCGTAGGAAGGGGTCGCCCGGTCGGCGGGATCCTCCCGGTAGGCGGGAGTCCCCGGATAGCCGGGAGCCGCCGGGTAGGCCGGGGGTGGCGGATAGCCCCGGCTCACCGGATAGTCGCCATTTGCCGGATAGCCGCCATCCATCGGATGGCCGCCATCTGCCGGGCGGCCCGCGCCTGCGCCTGCGGGATGCGCGGGATAGGCCGGCCCGGGCTGGTACAGCGGAGCCGGCCGGTATGGCGGAGCCGGATGGTACGGCGGTACGGGCTGGTACGGCGGAGCCGGATGGTACGGCGGAGCCGACGCGTCCGCCGGGACCGCGGGGAGGGGCCCGGAGATCGGTGGCGGCCCAGCCTGGTGGAAGGGCCAGGCCAGCGCGGGGACGGGTTCGGGCGGGCCCGTCTGCGGCTGCGCGTACATGCCCGGGGCGGCGAAGGTGCCCGGGTGCGGCACCATCACGGGCGGCCCATCCATTCCTGGCTGCGGAAACGCCGGCGCCGCCACCCGGCGCGGCAGCTCTTGCCACCCCGGTGACCGGCGGTCCATCGATCCGCGAATGGCTGCCTCCCTCTCAGGTCAGGATGCTGGCAGGCCGGCGGCCCAGCTGAGCGCGGGAGGGACAGACCGTAAGGAATCAGTAAGGGATACCGTTCCCTGGTCGCCATTGACAGCGCTTACATCCATTCCTAGCATCTCTGGTACCAACCGGATGTAACCGCTTACAAAGAGCCGCTTCCGCGGCACTGGTAGGCCATTCACGCGCTGGCGGTCACTGATGATCACAACCCGCGCCGGGCACCCGCCCCGGCCCGCACCCCACCCCCGTCACCCCCTGCCCCGGCACCCCCTGCCCCCCGCCCCGGCACCCCTCTCCCCGGGCCGCACTCACTTCGTGATCATGGGATTGGTGGCGCCCCAGCACCACCAATCCCATGATCACGAAGCCCGCACCCACCCCCGCGCCCCCAGTGCCCGCCCCCGCACCCCCGCGCCCACCCACGCGCCCCTGGCACCCGCCCCGCCGCCCCCGGCGCCCGGCCCGGCGCCGCCGGCACCCGCCCCGCCGCCCCGGGACTCTCCAGGTGAGCACCGTCTACGAGGTGGCGGACCGGGCCGGGGTGTCCACGGCAACCGTGTCGCGGGTCATTCACGGCTCCAACCTCGTCCACCCGGACACCCGGGAACGTGTCCTGGCCGTCATCGAGGAACTGGGCTACGTGCCGGACGGCTCGGCGCAGGGCCTGAGCCGCCGCCGCAAAGACATCATCGGCCTGGCCGCCCTGGAACGCGGGGTGACCGAGGTCGGCATCGAGAAGAACAGCCCGCTGTTCATGGACGAGCTGGTGCACGCGGTCGAGTCCGTGCTGCGCGGCACGGACTGCTCGCTGCTGCTCACGTTCGGCCCGGCCGGCGAGCCGTTCCAGCGGCGGATCAGGTCCCTGTCCGGCAAGGTTGACGGGCTGCTGGTGGCGGAGGAAGTGATGCCGCCCGGCCAGCTGCGGGCGCTAGCGCGGCGCATCCCGGTGGTCGCCATCGCCGGCCGCCGGGACGAGACAGAACTGGACGTCGTGGCGGTGGACAACGCCGCCGGGATGCGGGCGCTGGCCCGGCACCTGATCGGGGGGCACGGCTACCGGCGCCTCGGATTCCTGGCTGGCCCAGCCGACTCCCCCGACGCGCGGGAACGGCTGGAGGTGTTCCGGCAGGCCGTCGCGGAGCATCCGGGCTGCGTGCTGGACCCGGTGCTGGAGGGCGACTTCTCGGAGGCGAGCGGCGCGGCCGCGGCCCGCACGCTGCGCACGCTGAACCCCGCCCCGGAGGTTGTGGCCTGCGCCAACGACCAGATGGCCATCGGCGTGCTGCTGCAGCTCCAGGAATCCGGCGCGGCGATCCCCGGCGACATGGCCGTGACCGGCTTCGACGACATCTACGCCAGCCGGGTGGTGGCCCCGCCGCTGACCACCGTGGGGCAACCGTTCCGCGAGCTCGGCCACCGGGCCGCCCAGCGGCTGCGGGCCCGGATCGAGGACCGGGACCTGCCCGCGCTCACGGAGATCCTGCCCACCAGATGCGTGATCCGGGCCAGCTGCGGCTGCCCGCCCGCGGGGACACGTTAAGCGGCCCCGCCCCCACCGACCCCGACGTCCACGGCCGGACCGACCGGCCCAGGCGGGCACCTTCCGCCCGCCGAACAGAAGGGAGAACCGGATGCAACCAACCCCCCGGATGCGACGCGGCCTCCGGATGCGACCACCCCGGCGCGCGGTCCTGGCCGCGGGAGCGGCGGCCACGGCGTTACTGGCCGCCACGCTGACCAGCCTGACCTTCACGGCCAGCAGCTCGGCGACCACCGTCCCGGGGCCGCCTGCCGGCTGGACCACCACTTACAGCGACTCGTTCTCCGGGGCCGCGGGCAGCGGCGTCAACTCCGGCTGGACGTACGACACCGGCACCCAGTACAACGGCACCGGCTGCACGGCCCAGTACGGGACGGGCGAGGTGGAGAACAACACCAGCTCGACCGCGAACGTGTCCGAGGACGGCAGCGGGCACCTGAACATCACCCCGGTCAACTCGGGCGGCTCGTGGACATCGGGCCGGATCGAGACGACCAGCGACAGCTTTGAGGCCCCGGCCGGCGGCGAGATGGAGGTCACCGCCTCCATCAAGCAGCCGAACCCGTCCAGCGGCGTCGGCTACTGGCCCGCGTTCTGGATGCTCGGCGCCGGCTTCCGGTCCAGCGGCGCGGGCACGTCCGGGACCATGAACTGCGCGAACTGGCCCTCCACCGGCGAGATCGACATCATGGAGGACGTCAACGGGCTCTCCGAGCACTCGGGCACCTTCCACTGCGGCGTCGATCCGGGTGGCGCCTGCAACGAGACCACCGGGCTGGGCAGCGGCCTGCAATCCTGCTCCGGCTGCCAGACCGGGTACAACACCTATTCGGCCATCGTGAACCGCACCAACACCAGCAACGAGTCGATCACCTTCTACCTGAACGGGACCGCGTACTACACGGTCACGGAGAGCCAGGTTGGCACCGCGACCTGGCAGGCCGCGGTGGATCACGGGTTCTTCCTGATCCTGGACCTGGCCATGGGCGGCGCCTACCCCAACGCCATCTGCGGCTGCAGCTCACCGACGTCCGCGACCAGTTCCGGCGCGGCGATGAGCGTCGGCTACGTGGCCGTGTACCAGACCAGCGGCTCCAGCGCCTCGCCCACGCCCACCCCAACACCGACACCGACACCGACCGCGACCAGCACGTCGGGCAGCGGGGGCGGCACGTCCTGCTCCACGACCGCGACCGCGGACATCTCGGCCGACTGCTACAAGGGCTCGGCCGGCACCGTCTCGGTCACCGCGGCCACCGGGGACACCAACCCTTCCGGGGTGGACGGGAATCAGGCGGCCCAGCTCAAAACCGGGCAGTACCTGGAGTATCCGGGAGTCAATTTCGGCTCGGGATCCAGCCAGTTCGATGCCCGGGTGGCCTCCGGCGCGGCCGGCGGGGTGAGCGGCCTGGTCGAGGTGGTGCTCGACAATCCGTCCAATGCGCCGGTGGGCAGCTTCGCGGTCGGTAATACCGGCGGCTGGAGCAGCTGGAAGACCGTTCCGGCCAATATCACCAAGGTGACCGGGACCCACACGGTCTACCTGGAGTTCTCCTCGGGCGCGTCGGGCAGCCCGCCCTTCGTCAGCCTGCACTACTTCAACTTCCCGACGTCCTGATCCGGCGCGGGCCTGGCCACCCGCCGGCCAGGCCCGCGCCCACCCCTGGCGCGGGCCCGCGATCCCTCCCGCGGGCCCGCGCCACCCCGGGCACCGGCCCGGGCCTTACCAGATGACCTTGTTCGCGACCGGCACCCGCCAGGCACCCTCGGCCACGACCAGCGCCTGGCCGCCCAGCAGCACGTCGTTTCCGTCGAGGGCCACCCGGACCAGGCCGCCGCGCGCAGACAACTGCCGGCCGGTCAGCGGCTGCCGGCCCAGCCGGTCGATCCAGTACGGTCCCAGCGCGCAGTGCGCGGATCCCGTCACCGCGTCTTCCGCCCCGGTCGCGACCTGGAAGAAACGGGACACGAAGTCGGCCGTGTCGTCCGCGGTGAGATCGGGCTCCCCGGCGAGGTCCTCGCGCACCGCGGTGACGATCACGCCGCGGACCGGCAGTTCCCGCAGCCCCCCCAGGTCCAGCTCGAGGTCGCGGACCGTGGCCGGGGCATCGAGCACCGCCATCACGTCCAGGTCGTTGCGGAGCATCCCGGTCACCGGGACCGCCAGCAGCGTCCGCACCGCCTCGGCCAGCCCATCGTCCGCCAGCGGCTCGGGGGCCAGGCTGGGGAAGCGCAGTTGCACGAACTCCCCCGCGTCCACGGCCTCCAGCAGGCCGTACCGGGTGTCGAACCGGATCCGGTCCCCTACGGCGTGCCCGTCGTCGAGCAGCACCCGGGCCGCGGCCAGCGTGCCGTGACCGCACAGATCCAGCTCACCGTGGGCGGTGAACCAGCGCAGCCCGAACCGGCCCGGCTCACCCGCCGGCCAGACCACCGCGGTCGCGGGCTGGTTCAGCTCGGTCCCGATCGCCGCCCCGAACTCGTCGTCCGGCTCGCTGTCCAGCACCAGGACCGCCGCGGAATTTCCGGCGAACGGAACCGACGTGAACGCATCCACCTGGAACAGCCGCGCAGTCGTCACCGTCTCATCATCGCGCACCCGCCCCGGTGCGCACGGCTGGCCGGCGGCTACCGCGATCCGGTCCGCCCCGATTTTTCCGCAACGAACACCTCGCCCGGGTATCCCGCCGCCCGCCGCGTGACAGACTTGCGGGGTGGGTGTCTACGGGGATCAGGTGCTGCCCCGTGCCCTCGATCTGTGCATGCGCGGCGCGGACGTCCGCCAGGTCCGGGCCCGGGTCACCGCCGGGATGAACGGCGTGGTGCTCGAGATCGGCTTCGGGTCCGGGCTCAACGTGCCGCACTACCCGGCGGGAGTGACCCAGGTCCTGGCCGTGGACCCGGCGACCGTCGGCCGGCGCCTGGCCGCCACCCGGATCGCGGCCCACGCGGTGCCGGTCGAGTTCATCGGCACCGACGCCCAGTCGCTGGCCGCCGGCGACGGGAGCGCCGACTTCGTGCTCAGCACCTGGACGATGTGCACGATCCCGGACCTGGGCCGGGCGCTGGACGAGGCGTACCGGGTGCTGCGGCCCGGCGGTGAGCTCCACTTCGTGGAGCACGGCCTGTCCCCCGACCCCCGGGTGGCCCGCGTCCAGCGCCGCCTCACCCCGGTGCACCGGCGGGTCGTGGGCGGCTGCCACCTGGACCGCCCGATCGCCGATCTGCTGGCAGGTGCCGGGTTCCGGCTGACTCGGCTGGAGAACTACTACTTCCACCGGCCGCGCGCCGTGGGGTACACCTTCGAGGGCGTCGCGGCCAAACCGCCGACGGCGGCGTAGCGCCCGGCGGCGCCAGCGCATGTTGCTGTTATCAGCACTATTGCCCCACCGCTGACCGGCCCACGCTGACCGCGCCCGCCCCTGACCGGCCCATGCTGACCGGCCCATGCTGACCGGCCCGCCGCTGACCGCCGCGCCCCTGACCAGCCCGCCCCTCAGTGCGGGTGCGCCCGCACGGGCAGGGCACCGGCGCCAGCGCTTATTGCTGTTATCAGGTACGGGACCGGCCCTTCAGCGCACCGGCTCCCCGCGCGGGCACCTTCAACGCGGACGCCGTCCGATGAACAGGTGGGCGGGCATCCCTTCACCGGCGCCGATCCCAGCCCGGCTCTCGCCAGCGAACCGCGTCTCCGGCTCGAACCCGGCGTCCGCGAGCAGGCACACCCACAGATCGCGGCGGAAGGCACCCAGCCGGTGGGCCTCGCGGACGACCTGGACCGTGCCGTCCGCCTCCCGCAGGGTGAACTCGTACTCCACCCGGATCCAGTCGTCGGCGGGATCCGGGTCCCAGGTCAACTCGCGGAAGCTGCCCTGGCGCCCCTCGGCGTCGGTGCTCCCGCCGCCGCCCGACCCGGCCTGGAACGTCTCGGCGGTGTAGTCCGGCACGAACACCGCCATCCCGCCCGGCCGGCAGTGCGCGAACGCGGTCGCCACGAGCTGCCGAAGGTCATCCGCGTCGGTCACGTAGTCCACCGCGTCATGTACCAGGACGGCGTCGAACAGCTGGCCCAGCCGGATCGTGCGCATGTCTCCCTGATGGTGCGCGCACTCGGGGTTGAGCCGCTGCGACACGGCCAGCATCCCGGCCGACAGGTTGACGAGCGTCAGGTTCAGCCGGTCTTTCAGGTGAACCGCGACGTGACCGCCACCGCTGCCGAGATCAAGCACGTCGCGGACCTCGATGGCCGCCGAGGTGAACAGCTCCGCCAGATAGGCGGCCTCCGCCGCGTACTCGCCCGGCGGTGAGATCAGCGGCCACCAGTCCGCCAGCTCCTGGTAGAGGCGGTACTCCCCCGGCATGCCAGTCATCATGCCGTACCCGGGCAGCGATGCTGCGGACGGCTGCGCTACCAGAGGCCGAGCAGGCTGCCCAGGACCCGGGCGGCCTGTCCCCCGCTGTCCTCCGCGACGCGCAGGGCCGCGGGCACGTCCAGGTCCCTGGCCAGCGCCTCGTGCACGGCGTCCAGCGCCGGGCTGTCCGCGCCCGTCCCGCCGGATGATCCGGCCGGGGCACGTTCAGGCCGCCCGGCCGCCTCCTGCAGCCGTTCCAGCCGGGCGGCCGCGGCGTCCAGGCCGGCCCGGTCGTAGTCCCAGTCGGCGTCCCATCGGCGGTCCAGGATCAGCAGCCGGATCGCGGCGGCCGGGTAGTCCTTGAGCAGGTCGCCCGCCAGGACCAGGTTCCCCGACGATTTGGCCATCTTGGCCCCGGACACCCGCACCACGCCGACGTTCATCCGGGTACGCGCGAACGGCGTCACGCCGGTGAACGTCTCGGCCAGGGCCGCCTGGTACGCGTGGTGCGGGAAGCGGAGATCCCCGCCGCCGGCGTGGATGTCGATCGCCGGGCCGAAGGCGTGCAGCGCCATAGCCGCGCACTCCGCGTGCCAGCCGGGCCGGCCGGGGCCCCAGGGGCTTTCCCAGGCGGGCTGCTCCCCGGCCGACGCCTGCCACACGGCCACGTCGAACGGGTCCTCCTTGCGCGGGTCCTCGGGGTGGTCACCGAACTCCGCGGCGAGGTGCAGCGCCGCACCGTGGCCCAGGCCGCCCCTCTCGGCGGCGGCACGGGCCGCCTCCCCGCCCCGGAAATACACGTGGCCGTCCCGCTCGTAGGCGGCGCCGCGGGCCAGCAGCCCGGCGGCCAGCGCGATGACCTGGCCGATGTAGACGTGCGCCCGGGGCTGCAGGGCCGGCGGCCGGACCCCCAGCGCGGCCATGTCCTGATCGAAGTAGAACTGCTGGATGGCGGCGAACCGGCCGACCGGAGCCCCCGCCCGGTCCGCGGCGGCCAGCAGCACGTCGTCCACGTCGGTCACGTTGCGGCACACGATCACCTCGGTGCCGTCCGCGCCCAGTACCCGGGCGAGCGTGTTGACCCAGATGAACGTGGCCGCGTGACCGAGGTGCGTCACGTCGTAAGGCGTGATGCCGCAGGCGTACACGCGGGCCCGCCCGGCCAGCGGGAGCGCGGTACCGCCCAGCCGCGCGACCCTCGGCCGCCCTGCGGCCAGCGCCTGTCCCATAGAGCGGCTCCCTGAAGGTGACGACAATCCCGAGCCTGAGCATATGCGGGCCGCTTCCAGGCGGTTCGCCGCTGATCGTCCTCCAGCGGCGGGACCAACGGCTCTGCTGGCTGGCCACCGCACGCCGCAGGCTGGTCATGTGAAGCGCATCGTGATCCTAGGCGGCGGCACCGGCGGAACCCTGGCCGCCAACCGGCTGCGGCGAGCGTACCCCCCGCAGGACGCCGAAATCGTGGTGGTTGACCAGGACAGCGAGCACGTCTACCAGCCCGGCCTGCTATTCGTGCCGTTCGGCCGGGCCGACCTGCCGCATCTCGTCCGGCGGCGGCAGCGGCAGCTGCGGCACGGCATCTCCTTCCGCGAGGCCGGGGTGGACCACGTTGACCTGGCCAATGACCGCGTGCACCTCGATGACGGGCAGGCCCTGGAGTACGACGTCCTCGTGGTGGCCACCGGCGCCCGGCTGCTGCCGGAGGAAACCGAGGGACTGACCGGCCCGGGCTGGATGAAGGACGTGTTCACGTTCTACACGCCCGACGGCGCGGTCGCGCTGCACGAGGCGCTGGAGCGGTTCACCGGCGGCCGGCTCGTGATCAACGTCATCGACATGCCGATCAAGTGCCCGGTCGCGCCGCTGGAGTTCTGCTTCCTGGCCGACGACTATTTCCGGCGGCGCGGCCTGCGGGACCAGGTTGGGCTCAGCTACGTCACGCCGCTGGACGGCGCCTTCACCAAGCCGGTCTGCAACCAGGAACTGAGCGGGCTGCTCACGGCCAAGGGCATCGGGCTGGTCACCGAGTTCAACACCGGTACCGTCGAGACAGGCACGGTGGGGACAGGCACGGTGGGGACAGGCACGACCGGGAAAGGCGCGGGCGAAGCGGGCCGCCTGATCTCCTACGACGGCCGCGAGGTCCCGTTCGACCTGGCCGTGGTCATCCCGCTGCACGGAGGCGCCGCGTACGTCGGGCGCTCCCCCGGCCTCGGCGATGAGCTCGGCTTCATCCCCGTTGACCCGGGCACGCTCCAGGCGAAAGCCGCACCTAACGTGTTCGCCCTCGGCGACGCCACCGACGTCCCCACGTCCAAGGCGGGATCGGTGGCCCACTTCGAGGGCGACGTCCTGGCCGCCAACGTGCGCCGATTCCTGGCCGGCCAGCCCCTGGAGTCCGGGTTCGACGGGCACACCAACTGCTTCATCGAGACCGGGGCAGGCAAGGCCCTGCTCATCGACTTCAACTACGACACCGAGCCGCTCACCGGACACTACCCGGGCCGCCTGGGCCTGCCCCTGCTCCGCGAGTCCCGCCTGAACCACCTGGGCAAGCTGGCCTTCCAGCAGTTCTACTGGCACAGCCTGCTGCCCGGTTACGACGTCCCCGGCGTCAGCTCCGCCATGCCCGCCCGGGGCAAGAGCCACCCGCCGGCCCAGGCGGCTGGAACCAGCGGTCACCGATGATCACATCCAGGAGGTGCTGACCGTGCCTACCGCGACTTATGCGGGCCACAGCGTTGACGTCAACGAGGAGGGCTTCCTCGCCGATCCAGCCCAGTGGACCGAGGACATGGCACCCCAGATCGCCGCAACGGCGGGCATCGACGAGCTGACGCCGCTGCACTGGCAGGTCATCAGGTTCATGCGGGCCGAGTACCAGGCCAAGGGAACCGGGCCCACCGTCCGGGTCCTGGGCAAGACCTCCGGGGTCAGCATCAAGGAGCTGTACCAGCTGTTCCCCAAGGGACCAGCCAAGACCGCCGCCCGGATCGCTGGCATACCGAAGCCGCGCGGCTGCATCTAGGCCGCGGTCACAGCAGACCGGTTCCCTGCGTACCGGCCGGAAGCCGGAAGGAGGAGTGCGATGAGCACCAGCATCGACAAGGTCTCGATCATCGTTTCGAAGGGGTCCCTGGAAGGCATCTACCCGGCCCTGATCATGGCCAACGGCGCGCGTGCCGAGGGCATCGAGGCCAACCTGTTCTTCACCTTCTTCGGCCTCGACGCGATCAGCCGCAAGCGCCTCGGCCACATCAAGGTGGCTACCGTCGGCAACCCCGGCCTGCACCTGCCGACCCTCATCGGCGCTCTCCCCGGGATGTCCGCACTGATGACCCGCTACTTCGGCCGGAAGATGGGCCAGCTGGACATCCCGCCGATCCCCGAGTTCATCGAGATGATCGCGGACACCGGCGCCGGCCTGTACGGCTGCAAGGCGTCCTGCGACCTGTTTGGCCTGACCCAGGGCGACCTGGTGAATCAGGTCAAGGACATCATCACGGTGGGCGAGTTCTACGACCTCGCCGCCGGGGGCCAGATCATCTTCACCTGACCGGCCGTCCACCTCGCGGGCGCACGGCCTGGCGGCCGGTGATCCCCCTGGCGGGTGTTTGCCTTCCGGCTCGGTACCCGGCTATCGTGTCAGCACCCCTGATACCCATAGGGGTATAAAGGAGGGCACCATGACCGCTGACACGGACGGGGCAGGCCCGGCAGGCACGGCGATGATCGAGGTGACCGGCATCGACACCCCGGCCCTGGGTGACCGGAGCTACCTGGCCACCGACGGGCAGGTGGCCATGGTGGTCGACCCGCAGCGGGACATCGACCGCGTCCTCGCGGCCGCCGCCAGCCGCGGCGTCCGGATCACCCATGTCTTCGAGACGCATATCCATAACGACTACGTGAGCGGCGGCCTGGCCCTGGCCCGGGTGACCGGCGCCGCCTACCACGTGAACGCGGCCGATGCCGTGACCTTCGACCGGGTGCCGGTCCGTGAGGGCGACATCGTCGGCGTCGGGGACGCGATGACGGTCCGGGTCCTCGCCACGCCGGGGCACACGTTCACGCACCTGTCCTATGTACTGCGGGACGCGCCGGCGGGCCGGGTGGCCGCGGTATTCACCGGCGGGTCGCTGCTGTACGGCTCGACCGGACGGCCTGACCTGCTCGGCCCGGCCCACCGGGCCACGCTGGCGGCCGCGCAGTACGCCTCGGCCGGGCGGCTGGCCAGCGAGCTGCCCGACGACACGCCGGTCTGGCCCACGCACGGGTTCGGCAGCTTCTGCACCGCCTCCCCGGGCACCGCCGCCCAGGGCACCGCCGCCCAGGGCACGGGACGGGCGTCCACGATCGGCCAGGAGAAACTGGCCAACCCGGTGCTGCGGCTCGCCGAGCACGAGTACGTGACGGAACTGCTGGCCGGCCTGGACGCCTATCCGGCGTACTACGCCCATATGGCCCCGGCCAACGCGGCCGGGGCGGGCCCCATCGGCCTGGCACCGCCCGCCGTGGCCAGCCCCGCCCAGGTGGCGGCGCGCATCGCGGCGGGCGAATGGGTCGTGGACCTGCGCAGCCGCCGCGCGTTCGCCGCCGGGCACGTCACCGGGGCGCTCTGCTTCGAGCACGGCACCGACTTCACCAACTATCTCGGCTGGCTGATCCCGTGGGGCACGCCGCTGACCCTGCTGGGTGAGACCCCCGGCCAGGTCGCCGCCGCCCAGCGGGACCTGGCGCGGATCGGCATCGACCGGCTGGCCGGCGCGGCCAGCGGAGACCCGCGGGAGTGGGCGGGCGGCCAGCCGCTGTCGTCGTTCCCGGTCGCGACCTTCGCCGGGCTGGCCGACGCCCGGCAGCACCGTCCCGTCATCGTCCTGGACGTCCGGCGGAGGCTGGAGTGGGCGGACGGCCACGTCGATGGTGCGCTGCACATCCCGCTGCCGGACCTGCCTGACCGCCTCGGCGAGGTCCCCCGGGGTGAGGTCTGGGTGCACTGCCGCTCCGGGTACCGGGCCGCGATCGCGGCGTCGCTGCTCCAGGCGGCCGGGCGCACGGTGGTGAGCGTGGACGACGACTTCTCCCGGGCCGGGCCCGCAGGCCTGCGGGTCGTCACCGGCCCGGCCGGGCGGGACGCATGAAAGTCCGGGCGCGGGCCGCGCGGCGGTCCATAGGGATATCCCTGCATACCCTCGCGGGTATTCTGGGATGAACGGCCAGGGAGGCAGCTGATGAAGATTGACGACGACGCGGTGAGCCAGGTGCTCAACCGGCTCCGCCGCGCCCAGGGCCAGCTGGCCGGGGTCATTTCCATGATCGAGTCCGGGCGGGACTGCACCGAGGTGGTCACCCAGCTCGCGGCGGTGTCCCGGGCCCTGGACCGGGCCGGCTTCAAGATCGTGGCCAGCGGCATGCGCCAGTGCCTGGCCGCCGAGGACGGCACCGCCCCGATGACCGAGGAGCAGATGGAGAAGATGTTCCTCACCCTGGCCTGACGGAACCCGGCCGCCACGCGCGTGGCCTCCCCGGCCTGGACCGTCCGGGAACAGAAGGTCAGGGCCCTGGCGGGGCGTCCGGTGCCGCTGGCAGGCTTACGGTATGGCCATTGTGGCGGACCCGGCACGGCAGGCTCTGCTGCGCCGCGGCCTGGCCCTGGAGTACGTCACCCTGTCCTGGAACGTGGCCGGGATCGTGGTACTGGCCATCGCCGCGGCCGCGGCCCGGTCGGTGGCCCTGGCGGGGTTCGGCCTCGACTCGCTGATCGAGATCGGCGCCTCGACGGTCGTTATCTGGGAATTGTCCGGAAGTGGCGCAGAGCGGCAGCGGCGCGGCCTGCGGCTGATCGGCTACGCGTTCGCCGCCCTGGCCGTCTACCTGCTGGTCCAGTCCACTGTGGTGCTGGCCACCGGGTACCACCCGCGCCACTCGCTGCCCGGGATCGCCTGGACCGCGGTGACCGCGGTGGTCATGTTCCTGCTGGCGGCGGGCAAGGCCCGGACCGGCCGGGCCCTGGGCAACCCGGTGCTGGTAACCGAGGGGCGGGTGACCATGATCGACGGGATCCTCGCCTGCGCGGTCCTGTTCGGACTGATACTCAACGCCGGGTTCGGCTGGTGGTGGGCGGACCCGGCCGCCGGTTACGTGCTGGTGTTCTACGCGGCCCGCGAGGTCCGTGAGATCTTCTCCGCCCCACCCTGAGCGCTGGCTCTAGCCTTGATAGCCGCCGCCTACCGGAAGGAGCTGGGCTAGCGATGCTGGCACCGCGGGACAGCCGTAGCCGGGACTGCCGCCGCCTCGACGGGCTCTGGCGGTTCCGGTTCGACGCGGGCGGCGAGGGGATGGCCGGGCGCTGGTGGCAGGGGCCACTGCCGGGCGCCCGCGAGATGGCCGTCCCGGCGAGCTACAACGACCTGGTGACCGAGGCGGCGGAGCGCGAGCACGTGGGCGACGTGTGGTACCAGCGCGACATCCGGGTGCCCGCGACGTGGCAGGACCGGCGCATCGTGCTGCGCTGCGACGCGGCCACCCATCACGCCGTGATGTGGGCCGGGGACACCCAGGTCGCTGAGCACTCCGGCGGGTACACGCCGTTCGAGGCCGAGGTGACCGGCCTGGCCCGGTGCGGCGAGCTGCTGCGGCTGACGGTGCGGGTCGGCAGCGAGCTCAGCCTGGCCACGATCCCGCCCGGCGTGGTGTCCCGCACCGCGGCGGGACACCCGAGGCTGCGGTACTTCCACGACTTCTTCAACTACGCGGGACTGCACCGCTCGGTGTGGCTCTACTCCACCCCGCGCAGCTACATCACCGACCTGGCCGTCGGCCCCGCGTACCAGCCGGGGACCTCGGCCGGCCAGGTGACCTACCACGTTGACACCGCCGGGGATGGCCCGACGTCGGTGCGGCTCCTGGACGCGGCCGGGGTCGTGGTGGCGGAAGGCAGCGGCCCGGACGGCGTCCTGGCCGTGCCCGGGGCCCGGCCGTGGAGCCCCGGCGACCCGTACCTGTACCGGCTGGACGCGCGGCACGGCGACGACGAGTACTCACTGCCGGTCGGCATCAGGACGGTCCAGGTGGACGGGGCCCGGCTGCTGCTGAACGGGGAGCCGGTCCGGCTGCGCGGCTTCGGCATGCACGAGGACGGCGTGCTGCACGGCAAGGGCCACGACGACACCAGGATGGTGCGTGACTTCGCGCTGCTGCGCTGGATCGGCGCCAACTCGTTCCGGACCTCGCACTACCCGTACGCCGAGGAGGTCCTCGACTACGCCGACCGCCAGGGCCTGCTGGTGATCGACGAAACCCCCGCCGTCGGGCTGCACATGAGCCTGGGAAACATGGGCGACCCCGGGGCGCGCACCTTCGGGCCCGGCCTCATCGGCGACGAGGCCGCCGCCGCGCATCTGGCCGCCATCCAGGAGCTGATCGCCCGGGACCGCAACCATCCGAGCGTCATCGCCTGGTCCATCGCGAACGAGCCGGATACGGCCGAGCCTGCCGCCCGCGCGTACTTCGCGCCGCTCGCCGCCGCCGCACGTGAGCTGGACGCGAGCCGCCCGGTCTGCTTCGCCAACGTCGCCACCGCGCCCCCCGATGCCGATGTGGTCACCGACCTGTTCGACCTGGTCTGCGTGAACCGCTACTACGGCTGGTACGCCGGCGGCGGCGACCTGGAGTCGGCCGAGCGGGAGCTGGAAGCCGAGCTGCGGGCCTGGGCCCGCCGCGGCAAGCCCATCGTGGTAACCGAGTTCGGGGCCGACGCCCTGGCGGGACTGCACGCGCTGCCGCCGGTCATGTGGTCCGAGGACTACCAGACGGCGCTGATCGCGCTGTCCGCGCGGGTGTTCCGGCGGATCCCCGAGGTGATCGGCGAGCACGTGTGGAACTTCGCCGACTTCGCCACCGCACAGGCGGTGCACCGGCCGGGCGGCAACCACAAGGGTGTCTTCACCCGGGACCGGCAGCCCAAAGCGGCGGCCTGGCTGCTGCGTGACCTCTGGAATCAGCCCTCACCGGAGTGACCGACGTGGCGGTTGCGTGGCCGCTAGGCTACTTTCCGTGACAACTCATTTTCAGCCGGACGGCGGCATCGCCGGCGCGTACCTGGTCAACCAACTGGCCGGCAACGGCCAGTCGATCGCCAACCTGGCCTTCATCACCTCGGTGGCCCGAGGCAACCTCGAGCTACTGGCCCGTGGCGGTGCGGGCACGTTCGTCAAGCTCAACTACCTGGACGCCGGCGGCACCGAGCGCACCGGGCTCGCGGTCACGACCGGGACGAGCAGCCCGATCATCTCGGTCGCTCCGGAGGCGAACGGCGCTGCCACGCTGGACCTGGAGAACAACACCCTGACCGGCGTGGAGACCGTGGTTCCGTCGCCGGACAACCACGGCCAGCTGGACCTGGACGGGCTGCTGGCCCTCACCCCCCAGGCCGAGCCGGCCACGCCCGCCCACGGGGGCGTCCTGTACGTGGACTCGGCCGACGGGGCGCTGAAGTTCAAGGGCCGCTCGGGCACGGTCACCACCCTCGCCCGCGCCTGAGAACTCCCGGCCTGCTCATCGCCTCCGCGGCCGGGCTACCCGGGCAGAGCTACTACATACAGGCTGGTGGGGCGGGTGGGGCTCGAACCCACGACCGACGGATTATGAGTCCGCTGCTCTGACCGGCTGAGCTACCGCCCCGGCACCGCCAGAACCTTATCGCAGCGCGGGCCGGCGGGACGTCAGCGTCCGCCGGGCCCCGGGCGGCCCGCAGGCGGCCCCGCTGGGACGGGCCGTGTTACCTGGGGCTGAGCTGCATGGTCATGGCGTGCTCCACCAGTGCGATGAGCGCCGCCTTGGTGGACTTGCGGCCCCGGGCGTCACACTGGACGACCGGGACGTTCGGGCTGACCGACAGGGCCTCCGCGACGTCCTGCACGCCGTGCGGGAACTCGCCGTGGAAACCGTTGATCGCCACGATGAACGGCAGGCCCGCCGTCTCGAAGTAGTCGACGGCGGGGAACGAGTCCGCCAGCCGGCGCGTGTCCACCAGGACGACCGCACCGATCGCGCCCTGGATCAGGTCGTCCCACATGAACCAGAACCGGTGCTGGCCAGGCGTGCCGAACAGGTACAGGATCAGCCCGGCATCCAGCGTCACCCGGCCGAAGTCCATGGCCACCGTGGTGGTGGTCTTGTCGGGGACCGCCGACAGGTCGTCAACCCCGGCGCTGGCCGACGTCATGACCGCCTCTGTGGTCAGCGGGGTGATCTCGGACACCGATCCGACGAAGGTGGTCTTGCCGACACCGAAACCACCCGCCACGACAATCTTGACCGATGTCATGGCGGCGGTATCCCCAGCCGCACCGCGCACGGGACTAGAGCTTGCGAAGTCCACTGAGCACCCTTTCGAGCAGGTTGAGATCTGGGCGGCCATGTGCATGGTCCAGCTGGTGAACCCTGACCAGCCCTTCCACCGCCATATCAGCGACCAGGACACGAGCCACGCCCAGGGGCATCCTGAGCACGGCGGATATCTCCGCCACTGAACGCCAATCACGGCAGAACCCGAGAATGGCCTGGCATTCCGGGCTGAGGCTCGAAAGATCACGCGCCTCGTAGTGAGACGCAGCCACCATCGCCTCGATCTGGAGCTGGTACCGGGGCTTAGTCCTGCCCCCGGTCACCGCATACGGCCGGACCAGCCCGCTCCCAGCGGGTTCGGCCCCACGTGAACGCTTTCCTCCGCCAGACCCGGTGCCGCGTTGGCCACCTGTCGGCGGCCAGTCATCCAGGCCGGGGCCGGACAACGGTCTCTCCTGTCACTATCTGCCATCCTCCGACCGCAGAGCCCCACGCATATCCGGCGTGAGAGCCCGTCCCACCCGCTCAACGAGGAGCGCCATCTCGTAGGCCACCAGGCCCATGTCACAATCAGCGGACGCGAGCACGGCCAGGCTCGATCCGTCGCTGATCGCCATCACCAGCAGCAAGCCGCGCTGCATTTCCACGACCGTCTGAGTCACCGGGCCGCCTTCGAAGACCCGGGAAGCGCCCTGCGTCAGGCTGGTCAGCCCGGAAGTCACGGCCGCCAGCTGATCGACCCGGTCCGGCGGAAAGCCGTTCGAGTAGGCCAGGGGCAGTCCGTCGGACGAGACCACAATGGCATGCGCGACGGACGGGACCCTCTCCACGAAGTTCGTGATCAGCCAGTTCAGGTCCTGGACCGGACGGGTTAGCGGACTCACGAACCCTCCTCTCTCGGCGACCCCACCATAAGCACCAGCATGTACGGCAATCCGGCTCGACCCCTCATGTCACATCGTCTCCCTCACCGCCAGCATCATCATCGCTGTCCGCGGCGGCCCGCGCTTCGCGAACGCCTCGCTGGAAGCTGGCGAAGCGCTGTCTGGTCACCGCAGGCGAGCGAACTGGGGCAGGCGCTGCCGCCTCGGCGCTGGCCCCCACGGTCCCGGGCACCAGGTTGGCCTTGGGCACGCGCTTCGGGAGGCCGGACAGGGTCACCCCGCCCGACGCCGGCTTGCTGACCGCCTCGGCGGCCCGCCAGCCCTCATCCGCGGCGGAGGCGGCCCAGCCGCCCGTGTTGTTGCCGTTGCTGGTTTCCGGTGCGGGAGCACCAGAGTTCGGCCGGTCAGCACTGTGCCGGCCGCGGCGGAACCAGTCCGACTCCACCGATTCAAAGATGGGCAGCCGGTTGCCCTCGCCAGCCGGGGCGGCCGACGGCACGACGACCTGCCGCCGGGCCTGGCCGGGATCGCCGCCGCTGAGGTTCCGGACGGGCCGGGTCGGCAGCCGGGGCGGCTGGCTGGCGCCGTCACCGCTCAGCGACGTGCCGAACGCCGCCGTGCCGTTACCGGGCACCGACGGGAGCGGGCCGGTGCTCGCCGCGGGCGGCGGCGCCGCCGCGGCCGGGTTGCCCAGCGGCGGGTCATCCCAGGACGAGAGGGACGGCTGGGACGCGGGGCTCTCCCAGGACGGCGTGTCTGGCTGGGACGGGGCATCGTCCCAGGCGGGCCCGGGCGGCACCGGGCTGGGCGACGACGGGCCCGGATCATCCCAGGACGGGCTGGACGGGCTGATGGCCGGGAAGCCGGCCGTGGCTGCCGAATCACCGTTCTCGGCGTGCAGCGGGGTGAAGCGCGGCGCGCGGGCGGCGTTGACCGCCTCCTCGGCGGCCGTGCGGCCGCGGCGCGGTCCCCACTCGCCGCCGCCCCCGTTGCCGTTTCCGTTGCCGGACAGGGCGTCCATGGGGTCGGCGCTGGCGGAGCCGTTCCGCTCGAAGCGGCGCAGCCCGCCGGGGGAGCCGTTGCCCTCGTGGGTCACGGTCTCGTCGGGCAGCCAGACCAGGGCGGTCAGGCCGCCCGTCGTGGCCGGGCGCAGCCGGACCCGGATGCCGTGCCGCGCGGCCAGCCGGGCGACCACGAACAGGCCCATGCGGCGGGACACGGCCACGTCCACCACCGGCGGGTTGTCCAGCCGCCAGTTGGCGTGCGCCATCTCCTCGGCGCCCATGCCGACACCCTGGTCGCTGATGTCGAGCAGGACTCCCCCGCTGTTCAGCAGGTGCCCGGACACGGTCACCGGCGTCTCCGCGGACGAGAACGAGGTAGCGTTCTCCACCAGCTCGGCCACCAGGTGCACCACGTCGTTGACGGCCTGGCCGCGGACCGAGATGCCGGGCTGCACGTTCATGGAGACCCGCTCGTACTGCTCGATCTCGGAGACCGCCGCACGCAGGACGTCCACCAGGGCCACCGGCTGGTTCCACCGCCGGGACACCTCGTGGCCCGCGAGGACCAGGAGGTTCTCAGAGTTGCGGCGCATGCGGGTGGCGAGGTGGTCCATCTGGAACAGGTTGGACAGCCGCTCCGGGTCCTGCTCACCCTGCTCGAGATCGTCGATCAGCCGGATCTGGCGTTCGACGAGGGACTGGCTGCGCCGGGACAGGTTCACGAACATCGCGTTGACGTTCCCGCGCAGCGCGGCCTCGTTCGCGGCCAGCCGGAGCGCTTCCCGGTGGACCTGGTCGAACGCCCGCGCCACTTCACCGATCTCGTCGGAGGAGTCCACGTCGATGGGGGCGACATCGAAGGAGCCGCCGCCGTCGGCCTCGCTCATCCGCCGGACCATCTCGGGCAGCCGCACGCCCGCCACTTCCAGGGCGCCCGCCCGCAGCCGCCGCAGCGGGCGGACCATCGAGCGGCCGATGACCACGGTCAGGAAGAGGGAGAGCGCCAGCACCAGCAGGACCGCCGCGCCGACCGCGATGGCCGCGGTCAGGGCCGACTTGTGCAGCGCCGCCGCCCGGGAGCTGATCTGCGCGGACAGGGCCTGCTCAACCGAGCCCATCTGGTCGTCGATCACGTTGGACATGGCGCCGTACCAGTCGTCCACCGTGTTGTTGTCGGTCTTCAGCGACCCGGTCTGCGCCTGCGTGGCGATCGCCTGGGTCTCTTCCTGGTTGGCCTCGAAGACGAAGGACTTGGCCACGCTGGTGTCCCACAGGTTGCGCTGCGCGATGCTGGCCGTGGTGTTGAACGAGTTCAGGTTGCTCTGCTGCTCGGCGAGCGCCGAGTTGAGCGCGGTCAGCTCGTTCGGGGTGAGCTGGCCGACCAGCAGGCCGTTGGTGAGGATCGCGCGCTGCTCGGAGGCCTGCTCCTTCATCCTCGACACGAGGCCGAGCACCCGGATGGACTGGGCGAGCGTCGCGTCACTGGCGCCCTGGCTGGTCACGTCGATGAGCGCGATCAGCTGCTGGAGGACGGTGGCGTATTTCTGCACCACGACCAGGGCCGGCAGATACGTCAGCGTCGCCGCCGCCCGCAGCTGATTCAGGTTCTGCAGCCCGGTAAGCGCCGTCGCCGCCTCCTGCTGGGCCTGCGCCGAGAACGAGCCGTTGATCTGGCTCAGCTCGGAGCGCACCACGGCTGCGCTCTGGTTGCTCAGCGCCTGCTGCTGTTTCACCACCGCCAGCTCGGTCACCCCGGCGTTATGCGGGGATTTGCGGCCGCTGCCCTGTTTCGGGTTCCCGAGCCCGATGTAGCGGACCGTCTGGTCCCGCTCGTCCTCCAGGCGCTGGGCCAGGACCGTCACGTTCGCGCTGAGCGCGGCGAGCTGCTGGACCCGCCCGTCGGCCGTGGCGCTGCGCGCGTAGGACAGGATCGAGATGCCGCCCAGCACGACCGCGGTCAGCGTGGGGATGGCAATCAGCAGGACCAGGCGGGAGCGCACCCGCCAGTTCTTGAGCGCGCGGCGTGAGCTGGTGCCCGGGCGCCTGGCCTGGCCTGCTCCCCCGGCCTCGGCACCGTCGTCCCGGCCGTCGAGGTCCGCGGGCGCGCGGGACGCTGGGCCAACCTCGGTAGACGGCTGAACTGACGCTGAGCCACCAGCCAGCCCGTTACCGGTCATCTTGCTGCGGGACCGCACAGCCTCTGCACCTCTCACCTGGCTTGTGTGGCGAGCCAGCAGGCCCGCGGTACTTGCGGCGGAACTGACATGACGCACCCCTTCCCGGGTGACGATTCTGCGTGCCCGCCGCACGGGCGCGGCCAAGGGGCTAACCCTAACGTCTCACTATCGGCAGTGATCAATACCTTATGCCAGGAAAGTCCTGCTCTAGCGTGATGTTTGCCGGATAGCTCGACGTGAGTAGGGTACTCTCCGGCGCTCCGATCGTGGCTCGTTCTGTACTAACTAAGCCGTGTATGTGCGAAGAACGCTAAGAGTACCCAGGTACAGGGGGTACAGGGTGATCCGGGGAGAGCCGCCTCGGCGGCCCCCCGCCGCTCCCGGCGCCGCTGGTGACCTCCTGCGGGACGGCTCCGGGGCCCCGCCGCCCGGGCGTCCCGCACCCCGTGCGCCGGAGCCGGCCAGCACGCCGCGGCCCCTCCCGCTGACGGCCGGATGCAGCGGGGCAGCGACCGGGGCGGGCCGCGCCCATCGCCGCGGCCGGGCCAGCCATTCCCGCGCGGAAACAGGGATGGGCGGGACCGGGATACCTGATTGATGCGGCCGCGGCCGCCGCGGCCGCCTCCCGCCACCGCGGGCCGGCTATTCGGCGGCCGGGCCTTTCGGCCATAACCACCCGCGCCGCTCCCTACTCCGGGACCCCGAGTTCCCGTGCGATGATCATCCGCTGCACCTCGGAGGTACCCTCGCCGATCTCCAGCACCTTGGCGTCGCGGTAGAACCGCGCGACCGGGAACTCGTTCATGAACCCGTAGCCGCCGAAGATCTGGGTCGCCTCCCGCGCGTTGTCCATGGCCGCGTTGGCCGCCACCAGCTTGGCGATGGCCGCCTGCCGCTTGACTGGCTGCCCCGCCACCAGGCGGGACGCGGCGTCGTACCAGGCCAGCCGCGCGCCGTGGGTACGCGCCTCCATATCGGCGAGCTTGAAGCGGATCGCCTGGTAATGCCCGAGCCGGTGGCCGAACGCGGCCCGCTCGCCGGCGTACCGCAGGCATTCGTCCACGCAGCCCTGGGCCAGGCCGACCGCGAGCGCGGCGATGGCGATCCGGCCCTCGTCCAGGATCTCCAGGAACTGGGCGTAGCCGCGGCCGCGGGCGCCGAGCAGATGGTCCGCCGGGACCCGGCACGAGGCGAACGCCAGTTCCCTGGTGTCCGAGGCGCACCAGCCGACCTTCGAGTACTCCTGCCCCACGGTCAGGCCGGGGGTGCCGGCCGGCACCACGATGGACGAGATCTCCCGGGGCCCGCCGGGTTCACCCCCGGTGATGGCCAGCACCGTCACCAGGGAGGTGATCGCGGTCCCGGAGTTGGTGATGAACGACTTGGCCCCGTCGATGACCCACTCCCCGCCGCCCTCCCCCCGCTCCAGGCGCGCCGCGGTCCGCATCCCGCCCGGGATGTCGGACCCCCCGCCCGCCTCGGTCAGCCCGAACGCGGCCAGGCGCTCCCCGGAGCACAGGTCGGGCAGCCAGCGGCGGCGCTGGGCCTGCGTGCCGAACCTATAGATAGGCATGGCGCCGAGGGACACCGCGGCCTCGAGCGTGATGGCGACCGAGGAATCCACCCGGGCCAGTTCCTCCAGGGCCACGCACAGCGCGAACAGGTCGCCGTCCATGCCGCCGTACTCCGCCGGGAACGGCAGCCCGAACAGGCCGAGCTTGGCCATCCTGGCCACCAGGTCGTAGGGGAACTCGCCACGCTCGTAGTAGCCCCCGATCACCGGCCGCACCACATCGCGGGCGAACGAGGCGACGGTCTGGCGCAGTTCCTGATGCTCATCGCTCAGCGCATAACTGATCATCGGTGCCCCTCACCACTGGTGACGCCGCATGACCGTGATGCTACTGGGCCGCCGCGCACGAGGCCGGGCACGCGCGCCGTCCCGCGGACGTTAGGCTCTCGTGAACACGTCCCCTGCCGCCGTCCCGGAGGACGACATGGCGACCCTGACCTGTCCTGCCTGTGCCGCTGAGGTCCAGCAGGACGATCTCATCTGCTTCACCTGCGGCGCCAACCTGCCCAGGCGCAAGACGGCCGACGAGCCCGCCTCGCCGACCGTCATGCAGGAGTACCCGAAACGGGAGGGTGCGGCGGCCCCGGCCGCCGGGTCGAACTGCCCGCACTGCGGCGCGGTCATCCGGGAGCCCGCGGCCGTGTTCTGCGAGGTGTGCCGCGAGCCGCTGCCGCCCCGCAAGGGCATCATCTCGCCGGTGGTGCTGCGCCTGGTGTTCCCCACCGGCAACGTGGAAGTTCCCGCGGGCACCTCGCTGGTGCTGGGCCGTGACCCGGAAGAATCGCTGGTCGCCGCGGCCTTCGCCAGCTACGACAACGTCTCGCGCAGGCACGCCACGGTGACGGTCAGCGACACCGGCCAGGCCACGATCCGGGACGAGCACTCCACCAACGGGACGTTCGTCAACGGGGACCGGGTGCTGCCCGGCACCGAGGTCCGCCTGGTCAACGGGGACAGCGTCCGGCTGGCCGCCGACGTGACCGGCGAGGTGTCACTGCCCCGGCAGGGCATCCCGGGTGCGTTCAGCAGCAACGGGCACCGCGACCCGGCCTGACCCCCGCGGCGTACCCCCCGGCCTGGGCCGGGCTTTGTTTGGGCCTATGAGGCGGCAGCGCACCGTGAGACCATCGCGGAATCGGCACCATGATCCGCGGAGGTGGCCATGGCCGTCCGGGAATCTGCCGCCACGGCGCTGGGCCTCCGGCGGGACGCGATCGGCCTGCGCGAGGTCCTGTTCCAGAGCATCACGGACATGGCCCCGGGCGCGGCCATCGCCGCGTCGATCCCGGCCGGGGTCGCGTTCGCGGGGGGCTCGCTGCCCCTCGCCGTGGTCTTCGCGCTGGTGGCCTGCTTGTTCTGCGCGGTCAGCATCGGCCTGCTGGCCCGGGAGATGCCGTCTGCCGGGTCGCTGGCCACCTACGCCGCCCGCGGCCTGCACCCGGCCATCGGCTTCCTGGTCGCCTGGGGCTACGTCCTGGTCGGGTTCCTGATCCCGCCGCTGGTCCTGCTCCAGCTCGGCTTCACCACCGCTGCCACCCTCAACGCCGAGTTCCACGGTTACCCGGCGAACCTGTGGTGGCCGTGGGCGCTGGCCGGGGCGGTGATCGTGCTCGCGGCCGGCTTCTACGGCATCCGCACCTCCGCCAGGCTCGGCACGGTCCTCGGCCTCTTCGAGATCGGCGTGTTCCTGGTGCTCGCCGTGTTCTTCGTGGTGCACGCGGGCAGCCACAACACCCTGAGCGTGTTCACCACCAAGTACACACCGGCCGGCTTCCGCGGCATCGCCGGGGTGATCGGCGGCTCGGTGTACACGATCCTGGCCTTCGGCGGGTTCGAGGGGGCCGCGCCGCTGGCCGAGGAGGCCAGGAACCCGCGGCGGACGATCCCCCGCGCGGTGCTGCTGGCCACCCTGCTGATCGGGGCGCTGTACGTGTTCACCACCTACGCGGTGGACGTCGCGTACGGGCCGGCCAGGTTCCACAACTTCACCACCGGGACCGGGGCGGCGTCCTGGGAAGGCATGGCCCGGTCGCTGTACGGGCTGTTCTGGTTCTTCGTCTTCCTCGCGATCGTGAACTCCACCATCGCGAACGCCAACGCGGGGGTGAACGTCTCCAGCCGGACGGCCTACGCCATGGGCCGGATCGGCGCGTTCCCGCGCTTCCTGGCCCAGGTGCACCCGAAGCACCACTCCCCGGCGCTGGCCATCGTGACCGGCTTCGTGATCACCGTCGCGGTGACCCTCGGCCTCGGGCTGAGCTATGACCCGGTCACCGCGTTCGTGATGGTGGCCACCGCCCTCGTTATTGTGCTGGCCGCGATCTACATCGTGATGAACGCGGCCTGCATCGGCTTCTTCGGCCGGGCTGCCCGGCGGCCCAACCCGGTGCTGTGGCTGGTCATCCCGGTGCTGGGGATCGTGACGTTCGTCCCGGCCTGGCTCACCGCCGCGGGGATCAAGGTGTTCTCGTTCGTGGCGCCGCTGTCCCCGCCGTACTCCTACATGGGCCCCGGGGTCGGCCGGCTGGATGGTCGTGGGCCTGATCTACCTTGCCTACCTGTACCGGCGTGACCCGCGCCGGGTGGTCGAGGTCGGGCTGGTTCACCTGGACCCGCTGGAGGAGTACGAACCATGAGCGACCCGCAGGTGATCACCTTCCGGCCGTCCGCGGACCAGTACGCGTGGACGTTCGGCGGCGCGGCGCCGGTGGCCCGGGTCCGCCCGCCCGCGGTGCTCGAGGTGTTCACCGAGGACTGCTTCGCCGGCCGGGTCCGCAGCGAGACCGACCTGGTCTCGCAGGTCTGCGAGTTCCCCTACCTCAACCCGCAGACCGGCCCGTTCTGGATCGAGGGCGCCGAGCCGGGCGACACCCTGGCCGTCCACTTCATCTCGATCGAGCCCGCCCGGGACTGGGGCGCGTCGACCACCGTGCCGCTGTTCGGCGCGCTGAGCGCCACCCACGCCACCGCGCTGCTGCACGACCCGCTCCCCGAGCTGGTCTGGCTGTGGCAGTTCGACACGGCCCGGGGCCTGTGCCGGTTCACCGCCCGGCGCGGCGACTTCACCGCGGACCTGCCGATCGAGCCGATGCACGGGACCGTGGGGGTGGCCCCCGCCAACCTGGAGGTGCGCAGCGCCCTGGTGCCGGACGCGTTCGGCGGCAACATGGACACCCCGGAGATGCGCGCCGGGGTCACCTGCTACCTGGGGGTGAACGTCGAGGGGGCGCTCTTCTCGCTGGGCGACGGGCACGCCCGCCAGGGCGAGGGCGAGACCTGCGGGGTCGCGGTGGAGTGCGCGATGAACACGGTGCTGGCGGTGGACCTGATCAAGGGCCGCCCGTGCGCCTGGCCGCGGCTGGAGTCGGACACGCACCTGATGTCCGCGGGCTCGGCCCGGCCGCTGGAGGACGCGTTCCGGATCGCCGCGCTGGACCTGGTGCAGTGGCTGGCCGCCGACTACGGGCTGGACCAGCTGGACGCCTACCAGCTGGCCACCCAGGCCATCGAGGCGCCGCTGGCCAACGTGTGCGACCCCAACTACACCAGCGTGGTCAAGATGCCCAAGCAGTACCTGCCCGCGGCTGACCCCATGCGCGGGGCGCACACCAGGCTCCGCGAGCTGGCCCGCGCCTACCGGGGCACGGCCCGCTGACGGCGGGGCACCTTGACGCCTAGCAACTCTAGGCATAGAGTTCCGAGGCATGAATCGGGAACGCCTCAAAGGACACCTGGACCTGCTCCTGCTGTCCGTGCTCACCGCCGGGCCGGCCCACGGGTACGCGGTCATCTCCGAACTGCGCCGCCGCAGTGAGGGCACGTTCGACCTGCCGGAAGGCACCGTCTACCCGGCGCTGCACCGGCTGGAGGACGCCGGGCTGCTCAGCAGTTCCTGGTCCAGGGCCGACGGCCGGCGGCGCCGGGTCTACGCGCTGACCGCGCCGGGCGCCGCCGCGCTGGCCGCGGAGCGGACCGAGTACCGGCACTTCACCCACGGGATCCAGGCCGTGCTGGGGTGGTCGGCATGAGTGCCCCCGACTGCGACCTGGTGGAGCAGTACCTGGACCAGCTCTACGTCGCGCTGCGCACCCGGCCCCGCGAGGCCCGCCGGGTGCTCGCCGAGGCCGAGGATCACCTGCGCGAATCGGTGGCCGAGGGGCTGGCCGCCGGGCTCAGTGAGCAGGAGGCCCAGGAGCACGCGGTGTCCAGCTTCGGGTCGGTGCGGGCCGTCGTCCGCGCCCACGACGCGCGGCTGCGCCGCCTGCCGACGCTCGCGGTGCTCCGCGACGTGGTCATGGCCGCCTGGCGGCTGGGCGCGATCGGCCTGGTCGCGGTGGGGGTGAGCGGCCTGATCGCGTGGGTGATGAACGCGGCGTTCGGCCGCGGGTTCGTCGGCGGTACCCCGGGTGCGATCCGCTACTCCGTGGCCGACTGCCACCACTGGCTCAGCATCTGGACCCACGCGCACAGCTGCGCGCAGGCCGCGGTGCTGGAGAACAGCAGCGACGCGGTTTCACTGCGGCTGGCCGCAGGCGTCATCGGCCTGGCCGCACTGGCCTGCTACCACCTGGCCCGGCGCCAGTCCCGCGACCTGCTGCCCGCCAGCTTCACGCCCACGGTGGCCATGACGCTGTTCGGTGCGGCCGGGCTGATCCTGGCCGGGATCTCAGTCGATGACACAGTCCTGGGCATGCGCTCGGGGCTGGGTACGGCGGCCGGGGCCGGCTTCTACGCCAGCGGCGCGATCGTGGCCCTGGTCCTGGCGTTCCGCTACGCCCGGGACCTGCATCAGGCCATCTTGCGGCAGGCCCGTGGCTGAGCTTCTTCACTGCCCGCAACGAACCTCTCACCGGCGGGCGCCCCGCTCCCCGTGACCCGCCCCGCGCTCCCCGGCCGGTCGTGGTCATCCTGGCCGGTAAGACCGTTAGGGGAAGCGCAGTGCTGGCTGGCCGCGCGCTACGGCGCGCGGCCGTGGCTTCTGGCCGCGCGCTACGGCGCGCGGCCGTAGCGCTCGCTGTCCAGGGCGCCCATCTGGGCGGCGTCGTACCGGGTGCCGGCCACCTGGCCGGCGGGCACGGCGGCCGCGATCGCGGCCAGCTCGCCAGGCGACAGGCGCAGGTCGAGCGCGGTCAGCGCCTCGGCCAGCCGGTCCCGGCGCTTGGTCCCGATCAGCGGGATGATGTCCTCGCCCTGGGCGGCCACCCAGGCGATGGCGAGCTGCGCGGTGCTCACCCCGCGCTGCCCCGCGACCTTCTCCAGGGCGTCCAGCAACTCGAGGTTGCGCTCCAGGTTGCCGCCCTGGAACCGGGGGAACCGGGCCCGCGGGTCACCCTCGGCCAGCCGGGCCGTGTCCCGGTTCAGCAGGCCGCGGGACATGATGCCGTACGCGGTCACGCTGATCCCCAGCTCCCGCAGCACGGGCAGGATCTCCGCCTCGATGCCCCGGCTCATCAGCGAGTACTCGATCTGGAGCTCCCGGACCGGGTGGACGGCGTGTGCCCGCCGGATGGTGTCCGCGCCCACCTCGGACAGGCCCAGGTGCCGCACGTACCCGGCCGCGATCATTTCCGCGATCGCGCCGACCGTGTCCTCGATCGGCACGTGCGGGTCGAGCCGGGCGGGCTGGTACAGGTCCACGTGGTCGGTGCCGAGCCTGGTCAGCGTGTAGGACAGGTAGTTCTTCACCCCGGCCGGGCTGGCGTCGTGCCCGATGAACCGGCCGGCCGGGTCCCGCTGCCCGCCGAACTTCACCTGGACGAACACGCTGTCCCTGGGCACCTCGCGCAGGACGCGGGACAGCAGCAGCTCGTTGTGCCCCATGCCGTAGAAGTCGCCGGTGTCCAGCAGGGTGATCCCGGCGTCGAGGGCGGCCCGGATGGTGGCCACGCTCTCCCCGTCGTCGGCCGCCCCGTAGATCCCGGACATGCCCATCAGGCCCAGCCCGGCCCGGGACACCGCGGGCCCGCCCCGGCCTAGCGTGGTCAGCTGCACCGCACGCCCTTCCTCCCGGCCTCGACTCCTGCGATTACAAGATTACGCAGCCGGCGACGCGTAGACCTGCTCACCCTCCACGTAGGTGAGCGCGACCGTGGCCGCCGCGATCTCCCCGGGCGGCGCCGCGAACGGGTCGCGGTCCAGGACCACCAGGTCAGCCAGGTAGCCGGCGGCGATCGCGCCGGTCTCGTCGAGCTGGTTCACGTAGGCCGAGCCCGCCGTGTACGCGGCCATGACCTCGGCGAGGGTGAGCGCCTGGCCGGGCAGCAGCGGCTCCGCGGCCGGCTCCCCGGCTCCGCCGGGAAGGCCCGGTTGACCGCGACGTGCATGCCCTCCAGCGGGTTGGCGCTGCTCACCGCCCAGTCGCTGCCCGCGGCCAGCCGGGCGCCGGCCCGCAGCAGGGCCCCGAACGGGTACTGCCGGGCGGCCCGCTCCGGGCCGAGGAACGGGATGGTCAGGTCGTCCATCTGCGGCTCGTGCGCGGCCCACAGGGCCTGCATGTTCGCGGTCACGCTGAGCTGCGCGAAGCGCGGGATGTCGTCGGGGTGCAGCACCTGCAGGTGGGCGATGTGGTGCCGCCCCCGGCTGACCAGGTTGGCGGCCCGGGCGGCCGCGAAGGCGTCCAGCGCCTCGCGCACGGCCCGGTCCCCGATGGCGTGCACGTGCACCCCGAAGCCGGCCGCGTCGAGCCGCGTCACCTGCTCGGCCAGGTCGGCCGGATCCACGTAGGACAGCCCGCGGTTGCCGGTCTGGCAGCCGCAGGCGTCCAGGTAAGGGTCGATCATCCCGGCGGTGAAGTTCTCCGCGACCCCGTCCTGCATGATCTTGACCATGCCCGCGCGGAACCGGCCGGCCTGGCCCGCCTGCCGCCGGTCGAGCAGGTCATCGAGCTGCTCCGCGCCGCGGGCCCGGTCCCACCACAGGGCGCCGGCGACCCGGGCGGTGAGCGTGCCGTCCCGGGCGGCGGCCAGGTAGGCGGGCAGCGGGTCGGGATAGCCGAGGTACTCACCCACGATGGCGTCCTGCCAGGCGGTGATGCCCAGCGAGTGCAGATGCTGCTGGGCCAGCAGCAGCCCGCGGAGCTGCTCAGCCGCGTCCGGCCCGGGGACGAGCCGGCCGACCAGCAGCGCCGCGCCCTCGTGCAGGGTGCCCTGCGGCTCGCCATCGCGGCGCCGCTCGATCCGGCCGTCCGCGGGGTCGGGGGTGGCGGCGGTCAGGCCGGCCAGCTCCAGCGCCCGGGAGTTGACCCAGGCGCCGTGCCCGTCCCGGTTGGTCAGGTAGGCCTGGCCGGTCCGGGACCACGCGGTCCAGCAACTCGCGCGAGGGGGTGCCGCCGTCGAACCACTCCATCCGCCAGCCGCTGCCGTCGATCCACTCCCGGTCCGGCTGGGCCCCGGCGTAGGCCCGGATCCGGGCCAGCGCGCCATCCAGGTCCTCCGCCCCGTCCAGGTCGCAGCGCAGCATGGTGATCCCGGCGAAGGCCGGGTGCACGTGGGCGTCCTGGAAACCGGGCAGCAAGGGCCGGCCGCCCAGGGGCACCGTCTCCGCCTGGCTGCCCGCCAGGTCGCGGATCTCGTCGTCGGTGCCGACCGCGACGATCCGGCCGCCGCGCACCGCCACCGCGGTGGCTGGCGGCCCGTCCGCGGTCCCGATCCCTGCCCCGGCGCTGGTGTCCTCGGTGCTCGCCGCCTCGCCGTGGGCCGTGGCCGGGACCATCCGGCGCCCGTCGGGCAGCACGGTGTAGATCCGGCCGCCGGTGAAGATCAGGTCTGCTGCCATGCGCGGCATCTTATTTCCCGCGGCACCCGGGCAGAACCGGCCAGGTGATGGTGGCCTATTTCCAGATACCGCGGATCAGGCTGGCCGTGGCGGCGTGGCCCAGCGGCGGGAGCCGGTACAGGGCTTCCAGGGTCCGCAGCACGCTGTAGTGCGTGATGGGCTGGCCGTACCGGCCGGGCCGGACCGGCTGGCCCGCGACGATCGTGGGAATCAGGTTGCCGGGGCTGTCATCGTTCTCGTCCCAGGTCACGATGAGCAGGCTGTGGTGGGTCATCGCCCAGCTGGCGTAGCCGCTGAGGTGGGCCCGGACCCAGGCGTCCCCGGTGGCCACCGGGCAGTCGTGCATGTCGTCGCACAAGTTCGGGATGACGAAGGAGACGGTGGGCAGCCCCGCGAAGTTGCCGGCCGGGAAGCTGGTCCACGGCTTGCTGTCGGCCGTGGGCACGTTGCTGAAGTTGATCCAGGGCACGTGCTTGCGCGCGTACCCCCCGCTCTCGCAGACGCCCGAGCCGGCGGCGGGCAGGCTCTCGGAGTAGCCCGCGAACGTCCGGCCCGCGGCGATCAGCTCAGAACCCAGGTTCGACGCGGAGAACTGGTGCGGGCAGCTGTCATCACTGACGCCCTGCGTGCTGCCGGAGAACAGGGCCAGGTAGTTCGGCTCACTGGGGTGGGTGATAGCCCGTGAGTCGGTGAACAGCGCCCCCTGCCGGGCGAGCCCGTTGAGGTACGGCGCCTGCGGGCTGCCGATGACCTGGCCGTAGCCATGATTCTCCATCATCACGATGACGGTGTGCGCGGGAGGCGCCGGCAGGCTGGCCCCCTGGCCTGCGGCGGTGCCGCCCGGCGATGCGCTGGCAGTACCCGGCTGCTGGGCCGTGGCCGCCGGGCTGTGCGGGGACGGGGCCGCCTTCCCCGTCGCCGGCGCTGGCGAACCGCACCCGGCCAGGATGAGCAGGCCAGCCAGGGCCGCGAGAAGGCACAGCCTCACGCTGGCGGCACCGCTCACCGCACGCTCCTCGCTGACCCGGCCGGGGCATGCGGCATGGCCGCTACCCCGGGACTACGGAATTGTGGCCCATACGATAGCCGGGCCCACGCGTTGGCTGTGATCAGCCAGACCTGCGGCCCGCGCCGGCCGCTGCCGAATCCCCCCGCTCCATACCCTGCGTACTACGCCGCGCCCATGCCCTGGCACAGCTCATGCCCTGCACACTCACTGACCCGCCTGAGTGGGCGGCCTGAAATTCTCAGGCCGCGCACTCACGGCAGACCGGCTGGCCGCCTCGGTCCTCAGCCAGCTGACTCCGGTGATGCACCAGGAAGCACCGCGAGCAGGTGAACTCGTCCGCCTGCCGCGGAATGACTCGGAACGACAGTTCCTCGTTGGACAGATCCGCCCCGGGCAGCTCCAGCGACTCCGCGACATCATCTGGGTCGATGTCGATCGTGCTGGAAGACTTGTCCATCCGGCGAGCCTGCAGTTCCTGCAGGCTGTCTTCAGTGAGCTCGTCGTCTGTCTTACGCGGGCTGTCATAGTCAGTTGCCATCTGGGTACTCCACCCCCTCCTTCGTTATGCGCCTCGTCGCGCGGGTGTAACGCTCGGCAGGCCGTGATTTGTGCCCGATTCCGGCGGGGAATTCTGTCACGTCCGCCTGCCGCGCACACGGAGGGTACGGGCTACAGCGCGTCGTGTCCGTGTCTTCACCGACCTAGGCGCCCGATCCGCGGTGACCGGGCCGGGCGCAAAGCTCCCAACACGTGCTTGCGACGGTAACTTCCCCCGATCCGTGCACGCCAAGCACGCAAGAGTGCGTATCGTACGAAACTGAACTCCCACCCCGCAGGATTAGCGGAGCTGCCGCATGCCCCTCGTCACGCCGTTGCGGCCCGATGATCTCCGGCGGGTCGGCCGTTACCGGCTGTCCGGCCGGGTCGCGGACGGCCGGGAGGACCCGAATTCGGCCGGCACCTTCCTGTCCCGCCTGCCGGACGGGACCCCGGTCGCGGTGACCCTGCTGGGCCGGGCGGCGGCGCCCGACTCGGCCTCCCGGGACCGGTTCACCGCCGAGGCCACGGTCGCCCGGCGGGTCGCGCCGTTCTGCGCCGCGCGGATCCTCGACGCCGGGTTCGACGGCGAGCAGCCTTTCCTGGTCAGTGAGTTCATCGAGGGGCCCTCCCTGGCCGAGACCGTCGCGGTCGAGGGGCCGCTGGACGGCCCGGTGCTGGCCGCGCTGGCCATCGGCGCGGCCACCGGGCTGACCTCGATCCACCAGGCCGGCCTGGTGCACGGGGATTTCGGGCCGGATCATGTGGTGCTGGGCGCGGAAGGGCCGCGGGTCGTCCACTTCAGCACCACGCCGCCGTACGGTCCGGCCACCCCGTCAGCGGACCTGCTGGCCTGGTCCCAGACGATCTTGTTCGCCGCGGGGCGCCCGGACGTCGCCAGCCTGCCCGAACCGCTGCGGAACACGGTGACCGCCTGCCTGTCCCCGGACCCAGCCAGCCGGCCGCCAGCCCGCAGCCTGGTGACCGCGCTGCTCGGCCACAACGACCCGGCCGCCGGGCTGCTCGCCGAGGGCACCCGGCGGGCCCGGATCGCGGGCCGCGGCCTGGTTGTCACGGACTCCGACCTGCCGGCCGAGACCGCGACCGTGTCCCGGTCGCGCCGGGTGGCGTGGGCCGCAGCCTGCGTGGCCTGCATCGGCGTCATCATCGTGGCGGCCGCCCTGATCATCACCCACCGCGACAACCCGCCCGGCCCGGCCCGGCCGGTCGCGGTGGACCCCACCACCGCCTCGGCGCACACGTCGTCCGCCGCGCCCGCCGCGCCCCCCACGATCCCCGCTGACCTGGCGGGCACCTGGACCGGCACCGTCCGGCAGACTCAGCCCGCGCTGGCGGTGACCGTCCGGATCAGCCTCGCCGCGGGTTCCCCGTCCGGGAGCATCTCCTACCCGCAGCTCGGCTGCTCGGGCCGTCTCCAGCTGGTCTCGGTGCTGGCCGGCACCTTCACCCTGGAGCAGGGCATCACCAAGGGCCAGCAGAGCTGCGAGAGCGGCGTGGTCCTGCTCAGCCCGCAGGGTGCCTCGTCGCTGGGCTACAAGTTCCGCCGCAGCGGCGCCCCGAGCCCGGCCGGGGTACTGACCAAGACCGGCTCCTGAGCGGCCCGCCCGGGGCCGCTCAGCCCCGGCTGAGCCCGCCTGGCCCGGGCCGGTGCCCCTGGCCGGTGGCCTGGCCCGGGCTCGTCAGTCGGCGGTGCTGGCTTCCTCGGCGTCCCGCTCCGGATCGAGGCTGCGCAGCAGGCCGTGCAGCTCCTGGAACAGCCCGGGCCCGGCCGCGATGGTCAGGTCCGGGCTGGGCGGCCGGCCGTCCAGCCCGCCCACCCGGGCGCCTGCCTCGGCCGCGATCAGGCCGCCCGCGGCCCAGTCCCAGTAGTTGACCCCCCGCTCGTAGTAGGCGTCTGTCCGGCCGGTGGCGACCGAGCACAGGTCCACGGCGCAGGAGCCGCCCCGGCGGATGTCACGGACCTGCGGCAGCACGGCGGCCACGATCTCGCCCTGCACCACCCGCCGGGCCCGCGCGTAGCCGAAGCCGGTGCAGACCAGCGCGCTGCGCAGCGGAACCCCTTCGTTGCACCGCAGCGGGACGGCCGGCGCCCCGTCGGGGTGCAGCCAGCTGCCCTGCCCGGCGACGGCGGTGAACACCTCACGGTGCCGCGGGACGGCCACCACCCCGGCGACGATCCGGCCGTCCACCTCGGCGGCGATGCTCACCGCCCAGTCCGGCAGGCCGTACACGTAGTTGACGGTGCCATCCAGCGGGTCGACGATCCAGCGGACCCGGCCGTGACCGGATTCGCCGCCCTCCTCACCCAGGATGGCGTCCCCGGGCCGGTCCGCCAGGATCCGTTCCGCGATCATGGCCTCGGCCGCGCGGTCCATCTCGGTGACCACGTCGGTCGGGCTGGACTTGGTGCTGGCCACCTCAGGACGGCCCTGCGGGCCGGCCGGCAGGCGGGCGGCCAGCATCGCGGCCGCCGCCTGGGCGGCGGACAGGGCCAGGGCGAGCAGGGCCTCCGGATCCGGCCGGGCGGCCGCGGGGCCGCTCACCGTGCCCCGCTCATGAGGCCGCGGCAGGCGGGCCCGGCAGGCCCGCCGGGGCCGGCGGGCGGCAGCACCCGGCCGAGCCACAGCCCGGGGAGCCCTGTGCCGCCGGGGCCGTGGCCGCCAGCCGCGGAGAGCGGGTCGTCCAGCCGTTCGCGGACCAGCTCGGTGATCATGGATACGAAGCGCGGGTCGGTCGCCGGGGTGGCCGCCCGGGCCAGCGGCAGGCCGAGCCGCCCGGCCAGCTGGGCCGCCTCGACGTCGAGGTCGTGCACGACCTCCATGTGGTCGGTGATGAACCCGACCGGGACCAGGACCGCGCCCGGCGCCCCGTCCCGGGCCAGTTCCTCGAGGCAGTCACAGACGTCGGGGCCGAGCCAGGGCTGCGAGGGCGGCCCGCTGCGGCTCTGGTAAACCAGCCGCCAGGGGTGCCCGCCGCCCCCGCCGTGACCGGCGTTGACCCGGTCCGCGATGAGCCCGGCCGCCTCGGCCAGCTGCGCCGGGTAGCGGCCGCCGGGCGGCGGCCCGCTGGCCGCGGCCATGGCCTCCGGCACGCTGTGCGCCGTGAACAGGAGGGGGACGTCGGCGCGGATACCGGCTGGCAGCGCCCCGATGGCCTGCCGGGTCGCGTCCGCGAAGGGCTCGATGAAACCGGGATGGCTGAAGAAGTGCCGGATCTTGTCGATCCGGGGTGCGCCCGGGCCGGCCTCGGCCCGGGCCCGCTCGATGTCGTCCAGGTACTGCCGGCAGCTGGAGTAGGACCCGTAGGCCGAGGTGACGAAGGCCAGCGCGCGCCGCACCCCGGCGGCAGCCATCTCGGCCACGGTCGCGGTCAGGTAGGGGTCCCAGTTCCGGTTGCCCCAGTAGACCGGCAGATCCATCCCGGCTGCGGCGAAGTTCTTGCCGATCGCGGCGATCAGGTCCCGGCACTGCTGGTTTATCGGGCTGACCCCGCCCACCGCGTAGTAGTGCTCGGCCACCGCCTCCAGCCGCTCCGCGGGGATACCGCGGCCGCGGGTCACGTTCTGCAGGAACGGCAGGACTTCATCCGGGCCCTCCGGGCCGCCGAAGGACACCAGGAGGAACGCGTCGTAATCCGCCATGTCTCTATCCAACCAGGCGCGGGCCGGGCCCCGGTCAGCCGTAGTCGCGGGCGTACTCCTGGGCCAGCGCGAGCACTTCGTTGACGTACCAGGTGGCGTGGTTATATGCGAAGACGGCCCCGAACAGCCCGCTGGGGGATCCCGCCCCGGCCGCGCACAGCAGCCGGGCGGCCGCCGGGACCGCGTCGAACGGGTCCATGATGTTCGGCGTCCCGGTCTCGCCGAACGCCGTGATCCCCCATTCCCGCCAGGTCGAGGGCAGGAACTGCATGGGGCCGAGCGCCCCGGCGCTGGACGGGCCCATGTTGCTCCCGTCACCACTCTCGATCTGCCCGATGGCGGCCAGCACCGTCCAGGACAGGCCCGGGCAGTACCGGGTGGCCGACGCCTGGAACAGCTGCAGGTAAGTCGAGGGGCGGTTGCTGCCCGGGGACGTGTCCACCGGCAGCCGCTGCTGCGCGGGACGCAGGCTGACCACGGTGGCGGAGCGGCCCGCGATAGCCTGCACCTCCTTCATCAGCCGGGCCAGGCCGACCCCGGGCGCGCTGACCAGGGCCAGCACCCCCGGCACCAGGCCGAGCTGGGCCGAGGCCCGATTGCTGACCAGCGCGCCGATACCCGAGATGCCCAGCGGCGCTGACCCGCCGAAGGTCAGCTGCTCCCGGGTGGTCCCGGTGATCAGGTACTCCGCACCCGGATGCAGCTTCCGGCGGGTGGCCAGCCGCTCCGAGGTCACGAAACGGCCGTTTTCCAGCGCTGTCCACACCCGCTGGTTCGTCGCGGTGGCCAGCGGGGTCCAGGACCGGAACTGCGCCGGGTCCACGCCGAGCACGTTCACGTGGTGACCGCCGAGCTTGAGCGCCGCCCCGTCCGCGGTTACCATCTGCCGCACCCCGGCCGTGGCGGACAGCTTCGCCAGCTGCCGATGGCCCAGGCCGGACGGCTCGATCACGAGCAGGTCCGGCGAGATGATCTTGCGATAGCCGCCCGTGGCCGTCGCCGTCGCCGACGGGCTGGCGGACGGGGCCGGGTCGTGCCCGGTGGGCGCGGGACGCATGGCCGTGGTGCCGGCCAGCAGCGCGACGATAGCCCCACTGGACGCCAGGGCACGCGCGGCGCGCCTTCCGGCGGCGGTGTGCGGCGCTCTGCGCCGCTGCGGGCGTCTCATCGCGTCCCTAACCATATAAGCCGTCCTGGGCCCGGCTGAAGGCCGGACGCCGTCGGGCCGGAAAAAACTAGATGACTACAGCTTTGCGGTAAGAGATTACTTATGGGGCCTCTGAGCTGCCTCTCCCGGCTTCCGCTCGGATAAGGTCCCGGCATGGTCCTCGCCGCACCCCGCTGGCAGAACTGGGCGGGCAATCAGGCCGCCGCGCCACAGCGGGTGATCACTCCGCGCTCCGCCGCGGAAGTCGCCGAGGCGGTCACGCAGGCCACGCTGGACGGGCTCCCCGTGCGGATGACGGGATCCGGTCACTCCTTTACCCCGGTCGCGCTGACCACCGGGGTGATGCTGCGTCCCGGGGGGCTGCAGGCCATCCGGTCGGTGGACGCGGCGGCCGGGGAGGTCACGGCCGAGGCCGGCTGCCGCCTCCGGGATCTCAACGAGCAGCTGCACGCCCGCGGGCTGGCCCTGGCGAACATGGGGGACATCCAGGAGCAGACGGTCGCCGGGGCCATCCAGACCGGGACCCACGGCACCGGCCGGGACCTGGGTGGTATCGCCATGCAGGTGACCGCGCTGGAGATGGTGCTGGCCGACGGCAGCATCGTGTCCTGCTCCGCTGACCAGTCGGCCGATCTGTTCCAGGCGGCCCGGATCGGCCTGGGAGCACTCGGCGTGCTGACCGCGGTGACCTTCCGCGTCGTCCCGGACTTCCTGCTCACCGCGCGCGAGGAGCCGATGAGCTGGGCCGAGGTCATCGCCCGGCTGGACGAGCTGGCCAGCGACAACGAGCACTTCGAGTTCTACTGGTTCCCGCACACGGACGGCTGCCTGACCAAGCGGAACAACCGCAGCGACGGCCCGGCCCGGCCGCTGCCCCGGTGGCGGCACCAGCTCGACGACGAGTTCCTCTCCAACACCGTGTTCGGGGCCACCTGCCGTCTCGGCCAGCGCTATCCCGCCGTCATCCCGGCCATCAACGGCCTGGCCGGCCGGGCGCTGGGCGCGCGGACCTATACCGACGCCGCTTACCGGGTGTTCACCAGCCCCCGGCGGGTGCGGTTCAAGGAGCAGGAGTACGCGATCCCGCGCGAGCACCTGGCCGGGGCGCTCACCGCGATCCGCGGCCTGTTCGCCCGGCATGACTGGCGGGTCAGCTTCCCCATCGAGGTCCGGGTCGCCCCGGCCGACGATGTCTGGCTGTCTACCGCGTACGGCCGGCCCACCGCCTACATCGCCATCCATGTCTTCCACGCCGCGCCGCACGAGGAGTACTTCCGCGAGGTCGAGGCGGTCATGACGGCCATGGGCGGCCGGCCGCACTGGGGCAAGCTGCACACCCGGGACGCGGCTTACCTGCGCGAGGCCTATCCCAGATTCGCCGATTTCGTCACGCTGCGGGACGAACTCGACCCGGCCCGGCGGTTCGGCAATCCCTACCTGGAACAGATCCTGGGCTCTTAGCCCACCCTGATCTGGGGATACGGGCCGGACCGGGCGGACGGGCACTTCTTGGCACGGGGGAATGCAGCGAACCGATCCGGGGCAGGCTACCCTCCGAACATGAGTCGGGAAGCCACCCCCGGCACTGCTCCAAGGGGATCTGTGCCAGAAGGAAACGCTCGAAAGCCACCTAACACCCATAGCGGCGTCCCGTCCGGCCTGCGGGCCGGCGCCGGTCAGTCCCGGCGGCCCTCGCTCGGCGGGGGGGCGCCCGCCCAGGACCGTGAGCTGCGCGCCCAGGGCCGCCAGACGGTGCAGAAGCTGCTCGACGCGGGCCTGGCCGAGTTCGACGAGCGGGGTTTTCAGGCCGTCCGGGTCAACGACGTGGTGCGCCGGGCGAAGATCTCGCACGGCACCTTCTACCTCTACTTCGCCAACAAGGAAGACCTGTTCAAGGCGCTGCTGTCGGACGCGCTCGTGGACATGGCCGCGCTCACGGACGAGTTCCCGGTGGTCACCCGGAACGAGGCCGGGCAGGCCGCGCTGCGCCGCTGGGTCAGCGCCTTCTGCGACACCTACGCCGCTCACGCGTCGGTGATCCGGATCCTGAGCCAGGCGGAGATCGTCGGCGAGGAAGTCTGGGGCGACGGGCTGCAGGTCATGTTCAAGCTCTCCGAGGCCATCACCCAGGGCATGACGGCCGCGGCCGACGCCGCCGGGCAGGAGACCCCCGCCGGGCACGCCGAGCTGACCGCGCTGGCCCTGCTCATGATGATCGAGCGGATCAACTACCTGCTCACGGTCGAGGTCCGGCTGCCCAGGGAAGAGATGGTTGACCGGCTGACCGCTATCATCTTCGCGGCCTTCCACTACTCCTGACCGCGCCGCGATGACGGCGACGCAGGCGCTGGCGCTGCTGCTGCTCATCGTGGGTTCCTGCGCGATCGCGGCCGTGGCCCGCAGGCGGGGCGTGGCCGCGCCCATCCTCCTGGTGCTCACCGGGCTCGCCGCGTCCTACATTCCCGGGGTGCCGGAGTTCCGGCTCAGCCCCGACCTGGTCCTGTTCGCGGTGCTGCCGCCGCTCGTCTACACCACCGCGCTGGAGAGCTCGTACCTCAACCTGCGCGACAACGTGCGGACCCTGGCCCTGCTGTCGGTCGGCCTGGTCCTGTTCACCGCCCTGGTGGTGGGCGGCGCGGCCCGGCTCGACGTGCCCGGGCTGCCGCTGGCCGCCGCGATCACCCTGGGCGCGATCCTGGCCCCGACCGACGCGGTCACCACGGCCAGCATCGGCCGGCGGCTGCACCTGCCGAGACGGCTGCTGACCGTCCTCACCGGCGAGAGCATGCTCAACGACGGCACCGCGCTCACCCTGTACGCGGTGGCGGTGAGCGCGGCGTCGGTCAGCGTGGCCACCCCCTCCCCGCTCAGCGCGGCCGGCAGCCTGATCCTCATCAGCGCGGGCGGGGTGGCGGTGGGCCTGGTGCTCGGCGTCCTCATCCACCGCCTCCGGATGCGGCTGCGCGACCCGCTGGTGGAGAGCGTGCTGTCACTCCTCACCCCGTTCGCCGCGTACCTGGCCGCCGACTCGCTGCACGTGTCCGGGGTCCTGGCCGTAGTGGTCACGGGCCTGTACCTCGGCCATCACGCCGGCCAGGCGCACTTCGCCACCCGGCTGCAGGACATGGCCCTGTGGCGGGTCACCACCTTCGTGCTCGAGTCGGTGGCGTTCGCGCTGATCGGCCTGCAGCTGCGGCCGGTGCTGCAGGACCTGGGCAGCCGGAACCCGGCCCGGCTGGCCGCCGAGGCCGGCGTCGTGCTGGCCGCGGTCATCGTGGCCCGGATTGTCTGGGTGTTCCCGTCCATCTACCTGCCGCGGTGGCTGGTGCCCCGGATCCGGGTGCAGGATCCGGCGCCTCGCTGGCAGGCCACCTTCGTGCTGTCCTGGGCCGGCCTGCGCGGCGTCATCTCGCTGGCGGCCGCGGCCGCGCTGTCCACCGACGTGCCCCAGCGCAACCTGCTGGTCTTCCTGACCTTCACCACAGTGCTCGGCACGCTGCTGGTGCAGGGCCTCACGCTGCCGTGGCTGATCCGCTGGCTGGGGGTCCGGGCCGGCCCGGACGAGGAGCGTGCCGACGTGGTGGCCCAGGCCAATGCCCAGCAGGCCGCCTCCGAGGCAGGGCTGCGGCGGCTGGACGAGCTGGCCGCCGAAGACCCCGCCGGGGCGCCCGCCGAGGTGGTGGAGCGGCTGCGGCGGCTGGCCGAATACCGGCAGGCCGGGGCCTGGGAGCGGCTACCGGAGGGCCAGCCCCGCGGGGCTGATGCGCCGGCCCCGTCGGCCGCCTTCCGGCGGCTGCGGCGCGAGATGACCACGGCCGAGCGGGCCGAGTTCATCCGGCAGCGCGACGAGCGCCAGATCGACGACGAGGTGCTCGACGAGGTCCTGCACCACCTGGACCTGGAAGAGGCCATGCTGTCCCGGGACGAATGGGACACCGCCGGCGGCGATCCCGGGCCCGGGACCACCGTCGACCGGCTGACCACGGGCCGGCATCAGCCGGGCGGCCCGGCACCGGCCGGGCGGGGCACAGCCGGCCGGGCGGGGCACAGCCGGCCAGCGGGCAGAATCGAAGGGTGCGATTCCTTACCGAGAACGTCCCGGCCCATGACCTGACCTACAGCGACGTGTTCCTCGTCCCCGGCCGGTCGGCGGTGACGTCCCGGCTCGACGTGAACCTCGCGACCCGCGACGGCAGCGGTACCACCATCCCGCTCGTGGTGGCCAACATGACCGCGGTGTCCGGGCGCCGGATGGCCGAGACCGCGGCCCGGCGCGGCGGCCTGGCCATCCTGCCCCAGGACATCCCGGCTGACGTGGTCGCGGACGTGGTGGCCTGGGTGAAGAGCCGTGACCTGGTGCACGACACGCCGATCACGCTGGCCCCCGGGGACACCGCCGGCGAGGCGCTCGGCCTGCTGCCCAAGCGGGCGCACGGTGGCGTGATCGTGGTCGAGGACGGGCGCCCGGTAGGCGTCGTGACCGAGTCGGACTGCACCGGCGTGGACCGGTTCACCCAGCTGCGTGACGTGATGTCCACCGAGCTGCTCACCCTCCCGGCGGGGACCGACCCGCAGCGCGCGTTCAGCCTGCTGCACGACGGGCGGCACCGGCTGGCCCCGGTGGTGGACGCCGACGGCCGCTGCGTGGGCATCCTGACCCGGACCGGCGCGCTCCGCGCGACCCTGTACGACCCGGCCACCGACGCCAGCGGGCGGCTGCGCATCGGGGCCGCCCTGGGCATCAACGGCGACGTGGCGGCCAAGGCCAAGCTGCTGCTCGACGCCGGGGTGGACGTCCTGGTGGTGGACACCGCGCACGGCCACCAGGAGAAGATGATCAGCGCGCTGCGCGCGGTCCGGGGGGTCAGCCCGGACGTGCCGGTCGCCGCCGGGAACGTGGTCACCGCGGCCGGCGTCGCCGACCTGGTCGGGGCGGGCGCGGACATCGTGAAGGTCGGGGTCGGGCCGGGCGCGATGTGCACCACCCGGATGATGACCGGGGTCGGCCGGCCCCAGTTCAGCGCGGTCCTGGAGTGCGCGGCGCAGGCCCGGGAGCTGGGTGCGCACGTCTGGGCCGACGGCGGCATCCGCCACCCCCGGGATGTGGCGCTGGCGCTGGCCGCCGGGGCGTCCAACGTGATGATCGGGTCCTGGTTCGCGGGCACCTACGAGTCGCCGGGTGACGTGTTCCGCGACCCGGACGGCCGCCTGTACAAGGAAAGCTTCGGCATGGCCTCGGCCCGGGCGGTGCGGCTGCGCAGCGCCGGTGATTCCTCGTTCGACCGGGCCCGGAAGGCCCTGTTCGAGGAGGGCATCTCCACCGCGCGGATGTACCTGGACCCGCAGCGCCCGGGGGTGGAAGACCTCATCGACGCGATCACGGCCGGGCTGCGCAGCGCGTGCACCTACGCGGGCGCCGCCGACCTGGACGAGCTGCACGAGCGGGCCACGGTCGGGGTGCAGAGCGCGGCCGGCTACAGCGAGGGAATGCCGCTTCCCACGAGCTGGTAAAGGCCTGGACCCGCGGGGGCGGGAGGCAGCTGCGGCCTGGCGATAGTGGGTAATCTCGGCCGGGCCCAGGTGATGGGCCGGTGGAGGGAACGTGCGGGGCAGGCTGGCGGTGGCGGGGATCATCGCGTTCGCGGTGATCCTCGGCAGCTACCTGGCCTACATGGCGGGCCACCCCTACCACTGGACGCTGGACCCGGTCGACCTGGGCGTCTACCAGTCCGGCGGCCTCATCGTGCGGCATGTCCGGCCGTGGTATGACCCGCACCTGGCCGCGCCGCTGTACGACTGGCGCGGCTACGAGAACCTGCACCTGAAGTTCACTTATCCGCCGTTCGCCGCGGTCGTCTTCGCGCTCGTCTCCTTCATCCCGTGGCGGGCGCTGCCCGATATCAGCGTGCTGGTCAACATCGCGGCGCTGCTCGCCGCGCTGTGGTTCACGTTCGGCGGGCTCGGCGTCCGGCGCGGGCTGACCCGGCTGGGCGCGACGCTGCTGACCGCGGCCGCGGTGCTCTGGACCGAGCCGGTGCTGCGTACCATCTACCTCGGCCAGGTGAACCTGGTGCTGATGGCGCTGATCATCTGGGACCTGGGCCAGCCGGGCACCCGCCGGTCCGGGGCCAGCCGCTGGTGGCAGGGAGCGGGGGTCGGCGTCGCGGCCGGGATCAAGCTGGTGCCGCTGATCTTCATCCCGTACCTGCTGCTGACCAGGAAGTTCCGGGCCGCCGCGGTGGCCTGTGCGGCGTTCGCCGCCACCGCGGCGGCGGGCTTCGTGCTGATGCCGGCTGACTCAGCCCGGTGGTGGCTGGGCGGCCTGTTCTTCAACGGCGGCCGGACCGGCTTCGTCGGCTGGGGTGGCAACCAGTCATTGCGGGCCCTGCTCACCCGGCTGGTGGGCAGCGTGGCCGGCGCGGAGCCGCTGTGGCTGGCCCTGGCGCTGGTCACCGCCGTGGCCGGGCTGGCCTGCGCGGCCATGCTGGACCGGGCGGGCCATCCGCTGCCCGGGTTGCTGGCCTGCGCGCTGACCGGGCTGCTGGTGTCCCCGATCAGCTGGGACCACCACTGGGTGTGGATCGTGCCCGGGGTGGCGGTGGCGGCCGCGTACGCGGTCCGCGCCATGGGCGCCCCAGCGGTCCCCGGCCCGCCCGGAGCCAGCCCGCCCGGAGCTGGCCTGGTCCCCGGCCGGCCGGAGCCGGCCCGCCGGAGCCCGGCCCGCCCGGGACCAGCGTGGCTGGGTCCGGCCTGGCCGGGGCCGGCCTGGCCGGGGTGGCCCCGCCCGGGGCGGAACCCGGCCGGCTGCGCTGGCGCCGGGCGGCCCGCTGGCCCGCGGCCGGCTACTGGGGCCTGGCCGCGGCCATGCTGGTCCTGTACGGCGCGTGGCCGGGCAGCCTGTGGGGTGAGCCGCAGGACCTGGGCCAGTTCTCCCTGGGCCTGCTCTGGCAGCCGCCGGGCACCGACCCGGAGGTCTACTACCGGTACGGCGACCGGCCCTGGTTCGCCGAGTATCACTGGCACGGCATCGAGCTGCTCACCGGGAACGCGTTCCTGCTCGGCGGCCTCGCGCTGTTCGCCGTCCTGATCGGCGCCGCGATTCGCACCCGCCTCCCCAGCCGCCGCTCCCCCACCCCCACCCTCATCCCACCTCGCCCTCTACTCCCACCACCCCCGCCAGCCCCACAGCCCTCACAGACCCCACCAGCCCCGCTCCCTCATCCCGCCCAGGTTCGTGATCATGGGATTGCTGGGGCTGGAACACCACCAATCCCATGATCACGAACCTGTTCTGTGACTTTCGGGGGGCTGGTGTGACTGGCAGGACTGGCGTGACTTCCAGGGCTGGCGTGAGTTCCAGGGCTGGTGTGACTTGCGGGGGTGATGTGACTGGTGGAGGTGGTGGGACTGGCGGGGGGTGGAGGGCGGGTCAGTCCGTGAGGGTGAGGAGGACCTTGCCGCGGGGGGCTTCCGGGTCGGGGGCGCGCAGGGTGTCCAGGGCCGCGGCCCACTCCCCCAGCGGGAAGCGGTGCGTGACCAGGAAGCCCAGTTCGAGCCGGCCCGCGTTCAGTAGCCGGACCACGTCCCGCCAGGCGTCCGAGGTATAGCCGAAGCTCGCCCGGATCGTGAGGTCGTTGTTGACCAGGTCGTCCACGGGGACAGCGGCGGTAGCGCCGTGCGGCGGCAGGCCGAGCAGCAGCACGGTGCCACCCCGCCGCGCCGCGGCCAGCGCGGTGAGCACCGCGCCGGTGGTCCCGGCCGCCTCCACCACCAGGTCGTAACCTCCGCCGGCCGCGGCAGGATCGGTCTCGAACCGGGCCGCGCCCGCGGTCGCGGCCAGCTCCTGCTGGGCCGGGCGGCGGCCCAGCAGCACGATCTCGGCCGGCGACCACAGGCCGAGCAGCGCCGCCGCGAGCAGGGCCACGGTGCCGTCCCCGACCACCAGGGCCCGGCAGCCCGGCCTGACCGTGATGCTGGCCAGCCCCCGGTAGACGACCGAGGCCGGCTCGACCAGCGCCCCGTCGGCCATGCTCACCGGCGCGGCCAGCGGATGGACCAGGGTCTCGCCGACCACCGCGTACCCGGCCGCGGCGCCGTCCCGGGTGAACCCCATCTCGTCGTACGTAGCGCACAGGTTGGTCTGCCCGGCCCGGCACGCCGCGCAGTGCCCGCACGGCACGATGCCCTCGGCCACCACGCGGGTGCCGGGAGGCAGCGAGCCACTTCCGCCCGCCAGCACCGTGCCGCTCCATTCGTGGCCGAGGATCAGCGGGTAGCGGACGTACGCGGGGTCGATCCGGCCGGCCAGGATGTCCAGGTCCGTGCCGCACAGTCCCACCGCCGCGGGCTGGATCAGCACCTCGCCCGGGCCGGGGACCGGGCGGTCGCGCGGCTGCAGCGACACAGCGCCGGGCGACGACACGACCAGCGCCGGGGCGGGTGACGCTCCGGCCGGCCTGGCTGGCCGCACCTCCGGCCTGGCTTGCGGCTCCTCCGGAAGCTCCGGCCCTTCCGGAAGCTCCGGCCCTTCCGGAAGCTCCGGCCCTTCCGGAAGCTCGGGCACCTCTGGCACCCCGGGCAGCACGGCCATCAGGCTCCTTCCCCGGGCGGGCTGTAGGGCGCCCCGCCGAGCAGGGCAGACACCTTGTCGGCGTAGCTGCGCACCGCCCGGCCGAGCTCATCCACGCGCCAGGCTGGCAGGTCGCCCTTGATGCCGGTCACGCTGACCGCACCCGCGCAGCTGCCATCGTGGCCGAAGAACGCCGCGCCCGCGCAGAACACGCCCTCGGCGTCCTCCTCGTCGTCGACCGCGAAGCCGAGCCGCCGGGACCCGGCCAGGTTGTCCAGCAGCGTGCCGATGTCGGTGATGGTGTGCGCGGTGCGCGGGGCCATGCCGGTCTCCGCGCAGACCCGCCGGACTTCAGCGTCGGTCATCGTGCAGAGGATGGCCTTGCCGGCCGCGGAGGCGTACGGCACCTCGCGCTGGCCTAGCGGCGTGTAGAACCGGACGCTGCCGGGACCGTCGACGCGGGCGATGAAGACCGGGTAGCCGGCCTCCGCCACCGCGATCCGCGCGGTCATCTTCGTGGTCTCGGAGAGTTCATCGAGCAGCGGGCGGCACAGGTCGCCGAGCGGGAGCTGGCGGCCCACGATGTCACCGAGCCGGATCAGCGCGGTGCCGAGCGTGTACCGCGGGCCGGGGCGGGTCTCGCGCAGGAACCCGGCCGCCTCCAGGGTCCGGGCCAGCGCCAGCGCGCTGCTCTTGGAGCTGCCCAGCGCGGCGGCCAGCTCGCTGAGCGACTGGCCCTCGGCGGGTCCGTCCGCCACGATCCCGACCAGCCGCAGCGCCCGCGCCACACTCTTGACCGTGTAGCGGCCGGCCCCCGGGCCGTCCTCCATCGTCACCTGCTCACTTCCTCACACCATTGTTCGGTAGCGCCAAACGTTCGGTATCGCCAAACACCATCTGTTACCTTAGCGAGTCTCAAAACGCCTTGACATGGGCATATGCGAATGATTGCATGACCGAGTGATTCTACATCACAAAACTTTGTTCGGTATAGCCGAACATTCGCCCCGCAGCGTGGCCCGAGCGGACGCCGCGCGGGAGCGCCTGGAAGGCTGGCTGGCCGCCCACGGGGAGGTGCCCGGCGTGGTGCTCACCAGCCCGGGCAGCGTGGCCTGGGCCACGGGGGCGGTGGCCCCGCCGGTGGACCGGACCGCCCAGTCCGACCTCGTCTGGGTCGTGATCACCCCGGCCGGGGCGGCCCTGGTGACCACCGAGGTGGAAGCCGACCGGGTGAGCGAGGAGTACCAGCCGCGCCGCCACGGGTTCGCCGACCTGGTCGCGGTGCCCTGGTACGACCCGGAGGCGTTCGCCCGCGCCGCCCAGGACATCGCCGGCGCCGGGGCGGCCCGGCTGGCCGCCGACGGGCACCCCGCGTTCGGGCTGGACGCCACCGAGGACCTGGTCACCCTGAGGCTCGCCCTCTCCCCGGCCGAGCAGGAGGACCTGCGGGAGCTGGGGGCGGACGCGGCGGCCGCGCTGCAGGAGGCGCTGGCGTCCTGGCGGCCGGGAGAGCGGGACCTCGACATCCAGGGCCGCGTGGCCGGCCTGCTGGAATCACGCGGTGCGGACGCCCCCGTCCTGATCGTCGGCGGAGACGACCGGGTCCGGCGGTTCCGGCACCCGATGGCCGTGGGCGCCCCGGTGCGCCAGCTCGCGATGGCGGTCGTGGTCGCCCGGCGCGCGGGGCTGCACGCGGCCGCCACGCGGTTCGCCTCGGCCGGGCCGCCGCCGGCCGAGTTCGCCGCGCTGCGGGCCCGGGTGCTCCGGATCGAGCGCGACACGCTGGCCGCCTGCGTCCCGCCGAACCGCTACGGCGACGTCCTCGCCGTGCTGGACCAGGCCTACGCGCGGGAGGGCGCACCGGGGGGCTGGGCGGGCCACTACCAGGGCGGGCCGATCGGCTACGCGCAGCGTGAGTTCGAGATCGCCCCGTCCCAGCGGGACTCACTCTGGTACGCCACCCCGGTCGCGGCCGGCCAGGCGGTGGCCTGGAACCCCAGCCTGCCGGGCGGCGCCAAGGCCGAGGACACCTACCTGGTGTCAGCCACCGGTCTGGAGCGGCTGACCACGGTCCCGGGCACGGGCCCGGCCGGCGCGGGACCGCACACGGCGGTCCCCCCAGCCCCGGGGTCTTTGAGCACGGGATCTCTGAGCACGGGATCTCTGAGCACGGGGCTGGCATGGCCGGCCGAGGACGACGAGCTGATACCGCCGCGCCCGGCGGTCCTGGAGGTGGCGTGATGACCCTGGGGAGCCAGGAAACCCTCGGTGGCCAGACCGCTACCCGGACGAACGGGATCCAGGCGCTGGCCCGGCGCGGGATCGCGATGGAGCCCGCGACCCAGCGCAGCACGGCCCGGTTCCCCGACGGCGCCGACTTCCGGATCGAGATTCCCAGCGTGGAAGGCCCGGCCGTGCTGCGGGCCGTGCTGGAACAGGCCGCCGCCGAGGGCGTCACCGTCAACCGGGTATCGCAGGGCAGCGGCGCCATGCTGCTGTCCGAGCAGGAGCTGGCCGAGATGGCCGCGCTGGGCGCCGACCACGGCCTGGAGATCTCGCTGTTCGTCGGGCCGCGCGAGGAGTGGGACATCGGCAGCCTGGCCCAGTCCGACGAGGGACCCTCCCGGGGCGGGCTGATCCGCGGGTCCCGGCAGCTCCGGTACGCCGTGGACGACGTGCTGCGCGGCGTGGACTGCGGCATCCGCGGCTTCCTGGTCGCCGACGCGGGCCTGCTGGAGCTGCTGGCCGGGATGCAGAAGGACGGCGAGATCCCGGACTCGGTGGTGTGGAAGGTCTCGGCCATGCTCGCCCCCGGCAACCCGCTCAGCGTGGCCCAGCTGGAACGGCTCGGGGCGGACACCGTCAACGTGCCCTCGGACATGACCCTGGGCCTGCTCGCCGAGCTGCGCGCGGCCACCACGCTCCCCATCGACCTGTACGTGGAGGCGCCCAGCTCGATGGGCGGGGTGGTCCGCGGGCACGAAGCCGCCGAGCTGGTCGCGGTGGCCTCCCCTATGTACGTGAAGTTCGGCCTGCGCAACTCCCGGCCGCTGTACCCCAGCGGGCTGCACCTGGCCAGCGAGGCGGTGGCCATCGGCCGGGAGAAGGTGCACCGGGCCCGGGTGGCGCTGGAGTGGATGGACCGGGCCGGGCTGGAGCTGACCCAGTCCGGGCCCGGCGCGCCCGGCCTGGGCGTCCCGGAGCCCGCGCCATGAGCGCCATGAGCGCCATGAGCGCCCTGAGCAGCGGCATCAGCGCCCTGAACGCCAGGCGACCCCGACCCCGGCTCAGTACGACCCTGAGGAGCGACGCCTGGCTGCGCGGGGACGACGAGGTCGCGCTGGCCAACCGGGTCGCGCTGGCCTCCGCCGGTCTCGACGTCAGCGCGGAGGGCGGCCACCCCGTCATCGGCATCGCCAACTCAGCCAGCGACCTCAACCCGTGCAACCTGCCGTTGCGGGACCTGGCGGGCGCGGTGCGGGACGGCGTCCGCGAGGCCGGCGGGGTGCCAGTCGAGTTCGGGTCGATCCCGCTCGGCGAGGACCTGATGAAGCCGAGCGCGATGCTCTACCGGAACCTGCTCTCCATCGAGATCGAGGAGATCATCCGCAGCTACCCGCTGGACGGGATCGTGCTGCTGGCCGGCTGCGACAAGACCGTGCCCGGATCGATCATGGGAGCGGTCAGCGCCGACCTGCCGATGATCCTGGTCACCAGCGGCTCGCGAGAGCCGGCCACGTTCCGGGGCCGGCGCATCGGCACCGGCAGCGACCTGTGGCGGCTGTGGGACGAGCGGCGGGCCGGCCGCCTTGACGACGCCGGCTGGCGGGAGCTGGAACGGTGCCTGTCCTGTGCCACCGGGACCTGCAACACGATGGGCACCGCCTCGACCATGGCCATCATGGCCGAGACGCTCGGGCTGATGATCCCCGGCTCGGCCACGATCCCGGCCGGCTACCCGCGGGGCCGGGCCGCGGCCGCGGCCGCCGGCCGCTGCGCGGTCGAGGCCGTGGCGGAGGGCCGGCGGCCGTCCGCCATCCTGACCCCGGCCGCCTTCGCCAACGCCATCCGGATGCTGCACGCGGTCGGCGGCTCCACCAACGCGATCATCCACCTGGCCGCCATCGCCGGGCGGGCGGGTATCCCGCTGCCGCTGGACGACCTGGGCCGCCTGGGCCGGGGCATCCCGGTCCTGGCCGACGTGGAACCGTCCGGCGCAGGCCTGCTGCCTGACCTGGACCGGGCGGGCGGGGTCCCGGCGCTGTTGCGGGAACTGGGCGGGCGGCTGGACACCGGTGCGGTCACCGTCACCGGCGCCACGATCGGCGAGATCGCCAGCGCCGCTCCCCCGGCGTCCGGGGCGATCCGACCGGCCGGGGTTTCGTTGGGGAACGAAGGGGCTTTCGCGGTGGTCCGCGGGTCGCTGGCGCCAGACGGCGCGGTGATCAAGACCTCGGCGGCCACCCCGGGGCTGCTCCGCCACCGCGGGCCGGCCCTGGTCTTCCACGGCTACGAGGAGATGCGCCGCCGGGTCGAGGACCCGGCGCTCGACGTGACCCCGGACAGCGTGCTGGTGCTGGCCGGCTGCGGCCCGGTCGGCGTGCCCGGGATGCCGGAATGGGGCATGATCCCGATCCCGGCCAAGCTGGTCGCGGACGGGATCACCGACATGGTCCGGGTCACCGACGCCCGGATGAGCGGCACCAGCTTCGGCACCGTGGTCCTGCACGCCGCCCCCGAGGCCGCGGCCGGCGGCCCGCTCGCGCTGGTCGCCGACGGCGACCCGGTCACCCTGGACGTCGCGGCCGGGTCGCTCACGCTGGACGTGCCCGGCGCGGAGCTGGCCCGGCGCCGGGCCGCCTGGTCCCCGCCGCCCTCCCCCCACCTGCGCGGCTGGCCCGCGCTCTACCGCGACCACGTGCTGCAGGCGCCCGAGGGTTGCGACCTGGACTTCCTGCGGGCCCCGTCGGAGGAGCACCGCCGGTTCGTGGAGCCCGTCGTCGGGCGGTCCTGAACGGACAGGCCCCCGGCACCGGGCTATGCGGTGACACCGGAGATATCGAGGCACAGACGAAAGGAGACAGCCGTGAGGCACTGGAAAGTGTTGGCCGCCACGGCGGCGGCGGCCCTGCTGGCCACCGCGTGCAGCAGCGGCGGAGGGAGCAGCGGCTCGACATCGAGCCCGGTCACCCTCACCATCTGGGAGAACTACGGCACGGAGCAGAACGCGACCGCGCTGAAGAACCTGGCCAAGGCGTTCGAGGCCCAGCACAAGAACGTGACCGTCAACGTGGTGAGCCAGCCCGCGGACAACTACTTCGCGCTGCTCCAGGCGGCCGCGGTGTCCAAGACCGGCCCGGACCTGGCGGTCATGTGGACCGGGCTGTTCACGCTGCAGTACAAGGAGTTCCTGACCAACCTCAAGGGCAAGATCCCGGCCGCGGACCTGGCCCGGATCGACCCGAACGCGCTCAGATGGACGTCGGACCAGTTCAACGCCAGCAACGGCCCGTACGTGATCCCGCTGGAGAACCAGTTCTACATCGGCTTCTATAACAAGGCCGCGTTCGCCAAGGCCGGGGTGACCTCGGTGCCGACCGACTGGACCCAGCTGTTCGCGGCGTGCAAGAAGCTCAAGGCGGCCGGGTACATGCCGCTGACCTACGGAAACGGCGGCCAGCCGCTGGGCGCCGAGTTCTACCCGTGGTACGACATGAGCTACATGATGATCGGCGCGCACCCGGTCACGAACTGGCAGCAGCTCTACAGCGGCCAGATCCCGTGGACCTCGGCGGCCAACGAGGCCCAGCTGGCGCAGTGGGCCAAGCTGAAGAGCAACGGCTGCACCAACAGCGACGTGCTGACCAAGACCAACAACCTGGGCGACTTCGAGTCCGGGAAGGCCGCCATGATGGTGGACGGCACCTGGGACACCCAGAAGTTCACCAGCGCGCTGGGCTCGAAGGTGGCCGCGTTCGTGCCGCCGTTCTCCGACAGCCCGATCAAGGGCGTGGTGGACTTCGCCGGTGATGGCCTGTCCATGACGAACTACACCCAGCACTCCGCCCAGGCCCTGCAGTTCCTGGAGTTCATGACGACCAGCCAGGCCGCGAAGATCATCAACGCCGCCGGGCTGATCCCCGCCATCAACGGCACGTCCACGTCCAACCCGGTGAACCAGCAGATGCTGAACTTCGTCAGCCAGGATCACATGATCGCCTACCCGATGCTGGACAACGTGGTGCAGGGCAACGTGGTGAACACCGGGAGCAAGGAGCTCCCGTCGGTGCTGAACGGCAGCATCTCGCCGAAGTCGGCGCTGTCCAGCATGCAGACCACGTTCGGCCAGCTGCCCAGCACGCAGAGGGGGAGCAGCTACCCGTGATGCGCTGGTGAGCATCTCGCAGGCGTCGCCGGAGCTGGCCCGGGGCAAGTCCCCGGGCCAGCCCGCCCGGCCGCGCCGGAGCCGGCTGGACCGGCGCCGGCGGCGGGCGGGCATCCTGCTGTCGCTGCCCGCGGTGATCGTGGTGGTGGCCCTGCTCGGCATCCCGATCGGGCAGGCCGTCTACTACTCGATGACGAACTGGAACGGCCTGACCGCGCAGTGGATCGGGCCGAGCACCTACTCCACGGCGCTCAGCGACCCCACCTTCTGGCGGGTCCTGGAGAACAATGCGCTGCTGCTGCTGTCCATCCCGTTCGCGATCGGCATCCCGCTGGCCATCGCCGCCCTGCTGAACGAGCACGTCCGCGGCTGGCGCTTCTTCCGCTCGGTGTACTTCCTGCCTACCGCGGTGTCCTGGGTGGTCATCGGCATGGTCGCGGTCCAGTTCTTCGCGCTGAACGGGCTGATGAACAAGATGCTCGCCGCGGTCGGCCTGGGCACCTTCCAGACCGACATGCTGGCCGGGCAGCGCAGCGCGCTGATCGCGCTGGCCATCACGTTCATCTGGTCCATGCTCGGCACCAACACGATCATCTTCCTGACCGGGATGGCCACCCTGGACCCGACGCTGCTGGAGGCGGCCCGGGTGGACGGGCTGCACCGGCGGCAGATCTTCTTCCGGGTCACGCTGCCGCTGCTCAAGCGGTTCGTCCAGTTCTCGTTCGTGATCACGGTGATCAGCGCGTTCTCGGCGCTGTTCAGCCTGATCTTCGTGATGACGAACGGCGGGCCCGGATTCGGCACCACCACGCTGGAGTTCTTCGTCTACCAGTCGGCGTTCTCGCTGGGCCAGTTCGGCACCGGCGCGCTGTACGGCATCATCCTGTTCGTGATCATGATCGTGGTGGGGCTGGTGCAGCTGCGGCTGATCCGCTCCGAGGACGGGGAGGGCTGGTAGATGGCGGCGGAGTCGCTGACAGCCACCGGCCAGGCGCCGGCCCCGGCGCGGCGGCGCCGGCCAAGCGCGCGCTGCGGGCCCGGCGGCGCGGCCGGATCGGCATGATCTTCGCGATCATGTCGGTCATCGCGGTCGTCATGCTCTACCCGTTCTGGTACATCCTCAACAACGCGTTCCGCAACCAGTCGCAGTTCGAGCAGCAGAACGGCCACTCGGCGGTGAGCTGGAGCCAGCTGCTGAGCGAGCTGCCGGTCGGCCGGGAACTGCTCAACTCCACCCTGATCTGCCTGCTGTCGATCCTGCTCATCCTGGCCGTGTCCACCACGGCCGGGTTCGCGTTCGCCAAGCTGCGCTACCGGGGCAGCGGCACGGTGTTCCTGGGCGTGGTGGCCGCGCTGATGGTGCCGCTTGCAGTCGATCATCATCCCGGAGTACGTGAACCTCGGGAAGCTCGGGCTGATCAACACCTACCTCGGCGCGATCCTGGTCTACGTCGCGCTGGGCACGCCGTTCGCCACGTTCCTGATGGCCACCTACTACCGGGGCATCTCCGACGACCTGATCGAGGCGGCGGTGATGGACGGGCTCGGCTACGAGCGCACGTTCCTGCGCATCGCGCTGCCGCTGTCCTGGCCCGCCATCGCCACCGTGACCGTGCTGCAGTTCATCCAGATCTGGGACGACCTGCTGGTCGGGCTGCTGTTCCTGCAGAACCCGCAGCAGCGGACGATCACCGTGGGGCTGGCCGCGCTGTCGGCCGGGCGGACGACCAGCATCCCGGTGCTGATGGCGGGGTCGTTCATCAGCGCGGTGCCCGCGATCGTGGTGTACCTGATCTTCCAGCGCTACCTGGTGCGCGGGCTGACCCTGGGGATGGGCAAATGAGCGTGTCGTGGGAAGTGGCCGTGCCGGCCCGGGCGGAACTCGGCGAGCGGCCGTTCTGGGACGCGGCCGCCGGCAGCCCTGATGTGGGTGGACATCCTGGCCGGGCACCTGCACCGGTACCGGCCAGGCGCGGGCGACGAGGTGTTCCACACGGCCGGGGTCGCGGTCGGCGCGGCCGCGCCGCGGGCCGGCGGGGGGTACGTGCTCGCCGCGGCGGACGGGTTCCGGCTGGTCGGCTGCGGACGGGCAGCCGGACGGCGGGCCGTGGCGGCCGCCGGCATGCTGGCCGACGTCCGGTTCAACGACGGGGTGTGCGACCCGGCGGGCCGGTTCTGGGCCGGCACGGTGGCCGCGGACCGGCGGCCCGGCGGCGGGCGCGCTGTACCGGCTCGACCCCGGCGGCGAGATCACCGTGGTGCTGGACGGGGTGACCGAGTCCAACGGCCTGGGCTGGAGCCCGGACGGCGGCACGTTCTACTACATCGACTCCGGCGAGCCGCGGCCGCGGATCCGCGCCTTCCCGTGCGACCTGGCCGCCGGCACGCTGGGCGCCCCGCGGGATCTGGTCCAGCCGCCGCCCGAGCACGGCATCCCGGACGGCCTGGTGGTGGACAGCGGGGGCTGCCTGTGGGTGGCGTTCTGGGGCGGCCAGGCGGTGCGCCGGTACTCGGCCGACGGCGGGCTGCTGGCCGAGCTGCCGGTCCCGGTGTCCCAGCCGTCCTGCCCGGCCTTCGGCGGCCCGGACCTGGCGGACCTGTACGTCACCACGGCGTGGGAGGACATGACACCGGCGCAGCGGGCCGCGGAACCGCTGGCCGGGCACCTGCTGCACGCCCGGGTCGAGCGGCACCGGGACGCAGCGCTCCAGGGCGTCCGGGGCCAGCCCGCGGGACAGTTCGGCGGATAGGGAGACACCAGTGTCGAGGATCGCACTCGAGAGCATCACCAAGCGCTACCAGGACGGGACCACCGCGGTCCGGTCGCTGGACCTGTCCATCGCCGACGGCGAGCTCATGGTGCTGGTCGGCCCGTCCGGCTGCGGCAAGACCACGGCGCTGCGCATGGTGGCCGGCCTGGAGGAGATCACCGAGGGCACCATCCTCATCGACGGCCAGCCGGTCAACGACATGGAGCCGCGCGACCGGGACATCGCGATGGTGTTCCAGAGCTACGCCCTGTACCCGCACCTGACCGTGCGGGACAACATGGCGTTCAGCCTGAAGTACCGCAAGACCCCGAAGCAGGAGATCCGCCGCCGGGTCGACGAGGCCGCGCGCATCCTGGAACTGGAGGAGCTGCTGGGCCGCAAGCCCCGGCAGCTGTCCGGCGGGCAGCGGCAGCGGGTCGCGATGGGCCGGGCCATCGTCCGCCAGCCCCGCGCGTTCCTGATGGACGAGCCGCTGTCCAACCTGGACGCCAAGCTCCGGGTGCAGATGCGCGCCGAGATCGCCAGGCTGCAGCGCTCGCTCGGGGTGACCACGATCTACGTGACCCACGACCAGACCGAGGCCATGACGCTGGGCAGCCGGGTGGCCGTGCTGCGGCACGGCGTGCTCCAGCAGGTCGCCGCGCCGCAGGAGCTCTACCGGCGGCCCGCCAACCTGTTCGTGGCCGGGTTCATCGGCTCGCCCGCGATGAACCTGATCGAGGCGACCCTGGAACGCGGGGCGGACGACTCAGGCCCGGGCGGCCCCGAGGTGATCTTCGGCGCGCACCGCCTGCGGGTCCCGCCGGGGGTGGTCCGCCAGCATGGGGCGCTGGAGAAGTACCTGGGCCGCACGGTGGTGGTCGGGATCCGCCCGGAGAACCTGGAGGACGCGGCGCTGGTGCCCGGACGCGGCGCCGGAGTCCGTGCTCGAGGTGTCGGTCGAGCTGCGCGAGGAGCTCGGCGCGGAGGTCAACGCGCACTGCACGGTGGGCGTGCCGCCGCTCCAGGTGGCCGCGGTGGCCATCGGGGACAGCGAGCCGGACGCGGCCGAGATCGAGGAGGTCCCGCAGATCCCGGCGATCATCGCCCGGCTGGACCCCAGGACCGCGATCCGCGAGGGCGAGCGGGCCCGGATCCACGTGGACCTGGACTCACTGCATTTCTTCGACCCCGACACCGGAGACAGTCTCCGGGACTAGCGCGTGCTCCCGCACCCACGCCGCGATCCGGTCCAGCAGCGGCCCCTCAGCGCCTGACTCCGCGTGCCCGAAGCCGGGCTCGATCCACAGCTCCTTAGGCTCGCGGGCCGCGTCGTACAGCCGCTGGCCGTGATCGACGGGGAAGTAGGGGTCCTGGTCGCCGTGCACGACGAGCAGCGGGATGGGCGCGATCATCGCCGCGGCCTCGTCGGGCGGGACCGGCACCGGGTCCCACCCGGACGGGCTGATCCGCGTCTTCAGCCAGGTCCGGGTGATGGCCCGGCCCACACGGCGCTCCACCGCGAAGTGCACCCGGCGCATCGGCTTGGTGCCGCGGTAGTACCAGTGCCCTGGCCCGCTCACCGACACCGCGGCGTCCAGCCCGCCGACCAGCCCCGCGTACCGCATCACGACCGAGGCCCCCATCGAGAACCCGACCGCCGCGATCCGCCGGTAACCCAGCTCCCGGGCGTAGGCCACCGCCACGTCGAGGTCCTTGATCTCCCGGTCCCCGAGCGTGGACAGCCCGCCGGACCGGCCGTGGCCGCGGAAGTCGAACGACACCACCCCGCCCGCCTGGCGCAGCCTGCTGGCCACCTTCCAGACCGCGCCGTGCTGCCAGGACAGCGTGAAACCATGGGCAATAACGAACCCCACGTCGGTGGGGCCGGGGAGATGCACGGCGTCGATGGGGATCCCGTCCTCGGTCACCAGGGTCAGCGCCTTCACAACGGGTCCAGTCATGCTCCCATTCTGCGCGATACCCGGGGGCCTCGTCACACGCCAGGCCAGCCGGCGTGCGCGCCGGGGCGTGTGAAAGAGTCTCGTTCTGGAAGCAGCCGCGCGAAGAGAGGCAGCCGCGTGAAGATCGGCCTGCAGATCCCAGACTTCACCACCCCCGGCGGCCCGGCCCACCTCGGCGCGGACCTGGCCACCGTGGCCCGCACCGCCGACGACGCCGGCTTCGACTACCTGGCCGTGATGGACCACTTCTTCCAGATCGGGCCGATCGGGGCGCCCGAGCTGGAGATGCTCGAGGCCTACACGACGCTCGGCTACCTGGCCGCGAACAGCTCCCGGGCCAGGCTGCTGACGCTGGTCACCGGCGTGACGTACCGCAACCCGGGCATCCTCGCGAAGATCATCACCACGCTGGACGTGCTGTCCGGCGGCCGGGCCTGCCTCGGCATCGGCGCGGCCTGGAACGAGGAGGAATCCCGCGGGCTCGGCATCCCGTTCCCGCCCCTCGCCGAGCGGTTCGAGCGGCTGGAGGAGACGCTGCAGATTTGCCTGCAGATGTTCCGCGGCGACGAAACGCCGTTCCACGGGCGGCACTACCAGCTGGAGCGGCCGCTCAACTCGCCGCGGCCGCTGTCGCAGCCGCACCCGCCCATCCTGATCGGCGGGTCGGGTGAGAAGAAGACGCTGCGCCTGGTGGCCCGCTACGCCCAGGCCTGCAACCTGTTCCCCGGGCCCGACCTGGCCCGCAAGCTGGACGTGCTGCGCGGGCACTGCGAGGCCGAGGGCCGGGACTACGACGAGATCGAGAAGACCGTCTACTTCCTCTACGACGTCGGCCCGAAGGGCGAGAACGCGGCCCAGGTCGTGGACCAGCTCGGCGCGCTGGCCGGGATGGGCTTCAGCGCCGCGATCGGCGGGTGCGCCAACGTCTGGGACATCACCCCGCTCGAGGTCATCGGCAGCGAGGTCATCCCCGCCGTCGCCAGCCTCTGACCGCTCAGGGCTTCAGCACCGGCAGCCGCAGCCCCAGCGTGCTCAGCAGATGGCGGATGTCGCCCGGGTCTGAAGTGATGACGGTCGCGCCGGTCTCCGCCGCCTTGACGGCAACGAAGCCGTCCACCACGTCGGAGGTACCGGATCAGCGCCAGCAACTCGTCCTACCGGCGCAGCGTCAGCTCCGCTCGAAGGGGACGATGTCGCAGCTCCGGAGAGTGAGCATTAACCGGGCCTGGCGGCGCGGGTCGCGGACGACCTGTGCCGCCACGGGCGCCGGCACGATGATGTGGTCTCCGCGGTCGAGCCGCACCTGGTGATCTTCGACCTGAGCGCTGTCGCGGCTGCGGCTCGATGGCGATGAGCGCCCCACTGTCGTAGACGCACCTGTTCCATCAGAGGTCCCAGTCTTCACGGCGGAAGACGTTGCCATGCGCGGCGTTGTACGCCCGGGCCTCCTCCAGCAGCCGGTGCTCCTCATCCACTCGCGCCTTGGCCTCAGCCACCTCCTCCGGCGTCGGGTAGCCGTGCTCCTGGTAGTACGCATCGATGGCCCGGATGCCGTCCAGGCGCTTGAGCTCCCAGGACAGTTGCTCGCGCAGGGCACGCTCGACCACGCTGGAGATCGTGGTGTGCTCCAGCTTGGCCGCCCGCCGCACGTCCTCGGCCAGCGACTCATCCACCGTGACGTTCAGCACCGCCTTCTTCTCCGCCATGTTATGACTATAACATGACTCCCGAAGCCTTCGGGCCGCCTGCGACTGGTGTAGAACGGCAGCGCGGTCCCCCGCCAGCCAGCACCGAAGACAGGAGCTCCCTGCCATGTCCCTGCTCACTGACCTGACCACCGCGATCAGGGACGGCGGCATCCAGGTCATCGACCTGACCGCGCCGCTCAACGACACCACGCCCGTCATCCGCCTCCCCGAGCCGTTCGGCAACACGGCCACGTTCTCGCTGCACGAGATCAGCCGCTACGACGACCGCGGCCCCGCCTGGTACTGGAACGACATCAGCACCGGCGAGCACACCGGCACCCACTTCGACGCGCCGGTGCACTGGGTGACGGGCAAGGACGGCGCGGACGTGGCCCAGGTCCCGGTGGACCGGCTGATCGCCCCGGCCGTGGTGCTCGACTTCACCGCCCAGGCCGCCGCCGACCCCGACTTCCTGCTCGAGATCGAGCACGTGCAGAGCTGGGAGGCCGAGCACGGCCCGCTGCCCGAGGGCGGCTGGCTGCTGTACCGGACCGGCTGGGACGCGAGATCCTCCAGCCAGGAAGCGTTCCTGAACGCCAGCGAGACCGGGCCGCACACCCCCGGCATCTCGGTGGCGTGCGCGCAGTGGCTGGCCGCCAGCGAGTCGATCATCGGGCTGGGCGTGGAGACCGTCGGCACCGACGCGGGCACGGCCCACTCGTTCGACCCGCCGTTCCCGTGCCACGCATCCTTGCTGGGCGCCGGCAAGTACGGGCTCACCCAGCTGCAGAACCTGGCCCTGCTGCCGCCGCGTGGCGCGGTGGTCATCGCCGGGCCGCTGCCGATCACCGGCGGCTCGGGCAGCCCGTGCCGGGCCATCGCCCTCATCGAGCGCGCCTGACGCGGATGCGGGTCACCGAGGCTGTCGCCGCGACCCTGGCCGGGCTGGGCGCGGACACCGTGTTCGGCGTGGTCGGCAGCGGCAACTTCCACGTCACCAACGCCCTGGTCAGCCAGGGCGCCCGGTACATCGCCGCCCGGCACGAGGGCGGCGCGGCCAGCATGGCCGACGGCTGGGCCCGGACCGCGGGCCGGACCGGCCTGCTCAGCGTGCACCAGGGCCCCGGGCTGACCAACGCGATGACCGGCATCACCGAGGCGGCCAAGAGCCGGACCCCGCTGCTGGTGCTCGCGGCGGACGTGGCGGCCGCGGCGGTCCGGTCCAACTTCCGCATCGACGTGGCCGCCCTGGCCTCGGCGGTGGGCGCGGTGCCCGAGCGGCTGCACTCCCCCGCCTCGGCCGCGGCCGACACCGCGCGGGCCTACCACACGGCGGCCGCGCAGCGCCGCACGGTGATCCTGGCCCTGCCCCTCGACGTGCAGGCCGGCGACTGTGACCGGCAGCCGCCCCCGGCCGGGCCGGTGCTCGGCCCGGTCGCGCCCGCCGCAGACGCGGCGGACGCCCTGGCCGGTCTGCTGGCCCGGGCCAGGCGGCCGGTGTTCGTGGCCGGCCGGGGGGCCAGGGTCGCGCGGGCCGGCCCGGACCTGGAACGGCTCGCCGAGGCCTGCGGCGCGCTGCTGGCCACGTCGGCCGCGGCCCGGGGCCTGTTCCGCGGCAGCCCGTGGGACCTGGACGTGAGCGGCGGCTTCGCCTCCCCGCTGGCCGCCGGGCTGATCCGCGAGGCGGACCTGATCGTGGGCTGGGGCTGCTCGCTCAACATGTGGACCATGCGGCACGGCACCCTGATCGGCCCGGAGGCCACCGTGGTCCAGGTGGACGACGACGTGGCGGCGCTCGGCGCGCACCGGCCGGTGCAGCTGGGCGTGCTCGGCGACGTAGCGCAGACGGCCCGCGCCGCGCTGGCCGCGCTCGGGGACCGCTTCGGCAGCGGGCTCGGGTACCGCACCGACGACGTCCGCGGCCGGATCGGGCGCGAGGTCCGGTGGCGTGACGTGCCGTACGCCGACGAGACCGGGGACGGCCTGATCGACCCGCGCACGCTGACCATCGCCCTGGACGACATGCTCCCGGTGCAGCGCACGGTCAGCGTGGACTCGGGGAACTTCATGGGCTACCCGAGCATGTACCTCGCGGTGCCCGACGCGGACGCGTTCTGCTTCACCCAGGCCTACCAGTCCATCGGGCTCGGCCTGCCGTCGGCCATCGGGGCCGCGATCGCCCGCCCGGACCGGCTGACTGTGGCCGCGCTCGGCGACGGCGGGGCGCTGATGGCCGTCAGCGAGCTGGAAACGGTGGCCCGGCTCGGGCTGCCCATGCTGATCGTGGTCTACGACGACGAGGCGTACGGGGCCGAGGTGCACCACTTCGGGCCGGACGGGCACCCGCTGGACACGGTCCGGTTCCCCCCGGCCGACCTGGCCGGGATCGGGCGCGGGTTCGGCTGTGACGGGGTGACCGTGCGCAGCCCGGACGACCTCGGCCCGGTGCGGGCCTGGCTGGACGGCCCGCGGCAGCGTCCCCTGCTGATCGACGCCAAGGTCACCTCGTCGCGCGGCGCCTGGTGGCTGGAAGAAGCCTTCCGCGGCCACTGACGCCGCCTCACCCGCGGAGGGCTGGGCGGGAAAGCGATTTTCGTTGCGGGCCGTTACAAGGCCGGCGGCCCTCCCGCGGGCGCTGGGCTCGCGGGAGGGCCGCCGGGCGGAACACGCGCTGACGTGCGCGGCGGGTCAGCCCTCCGACGGCGGTGAGGTCTCCGCCTTCATGGGCACCTGGTTCCCGGCCGACAGCTCGGCGGCCCGGGCGGCGCCCACGCCCGACAGGGCAAGCCCCTCCGACGGGTACGCCTCCTCGCCGTGGATCGCGACGTCGCCGATCTCCAGTTCCTCGTCGGACATCCGCAGCTTCGTGAACAGGCCGATCCCCTTGAGGATGAGGAACGTGACCAGCCCGTCCCAGATGATGATCGTGACTGCGGCGCCCAGCTGGACCAGCAACTGGTGGGCGTGCCCGTAGAACAGGCCGCTGCCCGAGATGCTGACCGGGTTCTTGCCGATGCCGAGGTACACGATCATCTTCGGGTCGGCCAGCAAGCCGACCAGGAGTCCGCCGAAAAGCCCGGCGATGCCGTGGGTGTACACGACACCCAGCGCGTCATCGACCTTGTTGAACGGCGGCACCTTGCTGAGGTAGTTCCACGCGAACCAGACGATGGCCGAGCAGACGAGGCCGATGATGATCGCGCCGAAGCCGTTGACGTAACCGGCCGCGGGGGTGATGCCGACCAGGCCGCAGATCATGCCGTTGAGGCCGCCGAGGAAGGTCGGCTTCTTCTCCGGGCCGCCGATCATGTCCATGATGATCCAGGTCATCATGGCCACCGCCGTGGCCAGGTTGGTGTTGACGATGGCCGCAGCGGCGTCGGAACCTGCGAAGTACGGGTCACCGCCGTTGAAGCCGTTCCAGCCGAGCCACAGGATGCCGGCGCCGACCGCGACGAACATCAGGTTGTTCGGGACCGCGTGCTCACGGTCGCGCTTCAGCCGCGGCCCGATGACGGCGGCCGCCACGAACCCGGACACACCCGCGGCGAGGTGGATGACGTAACCACCGGAGAAGTCCAGGGCGCCCTTGCCGGCCCAGAAGCCGCCACCCCAGAGGAGGAACGCGTTGACCGCGTAAGCGAACGTGATCCACAGCGGCACGAAGACGAGCCAGACCCTGAACTTGATCCGGCCCAGCACGCTGCCGATGAACAGGATCGGGGTGATCGCCGCAAACACGAACTGGAAGTAGAACACCGACGACTGCGGGATCCTGAAGTGAGGCATGCCGGCGCTCAGCAGGGGAATGCTGCCCTGCCCTTCCAACGCCCCGGTGCCCAGTGACGCCCCCGGCTTACCCAGCAAGTGGAGGCTGCCACCAATCCAGGGCGAGCCGAAGCCCATCTTGTAGGCCCACAGGGCCCAGGTGATCAGCACCAGGCAGAACGTGCAGAACACCATCATCATGGTGTTCACGGCCCATTTCTTCTGCACCAGGCCGCCGTACAAGACAGCCAGGGCAGGGATGCTCATGAGGCCGACCAGTGTTGCGGCTGTCATCTGCCAGGCGTTATCGCCAGATGACAGCCAGCTTGCGTAGGGAACCACTACTCTCCGCCTCCATGGGGCTACCCTGGAAGTGCTTGCCGGGGGGTTCCGGTCGCGGTCCCATCAGGCCATGGCGGACTGCTGGAACCCCTCCCGCGCTATCACCGCAGCGTGATCCGGGGGCAACCCCCCGGGCTAGCTAAATCCGGCCGGCCACTTCGGTGTCCGTCTAGAACGCTTCATGTTTCCCATGAGCGGGTTTCGTTCACGTTTCCCAACTGTTACGCCGCAGACAACGGACCTGGATCTCCCGGACATCGTGTTTCGTACCTGTTTCGCACCCGGAAATAAGGAACCCGCGCCGGGAGGTCCGGCAGGCGGCGCACGGGGCCGCGCGGACCTGGCCGGCCGGGAACCTAAGGCCGGCGGCCAGGCGGGGTGGTCGCGGCCCGGGACCGCCGGCACCGCACCCCGGCCCCCGTTTGTGCAGGTCACAGCGTTGTTCACGCGGCACCGGCGGCGGGTTTGGCCAGGTTTGGCGGTCCCCGGCCGGCGGCGCGCGAGGCCTGGACCGGACGCGGGCCGGCCCCGGACAGCCCGGTCCGGGCGATGCGCCGAAGCCCTCCCGCTCAGGCGGCGGGGCCGGGCGGCCAATCCAGCCTCGCCCGTCACTTCATCCCCTGCCGCCCACGTCGGCGCGGGGGGCGGCCCCGGCTGGCTCATCCCCGCGAAGCCGCCGCGAGCCGCATGACGCCCCCGCGCCGCTCCCGGGCGCGGCCGCCGGCCCGCCTGCTGGCTGACGATCCGCCCGCCCGGCGCGGTAACTCCCTCCCTCCGGCGCGGTAACTCCCTCCCCAGGCGCGGTTACTCCCTCCCCGGGCGCGGTTACTCCGTCCCCGGGGGCTCGCGAGCGCACCCCCACCACCCCCCGTCAGGGGCGGCCCCGGCCCGCTCACCTCGACTTTTCCCGCGGACGGTGCGTCCGGTGGGGCGATTTGCCCGGTTCTCGCGCACGATCCGCGGGAGAAGTGGCCGGGGCCGCCCCGCGGGCGGCGGCCGCGGGCCGCCGCGGGCCGCCGCGGGCCACGGCGCGCGGCCGCCGGAAGGGTGCGCGGCGGGGTGGCGGGCTTATCCCTTCCGTCACGTTCCCGTAACAGTGGAGCAGGGGGGTTGAGTCGGGTACCGGGGCGAATTACTCTCAGCTTGTCTCGCTTGGTAAGCGCTTACCCTGCCAGGCCAAGTCAGCGGCTCTTGACTCAGCCGCTTTCTTAAGGCGCTGCGGGTAAGCGCTTACCGGGAAGTGAGTTGTCCCTGTCCAGCGCCGGTTCACGGCGCCGCGGCCGGGGCCCAAGGACCGCAAGGGAGCGCTCCGGTGGAAAGTCGCGATACGGCCAGCGCCGCGTTCGACGCGGCCGGCCCGGCGGGTGATGCCGCCCCGCGCGACAGCCTGACGCGCCCCCGCCCCGCCGCCGCGGCGGGCGCCAGCACCGCGCTCGGCACCGGCGGGACCACGACGGCCACCGCCAGCACCACCGCCAGCGTCCCCCTGCCCGGCGCCACGGACAGCGCCACGGACAGCGCCACGGCCGGGACCACGACCGGGACCGGCGGCCCCGGCCCCGGCGGCCCCGCGGCCGGTGAGCGGCGCGGGGGCCCGGTCCCCCCGCCGACCATCTACGACGTGGCCCGGGCGGCCGGGGTGTCCATCGCCTCGGTCTCGCGGGTGCTCAACGGCCGCGGCAACCCCATGGCCGAGACCCGGGAGCGGGTCCTGGCCGCCGTGGCCGAGCTGGGCTTCATCCCGGACGGGGCGGCACGCGCGCTCAGCGCCCGGCTCAAGGAGATCATCGGGGTGGTCATCCGGCGGCCGCCGCCCACCGAGCCGCTCGGCGACGACATCTTCCAGGACGAGGAGGAGAGCCTCCAGTTCCCGGACCTGATCAACCGGGGTATCGAGCTCGCCGCCCAGAACCGCGACTACAACCTGCTGGTCAGCTCGGTGGACGTGGACGACCACGACCACACCCGCCGGGTGTTCGCGCTGGCCCGCAAGAGTGACGGCCTGATCCTGCACGACCAGGTGCTCGACGCCGACCAGCTGGAACGGCTGTCCCGGCAGGTCCCGGTGGTGACGCTGGCGGGCGTGGCCACGCCCACCACCTCGAACGTGGGCGGCGACAACCAGGGCAGCATGCGCGCGCTGGCCCGCCACCTCGTCCGCGAGCACGGCTACCGCACGCTGGCCTACCTCGGCGGCCACCCGGACAGCCCGGACAACCTGGCCCGGCAGGCCGCGTTCAGTGACGAGGTCGCGGCGGCCGGGGGCACATTCACCGACGGGCCACAGTGGCAGGGGAACTACTGCGCGGCCGGGGGCGCCCGGGTCATCGACCTCATGCTGGCCGACGGCGCGGGTAGGCTTCCGCGGGCTATCGCCTGCGCCAACGACCAGACCGCGCTCGGGGTCGTGTACGCGCTCATGCAGCACGGGCTGGACGTGCCCGGGGACGTCGCGGTGACCGGATTCGACGACATCCCGGTCGCCCGCCATCTGCGGCCCCAGCTGACCACCGTGCGCCAGCCCATCCAGGAGCTCGGCGCGACCGCCTTCGAGGTGCTCTATTCCATGATCAATGACGCCGGACACGCCCCGCGCAACATCGTCCTGCCCACCCGGCTGGTTCCCCGCGAGAGCTGCGGATGCCGCCCCGACCAGGCCATGCCCCCCTGGCTAGTGGGCTGAGAGGAGACGGCATGCGCGTCATCGCCCGCAGGCTGCTGTTCTACATCGTCACCGCGATCCTCGCGGTCACCGTGACCTTCTTCATCCCGCGGCTGATGCCGGGGAACCCGGTGGAGGCGGTGCTGGCCCACCTCATGGGCAACGTCACCCCGGCGACCATCCACTCCCTGGAACTGCAGTACGGCCTGAACAGCAAGCAGGGCCTGTGGGGCCAGTACATGACGTTCTGGGAGCACCTGGTGCACGGCAACCTGGGTGTGTCCACCAGCTACTACCCGTCCTCGGTGACCAGCGTGATCCGCAGCGCGCTGCCGTGGACGATCGGGCTGGTCGGCGTGGCCACGGTGATCAGCTTCGTGCTGGGCACGCTGCTCGGCATCCTGGTCGCCTGGCGGCGCGGCACCTGGCTGGACAACCTGCTTCCGGCCACCACGTTCTTCCAGGCCGCGCCGTACTTCTTCGTGGCCTTCATCGCGCTGGACATCTTCGCCACCCGGCTGGGCTGGTTCCCCACCGGCCGGGCCTACAGCCAGCTGGACTTCCCCGGGCTGAACGCGGCCTTCGTGGGTGACGTGCTTCAGCACGCGATCTTGCCGGCGGCCACGATCGTGCTCTGCTCCGCGGCCGGCTGGATCGTCGGCATGCGGAACGTGATGGTGACCACCATGGACGAGGACTACGTCCTGGTGGCGCAGGCCAAGGGGCTGCCCAAACGCCGGGTGGTCTGGTACGCGGCCCGCAACGCCATCCTGCCCAGCGTGTCCGGGTTCTCGCTGGCCATCGGGTTCGTGGTCTCCGGCGCGCTGCTCACCGAGATCGTGTTCAGCTACCCCGGCCTGGGCTGGATCCTGCTGCAGGCCGTCAGCGGCCGCGACTACCCGCTGCTCCAGGGCATCTTCCTGATCATCACGTTCGCCGTGCTGCTCGCGAACCTGGCCGCGGACTCCGTGTACGTGCTCCTCGACCCGCGCACCCGCCAGGAGGCCTGAGCGATGTCTATCGGCACCGGCACGGACCTGGGCGGTACCGGCCTCGGCGGTCTCGGCGTCGGCGGCTCGGGGTCAGGCGGGGTCAACCCCGCGAAGGAGCCGGTCGGCGGCCCCCTGCAGCCACACGCGCTCACCGCGCGCCGGGCCCGCCGGATCCGGCTGCCCCGCTCCCCCAAGATCATCGCCGGGCTGGCCATGCTGGCGGTGTTCCTGATCGTGGCCATCATCGGCCCCATCGTCGCCCCGTACAGCCCGTCGGCCAGCTCGTCCACCACCAACGGGGTGCCGCAGCCGCCATCGGCCGCGCACTGGCTCGGCACCACCCAGACGCAGCAGGACGTGTTCTCGCAGCTGCTGGCGGGCGGCCGGAGCACGATCCTGGTCGCGTTCCTGGCCGGGATCGCGGCCACCGTGCTGTCGGTGCTGGTCGGGGTCAGCGCCGGGTACCTGCACGGCCGCTGGGCGGACGACCTGCTGTCCATGCTGGCCAACTTCTTCCTGGTCATGCCGGCGCTGCCGCTGCTCATCGTGATCTTCGGTTTCCTGTCGCCCTCCGGCGCCACCAACGACGTGCTGATCGGCCTGATCATCGCGATCACCGGCTGGGCCTGGGGAGCCCGGGTGCTGCGGGCCCAGACGCTGACCATGCGGTCCCGCGACTACGTGGAATCGGCCCGCATCATCGGCGAGCGCGGCTGGCGGGTGATCTCGCACGAGATCCTGCCCAACCTGCTGCCCATCGTCGCCTCCTCGTTCCTGTTCACCGTGCTCTACGGGGTCGGCACCTACACCGCGCTGGCCTTCCTCGGCCTGATCAACCCGGAGCACTGGAGCTGGGGCTCGATGCTGTTCGAGGCGCAGAACTCCGACGCCGAGCTCAGCGGCTACTGGTGGTGGTACATCCCGCCCGGGCTGGCGGTGGCCTTCCTCGGCACCTCGCTGGCGCTGCTCAACTTCGGCATCGACGAGTTCATCAACCCGCGGCTGCGCGCGGCCGGGCTGTCCCGCCGCCGGACCAGGAAGTCGGGCGGGCCGGGCCTGCCCAAGCGGTTCGAGCTGGGCCTCACCCCCGTGGTCCGCCCCCGCCCCGGGCCGGCCGCGGCCAGCCCGGCAGCAGCCGGCGCGGCGGCCGCCAGTACCGGCGCCGCCCACCGGACCCAGGAGCAGACGTCATGACCGCGCAGCCCCTGCTGGAGATCCGCGCCCTGCGGGTGGACTACGGGGCCGGCGAGGGGGCCGTGCACGCGGTCGTGGACGCCGACCTGGTGCTCCGCCGCGGCGAGGTGCTCGGCCTGGCCGGGGAGAGCGGCAGCGGCAAGTCCACGCTGGCTTACGCGGCGATCCGGCTGCTCCGCGCGCCCGGGATGATCACCGGCGGCGAGGTGCTCTACTACCCCGAGCCGGCCCGGGCCGTGGACCTGCTGGACCTGGACGAGCCGGAACTGCGCCGGCTGCGCTGGTCCCAGATCGCCGTGGTGCTGCAGTCCGCGATGAACGCCCTGAACCCGGTGATGTCCATCGGCAGCCAGCTCACCGACGTCCTGCAGGCGCACGTGGCGGACATGGACGCCGCGGCCCGGCGCGCCCGGGCCGCCGAGCTGCTCGACATGGTCGGCATCACCGCCGACCGGCTGGGCAGCTACCCGCACGAGCTCTCCGGCGGGATGCGGCAGCGCGTCATGATCGCCATGGCGCTGGCGCTGGAGCCCCAGGTGGTAATCCTGGATGAGCCGACCACCGCGCTGGACGTGGTGACCCAGCGGGAGATCCTCGAGGAACTCACCGCGCTGCGCGAGCGGCTGGGCTTCGCGGTCCTGTTCATCACCCACGACCTGTCCCTGCTGGCCGAGATCGCGGACTCGATCGCGGTCATGTACGCGGGCCGCCTGGTCGAGCGGGCCGCCGCGGACGAGCTCTTCCGCGCCCCCCGCCACCCGTACACGCTGGGGCTGCTGAACTCGTTCCCGGCGCTGCACGGCCCGCGCCGGTACATGACCGGCATCCCCGGTTCTCCCCCGGACCTGCGGATGCTGCCGGTCGGCTGCGTGTTCCACCCCCGCTGCCCGTACGCGATGGACGTCTGCCGCGAGCAGTCGCCGCCGCTGGCGCAGCCCGCCGCCTCGGCCGGTGACCGGCTGGCCTCCTGCTGGCTGCAGGACGGCACCCGGCCGGCGCCCGCGGAACTGGCCCAGCCCGAGCCGGGTGCGCCGCCCCGGCCCGGCAGCACGCCCGCGGCCGCCACCCCGGCGCAAGGCACGCCCCCCGCCCCCGGCCCGACAGCAGGCCAGCTCGCGCCCAGCATCGCCGCTCCGGACCCGGGGAGCCAGTCATGACCGAGACCGCCACCACTCCCGCCGCCCCGGGCACCGGCGTCCCGCTGCTCGAAGCGCGCGGGCTGACCAAGCACTTCGCCGTGCATCACGCTCGGCGGGGCCGGGCGAAACTGGCCAGGTCCCACGGGGAAGCCCCGGTGGTGCACGCCGTCGAGGACGTCTCGCTCTCGCTGCCGGAATCCGGGATCACGGCGGTGGTGGGCGAGAGCGGCTCCGGCAAGTCCACCCTGGCCCGGCTGCTCGCCCGGCTGATCACGCCGACGGCCGGGGAACTGCTGCTCGACGGGTCCCCGGTGCCCGTGGTGACCCGGGGCCGCCGGGACTACGCCCGGGACGTCCAGCTCGTCCTGCAGGATCCCTTCTCGTCCCTCAACCCCGTGCACGACGTCCGCTACCACCTGGGCCGGCCGCTGAAGATCCACGGGCTCGGGCATCAGGGCGCGGACCTGGAGACGGCGATGACCGGGCTGCTGGAGCGGGTCTCGCTGACCCCCGCCGAGCAGTTCCTGGGCAAGTACCCGCACGAGCTGTCCGGCGGGCAGCGGCAGCGGGTGGCGATCGCCCGCGCGCTGGCCGTCCAGCCCCGGGTGCTGCTGGCCGACGAGCCGGTGTCCATGCTCGACGTCTCGATCCGGCTCGGCGTCCTCAACCTCCTCGGCGACCTGCGGGAACGCGACAAGCTCGGGATCTTGTACATCACCCACGACATCGCCTCGGCCCGCTACCTGGCGGACGTGATCGTGGTCATGTACGCGGGCCAGGTCGTCGAGTCCGGCCCGGCCGCCACGCTAACCGACGAGCCGGCCCATCCGTACACCCAGCTGCTGCTCAGCGCGGCACCCGACCCGGACCGGCCTGAGCCGCTCTCGCTCCAGGGCCGGGGGTCCCCGCCGAGCCTGGTGAACCCGCCGGCCGGCTGCCGCTTCCACCCGCGCTGCCCGCACGCGATGGCGGTGTGCGCGGAAGCCACCCCGCCCGGCAGCACGGTCGCCGACCGGCACGTCAGCGCCTGCTGGCTGCACGCCTCCGGGCTGACCGCCGCGCAGCGGCGCCCACTTCCTTCCGCAACGAAAAGCTCGCGCCCAGCCGCCGGGCCTGAAGGCCTGGACACGCCGCGGCTGGGCCACGATCCGGACACATCACCCAGTCCCGCAACCGGAGGGGAGGAGTCGTGATGAACCGGGATACCGCCTAGCGGGCGGATCAGCACCAGCGCGTATCACCCGGCGCGCAGCCAAGACCGTGCACGGCACACCGTGCACACCCCGGTAGCAGACGGAGCGGGCACGCGGGCAACACGACCCGGCCGACCCGCCCCGCCCCACCGATAACAGACCCCGACACGGTCGCTCACAACAGGCAGGCGATGACGGCCGGGCACAACGGAGTTTAAGCAATGAGACATAAGGTTCTCGCAACCCTGGCCGTGGCCAGCGCCCTGAGCATGGGCATCGCCGCCTGCGGCAGCAGTTCATCTGGTGGCAGCAGCAAGACCACGGCCACCGGCAAGACCCTGGTCGTCGAGAGCACGCCGCTCTCCCCGATGACCGACACGTTCAACCCGTTCTCGCTGACGGCGACGGGCTACCTCACGAACTCGATCGCGCTGTACAACGAGCCGCTGTTCATCTTCAACACGCTCAATTCCGCCGCGGCGCCTATCCCCATGCTGGCCACCGGCGACAGCTGGTCCAACGCGGGCAAGACGCTCACGCTGACCATCCGCAAGGGCGTGAAGTGGAACGACGGCAAGCCGTTCACCGCCGCCGACGTGGCCTTCACGTTCAACATGCTCAAGAGCAACCCGAAGCTGAACACCAACGGTGCCCCAGTGGTGGCCAGCGCCAGCGCGCCCAGCGCGACCCAGGCCGTGCTCAACTTCGCGAACCCGCAGTACGCCAACCTGTTCCTGATCGGGCAGGTCTACATGGTGCCGCAGCACATCTGGTCGTCGGTCAGTGACCCGGCCACGTTCGCGGACGCCAAGCCCGTCGGCACCGGCCCGTACATGCTGGACAAGTTCTCGCCGCAGGGCTACACGCTGAAGCAGAACCCGTTCTACTGGAACAAGTCCAAGGTGCACGTGCCGGAGATCGACTTCCCGGGCTACAACACCAACGCCAACCTGGTGCCGCCGGTGTCCCAGGGCCAGATCGACTTCGCGGGCAACTACATCGCCAACATCCAGTCGAACTTCCTGGCCAAGAGCCCGGAAAACCACACCTGGCTGAGCAGCCAGCCGTACTTCAGCGCCAACAACGTGGTGAGCATGTTCCTGAACACCACGAAAGCCCCGCTGAACGACCCCGCGGTACGCCAGGCGATCAGCTACGGGATCAACCGGTCGCAGCTCAACGTCCAGGGCGAGACGGGCTACGAGCCGCCGGTCTCCTCGACCAGCGGCCTGCTGCTGCCCAATCACCAGTCGTACCTGGACTCGTCGCTGGCCAATAATCTCCCGGCCACGGGTGACGCGGGCAAGGTGACCTCGATCCTCAAGGCCGACGGCTACGCCAAGTCCGGCGGCAAGTGGATGAAGAACGGGAAGACGATCAAGTTCGCCATCCAGGACCCGGTCCCCTACAGCGACTACTACACCGACGACCAGATCATCTCCCACCAGCTGAACGCCCTGGGCTTCGACACCTCCGTGGACGGCATCGGCAACCCGACCGTGTGGGCGGGCAACGTCGCGAACGGCACGTTCGACGCCACCCTGCACTGGAGCAACCAGGGCCCCAACCCCTACTTCATCTACGACAGCTGGCTGGACAGCTCGCTGGCCGCCCCGATCGGCAAGCCGGCGGCGGGTGACTTCGGGCGGTACTCCAACCCGGCGGCGCAGGCCGCGCTGCAGCAGTTCGCCGGCTCCGGCGACCCGGCCACCCAGAAGGCAGCCATCACGAAGCTGGAGAACATCATGACCACCGAGGTGCCCGTGGTTCCGCTGCTCAACGGCGGGGCATGGGCGGAGGTCTCGACCCGGAACTACACCGGGTGGCCGACGGCCAGCAACCCGTACATGAACCCGGTTCCCAACACGCCGTACATCGAGGACACCATCCTGCACCTCACGCCGAAGTCCTGACCGCTGCGGACGTTAACGCAAGGAACTAGATGACAACTTCCACAGAGGCGACGGAGGAGCGCAGCCGCGTGGCTGCGCTCCCTGTCGAGGCGAAGGTGCGCCTGCTGACCGGCGCGGACAGCTGGCGCACCTACGGCGACGACATCCTCGGACTCCGGCCGATCGTCATGTCGGACGGCCCGGCCGGAGTCCGCGGCGTCACCAAGGATGACCGGAATCCATCGGCCAGCCTGCCTTGCCCCTCCGCCCTCGGCGCCACCTGGGACAGCGAGCTCGTCCGCGAGCTCGCTGCCGCCCTCGGCGCCGAGGCGCGGGGCAAGGGCATCGACGTGGTGCTGGCCCCGACGATCAACCTGATGCGGACCCCGCTCGGCGGGCGGGGGTTCGAGTGTTTCTCCGAGGACCCGGTGCTGTCCGCCCGGATCGCGGCCGGCTATGTGGCCGGCCTCCAGTCCGCCGGGGTGGGCGCGGCGGTGAAGCACTACGTGGGCAACGACTCTGAGACCGAGCGCTGGACCTACGACGCACGGATCGCCGAGTCGGTGCTGCGTGAGCTGTACCTGGTGCCGTTCGAGGCCTGCGTCCGGGAGGCGGGCGCGGTCATGGTGATGGCCGCCTACAACTCGGTCAACGGCGCGCTGATGACCGAGCACCAGGGCCTGCTGCGTGACGTGCTGAAGGGCGAGTGGGGCTTCACCGGCGTGGTGGTGTCGGACTGGAGCGCGGCCCGCAGCACGGTGCCCACGGCCCAGGCGGGCCTCGATCTGGCCATGCCAGGGCCTCGTGGGCCCTGGGGAGCGGCCCTGGTCGAGGCGGTCCGCAGTGGCGCGGTCGCCGAGGAGCTGATCGACGACAAAGTGCTGCGGCTGCTCCGGCTGGCCCGCCAGGTGGGCGCGCTGGCCGGGCCCGGCCTGGATGGGGCCGGCCTGGAGGCCTGGACGGGCCCAGTCCGGACGGGGCTGACCTCGATGGGGCCAGCCTTGATGATGGGGCGGGCCTGGACGGGACCCCGGACGCGTCCTGGGTAGCCCCGGCTGCGGCGACCCCGGCCCGCATAGCACCGGCCCTGCTGCGCCGGGCCGCGGCCGCGTCCCACGTCCTGCTGCGGAACGAGGACCGGGCGCTCCCGCTCGACCCGGCCACCCTGCGGACCGTGGCCGTGCTCGGGCCCAACGCGGTGCACCCGGTCATCCAGGGCGGCGGCAGCGCGGCGGTCATGCCGGGTGGCCTGTCCACCCCGGCGGACGCGCTCCGCGAGGCCCTGGCCGGGCAGGCGGAGGTCACCGTGGCGGCCGGGCTGCCAGACCTGGGAGATGGTCCCGGAACCGCCGTCGCGGACCCTGCGGGACCCGGTCTCGGGTGACCCGGGGGTCCGGGTCGAGTACCACGACGCCGCCGGCGGCCTGCTCGGCTCCGAGCACCGCCAGTCCACCGTGTTCGCCTGGTGGGGCGATGACGGGCTGCCGCCCGGCATCGGCTGGGGCGAGAGCGGCTCCGTGACGGTGCTGGCCACGTTCCGCGCCGAGACCTCCGGCCCGCACACGGTCGGCGCCGCCGGGGTGGGACGGCTGCGGCTGGCCGTGGACGGCGCGATGATCGCCGACGAGGAAACCCCCGTCCCCGCGGATCCGGTCGAGACCATGACCCGGCCGGGCCAGGTCATGGGCACGGTGCAGCTGACCGCCGGGCAGGAGACGGCGGTGCGGCTGGACTTCAGGCCGTCAGCGGACGCCGAGGGCCCGCTGGCCGTGCGGCTCGGCATCGTGGCGTCCCCTGACGCGGACGCGGCGCTGGACGAGGCGGTCCGCGCGGCAGCCGCGGCGGACGTGGCCGTGATCGTGGCCGGCTCGGCCGAGACGACGGAGAGCGAGGGATTCGACCGGGAGACCCTGCGCCTGCCCGGCCGCCAGGACGAGCTCATCGAGCGGGTGAGCGCGGCCAATCCCCGCACCGTCGTGGTGGTGAACGCCGGCATGCCGGTGCTCATGCCCTGGGCGGGCCAGGTCGCCGCGGTGCTCTACGCCTGGCTGCCCGGCCAGGCCATGGGCGAGGCCCTGGCCGACATCCTGCTCGGCCGGGCCGAGCCGGGCGGGCGGCTCCCGGTGACCATTCCGGTCCGCGAGGCCGACTGCCCGGTCCTGCGGGCCGAGCCCGAGGACGGGCGGCTCGGCTACGACGAGGGCCTGCTCGTCGGGTACCGGGGCTACGACGCGGCCGGGACCGCGCCGCTGTTCCCGTTCGGTCATGGACTGGGCTACACCAGCTGGTCCTACGAGTCGCTGGCGGCCGGAGCCCCCGCCCTGGCCGCCGGGGCTGACCTCACGGTCAGGGTCACGGTGCGCAACACCGGTGAGCGCCCCGGGCGCGAGGTGGTGCAGGCGTACGTGGCCGGCCCCGCGGCCGACGGGCGGCCGGTGCGGGTGCTCGGCGCGTTCGCCTCAGCGGCCGCGGCCCCCGGCGAGGCCGCACAGGTGACGCTCACGATCCCGGCCCGGGTGTTCGCCCGCTACGACGAGCGGGCAGCCCGGTGGACCTGGCCGCCCGGCGAGTTCACCATCACGGTCGGGCGGTCCTCGCGGGACCACCGGCTGAGCACCGCGGTGGCCGTGGCCTGACCGGCAGCCACCCCCAGACGCGGCCAGCCCGGGAGGGCCGGGCGGGCCGCCCGACCTGGGCGGGGCGTGATCCGTCCCGCCCAGGTCAGCCAGCCCGGCGGCGCCGGCTCAGCTGATCCAGCCGGCCGCCGGGTCGTCCGGGCCCGGCGGGTAGGCGTTCTCGGCCGGTTCCACGCGGTACGCCTCGTCGCCCGGCCCGGCGCGGTGCGCGCCCTCGGCCGGGTGCGTGCCCTCCGCCAGGTCGGCGCGGTGCGTGCTCTCGGCGAGGCTGGCCTCGTGCCGCGCGGGCGGGGCCACCAGCTCAACCTCGTAGCCGTCGCAGTCTTCCAGGTAGGCGGCGTAGTGCTGCTCCCCGCCGGCGTAAGGGTGCCGGTCCGCGAACAGCAGCCGCCAGCCGTGCAGCAGCGCCTCCCCGACCATCCGGTCCACGGTGGCCCGGTCGGAGACGTGGAACGCCAGGTGGTTCAGGCCGGGGCGGTGCCGGTCGTGCCGGAAGGCACTGCGGGCCGGTGACTGCTCGAGCACGATGTAGAGCTCACCGCACCGCCAGCTCACCCCTTCTGGCCACTGCTGGTACAGCTCGTAACCGAGCGCATCCAGCAGCCATCCCCAGGTGTGCTCGGCCCGGCCCAGGTCGGGCACCCAGAGCTCGAGATGATGCAGCATCCCCGTGGCAGCCGGTTTCATGCGGACAGCATGCCGCAAACCGGATATCCGGGGGGGTTACTGATCAGGAAGCTTCTCAACCTGCTGCTGGAGCCGGTTCATGCCGTTCAGCCAGCGGTCAGGATCGGCGGCCCGGCGCGAGTACATGACGGACACCTCAGGGTGCGGCAGGATCAGGAACCGGCCGTCCGCGACGGCATCGATGACCGCACCGGCCACGGCGTCCGGCGTGATGGCCGACGCGTCCATCAGCGCGTGGCCGATGGGCCCGGACGACTCGTACAGCGGGGTCCGGACGCCCTGCGGGCACAGGGCCTGCACGGTGATGCCACGGTGGGCGTAGGTGGCCGACATCCACTCCGCGAAAGCCAGGGCGGCGTGCTTGGTCACCGAGTACGGCGCCGAGCCCAGCATGGTCAGCAGCCCGGCCGCGGACACCGTGCAGATCAGGTGCCCCTGGCCCTGCTCCAGCCACGGGCCCGTCAGCAGCCGGGCGGCCCGGACGTGCGCCATGACGTTGACCTGCCAGGAGGCGTCCCAGTCCGGCTCGGCCGCGTCCGCGCCGCCCGGCCGGGCGATCCCCGCGTTGGCGCAGAACAGGTCGATGCCGTCCAGCAGGTCCGCCGCACCGCTGATCAGCGTGGCCACGCCGTCCTCGCTGGCCGCGTCCCCGGGCAGCGCCTCCCCGCCGCACGCCCGCGCGACCTCCCGCGCGGCGGCCGCGTCGATGTCGTTGACCACGACCCGGGCCCCCTCGGCGGCGAACCGCCGGGCCAGCGCGGCGCCGATGCCGCTGCCGGCGCCGGTGATCACGACCCCGGCACCGGCGACCGATTTCACTGCTTTTCCTTGACGTTCGCGCCGCCGGCAGAACCCCACCGGCCGCTCGCCCGGGCCTGACGGCCCGGCTCGCTAGCCGGTACCGGACGGCGCTCACCGGGACCCGGCCGCTTTCATCGGGGCAGGGCCGCCCGCAGCGGGGGCCGGGGGCAGCGCGGCCAGGCTGGCCAGCGCGGCACGGTGCCAGTCCGGGGTGCCGAACGCGATCGACGAGCTCGTGGCCCGCTTCAGGTACAGGTGCGCGGGGTGCTCCCAGGTGAAGCCGATCCCCCCGTGCAGCTGCACGCATTCGCGTGCGGCCAGCGTGGCCGCGTCCCCGCAGGCCGCCTTGGCCAGGGCCACCGCGACCGGCGCGTCCGCGTCATCGTCGGCCAGGCAGGCGGCCGCGTACCGGGCCGCGGCCCGGGCCTGGCTGATCGCCACCCACAGGTCCGCGGCGCGGTGCTTGAGCGCCTGGAACGAGCCGATCGGGCGGGCGAACTGGTACCGCTCCTTCAGGTAGGCGACGGTCATCTCCAGGCAGCGCTCCGCCACCCCGAGCTGCTCGGCGGCCAGCATCGCGGCTCCCGCGGCCAGCGCGGCGGCGACCGCGCGGCCCGCCTCCGGGCCGGAGGCCAGCCGCCGGGCGGGCACGCTGTCCAGGGTCAGGTCAGCCAGCGGGCGGGTCTGGTCCAGCGAGACCACCGGGGTGACGGTCAGCCCGGGCGCGCTGGCCTCCACCGCGTAAAGCCCGGCCGGCACGCCGTCGGCCGGGATGAGCAGCACGGACGCGGGGAGCGCATCGGCCACCCCGGTGACCACGCCGGTCAGCCGGGCCTGGCCCGCGGAGTCGCCGGCGTGCGGGGGCACGACCCGCACGGTCGCGGCCGGGCTGGCGTTCTGGCCGGGGGCACCGCCGGGCCGGCCCGTATCACCGGGCCTGCTGGCGAAGGGGATGGCCAGCGCGGCGGTCACGGTGCCCGCGGCCAGCCCGGACAGCAGCCCGGCGTCGCCCGCGGACAGCACCGCGGTCGTCGCGACCACGGCGCTGCCGAGGTAGGGGACGGGAGCCGCGGCGCGGCCAGCCTCCTCGGCGACGACCGCGGCCTCGCGGTAGCTGGCCCCGGCGCCGCCGTGGCTTTCCGGGATCAGCAGGCCGGCGCAGCCGACGTCGGCCGCCAGCACCTGCCACAGCGCGGTGTCGTAGGGCTCGCTGGTCTCGGTCCGGGCCAGCACCGCCGGCCAGCTGGCCCGCTCCTGGAACAGGTCCCGGACCGCGGCCCGGAGTTCTTCCTCCGCCTCGCCGTACAGCAGGCTGGGCAGCCCTTCGTCGGATGACTGCTGGATCGTACTCGTCATCGCGGGAGGTCCTTCCAGGGCACCTTGGTGTCCGTGCGCGGCTCGGGCGGCAGGCCGAGGACGCGCTCGGCGATGATGTTGCGCAGGATCTCCGACGTGCCGCCCTCGATGGAGTTGCCGCGGGACCGCAGGTAGCGGTACCCGGCGTCACGGCCGTAGAAGCTGACACTCTCCGGCCTGCGCATGGACCAGTCCTCGTAGCGGAGCCCCTCGGCGCCGGCCAGCTCCACTTCGAGCGCGGTGATCTCCTGGTTGAGCCGGGCGAACACGAGCTTGGCCGCCGACCCTTCCGGGCCGGGATGGCCCACGGCCAGCTGCTGGCGCAGCCGTTCCGACGCCAGCCGGGCCACCTCCGCGTCGGCCCACAGCCGCAGCATCCGGTCGTGCAGGCCGGGCGTGCGCCGTCCGGGGTGCTCGCGCCAGGCCCGGGCGGCCGAGCCGATCATCCCGCCCTCGCGGGGCAGCGCGGTGCCGCCGATGGACACCCGCTCGTTCATGAGCGTGCCCTGGGCCACCTTCCAGCCCTCGCCGACCGCGCCGATCCGGTCGCCGTCACCGATGACGGCCCCGGTCAGGAAGACCTCGTTGAACTCGGCCTCGCCGGTGAGCTGGCGCAGCGGCCGGACCTCCACGCCGTCGGCGGTCATGTCGCAGGCGAAGTAGGTCAGCCCGGCATGCTTGGGCACGTCCGGGTCGGTCCGGGCCAGGAGCAGGCCCCAGCGGGCCTGGTGCGCCATGGACGTCCACACCTTCTGGCCGTTCACCGCCCACGCCTCGCCCGGCCCCTCGGCACGGACCGCCCGGGTCGCCAGCCCGGCCAGGTCGGACCCGGCCCCGGGCTCGCTGAACAGCTGGCACCAGACCTCCTCGCCGGTCCACAGCGGGCGGATCCAGCGGGCCTTCTGCTCCTGCGTGCCGAAGGCGAGGATGGTCGGCGCGGCCATGCCCAGCCCGATGCCGATCCGCTCGGGCTGGTTGCCCGGCGCGCCGGCCGCCGTGAACTCCGCCTCGACCACGGCCTGGAGCGCCCGGGGCAGGCCGAGCCCGCCGAGGCCCGGCCGGGTAGTGCACCGCCGCCAGGCCTGCGTCGAACCGGGCCCGCAGGAACTCCAGCCGGGACTGCCGGCTGGGTCGTGCCCGGCCAGGAACTCCCGGACCCGTTCGCGGAGCCCTTCCGCGCTGACGGGCCCGGTTTGGCCGGCGCTGGCCGAATCGGTGCTGGCCGCCCGCTGCTGGCGCTCAGCACAGTGGCCCGCCCGCTACGTAGATCACCTGGCCCGAGACGTACCCGGACTCCTCGCTGGCCAGGTAGGAGATGAGTGCCTGCCACGTCTTCGGGATGGCCCACCCGGCGGACTGCGATCTGCTCCGCAGCGGCTTCCTGGAAGTCCTCGAAGCTCATCTTGACCCGGGCGGCGGTCGCCGCAGTCATGTCGGTGGCGATGAACCCGGGTGCGACGGGTTGGCGGTGATGCCGAACGGGCCGAGCTCGATGGCCAGCGTCTTGGTGAAGCCCTGCATGCCGGACTTGGCAGCCGAGTAGTTGGCTTGGCCCCGGTTGCCCAGCGCGGAACTCGACGACAGGTTGATGATCCGGCCGTAGTGCGGTCCACCATGTGCTTCTGGGCGGCCTTGGTCATCAGGAATGCACCGCGCAGATGCACGCTCATGACCATCTCCCAGTCGTCCTCGCACATCTTGAACAGCAGGTTGTCCCGGAGGATCCCGGCGTTGTTCACCAGTACCGTCGGCGGCCCGAGCTCGGCGACGACCGGTCCGACCGCGGCCGCCACCTGATCGGCCTGGCTTACGTCCGCGCCGACGGCGATCGCCCGGCCGCCGTCGACACGATTGCCTCCACGGTGGCCTTGCCGTCATCCGCGCTCAGGTCAACCACGGCGACCGCCATCCCGTCCGCGGCCAGGCGCCTGGCTGGCCCGGCCCCGATGCCCGCGGGCCCACCAGTGACGATGGCTACTCCTTCCGTTTCCTGTGGCATCTGCGTTCACTCCCTTGTGTGTCTCACCGCGGGCAGCGGCTATTGCGGGCCAGGCCTGCGACCTGCCCAGTGCTCACTTCCGGTTCCACGGCCAGTGACTCACCTTTCACGCTCACCGGACAGAGACCTACGTCCCGCTTTCAGTGGCCACCCGGTACGGGCGCAATTCCCGGCGGGCCAGCGAGCGCTTGTGCACTTCGTCGGGCCCGTCCGCGAACCGGAGGGTCCGCGCGTTCGCCCACAGGTACGCGAGCGGGAAGTCCTGGCTGACCCCGGCCGCGCCGTGCGCCGTGATCGCCTTGTCGATCACCCACTCGGCCATGGCCGGAGTGATGATCTTGATGGCCTGGATCTCGGTGTGCGCGCCCTTGTTGCCCACCGTGTCCATCAGCCAGGCGGTCTTCAGCACCAGCAGCCGGGCCTGCTCGATCCGGACCCGCGACTCGGCGATCCACTCCTGGATCACCCCCTGGTCGGCCAGGGGCTGGCCGAACGCGATCCGCCCGGTGACCCGGCGGCAGAGAAGTTCCAGGGCCCGCTCAGCCGAGCCGATCAGCCGCATGCAGTGGTGGATCCGGCCCGGCCCCAGCCGGGCCTGGGCGATGGTGAAGCCGTCGCCCTCGCCGGCGATCAGGTTGGCCGCGGGCACCCGGGCGTCGGTGAAGACGACCTCGGCGTGGCCGCCGTGCGGCCCGTCCTCGTAGCCGAACAGGCTGATCCCGCGCTGCACCGTGACCCCGGCGGTGTCCCGGGGCACCAGGATCATCGACTGCTGGCGGTGCCGGTCCCCCTCCCAGGCGGTCCGGCCCATCACGATGAAGATCTCGCAGCCCGGGTTCATCGCGCCGGACGACCACCACTTCCGGCCGTTGAGGACGTACTCGCCGCCGTCGCGGTCGATCCGGGTTGTGATGTTGGTCGCATCAGAGGACGCGACGTCCGGCTCGGTCATGCAGAAGGCGGACCTGATCGCCCCGTCCAGCAGCGGCCGGAGCCAGCGTTCCTGCTGCTCAGGAGAGCCGAATTCGGCCAGGACCTCCATGTTCCCGGTGTCCGGGGCGGCGCAGTTGAGCGCCTCGGGGGCGAGCGCCGGGCTGCGCCCGGTGATCTCCGCCAGCGGCGCGTACTGGAGGTTGGTGAGCCCCGCGCCCTCCGGGTGATGGGCCAGGAAGAGGTTCCACAGGCCGCGCCCGCGGGCCTCCGCCTTCAGGTCCGCGATCACCGCGGGACGCTCCCAGGCGCGTCCGGCCTGCACATTTTCCTGCACCTGCGCGGCGAATACCGGCTCCGCCGGATAGACGCATTCGTCCATGAACGCGAGGAGGCGCTTGCGGAACTCCTCCGTGCGGACGTCGTAGCTGAAGTCCATTGAGCCTCCCGACGGGTCCGGTCAAGACTCTACCTACTCGCGAGTACGCCGCCTATCCGCCATTGGTCCCTTCCGCTCAGCCGCCCGGCCCGCTCACTCGCTGGAAGACGTAGACGAAGTCATTCAGGTAGATCTGCCGGTAGCGGGCGCCGGGATGGCGCTGATCGACGAACGTGAGCGGATCGCCCGGCGGCGGATTCCAGCCGCTGTCCAGTTCGTCGAACACGATGTAGCGGGGCGCCGGGTTGCCGGCGTTGCCGATCCAGTAGGTGTCGTCGCGGGCGGCCAGCGGGGCCAGCAGGCTGAGCGTGGCCTCCACGGTGGTGCCGCCGGGCACCCGGGCCAGGGCCGCGTCCTCCGCCTGGACGTGCGGGCTGATCTGGTAGGTCTGCGCGTGCCACAGGTCGCTGAGCGGGAACAGCCAGGCGGTCACGGCCGCGATGACCAGCATGAGCGCCGGGAGGGCCCGGGTGGCCACCGGATCCAGCCACGTCGGCCACCTGGGCCGGCCGCCAGCCTCACCCGCCAGCCGGGCCCGCTGCGCCCGGATCCGGGCCAGCGTGTCGATCGCGGCGATGAAGACGATCGGCATCACGGTGGCGTTGTAGTGGTATCCCGCGCCCCAGTAGGCGCTGTTGGTGGACACGAACCGGAGCACCAGGCCCGGCGCCGCCACCAGCGCGAGCGGGGAGCCCAGCGCGAGGAAGGCCACCGGCGCCAGGATGAGCAGCGTGGTGCGCAGCTTCGGGACGTAGGAGTGGCCGAACTGGGCGAGCACGGAGGGCGCCGAGGGATGCGCCGCGCCCGGGCTCAGCACGCCGCCGTCGGTCCAGTACGGGTACTGATGCAGCGTGTTGAAGTGCGGGATGATCACCGCGATGGCCAGGAAGGACCAGGCGAGGCCCCAGACGGCCAGCAGCACACCCCACCGCAGGCCATCCGGGCGCAGGGCGGCAGCCCAGTCCGGGCCGTTCTCCCGGGCCCGGGACAGGCTCGCCGCGACGATGAGGACACCGAGGGCCGCGACCGTGAAGCCCTGGTCTTCCTTCACGAGCACCAGCGGCAGCGCCCAGAGGGCCGCCGCCCGGACCTTGCCGCGCACCAGGGCGGACAGGGAGCAGGCCAGCAGCGGCACCGCGAACGCGATCTCGTGGAAGTCGAAGTCGATCATCTGCTGGAGGCCCCAGGAGAGGCCGTACGCGGCGCCGATCATCCGCCCGGCCCCGGTGCCGAGCCGGGCCGCGGCCGCCCGGCTGACCGGCACGACCGAGACCGCGATCAGCAGGGCCTGGACCACCAGCAGGGTGGCGGCGCTGGGGAAGAGCAGGAAGAGGGGGGCAATCAGGCCCACGATCGGCTGGAAGTGGTCGCCGAGCAGGTTGAAGCCGACCCCCCGGATGTTGACCACCGGGGCGTGCAGGTGCGCCAGCTGCCGCACGTACTCGGTGAAGATACCCAGGTCCCAGGAGCCCGGCGCGAGCCGGAGGTAACGGGACAGCGAGATCGTGGCGTAGGCCGCGAACACGGCCAGCGCGATCAGCCATGGCACCCGGTCGGCCCGGCGGGACGGCGGGGACGCTGGCACCCCGGCTTCCGCCGCGGCCACCCGGACCTGCGTTTCCCCGGCCCGGGGCGCGGGATCCGGAGGGTTGCCGCCGGTCGTGATCATGCCGTCCTAGGTCGAGTGTGTCCTTCCTGGGCCTCACCGCGGCCCCGGCCAAGCCTAACGTGCCCGGCCCGGGCCGGCTGAAAGCTTCAGCCCAGCTTCCCGGGTCGCTAGCGCAGCAGCAGCTTCCCGATCCGGCGGCCCGCCACGAGCAGGCCGATCAGGCCCATGACCGCCAGGTACGCGGCGTGCCCGAGCAGGCCAGGGTGGACGTTGCCCAGGGTCAGGTCACGCAGCATGGCCACGCTCTGGTACAGCGGCGTGCACCGCACCACGAGCTGCAGTGGCCCGGGGTAGACGCTCAGCGGGTAGAACGTGGTCGAGAACAGGAACATCGGCAGCGTCGCCAGCGTGACGAACTCGAAGTCCTGCCAGGACCGCATGTACGTGGTGCAGGCCATCCCGGCCGCGGCGAAGGCGAACCCGGTGAGCACCGCGGCGGGCAGCGCGGCCAGCGCCCACGGCGAGTAGACCAGGCCCATCGCCGCCATCACGGCCATGAAGGCGACCGCGTACAGGGCGCCGCGCAGCAGCGCCCAGCTGATCTCGCCGAGGGCCACGTCACCGGCCCGCATCGGCGTGGCCAGCGCGGCGTCATAGAGCTTCTCGTACTTCAGCCGGAAGAACACGTTGAACGTGGAGTCGAACAGGGCGCCGTTCATCGAGGCGCTGGCCAGCAGGGCGGGCGCCACGAAGGCCGCGTAGCTGACCGGCGCGCCGTTGACATACACCGAGCTGACCAGCTTGCCCAGGCCGACCCCGATGGACAGCAGGTAGAACAGCGGCTCGACCACCCCGGACACGAACACCAGCCAGGTGTGCCGGTACACCAGCGCGTGCCGCTCGACCAGGAACAGGCTGCTCCGGCCGCCCACCGAGCCCAGCACCCGGCGCAGCGGCCCGCGGCCCGGCAGCACCCGCAGCGCCAGCCCGCCGGCGCTCAGACATCGCGCCGCCGCCCGGGAGCAGGCGGGCTAGACATACAGCCGCCTGGTGTAGCTCCGGTTCCCGGCGAAGATCCCGGCCCCCAGCACGACCACCAGGTAGCCGACGTGCAGGAGCGCCGAGGGCACGGTGGCGATGCCCAGGCACAGGTCCCGGCACAGCGCCACCCCGTGCCAGAGCGGGGTGAGGTAGGCGATCGGCCTGATCCAGACGGGCAGCAGGGTGACCGGGAAGAACGTGCCGGAGAACAGGAACAGCGGGATCATCCCGAAGCGGTACACCACGGCCAGCGAGGTGTCCTTGGTCCGGGTCACGGTCCACGCCTCGATCGGCGCCGTGAACGCCAGGCCGGTGAGCACCGCGACCGGCAGGGCGAAAATGGCCATCGGCGAGATGATCGCGCCGAACATGGCCGCCACGGCCAGGAACACGGCCGAGGTCATGGTCAGCTTCAGCGCGACGAACAGCAGGTGCCCGTGGAACAGGTCAGCCGGGCGCAGCGGGGAGGACACCGCGGCCTGATAGGTCTTGTTCCACTTGACCGAGCCGAAGACCGGGTAGGTGGACTCCCCCACCCCGGTGCCCATCGCGCTCGCGGCCAGCAGGCCGGGGGCCAGGAAGACCAGGTAGCTCACCCCGCCCAGGCGGCCCAGGCCGTGCCGGTCCACCAGCGTGCCGAGGCCGATTCCCATTGCCCCCAGGTACAGCAGGGGATTCAGCACCGTGGAGATGATCGAGCCGCGCCAGGTCCGCCGGTAGTCGGTCAGCCAGAACCGCAGCTGCCGGACCGCGAACGACCAGGCGGGCGGGGGGCCGGGACGGGCCACCGGTCCCGCTGGCGGCGTGGCGGCCGGGCCACCCGGCGCCGTCTGGGCCGTCATCAGTCCTCCAGCCGGCGGCCGGTCAGGCGCAGGAACACGTCTTCCAGCGTGCTGCGCCGGACCAGCGAGGTCAGCGGGTCCAGGCCGAGTCCCCGCACCGCGGCCAGCGCGGCGTCACCGTCCGGGACGTAGAGCAGCACCCGGTCGGCCAGTACCTCACGGCGCTGCGCGGGGACGGCAGCGAGCTTCTCGGCAGCGTTCTCGTGGGCGGCCGGGTCGAACCGGAGCTCGAGCACCTCCGGGGTGGAGTAGCGGTCGATCAGCTCCCGGGGCGAGCCCTCGGCGGCGATCTGGCCGGCGTCCATGACCACGAGCCGGTCGCACAGCTGCTCGGCCTCGTCCATGTAGTGCGTGGTCAGCACCAGGGTCACCCCCTGCTGCTTGAGCCGGAACAGCCGGTCCCAGACCACGTGGCGGGCCTGCGGGTCGAGGCCGGTGGTCGGCTCGTCCAAGAGCAGGATCTCCGGCTCGTTGATCAGCGAGCGGGCGATAGTCAGCCGCCGCTTCAGCCCCCCGGACAGGGGCTCCACCCGGTCGTCCTGGCGGTCGGCCAGCTGGACGAACTCCAGCAGCCGGTCGCTGCGCTCCCGGATGACCGGCCGCGGCAGCCCGAAGTAGCGGCCGTAGACGAGGAGGTTTTCCCGGACCGTGAGCTCCACGTCCAGCGAGTCCTCCTGCGGCACCACGCCGAGCCGGGCCCGGATGGCCGGGCCGTCGGCTACCGGGTCCAGCCCGAAGATCGACAGCTCCCCCGCGGTGGGCGGCGAGACACAGCCGATCATGCGCATCGTGGAGGATTTGCCCGCGCCGTTAGGGCCGAGGAAACCGAACGCCTCGCCGCGGCGCAGCTCGAAATCGACCCCGTCCACTGCCGTGAAAGTCCCGAACCGCTTCGTGAGGCCGCGAGCACGGATGAGGGCGGTGGTCACAGGCACTCATGCGAGACTACCGGGAGGGGGAAATAATTCCGACCGGGTATTTTCCCGCTTCTTGACCACGCAATCACGGCCCTGTGGCCACGGCGCCGTGACCGGCCCGGTACTGTCACAAGCAGTACTTCATGAGCCCCGGCAGGATCCGCCCCCGCAGCACTGGTGAGAGGAAGACGGCCAGGTGAGTTTCGCTCTGCGGATGTACGAGCGGTTCCGTGTGCTGATCCACGAAGCGGCCAAGTTCGGCGTGGTGGGCCTGGCCGGATTCATCGTCAGCCTCGGCGGCGCCGACGTCCTGCGGTACGGCGCGGGCGTGGGCAAGTACAAGGCCGTGGTGATCGCGACGATCGCCGCCACCGTGGTGACCTTCCTCGGCAACCGTTACTGGGCGTTCCGGCATCGTGAGCGGACCGGGATGGGCCGGGAAACCGTCCTGTTCTTCGTGCTCAACGGGATCGGGCTGCTCATCCAGCTGGCCTGTGTCGCGACCGTCCAGGACGGGCTGAACCTGCAGGGCAAGATCGCATACAACGCCGCCAACCTGATCGGCATCGGGCTGGGCACGCTGTTCCGCTTCTGGTCCTACCGCAGATGGGTGTGGCGGACGCAGGAGCCCGCGGGCGGGGTGCCGGCCGGCGGTCACCGCCCGGTGGCGCCGGCCCCGGGATACCCGGAGGGCGTGGTGGCCGAGGCGGTCGCGGCCGGCCTGGACGAGGAGGCCACGCTGTACGGGCGCGGGGCTGAGGAGTACGGCCAGGGGGCCGGGAATTACGGCGGGGCGCAGGACTTCGGCCGCCCGGCGAGCTACCGCGGGAGCAACGACCACGGGACCGACCACTACGACCGCGGAACTCAGGATTATGGCCGCGGGACCGCGGATTATGGCCGCGAGGGCGGGAATTACGGCCGTAACGGGAACGGCAACCGCTCTGGCGGCCGGCACGCCGCGAAGCGCTGACCGGGGTTTCTCCCGCCGCCCAGGTCTTTCCCACCCGCCCTGCGAGCCGCCAGCCTGAGGCTGGGGACCGCGACGCTTGCGGGGTTCGTTGCGGAGATTTGAATTTCAGGAGTTAGCGCGGGCCGCTGCAGCCGGTACCGCTCCCGCCGACCAGCCGGAGGCGCTGCGCGTAGGCCGCCGTGGACTGCGCCTGGGTGATCTGGCCGGTGGCGACCAGCCGCCCCAGCACGTGGGCCTCGCGGGCCCGGCCGCGGGCGTAGTGCGCGATCGGGTCGTCCGCCGAGGGCCCCTGGACCAGCCCGGCCAGCGTGGCCGCCTCCGGCAGGGTCAGGCCCGCCGGGGTGGTGCCGAAATACCCGCAGCTGGCCTGGGCCACGCCGTAGTAGCCGTGGCCGAAGTAGGCGACGTCGGCGTACATCCGGAGCACCTTGGCCTTGCTGTAGGCCAGGTCGAGCTTGATGCCCAGCATGACCTGCTTGACCTCGACACTGAACCCGCTCTGGCCCGGCGTGTACAGCATCTTGGCCAGCTGCTGGTAGAGGGTCGCGCCGCCCTGGTCGCCGCGGCCGGTGATCTGCGAGGCGAGCACCCGGGCGATCGCGTAGATGTCCACCCCGGGCTCGGAGTAGTACCGGTGGTCCTCGGTCGCCACCAGGGACTCGGCGAACAGCGGGGATACCGGCGGTCCCGGGTAGGCCACGTGGTGCGCCTTATCGATGGCCCGGGCCAGCGCCGGAGCGTTGCTGACCGACGGGGTGAGGGCGAACAGCACACCGAACGTGATCACGGCCAGCATGACCACGGCCAGCGCCAGGCCGAGCAGCCAGCGCATAACCCGCCAGCGGCGGCGGTACACCGGGCGCCCGGGCCGGTATCCGCCGTCGTCTGGAGAGTCCCGGTATCCGGAGTAATCATCCTGGGAATCCTGGTACGGATCGTCGTCCGGGTATGGGGCGTCGTCCGGGTATGGGGCGTCGTCCGGGTAATTGCGGTACGGGTCCCCGGACGTGGCGCCATAAGGCAGCGGCGCCGTCTGCGGGTCGTAGTTCATCCGCACTGCCCGAGGATCACCCGGCCCACCCTCCCGGTCCGGCCCCCGTGCCATCATCCGTCGCTCCGTCTGGTTCGAGGGCCGTCGCGGGGTTACGCGGGGCCTACCCCAGTAAAGCAACGAAGAATCATCGCGCTAAGTGCCCGTTCGGCGCGGGTTCCCCGGTAACCGCCCTGGTGAGAGTTAAGCTACCCGCCGTAATCGACTACCTACGGTAGGTAGTTATCAGGGGGGATCAGAAGGATGAGACAAGTCTCAAGACTGCTCGCCGGGTTCGTCGCGGTTAGCGCAGCGGCGTTCACGCTGGTGGGGGCCAGTGCGGCGGCCGCCGCATCGTCCACGGTCTACGTGTCCAAGCACGGCCGGGGCGGGAACTCCGACCGCTCGTGCGCCACGGCCCGGTACCGCCACATCAACCAGGCCATCGCCGCCGCCCCGAAAGGCGGGACCGTGATCGTCTGCGGTGGCACGTACAAGGTGCAGGCCGTGGTGACCAAGTCCCTGGCCCTGATCGGCCGGGGCAACGCCACCATCGACGCCAGGGGCCAGAAGCCGATCAGCAAGAAGCTGCCGGGGGGCAGCGGCGTGGTGGTCTACGGCACCAGGAACGTCGAGGTCACCGGGTTCACCGTGAAGAACGCGGGCTTCGACGCGATCCTGGTCGGGCGCAGCAGGCGGGTCCTTGTCTCGCACAACCTGCTCGAGCACAACGGTGACGTGGGCGTGGACTTCAACGGCTCGTCCGACTCGCTGGCCACGCACAACCTGTCGGAGTTCAACAAGGGCGGTGGCTTCCTCATCGCCGACGATCTGGGCCCGACCCACTTCGACGCGGTCACCTGGAACAAGGCCACGCGCAACCCGGGCGGTTGCGGGGTCATCATCGCCGGGCACTCCACGAGCGGGGTCTGGGGCAACTACGTCGCGCACAACCTGATCACCTTCAACGGGCTCAACCACAAGCAGCCCGGGGCCGGCGTGGTCATCGCCACCGAGGTCAAGCACGAGCGGGTGTCTGACAATGACGTGGCGGACAACGAGATCTACGGCAACGGCCTGGCCGGGGTGACGATCCACTCCCACGTGCCGGGGCAGCGGATGAGCGGCAACCAGATCGTGGGCAACGACATCGGCAAGAACAACATCGTTGGTGACACGATCGGGCTGGCCCCGCCGGTCACGAACCACCCCGACCTGCGCACGACCGGCATCCTGGTGGGGGCCTCGTCAGCGATCAGGGTGTGGATCCACGGCAACTTCATCCACAGCAACTGGTACGGGATCTACCTGAACGGCCGGATCCGCGCGCACATCTTCCACAACCGCTACCACCGGGTACACAAGCACATCAAGGTCGCGTAGCCACTGGTGTCGCGGGCTGGCCGCCCTCCTGCCGCCTTCGGGCCAGGGAGGGCGGCCAGCCTTCTTGTTTGCGCGGGGCGGCCTTGTTTGCGGGGGCGGCCAGCCTTCTTGTTGCTTAGCGGGCGTTTTCGGCGCCCCGCTTTGCGGGGCAGGCGTTTAGGGGGACCGCGGCGGAGGGCATACAGCGGGTTGGCTGCCGGTTGAGGTCAACGTGCCAGGCGCAGGGACGCAAGCCCCTGCAACCTGGCACAGCATGTGCCCCAGCATTCAGCCCCTTCCCACTCGTGGAGCGCTCGCTATGGAAGTCAAGGAACTCGGGCATCTCGTCCTTTACGTGCACAACCTGGACCGCTCCGCGTCGTTCTACCGGGACGTTCTCGGCTGGCGCCAGATCATGGGCGGCCCCGGCGACGCCCCCACCCCCTTCCGCGCCGCCGCCTTCTCCGCCCCGTCCGGGCGCACCCATCATGAGCTGCTGCTCATCGAGGTCGGCGAGGATGCAGCCAACCTCCCGTCCGGCCGGCGGGTAGGGCTCTACCACTTCGGCCTGAAGGTCGGCGACAGCGACGATGAGCTGCGCGCGGCGTTGGCGGCCCTGGAGGCTAACGAAGTCAACGTGGTCGGGGCCAGCGATCACACGATCACGCACAGCCTGTACATCACCGACCCCGACGGGAACGAGATCGAGCTGTACGTGGACGTGCCCGGGGTGGACTGGCGCAGCGACCCCTCCCTGGTCGCCGCGCCCATCAAGCCTCTCAAGCTCTGACCGGGCTGGCCGCCCTGGGCGGTCGGGGTACGGCCCCCGGCCCCGGCCCGGCTCGCGGCCCGGCCCGGATGCCGGAGGCCTGGACGGCGGGACTGGCCTGGCCTTATGGGGCTGGGGTCGCGGACGTGTGAACGCGGCCTGGATGTCCTGTAGGCTGCTGCGTGGCAACGGGACGTGGCGCAGTTTGGCAGCGCACTTGACTGGGGGTCAAGGGGTCGCCGGTTCAAATCCGGCCGTCCCGACCATTGCTTAGCAGGTCAGAGGCCACTTTGCCGGGTCGGCAAGGTGGCCTCAAGATCGTTTGACCGCACGTTGACCGCAGATTTTGGCGGCATTCTGCGGCATGGGGCGTTCACGAAATGTGGCGGACGTCACATCCCGGCATAGCCGCAGTGAACAGGTGGCACCGACGCGCGGCGCTGCCCTGGGCACGCTTCACCCTCATTCGCATCGAGGGCGTCAGGGTTCCGAATCCCCTCAGCTCCGCCTGAAACAGCAGGTCAGGGCCATGGCGGTCCTGACCTGTTCGTCTTTGAAGATCGTTTGAGTGTGTCCCGAACGCGGAGGGGGGCTCGTGTAGGTAGAGCCCTTTGATGCGGTGCTGCGTGGACGATGGAGGATTTTGGCCCTCCGGAGCCGCCCTGCAGGGGGAGGCTTCAAACCACCTCATGCTGCGTTGGCTGAAGACCGTCGTGGTGAGCGATGAGGAAAAGGCGCCCGGTGAGGCGTCAGGTGGGGACCAGGAAGACGATCACTGCTGAAGCGTCGAGAATCTTCAGACGGCATCAGAACCGGGGCGTTCAAATGGTCCCGGGATGAGCCTGGCGGGTGCCTGCTGACTGGCCAGGTGGTGTCCGGCGTAGAGGTGACGTGAGCCTGGCCTGCTGCGTTCGCGTGGAACGGGAGAAGGCGCGGCTGGATACTGTTGCCCTGGTCAGGGTGGTGAGAGGGAGCATCCCGGGCGGCTGAAACCGTGAGGGACTGAGTACCGTCGCCAGGCGCGCTGGCGGACCTGCTCGTAGTAGCTGTGAGGCCCCTGTAATGGGGCGGAGCCAAGGGGCAGGGTCATCCGCGGCTGTTGTTCGCTCGGTCAACCGGAGATTGCCGGGAGGAACTGCGTGGGCAGGCTGAAGTCGCAGGGCAAGTCGTTTGATATTTCGAAGTGGGAGGTCTGGGAGGCCTTCCGGCAGGTGAAGGCGAATCAGGGTGCTGCCGGGGTGGACGGGCAGTCCGTCGCGGACTTCGAGGCCGATCTGAAGAACAACCTGTTCAGGATCTGGAACCGGATGTCCTCGGGGACCTACTTCCCCCCGGCGGTGCGTGCGGTGGAGATACCGAAACAGCACGGCGGCGGGATGAGGATGCTCGGCATCCCGACCGTCGCCGACAGGGTTGCCCAGACGGTTGTGGCCCGGCATCTGGGGGTCCGCGTGGAGCCGGTTTTCCACGGGGATTCCTATGGGTACCGGCCCGGCCGGTCGGCCCTGGACGCGGCGCAGGCCTGCCGGGACCGCTGCCTGAAGCGCGACTGGGTGATCGATCTGGACATCCAGAAGTTCTTCCGGCAGCGTCCGGCATGACCTGATCGTCAAGGCTGTGGAGGCGCACACTGACGACCCCTGGGTAGTGCTGTATGTGAAGCGGTGGCTTACCGCACCGCTGCAGCTGCCCGAGGGACCCTTGTCCAGCGGGACCGCGGGACTCCGCAGGGGTCGGCGGTCTCGCCCGTGCTGGCGAACCTGTTCATGCACTATGCGTTCGATGCCTGGCTGGCCCGGGAGTACCCGGGTGTCTGGTTCGAGCGTTATGCCGACGACGCTGTCGTGCATTGCGTGACTGAGCGGCAGGCCCGGGAGGTCCTGGCGGCGCTCGGGGACAGGATGGAACAGGTCGGGCTGCGGCTGCACCCGGCCAAGACCAAGATCGTGTACTGCAAGGACAGCATGAGGCGTGCCTCGTACGAGCACACCTCGTTCACGTTCCTGGGGTTCACGTTCCGGCCACGCGCGGCGCGGCGCAAGGACGGCAGCATGTACACCCGGTTCCTGCCCGCGATCAGCAAGGACGCCTTGAAGAAGATCAGCGGTGAAGTCCGCAGCTGGCGGCTGCACCGCAAGGTCAACTACACCTTCGCCGGGCTCGCCACGATGATCAACCCGATCGTGGCGGGCTGGATGCACTACTACGGCCGCTTCCGGCGGTCAGCCCTGTCTCCGCTCCTGGCGCGCATCAACGCCTACCTGGTGCGATGGATCCGCAAGAAATACAAGCGGCTGCAGGGCGCCCACAAAGCCAACCGCAAGCTGCGGGAGATCACCCTCAGGTATCCCCGCCTGTTCGCGCACTGGCCGTGGATCGCCTCAGCCTGGATGTGACCAGGGTGACAAGAGCCGTATGAATCGAGAGGTTCACGTACGGATCTGTGGGAGCCGGGAGGTGAGACTCCTCCCGGCTACCCGACCACTGAGATGTCACCCGGATAGAGCAGTTTCAGGTGGCACAAGTCGGTCCCAAACGGATTTCCCGTCATCCCCTGGCACCTGCCTCAACCAGCCTCCGGGAGTAAGCAGCGGCCTGGCTGGCGATGGTGGGCAACGGTGTCGGGTGCGGCCCGCCGGGGGCCGGATATGTGCCCAAACGCGGATTGCCTGCTCCGCCGATTCAGTTCATCGTGCCTTTGGCGGCGGTCTAGAGAACCGCTACGGGGCGTGAGCCTCATCGTGGATTCGAATCCCACACCCTCCGCAACTACCAGCGAAACCTCGATCTGGCCTGCCGGTATACAGGCCAGAGATTAGCGCGGCGGCGCGCTCGATGGTGGCCAGTCCGCTCCGGCAGTGCCTTCACCTAGTTTCGACTGCGCCGATGGTACTGGGCGAGACGCCCGAGAGTTCAGCCACGACGGCGTGGGACACTCCGAGGTGCAGCCTCTCTCCGGCTCCCGACGCCCGACGGCCGCCCATGGGACATCAGGAACCCGAATTCTCAGAACCCATGGGTTAATCGAGGCAATCCCTTAAGCAAAAATGATCATTCTGAGTTCATAGCCGCTCGAGGTGCTCCAACTCATCATGGTCACCGTCTGGTTGGCCGCCGTTAGCCCTGGTTACGCTTCCTACGTGCAAGACAAGGCCAGTGAACTACTCCATGCCGCCTGACCTGTTGGCCACCGCGAGAGTGTCTTAGTCGCGGGGCAACCTATTGACGGCGTGCATCGAGCACCTCAGCGGAGCCTAAAGATCTCTAATGGTGGGGGTTACAGAAGGGTGTGAGGTCCAGGCGGGTGCTGGCGAGGAAGCCTTCGAGGAGGCCGGGCCGGTACTGCATCCGCCTGAGCCGGGTCTTCACCAGGGCGGTCAGCTGGGTGAGGTTGCGTTTGGCCAGGTTGGCCAGGGACCTCTTCAGGTGTGACCAGACCAGCTCGACGGGGTTGAGCTCGTGCGCATACGGCGGCAGCTGGTAGACGGTCAGCCAGTCCCGGGCCTCGATCAGCTCGGTCATCGCGGCGCTGACGTGGGAGTTCAGGTTATCCCACACGACCACGAGCGGGCCCGCCGAGCTGCTGGTGCGCGGCGTCCAGGAGCCGGGCGTAGTCCGGTCTCGGTGAACCCTTTGCGCTGGTCCTTGCCGCGGCGGCGGCTCCTGTGCACGCGGTAGATCAGCCGGGGCCGGCACCCGGGCTTGATGGCGATCAGCGCGGCCAGCGAGACGCGCTTGTTGCTGCCGCCGGTCACCGTCACCACCGGGGTGGTGCCGCGCCGGCCCCAGGTCCGTCCCTTGGGCGGCCTTAAGCCCTGGCCAGATTCGTCTTCGAAGACGATCCAGGCGCCCAGGTCCGCCGCCGTCCTTTTACCACCGGCCACGTCTCCTCCCGCCACGCGGCGATCCGCGCCTCGTCCCGCTCCGCGGCCCGCCGCGCCGGGACCTGCACGCTCCAGCCGATCCGGTGCAGCAGCAGGTCCATCCCGGCCAGCGTGTACTCCACGCCGAACCGGCGGCGCACCACCTCGGTGATCCGGGCCAGCGTCCAGCACTGGTCCTCATCCCAGCCCTGCACGGCGGGCCCGGCGTCCAGCAGCGTCGCCAGTTCCCGCAGCTGCGGGGCGGTGAGCTTGCACTTCGCCCCGCCCGCGCCCCTGGACGCCAGCGCGGCCCGGCCACCGGCGGCCAGTGCCCGCCGCCACCGGTTCGCCGACATCCGCGACACCCGGAAATGCCGGGCCACCTCCCGGTCACTGGCCCCCGCCTCGATTAACTCCGCAGCCGACAGCCGCACCTGCTCCCGGCGGGCCCGCTCAGCCGCGTCCAGCCCGCCACCATCGGGATACCTCATGACATCCGGCATACCGCACCACACGCCAGCCGTCACCAGGCATAACCCCCGCCATTGAAGATCTTTAGGCGGAACCAAGACTGGTACAATCACCTTGCGAGATACTGATCTGTCAAGGCATAAAGGATGCCGAGGATCAATGTGCTAACCGCTAGGACAAATCAAAGATAGGTGCTAATGGCGCGTATATTGCATGTTGATGGTGACGGTCAATGGCGCGACCTCATTCAAGGGAGTCTTTCGGATCATTATATTGACTCCGCTGCATCTCTCGTTGAAGTCCTCAGGCTTCTTGAACGCACGCCACAATATGACATCGCGATTGTTGATCTTAATCTCTACGCGGACATGGATAACCAAGGCGCTGAGGTTTTGGATCTGCTGCGAGCGAGGTATCCGTCCATTCGGCGGATTCTACTGACAGGACGTCCGCCTGGTGGAAGTACCGACAAAACATCTTTGAGCGGTTTGATGTTGAAGAGCTCATCATTAAACAGAGTTTGCGATTTTGTGGAGCTGCGAAGAGTTATAGAGAGTGCAATGACCAAAAGAGGAGCTACCGCAAGACCTAAGATTGCGTCGGTCAGATCTGAGGCAGAGGTACCGTGACTGGCAAAGGATGCAGGGCGAACGGCTAAAGTCTGAAATACGCATCGCCGAAGAGTACGTTCACGATGCCTCCAGGGTTAGCGGTCATACGAAGAGACGCGCTGAGGCATCTCTGGCTGAGCAAAAAGCGTCGAAGCTAATTTCACGGGCCCAATGCAACCAGTGAATTGGGGGCTGTGATAAGCCAAGTCGAAACTGTTCAGCAGCTAATGATAGCGTTTGAGGCCCTAGAATCCGCAGAAGAGTTTTTCGCCAGCGACGATAAGAGCGGTCGGCAGCTAATCCTCTGGACAGTTTACAATCAAGTCTCGAGCGAAACGAAACTTGAACGAGCGGATTTCTTCATTTCGTACGCTCAAAGCGACCAGGCATGGGCGGAGTGGGTGGCGTGGCAGATTGAAGAGGCTGGTTATCGGGCTCTGCTCCAGGCATGGGATACAATTTCCGGACGCAGCACAGTTTTGAGTATGCATGAGGCGTGCAAAACACATCTCAAACTCTAGCTATTCTGTCACCAGAATACCTTTCCTCGGAATATGCTAATGCAGAATGGCAAGCTGCCTGGGCGCGTGATCCAGATGGTGAACAGCGCAAACTATCCGTACTGCGCGTTGCCGACTGTGAACGGCCGGGATTGCTGTCTACGCTTGTGGGAATTGACCTCTTTGGTCTATCGGAGTCAGTGGCTAGAAGTCGATTGCTGTCTGCGGTCAAAAGGCTGGCCAACAGCCCAAATAATTCGGTGTCGCTTCCCGCCTTCCGGCCTGCCAGACGACAGGTGCGTGAAAGTAAGTTTCCAGGAAGTTTGCCGCACATTTGGAATGTACCAGCGCGTGATCCAAACTTCACAGGCCGTCGCGCGATCCTTAAACGTATCAAGGACGCCTGGGATGAGATTGGAACCGTCTCGGTTCGGTCCTACACGGGCCGGGCGGAGTCGGCAAGACCATGACTGCCGTTGAGTATGCACATCAATATGCCACCGACTATGACATGGTTTGGTGGATTAATGCCGAGGATCACCGTTTGCTTGACGGTCGATTCTCAGCCCTCGCCGCACCCCTTCGCCTACCGCCAACGACTGATGTAAAGAGCTCCGCGCAGGCGGTACACGCTGAATTGCGCCGCCGCGGGGGCTGGTTGCTGATATTCGATAACGCGACTGCTGCCTGAAGAGCTTCAAAATGTGATACCGGATGGGCCGGGGCATGTCCTTGTGACTACGAGGAAGAGCGAGTTCTCCACGATTGGCGTGGTAAACAACCTAGAAGCCCTAGACCGCATTGATTCGGTCACTCTCATTCGCAATCGCGCTCCGACTGTCGATAGTGATCAAGCTACTACGTTGGCAAATGAACTTTGCGATTTTCCACTCGCTCTTGTTCAAGCCGCGGCATACATCGATGTGTCGAGGATTTCTGTTCCTGACTACATTACCCTCCTTAGAGCTCACAGGAATGGACGGTCAAAGCGAGATTGCTCAGCGAGAGCACCACTACTGTCGCCACTATTTGGGCCGTATCTGTACAAGCGCTTCGTACGTCGCAGCCCGCCGCGGTGGAATTGTTGGAGCTATGCGCATGGCGAGGCCCCAGAGACAATACCCTCAATCTTTTCAATAACCACCCCGATCGCCTTCCGGAACACCTGGCAGCGGCGGCCGCCGACCCACTTACGCTGGCCGATACCGTGAAGACTCTGGTCGACTCTCCAGCCTTACCAGGGAAGACCGGTAACGGGATGTTGCTACACCAGCTTGTTCAGGACACGATTCGCCGCGACCTAGGATCTTCAACGGAGCGCTAGCCCTAATCGCGGCTTTGCTTCGCGCAGGACTTCCCCAGAGAGTGAGTGGAACGCCAGAAAACTGGCCACGTTGGCAGGAATTGCTGGCGCATGTTCTCGCGGTGACAGGACGATATGATGCCTAAGCCTAGAGATGGAGCAGAAGATGTAGTCTGGCTCTTGGAGGGGGCAGCAGCTTATCTGAGTGAGGTAGAACACCGCGCCACTGACGGACTCCTGCTCATCCAACGTGCTCGGGCCATCGCGGAAGCCGACCTATCGGAGGATAACCAAGGATTGATCTACCTTGCGCAACCACGCGCGAGTTATAGCCGGGCTGGGCCGTCACGTGGAAACGCAGCCTCCTCGAACGCGCACTGAAGATCCATGAGAAGGCTTACGGCCGCGAGCATCCCGAGGTTGCTGAGGATCTGCGCGACCTCGCGCGAGTGCTAGCCGGGCTGGGCCGTTACCCGGAAGCACGGCGACTCCTGGAACGCGCACTGAAGATCCATGAGAAGGCTTACGGCCGCGAGCATCCCGAGGTTGCTGAGGATCTGCGCGACCTCGCGCGAGTGCTATCGAGATTGGGTTGCCATGCGGAAGCGCGGCCACTATTCGAACGTGCGCTCACCATTCTACGAAGCGCATATGGGGCCGGGTTCTCTGATGTCACGGCTGCATGGGATAATTTGTGGATGGCACGCCCCCAGGTCATTGATTGCGCATGAAAATCCTTGGTAACCCTGGCGAAAACCTAAACGATAGCCTTGTAGCTAGTCGTGACATTCGCCGGACCTATAAGCTAAGTGACGTCTTCAAGAAAAATGGGGTTCCGACCGTTACCTTCGTGGAACCACCGGATTTTTCTAGATTCCAAGCGGCGCTGCAGACACCGGGCCGAGGTATCATAATTGAAGGACCTTCAGGAATAGGGAAGACTACCTTTTTGCGGAAAGCCCTCAGTGCAGCAAGCCTAGGTGAGCGGCGGCTTCAACTCCTAAGTGGCCGGGCTAGGCGCGACCGCAGTATTATCGAAGAACTGCCTCAAGGGCATTACGGTATAGTTGCAGTCGATGATTTTCATCGCTTGCCGACCGATCTGCGCCGCGCTTTGTTGGAGTTCTGTTGAAAACTTCTTGTGGCGAGATCCGAGAAGACAGGCTGATACTAGTGGGCATTCCAGGGACCGGCCGGCAACTTGTTGACCTAGGGTTTGATGTAATAACCCGAATCGATGTTTTTCGGCTTCCACCAGCTAATAATGAGCTTATTTTGAGGATGATTTTCCAGGGTACATCTGCGCTAAATATCGAATTTTCGCGATCCGATCAAATTGTGGCGGCCGCGGCCGATAGTCCCCTGCTTGTCGCACAGATGCTATGCTGGGAAATCACTGTACTCGCGGGAATAGACGGTACGCAGCCTGCGCTTACGCCGGTGCAAACTGAAGTTGGCCTGGCAGTTGAGCATGCCTGGCAGTCTTGCCGGGCAAAGTATGATTCAGCCTTGGCAAAATTTGCTATGCTAGATGGCCCCGAAGAAACCACATGTATCGCAATGCTCGCCGAACTGGTGAATGCCGCAGCCGGAATGCTCGACCTCAGTGAGCTGCGACGTCGCCGCCCGGAGCTCAGCGGAGGCATAGACGCCTTCCTCGCAAGGAGTACGCATGGCTCAGCCGATCTGGAGTACATGGGTCAGCACATACTCTATGATTCCCAAGCAGCGCGTCTGGTAGTGGAAGATCCGCAACTAGTGTTTTACTCCCGGCAACAATCCATCGAGCATATAGCCAAAGCCGTGGGGAAACGCCTCCCAGTAAATCGCGATCAGGTTTTCGTCAGCTATAGCCATAGGGACAGGGAATGGCTAGAGCGGCTACAAATCCACCTGCGACCATTGGTCCGCGACCGCCGACTGGATCTATGGGCCGACACTCGCCTGCAGCCAGGCGACCGCTGGCGTGAAGAAATTGGAGACGCGGTCAATCGTGCGAAGGCGGCTATCCTCCTGATCAGCGCTGATTTTCTTGCCTCCGACTTTATCGATCGAGATGAACTACCGCCCTTGCTGCGTGCGGCTGAGAAGCATGGTTGCCTGATTCTCCCCGTAATTGTAGGGCCAAGCTTGTTTCAGAAGACTCGAGCTTGTCTGCTTTCCAAGCCGTGAACGATCCTGCTCGTCCGCTTAGTGCAATCAGCAAACGCGACCAGGAGCAGGTGCTTCCAGAATGTCGCGACGGTACTGATATCTGCGGCTAAATGAGGCCCATACTGTACGTCATCATGCTGCTGCCAGGTCACGTTAGCCTCAATGTTTCGTGATCTTGATGTGTCCGGCTGAGCCTATGGCCGGCCGCTGATTTTCAGTGTCTGGCCATGGTCAGCGGCCCCGGCTGTCGCGCCGGGTAGGCGGGGTTCCACAGGCCCGCGGGTCTTTTTATCTTGGCAGTCGGGGCGGTTCCGGCTGGTTAGCCGGGTGCCAGGTCTTGCCGGCGGGTGACGGCGATGGTGATCTCGGTAGCCCGGGCCAGGTCAGCGCGATGGCGCAGCCGCAGCCGTTTGGGTTCCCAGGCCCGGGCCGGGCCGTTTAGGCGAGCATCGCCAGCCAGGCCAGCAGCTCGCAGGCCATGGTCACCAGCTCGCACCACAGCTGGTTCTGGTCAAAGCCGCGGAGGGGAGGTTGCGCACGCCGGTGTCTTTCGCGCAGCGGATCCGGTCCTCACACCTCGCCCGGCGGTCGGCGCGCTTTTGTGTCGCGCCGTATAGATACCTTCCTTGATAATCGACAGATACGAAGACGACAATCGGCAAACTACTGAAGATAGGCACGTAACCTAAGATATTCACCGAGGCCCTAGACTCACACGGCGACTCTACCCATGGAACCATCGTATGATCAACAAACTCCTTCCTAAGAAGTCTGGTCACATCTTCAACGGCGGTAGTTTCCAGGGCGCCAATCGAGTGCACCGACGGAAAACCTCTGGACGTGTCAGGTGTTACCGACAACGCAGCGAGGGCATCACATGAAGTGACTGGAGGCAGCGTGCCCGTTGCGCATGGACATTGCCACGGTCCCGCAGGCCACTTCCACCACGGATCGTTAAACCTGAGAAGCTCGATCGCCTGTGACGACAAGCCTCTGGCCTAATCCGGAGCGCCAGCCGCCACTGCTCTCTTGTCCGATGAGCCGCACCCGCTACCAACTCGTTCAAATCCGAGGATCCCTCAGACTCACAGGCGACGCGGGTCACTGCTCGAACCGCCACCGCTCCCCGAGTGAATGCGGCATGATCGTTACAACGGCCTGACAGTATCAGGGGCCCTTTCGGCGGCGCGTACGAAAACTCGCGTCGCCCATGGCAAGTCACAGAGGAGCACGGGATGGAGTCCGAGCTGGGGGGCGCTACCGGCAGTCACGTCTTCATCAGTTATAGTCATGCGGATCGTAGGTGGCTCGACCGCCTGCTCCGGCAGCTGCACCCGTTGGTGCGAGAAGGACACATTCAGGTCTTTGCGGACACGGGCATCAGGACTGGCGCCGACTGGCAGAACGAGATTCAGGCCGCCCTCGATGCCGCCAGTATCGCCGTACTGCTCATCAGCCCTGACTTCCTGGCCTCGGACTTCATTATGGATAGAGAACTCCCAGGTCTCCTTGCCGGGGCGGCAAGCAGAGGAACGACGGTCATGTCGTCATCGTGGCACCGTGCCTCTTCGAGACGGTACCGTCGCTATCCCGCTCCAAGCAGCCACCCTCCGAGCAGGCCACTGTCCGCCATGCGCGGCCCGGAGTGGAACAAGGTCCTCGTGGGCCTCGCCCGTGAGATCCACCGCATTGTCAGCCGAAGCGTTTGACTGTGCCGAAGAGGAAATGGCAATCGAACATTTGTTCCCCAAAAGCCGCGAATCTCCTGTGTATTGCCTTGTCGGCTCGCCCAGGCTAGCTTGATCTTGGCGGAGCCTCCCCTGGAGGGGTGGCGATGGCATGACAGCGGCGACCGCATCCAGTTATCAGGCATCAGACTGGCCACCGGGCGCGGGTTCCACTACTCGGCCTGATAGAGCAGGATGCCTGCCCTGCGGGGTTGGGCGCTCGGCTGAGACGTCACGCCGACACAACGGATGCTGACGTGCCTGCCGGGAGAAAGGGAAGACGGTTCGGCAGCCACCCAGAGCCTGCGCCCCTCACTATCCTCCTCACGCCCGGAATCGGTATTCATTAGTTCTTCTCCCGAGGACAGTAAATTCCTCAGAATGCTGATACTCCAACTCGAGGTGCTCCAGAACCAGAGACTAATTCGGATCTTCACCCACGCGGCTCTTCCGACCGGCGCCCTCTGGCGGGAGGAAACGCAAGACGAGATCTCAAATGCGGCAGCAGCCATCATTCTTGTGACGCCGGACTACCTCGGTCCAGCGCCCTCATGGAGGATCAGCTGCCGACCTGGCTGGCCCGGGCGGAGGATCATGGAACCGCTATCTTGCCGCTGCTGGTTCGGCCGAGCATGTTCCACAACGTTCCGCAACTGAACCGCTTCAAGCCGTTCAACCCCACACGCAGGACGCTGGTCGAGATGGGGCGGCCGGGCGAGAAAGAAAGATTCCTGGTTTCGGTCGCGGAAGCGGTCCAAGATGCAGTGCGTCGTCGGCGCGAACGCGTGTCAGCCGAGAACCGCGAACGCGTGTCAGCCGAGAACGAAGAGCTAGTTCGACGCGCGTACGAGGCCTACGCTAACAGTGATGTAGCGAGCCTGCTGGACTTCGTTGACCCGGACATGGAATGGACCTATCATCGGTCGCACCCTCTCGCGCCCAGCGCTGCAGGTCTGCCGAGGTCGGAACGAGCTAGAAGACATGCTGCGGTCCTTGGCTGAGCACGACTTGCGAGC
>CAVPIM010000014.1:0-232085 GCA_963704995.1 uncultured Actinomycetes bacterium | reverse complement strand
GTCGTCCCCGATGTAGCCCGTATTGGGATCGATCATGGCGAGGAAGGTGCGGATGCTCTCCCGGTGCTCCTCCACCGACCGATTCGGTGGCCCGCTCGATCCGAATCCGTAGCCCTTGTTAGGCCCGCTCAGCCAGTCGTAGGCGGTGCCGCCGTCTCCAGTTCGCGATGGTGAACCGTTCGCCATCGACGTCGAGGGTGAACAACACCGGCCCGGGCCTTCCCTCTGTTCCGCGGTACATAGCTGGAACGTTGGGGGGACCGCCGCTGTCATCGCTGGGGCTCCTGTCCACAAGAGCCAGCATCCACGGCGGCCGGCTTTGGCGTCCATCGCACACGCGCTCGGCTGACGTACTCATCTCATGGCTTCCGCCGGGCGGTTTTGGCAAGCTCGGTTCCGGTAGCGGCTGGCGGGTCAGCACTCTCTCTTCAGGCCCTGGGAGGCCTGCGCAGACCGTGGGCCCGCTGGTCGTGAGGAAGCGAGACTGCTGATGGGATGAGGGGCCCCGGCCTGCCTGGGGTGAGCACTTGACCATGAGATCGTTGGCGTCTCCTCCGCGCTGCTGCTGGTCGCGGAGACGAGGCCTGGAGGCGCGACGTTACTTGTCGGTGACGACTGGGCCGAAGAATATCAGGACATTGACATCTTGGACTGAGGCTGGCCGGCAGCGGGCACGCAGGCTACTGCGGAGGGACTGGCCGGGACGCCGCAGTTGCATGCCCTGATCGTCGGTTTACCTGCGCGGGGAGCAGGATGACCTGCGTCCGGGAGAGGTGAAGATCGGCATCGAGACGGAGCGCGGTCCGTGGGTTGAGGCTCTGGTCGCGGCCGGTTATGAGGTGTTCCCGGTCAACCCGATGCCGGTGGCCCGCGACCGGGAACGGCATTCCACCTCCGGGGCGAAGCCTGATGCCGCCGGCTGCGCACCTGCTCGCCGAGATCGTGCGGCTAGACCGAGCGCATCACCGGCCTGTCGGCCGGGTGACCCGCCGCCGGCTGATCTGGTCAAGCCGGCCGCGCGGACGCATCAGAGCCTGATCTGGGACCTGTCCCGGTGTGTGCTGCGGCTGCGGGTCGCGCTGCGCGAGTCTTCACCGCGGCGCTGGACGCCTTCGCCGACCTGGATGCCGCTGGCGCGTTTGAGATATCTCTTCAGGTACTCGTCCAGGGTTCCTTGCTGACTGTCCGTCGAGTACACGCTGCCGATCAGAACCCAGTCCCGCCCTCGAAGGAAATCGGGTACCTGCTCAAGAGCACGCCAGGGGAGGGGCGTCCACGCCTCCTTCTCACCCAGCAGTAAAACGAGCCCGTCGGTGGTGTACCGGGCGACAGTGAAGTGCCCCGCCCCGATGGGGTCGCGAGCCAGTCCCCCGGAAAGACAGCCGCACGAACTGCTTCCTCGACGCCTGGTCCTCGCGACCAGATCGGGGGACTGTCCACCTGTAGCCGCAATTCCTCGCCGTTGCCCAGTCTTTCCCACGCCTGCGGCGCATCGAGTTCGGCCCAGCGCCGGTAGTCCGGGTCATCGCCATAGCGGACGTTTGCAACATGGCCTATTTCGGCTCAGGCATCGGGATCTGGTGAGCCTACTCGGGTGATGGCGGTGGCGTGGCCGGCTGGTACGTGGCCGCTGAAGGTTGGTTCTGCTTTCTGCGCCGGCGTATTCTGCCAATGACGTAGCAGACGACGCCGACGATCACGAGCGCGATGAGCAGTAGCCACCCCAGCATGGCGACTCCTATTCCTACCAGTGCTGGCGGTGTCCCCTCTCCCGCTGGCGCGAGGCCAGCGGCGACAAATGTCCTTGGCGTTTTCAGGAGAGAGGGGTGGCCGCCCCGCAGCACAAGAACGACCCGGCCTTCCACCTGTACGGTAAGCGGGCCGATCCGCGAATCATATGAGTTCGCCGGTGATCCCCGAGCAGCCACAGATGCCCCTGGCACGGTGACTTTGACCGTACTTCGGAGGGGGAATCTCCCGGATATAGGTACGTCTCGTCGAGTGGCTGCCCGTTGACGGTGATGCGGCCACGGGCGTCACAGCACGCGACGTGATCCCCTGGCAGCCCGATGACCCGCCTGAGGTAATTCCCGGGAGTGGGCACTGTCTGCTGCTCAACGATCACATCACCCCGGCTGGACCTGGGTGGTGTGGGCGACAACCACGACGTCTCCGGGCCTGATGGTGTTGGCCATGCTCGTGGACGGCTGGGTAAAGGTCTTGCCTGTCGTGAGGACGGTAGCCACTCCGCCGCCCAGTGCCAGTACCGTGACGCCGAGTAACGTCCAGAAGATAAGCCAGCCCCGTCGCCGGCCCCGGGGATGTTGCCTGGGCGTTGCCACGCCTAGGACCCTAGCGAGGAGGGCGCACAAACCGCCTGATTTTGCCGCTGCACGGACGAGTCAAGTCTCGTTGTCATGACGCCGGGCACCATCGGCCGGGGACGGCCGCTGGCTGCCCTCACATGCCAGGACGCCCCGCCCGAGGCCGCCTGAAGTTCACCGCCGCCCGGCGATGACCCCGGGACTTCGGGACCGTCTACACGGTCAGCGGCATGAAGCACCACACTGGAGGACCCGTGCGGAAGATGTTCTCGTTCATGATCACCAGCGCCGACGGCTACCACGCCGACCCGGGCCAGGCGCTGGACTGGCAGACCATCGACGAGGAGTTCAGCCTGTTCGCGCTGGCGCAGCTCCGCGAGGCCGGCACGCTGGTGTTCGGCCGGGTGACCTACGAGCTCATGGCAGCCTTCTGGCCCACGCCCGCCGGAGAGGAGTCCGACCCGGACGTCGCGAAGGCGATGAACACCACCCCCAAGATCGTCATCTCGCGGACCCTGCCGCAGGCCACCTGGGCTGGCACGCAGATCATCAGCAACCACGCCGAAGAGGAACTGGCCAAGCTCAAGCAGCAACCCGGCAAGGACATCGTGATCCCGGGCAGCTCGACACTGACCGCCGGGCTGCTGCACACGGGCCTGCTCGACGAGCTGCGGATCATGGTGAACCCGGTCATCCTGGGCCAGGGCAGGTCCCTGTTCGCAGGAGCAGGCAAGACCAGCCTCAAACTGCTCAAGACTCAGCAATTCACCTCAGGCAACGTCCTGCTCTACTACCAGCCCATCACGCGCTAATCCCCACCGGACAAGTTGATCCACAGGTCTTGACAATTCCTCGTTGTCCGCCCGGGAGGCTTCGCTGCGCGTTACCGGTTGTTTAGGTGACGCCTAGCTCACGAGTGTCTGCTAGCGCAGCGGGCGGAAGGCGGCGCGCAACTCTTCCGAGAAGAGCTCCGGTTCCTCCCAAGCGGCGAAGTGACCACCCTTGTCCACCTCGTTGAAGTAGATGACGTTGGGGTACGCCTTCTCGACCCAGCTGCGCGGGGTCCGCCAGATCTCCCCGGGGAACGTCGTGAAGCCGACCGGAATCGAGACCGGCGTGGGAGGCTGGCCGGCCGCACGAGCATCTTCTTGTCCTTCTTCCCAGTACGAGCGCGCAGCTGACGCCCCGGTGCCTGTCAGCCAATACAGGGTGATGTTGTCGATGATGTGTTCCCGGGTGAGATTGCCCGAAGGTTGCCCGTCGACAAAACCGCGGGCGATCTTCAGGTAGCTGTCCGTATCGTGATCGATCATCCACGCTGCCAGCGCGGTGGGTGAATCCAGGAGGGCGTAGCCAATCGTCTCCGGGCGCGTCGCCTGCTCCACGAAGTACCCAGCGCCGGTCGCATGGAATTCGGCGAGCGCGTCGAGGGCGGCACGTTCTTCTGCCGAGGGCGGCGACTGGCTCAGGGCCTCGGCATCGCCCAGCGCCGGCGTGAGAAGGTTGGTGTGAATGCCGATCAGCCCGTCGAGTGAAAGGCGGCCCATCGCGTCGGTGACCTGGGAGCCCACGTCGCCCCCCTGCGCGACGTACCGGGTATAACCCAGGCGCCGCATCAGCTCCGCCCATGCCTGTCCGATACGGATGGGGCCCCAGCCGAGCTCGGTCGGCTCGTCGGAGAACCCGTAGCCGGGGATCGACGGCAGCACGAGGTGGAACGCGTCCTCAGCGCGGCCGCCGTGCGCGGTCGGGTCGGTGAGTGGACCGATAGTCTCGAGCAGTTCGACGACCGAGCCCGGCCAGCCGTGCGTCATGATCAACGGCAACGCGTTCTTGTGTGCCGACTCGACGTGGATGAAGTGGATGTCCAGCCCGTCGATCTCGGTCTTGAACTGCGGCAGCGCGTTCAATCGCGCCTCGCACCGGCGCCAGTCGTACTCGGTCGTCCAGTAGCGCGCGAGGTTCTGTATCGCCGCCAATTGCACACCCTGCGACCGATCGGTGACGAGTTCCCTGGTCGGCCAGCGCGTCGCATTGATGCGGCGGTGCAGCTCGTCGATCTCGCCCTGAGGTACTTCGATTCGGAACGGCCGGACCGCGCTCTCCGCGCTCGCAGTCGTGGTGTCGCTCATGATCGTGTCCTCCCCGTTCGCGTCCGCTGGGCGTCTTGTCGATCGTCAAGTGTCGCGACGTCGAAGCGAAGATCTCTCGATGAGCATAGAGTCGAAGACTCCTTGAAGCGAGAGGCGGCGCACGACTCACGCGCGCCGTTGGCGATCAGCAAATGACTGGTTGGCGGAGTTGTTTGTTGTGTCCCGTCCTGACCGGGTGCCCGGGCTGGGTCGTAGGGTGGTAGCGGGTCTGGGAGTGGCTTGGCCGAAGAGCCGGTGCCAGGGGTGTGAGCCGGTCGCGCTGGCGATGGAGTCGTTCCCCTGCTGTCCTCCCGGGCTCCCTCAGCGCGAGCCCGCCACAGTCCGGCGGGCGTCCGCCTGGAGCTGGGCGAAGACGGCGTCGCTGACCCGGCGTTTCAGTGACCGGAGCGCCTCTTCCGGGGTCTTTCCCTCGGCCAGCTTCCGCTTCGTCGCGCGCATCTGGCTTGGAAGCTCGGACGACGCGATGCCTCATCATCCTGGAGCAGCGCTCGAAGCGCGGTGTTCTGCCGTCAGTTGCTCGGCTTGGCGGTGGTCAGGATCATTCATGGTCGGGTCTCCTGGTTTAGTGCACACAAACCAGGTCCGATTCTCGCTGTCGTCATTGGCGCCGCCACTGTAACTTTCGATAGTCACTATATTGATAAACTTTTCACCTAGCGATTCTCGTATCTTATCTGGCGGGAATGAAATCGTCCTGATGACTTCTGTGAGGGATTTGCGTGTACCGTCTCGCTGGAGGTCGAGTACCTCGATGTTCCAGTCGAATACTACTTCGTCACTCGTTTGTACGCTTATATAGAGGTAGTTCTCACCGAATCTCTGAACTATCTTCGGTCCCCTTGCCATCGTCTTAAGATGGCTCCTAGCATAGGTATCGAAGGCAAGCACGCCACCGTCGTTCAGGTGCCGGTACGCGCAGTTGAAAAAGCTCTCCCAAGCTGAGAAGTCGAGCAAGTGATTGATGCCATGGTAGACGCAAATGATAGCGTCGAATTTAACGTTCAGCTTAAAGTGGCTCATGTCTGCCAGATGTAGTGGGGTTCCCTCGGGTAGCTTTTCGCGGGCAACAGCAAGCATGCCCGGAGATATATCGAGACCACTCACCTGATATCTGCCCGCAAGATCAGCAATAATTCCGCCAGTGCCGCAGGCAACCTCTAGCAACGTCATGGCCTGGCCGTGAGCGCTCTTGATTATATTGTCAATAAATGCGGTCTCGGTAGAGGAATCACCCGTCACGGCATCGTAATGCCGGGCCAGCAGATCATAAATTGCCACCATCAAAGTCTATATGCGGCACTGAAGTCACGCAATCGCTTGCGATTTCCCGCGGCCCTGGACCAGGGAGCGGACCTACGCCCGTCGCAGGGCTGACGCCAAGGGCGCCACGGGTAACCCCTGACGAACACCCGGATCTGCCGCGTTGAGCGTGATCCTCAGGCACCTGTGCCCACTTACTCACCACGGTGCCGGGGACCACGGCCCTCGTTTCGGCTGCGCGGCAAGGGCCGTTACCTTGTTGTCATGGCCGCCTGTCTCGTTGCTGCTGCACACCAGGGCCGGTCTCTGCGCCTGGAAGCGGGAGTCTGGTGACCGGGCCCGGCGGGCCGGGCGGCCACGGTCGCCCGCAGTCCTGCCCGATCTGGTGGCCACGGAGGGCGAACGGCGGGCGGTGGGCCGGGCCGCGCGCAAGCGGGTGCGGCGGGGCACGCTCGGGTACTGGTCTGAGGGTGAGCGCGGGCATGATGCGCTGGAGACGATCCTGGCCCAGAACCAGCTGCGGGTCCCCGGACTGGTCCCCATCCGCCACCAGCGGATGGCGGTCTCCCCCTGGAACTACTACCGCGGTGCCGCGGCGGTCATGGCAGCCGATCTCGCGTCCCAGCCCAGCAGCGGCATGATGGTGCAGTTGTGCGGGGACGCCCACATACTGAACTTCGGCCTGTGGGCCACGCCAGAGCGGAACCTGTCATTCGACCTGCGTGATTTCGACGAGACCCTGCCCGGGCCGTTCGAGTGGGACGTCAAGCGGTTCGCCGCCAGCGTGGTGGTGGCAGCCCAGGAGAACCAGGTCAAGCCGGCCCGGGCCACTGCCGCGGTGAGCGCGGGCGTCGAGGCCTACTGCCAGCGCATCCGCGGGTACGCGGCCATGCCGGAACTCGACATCTGGTACGACAGCATGCACGTCGATGACCTGGTCAGCTACTTCGAGCCGGCCGACCGCGGGCGGGTCTCGGTCCATATCGAGCGCAAGCGCAACCGCCGCACCAGCCGTGGGGCGTTCGCCAAGCTCACCGCGATGGCGCAGGGCCGCCCGCGGATCACCGAAGACCCCCCGCTTCGCGTGACCATCAGCGACTCCGAACAGGCCGATCTGGTCACCCATCTGATCGCCGATTACCGGCTGACCCTGGCCGAGGACCGGCGGGTCCTGTTCGACCGGTTCACCGAGGTCAACATGGTCCGCCAGGTGGTGGGCGTGGGCAGCGTGGGGATGCGCGTCTACCTGGTGCTTTTCGAGGGCCGCAGCGGTGCCGACCCACTGTTCCTGCAAGTCAAGCAGGCAGGGCCATCGGTGTACGAGACTCACACACAGCCCAGCCGCCACGCCAGCCACGGCGAACGAGTGATCAGCGGCAAGCGGCTGATCCAGAGCGCCACCGACATTTTCGTCGGCTGGGGCTCGCTGCACGGGCGGGACTACTACGTGCGCCAGTTCCGCGACATGAAGATCATCCCCACCACCGAGCTGATCGCGCCCCGCCTCACCGAGTTCGCCACCGCCTGCGGTGAGGCACTCGCCCGCGCCCACGCCCGGACCGGAGACCCAGCGGCCATAGCCAGCTACATCGGCAAAGGCCCGAAGTTCACCGCTGCGATCACCCGGTTCGCCCAGCTCTACGCCGACCAGAACGAGCGCGACCACACCCAGCTCGTCGGCGCCATCGCCGCGGGCACGGTCGAGAGCCTGCCCGCCCAGCGCACCAGACCACCCCGTTGAAATGCGCCAGCGGAAAGGTATCCGTCTTCGCTGAATTCTGTCATCACCGCTGGAGCCAGAACCTACAGCGCTCTCCAGGTCAACGCCCCAGGCAGACGCCGTCTGCAGCGCAGCTCACCGGACGCACAGAAGATACAAGACCCGCGAGGATGCTGACGGCGTCACCAGCAGATGGTCTCCGGTCCGCGAGCCCTGCAATCGCGAAAGACCGGCCAGCTTGTATGTCTATACAGAGCTGTGGCCACGAGAACGCACGGATCTGTCGCGGACCGTCGAATACGCGAACTTCGCTCTCGCCAGCGGTAGAACAGTCGCGGGCGAGCGTAGTTAGTCAGGCGTGTTCCAGGGTGTCGAGGCGGCAAGATCACCCGAACGCTGGGCGCACACCCCTCGTCGACCGCATACAGAACGCGAGTCTCTCAGCTGCTCGACCGGCATGATCGAGATCCGATCGTCGCCGACCGCAAAATGCGTTCGCCCGCTGCCGGAGGGTCACCCTATGCCTTCCGTTCCGAACCCCCGATGCCGCTGACGCACCTCTGGCTGATCGCGCCGACTGTCCCGACGAGGGCGTTCCGGTGGGCGCGCAGCTCGGGCTGGTCAGTAGTCCGTTTCCCACCAGAGCAGCCCCAGGCGGCCTGAGCCGGCGGCGAGCAGGAGCAGCCAGCCGCGCGAAGCAGGGGCGGTGTCGGCCGCGAGGGCGCCGAAGCAGGCGAGGCAGCGAGTCGGCATGGGATGTACATACCGGAGGTGCTCGCTACTCAAGCGAGGTCTTGTGCTGCGATGGCTGCCGGGTGAGACTCCAGATTCGGGCCGCTAACCGCCGTGGCGAAACTTGTCGATCAGGTCCCCGTCCCTCCCGTTGCTCACGCCGGCAAAGTACGGCGCGGCCACGGGAAGCATCATCGCTGGTCCAAACGACGGGCATGCGCTCATAGCCGCGATGAGGTACATCAAATATCGAGCACCTGCAGTGGCTCAGCCAGGAGGAGCTCGGACCTACGTCAGGTCGAGGCTCACACCCGCTCGCGGCGCTGGCGCATCGACGCCTGAAGCCGATCGCGGTGCAGATGGATTGATCTGGGCAGCTTCGTGGGCCGTGCCCGCGGGCGGCGAGCAGACTGTTCTTGTGCAGACGAGCTACGGCCTAGTGCCGGTCGGGTGGGTGCAGTCGGCCCTGAGGGTCCTCGACGATGCGCCGAACCAGCGTGCAGGCGCGCCTCGGGCGTGGATCCGCTTCGATGAGCAGGTCGCGGAGGGTGCCAAGGACCTGCGACCGGGCGATGAGATCGTGGTGCTCACCTGGCTCCACCTGTCGCCCCGCGACGAGCTGAGCACGCATCCTGAGGACGACATGAGCCAGCCGCTTACCGGCGTGTTCAGCACCTGTTCGCCCAATCGGCCGAACCCCATCGGCCTGCACCGTGCCCGCATCGTGGCACGCGACGGGCTTCGGATTGAAGTCGACGCCCTGGAGGCAATCGATGGGACGCCGGTGGTGGACGTCAAGCCGGCCATCGACCCGCCCGCATGACGCGCAGCATGCGGCGGTCTTGTACCGCGACTTAGTCGTGGCGCTAGGACAACCACCGCCGCGACCTCGACGTCACCCCGGCGGATGCCTCCCCGAGTCGGTCTTGAAGCATCGAAGACTTGCTTCCTTTAAACCTGTGGCCGCGATGATGGTGCGGGTCCTGTGGTTTGTTCAAACAGGTTCGCGCGGCCACAGTGCTGCAAGCTGTGCGGGGCTGATGTTGCCGCCGCTGCAGACGATCGCCACCTTCCGGCCGGCGAACCGCCGGGGGGAGCCCAGCACCGCCGCCAGGGCGGCCGCGCCGGCCTGCTCGACGAGGTTGCGCGTCTTCTCGATCATCACCCGCGTGGCCGCCCTCAGCGCATCCTCAGAGACCAGGACGAAGTCGTCCAGCAGATCCCGCAGGATCCGCTGCGGTAGTTCGAACGCGGTCCTGGTGGCCAGCCCTTCCGCGAACGTGCTGGTGGTGTCCTCGACGAGCGTGCCCGCCTGCCAGGAGCGGTAGGCGGCCGGCGCCGCCTCGGACTGCACGCCGATCACCTCGATCGACGGGCGCACGGCCTTGGCGACCACGCAGGCCCCCGCCGCCCCGCTGCCGCCGCCGATAGGTACCACGATCACCTCGGTATCTGGCTGGGACTCGAGGACCTCCACGGTGGCAGTGGCCACGCCCGCGATGAGCGACGGCTCGTTCCCAGAGTGGATGTACCGGTAACCATGCTCGGTGGCCTGCTTCTCACAGTGCTCGCGGGCCGCGTCGAAGTCACGGCCGCAATAGACCACCTCGGCGCCCAGGGCCCGCATGGACTCGACCTTCACCGGGTTAGCCTGCTCGGGCACGCAGATCACCGCACGCACGCCGAACAAGTCCGCTGCGTAGGCAACCGACTGGCCATGATTGCCGGTCGAGGCGGCGATGACACCCCGGCGCCGCTCATCCGCGCCCAGCTGGCTGACCAGGTTCACTCCGCCGCGGACTTTGAACGCGCCCACCGGCTGATGGTTCTCGTGCTTGACCCACACCTGGGCCCCGGTCATGGCATCCAGTGCCGGGTAACGGTACAGCGCAGTCGCCCGCAGGTAGGGCGCGATCCGCTGTCGCGCCGCGAGAACGTCAGCAAGGTCTGGCACCGGGGAGGCGGTCATCCCACGTGTCTACCACGGCACATCTGAAGCGAGGGATTCCCGGCCGCCGGATGCACTGGCGGCCGGGGAATCGTCGCTGCTCGATGCAGGGTGCTACGCGCCGTCTGGGTCCGCTGCTCAGCGGATGTACAGTTCATCCGCGTCGTACTCGGTGAACTCCATGTTCGACGCCACATCGGTCATGCCGAGCGACTGGAACGCGGGGAAGAGCTGCTCGGCTGACCACCGGTCCATATGGGCCTTGGACTGCCATACGGTCACCACGTGCAGCCCGTTCGCGTCCGTGCCGGCCGCCCAGGCAAGAAGGCCGTCGATGTCCTGGGGCGGGCTGTGCTTGGCGGCGACCGCGCGGAAGCCGTCGATCGTTACCCCCGGCGTCGCCGCGATGTGGATGTGTGCCATTTTTGTCCTGCCTTTCCGGAGTTTGTTCTGGCAGGAAGGACGCTACGGGAAAGCCCGGATCCGGCCATCCGGGGAATCACTCACTGGAGTACTCATTCACCTGCCTGCCTGAGTACTCATGGACGGCTCGCGTCATGCTCTCCGATGGCCCAGGTGGCGATCTGGCTGCGGTTGCGCAGCCCGAGCTTGGCCAGGATGTGCTGGACGTGGTTCTCGGCCGTCCGCTCGGAGACGTACAGGGTCTGGCCGATCTGCTTGTTCGTCAGTCCCTGCGCGACCAGTCGGGCTACCTCGAGCTCGCGGGGGCTGAGGGGTGAGCCGTCGGCCGGCGCGGCCGTCAGCTGGGCTTGCAGCTGCCCGATCCATTCGGTGAACGGGACCATCCCGAGCTGTCCGGCCTCGCGCGCGGCGGCGGCCAGCGCGGCCAGCGCCTCGTCCCGGTCGCCGGGCGCCTGCCGGCGGGTGAGCACGGCGGCGAGTTCGACGCGGGCTTGCACGGCGTAGCCGCGGGCGCCGTTGGTGTCGCAGATCGAGGACGCCGTCTGCAGGTCTTCAACCGCCGGGTCGAGATGGCCCAGCACGGCGGCCGCCTGCCCGAGCGGCAGCTCGACCGGGCCCATATAGACCCCAGGCCCGGCGCCGTTCGCGACGTGCTGGCCGCGGAATGGCTCGAACCGCGCCGCCAGGAACTCGATGTCCTCCGTCCGGCCGAGGCGGATGGCGACCGCAAGCCCGTGCGCCCAGGCCGCCATACGCATCGCCGGTACCGGCGTCCAGGACCGGACCGGGCCGGGCTGCGCATAGGCGGCCTCAGCGGCGGCGTGGTCACCCTGGTGCAGGCGGATCAGCGCGAGGGTAAGCGCGGGGAAGACGGTGCCGACGCCGCGGGTGGTATCCACGGCATCCGGCTGCAGATGTGCGGGGATCTGATCCCATAGCTCGATGAGGCCGGATCTGCCGAACCCGATGTGCAGGCCCGCCTGGCCGAGGATCACGGAGCAGCCGCCGAACGCGACCGGGTGTCCCATATCGCTGAACACCTTGAACGCCTCCCAGGCCAGCTGCGTCGCCTCGGTGAAGCGCCCGGCCGCCATCGCGAGCGTCGCCGAGGTCTCCAAGAAATGCCATTGCGCGAGCGGCCCGGGAAGCCGTTCCACGCAGCCTTCGAGATCGGCGAGCTCACGCCGGACGCTCCTCAGCTGACCGGTCTCAAACAGGGTGTCGATCCGCCACAGCCGGCCCCACATCTCGAGCCAGGCGCTGCCCGCGGCGTCGGCGGCCTCTAGCATCCGGCTCGCCAGCACGGCCCGTTCGGCGAGTCCGTCGGGGGCGCAGCAGGCCAGCTGGCGGGCATGGAGCGCGTCCACGAGCGTGACCGGGTCTCCCGCCGATCCGGCAGCGGCCAGCGCGTCCCTGCTGACCTGTCCCGCCCGGTCGTACTCGCCGCGGTACACCAGCGCCTGCGCGTACCGCGAGGAGACCCGGGTCCGCAGACCATCAGGAAGGTCTTCCCCGGCCAGGGCCTGCTCGCAGAGGCGGCAGATCTCCCCGTCCCATTCCGGTACGCCACTGGCCTCCATCACCAGCGCCGTGCGGGCCAGCAAGCCCCGGTCACGGCGGTGCTCGGCACGACGGCCGACGCCGGCCGCCATCTCCTGCGATCCGGGCAGGTCGCCGCTACGGTGCAGGGCCGCGGCCAGGGCCAGTTCGAGCCGGGAGCGGTCGTCCTCGCCGATCTCCCCTTCGCCGACCGACAGCGCCTGCCGGTACAGGCGCACGGCCTCCTCGAACGCCAAGGACTCCGCCGCCACGCCGGCGGCCGTCTCGCACGCCGCTACCGCCTCCATCCGGTCACCGGGCAGCGACGCCTCGACCCGGTGAAGGGCGATCTCGGTCAGGTGCAGGTCCAGCAGACCTTCGTAGAGAGCCTCGATCGCGTCCGCCGCGGCGGCGTGCAACCGCCGTTGCTCCGCCGCGCTCAGCCCGGCGGCCACCGCCGAGCGGACCAGCGCGTGCGAGAACCGGTGATCACCGGGACGGTCCCCCGCCACCAGGAACCCAGCGGCCCGGCACTCGTCCAGCGGACCGAGCAGAGCAAGCACAGGTACGTCCAGGATCCTGGCCACTACGCCGGCGGAGAAGCTGTTGCCTGCCACGGCGGCAGTCTGCACCAGCGTCCGGGCGGGATCGGACAGCTGCGCGAGCCGGTGGGCCGTCGTGTCCGCCACCCGCCCCGGCACCGGCACCGGGCCGCCGCGCCGCTGCTCGGCAAGCATGCGGGCCAGCTCGCGGACCAGGAACGGGTTGCCCTCCGTTTCGGAATGCACCTCACCGGCCTGGATTGCCGACGCCGGCAACCCGGCGGCGAGCAGCAAATCCCCGACCGCGCCGGCGGGCAGGCCACGAAGGTCGACACGTTCGGTGTTGGCATCCGCCGACAGACGCAGCAGCAGCCCGGCGCTCGTACCGTCATCGGATCCCGCCGAATCCCGGTAGGCCGCGAACACCAAGATGAGCGTCCCCCGCAGCTGGCGCACGATGTCTGTGAGCAAGACCGCCGACGCCTCGTCCGCCCACTGCAGGTCATCGAGCACCAGCAGCAAGCCGTCCGGCCTGGCCGCCTGCGCCAGCCGTCTGCGAACCTCCGCGAACATCGCGAACCGCTGGTCGCTGCCGGAATCGGCCCCATCAGCCAGCGCCGGGCGTTCGGCGTCACCGAAGACGCGCGACCACAGGCTCACAGCGGTTGGGTCATCATCGGCCGCCCGGACGGCGGGCTCATCCAGCACCAGCCGCCACAGGCCGTACGGCGGCAGGCTGTCCCGGTCAGCCGCCCGGGCCCATGCCACCGGCACGCCCCTCGCAGCGGCCGACGCGGCGACCTCCTCCGCCAGCCGGGTCTTCCCGATCCCCGCCTCACCAGTGCACAGCACCAGGCGGCCACCACCCGCCAGAGCATCATCCAGCAGCAACATGACCCGAGCCAGCTCGCGGTCACGGCCCACCATCGGCCCAGCGGCCCCGCCGTGCGCACCCCCCACCAGGCAACCATAGAGCCGGAGGCCATCGGAGCCCTAGAGGTGAACAGAATCCTCGGTGGCCTACAGGACCACAGACAGGCCCGACGGCGGTGGCGAAGCGGCAGAGGCGAGCCTCAGGCGCTAACTGATCCGCTGCCTGCGGCCGCACTATGCATGGGTACCGGGAATCACCCACGCACAGGGCGAGGATTCTGGCGCCTGGCTGAACGTCACGTAGGGCGTCGGCGTATCCCAGGGCTCCGGCGTGTTCCGGAGTTACCCCGTCTTATGTGGCATGTGACTAATTTCAGTGTCTGACTGAAGCCCTGGCTTCTGGGGCATGAGGAAGATGATCGCGGCACCAGACCCCTGGCCTGGCTCGGCCAGAAAGCCCTGTAGCCAATTTCTGGAACAGAGGAAGGTTGACGATGGGCACCATGAGGGCGCTGCGGGCGCATGCTCGCGGCGGGCCCGAGCAGCTGGTCTACGAGCAAGCGCCGGCGCCGTCCGCAGGGCCGGGCGAGGTGCTCATCGCCGTGCACGCCGCGGCGATCACCTTCGCGGAGCTGACCTGGGATCTGGAGTGGACCACCCGGGCCGGTAAGGACCGGACGCCGGTCATACCGTCCCATGAGATGTCGGGCACCGTGGCCGGCCTCGGGGACGGCGTCGCCGGCCTGGCCGTGGGCGATGAGGTGATCGGCCTGGTTGACTTCGACCGCGATGGCGCGGCCGCCGAGTACGTAGTCATGCCCGCCGCCAGCCTGGCCGCCAAGCCGCCTTCGGTCTCCCACGTGCAGGCCGCGACGCTGCCGCTCGCGGCGCTGACCGCCTGGCAGGCGCTGGCGGACCACGCGGCCCTGCACCCCGGCGAACAGGTGCTGGTCCAGGGGGGCGCCGGCGGAGTCGGCATGTTCGCCGTCCAGCTCGCGGCGATCCTCGGCGGCCAAGTCACCGCCACCGGCCGCAGCACGGATGCGGGCTTCGTACGGGACCTCGGCGCGGAACGCTTCATCAGCGCCGGAGCCGGACAGCCCGGCCCGGCCGCGGGCGGATTCGACGTCGTCATCGACACGGTCGGGGGTGCCGTGCTAGACGGCTCGTACGGCCTGCTGCGCGAGGGCGGCCGGCTGGTCACCCTCGGTGCGCCCCCGGACCGGGAGCTGGCGGGCAGGTACAAGGTCAGCGCTATGTTCTTCGTCGTCGAGCAGGACGCCAGCGAGCTGGCCAGGCTGGCGGAGCTGGCCGGCACGGGAAGGCTGCGCACGGTGATCAGCCAGACCTTCCCGCTGGCCCAGGGCCGGCAGGCCTTCGAAAGCGGCGCAGGGGCCCGCCGTCCGGGCAAGACGGTCCTGGTCGTCCGCTGACCTGCCAAGCGGATCTCCCAGATCGGCGTCACGTGCTTCGCGCCACTTGACGCGCGGGCACGGGAAGAGCACGCCGCGCCGAAGCACCGTGCAGTCGCGGCAGATCCGGTTGAGCCGGTCGCGTGCTCAGCGGGCACGCGACGCGGCAGTGAGCGGATGTCGGCGGCCGTATGGAATGATCGCCCGGACGAGAACAGGCCAAGGGGGCTCGACTCCGATGCAGATGAGGCTGGAACTGATCCCGCTCCCGGTTTCGGACGTGGACCGGGCCATCGCCTTCTACGCTGACAAGCTCGGCTTCAAGAAGGACGTTGACGTGCAGCCCAGCGAGGGCGTCCGGGTCGTCCAGTTGACACCAGAGGGCTCGGGTTGCTCGGTCGGTTTTGGGACAGGGCTGGATGTCTACGCGGGAGAACCCGGCAGCGTTAGGGGCTTGCACCTGGTTGTGGAGGACATCACCGAGGCGCGCGCCGAGCTTGTCCGCCGAGGTGTAGAGATCGGCGAAATCCACGACTTCGGGGGCGGCGTTAAAGGAGCAGACTTCTGCGATCCTGACGGCAACACATTCGAACTGCAGGAGATGGCGTGGCGCAAGGGCGCGAAGTACTAGGAGCCTACTGACTCCGCGCCGCTCGGATGACGGGCAGGACGGGGATGCGAGCCGGTGGCGGGTCCCGAGATGGCGTGCCGTGGGTTCGGCCGATCCGGTGGCCTCGCAGTGGCCCTCTCAGCGGCGCTGCGCGCCGTTACGCCGAGCAGCCGCGTTGTGCGACCCGCAGAGGAAATGGCTCCGTGTCAGGACGGAGTGAGGACGCAAAACTCGTTGCCCTCCGGGTCGGCGAGGCACGTCCACGGGACGTCGCCCTGGCCGAAGTCGATGTCGGTAGCGCCGCGAGCCCGCAGCCGGGCTGCCTCCGCCTCTTGATCGTCACCGGGGTACGGCCGGAGGTCGAGATGGATGCGCGGCCGAGCTGCCCGGTTCCACACGGTCTTCACGCCGGGTGTGCGAACGAACTCGAGATACGGCCCGACGCCCCTGGCGGAGCGCAGCACCGCATGATCGTCGGTTACCTCGTGCACGGTCCAGTCCATCGCCTCGTCCCAGAACTGGGCTATGGCCGGCGGATCGGCGGAGTCGACCACCACGGCGGCGATCGGTCCGGTGTCCCCGTAGATCGGTCGAGGCTCCAGCACGCAGAACTCGTTGCCCTCCGGGTCGGCGAGGACCGTCCACGAGACGTCGCCCTGGCCCACATCGGCGGGCGTTGCGCCGAGTTCCTTAAGGCGCGCGACCAGGTTCGCCTGATGGGCGGCGGAGGTCGTGGCGAGATTGATGTGCACGCGGTTCTTCCCCGTTTTGGGTTGCGGGTCGGCCACGATGTCGATGCAGATGGCGGCGGGGTCAGGGTAGACGAAGCCCTCGGGCTCGAGGTTGGTCACGCCGGGTGCCTCGCTGGAAACACCCCAGTCGAGTGCCTCCGCCCAGAACCGGCCGAGCGCCGAGTCATCCCGGGCCTTCATATGAATCTGAACAAGGCGCGTCGCCATGCCGCCGATCCTAGGCCCATGACCTTCGGCTCAGCCCTTCGGCTCAGCCCTTCGGGCCTGTCCGACAGATTGCGTCGGCAGTGATCCGCGGGACAGGCCCTAGTGCGGCGGCTCCACGATCGAGAACTCGCATCTTGGGTGACCACGACGCAGCGGTACTTGATCCAAAACATGGTCAGGCCGGTGACGTAGATGATGACCAACGGACGCAGGCCGCGCCGCGCGGTCGGCCACTAACAGCGTGCCGAACGCCGATACCCGCACAACATGTGTCGGGTCACGCCTGCGAACCGGGAAGACGAATGTCAACCGCTGACCTCCTGAACGGTGCGGGACAGGAGACAGAACTCGTTCCCCTCCGGATCGGCGAGCACGACCCACGAGACGTCCGGGCCCTGACCGACGTCTACCCGGCGGGCGCCGAGCCCGAGCAGCCGCTCGAGCTCGGCGTCCGTCGCGGAACCGTCGGCACGAAGGTCGAAGTGCAGGCGGTTCTTCACCGTCTTTCGCTCGGGCACGCGCACAACGTCCAGGCCGGTGAGCGGATCGTCCGCCGGGCCGATCGAGATGACGGCGTCGTCACGATCGCGCTCGCCCCACCCGAGCACCGCTGCCCAGAAAGTGGCGACGGCCTCAAGGTCGATCGCGTCGATCGCAGTGACGGCAATGCGGCTCACCATGAGCAGATCCTGTCACGCGGCAACGACAAGTCCCCACCGGTTGGCGGGGAGGGCCCCGCGCTTGTTCAGCCAGTCCAGCACGAGGCCGGGACGGCCGGCAGCCCGCCAGGTCTGCTGGCATGACGCGCAGCGTTTCCAGAAGGCCGGGTCGGGTTGAGGCGGCGCGGACAACGGCTCGCGCAGCGTCCCGTCCATCAGCGCTGCCCCGGTGCTGCAGCGGGAGCAGGTGATCCAGTCTTTGCGGCACCGCTCACACGCTGGCGAGCCGGTCGCCCGACCCCAGCCGTAGAAACTCTAGGCGGGCCAGGCCGCCCGAAGTCGTCACCGGCATGCCCCTAGGCTTGCCCGACCACGACAGTAATCCGCCCGAGAAGACCGCAACGAGATCGTCGGCAGGCGAACCCGCGGAAGCCGATGTCAGCGCACCTCTACGGCGAAAGACCCACACGACCTCCAGGTCACAGATCAGCAGCCAGGACGTCGCCCGGTGCGGGCAGCGACCGGGTATATCCGCTCCTGCCGCTGGCTGTGCGAGTCGGTACCCTTCGTGGAGTGGGCCACTCCCAGGCGGTACCTGCTGTGTTATTGATCGTCGGCATCTGCGCTGGTGCAGGGGTGCTGGGCATCACAGTGACCGCGATCTGGGCCGGCTTCTGGGGCCTGGGCACCCCTCGCGACCGCGCTGCCGCCAACCAGATGCTGCAGCTTACAGCGGTCCTTCTCGGCGGGCGGTTCCGGGACCGGCGGGAATACCCGTGGTACCGGCGGCCGGCCCAATACGGCGGCATCGAAGGCGCACTGGGCGGACTGGAGTATGAGCTGCAGCTCATGCCGCGGAACGCTGAAGACTGTGCCGGGGCGGCCATGCTGGAGATCCGGTCGCTGCAGGGCCGCTCGCTCACCGGGGGCGGCCCCCGACTGAGGGTCTTCACCCCCGAACGGGTATGGCACTGGCCGGATCTGGCTGACCCCGGCACGCTGGCCGGCTACGTCCGCCAGGCCATCGCTACCGCAGCCTCCGGTGAATTGCCACCCGGCGATTCCTCCAGCGGTGGCCCAGAGATCATGGAGGTGGTTGTCCAGCAATCATGACCTGATCAGAAGCTCGTCGTCGCCTGCCGGTGTAAGTCCGGTCCGGGTAATCGCCAGGGAGCCCGGTAGCAGGCTGGCGGTCTGGTCTGGAAACGGGCCGGGCCGGAGCCCAGCGTCGAAAGCCCTTTTAGGGGAAGCAACTGAGCGGTCCGTAGCGTGCAGCGAAGCCTGCCGCGTCGTTAGACATTGAGGGAGAGCCGAGCCGGGCTGTTCACGGTGAAGGCCATGGAAGCGGCGAAGATCCTGGAAGCGCAGCCGCGAGGGACTCCCCGGCGTAGAGGGCGCGGAACGTTCAGATGGTGACGGCGGGAACTGGGGAGGCCCTCCCCGGCCGAAGCGGGCTCCGGTGCCCGCAGACCAGCGCTGCCCTATAACCGGTGTGGAGCCGGGAAGTGGGCGGGGTGCCGGGAGGGAGTCGGAGGCGGCCGTAGTACCGCTCGACCCGCAGGACAACACAACCTGCGGTGAGGGAAGGGCCGCTGCTTCGTTCACGCGCACGTTGAAGGCCCGGATCGGTGAGTGCCGGTGTTACGGCTAGGTCTACCCTGGCGGCTGTCCGAGGGGACAGGGTCCGCGCTTTGCAGCATGTGCTTTACCGGGCGGCCAAGGCCGATCCGGGCAGGCGGTTCCATGCGCTGCGAGACAAGGTCTACCGAGAGGACGTCTTGCAGCGGCGTGGTATGCGGTGCGCCGAACAACGGCGCGCCGGGCATCGATGATTAACTCTTGCGACTGGCGGGAGTTCTGGGTGACCCGGTTGCTCGGCTAGCAGGCTGCGTGATCCTGCGGGAGGGCGCCTGGCGCCCGCTGCCTGCGCGGAGGGTGCTTATCCCGAAGCCGGGCAGCAGCGAGCGCAGGCCGCTGGCGATCGCCGCGGTGCGTGACCGGATTGTGCAGGCCGCAGTGAAGATCGTGCTCGAGCCGGTCTTTGAGGCGGATTTCCTGCCGTGCAGTTTCGGGTTCCGCCCAAGCGGTCAGCGCACGATGGCCTGCAGGTGCTCATCGATGAGTGCTGGCAGGGGCGACGGTGGGTGGTCGAGACGGACATCGCCAACTGCTTTTCGGCGATCCCGCACGACAAGTTGATGCAGGCGGTCGAGGAACGCATCAGCGACCAGGGCGTCCTGAAACTCCTGCGGGTGCTGCAGCGGGCCGCGGTGATGGTAGACGGGTCAGCTGCGGCGCGGAGGTGACCGGTACTCCTCGCAAGCGGCCCGGCATCACCGTTGCTCTGCAACGTCTACCTGCACCGGTTGGCCGGGTATCGGACGCGGACCGAGTATGGCGTGACTCGTCCGCCATTTCGATGATGATCATGGTGATGTGCGCCGCCCGCCAGCAGGTCGACGCCGCGCTGGAACGGCTGACCGGGCTGCTGGCCGGGCTGGGGCTTGAGCCGAAGGCGGCCAAGACCCGCATCGTGCACCTGGAGGAGGGAGGCGAGGGGTTTGACTTCCTCGGCTTTCACCACCGGCTGGTGCGCGGGCGGACCCCGAAATCGGCGCACCTGACCTTCCTTGCCCGCTGGCCCGCACGCAAAGCGGTCCAGCATGCCCGTGACCGGATCCGGGAGATCACCGGACGGGAACGGCTGCTGCTGCCGGCCGTGGATCGTGGAGGATCCCAGCAGATTCCTGCGCGCTGGGCCGGGTACTTCCGCTACTGAACTCGGCTCTGATGCTCGGCCAGATCAGGAACTACGCTCTGGAACGGCTCGCGCTGTGGCTGTCGAAGAAACGCAACCGGCGCCGGGCCTGGGGATGGGGCATCAAACAGGTGCTGCTATCCCCGGACCACATGGGCCTGATCATCCTTGATGGGACCGTCATCCCGCCCAGGCCCTTCCGGCCCTGGCGCGGCAGGCTGAACGCCGACGGTGAAGAACGTCGGTAAGCCGTGTGCGGGAGAACCGCATGCACGGTTTTACGGGCGGGGACTGGAAACGGACCGCTACCTGCGGAACCGCGCCAGTCCCCGACCCTCCCACTTCGTGATCTGGGCTTGTGACGTCACCGCTATGCCGGTCTTGTGCTGACAGATGATGATCTTGCCGCGTGGATCGCGGGTCTAGATGACTTGTTCGCGCTGGTGGCTGGCCGGTTTCCCGGGTCGAGCCGCGGCGGCGGGCCCGGGCGTATGTGCGGGGCTTGTTAGCGCCGCTGGCCAGCAAGAACGGGTGGACCCTGGCCGAGGCCGCCGGGGATGCGACGCCGGACGGGATGCAGCGGCTGTTGACGCGGGGCCTGGGACGCGGACGGGGTCCGCGATGACCTGCGCGCCTATGTGGCGCGGGCACCTGGGCGCTGCTGATGGCGTGCTGGTGGTCGATGAGACCGGGTTCCTGAAGAAGGGCACCAACTCGGCCGGGTGCAGCGGCAGTACACGGGCACGGCGGGAAAGATCAAGAACTGCCAGCTCCTGTTCTGCGCCTACGCCACGCGGCAAGGGCCGCGCGCTGATCGACCGCGAGCTGTACCTGCCCAAGTCGTGGATCGCCGACCGTGACCGCTGCCGTGAGGCAGCGTCCCGGATGACACCGAGTTCGCGACCAAGACCGAGCTCGCCCGCCAGATGCTGGGCCGGGCGCTGGATGCCGGTGTTCCCGCCGCGTGGGTGACCGCCGATGAGGCCTACGGCAAGGACTACAAGTTCCGGTCCTGGCTGGAGCAGCGCCGGATCGGCTACGTCGTCGCCGTGGCCTGCAACCAGGTGGTCCCCGGCAGTACCGGCACCTCCCGCGCTGATGTCCTGGCCCGCAGCCCCGGAGCAGGCTGGAAACGCCGCAGCTGCGGCCAGGGCGCCAAGGGCCCGCGGCTGTTCGTCTGGGCTGTCGCCTCACTGCCGTGCTACGAGGACACCACCCCGCCCGGCTGGTCCCGGTGGCTGCTGGTACGCCGCTCGCTCACCCGCAACAGCCAAGGGCGAGCACGAGCTGCCTACTACCTGTGCTGCGCCCCCGCCGGAACGACCGACGATGAGCTGATCCGGGTAGCCGGGGCCCGCTGGGCGGTCGAGGAATGCTTCCAGACCGCCAAGAACGAGACCGGCTCGACCCTACCAGGTCCGCGGCTACAAAGCCTGGTACCGGCCATCCCTGGGCACCCTCGCGCACGCCTACCTGGCCGTCACGGCGGCGATCGCCCCAAAAGCCCTGGCAGCGGCCTCATCCCGATCACGCTCGGCGAGGTCCGCCGTCTCCTGGCACACCTGATCACCACCGTCCCCAGCCGCGGCCGCCGCCTGGGCCTGGTCCGCGCTGGCGCCGCCGCCACCAGCACCGCGCCAAAACCAGCCACTACCAGCGGCAAGGGAAGAATCCACGAACAGTACGAAGTGCTGCTGGAGTACTCGTCTGCAGCCGCACTTCGTTATGTGGCCCGGCGGTGATGGTGGGGCAAGCTGAGGTTAGCCTCAGTCGCGCTGGCTGATCCACACCGATACGTGGCCCGGCTCCAGGGCCGCATGCACGACTGCGAGCAGGTCCGCGCGGACCGCGTCCAGGTCCACCGCGTCCCGCAGGTCGGCGGCGAACGCCGCGATGTCTGGTCGGCGTCGTAGCGGGCCCGGTTGAACCTGCGGTCTACCACCTGCTGCACCCGCCGCCGCAGCGGGCTGAACAGCACCGCCGCGGCAAGCGTGGCGGCGGCCACCGCCACTGGGGTGTGGAACGTCAGCACCCGGGTGGCCAGCAGCACCAGGCCCGCGTACAGCCCGACCAGCAGGCCGGTCACGATCGCATAGGCCAGGGTCCGGGAGATGATCCGGTCGATGTCATACAGGCGGTACTTCAGGATCCCCACCCCGATGCCCACGGGCAGCGCGGCGGCAGCCAAGCCGAGCAGGTTGACCGCAGCCTGCGCCGCGGCCGGCATGTGCGGGTCGAGAGCCGCGATCAAGACGGCGGCGCTACCACCAACGAGGCAGATCGCGGCCCCGCTCATCAGCCACTTCAGCTGCTGCCGCCGCTCACCGCCCGCGCTCCGCCAGCTCAGCGCCTGCCGCCCGACGAACGCCAGCCAGAACACCACCAGAACCGGCACGACCACTGCCTGCGCCGTGGACAGCCAGGCAGCATTGCCGGTGGGGACGTCAACGACGGACAGGTCGCCGCTGGGCAGGATGTGGATGTTGTGCCCGGCGATGGCGCCGACGGTCACCGCATAGATACTGAGCGGCCACGCAGCGCCGACGCCAAGGTAGGCCCACAGCACCCGCGACCAGCGGCGCGACCCGTGCGCCGTCCGGGAAGAGCAGGATAACCAGCGCGAGCGCCACGATGCCGGGTACGCCAGGGGTCAAGGAACAGCGACACCGGGCCCAGCGGCCACGTTCCGTGGCTGAGGCGGTAGTCGGCGACCGCGTAGTGCACGCTGTCGGTACTGAGCACGAAACACGCCGCGATGCCGAGGAACAGCCAGCCGAGCAGGTTGCGCGGCTGATGCCACGCGACCACCAGGCCGACTCCCGCGCAGGCCACGGCGATCACCAGCGCCGGTGAGTCCGCCAAGACCTCGCTGGCCGTGAGCTGGCGGGCGGCGCGCACAGCGGTAGGTAGGCGGCGAGCAGCACGATACCAAGGCGCCCAGGGTCATAGCCGTAGCCCTGGCCGGAGACCTCAGGCGGAAGCGACGGGCCGTGACTTTCGTCGTCATCGGCCCCTGCCCGCCCGCTGGCTGCACCTCTGCCACGCTACGCCCGGACCGTTCCGGGAACGTTACCGCTCGCCGCCGAACCCTCTCAACGAGCCTCAGATCACCAGCTGGGCATCCATGGTGATGAACCGACATGGACGCGGAGTTCATATGGGGTCTATCGCGTTTCCGGAAGGGCCAGTGCCTCCGCCGCCAGGGCGGCCCGCTGTAGAACCTCGCGGAACGCTTGCGCCGCCTCGGCGGCCTGCTCGGCATGGCCCGTGATTTCCGCGGTGGCATGCTCGTCCGCCGCAGTGCGTGCCACTAGGTCGAGGTACTTGTCGTTGTTAGCCGCCATCTGGTGGGCGGTCTCCCAGTCCCGTCGCGCGGCCTCGGCGGTTGCCACCTGCGCCGCCAGCAATTCCAGCGCCAGAACCCGAGCCGTGGTGGCGTCCCGGGCTATCGATATCGCGCGGTTCTGAGAAATCAGCATGGCGGTTGTCAATGGTCCCGCCGTGCCCGCGGCATAGCTCGACACGAGATCAAGCAGCAACTCGGTGATCTCGCGGAGCGCGATAGCGATTTCCCATTCGTGCTGCCGGAGAACACTTTCCCCTACGGTGCCTCGCAGGTCGCCCGCGTACACCCTCGACGTCACGATGGTGGCGATCGCGCGCTGGGCGCGCTCAAGCAGCTTCCGGCACTCACGTTCCAGAGCGAGCGGTGAGACGACCTGGTCCCGGCGGCGGGTCTGGCGTAGCGGCCCGGTGCGGCCAGCGATCTGTTCCCTCGTCATGCGAACGAGATGCTGGCGTTTGGCTTTCCGCAGGCTAGGGTTCGCCACGGGCTCGACGCTCCACCCACCGACATCGCCGACCATAGAGGCATCTTAGGTGCTGCGGCATCTAGTCCCTGGCCCTCGGAGCGATCAGCTTCGCAGTCATGACCACCGGGCCCGCACGGCCTCGGTCACCAGGTCATCCGCCATGAGCCGGGCTCCTACGACGTTCGCGAGCTGGGATGTTGCGCCGGCGCTGGCCAGGGCGAGCGGGGCGCGCCGGGCGAGCTCCGCGAGCTGTGGTCGCAGCGACTCGAAAGTCTCAGGGATGGTGGCCGCTAGGACGACGAGGTCAGGATGCGTGGCGTCAATGGCCCGCTCCAGTTCCTCGACCGGGGTGTTTATCCCGAAGTAGTCGATGCTCCACCCGTTGCGGTTAAGCACTATGCCGAAAATCATGAGCGCCATATCGTGCTGCTCGCCCGGCGGGCAGGCGAGGATGGCGCGGGGCCCGTGGCCGCCTCCCCAGCCACGGGCCAGGCCCGCGAGACGGCCGCGGATGATGTTGGTAGCGAAGTGCTCCTGGGCGATGCTCGCCGTCCCGCGCTGCCAGCGGTCGCCTAGCTCGGCGAGGTAGGGGAGGACGACGTCCCGCAGGACAGCCGTCAGCGAGAGGTCTGACACAAGCCGGTCGAATACGGCTTGGGCGGACGGCTCATCGAATGCGTTGAGAGCCTGCCGCAGCGCCGCGGCGAGGTCACTCACCGTGGACGCGGCGAGGTCCGGCCCGACGGGCGGGGCGGGTTCCGCGCCGGTGCCCCCGTCCTCGCGAAGCACGGTGCGCGCTGCCTCGGCGGCGGACAGCCCATCGGCGAGGTGTGCCTGCATCTGGCGGATCCGCAGTTCGTCCGCTGCGGAGTACAGCCGGAAGCCGCCTGCCGATCGCACCGGCTGGAGCAGACCGTAGCGGCTCTCCCAGGCCCGGAGCACGTGGTCGGTTACGCCGAGGCGCCGGCTCAGCTCACCGATGCGCAGCAGCGGGCGGTCCCCTGGAGTCTCCATGAGGACACTATACAGTTGTTAGACAAACATTTGACAAGATTTCGCGGCGCGCCTAGGTTGGTCTAGACAAACTCTAGACGAAATATGGACAATGACTTCCATCGCGATCGGCACGCCGTCTAACCCGCCACCCGCCCACGAGGCCAGCACCCCAGGCGCTCCCATCGATTCCCCGCGCCCGTCCGTGGCCGTGATCGGCGCGGGGGTCTCCGGACTTACCGCCGCCTACCTGCTCTCCCGCACCCACGACGTCACCCTGTTCGAGGCGGAGGATCGGCTCGGGGGCCACGCGCATACCCATGACGTCTCTGACACTGACGGCCGGCGGCACGCTGTCGATAGCGGGTTCATCGTCCACAACGACGTGACGTATCCCTGGCTGCGCCGGCTTTTCGGCGAGTTGAACGTCGAGGTACGGCCGACCGAGATGAGCATGAGCGTTCGCTGCGATGGGTGCGGCCTGGAATATGCCGGCGGCCGAGGCCTGCGCGGCATCTTCGCCCAACCACGCCGCCTCATCGATCCGCGGTTCGTCCGGATGCTGTGGCAGATCGGCCGGTTCCACCGGCGTGCACTGGCCTTCCTGCACACGAGCGAGGGCGAGGATCTCACGACCTACGGTGAGTTCCTGGCCCGCGAAGGATTCAGCGGCCACTTCATCGCTCATTACGCCGTTCCGGTCGTCTCATGCGTGTGGTCCGCCGGGCGCGAAACCACGCTGGCCTACCCGGCGCGCTACCTCTTCCGGTTCCTCGACAACCACGGCCTGCTCCGGGTGGCCGGGTCACCTCAGTGGTACACCATCGCCGGCGGATCACGGATCTACGTCGAGCGGCTCGCTGGGCAGCTACCGGACGTCCGCGCGGCCCATGCCGTCACCGACGTCACCAGGCGCGCGGACGGCGTCGAGATCCGAGACGTCACAGGGCAGGTCACCCGGGTGGACCGCGTTGTGATCGCGACGCACGCAGACCAGGCCCTCAGCCTGCTCGCTGACCCGAGCGACGCGGAGGTCGCCACCCTCAAGCAGTTCGGCTACTCGGCCAACGAGACGGTTCTGCACACCGACCGCTCGATCCTTCCGCAGGCACGGAACGCCCGGGCGTCGTGGAACTACCGGATGACATCCTGCGAGCGGCCCGACCAGCCCGCCCTGGTGACGTACTGGATGAACCGGCTCCAGGGGCACCAGTCGCCGGAGGCCTTCCTCGTCACGCTCAACGACCGCGAGCGTCTCGACCCGCGCTCCGTCGCCGCGGTGATGGACTACGAGCACCCCGTCTACACGCCCGAGATGGTCCGCGCGCAGTCGCGGCTGGCCGGCCTGGCCACGAACCGCACGGTCTATGCCGGGGCCTACCACGGCTGGGGCTTTCACGAGGACGGATGCCGCTCCGGTGTCGAAGCCGCCCGGCATTTCGGGGTGGCCTGGTGAGCGCCCTCGCGGCGGCCGCACCGGAGGCGGCCGGGCAGGCACCCCCACTGACGCTGCTGCCTGCGCTGCCCGCGCTCGTCGTCGGCGAGGTCACGCACCGGCGTCCCGGCCCGGTCGGCCATGCCTTCCGGCACCGCCTCTACCAATGGCTCATTGACCTCGACTCGGTCCCCAGGCAGCCGGGGTACCTGAGCCCGTTCGCCAGCTTCAGCAGCCAGGATCATCTCGGTGACCGCCGCCTGACGATCAAGGACAACGTCGAGAACTACCTGGCGCTCAACGGCATCCACCTCGGTGAGCGGGGCCGGGTTCTCATGCTGGCCAGCGCCCGCGTCCTGGGTCATGTCTTCGATCCGCTGTCCGTCTTCTGGTGCTACGCCAGCAGTGGGCGGCTCGCCTGCATCATCGCGGAGGTCCACAACACCTACGGGGAGCGGCACGCCTATCTCCTGCATCCCGACGAGGCGGGGATCGCCGTGACGGGCAAGGACTTCCACGTCTCCCCGTTCTTCGACGTCACCGGCACGTACGGGCTGCGGTTCACCCTGAGCCCGGCCCGGGTGTCCACGACAGTGACGCTGCGCCACGAGGGCGCCGTCGTGTTCTCGGCGGCCTTCCGGGGCCGGCCGCAGCCCGCCACCCGGCGGGCCCTGGCCCGGCTGCTCATCCGCCAGCCCCTGATGACCCAGCGGGTCTCGGCCCTGATCCGGGTGCACGGCATCTGGCTCTGGCTGCGTGGTCTGCCCATCCGCTCTCACCCGAACCACATCCGTCAGGCAGGTATCTGAACATGACCATCTCCACCTCCACTGTTTGGCCCGCACTCACCAAACGCCCGCGGGCGCCCATGCGCGCCACCGTCGCGCGGCTGATCTTCGAGCGGGCCGTGGCCGGAATTCCCGTCCGCGTTACCTATCCCGACGGCCGGGTGCTCGGTAGCGGCTCACCGACGTCGCCCGAGTTCGAGGTCGTCCGCCCCGCCGCGTTCTTCGCCAGGCTCGGCCGGGACGCGAAGATCGGATTCGGTGAGGCCTACACGGCCGGGGACTGGCGGGCCGGGCCCGGCACCGACCTCGCCGACCTGCTTACGCCCTTCGCCTCGCGGGTGACCACACTGATCCCGGCACCCCTGCAGCGGCTTCGTGTCCTCGTCGACCGACGCGCTCCAGCGAACCAGGAGAACACCCTGGACGGATCGCGAGCCAATATCGCGGCCCACTACGACCTCAGCAACGACCTTTTCGCTGCTTTCCTGGACCCCACGATGAGCTACTCGTCCGCCTGGTTCGACGACAGCGAGCCGATCGCGGCGGCCACCCCGCTGGAGGAGGCGCAGCTACGCAAGATCGACGGCATCCTCGACCTCGCGGGTGTCCAGGAAGGCAGCCGCGTGCTGGAAATCGGATCAGGCTGGGGGGCACTGGCCATCCGCGCCGCGCAGCGTGGTGCCCGCGTCACGGCGATCACCCTTTCCCACGAACAGATGCAGCTGGCCCGTGAGCGGGTGGCAGACGCCGGCCTCTCCGCCCTCGTAGAGGTGCGCGTGCAGGACTACCGCGAGGTTGACGGGGAGTTCGACGCCATCGTTAGTGTCGAGATGATCGAGGCCGTCGGAGAGGCCTACTGGCCTGTCTACGTCGCCACCCTTGACCGGCTCCTCGCTCCCGGCGGCAGGATCAGCCTGCAGGCCATCACCATGGCGCATGACCGCTTCCTCGCCACCCGGCGCAGCTTCAGCTGGATCCAGAAGCACATCTTCCCCGGCGGCATCATCCCGTCTCTGCACGCAGTCAACGACGTCCTCACCGCCCACACCACGTTGCGCGTGACGCGGCAGCGTGAGCTGCGGCCGCACTACGCGCGGACGCTGCGGCTGTGGCGTGAACGCTTCCTCGGCCAGTGGCCGCACATCCACGCTCAGGGTTTCGACGAGGCTTTCCGCCGCACGTGGGAGTTCTACCTTGCTTATAGCGAGGCCGGCTTCCGCAGCGGGTACCTGGGGGTCAGCCAGCTCCAGCTGGCCAGGGACTCAGCATGAATCTGGCTGGGAAGGTCGCCTGGGTCGTCGGCGGGTCCAGCGGAATCGGGGCCGCCGTGGCACGCGAGCTCCTCCGCCGTGGCGCGACCGTCGCGATCTCGGCCCGCCGCGAAGACCGGCTCCGCGAGGTGTCGGGAGGGGACATGCTTGTCGTGCCCATCGATGTCACCGACGCGGCCTCGGTCATGACGGCCGCCAGGCGAGTCCGCGAAGAGCTCGGACCCATCGACCTCGCGGTGCTGTCCGCGGGCTACTGGAAGCAGATGGACCCGGCAGACTGGGACACTGCGGTATTCGACCAGCACATCCAGACCAACCTCAGCGGGATGAGCAACTCCATCGCGGCGGTGCTCCCCGGGATGCTGCGGCGACATCAGGGCGTCATCGCAGGCGTCGCCTCCGTAGCCGGCTTCCGCGGGCTGGCTGGCGCCGAAGCCTACGGAGCGACCAAGGCCGCCCAGATCAACCTGCTCGAGTCGCTGCGCGTCCATGTCGCCCGCACCGGGGTGCGCGTCACGACGATCTGCCCCGGCTTCGTGCGGACTGACCTCACGGCGGGCAACCCCTTTCCCATGCCGTTCATCATCGAGCCCGACCAGGCCGCGCGGTCCATCTGTGACGGCCTCGAGCACGAGCGTACGGAGATCATCTTTCCTATGCCGATGGCCCTGCTGATGAAGGCCGCACGGCTGGTGCCCGCTCGCATCTGGACGGCCCTGTGGGCGCGCACCTCAATCGCCGGACCTGCCCTGGCCGAGCCCTCCACGATGACCAGCAAGAGCTGAGGTTTCCATGAAAGTGCAGAAGACCGTCGTCGTCGATAAGCCGCTGGACGCAGTGTTCGGCTACCTCTCCGACTTCACCACGACCACGGAATGGGACCCGGGCACGGTGGTCACCGTGAACCGCCAGGGGGACGGAGGAGTCGGCACCACCTACCTCAACACCTCGAAGTTCCTGGGCCGGGAGACCCAGCTGACATACACCGTGCGTGAGTTCATCCCCGGCGAGCGCGTTCAGTTGTACGGAGAGAACAAGACGGTTACCGCCGTCGACACCATGACTTTCCGTACCGTCGATGCCGCCACAGAGGTGACCTATACAGCCGAGTTCACTTTCAAGGGGCCGTCCCGTCTGCTCGCCCCGTTGCTCAGGGGTGCCTTCGACCGACTCGGCACCGAAGCGGAATCCGGCATGCGCAAGGCACTAAATCGACTCTGACCAACCGAGGCCAGGTGCCAGGCCAGCGGCGGCCTCGCCAGGTCTGGGAAGGTGGGGAGATGAAGCACAACAGGTCGACCCCGCCAGCAACCGTCGTGCCCGTCCTGTCCTATCCGGATGTCCGGGCCGCGGTGGTGTGGCTGAGCGCAGCGTTCGGCTTCGTTGAGCGCACGCGGATAGGCGAAAGCCACCGGGCGCAGATGAGCATCGGCGCAGACGGAGCAGTGATCGTCGCTGAACGCCGGGGTGAGCCGCCGGCACGCGGCGATGGGGTCACGCACCTCATCCGGGTCAGGGTCGAGGACGTCCGCGCCCAGTTCGAGCGGGCCCGCGCGCACGGGGCGCGCGTCCTGGAACCGCCCGTAGACCGGGAGTACGGGGAGCGCGATTGCACCATGGAGGATCTGGCAGGCCACCGATGGCAATTCGCCGAGACCGTGCGGGACGTGGCACCCGAGGAGTACGGATGCACGACCGTCGCGCCCTGGCCGGGCCGCCCCGCGTCCTGAAGGGCTTCGCCGCCCAGCGAGACAAGGCCGGTCGCGGCACAGGTCAGGAGAGCGCGGCCATCACCAGTTCGGCGACCTTCTTCTCCACCACGGGGCTCCACTTCTTGAGCGCGTACGACACCGGCCACATGTCGCCGTTGTCGAGGTTCGCCGCGTCCTGGAAGCCCAGTGTCGAGTAGCGGTAGCCGAACTTGCCCGAGTCCTGGAAGAAGACGACGATCTTGCCGTCCGCGTTCGTGTAGGCGGGCATCCCGTACCAGGTCCTCGGCGACAACTCGGGGGCGGTCGCGGTCACCGTCACATGCACGCGCTCAGCGAGCGCACGATCCTCCGGCGCCATCTCCGCGATCTTGTCGAGGACCGCCTGGAGACCGTCCGCCTGCTTAGCGCCCTTCCTGCCTTCGGCGCGCAGTTCGGCGGCGCGCTCCTTCATCGCGGCGCGCTCTTCGGCGCTGAAGCCGTCGGACTCGGCCTTGGCGTTCTTCGCGGGCATTCGCGGGCTTCCTTTCTTGATGCACAGGGGCTTGGTGTCATGCTGGCTCTGTCGCCAGGCTAGGCCCGGCCACACTGTGGCGCTTCTCGATTCCTGATCGGATCGGGGCCCAGCCGGGTGGGTCGGCTCAGACGCCGGACGCTACGACCGGGCCCGCCCTAGCTGATCCGGGCAGGCCTGGCACTGGCTGCACCCCGTAGGGGAGCGGCCAAAGCGTGGTCATCAGGGTGCAACGCGGGTGTATCAGATCTGCCGGTGCGCGCACTCTCCTGCAAAGGACCTTTGCGGCGCGGGACATTGACGGGGGGACGTTAATGGATACCGACACGATCTTCATGGATTGCCCGGCGTATATGGACGAGCAGGGCGCGGTGAGATGCGGGCTTCCCGCTGAGGTGGAGTACACGTATGTCGTCAGGTCATCCGACGGGCCGCTGGACAGCGCCAGAATCCGCTGCCCACGCGGCCACTGGTTCAACGGCCCAGCAGAGTCGCTGACCTGTGACGAGCCCACGAGCGCAACCGTCCTGGCCAGAGCGTCCGGCCAGAGGCGGGATGCCGCTTCGCCACCAGCGCGGACAGCAGGGCCCGACCGGTTCCTGCCGGATCAATAGTCGCGGAACAGGGTGCTGGCGGCGGGAGTGTCCGGCGGGGTTCATCCTGGTGTGGTGACGACGATCCGGCGGGCTAGGCCCGAAGACGAACCGGGGCTCAAGGACATCGATGCGGCCACGTGGACGGCTGGCGTTTCGCCAGCTCCGGCGCCATCCGCCGGTGCGGCCTTCTTCGGCGGGCGGATAGCGCCCGCCGATGTCCTGGTCGCTGAGACCGGCCGGGTGATAGCCGGGTTCGCGGCGCTCGGCCAGTCAGGCCACCTGGCGTCGCGCTTGCTCGGCGGGCGGTATGTCGACGACGTTCTGATGGCCTGCATGCTGGACGCGGCCGCTGGCCCACCAGGGGGATGACCGGCGCGAGGCGGCAATCCCAGGACCCGGAGCGCACGACACAGGCCAGGCCGGATGGCCAGCCGCCTGCTCCAGGACCACGATCACGCTGTATCTGCGGGTGCGGAAGTCACTGAGCGCCTGGGCCAGGCATGATCGCGGTGATAACCCACGGCCCGGGAACATTGACAGGCCGCGTTCCGGTCACGGTATCCACCTTGTTAGTACCTGGTTCGGTGACCTTGAAGGTGTCCGGGCCAGCCTGCTGTATGACCGGTGCCGTGTTCCAGCGGCCGCGGGCCCAGGCCTCGACGACCATCGCCGGATTGCCCAGCCAGGGCTGGTGGCCGTTGTTCCACGCGTATTGCGCTGCCCAGTACTGCCGCCAGCTGGTGATGTCCCAGATGCCGGGGAACCTGCCCAGCCTGACGTGGGTGAAGTCAATGACCAGCCGGGCCGGGTTGGTCAGCGTATAGGCGTGATAGCTGGTTTTCCCGGCCAGGCCAACGCCGAAGCTGAGGTACCCCTCGAAGTCGCCGGCGGCGCTGACGGCCAGCAGGGCCGGGTAGAAGGGGGTGAGCGCGGCAGGCCCGGAGTATGTCCGGCGCGGTGGTTCCGGGCACCAGCTGCTGGCCCCGCGGAAGACGACGCGGAGGAACGCCTGGCCGGCCAGGGGGACGGGAGTGCCCTTGGGATCCTGCAGCACGGTGGTGACGTAGCCGGCCCGGTAACCCGGCAGCCCACCGGAGAACTGGAAGACCACCTGGTCGTAGCCGCGATGCGCGCCGGATCGGATCGCGGTGAGGTACGCGCCCGGGGCCTGGCAAGCGGGCGGAGCCGGCGTGGGGGCTGCTGTGGGAGTAGTCGTCGCGCTGGCCGGCGGAGTCGTCCGGCCGCTGGTCACCGCGGCTGAAGCGGTAGAAGTGGCCTGGCTTGCCGGCTGGATCGTCGTGCTACAGCCGGCCAGGCCAACCAGGCCCACCGCAATAAGCAGGGGGATGAAACGCTTGGATCCGGCCATAAGAATCATCTCTTTAGCCGAAATAGATTGTGTCTACTGCACCACAACCATGTATACCGGGCAGGCGTATCCATAGGCATAGCCGGAAGTCCCCGTTCCGCAGCCTTTAGTCACCGCTCTGGCCGACTGCCGCGCGTGCGGCGCGGCCGTCCGAGCACGGCCCGGGCGTGCTGCCCGCCGGCAGCTTCCGCCCTCGTCAACTGGCCTTGGCCGGCGCCTCATTCACTGATATCGGGTTTCATCGTCGCCGGAGCGGTCTGCGTCAGAAAGACGACCCCGACACACATCACAGCGAAGGCGATCGCCGCCACGGCCAGTACCACGGCGTCGGGTTTGAAACGCTCGTCGAACAGCCACACGCTCAGGGCGATACTGACGACCGGGTTGACGATCACCAAAAACGGCTGGGAGACCCGCAGCGGCCCGACGTGCAGCGCCACCTGCTGCAGGAAGGTGCCTGCCACGCCCCCCACGGCCACGGCGTATACCGGCCAGCGCGTGAACATTCCGGCCACCCCGAACTGGCTGAGGGTTTCCGTCGTGGCCTTGATGACCGTCGCCTCGAGCGCCCAGATGGTCGCCGCCGCCGCGGCGTACAGGGCCGCGCGCCGGCCGGGGGATCCTCGTTGCGCCGCGGCGGCCAGGGCAGCAGCGCCGGCGCCGCAGGTCACCGCGGCCACCACCCAGTGCTGACTCGTGGGCGTGGGATGGCCGCCCTGAGGTTCCCCGGCGACGATGAACCCGGCCAGGCCAGCGCAGGTCAAGGCGGCGGCGAGCCAGGTGATCCAGCGGATGGACTGGTGAATCCAGAACCGGCGCAGCACGAGCGCGAACACAAGCTCGGTGACCAGGAGCGGCTGCACGACCGAAACCAGGCCATCGTGCAGGGCGAGCGCCTGGAACAGGAACGCACCGGCCAGGGCCACCCAGCCGAAAAGCCACAGCGGATTGCGGAACAGGTACAGGACCACCCGCCATCCCGACGACCGGCGTGGACCGGATGTGCTGGCAATGTGCTGAGTGCTGACACTGGCCGCATTAGACAAAGCAGCGAGCAGAGCGAACACGACGGCCATGCTGGCCACCCTAGAGCTCCCGGGCCGGGCCACCGCTGAGCCGGGCGTTTACCGAAAGCGGCTCCCGGCCCGTTGATCAGCTTTTGGGCCGGGCTGGCCGCCCCGGCCACCCCGGCTGGCCCGGCCGCCGGGCAGGCGCCTGCCCGGCGTTAGCGCGCGCCCATCGACCCGTGTGCTGGAGGATTAGGGATAGGCGCGTCGTTCAGCTGCTGGTCTATGTTGACGAGAATGGCGTCGTCTTCAATCTTGCAGGCGTAAACCGGGATGGGGCCGCAGGCAAACACGCCGACGGCCTCGCCGGTGGTCAGGTCGTAGCGTGACGCGTGGGCGCCGCAGACCAGCGTGTCATCCTCCTGGAGGGTGCCCTCGTGCAGGGGCTGCTGCTGGTGGGTGCAGGTGTTGTGGATGGCCCTGACATCGTCATCATCGAGGCGGATGAGGCAGATCGGTTCGCGCAGCTCGTCAACGAGCATGGTGTCGCCGACCTCCAGGTCGTCGAGGTTTGCCACCGCTACGAACGTCATGGCTGTTTCCTTCCACTTGCGGGCCGCCGTTGTGCCGGCTGGCTGCCGCGCACCTCGATCCAGCCGTTACGGATCCGGGTAGGTAGCACGGGTTGCGGCTGGCTAGCCGGGCCGCGGGTGACGCAGCCGTCGGCGAGCCCGAAGCGGGACCCGTGCAGCGGGCAAGTCACGGTCAGGTCGGCGACTGAGCCGCGGCTGAGCAGGCCGCCGGCGTGAGTGCAGAGGTTGTCGATGGCGTAGAGGCGGCCGTGGTGGCGGTACAGCAGGATCTGCCGGCCTTCGGCCTCGACGGCGGTCGGCGAGTCGTCCGGCAGGTCGGCCTCGGGCAGCGCGCGGGCCCACCGCCGCGGCCCGGTGGCCCAGGCCACCCGGTTGACCATCACACCCTTGGTGAAGACGAGATGACCGCCGAGGTAACCGGCCGCGGCCGTGACCGTGAGGCTGGCCACGCCCAGGGTGCGGGCCGTACCGCGGTGGCCGGCCATCCGGGTGCCCAGGGAGGCAGCCTGCAGTCCCAGGGCCGCCGTGTTCAGGAGGCCGTGGAAGAGCCCGATGCGGCGGTCCTGATCCTCGCCGACAGTCCAGTCGCTGAGACCGGTCAGGGCGGTAGCGCCCGCGGCGAGGATACCGGCCGCGCTGAGGATGCCTGCGGCGTCGAGTCCGCGCCGGGCAGCCGGGGCGCGGTCCGCAACGTCCAGGACCACGACGCCTGTCCATAGCCCGACGGGCAGGTCGCTCAGGGCCGGGTGCAGCGGGTGGCCGACCCACCGGCCGCCGTGCATCAGCTCAAGGGCGAGATTGTCCTGGTGCCGCTCGCGGAGTGGCACCAGCACGGCGGTCAGCTGGTCGCTCAGGGTCCGGAGCCAGCCGAGCCGGTCGAGCCGCTCCAGGAGATCGCCGTGCCAGGCGACCAGCCAGGTGGTAGCAGGCGGAGCACCGGTAGCGGGCTCGGCCTGCTGACCGGGTGCTGGCGGATCGTCGGCCTGGCCCCTGCCTGTTCGCATCCGGTTCCTCCACGGTGGCCCCAGCTCGTAGCTCGATCCTGAAAGAGAATCTTCCAGCTTTTCGCCCCAGCTGATCGTCTCACCTTGCTGCACATGCCCGGCGGAGGTGCCTGCTGCACATGCCCGGCGGAGGTAACGGCTCGCGGCAATTCCCGCCGTGGTGCTGGGCGGCCCGGGGTGCGGGCGCGACGCTGGGCGATGCCGAGCCGGGATCAGTACAAGTGGGCTCCAGCGGTCCGATATGACAGCATCTTGGCCGTCGGCGCCAACCCCTGAGGAGGGCATGATGCCAGTTATCGTTGTGACCCGGCTTCGGCTGAAGGACCCGGCGCTCCTGGATGAGTTCTTCACTGCCGCCGTCGCCGCGATCGAGCAGGCCCAGAGGTCAGCCGGCAACCTCGGCGCGGACGCGCTCGCCGATGCCAACAACGCCTGGTGGAGCGTCAGCGCCTGGACCGAACGCCGCCCGATGCAGGCCTTCGTGGGCAGCGAACCGCACCTGAACATCAGCAAACGCCTGGACCATTTCTGCGACGAGGCCACCTTTGTCGACTGGGAGCAGGCCAGCCCGGACTTGCCCGACTGGCAGACGAGCTGGCGCTACCTCACCGCCGACGGCAAGGTGGCGGAGCTCACGCAGCCGTCACGCGCAAACCAGACTCGTGCTTTCCCGCCGCCCGTCGAGCCGGCCGCGCCGGGCAGCTAGCCCCGCGCCGGCCGGCTTACCTCGGTCCACGGCCGGGCCGAGGCTTCCGCGACGCTGATGAGCCTCTCCAGCCGCGGCCGCGCCACGGTGGTGAGGAACTCCTGACGCTGCCACCCGGAGAGGCTGACCACTTCGCGCCACACGGAGCGGCCGGCGATGAAACCGGATGCGCCCCCTTCGTCGGCGGCGATCCGGATGATGTCGGTGAACTGGTCGAAAGGAACGCCCGCGGACAGGACGGCCCAGGGCCGGTCGAGGAGCCCGGCCAGCCGCCGGCAGCCCTCCGGTGAACCGGGATATTCGAGTTTGAGCAGGTCGACGTCCAGGTCGTTAAGGGCCCGGGCCGCTTCGATGATGGCGTCTTCGCGGAGCTGGCCGTCAAGATCTTCCCCGGGCCGCGCGTACACGAGGTTTTCGACTACCACGGGGACACCCGTGGCGCGGCAGTCGCGGATGATCTCTTCGCAGACGGTCAGGCCCTCGGCGACGAGGTCCGGCTGGCCGGGGGAGGGGGCCGGGCGGTCGGCGCGGAGCTGGAGGAAGAACTTGAGGGCATCGCCGCCCTGGTCAAGGACCCACTGGGCGTCCAGGGCCGGGTCACGGTGGGTGCGCGGCTCGCCCTGGTGGGTGCGCCGCTCGGACGGCTCGGCGGCGACGAGCAGCCCGCAGCTGGGGGCCAGCGCCCCGGCGTCTGTGATGGCGGGAACGCCGTAGGTCGGGTCGGACAGCAGCCCGCTCGCGGCGGGCGTCAGCACCCGGGCCACGTCGGCCTTCGCGGTGCGCAGGTCGTCGTCGCTGGCGTCCAAGCCGACGGCCGTGAACATGCGGCGCAGGGTGTTGCGCTGATCCATCGCGATGATGGAGAACACATGATTGGCGGCGGCGATGTCATCCAGCGTGCCGGTCCGGGTTTTCGTGGCGTGTGTCATTACTTTCCTTCGTCGAGGATGAAGCCGGCGAGCGGCATGCCCTCGCCGTCGAGGGCGAATGAGGCCAGCAGCGCGGCCCCGGTGACACCCGGCTGCGGGGCAGCCGAGAAGCTCATCGCGTCGATGGCGGCCGCCTTAGCCGCCCGCACGCTGGCCATCTGCGTCCAGCCCCCGGCGGCGACGGCCCGCCGGTGCGGGCCGACGATCTTCTCGATGTCATCGAGCAGGAGCCGGGTCTGGGCCGCGGTGTACCGCGCGGCGGCCGTCCAGATTGAGGCGGGGGAGGCGCCGTCCTGGATGCGGATGACGACGTCGTCCTGGGTCCGGCCGTCGCCGGTGACCGACAGGCCCGCGGGCAGGTCGCCGACCTCCAGGCTGGCCTCATCGAGCGCCGCCCGGGCCGGGCCGGACTCGGCGCCCAGGGCCGTCAGCACGCGCCGCAGCAGCAGCCCGCCGCTGACCCCGGCCAGGAGCAGGCTGGTGTCCGGCAGCACGTGCCGCCCGATCGACCAGCCAGCGCTCACGACGCGCTGCCGCCCGGCCTCGTCCAGCGTCCCAGGGATAGACCGGGCCAGGACGTCCGCGGTGCCACTTGAGTTGAACAGCTCGTCTGGCTCGACCGCACCGACGCCGATGGCCGCCACCGGATGATCGTGCCCGGCCACCGTCAGCACGGCGCCCGCGGCACAGGAGACGACGTCGTCATGCCGCAGGCAGCCGGCGCGGACACCGGCCGGCCGTTCCTCGGGCAGTATCCCGGCGGGCAGCCCGGCCAGGGCCAGGGCCTCGGGCCAGATCCCGCCGGTGCCCTGGTCGATGAGGCCGGTGCGGGAGGCCAGCGATGGCTCGCGCACCGCATCGCCGCCTAGGGCGAAAACGATCCATTCGGGCACGCTCATCCAGGTTGACGCGGGACCCGGCGGGTAACCGCCGGCGCGCAGCCACAGCAGCTTGGCCAGGCTGGCCTGGCTCGACCACCGCAGGCCGGTCGCGGCTTCGAACATGGCGGCGAACCCGGGAAACTCCCGGCTGGCCTGCTCCAGCTCGTGGTCGCCGCGATGATCGAACCAGGCGATCACCGGCGCGGCAGGCCGTCCCGCCGCGCCGACCAGGACGCCGCTCTCGGCCAGGCCGGTCACGCCGATGCTGCGCACGCGGACCGGTCCCCACGCTGACTCCGCCGCGCGCACGGTGGTCCCGATCAGTTCGATGGCCACGCCGAGGAGGCGGTCCGGGTCGATCTCCGTCTGGCCGCAGCCCATGGTGTGCCACGGGGTCCGCTGCTCGGCGTACGGGATGCCAGAATGCGGCACCTTCGGGGTGCCGCGCTGCGACGCCGGCCGGGCCACGGCCTTGGCTGAGGTGGTGCCGATGTCGATGCCGAGGACGACATCCGTGCTGACGGTCACGGCCGCAGCTCCCCGGAGCCGCGTTCGATGATCCGCACCGGGACCTGGATGCGCTCCACAGGCAGGCCGGGCTGGCCCAGGCGGGCCAGGAGCCGCACCGCCGCCGCGCGGCCGACCTGATGACCGGGGTGATCCACGACGGTGACGGCCGGACGCAGCGCCTCGGCCATGGGGAAGTCGCCGAACGAGACGAGAGCGATATCCGTGCGCCCGGCCGAGTGCAGGGCCGGCACCACGCCCAGCGACGCCCGCGTGGTGGCGCTCAGTATGGCCGTCGGCGGGAAGGCCCCGCCGATCAGCGCGGACACCGCGCCTGCGGCGGCCTGACTGGTGGCGCACTCGCAGTTGACCAGTTCCTCGCCCGCTTCCATCCCGTGCCGGGCCAGGGCATCGCGGTAGCCGCGCAGCCGGGCGGCTGAAGTCGGGATGGCGGGCGTGTCGCCCACGTAGGCGATGCGCCGGTGCCCGTGCGCGATGAGGTGGGCCACCGCGTCGAAGGCCGCACGCTGGTCATCGATCCCGACCAGGTCCGCGGCGAGGCCCGGGGCCGGCCGGTCGATGAGCACGACGGGTACCCGCCGCGGGTCGAGCCAGGCGTGGTCATCGCTGGTCGGGACGAGGAGTAGCCCGGCGACCCGCCGCTGCATCATGCGGCCGATGACGCCCCGTTCCCATCCAGGGTCACGCCGGGTGCTCGTGACGAGCACAGAGCGGCCGTGACGTGACATCTCCTGCTCCACGGCGTCGATGACCTCGGCGAAGAACGGGTCGGCGATGGACTCCACGACGAACCCGATCGCTGTGTCCGTCCCCGCCCGCAGCGACCGGGCCATCGCATCTGGCTCGAAGCGCAGCTCGGCCATGGCGTCGCGGACGCGCTGCCGGGTAAGCGGCGCGACCCGCGGATCGTCGTTCAGGACCCGCGACGCGGTGCGCAGGCTCACCCCGGCCGCCTGCGCAACATCGAGCAGCCTGCTCGCGGCCAGCCTGCCGCGCGCCTCGGGTGCGCCTGCAGGCGCGGACGTTGCCATCGATGGCATAACTCGATTGTGCCGGATTGTGCCATCGATGGCAAGACGCGCAGGCGGGCAACGGGGGTGGCAAGACCGCGCAGGCGGGCAACGGGGGTGGCAAGACAGCGGCAGGAGCTACCGGGCTAGGCGATCCAGGACGGAGCTGACCAGCGTGTCCGGAGGCTGGGAGGCGTCCAGGGCCAGGTGCGGCACCACCGGCGGCTCTAGGTCCAGGCCGGTCAGGAAGGACGCCGGGTCGCGGATCTTGTCCTCGTCACGGCCCAGCGCGCGCCCGGTCAGGCGCCGGATCAGCTCCTCCGGTGGCAGATGCAGCCAGACCATCAGGGGGTCGGCCCCCAGTCGCCGCGTCGTGGCGGCCCAGGCCGAAGGCGCCGCCCGTTCCCGGCTGAACGGTGCCACGAGAACCACCGGCAGGCCCACCCGGAGATTGGCGCCGGCCAGGTCGAGCAGCGTGTCGTAGCGCGCATCCCGGGTCAGGCCGGCCAGGGCCGGGTCATCCAGGTCCCGCACGCCGATCAGCCCGGACACGACCCGGGTCAGCGGGCCCGTCACCACGTCCAGGTCCAGCAGGGCGGCCCCGAGCCGGGGAGCCAGGGCCGTGGCCAGCGTGCTCTTGCCCGTGGCCGGAGGACCGCCGATCAGGACGGCCGCGGCTCGCTTCATGATCTAGCCGGACGGCGGATCATCATGCGCACCGCCGCCCGCCCCTTCCGCCCGCAGCCGGGCCAGCGCGGTGGCCGCGGTCGGGCTCAGCGGCAGCGAGGGGATCAGCAGGGCCTGGTAGGAGTGGTAGACATCCGGCTTGCCCGACCAGGTGGACGCGGCCGGGGTCATGTCCGGGGCCAGCTCCTGGAACCAGCCGCCGTCCTCACGGTCCAGGAAATAGCGGTCAATCTCGGCCCACCACTGCCGCGCGGGCGCGGCGAAGCGCTCCTCCCCCGTGCGCCGGTGCAGGGCGTCGGCGGCGAGCACTGCCTCGCAGGCCACCCAGTGCAGCCGTGATGTCACCACGGGCTGGCCGTCCGCGTCGACGGTGTAGAGCAGGCCCGGGTGCCCGTCCCGCTGCCACGCGTCGGCCACGGCCCGGTCGAAGAGCGCGGCCGCCGCTTCGGGCAGCCAGGCGGGAGGGGCCGGGAGGGCCGCCTCCAGGGTCACCAGCAGCCGGGCCCATTCGAAGGAGTGGCCCGGGGTGGTGCCGTACGGCCGGAACGGGTCGTCGCGCCGGTCGATGTTGTAGTCCGGAAGGGGCCGCCAGTTCTCGTCGTAGTGCTCCGGTATCCGCCACGCGTGGGCCCGGGCCTGATCATTGATCAGGCGGCTGGCGATGGAGGCGGCCCGGTCCGCCCAGACCGGGTCGCCGGTGACGTCCCCGGCGGCGAGGTAGGCCTCCACCGAGTGCATGTTGCTGTTGGCGCCGCGGTAGCGCTCGGGTTCGGCGAAGCCCGCGTCCCAGGACTCCAGCGCGCAGCCCTCGGTGTCGGACCAGAAGTGCTGCTCGATGACGGCCACCGCGGTGGCGAGGGTGTCCTCGGCCCCGGGTATCCCGGCGGCCACCGCGCTGGCCGCCGCCAGCAGGGTGTGGGCGTGATCGTAGTTCGTCTTGGCGGGATCGATGACGGCCCCGGACGGGTCGATGCTGGCGAACCAGCCACCGTTCTCAGCGTCGGCGTACCGGCGGGCGAAAGCCTGGAGTCCGGACGCCGCCAGCGCATCCGCGCCGGCCACACCGTCCAGGTGCGCCAGGGCGAAGGCGTAGGTCATCCGGGCGTTGATGTACAGCGGGCAGGGCCGCGTCACGTCGATGCCGCCGGTGGCGCCCAGCCACCCGAAGCCGCCGCCGGGCAGCGCGGCGGCCCGCCCGAAGGTGATCAGCCGGCTGGCTTCCGCGCGGCGCCAGGGCGCCGTCCCGGGCTCACTCACAGTCGTCCTTCTCCATCAGCGTCATGCGGGATCAACGTCATGCGGGGGCAGCTCGCCCGACCCCCTCGGGATCAGGTGGACCGGGAGAACGGTCCGGCGCCGTACCTTCGCCTGGGGATTCTCGATGCACTCAACGAGCCTTTCGACGGCGATCCGGCCGAGCCGGGCCGGGTCCTGGTCCAGCACCGTGATCGCGGGCGTGAGCGCCTCGGCCATCGGAAAGTCACCGAACCCGACCACGGCGATCTCGCTGCGCCCGGCCTGCTGCAGGGCCTGGACGAGCGCCATCGTGCACAGCGTGGTCGAGGAGAAGACGGCAGTGGGGGCGGCCGGCGCCTCCAGCAGCTTGACCAGTTCGGCGGCGCATTCGTCGGCCGACCCGCTGGGCATGCAGACCAGGTCGGGACGCTCGTCCAGGCCCAGCTCGGTCAGGGCCGAGCGGTAGCCCTTCAGCCGCCGGCGGACAGTCGTGATGGGGGTGGAAATACCCAGGAAGGCCACCCGCCGGTGACCGTGGCTCGCGAGATGGGTGACCGCCTCGCGGGCGCCGGCCAGGTCGTCCTCGATCACGTAGACGCCGGAGATCCCCTTCGGGGGCCGGTCCACGAACACCATCGGCGTGCGGCTCTGCCACGGGGCCAGGTACGCCTGGTCCGCGCTGGCGCAGGCCACGATCAGGCCGCTGATCTGGCGCCTCAGCAGGGCTTCCAGGGCCGAGCGCTCGCGTTCGGCGGCCTGGCCCAGGCTGCTGACCACGACCGCCATGCCGCGCCCCACCAGGTCAATCTCGATGCTGCTGGTCATCTCCGCGAAGAACGGGTCGCCGATGTCGGGGACGGCCAGGCCGACCGCCGGGTCCGAGCCCGCGCGGAAGCTCCGGGCCAGCAGGTTGGGGACGTAATTCAGCTTCTGCATCGCCCAGCGGACCCGCTCGCGGGTCTCCTCGGTGACGTGGGGATCATCGTTGAACACGCGCGACACGGTCTTCGCGCTGACCCCGGCGACACGGGCAACGTCGCGCATGGTGGTCATCGAGGATCGCCTCCAGATTGGGCGCCTGCTCAAGCGACTGCAGGTTTTGTTCGGCAGATGCGAGCGACGCAGCTCCGGCGACGAAGGGTCCCCCGTTCACACCGGGGGACCGTTCGCCTCGAAAGTATACCGGCGGCCCAGGTCAGCAGCTTGTCTTGTAGATCGCTGCCTGGCTAGCCGACGAGTTCAGGTTGGACTTGGTGATGATGGTGAACTTGGTGCCGATCTTCTTGGTGGTCGTCTTGCCTTGCAGCGCCGCGACCGCCTGGTCCACGGCGTCAGTCCCGATGGTGTACGGCGACTGGGCGATGAGGGCCTGCACGGTGCCCTGCTGCAGAGCGGTGATCTCATCGGGCTCCGCGTCGAAGCCGACGACCTTGACCTTGCCGGACTTGCCCGCCTGGCGGATGCCGGTGGCGGCTCCCTCGGCGGAGAACAGGTTGGTGGCGAAGATGCCGGTGATGTTCGGGTACTTCTGCAGCGCGGCCGCCGTGACCTGCGCGGCAATGGACGCGCTGTCCTGGTCGAACTGCACGCCGACGTACTTGAACTTCGAGTCGGCCTTGGCCGCGGCCGCGAAACCGGCGGTGCGCTGGTCGGTCGTGCTGATGCCGGGCTGGGTGTTGACCACGAGCACCTGGCCGCCGCCGGGCACGAGCTGCTTGATCGCGGCGAAGGCGTCCGCCCCGCCCGCCAGGTTGTCCGAGGAGATCTGCGAGACGGCGCCCGCCGGGTTGTTCAGCGTGGTGTCCACGAGCACGACCTTGATGCCCGCGTTCATGGCCTGGTTGACCGGGGTCTGGCTGGCCGACACGTCGTCGGGGGCGATCATGATCGCGTCAGGCTTCGATGCGGTGACCGATTCGATGATCGGGTTCTGCAGCGTGGGGTCGAACTTCGTGGGCCCCTGGATGTTGACGGTGGCGTTGCCGAGCTTCTTGGCCTCGGCCTGCATCCCGCAGCCCATCGTGACGTAGAACCCGTCGCCGGCCACGCCCTGGATGAACGACAGCTTGTACGTCTTCCCGCTGCCCGAGGATCCGCTGGACGAGGACCCGCCGGACGCGGACCCACCTGAGTTGCCCGACGACGAGCAGCCCGCAGCGAGCGCCAGCACGATGGCTGCCACACCCGCGGTTGGTGCTACCAACGACCGCTTCATACCTACTCCTTCGTACGTGAAGACGTGGGCCTGCTGCCGGTGCCGGACGACACCGGGTGCAGGCCGTGTGGGGGGTGCTGTGACTCGCCCTCTGGTTCCTGTTGGCCGGGCCTGTTCAGCGGCTGGCAATCTCCCGGAAACATGTTTGATCGATCCTGCATCCACATGTCATCGGTGTCAAGGCTGTGACCGGAACGTTATTCCGGGACCCTACTTAGGCCCAACTACAGGCAGTTATTGTTTCGATCCAACTCTTGACATCGGTGACATACGAAGGCACCCTCTTGGTACGCACATTGCGGCATGGTTACAGCAGCGTTGCCTGCCGAACCCGGGTCAGGCGGCTCCGCCGTTTCGTTATGGACTTGGGGTCGGGAAGGAGTGGATCGATGAGCCTTGCGCTGGAAGCTCGGGGCATCACCAAGCTGTACGGTCACGTCAGCGCGCTGTCGGGCGCGGACTTCGGGGTCAAAGCCGGCGAGGTTGTCGCGCTCATCGGGGACAACGGCGCCGGGAAGAGCACGCTGGTCAAGATTCTTTCGGGGACGGAAACGCCGACGTCGGGCGAGATCCTGATCGACGGCCAGCCGGTGTCGATCCCGGGGCCCCTCGCGGCGCGCCGGCACGGGATCGAGACCGTGTACCAGGACCTGGCGCTGGCCCCCCACCTCAATCCGGTGCAGAACATGTACCTCGGCCGCGAGATCATGCGCGCGGGGGTCATGGGCCGGCTGGGGTTCATGAACAACACGGCGATGCGGGCAGGCAGCAAGAAGGCCTTCGACGACCTGGGTGCGACGGTGCGCAACTACGCCGGCAGCATCGGCGCCATGTCGGGTGGCCAGAAGCAGGCCGTCGCGGTGGCCCGCGCCGCCGCCTGGGCCAACCGGGTCATCTTGCTCGATGAGCCCACGGCGGCCCTGGGCGTGGTGCAGACCAAGGGCGTGCTGGACCTGATCCGCCGGGTGCGTGACCGCGGGCTGGGCGTGGTGTTCATCAGCCACTCGATGCCCCACGTGATCCAGGTCGCCGACGAGGTACAGGTCATGCGGCTGGGCCGGCGGGTGGCCACGTACAAGGCGAAGGAGACGACCATGGAGGAGCTGGTCGGCGCGATGACAGGCGCCGTGACGCAGGAGAACCAGTCGTGACCGGGCAGACGACAGCGCCTCCTCCCGCGCCCGCCGAAGCGGCGCCGAGCGAAGAGCAGCCGTCCAGCCGTCTCGCCCGGCTTAGCCGCCTGCAGGCGCTGCAGATCATCATCGTGCTGGCCGTGATCGTGGTGATCTTCGCAGTCCTCAAGCCCGGCAGCTTCCTGACGGTCTTCAACATCCGCGGGATCGTGCAGGACACCTCCATCCTGGCCGTCCTGGGCGTGGGGATGACCCTGGTCATCGTGACCGGCGGCATCGACCTGTCGGTGGGCAGCGTGCTGGTCTTCAGCGGCGTCGTCGCCGATAAGGCGATGGCGGCGATGAGCGGCCAGGGCTGGGGCGCGGCCATCGTCGGCTTGCTGGTCGCCGTCGCGTGCGGGCTCGGGTGGGGCCTGCTCAACGGAGTTCTTATCGCGAGGGCGAAGGTTCCGCCGCTCATCGTCACGCTCGGCACGCTGGGCATGGCCCTGGGCCTGGCCGAGGTGATCACGGGCGGCGTGGACTTGCGTGACATCCCCACCGTCATGGTGAACACCGTGGGATTCGGCAACATCTTCTGGCAGATCCCCACGCTGGCGGTCATCGCCGCAGTCGTCGTCGCACTCGGGATCGTGCTCCTGCACCGGACCCGGTTCGGGCTGCACACCTACGCGCTCGGATCCAACCCGGAGGCGGGACGGCGTTCCGGCCTCAACGTGACCCGTCACCTGATCATGGTCTACGCCCTGTCCGGCCTGCTGGCCGGCTTCGCCGGCTGGCTCAACCTGGCGTTCTTCCAGTCCACCACGATCGGCGGGCAGAGCACGACGAACCTCAGCGTGATCGCCGGCACCGTGATCGGCGGCACCAGCCTGTTCGGCGGGTACGGGTCCATCCTCGGCACCACCATCGGCCTGTTCATCCCGAGCACGCTGCAGAACGGATTCGTGATCATCGGTATCCAGCCGTTCTGGCAGCAGGTCGTGGTGGGAGCCGTGCTCATCGCCGCCGTCTATGTTGACCAGCGGCGGCGCGCCGCCGCCCTGCGGGGCGGCAAGCCGACCATGAGCGGCCTGCTGAATCGCATGACCACCATGACGCGGGCGGCGCCTGCCCGGGAATGACCCCGGGACGCCCCGGGGCGGACCGCCCCGGGGCGCTCGGTCCGCGGCCAGGGCCCGCGCCCGCGGGGGGCCCTGGCCGTCCCCTCCCGCGCCTCCGGACCGCGCGGCCCACCCGGCCTCAGCGGCCCACCAGGCCTAAGGAGCAGTATGAAAGCCGTGGTCTACGACGCCCCGGGCAGCTTCTCGATCAGGCAGATCCCGACCCCGGAGCCGAAGCCTGGCGAGGTGCGCGTACGAGTCCAGCAAACCGGGATCTGCGGCACGGACCTGCACATCCACAACGGCAAATTCTTCGCCGAGTTCCCCCTGACCCCCGGGCATGAACTGGTCGGGCCGGTGGACGCGCTGGGCGACGGGGTCGCGGGATTCCGCGCCGGCGAGTATGTGTCGGTCAACCCCAACATGAACTGCGGGCACTGCGGGTACTGCCAGACCGGGCGCACCCTGATGTGCGCCAACCTCAAGGGCCTGGGCACGAACTGGCCCGGGTCGTTCGCCGAGTACGTCGTCGTTCCCGCCCGCCTGGTCTTCTCCGTGGACGGCATCGACCCCGACGTCTCCGTGTTCACCGAGCCCACCGCGTGCGCCATGCACGGCGTCGAGACACTGGCTCCCCGGCCGGGAAGTTCGGCGCTGGTCTTCGGGGCCGGGCCGACCGGCCTGCTCCTGGCCCAGCTCATCGCCCGGGGCGGCGCGGCCAGCGTGACCGTGGCCGCATCGTCGGCGTTCAAGCTGCAGCGCGCCGCGGAACTCGGGATCGACACCACGTTCCTGATGGACCGCGCCGACCTGGCCGGTGACGCCGCCCGGCTGAAGGCGGCCGCGGGCGGCGGTTACGACTTCGTGGTCGATGCCACCGGGTCGGCCGCCGTATCCGAGCAGTGCGTGCCGCTGACCCGCAGCGGCGGCACGGTGATGTTCTACGGCGTGACCGAGCCTGAGGACCTGGTGCGGGTCAGCCCGTACGACGTGTTCCGCCGCGAGATCACCATCAAGGGATCGTTCGCGGAGATCGATTCGTTCCCGGCGGCGATCGCGGCGCTCCGGACCCGGCGGGCCCGGACCGAAGGCCTGATCACGCACCGCTTCAAGCTCGATGACTACGCGGGCGCCCTGGACGCGCTGCGCAGCGACCGGACGGTCCACAAGATCATTATCGAGTGCTGATCACATGACTGCTGATGCCCGGCGCCCGGCGGGTGCGCGCGGCGGCCGGGGTGCGGCCGGCCGGGCCGCCACCCTGGGTCTCGACCTGGGGACCAGCTCCGCCAAGGCCGTGGTGGTCAACACCGGCGGCCACGTCCTGTCCCAGGCGTCCGCCGGGTACACCGTGACCTCGGCGCGGGCCGGCTACGCGGAGAGCGAGCCGGCCGACTGGTGGGCCGCTGTCACCGCCTGTGCCCGGGAGGCCGTCCACGCGGCAGCCGTGCGGCCCGCGGCGATCGGGCTGTCCGGGCAGATGCACGGCCTGGTGCTGGCGTCCGGGGAGGGCGAGGCCCTGCGCCCGGCCCTGCTCTGGGCCGACAGCCGGGCCACCGGGTCGCTGCGCGCCTACCAACTCCTCGGCGCCCGTCCGCTGGCCCGGCTGGCCAACCCGCTGGCCCCCGGCATGACCGGGCCGCTGCTGAAGTGGGTCGCCGACCACGAGCCGCGCATCTACTCCGCAGCCCGCTGGGCGCTGCAGCCCAAGGACTGGATCCGGGCCCGCCTCACCGGCGAGTTCCACGCCGAGCCCAGTGATGCGTCGGCCAGCCTGCTCTACGACGTGCCAGGTGACCGCTGGGACCTCGAGGTGGTCAGCGCGCTGGGCCTGAAGGCCAGCCTGCTGGCGCCCCTGCTGCCCTCGGCCGGGACGCTGGCCGGCCACCTCACGGCGGACGCGGCGGCCGGGCTGGGGCTGCCCGCCGGAATCCCCGTCGCGGCCGGGGCCGCCGACACGGCGGCGGCCGCCCTGGGCAGCGGGATCTCCGGCGACGACGTCCAGCTCACCGTCGGCACCGGCGCGCAGGTCATCCGGCCGCTGACCGCGCCGGTAAGCCGGGCGGACGCCGGGGTCAACCTGTACCGGTCGGCGGCCCCGGACGGCTGGTACCACATGGGCGCCACGGTCAGTGCCGGCCTGGCCCTCAACTGGGTGCGGGAGACCATGAACGCTGACTGGGCGGAGCTGTACGCGAGTGCCGGTCACCCGGGCCAGGCCCACGACCCGATCTTCATCCCGCACCTGTCGGGGGAGCGGACACCGTATGGCGATCCGGCCCTCCGCGGCTCCTGGACCGCACTGTCGCTGGCCTGCGACCGGGCCTCGCTCCTGCGGTCCGCGCTCGAGGGAACCGCGTTCGCCATCCGCGACGCGCTGGACGCCCTGCTCGCCGGCCATCGCCCGGCTCATCTCCGGCTGGCCGGCGGGGGCACGCTGGCCGCTGGCTGGCGGCAGATGCTCGCCGACGTGCTGGAGTTCCCGCTGCATGCCGTGGACGTCCCGGCGGCGTCAGGCCGGGGTGCGGCGCTGCTGGGGGCCAGCGCCGCCGGCCTGATCAGTTTGAGAGAGATAGAAGGGCCGCTCGCCCCGCCCGCCCGTCTCGTGGCCGAACCGGACCCGGCGGGGGCTGCTTTTCACCGGGAACGCCGCACACGATTCCGGCCCCTGATCTCCGCTCTCAAATTTACCGGGGCCGCCGCCGGGCGGGGCGCCGGTCCCTTCGGCGGCGCGGAAGGGGCAGCATGACCGTAGTGACCGCAGAAACCCTGGGGCAGCTGGACGCCCGGGTGTCGCTTCCCCGTTACGACCGGCGGCAGGTGAGCACCGGGATCGTGCACATCGGGGTGGGCAACTTCCACCGCTCGCACCAGGCGATGTACCTGGACACGCTGATGAACGCCGGCGCGGCGCTGGACTGGGGCATCTGCGGTATCGGCCTGCAGCCCTCCAACCGCAGGATCCGCGACGTCCTGGCCGCCCAGGACGGCCTGTACACCCTGGTCCTCCGGCATGGCGACGGCACCTGGGACGCCCGCGTGATCGGGTCGATCACCGGGTTCCTGTTCGCGCCCGACGATCCCGAGGCCGCCATCGAGAAGATGGCCGCGCCGGCCACCCGGATCGTGTCGCTCACCATCACCGAAGGCGGCTACAACCTGGACGACGTCACCGGCGAATTCAGGGCATCGCAGGAGTCGGTCCTGGCCGACCTGCGCCCGGGTGCGGTACCCCGCACCGTGTTCGGGATGGTGACCGAAGCGCTCGCCCGCCGCCGCGAGCGGGGCCTTCCCGCCTTCACCATCCTGTCCTGCGACAACATCCCGGGGAACGGCCGCGTGAGCCAGCGCGCGTTCACGGCGTTCGCCCGGCTGCGTGATGCCGGCCTGGCCGACTGGATCACCCGCCACGTCCGGTTTCCCAACTGCATGGTCAACCGGATCACGCCGGTCACCACCGACGCCGACCGCGCCGAGCTCAGCCGCCGGTTCGGCCTCGACGACCAGTGGCCCGTGCTCTGCGAGCCCTTCACGCAGTGGGTCCTGGAAGATGACTTCACCGGCGGCCGCCCGCCGCTCGAAGACGCCGGCGTGCAGATCGTCCCCGACGTGGAACCCTACGAGCTGATGAAGCTGCGGCTGCTCAACGCCAGTCATCAGGCGCTGTGCTATCCGGGCCACCTGGTGGGCTACCGGCTGGTCCACGAGGTCACGGCTGATCCCCTGTTCGCGGGGTTCCTGCTCGACTACATGACCCAGGAAGCCATCCCGACGCTGCGGCCGGTCCCCGGCGTCGATCTGGGCCAGTACGCGCGTCAGCTCATCGAGCGGTTCTCCAATCCCGAGGTGGGCGATACCCTCGCCCGGCTCGCCACCGACGGATCCGACCGCATCCCGAAGTTCCTGCTCCCCGTCATCCGGCAGCAGCTGGCCGCCTGCAGCCCTTCACCCGCTCCGCGGCCGTCGTCGCCAGCTGGGCCCGCTACGCCGAGGGCACCGACGAGGACGGCGCGCCGCACGGGATCAATGACGGCCTCGCGCCGCAGCTTCAGGCTGCGGCGCGGCCGGCAGCGCGGCCACCCGGCCGCCTTTCTCGAAGGCAACCGCGCGATCTTCGGTGACCTGGCCGGCGATCCCCGTTTCACCGCGGTGTACCGCGCGATCCTGACCGCCCTGCTCGACCACGGCGTGCGGAAGACGTTCACTGATCTCGACCACTACGCCACAGCGGCTGTGGCCGGCCGGGGCCGGCCCGGAGAGGAAGTCGCCCTGACCAGCATGCGACGCGTCGTCGTCTACCCAGGCCGGATCGCCGTCGAGGCCGCGGACAGGCCCGCTCCCGGCCCGGGCGAAGCCCTGGTCCGCACCCTCGTGACGGGGGTGTGCGGATCAGATCTGCACGCGGCCCGCGGGCACCATCCCTTTGTCCCGCTGCCGTACCGGCCCGGCCATGAGGTCGTCGGGGTCATCGAAGCCGTGGGCTCCGGCGCCGGGGCGTGCGTACCAGGGCAGAGGGTCATCGTGGAGCCCGACCTGCCCTGCTGGGCGTGCAAGATGTGCACCTCCGGGCGCGAGAATCTGTGCGAGAACCTGCAGTTCTTCGGCTGCGGCTATCCCCAGGGCGGCATGGCGGACTACTTCACGCTGGCCGCGCGCCGCCTGCATCCCGTGCCGGACGAGCTGGACGATCACACCGCGGCGCTCATCGAGCCGCTGTCCACGCCGGTGCACGCCGTGCGCCTGGCGGGTGAGGTCACCGGCCGGTCCGTCGCCATCCTGGGCGCCGGGACCATCGGCTTGTTCACGCTCGCGGTGCTCCGCGCGCACGGCGCGGGCGCAATCGTCACCACCGACCCCAATCCCGCCAAGCGCGCGCGGGCCGCGGCCCTCGGCGCCCACGCGACCGTGGACGCCCGGACCCCGGACGTGGCCGGGCAGGTCAGGCAGGTGCTCGGCGGCAGCGCCGACATCGTCTTCGACTGCGTCGCCATCCAGTCGTCGGTGGACCAGGCCATCGCCATGGCCGACAAGGGCGGCACGGTCATGGTCGTCGGCGTCCCGGCCCGGGAGGTCACCATCCCGCTGCCGATCGTGCAGGACCACCAGATCCGCATCCAGGGCAGCGCCACCTATCTCCCCGAGGACTACCGGGAATCGGCCGGCCTGCTCGGCCGGGGAGCCGTCCGGACCGCGGACTTCGTCACCGCCACGCGGCCCCTGGCCCAGGTGGCCGAGGCCTTCGAGCTCGCCTCGTCGGGAAACCACGTGAAGGTCCTCGTCACCGTGGGCGAGCGGTGACCGCAGGCCTGGACGCGCTGCGCGCGGCCCTGCCGTCCGGGCTGGTGGCCCTCGATTTCGACGGCACGCTCGCCCCGGTTTCGCCCCTCCCCGGCGACGCGCGCCCGGTGGACGGCGCCGGCCCGCTGCTGCGCGATGTGCGGGCCACCGGCGCCACCCTCGCCGTGGTGACCGGCCGCAGCGTCGCGTCGCTGCTCCGGGTCAGCGGCTTCGATGCCATCCCGGGCATCGTCATCTACGGCACCCACGGCGCGCAGCGGTGGCAGGCGGGCCAGCTCCGCGCCCCCGCGCCCCCGGCGGGGCTGGCGGAGCTGCGCGGGAGCCTGCCCGGGCTGCTGACCAGCATCGAGCCTGATCTGTGGCTGGAAGACAAAGGACTGTCACTCGTCATCCACGCCCGCCTCACCGCTGACCCCGGCCGCTTCCTGGAGATACTGCGCGCTCCGGTCGCTGAGGCCGCCGCCGCGGCCGGGCTCGGGGTCCGGCCCGGCCGGGAAGTCCTCGAGATCTGCATTCCGGGCCTGGACAAGGGCACGGCCCTGGCCGAGCTGCTGAGCGACGATCCGGCGGCCGCCTTCTACGCCGGCGACGACCTCGGCGACCTGCCCGCGATCGGTGCCGTGAACGCGTGGGCCGGGCGCACCGGCCGCCCGGCCCTGACCGTCGGGGTGAGTGCCAGCGGGCGGGGCCCGGTCGCCGGGCAGGCCGGCCTGACCGTGCCAGATCCGCACAGCCTCATGCCGCTGCTGCGGCAGCTCCTTCCCGTGCCCGCGCCGGCCGCGAATCCGCTGATCTAGCGACTACCGAAAGGTGGGCTGCGCCCATGTCTGCTCCTGCTGGGCCTGCTCCGGCCGGGATCCCCCGGCCGCGGGGGCCGTCCGCCGCCTGGACCGGAAGCTGGGCGCCATCGCCGCGGGCCGCTACACCCCAGACGACTTCGTGATCGCGGACGCCAAGGACGCGGACATGGCCTTCGGCCTGGCCTGCGCAGGGCCGGCGCGCCGGCGGGCCGGACGGCCGGTATCGCACCCGCGCCGACTACCTCGGCGCGATGCGGGCCCTGGTGGCCCACGGCGGACTCGACATCCTCCTGGTCTCGGCGTCCAACGGGGAGCGCCTGGCCGGGGAGGGCGGGCTGGGGGAGACGACCCTGGCCATCCGGGCCAACGACACCACGGACATCTGGAACCAGCGTGGCGGCCGCTACACCACCCGGCCGTCGCGCCCGTTCCGCACCGCCGACCTGGCCGCCATCCGCCCGTTCTGCGACCTGGTGCTCTACTCGCTGACGTTCAACAACGATCTCGACTGCGACCTGGCCACGCTCGGGGCGTACCGGGCGTTCCGCCAGGAGGCCGCCGCGCTCGGCATCCGGCACTTCCTTGAGGTCTTCAATCCCAACGCGCCGGCCGACCTGGCCCCCGGGCAGGTCGGCGCCTTCGTCAACGACTCGATCATCCGCACCCTCGCCGGGGTGACCCAGGAACAGCGGCCGCTCTTCCTCAAGGTGGCGTACAACGGCCCGGACGCGCTGGCCGAGCTGGCCGGGCACGACCCCTCGGTGGTGGTCGGCATTCTCGGCGGGTCGGCGGGCACCACCCGGGACACGTTCGAGCTGCTGCACCAGGCCGAGCGGCACGGCGCCCGGGTCGCCCTGTTCGGCCGCAAGATCCAGCGTGCGGAGTCGCAACTCGACCTGGTCAGCCTGATGCGGCCGGTGCTGGCGGGCGGGCTGAGTCCGGCCGGCGCCGTGCGCGCCTACCACGAGGCCCTGGCTCAGGCCGGGATCGTTCCCCAGCGCCGCCTGGAGGCGGATCTGCAGGTGACCGAGCCCGCGCTGCGGGCCGGATGAGCGACGTCCCCGGCCCGCGAGCCGGGGTCTTGTGCGCGGGGACGATAGTCGTCGATGTCGCGAAGGTGATCGACGCTTACCCGGCCCTGGATCATCTGGCCACGATCGAGCAGGTGTTGCTGAGCACCGGCGGACCCGGGCTCAACATGGCCGTGGACCTGCGCATGCTGGGCGCGGCCTTCCCGATCGCCGTGCTCGGTGCCGTCGGTGACGACGAGCATGCGGCCTTCATCCTGGCCGAGTGCGCACGGCTGGGCATCGACACGGCCGGCGTCCGGACGCTGGCCGGCGCGGTGACGTCCTTCACCGACGCGATGATCGAGCGGACCGGAGGGCGGCGGACCTTTTTCCACCACAGCGGGGCCAACGCGCTGTTCGACGCCTCGGCCGCCGACCTGCAGGACTCACGCGCCCGGATGCTGCACGCGGGGGCCCCGGGGATCCACCCGGTCATGGACCGCCCCCATCCCGGCGGGGGCAACGGCTGGTCCGCCCTGCTGCGCCAGGCGCAGGCCGCGGGCCTGCACACCAACCTGGAACTGGTCAGCATGGCGCCCGGCCGCACCGCGGAAGCCGCCCTGCCCTGCCTGCCGCACCTGGACAGCATCGTGATCAACGAACTCGAGGCCGGCGCCCTGACCGGCATCGATGCCCCGGTACCCATGGCTGACGGGCCCGTGGACTGGCCGGCGCTGGAGGCGATGGCGCTCGGCCTGGTCGAGCGCGGCGTGTCCACGCTCGCGGTGGTGCACTTCCCGGCCGGCTGCGTCGCGGCCGCCCCCGGCGGCCGGACCTGGCGGCAGGGCTCCGTCCGGGTGCCCCGCGGGCAGGTCCGCAGCACGACCGGCGCGGGAGACGCCTTCGCCGCCGGGGTCATCCTGGGCCTTCATGAGGGCTGGCCGGTCGCGCGCGGCCTGCGGCTGGCGGTCGCGGCCGCCGCGGCGTGCGTGCGCAGCCCGCAGACCTCCGAGGGCATCAAGCGCGCGGACGCCTGCCTCGCCGAAGCCGGCGACGCCGGGTACCGGCCGGCCTGATCTCCGGGCGCTGACCAGGCGGCCTGTCCTGCCCATCACCTCCGCCATGATGTATCAGCCCCCGTTCGCGGTGCTCCGCATGAGTGCACCGGAATTCGGGAGGCCGACCATGCCCGCACGTCGCAAGGCCGCTACCGCGACCGCTGTGCGCTGTTACACGCGCGCGGCCAAGAACGCACAGTTCCTTCAGGAAGCCGCACCGGAGATCTTTGCCCGGGACCCGGCCGCGGAAGGCTTCGGCACCGGGGTGCCGCTGGAGATCCTCCGCGGCCTGCACCGTATCCCGCCGGACTCGCCGGTCCTGAACCGCCACCGGGCGGTCGCCGGGGTACTGCGCACCAGGCGGCCGCCGGTTCCCGGGCGGGTGTCGCGTGACGCCCTGTTCAGCGGCACGATTCACTTCGCCCAGGTGACGTTCCACACCTCCGGCGGCGACCTGGTCATCCCGGCCGCCGACATGAACCAGATCGCCGCGTACGCGCAGCACGCGGTCGTGCCGGTCTCGGAGTACGCCGCGCAGTACGGCCCGAACACGGTGAACGTCTCGCCGGTCCTGCTCACCAAGACCGTCAGCCTGGCCGGCACGTCCTTCAGCGACGCCGATCTGCAGGGCTGGGTGAACGACCTGGCCAGCGCCAACGGCTTCGGCAGCGACCACTGCATCTTCGTCCCCGTACCGCCGGGTGTGTCGGCTCACGACGTCGGCGAGAACGCCGGGTACCACAAGAAGGCCAACATCCCCTACATCGTCGCGGGGGTGACCACCGGCCTGACCCTCGCAGACAACGCCGATGTCTACGCCATGGTCGTCAGCCACGAGACCGCCGAGATGATCGTTGACCCGAACGTTGACGGCAACAACCCGGAGGTCTGCGACCCCTGCGACATCAACTGCAACAACCTGACCCGCTGCTACTTCGACGCGTCCGACAACTTCCTCGGCTCGAACCAGGACTCGCCGCCCGGCGGATTCGCGTTCGCCTACTACACGTGCGCGGTCGCCAAGCCGGACGGCGCCAGCCAGTGCCCGGCGCCGGCCGCCGACTGCCAGTACGCGCCCGTGCTCCAGGACTGCCAGCTGATCGTCGACAACAGCACGTTCGGTGCGGACGAGGTGGCCGCGGCGGCGTCCTACCCCCAGGCGTACTGGGTCGCCGTTGACGGGTTCACGGCCGCCGAGCTCGGATTCCACTCGCCGGCCGACCTGTCCAACCCGGCGCCGAACCCCGCGCCCGCCGTTTCGGTGTCGATCGATCCCGCGCTCAACCTCACGCTGACCGCGGCCCAGATCGCGACGATCGCCGCGCACCTGCCGTCGGTGGCACAGCTGGGACCGCTGCCCGTCGTGCCTACCGACCCGACCCTGGCCCCGCTCACGCAGCGCTTTCTCTACCCGTACACGGTCTCGTTCACCTCCACCGCCGCGTTCGGGGCGCTGCTGCCCGACCAGGCGGCGGTGCTCACGCTGACGGCCACGTTCACGGTTGGCTCGGTCACGGTGACCGACTCGGCCGCGCTGGAACTCGTGAGCGGCCAGAACCCGTTCTACGTGAACGTCAATCCCGCGGACGCGGCCCAGCCGGTGTGGCTCAGCTTCGACTTGCGCTTCTTCAAGGTCGCGGTGCCCTCAGCAGGGACGGCGTCGCGGTTCGGCGCGCAGATGACGGCCAGCCCGGGCGACGCCCCGGCGTTCATCGCGTCGGCCATCCAGAACCTGACCGCCGGCGGCGGCAGCGTGGGCAACGACTCATTCGCGGCCCTCAGCCAGGATGAGGACGCCTCGGCACTGGAGTTCCTGCAGAAGGACTCGGCGGGGAACTTCGTGTTCAACTTCGCCGTGGCGCGCGTGCGGCTGCGCGGGAAGACGGCCGGGGCGCAGGCCACCAGCGTCCGCGTCTTCTTCCGCCTGCTCCAGGCGCAGTCCACGGCGACCAGCTTCAACGAGGCGACGGCCTACCGGTTCGCCTCCGACGGCGTGCTGAACGGCCACAAGATCCCCCTGCTCGGCGTCCAGAATGACAGCAGCGGCCAGGCGGAGTACGTGACGGTCCCGTGTTTCGCCAGCCAGCGGATCAACCTGAACGGGCCCGCCAGCCTGGCGGACCAGGACGATCCGCCGAACGTGCAGACCATCACCGTCAGTCCTGGCGCTGAGGTCGACACGTTCTTCGGCAGCTGGCTCGACATCAACCAGCCGCAGCAGAAGTTCCTGCCGCTCACCCCGCCGGCCGGCAACGTGGACGGCCCCTGGACCGGGATCACCCTTGGCTCCCTCAACCAGGCGATCACGCGCGCCCCGCATCAGTGCCTGATCGCGGAGATCCGCTATGACGACACGCCGGTCCCGGCCGGCGCGAACCCCGGCAACTCCGACAAGCTCGCCCAGCGCAACATCGCCTGGATCGACGGCCCGAACCCCGGGGCCGCCGGGTCGCGGCGGATGCCGCACCCGTTCGAGATCGACTCCTACCCGGCCACGCTGCCAGTCCCGGACGAGCTGATGGTCTTGTGGGGCGGCACGCCCGCCGGCAGCTCAGCGTCGCTCTACTTTCCCTCGCTCAGCGCCGCCCAGATCATCCAGCTCGCCGACGAGCTGTACGGCCGGCACCGCCTGAGCGTCCAGGACGCCCACACGATCCGGTGCCCGGCCGGGGGCGTGACCTTCCTGCCGATCCCGCCCGTCAGCGCGCGGACCTCAGGGCTGCTGACCGTTGACCTCCCGGCCGGGATCAGGAAGGGCGAGCAGTACACCGTCACCGTCCGCCAGCTCACCCAGGGGCTGCTCGCGCCGGTCGTGATCGGCCGGGCCGGCCGCAGGCGGCCGCAGGCGGCGGCCCCCGGCGTGCTGGAGTGGCGGCGCGTGACCGGAGCCTTCCAGCTCAACGTCGTCATCAGCACCCGCGAGCAGCTGCTCGGGCCCGAGGAACGGCTGCTGGCCTGGCTGCGCTTCCTGGCCCGGTCGCTGCCTGCCACGAACCGCTGGTACCCCGTGTGGCAGCGGTACCTGGAACAGATCAGCGGGCGCGTGACGGGCTTCGGCGGCGATCCGGGGACGATACTGCCCTCGCCGACCGGGACCGTGCCAGGCCATCAGCTCCCGCCGCCGCACAAAGATCACGACCACCGGCCCGGGTTCACCGGCAAGGTCGCCGGGCTCGTCCACGACCGGTTCGGCGACTTCGAAGGGTTCTGCCTGCTCACCGAGCACGGCCGCGAGGAGCGCTTCCGGAGCCGCGAGCACGCCATCGAGCGGCTGGTCACCCGGGCCTGGGCCGAGCGGCAAGTGATTACCGTCTTCGCCCTGGACCATGATCCGCAGGTGCCGGTCACCATCGTGGTGCGGCGCGCGCCTGAGCCGTTCCAGCACTAGCCCTACCGGTGGGAGCGGCGCGGGCGGAACCTGATCCAGACCAGGATGCCGATGGCCAGCAGCAGCCAGGGGGAGAACAGGATGTGCAGGGTGAAGCTGAGCGCGGCCAGGGCCACGATAGCGATGAGGACGAGGGCGAGGATCCGGGACATGGTGGTCAGTCTCCGTTCAGGTCAGGCTGGTTAGCGGGGACGGCCCCGGTGCCTGCGGTGGTTGGTTTCACGCTTCAACACTGCCGCCGGCAGGCCCGCCCGTCGATCAGGATCAGCCCTGATTCGCACCCTGGCCCGCACGCCGGAGGCATCAGGGTCAACCCTCGCCGCGGTCGGGGTGGCCGGCCCGGCCTGCGGCCTAGACCGGCAGGTTCTCCGGTGGCAGGTCCAGGACTTCGCCGACCGGACGGCGCGGGGTCGGCGGGACAGGCCGCCCGTAGCCGAGCCGCAGGATCATCTGCGGCTCCTCGATCCCGGAGCGGGGATCGCGGGCCAGCCACGCGTCGGGGGTTTCCAGGGGCTGGGTGAGCGGCGTGGTCGCGATCCCGCGGGCGGCGGCGGTCAGCAGCACCCGCTGCAGGGCCTGCCCAGCCCGCAGCCAGTCGGCCGGGGCGCTGGAGCGGGTGGAAAGCACGGCCAGCTGCGGCGTGGCCTCGAACGAGGCATAGCGGACCGGGAGCGGCCGGGCCGGGCTGAAGTCGCGGACCGGGGTCAGGCCCGCGGCGGCGCGGGGCCCCAGGGCGCTGTCGGGTATGCCGTCACGGTCACGCTGGCCGCCTACCCAGCGCGCGAGCTCGGCGCGGTAGGCGGGCTCGGCGAGCTGGCCGGACTCGGCGTCCGCGGCCAGGTGCAGCACCCGCACCGCCTCGTCATGGTCCAGGATGTGCAGGATCGCGTCTTCCCGGCCGGCGGCCTCGGCCAGTTCGGCCTGAACACTGGCGGGGAGCGGCTGGCCGCCGAACGGGCCGCGGTTCGTGCGCCGGTGCGGGATGGCGGCATACAGCTCGCGCTCGCCATGATCGGCGCGGTAGGCCCCCGTGAACCCCACGGCCGCCAGCAGCAGCGGCTCATCCGGATCGGGGAACGGCTGGACCGCCGCCCGGCACCCGGCCACCGCAGCGGCCAGCCTGAGGTTGAACAGGGCCGCGCCGCAGCCGATATGCATACCGCGGCCACGGGGATCCGCGTACGGCAGCATCCGCGCCGGGTCGGCGTGCAGCTCGATGACGCGCAGGCCGGGCCGGACCCGGAACCGCCAGGGCTGGGCGTTATGCATCGACGGGGCAGCCACCGCCGCCCGCACCAGGTCCTGGACCCGCTGCGCGGACAGCTGCACCTGCCCGGCGGATGATCCGCCGCCGGGCGCGTCTGCTTGCCTCACGCTGCCAGCGTGGACCGCTCCTGGGCCCCGGCGGGCAGAGCCATTGGTCCCGGGGGACAGGGCCCAGTGGCAGGTCTTCTCACGGGGACCATCCGGGCGGCGGATCCTCGCCGGTGAGGCCGTCGACCGCCTCGCGGAGGAGGTCGGCATGCCCGGTGTGGCGGCCGTACTCCTCGATCAGGTCGAAGATGAGCCGGCGCAGGCTCGCGTGCCCCCCGTGGTCGGCGACCCGCGCCTCATGATCGAGGCCGCCCGCGGCCAGCGCCGCGTCCACGCGAGCCTGCGAGCGCCGGACCGCACCATCCCAGAGGGCGTAGAGCTGCTCCGGCGGGTCGCCGGCAGCGGAGCTGAAGTCCCAGTCCGGGTCCTCATCCCAGTTGACTGACTGCCAGGGCTCCCCGGGGGCCAGGCCGGCCAGCTTGACGGTGAACATCACGTCCTCCACGCAGGCCAGGTGCTTGAGCAGCCCGCCCAGCGTCAGGCCAGACGAGGGAATCCGGGTATTCAGCCCTTCCGCGTCCAGGCCCGCGGCCTTCCACCGGAACGTCACGCGCAGCCGGTTGAGGGCGCCGAGAAGATGCTCGACCTCGGTGCCAGCGAGCGGGGGTTCCCACGCAGGGGTGTCGTCGGTCGCCATACGCCGACGCTAGCCGTCCCTGCTGACATCCCGCCGGCCCGGGCAGGCGCGCGCCGCGGCGGCCTGCGTCCCGCTGATCCTGCCCGGCACGCCACGGCACGAGCCCGCAATGGCCGGGAAATCGCGATAACGCCATTAAGCAATAATTTGGCAAAGCATCGCGGGCTGCGGGTAGCGCGCGGGTATAGGGCGGGTATAGGCAATGGCTTAGCGTGGCCCCGGATCGCCGCGACGCTGACCTGGTCGCGCCATTGGCCCTGCCCCGGGACGGCCAGCCGCGGCTGACCGGCAGGTGACACAGTTGTGCCCGGCCCGGGCGGCCATGAACGGCGTAACGCTGACGAAACCCGGGGCAGGGATGCTGGGTCGTGCATATCCGGGCGCCGTACGGCGGAGCCAGAGCGGGAGCGGCACGGCAATGAAGGGCGGACGACATCCCTGGCTTGGCCAGGGAGAGTGCGGGAATCACGACGTTGCCGGGTGACCCGGGGGAAGCCGGCGCGGCGGGCGCTCAGCGGCCCGGCTTTCCGGGAGGCAGGTTCTGCCTGAATCAGCGAACCTAACGGTAACTCTCGTCATTACCGACAGCCTTGCGTAATAACGGCGACTCCGTTCAGCAGCTTCTCATTCATTATTGGACGGCCGGCCCGCCCGGGTTTGACAACTAACGCAGGTGGACAAGTAACGCCCGTGCTTGCAGGATTGGTTCTGTACGCGAGCTAACGGACACGCCAATGTGACGGGGAGCAATGTCTGAGCGGCAGTCGTCCTTTTCCCAAGCCCGGCCGCTGCCCAGCCCGGCAGCGACGGCGCAGCCTGCCTCGCGCGAGGGTGAGCTTCAGGGGAGCGCATCACGCGGCGAGGGGGAGAGTTCCGCCGGTTCCCGGCGAGGAGACGGGCTGGACCCGGGGGCCGGGCAGTATGAGTGGCTGTCGGCCGCGGCTGAAGAGGTGGCCATAGAGTCGCTGGTGGTGAGGGACACGCCCAGGCTCTCGGGCGAGAGCCTGGAGCACGTGCAGACCCTGGCCGCCACCCAGTCCAGGCTCCCGCCGATCATCGTGCACCGGCAGACCATGCACGTCATCGACGGGATGCACCGCATCCGGGCCGCGAAGCTCAAAGGCCAGGACAGCATTACGGTCCAGTTCTTTGAAGGCAGCGACGCGGACGCTTTCGTGCTCGCCGTCAGGGCCAATGTCTCACATGGGTTACCGTTGCCGCTGGCTGACCGCAAAGCGGCCGTGGCGCGCATTATTGAATCGCACCCGCATTGGGCAGACCGGATGATTGCCCAGGTTACCGGGCTGGCCGCGAGGACAGTGGCCGAGATCCGGAAGCGGAGCGAGGAACCCGGCCAGGCGGAGTCCAGGCTCGGCCGCGACGGCCGGCTGCGCCCTGTCAACAGCAGCGCGGGCCGCGTGGTCGCCGCTGAACTGATCATCAGCAACCCCAGGCTGTCCTTGCGCCAGGTCGCCCGGCAGGCAGGCATATCCCCGGAGACGGCGCGAGACGTCCGTAACCGCTTGCGTAACGGCGAAAACCCGGTGCCAGACCGGCCGCGGGCCAGGCAGCGGCGGACAGGCGAGCAGGAATCAGGGGGCGGGATGGCCGGCCGGCAGCGCGCCAGGCCCGGGGCCGGCCCGAAAGGCGGCCGGATATCCCGCGAGGGCCGGGTGGCGGTGATCGAGCGGCTCCGGGCGGATCCGGCCTTGCGGTTCAGCGAAAAGGGCCGTTCCCTGCTGAGATTACTGCACCTGCACACCATGAAGGACGAGGAACTGGACCGGATCGCCGAGAGCGTTCCGGCCCATTTACGCACTACGGTCGCTTTTCTGGCGCGGGAATGCGCCCGGCTGTGGGCGGAACTCGCGGACCGTGTTGAGCAGAACCGTGTGGAGCAGAAAGGCCCGAACGGCGCCGTCACGCAGGTCCGGACGGCGGCCGAGCGCTCACCGCGATGACCTCGCCTGGCCTCCCCGGGCCCGGGCCGCTGACCGCGGGTGCCCATTCAGGTCCGCGGGCGTCCAACCGCGGGAGCCCTGCAGTTGGATAAGGCCAGGGCCCTGTCCAGGAATGGCTCCGGACTGGATTGTCCGGGCCACGGCCGCCTCCGAAATGGTTAACGGGAAGTAACACATAAGGTCAGGGCTTCCCTGCTAATCCCGTTTCCTGGTCAGTTTAATAGGAATTTAGAACTGCCCTGGTGTCAAACCTGAGGTGGTCTGGGTCAACCCGGGGTAAGGCGTCTACTTCCCGCTGCCTTGACATGTGCGCTTAGCCAAAATTAATCTCGGCAACTGGCGGGACCTGGCCGGCTGCGTTAAGAGAAGCCGGAAATGCTTTATTAAATGGAACACTGAGTGCGCCATTATGGCAGCGGGGAAATGAATGTAGTACTGTCGGCTAACGAATTGCTGGCGGGCCGGGAAGCTAAGACTTTCCTGTCTTAGATAACGCAGCGACGCGCCCGGGCCGGAGACCAGCCGGAGCCATGACGAAGTGGCCGGCGGGCCGAGCCCGCCGGGCTACCGGAACCGATTTAACGGGGCAATGCAGCATGCCGGGGCGGCCGGCGCTGCCGTCCCCATCTTTCCTGGCCGCAAAGTTCTGGAGTGGAGTTCCCGTGCTTGTGGATTCAGCCGTGCGTGACCTCGTCATAGCCATCAGCCCCTGCGGCGCGCTCGAACCCAGCCCGCATGTCATTAGTGAGGCTTCGCGCGGTGGCGGGCTCGGCGTCATCGACCTGGCTGACGGAGGCCCGCGGCCGCTGCACGCGCTGGCGCAATGCGCCTCCTGGTCGCCCGCGCCGATCGGCGTCCGGATTCCGGCCGGCTGCGCGGCCGCCGCGGCCGCGGTCCAGCGGTCCGCGGCGGGGGCGGTGGGCCTCGCCGTGCTGGGCGCAGGCACGCCATGGGAGGTCGAGGAGACCGCCTCCTGGTGCCGCGTCCTGGTCGAGGTGACCAGCCAGCAGGAGGCCAGGACGGCTGCGGCCGGCGGGGCCCACGGGCTGATCGCCCGGGGAATGGAGTCGGGCGGCCGGGTCAGTGACCTCAGCACGTTCGTCCTGCTGCAGCAGCTGCTGGAGGACGGGACGGTGTCCCTGCCGGTCTGGGCCGCGGGGGGTGTAGGCCTGCGCACGGCGGCCGCCTGTGTCCTGGGCGGCGCCGCCGGTGTGGTCCTGGACAGCCAGCTGGCCCTTATGCCCGAGTCGGAGCTGCCCGGGGATGTGATGCGGGTGCTCCGGCGGCTGGACGGATCGGAGACCGTCATGTCGCGGGGGCAGCGCGGCCTGCGGATCGTCGGCAGGCCCGCCCGGATCGCCGGGCCGCGGGACCCGGATGAGGACACCACGCTGCTGCCGATCGGGCAGGACGGCCAGCTGGCCGCGACGTTCGCGGCCCGCTGGCGGGACACCGCCTCGGCGGTGCGTGGCCTCCGCTCGGCCATCCTGGAGACGGCCGCCGATGACGTGGCCGGCCACGCGCTGGCCCCCGGGGCGCCGCTGGCCTCGGCCCTGGGCGTGCGGATCCCGGTGGCCCAGGGGCCGATGACCCGGGTCAGCGATCAGGCGGGCTTCGCGGCGGCCGTCGCCGCGGACGGGGCCATGCCGTTCATCGCGCTGGCTCTCGCGGACGGCGAGCGCTCCCGGCGCATGCTGGCGGAGGTGGCCGCGGCCCTGGACGAGCATCCCTGGGGAGTGGGGGTGCTCGGCTTCGTGCCGGAGGAACTGCGCGCCGCGCAGCTCCAGGTCATCCTCGACGTCAAGCCGGCCTGGGCGATCGTGGCGGGCGGGCGGCCAGCCCAGGCCAGGGAGCTCGAGCAGGCGGGCATCGCCGCGTTCCTGCACGTGCCCTCGCCCGGGCTGCTGCGGCAGTTCCTCGGCTCCGGCGTCCGCCGGTTCGTGTTCGAGGGCGCCGAGTGCGGCGGTCACATCGGCCCGCGGGCCAGCTTCCCGCTCTGGGAAGCGCAGATCGAGGTCATCGAGGAGTTCCTCGACACCAGGCCCGCCGAGGACGGCGCCCAGGTTCAGGTGCTGTTCGCGGGCGGGATTCACAGCGGGCGCTCCGCGGCCATGGTCGCGGCCATGGCCGCACCTCTGACCCGGCGCGGCGCGCGGATCGGGGTGCTGATGGGAACCGCGTACCTCTTCACCCAGGAGGCCCTCGACCACGGGGCGATCGTGCCGCTCTTCCAGCGGATGGCGCTGGAAGCGGACGGGACGGCGCTGCTGGAGACATCCCCCGGGCACGTGACCCGCGCCCTCCGCACCCCGTTCGTGGATGAGTTCGCCCGGCAGCGGGCGGAGCTCGAGGCGGCCGGCACGGAAAGCCGGGACATCTGGATGCACCTGGAGATGCTGAACACCGGACGGCTCCGGGTGGCCAGCAAGGGGCTAGAACACGACGGGGCCGAGATCGACGAGGCGACCCAGGCCGCTGAGGGCCTGTACATGGCGGGCCAGATCGCCGTCCTGCGCGACGCGGTCACGACGGTGCCCGCGCTGCACGCCGAGGTGACCACCGGCGCGAGCGGTTTCCACGACACGCGCCGGGACGAGCTGCGGCCGCTGGTCGCCGGGCGCGGCGAGGACACGGCCGGGGCGGCGGCCGGGCCGCTGGACATCGCGATCGTCGGCATGGCGGGCGTATTCGCCGGATCCGCCGGCCTGGATGGCTTCTGGCGCACCATTCTCAGCGGCCAGGACCAGTTCACCGAGGTACCCGCCGGCCGCTGGGACCCCGCGATCTACTACACCCCCGATTTCGCGGCGGCCAGGGTCGGCCGGCGGGTCACCTCCAAGTGGGGCGGTTTCCTGCAGCCGGTACCCATCGACCCGATCCGCTACGGCATCCCCCCGAGCGCCCTGGGCAGCATCGATCCCAGCCAGCTCCTGGCGCTGGAGGTCGCGAACCAGGCCCTCAACGACGCCGGGTACCGCTACGACGCCCCAGGCGCCGACCACTCCCGCACCGGTGTCGTGTTCGCCGCGGAACCCGGCTCCGACGACGGCGGCGCGCTGGCCCTGCGCGCGCTGCTGCCGGCCTACCTGGGTGACGTGCCACCGGAACTGGACGAGCAGCTGCCCACGTTCACGGAGGATACGTTTCCCGGCCACCTGTCGAACGTGGTGGCGGGCCGCATCGCCAACCGGTTCGATCTCGGCGGCACGAACTACACGGTGGACGCCGCGTGCGCGGCCTCCCTCGCCGCGCTCGACGTGGCCTGCAAGCAACTGTCCACCGGCAGCGCCGACATGATGCTGTGCGGGGCGGTCGACCTGCACAACTCCATCGGTGACTTCCTCATGTTCGGGTCCGTGTACGCGCTGTCCCCCCGGGGACGGATCGCCACCTTCGACAGCGCGGCGGACGGCACGGCGCTGGGTGAAGGTGTCGCGTGCCTCACGCTCAAGCGGCTGGCCGACGCCGAACGGGACGGCGACCGGATCTACGCGGTCATCAAGGGACTGGGCGCCGCCAGCGACGGGCGGGCCAGGAGCCTCATCGCGCCGCGGGTGGCCGGGCAGATCCGGGCCATGCGGCGCGCCTACCGGCAGGCGGGCATCTCGCCGGCCGAGGTGGGGCTGGTGGAGGCCCACGGCACCGGGACACTGCTGGGGGACCAGACGGAGCTGGACAGCCTGACCGAAGTATTCACCGAGTCCGGGGCCAGGCCCGGCGGCTGCGTCCTCGGCTCGGTGAAGTCCCAGATCGGGCACACCAAGTCCGCGGCGGGCCTGGCGGGCCTGATCAAGGCGGCGCTGGGCGTCTACTACGGGGTCCAGCCGCCGACCAGCAACCTGGCCAACCCGAACAAGGCCTGGGACCCGGAGACCAGCCCCTTCGCCTTCCTGACGGAACCGCGGCCGTGGCTGGCGCCCCCGGCGCAGCGCCTGGCCGGCCTCAGCGCGTTCGGGTTCGGCGGCACGAACTTCCACGTCGTCCTGGGCGGTCACGCCGCAAGCCCGCTGCCCCGCCATGCGGTGAACGAGTGGCCGGCCGAGCTGTTCTGCTTCCGCGGCCCTGACCGGCCCGCCGCCCACCAGGCCGTCCAGCGGCTGGCCGCCGCGGCCGCGGCCGCGGCGGCCCGGCCCGGCGGCGCGGTGCTGCGGGAGCTGGCGGCCCGCGCCGCCCTGGATGCGGAGGCGGCGGCCGGGCCGGTCCAGGTCGCGCTCGTGGCCCGTGACGAGACCGAACTCGGGCGGCTGCTGGAGCGCGCGCTGGCCGGCGAGCACGATCCCGCCGCGGCGCTGATCCAGCCGCCGCCGGACCAGCCGCCGCTGATCCAGCCGCCGGCCGCCGGTGCGCCGCCGCCCGCCGTCGCCTTCCTGTTCCCCGGTCAGGGCAGCCAGCGCACCGGGGCTCTCGGCGAGCTGTTCGTGGCCTTCCCGGAGCTGCGGCACTACCTGGAGATCGGGCGGCGCTGGGCGGACCGGCTGCTTCCCGTCACGGCCTTTGATCCCGCCCGCCAGCGCGAGCAGTCGGACCAGCTCCGTGACACCCGGGTCGCCCAGCCGGCGCTGGGCATCTGCGGACTGGCGGTCAGCCACCTGCTCGGCCGGCTCGGGGTCCGCCCGGACATGTCCGGCGGGCACAGCTACGGCGAGCTCGTGGCGCTGTCCACGGCCGGCGCGTTCGATCCGCTGACCCTGCTCGATCTCAGCGACGCACGTGCCACCGCGATCTTGTCCGCGGCGGGCGAGGATCCCGGCACCATGGCGGCGGTCCCGGCCACCGCCAGCGAGGTCGGCGAGGTGCTGGCGGACCACGGCCTGACCGGCGACGTGACCCTGGCCAATCTCAACGCACCCGGCCAGGTGGTCATCTCAGGACCGACGCCCGCGGTGGACCGGGCGCTGGCGGCGCTGCGGGAAGCCGGGCTGAAGGGCCGCCTGCTGCCGGTCGCCTGCGCCTTCCACAGCCCCGTGGTCGCCGCGGCCAGCGCCCAGTTCAGTGCCGCGCTCGCCACCCGGGAGATAGCCCCGCCCGCCCTGCCCGTCTGGTCGAACCGGACCGCCGCGCCCTATCCCGCCGATCCCGGGCTGATCCGCGCGGAACTGGCGGCGCAGGTCAGCGCGCCGGTGCGGTTCAGCGATCAGGTGGAGGCGATGTATGCGGCCGGCGCCCGGGTTTTCGTGGAGGCCGGTCCCGGCCAGGTGCTCACCAGCCTGGTCCGCGCCGTCCTGGGGGAGCGGCCACACCTGGCCGTGGCCTGCGACGGGCCCCCCGGGCAGGGGCTCCGCAGGTTCCTGACCACTTTGGCCCAGCTGGCCTGCGCCGGCGTGGCGGTGAACCTGAACTGGCTTTTCCACGGGAGGACCAGGGCCGATGCCGGCCCCAGTACCAACGGGCGGTCGCTGTGGACCGTCGACGGGCAGCTCATCCGCGACGTAAGCGGCGGATTCCTGCCCGGTGCCAACACCCCTGCGCGCCTGATCAAGGAGTTCCCTGTGTCCGCATCCAATTCTCCCAGCCCCGCCGTCCCCGACTCCATGCTGGCCGAGTACCTGCGCACCAGCCGGGAGATGATCACCGCGCAGCGCGACATCATGCTGGCCTTCCTGGGCGGGCAGCCCGCCGGGCGCATGGTCTGGGAGCCTCAGGCCGCCGGCCCGCCCGCCGGGAACGGTGCCGCCCACCCCGTCGCGGTCATCGCGGCGGAACCGGTGGCCGTGGCCGCCGCGGCGCCCGCGCCGGCGGCCCCCGCAGAGCCGGCCGCGCAGGCCGCCGGGCCGGCGTCCAGCACGCCGCCCACCGTCGCCGAGCTGCGGGACACCGTGCTCACCCTGATCAGCGAGCGCACCGGCTACCCCGTGGACCTGATCGATCCCGATCTCGATCTCGAGGCGGACCTGTCCATCGACTCCATCAAGCGGGCCGAGATCGCCGGGGAAATGGCGTCCCGGCTGGGCATGCTGTCCCTCGACACGGCCGAGTCCATGTTCGAGGACCTGGTGAAGGCGCGCACCGTGCGGGCCATCGCCGAGTGGCTCGGCCAGGCGGTCTCCGGTGCGGCGCAGCCGGACGGGACAGAGCCGGCCGGGACAGAGCCTGGCCGGGACAGAGCCTGGCCGCCGCCGCACCCCCGGAAGCAGGCCGGGACGCGCTGGCGGGCGCGGGCGTCTTACGGAGCCTGCCCCGGCTGACCCAGCTGGACGGTCCCGCGCCGCCGCCGGGCTCGCTGCACGGCGCACGGTTCCTGCTCACCGGGGACACCCCGGTCGCGGAGCAGCTCGCCGGGAAGCTCCGTGAGCTGGGCGCGGAGGCCCGAGCGACCGGGACGGCCGCGGTCACCGCGCAGGACACCCAGGGGGCCGATGGCCTGATCCTCCTGGATGGCCTCAGCGAAACCCCCGCCGCCACCCTGCCGCCCGCGCTGTTCCCGCTCATCAAGAGCAGCCTGACCGGGACGGGCCCGGCCGGCCCCGGCCAGCGCTGGCTGCTGGCCGCCGGCTACGCGGGCCACGGCGCAGCGGCCGGCCTGACCGGGCTGTTCCGGGCCATAGCCCTGGAGTACCCGGACGGGCTGGCCCGCTACGTGGAGCTGGACCGGGCGGCCCCGGAGGCCGGCGTCGCGGGCCTGCTCCTGGAGGAGCTGGGCGACGGCACGCACGAGCCGGCGGTGACCTACGCCGGGGACGCACGCCACCGGGTGGAGCTGGACCCGGCTGAGCTCCGCGTGGACACGGCTGCGGCCACTGGCCCGGCGGCCGCGGCCGCGCTGGGCCTGACCAGTGACTCGGTGGTCCTGCTCGTGGGGGGCGGACGGGGCATCACCGCCCTGCTCGCCCGGGAACTCGCCGCAGCCAGCCAGTGCCGGATCGAGCTGGTGGGCCGCACCCAGCTGCCCGCCGAGCCGCTGCTGGACGACCTCGCGTCGGCGCCGGACGCGGTGGCGCTGCGCGCGGCCCTGGCCGGCCAGGGACTGCGCCAGCCGGCCGAGATCGAGCGCGCCACGCGGGACATCCTGGCCCGCCGCGAGGTCGAGTCCACCCTGGCGGAGCTGCGGGGCCTCGGCTCAGTGGTGCGCTACCATCCCGCCGACGCGCAGGACGCGGAAGCCATCCATCAGGTGCTCAAGCTCATCCGGGAGGACCACGGCCGGCTCGACGGGGTGGTCTACGCGGCCGGGATCATCGAAGACCGGCTGATCGCCGACAAGGACCCGGGCTCGTTCACCCGCGTGTTCCAGACCAAGGTGGGCGGGGCCCAGCTGCTGCTCGACGCCCTGGCCGGGCCCGATTACGCCCCCTCGTTCGCGGTCCTGTACGGCAGCATCGCCGCCACGTTCGGCAGCCGGGGCCAGGCCGACTACGCGGCCGCCAACGACGCGCTGGAATCGGCCGGCCGGGCGTGGGCGTCCCGTACCGGCCGCCGCTGCCTGACCGTGCACTGGGGGCCGTGGGCCCCCGACCGCGCCCATCCGGGCATGGTCACCCCCGAGCTCAGCCGGGAGTACGGCCGGCGCGGACTCGGCCTGATCGACCCGCGGCGCGGCGCGCTGACCGTGCTGCACGAGCTGGCCTGGGGTGATCCCGCGCTCCGGTCTGTCGTCTACACCGGGCTGGTATCCGATGCGGGCTAGCGGGCCGCAGGGCGGCGGGACGGCCGGCCAGACAGCCGGGCAGCTGGCCGAGCCGGTGGCCATCGTCGGCATGGACGTGCTGCTGCCCGGGGCCGGCTCGCTGGACCAGTACTGGCGCAACCTGGTCAGCGGCGTTGACGCCATCACCGACGTGCCCGCGAACCGCTGGGAGCCGGTGTTCTACGACGCCGAGCACGCCGACCAGCCCAATCGGATCTACTGCCGGCGCGGCGGGTTCGTGGACGACCTGGCCTACTTCGATCCGATGCCGTACGGCGTCATGCCCGCGTCCGTTCCCGAGACGGAACCGGAACAGCTCCTCGCGCTCCGGGTCGCAGCCGGCGCCATCGCGGACGCGGGCGGCATGGACCGGCTGCCCGACCGTGACCGGGTCGGCGTGATCCTCGGCCGTCTCGGCCAGAGCAGCGTAACCAGCGTCAAGTTCTTCCTGCGGGTCATGCTCCCCGACCAGATGTGCGACTACGTGCGCGAGCTGCTCCCGGAACTGACGCCGGACCAGCTCGACCGGATCCGGGCCAGGACCACGCAGCGGCTCGGGCCCTATCACCCGGAGAACGTGATCGGCCTGATGCCCAACCTGACCGCGTCCCGGGTGGCGAACCGGCTCGGCCTCCGCGGCCCGGCGTACATCCTGGACGCCGCCTGCGCCTCCTCCCTGATCGCGGTCGATCACGGCATCGCCGAGCTCATGCGGGGCCGGCTGGACGCGGTCGTGGCGGGTGGCGTGCACCACAACCACGACGTCACGTTCTGGTCGGTGTTCAGCCAGCTCCGGGCCCTGTCGCGGCGTCAGCAGATCCGGCCGTTCGACGCGGCCGCCGACGGGCTGCTGATCGGTGAGGGGACCGGCGCGGTGGTGCTGAAGCGGCTGTCTGACGCGGTCCGCGACGGTGACCGGGTGCACGCGGTGATCCGCGGCGTCGGCGTGTCGAGCGACGGCCGCTCGGCCAGCCTGGTCAACCCGGAGACCACCGGCCAGCTGCTCGCGGTCCGGCGGGCCTGGGCCTGCGCCGGGCTGGACCCGGCGGCCCCTGACGCGGTGGGGATGCTGGAGGCGCACGGGACCGGGACCCCGACCGGCGACGGCACGGAGCTGGCCACGATGGCGGACGCCTTCGGGCCGCCGCGGCCGGGGAACTCCCCGCCCGTGATCGGCTCGGTCAAGTCCATGATCGGCCACGCGATGCCCGCGGCCGGGATCGCGTCGCTGGTCAAGACGGTTCTGGCGGTGTCGCACGGGACGCTCCTGCCCACGCTGCACTGCGACAGCCCGCGGGAGGAGATGACCCGGACCCGCTTCAGGCCGGCCACCACCGCACGTCCCTGGGATCAGCCCGGGCCGCGGCGGGCCGCCGTCAATGCGTTCGGCTTCGGCGGCATCAACGTGCACCTGATCGTCGAGCAGGCGCCGGACCCGGCCCGGCTGCGCCGCCCCCGCCAGGACCCCGCCGCGCAGGCCCCGGCCGCGCAGGCCCCGGCCGCACAGGCCCGCGCCACCCACGCACCCGCGCCCGCGGGTGCCGTCCGCGAGCCTGATCAGATCGTGCTGCTGGCCGCCGCGGATCCGGCGGCGCTGGCCCGGCTGCTGGCCGCGGACGACCAGGACATCCGGGCGCACGGCACCCGCCTGGCCCGGGACGGCGCGGCCGGGGAAGCCGCCGCGGCCGGCCCCGGCGGCGGCTGCCGGCTGGGATCGCCGGCCCCACCGCGGACCGGCTCGCCGCCGCCCGGAAGGTGGTGGCCGCGGGAGCCGCCTGGCGGGGCGGCCGGGACATCTGGTTCAGCCCGCGGCCGATGCTGGCCGGCGGCCACGGCCGGATCGCGTTCCTGTTTCCCGGGCTCGAGGCCGAGTTCTCGCACAGCGTGCAGGACGTCGCGGCCCACTTCGGCCTGAGCCTGCCCGAGGCGGACGAGCAGCATTTCAGCGGCCGGTTCATCTCGGCCATGGGACTGGGCTGGCTGCTGCACCAGGCCCTGCTGCGGATGCGGGTCAGGCCGGACGCGGTGGCCGGGCACAGCCTCGGCGAATGGACCGCCCTGCTGGTCGCCGGGCTGCTCGACGAGTCGACGCTGGACGAGACCGCGGCGCTGATGTTCGACCCCGGCCGGGAACGCACGGACCTGCAGCACGCGGTGATCGGGGCCAGCGCCGAGGCGGTCACCGCCGGGCTCGGCGCCTACCCCGGGGTGGTGGTGTCCATCGACAACGCCCCGGCCCAGTGCGTCGTGTGCGGGCCGGCCAGCCAGGTGGCGCGGCTCACGGCGGACTTCGGCGCGCAGGGCGTGGTCTGCCTGCCGCTGCCGTTCACGACGGGCGTGCACACCCCGTACCTCGCCCCGGCCGTCGAGCAGGCCCGGTCGGTCGTCGAGGACATGCGGTCGCGCACCAGGCCGCCCGGCCCGGCGCAGGCCGGGCATCCGGGGTCCGGGCATCCGGGGTCTGGGCCGGGCCAGATAGCCGTCTGGTCGGCGACGATCGCCGCGCCGTTCCCGGCCGGCGAGGAGGAGCGGCTCGAGCTGCTGTACCGGCAGCTGCAGGAACCGGTCAGGTTCCGCAGCACCCTGGCCGCGATGCATGACGCTGGCTTCCGGGTGTTCCTCCAGGTCGGGTCCGGCCAGCTCGCGTCGCTGGTGACCGACAACCTGCGCGGGCGGGACCATCTCACGATCCCGGTGAACATCGCCTCGCGCAGCGGCCTCGCCCAGCTGCAGCGGGTGGCGACCGCGCTCTGGGTCGAGGGATACGCCCCCGACCTGGCCTCGCTGGACCCGGTGACCAGGCCCGCGCCCGCCCGCGCGGCGGCTGCGGGCCGCAGCATGCCGATCCGGGTGGAACTGGGCACCGAGCGGATCACCCTCGGAGAGGGCGCCGCCGCGCTCATCGACCGCGCGGCCCTGGTGTCACCGGCGAACGGGGCCGGGGGCCGGGCCGGGCTAGCCCGGCCCGGGTCTGCGCTCCTGTCCAGCCTGGACCTGGCCGGGTCGCCGTCGGTGACGGCCGAGCTGGCCGCCCTGCTGGAGGAAGCGGCGGGCGCGGCGGCGGCGGTGGTCTCGGCCGCCGGGCCGCGGGCCGCGGTCGCGCGGCCCGCCAGGCCGCCGGGCCAGGCGGACGGCCCCGCGGCCGCGCTTCCCCTCCCCGTCGGGGAGGTCCGCACCTCGGTGCTGCGGGTCAGCCTGGCTGACATGCCCTACCTGAGGGATCACTCGTTCAACCCGCAGCCGGCCACCTGGCCCAACGTCGCGGACTTCAACCCGGTGATGCCCGCGACCACGATCATCCAGCACATGATCGACGCCGTGCAGGCCGCGGCGCCGGGGATGACGGTCATCGGCGTGGAGGACGCACGGTTCCGGACCTGGGTGCTGGTCGAGCCTCCGCCCGACGTGGACATCCACGTCAAGCGGGCCGGGCCCGCCGAGTTCGACGTGGCCTTCGGGGCCTACGCGCGGGCGACGGTGCGGACCGCCGCGCACTACCCGGCGGACCCGCCGGCCGGTGGCACCAGGACCCGGCCACGGAAGGCCCGAGCCCGCTCAGCGTGGCGGACATGTACGCCCAGCGCGTCATGTTCCACGGGCCGATGTATCGCGGCGTCACGGCGGTGCACGCCGTCGGCGAGCGCCATATCCGGGGACGACTGCGCGTGCCGTCGCCCCCGGGGGCGCTGCTCGACAGCGGCTTGCAGCTGGTGGGCAACTGGATGCACGTCATCCTGCCCGACCGCAACGTCATGTTCCCGACCAGCTTCGGCGCGATCCGGTTCTTCGGGCCGGCGCCGCCCCCGGGAGACGAGCTCGAGTGCGTCACCCGCGTGCATACCGTGAACGGGCGCAGCGCGGTAGCCGACCTCCAGTACGTCTCCGGCGGCCGGGTCTGGGCCCAGGTCAGCGACTGCGCCACCCGGCGCTTCGACAGCCATCCCCGGTCACGCGCGGCCGAGACCGCCCCGGGACGTAACGCGTTCGCGGTGCGGCAGCCGGAAGGCTGGGTGGCCAGCTTCGACTACTGGCCCGACCCCGCCTCGCAGAACTCCATCGTCAGCCTGGTGCTCGGCGCGGACGGGTACGCCGAATACGACCGGCAGCCGGTCGTCTCGCGCAAGGGCTGGCTGCTGAGCCGGCTCGCGGTGAAAGACGTGGTCCGCTACCACCTGTGGGATGGGGACCCGGGCCGGGAAGTCTTCCCCATCGAGGTCAGCGTCAGCGACGGCGCGGACGGCCGTCCCCAGGTGCGAGGCTGGGCCGGGCTGGCCCTCCCCGGCTATCAGATCTCCGCCGCGATGGCCCGCCATCTCGGGGTGGCCATCGCCCGGCCCGCCGGGCAGCGCGGCGTCCCCGGAGCCGGTATCGGGGTGGCCGAGATCGGCGGCGACCCCAAGCTCGCGCCGCTCCCCGCCCTGTCCGGCCCGGAACTGGCCGTGCTCGACCAGGTCCTGCTGGACCGGGCCTTCCAGCTCGGGGCCTTCCAGTACGGGACTGTCCAGTACGGGACTGTCCAGGACGGGGCCGTCCAGGACGGGGCCGTCCAGGATGGGGCCGGGAGGGACGCTACCGGGCCAGCGGCCGAGCGCCTGGTGTGGCTGGCCCGTTTCGCGGCGGCCAGGGAAGCGGCGGCCAGCGCCCTGGGGACCGGGGCGGCCAGCCCGCCGGTCGTCACGGCCGTCACCTCGTCCGCCATCACCGTGCACGGCCCGGACGGCCGGTTCGAGGTCAGCTACCGCGACATCGCCACCCCGCCCGGGATCACCCCGCGGCGCTACGCCGTGGCCTGGACATGAGCGGCGCCGCCCGGCCAGGCCGTCCTGACGTGACACGTACCGGACAAACTGCGCACCAAGCACCAGGGAAGGACCGACGCATGAGCGCCGACCGGACGGACATTCTCAGCGACATCGCCGGGTTGCTCCGGCCCCTCACGGACAGCCTGCTGCCCGGCGAGGAGATCACCATGGAGACCAGGTTCGGCGCGGACCTGGGCCTGGAGAGCCTGGCCCTGGCCAACCTGAGCGGCCGCCTGCAGGCCCGCTTCGGGCCGGCCGCCAACGTGGTGCCCTTCCTGGCCGGACGCGATCCCGGCCCGATCAGCGACATCCGGGTCGGGGAACTGGTCAACTACGTCGCCAGCGTCCTCGACCAGCCCGGCTCACCCACGCCCGGTGCTGCCCTGGCCTTCCCTAACGGCCTGAACGAGGCTGAGCGCCACGCCGCGGAGATGATGCGCACCGTGCTGCTCGACGAGGAAGTGCCCCTCGGTGAGCTAGAGCGTCCCGCTGACCGGCGGCCGGCCAGGGACGACAACGCGGCCGTGCTGAGTGAGATCGCGCCGGGCACCCGCCGGAGCGTGCTCCAGTTCCCCGGCGGCCAGGTCGAGGTGTTCACCGCCGGGGACGGCCCGGCCGTGCTCCTCATGCACCCGATCAACGTCGGGGCGGGCGTCTTCGCCCGGCAGTTCGCCAGCCTGGCGGAGCGGTACCGGGTGATCTGCATGCACAACCCGGGAGTCGGCGGCACGACCTGGGAGGCGGACCCCACGCTAGGCGGGATAGCCCGGCTGCAGCGCGTGGTCCTGACCGAGCTGTCCGTCCCGCCGCCTTTCCACGTCGTGGGGAACTCGTTCGGCGGCCTCCTCGCCCAGGAATTCGCGCTGCAGCACCGGACCGAGTGCGCCTCGCTGGTCCTCATGGACTGCTCGTACCGGGCCGGGGCGCGGGCCGGCGGGCCGCGCCCGCTCACCGCGATCATGCGTGAGGAGTTCGACCGCATGTACGACCCGGGCCGGGCCGGGCAGGCGCCGCCGGCCGGGCGGGCCGGCCTGGAGGACCTGCTGCTGCGCTGCGAGAGCATGGATCCCCGGTTCGGCCTGATCTACCTGGAGGGCATGAAGTACCTGCCCAGCCTGTACGCCCGGCTCCCGCAGATCGCCGCCCCCACGCTGATCCTGCGGGGGGAACTGGACACGATGGTGCCCGCCGAGGACGCCCAGGTCCTGGCGAAAGCGATCCCGGGCGCGCGGTTCGGGGAACTCGCGAACGCCGGCCACTTCCCGTGCCTGACTCACCCCGCCGAGGTGAACGCGCTGATCACCCCGTTCCTGGCCGCCCACGCGCGGCGGGCGGGCCGGGTGCCGGGTGGCGTGGTCCGCGAGCCCGCCCCGGCGGCCGGCGGCGAGCCGGCCACCGCGGGCCCGGACGCCGGCCGCTGCATCATCATCGGCACCGGCCGGTGCGGATCGACCATGCTCTCGGACCTGATCACGCGCGAGCCGCAGACCCTGTCGGTGTCGGAGTCACTGTCACCGATCCGGGGCCGTCTCCTCGTCCAGCCGCTCAATGAGTTCACCGGCGCCCAGTACTGGTCGATGCTGAGCCAGCCGGGCGCCCAGCATGGGCACCTGCTGACCAGGATCGGGCTCACCGGCCGGCAGTATTCCTATCCGGACAACGGGCGCTACGCCACCGACAAGACCCGGGTGCCCCCGATCCTGCGCATCGCCCTGCCGAAAATCGCGGCGGACCCGGACCGCCTGTTCGACCAGCTCGCGCTCAGGGTGCCGCAGTTCCCGGCCCAGCCGGTCGGCCTGCACCACCGGATGCTGCTGGACCTGGTGGCCGAGCTGGAGGGACGGCGCCGCTGGGTGGAGCGGACCGGCGCGTCCAGCATGGTGGCCTATCCCTGGCTGTCGGTGAATCCCGACGCCAAGGTCATCTACCTGACCCGCAACACCGCGGACACCGCGCTGTCGATGAGCAAGCACCCGGTGTTCCAGCTGTCCGCGATCCGCAACCAGTTCCACCAGCGCTACGGCGCCGACCCCTACGTCCGGGTTCTGGAGCGGGCCCTCCCGGCCGAGCTGCCCGAGGAGATGCGGCGCCTGCTGCCGGAGAACCTGACCGCGCAGACCCTCCGGGAACTGGACTACGACCTGGGCTTCTACGAGACCACCATCGCGCAGATGAACGGCTCGGCCGAGCAGGCGCTGGCCGATCTCCAGCCGCGCGAGCTGCTCCGGGTGCGTTACGAGGACATCCTGGCCGACCCCGTGACCCAGCTGACCGGGCTCGGCGAGTTCATCGGGTTCGCCGACCCGGCCGGGTGGGCGGCCCAGGTCGCGGCGCAGGTCAATCCGCCGAAGAAGCACCCGGCGGCCCGCGCGTGACCAGCCGCGGCCACATCCCGCTCTGAACCCGGAGGTCCACGCTCATGTATCCCCAGGGCAACGTGCGGATGATGCGGGCCTTCCGCAACCAGGACGCGTCCATCACCCAGCAGAAACTCAAACCCGGCACGGCCCGCAGGATCTTCGCCTACATCCGGCCGCACCGCCTGCACCTGGCCGTGTTCCTGCTGGCCACCAGCCTCGACGCGGTGATTACGGTGGTCAACCCGCTGCTGCTGCGGGCGATCATCGACCGGGGAATCCTGCCCCATGACGAGGCGGTGGTGATCGGGATCGCGGTCGCGGTCGCGGGCGTCGCGATATTCGACGCTTTCCTCGGTTACGCCATCCGGTGGTTCTCGGCGCGGATCGGCCAGGACGTGGTCTACGACCTGCGGACCCAGGTGTTCAGCCATGTCCAGGAGCAGCCGATCGCCTTCTTCACCCGGGCGCAGACGGGCGCGCTGGTGTCCAGGCTGAACACGGACGTGATCGGGGCGCAGCAGGCCATCACGGTCACGCTGTCCAGCGTGGTGGGCAACATTCTGTCCCTGACCGTCATCCTGGTCACGATGTTCTACCTGTCCTGGCAGGTCAGCCTCATCGCGCTGGTTCTCATCCCGCTCTTCCTGCTGCCGGCCCGGATGGTCGGGCGCAAGCTCCAGCGGCTGACCCGGGAGGGGATGCAGCTGGACGCGGCCATGGGAACGATGATGACCGAGCGGTTCAACGTGGCCGGGGCCATGCTCGTCAAGCTGTTCGGCCGGCCCAGGGAAGAGTCGGACCTGTTCGCCGACCGGGCGGCCAAGGTCCGCGACATCGGCGTGGTCACCGCCATGTACGGCCAGACGCTGGTCATCGTGCTCACCCTGCTCGCCGCGCTGGCCACCGCCGTCGTCTACGGGGTCGGCGGCAGCCTGGTTATCCGGGGCGCCTTCCAGCTCGGCACCCTGGTCGCGCTGAGCACCCTGCTGATGCGGGTGTACGCGCCGATCGGCCAGCTGACCAACGTGCAGGTGCAGGTGATGACGGCGCTGGTCAGCTTCGACCGGGTCTTCGAGGTGCTGGACCTGAAGCCGCTGGTCGCCGAGCGGCCGGGCGCGGTGGCGCTGCCCCGCACGTGCGGCAGCGACGGGGCCGCGCCGGACATCGAGTTCGAGAGGGTCTGTTTCCGGTACCCGGCTGCGAAAGACGTGGCCCTGGCCTCGCTGGAAGCGATCATGCGGCGGCGGGGGATCCCCGAACGGCCAGACGCGTCGGCCGGCGTGCTGCACGACCTCAGCTTCCGCGTGCCCACGGGCACGCTCACCGCGCTGGTCGGGCCGTCCGGGGCCGGCAAGACCACCACCACCCACCTGGTCAGCCGGCTGTATGACCCGGACCAGGGCACGGTCCGCGTCGGCGGCTGCGACCTGCGGGACGTCACGCTGGAATCGCTGCACGCGGTGGTCGGGGTGGTCACCCAGGACGCGCACATGTTCCACGACACAATCCGGGCCAACCTGTCCTACGCGCGGCCGGACGCGACCGAGGACGAGCTGGCCGGGGCGTGCCAGGCGGCCCAGATCTGGGACCTGATCTCCGGCCTGCCCGATGGGCTGGACACGATCGTGGGCGACCGGGGCTACCGGCTGTCGGGCGGCGAGAAGCAGCGCATCTCGGTGGCGAGGCTGCTGCTCAAGGCGCCGTCGGTCGTCGTCCTCGACGAGGCCACGGCCCATCTGGACTCCGAGTCCGAGGCGGCGGTGCAGCGGGCCCTGAAGGCCGCGCTCACCGGCCGGACCTCCCTGGTCATCGCGCACCGCCTGTCCACCATCCGGGAGGCGGACCAGATCCTGGTCATGAACGGCGGGCGGATCACCGAACGCGGCCAGCACGCGGACCTGCTGGCCGCCGGGGGGCTGTACGCGAGCCTGTATCACACCCAGTTCGCCAGCCAGGAGCAGGTCAACGGGCACGGCCCGGAGATGGTGCCCGAGGTGGCTGCGGAAACCCGCGGCTGAGCAGCAAACGGCAGGCGCACCTGGCCGGCCAGGCCGGCCAGGTGCGCCTGCGTCAGCCCAGCGCCGGGCGGGGACCCGGCTGGCGGGCCTGGCCGGAGACCGGCACGACGGTGAGACGGCCGTCATCCATCTGGCCGAGCCGCTGGGCCCGGCCGGCCACCGTACTGTCGTGCGTGACCAGCACCATGGTCAGGCCCCGCTCGACCCACAGGTTTTCCAGCAGGTCGATGATCTCGTCGCGGGTTCCCTCGTCCAGGTTGCCGGTGGGCTCGTCGGCGAGCAGCACGCTGGGTTCCTTGACCAGCGCCCGGGCTATCGCGACCCGCTGCTGCTGCCCGCCGGACAGCTCAGACGGCAGGTGGCGCAGCCGCTCGCTGAGCCCGACGGACCGCAGGGCCTGCTCCGCGCGGGCCCTGCGCGCCGCGCCGCTGACACGGAGCGGGACGAGCGCGACCTCGACGTTCTCCGCCGCGTTCAGGGTGGGAATGAGGTTGAAGGTCTGGAAGATGAACCCGATCGAGCGGGCCCGGACCTTGGTCAGCCTGGACTCACGCATCCGGCTCAGGTTCATCCCATCGAGGTCCACCGTCCCCGCGGACGGGCGGTCCAGGCCGCCGAGGATCTGCAGCAGGGTGGACTTGCCATGACCGGTCGGGCCCTGAATCGCCAGCCACTCGGCGTCCTCGATGACCAGGTCCACGCCTTGCAGCGCGTGCACCGTGCCGTGGCCCTTCTTGTAGTTCTTCACCACGCCAGACAGGTTGTACATCGGGTCCTCTCTCGGTCCGCCGGGTCATTCCACTTTGGCCAGCGCGGCCGCGGGGCGCAGCCGGGCTGCCCGCCACCCGCCGAAGATGCCGGCGATCAGGCCGCCGGTCACGGCGAGCAGCACGGCCAGCACGATCACGCTGATCGTGACGGGCGCGGTCAGGGTCACCGACACTGTGTGCGGGGTGCTGTGCAGCAGCGACCCCAGGACGCCCCCGCCGGTCCCCGCGGCCGGGGCCGCGCCGCTCGTGCCGACCGTTGCGGACAGTTTCGGGGCGAGCTTGTCGATCAGCGCCGCGCCGCCGTACCCGAGGGCCACGCCCGCCGCCCCGCCGATGATGCCGATCGTGATCGACTCACCCATGACCTGGCGGATGATCCGCCAGCTCGGCCAGCCGAGCGCCTTGAGCGTGCCGAATTCCCGCACCCGGCGGGCGACCGCCGCCATGGTCAGCAGGCTGGCCAGCAGGAACGAGGCGATCAGCACCGCGACCGACAGCCACTTCCCGAGGTTGTTGGCCAGGCTGGACGCGCTGGCCAGTGACCCGCTCACCTGGCTGGCCAGGTTGTCCTGGTCGGTGATGGTGGACTTCGGGAGGGCCTTGGTGATCTCCGTCTGGACCGCCGGGATGGCGGTGGCGCTGGCGGCCGACACGTAGATCGTGTTCACCTTGCTGGACAGGCTGGCCCCGGAGGTCTTGCCGATGGCCTGGGCCCGGGACAGCGGGATGTAGACGTCAGGCGGGCTGCCGCCCTGGGGTACCCTCGCGATACCGATGATCTTGAAACTGGTCCCGCCCACCGCGACCGTGTTACCGACCTTCAGCTTGTTCTGCTGCGCGTAGTTGGAATCAATCACCGCGTCGTCGGCCTTCGCCTCGCCGGACGTGAAGCCGGTGCCCGCGGTCATCGTGGCGGCGCTCAGCGCACCGAGCGAGGTGTTGGACACGTCCACGCCCTCGACGGTGAACGAGTTCGTGGTGAAGCTCGACGCGAGGCTGCCGCTGCCGGACTTGACCGCCGGGACCGTTCCGGTCACGGTCACATCATTGAGGGTGAGTCCCCCCACCGCGCCGCGCACATTGCCCAGCCCGGCCACCGTGGCGACCGAGCTGGATTTGAGCGTCCCGTACTGGGTGTTCACCAGGTTGTTGATGTTGATCTTCGTACCTGCCGCGACCTGTCCCCGGCGGAACGCCTGGATCTGCTGGCGGAATCCGAAGGTGGTCGCCCGGCTCGCCCCCGCCACCGGAGGCTGGGTCACGGTGACGTCCGTGCCCACGCCGTACAGCGAATGCAGGACCGCGGCCTGGCCATTCTTGACCCCGTCCGAGGCCGCGGTGACCGTGATGACCAGGCCGATTCCCACCGCCAGCCCGAGCGCGATGAAGATGGCCTGCCGCAAGCGCCGGCGCAGCTCGCGCCGGAGATAGGTGAAAAACATGCGCGGCCTCCGGTCAGTGCCCCGGCCGCAGGGCCAGGAGCGCATCGACTTGTGTCTGGCAGGCGGTGATCACGGACGACCGCTTCGCCGAGGGGAGGTCCCTGATCGTGGTGCGGACACCCCGCCGGGTGACGGGCGTGGGCACCTTCACGCCCTGGGCGCTCAGGCACGTGGTGAGCTGGTCCAGGGCTTTGGTCACGGCCGCCGGCAGCGAGGGCGCGGCGCCCGCCGCGCTGCTGCCCGCGGCGCCGCTGCCGGCGGAGCTGCCGCAGGCCGCCAGCGCGAGCATGAGGAATATGGCCAGACTGACCGCCGCGAGCCGGCCTGTCCGCCGCCTGTTCCTGGTCAAGGGGGTTCCCTTCCTGTCCTTGGTCCCGGGGGCCCGCGCGGTGCGGGCCGCCTCGGTGTGACAGTTCAGCGGAGCGGCGGTAAAACCAGTGTCAACGCCCGGTTTTACGCGGAGCTGACGGTGCGCGAGGAAGGCTCGTCACGCTCGGTGACGAATGGTCCGCTGACCGGCAGGAGGAGTCAGGTGCGGGTACTTGTGGTGGAGGACGCGCAGCCCCTGGCCGAGGCGATTGCCGCGGGGCTGCGGGACCAGGCCATCGCCGCAGACGTGGCGTTAGACGGCGCCACGGCGGAGGAGCAGCTGGCCGTGAACGATTACGACGTGGTGATCCTGGACCGCGATCTTCCCCTGGTCCACGGCGACGACATCTGCCGGTCACTGGCCAGCAGCGGGGCGATGGTGCGGATCCTCATGCTCACGGCGGCCGGGGATCTGGTCGACCGGGTCGAAGGGCTCGGCCTCGGCGCCGACGACTACCTGGCCAAGCCGTTCGCGTTCGCCGAGCTCGTCGCCCGGGTCCGGGCCCTGGGGCGGCGGGCCCGCCCACCCGATCCGCCGGTCCTGGAGCGGGCCGGGATCCGGCTCGACCCGGCCCGCCAGGAGGCCACGAGAAATGGCCGGCCGCTGCCGCTGAGGCACAAGGAACTCGCGGTCCTCGCCGAGCTGCTCCGGGGCGGCGGCGCCATCGTGTCCGCCGAGCAGCTGCTGGAGAAGGCCTGGGACGAGAACATCGACCCGTTCACCCACGTCGTCCGGGTCACGATCATGACGCTCCGCCGGAAGCTGGGCGAGCCGCCGCTCATCGAGACCGTCCCGGGCGCGGGGTACCGCATCCCATGAAGCGCGCCGCCGTGCCCGCGCTCTCCGGACTTGGCATCCGGGCCCGGCTCACCGCCCTGTACGGCGGCATGTTCCTGGTGGCCGGCACGGCCCTGATCGTGATCTTGTACCTCCTGTTCAAGAACAGCTACCCGGGCGGCAAGGCCGTGGCCAACATTCTCAGCGGCTCGCAGAATCCCGGGCCGCACACGGTGATCCAGCTCCGGTCGGGAGCCCGGCTCACGCTGCCTGACGTCACGGCGATCCGGCAGAAATTCGATCATCACCGGGCCCGGGCCCTTACCACCCTGGTGTACGAGTGCCTGCTCGCGCTGGCCGCGGTGGCCGTGGTCGCAGGCGCCTTCGGCTGGGTCATGGCTGGCCGGGCGCTCAGCCCGGTGCGCCGTATCACCCAGACCGCCCGCCGGGCGGCCGATGGCAACCTGCGCGAGCGGATCGGGCTGGCCGGGCCCGCTGATGAGGTCAAGGAACTCGCCGACACCTTCGATGTCATGCTCGAGCGCCTCGACGCGTCCTTCGAGGGCCAGCGCCAGTTCGCGGCCCACGCTTCGCACGAGCTCCGCACGCCGCTGGCCACCAACCGGACCGTGCTCGAGGTGGCGGTGGCCTCCGGGCGGGTTCCCGGGGACCTGCGCGAGCTGGTGGATACGGTGCTGGCCACCAACGCGCGCAGCGAGCTGATCATCGACGGCCTGCTCATGCTGGCCCGCAGCGAAAGCCAGGCCATCACGCGGGTCCCGGTCGACTTGTCGGACGCCGCCGCCGACGCCGTCGAGCAGACCGCCGGGGAGGCGGCGGCCGCCCGGGTCACCGTGGACGCGACGCCTGATCCGGCCGGTACCGTCGGCGATCCGGTGCTGCTCGAACATCTGGCCCTCAACCTGGTCCGCAACGGGCTGCGGCATAACCATCCCGGCGGCTGGGTGACGGTCTCCACCACGGCCCGCGCGCAGTCCGGCGAGGCCGAGCTGGTCGTGGCCAACAGCGGGCCCGTCGTGCCGCCCGAGCACATCAGCGCGCTGTTCGAGCCGTTCCGGCGGCTGGGCCACGGCCGGGATCCTGGCCGCGAGGGCGTCGGCCTCGGCCTGTCCATCGTCCGGTCGGTCGTCCGGGCCCACGGCGGGCGGGTGACAGCCGAATCCCGCGACGCCGGCGGGCTCGTCGTCCGGGTCCGCCTGCCCGCCGCCGACGCGGCAGCGTCCAACCACGCTGATTCTCTTCCCGGCAGGCTAATATCCCCTTAAAATGTGCCTGGAAAAGGAATTCCGCATAAATGGCTGGCCAGTCATAAGGGCGTTATTGTTCTTGCTGATCTGGAGATTCGCCAATGCGACCTGCCACCGTACTCGCGCGCTCATTAGCAGCCCTCGCCGCCGTGGTGGTCGCGGCGCTCCAGTCACCCACCGGGGCGGCCGCCGCACCCGGCGCCGCGGTGCCCGCGTGCGCCTGGGCGACGGAGATCTCGGCGGGCACCCTGAACGAGCTGTATCCCGACTCCGCGGCCGCCTACTGGGTCTTGCCGTTCCCGGTCCGCAGCGGCCTGGTCATCACGCTGTCCGGGCGGTATCCCGCCGCCCGGTACGCCTCGGTGCAGGTCTACCAGCCGGGCGGCGGCCTGTTCAGCACCAATGGGGTCAGCTCGGCGCTCACCGACTACCTCATCCAGCCTGATCCGGGAAGCGTCAACCCCTGGCAGCACTGGGCGCCCGCGGGCGGGAACTTCACGGTGACCGTGCGCCCGGACGTGGCGCCCGGCGAGGTGAACACCCTGCCGCTGGCCCCCGCGGGGGTCACCAGCGGCACCGGCTACATTCTCTACCGGGTCTACCTGCCCTCGCACCGGGACTTCGCGGCGGTGCCCTTGCCGGCCGTCACGTTCACCGCCGGCGGCGTCCCGGAGCAGATTCCTGCCTGCCCCACCGCCAGCACCAGCGTCTCCGCGACCGGGCCGGCCCCGGCCCCGGCCGCCCCGGCCAGCGAGGGAGTCGTCTTCGCCCCCAACCCGGGCGTCGGCGGCGGCATCGTCGCGAACGCGGACTCCGCCTACCTGATCGCCAGCGTCATCCCGCCCAGCGACGGCGACGTGATCGTCATCCGGGGCAAGGCGCCGGTCACGGCCATCGGGACGCATCCCGTCCCGTGGCCGGGCTGGCGCGAGGACATGCGGTACTACTCGATGTGCGTCAACCTGGACCAGCAGCCATTTCCCCTGGTGGTGAACCCGCTGCCCAGCGGGAAGGTGGACGAGGGATGCCGTCATGACACCGCGACCAGGCTCGACGGCCGGGGCTACTACACCTATGTGGTCGGCACCGAATCGCAGCGGGCGGCCGTGGCGGCCCTGCGCGGCGTGACCTTCCTGCCGTTCTCCGCCGCCCAGCCGGCCGCGCCGGTGTCCCTCATGCTGCGCAACATGGTCGTCGCGCCGGGCTTTACCCAGGCCATCCAGGACGTGCCGCCCGCCGCGAGCGCGGCCACGGCCGCCGCGATCATGGGCGCCTACTATCCGCTCGCCGGCGTCTGCCCGCTCGCTACCCTGGCCCGCCAGGGCGCGGCGGCCTGCCTCCCGGCCGCCCCGCAGGCCGCCGTGCGCGGCGTCCGGGCCGCGGGCACGGGCGGCTAGGTGCCCCAGATCGCGTCCAGGATCCGGATGCGCACGGACCGGACCGCCGGGGCCAGCGCGGCCAGCGTGGCCACGATGATCAGGATGACCAGATCCCGGGTCATCTCGTTCCAGGTGGTGGCCAGGGTGACCGGCCCGTTGGGGAAATGGAACGGGTGGCGGGCCACGACGGGCGTCACCGCGTACCGGAACAGGACGAACCCCGTGCCCACGCCGACCAGGGCGTACGCCCAGGCCTTGAGGACGTAGCTGAAGACGATCGGGCTCGATTTGATGCCGATGGCGCGTTCGATGCCGATCTGCCTGCGCTTGTTGACCAGGTCGATGTAGGTGATGGTGAAAATGGTGATGGCGGCCATCAGCAGCGAGACGATCTTGAGGATGTTGCTGATCAGCCGGAAGGTGGCCGTCTGGTCCTGGACGGCGGCGCTCAGGTCGGCGGAGGTCTGGAAGTTCAGGCCGCTGCGCAGCGCGGCCAGGCGGTGGACCTCCTGGCTGTCGCTGATGCCGCTGCGGGTGCGGACATAGATGGCGGTGGCGCGGCCCCGGCTGGCGGGCAGCAGCTTCCCCGCCTCGTTCATGGTGAGGTAGGCGTTGCCGTCGGATTGCGGGAACTGGTTGTCGTAGATCCCGGCGACGGTGAAGGTGGCGCTCCGGCCGCTGACGAGGGTGATGGCGACCTTAGCCCCGGGGTGCACAGTCTGCAGCGAGGCCCGGTAGCCGCGGACGTTCGTCTCGCCCGCGCCGGCGATGCCGATGCCCAGCAGGACCTGGCCGGTGTCCTGCGGCGTCAGGGCGCGGCCCTCGGCGATGTTGCCCAGGGTGGTGAACACCTGGCGGTAGCTGACCGGGTCAATGGCGTCCACCGCCCATGAGCCCGATCTGGACCCGTACGAGACCTGCGTGCCGGCATGATAGACGTCCGTGGCGGCCTTGACCCCGGCGGTCCCGCGGATCCTGGCCAGATAGGAGCCGGCGTTGTCGATGCTGGCGGCCTGGCCGCTGGGGGTGATGACGATGTCGCTGGTCAGGGTGTTGACCAGCTGCGCGTTCACGCGGTTGATCGCGCCCTGGATGAGTGAGGGCAGGAACAGCAGGCTCATGTAGATAAGCAGCATCATCAGCGTGGTGGTGACCGCGATGCCGTAGTTGCTGCGGGCCAGGGACCGGGCGGCCAGGAACAGTGACACGCGCAGGTTCTTCACGGCTGTCCTCCGCCCGGCGTCCCGTCGCCCGGCGTCCCGTTGACCAGCTGGCCGTCGCTGAGGTGGACCAGCTGGCTGGCGTACCGGGCATCGTCTGGATCGTGGGAGACGAATACCACCGTCACGCCCAGGGTTTCGTTCAGCTTCCGGAGGGTCACCATGACCGTCTGTGCCGACCGGGTGTCCAGGTTGGCCGTGGGCTCGTCGGCATAGATGATGACCGGCTCGTTGACCAGCGCCCGGGCGATCGCCACCCGCTGCTGCTCGCCGCCGGAGAGTTCCTTGGGCCGGTGCCCGGCCCGCGGGCCGAGGCCGACCAGGTCCAGCAGGGCGGCGGCGCGTTCGCGGCAGGCCCGGCCCCGCAGGCCGGCCATCATGGCTGGCAGGAAGACGTTCTCCGCCGCGGTGAGCTCCGGCAGCAGGGCATACTCCTGGAACACGTAGCCCAGGCGGCGCAGCCGTAAATCGGTGCGCTCATGCTCGGGCAGCCCGGTCACTTCCTGCCCGTGCAGCCAGATCCGGCCCGCGCTGGGCAGGTCGATCAGGCCGAGCTGCCGCAGCAGGGTTGACTTGCCCGAGCCGCTCTTGCCCATGATGCACACCATCGCGCCGGCCGCGATCTCCAGGCAGACATCGTCCAGGGCCCGTACCTCCACCCGGCCCATCTGGTAGGTCTTCGCCAGGTGCCCGGCGGTGATCGCGGCGGGGGCGGGGGCCGGAACCGGCTGGCCGTCCTGTGCCGGGCGCTCCTGTGGCTGGCGCTCCTGTGCCGGGCGCTCCTGTGGCTGGCCCGCCGGCCGCGGCGCAGCGGCCTGCCCCCCGGGGAGTGCCCGGCGGCGGCCCCGGCGGACCAGCGCCGCGATGCCCAGCCCGGCCGCGACGGCCACCAGCACGACGATGACGGCCAGGGCGATGAGCCTGACCAGATGATGATGCTGGCCCGCCGCCAGGACCAGTCCCCGGGCGGTCAGCGCCGGCTCAGCCACGAGGCCAGTACACACGGCGCCGGCCTTCACGGAGCGGCATCCACGGGGCCAGTATCCGGGCGGGCGGTCCGTGATCAGCTTCCGTCGGCACCATGCCGGCATTTTATCAGGAATGGCGGCCCGGCCAATTTCGGCGTGATGAACATATCGTCCGCGAACGGCAAAATCACGACTCCGGCCGCCGCGGCATAAATGGCCGTGCCGAATGGTCCGCCGTCCCGGTGATCAGCTGGTGCGCCCGCCCGCGGCCGGCCAGGCCGGGATGACGACCGCCGTCGCCACCAGCCCCTGGTCCGCTGCCCAGCGGCCGTGCAGCATGGTCAGCGCCGAGCCGGCTGACTAACGGGCCCGGCACCAGCAGCCGGGCCGTGAACGTGCCGTCGAGGGCGCCGATGGTGATGTCGGCCTGGTCGAAGCCCAGCCAGCGCCGGGTGAGCGGGAACCACGCCTTGTACACCGATTCCTTGGCTGAGAACAGCAGCCGGTCCCAGGACACCCGGGCGCCGGTGGCACCGAGCCCGCCGATCCGGGTGCGCTCGCCGTCACTGGCGATGACGCCGAGCACCCCGTCGGGCACCGCCTCGTTGGGCTCCGCGTCCACTCCGAGGGCGGCGACATCCCGGGTCCGCGCGACCGCCGCCGCCCGGTAACCCGGGCAATGCGTGATGCTGCCCGTCGTTCCGTCCGGCCACCGCGGCGCGCCGCGCTCGCCGGGCAGCAGTGGCGCCGGCGGCACGCCGAGCCGGGCCAGCGCCCGCCGGGCGCAGGCCCGCCCGGCGGTGAACTCACGCCGCCGCTTCGGCACCGCCCGCGCGATCACGGCTTCCTCTTCCGGGAACAGCCAGGCGCCAGGCTCGTCGCGGACGGTCTCCACGACCACGACCTCGGGCGGCAGGATCAGTTCGAGCACGTCAGCCCCACGGCGAAAGTATCGGCGCCCAAGACCCGGCCCGCGCCATAATCGGGAATGCGCCTTCGGGCCGGCCTGGCAGGCGCGGCCACGGATGCGTGCGCCCCCGATGGCCTCACCTCGGGCGGGTGATACGGGTCCGCGCCGTCCTCCTCTAATGTCGGCGTTAAGAGCGCAGCCGCGGCACCGGCCGGTGGCGAAGCGGAAGCTATCCATGACCGCGCTCGCTGAGCAGGGCGCAGGCAGTGCTGGGCCGCGGGCGGCGCAGCGGCTGCGATCGCTCGTGACCCGCGCGGAGGAATCCAGATGCGGCACTTGACTAAGAGCCTGCTGCTCACGGCGGCGATCCTTCTCGCCGGGTGTTTTGTGGCCGCTTGCGGGCAGAGCGGCGGCGGTGCGCTGGCCAGCCTCTCACCCAGCCGAAGCGCGAGCATCTCGCTGCCCAGCCGAAGTGCGAGTATCGCACCACCCAGCCCTGGCGTGAGCATTTCCCCGCCCAGCCCAAGCGCGTCGGCCCCGGCCGAGCCATCGGCAACTCAGAGCGCTGTCGAACCCGTAACGACTGCGCCGTCCAGCAGTGGCCCCGAATCGGGCAGCGGAAGCGGTTCCTCCCTTATCTGGCTCTGGATCGCGATCGGCGTCCTGGCCCTCATCGGCGTGATCGTATGGATCGCCCGGGCGTCCGGCCGCCGCTCCGCAGTGGCGGGCGAATGGCAGTCCAGGGTCGTCGACGCGTACGCGAAAAGTGCCGCTCTGCACGAGTCGATGCGCGCAGCAGAAGCGCCGGGCGCGCTGGCCGCCGGGGACGCGGGCGCCCGATGGTCTGACCTCCAGCGCCGGACTGATGACCTAACGCAGCTGCTGTACGCGCTGCGCGAGGCAGCCCCCGATGAAGACCAGCGTGCCCGGGTCACTAACGTACTCGCGTCGCTGCAGGGTGCCCGCGCGGCTATGGGCGCCGAGCGCGCTCCCGGAGGGGCCGACGAAAGGAACGCGGAACTCGTGCGCATCCGCCTGCTGTCCTTCGGGGCGTCCATCCGCGATCTCCGGGCCCCGGACGAGCCGCACCTTTAGCGTGCTCGGCGCAGACGCTGAGATGTTCTGTGAGCTTCCCTGGAGCCGGCGTTCAGCCACCACTCGGGCGTGACCGGCACGATGGCGTTCAGTACGTGGGCACAGCCGACGATGAACGGCAGATGAGGGGCAACCACGTGGATGCGCATCCTGGTCCGAGGTGGTGGCACGCGTTCCGGCGCCCGGGCCGCGGCATTGTGCTGAAGGTGTCCGGGCCGGTCCAGCCGGGCGGGGCGGCGGCCCGGCGGGGGTTCGCGCTGCTTACGGGCCTGGCCATCACGGTCGTCGCGGTGGCGCAGTACCGCACCGGCCGAGGCCCCGTCGTGGTCGCGTGGCTGGCTATCGGCCCGTTGCTGGCCTCGTTGCTGCTGCGCCCGCGGATCACCGCCGTGCTGGCCGGCTGGGCGTTGCTGCTCGGCCTCGGGCTCATCCTGGACCAGCCGGGACGGCCGGGCTCGCTCGCGTCGCACCTGGGCGTGCTGGCCCTGCTGGCCGCCTTCGCGGTCGCCAACTCGGCGCTGCGCACCGCGGCGCAACGGCGGCTCAGCCAGGTCCGCGCGGTGGCCCGGGTAGCGCAGAGCGCGCTGCTGCGCGAGGTTCCGGCCACCGTCGCGGCGGGCCGGCTGGCCTCGCGCTACGTCTCGGCCGCGGCGGAGGCGCGGGTGGGCGGGGACCTGCTGGAGGTCGTCTCCGACGGGGACCGCCTGCGCTGGCTCATCGGGGACACCCGCGGAAAGGGACTGCCGGCGGTGCGCCTGGCCAGCATCGCGATGACCAGCTTCCGCGACGCCTGCGCCCACCCAGGCCTCTCGCTGCCCGAGATCGCCCGGGTCGTGGACCAGTCGGTCGCGCGGGCGGCGGGGGAGGAGGACTTCGTGACAGCCCTGTTCGCGGAGTTCGACCCGCGCGGCTGGCTTGAGCTCGTCACCTGCGGGCACCCGCCGCCGCTGCGGCTGACGGCGGACGGCGGCCTGCAGGCCCTGACCCCGGCGGCCTACGCGACCCCGCTCGGCCTGCACCCCGAGATGAGGACGTCCACGTTCACGGTGGGCCCTGGCGACCGGCTGGTCTTCTACACCGATGGCCTGCTGGAGGCGCGCGACCGGGCGGGCCGGTACTTCCGGCTGGAGGACTGCCTCGGCGCGCTCCGCCGCGCTGACCTGGACACCGCCGCGGACGAGCTGCTGGAGCGCCTCCGGGCCCACACGGGGCGCAGCCTCGACGACGACGTTGCCCTGCTGCTCTTCGAGGCGGCGTCCCCGGAGACCGGGCTAGCGGCGGCGGTGCCGGCCCACGGCACGGTGGCCGGCCGGGAGCTGCTGGCCGCCGACGTGGCCTGACTCAGTCCAGGACCTTGGGGGCGCCCACGCCCCACGCCGCCGCCAGGCGGCATTCCGTAGTAGTTCTCTCTCTTGAACTGTTCGTGTTAATGAAGATAGGTTGGGCGTCATGCCCGCATCCCAGAGCCCGACTCCCGCCGACGAACTGCGCGGTGCCGGCCTGCGGGTGACGGCCGCGCGCGTCGCACTGCTCGAGATTGTCCGCGGCGGTGACCACCTCGGTGTCGAGGCGATCACCTCCGGCGTGCGCGACCGGATAGGCCATGTCTCCCTGCAGGCCGTGTATGAGGCTCTTCATGCGCTCACTGCGGCGGGGCTCGTGCGCCGCATCGAGCCGGCCGGCAGCCCGGCCCGGTTCGAGGGACGCGTCGGCGACAACCACCACCACGTCGTGTGCCGGTCGTGCGGTGCCGTCGCTGACGTTGACTGCGCGGTCGGCGAGACGCCCTGCCTGACCGCGTCCGACGACCACGGCTTCTCGATCGACGAAGCCCAGGTCATCTACTGGGGCCTGTGCCCCGCCTGTTCCACCGCCCGCACCCCCTGAGCACCGTGATCCGTCAAGCCCGGAAGGATTCCCGTGACTGAGAACCATGATCCAGTAGTCGTCGAAGACGCGACCCCGGAGAGCGGGGGGTGTCCGGTCGTGAACGGCGGCCTCACCCACCCCACCATGGGGGATGCCAACCGTGAATGGTGGCCGAACAAGCTCAACCTGAAGATCCTGGCCAAGAACCCCGCCGTGGCCAACCCGCTCGGCGAGGAGTTCAGCTACGCCGAGGCGTTCAAGACCCTCGACCTCGCGGCCGTGAAGCGGGACATCGCGGCGGTGCTGACGACCTCGCAGGACTGGTGGCCGGCCGACTTCGGCAACTACGGCCCGCTGATGATCCGGATGGCGTGGCACAGCGCGGGCACCTACCGCATCAGCGACGGCCGCGGGGGCGCGGGCGCTGGCCAGCAGCGCTTCGCGCCGCTCAACAGCTGGCCGGACAACGTCAGCCTGGACAAGGCCCGCCGGCTGCTGTGGCCGGTCAAGAAGAAGTACGGCCAGAAGCTCTCCTGGGCCGACCTCATCGTCCTCACCGGCAACGTCGCCCTGGAGTCGATGGGCTTTCAGACCTTCGGCTTCGGCGGTGGCCGCGCGGACGTGTGGGAGCCGGACGAGGACGTCTACTGGGGTCCTGAGACCACCTGGCTCGACGACGAGCGCTACACCGGCGACCGGGAGCTCGAGGAGCCCCTCGGCGCGGTGCAGATGGGCCTCATCTACGTCAACCCGGAGGGCCCGAACGGCACCCCGGACCCGGTCGCCGCGGCCCGCGACATCCGCGAGACGTTCCGCCGGATGGCGATGAACGACGAGGAGACGGTCGCCCTGATCGCGGGCGGTCACACCTTCGGCAAGACCCACGGCGCGGGCCCGGCGGAGAGCGTCGGCCCCGACCCCGAGGCCGCCCCGCTGGAGCAGCAGGGCCTCGGCTGGAAGAGCAGCTACGGCACCGGCAAGGGCGCCGACGCGATCACCAGCGGTATCGAGGTCACCTGGACGCCTACCCCGGTGACGTGGGATAACAGCTTCCTGGAGACCCTGTACGGCTACGAGTGGGAGCTGACCAAGAGCCCGGCCGGCGCCTACCAGTGGAAGCCGAAGGACGGCGCCGGGGCCGGTACCGTGCCAGGCCCCCAGGACCCCGCCGACCGGCGCCCGCCGACGATGCTGACCACCGACCTCTCGCTCCGCATGGACCCGGTCTACGAGCAGATCTCGCGGCGCTTCCTGGAGAACCCGGCCGAGTTCGCGGACGCTTTCGCCCGGGCCTGGTTCAAGCTGACCCACCGTGACATGGGCCCGGTCGTCCGCTACCTCGGGCCGGAGGTCCCGGCCGAGACGCTGCTGTGGCAGGACCCCATCCCCGCGGTGACACACCAGCTCATCGACGCCGGGGACATCGCCTCCCTCAAGGCCCAGGTCTTCGGCTCGGGCCTGACGGTGCCCCAGCTCGTGTCCACCGCGTGGGCCGCGGCCTCGTCCTTCCGCGGCAGCGACAAGCGCGGCGGCGCCAACGGCGGGCGCATCCGCCTGGAGCCGCAGAGCGGCTGGGAGGTGAACGACCCTGACCAGCTGGCCACGGTGCTGCGCACCCTGGAAGGGATACAGCAGGCCTTCAACGCCTCCCACCCGGGCGGCACGCAGGTCTCGCTGGCCGACCTGATCGTGCTCGCTGGCGGCGCGGCTGTCGAGCAGGCGGCCAGGGACGCCGGCTTCGACGTCCAGGTTCCCTTCACGCCGGGCCGCGCGGACGCGTCCCAGGAGCAGACCGACGTGGAATCGTTCGCCGCGCTCGAGCCGTCCGCCGACGGGTTCCGCAACTACCTGGGGAAGGGCAACCGGCTGCCGGCCGAGTACCTGCTGCTCGACCGGGCGAACCTGCTGACGCTGAGCGCCCCCGAGATGACGGTCCTCGTCGGTGGCCTGCGCGTCCTGGGCGCGAACTACCAGCAGTCGCCCCTCGGCGTCCTCACCGCGGCCCCCGGGTCGCTGACCAACGACTTCTTCGTCAACCTGCTCGACATGGGCACGACGTGGCAGCCGGCGTCGCAGGACGCGAGCGCGTTCGAGGGCCGCGACGCGGCCACGGGCGAGGTCAAGTGGACCGGCAGCCGGGCCGACCTCGTCTTCGGGTCCAACTCCGAGCTGCGCGCGCTCGCGGAGGTCTACGCCAGCGATGACGCCAGGGAGAAGTTCGTCCACGACTTCGTCGCGGCGTGGGACAAGGTGATGAACCTCGACCGGTTCGACCTCGCCTGATCAGTGCGTCCAGGCCGGCCGGCCCGGCCGGCCTGGACGTCCCCGGCGGGGTGAATCCCGGCCCCGCCCGCAGCGGATAACGTGGAAAATCATTGAGCGACACCCGGCCTCCGCACGCCACGGCGCGCCCTGGTGAGGCAGGCTGGGGATCCAGCATGGCGGAGGCAAGCGGACGGAGCCAGGATGAAGGAACTCGAATCGCTCGACGCTGCCTTCGTCATCGACACCTTCCTCTTCCTCCTGATCGGCATCGGCCCCAAGATCGCGCTGGTGCCGTTCCTGGACGTGACCACGGACATGACCGAGGCGACCAAGCGCCGGGTCCTGCGCAAGATGCTGACCACCGCGGCCACGGTCGCCGTGCTGCTGCTGGTCCTCGGCGGCCTGCTCACCCGGCTGCTGCACTTCTCGCCGGGCGCGCTGGGCGTGGCCAGCGGCATCATCCTGCTGATCATCGCGGTCACCATGGTGCTCGGCCAGAACGGCCAGAACGGCGGCGGTCATCCAGTCAAGGACCGGGACCCGATGCAGGTCGCCGTGTTCCCGCTGGCCGTGCCCTACCTGCTCAACCCGGCCGGGATCGTCGTCCTGGTCACCCTGTCGGCCGAGGCCAGCTCCATCGCGGTGCTCGCGGTCGCCGTTGGCGTGCTCGTCGTGGTGCTTGTGCTCGACATCGCGGTGTTCCGCTGGGCTGTGCAGGTCGGCAGCAAGCTGGACGCGAGCCGGATGCTGGTGACCGAGAAGGTGTTCGGTTTCCTGCTCGCCGCGCTCGGGGTGCAGCTGGCCCTCGACGGGCTGTCCGATGTTGGCGTGATCCACCTGACCACCGGGCACTGAGCCGGGCAGGCCGGCCCGGTAGTCTCCTGCGCAAAGTACGCCAGCGCGGCGGGAGGATGCGGGGATGAGCGGGGAGACGTCACCGGGCACCGATCCGGCCCGGCCCGCTGCCGCGCGGATCTATGACTACCTGCTGGGCGGCAAGGATAACTATGCGGTGGACCGGGCGGCCGCCGACCGGGTCCTGGCGGTTGCCCCTGATCAGCGGCGGCTCGCCCGGGCTAACCGGGAGTTCGCCATCCGGGCGGTCCGCGTGCTGGGCGCCGCCGGGCTGAGGCAGTTCATCGACCTGGGGACCGGCTTCCCGACCTCGCCGAGCGTGCACGAGGCCGCCCGCCAGTCCGATCCGTCGGCCAGCGTGGTGTACGTGGACTATGACCCGGTCGTGCACGTCCACAACATGGCGCTGCTGGCCAGCGACGACCGGGTGGTCTCCGTGCAGGCTGACATCCGCCAGCCGGAGGCGATCCTGGGTCATCCGGACGTGGCCCGGCTGATCGATTTCAGCCAGCCGGTCGGGATGCTCTGCGTGGCGGTCTTGCACCTGGTGCCGGACGCCGAGGATCCCGGGGGGATCATCGCCCAGTTCCGGGACCGCGTGTGCGCGGGCAGCTTCCTGGTGCTCTCCCAGTTCGCCAGCGACAGCGATCCGGAAGCAATGGCCGAACTGCGCGCGGTAGCGGCAGGCACGGCGGTGGAGACGTATTTCCGGCCCCGGGACCAGATCCGGGGGTTCTTCAGCGGGTTCGAGCTCCTGGAGCCGGGCCTGACCGACGTCCAGGAGTGGCGCCACGACTCGATCACGGCTCCCACCCGGCTGAAGATCGCGGGGGCGGTCGGCCGGAAGCCGTGACGCCGCGGCTGGCCGTGGGGTGCTAGCCGTCGTAGTCGACGGTCAGCCGGTCGGACGCGGGAAGCGACTGGCAGGTGAGCACGTAGCCCGCGTCGACCTCGTCCTGCTCCAGCGCGTAATTGCGGCGCATGGTGACCTGGCCCTCGACGAGGAGCGCCCGGCAGGTGCCGCACACGCCGCCCTTGCAGGCGAAGGGCAGGTCGGGACGGACCCGCTGGGCGCGCGTCGAGGATCGGCGTGCCCGGGGGCACGGTGGCCACGCTGGCCCGGCCGTCCAGCAGCACGGTCACCTCCGCGCCGGGGCCGGGCGGGGCCTCCGCGTGATGGACCTGGGCCGGGGGAGTGTCCTCGACGTAGAACAGCTCACGGTGGATGCGGTCACGGGGGACGCCGAGTCCGGTGAGGACCTCGATGGCGCCGGTGACCATGGCGAGCGGGCCGCACAGCCACCAGTGGTCCACGGCCGGGACCGCCACCGTGACCGGCAGCAGCGAGCGCAGCTTGCCCGGGTCGAGCCGGCCGTTGAACAGCTCCACTTCCTGCGGCTCGCGGCTGAGCACGTGGACCAGGCAGAGCCGGGCGGGGTAGGAGTCCTTGAGGTCGGCGATCTCCTCGGTGAACATCACCGAGTCACTGCGCCGGTTGCCGTAGATCAGCGTGACCGCCGACCCGGCCTGCGCGGCCAGCACGGATGCGGCGATGGACAGCACGGGCGTGATGCCGCTGCCCGCGGCGATCAGGACGTGCCGCCCGGGGGCGGACAGATCGGGGGTGAACTTCCCGGACGGGGCCTGGACGTCGATGATGTCGCCGGGCCGGACGTCACGCACGAGCCAGCCGGACACCGCGCCGCCCGCCACTTCCCGTACGCCGATCCGCGGCGCGCTTCCCCTGGCCGAGCAGATCGAGTACGAGCGCCGCTGCAGGCCGCGGCGGACCGTGAGCGACTGGCCGGGAGCGAACCTGAACCGGTCCGCCAGGGCGGGCGGCACGCCGAAGGTCAGCGCGGCGGAATCAGCGGTCAGCGGGTCCACGCGGAGCACGGTGAGCGGATGGAACTCCGTGCGCGACGCCGGCGCGGTTGGCGGGCCGGTCATCAGAATTCCTTCACGTATTCAAACGGTTCGCGGCAGGTGTTGCAGCGCAGCAGGGCCTTGCACGCGGTCGCACCGAACGCCGACGTCACCACGGTGTCGGATGAACCGCACTGCGGGCACGCCACGCGGACACCCGGCGCCGCGGTGAGGTTCAGCGGCACCGGGTCACGGTGGGCCGCGCCGGTGGCCACCGGGCCGCTGGCCACCCGGCGCGGTGGCGCGATGCCGGCGGCCAGCAGCTTCCGGTGGCCTTCCGGGGTGATCCAGTCGCTGGTCCAGGCGGGCGCGAGCTGGGTACGGACAGTGGCGCCCGCGAAGCCGGCCTGGGTGAGCTGGTGCACCAGGTCGCGCGAGATCTCCCGGAGCGCCGGGCAGCCGGAGTACGTCGGGGTGATGGTCACCACGAGATGACCGTCCTCGGCGGCGACGGAGCGCAGGATGCCGAGGTCCGCCAGGGTCAGCCCGGGCAGTTCCGGATCGGCGACGGCCGCCGCGATCGCGCGGGCCGCCGGGACGTCGATCATCGCGGTCACCACGTCGCGTCCGGGTCGGCGCGGGCCACGCTCTGCAGTTCGGCGAGCACGTACCCGAGGGCCTCGGTGTGCACCCCGTCCCGGCCGGACCGGCCGGCGACCTGGGCCAGGGCCGGGGTGCCCGGGCGCTCCAGGGTGGCCGCGGCCAGCACGGTGGCGAGGACGTCGTCGAACTCGGCCCGCACCCCGGCCGGGTCGGCCGCGACCCCGGGCAGGTCGCTGACCACGGCATCGGTGCGGAACAACTCGTCCACGAGCGGCCAGATGGCGGTGAGCGCGGCCTGCATCCTGGCGTGGGACAGGGCGGTGCCGTCGCCCAGCCGGACCACCCACTGCGCCGCGTAGTCCCGGTGGTAGGCGACTTCCTTGGCGCCCTTCGCCGCGATCGCGGCGAGCACCGGGTCACCGGAGTCAAGCAGCCGGCGCAGCAGGGCCAGCCGCCAGGCGGAGAAGATCAGCAGCCGGCCGGCCAGCTGCGCGAAGTCGGCGTCGGCGTGCTCGGCGAGGCGCACGTTGCGGAATTCGTGTTCCGGCCGGAAGAAGGCGAGCTGATCCTCGCTGCGGCCGGTGCCCCCGGCCGCGCCGCGCCCTCGGCCCGGCCTGCCGGGCCAGCAGCATGCGCGCCTGGCCCAGCAGGTCCAGGGCGATGTTGGCCACGGCCGTTTCCTCCTCGAGTTCCGGCAGCCGGGTCATCCACTGCTGCAGCCGGTGGGAGTAGATCAGCGCGTCGTCGCCGAGCATCAGGCAGTAGGCGGCCAGCGCCGGGGCGTTGATCCCGTCCGGCACCGACGTGTCGATGCCTTCCAGCGGGTCGGTGAAGCCGGTGCCGAAAGCCCAGCGATGGTCATCGGTCTCCTCGGCCAGCGCGTGGTACGCGGTGAATTCGTCGTCGGTCATCGGGGCCGGCCCGCCCTACATGTGCGGGACATCGGCGGGGATCTCATAGAACGTGGGATGCCGGTACACCTTGTCCCCGGACGGCGCGAAGAACGGGTCCTTCTCGTCCGGGCTGGACGCGGTGATGTCGGCGGCCGCGACGACCCAGATGCTCACGCCCTCGTTGCGCCGGGTGTAGAGGTCGCGGGCGTGATGCAGGGCCATCTGCGCGTCGGCCGCGTGCAGCGAGCCGACGTGCACGTGGTTCAGGCCGCGCTTGCCGCGCAGGAACACCTCATACAGCGGCCATTCCGAGCGCACCGGTGCGTCGTCCATCAGGCGGGCTCCTCCTCTGCGGTGGCCCGCTTCGCCGCCTGCCTGGCGGCGTGGGCGGCGGCGGCCTCGCGCACCCAGGCTCCGTCGTCGTGCGCGGCCTTGCGGTGCGCGACCCGCTGCGCGTTGCACGGGCCGTTGCCCTTGATCACCGCGGTGAACTCGGCCCAGTCCACGGCCCCGAAGTCGTAGTGGCCGCGGTCACTGTTCCAGCTCAGGTCCGGATCGGGCAGCGTGACGCCGAGCTTCTCAGCCTGCGGCACCGTCATGTCCACGAAGCGCTGCCGCAGCTCGTCGTTGGTGTGCCGCTTGATGCCCCAGGCCATCGACTGGGCCGTGTTCGGTGACTGGCTGTCGGGCGGGCCGAACATCATCAGCGACGGCCACCAGAACCGGTTCGTCGCGTCCTGCACCATCGCGCGCTGCGCCGCGGAGCCGCGCATCATCGTCATCAGGAGCTCGTATCCCTGCCGCTGGTGGAAGGACTCCTCCTTGCAGATGCGCACCATCGCGCGGGCGTAGGGGCCGTAGGAGGAGCGGCACAGCGGCACCTGGTTGCAGATGGCCGCGCCGTTGACCAGCCAGCCGATCACCCCCACGTCCGCGTAGGTCAGCGTCGGGTAGTTGAAGATCGAGGAGTACTTCTGCCGTCCGCTCACCAGCCGGGCGGTGAGGTCGGCCCGGTCAGCGCCGAGGGTCTCGGCGGCCGAGTAGAGGTACATGCCGTGGCCGGCCTCGTCCTGCACCTTGGCGATCAGGACCGCCTTACGGCGCAGCGACGGGGCGCGGGTGATCCAGTTGCCCTCGGGCTGCATGCCGATGATCTCCGAATGCGCGTGCTGGGCGATCTGGCGGATCATGGTGGCCCGGTAGTGATCCGGCATCCAGTCCCGGGGCTCGATCCGGCGGTCGCGGGCGATCGTCTCGTCGAAGTGGGCGCCGAGCCCGTCCGCCTGGCCGTCCGTGAGCGCGGTCTCGTGCGGCAGCGGCATGCGGGCTCCCTCCCGGAGAATTACTGACCGGACATTCGGTATGTTATTCCACGGCCTCGGGCTCTGGCCACCTCAGCGCCCGGAGGCGCGCCGTGCGTTACGCCAGCCTCGCTGCGGCCGTCGTGCCACCCCGGCCAGATATTGTTACCGGACGTCCGGTAGGAAATTCGGGAGGCGATCGCGGTGCCGCAGGTAGCCCGCCTGGACGGTGCCCCGCGGCGCGGCCGCCCCGGTCATGACCTGGAGTCCGTGCTGGCGGTGGCCGTCCAGGCCTTCAACGAGCGGGGCTACGACGGCACCAGCATGAGGGACCTCGCGGACCGGCTGGGGATCGCGAAGTCGGCGATCTATCACCATGTGACCGGCAAGGAGGAGCTGCTCAGCCTGGCCCTGGACCGGGCGCTGACCGGCCTGTCGGCCGTGGCGGACCGGGCGCGCGCCCTCGGCGCCCCGGCCATCGGGCGCCTGGAGTACCTGGTCCGGGGCAGCGTCGAAGTGCTGGAAGCCGAGTCGCCCTACGTCACCCTGCTGCTGCGGGTGCGCGGCAATACCACGGTCGAGCGGGCGGCGCTGGACCGGCGGCGCGCCTTCGACCGGTTCGTGGCCGACCTGGTCCGGGAGGCCCAGCGCGACGGCGACATCGACCCGGACCGTGATGCGCTCATCACCGCACGCCTGCTGTTCGGGCTGGTCAACTCGGTCGTCGAGTGGTACCGGCCGACGCGGCGGGCGGCTGCTCGGCCGCTCGCGGACGCGGTCTGCGGCATGGCCTTCGACGGCCTGCGCGTCCGGCCGGGCTAGGCACGGCGCGAAGGTGCCGGTCAGGGCGTGCTGGCTGGGGTCAGGCAGCGGGTAGCGGATGCCGCTGCCCGCCCGGCTAGCCGGGCTGGTGGCCCGGGCGGGTGTCCAGTTCGGCCCATACGGCTTTGCCCGTGGCCGTCTCGCTGACCCCCCAGGCATTGGCCATGGCGTCCACGATGACGAGCCCGAATCCTGATTCGCCGAGCCCGGACGGGATGCCCGGCTGCGGCCACTGCGGGCTGTCGTCATGCACCTCGATCCGCAGCAAGGTTCTGGCGGCCTCCAGCCGCAGCACCAGTTTTGACCCGCTGGCTCCCGCATGCTGGACGGCGTTCGTGACCAGTTCGGAGACGAAGAGGACCGCCGTCTCCTCGAGATGGCCCACCTGCCACGCGATCAGTACCTCCCGCGTGGCCTGCCGGGCCAGCCCGGGGGCGTCCGCGGCGGCCAGCAAGGTCATCTCCCAGGCCCACCAGGTGGTCCCCGGCCCGCCAGGCCCGTGCGTGCCGCCGGAACTGTGCATGTCGCTGTAACTGGCCGCGTCGCCTGTCATCACCACTGCCTCGTTCTCGCTTCCCGCCGGCCCCCGGCGCATTTCACGGCGGACATGATGGTGGCGCTCTGGCCGCATGCCGGCAGACGCATCACCGATGATGCCCGTGGTGTGCGCTGGTCCGTGATTCCCCGTGCTTACATCCCCACAATCCGGGATATAGCTGAGGGAAAGCTCCAGGCCAGCTCAGGCTGCGCTGATAGTTTCCCGACCGCCAGCTGGAGTCAGGACTGGAGTCCGTCCCAGGACCATCGCGGAATGGTCATGCCGTCGGGAACCTCGTCGGCCGACTCGTGGAACCGCGACATGGTCGTCGTGGTGGCCCAGGCGAAATAGTCGTGCAGCACCTGCCGGAGCGGTCCGGCCGCCTCCAGGCCGGCGTTGTCCATTGCCTGGTCAAAGCAGGCGATCGCCCGGCGGTCCATCTCCTCGTGCGGGCCGTTACCGCTGTGGATCCGCACCACCGAGGTCTCGTCTCCGTAGCTGCCGGAGTAGGCGGCGGGGCCGCCGAGGGCCTCGGCCCAGTACGCGGCCAGGCGCTCGCTGTGCTGCGGATGGAATCCATGGCTGAACGCGTGGCTGACCATCTCGTCGGCCATCACCCGGGAGTGCCAGGCTTCCGCCAGGCGGCGCAGGCCCTCGCTACCACCTGCGGCTTCATACACGGTCGGCATGCCCCCAGGATGCCAGGAGCGCGCCGCCGCCAGTGCGGCCGGCGGGATCTGGTGGTGGCCGGCCCGCCCGCGGGGGCACCATGGGGAGGTGACCGATCGCGCGGGGGTGAGCCGGTGGCTGGCCGGCGATGAGGCCGCCTGGCGGGCGTCCGGCACCGACGGCCTGGCCGGCCTGTTCACCGATGACGCCACGTATCGTCAGTCGCCGTACGAGCCGCCGGTCTGCGGCCTGGACGCGATCCGCCAGATGTGGGAGGCGCAAAGAGAAGGGCCCGGCGAGATCTTCAGCCTGGCCACCGAGATCCTCGCGGTTGACGGGCCCACGGCGGTGGTCCGGGCCGAGGTCCGCTACGGTGACCCGCTCCGCCAGGAATACCGTGATCTCTGGGTCATCCGGTTCGGCGGGGACGCCCGCTGCAGCTGGTTCGAGGAGTGGCCGTACTGGCCTGGCCGCCCCTATTCCGCCCGCGATGACCGGCCTTAAGGCCGGCGCGGCCAAGTCAGGAGCCATGATGATCGAGCACACCACCGCAGGCAAGATGTCCCTCGCCGAGCTGGCTGACGGCAGCAAGTGCCAGCCGTCGGCCATCCTGCGCCTGACCGCCGAGCACAGTCCCGGCGGCGCCTACCCGGCCAACGTGGCGGCCTACATCAACGGGGTGTTCCGCGGCACCGTCACCGCCACCGACCACATGCCCGCCGGGCTGCACCTGTACCTGCCGTAGCCGGCCGCCCGGCGGGTAACAGAAGGGCCGGATGCCTGCTATCGGAGCTATGTCCTCGGTACGCTCGCTGGTGACGACGTCGAGTGAGGGATCACGTGTTCAAGAGCGCTGAGGAGCGGGCCGCCGAGCGCCGAAAGCGCGAGGCTGAGGAAGCCCGCGTGCAGGCCGCTCTCGCGGAGCAGGCGAAGGCAGCGGAGGAGCAGCGCCAGCGGGACGCGTTCCTGGCCACTCCCATCGGCGCGGCCACAGCCGCGAAAGAAGCGGGCCAGACGTTCTTCGAGATCCAGCTCGAAGTGGGCGGTCACACCGGCAGCGCCGGGTTCGGCAGTGCTCAGGGGCGCCGTACGGTGTCGAGTTCCGCCGCCACGCTGGGCGAGATAGAAGACCTCGGCTGGCGCCTGGAGCACGCGGGCTATTACTTCATGATCACCGGCGAGACCAGCACGGACCGCGTGTTCGTGAGCGGGGACGCCACCGCGGTCAGCGGGATAACAGTCGGGGTCTACCTCTTCCGCAACACCGCGCTCCCCGAATCCGCCCCCTGAGATCCGCCCGGGCTGGCGGATGCCGCGGCTCGCGGCCCAAGCAGGCTGGCGGGCCAGGCAGACTGGCGGCGTGGAGATTCTGGAAACGCTTGACCTGGGCTCGTCCGCTGTCGTGCTCCGCCGGGCCGAAGCCGGCGATCTTCCTGAGATCGTGGGACTCCTGGCCGCCGACCAGCTCGGTGCCACCCGGGACGGGGTGAGCACAGCCGGGGACCTGGCCGCTTACCAGGCCGCCTTCGAGGCCATCGACCGCGACCCGGCGCACCTGCTGGTCGTCGGGCAAGCAGGCCCGGACATCGTCGCCACGATGCAGATTTCCTTTCTCCCCGGGAATGAAACTCCGCCTCGCTGAGCCGCATCTCACGGCGGGCTAACTCGCCCCTGGCGTCCGAGCTCACGCGTCTACGCGCCTGGCCAGCCACGGGTACCGCGCGGTGTCCTGGGCCGCGTAGTCGGGGTCGAGGTAGATGAAGCAGCGCTGGATCTTCCAGTCACGGATCTCGAATACGTCGCACCAGCGGCCCGCCGCCCACTCAGGCACGCCGGCCCGCCACGGGCCATCCTGGTGCTCCCCATGGCTGGTGCCCTCGCAGACGACGGTGTCGCTGCCGGAGAAGATCCAGTTGAAATGCGAGTAATGGTGGGTGATCGACTTGAGGGTCGTCCCCACATCCGTGAAGAGCTTGCCGATCTCTTCCTTGCCATTGGCCAGTCCCCATTTGGGGAAGTACACCTGCGCGTCCTCTGCGAACAGGTCCAGGATGCTTCCGCCGCCTGAGGTCACGCCACCATTGTCGAACGCCTTGAGATACTCGATGGCGACCGACTTCCGCTGCTCGTCGGTCATGGTTTCATGTGTCAGCGCCATTGCCTGCTCTCCCCTGATCGGTGGTGTCATCGCATGCTCGGTTACGTCAGCGCATCAGCCAGCGTCATCCTGGCCGGGCCGCACCCAGATCCCGCGTTTATGCATGAGCTCAATCTGCTGATCCGTCACCTCGCGGCGGTACTCATCGTGCCCGTACGGGGCCTGGTCAAGATAGAGGTTCTTCGGGTAGACCGGCTCTTCGTAGATCAGCTGGTACTGCTCGGTGGTGAGGTCCTTGATCCAGTTGTCCCATTGCGCGTTCGCGCGGAACCGGCGCAGTGCCTCGACGTTGACGGTCCCGGCCACCCAGGATGAGCCGCCGCTGTAGTCGTGCCGCCCGACGATCTGGCCGCGGTAGTCGACCACGGCTGACCCTCCGCCGAACGTGTCGATCGCGATATCCGAATCCGAGTCCAGGTAATACGTGCCGACATTGCACGCGATCAGGTACAGGTTATTGTCCAGGGCGCGTGCGCGATTCTGGATCTCGAAAAGCCCATTGCCGACGTGCGGGTGCGGGTAGGGGCCCCGGTAGACAATCTCAGCGCCGTTCATCGCCAGGCCGCGTGCGTTCTCGGGGTAGGAGCCCTCGTTGGCCATCAGGAACCCCAGGCGGCCGATCTCCGTGTCGGCGACCGGGTAAAAGGCGTCCAGGTTACGCCCGTACAGCTCAATCCACCGGTCCCAGACATTGTGCGGTGTCACCGAATGCTCGACCGGCAGCAGCGGCACGACTTTATGGTGGCGGAGGATTACTTCACCCTCCGGGTCCAGGATGAACCCGACGTTGAAGAAGCGCCCGGGGAACTCCGGATGGCGGGCCTTCGCCTGCGCCATCAGGAAGACGTTCCACTGCCGGGCGAGCCGGCCGAGGTAGTCGGTCTCCGGGCCGGGGATATCGATCGCGCAGGCCCGCGCGAAGTCCTCATGGTCGAGGTCGAGGACCTCGTCGTTGAAGCCCTGCAGGGCGCCTTCGGGGATGGCGATGAGCCGGACCGGCAGGTCCAGGCTGGACAGCCACGAAGCGGCCTTGATGAGGTGCGAGAGATGCTCGAGATTCGCGGCGATCTCATCGCGGCTCCGGATGCCGCGCATGGTGGGTACCAGGCCCAGGGCCTGATAAGGCTCGATCATGGGCCACTGCCTTCCGCGTGCGGCTATCCCCGCCGTCACTGTGGCCGGCCACGGTGACGGCGAGCGGGCGATGGGTCAGGGATACATCTGCCTCGTAGCTTCCCGCACTGATGCACCCAGGTCGAGGGGGGAGTGGCGGTCGTGCACGGGCCCGGTGCCGTCGCTCAGCAGGGAGCTGGCCATCGCGGCGCCCCGGGCGCTGACCGGGAGCGGGCCCCGGAGGATGGCGAGCATTTCCCGCACGCTGCGTTCTGCAGCGGCGATGCGGTCACGGCACAGCGGCGCGCGGGGGGTGCGCGGCACGGGCGGCCGGAACGCCTCGTCCAGGACGTGATCCCAGCACCGGGCCAGTTCCTGGCGTCCCGCCGCGGAGGTGATCTCCTGGGCGCGGAGGGCCAGGGCCCGGCTGGCCGCCGCCGGGTGCCCGGCCGCGAGCTGGCGGTCGAGGGACGCGGCCCGGGCCCGGGCCAGCAGGCGATCCCACGGCCGTTCGCGGAAGGAGACGGATCGGAGCAGCTGATCTGTGGTCATGCCTCCATCGTGGGCCTCGACAGGCGCCCAGATAAGTGGCATCTTTGTCATTGTGCGCAACTATCCTGCCAGTCTGGGTGATCCCGGGACCGTCGCCATCGTCGTCTGCGACGGGGTGACCGCGTTCGAGCTCGGGGTCGCCTGCGACGTCTTCGGCAGCGAGTGGGCCGAGACGCTCGGCGTCCCGTGGTACCGCTCTTTCGTGTGCGCCATCACCCCCGGGCCGGTGACCACCGACAGCGGGTTCCAGATCCTGCCCGGTCACGGGCCGGAGCGAATCCGCACCGCGGACACGGTGATCGTCCTGCCGACCGTGTCCTTCGGGCAGGTCCCGGCTGCGCTGCTGGACGCCCTGCGGCAGGCTCACGCGCGGGGCAGCCGCATCGTCTCGCTGTGCACCGGGGCGTTCGCCCTGGCCGCCGCAGGCCTGCTCGACGGCCGCCGGGCCACCACACACTGGACCGAATGCGACGCGCTCGCCCGGCGGCATCCCCGGGTGAGCGTCGACCCCGGGGTGCTCTTCGTCGACGAGGGAGACATCCTGACCTCAGCCGGGAGCGCCGCCAGCATCGACCTGTGCCTGCATGTGGTCCGCCAGGACCACGGCACCGAGATCGCCACCCAGCTCGCCCGCCAGCTCGTGGTCCCGCCCCAGCGCGACGGGGGGCAGGCGCAGTACATCAACGCGCCGATGCCGGTGATCGACAGTTCCAGCCTGTTCGCCGGCACCGTCGGCTGGCTCCAGGAACACCTGGACGAGACGGTGACCGTCGAGGATCTGGCGGCCCGCTCCGCCATGAGCCCCCGGACGTTCGCCCGCCGGTTCACCGCCTCCACCGGCACCACCCCGTACCAGTGGCTGATTCACCAGCGCGTCCAGCTGGCCCAGCGGCTCCTCGAAACGAGCGACCTGCCGGTCGAGTCAGTCGCGGAAAAGAGCGGTTTCTCCACCGCGGCCAACCTGCGCAAGCACTTCAGCCGGACCGTGCACACGAGCCCGCAGGCCTACCGGCGGACCTTCCAGGACCGGCGGGCCAGCTGAGCCGCTATTACCTCCCCGCGACGCTGGCGAGGTAGGACTTTATCCCGCTTGAGCCTTTCCGGTCGTAGATGCCCATCACCTGGTTCCGGTAGACGCTATTCCCGGTCACCAGGCTGCAGCCGCCTGCACATAGCGGGCTGGTCATGACATTGACGGGAAACCAGGTCGCGCGGCCGAAATGGCCGTTGCGGGCGGGCACGGGAATGAAGGCCATCGATGGGCCCTGGGGGGCGCTCAGGGCCACCAGGTTGAATCCGCCCCGGACGGCGGTGATGCCCTCGAAGTGCGTGTCAATCCCGCGGTGGTTGCCGTAGCTGTAGTACTCCGGCGCCCCGAAGCGCCCGGTGTGCTCGTTGTAGTTCATGAGGAAACCCCGCTTGGCCCCGCTCGCTGCGGAGCCGCCCGCCAGCGTGTACCGCGGGCTCCCCGGGCCGCCGTCCTGCCAGATCCCGTAGAGCGTGGTCTGGCTGGACTGGCTCCCGCCGAGGCGCAGCAGAGTCCACTGGCGGCTGGTCATGTTGTAGATGAAGGCGTTGGCTGAGATCAGCCCGCCGTGCACGGTGGGCTTGAGGTCATAGTTGCCCACGACCAGATTCCCCATGGTGGCGTGCGCGATCGTGTCCATCACGAAGCAGTGCGGCCGGTGCCGGGGGCAGGCCCGCAGGTGCCCGGCCGTGCGCGCGCCATGCGCGGGCACGTCGATAGATTTCCAGGACCCACCGGGCCCGCTCACCGGACCGAGGTAGATCATGCCCTGGTTGATGACGCCGGCGGGCGCCGACGACGACTGGTAGCTCCCGACGGCGCGGACCTGGCCTGCCGGGATGCTCACCGGGTTGAAGAAGTGGGTGTCCGGACCATAGAACGTCGCGGACGTCACCCCGGGGAACGGGGGCGCCAGCACGGATACCGCTGCTCCCGCGGCGTTCGCGAGACGGCCCCGGTAGAGGAACGGTGCGGTCTGCGCGCCGCTGCCCGTGGGCGCCGAGCCGGTCAGGATGACGTTCCCGCGGCCCGCGGCGCGCACGCCGGTGACGATGTCCCCCGTCCGCAGGATCGAGCCGATGGAGCCAGGGCCGCGGCCGCCGACATCCGCGCAGAGCAGCGGGCGGAAGAACATGGTCGGCTGGCCGCCGCTCAGGATGTCAGCGCTGTTGCCCTGATGGATGTTCAGGTACCAGCCGTGGGCCGGGATCGGCGCCGTCACGTGGGTGAACACCCGGACCGCGTGCGTGATCCGGCCGTGGCGGCTGGCGACCAGGTCCCGCAGCATGTACTTGACCGGCCCCTGGCTCATGCAGCTGCCGAGGTGGATATGGGCCGCGTGCGGCCCGGGGGTGACCCCGCTGGCGCTCACGGTGACGGTCAGCGTCTGCCGGTGGGCGTTATACGACAGCGTGGCCCGTCCCCGCGGGGTGCCGAAGCTGGCCCCGCCCGCGCTGACCTCGACCGCGATGAGACGGTGCGGCCGGCGGCCAGGATGGCCCAGCCGCCTGGTCTGCGCGATCGGCTCGCGGGCGGCCCGGCCGCCGCCTGCCCCCAGGCGGATCACCAGGCGGGTGCCGTGCGGCAGGCGCCCGGAGAAGCGGCTCCGCAGGGTGCTGTCCGCCTGGCCGAGGCGGTTGGCGGACAGCGGGCTGAACTGGATGCCCGCGGGCCGGCCGGGCACCATCAGGTTCACGCTGTGGGACGAGCCCGGCGTGAGCCCGAACATGACCGTGTGGACCGTGAGGCGGCCGTGCCGCCAGCCGAAGGTGGCCGTCCCGGCCGGCATGGCCCGCAGGTGCAGGAGCTGGACGGCGCGGGTGGAACGGCCCGCCGCCGGGCCGGCGCTGGCGCCAGCCGGCGAGGCCAGGCCCAGGACGCATATCGCGGCCAGTGCGCCCGAGGTGGCGGCACCCGCGCCGAAACGGGTCCCGGCGCCCCGCCGCATCCTGTCCCGGATGCGGCCCCGGGGCCCCTCGGGCCCGGCGCCGTGCCTCTTGCTAGCGGTAAAGCTCACCGGTCAGGTCCTTCCTACTCCGCGGCCGCAGCCGAAGAAAGCAGTTAATCTGACATATCCCGGGGATTAATGACGCAGGGGAAACTCCCGGCGGCGTTCATTCTGATGATCCCAGATCCCGAGCATAACCCGGGGGAGGTCATTTATCGCGCTCCGTGAAACCCCGGGAATGTAATGGGTAATTCTGACGCCTAACGGCAATTATTGCCTTTACCGGAAATCGCCGGAAGCCGGTACTGCGCGGTGGGCGGCGCTGCAGAACAGAGGGCTCCGCGAGCGCGCCAGGCGCACGAAGGCCCGGCGGGCCGCCCAGCTTGCGCGGGGCGGCACCGCCGGGCCTTCCGGCCGGCTAGTCCTCTTCCGGCACGACGACGCAGGGGCAGTACGCGTGGTGCACGACCTGGTTGCTGACCGAGCCTAGCCGCAGCCGCGCGAACCCGCCGTTGCCGCGGGCTCCGACCACCAGCAGGTCAGCGTCACGGGAAGCGTTGATGAGCTCCTGGGAGGGGAAACCGTTCACGGCGCGGATCGTCACCGACGCGGGCCGGGACTCGCCCAGCTGGCTGGAGGCCTCCGTCACCGCCTCCTCCACAGCCTGCCGGATCTTCTCCAGATCAATCGCGTCCGGGGGAAGAATGATCGGGTTGCCTGTCCAGCCGCTGGCCGCAACCGCATGCACGGTCAGCACGGTCAGCGGCGCATGATGGGCGGCCGCCTCTTTCATCGCCCACTGCAGGGCGAGGTGGCCCCCGTGCGATCCGTCGACGCCCACGATGATTCCGGCCATGACCTCTTCCTTCCAATCGGGCTCCGGCCAGCGGCCAGAGGATCCCCGCTGTCTACCGTCTCGCCTGCGGGGCGGCCTTCCCAGGGCCATCCGGCCCTAGTTCGGGGTGCGCCGGCCCGGGTCACCATAAGCCGGGCGGCCGGGCGGTGCAGGGCCGTAGGTGCCCCGCGGTCGGGCCCTTTGGTCCTTAGCAAGCGCGGCCGGAGAAGCAAGACTGGGTGCAGGCCGCTACCAGCAGGTTTGACGAGCCGGTCAGGAAAGCCGGCCACGAGAGGGGGGACCGCCGTGCCAACTCAGCAACCGGACACCGGCCGCCGTCCGCAAGCGATCTCCGAACCGGTCGTCGAGATCCTGGGCGAGGCGGAGTGCCTGCCGCTGATCGCCGGAGGTGGCGTGGGCCGGATCGGGTACACCAGCCGGTTCGGGCCGACGGTGCTGCCCGTCAACTACGACCTGCATGAGGGAACGATCGTCTTCCGTACCGGGCTGCACAGCTCGATGGTGGCGGACCTGCGCACCGGGATCGCCGATGCGGAGTACAACGTCGCGTTCGAGATCGACCAGATGCGGCCGGTCACGCAGGAGGGATGGAGCGTCCTCATCCAGGGCGCCGCGCACTTCGTGGATTCCGAGGAGGAACTCGCGCCTATCGCCAGCCTGGGCGTCCAGGCCTGGGCCGGGGGCGCCAAGGAGCAATTCATCCGCATCATCCCGACCCACATCACCGGCCGGCGCATCCGGAGGGCGACGGAAACGGCATGAACGAAGCCGGCATGAACGACGACGGGCTGCGGGCGCCCCACCACGCCACCGCGCCAAGACGCGACATCACGCCGCTGCCGGACCTCGTGCACGGCGGGCCGCGGGCCGGGCCGGTCCGCGCCCGCAGGCCGGTCTACCTGGACCTGCTGCCGCCCTGCAACGCGGGCTGCCCGGCCGGGGAGAACATCCAGGCCTGGCTGGCCGACATCCAGGCCGGCCTGCCGGAACCGGCGTGGCGCCAGCTGGTCGCCGATAACCCGCTGCCGGCCATCCACGGCCGGGTCTGCTACCACCCCTGCGAGACCGCGTGTAACCGCGCTGAGCTGGACAGCCCGGTGTCTATTCACGCGGTCGAGCGGTACCTCGGCGACCTGGCCCTGGACCAGGGCTGGGCGTTCGATCCGCCGCCGCCGCCCACCGGCCGGCGGGTGCTGGTCATCGGGGCCGGGCCGAGCGGCCTGTCCGCGGCCTACCATCTGGCCCGCCTGGGGCACCAGGTGGAGATCCGTGACGCCAGCCCGGAGCCGGGCGGAATGATGCGCTACGGGATCCCCGCCTACCGGCTGCCCCGCGAGGTGCTGGCCGCCGAGATCAGCCGGATCGAGGCGCTCGGGGTGACCATCACCTGCGGGCACCCAGTGTCGGACCTGGACGCTGAGCGGAAGGCCGGGGACTTCGACGCGGTCTTCGTGGCGGTCGGTGCGCACCTGTCCAAGCACGTGGACATCCCGGCCCGGGACGCCAGCCGGATGGTGGACGCGGTCTCCTTCCTGCGCGACGTCGCGTCCGGGGCGCACCCGGTGATCGGCCGCCGGGTCGCCGTCTACGGCGGCGGCAACACCGCGATGGACGCGGCCCGGGTGGCCCGCCGCCTGGGCGCGGACGACGCGACCATCGTCTACCGGCGGACCCGGGCCCAGATGCCCGCCCACGAGGAAGAAGCCCAGGAAGCCGAGCGCGAGGGCGTCCGCATCAACTGGCTGCACACGATCACCGCCTTCGACGGGCCGGAGATGACCGTCGAGGTCATGCAGCTCGATGAGTCCGGCTTCCCGCAGCCGACCGGGCAGATGGAGACGCTGGCCGCCGACACCCTGATCCTGGCCGTGGGCCAGGACGCCGACACCGCCTTTCTCCGCCCGGTGCCCGGCGTGGAATTCAAACGGGACGGCACCGTGGTGGTGTCGCCGTCGATGATGACCGGCAGCCCGGGCGTATTCGCGGGCGGGGACATGGTGCCCGACGAGCGGACCGTCACGGTGGGGGTCGGGCACGGCAAGAAGGCCGCCCGGTTCATCGACGCTTACCTGCGCGGCGAGCCCGCCTTGACGCCCCCCAAGCACGACACGGCCGAGTTCGGCCTGCTGCACCCGTGGTACCTCACCGACGCGGGCCAGCGCAGCCAGCCGGAACGTGAGCCCGGCCGGCCGGTCGCTGACTTCGCCGAGGTAGTCGGCGGACTCAGCGCCGAGCAGGCGACCTACGAGGCGGGCCGCTGCCTGTCCTGCGGGAACTGCATCGAATGCGACGGCTGCCTGGGCGCCTGCCCGGAGGACGCCATCATCAAGCTCGGCCCCAGCCGCCCCGCCGGCCACACCCACGACACGCCGTTCAACTACCGCTTCGACTACGACCGCTGCACCGGCTGCGCGACCTGCCACGACCAGTGCCCGGTGCACGCCATCGAAATGATCCAGGAGTAGCGCTGATGCGGACCACGATCGACGGCAACGAGGCGGCCGTATCGGTCGCCTACCGGCTCAACGAGGTGTGCTGCATCTACCCGATCACCCCGTCCTCGCCCATGGCCGAGCTAGCTGACGAGTGGTCCAGCCAGGGCCGGGCGAATCTGTGGGGCAGCGTGCCCTCCGTGGTCGAGATGCAAAGTGAGGGCGGCGCGGCGGGCGCGCTGCACGGCGCGCTGCAGAGCGGCGCCCTGGCTACGACGTTCACCGCGTCGCAGGGCCTGCTGCTGATGATCCCCAACATGTACAAGATCGCGGGAGAGCTCACCCCCACGGTGCTGCACGTGGCCGCCCGGTCCCTGGCGGCGCAGGGCTTGTCCATCTTCGGTGATCACGCCGACGTGATGGCGGTACGGCAGACGGGGTTCGCGCTGCTCGCCTCGTCATGCGTCCAGGAGGCGCACGACCTGGCGCTGGTCGCGCAGGCTGCCTCGCTCGCGACGAGGGTGCCGTTCGTGCATTTCTTCGACGGGTTCCGTACCTCGCATGAGCTGAACACCATCGACCTGCTCACGGACGACGACCTGCGCGCGCTTATCCCCGAGCAGCTGATCCGGGACCACCGGGGCCGGGCGCTGTCCCCGGATCGCCCCTTCATCCGCGGCACGGCGCAGAACCCGGATGTGTACTTCCAGGCCCGGGAGACGGTCAACCCGTTCTACGCGAAGGTCCCCGGCGCGGTCAGCGCGGCGATGGACGCGCTGGCCGCGCGCACCGGCCGTCACTACCACCTGGCCGACTACATCGGGCACCCGGACGCCGAGCGGGTCATCGTGATCATGGGGTCCGGCGCGCAGACCGCGGCGAAGACCGCCGAGTACCTGGCCGCCCGGGGCGAGCGGGTCGGGGTGGTCACCGTCCGGCTGTACCGCCCGTTCCCCGCGGCCGCGGTGCTGGCCGCCCTGCCGCCGTCGGCCCGCCAGGTCGCGGTGCTGGACCGGACCAAGGAACCCGGATCGCTGGGTGAGCCGCTGTTCCTCGACGTGCTGAGCGCGCTGGCCGAGGCGCACGCCGCGGGAACGCGGGAGGTCATGCCGGCCGTGACCGGCGGGCGGTACGGGCTGTCCTCCAAGGAGTTCACCCCGGGCATGGTGGCGGGCGTCTTCGCCGAGCTGGGCTGCGGGCACCCGAAGCCGAGGTTCACCATCGGCATCACCGACGACGTCAGCCGGACCAGCCTGGACTACGGCGACCTGGACATCGAGCCGGCCAGCACGGTCCGGGCCGTGTTCTTCGGCCTCGGCTCGGACGGGACAGTCGGCGCGAACAAGAACACCATCAAGATCCTCGGTGCGGACCGGGGGCTGAACGCCCAGGGGTACTTCGTCTACGACTCCAAGAAGTCGGGCTCCCAGACCGTCTCGCACCTGCGCTTCGGCCCGGAGCCCATCCGGGCGCCCTACCTGGTCCAGGCGGCCAGCTTCGTCGGCTGTCACCAGGCGGAGCTGCTGGAGCGGGCCGACGTGCTGGGCGTGGCCGCCCCCGGGGCGACGCTGCTGCTCAACACGCCCCGCCCGGCCACGGACGTCTGGGACAGCCTGCCGCGGCCGGTCCAGGACCAGATCCTGGCCAAGGGGATCACCGTCTACGTCATCGACGCCACCGAGGTGGCCCGCGCGGCCGGCTTGCCCGGGCGGATCAACACGGTGCTGCAGACCTGCTTCTTCGCCATCTCCGGGGTGCTGCCCCGGGACGAGGCGATCGCGGCCATCAAGGCGGCCATCGCCAAGACCTACGGCCGCCGCGGCGCTGAGGTCGTCGAGCGCAACAACGCCGCGGTGGACCAGGCCCTGGCCTCGCTGCACGCGGTGAAGGTACCGGCCACGGCGACCGCCATCCGGGGGCTGCCCCTGATGGTGCCGGACGACGCCCCTGACTTCGTCCGCCGGGTCACGGCCGAGATGATGGCCGGGCGCGGTGACGCCCTCCCGGTCAGCGCCCTGCCGGTGGACGGCACCTACCCCAGCGGCACCACGGCGTACGAGAAGCGCAACATCTCTGAACTGGTCGCGCAATGGGATCCGGACCTGTGCATCCAGTGCGGCAACTGCAGCTTCGTCTGCCCGCACAGCGTGATCCGGTCCAAGTTCTATGACCAGGCACAGCTGGCCGGGGCACCGGACACCTTCCCGTCCATGCCACTGGACGCACGGGGCGTGCCGGACACCCGCTACTCGCTCCAGGTCTACGTGGAGGACTGCACCGGCTGCGCGTTGTGCGTGGAAGCCTGCCCGGTGGCCTCACCCAGCGAGCCAGGCAAGCGGGCCATCAACCTCGCGCCGCGCGAGCCGCTGGTAGCGGCGGAGCGGGAGAACATCGCCTTCTTCGAGACGCTGCCGGTCAACGACCGGGCCCGGGCGGACTTCGGCACCGTCCGCGGCACCCAGTTCCTGCAGCCGCTGTTCGAGTTCTCCGGCGCCTGCGCGGGCTGCGGTGAGACCCCCTACATCAAGCTGCTGTCCCAGCTGTTCGGCGACCGGCTGATGATCGCGAACGCGACCGGGTGCTCGTCGATCTATGGCGGCAACCTGCCGACGACCCCCTGGACGGTGGACGCGGCCGGCCGGGGCCCGGCCTGGTCCAACTCGCTGTTCGAGGACAACGCCGAGTTCGGGCTGGGCTTCCGGCTCGCCGCGGATCTGCACCTGGGGCTGGCCCGGACCCGGCTGGCCCAGCTTCGCGACCAGATCGGCCCGGAGCTGGTGGACGACATCCTCTCCGCGCCGCAGCGCCGGGAGTCCGAGTTCGCCGCGCAACGGGCCCGGGTCGCCGAGCTGATCCGCCGGCTGGACGCACTCGACGGGCCCGGTGAGGTCCTCGTTGCGGATATTAAGAGCGTGCTCGGCCATCTGGTCCGGCGCAGCGTCTGGCTGGTCGGCGGGGACGGCTGGGCCTATGACATCGGCTCGGGTGGCCTGGACCATGTGCTGGCCAGCGGGCGCAACGTCAACGTGCTGGTGCTCGACACCGAGGTGTACTCGAACACCGGCGGCCAGGCGTCGAAGGCCACGCCGCTCGGCGCGGTGGCCAAGTTCGCCGCGGCCGGCAAGACGGTGCCCAAGAAGGACCTGGCCCTGCAGGCCATCGCCTACGGCAACGTGTACGTCGCGCGGGTGGCGATGGGGGCCGACCCGCAGCAGACGCTGCGGGCGCTGCGGGAGGCGGAAGCCTACGACGGGCCGTCGCTGGTCATCGCCTACAGCCACTGCATCGCGCACGGGATCGACATGAGCAAGGGCATGGACCAGCAGTACCGGGCCGTGGCCAGCGGGTACTGGCCGCTGATCCGGTACGACCCGGTGCTGCGCGCCGAGGGGCGCAACCCGTTCCTGCTGGACTCGCCGCGGCCGCGCATCCCGCTGGCCGACTACACGAGCCGGGAGCTGCGGTACCGGATCCTGATGAACACCCACCCGGCCGAGGCCGAGCGGCTGCTCGGGCTGGCCGAGCACGAGGTCCGGCAGCGCTGGGCCAGCTACGAGGAGATGGCCACCCGCGGCCCGTCCCGGTGGTCGGCCGGCGGGTGAACGGGCCCCGCGGCGCGGTCCGCGCACGACCGCGGCGGGGATTACCGCAGCTGGCCGGCGGCCTGGAGATCGTCGAAGAGCAGCTGGTTGAACGGGCGGTACCCGGGGACGGTCGGCGTAGCAGAACCACGCGAGCTCGTCGATCTCGCTGCTGGGGGTGAGCGTCCCGGCGTAGCCGCCCGTGTAGCAGCTCATCCGCACGAGCGTCCCGTCCGGAGGGCCGTCGCGCTCGCCAGCCTCGTAGGTGCCCACATGCCGCACGGTCCCGGGCAGCAGCGTGACCGCCAGTTCCTCGCTGATCTCGCGCAGCAGGACCTGCAGATCGCTTTCCGCCCCCTCGCGCTTGCCGCCGGGGATGTAGAAGACGTCCTTACCGCGTGGCCGGGCGCAGAGGATCCGCCCGCCCTCCACGTGCACCCAGGCGACGGTGTCGATCAGGGCCGGCATGACCCGGTCAGGCCGCCTGGCCGGCCTGCAGTTCCCGGACCACCTTCACCGCGTCGCTGACGTGCCGGCCGATGTTCGTCATGGAGTTGAAGATGTGCCGGACCGTGCCCTGGCGGTCGATCACGTAGGTGACCCGGCCGGGCAGCAGGCCGAGCACGGCCGGCACCCCGTACAGCTTGCGGACCTGGCCGCCCTGGTCACTGAGCAGCGTGAACGGCAGTTCGTGCCGGCCGGCGAAGGCGGCGTGCCTGCCAACCGAGTCGGAGCTGACGCCGATCACCTCGGCGCCGGCCTCCGTGAAGGCCTCATAGCTGTCGCGGAAGGCGCACGCCTCGGCGGTGCAGCCACGGGTGTCGTCCTTGGGGTAGAAGTACAGGACGACGACCCGCTCGCCGAGCCGGTCCTGCAGCCGGACCGGGTCACCGGACTGCGCCGGAAGGGTGAAGTCGGGAGCCTTGTCGCCGACCTGGATGCTCTGGGCCATGCCCGCCAGTCTCCCTGGGGTACCGCGGAGTGTTCCCGCGGACCGCGGGCTTGCCCGTTAAGCGTAGCCGCACCCCGCCTGGCGCCCGGCACGTACGGCTGACCGGTTTGATCATGAACTGACAGGCCCGAGCGCCGTCGTGATCTCCTGGATCGCCTCAGCCTCGGCGGGGCTCACGCTCTGCCCTTCCTCCTTGTGCGCCGCCGCGACCTTGCCCGCGAGAGCGAGGACGAAGCGCCGGTATTCGTCGACTTCCCCGGTCGTCGCCTTGCTGCCGAGCAGTGCCACCGCGTCGCGGAGGTGCTTCAGCCCGTTCTCCCTGAGTTCCGCGGCGGAGTGATACCTCGTGTGGTCTGTCTCGGGCTTGGCCGCGACGATCTCGTCGAGGAGCTCGCTCTCGCCGTGCTGGGCGCGCGCTTCGGCGTAGGCCTTCGACATCGCGATTGACTCGCGGATCATTCCCCCGCGCGCCGCGGTGACCACGATCATGCCGGCGCTCGGCGGGCCTTCGAGCACCACCTTCCACTCCTCGGGTGAGAAAGCCGCTCGTGACGTCATCCGGGTCTCCTTACGGTCGGTGCGCAATAAGAACTGCTACGCGCGGGAGAAGAAACGTGCGATCGCGATCATCCCCGGCCCACGGGCCCCCGACACCAGCCCGGGGCGGCAGATGTGCCCAGATCGCCAGACCCGCCCGGCGCGCAGGTTTAATCACCAGATGAGCTTGGTAACTGTGTGGTCAGTCCGCGGCGGAGCAGTGTTCCGCAGGGGGGTGTGGGATGGCAGCCAGGCCAGCGTCGATCGCGGGATGGACGCGCCAGCATGGACGGCACGTGGCCGCGATGTTCCGGCAGGGCCGCAATCCCGCCGCGCGGGTTTACGAGAGCATCGGATCGGATTTCTTCCTGGCGCCGGCCCCGGGCTGGCTGAACCTGGGGCTGTGGGAGGGGCCGGGTTCGGAGGCTGAGGCCGAAGACGCCTGCCGGCGGCTGGTCACGACGCTCGCGTCCGCGCTGCCCGCCGGGGGCGTGATCCTGGATGCAGGCAACGGGCTCGGTACCCAGGATCCGCTGATCGCCGGGACGGTCCGCCCGCGCCGGCTGGTGGCGGTCAACATCACCGAGTGGCAGCTGGCGGCAGGCCGGGAGCGGCTCAGGGAGGCCGGGGCCGCGGCCGTGGCGGCCGACGCTACCCGGCTGCCGGTCGCCGATCAGACCATCGACGGGGTCATCAGCGTGGAGGCAGCGTTCCACTTCCGCTCCCGCCAGGCCTTTTTCGCAGAGTGTTACCGGGTGCTGCGGCCGGGCGGCGTGCTGAGCATCTCCGACATCCCGGTCCAGCGGTGGCCGCTGAGCCCCGCCGAGCTGCTGGCTGGCCTGACTCAGCTGCGCGTGTTCGGGCTCCGGCCCAGCATGGCCATGACCGCGGGGCAGATCGCTGCGGCCGCACGGGCCGCTGGCCTGGCCGAGGTGGAGGTCACGGTGTGCGGTGATCGCGTCATCGCCCCCGCGATCCGGCTCGCCGCGGCGCGGCTGGCCCACGGGGCGGCGGCCGCGCGCCGGCCGGACAGCAGGCCGCCGCGCGCCTGCTGCTGCGGCAGGTGAACCTGCTCTGGCGACGCCGGATCATCGACTACGTGCTGCTGCGGGCCGTCCGCCCGTGACTCGCCCGGCGGGGTTCTCCAGCCACCTTCCCGCTTTCGCTGGCCAGGCAGTTAGGCTCAGGGCGTGATCACTGGCGCTCATGCGATCGTGTTCTCGCCCGAAGCCGCGAAGGTTCGCGCCTTCTTCAAGGATGTGCTCGAACTGCCCTCGGTGGATGCGGGCGGTGGCTGGCTGATTTTCGCCCTGCCCCCAGCCGAGCTGGCCGTGCATCCCACCGAAGGTGACGCTCACCATGAGCTTTACCTGATGTGTGATGACATCCAGGCGACACTCGCCGAATTGCGGGGCCAAGGAATCGAAGTAGCGAAGGACGTCACCGATCAAGGGTGGGGGCTGCTGGCCGCGGTCCGCCTGCCGGACGGGTCGGAATTTCCCATCTACGAGCCCCGGCACCCCTCACCGCTGCCACCCTGACCGGGAGTACGGCCGCAACGGCCAGAGCTGGCCCGGCGGCGGGCCAGGACGCAGCGTGAACGTGTGATTACTATGAGTTATGACACGACGACTTTGCGTGACGAGGGTGGCCGCAGCCGTGGCCGTGAGCGGCGTCCTGGCCGCCGCGATGCCCGCCGCACCCGGCCGCGCGGCTGCGGCCGCCCGGGCGGGAGGCTCAGCCCCCGGCGGAGCGCTCCTCCAGCAGGCCCTGAACAAGCTGGTGGCCATGCCGTCCGGGCCGCCCGGCGTCATCGTGATCGTCCAGCACGGCAGCCGCCGTGCCGTGTACCAGGCGGGCACCGCGAGCCTGGCTCATCCCCGGCCCCTGTCCACCCATGACCACCAGCGGCTGGCCAGCTTCTCCAAGGCCTTCAACGGGGCCGTGGCGCTCAGCCTCGTCAGCCGGGGAAGGCTCCGGCTCACGGACACGATCGGGCGATGGCTGCCCGGGCTGCCCAGGGCCTGGCACCGCGTCACGCTGGGCGAGATGCTTCAGCACCGCAGCGGCCTGCCCGACTACACCTCGAGCCAGGCGCTGGCCCGGCGCCTCCAGAGAGCGCCGCGCCGGCCCATCCCGCCCCGCCGGCTGTTGCGGTACGTCTGGCACAAGCCGCTGCAGTTCAGGCCGGGCAGCCGCTATGAGTACGACAACTCCGACAACACGGCCGTCGCCCTGATGGCCCGCGCGGCGGCCGGCCGCAGCTACCGCGCCCTGCTGCGCAGGCTCGTCTACCGGCCAGCTGGCCTCCGCCAGGCCAGCCTGCCGGCCGGATACCGGCTGCCCCGCCCCTACCTGCACGGGTACGCGCTGCAGCCGGGGCACCCGGCCGAGGATGTGAGTGAGGTGTACACCGCCTCCGCCGCGTGGGCCGCCGGCGGAATCGTCGCCACCGCGGCCGACACCAACCGGTTCATCCGCGCCTACCTCGCGCACCGGTTCTTCTCCCGGCGGGTGCAGGCAGCCCAGCTGCGGTTCGCCGCGGGCAGCTCATCTCCGCCCGGCCCCGGGGCCAACGCGGCCGGACTGGCGATCTTCCGCTACCGCACCCGGTGCGGAACCATGTACGGGCACACCGGCAACGTCCTCGGGTACACCCAGCTGGGCGCAGCCAGCCGCACCGGAGCCAACTCGGTCACCGTCACCGCGACCGAGCAGCTCAGCCTCACGGTGCACCCCACGGTGCTCGCCGCGCTCCGGCACGCGGAATTGCTCGCCGTCTGCGCCGCGATGGCTCCCCGCTAGGCGCTCCGTTTCGCTAAGAGGTGCCGTGACCTGGGCGGCAAGGTAAGCGTCAGGGCGGGTGCAAGGTTGGCGTCCACGCGCCTGCCGCATGCTGTGGCGCAGGTCAGGCAGCGCGAATCGCTCGCGGCCAGCTGACGAAGGGCGCCTCTCGTGGAGTTCATGGACAGCGCGGATCTGCCGTGGCGGAAGTCCAGCCACAGCACCGACGGCAATTGCGTGGAGATCGCCTGGCGCCAGGGCGTGGAAGACGTCAACGTCCTGGTGCGTGACTCCAAGTTCCCCGGCCGGGACCCGCTCGTGTTTACCCCGGCGGAGTGGGCCGTGTTCCTGGAGCGGGTGAAGACGGGGGACTTCGATGTGCTGGCGAGCCCGGCAGTCGCCTGAAACGCTCTGAATCCCCGCCTTGGGCGAGTCCCTGACGTGGGTGAATGGCTGAGCCGTGTATCCTCACGCGGAGCGGTAACGGAGCTTCAGGGGTGGGGAAATGGCGACACAGACTACTGTCACGATGACTTGCGACCTTTGTGGAGGCACGAAGGAGACGCGGACCCGGTCGATCAGCCTCGACGGGCAGACGCTCGAGATCGATCTGTGCGTGAAGGACGGCCGGGGCCTGGACAAGGTCGCCCAGCGGTTCATCCCGCACGCCAGGAAGGTCAGGCGGGTTCCCGGCGCAAGCCGCAGGACAGCCAGCACCCGCCAGCACAGCGCCAGCGTCCGGGACTGGGCCAAGGCGCAGGGCCTCGTGGTCAGCGACCGGGGACGGATCCCGGCGGACGTGGAGCGCAAGTACGACGCGGCCCACTAAGGAACTGAGCGTTCCGGGTCGGCCCGGAACGCGCAGTTAACGTCCTAGGCCAGCTGGCGACCATTTCCCTGATCAGGTCCGCGTGCCCGTTGTGGAACGCGGAGTCAGTCCCCGCCCGGCCCGGGGCCGCCGTTCCCGTCCCCGTGGTGCTTGGCCTGATGATGACGGTGGCCGGGGCGCGCGGCCGCGGCCGTCACCGTGATGACGGTTCCTGGCGTCACGAGCCCGGTGGGCTGCACGGACACGACAACGCCGGGCCGCTGTTCCCCGGCCGCCGACCGGACCACCTGGGAGCGCAGGCCCAGGCGGGCCAGCCGCAGGCGCACCGCGCCCACCGGATGGCCCACGAGGGCCGCGGCGTTGACGGTCACCGTCGCCGGGCCCTGGGTGCTGGCGGCGGGGGACGCCTGGGGTGGGCGGGCGGCGGGGCTAGGCGGCCCGCTGCCGGCGCTGGCCAGCAGCCACGCGGCCAGGGCCACCACGATGGCGGCCAGCCCGGCGACCCAGGCGGCCCGGGCCCGGCCTGGCCGCCCCGGCCCTGGGTGGTCGGGCCGCCCGGACCCCGGTCCGTCCGGCGGCCAGTCCGGCATCTCGGTCGTCGGAGCCTGCGGATCGGGCAGGACGGCCGTGTGCGCGCGCGCAGGCGGCCGTCCGGGCGGCGCGGCCGCCGTTCCCGGGCGGCCGGACCGCGCTGGCCGCCCGGCGTCCAGCGTGTCGCGCAGCCGGGCCGCCCGGGCGGCGACCTCCGCGGCGCTCCCCGGCCGGTCCGCCGGGTCCTTGGCGGTCAGGTCGGTGACCAGCGCCGCCACCGCGGCTGGCACCGCCGGGGGCAGCGGCGGCAGTGGCTGGAGCCGGTTCGCGCTCGCGATCTCCAGCGGGGTGCCCTGGTAGGGGAGTATCCCGGTCAGGCATTCGAACGCCACGATGCCGAGGGAGTACACGTCGCTGGCGGGGGTGGCGGGCTGGCCGGCGGCCCGCTCCGGGGCCAGGTAGGCCGGTGTGCCCACTAGCGTGCCTACCTGGGTGATCGGTGCGGAGCCCGCCGCGTGCGCGATCCCGAAATCGGTGATCTTCACCGAGCCATCGCGGCCCATCAGCAGGTTGGCGGGCTTCACGTCGCGGTGAACCAGGCCGGCGGCGTGGGCGGCGGCCAGGCCGGCGGCCACCTGGGCGACCACGTCCATCGCGGCCGCGCTGCCCAGCGGGCCGGCGGCCAGCGATCCGGCCAGCGACGGGCCGTCCACCAGCTCCAGGACCAGATAGGGCGCCCCCGCCGGGCCAGACTCCCCGTAGTCGTAGACCTGCGCGATGGCGGGGTGAGTCAGCGAGCCGGCGTGCCGGGCCTCCGCGCGGAACCTGGCCAGCGTCTGCGGGTGGCTCGCGTAGCCCGGCTGGAGGAGTTTCACCGCCACGGGCCGGGCCAGCACCAGGTCTTCCGCCCGCCACACCTCGCCCACCCCGCCGGCGGCGATCCGGCGCTCCAGCCGGTAACGCCCCGCGAGCAGCAATCCAGGAGAAGACATAGAGCCCTTACGGTACTGGCCGCCGGCAGGCACCCGGCCCTATCCGGGGCCGGTGCCCGCACCGCGGGATCGTGCGCCGTGCCGGCCGCGGCCGCTGGCCCGTGCGGATCCTCGCTAGGGGTGCCCGGTTGGGTGGCTGGAGGGCCCGTGGCTGGGGTGGGCGCGGGTGACTGGGATGGCCCGGGTGGGCCGGGTGACTGGGATGGCCCGGGTGGGCCGGGTGGGCCGGGTGACTGGCGGCTTCCCGGGGGAGCGGCCAGCCGGGCTGTGCGAAGGCGCCGCGGACGGCGTGCGGCCAGGGTGGCTGGCCCCCGGGCCGGACGGCCCCGGCCCGGCCGGGGTGGCTGGCCGCCCCGCAGGCGAGGCCGCGTGCGGCGCGGGCGCGCCCACGGTGCGGTGCGCGAAGTTCTGCACCGGGGCGGGCAGCACGTTCGCGTAGGCCGCGGCGGTCAGGCCACCGGCGGTCACGACCGCCGCCGCCGCCAGCTTGGCGGCGAGCACCGAGGCGAGCACCCGCCTGCGGCGGCGGCCGGCCCGCGCGGGACGGGAGGGCCGGACGAACTCGGCGCGATAGGCGGCCCTGGCGTCCTCCTCGCCCGCCGCCTCGCGGGCGGACGGCGCCACGGTCAGCGCCGCGACGGCCTCCGCCAGCGGGCGCAGCCCCTCGTCTGCGTCCGCTGGCCGGAGGCTCCCGGCGAGCAGCGCCTCGTAGGCGGCGTCTTCGACCGGCGGGACGCCGCCTCGTACTGACCCCGGGGAGTTCGGCATGTCACCGTCCCAACCGCCGCGGCCGTTCATGGCGTTACACCGGTCATGGTGATGATCTGGGCCAGCCGGCGCAGGCCCCGGTGCGCGGCGACCCGGACCGCCCCCGGGCTCCGGCCCACCAGCCGGGCGACCGTCTCGGTGTCCAGCCCGGCCACCACCCGGAGCAGGATCACCTCCGCCTGGTGGGGCGGGAGGGCCGCCACGGCGGCGAGGGCCGCCTCGGAGGCCAGGTTGTCCAGGGCCTGCCCGGCCGCATCGGGGGTGCTCGGTTCCAGATGCCGCGGCAGATCCATGAGCGGCGCCACCGGGTGACGTGCGCGCCGCCGGCGTTCGTCCAGGGCACGCCTGCGGGCGATCGTGAACAGCCAGGCGCGCCAGGCCTTTTCGTCGCCGCGGAAGCCTGCCAGGCCCCGGATCACCTGGACCCAGATCTCCCCGGCGACGTCCTCCGCGGCGTCCGGCGCGGCGACCCGCAGGTAGCGCAGCATGGCCGGGTGGCCGTCGCGCCACAGCGCAGCGAACGCATCTTCGCTGCCGTCCTGCGCTGCGGCGAGTACGGCTGGGAAGTCATCGCCGATCACACAGGCGAGTATCGGCACGAAAACGCCTGCTCCGCAGGAGATTTAGCCACCTCTGAACGGTTCGTTCCCGAAAGTAACGGCTCAGCGGGCCGCGGCGGTCTTCCCCGTGTGGGAGGTGGGGAGGTCAATGGTGGTGACATGCGGGTAGTGCACGCGACAGCGCTGGGGAACGGCACCCGGTCCGCGGCGACGGCCGGCGCCTGGCCCAGGGGCCTGCCTGGCTCCGGGCTGGCCAGGGCCAGCGGCGCCGGGTCCAGGTCCCCCGGGCGTCCCCGGGATACGGGCCTGGACACCGCCATCCTCCGTGCCGCGGTACTCCAGCTGGCGGAGCGTGGGTACGCCGGGATGTCCATGGAGGGGGTAGCGGCCGCGGCCGGCACCACGCCGCCCAGCCTGCGCCGCAGGTTCCGCGACAAGCTCGACCTCACCATGGCCGCGATCAGCGCTATGCGGACCGAGCCGCTGCCCCGGGCCAGCGATGACCCGCGCGCCGACGCGCTGGCCATCCTGGAGAACCTGCGGGTCAACCTGGCCAGGCGGAACGGGATGGCCATCCTCGGCACCCTCCTGGCCGAGGAACGGCGTCACCCGGAACTGCTCGCGCGCTTCCGGCAGCGGATCGAGGACCCGGCCAGTGAGGGCCTGCGGCAGGCCCTGGCCCGGGGCGTGCGGGCGGGACAGCTCGAGCCAGGCCTTGACCCCGACACCGCGGTCAGCCTGCTCGTGGGCTCGTTCTATGCGCAATACCTGCACTCCCGGCGGATTCCCGGGGACTGGGCAGAATGCGTGCTCCGCGTCATCTGGCCGCCGCCCGGAGCGCCCGGGGGCCCCGCAGCGCCCAGGGGATGATGCGCGCCGTCCCGGGACGAGGGCAGCGACGACAGGGAGGGGAATGCGTGGCGGAGGTGCCCGACCTCAACTGGCTTATCACCGCGTTCACGGACCGGGTCCCTGATGTCGCGCGCGCGGCGGTCGTCTCGGCCGACGGGCTTCCGCTGGCGTGTTCCCGCGACTTCCCGCCCGACCGTGTGGACCAGCTGGCGGCGATCACCTCCGGCCTGTCCGGCCTGACCCGCGGCGCGGCCCGGATCTTCGAGGGCGGGCCGGTCGTCCAGAGCGTCGTGGTGATGAAGCAGGGCCTGCTGATGGTGCGGGCGGTCGGCCACGGTGCCGTCCTGGTCGTCCTGGCCGGGGCCGACTGCGATATCGGCCAGGTCGCGTACGAGATGGCGTTGTTCGGCGAACAGGCGGGACCAGCCCTGAGCCCGGCCGCCCACGGCCTCCCCCCGGCCGGGGCCAGGCCCTGGCCCCGGCGGTACACCCCCGAGGCCTGAGTGACCCCCGCCGCACTGACCCCGTGCAGGGCGGCGGGCGGGCAGCGCCACGGCGGGCAGTCAGCGACACGGCGGGCAGTCAGCGCCCGCGGGCCGCTACGGGTGCGCGGCGGTGGCGACGTCGCGGGCCTGCGTTTCGGTGAGGATCCGGGCGATGCCGACGCCCGTCCAGCCGGAGCTGTCCTCGATCTCATCGCGGAGCACCGCGGCCTGGTACTCCAGGGCCACCGGGCCGATGGCCACCAGGTCAGACTTCTCGTTCTTCATGATCAGCATGAAGTTCATGGGCACGTTCCCTTCGGGTGATCCGGCGCCGGGGCGGCCGGTCCTGTGACCTGTGCGGGTCTAGCTCCTGACGGCGAGGAACAGGTAGCGATTGAGGCTGAAGAAGTAATCGGGGCCGAGCCCGGCGAGGTCACCGGCCCAGGACGCGATCTCGCCCGCGCTGATGTCGCTGTGCCGGGGCACGAACGCGCAGATGAATCCGATCAGCCCCGCGCTGTAGGTGTCGGGGTCGTAGCCCACGTTCAGCAGCGGGATGGCCGCCCGGTGGGTCACCGCGAAGCCGGCGTCCCGGAGCAGCCCGGTGAGCCGCCTCGGCAGGTGGGGGTCGGCCAGGTGGCCGTCCCAGGCGCGCAGCACGCGGCGCATCCGGTCATGGTCGCTGGACCGCCACACGATCGAGTCCCAGTCGGTGTCGAGCACGAGCAGCCTGCCACCCGGGCGCAGCACCCGCCAGGCCTCGGCCAGCGCGGCAGGCACGTCATCGACGTACTCGTACACCTGAGTCGAGGTGACGGCGTCGAACGACTCCGCGGCGCAGGGCAGGGCGGTGGCCTCGCCCGCCCGGAACCCGACCGGGGCCGAATCGGCCTCCCCGGGCCGGGCACGGGCGATGGAGAGCATGTCCTGGCTCGGCTCGACGCCGGTGACCGACCCATCCGGCCCGGCCTGGCGGCCCATCTCGCGGGCCAGGAAACCCGGTCCTGACCCGATGTCCAGGACATGCTCGCCAGGCTGCAGGCCCAGCGCGGCCCGGACGGCGCGGCGCTGCCCGGCGACGTCGGGGGTGCGGTAGGTCGCCTCGACCCGGCGCGAGGTGGCCTCGTCGAAGGGCATAGCCGGGCTCATCCGGCCTCCCTCCGGTACGCCAGTACCCTTCCGGCGCGCCAGCACCGGGGCAGCAGCCAGGAGTATGTCACGGGCACTGTACGCGGGGACGCGCCGGCAGCCTGCCCCGCGGCGGGCGGGCGGGCCGGCCGCGGCGCAGGCTATACGTAGCACTACGTATAGTACTGACTACGCAAAGTGCCGCAATTGACCGGGCGGGTCCCGGCGTAGGGGGTGCGTCGGCGATGCTGGCTGATGAGGTGCTGCCGGGGGCCCGGCCCCTTTCCCGTGAGGACCTGAGCATCCTCGCCCTGGAGAACGAGACCGTGGCCGGGCACACCTGCAAGGTCATCATGCTGGACGGCACACTGGCCCTTGATGCGCTGCGGGCGTCAATCGCCGGGCGGCTGCCCCGCGCCCCCGGCCTGTCGATGCGGCTGGGCGAGATCGATGGCGAGCCCTGGTGGGTGCCGGACCCCCAGGTGGATGTCACGGCCCAGGTGGTGGAGGTGACGGCCGCGGGGCCCATCGATGAGGCCGGGTTCCGGGCGCTGGTCGCGGGTATCTTCGCCCAGCACCTGGACCGGTCCCGGCCGCTGTGGCGGATCGACGTGATCCCGCGGCTGGCCGGCGGCGGGAGCGCGCTGATCTGGCGCATCCACCATGCCCTGGCTGACGGCATGACGGCTATGCGCATGGCCAGCGCGGTGCTGTGGGATGAGGAGGCGGGCGCCGCGCCGCGCACCGCCATGTCCCGCACGCGGCGGCGGTCGCCGCGGGCGGCCCGCCCGGCCGCGCATCACCGGCTGGCCACGCTGCTGGCCGCCGCCCGGGAGGTGCCACAGCCCTGGCTGCGGTCGCCGTTCGATGGGCACATCGACGGTCGGCGGACGGTGGCCTTCACCGCTACCCGGCTGGACGAACTGCATCGCGTGGCGGCCGCCACGGACGGCGCGACCGTCAACGACGCGGTGCTGACCGTGGTGGCGGGCGGGCTGCGGCGCTGGATCGAGGCTCATCACGGCCACCTCGGCGCCGTCCGGGTGAAAGTGCCGGTGAGCCTGCATACCCCGCCGCCGCCCGGGAGCCTGCACACCCCGCCGTCCGGGAGCGCGGACGCCCAGCCGGGCAACCGCGATTCGTTCTTCTGCCTCGACCTGCCCCTCGGGTCAGCCGACCCGCTGGAGCGCCTGGCCGTCATCCGGCACGCCACCCTGATCCGTAAGCAGGAGCACGACGCGCAGCACCTCGACGCGGTCATGCAGCGGCTCGCCCGGACCCCGCGGCTCAGCCGCTTCGCCGAGGACGTCCTGTCCCATCCCCGCTCCTTCGCCCTGAACGTCTCGAACGTCCCCGGGCCCCGCCGGCCGGTCCGCGTGCTGGGAGTCCCGGTCCGCGCGCTGTATTCGCTCGCCGAGATCGGCGAGCACCATGCCCTGCGCGTCGCGGTGGTGTCCCTGGCCGGCACGCTGAACGTCGGGCTGGTCGCGGACCCGACCCTGCTCGCCGACGTTGACCACCTGGCCGCCGGCATCCAGGCCGAGGCGGCGGCGCTGGCCGATAGCCTGCCTCGCGCCTGACCGGGCATCACCGGGCTTAACGACGACCGCCGGGCGGCACCCCGGGACGGCTAGGGTGATCTTGTGAAGCCGTTCCTGCTGCTGGCTACCCGCCCAGAGGATGCCGCCGCAGATAGCGAGTACGACCTGTTCCTCCGGTTCGCCGGGCTCGGCGAGCCCGACCTGCGCCGCTTCCGGCTGGAGCAGCGCGCGCTGGGCGCCATCGACCTGCGGGACTGGTCGGGCATCCTGCTCGGCGGCGGGCCGTTCAACTCCAGTGACCCGGAGAGCTCCAAGTCAGCGGTCCAGCGGCGGGTCGAGGCCGATCTGCGCGGGCTGCTCGACCGGGTGATCGGCGAGGACTTCCCGTTCCTCGGCGCCTGCTACGGCATCGGGGCCCTCGGCAGTCATCAGGGCGCCGTGGTTGACCGCCGGCACGCCGAGCCGGTCGGGACCGTCCTGATCACGCTCACCCCGGAAGGCCGCCAGGACCCGCTGCTGGGCGCGCTGCCCGCTAGCTTCGACGCGTTCACCGGGCACAAGGAGGCGATCAGCCACCTCCCGCGGCATGCCGTCCTGCTCGCCACCTCGGCCGGCTGCCCGGTCCAGGCGTTCCGGATCGGCTCCCGGGTCTACGCCACGCAGTTCCATCCCGAACTGGACGCGGACGGCCTATCCACCCGGATCGACGTGTACAAGAACGCCGGGTACTTCCCGCCGGCGCAGGCGGACGAGCTCAAGGCCCGGGCCCACGCCAGCCACGTCGTCCACCCGCACGCGCTGCTGCGCCGGTTCGTCCAGAGCTACGCCCGCCACCGTGTGGCGGGCAAGCCATGACGGGCGGCGCGCCCCGGCTGTCCCGGCGGGCTGTGCTGGCCGGCGGGGCCGGGCTGGCCGTCGTGACCGGCCTGGCGGGCGGCTATGAGCTGGTGCGGGACGGGACGCTGCCCGGCAGGTACACGCTGGCCCGGATGACCGGCGCCTGCGGGACCGCCCTGCCGCGGCCGGCCTGCCCGACCCGCCCGGCATGAGGTCTCGTTCTACTCCGCCTACCGGCGCCGCCAGGTGCGGATGGTGACGCTGATCCCGGCCGGCGCGGCCTCGCCGCACGGGCTCGGCGTGATGATCGGCCTGCACGGGGCGGGCGGCACCGCGGCCAGCATGGCCGCCAGCATCGCGCCGTCCATGACCCGGGCCCGGGTGACGAGGTTCGCGATCGTCTGCGTGGATGGCGGGGAGACCTACTGGCACGAGCACGCCGGCGGCGACGACCCGGCTGGCATGATCGTCCATGAGGTGCTGCCCCGGGCCGCCGCGGCCGGGATGCGGACCGCGCGGGTCGGCGTCGGCGGCGAGTCCATGGGCGGTTTCGGCGCCCTGCTGATCGCCGAGCGCCTGGCCAGCACCGGGGCCAGCACCAGCACCGGCACCAGCCGGGGCACCAGCTCCCCGGCGGCCGCCTTTGTCGCGGCCCTGTCGCCGGCCGTCTTCGCCACCTACGACGACGCGCGCGCCGCCAACGCCGCCGCCTTCGACAGCCCCGCGAACTTCGCCCGCAACAACGTGTTCTCCGGCCTGCCCGCGCTGCGGCACGTTCCCGCGTACGTGGCGTGCGGGACGGACGACCCCTTCGCGCCGGAGACGACGCGGGTGCGGGCCCGGCTGGCGGCTCTCACCCGGCGCCCGGTGCCCGGCGGCATCATGCCCGGCTGCCACGACTCCGCGTTCTGGGGGCGGCACTGGCCCACCGCCCTGGAGTTCATGGGCCCGCACCTCGGCGGCCCGGCCCCAGGTCACTCGTCCGCGGCCTGAGCCGGCGTCTCCTCGCCACCTTCCGGTGCGTCGATGACGGGCACCGGGCTCAGGCCGATCCGCTCGGCGATCCGGGTGAGCAGCTCGTCCTGGGCCGCGAGGTGGCCCTGCACGTGCGCGACCTCGTGCAGGGTCGCGCTCGCGTCGTGGAACGTCGCCTCGGCGCGCTTGTCCGCCGCCGCGGCCTGCACGTTCTGGCCCACCATGATGACCGACAGCAGCACCAGCTGCAGGAAGGTCTGCGCGACCCACTGGACAATCGTCGCGGGACCGCCCCTGATCGCCGCGGGCAGGCTGATCAGGTCGAACAATGCGAAGGCGTACGCGCACCACATGCTGCCCACGATGGTGGTGACCAGCAGCGCGACTTTCGTGTTGAAGCGGTTTACCGCCGAGCCCCGCGGCAGCAGATCGGCCACTTTCACCGGGTTTTCGGCGAGCCGCGAGGCAATCCGTGGGTGCCGGATGTGCTGATATATGGCCATGACCAGACCTTCCGTCGATTGGCGGGACGCTTTTCCGGGGCGGGGCGGAAACTCCGCCAGGGTAATCTCCCGGCCCGGGCGGGTCGCCCGGGCCAAAGCGAAATGCCGGCCTGCTGGCGGTCAACCACCAGTCAAGATGAGATGGGCCGGGACCGCCCGGCCCTGCGGCAGACGCCGGCCGCCCGGCCCGAGGGAGCAGCGCGATGACGGACCTGTGTGCGAGCGACGCAGTCACGCTGGCGGGGATGCTGCGCCGCCGGGAAGTGTCCGCCCGCGAGGTCACCGCGGCGCACGTGCAGCGGATCGAGGCCGTGGACGGGGCGGTCAACGCCGTGGTGACCCGGACCTTCGGCGCGGCCATGGACCGGGCGGCCCGCGCGGACGAGGCGCTGGCCCGCGGGGCCGAGCCGGGCCCGCTGCACGGGCTGCCGGTCGCCCACAAGGATCTGCACGACACGGCGGGCGTGCGCACCACCTACGGCTCGGTCCTGTTCGCCAGCCATGTCCCGGATCACGACGCGCTCGTGGTGCAGCGGATGGCGCAGGCCGGGGCGATCAGCCTGGGCAAGACCAACACGCCGGAGTTCGGCGCGGGCTCGCACACGGTCAACCCGGTGTTCGGCGCCACCCGCAACCCCTATGACCTGAGCCGCAGCGCCGGGGGGAGCAGCGGTGGCGCGGCGGCGGCCCTGGCCGCGCGGATGATCAGCCTCGCGGACGGCAGCGACCTCGGCGGCTCGCTGCGGAATCCGGCGGGTTTCTGCAACGTGGTCGGGCTGCGGCCCTCGCCGGGCCGCGTGCCGGCCTGGCCCGTCACCGACGTCGCGGACGTCCTCGGGGTGGAGGGCCCGATGGGGCGCACGGTCGCCGACGTCGCGCTGCTGCTGTCGGTGCTGTCCGGCCCGGACCCGCGGGTGCCGCTGGCCCTGGACGCGCCCGCGCCGCGCATCCAGCCCGGTCAGGTCGCCGGGCTGCTCGCCCGGGACCTGCGCGGCGTCCGGGTCGCGTGGAGCCCTGACCTCGGCCTGCCGGTGGAGCCGGCCGTGCGGGACGTGCTCGCCCCGGCCCGGCAGGTGCTCGCGGAGCTGGGCTGTGAGGTGACCGATGCGGCGCCGGACCTGTCCGGCGCCGACGAGGTGTTCCGGACCCGCCGGGCGTTCCGGTTCGCGACCTCCTTCGGCCCGCTGCTGCGCCGCCATCCTGGCCAGCTCGGCCCCAACGTGACCTGGAACACCGAGCGCGGCCTGGCGCTGAGCGTGGCCGACCTGAGCCGCGCCACCGAGCTGCACGCCGCGCTGGCCGACCGGGTCAGCGAGTTCTTCGGGTCCGTCGACGTGCTCGCCTGCCCCGTCACCCAGGTCGTCCCGTTCGACGTCACCCTGGACTGGGTGCACGAGATCGACGGCGAGCCGCAGCGGACGTACCTGGACTGGATGGCGTCGGCCTACCTGATCTCGGTCACCGGGCTCCCGGCCGTCTCCGTGCCGGCCGGCTTCACCCCGGACGGCCTGCCGGTGGGGCTCCAGCTGGTCGGCCGCCGCCGGGCGGACTGGCCGCTGCTCCAGGTGGCGCAGGCCTTCGAGGCCGCCACCGGGCACGGCCAGGTCACCCCGCCGGTCCTGCGCTGACGGAGTTCACCGCCCGCGCCGGGACCCGTCACCGGTTCCTGCGCAGCAGGCTGGCCGCGAGCCAGCCGGCGGCCGCGGCCAGCGGCAGCCAGCAGCGCGGCGGTGGCCAGGGCGGCCACCGCCTCCGCCCAGTGGGCCAGGGCCTCCCGGGCCGGCGGCTACTACACCGCCGGGGACCTGGACGCGCTGCACGATGAGTACGTCGCGCTGCTGCACAAGTACGGGCACTCCGCGCAGGACGCCCCGCCGGGCGCCCGGCCGATGACCTTGCGGATGTTCTACATCCCTGACGAGCCGCCCGAAGGTGAGTCCCCGTAGGGACGGCTCCCGTAGCCGCCCGGCCAGCCGCGCGACGCGCGGCGCCGGAACCGCCGGGCGAACACGAACGCGGCCAGGCCGGTCACCAGCCAGAACACCAGGAACAGCTTCAGGAACGCGAAGACCATCCACCCGCCGGGCCCCGGGACCAGCACCGCGAAGAGCAGCAGGAGCAGCAGCACCGGGAGGAATCGGGGGCCGCGGCGGTGCGCGAGCCAGGGCCTCCCGGCCGGCTGCAGGCCCGGCGCGCCCTGCGGCACCAGCACCGGGTCCGGCAGGTCCGCCATGACGCGGCGGAGGTCCCCGAAGGTCTTCGCGTGCAGGGCCGCCGAGGTCCGCTCGTCCAGTTCCTCGGACGTGAGCCGCCCCTCGGCGTAGTGGTCGCGCAGCCGGGCGGTCACCCGTTCCCGGTCGGCGTCAGAAGCACGGATGCGCTCATCCATGGCTGATCCCCTTGCCTTGTCTTCTCGCTGCCTGCTGATCATCGGCCCGCCGCTCGCGCCCGGGCCGCCGCTTACTCCTCGTCGTCCTCGTCCGGGTCGTCGCTGGCCAGGATCTGGTACATCTGCCGCCGGGTCCGTTCCAGCAGCTGCTCGGCGGCGCGGATCTGCTCCGGCGTGCCGGCGTGGGCCAGCTGCACGATGCTGCCGCCCAGCCGGGCCGCCTGCGCGAACAGGCCGGGCATCTCGCCGGGCTCGTCCTGCGCCATCGCCTCCCACGCCGGGCGGGCCGCGTCCGGGTCCTCCTCGATGTGCCGCCGCCCGGCCTCGGTCAGGCTGAACGTGCGCCGCCCGCCGGATTCCTCCGCCTCGATCAGCCCCTCGTCCGCCAGCAGCTGGAGGGCCGGGTAGACCGCGCCGGGGCTGGGCCGCCAGGCGCCACCGCTGCGCTCCTCGACCTCGGACATGATCTGGTAACCGTTGCGGGGGCCTTCCCGCAGCAGGGCCAGGATGGCGGCGCGCACGTCACCGCGGCTCGCTTTCGGCCCGCGGGGCGGCGCGGGCGGGCCGGGCCACCAGCCCCGCCCGCCACCGAAGCCGCCCGGCGGCCCCCCCGGGCCGCCCCATCCGCCCCATCCGCCCGGGCCGCCCGGACCCGGCCAGCCGACGGGGCGCGCGGTGGGGCCGCCGCGCCGGGCCCACGGTGCGCCCCGCCGCCCGGCCCGCTCGTGGTGTTCCTGCCCCTGGTGTTCCTGTCCCTGGCTTTCGTGGCCCCGGCTTTCGTGCCCAGGGCCGGACATGCCGGACCAGGCGTCCCGGGCCTGGCCGAGCAGAGCCTCCGCGGCCTGGGCGACGCCGCGCAGGTAAGGATTGAAGTCACCGCTGGCACACGATGCCGCGCTCATCCGGGCCCTCCAAGTGATCCACTCGCGATACGATCCCGATATATCGCTACCTTAGGCCGCCTTTCCGCGGATGGCAAACGGGACCCGGGGCGCAGGTTGGGCCGCAGCCTCGCGGGCAGGGGGGATAACGGGGCAGGGCGATGGAGAGCGGGCCGGGCCAGCGGGCAGTCCGGGCTGGCTCAGCCGCCGGGCCGGCGGTGACCAGCACCATCTGGCGTGCCGCCGGTGCGGCCGCACCGGGGATGGCGATGGCGCGATCGGCGCCCTCCGGCCCCGGCCCCCTGGCCGAGGACACGGGCCCGGCTGGGACTCGGGCCCGGCCGCTGAAAGCCCCGCTGCCGCAAGGCAGCGTGACAAGGCAGCGTGACGAGGAGGTATGGCAGTGACTGAGAATCGGTTCGTACCCACGACCAACGATGCCGGCACCCCGGTGGAAAGCGACGAGCACTCGCTGACCGTGGGCCCGGACGGCCCCATCCTGCTCCAGGATCATTACCTCATCGAGCAGATGGCGAACTTCAACCGGGAGCGGATCCCGGAGCGGCAGCCGCACGCCAAGGGCGGCGGCGCGTTCGGCCACTTCGAGGTGACGCAGGACGTCAGCGCCTACACCAAGGCCGCGGTGTTCCAGCCCGGCGCCACCACGGACACCCTCATCCGGTTCTCCACCGTGGCCGGGGAGCGGGGCAGCCCCGACACCTGGCGTGACCCGCGCGGCTTCTCGCTGAAGTTCTACACGTCCGAGGGCAACTACGACATGGTCGGGAACAACACCCCGGTGTTCTTCCTGCGCGACCCGCTGAAGTTCCAGCACTTCATCCGCTCGCAGAAGCGCCGCGCGGACAACAACCTGCGCGACCACGACATGCAGTGGGACTTCTGGACGCTCTCCCCGGAGTCGGCGCACCAGGTCACCTGGCTGATGGGGGACCGCGGCATCCCGAAGAGCTGGCGGCACATGAACGGGTACAGCTCGCACACCTACATGTGGATCAACGCCGCGGGCGAGAAGTTCTGGGTCAAGTACCACTTCAAGACCGACCAGGGCATCGAGTTCCTGACCCAGGCGGAGGGCGACGGGCTGGCCGCGTCGGACGGTGACTACCACCAGCGTGACCTGTACGAGGCGATCGGGCGCGGCGAGTACCCGAGCTGGACCCTGAAGATGCAGATCATGCCGTTCGAGGAGGCCCGGGCCTACCGGTTCAACCCCTTCGACCTGACCAAGGTGTGGCCGCACAGCGACTACCCGCTGACCGAGGTCGGCCGGCTGACCCTGGACCGGAACGTCACCGACTACCACACCGAGATCGAGCAGGCGGCGTTCGAGCCGAACAACCTGGTCCCCGGCATCACGCTGAGCCCGGACAAGATGCTGCTGGCCCGCGGGTTCTCCTACTCTGACGCGCACCGCGCCCGGCTCGGGGTGAACTACAAGCAGATCCCGGTGAACTCGCCCCGGGTCCCGGTGCACAGCTACAGCAAGGACGGCGCGATGCGGGTCGTCAACGTCTCCGACCCGGTGTACGCGCCGAACTCCAAGGGCGGCCCGCGCGCGGACAGCGAGCACCTCCGTCCGGTCGGCTGGTACGCCGACGGCGATATGGTGCGGTCCGCCTACTCCCTGCACGAGCAGGACGACGACTGGGGCCAGGCCGGCACCCTGGTCCGTGAGGTAATGGACGACGCCGCCCGCGAGCGGCTGGCCAGCAACATCGTGGGGCACCTGCTCGACGGGGTGACCGAGCCGGTGCTGCAGCGCGCCTTCGAGTACTGGCGCAACGTGGACAAGGACCTCGGCGGCAAGGTCGAGGCCGGCGTCCGGGCCGGCCAGGGCTGACCGAACGCCGGCGGGCCCGGCCCGCCCAACGCCCGCGGGCCCGGGCCGCGGGCACGCGACGGGACCCCTGCCGGAAAGGCTGGCCATCATGGCTGGTCACCCCGGCCAGGGGTCCCGTTCGCGCGCCCGGCCTCTTCTTTTTCCGCAACGAGGACCGTTCCCCGCCGCTCACCCGGCCCGGAAACCCCGTCCCGGGATCGCGGGCGCAGCACCCGCGCCGCGGGTCCGGCTGGAACGGTTCCGTTAGGGAAAAGCGGGTGCGAGCATCGGAACCGAAGGAGAGGTGGCCCATGGACGAGGCGACGTTCGGTGAGGTCCGCGACGCGGTGCGGCGGTTCGTGCGGGAGAAGGTGCTGCCCCGCGAGGACGAGATCGAGGAAACCGACGCGATCCCCGCCGACCTCCGCGCGGCCGCGGCGGATCTCGGGCTGTTCGGGTACGCGCTGCCCGCGGAGTTCGGCGGGTCCGGCGTCAGCATGGCCCAGGACGTCCGGCTGGCTTTCGAGTTCGGGTACGCGACCCCCGCGTTCCGGTCCATGTTCGGCACCAACAACGGGATCGCCGGCCAGGTGATCGCCAAGTTCGGGTCGGACGCGCAGAAGAAGGCGTTCCTGCCGGCCCTGGCGGCCGGGGAGCTGGTTGCGTCGTTCGCGCTGACCGAGTCCGAGGCCGGGTCCAGCCCGGCCGGCCTGCGGACCTCGGCGCGGCGTGACGGCGGCGGGCCCAACGGTGGCGACTGGGTGCTGTCGGGCACCAAGAGGTTCATCACCAACGCGCCGCTGGCCGGCCTGTTCGTCGTGTTCGCGCGGACCGATCCCGCTGCCGAGGCCGGCCGCGGGATCTCCGTGTTCGCGGTGGACGCCGCGAGCCCCGGGCTGACGGTCGGGCCGCGTGATCACAAGATGGGCCAGCGCGGCGCCTGGACCGCCGAGGTGATCTTCGACGGCGTCCGTGTCCCGGCGGACCGGCTGGTCGGGGACGAAGGGCGTGGCTACCGCAGCGCGATGACCGTCCTGGCGCGCGGCCGGCTGCACATCGCGGCGGTGTGCGTCGGCACCGCGCAGCGGATCCTGGACGAGTCCGTCACGCACGCCGCGACCAGCAAGCAGGGCGGCCAGCTCATCGGCAGCTACCAGCTGGTCCAGGCCATGCTGGCGGATTCCTACGCGGAGATCGAGGCGGGCCGGTCGCTGGTGCTGTCAACCGCGGACGCCTACGACGCGGGGCAGAACGTGGCCGCCGGGCCGTCCGCCGCCAAGCTGTACTGCAGCGAGATGGTGTCCCGGGTCGCCGACCGCGGGGTGCAGGTCCACGGCGGACTCGGCTACATGAGCTCGACCGTGGTCGAGCGGCTGTACCGCGATTCCCGGCTATACCGGCTGTACGAGGGGACCAGCGAGATCCAGAAGCTGATCATCGCCCGCGAGCTGCTGGCGGCCGCCCAGCACCGCTGAGTTCTGGGCCCGCTGAGTTCTGGGCCGCTGATCTGAGTGCAGGGGGGCTGGCTCCCCGGCAAGTCTCGTGCTAGCCACCGCGCCCCGCGGTGCCGGGCTGAGGCACAATCGCACAAGAGATCCGGCGCACATCAGGGGCGGGAGCAGGATGCAGGCGGTATGGCTGCGCGTTCACGCCGGGCTGCGGCAGGACTGGCGCAGCCCGCTCGTGCTGGCGCTCATCACCGCCCTGATGGGGGCGCTGGTGCTGGTCTCGCTGGCGGGCGCACGCCGGACCGACACCGCGGTCAGCCGGTTCCTGGCCTGGTCCGGGCCGACCGAGGGCCAGGTGGCCGGGGTGCCGTTCCGGACCCTCAGCCGGATCGCCCGGCTGCCGGGCCTGGCCTACAGCGAGCGGGGCGCGTTCATGCTGATGGCCGCGTCCCCGGCCGGCCGACCCGGGGCCAGCCGGCCAGGCCAGGTGACGACCTGGGCCCTGATCGACACCCCGCCGCAGTCCCGGGCGATCATCGTGGCCGGCCGGCGGGCCAGCCCGTCCCGGGCCGGCGAGGTCATGATCAACGAGACGGCCGCGCGGATCCTGGGCGTGCACGTCGGCTCGAAGATCCAGCTCCGCGGGTTCCGGCCCAGCCAGGTGATGGCGGTCCTCAACAACCAGGTGCTGCACCCGACCGTCATCCTGCCCGACGTGCGGGTGACCGCGATCATCCGGACACCCACGGACCTGGGGGGTTCCGGGGCGCCCTCCGATGTCATCTTCACCGGGACCGGCTCGCTGTTCCTGACCGCCGCGTTCTACCACCGCTACGCCGCATCGGTCGGCAACATGGCCGGGCTCTCCTTCCACCTGGACCGTGGCCTGGCTGGCCTGCCCGCCTTCCGGGCCGAGGTGAACCGCCTGACCGGGGGCCGGGCCCAGTTCGAGCTGGGCAGTGATGACGCCATCGCCGCGGCCGCCGCCGAGCGGGGCACGTCACTGCAGGCGCTGGCCCTGCTCCTGTTCGGGATCATCGTGGCGCTCGCGATGCTGATCATCCTGGGTCAGAGCCTGGCCCGGCTGGCCTATGCCGGATCGGAGGACCTGCCCGTGCTCCGCGCGCTCGGATCCAGCCGGGGGCAGCTGTTCGCGGCCGCGCTGGCCCCGGGGGCCCTGGTCGCGGTGGCCGGGATGACCCTGGCCGTGCCGGTGGCCTACCTGCTGTCCGTGTTCACGCCGGTGGGCCTGGCCCGGCGGGCCGAGATCACCCCCGGGCTCGCGTTCGACGCCCCCGTCCTGCTGGGCGGGGGCGTCCTGGCCGTGGCGCTGCTGACGGCCCGCGTCGCGATAACGGCCCAGCGGGTGGCCAGGATGCCCGCGGGCCAGCCGGCCGGATCCAGGAGCCGCGGCTCGCTGATCGCCCGGTGGATGGCCCGCCGGGGCTCCCCGCCCGCCGCGGTGTCCGGCGTGCGTTTCGCCTTCGAGCCCGGCGCGGACCGCAGCGCGGTGCCGGTGCGCTCGGCCGTCCTCGGCACGGTCCTCGCGCTGGCCGCCGTGATCGCGGCCCTGGTGTTCGGGGCCAGCCTGACCCACGTCATCCGCGATCCCCTGATCGTGGGCTGGAACTGGGACGTGGCGGTCGGGAACCCGCATTCGGGCGACATCAGCGCGCAGACCGTGCCGAAGCTGCGCGCGGACTCCGACATCGCGGGCTTCACCGCGACGGGCCTGGGGGACGCGGTGATGAACGGCCGCGACGTCCCGTTCGTCGGGATCCGGCTGCTGCGCGGCGATGTGGCACCGCCCGTGCTGGCCGGCCGGCTGCCCCGCGGCCCCCGGGAGATCGCCCTCAGCGGGGGGGAACTGCAGGCCCTGCACCGTCAGGTCGGCGGGCTGATCACCGGCCGGGGCCCGCGCGGGCCGGTCCCGCTGCGCATCGTCGGGCAGATCGTGCTGTCCCCGGAGATCACGAACGAGCAGCTGAAGCTGGGCTCCGGGGCGGTGCTGACGCTGGCCGGCGCGGACGCGCTGAGCCGCACCCGGCTGCCGGTCAACGTGTTCCTGGTCCGGCTGCGCCACCCGGGGGACCCGGCGGCGATCGCCCGCCTCCGGCGCGAGTTCCCGGGTGTCGTGCTGCCCGCGGTGCCCCCGCCCGAGGTGCGCGAGCTGCAGGGCGTGAACGGGCTGCCGCTTATCCTGGCGTCCCTGCTGACCCTGCTCGCCGTGGGCACGATCGCGCACACCCTGGTGACGTCGGTGCACCGCCGGCGCCGGGACCTGGCCATCCTCAAGGCGCTCGGGTTCGTGAGCCGCCAGGTCCGGGCCACCGTGGCCTGGCAGGCCACCGCGATCGCCGCCACGGGCCTGGTCATCGGGCTGCCGCTGGGGATCGCGGCCGGCCGCTGGGCCTGGACCGTGCTGGCCCGCGGGTTCGCGATCGAGCCGGTGCCGGTCATCTCGCCGCTCGTGCTGCTGTCTGTGCCCGCCGTGCTGATCCTGGCCAACATGGTCGCGGCCGTACCTGCGCGGGCCGCGGCGGACACCCAGGCCGCCGTGGTGCTCAGGACCGAATAGCGGGGAACAGCGCGGTGCAGATGCTGGCCAGCCGGGAGGGCTTACCCGCCGAGGAGCCCGCGGGCGGCCGCCTCGATGTGCCGGGCGTCGATGCCGGCTGCCGCCAGCAACTCCTGGCCGGTCCCTGAGCCGGGCATGTCCCGGACGCTGAGGTGACTGATCCGCAAGGCCTGCACCCCGGCCCCGAGGAGGGCATCCGCCACGGCGGAGCCCAGCCCCCCGGCGGGGGAGTGGTCCTCGGCCACGACCAGGCGGCCCTCGGTGGCGGCGGCCGCCGCCACCAGGGTGCCGGTGTCGATGGGCTTGACCGAGTACAGATCGATGACGCGGGCCGCGATGCCGTCACCGGCGAGCGCGTCCGCGGCGGCCAGGCAGGCGTGCAGGGTCACCCCGGCGCCGGCCAGCGTCACCGCGTCGGCCGGTCCCGAGCGCAGCACCTTGGATCCCCCGATGGGGAACGCCTCCGCGCTGTCGTAGAGCACGGGATAAGCCCCGCGGGTGGTGCGCAGATAGCTGATGCCCGGACGATCCGCCATGGCCTCCACCAGGGCCGCCGTGCTCGTGGCGTCGCTCGGGTACAGGACGGTGGTCCCGTGCACGGCCCGCATCATGGCCAGATCTTCCAGGGCCATCTGGGAGGGGCCGTCGGCGCCGATCTCGACCCCCGCGTGGGAGCCGGCCAGCCGGATGCTGGCCTGCGAGATGGCGGCCATCCGGATGAAGTCGTAAGCGCGGGTGAAGAAGGCCGCGAAGGTCGAGGCGAAGGGAATGTAGTGCTGGACGCTGAGCCCGACGGCCGCCGCGATCATCTGCTGCTCGGCGATGAACATCTCGAAGTAGCGCCCGGGATAGGCCCGGGCGAACTCCTGGGCGTAGGTGGAGTTGCTGACCTCACCGTCGAGGGCTACCACCCGGGGCCGGGCCGCCCCCAGGGCGGCGAGCGCGTCGCCGTACGCCTTGCGGGTGGCGACCTCCGCGCCCAGGGAGTACTTTGGCGCCGCCGGGGCCGGGGTGGCGGGCTGGCCATGGGCCTGATCAGCCGCGTGCGGCATGGCCGGCGCGGGGCCTGGCGCCATCTCCGGGGGCAGCGGGCCGCGGGCCACCAGATCGCGCTCGCCCCCCAGCTCGGCGACCGCGCGCGCGGCCATGTCGGGCGGGAAGGGGCGGCCGTGCCAGCCTTCCTTGTCTTCGACCTCCGAGAATCCGCGTCCCTTGATGGTGCGGGCCAGGATCACGGTCGGCTGGCCGCCGCCGGTGTCCCCGGCGGCGGTGAGCGCCTCGTCGATCTCGGCCAGGTCGTGACCGTTGATTTCCAGTACCCGCGCCCCGAACGCCGAGGCGCGGCGGCCGTAACCGCCGAGATCCCACTCAAGCTCGGTGGGCCCACGCTGGCCGAGCCGGTTGACGTCCACGATCGCGATCAGGTTGGAAAGCTGGTAATACGAGGCCTTGTCGAGGGCTTCCCAGATGGAGCCCTCGGCCATCTCGCTGTCCCCGCACAGCACCCAGACCCGGTACGGGAGACGGTCGAGGTACTTGCCCGCCAGCGCCACCCCGACCCCGTCCGGCAGTCCCTGGCCCAGAGATCCCGTGGCCACGTTGACCCAGGGCAGCACCGGGGTGGGATGGCCTTCCAGGCGGGACCCGAATCGCCGGTACCCGGTCATGAGTTCCTCGTCGGACACCACGCCGACCGCCTTGTAGACCGAGTACAGCAGCGGCGAGGCGTGGCCCTTGGAGAAGATGAGGTGATCGTTGCGGTCGCTGCCGGGGTGGTCCCAGTCGTAGCGCAGGTGCCGGCTGACCAGCACGGCGAGCAGGTCCGCGGCGGACATACTTGACGTCGGGTGCCCCGATCCGGCGCTCGTGCTGGACCGGATCGAGTCCACCCGCAGCTGGGCGGCCAGTTCAGCCGCCCGGATGAGGTCGATCCCGCTGAGGGCCCGGGTGTCGTCGGTCATATCAGGAACTCACCCCTTCGCGCGCGTACAGCGAAGCCCCGGGGCCGGTCGTCCCGGCCCGGCCCGCGTCCGGCGCCTCCGGAGCCCGCCCGCCGTTTCAGGCTATCGCGGCGAGATGAACCGGCCCGCTGGGTGCTGGCCCGGGTCATCGGCCGCGGCCCGTGTCCGGGGGCCCGGCAGCGGGCAGGATCTGGAACGGCAAACCATGAGGGAGGTTGACATGGCACGCGATTCCAAGCCCGCGGGCGAGCCCGAGCCGGACGCAGGCGTACTCGGCTCCGAGCAGGGCGGTACCGATGAGCTCGGCCCCGAAGAGGGGGGCACCGACGTCCTCGGTCCCGAGGAGGGCGGGACCGATGTCCTCGGTCCCGAAGCAGGCGGGACCGATGAGCTGGGTCCTGAGGAAGGCGGCACGGACGTGATGCGCCCGCCCGGGCGCTGAGCATCTCACGGTCCCGCGCCGCGCTCGCCCCGGGCGGTCTTGACGCGCTGGTATGCGGCGGCGCGGAGCATCCCGTCCGGGGTCTGCTCGGCGTAGCTGACCTCGATGACGAGCCGTGGTTCCACCCAGGTCACGTTCCGGGCCTGGGCCGGGGGGACCGGCCCGCTGAACGGCGTGCTGTCGCGCCGCAGCGGGGCCAGCAGCCCCTTCAGGGCCCGCAGCTCCGGCTGGGTGAAGCCGGTGCCGACGCGGCCGGCGTAGGCGAGGCCCGCCCCGCCGGGCATCCCGACCAGGAGCGAGCCGATCTGCCCGGCGCGATGCCCGCGCCCGGGGCTGACGCCGCCCACGGTCACGTCCAGGAGCCGCCGGTTCTTGATCTTCAGCCAGGCCGGTGACCGGCGCCCGGGCTGGTAGGGCGAGTCGAGGCGCTTGACCACGACCCCCTCCAGGCCGTCGCGGACGCTGACCGCCAGCACGGCCTTCCCGCCGCCGGGGAACGACGGCGGGACGTGCACGTGCGGGCCGGCCAGGGGCTGCGCCTCCAGGATGGCCCGCCGCTGCGCGTAGGGCTCGGCGATCAGCGGCTGCCCGCCGGCGTACAAGATGTCGAAGACCAGGTAGGTCACGGGGACCGTGGCCACCAGGCGCTCGGTGGGCGCGCCGGCGTGCATCCGCCGCTGCAGGGCCGCGAAGCTCGGGCGGCCTCCGGTGAACGCGGCGATCTCCCCGTCCAGGACCATGTCCCGCCGCCCGGCCTGGCGGCCCAGCTCAGCCAGTTCCGGGTAGGCCCGGGTCATGTCCCGGCCGCTGCGCGACAGCAGGCGCAGCCGCCCGGCGGACACGTAGGCCACGGCCCGCACGCCGTCCCACTTGAACTCCGCGCCCCACGCGGCCTCCGGCTCCGGGATCTCCGCGGCGGGCACCGCCAGCATCGGCGGTATCCGCGGCGGGTAACCCGCGCTGCCCGCTGATCCCGCCATGAGCCCCCCGTCGCGGCACCACGGTGCCAGCTGGGGAGCACTGACCGGCTATCTACCCGGCTCGCCGGCCCGGACACCGGGGGGCGGTGAACCGGGCCCGGCCAGGGGCGGGAGCGGCGGTCAGGGACGGGGGCGGGCGGCGTCCTTGCCGCTGGCCGGGTGGCTGGCGTCGCCCGGGCCGCGCGTGATGAGCGCCACCGCCAGCAGCGCGGCCAGCGGGGCGACCAGCGCGATGAACTCCGAGGAGGCCAGGTTGCCGAGGGCGTCGAGCGCCCCGGCGAAGCCGACGATGAGCACGGCGACGGCGACGAGCCCCCAGCCGTGCAGGAACAGCCGGAGCGTGAAGGGCGGCACCGGGTCGGTCACGTCCGGGACCGCGGTGATGGTCTTCATGCCGCGGGTCTCCGTCATGCCCTCACGGACCCGCACGGTGAGCATCAGGGTGCCTGGCTGGTCGGCGACCAGGAGCAGCTCGTCGGGATGGGAGGGGTCGGGAGCCTGGGCCAGGGAGCCCCCGCCCGCGGCCCAGGACATCACCTTCCGGGTCCCCGAGGGCTGGACGCGGTAGCGGGCCTGCTCGCCGGCGACCACGGTGTCGGGCCCGTCGATGACCACTGGTGGCGCCAGGCCCGGGGCCGCGGGCCGGGCGGCCGCCGGGGCCGTCGCCTCAGCCTCAGCGCCCCGGCCTCCGCCGCCCCGTTCCCGTGTCCATGGCCGTTCCCGTTCCCGTTCCCGTTCATGGCGTGCGCAGCCTGGGCCGCCTCGGGGGTCACCAGGAACTGCCGGCGGGCCAGCTGCTCGGCCAGCCGGATCTGGTGGACGTGCACGCTCCAGGCCATCACCACCACGGCCGCGGCCAGTCCCGCCGCTCCCAGCCCGAGTAGCCCGGCAACGACGGGGTGACCCGCGTCAGCCATCACGGCGGTGAGCATCTCATGTCCCCCAGCCCGAACGTCTTTCCTGCTTCACCAAGGTATTCAAACATATAATCGAATTCCCTGGAAGCCCGGCGCAGATTTCTCGCTGCTGGCGGGGCCGCTGGTGGCCGGGAGCGCTGAGTGACAGGGCATATCCGGCCGGCCGGGCCCGCCGCCGCGCGTCAGTGCCCGGTGAAGGCGGGCGGCCGCTTCTCGGCGAAGGCCCGCTGGCCTTCGCGGTAGTCGTCGGACCGGAAGCAGGCCTCGATCATCGCCTCGACCCGGGCGGTGTCGCGCTGGCCGGGGGAGCGGCCGGTCTCCCGGATCGCCGCCTTGCACGCAGCCAGGGTGAGCGGCGCGTTCTGGGCGATGTCCCGGGCCATGGTCATCGTCTCGTCCCGCAGGTCGGCGGCCGCCACGACCCGGTTGACCAGGCCCATCCGCAGAGCCTGCGCCCCGGGGATGCGGCGGGCGGACAGCAGGATCTCCGCGGCGCCGGCCGGCCCGACCAGATTGGTCAGGGCCGTCACGCCCGCCCGGCCGAAGCCGAGCCCGAGCCGCGCGGCCGGGATCGCGAACTGGCTGTCCTCGGCGGCGATCCGGATGTCCGCCTGCAGGGCGATGAGCAGCCCGGCCCCCAGGCAGTAGCCGCGGATCATGGCGATGACGGGCTTCTCCAGGTTGTCCCAGGAACGGTTGAGCACGGCCTGGGCCCGGTCGTAGCCGGCCCGGGCCGCGGGGGAGGTGCGCCGCTCGCCGAACTCGGAGATGTCGGCCCCCGAGACGAACGCCTTGTCCCCGGCACCGGTGAGGACCACGACGCGGACGTCCGGGTCGGCCTGCAGCGAGTCCAGCAGCCCCGGCAGGTCCGCGCGCATCTGGCTGGTCAGGGCGTTGCGCTTGCCGGGGTTGCTGAAGGTCACGGTCGCGACGGCGCCGGCCACCTCGACGAGCAGCTCGCCGGGGCGCTGCCGCGGCTCCGGGCTCGGTGTGGTCATCCCATTCCTTTCAGATCGCTCCCTGCGCGCGGAGCCTGCCTATCTCCTCATCGGGGTACCCCAGCTCGGCGAGTACCTCGCGGGTATGGGCGCCGGCGTCGGGGCTCGCGGTCCGGACGGTGCCCGGCGCATCGGTCATCCGCACGGCGTTGCGCAGGATGTCGAGCTGGCCCAGGACCGGGTGCTCCACGGGCGCGGTCATGGCCAGGTGCCCCACCTGCGGGTCGGCGAACACCTCGTCCATCCGGTAGACCGGGCCGCACGGCACCCCGGCCCGGTTCAGTGCCTCCACCCATTCGGCCGTGGTCCGGGTGCGCAGCCGGGCGGCGATCAGCGCGTTCAGCTCGGCCCGGTTCGCCGAGCGCCGGGCGGCCGTGCTGAAGCGCGGGTCCCGGGGGATACCGGGCAGGCCGAGCGCGTCGCACAGGCTGTCCAGCAGCCGGCCGCCCGCGCCCGCGACGTTGACGTAGCCGTCCGCGGAGGCGAAACAGCCCATCGGCACGCTGGTCGGATGGTGGTTCCCGGCCGGCCCCGGCACCTCCTGGTCGATGGTCCACCGGGCGGCCTGGAAGTCCATCATGGCGATCATCGACTCCAGCAGGGACGTCTGCACCCAGCGCCCGGTCCCGGTGCGGTCCCGGTCGTGCAGGGCCACCAGGACGCCGACCGCCAGGTACAGGCCGGCCGCGAGATCAGACACCGGGATCCCGGCGCGCGTGGGTTCCGAGCCCGGTAACCCCGTGACGCTCATCAGGCCGCCCATTCCCTGGGCGATCTGGTCGACACCGCCCCGGGTGGCGTACGGGCCGTCCTGGCCGAACCCGGAGATCGATCCGTAGACCAGGCGGGGGTTGCGGGCATGCACCGCGCTGAAGCCGAACCCCAGGCGCTCCTTGACCGGCGGGCGCATGTTCTCGATCAGGACGTCAGCCGTGTCGACCAGGCGCATCAGGACGTCACGGGCGCCCGGGGCCTTTAAGTTCAGGGACAGCGACCTCTTGTTGCGGTGCAGGTGCTGGAAGTCGCAGTCGTGCCGGCCCTCCGCGGCCTGTCCCGGCCGGGCCGGGTCCGGCGGCGGCTCCACCCGGATGACGTCTGCGCCCCAGTCGGCCAGCTGGCGGACACAGGTGGGGCCCGCGCGCGCCACCGTCAGGTCGAGAACGCGGATGTCGCCCAGCGGGAGGTGCCCGGTCACGCCCGCTCACCGCCTGACCCAGCGCGGGCCCTGGCCATCGTCAGCCTCCCGGAGATCCGCCGCCGGCTGGCCCTGGCCAGCCTGCCCAGAACGACCTTACGCAGATTCGCGCCCGGGGAACATCCCCGCCCGGCCGGGCGGTGCAGGGCGCGCGGGCCCGGTCAGCCGGCCCGCCGCCGGTGACCCGGCCCGGGCCGGGTGGCGCCCATGTCGGCGATGAGCTGCCGTAATTCCGCCTCCACCTCAGCTTGCTCGGTGCACGTCGTGGTTCTTCCCGCCGGGATTAACCCGGAAGGCGGCGCGGCGCAAGTGGGCAGGCACGCGCCGGGATGAATGGCACAAGCCGGAAACGTCGGGGCGAACATGGTCCCAGCATTGCACGAGGCATATGCACGTGCAGACACACGTTCATAAGCAACATCCGAGTAGGGGGTGACACTTTTCTTACTCCCGGCCGCCATTCCGCTCCCGCGCTGGTGGGCCGGGCCCACGGTGGTGTGCCGGTGGGTCCAGGCCCACCCCCGCAGTGGGTACCGCCCCCTCGCGCGGCGGCCGGCCGAGGGCGACGATGGCGGGTATGAGTTTCTTCGACGACCTGGCGCCCGAGCCCGAGCCGCACCGGGTGCATCATCCGTGGGACCCGCCGGACGCGGAGTTTCCGGGCGTGGTCCCGTTCGGCACGCTAATCCTCGGCCGGACCGAGCGGGCCGCCGTAGCGGTCACGGGGCTGTCGGCCTACTCGGCCGGGTTCGAGATCTTTGTCACTGCCCGGTTCCGCCGGACCCTGACGCTGGCCCGGGGGACCGGGGACCCGGCAGGCCGGAGCCCGGGGGAGCCCGCCGGTCGTTCCGCCTCGGATTGCAGCTCGCCGACGGCACCAGGGTCATCGGCCAGCATCCCGGGCCGGCCCGGGCCGGGGGCCCGGGGCCGGATCCCGATACCGAGCCGGACGGACCCATCCTGCGGCCCTTCCTCGGCGGCGGCGGCCCGCGATCTAGCTTCTGGCGCTGGTGGGCGTGGCCGCTGCCGCCCGCCGGCGCGCTGGAGTTCGTCTGCGAGTGGCCGGCGCTTGCCATCCCCGAGACACGGGCCGGGCTCGACGCGCAGCTGATCCTCGACGCGGCGGGCCGCAGTACCCGGCTCTGGCCCGACGGCGAAGGCTGACGGATAGCCCTTCCACCGCCGGCGCTCCTCGGCGGTGGCAGTGCCGCGCAGCGGCCCGCCGGGGCACTTCAGCTACAGCAACGGCGGGTACGGGCTGCCGGGCAGCTGATCGCCGTCGTGACCGGGGAGACCTACCCGGAGGTGGCCGACCGCCTGGTGCTGACCCCGCTCGGGATGAGCGGCGCGTCATTTCCCGCCAGCTGGCCTGTCCACGGGCCCCGTCACCGGCTACCGCCCGGCCGGCGACGGCTTCTCCGAGCCGGCCCGGCGAGGGTCTGCACCCTCCCGGCGGCCGGTGGCCTCTGGGCGACCGCGGCGGACCTGGTGTGCTTCGGTCTGTCCTGGGCGTCCCTGCTTCCCGCCGCCCTGGCCCGCGAAGCCCTCCGCCCGCACGCGCCGCGGGACTCCACCGGGGCGCAGATGGGACTGGGCTGGCTGCTCAACGAGCCCAAGGACGTCTGCGGGCACGCCGGGGGCGGGCCGGGTGCCGCCTCATCCCTGATCATCGCGATGAGCACGGGGCAGCCCAGCGTCGCCCTGGCTAACCGCCAGGTCCCGATCGAGCCGGTCAACGCCCGCCTGCTCCTCCCCGCCGCCTGACACGCGGCTAGACCACCAGGGCCGCGCCGTCCGGGCAGATCAGGCCGGCCAGCCGGAGCAGCGTGAAGTCGCCCAGCGCCGGCCCGAGCACGCCCACGCCGAAGCTCTGCCCGCTGGAGCGGTGATGGACCGGGACGACCAGCTCCGGGCGGCCCGACAGGCTGGCCGGGGCGGTGAACCGGAAGGCGCCGGTGCGGAAGGCGAGAAGTTCCTCCGGGCCGGCGCCGCGCCGGGGCGGGAGCCCGGGGGTGACGGGCAGCACGGCGACCGCGCCGGGCGGCAGCAGCTCATCCAGCCGCGGCGCGTAACCGCGCCAGGCCCGCTCGTCGGCGTCTCGCTGCGCGTCGCCGGCCCGGCTGAGACGCTCCGCGCGCTGGGTGCGGGCGCGCACATCGTCCGCCAGGTACTGGATGTTCCCGCTCAGCCATGCCCCGTGGGCGCGCCAGACCTCCCGGGCCTGCACCCGGGCCAACAGGCCGGCCACCTCGTCGCCGAGGAACGCGCCGGCCGGGCCCTGCGACAGCCCGCAGCCCGCCACGTCCGCGATGGCCGAGGCGGTGGCCCGGACCGCCTCGGACAGCCCGGGGCTGACCCCGGCCAGCTCCCCGGCGGGCAGGTGCACCGCGTGCACCGCCCCCGCGGGGCGGGCCGTGCCGGGCGGCGCCAGCACCTCCAGCACCGGGCCCAGCCACCCGGCGCGGGCGGCCAGGATTCCCACCACGTCGAACGAGGGGGCCAGCGGCAGGACTCCCCGCGAGCTGACCAGGCCGTGACTGGGGCGCAAGCCGAAGAGGCCGCACGAGGCGGCGGGAACCCGGATCGAGCCGGCGGTGTCGGTGCCCAGGCCGATATCGGCCAGGCCGGCCGCCACAGCTGCGGCCGGCCCGGACGACGATCCGCCGGTGAACCGGCGGGGGTACAGCGAATTGAGCGGCGCGACACCCTCGCCGGCGTTGCCGATCAGGGAGTACGCGAGCTGATCCAGCTTGGCCAGCCCGGCCACGGACGCCCCCGCGCCCAGCAGCCGGGACACCGCCGGCGCTGTCTCCTGGCTGGGGGGATGCGTCGCCCGCCACCGGGGGTGGCCGAACGACGGCACATGACCGGCGATGCCGATCATGTCCTTGACCGCGACGCTTACGCCGTCCAGGGGCCCGCGGCCGGCCGCCGGCAGGCTCACCGAGTCTGGCACCCAGCAGTGGACCGATGCCGCGCCCCGCATGCCGTCCCCCCGCCTGGCGCCCCGCTCCTGGGGGGACCCTATCGCCCGGGACGGCCGGGGAGGCAGCCGGCGATCAGGCGCGCCGGTGTCAGGCGGGCCGGTGTCAGGCGGGCCGGTCATCACGCGGGGGCGATCAGGCGGGGGTGGTGGCCCCGATCTTGTTCACCACGTCCACCACGCCGTCGATGTCCCAGACGAGCCGGACCGCGACCGGGATCAGGTCAGCCTGGCCGCCCAGGTCGGCCTCGCCGGTAAGCGTCACGATGCCGTTGTGCACCCGGACTATCGCCGCGCCGGGGTCGGCCAGCAGGATCTGGGCCAGCATGTCGCGGACTTCCGTGGCGATGTCCTCGTCGGGGCGCAGGAACACGCTGAGCAGGTCGCAGCGGCTGACGACACCGGCCAGGGTGCCGTCCGGGTCGATGACGGGGAGCCGCTTGAGATGGTGGCTGTTCATCAGCCTGGCCGCGGCGGGCAGCGACGCGTCCGGGTGGATGGTGACGGCCGGCGAGGTCATCAGCTCCTCCGCGGTGAGGCCCCAGTGCTTCTGCCGGGTCAGGTGGAGGTGCAGGCCACCCTGGGCGCGCTGCCTGGCGTCGCGCTCGCGCTTGTCCTCCACGGTCAGCAGGTCAGCCTCGGAGACCACGCCCGCGACGTGGCGGCCCAGGATGAGCACCGGGACGGAGCTGATGTGGTGCTTGGCCAGCAGGGTCGCGATCTCCTTGTACGGGGTGATCCGGTCCACGGTGATCACGGACGTGGTCATCACGTCCCTGACCCGGTGGTGCCAGCGCCCGTGATGCTGCCTGGCGCCGCGTGCGGGCTCCGGCTGCCGGGCGGTCTTCGCGGTCGTGCTCCCGCGGCCCGGCCCGGTGGCCGGGCTGGGGCGGTCGCGGTCCCCGCTCTGTTCCTCGACGGAGTCAAGGGCCCGGGCCACATCCGCCGTGCTGGCCCGGCCGTGCAGCGACTCATAATAGGCCGCACCGAGGTGACGGAGCATGGCGTCGAGGTGTTCATTTTGCCGGGTCATCTCCGCTCCCTTCCTCGAGGTCGGTACCGGGGGGAACCCAGCACCCGACATGATCATTTTCTCAAGGAGAGCCGGTTTTCGCCACGGCTGTATGTCCTGGCCCGGCGGGACCTCCGTCACCCCGCCCGGCCTGGTCAGGAGCCCGTGCCCCGCGCAGGCCTGACCGGACGCTAGCGGTCGGCGATCCAGCTGCCGTGAAACCCCAGCGGGATCCGGGCAGGCAGGTGGACGCGGGCCACGGGGTCGCCGGTGAAGTCCTGGGCGGCCAGGATGACCAGGTCGGCGGCGCCCCGTTCGGGGTTGTGCACGAAGGCCATGACGTAGCCGTCGTCCTCCTCGGCGGCCGGGTCGGCGGGCGCGAACACGGCCTCGCCCGCGGTGGCGTCCCGGCCGAACTCGTGCGCCTGCGTGCTCCCGTGGGCCAGGTCGTGCTTGAGCAGCGCGTTGGCGAAGGCCTGGTCGGCGAAGTCCCCGCCCAGGGAAACCGTGCCCGTGCTGACCTCGCCGATCACCGCGCTGTAGCCGTAGCGGTGCGGCCGGGAGATGACCCGGTCGTCCACCCGCGGAAACTCCTGGAGGCGGTCGTCGAGACGCTCCTCGGTGACCTTCCCGGCGGCCGGGTCCACGATCCAGCGGTCCAGCGTCAGCGGCCCGCGGCCGTCCAGCGTGGAGACGTCGTAGGCACCCTGGTAGCGGCACAGGTCGATGACTACCCGGCCGCTGTCGTCGTCATAGGCGTTGAGGGTGTGGAAGACCCAGCAGGGGTTGACCTCGAACCAGCGGATGTCCCCCGGGCTGCCGTCGCGGGGGAGCAGGCCGACCCGGGCCGGGTGCTCGGGATTCCACGTGTACGGCAGCTTCTTCCCGGCCGAGACGGCGTCCATGCTGAACGTGACGGGCAGGTCGAACAGGACCACGTAGCGGCCGGTGAGCGCGAAGTCGTGCATCATCGGCCCGTCGGCGACCGGGATGTTCGTGGCGGACGTGACCCGGCCGCCGGAGCCCACGACCACGTGCTGGACGTGGTCCCACGCCCAGTAATAGGCGATCGCGTGCAGGTCCCCGGTCAGCGGGTCGGCCTTGGTGTGCGCGGCGAACCCGCCGGGCAGCGTCCCGCCGAAGTCGCACGGGCCGGTGGTGGCGAGCTCGTCGGTGAGCTCATACGGCAGCGGGCCGGATTCCACCGTGGCCAGGGTGCGCCCGGCGCTGGCGATCACATGCGTGTTGGCGGCGAAATCGATCCCCTCGTGCACCGGGCCCGCCGGCCACGTCTCGCCGCGCGCCTCGGCCACAGCCCGGGAGCGGACCCACCGGTTGCGGTACCACTCGGCGCGGCCGCCCCGCAGCCGCACCCCGTGCACCATCCCGTCGCCCAGGAACCAGTGGTAGCCCGGGTCATCCAGGCCCAGCGGGTTGGGCCCGTTGCGCAGGTACCGGCCGTCCAGGCTGGCGGGCACCTGGCCGGTCACCGGCAGGTCGAAGGCTGTGATCTCCTCGGTCACCGGCGCGAACGGGCCTTCCAGGAAGCGCTTCATGTCCGGCATGGCCGATTTCTCCCTCCGGTGGGCCTGCGGGGCATCTACCCGGATTTACCGGCCCCCAAAGGCGGGCGGACCTGGTTCATTGACCCTTACGTCAATATCAACTTCGTGTTGAATCGCGTCACTGAGCGTGCCGTGCCGCGGCCTACGCCCCGCCGAAGGCAGGCCAGACCATTCCCGGCATCCCCCGACGCCGACATCACAGCCATCTCCGTCCCGACGATGGTGTTCCGCAGCGGTGCGAGTGACCCCGCGCATCCGCGGGCGACCTCCGAGGCGCTGGCGGCCCTGATCCCCGGGGCCCGCCTGGTGGAGCCGCCGTGGGGTGACCGCGAGTGGATCGAGCGGGGCGAGGAGAGGGACGCCAGCGGCGGGTCGCTCTTCGCGAGCTGGCCGCTCCTCGTGCCGCAGCTGGCCGACTTCGGCAGCCAGATCCCCTGACGCTCGCCCACGCCGCGGTGGACGGCGAAGAAGCAGCTCGTCCAGGAGAGGTCGAACTCGCTGTCGCGTAGCCCGCAGGCCGGATTTGCGCTGCGCGGGACGGCGGCTGGCGTGGGATGCTCGGCGGTATGGCAGCAGCCGTACCCGCGCCACCGCCCGGCCCGGACGGGCGGCCCGCTTACTGGTTCCCGCTCGCGTTCTTCGGCGCGGTCGTCGCGCTGTCGGTGCCGCTGTACGCGATCCAGCTGCACACGTCGCCCGCGTTCAGAGGTTGGGTAGCATACGCGCCGCTGACCCGGACAGTGTCCTCGTCGTCAGGTCGCGGCGGCTTCTACAGCACTTTTGCTGCCACGCTGAGCCCGGGCACCGGGCTGCCGGGCATCGCTGAGGGCTGGTACTGGGCGGCGGCGCTGACGGCCGGATTCGTGGTCACGGCGGTGTGGTACCGGTGGGCCGGCCGCCGCGCGGGCCACACGGGGCCGGGCTGGGGTTATCTGGTCATCGGCCTGATGCTGACCGCCGCGGTCACCGGCCTGCCACTGCTGGTGATGTCGCGGGCCTCGCTCCCCGCGTGGCTCTGGCTGTCCGGCCAGTGGGCCAGCGGAACGTTCGCCCTCCTGGTCATCGCGGTCGCGCTCTGGATGCTGGCGGCCTCTGCGCGCAGCCGCCCGCTTGCGATCGCCGCGCTGGTCTACACGGCGGCCGCCCTGGTGGCCGACTGGCCCACGCTGAGCAGTGCCCCGCCGGCGCTCCTCGTGACGGGCGGCGACCCGCTGCGGACGCTGGTGTCCATCGGCTCGCAGTCCGCGGAAGCGGCACTGCTGCCCGCGGCGGTGCTCCTGGTGGCGGCAGCCGCGTTCTATGTCCTGCCGGTCCGGCTCCGTGGCCAGCGCCAGGCCGGCTGACCTGGCGCCGCAGCACGGGTACTGGTTCCCGCCGCTGGTGCTCGGCGTGCTGGCCGCGCTGTCGCGCGGTTCTGCGCCCCGCTGGCGTGCTGTTGCTGGCAGGCTTGGGCCCGCGGCTGGCGGGCGGCCTGCGGCGGTGAGTTTGCGGCGCGAGCCCCGTCTTACCTGAGCCGGGCACGCCGGCGTGACCGCAGACGATGGGGTTGGTGACAATGGGCGCGATCAAGGTGCATGAGTTCATAGCCGCGGACGGTGTCTTCGAGGACCCGTCCTGGACGTTCGGTTTCGGGTTCGATCCCAAGATGGGTGAGGTTCTCGGCGCGGTGATGGGCTCGTGCCGGGCGATCCTGCTGGGCCGCCGCACGTTCGAGATGTTCGCCCCGGCGTGGTCGAAGCGGACCGCCGAGGAGGACCCGGGCGCGCCATTCTTCAACGAGTCGCCCAAGTACGTCGTTTCCGGCTCGCTGGAGACCGCGGACTGGAACAACTCCACCCTGCTCGGCCCGTACAACGCGGACACCATCCGTGATCTCAAGGCCAAGGTTGACGGCGACATCTACGTCAGCGGCAGCGGGACGCTGGTGCGGGCGCTGCTCGCCGACGGCCTGGTCGATGAGCTGCACCTGTTCGTGTACCCGGTAGCCCGCGGCACGGGCCAGCGGCTGTTCGCCGGCAGCGGCCCGGCCACCACGTTCACCCTGGCCGGCTCCGAGGCGTACAGCAACGGGGTAGTGCATCTCGCCTACGCCCCCCAGGCCTCCTGAGTCAGCCTTAACAACCACTACCCGTAGGGCCGCGCGGGAAGAGGACGACCAGGCGACGACTCAGGCCCTAACATGTGGTCCGCGCGTGGCGCGCTTCGCTCCGCGCACCAGGAGGAGAGCTGATGCGTGCCCTGCGTGGTGAGATCTCTGCGGTGGGGGCAGCCATGCTCGTCATCGTCTGCCTACTGGCGGCGACTGGGTGCGCGGCCCTCGCAGGCGCGAAAGCGGCGCTCACAGGCGAGAAAATAGTCCTCGCACGCGGGCACTCCGCGCAGAACCGGCCCTGGACGCTCACGGCAAACGAGCAGGGCGGTCAGTTGGGCCTGTACCTGGATAGCCCATCCGGACGCGAGTACTCCGGAGCTATCGGGTTCTCCGCCGGACCCACCGCAGGATTCTGGACGGAAGGACTCGGCCCGGCTGGGTCGAACTTCTTCTACGGGCCAGTGCCACCCTCAGCCGTCACGGTGCGGCTGACCGCTCCCGGGCACGCGCCTGTCCTCGTACGGACCAGACCGTTCCCCTCCCGCGCCGGACTGCCACACGGCCGGTTCTTCATCACGCAGCCGCCGGGCCCAGCCAACGTGAACTGGAATGTGACGCCCCTAGACGCCTCGGGCAGCAAAATCGCCTTTGCCGACTTCTGACGCCCCACGATCCAGCCCGGCCCGAGGCCCAGCGCGGTGCGGCCGGGGTAGCGGTGCGGCCGGGTACTGGTGTGACTGCGCGGGGTCAGAGGGGTGTCCGCGGGGTTACGCTGGCTGGCAAGGCAACAGGGGGGGTGCCTTGTGCGCACATTTGTCATCGCCGTAGCCGCTGCCGCAGGGCTGGTGGCGTTCAGTGTCCCGGCCGCGCAGGCAGGAACGGGTGGCCAGCCGCCGCCCGCGGGAGTGGTGTCCGCGACACCGGCCAGTAACACGCCGCACCTGCCCGCCACGTCCAGCCCCACGCAGCAGGTCCGCCAGCTCGTCCAGTGCGGCGGCACCATGTACGCGGTGGGCAGCTTCAGTTCCATCAAGAAGGGCAGCACCAGCTTCTCCCGCACTGACCTGGTCAGCTTCAGCGCGAGCAGCCCCTACACGGTCACGTCCCTGGCTCCCGTGGTGGTGGGCAGCACGAACACCAACCAGTCCGGCGCGGCCGCGATCAACTCCATCGCGTTCAGCGGCGGCAACTGCGCGAATGCCTATATCGGCGGGAACTTCACCAAGGTCAACGGCACCAGCGTGACCAACATCGCCGAGATCGCCACCAGCACGGGCAACGTGGTGACCGGGTTCGCGCACAGCGCCAACGGCGCCGTGGACACCCTGGCCGCAGTCGGGGGCCACCTGCTGGTAGGGGGGACCTTCACCTCCATCAACGGCGCCAGCATCCCGCGGATGGTGAGCCTGAGCCCGTCCACCGGGCTGAGCGACGGGTTCGCGAACCTGTCCATCGCAGGCAGCCAGGTCTATAACCAGCAGCTCAGCCACGGCGGGACGCTCGACCTGGTCGAGGGCGCGTTCACCTCGGCAGGCGGCGTCGCCCGCCAGCAGATGTTCATGCTGAACGTGGGCGGCTCGAAGGCCACCGTCACAGGCTGGACCTCGCCCACGCTCAACATCGCCTGCACTCCCCAGACGTTCTGGGCGCACGCGGCGGCCTGGTCACCGGACGACTCCACGGTCTACGTGGCCACCACCGGCTTCCACGAGCCAGGCGTCAGCACGCACGGGCCACGCCCGGCCGGCAGCCCGTGTGACACGGCCATGGCGTTCCCGGCGACGCAGGCGCCGGTAAGCCCGGAGTGGATCAACCAGACTGGCTGTGACTCGCTCTACGCGGCCGCGGCCGACAGCCAGGGCGCGTATTTCGGCGGCCACGAGCGCTTCTCGATGAACCCGAACGCATGTGACACCCTTGGCCCCGGCGGGTACAACGCGCCGGGCATGGAGGGGCTGAACCCGGCTAACGGGGCGCTGTTCATCAACTCCAGCGGTTCCGCGGGATATTACAGCCGGGCCCGTGGCCTGGGCGCCGACGACATGCTGGTCACCAGCGCCGGGCTGTGGATCGCCAGCGACAACCTGGACGGCAGCGACACCTGCGGCGGGGTGAGCGGGCACGCGGGGATCTGCTTCCTGCCCTACGGCTAGAGCCCCCGGCGGCCGGCCAGGGCGGCCCAGCCGTCACGCTTTAACGCCGCCAGCACACGCCCGGCGCGGGACGGTTGCCAGTGACCCGGGTCCGCCGATCACGGTGAAGGCCCCGACGATCAGCAGGATCAGGCCGGGAACCGCGTGATGAACGTGCGTCCCGGACGCCGTGACGTTGTTGCGGAACGGGCCCCGGCCGTCCCGGATGAGCCGGGTGATCGTCCGCGTGGACACGAAGGTCACGACGAAAGCCAGGAAGCACAGGCCGAGCGGCAGTTTGCCCGCTGCGATGACGTCGCGCTCCCACCACGAACTCATGCCCTGATCGTGGCAGAACCAGGTTGCCGCTGGCCCGCCGCCCCGCGCCGGTCCGTGAAATCGCGGCCACCCGCGCCCCGGTAAGACCGTTATCTGTGAAGTGGGAGAGATCATGGAACGCGCAGGTCACCCCGCACACGCAGAGGCTAACGCAAGATCCGGGGGATAACTCGGCTCCGCGGATGCGGCCGTGAACCGGCGCGGGGTCATCACCGTGTACGCATCGGGAGGGCTTCACTCGGCAAGCGACCACGCAGGGGGACCGCTATGGCGGAGCAGCAGCAGGTGGTGGATTGGGCCGGTTCCGACCGGCCGGGGGCTCGGGCGGGAACCGCGCCGGAGATGGCCGTGCGGATGGTCGGCTTGCTTCTCGCGCTGGCCATCGCGGCCGTGCACGTGGCCGATCAGGGCGGGATCAACAGCCTGGCGTCTCCGCACTGGATCGGCTGGAGCTACCGGCTCATCGAGATCGGCGCTCTGGTCACCGCGGTGACGCTGCTCATCCCGTGGTCGGCCTGGGTGGGCTGGGCCGCCGCCGTGCTCCTCGGCACGGGACCGCTCGCCGCCTATGTCGTGTCCCGGTCGGTGGGACTCCCGGGGGATCACGGCGACGTCGGCGACTGGGGCTACTGGGTCGGCACCGTGTCACTGGCCGTCGAGGCCGCGCTGATCGTGCTGAGCGTCACCATGCTGGTGGCCTACCGGCAGCGCTCCGGCCAGCGGCTGGTGGTCGGCCGGCTGGGCGCTGGCCGCCTGGGCCAGCTCCGCTAGAGGCACCGCGCGCGGGCCACGCCCCGCCGGGATTCCCCGGCCGGGCGTCCCGCGTGCCAGAATCTCAAGGCGTGACAGCACACCCGGCCAGCCGCCGCGCCACCGCCCGGGACGTTGCCGAGCGGGCTGGCTGCTCGGCGTCAACCGTGTCGCTCGTGTTCACCGGCAAGGACACCGGGCGGGTCAGCCCGCAGCTGCGCAGCCTCATTTACGCCGCCGCCGCGGACCTCGGCTACCGGGTCAACTCCACGGCCAGCGCCCTGGCCCGCGGGCAGCTCGAATCGATCGGGTTCGTCGGCCCCGACCCCACCAACCCGTTCTTCTCCATGGTGCTGGAGGGGCTGACCCGGCATCTGGACCGCTCCTTCTCACTGACGGTGCTGATGCCGGAAGGCGGGGAGGACTACAACCTCGGCACCGTGCAGCGGGCCCTGGCCGGAAACCTCGCCGGGCTCATCCTGGCCAGCCCGGGCACCGAGTTCCTGGAGAGCTTCGTGCCCACCTGCCCGACCGTGATCCTCGACGCCGGGGGGACGGCGGGAGCTCTGCCCAGCGTCGACCTCGACCTGCGCAGCGCGGTCCGTGAGCTGTCCGGGTACCTGGCCTCGCTCGGCCACGACCGGGTCGCCTACGTCGGGGTCAGCCGGAAGAAGAAAGTCTCCCTGCAGCACCGGCGGGAGGAGCTGCAGGCTGGCCTGCTGGAGCACGGCTCCGGCCTGGCCGTGGACGACCTGGTGCTGGAGGGCATGACGATCGACCACGCCTACGACGGCTTCCGGCGGATCTGGCCGGACTGGGCCGCGGCGGGCGTGACCGCCGTGGTGTGCGGGGACGACCTGCACGCGTACGGGGTGCTGCGGGCCGCCCGGTCGCTGGGCCTGGGCATCCCGCGTGACCTGTCCCTCGTGGGCTTCAACGACCTGCCGTACTCCGAGCTGACCGCGCCGGCGCTGACCACCGTGAACCTGTTCGCGACCCGGCTCGGCACGGAAGCGGCGGCCCTACTGGGCACGTATATCCGTACCGGGCGGGCGCCCCGCGGCACGGTGCTGCCCGCCGCCCTCGTCGTCCGCGGATCCACCGGCCCCGTTCACCGCCGCGGCGGGCGGGCCGGCGCCCGCTGACCCGGTGCGGCCGTAGAGGTCCAGGAACGAGCTGGCGACCAGCTCGTCGATGTACCGCGGGACCGGCACGACCGCGTGCCCGCTGCCGAGTGACCCGGCCGCGACGGCCTCCAGGCAGCGCGCCTGCAGGGCGAACCCCAGGTCCATCGACTCGATGGAATTGCCCAGCGGGCGCGGGCCCGCCAGGTTGGCCATGTGCCCCCGGGCCAGTAGGTGGACCCGGCGGCCGTCGCGGAGGCGGAACGTCTCGATCCCGTCCGCCGCGGCGTGCCGCGCCGCCACGGCCGGGTCGCCGGCCAGCTCCGCCACGGCGATCTCCCGGGGGAAGTGACCGGCGTTCATCAGGACCACGTCGTCCTTGAGGAGCCGCAGGTCGCCCGCGGTGATCACGGACTCGGCCCCGGTGACGGTGATCACCACGTCCGCGGTCCGGAGCGCCTCCTCGCGGCCCGGGACGGCGAAGCCGTCGAGGCTGGCTTCCAGCCGGGACACCGGGTCGATCTCGACCACCGCCACGGACGCGCAGGCGTTCCGGAAGTTGGCCGCCACGCCCTTCCCGCACGCGCCGTAGCCGAACACCGCGACCCGCCGGCCGTTGGTCATCTGGTTGGTGATCCGCAGGTACGACTCGAGCACGCTCTGCCCGACCGCGTGCCGGTTCTCCGCGAACTGCTTGATCGGGCTGTCGTTGATGACCAGGACCGGGACACCCAGCCGGCCGGCCAGCGGGCGCAGCCGCATCCGCCCCGAGGTCGTCTCCTCGGTCCCGCCCAGCATTCCCGGGTAGGGCGCGGCCAGGTACCGCACGAACAGGTCCCCGCCGTTGTCCAGCAGCAACTGCGGCCGGGTGGCCATCACCTCGCGCAGGTGCGCGTCGTGCACGGCCTCATCGGTGGTGGCCGCGCCGATCACCTCGACCCCCCGCGCGCGCAGGTACTGGACGGCGTCCGGCTGGGTGCTGGACAGATTGCCGGTGGACACCACCCGCGCGCCGCCCTCGGCCAGCGTCAGCAGCAGGGCCACGGTCTTGGGCTCCAGGTGGATCCCGGTGCCGATGGTCAGCCCGTCGAACGGCCTGGTCCGGGCGAACTCGGCCGCGATGGAGCCGAGCAGCCGGCAGCCGCTGCGCACCCACTCGATCCGGGACGCCCCCGGCCCATCATCAGCCGCCCGTCCGCCGCCGGCCCCGGGCGTGGTCCCGGTCACCGGAACCGCGTGCCGTCGGCCGCCAGCGGCGGGGTCAGCGGGAGCGGCGGGGGCGGGGCAGCGCCGCTCCCGCCCAGCCGCTGGCGCAGCCAGCCGTCCCCGTACCAGGAGGATTCGTGCTGGACCAGGCCGCCGGTGATGTGGAAGATGTCCACCGCCCGGAGGAAGAGCACGGTACCGGCACCCGGCGTCCCGTCCAGCGGCGCCGCCACCACGCTGGACTGGGCCCACTCGACCACGGCGGTGGGCCCGCTGCACACCAGCCGGATGGGCTCGAAGGAGATCCCCGGCAGTGCGGCGAAGTACATCTCCAGGTAGGGACGGATCTCGCCGTGCCCGCGGAACGCCTTCGCGAGCGTGATGTCCTCCAGGATCCCGTCCGGCGCCCACCAGCTCATGACGCCGTCGAGGTCCCCGGTCGCGGCCTCGCCGAAGATCCCCTCGATAACGCCCTCGGTATCCAGCATGAAGACTCCGTGTGCTTGGTCGGGAACCTCATCCGGGCGCCTCACTCGGGCGGGATCTCCCGGAAGGCCAGGCTGAGGTCGATGCCCTGGTGCCGCCGGATCGCGCCGGACAGGTAGTAGAGCGCCACCCCGGCGGGGAACATGCCGATGCTCACCCAGAACATCACGGGGCTGGCCTGGACGTTCACCCCCGACGATGGGTCGCGGGCGAAGTTGATCGTGATGAGCAGGGCGCCCAGGGCGCCGAGCAGCGCGATGATCGTCAGCCTGGGCAGCCGGCCGAGGTACCCGGCGATCGGTGAGGTCTCGTACAGGTCCCGCTGCTTCCAGGGGATGAGCGACGCGGCCAGGCAGCCGATGCCGAGCGTGATGACCTGCCCGAACGCCCCGACCACGACGGTGAACACGCTGGTGTAGGCCCAGAACCAGGAGATGACCGCGGACACCGCGGTGACCACGATCACCGCCACGTAGGGCGAGTTGGTCCGCCCGGAGACCTTGGACAGGGCGTCGGGCACCACCCGGTCCATCGACCAGCCGAGGATGCACCGCGTCATGATCAGCAGCGACATGGGCACGGTCGGGATCAGCCACGACCCGAACCCGATCAGGATCGCCGCGCCCAGCACGATGTTGCCGGACGAGCCCGCCGCCACCTCCATGTAGGTCGGCGCGCCGCCCAGCCCGAGCCTGGCCGGGTCGGCCGCGGCGATGGAGCCGAGGAAGCCGGAGCCGAGCTGGCCGAGGCTCAGCGCCAGCAGGATCAGCGAGCCCGCCACGCCGATCAGCGCGGTGACCGGCCCGGCCAGCAGCTGTACCCGGCGCCCGGACCGGACCTCCCCGGCGAAGTAGGCCGAGCCGAGGTAGTACGGGAGCGAGAACGACGGCCAGGTGATCGCGAGCACGGTCGCAGCCAGCGAGAACGGGACGATCGAGAAGCCGTTCGCCTTGGCCGAGGCCGCGGCGACCGCCGTGGCGTGCTTCACGCCGCTGGCGCCCTGGATGTAGTGATCGAAGTTCGCGTGCAGGGCCGCGGTGGAGTGCATGAGCAGGCCGACCGCGAAGGCCAGCAGCCCGATCAGGCTGAGCGGCAGCGTGTACCGGAAGATCTTGAGGATCGACCGGGTGCTGCGGACGACGAACAGCGCCCCGAAGCCGAGCACGAAGACCTCGCTCACGATGAAGATCGACAGGGGCTGGAGCAGCGTGTTGGCGAAGTTGATCAGCCCCGGGCTGCCCGCGTACACCCCGATGAGCCGGGACAGCGGGGCCAGGCACCAGAGGCAGAAGTAGTAGCCGGACGAGGTGAGGAACACGACCTGGAAGGCGACCAGGACGAAGTTGGCCGCGAACCCGACCGCCGGGTGCAGCAGGCGGCTGATGAACACGTAGTCCCCGCCGCTGCGCCGCATGATCGAGCTGGCCACCGCGTAGGTGATCAGGATCGGCAGCGCGACGACCGCGCCGATGAGCAGGGTGAGGTAGAGGTTGGCCCCGCCGTAGAACGGCAGCACGATGCTCAGCAGGAACGAGACCATGATCGGGAACGTGGCGACGTAGACGTTCACCAGCGACGCATCGGTGGTGGAGGCGGCCCGGACCAGGCCGGAGGATTTCCGGGCGAACAGCTTCTCGCCGGCCGGCGAGCCTTGCGTGGTGGCCATGAGTGGCTCCTGCCGTGGGGGGTTAGCCAGCGACCAGCTGGCAGCGCTTGACTTTGCCGGGCCGGACCTCGATCAGCGCGCCGAGCAGGGAGCCCTGGTCGTACTCGCTGCCGGGATTCACGACGATCGTCCGGCCGTTCTTCGTCTGCCCGCGGCCCTCGTGAATGTGGCCGTGCAGGCTCAGCAGCGGCTGGTAGGCGGCGATGGAGTCGGCGACCGCGGTGGAGCCGACCGGGATCATGTCCGGCTGCCCGCCCTCCAGCTGGATCTGGAGGGAGTCATCCAGCCGGGGCGCGGAGTCCAGGCCGCAGTCGTAGGGCGGGACATGAATGTTGAAGATGGTCCGCGACGGGTCGGCGGACTCGTGCACCACGGTCAGCTTCTCGGCCAGCACGTCCTCGGTGCACTCACGGTTGGTGTGCCAGGGGGTGACGTTGCTCCAGCCCAGCGAGACCAGGTTGAAGCCGTCCAGCTCGAGCAGCCCGTCGGGGGCGTAGCTGACCGGGCCGCGATCGAGATAGGGGATCATGCCGGCGAAGTCGTCGTTGCCCAGGCCGATCAGCAGCCGGATCCGGGTTCCGCCGAGCCGGTCCGCGGCCAGCGCCACCCATTCCTCGGTGCGCTCCAGGATGAGCCGGCGCAGGGTCTGCTCGACGAGTTCCTGGTCCGCGGCCAGCTGCCCGACGAACTCCGGGTCGGTGCGCAGCGTGTAGGCGCCGAGTTCGGCGACCCGGCGCTCGAAGCCGGCGATCTCCTGCGCCGTCTCGAAGGTAAAGTCCGCGCCGTTGTAGTGGGCCCGGGACACCCCGCCCCGGGCGACGACCGGGACGAGCTGCTTGCCCGCCAGGTCCCCGCCCATGATCAGCACGTCCGCGCCGTAGAACTTTCCCGCGTTGACCAGCTTGCGGAAGCACTTCACCGACCCGTGGATATCCGAGACGAAAAATATCCTCAACGGTCCTCCCGCTGTGGTCAGTCGCCGCGGCCAGGGACGACGGGGCCGGTGCCGCCGGCCGCCGTACCAGAGACGGTAATGGCGGCAGTCCCGGCACGTCAAGCGCTTGACTACGGGGATTACGGCCGGGGCCGAGTTCGCCGTGTGTCAGGCCGCGCCGCCGGCCGCACAGCAGAACGGCGCCGGCCCGCGTGTAATACGTGAGGACCAACGGCGGAGGCGGCATTGACGTTCGAGGAGTTCGCGGCGGCCCGGCTGCCGGCGGTGCTGCGGTTCGCCGCGGTGCTCACCGGCGACCGCAGCCTCGCGGAGGACGTGGTGCAGGAGGTCCTGATCCGGGCCAGCCGGCGGTGGGAGACCATCGCGGGCCTGGACCGGCCGGAAGCCTACGTCCGGAAGATGATTGTCAACGAGTACGTGTCCTGGCGCCGCCGGTCGTGGCGCCTGGTGCCGTCCGGGGCCGGCACCGAGGTGGACGGCCGGCCCGCGCCGGACCCCGCCACCGGGCACGCCGAGCGCGAGGCCATGCTGGCCGAGCTGGCCAGGCTGCCCGCCCGGCAGCGGGCCGTGATCGTCCTGCGCTACTACGAGGGGCTCTCGGACACGGAGATCGCGGACGCGCTCGGCTGCGCGCCCGGCACGGTGCGGGGGTACGCGTCCCGGGCGCTCGCCCTGCTGCGCGTCGAGATGACCGCCTCCCCGAGCCCAGCCCAGCACGTGATCAAGGAGAAGTCATGACGCGCCACGGGAACGGGGGACCGATGCGGACCGAGGACGACCTGCGGCAGGCCCTGGCCACGCTCGAACGTCACGCACCGGGCGCCGGCACCGTGCTGGCCGCGGTGCGCGACGCCGCCGGAGGCGGCGCCCGCCCGGGCGGCCCCAGCCGGATCCGCCGGTGGCGGCCACCGGCAGCCGGCCGGTGGTGGCGCCGGCCCCGGCTGGCCGCGGCGCTGGCCGTGGCGGCGGCAGCCGCCGGACTGGTGATCACCCTGCTGCCCGGCCCCGCGTCGCCGCGTCCCGGCCGTTCGCCCGGCCTGGCCAGGCTGCCCGGCAGCGCTCACAGCCAGGCCGGACTGCCCACCGCGGCGGCCGTGGGCCGGGCCATGCTGACCGCGTTCAACGGGGTCAGCGGCGACATCGAGTACGCCACGGAAACCGGCGTCACCAAGGGCGTCACCATGGACGTGTACCGGATGTGGTCCTGGCCGGCCCGGCCCGGCCCGGGACAGCAGCAGGTTGACCGCACGGTGTTCGCCGAGCGCACGCCCCGGGTACCGGTCCTGACCGTGATCGAGGACAACGCGGTCGGCTACATCACCCCACCCGCCGGGGTGCAGACCCTGCGGGGCCAGGTCACCATGGTCTGTTACGCCGGTACCGGGCAGACCGGCTGCGGATTCGGCCCGACGCAGACCCGGCCGGGAACCTGGTCCCGGGTCAGCCAGAAGGTGTGGGCATCCACGGGCGACATCACGGCGGGCGGCGGGCTCAGCGCGGCGGACCTGGCCCGGGGCATCGCGAAAGGGTACTGGCGGGTCGTGCGCCGCACCCGGCTGGAAGGGCAGGCCGCTATCGAGCTGAGCGAGACTGGCCGGGGCCCGGTCGTCTACGACCCGCTGCCCACTCTGCTGTGGGTCAACGCCCGGACCTACCTGCCGATCCGGATGGTGAACGGAGCCGGTCACACCACGGTGAGCACGAATGAGTGGGCCTTCCTGCGCCCCACCCCGGCCAACCTGAAGCTGCTCCGGGTGCCCATCCCCCCGGGGTACCCGCGCTCCGTCCCGCAGCGCTGAGTTCCCCGGCCGTGATGGCGGCTGCGGGCCGGTACCCGGGCCGTTGGTCCCTGGCCCGCTTCCGGCCGCCGTGCCTACGGTGCGCCCATGGCGGAGATGAGCGAGCGCACGCTGAAGGACGGGCGGACGGTCTGGCTGCGTACCGCGGACGCGGCGGACGTGCCCGCCATCGCCCGGCTGTTCACCGACCTGTCGCCGGCGGCCTTCCACAGCCGGTTCCAGGGCGGCCAGCCCACTCCTGGCCTGGTCACACGGCTGGCTGGTATCACCGACCCCGCGGGCACGGTCTGCGTGGTGGTGGCCGCCGCGGCGGACGAGCTGGCCGCGCCGGCCGCGCAGCCAGGGCGGCTGCTGGCCGAGGCCCGGTACGTGCCGCTGGGGGAGGGCAGCGCCGAGCTGGCCCTCACCGTCCGGGACGACTACCAGGGAGCGGGCCTGGGCCCGATCCTCCTGGGCGAGCTGGCGGAACGGGCCCCGGCGTCCCGGATCGAGCGGCTGCGGGCGGTCGTCAGCCTCAGCAACACCGCGATGCTGCACGTGCTCGCGCCGTACGGGTGGGTCCTCGCCGAGCCCACCGACGAATGTGCCACGGCCTGCCTGGAGATCTCGGCCACCGGCGGGATGCCGGGCTGGCCCGCCCGTAAGACCGGCCGGCGGGTCCTGGTGGAGCAGCGGGGCTGGTTCGAGAGCGGGCGGGCCGCCGAGTTCAGGGCGGCCGGGGACGACGTGCGCCAGTGTCTTGGCCCCGGACGCCAGGCCGGGCGGAGCTGCCCGCTCGTCACCTCCGGCCACTGCCGCCTCGCTGAGGAAGCGGATGTCATCGTGCCCCTGCTGCCCGCGGACGAGGAGGACGGCGCGGCGGTGCTCGAGGCGCACCAGCGGCGCTGGCCGGGACGCCTGGCTCCGTAAGCCGGGTCCGGTCCGGCTCGGTTCGGCTCGGTCCGGGCGGGGCGGGCTCAGGCCGGCGGGCTCAGGCCGGCTGGGTCGGGCCGGCTGGGTCGGGCCGGCCGTTCGGGCCGGCTGGGCGCGCCGGCCGGTTCCGGCCGTGGCACCCTTGACCGGGATCCGTTCACGACGGGCCGGGATGGGAGTCAGCATGGACCTGGGACTGCGCGGCCAGCGCGCGCTGATCACCGGCGGGAGCAGGGGTATCGGCTTCGCGGCCGCCGACGCGCTGGCCGCCGAGGGGGTCGCGGTCGGCCTGGTGGCGCGGGACGCCGAGGGCCTGGCCGCCGCGGCCGGGCGCCTGGCGGACCGGGGGACACCGGTGGCCACCGCCGCGGCGGACGTCATGGACATCGGCGCGCTCAACCGCGCGGTGGAGGAGATCGCGGCGGCGCTGGGCGGCCTCGACCTCCTCGTCGCCAACGCGGGCGGCACCGTCGGCAGCGGCAACCTGACCAGCGCCCGGCCCGGCGAGTTCACCGCGACCTTCGCCCTCAACGCCGGGCACGCCGCAGAACTGATCCGGGCCGCGCTGCCCCATCTGCGCCAGGCACGCGGTGGTGCGGTCGTGATCGTGTCCTCGATCACCGGCCTGCGGCCTGCGCCGCGCACCGCCTACGCCGCGGCCAAGGCGGCCGAGATACACCTCGCCGCGACGGCCGCCCAGGAACTGGCGCACGACAGCATCCGGGTCAACGCGGTCAGCCCCGGCTCCATCATGTTCCCCGGCGGGTCCTGGGACACCTTCCAGCAGCAGAATCCGGACGACTTCGCTGCCTTCCTCACCACCCAGTTCCCGTTCGGCCGGCTGGGCAGCCTGCGCGAGGTCGCGGACGTGATCACGTTCCTGCTGTCCCCGCGAGCCTCGTGGGTGACCGGCTCGAACGTCGTGGTGGACGGCGGCCAGCGCTACCCGAGCGCCCGCCGTTTCGACTGAGCTCCCGGACCCGGACCCGGACCCGGTCCCGCTCCCGGCCAACGGCAGCGCCGGGAGCCGGTCCTTAGCCTGCGCGCCGCGTCACGTGCAGCAGGTACTCCTCCCGGTGCAGTGGATTGTGGTCCGACCGCGCCCGCGCCGGGACCGGCTCGCGGGCCAGCCGGTAGCAGCCGAACGCGGCTTCGAGGACGCCCTCACCCCAGGTGAGGGCGGGCAGTTGCTGGGCCAGCGTGTTCACCTGGGCGGCCGGGATGTCACCGGCCACGGTCATCAGCGGGCCCTGGGTGAGCGGGGCGCCCGGGACAGCACCCAGCCGGGCCAGGGCCGGCAGGACCGCTCCGGCCGTGTCCGCCGGAGCCTCCAGGTGAAAGCGGTGCACCGGCTCGTAGACCCGGGTACCGGCCTGCCGCAGGGCGCTCATCAGGACGAGCGGGGTCAGGTTGCGGAAATCCCCGGCCGAGCTCGACCATTTGCTCCAGCCGAATGGCGGCGGCGGGGTGAATCCGGACTGCGTGATGGTGACCGTGCAGTCGGTCACCTGCCAGCCGCGCAAGCCCTCCCGCAGCGTGCGGTGCACGGTCTCCTCGACGGCCCTCAGGAAGGCCACCGGCAGGGCCCCGCGCTCGATCCCCAGCCGGAAGCCCACGCCCGATCCCGCCGCCGCCGGAACGATCCGCAGCCCGATCGTGGCCCGGAAGGGATTGGTCTCCTCGCTCATGGACTCGGCAGCCTCGCCCACGCCGGCCGGGCGCTCGATGCAGATCGCCGTCGTCTCACGGAACGCGGCGTCGATGCCGAAGTCCGCGGCCAGCGTGGCCTGGATGACCTCTTTCTGCACCTCACCGTAGAGCGAGACCACTATCTCCTGGCGCGCATCGTCCTGCCGGACGTTGATCAGCGGGTCCTGCTCGGCCAGCTGGCCGAGCGCGGCGCGCAGCCGTCCCCGCTCAGCCGGGCGGGCGGCCACGACCAGGGTTTCCAGCGTCGGCGGGGCGAAATGCCGGCCAGGCGACACCGGCCCGCCGGTCCCGAGGGCGTCGCCGATCCGGATGGCGCCGAGTCCCCACAGCTTGCCGATCTGCCCGGCGCTGAGGCAGGCCCGGGGAGCAGCCGGGCCGCGCTCGAAGGCGCTGATCGCCGTGACCCGTCCTTCCCCGTCACGGCCGAACCGTAGCCGGTCCCGGGTCCGCACGGTGCCGGAGAACATCCGCGCGTAGGCGATCTTCTCCCCGGCCGGCCCTCGCTCGACCTTGAAGACGGTGCCCGAGACCGGGCCCGCCGGGTCGTGCTCCGCGCTGGGCAGCAGCTCCGGCAGGGCGGCGACCAGGGCATCCACCCCGGCGCCGGTGATGGCCGAGCCGGCGAACACCGGGTACACGTGGCCCTCCCTGGCCTGGGCGGCCAGCCCGGCCCGCAGCCGGCTGTGCGGGATCGCCGTATCGTCGTCCAGGTAGGCGGCCAGGAAGTCGTCGTCGTGGTCGGCGAGTACATCGGCCAGCCGGGCCGTGAAGGCGGCGTCGCCCGCACCGTAGGGGATGAAGGTGGCGCGGCGCGTGCCCAGGTCCCGGGCCGACCCCATCGAGACGATCCCAGGGGTCAGCTTCTCGCGGATCTCCGCCAGTACCCCCGCACCGCGGGCTCCGCTGCGGTCGATCTTGTTGACGAAGATGAGGGTCGGGAGAGCCAGCCGCCGCAGCGCCCGCATGAGCACCCGGGTCTGGGCCTGCACCCCCTCGACCGCGGAGATGACCAGCACCGCGCCGTCCAGCACGGCCAGCGTCCGTTCCACCTCGGCGATGAAATCCGGGTGGCCGGGCGTATCGATCAGGTTGACGGTGAGGTCATCCACGGCGAACGAAACGACCGCGGACTTGATCGTGATGCCGCGCTGGCGCTCCAGCGCCAGGGTGTCCGTCTGGGTGCTGCCGTCATCGACGCGGCCCAGCGTGCCCGTGATCCCGGCCGCGAACAGCAGCCGTTCGGTGAGGCTGGTCTTACCGGCGTCTACATGCGCCACGATCCCCAGGTTCAGCGTGCTCAGCAAGCGTCATGTCCTTCGTGCAGGCGGCTTTTCCTTTCTGGCTGGACATGAACGCAGCGCGCACGGTGCTCTCCCGGGGTCCTCGGTCGTTTCCCGTGAGTCCAGCAGACCTGGCCCCGGATGGGCAAATGTTTTTCGGGAAGGAACGTCACCATGTACACGGTCCCGGATCAAGCTGGCCGGCTCGTCATCGTCACCGGCGCCAACAGCGGTACCGGCAAGGAGGCGGCCCGGCGGCTCGGTGAGGCAGGCGCGCACGTCATCATGGCCGTCCGCACGGTGGCCAAGGGTGAGCAGGCCCGGGCCGAGATCCTGGCCCGCCACCCGGGTGCCCAGCTTGAGGTCCGCCGGATAGACCTGGCCGACCTGGCCTCGGTCCGGGAGTTCAGCGACACTCTCCTGGCCGGCGGCACGCCCGTCGATGTGCTCATCAACAACGCCGGCGTGATGGCCCCGCCGGCCCGGATGACCACCGCCGACGGTTTCGAGCTGCAGTTCGGCAGCAACTTCCTCGGCCCGTTCGCGCTGACCGTCCGGCTGCTGCCGCTGGTGCTCGCCGCCCCGGGGCCCCGGGTGGTGACGATGAGCAGCAGCGTCGCGAACTTCGGCCGGATCCACTTCGGCGACCTGCAGTGGGAACGCCGCTACAGCGCGAACTTCGCCTACGCCCAGTCCAAGCTGGCGGACCTGATGATGACCCTGCATCTCGCCGCCGTGGCTGTCGAGCGGGACTGGAACCTGATGAGCGTCGCGGCCCACCCGGGGTACACGCTCACGAACCTTCAGACCGCCGGGGCCAGCCTGGGCCGTGACAAGCCGAAGCGCACGATCGTCAACCGCCTGCGGTTCCTGCCGACGCAGGAGGTCGGGCCGGGCACGGAGCCGCTGCTGTACGCCGCCACCAGCCCGTCCGCCGTGCCCGGCGGGTACTACGGTCCCGGCGGCAGTCTCGGGCTGGTCGGCCCCACTACCTTCGTCCGTCCGCCGCGCCGGGCCCGTGACACCGCCGCCGCGGCCCGGCTCTGGGCCGAGGCCGAGCAGCTGACCGGGGAGCTCCTGCCGGCGGGCACCGTCCGCGCCTGACGGCCAGGCCGTGGCCTGGCCGGGAAGCGGCGGCACCAGCCGCGCGGCGGTGCTTGTAAGTCGCCACGCCGGCGGGTAGCACGCAGATATGAGCACAGACGGCCCGGCGCCCGCATCCGGACGAGCGCCGGCACCGGCACCGGCGGCGGTACCCGCGCCCACGGCGGCGCCAGGTACCGAGCGGCCGCGGCGGTACCTGCCCAGGCTCCGCTACGAGCTCATCGGCTGCGGCCTGCACGGCCACGAGCTGCTCGGCACGGACGCGGCCGGGCTCCGCGCCGGCGACCACCTCTTCGCCCGCGACTCGGGCGGGCTGCGCTGGTACCGCTGCCTGCGCTGCGACTCCTGGGTGGTGCTGAGCCCGCCAGGCCAGCCCGCCCGGCGGTACCCGCCGTCCCGCGACGAGGTCAAGCTCCCGCTGCGCGGCCGGCCGCTGCGTGACCGCTACGTGCTGCGGCTGATCGCCATCGACCGGGCCCTGCACTTCCTGGTCCTGTCCGCGCTGGCCGCCGCCGTGTTCCTGTTCGCCGGGAACAAGGCCGCGCTCAACGCGGACTTCACCCGCATCCTGCACGACCTGCAGGGCGGTCTCGGCGGCCCGATGGCCACCAGCCGCCACGGCATCGTGCACGACCTGCAGCGGCTGTTCGCGGTCAGTATCAGGAACCTGTACCTGGTCGGGCTGGCTATCGCCGCTTACGCGGCCCTGGAGGGGGTCGAGGCCGTCGGGCTGTGGCTGGGCCGCCGCTGGGCTGAGTACCTGACGTTCGTGGCCACCGTGGTGTTCGTGCCGTACGAGATCCACGAGCTGACCAAGAGCGTCACCGCGCTGAAGGTGCTGGCCCTGGTCATCAACCTGGCCATCGTCGCGTACCTGCTCTTCTCCAAACGGCTTTTCGGGCTGCGCGGGGGTGGCCGGGCCGAGCGGGCCGTGTACGACGCCGACGTCGGCTGGCCCGCGATCGAGCGTGCCACCCCCGAGCCGTTGCCGCCCGGCGCGCCTGCGGCCTACCCCGCGGCGCCCGGCGGGACGGCGCCGGGCGGGGCCAGCGGGGCGTCCTCCACGTCAATGTAGAGTTCCCGGCCGCCGGGCAGCAGCACGCCCAGCGAGTACGAGGTGATTCCCTCCAGGATCTCGGTCTGGCCGAGGATCTCGATGTCGACGACGTCAGGATGGCCGATGAGGAGGCGGCACAGCACGCTGCCCGCATGATCGGGCCCGGCCTGCGCGGACCCTCCATGATCGGACATGGCCGCCCCTGGATTGCAGGCGTCATCCGGAGCTGTCATGCCACCACCGCGAGCATGTTGTGGCCGTGGGCCTGCCCCGGCGTGCGGCGCCGAACCGGACAAGTTCCACCGGCCAGGATGAAACTGCGTAGGCGAACACAATTCCTAAGGTAACTCGGCGTGAACGCGAGAACCCGGAATGAGGCCCCCGAACCGCTCACGGCGTGTCATATGCCGGGTGATAAAGCCACCGATATCCGGCGGGCCTGGTGACGCCCCGTTGCGAGCATCCCGGGACGTAGCGGCCTGCGGGGCTAAGGCGGGAGCCGGTTCCCGCTCACCAGGCCGGCGGTACCCCGCACGGTGCCGGCCCGCCTCATCACGGCCAGGGAATGGGCCCGGCCGAGCACGTAACGGTCGAAGAAAGCCAGGGTGACCCGGGCCACGAGCTGCTCCACCGGGTTGCTCCCCACGTACGGGACCATGTGGTTCGCGCCGAACAGGTCGAGGTAGTACCGGCGGCCAGCCCCATCGGCCCGGTACAGCTGGAGGCTCGTCCACGGCGGGTTGACCGGGTCCGCGCTGCCCTGCACGAACAGCATCGGCGGAGCCCCGTGCCGGAAGTACCGCCCGGGCATGGGGGGCCATTCCGCGCCTGAGAGCACCGCCGCGGCGTCCAGCCGGTGGTCGGCGCAGCACGGGTTGGCCGCGAGGGCCGCCACGGTGTCGCCACCGTCGGACTGGCCAGCGGCGGCGATCTCGTGGTGATCCAGCAGGCCGGAGAACAGGCCACGCGGCTTCATGCTCAGCGCCAGCAGCCTGCTGAGCACGAAGGACATGTCCGCGGGCTGGTTCACCAGGTCTGGTTCGTAGGCCGCGGCACCGGCCCGGCAGTCCGTGCGCGGGAAGTTCACGACCGCGACCACGTAGCCCGCGCTGGCCCAGGCGTGCAGCAGCCTCGAATACGGGCCGCCGCACTGCATGAACCCCGGCGCGAACATCACCAGCGGGAACGGGCCGCGGGCCGGCCTGGGCCCGGCCGCCCGCCGCGCCAGCGGATACCGGATCTGGGTCATGAGCAGGCGCTGGCCGAGGCCCTGGCCTGCCGGGCCGGTGTGGGGCGGCTCGACGAACGTTACCTGCCGCTCGCCGACGTGATAACTGCCGAGGGTGCCGAGGCCAGCCAGCCCGCCGCTTGCCCGGGTCGGCGGCCGGGCCGGGACGCCCCGCGTGGCTGGCCCGCTCGCTGCGTGGCGCTGCGCCGGGCTCGTGCAGGCCGGGATAAGCACCAGGGCGGCCAGGGCAGCGGCGATCAGCTGGCCAGCGGCGGGCCTGCGGTTTCTGGCTGATGCCACGGCTGCAGTCTCCCCGGCGTCACCCGGCTCCGCTACCGGGTCCGGCGACGTTCGCGTGCGCGGGCCGGTGCATCATGGGCGGGTGCCCCTGTTCTCTTTCGAGGGCCTCGCGCCCACCGTGAGCCCCCAGGCCTGGATCGCTCCCACCGCCACCCTCGTCGGCGACGTGCGCGTGGAGGCGGAGGCCTCGGTCTGGTACGGGGCCGTGCTGCGGGCCGACTTCGGCCCGATCGTGATCCGCCGCGGCGCGAACGTACAGGACGGGTCCGTGCTGCACGGCGGCCGCGATCCGGTCACCGAGGTGGGCGAGGGGGCCACCATCGGCCACGTGTGCGTCGTCCATGGCGCCGTGCTGCACGCCGAGGCGCTGATCGGCAACGGGGCCACCGTGCTGGACGGCGCCATCGTGGGGTCCCGGGCCCTGGTCGCGGCAGGCGCCACCGTGCCCCCCGGAATGCGGATTCCCGCCGGCATGCTCGCGGTCGGCGTGCCGGCCCGCATCGCCGGGCCGGTCACCGGCGGCGGCAGGCAGTGGGTGGCGAACAATCCCCGGATCTACCAGGACCTCGCCCGGCGGCACGCCGCCGGCGTGCTGCCCGTCCCGGAGCCCGGGCGCGGCTAGCGGGCGGCCAGGCCAGCCCGCTGCCCGGTGCTGGCGGCCGGTGACGGCCGCGCCCGGTGACCGCCCCGCTCCCTACCAGTGCCGCTGGACAGGCACGGCCATGCCATCGTCCGCGGTCCCTGTCTTGCGCACGATGGTGAGCCCGTCGATGGCCGCCACCGGCTCGGACGGTACGAAGTCGCTGGCCGCCGTCTCGCCCGGCGCGGCCTGCCGGGCGCGGTAGTGCTCCCGGGCCTCGCGGTAGTCAGGGGCGGCATGCCGGTGCCGGAGGGTCATCCACAGCGGGATGCCCACGATGGCCGCCGCGATCAGCAGGGCGATGGGCCAGTTGGCGACGATAACGCCGTTCATGGTTCCACCTCACTTCCTGAGCCGGCCGCGGCCCGGCCAGCTCGGGCTGGTTACTGCTAACCGTGCCCGCATGAGCAGCGGTAAACGTGGCTAGCCGCGTTCCCAGGGGGCATCGTCGCCCATCTTCTTGTAGTACTTGGCGAGATGGCTCTTGACCCGGTCTATGTCCTGTTTGGGCAAGTCCACCCCGCCTCGCGAGCCCTGCATAACGTTCCCCGCGGCCATGATGGCCCGCGGTACGGCTCGCACCTTGCCGTCGATGACATCGGCGATCAGGAGCTTGTACGCGGTGAAATTGTCCTTGTTGCCACTGTCGTACCAGATGTGCGCATCCCGGTACCGGGCGTTCGGCTCGTCCTCGGCGCCCGCCCACTCCCGGATGCGCTTCTCCGCCGCTGCGCCGTCCCATTCCCGGTCGCGGTCGGCCAGGGGATAGTCCTGGAAGGCAGAGACAGCCATGACCGTCTCCTTTCCTCGTTGCCGGTGAGAGTGCATCTCAGTACCTGCCCGCCACGGCGGCGGTAAACGGCGCCGGGGCCGCCTGGCGGACAGGCCAGCCGAGGGCCAGGCGCCGGTCTCAGGGCGCGGGGCTCAGCGCACTGGGCCGCGACCGCGGGTGAGCTGCGCGGCGAGGTCGGCCAGGTGTGTGGCGTACACGTCGAACTGGTCCTGCGGCCCTGGGGTGCCCTCTCCGGGCCGGGGTGACGTAGCCGGTGTGCATCCCGTGGCCAGCCGCGGCCCGCAGGTCCCAGGGATGGGCGGCGATCATCATGGTGTGCCGGGGATCCGGGCCGAGCAGGTCCAGGCCATCCGGTAGACGGCCGGATCGGGTTTGCACGCCCGGGCGAGTTCCGCGGACAGGACGCCGGGCCAGGCCAGGCCGCCCGCCGCCGATATCGAAGCCAGCTGGGTCAGGCTGGCGTTGGACAGGGCGACGACCGTGAAGTGGCCGGCCAGGGCGTGCAGGCCGCGGGGCGAATCGGGCCAGGGCCGGAGCCGGTGACCGATCAGGGCCAGTGGTCAGCCTCCCGGCCGGGCGGGACCGGCGGGCGGGCCGGCCGTCCCTGGCGCTGGGCCGCCGCCCCGGTCCGCCGGGGCGACGCGGTAGTGGTAGCCGTGGTGCGCGGTGAAGCCGATGCGCTGGTAGAGCGTGCGGGCGGCCTCGTTGTCGTCTTCCACCTGGAGGTACAGGTGCCCGGCGCCGTGCGCGGCGGCGCCGGCGGCAAGGGCGGCCGTGACGACGGTGGCCAGCCCGCGGCGCCGGTGGGCCGGGGCAACCTCGATGGCGGTCAGGCCGGCCCAGCCGCCGGCCGCGGCCACCCGGCCGATGGCGATCGTGGCGCCGGCGGCCCGGATGGAGGCGAACGCCTGCCAGGGAGCGGAGGTGAGCACCTGACGGGCGATCGGCGGCAGCCCCTGCTGGCCGCGGTAGTGGTACAGGGCCAGCCAGGCCTCATCGGGCTCGGGGTCGATCCCGACCGGAACGGCCGGGATCGACCCCGCAGCCCGGGCGATCTGGCCGGCCGGGGCGGTCATCACCGTCGCCGTCCCGGACCGCACGCTCCAGCCCTGCTCAGCCAGGAAACGGTCCACCGGATCCGCCTGGGGCCCGGCCGCCGGGTAGGGGATAGCGATCATGGCCGGCAGGCTGCGCGCCTGGTACCAGTGGCACACCGCATCCGCGGCCTGGCCCAGCGTCCGCCCGGGATCGCCGACGGCCAGCGCGCTGTTCGCCCGCCCGGTGAACCCGCCGGCGGCGCGCAGCAGCCAGTCACCCACCCGCTCTTCCTCGGGTGCCCGCCAGCTGAGCGCAGCCCGCTGCTCGAGATCGGGGATCGTGATGGCCACGCGCCCTAGCCTGCCACGCCACCCGGGCGCCGGCCAGTTAGTCCGGTAATGCCGGAATTAATAAGAGGCTGGTCCCCATTATTGTGCAATAAGCAGCCGGCGAGTGTTCTTTACTGTCACCGGAGGTGAGCTGGCCACGGTAATGTGTAATTCATGTTAAGCCTCCTGGGTCGGCGTTCCCCCATCCGCACGACCGGACGGAGCAATCCGTTAATCCGCTATGCCGGAAATGGTGCGAGGCTAGATTATTGCCGCGAGCTTACCCCGCCCGGCCTGGATCAGGTCCGGAGCCTGGGCCGCGGCCGTTCCCTCGACGCGACCAGCATCCGGAACATCCTCACCGGCGCCGATAAGCCTGATCCGCCGCAGTTGATCGACCCCCGGGGCGTGGTGATCTGCGGCGCGTGGATTCGCGGCGAGCTGAACCTGGACGGTGTTAGCGCGGCCATCGGGCTGCGGTTTACCGGATGCCGCTTTGAGAAGCCGCTGAGCCTGTCTGACGCGAAGCTGCCCTGGCTTTTCCTGGACACCTGCGTCCTGCCGGCCATCACGGCGACCCGGGCCCGCATTGACACGCTGGTCATCCGGGCCTGCGAACTCGACGGCCGCCGCCCGGATGGCCTGATCCAGCTGGCCGGCGCCCAGGTGGCCAGCGAGCTCAGGCTGGACGGCACCCGCCTGGTCAACCGTTCCGGCCCGGCCCTCAGCGCGCCCGGCCTGTCCGTGGGCGGCGGCGGCACCTGCGTCGGGGTGTTCATGGACGGCCTCGACGCGGCCGGTCACGCGGCCAGTGCGGCGGCCGTCCAGCTGTCCGGCGCGCGGGTCAGCGGCAGCCTCACGCTGCGCGGCGCCCGGCTGGCCAACCGGGCGGGCCCGGCCCTGGCCGCCGACGGTCTCAGCGTCCAGGGGGACCTGCTATTGGCCAGGGACGCCGAATCAGGCCGGGACTTCTGGGCGTCTGGCGGCGGCTGGCAGGGCACCGTCTTGCTGCGCGGCGGCACCATTTCCGGGCAGCTCTCGCTGGAACGTGCGCGGGTCAGGTGCGGTCCCGCGGAGGCCGGGCCAGGCCCGGCCGACCCCGGCGACGCGGGCCCGGGCCCGGACCGCGCCCCGTGGGCCGGTGACGACCCCCCACCCCACCGGCGCCGGTCGGTGGGCGCGGTCTGCTTGTCGGGCAGCACGATCACGGGCAACCTGGTGCTGCGGCACGCCCAGCTGGCGGCGGTCACGATGTCCGCGCTGATGGCCGAGAACCTGACCGTCAAGGGCCACGCGGGCGCCTGCGAGAGCCGTCATGAGGGCCTGACCGCGACCGGCTCGGGCCCGCTGGGTGCGGTCTGCCTGGCCGGGTCGTCCATCACCGGCCAGCTCTCGCTGCGCGGGACCACCCTGGTCAACGAGTCCGGGCCGGCCCTGCTGGCCGACCTCATCAGGATCGGGGACGGTGCCCGGCTCGATCAGGATTTCAGCGCCGAGGGCGAAGGCGAGACCGGCGCCGTCCGGCTGGCGGAGGCGGATATCAGCGGCGATCTGCTGCTCAACGGCGCCCGCCTGGCCAACCACACCGGGCCTGCCCTGCTGGCGGATGGCCTGACCGTGCACAGTGACCTGGTGCTGGACGCGGACGTCGCGTCCGGCCGCCGCTTCGAGGCGGCCGGTGCTGGCCGGCGGGGCACGATCCTGATCCGCGGCGCCACGGTCAGCGGCCGGCTGTCCCTGGAGGGTGCCCATGTCCGCCGGGGGCACGCCCCCGGCCGCCAGCCCGGGCCGCGGGTCCGCGACGAGATCGAGCAGCACAGCCCGGCCAGGCTCACGGCGGTCACGACCATCCTGCGGGGGTGCGACTGCGAGCCCGCCGGCGCGGACGCCTCACTCGGGGCGGTGTGCCTGAGCAACACGACGGTCGGCGGCCGCCTGGCCATGCGCCACGCGTTCCTGTGCAACGACACCGGCCCCGCCCTGATGGCCGACTACCTGACCGTCAGGAACGACGCAGCCGGCGGCGAGGAAGCCCGCAGCGGGCTGACCGCGATCGGCTCCGGGCCGGCCGGCGCGGTCTGCCTGGCCGCGGCCACCATCAACGGCCAGCTGTCGCTGAGCGGGTCCACCCTGGCCAACGCCAGCGGGCCGGCCCTGGTCGCGGACTTCGCCCAGATCCAGGGCGACGCGCTCCTGGACCAGGGCTTCGTGGCGGTCGGCACCGGCCCGGCCGGCGCGGTCAGCTTCACCGACGCCAGCGTCGGCCGCGAACTCCGCTGCGCGGGGCGCTTCGTCAGCCCGGCCAGCGAGACCCAGGCCCCCGCTAATCCAGACCAGGCCATCCAGGGCCGCCATCCAGGATCGGGCCATCCAGGACCAGGGCGCCCGGCGCAGCTCCCGCGCGGCCGGGGCCCGGCCGGTGGCGCTCAACCTGACCCGGGCCAAGGCCGGCACCCTCCGGCTCGGCGACCAGCACCACGGGTTCCTGCTGGACGGGCTGCTGGAACTGGACGGGCTCAGCTACACCGGGCTGCCGGGCCTGGGCGACCTGGATCGCCTGGGCCCCAGGCCGCCGGGGGCACCCGGGCCCTCGCGCCGGGGCAGGCGGGCGGCCAGCCCGCACGCCGCCGACGTCGCGCAGTGGCTCTGGTGGCTCCGGGAATGCTCGGCCGACTACCGCGCCCAGCCGTATGAGGCGCTCGCCGCCGCGTACGGCGGGGCCGGCTACGACGACCTGGCCCGCCGGATCCTCGTCGCCCAGCGCGACGACGTGCGCGACCGCGGGTCGCTCAGCCTGGTCCGCACCCTGGGCCAGCACTGCGCGAAGTGGCTGATCGGCTACGGCTACCACTGCTTCTACGCGTTCTTGTGGCTGGCCGGGCTGTTCACTGTCACGGCGCTGATCGCCGTGTTCTGGCTCGGGCCGGACAAGTACATCGTGGCGGGGCCGCCGCCGCGGTCGCCACGGCGGCGGCCAGCCCGGCGGCTACCGCCAGTCAGCCCGCCACCGCCAGTCAATCCGCGGTCAGCCCGTCCGCTTCCGCGACTCCGGCCGCGCCCGCCAGCCCATCGGCGACGGCCAGCCCGGCGGCCAGCCCGGCCGCACCAATCACCGCGTCCGTCTCGCCGTCCGGGCCGGCGCCCACCCCGCGGGCTCAGCCGGCCGCGGGACATGCCGCTGCCACCGCCACGAGGCAATGCTCTGATCCGGCCCGGGTGGGGTACGCCATCGAGCTGGCCTTTCCCCTCATCAACCTGAACAGCAGCTCGGCGGCCCAGTGCGATGTCCCGGCCAGCGGGGCCGCCGCCGGGGTGGTGGTGTTCGGCTGGGTGGTCCGCGCCGCGGCCGCGGCCCTGCTCGCGCTCTACACCCTCGGGCTGACCGGCGTGACCCGCAGCCCGCCGGGCTCGGGCTGACGGCGACGCGGGCTGACGGCGACGCGGCTCACCCCGGCCAGGCGGGCTGACCGCCGCGGCGGCTGACCGCGGCGCGGATGCGGCGCCCGGCCGGGCGTATGGTCGGGTGCCGTGCCCAACCGTGAGCTGGTCGTCCTCGGCACCGCAAGCCAGGCGCCGACCCGCACCCGTAACCACAACGGCTACCTGCTCCGCTGGGAGAGCGAGGGGCTGCTGTTCGACCCGGGGGAGGGGACCCAGCGGCAGATGCTGTTCGCCGGCGTGACGGCGAGCCAGATCACCCGGATCTGCATCACCCATTTCCACGGCGACCATTGCCTGGGCCTGCCGGGGGTGCTCCAGCGGATGTCCCTGGACCAGGTGCGCCGCGTCGTGGATGCGTACTACCCGGGCCAGAGCCAGCCCGTCTTCGACCGGCTCCGGCATGCGGCGCTGTTCCGTGACGTGCTCAACCTGCGCGAGTGTCCCATCGGCCAGGCGGGCACCGTGGCCACCGCGCCGGCGTTCCGGCTGGAAGCACGGCCGCTGTCGCACAGCGTGCCCACCTTCGGCTACCGGCTCGAGGAACCGGGCGGGCGGCGGATGCTGCCGGAGCGGCTGGCCAGCCTGGGCATCGCCGGGCCGGACATCGGCGCGGCTGCAGCGCGAAGGAAGCCTGGTCACCGGCGGCCGCCGGGTCACGCTGGAGGAAGTGAGCGAGCCGAGACGCGGCCAGCGGTTCGCGTTCATCATGGACACCCGGCTGTGCGACGCGGCGTTCGCGCTGGCCGACCAGGCCGACATGCTCGTCTGCGAGTCCACGTTCGCGGACACCGAGGCCGCGCTGGCCCGGGACTTCGGCCACCTGACCGCCAGCCAGGCAGGCCGCATCGCCGCGCAGGCCGGCGCCCGGCTGCTCGTGCTCACGCACTTCTCCCAGCGCTACGGCCCGGCGGACGGGCAGCGGCTGGCCGGGGAGGCGGCCAGCGCCTTCGGCGGTCAGGTCGTCCTGGCCCGGGACCTGGCCCGCATCCCGGTGCCGTCCCGGGCGCCGCGTCCGTAATCAGCTGCGGGTGGCGGTCAGCTGGCAGGCTTCGCCCCGGAGTTGTCCGTTTCCTTTTCCGCGTGCCCGCCGAACTCACTGCGCAGCGCGGAGAGCAGCTTGTGGCTGAACTCCCCGAGGCCGCGCGACTCGAACCGCTCGATCAGCGCGGCCGTGATAACCGGGGCGGGCACGCCCTCGTCGATCGAGGCGATCACAGTCCACCGGCCCTCGCCGGAGTCCGAGACGTGCCCGCCGAAGTTGTCCAGCTTGGGGGACCGGGCCAGCGCGTCCGCGGTCAGGTCCATCAGCCAGGAACTGACGACCGACCCGCGCCGCCACACCTCGGCCACCTCGGCGACGTCGATGTCGTACTGGTAGTACTCGGGGTCGCGCAGCGGCGTGGTCTCCGCGTCCGCGGACTGCATCTTCGCCTGGCCCACGTTGGCGTGCTTGATGATGGACAGCCCCTCGGCGATCGCGGCCATCATGCCGTACTCGATCCCGTTGTGCACCATCTTCACGAAGTGACCGGAGCCGGCCGGCCCGCAGTGCAGGTACCCGTCCGGTGCGGTGCCGGTCCGGGTCCGGCTCGGGGTGGCATCCGCGGTCCCGGCGCCCGGGGCGATGGTGGCGAAGATCGGGTCCAGGTGCTCGACCGGGCCGTCCTCGCCGCCGATCATCAGGCAGAAACCTCGCTCCAGGCCGAAGATCCCGCCCGACGTGCCGACGTCCACGTAGTGCAGCTGCTTCGGCTGCAGCTGCTTCGCCCGGTCGATGTCGTCCCGGTAGTAGGTGTTGCCGCCGTCGATCACGATGTCATCCGGCTCGAGCAGCCCGGCGAGCTGGTCGAGGACCGGCCCGGTGACCGCCGCGGGCAGCATCAGCCAGGCCACCCGGGGCTTCTCCAGCTTGGCCACGAACTCCTCGAGGGTGATCGCGCCGGTGGCGCCCTCACCCTCGAGCTGCTTGACGTGGTCCGGCGTGTGGTCATAGACGACGACGCGGTGGCCGTCGCGCATCAGCCGCCGGGACAGGTTGGCGCCCATCCGGCCCAGCCCGATCATGCCCAGCTGCATTGGCTTGTCGGTTGTCATAGTGGTTCTCCGCTCTTACTGGCTCTTCAGCTGCCGGTAGCGCTTGATCAGGGTGTTGGTGGACGAATCGTGGTCCAGCTGAGGCTCGTCGTCGCTCTCCAGCTCGGGCAGGATCTGCAGGGCCAGCACCTTGCCCAGCTCCACACCCCACTGGTCGAAGGAGTCGATGCTCCAGATCGTGCCCTGGGTGAACACGCTGTGCTCGTACAGCGAGACCAGGGTGCCCAGCAGCCGGGGGGTGAGCACCTCGGCCAGCAGCACGTTGGTCGGCCGGTTCCCGGGCATGACCCGGTGCGGCGCTACATCGGGCGGCGTCCCCTCGGCCAGCACCTCGTCCTCGGTCTTGCCGAAGGCGAGCGCCTGGGCCTGCGCGAACACGTTCGAGGACAGGATGTCGTGGTGGTCGCGCAGCGGGTTGAGGCTCTTGCCGAAGCCGATCAGGTCGGTCGGGATCAGCTTCGTGCCCTGATGGATGAGCTGGTAGAAGCTGTGCTGCCCGTTCGTGCCGGGCTCGCCCCAGAACACCGCGCCGGTCTGGTAGTCCACTGGCGTGCCCTCCAGCGTGACGCTCTTGCCGTTGGACTCCATGGTCAGCTGCTGCAGGTAGGCGGGGAACCGCTTCAGGTACTGCTCGTAGGGCATCACGCCGCAGGTCTGCGCGTCGAAGAAGTCGCCGTACCAGACCGCGAGCAACCCCATCAGGACCGGAAGATTTGAGCTAAGAGGAGCGGTCTTGAAGTGCTCGTCCATCGCGTGGAAGCCGGCCAGCATCTCGTCAAAGTGCTCGGGCCCGATCGCGACCATGGTGGACAGCCCGATGGCCGAGTCCATCGAGTACCGGCCGCCGACCCAGTCCCAGAAGCCGAACATGTTGGCGGGGTCGATGCCGAAGGCCTTGACCCGCTCCTCGTTCGTCGAGACCGCGACGAAGTGCCTGGCCACCGCGTCCTCGCTGCCGAGCTCGCGCACCACCCAGTCGCGGGCGGAATGGGCGTTGGTCAGCGTCTCCAGGGTGCCGAACGTCTTGGAGGAAATGATGAACAGCGTCTCGTCCGCGGACAGGTCCCGGGTCGCCTCGACGAAATCGGTCGAGTCCACGTTGGACACGAACCGGAACGTCAGGCCGCGCCGGGTGTAGTGGCGCAGCGCCTCGTAGGCCATCACCGGGCCCAGGTCGGAACCGCCGATGCCGACGTTGACGATGTTCCGGATCGCCTGGCCCGTGTGGCCCTTCCAGTCCCCGGAGCGGATCCGGTTCGCGAACTCCGCCATCCGGTCCAGCACCTCGTGTACCTGGGCCACTACGTCCACCCCGCCGACCACCAGCGAGCTGCCCCTGGGCATCCGCAGCGCGACGTGCAGGACCGCCCGGTGCTCGGAGACGTTGATCGGCTCACCACGCATCATCGCGTCCCGGCGCTCTTCCACCCCGGTCTCCTGGGCCAGCTGGATGAGCAGCGCCAGGGTCTCGTCCGTCACCCGGTTCTTGGAGTAGTCGAGGTACAGGCCGGCGGCCTCGGCCGTCAGCCGCTCCCCGCGCCCGGGGTCCTCCGCGAACAGGTCCCGCAGGTGCCGTTCGCCGATCTCGCGGTGGTGCTGTTCCAGTGCCTTCCAGGCTGGGCGCTGGCGAAGGGGAGTGGTCGGCATCTGCTCAGTCCTCCAGTGGTCAGCGAGCCGGTGGTCAGCGAGTCAGCGGGCAGGATCAGCCATGGGCCGCAGGCATCAACGTAGCCTGCTGCCCCGGGACCTGGTGCGCCGCACCGGGGGGACGGCCGGAACATGTGGGCCGGTCAGGAAGTCCAGCATGATCGCGTTGCACAGGTCAGGCTTTTCCCGCAGCAGGAAGTGTGAGGTTCCGGGCACGATGGCGAGCTCGGCGCCGGGGATCCCGTCGTACAGGGCCAGGGTGTCGTCCAGCGGAACAGCGTCCTCGTCGCCGGCCATCAGCAGGGTGCGGCGGCCGACCCCGCCGAGGTCGGCCTGGGCCAGCGCGGGCGCCCCGGTGAGCATCGTCACGATCTTGCTGGCCACGACGGGGAAGTGGGCCTGCCCGTCGGGCGAGACCTCCCCGTAGCCCGGCCCGAGAAACCTGATCAGCTCATCCAGGCCCGGCCACGGCGAATCGGGGGTCTTGAGCCGGGGCGGCCGGATGCTCGCGCTGACCAGGATCAGCCGCCGGACCAGGCCGGGATGACGCAGGGCGACGTGCAGGGCCGTGGTGGCGCCCATGCTGTGCCCGGCCAGGTGGGCCGGGCCGCCCACCACGGTGGTCAGGAAGGCCACCACATCGTTCAGCAGAAGCTCGGGGGTGATCGGCCCGGGCATGTCGGGGGTGTGCCCGTGCCCGCGGGCATCCGGGGTGTACACGTGGAAGCGCTCGGCGAGCACGGGCACGTTCCGCGAGAAGGACCGCGAATCGGTCAGCCCGCCGTGCAGCAGGACCAGCGGCTCACCCGTGCCGCGCTCGTCCCACCACAGTTCCGCCTCCTGGTGGGCGGCCCGGTGCAGGGCCGACCCGTGCAGGGCAGCCCGTCGTCGCCCGTGGTGGACAGCCCGGTGGTGGACAGCCCGGTGGTGGACAGCATTGTTGCGCGCAGGCGTCCCGTTCTCGGGCCCCGGTATCCCCATGACTCTTCAGACCGCGCGGGGCGGCGGAACTCACCGGCCGGCCAGGCAGGCGAACGCGGCCGCCGAGGCCGCGGATCTCATTCCTCGAGCGCACCCGGATTGGCGGGAACGTCAACCGAGTACCGCTGGAGCGCCTCCAGCGGGACGATCTCCAGGGTCCGCTCATGGGTCGAGGCCAGCACCACCGGCGACCCCGCCCCGTCCTGATGGGCCCGCAGCCAGTTCGCCGCGGTGACGCACCACCGGTCGCCGGGGACCAGCCCGGGGAAGCGGTACTGCGGCACCGGGGTACTCAGGTCGTTGCCGATGCCGCGCTGATGCTCCAGGAACTCGGCGGTCACCACCGCGCAGATCGTGTGGCTGCCCCGGTCCTCCGGGCCCGTGTTGCAGCATCCATCCCGGTAAAACCCCGTGACTGGGTCGTTGCCACACGGCTCCAGTTCCCCACCGAGCACATTGCGGTCGCCCATCTCAGCAGTATGGCCCACCAGCGGACGGCCCGGAACAGCCCGCGACGGGGTTGTTCCGGGCCGCGACCGGCACGGCTGGGGCCGCAGCGCCTACTGGCCGCCCGATCCGGCCTGCACCACGCTGATCGTCAGGACCTGAACCGGCTTGGCGCAGGTCTGCGAGGAGTAGTGCAGATACGCCGGGGTGGTCTGGTTCGGCGGGTAGATCTGCAGGTAGTCCGCGGTGACCGGGTGGCACTTGGCGGCCGGGAAGTTGACGGCGTGGGCGATCTGCAGCACGGCGTTCGCGACCGCGCCGGGGGGAAGCGTGATCAGCTTCCGCGGCGTGGCGTGGCTCTCGGCCGCGGCCAGGCCGATCTGCGTGACGGGTTTTCCGCCCGCGAGTGACACGCCGGGATACCCGTACAGCGTGCAGGTGGCGTTAGAGATATTGGTGAAGTCGATGACCTGGTACGTGCTGCCTGCGGCGCCCTGGGCCAGCCCGAGCTTGAGGCCCAGGGAACGGGTCGGGCAGGCCGGTGCCGCCCCGGCCAGGGTCGGGCTGGCCTGGCCCGCGGCCGGGGTCCTGCTGGCCGCGGCGGTGCTGGCCGGCGCGGCGGGCGTGGCTTTGACCGTGATCGTCTTGGTCGGTGCGGCAGCCGGGCTGCCGCTGCTCCCGCATCCGGCGGCGAGCGCCGCCATCAGGGGGAGCGCCGCCCCGGCGAGTGCTCGCCGGAGCGCGGGTGAACATAGGGTCATCGGTAGGTTCTTTCTGCCCAGGCGGCTCCGTGAGCCGTGTGACTGGTATGACGCCCTTTGGGCCCTGGCGGTTGGCCTGACCGGTGGGCCGCTGCGCCGCCGGGTCGCGGCGAGGAGATTTCCCCCGGCAGGCGGGTAACGTCGCAGCTGTGTGCTTGCTCATTGCCCTGTCCGGGATCGTGCCTGGTGCGCCGCTGCTGATCGCGGCGAACCGGGACGAGCTGTATCAGCGGCCGGCTGACCCGATCACCGTGCTCCGGGCCGCGCAGCCGCGGATCCTGGGCGGCCGGGACGAGCAGGCCGGCGGGACCTGGCTGGCGGTCAACGAGCACGGGGTGGTGGCCGGCCTGACCAACCAGCCGGCGACGGCGCGCGACCCTGCCAGGCGGTCCCGGGGCGAACTGCCGCTCGCCTTCGCCGCCTACAAGGACGCGGCGACGGCCGTGACCGAGGTGTGCGCCCGCCTCGATCCCGCCGACTACAACCCGTGCTGGATGCTCGTCGGCGACCGGCACGCGCTCTTCTTCGTCGATGTGAGCGGCGGGCCCCGGGCCCGGGCCGAGGAACTGCCGCCGGGGAGCTACGTCCTGGAGAACGCGCCGCTGCGGCAGCGGTCCGCCAAGCAGCAGCAGGTGGCCGGGCGCGTGGCCGCGGCCCTGGCGGACGGGGCACGGATCGAAGCCGGGCTGGGCGGGATCCTCCGGGATCATCAGCCGGCCGCCGGGCCGCAGCCCGCCGGCGACGGCCACCTGGCCCGGCCAGCCGAGCTGTCGGCCGCCTGCGTGCACACGGAGCGGTACGGCACCCGTTCTGCCATGATCGTCAGTGTGGGGCCCGCGGGCGTGCCCCGGGTCAGCGTCGCCGCGGGACCGCCGTGCGTGACACCGCTCCTGGACGTCACCGGGATGTGGGTCTCGCCCGCGGGCCAGCCGGCTGATTTGCGCTGATTGCTAGTATCCGGGTCATGCAGACAAGGGGGCAGCGTGGCTGACTACCTGATCGCGGCGGCCCTGTTCGTCTTTATCGTGGCCGTGCTGGTGACGCTGAGGCGGTCCGAGCGCAATCGCGACCGCAAGCCGGGTGACTGAGAGCCATCCACGCGCGGCGCGGCCCGGTGACTACCCGGCCATCGCGGCGGCCGTCGACGACTGGTGGGGCCGCCCCGTCCTGGGCGCGCTGCCCCGCCTGTTCCTGGACCACTTCCACCGCAGCAGCCTGGTGATCGACGGGCCCGGGGGACCGCTGGCGTTCCTGATCGGGATCCTGTCGCCCTCGGATCCGCGGCAGGCGTACGTCCATTTCGCCGGGGTGGCGCCGCAGGCTCGCCGCCAGGGCCTGGCCCAGCTGCTGTACGCCGGGTTCTTTACCCTGGCCCGCGCCGACGGGCGGACCACAGTCTCGGCCGTCACCGCCCCGGTCAATTCTGGATCCATCGCCTTCCACCGGGCGATGGGCTTCTCCGTGACCGGCCCGGTCGCTGACTATGACGGGCCCGGCCGCGACCTCGTCCGCTTCGAGCGCGCTCTCTAGGGATCCCGCGCGGATCGCGGCGTCCCTGCTGCCCTGCCCGCAGGCACCGGCGGCCCTATGAGGAAGTTCCCGCCCGATAACAGCCTTTTTGGGGTCGGTGTGCTTGTTACATGTTGTTTGTGACTAAGCGGGCGATTTCCTTGGGTAGTGTCGGCCGAATGTACTCTCGTGTCCGATTCTCGCGGTGGCGGCAAGCGCTGAACGGAGCGCGTGGCGGGGCTGTACTGGCCGGGACGCTCGCCGCCGTCCTGGCGGTGCTCCTGGGGGCCACGGCGGCGGGTCTCTTCCCGTCGGCGGGCGGCGGCGCGCGGGCCGCCGCGGCCAGTACGCCGGCGGGCCGGCGCCGCGTCCCCGGCCGCCGCCACCTCGGGCACCTCCCGGGCCGTCACCTCCGGGCCGGGCCCTTCTGCGTCGGCTCATTCCAGGCCGGGCCATTCCACGCCGGGTGCCGCCCACCGCGCCGCCTCGGCGCGGCCCGCGGCCCGCCGGCCCGGGACCTTCTGCCGTTCCGTGGCCCACATCGGCGATTCCACCTCGGTGGGGCTGGTCTCGCCGCTGGACCTGCCGGACCCGGCCCAGCGCCTCGCGGCCCAGTACCGGGACGTCGGGGTCAGGCACAGCCTGATCGACGCGTCCGGCGGGCGGTCGATGCTGGAGGAGATGCCGGGCCAGGTCAACGGCTACGACACCGCCCGCAACCTGGCCAGCGGAGGGTTCCGGGGCTGCTGGGTGATCGCCCTCGGCACCAACGACACCGCGAACGTGTCGGTCGGCTCGGGTGTCGGCCGGATGGGCCGCATCCGGGAGCTCATGTCGGTCGCCCACGGGGCGCCGGTGTTGTGGGTGAACGTGAAGACCCTCGACCCGTCCGGCCCCTGGTCCGAGGCGAACATGCAGCTCTGGAACGACACGCTGCTGCAGGCCTGTCACCAGTACCCGAACCTGCGGATCTTCGACTGGGCGTCGGTCGCCCAGGCCGCCTGGTTCATCTCGGACGGGATCCACTACACCTCGGCGGGTTACGCGGCCCGGGCGCACCTGATCGCCCGTGCCCTGGCCCGCGCCTTCCCCCGCGCGGGGCCCAGGGCCAGCTGCGTCATCCGCTGACCGCCCCCGGCGGTTCGGTGTCCGCTGACTGCCCCCGGCGGTTGCGTGGCGGCCGGCCGCCCCGGCCCGCGCCGTCCTATCCGCCCGTCCTTTAAAGCCGCCGTTCCGCGACTATCTGGGCCAATGCCCGGACATTGCGCCTCGCCCGTTGAGGGTGATGGTCCAATCCCTTCCGACTACTATGTGTAATCGATGTGTGGCATTGGGTAGTGCATTCTCTGCCGCGCACAAGCACGACCTTGCCGGACGGGGGGAGCCGGACGGGGCGTTCGCGGCACGGGGGGAAAACCATGCCGGAACCAGTCCGCTCCGGCCAGCGCTACATGCCCGGGCTCGATGGGCTGCGCGCGCTGGCGGTGCTCGCTGTCATCGCCTACCACGAGCAGTTCGGCTGGGCGCCTGGCGGCCTGCTCGGCGTGGGCGTCTTCTTCACGCTCAGCGGGTACCTCATCACCGACCTGCTGCTCGGCCAGTGGGTCAGGTCGGGCGGGCTGAACCTCGGGGACTTCTGGCTCCGGCGGGCCCGGCGGCTGCTCCCAGCCCTGTTCGTGATGCTGGCCGTGGTGACCGCGTGGATCACCGTGATAAGCCCTGCCCGGCTGGCCAGCCTGCGCGGGGCCGTGGCCGGCGCCGCGACGTACTCCAGCAACTGGTACTACATCTACACCCACAGCTCCTACTTCGCGAGGTTCGCGCCGCCCGGCCCGTTCGATCACCTCTGGTCGCTGGCCGTGGAGGAGCAGTTCTACCTGGTCTGGCCCTGGCTGCTGCTGGCCGGCGTGTTCTTCCTGCGGGGCCGGCGGCCCAGCGCGGTGCGCTGGCTGGCGCTGCCCACCCTGGCCCTGGCCGCCGCCTCGGCGGTGGGGATGCTCATGCTCTACCACCCCGGCTACGACCCGACCCGGATCTACGAGGGCTCCGACACCCGCGCCTGCGGCCTGCTGATCGGGGCGGCGCTGGCCATGGTCTGGCCCAGCGTCCGTACCGCCCGGACCGCGCTCTGGAAGAGGGTTGCGCTGGACGGGGCGGGGTTCGCCGGGCTGGCCGTGGTCGGGCTGATGATCTGGCGGGTGGGCCAGTACTCGGCCTTCACCTACCAGGGCGGGCTGGTGCTGCTGTCGGTGGCCACCGCCGGGGTGGTGGCCGCGGCCGCGTGCCCCGGCAGCCTGGTCGGCGCGGCCCTGGGCTGGAAGCCACTGCGCTGGATCGGCGTCCGTTCCTACGGGATCTACCTGTGGCATTACCCGGTGATCATCCTGACTTCCCCGGCCAATTCCGCCGAGGACCTGCCGCGGGCCGCCCTCCAGGTCGCGGCGAGCATCGGGATTGCCGCGCTGTCGTGGCGCTTCGTTGAGGAGCCAATCCGCCGGGGCGCGCTCGGGCGGGCCTGGAAACGGCTGCGGTCGCGGCCGGCCTGGCAGGGCGAGCCCGCCGGGATCAGAGGCTGGGCCGCGGTCACCGGCGGGGCGATGGTCGTCGCCCTGGCCTGCGCCGGGCTGAGTGGTGCGGTGCGGGTGCCCACCGTGGGCGACGCCGCCACCAGCGCCCTGGCCGCGGGCTCGGTCCTGCCGCCGGCCGGCGGCAGGAGCCAGGGCGGGTCCGGCACGAGCGGGACCAGCACGAGCGGGACCAGCCCGGGCGGGACCAGCACGGGCGGTGGCGCGGCGGGCGCCGGGGGCGCCCCCGGCGGCGGGGCAGCCCCGGGCGGCGGGGCAGCCCCGGCCGGCGGCGCGCCGGTCCCGGCGGCCTCACTGCGCACGTCCTGTCACGCCGTGACGCACATCGGCGACTCCACCTCCGACGGCCTGGTCTCTCCGGAGTACCTGCCCAACCCGGCGAAGCGGATAGCCGCGCGGTACCACGACGTGGGGGTCGGCAGCGTCCGGTGGGACATCTCCGGGGCCCGCTCCGTGGTCGAGGTGCTGCCCGGCCAGGTCAACGGCTATGACGCGGCGCAGGCCATCTACCGGGGCGGGTTCCGCGGCTGCTGGGTGATCGCGCTCGGGACCAACGACACCGCGGACGTGGCCGTGGGCTCCAACGTGGGCCTGATGGCCCGGATCCAGCGGATGATGGCGGCCGCGCACGGGGAGCCGGTGATGTGGGTCAATCTCCGCTCGCTGCTGGCCAGCGGGCCCTATTCCGAGGCCAACATGCTGACCTGGGACAACACGCTGCTCAAGGCCTGCGCCAGGTACCCGAACATGCGGGTCTTCAACTGGGCGGCGCTGGCCAAGGCCAAGTGGTACATCTCCGACGGCATCCACTTCACCTCGGCCGGGTACGCGGTCCGCGCCAAGCTCATCGCCCAGGCCCTGGCCCGGGCCTTCCCGAAGGCCGGCGCCAGCAGCGGGTGCCTCGTCAGCTAGGCCCCCAACCAAGCCCGCCCGCGGGCCGGTGCAGAAAGAACTGCGGCGGCCCGCGGGCGGTTCCATGCTCCCCGCGTCAGGACCCAGGCGTCAGACCCGGGCGGTGTCCTTGCGGAACCGCCAGACGGCGCCCGCGGTGAAGATGACCAGCCAGGCTACGGCGTTGGCCGCCCACGCCACTTCAACCCCCACGCCGTGCAGCGGCGCGTGCACGAGCTGGTTAAGCCCGTACAGGGGCGTGTACTCGGCGATGTCCTGCAGGATTTGCGGGAACTGGTTCAGCGGGATGAACAGGCCCCCGGCGAAGGACAGCAGGGCCAGTCCGAGGCCCAGGAACTGCATGACGTTCTCCGTCGGCAGCAGGTAGCCCATGAACAGGCCGAAGGCGGCGAACACCAGCGAGCCGATCCAGACACTGGCCGCGCTGACGATCCACAGGTACATCGGCATCGAGGGCTTGCCCGTCAGCCCGCCCACGACGAAGACGGCGATGACCGACGCGAGGCCCAGGATCATCGCGGTGAGCATCTTGATCACGATGTACGCCACCGGGGACAGGGGGGTCAGCCGGAGCTGGCGGCTCCAGCCCGCGGCCCGCTCGATCGAGACCATCGCCCCGCCGCTGGTCGTGGCCAGGACGGCCCCGTACAGCGCCATGCTGATCATGACGAACGCCGACACGTTGCCGTGCCCGTACGGATCGGACGCGTAGGCCTTGTTCAGCCCGAAGGCCAGGAAGAACACGACCGGGAAGATCAGCGCGAAGATGACCGTGCGCCGGTTGCGCAGCAGGCGGCGGATCTCCAGCCTGAGCACGGTCACGTTGAAGCCGCCCAGGCCCGGAGCTTGCCTGTCCAGGGCGGCGGGCGCCGGAACTGACTGGGTGGTCATCGGGATCCTCCTGCAGAAGTGTGACTGTCGTCGCTGGTCAGGGCGATGAACGCGTCCTCGAGGCCGCGGGTGTTGATCTCCAGGTCCCGGGCCTGCGTGTTGGTCAGCAGGTATCTGGCCACCGCGTCGCTGTCGCTGGAGTGGATCAGCACGGTGTCACCCCGTACCTCCACGCTGTCCGCGCCGGGGATCGCGCTCAGCCGGGCCTGGTCGGGGTTGGCCAGCGTGGCCCGGACCGTCCGGCCCGCCGCCATCGCCTTGACCTCGGATGAGGTGCCGTCCGCGACGATCTGGCCGTGCCGGAGCAAGATGATCCGGTCGGCGTAAGCGTCGGCCTCTTCCAGGTAGTGCGTGGCGAAGAGCACGGTCCGGCCCCGCGCCGTGTCCTGCCGGATCGACCCCCAGAAGCCGCGCCGTCCCTCGACGTCCATGCCGGTGGTCGGCTCGTCCAGGATCAGCAGCTCCGGGTCGGACACCAGGGCCATGGCGAAGCGGAGCCGCTGCTGCTCACCGCCGGAGCACTTGCCGACCCGGCGATCGGCTATCTCGCTGATACCGGCCCGCGCCAGCGCCTCGTTGACCGGCCTCGGCCGCACGAACAGGCTCGCGGTGTACTCCGCCGTCTCCCGCACGGTGAAGTCCTTCAGCAGGCCGCCGGTCTGCATCACGGCCGAGACGAGCCCGCGCGAGATGGCCTGCCGAGGCTGCATCGCGAAGACTTCCGCCTGGCCTGCGGTGGGCTGGGACAGGCCCAGGATGATGTCGATGGTCGAGGTCTTGCCCGCGCCGTTGGGTCCGAGGAACGCGACAATTTCCCCGGGCGAGATATCCAGGTCGATGTCCCTTACCGCCTGGACCGAGCCGAAGTTCTTGCTTACCCCGCGCAGGGCCACTGCGGGCGGCAGGCTCCCCCCAGCCGGCCGTCGCCCCCGTTCGTCCGCCATGTTCGTAGCTGTCATGCGGCCATCGTGGCACCGGGCCCGCCCGGCCCCAAGAGTTCCGTGTCATGACGCGCCCATGACAACTGTCATGGGGCCGCGGCCGGGACGTGGCGGGCCTATCGTGAGGGGGACCGGCGCCGGGCGCCGGGTCACGGACGGGAGGGCCTGGGGGATGCCGTTCGACGGGTGGCCGGAAGAAGCCCTGGAGTTCTACGAGGGCCTCGCGGCCGACAACTCCAAGACGTACTGGACGGCCCACAAGGCGGTCTACGAGGACGCGGTGCTGCGCCCCATGACCGGGCTGCTCGAGGATCTGGCCGCGGAGTTCGGCGAGGCCAAGATCTTCCGCCCCTACCGGGATGTCCGGTTCAGCCCGGATAAGTCCCCGTACAAGACGCACATCGGCGCGGTGATCGGCACCGGCTACATCCAGCTGTCCGCCGAGGGGCTGGCCACCGGGGACGGGATGTACGGCATGTCGCCTGGCCAGCTGGACCGCTACCGCCGGGCGGTGGCCAGCGACCGGACCGGCCCCGGGCTCCAGCAGGTCATCGCCGCGATCGAGGAGCAGGGCATCGGGGTCTCCGGGCGCGACGTGCTGAAAACGGCTCCCCGTGGCTACCCGGCCGATCACCCGCGGATCGGCCTGCTCCGGTACAAGGGGGTCGTCGCGTGGAACCAGTGGCCGGTCGAGCCGTGGCTGGAGACCGCGGCGGCGCGCGACCGGGTGGCCGGTTTCCTGCGCACCACGCGGCCGCTGAGCCAGTGGCTCGGGGCGCACGTGGGGGTCCCGGAATGACATCGGGGCCGGCCGGGGTTAACCCTGGAGAGCCGGAGCGGCCCGCTCGGCGATGAGAGGCGCGGTACCCGCGCCGCCCGGGCTGCGAAGAGCCCGGGCTGACCAGGCCACGGGCCGCCCGCGGGGCGCGACGAAGCGGCCATGAGCCAGCTGACCGGATACGCCGTACCCCCGAGAGGACTCCAGACTGTGGTTAGCACTATGCCCACGCAGACCGGGCGCCGGATCGCCCTGATCGCGCACGACAACAAGAAGCAGGACATGCTGGAGTGGGCGGAGTACAACCTGCCCCTGCTCGGCCGCCATCAGCTCTTCGCCACCGCCACCACCGGGCGCCTGCTGCAGGACCAGCTCGGCCTGCCGGTCACCTGCTTCCGCAGCGGGCCGTTCGGCGGTGACCAGCAGATCGGCGCGCGCATCGCCGAGGGCGAGATCGACCTGCTCGTCTTCTTCTGGGACCCGCTGGAGCCGCACCCGCACGACCCCGACGTCAAGGCGCTGCTGCGGGTGGCGGTCGTCTGCAACATCCCGGTCGCGTGCAACCGGGCGACCGCGGACTTCATGATCTCCTCGCCGCTGATGGACCGGACCCATCAGCACTGGGACCCGTCATCCCGCGAGAGCCAGCCCGGCCAGCCGTTGCGGGCCGTGGCCAGCGCCGGCTAGCCGCGGGGGCTGCGGGCGCCGCCGGGGGCGCCCGCAGCCCGGCCGCTAATCGCCGGTGACGCCGTCGATCTGCTCGCGGAGGAGGTCGGCGTGCCCGTTGTGCCGCGCGTACTCCTCGATCATGTGCACGTAGACCCAGCGCAGGTCGAAGGGGGCGCCCCGGAGCGGGTGCAGGAACGTGTCGTCCAGGGACCGGCCGGCGGCCACCGCCCGGGCCTGCTCGCATTCCCGGGCGAAGGCCGCGAAGTCGGCGGCGGCGCGGTCCGCTTCGGCCAGGTCGAAGTCCCCGTCGGGGTACTCGTCGCTGCAGTACAGGTAGCCGAGCCCGGTGTCGCCCGCGAAACGCAGCCGGAACCAGGCCCGTTCCACCTCGGCCATGTGCCGGACCAGGCCGAGCAGCGACAGTGAGGACGGCGGCACGGCCCGGCGGGCCAGCTGCTCGCCGGCCAGCCCCTGGCACTTCATCAGCAGCGTGGTGCGGTGGAAGTCCAGCCACGTGTCCAGCGACTCTCGCTCCCCGGCCACCGTGGGAGGATCGGTGCGGGTCACCTCAGGTGCGGTCCATGTCATCCGGCCCATCCTGCAACCCCGCAAGATTCTCCGCAACGAAATTCCGCCCCGCCGCGCCCCACCGGCCGGCCTCGCGACACCGGGTCACCGCGCCCGCTCCGTTACCCTGCCAGGGTGGCGGAACTGGCGGAATGGGACGTCGCGGTGGTAGGCGCGGGGCCGGCTGGCCTGGCCGCCGCCCTGGCCGCGGCAGCGGCCGGGGCCCGGACGCTGGTCATCGAGCGGGCCGAGCATCCCCGGTACAAGACCTGCGGCGGCGGGCTGATCGGGGCCTCGCTCGCGGCCGCAGGCCGGCACATCGAGGTGCCCGCCCGCGATCGCATCCACGTCATCACCGCCAGCCTGAACGGGCGGCGGGAGTTCACCCGGCGGGCTGACGCACCGCTGCTGGCCATGGTCTCCCGGGAGGAGTTCGACGACGCCCTGCGCAAGGCCGCGGCCGATGCGGGGGTCACGCTGTCGCAGCGGGCCACGGTGCGGGGGATCAGTGAGGACGGCGGGCTGGCCTGCGCCCGGCTGGCCGATGGGACGACCGTCCGGGCCCGGGTGCTGATCGGCGCCGACGGGTCGTCCGGGGTCAGCTCGCGGTACGCAGGAGTGCGCTTCCGGCAGGTCGATCTCGGCCTGGAGCTGGAGATCCCGGTGCCGCCCCCGGTCGCGGACCAGTGGCGCGGGCGGGTGATGCTGGACTGGGGGCCGATGCCCGGGTCCTACGGCTGGGTTTTCCCCAAGGGCGACCTGCTCACCGTGGGCGTCATCGCGGCCCGGGGCCAGGGGGAGCAGACCCGGCGGTACCTCCGCGACTTCACCGGCCGGCTGGGGCTGGCCGGGCTACCCGGCGGCCCGCGACTCCGGGCACCTCACCCACTGCCGGGCGGACGACTCGCCGCTGCGCCGGGGCCGGGTGCTGGTCGCGGGGGACGCCGCGGGCCTGCTCGAGCCCTGGACCCGGGAAGGCATCAGCTTCGCGCTCCGCTCCGGGACACTGGCCGGGGCGGCCGCCGCGGATGCCGCCGCCGCCCCGGATCCCGTGCGGCTCGGCCAGGCGCTGGAGGCCTACCCGGCCGCGGTCGGGCAGGCGCTGGTGCCCGAGATGGACGCCGGGCGCCGCCTGCTGACCGCGTTCAGCAGGCACCCGGCCGCCTTCCACGCCGGCCTCGCGACGCCGAAAGGCTGGCAGGCCTTTGCCCGGTTCTGCCGCAGCGAGCTGCCGTTCGCGGCGCTGGCCGAGCGCAGGCCGGTCCGGGCGGCGCTGACCGTGATGTCCCGGTTCTGAGGACAGCGCCTAATACCAGCCATACTGCAGCTCGTGCTGCCACGCGTTCCAGGGATCTCCATAACGCCCCCGGATGTAACCCATGCCCCAGATGATCTGGGTGCGTGCGCTGGTCCGCCAGTCGGGCCCGGCGCTCGCCATCTTGTCCCCGGGCACGGCCTGCGGAATGCCGTACGCGCCCGAGCTGTGGTTGTAGGCGAAACGGTTCCAGCCGCTCTCGCGCATCCACAGCAGGTTCAGGTAGCGGAATTGCCAGCTGGTCCAGTGGTAGGCGGGCATCAGCGAGCCGGCGATCTGCCACGGCGAGCCGTGCAGCCGGCCCCGGTGCCTGCGGACCCGGTGGTGACGGGGCCGGTGGTGACGGGGCCAGTGGTGACGGGGCCAGTGGTGACGGGCCCGGTGATGGCGGGCCCGGTGGCGCGCATGGTGGTGCGCCGCCTTGTGATGCTTCTTGTGGTGCTTCGGGCGCTGGCGGGCGTGCCGCCGGGGCTGCGGGTGCTTCTCGGCTGTCCCGTACGAGGCCAGCGCGATGGTGCCCGGCCCGCCCGTGCTGCTGGTAACAGGGCCGCTGCCCAGGGCGTGGCCCAGGGTGGCGCTCAGGCCGCCACGGCCGGCCTGGCCGGCGCCCGTGGCCTGGGTCCCGGGGCTGGCCGCGAGCGCGGCGGCCAGGCCGGCCGGCCGTGCCCCGCGGCCATCATGGCTGCTGCTGTCTGACGATGCCCCGATGTATCCGGCCAGGGCGATGGCCGAGCCGGTCAGCACCAGGGCGGTCTTGGCTGGCACATAGCTGAAAGTTCTCGTCGCTGCCAAAGGGAGCCTTCGGTTGGGCGCGTCACGGCGCGCACGTTTTCCGCCCCTGGGCACATGGCGGCCGCCGGGAAAAGGGCGGCCGCGGTGGCGGCGGATGTGACGCAGGTTCAGGGCGTCAGCGTCGCCTGAGGCGACCATCACGCACGCGGGGCGCTTGAATATCTGGCCCCGGGCACCCGGAAGGCTTTGTGCCTGGGCAGGTTAAGCGTGGGCTAAGCCCTGAGCCAGGCTGGCCCTATCGCGAATATCGCGGTCACCCCCTGTGCGCGAATTCACTGTCCCGGGGGCCCGGCGCCGATAAAAAATGAGGCTGGCCGTACGCCGACTTCCCCCAAGTATTCTCGATCTTTATCAGTAGCCATTTAAAGCAACTAGTAAACACGGGCTACTTACTTATGTCACCGTCACCTATACACATCCGGCCGGCAGTTAGGCTGATTAAATTGCCTTTAATGCTACGAACCGGGCATGGCGCCTGGCGGCCCGCCAGCCTGCGGCCCAGTAGGGTCGAGGTGTGGCGGAGGCTCCCCGTGTGCTGGCCGGGTCGCCCCGGCCGCGGCCGACGCCGGCCGACCTGGAGGCGGCCCGGGACGCCACCCTCCCCGATGTCCTGGCCGGCGGCCTGCGGGTCGTCTTCGCGGGCATCAATCCCGGTCTGTACTCGGCCGCGACCGGCCATCACTTCGCCCGCCCGGGTAATCGTTTCTGGCCAGCCCTGCACCGGTCCGGGTTCACCCCGCGCCAGTTCCGGCCGGACGAGCAGGACCAGCTCCTGGCCCTGGGGCTCGGGATCACCAACGTGGCCCCCCGGGCCACGGCCCGGGCTGCGGAACTGGCCCCGGCCGAACTGCGCGAGGGAGCCCAGGTGCTGCGGGAGAAGATGACCCGGCTCCGCCCGCAATGGCTCGCCGTGCTGGGCGTGACGGTCTACCGGACAGCCTTCGCTGATCCCGGCGCGATCGTGGGCCCGCAGGCCGCCGTCATCGGCCCCACCCGGTTGTGGGTCCTGCCCAACCCCAGCGGGCTCAACGCTTCGTGGACGCCACCCCGGCTGGCGGAAGCGTTCGCGGAGCTGAGGATGACGGCGGCGGTGGCCAGCACGAGATAGCGGCTGGCCTTGATGATGTCCCGTGCGTTCCCGCGGGGGGCGCTCACGTCAGCCGGCCCTGCGGTACGTGAGAGCGAAGTCGTGCTCCACCCGGCGTCACCGGGGCCTTTCTCCACGCGCTGGTGATGGTGTTCTCGGTGTGCTGCAGCAGAAACTGTCCGCCCAGGGCCCACTCGAATCGGCTGCGGGCCATTACGCCGCGGCCTGGCCGCACCGGACCGTGACGGCTGATGGCCGGGGAATTGGGCCTCCACGGACCAGTCACCGACGAAGACGTCGAGACGTGCCAGCGCGTCCGCTCGGTTCTCGGGCACGACGATCACTCCACTGCGACCTGACGGGTTCCCGCTCAGCGATACCGACTGCGGCGCCCGGCCGCCCTGGCCGGTGAGTTCGCCCGGCTCCGCGCCGGACCGGGCTGATCCACGGCGGCTAGACTCGGTGTGTTCACCCCGGATGCGGCCGCGGCCGCTCACACGCAGGGGGCACATGATGACTGTCCGGCCTGACTTCGGGCCCGAATACGGCGACGAGGAGCGGAAGCGGTTCGAGGAGGAAGCCCCGCCCGGGCCCACTGAGGCCGAGGAAGAGCGGGAATTCCGCGAGCGCGAGCGCGGGGAGGAAGAGGTCGATCTCCTCGATCCGGAGAGCAACGAGGCGCACGTGCCTGGCCAGGTTTGCGAGCGGTGCGGGCAGGTCATCACGGCCGGTCAGGACGCCCGCCGGCGGCTGGACGGCCAGTGGGTGCACGACGAGTGCCCGGTCGGCCTCGGCGGCCTGCCAGCGGCCGGTCCCGGGGCGACCGTCTAACCAGGTCCGTCCCAGGCAGCCGCCTCCCGGGCGGTCATGGCGCGGTCCAGGCGGGCGGCCCGGCGGGCGGCGGGCTCGGCTGGGGCGTCCCGGCTAACTCCCCGGCCGGGACGGGACCGCGCAGGTCCCACCCCGGGCTGTTCACCCGGACCGGCAACGCGGCGGAGGCCTCGGCGCCGCAGTGACGGCAGGCTGGCACCGGGTCGAGTTCGTGGTCGCCGTGCATCAGGGTGGCCGGCGGCTCGTCCGAGACCCAGCGGTCGCCCCACGCCACCAGGGCGTGCAACACCGGCGCGAGGTCCCGGCCGGCCGTGGTCAAGTGGTACTCGGCGCGCGGCGGCGCGCTCTGGTACTCGCGGCGCTCCAGGATCCCGGCCTCGACCAGGCTGTGCAGCCGGGCCGCCAGCCGGTCGCGGGGCGCGCCCGTGTTCCGCGCGATCTCGTTGAACCGGCGGTTGCCGAAGGAGATCTCGCGGATCGCCAGCAGCGCCCACTTCTCGCCCACTACGTCCAGAGCCCGGGCGATGGAACACGGGCGGCCGGGAAGCTCCGGCTGCGCCAGGTGCCCCGGGGAATCTGGCGCGGCCGGATCCCCGGGACCAGGTGTGCCAGCGAGAGATCTGATCCTATCCATACTCCAAGGTTGCCATATCAAACCGACGCTCGCTACCCTTCTGGCATGACAGTTGGAATCCCAAACCGTGAGGCGGCCGGGTCACGGGGCGCCGGGCCGGGAGCCGTGTTCACGGTGGTGGCCGCCGCCATCTTCATGTCCAACCTGGACCTGTTCATCGTGAACGTGGCCCTGCCCAGCATCGGGCGGGATTTCGGCGGCAGCTCGCTGGCCGGGCTGTCCTGGGTGCTCAACGCGTACGCGATCGTGTTCGCCGCCCTGCTGGTGCCGGCGGGCCGGCTGGGGGACCGGACCGGGCAGCGCCGGGTATTCCTGGCCGGGATCGCGATCTTCACGCTGGCGTCGGCGGCCTGCGCCGCCGCACCGGATCTGGCCGTCCTGGTCGCGGCGCGGGTCGTGCAGGCCGCGGGCGCGGCGGCGCTGATCCCCACCTCGCTCGCGCTGCTGCTGGCCGCTACCCCGGCGGACAAGCGGCCCGGGCGGGTCCGGGCCTGGGCCGCGGTCGGCGGCATCTCGGCCGCCCTGGGCCCGGTGGCGGGCGGGCTGCTGGTCCAGCTGGACTGGCGGTGGGTGTTCCTGGTCAACCTGCCGGTCGGCGCGGCCGCGCTGGTGGCCGGCGTCCGGGTGCTGCCGCACCCGCCCGCCCGGGACAGCGAGCCGTTCCCGGATCTGCTCGGCGTGGTGCTGCTCACCGCCGGGGTCGCCGGGCTGACCGGCGGGCTGGTGGAGGGCCCGTCCTGGGGCTGGTCCTCAGCCGGGGTCATCGCCCTGCTGGCCGGCGCGGCGGTGGCGATCGCCTGGTTCCTGTGGCGCTGCTCGCACCACGAGCGGCCGCTGGTCGAGCTGCACCTGCTGCGTATCCCGGCCTTCCGGTCGGCCAGCGCGGCGGTCTTCGTGTTCAGCATCGGGTTCGCCGCCATGCTGCTGTCCAACGTGCTGTGGTGCCAGACGGTCTGGCACTACTCGGCGCTGCGCACCGGCCTGGCCATCGCCCCCGGGCCGGCCATGGTCCCGGCCCTCGCGGTGGGCGCGGGCCCGCTGGCCCGGCGGATCGGCCCCGCGCCGGTCGCGGCGGCCGGCAACCTGCTGTTCGCGGCGGGGCTGCTGTGGCGGGTCTTCACGGTGAGCGTCACCCCGCACTACGCCGCGGACATGCTGCCCAGCATGCTGCTGACCGGGATGGGGGTCGGCCTCACGCTGCCCACGCTGATGAGCGCCAGCACCACCGCGCTGCCGGCCGCCCGGTTCGGCACCGGGTCGGCCCTGGTGAACATGGCCCGGCAGGTCGCCTCGGCGCTGGGCGTGGCCGTGCTGGTCACCCTCATCGGGGCCCCGGCCACGGCGGCCGCCGCGGTGACCGCGTTCCGGCACGTGTGGCTGGTCACGGCGGCGGCCAGCATCCTCGCCGCCACCGCGGCCGCCTTCGTCCGCCGCCCGCCACCCATCCCGGCCCCCTCCGCCATCTCCCCCTCCGTCACACCAGCCCCACCCGCCCCGCCTGCGCGCTCGGCAGCTCCGTGATCATGGGGTTACTGGGCCTGGAGCCCCAGTAACCCCATGATCACGATTGGCCTGCGCCCGGAAGGCGGGTCAGCGGGGAACTCCGGGCCGCGCCGCTGGTGGCGGGGCCGGGGCGGCCGGCGTGGCACCGGGGTCCCGGCCGCCCGGAAGGCGGTCAGCGGGGAACTCCGGGCCGCGCCGCTGGTGGCGGGGCCGGGGCGGCCGGCGGGGGTGGCGCGGAGGGATCGGCCCGGGCTGCTGCTGGCGGCCTGGCTGCCGGGGCGGGCCAGCGGGGCTCCCCGGGCGCGGCGGACAGACCGTTAGGGGAGCGTTAAGGTCCTGCCGGGCGGTGTTAAGGCCGCGTGAAGATCAGATTCAGTCGCCGCGCGCGCGGCGAGACTGAACCCGATGGACGGTAACCGTGCCCCGCGCGGGCTGGCCGCGCACTACGCGCTGCCCGCCGGCTTCACCGCGCTGCTGCTGACCGGGGCGCTGGCCGCCGGGCTCGGGGGCCGTCTCCCGGCCACCGGGGTGCTCATCCTGGCCGCCGTGCTGGTCGTCACGATCTCCGCGGTGTCCGAGCCACTGGCCGCGCCCGCGCTCGGGCTGATCGGCTGGCTCACGGTGGCGGGCTTCTCCCGCCCGCCTTACGCCCAGCTCCGGATGACCGGCCCGGTCGCGGCGCGGGCCGCCGTGGTCATGGCGGCGTGTGTCCTGGCCGGGGCCGGCACCGGCCTGATGGTGCGCTGGCTGGCGAAGTCGTTCAGACTAGGGGTTGTGCGCGTGCGTGGCGAGCGATCCCCAGGCGGTGACACGGGCCGGGCCCGGATCACCGCGCCGCCGCGCGTGACCATGCGGACGGGCCTGCGGGGCAGGCGCCAGGCCGCCGGGATCGCGCTGCTGGCCGCCGGGCTCCCGCTGCTGACCCTGCTTCTGGCGGCCCTGCGCCCGCACCTGGACCTCGCCAACGACCTGCTGGTCTACCTGGTGGCCGTGGTCGCGGTGGCGATCGTCGGCGGCTTCTGGCCCGCGGTGCTCGCCGCGATCACCGCGAGCCTCCTGCTCAACTGGTACTTCACCCGCCCGCTGCACACCCTGACCATCGCCGAGCCCCGCAACATGCTGGCGCTGCTGCTGTTCGTCACCGTGGCGGTGACGGTGAGCAGCGTGGTCCACCTGGCCGCGCGCCTGGCAGGTGCTGGCGTCCCGCAGCGCCGGCGAGGCCGCGTCCCTGCTGGAGCTGGCCCAGACCGTGCTCGGCGGCGCCGACACGCCCACCGCGGTGCTCGACCACCTGACCGGCGCCTGGGGCGGCCGGGCCGAGCTGGCCGAGCGGGTCCGGGACCAGTGGGTGAGGGTCGCGGCCAGCGGCACCGCGCCGCCCGCGGCGGTGGCGACCCGGGTCCCGGTCAGCGACACGGTGGCCCTGATTGTGGCCGGCCAGCCCCGCCCGATCACGGCCCGGCTGCTGGACGGCTTCGCGGCCCAGGCGGGTGCGGCGCTGGACCGGGACCGGTTGCGTACCCAGGCGGCCCAGGCCGAGGCGCTGGCCGAGGGGAACCGGATGCGCACCGCGCTGCTCGCCGCGGTCAGCCACGACCTGCGCACCCCGCTGGCCTCGATCAAGGCCAGCGTCAGCACGCTGCGGCAGACCGACGTGGAGTGGACCGCGGCCGACGAGGCGGCGCTGCTCGCGACGATCGAAGACGGCGCCGACCGGCTGGACGCGCTGATCGGCAACCTGCTCGACATGAGCCGGCTGGCCACCGGATCGCTGCAGCCGTTCCTGCGGCCCACCTCGGTTGAGGAGGTCGCGCCGGCCGCCCTGCTCGGGCTGGCCCCGGCCAGCAGCGTGCGGATCGCGGTGCCGGACGACCTGCCCCTGGTGCGCACCGACCCGGTGCTGCTGGAACGGGTGCTAGCCAACCTGTTCTCCAACGCGCTGGCCCATTCCCCGCAGGGACGGCCGCCGGAGCTGCGGGCCTGCCCGGCCGGGGAGAGCGTGCGGCTGGAGGTGTGCGACCACGGCCCGGGCGTGCCCGACGAGTTCAAGCTGCGCATGTTCGAGCCGTTCGAGCGGCTCGGCGACCGGGCGACGGGCAACGGCGTCGGACTCGGGCTGGCGGTGTCCAAGGGCTTCCTGGAGGCGATGGGCGGCACGATCCACGCCGCGGATACGCCGGGCGGCGGGCTGACGGTCCAGGTGAGCCTGCCGGTGGCGGCCGCCCCGGCTGCCTCGGCCGCGCCCGCCGAGCCGTGAGGACCCGGGCCATGAGGACCGGGCAGTGACCGCTCGGGCCGGCGCTACGTGACCAGGGTCCTCGTCATCGACGACGAGGAGCCGATCCTGCGCGCCCTGCGGATCAACCTCACCGCCCGCAAATACGAGGTCACCACCGCGGCGGACGGCGCGTCCGGGCTGGCCGCGATGGCCCGGGACCGCCCGGACGTGCTGATCCTGGACCTCGGCCTGCCGGACATGGACGGCACCGAGGTGATCCGGGGCGTGCGCGGCTGGACGTCCACCCCGATCATCGTGCTCTCGGCGTGGGGCCAGGAGGTCCAGAAGGTGGCGGCCCTGGACGCCGGCGCGGACGACTACGTCACCAAGCCGTTCGGCATGAACGAGCTGCTCGCCCGGCTCCGCGCCGCGGTCCGCCGGGCGACGCCCGCCCCTGACGAGCCGGTCCTGGTGACCCCGGACTTCACCGTGGACCTGGCGGCGAAGCGCGTCATCCGGGACGGCGGCGATATCCGGCTGACCCCGACCGAGTGGTCGCTGCTGGAAATACTTGTCCGCAACGAAAACCGGCTCGTCACCCAGAAGCAGCTCCTGCAGGAGGTGTGGGGGCCGCAGTACCAGACCGAGGCGAACTACCTCCGGGTCCACGTGGCTCACCTGCGGCGCAAGCTGGAACCCGACCCGTCCCGGCCGCGCTACCTGCACACCGAGCCCGGCATGGGCTATAGATTCCAGGGCCCAGGCTGAGCGGGCCTACTCCGGGCCGGGCTGGAGCTGGTAGCTGGGGTTGTAGATGGTCCGCTCGTCCTTGACCTGGGCCACCCGGCCGTGCACCGTGATCCGCCGCCCCGGCCGGATGCCCGGGATGTCCCGGCGGCCCAGCCAGATCAGGGTGACGCTGCCGGTGCCGTCCCACAGGTCCGCTTCCATCGTGAGGCTGGTGCCCCGCGGGCGGAGGGTGACGGTGCGCAGGGTGCCTGCCACGTCCACGTACTCGTGGGCGGCGGTGTCGGCGATCGGGGTCGCCCCCTCGTCCCGGCACTCGGCCTGGAGGTCGGCGGCGTGCAGCGCGTCGCGGTCGGCGGTCAGCTTGACCAGCGGCGGCATCGCGTCCGCCCCGCCGTTCGGCGGCGTGGCGTCCAGCGTGGTCGGCAGCGGGACGCCCGCCGGGTAACGGTGCGCGGCGGAGCGCAGCTGGTAGGGGACACTGGCCACCACCACGCCGGGCACGAGCAGGAGCCGGGACTTCAGCCGCAGCGCGCTGTGGTTGTGCAGCAACTGCTCCCACCAGTGCCCGAGCACGTACTCGGGGATGTACACGGTGACGATGTCGCGGGGGCTTTCCCGGCGCAGCCGCTTGACGTAGCCCAGCACCGGCCGGGCGATCTCCCGGTAGGGCGAGGCCACCACGGTCAGCGGGACCGGGATGTTGGCCCGCTCCCATTCCTCCTTCAGCCGCATCGTCTCCGCCTCGTCCACGTCCACCGTGACCGCCTCGAGGTGGCTCGGCTGGGTGGCGCGGGCGTAGGACACGGCCCGCAGGGTCGGCAGGTGCAGCTTGGACACCAGGACGATGGTCCGGTTGCGGGCGGGCAGGGTGATGGTGAGGTCCTCGGGCGGGGTCAGCTCGACCGCGACGTTGTCGTAGTGCCGGTGGATCCCGCGCATGGTGAACCAGATGACCGGCATCGCGACCACGACGATCCAGGCGCCGCTGGCGAACTTGCTGATCAGCACGATGACCAGGACCACCGCGGTGAAGCAGGCGCCGATCGTGTTGATGACCCGGGAGCGGGCCATCCGCCGGCGCGCGCTCTTGTCGGTCTCGTCGCGCAGCAGGCGGTTCCAGTGCCGGATCATCCCGGTCTGGCTGCACACGAACGACACGAACACGCCGATGATGTAGAGCTGGATCAGCCGGGTGGGGGAGGCCTGGAACACCACGATCAGCAAGATCGCGAACCCGGCCAGCAGCAGGATCCCGTTACTGAAGGCCAGCCGGTCGCCGCGGTTACGCAGCTGGCGGGGCATGTTCCCGTCCCGGGACAGGATCGAGGCCAGCACCGGGAAACCGTTGAACGCCGTGTTCGCCGCCAGCACCAGGATCAGCGCGGTGAACAGCTGCAGGACGTAGAACAGCGGCGAGGTGTCGCCGAACACGGCCCGGCCGACCTGGGCGATGACCGTGCGCTGGGTGGTGCCCGCCGGCATGCCGATCAGGTTCTGCTCGGGGGCGTAGTGCACGTGGCTGGCCAGGGCCAGCGCCGTGACCCCGGCGAACATCGACACCGCGATCAAGCCGAGCAGGAGCAGCGTGGTGGCGGCGTTCTTGCTCTTGGGCTTGCGGAAGGCAGGCACCCCGTTGCTGATCGCCTCGACCCCGGTCAGCGCGGTGCAGCCGGAGGAGAACGCGCGCAGCAGCAAGAAGATCAGGGCCACCCCGGTGTACTCGCGGCTGGTCTTGATCCGGTAGGACGCGCTGTCGGACTCCAGGTGATGGCCGAGCCCGAGCCGGGTGAGACCCCAGATGATCAGCAGGGTGACCACGGCGATGAAGCAGTAGGTCGGGATGGCGAACGCGGTGCCCGACTCGCGGACCCCGCGCAGGTTCATCAGCGCGATGACCGCCACTACCAGCACGGCGATGAGCGTGACGTGGGAGTCCAGGACCGGGAAGGCTGACGCCAGGTTGGCCACCCCGGCTGAGACGGACACCGCGACCGTCAGCGTGTAGTCGACCATCAGTGCGCTGGCCACCACCAGGCCCACCGGGGGACCGAGGTTGGTGGTGGCCACCTCGTAGTCCCCGCCGCCGGACGGGTACGCGTGCACGTTCTGCCGGTAGGAGGCGACCACGACCAGCATGAGCACGCCCACCGCGAGCGCGATGTACGGGGTGTAGTGGAAGAACGCGATACCGCCGACCGACAGGACGATCAGGATCTCCTCGGTCGCGTAGGCCACCGAGGAGAGGGCGTCGCTGGCGAATACGGGCAGCGCTATCCGCTTGGGGAGCAGGGTGTGACCGAGTCGGTCACTGCGTACTGGGCGTCCCAGCAGCAGGCGCTTGACGACGCCGAACATCATGGCCACGACCGCGATGGTAAGCCGGCGCCGGGGTGTGCGCTAGCCAGCGGCCCCGGCTAGCTCAGTTTCCGAAGGGGATGTTGTGCCCGGTGATGTGGACCTGGGCGCCCTGGGACGTGAGCGTGACACTCTGCAGCGTCATGCCCATCGGCAGGTTGGGCAGCGGGATGGTGAAGCTGCCGAGGCCGCCCAGCAGCGAGGTCGGCAGCCCGCCGGCCGAGAGGAGCTTGACGTGGATCTTGTTGCCCGACTCGGTCACCCGGGCCACGCCGCTGCCGGAGAAGATGCCCGCCACGTTGGCGGTGATCTTCGCCTTGTCGTTGCTGAGCCGGGCGATCTTCAGGTCGGCCACCCCGGCCGCGCTGGACCCGGCCTGGGCCAGGCTGCCGAAGGTGATCAGCCCGGTGCCGTCGATGCTGGACACCGTGCCGCTGTTGAAGCCGGAGTTGAGCTTGATGTCCTTGATGGTCGCGTTGATGTCGTCGATCGTCACCGGGCCGACCTTCTCGCCGGTGGCGGTGATGTGAACGTTCTGGAAGTCGCGGGCGGCCAGCTGGGTCAGGAACGGGAAGCCCTGGATCGCGACGTCCGGCTTGGAGCTGAAGCCCTGCTTCTGGATCTGGGTGGCGAACTGGTTGTCCGCGAAGCGGACGGCCACCCGGTCGGCCACCACGAACAGGGCGGCCAGCACCACCAGGACGATGAGCAGGACGAGCGGCCAGCGGCGGCGCCGCCGCGGGGCGCGGCGGTACCGGTCGTCGGGGTCATCGATGAGACCACCCCCGTATCCGCCGTCGTTCCCGTGCTGGATCGGCAGGCGTTGCGTTGGGTATTCGCTCACGGAAGCCGCCAGGTGCTCGTGTCCCGGCCGGGTGCCAGGCAGCGTTGCGCAGATGTTATGACATGACCGTCCGGGGCGCAGGGGCTGACGGCGGCCAGGCGGGCCGGTGATGACCCGCCAGGGACAGTATCTGCCCTGTTCACCACCGGGTCATCCAGGTTTCTGGGAATTGAATTATCCCAGCCGGGATACATTTACGGCCTCCAATTGGTGTGAGGCGGAATTCGTCACCAGTGCGGTCCGGCCGCCGGGCTCCACGGCGAACTCACGCGGCAGGACTCCCGCGCCGATCACGCCGACGAACGCCGGGCGGCCGGCCAGGGCCGCGGCCGCGTCGATCACCGCGAGGCAGGCCGGATGGCCCTGGCGCATCCCGGAGTTCGCGACCAGGATCCGGCGGCCGCCGGACAGCGCGGTGAGCCCGATCGGCGCCTGGCCGACCCGGACCTTCGCGATCAGCGCCCGGCCCGGGTCGCTGCGCAGCCGCGCGGCCGAGAACGCCAGCAGCGTGTTGCTGGCCTTGGCGGTCACCCAGACGGTCGAGCCGCCGGACGTGGTGATCACCCGGCCTGGGCCGCAGCCCGCCAGCACCGTGCTCGTGACGGAGCGGGCGGGCTGTGACTCGGCCCGGGCGACGCTGATCACGCTGAGCGTGCCCTGGCCGCCCTGCCGGTCACGCCTCTGGGTGGTCACGTACAGCCACTGGCCGTCGCGGGACAGGGTGACCCCGACCGGGTTCACCCCGAGCCGCACGTCGCCGACGAAACCGGAGTCGTGCAGCCCGCTGGCCAGCGCGGCGGCCAGGTTGAACACCGCCAGGGTGCCGCTGCCCGGCAAGGTGACGAACGCGAACCGGCCATCCCGGGACAGCGCCACCTCGGCCGCCCCGGCCCCGCCTGGGCTGGCCAGGGTGCCCAGCACGCTGCCGGCCCGGCCATGCTCCGCGCGGCGCACCCGGACCACCACGACCCCGCTGCCCGAGGCGGCCAGCAGGTAGTGCCCATCCGGGGTGATGGCCTCACCGTGTACCGGGGCCGGCACCGCGATCTGGTGGGTCAGGACGGGGGCCAGCCCGGCGCCGGCCCGCAGCACCTCGATCGAGCGGCCTATCCCGGTGGATACGAACGACCAGCGCCCGTCGCCGGTCACCGTGACGGCGAACGGCATCCCGGCCAGCGTGACGAACTGGGGATGAATGCCGGCCAGCCGCGGCGCGGTGGACGACGCCGTATCGCAGCCGGGCGGGGTCAGCGCCACGGCGGCTGTCCGGCCCCGGTGCGTGATGGCCAGTGCGGTGCCGGCCAGGCCCAGGACGACCAGGGCGATCAGGGCCGCCACCATCCGGGAGCGCCACCAGCTCCGGTTATCGCCCAGCGCCGGGGTTCCCGGACGGCCGCCCCCGGCGGGGGCGGGCTCCCCGGGGGCGGCCCCCGCCGGGGACCCGGCGATAGAAGGCCCGGCCAGTGAAGGGCCGGCCAGTGAAGGGCCCGGCCAGTGAAGGGCCGGCCAGGGCAGGCCCGGTGATGGGCGGGTCCGTGGCGGGGCCGGCGGTGACGGGCGGGTCCGTGGCGGGGCCGGTGGTGAAGGGGCGGGTCTGTCGCGGGGCCGGTGGTGAAGGGGGGGTCCGTGGCGGGGCCGGGCGGTCCGTGGCGGGTCCGTGGCGGGGCCGGACGCTGCACCAGGCGGGGATAACGGCGGCTGGGTCCAGGCGGCCCCGGCCGGGTCGGTACGCGGGCCCTCACGGCTCTGCGCGTACGGGACACCGAACACCGGCGCCGTGGCTGGCTCGTCCGCCGGCTCCGGCCCCACGGGGCGGTTTTCTCCCGGGCCGGGCCCCGCGGCGCCAGGCTGGGCCGGGCCGGACAGGCAGGCGGCGCGCAGCGCCTCCGCGAAGTCCAGGCACCGCGGGTAACGGTCGCCGGGCGACTTGGCCAGGGCTTTCGCCATGACCTGGTCCACGGCGGGCGGGAGGTCGGGACGAGACCGGGTGAGCCGTGGCGGCGGCTCGGACAGCTGCGCCCACAGCAGGGCCAGGTGCTGATCGCGGCGGAACGGCGGGGCGCCGGACAGCATCTCGAACGCGGTGCACGCCAGCGAGTACAGGTCGCCCCGGCCGTCCACCGGCCGGTTCTCGATCTGCTCCGGGGCGACGTAGTCGAGCGTGCCGACTAGCTGGCCGGTCGCGGTCAGGCCCAGGCCGGCCACGGCCTGCTTGCTCAGCCCGAAATCGGATAGGTACACATGGTCCCCGCGGCCGCCGCCCGGAGCCGGGTCGAGCAGCATGTTCGCCGGTTTCACGTCCCGGTGCACCAGGCCCCGCTCGTGCGCGGTGTCCAGCGCGGCAGCCACCTGGAACACGATGTCCACGGCCCGCGGGGCGGGCAGCGGCCCGGCCGCGTCGATGAGGGTCCGCACATCGGGGCCGGACACGTAGCGCATGGCGATGAACAGCACGCCGTCGGCCTCACCCGCGGCGAAGACGGGGATGATGTTCGGGTGATCCACCGCGGCGGCCGCCCGGGACTCGCGGATGAACCGCTGCTGGAAACCCTCGTCCCCGGCCAGCACCGGGTCGAGAACCTTGAGCGCGACCTGCCGGTCCAGCTGGACGTCGTACGCGCGGTAGACGACCGCCATCCCGCCGCGGCCGATCTGCTCATCGAGGCGGTACCCGGCGACCCGCGCGCCCGCCGGGACTGCGCTCCCTGGCCACGGGGCCTCGTCACTCACCACGCCTCCAGCGCTCGCCTGCCGATCCTGCTCTCGACCGCACTTCCCCGGGTGCGCGCCTTGCATTCTGCTCGTTACGGGCCATTCGCGCTGAAGGATTCAGTTTCGGGCATTCCGGACAGGACTACGCCCCCCATAACCGGGCAAAGTCGGCGTAACCCGTGCAGGCCGGATGCCGGGGACCGCTATATTACCGCGGCTTGAATCGCCATAGACTAGGCAAATGAACGAGCGTCTTGTGTCGCCGCCGGATGCCCCGGTGCTTGTGGTGAAGACCCAGGGATCCGACCAGACGCTGCGCGCTGGCTCGCAGTACCGGGTCGGCCGTGATCCCCGCTCCGAGATCGTCATCAACGACTCCCGCGTCTCGTGGCGGCACGCCGTGCTCCGGGTCGACCGCGACGCATGGGTCCTCGAGGACGCCGGGAGCACGAACGGGACCTTCCTCGGGACCCGGCGCATCGGCAAGATCGAGATCACCCAGAACTGCGTCCTGCGGCTCGGTCATCCTGACGACGGGCCGGTGATGATGTGCTCGGTGAACCGGGGCGGCGGGCAGACCGCCCTGAATACCGGGATGAGCAGCGTGGACCGCCGTCCCACCTCGGTGATGCGCGCGCCCACCCGGCTGCTGCGGATCGGCCGGGACCCCAGCAACGACCTGGTCGTCCCCGACCTCAGCGTGTCCCGGGTACACGCGGAACTGCGCAACCTGGGTGACGGCCGGTACGAGATCGCCGACCTGGGCAGTCACAACGGCACGTTCGTGAATGGCCGCCGGATCGCCAGTGCCACCACGGTCACCGATCAGGACCTCATCGGCATCGGCCGCGCTACCTTCCGCCTTTTCGGCGACGAACTCCGCGAGTTCATCGACGAGGGCGATGTCTCGCTCGTCGCCCAGGACCTCACGGTGCGCCTGTCCAGCGGCAAGATCCTGCTCGACCACGTGAGCTTCCCGATCCCGGAGAGATCCCTGGTCGGGGTCATCGGCCCGAGCGGCGCCGGGAAGTCAACCCTGCTCGGCGCGCTGACCGGCATGCGCCCCGCGACCGAGGGCACCGTCCTGTACGACAACCGCGACCTGTACACCCACTACGCGGAGCTGCGGCACCGGATCGGCCTGGTGCCCCAGGACAACATCCTGCACGCCCAGCTCAAGCCCAAGCGGGCGCTGCGCTACGCCGCCGAGCTGCGGTTTCCCGGCGACACCTCACGGGCGGAGCGGGACCGCCGGGTGGATGAGGTCATCGACGAGCTCGCGCTCACGGCACACTGCGGAACCCGGACCGGGGCCATGTCCGGCGGCCAGCAGAAGCGGGTCAACGTGGCGCTCGAGCTGCTCACCAAGCCGTCCCTGCTGTTCCTGGACGAGCCCACGTCCGGCCTGGACCCCGGGCTGGACAAGTCCGTGATGGAGCTGATGAGCGGCCTGGCCAAAGACGGCCGGACCGTCATCATCGTCACGCACAGCGTGGCCAACCTGGGCGTGTGCGACCGCCTGCTCGTGCTGGTCCCGGGGGGCCGGGTGGCCTTCTACGGCCCGCCCGCCGAGGGCCTGCGCTACTTCGGGAAGACGGACTGGGCCGAGGTCTTCCAGGCTTTCGACGCCGAGCCGGACCGGGACTGGGCCGGGGATTTCAGGCGGTCACCCTATTACGCCGAGCACGTGGCGGGCGGGCTGGCCCAGCGGGTCCCCGAGGGTGCCCGCGAGTCCCCGGGCCGGCCGCCCTCACCCCGCGGGCCGCTCAAGCAGGTCTCGACCCTGTGCCGCCGCTACCTGGCGGTCATCGCCTCCGACCGCAGCTACCTGGCGGTGCTGGGCATCATGCCCATCGTGATCGGGCTGCTGTTGCGGGCCGTCCCCTCGCCGGAAGGCCTGGCCGGGAAACCGGGAACCAACGGCGATGCCGAATCCCTGCTCCTGGTCCTGATCATCGGGGCCTGTTTCATCGGGGCGGCCAACTCGGTCCGCGAGCTGGTCAAGGAACGATCTATCTACGCCCGGGAACGGGCCGCCGGGCTGTCGTCCGGCACCTACCTGTTCTCCAAGATCATTGTGCTGGGGGTCATCAGCGGGCTCCAGGCGCTGCTGCTGGTCGTGCTGGGCCTGACCGGGCGGCAGATGCCCGCGCACGGCTCCCTGCTGAAGTCGGCACCGCTCCTGGAGATCATCCTCGCGATCGTGGTGCTGTCGCTGGCCTCGATGGCCCTGGGCCTGCTGGTCTCCTCCCTCGTGAGCACGTCCGAGAAGGCCATGCCGCTGCTGGTCATGCTGGCCATCGCCCAGGTCATCCTGTCCGGCGGGGTGCTGCCGCTGAACGGCAAGGTCGGGCTGAACCAGCTGTCCTGGATCGCCCCGTCCCGGTGGGGTTTCGCGTCCACCGCCTCGACGGTCAAGCTGAACGTGATCTCGCCGCCGGTCAGCGGGCTCCCGGACCCGGTCTGGGAACACAAACCGGTCGTCTGGCTGATGGACATGGGGCTGATGGTCCTGCTGGCGCTGATCTTCACCATCATCGCCTGGCGGCGCCTGGTCGGCCTCAGCCCGGGCCGCAAGCGGCGCTGATCAGGTCCCGCGCCGCTGTGCCACCCGGACCGGGTGAAACGATCGTGAGGTGACGACACCCAAGCGGACGCCTCCGCCACCGGGCGCGGCGCCTGCCGGTGGGCCTGCTGGTGCCGCGCCGGTTCCCGGCTCCGGGGTTCAGGTCGAGGATGACCTGGCCCGCCGGATCCGCCGCCCGGGCGACCTCCTGCGCTGTGCGGCCGCGTTCTTCGGGATAGCCGTGCTGGTGACGGCGGGCCTGCTGGCCAAGGCCACCACGACCGGCGTGGAGACCGACGTCGTCAAGGCGAGCCGCCGGCTGCCGCACGAGATTCTGTCCACACTCCGCATCCTCGCGATCCTGGTCCTGGTGCTCCTGCCGGTGGCGCTGGCCGCCCGGCAGCTCGTCCGCCACCAGGCCCGGCGGCTGGGCGAGGCGGTGGTCACCGGCGTCGCGACGGCCGTCGTGGTCGGCCTCACCGGGCTCGTGCTGCGCAGCAGCATCGGGGACCAGCTCTACCGGGCGATCGCCATGTCCTCGCCCGGTGCGAATCACTTTGCGCTGCTGGACGGGTACCTGGCCGGCCTGGTGGCCTACACCACGATCATCGACCTCAGCGGGCGCCCTCGCTGGCGCAATGCCCTGTGGCTGACCCTCGGGGTGTACGCGGTGGCCAGCCTGGCCACCCTGCGCACCACCGTGCTCTCGGTGCTGATAACCCTCCTGCTGGGCCGCGCGATCGGGCTCGCGGTGCGCTATGCCGCAGGTTCCATGTCGCAGCGGCCCGCAGGCGAGGCGATCGCCGCCGCGCTCGCCGCGGCCGGCCTGCCGGTGACCGAGTTGCGCCGGGTGGACGGGGCGGGCGCGGCCTCGCGGCGGTACGCGGCCGTCAGCCGCAGCGGTGAGCGGCTCGACGTGCGGGTGTTCGACCGCGATCAGCAGGCAGCGGGCGCGCTCTACCGCGTGTACCGGCTGGTCCGGCTGCGCGGGCAGGTCTCCCGGCGGGCGCCGCTGACCACCGACCTGGCGGCGGAGCGGACGGCGCTGCTCACGTACGCGGTGGAGGACGCGGGGGTGTCGACGCCCCGGCTGCGGGCCCTGCTGCGGGTCGGCCCGGAGGCCCTCGTGCTGGCCACCGACGACTATCACGGAACTTCCCTGGCCGAGTTCGACGGGACGCTGACCGACGCCCAGCTGGAGTCAGTGTGGGATGCGGTGCTCCGGCTGCACGCGCACCGGGTCGCCCACCGGCAGCTGACCTCGGACCGGATCCTCGTCGGCGGCGACGGCCAGGTCATCCTGCTCGACCCGGGCAGCGGGGACGTGGCCGCCAGTGATCTGCAGCTGCGGCTGGACCTGTCCCAGCTGCTCGCCGAGCTCGCCGCGCTGGTCGGGCCGGACCGGGCCGCGGACCTCGCGCTGAGCAAAGTCGGGCCCGCTGAGCTGGTGACCCTGGTCCCGCTGCTGCAGCCGGTGGTGCTCGCCCGCTCGACCCGGTCCGCGCTGCGCCGGGACAAGGACGTGCTGCCCGCGCTCCGCAGGCGGCTGCTGGCCACCGCTCCGCACGACGTGGCCGAGGTCCCGCCTGTCCAGCTGGAACGAATCCGGCTCCGCAGCCTGATCACGCTGGTGGCCACCATCCTCGCGGGCTACCTGCTGATCGTCCAGCTCGGTCAGGTCAACTTCGAGACCCTGCTCAGGCAGGCCGCGCCGCTGTGGATACTGGTGGCCCTGGGCCTGTCGGCGCTGACCTACGTCGCCGCCGCCTGGTCGCTGTCCGGGTTCGTTCCGGGACGGCTGAAATTCATCCAGACCATGCTGGCCCAGCTGGCCGGGTCGTTCGTCACCCTGGTCACGCCGGCCGCGGTCGGCGGCGCCGCGCTGAACGTCCGTTACCTGCAGCGCAACAAGGTGCCCCCGGCCGTGGCGGCGGCCAGCGTGGGCGTCGCCCAGGTGGTGGCGTTCGTCCTGCACATACTGCTGCTGGTCGTCTTCGTGGCCATCACTGGCGCGCGGAGCCACTCGCTGCGCCCGCCCACCTGGGCCTACTTCGTGATTGCCGGGCTCGTCGTGGCGGCGCTCGCGGTAGCGGCGGTGCCGCGCGGCCGGCGGCTGCTCCGGGCCCGGTTCGCCCCGGCGCTCGGGGAGGTGCTGCCGCGCCTGCTCGAGGTGCTCCAGCAGCCGCGCAAACTGGCGGAGGGCATCGGCGGCGCGCTCATGCTCACCGCCTGCTACGTCCTGTGCCTGGACGCCTGCGTCCGCGCTTTCGGCGGGTCGCTGCCGCTCACCACCGCCGCCGTGGTGTACCTGACCGGCAGTGCCCTGGGCTCCGTGGTGCCCACCCCCGGCGGGCTCGGTGCGGTCGAGGCCGCCCTGGCGGCCGGGCTCACGGCGACCGGGATGGCGGCCGCCACGGCGGTCAGCGCCGTGCTGCTGTTCCGGCTGCTCACCTTCTGGCTGCCGGTCCCGGTCGGCTGGGCCGCCTTCACCTACCTTCGCCGGCGCCAGGCTCTCTGAGTCCCGCCGGGTGCCCTTCGGCGGCCCGTCAGGGACTTTAGTCCCTCGTGCCCGGTCCCTCCGGATGGCTCACTTAGGGGCATGTTCGCGAGCCACGAGGTCAGGCTGAGCGTGGGCTTTGCCCGCGCCCGGGCCCGGCTGGCGGTGCTGGGCAACGGGGCGTGGCTGACCGGCCCGTCGGCGAAGGCCTATGCGGAGGGGCTGGACGGGCTGATCCGGGTCGGGCCGTTCGGCGCGGTGCTCGGCGCGTCCAAGCTCGTCCGGGTGCAGATGCTGGAGCCGGTACCGCGGGACGACACCATGGTGCTGCCGCTGCGCTGGGAGGCCACCGGGGCGGCCGGGCGGCTGTTCCCGGTGCTGGACGCCAACCTGGTCCTCACGCCCAGCGGTGAGGAGCACAGCACGCTGACCCTGACCGGCGCGTACCGGCCGCCGCTGGGCAGCGTGGGGGCGGTCCTCGACCGTGCCCTGCTCAACCGGGCCGCGGCCGCGACGATCCGGTCGCTGGTGTCCCAGGTGGCGGACTCGATCCTGGCGGGGGAGGGAGCGGCGGGCTTCGCCCCCGCGGCGGAGCCCGGTGAACTGCCGTCCGCCTTCTGGCAGGCCGAACCGGAGGCCTCCACCTGACCGCGGCGTCAACTGCGGGCGGACCCTGTCGCTGACGTGCGGGCGGGCCCGGCGTAACGTCCAGCCGAACCCTGGGCGGCCAGCCGGTGCTGCGGCCGCGGTCCGGCTTCCCTAAGATCGCTGACCATGACGGGGCTGCTCGCCGCTGTGCGGGGATTGCTGCACCGCGCCGGGATCTCACTGAACATCCTCCTGGTCGCGGTGGTGGCGGTGGCGGCCGTGAGCATCGGGCCCGCCTATTACGCCGCGGCCCAGTCCTCCGTCCTGCAGGACGTGGTGAGCGCGGCGCCCGCCGCCGGCCGCGGCCTGGAGGTGGCCCAGTCCGGCCCCGTCGACGCCGTGGGCGGGGTAGCCCAGCAAGCCCAGGTGCTGCTGGCCCACTATCTCGGCGGCCTGGCGGTCCTCAGCCGGCTGTTCGGGCCACCCGTGCTGGCCGCCGAGACCACGGTGCAGGCCGGCGGCCAGACGGTTCCCCTGGCCTACCGCTCCGGTGTCTGCGCCCACCTGCGCTTCACGTCCGGCCACTGCCCCCGCGGGACGCGCCAGGTGGCGGTGAGCCGGTCCCTGGCCTTCCTGCTGCACTGGCACACCGGCCAGCGCCTGGCCGTGCCGGCCTGGGGTCATCTGGTCATCACCGGCCAGTACCAGATCACGGTGACGGCCGCGGGCACCCGCTACTGGTTCGACGCGGCCAACCGCTACTTTCCCTACGAGACCGCGTACGGCCCCAACCGGCCCGCGAACCCCTACGACACGATGTTCACCCCGCTGTCCACGATGGGCGCGGTCCCCGGCACCGTCCAGGGCACCGACTACGCAGACTTCTCGCTGCTCCCCGGGCATCTCACCGGCGGTGATGTCGCACACGTGCGGACCGCGGTCACCGGGATGACGCTGAACCGGCAGCTGACCGGTGAGGGCGCGACGACGACCACCTCCCTGCCGGCCACCCTCGGCACGGTCCGGGCGAGCTGGCGGGCGATCGAGGTTCCGGTGGTGCTGATCACCGCGCAACTGCTGCTGCTCGCCTGGCTGCTGCTGTTCCTGATCGTCGCGGACGCCGCCGAAGCCCGGGGCCCCGAGGTGGCCCTGGCCAAGATGCGCGGCCGCGGCCGCTGGCGGACCCTCACCTTCAGCCTGGCCGAGCCGGTGCTCCTGCTCGCCGTGGCGCTGCCGGCCGGCGTGCTGGCCGGCTGGGCGATCACCACCGGGCTGGGGCACATCCTCTTCCGCCCCGGCACTCCGGTGGGGCTGCCCGGGACGTCCTGGCTGGCGGCCGCGGTGGCGACGGCCGGCGGCCTGGCCGCGGTGGCGGCCAGTGCCCGGCGGACGCTGAGCCGGTCGGTGGTGGAGCAGTGGCAGCGGGCCAGCCGGGGTGCGGCGCAGCGGGGCTGGGTGCTGGACGCCATCCTGATCACCGCGGCCGTGGCCGGGCTCATCGAACTGCGGGTCAGCGGCCAGATCGGCTCGGCCCGGCGCGGCGTGCTCGGCCTGCTGCTGCCCGGGCTGCTGGGCCTCGCGGTCGCGGTGACTGCGTCCCGGCTGCTGATCATCGCCTGCCGGGCCGGGTTCCGTACCACCCAGAGCAGCGGCCGGATCGGGCCCTTCCTCGCCCTCCGGCACGTCGCCCGCAGGCCGGGCGGGATGCGCACCACGATCGTGCTGGCCACCGCGTTCGCCCTGGCCGGATTCGCCGCCGGGATCTGGTCGGTCAGCGTGGCCAACATCAGGGCGGTGGCGGACGCCCGGGTCGGCGCGGCCACCGTGCTCTCGGTCGTGCCGCCCGCCGGTCACGATCTGGGCGCGATCGTGGACCGGATTGATCCAGGTGGGCGCCAGGCCATGGCCGTCAACCAGTACACCCAGCTGTCCGGCAGCAGCGCCGGGCAGACCCTGATGGCGGTCGACCCGCAGCGGTTCGCGCGCATCGCGGCCTGGCGGCCCTACTGGGCCGCGGGCCGGCCGCTCCCGTCGCTCACCAGCGCACTGGACCCGCCCGCCCCGCCTCCGGTCGTGCTGCGCGGCAGCCAGGTACGGGTCAGCTTCCACGCCCGGGCGGTCAAGCCCGCGGGCGGCACCCTGATCCTCGACGTGTACGAGCGGGCGGTGGGCGCGGTCGGGCAGACCCCGGTGTACCTCGGCCCGGTGCGCGGCTCACGGACGGCCACCGCCCAGCTGACCGGCTGCCCGTGCCTGCTGGCCAACCTGACGATTGCCGCGCCCCCGCCGTCGGGTCCCGTGATCAGCCCGGGATCGGTCACCGGATCGGTCACCATCACCCGCATCGACGTGCGGGCCGGCCACGGCCGGTGGACGCCGGCCGCGGCCGGGCTGAGCACGCCCGGCCGGTGGCGGTCCAGCGGGGCGGGGTCCGGCAGCTCCCTAAGGCCCGGTCCGGCGGGCCTGGTCTGGTCCTTCCGCTCCCAGCCCGGGCTGAATCCCGGTGCGGCCCCGGTGGACCGCCCGTACCCGCTGCCCGCCCTGGCCGCGCGGGCGGTGTGGCCGGGCGGTGCCCGCGTGGCCCAGGTCGCGGGCCTGGACAGCAGCCCGCTGTTCGTCCGCGCGGTGGCCCTCACCGCGGCCATCCCGGGCGCGCCGGCCAGCGGGGTCGTCGTCAACCGGACCTACGCGGAGCGGGCCGCGGGAGGCACGCCCGCCTACGCCAGCCAGCAGGTGTGGCTGGCCCCGGGGGCGCTGGCCCGGATCCGTCCCGCGCTGCGCGCGGCCGGGGTACGGATCACCGGGGTGACCAGCGCCGCCTCGGCGCGGGCCCAGCTGACCCGGCAGGGGCCCGCGCTGGCCACCGTGCTGTTCCTGGCCGATGCGGCGGCGGCGGCCGCGCTGGCCGCGGGGGCCGCCATCACCGGCCTGTACGCGTCGGGCCGCAGGCGGAGGCACGAGTACGCGGCCCTGCTGGCCAGCCGCGTCCCGCGCCGCTCGATCCGCGCGTCGCTGCTCGCCGAGCAGGCCATCGTCCTCGGCTTTGGCGTGGTCATCGGGCTGGCCGCCGGTCTCGCGGCCACGCTGCTGGCGGTCCGCAGTGTCCCCGAGTTCATCAGCCAGCCGCCCGCCCCGCCGCTGGACTACGTGCCGCCCATCGGCGGCCTGGCCCTGCTGGTCGGGGCGGCGCTGGCCGTGCTGGTGCTGGCCGCGGTGACCGCCAGCCTGCTGCTGGTCCGGTCGGTCCAGCCGGATCTGCTGCGGGAGGCCGAGCCGTGACCCGGCCCGCATCCGGCGGACCCCCGTCCCCAGCCGCGTCCTCCGCGGCCCGGCCGCCGGGCGGCCAGCCACTGGCCAGCCGGCCGCCCGTCGTCCGCTGCGACAACCTGGTGCACGTCTACGGCACCCCGGGCTCCGAGGTGGCCGCGCTGCGCGGGGTTGACCTGACCGTCCGGCCCGGGGAAATGGTGGCGCTGCTCGGCCCGTCCGGCGCGGGCAAGACCACCCTGCTCTGGCATCTCGCCGGGCTGCTGCGGCCGACCGCGGGCCGGGTAGAGATCAACGGGCGGCGGCTGACCGAGCTCGGCACGGGCGCACTGGCCCGGTTCCGGCTGGACGAGGTGGGCCTGCTGCTGCAGAACCCGGCCCGCAACCTGCTGCCGTACCAGACGGCCCTGGGCAACCTGATGTTCACCCAGGCACCTGCCCGGCGGAGCGCGGCGGACCGGCGCAGGCGGGCCACTGAACTGCTGGACCGGGTCGGCCTGGCCGGCGCGGCCCACCGGCGGGCGGGCCGCTCTCCGGGGGTGAGCAGCAGCGGCTCGCGCTCGCCGTCGCGCTGGCCAACGAGCCCGGGCTGCTGCTCGCCGACGAGCCGACGACCCAGCTCGACCCGGTGTCGGCCGGCGCCGTGATCGAGCTGATCCGGGACGCGAACACCAGCCTGGGCACGACCGTGGTCGCGGTGACCCACGACGCGGCCGTGGCGGCCGCGCTGGGCCGCACGATCACCATCCGGGACGGCCGGGTCGGCGCCGAGGGCCTGGCCGGGCAGGAGTACGTGGTGGTGGGCCGGGACGGGACGCTGCAGCTGCCGGCCGAGCTGACTGACCTGTTCCCGGCCGGATCGCTGGCCCGGGCCGAGCGCTACGAGCATGGCGTTTTCCTGCACCAGGTGGATCCGGCCGGCCTCGCGGGCCCCGCCGGCCAGCCGGGCCCTGGTGGCGAGCCGGGCCCTGGCGGCGAGCCGCACCCTGATGGCCAGGCGGATCCGGGGGCGGGCCGGTGAGCGTGCTCGAGGCCCGGGGCCTGCGCTACGAGATCGGCGGCCGGCTGCTGCTGAGTGACTTCGACCTCACGGTCGGCCCGGGCGAGCGGGTGGCCGTGGTCGGGCCGTCCGGCTCGGGCAAGACCAGCCTGCTCGCCCTGCTGGCTGGCCTGGCCGCGCCCGCCGCCGGGCAGGTGCTGCTCGACGGGGTCCCCGTCGTCCCGGGGCAGGTGCCGCCGGGCCTGGCCACCGTGCTCCAGGGCCACGGCCTGGTGTCCCTGCTCACCGCCACGGAGAACATCGAGATCACGCTGTTCGCCGCGGGCCTGCCGCCCGCCCAGGCCGCAGCGGCGGCCCACGAGGCGCTGGCCTCGCTGGGACTGGCCGAGCACGCCGCGCAGCTGGCCGATGAGCTGTCCGGCGGGCAGCAGCAGCGGGTGGCGGTCGCGCGGGCCCTGGCCACCCGGCCCGCCGTGCTCGTCGCCGATGAGCCGACCGCCGAGCAGGACAGCGCCTCGCGGGAGCTGGTCCTCAGCCAGATGCTGGGCCTCGCCGAGACGGGCACCTCGCTCGTGCTGGCCACCCACGACCCGGAAGTCGCGCAGCGCTGCGACCGGGTCGTGGACCTCTCTGACCTGCGCGCGGACCCGCTCGGGCGCGCTAGCCAGCCCACTGGATGACCGTTTAATTACTAGAGCTTTACCAGTCAATGGTTTCTTGTTTACCATCACGCATCGTACCGTCACGGCAACCCCAGCAGCGGTGCCGAGTCCCGGCAACGACATTGCCCGCCCAGCATCACTGCGCCCCAGCTACCGCAGGAGGAGCTACATGTTACGGAGATGGTGCATCCCGCTCGCTGGTCTGGGCCTCGTGCTCGGGTCGGTGGCGGCGGCCGGAACGGCCTCCGCGGCACCAGCCGCACAGCACGCTACTCACCTGGTCAGGCCCGCCGTGCATCTCATCCGCCCGGCCGGCCACGGCACCAGGCCCCTAGTCGCGCACGGCGGCCCGGCGAACGCGGCTACGAGCAGCAACTGGTCCGGCTACGCCGCCGCCAGCGGCACCTACAAGAGCGTGTCCGCGACGTGGAACGAGCCGACCGGCACCTGCAGCGGCACGGCCAAGTACTCCAGCTTCTGGGTCGGCCTCGACGGCTACAACAGCAGCACCGTTGAGCAGACCGGCAGCGAGGTGGACTGCTCCGGCAGTTCCCCCCAGTACTACTCCTGGTACGAGATGTACCCGGCCTACCCGGTCAACTTCAGCAACCCGGTGAGCCCGGGGGACCAGTTCTACGGCTCCGTCACCTTCAACGGCGGCAGCAGTTACACGCTGGTCCTGAAGGACACCACCAAGGGCTGGAGCCACACCATCACGGCGTCGCTCTCCGGTGCGGCGAACTCCTCCGCCGAGGTCATCGCGGAAGCACCGTGCTGCACGGCCAGCGGCGGCATCCTGCCCCTGGCCCACTTCAGCCCGGTTACCTTCAAGAGCGCCACCGTGAATGGCTCGGCGATCGGGACCTTCAGCCCGACGCAGATCATCATGGCGGACAGCGCCGGGCGGGATAAGGACTCGGTCTCCTCGCTCAGTGGCGGGAACAGCTTCAAGGTCACCTGGCTGAGAGCTAACTGACCGCCTGACCGGAGCGGCCCCGGCGACGACGGCGTCGCCGGGGCTGATCCATGTTCCCGGCCCGGCTGGACGGCCCCCGGCCCACGGCATCGCCGCGCCGGGGGCCACAATTGCGCCAGGAAGCCGGGAGGGAGAAGCCGTGAGGGCCGGAGTCCGCCGCATCGTGCCGCTCACCCTGGGCTGGGCGGACCTGCCCAAGTCCGTGTCCGTGGAGGGGGCGTCTGACCAGCAGATGCTCCGCGAGCCGGTCCCCGGCGTGCTGCTGCTGTGCGACGGCGGCTGGCTGCTGCTGGACACCGGCTACAACACCGCGCTGATCACCGACCCGGCGCTGCGCGCCCGGTTCCACGGGGACCCGCTGGTCCAGCCGGTGCTGCCCGGCCCGGGAGAGCCGTTGCCCGAGGCGCTGGACGCGGCCGGGGTGGACCTGGACGACATCCACGCGGTCGCCGTCAGCCACCTGCACTACGACCACGCCGGCGGCCTGAAGCACTTCGCCGGCCGGGTTCCGGTGCACATCCAGCGGGCCGAACTCGGCTACGGGCTGTCCAGCCCGCCCGGGCCGGAGGAGAACGGCATCTACCGGGTGGACTTCGACGATCCGCGGATCGACTGGCGGGCCGCCGAGGGCGACGCCGAGATCGCACCCGGCGTGACCGCCGTGCTGACCGCCGGGCACACGCCCGGTCACCAGAGCTTCGTGGTCCGGATCGACCCGTCCGCGGGCGGCGGGGGCTTCGTGTTCGCCTTCGACGCGGCCGACCTGACCGAGAACATCGACCAGGAGGTCGCCGTGGGCGGCCGGATCGGGGCCCCGGCGGAGCAGAGCGTGGCCCAGATCCGCAAGCTCAAGCGGATCGCCGCGCAGCGCGGCTACCGGCTGGTGCCCGGGCACGACCCGGACGCCTGGCCCGCGCTCACCGCCGAACTGGCCGCCCGCGCGGGCCGGTCCCGGCCGGGACCCGGCTAGCTGGTGCCCAGGTACGCCCGGAACATGGGATGGACCTGGAAACGCTGGGCCGTGGCCAGGCTGAGCTGGCGGGCCTGGTGCGGGCCGAGGAAGGGCGCGCTGGCGGGGGCGGCGGGACCAGCCTGGGCGGCGGAACCGCGGCCCGGGTCGGCCTCGGCCAGCAGCAGGCCCACCTGCCACAGGATCTCGATCAGCCCGTCCGGGGTGCTCTCGTCCAGCCAGCCGCCGGTCCCGGCCGACGGGATCTCCCGGGTGATGAGGCCCAGCGCCAGCAGCTCGAGGTCGTCGCGCGCGATGACCCGGGGCTGCCCGCGGAAGGCCTCGACGACGCTGAGCAGCCCTGGCCACTGGAAACGGTACTCGGCGGCGATGTCCCTGACCCGGTCCGCGGAGTACAGGCTCTCCGCCTCCGTGATCGTGCCGTAGGGCCAGGGCGGCCCGGTCCTCCCGTACTGGGCGCACTCGATCACCTGGGTGCTGAACTGGATGATCTCCCGGGGCCGGTACAGGGTCCGCTCGATCATGTATCCGAAGGACCGGGCCCTCGCCTGCCCGGGCGGCGCCGCGAACAGGTAGTTCCAGCAGTCCTGGTCGTCCCGGTCGGCCAGCGCGGGGAGTGAGTGCCGGATCCGGTTGGCCATGAGCTTGAGCAGGGACGCCTCGCTCCAGTGGATGTTCTCGATCAGGTCCCGGTACTTCTGCGCGTCCTCGTACAGCGCCGGGACGTCGTCGTACAGTTCTTGCCGGAGCGAGATGTACACCCGCAGGTCGTCGTGCAGCGAGTTGACCGACAGGCAGGCCTGGAACAGGCCCGCGACGAACGCCTGAGCATCCTCCGAGGAGTCCCAGCCGCGGTCCAGCTCGTCCACCAGCACGATGATCCGGCGCTGGCTCGCGATCTCCCGCAGGCCGGGCAGGAGATGGTGGATCTCCTCCAGCTTGTAGAGCCTTTCCAGTTCCCGGGTTTTGACGCTGGCCTCGTACTTCCCGATCTTCAGTCCTTCCATCCGCTTCAGGTAGGAGACCAGCGCGGACAGCTTGCTGGCATTGTCGTTGGCGTGGTGGTCCCGGATGTATTTGTAGATGCGGGACGCCTCGCCCTTCTTCAGGTGGACCTTGCGCCGGGAAACCTCCTTCATGATCAGCACGTAGATGAGGTACTTCCAGGCCACGGCGTAGGCGCCGAGCTTGGCCCAGGACCCGCTGCCCTCGCTGGCCATGGTCTGGCTCAGCAGCTCATAGGAGTAGTCCTCCGGGGACAGTTCGATAACGTAGCTGCCCTCATCACGCTCGCGGCGGGCCAGGACCTGGAAAATGGCGCTCTTGCCGATGCCCCGGTTGCCGACCACGATCCGTTTCGCACCGGAGCGGACACGGTTGTAGGCCTCGGATTCCACGAAGTATTCTTCCAGCCCCCGCTCGATATCCCGTTCCGCCGATGGGGCGCCGAAATCGATGGCGGCCGGGGCGGGAAGCTGTGGAGCCGGACGGGACATGGTCATCACCTCGCGGGAGGCCGGTGGCCCTCACGCGGAGCTTAAACTGGCCATCCCGGCTGGAGAAGACACTTCCCGGGCCGGGCTGTGTGGTCCCCCTGGCCGGCAGGCAACGAATGACTATCGAAGCCCCTGACGCCGTTCGGCCGGGCGGATGAGCGGGAACCATGGATCAAGGGAAAGTAAAGTACCCCAGGTAATCACTGTGACCAGAGGAACTCCCGGGGCTTGAGCTTCGGCACGCGTGGGCAGGGGGCCGCGGTGGCTGACGAGACCCCGGCATTTGGCGGGCCCGGTGTCGGATCCCGCCTGGCCGGGTACCGGCTGGACGAGCAGATCGGCCGGGGTGGCATGGCCGTGGTCTACCGCGCCTACGACACCCGGCTGGAGCGCCCGGTCGCGATCAAGGTGCTGACGCCCGAACTGGCCCGGGACGAGGCGTTCCGGCAGCGGTTCATCCGGGAATCGCGCACCGCGGCCGCGGTCAACCATCCCAACATCATCCCGATCTTCGAGGCCGGCGAGGCCGACGGGGTGCTGTTCATCGCGATGCGCTTCGTGCAGGGGCCGAACGTGCAGGCCCTCGTCGAGACGGCGGGGCCGATGCCCGCGGCGCGGGCCTGTCACATCATCACCCAGGTCGCCGCGGCCCTGGAGGCGGCGCATTCGCACGGCCTGGTCCACCGGGACGTCAAGCCGGGCAACATCCTGCTGGATGCCGCAGGCGGGGGAGACCACCCCGGCCACGCGTACCTCTCCGACTTCGGCCTGAGCAAGCGGGCCCTGTCTGTCAGCGCGCTGACCTCGACCGGCCAGTTCCTGGGCACCCTGGACTACATCGCGCCCGAGCAGATCGAAGCCCGGGCGGTGGATGGGCGCACTGATGAGTACGCGCTGGCCTGCTCCGCATACACCATGCTCACCGGCCAGCCACCGTTCGTCCGGGACGAGTCGATCGCGGTCATGTGGGCCCAGATCTCCGCCACGCCGCCCACGCTGACCAGCCGCCGCCCCGACCTGCCCGCGGCCGTGGACGAGGTCATGGCCAAGGCCCTGGCCAAGGTCCCCACGGACCGGTACGCCACCTGCCCCGAGTTCGCTGTCGCGCTGCGCCGGGCCTGCGGGCTGGACTCGTCCGGGACCGGCCCGGGAACGGCCGGGGCCGTCCCGGAGCCGCCGCCCCGCGAGGCCACGCAGGCCGTGCCCGCGATCCCCGGGGATCCGTGGCCTGCCCCGGCCGCGGACGCCCCCGCCGCGGCCCCGGATGAGCCCGGGCCCGGACAGCCTCCGGCCGCCTTCCCCGTCGGCCCCGCCACCCAGCTCGCCGGTCCCGCCTCCAGCGAGTCCGCCCCGCCTGAGCCGCCGGCGCACGGGGCCCGCCGGGGTGAGTCCCCGCCGCATGCGGCCCCGCCGGGTGAGTCCCCGGCCGGTGAGCCCGCGCCGTGGGAGGCCCTGTACGGCGAGCGGCGGCCGCGGGAGCCAGGGCCGCCTGACGCGGGCCCGCGCCGGGCCGCCACCGCCGCGGCGAGCACCCCGGAGCCACCCGATGCGACCCAGGATGTCTCCCCCGCCGGCCCGGGCTCCCCGGCCCGTCCGGCCGGGCCGGCGCCCGGTTTCAGCCGGCGGACCCCGCCGCCGGCCGGGCCGACACCGGGCTTCAGCCGGCGGACCCCGCCGCCGCCCGCCCCGGCCCGCCCGCGCCGGGGCCGGTGGGCACTCCTCGCGCTGGCCGCCGTGGTGATCCTCGGGGCGGTTGTGGTCTTCGTGGCCAAGCCCTTCTCATCCGGCGACAAGACCGTCGGGTCGTCCCAGTCGCTGCCGCCGCTGGCGCTGCCCGGCTGCACCACCCAGACGGCCCGGGTGTCGCAGCTCAGTCACGTCACCAGCCACATGGTCTCCGCCAGCGGGCACCCGTTCGACGTGGCGGTCACTCCCGGCTTCGCGTTCGTGTCCGGCGCCGGCAGCGGGCTCAGCGTGATGAACACTCGGAAGTCCGTCCCGGTCGGGATGTGGGACAGTGCCCCGCTGGGCCACGCCCAGGGGGAGGCGCTCACCCCGGACGGGCACTTCCTGGTCGTCACCGGCGGCAGCGGGATCACCGTGTTCCGGGTCAGCGACCTCGAGCAGCGGGCGGGGGCCGCCGCGATGGGGTCGCTGACCAGCCCGGGCCAGGCGCACGCGGAGGACGTGGCCATCACGCCGGACGGGCGCTTCGCCTTCGTCACCTTCCAGAACAGCGCCAGCGTGGGGGTATTCGACCTGCAGCGCGCGCTCTCCTCCGGCTTCGGGTCCGGTGATGCCGTCGGCCTCATCCCGGTGGGCCCCCAGCCGATCGGGATCGCGATACCCCCCGATGGCCAGCACGCCTACGTGGCCAGCCAGGCCTCCACCCCGGGGGCCGGGCGGCTGAGCGTCATCGATGTGCGCCAGGCGGAGCAGCATCCCGGAGCCTCCAGCGTGATCAAGAAGGTGCCAGCCGGGTGCAAGCCCAACCGGATCGCCTTCTCGGCGGGCGGCCAGAATCTGTGGCTGACCACGGCTGGCTCCAACGCCCTGCTCGGGTTCTCGACCGCCAGGCTGCTGAGCGATCCCGGGCACGCCCTCCTGGCCCGCGTCGCGCTCGGCCAGTCACCGCTCGGGCTGGCCGTCGTCAGCCACGGATCACGCATCGTGGTCGCCGACTCCAACAAGCAGGCCCAGCCGGGGTCCACGGCCAACCTCGCGGTGGTCAGCGTGAGCAAGGCGCTGGCCCGTAAGCCGGCCCTGCTCGGCTACGTCCCGTCCGGCGTGCAGCCCCGGCAGTTCGCGGTCAGCCGCGGCACCCTGCTCGTCGCGAACACCGGGTCGGCTCAGGTCCAGGCGGTACGGGTGGACAGCCTGCCCTGAACCGCGGATGGGCCCGGGCCGGGTCAGGCGGAGCGGGGGGAACGCTCGGCCTGGTGGGGCCGGCGGCCCTGACCCGACCCGGAGTGCCTGCGGCCCGGGATCGCGGCCTCGGCCGTGGCGTGCTGGCGGGCGGCGGCCAGTCCCGGCGCGGACCGCCGCGCCGCTTCGGCGCTGATCCGGCCGCGCCTTTCCTTGGCCCGGAAATGCGCCCGGGCCTCGGCGTAGTCGGGGTGCCGGTCAGGACGCTTGAACGTCATCCAGAGCGGGATCCCGACGATGGCCAGGAAGGCCAGAACCACCAGGGGCACGTTGAGCCAGACCAAGCCGGTCACTGGGGCCTCCTAGATGTTCTCCCGGCAGCGGCCCTGCCGGCTCGTTACTACGACGGTGCCGGAGGGCGTTCTGTTCACGGTCGGCGCGGCTTCTCAGCCGGCTATGAATGCGCCGGGTGCCGCTGGCCGGGCCCGCAGATCAGGAGTGCAACGCCAGGCCCTTGCAGACCTTGTCCACCGCGTTGCGCGGCCCGTACACCGCGACCCCGGCCAGCCGCAGGTCCCCGGCGGCGACCGCCCGGACCACCGCCCGGTTCGCCTCGTCGTGCCCGGTGGCGAACATGTCCTGCGTGTAGACCGCGACGGGCATCTCCCGGGCGACCGCTCGCTCGCGGACCACGCCCAGTCCCGGCCCGTCCGCCGCGTAGACCAGCACGGGCTGGCGGAACATCTCCAGGTAGCGGTGACCTGACCCGTCCTCGTAAGGCTTCCCGATGGTCTCGCCGAAGCTGGCCGCCACCCCGCTGGCCAGGAACGCCGTCACGTTCAGCCGCTGCCAGGCCGCCAGGTCCCCGCGCACCACGATCGCGATCTTGGTATCAAAGCGCATCCCCCCACCCTCGCCCCGCACCCCAGCCGCCGTCTTGAACGCCCGTGCGCCGCCGGGCCCCAGGGAGTGCGGCGGGATACTGGGAGCGGAGGTGGGTCTGGGTGAGTGGCGGGGACTGGTCCAGGTACTGGCGCTCGGAGGACGAGCCGCTAGAGGCCATGCACGCTCACTTCCGGGAGCATGTGTACCACCGGCACACGCACGACACGTATTCCTTCGGCGTGACCGAGTCCGGCGCGCAGTCGTTCACCTGCCGGGGGGCCGCGTACACCAGTGCGGCCGGGATGGTGATGGCCTTCAACCCCGACGACCCGCACGACGGCCGGTCCGCCGCCGGCCATGGGTTCAGCTACCGGATGATCCACGTCGGTCCCGGGCTGGTGGCGGAGGTGCTGGCGGACATCGGGGGCCGCCCCGCCGGGCCGCCGCTGTTCGCCGCCCCGGTCGTGGCCGACCCCGGGCTCGCCGCGGCGCTGCGGCGCCTGCATGACGCGCTGACCGGCCCGGCCACCCCGCTGGAGCGCGGCGAGCGGCTGACAGCGGCGCTAGGCCGGGCGGCCCGGGCGGCGGCGGGACGGCCGCCGGCCCAGCCCGGGTCAGCGCGGCCGAGACCCTGCGCATCGCCCGGCTGGTCCGGGACCTGCTCGACGGGGACTACGCCGCGCCGCTGTCCGGCGACGACCTGGCCGCGGCCGCCGGGTGCAGCCGCTACGCCGCGTACCGGGCCTTCCGCTCCGTGGCCGGGCTGGCCCCCGGCGAGTACCAGCGCCAGCTGCGGCTGCGCGCCGCCCGGCGGGCGCTGGCCCGCGGCACGCCGCCGGGGCAGGCCGCGGCGGACGCCGGGTTCGCCGACCAGGCCCATCTGACCCGCTGGTTCCGCCGGTGCTACGGCATTACCCCCGCCGCCTACGCCCGCGCCGCCCGCTAACCGGGACACGCCCGCCCCGGCCGGGGCGCGGCGCGGGGGCCGAGGCTAGGGACTGGCGGGGCGGGTGAGGTTGTAGACCGTGACGCCGCCGACGGTCTGCCTGGTGAAGTGCGCCTGCACCCAGGAGGTGATCTGCGTCGCGTCACCGGAGCCGCCGCCGAACGTGTGGCCGTTCGCGCCGATGAAGTAGTGCACCTCGTGCGCGGCCACCATTTTCTCGAACTCGGCCAGGCTGGGCGCCTGGTCGGTGCCGTTGAACCCGCCGATGGCCATGATCGGCTCGCCGCTGGCCAGCTGGAACGGGGCTGCGCTCTCGGCGCCGACGGTGGCCGCGGTCCAGCGGTAACCGGCGGCGCCGCTGGTCAGCAGCTTCGTGATCGAGCTGGAGACCTGGGTGCTGCCGCCCAGCCCGCCGCCGATGCCGCCGCCCCGGCCGCCGGGGAGCTGCCCCGAGCGCCCGGTGCCGGTCCCGGCTGGGCGGCCGGAGGTGCCGCCCGGGATCGCGGCCGGGCCACCGGAAACCGGGCCGCCTGGGGGGCCGGAGCCGCCGCCCGGGCGCGCGCCGCCGAACCCGCCGCCGGGACCCCCGCCCGGGCCGGCGAAGGACGCGACGGACGGCCCGGCGCTGGGGAGCGCGCCGGTGTGCGCGGTGGCTGCCGTGTCGAGGCTGTAGGCGAGCGGCCCGGCCAGGCTGGCCACCAGCGCCAGCGGCGTGACGGACAGCAGCACGGCCCGGCCGGGCAGCCAGCGCCCGGCGATCACCGCCGCCGCCGCGGCCACCCCGCAGAGTCCAACCAGGGGCCGCAGCCAGGGCAGCCAGCCGGCCGACCGGCCGAGCAGCACGAACGCCCACCACGCGGTCACGACCAGCGCCAGGGCCAGCACGGCGCGGGCGGCGAGCGGCCGCCCGGCGGCCATGCTGCGCCGGGCGCGCCACACGGTGACCGCGCCGATGCCGGCCAGCGCGCCGATCGCGGGGGCCAGGGCCACCGTGTAGTACGGGTGGATGATGCCGCTCATGTAGCTGAAGACCAGCCCGGTGACGATCAGCCAGCCGCCCCACAGCAGCGCCGCGGCCCGGACCCGGTCGGTCCGCGGCCGGCGCCAGGACAGCCACACCAGGGCGGCCAGGGCGATCAGCGCGGCAGGGAGCAGCCAGCTGATCTGGCCGCCCATCTCACTGGCGAACAGGCGGCTGAGGCCGGCCGACCCGCCGAACGCGCTCCCGCCGCCGCCGCCTCCTCCGCCGGCGAAGCCGACCGATCCCGTCTCGTTGCCGTCCAGCCGGCCGAGGCCGTTGTAGCCCAGGGCCAGCTGGAGAAGGCTGTCGTTGGTCGAGCCCCCGACGTAGGGCCGGCGGCGGCCGGGGTGAACTGCACGACCGCCACCCACCAGCCCGCCGCGAGGACGAGGGCCGCACCGCCGGCCAGCAGCTGCCAGATCCGCCGGCCCAGCCCCGGCGGCCCGGCCACCAGGTAGACCAGGGCGAACGCGGGGAGCACCAGGAAGGCCTGGAGCATCTTGGCCAGGAAGCCGAACCCGAGCAGGGTGCCGGCCGCCGCGATCCAGCGGGTCCGGCCGGACTCGGTGGCCCGCACCATCGCATACGCGGCCACGGTCATCAGCAGCACCAGCAGCGCGTCGGGGTTGTTGAACCGGAACATCAGCGTGGCCACCGGCGTGATCGCGAGCGCCCCGGCCGCGATGAGCCCGGCTGCGGGACCGGACCAGCGCCGGACCGCGGCGTACAGGACCGCCACCGACGCGACGCCCTCGGCGGCCTGCGGCAGCAGCACGCTCCAGGAGTTCAGGCCGAACACCCGGGCGGACAGCTCCATGACCCACAGCGAGGCCGGGGTCTTGTCCACGGTGATGAAGCTCGACGCGTCGAAGGAGCCGAAGAAGAAGGCTTTCCAGCTCCTGGTGCCCGCCTGCACGGCGGCCGAGTAGAAGTCGTTGGCCCAGCCGTTGCGGCTGAGTCCGGCCGCGTAGAGCAGGGCGGTCGCCGCCAGCAGGGCGAGCAGGGCCGGACGGGCCCAGCGCGGATCGGCCGCGGGGCCGCGCAGCAGCCGGGGGAGCGGGCCCGGCCGGGAGCGGCCTGCGTCGGCGGTCTGGCGCGGGCCGGCGGTGATGGCGCTCATCGGCCGGACCCGGCGCGGAGAGCGGCCAGGCCTCCTGGGGCCCATGGGTCGTCAGAGCCGTAAAGATGCTGCAGGGAGGTCATGCTCCCACAGTGGCGGCCGCGGCTGGGCCGGGACTGGAGCTGGTCTCTGCCGCGGCTATGAACCCGCGCTGGGCGCCGCGGCCGGGCGGCTGCCCGGTGCGGGCCGGCGGGGACCGGCCGGCGCGGGCCGCCGCCCCGGCGGGGACGGCCGCGCCGTGATGACGGGCCGGCCCGGCGGCCTTAAGTCGTCCAGCCGGGGCAGCGTGATGACGAACCGGGTCTGGCCCGGCTTGCTCTCCAGCCGCACCCGGCCGCCGTGCGCGGTGGTGACCGCGTCCACGATGGCCAGGCCGAGGCCGGTGCTGGCCGCGCCGCCGGTGCCCCGGGACCGGGCGGAGTCGCCGCGGACGAACCGCTCGAACAGCGTGGGCTGGAGCTCAGGCGGGATGCCGGGCCCGTCGTCGGTCACGCTCAGCTCGATGGTCCCGGGTGCCTCGCCGGCCGCCAGGGCCACCGTGACCACGGTGTCCTTGGGCGTGTGCTTGGCCGCGTTGCTCATCAGGTTGGCCAGCACCTGGTGCAGCCGGTGCTCGTCGCCGCGGACCATGACCGGCTCGTCGGGCAGTTCCAGGAGCCAGCGGTGGCTGCTGGCGGCGACCCGGGCGTCGCTGGTGGCGTCGATGGCCAGCCGGGTCAGGTCCACCGGGTCGTGGGCCAGCGGGCGGCCCGCGTCCAGCTGGGCGAGCAGCAGCAGCTCGTCGACCAGGACGCTCATCCGCTCGGATTCCGACTCGACCCGGTGCAGCGCGTGCTCGATCTCGGCGGGCACCGGCCCGGGATGCCGCAGCGCCAGCTCGGCGTAGCCGCGGATGGCGGCGAGCGGGGTGCGCAGCTCGTGGCTGGCGTCGGCGGCGAACCGCCGCAGCCGGGCCTCGCTGGCCGCCCGGCGGCCCAGGGCCTGCTCGACGTGGCCGAGCATCCGGTTGAACGCGGTACCGACCTGGCCGACCTCGGTGCGCGGGTTGGCGTCCGGGACCCGGTCCGGCAGCGTGACCTCGCCGCTGGCCAGCGGCAGCTGGGTGACCCGGGTGGCGGTGGCCGCGACCCGGCGCAGCGGCCGCAGCGACAGCCGGACGAACCCCGTGCCGAGCAACCCCGTCAGCACCAGCGCCGCCGAGAAGACGGCGACCTCGGCGATGCCCACGTCGCGCAGGGTGGAGTCGACCGGTTGCCAGGGGCAGCCCGGTGATGTTCGTGGTGCCGTCGTGGCCCGGGCTGGCCATCAGCTGGTACTTGCCGAGACTGGAGAAGGAGACCGTCACCGGGCCGTCCGAGCTGCGCAGGGCCTTCACCGCCACCAGGTCCGCCGCGTCCAGCCGGCACGGGCCATTGGCCACGGCCGGATTCTGCACCGCCGAGCCCTCGACCCAGGCGCTGAACGTCGCCGGGCCGGTGTGCTTCCCGCACAGGGCCGCGCCTCCCGGGACATTGTCGTTATCGTGGTCGGTGTCCGCCGGCGGCTTGCCCGTCGGAGACGGCCGCCCGTGATCCTCGTCCGCTGTGCCGGACTCCAGGCACTGCCCGTACTGGTTGCTGGTCGCGGCCAGCTGCGTGTCGAGCTGGTTCATCAAGGCCTTGTGCAGGACCAGGTAGGTGACGAGGCCGACGGCCGCGCAGGCCAGGGCGAGCAGCGTGACGAGGCCGGCGATCAGCCGGCCACGCAGGGTACGGCCTGCGAGCCAGCGGGCAGGCGCGCTGCGCCGTCCGGCCTCGTTGCTGGCCTGGTTCATCAATGCTTCCTCAGCTTGCGGGCTTGAGCACGTAGCCGACGCCGCGGACCGTGTGGATCAGCGGCTCCCGGTTCGCGTCGATCTTCTTGCGCAGGTAGCTGATGTACAGCTCCACCACGTGAGCCTGGCCGCCGAAATCGTAGTTCCAGACCCGGTCCAGGATCTGGGCCTTGGACAGAACCCGGCGCGGGTTGCGCATCAGGAAGCGCAGCAGCTCGAACTCGGTCGCGGTCAGGTCGATCAGGTCATCGCCACGGCGGACTTCGCGCGCGTCCTCGTCCATGGTCAGGTCGCCGACCACCAGCTGGGTCTCGCCGCGGGCGCGGGCCAGGCCCGCCCGGCGCAGCAGCCCGCGCAGCCGGGCCAGCACTTCCTCCAGGCTGAACGGCTTGGTGACGTAGTCATCGCCGCCCGCGGTGATCCCGGCCACCCGGTCGTCCACCGCGTCCTTGGCCGTCAGGAACAGCACGCACACGTGCGGGGACTCCTGCCGCACCCGGCGCAGCACCTCCAGGCCGTCGAAGTCCGGCAGCATGATGTCCAGCACCACGGCATCGGGCCGGAACTCGCGGGCCGCCCGGACCGCGGATGCGCCGTCCCCGGCGGTCATGATCTCCCAGCCCTCGTAACGCAGCACGCTGGCCAGCAGCTCAGCCAGGCTCGGCTCGTCGTCCACGACCAGCACCCGGATCGGGCCGCCGTCGAGCCGCCTGATCGGGGCCGCCTGGCCGGTGCTGCCGGGCTGGCCCGGGGAGGCGGGCTGCGCTGCCTGCGCGTCAGTCATCATTGTCCCAGTATGCGAGCGGTATCTAGGGAGCAATTCTATGTTGCCTCTGAGATCCCTCTCAGGACGCGGGCAGCAGCTTGAGGGCCAGGACGGGGCAGTCGGTCACGGCCCGGCGGACATGCCGGTCCAGGGCGCGCGGCACCGGCCCGCGGGCCACCACCGGGTATCCCCACTCGTCCAGCGTGACGAGCTCGGGGAGCAGTTCCGCGCACAGCCCGTGGCCGGAGCAGGCGGTCGGGTTGACCCGCAGTTCCTTCTTCATCGCCGCTCAGCTCCAGTCCGCTGCGTCGAGGGCGGTGTCCGCGGGCAGGGGCAGGAACGGCTCCCGGGCCGGGTCCACGCACCGCCCGGCGCTGTGGTTCCGGATCTCCTCCCGGAAGACGTGCAGGGCGCTGCGGACGAACCGGGTGGTGCCGTCCGGGTGGTGGCAGGCGCCCCGGCCCTCGACCAGCCCCGCCCAGCGGATCATGTCCGTGACCGCGCGCGGGTCCGGCCGCGGGCTGGCCACCTCGTCCAGCGCGGCGGCGATGCGGGGCAGGCCGTTGAAGCACGGCCCGCACTGGCCGGCCGATTCCAGCGCGAGGTACCGGGCGACCCGGGCGGTCTCGGCGATCCCGCAGCGGTCGGCCGGCAGGGCGACCAGGACGCCGGCGCCCACGAAGGCGCCCGCGGCCTGGAGATGCTCGTTACTGAGTGATCATCCGGGCCGCGTCCGCGGCCGGCACCCAGGCGCCGTGATAGCCGCCGCTGAGCACCGCCTGGGTGCCCTCGAGCCGGAGCAGGTCGCGCAGGGCGTGCCGAGCTCGGTTTCCACCACATAGCGCCGGCCGTCGGCCTGGTGCAGCGTGCACAGCATGCTGCCCGGCTCATCCGGGGTGCCGGCGGACCGGAACCAGTCCGGCCCGTACCGGGCGATCAGGGCGATGTGGGCCAGGGTCTCCACGTTGTGCACCAGCGTCGGCCGGCCGACCGACGCCGCGCTCGAACACCCGCGGCGGCTTGAACCGGGGCATGGCGGGCTGGCCGCTGATCCGGCTGGCCAGCGCGGATTCCTCGCCGGCCAGGAAGCGCGGCGGCGCGTCGATGATCTCGACCGGGGCCAGGTCGATCCGGGCCGGGCGCGCTCGGCGACCGCGGCGGCAGTCGCTCCTGGAGCCGTGCGTTGCGGTGCACGTAGAGGGCGACCGCCTCGACCCCACCGCCTCGGCGGCCAGCTGGAGGCCGTCGAGGACGGTGCGGCGGCTCCACAGCAGCGCCTTGTCCTTGTCGCTGGCGGGCTCGCCCTCGGCGCCGTTGCCGATGACGATCGGATGGGTCTTGGCCTCGGCCACGGCCTGCAGCTTGCGGTACACCGGGAAGGCCGCGCCGCCGCGGCCGGTGAGGCCGGCGGCCTTCAGGACCGGGATGAGCCGGCCCGGGTGCCCGAAGTAGGGCGGGGCCGCGTAGCGCGACAGGTGGGTGCGCAGGTCCACGGGGACCGCCCCGTGCACTGGCAGCAGCCTGGGCGGTCGCCGCCCGCCGGGCCGGATCCGGTGCGGTACGGTCCCGTGCGGGCCGGGTGGCTGTCCGCGGCCCGTGGTGCGGGGCGGGGTACGGCACGGTGGTCCATGGTCATCGCGTATCGGCTTTCGTGAGTCGGTCGCGGACGTTCTCGGGGGCCCGGTTCCCCGGGCCAGGGGGACGCGCTCCGTCGCGCGGGGCGCCACGGGCCGGGGGGGCGCTGGCCGGGGACATCATGGCCAGGGTGGCCGCCGCGCGTTCCTCGCGGGGGATCTCCCGCCCGGCGTGGGTCACCCGCCAGGCCACCGCGGCGATCACGGCCGGGCGCAGGCGATCGCCATGTAGAGCAGGATGCCGCTGTGCAGGTCGTTGCTGCTGCCCAGGCTGTGGACCAGGGCGGAGCCCCAGGCCACGTAGCCGAGCCAGTGCACGACCGCCAGAGGCGGCGGCTCATCCGGGCGCGGGCCAGGCTGGTCAGGATCAGGGCGAGCACCACATCGAGGGAGATCGCGCCCAGGCCGAGCCAGAAACCCTTATAGGCCGAGGCGAACGGGATCACGATCGCGACGATCCGGATGGACGTAGGGATCGAGGACGGCCGTGATCACGTGGATGGCCACGAACGCCACGCCGAGCAGCGACAGGTTGCGGTGCAGCCCGGTGACCACGAACCGGGGCAGGCCGGGCAGCCGTCCCTGGCGGTTGACCAGGACGCCCAGCAGGACCACCGCGGTCAGCAGAAGCAGGCTCACCACTCCGGTGGCCCGGCTCGCGTACCAGAGCGCGGTGCTCTGGGTGATTCCGTTCATCGGTGCCTTTCCAGCGGTGGCCGCGGGCGCGGGAGGCGCTCGCGGCCGGGGTGGTGATCACGCTCTGGGATTAAGAATCGCCGACCGGGTCCAGGCCCCCCTATGGCCTGCCTCTCAATTTCCTCTGAGCGCTCTGGCCTGCCCTGTCGCCCCCGGGCGGGGAGGCGGGGTGCCCCGTTCGGTATACATACGACACAGCGAGCGTCGCCGCCGCCCGGCCCTTCTGGCCGGGGGAGGCGGCGGAGCTGACCCAGTTGAGCAAGCAGAGCGAGCAGGCAGGGAGCGCGGGGCGCGCGGTCCTGCCGGTGGAGGCCGCATGCCCGGAGAGCCTGCGCAGCCGGCCGCGCGCAGGCGGGTCCCGGGTGGGCGCGCACTGGTCCCGCACCCGCCGGATCGTCGGCGGCGTCCTCGTGGACGCCGGGCCGCTGCGGCGGCACCGGAACTTCCGGCGGCTGTGGGGCGGCCGAGCTGGTCTCCCAGGTGGGCAGCCAGCTCACGATCGTGGCCGTCTCGTACCAGACGTACCGGCTGACCGGGTCCACCGCCATGGTCGGGCTGGTCAGCCTGGGCCAGCTGGCCCCCCTGCTGGCCGGGTCGCTGCTCGGCGGGCCGCTGGTGGATGCCTGGGACCGGCGGCGGGTCATGCTGTTCACCCAGTTCATGCTGGCCGCCGGGAGCGCGGGCCTGACCGCCAACGCGCTGGTTCCCCATCCGCAGGTCTGGCCGCTGTTCGCCTGCACGGCCGAGGCGGCGGCCTTCCAGGGCCTGGACTGGTCGGCCCGCCGGGCCTCGCTGTGGCGGCTGGTGCCGCCGGAGGACCTTCCCGCGGCGATCTCCGTGCAGTCCGCCGCGAACCAGCTGACCACGGTGGTCGGCCCGGCCATGGCCGGGCTGCTTATCGCGCACTTCGGGTTCGGGCCGGTGTACGGGCTGGACCTGGCCTCGTTCGGGGTAGCCCTGGTGACCGTGCTGCTGCTGCCCGCGCGTCCCCCGAACGGAGGCAGGAGGCAGCCCCCCCCCTCGCGTCCGCTGATCGGCGGGATCAGGCGCTGGACGTCGGGGCGGGCGAGGCCACTCGCTGGGCCTTTTTTTGATCGACCCTCGGCGTGTGTTCGGCATGCCCGCCGCGAGATGCTGCCCGGGGCTGCGCCACCCCGGTGTTCAGCGGGAGGGCTGCACGACCGTGGGGGATCTGGACCTCGCGCCGGGCGTAGCGGAGCATGGCCCGGGGTCACTGCTCGCCGGACGGGTTGGCCTGGTGCACCCAGCCCCGGCCGGGCGGTGGCGGGCCAGGCGCGGGCGTGTGGGGCAGCACAATGGCAACCCTCGGCCTGGTGCCCTG
>CAVPIM010000013.1:0-72569 GCA_963704995.1 uncultured Actinomycetes bacterium | reverse complement strand
TGTCCGCCTGCGGGACTGTCCGGCTGGGCGCGGCGGCCGTCACGAACTCGTCGCGCATCTCCACGGCGACCGTGTCGGCTGAGGTGAACAATCTGGACGCCGCCTACAAGGCGGACAAGGCCAAGGTCCAGCTCCAGTTCCCGGCGTCCCAGATGCCGCAGGAGGTGCTCAGCTGGCTGCTCCGGTTCCGGGTCCGGGAGAAGATGGCCGAGCGCTACAACCTGACCATCACCCGCGGCGAGGTGCAGGCCGCGCTGGCGTCCGCGGCGGCGCAGGCCAAGCAGAGCGGGGTCACGCTGAGCCAGCTGGCCGTGGCCAACGGGGTACCGCCGGACCAGCTGCCCGAGCTGGGCCGGTACGTGGCCATCCAGAACCAGGTGCTCGCCCGGCTGGACGGCGGGACGCTGCCGACCGCCTCCGGGGCGCTGCAGTCCCTGGGCACCCAGTTCAACAAGTCCCAGTGCCTGGCGGCCAAGAGCATGGGCATCCAGGTCAACCCGCAGTTCGGGCAGCTCGACTACAGCCAGGTCTCGGTGATCGCCGCGCCGAACAAGCTCGCGGCGGACGCGGGGACCGCATCGCCCAGCCCCAGCGCGTCCGCGACGTCGTCCCCGCAGCTGACGCCGGCTTGCTAAGGCGGCCGGACGCGATCCCGTGACAGATCAGGCAGCTAACGGTCATACCGCGCGACGCCCGCGCGAGGGCCGGCGTCTGGTGCTGCTGGTGACCGCACCCACGGTCCGGCCGGGCCTGCTCAGCTGGCGGGCCTGGCAGGCCCTGGCCGGGGCCGCCCGGGTGCTGGCCCCTTCGGCTGGTCACCCGCTGCTGCCCGCGCTGGACGAGGCGGGGATCGGCTGGACCGTGCTGCCTGGGGATCATGATGTGCTGGCCGGCGGGGACGAGGCGGCGTCCACGGCCCGGCGGCTGGCCCAGGCGGTAGCCGGGGAGACCGGCACCGGTCCGGCCGGCCCGGTGGTGTGGCTCTGCCCGCCGGAGCCGCCCGGCCGTCCCGCGGGGGTGACCCCGGGCCCGCTGGCGCTGGCCGACGAGCTGGGCGGCCGCGATGGGCCGCCGGGCACGGCGGTCGAGCTGCTCTACGGCTCCTCGCCGCTGCCCGGCGGCGAGCTGCTCACCCTGGTGTCGGTGATGGACACGCTGCGCCTGCGGTGCCCGTGGGACGCCCGGCAGACGCACGAGTCGCTGGCGCCCTACCTGCTCGAGGAGTCCTACGAGGCGCTGGACGCGCTGGAAGGCGGCGACCGCGCGGCGCTGCGGGAGGAACTCGGTGACGTCCTGCTCCAGGTCATGTTCCACGCCCGGGTGGCCGCCGAGCGCACCGACGGTACCGGGTTCACCGTGGACGATGTGGCCGACGGCATCGTGACCAAGCTGGTCCGGCGGCACCCGCACGTGTTCGCGGACGTGTCGGTGTCCGGCGCGGACGAGGTGACCCGCAACTGGGACGAGATCAAGGCCGCCGAGCGGGCCGCGGGCGGCGGTCCCGCCTCGGCCCTGGACGGGGTGCCGCTCGGCCAGCCCGCGCTGGCCCTGGCCGCCCAGCTGCAGCGCCGGGCCGGACGCGCCGGTGCGCCGGACGAGCTGGCCACCCTGGAGGCGGACGACGGCGACGAGGGCCGCCGCCTGGGCGCGGAGTTGTTCGCCCTGGTGGCCCGGGCCCGCGCCGCGGGACTCGACCCGGAACTCGAACTGCGCGCCGCCGCGCGCCGGTTCGGCGACCGGGTACGCGCCTGGGAGCAGGACCAGGAGGCCGGCGAGACCGCCGGGCCGGCCGGTGCGCCCTCGGGGCCGTCCGGCGCGGCCGCCGGGCCGCCCGCAGATCAGGCCGGGTGAGCCTGCCCCGTGACGGCGTGGCCGGTGCCGCCGCCCGCCCGGACTCCACTAGGCTCCATTACTGACAAAAGCCAGCTAGCTTCAGGAGTCGTCGTGGCCTCGATCGAGGCGGTGCACGCCAGGCAGATTCTGGATTCCCGCGGAAACCCCACCCTGGAAGTCGAGGTCGCCCTCGACGACGGCTCGCTGGGCCGTGCCGCCGCCCCCAGCGGGGCGTCTACCGGTGCGTTCGAGGCCGTGGAACTGCGGGACGGCGGAGACGAGTACGGCGGCAAGGCGGTCACCAAGGCCGTGCAGGCCGTCATCGACGAGATCCAGCCCGAGCTGCTCGGCTTCGACGCCGATGACCAGCGGATGATCGACCAGGCCATGATCGACCTGGACCGGACCCCGGACAAGTCGCGGGTCGGCGCGAACGCGGTCACCGGCGTCAGCATGGCGGTGGCCAAGGCCGCCGCGCAGTCCGCGGGCCTGCCACTGTTCCGCTACCTGGGCGGCCCGAACGCGTACCTGCTGCCGGTACCCATGATGAACATCCTCAACGGCGGGGCGCACGCGGATAACAGCGTGGACATCCAGGAGTTCATGATCGCGCCGATCGGCGCGGCCACGTTCTCCGAGGCCGTCCAGTGGGGCGCGGAGACCTACCACGCGCTGAAGTCGGTGCTGAAGCAGCACGGGCTGGCCACCGGCGTCGGGGACGAGGGGGGCTTCGCCCCGGACCTGGAGCACAACCGGGCCGCGCTGGACCTGATCGTCGAGGCGATCAGCAAAGCCGGGTTCACCCCGGGCCTCGACGTGGCGCTGGCCATCGACGCCGCGGCCACCGAGTTCTACTCCGACGGTGCCTACCAGTTCGAGGGCTCGGCCCAGGGCGCGGCCGAGATGACCCGCATCTACACCGAGTGGCTGGACGCCTACCCGATCGTCTCGCTCGAGGACCCGCTGGCCGAGGAGGACTGGGCCGGCTGGCAGGCGCTGACCGCCGCAGTGGGGGACCGGGTGCAGATCGTCGGGGACGACCTGTTCGTCACCAACCCGGAACGGCTGCGCCGGGGGATCGCGGAACGCTCCGCCAACTCGCTGCTGGTCAAGGTGAACCAGATCGGGTCGATCACCGAGACGCTCGACGCGGTGGCCCTCGCCCAGCGCAGCGGGTTCTCCTGCATGATCTCGCACCGGTCGGGGGAGACGGACGACACGACCATCTCCGACCTGGCGGTGGCGGTCAACGCGGGCCAGATCAAGTCCGGCGCACCGGCCCGCGGCGAGCGGGTGGCCAAGTACAACCAGCTCATGCGCATCGAGGAACTGCTCGACGACGCAGCCAGCTACGCGGGTGCGTCCGCGTTCCCGCGCTGGACCGCGGCTGAGTGATGCCCGGCGCGCAGCCGAGGCGGCCGCCGCCGCCAGAACGGGCCCGGTTCACCAGCCGGGCGGCCGTCCTGGCCGTGGTCGTCTGCGCGATCGCGCTCAGCCTGGCCTATCCGGTGCGCGAGTACATCGCCCAGAAGCGCCAGATCGACCAGCTCCAGGCGCAGAGCGCGGCGACCACGGCCGAGCTCGCGCGGCTGCAGGCCGAGGCCCAGCGGCTCAACGAGCCCGCCTACATCGAGCAGCAGGCCATGGACCGGCTGCACATGTGCCTGCCCAAGACCAGCTGTTATGTGATCATCGGCGGCCGTCCGTCGGCCCGCGCCTCCGCCGTGGCCGCGGCCGCGGCCACCCCCTGGTACGAGCGGCTGTGGCACTCGGTCCGCCAGGCGGACCAGGGCAACCCGCATGCCTGACGACGCGCCCGCGGCCGGGGCACGAGTGGCCGGGAATCGAGGGGCCGGGGCACGAATGGTGGGCGAACCAGTGGCCGTGGACCAGGTGGTCCAGGTGGTCCAGGGGCAGGTCGTCGGGGAGCGGGACGCGCAGGTGGTCGGGGAGCAGCTCGGGCGGCCGCCGCGGGGACTGCGGGGGGTGGCCCACCGCTGCCCGTGCGGGCGGCCTGACGTGGTGGAGACGGCGCCCCGGCTGGACGACGGCACGCCCTTCCCCACCCTGTTCTACCTCACCTGCCCGCGGGCGTCCGCCGCGGTGAGCAGGCTGGAATCCGGCGGCCTGATGCGGGATATGCAGCAGCGGCTGGCCACCGACCCGGACCTGCGCGCCGGGCAGCAGGCCGCGCACCGTGAGTACCTGGACCGGCGCGCCGCGGCCGCGGCCGCCACGGGGGTCGAGCCGCTGCCGCCGGGCACGCAGAGCGCGGGCGGCATGCCGGACCGGGTCAAGTGCCTGCACGCCCTGGTCGCGCACGAGCTGGCCGTGCCGGGCGCCAACCCGCTGGGCCGGGAGGCGGCGGACGCGGCCGGGGAATGGTGGGCGCAGGGCCCGTGCGTCCCGGCCGTCCCGTGAGCGCGACCCGCGTCGCGGCCATCGACTGCGGCACCAACTCGCTGCGGCTGCTGGTGGCGGACGTTGACCCGGGGCGGGCCGGCTCACCGACGTGGACCGGCGGATGCAGATCGTCCGGCTCGGCCAGGGCGTGGATTCGACCGGGCGGCTGGCCCCCGAGGCGCTGGAGCGCACGCTGCGGGCGCTCCGCGGGTACGCGGGCCTCATCGGGGACAGGTCCGCACAGGCGGTGCGCATGGTGGCGACCAGCGCTACCCGGGACGCCGCCAACGCCGCCGATTTCGTGCAGGGTGTCGAGAGCGTGCTGGGCATCGAGCCGGAGGTACTCAGCGGGACGGACGAAGCGCATTTGTCGTTCACCGGTGCGACGGCCGAGTTCGGTGTGCGGTCCGGGCCTCCCGGGCCGTACCTCGTCGTGGATATCGGCGGGGGCTCCACGGAGTTCGTGGCCGGCGGCGGGCAGGCCACGCGGGACGGGGAGCCCGCTGGGATCAGCGCCGTGTCGGTGGACATCGGCTGCGTCCGGCTGACCGAACGTCACCTGCACTCCGACCCGCCGCGGCCGGACGAGATCAGCGCGGCGGCCGCGGACATCGACGCCGCCCTGGACGTGGTGGCCGCGGCCATCCCGGTCACCGGCGCCCGGACCCTGGTTGGCCTGGCCGGCTCGGTGACCACGGTGGCGGGCCTGGCCCTGGGACTCGGGCAGTACGACTCGGCGAGGATCCACCACGCCCGCATCCCGGTGGAGCAGGTCACCGCGCAGACGCGCGGGCTGCTGGGCCAGACCCGGCGGGAGCGGGCCGCGCTGGGGGTGATGCACCCTGGCCGGGCTGACGTGATCGCGGGCGGCGCGATGGTGCTGGAGCGGATCATGCAGCGGTTCGGTTTCGCGGACGTGCTGGCCAGCGAGCACGACATCCTGGACGGGATCGCCTGGGGACTGGCCGCGGGCGTGACGCGGTGAACCTGCCGGGGCCGGATGGGCCGGGCGGTGCCGGATGGGCCAGTGGTGCCAGATGGGCCGGCAGTGCCAGATGGGCCAGTGGTGCCGGGTTCAGGCTGGCCCGGCGACCCGGCGTCCCCGGACACCCCGGTGGCGCACGACCCGGCAGAGGTCCGGGCCCTGGCGGCGGGCGCGGGAACCCTGGGCGAGCTGGTGGCCCGGCAGTCGGTCTGCCGGGCCTGCCCCCGGCTGGTGGAATGGCGGGAGCAGGTAGCCCGGGTCAAGCGCCGCGCGCACGCCACGGAGCCGTACTGGGGGCGGCCGATCGCCGGCTGGGGCGATGACCAGCCGCGGATCGTGATCGTCGGGCTGGCCCCCGCGGCGCACGGCGGGAACCGGACCGGTCGGATCTTCACCGGGGACCGGAGCGGTGACGTGCTCTTCGCCTCGCTGCACCGGACCGGGCTGGCTACCCGGCCGGACAGCGTGCGGGCCGGCGACGGGCAGCGCCTGCTGGACACCAGGATGGTCGCGGCGGTCCGCTGCGCACCGCCGGTCAACAAGCCGACGGTCACCGAGCGGGACACCTGCGCGCCGTGGCTGAGCGCGGAGATCTGCCAGCTGGCCGGGGAACTCCGGGTCATCGTGTGCCTGGGCGGGTTCGCCTGGCAGGCGCTCTGGCCGGTGCTGGGCGACTCCGGGTACGCGGTGCCCCGGCCCAGGCCACGGTTCGGGCACGGGGTGGAGGCCACCCTGCCCGGGACGGCCCCGGGACCGGGGGCGCAGCCCGCGGCCCGGACCGGCCGCGACGTGGTACTGATCGGCTGTTATCACCCGAGTCAGCAGAACACGTTCACTGGCCGGGTCACCCCTGGCATGCTGGACACGGTCTTCCGGCGGGCTCGCGGGTTGGCCGGCTTGGACGCGTCCCCCGCACGCTGACCGCGTCGGTAACGCTGCGTAAGCAAACGCCGTCGAACGTAATCGAAATGGTTACGCTTTGCATTCGGCGTCCAAGTGAAAATAGAAAACTCCCCCCGGGCGAAACATTCTGTATCAATTCGGCTGCCCGAGAGTCGCTCAGACGCTCCGGGGTATTATTACCCAGCCCCCGTAGCCCAAGGGAAGAGGCCGGCCCCTAAAAGGGTCCCCAGTGTCGGTTCGACTCCGACCGGGGGCACTCGTGGTTCAGATAGTCCCTGAACTGCTCTGATCTGGCCTGGAAGGCCTGCAGGCTAAGCTTTACGTGCCGTTCGCTAGTCGCACACGACCGGGGTTTCACGGCACTCAGTGCGATAAGGCCGCCATTCACTGCCGTTGCCGATCATGTTCACGGCCTTAAATCGCCACTCAACAAATCTGGCCATACCTGCGATGAGCAGCACGGTTGTTGCATGCGAACTCAGGTCGCGCCGCGAGCAACCAGCGCCGAATCGAGTTTGGCCACAGTTGCCCCATTCGACGCAGTGGGCAGGCTTGTTATCGCCCGGCGGTGCTGACCGAGCGTGGTACGCGGCGGCCAGGGGGCTGAAGCGGCGGTCACCATCGCGGAACGGGCAGCACGCCGGGCAGGGCGCAGTACGGGGAACCATGGTTGCGGTGCCGGGTCCAGGTTTGCCGTACCAGGCGGAGCGTTGTTGCCGTGCCCGCCGGGCGTTGCGGTCCTGCAGGCAGGCTGGCTGGCCTGCGTTCATGCTGCCGGGGGGCCGGGGCTAGCCGCTGATGTCCGGGCCGGCCCGGGTGATCTCGATCCGGACCAGGCACCGGCGGTCCCGCACCATGGCGGCCCGGTAGTCCTCCCAGTCGGGATGCTCGCCCGAGACCTGCCGGTAGTACCCGACCAGGAACTCCATGGCCTCGGGCAGCGAGATAATCTCCGCCTGGCCGTCGACCTGGACCCACGGGCCGAAGAAGGCCTCCGTGAACACGCAGAGTGAGGCGAGCGGATTGCGCCGCAGGTTCCTGACCTTGACCGCCGTCTCGCGGGTACTGATGATCACCCGCCCGGCATCGTCCAGGCCGCAGGCCACCGGGGAGAGCTGTGGGCGCCCATCGGCGCGCACGGTCCCCAGCACGGCCCGGTGGTTCGCGCGGACAAAGTCCCGGGCCTGCTCTGGCTGCACCGTCCTAGCTTACGGTGTGCTAGCTAACAGCTCAGGCGCTGTTCAGCCGGAGACGGCGGCGGAACTCGTACTCGTGCACGATCGCCGACGCGTACCCGTGCGACAGCCCATGCTCGTCCGACAACCAGTGCGCCCGTTCCTCACAGCGGGAGAACGGGGGCCCGGATTCCAGTCGCATGAACCACTCTCGGAGTTCGCGCCCGGTCACCGCAGGGATCCGGGCCAGGATGTTTCGATGCATCTCCGGGGAGTGATTCAGGGACATGGCCACCTCCAGGGGCAGGCTGGTCTCTCTGTCGAGCCTGCACCACCGGTGCGCCCCTGACAACCCCCTGGCGTAAGGCTTCCGCAATGCCCCGGATAGTCCGGCTTCACCTGCGCTTTCCCCGGAAGGCCCGGGGGCGCGGGCTAGGAGAGCCGCTCCACGATCATGGCCATGCCCTGGCCGCCGCCCACGCACATGGTCTCCAGGCCGTAGGTCTGGTCGTGGAACTGGAGGCTGTTCAGCAGGGTGGTGGTGATGCGGGCCCCGGTCATGCCGAACGGGTGGCCGACCGCGATGGCCCCGCCGTTCACGTTGAGCTTGTCGATGTCGATGCCGAGGTCGGTGTAGGAGGGAATGACCTGAGCCGCGAACGCCTCGTTGATCTCCACCAGGTCCATGTCGTCGATGGTCATCCCGGCCCGGTTCAGCGCCTGCCGCGAGGCCTGCACCGGCCCCAGTCCCATGATCTCCGGGGACAGCCCGGTCACGCCGGTTGACACGATCCTGGCCAGCGGGGTGATGCCGAGCTGCGCTGCCTTGACGTCGCTCATCACCACGACCGCGGCCGCGCCGTCGTTGAGCGGGCAGCAGTTCCCGGCGGTGACGGTCCCGTCCGGGCGGAACACCGGCTTCAGGGTGGCCACCTTCTCCAGGGTCGTCCCGGGCCGCGGGCCGTCGTCGGCGCTGACCACGGTCCCGTCCGGCAGGGTGACCGGCGTGATGTCCCGCTGCCAGAACCCGTTGGCCAGCGCCTTCTCGGCCATGTTCTGCGAACGGACCCCGAACTCGTCCTGGGCCGCCCGCGAGATCCCGCGCAGCTGGGCGACGTTCTCCGCGGTCTGCCCCATCGCGATGTAGACGTCCGGGATCGCGGCATCCTCCCGCGGGTCGTGCCAGGGCGGCACGCCGGGCGCGGCCAGCGCCGCGGAGCGGGCTTCGGAGTCCGCGAAGAGCGGGTTGTGCGTGTCGGGCCAGCTGTCGCTGCTGCCGGTGGCGAAACGGCTGACGGTCTCCACGCCCGCCGAGATGAACACGTCGCCCTCGCCGGCCTTGATGGCGTGATAGGCCATCCGGGTGGTCTGCAGCGAGGACGAGCAGTACCTGGTCACGGTGGTGCCGGGCAGCTGGTCGTAGCCGAGGAGCACGGCGACCACGCGGGCCATGTTGAAGCCCTGCTCGCCGCCGGGCAGCCCGCAGCCGAGCATGAGGTCGTCGATGTCGTCCGGGCTGAGCTGCGGGACCTTGGCCAGGGCCGCGGAGACCAGCTGGGCGGTGAGGTCGTCGGGGCGGATCGAGGTGAGCGATCCCTTGAAGGCCCGGCCGATGGGCGAGCGTGCGGTGGCGACGATAACTGCCTCGGGCATGGCGGGCTCCCTTGCTGCCGCGGCGAACGTGGCGGGTCCATTCAGATTACTGGCCAGTAGCCTAAACCAGCGGATGGGCGTGCTTAATCCCAGGGTGCACGCCTGTGGGATAGCGTCAATGATCCGGCCGGAGAAGGATGGTTAGTGATGCAGGTCCATGAATCCCTGATCGAGCTGGTCGGGAACACCCCGCTGGTCAGGCTGCGCGCGGTGACCCAGGGCGTCGGCGGCGGCCGGGCCCCGGCCGTGCTGGCCAAGGTCGAGTACTTCAACCCGGGCGGCTCGGTCAAGGACCGGATCGCGCTGCGCATGGTGGAGGCGGCGGAGGAGTCCGGCGCGCTGCGCCCGGGCGGCACCATCGTGGAGCCCACCTCCGGCAATACCGGGGTCGGCCTGGCCATCGTGGCGGCGCAGAAGGGCTACCGGTGCGTGTTCATCTGCCCGGACAAGGTCGGCCAGGACAAGATCAGCGTGCTGCGGGCCTACGGCGCCGAGGTCGTGGTCTGCCCGGGCACCGTGTCCCCGGAGCACCCCGACTCCTACTACTCGGTGTCGAGCCGGCTGGCCCGGGAGATCCCGGGCGGCTGGAAGCCGGACCAGTACGCCAACCCGGAGAACCCGGCCTCGCACTACCACTCCACCGGCCCGGAGATCTGGGCCCAGACGGACGGCCGGGTCACCCACTTCGTGGCGGGCATCGGCACCGGCGGCACCATCACCGGCACCGGCCGGTACCTCAAGGAGGTCTCCGGCGGCCGGGTCCGGGTGATCGGGGCCGACCCGGAGGGCTCGGTGTACTCCGGCGGAACCGGGCGGCCCTACCTGGTCGAGGGCGTGGGCGAGGACATGTGGCCGGCCAACTACGACCCGGCCGTGTGCGACGAGGTGCTGGCGGTCAGTGACGCCGAGTCGTTCCTGATGACCCGCAGGCTGGCGCGGGAGGAGGCGCTCCTCACCGGCGGATCGTGCGGGCTGGCCGTGGTGGCCGCGCTGCGCGTGGCCGCGACCGCGGCCCCGGACGATGTGATCGTGGTGCTGCTCCCGGACACCGGGCGCGGTTACCTGGCGAAGATCTTCAACGACGAGTGGATGGCCGACTACGGCTTCCTCACCGCGGAGACCAAGGAGCCCCGGGTGGCCGACGTGCTGGGCCGCAAGCTGCCCGGGCTGCCGGAGTTCGTGCACGCGCACCCGGAGGAGACCGTGTCGGCCGCCATCGGGCTGCTGCGTGAGTACAACGTCTCCCAGCTGCCGGTGATGAAGGAGGAGCCGCCGGTGATGGCCGCCGAGGTGGTCGGCTCCATCGTGGAACGGGATCTGCTGGACGCGCTGGTCTCCGGCCGGGCCCGCCCCCATGACCCGATCGGGGGGCACATGTCGGCGCCGCTGCCCATGGTGGGCTCGGGGGAGCCGGTCAGCCGGGCGGTGGGCGCGCTGGAAAAGGCCGGGGCGGCGGTGGTCCTGGTGGACGGCCGCCCGGCCGGCCTGATCACCCGGCAGGACGTGCTGACCTTCCTGGCTGCGGCCACCCCGTGATACAGGGCCCTGCGGGCACCCGGTAGCATTATTTATAACGTGATAGAGCCACGCATTGCAGGTGGCTGTGCCGGCCAGCCAGGGGCCCGGAATCTAGAAAGCAACTTTTCCGGCCGCCGAAGCAGCCTGGCCAATTCTAGTAATCAGGAAGTGCCGTAACCGGACCGTAATCTGCGTCTGCCGGCTGCCTCCGCCATGGCATGCCCGGGGAGATATCCCCACGTGGCGTCGAGTCATTCCCGGTCAGCCTGCGCCTTCGCGCTCCGGGGCCGAAACCCGCGCCGGATGAAAGCTTCATCCGGCCTGTGTTCCCGTTGCGGCAGCCGGATTTATGTTTGCCCCGATCTCTTACCTCGCCCGGCTTGGGGAGCCGTCGCGGCCGTCGCTGACGGCGGTGCCATTGTCGAAGGAGGAAAGACCATGGACGCAGCGGAACTTCATGCCACGGTGCTGAGCAGGCGGTCCGCGCTCAAGGGAGGGGGCAGCGCCGCCTTCCTGGTCTCCCAGGCCGTGCTGTTCGAGCGGTTAGGGTGGGCCCCGCAGCGGCCCGCCGCGGCCACGGCCGCGTTCTCCGACATCCAGTTCGACATGGGCGAGTTCGTCAACCCGCCCCAGGTGTTCGACGACGGCGCCGGGGCCGTCTCGGTCGCGCTGCCCCCGGTCTACACGCTGTTCCTGCCGGCCGTTCTGACCCGGACGCCGACCGTGGCCGACCAGTCCGCTCTGGCCAGTGCGCTGGCCACGATCGAGGCCAGCTTCCCGGCCAGCCCGTCGGGGCTGCTCATTTTCTCGGTGTCTTACGGCCTGCCGTACTTCGCCCGGCTGCCGCAGGCGCTGGTCCGCAGCCAGTTGCCGACCCTGCTGTCCAACCCGGGCCGGCCCGTGCTCGAGGAGGCCTTCCCGTTTCCCACTGACGTGGTGGACGGCCTGGTCGGGGGCCCGGGCGCACTGATCCCCCACGTCATCAAGGACCGCTTTAACGTCAACGTCGTGATCGAGTCCAACGACCTGCTCTTCCACTTCCGCAGCGACTCGCTCACCAACCTCAGCGCCGTGGCGCTGTGGCTGCAGGGCAGCAACGATCTGGCCGGCCAGCACGTGCCGTCGCCGGACTTCCGCGGGCTGTACCGCTTCCAGGTGCCGCGGATCCAGTTCGTGCAGCCGGGCCTGCCGCGCAAGGTGGCCGAGCAGAACGACTTCGAGTTCGCGTCCAGGATCAACCCCAACTCCACGATGGCCATGGGCTTCGTGGACCAGCAGGTGAACGCGAGCGGGCCCGCCCCGATTGTCACGTTCGCCGGGAACGCGTCGGCCAGGCTGACCAGTGCCCAGCCTGGCGACTACTTCGACAACGGCTCGATCGCCCACTTCTCGCACGTCATTGAGGATCTCTACCAGTTCTACAGCCTGCCGGGTCAGGACCCGAGGCACCCCGACGGGGAGCCGTTCACCGAACGCTGCCAGTACATGTTCCGCTCCGATCAGCTCGGCACCCCCCGCGGGATCCCGTCCGCGGGCCACGCGGAGCAGTTCCGCGACGGGGGCGGCCCCGCGTTCATCAACAACGTCTTCCAGGGCACCGCCGCCGCCCGGCTCCAGGCGCAGGACCGGGCGGGCCGGTTCACTCCGGCGAACGCCCGGCTGGGGGCCACCTTCACCGGCAAGCCCCGGATCGGGCACGAGGAGGCCCTGCAGCAGGTCTCACGGGCCGCGGACGGCACCCCACTGCACATCCGGGCCGACGGTCCCGGCTTCGACGGCATGGACGTGCCCGCCTTCCGCACGTTTCCCGGGGCGAACGGCGCCGACGTCCCCGCGGGCAGCAGCCAGTTCAAGCTGCAGTTCCTGATCTACGTGCCGACCGCCGACCTCTTCGCGCAGATGCGTACCGCCCAGGCGGCGCAGCAACTCCAGCAGGAGTTCCTGGCCGGCCAGAGCGACGACAATGGCCTGGAACGGCACATCACCGCGACCCGGCGGCAGAACTTCCTGGTGCCGCCGCGCCGGCACCGGGCCTTCCCGCTGCTGGAACTGGCCGCGTCCGGCGAAGCCGCCGACCGGGCCCGGCCCGCCAAGCAGGCCCGGCCCGCGGCCAGGCCGGGCCAGGACAGCGGGCCGCGGCAGCACCGGGCCCATCACGCCCGCCACGGGGCCGGATGACGTGAACGCCGTGCTGCTCCCTTCGGCCCCGGGGAGCAGCACGGCCGCCGTTTCCCCCGGCCGGCAATCGCTGAAACCAATTCTTATATTCAGAAAATTTCAGCCTGCTCCAGGCTAGTTTCCGGGGAATCGCCATAACGGCAGGCACATTTCCATGATGAGACTCGCCTGCCACTGCGGCCCGGACTACGTTTGACGCGGTCTTTCCCCCGCCTATACCCCGAGGAGACCCGTCATGAATCAGCCCCCGCTGATCTCACGCCGCAACGCGCTCAAGAGCGCAAGTGCGCTGGCGCTGGCCGTGAGCGCCCTGGAAATGGCGGGCCCCTTAGCCTGGGCCCCGCAGCGGGCCGACGCCGCCACCGCGTTACCGGACATCCAGTTCGACATCGCCGCGCTGATGACCACGCCGCCGCAGACCTCGGACACGGGGGTGGTCTTCCAGATGCCGCCCGTGCACACGGTGTTCGTCACCGGGCGGCTGCAGCGGACCCCGACCCTCGCCGACCAGACGATGCTGGCCGATGCGCTCAGCCAGATTGAAACCAGTTACGCCTTCAACGCCACGAACATCCTGACCTTCGTGTCCTACGGGATCCCCTACTTCAGCAGGCTGCCGGGGGGGCTGACCGGCAGCCTCGTGTCCAGCCACATGCCGCGGCTGGCCTCCAGCACCAGCCGGTACGTGCTGGAGGAAGCGGTGCCCAGCCCGACCGACGTGAGCCCGGCGAACCCCGGGATCACCAAGCTGCGCTACAACGTGCCGGTCGCCATCGAGTCCAACGACATGCTGCTGACACTGCGCAGCGACAACCCATCGTTCGTCTCCGACGTGCTGGCCTGGCTGGGCGGCAGCGACACGCTGCGCGGCCAGGCGACCACCTCGCCGGCGCTGCGCGGCCTGCTTACCTTCACCTCCAGCCGGTACATGTTCGCCCAGATTGGCCTGCCGCAGGCGGTGGCGCGGGAAAACGGCCTGCCGTTCGCCAACTTCATCCAGCACCAGTCGCCGATGTGGATGGGCTTCGCGGACCAGCAGACCAACGGCGCGGGGCCCGCCGCCATCTGCACCTTCGCGGGCAACTCGTCGGCCAAGGTCACCACCGCGAACGTCGGGGACTATTTCGACAACGGCTCGATCCAGCACCTGTCCCACGACATCCTGGACATGCTCCAGTTCTTCGACATGGACACCGCGACCTCGGCGCCTGGCAGCGACGGCACGTTCGTGGAGCGGGACCAGTACATGTTCCACGCGCCGAACAGTGTCCCGGGCAACACGGACCAGTTCACCGACGGTGGCGGCCCGGCCTTCCTGCCGAACGTGAACAACGGGACGGGTTACGCGGCGCGGACCGCGCGGGGCATCGGCACCAATGTCGATCCGGCCACGGGCCAGACGGAGCGCCGGATGGGTCACCTGTCCTGCCTGCAGCGGTCCTCGCGGGCCGCGGACGGAACCCCGATCCACATCCGGATGGACGGTCCCGGCTTCGACAACATGGATGTCCCCGGCGGCAGCAGCCAGCCGAAGCTGCAGTTCACCATCTTCGTGCCGTCGGCGGACTTCTTCCGGTCGATGCGGGTCAACCAGGCGTCGCTGGACCTGCAGGCGCAGTTTGGCGTCGATCCGAGCGACAACGGCCTGGAGCGGTTCATCACTGCCACCCGGCGGCAGAACTTCCTCTGCCCGCCGCGCCGGCACCGGGCCTTCCCGCTGGTCGAGTTGACCGGCTGAACAGACCGGCTGAACTGACCGGCTGAACTGACCGGCTGAGTTGACCGGCGAGTTGAGCTGGGCAGCGGTCCCGCCGTGGCAGAGTGTGATCTGTGACGATCAACTCTGACGGCATCCCGGGCGGCGGGTTCGAGACGCTGGCCATCCACGCGGGCCAGGAGCCTGACCCGCGGACCGGCGCCGTGGTCCCGCCTATCTACCAGGTGTCCACCTACAAGCAGGACGGCGTGGGCGGCCTGCGCGACGGCTACGAGTACTCGCGGACCGCGAACCCCACCCGGCGGGCCCTCGAGGAGTGCCTGGCCGCACTGGAGGGCGGCAGCCGCGCGCTGGCGTTCGCGTCCGGGATGGCGGCCGAGGACTGCCTGCTGCGGGCGGTGTGCGCCCCGGGCGACCATGTGGTGATCCCCGACGACGCCTACGGGGGGACGTTCCGCCTGATGGCCCGGGTGCTGTCGGAGTGGGGGGTGAGCTACCGGCCGGTGCCGCTCACCGATATCGCCGCGGTCCGGGACGCGCTCGCCGAGCGCCCGGCCCGGGTGCTGTGGGCCGAGACGCCGACCAACCCGCTGCTGTCCATCGCGGACATCGCCGCGCTCGCGGACGTCGCGCACCAGGCGGGCGCGCTGCTCGTGGTGGACAACACGTTCGCCTCCCCGTACCTCCAGCAGCCGCTCGCGCTCGGGGCGGACGCGGTGGTCCACTCCACCACCAAGTACCTCGGCGGTCACTCGGACGTGGTCGGCGGGGCGGTGGTGGTGGCTGACCCGGCGCTGGGCGAGCGGCTCGCGTTCCTGCAGAACGCGACCGGCGCCGTGGCGGGCCCGTTCGACGCGTGGCTGACGCTGCGGGGAGTGAAGACGCTGGCCGTCCGGATGGAGCAGCACTCACGGAACGCGGCGCGGGTGGCGGACATGCTGGCCGGGCACCCGGCGGTGACCGAGGTGCGCTACCCGGGGCTGCCCAGGCACCCGGGCCACGAGGTGGCCGCCAAGCAGATGCGGGACTTCGGCGGGATGGTGTCGTTCCGGGTCCGCGGCGGCGCCGACGCCGCCGTCGCCGCCTGCGGCCGGACCCGGCTGTTCACGCTGGGGGAGTCGCTGGGCGGGGTCGAGTCGCTGGTGGAGCACCCCGGCCGGATGACGCACGCCTCGGTGGCCGGCTCGCCGCTGGAGGTCCCGGACGACCTGATCAGGCTGTCGGTCGGCATCGAGACGTGTGCGGACCTGATCGAGGACCTGCGCGAGGCGCTGGCCGGACTCTAAGTCCAGGGCTCAGGGTGTCAGGACCGCTCAGGGCTTCCAGACCATCAGCACCAGGATGACCAGCCAGATGAGGCTGACCACGCCGGCCAGCGAGGCGATCCGGCCGCGCTCCACGGTGGCCACGTGCACCTGCGCCGCCGTGCCGGTGGCCGCCTCCGGGGCGGGCTCCACGTCCGCCGCGGTGGGCTCGGCCCCGGGCGGCACGGCGGCGTCGGCTGATGCGGACTGCGCGGCCGGGCGCGGCCGCGGGCGCGGCCACCGTGGCCGCCTCCGGGGCCGCCGCGAGGCTGCTCTCCACGGCGACGATCGCCTTGTGCTGGTCCCGCATGATGAGCAGGAGCAGGACCAGGGCCACCACGAACAGGGTCATCGACGCGGTCACCCACGTCTTGGTCATGTCGTGCAGAGACTGGCCCTCGATGATCCCGAAGAGCAGCACGCCGAGCGACGCCGCACCGAAGATCCGGGTCATCCGGGACAGGTAGCGGAGCACGCCCACGTTGCGGGCCCGGATATAACGCGGTGTGGACATGGTCGCGATGGTGACCGGGCCAATGGCGAAAATGACGAAACCGATATGGAACCACAGCAGCAACCGGTCGGTAAAAGACATGCCATGATCCTAGGGGTGAGGCCGCCCCCGGCCGAAGCGGGGGCGGCCCGGTGTGCAAATCGTGACCAGCGCCGAGGTCCTTAGCTGCGGGCGGACTTCTTACCGCCGAAGCCGAGCCACCAGGCGCCGCCCAGCAGGACCAGGCCCACCACGAGAGCCACGCCCGCGCGGAGCGGGTGGTGCCCAGTGGAACCGTTGAGGTGGCCGGGGATGAAGCTGGGCAGGGAACCGGCCGCGGTCGTCATGTAGATCAGGGCCAGGATGACCAGCAGAATGCCCACGATGGCGAGAATCAGGGCGCCGATTCGCTTCCCCGAAGAGCGCGTGCCTGATTCAGTGACAGTACTCACGAGATCCTCCTAGAGATATGCAGGCCCGGCCCAGCTGCCACCCCTTCGGCCCGCCCATAGCTGTAACGGCCGAACGCTACTACGAGATCCGGGTGTCTGCGGCACGTCCGAAAAGCCCTAAAGCAAAATCTATCCCTTGTTTTCGGAGGCGTGCCGCAGCGGCCCTGCAGGTACCCGGGACGCGCGGCCGACCCCCTCTTCCGGAGGATACGCCGGAAAGGTTAACGGCGCGCCCCGGTACTGGCCCGGCGCGCTACCGGCGCGCCTCGCGGCGGGTCCGCAGGAAGTCACGGACCACGAACTCGCCGAGCCGTTCCGGCACCGCGTGCAGGACCCGGCCGCCGTTGCGCCGGGCCACCTCGTTCACGAAGTCGGTCAGCCGCTCGTCCTCGGCCAGCATGAACACGTTCAGCGACGCGTGCCGCCGGGTCATCTTGTCCACCTCGGCCAGCGTGAGCTGGATCGTTTCCGGCGCAGGCGGCCAGTCGAACCAGGACCGCCCGTCCCGGCGCAGGTGCGCGGTCGGCTCACCGTCGGTCACGATCAGGACCACCGGGTCATGCTCGGGCCGCCGGTCCAGGTAGCGCCCGGCCAGCACCAGCGCGTGGTGCAGGTTGGTGCCCTGGACCATGTCCCAGCCCAGCCCGGCCAGGTCGGTCTCGCGCAGCTCCCTGGCGTAGTTGGAGAACCCGATGACCTGGATGGAGTCCTGCGGGAACCGGCTGCGCACCAGCGCGTGCAGGGCCAGCGCGGTCTGCTTGGCCGCGCCCCAGGTGCCGCGCAGCGCCATCGAGTACGACAGGTTGACCAGCAGGCACACGGCCGCGGACGCGCGCCGCTGGGTCTCCCCGACCTCGAAGTCGCGGCCGGACAGCCGGACCCGGGCCTGCTCACCGTCGCGCGGCGTGCCCGCCTCCCGCAGGAGCGCGTTGCGCACGGTGGCGGGCGCGTCGATGGCCTGCTCGTCGCCGAACTGCCAGCGGCGGGTGGCGCCCGTGTACTCGCCAGCCTGCCCGGCGTCCCGCTGCTCGTGCTCCCCGTAGCCGCCCTCGGGCAGGTCCGCGAAGACCCGGCGCAGCGCGGTCTCGCCCAGCCGCCGGACCGCCTTCGCGGTGAGCTCCAGCTGGCCCGCGTTGCGCTGCAGGTAGCCCTGCTTCTCCAGCTCCCGCTCGGTCTGCCGGAGCGCCTCCATGTCGTCCACGGCCTGGCGGCCCAGGGCGCGGCGGACCGCGGCCTCGTCGATGTCGTCCAGGCGCGCCCCCGGGTAGTCCTGGCGCAGCTCGGCCTCCAGGTCGGCCAGGTCGGCGAGGTCGGCCAGGGCCGTGGTGGCGTCGCTGAGGGGTAGTGGCTCGTCGCCGGTCATCGGGTCGCCCGACCAGGCCGCCGAGTCCATCTCCGGCCGGCGGGCGCGCAGCGCGTCGGACAGCCGGGACATCTCCGCGGCCAGCCCGGCGTCCTGCAGCGTCTGCTCCATCAGCGCGGCCAGCTCGTCGCGCTGTCCCTCGGTGAGCGAGCCGAGCAGGCGCTGCGCCGCGGTGGCCCGGCGGACCAGCGAGTCGACCAGCTCCTCCAGGTCGGCCGGGTTCTCCGGGAACATCTCCCCGTACTGCTGCATGAAGCGGTCGAAGTCGCCTTGAGTGTGCTCGCCCCGGGCGTCCGCCTCCAGCATCTGGTTGAGGTCGGCCAGCATGTCCTTGACCCGCTGCATGGACTCCGGGTCAGGCTGCTGGAGCACCTCCTTCATGCCGCGGAACTGGCTGTCCAGGACCTCGCTGCGGAGCAGGTCCTTGAGCCGCTCGAACGTCTCCCGGGCCGTCTGGCTGCGCCAGTTGTAGTCGGCCAGCCTGCGGATGGCCTGCGCGGTGTCCGACGGCAGCCCGTCCAGCTCGTCCTCGCGCAGCCGGGCCTCGTCGCTGGGGTCGGGGAACAGCTCGGCCCGCTCCTGGCCCACCGCCGTGTCCAGCAGCGCCCGGGCTTCCTCCAGGATGCCGTCCAGCCGGCCGCGGCTGCGGATCTCGCGCTGCCGGTCGCGGACCCGGCGCAGCAAGTCATCCAGGCCGCGGCGGCCGTTCACCCCGCGGCGCAGCAGGTCACGCAGGGCGCTGGACGGGTCGGCCCCGTCCAGTACCGCGTCGCCCAGCTCGTCCAGGGCGCCGCGGGCGTCGAACGGCGGCGCCAGCGGATCGGGGCCGTCGTGGTACTCGCCATACCGGTAGCCACTCACTGCGCTGGCCTACCTTTCCCTAGGCTGACCCGGTGCGCCGCCGCGGTACGCGGCTCAGGTGCGGTAGACCGCGCTGCCATCGATCACGTCCTTGGACAGCCGCCGCATCAGGTACAGGCCCTCGAGCGCGAACTCCAGTGCCGCAGCGGCCTCGCCGAACGACTCACCGCCGTCCATACCCAGCCGGTCCATGATCCGGGCCAGCCCGGGGACTTCGCCGATCCGGTTCAGCAGGGTGGCCGCGGGGACCATGTCGCCGGTCTCCACCGAGCCGCCTTCCTCGAACGTGGCCAGCAGCCCGCTCAGGTCGGCGCTGCCCAGCCGGGACCGGAACGTGTCCGCGATGGCCCGCCGGAGCAGGTGCTCGAGCACCTCGGCCTCCCGGCCTTCCTCGCTGACCTCGAACTCGACCTTGCCGCGCAGGCTGCCCACGATCGGCGGCAGGTCACAGATCCGGGCGACCGGCTGCGCCTCCCCGGTCAGCGCGGCCCGGCGGACCGCGCTGGCGGCCACCGATTCGGCCGCGGCGATGGCGAACCGGGCCGAGACCCCGGACCGCGAGTCCACCGCGGGCGAGGACCGGACCAGCCGGGTGAACCGCGCGATGACCTCCACCAGGTGCTCGGGCAGGACCGCGCCGGGGTCCGCGCCGTCCCAGGCGACCAGGGCCTCCTGGGTGGTGAGGGCGAGTTCCTCGTCCAGCGTGAGCGGGTAGTGGGTGCGGATCTCCGCGCCGAAGCGGTCCTTCAGCGGGGTGATGATCCGGCCGCGGTTGGTGTAGTCCTCCGGGTTGGCGCTGGCCACCAGGACCAGGTCCAGCGGCAGCCGCAGCGCGTAGCCGCGGACCCCGATGTCCCGTTCCTCCAGCACGTTGAGCAGTGCGACCTGGATCCGCTCGGCCAGGTCGGGAAGCTCGTTGAGGCAGAAGATGCCGCGGTTGGTCCGCGGCACCAGGCCGAAGTGGATGGTCTCCGGGTCGCCCAGCGTCCGGCCCTCGGCCACCTTGACCGGGTCGATGTCGCCGATCAGGTCACCCACGCTGGTGTCCGGGGTGGCCAGCTTCTCGCCGTAGCGCTCGCTGCGGTGCCGCCAGCTGACCGGCAGGTCGTCGCCCAGCTCGGCGGCCAGGCGCTGGCACCGCGCGCAGACCGGCTGGTAGGGGTGGTCGTTGATCTCACAGCCCGCGACCGCGGGCGTCCAGTCGTCGAGCAGGACGGACAGGGTCCGGATCAGGCGTGTCTTCCCCTGGCCCCGCTCGCCCAGCAGGATCGTGTCGTGGCCGGCCAGCAGGGCCCGCTCCACATGCGGGAGCACGGTCTGGTCGAACCCGACGATCCCGGGAAACCTGTTCTCACCAGCGCGCATCCTGGCCAGCAGGTTGCGCCGGAGCTCCTCTTTTACGGTCTCAAACTCGTGCCCGCTGGCGCGCAGCTCGCCGAGGGTGGTGGCGGCGGGGCGGGGCGGGGTTCCGTCGGCTGCATGAGTTTCGTTGTCTGGCTCCACGCTTTTGACACTACGTCCCCGCCCGCGCTGCTCGCATCCCGGCTGGGCAGGCCGGGGCAGGCCGGGCCGGATGCGACACTGCAAGGATGGCGATTACCTCCCCCGCCGTGGGTCCTGACGACGTGGCCAGCGCCCGCGACGTACTCCGCGAGATCCTGCCGCCGACCCCGCTGCTGCACTCCCGGGTGCTGTCCGAGCGGCTCGGCGGTCCCGTGTTCCTCAAGTGCGAGAACCTGCAGCGCACCGGGTCGTTCAAGGCCCGCGGCGGTTACTTCCGGATCTCCCGGCTCAGCGAGGAGGAACGGGCCCGGGGCGTGGTCGCGGCCAGCGCCGGCAACCACGCGCAGGGAGTGGCGTTCGCCGCCGAGATACTGGGCGTGAAGGCCACCGTGATCATGCCGGAGGGTGCCCAGCTGCCCAAGATCGAGGCGACCCGGGGCTACGGGGCAGACATCATCATGCGCGGCTCGACCGTGGACGACGCGGTGGAGTACGCGCGTGAGTTCGCGGCCGAAACCGGCGCGGTGCTCATCCACCCGTTCGATCACCCGGACATCGTCGCGGGCCAGGGCACCCTCGGGCTGGAGATCCTGGAGCAGTGCCCGCAGGTGCGCACGGTCGCGATCCCGGTCGGCGGGGGCGGTGTGGCCGCCGGGGTCACGGTCGCGATCAAGTCCGCGGACCCCTCGGTGGCCGTGATCGGCGTGCAGGCCGAGGCGGTCGCGGCCTACCCGGCCTCACTGGCGGCCGGCCACCCGGTCCGGGTGCAGCCCGCCGCGACCATGGCCGACGGCATCGCGGTCTGCCAGCCCGGGGAGATCCCGTTCGGGATCATCTCCAAGTTCGTCGATCACGTGCTGACCGTGTCCGAGGAGAGCCTGTCCCGGGCGCTGCTGCTGTGCCTGGAGCGCGCCAAGCAGGTGGTCGAGCCGGCCGGGGCGGCCGCCGTGGCCGGGCTGATGGAGAACGCCGGCATGTTCGAGCCGCCGGTGGTGGCCGTGCTGTCCGGCGGCAACATCGACCCGCTGCTGCTGGCCAAGGTGCTGCGGCACGGCCTGGCCGCGGCCGGCCGCTACCTGACCTTCCGGTGCCGGATCCCGGACCGTCCCGGCGCGCTGGCCGGCCTGCTGGGCGCGGTGGCCGGCCTGGGCGCGAACGTGCTCGACGTGATGCACGAGCGCGTCACGCCGCGGCTGCGGGTGGATGAGGTCGAGGTGCTGCTGCAGGTCGAGACGCGCGGCCCGGCGCACTGCGACGACGTGATCAGCCAGCTCCGCGAGGTCGGCTACCACCTGATGTTCCGGTGACGCGCCGGTGGCCGGTGGCCGCGCGGCCGCGTACGGGCCTGCGCGCTTACAGGTTCCCGCGCCGGGCCTGCTCCCGCTCGATCGCCTCGAACAGCGCCTTGAAGTTGCCCTTGCCGAAGCCGTCCGAGCCGTGCCGCTCGATCAGCTCGAAGAACACCGTGGGGCGGTCCTGCACGGGCCGGGTGAAGATCTGCAGCAGGTAGCCGTCCTCGTCCCGGTCGGCCAGGATGCGCAGCTCGCGGAGGGTCTCCACGCCCACCCGGGTCTCCCCGGCCCACTCGCCGAGCGTGTCGTAGTAGCTGTCCGGCGTGTCCAGGAACTCCACCCCCGCGGCCTTCATGGACCGGACCGTGGCCACGATGTCGTCGCAGGCCAGCGCGATGTGCTGGACCCCGGGGCCGCCGTAGAACTCCAGGTACTCGTCGATCTGGGACTTCTTCTTGCCCGCTGCGGGCTCGTTGATGGGGAACTTGACCGTCCGTGAGCCGTCCGCGACCACCTTGCTCATCAGCGCGGAATACTCGGTGGCGATGTCGTCGCCGACGAACTCCTTCATGTTGGTGAAGCCCATCACCCGCTGGTAGAAGCCCACCCACTGGTCCATCTTGCCCAGCTCCACGTTGCCGACGCAGTGGTCGACGGCGGTGAACAGCGGCCGGGCCGGCGGCGCGAGGATCGGCCGGGCGGCGGCGTACCCGGGCAGGTAGGGGCCGCTGTAGGAGGACCGCTCGACCAGCGTGTGCCGGGTGTCCCCGTAGGCCGCGATGCTGGCCAGCACCACCTTGCCCTGCTCGTCCTCGGTGACCCGCGGCTCCTCCAGGCCGCGCGCGCCCCGGCTGGTGGCGTACTCGTAGGCGGCTTCGGCGGACTGCACCCCGAGGGCCAGGTCGATCACCCCGTCGCCGTGCGCGGCGACGTGCCGGCCCAGCTCGGTGCCGGCCCGCACCGGGCCACGCAGCACGAACCGGGCCTGGCCGGACTCGAGCACGTAGGCCGCCTCGTCCCGGCACCCGGTCTCCGGGCCGCGGTAGGCCACGCAGCGCATCCCGAACACGGCGGAGTAGTAGTGGGCGGCCTGCCGCGCGTTGCCCACCGCGAAGACGACCGCGTCCATGCCGGTGACCGGGAACTCATCCGTCGCGGGCCGGAATCCGGCCGGGCTGCTGGCGGTCATCGCACGCTCCGTATGGCTTGAGTGGTGATGGGAGCAGGATCCGCCCAGGTGGCAGATTGTGCAACACTGTGATTATTTACTAGTCAATTTGTATATTCCGCAACGGAACTTACCGGGGCAGCTGTACAGCCTGACCGGGATGCCGGGCAGCGCTGGCGAAGGGGTGATTCCTCGTGATCGACAGCCTGGACGCGCGGCTCATCGGCCTGCTGGCCGCCGAACCCCGGGTCGGGGTGCTGGAGGCCTCACGGCGGCTGGGCGTGGCCCGCGGCACGGTCCAGGCCCGGCTGGACCGGCTGCACGCCCGCGGGGTGATCACCGGGTACGGCCCGGAGGTGGACCCGGTGGCGCTGGGGCACGGCGTGACCGCCTTCGTCACGCTGGAGATCCGCCAGCCGGGCGGGCATGACCCGGTGGCCGGGCGGCTGGCCGCCATCCCCGAGGTGCTGGAGGCGCACACGATCACCGGGCCGGCCGACATGCTGTGCCGCGTGGTGGCCCGGACCAACGCCGACCTGCAGCGGGTCATCGACGCCATCCTGGACGTGGCCGGGGTGGTGCGGGCCTCCACGGTCATCGCGCTGGCCACCCCGCTGCCCTACCGGGTGCTGCCCCTGGTGGACGCGGTGGCTAAGCCCGGGGCGGGCTGACCCCGGCCAGCTCGCAGGCGGTCTCCAGGACGATGCCGTGCAGCTCGTCCTCGGCGCCGGAGTCCTTCTCGAACAGCAGGCAGGAGATGCCCACCGAGACGACGGCGACCGACGCCCGGACCCGGTCCCGCAGCGAGGCATCCGGCTCGACGAGCAGGTCGCGCAGGGTCTCGAACTGCGTGCGGAACAGCTTCTTGCGGTCCTGCGCGCCCTCGGCCATCAGGTGGTGCACGGCGGCCTGGTTCTGCTCCAGGAAGCGCAGCACGCCCAGCCGGCGGCCGACGATGGCGGCGTAGCGGTCGAGGATGACAGCCCGGTTCCCGCTGGTCCGGGGCTGGGCGGTGCCCCACGCGATGAGCGCGTCCAGCTCGGTCACGTAGTCCTCGGTGAAGCTGCGGACGATGTCCTCTTTGGACTTGAAGTGGTAGTAGAGGGCGGCCTTGGTCACGTCGAGCCGCCCGGCGATCTCCCGCAGCGAGGTCTTCTCGTAGCCCTGCTCCGCGAACAGCTCGAGGGCCACGGCCTGGATCCGCTGCCGGGTGTCACCCCGGGGCGGCCTCGCCTTCTCCGGCTCCGCAACCACTGGCCCTCCCTTCACTAAACTTACTTGACGCCCGGTTAGTTAGCGCTCTAGCCTGGCGTCGTCATACTAGCCGGTCGGCAAGTAAGTAGTCATCAGCCGAGTAGTCATGATCAGTGGGGTCGGGCATGACAGACACGCAAGCCGCTCCAGCAGCACCGCAGGCCGGGCCGGGCATGCGCCGCGAGGTGCTCGTGGTGCTGCCGGGGCTGCTCATGGCCATCATGCTGGCCATGCTCGACCAGCTCATCGTGGGCACCGCGCTGCCCCGCATCGTCGGCAGCCTGGGCGGCGTCGCGCACCTGTCCTGGGTGGTCACTGCCTACGTCCTGGCCTCGACCATCACCACCCCGCTGTACGGGAAACTCGGCGACATGTACGGCCGCAAGAAGCTGTTCATGACGGCCATCGTGATCTTCCTGGCCGGCTCCGCGGCGGCCGGGCTGTCCCAGTCCATGACCCAGCTCATCACGTTCCGGGCCATCCAGGGCCTCGGCGCCGGCGGCCTGATGGTCAGCGCCATCGCGATCATCGGTGACCTGGTCTCGCCCCGCGAGCGGGGCCAGTACATGGGCTACATCATGGCCGTGATGATGATCGCCACCATCGGCGGCCCGCTGCTGGGCGGGTGGATCACCGACAGCTTCTCCTGGCGCTGGATCTTCTACATCAACCTGCCGCTCGGCGGCGTGGCCCTGGCCTACCTGGCCGCGACCCTGCACCTGCCGCGGCGGAGGATCAAGCACCGGGTGGACTACCTGGGCGCGCTGGTGCTGGCCGTGGCCACCACCGCGATCGTGCTCGTCTCCACCTGGGGCGGCAGCCAGTACGCCTGGGCGTCAGCCCAGATCCTCGGCCTGGCCGCGGTGGCCGTGGTGAGCGTGGCCCTGTTCATCATGATCGAGGCGCGGGCGCCTGAGCCGATCCTGCCGCTGCACATCTTCCGCAACCGGAACTTCGCCGTCGTCACCGGCCTCAGCTTCCTGGCCGGGCTGGCCATGTTCGGCGCGATCACGTTCCTGCCGCTGTACCAGCAGACCGTGCAGGGCGCCTCACCGACCGTCAGCGGCCTGCTGCTCACGCCCATGATGGTCGGCGTGATGATCACCTCGCTGATCGCGGGCCAGATCACCACCCGGACCGGCCGGTACCGGGCGCTGCCGATCATCGGCGCGGCGTTCATGACCCTCGGCATGTGGCTGCTGTCCCTGCTCGGGGTGGACACCAGCCGGGTGACCTCTGGCCTGTACATGATGGCGCTGGGCTTCGGCATGGGCTTCCTCATGCAGATGACCACGCTGGTCGCGCAGAACAGCGTGGAGCCCCGCGACATCGGTGTGGCCAGCAGCTCGCGGCTGTTCTTCCAGCAGATCGGCGGGTCGATCGGGGTCTCGGCGTTCGGGGCCATCTTCGCCCGGCGGCTGACCGAGGCGCTGACCTCGGTGTCGCCCGGCGTGCACCTGTCCACCAGCGGCGGCCAGTTCGACCCGGCCACGGTCCGGTCGCTGCCCGCGGCCGTCCAGCACGACGTGTACTACGCGATCTCGTATGCGATCCACGGGGTGTTCCTGTGGGCCATCCCGGCGGCCGCGCTGGCCTTCGTCCTGGCCTGGTTCATCAAGGAGGTGCCGCTCCGCGGCCGCACCGCCCCGGGCGACGCCGAGACAGCGGCCCCGGAACTGGTGGGCTGAGCACGGGTGGCCGGTACGTAAACGCCAGCGTGGCGCGCACCGCCTCAGGGCGGTGCGCGCCACGCGGGCACGTCCGGGGTCAGCCGCCGATGTACGGGACGGCCTCCAGGATCTCGACCTTGGCCGCCCGGCCGTTCGGCAGCTGGTAGGTGGCCGTATCGCCGATCTTCTTGCCGTTGATGGCGCTGCCCAGCGGAGAGCGCGGCGAGTAGACGTCGATCGGGGCGCCGCTCTCCTCCCGGGAGGCCAGCAGGAAGGTCACCTCGTCGTCGTCGCCGGCGAACCGGATGGTCACGGTCATCCCCGGCCCGACCACCCCGTCTGTCCGCGGCGGCTCACCCACCTTGGCGTGCTGCAGGATGTGCGCGAGCTGGATGATCCGGCCCTCGATCTTGCCCTGCTCCTCCTTGGCGGCGTGGTAGCCGCCGTTCTCGCGCAGGTCGCCCTCGTCGCGGGCGGCTTCGATCTTTTTGGCGATGTCGACCCGCCCCGGCCCCGAGAGGTAATCCAGCTCCGTCTTGAGCCGGTCGTACGCCTCCTGGGTGAGCCAGGTAAGGCTGTCGTTGTTCGTCTCGGTCACGGGTACTCCTTGCCTGCAGTGCGGACGCTCGGATCCGCGTGAGCCGTGCGCGGCTCCTCGGGGGTAATCATTCGAGGCTAACAAGGCCTGACAAGTACGTCGCCCCTCACGAGTTCCGGGCATGCCAGGCCTGACGTCGCTGCGTCGTCAGAGCCCGCCACTATACGGGAATGTCGTCGCGGGGCCAGCGCGTTGTCCTGCACAATGTTCTGTCGGCGAGGTACTGCCCCGGGTGCACCTGCCGGGAAGCTGTTCGCCGGTCCAATTGACCACTTCATGGTGCCGAGGGGAACTCGCTTGTCTGCCACCACGAACGATCCGGTGGTTCCGCCGTCCCAGCCGTTGCGGCTGATGGCCGTGCACGCGCACCCGGACGACGAATCGAGCAAGGGTGCCGCCACCATGGCCCGCTACGTCCGCGAAGGCGCAGAGGTCATGGTGGCCACGCTGACCGGCGGTGAGCGGGGCGACATCCTGAACAAGGCCATGGAGCGGCCCGACGTCCGGGATAACCTGGCCCGGATCCGGCGCGAGGAGATGGACCGGGCCCGCGAGATCCTCGGCGTGCGCCAGGAGTTCCTCGGATTCGTCGACTCCGGGCTGCCCGAGGGCGATCCGCTGCCGCCGCTGCCGGACGGCTGTTTCGCGCTGGAGCCCCTCGAGGTGGCGGCCGGGCCGCTGGTCCGCGCGGTCCGCGAATTCCGGCCGCACGTGATCCTGACCTATGACGAAGAGGGCGGCTACCCGCACCCGGATCACATCAAGACCCACCAGGTCGCGGTGGAGGCGTTCGAGGCCGCCGCGGACCCGGACCGCTACCCGGGGACCGGGGATCCCTGGCAGCCGCTCAAGCTGTACTACTTCGCCACGTTCCACAAGGACCGGATCACCGCGCTGCACGAGGAGATGCTGCGGCGGGACCTGGAGTCGCCGTACGCGGACTGGTTCAAGCGCTGGGACGAGCGGGCATCGGACCGCAAGCCGGTGGAGATCACCAGCCGGGTCCAGTGCGCCGACTACTTCACGATCCGGGACCAGGCGCTGCTGGCGCACGCCACCCAGATCGACCCGGAGAGCTCGTGGTTCGCCTGCCCGGTAGAGGTGCAGCGCGTGGCCTGGCCGACCGAGGACTACCATCTAGCTAGGTCGGTAGTGGACACTGAGTTCCCCGAGGACGACCTGTTCGCGGGGGTCCGGGAGAGGGTGAGCCAGTGAGCGTCCTGGCCGCGTCGAGCACCGCCAGCCAGGTGTACCCCGGGCTGCTCGGATTCCTCGTGTTCGCGGGCATGGGCACCGCCCTGTTCTTCCTGTTCCGCTCGCTGAACAAGCAGCTGCACAAGATCGCGCCTGGCCAGCCCTCCAGCGCCCCGGCCAGCTCGCGGCGGCCGCGGGCCGGGCTCGCCTCGTTCCGCGCCATGCAGGCGGAACAGGCCCGGGCCGCGGCCGAGCCGCCGCCCGATGGGCCAGATCAGGCCGGTTGACCAGGAGCGGACGACCGGGCCGTAGGCCGGTTGGTCAATCGCGGACGAGCGGGCCGTAGGCCGGTCGGTCAAATCGCGGAGTTCCAGGCCGTACGCCAGCAGGGTGAATCCTGGTACCGGCTCCCAGTCGCGCTCCGGCAGCCGGCGGAACCCGGCCTCGGTATAGAGGTGCTGCGCGGCCAGCATCGTCTTCTGGGTGCACAGCAGCAGGTGCCGCACGCCGCAGGCCCGGGCCTGGTCGTTGACCGCCTGGAGCAGGGCCCGCCCCACGCCGCGCCCGCGCGCCTCCGGCGCGACGGCCAGCGCCCTGACCTCGGCGTCGCCCGGGCCCCGCACCACGTGCCCGGCGTCCGGCCACAGCTGCAGCATGACGGTGCCGAGGATCCGGCCCGTGGTGGTGAATGGCGTGCCGTCCGGACCGGCGCGCCCGCCATCTTCCTGCACCGCGGCCAGGATCTGGCCGCTGCCGTCGTGGCCCAGCGTGCGGAGCGTCTCGCCGTAGTGCGAGGCGTCGGAGAGGAAACCGCCCGCCTCGTAGGCCGCCACCCGCAGGTTGCCGATCTCGGCGAGCTCGGACGGCCGGGCGTCACGCACGATCAAGGTTTGGGACATGGGGCACACCGTCCTGCTCGGGGAAACGCTCGCACTCTACCTAGCCCGCGGGACGGGTGAGCAGCCCGCCCAGCGACTCCCTGATTGGCGGCCGGGAGCCGAACACCAGCAGGAACAGGGCTTCCCGGGCCAGCCGCTGCGCGTCCTGATCGGCCAGGACCGCCGTGGACCCCTGGCTGACCACCAGCGCCGCCGTCGCGCGCAGGGCCAGCTCGCAGGCGGCCGCCCGGGCCGCGGGCATGACGTCAGGGCCGGCGCTGTCCAGCGCCGCCCGGCACTGGTTCAGCTGCCCGTCCAGCGGGCCGGGGCCGATCAGCTCACAGCACCGCGCGGCCAGGCCGAGCGCGAGCGAGCCGTTCGTCCGCAGCCCGGCCGCGTCCCGGCCGCGCCACTGGTCCAGCGGCAGGGTGCCGGTCACCCGTTCCTGCGGGACGGGGTGGCCGGTGAAGGTGAGCTGCACGGTGGAACTGGCCATGACGGCCACCATCGGCAGCGGCTGCGCCGTGAGTGAGGATCCGGCCGAGCCGGACGGCCCGATTCCCGGCCCGGCGCCGCGCGGGGTGTCCGGCGCGGTGTCGAGCAAGGCCCACACGATGGTGTCGTCGTCCTGCCGGGCGGCGACGTGCAGCGAGTCGATGTACTCCCAGCCGGTGACCCAGGGCGAGGTCCCGTCGAGCACATAGCCGCCCTCCACCGCCCGGGCACGCAGCCGGGGCGGGCCCGGCAGCAGGCCAGCCAGGGCCACGCCGGCCCGCCGTTCACCCCGGCACAGCGGCCCGAGCATCTGCTGCCGCAGCGCGGCGGGCGCATCGGCGACCGCGCGCACCACACCGTGGTGCTGCATCCACACGAACGTGGTGGACAGGCACGCCCCGGCCAGGATCTCGATAACGCGGCAGGCCGCCGGGAACGGCACGTCCAGGCCGCCCGCCTCGCGCGGGCCGGCCAGCCCGTAGAAGCCCTCGGCCGCGAGCAGGTCGAGGTGCTCGGGTGGCACCCGGCGCGCAGATTCCACCGCCATGGCGGCGGGGGCGAGGACCTGGCCGGCCAGCTCCCGGGCCCGGAGTATCGATGGGCTGTCGTCGGGCATGACGCCAGCCTGCCATCCTGTGCCCGGGCCCAGGCTTTCCAGGGCCCAGGTGTCCCTGGTCGTTGCTACCGTCGATCGGGAGCACGGCCCATCGGGAGCACGGGCCATCGGGACCACAGGGCGGCCCGGCCGGGCCGGCGGCAGGGAGTTGCGGGCATGCTGGTCATCCACGGGATCTGGACCCGGGGTGCGCTCTGCCTGTGGGCGGAGGATTCCGGGCTCCCGGCCAGCCCGCCCGCCCCGGCCGGTGGGCGGCCCTCCCGGGCGGCGCGGCCGCACCCGTTCGCGGCCAGCCCGGACGTGCTGGCCGACGGGATCGGCGTCCTGGGTGATCCGCCCGGGACCCTGGGTGGCAGCCTCCGTGACCTGGCGGGCAAGGCGGCGGCGGACGAGCTCAGCCTCTGGCTGCCGTCGGCCGGCCCGGGACCGTCGGCCGCGCCCGAGCTGATCAGGCCGGCCGGCCTGGCCGATGACGGAGGCGGGAGCCGCCCCGGCCGTGGCCGCCGGTCCGCCCTGGGCTGCTGGCGGGTTCCCGCGCTGGCCTTCGGGCCGGCCGCCGCGCTCACGATCCTGGCCGGCCTGGATCCGGCGGACGCTCCGCCCGGTGCCGTCAGCCACCCCGACGTGATCGCCGGAGGCTCGGCGGTCTACTGGGCGGCGGTGGCCCGGTTCGCGGCCGACCTGTGCGCCCGGGGCAAGCTATTGCCGGGGCTGAGCCGCGACGGCGACGGCTGGGCTGCGGGCTGGCGGACGGTGCTGACGGGCCCGGACGCCCCGCGGGCCGCGGAACTGGCCGGGGCCATGCCGCCGGTGTGCCGGGCCGGGGAGCCTGGCGGCGAGCCGCCCGGGCCGCTGCTGGCCACGGCGCTGGACGCGCTGGCCGACGCGGCCGCGCGGGCCCGGCTGGACGGGCCTGCCCCGCCGGACGAGTCCGGGAGTGCGCGCCGGGCGCGTAACGACGCCGCCCCGCTGGGCTGGGGCCTGCTCCCGCCGCGGCGCGGCCGGCGGCTGGCCCGGGTGCCGGTCCCGGAGCGCTGGGCGGCCGCCCTGGCCGGGCCCGATGCCGAGGTCGAGGTGGCCACGGCGGAGGACGAGGCGGAAGCGGCTGAGCTGGCCGCCAGCCTGGACGCCTGGCGCGCTGCCGCCCAGGCCCCGGCCGGCCCCGTGCGAACCTGCTTCCGCCTGGTCGAGCCCGCCCAGCCCGCCGATGACCAGCCTGCCCATCCCGCAGGCGATCAGCCCGCCCGACCCGCCGCCCACCAGCCCGCCCAACCTCCCGGCGACCAGCCCGCCCAGCCCGCCGATGGGCTGTGGCACGTCGAATTCGCGCTCCAGTCGTCCGAGGACCCCAGCCTGATGCTGGCCGCTGAGGACGTATGGGCGGGGACCGGCGGCTGGGCGCCGGGCGGGATCACCCGCCCCGATGAGGAACTGCTGGCCGGGCTGGGCGCGGCCATGCGGCTGTTCGGTGAGCTGGAGGACGCGCTGCGCGACCCGGAGCCCGCCGCGCTCACGCTGGACACCGCGGGCGCGTTCCGGTTCCTGAAGGAGACCGGCCCGCTGCTGTCCGGCGCCGGGTTCGGTGTGCTGCTGCCGGACTGGGCCCGCAAGGCCCGGCTGGGGCTCAAGCTCACCTCCCGGTCCCGGGCCGCCGCCAGTGCGCCCTCGGCCCCGGCCAGCGCACCTGGCGGGAGCGGCTTCGGCCTGAACGACCTGGTCGAGTTCCGCTACGACCTGGCCGTCGGCGACACCACGCTGGACGCGGACGAGCTCGCCGAGCTGGCCCAGCTCAAGATCCCGCTGGTCCGGGTCCGCGGGCAGTGGGTGGAGCTGGACGACCGCAACCTGCGGGCCGCGCTGACGTTCATGGAGCGCGGCCGCCAGGGCGTGATGCGGGCCGGCGACGTGCTGGTGGCCGGGCTGCGCGGCCCGGAGGATGACCTCGAGGTCACGGCGGTCGCGGCGGACGGCTGGCTGGGTGAGCTGCTCTCCGGGCGGGCTGACCGCTCGCTGACCCCGGTGACCGCCCCCGGCTCGTTCCGCGGCCAGCTGCGCCCTTACCAGGAGCGCGGACTGGCCTGGCTGTCCTTCCTCAGCGACCTGGGCCTGGGCGGGATCCTGGCCGACGACATGGGGCTGGGCAAGAGCGTGCAGACGCTCGCGTTGCTGGACCGCGAACGGTGCGCGTCCGGGGCGGGCCCGCAGATGAGCCCCACGCTGCTCATCTGCCCCATGTCGCTGGTGGGGAACTGGCAGCGGGAAGCGGAGCGGTTCACCCCGGACCTGGCCGTGCACGTGCACCATGGCTCGGACCGGCTGGCCGGCGCCGAGCTGCACGCCGCCCTGACCGGGGCGGAGCTGGTCATCACCACGTACGCGCTGGCCGCCCGGGACCGCGAGGCGCTGGCCGCGGTCCCCTGGCGGCGGGTGGTCTGCGACGAGGCGCAGAACATCAAGAACTCGGGAACCCGCCAGGCCCGGGCGGTGCGCGCCCTGCCCGCCCGGTCCCGGCTCGCGCTGACCGGCACCCCGGTCGAGAACCACCTGGGCGAGCTGTGGTCGATCATGGAGTTCACCAGCCCGGGGCTGCTCGGCCCGGCCGAGAAGTTCCGGGAGAGCTTCGCGGTCCCGGTGCAGCGGCACGGCGACGAGGAGGCCGCGGCCCGGCTGAAGCGGCTGACCGGCCCGTTCATCCTGCGCCGGGTCAAGACCGACCGGTCGATCATCTCGGACCTGCCCGACAAGATCGAGATGAAGATCTGGTGCACGCTCACCCCGGAGCAGGCCTCGCTCTATCAGGCCACCGTGACCGACATGCTGGCCCGGATCGACGCCGCCGAGGGCGACATCGAGCGCCGCGGCCTGGTCCTGGCCACCATGGCCAAGCTCAAGCAGGTGTGCAACCATCCCGCGCACCTGCTGGGTGACGGTTCCCGGCTGCCCGGCCGCTCCGGCAAGCTGGCCCGGCTGGAGGAGATCTGCGACGAGATCGTCGCGGCCGGGGACAAGGCGCTGTGCTTCACGCAGTACGCCGAGTTCGGCCGGGTCCTGCAGCCCTATCTGGCCGCCCGGCTCGGTGTTCCCGTGCTCTACCTGCATGGCGGCACGGCCAAGAAGGCCCGGGACACCCTGGTCGAGGAGTTCCAGGAGGCCGCGGGGCCCGCCGTCTTCCTGCTCTCGCTGAAGGCCGGCGGCACCGGGCTCAACCTCACGGCGGCCAGCCATGTCATCCATTTCGACCGCTGGTGGAACCCGGCGGTCGAGGATCAGGCTACTGACCGGGCCTTCCGCATCGGGCAGCGCAAGGACGTGCAGGTCCGCAAGTTCGTCTGCGTGGGCACCCTGGAGGAGCGGATCGACGCCATGATCGAGGACAAGAAGGCGCTGGCCGAGCGGATCGTCGGGACCGGCGAGGGCTGGCTCACCGAGCTGTCCACCAGTGACCTGCGCGACGTGCTGGCGCTGTCACCCGAGGCGGTGCCGGAATGACTGACCGCAGCGGCCCGCCCCGCAACGGCGCCAGCCGGGACACCTCCTGGTGGCATGAGGCGTCGGCGCCGCGCCGGGTCGAGAACGGCATCAGGGCCCGCAGCAAGCGCGGCGCGATCGGCGAGCAGTGGTGGTCCCGCCGGTTCGTGGAGGTGCTGGAGTCGTTCGGCATGAGCGGCCGGCTGGCCCGCGGCCGCAACTACGCCCGGCGCGGACAGGTCATGGAGTTCGAGCTGGGCACGGGGAAGGTCCGGGCCCGGGTGCAGGGCTCCCGGCCTGCCCCGTACCAGGTCCGGATCGGGGTCATGCCGCTGACCACCGCGCAGTGGCGCTCGGTCACCGGGGCGCTCGGGGCACAGGCGCTGTTCCGGGCCAAGCTCCTGGCGGGCGAGATGCCGCACGAGATCGAGGACGTGTTCGCGGCGTGCGGCACCCCGCTGTTCCCGCGATCCGCCCGCGACCTGGAGATGTCCTGCTCGTGCCCGGACTGGGGCGTGCCGTGCAAGCACCTGGCCGCGGTCTGCTACGTGCTGGCCGAGACCTTCGACGACGACCCGTTCGCGATGCTGGCCTGGCGTGGTCGCGGCCGGGAAGACCTGCTCGCCGCGCTGCGCCGGCGGCCGGTGGCGCAGGACCCCGGGCCTGGCGGCGTGACCGGCCCGGGAGCGGTTCCGTTGCGGAATATAAATGCGGCCCCGCTGGCGGAGTCACTGGACCGGTTCTGGTCACCCGGGCTGACCCCGGCCCGGCTGCGCGCCGCCCAGGCTGTCCCGGCCACCGCGGCGGACCTGGTGCTCCGCTCGTTCGAGCCGCCCGCGGTCCAGGTCCGCGGGCAGGACCTGACCGCGCTGCTCACCCCGGCCTACCTGCGGCTGGCCGGGCACGAGGAGCAGCCGGGGGAGCGGCCGGGGCGTGCGCAACCCCCGGAATGATGTGCGGGAACGTAGCTGTCGCGCCACAATGGGTTGATCGGTAGCCGTTTGCGGGGAGGGTGCCAGATGATCGGAAGCCCCATGACCGGGTGCAGGACATGACGGGCGACGCGCGGCCGGGCCAGATGCCCGCGGCCGAGGTGCCCGCGGATGCGACGCTGGTGGACGTCCGGGAGCCGGACGAGTGGACCGCGGGGCACGCGCCCGGGGCGATGCACATCCCCCTGGGCCAGCTCGGGGCCCGCTACACGGAAATCCCGCAGGAAGGCCCGGTGTACGTGATCTGCCGGGCCGGCAGCCGCTCCAACCAGGCCGCGCACGCACTGGCCGGGGCGGGCTGGACCGTGGTGAACGTGAGCGACGGGATGACCGGCTGGGCCGCCGCGGGCCGCCCGATGACCAACGAGGACGGCAGCCCGCCGTACGTGGCGTGACCCGGCGGGCTTAGGGAGCCTGGCCTGCGGGCAGCACCGGCGCGACCGGGACTCCGCCGGCTACGGTGCCCAGGCTGGCCAGGCTCACCCGGCCCAGGCCGCCACCCGTCCCGCCGGCCAGCACGGCGATGGCCAGCGTGTTCAGCCCGCGCGAGCGGAGCAGGCCGTCCGGCAGGACGAAGACGGTCTGCGGGCCGACGTTGCTGATGTACTGCCCGATGTTCCAGCCGTTCAGGAAGATCTGCGCCCGGTATGACGCCGAGGGCGGATCGCTGATGGCCAGGCCGAGCGAGGTGCGGGCCGGGCCGCGGCGAGCCCGGCCGCGCCTAGTGCGGCCCCGGAGTCCAGACTTGTTTTATCGTGTCGGGTTCGCGGCGTCAGAGGTGGTGCAGGTCAGGGTGGCTGTGACGCCACCAGAGCAGCACCACCCGGCCGACGATGCTGCTGCCCTTGACCGGTCCCCAGTAGCGGCTGTCACAGGAATCCGCCCGGTTGTCGCCTAGCACGTAGAACTCACCGCGCGGTACGTGGAAGGGGTTCGCCCGGGTGGCGCCCGGTATCGCGGGACCCAGCGGGTCGCTGCGGGGCAGGTACGGCTCCGCCAGTGGCCGCCCGTCCACGATCACGGTGCTGCCGGACGAGTAGATGGTCTGCCCCGGGAGGGCGATGACGCGCTTGACCAGGTCGTCATCGGCCGGTCCGGGACAGTGATCGCGTGGCGGGCGGGTGAACACCACGATGTCGCCCTCATGCAGGTCGTGCCAGTTGAAGAAGGCTTTCAGCACCAAGATCCGGTCGCCGACCTGGAGCGTCGGCACCATGGACGAGCTGGGGATGGAGAAGGTCTGCAGCACGAACGCCCGCAGACCCACGGCGAGCAGCGCAACCAGGGCGACGGTGACCGCCGTCTCGGTCAGGGCCAGGCGGGGCCGGGCCAGGCGGCGCCGGGCCGGGCGGCCGGGATGGGGTCGGCGGCCGCGCCGGGCCGGGGATGGGCCGCCGGCACGCCGCTCCCCGCCCGTTTCGTTCCCGGGCTGGGCCGCGTGGTCAGCAGCGCTGGTCATGGCCATCCGCGGGCAGAAGGCCCGCGGGCCCGGCGCCGGGGGCCGTCTCGCCCAGCGGTGCGCCGCAGTCCAGCCGCGACCGCAGGTGCACGGCTGCGTGACCCCGGTGGCTGACGTGGGCGCGGGCCGCGCTGGCCGCGCTGGCCGGGGCCGTGGCCGACAGCAGCGCCACCGGGGCGCCCGTCAGGCCGGCCGCGGTCAGCAGGACCGTCGCCGCGGCGGCCAGCCGCCTGCCCGGCCTGGGGGTCAGCCGCTCGCGGGCCGCACTGTGCAGGTAGCTCCACGCGATCGAGTGCGCCGGGACGCCGTCTCGCATGAGCAAGGCGGCCAGCTCGGCGGCTTCGTCGCCGTGCCGTCGCCGCCATAGCCGCGGATAGCAGCGCAGCACGATCCGGACCACGCGCGGCGCCCGTGTGACCGGCATCCGTGACCCCGGCATCCGTGACCCCGGCATCAGATTCCGCCCAGCCGCAGGCGGAGCCGGCCGACCGCGCTGACCCGCTCGAGGGAATCCAGGTGGATCCGGAGCGCCGCCGCCCCGGCGGCCGTGATGCCGTACGGATGCCGCCGCTCGTCGGTGGGCAGCGCCTCCACCAGGCCGAGCCGCTCTAGCCGGTCGAGCGCGCCGTACAGCGTGCCGGGGCCGAGCCGCAGCCCGGCGAACTCCTTGATGTCCTGGATCAGGGCGTAGCCATGCTTGGGGCCGTCTGCGAGGCTGGTCAGGATCAGCACCGACGCGTCCCCGGCCCGTCGCAGGACGTCCTGGCCGGCCGGGTCCTCCCGGTGCCGCTCACTCTCGGCCATCTGTCCCTCCAGGCATGGCTCAGTCCTCTAGTACGGCGGCTAATGTATCAGCCGGCGTACTAGAGGGCTAGCCCATCTGGTGCTGGGTCGTCTGGTGCTGCCTGCCGGTCAGGCGCTGGTGAGGCGCTCGACCTCGGCGCCGGTCAGGACCAGGTCGGCGGCCTGGGCCGAGTCGGTGATGGAGGCAGGCCGGCTCGCGCCGGGAATCGGGATCACGACCGGCGCCAGGGCCAGCAGCCAGGCCAGCGTCACCTGCTGCGGCGAGACGCCGTGGGTGTCCGCGATCTCCCGCACGGCCGAGTGCCTGGCACCGAGGTCGCCCGCCTGGCCGATTCCGCCCAGCGGGCTCCAGGGCAGGAAGGCGATCCCCAGGTCCGCACAGTGCCGTAGTTCGCCCTCGCTGGACCGGAAGGCGGGTGAGAACTGGTTCTGGACGCTGGCCAGGTTCCCCTCGCCCAGGATCTGCCGGGCGGTGTCGATCTGGCCGATCGTCGCGTTGGAAATGCCGGCCAGCCGGATCTTCCCTGCGTCGAGCAGGTCCTTCAGCGCGCCGATCGACTCCTCGTAGGGGACCCGGGGGTCGGGACGGTGGAACTGGTACAGGCCGATGGCGTCCACGCCGAGCGCCTTCAGCGACGCCTCTGCGGCCTCGCGCAGATGGACCGGGGACCCGTCCACGGTCCACGAGCCGTCACCCGGCCGGATGTGGCCGCCCTTGGTCGCGACCAGCACGTCGCTGGTGTCCCCGCGGTAGGTGGCCAGGGCCCGGGCGATAAGCCGCTCGTTGTGGCCGGTCTCCCCGGGGTTGAGGTGGTAGGCGTCGGCCGTGTCGATCAGCGTGACGCCCGCGTCCAGGGCGGCGTGGATGGTGGCGATCGACCGCTGCTCCTCCGGCCGGCCCTCGATCGACATGGGCATGCCGCCCAGGCCGATCGCGCTGACCGTGAGACCGCCAAGGGACCTGGTGCGCATGGCTACTCCCGTCTGTGGGCTGTCAGGTGTGGGCTATGAGCTAGCCGCCTAGGTCAACTGCCCGGTCCCGGCGAGTCATGCCCCGCTGGTGATCGCAATTGGGCTACCTGGTGATCGCCCGCAGCGATGAGGCATCAGGACTGGCTGATCAGGGGAGGAGCTCGGCCACGAACGCGCGGGCCGCCGCGGACAGCCGCCGGGCGGTCGGGGTGGCCACCGAGACCCGCCACAGCAGCGCCGGGCCGTCCAGCCCGATCACGTCCAGGCCGTCCAGGCCGTCCAGGCCGGCCGCGGACTGCGGGATGAACGCGATGCCCAGGCCGTTGCGGACCAGGCCCGCGGCCGAGGTGAACTCGGTCACCTCGAACGGCACCCGCCGGTCCAGGCCCGCCGCGCCGAACGCCCGGTCGGCCACGGTGCGGTTACCCCAGCCGGGCGGGAAGTCCACGAAGTCCTCGTCGGCCAGCTGGGCCAGGGTGACCCCGCGCCGGCCGGCCAGCGGGTGCCAGGTGGCCGCGATGAGCAGCAGCGGTTCCTCGGTCAGCGGCTGCAGCCGCAGCCCGGCCGGGGCCTGGCCGGGCAGCGCCACCAGGGCCAGGTCGAGTTCCCCCGCGATGACCTGCGCGGCCAGCCCGGCCGAACCCCCGGGGGCGTGCCGCAGGTGGACGGACACTCCCGGGTGGGTGGTGTGGAACCGGCCGAGCAGCCCGGCCACGTTGACCGTGCCGATGGACACCATCGTGCCGACCGTGAGCGTGCCGCGCAGTCCCGCCCGGGCCTGCGCCACCGCGTCCTGGGCGGCCTGCGCCGCGGCCAGCGTGGCCCGCGCCTCGGGCAGCAGGGCCAGCCCCGCGTCGGTCAGCGCCACCCGGTGCCGGTCCCGGTCGAACAGCGGCGCCCCGAGTTCCCGCTCCAGGCCCTGGATGGCGCTGGATACCCCGGACTGGACGACGTGCAGCCGGCGCGAGGCCCGGGTGAAGGACAATTCCTCGGCGACCGCGACGAAGAACTGAAGGTGCCGCAGTTCCATGAGCCTGATTATCTGCTGAACAGATGCTAGTTAGCAATATATTTCGTTTGCTTAGATGACCGAACGGGCGTGATGCTGGAGGAATCCGCATCTGAAGGAGTCCTCGTGCCCGCAACGACGTCCCTGGCCCCGGGCCTGCGCCGGCCACCGGGTCACCCGGCGCCCCCGGCCCGGCGCCGCACCGGGTTCTGGCTGGTCGGCTTCGTGTTCCTGGTGACCATGGCGTTCTCCGCGGTGCCCGCGCCGCTGTACGTGCTGTACGCGGCGCGCGACCATTTCGGCCCGCTGATGATCACGGTGATCTTCGCGGCGTACGCGGTCGGCGTGATCGCCAGCCTGTTCCTGGCCGGGCACCTGTCGGACTGGCTCGGGCGGCGGCGGATGGCCGCCATCGCCGTGGCCGTCAACGCGGCGTCCGGGGTGATGTTCCTGCTCTGGCCCACGGTGGCCGGCCTGCTCGCCGCCCGGGTCGTGTCCGGCGTCAGCGTGGGGATGCTGACCGCCACCGCCACCGCGTACCTGAGTGAGCTGGACGCGTCCGGCTGCGGCGGCATGCCCCGGCGCCGCGCGGAGATCATCGCGACCGCGGCCAACCTCGGCGGGATCGGGCTCGGCCCGCTGGTGTCCGGCTTCCTGGTCCAGTACGCGGGGGACCCGCTGGTCGTGCCCTATCTCGTGTTCGAGGCCCTCATGCTGGCCGGCCTGCTGGCGCTGGCCCTGGTGCCTGAGACGGTGACGCGCCCCGCGGTGCGGCCCCGGTACCGGCCGCAGCGGGTGTCGGTGCCCGCCGAGTACCGGCCGGCGTTCTACGCGGCCAGCGCGGCCGCCGCGGCCGAGTTCGCGCTGTTCGGCCTGTTCACCTCGCTGGCTCCCGGGTTCATCGCCGGCCCGCTGCACGACACGTCGCACGCGCTGGCCGGGACGGCCACGTTCGCGGTGTTCGGCGCGGCGGCCCTGACCCAGATCGTGGTGAGCCGTGTCCCGCTCCGCCGCCAGCTGACCTTCGGGCTGCTGGCCCTGGTCACCGGGCTGGCCGTGATCACCGCGGCGTTCTGGCTGGCCAGCCTGGCGCTGTTGCTGGCCGGCGGGATAGTGGCGGGCAGCGGCGCGGGGGCCGCGTTCAAGGGCAGCGTGAGCACAGTGCTGGGCATTGCCCGGCCGCAGGCTCGCGGTGAGGCGCTGGCCGGCCTGTTCCTGGCCGGGTACGTCGGCCTGGCCGTCCCGGTCGTGGCGCTGGGCCTGGCCACCTCGCTGCTGTCGGCCCGGGTCGCGGTGGCGGGGTTCGCGGTGCTGCTGGTGACGGTGGTTGGCCTGGTCAGCCGGCGGCTCCTGCGGGCCTGACCGGGCGGTCAGCCGCAGGCTGCCGCGTGCCGCCCCGCCCGGTAGCCCATGGTCATGCCCACGGCGAGGGTCGCGCCGGGGCCCGGATAGCCGTCTGCGGTCCAGAACGCGGCGGTGTTGCCGACGGCGTACAGGCCCGCGATTGGGGCGCCGGCCTGGCTGAGCACCGCCCCGTCGATGTCGGTGACCGGGCCGCCCTTGGTCCCGATCGTCCCGGCCAGGACCTCCACCGCGTAGTACGGCGCCTGGTCGAGCGGCCCGAGGCTGGGATTCGGCCGGATAGCCGGGTCGCCGCAGAACTGCTGGTAGGCGTCCTCACCGCGGCCGAAGTCCTGGTCGGTGCCGCTGGCGCACGCGTGGTTCCAGCGGCGGACCGTGTCCGCCAGGGTGGCGGGGTCGGCACCGATGCGGGTGGCCAGCCCGGCGATGGAGCCGGCGGCGGCGACCCAGCCTGGCGCCGGCTTGTCCCGCGGAACCCCCGGCATCGGGTAGCTGGCCCGGTACGTCTCGTCGAAGATCAGGTGGACCGGGCCGCGCTCCCGGTGCAGCGCCTTGCCGATCTCGTTGTACGGCCGCGCCTCGTTGACGAACCGCCGGCCCTCGGCGTTGACCATGATCTGGCGGGGCAGGCCGCGCTCGCGGATGAGTGAGCGGTAGAACTGCTCGCCGAGCAAGGTCTCGCCGGGGATCGCCATCATCGGCATCCACCAGCCTTCAGCCATGTTGTCGGTGATGGCTCCGGCCTGCTGGGCGATGCGCAGCCCGTCACCGGTGTTGGTGGGCGGGGCCCCGCTGGCCCGCTGCGCGGCCGGCTGCACCCGGGCACGCAGTTCCCGGTCCCAGTCGAAGCCGCCGGTGGCCAGGATGACCGAGGCCGCGGCGATGGTGGCCGGCCGTCCGTCCCGTTCCACCTGCGCCGATCCGGGCGCGACACCGGCCAGCCGGGCCCCGGCCAGGATCCGGACACCCGCCTTCACCGCGCCGTCGACCAGGGCCGCCACGAGGGCCGCCCCGCCGGTCCTGACGCCCGTCCGCTCCCTTTCCCGCAGCAGGTCCCAGTCGAACTGGCCCGGGTAGCGCCAGCTGTCCCACTCGGCGAACGACATCGGCTGGTACCCGGGCGGCAGCAGGATATTGCTGGCCAGCGGGGTGAGCGTGCTGGTGTCGATGGGGCGCATGTCCAGGGCCCGGCCGCTGAGGGTCGCACCGGGGCGGCCCGGGTCGTAGTCCGGGTAGCGGCGGCAGGGCACGAAACGGTGCTCGCTGTGGCGTTCGACGAAGCGCGCCATCTCTGGCGCGGTGGTGAGGAACGCCTCGGTCATGTGCCGGTAGCGGTCGCTGAAAATGCCGTCCAGGTACGCGGCGGCGGCGGCGGGCGTGTCACCCTCGCTGAAATCGCTCGCTGGTATCCAGACCCGCCCCCGGACAGCGCCGTGGTCCCGCCCAGCTGCCCCGCCCGCTCGATCAGCAGGACGTCGGCGCCCGCGGTGGCCGCGGCGAGGGCGGCGGTGAGCCCGGCGGCGCCACTTCCGGCCACGACCACGTCGGCCTGGGCGGGTATCACGGGTGCGGGAGGGATGGCCGGCTGGGACGCCATCACGCGGCCCAGCCTGCGGCGGCGAGGCTGGCCAGGTCGGCGGGCAGCCGGGGTTCCGGGTCTTCCCCGTCGACCAGCTCGTACACGGTCGGGCCGCGGAAGCCGGTCTCGGTGAGGGCCGCGGCGAACGCGGGAAAGTCAACCTCGCCCCGGCAGGCTGAGGTATGCGCCCAGGTGTCCCGCCAGGAGTCGCTGACGTGCGCGAGGGCGAGACGATGGCCGATCCGGCGGACGCCCTCGGCGGGATCCTCGATGGCCAGCGCGTTGGCCACGTCGTAGGTGATGCGCAGCTGCGGGGAGTCCCAGCGGTCCACGATCTCGATGAGGTCGGCCGAGCCGCCCAGGTATCCGTAGGGGCTGTTTTCCAGGGCGATCGTGATCCCGAGTTCTGCGGCCCGGGACAGCAGCCGGGCCAGCTGCCGGTCGAGCACAGCCCGGGCGGCCTGGTCAGGGGCCGGGGCCAGGGCGTGCCGGCGGCCCGGGATCACCACCACGCAGGATGCGCCCACGTCGGCGGCCAGTTCGAGGTTGGCGATGATCTGGCGCGCGCTGATCTCGCCGATTTCCGGGTTGGTGCTGATCAGGTTGATGTCTGCGAAACTCGGGTTGACCGATACCACCGTGAGGCCGAGGGCGGCCAGCGTCTGGGCCAGTTCCCGCCGCTCGTACGGCCCGAAGGCCGGGGCGAACAGGTGCGGTGGTGCGGTGGTCAGCTCCAGTGAGCGGAAGCCGCGGCGGGCGAGCGCCCGCAGCGCATCCGGCAGCGCGGCCAGGTGCAGCCAGCCGAACGTGCACCCGGACAACGGCAGTGTCATGAGGCCTCCGGTCGTCGAGTGCCCAGCGTCACGGCGCCCGCTGGGCGAGATACAGGTCGGTGGCATAGGTGAGCATGATCCGGCCGCCATGGCGGTTCACCAGGTGCCGCACCTCCCCGGCCAGCGTGGCCAGGACCGCCGGTTCGAGCATGAGGTGGTCGGACTGGGTGGCGAGCAGCCGGGCGTACTGGTCAGCGTCGTAGCTCTCCGCCCAGTCCTGGCGCCAGTGCAGGACCAGGCCGAACAGCGGATTGGCGGTGAGGTCACTGGTTGACCACTGTCCGCGGTGCACGCCGGCCGATCCCGGCTCGCGGGCCCGCAGCCCGTTCGCGTGCTGCCGGTACAGGGTGTCCAGGTCCGCGTCGAGGCTCCGGTCCGTGCGCCGCGGCGTGTTCCAGGCCAGCGCGAGCCAGCCTCCGGGGGCGAGCAGGTCATGAGCCCGCTGGTAGCGCACGCCCGGATCGGTCCAGTGCCATGACTGGGCGGCCAGGGCCAGGCGGAACCGCTCCCTGCGGGGGAAGGTCTCGAGGAAGTGACTGGACACGCTGAGATCAGGCTGGCCGGCGCACACGATCGCGAGCTGCTGGCGCATCTGCGCGCTCGGTTCCAGGCAGGTGATGCGCCAGCCTCGTTCCGCCATGGCGCGGGTCGCCTTACCGGTCCCGGCCCCTATTTCGAGAACCCGCTCACCGGGCCGGATCCCGGTGACCGCCGTGACGGTATCCAGCAACGCCGCTGGATATCCGGGGCGCACGCGGTCGTACGCCTCCGGGTCGGTACCGAAGACAGTCCGCTGGTCACGCGGCACGACGACCGCCAGGCCCGGCCGGTGCGACCCGCTCGGCCACGCAGCGGTTCCGCTGCTGCCCGATGTCGCCGATGACCGCCTCGATGAGATCCCCGGGCTGCAGGAACCGCCCGCGCGCGTGACCGGTGCCGGCCGGGGTGCCGGTCAGCAGCAGATCCCCAGGCAGCAGTTCCACCTGAGCCGAGAGCGTGGCGATCAGGCTCGGCACATCGAACACCATGGTCGCGGTGCAGCCCTGCTGCATCACCTGCCCGTTGACGGACAGGGTCATGGGCAGCCGCCGCGCGTCCACCTCGTCGGCTGGCACCAGGAAGGGCCCGGTGGGCAGGAACGTGGGCGGGTTCTTCGCCGCGAGGTAGTCCGTGCGGCCGGTCCCCGGCCGCCGCAGCCGGTCCCGCGTCGTGAGGTCGTTGGTGATGGTGTAGCCCGCGATGCAGTCGGCGGCCCCGGCCCGGTCCACGTGACGGGCGCGGCGGCGGATAACCACGCCCAGCTCGAGTTCCCAGTCATGCTGGCCGCTCGGCGGCAGCACGATGTCGTCACACGGCCCGCACAGGGCGCTGGGCAGCCCCGCGAACACGAACGGCTGCTCCGGGATGGGCAGGGCCATCTCGGCGGCGTGGTCGGCGTAGTTGAGGGCCACCTGGAAGATCTGCCGCGGGGTGACCGGCGGCAGCAGGCGGGTGCTGCTGGCGGGCCAGGATGCGGCGGGGTCCGGCCCCGGCTGGCCGGCCAGTGCGGCGCGGAGCAGGTCCACGTTCTGCTGCCAGCCGGGCAGCAGGTCAGCGAGGGTGTCCCCGGCCAGGGACGGGAAGGCGCCGAGGGGAATGAAGCGGCCTGCAAAGACCACCCCGTCGGCCGGTGCGCCCCCGGGGGTCAGGGCCCGGGCCAGGCGCAGCGGGTGCCCGGGCACCGTCACAGGCACCGCAGCGCCCCGCCGTTGACGGGGACGACCAGGCCGGTCAGGTACGAGGCGGCCGGGGAGAGGAGGAACGCGGTAACCCGCCCGAACTCGTCGGGGTCGCCGTAGCGGCGCAGCGGGATGCTGGCCTCGGCGCTCTCACGGCGGCCAGGGGAGCGCGCGTCCAGTTCCTCGGTGCGTGCCGTCGCGATCCGGCCCGGCATCACCCCGACGACCCTGATGCCGGCCGGGCCGAGCTCATCGGCCAGCGTCTTCGCGGCCATGGCCAGGCCCGGGCGCAGGCCGTTGGACAGGGCCAGCTGGCTGAGCGGGGACTTGACCGAGGACGACAGGACGAACGCGATCACGCCGCCGTGCGGCAGGACGCGGGCGGCCGACCGCGCGATCCGGATCGCGCCCAGGAACACCGACTGGAACGCGCCGAGCCACTGCTCGTCGGAGATGGCCATCGTCGCGCCCGGGGGCGGGCCCCCGGTGCTGACCAGCACGCCATCCAGCCGGCCAAACGCGGCGCGGGCCGCCTCGGCCAGGGTGTCCCCGACGGCCGGGTCAGCGTTGTCGGCCACCACCCCGGTGGCGCAGGCCGGGCCGCCGAGTTTCGCGGCGGCCGCCGCGACCGACTCCGCGTTGCGCCCGGAGACCACCACGCGGCCGCCCTCGGCCACGAGCTGCCGGGCGGTCGCGAACCCGAGCCCGCGGGTCCCCCCGCTGACGACGTAGACGCGTCCCGAAATGTCAAGGTCCACTGCCGCATCTCCCTGCTTAGGGGCCCCGGCAGGAACCCCTTCCGGCGGGCGCGGCCGACCGTCGGCAGACCCGTTCGCGGGTACGCCAGCCAAGCCCGCCGATGGGCGACGACCTGCGTGTTCGTCGTCACCCGCGCACCCGCTTTGACCTTTCTTGACACTTTCTCTCAGCCCGATGTATACAGCAGTGTACCTAACTGGACGGACATAGCGCCACAATCCCCGCGGAGGCCAGCGGCCGGCCCGGCCGGCCACCGCCACCGCGGGGACGGCGCGCCTGCCCGCGTCCAGGACAGGCCCGCGGTTGCCCCCCAAGGAGGACGCGAATAAGCATGGATGAGAGCTTCGAACGGGCCATGGCGGTGCGGCGTCACGTGCTCGGCGACGACTACGTGGACGCCGTCACCACCAGGGCAACCGCCTTCACCGCCCCGTTCCAGCAGTTCGTGACCCGCTGGGCGTGGGGTGAGGCATGGCTCGACGACACGCTCGACCCGCAGGCGCGCAGCCTGCTGACGATCGCCGTGGTCACCGTGCTCGGCCAGCTGAACGAGGTCAGGCTGCACGTCCGGGGGGCACTGCGGAACGGCTGCACCCCGGAGCAGATCGCGGCCGTGCTCAAGCACGTCGCCGTCTACGCCGGGGTGGCCAAGGCGGTGGCCGGGGTCGGCATCGCGGATGAGGAAGTGGCCGCTCACCTGGCTGCCGCCGGGACGGTCCCGGGGGGCGGGCCGCGATGACCGGGGCGCCGACCACGGCCGGGACGGCGGCCGCGCTGATCAGCGAGCTGACGGACGCCCGGGTCATCGACCTCGAGCAGCCGCGCTTCGCCGGGATGCCGATGTTCCCGGCCAACGCGCCCAACTACACGTTCATGCTGCACCGCAGGCACGAGCAGGGGCTGGAGAGCCGGACCAGCGCGGCCGGGATGATCCTGACCGCTGACCACGCGGGAACGCACGTTGACGCGCTGTGCCACCAGGCCGAGGACATGCAGATGTTCGGCGGGGTCCCGGTGACCGCCGCCAATCAGGACCCGGGCGGCGTCCGGGTTCTCTCCGCGGAGGCTCTCCCGCCGATCGTCCGCCGCGGTGTCCTCATCGATCTGGTGCAGGCGCGGGGTGAGCGGCTCCCGCCGCGGTACCTGGTCGAGCGGGCCGAGCTCGAGGCGGCCGCGGAGCGCCAGGCGGTAGCCGTGCGACCCGGCGACGTCCTGCTCATCCACACCGGGTGGGGCGCAGCCTGGGAGAACCCGGACTACATCTCCGGTGGCGGAATGGCCAGGAGCTCCGGTGAGTGGGCCGCCGAGCAGGGCGTGTATGCGGTCGGCGCCGACAACATGTCCTGGGACCTGCCGGGATACGTCGACGAGGTGCTCGGGCACAGCCTGCCTAACCACACGCTGCTGCTGGCCCGGGCCGGCATCCTGATCTTCGAGAACCTGTTCCTGGAGGACCTGGCCGCGTCCGGCGCGAAGGAATTCCTGTTTGTCAGCCTGCCACTGAAGCTCGTCGGCGCGACCGGCTCGCCGACCCGGCCGGTGGCGATCATCCCGCAAGAGGGGAAGTGACGTGAAGGAGAACCTGACCGAGCGGCTCGCCGACTTCGTCGTGGCGACCCGGATGGAGGACCTGGCGGACAGCGCCCGGGAACGCGCCCGGATCGTGCTGATCGACACCGTCGCGAGCGCGCTGATGGGCAGCCGGAGCGAGGAAGTGCCGCTGATCGAGCGGCTCGCCTCGGCGGTGGCCGGCCCGGGCCGTTCCCCGGTGGTCGGGCGCCGGCCGCTGGCCAACGCCGGGGCGGTGCTGGTGAACGGCTACCTGGTCACGGCGACGACGGTCTGCGATGTCTACCGGCCCGCCCTCTGCCATGTCACTCCGCAGGTCTTCCCGCCTGCCCTGGCCACCGGCATCGAGCGGGAGGTCACCGGCGCGGACTTCCTGCTCGCGTTCGCGCTGGGCCTGGAGATCACTACCCGGGTGGCGCTGGGCTCGAACTACCCGGCTTTCCGCGCGAACGGATGGCATTCCCCCGGAGTCTGGGGCCCCTTCGGCGGCGCGGCAGCATCCGGCACCCTGCTCGGCCTGGACGCCAGGCACATGCGGAACGCGTTCAGCCTGGCCGGCAGTCAGTCGGCGGGAACGTTCGCGCACTGGGGAACACCCACCATCAAGTTTCACCAGTCCCGCGGGGCCCTGTCCGGCTACCTCGCGGCCAGCCTGGCCGAGACCGGGTTCGAGGCCGGCGCGGATGTCCTCACCGCCGAGGACGGGGGTCTCTACGGGACCTACTCCGACGGCGGGAACCCCGGCGTGGCGCTCGAGGGCCTCGGCGACCGCTGGGAACTGGAACGGCTCAGCCTCCGGCCGTGGCCGCTGGCCAGCTCCCTGCAATCCGTGGCCACCGCGCTGCTGCACCTCGTCGAGACCGCGGGGGTGTCCGCGGCCTCGGTCGCTCACGCACGGGTCGGCCTGAGCCCGACCGTCTACAACATGCACGGCCAGCTTCCCTGGGACAACCGCTTCCAGGCGCTGCTGTCCGCGCCGTTCGTCAGCGCCGTCATCCTCGCGGACGGGGTGTGCGGCCTGGACCAGTTCACGCCCGAGCGCCTGAAGGACACGGAACTCGACCGCTACGCACGGGACAACGTCACCGTGGTCCTGGACGGCAGCGTCGAGGGCACGGGCGCGGTCGTCGAGCTTGAACTGACGGACGGGCAGCGCCTCACCGACCGGCGGGCGGTGCCCCACGGCGACGAGCAGGATCCGCTGAGCCTGGCTGATGTCAAGTCGAAGTTCCTGGCGGCGGCCGCGGGCGTGCTGCCCGACGACCAGGCCGCCACGGCGCTGAGCCGACTGGAGCGGATCGACGAGCTGCCCGGCATCGACGGTGCGCTCGTCGGTGCGCTGGCCGGGGTAACCGCCTGATGCCTGAGGCGGTGCCCGATCCGTCCGGGCGCCCGCGGGACGCGGCCAGCCGGGCGGATGGCTCGTTCTCCGGGACCTGGTACGTCATGCCGACGACGTTCGCGGCCGACGGCTCACTCGACCTGGCCAGCCAGCGCTCGCTGACCGAGGCCGTGCTCACCTGGGGCGCCGACGGGCTGACCGTGCTGGGCGTCATGGGTGAGGCGTCCGCCCTGGACACCGGCGAACGGGCCGCGGTCATCCGGGCGGTGGTGAGCGCCGCGGCCGGGACCCCGGTCGCGGTCGGCGCCTCGAGCAGCGCCCTGCACACCACCGTCGCGCTGGTGCGCCAGGCCGAGGCCTGCGGGGCGGGCGCGGTCATGGTCGCCGCGCCCCCGCTGCTCCGGGCGGTGGACTCGCTGCCAGGTTTCTTCGCGCAGGTGGCTGATCAGGGCGGCCTGCCGCTGATCCTGCAGGACGAGCCGGCGGCGACCGGCGTCCTGCTCCCGGTGAGCGTCATGGTGGAGTGCCTGCGGGCCGCCCGGGTCACCACCGTGAAGCTGGAAGACCCACCGACCCCGGCCAAGATCTCGGCCTTGCTGGGCCGGGCGCCGGCCTCGTCGGTGTTTGGCGGCCTCGGCGGGGTGGCCAGCTACTTCGAGCTGCGCCGCGGCGCGGTGGGGACGATGACGGGGTTCTCCTACCCCGAGGTCCTCCGGCAGATGCGGATCAGCCTGGAGGCCGGTGACCAGGCGGCGGCGTACGCCACGTTCGCGCACTACCTGCCGCTCATCTCCTTCGAGGCCCAGCCCGGGGTCGGGCTGGGCATCCGCAAGGAACTGCTCCGCCGCCGCGGCGTGATCGCGGAAGGTTTCGCGCGGGTGGGCGCGGCCCCCTCCGCCCAGGTCCGTGACGAACTCACCGAGGTGCTCGACGCGCTGGCGCTGCGGCCCTCGGCCGACCCGCTTCCCGTGAACTCACCTGCCGGAATTGGATCGTTATGTCAAATGTAGTGGTCATCGGGGCCGGGAATGCGGGCCTGTGCGCCGCGCTCGCCGCCGCGGAACAGGGGGCGCGGGTCACCGTGCTGGAGCGCGCCCCGCTCGAGGAGCGCGGCGGGAACAGCGCGTTTACCGCGGGGGCCTTCCGCATCACCTACGACGGGGCCAGTGACCTGCGCCGGCTGATGCCCGACCTCACCGAGGCGGAGTGGGAGACCAACGATTTCGGCTCCTACCCGGTGGAGTCGTTCTACGACGACATGGCCCGGGTCACCGAGTCGCGGTGCGACCCTGACCTGACCGAGACCCTGGTCAGCGGCAGCCTGCCGACCGCGGAGTGGCTGCGGGCCAAGGGGGTCCGGTTCGGCCCCATGTACCACAGCCAGGCGTTCAAGGTTGACGGGCGGTTCCGCTTCTGGGGCGGGCTCACGGTGGAGGCGGTCGGCGGCGGCCTCGGCCTGGTTGACACCCTGTCGGCCAGTGCCGAGCGCGCCGGGATCAGCCTGGTCTACCAGGCCCGGGCCGTCGCGCTCGTGCAGCAGGGCGGAAAGCTGACCGGCGTCGAAACGCGCGCCCGGGACGGGCGCACGGAGGTGATCCCGGCGGACGCCGTCGTCCTGGCGAGCGGGGGATTCCAGGCGAATACGGAGTGGCGGACCCGCTACCTCGGCCCGGGCTGGGATCTGGCCAAGGTGCGCGGCACGCGGTTCAACACCGGGGACGGCATCCGGATGGCGCTGGATATCGGGGCACGGGCCCGCGGCAACTGGTCAGGCTGCCACGCCGTGGGCTGGGACCGGAACGCGCCGGACTTCGGGGACCGGCGGGTCGGTGACGGATTCCAGAAGCACAGCTACCCGTTCGGGATCATCGTCAACGCGGACGGCCAGCGCTTCGTGGACGAGGGCGCCGACTTCCGCAACCTCACCTACGCCCGCTACGGCCGTGAGGTGCTGGCCCAGCCTCACCAGTTCGCCTGGCAGATATTCGACTCCAAGGTGACCGGCCTGCTCCGTGACGAGTACCACATCAAGCAGATCACCCGGGTCACCGCGGACACGATCGAGGAACTCGCCCGCAAGCTCGACGGGGTCGACCCGGACGCGTTCCTCGGCACGGTCAAGAGCTACAACGAGGCCGTGCGGGTGTCGATCCCGTTCAACCCCAACGTCAAGGACGGCCGGTCCACCGAGGGCATCAGCCCGCCCAAGTCGAACTGGGCCAACCGCATCGACACCCCGCCGTTCGAGGCGTACATGATCACCTGCGGCATCACGTTCACGTTCGGCGGCCTGGACATCGATCCCCGGACCGGGGCCGTGCGGGCCGACGAGGGGCACCCGATCCCCGGCCTGTTCGCCTGCGGCGAGCTCGTCGGCGGCCTGTTCTACTTCAACTACCCCGGCGGCTCGGGGCTCACGTCGGGCGCGGTCTTCGGCCGGCTGGCCGGCACCGGGGCCGGACGGTTCGGGGCGCAAGGATGAGGACCGCGGTCCGGCCGGACGAGGCCGGGACGATTGTCGGAGTCGGGCTCAATTTCCTGCTGCACGCCGCCGACCTGCAAGCCAGGCCGACCGAGTACCCGACGCTGTTCTTCAAGGGTGCGCACACGGTCATCGGCCCGGGTGATGTCATCCCGCTGCCGTCGATGAGCAGCCGGGTGACAGCCGAGGCCGAACTTGGCCTGGTCATCGGGCGGCGGATGTACCAGGTGGACGCCGCGGACGCCCTCGATTACGTGGCAGGCGGCTGCTGCGTCCTCGACCAGACCGCCGAGGACATCCTGCAGATGGACTCCCGGATGCTCACCGTGTCCAAGAACTTCCCCGGGTTCTTCTCCTTCGGCCCGGAGCTGGTCCCGCTCGGCGAGCTGGGCGCCGCGGCCGGGGGCCTGGCCGGGGTGCGCGTCTGCACCCACCTGAACGGCGCATGCCTCCGCTCGGCCACGCTGGCTGACATGCGGTTCGGGCCCGCCGAGCTGCTGTCGTTCATCAGCCAGGTCATGCCGCTGGAACGGGGGGCCATCGTCAGCACCGGCACGCCGGGCGCGGTGGTGCTGTCACCCGGCGACGTCGTGGAGTGCCGCATCAGCGGCATGGAGCCGCTCAGCAACCCGGTGCGGTAGCCGCTGCCGATTGCCGCTGCCCCGCCCGCCAAGCGCATCTGCGCTGGCAGGCGGGGCAGCGGCTATCGTAGGGGTGTCGGATGGTGCCTTGATCAGTGCGTCCCGGCCGCTCGGCCGGGTCCATGGGCGCTGTCTTCACCCTCTGTCCAGGGTGATCGTCACGATGCGACCGCGACGATCACCCTGGCAGAGCCGCCAGCCTGGGTCACGTGAGCGCTTCCCGGCTGGCAGGGCCGGGCTCACAATCCCTTGGGCGTGCCCTTCTCGAGGGCCGCCGCGGAAACGGTCGCGACGACTTGCTCGGTTCCGGACAGATTCGACTTGACCAGCTGATACGGGCCGAAGACGTTGTGGAACTGGTTGTAGTCCATGTTCCCGCTGGCGCCGTCGAAGTTAATCTTCTTGCCCGCCTTGATATCCGCGAGTCCCGTCTTGTAGTCGTACACCACGGTCCCGGGTGCGGTGGTCACCAGGGGGATGTCCTTGGCGAATACCGTGCCGGTCGTCGATTTGGCCTTGGCCATGGCCAGCGCCAGGGCGATGGTCGCATCGTAGGAATAGGTGGCGCTCGCCAGCGGCTGCTGGCCCTTGAAATCCTGCTTGAAGTACTTCATGAACACGGGGGTCGCCGGAGAGGTGGCCGTGGCTCCCTCGCACGAGACGATGGCCTTATTGGCCACCGCCGGCGTGACTGCCTTGATCCACTCGGCCGCGGCACTGGTGTCGCTGGCCACGATGGGGATCGCGAGGTTGTCGATCTCCTTGAAGTCCTGCGTCATGACGGCGGCCGTCGGCGGCTCGATCTGGCTGAAGATCACCTGCGCCTTGGCCTGGACCACCTTGAGCACCTCGGAGCGGTAGGAGGTGAGTCCAGGCGTCATGGTCTCATTGGCCACGATCTGCCCGCCGCCCGCCTTGTAGGCGCCTTCGATGTAGGGAATGAAGTCTTGCGCCGTGGTGATGCTGGACATCATGAAGGCCGCGCGCTTGTAACCGTGGTGCAGCGCGTAGAGCGCCATCGCGACCCCCTCCTGGAGGTCGGAAGGGCTGTCCCGCCAGAGCATCGGATCGGTGGTGTTGTCGAAGGCGGTGTCGCCGCCCTCGAACTCGAAGGGGATCTTATTGGCGTCCAGGATTCGCTGGATCGACCCGATCTCCAGCCCGCCGGGGCCGATGACCGCCGACGGATGACTCGACGCGATCATGTGCTCGGCGGCGGGCACGGCGTCCACCGGGTCGCCCAGCGTGTCCGCGTGAACGATGGTCAGCTTGTGCCCGAGGATCCCGCCGTTCGCGTTGATCTCCGAAGCAGCCACCGTGACGCCTTGCAGCGATGCCTCGCCGACCGAAGCGTACGCCCCGGTGAACGGGTGCAGGACGCCGAAGGTAACCGTGCCAGTCAGGCTGGGCGAGCCGGCCGAGCCCGCCGAACCCGATGACCCTGATGAGCACGCGGCCAGCAGGGCCAGCGTCGCGGTGAGGGTGGCGCCGGCGAGCATGCGCGGCGCCATTGGTCTCGTGGGACGTGGTGTCATAATTATGCGGTCTCCTATTCGCTGTCAGTCCCGTCTTTGTGGAGCAGCAGCACAGATTCAGGCTCCCCCCCCGATGTAAAGCGCCACCACCTCCTCGTTGTTGAGCAGCTGAGCGGGGGAGCCGGAAAGCCGGTTCCTGCCGAGAACGAGTACGTAAGCCCAATCGGCGTGGGTCAGCGTGCGGCGGGTATTCTGCTCCACGACCACCACGGCCACGCCGGTCTGCCGAATCTGCACGATGTGCTGCCATACGGCAGCCTCAAATTTCGGTGCCATTCCGGCGGTGGGCTCGTCCACCAGCAGGACCTTGGGATCAGACATCAGCCCCCGGGCCATGGCGAGCATGTTCCGCTGGCCCCCGCTCAGGGTCCGGGCCGGGCGGCGGGCGGCCGGGCGCAGATCGGGGAAAAGCTCGTAGAGCTCCTCGATCCGCTGCCGGACGCCGGACTTCCGGTTGTAGGCCCCCATCTCCAGGTTCTCGACGACCGTCAGGGACGGGAAGACGTTGGCCACCTGCGGGACATAGGCCATCCCGCGGCGGACCAGCTTGTCGGCGGTCAGTCCGGTCGTGACCTGCCCGCAGACCGTGATCTCGCCACCGGAGGGCCGGACCACCCCGGCGATGGCCTTCATCAGGGTGGATTTGCCGGCCCCGTTGGGTCCCACGATCGCCGTGATGGCGCCGGGGCGGGCCTCCAGGCTGATTCCCTCGATGATGGGCGGGCCGCCATAACCGGCGGTGAGGTCATTAATGACCAGATAAGGCTCGTCAGACATCGGCGACATCCACCTGACCCAAGTAGGCATCTACCACGCTCGCGTTGGAGCGGAGTTCTGACATGGACCCGGTGGCGATACAGCCGCCGAGGGCCATCACGATGACGTGGTCACACAGGCTCTCCAGGAAGGGCAGATTGTGCTCCACCATCAGCACGGTGACCCCGCTGGCCGCCATGGCCCTGATCAGCTCGGCCATCCGCTCCCGCAGCACCGGGTTGACCCCGGCCTGGGGTTCGTCCAGCAGGACCAGGCGGGGCCGGGCGGCGGCCAGGCGGGCGAACTCGAGGAGGCGCTTCTGCCCTCCGCTCAGGTTGCCGGCCGGTTCGTTCTTGAGCTTGAGCAGGCCGACTTCGTCGAGCAGTTCGCGGGACAGCACCCGGTCCCGGGACTCGGCGGCCCGCAGCCGCCCGGGGGTGAGCAATCCGCGCCAGATCGTCTCCCGTCCCTCGATCGGCGTGGCCAGCAGCATGTTCTCCATGACGGTCAGGCCTGGCCACTCGCGGGGGGACTGGAAGCTGCGCATCAGGCCGAGCTGGCTGATGGCGTGCGGAGACTTGCCCTCGATGCTCTGGCCGTCGAACAGGATCCGGCCGGAGTCCGCTCTCTCGAATCCCGATATCAGATTGATCATGGTGCTCTTGCCCGCGCCGTTCGGGCCGATCAGGCCGGTGAGGGACCCCGCGCGTACGGACAGGGACGCGTCATCGACGGCCTTGACCCCGCCGAACGCCTTGGTCAGGTGGATGACCTCAAGCGTGGCCGGTGCTGCCTGCGGTCCAGCCAGCCCGGCCGCCCGGGCGTACAGCCGGGTCGGCCCGGAGGGCGCCCGGGCAGGTTCCGGCGCGGAGCCGGGTTCAGTGCCGGGAAGGTCGCGGGGGGGTGTGGCGGCGGCGGTGGCCGGCGGCGGCGGCGGCGGTGGCCGGTGCGGCGGCGTCCGCGGCCCGCGGCGCGGCGCCGGCCGCGGACGGCGCGGGGCTGGCCGGTGCCTGCGCGCTGGCGGCGGACCGCGGGCCGGCCGCTGGCCGGATGCTGGACCGCCACCCGGCGAAGCCCGCGGGGCGCAGTGCCGTCCGCCACCCGGGTCCCGGGGGAGCCACCTCGCCCGGGAGCAGGTCCAGGCCGCGCTGCTCGGGAAGCACGCCGCGTGGCCGCCACCACAAGATCCCGACAATCATCAGGCCGATGAGAACCAGGCGGATCGCGTCCCCGCTGGAGGCGTTGTTGCCGATCTGCGGGACGTACCGGGTGACCTCCTGCACCGCGACTTCGACGAAGAAGGTGCCGATGATGGCTCCGATGGCGTTCCCGGTGCCGCCGATGAACAGCGCGGCGTAGATCAGGAACGTCTCCTGGGGTGTCCAGCCGTAGGGGTTGAAGGCGGTGATGTAGGAGGCGAGGAGGGCGCCGCCCAGGCCTGCCACGCAGCCACCCAGGATGTAGGCCTTCAGCTTCAGCAGGTACACGTTCCGGCCGAAGGCCAGCGACGCGGTGTCGTCTTCGCGGACGGACCGGACCGCCCGCCCGAAGGGGCTGCTGGACAGTCGCTGCAGGACCAGGAACGTGATCACCAGCGCGATGATGCAGATGCCGAGGTAGTAGCCGCCGTCCGGCCCGAAGGGCTGCGCCGTGAACAGCGGCTGCGGCATCCCGAACAGGCCCTCGTAACCGTCGAACAGCGGCGTGTACTGCCCGATGACCAGCGCCAGGATCAGGGCGAACGCGAGGGTCGTGATCCCGAAGTAGTCGTCGCGCAGCTTCCGCAGCGCCACCGCGCCGACCACCGCCGACGCCAGCCCCGCGACGACGACCGCCGCGACCACGCCGACCAGGAAGGGAGCCCGCAAGCCGAGTATGTAACCACTGGGCGGCGGGAACGTGTTCGGCCCGAGCGTGAGGACCGAGTAGACGTAGGCGCCGATGGCCACGAACGCGAACAGCGCGATGTCGAACTCGCCTGCCCATCCCCACCGGACGTTGAGCGCGAGGGTGATGACCGAGAAGATGACGCCGGTCGTGGCCAGGCCGATGATGTACTGGGTCATGCCGTTGCTCCTGCCGCTCCAGCCGCGCGCGGCGCGGAGAAGATGCCGTTCGGCCGCAAGAGCAAGGTGAGGATGAGCAGGCCGAAGGCCACGACCTCCTTGTAGGAAGCCGGGATGTACAGTGCGCTGATCTCCATGGCCAGGCCGATGACCAGGGCGCCGACCATGGCCCCGTACGGCCGGCCGATGCCGCCGAGAATGGCCGCGGCGAAGATCACCAGAAGATAGCCCTGGCCCAGGGTCGGGCTCAGCGTCCCGGAGCTGATGCCGAGGAGGAAACCGGCGAATCCGGCGATCAGGCCGTCCAGCAGCCAGGTGAGCCGGATGATCCGCTCGCTGTTGATGCCGGTGACCTGGGCGAGCTCGCGACTGTCGGCCACCGCGCGCTGCGCCTTGCCGAACTTGGTGTACTTGAGCAGGACGTGCACGGCCAGCATCACCACCACGGCGGCCACGATCGTGAACAGGTTCATCCCGGTCAGCAGGAAGGGCCCCACCCGGTGCGGTGCGCTGGCCGGCAGCTTGTAGGCCAGGCTGTTCCCGGTGAAGAACAGCAGGATGAGGTTCTGGATGATCAGGCTGGCCGCGATGGTCAGGATAAACAGGATCAGCAGCCTGGGCCTGCGCCGGGCGAAGGGCTGGAGGAGCAGGAGATTCATGAGGAACGCCACCGCCCCGCCGGCGAGCACGGCGGCCACTGCCGCCAGATAGATGTTGCTGATGTGCTCGTTGACGAGATAGGCGGCGTAGGCGCCAGCGGTCAGGATCTCCCCGTGGGCGAAGTTCGGGATGCGGGCTACGCTCATCTGAAGGGAGAGAGGAACGGTGGCCAGGGCGAGAATCGACGCCGTGACCAGACCGAAACCAACTCCGAGCCAAAAGTTACTCATGGGCCTTCTCTGACCTTTAGTGGACCTCGAATACGCGATTCGTCATGGGCCCGCGCCGCGCGAGGCCAGGAGGTACCCATCAGGCGCGGTAAGGCCGCCCTGTGAGCGTCAGAGCCTGGCTGCGATTCGACGTGGGGGATGTGGCATCAGGCCGGTGGCGGCCAATGCGGGCGGGGGATGTCCGGGGGCTGCGTCCGGTCTGGCTGCGGCCAGGCGTGACGCAGGACCGTCACGGTCGCGGGGGCAGGCGAATGGATGCGGCCGGGCGGGAGGCGCCCTGGCTGCCATAGCCGTGATTACCGGGAGCTGGTGGCCAGTCGCGGCGCCGGGGTGACGGCTGGCCGCGGGAAGGCTGTCGGTTAGTTGGCACCTGGATCCTTCCGCAAGGGACCGAAGGGTCAGTCCGCTTCCATGCCGGGCCTGCTAGGAGCCTGTCTTGGCTGCTAGAAGGCCCGAAATGTGGGTACGCGTCCGAAACGTAGTCAGAAGGTATACCGCAGTATGCAGTGCGTCAAGGGTCTCAGGTTCGGCTTGAAGGCGACGTAAAGCCGCATTACCGAACATAGGTTGCGTTACCGCCAAATTCCGGCAACGTTACGGCTGTCAACGGGAGTCCTGGCTCTTGCCTCCACAGGGGGGAGCAGGCCGGCTCCCAGCGGGTGCTCAGGCCGGGTACCGGCCCGCCCGCCGGTCTGGCCGGCCGGCCCGCCACGGATTGCCGGCTGGCCCGCAAGGGATTACGGGCCGGGCGCGTGATCATCCCCTATCATCGGGGCATGGCCGGTCGCGGGCTGGCGTGGCCGACCCGGGCAGGCAAGGGCGTGCGGGAAGGACGGCCCCAAGGTGCCATCGCTCTATCACCAGTTGCTTGAGGAAGTCCTCGAGGGCGATCTGCGGCCCGGCGAGATCCTGGTCGAGTCCGCCCTCGGCAAGCGGTTCGGGGTGAGCAGGACCCCCATCCGTGAAGCGCTGCGCATGCTCGAGCAGGACGGCGTGCTCGAGCGGGTCAACCGCGGGATGCGCGTCCGCCAGACGAGCTCTGAGGAGGTACTCGAGATCTACGGGGTCCGGACCATCCTCGAAGCGGCAGCCGCCCGGGATGCGGCGACCCGGCGGACCGACTACGACCTGGCCAACCTGGACCGGATCCTGCGCAGCATGGGCGAGGCGCGGACCGCCACGCCGCAGGAGATGGCCGCGATCAACCGGTCGTTCCACCGGGCTATCTGGCAGGCCGCACGGAACCGCACGCTCGCCGACCTGCTCGGGCGGCTGGCCGTGCACCTGCGGCGCTATCCGGCTACGACCTACCTGCGCCCCGGGCGGTGGGATGAAGCGCTGGAGGAGCACCGGATGCTCCTGGAGGCGATCCGGCGGCGGGATGCGGATGGCGCCGCAGAGGTGGCCGAAAAGCACATGTGGGCGTCGCGGGACGTGCGCCTCGACATGATCCGGGAGGCCCCGGACGAGATGGGCCAGGGCTAGCGATCAGGCTCCTTGACACCTCGGGACCCGCCTCCTACTGTGCTGTACACAACGGTATGCAACGTAATACATCGAGGTAAATCATGGGCCGTCGGGGCGCCGACGTAATCGTTGACTATCTGGTGCAGCAGCGGGTTCCCTACCTGGTGGGCGTCTGCGGACACGGGATCCTGGGGCTTCTCGACGCGGCCTATGACCGCCGCGGGGACATCGAGACCATCTCCACGCACGACGAGCGGATCGCCGGGTTCATCGCGGACGCGTACTACCGGGTCTGCGGCCAGCCGATCGCCACGTATACCTCCTGCGGGCCAGGCTCGGTCAACATCGTGATGGCCGTGGCCGGGGCCATGTTCGACTCCTCGGCCATGCTCGCGATTACCGGGAACGTGCCCACCTCGCAGTTCAACCGCGGACCCTTCCAGGAGTCCGGGAAGTACTTCCAGGGGGACTTCCCCGGCGTGATCCGCAGTTACGTCAAGCGCAGCTTCCAGGCGGTCCGGCCCGAGATGCTCCCGCTGATGCTGAGCCAGGCTTTCGCCCTGATGACCTCGGGCCGGCCGGGTCCGGTGAACATCGACGTGCCGCTGAACGTCTTCGTGGAAGACGTGGGCGAGGAGGTGGCCACCCCGCTCTGGCGGCCGGACGCGCTGGCCGCGCCCGCGCCGTCCGCGGAAGCGCTGCGCCGGGTGGCGGACCTGCTCGGTCAGGCGGAGCGCCCGGTCATCGTGGCAGGCAACGGCGCGATGGCGCCGCGGGCCAGGACACTGGTCCGCGAGCTGGCCGCGACCTTGCGTATCCCGGTCGTCACGACCCCGCTCGGCAAGGGCGTCCTGCCCGAGCGGGACGACTTGTGCCTCGGGCCGACCGGCCGCAACGGCACCTACGCGGCCAACCAGGCGGCCCGCACCGCGGATGTCATCCTGGCCCTGGGCACCCGCTTTGACGACCGGGCGACGAGCTCGTGGATCCCTGGGGTCACCTTCAGCATTCCCCCCACCAAGCTCATCCACGTGGACATCGACCCGCAGGAGATCGGGCGTAACTACCCGCCGACTCTCGCCGTCATCGCCGACACCGCGGAGCTGGCCGCGGGACTGCTCGGCCTGACCACCCCGGACGACGTGCCCGCCGAACGCCGCGCGGCCTGGCTCGCGGAGACGCTCGCCTGGAAACGGCAATGGGAGGCGGACCTGGCGGTCAGGCAGGCCGACCCGGCCGTGCCCATCCGCCCCGACCGGCTGGTCGCGGAGCTCCAGCGAGTGCTGCCCGATGATGCGAACGTCCTCGCCGACGTCGGCATCCATCACAACTGGCTGCTCCAGCAGCTGGCCGCGCCGCCGGCGGCCGGCTCCTCCAGGCCTGGGGCTTCGCCTCGATGGGGTTCGGGGTCGGTGGGGTGATCGGCGCCAAGCTGGCCGCACCGGGCAGCCCCGCGCTGACCGTCTGCGGCGACGGCTGCTTCCTGATGCACGCCAACGCCGTGGCCACCGCGGTGGAACATGACATCCCGGCGGTCTGGGTGGTGTGGAACAACAGCGGGTACGGCTCCATCCGGGGCCAGCAGGCCACGTTCTTCGGTCCCGACCGTGAGATCGCGACCCGGTTCCGCAAGACCTCGACCGGCGAGCTCTACAGCACCGACATCTCAGCTATCGGCCGGGCCATGGGCGCTGACGGTGCCCGGATAGACAGTCCCGACGAGATCGCGGACGCCGTCGAGGCGGCCATCAAGTCGCAGCGGCCGACGGTCCTGGACATCCGGGTTGACGCCTCCGTGGCCGCTCCGGGGACGGGCAGCTGGGATCTGCCGCCGCTTCCAGGCCCGGTGCCGGACTATGGCTGGTGACCGGCCAGGCCTGCTGCTGCCCTGGGTCGGCGGCCGGTTCGTCGAGGTCGCCGACTTCGACGATCTCGTCGAGCCGTGGGCCGGCCGGGTGGTAGCGCAGGTCGGTGTCGCGGACCCGGGCACCGTCGCGGCCGCCCTGGACGCGGCCGCGGCGGCGCGATCCCAGATGGCCGCGATGCCGGCGCACGAACGCGCCCGCCTGCTCCGGGTGGCGGCCGACATCGTCGCGGCCCGGGCGGAGGATCTGGCCCGGGAGATCACCCAGGCGACCGGCAAGGTGATCTCCCATACCAGGCGGGAGACCCGGCGGGTGCCGTGGACCCTGCGGGCCGCGGCGTCCGCCGCGGAGGCCCTGCTGCCGGCCAGCCCGCCACCTGACGCGATCCCCGGCGGTGAGGGCGCCGTCGCGCTGCTGGCCCGCCACCCGGTGGGCATCGTGGCCGCGATCACGCCCTTCAACGCGCCGCTGAACCTCGTCGCGCACAAGGTCGCCCCCGCCCTCGCGGCCGGGAACTGCGTGGTGGTCAAGCCCGCCCCCCAGGCCCCCGCGCCCGCCCTGCGCCTCGCCGCGATCCTCGCCGAGGCAGGTTTCCCGGCCGGCGCGGTCAACGTGATTCCCGGTGGCCGGGACACGGGGGAGGCCCTGCTCGCCGACCCCCGGGTCGACCTGATCAGCTTCACGGGGGGCACCGTGGCCGGCCGCGAGATCCGGGCCGCCGCCGGCCTGCGGCCGGTCTTGCTGGAGCTGGGCGGCAACTCAGCCAACCTGATCTGCGCCGATGCCGACATCCCGCTCGCCCTCCGCGAGTGCCTGGCCGGCGGGTTCTCGAACAACGGCCAGAGCTGCAACTCGGTCCAGCGCATCCTCATCCACCGTGACCTCCATGATCAGTTCGCCGGGGCGCTGGCCGCCCAGGCGGCTGGACTCCGCCTGGGCGATCCGATGGACGACACGACCAGCATCGGGCCGCTGATCCACCAGTCCGCGGCGGTCCGGGTTGAGGAGGCTATCGCCGAGGCGGTAGCCAAGGGGGCCACGCTGCATACCGGGGGCACCCGCCACGGCGCGGTCATCGCGCCCACCGTGCTGTCGGGCGTCGGTCACGATCTGCCCTTGTACTGCACCGAGGTCTTCGCCCCGGTGGTCCTCGTCGAGGCTTTCGACACACTTGGCCAGGCCATCGACGCGGCGAACAGCACACCGTTCGCCCTGCAGGCGGCCGTCTTCACCAGTTCGCTCGCGACCGCGGCCCGCTGCTTCCGGGAACTGCGGGCCGGCAGCGTCATCGTGAACCGGTCGTCGAACTTCCGGCTCGATCAGCTCCCGTACGGGGGGATCGCGGAATCGGGCAGCGGGCGGGAAGGCCCGCTGTACGCCGCGGAGGCTATGACTTACCTGAAGTCCCTCGTCATGGTGCCCGGCGAGGGATAGGGGTCCGTCATGGCCGCAGAATCAGCCGCCGCGTCAGCCACGGGAACCGCTGCCCTGGCGACCACGCTGGCCGGGTTCGCGCACGGGTTGCGCCGGCCCGACATCCCGGAGCCGGCGGCGGCCCACGCCACCATGCTCATCCTCGACGCGGTGGGGTGTGCCCTGGCCGGCTGGGCGGCTGAGGAAACCCCGCAGGTGCTGCGCGCGGCCCGGGTCCTCGGCGGGGCCGGGGAGTCCACCATCATCGGTGACGCCCGCCCGGCCAGCCTGATCACCTCGGTACTGTCGAACGCCTACCTGGCCACCGCGGTCACCGCGTGTGACGTTTACACCCCGGCGCACTGCCATCTCACCCCCGAAGTGATCCCGGCGGCGCTCGCCGTGGCCGAGGCGGAGCACGCCACGGGCCCGGCCTTCCTCACCGCCGTGACGGCCGGCCTGGAAGTGGGCAGCCGGCTGCTGAAGGCCATCGACTACGCCGGGTTCCGGCGGCGGGGCTGGCACGCGCCGGGGGTTATCGGGCCGGTCGGGGCGGCGGTCGCGGCCGGGCTGCTGCTCGGCCTGGACCCTGTTCAGCTGCGGACGGCGATGAGCCTGGCGGTGAGTCAGTCAGCGGGTACCTTCGCCGCGTGGCCGACCACCGCGGTGAAGTTCCACCAGGCGCGCGGGGCCATGGCGGGCCTGCTTGCGGCCCGGCTGGCCGCCGAGGGTTTCACGGCCTCCGCCGAGCCGTTCCTGGCTCCCGACGGTGGCCTGTTCGCCAGCTACTCTCCGGGTGACCCCGCGCTGGCCGTCACTGATCTCGGCCGCAGCTGGGAACTGGAGCAGATCTCGGTGCGGCTGTGGCCCGGTGCCACGCCGGTCCAGGCCTTGCTGACCGCGCTGCTGGGCAGCGGGCGGCAGTGGCCAGCGGCGGCCGGGCTCTCGGCCGTGCAGATCCGGGTGCCGCCCGCGACCTACGAGGCGCACCGGCACCTCGCTCATCCCGCAGGTACTTTCGAGGCCCTGCTGTCATTCCACTACGTGGCGGCCAGCTGCTTGCGGCACGGCCGGTTCGGCATCGACCTCGCCGACCCGGCGCACTGCGCCGACCCGGAGACCGCGGTGTTCATCGACCAGCGTGTCGTGTTCGAGGCGGACCCGGCGGTCCCCCGGGGCGGGGTGGGGGTATCGCTGACCACCCAGGGCGGCGACACGGTCGGCGTAATGCAGGAGCATGCGCTGGGCACGCCCCAGTACCCGGCGACCAGGGCCCAGGTCGAGGGGAAATTCCTGCTGGGCGCGGCGGCCCGGCTCGGGCCGGCGCTCAGCGGCGAACTGCTGACCGAGCTCAGCGAGCTGGACCGGGTGGCCGACTGCGCGGAGCTGATCCGGCGCGGCCGTCAGGTGAATTCGGGCTGCGCTGACGCAGCTCACCCGTCCGCTAGCCGCTGAGCTCGCCGTCCTGGGCCGACGTGGTGATGAGCTCGTCGGTGACCCACTGTGCGACGCCGGCCGGGTAGGGCGCCGGCAGTCCGAGGACGATGTGCCGGAAGCCGGCGTTGATCGCTTCGCCGATCGCGGCCCGGGTGCGGCCGGGCTGGTCGTAGGAGACCGGCAGGTGGATCGAGCGGGTGATGGAGCCGGGATCACGGCCGATCTCGGTGCAGTAGCGGTCCAGCAGCGCGCTGCGGCTGATGACGTCGTCGATGTCGCCGCCCGGGATATTCCACAGGTCGGCATGCTGGGCGGTCACGCGCAGCACGGGGGCCGAGCGCCCGCCGATGAGGATCGGCGGGCAGGGGCGCTGGATGGGTTTGGGATTGCAGAACGCCCCGGTGAGCTGGATGTAGCTGCCCTCGAAGTCGAACGGCCCGGTCTCGGTCCACAGCCGCCGGATCACCGTGCACGCTTCGGCTAGGCTCCCCACGGAATGGCCGAAGTCATGGTAGGGCAGGCCATTCGCCTCGTACTCGCGCCGGGCCCACGGGATGTCGGGCCGCGAGCCTGCGCCGATCCCGAAGTCGAGCCGTCCGCCGGAGACGATGTTGACGGTCGCGGCGATCTTGGCCAGCATCGCGGGCGGCCGGAAGCGGTTGCTGGTCACGAGCAGGCCGAGGCGCAGGCGCTGGGTCTGTGCGGCGAGCGCCGAGAGCAGGGTCCAGCCTTCGAAGATCGGTCCGCCCGGGTCGCCGCCGATGGGCATGAGGTGATCGAACAGCCACGCATGCTCAATTTCCGGGATGCTGTCCGCTTCGCGCCAGACCTGCAGGACGTCGTGGTAGCCGACCTGTTGCGGGGCGGTCGCGATCCCGAAACGAGGCCGGGGTGTTTGCGGCATGGGTCCGGTCGTCCTTTCAGCGGGTGGGGTGCGGTACGGCATGACCGTTCCTCCCCGAGAGGTGAAGCGAGCGGGCGGTGCGGGCTTGGTGCTGGCCCGCGTGTTCTGGCATCCTGAACAAGCGGATCGTTGTTCCGGTAATAAATATACGGAACATTGTTCCGTTTGCCAAGCGGGGTGACGGAGGTGGGGGCGCAGTGGCTGGCGTAGACGGCGGATCAGGGTCGTCAGTCCCGCGGAAGCGGGCCGACGCCCGGCGTAACGAGGAGACGCTGCTGGACGCGGCCGCCGCGGCTTTTGTTACTTCCGGCGTGGATGTGCCCGTGCGCGACATCGCGGCCAAGGCCGGCGTGGGCGTGGGCACGATCTACCGCCACTTCCCGACGCGAGCCGATCTGATCGTCGCCGTCTACCGGCATCAGGTCCAGGCGTGCGCTGAGGCCGGTCCGGCGTTGCTGGCCAGCAGCAGCACGCCGCACGGCGCCCTGGCCCAGTGGATCAACCTGTTCGTCGACTTCCTGGTCACCAAGCACGGCCTGGCCGAGGCGCTGCAATCTGACCGTGCGGCCTTTGAGACTCTGCACGCCTATTTCCTCGACCGCCTCGTCCCCGTGTGCGCCCAGCTGCTCGACGCTGCTGCTCAGGCGGGCGAGATCCGCCCCGGCATGGATGCCTACGAACTGATGCTGGGGGTCGGCAATCTTTGTATCGGCGCGGACAACAACCCCCGCTACGACGCGCGCCGCATGGTCGAGCTCGTCATCGCAGGACTGCGTCCCCACTAGATGGCCAGCCGCGCGCTGCAAGGCGATGGGGCCCTCAGCGGGATCGGGGCCGCCACCAGCCTGCTGGCGCTCATCTCCCTCGCGCTGTACCACGCGCTGGGCTGGTGGTGGGCTGACCGGATCGCCGCAGTGGCCGTGGCGGCCGTCGCCGCCGCCGAAGCCTGGCACACCGCGCCACGCCCCGGCTTGCCCAGCTGACTCACCGCCTCCCGCCCGGGCTGGTCAGCGCCTTCCTGCTCGGGCCAGCGCGTCCTCGGCCTGAGCGGCGAGGGTGCCGACCAGCTCAGCGGCGGGCAGCAGGTCGTTGATAAGGTCGATCGCCTCGCTGGCCCAGACCGGGATGGGGGTCAGGTCGCCCCGCTTCACGCCCTCCTGGTAGGCCCGCTTAGCGTCGGCGTCCGCGGCGAGTTCATCTTCCCGGCCACGCCACTCATCGAGGAACGGGTGGCTCAAGGTGCGGCCCGGGTATTTCGACGGCCACCGCGAGCCCCGGGCGATGTCCAGCACCGTGCTGCGCTCGGTGTCCTCTCCCCGGCCCTCCAGGATGGCCTTGCTGATCGAAGGATCGACCAGTGCCTCGGCAGAAGCCTGGAACCGGGTCCCGATGAGCGCTCCCGCGGCCCCCAGGGCCAGGGCCGCGGCCACGCCGCGGCCATCGGCGATCCCGCCAGCGGCCAGCACCGGTACCGGCGCGGCCAGATCCACCACGATCGGCACGAACGGCAGCGTGGACCGCCCGCGCCGGGCACCGTGCCCACCGCTCTCCGTTCCCTGGGCCACGATCACGTCGGCGCCGAGATCGACCGCCTGCCGCGCCTCCTCCAGATCGGTGGCCTGGATGATCAGCAGGGCGCCGGCCTGGCGGATGGGCCCGATGAACGGGAGGGGGTCGCCGAAGGACAGCATCACCGCCCGCGGGCTGAACTCCAGCGCACGCTCGACTGTGCCGACGTCGACCGCCCAGCTCTGGAAACCAACGCCCCACGGCTGGTCCGTGCCCGCCGCGACGACCGGCAGCTCACGAGCCAGCCAGCTCTGATCACCAGGGCCGCCGCCCAGCAGTCCCAGACCCCCGCCGTTGGACACCGCCGCGGCCAGCGCCCCGCCCGCCGACCCGCCCATCGGGGCCAGCGCAATCGGGTGCCGCACCGAAAAGAGCTCCGTGAACACCGTGCTCAACGCCATAACCGCTATCGCCGCACCTTCCGGGATGCCCATCCAGCTCGTTCGCGCCCTATACCTCTGCCGGGCCGCCGGCTCCCCGTGTGCCCATGGGGGTCAGGTTCGTGCGTAGCGCCCGGCGTGAGTACGCATGATGGACTCGATCGCGAACCCGGTCGTGAATGCGGCGGCCACTGCGATGCCAAGAAGCCCAGCGAACTGGCCGTCTCCGGCGGAATTCGCGTTCGTCCCGATAATCCACCACAGCGAGTTCCGGAAGGCAAGAGCCAGGACAGCTGCGAGGCACGCGATAACCGCTGCATCGATCAGCCTCCGTGGCACACCCGCGAGCGGGGCGCCACTGCGGACCAGCCCGAGATAGGAACCCGCCAGCATCAAGAAGGCGAACATTCCGCAGGTGAGCAGGCCCATGGTGAGCAAGGTCGAGGCGAGCGAGTACCCTTCCCGGATTCCCTGATTAAGGCCCACTGCGGCGCCGAACGCAAGTGAGGCCAGCGCAGCTCCAACGATCGGGTGCTGGCGCAGGCGTGCGATCACGGTGCGGTCGCACCAGGCAATGGCCACCGTCACGCGAGAGCGGAAAGGTCCGAACCAACGGCTTTGTCTGCGGGCGACGAGGACAGCATCGCCGAGCCAGTCATCCACCGCCTCGCTGCGCGAGCCGGGGCGGCCGAGACGGGGCGCTCGCCCCAGCCTCACGACAGCCCCGATGTCCAGACCAGTGACGACGGCCAGGCCCACAACGAGGGCAGTCGTCGTGCTGTCGTTCCACTGCGCCCGGTTGGCCCCAATCGCCACGCTGATCCAGCTGGAGGCCAGGGTGGCGGTCATGACGATGACGGCGACCCGGCAGCCCCGCAGAATCGAGCGCGCCCGTTCTGCCGGAAGCACCTCGACCTTCCGGCAGAGCGACACCTGGACGAGGAAGAAGGCAGTGGCCAGCGGAACCAGGAACATCGCGAATGAGTAAAGCGTGTCGTACGGATCGTTGAGCCACGGCGCGTGCTCGTAGACCGGCTTGACCTGCTTGGTCGCCGCGGTGAAGGCAAAGAACGCGAAGGCGGTCCAGAGGGTACTGAAGGCGGCTCTACCGATCGCCACGCGGCGCTGGTCCCCCACCGCCATCTGCTGCCGTTCATCGCCACAGCCCGCGTCCGCGTCAACAGCCATGCGCCGAGTATCCCAGAGCGCCGTGGCCCACTGAGCGCGGTTGACGGCTTCGTGGCGGAGTAGGCCGGGGGAGCCGGACCAGGCCCCTGGATCGCCCGGGCGGCGCCTGGGCGGTCGGGGCGAGCGCCGGGTCCGGGGGCAGCGAGGACCAGCCGCTGGTCCTGCACTGGAACGGGACCAGCTGTAAACCAGTAGCCGTCCCGGGCCTGTCCGGCTTTTACCTGCCGGCTGTGGCCGCGTCGTCCGCTTCTGACGTGTGGCTGTTCGCGGCCTCCGCCAGCGGTGGCAGCCCGGAGGCAGTGCGCTGGAACGGGAGCCAGTGGGCCACCATTCCGCTGCCGGGAGGCTCGTTCTATCCCGACGAGGCAGTGGTCCTTTCACCGACAGACGCCTGGGTCGCCGACCCCCAGCAGCCATGCACCGGCAGCGGGGCCACCCAAGTGTGCCCGACCACCCTCTACCACTGGGACGGCAGCTCGTGGTCCCCGTTCACGCTTCCCCTGGTGGCCGGCGAAGCTACGGAGTTGTCGGCGTCCAGTCCGACCAACGTCTGGGTGGTCGGAGCCTCCCATCCGTGCCTGGCCTCGCCATGCTCCTACAGCCCCCGCTGGCAGATCATCGACGCTTCCCGCGATCTCCTCACGGAGAGCCCACTGGTCACCGACGGTGCCAGCGGTGCGTGGATGGGCCCCTATGCCCACTGGACCGGAAACCAGTGGGTCAATACAGAGCCGTTCTCGCCGGTCACCTGCGGCTTGGCGGACCTCACCCGCATCCCCGGAACGGCCACACTCTGGGGAGCCGGGAGGGTGCTGTCCGCGCACCGCTCCGACAGCGTCATCTGCGCCTACCCCAAGGCCCCCTGACCAGGGGGCTGGCGGGCCCTTCTTCGGAGAATCACGCCAGCGCTGCCGCGCAGGCCACGTCGATGAGGTCGTGATAGCACCCACGGCAGCGAACATGCGCCCGCGGATCGCATCCGGCGTGGCGCGGCAGGCCAGCTGCCCCACGTTCGACGCAGCCGACGCCGCCGCCAAGGCCCAGACATCGCTCCGCGTGCGGCTGACCATCACGTGCCCCCGAGCGAAGCAGCGCCTCAGAACCCCCACTGAACTCCGCGGCCATCCGGGTGTCAACAGCCTCCGACGTGCGGAACGAGGCCGCCGGCCAACTCCCGGGAGGCCGGGTACCCAGGCTTACGGCTGCGGGGGCGGGTACTCCAGGTTGACCAGCCTGGCCAGCTCGGCCAGCGTGATCTCGAACATGGGCGCGGCGTCCTCCAGGGCGAAGTGCAGGTGGCCGAAAACCTCGAGGCTGACCATCCCGTACAGGCGGACCCAGCAGCGCAGGAAGGTCAGCCCGGCGCCGAGCGGCAAGTCCACGCCGAGCGCCTCCTGGTACCTGGCCAGCTGCTCGCGCAGGCCCGGCTCGATCTCGTCGTCACTCGGGATGGGGAACGGCTGCTTGCGCCACAGCTCGTAGAACAGCGCGAAGAATACGCCGCTGAACTTGCCCGCGCACTCGGCGACCACATCGTCATGGGCCGCCTCGAGGGTGGGCAGGGGAGTGCCGAACAGCAGCCCGAACTCGGCCTTATGGGCCAGGCCCCAGCGGCGGAACTCGCGGCAGGCTGCGATCATCTTCTCGGTCATGCCGCCCCCGGCGGCGTCGATCGCCGCCCCGATCCCGGCCCCTATCTCGGTGAAGATGTCCCCGACCACGTGCTGGATCAGGTCTTCGTGGCTCCCGAAGTACCGGTAGAGCGCGGGGGCAGTCATGCCCATCTCGCGGGCGATGGCGCGCAGCGTCACCGCCGCCGGGCCCTGCTGGACCAGGATCTGCCGGGCGGTCTGCTTGATCTCCGCGGTCGTCTCCGCGCGGGCGCGATCGCGTCTGCTCAGCGTCTCGGCCACGGACCCTCCTGACTCCTGTCTCCGGCTTCCGCCGCCCAGCCCGATCGGGGGAGCTGAGTCCAGCACCACTTCCTGAGAGCCAGCTGGCACCAAGGTTGCCGTGTGGTTAACAACCTTGACGACAGTAAACAGCGTATGCAAGGTTAACGCTATTAGCAGTTTACGGCGTTCACGGTTGTGATCGCTGATAGCAGCTTAGGTGCTGGAGGGCCTGATGTTCGAGTCATGGGGGCGCGTGGTCTACGCGCGACGGCGGTTGATCCTGGTGGTCGCGGCGATCGTGGTGGTGGCCGCCGCGGTCTGGGGGACGCGGGTGTTCGGCGCGCTGCAGTCCGCGGGCGGCTTCTCCGCGCCGGGCAGCCAGAGCCAGCAGGAAAGCGACCTCGCGGCGCGGGCCTTCGGCCGCGACACGGCCGACGTCGTGGTGCTGTACTCCAGTCCCCGGCTCACCGTGCACGACGCCGCCTTCCGTGCGTCCGTGACCAGGACCCTGGCCGCTCTGCCCGCTGCCGAAGTACGGTCGGCCGCCACCTACTGGTCCACCCGCTCACCCCAGTTCGCCAGCGCTGACGGCCATGCCACCTATGCGGTCCTGGAACTGGCCGGCGGAACGGACTCAGCCAGGACCGCGAGCTTCCACGCGATCGAGGGGCGCCTGTCCGCGCCGGGCCTGTCCACCCAGGCGGGCGGCCAGGTCCCCACCTTCTCGGCGATCAACAAGCAGGTCACCTCCGACATCGGCCGGGCTGAGGGTATCTCCATGCCCGTGCTGCTCATCCTGCTGCTGGTGATCTTCGGCAGCCTGGCGGCGGCCAGCCTGCCGCTGGCCATCGGGGGGATCGGCATCCTGGGCTCGTTCGCCGCGCTCCGGTTGCTGACCCTGGTCACCGACGTGTCCATCTACTCCGTCAACATCACCACGATCCTGGGCCTCGGGCTCGCCATCGACTACGGCCTGTTCATGGTGAGCCGGTTCCGCGAGGAACTGCAACGCCAGGACACGACCGCGGACGCGGTGGCGGCCACGGTGGCCACGGCCGGCCGGACCGTCGCGGTCTCGGGCGTCACGGTGGCTGTCGCCCTGGCCAGCCTCATGCTGTTCCCGGAGATGTTCCTGCGGTCGATGGGCTACGGCGGGGTGGCCACGGTCCTGGTGGACATGCTGGCCGCGCTGACGGTGCTGCCCGCCCTGCTCGCGGTGCTCGGGCCGCGGGTCAACGCGCTGCGGGTGCGCCTGGCACGTGCAGCGCCCGGTTCGGGACGAGCAGGGCGGCGCCTGGTACCGGATCGCCCGCAGCGTGATGCGCCTGCCCGTGGCCTACGTCGTGGTGATCCTGCTCGTGCTGCTCGCCCTCGCCTCCCCGTTCCGCTCGATCACCTGGGGCGGCACCGACGCGCGGGCGCTGCCTGCGGGCGCTCCGGCCCGGGTGGTCGCCGAGGCGCTGAACCGTGACTTCCCCGCTAACCCGTCCAGCCCCGTTGAGGTGGTGACCCGGCTGGCGGGCCCGGCCTCCGCTCCCGCGCAGCAGGCGGCGCTGGCTACCTATGTCCGCAGCCTGGAACACGTGCCGGGGGTCTCGTCAGCCGTGCTGACCGGAGTGCGGGGAAACATCGCCCGGGTTGACCTGCGGTACGCCGCCGATCCGTACTCGGCCACCGCGCGCGGCATCGTCACGGCGGCCCGCGCGGTGCCGCCCCCGGCTGGCGGTCACGCCTACGTGGGCGGCGTGACCGCGCAGCTGGTGGACGAGCTGTCCAGCCTGGGTCACACGCTGCCGTGGATGGCGCTGGTCATGTGCCTGGCCACGTTTGTCCTGCTGTTCCTGGCGTTCGGGTCGGTGGTACTGCCCCTCAAGGCGATCGTGATGAACGTGCTGTCCCTGTCGGCCACGTTCGGGGTGATCGTCTGGATCTTCCAGGAGGGTCACCTGTCCGGGCTGCTGCGGTTCACCCCGACCGGCACCATCGACCCGTCGATGCCGATCCTCATGCTGGCCATCATCTTCGGCCTGTCCATGGACTACGAGGTGTTCCTGCTATCCCGGATCCGCGAGCGCTACGACGTGACCGGGGACAACGCCGCCGCGGTCGCCAGCGGGCTGCAGCGCACCGGCGGCCTCATCACCAGCCTCGCGTTCTTGCTGGTCATCGTGGTGGGCGCGTTCTCCGCGTCCGGGATCACGTTCATCAAGCTGATGGGCGTGGGGATGATCGTCGCGCTGGTGGTGGACGCCACCATCGTGCGGATCCTGCTGGTGCCGGCGACCATGCGGCTGCTGGGCCGGGCGAACTGGTGGGCGCCCGGGCCGCTGCGCCACGTCTACCGGAAATACGGCATCCGGGAGGAGGAGGCCGCGCCGGCCGAGGTGGAGCCCGCCCGGGCCTGACTCGCCCCGGCCCGGGACTCGGCGTGGGCTGGTGGTCAGCCAGCGGTAACGGCGAGGACGAGTGGCAAGACCCCGGGAGCGCCGGCCTCGCGGAGCAGCCTGGCCGCGACCGTCATGGTCCAGCCGCTGTCGATACGGTCGTCGATGACCAGCGCCGGGCCGCTGAGCGAGGCCACCGCGCTGGCCAGCGGGCCGGGAACCCGCAGCTCGCGCCAGATCGCCTGAAGCCGCTGCGGGCTGTTGAACTGCCTCGGCCCCGGGCCGTTCCCCGCGTACTCCAGCGAGCCCAGCAACGGCAGCCGCCCGATCTCCGCGATCCGCTCACCGAGGCTGGCGATGAGGCGGGGCCGGGTCCGGCTGGGCAGGGTGACCACCCCGGCCGGGCGCTGCTCCCAGTCCCACGCGGCGAGGACCTGGACCAGGGCGGTGACGAGGTCCCCGGGGACGGGGGAGTCCGGGGGCGGGTCCCCGGGGCCACTGGCAGGCGGCTCGCTGGGAGAGTCCAGCAGCGCGCGCAGCCGCGGCCCCCAGCCCAGGCCGGTGAGGCGGCCCAGCGCCCGGCCGGTGTCCGCCGACAATCCCGCCGGGATCTTGCCCGTTACGTCGACCCCCAGCCGCTTCATGCCCGGCGGCCACATCCGCCGCGGGCTGATGTCGATACCGGGACGGAGCAGCCGGGTCCGCGCTAGCGAAGCCCCTTCAGCCGACACCTCCGCGGGCCAGGGCCGCCCGGTGCAGTTGTCGCACCGGCCGCACGGCTGGGCCTCCGGATCGTCCAGCTGCTGGCGCAGGTACTCCAGCCGGCAACCGGGGGTGCGCAGGTAGCCCAGCATGGCCTGCTGTTCCCGGTGGCGCTCCGCCGCCACCGTCGCGTAGCGCTCGGCGTCGTAGACCCATGGCTGCCCGGTGGCGGTCCAGCCGCCACTGACCTTGCGCACCGCGCCGTCCACGTCCAGGACCTTGAGCATCATTTCCAGCCGGGCCCGGCTCAGGTCGACCTGGGTCTCCAGCGCGCCGGACGACAGCGGGCCGGCCGCCTCCCCGAGTGCGCCGAGCGTCGCCCGGACCAGGGTCTCGGGCGGGAACGCCAGGGAAGCGAAGTAAGCCCAGATATCACGGTCTTCCCGCCCGGGCAGCAGGACCACCTCGGCCCGGGGCACGGCCCGGCCCGCCCGGCCGATCTGCTGGTAGTACGCGACGGGGGACTGCGGCGCGCCCAGATGCACGACAAAGCCAAGGTCGGGCTTGTCGAAGCCCATGCCCAGCGCGCTGGTCGCGACCAGCGCCTTGAGCTCCCCGTCGAGCAAGGCGCGCTCGGCGGCCAGCCGTTGCTCCTGCTCGTCCCGGCCGGTGTAGGGGAGGACGTGGTGGCCCCGGTCGCGCAGGAAGGCTGCGGTCTCGTGGGCCGCGGCCACGGTGAGCGTGTAGATGATGCCTGACCCCGGCAGCTCATCCAGGTGCTCGGCCAGCCAGCCGAGACGCTGCTGCGCGGCAGGTAGCTCGACGACACCCAGCGACAGGCTCTCCCGGTCCAGCGGGCCGCGCAGCACCAGCGCATCGCCGTCGGCCCCGCTGGCCAGCTGCTCGGCCACGTCCCGGGTCACCCGGGCGTTGGCTGTGGCCGTGGTGGCGAGGACCGGCACGCCGGGGGGCAGGTTCTCCAGCACGGTGCGGAGCCTGCGGTAATCGGGCCGGAAGTCATGGCCCCAGTCGGAGATGCAGTGCGCCTCGTCCACGACCAGCATCCCCGCGGTGGCGGCCAGCTTGGGCAGGACCAGGTCACGGAAGCCGGGATTGTTCAGCCGCTCCGGGCTGACCAGGAGCAGGTCCACGGAGCCCGCCGCGATCTCCGCGTAGATCTCGTCCCAGTCGGCCATGTTGGCCGAGTTGACGGTCCGGGCCTGGAGGCCGGCCCGGGCGGCCGCCTCGATCTGGTTGCGCATCAGGGCCAGCAAGGGGGAGATGATGATCGTCGGTCCCATGTCCCGGGCCCGGAGCAGCGCGGTAGTCACGAAGTACACGGCCGACTTGCCCCAGCCGGTGCGCTGCACGACCAGCGCCCGGCGCCGGTCACGGGCCAGCGCCCGGATGGCGGTCCACTGGTCCTCGCGCAGCCGCGCCGACGGCCCGGCGAGAGCCCGCAGGCAGCGCTCGGCCTCCTCGCGGAGATCGGGATCCTCGCGCGGGCTGGCCTCTGACGTCATGGGTCCTTGGTATCAGGCCGGGACGACAGTCACGGTGTGGTAAGTGCACCCTGGCGACGGCGGTCACCATGGCGTGCCAGGTGGTCCCGGGCTGGCGGTC
>CAVPIM010000012.1:0-168196 GCA_963704995.1 uncultured Actinomycetes bacterium | reverse complement strand
GCTCTCCCAGCTGACCGGCGAGACCATCAACCTCGCGGTGCCGGCCGGGCCGGACGTGCTGAACGTGGCCGAGGTGCCGAGCACCTACATCCTGAGCAGCTCGGGCGGCTGGGTCGGCCGGCGCACCCGGCCGCACGCGGTGGCCAACGGCAAGGTGCTGCTCGCGTTCGCCGCCCTGCCAGCCCCGGCCCGGCTGGAGCGGTACACCGGGCACACCATCACCACCCAGGACGCGCTGGCCGCCGAGCTGGCCCGGATCCGCCGGGACGGCTTCGCGACGGCGGTGGCGGAACTGGAGGAGGGGCTGGTCGCGGTGGCCGCCCCGGTGTTCGGCCCGGGCGGTGGCTGCGTGGCGGCGGTGTCGATCTCCGGGCCGGCCTACCGGATGCCGCCGGACAAGCTGCACGAGCTGGGGCGGCTCTGCGCGGACTGCTGACCGGGGCAGGCCCGGGCGGCAAGGTGGGCGCTGGCGCCGGAGAATAGCCGACATCGGAACTACCGGGCGGCCGGGCGGGAGAGATCACGTGGACGAGTACCTGCTCCATATCGGCGGCCAGTGGCGCGCCGGGCGCATCGCGCCGGACGCGGCGGTCAGCCCGGCGACCGGGCAGGCATTCGCCTCCGTCGCGGTGGCCGGGGCCGCGGACGTGGACGACGCGGTGCGCGCGGCGGCCCGGGCGTGGCCGGACTGGGCGGCCCGGTCGGCGTTCGAGCGGGCGGCCTGGTGCGAGCGGGTCGCCGGGGCCATCCTCGGCCGGCGCGGCGACCTGGCCCGGGTGCTCACCCTGGACCAGGGCAAGCCGCTGGCGGCCGAGGCCTACGACGAGGTTGACGAGCTGGCCGGGTACTTCCAGATGGCCGCCGCGGATGCGCGGCGGCTGGACGGCGCGTTCCCCCCGTCTACGTCGGCCGGGCGCCGGGTGATCACCGCCCGGGTACCGCTCGGCGTGGTTGGCGTGATCAGCCCGTGGAACTGGCCGTACACGATGGGCGCGGAGCTCTTCGCGCCCGCGCTGGCGGCCGGCAACGCGGTGGTCTGGGTGCCCGCCCCCAGCACCAGCGCGTGCTGCGCGGTGCTGGCCGGGATCATCGCCGCCGAAGGCATCCCGCCCGGCGTGTTCAGCTTCCTGCCCGGCCCCGGGCCGGTGGCCGGGGACGCGCTGGCCGCCCACCCGGGAGTGGCGGCCGTGGGGTTCATCGGGTCGGTGGCCACCGGCGGGCTGGTGGCGGCGCGCGCGGCCGGCAAGACCCAGCTGCTCGAGCTGGGCGGCAACGGCCCGATGGTCATCCTGGAGGACGCGGACCTCGACCTGGCCACCGACGCCGCGCTGGAGGCCGCCTACCTGTGCGCGGGCCAGAGCTGCACGGCGGGCGAGCGGTTCCTGGTGCACGCCGCGGTCCGTGCCGAGTTCGCCGAGCGGGTGGCCGCGGCCACCGCGGACCGGGTCCGGCTGGGCGACCCGTTCGATCCGCAGACCACGATGGGCCCGCTGAACAACGAGGCCACCGCGGCCAAGTTCGACCGGCATGTGGCCGACGCGGTCAGCCGGGGCGCCAAGCTCTGCCACGGCGGGCGGCGGGCCCCGGGCTTCCCCACCGCGCTCTACGCGGAGCCGACCGTGCTGGACGGGGTGACCACCGACATGCTGATCGCCACCGAGGAGACGTTCGGGCCGGTGGTGCCGATCGTGGAGGTGAGGTCCGCGGCGCAGGCGCTGGAGCTGACGAACTCCTCGCCGTTCGGCCTGACCGCCGCGGTGTTCACCAGCGATCTGGAGCGGGGGCTGGCCTTCGCGGAGCAGGCCCGGGCCGGCTGGGTCAACGTCAACGCGTCCACCAACCTGTGGGAGTCGCACCTGCCGTTCGGGGGGCGCTCCGGGTCGGTGAGCGGGCGGGGCCGGGTCGGCGGCCGGTTCGCGATGGAGACGTTCACCGAGCCCAAGACCATCCTCTACCCGGGGCCCCGGCTCAGCGGATAGAGCTCAGCGGATAGAGCTCAGCGGACAGGTTCCGTCCCCGGCCCCGCACCGCGGGATTCACCACCGCGCGGCGGGCGGTCACGCTGGCCGTCCGGGTGCAGGCCCATGACCGTGAGCAGGACCATCAGCGCACCCCCGCAGCAGATCGCCGAGTCGGCCAGGTTGAACACCGGCCAGTGCGGCAGCTGGATCCAGTCGACTACCCAGCCGCGCAGCGGTCCCGGGCTGCGGGCGATCCGGTCGGTCAGGTTACCCAGCGCCCCGCCGAGCAGCAGGCCGAGCGCGACCGCCCAGCGGGGACTGGCCAGGGTGCGGGCCATCCGCAGGATGGCCACGATCACCGCCGCCGCGATCAGCGTGAACACGACCGTGTAGCCGCCCGCGCCGAGCGAGAAGGCCGCCCCCGGATTACGGAGGTAGTCCAGCTGCAGCAGCGAGCCGACCACCCGGACCGGCCTGTTCTGGGTGAGTGTCGCGACGACGATCACCTTGCTGATCACGTCGGCCGCGTACACCAGCGCCGCCACCGCGACCAGCACGCCGATCCGCCGCTGGCCAGACGGGACGGACCCGCCCTCCCCCGTGCCCCGCCACCCCATCAGGTCTCCATTCGCCGGCTCCCAAGTTAGGGCACGCCGGGCGGTGGCCGCGTCAGATCGGCAAGCTGCGCGGCCCGCGGACCCCGGTGGTGCGGGGTGACATCCTCAGCGGGCCGCGTTCTGCTGCCAGGCGAAGGCCAGCGGGGTCAGGGCGGTGAGGTCGATGGCGGGCTCCACCGTCGAGTAGGACTGCACGTTGTCGGCGAACACGGCCTTCTGCCCGTTGAACGCCGCGTACGGGACGTCCTGCGGGGCGTTCGCCGCGCAGGGCCGCATGTTCGCCACGGTGCCGGTGGCCGCGAACGAGTTCGGCCCCTCGACGGCCGCCCCGGCCAGGACCGGGGGCTGCCCGTCCAGCGACCCGGCCAGGTTCGCGACCTGATGCTGCATGCAGTCCGGGTACACGGTGCCGTCCCCGACGATGAGCGAGACGCCCCACGCGTTGCTGCCCAGGATGTCGTCGAGCCAGCGCTGCCCCCAGGCCGCGTAGACGGGCCGGCCGGCCAGCGCGTCGTACTCGTCCGCCATCACGGTCAGCCCGGCGCCGTGCGTGGTGGTGTCCCACTGGTCCCAGGCGAACCCGAAGCCGAACGGGTCACGGGCGGCCGCGGCGATCCCCTTCCCGATCTGCCCGCGCAGATCGGCCATGAGCTGGGCCGTGGTCACGGCCAGGCCCGTCGCGTGCTGCCCGCGGATGGCCAGGACCAGCTCGTAGTCGGCCAGCGCGCTCACGTCGTACAGGTTGAGCGTGTCGCCCAGGGCCTGCTGGCTGTGGATCCAGGCGCTGGCCCAGCCGGCCGCGTCCCGCAGGTAGGTTCCGGCCGAGCGGACCGGCAGGCCGGCCGGCAATGCCGCCGGGTGGCCTGCATCCTGGAGGGCGCGGGCCAGTTCGGTCGCGCCGAGCATCATGTCGTCCCGCCAGGTGGTCTCCGGGTAGAAGTCCCACGGGATGGCCGTCAGCAGGTGACCCTTCCAGTGCGGGTCGGCCAGCGAGTAGACGGTCTCGGCGGAACGCAGGCAGCCGCCGGCGTAGCCCGGGTCGGCGTGGCGCAGCACCTGATAGCACAGCGCGAAGTCGGCGGCCAGCGCCGGCCAGGTTCGGGCTTAGCCTGGCGCCGGGCCGGCGGCCGGAAGACCGGCGGGTGCCGGATGTAGACGTAGTGCGGGTTGGTCCCCTGGTAGTGATCGTCGGCCTGCGGCAGCCGCCAGATGTCGTGGTCCGCGACGTAGTAGCTGTTCGCCTCGCCCGTGCCCACCTGGTAGTACAGCGTCCGGGAGCGCTCGTGCCACATCCGCCGCAGGAAGTCCAGGCCGAACTTGACCTCGCCCGTGAAATCAGCACCGGTGAAGTCGGTACCGGAACGCGATCCCATCTGCCGCGGGAACGACGCGACGCCCTGCAGCAGGACGGCCTCGGTGTAGCTGGTCGTCTCGACGAAATGCAGGTAGTCCCCGGCGTCGAACCAGCCGCCGGTCGCGTTGATCGCCGTCCCGGTCGCGTACCGGGCCAGGCTGCCCTGGAAGTTGCCGTTGCTGTCCACCGGCGGGGTCCGGTAGGTCATCGCGCGGGCGTCGGCCAGGTGAGCGGGCGCGGTGCGCAGCGCGGTGTGAATGAAGTCCGGGCCGTCCCGCTCGTTCTCGTAGAAGGACAGCGCGTTGGCCAGTGGCCGCGCGTAGAGCTGTGCGGCCGGGCCGATGCTGAACCAGGGTGAGGCGGCCGACGCGTCGCCCAGGATGCCGAGCCGGTAGCGGCCCGGCCCCCGGACCCCGGTGAACCGGGCGGCCCACACCCAGCCGTAGCGCTTGCTCCAGGCGCCGAGGTTCTGGCGGGCCACCCCGGAGGCCGCCACCGTGCAGGACCCGGCCCGGACCACGACCCAGTGCAGTCCACCTCCGGGGAGGTCCCCCGGCGGCCTGGCCCGGGTCATGATCTCGGCCAGCTTGGCCGCACCTGACGGGTAGCCGACCTGGTTGACCCGGATCGCCGCGGCCGGCGCCCCGGCCGGGGCGGCGTGCGATCCGGTGGCCAGCACCGCCCCGGAGGACGGCTCGGCGCAGATCTTCGCGACCTGGGATCCGGGAGGCGTCCCGCCGCCCGGGCCGGCGGAGCCTGCCGAGGCGTCGGCCGCGCCGCCCGAAGCGGCCGACAGGAGCGCCGCCGCCAGGCTGAACGCCGCGGCGCACGCGCCGGCCCGGGCCGCGCGCCGGTACCCTCTGCCGCCTGCCTGCCTGTACCCAAGATCCATCGGCCCAGGCTAGGCCGCGGCGGCGCCACCCACAATGGGCCAGTAAAGGTTGTTTCCGGTAGCCGGGGTGCTACGGCCGGGCGATGACCTGGAACGTGGCCAGGCTGGGATCGGCGGCGTAGGCGATCCGGCCGCCGTCGGCCTGCGCCGCGCGCAGCGCGTCGAGGGCCGCCGCGGTGATCACCTCACCCGGGGCCAGCACCGGCACGCCGGGTGGGTAGGGCGCCACCAGCTCGCCGCTCACCCGGCCCACGGCCTGCGCGGCGGAGCGGGTTTCGTTGCGGCAAAAAAAGGCCTGCCGCGGCGGCATGGCCATCTCGGGAATGACGGTCCACGACGCGGCCGGCACCGGCCGCCGGGGCGGCCCGCGGTGCGCCTCGATGATGCCCGCGAGGGTGGCGGTGAAGCGGGCCACGGCGGCCTCGTCGTCGGCCAGCGTGACGATGGGGATGATCGTGTCCCGGTCGGCCATCTCCACCGGCATGCCCGCCGCGATGAGGTCGTTCTCCACCGCGATGCCGTGCGCCCCGGTCCCGGCCAGCAGCACGACGAGCTTGGCGGGCTCGACCCCCGGGCCGTCCAGCACGTCCAGGCCGGGTACCTGGCGGAGCCGGTCCTTCGCGGCCGCGACCACGCGCAGCAGCCGGCCGCACAGCTCCTCGCCGTCCCGGGCCAGCAGCGCCCGGGCCGCGTCGATGCTGGCCATGATCGCGCCCGCCGGGCTGGTCGTGTGCGTCGCCTCGAACGCCCGATCCAGGCGGGCAGGGTCCAGGCCGGGCAGGGTCCAGGCCGGCCGTGCGGGCCAGGACCAGCGCGCCCTGGGTGTAGGCGGGCAGGACCTTGTGCGCGCTGGTCACCATGGCGTCCGCGCCGGCCGCCAGGGCGTGCGGTGGCAGCCCCGGGTGGAAACCGAGGTGCGCGGCCCAGGCCGCGTTGACCAGCAGCGGCGCCCCGGCGCCGTGCGCGGCCGCGGCGTGCCCGGCCAGGTCGCCGGTGGTGCCCACGTAGGACGGGTCGCCGAGGAACACCGCGCACGCGTCCGGATGGCGGGCCAGCGCGTCGCGGACCGCGCTGACCGGCACCGGGCCGGGCAGCCCGGTCGCCGGGTCCACCTCGGGCAGCACCCACACCGGGTCCAGGCCGGCCAGCACGAGGCCGAGCAGCAGCGAGCGGTGCAGCGCCCGGGTGACCACGATCGGCCGGCCGGGCTCGCCGGCGGCCAGGGCGAGCGCCTGGTTGCCGTGCGTCGAGCCGGCCACCGAGAACCGGCACCAGTCCGCGCCCCACAGCCCCGCGGCCCGCCGCTGCGCGTCCGCCAGCAGCTCGTCGGCGTGCTTGATCGTGTCCACCCCGCCGTACAACGGCGCGTCCCCCGCGGTCACGTCGCCGGTGAGGTCGTGGCGCTGCTTGTGCCCGGGCACGCTCATCGGGGTCAGCTCGCCGGCCGCCGCCTGCGCGGTGAACCGCAGCCACCCGTCCAGCAACGGCGCATCCGCGGCCAGCCCCCGGGGATCTCTCGGGTCCGTCATCCGGGGTCAGTCGCGGGCGGCTGGGGCTGGTGACGGTAGAAAGGCACCGGCTCCGGGGGCAGCGGCGTGTTGCCCAGGATCAGGTCGGCGGCCTTCTCGGCGGTCATCATGACCGGAGCGTAGATGTTGCCGTTGGTGATGTACGGCATCACCGAGGCGTCCACGACCCGCAGCCCGTCCAGCCCGTGCACCCGCATGGACGCCGGGTCGGTGACCGCGTCGGCGCCGGTGCCCATCTTGGCCGTGCACGACGGGTGCAGCGCGGTCTCGGCGTCGCGGCGGACCCAGTCGAGGATCTGCTCCTCGGTGGCGACCTCCGTCCCGGGGGACAGCTCGCCCGCGTTGTACTCATCGAACGCCGGCTGGTTCAGGATGTCCCGGGTGACCCGGATCGCCTCGGCCCACTCCCGGCGGTCGGTCAGGGTGGACAGGTAGTTGAACCGCAGCGCGGGATGGACCGCCGGGTCACGGGACACGATCCGGACCGAGCCGCGGGAGTCGGAGTACATCGGCCCCACGTGCACCTGGTACCCGTGCCCGCCCGCCGGGGACGAGCCGTCGTAGCGGATCGCGATGGGCAGGAAGTGGTACATGAGGTTCGGGTAGGCGACCTCGTCGTTGCTGCGGATGAACCCGCCGCCCTCGAAGTGGTTGGTGGCCCCCGGGCCGCTGTGCAGGAATAGCCACTTCGCGCCGACCATGGGCCGGTTGCGCAGCTTGAGGGCGGGCGCCACCGACACCGGCTGCCTGGATCCGTACTGGACGTACACCTCGAGGTGGTCCTGCAGGTTCTCGCCCACCCCGGGCAGGTCGGCGACCACGTGGATGCCCAGCCCGCGCAGCAGCCCGGCCGGGCCGACGCCGGACAGCTGGAGCAGCTGGGGGGTGTTGATCGCGCCGCCGCACAGGATGATCTCGGCGCCCCGGACCAGCCGGGCCGGGCTCCCGCCACGGCCGGGCCCGCCGCGTCCGGGCCCGCCCTGCTGGTACTCGACGCCCACCGCCCGCTCGCCTTCGAACAGGATCCTGGTCGCGTAGGCGCGGGTGGTGACCTGCAGGTTGGGCCGGCTCATCGCCGGGTGCAGGTAGGCCCGGGCCGCGCTGAGCCGGCGGCCGTGGTGGATGTTCCGGTCGAAGGCCGCGAAGCCCTCCTGCCGGTAGCCGTTCACGTCGTCGGTCAGCGGGTACCCGGCCTGCTGCACGGCGGCGAAGAACGCCTGGAACAGCGGGCTGGTGGCCGGCCCGCGTTCCAGCACGAGCGGGCCGCTGCCGCCCCGGTACTCATCCGCCCCGGCCAGGCAGGTCTCCATCTTCTTGAAGTACGGCAGGCAGTGCGCGTAGTCCCAGTCGGCCATGCCCGGGTCGGCGGCCCAGCGCTCGTAGTCCAGCGGGTTGCCGCGCTGGAAGATCATCCCGTTGATGCTGCTGGACCCGCCGAGCACCTTGCCCCGGGCGTGGTAGACGCGGCGGCCGTTCAGGTCCGGCTCGGGCTCGGACTCATAACCCCAGTCGTAGAACCGGTTGCCGATCGGGAAGGTCAGCGCGGCCGGCATGTGGATGTACACGTCCCACGGGTAGTCCGGCCGGCCGGCCTCCAGGACCAGCACGCGGGTGCCGGGATCGGCGGACAGCCGGCTGGCGAGGGCGCTGCCCGCCGACCCTCCGCCGACGATGATGAAGTCGTACTCTGCAGGAGCCATCTGCCCTCCCCCGGCCGCGGGCCCGGCGCCGCAGCGGCCGCATCGCACAATAGCGGGATCTCAGCGGGGCGGGTCGCGAAGAGAGCAGCCCGGCGGGCTACCCTGCGGACGTGGTCATGCCCGAGCGACAGCCCCCCGCCAGCCCGGCCCAGCCCAGCCCGTCGCCGTATGGTGCGGCGGCCGGAGCCGGGACGCAGCAGCCGGAGCCGCATCCGGGTGCGACTGCCTACCGGCAGACCCGCTTCCGGCCGCCGCCGGGGGCGACCGAAATCCTGGTCATCCGGCACGGCGAGTCCGAAGCCGCCTACATGGACAGGCCGTTCCCGCTGGTGGACGGGCATGCCGACCCGGAACTGTCGGACACCGGGCGGGAGCAGGCGGAGCGGCTGGCGGGCCGGCTGGCCAAGGACCCCATCGACGCGATCTACGTCACCTCGCTGCGCCGCACGGCGCAGACGGCGGCGCCGCTGGCGGCGCGGCTCGGCCTGACCCCGCGCGTGGAACCGGACCTGCGCGAGGTCCACCTGGGCGAGTGGGAGGCAGGCCGGTTCCGCAAGATGGTCGCGGACAACCACCCGGTCGCCGAGCGGATGTGGGCGCAGGAGCGGTGGGACGTGATTCCCGGCGCCGAGCCCGCCGACGTGTTCACGGCGAGGACCAGCGGGGCCCTGCAGCGGATCGCCGGGGCCCACCCGGACCAGCTGGTCGCGGTCGTCGTGCACGGCGGCGTCATCGCCGCACTGCTCGCCATGGCCACCAGGTCGCGGCCGTTCGCGTTCCTGGGCGCGGACAACGCGTCGATCTCCCGGCTGGTCATCACCCCGCAGCGCTGGATCCTCCGCGGCTACAACGACACCGCGCACCTGGAGTAACCCCGGCCGGTGCCCCGGTCACGGCCGGGGAGCCGTCTGCCCGGGCACCGTCTCCCCCCGAACTGCCTCCCCGGCGGCCGCCGCCTCGTCGGTCGCGGCCAGCGACCCGAGCAGCGCGAGCGCGTCGAGCAGCTGCCGGATGCCCGCCGGCACGACCTCACGGCGTGGCCGCCGCCGCGGCGCGGGCCGGGCCGTGGACAGGCCCAGCAGGTACTGCGTCGCGGTCGCGTCGAGCCCGAACACGCGGGCCAGCGCCTCGAGCACCTGCGCCGACGGGTTGCGGTCGCGTCCCTGCTCGAGCCGCAGGTAGTAGTCGGCGCTGATGCCGGCCAGGGTCGCGACCTCCTCACGGCGCAGGCCCGGCGTCCGCCGGACGCCCGTGACGCGCAGTCCCGCATCCGCGGGGTCCACCAGCTCGCGGCGCGCGCGCAGGTACTCGCCTAGCACGTTTGACCTGGCCACGAGCCCACTGTACCGGCGGGGCGGCCGGTGATCCTGGCCGTGGCGGTCCCAGGATAGGCAGGGCCCTCGCTGCCCCGCCGTGACGGGAGCATCCTGGATGAGGTTCCCGGCATGCGCCCGCGGAACAGGAAGGAACCATGACTTCGCACGATCTCCCCGGCGGCACCTACCGCGTCGCCGATCTTGAGCTCACCCGCGTCGGCTACGGCGCCATGCAGCTGGCCGGGCCGGGGGTCTTCGGGCCGCCGAAGGACCGCGACGCCGCGATCGCCGTGCTGCGCACGGCCGTGGACCTCGGCCTCAATCACATCGACACGTCCGACTTCTACGGGCCGTACGTCACGAACGAGATCATCCGCGAGGCGCTCGCGCCGTACCCGGACGACCTGCACATCGTCACGAAGGTCGGGGCCCGCCGTGACGAGCAGGGCGGCTGGCTGCACGCCCGCACGCCCGTGGAGCTGACCGCTGCGGTCCACGACAACCTGCGGCACCTCGGGCTCGACACGCTCGACGTGGTGAACCTGCGCGTCGGCGGCCAGGACGAGCCCGAGCCGGGCTCGATCGCGGAGCAGTTCGGGGCGCTCGCCGGGCTGCGGCAGCAGGGGCTGATCCGCCACCTCGGCCTCAGCACCGTCACCGCCGGGCAGCTCGCCGAGGCGCAGTCGATCGCGCCGGTCGCCTGCGTGCAGAACCTCTACAACATCGCCCGCCGCGGCGACGACACCCTGGTGGACCTCACCGCGCGGCAGGGCATCGCCTACGTGCCGTACTTCCCCCTCGGCGGCTTCTCACCGCTGCAGTCGGTCGCCCTGCAGGACGTCGCGGAGCGGCTCGGCGCGACCCCGATGGCCGTCGCGCTCGCCTGGCTGCTGCAGCGGTCACCGAACATCCTGCTGATCCCCGGCACCTCGTCGGTGCAGCACCTGCGCGAGAACGTCGCCAGCGCCGCCCTCCGGCTGCCGGCCGATGCGGCCGCGGAGCTGGACGCGATCGGCCGCTGAGGTGCGCGGCCGCGGTCAGGCGCGCAGCGCGGCCTTGCCGCGGACCACGTGGTTGACCAGCTCGCCGAGCTCTGAGATCGCGATGCGGATCTCGTCGCCGGCCTGGAGCGTGAACGGCAGGTCCGGGACCAGGGACGTCCCGGTGGACAGCAGCACGCCCGCCGGGAACTCGTCCTCGCGGAACAGGAACGCGGCCAGCTCGGTGACGGTCCGGCGCAGGCCAGCCGTGCTGGCCTGGCCGGTCCAGGCGGTCCCGCCGCCCCGGCTGATGGTCATCTCGATGGTCAGCCCGTACGGGTCCGGGACCTCCCAGGCGGGCCGGATCCCCGGGCCGGCCGCGCAGCCGCCCAGGTAGATCTTGGCCTGCGGCAGGTAGAGCGGGTTCTCCCCCTCGATCGACCGGGAGCTCATGTCGTTGCAGATGGTGTACCCGACCACGTCGCCCTCGGCGTTCAGCACGGCGGCGAGTTCCGGCTCGGGCACATCGACCTGGGAGTCGGCCCGCGCGCTGACCCGGTCGCCGGGACCGGCTACCTTCCACGCGGCGGACTTGAAGAACAGCTCGGGCCGCGGCGCGGTGTACACCCGGTCGTAGATATCGGCGGAATCCAGGCTCTCCTGGACCCGGGCGTGCATGCTGCGCTCGTAGGTCACCCCGGCGGCCCACACCTCGGTCGCCCCGTCCACGGGCGCCAGCACGCTTATTCTCCGCAACGAGGACCCGTCCGGGCCGGCCCCGGCGAGCAGGGTCTCGCACGCGCCGCGGATCCAGGTCAGCGGCCGGGCCAGCAGGTCGGCCATGGACGCCACGCCGGGCAGCGGCCGGGCCTCGTCACCGTCGAGCACCCCGACCTGCGGGGCGCCGTCCCCAGCGCGGTACCTGATCAGCTGCACTGGTCTTCCTCCGCCCGGTCCGGCGGCCCGCCCGGCCACCCTCCGGGCAGCGTACGGCGGGGGGCCGGTGGCGTCAACGCTTCATCAGATCAATGGTGAACTTCATCCGATGAACATGTTGACGTGCGCGGGGGCGGGACCGTAGCCTCGTCTTGGTCAGCATCCGGGCCAGGACGTCCTGACCAGGATGTTCAGCCCGGGAACGCCCAGCCAGGACCCAGCATCCGAACGCCAGCCTCCGAACGCCAGCCCAGGAACGGAGCACCGCCCGTGACCGCCGCCTACCCCGGCCAGGCCCGCCACGCCCAGGTGGTGCACGCGCTGGGGGCGGCGATCGTGCGCGGTGAGCTCGGCCCGGGCAGCCCGGTGCCCACCGAGGACGAGCTGGTCGGCCGCTTCGAGGTGGGCCGCTCGGCGCTGCGCGAGGGGGTGAAGGTGCTGGCGGGCAAGGGACTGCTGGAAAGCCGGACCAGCGCCGGGACCCGGGTGCGGCCGCGGGAATCGTGGAACCTGCTCGATCCGGACGTGCTGCGCTGGCGCTACTCGCAGGACGCCAGCCCGGCGGACATCCGGGCCCTGGCCGGCCTGCGGGTCGCGCTGGAGCCGGGGGCGGCCCGGCTGGCCGCGGAGTCAGCCAGCGCGGCCCAGCGCGGGGTAATCGCCGCGTCGATGAGCGCGCTGTGGGCCACGGTCGAGGCGCCGGATGAGTTCATCGCGGCCGACCTGGCCTTCCACCGGGCCGTGTTCGCGGCCTGCGGCAACGACCTGCTGCTGTACATCCACGACGTGGTCAGCGTGGCGCTCGGCGCGATCCGCCCGCTGCACACCCACTCGGTCGCGCACAACCGCAAGACACTGCCCGCCCATCAGCAGGTGGCCGAGGCCATCCAGCGCGGCCATCACCGCAAGGCGGAGGCCGCGATGCGCGAGATCGTCGAGGGCGCCCGCGCGGACCTGATCCGCGAGCAGAACGCGGACGCGGCGGCCCCGCAGACCGCGGAAGGAGCAGCAACCCATGACGGATGACCCCGGCCGGGTGCGGATGGAGATCCGCGATCAGGTCGCCGTGCTCACCATCGACCGGCCCGCCAAGCTCAACGCGTTCACGCCGTCGATGACCGCGGCGCTGATCAGCCACGTCACCCACGTGAACGAGGAACCGCAGGTGCGGGCGGTCGTGCTGACCGGCACCGGGCGGGCGTTCTGCGCCGGCAGCGACATCGGCGGGCTGGACGACTACGCGACCCCGTGGGAGTTCGGGAACCGCCCGGACTACTGCGACACGATCCGGCTGCTGCGCCCGCCGGTCATCGCCGCGGTGAACGGGTACGCCCTGGGCGGCGGCCTGGAACTGGCCCTGGCCTGTGACATCCGGCTGGCCGCCGGGCCCGCCACGTTCGCCGCCCCGGAGATCAAGCTGGGCTGGATCGGCGGCGGCGGGATGTCCGCGCTGCTCGCGCACAGCATCGGCCCGGGCAACGCCGCGGTCATGCTGCTCACCGGCGATCCGGTCGACAGCGCCACGGCGCTGCGCTGGGGGCTGGTCACCGAGGTGCTGCCCCCGGACGACCTGGCCGCCAGGGCTGGCGAGCTAGCCGCCACCATCGCCAGCCGGGCCCCGGTCGCCGCGCAGACGGCCAAGAAGAACCTGCGCGCCGCGTTCGAGATGCCGCTGGGCCGGGCCATCGACTACGAGCGCCAGCTGCAGACGATCTGCTTCGCCACGCAGGACGCCGCGGAGGGCCGGGCCGCCTTCGCGGAGCGCAGGCCGCCCGTGTTCCGGGCCAGATGAGTGTTCCAGGCCAGATGAGTGTTCCAGGCCAGATAAGGAGAGCAGATGGGCATCCTGTCCGGCTACCGGGTCGTCGACCTGACCATCGCGATGGCGGGCCCGCTGGCCGCGATGCGCCTGGGTGACCTGGGCGCGGACGTGGTCAAGGTGGAGCCGACCGGCGGCGAGTGGCAACGGCACACCCCGGCCGGCGGTGCGGCCGGCCACCAGGTCAACGCGTCGTTCCTGTCGCTGAACCGGAACAAGCGCAGCCTGGCGGTCAACCTGAAGTCACCCGAGGGCCGGGAGATCGTGCTGGAGCTGGCCCGGCGCAGCCAGGTGTTCCTGCAGAACTACCGCCCGGGGGTGGCGGAGCGGCTCGGCATGGACTACGAGTCCATCCGGGCCGTGCGCCCGGACATCGTGTACGTGTCGATCTCCGGGTACGGCGAGAGCGGCCCGTACGCGAACCGGCCGGGCCAGGACATGCTGCTCCAGGCGATGAGCGGGGCCATGTTCAACGTGGGCCGGGCCAGCGACCCGCCCGCGCCCGCGGGCACCTACGCGGTGGACGCGATCACCGGGTACGGGGCGTTCGAGGGCGCCCTGGCCGGCCTGCTGCACCGGGAGCGCACCGGCGAGGGCCAGCTGGTCACGGTCAACATGCTGGACTCCGCGATCGCGGTGCAGGCCCAGGAGCTGGCGATTTACACGGTGGGCGGGGTCCCGCAGCACCGCGGGGCCGAGGTCCACGGCCACACCTATATCCGGGCGCCCTACGGGACGTTCGCGACCGCGGACGGGTACCTGGCCCTGGCCTTCCCGCCGCTGGCCCAGCTCGGCGAGGTGCTCGGCCTTCCCGAGTTCGCCGGGATGGACGACGACGTGGACGGGCACACCAGGCGGGATGAGATCACCGCGCTGGTCCGGGCCCGGCTGCCGGAGCGCAGCACGGCCGAGTGGCTGGCCGAGTTCGACGCGCGCGGCATCTGGGCCGGCCCGGTGTACGACTACGCGGGCGTGCTGGCCGACCCGCAGGTACGGCACAACGGCTCGCTGGTCAGCTACGACCACCCGACCGAGGGACGGGTCACCACGCCCGGCTTCCCGTACCGGTTCAGCGCCACCCCGCCGGAGGTGTACCGCGGCGCACCGCTGGCCGGGGAGCAGACCCGGGAGATCCTCGCCGAGCTGGGCTACGACCGCGAGGCGGCGGACCGGCTGGCCGGCCGCGGCGTGGTCGCCGCGCCCGGGGCGGCCGAGATTCCGCCCGCCGCGCAGACCCCGGTCGACGGCGAGCCCGCGGGCGTCAGCGAACCCCAGACCACCAGTGGGGCGGAGCCCGGCGGCCGCCCCGCAGGCACCTCATGACCGTCCGGCTGCGCGGGCTGACCTGGGACCACCCGCGCGGCTACCTGGTGCTGGACGCGCTGGCCGCGACCCTGGAACCGGATGTGTCGGTGCGCTGGCAGCGGCAGCGGCTGGAGGAGTTCGAGTCCCGGCCGCTGCGCACCCTGGCTGACGACTTCGACCTGCTGGTCGTGGACCATCCCGGGCTGGGCGAGGCGGTCCGCGACGGCGCCCTGCTGCCGCTGGACGAGGTGTTCGGCGAGCAGGAGCTGTCCGGCTGGCGGGCGGCATCCGCCGGCGCCTCCTACGACAGCTACGTGCTGGACGGCCGGCCGTGGGCGCTGCCGCTGGACGCCGCCGCCCAGGTCGCGGTGGCCCGGCCGGACCTGATGGACGCGCGGCCCGCGACCTGGGCGCAGGCCTGCCAGGCCGCCCGGGACCACGAGACCACACTGTGCCTGGGCGGGCCGCACGCGCTGCTGATGTTCAGCGCGATCTGCGTGGCGGCCGGATCGCCACCGGCGGCGGCACCAGCCCGGCCCGGGCCGGCCGGGACGCGGGCACCGGCCGCGGACGGACCGTTTGTGAGCGAAACGGCAGGCACCGCCGCCCTCGCCGTCCTGGCCGAGCTGCTGGCCTGCGCGGACCGCGAGCTGTCCCAGCGCAACCCGATCGGCGTGCTGGATGCGATGGCCACCAGCGGCGGCCCGGCCTACTGCCCGCTGGTCTACGGGTACGTGACCTACCAGCGACCGCTGGCGGGCGAGCCGGGATCATCCCGGCTGGCCGCCTTCGACGCGCCGGCCGGCCCGGGCGGGATCGGCAGCGTGCTCGGCGGCACCGGCCTGGCCATAACCCGGTCCGCGGCTGAGCTCGGCGCGGCCGCGGCCGTGATCAGGACCCTGCTCTCGGACGAGGTGCAGGTCGGCCTCTACGCCGAGCTCGGCGGCCAGAGCTCGGCCCGGCAGGCGTGGGAGCACCCGGGGGCCGACGCGGCGGGCGGCGGCTTCTACCGCGCCACCCTGGCCACCCTGGAGCAGGCGTGGGTGCGGCCGCGGTTCGCGGGCTACCCGGAGTTCCAGGCCGCGGCCTCGGCCGCGCTGCGCGAGGGGCTGCTGGCCGGTGCGCCGCACGCCGGGCTGGTCCGGCGGGTCAACGAGCTGTTCGCGGCGGCCAGACGATCCAAGTCAACGGTGGATGGGTGATGTCGTGACGAGTGCCAGCATGTCCGCAGGACAGACCACCCCGGGCCGTCTGGTCCTCGAACGGGTCACCGGCGACCTCGCCGCGGCAGGCGGCGTGCGGGCCGTGGTGCTCGACGACGGCAGCGAGCGCGGGATCCGGGTGCTGGAGTTCCGCACCGGCGGTGGCCTGCGCTTCGACGTGCTGGTCGACCGGGCCATGGACATCGGCCTGGCCGAGTTCGACGACCTGTCCGTCGGCTGGCGGTCCGCCACCGGGTTCCGCCACCCCGGGCTGCACGAGCACCACGACGAGGCCGGGCTGTCCTGGCTGCGCAGCATGTCCGGCCTGGTGGTCACGGCCGGGCTGGACCACACGCTGTTCGGCGGCGAGGTCGCCTCCGGGCAGTACCACTACCCGCCGCGGCTGAATGTCCGGCACGGGCTGCACGGCCGGGTGGCCAACATCCCGGCCCGGCTCACCGGCTACGGCGAGCGGTGGGACTCCGGCCGCTGCGTGCTGTGGGCCGAGGGCGAGATCCACCAGGCCGCGATCTTCGCCGAGAACCTGGTGCTGCACCGGCGGATCGAGGCCGACCTGGGCGGAACGGAGATCCGGCTCACCGACCGGGTCCGCAACGCGGGCTTCGACCTGACCCCGCACATGTTCCTGTACCACGTCAACGTGGGCTGGCCGCTGCTGGACGAGGGCGCCGTGTTCGACGCCCCCATCGCGGCGACCCTGTGGCAGAGCGACAGCGTGGCCGAGCAGGGCGTCTCGCACCTGGTCTTCCCCGGCCCGCAGCCCGGGTTCGCGGAGCAGGTGTACGAGCACGCGCTCATCCCGGACCCGGACGGGCGGCAGCGGGTCCGGGTGGCCAACGCGGCCCGGGGCCGGGCGTTCGAGCTGGACTACGACCCGGCGGCGTTCCCGGCCTTCTTCGAGTGGCTGAACCTGCGCGAGGGCAGCTACGCGGTGGGGCTGGAGCCCTCCACGCATCATGTGGCCGGCGACGCCGCCGCCCGCGAGGACGGCTCGATGATCTGGCTGGCCCACGGCGAGGAGCGGAGCTACCAGACCGTGTTCCGCTTCACCCGCGGCGAGCCCGCCGGGGCCAGGTAGGACGGTCCGGCCCACTCACGTGCCTGGCCAAGGCTCACTGCCGGCCGCCCCGGCGCGCCTGCAACTGCCGGGCGACGAAGCCCGGGTCCAGGCCGCTGCCGTAGGACGCGCGTTTGCGGCTCTGGCGGCGCGCCCAGCGCCGCTTCCGGGTCAGGCCGGCCAGGAGCACGCCCAGGCGGCGATCGCCGGCACCCCGACGAACAGTGCGGCGAAGACCCGGTCAGGCACGTTCTCGGCCATGGCGGCCGAAGGATTGCCGGGATTGAAATAGATGTCCACCGGGCCCGATCCGAATCCAGGCACGTCAACCGTGTAGGCCTGCCCTTGCCACCGGAACGTCGCCAGGCCGTGCTGCTCGGTGACGACCACATGGTGGCCCGTCCAGAGGACACTTTCGGGTGCCTGGAGGTCCAGCAGCACGAAGAGCAGCGCAAAGGCGAACAGCGCGGCCGCCAGTCCCACTGACCAGCCCACCCCGTCCAGCATGGCTTTCAGACGACCACGCATAGGACTAGTCTGCCGCCCCGGCCGGTCCGCTGCCAACTGATATTCACACCAATCCGCACCGTGGTCTCAACGCCGCTGGCCCCGGCGTGAGCGAACGCTCAGTACCTTGACATTTGCGCACAATTGGGAGAACTTGGGTTTTCGCCCTGGTGAGGATGGCTGACCACATGCCTGAGCTGTTCGGCACGGCCTACCCCCGGGCCGGGTTGCTGCGCCGGGTCGGGCGCCTGGAACAGGTCGCGGGAGTGCGCCTGGTCACGCTGGGCGATGGCCTGGGCCGCGGCGTCCGGGTGCTGGAGTTCCGGACCGGCACCGGGTTCGCGTTCGAGGTGCTGGTCAACCGCTGCTTCGACGTGGGCCGGTGCGAGCTGTCCGGGCAGCCGCTGAGCTGGCTGTCCGGGGCCGGGGTCAGCGGCCCCTGGTACTACGAGCCGGGCGAGTGGGGCTGGTTCCGCGCCTGGGGCGGCGGCATGGTCGTGACCTGCGGGCTGGACCACACCCTGGGGCCGGCCGACGACACCGCCGCGCACTTCGGCCAGCCGCACATCCAGCCGTCGGTGCGTTACGGGCTGCACGGCCGGGCCGGCGGCCTGCCCGCCCGGCTGGCCGGGTACGGCGAGCGCTGGGACGGCGACGAGTGCGTGCTGTGGGCGGAGGGTGAGGTGCTCCAGTCCGCGGTGTTCGCCGAGCAGCTCGTGCTGCGGCGGCGGATCGAGGCCCGGGTCGGCGAGTCCCGGTTCACCATCCACGACGAGGTCGAGAACACCGGGCACACGCGGACCTCGCACATGTTCCTCTACCACTGCAACGCGGGCTTCCCGGTGCTCGACGAGGGCGCCGAGCTGGTCGTGCCCAGCCGCCGGACCAGCACCGACTACGGCGTTCCGGTCAACGGGTACCAGATCATGCCGGCCCCCGTCCCCGGGGCCACGGAAGCGTGCTTCGAGCACGAGCTCATCGCCGAGCCGGCCGGGACCGTCCCGGTGGGACTGCTGAACCGGGCCCGGGAACTGGGGGTCTACCAGGTGTTCCGGATCGGCCAGCTGCCGCACCACACCGTGTGGCGGATGCCCGGCGAGGGCACCTACGCGCTGGGCCTGGAGCCGAGCACGAACCGGGACGCGGGCCGGGCGGACGCGCGGGAGCGCAGCGAGCTGCAGTGGCTCGACCCCGGTGAGACACGCCACTACGACCTGGAGATCGGCGCGCTGCACGGCGCGGCCGCCCTGGACGAGTTCGGGGACCGGGTGTCCCGGATCTCAGATCCCGGCTGAGTCTTGCCAAGCCTGGCCGGGCCGGTTGATACTCCTGTGAACGGATGGTCAATCCGTGAGCGAATGCTCTGCGCTCAGCTGATCCTGTTTCCGTCAGGTGACAGGAAGGAGACCCGGTGACCATAGAGACTGGCGAGTCGAGCAAGGGCAGCGTCAAGACCGAACTGCGGGAGAACGCGGTCGGCCTCCCCGGGATGCTGATGCCGACTGGATGCGCCGGGCGCAGCTGGTGTTCGAGCAGACCGGCGGTCACTAGGTCATGGCGGAGCTGACCCCGCCCGCGCCAGTCACGCTGGCGGAATTCGAGGAGATCTTCGAGGCGGTCAAGAACTGGGGCCGCTGGGGGGCCGGCGACGAGCGTGGCACGCTCAACTACCTCACCCCCGATCACGTGCGGGCGGCCGCCGCCCTGGTCCGGTCCGGCCGGCAGGTGACCATGTCGATCCCGATGAACACCGCAGCCGGCCCGGACAACCCGAGCCCGGTCACCCATCATGTGGTCCAGGGGCACGACATCGACATCGGCTCGGGCAGCCTGACCTTCGCCACCGATTACCTGGGCCTGGCCTTCCACGGCGACTGCCACACCCACATGGACGCCCTGTGCCACATCGCCTACCGGGGCCAGGTCTACAACGGCCGGCCCGCCCTGGAGGTGATGACCAGCAGGGGCGCCACCGCGCTGGACGTGACCAGCTACGGCACCGGGCTGGTCGGCCGGGGGGTGCTGCTCGATATCCCCCGGCTGCGCGGGGTGGCCTGGCTGGAGCCGGGCGAGGCGGTGACCCGGGCCGAACTGGAGGCGGCCGAGCAGGCCCAGGGGGTGCGGCTCGGTGCGGGCGACATCCTGGTCTTCCGCACCGGCCACCACCGGCGCCGCCTGGAGCTTGGCGCGTGGAGCAACGACTACCCGCCCGCCGGGGAGGGCAAGGCGGGCCTGCACGTGGACACGATCCCGTGGATGCACGAACGGCGGATCGCGGCGTTCCTGCCGGACGGCGACGGGGAGACGGTGCCCAGCAACGTCGAGGGCATCCTGTACCCGATCCACCCGCTGCAGATCACCGCCATGGGCATGTTCGCCTCGGACAGCCTCCAGCTCGAGGACCTGGCCCAGGCGTGCGCGGAGGAGGAGCGGGACGAGTTCATGGTGGTCGGGCTGCCGCTCCGGCTGCCCGGCGCGACCGGGTCGCCGTGGAATCCGATCGCCATCTTCTGAGCACACCTTCTGGTCAGCCATCTTCCGGACAGGACGTGAGTCATGGAGCGCCGTTTCGAGGGCAAGGTCGCACTGGTCACCGGGGCGGCGACCGGGATCGGGCAGGCCGCCGCGGTCCGGCTCGCCGCCGAGGGCGCGGTCGTGGCGGTGAACCACCGGCCGGGGCAGGACCCGGCCGCCACCCTCGGGCAGATCAGCGAGGCGGGCGGTGAGGGCTTCGGCCTGGCCGCGGACATGCGTGACCCCGCCCAGGTCACGGACATGGTGCACGCGGTGGCCGGCCAGGGCGGCCGGCTCGACTGCGTGGTCTCCAACGCCGCGGTCAACCCCTTCATGGCCTGGGACGAGACGACCGTCGAGGATTTCAACCTGCTGTTCGAGACCAACGTGCGCGGCACCTGGATGGTCTGCACCGAGAGCGCCAAGCAGATGATCGCCGAAGGGCACGGCGGGGCGATCTGCTGTGTCAGCTCGATCTCCGCCCATGTGGGCGCGCCCGGGCAGACCGCCTACTGCGGCACCAAGGGCGCCATCAGCATGCTGGCCAAGGCGCTCGGCCGCGACCTCGGCGGGCACGGCATCCGGGTCAACGCGGTCGAGCCAGGCTGGGTCAAGACGGACATGGCCGCGCCGCTGATGGACGACCCGGCCGCGCTGGCGTACTACACCGAGCGGGTCGCGCTGCACCGCGGCGCCGAGCCCGCGGAACTGGCCGCGGCCATCGCCTGGCTGCTGTGCCCCGATGCCAGCTACGTAACCTCGGCCACCTTGCTGGTGGACGGCGGCTTCATCGTGAATGCGGAACTGTAGGAAGGCCAGACCAAAGGCCAGACCATGGGAAGGCCCGACATGGGAAGGACTGCGATGCTGGACGACTCCCCCCTCCTGGCCGGAGCCCGGGAACAGGTCAGGCGGCAGTACGGCGCCGCGGTCGGGCGGCCGCGGGAGGACCTGATCACCCCGGCCCTCGTGCTCGACATCGACGCGGCGCAGCGCAACATCGACCGGATGGCCGCCGCGCTGCGCGAGATGGGCAGCACTACTATCCGGCCGCACTACAAGACGCACAAGAGCCCGGACCTGGCCTGGCGTCAGGTCCAGGCCGGCGCGGCCGGGCTGTCGATGGCCACGGTGTGGGAGGCGGTGGTGCTCGCCGACGCGGGGCTGGACGACCTGTTCGTGGTCAACACCGTGGCCCATCCGGACAAGATCAGGGTGCTCGCCGAGCTGGCCGCCAGTCACCGGATCCTGGTCGCGGTGGACGAGGCGCCGAACGCGGCCGCCCTGTCCGCGGCGGCGGTCCGGGCCGGGTCCACGCTCGGCGTCATGATCGAGGTGGATACCGGGATGGGCCGGTGCGGCACCGACAGCGAGGATGACGCCCTGGCGCTGGCCCGGCGGATCGCGGACCTCCCGGGCCTGCGGCTGGACGGCATCACCGGCTACGAAGGGCACTGCTCGCTGACTCTCGACCACGACCTGCGCCGCGATCGGCAGAAGGCCGCGATGACCTTCTTCACCGGGGTGGCGGAGCGGCTGGAGTCCGGCGGGATCGGCTGCCCGATCCGGTCCGCGGGCGGCGTGGCCACCTGGGAGTGGACGGCAGGCTTCCCGGGGATCACCGAGATCCAGGCCGGCACCTACGTGGCCATGGACAACTACCACGGGCAGATGGTGCCGGGCTTCGAGCACTCGCTGACCATCCAGGCCAGCGTGATCAGCAGGCAGAGCGGCCTGGTCATCGTGGACGCGGGCTCCAAGTCGGTCGCGGCGCCGGCCGACGTGACCATGATCGGCCATGACCACCCCGTCGTCCGGTTCGATGAGGAACACGGGATCTTCGGCGCGGACACCGGCTCGGCGCTGTGCGTGGGCGATCCGGTGACCCTGGTGCCGGGGTACTCTCCGAGCACGGTCAACTACTACGACGCCTTTCACGTGGTCCGCGACGGCGTCGTGGTGGATATCTGGCCCGTGATCCCCCGCGGTCCCGGTCATCACGGGCTAGCCGGGCGCCCCGGGGAGTCCTGGTGAGCCCTGGAGAGTCCTGGTGAGCAGAATCCCCCGGAGCCAGGCCGAACTGAGCAGGCGCTCATGCGCTTGACGAATGCACACGCTGCGGAAATCATCGGATCGACTCCGGGAGGCTGAATGTCAGCGCTGCCTCAACCTGTCCCGGCGGTCCCGGCCGATCCGGGACTGGCCGGCGCGGCGGTCATCGTGACCGGTGCGGGCAGCGGCATCGGTGCCGCCACCGCCCTCCTGCTCGGCAGCGCCGGGGCCCACGTGGTCCTGGTCGGGCGGCGCCCGGACCCGCTGGAGGAGGTAGCCGCCCAGGTGCGCTCCGCGGGCGGCGACGCGCTGTGTGTCCCCGCCGACCTGGCCGACCCGGCTAGCCCGCAGCGCATCGCCGGGGCCGCCGCCGCCCGCTACGGCCGGATCGACGGGCTAGTCAATAACGCGGCGGTGGTCCGGCACAAGGCGCTGGCCGACTGGGACACCGGCGGCTTCGACGAGCACCTGGCCACGAACATCCGCGCCCCGTTCTTCCTGATCCAGGCGGCCCTGCCGGCGCTGCGCGAGTCCCCGGTCCGGGCCGTGGTCAACATCAGCTCGTCCTCGGGCACCCTGCACCGGGTGGGCCAGTCCGTGTACGGGATGACGAAGTCGGCGCTGGACTACCTGACCAAGACGCTGGCTGGCGAACTGGCCCCGCTCGGGATCCGGATCAACGGCATCGCACCCGGCCCCATCGACACGCCCATCCACGCGACCTGGGCCGACGACCTGGACGAGGCCTACCGCTGGCTGGGCAGCCAGGTACCGCTGGGCCGGATCGGCCGTCCCGAGGAGGTCGCGCAGTGGATCGTGCTGCTGCTCAGCCCGGTGGCCGCCTTCCTGACCGGGGCGGTCATCCCGCTGGACGGCGGGCAGGTGATCGATCGTGAGTAGCACCGTAAATAAGTCTGGCGAGAGCAAGGCGGCCGCGGAGGAACTGCTGCTCCGGGTGGCCTGGTTCTACTACAAGGACGAGCTGACCCAGGACGAGATCGCCCGGCGGCTGTCGGTCTCCCGGGCCTCCGTCGGGCGGATGCTGGACCGGGCCCGGAAGGTCGGCCTGGTGTCCATCAACCTGAACGCGGAACACCTCGACGCGTTCGAGGTGAGCAGCCAGCTCCGGCGCACCTTCAACCTGACCGAGGCCCTGGTGGTCCCGGATCATGACAAGGAACCCGCCGACCATCACCAGCTCAACATGAGGCTGGGGCTGGGCGGGGCGCAGTTCATGGGCACCCACCTGCGCCCGGGCGGCACCCTCGGGGTCGGCTGGGGCGAGACCGTGTCCCGGGTCATCGCCTCGGTGAACTTCGGGGCCGTCGGCCCGGTGCACATGGTCACGCTGACCGGCGGCGTGGACGGCTACCTGCAGACGATCCTGTCGTCCAAGAGTGAGGGCGGCGCGGAGCCGGAGGCCACCACAGCCACCATCATCCCCACGCCGATCGTGGCCTCCACCCCCCGCCTGGCCGCCGCCCTCAAGGCGGAGCCCGCCATCCAGCAGGTTCTCAAGCAGGCGTGCGACGTGGATCAGGCCATCGTCGGGGTGGGCACCCCCTCGGCCGACGCGACCATCGTGCAGATGGGCTACCTGGAGGCCGCCGACGCACGGCTGCTCCGCGACCGCGGCGTGGTGGGCGACATCCTCGGCCAGTTCTTCGACGCGAACGGCACGGTGGTCAGCCTGCCGATCCATGAGCGGCGGATCGGCATCGAGCTGTCCGACCTGGCCTCCATCCCGAAGGTCGTGGGCGTGGCCGGCGGCCTGCACAAGACGGAAGCCATCCTCGGGGCGCTGCGCGGCGGGTTCCTCGATGTCCTGGTGACCAACGAGCTTGTCGCGCTGCGCTTGCTTGAGCTCCAGCGAAGCTGAGCCGGGCCCCCGGGAGCGGCCGCGGGCTGAGCGGGGCCGCCGCAGCCGCCCGCCCATCCCCGGACCAGGAAATTTCCCGGTCAGGGCCTTGCCAAGGGTGGCGTACAGGCTGATACTTCTTCCACGCGAGCAGATGTGCACTTCATGAGCGAATGCTCTGCCCGGTGAGGGGAGGCGGACCCTAGTGACCGTTCCCGGCCTGACCGCCCCCCGCCTGAGTGCCGGGGTGATCACCGCCGACCTGACCCGGCTGGGCGCAGAGCTGGAGATCCTCCGCGGCACCGCGGCCTGGGCGCACGTGGACGTGATGGACGGGGCGTTCTGCCCGCAGCTCACCGTCGGCCCAGCCTTCGTGGCGGCGGTCGCGTCCACCGGCCTCCCGGTGGACGCGCACCTGATGGTGGAGGAGCCACGGCGGCTGGTCCCGGACATCGCGGCGGCCGGGGCGTCGGTCATCACCGTGCACGCCGAGGCCACCCGGCACCTGCACCGCACCCTGCAGGAGATGACCCAGCTCGCCGGCGAGCCCCGGTCCTTCCTGCGCGGCGTCGCGATCAACCCGGGCACCCCGGTGCAGGCGGTCGAGCCGGTCCTCGAACTGGCCGACCTGATCCTGGTGCTCGCGGTCAACCCCGGCTGGTCCGGCCAGGCCCCGGCGGCCGGCACCCGCCGCCGCGTCGCAGCCGTCCGCGAGCTGGCCGCCCAGGCCGGCGCCGACGTGCTGGTCGGCGTGGACGGCGGTGTCAGCCTGGCCAACGCGGCCGAGATGGCCGGCTGGGACATCGACGTCCTGGTCAGCGGCAGCGCGATCTTCGCCCGCCCTGGATCTGGCCGCAGCCCGGCGGCCAACCTGGAACTGATGACCCAGGCGCTGCTCCACCCCGTCCCCGCAGGCCCGATCCAGGAGGTAGCAGATGGCAGGCAGTAACGGCGGGCGCATCGTGGTGCCCCCGGTCCCGATGACCATCACCCAGATCGCGGTGGTCGTGGCCGACATGGAATCCGCCCTGCGGTCCTACACCGAGAATCTCGGCTGGGGGCCGTGGAGCGTGTTCGATTACAAGCCGCCGCTGCTGCACGACACCGTGGTCCGCGGCGAGAAGACGGAATTCCGCATGATCGGCGCCGAGACATCGGTGAACGGGCTCGGCTTCGAGCTCATCCAGCCGGTCAGCGGCCCCAGCATCTACCAGGAGTTCCTGGACACCCACGGCGAGGGCGTGCAGCACATCGCCTGCATGAAGCACTCCACCGAGGACAGCGAGGCGCTCAAGAAGCACTGGAGCGAGCGCGGCGCGGAGATCCTGATGGGCGGGCGGATCGGGGAGTCCATCGAGTTCTACTACCTGGACACGTCGCCGATGCTCAAGTTCGTCCTCGAGTCGGGCAGCGGGCACGCGATCGACCTCGAGCCCACGTACGTCTTCCCGTGAGCCATGGTCCCGAGAGGCACAGTCCCGCGGCCGGTGCTCCGTCGGCCCGTGTTCCGTCGGCCGGTGCTCCGTCGGCCCGTGTTCCGTCGGCCCGTGTTCCGTCGGATAGGCCGGACCCGGTGCGGGTCCTCGTGATCGGGGATCCCTACCTGCCGCTGTCCGCCTACGCCGAGCCGCTGGCGCGGCTCGGCGAGGAGGTGGAGGTGACCTCGATGCAGATCGAGGGGGTCGCGTTCGCGCCGCCGCGCACCGAATCGGAGTACCGGCTCCGGGAGTACGTCGGCGATCCGGCCGACATCGCCCAGGCCGTGGCCGGGCACGACGTGCTCATCGTGCACGGCGCGCCGGTCAGCTCCGAGGTGCTCGACGCCGCGCCGCTGCGCCTGGTGTGCGTCGCCCGCGGCGGTCCCGTGAACGTGGATGTCGCCGCGGCGACCGACCGGGGCATCCCGGTGGTCAACACCCCGGGCAAGAACGCGGAAGCGGTCGCCGAGCTCACGATCGCGTTCGCGCTGCTGCTGATCCGGATGGTGCCGCGGGCCAGCTCCGACCTGCTCCAGCGGGGCTCGTTCGCGGAGTCCGTGTTCGAGGGCAGTGAGTACTTCGGCCAGGAGGCGGCCAGCGTCACCCTCGGCCTGGTCGGCCTGGGCCGGGTCGGCCGGGAGGTGGCGGCCCGGGCCCGGGCACTCGGCTTCACCGTCCTGGCCTATGACCCGCTCCTCACCGAGGGCGCGGACGGGGTCGGCCTGGTCCCGCTGGATACCCTGCTGGCCCGGTCCGATGTCGTCTCCCTGCACGCCCGGGCCACGCCGGAGAACCGGCACATGTTCTCCCGGGCCGAGTTCGCCCTGATGCGCCCCGGCGCCTGCTTCATCAACACGGCCCGCGAGTCCCTGGTCGACGAGGACGCCCTGACCGCGGCGCTGGCGGCCGGGACCCTGTCCGGCGCGGCCCTGGACGTGCTGGAACGCCCGGCCGAAGGCACCCGGCACCCGCTGCTGGGCCGGCCGAACGTGGTTGTCACGCCGCATATCGGCGGGGCCACGGCGGAGACGCTGGGCCGGGGCGCGCGCCGCGCGGTGGCCGCGGTGGCTAGCCTGCTGGCCGGCCGGGTACCCGCCGACGTGGTGAACCCGCAGGTGCTGCACGCCGGAAGCGCGATGACATGACGGGCCGTTACCTGCTGGCCATCGACGCGGGCACCGGCAGCTGCCGGGCCGTGCTGTTCACCGAGGCCGGGCAGCAGGCCGCGGTCTCGGTCCGCGAATGGGCGCACCTGGAGCCGCCGGGAGTGCCGGGCGGCCAGGACTTCGACGTGGAGGCCGGCTGGCGGGCGATCGCCGCCTGCGTGCAGGACGCGCTGCGGGGGGCGGGCGCGTCCGGCGCCGACGTCGCGGCGGTCGCCGCCACCAGCATGCGCGAGGGCGTGGTCCTCTACGACCGGTCCGGCCGTGAGATCTGGGCCTGCCCGAACGTGGACAGCCGGTCCGCGGAGGAAGCCGCCGAGCTGGTCCGCGAGGGCGCGGCCGAGAAGATCTACGCGGAGGCCGGCGACTGGGTCTCCATCACCACCCCGGCGCGGCTGCGCTGGCTGGCCCGGCACCGGCCGGACATCCTGGGCGCGGCCGGCAGCCTGGGCATGCTCAGCGACTGGATCGTTTACCGGCTGTCCGGCGCGCAGGTCACCGAGCCTTCCTGCGGCTCCAGCTCGGGGATGTTCACGCTCGCGCAGCGGTCCTGGTCGGCGACCATCCCGGCGCTGTGCGGGCTGCCCGCCGACGTGCTCCCGCCGGTGGTGGACCCGGGCACGGTGGTCGGCCAGGTGACCGCCGCGGCGGCGGAGCAGACCGGCCTGCGGGCGGGCACGCCCGTGGTGGCCGGCGGCGGCGACACGCAGCTGGGCCTGCTCGGCGCCGGGGTGACCAGCGGTGAGTACACGGTGGTGGCCGGCACCTTCTGGCAGAACACGGTGCTGCTGCCCGAGCCGCTGATCGACCCGCAGGCCCGGCTGCGCACGCTCTGCCACGTCACGCCGGGTGAGTGGATGCTGGAGGGGATCGGCTTCTACTGCGGCATGGGCATGCGGTGGTTCCGCGACGCGTTCTGCGGCGCCGAGGTCGAGCTGGCCCGCCGCCGCGGGGTGGACCCTTACACGGTCATGGAGGAGGCGGCCGCGCAGCTCCCGCCCGGATCGGGTGGCGTGGTCGCGATCATGTCGAACCTGATGAACGCGCGGCGCTGGGTGCACGCCAGCCCGGCGTTCGCCGGGTTCGGCCTCGGCGACCCGGCCAGCGCCCGGGGGGCCTGCGTGCGGGCCCTCGAGGAGGCCGCCGCGTACGTGACCCGGGGGCACCGGGACATCATCACCGGGCTGACCGGGCTGCGGTTCACCGAGGCGACGTTCACCGGCGGGGCGGCCAAGGGGCGGCTGTGGCCGCAGATCATGGCCGACGTGCTCGGCGTGCCGGTGCACGTGCCCGTGGTCACCGAGAGCAGCGCGCTCGGCGCGGCGCTGTGCGCCGGCCTCGGCGCGGGCAGCTACGCCAGCCTCGACGAACTGCGCCCGGAGCTGCGCCGCCGGGGCGCCACCTACGAACCGGACGCCGGCGCCGTGGCCTGTTACGACCAGCGGTACCAGGCCTGGCGCGTGATCTACGACCGGATGCTCGGCATGTCCGAGGACGGCCTGCTCAGCCCGCTGTGGCGGGCGGCAGGCGCCTAGCGACGACCCCTGACCGCTCCCGACCCCGCCCGGACCCGCACCCTGACCGCACCCGGACCACCCACCCTACCCGGACCACCCCCGACCAGGACCCGATCCGACCAGGACCCGACCAGCACCCCGGGAGACACCAGCTATGGCCGACACCGACGATGCCAGCAGCGGCGCGCGTTTCCAGCCCTCGGTGCCCGCGCCCGCCGCCGTGTTCCCGCTCAAGGGCTGCGGCAGCCTCGACTGGGGGATGCAGAGCCGGCTGGCCCGGATCTTCCGGCCGTCCACCAGCCGGACCGTGATGCTCGCCATCGACCACGGGTACTTCCAGGGACCCACCACCGGCCTGGAACGGGTCGACCTGGCGATCGTGCCGCTGCTGCGCTACGCCGACGCGCTGATGACCACCCGGGGCATGGTCCGCTCCACGATCCCGCCCGCCTCGGGCGCACCCATCGTGCTGCGGGCCAGCGGCGGTCCCAGCATCCTCCGCGAGCTGTCCGATGAGCAGATCGCGGTGAGCATGGAGGACGCGGCCCGGATCAACGCCTGCGCCGTGGCCGTCCAGGTCTTCATCGGCGGCGAGTTCGAGACCCAGTCGGTGCACAACATGACCCGGCTGGTGGACCAGGGCCAGCGGTACGGGATCCCCGTGCTCGCGGTCACCGCGGTCGGCAAGGAGCTGACCCGGGACGCCCGCTACCTGCGGCTGGCCACCCGGATCTGCGCCGAGCTGGGCGCGCATTTCGTCAAGACCTACTACTGCGCCGAGGACTTCGACACGGTCACGGCGGCCTGCCCGGTGCCGCTGGTGATGGCGGGCGGGAAGAAGCTGCCCGAGCTGGACGCCCTGGCCATGGCCTACCGGGCCGTCGAGGCGGGCGCAGCCGGGGTCGACATGGGCCGCAACATCTTCCAGAGCGAGTACCCCGAGGCGATGATCCGCGCCGTCGCGGCCGTCGTGCACGGATCCGCAAAACCGGAGGAGGCGTACGAGGAGTTCGTGCGCCCGCAGGAACAAGCCCGGGCGCGGGCGCTGGCTACGTGAGTTGGCTGACTAACTCGAAGGCATGGGAGGGCATGGACAATGGCTCATTCATCAGGCGGGACCGATAAAGCGGGCACCGCCGTCACCGAAGCACCAGGGAGCCGCCTCAAGGCGGGCGTGGTCACGCTGCCCGGCGTGCTCATGCAGAGCGTCACCTCCATCGCCCCGGCGATCGCGGGACTGTTCACGGTCCCGTTCATCGTGGCGAACGCCGGGGTGGGCGCACCCCTCGCCTACCTGGGCGCGTTCATCATCGCGCTGCTGCTCGGGTACGTGCTGGCCCAGTTCAGCCGGCACCTGTCCTCCACCGGCAGCTACTACACGTTCGTCTCCCGGTCCCTGGGCGGGCGGGCCGGGTTCCTGGTGGCCTGGGTGTACCTGCTGTTCTACCCGGTGGTCATCGCCCAGGTGGGCTCGTTCATGGGCTCCACGCTGCAGTCCACGCTCAAGGCCGAGTACAACATCACCTTCGAGTGGTGGTGGTTCATGATCTTCCTCATCGTGCTGGTGGCCTGGACGGCGTGGCGCGGTGTGGAGCTGTCCGTGAAGCTGCTCATCGTGCTGGGCATCATCGAGGCCGTCATCGTGCTCGCGCTCGGCGTGTGGGGGCTGGCCAGCCCCGGGCCGGGCGGCCTGAACCTGCAGTGGCTGACCACGGCCGGGCATCTGGGGAACGCGCACGGGCTGTTCCTGGGCGTGGTGTTCGCCATCTTCGCCATCACCGGCTGGGACGCGGCGGCCCCGCTGGCCGAGGAGAGCCTCAACCCGCGGCGGAACATCCCCCGTGCGGTGATCGGCTCCATCGTCATCCTCGGCATATTCCTCGTCGTGGTGTCCTGGGGCCAGATCACCGGCTGGGGCACCAGCCGGCTCAGCTCGTTCGCCAGTTCCCCGGTCCTGCCCTCGTTCGTGCTGGGCAAGAAGTACTGGGGTAACGGCTGGCTGGTGGTCCTGTTCGCGCTGTTCAACTCGGCCATCGCGGTCTCCATCGCCTGCACCAACGCGTCCACCCGGTTCCTGTACGGCATGGCGCGGGCCAAGGCCCTCCCGTCGTCGCTGACCAAGATCCATCCCCGGTTCAAGACGCCGACCAACGCGATCCTGGTCCAGACCGGGATAAACGTCCTGCTCGGCCTGGTCCTGCCGCTGGCCATCGGCGTGGCCAACGTCTACAACGTGACCGGCACCTGGTTCACGTTCGCGCTGGCCTTCGTCTACGTGGTGTCCAACATCGGCCTGTTCGTGTTCTACCGGCGGGAACACGCGGACGAGTTCAGCTGGGCCAAGCACCTGCTGATTCCGGCCATTGGGATCGTCGCCCTCGGGGTGGTCGTCTACTACTCAGTCAACCCGCTGCCGGCCTGGCCGGTCTCGCTCGCTCCGTTCATCGTGCTCGGCTGGCTGGTGGTCGGCGGCATCGTGGTCACGGTCGTGTACCGGGGCGACCGGTCCCGCAACCTCGCCCTGGCCGGCGCGGCGATGGGCGAGAGTGTCGAGGCGGCCATCGTCGAGCGGTACTCGCTGGACCACCCGGTGCCCCCGCCGGACGCGGTGCGCTGACCTGGACGTAAGCTCCCCGTGGCCCGCGAGGCGGGCCACGGGGAGCGTGTTTACTCAGCGTCCCCGCCGAGCAGGCTGAAAGCAGCGTGTGCGAGCGCCGTGCCTGAGTACCATGCAGTGCGCGCTTACCCAAACGACGGCCCGGCTGGTGGGGGCAGCATGTCCAGCTGGTTCAGTAGCGAGATCGTGCAGACCGGGCGTTTGCCGCTGTTCTGCTTTTTCTGCGCGTTCGTGGCCGGATTCGGGTTCATCCGGCTCTCGGTCCGCCTGATCCGCGCTCAGGTCCGCTGGTGGCCGGGCAACGTCACCCCGGGCGACCTGCACGTGCACCACATGGTGTTCGGGGTCGTGTTCATGCTGGTCGGCGGGGTGACCGGCATCGTGGCCCCGGGCGGGTCGCTGAACTGGCGGGCCGGCGCGGCGGCGCTGTTCGGGCTCGGGGCCGCCCTGGTCCTGGATGAGTTCGCGCTGATCCTGCACCTTCGGGATGTGTACTGGACCAGCGCGGGGCGGCTGTCGGTGGACGCGGTGTTCGTGGCCGCCGGGGTGACCGTCCTGCTGCTGCTGGGAGTCGGCCCGAAGATCGTGCCCGGCCCCAGCCAGAACGGCGATACCTGGGAGGCGGTCACCTCCCTCACGATCAGCGTCCTGGTCACCTTCACCCTGGCCGCGATCACCTTGCTCAAGGGAAAGATATGGACGGGCCTGTTCGGCTTGTTCCTGTTTCCGCTGCTCATCGTCGGCGCGATCCGGCTGGCCCGGCCTGGCTCCCCCTGGGCCCGGTGGCGTTACCAGCGCCGCCCGCATAAGCGCGCCCGGGCCGCCCGCCGGGAACGGCGGGTCCGGCAGCCGGTCATCCGGTTCAAGTCCCGAGTCGAGGACGTCCTGTCCGGCCTGCATGACCGGCCAGATCATCCGCCGGATTCCGCGCCGGACAAGCGGAAGACCGCGGTGGGCCACCGGCCCGACGCCAAGTAGCCGCTACCCGGACACCCCGGGCGAGACCGCCTGGGTCTGCGTGACCTGGGCCGCGAGGCGGCCACCGTCATCGGTCAGGTCGGTCTGGACCACGATCACGGTCCGCCCCGCCTGCAGCGGCTGCGCCACCGCCGTGACCACCCCGGCCTGGATGCCGCGCAGGAACACCGCGGCGGAGCTGATGGTGGCGGTCCGCGCGCCCTCCGGCAGGTTCAGGTAGGCGCAGATCCCGCCCAGGCTGTCCGCCAGGGCCATGAGCACGCCGCCGTGCAGGATGCCCCCGGTCGTGCACCGCTCCGGTGCCCAGGCCAGGTGGCCGCGGACCTCCCCGGCGCTGGCGGCGTCCAGCTCGATGCCCAGGGCGACCGCGAACGGCATCATGGCCAGCAGCTCGCGGTCTGTCCCCGGCCGCGCCGGGCTGCCCTCGGTCATGTGTCCTCCCCGTCCTGCCCGCCTCGGATCGCGGCCCACGCTACCCGCCGCGCCGGGAGGTGAGCACGGGGCACGGGTACGGGTGGATCCGCTCGATCAGGTGAACTGGGCCTGGTCGGCGACGAAGTACGGGCCCTCGACCGCGTTGATGACGCTGATCCTCAGCTCGTGGCCGTTGGAGCGCTTCCAGCTGCAGACCGTGTGCCCGAGCGTGCCCTGGCAGCCCTCGGACGACCAGCCGTCGCCCGGCGAGAAGCTCTCGGCGAAGATCTCGTGGACCGCCGCCGGGGTGGCGTTCCTGGCCGCCCGATCGCGGTTGCGGGTCTCCCAGGCGCTGAACACGTCCTGGGCGGCGGCCTGCGGGTCTGGCGCGGTGAGATAGCCGTTGACCAGGTGGTTCCAGGTCTGCTGTCCGGCGATCCCGTCCACCGGCAGGCCGAGCAGCGCCTGGAACGCCCGCACGGCGTCATTGGTGGCCGGGCCGAAGCTGCCGTCGATGGCGATCTGGGCGCCGGCGCCGCGGCCGTGAATCTGACTCTGGACGGCGCGCACCGCGTCGCCGTTACTTCCCTGCTGCACCGAGATGATCAGCTGAGGCCAGGTCTGCGGCCCGACGGTCCCGTCGGCGCCCAGCCCGCGTGACGACTGAAAGGCCTGCACAGCGATCTTCGTGAGCGGACCGAAGGCCCCGTCCACTCCCGTGGGGTGGCCCTGCGCCGTAACCAGGTACTGGACGGTCCTGACGTCCTCGCCCGCGGATCCTTCCTGCTCCAGCGGCCACGTAAGTGCCATCTGACGACCCCTTTCCTGCTTGGCCCAGTGAACTGAACGTGTGGACACTCCTTGAGAGGGAGCCACCGGCAGGCTGATACCTGAATGAGAACGCGGATCAGATCGTGCCCGGCTGGAGCCAGGCTCCCGGGAAGCACGCAGCGCCCAGCCGCGTTATACCTACGTATGTCCAGGTCAGAACAAAAATTCGGATGTGTCACCTGTGGAGATGACCTGCATCCCGAGCGGGCCATCAAGTACGACTACTGCATGAAGCCTGAGTGCCAGGCGAAGAACCTCAAGGGCCTGACCATGGTGGCTGTCGGGGTCAACAAGGCAGCCGAGCAGTACCTGCTGCTAGACGAGGACACCCAGGCCGACCTGGCCCGGGGCAAGTATCACGACCAGCGGCGCGGCACCTTCGGCCAGCCCGGGCCGGCGCCCGGGAAGCCGGTGACCGGGAAGCCGGCCCCGGGCGAGCCACGGGCCACGCCACCCGCGACCGCCGCCACCGCGGCTCCTCCCCGGGGGCCGCGGCTGCCAGGCACGCCCGCCCAGCGCCGGCTGGCCGTTCTGTACAACCAGCAGGGGCTGCGGCCGGACGAGATCGCCGGCAAGCTCGGGCTGAGCCGGTACGACGTCACGCAGATCATCCTGGCGTCGCGGGGCCGGGGGAAGGCCTGAGTCCTCGGGCTCAGCCGGCGAACTCGGCGCGCACCCCCAGCAGACGGACCGGGCGCCGGTCGGTGAACCGGTCCAGGGCGGCGAGCGCCGCCTCCCGGATGGCTCCCGCATCGGCGGTCGGCCCGGGCAGCACCCGGGAATGACTCGAGGTGAAGAACGGCGCGTAGCGGACCTTGACCACGACCCGCACCGCGGGCCGCTCCTCGGCGACAACATCGGCGGCGACCCGCCCGGCCAGCCGGACCACCTCCGCGCGCACCTGCTCCCAGTCGTCCAGGTTGACCTGGAAGGTGACCTCCCGGCCCCGGGACCGGGGCACGTACGGGGCGCTGGACACGGGCGAGTGATCCTCGCCGCGGGCCAGCCGGACCAGCCACGGCCCGGTCGCCGGGCCGAACTCCGCGGCCAGCGCGTCCGGGTCGGCGCGGGCGAGGTCGCTGACGGTCTCGATGCCCAGCGCGGCCAGGCGGTGGGCCGTCTTGGCGCCGATCCCCCACAGCGCGTCCGTGGAACGGCCGCCCAGCACGTCGAACCAGGTGTCGTGGGTCAGCCGGAACACCCCGGCCGGCTTGCCGAACCCGGTGGCCAGCTTGGCCTGCAGCTTGTTCTGGCCGATCCCGACCGTGGCGTCGAGCTGGGTCGCGGCGCGGATCCGGGTCGCGATCTCCCGCGCGAAACCCTCCGGATCGGCGGTCTCCACGGCCACGAACGCCTCATCCCAGCCCATCACCTCGGTGACCGCGCCGAGTCCGCGCAGCGTCTCCATGACCGTGGCCGAGGCCGCCTCGTACTCTTCCCGGTCCACCGGCAGGAACACGGCCTCGGGGCAGCGGCGCGCCGCGGTCCGCAGCGGCAGGCCGGAGTGGACCCCGTACTCGCGCGCCTCATAGGAGGCGGTGCTGACCACCCCCCGCTTGGACGGGTCGCCGTCCCCGCCGACCACGACGGGCCGGCCCCGCAGCTCAGGGTGCCGCAGGACCTCGACCGCGGCGATGAACTGGTCCAGGTCCACGTGCAGCACCCAGGGCCGCAGCTGCGCCGGCTGAAGCTGCACTGCCTGATCCTGGGCCGGCTCGTCCTGCCCTGGCTGATCCTGCACTGGACCGCGCTCCCCGGTACACCGCTCCCTGCAGACCGTCTTACCTGCGCCCTTCCCCGGCCGGCCCGGAGCCATGCCCGGCGGGGCAAGATGTCAGCAGCGGCCTGCATACTGCCGGGCAGGCCTGCATACTGCCGGGCACGCCGGCAGCACCGGGCAGGCCGGCGGCTGGCCGGGGTGGCAGGCCGGCAGTACCTGGCCGGGCGGCAGTACCTGGCAGGCCGGCCGCGGCGGGAGGGACGGGGAACCATGAGCATGGACGGCGACCAGGACCCGCCGCCGCGCCCCGAGCTGGCCGGCCCGCGGGTCCGGCTCCGTCCCGGGGAGCAGCGGGACGCCCCGCTGCTGTGCGCGATCCTGGCCGAGCCGGAGGTGGCCTGCTGGTGGGGGGATCCCGAGCTGGCCAGCGTGGTCGCGGCCAAGCTGCGCGGCGATGATGAGTGCGTGCTGCTCGTCGTCGAGGCGGCCGGGCAGGTCATTGGCGGGATCGAGTATCACGAGGAGAACGAGCCGATGTACCGTCATGCCGGTATCGACATCTATCTGAGCGCCCGCGGCCAGGGACAGGGCCTCGGCACCGAGGCGGTGACCCTGCTGGCCAGGTTCCTGTTCGAGCAGCGCGGGCATCACCGGCTGACCATCGACCCCGCCGCCGCCAACCACCGGGCGATCCGTAGCTACGAGAAGGTGGGCTTCCGCCGGGTAGGTGTCCTGCGCCAGTACGAGCGCGGCCGGGACGGGCAATTCCACGATGGCCTGCTGATGGACCTGCTCGCGCCGGAGCTGGGCGCAGGCGCCGGCTGAGTTCCCCGAGATGGTGCCCCTGGCCGGGAAGAAAGGAAAACCGCCTAGAGTTTTAATCTAGACGGTTTTAATGAGGCTCGAATTGGCCGCATTGTAATGCAAAAGGAGGCCGGTTGTCAAACGGAGACACTGACCAAGAGCAGGAATACATCTCCATGCTCTATGGCAGGCTCGACGACCTCCGGGACCGGGCGTCAGGCCGGTTGTCCAAGGTTTTGCTTGAGACCGGCGGTACCCCCGCGGCCAGGTCAGAACGTGACGCTTTCGTGGAGATGTACTCTCAGCGGATCACCCAGCTCGACGCGGCTGAGAACGGGCTGTGCTTTGGCCGGCTAGACCTCGCCGAGGGTGACCGGCGCTATATCGGCCGCATCGGCATTCTCGATGATGCCTCCGATTATGAGGCCCTGCTGGTGGACTGGCGGGCTCCCGCGGCCCGCCCGTTCTATATCGCCACGGCTTTCACGCCCGAAGGCGTGCTTCGGCGCCGGCACATCCGGACCCGCCAGCGCAAGGTGACCGGCGTGGATGACGAGGTCCTCGACATCGGTCCCGACGGCGAGGCCGGGCCGGAACGGGCGGCCGGGCACGCCGGGCTGACCGGGGAAGCCGCCCTGATCGCGGCGCTGTCCGCCACCAGGACGGGCCGGATGGCGGACATCGTGGAAACCATCCAGGCCGAGCAGGACCTGATCATCCGCTCACCGCACAACGGCGTGACGGTCGTCCAGGGCGCGCCGGGCACCGGCAAGACCGCGGTGGCCCTGCACCGGGCCGCCTACCTGCTCTACACCTACCGGGAGCAGCTGTCCCGGCGGGGCGTGCTGATCGTGGGGCCGAACCCGACCTTCCTGCGCTACATCGGCCACGTGCTGCCCTCGCTGGGCGAGACCGGGGTGCTGATGTCCACCATCAGCGACCTGTACCCGGGGCTCAGCGCGCGGCGCGAGGAAGCGCCGGAGGTCGCGGAGATCAAGGGGCGGCACACCATGACCGGGGTGCTGGCCGCCGCGGTGCGGGACCGGGAGGAACTGCCCGCCGAGCCGCTGGAGATCACGTTCGAACGCGAGGTCCTGCGGCTGGACCGCAAGACCGTGCAGCGGGCCCGGGAACGCGCCCGCCGGTCCCGCCGGCCGCACAACCAGGCCCGGACGATCTTCGTCCGGGAGATCATGGACGCCCTGGTCCAGCAGGTGACCAGCAAGTTCACGGCCGGACTGCGGGAAACCGACAAGATGGTCGCCGAGATCCTCGGCGAGGAGGTCCCGGCCGCGGACAGCACCGTGCTGGGCGCGCACGACACCGAGGACATCCGGGCCGAGCTGCGCGAGGACCCCAAGGTCCGGGCCGCGATCACGCGGCTGTGGCCGGTGCTGACCCCGCAGCGGCTGCTGGACGACCTGTTCGCCTCACCGCGCCGGCTGGCCGCGGCCGCGCCCCGGCTGCCCGCGGCCGAGCGGGACCTGCTCCGCCGCGACCCCAAGGGCGGCTGGACCCCGGCGGATGTGCCGCTGCTCGATGAGGCGGCCGAACTGCTCGGCGAGGACGACCGGATAGCCCGCCGTCGCGCCCGGCGCGAGCGCGAGCAGCAGGTCGCCTACGCCCAGGGGGTGCTGGACATCGTCTCCCGTGACCTGGAGGACGACCCGGAAATCCTGATGGCCTACGACCTGCTGAACGCGGACCGGCTGGCTGGCCGGCACGAGGAGCTCAGCTACCTGACCACCGCGGAGCGGGCCGCGGCCGACCGGACCTGGGCGTTCGGGCACATCGTGGTGGACGAGGCCCAGGAGCTGTCGGAGATGGCCTGGCGGATGCTGATGCGCCGCTGCCCGAGCCGGTCCATGACGATTGCCGGTGACATCGCCCAGTCCTCCAATCCGGCCAGCGCGACGTCCTGGGATCAGGTCCTGACCCCGCACCTGGGCAACCGCTGGCGGCTGGACCGGCTGACCATCAACTACCGGACCCCCGCGGAGATCATGGCCGTGGCCGCGGACGTGCTGGCCAAGATCGACGCGGACGTTGACATGCCCATGTCGGTGCGGGAGACGGGGACCACGCCGTGGCGGCAGGAGGTCAAGGCGGACGAGCTGGCCGGCCAGGTGGCGACCGCCGCAGCCAGCGAGGCGGCCGGCGCCGGAGGCGGCAACGTCGCGGTGCTGGTCCCGCCGGCCCTGGTCGGTGAGGTGAGCGAGGCCGTGGCGGCCGCCTTGCGGGCCAGCGCGAACGGCCACCGCCCCGGCGCCCGGGCCGGGACAGCGCGGGACAAGACGGTGCAGGGCAGGACAGCGCAGGAAAGGACGGCGCGGCCGACCGGGACGGCCCGGACCTGGATGAGCAGGTCGTGGTCCTGACCGTCAGCCAGGCCAAGGGGCTGGAGTTCGACTCGGTGCTGATCGCCGACCCGGCCCAGATCCTGGGCGAGTCGCCGCGTGGCCTGAGTGACCTGTACGTCGCGATGACCCGCGCCACCCAGCGGCTCGGCGTGGTCCACCCCGGCCCGGTCCCGGAGGTCCTGCGCCGCCTCGCCCCCCGGGGATGACCGCCCCGGTCCCGGGCGTACCAGGCCCTAACGAACCGCTCCCGGGTCCCTCCGGCCCGGGAGCGGCGGCCGGCGTGACCCCCACGTTCTGGGACGCGGCGCAGATCCGCCAGGTCTCACACCGGGTGGCCGACCTGGTCGCGGACTACCTGACCGGGCTGCCGGCCGGCCCGGCCTACCGCCCGCCGCCCCGCGGCCTCGTCGAGGCCATGCGCGCCGCGCAGTGGGCCGACCAGGGCGAGCCCGCCGACGCGGTGCTGGCCGAGTTCGCCGCGCACGTCGCCCCGTACCCCTTCGGGAACGGGCACCCCGGCTTCGCGGCCTGGGTCAACTCTCCCCCGCACCCGCTCGGGGTGCTGGCCGAGGCGCTCGCCGCGGCCATGGACCCCAGCGTGGCGGGCGGCCATCATGCCGCAGTGCATCTGGAGCATCAGGTCATCCGGTGGTTCGCGGGACTGCTCGGCTGGCCCGCCGGCTACCGCGGCCAGCTGGTGAGCGGCGGCTCCGCGGCGACGCTGACCGCACTGGCCGTGGCCCGGCACCGGGCCGCGGCCCGGGCGGGCGCCGACGACCGGCGGGACGGGCTGGCCGGGCTGGCGGGGCGCCTGGTGCTGTACGCGGGCACCGAGAGCCACAGCTGCGTCACCAAGGCGGCCGAGGTACTCGGCCTCGGCTCGGCCTGCATCCGGGTGGTGCCGTCGGACCCGGAGCACCGGATGCGGCCAGATGAGCTCGACCGGCTGGTCGGGGCCGACCAGGCCGCCGGGAAGGTCGCGGTCGCGGTGGTGGCGACCGCGGGCACCACGAACACGGGCGCGATCGACCCCCTGGACGAGATCGCCGGGGTCTGCGCCCGGCACGACCTGTGGCTGCACGTGGACGGGGCGTACGGGGCCCCGCCGGTCCTGCTGCTGGACGGGTACGAAGCCGCCCGCGAGGGCCTGTCCCGGGCGGACAGCCTCGCGGTGGATGCGCACAAGTGGCTCTACGCGCCGGTGGACGCCGGCCTGGTGCTGATCCGTGACGGCGCCGTGGCCCGCGACACGTTCAGCCTGGTGCCCGCGTACCTGCGGACCGACGGTGACGAGGACGGGCCGGGCGGCCCGGTGTGGTTCTCCGAGTACGGGCTGGAGCAGACCCGCCCATTCCGGGCGCTGAAGGTCTGGATGCAGCTGCGCCACCTGGGCCGGGACGGCTACCGGCGGCTGATCGCGGCTGACCTCGCCACGGCGGGGGAACTGCGGCGCGTCATCGCGGCGTCGCCTGACTTCGAGCTGCTGGCCAGCGGGCTCAGCGTGGTCTGCTTCCGGCACCGGCCCGCGGGGATGGACCCGGCCTGGCTGGACCCTGCTGGCCTGGACCGGCACAACCAAGCCGTGCTCAAGGCCGTCCAGCTGGGCGGCCGGTCGTTCCTGGCCGGCACCACCGTGGACGGCGCGTTCGCGCTCCGGGCCTGCATCGTGAACCCCGGCCTGACCACCACGCGGGTGGCGGCCCTGCTCGGCGACATCCGCGACCGGGCCGCGCGGGTGGACGTTGGCCTGCGGAGGTCTCAATGACAGGAAATCCCCGGAGGCTGATCGCTGCGGCCATCGTGTCGTGCGCGATCGTGGCGGCGGCGCTGGCGGGCTCAGGCGCGGCCAGCGCCAGTACCGGCACCCGGTACGCCAGCGCCGAGCAGGTGGGCTATGCGGCCACCGGCGCCCAGTTCGGCCAGGTCCACGCCCTCGTCTACCTGCGCAATCCCGCGCAGTACGCCCGTGAGGTCAGCCAGTTCAGCCACACCGTGCAGCTCCGGTCGTCCAGCCTGGTGGGTGTCGCTGGCCTGTCAGCCAGCACGTCCGGCTCGGGTTACACGCCGTACGCGAAGGTCTTCGACGCCCGCAGCCACCAGCTGCTGGCCTCGGACCCCACGCCAGGGTGGTGCGACGATGAGGGCAACTGCAGCTCCACTATTGGCAGCTTCCCGGCCGGCGACACCGTGGAGCTCGGCGCTGAATATGACCCGGTCATGGGCTACCTGAGCCTCACGGCGGTTGACCTGTCAGCCGATGATGTGTATTTCACGGCGACCTACACGACTGGCACAGGGACGCAGGTGAACGGCACGGTCGAGTCGTTCACCCAGGCCAGGGTCGGTACCGAGTTCGGCTCTAGCCCGTGGAGCGCTCCCGGGTCATTCACCCATCCGGCGGCCTGGACCAAGTTCGCCACCTACTACGGCGTGCTGCTGCTGACCTACAACGGCAAGTACTCGGGACTGGCCTCGTGGTTCGTGCACCACAAGATCTTCATGGCCGGGATCACGGGGTCGCTGACCGACGTTGAGGCCACGCCGGCCGACCTGTCCAGCGGCGGCGCCTCGTTCCAGACCTGGCTTGCGCCCGCCGGCCCGTCAGGTCCGGCTCAGCCCCGGCAGGGTTGAGCGCCAGCCCAGCAGCCCGGCCCGCAGGCCGATCAGCGGCCGCCGAGCAGGCGGCTGACCGCCTTGACCGCGCGGCCGAAATCGGTGCCGAACGGGTTGTCCTGCACCACGTAGGTCCAGGTGGCGCTGGGCCGGGCCAGGCCGCCGGCGGCCAGGTCGGCCCCGTCCGCGGTGATCGTGACGGTCTGGAAAGCGTGCCCGGTCAGCGCGGTGACGTCGTCGCGGTACTGGCTGAACAGCCGGGTCATCTCGCGGTTGTATTCCTGCACCGGGTTCAGTGACCCGCCGAACGGATTCGGGCCGTGCCCGAGCGCCCGCAGGTTGATGCCTTCCCGCAGCTCCGCCGCCTGGGCCAGGTACTCCGCCCAGGCGTGGTCCAGCTGCGCCAGGCTGATCTGCCGGGCCGCCTCGGTGAGCACGACTTCGGGGACGGTCTCGCGCAGGGTAGCGGCCCGTTCCGGGAAGGACCCGGCCAGCGTGCGCAGCGCGAGGTCCGTCCGGAGCAGCTCGCCGCGGTGCCGCAGCACGGTGCGGCGCTGGTCCTCCAGGAGCGTGTTGTACCGCCAGGTGTCCCGGTGGATCTGCAGGTGCACCCCCTCGGCCACCCGCTGGGCGTGGCCCACCGTCCAGTGCGCCTTCGGGTCGGTCACCAGGCCGTCCGGCTCAGCGTCCACCGGCGGGGCGTCCGGCACGCACGTGGTGATCAGCTCGTCCTCCATGCTGAGGAAGAACACCGAGCCGCCCGGGTCGCCCTGGCGCCCGGACCGGCCGCGCAGCTGATCGTCGAGCCGGCTGCTGGCGTGCCGGCCCATGCCGATGACCAGGAGCCCGCCCAGCCCGGCCACCCGGTCCCGGTCCGCCTGGGCGCGGTCCTCCTTGCTGCTAGCGTCCTGACCACGGGCGTCCTGACCACGGGGCCGTCCATCTTGCGTTATCGCTGCGGCTGCCGCCGAGCCGGATGTCGGTACCCCGGCCAGCCATCTGGGTGGACACGGTGATCGCCCCCAGGGCCCCGGCCTCGGCCACGATCGAAGCCTCCTGCGCGTCGTTCTTGGCGTTCAGCACCACGCAGGACAGCCCGGCCTCACCCATCCGCCCGGCGAGCCGCTCGGATTCCGCCACGTCAAGCGTGCCGATCAGGACCGGGCGGCCGGTCGCGTGCGTGTCAGCCACCTGGCTGACGACCGCGTCCTCCTTCTCCGGGACGGTCCGGTACAGCCGGTCCGGTTCGTCATCCCGCACGCAGGGCAGGTTCGGCGGGATGACCGCGATCTCCATCCCGTAGAACTCGCGGAGCTGCTCACCCACGGCCACCGCGGTGCCGGTCATCCCGCAGGCTGCCGGGTAGCGGCGGACCAGGGCCTGGATCGTGATGCTGTCCAGGATCTGGCCGCTCTCGCTGGCCCGCAGTCCCTCCTTGGCCTCGACCGCCGCGTGCAGGCCGTCCGGCCAGCGCTGCCGCCGGGCCACCCGGCCGCGCGAGGCACTGATCAGCTGGATGCGGTCATCCCGGACGATGTAGTCCACGTCCCGCTGGAGCAGGGCCCGGGCGTGCAGCGCCACGTTGAGCTGGGTGAGCGTGTCGAGGTTCTGCTCGGCGTAGAGGTTGATGCCGCCGAGGGCCTGCTCCGCGATGCGGGTACCCGCGTCCGTGAGGAACACGTTGCGCCGCTCGTCGTCCACCTCGTAGTGCAGCCGGGGCAGCAGCCGCCCGGCGATCTCGGCCATCTCCCGCCCGGAATCGGCTGCCCCGGCCGAGCCGGCCAGGACCAGGGGCACCAGCGCCTCGTCCACCAGCACCGAATCGGCCTCGTCGATGAGGATCACGTCCGGCTCCGTCGTGACCAGGTCGGCCTCGCTGGTGGCCAGCCGGTCCCGGAGCACGTCGAAGCCGATCTCGCTGGCCGACCCGTAGCAGACGTCGCACGCGTAGGCGTGCCGCCGTTCCTGCGGGGTGGACGCCTGGGTGACCCAGCCGACGGTGACGCCGAGCAGGTCATAGACGGGGGCCATCCACTCCGCGTCCCGCCGGGCCAGGTAGTCGTTGACCGACATGACCTGGACCCGGTGCCCGCGGCGGACGTAACCGGCGGCGGCCAGCGCCCCGGACAGCGTCTTGCCTTCCCCCGTCGCCATCTCGGCGACCTGCCCGGCGAGCAGGGCCAGCGTGCCGAGCAGCTGAACGTCGAACGGCCGCTCCCCCAGCGCCCGGCGCGCCGCCTCCCGGCCGATGGCGCAGATCCCGGCGTCGTCGGCGGCCGCGGCCGCCGCCGCGGTCAGCGCGGCGTCGTCCAGCCCGCGCAGCTCCTCTTCCCGCGCGGCGATATCCGGCAGGAGTTCCTGGTAGCCCGCCAGGCTGGCTGAGCCGGGCTTCTGCAGGAAGCGCCGCACCCGGGAACGCAGCCCGCTCACGCCGCGCCCCCGTCCCGGCCCGCGCCCCCGCCACAGCCAGCGGCGCCGCCGGTCACGGCGCCCTCCTGGTCCGGCCCCTGGCCCCCGCGCAGCGCCCCGATGCCCTGGTCCAGGGCCACTTCGAGATGCGAGATGCCTCCGGTGGCGAGCATGATCACCACTCCGCCCTGGATCCCGGCCAGCAGTGCGGCCGCGGCCCGGTCCGCCTGCACCGAGGGGGCGATCTCACCGCTGGCCTGCATCCCGCGGATACCGTCGGCGATCTTCTGCTGCCAGCGGCCGAAGAGCCCGACCACCACCTCCTGGTGCTCCGGCGAGCCCGGCCCGAGCTGGGAGGTGAGCACGGCCAGCGGGCAGGACTGGCCCTGGGCCCGGTACCGCTCGACGACCCGGTCCCGCCAGGCCTGCCAGGCGGCCCAGGAGGTCAGCTGGTCGAGCGCGGGCTGCTGGTCCTCGAGCACCCGGTCCGCCTCGTGCTGGGCCACCGCGGCGAGCAGCTGGGTGCGTCCGTCGGGGAAGTAGTGGAACAGCTGGCTCTTGCTCGTGCTGGTGGCCTCGCACACGTCGTCCAGCGACGTGCCGGCCACCCCGCGCGCCCGGAACAGCTCCGCCGCCCCGGCCACGATCCGCTGCCGGGTGGCCAGCCCCTTCCGGGTCAGCGTCGCACCCATCTGCCGTCCTCCACATCCGCGTCACCACGCCGCGCCGCAGGCCTCCAATCTCGCATAGCCCAGGAGTGGACTTGACGGTCCACTTTCTGGCCCGTAGGGTTCCTGCTGTTTGAACTATACAGTCCAATTTCAGGGAGACCCGGCATGACTGCTGTGCTCAAAGGCCGGACCGCGCTGGTCACCGGCTCCACCAACGGCATCGGCCAGGGGGTGGCCCAGGCCCTGGCCGCGGCGGGCGCGCAGGTGATCGTGCACGGCCGGGACGCTGACCGCGGGGCCCGGGTCGCCGGCGCCATCACCAGCGCGGGCGGCGCGGCGGCGTTCCTGGCTGCCGACCTGGCCGGCGGGGGCCGCGCCATCACCGGGCTGGCGGCCCGCGCGGCGGAACTCGCGGGCGGCCCCATCGACATCCTGGTCAACAACGCGGCCTACCTGGTCGGCCAGACCGCCACCACGGACACCACCGAGGCCATGATCGACGCGGCTCTGGCGGTCAGCGTCAAGGCGCCCATCCTCCTCACGGCGGCGCTGGTCCCCGGCATGACCGGGCGCGGCGGCGGCGTGGTCATCAACATGGGCTCCATCAACGCGACCATCGGGATGGCCAGGGCCGCCCTGTACACCAGCACGAAGTCCGCGGTCCACGGCCTGACCCGCGCCCTGGCCGCCGAGTACGGCCCGGCGGGCATCCGGGTCAACGCGATTGCCCCGGGCCCCACCCTGACCGACATCACCCGGGCCCACCGGGACTTCCTGGACCCGCTGATCGCCACGCTGCCGTCCCGCGGTCACACACCCCCCAGATCGGCGCCCTCTACCCGCCTTCCATCAGCAGTTCGATTTAGACCCCCCATGAGGGGTCGGATCCTAACTGCTAACGGGCTGGGGTCCGCGAGGGGGGGTTAGGGGGCGGCGGCGGGGTTGGGGTGGCCGGGCATGGGGCGCAGGGGCGGAATGGGTGCGGTCGGGTGCCGCCGGGGCCCGGACCACAGGGCGGGCACCACGTCCACGGCGGCGGCTATCGCGTAGGCGGCCCGCTCGTAGTTGACCCGCCAGCCCGCGAAGTGCACCCAGGCCTGCGCCGGATCCCGCTCGATCGGGAAGTGCATCTCGCGCAGCCGGATGATGGCCTCGAGGAACTCCTCGTAGGTCAGGCTGATGCCCGCGGCGACGTCGGGTTCTTCCGGCACGTCGATGCCCATGGACCGGGCGATCTGGTCGAAGCACATCAGGCCGCTGCGCAGGCAGAGCCGGGCCGGGACCTGCGGGGCGGCCAGGGGGCACAGCGACAGGTACAGCGCGGCCGAGTCCAGCACGGCCAGCAGCGCGGTCACCCAGGAGGCCAGCGGGTCCGCCGACCGGAACCAGATCAGCGGCGAGTAGGTGACGTGGCTTTCCATGACGTCCGCCGCCCAGCGCTCCCACTCGCCGTACAGCTCGGGCAGCTTGTCCAGCGTCGAGGTGCCCGAGCCGAGCGCGTAATGGGTCCGGGCGAGCAACTCCGGCCCCCAGGACGGTGACCCGGCCCGTGAGTTCAGCAATCCGATCTCGGTCTCGCGGCGGTTGAAGGCGGCGTACAGGGTCGGCAGGTAGGCGATCTGCAGGGTGACGGTGACCAGGGCGGTCATGGCCGCCGTGTCCAGCAGGGCCTTCTCGTAGAAACCGTGGGCGTCGGCCGAGCCGAACGTCCACAACGCCGGCCCGACGGTGCTGAACGCCGTGGTGATATTCGCCGTCAGCGGCCACACCAGCAGTGTGAACCCGGCATAGAACGTGATGAGCCACATGGCCAGCTGGACGAGGAGGATGACGGCCGCCTGCCCGGCCGCCAGCCGGTCGCGCAGTTCGTACCTCCGCACGGGCCTGGTGATCAGCCGGAACACGGCGCCGACGACCCGGTTGACCAGCCGCGTGAGATGGCTGCCGGTCTTGCGGGGGATGATGACGGTGCCGACCACGCTGACCGCCGCGGACAGCACGAGCAGCGCGCCGACGGCGGCCGCGACATCGCGGAGGGCGATGGGAGCTATCAAGGCACTCTCGCTGGCCCGGGCTCCTCATGGGTGAGGGCGTCGCGGATGGCCTGGCCGAGAGCGCGGGCCACCGGCGGCGGGAACGCGTTGCCGACCTGCCGGTACGCGGCGGTCTTCCGCCCCGAGAACTCCCACGTGTCCGGGAAGCCCTGCAGCCGGGCCACCATCCGGACGGTCAGCTTGGGCCGCTGGTCGGCCGGGAACAAGGGACCGGGGGCGTCGTCGCCGATGCCCAGCCCGTCCACGCCGAGCCCTTTCCACGCCTCGCGGGCCCGGGTCGGGCCCAGGTCCGGGCCGCCGTGCTTCTTGCTGCCGCCCACGATCGTGGGCGCGATCCCGGCCGCCCGCCGGGCCCAGTCCGCGGCGCCCGGCCAGCCCTGCGCGCCCATCAGGTCGGCCAGCATCCCGCCCACCGTGGGCGGCGGCCCGGCGGCCGCCTCGGGCCAGCGGAACCAGGCGGCCCACGGCTGCCGCACCGCGACCAGCACGAACCGGGGCCGCAGCTGGGGCACCCCGTGCTGGCTGGCCTGCACCACGTCCCACCAGGTCTGGTAGCCCAGGCCGGCCAGCCGCTCCAGGACCTGGGTCCGGTACCCGTCGAACCGGCGGGCCGCGAGCCCCCGGACGTTCTCCAGCAGCACCGCACGGGCGCCGGTCTCCTCGACCAGCCGCAGCGCCTGCGGGAACAGGTCGCGCTCGTCGTCACGGCCGAGCTGCTTGCCGGCGATGGAGAACGGCGGGCAGGGCACGCCGCCGGAGAACAGGTCAACGCCCGCGAACCCGCGGCCGTCCACGTTGGCCACGTCGTCCTCGATGACCTTCCACGCGTCGCCCCGGTTGCGCCGCAACGTCTCGCAGGCGGCGTCATCCAGCTCGACCACGGCCTCGTGAGTGAACCCGGCCTGTTCCAGGCCGAGGGCCTGCCCGCCGGCCCGGCGCAGATCTCCAGGGAGGTCAGCTCGCCGCTCACGCTGTGCCCCTCATGCTGAGCCCTATCAACCGTGACCCTCCTGCCTCACCTTTCCGCCGATTGTGCCCGCCGGGACCGTCAGTTCCTTCCTCCCACGCCGTCACCATGACGCCAGCGTGTCGGTGAGCAGCTCATAACTCAGCACCCGGCGCTGCCCGGTCACCTCGTGCCACGCGTCCGACTGCTCGGAGTTCGCGGTGCCGGCCACGCTGGCCGCCATCGCGTCGTACGCGATGTGGTACACGGCGTTGACTTCCCCGGTGCCGCGGGCGATGGACGCCAGCCGGGTCGGCAGCGGCTCCGCGGTGACCGTGACCAGGTGCGGCTGCCGGCCTCGGCGGTGCCGGATCATCTGCAGGCACTCGTGCCGGATGTTCTGCACCCGGTCGGAGCGGATCGTCCACTTGCAGGACACCGCCGCGTGCAGCACGGGCAGCCCGGACGCGGTCCGCACCCGGGCCAGCGACACGGTCACGTCCGGCCTGATCAGGTAGTCCGTGCCGACCGTGACCCGCAGCTGGGGGTTGGCCCGCACGAGCGCGTCCACCTCGGACAGGTGCGCGTACTGGTCGAACCGGGTGATGACCGCGCCCCGCTCGATCCGCCAGCCACGCTCCGGGTCCTTGCGCTGCAGCACCCAGCCCAGGTGATCGCAGACCGCCTGCTCCAGCGGGCCACCCGGGTCCTTGGGCACGTCGGAGATGATGTCCCGGGGCACGGCCAGGTGGTCCAGGACGTCCGCCGCGATGCGCATCGACTCGGCGCTGTCCACGTCCGCGAAATTGGGCACCAGAGCCCAGCCGAGCTTGTTCTTGCCGCTCGGCTTCCAGCCGAGCAAGGCGGTCGCAAACGACGCAGTCACGTTCCACTCCCAGTCGCCGGGCCGCGCGGCCAGCAGTGTCACCGTAGCGAGGGCCACGTACGGTAGACCGCGGAACGGCAAGGAGGCCCCATGCACACCGACCCTGAAGAGCTCGACGTCCCGCGGCCGGACGGCACCCTCCGGGTGCTGCGCTGGGGCCGGGGCCCGCGGCACGCGGTAGCCCTGCACGGCATCACCGCGTCCGCGATGGCCTGGGAGCCGGTCGCCGAGGCGCTGCCCGCCGAGTGGTCGCTGTTCGCGGTGGACCTGCGCGGCCGGGGGCACAGCGCGGGCCTGCCGGGCCCGTACGGGTTCAGCCGGCACTTCGAGGACATCCTGGCCGCCGTCGCCCACCTGGGCCTGGAGCAGCCGGTGCTGGCCGGGCACTCGCTCGGCGCCTACCTGGCGCTGCTCACCGCCGACCAGGAACCGGGCCCGTTCGGGGGGCTGCTGCTGGTTGACGGGGGGCTGCCGCTGCCGGTCCCCGGCGGCGTGGACCTGGACGCGCTGCTGGACGCGAGCCTGGGCCCGGCGCTGGCCCGGCTGCGCGAGACCTACCCCAGCGTCGAGGCGTACTTCGACTTCTGGCGCGCCCACCCGGCCATGAAGGATGGCTGGAACGGGTACCTGGAGGACTACCTGCGCTACGACCTGACCGGCCAGGACGGCGTGCTGCGCTCCCGGGTGTCCGAGCAGGCGGCCCGGGCGGACGGCCGCGAGCTGCTGGGGGCGGGCGAGCGGCTGGGGGCCGCGCTGCGCGCCCTGGCCCGCCCGGTCCGGCTGGTCACCGCGCCCGCGGGCATGTTCGGCCAGCCGCCGGGCATGCTGCCGCCGGAAATCTGCGCGTACTGGACGGCGCAGGCCCCGATGCTCACGGTCGAGACGGTGCCCGGCGCCAACCACTACACGCTCCTGCTGGATCCCGCCCACGCCGCGACCGTCGCCCGCCGCCTGGCCGAAACCTGACCAAACGGCGGCCGGCCCGGGCACGCCAGGCGCCGATTAGGCTGGTGAGCGCTCCTGGCCGGGGAGATCGCCGGGGAGATCACGGTCCCTTGCCGGGGAAATGACGGCGCTGGCCAACGAACAGGGAAGGGTGTTGACGCTGGACCGCTCGGATGGGCACGGCCGTGTCCTGCTGCTGGAGAACATTCACCCTGACGCCGCCAGCCGGCTGGGCAAGGCCGGCTACCAGGTCGAGACCCGGGCCGGGGCGCTGACCGAGGACGAGCTGACCGCCGCCGTCCGCGAGGTCCAGGTGCTCGGCATCCGGTCCGGCACGCACGTCACCGGGCGGGTGCTGGACGCCGCGCCGAACCTGCTCGCGGTCGGCGCGTTCTGCATCGGCGTGAACCAGATCGACCTGGCCGCGGCGTCGCAGCGCGGCATCGCGGTCTTCAACGCCCCGTTCTCGAACACCCGCAGCGTGGTCGAGCTGGTCCTGGCGGAGATCATCGCGCTGACCCGGCGGCTCACCGACAAGAGCACGCAGATGCACGCGGGCCTGTGGGACAAGTCCGCGGCGGGCAGCCATGAGGTGCGCGGGCGCCGCCTCGGCATCATCGGCTACGGCAACATCGGCGGCCAGCTCTCGGTGCTGGCCGAGAGCCTCGGCATGACCGTGTACTTCTACGACACCGCGGACAAGCTGGCCCTGGGCAACGCGCAGCGCTGCGGCACCATGGAAGAGCTGCTGGAGATCTCCGACGCGGTCACCCTGCACGTGGACGGCCGGCCCGGGAACAGCGGCCTCTTCGGCGAGCCGGAGTTCGCCGCGATGAAGCCGGGCAGCCTGTTCCTGAACCTGTCCCGCGGCTTCGTGGTGGACCACGCGGCGCTGCGCCGCAACATCGAGTCCGGGCACCTGGCCGGCGCGGCCGTGGACGTGTTCCCGCAGGAGCCGCGCAGCCGCGGCGAGGAGTTCCACTCCGAGCTGCGCGGCCTGCCCAACGTGATCCTCACCCCGCACGTGGGCGGCTCCACCGAGGAGGCGCAGCAGGACATCGGCGAGTTCGTGGCCGGGAAACTGCACGACTACGTGAGCTGCGGGGCGACCGCGCTGAGCGTGAACCTGCCCCGGGTCGCGCTGCCGCACACCCCCGGCACGCACCGCCTGGTGCACCTGCACCACAACGTGCCCGGCGTGCTGGCCAGCATCAACCAGCTGCTCGCCGAGCACGGCGCCAACATCGAGGGCCAGCTGCTGGGCACCCGGGACGATCTCGGCTACGTGCTGACCGACATCGGCACCGAATACCCCGACGACATGCTGGCCAGCCTGCGCAGCCTGGACGTCACGATCCGGCTGCGCACCACCCGGCCCTGACGCCCGGCTCACGCCTGCGCCGGTGACCGGCGCTGGCCCGGTCCTCGTTGCGGAAAAAGTTCCGGGGATCAGTCCGCGGGGGCCGCGGCCGAGGTTTCCGCCGGGCGGGCGGCGGCCTCCGGCGCCGGGCTCCTGGGTGCGGCCCAGCCGGTCTTCGAGCCGCCACAGCATGTCCAGGTGCTCGCTGGCCCACAGGACCAGCAGCGCGTTGCGGGCCTCGGCGGGCTGCCCGCTGACGATCGCGGCCCGGGTGCAGTGCAGCAGCCGGTGGCGGGCCGCCGGGTCCCGGTGCTCCGGCGGGGGCACGGCCGTGCCGTTGACCAGCGAGTCGCCGAGCGTCACGTACCAGGCCCGCAGGGCCAGCACGTTCTGCTCCAGGTTCTCCGCGCAGGGCTTGCGGGACCCGTTGGCCGCGGTGCCGGCCGGGGTGACCGGCAGCCATGTCCGGGGCGGGTCCGCGTCCTGGCCGCCGGGCGGGGCGGGCGGGGACTGGCCCAGCACGGGCGGGCCGTCGGCCAGCGTGTTCAGGGCGGCCAGCGACTGGCCCGCGCGCAGGACCTTGGCCACGCCGCCCACCATGCGGCTGACCCGCTCGGGGTCGACCCGCTGGGCGGACCGCTCGGCCAGGTACTGGCTGAACGAGTCGTCCAGCCGGTGCACCGCCGTGGTCGCGGCCAGCTCGGCCCGGCCCGGGTTCGCCCCGCCGTCCAGCCCGCTGAGCTGCTCGACCATGGCCGCCACGTAGTCCGAGGTCCGCGAGTAGGCCGCGGCCAGGTTCTGCCGGAGCAGCGCGGCCGCCCCCCGCGGCCAGAACACCAGTCCCACGCCCAGGCTGATCGCGAAGCCCACCGCGACATCCTCGATGCGCAGCAGCCCCACCTGCCAGCCGGTCGGCGCGATGATGTTGAACAGCACCAGGATGACCACGGTGAAGGCGGCCTGGCCCGCGGCGAACGAGATCACCCGGGGCGCGTAGGCACCCACCAGCACCGCGACCGGGAGGATCCCCCACAGCACGGTGGTGTGGCCGTTCAGCGGGATCAGGATCGCGGCCCCGATGACGATGCCGACGGCCGTCCCGGCCAGCGCGCTGAGGACGGACCGGCCGGTGCCCAGCGCGTTGGAACGCAGCACGGACAGGGTGCCCAGCACGACCCAGAACGAGTGCTGGAGACCGGATTTCTGGGCGATGAACACCGCGATGGCCAGGCCCACCGCGCCGCGGACGCTGTTGCGGAACCAGACCGAGCGGTAGTCGGCGTGGGTCGCGGTGAAGCCCTCCGCGCCGGTCAGCCAGGACCGCATCCACCGGGTCCAGCGGCGCGAGACCGGGACCTCGCCGGTCAGCGGGTCGGCGCCCGCGTCCGCGGAGGCCGCGGCGGCATTGGCCGCGGCGGCCAGCTCGGCGGGACCGGGCACCCCGTCGATGGGCGGCCCGTCCGGGTGAGGGCTGGCCGCCCGGGCGTAGGAAGCGATCTGGCGCGTGGTGTAGGACATCGTGTGGATCCGGAACCCGCGGTCCACCTGGGCCTGGAGCGCCTGCTCGTCCGGGATGCGGGGCAGCTCGGCGACGCGCCGGGCCAGCAGCTGGGCCGCGGTCTCCCGGGCCCGTTCCAGCCGCTGTACCGGCTGCCTGCCCGCCTGGTCGCGGCGGGACAGCTCCGGCCGCCCGTCGAGTTCCGCGGCGCAGGCCCGCAGCACGTCGGCGACCGCGCGGACCGCGGCGGTGTTCTCGGCCGCGCACAGCTCGCCCACCGGGGTTGCGGCCAGGATCTGCAGGGACTGCTGCAGCCAGCCCAGCTCGTCGATCAGCCCGGCCAGCGCGGCCGTGGGCCGGGTCGGCCCGGTCGGCCGGTGCGGGGTGGCGGTCAGCCGGCCCCGCAGGCCGCTGACTGACTTCCCCGCCGCGGCCAGGCTGGCCGCCTCGGCGGGCCCGTCCCCGCACACGGAGTCGGCCACGGCGGCCAGGGCCAGGCAGCCCCGGGCCGTGTCGGCGCGCAGCGTGGCGCGCTCCCGCGGCGGCCAGATCAGCATCACGGCCGCGATGGCGACCGTAGCGGCGAGACCCCAGCCGGCCAGCCGCCAGCCGACGGCGGACATCGGGGCCGGCACCGTGACGGACAGCACGAAGACCAGCACGGCGGCTGTCCCCCCGGCCGCGAAATACCCGTTGATCACCCCGGAGAACAAGATCAGGAAGCCGACCACGGCCATCGCCCCGGCGGCCATCCAGGCGTTGCCGGAGAAGGCCGTCCCCGCGACGATCAGGACGACCCCGCTGACCGCCAGCGTCACGTACGCGAGCAGCCGGCTCCGGGTGGACCCGCTGAACGAGACGAACACCAGGAGAGCCAGCGACCCGAACGCGGCGAACAGCGCGGTCTGCGGCTGGCCGATCACCTGGTCGGCGAACGCGAAGACCGCGGGCATCACGATGGCCGCCCGCGCCGCGCTCTTCAGCGAGACCAGGCCCGGGTCGTTGATCAGGGGGCGGGGTATCTTCATCCGCTGCGGTGGTCCTCCGGGGCGGCCATCCTGCCGGTGCCGGGCCCGGGACTTCCTGCCGCCGCGCTGCGGCCGCCGGGCCTGGTTCGCTTGATCGTATAACGGACGATGGCCACCCGGCCGCCGGCGACAGCCGGTACGGGCCTGCTCACGGCCGGTACGGGCTGGTCAGGCCGGGGGGCGCCCGCCGGTCGCTGGCCGGCCGCCCGGGGGGGCCATCCTTTTCCCCCGCCCTGGGCCTTATTTGCCGGTCCTGGCCCCGTTATGCTGCGCTTCAGACGGCGCGGCGAGACATTACGGAGTGCTTGGGTGGCAGGCCAATGGCTGCAAAGGTCGGCTTCGGGCCGTGATAAGGCCGCCCAGATAGATGTCCGGCGCGCGCATTCGGCCCGCGTCTACGACTATTGGCTGGGCGGAAAGGACAACTTCGCCGCCGACCGGGACGCCGCGGAGGAGGCCATCGCGGCCAGCCCGGGCATCGTCACGGACGCCCGGGCCAACCGCGCGTTCCTGGCCCGGTCGGTCCGCTTCCTGGCTGGCGAGTGCGGCGTCCGGCAGTTCCTGGACATCGGCACCGGGCTGCCCTCGTCGCCCAACACCCACGAGGTCGCGCAGTCGGCCGACCCGGCCGCACGCGTGGTGTACGTGGACAACGACCCGATCGTGGTCGCGCACGCCCGCGCCATGATGGTCAGCGGCCCGGACGGCAACTGTGACTGCGTGGACGCTGACCTGCGCGATCCGGCCGTGATCCTCAAGGCCGCCGCGCGCACCCTCGACCTGAGCCGCCCGGTCGGGCTGATGCTGCTGCTCGTCCTGCACCTCATCCCGGAGGCCGACGGCCCGCACGACGTGGTCCGGGCGCTGCTGGCCGGGCTGCCGGAGGGCAGCTACCTGGTCGTGTCCCATCCGGCCAGCGACATCCGCCCCGAGTCGGTGGCCGAGATGACCCGGCGGATCAACCAGCGCCTGAAGGGACCGAAGGCCACGGTGCGCGACCGGGACCAGATGACCCGCTTCTTCGACGGTCTCGAACTGCTGGAACCCGGCGTGGTCGAGCCGCCGCAGTGGCGGCCGGATCCCGGTGACCCGGCCCCGCCCGACGTCACGATCTGGTGTGGTGCCGGCCGCAAGCCCGGAGCCCGCCAGGCTCCTCGTGCCGTGACCGAGCGTGCCTGACCGGCCAGAACTGAGATGATTGATGGCCGGCCGTCCGCCGGGACGCCATCGATCCGCCGGGAGAGATGATGCTGGAGCGCAGCGCCTTGATCGGGTTCGTGGGGGTATCCGACCTGAACAGTGCCAGGCACTTCTACGGGGAGACCCTCGGGCTGCCCATCGATGAGGAGAGCCCGTTCGCGCTCGTGGCGAACGCTAACGGAACGATGCTGCGGCTGACCGCCGTAGACCAGCCAGTGGCTGCTCCCTACACGATCCTGGGGTGGGAAGTCGCGGACATCGTTTCCATGATTGAGCAGCTGACCGCGCGAGGGGTGCGGTTCACGCGGTATGAGGGAATGGGCCAGGACGAGCACGGCGTGTGGACGGCGCCAGGAGGCGCGAAGATCGCGTGGTTCCTCGACCCCGACGGCAACAATCTGTCCCTGACCGAGTTCGAGGCATCCGGAGAGGAACCCTCGTATGCGGGACACTAGGTCCTGAGGTAGGAGGCGCCGTTCAGGTCCAGGATCGCCCCGCTGGCCCACTCGGCCTGCGCCGACGCCAGGTACAGCACGGCCGCGGCGACCTCCTCGGCGCTGGCCACCCGGCCGAAGGGACTCTGCCCCCGGATCTCGTCACCGCCGGTCCCGGCCAGGCTTTCGGCGGCCATGTCCGTGGCCACGAACCCCGGGGCCACGGTGGTGATCGCGATGCCGTGCGCGCCCAGGGCGAGGGCCAGCGACTGGCCGAGCGCGTTCAGCCCGGCCTTGCTCGCCGCGTAGGCCGGATGGCCGGGCTCACCACGGAACGCGCCGCGCGAGGAGACGTTGATGATCCGGCCGCCGCCCGCCGCGATCATGTGCCGGACCGCGCACCAGATCGCGTTCGCGGCGGCGGTGAGGTTCACCGCCAGCGTGTGCTGCCAGGCCGCCTGCCACTCCTCGTAGGTCCCCTCGGTGACCGGCTGCGCGGCGTAGACGCCCGCGTTGTTCACGAGCACGTCGAGGCCGCCGAGCGCCTCCGCGGCCTGATCGGTCATCCGGCGCACCGCGCCCGGGTCGGCCAGGTCCGCCTGGATCATGAGGTGGCCGTCGCCCGGCAGCGCGGCCAGCAGTCCGGCGGCCTGCGCGGCCGAGCGGCCGTAGTGCACCGCGACCCGGTCACCCTGGGCCGCGAACGCCTGCGCCACGGCGGCCCCGATCCCCCGCCCGGCCCCGGTCACCAGGACCGCCCGCCCGTTCACCTGATCAACCCCGTCCCGTGCCCATCGGCCACGCCCGTGACCGGCCGCCGCGTCGTCCCCGCCAGGCCTGGCGTGACTCACGCCGCTGGTCCGGCACAATATCGGCATGACTTCCAGCCCGGCACCGGCCTGCGTGTTCTGCGGCATCATCGCCGGGGAGGTGCCGGCGAGCCGGGTCTACGAGGACGATCACGTGATCGCGTTCATGGACGTGCGGCCGCTGACCACCGGGCACCTGCTGGTCGTGCCCCGGGCGCACGCCGCCAGCCTGGAGGACCTCGATGAGGACCCCGGGACCCGCGTGTTCGCGGTGGCCCACCGGCTGGCCCGGGCGCTGCGCAACAGCGCGGTGCCCTCCGAGGGCGTGAACTTCTTCCTGGCCGACGGCGTGGCCGCCGGCCAGGAGATCTTCCACGTGCACCTGCATGTGATCCCGCGGACCCCGGGCGACGGCTTCCGGCTCAAGGCCAGGCCGCGCAGCCCCGGGCGCGACGAACTCGACGCCACCGCGGAGCGCGTCCGCGCGGGCATGAGCCGCCTGCCCGGCTGACGCGGCCCGGCGTGGCCGCGGCTGGCTAACCCGGCCGGTACCCATCTAAGGCCCGTGATGCCGTTACACGGCCCGTTTACCGGATGGCGCAAAACAGGGCCTGACTTCATACTCAATCTGGGGGTTGGGGATGAGATGGCTCCAGTACTTGTGGGCCGGGAACCTGAGGTCGCCGCGGTGGCCGGTTTCCTGGGCCGGGCCACGCAGAACTCGCCGGCCATGCTCGTCGAGGGCGAGATAGGCATCGGCAAGACGAGCATCCTGGCGGCCGCGCGTGACGCGGCCCGCGAGCATGGCTGGCTGGTTCTCACCGCCAACCCGGCAGAACTCGAAATGCCGCTGGAGTACACCGGGATCGCGGACTTGCTGGACCCGCTGCCGGGCTCGCTGACCGAGGCCCTGCCCGGCCCGCAACGCCGGGCTATCCGGGTGGCGCTCCTCCGCGAGGAAGCATCCGGACCGTCGGTCAACCTGCGCACCATCGCCACGGCCGCGGTCACCCTGCTGCGCCGGGCCGCCGGCCCGCAGCCCGTTCTCATGATCGTCGATGACCTGCACTGGCTGGACCTCCCGTCGGCGCGGGTCCTGGCGTTCGTCCTGCGCCGGCTACCTCCTGCTCCGGTGAGCCTGCTGGCCTCGGTCCGGACAGGCTGGGCCAGTGGTCAGCAGGCCAGTGGTCAGCAGGCCAGCGGTCAGCGGAGCAGTGGCCAGCGGGTCAGTGGCCGGCCCGCCCTCGCGACCGACGCCCTCCCGCCCGGGCGGCTGGACCGGCTGGTCCTCGGCCCGCTCAGCCCGGACGCCGCGCACGAGCTGGTGACCTCACGCACCCCGTTCCGGCCAGGCCGGCGCACGCTGCTGAACCTGGTCCAGCTGACCGGCGGCAACCCGATGTTCCTGCTGGAACTGGCCGGGCGGCCTGGCGTCATCGAGTCGATCATCGGCGGGCGGCCGCCCGACATCCCCTCTTCCCTGCGGCAGCTGGTCGCCAGCCGGATCAGCTCCCTGTCGGGAGGCGCCCGTGACCTTCTGCTGGTCACCGCGCTCGCCGATGGCCCCAGCCTGCCCGTCATCCTGGGCACCGCCCGCGACCCGTCCCGGGTACTGGACGATCTCGGGCAGCTGATGGCCGCCAACCTGCTCGCGGCCGCGGATCAGCGCGTGTTCGTGACCCATCCCCTGGTCCGGTCGATCATCGTCAGCACCGCTGATCCGGCGGATCGGCAGGCCGCGCACGCCCGGCTGGCGACGGGCGCGGAACGGCCGGAGGAACGGGCCCGGCATCTCGCGCTCAGCGCCGCAGAACCCGACGAGCTGATCGCCGCGGGCGTGGAGGCCGCTGCCATCGCGGCCGCGGGGCGCGGGGCCTGCGCGGTCGCCGCTGACCTGGCTGAGCTCGCGGCGGCGCTGACCCCGCTGGATGAGCCCGCGACCCGTCAGCGCCGGATAGTCCTGGCGGCGGCGCACCGGTTCGATGCGTCACAGCCAGCTCAGGCCCGCCTGCTCCTCGAAGGAGTGATCGATTCCGCGGACCCCGGCCCGGGTCGTGCCGAGCTGGTCCGGCGGCTGGCCCGCTACCGCGGGCACAGCGGCCAGTCCCTGCCCGCGTGGGCAGCCGACCTGGAGTGGGCGCTGCGTGAAGCGGCGGATCACCGGGAGTCGCGCATCGTCATCAACCTGGACCGCTGCGTGGTCGCGCTGAACTCGGGTGATCTGCGGGGGGCGCGGCTCATCGCCGGGGAAGCGCTGGAGGACATCGAGCGGGGAGACGGGAACGCCGCACTCGAAGCGCAGTGCTGCGCAGGGCTCGCGCTTCTCGACTTCATGCTGTGCCGCCCACCGCGGCCTGACCTCATCCGGCGCGCCCTGGCCGGCCGACCGCACCAGCCGGTCCGGCTGAGCATGGAGCTGCGGCCCAACGTGGCGATCGGCCACGTCCTGCACTGGAACGGCGACCTCGATGGCGCCCGGCGGCTGTATGAGGAGGAGTACCGGCGCGCGCGGGAAGAAGGCATCGAGACCGAGCTGCCGCTGCTGCTCTGGGGGCTGGTCGAGACCGAGACCTGGGCCGGGCGCTGGAACCGCGCGGAGCAGCTGGCCGAGCAGGGCTGCCGGGCCGCGGAAGAGGCCGACAGCCCGTCCGGCGTGGCGCTCATGTTCGGGGTGCGGAGCCTGCTGCAGATCTGCCGCGGCCGGCTCGACGAGGGGCGGCGCGACGCCACACGGTCGATGCAGGCCGGAGCCGAACTCGGCATGTCGGTGGTGCCCCGGATGTGCGCGCACGCGCTCGGCGTGGCCGGGCTGTCGCAAGGTGACGCGGCCGGTGTCCATGAGCTGCTCGGCCCGTTCGTGCAGCCCGCCGACTGGAACGACGGGCTGGAGCCCGCGCTGTGGCGCTTCCTGCCGGACGAGATCGAGGCGCTCGTCCGGCTGGGCCACCTCGGCGAGGCGCAAGCCGTCCTCGAACCCTACGAATCGTGGTCGGCTGAGCTGGGCCGGGATTTCGGGATGGCGGGCGCGGCCCGCTGCCGCGGCCTCCTGCTGGCCGCGCAGGGCGACCTGGCCGGCGCGGAAGCCGCCCTGGAGAACGCGATCGGCCAGTGCGGAACCGTCCCGCAGCCCTTCGAAACGGCCCGGACACTGCTCACGGCGGGCGAGGTCCACCGGCGGGCCCGGCACAAGCGGCTGGCCAAGATGCGCATCACGGACGCGCTCGCGCTCTTCGAGCGCCTGGGCGCTCCGGCCTGGGCCGCGCGCACGCGTCGTGAGCTGGCCTGCGTCGGCCTGAGGCCGGCCGCCCCGCACCCCTCGTCGCTGACGGCCGCCGAGCAGCGGGTCGCCGAGCTGGTGGTGCTGGGGCACAGCAACGGGCAGGTCGCCGCCGAGCTGTTCATGGGCCGGCGTACCGTCGAGTCCCACCTGACCAGGATCTACCAGAAGCTAGAGGTCCATTCCCGCACCGAGTTGTGCCGCCTTTTAAGCACCTCGGGTCACCGCTGAACCTCAGGCCGCACTGTTCAGGGCCGCACCGCCCCGGGGCGGGCCCATTCCAGGCCGGGCTCCAAATGTGCGGGATCTACGGATTCATCAAGCCGGGCCGGAGCCATACCGTGCCCCCGTGGGCGGCCTGCAGATCGCCAGCCCACAGCAGGACCGCACGGCCAGGGGGCAGCGGTCCCAGTCCGATCGGGGCATTCACTTCATCCAGAGGGGACCTGGTGACAATGCCGGACCGAATTCCTTCCTTGCGCGTGGCCGCACCCGTAGAGACATTCCTCCAGCAGCTCGGGCCGCTGAAGGAACTCCCGGGGAACTGGCGGGGGCAAGGATTCAATCTCATCGCGCGACCCGACTTCCAGGGCGGCAACGATATCTTCCTGGAGCTGAACCCCACCGACGAGGAACTGCACTTCAGCAGCATCGGCGGACCTATCCCGAACCGCGGCTCGGTCCAGGATGACATCGAGATCTTCGGGATCCACTACCTGCAGCAGATCAGCGACCGCAGCAGCGGCGGCGCGATCCACCTCGAGCCGGGCATATGGCTGAACGTCCCGGAGACCACGGACCCGGCCGAGCCAGCCACCGTGGTGCGGATGGCCACGATCCCGCACGGCACAGCCGTCCTGATCCAGGGCACTTCGTTCGACGTGCCCGGGCCGCCCAGGATCGGCGCGGCCAACACGGTGCCCTTCGGCATCGGGGGGCCGGTCCCGCCGCCGGGAACCCCGAACGGTTTCCCCGAGTACGACCTCAGCAAGCCCAATGACTTCCGGACCAACCCCGTCCCCGCGGGCGTCACCCAGGCCATGGTGACCAACCCCAACTCGCTGCTTTCGGACGACATCGCGGCCCAGACCATTACCGAGACCACGGTGCTGACCATCTCGACCGCGGCGGGAACGGCCCCCAACGCTTTCGGGGGCGCGGAGGACATTCCCTTCCTCGGGCCCAACGCGAATGTGGCGGAGGTCAGCGCCATCTTCTGGATCGAGAAGGTGAAGTACCCGGCCCCGTACGACGACCACCTGTTCCTGCAGCTCCAGTACACGCAGACCGTGCTGCTCAACTTCGCCGGCCTCAGCTGGCCGCACGTGTCCGTGGCCACCCTCCGGAAGGTCACCTGACGCCGGGCGGCACGCGGCAGGAATGATCCAGCGCAGCCAGATCCAGCGCAGCCAAGGGGGGGCTCGTCATGCGCACCGCACCTTTGAGTACCGGCGGTTCCCAGCCGGCCGGTCAGACCGTTATGGCGCCAGAAGGTGAGGCTGCGGGCGACCGGGCCATCGGGGTCAGTGACACCACCCAGGAAGTGCGCTTCGCGGTGGCCATGTCGGGTGGCGTGAGCCTGGCGGTGTGGATGGGCGGGGTGGCCCGCGAGGTCAACCTGCTCCAGCAGGCCAGTAACGTGCGCCAGCACGAGTCCGCCGCCGGGCCGGCAGGCCGCGGCCGGCCGGCGCGGGCAGTGCCGCGGCGGGCCGGGCGGTGCCGCGGCCGGGCCGGGCGGCACGGACTGGGATGCCCGGTCCCGCGACCTGTACCTGCGGCTGCTGCGCTGCCTCGATCTCACCGTCACCGTGGACGTGCTGGCGGGGACCAGCGCGGGCGGGATCAACGCCGCGCTGCTCGGGCTGTCCAGCGCGGCCGGGGCCGACCTGGCCATGCTGCGTGATCTGTGGCTCACCACCGGCTCGATGGACCTGCTGCTGCGCGATCCCGGGGAGAAGGACCCTCCGTCGCTCATGCAGGGCGACAAGGTGCTGTTCACCCAGCTGGCCCGGGGAATCGAGGGTCTCTACCGGCGCCGGCCGGACGATCCGCTGCTGGCGCCCGCCGGGTCGGCGGGGCAGGCCGTGGACACGACCGTGTTCATCACGACGACGATGATGTCCGGTGAAGCAGGCCGGTTCACCGACGACTACGGCACGGTCGTCCCCGACGTCGATCACCACGGGCTGTTCACGTTCCACCAGGAGGATCTCGCGCCGGGCGGCCGGGACTTGTCGTCCCTGACCGCGCTGGCCCTCGCCGCGCGCAGCAGCGCGTCGTTCCCGGGGGCGTTCGAGCCGTCCTACATCCCGATCGGCGCCCAGGTCGCCGGGGTACCGGGGGTCCCGCTCCGGCCGGACATGACCCGCTTCGCCAACATGACCCGCAGCCACTGGGTGGCCGACGGCGGGCTGCTCGACAACCGGCCGCTTTCGCCGCTGCTGTCCACCGTGCTGGGCCGCCGCGCCACCCGGGAGGTCCGGCGGGTGCTGGCGTTCGTCGTGCCCGACGGCGGCGGCGCACCGGCCTCGCCCACCGGGCCGACCCCCGCGGCCCGGTGGGCGAGCCCGCCGACGATGGCCACGGCGCTCAGGATGGACCTGGATGCGCAGCTGAGCCAGTCGATCGCAGGCGACCTGCAGCTGATCCGCGCGCACAACGACCAGCTCGCCACCACGAGTGACCTGCGGCGCAGCCTCGCGGAGATGGGCACCCGTCTGCTGCCGCGCGGTCTCGTCACCCCTGGCCTGCTGGCCGGGTACCAGGTTCAGCAGGGCCGGGGCCTGGCCCGCCCGCTGGCGGACGCCATGATGCGCGAAGTTTCGGCGCTGCAGCCGCCGCCCGCGCAGTGGCTGGCCTGCCCGGCGCCGGCCGGGCCGGCCGTGGCCGAGCCGGTGCAGGCCCAGCTGGCCACCGGGATGGCCGCGATCCTCGGCGGCGGCTGGCAGCCCGCAGCGGGCGAAGGGGCACTGGACGAGGATGCGGCCTGGGCGGCCTGGGATTCGGCACCAGACCCGGTCAGCCGCGCGGCCTGGTTCGGCCTGCCCGCCTTCCGCGCTGCCCAGGCGGCCGTGCTGCACCTGATCCGGCTCGGATACCAGCGGGCGTCCAGCCTCGCCGAACGGCAGATGCTCGCCGGTCATCACGCGGCCGTCACCGCCGCCGCGGGGAACCTGCCCGGGGCGGGCGACGACGGCGTGCCCGTGGGCGACCTGGTGAAACGGGCCGCGGGACCACCCGGTGACCATCCGCGGCCCAGCCTGCTGCAAGTCGCCGCGCACCTGGCCACCGCCCAGCGGCAGGCGCTCCTGATCGGGCCGGACCGCCCGGGAACCGGCCCGGGCCCCGGAACCGGCCCGGGCCCCGGAACGGGTCCGGGCACCCCCGGCGCCGCGGGCCCCGGCCTCCAGGACCCGCTCGCGGCGGCCTGGGAGAAGCTCGCCACCGCGGCCCTGGGGCTGCTCCGTGACCTGGCCCCGATGACGGTCAGCGGCGGCCGGGCATCACGCCGCCAGGCCGCCCGCGCGACCGTGGCCTACCTCGGCTTCCTGGGGTCCGCCGCCGGGCCGGCCGAGATGACGGACCGGCTGCTCAACCTGGTCATTGCCGAGCGCGCGCTGCAGCCCGCCGATCCCGGGATCGACCAGCCGGTGGAGTTCATCCAGGTCAGCGCCAACACCCGGACGTCCCTGGCCCCCGAAGACACGGTCAGCAAGCTCCGCGGCGTCGAGCTGCACCACTTCGCGGCCTTCTACAAGAGTTCCTGGCGGGCCTACGACTGGATGTGGGGCCGGCTCGACGGCAGCGGCTGGCTGGTGCACATCCTGCTCGATCCGCGCCGCATCCTGGCCGTCATCGAAGATCATTATCAGTGGCCGCACGGGCAACGGGCCCGGAATTTCGCCGCGCTGCTGCGCCAGGCCACCGGCCTGCCCGCGGGCCTGGACGGCGACTGCCTGGAGACCGACCTGGCCTTCCTGGACCGCCCGGACGCCCCGATCCCGGTGAGCCTGCCGAACTCGGCCCTGTTCCTGGCCCGGGCCTGGCAGGAGCTCATCGCGGCCAGCGAACTGCCCGCCGTCGCGGAACGCATGGTCGCGGACGACCGGCGGATGCCCCCGCCCACCGACCCTGGCCAGGCCCCGGCCGGCCTGGGTGAGCCCGCCAGCACCGAGCCGCGGCCGGCCGCGGGGGCTACGCTCGCGGCCCGGGTCCGGGCCGCCGGGCACCGTTCCAGCGCCCGCCGCCGCCAGCGCCGGCCCCTGCCCGCTCCGCCGGATCCGTGGGTCACCACCGTGCTCACCATGAGGGAGCAGCACAAGGGACCGCACGAGTTCGCCGCCCAGCTGCCTGGTTGCCCGGTGCGGCTGCAGACGCTGGCCAGCGAGGACCGCACCCCCGCGTTCCTGCAGCTGGCCACCAAGGCCGCGGCTGTGGCGACCGCCGCGCTGACCGTCGCCCCAGAAGCGCCGAAGGCGATCCGGCCCATCCTGGGCAGCGCCCGGAACGTCACCCGGACCGGTTACCTGGCCACGAAGGCCCTCGGCGGCAACGGCGGGAAGACCCTGCTGGCCGGGGTCGTGCTGGCCATCCTGGGCATCGTCCTGGCCTCGTCCGCCACCGTCGTGATCGGGCTGACCGGCACGGTCATCGCCCTGGTGGGCCTGTACCTGATCGCCCTGGGCGCGTGGGGCATCCACCGCGGCCTGCTTGGCGCGCTCATCGGGTTGACCGCGCTGCTGGCGGTGGGGGCGCTGACGCTGCACTGGGTGCGCACCGAGGTGTGGGGCACCGGTGGCAGCAGCACGAACGGGTTGGTGCCCCGCGATGTCCTGCCCTGGCTGCGCAGCACCTGGTGGGGTGGCCTGGTGTTGCTCGGCGGCCTAGTCCTGCTGGCCCTCCTGCCCGCCATCTTCGGCCGGCGCCGGGCGCCCGCTAATCCGGGTACCGAGCTCCAGGCCGCCGCGAAGCCGGGCCGGGACCCCGCCGCGGCCAGCGCGGCCGGCGCGGCTGCTGAGCCTGCGGGAGGCGTCCAGCCGCAGCCGGTGACCACGCGGTAGCCCCGGCTGCCAGCCCCGGCTGCCGGCCCCGGAGGCCGCGGCCGGCCGCCCCGGACGTGGCCGCCATACTCCCCGGTGAGGCACCAGATAGGGTTGTTTCGTGGCGCCGGCCGGGGGAAGTGCTGGCGCGACGACCGCCCGCCCTGGCCGGCCCAGCCTCGCCAGGCCGGGACAGCACGGGTAAGGACAGCACGGGTAAGGACAGTACGGGCCCGGAAAGTTCCGGGCCCGCAGAGCACCGGCCCGGCCTCAGGGAGGATGGGACCACGGCTCCATACGGCGAGTACAACTTCGTAGTCGCGGCCAGCCGGTTGCCGGTGGACCGGACCGAGGGCCCGGACGGCGAGATCGAATGGCGTCCCAGCCCCGGCGGCCTGGTGACCGCGCTCGAGCCGGTGATGCGGGCCGCGGACGGGGCCTGGGTGGGCTGGCCCGGCACGGCCGGGGAGGCCCCGGAGCCGTTCGATGCCGGCGGGGTACACCTGGTCAGCGTGGGGCTGTCGGACGAAGAGGTCGCCGACTACTACGAGGGCTTCTGCAACGCCACGCTGTGGCCGCTCTACCACGACGTCATCGCCCAGCCTGAGTTCCGCCGTCCCTGGTGGGACGCGTACGTGCGGGTGAACCGCCGGTACGCCGAGGTGGTCGTCGCCCAGGCCGCCCACGGCGCGACCGTGTGGGTGCACGACTATCAGCTCCAGCTCGTCCCGGGCATGGTGCGTGAGCTGCGGGCCGACGTGCGCATCGGCCATTTCACCCACATCCCTTTCCCGGGTTACGAGATTTTCGCCCAGCTGCCCTGGCGGCGGCAGATCGTCCGCGGCCTGCTCGGCGCCGACCTGCTCGGTTTCCAGCGCCACAGCGACGCCACCAACTTCCTGCGCGCCTGCCGCCGGTCGGCGGGCCTGGCCACCCGCGGTTCGCTGGTCCGGGTCCCGGATGCCGGGTTCGACGACACGCACTCCGACCACGCCACTCGTGGCGCGCGGCGCCAGCGCGTCGCCCAGGACAACTTCGTGAGCGGACGGGACGTGCGGGCCGCGGCGTTCCCCATCTCGATCGACGCGCGGGGCTTCGAGGAGATCGCCCGGCGGCCGGACGTCCAGGACCGGGCCAAGGAACTCCGCGAGGCACTGGGCAAGCCGGACATCGTGCTGCTCGGCATCGACCGGCTCGACTACACCAAGGGCATCCTGCACCGGCTCAACGCCTACGGGGAGGTCCTGGATGAGGGCCGTCTCGGGCCGCCCGGCGCCGTGCTGGTCCAGGTAGCCAGCCCCAGCCGCGAGCGAGTGGAGCATTACCGGCGCCTCCGGGACGAGGTCGAGGTCACGGTGGGCCGGATCAACGGGGAGCATGGCGAGGTCGGCGTCGCGCCGGTGCACTACCTGCACCAGTCCTACCCCCGAGAGGAGATGGCGGCGCTCTACCTGGCCGCCGACGTGATGCTGGTGACCCCGCTGCGGGACGGGATGAACCTGGTCGCCAAGGAGTACGTGTCCTGCCGGTACGACGAGACCGGCGCGCTGGTGCTGAGCGAGTTCACCGGCGCCGCTGATGAGCTGAGCGGCGCCTTCATCGTCAACCCGCACGACATCGAGGGGCTGAAGGACGCCATCGTCCGGGCCGCGACCGTCTCCCCGGCCGAGGCCAGGCGCCGGATGCGCTCGATGCGCCGCCGGGTCCTGGAGCACGACGTGGCCTACTGGGCCCAGACCTACCTGGAAGCGCTGGACAAGGTCCCGCTCCGCGACCATCCCGCCGCCGACCCGGTCGCCTAGGCTCTAGCGCGCTCCGTCCTGCGCCGCCCTCGCGGCCGACCCCGTAACAGTTAGGATCCGACCCCTCCCGGGGGGTCCAAGTCGAACTGCTAACCGGCTGCCCCCCGGGGGGCGGATGGGGGGGTCTGGGGCACAAATTGTTGGTGGCCTGATTACCCTGAGGTCCAGGACGCCGAGCGCATTCGGCCGGAGGAGCCTGGGGACGTCGATGACGGGCACGGCGTGGCAGCGACTGTCTGATCTCGATGCCTGCCGCGTAACCCAGATCCCCCGCCGCCCCCGCGAGGCGGCTCCGGACGCAAGGCCCGGCAGCGACCACGACCCCGGCCGCCCGCAACGCCTCGCGGCCCTAGCCTCCGCCTACCACGCCGGGATCAGCCGTCACTCCGACGCGGGCCCCATCGCCGTGGGCTGGGTCCGGGCCGTGGCCGGCGGCCCGGTAGAGGTACTGCTCGCCGGGTCAGCCCTGCGGGGCAGCACGAGACCGGCCCGCTTAGCCGCCCTGGCCGCCGGCGAGATCTCGCTCGCCTTACCGGCTGGCGGCCGGGGCCAGATCGTCGCGCCGGGTGGCATGGCGGCCGCGATGAACGCCCTCCCGTGCTGGACCCAGATCGGCGGGATCACCGACGGCCTCCTGGCCGGCGGCGACGACGGCCTCCAGCCCGACCGCGCGTCGCTGGACGAGGGCCTGCTGGCGGCCTGGGACGGTCCCTTCGGCTGGCTGATCGTCGCCGACCCGCTGCCCCCGGCCCAGATCAGCGACTACGCCGCCCAGGTGGCCGGGAAGCAGCGGTTAGCGGCGGCCATGGCCGACCGGGACCCGGAAAAGGCCGTGCAGGCGCGCCGCCTCGACCAGCGCCACACGGAGCTACGCCAGGGCCTGTCCTCCGGCCTCTGGCAGCTGCACGTGCTGGCCGGCGCGGCCGCACCCGAAACGGCCGCGCGCGTCGCCGGCCTGTTCTGTGCCTCAGTGGATCTCGCCGGCCTTCCCTACACGCTCACCCCCTCCATTTCCGCAACGGAACCTATCGGCGAACTCCTCGGCGCCCAGCCCGGCGGTCCTGCGCCAGCCCAGACGGATCCGGCTGCGGCGTTCCCCTTCTACGGGAGCACCGCGCTGCTGGCGGCTCTGGTGCGGGTACCCGAGGCCGAAGTCCCCGGCGTGCGGCTGACCCTGCGTCCGGAATTCGACGTGACCCCGGAACCGCCTCCGGGTCAGGAGGGCCCGGCGTCCCCGCTGCGCCTGGGTACCGTGCTGGACCGCAACGGCCTCCCGGCCGGGCCCTGGTCGGTGCCGCCGTCCTCGCTCAACCGGCACGTGTTCGTCTGCGGGGCGACCGGGGCGGGGAAATCGCAGACCGTGCGGGCCCTGCTGGAAGCGGCATCCGGCGCGGGCCTGCCGTGGCTGGTCGTCGAGCCGGCCAAGGCCGAGTACCGGCTGATGAGTGTCCGGCTGAACGGGTCGGCCGGCGGCGTAGTGCGGATCCGCCCCGGGGACGCCGACCAGGTCGCGGCCGGGATCAACCCCCTGGCCCCGGCCGCCGACGCGGCGGGGCGGCGGTTCCCGCTGCAGACGCACGCCGACCTGGTCCGCGCGCTGTTCCTGGCCTCGTTCGCCGCCGACGAGCCGTTCCCGCAGGTGCTGTCGGCCGCGGTGACCAGGGTGTACGAGGAGGCCGGCTGGGACCTGGCGCTGGGTGAGCCGGCCATACCCGGGGTGCGCCCCCGGTACCCGACGCTGGGTGATCTGCAGGCCGCCGCCAGGCAGATCGTGTCCGAGATTGGCTACGGCCGCGAGATCACCGACAACGTGCGCGGGTTCATCACGGTCCGGCTGTCCAGCTTGCGGCTGGGGACGACCGGCCGGTTCTTCGAGGGCGGTCACCCGATCGACTTCGGGAAGCTGATGGCCCGCAACGTCGTGTTCGAGATCGAGGATGTCGGCGACGACCGGGACAAGGCGTTCCTGATGGGGACGGTGCTGATCCAGCTGGCCGAGCACCTGCGGATGCAGGCCCGCAGTGATGGTCCGGGCACAGTACCGGGGCTGCGGCACGTGTCGGTCTTCGAGGAAGCCCACCGCCTGCTGCGCCGCCCCGGGGAGCACCACGGGTCCGGGGCCACCATGCACGCGGTGGAGATGTTCGCCGGGCTGCTCGCGGAGATCCGCGCGTACGGCGAGGGCCTGGTCATCGCGGAGCAGATCCCAGCCAAGATCATCCCCGACGCGGTCAAGAACACCGCGGTCAAGATCGTGCACCGGCTCCCCGCGGCCGACGACCGGGACATGGTCGGGGCAACCATGAACATGACGGACGCGCAGTCCAGGTACCTGGTCACGCTGCCACCGGGCCAGGCCGCGGTGTTCACCGACGGGATGGACTACCCGGTCCTGGCGTCCATGCCCGACGGGACCGCCCGGGAAGCCGCGGCCGCCCCGGTCACCGCCTCCCCCGCCGGGATCGTGGCACCGCGCTCAGCCACCTGCGGCCCGGACTGCCTGGCCAGCCCCTGCACACTGCGCGACATGCGGGCCGCTCAGCGGATACTCGCCGGTGAGCCAGGACTCGTCCTCTGGGCCGAGGTAGCGGTGGTGGCCCACCTGACCGGGTGGCTCATGCCCGCGCCCGTCCCCGGCAGCGAACTGGCGGCCCGGATCGCCGCCCTGTCCGACACGCGCCTGCGGGACTGCGCCGTGTCGCACGCGGTGGACGCCGCCGTCGCCGCGCGGGCCAGCGCCTTCGCGGCACGGGTCAGCCCAGACGCGCTCGCGTCGCACGTGGCCACGGCCCTGCGCCGCTGGATCGCAGACACTGGACGTGAATGCGTGTTCCCCGAGCCGCAATGGCTGGCCCCGGCCTTCCGCTGGGCCCTGATCCTGGACGACCTGAAGACCCTGGACCGCAAGTCCCCCGGATCCGGCCGTCATCCACGGACGACGGACTGGGAAGCCGCCACCGGGCGCCCCATCCCCGGCGAGACCTGCGCCCTCCAGGTCGGCGTGGTTCAGCGCTGGCACGACGCGGACCAGCGGAACCCGGCCGACGTACGCCGGATCGCGTTCGGGGCCGCACGGCCGTCCGCCCTGGAAACGGCCGTCGGCGCGAAATCCGCTGACGAGGACTGGGAGCAGCGCCTGTCCGAGGCACTCACCCAGCTTCACGACTGCCGCTGGCCCCTGGACTACCTACACGCTGGCGCGGGCATCACCGATTCTGGAACCGGAAGGTGAGGCATGAACGTTGACAGGCTCCCCGATACCGACGACGATGCCCGCCCCGCCGCCGACACCACCCCCTTAACCGAGCCCCCTCAACCAGGCGATCCAACTCCTGAGCCAGAACCAGATCGGCACCAGACGGCAGATCACCAGCCACCCCCAGAGCGACAGTCTGAACGAGACCCGAAACCGGCGTCGTGAACCGGAGCCAGAACGCGAGCAACTCCCGGACTCCCGCCGGGTGGTCACCCAGGCCGACTACAGCGCGCGCAACGAGCAAAGCTCCGACCCCGCCGAACCACGTACCCGCCAAGAACACGCCGACCCGCCCACGGACGACCCCAACGGCCGGCCGGAGCGTCAGGGAAAATCAGCAACAGAAACCAGCTCCGCCGAGCACTCGGTCACGCAGTACGAGAAAGCGGTCAACCTCCAACGAGGGAGCCCGAACGACGATTCCGTCGAAGCTGGCGGCAAAGAGGTTAAAGCCGCCCACCCACGCACGGAGCAAGAGCGCGCCGAGCACATCAGCAGCGTCTTTGCGCGGCTTGACAAGGCTGACGCAGAAGGCTCCTCCACTAACGAGCTACACACAATTGACCCGAAAGGGGAAATCTGGTCAACCGACCGTACACTGCTTCACCATTCGCTTTTGGAGGAAATTTACGCGCGCGCAGCCGATGTGCCTTGCGATCATGAAGCCATAGTAGCGGGAGGGCTTAGCGGAGCCGGGAAGACTACCGTCCTTGCAAACCATCCGGAAGTCGACAGATCAAAGTACTTGACAATCAACCCAGATAACCTTAAAGAGGAAATGGCTCGCCGTGGCATGATACCCGAAGTGGAGGGCCTCTCGCCCATGGAGGCATCAGAGCTAGTACATGAAGAGTCGTCGTACCTTGCCCGTCAGCTGGCCATACGCGCTCAGGCGGAAGGCAAGAATTTAATCTGGGACATAACCATGTCTGATCAAGCAAAGACTGCACAACGAATCATGGATTTACGAGAAGCTGGCTACACCAAGATTCAGGCACTCTTTGTCCAAATCCCAATCGAGACAAGCCTAAAGAGGACCGAAGCAAGGTACTGGGAGGATCAAGAGAAGTGGCTTGCGGGAGAAGGCCTGGGCGGAAGGCTGATCCCTCCCGAGGTGATACTTCGGCAAACTGATGAAGAGTGGGGTAGCGGCAACAGGAAGACTTTCGAAGCCATAAAAGAAATCGCCGACAACTGGGAGATCCGAGATAACTCGGTAGATGGCCAAGCCGCCACGCTGGTTGATCACGGAAAACATGAAGAGGCGACGTCCAGCAAGCAAAAGGAGCAACGATCATGAGCAACGAAGTAACTGAACTGATTAACGCCCTGAAGCAGGGCTCCATCAGTATAAGTGAAGTTGCTCAACGATTCCGCGAACGGGCATGGCCCTCAACTCGGGGCCCAAAGCCGGAAACATACCTTCAGCGTGCAGTCGCCGCCGAAGCCGATCCCGACCCGCTTGTTCCTGGATCATTTGATGAAGTGGCGGCAGCCTACCATCGTGGCGATATATCAATCGATGATTACCGCATACTTGCAGAGGCTGCAGCCGACTCAATGCGGGCTGACCATGAGCGTGAGGGTTAATGAGTGACGCTGGGCAGCGGACACAAGGTCGGTGCTTTAGACGACTCACGGAGGTGACGTGCTTGACGAATCCTCTACAGGCCGCGCTCCTCACTCTTTATCCCGCGGACGAAGGTTCGCCAGACGGCGGGTGAGATGAAGAGCTTCGGGCCGCCGGGATCCTTGGAGTCTCGTATAGCCACGATCCCGAATAGGTTCTGGGCTACCTCAACGCAGGCGCCATTGGCACTGCTATAGCTGCTCTTGGACCACTGGGCACCGGTGAGGTCCAGATCGCCCATGCAGTACCGCCTCCCTCACCTCCCCGTGATGGCGGACGTCACCAGCGACAGGGATGCCTCCGGGCTGGCGGCCACTGCACGGAGATGCTCGAAGACGAGTTTATACCGGCGAACATCTGCCTCTTCTTCGAGAAACAACTCCCCCGCCATGGTGTTGACGTAGATGACGTCGGGTATGGCCGCGTCGCCAAACTGCAAGAGGATGAACGAGCCGGGCATGCCCGGGTGCGCGCCCGCATCGAATGGGATCACCTGGAACGTGACGTGCGGGAGCTCAGATGCCTCCATGAGGTACCGGAACTGCGCCTGCATGACTTCCGGGCCGCCAACCTCGCGCCGGAGTGCGGCTTCGTTGACGATGCTCCACAGGTTGAGCGGGTTTTCGTTGCGTAGCAACGCCTGTCGCTCCATACGGACTTCGACCCTGCGCTCAACTTCGTCACGGCTTGCGTTCGGGAGGCCACCACGGATTACAGCGCGGGCGTAGTCCTCGGTCTGGAGGAGGCCTGGGATGAACAAGGACTCGTAGTTCCACACGCTGTGCGCTTCGCCCTCGAAGCCGATGTAGGTCGTGTAGTGCTCGGGCAACTCCGACTGGAAGGCGTGCAACCAGCCTCGCTGCCGTGCGTCGCGTAGCAGCGCAACGAGTTCACCTTGCTGGTCCTGGTTGACGCCATAGAGATCGAGCAGGGTGCGCAACGTCCGGGTCTGTGGCCGGACGCGACCATGCTCGATGCGGTAGAGCGTCGCGGCGTTTATCCCGGTCCGCTCAACCACTGCCTCCCTCGTAAGGCCCGACGTAGCGCGCAATGACCGCAGTTCAGCGGCCAATCGGCGGAGGCGGACCGTTGGAGTCTGGCGCTTGCCCGGCATGGCAGCTCCTAGAGGTTCCTCACTAAGGCTTATGCAACGTTGCATTATCTCGATCGCACAGGCATGATGGCTCAGACAGCGTTGCACAGTCTCTGACCCGTAGGTGGTGGAACGCACCATGAGTAGCCGAGCACCACTTCAACGGGCGGCTGCCGTGTCCGCCTGGCCATTGCAGTCGTACCTGGAACTGGGCGTGCTCCCGACTGCGGTGCCGTGCGCGCGGGGGCATGCGCGGCTGGTGCTGGCTGAGTGGGGGCTCCCGGAACTCGCGGATCCGGCCGAACTGATCGTCTCCGAGCTGGTGACCAACGGGATCACGGCTTCGCGCGGATTAGTCGGAAGCAGATTCGGCGGGCGCTGGTCAGCCGGGACGCCACCGGTCCGGGTGTGGCTGCTCTCCGACCAGCGAACGGTGCTCGTGCAGGTCTGGGACGGCAACAACCGGATGCCAGCGCGGCAGGAACCGGACGCCGAGTCCGAAGGAGGACGCGGACTCCGTCTGGTCGAGGCGGTCAGCGAGGACTGGGGAGCATTCCACCCGCCGCACGCCAGCGGGAAGGTGGTGTGGGCCTTAGTAGCCAAGCCATGACCGGCTCATCGACACCGAACGTCGTGATCGTCGTCGTGGTCATCACCCGGCCCTCCGGCCAGGATCCGGCGCCCGCCACGACCGTCACCGAGGACACCCGAGCCTGCACTCGCCACGAGCACGCCCAAGCCGACAGCAGCCAATCACCCGCCGGGCATCCAGGGTGAGGGATGCCGGTTGTGGTCGGAAACTGTCGTGATAGCAGCGGTTTCCGACCACAACCTAGGGGGCTCACTGCCAACCGAGGGTGGCACTACCAAACCAAGGACGGCACACCACCAGCCCCGAGGGTGGCGCCGGGCGGCGCGCATGGGATCGCCCGGCGCCACGTGTCAGCAAGGACCGTCGTTGTTCCAGGCGCCCGATGCGCCGCCTGGGACCTCGTCGTAGTTCCACTGGTTGGCGGTCCACTTGCTGCCGCCGTACGACACCACGTTGCCCGAAACGTACGCCTGGTTCGACACCCAGGCCGCCGCAGAGCAACCGCCCGAGCTGGACGTCGGCGTCGGCGTCGGTGTCGGCGTACGGTGACGACGTCGTCGGCGTCGGGGTGGGGGTCGGGGAAGACGTCACCGACGTGTTCTTGGCGAACGCCACCGTGTACGCGGTGAAGTCCCACGGGTTCTGTGTCACGCTGCTGCACTCGCTGGAGGTGAAGCCGTTGTTGGGCGGGTTGCACTCGCGGTCGCGATTGACCGACCAGAACGTGAACCGGCTCATCCCGGAGCTCTCCGCGAAGTTGAGCACGGTCTGGAAATCGCTCTGGTAGAAGTACTCGGCCGAGTCACTGCGGCCGTTCATGCCCGAGAAGCCCTCGTGCGCATACGCCTGCGCGCTGGACCAGCCGAACGTGCTCACCAACTGGGCGTTGAAGTCCTGAAGCGCCGTGACCTGTGACGAGCCGCCACTGAAACCACCGTCGAACGGCATGATCGTGTAGTCGTTCGGGGTGAAGCCGAGGCTCTTGGCCTCGTTCAGCAACAGCTGCCCGAAATAGTTCGCGCCTGTGGTGGTGGACGGCATCGTGATCGAGACGAACAGCCCCGGGTTGTTGCGCTGGAGAATCTGGGCCGCGCCGAGCTCGTAGGAGATGGCCGTCGAGTTCTCGATCTCCGGCTCCTCCAGGTCGAAGTCGATGGCGTGCAGCCCGTACGTCGTGATCACCTGCTGGTACGCGGCGGCGGTCGCGGCCGCCGAGCTGCACACCTGGCCCAGCTTGGTGCCGTTGTAACCGCCCGCGGAGACGATCACGTCGCCGCCGTCGGCGCGGACCTCGTTGATGACGCTGGCCACCTGGGTGTCGGAGGAGACCGGGTCGCTGCCGTCCCACGAGGGCGAGCAGGCGCTGCCGTTGGCCAGGATGAAGGCCATCTCGAACGCCTTCTGGCCGGTCGCGGCCATCACCGAGCCGAGATCAGGCCCGCTCGAGTCCAGCGTGCTGTAATACGGAGCTGATTCGTACCAGTTGGCGGACAGCGCGGCGACCGAGGCGGCGGCCTGGGCGTCGGGCGCGGCCTGCGCGGTAGCGGTCAGCGTGGCGGCGGCGACACCGCTGGCCAGCAGGGCAGCCGCGGCCGCTCCCATGGCGGCGACCATTGGCCGCCGGGCGAAGCGCGCCCGGGCCAGCTGGCCGGGCGGGTGGAGCGGGGATGGGGGCACACTTCCTCCCTGAGTCGGGGCAAGGAGATTGAGTTAACTATTAGGAAACTTTCCTATTAGTTATCCCGTAACGCTAGACCCGTACGGGACCGCGGTCAATAGAAAAGGCCAAAATCGCCGCAACGAAAACCGTCACCCGCCAATCCCATCGGCGGCGGGCGATTGGCGGGCTACTGCGCGCGATTGGCGGCCGGAAACACCAGCGACAAGGACCAGCGTTCCATGAACGTTTACAGCTGGCCCGTGCGGACGGACCTCGCCTCGTCCTGGTAGAGCTGGCCGGGGTCGGCGTTCATGCCGGTGAGGTGGCCGGCGAGTTCCAGGCACGGGGGTGCCGTAGCGGAGCAGGTGCCGCTGCGGGCGGGTAGCGCCCAGCCGGGCAGCGCTGCAGCGCGATCGCCGAGCCACTGTGCCGGCGCCGTAGCCTGGCCCGCGGCGCTAGCGTGGCCGACCGCTAGCGCCACCGGCTATACCCCGTAGTCCCTGAGGACCAGTTCGGCCATCTCGCGGGCGCAGCCAGCGGCCCCGCTGTCACCCTCGTGAGCCGCCATGATGCTGCCCTTCATGAGGATGTGCCATTTCCTCGCGAAGGAGTCGGTGTCGGTGACGCCCGCCTCGGCCGCGAGCCGCCTGAGGTAATCCCGGATGTTGGCCAGGTGCCGCACCGCGGCCTGGTGGACCGGGTCCCGCTCGTCACTGACCTCGATCATCGTGGTCAGGAAGGAGCACCCCTCGAAGCCGGGCCGGGCGAACCATTCGCCGAATACGTCGAAGATCGCGAGGAGCTGCTGGCGGGGCGTGGTACCCCGGCGGCGGCTCTCCTCCTCCAGCCATTCACGGGTCCACAGCCGTTCACGGCGCTGCAGGAAGTCGATGATGAGATCGCTCTTGGACGGGAAGTTCCGGTAGAGCGTCATCTTGGCCGTGCCGGCCTGGGCGATGATCGCGTCCACGCCGACCGCGCGGACACCGTCCTTGCTGAACAACTCGTACGCCGCACGCCCGACGCGCTCACGTCCGGTGTCGCGCGGAGCCGGCGAGAGCGAGGCGGAGGCTGGGTGGGGTTCGTCCGATGTCGTCATGGCTGCCTTAGGCGTCTGCCCCAAAGTATACGGTCGGCCCGGGCGAGGCTCCCGGTGCCGGCGCGGCCGGTCACCCGGACTCCCCGGCCGCCCGGGCGGGGCCGGATGGCCCAGATAGGCCGCGGCCCGGCCGTGACCAGCGCTGGCCTGGCATCCTGGCCCGGGTACGGATCATCGCGGCAGACCGGCTCGGGAGGCGGCATGGCGGTGCGTGTGGTGGCCCTGGACGACTACCAGGGACTGGTCGGGCGGTACTCGCTGGCGGGCCGCCCGGACGGGGCACAGTGGGTAGCGATCCGCGAGCATCTGGACGGCGACGCACTGGTCAGTGCCCTGGACGGCGCGGCCGTGATCGTGGCCATGCGGGAGCGGACCCGCTTCGACCGCGCGCTGCTCGCCCGGCTGCCCGACCTGAAGCTGCTCATCACCACGGGCATGCATAACGCCTCCATCGATCTGCAGGCCGCCGCCGAATTCGGCGTGACCGTGTGCGGGACGAGCGGCCCGCGCACCACCAACACGGCCGAGCTGACCTGGGCGCTCATCCTCGCGCTGGTCCGGCACCTGCCCGAGGAGGCGGCCGGGGTCCGGAACGGGGGGTGGCAGCACACCGTGGGCACCGACCTGCTCGGCTCCACCCTGGGGCTGGCCGGCCTGGGCCGCATCGGCCGCCAGATGGCCGCCATCGCGCAGGCCTTCAGCATGGAGGTGATCGCCTGGAGCCAGAACCTGGACCCGGCGCTCGCCGCCGAGGCGGGCGTGCGCGCCGTGAGCAAGGAGGACCTGTTCGGCGCGGCTGATGTGGTCAGCATCCACCTGATGCTGTCCGACCGGACCCGCGGGCTCATCACCGAACGCGAACTGCGCGCGATGAAGCCCACCGCCTACCTGGTGAACACCTCGCGGGGGCCGATCATCGACTCCGCGGCCCTGCTCCGCGCGCTCAACGAGGGCTGGATCGCGGGGGCGGGGCTGGACGTGTACGACACCGAGCCGCTGCCCGCCGACGACCCGCTCCGGCACGCGCCGCGGACCGTGCTGACCCCGCATCTGGGCTACGTGACCGCGCGCACCATGAGCCACTGGTACGAGGACGCGATCGAGGACGTCGCGGCCTGGCAGCGCGGGGAGCCGGTCCGGCTGCTGACTCCCGGCTGAGCCCGGCCCGCCTTCCTGTCAGCGCACCCCTTCCCCCGTCAGCGCGCCGCTTCTCTGTCAGCGCACGGGCCGGGTCCTGTCAGCCAGCTGGCCGTGACCTGTCAGCGCCATCCGTGACAGTGATCGTGACATTGACCTAACGGCTATCACGGGGAAGGCACATGACCTACACGATCGAGGCCGAGGCGCTGACCAAGAGCTTCGGCCGCACTCAGGCGCTGCGCGGCGTCGATCTCGCGGCCGCGCCCGGCACGGTCCTCGCCCTGCTGGGTCCCAACGGGGCCGGGAAGACCACGGCGGTCCGGGTGCTGGCCACCTTGCTGAAGGCGGACGCCGGGCAGGCCCGGATCTGCGGGTACGACGTGCTCACCGACGCCGTGCAGGTCCGCCAGCTGATCGCGCTGACCGGCCAGTTCGCGTCGGTGGACGACGAGCTGACCGGCACCGAGAACATGGTGATGATCGGCCGCCTGCTGGGCTTCAGCCGGGCCAGGTCCCGCGCCCGCGCGGCGGAGCTGCTGGAGCGTTTCGACCTGACCGGCGCCGCGGGCCGGGCGGCCAAGACCTTTTCCGGCGGCATGCGGCGCCGTCTGGACCTGGCGGCCAGCCTGGTCGGGGAGCCCCAGGTGCTGTTCCTGGACGAGCCGACCACCGGGCTCGACCCGCGGGCGCGCAGCCAGGTGTGGGAAACGATCCGCGGCGTGGTCGCGGGCGGCGCCACTGTGCTGCTCACCACGCAGTACCTGGAGGAGGCCGACGAGCTGGCCGACCGGATCGCCGTGATCGACCGCGGCCTGGTGGTGGCGGACGGCACGCCCGCCGAGCTGAAGTCCAGGACCGGCGGCCAGACCCTGGTGGTCCGGGCGGCGGACCGCGCCGAGACCGGCCAGGTGGCCGCGATCGTCGCGGACGTGACCGGTGCCGTACCCGAGGTCAGCGAGGACACCGGCCTGGTCACCGCGGCCGCCAGCAACCCGGCGCTGCTGCCGGCCGTGGTCCGCCGGCTGGACGACGCCGGCCTGATGGCCGCCGAGCTGGCGTTCCGGCTGCCCAGCCTGGACGAGGTGTTCCTGACCCTGACCGGGCACCACGCCGAGAACGGTCCCGACGAGTCACTGATTGACGATGATGGGAGGGCAGCATGACCGCGCTGCAGGTACCGGCCGCGACCGTGGCCCCGCCGCCGACCCCGCCGCGCCGCCGGATCGGCGCCCGCCAGGCCCTGGCCCACTCGCTGACCCTGGCCTGGCGCAACGTGACCCAGCTCAAGCACTCCCCGGAAAAACTGCTCGACGTCATCTTGATGCCGATCGTGTTCCTGGTGCTGTTCCTCTTCGTTTTCGGGGGCGCGGTGGCGGGCAGCACCCACGCCTACCTGGAACTGCTGCTCCCCGGGCTGGTCGCGCAGATGGCCGTGTTCGCCACCATGGGGCTCGGCACCGCGCTGTGCGAGGACATCCACAAGGGGGTGTTCGACCGGTTCCGCAGCCTGCCGATCGCGCGGTCCGCGCCGCTGGTCGGCGCGGTGCTCGGCGACACGGTCCGGTTCGGCGTGGTGATGGTGGTGCTGACCGGGTTCGGCTCGCTGCTCGGGTTCCGGTTCCACACCGGGGTGCTCCCCGTGCTGGCCGCTTTCGCCCTGGCCTACGTGTTCTACCTGGCCGTGTGCTGGATCTCGGTGCTCATCGGGCTGGTCGCGCCCTCCCCGGAGACCGTGCAGGGGATCGCGTTCATCTTCATAATGCCGCTGGTGTTCGGCAGCAGCATCCTGATGCCCAGCACGCAGAGCATGCCGGGCTGGCTGCAGGCCTGGGTCAAGGTCAACCCGGTCACCTCGCTGGCGGACGCGGTACGCGGCCTGACCGTGGGCGGCCCGGTGGGCAGCCACGCGATGTACGCGCTGGCCTGGGCGGCCGGCATCGTGGTGGTGGCCTTCCCGCTGGCCATGCGGATGTACCGCCGCCGCGTCTGATCCCCTCGCCACCTGGCCTGCCCCCGCGCGGGGCAGGTCAGGCCCCCGCGGTCAGCGTCATCGCGTCGGCGCGGGTCAGGCCTCGCCCGCGGGCGTACGCGTCGTCGAATCCGGCGGCGCCGAGGGCCGCCGACGACGTCGCCGTGGCCCGCGCCGCCTCCGCGCTCGCCTTATCGCGGAAGCCGTGCAGGGTGTGCGCGAGCCCGAGCAGTTCCGCGGCGCGGCGGTGCTGGCCGCGGGCGGCGGCCAGCGCGGCGAGCCCCTCGACGACCAGGGCGACCGAGGGATGGCTCGGCATGAAAACCTCGTCGCTCTCGGCCACCAGCCCGATGGCCTTGGCGTGCCAGCCGGCCGCGGACGTCAGGTCGCCGTGCTGCTCGTCCAGGCCACCCAGCTTGCTGTAGGCGGCCGCGGCGACCGCGCACATGCCCGGCCGCCGCAGGCTGGGCTCGGCGACCGCCACGGCCTGCTGCACCAGTTCCCTGGCCCGGTCCAGCTCTCCGACCTGCCGGGCCAGCTCGGCCAGTTCCAGGTAGCCGGACGCCGCGTCGTCCCGCTCGCCGATCCGCTCCGCGATGCGCACGCCGCGCTCCAGGTCGTCGCGGGCCGCCTCGATGTCACCCTGCCGGGCCCGCGCCTGACCCAGCTTGATCAGCATCATGTCCGCGAAGTTCCCGTGCAGCCCGGCGGCCGCGAGCCCGCGGGCCTCCTCCAGGACTCGTACCGCCTCGTCCGGGTCGTCGCGGGCCAGCGCGACCTCAGCCAGGCCGGCCAGGGCCACGATGATCCCCCACCGGTCGCCGATGGCCGTGAAGGCCGCGTAGCCACGGGCCAGGTCAGCGGCGGCCTCATCCAGCTGGCCGCCGTTCATGGCCAGATGCCCGCTGGTGGCGTGCCCGGCGGCCCGCACCCACGGATCCGGGTCAGCCCCGAGGGCACGCAGTCCCCGCAGCCCGCCCTCCTGGTCTCCGGCGAAAAACGCCAGCATCGGCGTGGCCAGCATCAGCAGCGGATGGCGGGCGTCCGGGCTGGACATCGACACCGCGGCCCGCAGCGTGTCCGTCAGCCCGTCGCCGGGCGGTTCCGACTTGGCCGCTGCCGCGCTCATCGCCGCCACGATGTGGCAGATCGCGTAGCTATCGGCCAGCCCGGCCGGCGCGTGATCACCGGCTATCCCGCACACCGCGGCCGCCCACTCCCCGGCCTCGGCCTCATAGTCACGCATCAGCCAGAACCAGGACAGCGCGGCGACGAACCGCAGCGCCACCGCCACGTCGCGGGCGCCGATGGCGTAGCGCAGCGCCCCCGCGAAGTTGTCATGCTCGGCGGTCAGCCGGGCCAGCCAGTCCAGTTGCGCAGGACCGCGCAGTTCCGGCTCGCCGCGCTCCGCGAGGTCGAGGAAGTAGCTGGCGTGCGCGGCGTGGACCTGGTCCTGCTCCCCCGCCTCGGCGAGCCGTTCCGCCGCGTAGGCCCGGACGGTCTCCAGCAGCCGGTACCGGACCTCGGCTTCGCCGGCCGCGTTAACCAGTGACTTGTCGACGAGGGAGGCGATCACGTCGATGAGGCCGTCCGGGTCGCCGGACGATCCGCACACCTGCTCGGCCGCGGCCGGGGTGGCGCCGCCGCTGAACACCGAGAGGCGGCGCAGGACCGTGCGCTCGTCGTCGTCCAGCAGGTCCCAGCTCCAGTCCACGATGGCCCGCAACGTCTGGTGCCTCGGCAGCGCGGCCCGGCTGCCCTCGGTAAGCAGGCTGAACCGGTCGTCGAGCCGGCCGGCCACCTGGGCCGGGGTCAGCGACCGGAGCCGGGCCGCGGCCAGCTCGATGGCGAGCGGGTTGCCGTCCAGCGCCCGGCAGATCCGGATGACCGGCCCCGCAGTCACCTCATCGACGCTGAACCCGGGCCGGACCGCGGCGCCCCGCTCGGCGAGCAGCCGGACCGATCCGTAGCCCAGGGCCTCGGCGGGCGCCATGCCCTCAGGGGGCAGCGGCAGCGGCGGCACCGGGCAGAGGGTCTCGCCGGTCACGCCGAGCGGTTCCCGGCTGGTGGCCAGGATGCGCACACCGGGCGCCTCGGCCAGCACCCGGCCGGCCAGCCGGGCCACCGCGCCGATCAGGTGCTCGCAGTTGTCCAGCACCAGGACCAGCTGCTGGGCGGCGAGCATCTCGGCCAGCCGGTCCAGGGGCGGCAGGACCGCGCGGACCGGGTCCCCGTCGGCCATCCACACCGCTTCCGGCGCGCCGATCGCCGCCAGGACGGCCTGCGGCACGTCCAGGGCGTCGCCGACCGGCGCCAGCGGGACGAACCAGACGCCGTCGGGCAGCTGATCCGCGTGCCGGGCCGCGGCCTCGATGGCCAGGCGCGTCTTCCCCGTTCCGCCGGGCCCGGTCAGGATGACCAGGCGGGATTCCCCGAGCAGCTTGCTGACCCGGTTCAGGTCCTCGTCGCGGCCCACGAAGCTGGTCAGCTGGGCGGGGAGGTTGCTGGTGCGCGCGGCCGGGCGGGGGAACGCCGGGGTCATGAGCGTGGATGGGGCTGGAGAGGGGCCCGGGGTTGAAGGGGAGGAAGGGGCGGACGCGAGCGGGGCTGGCCGGGAGGCGGCGGCCGACGGGGAGACGGGCCCGGCCGGGGCGGCCCCGTTGCTGGCCGGCTGGGCGTCACCCAGGTCGGCCCGCAGGATGGACAGGTGCACGGCGGACAGCGCCGGGGACGGGTCCACTCCCAGCCGCTCAGCCAGCAGCCGCCGGGTGTCCTCGTACACGGCGAGCGCGTCACCCTGGCGCCCGGCCAGATACAGCACGCGCATCAGCTGGCCCCGGAGCCGCTCCCGAAGGGGGTACGCGGTGGAGAGTTCCTCGGCTTCCGGCGCCAGTTCCGCGCCCCGCCCCAGCAGGAGGTCCGCCTCGATCCGGTCCTCGGTCGCGGCCAGCCGGAGTTCCTCCAGCCGGGCCACCGGGCCGGCCGCGAACGCAGCGTCCTCCACGTCCACCAGCGCCGGGCCGCGCCACAGGGCCAGGGCCCGGCGCAGCAGCGCTGCACCGGCCCCGGGGTCGCCGGCGGCCAGGGCCACGCGGCCCTCTGCGACCAGGCGCTCGAACTGGGCCGCGTCGACGTCACCCGGATCCACGGCCAGCCGGTAGCCGCCCGCCCGGTGCTCGACTATGCCGGGCCCGGCCGCGTGGCGCAGCCGGGACACCAGGGCCTGGAGGGCGTTGGCGGAGTCCGCCGGGCCCGCCGGGCCAGGTCCGTCACCCGGCCACAGGTCACCGGCCAGCCGGTCCGCCGCCAGCGTGCGCCCGGGGTCCAGGGCGAGCCGGATCAGCAGCGCACGCAGTCGCGGGCCGCCCAGCGGCATAAGCCGCCCGGTCTCGTCCCGTACCTCGAGCGGGCCCAGGATGCCGATCCGCACCGTCCACCTCCCGCTGCCATTGTCCCCGCTCCCGGCAAATGGGTGGGTGGCATGGGCTGGCCCGGGCCTTGCGGTGCGCCAGGGTCGGCGACCGCCGCGGCGTTCCGCCGCCTCGCGGCAGGAATCAACGCCGGCGCCGGGGGGTTCACCCGGTATGGCTAAAGGGCACACGATCACGACGCACGAAGCGACCTCGCACGTCGTCGTCACCCTCGGCGGCGAGAAGATCGCCGAGACCGACCGGCCGGTCCTGCTGGACGAGACGGGCCTGCCGACCCGGTACTACCTGCCGCGTGAGGACGTGCGGACCGATCTGCTGCGGTCTACTGACTTGCACACGACCTGCCCATTCAAGGGCGAGGCGTCGTACTGGTCGGCCGAGGTCGGTGGCGAGGTCTACAGCGACCTGGTGTGGAGCTACGAGACGCCGATCCCGCAGGCCGCGCAGATCGCCGGCCTGATGTGCTTCTACCCGGACCGGGTGGAGCTGACGGTGGACGGCCAGCCGGCCTGACCCGCCCCGGGAGCCGCGCCCTTCTCCCGGTACCCTTCGGGGCGGCCGATGCGCACGTCCACCCCCGGCGAGTAGTGCACCAGCGGCGCACCGCGGGGCGCGGGCAGGCCCGCCGCGGCGATCAGGCCGTCGTCCACGGTCAGCGCCTCTGCGCGGTGCAGCGGCCACGGCGGGTGCTCCGCGCGGGCGAACAGCGGGCGCCCGGCCAGCACGCTGAACAGCACCCAGCGGGCGGTCAGGAAATGGTCCCGGTCCCCGAGTTCGGCGGGCTGGTAGGGCGCGCCGACGCGGACCCGGACCTGGCTGGTCGCCGTGCGCGGCCCCGGCACCCGGCGCTGGCAGGAGTAAGCGATCTCCTGGTCCCCGGCGGCGCTGCCCGCCCCGGGGAAACCGGCGGCCGCGGTCGCCGCGGCCGGGCCGGCCAGCGGCCCGGTGAGGCGCATCGAGGACCAGAAGTACGGCAGCCGGTAGCTGGCCCGGGCCACCGCGACCGCCCCGAGACGCGCCGCGTCCAGCGACAGGAACCAGATGCCGGCCCGCCCGTCGCGGTCGATGGCGTAGGTGCGCACGTTGGTCTCGCAGAAGTTGGAGGCCCAGGGCGCACCGTGATCGCCCGGCGTGTGCACCCGCATGAAGAACGGCACCAGGCCGACCCAGGCCATCCCGCCGAAGGTGTCCACGGTCAGGCCGCCGGGGAGAAGCCGCTGCACCTCGGCCGGGTCGTAGGACCAGTGCAGGAACGTCAGCTGTTCCCACCGCTGCCGCATGACCGGCTTGCCCACGGTGAAGGGGCAGACCCCGGAGTACCCCGCCTGCCCTCCGGTGGCCACACCCGCAGTATCCATGCCCCTATCATCCGCCCGGCCCTGGCTCACGCCTCCGGCCGGGCCTGCGGGGACAGCCGGGACAGGATCAGCAGGTGCCCCGCAGGTCCAGGATCCGGTCGCACCTTCCGGCCACCTCCGGGTCATGGGTGGCCACGATCAGGGCTCCGCCGTCGGTGACGATATCGAAGATCCGGGCCAGCACCACCGCCCGCGCCGCGGGGTCAAGCTCGGCGGTTGGCTCATCGGCAATGAGCAGCTTGGGCTTGAGGGCCAGCGCGCGGGCCACCGCGACCCGCTGCTGCTGGCCGCCAGACAGCTCCTCGACCAGCTGGTCCGCGTGCGGCTCCAGGCCCAGCTGGGCCAGGGCCGCGCGGGCCGTCACCGGGGCTGTGCCCGCCGGGCGCCCGGCGGCGCGCAGGGCGACCTCAATGTTCTCCGCCGCGGTCAGCAGGGAGACCAGGCCGTAACCCTGGAGCACGAGGGCTACGCCGCTGGCGGGCCCGGCGAACCCGGTCAGCGGCGCGCCGTTCAGGCAGACCTGCCCGGCGGCCGGCCGGGCCAGGCCCGCGATCACCGCCAGCAGGCTGGATTTGCCCGACCCGGACGGCCCGGTCACCGCCAGGCTCTCACCGGGATCGAGCGTGACGTCCACCCCGGCCAGGATGGTCTGGCCGTCCCGGACATACCGCAAGCCACGCGCGTCGAGCATGTCAGCCCCGTTCCCGGCCGGGCCCGCGCAGGCCACCCCAGCTGGCCATGTCAGCCCCGGTCCAGGTCGACCCGGCGCAGTTCCACGCCGCTGGCGGTCGTCACCGCGCGGGCCAGGGACCCGGGCGGCAGCGTGCTCTGCAGGACCTCATCGGGCAGCTGGACCGACCCGTCGCGGGACACGACCAGGTAGTCCTCGCCCTGGTGTCCCTCGGCACCGACCCGCCCGTCGCGGATGGTCACGGTCCGGCCGAGTGCGCCGCCGACCTCGGGGTCGTGGGTGACAACCACGACGGTGGTGCCGAGGTCCTCGTTGGCCGCGCGGATCAGGTCCACGACCGCTCCGGCGGTGCCGTGATCGAGCTGGCTGGTCGGCTCGTCCGCGAGCAGCAGCCGGGGGCCGTTGGCCAGGGCGACCGCGAGGGCGAGGCGTTGCTGCTCACCGCCGGAGAGCCGGCCGGCGGTCCGCCGGGCCACCGGGCTCAGGCCCACCGCGTCGAGCAGGCCTGCGGCCCGGCGCCGCTTGACCGCCCGGGACCGGCGGGTCGGGCCCTGCGCGAACAGCACGTTGCCCAGGGCCGTCTCGTTATGCAGGAGATTGCGGCCCGGGTTCTGCAGGACGACGCCCACGTCGCGCAGCCGCATCTCGGCGGCGGACCGGCCGGTCAGGTCGCCGAGCCGCCGCCCGCACACCTCGACCAGGCCGGCGGTCGGCCGCAGCAGGCCGGCGAGCAGCCACAGCAGGGTGGATTTCCCGGCTCCCGACGGGCCGAGCAGGGCGACGGTGTCGCCCTCGGCCACCGCGAGATCCACGCCGCGCAGCGCCGTGACCTCCTCCCCCGGTTCCCCGTAGACCTGGACCAGCCCTTCGCAGCGCACCACCACCGCGCCGTGGCCGTCCCGCTCCCCGGGTCCGTGTCCCGCCCCATGGCCTGCGCCCTGGCCCGCACCCGCGGCGAAGGCGCCGCCCGCGGTGTTCCCCGCCGCCGCGGTCATGTCGGCGTCTCCCGGAGCTGGTCCAGGCTGACCCCGCGAATCAGCAGCACGCTCGCCGTGACGGCGGCGACCGCGAGCAGCGCGACCGCCACGCCGAGGAGCACGATCACCGGCGCGGCCGCCGGAACGTAGGACAACGGGGCCGCCGGGGTGGTCAGGAACTCCGGGACGGTCCGCAGGGCCACCTCGGCGGCGAGCAGCCCGCTGCCGACACCGACGATGACGCCGAACCCGAGCACCAGGGCCATCTCGCTAAGGACGGCCCGGCGGAGCGTGCCGGTCGCCACCCCGGAGGCGCAGAGCGCCGCGTACTCATACCGGCGCCGGCGCGCGGACAGGTACAGGCCGAGCACCGCCGCCCCGGCGGCGAGCAGCGCCGCGGCCGCGGCGTCGGCGAGAAACAGGACGCTGGCCAGCGCGGGCCCTTGCCGGGCGAAGGCCGCGGCCACGGACGCGGTGGTGGTCACCGACAGGACCCGCAGCCCGGCGGCCTTCAGCCGCGGCTCGATGCTGGCCTGGGCCCCGGTCGTGAGCCAGACCTGCTGGCTCGCGTCCGGGAAGTTTTCTCCCGCGGCGAGCTCGGCGTACCGGCGGTCCACGAGCTCCCCGGCTTGCGGGGATCCCGGCACGACGCTGGCCGCGCTGATCACCCGTATCTCGAGCGGGCTGCCGTCGAGCCCCACCCCCGAGGCGAGATGCTCCCCGTGGCTGAGCATCGCGCTGGAGACCACCGCGGGCAGCGGAGAGGGCCGGTTCGCGGAGATCAGCAGCGGGTCCTGGTGCGGGTGCCCGGTGAATTTCCAGTCCAGGCCGGCCTCAGAGGCCGTGATACGGTCCGGCGGGTTGTCCAGGTGCCCGGGGCGCCACCGCGCGGCCGCGGACAGCAGCCCGGCCGTGGCCGATACCCAGCCGGCGGCCGTGCGCACCTGCACCGCGGTGATGGTGACCGACCCGTCCACCGGGCTCAGCAGGAAGTGCCTCGGCGGGCTGAGGTCAAGATCCTGGAGGACGCAGGGGCACCCCACCAGCGGCGCGGTCAGGGTGGTGACGCCGCGCGCGGGCAGCGGGCCCAGGATGACCGGCGAGGCTCCGGTGGTGACGTCCGCCGCCAGCACCGAGCCGGGGGGCGACAGCGCATGGACGTCAACGGTGACCCGCAGCGCGCTGCCGTGCAGGATGACCGGGGCCGGGGCGGGAGGGGCAAGCTCGCGGGCCAGCCCGGCGGCCGGCCGGGTCGTGAAGCCGGGGCGCCAGGCCGCGACCCGGGCAAACCGCTGCGGGTCAACGGCCAGCACCGTCAGCCCGGCGCTGCCGGTGCTGGACAGGCTGGTGTAGCGGTCCACGGCGACCGCCATCCGGCCGCCGGGATCAGCGTGGTCCACGATGGTCTCGAGGTTCCTGCCCGCCGGGACCCCGACGGTGAGCACCACCGGCGCGCCCACCTCGGCCGCCGCGACGAGGTGCTGGTTGTTCCGGTCCACCGCCCAGGCGGTGACCGCGAACGTGCTCAGCGCGAACGCGGTGGCCAGCACGATCGTGGTCCGGGTCCCGCCCGGGCGGCGGGCGACGTGGCGGAGGGCGAGGAACAGGCCGATGCTGCCGCGGGTGCCGGTCCGGGCGAACGCCGACCGGCAGGCCAGCGGCAGGAGCCGGGAGGCGATCACGGCGATGGCCAGCCCCAGCAGCCCCGGGACGAGCAGGCCCAGGGCGCCGTGCCGGGCCGACCCGATCTGCCCGGTGACCGCGAGGTCCAGCAGTCCCGCGGCGGCGGCGGTCGCCAGCACCGCGTCGGCCACCCAGCCGCGCCCGGAGGGTTTGCGGCCGGACCGCCGCCATTCCTCGACGACGGGCCGCCGCAAGGTCCGGCGGGCGGCGAGCACCACGGCCAGCAGGCCGCCGGCCGTGGCCAGCCCGGCCGCGGCCCAGGCCAGCGGGGTCAGCGTCACCGCGGTGCCCGGGCGCAGCAGCACGCGGCTGAGGGCCGCCGTCGCCGCCCACCCGCACAAGGTGCCAATGGGCAGGGCCAGGGCGAGCAGCAGCACCGGCTCGGACATCCCGAACACGATCGTCCGCCAGCCACCGCGTCCGCGCAGCTTGGCCAGGGACACGTCGTGCCCGCGGGCGTCGATCGCGTCAGTAACCGCCAGGAAGAGCAGCAGCAGGCAGGCGGCCAGCAGCTGGGCGGTGATCAGCACGACCGGGATGGCCACCGCCCGCCAGCTGGTCTGCACCGCCTGGAGCGTGGCCGGGATGGCGGTGCTGACCAGCACCTGCTGCTGCTGCAACGCGGCGGAGGTGGTGAAGGCCGTCATCCCGGACGCCAGCGGGGCGACCTCGCTGCCGGTCAGCCGGGACTGGACCAGCAGATCGTCCACCACCGCGGTGCCCTGCTGCTGCGCGGGCGCCTGCTCCAGGGTGGCCCGCGGGGTGAAGAAGGCATCGATCGAGCTGGCGGTGCCCGCCTGCTCTGACGGCGCGGCCGAGGCCGAGAAGTACAGGGAGCCGCGGCCGAACCAGTATCCGCGGCCCTGGTCCGGCTGCCCGTACAGGCCGGTGATGGTGAAGGCCGGCCAGGGGGCGAACCGCACATGCTGGCCCAGGTGCCAGCCGGTCAGGGTAGCCATCCGGCGGCTGACCAGCACCTGCCCGCGCGCCGTGGGACAGCGGCCGCTGATGCGCAGCTGAGCACACACACCGCTGCGCCAGACGATCGGGACCGAGGCCCTGTACTGCGGATAGGGGACCGTGGTCTCGACCGCGTAGACCGGGGCGGCGAAGAGCCCCGCCAGGCGGCCCAGGCTATGGTCCAGCTGGCTGTGCACCACCGGCTCGAGCTGCGCGAGCAGGCCCGGGACGGCGCCGGTCTGGTTGGCCTCGTAGCCACGGCCGGCGAATCCGGTCCTGGCCACGGTGTCCCGCAGGATGGAAGTCCGCACCGCCTGGTAGTAGATGGGGCCGGTGGCCGCCGCCGCGGTAGCCACCAGGGCCACCGCCAGGATCATCACGGTGGTGCCGCCCCGTTGCCGCATCCCGCGCAGGACCGCGACCAGCCGGGTCATCGCAGCCACGCAACGGGCATTCCGGGCCCGGGGACGACGGCGGGCTGCCCCCCGCCCGCCGGGGCGATCACCCATGGCGACCCGCCGGACGCCGGGCAGAGAACCGAGGTGGCGTCCGGCGCCCAGACGCACTCGCCGTAGCGGCCGGCCGACGCCGGGAGCGGGCTGGATTTGAGCGGCCGCCGGCAGGCTGACCAGACGCTCAGCTCAGGGGAACCGGCGCTGGTGGTGACCAGGTAGGCCAGCGACTTCCCGGAGGGTGACCAGGCCGGGGCGCCCGGGGCCAGTGCCGCGCCTGCCCGGGCCGGGAGCCGGGCGACGGTCCGGCCGGACCGGGTCAGGATGGCCAGGCCCCCGCCCGGGCCGCCAGCGGCCGGCCGGACCGTCACCGCGGCCTCGGTTCCGCGGGGGCTGGGGTACACGGCGAGCGATACCGCCAGGCGGCGGGGCAGGCCCAGATCACGGGTCAGCTGCCGGGCCGTGATGAGCAGCACCGGCGGCCGTCCCGCGTCGCGGATCACCACCCTGGCGTCTGGGGTGGTGACGAGCGAGACGGCACCCGCCGCGATGGCCGCGCTCACGGTGGTGAACACCCCGGCCGCCGCCGGGTCCCCGGCCACCTGGTCCCCGCTGCCCAGCGACATCGACCGGCCGGTGGCGATCGAGATGACCGAGATGGGGTTGGTGGACGAGTAGGTGGGGTCGCCGAAGTCCTGCAGCATCACCACGGCCTGCCCGTGGTCGGCGAAGGGGTCCGGCAGCGCGACGGCGCTGCCACCGCCGGGCTGGACCTTGCCCGGGAAGCTGGCCAGCGCGGGGCCGGGGCTGATCCTGATCACCTGCCCGTTGAGCAGGGAAATGTAGCGATTGTCCGGCGAGACCGCTACCGAGTCGCCCACGTTCCCGAAGCCGGCGACCCGGGCGAGATGGCTGCCATCGGGATTCGCGAGCGCGAGGGCGCCGGAGCGGGTGACGAACACGACCCGGCCGGCGGCCCGGGCCGCCGGGCCCGCCTCCCCCCGGCGGGGATGATGGGCGCCCCGGGAGTGGCCGGGGGCGGCCCGCGATCCCGGGAGGAATGACGGTGCCAGCCGCACGGCGGTCACGACCAAGGCGGCCGCCGCGAGCACGCAGGCGGGCCAGAGCAGCCGCCGCCACCAGGACGGGGGCGGCGGCTCAGGGTCGAGGGCAGGGAACCGCAGGCGCGGTGCCTCATCCTGCTGAAAGCCGCCCACGGGGCCACGATAAGGGACGCCGATCACGGCGGGATCAAGCCTCGTCACCCATGTGGATAAGCCCTGGTAGCCCGGGCGGCGGCGGACCCTGTCCAGGGCGGGACCGGGAGGCCGCCGGAACGCCGGCCTCCGTGGCAGGCGCAGGCCGGAACGCGCTGACCGGCGTCAGCGGCAGGCCTGAGCGAAGTCCAGGGCTTCCCGGGCCAGCGGGATCCAGGGCAGCCCCGAGTCCGGGTCCAGGCTGAACCACTCCCTCATCGGCGTGCCCTTGTTGGCGTCGAACCGCACCCCGTCGCCGCCGGCGATCAGCGCGTCAACCCGCGGCGCCGGGAGTTTCACGACCAGCCGCCCGCGGACCAGCATCGCGAAGATCTTCTTCTCCCAGCGCAGGGCGCTGCGGCCGAAGCCGCTGCCCCCGCGCGGCGGCGTCACCCCGGGCGACCCGACTAGCGCATCGACCAGGTCCTCGAAGCGCTCCTCTGGAGCCCCGGTCTCTCCTGTCACAGGGCCAGGCTAAGCCGCACCACCGACATCACCCTCCGAGGCACGGTCAGACGGTGGCCCTAGGGAGCCTGGCGGCCGGTTTGGCGAGCGCCGTATTCCTTGCGCCGCAGCTCAAGACGGACGCGAATCGCGGAAGCTGCGATGGCCACCGATACCGCCCAGAGGACGGCCATGATGAGAAGAACTTGTGTCTCATCCTTGGCGATGACGCCACCCGCGCTCGCCGCGACCATCATGGATGGCACACCGGTGACGAAGATTCCGATCGCAACACCAGTCAGCAGCGTGCGGCGGCTATGTGACGGCGCTGGCTGCACAGGCTGCTCGCGGGACACAGGTCCGAGACGTGCGTCAACACGTGCGGTGATTTCCTGGTCAACCCGCTCCAGGAAGGACTCGATCACTGCGTCGCGGTATTCGGGGCCAAGCTCGTGGTGTGCCGCCGCGGCGGCGCGGATCTCCTCTGGGGAAAGCGGCGATGTGCTCATGGGTAAGTCCTCCCCGTATAGCCATGACCAAGACCCCGCAAGTCAAGTTACATCTCGGAGCGAGAGCCTGCCAGCATGGGAAGGCCTGCGGTGCCAGGCGAGTTTCAGCCCGGGGAACAGAAGGTGACCTCGGGGTGGCGTGGTGACGGCTGGTCCAGCAGGGCTTGTGGCCTGCTGCGCAGGTGCTGGTCGAAAAAGGCCCGGACGTAGGCGCGGGTGATGTCCAGGGACCGGGCTCCGGAGAGGCCGGCGCCGATGCCGATGCCGATCTGCTCGGCCAGCAGCGCGAGGTCGGTGAAGGAGGCGTGTACCGCCCCAGCCACCAGGAGCCACCGCTTCCAGCCGGTCAGGAGTTTCCAGTCACGCTCCCAGCTGATCACGGGGCCTGGCTTCCCGGGGATCCCCCCTCGGCTTCCCGGGGTGTAGTTGGATTGCTTGCCCAGGAACAGAAAAGGCCGTGACAGGCCGTCATCCGGGATCTGGGCGTGAGTGGCGCCGTCCATGTCGATGCCGGCCCGGAGGCGGGAGTCGGCCAGCATGGCGGAGATGGCGGCTGCACCGCCGGCGGAGTGGCCGGCCATCGCCATCCGCGACGGGTCGATCAGCGCGGCGCCCGGCCATGCCGGGCGCGCGCCGGTCAGCTCGCCGAGCACGAAGGAGACGTCCGCCGCCCGGCCTGCTCCCAGCTTCTCCCAGAATCCCGTGCCCCTCCGGCGTGCCTCACGGGCGAGGCAGGTGGTGACCCGCCCGTCGGGAAAGGCCGTGGCCAAGCTCTCGTACGTATGATCAATTCCGGCCACGACGTAGCCGTGACTGGCCAGGTCCTCGGCCAGCGCGGTGAGCGCGCTGCGGGAGTTGGTGAAGCCAGGCGAGAGCACCACGACGGGGAGGGCGCGCTGACGCCCCGCCGGTGTGGCGTCGCTGACCGCGTTGGTCCGGACCGTGCTCAGCGCGTCCCGCGGGATCCCGGTCAGGCCCCTGCTGGTGAGCTGGAGTTCGGACTCCGCTGGCGTCATGTACCGGGCTCGCCGTCCGTCCGACGGCGTGGCCGGGTACCACAGTGAGACCATCAGCTCCCGTACGCTCACCCCCGCGGCCCAGGGATCGGGACGGGAGACGTCTTTCAGCCACAAGGACGTGGTACCGACCGGGCACGGACCGGTCGGCTCAGGCAGGTACGGCGTGTGTCCCGGCCCGGCCGGCGGGTCACCGGCCTCTGCGGAAGTTCCCATGCCGCCCATCATCACCGCCCCGCCGGCCATCCGCCCTCGGGCTGCGGGCCGTGGTGGCGTGGCGGACACTAGGAGTATGCGCTATCTGACCACCGGCACCGCGAAGCAGATTTCCAAGATCGGCCTGGGCACCTGGCAGTTCGGCTCCAGGGAGTGGGGGTACGGGGATCCGTACGCCGAACGGGAGGCGCACGCGATCGTGCGGCGCGCCCTCGATCTGGGCGTGACCCTGTTCGACACCGCCGAGATCTACGGGTTCGGGCGCAGCGAGCGGATCCTGGGCCAGGCCCTGGGCGAGGACCTGAACTCGGTGTTCCTGGCCACCAAGATCTTCCCGGTGCTGCCGCTCGCCCCGGTGGTGGAACAGCGCGCCGTGGCCAGCGCGAACCGGCTCGGCGCCCGCCACCTGGACCTGTACCAGATGCACCAGGCGAACCCGGTCGTCAGGGACGCCCCGGCCATGCGCGGGATGCGGGCCCTGCAGCGGGTCGGGCTGGTCGGCGAGGTGGGGGTGAGCAACTACTCGCTGGACCGCTGGCAGGCCGCGGAGGCCGCGCTGGGCGGCCCGGTCCTCAGCAACCAGGTGGAGTACAGCCTGGCCGCCCGGGGACCCGAACGTGACCTGGTGCCCTACGCCGAGGCCCGCAATCGCGTGATCATCGCGTGGAGCCCGCTGGCCCAGGGGCTGCTGTCCGGGCGCTACCACCGCGACAACCTGCCCGCCAACCGGGTCCGCGGCGCCAACCCGCTGTTCCTGCCGGACAACATCGAGCGGGCCAGCGAGCTGATCGGGGTGCTGCGCGGGGTGGCGGACGCGCACGGGTCCACCCCCGCCCAGATCGCCCTGGCGTGGGCGATCCGCAGTCCGGCGGTGACCGCGATTCCCGGCGCGTCCAGCGTCGAGCAGCTGGAGAGCAACGTGGCCGCGGCCGACATCGAGCTCAGCGACGAGGAGGATCAGGCCCTCCGGGCGGCGTCGGACCGGTTCCAGCCGGTCACCGGGCGGGCTGCCCTCCCGCGCCTGCTCCGGGCCCGGTTCTCCCGCTGAGCCGCCCGGCCGCCCGCTGGGCCACCCGGGGCCGCGCACCCCACGGCCGGGGGCGCTCAGCCGCGGCCGATGTACGGCATGGCCGTCGCGGTGACCGTGAGGAACTGCACGTTCGCTTCCAGCGGCAGCCCGGCCATGTAGAGCACGGCCGCCGCGACGTGCTCCGCGCCGAACGTGGGCTCCGCGGCGACCGACCCGTCCGCCTGCAGCACCCCGCGCTCCATCCGCCGGGTCATCTCGGTCGCGGCGTTCCCGATGTCGATCTGGCCGCACGCGATGCCGAACGCCCGGCCGTCCAGCGAGATCGACTTCGTCAGCCCGGTCATCGCGTGCTTGGTGGCGGTGTAGGCCACGCTCTTCGGCCGCGGCACGTGCGCCGAGATGGACCCGTTGTTGATGATCCGGCCGCCGCGCGGGTCCTGCGCCTTCATCGTCCGCACGGCGTGGCGCGCGCAGAGGAACGCGCCGGTCAGGTTGGTATCGACGGCCCGCCGCCAGTCCTCCAGCGGGACCTCGTCCACCGCGCCGCCCGGGCCGAAGATCCCCGCGTTGTTCACCAGCAGGTCAACGCGTCCCCACCGGCCGCGCACGGTTTCAAACAGCGCCGCAACGGAACCCGCATCGGTGACGTCGGTGACCACCGGCAGGGCGGCGTGGGTGGCCGGTGCGGGGAGGCCCGGCCCGGACACGGCCTCGCGCAGCGTGTCCTCCCGGCGGCCGGCGGCGGCCACCTGCCAGCCGGCCCCCAGCAGCGCCCGGGTGATCTCCCGGCCCAGCCCGGAGCCGGCCCCGGTCACCACGGCCACCCCCGTGGTCGTCACGAGGCTTCCCCCGGGGTCCACTGGCAGGGCGTGGTCCGGGCCAGGCAGCGGAAGCCCAGCCGGCCCAGGATCGGCTCGCTGTCGGCGGAGGCGTCCACGGTCAGGTAGCGGTAGCCCCGGCGGGCGGCCAGCCCGGCCCGGTAGGCGATCAGGGCGCGGTAGATTCCCTGGCCGCGCCAGGCCGGGAGGGTCCCGCCGCCCCACAGGCCGGCGAACTCGGTGCCGGCGGGAAGTTCGACGCGGGCGGCGCACACGGGCTCGTCGCCCGCCATGGCGAGCACCATCGCCGTGTCCTCCGGCGCCTCGCGCAGCGTGGTGAGCATCGACTGGCGCAGCCCGGACTGGCCCGGGCCGAAGACCCGTTCGTGGACCTGGATGAGCAGCTCCACGTCGGCCTCGCTGGTGACGGGCCGCAGCGTCACGCCCGGGGGCAGCCTTACCTCCGCGGGCAGGCCGGTGATCTCCGCGACCATGACCGCTTCCTCGTCGTCGGCAGCGAACCCGGCCGCCGCGAGGCGATCACCCAGGTCCGGGGGCTGATCGTAGTCGTAGAGTTTCCACTCGAACGGCAGCCCCAGCCCGGTGAAGTACCGGACCTGCGCGGCGATGACCCGGTCGGCCACGGCCGGGCCGGCCAGGGCTGACCAGGTGATCCCGGACCAGCCGCTGCCGTCCGTGGCGACCCGGCGGACAATGGCGCCGGCCCTCTCGGCGTGCGCCTGCGGCGCGTCGGCGCGGGTCCGGCGGCGGACCTGCGCATCGAACACGGCGCGCAGCGAGGCGTCATCCATGCCCGCAGATCACCACCCCGGGCGGGGCCGCGCAACTGGTTTCCGGGCCCCAGTGCGCTCCGCCGGCTCATCGTGGCCCCGGGTCATCGTGGCACCGCGTGATTCCGGACCGCCTAGGCTGGGGAGATACTCGTCGCCGGGCCGGTGCCCGCGGCGGGTATCGCTGGGCAGGTGTCACTGGATGGGGCTGCGGGGCAGGCGGCCGCGACCGTAGGAGTGGCCGCGGGCGACGCGGCCGCCGGAGGCAGGAGGTCGGCATGGCTGAGGCCGCGTCGGGACCAGACAGTCCCGAAGACGATGCGAAACGCAAGTTCCGCGAGGCGCTGGACCGCAAGCGCAGTAAGCAGGCGGACCTGAACGCGCGGCAGTCCGCGCGGGACGGCGGCAAGGTCTCAAGCGCTCACGGTCCCGCGCAGAGCAAGCGCGCGTTCCGCCGCAAGAGCGGTGGCTGAGGGCACCCTGCCGGCCACAGCCGCCGCTCCCACGGTCGCGGTACCGCTGCCCCCGGCGGCTGCTGCGCTCGCGGCCCGCCGGTGACCGGGCGGCTGACTCCGCGCCCCGGCGGCCCGGCCCGGCTGCGGGCGCTGCTGGAGTCCGGCGAGACCATCGTGGCTCCGGGCGCGTTCGACCCGCTGGCCGCCCGGCTGGTGGAGGAGGCCGGCTTCCCCGCGGTGTACATGACCGGGTTCGGGACGTCGGCGGCCCTGCTCGGCCGCCCGGACGTCGGCCTGCTGACCATGACCGAGATGGCGGACAACGCCCGGCGGATCGCGGACTGCGTGGACATCCCGCTGATCGCCGACGCGGACACCGGGTACGGCAACCCGCTGAACGTGATCCGGACGATCGGCGCCTACGAGGCGGCGGGGGCCGCCGCGATCCACCTCGAGGATCAGGTGGCCCCGAAGAAGTGCGGCCACATGGACGGGAAGCAGGTCATCCCGGCCGGGGAGATGGCCCAGAAGATCCGGGCCGCGGTGGAGGCCCGGACCCGGCCGGACTTCGTGATCATCGCCCGGACCGACGCGCGGGCGGTGGAGGGCCTGGAGCAGGCCCTGGACCGGGCCCGGCTCTACCGCGAGGCAGGGGCCGACGCCCTGTTCATCGAGGCCGTGGTGTCGGACGGGGAAGCCGCCGAGGCGGCCCGGGCCTTCCCGGATGTGCCGCTGCTGTTCAACTGGGCGGAAGGCGGGAAGACACCGCCGATCGGCCTGGACCGGCTGCGGGAGCTCGGCTACCGGATCGTCATCTTCCCGATCAGCACGCTGCTCGCGGCGACGGTGGCGATGCGCCGGGTGCTGGGCGAGATCGCCCGGTCGGGCACCCCGGCCGGGGTCATGGGTGAGCTGCCGGCGTTCGGGGAGTTCCTGGACTTCATCGGGCTGCCGGAGGTGCGCGCGGCGGAGCAGCGGTACGGGAGTTAGAACCCGCGGCCGGGCCAGTCCAGCCTGGCCCAGGTTTCCCACCCGGTGAACATGCTGCCGGCCACGCCGGACTCACTGGCCAGCCGCCGCACGATCTCCAGGCCGTGCACCCGGCCGTCCGGTACGGACGGGCGCCACGGGCCGCCCTGATCGCAGACCTCAAGCCACGCGTAGTCGCCGTCGTACCGCTCGACGCGGACGGTGAAGGTACCGCCCGGGTTGCCGCTCGCTGAGTGGCTGACGCAGTTGCCGGCCAGTTCGGACACGCACAAGACCGCGTCGTCCGCGACCGGCGTGCCGGCCAGGCAGCCGGCCACGAGGCGGCGGGCGGCACTGACCTGCTCGGGACGGGCCGGGAACACCTGCTCGCAGCAGCGCGGTAGCCCGGCCAGCGCCGGGCCCCCGGCGCCGCGGAGTCCGGGTACGGCAGGTGTCATCCTTCCTCCATACATGTCCGTTTATAGTCACTTGCTCGCTGGGCGCAGCCGCAAACCCCCCGGTTCGTGGCACCTGGCCGCACGGAACGGGGGCCGGCGCAGCGGGCCGGTTATCCGGAGCCCGCCCCGGCCGGGTTTGCCGCCGCTGGCGAGGGGGAGGCTGGGCGCGTGCAGACGGCATTCGTACTAGGCGGTGGCGGGATCCTCGGCGCGCACGAGGTCGGCATGCTCCGCGCCTTGTCTGAGGCGGGCATCCGGCCTGACGTGGTGGTGGGAACGTCGGTCGGCGCGATCAACGGCGCGCTCGTGGCGGCGGACCCCGCGGGGGCGGCCGCACGGCTGGCCGCGCTGTGGCAGGGTGACGACCTCCGCGAGGCGTTCAGCGAGAGCGTCTGGGGGCGGCTGGCCCGGCTGGCCCGGTCCGGCACCCACCTGCACGCCATCGAGCCGCTGCGGCGGATGCTGGAGGGCGCCCTGCCCGGGAAGGATTTCACCGATCTCGAGGTCCCGTTCCACTGCGTCGCGGCCAGCATCGAGCGGGCCTGCGCCCACTGGTTCTGCACCGGGCCGGTCGTGCCCGCCGTGCTGGCCTCCTGCGCGGTGCCCGGGCTGCTCGCCCCGGTCGAGGTGGACGGCGAGCACTATTTCGACGGCGGGCTGGTCCATTCCATCCCGGTCGGCCGGGCCATCTCACTGGGCGCGCGCACCGTCTACGTCCTGCACGTGGGGCGGATCGAGCGCCCGCTGACCGTGCCGCGCCGTCCCTGGGAGGTGGGCCTGGTCGCGTTCGAGATCGCCCGCCGGCACCGGTTCCACGAGGAGATGTCCGCCTTGCCCGGTGAGGTAACCGTGCACGTGCTGCCGTCCGGCGGCGATCCGCGCCCGCCAGATCTTTCCCAGCTGAGGTACCGCGATCAGACTAAGGTCGGGACGCGGATCGAGCAGGCCTACCTCGCGTCCGCGAGCTATCTCGCCAAGCTGGCCGGGGGCTGACCCGGGCACCGGGACGGGGAGGAACCGGCATGGTCCCACCCAGGCTGGTCCGCCGGATCGTGCTGGCGCCCCTGCTGATCGTGATCGCGGTCGCGATGGCCGTGCTGTTCCCCCCGCTCGCCCTGCTGGCCGTGATGTTCGGGCTGGCCCGGGGGTTGCGGCGGTCCCGCCCGGCCCCGCCCGGCCCGGTGCCGGATCCGGTGACGGACGGACCGCCGGCGAAACTCTCCCGGCTGGGCCGCCTGCGCGCCCTGCGGCTGCTCACGTTCGCGCTCGTCTGGCTGGTCGCGGACACGGCCGCCCTGTTCATGTGCCTGGCCCTGTGGATCACCAGCGGTTTCGGCGGCCGATTGCGGACCGAGCCGTACCTGAGCCGCCACTACGCGCTCATGGAGTGGTACCTGGGCCGGCTGTACCGGGCGGCCGTGGGCACCCTGGGCCTGCGGATCAAGGTCCACGAGCCAGAACTGGACGCCACGGAGCAGGCCGCGCGGCTGGCCCGGCCCGTCATCGTGCTCAGCCGCCACGCCGGGCCCGGCGACTCCCTGCTCCTCGTGCATCACCTGCTCACCGTCTACCACCGGCGGCCGCGGATCGTCATGAAGGCCGCGCTGCAGCTGGATCCCGGGCTGGATGTGGTCGGCAACCGGGTGCCGAACGTCTTCATCCGCCCGCAGCGGACCGGCGGGAAGATCTACACCGAGCAGATCAGGCGGCTGGCCGCAGGGCTCGGCCACGATGGCGCGCTGGTGATCTTCCCCGAGGGCGGCAACTGGACGCCGGGCCGGTGGCGGCGCGGCATCCGGCGGCTGGAACGGCAGGGCCTGCCCGACCTGGCGGCCCGGGCCCGGGACATGCCGCACCTGCTGCCGCCCCGCACCGGCGGGGCGCTCACCGCCCTCGCCGCCTGCCCTGATGCCGACGTGATCTTCGTCGGGCACGCCGGGCTGGACGAGCTGGCCAGCGTGGCCGATGTCTGGCGGAGCCTGCCGATGGACCACGTCGTCGAGGCCCGGTGGTGGCGGGTGCCTGCCGCCGGGGTACCGCGCACGGCCGATCATGAGGCCCAGGTGCGGTGGCTCTACGACTGGTGGGCCCGGATCGACGGGTGGATCTCGCAGCACAGTGCGCAGCCCGGCCCCGCCCCGGTGGACGAGACGCTCGCGTAGCCGGCCGGATCCGCTGGCCCCGGTTACCGTCCGCGGGTCGCGTCCCGGGCGGTTCAGCGTCCCGGCCGGGCCCGCTCGGGCGGCAGCTTGCGGAAGTCCCAGCTGGTGATCTTGGCCGGGGTGACGCGCAGCCAGCCGTGCCGCCCGTCGTGCGGCATCGAGTCCACGCCCAGGTACTTGCGGGCGAACAGCAGCTCCGGCGTGGCCAGCCGCGCGTCCCGCGTGCCGCGGCGCGGCACCTCGCCGACCGGCTCGGCCGTCCCCTTGATCTCCGCGCCGCGCAGGTCCTGGTACTCCTCGCCCGCGTCGACCACGACCGCCACCCGCGGATCACGGATCAGGTCGGCCCAGCGCTGGCTGCGCACGACCGAACTCAGCCAGAGCGCCCCGCCGGCCCAGACGAACCAGAGCGGCACCACGTGCGGGCCGTCCGGGGCCAGGGTCGCCACCCGGCAGGTCCGCGCCTGGGCCAGGAAATCATCGAGCTCGGCCGGCGTCATCGCGATTGACCGGCCCCGGCGCTGCTGTGCGGCTGCCACTGTGCCCTCCTTTAGCGCTGTGCCCTTCACAGGCACTTGTCCTGAATGAAAGCAGGCTGCCAGCATCCGGTCACTCATATTCGGGCAGGAACAGGCCGCCTATTCACCAATACGTGCCGACAGCGAAACAGAACGTCACCGTTGCCCTCCATAACGCCGCCGGACCCGGGCCACGGAGCGGCCCGGGCCGCACGGAACGTGCCGCCGCCCAGCATCCTGACCAGTGCGTCAAGCCCGCCAGGCCGCCGACTGCATACATTTTTTGCTATTTGCGCTGAGTGGACTAGTCCCGGTGTTACGCTCCTCGAAGCCATTTTCCCCTGCACGTATGGAACACCGGGGACAACGGCGCAGGGGGGCGCAATGCATAGCGTGATCAACCAAGGACGCGGCGATGACCGCCGGTTCGTCCGGAGTCATGACTCATCCCCGCCGGGATTCCCCCGGCGGGACCGGGGGGCGGTCCTCGCCTTTCCCCTGCCCACGCACAGACCCGGCGATCCGCCCTTCCCAGGACCCGGAACTCACCCCCGCATACCCCAGCCCGGCTAAGGCAGCTAGCCGGGCCGGCGCCCATCCCCAGACCACCTCCCGCAGACCAACGCTCCCGCTGGCTCCGCGGCCTCTTTCACCCGCTCCGACTTCCCCGTAAGAGGTGTTATGGCTGACCGCCAGCCGGCCGCCCGGACCCGGACGATCCGGGTGACCCTGGTCGGCTTGCTCCTCGTCCCCCTGCTGGCGCTGGTGGGACTGTGGGCGTTCGCTGCGAGCATCACGCTCGGTAACGTCATCCGCTTCCAGCACTACACCACGCTCGCCCACGTGACCAGTACCAGCATCGGCGCGCTCACGAACGACCTGGACGCGGAGCGCTCGCTCACCCTGGCCTGGGTGGGCTCTGACCGCCGCGCCCCGCAGACGTCGCTGCTGGCCGCGCGCCACGCGACCGACGCGGCCGCCGCGGCGAGCCGCACGGCGCTGGCGTCGACCCACGGGCTGTACGATCCGGTCGCCCTGTCGGGCCTCCAGACCTTCCTGGGCGACCTGGGCACCCTGCCCCGGATCCGGGCGGGGGTCGACTCGGGAGCGGACAACGTCATCACCACGTACCGCGCCTACGACAAGATCAGCACGGCCCTGTGGGAGTTCCTGCACATCTCGGCGCCACCATCCGACGCCACGCTCAATACCATGAACCAGTCGGCTGTCGCAGTCGTCGGCCTGGGAGACTCCAGCTTCGGAGCTGTGTCCCTGATCGGGGCGGCCCTCGCGTCGGGGGGCCAGATGACCCAGCCCGAGCGGACGCTGTTCACCCAGGTCGTGGCGCAGCAGAACCTCCTGCTGGAGGACACGTTCACGCTGTCGTCGCCCACCATCAGACCCGTGTACGCACGCGCCTTCGAATCGCCGCTCTACCGCCGGCTCCTCGCGGTGGAAAACAAGATCGAGAACTCCCCGGCCAGCCGGCCGATCCCGGTGACCCCGCAGGCCTTCCAGGGCATCGCCACGGGATTGCCACCAGCGGTGGAGGGTCCGCTGACCCAGGTCGGCACCATCCTGAGCGCCCAGTCCGCGCACCTCGGCCATAGCCTGGAGACCCAGCTGGCCCTGGCCGGCGGCCTGGGCCTGCTCGCGGTGGCCGTGTCGGTGTTCTTCATGGTCCGGTTCGGCCGCAGCATCCGGCAGGAACTCACCGGCCTGCAGGACGGCGCCGGGGTGATGGCCAACGAGCATCTGCCCCGCGTGATCTCCCGGCTGCGCAGCGGCGATGAGGTGGACGTGGCGGCGGAATCGCCCCCGCTGCCCACCGGGAAGATCACCGAGATCGCCTCCGTGGCCAATGCGTTCTCCACCGTGCAGCGGACCGCGGTCGAGGCGGCCGTGGGCCAGGCCAACCTGCGCAAGGGCGTCAACCAGGTCTTCCTGAACCTGTCGCTGCGCAACCAGTCGCTGCTGCACCGGCAGCTCGGCATGCTCGACTCGATGGAACGGGCCACCAACGAGCCCAGCGCCCTGGCCGACCTGTTCCGCCTGGACCACCTGACCACCCGCATGCGCCGGCACGCGGAAGGCCTGATCATCCTGTCCGGCGCCACCCCCGGACGTGGCTGGCGTGACCCGGTGCCCATCGTCAACGTACTGCGCGCCGCGATCGCCGAGGTTGAGGACTACGTCCGGGTCAACGTGGCCAGCGAGTCACGGGACGCGGTGGTCGGTGCCGCGGTGAACGACATCATCCATCTCATCGCCGAGCTGGTCGAGAACGCCACTACCTTCTCCCCGCCCACGACCCGGGTGGAGATCCGGGCCGACATTGTCGGCAACGGCTTCGCGGTGGAGATCGAGGACCGCGGGCTCGGCCTCACGGCCGAGGAACTGGCCAGCATCAACGAGCGCCTGGCCAGCCCGCCCGAGTTCGACCTGGCCAACAGCGACCAGCTGGGCCTGTTCGTGGTCGGCCAGCTCGCCGCCCGGCACGGGATCAGGGTCTCGCTGCGGGAGTCGCCGTACGGCGGGACCACGGCCATCGTGCTGATGCCGCACAGCGTCATCGTGCGGGAGGGTGAGGCGAGGCAGGCCGGCCCCGCCGCCGGGATCGCCCGGCCCGCCCCGTCCGCCGCGCCCGGCCCGCCGCTCCCCGCCGACGCCAGCGGCATGATCGCGTACCGGGAACGGGCCTCATCCTTCAGCCTGACGGGGCGGCACCGGCTGGAAGCCGTCCCGGAAAGCGGGCCGGAACCGGCCAGGTCCAACGGGACGACCGCCGGCCCGCCGGGCGATCTGTGGGTGAGCCCGGTCAGCCCGGGGGCGGCCAGCCCGGCGCGCGGTCCCTGGGAGCCTGCCCAGCCGGTGCCATCCGAGCCCGCCGCGCCATCCCAGCCCGCGGCCCCCGGCCCGGGCCTGGCCCGGCGGCACCCGTCCCCGCCCGCGGGAACACACCGGGGCCTGCCGCGCCGGGTCCGCCAGGCGAACATTGCCCCCCAGCTCCGCGACCACCCACGCGCCGAGCCGGCCGCCGCCAGCCGCCTGGCGGACAGCGGGATCGAGGCACGCTCCCCGGAGGAGACCCGGAGCCTGCTGTCCTCCCTGCAGCAGGGTTGGCAGCGGGGGCGGGTGGATGACCTGGATTACCCCGACGACGGCCCGGATGAGTGGCCCGGGGGCCGGCCCGGCGGGAGCCCGGATTCGAACGATGGTGAGGATCTGTGATGGCGGAGGAAAGCACGGCCGGGCAACTCAGCTGGCTGCTGGACAACCTGGTCGGGCGGGTCGAGCATGTCCGCCAGGCGGTCATCCTGTCCCGTGACGGGCTGGTGGTGGCCACCTCGGAGAACATGACCCGGGAGGACGGCGATCACCTGTCCGCCCTGGCCGCCGGGGTGCAGAGCCTGGCCCGCGGGGCGGGCCGCCAGTTCGAGGGCGGCGAGGTACGGCAGACCATCATCGAGATGGAGTCCGCGTTCCTCTTCGTGATGGCCGCGGGGCAGGGCACCTGCCTCGCGGTGGTCAGCTCCGCGGACGCCAACATCGGCGTCATGGCCTATGAGATGGCTATGCTCGTCCGGCGGATGGGCAAGTACCTCACGGCACCGCCACGATTCCCCGATCACGAACCGGCCGCTGGGTGACGGGGGGTGGCCGCACCGAAGGACAGGTGGCTCGACCGGGAAGCAGGCCCGGTCGTGCGTCCCTATGCCGTGACCAAGGGCCGGACCATGCCCGCGGCCGGGACGTCCCTGGGACTGATCGACGTCGTGGTCGCGGCGATCGATCCGGAACTGCCGGCCAGTGTGCGGCTGGGCCCTGAGCACCGGCAGATACTGGCCCGGTGCCACCGGCCTATTACCGTGGTCGACCTGGCGTCTGATATCGACCTCCCGGTCGGCGTAGTCCGGGTGCTGCTGAGCGACCTGCGCCAGCACGGGATTGTCCGGGTCCTCGCGACGCCGAGGGGGCCAGTCACTAATGAGCGTCTACTGAGGGACGTACTGGATGGACTACACGCACTCTGATATCGCGGCCGCCCCGGTGGCGCCCACCACGGCCAAGATCCTCATTGCCGGGGGGTTCGGCGTGGGCAAGACCACGCTGGTCAGCGCAATCAGTGAGATCCGGCCGCTGCGGACCGAGGAGACGCTCAGCGACCGCAGTGTCGGTGTCGACGACATCAGCGGGGTGCAGGGCAAGACCACGACCACGGTGGCGATGGACTTCGGCCGGATCACCTTCCGGTCCGACCTGGCCCTGTACCTGTTCGGCACGCCCGGCCAGGAGCGGTTCTGGTTCATGTGGGACGAGCTGGCCTACGGCGCCCTGGGGGCGGTGGTGCTGGCCGACACCCGGCGCCTCGCCGACTGCTTCGCGTCGGTCGACTACTTCGAGCGGCACGGCACCCCGTTCGTGGTGGCGGTCAACTGCTTCGACGACGCGCCGCACTACGACACCGACGACGTCCGGGTCGCGCTCGACCTCGATCCGGGCGCACCGGTGGTGCTCTGCGACGCACGGGACCGGGAATCGGTCAAGAACGTGCTGATCACCCTGGTCGGGTACGTGCTCACCCAGGCCAGCCCGGCCGCTGAATACCAGAGCGCACCGCTGCCCTCCAGCTGACCGCGGCTGGCCACGGGCCCGTGAGGGAAACGCGGCCGGGATTATCTGGCCACCCGGTGGTGTTGTGCTGTAAGGTCGCAGTAGGCGATGTCCATTCCGCCTACATGTGAGCGTGCATGACGAGCCCGGCTAACCGTTCTGACTAGCCGATCTGGCTGATTCCCGTTAGCCGCGAGAAGGGTCCAAGGCTCCGTCTTCCCAGGACTAAGCCGAGGTCCAGGCACCGAGCTGTTATGGAGCCAGCCTGCTGAACGCGGTTCCCGGATTCCCCAAGTCGCGCACGTGCGCATTTTCACGGCGCCGTCCGGCGCCTTTTCCGGCGTGCCTGAATTCAGGCTGCCTTCCGAAAGGAATTCTCTCTTGACCACAATCCTCACCCCGCCCGCGGCGCCGCCGCGGGCCACGAAAACCCCCTCCCAGCGCCCGGCCCGCAAGCCGTCCCCGGCGGCGGGGCCGTCCGGTAAGGCCAGGCCGCAGCCGGCCCCGGTCCAGGAAAGCCCTGCGGAGCCCGTGGCGGGCCTGCTGGACATCAACGACGGCCGGGCGTTCCTGCGCCGGGCCGGCTACCAGCGCGGCCCGGACGATGTCCTGGTCTCCCAGGCCCAGATCCAGCAGTACGGGCTGCGCCCGGGAGATGCCGTGGAGGGCACCGCACGGGCGCCCCGGGCCGGCCAGGCGGCGGGCAGCCGGGACAGCCGGGCGCGGCGGGAGAAGTACCCGCTGCTGGCCAGCGTCATCACCGTCAACGGAACCGACCCGCAGCAGGCGGCGCAGCGCCCCGAGTTCGCCAAGCTGACCCCGCTGCACCCGCAGGAGCGGCTCCGCCTGGAGAGCAGCTCCGGGCCGGGTAACTCCCCCGCCGGCCGGATCATCGACCTCGTGGCCCCGGTCGGCAAAGGGCAGCGCGGGCTCATCGTGTCGCCGCCGAAGGCCGGCAAGACCATGGTGCTGCAGGCCATCGCGGCCGCGGTGGCCGCCAACCACCCTGAGGTGCACCTCATGGTCGTCCTGGTCGGCGAGCGCCCCGAGGAAGTGACCGACCTGCGCCGCTCAGTGCACGGTGAGGTCGTCTACTCCACCTTCGACCAGGCCGCCGAGGAGCACATCCAGGTCGCCGAGCTGGCCATCGAGCGGGCCAAGCGGCTGGTCGAGCTGGGCCGCGACGTGGTCGTGCTGCTCGATTCCATCACCCGCCTCGGCCGGGCCTACAACCTGGCCGCGCCGTCCAGCAGCCGCATCCTGGCCGGCGGCGTGGCCGTCGGCGCCCTGTACCCGCCGCGGAAGTTCCTCGGCGCCGCCCGCAACGTCGAGGACGGCGGTTCGCTGACCCTGCTGTGCACCGCGCTGGTCGAGACCGGATCGCGGATGGACGACGTGTTCTTCGAGGAGTTCAAGGGCACCGGGAACATGGAGCTGCGGCTGCGCCGCGACCTGGCCGAGAAGCGGATCTTTCCCGCCATCGACGTGAGCCCGTCCAGCACCCGCCGCGACGACCTGCTGATGACGGCCGAGGAGCACGCCGTGACGGCCAAGCTCCGGCGGGTCCTCGCCGAGCTCGACCCCCAGCAGGCCATCCAGCTGCTGCTGGACCGCACCCGCGACACCGCCTCCAACGCCGAGTTCCTCCGGCAGATCCAGCTCAGCACCTGACCCTCCGCCGGGGGCCTCTTGACCCCGGACATAGCTGCCCATATCGTGGCCCAAAGTTGTGCGCGGAAATTGTCGCCGAACTGGTCAGGTGGCTCATGGGTGAGGACTTGCGGATGACCGCGCCGTGCTGAACTCGACGAAGCCCAGCGAGTGGGCGCGCCGGCTGGTGCGCGGCGCCTACGACCTGCACGTGCACGTGGAACCCGACGTGATGCGCCGCCAGGTCACCGACCTGCAGCTGGCCCGCCGCTGCTGGGACGTGGGCCTGGCCGGCTTCGCCCTGAAGTCCCACTACGTGCCGACCGCGGAACGCGCCGCAGTCCTCAACGAGGCGCTGGGCGGCGAGGTCCGGGTGCTGGGGGCGCTGACCCTCAACTCGTCGGTGGGCGGGCTGAACCCGATCGCGGTGGAGATCGCCGCCCGCGAAGGCGCCCGGATCCTCTGGATGCCGACCCTGGACGCGGCCAACCACCGGGACAAGCACGCCGACCTGCCCCCGGGTGCGACCCCGCCGATGTGGATGGCCCTGCAGCGCGAGCTGGACGCCCAGGGGATGACGGTGCCCGTGGTGGATGTCCTCGACGGGGACGGCCGGCCGCTCCCGGCGGCCCGGGAGGTACTCCAGCTGGCCGCCCGCCACCAGCTCGTCGTGGCCACCGGGCACCTGTCCGCCTACGAGAGCCGGGTGGTGGCCGAGGCCGCGTTCGAGGCGGGCGTCCAGCACGTGATCGCCACCCACCCGGAGTTCCCGCAGCAGGACATGAGCCTGGACGACCAGCAGGCCCTGGCCGGGCAGGGGGCGTTCCTGGAGCGCTGCTTCACCACGCCGTTCACCGGCAAGTACGAGTGGGCCCGGATGGCGGACAACATCCGGGCCACCGGCGCGGAGCACACCATCATCACCACCGACCTCGGCCAGCCGCATAACCCCCCGGTGGAGGACGGTCTGCCCCTCATGGCGGACGCGCTGCGGGCCGCCGGATTCACCGACGAGGAGATCACCACCATGATCGTGTCGAACAGCCGGCTGCTGGCTGGCGCGGACCGCCCCAGCCCCGGCCAGCCCGGCCCAGCCAGCCCGGCCCAGGCCAGCCCGGCCCAGCCCAGCCCGGCGCCGGAGACCGCGCGTGACCACCCAGGACGGATTCGGGCGGCTGCTGGTGGTGAGCGCCCACGCGGCCGACTTCGTGTGGCGGGCGGCCGGCTACATCGCCGTCGTCACCGCGGCCTTCGGCGAGGCCCACGTGGTGTGCCTGTCCTACGGCGAGCATGGCGAGTCGCCCGGGGCCTGGAAGCAGCCGGGCATGACCGTGGACCAGGTGAAGAAGATCCGCCGGGCCGAGGCGGAGGCGGCGGGCCAGGTGCTGGGGGCCACCATGCACTTCCTGGACCAGGGGGACTACCCCCTGCCGGACACCCAGGACCTGGTGCTGCGGCTGGCCGAGCTGATGCGCGAGCTGCAGCCCGGGGTGATCCTCACCCACTCCAGGGTCGATCCCTACAACTACGACCACCCGCAGGCCGCCGACCTCACGCTGCGGGCCCGGATGGTGGCCCAGGCGCAGGGCCGCCCGTCGGCGCACCCGGTGATCGGCGCGCCGCCAGTGTTCCGCTTCGAGCCCCACCAGCCCGAGATGTGCGAGTTCCGGCCGGACGTGCTCGTCGACATCACCCCGGTGTTCGACCTGAAGCAGCAGGCCATGGCCGCCATGGGGTCCCAGGAGCACCTGGTCCGCTACTACGCCGACCTGGCCGAGCGGCGCGGGGTCCAGGCCAGGCGGAACGGCGGCCCGGCCACCATTCGCTACGCGGAGGCCTACCAGCGGGTCTTTCCCCAGGTCAGCGGGGTGCTGGCGTGAAGCCCGTGGTGATCGTGAACCCGCCGCGCGCCGACGCCGGCGTGGTGGCCGAACTGGGCGAGCTGGGCGTGGCCACCGTGCACGAGGCCGCGGGCAAGACCGGGCTGCTCGGCACCGCCCTGCGGCCAGCCTGGGCTGGCGCCCGCGCCGCCGGCACCGCCCTCACCGTGCTGTGCGGGCCGGGTGACAACCTCATGCTGCACGCGGCCATCGAGCAGGCCCGGCCGGGTGACCTGCTGGTCGTCACGACCACGTCCCCGTCCAGCGACGGCTTCGTCGGCGAGCTGATCACCACCTCGCTCGCCGCCCGCGGGGCCCGCGGGCTGGTCACCACCACCGGCGTGCGGGACGTCGCCCCGATCTCCGCGGCGGCCTTCCCGGTCTGGTCCCAGTTCGTCAGCGCCCAGGGCACCGGCAAGACGATCGCCGGCGCGGTGAACGTGCCGGTCAGCATCGGCGGCACGGTGATCCGGCCGGGGGACGCGGTGGTCGCCGACGACGACGGCGTGGTCTGCATCCCCCGGGGGCAGGCCGCGCAGGTGGCGGCGGACGGGCGCCGCCGCGTCGAGCGGGAGGACGAGGCCCGGGAGGCGTTCGCCCGGGGTGAGCTCAGCCTGGACCGCTACGACCTGCGGCCGGTGCTCGAACGACTCGGCGTGACGTACGTGCGGGCGGACCAGGAAGAGAGGTAAGCGTGGCCGACGAGGGGGCCGTGCTGGATGCCCTGCGGGACGCCATCCTGGCGGGAGAGTTCGCGGCCGGGCAGCGCCTGGTCGAGGTCGACCTGTGCGAGCGCTTCGGCTGCAGCCGGTTCGCGGTCCGGGCCGCGGTCCCGGTGCTCGCCAGCGAGGGTCTGGTGGACGTGCAGCGGCACCGGGGCGCCCGGGTACGGGTCATCCCGATCAGCGAGGCGATCGAGATCACCGAGGTCCGGCGGCTGCTGGAGGGGCTGACCGCGGCCCGGGCCGCGGAGCGGGTCACCCCGGCCCAGGCCGCCGAGCTGGAGGGCATCGTCCGCGAGATGCGCGTCGCGGTGCAGTCGGCCGAACTGCTCCGCTACAGCGACGCCAACGCGCGGCTGCACGGCCGGATCCGCTCGATCGCCGCGCACGACACCGCCACGGGCATGATCGAGCGGCTCCGCGCCCAGCTGGTCCGGCACCAGTTCGCCCTGGCGCTGATCCCGGGCCGCCCGGCCGTGTCCCTGGCCCAGCACCAGCAGATCGTGGCCGCCATCGTGGCCCGTGACCCGGCCGCCGCCGAGGCGGCCATGCGGGATCACATCACCAGCGTCATCGAATCGCTGCGCAGCCTCGCTGCGGAGCAGGCCCGCAGCGACGGTGCCCGCCACCACCCGGCCAGGAGGTAATCGCGCCATGTCCCCGCAGCGCTGCCGTGATATCGCCCACGTGTCGGCGGTGGAGCTCCGTACCCAGGTCCCGGCCGAGACCGTGGATTTCTTCGTCCGGCTGATGGGCCTGTCCGAGGTGGGCCGGACCGGGAACCGCACCTACCTGCGCACCTGGGACGACTACGAACGGTTCACCGTCTGCGTGGTGGACGCGCCCGCCGCGGGCATCGGCCGGACCTGGCTGCGCGCGGCCGGCCCGGAGGCACTGGACCGCCGGGTACGGGCCATCGAGGAGGCCGGGCTCGGCCTCGGCTGGGCGGACGGTGAGGAAGGCATCGGGCCGACCTACCGCTTCACCGACCCCGATGGGCACGAGCTGGGGATCTACTGGGAAAGCGAGTGGTACGAGGCGCCTGAGGGACAGCGCCCCGCGCTGAAGAACCAGGCCGCGCCGTTCCCCGGCCGTGGCGCCAACGTGCGGCGGCTCGACCATGTCAACTACCTGGCCGCGGACATCCCGGCGGTCACCGCGTTCCTGCCCGGCGTGCTCGGAGCCGAGCTGACCGAGCAGATCGTTATGGATGATGGGGTGCCGTCAGCGGTCTGGTACCACGTCGGGGACAAGAGCTACGACCTGGTGTACACGTCCGACTGGACGGGCAGCCGGGGCCGGCTGCACCACGTGGCGTTCGCCACCGACCAGCGCGAGGACATCCTCCGCGCGGCCGACGTGATGCTGGAGGCGGGCATCCACATCGAGACCGGGCCGCACAAGCACGCCATCCAGCAGACGTTCTTCCTCTACGTGTACGAGCCGGGCGGGAACCGGATCGAGCTGTGCAACGCGGGCGCCCGGCTGGTGCTCGCCCCGGACTGGCGGCCCATCTCCTGGTCCCGCGCGGAGCGGGCCAAGGGCCAGGCGTGGGGGCTGAAGACCATCGACAGCTTCCACACGCACGGGACTCCGCCGGCCCCGGCGGGAGCCGACGCGCCCGGGACCACCCGGTGACGGCCGGCGGGGCGGTGGCGCTGACCGTCGCGGTGCTCGGGCTGGGCGAGGCCGGCGGGACGATCGCCCGTGACCTGGCCGCGGCCGGGGTCTGCGTGCGCGGCTACGACCCGGCGGTGCCGGCGCCGGCCGGCGTGACCGCGGCCGCCAGCGACGCAGACGCCTGCCGGGGCGCCAGCCTGGTGCTCAGCCTGACCACCGCCGGCGAGTCCGAGAAGGCGCTGGAACAGGCGCTGCCCGGCCTGAGCGGCGCGGAGGCGGGGAACGGGGCGGCCGGCCGGACCGTGTTCGCCGACGCCAACACCGCATCCGCTGGCCTGAAGCAGGATCTGGCCGCCACTGCGGAGCAGGCCGGGGTGCCGTTCGCGGATATCGCGATCATGGCGCCGGTGCCGGGGCGGGGGCTGCGGGTCCCGATGGTGGTGTCCGGGCCGGCCGCGGAGGCCGTCGCCCGGATGCTCGGGGGCTGCGGGGCCTCCGTGAGCGTGCTGCCCGGCCCGGCCGGGGCCGCAGCCACCCGGAAGCTGCTGCGCAGCGTGTTCTACAAGGGAATGGCCGCGGCGGCCATCGAGGCCCTGCGCGCCGCCCGGGCGGCCGGCTGCGAGGACTGGCTGCGCGAGCACCTCGCGGCCGAGCTGGCCGCGGCGGACGCGGGCACCCTGGCCCGGCTGGAGCAGGGGAGCTACCAGCATGCGCGGCGGCGCGAGCACGAGATGGCCGCGGCCACCGACCTGCTCAACGAGCTTTCGGTCCCGCCCCGGGTGGCCCGGGCCAGCCAGCGGTGGCTTAATCAACTGGCCACCGAGGGCTGACTGACGGTACAGTCCGGATCCGGGGGCCCGGAACCTGGCGCTGCGGCCCTCGTGGAGGGCTACGGCGGCGGCCGCACTGGCGCGGCAGATCGGGTAGATAGCGTGAGCACGGCGTGACGCGGGCATGACCTCTGCTCCGCCCGTCCTCACCCGGCCGAAGCTCACGCCCCGGCTGCGGGTGCTGATCGGCTTCCTCTGCGCGCTGGTCCTGGTGGACACGGTCTTCTTCACCGCGCTGACCCCGCTGCTGCCGCACTACACCCACACCGCGGGCCTGTCCAAGGCCGGCGCGGGGATCCTGGTCGCCGCCTACCCGCTGGGCACCCTGGTCGGCGCGCTGCCCAGCGGGGTCCTCACCGCGCGCCTGGGCGACCGGGCGGTCGCGGTGCTCGGCCTGGCGCTGATGAGCGTGTCCACGCTGGTCTTCGGCTTCGCCACGGCCGCCCCCGTGCTGGACGCGGCGCGCTTCGTGCAGGGCCTGGGGGGCGCGTGCACCTGGACCGCGGCCATGGCCTGGATCGCCACGGCCGCCCCGGCCGAGCGGCGCGGTGAGCTGCTCGGCACCGGCCTGGCCGCCGCGGTGGTCGGCGCGCTGTTCGGGCCGGTGGTGGGCGCGGTGGCTGGCCAGGTCGGGACCGGGCCCGCCTTCGCCGCGGCCGCCGTGGCCGGGATCGGGCTGATCGTGGTGGCCTTCCTGGTGCCCGCTCCCCAGCGGTCCGAGCCGCAGACGCTGCGCGCCGCGCTGCCCGCGGTGCGCGACCCCCAGGTCGCCGCGGGCATGTGGCTGACCCTGCTGGCCGGCCTGGCGTTCGGCGTCGTGGACGTGCTGGTGCCGTTGCGCCTGGCCCAGCTGGGCGCGACCACGCTCGTCATCGGGGGGACGTTCCTGGCCGCCGCGGCGATCGAGTCAGCCCTCTCCCCGCTGGCCGGGCGGCTGTCGGACCGGCGCGGCGCGCTGGTGCCGATCCAGATCTCGCTGTGCGCCGCGGTGGTGGTCAGCCTGCTGGTGCCGTGGCTGGCCCCGGCGGCGGCGCTGATCGCCGTGCTGGTCGCCGGCATGCCCAGCTACGGCACCCTGTTCACGCCGGCCTCGGCGCTGCTCAGCGGCGGCGCGCACCGGCTGAACCTGAACCAGGGCCTGGCCTTCGGGCTGGCCAACCTGGCCTGGGCCGGCGGCCAGACGGTCGGCGCGGCGGCCAGCGGCGCGCTGGCCCAGGTCACCTCCGACCTGGTCCCGTTCGTCCTGCTCGCCGCCGCCTGCCTGGCCACCCTCGTCCTGCTCCGGGCGCGCTCCGGCCGAGCAGCTGGGCCTGGTCACGGAGCGTCGTGACCCGGGGCCCGGGTCAATGGCCGTGCGCGCGGTGAGCCCGGCCGTGGCGCGGGATACTGGTGGTCATGCCTGAGCTGATCCCCGGGCCGAGCCGGGTAGGTGCGGCTGGCCAGCCGCCCAAGCTGATCGATGAGTACATCGGACGGGCGAACACGGGCCAGGACGGCCTGAGCATCGCGCATATGCGCAGTCCCGCTGGCTGGGCTGAGCCCGGGCAGCGCCCGGAGTTCGACGAATTCACGATCGTGCTGCGGGGTGCTCTGGTCGTGGAATCCGAGCAGGGCCGGATGACTGTGCAGGCCTGCCAGGCCGTTCATGCCCGGCCCGGGGAATGGGTGCGCTACAGCACCCCCGGAGCCGACGGCGCCGAATACCTCTCGGTCTGCCTTCCTGCTTTCGCACCCGGCACCGTTCACCGGGATGAATAACCCGCGGCCGGCGGGCCGCCGCTGCTTATCCTCGAAGGCATGACCAGGGCTGACGCGAGCCTGCAGGAACGGGACGACGCGGCCCGCAGCCCGCGCTGACGCCCAGGCCAGCAGCCCCGCCCGGGTTGCATCCCCGGACGGCGGGGGTCACTATCGTGCCAGCACCACCGGGCGTGGGAGACGATGACGAACGGCTGGCTGGCCAGGGTCGGAGCGGACCCGCGGGAGCGGGCCCGCGAGATCGCGCGGGCGCACACCACCTTCCTGTCCAGCCGGGCCCTCAGTGAGCTCACCGCCGGCCTGCGCGACGTCGTGGCCGACTCCTGGGTGCGCTCCTCAGCGGCGAACGTGGATCCGGACGCCGATCCCCCGGTCACCATGACTGGCTCTGACCTGGACGGCTACCGCTCGGAGCATCCATTGTCCGCGGTTATCCCGGTCATCCGGGAGCTCGTGGGGGGCACCGCGGAAGACGGCCAGCACCTGTGGGCGGTGTCCGACACGGCCGGCCTGCTGCTGTGGGTGGAAGGTCACCGCTCCGCCCGGGCCCGGGCGGAGCGGATGAACTTCGTGGAAGGCGCGCTGTGGGACGAGGAGCACGCCGGCACCAACGCGCCGGGTACCGCCCTGGCGGTGGACCACGAGGTGCAGATCTTCGCGACCGAGCACTTCCGGCACACGGTCCAGGACTGGACCTGCGCCGCGGCCCCGATCCACGACCCCGTCACCGGGCAGGTCCTGGGGGTCCTGGACATCACCGGCGGCGACGTCGTGGCCCACCCGCACAGCCTGGCCCTGGTCCTGGCCGCCGCCCGGGTGGCCGAGACGCGGCTGCCCGGGCCGGGCCCGGGACCGCCGATCCTGTGGCGGCCCGGCACCGGCCCGCTGCCCCGGCTGGAAGCGCTGGGCCGGGGAGAAGGCGTGCTGCGGCTGGATGGCCGCGACATCCGGCTGAACCGGCGGCACAGCGAGATCGTGTTCCTGCTGGCCGCGCACCCGGAAGGGATGACCGGGGCGCAGCTCGCCGCCGCGCTGTACGGCGGCTTCGCCAGCCAGACCACGCTGCGGGTCGAGATGACCCGGCTGCGCCTGCTCGTCGGCGAGCTGCTTCGCTCCCGCCCCTACCGGCTCACCAGCCTGGTCACGGCCGACTATCGCGACGTGAGCGCCGCGCTGCACCGGGGCGACGTGGCCGCGGCGGCCAGCGCGTACACCGGCCCGCTGCTGCCCGCCTCCGAGGCCCCGGGCGTGGTGTCCGAGCGGGACTGGCTGGACACCCAGCTGCGCTCGGCGGTCATCGCTTCCGGCGACCCGCGGCTGCTGCAGGACTGGAGCGAGCGGTTCGGGTTCGACGACCTGGAGCCCTGGGAACGCCTGGCCGCCGTGCTGCCGGCCGGGTCCGCCCGGCGGGCGGCCGCCGTGGCCCGGGTCCGCCAGCTACGCGCCGAGTACGGCCTGGGCCCGGCTGGCCTGAGCAGGGATGCAACGTTGAGGTAACCTCCGCGAACTTAGCGTGTGGCCTTCACCCCGGCCGTCCGACGGCGGACGGCGGGACGCCCGCTGGAGGTCAGCACGATGACGCGTTATGCCGCGCCGGGACAGCCCGGTGCCCAGATGAACTACGAGCCGCGCTACGACCACTGGATCGGCGGCGAGTACGTAGCCCCGGCCCTGGGGCGTTACTTCGCGAACCCCACCCCGGTCACCGGCGAGACGTTCTGCGAGGTGGCCCGGGGCACCGCCGAGGACGTCGAGCGGGCCCTGGATGCCGCGCACGGCGCGGCACCCGCGTGGGGCCGTACCTCGGCCGCCGAGCGCGCGGGCGTGCTGAACCGGATCGCGGACCGGATGGAGGCGAACCTCCCGGCCCTGGCCGTCGCCGAGACGTGGGAGAACGGCAAGCCGATCCGGGAGACGCTGGCCGCGGACATCCCGCTGGCCATCGACCACTTCCGCTACTTCGCCGGGGCCATCCGGGCCCAGGAGGGCAGCCTGGCCGAGATCGACGACGACACGGTGGCCTACCACTTCCACGAGCCGCTGGGCGTGGTGGCCCAGATCATCCCCTGGAACTTCCCCATCCTGATGGCGGTCTGGAAGCTGGCGCCCGCGCTCGCGGCCGGCAACGCGGTCGTGCTCAAGCCGGCCGAGCAGACCCCCGCCTCGATCCACTACCTGATGAGCCTGGTCGGCGACCTGCTCCCGCCCGGCGTGCTGAACATCGTCAACGGCTTCGGCGTGGAGGCGGGCAAGCCGCTCGCGTCCAGCGCCCGGGTGGCCAAGGTCGCGTTCACCGGTGAGACCACCACCGGGCGGCTGATCATGCAGTACGCCAGCGAGAACATCAAGCCGGTCACCCTCGAACTGGGCGGCAAGAGCCCGAACATCTTCTTCGACGACGTCTCGTCGGCCAGCGACGACTTCTACGACAAGGCGCTGGAAGGCTTCACCATGTTCGCCCTCAACCAGGGCGAGGTGTGCACCTGCCCGTCCCGCGCGCTCATCCAGCAGGGCCACTACCAGGAATTCCTGGACGCGGCGGTCGCCCGCACCGAGCAGATCATCGCAGGGGCATCCGCTCGACACCGGCACGATGATCGGCGCGCAGGCCTCCAACGACCAGCTGGAGAAGATCCTGTCCTACATGGACATCGGCCGTCAGGAGGGGGCCAGGGTGCGCACCGGCGGGGAGCGCGCCGACCTCGGCGGCGAGCTGGCCGGCGGTTACTACGTGCAGCCCACGATCTTCGAGGGCGACAACCAGATGCGGATCTTCCAGGAGGAGATCTTCGGCCCGGTGGTCTCCGTGACGTCGTTCGCCGATTTCGACGACGCGATCAAGACCGCCAACGACACCCTCTACGGGCTCGGCGCGGGCGTGTGGACCCGCGACGTGAACACCGCGTACCGGGCCGGGCGGGCCATCCAGGCCGGCCGGGTGTGGACGAACAGCTACCACGCCTACCCGGCGCACGCCGCGTTCGGCGGGTACAAGGGCTCGGGCATCGGCCGCGAGAACCACAAGATGATGCTCGACCACTACCAGCAGACTAAGAACCTGCTGGTCAGCTACTCGCCGAAGGCGCTGGGCTTCTTCTAGGCCGCCCTGATGACCTCACGCGTCGACGTCACCCCCGCAGCGGCCGGCCTGCTCCGGTCGCTGCGGGGTACTCACGGTCCGCTGATGTTCCACCAGTCCGGCGGCTGCTGCGACGGCAGCTCCCCCATGTGCTACCTGGAGGGCGAGTTCCGCACCGGCGGCTCGGACGTGCTGCTCGCCGAGCTGAGCGTGCCCGGCGTGGCCGAGCCGGTCAGCTTCTGGATGTCGAAGGACCAGTTCGAGCGGTGGCGGCATACCCACCTGACCGTGGACGTGGTCCCCGGGCGGGGCAGCGGGTTCTCCCTGGAGGCGCCCGAGGGGGTGCGCTTCCTGATCCGGTCACGGCTGCTCACCGCGGAAGAGAACGCCGTGCTCAACCCGGAGACTCCGGCCCGGTAGCCGGGACGCCCCGGCAGGGGATCGCCGGCGGTGCCCGCTAGCCCATGCGCCCGAGGGCACCGCCGCCGAAGTTGCGGTCGTGGTCCATCGTCATCCGCATGAACGGGTAGACGTAGTCGCGCATGTCCTGCTCGAAGGCCCCGATCCCGGCCACGAGATCAGTCTCGCCGCGTGACGCCCGGGTCAGCTGCTCCAGCAGCTGGTGGGCGTCACGCAGGGCCAGGTTGGCCCCCAGGCCCAGGGTGGGCAGCATGGCGTGCGCGGCGTCGCCGATCAGCGTCACCCGGGACGGTGTCCAGGCGGGCGCAGGATCCAGGTACCCGAACGGGATCACGAAGATCGAGTCCAGCTCGGCCCGCCCCACGATGCCGCGCAGCGCCGGATGCCAGCCGCCGATGGCCGCGAGCATGGAGTCGCGGAGCATGGCCGGGGTCCCGGCGGCCCACTCCCCGGCCGGCGGGATGACGGTGCCCGGGGCGAGGCTGCAGCTGACCATCAGGTAGTCCCCGACGGGCTCCAGCCTCACGTCCGGGGCCAGGTCCGCGGCGGCCTGGGCGGGGGGCCGCCGGGGCCGCGCACGGCCGAGCGGATCCCGTCCGCGCCGACCAGCACGTCGCCCTCGGCCGTGCTGCCGTCGTCCAGCCTCAGCCGGACCCTGTCGCCCTGCTCCTCGTACGAGACAGCGGCCCGGCCCGGCCGGAACGAGTCGCCGAGCCGGGCCAGCAGGATCTGCCGGAGCGTGCGGCGGTCGACGCCCGTGTGCGGGCGGGTGCCCTCGTTGGGCGGCCCCAGGTGCGGCTGCGAGCTCAGCACGGCCAGCTGGTCGTCGAGCACGATCGACTCGCGGCGGCCAGGAGTCTGGCGGGACGTCTCGGCGTACAGCTCGAACAGGCCGGGCGGCAGGCAGCGGCGCAGCGCCTCGCCGCCGTCGCCGTTCATGTGCAGGTAGTAGCCCCTCTTGCGGCTGAGGTCGGCGTCCCGCTCGAACACCTCGCAGGTGTGGCCGTCCTTGATGAGCCCCTGGGCCAGGGCGAGGCCGCTGAGGCCGCCGCCGGCGATCAGTACGTGCAGTGGTCCCTGCGTCATCATCCACGGCCCCTCGCCGCCGGGCCGCACGCCTGGTCACGCCGGGCGGGATCCGTCCGGCAGGACCGTTAGGGAAATGTTCGGCCTGTTCCGTCTATGAAAGGGTATTTTGCAGGGCGAGAGTGCGGTCTGGCAAGGCACGCGCAGCCTTCCGCGGTCAGGGTTGGAGGCGGGCCGCGAGGATCTGGGCCAGGTGGCGGCCCTGCACCCCGCCGAGCTGGTCAGCCTGGGTGCGGCAGGAGAAGCCGTCGGCCAGGAAGACCGTGCCGGGCGCGGCGTCCCGGAGCGCGGGCAGCAGCGCGAGTTCCGCGACGGCCGCGGAGACCTCGTAGTGGCCTTTTTCCATGCCGAAGTTCCCGGCCAGGCCGCAGCACCCGGCCAGCGTGGTGACCGTGGCCCCGGCCGCGGTCAGCAGTGCCCGGTCCGGGCCGTAGCCCATGACCGAGTAGTGGTGGCAGTGCGGCTGGGCGATGATCTGGGTGCCGGTCAGGTCGGGCGGATTCCAGTCCGGGCCCGGGCCGAGCGGCGGCGGGGCGGTGAGCAGCTCGGCGAGGGTGCGGGCCGCGGCGGCCACCGCAGCGGCCCGGGGATCGCCGGGAAAGAGTTCACCCAGGTCGGACCGGAGCACGGCGGTGCAGGAGGGCTCCAGCCCGACGATGGGGATCCCGGCCTCGGCGTACGGGCCGAGGACGCCGAGCAGCGTGCGCAGGCGGCGGCGCGCCCCGTCCAGCTGGCCGGTGCTGATCCAGGTCAGCCCGCAGCAGGCGGATTGTCCGGGGACGATGACCTGGTAGCCGGCCTGGCTCAGCACGGTGAGGGCGGCCTGCGGCACCCCGGGGTCGAAGGCGTCGCTGAACGAGTCGGCCCACAGCACCACGGAGCGCTCCGGGCCCGCGGCAGACCCTGGTGAGGCGGAGCGCGAGGAGGCGGAGCGGCGGGCGGGCGAGCGGCGGAACGGCACCTCGGCGAAGGACGGGATCGCCCGCCGGGTGTCCATCCCGCCCGCGGCCAGCACCGCGGTGGCCAGCGGCCCGATCCGCAGCAGCGCGTTGGCCAGCCGGGGTGCGGCGCCGGCCAGCCGGGCCCAGCGGGGCAGCTGGCCCAGCGCGTAGTGCGAGCGGGGCCGCAGCCGCCGCCGGTAGGCCCGGTAGGTCACCTCGGACTTGTACTGGGCCATGTCCACCCCGGCCGGGCAGTCCGACGAGCAGGCCTTGCAGGACAGGCACAGGTCCAGCGAGTCGCGCACCTCGGAAGATCTCCAGCCGCCGGAAACCAGGGCCCCGTTGGCCATCTCCTGGAGCACCCGCGCGCGGCCCCGGGTGGAGTCCTTCTCGTCGCGGGTGGCGAGGTAGGAGGGGCACATGAAGCCGCCCGACGCCGACGAGTCGGCCCGGCACTTGCCCACTCCCACGCAGCGGTGCACGGCCGTGGTCAGGTCGCCGTCGTCCTCGGCGAACGCGAAGCCCGCCTGGCGGGGCAGCGGGGCGGCGGCCGGGCGGCGCAGGTCGGCATCCAGCGGCCGGGGGCGGACCAGCACACCAGGGTTGAGCAGATCGGCCGGGTCCAGCAGGTGCTTGAACGCGCCGAACGCGGTCAGCGCCTCGGGTGAGTACATGACCGGCAGCAGCTCGCTGCGGGCCCGGCCGTCGCCGTGTTCCCCGGACAGCGACCCGCCGTGCGCGGTCACCAGGTGCGCCGCGTCGGTGACGAACTGGCGCATCACCTGGGCGCCGCCCGGCCGGTCCAGCGGGAAATCGATCCGGACATGGATGCAGCCGTCCCCGAAGTGCCCGTAGAGCAGCCCGTCCAGCTGGTAGGAGCCGAGCAGCTTGCGGAACTCCCGCAGGTAGCCGCCGAGCCGGTCCGGCTGCACCGCCGCGTCCTCCCAGCCGGGCCAGGCTTGCCTGTTCGCGGGGGTCCGCCCGCCGAGTCCCGCGCCGTCCTCCCGGATCCGCCAGATGGCCGAGGCCTGCGGCCCGGCCGGGATCACCGCGGCGGCCATGGCGCCGGCGTCAGCCACCATGGCCTGGGCCAGGGATACCGCCTCGGCGGCGGAGCCCGCGCCCATCTCCACCATCAGCCAGGCATCACCCGGGGGCAGCTCAGGGACCCGGGACGATCCTTTGCGGCGGCGCACCACGTCCACCATCCGGGCGTCGAGGCCCTCGATGGCCAGCGGGGCGTGGGCCAGGATGGCGGGCACCGCGTCGGCCGCGTCGGCCACGTCCGGGTAACCGAGCACGACCAGCGCGTGGGCTGGCGCCACCGGCACCAGGCGGACCGTGGCGCCCAGCATGGTGACCACGGTGCCCTCGGTGCCGGCCAGCGTCCGGGCCAGGCTGGCCCCGTTCTCCGGGAGCAGGTGCTCCAGGGAGTACCCGGACACCTGGCGGCGCAGCCGGCCGAACTCGGTGCGCAGCAGGCCCAGGTTCGCCGAGACCAGCGGCTCCAGGCCGGGCACCGGGTCCAGGCCGCGGCCGGCCGTGAACCGCCGGCCGGTGCCGTCGATGACGTCGAGTTCGAGCACGTTGTCCGCGGTGCGGCCGTAGGCCAGGGCGTGGGCACCGCACGCGTTGTTGCCGATCATCCCGCCGAGCGTGGCCCGGGACTGGGTGGACGGGTCGGGGCCGAAGCGCAGCCCGTGCGGGGCCGCGGCCGCCTGGAGGCTGGCCAGGATCACCCCGGGCTCGACCCGGGCAGTGCGCGCCTCCGGGTCGAGGTCGAGAATCTGGCCCAGGTACCGCGAGGTGTCCAGGACGATCCCCGGCCCGACCGCGTTCCCCGCGATGGACGTGCCGGCCCCGCGGGTGGTCAGGGGCGTGCCCGTGCGCCGGGACACCTCGGCCACGGCCAGGATGTCGCCGGTGTCCCGGGGAAAGGCCACCACCTGGGGCACGACCCGGTAGTTGGAGGCGTCGCTGGAGTACTCGGCCCGGCGGCGGGAGGATTCATCCACCTCGCCCCGCATGGCCGAGCGCAGGGCCTGGGCGATGTCGGCAGGATCCACGCCTGTCATCCTGCCGTGACCCGGCTGCTGCTCAGTACGGGGCCCCGCCTGCACCAGCGGCGGGGCCCGTGTACGGGGTTAGCGGGGTGACCAGCCGGTCAGCGCCGGTACTTCCAGCTGGTGCCGACCCCGGACAAGTGCAGGGCCAGGCAGACCAGGCCGAGCAGCATCAGGCTGGTCGGCGAGAAGATGGCGTTGCTGATGGACACGTTGGCGGCGTTGATGATGAAGGCAATGGCAAAGAGAATGGCTGCGACGAACCCCAGCATGAGGGCAGTCCTTCCGTTACTAATGCGGCTGACTCGGTATCGGCGGCGGATCCGGGCACTTCGTCCCTGACGCGCTGCTTTTACCTGTAACGGGCGCCAGGTACCCAATACCGGCGAATTAAACCGCGGGGCCGCCTGCATCAGCCGGCATTATTGGGGCACTGTGGGCGGGTGCCCGTTACTCCCCGCCCGGCGGGCCAGGTGCCGTTACTCCCCCGCCCGGCGGGCTCTCACGCTGAGCCCTGGCCATGGCCGTGGCCATGGCCCGCCAGCCAGGCCTCGAAACCGGTGGCCACGATGCGCTGATCATGCACCTCCAGAGCCTGGGGCGAGGCCAGCCAGACGATCGGCGGGCCCATCACCGCCGGGTCGATGAGCGTCAGCCCGGCGGGCCGCTCGCCGGGCACCATGCCGGTCTCGGTGGCGCCGCCCGGCAGCAGCATGTTGACCCGGACCGGGGTGTCGGCCAGGTCGGCGGCCATGATCCGGGACAGCGACTCCGCTCCCGCCCGGGACGGCCCGTACGGCACGAAACCGCGCCGGGTCATCGTGGTGTGGTTCATCGAGATGTTCACGATCCGCCCGGACCCGGCCTCCAGCATCCTCGGCGTGAGCTCCCTGGCCATCAGGAAGTAGCCGGTAAGGTTCACGTCAACCACGGCCCGGAACCCGTCCGGCGGGACTTCCCAGAACCCCTGCGGCTCGACCATGAACCGGGGGTTGACCGTCCGCATGCCGAGGCCCGCGTTGTTGACCAGCAGGTCGATGCCGCCGAGCCAGGACCAGGCCTGGTCGGCCACGCGGGCAGCGGACACCTCGTCGCGGGCGTCCGCGCCCACGCCCAGGGCGCCGGGGATCCGGGCGGCGGCCGCCGTGGCCCGCTCTGCTGACCGGCTGGTGAGCACAACCGTGGCGCCGGCCCGGGCCAGCGCCTCCGCCATGGCCAGGCCGAGGCCGCTGGTCCCGCCGGTGACCAGGGCCCGGGTGCCGTCCAGATCAATGCCGCTGCCGCCCGCCATCACGCCCCCAGGAAAGGTGGCTGTGCTCTTACCTCTTGGTGATAAATGTGCCTGGCCAAGGACCGATTCCACCAGGCCCGCTCCCGGAGTTTACGCATCGCGGCGGATGGTCTGGGAGTGGGTGAAGGCAGGGATCAGATCGAGAAGTCCTGCTCGTACCAGACCTCGGTGCTGGCCGGGCGCTGGGCCCCCGGGTGCTGGCCAGCGCGGCGCACAGCGGCCGGCGGGCCGTTCCCGTCCATCCTCGCCTCCAGATCCTCGATCCGGTCGTGCAGCGCGCGCAGGCTGACCCCCACCACGTCGGGCAGCACGGCGTTGTCGAGATCCGCGGGCGCTGTCGCGGCCCGGGCGTGCCTGCGCATGATCACCTGGCCGGGCACGCCGACCACGACCGAGTCCGGCGGCACGGGCTTGACCACGACGGCGTTCGCGCCGATCCGGCTGTCGTGGCCGATCGTGATCGGGCCCAGCACCTTGGCGCCCGCCCCGATGGTCACCCGGTCCCCGACCGTGGGGTGGCGCTTGCCGCGCTCCAGGCTGGTGCCGCCGAGAGTGACCCCGTGATAGATGGTCACGTCCGTGCCGACCTCCGCGGTCTCCCCGATCACCACGCCGACCGCATGGTCGATGAACAGCCCGGGGCCGAGGACCGCGGCCGGGTGGATGTCCACCCCGGTGAGCCGCTGGGTGAACGCGGAGCAGAGCCGGGCCGACAGCGTGCGGCCGTGCCGCCACAGCCAGCTGCTGGCCCGGTGCCCCCAGATGGCGTGCACGCCCGGATAGCACAGGACCAGTTCCACGGTGCTGCGCGCGGCCGGATCACGCTCCCTGGCCGCCCGCAGATCCGCGCGCAGCGCAGCGAGCATCGCTAGTCGCCCAGGCCCGCGAACAGCGGGGTGCTCAGGTAGCGCTCCCCGAAGTCGGGCACCACGACCACGATCAGCTGGCCGGCGTGCTCCGGCCGCTTGGCGACCTGGACCGCGGCCCAGACGGCCGCACCTGAGGAGATGCCGACCAGCAGCCCCTCTTCCCGGGCCATCCGGCGGGCCATCTCCATCGCGTCGTCGTTGCCGACGCCGATGATCTCGTCGATCACCCCGGTGTCGAGGACGTCAGGCACGAACCCGGCGCCGATGCCCTGGATCGGGTGCGGCCCCTTCGGGCCACCGGACAGCACCGGGGACGCGGCTGGCTCGACGGCGATCATCCGCACCGACGGCTTGCGCTCCCTGAGGACCTCGCCCACCCCGGTGATGGTGCCGCCGGTGCCGACTCCGGCCACGAAGATATCCACCGCCCCGTCGGTGTCCCGCCAGACCTCCTCGGCGGTGGTCGCCCGGTGGATCGCGGGGTTGGCCGGGTTCTCGAACTGCTGCGGCATGAAGTAGCGCTGGTCGCTCTTGGCCAGCTCCTCGGCCCGGGCGATAGCGCCGGGCATGCCGTCGGGGCCGGGCGTGAGGAGCAGGTCGGCACCCAGCGCGCGGAGCAGCTGGCGGCGCTCCCGGCTCATCGTCTCCGGCATGGTCAGCATGCAGCGGTAGCCGCGGGCGGCGCAGACCATGGCCAGGGCGATGCCGGTGTTGCCGCTGGTCGGCTCCACGATCACGGTGTCCGGCCCGATCAGCCCGTCACGCTCGGCTGCGTCGATCATGGCCACGCCGATGCGGTCCTTGACGCTGTTGGCCGGATTGAAGAACTCCAGCTTGGCCGCCACCTGCGCGGCGGCACCATCGGTGACCCGCTGCAGCCGCACGAGCGGCGTATTCCCGGTCAGTTGCGTGACGTCATCGGCGATCCGCATTGGCCGCACCTTTCCTGGCTGCCCGATTCGTCCTCAGGGACAGCCTCTCATCCGCCCGCGTGCCGTACCTCAGCCCGGCGGCCGGATCTCAGGGCTGGGGGGCGGGCGGCAGGGTGTATCGCCTTGCGCTATACCGCTCTGCGGTATAGCGTGAGCCGAGCAAGACCGATAAGCGGGCGGGGCACGGAGGCTGAGATGAGGAACCGGCTGGACCGGTGGGCCGATCCGCCGCTGCTGGTGCTGGCCAGCCTGGCGGAGGAGCCGAAGCACGGGTATGCCATCACCCAGGACGTGGCGGAGACGATGGGCGTGCGGCTCAGCGCCGGCACGCTGTACGCGGTGATCGCGCGGCTGGAGTCGCGCGGCCTGATCGAGCCGCTGGAGGCCGAGGACCGGCGCCGGCCTTACCGGCTGACCGCGGACGGGGCCCGTGAGCTGGCGGAACAGTCTGAGCGGATGCACCAGGTGGCCTCCGTCGCGCGGCAGCGGTTGCGCGCCCACTACGGCTGGGCCGGCGCGTGAGCGCCCCGCCACCCGCCGCGCCGCCCGTCCCGCCGGCCGGGCCGCCGCCCGCGCCGTCGCGGGGGTCATGGAAGACAGCGCTGGCCCGCGCGGCTCTGGGCCTGTACCCGCCCGCCTGGCAAGCCCGCTACCGGGACGAGGCCGGGGCCCTGCTGGACGATTCGGGCGCTGGCCTGCGCTCGGCCGCCAGCCTGGCCTGGCGCGCGGTGCCTGCGTGGCTCCGGCCACCACGCCAGCTGCATGACCGGCCCGCGCGGATGCGGGCCAGCCTGGCCACGGTCTTCCTGGCCTGGACGGCGCTGGCCGGCCTGGCGGCCGTCTTCGCGCAGCTCACCCAGGCCCAGCCCACCCTCCAGACCGGGATCACGGGTCCCCGGCACCTGGTCATCCAGTGGTCGTACTGGGTGTTCGACGGGGCCGTCCTGGTTTCCGTGCTCGCCCTGATCGCGGGAGGCCTGCCGCTGTGGCTGGGGATGCTGCGCACCGCGCTCCCCGCCCGCCGGCCGCGTGAGGTGGCCTGGCTGCTCGCGCCGGTCGCCGGACCGGCCCTGTACCTGGTCGCGACCGTGGTGACCGCCCGCCTGGTCCGCCGCCCCGCCGCGTACCCCGTCCCGCCGGGGCAGGTTGGCTCTGTCGTGCGCCTGGCTGACGGCGGAGTCGGGCCCTGGTGGTTCCTGGCCCTGGTGGTGGCCGGCTTCGCGGTCGGCGGCCTCTGCGCGGCCGGCCCCGGGCTGGCGGTCCGCAGGCTCGACCTCCCTGGCCCGGCCGTCACCCGCGCAGCCCGGGCCGCGGGCCTCGCGGCCGCGGCGATGAGCCTGGCCGGTGCGGCCAGCATCGCCGCCGCGGCCGGCCTGTACCAGTGGGCCCTCCCGGACGCCGGCTACCACGAGGGCTGGCTGCTCGCCGTCTACCTGCCCGCGGTGCTGCTCGCCGCCGTGGTCGCGATCGTCAGCGCCGCGCGCGGTATCCGGGCCGCCGGCGCGCCCGCCGCGGCGTGACGCGGCCCCGCTGCGAGTGAGCCGCGCGGGACAGCGGAACCGGGACCTAAGGCCGGGACGCAGGGGCCGACCGGCCCTCCCCCGCGAGGGCGGCTGAGCATCGAATGAGGACGGCGCCACAGAAGATGCCCAGAACGGGCTCAGAGCGAGGGCGCCGGCGGACCGCGATGGCGCGTCCGGCCCCCGAACGGGCGGAGCCGCCGGCGATCGGCGGATCCGGCGATGGCCAGCAGACCCGTGAGGTGGCAAACGCGATGACCGATACGACTCGCAGGCGGTTCCTGCAATACGGCGTGGGCGCCGGCGCCCTGCTGGCCCTGCCCGCCGCGGCGCGGCGCGGGCTGGCGCAGGGTTTAACCGGCCGCCCGGCCTCCGCCCTCACCGGCAGGCTGCGGAAATTCCGCGCGCCGCTGCCCGTGCCGGGCAGCGGCCTCGTGGTTGCGACCCCGAGCGGCCCGGGCCAGTACTCGTTCACCCAGCGCGAGATCACCCGCCGCCTGCACCCCGACCTGCCGCCCACCACGGTCTGGGCCTACGACGACGGCTCCGGCCTGGCCGGGCAGGCCGGCTCGTTCGGCATGGTCCTGGCCGCGGAGAGCGGGACCCCCCTGCACGTCAGCTACACGAACCAGCTGCCTGACGTGTATCCCGACTGGATCCCGGTTGACACCCGCCTGACCAGCCCTAACGGCCGGACCGTGCGACCCATGACCCATCTGCACGGCGGCTTCGTGGCGGCGGCCAGCGACGGGAACCCGCTGACCGACGGCGGCATGGGCTACGCACCCGGGGAGACGCAGCACGTCGAGTACAGCAACGAGCTGCCGCAGATGCCGGCGTCGCTGCGCTGGTTCCACGACCACGGGATGGGCACCACCCGGCTGAACGTGTTCGCCGGCCTGGCCGCCGGGTACCTCATCCGGGACTCCCGCGACACCGGCACCGAGCCCAACCCGGTCGGGATCCCGGGCGGGGCGTACGAGATCCCGCTGGTCATCCAGGACCGCCTGTTCCGGGCGGACGGGAAGTTCCTGTACCCGGTCAGCGACATCCCCGGGGTGACCTGGATCGGTGAGTACTTCGGTGACCACATGCTGGTTAACGGCAAAGTATGGCCGTACCTCGACGTCGAGCCCCGGATGTACCGGTTCCGGGTGCTGAACGGGTGCAACGCCCGGATCATGAGCCTGAGCTTCGCCGGCCTGCCGATGTGGCAGATCGGCGCCGAGGGCGGGCTGTTCGACGTGCCCGTCCGGGTCCGGCAGCTCGTGCTGGCCTCGGCCGAGCGGGCCGACGTGCTCGTCGACTTCCGCGGCCTGGACGGCCGGACGCTGGAACTGCGCAACCACACCCCCGCAGCCCCCGTGTCCACCCCGGCGCCGCCCCTGGGGCCGGTCATGCAAATCCGGGTGGGCACCTCGGTGACCCACCGCGGCCCGCGGTCGGTCCCGGACAGCCTGCCCGGGCAGCGGGCCAGCCTGCACCACCCGGTCACCACCCGCTACATCACGCTGAACGAGATCGGCGCGGAGACGGCGGGCTGGTACCTGAACCTGAACGGGATGGACTTCGAGCAGTCACCGGTGACGGAGACGCCGAAGGCCGGCACCGTGGAGGACTGGGTCTGGGTGAACATGACCATGGACACGCACCCCATGCACGTCCACCTGGTCACGTTCCAGGTGGTGGGGCGCACCCCGTACGACGCCGCGGCGTACCAGAAGAAGTACGGCGGCCCGGCGGGCGTGCCGGGCGGGATCAGCCCCGAGCCGTTCGCCACCGGCCCGATGGAGCCGCCCACGCCGGACGAGCGCGGCTTCAAGGACACGGTCAAGGCCAACCCCGGCTACTTCACCACCATCCGGGCGAAGTTCGACCTTCCCCGGGGAGTCTCCGGGCCGCAGAATTACGTCCACCACTGCCACATCGTCGAGCACGAGGACAACGAGATGATGCGGCCGTTCACCGTGGTCCCCTGACCAGGGGCTGCTCAGAAACGTCCGTCCGGGGATCTCGCATCACTGCCTCCGAGATCCCCGGACGGGACGCTGAACCCGGCTCCTCCGCGCTGGCCGCGTGCTCCTCGTGCACGTACCGGCGGCCGCGCAGCAGCGAGGCGACCGCCGCGACGAGGCAGGCCGCGATGGCGAAGTCGAAGGCGATGGACAGCCCGTTGGAGAACGCCGGCGAGATCAGCGCCGGGAAGAAGCCGCGCCCGGTCAGGTAGGCGGCGTGGCTGGCCGGCAGCCTGGCCAGAGCCGAGCCGAGCAGGGTCTGGATCGGGTTGTACCCGAGCAGCGCCGCGAACATGACGGAGACCGGCGGCAGGGCCGCGACCCGGGCCGCGTCGGCCCGCGGCACGCCCTGGGCGACCAGGCCGTGGTTAAGCGCGGCGGGCAGCGATGAGGCCAGGCCCGCGATGATCAGCGTGAAGAAGATGCCGATGGACAGCACCATGGCCGAGTTCTGGAACGTGGCGCTCATGCCCGCGCCCACCCCGCGGCTCTCCCGCGGCAGGCTGTTCATGATGCCCGCCCGGTTCGGGGAGGCGAACAGGCCCATGCCAAGCCCGTTGAGCAGGAGGATCATCGCGAACTGCCAGTAGCTGAAGTTGATCGGCAGCAGCTCCAGGAGCAGGAAGGAGGCCGCCGCCACGACCATGCCGCCGGTGGCGAAGGGGCGGGCCCCGAAGCGGTCGGATAGCCAGCCGGAGATCGGCCCGGCGACCAGGAAACCGACGGTGAGCGGCAGCATGAAGATCCCGGCCCACAGCGGGGTCTGGCTGAAGCTGTAGCCGTGCCGCGGCAGGTAGATGCCCTGCAGCCAGATGATCAGCACGAACATCAGGCCGCCCCGGCCGAGCGAGGACAGCAGGCTGGCCAGGTTGCCGGCGGTGAAGGCCCGGATCTTGAACAGCGGCAGCCGGAACATGGGCTCGGCCACCCGGGTCTCCACCACGCAGAACACGGCCAGCACGGCGAGGCCGCCGAAGATGGCGGTCAGCACGAACGGGCTGGTCCAGCCCATCGTGTGGCCGCCGTAGGGCTGGATGCCGTAGGTGATGCCGACCAGCACCGCGATCAGGCCGATGGCGAAGGTCACGTTGCCCGCCCAGTCCAGCCGGGCGGGCCGGCGGACACCGAGCTCGCGGAGCTTCAGGTAGGCCCAGAACGTGCCGAACACCCCGAACGGCACCGAGACCAGGAAGACCAGCCGCCAGTCCACCGGGCCGAGCAGGCCGCCGAGAATCAGCCCGATGAACGAGCCCGCGATGCCCGCGACCTGGTTCAGCCCGAGCGCCAGCCCGCGCTGGTTAGCCGGGAACGCGTCGGTGAGCAGAGCACTGGAGTTGGCCATCAGCATGGCCCCGCCGACGCCCTGCAGGATACGGCCCGCGATGATCCACCAGGCCGCGGCCGAACCGTGCAGCCAGGTCAGCGCCAGCAGCACCGAGAACACGCTGAACACCGCGAAGCCCAGGTTGTAGATCCGGACCCGGCCGAACATGTCGCCGAGGCGGCCGAAGCTGACCACCAGGACGGCGGTGACCACCAGGTAACCCATGATCATCCACAGCAGCAGGCTGGTGTTGCCCGGCTGGAGCGGGTTGACCCCGATCCCGCGGAAGATGTCCGGCAGCGCGATCAGCATGATCGAGGCGTTGACGGTCGCCATCAGCACGCCGAGCGTGGTGTTCGACAGCGCGATCCACTTGTAGCCCGGGCCGGGGGGCTGGGCTGCCCGCCCGGCGCCGCGCCGCAGGATCCCGCGGGTGGGTGCTTCGTGCTGGCCGTTCGGCTCATGATGGCCGTTGAGCTGCGCAGAGTTGGCTGGCTCAGCTGAAAAGGCCCGCATGCCTGCCCTTCCCTAACGGTCCGTTCCCGGCCATGCCTGCGGCCGGGCAGCCCGGTCCCGGATTAATAGTTGCTTAATCCAAACTAACATCAGGGAGAGGAGAAGTAATCCCGGGCTGGCCCGTCTACCCGCCGTGATAGACGGCCTCCACGTTGTGGCCGTCGGGATCGCGCAAGAACACGCCGTAGTAGCCCGGGTGATACTCCGGCCACTCGCGTGGCGCGTGCAGCACCTCCGCGCCCGCCGCCACCGCGGCCTCGTGCACGGCGTCCACCTCGGGGCGGCCGGGGGCACGGAACGCGACATGCAGTTCCCTGGTCTCCGGGCCCGCGGCCGGGCTGAGCCAGAAATCGGGCGGGCCCTGCGGACCGGCCAGGCCGATGACGAAGGATTCCCCGACCGGGAAGCGCATCGCCTCGCGCATCCCGATCGGCGCGAACGCGCGCAGGTAGAAGGCGAGCGACGCCTCGACGTCCGCCACCTGGACACCCATGTGATCGATCATGAGCGCACGTTACCGGCCCGCGCCGACGTTTCCCCTCAGCAGCCAGGTCGCCAGCGGGCCAGGTCGTCAGCGACCTGGTCGTCAGCGACCAGGTCGTCAGCGGACCAGGTCGTTGAAGAGCCGGTCGAGTTCGGCCGCGGGGTCAGCGGTCAGGCCGCTGTGCACCGGGCCGGGCTGCACGATCGTGCTGCGGGTGGCGGTGAGCCAGCGGAACCGCACCCCCGGCGGCTGCCCCGCCGCGGGGCCGCTACGGCAGCCCTCCTCCAGGGCGCCGAGAGCCGCCGCCACCGCCGCCATGTCCAGGGCCGGGTCGAGTACCCGCAGACGGTCCTCGTTGAGGAAAATCCGGCAGCCGAGATACCGGTGCTGCTGGCAGTAGAGGATCACCCCGGCGTTCATCGCCTCACCGCGCTCGACCCTCGGCACGACGCGGATCAGCGCGTACTCGAAGGCCTCGGTGCCCGCGCCCATCAGCGGATCACCTCCAGCACCCGGGGAGCCCGTTCCAGCAGGTGCGCGGTGTAGTCCCCGGGGCGGCCGTCACCGAACCACCCGGCGGGAACCAGGGCCAGCACCTCGTCCAGCAGCGCGGCGGTGATCCGCGGGGCCAGGGCCTGGTGCGCGGCGGAAAGCCGGGTCGCGGCGCCGCGCAGCACGTGGTCCGTGGCGTCGAACGGCGCGAGCGGGCGGGCCGCGGGCCAGTTGTGCTGGAAGTACAGCGCCGACCCATGGTCGATCAGCCAGACGTCACCGTGCCAGACCAGCAGGTTCGGGTTGCGCCAGGTGCGGTCCACGTTCTGGATCAGCGCATCGAACCACAGGACGCGGCTGGCGAAGTCCGCGTCCACCGCCCAGCCCGCGGGGTCGAAGCCGGCCGACCCGGGCAGGAAGTCCACCCCCACGTTCAGCCCTTCGCTGGCCCGCAGCAGGTCCTGGATCTCCGGATCGGGCTCGGTGGCGGCGATCCGCGGGTCCAGGCAGGCGAGCACCAGGTCCGGGGTGCGCAGGCCGAGCCGCCGGGCGAGTTCCCCGCCGGCGATCTCCGCGACCAGCGCCTTCGGGCCCTGCCCAGCGCCGCGGAACTTGAGCACGTAAGTGCCGAGGTTGTCCGCCTCGACCAGCGCAGGCAGCGATCCCCCCTCCCGCAGCGGGGTCACGTAGCGGGTGACGCTCACCTGTTCCAGCACGCCGGACAGGCTACAGCCGGGCCCTCCCCGGTCAGCGGAGGAACGGGGCGCTGGCCTCCCCGAGCAGGGAGGCGACCACATCCGCGGCGCCGAAGCCGGGACCGGCCGCGGCCACCAGCGCGGGCAGGAACCCGAGATCCTGGCCCAGCGTGACCACCGGCGGCTCGGCCGTTCCCGCGGCGGTGCGCTGCGCCAGCCCGATCGTGGCCAGCAGCCCGTTGCACAGGCACCGGCGGCCGGCGGCATCCCCGGCCGTGCCGCCCTTGCGCAGGTAGACGCCCACCGGCTCGGCCGGGCAGCGGTACCCGACGCGGCCGCCTGCACGCTGGTAGGGCACCCGCAGGTAGCCCAGGTCACACAGCCGGGGCCGGGCGTCGTAGACCTCGTCGTCGCCCAGCGTGCCGGGCAGGCCAGCCACCTTGAACGGGAACCCGGCCGGGGAGACCGCCGGCTCGTTGCGCACCGTCAGCGTGCCGGCCAGCGCCTGCTCGATGAGCTGGCCGCGCAGCGAGGGCTCGATGCCGGACTCCCGGCAGAGCGCGAACGCGGTGCCGACCTGGATGCCCTGCGCGCCCGCCGCCCGGGCCGCGGCCAGCCGCCCGGCGGTGGCCTGGCCGCCCGCTAGCCAGAAAGGAAGCCCGAGCGCGGTCACCTTGGCCAGGTCGATCTCGTCCCGCGGGCCGTAGACCGGCTGCCCGGTGCCGTCGAGCCGGAGCCGCCCGCGGGGCGGGGCGCTGTGCCCGCCGGCCTCCGGACCCTCCAGCACGAAGCCGTCCGGGGCCGTCGCCGGGTGACGGGCCAGGTATTGCGCCAGGACCGCCGAGGAGACGATGGCCAGGAAGGCCGGCTCAGGGCCGGCCCGCTCGTCCCGTGCTGGCTGACCCCGTGCTGGCTGACCCCGTGCTGGCTAGCTGGCTAACCCCGTGCAGCGCGGCCGGATCCAGCCGCGCCACGTGCCGGGCACCGGAGTCCGCACCCGCGACGGTCACGCTCACCTCGCCCGGGCCGCCTGCGGCGAAGGCGTCGAGCAGGCCCGGGATCTCGGCCGGGATGCCCGCGCCCATCAGTACGTAGTCGGCTCCCGCGAGCATCGCGCCGTAGATCGCGGCCGGGGTGGCCAGCTGGACCTTCTCCAGGTAGTTGACGCCCACCGGGCCCCGGTGGTCTTGCCGGGCCAGGTGTACCTCCACGAAATTGCCCGCGACCGCCAGCTCGGTCCCGGCCGGGTTCGGGCGCAGCCCCAGCCGGGGGACGGGACGGAACGGCTGGCCAGCCGGGATCCCGCCCGGCACGAAGTAACGCTGCAGGATGCGGTCGGCCACGCCGGGCAGCGGAAGCTCCGCCAGCGCGCGCCGCACGTCCCCCTCGGGGTCGCCGAGCTGCAGCCGCCGGGCCAGCACCACGTCCAGCGCCACCCCCGACACCACGCCGAGCTGCCCGGTGGCGGCCACCGCGCGGGCCAGCCGCCAGCCGGAGACGGCCACGCCCATCCCGCCCTGGATGAGCACCGGCCAGCCCGCCGGGCCAGCCGGTTCCCGGCCCATCAGCGGGCCGCGGGCTGGTAGGGGCAGGCCGGGTCCTCGCCGAGCGGGTCGCCGGTCGCGGCGTACGCGCGGGCCCGTGATCCGCCGCACAGGTCCGCGTACTCGCACCGGCCGCAGCGCCCGGTGAACCGGGCGGCCCGGATCGCGCGCAGCACCGGGTCCCGGGTGTAGATATCGCGCAGCGGGCGGTCGCGGACGCTGCCCAGGCTGAGCGGCAGGAAGCCGGCCGGGTACACCTCGCCGTCGTGGGCGATGAACAGGATGCCCTTGCCGTCCCGGGTGGGCGCGGTGTGCGCACTCGGCGGCCGGCCCGGCGGGCCGAGCAGGTCCCCGAGTTCGCCGGACAGCCGCAGGTAAAGCGGGGTGCGCGGGGCCGGCTCGCCGGCCCGGCGGGCCGCGACCACCCGGCGGAAGAACGGGGCCTCCACGGTGCGCACCACGAACCCGTGCCGGGACGCGTCGTACAGGAAATGGCACACGTCCTCGTGCCCGGCTGGGGAAAGCGCGGCGGTGCTGACCCCCCGGCCCACCTGGACCAGGAAGAAGACCTCCCACATGTGCGCGCCGGTCTCGGCCACCAGCGCGGCGATCCGGGGCAGCTCGACGACGTTGCGGTTCATCACGGTGGTGTTGACCTGGACGGTCAGGCCAGCGGCCACCAGATCCCGGATGGCCTGGACGGTCTGCCCGAAGTGGCCGGGGATGCCGCGCACCCCGTCGTGGGTGGCCGCGCAGGCCCCGTCCAGGCTGACCGACACGGCCCGGGCCCCGCAGCCCGCGATCCGCTCGATCATGGCCGGGGTGAGCAGCGGCGTGACCGACGGGGACAGGCACACCGGGATGCCCCGCGAGGTCGCGTACCCGGCGAGGTCGAACAGGTCGGGCCGGAGCAGGCAGTCACCGCCGGTGAACACGAGGATGGGGTAGGGCCGCCCGAACCCGGCGACCTGGTCGATGAGGGCCAGGCCCTCCGCGTGGCTGAGCTCCCCGGGCGGGGGCTCGGTGGTGGCGCTGGCCCGGCAGTGCCGGCAGGCCAGCAGGCACGCGCCGGTCGTCTCCCAGAACACCAGCATCGGGCGCTGGCTGAAGTCCACCGCGGGCCGCGGGAGCGCGGGGCGCGGGTGCGCATGGTGCCTCATCGGGGCCGGGGCCGTCATCGCCGCACTGCCTCTCCTGCGTTCTGCCGTCACGGTGACGCCAGCATGACCCGGCTCCCGCCCGAGGCCACAGGGCCCTTGGTCACCGGGGCGTGGACCGTTAGGCGGTGCGGGGCATCAGGCAGCACGGGGAGTCAGGCAGCGCAGCGCACCAGCCGGTGCGCGGGGCGTCGCCGGTGCGCGGGGCGTCAGCCGGTGCGCAGGGCGGCATACCAGGACGGGAACTCCAGCAGCGAGCCCAGGACCACCCCGGCCCCGGCGGCCATCAGGTCCGCGGCGCTGAACGACCCCGTCGAGACCCCGACCGCGTGCGCGCCCGCGGCGGTCGCGGCGCCCATGTCGGCCGGGGCGTCACCGACGTACACGGCCGCGCCGACCTGGGTGAGCACGGCGGCCTTTTCCGGGCCGTACACGTGCGTGTAGAGGTCGTCGGCCTCCAGTCCCGCGGCGATCAGGCTGGGCCCGACTGAGACCGGGTGCTTCGCGGTGATGATGATGGCCTGCTCGCCGGCTCCCCGGACGGCCGCGAGGGCCCCGGCCGCGCCGGGCAGCGGCGTGGTCAGCTGCGGGGCCAGCCGCACGTAGTGCCGCCGGTAGCTGGCCGCGGCCGCGCCGCGCTCCCCGGCCGGGAACCAGAAAGCCGCTTCGTCCTCGAGCTTGATGCCGAGCCGCCGGGTGACGGAGTCCAGGTCGATAACGGCCCCGGTCTCGCGGGCCACCTCCGCCCACGCAGCCAGGATCGCGGGCTGGGAGTCGATCAGGGTCAGGTCCAGGTCGAAACCGACCGGCCCGGACGCCCCCCGGGTCAAGGAGGTCTGCGCAGACTGGATCAAGAGGCAACCCGGGGGGTAGTCACGTTACGGGACCGGGCCAGCATGGCTGAGCGCACACGTGGAGGCGATTGGTGAGCACCCAGGAACAGCCGGCGGCGGCCCGGCATCCACTCGACCCGCTGACCGCCGATGAGTTCCGGCAGGCCGCCGCGGCGCTGCGGCGCGACCGGGCGGTCGGGACAGGCTGGCGGATCGCGTCGGTCGAACTGCGCGAGCCGCCCAAGGACGCCCTGCCCGCCGGGGACGCCCTGCCCGCCGGCCCGGGACCGGGCCGCGAGGCGCTGGCCGTGTGCTGGAACCGGGAGGACGGCCAGGCGTACCGCGCGGTGGTGTCGCTGGACGCCGGGGCCGTCACGGCCTGGGAACCGCTGCCCGGCCAGCAGCCGAACATCACCCTGGACGAATGGCACGAGTGCGACGAGATGCTGCGCAGCGACCCGGCGCTGGCGGCGGCGCTCGCCCGGCGCGGTATCACCGATCGTTCTCGCATCCTCACCGATCTCTGGGCCTATGGCGCGGACCTGGTCCCGCCACGGTATCGCGGCCTCCGGCTGGGCTGGGCGGACGTCTGGTACCGCGGCAGTGAGCAGGGCAGCCCCTACGCGCACCACCTGAGCGGGCTGCATCCGGTCGTGGACCTCAACCGGATGACGCTGCTGGAGATCGACGACAGCGCCGGCCCCGGGGCCACCGCCGCCCCTCCCGAGGTGATGGGTGAGTACCTGCCCACGCTGATCCCGATGCCGCTGCGCGAGGTGGCCCCGCTGGAGATCAGCCAGCCCGACGGCGTCTCGTTCCAGCTGGACGGGCACCTGCTCCGCTGGCAGAACTGGGAGCTGCGGCTCGGCTTCAACTACCGGGAAAGCCTGGTCCTGCACACGGTGGGATTCCGCGACGGCGGGCGGCTGCGGCCGGTCGCGCACCGCCTCTCGTTCGCGGAGATGGTGGTGCCGTACCGGGATCCGACGCCCGACCACTTCCGGCGGACCGCGTTCGACATCGGCGAGTGGGGACTCGGCTTCATGACCACCTCGCTCGAGCGGGGCTGCGACTGCCTCGGCGAGATCACCTACGTGGACGCGGTCGTGCACGACTCGGCGGGTGAGCCGCGGCTGATTCCGCACGCCATCTGCATCCACGAGGAGGACAACGGCGTGCTGTGGAAGCACGTGGACCACGAGTTCGGCCCCGAGGTGCGCCGCGCCCGGCGCCTCGTGGTGTCCTTTCACGTCACCGTGGCGAACTACGAGTACCTCGTGTACTGGCGCTTCTACCAGGACGCCAGCATCGAGTGCGAGGTCCGCGCCACCGGGATCATGGTCACCTCGAACTTCCCGGCCGGCCAGCAGCCCCCGTACGGCACGCTGGTCAACGAGCGCACCTACGCGCCGTTCCACCAGCACTTCATCGTGGCCCGGCTGGACCTCGACGTGGACGGGCCGGCCAACACGGTGTACGCGGTCGAGTCGGAGCCGGCCCGCCCGGGACCGGACGACCCGTATGGGCTCGGCCTGGTGCTCCGCCAGACGCCGCTGCGCACCGAGGCGGAGGGCAAGCAGGACTACGACTGGCACACCCAGCGCGGCTGGAAGGTCGTGAGCACGGGCGCGCCGAACTCCCTCGGCACCCCGGCCGGGTACAAGCTGGTGCCGGGCGGGTCGTTCCCGGCCCTGCTGGACCCCTCGTCCGCGGTGCTGCGCCGCGCCGCGGTGATCGGGCACACGCTCTGGGTCACCCCGTACCACCCGGACGAGCGGTGGCCGTGCGGCGACTTCCCCACCCAGAGCGCGGCCGATTCCGGGCTGCCCGTCTGGACCGCGCGGAACCGCTCCATCGAGAACACCGACGTCGTCTTGTGGTACGTGTTCGGCATCCACCACATCACCCGGCCCGAGGACTGGCCGATCATGCCGGTGGACACGGTGTCGTTCTGGCTCAAGCCGTTCGGGTTCTTCGCCCGTAACCCGGCCCTCGACGTGCCCCCGGACGCGAATTCCGCCTGCCACCCGGGCGGGGACGGTGCCGGGCCCGGCTGAGCACGCCGCGGCGTGGCTAGGCTTTGACGATGCGCAGCAGCCTGGCGGTGCGGACGGCCGGGTGGCTCGCTGGCCTGGCCGCCGCGCTGTGGGTGGCCGCGGCCGGATCCGCCGCGGCGGGCACTCTCGGCCCCGCCGGTCCCCGCTCCTCCCCCAGCGCCAGCCCATCCGCCAGCCCCAGCTCCACCCCGCGGGCCGGCTCCTCCTCCCGGGGAGGCTCCCCCCGGGCGGGCTCCTGGACCGTGTACCACGGCGACCCGGCCGGCCAGGGCGTGGCCGCGACCCCGGGCCGGGTGAACACCCCGTTCCAGAAGTGGGCCTCGCCCGCGCTCGACGGGCAGATCTACGGTGAGCCGCTGGTGCTGGCGGGCCGGGTCTACGTGGCCACCGAGAACGACACCGTCTATGCCCTGTCCGCTACGACCGGGAAGGTCGCCTGGGCGCGGCACCTGGCCGCCCCTGTCCCGGCCAGCTCGCTGCCCTGCGGGGACATCACGCCCCGGGTCGGGATCACCGGCACCCCGGTCATCGACCCGGCCCGGGCCGAGATCTTCGTGGTGGCCGACGAGGAGACCCGCGGCCGCCCGGCCCACGTCCTGGCCGGCCTGAGCACGGCGACCGGCCGGGTCGAGATGACCCGGAATGTGGACCCGCCCGGGGCGGACACCGCAGCGCTGCTCCAGCGCACCGGGCTGGCCCTGGCCGGCGGCCGGGTGGTGTTCGGCTTCGGCGGCAACGACGGGGACTGTGCCACCTACCGGGGGCGGGTGGTGTCCGTCCCGGAGGCCGCGGCGGCCCGCGATGTTCACCGTCGATGCGAAACCTGGCGAGTCACAGGGCGCGGTCTGGATGGGCGGCGCCGCCCCGGCCGTGGACGCCGCCGGCCACGTCTGGGTCACCGTCGGCAACGGGTCCGTGTATAAGGCCTCACGCGGCTTCGACGACAGCGATTCCGTCCTGGACCTGTCGCCCTCGATGAAGCTGCTGCAGTACTTCGCGCCGGGCGACTGGGCGGTGAACAACTCCCGGGACCTCGACATGTCTGCCGAGCCTGCACTGCTGCCCGGCGGCCAGGTGCTGATCGCCGGGAAGGCCGGGATCGCCTACCTGCTCGACGGGGCGCACCTCGGCGGCATCGGCGGCGAACTCGCCTCCACGCAGCCGGTATGCGGCGCGAACATCGACGGGGGCGCCGCGGTGGCCGGCCGCACCGTGTACCTGCCCTGCGCGAGCGGGATCCTGGCGGTCCGCGCGGACGCGTCACCGCCGGGCCTGCGGCTGCTGTGGAGTTCCGCGATCGGCGGCGGCCCGCCGATCGAGGCCGGGGGCCTGGTCTGGACGATCAGCCAGGCTGGCTGGCTGTACGGTCTCGACCCGCGGACCGGGAAGGTGCGCCAGCAGGCTCCCGTCGGCACCGGCGCGAACCACTTCCCCACCCCCAGCGCGGGAGCCGGCCTGCTGCTGGCCCCGGCCGGGAACCGGGTCGTCACGTTCCTGGCCACGGGCGCCCGGGGCCCCGGGCCCGCCCCGGCCACCCCCGCCCCGTCGGCCACCCCGGGGATCCAGCCGGGCGCGGACGCTCCCCCCGCGCCCCTGTCCGGTGGCGCCGTCGCGGGCATCGTGGCGGGCAGCCTGGCGGTGCTGGCCGGGATCGGCTGGCTGGTGTGGCGCAGGTTGCCGAACCAGCCCTAGAGATCGTCGTTCTCTTCTTCGCGCCGCGGGAGCCCCCGGACCGGGCGGCCGCGCAGCCGGGCGTCCCGCTCGATCTCCTCGACATCCTCGGCGGCGGCCCGCCGGACCCGCCGGCTGTGCGCGGTCCGCAGCCGGGGCCGGGTGACCAGCAGCCGGGTCCGCCGCCCGGCCAGGGCGACACCCACGATCACCAGGACGATCACCACCACGAAGATCACGACAGCGTCGGTGATGGTGAAGCTCTGCGATGCGGAAGCGACCCCCGCCCCCGCGCTGACCAGGCTGATCCCGGACGTCATCGTTCCGCCTCCCGACCCACCGAGCCAGCAGCGCTGCTCTGCCGCCACGCCACGGGCATCATCAGGCCGCCGCTCTCTAGTGTAAAGCGCGGGCCAATGTAAAGCGCGAGCCAAATCCGGCCCGCCCCGGGGTGCCGGCCGCACCGCCCGCAGGCTGCCCGCACCCGCGGCGGCACGGCGCCGGGACGCTGCGCACCCGGGAGACACCGGGGCCATTTACAAGCGCCGCCCGGGCGTGTGGACTGGAGCAGGGAACACCATTGCCGGTCCATTCCGTGGTCTTTCATCCGGCCCGCAGAAGGGAGCCCCATCGTGCCCGAGAGCGCTGCGCCCGGGGAGATGTCGCTCTACGTCTCGATGCTCGGCGAGGCCGGCGCCCCGCTTGGCCGCCTGCTCGAAGGCATGATGACCTCCCAGGTCGCCACCGTGCTGGCCCGGTTAGCGGTCGCGGACGAGCTGGCCGGCGGCCCGCTCACGGCCGGGGAGCTCGCGGCCCGGACGGCGGCCGCTCCGGACGCGCTGTCCCGGCTGCTGGCCGCGGCGGCGGTCTACGGGCTGGTGCGCAAGGACGACGCGGGGCGGTACGCGCTGACCCCGGCCGGCGACCTGCTGCGCACCGACGCCGAGGGCTCCGCGCGGGGCGTCGCGGTCGGGTTCCTGGGACCGCCGCACTGGCGGAGCGCCGGGCTCCTGGAGGAGGTCGTCCGCAGCCCCGACCCGGTGGACCCGACCCGGCCCGACGGGATCTACGCGTACTACGGGCGGCATCCCGAGGAGGCGGCCTGGTTCGCCCGGGCCATGGGCCGGGCCACCGGGATCATGGTGGACCAGCTCACCGGGGCCCGGTTCCGGCCGCTGGCTTCCGGCTGCGTCGTTGACGTGGGCGGGAGCCGGGGGACGCTGCTGGCCTACCTGCTCCGCACCCTGCCGGACGCCCGCGGGGTGCTGATGGACCGCGGCGAGGCCCTGGCCGAGGCCCCCGGGTACCTGGCCGGGGCGGGTGTCGGCGACCGGGTGGAGATCGTGGGCGGCGACTTCCTGCGCGAGGTGCCGTCCGGCGGCGACCTGTACGTGCTGAGCCAGATCCTGCACAACTGGGATGACGAGCGCGTGCGCATGATCGTCCGCAACTGCCACCGGGCGGGCCTGCCCGGCAGCGGGCTCATGGTCATCGACTGGGTGCTGCCGGACGGGCCCGAGCCGTCCCTGGCCCATCTGATGGACCTGATCATGATGATGACCCTGGGCGGGCGGGAGCGCACCCGGGCCGAGCATGAGGCGCTGCTTGGACCGGAAGGCTACGAGCTCGTCCGGGACACCCTGCTGCCCGGGGTGATGCCCTACCGGGTGCTGGAGTTCCGGCGTGTATGAGGTATCACCGGGCCGCGCGGGCCCGGGCGGCGCCGCCGGGTTCACCGCTGTGATCAGCTCGTTCCCGCGGCGGTGAGCCAGGCGGAAGCCAGCCGCTGCGGCCCGTCGCGCAGCCAGGCCCGCAGCTCCCCTGGTTCGGGCCTGCTGACCAGCTCCGGCTCGGCGACCGGCAGGATGGGCCGGTGGTATTCGAGCTCGGCGTGGCCGGGCAGCCAGTCCACCCCGGCCAGCTCGTCCTCCACGGCGGCCCAGTGGATGCTGTTGTTGACGTGGCCCGCGGTGTCGAAGTCCGCGGCGCGCAGCGGCCAGGGCCGGCCCGCCGCGGAGCCGGGCAGCCCCGGGTGGGAGAGCCGCGCCGAGACCTGCCGGCCGCCCGTCGAGGGCCCGTAGACGCGCTGGAACGTCTCGCCGAGCGGGACCGGCCGCCCGTCCCCCGCCGAGACCGCAACCCAGATCGCGGTGGACTGGATAAGATCCCCGTCCGCCCCGCTCACCGTCGTGGTGCGCTCGGCCCACCGCGGGCCCGTGGCAGAGCAGTAGGTCCGCAACGAAATCCGCTCCCGGTGCGCGGGATAGCCGCGGATGGCCACGGCCACGCGGCGCAGCAGCCAGAGGTACGGCCCGTCCCAGCCCGCGTCGCTGACATCGTCCTCGGCGGCCTGCTGCAGGTAGCGGGCCAGCGAGTCGAGCCGCAGCCGGCCCGCGGGGGTCACGTCGGTGCTGCGCACCTGGCGGATGGTGGTGAACACGCGGCCCTGCAGGGGATCAGCGCGGAACTCCGGGGAGGGGCGCTGCAGCAGGAAAGTCATCCCTGGCATTGTCGCTGACGCCCGGGTGGCGCCCGCACGGGGCCCTGCCGCCGCGCAGCGCGGCGACGGCCGGACCTTACGGCCCGGGGACGGCGGGCCACCCCGGGCCGGTGACGGACTACCCTCGCGAATGGACGACGAGAATCTCCGAGGAGCCACGCATGACTGAGCAGGGCAGCGCAGATATCGGCGTGACGGGCCTGGCGGTGATGGGCCGCAACCTGGCCCGGAACCTGGCCCGCCACGGTTACGCGGTGGCGTTGCACAACCGCTCGCCGGAGCGGACGCGCAGCCTGGTCAAGGAGCATGGCGACGAGGGCACGTTCGTGCCGGCCGAATCGGTGCAGGAGTTCGTGGCCAGCCTCAGCCGGCCACGGGCGATCATCATCATGGTCAAGGCGGGCGAGGCCACCGACGCCGTGATCGACGAGCTGGTCCCGCTGCTGGACCAGGGTGACATCGTCATCGACTGCGGCAACGCGCACTTCATGGACACCCGGCGGCGCGAGGCGGCGCTGCGCGACCACGGCCTGCACTTCGTCGGGTGCGGCGTCTCCGGCGGCGAGGAGGGGGCGCTGCTCGGCCCGAGCATCATGCCGGGCGGGTCAGCAGAGTCCTACGACCGGATCGGCCCGATGTTCGAGTCGATCGCCGCCCAGGTGGACGGCACGCCGTGCTGCACGCACGTGGGCCCGGACGGCGCAGGCCACTTCGTCAAGATGGTGCATAACGGCATCGAGTACGCGGACATGCAGCTCATCGCCGAGGCCTACGACCTGCTGCGGGCAGGCCTGGGGGCCTCGCCATCCGAAATCGCCGGGATCTTCCGCACCTGGAACGAGGGGGATCTGGACTCGTTCCTGATCCAGATCACCGCCCAGGTGCTCGCGCACGCGGACGCGGAGACCGGGAAGCCGTTCGTGGACATCGTGCTCGACCAGGCCGAGCAGAAGGGCACCGGCCGGTGGACGGTGCAGAGCGCGCTCGACCTGGGCATCCCGATCACCGGCATCGCCGAGGCCACGTTCGCCCGGGCCCTGTCCGGCCATGCGGGCCAGCGCGAAGCCGCCCGCGAAGCGTTCGGCACCGCGATAGCGCCGCAGATCGGTGACCCGGACGCGTTCGTGGAGGACGTCCGCCGCGCGCTGTACGCCTCCAAGGTGGTCGCCTACGCCCAGGGCTTCGACCACATCGCCGCGGGCAGCGACGAATACGGCTGGGGCATCGACCGGGGCGCCATGGCGACGATCTGGCGCGGCGGCTGCATCATCCGGGCCCGGTTCCTGAACCGGATCCGGGAAGCCTACGACGAGAACCCCGGGCTGCCCAGCCTGCTGGTCGCGCCGTACTTCGCCGCGGCGGTACGGGACGGGGTGGACAGCTGGCGGCGGGTGGTGGCGCAGGCCGCGACGGCCGGCATCCCGTCCCCGGCGTTCTCCTCCTCGCTGGCCTACTACGACGGCCTGCGCCGGGACCGGCTGCCCGCCGCGCTGATCCAGGCCCTGCGGGACAACTTCGGCGCGCACACCTACCACCGGTCCGACCAGCCGGGCACGTTCCACACCGAGTGGGCCGGCGACCAGCAGGAGCATCCCGCCTGAGCGGCCAGGCGGCCGGCCGCTCGCCCCGGAGCCGGGCGCGCGCGGGCGCCGCGCCGGGAAGCCAGCCCCGCGACGCCGGGAATCATCAGGCGCCGCGTCAAGAATTCACAACAGGCGCGCCGGAGGGGACGCTGAACGGCCCGGCATGGTGGCGGCGCTCGTATCCTGTCGGGCATGCATTCGTCGGCTGCCCGGACGCGTCGTCGCGCGTTGCTCCCTGTAGTGTTGTGCTCACTTTCTGTTATTCTGGCCGTATCGGGCTGCAGTAAGTTCACGCCCGCCAGCCAGCGTTCGGCGGCGCTGCCCACCGGCAGCCCGTCCGGGTCGTCGGCGACCCCCTCGCCGACCCCGAGCCCGACCCCCACGCCCAGGATCTGCGCCCGGAACGCGCCCGGCTTCCCCTGCACGATGCGGAACCGGATCAAGGAGATCCGCGGGTACATGCGGCATCTGCCCGGCTCCATCGGCATCGTGATCTACGACCGGAAGAACGGCGCCACCTGGCAGAACGTCAACGCTGACGTCGCGTACCCGGCCGCGTCCACGATGAAGCTGGCCATGATGACGGACATCCTGCTGCGCAGCGACGCGGGCAGCATCTCGCTGACCAGCGCCGACCGGCAGGCCATGTTCGAGGCGCTGTACACCAGCAACGACGACGACGCCAACTACCTGTGGGACAAGTACGAGGACGGCAGCTTCCTGAACCGGATCCGGGCGTTCGGGATGGGCGACGCCCGGTTCACCTCGTCGGTGCCCAACTGGGGCTTCATGTACTGCACGGCCCAGGACCTGGACAACCTGATCAATTACGTGCTCAAGGAGACCCCGGCCAACGTCCGCGATTACCTGGTCTACCGGCTCCAGCACGTGAGCGCGCTCGACCAGCAGTGGGGCGTGTGGGGTGCGGGCCCGCAGAACCACCCGGGCAACAAGGACGGGTGGGAGCAGGACGGCAACCTGTGGATCACCAACACCGTCGGGTTCGCCGGCCAGGGCCACGAGTACACCATGGCGGTCATGTACAACCTGGAGGGCTTCGGCGGCGTGGGGGACGCCGGGTTCAAGTACGGCAGCAACAAGCTGACCCAGATCGCGTCGATCCTGTTCCAGGGCCACCACACCGCGGCGCCCACCCCGCAGGCCTCTGCGGTGCCGTAGCCCGGCCCTGGCGAGCCAGCCCGGTCAGGACGCGGCGGCCTGCTCCCGGGCCAGGTCCGGCACGTCGGCGGCCTCGTCGCAGCGGCAGTCCACCTCGGCGCAGGAGATTACGAAGAGGTGCAGCTCGGCGCCGAGCTGGCAGTCCGGGCCGTCCGAGCAGTCCGCGGCGCCGTCCAGGTGCAGGATCGCGGTCCCGTGGCAGTGCTCCAGATCGTCCTGGCACTCCGCACACGCGTGGAGGATCACGGCTGACTCGGGCATCACGGCTCCTTCCGAGTCAGCTCTATCACCGCCGGCCGACACTCGCAGCCCGCCGGGCCGGCCGGGGGCGGATTGCTAGGAAATCTTCCGGGCGCCCCGTTTCGGCCGGCCTGCCGCCTGGATGGCCTTGATGAGCTCCGGCTTGGACATCTTCGAGCGGCCCGGGATGTCCAGCTCCGCGGCCCGGGCCTGCAGGTCCGCCTTGGACAGCGCGTTCAGGTCATCCGGCCCGGACGCGGTGGCCGGGGCCCGGACGCCGCCCGCCGGCGACCCGCCGCGGCCCCGCGCGCCCCCGCTGTCCCGGCCGCCGGCCCCGGCGCCGCCCGGGCTCATGTCCGCAACCGACGCCTCCAGGGCGGCCATCAGGTCGATGACGTTCGACTTGGGCCGTTCTGCCTCGAACACCACCGCCTCACCTTCGCGCTTGCGCTCGATCAGCTCCTCGACCCGGGCCCGGTAGGTGTTGTGGTAATCCCCGGGCGCCCACGGCACCGTGAGCGACTCAACCAGCCTCTTGGCCACCTCCAGCTCGCGGCCCTGGAAGCTCGCGTCCTGGGGCAGCGTCTCCAGTTCCTCAGTAGGCGAGCGGATCTCGTCGGCGAAGTACATGGTCTCCAGGATCAGCACGTCGTCGCCCGGACGGACGGCGACCAGGTGTTCCTTGTCCCGCAGGACCATGGTGGCGATGCCTATCTTGCCGGTCTCGTCCATCGCCTGCCGGAGCAGTGCGTAGGCGCGGTCCGCGCCCTTGCCGCGCGGGGCCAGGTAGTAGGTCTGCCGGAAATGCACCGGGTCGATCTCGCCCAGGTCCACGAAGTCGCTGATGTCGATGGTCTCCGACTTGCCCGGCGCGGCCTCCTTCAGCTCGTCCCGGGTCACGACGACGTACTCGCCCCCGCCGAGCGGGAAGCCGTTCACGATGTCCTGGGTCGCGACCTCGTCCCCGGTGACCTCGTTGACCTTCTTGTACCGGATCCGGTGCGACGTGTCCTTGTGCAGCTGGTTGAAGTGGATCGTCTGGTCCGCGGTGGCCGGATAGAGCCCCACCGGGACGTTCACCAGCCCGAAACTCAGGAACCCCGACCAGATGGAACGCGCCATGCTCTCTCCCCGGCTAAGCCGCGTCTGGATCTTGATTCTATGCTGTGACCCCGCGGTGACCAGGGACTACCCACCTGGCGGTGGCTGACATGAAGCGCCCCCGGGACGGTGGTCCGTCCCGGGGGCCTGGCCTGCCTGGCCTGCTGGCCAGGTTTAGAGCGGGGGCTCGGTGTAGCGGCGCTCCTCGTAGACCTCGGTCGCGTTCGGGGTCCTGGTCGTGGTGACGGTCCGGCGCCTGCGCCCGAACATCCACACCAGGGAGACGACCAGGCCGATGACACCCGCAATCATCAGGATCACGCCGACGAGCTGCAGGTTCACATTCGCGGGCGAGTAGCTGATGGCAAATCTCAAAATCGCGCCGATGACGATCAGCGCGACGCTGCCGCCGTAGGTCATGGGAAACAACCTCCTGTAGCCGAGGGCCCGTGGCCGCCAGCTTCCCCGAAGTGGCCCGCACACACATCTCCCGGCCGGATTCCTGCCCGCGTGCTCACTCGGCGTGCAGCAAGGGCTGCGCCGCCAGGCCCGGGAGCACCGCACCGGGCGCGAGTACCGGCAGGTCCACGGCCACCAGGTCCGGGTACTTCAGCCCGGTTCCGGTGTTCAGCACGACCACCTCGTCACTGGCCGCCAGCCAGCCGGACTCGCGGAGCTGCCGGACGGCGGTGACGCAGGCTGCCCCCTCGGGGCAGATCAGGCTGCCTTCCAGCCGGGCGGTCTCGCGCTGGTCCGCCAGCAGCGCCTCGTCGGTCACGGCGACGGCGGTCCCCCCGGTGTCCCGCACCGCCTGCAGGACCAGGAAGTCACCGAGCGCCTTGGGCACCGTGATGCCGAAGGCGACGGTCCGGGCGTCCGGCCAGGGCTGGCTCTCCGCGGCGCCGCTGGTGAAGGCGGCCACGATCGGCGCGCAGCCGGCCGCCTGCACCGCGACCAGCCGGGGCAGCGGGCCGTCAACCCAGCCCAGCTCACGCAGTTCCCGCAGCGCCTTGTGGATGCCGATGATGCCCACCCCGCCGCCGGCCGGATAGACGATCACGTCCGGCAGCCGCCAGCCGAGCTGCTCGGCGATCTCGTACCCCATGGTCTTCTTGCCCTCCAGCCGGTAGGGCTCGCGGAGGGTAGAGACGTCCTGGTAGCCAGGACGGCCGGGGAGGGCCGCGGCGACCATCGCGCCCGCGTCCCCGATGAGCCCGTCCACCAGGTACAGCTCCGCGCCGGCCGCCGCGCACTCGGCGTGGGTGATGGAGGGCGCGGCGGCCGGCATCACGATGAGGCTGCGCAGCCCGGCGCGGGCGGCGTACGCCGCCCAGGCCGCGCCCGCGTTGCCGTTGGTGGGCATGGCCACGCCGGTGACACCGAGCTCCGCGGCCCGGGACACCCCCACGGCCGCGCCGCGGGCCTTGAAGGTGCCGGTGGGGGTCAGCCCCTCGTCCTTCATCCACAGCCGGGGCACCCCGAGCGCCCGGCCCAGCCGGGGCAGGGCCAGCAGCGGGGTCATGCCCTCCCCCAGGCTGATGACCCGGCTGGCGCTGGTGACCGGCAGCAGCTCGTGATAGCGCCACAGGTCGGGCGGCCGTCCCGCGAGGTCGTCGCGGGACAGCTGCGCGCGGACCCACCCCGTGTCGTAGCGGGCCAGCAGCGGCGACCCGCACGAGCAGGTGCCCTGCACCTGGCGGGCGTCGTACCGGGTGCCGCAGCGCGAGCATTCGAGGTGCGTGAGGGCAGAGTAGGGCACGAGGGTGATCATGCCCATCAGCCAGCATTCTCACCAGCGGCAGGGAACCGGCCCATCTCTGGGCTGGCCATCGCCGGGCTGCCCATCGCCGAACTGCAGGGCCAGGCAGTCGTCGCTGCTGCCGTGCGCGCAGACCTGGACCAGGCGGCGAAGCCGGCCCTGCAGCCGGGCGAGCTCGGCGAGCTGGCCGGCGATCGCGCCGAGCTTCGCCTCGGCAGCCCGGACGATCTCCTCGGTGGACCGGGCCTCGGCCGGGCCGAGCAGGTCACCGATCTCGGCCAGGGTGAAGCCGAGCCGCCGGGCCCGGCGGATGAAGGCGAGCCGCCACCGGTCGTCGTCGGTGTACTCGGCGAATCCGGACCTGCCCCGCGCGGGCCGGGCCAGCAGGCCGCGCCGCTGGTAGAAGCGCACGGTCTCCACGCCGACCCCTTCGGCCTCGGCGAATTTCCCGATCGTCAACCCCTCCATGCCGGCAAGCTAACAGCCGTACTCCGGTACGGAGTCAAGCGGCGCGGCGCCCGCGGCCGGCCGATAGGTGGTGAGCAGCCACGATGCCGGCGAGAATGTCCCTATGAGCGTCCCCAGCCGCCCTCTGGTCAGCCCGTGCATCCAGCACCCCTAGCCCCGGGACCGCAGGCCCCGGGGGCCCGGGCGCCCGTGCAACTCGCGGTGTCCGGGCTCCGGGTCCGTTTCGGCCCGCTGACCGCCCTGGACGGGGTGGATCTCACGGTACGCGCGGGTGAGCTCGTCGCCCTGGCCGGCGAGAACGGCGCGGGCAAGAGCACGCTGATCCGGTGCATCGCGGGGGACATCACGCCGACCTCGGGCGTGATCGCGCTGGACGGCCTGCCGGTCCCGGCGGACCCGCAGGGCGCCAAGCGCCAGGGTGTCTCGGTGGTCTGGCAGGACCTGGCCCTGTGCGACAACCTGGACATCGCCTCCAACGTGATGCTCGGCCGCGAGCGCCGCCGCCAGCTGCTGTCCAGCATCCGGATGCGCCGGGACGCCGCGGCGATCCTCGAGCAGCTCGGCGTGCCGCTCAACGACCCGGAACGCTCCGTCCGGTCCCTGTCCGGTGGCCAGCGCCAGCTGGTGGCGGTGGCCCGGGCCATGGCGCACCAGCCCCGGCTGCTGCTCCTCGACGAGCCCACCGCCTCGCTCGGCGTGCAGGAATCGGCCCTGGTGGAAGAGCTGATCGCGCGGGTCCGCGCGCAGGGCACCACGGTCCTGCTCGCGTGCCACGACATCAGCCAGATGTTCCGGCTGGCGGACCGGATCGCGGTGCTCCGGTACGGCCAGCTCGTCGCCGAGGTGGCGCCGAGCGAGGTGCATCCCGGCGACGTCGTGGCCCTGGTGTCCGGCCAGGAGGTGGACGCGTCCGCGCGGCGGCAGCTGACCCGGCTGCACGGCCTCGCCGACCGGCTGGTGTCGGCGGACCCCTCGTCGAGCCTGGCGCTGATCCTGTCCGCGCTGGGCGCCGCGCTGGGCAGCGAGCGGCTGTGCATCCACCTGCTCGCGCAGTCCAGGCTGGTGTGCGCGGCCTCGCTGGGCCTGGCGCCTCCGCTGCTGTCCGCCTGGTCCGAGCTGCCGCTGGGCCCGGCCGGGGGTCCCGTCGGGCTGGCCGCCACCGCGCAATGCCCCATCGTCGAGGAAGACGTCCAGGTGGGGGCGGCCTGGACGGCCTTCGCCGAGGAGGCCAGGTCGGCGAAGGTCGCGAGCTCCTGGTCGGTCCCGGTGCTGGGCCCGGGCGGGATCCTCGGCGTCATCACCGTGTTCCGCGCCACGGCGGGCAAGCCGCAGCGCGACGACCTCGACCTGGCCACCCTGTACGCCGGGTACGCGGCCGGCGCGATCGAGCGGGACCGGCTGCTGGACGAGGTCACCTCCCGCAACCGGGTGCTGGAGACCATCCGGGAAATGCTGGAGACCCTGGCCGGCCCGACCCCGGTCGCTGACGGGCTGGGCATCGCCCTCCAGCTGCTCCGCCGGGGCCTGGAGGCCGACGAGGTGGCGCTGGTGGTCCAGCGTCCCGGCGCGCCGCCGGCCTGCCGGGCGGCGGCCAGCCTGGCCGACCTGCCCGATCCGGCCGATCCAGGCCGCCACGGGCCGCACGACCCCCCTTCCGCGGCCGCGAGCCCGGCCGCCCTGCGGGCGGCCGGGCTGGCCCTGGCCCGGCGCGGCCAGGACGTGACCGCACAGCCGAGAAGCGACGATGACGAGCGGCTGCTGACGGTGGCCTTCCCCGCCCCCGACAGCCAGGCGGCGCTGGTCGCCCGCTGGCATGACGGGCCGCTGCCCGCGGACTCCGCGGCCCTGCTGGAGGACGCGGCCCACTCGCTGCGGCTGGCGCTGGAGCGCGAGGAGGCCTGGTTCGCCAACCAGGAGACTGCTGCGCTGCGCCGGTCCCGTGAGCTGCAGCGCGGCTTCCTGTCCCGGCTGAGTCACGAGCTCCGTACCCCGCTGACGGCGATCAGGGGGTACGCCTCCAGCCTGCTCCAGACCGACGTGACCTGGGATGAGGATTCGGAGCAGCGGTTCCTGACCCGGATCGCGGCTGAGTCGGCCCGGCTCGGCCGGCTCGTGGACGACCTGCTGCGCTTCTCCGCGATCGAGTCCGGCATCCTGCAGCTGCAGCGGGACTGGTGTGACATGCCCCTGGTCCTCGACGCCGCGATCGCCTGCCTGCCCCCGTCCGGTGCGCTGCGGGTCAGCGTGCGGTGCGCGGACGGCCTGCCCGCCATCTGGGCCGACCACGACCGCCTGGAACAGGTCTTCGTGAACCTGCTGGCCAACGCCGTCGGCCACAATCCCCCGGGCACCCGGGTCCTGGTCACGGCGAGCCTCGACGGCTCCGATACCGTCCTGGTGAGCGTGGCCGACAACGGGCCCGGAATGCCGGCTGACGTCGCGCAGGCCCCGTTCGAGCCCATGCGCCGCCACCGCTCGCCCAGTTCCGGGTCCGGCCTGGGGCTGTCCATCGCCCGCGGCATCGTCGAGGCCCACGGCGGCCGGATGGAGCTCGTCCAGCCGGGCCAGGGCACCACCTTCCGGATCTGCCTGCCGGTGGAGAACCCCGAGAACCCGGCGGCGGATACCCTGCCCGCCGGCGGCGGGCCGGAGACCGGGACGGCCAGCCGGACCGTGCCGGCGCCGGCGAGGGGAGCCAGCTGAGATGCTCAAGCAGACCGGCACCACCCGCGCCCTGGTGGTCGAGGACGACCCGAACATCGTGGACCTGATCCGGTCCAACCTCGCGGTACGGGGGTTCGACACCGTGGTCTCCGCGGACGGGCTGCGGGCGCTGAACCTGCTGGAGACCGAGGACCCCGACATCGTGCTGCTCGACCTCATGCTGCCCGAGATCGACGGGTTCGAGCTGTGCCAGCTGATCCGGGAACGCTCCTCGGTCGCCATCATCGTGGTGTCCGCCCGCGGCGGCGAACGGGACAAGGTCACCGCGCTCAACATGGGCGCGGACGACTACCTGACCAAGCCGTTCAGCATCGAGGAACTGCTGGCCCGGATCACCGCGACGCTCCGCCGCACCCGCCCCGCCGACACGGCCCCGCAGAGCGTCCCGCCGGTGATCACCATCGGCCAGGTGGAGATCGACCTGGCCAGCCAGCAGGTCCGCCGGGACGGGGTGGCCGTCCATCTCACCCCGACGGAGTTCGCGCTGCTGCGCGAGCTGGCCATCAACCGGGGGAAGCTGCTGACCCACGCGCACCTGCTGCGCCGGGTCTGGGGCCGCGGCTACGAGACCGAGACCGAGTACGTGCGGGTCTACATCCGCCGGCTGCGCGCCAAGCTCGAAACGGACGACAGCGAGCCGGTGATCCTCACCCAGCCGCGGGCCGGCTACCGCATCGCCGCCGAGTGAAATCGGCCGTGCCTAAGCCATTCCGGTCTCAGCCGGGTCTCGGGCTCGTCTCACGCCAGACACAAATTCGAATGTGAGCGGTAACTATTATCGGCGCTCGAATGTTGTTAATACTTTTTTCACGACGTTACAGAGATGTTTACGGCCCTGTTTATCCCTGTCGTCCTACTGTTTCCCCAGATAGATGGGGGCGCGCGGCGGCTGAAGGGAAGCCGCCGGGCTATACGCCCCGACATGTACCCGCCCACAGCGAGGTGGTTCCGTTGTATTCAGTTACCAAGAAAGTGGCGCTGACGGCCGTGGCCGGCAGTGCGGCTCTCGTCATCGCCGCCTGCGGCAGCAGCTCATCGTCCGGTTCCTCCGGAAGCGGTGGCAGCAGCACCGCCGCGGTGCCGCAGCTCTCCCTCAGCCAGATCAACAACTCGTTCTCGGCCATGGCCACGCTCAAGCCGCTGGCCGCCAAGGGCAAGGGCAGCGTCGCCGTGATCCTGCCGGACACCGTGTCGTCCACCCGCTACGTCGAGTTCGACGCCCCGTACCTGAAGGAGTCGTTCCAGAAGGCCGGGCTCAAGTCGTCGCAGTACACGGTGCAGAACGCGCTGGGCAGTGACGCGACCCAGTTCAGCGACGCCCAGACGGCCATCACCAAGGGCGCCAGCGTGCTGGTCGTGGACGCGCTGGACTCCGGCGTCGGCGCGCACATCGAGTCCTACGCCAAGGCCCACGGCGTCGCGGTCATCGACTACGACCGGCTGGTCCTCGGCGGCAGCCGCAAGTACTACGTGAGCTTTAACAATGTGCAGGTCGGCAAGCTGATCGGCCAGGGACTGGTCAGCTGCGTCGCCGCCTGGGGCGTGAAGAAGCCGCAGGTCATTGTCATGAAGGGTGCGCCCACCGACAACAACGCGACGCTGTTCGCCCAGGGCTACGACGCAGTGCTCGCGCCCCACTTCAGCTCCGGCTGGAAGGACGTCAGCAACCCGGCCGGCACCTGGGACCCGCCGACCGCGCTGAGTGAGTTCCAGCAGCAGTACACCGCCCACCCGACCATCAACGCCGCGCTGATCCCGAACGACGAGAACGGCGCGCCGATCATTCACTACCTGGCGAACAAGGGCATCAAGGCCAAGACCTTCCCGACCACGGGCCAGGACGCCACGCTGACCGGCCTGCAGAACATCCTGACCGGCTACCAGTGCGGCACCGTGTACAAGCCCATCTACCTGGAGGCCCAGGCCGCCGCGGCGCTGGCCATGTACACCCGGGCCGGGATCACGCCGCCGGCCAGCCTGGTCAACGGCAGCACCCAGGACACCACGGCCAATGTGGCCGTGAAGTCCGCGCTGCTGTCCCCGACCTGGGTGACCACGTCTAACATGAACTCGACCGTCATCGCGGACAAGTTCGTTCCGGCCTCCCAGCTGTGCGCGGGCAAGTACGCCAGTGCGTGCTCGGCCGCGGGCATCTCGGGTTGACGTCGAGGTCGGATAGCCGACCGGGACACCAGCAGTGACAGGTAGCTCGGCAGACGGAGCCCGGCCCGCCACCGCGGGCCGGGCTTCGCCCGGTATCAGCGAAGGAACTCAAGCCATGGACGGGCCGCTACTGCAGCTGCGCGGCATCGGGAAGAACTTCGGCCCGGTGCAGGCGCTCAGCGGGATCGACCTCGAGATCCCGGCCGGGCAGGTCACTGCCCTGGTCGGCGACAACGGGGCCGGCAAGTCAACTCTGATCAAGACCATCTCCGGAATCTGGGAACCCTCGCACGGGCAGATCGTCTGGCAGGGCCAGCAGGTGCACTTCCGCTCCCCGAGGGACGCCACCGACGCCGGGATCGCCACCGTTTACCAGGATCTCGCCCTCTGTGACAACCTCGATATCGTCGCGAACATGCTCCTTGGTCACGAGAAACGGCGGCATGTGCTGCTGGACGAGGTGACCATGGAGAAGATGGCCAAGCAGACCCTCAGCGACCTGCGCGTCGTCACGGTACGCAACATCCGCCAGCCGGTCGGCTCGCTGTCCGGCGGGCAGCGTCAGTCCGTGGCCGTGGCCAAGGCCGTGATGCTCGACGCGAGGCTCGTGATCATGGACGAGCCGACCGCCGCCCTGGGCGTGTCCCAGACGGAACTGGTCCTCGAGCTTATCCGGCGCCTGGCCGGGCGCGGGATCGCCGTGCTCGTGGTCTCGCATAACCTGACCGACGTTTTCCAGGTCGCCGACCGGGTCGCTGTCTTGTATCTGGGGCGGCTGGTCTCGGTCGGCCCGGCGGCCGACTACGACACGTCGTCCGTGGTCGAGCTGATGACCACGGGCGGCCTGCAACGCAACGGCCGCACGGGCAACGATGCCCGTACCCCCGACAGCGGCCGGGAGGGCTGACCCTTGACATCCACGAATCCAGCACCAGAGCGGGGCGAGATCACCGCGGATAACGGGGCAGACAGCCCGGAAGACATCGCCCTCCGGACCGGGGCCTCAGCGGAACTGATGGCCAACTCGGTCGGCGAGTACCTGCGGATCTGGGCCAAGCAGGTCCGCGGCGGCGGGAGCGGCGCGCTGCCGGTCATCATCGGGCTCGTCGTGATCGTGATCTTCTTCCAGATCAAGAGCTCGGTCTTCCTGTCCGCGGGCAACCTGGTCAACCTGATGACCCAGGCCGCGTTCATCATCACCCTCGGCATGGCCGAGGTCTTCGTGCTGCTGCTCGGCGAGATCGACCTGGCGGCCGGCTACACGGCGGCCTGCGGGGCGGTCGTCGCCCTGTGGATGGTGGCCACGGGCTGGCCCTGGTGGGTCGCGATCCTGGCCACGCTCGTGGCGACCGGAATCTACGGGGCCGTCCAGGGCATCATCATCACCCGCCTGCGATTGCCCTCGTTCGTCGTCACCCTGGCCGGCTACCTGTTCCTGTCCGGCCTGCTGATCTTCCTGATCGACGCGACCGGGAGCATCGGCAACGGCGGCGTCATCCGGCTGAACAACAACGTCCTCAACGACATCGAGGGCGGCGCGCTGAGCGCGGCCGGCAGCTGGATCGTCACGATCGTGCTGGTGGCGCTGGCCGGCACCGATGATGTACCTGAGGGACCACCGCCGGCGCGTCAACGGGCTGGTCGCCCCGCCCCTGTCCATCACGCTGCTGAAGATCGCCACGATCGCGGTGGCGGGCATCGTGGTGGTGCTGGTGGGCAACTCCAACCGCGGCACGCTGTTCCTGGCCGTGCGCGGGCTGCCCTGGGTGGTGCTGGTCGTGCTGGCCGTGCTGGTCGTCTACACGACGCTGCTCGGGCGGACGCGGTTCGGCCGTTATATCTACGCCATCGGCGGCAACACCGAGGCGGCCCGGCGGGCGGGTGTCAACACCAACCGGATCCGCGTGCTGGCGTTCGCGCTGTGCGGCCTGACCGCCGGCATTACCGGCATCATCTACTCGTCCTACCTGGGGTCGATCTCCAGCGGCGTCAACGGCGGAGCCAACGTGCTGAACGCCGTGGCGGCGGCGGTTATCGGCGGCACCAGCCTGTTCGGCGGGCGGGGCAAGATGCTGGACGCGCTGCTGGGCGGCCTTGTCGTCGGCGTGATCGCCAACGGGCTGCAGCTGCTGGGCCTGACGGCGCCGGCGCAGTTGATGTGGACGGCGCTCGTGCTCGTCGCCGCGGTCACCGTGGACGCGCTGACCCGGCGGGGACGTGACACCGTCTAACCGGGCGGCGCCCTCCGGCGGCCACGACTGGGTGTTCCGCGGCCCCAACGCCGCGGAACACCCGCTCCGTGGCCGCTTCGCCTATCCGGCCCGGTCCGCCGGGCGCCCGCCGGGCCTAACCCGGCCCGGCGCCCTCCGTGGCGGCGACTCCCCACGGGCTGACATGCTCGGCGGCCTGGGCGATGTTGCGGACCATGCCGCCGAACACGACGCCGTGGAACGGGGAGATGGACCGCCAGTACGCGATGCCGGCCGCGCCGCGGGGCTGGAAGATGGCCCGCTGGTGGTAGACGGTCCGGCCCTGATCGTCCTCGCCGACCGACAGCTCGAGCCAGGCCAGGCCGGGCAGCTTCATCTCGGCGCGCAGCCGGAGCAGGGACCCGGGGGTGATGGCCTCGACCCGCCAGAAGTCCAGCGCGTCCCCGGCCAGCAGGTGCTTCGGATCGCGGCGGCCGCGGCGCAGCCCCACCCCGCCGGCCAGCCGGTCCATCAGCCCGCGGACGGCCCAGGCGAGCGGGAAGGAGTACCAGCCGGTCTCGCCGCCGATACCCTCGATGACCCGCCACAGCGCCTCCGGTGAGGCCTTGACCACGCTGCTCCGGTCGTCTACGAACAGGGAGCCCCCGGCCCAGGCCGGGTCGCTGGGCAGCGGATCGCTCGGCGCGCCGGGGGTGCCCGCTGAGGACCAGCGGGTGGACACGTCCCCCTCGGCGGTGTGCCGCAGCGCCAGGGTGAGGGCCTGGCCGATGGGGAGCAGGCCGCCCGGCGGGTCGGGGACGTACTCGGCGATGTCGTGCTCGGCGCAGACCACCTCGTTGCGCAGCGATTCCACCAGGGGCCTGGCCAGCCCGGCCGGCACCGGCGTGACCAGGCCGACCCACAGCGACGACAGCCGCGGCGTGAGCAGCGGCACCGGGATCAGCACCCGCGGCGGCAGCCCGGCCGCCTCGGTGTACCGCCGCATCATCTCCGCGTAGGTGAGGACGTCCGGGCCGCCGATGTCGAACCGGCGGTTCACGGCGGGCGGCAGCGTCGCGCAGCCGGCCAGGTAGCGGAGCACGTCGCTGACGGCAATCGGCTGGATCCTCGTCTCCACCCACTTCGGGGTGACCATGACCGGCAGCCGCTCGGTCAGGTAGCGAAGCATCTCGAACGACGCCGATCCGCTGCCGATGATCACGGCGGCCTGCAGGGCGGCGGTCGGCACCCCACTGTGCAGCAGGATGTTGCCCACCTCGCCCCGGGAACGCAGGTGCGGGGACAGGTCCGCGGCCGGGCCGGACACGATCCCGCCCAGGTACACGATGCGCCGCACCCCCGCGTCCGCGGCCGCCGCGGCGAACAGCCCGGCCGCGTCGCGATCCTTCTGCTCGAACGAGGGGCCGGTGCCGAGGGAGTGGATCAGGTAGTAGGCGACGTCCACGTCCTGCAGCGCCCGCCGGACCGCTCCGGCGTCCATGACGTCGGCCTGGGCGATCTCCACGTCGCTGGTCCACGGCCGGTCGCTCAGCTTCCCGGGATCCCGGGCCATGCACCGGACCCGGTGGCCCGCGCCGAGCAGTTCGGGCACGAGACGGCCGCCGATATACCCGGATGAGCCTGTGACCAGGCAGCGCAGGGACGTGGACATATCCTCGAGTCTCGCATGGGGGCTGTTGACTGGTATTCGGCAGGGAGCGGCCTGCCGGTTGTGAGTCGTGCACCACACCGGGCAGGGCCGGCCAGTACGGGCCGGCCAGATCAGCCGGTGTACTTCAGGAAGATCTTCGTGAAGTCCAGCGGCTGCTGGCTGATCTGCGAGCAGGCGGGCAGGCCGCTGGCCGAGCCGCCGCACGGCTGGTCCCGGTCCACCGACCAGAACCCGAGCCGCCCCAGGTGGTTCTGCTCAGCGAAGCTGACCAGGGTCTGCGCGTCCGCCTCGGTGAACACCTCGGCGGGGTCGTCGTTCTGGCCGATCATCGGGGTCACGCCGATGCTGGCGTAGGTCATGCCGGGCCACAGCGTCCGCGCGTAGGCCAGGGTCGCCTGGGCCGCGGCCACCGCGTCGGCGCCCATGTTCGGGCCGCCCGTGTCCCAGGTTCCGTAGTAGTCCATCGTCATCACGTTGATGATGTCTATCCGGGTGCCTGCCGCCTGGGCCGCGGCCAGGAAGGCCTGGCCGTTGGCGTCGGGCCCGCTGGGCAGGACCGGAATGGTGACCGACACGACCAGGCCGGGATTGGCCGCCTCCAGGGCGTTGATGGCCTGGAAGCGCAGGGCGTTGTCGGCGGTGTAGGCGATCTCGGCTCCCTCGATGTCGAAGTCGATGTGCGTCACGTGCAGGGCCGTGATCACCGACTGGTAGGCCGCGGTGAGCTGGCTGAGGCTGGAGCACGAGGCGGCCAGCTCGCTGCCCGACTCGCCGCCGAAGGACACGATGGGCTGGGCGCCGTCGGCCTCAGCCGTAGTGATCTCACTGGTCACGGTCGGATCGTTAGTGACCGGAAGGGTGTCGCCCCAGATCGGGGTGCAGCCGCTGCCGATCACGAACGCGGCGCTGAACGCCTTCAGGCCGGCCTGGGTGGCCGCCTGGTTCAGCATGGGCTCCTGGTTGTTGGTCATGTCGGCGTACGGCGCGACCGCGTAACTGCCCGGGCTGCCGCCACCGCTACCGCCGCCGCCGGATGAGGCGGTGGTGGCCTGCACCGGGGAAGAGGCCGCGGACTCGCCGGCGCTGTTGGACGCGGTCACGGTGAAGCGGTACGTGGTGGCGGCGGCCAGGCCGGTGACCGTGGCCGAGGTGCCCGTCACCGAGGCCGCCCGGGTGCCGTTCTCGTACACGGTGTACCCGGTGACCGTGCCCGCCGGGGCGGTCCAGGACAGTGACACGGACGAGGCCGTGGTCCCGGTGACGGTGAGCCCGGCCGGCGCGGCCGGCACGCTGCCGCCTCCCCCGCCACTGCCACCGCCACCGCTGCCGCCGGGGCCGGTGAGCGACAGGTCGTCGGCGTAGTAGGTGCCCTGGCCGTACCAGCCGTGCACGTACACGGTGACGCTGGTGGTCGAGGCGCCGGTGGTGAACGAGGTGGAAAGCTGCTGCCAGCCGGTGGCCGAGGCGGTCCAGGTGCTGGTGTCGGCGCTGCCGGTGCCCGTGTCGCCGAGGAACACGTAACTGCCCTGCACCCAGCCGGTCAGCGTGTACGCCGAGCTGGGCTGCACGCTCACGGTCTGCATGCACTGGGCGTCGTCGCCGCCGCTGGCCGCCCCGGCCAGCGCGCCGGAGCCGGAGTGCACCGGGCTGGCCGTTACGTGGTCCGTGGCCGCGCACGTCCAGCCGGCCAGCGTGCCGGTCTCGAAGCCGGGGTTGGCTAACAGGTTCGCGGCGGCGGCCGCCGGGCCGGCCGCCGCCGCGGCGGCCAGGAACGTGGCCAGCAGCAGGGCGGCGGGGGCGGCGATCAGGGCGCGCAGGCGGGTGCGCTTCATGCGTCCTCCAGCGGGCGGGTCCAGGCGCCCGGGGGCCGGGCGCGTCTGGGCGGAAGAACGGGCCGACTTAACTAATAAGAAACTTTACTATTAGTTTGCCCTTGAACGTAGCCCTCGTTCCGGGCCCTGTCAAGAGCCCGGCTGCGGCCCTCGGCCCGGCCAGGCGGTGACCCTTACTGCCTGGCCGGCGGCGGCCTCCACCGCCCCCCGGGCGCGGCCCCCACCGGGCCAGGTGCGGCCCTCCGCCCGCCCCGTAAAATCTCCCGCCCGCCAGGAATTTTTGCATGGACTGTAATGTTGACCTGACCGCAACATTCGATGCGTTATCAGCTTTCAGTGAGCGCAACATGACCCTGGCCGATACCGCCCCGGTGGCGGAACCACAGACCTCATTGCGCGAGCGCAAGAAGCTCGCCACCCGCCGGTCGCTACGCCGGCACGCCCTGGATCTCGTGGCCCAGCGCGGTTTCATGCACGTCACGGTGGAGGACATCGCCGAGGCGGCCGACGTCTCACCCCGGACCTTCTTCAACTACTTCCCGTCCAAGGAAGCCGCGCTGTTCGGGGCGGACCCCGAGCGGATTGCGGCGCTGCGGGAAGGGGTGCTGCACCTGGCGCCGGGAGAACCGGCCCTGGACGCGCTGCGGCAGGCCATGGTGGCCCAGACGCGGGTGATCACCCGCGACCTCAGCGACCTCGGCGGTGACCCGCTGGACATGCTGCGCCGGATGAAGGTGGTCCGGGCCGATCCGCACCTGCGGGCGGCCCAGTCCGCGCACATGGCCACCCTGGAGGCGGCCGTGACCGAGGCCCTCGCGGAGCGGCTCGGCGCGGATCCCGCCCGCGATCCGTACCCGGCGCTGCTGGCCAGCATCGCCGGCGCGGTGATCCGCGCGACCACGTTTTTCTGGGCTAGCTCCGGCGGCGCGGAGCCGCTGGACCAGCTCACGGACCGGGCCTTCCAGGCCCTGGCCGACGGACTGCCCGAACACTGCTCACTGCGCCCCGTCACGGGGACGGCGGCGCCCGGAAAGGACAAGGAATGACATCCCCAGACAGCACCGCCGTGGCTCCCGGCAGCGCGCTGCCCGGGCTCAGCCAGCGCCGGATCTTCCTGATCATCGGCGCGCTGATGCTGGGCATGCTGCTGGCCGCGCTGGACCAGACCATCGTGTCCACGGCGCTGCCAACGATCGTCGGTGACCTCCAGGGCGGATCGCACATCGCCTGGGTGATCACCGCGTACCTGCTCGCCACCACGGTGTCCACGCCGCTGTGGGGCAAGCTGGGCGACCAGTACGGCCGGAAGATCTTCTTCCAGGCCGCCATCGTGATCTTCCTGATCGGCTCGATCCTGTCCGGGCTCAGCCACTCGATGTTCGAGCTCATCGCGTTCCGCGCGGTGCAGGGACTCGGCGCCGGCGGGCTGATGGTGGGCGCCCAGGCCATCGTGGGTGACATCGTCTCGCCCCGCGAGCGGGGCCGCTACGTGGGCCTGTTCGGGGCGGTCTTCGGCGTGTCCAGCGTGATCGGCCCGCTGCTCGGCGGGGTCTTCGTGGACAACCTCTCCTGGCGCTGGATCTTCTACATCAACGTGCCGATCGGCCTGGTCGCGCTGGCCGTGGTGGCCGTCCAGGTGCCGGGCGCGCTGACCAAGGTGCACCACGTCATCGACTACCTCGGCACCCTGGTGCTGTCGCTGGCCGCGACGTCGCTGATCCTGCTGACCAGCCTGGGCGGCACCACGTACGCGTGGAACTCGGCACCCATCTACATCCTGGGTGCGGCCGGGGTCGTGCTCATCGGCGTGTTCGTGCTGGTCGAGCGGCGCGCCGCCGAGCCGGTCCTGCCGCTGCACCTGTTCAAGCTGCGCACGTTCTCGGTGACCAGCGTCGTCGGCTTCATCGTCGGCTTCGCGATGTTCGGCGCCATCACCTACCTGCCGGCGTTCTTCCAGGTGGTCCGGGGCATCTCGCCGACCATCTCCGGCGTGTACCTGCTGCCGCTGATGGCCGGGCTGCTGTTCATGTCGATCGGCTCCGGCCAGATCATCTCCAGGACCGGCCGGTACCGGTTCTTCCCGATCATGGGCACCGCGCTGATGACCGTCGGCATGTTCCTGCTGCACCTGATGGGCGTGCACACGTCCACGTTCCTGGACGCGATCTACATGCTGGTGCTGGGTCTGGGCATCGGCGGCGTGATGCAGGTGCTCGTCATCATCGTGCAGAACGGGGTGCCGCACAGCGAGCTGGGCGTGGCCACGTCCGGGGCCACGTTCTTCCGGTCCATCGGCGGGTCCTTCGGCACGGCGATCTTCGGCGCGATCTTCTCCAACGTGCTGATCGGGAACCTGGCCAGCCACCTGCACGGGGTGACCCTCCCGTCCGGCTTCAGCAGCGCGGACGCCACCCCCGCCCTGCTGAGCAAGCTGCCGGCCGTGGTGCACGCGGGCTTCGTGGCGGGCTACGCGGAATCGATCCAGACCGTGTTCCTGGTGGCGGTGCCGATCGCCTTCCTGGCCTTCCTGGCCTCCTGGCTCATCCCCCAGGTGGAGCTGAAGTCCTGGCCGGAGGCCGATGCCGGCACCCAGGCCTCAGACGCGGCCATGGCCGTCCCCGGGGCCACGGTGTCCGCCGAGGTGCTGGACGAGCCGGGTCCGGCCCGGACCACGGTGTCCCCCGAGTCCCTCGACCCCCAGGACGCCACCAGGGACACCTGACCCCTCCCCTATCCCCCACCCAGGCCCCGGCGCGCCCCGCGCGCCGGGGCCTTCCCGTCCCCCGTACCACGGCCCCCGTATCACCGGCCGCTCCAGCCCACATTTCCCGCGCAGCGTGCGCCGAACCGGACAAAACACCCCGGAAAAGCGCACCGTCCGCGGGAAATGTGGCTGCTGGCCATGATCGATATGAGTGGCCTGCCATGCTGGCCGGGTGGGCGATGTGAGCACCCGGGACATCCGGGTCAGCCTGGCCGGCGACGCCGTGGACGACCTGCGGGAACGGCTGCGCCGGGCCCGGCTGCCCGCGGCGGACGGGGACGGCTGGGCACGCGGCGTGCCCCGGTCCTGGCTGGAAGCGCTGCTGGCGGACTGGCAGTCGTTCGACACGGCCGCGTTCCAGGCCCGGCTGGACCGGCTGACCCACCAGGAAGCGGCCGTGGACGGCCAGCTGATCCACCTGGTCCACGTGCCCGGCCAGGGCCCGGACCCGCTGCCACTGCTGCTGACCCACGGCTGGCCCGGCTCGTTCTGCGAGTACCTGGACCTGATCCCGCTGCTGGCCGACCCGGCCGCGCACGGCGGCGACCCGGCGGACGCGTTCACCGTGGTGGTGCCCTCGCTGCCGGGGTTCGGCTTCTCCGCCGCCCCGCCGCCGGGCGGCCTCACCGCCGCCGCGGTGGCCGCGCTGTGGTACCGGCTGATGACCGGGGGACTGGGCTACTCCCGGTTCGCCGCGCACGGCAGCGACCTCGGGGCCGGGGTCACCGCGTGGCTGGCCCGCGACTTCCCCGCCGCGGTCGCGGGCATCCACCTGGCCACGCCGGGACTGGCCGCGGCGCCCCGGCCGTGGAGCCCCGCCGAGGAGACGTTCCTGGCCGAGGTGGTCGCGTGGACGGCGGAGGAAGGCGGGTACGCCCACGAGCACACGACCAAGCCGTCCACGCTCGGCGCCGCGCTGAACGATTCCCCGGCCGGCCTGGCCGCCTGGATCGGGGAGAAGATCACCGCCTGGAGCGCGGTCCGCGGCGACGGCCAGCCCGCGTTCGGCCGGGATCTGCTGCTCGGCACGCTGACCCTGTACTGGGTCACCGGCACCATCACCTCGTCGCTGCTGCCCTACTGGGCCTACGGCCACCACCCCGGCGCGGCGCTGCCGCCCGGGGACCCGCCCGCCGTGCCCACCGCGGTCAGTATCTTCGGCGGCGAGCGGGTCCCGTTCCCCAAGCCGCCCCGCGAGCTGGCCGAACGGTACTTCCGCCTCACCGCCTGGGCCGAGCACGACCGGGGCGGCCACTTCCCGGCGGTAGCCGAGCCCGCGCTGCTGGCGCAGACGCTCCGCGACGTGTTCCGGCCGGTACGCCAGGCACCATGACCCCGCAGGTGATCCGCTACTGCGACCGGCCCGAGCTGTGGGACAGCATCGGCGGCCTGTCGTCCGAGGTGTGGCCGGAGTACAACCGGCACGGTGACGTGCTCAACCAGTACTGGGACCAGCTGTATGAGGCCTTTCCGCAGTGGCAGTTCGTGCTGTACGACGCCGGCCCGGGGCAGGTGCTCGCCGAGGGCCACACCATCCCGGTGGCCTGGGACGGGGCCGACGCGGCCCTCGGCCCAGGCATCGACGCGTCCATCGAGGCCGGGTTCGCCCTGCGGGCGGCGGGCGGGACAGCGACGGCGCTGTGCGCGCTGGCCGCCGAGATCCCGCCGCGCCACCAGGGCCGCGGCCTGTCGGCCGCGGTGTTGCGGGCCATGGCCGGGCTGGCCTCCGGCGCCGGGCTGGCCCACCTGATCGCGCCGGTCCGGCCGAACCTGAAGGAGCGTTACCCGACCATTCCGATCGGGCGTTACGCCCGCTGGACGCGGGAGGACGGGACGCCGTTCGACCCGTGGATCCGGGTGCACACCCGGATCGGCGGCCGTCTGGGCCCCGCCCTCCCCCGCTCACTGCGCATCACCGGGAACGTCGCGGACTGGGAGTCCTGGACCGGGATGCGGTTCCCGGAGACCGGCGACTACGTGTTCCCGGCCGGCCTGGCCACCGTGCATATCGACCGTGACCAGGACACGGGCCGGTACTGGGAACCCAACGTCTGGCTCATCCACCGGAGCCACGGCCCCAGTGCTGGCCAACCCAGTGCTGGCCAACCCAGTGCTGGCCAGCCCGGCGCTGGCCAGCCCGGCCAGCCAGGGTGACCAGCCAGGGTGACCAGGCTGATGAGGCTGGTCAGGCGGCGGGCCCCAGGTCCACGAGCTGGCCGACCTGCACCCCGCCCTCGGCCAGGGCCGGGCAGCCCTTGGCCAGCGTGAGCGCGGTCTCCAGGTCCGCGGCCGAGATCAGCGAGTACCCGCCGGGCCGGGTGCCCGCCCCGCAGTGGCCGATCTCCGCGGCCTGGGACGCGGGCTGCCCCCGGTCCACCACGTGGTCACCCATCCCGTCGAAGAACGCGGTCCAGCTCGCGGCCGCATCCGGGCGGCCCAGCTGGTAGTCCGCCGGCACCCGGTAGGAAAACAAGAACGTGGGCATGGTCAGCACCTCCTGTGACGGGCCACCCGCCGCGTCAGGCCCGGATCCGGAGCGGGTCACGGGCCCGCGAGGGTGGCTTTTCGTTGCTGAAGAAGCTGACACGCGGTGGCCCGCAGACTGGGCGGCCGCGGGCGGAGGCGCGGCGCGGAATTTCAGGTGAGCCGGCCGGGAGCCGCAGGCCGGGGCCCGGGCGCCCAGTTTCCGGTCCTGCCGGGGTCAGTATGGGCAGCCGTGGGGAAGCAACTGAAGAAGAGGTGATGCGGTCGTGACCACGGAGCTGATCGCCCGCGCGCGCTCCGGCGACGGCGAGGCGTTCCGCCAGCTCATCGGGGTGCACCGGCGGGAGCTGCTGGTGCACTGCTACCGGATCCTCGGGTCCGCGCAGGACGCCGAGGACGCGCTGCAGGAAACCATGCTCGCGGCGTGGCAGGGGCTGCGCGGGTTCGAGGAGCGATCCTCGGTCCGCACCTGGCTGTACCGGATCGCGACGAACCGCTGCCTGAACGCGCTGCGCTCGGGCAGCAGGCGCCCGCGGGCCGGATCCCCGCCGTCCTGGGCGGAGCCGCTGGAGCCCACCAGGCTGGGCGAGGTGACCTGGCTGGAGCCGTTCCCGGACGCCCTGGTCGAAGGGCTCGCGGACCGCGCGCCCGGCCCCGAGGCCCGGTACGAGACGCGGGAGGCCATCTCGCTGGCGTTCGTGACCGCACTCCAGCTGCTGCCGCCCCGCCAGCGGGCCGTGCTCATCCTGCGCGACGTGCTGGCCTTCCGGGCCAGCGAGGTGGCCGGCATGCTGGAGTCCACCGAGGAGTCGGTGACCAGCGCCCTCAAGCGGGCCCGCGCCGCGATGGCCCGCCGCCTGGGCCCGGCGGGGCAGCGGGAACCCGCGCCGCCGCCCGGCTCCCCGGCCGAGCAGCAGCTCGTGGCCCGGCTGACCGAGGCGTTCGAGAGCGGCGCGGTGCACGACATCGTGGCCCTGCTCACCGAGGACGTGCTGCTGGCCATGCCGCCGCTGCCGCTGGAGTACCTGGGCCGCGAGCTGACGGGCCGGTTCTTCACCGCGGTCTGGCGCGACCGCCAGTACCGGCTGATCGCCACCCGGGCCAACGGCCAGCCCGCGTTCGGGATCTATGTGCGGGACCCGCACGCCGCGGTGGCGCACGCCAACGGGCTGCTGGTCGCCACCCTGGCCGGCCCGCAGATCTGCGCGCTGACCCGGTTCGACAACAGCGTGCTGCCCAGATTCGGACTGCCGCGCACGCTGCCGGACTGAGCCCGGCCGTGACCAGCCCGGTCATGACATGGGCCCAGCGCCTCCAGGTCTGGGTCCGGGCCCGGGTCTCGCGGCGGTGACCGGGTCCGCGGAGTCCCCTGGCGTGGCAGGAATTGGTCTTCATCTGGCGTTCCCCTCACTGGCCTGAGGCTTGTCTTGCGGGCAGCGTGGCTGAGTGGCCAACGCGCCGGAGGAGACAGGAGAACTGGGCAGCAGCGGGGCAGGGGCGGCCGGGGCGGGGCCGGACCGGGCCGCGGACCGCGTCCGGCAGGCCGGATGGCTTTCGCTGCTGGTGGTGTGGGTGCTGTGGGGCAGCACGTACTTCGCCATCCGGGTGGGCGTTGAGACTCTGCCGCCGCTGCTGATGGCGGGTATCCGGTATGTCGTGGCGGGGATGCTCATGTTCCCGTTCGCGCTCTGGTCCGGCGGTCCAGAGCTGCGCGCCACCGACCCGCCCCGGGCCGCGGGCTGGTGGTCAGCGGCCCTGGTCGGCACCCTGCTGCTGGCCGGGGGCAACGGCGGGGTGTCGGTGGGCGAGCGAAGTGTCCCGTCCGGGCTGGCCGCCTTGCTCGTGGCCACGGTCCCGCTGTGGCTGATCGTCATCGACCGCGTCGTCAACGGAGCCCGGATCAGCCTGCTGGCCCTGGCTGGGCTGGTCGCGGGCGTGATCGGTGTGGCGTTCCTGGCCGGGCCATTCGGCGGTAGCGCCAGCCACGCGGCCGCCGGGCACGGGGCCGCAGGCGGCTCCCCCGGGACCGGTATCTTGATCATCCTCGTGGCCAGCGTCAGCTGGGCATCCGGCACCATCGCCTCGCGGCGGGTGCCGCTCCCGTCCCGGCCGCTGCTCGCCACCTCGATGCAGATGCTCGCCGGCGGGACGGTGCTGCTCGCGGCAGCCGCCGTGACCGGCGAATTCGGCCAGTTCGACCCGGCGCACGTATCGGCCGCCTCATGGCTGGCCCTGGCGTACCTCATCGGACCCGGCTCGATCATCGCGTTCAGCGCCTACGTGGTGGCCGTGCGCCGCCTGCCCACGGCCACCGTCGCCACCTACGCCTACGTCAACCCGGTCATCGCCGTGATCCTGGGCACGTCCCTGCTGGGTGAGGCCCTGACGGCATCGATGCTGCTCGGCGGGGCCCTGATCGTCGCCGCCGTCGTGCTCGTGGTGCGGTCCCAGGCCGCCGCGCGGCGCTGATTTGCCTACGCCTGCCGTTGGCCATAAAGTGAAGGCACACCGACGCGGGGTGGAGCAGTTCGGTAGCTCGCTGGGCTCATAACCCAGAGGTCGCAGGTTCAAATCCTGCCCCCGCTACCAAGGTCAGAGGCCGGTTCTCGAACAGAGAACCGGCCTCTTGCTTGTAGTTTGTAAACGGACTTGTGTGCGGTAGCTCCGCCGTTTTTGACGCCTCGAGTATTTTTGGTCATACTTTTGACCATGACCGTGCTTCCGCTGGGCGACGTCAAGTCCCACCTGTCTGAGCTCGTCGGGCGTGTTCACGACCATCACGAGCGGGTGACCGTGACCGTACACGGCAGGCCATCGGCCATCCTTATCGCTCCAGAGGATCTGGAAGCGCTGGAGGAGACTCTGGAGATCATGCGCGACGCCGCGACGATGAACCGCCTGGCCGAGTCTGACGCAGAGCTGGCTCGCGGTGAGTATGTCTCCGCCGAGGAACTTGCCGAGGCGCTGAGGCGGCGCCAGGCGCAGTGAGCGGTGAGCTCGAAGCAGGGCCCTATGAGCTGCGGACGACTTCCACCGTCCGCCGCGCGCTGAGCGAGACGCTTCCGGAGGCCGTTGCTGCGGCTGCTTATGAGTTCATCACAGGACCCCTGCTTGCAGATCCTCACCGGATCGGCAAGAGGCTGCTCCCGCCAATGGACGACAGGTTCAGTGCCCGCCGCGGTACTTATCGCGTGATCTACCGGATTGACGACAAAGACCGCATAGTGACGGTCGTAGACGTGGCCCACCGTCGAGATGCCTACCGCACCTGAACAATCATGAACCCCGCGCCTTGCCGAAATAACCCTTAGGACTTCTATCAAGGCAGCGCCGCGCGCGGTGCCGCTCGCCCGGCGTCAGCGCCCCGGGCTGTGCCTTGGGAGGCCCGCCCGGGCGCACGCCGGCCCACACTCCGCAGGCGCGCAGATCAAGATGACTCAACGAACACTGACCAGATGCTGTGCGCACGGCCGTCTTCCTCGCTCCCGGTTATCCGACTCGCAGCCACCGCGTCAATGGCGGCCTTATGGGCCGTCACACGCGCAATGCCGCGTAGTTAGGCGTATGGGGGCAAGTCAAGTGGATCTTGCGTGGCGTGTTGTGGCTGGCAGGAGACGGGACCTCTGGTAGATCAGGTCAATCCGCCAAGATCTTCCAGATACCAGAGGTCCCGTTGAGACGTTCAGTCTGCCACTGCCACGATCACCCGTACCGTCACGGCCGCCGCCGGGGTGTATGCCCCGGGCCACCTGGGCGAGTTAACGCAGTACCTGCCGTTCGAGCTGGTCGATGATGTCCTGGAGCAGACCAGGACAGTGCAGCGCCGGCTGCGGGCCCTGCCGTCCCGGACCGGGGTGTACTTCCTGCTCGCGCTGGCGATGTTCCCGCAGCTGGGCTATGCTGCGGGTCTGGGCCAAGCTGACCGCCGGGCTGGCGGGCCTGGACGTGCCGTCCCCGTCGGAGAAGGCCCTGCGGGACCTGCGCCGCCGCCTCGGGCCAGCACCGGTGAAAGCGCTGTTTGAGGTGGTGGCCGGGCCGCTGGCCTGGCCGCGCACCCCGGGGGTGTGCTTCGCCGGGCTGCGCACGGTCGCCTTCGATGGCCTGAACTCCCTGAAGGTCCCCGACACTGACCAGAACCGGTCATGGATCGGGCGGATCCGCTTCCGGATGGGCTTCGCCGGGTATCCCACGCTGCGGCTGATGGCCCTGGCCGAGACCGGCACCCGCGGGCCTGCTCGGCGCCGTGCTCGGCTCGGCTGGCGACCGGGATGAGGCCTACCTGGCCCGGCGGCTGCTGCACCTGCTGCGCCCGGGCATGCTCCTGCTGCTCGACCGGGCCTTCGACGCGAACACCTTCCTCGCCGAGGTCCATGCCACCGGGGCGATGCTGCTGGCCCGCGCCCGCTCCGCCCGCAACCCCCGCGTCCTGCGGCACCTGCCTGACGGCTCCTACCTCTCCGACCTCGACGGGCTGGCCGTGCGGATCATCGAGGCCGACGTGACCATCACCGGCTCTGACGGCAGCCGCACCGGGGACACCTACCGGCTGATCACCACCCTGACCGACCACCACCGCTACCCGGCACCAGCCCTGGTCCGGCTCTACCACGAACGGTGGGAGATCGAGAGCGCCTACTACGCGCTGCGGCACACCCTGCTGGACGGCCACGTGCTGCGCTCGGGTGACCGCAGCGGCCTGGAACAGGAAACCTGGGCACTGCTGACCCTCTACCAGCTGCTGCGGATGGCCATGACCGATGCCATCGAGACCCAGCCCGGCACCGACCCGGACCGGGCCAGCTTCACCTCCGCCCTGGAGGCCGCCCGCGAGCAGCTCACCGCCGCCGCGGGCATCTGCCCGATGACCCGGCAGGCCAGCCCGGCGTCATCGGCCGCGCAATCCTGGCCACGCTGCTGCCCGCCCGGCGGGCCCGCTACAGCGCCCGTATCGTCAAATGCTCCACGTCCCGCTACCACGACAACGACGACACCCGCCCACGGCTCCCCGCCGCCATCACCGCGATCGACATCACCCTCCACACCCCGCCCCTGGCGGCGGGCGCGCCTAGCCGCGCCCGCTACTCCGCCAGGGCGCCACGCCCGGACCAGCCACCAACCCGGCGGCAGCGCATCACCGAGATCATCACCAGCCAGCCCCCACGGGAATGGAGCGGCCGCGAACTCGCCCAGCTCCTGGGAGTCAAGCCCCGCAACATGCACACCCAGCTCGGCGAATGGGCCAAGCTCGGCTTCTTCACCCGCACCGGCTACGGCACCTACACACTCAACACGCCAAGCCCAGCCTGCTCGACAACCGCCTCCGGACCTTAACTACGCGGCATTGGCTACGCGGTCGCTTCGCGAGCCTGGACACGTCGGCCGCGGCCAAGGACTGGCGCTACGAGGAGGACGGGAGAGATGCAGAAACCCGCAGGCCAGCGCATGTCCCTGTAAACGGATATGTAAACCGAACGCAGCGAGATCGGACTGACACTGGGGAAGACAAGCGGGACGCCCGGAGGCGCCTGGCCAACATATGCCGAGGTGGGGAGCGACGCGTGAGACCCGCCGGGACGGCGGAGGCGGGCGTCGTGCGGCTCATAACCCAGAGGTCGCAGGTTCATCCTGCCCCCGCTGCCAAATAGCAAGTCAGAGGCCCCTTCCGATCATGGAAGGGGCCTTCTGCATGTTGGTTGCTAACTGTGGACGGTCGCGTTGCACCTCACGGCTCAGCGCAGAAAGAGCTCTCTTGGTCAGCCGCTGTCCCGCAGGACGGGGCGCAGCGCGTCGAGGGTGGCAGGGTCGTCGATGGTGGAGGGCACGCGTTCGTCGTTGTTGCCGTCGGCGATGCCGCGCATGGTCTTGCGCAGGATCTTGCCCGAACGAGTCTTCGGCAGACCCGCCACGACGTCAACCCGGCGCAGCGCGGCGACTGCGCCAATCCGAGCGCGGACTAGGCCGACCAGCTCGGCGCTCAGCACGTCGTGGTCGGTCTCGATGCCCGCTTTGAGTACTACGAATCCGCGCGGGATCTGGCCTTTGAGAGGGTCATTGACGCCGATGACCGCGCATTCGGCGACGGCGGGATGACTGGCGAGTATCTCCTCCATCTCCCCGGTGGAGAGCCGGTGCCCGGCGACATTGATGACGTCGTCGGTACGGCCCATCACATAGACATATCCATCCCTGTCGCGGAATCCGCCGTCCCCCGTGATGTAGGCGCCGGGGTACTGCACCAGGTAGGACTCGATGAACCGCTGGTCGTCACCCCACAGGGTGGTCAGGCATCCCGGTGGCAGCGGCAGCCGCAGCACAATCTCCCCGGTGGTGCCGGGCGGGACGTCGGCGCCGCTGACCGAGTTGAACGATGTGCAAGTCGTAGCCGGGTACCGGCACGCTCGGCGAGCCCGGCTTGGTGGGCAGCGGCTCAAGTCCCATCAGGTCGGCCGCGATCGGCCAGCCGGTCTCAGTCTGCCACCAGTGGTCGATTACCGGGATGCCGAGCAGCTCGCCTGCCCACCGGTAGGTTTCCGGATCGAGCCGCTCGCCCGCCAGGAACAGGTACCGGAGGCCAGACAGATCGTACTTTCTGGCAAAATCACCAGCCGGGTCTTCCTTCTTGATCGCGCGGAAGGCGGTGGGCGCGGTGAACATCGCCTTAACCCCGTGCTCGGCGATCACCCGCCAGAACGCCCCGGGGTCCGGGGTGCCGACCGGCTTGCCCTCATACAGCACCGTGGTGCAGCCCGCCAGCAACGGGGCGTAGACGATGTAGGAATGCCCGACAACCCAGCCAATGTCGGACGCGGCCCAGAAGACCTCGCCGGGCTTGGTGTCGTAGATGTTGTCCATGCTCCAGCGCAGCACGACGGCGTGGCCCCCGTTGTCGCGGACAACGCCCTTCGGCTTCGCGGTAGTGCCAGACGTGTACAGGATGTAGAGCGGGTCAGTGGCCGCGACCGGGACGCAGTCGGCGGGCTCGGCGGCCGCCATCACGTCCTGCCAGTCCAGGTCACGGCCCTCGGTCAGCGCCGCCGTTGCCTGCGGCCGCTGCAGGATGACGCACCGGCCCGGCTTCCTGGACGATAGCTCGATCGCCTTGTCCAGGATGGGCTTGTACTCCAGCACCCGACTGACCTCGATGCCGCAGGAAGCCGACACGACGACCTTGGGCGCGGCATCGTCGATGCGGGCGGCCAGTTCGGGCGCGGCGAAGCCACCGAACACGACCGAGTGCACGGCGCCGAGACGCGCGCAGGCGAGCATCGCGACCACTGTCTCGGGAATCATCGGCATATATATGACCACGCGGTCACCAGCGCCCGTGCCGAGCCCGCGCAGCACGCCTGCGAACCGCGCGACCTCATCGAGGAGCTGCCGGTAGGTCAGCTTCCGGCTGGTACCGGTGACCGGGCTGTCGTAGATCAGGGCGGCCTGGTCGCCGCGGCCGTTGTTCACATGCCGGTCCAAGGCGTTGAAGCAGGTGTTCAGCGTGCCGTCAGCGAACCAGCGGTAAAAGGGTGGGTTGGACTCGTCCAGCACGACCGTCGGCTGGCGGTACCAGTCGATTCCGCTCGCTGCCGCGCCCCAGAAACGCTCCGGGTCGGCGAGGCTCTGCTGGAACGCTTCAGCGTAACGGCCCATGGTTGTTGTCCTCCTTGACGACTAGGAATGGGCTCCGTTGATCAGGCGTCCGGTGCTTACTTCTTGGTGAGCGATCCGAGCGGCACCCTGGTCGATAAAAGTCATGTGCTTCTCCACAAATACAACCGGATGCTGCGAGCATGCGCTTCCGGCGCGCTCGCGCGGAATAGCCATAAGTCCTGAACAGGCCGTGCCAGAAGTAAGTCGTGCTCATCCCCGAGCGGTCCGGATGGTCGCGGAAGTTAGGAGCCTGGTCACCGCCTCCCGTCAGCTACTGGAGCCCGGAGCGGACGGACGTGATGCGCTGCGTGTTGAAGCCGAGCCAGTGCATCCGGCCCACGTAGCGTGCGTGCTCAACCTTAAGGCAGCGGTCCATGATCACCGTTACCCCACCGTCCTCGGCGATACGCGCGCCCTCCTCGTTGATCACGCCGAACTGGCACCAGAGGGCGCCGGCGTGGATCGCCACTGCCTCCTGCGCGATCCCCGGCAGTGCATCCGGCGCGCGGAAGACATTGACGACATCCACCGGCACGGGTATGTCCAGCAGGCTCGCATAGCAGGTCTCTCCGAGGATCTGCGTCTCGCGGGGATTCACGGGGATCACGCGGTAGCCATGCCGTTTGAGGTAGTAGCCAACGAAGTTGCTCGCCCGCAGCTCGTTGCCCGAGAGGCCCACGACCGCGATCGAGCTGGCGCTGTGAAGCACGCGCTGGATCGTAAGC
>CAVPIM010000011.1:0-12230 GCA_963704995.1 uncultured Actinomycetes bacterium | reverse complement strand
GAATATCAGGCCCACCGTGACGATCGGGGTCACGAGCAGGGTAACGGCCGCGACGATAAACGTCATGAACGCTAGCGCGTTATCCGGCTGCCACAGGAGGATGCCCGTAACCACGCTGGCCGCTGCGATAATCACGCAAACGCCGACCCGCACGTCGTTGGCCATCGGCGGCCGGGGCGGAGCATCCATCCGGCCGACGGGGAGGTCGCCGGTGAGCGCGGCCAGCTCGGCATGGGACCCCGAGGCGGACGCCTGGGCCGCCCGCGAATCGTATTCGTCCTCGGTCAGCCGGCCTTGCACCAAGGCGGCCTTGAGGGTGCGGATCACCTGATCGCGGTGCTCGTGGTTGGCGTGGCATTCGGGCAGACTGCCACTGGCGCCTGCTGCTATCTCGTCTCCCGGTCCTGTGATCACTGGCGCCTCCCCCGTTACCCGCCTGCGCCTGGCGCCGACCTCGGGGGCAGTTGCCCGCCGGAGCGCTTCCCGCGACGGCAGGCGACCATCACGGACACGCCGAGAACCCAGAAAACGGCATAGACGACCGCGGAATAGATGACCACCTCCCTGGCGGTGAGAGGAGCGGGCCCGCCGGGGAGAGCAACAAGCGTCATGAGGCCTGGCAGGATCAGCGCGTATACGACTCCCCAGGCCACCTTCGTCGCCCGCCACGGGTCGCGCGGGGGCCGGGCTCTGGTCAGCTCGTCGGGGATGTCGGCGGTCACCTCGGCTAGTTCGGCGTATGTTCGTGACGCGTATACCTGTTCGACCCGCGCGTCGAGTTCATCCTCGGTCAGCCCGCCTTGCACGTATGCGGCCTTGAGGGTGCCGATCACCTGATCGCGGTCAGCGTGGCCCGCGCGGAGGTCGCCGTGGCTCCGGCCTTCCGCGGCTGCCGTCTCTTCTCCAGGCCCTGCCATCACGTGCCTCCCCACCAGCGTGATGCAGGAAGCGTAACGCCGTCACCTTCCGCTTACTACCCTGGCGGCGGCTAAATCGGGTACCGGGTGGGTTCGGTGGGCGCACGTCGGCAGGTGTTTGCCATGCCGACACACGCCGGGCCCCCCGCCGCAGGAACGCCGCTTAAGCCATGACTCAACCATCACTGCCCCGCCCAGCCACAGGGTCATGGCCAGAACGAACAGGTAGATGGGGGTGGTCAGGTAGACCAGCAAGACGACTCCGTGGGGGGCACCGCCCTCGGAATCCTTGGGCCAGGGCACGAGGAACCCGACCATCCACACGCCCGCGCAAACCGCGGTCGCCACCGTGATCAGCGGGCCGGGCCGCACAACTGGCGGCTCGCTCGGGGCGCGCGCGGACGTGGGCGGCTTCGCTGTGGCCGACTCGGCCGGGAGACCGTCGGTGACTGCGGCCAGCTCCGCGTGGGTCCGGACCGCGAACGCCCGGCCCACCCGCAGGTCGAATTCGTCTTTGGCCAGCCGGCCCTGGACGAACGCCGCCTTGAGCACCTCGATCGCCTGCTCGCGGTCGGCGTGCGACGCGCGGAACTCGCCACGGCCCTGACCTTCTGCGGCTGCTATCTCATCTCCAGGCCCTGCCATCACGGCACCTCCCCACCAGCGTGATGCAGCGAGCGTAACGCCCCTACCCTCCGCTGACCATCCTGCGGTGACTAGACCGGATACCGGGTGGGTTCGGTGTCGTAGGTCCGCCCGGCGGGGTGGTCCACCGGAAGGTGCCGTCGGGGAGCTGGTCGACCTTCCATCGGGGGTGCTGCTTGAGCCGGTGGTCGTGGCGGCACTTCGGCTCCTGTCCGTTATATTAACACATATGACGATCCGTGACGCGATACAGCTAGCCGAGGCCAGCAGGCCGCCCGACGGCGTCATCCGCTGCCTGATCTACGTCCGGATCAGCATGGACAAGGCCGCACGACGGGCACGGCGTGGCCAACCAGATGGCCAAGCTGGAGCAGAAGGCCCGCGAGCGCGGCTGGACGGTGGTGTACCGGCTGTCGGATAACGACATCGGGGTGACCCGCAAGGACCCGACCAGGCCGGGGAAGTACCGGCCGGGGTATGAGGAGGCGATGCGGCTGGTCGACGCGCGGGCGGTGGACGCGGTGCTGTGCTTTAAGTGGGACCGGTTCATCCGCGAGCCGCTGGACCTGGAGTACCTGATCCCCCGGTTCGACAAGGCCGGGGTGCGGTTCGCCGAGGTGGACGGGAACATCGACCTGGGCACCGACTCCGGGCGGCTGCACGCCCGGATCCTGATCGCGGTGGCCAAGGCCGAGCAGGAGCGCAAGGCCGAGCGGCAGAAGCTGGCCAACGAGCAGGCGGCGGTCAACGGCAAGCGGTTCACCGGCGGCCCGCGCCCGTTCGGGTACCGCGAGGACCACGTGACCGCGCACCCGGTAGAGGGCCCGGCGGTGGCGGAGGCGTGCGCGGCGCTGCTGGGCGGGGGGACGGTCAGCGGGGTCATGCGGGAGTGGACCAGGCTGGAGCTGACGCCGCCGCAGCGGGACCGGCGCGGCACGACCCGGTGGAACCGGGCCAGCATCCGCAGCATCTTGCTGAACCCGCGGATCGCGGGCCTGTCGGTCTACCACGGGGAGATCGTCGGCCAGGGCCAGTGGGAGCCGCTGGTGCCGGAGGAGACGTGGCGGGCGGTGCGCGGCATCCTGGAGGACCCGGCCCGCAAGCCGCCGCGGGGGGTGCGGACGCTGCTGGGCGGGCTGGCGTGCTGCCCGTGCGGGAACGTGGTGGCCGGGGGTCCGTCGCATACCGGGCACCGGGTCTACCGGTGCTCGATGCCGACCCGGGACCGGTCCTGGCCCGGCGAGCACGTGGCCCGGCAGGCCGAGCCGGTCGAGGAGTTCATCGAGAAGCTCGTGATCGAGCGGCTGTCCCGCGCTGATGCCGCCGATCTGGTGGCCGTGCCGGAGAGCGGCCCGGATGTGGTGGCGCTGCGGGAGGAGGCGGCGGCGATCCGCCGCAACCTGGAGGAGATGGCCGCCGACCGGGCGCTGGGGCTGATCACCCGGCCGCAGCTGCTCGCCGCCACCGGGCGGGCGAACCTCCGGCTGGAGGAGATCGGCACCGAGCTGGAGCACGCCGCGCGGGAGAACGTGCTGGCCCCGCTGGTGGCCGCCGAGAACGCCGCCGCTGTCTGGGCGGACCTGGACCTCAGCCGCCAGCGGGCGGTCATCAAGACCTTGATGTCGGTCACGCTGCACTCGCCGGGCCGCGGTGCGCGCCGCCCGTTCGACCCGGCCACGGTCACGGTCACCTGGCGGCAGCCGGACGCCGCCTGATCCCGGCCAGGATGCCCGGGCCCCGGTGCCGGGAGCCGGGGCGTCCGGGCGGTTACCGGCGGCGGGGGCGGCGCAGGAGGAGCGCGAGCGTGTCACGCTGCTGGCTGGACAGGGGCGGGGCGGCATCGACCAGCCGGGCAACATAGGCATCCAGGCTGGTCTGCTGGTCATCTTCGGAGTGCCCGTCGCCGTCGGGGCGTTCGTCGTGCTGGCTGTGCGCGGCCGGGGGCGGGCATGACCCGGCTGGTCCCGGATGGGCGGCTTGGATGCCGGTCCGGTTCCTCATTCCCGGTCCCCGTTTTCACGGCGATGCTGGTCCCCTGGCATGATTTAAAGCTACGTATTTGCGGCCGGGCGGCAAATCAACGTGCGCTATCATAGACCGCGTTAAACGGGGCCAGGCATGACTCCGCATCACTGGACATCACCCGGCAGCACTGGATATCACTGACCAGTGCGGCAGAATTTTTTTGCTTGACCACGTAAACCGGGGATACGTCCCGATCTGGCGTGTTCAAGCATTCACATAAACACGCCTGTGTGGTGATCGCCGACCTGGCCCCATTGCGCCACGGTAGCCTCACGGGGCACATACGTCCGGCCGCTGGCCTGCGGCTCAGCGCGGCCGGCAGCCCGGCAGGAACCTGGAGAGCCTGGGGTCACCCAGGACTCGATCTCGCCTTCCCGCGTGCGCCAGCGACCGCCACCTCAGCGGCGAGGAGGGCGGAATGCGCGGCCGCTAACCAGCGCCTTTTGCTCTGGATGAAAGCAGCCCGGAACCACCGGCAGCAAGATGTGAGCTAAACCCCCACTTACGTCTGGACCGGGCGCGGTCCAGACGTACACTGGCACCGGGGCAGCGCCCCGGTAATACTCTCGCCGAGAGGAAACCGGCGGGACTTTTGAGCAAAGGGGGCCAGGAATTGGGCGCGGCGAGCGGGGAGCAATAGCTGATGACCGGCACCGTCAACGGAACCAGCGGAACCGGCGTCAGCGGGCAGGGCCGGCGGCGGGCCCGGCAGCCGGTCCCGCGTACGCGCCGGGTGGAGTTCACGCTGAGCGGCGAGGAATACGCCATCCTCGCAGAGGCGGCCGGGCGGGCGGGGATGGCCCGCCGAGCGTACGCCGCTCAGGCAGCGCTGACCGCCGCCGCGAACGGCAACCCGGTCAGCGGCCAGGAGCCGCTGGCGCTGGTGCTGACCGAGCTGATGCGCGCGGCCGGGCTGGTCCGCCGCATCGCCACGAACCTGAATCAGGCGGCCGGCAAGCTGAACGCCACCGGGCAGCCCGCCGGGAACCTGCCTGCCTGGGCGGCCCAGAGCATCCGCCGCGCCGACCACATCGACCAGGTAGCCGACGCCGTGCGCAAAGCCCTGGGCCGAGGGTCGCGGCGACGGTGACCACGTGATCGGGAAGATCAGCACCCCGCGCGGGGAGCACGTCCAGCCGTTGCTGTACTACCTGTTCGGTCCCGGCCGCCATGAGGAACATGCAGATCCCCACATAGTGGCTGGCTGGCGTCACCCAGCCGACCTCGAACCCCCGCTACGGCCCGATGGCAGCCGGGACTTCACCAAGCTCGCGGGGCTGCTGTTGCAGCCGCAGGCCGCCCTCGGCAAGCGAGCGTACGCGCGGCCGGTGTGGCACTGCTCGATGCGGGCCGCGCCAGAGGACCGGATGCTCAGCGACGATGAATGGGCCGCCATCGCGCATGACGTGATGCACCGTACCGGGCTGTCCCCGTACGGTCAGGAAGACGAGGCCGTGCGCTGGGTCGCGGTCCGGCACGGCGATGACCATATCCATCTGGTCGCCATGCTGGCCCGCCAGGACGGCGGCAAGCCCAGCCTGTCCTGGGAACGGTACAAGGTCCGCGCCGCCTGCCTGGCCGCCGAGCAGCGCTACGGGCTGCGCTCCACCGCGCCCGCCGACCGGACCGCGGCCCGCCGCCCGACCCGCGCGGAGAACGAGAAGGCCGCCCGCCGCGGCCTGGACGAGGCCCCCCGCGTCACGCTGCGACGGCAGGTCACCACCGCCGCCGCGTCCGCGAACAGCGAGCAGGAGTTCTTCGCCCGGCTGGACCAGGCCGCGGTGCTGGTGCGCAAGCGGTTCAGCGTCAGCAACCCCGGCCAGGTCACCGGGTACGCGGTCGCGCTCCCCGGCGACACCGCCAAAGACGGCGGCCCCATCTGGTACGGAGGAGGGAAACTCGCAGCGGATCTGAGCTGGCCCAAGCTGCGGCAGCGGTGGACCCCGCACCGGGCCACCCCCGGCCGCGCGCATCCGAACCTGACCGCCGAGGAGCGGAACGCGCTCTGGGAGCACGCCACCCGCGCCGCCGCCGACGCCACGGCCCAGATCCGCAACCTGGCCTGGACCGACCCGGCTGCCGCCGCCGACGCCGCCTGGGCCACCTCCGACACTCTGCACGTGGCCGCCGCCACGCTCGGCAGCCGCATCCTGCGCCAGGCCGCCGACGCCTACGACCGCGCCGCCCGCGCACCCTACGGCCGCATCCCCCCGCCCACCCCGGCCGGGAACCAGCTCCGGCAAGCCGCCCGGCTGCTATCCGCGTTCGCCTACCTCACCGGCGACCGGTCGCTGACCCCGATCGTGCTCATCACCAGGCTGGCCGCGCTCGCCGAAGCCGTCGCCGACCTGCGCGAATCCCAGCAGCGCGCCGCCCAGGCCGCCGCCGCCCGCGCCGCCGCTGAACGCCTCTACGCCGCCGCCCGCCCGGCCCCGCCTGCGCAGCCACGCCCGGCCCCGCGCGCCAGCACCGCCGCCCAGCTCGCCGGGCTGTCCTTCCCCCAGCCAGCACGGCCCGCCCCGCAGCCGGCCGCACCCGGACAGCCCGGCCCCGATCCAGGCGGCCCGCCGCCAGCACGCCGGCCGTCACCACCACGGCCACACAGCCCCAGCCGCTAACCCGCTCCGCCAGGGCAAGACTGCCGGGAGGACGGTGTTACGGTCGTTCGCCGTGAGCATCGGACGTCACTCACGGCGAACCCAGGCTGCTCGCATGCCCGGCCGATGAGTGTCTCCGCCACGCTCACTTCCGCGCCGGGATGCTCACCGCGGCGGCTCCGGCCGGCGCTGGCGGCACGTCGGCTGCCATCACGGACGGTGGCGACAGGGCCGGCACACGGCACGCAAGTATCCGCCTGGCCGGCAACCGCGTCGTCAAGCCGGCCACCTGAGGTCGCACCGAAGCAGGTGATCTGTGTCCCCGTCGTGCATATAGCCAGACGAGCGGTCGGCGTCCGCTTCTGCCGAAATAGTGTGTCGCCTGGGTGCATATCTATGTACGAAGTGGAATACTCACTCGCGCGCTCTCGACCTGGCGGGCGATCGCCGTAGAGCCTTCCCCCATCGTTCTGGTAGGAAATCAGATCGCCGACTCGGAGCGCCCGATGAACCAAGCCGACCAAGCGGCTGGCTCGTACAGATCATTCATTATCGTGGACATCGCTGGGCCAGAATCAGCGCGGTGATGTGTCAAGGTGACGGTTTACCGATCGGTCCTGGCCGACTGCCGACGGGGCGATCACGGGCAGGCCGGCTGCGGCCCAGGCAGTGAATCCTCCGTCCAGGTCAGTGGCGTGGATCAGGCCGAGTTGCTGCAGGGTCGCCGCTGCCAGGCTGGATTGGTAGCCCTGGTCGCAGATGAGGATGATGTGCAGGTCCCGGCGGGTGATGGCGGGGTGCCGCCACTGCGACGCGGGATCGCAGCGCCATTCCAGGGAGTTGCGGGGCACGACGATGGCGCCGGGGATCAGGCCGTCGCGCCGCTGGTCGTCGCCGCGGATGTCGACCAGCAGAGCGCCGCGGGCCTGCGCATGCAGGGCTTCGGCGGGCGAGGGACGGTGCGGCAGCATGGCCCTGGCCTGGACGAGCAGCTCATCGACGGTCTTGGCGGTACCGCGTCCGGCCATGGCGTCCTCCAGATCGGGTGATGTCGTCGCGGTCAGCCTGGCCGGCCGCCGTTGCAGCGGGTTTGCACGCATGGGGATGGCTGATGCCGGTGCCGTACGGGCTACCTGGCCGATGCAGGCAGCCCGCTTGTGACGTGCCGGCGGTTGAGTTACCTCAGTTGGGGATGGCCGTTCCGGCCAGTTGGCCGATCAGGCGCTCGGCCTCGGCCTGTTCCATCGGCGGGCCGACATTGGTGATGCCGTGGGCGGCGAACGCCCGGTCCAGTTCCTCCATGGTGGGGCCCGGCGTGGCGTCCGGGACGTCGGTGCCGGTGGCCGGGCGGCCGATCTGCCGCACCGCGGCCAGGAAGCTGTCGTCGGCGTGGACCATCAGAACCCGGGCCGGCCCGCCCAGCACCCGGAAGGTGTGGGGGACGCCGGCCGGGAACTGCACCCAGCTCCCGGGGCCGGCCTGCCACACGTCGTCGCCGCAGTGGATCACCATGCGGCCGTCGAGGATGTAGAAGCTGTCGTCGAGGGCGGCGTGCAGGTGCGCGGGCGGGGAGGCGCCCTCGGGCAGGATGCCCTCGGCCACCGTGACCGGGGCGCCCGGCTCGGTCAGCACGTCGATCAGCACCCCGAGGAACAGCCACCGCCTCGGGCTCGGTGTCCCTGGCATGTCAGGCTGTTCTCGCTGGACGCCGAGCTCGGCGAGCACCTGCTCGCGGCTCACCTCGTGGTCGTGCGACCCCTTGGCGTGCTCCCGGATGGCCGCCACCAGGTGGTCGAGCTGGTCGTCGGTGGCGACCCGGAACTCCACCCCGCACGGGCAGCGGCCGACGCGGCCGCCCGCGGTGTCGCCGGTCGGGATGAAGTCGATGGTCACGCACGGCTCATCGCCGACCACCCAGGCGTCGTGGCCGGGGCCGACCAGGTGGGCGTCGCCCGGCCCGAGTTCCAGCTCCCGGCCGTCGTCCATCCTCACGTGGAACCGGCCGGACACGACGTAGGAGCTGTGGGCGAGCTGGCAGCTGTCGGTCCCGACGAGCGGTTTCACGTCGGTGGACCACCGCCAGCCGGGCCGGAAGTCGGCCCGGCCCACGGTGAACCCGGTGAGATTGACCAGGCTGACCTCGCCATGCTCGAAGCTCCTCTTGTCGTCCGGGTTGGCTATGTTCTTGGACTCCAGCATGAGTCCTCCCTTTCCCTGTGGTCCCGAGCCCGTCTCGGGACGCTGGGATGAGGATGCGCCGCCCGGACGCGCCGGGCACATCGGGGAGAACACGTAGCGCCGGACCGCGCCTACGTAGTGGGGTGGCGGGACGTGACGGCCAGCTCGGTGCGGGAGCGCGCCCCGGTCTTGCGCAGCAGGTTCTCGACGTGCTTTTCCACCGTCCGCGGCGACAGGCGCAGGGCGGCGGCGATCTCCTTGTTGGCCAGGCCGTCGATGACCAGGCGGAGCACGTCGGCCTCCCGGTCGGTCACGCCCTCGCCGGCCCACGGGTTGGGGGAGGCATCCTCGAGCAGCTCGGTGCAGCGCCCGGCCAGCCGGTCGAGTCCCAGGCTGGTGAACCGGTCCCGGGCGGCGGTCAGCCAGCGGACCGGCTCCCCCCAGCCGTCGGCCAGCGCTCGGGGAGCGGCGATGAAACGGGCCAGGTCGGCCCAGGCCTCGCAGTTGGCGAACGCCGTGGCGTGCCCGGCGACGGTGGCGTCGGCCCGGCCGGGACGGCCCGAGCGGCCCTCGAGCACCGCCTGGGCGAAGGCGATGAGGCCGCGGTTGAGGTGGAAGGCGTCCACGCCGAGCCGGCGGACCTCGTCGATGCTCGCCGCCGCCCGGCGGTCGCCCCGCGCGGCCTGGATCAGCGGCCACAGCGCCCGGATCGATATCGGCTCGGCGTTCGGGAGCCGGGACAGGGCGGCGGTGCCCTCGGCGAACGGGCGCAGCGCCGCGCCGGTGTCGCCGGCCATGAACCAGGCCATGCCCACGCTGGCCCGGCAGAACCCCGCGAGCATGGGGTCGGCCGGATCGGCGGCCAGTGCCCGGGCCGCCAGTTCTTCGGTCGCCGTCAGGTCGGCCCGCATGCTGGCGCTGCCGGCCATCAGGGCCAGGGCCTTGGCCGCCACCTGATCGAGCCGCAGACGACCGGCGAGTTCGAGCGCCGATCCGGCGTGAGCGTCGCAGCGCTCCAGGTCCCACCGGCCGGTGAAGCAGGCCGACAGCTGCAGATCCAGCACCGCCACCGTGCTGAGCGCCCCCATCTGCTCACCGAGCCGGCGGGCCTCGAGCAGGCGGTCCACGTCCACCCGCTCGAACATGTCGACGGTGCCCAGCTCGTGCAGGGCCCGCAGCCGCCACACCGGCAGGCTGGCCTGCTCGGCGGTGGCCAGCGCCGCCCCGAAGGCCGCGGCGGCGGCGGGCAGGTCGTGCAGCCGCCGGCTCCGGCCGACGATCTCGAAGGCGTGGCAGCGTACGTCCGGGCCCGCGCCGTCCATGGCCAGGACCTGCTCCGCGGTGCGCCGCGCCCCGTCCAGGTCGTCACCGGCCAGGGCCACCTCGGCGGACAGGACGGCGGCCCGGGCGGAGAGGTTCGGGTCCGTCCTGGCCTGCGGTCAGGCGGACGGCCGCCTCGATGTGATGGCGGGCCATCGGCCACCGCGACGCCGATACCGCCGCCTGGGCCAGGCGCAGGTGGGCCTCGATCCGGGTTTCCCTGGTCGCCGGGTCATCGCCCAGCCGCCCGATGAGCCGGGTGCCGGCGGCGGCTGCCTCGTCGACCCGGCCGGCCAGGGCCAGCGCCTCGATGAGCATCAGCTCGGCCTCGGCCCGCTCCGGACTACCCTCGAGCAGGTCAGCGGCCCGGCGCAGGGTGCCGGCGGCGGTCGCCAGCGCCCCGACCTCCAGCGAGTACCGGCCGGAGTCCCGGAGGAGCCGCCCGGCCCGGGCCCGGTCTCCCGACCGGGCCGCCAGGTCGGCGGCCACGTCCCGCCACCCGCCTCCCAGGTCTGGGTGGGCGGCGTCGACGGCCGCGAGCGCGTTCGCCGCCGCCTGGCGCAGCCGGGGCGGGAGCGTGGACATCAGCACCGCCTCCCGGGTCAGGGCGTGGCGGAACTGGAATCCCGCCCCGTCGGCGGTGACCAGAACGCGGTCGACCGCCCGGGCCAGGGCCCGGGACACCACCTCCGGGGGCTGCCCGCTGGCCGCCGGCAGGATCTCCCAGTCGAAGTGATGCCCCAGCACCGCCGCCGCCTCGAGGACGGCGCGCTCGCGGTCGGGGAACTCGGCCAGCCGCCCCCGTACCGTCTCGCTGATGGACTCCGGGATGCCGGGCGAGGCCAGGAGTTCCTCGACGAAGAGGGGCACGCCCTCCGACGCCCGCCCGACCCGGGAGCTGCTCTTCGGCGTCGGCGCCGGGCGAGCAAGCGGCGATCATCTCCGCCACCTCGCGCTCAGACAGGCGGCCGAGCGGGAGGTGCACGATGCCCGCCCTTCCCCGCTGCCGCCGGGCCAGCTCCGATGCCGGGGACGGCGGCTCGGTGCGGAGGGAGCAGGCGAACAGGACAGGCTGGCCGACGGCGTTGTCGGCCAGGTACTCCACCAGGGACACCGTGTCGGGGTCCGCCCAGTGCAGGTCCTCCAGGGCGACCACCAGCCCATCAGGCCCCAGGCGGCGCAGCAGCCGCAGCACCGCCTCCCCCCTGACGGCCTGCGAGTCCACCCACGCCGCCCGGGTGAGCCGCCCGGTCGTCAGCCACTGCTCCCGGCAGCAGGACGGCCAGGTGCGGCAGCCATGGCGCCAGCGACAGGTCATCGGGCAGCGGACGTCTGCGCAGCAGCTGCAGCAGGGCCTCGGTCACCGGCCGGTACGGGGCGCTGGCAGAGGCGGGGACGGCCCGGCCCATCACCACCGGCACCTGCCGGTCGGCAGCCATCCGCGCCAGCTCCCGGATCAGGCGGGACTTGCCGATGCCGGCCTCACCCGTGATGACGGCACAGCCGCCCCGGCCGGCGAGCGCTCCGGCCAGGGCCGACTCCAGCGCCTGGATCTCGGCCCGCCGCCCCACCAGGACCGGGCACAGCACCTCCCCCACCATCCCAGTGTGCCGCATCGGCGCCAGGGCCGGTCAGTGATCACCAGGCCGACGCCCGCTCGGGCCTCCGGCTGCCGTACATACCCGCTCCGACCTTCGACCGCGACCGCGCAGAACGCCCGGATCTGGACGGCCATCCTCGTGATCGGCCTTGGGCGGGCATCCGACCATATCGGCGGGTCGGTGGGCGTTATCAAGCGAGCTCCACGCCGTCGGGGTACGCTTCCGGCATTCCCAGGCGATAATCCAGCTGCCATGGGTCGGCCGTAGATTCATGCATCGCCGCCCCCCGGAAGCAGCCGCCCGCACATGCCGCCGACAGGGCGGGCGCTGGGCCGCTGCATTTTCCGTCGAACGCGCTGTTATGCGGCCTACGGTCGCCGTCACAGCGGTCATGCCTGCTGCGGGTCGCGGCCGAGAGGGTGATCGGCAGGAACCTCGACCAGGACGATCCGGACGCCGTTGGGTTCTTCGATCGACATCTCGATCAGACCCCAGGGCTCCGCAGCCGGCCCCGACAATCGGGACTCCAGCCGCAGCCAGCCGGACATGCTCGGCGTGAACGTCCCGGACCTGGATCCAGATCAGCACCGAGCGCCCGGGCGGGCCTGCCGCGTGCCCGGAGACCTCGAGCAGCCCCTGGCCAAGGAAGAACACCAGTCCGAGATCATCCGGCGGGCCGAACTCCCGGCAGATGGCCAGGCCCAGCAGGTCACGGTAGAAGCGGCGGCTGCGGTCCAGGCTGCTGGGGCGTAGCAGGATCCGGCTGCTCAGAACGTCCACGCCACTATTCCAGCATCACGTTGAGTGACACGGGAGGGTTGACGAGAACGCGCGCACTCCCGCCGTTCGGCGCGGTCGATTGCTGACTGGCGTGGTTGAGAGCGCAGATGCAGATCTGATTATTCTGCGAGCCCGAGGCCACCTGGTCGGCGTGGTAGACCGACGCT
>CAVPIM010000010.1:0-511914 GCA_963704995.1 uncultured Actinomycetes bacterium | reverse complement strand
TTCGCCATGGCCACCGAAACACTATGGAGATGTGGCACCACCGGCGACCTCAGCCCAGGGCGGTGCGGTTACCGACCGCACCTCGGGAACCGCACAGTGGACGCGTAAGCATGCGCAAAGTATGTGAGTGCCAAGCCACTCGGCCTATTAGTACCGGTCAGCTCCACGTGTTGCCACGCTTCCACCTCCGGCCTATCAACCCAGTCGTCTAGCTGGGGGCCTTACCGGGTTAACCCTGAGGGAGACCTCATCTTAAGGCGAGCTTCCCGCTTAGATGCTTTCAGCGGTTATCCCTTCCGAACGTAGCCAACCAGCCGTGCTCCTGGCGGAACAACTGGCACACCAGAGGTTCGTCCGTCCCGGTCCTCTCGTACTAGGGACAGCCCCTTTCAAGTCTCCTGCGCGCGCAGCGGATAGGGACCGAACTGTCTCACGACGTTCTAAACCCAGCTCGCGTACCGCTTTAATGGGCGAACAGCCCAACCCTTGGGACCTGCTCCAGCCCCAGGATGCGACGAGCCGACATCGAGGTGCCAAACCATCCCGTCGATATGGACTCTTGGGGAAGATCAGCCTGTTATCCCCGGGGTACCTTTTAGCCGTTAAGCGACGGCGCTTCCACATGCCACCGCCGGATCACTAGTCCCAGCTTTCGCTCCTGCTCGACATGTCTGTCTCACAGTCAAGCACCCTTGTGCACTTACACTCGACACCTGATTGCCAACCAGGCTGAGGGTACCTTTGGGCGCCTCCGTTACCTTTTAGGAGGCAACCGCCCCAGTTAAACTACCCACCAGACACTGTCCCTGATCCGGATCACGGACCCAGGTTAGACATCCAGAACGACCAGAGTGGTATTTCACCGATGACTCCACGGGGACTGGCGTCCCCGCTTCACAGTCTCCCACCTATCCTACACAAGACGTCCCAAACACCAATGTCAAGCTGCAGTGAAGGTCCCGGGGTCTTTCCGTCCTGCTGCGCGTAACGAGCATCTTTACTCGTAGTGCAATTTCGCCGGGTCTGTGGTTGAGACAGTGGGAAAGTCGTTACGCCATTCGTGCAGGTCGGAACTTACCCGACAAGGAATTTCGCTACCTTAGGATGGTTATAGTTACCACCGCCGTTTACCGGCGCTTAAGTTCAGGGCTTCGCGGCCCGGAGGCCACTAACTCTTCCCCTTAACGTTCCGGCACCGGGCAGGCGTCAGTCCGTATACGTCGTCTTGCGACTTAGCACGGACCTGTGTTTTTAGTAAACAGTCGCTTTCCCCTGCTATCTGCGACCGCACCCAGCTCAGAGGGCAAGCCTCATCACCGGACACGGCTCCCCTTCTCCCGAAGTTACGGGGACAATTTGCCTAGTTCCTTAACCACAGTTCACCCGATCGCCTTGGTATTCTCTACCTGACCACCTGAGTCGGTTTGGGGTACGGGCCGCTTGCACGCTCGCCGCGGGGTTTTTCTTGGCAGCATAGGATCACTCACTTCGCCTAAATCGGCTCGGCATCAGGTCTCAGGCACATGGCGCGCGGATTTGCCTGCGCGCCGCCCTACACCCTTACCCCGGGACAACCACCGCCCGGTAAAGCTACCTTCCTGCGTCGCCCCTACGGCTTGCCTACTACCAGTCTGGGCCGCATCCGCAGCCGGGTCATCCCGAAGGATCGCCGGCGTTGGCTGCTTAGCATCGCCAGATTCAGCATGGGCGCGTGTAAGCGGGTACGGGAATATCAACCCGTTGTCCATCGACTACGCCTGTCGGCCTCGCCTTAGGTCCCGACTTACCCTGGGCGGATTAGCCTGCCCCAGGAACCCTTGGTCATTCGGCGGAGGGGTTTCTCACCCCTCTTTCGCTACTCATGCCTGCATTCTCACTCGAGTGGCGTCCACGGCTGGATCACTCCGCCGCTTCTCCCGCCACCCGACGCTCCCCTACCCATCCGCGCACCTGGACCCTGAAAGACTCCGGCAGCCACAGCCACAGGCAGCCACGGCCGAAACCGCGGCAGCCGCAGGCCGCCATCCGCCATCGCCGCAAAAGGGCCGGGATAACACGCGAATGCCACAGCTTCGGCGGTGTGCTTGAGCCCCGCTAAATTGTCGGCGCAGAATCACTTGACCAGTGAGCTATTACGCACTCTTTCAAGGGTGGCTGCTTCTAAGCCAACCTCCTGGTTGTCTGGGCAACTCTACATCCTTTCCCACTTAGCACACGCTTAGGGGCCTTAGCTGGTGATCTGGGTTGTTTCCCTCTCGACTACGAACCTTATCGCCCGCAGTCTCACTGCCACGCTCTCACTTACCGGCATTCGGAGTTTGGCTGACTTCGGTAAGCTTGTAGGCCCCCTAGGCCATCCAGTAGCTCTACCTCCGGCAAGAAACACGCGACGCTGCACCTAAATGCATTTCGGGGAGAACCAGCTATCACGGAGTTTGATTGGCCTTTCACCCCTACCCACAGGTCATCCCCCAGGTTTTCAACCCTGGTGGGTTCGGTCCTCCACGCGGTCTTACCCGCGCTTCAACCTGCCCATGGGTAGATCACTCCGCTTCGGGTCTATGGCATGCGACTGTGACGCCCTCTTAAGACTCGCTTTCGCTACGGCTCCCCCACACGGGTTAACCTCGCCACATACCATAACTCGCAGGCTCATTCTTCAAAAGGCACGCGGTCACTTCACGCCAGCCCGAAGGCCAGCACGCTCCCACGGCTTGTAGGCGCACGGTTTCAGGTACTATTTCACGACCCCTCACCGGGGCACTTTTCACCTTTCCCTCACGGTACTTGTGCACTATCGGTCACCAGGGAGTATTTAGGCTTAGGGGGTGGTCCCCCCAGATTCACACGGGATTTCTCGGGCCCCGTGCTACTTGGGATCCCGCCCGGAAGTCGCCTGGGTTTCACCTACGGGGGTGTCACCCTCTATGCCAGTTCTTTCCAGAACCTTCGATTACCCAGACGATTTCTTACTTCCTCCCAGGACGGCAGTCCCGGATGGGCAGTCCCTCAACCCCGGCCACGCAACGCCTGCCGGCTATCACACGTGACTGGTTTGGCCTGATCCCCTTTCGCTCACCACTACTCAGGGAATCGCGGTTGCTTTCTCTTCCTGTGGGTACTGAGATGTTTCACTTCCCCACGTTACCTCCACCTGCCCTATGTGTTCAGGCAGGGGCGACGGGCCATTACACCCGCCAGGTTTCCCCATTCGGAAATCCCCGGATCGAAGTCTGGTTGCCGACTCCCCGGGGCTTATCGCAGGCTCCTACGTCCTTCATCGGCTCCTGGTGCCAAGGCATCCACCGTGCGCCCTTAATAACTTGGCACAACTAATGTGATGCTCGCGTCCACTGTGCAGTTCTCAAGATACGGGCGGCCCCGGCACCCCTGCCCGTCACCAGGCAGGACACCGGCCCGCAGAAGGAAAAAAACCCCAGACAGGCGGCCGTTCCCTCAGGACCCAACAGCGTGCCCGCCCCAGCCAGCCCCCCGCACCAGCGTCCCTCCCGCCGAAACGGGTGTACTAGCTGGCACAGGCAGACCGCCCGGGCCGAATAACCAGTGCTCCACAAGTGAGCAGCCACCCCAGGACACCAGGCCCCGGGATATGGCTCTGGACGCGGGCCGGGATATCCGGCACGCGCCAGCTGCTCCTTAGAAAGGAGGTGATCCAGCCGCACCTTCCGGTACGGCTACCTTGTTACGACTTCGTCCCAATCGCCGGCCCCACCTTCGACGGCTCCACCCCTTACGGGTTAGGCCACCGGCTTCGGGTGTTGCCGACTTTCGTGACGTGACGGGCGGTGTGTACAAGGCCCGGGAACGTATTCACCGCGACGTTGCTGATTCGCGATTACTAGCGACTCCGACTTCATGGGGTCGAGTTGCAGACCCCAATCCGAACTGAGACCGGCTTTTTGAGATTCGCTCCACCTTGCGGTTTCGCAGCCCTCTGTACCGGCCATTGTAGCATGTTTGCAGCCCAAGACATAAGGGGCATGATGACTTGACGTCATCCCCACCTTCCTCCGAGTTGACCCCGGCAGTCTCCTATGAGTCCCCGGCATTACCCGCTGGCAACATAGAACGAGGGTTGCGCTCGTTGCGGGACTTAACCCAACATCTCACGACACGAGCTGACGACAGCCATGCACCACCTGTGCAGGACCCTTACGGACACCATGTCTCCACGGCTTTTCCCTGCATGTCAAACCTTGGTAAGGTTCTTCGCGTTGCGTCGAATTAAGCAACATGCTCCGCCGCTTGTGCGGGCCCCCGTCAATTCCTTTGAGTTTTAGCCTTGCGGCCGTACTCCCCAGGCGGGGCGCTTAATGCGTTAGCTGCGGCACGGAATCCGTGGAAGGACCCCACACCTAGCGCCCAACGTTTACAGCGTGGACTACCAGGGTATCTAATCCTGTTCGCTCCCCACGCTTTCGCTCCTCAGCGTCAGGTAAGGCCCAGAGAACCGCCTTCGCCACCGGTGTTCCTCCCGATATCTGCGCATTTCACCGCTACACCGGGAATTCCATTCTCCCCTACCTACCTCTAGTCTGCCCGTATCCACTGCAAGGCCAGGGTTAAGCCCCAGCTTTTCACAGCAGACGCAACAGTCCGCCTACGAGCTCTTTACGCCCAATAATTCCGGACAACGCTTGCGCCCTACGTGTTACCGCGGCTGCTGGCACGTAGTTAGCCGGCGCTTCTTCTGCAGGTACCGTCTGAATTCGTCCCTGCTGAAAGGGGTTTACAACCCGAAGGCCTTCATCCCCCACGCGGCGTCGCTGCGTCAGGCTTCCGCCCATTGCGCAAGATTCCCCACTGCTGCCTCCCGTAGGAGTCTGGGCCGTGTCTCAGTCCCAGTGTGGCCGGTCGCCCTCTCAGGCCGGGCTACCCGTCGTCGCCTTGGTAGGCCACTACCCCACCAACAAGCTGATAGGCCGCGAGTCCATCCCCAGCCGAAAAAACTTTCCACCCCAGCCGATGCCGGCCAAGGTCATATCCGGTATTAATTCCGGTTTCCCGGAGCTATCCCAGAGCTAAGGGCAGGTTGCTCACGTGTTACTCACCCGTTCGCCGCTCGAGTACCCCGAAGGGCCTTTCCGCTCGACTTGCATGTGTTAAGCACGCCGCCAGCGTTCGTCCTGAGCCAGGATCAAACTCTCCGTTGATGTCTATATGCAACCACCACACCCAGAAAAGGGCACAGCAGGAGCTGACAAAAGAGTGCCCGCCCAGGCAAAACTACCCAGGCAAAGCGATCTGGCTGAATATCCGTATAGCAAGACACCGACCGAAACCGGCCAGCCCCTGCCAACGGGGGTTTAGTGCATGTGCACTGGCTTTTAGCACGCTGTTGAGTTCTCAAGAAACGGACGCACACCATCACCAAGGCACCAGCCTCAACTCCGGGGCAACCCTACTAACTTACCAGCGCGTACCCAGGCCGTCAAATTGACCTGATTTTCAGGTTTCAATCTGGCTCTGCACCGCTCGATGGCCCATCTGGGCCGCCACGCTTGCGCTGGTCACTGGCGCGGCTTTCGCACGGGGCCGTCCACAGTGGGAGGCCGGGTGAGAGAAGCGTACCCCAGACCACCTGGTCCCTGGGACGCATTCAGCTGGCCACCCCGGGGTGCTGGCCCGTTTAGGCACGTCAACTGCGGGAAGTCCACCGATCGCGCGAGAGACCGTATCTGGCCGGGACTTCACGGGCATGACGTCCCGGATCGCTGGCGGCCGGCTGGTCTCCGGCCTCACCTATCATCTACAAAATATGTAGAGGCTCTACTGCCGCCGGCCGCGGGCGTGCCGAGAGGGGTTCAGCATGCTGTTCAGAGTTGCTATCGAGCTGCTCGCCGCTGCGCTGATCGCGGGGGCCATCTGCCTGGCCGGGGCGGCCGCGGGCCTCTGGTGGCTGAAGCGCCGGGTCCGCCGCGGCCTGGAAGCGGCCGGCCGGGCCATCACCACCCGGGGCATCACCACCCGGACGGCGGGAGGCTGGGCCGCGGGCAGCGGCGCAGCCACCGCTGGGAGGCGCTGGCTGTGGTCACGGCAGCTTCCCGACCGCCGCTGGATCGCGGCACGTCAGGCGCGTCAGGAACTCTGGCGGGCGGTGAGTGCGGCCGACCACGCGGTGAAGACGGCCCGGCAGTCGGGAGCCCCGACCGGGGACCTGGACGCTTTGTGCCGCCGGCTTCACCGCTCTGCCGCCGACGCCGACCGCTCCCTGTCGGTGGCCAGGCGGGCCCCGGCGGCCGGCAGCGGCCTGGGAACAGTCCCGGCCCAGGTCGGCGAGCTGATCAAGACCGCCGGGCTGATCCACGACGCCGCGGCCTCCGCCGCCGCGTCGGTCATGCACCCGGCGGCGAGGAGCCTGGCTGACGACGCGCGACAGGAGGCAACGGCGCTCTCAGCCGGGATAGCGAGCGCCAGGCGAGCCGCCTCGGGCGGCCTGTCCGGGGAACCAGGGTGAGCCGTGCCGCGGGCGGCGGAATCTTGTGGGCGGCGATCTCCGCGGCCGGCATGTCGTACGCCCGCAGGCGCCTCCCGCCCTGACCGGGTCAGCCGCGCCGGGTGAGATACATCCTGACCGGCCCGGCCGGGCGGAGGGTGACGAAGCCGCGGGGCTGCGGCAGTCCCGGATCAGCGAGGTCGAGCCGGAAATGACGGCAGAGTCTGGCGAGGACCAGGACCGCTTCCAGGCGCGCGAAGCCCGCGCCGATGCAGCCGCGCTTCCCGCCGCCGAAGGGGATCCAGGCGTAGCGATGCCGCTCCGGTGCGCCGGGCAGGAACCGGCCTGGATCGAAGCCGGCCGGATTCGGCCACACGGCAGGGTTGCGGTGGATCAGGTAAGGCAGCACGGCGACCATGCTGCCCGCTGGTACCGGCGTGCCGCACACGTCATCGCGGGCGACAGCGGTCCGCTCGATCGTCCACGCGGGAGGGTACAGCCGCATCGCCTCGCTGATCACCGCGGTGGTCCAGGGCAGCTTCTCCGGGTCGGCCGCGCCGTTCCCCGCCGCCGCGTCAACCTCATCTTCCAGCCGCTGCCGTGCCTGCGGGTAGGCCGACAGCAGCGCGAGGCTCCACGTCAGGGCCACGGCCGTAGTCTCGTGCCCGGCGACCAGGAAGGTACTGATCTCGTCCCGGATCTCGGGCTCGCTCAGCCCACGGCCGTCGGAGTCCCGGGCCGCCATCAGCAACTCCAGCAGGTCGCGTGGTCGCGTGCCTTCTCTTCCGCCGCCCTCTCCCCCGCGAGCACCGGCCTGGTCCTGACGGCGGGAGATCAGCCGGTCCACCTGCTGTGGCACGGCGCCAGCCCCGAACCGCCGAGCCGCCGCCCGGACCAGGCGGGTGGACCGCGGCCCCCAGGGGATCGGCGCGAATGCGCCCAGCAGCGCCAGCCACTGCCCGGCGGCCAGCGCCCGCCCTAGCGACGGCGCTTGCGCGGCCAGGTCGGCGCTGAACAACACCCGCCCCACTACGTCGAGGGTGAGCGCGCTCATCTCGCTGGCCACGTCAACCACCTGGGAGCCGTCCCACCGCCCGAGCGCGCGCCGCGCCCCGGAGTCCATGTCCGCCGCGAACGAGGCTACGTTGCGGCTGGAGAAGACCGGCTGGATGATCCGCCGGTGCCGCCGCCATACCGCGTCCTCCGCCGTGAGCAGTCCGTCGCCGAGCATCATGCGCAACGGCCGGTAGGTGAACGGCTTGACGTAGTTGCCTTGGTTGGCGGCCAGCACGTGCTCCGCCTGTTCCGGGCGGCTGAAGATATACAGGCCTTCCCACGGCCGGACCGGGAGGTACACCGTGTCGCCGTACCGGGCGAACAGGCCGGTACAGGCTTCCAGCGGCCGGCCGGTGATGACCTGCGCGAACGCTCGGACGGCGTCCGTGCCCCGCGGCCCGGGGGGCTGGTTCATGCGTCGTCGTCTTCCGGGCGGACGGCCTGGAAATAGCGCAGCAGGGGCAGGTCGCCAGATGCTTCGACGCGGAATCCCGCCGCCGTGGCCAGGTCCCCGATCAGGGACGGGTCGTTATGGCGCATGGCGCGGCCGCCAGCATGCAGCGTGAGGTGCCTGCGGGACGGCCGGAAGTCGGCCACCAGCAGCGTGCCCCCGGGCCGGAGCACCCGGTACATCTCACCGAACGCGGCCGGGCGCTCCGGCCCGGGGATGTGGTGAAGGGCGAGTGTGCTGGTCACCACGTCGAACGAGCCGCCAGGCACGCCCAGGTCCTGAGCGGTGCCGACGGCGAACAAGCAGTTGCCCGGGGCCCGCCGCCGCGCATAGCTGACCGCCGGGGCAGCGGGATCGACGCCAGTCACCTGCCCACCCGGCGTAACAGCCGCCGCCAGCATGCGGGCGAGATAGCCTCCGCTGCAGCCGACATCCAGGACCCGGTCGCCGGGCCGGGCACCGCTAAGAGCCACGATGCGCCCGTACACCCGGCGCCGCCGGCCGCCGAACGCGATCGCGCTGACCGTCTCGTACATCCGGACGCGGCCGATGATCTCCCCTTGCGGGCCCTGGTCACCCCGCCGGACAAGCTGGCGCACCATCGCTCCCCTTTCTTAGTGACGGCTAAGTCATCCTTAACTTAGCCGTCACTAAGTTAGTTGGCAAGGGAGCGCGTGGCCGACCCTGACGAGGATCCATCACGGTGCGCCAGGATTCCGGGAGCTAGCGCCGTGTCAGGCCACCTTTGCCCTCCCCGGCAACAGCACGTGAGGGACACTGACTGCGATGAGTGAAGCCCCGCCGGCGCTAGGACGCCGCATCATCGTCACTGGGCTGGCCGGGTCCGGGAAGAGCACGTTCTCGCTCGCGCTCGCGGCCAGGACCGGCTTGCCGGTCATTCATCTTGACCTCTGCTTCTGGAAGCCCGGCTGGGTTGCACCGTCGGAGACCGAGTGGCGCGAGAAGCAATGTGGCGTGCTCGCCGGCAACGTGTGGATCGCTGACGGCAACTACCACGAGACACTCGATCTCCGGCTCGAACGCGCGGACACCGTTGTGTTTCTCGACCTGCCCTGGTGGCTTTGCGCAGGACGCGCGTTCCTGCGCGGCTTCCGGATGCCGAGCGAGTTGCCCGAAGGGTGCGACTATCCGGCCTGGCTGCGGTTGCGCGATGAGTGGCGTTTGGCCGTTCGCATCTGGCGAAAACGCCGGTCAGAGCCGGAGCGCGAATACGAAATCATTTCGCAGCACAGTCAGCATGTGGCCCTTCACGTGCTCAGATCCAAGCGGGCGGTCAGGGAATTCCTCGACGGTATCGCCACCAACGAGGCAAACGTTGCCTGACGCGGCCCTAGTCGTGGTTCCCCGCGGCGGATGCGGGCGCGACGATCGCACGGAGGGTGAGCGCGGCCACGCCGGGCTCGAGGCGCCCCGGCCTGGGCAGGCCAGCCGCGCGGAGCGACCGCGTGGACAGGACCGACAACAGCAGCCATGCTGCCGCTTCGGGATCGGCGTCGTCCCGGATGCTCCCGTCAGCCTGGCCACGCCGGACCAGGTCAGCGAGGTGCCCGGCGACCACTGCGGCCACGCGGCTCGCTGCCTCACCGGCACCTGGGTCAGCCAGCAGGGAAGCCGCGTCAGCGAAGAGCATGCGGTACGGCCCGGGCCCGTGCGGTTTCCCGGCCCGGGACGGGCTCAGGATGTGGGCCAGCAGGCTGGCGGCTGCACCATCATGCCCCGGCTGGGCGTGCAGTTCAGCATGGAGCTCGCTGGCTACCCGGTCGAGAACGGCGGCGAATAGGGCGGCCTTGGAACCGAAGTTCTGGAAGATCACCGGCTCGGTCACCCCGACCCGGGCGGCCACATCGGACACCTTCCCGGCGCGATAGCCCGCCTCTGCGAACACCTCGGTAGCGGCCTTCAGGATCGACTCACGCCGCTGGTCAGCGGTCAGCCGGGTGCGCCTGGCCGGCCCCGCCCCGCCTGCGCTCATGGCAGCCCGAGAGTACGCACTCCCCTCCATTTTCAATCTATAGCGCACCGTGGGGCTTGCGGCAAGACCCGGGTCGTGCCGCATAATCGCTGGCCGAGGCCAGAACCTGCGGGGATGGGGGAGTCACAACGTGCGTGTGTTGTTGCCGGCGTACCAGTCGCGCGGATCGGAGCTGACGGCGTGAGCCCTCTGACCACCAGCGCGTTTGACCTTCCTGATCACCTCTCCCCCAAGGCCGCCCCGGCGCTGATCGCCGGCGACGAGCAGCATTTCGCGGCCATCGCGGAGTGCCTCGAGCAGTCGATCACCGGCTTGTCCGACCGCCTCGATGCCGAGCGGAAGGCGCCCGGCGGCATAGGCCAGGAGGCGATGGACCGGGACATGGAGATCCACCGGCTGACCGCTCGCCTGCGCATCCTGCGCCGCTTCGGTCTGGACCTGTGCCTCGGACGTATCGTCGCGGCAGACAATGCCGAGCCCGTGTACGTCGGTCGGCTTGGCCTTACCGACAGCGCGGGGCGCCGGCTGCTCCTCGACTGGCGTTCCCCCGCGGCTGAGCCGTTCTTCGGGGCGACCCACGCCAACCCGATGGGTCTGGCCAGCCGCCGCAGGTACCGGTGGACCCGAGGCCGGATCAGCGACTACTGGGACGAAGTGTTCACCGCGGACGGGTGGGAAGGACACGCCGCGCTCGACGACCAGTCCGCCTTCATCGCCAGCCTGGGCAGCAGCCGGTCGCCCCGGATGCGAGACGTCCTAGGCACCATCCAGGCCGACCAGGACGCCATCATCCGCGCGGGATCCCGCGGCGCTCTCGTCGTCGACGGCGGTCCGGGTACGGGGAAGACCGTCGTTGCCCTGCACCGCTCCGCCTACCTCCTCTACTCCGACCCACGCCTCGGTCACCGCCGGGGCGGCGTGCTGTTCATCGGTCCGCACCAGCCCTACCTGGCCTACGTTTCCGACGTTCTCCCCAGCCTCGGCGAGGAGGGCGTCCAGACCTGCACCCTGCGGGACCTCATCCCCGAGGGAGCCGCGGCAGCGATCGAGGCCGACCCGGACGTGGCCCGCCTGAAGTCGTCCGCGGACCTGGTCAAGGCGATCGAGACAGCCGTCAGGTTCTACGAGAACCCGCCCATCAAGGGGATGACGGTGCAGACCCACTGGTCCGACATCTGGCTCAGCCCCGCCGATTGGGCCGAGGCGTTCGAAGCACCGGATCCCGGTACTCCGCACAACGAGGCGCGCGACCAGATCTGGGAGACGCTGCTCACTATCCTGATGGACTCCCGCGACGACGACGTCCCGGCTGACCTGCTCCGGAAGTCGCTGCTGCAGAGCAAAGAGCTGCTCACGACCTTTAACCGCGCGTGGCCGCTGCTCTGGGCGGCTGACCTCGTCGCAGACCTGTGGTCGGTACCCGCCTACCTGCGGATGTGCGCTCCCTGGCTCAGTCCCGATGAGGTCCGGCAGCTGCAACGCGAGGACGCCCAGGCCTGGACAGTGTCCGACCTGCCGCTCCTGGACGCAGCACGGCAGCGGCTCGGTGACCCGCAGGCATCACGACGCAAGCGCCGGCTTGACGCCGCGGTCGCCGCTGAACGCGAGGAGATGTCCCGGGTCGTCGACAACCTGATCGAGGTCGCGGGCGAGGCCGCGGACGACGAATACGGCGTAGGTCTGGTGACGATGCTGCGCGGCGAGGACTTCCAGGACGCCCTGATCAATGAGGCCGCGCTGCCCGGTTCGGATCCGGACCGGCTGGCCGGCCCGTTCGCGCACATCGTCGTGGACGAGGCTCAGGAACTGACCGACGCAGAATGGCAGATGCTGCTGCTCCGCTGCCCGTCCCGGAGCTTCACCATCGTCGGGGACCGCGCCCAGGCCCGGCACGGGTTCACGGAGTCGTGGCAGGAACGGCTCGAGCGGATCGGGCTGGACCGGATCAACCTGGCTTCCCTGAGCATCAACTACCGGACGCCGGAAGAAGTCATGACGGAAGCCGAGCCGGTTATCCGGGCCGTGCTCCCGGACGCCAATGTGCCGACCTCCATCCGCAGCACCGGCGTCCCCGTCGTCCACGGATCTGCCTGCGATCTGGGCTCGATCCTCGGCACCTGGCTCGCCGCGCATGCCGACGGGATCGCCTGCGTCGTCGGCAATCCCGTGTTCGCGGCAACGTCCCGCGTCCGGTCGCTGACCCCGGAGCTGGCGAAGGGGCTCGAGTTCGACCTAGTCGTCCTCGTCGACCCAGAGGCGTTCGGCACGGGTATCGAAGGAGCGGTCGACCGCTACGTGGCGATGACCCGGGCGACCCAGCAACTCGTCATCCTCACCAGCTCTTAACTCAGGCCATGACCACTGGCGCCCGGCTGTCATAACGGTCTCATCGGTGCCCGACGAGCAAAGCGGTGACGCAGCACCCGCGAGCGAAACCGCAGCCTGATCAACAGGTCCGTCTACCGGGGCTAACCTACGGCCATGAGCGGTGAGGTTTGTGTGGTGACGGGCGCCACCTCGGGGATCGGCAAGGCGACGGCGGCCGCTTTGGCCGGGCAGGGTGCGCAGGTGGTCCTGGTCAGCCGGGACCGTGGCCGCGGTGAGGCGACGGTCGCGGAACTGGCCGCCGCGGGCGGACCGGCGCCGCGGCTGGAAGTCGCCGATCTGGCCTCGATGGGGCAGGTGCGCACGCTCGCGGACCGCCTGGGCGCGCTAGAGCGGATCGACGTGCTGGTCAACAACGCGGGGTTCATGGCTAGCCAGCGCCGGGTCACCGCGGACGGCTTCGACGAGGTTTTCGCCGTTAATCATCTGGCACCATTCCTGCTGACCAATCTGCTGCTGGGCAAGCTCACCGCGGCCGGTCCCGCCCGGGTGATCACGGTGACCTCCGACGCGCACGCCGCGGCCCGCCTTGATCTGGATGACCTGCAGCTGGAGCACGGCTGGCAGAGCTGGCGCGCCTATGCCAACAGCAAGCTGGCGAACATCTTGTTCACCCGCGAACTCGCCCGCAGGCTCGAAGGCAGCGCGGTAACCGCCAACTGCGCGCACCCCGGGCTGGTGCGGACCCGGTTCGGCCGCGAGGCCCGGCTGCCCATGCGCGTCGCCGTGACACTCGCGCGGCCGTTCATGCTGTCACCGCGGCGCGGCGCACGCACCATCGTCTACCTGGCGACCTCGCCTCAGATCGCAGGCGCGACAGGCGGCTACTACGTCAAGAGCCAGCGGCGCGAGCCATCACCGGCCGCCCGCGACGGTGCTGCCGCCCGCAGGCTGTGGCAACTCAGCGAAGAACTAACCGGCCTCACCCCGGCCCGCCCCTCCGGGACATGAAAAGACGGCGTAACCGCAGGCTGTTGGCGGCCATCGACCGCTATCATCGAGCGCACTTGCAGGCGTCTCAGTCAGGATGTAGCGTCGCGGGAGACCTGACGCAATCGGAAAGTGATGAGCACAAAGTCCGCCCATGACCATCAGAACCGAGAGCCGCATAAAGATCGATAGCAGCGTCGGTGAGGTGTGGGCGTATCTCTGTGACGTCGGACGCTGGCCGGAGTGGGCGCCCACGGTTCTCGAATGCTGGGTTCGCGGAGGAGGGCCGATTCAGCCCGGCTCGCGGGTGGACCAGCGGGCGAAAGACCTAGGGCGGACGCACGGCCGGAGCCAGGAAGTGACCGCTGTCGAGGCGCCCGGCTCGGTGGCGTTCGCCGGGCGAATGGGTAGGTCCGCGTCGCGTTGGGGAATGGAACTCAAGCCGGTGGACGATAGGCAGACCGACGCCATGATGTGGATTGAGATCGACCTCGCGGGCGTCATGCGCGCGGTCCCCGGCCTTCTCAAGGGCAGTCTTCAGCGCGTAAGCGATCGCGAGATGGTGGCGATCAAGGCTGCGGTCGAGTCCGCTACGCGGGCAGGCGCGGAGTCCTAGACGGGGTGGCGCGCGGCTCTACCGCGACGCTACCGGGATCGAGGAGCACACCGTGAGCCAGACCGGCCGGCGAGATCGCCTGATCGAGACATACCGCAAGAAGGCGAAGCACTACGACATCATCTCCCGGCTCTACCCCGTGCCCGGCTACCCCCACCAGGGACAACGCCTCCGGGCCGTACAAGCGCTCGGTCTTCGCGCCGGTGACCGCGTGATCGACCTCGCCTGCGGCACAGGTCTGAACTTCCCGCTGATTGAGGACGTGATCGGTCCCGGCGGCCGGATCGTCGGCGTCGATCTGACCGATGCGATGCTCGCCCAGGCGCAGGATCGGATAGCGGCGCACGGCTGGAGCAATATCAGCCTCGTGCAAGCCGATGCGGCTGAGTACGGCTTTCCAACCCAGGCCGAGGCGATCCTGTCCACCTATGCACTGACGCAGGTGCCCGAGTGCGCAGAGGTCATCGCCCGCGGCGCCACGGCCCTCTCCGGAGGCGGACGCTGGGTCGTGCTGGATCTCAAGGTTCCCGGCAACACGCCCGGGTGGCTAACGCAGCTCGGAACCGCAACTGTGCGGCCCTTCGCCGCCATAGATGAGTGGATCATGCGCCGTCCGTGGGAGGCGATTCGCGCAGCCATGCAGGAAGAACTGGCCGATCCCTCCTGGACCGAGTTGTTCTTCGGAACCGCATTCCTCGCTGCCGGGTCCCGCGGCCCTGGAACCTTCGGTGCATCACCGCGGGAGAGCGGCCATCAGTGACCGTGGGCTGAGCAAGCCTCCTCTCACCTGAGGCCCGACGCGGACGCGGGATGGACCTGTGTGGGGAGCCAGCGGTAGGGAAGGTCGAGGCTCGATGGCGCGTCCTCTTCCTCAAATGCTGAGACGTCCAGGATCGACCGGAGCGACTGACGTCATGCGATACACGACTTTCCTCGCCATCAGCGCCACGATCGTGGCGCTCGTCCTCAGCGGGTGCGGTGGATCGAGCCGTGGCAGCACATCCTCCACGGGGCCCGCGACCGCCGCTACTGCGGCCAATCCGGTGCAGCGGGAGAATTCGCGCCCGGGCAACCCTGGCTGGGAGATCCCCGCCAGCGCGGGGACGGTGATCACTGGTTACGCTTCGGAGACCAGCGTCGCCCCGGGGCAACGCTTTGACCTGCACGTGGCCGCGCCGCCGGGCTCGCGCTACCGGGTGCTCGTGTACCGGCTGGGGTGGTACCGGGGGGTCGGGGGGCGCTTGATCATGTGCGTGCCTGGCTGCCGCTCAAGCCACGCCGCGATGGCCCAGCCCCCGCCGACCACACCCGGCTCCGCCACCGGGCTGTTGCGGGCCCCCTGGCCCGTGACCGATCGTGTCGAGATCCCGCCTGGCGCGGTCTCCGGCTACTACGAGGCCAAGCTCGAGATCGTGGGTGGCGCGTACGGCGGCGCCGTGGGGAGCGTTCCGCTGATCGTGCGCCAGAGCGCGGCAGCTCCCGCGTCCGCGGTGTTGGTCCAGGTGCCGGTCAATACGTGGGAGGCCTACAACCGTTGGGGCGGCAGGAGCCTCTACCAGTTTGGCACCAGCATGCACGCCTTCGAGGTGTCGTTCGATCGGCCCTTCGACCAGCAGTTGTTCTACAACATGGTCACGGAGCTCGAGCTGCCCTGGGTCCGCTTCCTGGAGCGTAACGGTATCGACGTCTCCTACCAGACTGACGTCGACACGGACAGGGCCCCCGGATCGCTGCTGCATCACCGTTTGGTGTTCGCGATCGGCCACGACGAGTACTGGACGCAGCGAATGCGCGACGCCTTCAACCGGGCGCTGGCGCTGTCGACGAACCTGATGTTCGGCTCCAACAGCGGCGAGTGGCGGATGCGCTACGCGGCCGGCCAGCGCACGATCGTGGAGTGGCGGGATCCCTCGATCGATCCGGTCCACAACCGGCGCCTCGACAGCGGGTTCTTCAGGACGTTCGGCGAGCCCGAGTGCAAGCTGATGGGAGTCGAGCACCGGTGGGCCGCGCAGCGCGATCTGACCGCGCCGCCCACCTCGTACACGGTCGTGGGGCCGAGCAGCGATCCATGGCTGGCGGCTGCTGGTTGGACGCCCGGGGATGTGATCCCGGGGGTCGTCGGCTACGAGTGGGACTCGTTCATCCCTGGCTGCTTTGCGGGTCAGGTGGTGCCGCTGATGACCGCTCTCATCCCGGGATCCAACGGCGTCCCCCACAGCGCAGACATGGTCCGGGCCACCGCGCCGAGCGGAGGCCGCGTGTTCGCGATGGGCACGATGGAGCTGGCTTGGGCACTCGATGACCTGGACGGGCACTCCCCCAGCCGGCAGGTGGTCGCGTTCGTCAAAGCAGCCCTCCGCGATCTGACTCGTCCCGCCCCCCCGGCCGCGTTGATAATCCGGCATCGCGCGACGGGATTGACCGTCTCGGCGCGCCTGCGTGCCCCAGACCCGCGCATCCTCCGGGTGAGCGTGCGCCCGGTGAGCGGCGGCCACGGGTGCGTGGACAGCCTCCGGTCGGTGTGTCGTCTACCGTTCCCGCGCCGCACCACCCGCTACGCCGCGGTTGCCATCGACCAGTGGGGGGCGTCACAGCCGCTGACCGTCACTGTGCAGCCGGGAAGCGCCTCCAGATAGCCTGGTCAACCGGCTTGTATAGATCGTTCGCGGGTAAACTGGCTGAGTGCCCGCCCGCGCGCTATTTCATACCGCTCCGCGCTGCGTGGATATCAGGGAAGTGCCCACACCGCGGCCTGCGGCCGGTGAGGTCCTCGTCCACACCATGTGCTCTGGCATCAGCGGTGGCACCGAACGGCTGGTGTACCGCGGCGAGGTCCCTGCCGACATGGCGCTGGACGACACGATCGACGCGCTGGGCGGTACCTTCTCCTATCCCTTCGCCTACGGGTACGCGTGCGTCGGCGAAGTAGCGGAGTCCGGCCAGGCGGTTTTCGCGTTCCATCCGCACCAGGACGTATTCACGGCGCAGGCTCGTGAACTGATTCCGCTGCCTGCCATGGATCCCGCGTCCGCAACCTTGTTGCCGCTGGTCGAGACGGCGTTGCAGGTGACGCTCGATGCCGGGCCCGGATATCGCGACCGGGTCATCGTGCTCGGCGCCGGCGTGCTCGGGCTGCTGACCGGCCTGCTGTTGCAGCGCTCCGGATGGCGGCCGCTGATGGCCGAGCCGCAGACGTGGCGCCGCGCCATGGCCAGCAGCCTTGGCGTCACCGCCGCAGCACCGGAGGAACTGGTGAAAGAGATGGTTCCGCTGGTCATTGACGCCAGCGGTAACCCGGATGCGCCAGCGACGGCGCTGAACATGCTGGCCCACGAGGGAACCCTGCTGATCGCGTCGTGGTTCGGCACCAAACCAGTGGTGCTGCCGCTCGGCGGCGCCTTCCACCGGCGGCGTCTGATCATCCGCAGCACTCAGGTTTCCACGGTGCCGGCCCGGCTGTCCGGGACCTGGACCCGGTCTCGGCGCCGCCGGGAGGCCGTTGAGCTGCTGGCCGAACTACCGTTGGCCCAGCTGTGCACTCACGTCTTCGCCTTCGGCCATGCAGCCGAGGCGTTCCGAGCCGTGGACCAGGGGATACCCGGGTTGATGCATGCCGTTCTTGACTACGACAGGAGTGCTGGCGGGTGACCTGTGAAGTCGGGTTGAGCCGAAGCGTCCGTGCCTTCCACATCATGCCGGGACTGCCCGGGCCAGAGGGGCAACTGCATGATCATGACTACCGGATAGAGATCGTGGTGGACCGCGAGCAGCTCGACGATCGGGGCATGGTCTGCGATCTGGATGTTCTGGAAGCGGCGCTGACCGAGCTGACCAGCCGGGTCGAAGGCCGCAACCTGGAGGAGATACGCCCAGCCGGGGCCGAGGCGGTCACAGTCGAGGTGTTCGCCCGCTGGGTGCATGACAGCCTCTCGCCCACCGTCGCCGCCGCAGGCGGCGAGGCACTGGCCGTGCGGGTGTGGGAAACTCCCATCGCGTTCGGCGGATACCACGCACGATGCTGACCTCTGCTGAACCGTTCTGCTGAGAGGTTCGTCTTGCTGTCATGGGGACAGTCGACACCACATTCTCGTCATCGTCGCAGGACAGCCATATGACACTGGGCTGGGATAACCCCACGGCAGATCCCACGACCACCATCCTGCTGCGGCACGGCGATACCCGATTGTCACCCGAGCACCGCTTCAGCGGGCTACGCGACCTCCCGCTGAGCCCCACCGGAACCCGGCAGGCCCAGGCCGCCGCCTGCCGCCTGGCCACTGGGGCCCCGATCGATGCTGTGGTCAGCTCGCCCTTGCAGCGCGCTGTCGCCACCGCCGCCATCGCGGCTGGCGAACTGGGCCTGACCTCGGTCATCGATGACGATCTCCGGGAAACCGACTTCGGTGACTGGGAGGGCTCCACCCTGGCAGAAATCCAGCAGCGATGGCCCACAGCCGCAGCAGCCTGGCGGCGCGACCCCGAGCAGGCACCGCCGGGCGGGGAGAGCTTCGCCGACACCGCACACCGGGTAAACCGGGCCTGTGACCGGCTGCTGCGGGCCCACGGCGGCCAGACCGTCCTGGTGGTCAGTCACGTTACCCCGATGAAGATCCTGCTGTGCCGGGCTCTCGGCGTCCCGCTTGGCACCCTTTACCGGCTGTATCTCGGCTCCGCCTGCATTAACGAGATCCAATGGCACGGCCGCGGATTCGCCACCGTCCATCGCGTCAACGACACCAGCCACCTTCCCTGACTCACCGGGGCGGTTCGGGTGCTGCGGTTCTATGGGCCGGCGCCGTTTGGGACGAGGCCGTGCTGAAGGCGTTGAGGAACTGGTTGCGGAAGGCGTTCATTAGCTCGTGCGGAGCGGAGTGGCCGGGCAGCAGCCCGCTCTGCCAGTGCCAGGAAGCAATCTGCCGGAACACGGAAGGGTCGTGGGCGACGATCGAGATCGGCACCTCGTGGCTGGCCCCGGGGCCGGTGATAGGGCTAGCGGGCTGCTCGTCGCCGAGCAGGATGAGCACGAGGTTTGGGTCATGGACCTCGGTAACCCATGAGGTGAGGACCTTTAGCGAGTATTGCATCGACCGGCCGAAGGACTGGCGCACGCTGTTGGCGTTGCGCCAGACCGTGAGCGGGGATTCGCTCCGCGCGGGCATGGGGTCAAATATCGAGCCGTCGCCAACCTTGTTCCAGGGCACCATGGTCGGCAACGGGGCCCAGGGCGTGTGCGAGGAGACCGTGTCGATCTCCGCCATCACTGGCTGGTGACCCGGCGCGAGTACGTTCCGCTGGAACTCGGCGTAGGTGTACTGGTCGGGCATCGAGGCGTAGCTGAAGGCCGGGCCGTGGTAGCCCACGTTGCGCCGGTCGTAAAGCTGGTCGTAGTGGTAGAACTGCTTGCCGGCCGGCCAACTGTAGTCGTCCTCGGGGCTGTCGCTCACGGTGCGCCAGCCGGCCTTGTTGAAGGCGTCGCTGAGGGTGAACCGGCGGCTGGCGACCAGCTCGGTATACCGCTGTATGGTGTTGACCCACAGCCCCGACTGCAGGGTGGAGTGGGCGAGCTGGCTGACCCCGCCGAAGCCGGGTGCGTTGAGCCAGGCGCTCTGCGTGGACCAGCCGGCCCGGGCCAGCGAGGCGGTGCTCCGGCGCAGGACGGCGTTGACGCCGGGAGAGAAGCTGCTGCCCTGAACGGCGACCTGCCCGTAGGCTTCGACGAAGGCGACGATGACGTCCTTGCCGCGCAATCCGGTGAGCAGGTCCGAAGCGGGGACGCTGGCTGCAGGGTCGGAGTCGTGCAGGGTCTGCTCGAAACGGCGCTGGTCGCGGAGCGCTGCCTGGGAGTCGCGCAGCTGCGTGACGGCCAGCCCGGCGGCGCTGGTCGAGGCGACCGGGGATCCCGGGACGAGTTGCAGTGACAGGCCGGCGAGCAGCACCCAGACCGCGGTGAGGGCGACGAGTCCGCGAACCGTGGCGCGGCGATGCCGCGCGGCCACGGTGGTGATGTGAATAGTTGCTGCGGTGATGGCGCCGACGAGCAGGATGAGACCGAGCCAGAGCGCGGCGAGCGCGATGTTCGTGCGGGTGGGGCCGATCGTGTCGCGTACCACGCCGATGGCCGGGGAGATTTCGACCCAGCCGAACACCGGGTTGAACGGCCGCGCGACCTCCTCGTAGAACGCCATGTTGAGGATCTTGACGACAGTGAGCAGGCCGAACAGGATTCCAGCGACCGCGGCCACGATCCGTCGCGGCCAGGCCGGCAGCAGCACCGCGACAGCCACCAGGGCCAGCCCTTCTGCGGGGATGCGGGCAAAGGCGGCCGGGGTGAGCTGGAAGACACGGTCGGGCGCGACGAGGACACCCCACACGAGCACGACCGAAAGCACGGTGATGGCCAGCCGCAGAGCCCGGCGGCTGCGTGGGCCGGCGCCGGTCCGGTACAGCCAGATCACGTTGCGGCCGAACGACTCGGCCAGCAGCAGCAAGGCCACGGCGACCGCGATCATTCCGGCGAGGCGGTCGAGCAGTCCGGATGCCGCGACGGTGAGCACGATGCCCTGGACCGCGGCCACGACCTTGCCCCAGTACCGGGGGGGCAGCGGTGCGGCCAGCCACGGTATCAGCCAGCCCGCTAGCAGCAGCGCGTAGCGGGCGGCGCCGATGGCCAGCACCCAGCTGCCGTAGTCCTGGGACACGTAGATGCTCAGCAACAGGATGAGGAACGCGTCGGCCTCGCCGTCGATGCGGGCGCCCAGCGGGGTGGCGGTGCCGGTCCGGCGGGCCACCTGCCCGTCCACCGCGTCGAGGATCAGCGCGACGGTAGACAGGGTGACCAGCGCTGTGACCGGCACCGGCCCGCCGAACGAGTCGGCAACCAGTCCCGCGACCCCGGCGGCCAGCACCGTCCGGGTCAGGGTGACCCAGTCTGCTGGGAATACCGTCGGCTGGTCGCTGCGCATGCGGGCAGTGACCAGCAGCGTGGTGGCCGCCGAACCGGTAGCCAGCCCGACGATCCAGCCGGCCACACCGAGACCAGCCGTGGCGGACACCACGCCGAGCAGGGCGGCGGTGGTGAGGAGCCCCAGGATGGCCGCGAGCCGGATCGGACGCAGCGCGTCTTTGCCCGCGAGCCGAGTCGTTGGCCGCGTGCCTTCGTCCGCAGGCTGAATCGTGCGCACCGCGCCTCCGTGTCCGTAGCCATCTGCCCTGTCCCTGATGGGGACAACGGGTTCGCGATCACGCCGGTTCACCGCGACCGGCCGCCGGCCTGCGATGCTGTCGCAGCCGGACGGTTGAACTATGTGCCCGGCCGGCCCGTGTAACCCGGTGTGGCTGGCTTGCACTCAGTTCCGTCCGGGATCGGTCCGGCCGTCCGCCGTCTCGGCCCATCGTTGCTGCGCCTGGCCGCCGGCGCCACCGTGCTGGGGTTTCTCGGGTGGCAGGTGGGCGCGGCGCCGTTCAAGGACGGGCTGCGCGCGGCCACCTGGCAGGCCGTCGTAGCCGCCGTCATGCTCACGGCCCTGACCACGGTGTGTTCGGCCTGGCGGTGGCGGGTCGTCGCCCGGGCCCTCGGTGTCGACATTGGCCTGCCAGGCGCGGTCTCTGCCTACTACCGTTCCCTCTTCCTCAACTCAGTGCTCTTCGGCGGGGTTCTCGGCGACGTGCACCGGGCGGTCACGCACGGCCGGCGAGCTGGCGACGTGGTGCGGGGACTGCGCGCCGTGGCGTGGGAACGGCTGTGCGGTCAGGTCATCCAGGCCGTGGTGACGGCCGTCGTGCTGCTGACCCTGCCCTCGCCGGTTCGGCCCGCGCTGCCGTATGTCCTGGCGGGTGTCGCGGGCCTGGCCGGGTGTGCTGCGCTGGTCGTGTGGGGCGCTGCTCGCCGCGGCCGGTCGCGGCTGACACATGCCGCCCGGGCCGTTGCCGCTGACCTTCGTCATGGCCTGCTGGCCCCAGGCGTGTGGCCCCAGCTCGTGCTGGCCTCGGTGCTGGTCGTCGCCGGGCACACGGCCACGTTCGTCATCGCGGCCCGGGTCGCCGGCAGCACCGCATCCCTGGGCGAACTGGTCGCGCTGCTGATGGTGGTCCAGACTGCAATGGTGATCCCCTTGAGTATCGGCGGGTGGGGGCTGAGGGAAGGAGCCGCCGCCTGGGCCTTCGGCGCAGCCGGGCTCGGCGCGGCCATCGGGGTCACGGTCGCCACTCTCTATGCGGTACTCATGCTGGCCGCGGTGGCCCCGGGCGCGGGCCTGCTGCTGAGAGACGCCGTTCGCCGCCGTCGCGACCAGGAACAACCGGGCGAGTGGAGACAACCAGATCCGGCGCCGCTGACGATGGAGGCCGTTCGTGATTTACCGGCTACACTCGGTGACAGGCCCCGGTACGCCGCTGACGGGGCGCTCGACCTGGTGCGAGGCTGAACGGCTTGTCCCGTGACCGGGGCGGTCCAGGCGGCAGCGATCCGCCGGCGTATTCGCATCCCGCTGCGTTTCGCTGACGACTACTCAACCACGGCCACGGTCGTCAGCTTCACCGGCCTGACCGACGCGCAGCAGCACGTGGCCCTCGAACTCGGCCAGCCCGCCGCGGCCAGGCTGCCGCTGGTACGCCTGCACAGTGAATGCCTCACCGGGGATGTGTTCGGCAGCCAGCGATGCGACTGCGGGCCGCAACTGCGCGAAGCGGTCGAGCGGATCACCAAGCACGGCGGGTACGTGCTGTATCTGCGGCAGGAAGGGCGCGGCATCGGACTGTACGACAAACTCGACGCCTACGCGCTGCAAGATCGCGGTCTGGATACGTACGACGCGAATCTCGCGCTCGGTCACCGGGCCGACGAGCGCGACTACACCAGCGCGGCCCAGATGCTGCACGCGCTCGGCGTCCACCGCATCGGGCTGCTGAGCAACAACCCGGACAAGAGCGCTCAGCTGGCCCGCCTGGGCATCACGATCGTCAGGCAGGTCCCCACCGCGCTGCACCTTACCGGGACCAACGCCGCCTACCTGGCCACTAAGGCCCGGCGTGGTGGGCATGATCTGCTTTGGCGGGGCCTTGAACGCGCCGCTGGGCCGCACCGGCACGCCGACCCGCTCGCCGGACCGGCCCACCTCGGGACCGAGGGCCGATGACAGACATCCACGAGCATCCGCCACCTGCCACCGCGTCGGCCGCGCCCGCCGCGCGCGCGATGCCGGCCGCCCGGCCGGGCCGCGTCGTCGGCCTGGACGGGATCCGGGGCCTGGCCGCCCTGTTCGTCGTGCTCAACCACATCTTCGAGCGTGCCTGGCCCGGCTACCCCGCCAATCCCGCTCCGTTCTGGGCGGCCTGGATGACCTACGGCCGGTTCGCGGTCGTCATGTTCATCGCGCTGTCCGGCTTCTCGCTGGGCCTCGGCCCGGCGCGCTCGGGGTGGCGGTTCAAGTCGATCGCGACGTACGCCCACCGACGGGCCTGGCGCATCCTGCCGCCCTACTGGGCCGCGCTCGGATTCAGTCTGGTGATGACCTGGTACGTGCTCGCCCAGCCCGGCTGGCCCCTGCCCAACGGGAAGTCCGTCGTCGTGTACGGCTTGCTCGGGCAAGACGCCTTCTCCGTGGGCAGCCCGAACCGGGCGTTCTGGTCGATCGCCATCGAAGCCCAGCTCTACGTCCTGCTCCCGTTGCTGCTGCTGGTCGTCCGGCGGGTGAGTGCCCGCGCGATGGTGGGCCTGGTGGCCGCCATCGTCGTGACCATCGGCCTGCTGGGGCCCCATGTCCCGCTGATGAACAGCGCCCTGGTCAAGTTCACCCCCGACCTCGCGGTGCTGTTCGCCGTCGGCCTGCTGGCCGCCGGGATCGTCACCGCCGGCGAGCACACCCGATCCCGGCCCTGGGCCGGTTACGCGCTGGCCGCCACCGGGCCGGCCATCGCCTTGATGGTGGTCAAGGGCTCCACGTGGTCGAGCCTCAATCTGTTCTGGCTCGATCTGGCCTGGGCTCCGGCGATCGGCTGCTTCCTCGCCGCGATCGCCACCTCGCGCCCGCGGCCCGTCGTCCGTTTCCTTGACAGCCGCCTGCCGCGGAGCCTCGGCTCCTGCTCCTACAGCCTCTACCTGACGCACATGCCGATCGTCATCGCCGTGTCGTACGGCCTGGTGCTGGGCCGGGTCGCTGCCGGGACGCCGACATTCTTCGTGCTGGCCGCGATCCTGCTGCCCGTGACCGTGTGCTTCGCCCGCCTGTTCGCCGCTGCCTTCGAGCTCCCCTTCCAGCGGCACCGCGGGTGGATTGCGCTGCGCCAGGCGATGTCGGCCCGGCTGTGGCAGCTGCGGCGAACCGGGCCGGCCGTCGTCGCCGGGCGCTGGCGGGGCGCTAGCCGGGCGAGCGACCCACGAAATCAAGCTGGTGGGCGATATAGACCAGCTCACCCGCAGCCAGTTGCCGCCCCCGCTCACCTAGCCAGTCGGCCAGGTCCGCCGGTTCAACCCGGTCCTGGCGATTCCGCAACGCGTTCTGGATCGTGTTAAGGATGCTGCGCAGGAAGTAAGCCTCATCGCCGGGGTAGTTCCCATCCGGGCCGGCGCTTACCACCCAGTCCGACGACCCCGCCGCCAGCGCAGGCGCCCCCGCGGCCCGCAGGTAGTGAAACAGGCGGCGGCCCGTTCGGCTTTCCCCGGCTGGCCGGCCGTACCGAAATCGCTCATCCATGTCGCGGTGGTAGGCCTGCATGATCTGGTCGTCGTGAGGGTGGCCGGGCACGAAGATGCTCTCGCCGTCGTAGTTGATCGTGAACCAGTAGACCCCGCCGGGGACCAGCAACCGCAACAATCCGGGCAGCACGGCCGGCACGTCCACCAGGTCCAGGACGGCGTTGGCGATCAGCACATCGGCCGGCGCCCCATGATGAGCCTGGAGATAGCGGCCGAGCTCGGCGCGCACCAGGCGCACCCGGAGATCACCCACCCGCAGCCCATCCGGCAGCAGGTCGCTGCGCAGGCCCCGCGCGGCCGCCCAGTCGCACAGCCACCGGCGAGAGCAATCCAGCAGCTGCCGATCCTCATCCAGCAGGATGTACTCGCCGGCGCCGACGAGGCCCCAGTCCATCAGACGGGCCACCATCGTGCCCAGGCCGGCGCCGACCTCCAGCACTTGAGGCGCACCCGCGGGCATCAGGCGGCGCAACTCGGCCAGCACATGCCGGTTAAGCGCCCGGTCATCCACGGTCGTCTTCGCGGCCAGGTAGCGGGCATAGTCGAAGGACATCGAGGCTTCATCGAAGCCGGTCATTGCTTCTCGGCGACCATCGCGAACTTGCGCACCCGCCCGCAGCCGAGCCAGTCACTCCACAGCTGATGGGCTGTGATCAGCTCGGCGGTGGCCTGCGTCCCGATCTGGTCGGCGATCTGGGGTGAATCGGCTCGATAACAGCGAAGCAGCGCCGTCGCTATCGCGTGATGGGAGGAGCTGTACACCTGCCGCCAGATCACGGTCATCCCCGCCTCGCGCAGCACGCCCGTCAATTCCGCCAACTCGATGAGCCAGACTGTATCGGCGCCGGGCATCCGCGCCCGCTCCTGCTGGGTGAGCGGCAGGCCTTCCTCGACCGTGAAAGCGAAACGCCCGCCCGGTTCCAGCACCCGCGCCACCTCACCCACCAAGGCCTCCTTGTCGGGGAAGGCCAGCATCGTCTCCAGCAGGAGTACCACCTCGAAGCGGCCCCCGGGCAGCGGCGGCAGGTGAGCTTGCTCGAAGCGGCAGGGGAGATTCCCGGCCAGCTCTTGCGCGGTGGCCAGCGCGCTGGCGGAGTAATCGACACCCAGGTAGTGGCATCGCGACTCCGCCGTGATCATCCGGCCGGGGCCGGCCACCCCGCAGCACAGGTCGAGCACGCAGACGCCGGGGCCGACCCGGGCCCGGTGCGCCAGCGTCCGGACCTCGCTCGCCCGCATGAAGCTCTCCTGGCCGACATACTCGCCCGCGGGGTAGGCGGCCGCCCGGGCCTGCTCTAGTGCCGTCAAGAATGGTGCTCGCTGATCCTGTCTCAGGCCAGACCCTGGTGCCAGCGTGCGAACGCCGCCGCTCGGGTCGACCGCGTCCACTGCTGCTGCGTACTACTCTGTCAGGTACGACGCAGCGGCGGCGGGTGCGGTTCAGCTCGGCCGCAGGGTCGAGGCTGGCTCGGGTGCGGCAGGCGCTCTGGAAGGCCGGAACATCGTGCGGGTCCACGTAGTAGTCCCTGACGGGTTCGACGATCCCGGCCGGCCTACCGGCGGCAATGTCTATGACCGGCGGGTCTGCGCCGGTCTGGCCGAGGCCGGATGGGATGTGCTGGTCACGACCGTCGCCGCGGCGTGGCCGGTGCCCGGCTCGGGCGCCCGCGCCGACCTGGCCCGCATCGTTTCCGCCATCCCTGACGGTGAGACCGTCCTGATCGACGGGCTCATCGCCTCGCCGACCGCCGCGCAGCTACTGCCACACACGGGCCGGATACGAATGACAGTGCTGCTGCATATGCCACTGGCCACCGTCCCCGACCCGCACCATGACGCCAGCGCGCAGCGTTCCGAGCGGGTCGTGCTCCGCGCCGCCGCTGGCGTGATCGCTACCAGCGAATGGACCCGCCAGCAGGTACTGACCCGATACGCGATCCCGGCCCACCGGGTGCACGTCGCCCGGCCCGGCGCCGATCGTGTCGCTGCCCCGGCCCGGCCCGTCCGCGGCCGCCTGATCTGCGTCGGAGTCCTCGGCCGCCACAAGGGGCAGGACCTCCTCGTCGAGGCGCTCGCCGATCTCGCTGAGCGGGACTGGCATTGCGTGCTGGCCGGACCGCTCGACCGCGATCCGGTTTACGTCGAACAACTGCAGGCCCGCATCGCGCGCCTCGGATACGGTCACCGCATCCGGCTCAGCGGCGTCCTGACCGGCGCGGCGCTCAGCCAGGCGTACACCAGCGCCGACCTGCTCGTCGCACCGTCCCGCTCGGAGAGCTATGGCATGGCCGTCACCGAAGCGCTCGCCCACGGCTTGCCCGTCATAGCGGCCGCCGTCGGTGGGCTGCCCGAAGCGCTCGGCTCCGCCGCCGATGGCACCCGCCCCGGGCAACTGGTCCCTCCCGGCGATCCGGCTGCCCTCGCCGCCACGCTCGCGGACTGGCTGGGTGACGAGCGCCACCGACGCCGGCTACGGGCCGCCGCACGGCAGCGGCGGTCGACCCTGCGCGGCTGGGAACAGACCACACAAGAGATAGCGGACGCACTGACCGCCCAGCGGGGCTACAGGTGAGGGAGCTGGTAGCCGTTGTAGTACCACAGCGCCGAGGTGTACCAGAGCACGCCGAGCACGATCGCGAGCGTCCCGCCGGCCACCGGCAGCGCCCAGCCGGGCAGCCGCCTGCTGCGTACCAGCAGGACCTTCGCGGCGAACGCGCCGTAGAAGAAGCAGCCGGCGATCGAATGGATGGCCACCCGGGGGCTGGTCAGCTGCACCCCATAGGCGATCAGGCAGTGCACCGCGACCGGCACGGTGACCGCGAACAACACGAACCCGGTCACCCGGTGCGCGACCGGCACCGGCCGCGGCGGGTTGCCCGCGCGCGGCAGCCTCCGGTAGATCCACAAGGCGAGCAGCACCTGCAACCCCGCCAGGACCAGCGCGATCGTCGCCAGCAGGGACTTGGGCGGGAACGGGTCCGCGCCGAACATGCTGAAGGTGTAGTCGGGCTGGTGCAACCTGCCCGCCACGTACAACACGGCCGCGACCCCGGCGGCCAGCAGCCCGGCCACGGCCAACCGCCACCCGGCCGGGACGCGGCCCTGAGCACCCGGTGCCGTCATCTCATCCCTCCGCTAGCCGCTCGCGCGGCGATCGTGGCGGTCCCATTGAGCTCATCACGGCTGCCGACCCACCCCCGGTTCACCCGGCGTGGCACACCGCACCGGATGCGCGTGCCTGTCCCTGGCTACCCGGCCTAAGGCTGGTGCTGGGGCAGGAATTAAGGCTTTCGCCTGATTCGGCGCCAGGGGCCTTACGGCGATGCTTGAGGTACGACCGCAGAGGCGGTCGGTGAGCAGAGAGGAGCATGGCAATGACCGCAATTGCGCGGATCGCGCGGCGCGTGGCCAGCGTGGTGGGAGAAATGAACTACGCGCAGCGCAGGACCACGGAACTGTTCCTGGGCCTGGACGAACACCGGCGTTAGGCACAAGGAGCCAACTCCTGGGCGAGGCGCCGGGCCTGGCCTCGCAGGAACCCATCCGTGCCGCTGCTCCTGGCGCGCCTCAGCTGAGGTGTTTCTGCGCGGGCCAGATGGCCTGCCAGGTTCTGGTGAGCTGCTGGCAGATCCAGACCGGGGCGCCTTGCTCGTCGTTGTTGACGCCGACGAGGTTGTCCAGATGCGCGGCGAGGCGGGCTGAGCCGCAGAAAGTGAGCTGGCTGCGCTGGTAGCCGACGACGATTGCGGTGGTCGCCCGGGCTGGTGGCGGCCCCCAGTACCAGAAGGACATGTGGCCGCTGTAGGCGGCCGGCAACCCATCGGCCGGGCCGAAGTGATCGACCGCGCCCGCCTCGCCGTAGTTGCTAGTCAATACGACCGTGGCGGAGCGCTCGGCGGGCGGCAGCGATCGGTACGCCGTTTCGATCTCGCGTACGAAAGCAGGCCAGCCGATCGTCTCGCCCGCGTCGTAGTTCAGCGCCACGATCGGAGTGTCGTGAACCACCGAGACCGGCAAGACCGGCAGGGTGATCGGCAGTTGCAGCACGGCGAGCACCAGCCCGGCACTGATCAGCCCGGCCCGGCGCCTGTGGTGCGCGCGCCCAGCCCAGTCCACTACGGGCTGGGCGCCGGCGGCCAGCAGGGCGGGGAAATACGCAGCCAGGTAGTACGGCTTGCCGCCGGTCAGCATGAACGCCACGGCCAGCACCGGGTAGGCCACGCCGACCGCCCGGCACCAGCGAAGTCCCGGGTCCCGGAAGAACCGCACCAGCCCAATGATCCAGATCGGCGAGAAATACCATGCGACCAGGACGAACTGCTCCGGCAGGATTAGCCACCAGGGCGCCGATGTTCCCGATCCCCCAGCCGCGATCGAACGGGCCACTGCCAGTTCGGGCCAGCCGTGGCTGCCCTGCCAGGCCAGGTAGGGGGCCCACAGGCCAAGTGCGAGGCCGCCGCCAGCATAGAACCAGCCAGACCGCAGCGGCGCCCGCGGCCCCACCATGACCAGCGCGACGACGACCGCGAAGATCAGGAAGGCGACCAGGTCGGTATCAAGCAGCCCGGCGCCGGCCGTCAGCCCGGCAGCGAGCCATAGCCGCTGATCACCGGTACGCAGGATCCGTACCAGCAGCCACAGCAGCAGCGCCCAGACCGGGAAGTCAAAAGTGGTCGTGCTGAGCAGGTGGCTTGCCCCGGTGACCACCGGTGCGAGCGCAATAACGGCACAGGCCAGGGCCTGGGCAGCGCGCCGCCCGCCAAGCTCGCGGGTGAGCAGCCCGGTCAGCAAGACCAGCACCCCGCCCGCCAGCGCTGACGGCAGCCGGAGCAGCACGAGCGATCGCGGGGCCAGACTGGTCATCAGTCTGGCGACCAGGGGCACGAACGGCGGCTGATCAGGATAGCCCCAGGCCAGGTGCTTGCCGCTCGCGATGAAGTACAGCTCGTCCCGGTGGTAGCCGTAGCGATCAGAGAAAGCGATCAGCAGGCCGGTGAGCGCTACCGCGATAGCCAGCACAAGCTTGATGGCCAGAGCAGGCAGCTCAGCTGGACCAGATTCGCCCGGCTGCGACCCGGCCCGCACAACATGTGCTTCTTCGCCCATCGCAGCCCCGTTTCACGTTTCGCTGCTGGCGATGAGTGGGCAACGCCAGGCGAGGGGTGAGAGCAGCCATCGCCATTCTGGCACAGCTAGTGCCGGGGCGGCGGTCCGGTGTCAGGAGGGTGTTGGGGTCCAGTCGTGCTGAACGATGACCCGATCGCTGATGACCTTGCTCGCGTGGTCACGGATGTAGGTTTGGTGGAGCGGGTGCTCGACGTAGCTGCGGGCAGAGGCGAAGTCGGCGAAATCCATCACGGCCGCGAAGTCGAAGTTGCCCTCAAAGTGGCGGGCGTCATCGCCCCAGGTGAGCGCGAGCAACTCCGGTATGGCGCGCAGCGCGTCAAGCGCGTCGCGGTATCCCTGTTTCGCCTCTGGTGAGACATTATCGACCCATCGGATGGCGACTATCTGACGGAACATGGCGTGATCCCCCCGTAACTCTCAGAATCTGGATGATATCACGAGTGCACGGTGTTAATTAGGCGTCTGCCAGTTATCTAGGCAATATGGCGACGGGTCTACGTAGCCCGACGTCCTGGACCAATATTGGGAGCGGCGTGCATAAACATACGGCCTGGCCGCCTGCCTGCTCGGCCGTGGCCGGAATGGCCAGCACTGTGGAGCCAGCCTGCGTGATCTCAGGCGTCGATGGCCGGTTTCAGTACGTCTATGCACCATTGCCGGAATGTGGTCGGAGTGCTGAATTCCGGCGTGCGCATGATGCCGTTGTCTAGGCCCTCGTCCTTGGCCATCGCCATGTCGAGCATGCCTTGGGCCATCGGCTCGGAGAAACCGAAGCGCAGGAAGTTTTCCTTGAACTCCTCAGCCGGCGTGTGCTCGTAGCGCACCGGCTGGCCGAGCACCTCGGACATGATCGCGGCCATGTCCTGCTGGCTGAGATCCTCGGGGCCGAGTACCGGTACCTCCGCGGCCCCGGTCCACGAGCGGTCCTGCAGCAGTTGCGCGGCGATCGCGGCGATGTCCCGGGTGGCCACCGTCGGCGCCTTCAGGCCGGGCCGGCACGGGCCGTAAAACACGCCCTGGTCCTTGATCCGCCCGGCCTGGCGCAGCAGATTGTCCATGAAGGACGGCATGCACAGTGCCCGGAACGGAGCGCCGGCCCCCGCGATCAGGTCGTCCATGGCCAGTGACCCGGTCACCAAGCCGGCCTTGCCGGCCATCGGGGTGCCCCGGCCGAGCGCCGAGATGCCGACCACGCGCCCGACACCGTGAGGCTTGAACGCTTCCGCGGCCTGCCGGCTGAAGCCGGCGTACGCCTCGAAGACGCTGCCGGCCTTCGGGTCGGCGGGCACCAGCCAGAACACCGCGTCGGCACCGGCGAACGCCTCCGCCACGACCGATGGGTCGCTGTGCGAGCCGCGGACGATCTCGACCCGCTCCGCGACGCCCGGCGCCAGCCGGGCCGGATCCCGGGCCACGACGCGCACCGCGGCGCCGTCGGCGAGCAGGTTCTGCACCACCTGGCGGCCGATGCCGCTGGTAGGAGCCGTAATCACGATCATGGGCGTATTCCCCGGCCAATCGCTTAGAAGGGTGAAGCGGACGGGTTCAGTAAAATCGGATCGCCGCCTGGGACCAAGATCGCTTGACTATGGATTGATACCTTGAAGATATGAGTGAGCTGGAGACCCGGCAGCTGCGCTATTTCGTTGCGGTAGCCGAGGAGCTGCACTTCGGGCGGGCCGCCGAGCGTCTCGGCATCGCCCAGCCGCCGCTGTCTAAAGCCATCCGCGACCTGGAACGGCAGCTCGGCGTGCAGTTGCTGACCCGCACCACCCGGCAGGTCACGCTCACCCCGGCCGGACAGACGCTGCTGGCCGACGCCCGCGCCGTGCTGGACGCCGCCGCGGCGGCAGCCCGGCGAGCCCGGCGCGCGGGACACCCGGAACCGAGGCTGCGGGTGGCGCTCAAGGCCGACTTCGACGCCGGGCTGCTGCCGCCGATCCTGGACGCCTACCGCGCGCTTGCCGTGGAGCTGGTGCTGGGCGGCCCCGGGGACCAGGTGCCGGCGCTGCGCGACGGACGGGCCGACGTGGCGCTGGTGCTGACGCCATTCGACGGCCGTGGGCTGGACAGCGAAGTACTGGTGACCGAACCGTGGCTGGTGGCGCTGCCGGCCACCGATCCGCTAGCCGCGCGAACCACGATCCGGCTGCCCGACCTGGCCGGACGGAGGCTGCCGAACGGATCACGCGCCGACAGCGGCAACGCCACACCACCGCCGCCCGGAAGCGCCCTGATCAAGGACCTCTCGCAACTGTTCAACCTGGTCGAGGTCGGAGAACTCGTCTGGTTCCTCCCGGCCTGGGTGGCCCGGCGGTTCCCACGGCCGAACATCGCCTACCGGCCGGTGCCAGAGCTGCCGCCAGCCAGACTGGCGGTGGCCTGGCTCTCCGAATCCCGCTCCCCGGCCGTCGCGGCCTTCGTCCGCACGGCCCTCGATATAGCCGCCGCGGCGACGCCCACGCCCCAGCTGGACCCGCCGATCACCGGAAGACGGTAGCGCCCGCCGGACCGGCCGCGCCCTCGCGGATGCGTCGGGCGCCCGTACCCCTCGCTGAGCGCAGATCGCCGAATATTCGCGGTTGGCGCTCGGTCTGCCGCGGCACCGGAGTAGGCCGCCGGGACAAGGGAGTCGCCGATGACGCAGTCCCTGATCTCGTTCGGTGCCCACGCGATGGACCATGTCCCCGACGAGGACGCGCCCGCCGTGGCCAGGGCCGCGCGCGCGGCGGTCCAGGAGGCCATCAACGCCAGCGTGTACGTGTCCGCCGGCGGGCTGGAAGACCAGCCGGCGAGCATCGTGGCCACCGACGGGGCGGTCACCGAAGGCCCGTACCCGCAGGCCATCGGCGGGTTCACGCTCCTCGACGTGCCCTCACGCGATGAGGCGCTGCGGTGGGCTGCCAAGATCGCCGTCGCCTGCCGCTGCGCGCAAGAGGTCCGGGCGATCGGGGCCGACCCCGAACTCGACGCGATGCTCCGCCAGGCTGATAGCCGGCGGTGACGTCCCGGCTGCGCCTGGCCGAACGCGGCCCGCAGCGCTAGGCAGGACTTGCCCTGGCGGCGGCCTGACCACGCCTGCCTGAGCCGGGACGCGGGGCAGCGCCTCTTGGACCGGACGTGAAGCCCGGTCCTCGCGGCTGACCGGACCGCTGCAACCGCTGACCGCCCGGTGGAGCGACAGCCAGGCCCGTTGCGGCGAGTCGCGCGCTCACCGTCAGATCCAAAGCGTTGGCAGGCCGTTGGCTGCGGGAGTGACCGGACGCAGAACATCCAGTTCGGCGCGCCGCGAGCCAGCCGAGCTGATCGTGCGTTGGGTAGGACCGGGCCGCCAGCGACGCGAGGCCCACTGGATAACCGCGCGCCGACCCACCGATCTGCGCGTCATTCTCACAACTAGGACGACTTCTTGTAGGGCGCATATGTAATAGTTTTGCGCCGCTAAGCTTACTTCCTGCACCGGTGCCGAGGCCCGGACAACTCAATACGCGGAAGCATAGGTTGACCCGGTAGCCCAGAGGCAGGGCGCGGGCTCACATCGTCCGCCGAATCCGGTCAGCAACGCTCAGGCCACCCGGACCCAGTTCCCGATATCATATTGTCGAGCCAGCACGAAAGTCCTGGCACTCGTATCCGGCGACTGGACTGCCAGATGTACAACGGATCAGATAGTTTATCTTCGTTTAAGGCGTTTCACTCTCGGCCCACTGCCGATCCCATAAGGTACGAAGGCCCGAAAATCTGGGCCTAGCTACATTCGCACAGTGAGGTGGCGGAGTGACTAATAATGCGGGCGGTGCGCACACTAAGGGAGCCACCCAAGAGCCCACTGACCCACCCGTTAGATCAGCCGATTCATCTGGGCCGGACGGTCCCGTTCTCAAGATCGCATGCGGCATTATCTGGGTAAGCGACCATATTTCCGCGGCCTACTGGATCAGTCGCGCGGGTAGCCGCTGGGATAAGAGGCTTAAAACTCGCTGGCAGAAGAACAGTGTCTTCTATGGTTACTATGTCCTGGCCTGGCTAGTCCTATTGCTAGGGTTCCTTATTTGGGCTCCAATATCGGGAAACTGGGGCTTGGTCGTAGGGTGGCTGGCGCTATATCGGTTGCAAGACATGCTGTTGGGGACTATCGGTGAGGCTTTCACGTCCAACCCATACGAGGGCTCATGGGCAAGCAAGGTCGCTGTAGTTATTGTTAACCTCGTGCAAGTCGTTACGATCTTCGCGATTGCGTTTCTAGTCTTTACTGCCAATAACGCTTTTTTTCCCTCAGTGCCGCCGGGCCGGTTCGATCACTTCTATCTCAGTTGGACTAGCCTTCCGCCGCTAGGCAGCGGAATCACTGCGGAAACCGTGCGGGCTAGAATTCTGGTTATCATCGAATCGGGTGCGGGCGTTCTGTTGATCCTTATAGCGCTTTCCCGCTTCCTCGGGAAACCTGACACAAGAGGGTCTTTAAAGGTTCCGGGCAAAGGCCCGCCGAACCGCAAGACCGAGGCGCACTACGGCCGACCGATCTCCTGGGTGGCGGTCTCGATCATCATCATTGGCTTCATCACCGGAGGGATCGCGATGATGGTCGGCCCGGTATGGTGGCTTTTCTGGGTCGGTGCCGGGATCGTGGTCATCGGCGGCATCTTCGCATTGTCCGGGGGTATCCTCGACGACTGGTACTAAGGGAGTTTGAGCCTTGGCAGCAGTCACGGTGACCGTCATACCAGTTGAGTGGTTTTGACCATGCCCGACATTATGAGTCTGATATTAGACATTTCTGGCGAGGGTGCGAGGAGGGAAGGGCGTCGGAGGCCGGACAAGGGGTCCGGTTCGGTCCCCCATGGAGGGACACAGTACGCGCGTGGCGGCCCCTTTGGGCATCGGCGTGGTGGTGGAACGGGCCGCGATCAGGGCCCGTCAGATTGCCTCCGGACGCGGATCATGTCCAATATGGACCCACGTCCGGCCACTCCCCTCCTTTGTGCCTGTTCAGGAGGGGTAGCTCGGTTCCCTGAAAGGCGCATGATCAGCGATAGTACAGTTGACTGGACGATGCGTCGTCTGGTCCGCGACGAGGCCAGAACTGGAATTTCTGCACGCGGGTGCAGCGCTGTGGTATCCCAGCGTCAGCCGCAAATACTCGGCGTTTAGCGCGGACCTCGATCGACGGCACGAGCAGGCTGACGATCGCCGCACCGATTAGCGACATGCAGGTCAGCGGATAGGTATGCAGGCGCGCAACGTCCGCTTTTCGGCGAGCTGGATGTCCTCTGCGGCTGGAGAGTCTCAAGGAGATGCGCGTGCGGTCAGGTGACCGAGGGCCATGTATGCGGTGAGGATGTGGTTCGGGTGGCGGTCCAGGTTCTGGCCCCAGCTGGGTAAAGCACTGGGGAAGTCCATGCTCTGGGCCGGGCAGCCCGGCAATCAGAACGCAGGACACCGCCGGTGATTCGCCGGCGAGGAATGCGGTCCAGGCGGCTCGTGTTGACGCGCTGGTGAAGAAGATTGGCTTCCTGTCGTTCGGGCACTGGTCGTCGTCACCGGGTTCGCATACGCGGTCGGCGTCGGACGCGTTGCTGCAGTCGATCGACCTGGCCGTGGCCGCCGAAGAGCTGGGCGCGGACGGCGCGTACTTCCGGGTGCACCACTTCGCGAGGCAGCTGGGGTCTCCGTTCCCGCTGCTGGCGGCGGTTGGCGCGCGGACCAGCCGGATCGAGATCGGCACGGCCGTCATCGACATGCGCTATGAGAACCCGCTGTACATGGCAGAGGACGCCGGCGCGGCCGACCTCATCGCCGGCGGCCGACTCCAGCTGGGGATCAGCCGGGGCTCGCCGGAGCAGGTGATCGACGGCTGGCGATACTTCGGCTACCAGCCGCCCGAGGGTCAGACGGACGCCGACCTGGCCCGCGGGCACGCCCAGGAGCTGCTTGAGGTGCTGCGAGGCGACGGCTTCGCACAGCCCAGTCCCCACCCGATGTTTCCGAATCCACCGGGCCTGCTGCGCCCCGAGCCGCACTCACCCGGACTGCGGGAGCGCATCTGGTGGGGTGCCGCCTCCCAGCAGACCGCCACATGGGCAGCCGGGCTGGGCATGAACCTGCAGAGTTCGACACTGATCACCAACGAGTCGGACAAGCCCTTTCACCAGCAGCAGGCTGAGCAGATCCAGGCCTTCCGCGACGCATGGCACAAGGCTGGCCACGAGCGGGAGCCGCGCGTATCGGTCAGCAGGAGCATCTTCGCCCTCGTCGATGACCAGGACCGGGCCTACTTTGGCCGCCGGAACCCCGACAGCGACCAGATCGGATTCATCGACGCGAAAACCCAGGCGATCTTCGGCCGCACGTACGCTGCCGAGCCGGATGCGCTGATCCACCAGCTCAAGGAGGACGAGGCGATCGCAGCCGCCGACACGCTGCTGCTCACCGTGCCCAACCAGCTCGGCGTCGACTACAACGCCCACGTCATCGACAGCATCCTCACCCACGTGGCACCCGCGCTCGGCTGGCGATAAGCCCGCAGGCAACCAGCCCGGCCAGCCCCGGCCGCGGCAAGGAATCACGCCGCACCCGGGGGCCCGCCCTGTCGGCGGCAGATCAGGATGTTCGCGGTGTCCTGTCGCGTGCATGGTTATGCGGCAGTGCAGGGTCACGCGGACGATGAACCTTGATCAGCGGATGCCCGGACGACCTATGACTGCGCACGCGTAGCCGCCGATATGGGCGGAGCAAGCTCAGACTGCTCGTCCGGTAGCTGTCGCGCAGACCAGGTCCATCTGGCGTGTAACCGCAGCAGTCTGTCTCGCCTGATCCCGCGACTGAACGCGGCCATTCGCAGCAGCCCGCCTCCAGCCGGCACCTGGCTACGGTTGTGGCGGCTGACTAGTCACGACGGATTGAGGCGGGCGAAGATGGCGGTGGCCTCGCCGAGTGTGGCGACGTCTTCGGGCACATCGTAAGACGGGTCGATGACGAGGAACACCTTCGTGCCCCAGACAGCCATGTCCCGGGCCAGTGGCTGATCGCCGTCCGCGTCCAGCCGGGCGGCCACGGTGGCGAGCAGCCAGCACCATTGCACAAGCACCTGGTCCATCTCAGGCGGCAGCCCGGCGCCGTCGCCCTCGGACGATTGCTCGAGGACGTAGGCCATCATGACGTGAGCTTCCAGGCCCAGCCGGACGCCCGCCGCCACACCGCGTGCCAGCAGCAGCGTCGCGGCCCTGGCGGCACCGCCAGCCGCCATGACGAGCTTTTCCGGCGGAACACGCAGTACTGGCGCGCACAAAGGCCCGACAGGATCGCGGATCAGCAACTCCTCCAGCCCGTTATCGCTACCGGTCATCAGCAGCAAAGAACGCACAGCACCGTCCACCCCGCCGCTGGCAGCCGACTGGGCGCCACTGCCCAGCCTGCGCTGGGTCAGCGTCAGCACCACCTCCGCCCCCAGCCACTCCAGCAGCCCGGCGGCGCTGGCCTGCTCCTCCGGCCGGCCCAGCACCCCCAGCACCGCCAGCTCGACACTCGCCGCCCGCACCACGGCCAGCCTCACCGCCGCGTCCCGCACGTCGGCCTGACCGGAGTTCGCGGCCCCGACCATCCAGCTCAGCCCCTGCTGCGCCGCCTCCAGCGCCATCACAGGATCCGCGAACGCCCCGAAAACGTCCGACGCCATCATCAGCGCCCGGGCCAGACCGAGATAGGCCTCATCCACCCGATCAGGCGAGGCGCGGCGGATGTAGCCCAGCACCGCTGCCTGGGCATCAATCACTGCCGAGGCGCCAGCTCCCAGCTCCGCCAGCGCGGCCGCACGACGCAGCCGGACATCAGCTGTCAGCAGCACCGTCTCGGGCGCCGCCACCCTGCGGTACGCACCTTCCGCCTCGGTGAGCACCGATACCGACTCCGCATAATCCCCCCGGCCGTTCAGCGCCCCGCCCAGGCTGTACAGCACGTTGCCCAGACCGCCCAGCCAGCGACTCTCGCCAGGATTTTCCGCGACCAGCTGCCGCGCCAGCACGGCGGCGTCACCAAAGTCGCTTACCGCAGAGTCGAGCTCGCCCGCTAACAGCGCCCGCTGCCCACGCGCAACGAGCAACCCCATACGCTCCGGGCTCCCCGCTGCCATTCACCTGTCCCTTGACATGCCGCACCTCGCTGCTCGCCGTGCACCTGGCCGCACCACCGCAACGGCAAGGACAACCGGCATAGTGGAGCATAACCACCTCACCATCGCACAACCGGGGCCGCACCAGGCACTGGCCAAGGGTTCTTGTCTCCCTGACCAGAACCCGACGATCTGCGCGTGTCCATCACCACCACCCGATATGGACGGAAACCACTCGTGATCGGCGATCTGGCTCGCCCGGGGGGTCAGGCCGCTGGTCTGACGAAACCTTCGGCAGCCCTCAAGAGACCGGGTGAACATGCGGGCCAGCGCATAAGCATGCGAAGCAGGCAACGCCCGCTATTCGGCAGACCCGGTAAAGGTGCTGGGGGCGGTGCCGGGCTGTTGACGTTGTCAGGCGGCGTGGGACGCGAGCTGGACGATGAGGTCAACGTCGAGGGGCGCGCTGATTCGTTCCAGCAACGGGATTGTGGGCACGACGCCGCCGGCTTCCAGGCGGCAGAGGGCAGGCTGGATCATGTCAGCGCGGGCCGCGAGTTGGCCCTGGGACAGTCCCAGGGCCAGGCGGCGTTCGCGGACCGCCGGCCGGATCTGGTCCTCGACGTCGCCGAGTTGATCTGGGAGCCCATCGCCGGATGACGCACCGGCGGCTCGCTCGCACCTGCCCGAGCAGACCGTTGGGGCATGCCACCTCACCCCAAGCCCTGAGCCGTGCCCCCGCTGACCCTGCGTACTCAGCGGTATGAGCGTGCGGTGGCGTGAAAGGCTCGAAGGCATGACGTACGCGTGGAGCGCCGGGTGTCCGCTCAACGATCGGGGCTTGATCCGGCCATTGGTCACTCCCGCTGGTGGGACCGTCTTCATGTTGCGACAGCGGCGGCGAGGTCTGGCTCGGACATCAGACATCTTCGCGGTCGCCCTGGCCACCCCCACGGCACCCGATTGGCGCGTGTCACCCGATTCTCACGTCATCCCCGGGACCACCAGTTGGGCGGTCACGGCCGCCAGAAAGTCCTGACGCAGTGTCGGATCCGGGCGCCTCAGTTCGTGGAGAAGGTGGAGGGTATCCGCAGCGGGCTACCCCGGCAAAGGAGGAGACATGACCGAGTACCTCATCGCCTTCAACGACGAGTGGGTGCCCGACCACACGGTCGAGGAGCTGCGCGAGAAGTCCAGGGCTCTCAGGCCGTTGGTGGCAGAGATGAAGGCTGCGGGGGTCTTGATCTTCACCGGCGGCCTGGACGATGCTGCCCCGGTGTTCAGTGTCGATGCGTCGAGCGGGACGCCGCTGTTCACCGATGGTCCGTTCATCGAGTCCAAGGAGCACCTCGGCGGCTTCGCCGTCGTGGATGTGGCCGACGAGGAGGCGGCGCGGCTGTGGGCCGGAAAGATCGCGGTGGCCTGTGGTTGGCCGCAGGAGGTGCGACGCTTCCAGGTCCCCATGCAACTTCCGGAGACTTCTTAACGGACTCGGCGGGCGTTCCTGCCACGAGGCGGCGCCGAATCCTCGCCCGCTCATCGGCGGACCCGGTAAGGCGACGGAAAGCGGTGCTGGGCTGTCTACGCTGTCAGGCGGCGTGGGGTGCGAGTTCGACGATGAGGTCAGCGTCGAGGGCCGGCACGCTAGCGTCGTCACGGGTTTGGGACGGTACCGGTCCAAGTTCCTGGTCGTGTGGTGCTGCCAGCGTGCCCGCTGTGCCCGGATCCCGGCGTTTCGGGCCGGGTAGCAATTTCTTGATCGCTGCTTGGGTGAGGGCGGCGAGCCCGGTCAGGGCGTAGGAGTCGCCTAGGGCCTGTTGCCACCATGACCAGTGCAGTTCGCGGCCGCCCCCGGAGGGGAGCAGCCAGTGCGGTGCTATCGCGAAGGTGAGCAGTGCCAGAACCGCGAACGTCGGCGGCCGTCGGCGGCTCGGGTTGGTGGTGCTGAGGCAGGTGAGCAGCGCGGGCGCCGCCCAGACCCAGTGGTGTGACCAGGATATGGGCGAGATCAGCAACCCGGCTGCGGCGTTCAGCACTAGGGCGTACGTGACCTGGTTGGCCTTGAGAACGCCGCGCATGCCGGTGACCGCGAGGGCCGCGACGAGCAGGCACAGGGCCAGCCAGAGCCAGGTCCGCGCGGGATTGCCGAGGCCGAGGCGGGCCAGGGTTCCGAGTATGGACTGGTTTGCGGCGTAGGCGATTCCACCGATCCGCGTGGGCTGGTAGGCGATCTTGGTCCAGTAGCGGAGCGAGTCGTGTGGGGCGAGGGCGAACCCGGCACCGGTGCACGCCGCGAAGCTCAACCCGGCCCGGGCCGCGCTGCGCAGGTCGCGGCGAAGGAGGAAGAACAGCAGAAAGACCGCGGGAGTGAGTTTCACCGCGGCGGCGATGCCGACCAGGATCCCTCGCGGCCACCGGGGCGCCCGGGTCAGGCAATCGAAGGCGACCAGTGCCATGAGTAGTGCGTTGATCTGGCCGTAGGTCAGGGTGGAGCGGATGGGTTCGAGCAGCAGCGCGGCAGGCAGCGCCCAGGGCAGGAGCCGCCGCATCCGGGCGCCCGCCTCCGCTGCGGTATTGACGGCGAAGCACCACAGGCTGGCCGCAATGCTGACGATGGTGACGGCTGTGAGCAGCCAGTTCGCCGCGCTGTAGCCCAGGAGCGTCAGGGGAACGAAGCTCAGGGCCGCGAACGGCGGGTAGGTGAACGGTAGCTCGTGGCCGTCGCCGAGCCGGGGCAGCCGGCCGTACAGATCGCCGCCGTGCAGCAACACCCTGGCGCCGGTGCGATAGACGTCCAGATCGATGCGGTACCCGCCCAGGCCCAGGCCGTGGCCGAGATGAACGAGGTAAATCGCCGCGGCGGCCAGGTTCAACGTCACGAGCAGCGCGGATCGCCGTCGGCCCGCGAGGTTCACCGCCGGCCGGGCGCTCGCCCACCAGGTGCTGGCCGGGCAACCGACAGTGCGCATGGTGATCTCCAGCGGGGTAGGGCTTGATGCGCCGACGGACGGGCGTCGTTACTGCACGGGTGTGCGCTAGCCGTCCGCCGTTTCGCATCCCGGAGGGGTCAGCCGGTCGGGCGCCGGTCACGCGGCGAGGCGTATTACGCCAGGCCGCGTGACCGATGATCAGCTTCCTGGTAGCGGTCCTTTGTCATGCCGGTCATTCGGCCCGCAGGGCGGACGCCGTGCGGGCGCGTGCCGCCCAGCTAGCGGGGAGCAGGGCGCCGACCACCCCGATGACCAGCCCGGCCAGGGCGAGGAGCAGGAGTTCCGCGGGGCTGAAGACGTTGACGTAGCTGGCCGGAATCCCGGTGCCACCGGCGCTGGCCATGTCCCGCAGCACCGAGGAGTGCAGGATCATGGCAGCTGGGACGGCGATCACCCCGGCGATCAGCCCGGCACCGGCGATCCAGCAGATGACCATGGCGATCGTCTGCCGCGGCGTCATTCCGACCGACTTGAACACCCCGAGGTCGTGCACCCGGTCCCTGGTGCCGAGGACCACCGTGTTGAGCACGCCGAGCCCGGCGGCCAGAGCTATCAGCAGGGTCAGCGTGCCGATCAGCGCGCTGAGGGTCAGGTAGAACGGGTCGTTGGTGGTGGCGGAGGCGAAGAAGTTGGGGAACAGCGCGTGGTTGACCGCATCCGCGTAGGCGCCCGGGTCCGTGCCGGGCCGCAGGCCGACGTCGTATTGCTGAACGGTCAGCCCCGCGCTGGCGCCGCCCAGGGTCTGCCAGCTTGTGAGCATGGCGGACGTCCCTCGTCCTTGCGGGTCGAAGACCTCGCCGACGATCCGCGCGGTGATCTGCTTGCCGCCGAAGGTGAGGGTGACGGTGTCGCCGACGGACTTGCCGGTCTGGGTGAGGAAGCCGGTGTTGACGACCACCTCACCGGGTGCCCGGTACCAGCGCCCGCTGATCATGTCGTAGCCGGTCCACGCCGCGTTGCCGGGGAAGGCCTCGGTGGAAACCGGGTCCGTCAGGCCCGCCACGCCGACCATGGGCATCGCCTCGGCCACCCAGCGCAGCGTCCCGGGCTGCGCCCGGAGCGCGGCACCGACGGTCCGGTAGTGGCCGGCCGCTAGTGGCCGGCGCCCGCCGAAGCCGGGGAATCGCTTCGGGGCAGGGCCGTAGTGCAGAACTGGGGAGATTTGCACCTGCTCGGAGGCCGCGTGCGACTGGCCGTTCGCCGCCTTGGTCAGCGATGAGCTCAGTCCGGCGGCGAAGATCACCGCGGTGGCGCCGAACAAGATCGCGGCCATGGTGACCGCGGTGCGGGCCGGGCGTGCGAACGGGGCGGCCAGGCCGATCGTCACCGGGCGGGGGAGCGGTAGCCGGCCGAGCAGCCGGTGCGCGGCGTAGCCGCGGCCGGTCCGTGGGGCGCGCCCGGTCGCGATGGCCGCGACTGCGCTGAGCCGTCCGGCCCGCAGCGCCGGCAGCAGCGCCGCCAGCCCCACCAGGGCGCACATCAGCAGCGGCACCCCGATATCGACCGAAGGCGGCACGAGCAGCTTGCCGACTCCGTAAATCGTCGCGGTCTGGCTGAGCAGCGGCACCGACATCACGTTGCCCACGACCACGCCGACCAGCATTCCGGCTAGCGCCGGGATCCCGGCCTGCGCCACATACGCGGCCACCACCTGCGCCGGGGTGAAGCCGATGCTCTTGAGCACGCCGATCCGGCGGTATCCGCTCACGACCGCGCCGTTGACCACGTTGCCGACGATCACCACCGACATCGCCAGCCCGATGACGCCGAACGCGACCACGAACGGCACGATGATCGCGATCGACCCGCTCTCCTGGGTCTTGACGGTGAGCCAGGAGCCGGTGCCGGTGATCGTGCCGGACGGCAGCGCCCGGGTCAGGGCGGTGACGTCGGAGGTGAGCTGTGGCTGAGTGTCCGCGTGGTGGAACCGGTAGAGCATCTGCGCGGCGGCCGGGGTGTGTGGCGGGTGCAGGGCGGCGATCTCCGCGGGCACCACCCAGGCCCCGGCGGTGCCGGTGATCGACTTGGCGACGCCGACCACTTTCAGCACCGGCCGACCCGGCGCGCTGGTCACGGTGATCCGGGTGCCGATGAGCTGCACCGCGCTGGCGTCCCGGTAAAAGGAGTCGGGAGAGATCACAATCTCGCCGGGCCGCCGCGCCCAGCGGCCCGCGTCCAGCGTCAGCTCGTCCACCGGGCCGCCGGGTGAGGCGCGGCCGACTACCGTGACCGGTGGCATGGTGAGCCCGATCGCGTCGACCCGGGGCGTGATGGTCGCCTCGGCGAACGGTCCGGCGGCGGCGGTGACCTGCGGCAGCCGCCGGGTCGCCGCGAGCTGGCCGGTCGTGGCCCTGGCCGGGTCGATGCTGGCGGTCACCTCCGCGCCGCGCTGCGCGGCGAACGCGTGCTGGAACGGGGTGTTGGAGTTGACCAGGAGCCCGAGCCCCAGCGTGGCCGAGGCGGTGGACACCAGCAGCACGGTGAAGATCACGACCGTCTGCACCTTGCGGCGGGTCAGCCCGCCCGACACCGCCCTGATCACCGGCCGGGCGCTCATCGCCGCGCCCCCGCTCCGGCGTCGCTGGCGATCCGGCCGTCGGCGAGCTGGATCGTGCGGTGCGCGTACCGGGCGGCCAGGCCGGGGTTGTGGGTGACGAGCACCAGCGTTTGGCCGGACCGGTTGAGGTCGAGCAACAGTTCGCCGATCTGCTCGCCGTTGGCGCTGTCCAGCGCGCCGGTCGGCTCGTCGGCCAGCAGCATCGCCGGCCGGTTCACCAAAGCGCGGGCGATCGCCACCCGCTGCCGCTGGCCGCCGGACAGCCGGGCCGGGTAGGCCTGGCGGTGCTGGCCGATCCGCAGCGCCGCCAGCAGCTCGTCCGCCCGGGCCTGGGCCTGGCCCCGCGGCATCCCGGCCAGCTGCGCGGGAAGCAGGATGTTGTCCAGGACGGTCAGGTCGTCCAGCAGGTTGAAGAACTGGAAGATCATCCCGACCTGCTGCCGGCGGAACCGGGCCACGCCGGTCTCGCTCAGCCGGTCGATCCGCTGGCCGACCACGGTGACGGTCCCGCTGGTCGGCCGGTCCAGGCCGGCGATCATGTTCAGCAGCGTCGATTTACCGCTGCCCGACGGGCCCATCACCGCGACGGCCTCGCCGGGCGCGATCTGCATGCTGATGCCGTCCACCGCGGGCGCGGCGTCGCTGTCGTAGCGTTTGGTGACTTCTTCGAGTCGTATGAGGGCATCCATGCCCGGCAAGCTAGGCCCGCCCGGTCCTGGCCCGCCTCGGCCGCGAGGGGCAACTTGCCCGCCGAGGCGGCTGACTTTCGCCGGGCAGGTCGTTCGCGAGGCGGAGTCGCCTCGGCCGGGCGGGCGATGCCACGCGGCGGAGCCGCGGGGGACAATGAGCTGGTGAGCGAGAGCAGGCGAGGGCTGGTGCAGACCGGCCTGGCCCAGGCGCTGGTGTTCGCCCGGTCCACCGAGCCGCGGCCAGTGGTCTCCCGGCGCGCCATCAGTCTTGACGCAGTCCTGGCGGCGACGGGAACCGTCGCGGCACTGGCCGGGACTCCTCCTGCCCGCCCGCTTGGGCCGTTGCTGGTCGCCCTGACGGCGGCACCGCTGGCGCTGCGCAGGGTCTTCCCGCTGACCGCGTTCTGGACGATCATCTCTGCCGCCGTCGCTGCCTACTACGGCAATAACAACGCGACGCTGGTCACCTTCCTCGCGGTGGCGTTCGCCGCCTACTCGGCCGTCGTGCACAGTCGGTACCGGGGCGCCGCGCTGCTCAGCATGCCGCTGGTGACCGTGCTGCTGATCGCGCTTTCCGCGAACATGAACCCGCCAATTCCGGCCCGGGCCACCTCCTTGCTGATCTTCATCCCGATCATGATCGTGGGAGACGCGGTCCACCGGTGGGCCCGGCGGGCCGGTGACTCCGGCGCGCGGCTTCGCCAGGCCCAGGCCGAGCACGAGGCTGCGACCCGGCGCGCGCTGGCGCGGGAACGGGCGCGCCTCGCGAGCGAGCTGCACGACGTCGTGACGCACAACGTGAGCGTGATGGTGGTGCAGGCGGGCGCCGCCCGGCGGGTGCTGAGCGCCGATCCCGCCGAGGCCATCAAAGCGTTGCGCGCGGTGGAATCAAGCGGCCGCACGGCCATGACCGAGCTTCGTCACCTGCTCGGCCTGCTCAGTCCCCCGCCGGGGACCGATGATGCTGGTGGGCCAGCCGGGCAACCGGCCGTGCTGGTGGATGCTGGCAGCGGCCAGGGCGGTGCCGCCGACCTGGCGCCGCAGCCCGGTCTCGACGAGCTGCGCGAGATGGTTGGCCGTGTCGTAGCCGCCGGGCTGCCCGTCGAGCTGCGCATCGCCGGGACACCGCGGGACCTACCAGCCGGGCTGGGACTGGCCGTGTACCGGGTGGTGCAGGAGGCGCTCACCAACGTGATCAAGCACGCGGGAAAGCCACGGGCCGAAGTCCGGCTCACCTATGAACCAGCCGCGCTGGTGGTCGAGGTCGCCGACGACGGGCGGCCGATTCCCGCCGCTGGCCCGGCCCCGGACGCCGGCGTTCCCCGCGGTGCCGGGATGGGCCTGCTTGGCCTGCGGGAACGGGTGGCGCTCTACGGCGGCGAGCTCGCCGCCGCACCGCGGCCGGGCGGGGGCTGGCTGGTGCAGGCAAGGATCCCGGTGGAACCAGCCGAGATACCCGCGGAAGTGACCCCGCCATGAGCGAGGCAGCCACCGCCGGCGCTCCGCTCCGCGTGGTCATCGCCGACGACCAGACACTGGTCCGCAGCGGGTTCCGGCTCATCCTGAACGAGGCCGGGATCACCGTCGCGGCCGAAGCAGCCAACGGCAAGGAAGCGGTCGCCGCCGTGCTTCAGCACCGCCCCGACGTTGTCCTCATGGACATCCGGATGCCGGGAATGGACGGGCTTGAGGCCACCCGCCGCATCCTCGCATCCAAGCCCGGATGCGGATGCCAGATCATCATCCTCACCACGTTCGACCTCGACCAGTACGTCTACGCCGCGCTGACCGCCGGGGCGAGCGGGTTCCTGCTCAAAGACACCTCGCCCGAGCAGCTCGTCGCGGCGGTACGCATGGTCCGCTCGGGCGACGCGCTGCTCGCGCCGTCCATCACCCGGCGCCTGATCGAACGGTTCGCCCCGCACCAGCCCGGCCAGTTCATCTCGCACGCCGGCCTGTCCGACCTGACAGTGCGGGAACTCCAGGTACTGCGGCTGCTGGCCCGCGGGCTCAGCAACGCCGAGCTGGCCGCAGAGCTGACGCTCAGCACCGCGACGGTCAAGACCCACGTGGCCAGCATCCTGGCCAAGCTGCAGCTACGGGACCGGGTCCAGGCCATCGTCCTGGCCTACCAGACCGGGCTGGCAGGCCCGCCGCCCAGCAGTCCGGCCCCCGGCGGACCGTGAATCCCCGGGACGGCACCGTCCACCCCGCCAGGCCAGTGGGCGCTGGGGATCCAGGCCCGCCTGACCGCCCTGTTCAGCGAGGGCGAGTCCGCCGAGCGGCGCTACCGTGAGTCCATCGACCGCCTCGGCCGCACCCGCGCCCGCACCGAGCTGGCCCGCAGCCACCTGCTCTACGGGGAGTGGCTGCGCCGCCAGGGCCGCCGCGCGGACGCGCGCGAGCAGCCTTGACCGGCAACGTCTTACGCTGATGACAGTGCGCCGGTCGCGGCATCCGCGGGGTCAGGGCAGGGCAGGATCCGGGTGGCCGGAAAAGAAGCTGTCCGCGGAACTGTCGTCGATGAGCGAGTTGTCAGCCAGCCATTGCACGACCCGGCGGCTGGCCCGGGTGTCCCGGAAGGCGTACCAGGCCGGCAGCAGGTCCGGATGTTCTGCGTGGAGTTCGTCTTTGAACCGGCGGAAGGCTCCCTTGCCCTGGACAGCCCGTGCCAGCCTGCGCCTGGCGCGCTCATCGGTGATTCCGCCGGCGAAGTCAACCATGTCCTGGTACCAGATCCAGGACGGCAGCGGCTCGATGACAATCAGGTCCAGTTCATCGAGGTCAACGGGTGTCTGCCCGTCGATGCCGGTGTCAGCCGTCCAGAACACGATCTCTCCCGTGTCCGGGTTGATCAGCCAGTGGTGTTCGTAATCGGTCTGGTCGGCCAGTGCGCTAGCGATCTCCTCCAGATCGAGGCTGCTCGGGTCAAGCACCAGGCCAGGATAGCTCTCCCCCGCTACCTGCGCTCCACTACCGGAACGCCCGACTGGCGGCATCCCCGGTGACGCGTGCAGTCGTTGCTCCGCTTGCCAGGGAGCGACATACTTACTTTCGCCAAAGCTCGGGCAAAGCAAGCGAAAGCCGGAGACTGAGGTCGCGCATGGAGAGGGGAGATGGCGTGAGCGACTGGGTACCTATCGTCGTTTCTAGTACGGGCGCAGCATTGGTCACTCTCCTTGGCGCGATAACAGGAGGTGTGATCGCGGGCCGATCGCAAAAGCGTCATTGGATCCGTGACAAGCAAGTCGATGCGTGCGCAGCCGTCGTTGCCGAGTCGAACCCGTGCCGAGCTTGCCATGAGGCGCCTCTGGCGAAGGGATGAGAAAGTTGACTGGAATCCGTGGAACCAGGCATTGGCACTAATTTCTCTTGTCGCCACTCCTGCTGCGATCACCGCAGCGGAGAAGATGGACGCCAAGTTTTGGCTTTCCACATCGCGGATGGAGAGCCTCGGGGAATTCGACGAGGCCAGCTGGTCTGAGATTGTTCAGGACCTGCGCTCAGTTCGGCTGGATTTTATCAACATCGCACGGGAGGAGATCGTCGGGGTAGGGCACGGGCTGGAACGTCTGCCAGTCATACTGCCGACTGTGGGACTCGGCGCGAATCAGGTTGGTACGTCGGCTACCCGAGATGATGCTGACCCGCGATCATAGGCGTTGGTTCGCTCTCCAAACGAGCCAGGAGGTCAGCCAGCGCCCTCTTTCTGCGCGGAGTTAGGTGTGAAAGACCGAGCGACTCCAGGAAGTCCGCTACCAATCCGTCTTCCACTGTCTGATAGGACTCGACACCGCCGTCAAACGCACAGTCTCTGACCACCTTCCGGCGGTCCACCGGCTCGATCCACTCCATACGGCCAACTGGGCCGCGATAGGGTCCATGGCCTTCGCCAACCACCGTTGGGATAGCGTCCACCCACCCTAGAGCTATGTATTTCTGGCGGCCAGCGGCGTACCAGATCACAAGGTCGCCGGGCTTGGAGCTTTTGGGCATCTGCCAGTCGTCTACGGTGCGACCTGCGGCGACCCCGGCTGTTAGTTCGGCGACGTTACCGTCTTGCCCGACTTTCCCTCGGCCGCCAGGCAGAGCCGGAACGAGCTGATCTCGGGCTGGAACACTCCCGCGGCCAGCGGCTTAGGCTGCCGCGAGGACGGGTCCCGGCACGCTCATAGTTTGTCTCTCTTCCTGCGGCCGAGCTGCGGCGCAGCTCTCTGCAGGCCAGCGTTTCCGCTGGTCAGAGACTCCTAGCAAAGGTGAGGTCGTTGCCGTCATATGCCTGCTCATCCTGCGGTTTCCGCAGGTGAGAGAGCTGGCCGAAGCTACGAGACAAGGTGGTCAGGAGCGGGGTCGAACCGCCGACCTTCCGCTTTTCAGGGGTTCTATCCCCCTTTACGACCATGATCCTGTAAGTATCACCCAGCCCAGCTCACCGGCATAAGGGCTGGTCAATAGGCTGATACCACCATCATAGCCACTGTGCCGCCGTGTGCCGCGTAGTCCCGTTTCGTCTGTGGGCTTCCCGTGGTGAGCCCCCCGAAAGCAAGGCTTTGTGCGGCTTCTGTGGGGCCCGGCGAGGCGCGGACGGGCTCGGCGATTGCGTCGGGCGCGGAATCTGGGCAATCGCTCCGCAACCAGCAGCCATCGAGTCGGGCCAGGAGTCGTCACGCAAGGTGAAGAAGCGTCGAGCGCCCGTATTTGCTCGCTGAGCGCAGATCGCCGGCTCGGTGCGTTTTCGCTGACAACCTCGAGGCCGTGGCCGGGGCGCCCGATAGACCAGTTCTGTTTCCTGCCGCCGTTCATCGCCCGGAGTGTGTTTTCGCAAGAGGATCGCTAGCCGGGCGTCCCGTTGCGCTCGCTTCTTCGGGCGAGACTCTGGAGTTGCCGTGCGTGCACGCCGGCCACCCAGTCCCAGCCGTCCTTGGCCGATGGGCCGGCCCGCGGGTCGCTGGGAACATGAGCGTCACGCAGGGCATGCACGTACGCCTGATCCTGGTCGATCCGTGCGTGTACCTGATCAGCTCCGCCGATGGACCCGTGGCCAGGGATGACGACATCGACGTCGTCCGCCACGCCCTCGAGCAGCCGCAGCGCGGCGAGGTAGTCCTCGATCGGGTCAGTGGTGTCGTTCAAGTCGAGCATCGGAATCAGGACATCAGAAAGCATGTCGCCGGCGACGAGAACCCCGCGTTCCTCAATCAACAGCGCCGCATGGCCCGGGGCATGCGCTTGATGCTCGATAATCCGGACTTGAGGGCCATCCCAGGGAATCTGCGCCGTCTCGGCGGGCAGACCGGTAACGAGGCCAAGCAGGTCCAGCGGTACCTGGTCGGCGATGTCCGGCGGCATCCACTCGACGATGCGGGCCCTCCAACCCGCGTCCGACAGCAGAACTCGGACAATGTCTGCGCAGCGAGCCGTGGCGTAACGGGGCGCGGCGCCGAGCCGGGCGTGCCAGAGCAGGTGATCCCAATGCGGATGCGTAGAAAACCCTGCCATTACGGGCTGGCCCGAATCGGACAAGTCGTTCGCGAGGGTGGCCATTTCGTAGCCGTGCACCCCGGGGTCGATGAGCAACACGCCAGCCCGGCCGTGCACGACAACGGCGTTGCTCTGGCAGAACTCGCTCTCGTGGATCAGCACACCCTCCGCGACCTGCCTCAGCACGGGATCCCCTCGCGGTCGAGGGCCTGGGCCGCGCCCGGAGAGCCCGGCTGCGGACCGACCGGTAGTGACGGGTCGGTACCGCACGTTGACCGTCGAAGCGGGATCGCCGTCGCCGACCCGGTGAAGCCGGATGATCCCGTCGTCAGCCGGGTTGTCATAGAGGCGGATGCCGGCGCCGAGGAGGATGGGCGCGATGTGCAGGTCGATCTCATCGATCAGGCCTCGCTCGAGCAGTTGCCGCCCGATGGTCGGCGAGAACACCTCGACGTTCTTCCCGCCCGCCGCGTCGAGCGCGATCTGCACCGCCTCCTCGACCGGGCAGCTAAGGACGGTGATGCCGTCGGCCGGCCGGGCGTCCTCCGGGTGGTGCGTGAGTACGAAGATCGGGCCCTGCCATGCGCCGCCGTAGGGCCGGGCATCACCGATGGCACTGTCGAAGCCGTCGCGGCCGGCCAGGACGGCGCCCGTCGTCCGGGTGTACTCCTCGATCAGGCCGGCTCTGACGGCGACGCCGGTCAGCCAGTGCATGTCGTGTTCCGGGCCGGCCACGAAACCGTCCAGCGACATCGTGAAGTGCCAGAGCATCTTCGCGGCTGCAGTCTGCGGTTCAGTGTCGTCCATTCTCGCCTCCTGCATACTGCTTGCGATTTGCAATCGGTGGGTCAGACACTAGGACATCTGATGGTAGATTGCAACCAGTTAGGACGGGAGGAAGAGGGTGGAACAGGAAGCGCGGTCGGGGTGTCCGATCAACGCCGCGGTCGAGGCGTTCGGGGACAGCTGGAGCCTGCTGGTGCTGCGCGACGTGATGTTCGGAAACCGGCGGTACTTCCGGGAGCTCCTCGCCGGCTCCGAGGAGAGGATCGCCTCCAACATCCTGGCCGACCGGCTCAAGCGGCTGGTGAGCGCCGGTCTCCTGACACGAGAGGATGCGGGGCCGGGCCGCCGGGCGGCCTATAGCCTGACCGAGGCGTCCATCCAGCTCGTGCCGGTCTTCGCGCAGCTTGGCGAGTGGGGTCTGCGACACCGTCCGACTACGAAGCGGCTGCGGGTGCGCGCCGAAGTGCTTGCAGCGGGCGGCCCGCCGCTGTGGGCCGAACTCATGGCCGAGCTGCGGGCCATCCACCTTGGGACCGCAGCGCCAGAACGGAGCAGTCCCAGCGTCATCGAACGCCTCGCCGAGGCATACGCCGCTGCAAGCTGAAGCCGTCGACGCGCGTCACCTTACGGCGCGGAACGAACACGCCGTGGCATGGGCATCCTCCGGTGCGCGGGGCGGCACTGCGCGCGCCGATGAATTCTTGGGCTGATCACGCCGCTGAGATGGCGCACCGTTCCACTAACGGCGGCGTCCGGGTAGGCAGTCCCGAGGCGGTACAGATCAATCGCTCGCGTGCTCAAGGCTGCGGGCGCCGACGGCGTTCGCGTACGTGGTGGACGCTCCGGGGCGGGAGACGGCGATTAGCGGGACCGGGCTGGGGGTGATCCGGTCGCGGTGGCGCTGGAGCGCTACGAGGTCGTGCTCATCGAACTGGCCTGTCCCCAGCCACTGGACCGAGCCGAGGAACAGCACCTGCCTCGCGACTGGTTCCGGCCGGCGCCGACCTGACCCCTATGCCAGGGCCAGGATTATGGACTCGCCGGTCTTGGCCTCGCCGCCCTTACTCCGGTTCTCGAGCAGGGTGACAGTGGCGGCGACTGTTCGCAGGAGGCTGGGGGCGTCAGGCCCCGGCACCGCGCCGCTGGCGGCCAGGGCAAGTGCGACAGTTCTCAGCGCCGCTGCCTCAGGCGGGCTAGGAGCCTGATGCGAGTCGCACATCGGCGCGCAGGCGTCCGCCAGGCGGCGAACCCCCGTTACCCGGCTCTCGTCAGGGAAGCCACCACCCTTGCGGGACTCGGCTTCCTCCAGATCGCGGAGTGCGTCGGTGAGTGGATGGTCGAGGGCCGCCCTGAGCTGCGTAGTCTGGTGAATTCCAGCTCGGGATGAAAGCGCGTTTGCGAATGCCAGGTAGAGGTCTCCAGGCAGCGGGCGGGCACCCTCGCCGGCAGGCGAAGTTTCGGTCAATACCCGCAGCAGGGTGCTGGCGAGCGGCCCGTCCGCGACCCACCGCAGCGAGAGCCCCAGGACACTGGGCAGCGGAAGCGCCGGGTCGAGGGTGCGGACGCTGGTGAGGCCGCAGACACGCGCGAGCTCGGGACCAGGGTCGTTGGCGACGCTGCGGGCGAGCAGGTCCGCTCGGTCAAGGTCGCTCACGTGAACGCGGGCAAGGTCGATGGCGCGGCTGATGTCGAAGCCGAAGACGCTGAGGACGCTCAGATCGAGATCGATGGCGTCGGCGAGCTCAACGGCACGGGTGCGGGCAAGGTCGATGGCACTCGCGAGGTCACGGGCGATGGCGTCGGCCAAGGCACGAACACCAGCGAGATCGAGGATACGGAGGAGGTCAGGGTCGGCAGCGCACGTGCGGGTAATCGCATCGGTGCGGATGAGGTCAAGAGCGTGGGCATAGGTGAGGACGATGGCGTGGACGTGAGCATGCATGAGATCGACTGCCTGCCCGCCCGAATTGGCGCGAGCGGTGAGATCGTCGGCGAGGGCGGCGCTGAGGGCACGGACGTCGTCAAGGTCGCGGATGATGCTGAGGGCGACATTGAGGACTGCCGCGGTGAGTATCTGGGGCACGATGGCGGTGTTCTGGGCATCGGCAGCCATGATCTGGCGGAGCGCGGCGCCGCTCAGCTCGTGCGGATGGGGCTGGCCAGGACGAAGCCACAGGGCTGGGTGTGGCTGGGCCGGGTGCGGCTCAGTCCACGCACACGTCACGGAGGCCGGAAGCTGGCCGCTCAGCGCGCTGGCGATGGCCTCCTCCTGAAACTCCTCATGACGGGGGAGCCTGACGCCGATGCCCGTGGCGGCCGCGGTAATCGAGTTCAGCCACGTGACGAAGGCTTGTGCCTCCGTGCCCCAGACGCCGGCGGCATGCTGGTCGGCGCGGGGGTCACAGGGACTGTCCGGCCGGGGCGCCTGGGTGTCGGCGAGGAAGAGCCAGTACAGCTCCGCGGGGACGGGCCGGGCACAGATCCTGGTCCCTCTGGCGGTAGTGAGAGTCTGCCGCGTGAGGCGCGCGGCCGCGACGCCGGCGATCAGCCGCCGGTGCTCAGTGGAGCAGTCCGGCTCGAATGCCCGTCGGTGTTCGGTGTCGAGACGCTGGCGCAGGTCAGGATCGATCTCGGTACTGGCTTCGCCGCAGTCGAAGGCCAGGGTGAGCGCGGGGATCGTGCCGCTGTCCAGGCAGGCACGGACGATGGGGCTGGCGTCGGCGGTCGCCGCGTACAGCAGAATGGTCTCATGCCACCAGGGGTCGCCGACGTTGTCGGCGAGGCTCTTCACAAGATCGGGGCTGGCGCTGACATGCCGGGCCGCCAGATACTCCTGGAAGGTCAGGTGCGTGAACGAGTGCCCGCCAGCGGGCGCCTCGATGAACAGGCCGTTGCGCGAGATGTCGTCGAGGAACGCTTCGCCCGTGACCGACGAGGAGAAGCGTTCCAGCTGAGGCCCGAGGATCTCTAGGACGCGCCCGGCGGGGAGGCTGCTGACGTGGTCGCGCATCATCTGGTGGGCGAGTATGGCCAGGAGCGCCTGTTTGGCGGGCCAGGACAGGAGCTCGGGGAGGTCCTTGGACTGACCACGACGCGAAAGCAGGACGTGGCAGATCTCCCCGTAGAGGTCGGCGCGGCTGCCTGGCAGTGCGCCACGGTACCGGTGTGCCGTGGCGATCATAGTCAGCAGCAGCGGGTTTGCCGCTAGGTCCTGCAGCGCAGGATGCTGCCCGAGGAGGGAAGTCAGCCTTGCGGCGGACTCGCGGGCTCGCATCTGGACGGCGCGCCGTGCGCTCCTGCTGGAGCCGCCGGTCGCGTGCCGCTCGGCGGCCAGGTACCAGCGGTCCACAAACAGCTGGACCTGATCTGCCGTGAACGGCCGGACCACGAAGACATCGGCCTGAGCGGTCAGCGAGTCAGGGAGACCGTAAGGCCGCGAGGTGACCACGAATTGGTTACCCGGGTGTGCGGCGATCTGCCGCTCGACCCAGTCGGCCACAGCGAGGTGGTCAACCTCATCCAGGCCGTCGAGCAGGACCAGACACCGGCCGCGGCGCAGCTGGCGCTCCCACCAGCCGCCTGGCTCCCTGCCCGGGGCGCCGCCGACCGCGGCGCGCACGACGTCCGGTAGTGAGATCGCTGAATCGGTGACGATCGCCTCGGCGTGCTCACGCAGCGCGAGCAGGATGGGGACGCGTCTGCGGCCCAGGGGCGCGCGCACGGCCGTCCGGGCGGCGCGGCGGGCCGCGTGGGCGAGCAGGGTGGTCTTTCCGCTCCCGGGCTGGCCGATCAGCGCGAGGACCACGCACGAGCGGCGGTCGAGGAGTTCGCTGATCGAATGCCCCTGCGAGGCGTCCTCGGCCGCCTGGCTGAGCGGGTCACCGGAAGCCTGCTCCAGGGCTTGGCTAACCAGCGCGACATCGACATAGAGCTCGCCCAGTTCCGTGATGTGATCTCCGCCGGTCGCGAGATCCTGCACGTCGATGTACTTGAGCGAATCAAGCACCCACCGCCGGTATCGGTGGCCGTAGCCAGGAACAGTCGATACCAGCACAATCAACCCTTCGCCACGGTTTCGCGGCCAACTGAATCCCCGGCCCGCACATCTCGGACATGCCCGCTCCAAGCTAACCCATCGCGCGCCTTGGGCGAAGGAACACATGGAGGCGCTGTCTAACGCCGGCCGGCATGCTCCCGGCTGATCGCCTGCGGCCTGTCCTACGCGGAGATCAGCGCCGCACTGGCTCGCCTGGCGCGCCGACGAGGGTGGTGAACCGCGATGACGGCGCGCAATCGTGGTTCTTTGCCGCCCGGAGTAGGTGCGTCCCCCCTGCCTGCCACCCGCGCTCGGGTCTGGTGGCTCGCCTCCGCTTCCGGCTCGTCGTTCCCCCCGGCTGACGTGCGCGCCCCTGCATGCGGCTTCGGCCGGGTCCAGCCCGGCCTGGCGCGCCGAAGGCGTGCCCTTGAAAAAGCCCGTCCAGAGAGTTGTCACAGGTTAGGACAAACAAGGGCGAGCGATTCACGAGCAGTGAACAAGTCTACCGCCTCCGGACCTGTCGTGATACAGCATGTAGGGGCTGACCTGAGCACGTATTGGGCGCGCACAGAACAGCCTTTACAGAAGCGGCATACGCAGCCGCTACATGGGCCGGATTTCGTTCCATATCGACGGCTCGGCGCGCGTTCTCCCTGCCCTTGACTCTCACTCAGAGTGACGTTCTCGGGTCCATGTACCCCGACGCCAACCCTGGACCAATAGGAGGAACGGTCAGCTGGCAGCCTCAAACCGGCACGCTTATCGATCTTGCAGCACGGCCGCCGGGCACCACGTCACCCCTGTTCCAATGCACCATATGCGGCAGATCAGGATGTTCGCGGTGTCCTGTCGCGTGCATGGTTATGCGGCAGTGCAGGGCACGCGAACGATGGAACCTTGATCAAACGGATGCGCGGACGCACCCATGACTGCGCACGCGTAGCCGGCGGTTGGTGCGGCTGGCGACTTCTCGGGCTGACTTGCTGGGGGCGCGCCTATCAGGCATTATGTGCTCCCGCCACGGAGCGCCTTCGTGCTCGGTGGATGCATCCGATAGCGGGAGGGCCGATGCCCAGCGGCGATGAGATCCGAGACGCTCAGCGAGCGACGTGGGCCGGGCTTTCTGCGGGCTGGGAGAAGTGGGACTCGGTCATCATGGATCAGCTGGGGCCGGTCGGCGCGGCGATTATCGAGCGTCTCGACATCGCCGGTGATCAGCAGCATCTCGACATTGCCGCGGGCACTGGTGAGCCGGGGCTGACCGTCGCCAGGCTCGCGCCGAGGGGACACGTCGTTCTGACCGACCTTGCGGCTGAGATGCTCGACATCGCGACGCGACGAGCGAACGCGCAAGGGATCACCAATTTTGAGACCAGGGTGTGCAGCGCCGACGACCTGCCATTCGGCGACGCGGCATTCGACAGTATCTCGGTACGGTTCGGATACATGTTCTTTCCGGACGTCGCCAAAGCGACCGCCGAGTTCGCGCGCGTGCTCAAGCCGGGCGGACGTCTCTGCTCGTCGGTCTGGGCCGGGCCCGGGGGAAACCCGTGGACGGCGATCACCATGCAGGCAATCGCGGCGGAGACGGTGCTGGCGCCACCCGACCCGGACGGGCCGGGTATGTTCCGGTGCGCTGCCCCGGGATATGTCAGTGCGCTGTACGAGGCCGCGGGGCTGCGCGAGATCGCCGAGTGGAACGTCGGCGTCGAACTCGTGACGGACTCGCCCGCGCAGTACTGGGAGATGATCAGCGAGCATGTCTCGCTCGCAGTTGCGGCGCTTCGGCAGGTCGGCGAACCGGCGCGGGAGCGGATCGCGAAAGCCGTCATCGCCAAGGTCAGCACCTACCAGCAAGACGGCAAGGTAAGGATCCCGGGCGTGGCCCGCTGCATCGTCGGCACGAAGTAGGCACGCCCGAACTGGAGCCTCTGCGCACAGTTGCCGAGCCGCAGAGCTCATCTTGGCCGCCGGAAACAGTCGGCGATCGGCGCGTTCGGGAGCGGCAGATGCGGTCGCCTGGAGGGAGCTTAGGTCTGCATGTCAGTGCGGGCGGGCCTTGCGCGCCGTATCCGGGCGCGGGACTGGCTCCGGCGGCAGGTCAGGACTACCGCCAGCGGCCAGGCCGCCTGCGCCCCGGCCAGGACCCGCTCGGCCAGGCCGACCTGCCGGCCCCCAGCGATCAGCTCCGCGCCGAACCACACGAGCAGGCCAAGCAGCACCCCGGCGGCGCTGGCCGAAACAGCCGGCCGCAGTCCGGCCGGCACCAGAGGCCCCCGCTTCCGGGCAGCGACCGGCCAGGCCGTCAGGGCGATAAAGCCAATCGCCGCCCAGAAGGTATGCGGTATCGAGCCGCCGCCCCCGGCAGGCTCAGGATTCGCCGCGACCAGCACCGTGGCGACACCGCCGGTCATCAGGATGAGCCGCCCGGCCAGGGCCGCCGGCCTCAGCGCCAGCCCCGTCAGGACATGGCAGGCTCCCACCCCCGCCAGCGCGAGCGTCATCACCCACCTGTCGGTAGCGCCCTGCGCCGCGAGGGAGCTGATCGTGTCGGCTACCGGGTTGAAGGAACGCGGCTGCAGCCCGGCAGCCACCGTCCAGCCGCCTGCCAGCAGCACCGGAGCCACGGCTGATGAGACCACACCCCACCACGGCACGCCCCGCACGACCCCACCGTAAGCGAACACGCAGGCAGCCGCGATCCCTGCGGGGCACGCAGGTACCCGTGTCCGGGGCCGGGCGCGCCGATCGCCGGCGGTCCGCCGGGTGGAAGTATCAGGGCAGGGCCACCGCCGGAGATCTGCAGTGGTCCTGATGGCGGGCCCGGGCACTCGCGGATCCCTGAGCTCGCAGCCGGCACTGGTTCCCCAGGCCCGATTTCCGACCTGGCCACTCCCGGACCCTGCCAACCGCGCCGGCGGAACGCCAGGGAAAGATTCACCCGGCCACGCAAAGATCGCTGCCACCTGGCGCGCCCCGCGGCCGCAGAGCCAAGGCCGGACGACCGTCATCGCAGCAGGACAGGGCGTTCCCGCTGCTCGTACGGCGGGCTGGCCACGGGCTGGGCGATGGCAGCTATAACTGTCTGGTGGCATCTGTGCCGACTCTCGTGGTTGTCAGCGGCCCTGCAGGCGCGGGCAAGACCACGCTGGCGCATCAGCTCGCGCGAGCTGTGGGCTGCCCGGCGATCTGCCGGGATGAGATCAAGGAAGGCATGGCCTATTCCAGTCCCGGATTCGTGCCAGCGCCAGCCGATGAGCTGACCATGCGGACGTTGCCGGTGTTCTTCGGTGTCTTGGAGCTGCTGCTGCGCGCAGGCGTCACGACCGTCGCTGAGGCTGCGTTCCAGGATCACGTGTGGCGGCCACATCTTGAGCCGCTCCACGGTCTTGCGCATCTGCGTATCGTCCACTGCGCAGTCACCCATGACGTGGCTTTCCGGCGGGTCTTGCAGCGCGGCCAGGACAATCCGGTGCGCCGGGCGCACGCCGACCCACGCCCTGATCATGACGTCGCGGATTTTGCGCGGCATCGCAGCGCGTTCGACCGGGTCTCGGTGGAGGCACCCTGGATCGAGGTCGATACCACCGATGGCTACAAGCCAGGACTCGATGACATCGTGAGATTCGTCAACGACCTGGCCTAGGGGCCAGGCCAACGCGCGAACCTGCAGGATGTCAATGCGGCTATGAGCGAGCGTCTGGAAAGCCGTAGAACTCGCCGGTGGCCGGTGTTGATGTCCGGCGGGTTGATGAGTGCTTTGGTGAGACGCGCTGTGCTGGCGAGACGGTATGACCGGCCCTCACCTTTACTGGGAGGTTGTTCATGCGGAGGCCCGATTCCATTGAGTTACTCGCCGGCTACTGGGTCAGCGTTACCGGCGCTGTGACCAACAGGTCGGCGTGGCGGCGGGAAATCGTTCCGAGGGCGTGGGCGTCTCTTCGGCACCAGCGGCGCTGCCTCTGCGCTACGGCACACCGGGAGGAAAGATGGGATAGCCCTCAGCCTGCTGTGCGCCTGAGGTGGGGGCCGGGCTAACGGAATAAACCATCCAGCACGTGAATTCAGCCAGGTAAAGACTGCTGATGATCGGCGGCGTTGCGGTTAGGGTGGCTCCGAATTCAGTGTGTACGGTGCGCCTAGTCTCTCGCTGTCACGGAGGTTGAGATGGCCCAGAAAGTAAGCATCGCACTGGAAGACGACCTTGACGGTGGCCCAGCGGCGGAAACTGTGCGGTTCGGACTCGGCGGCGCGGAGTACGAGATCGACCTGAGCAAGAAGAACGCCCGTGCATTCCGGAAGGGACTGTCGCAGTTCGTCGAGCACGCCCGCAAGGCGGGACGGGCTCAGTCCCGCCGCGCGGTACGCACGTCAGCAAACCGGCAGCGCAGCGGAGACATCCGGGCCTGGGCTAAAACCCAGGGAATCACGGTGAGCGAGCGCGGCCGCATCCCGGCCAGCGTCGTCCAGCAGTACGAAGCCACCGCCAAAGGACGCTGAACGCTAGATCAGGCCCGCCGGGGCTGCCGAATCCCCGCCGGAGGTCAGTCGCGGCCCGCCACCGGTCCCTGTCTGTTCACAGGACCGGTGGCCGGGACTCTTGGCCGTAGCCATGCCTCTGCGCCCGGCGCGGCAGATGAACGCCGGAGGCCGGGCCACAGGTACCCACGCACGTGGAGTCTGAGTCGATCATGATCGGTATCGGGTCCCTGAATGTGCGGCGTCTCGGGATCCCGGTCTTCCGCCCTCGACAGTAAGTCCGACTCATAGCCGTAAGCGTCTCTTGCGAGAGGGCTGGAACCGTCTTGCCCTTGGGCGCGGCCCTGCGTGGATCGGAGAGCATCCAGATGTCTTGCCTGTGTCGAACGCACACCGACGGTGGCAGATCCGCACCATCCAGCAGACTGGTCCTATGAGCCGCTGGTCCTTCCGCCGTCGCTCATGTGAGCCCGGAACGGAACGCGCACCGTTGGCCGATCAGGCCGAGGTTCTTCAGCTACCCGATGATGGCCGACAGCAGGTTGTCGGCGAGCACTTCTACCAGGCGGCCCTCGAGAGAATCTGCCGAGGAAGGACGGTGCCGACAGTTGGCGATGCAGGCTGCTGGGAAAACAGCTTGCCAGTCAGTGCCCGGCTTGTTGCGGAGCATGACAATCCGCATGACCGGACCGCCGTCCGCATCGAAGTCCGAGGTATAACGGTCGGTCATCTACCTCGCGAGGATGCGGCCGTGCTGCATGGATACCTCGCGGCCGCACATGAGAGGGGGCAGTACGCGCAGTGCGAGGGACGGATCGTCGTCGCCAGCAACGGCGACTACAGCATCTACTTGCACCTGGCCAACCTTGACTCGGTCGCTTTCGCCTTGCGACCACAGGGCGGCGAGGCCAGGATGGATGACCCATCACAGGCGGATACCTCAGGCCAGGAAGGGCACCCCAGGGCCGGCATCACGCACCCAAGGTCCAGCAGCTTCTCCGCAGCCGAGCTAGAAGACGCGCGCAGGGCTTATCAGGCGAACTACAACTACCGGAGCATGAACTGCGGCCGCGGGAGTGCTGAAATTACGACCGTCGTGGGTACGAGCCGATTCCAGGACTCATTGCGCGAGGCAGCAGCCGCTCCCCGGCCATGGCGTCATCAGTTCGACCGACACCTTCCTGCACTGGTGGTGCGAGATCCGGGCAAGCCGGCAGCCGTTGCGGTACTGATCGACGGCAACATCGTGGGGTTTCTGGACAGAGAGGTAGCCGAACGGCACTGCGAGCAGCTCCAAGAACTCGAGCAAGCCGGACAACATCTGGTCTGCAGTGCTCACATTGTCGGCGGCGGGCACGGCAGGCACTTCGGCGTCCGACTCCAGATAAAGCCAGACATCGGGAGGCGGTGGGCTGCCGGCGCCAAGCCCTCCGCCTGAGCGCACCGCCCGTTAACGCGCTCTCGCTACACCTGTCACCCTCGCTCCTACAGGGCGTAGGTGCAGAACGCGCGACTCGCGGCAGATGAGTGAGCGTTTTTCATCCGGTGGTCTCGCGGGTTTGAAGGACGTGGATGGCTTTGGCGAGGTGCCCGGCGCGCCAGAGGCAGCAGCGGCATGACAGCGCGTCCGGCTAGCCTATTCTGGCGGGCTCAATATCTCTTATCGCGTGGTAAGTCAGACAGTCCGATTGCCAGTCACAGGGTGGGCTGTCCATGCCCGGCCGACGTTGCCCGTCCACCCGGGGCGCCGCGGAGGAAAGGAATCTGTCCAGCCACAGGCCATGGTCGTGATCCGCGGCAGGGGGGTGCAGGCGGCGCTTAGCTAGGGACGTTCTCATGCCAGGAAGCCCAGGTTTCCCCGACGGTGAGGGGCAAAGCCCGACCGTCGAAGTGCTGGCCAGCCGGGCGGCCGCGGCTGCACTGTCTGGTCCGCAGGTCAGCCCAGGTCAGTGGGTTTACCGGAGCTACGCCGTCGTTGCCACCCCGGACAAGGCCTCGAGCCCGGTGATCGCAGAGCGCTGGGCTACCGCCGACAACGCCACTGCCGCTGCCTACCAGGACGGACAGCTGGAGGTCGGGCCATGGATGTGGCCAGCCGACCCGCAGGGGAACGCCAGAAGGCGGCCGATCATGCAGCCGGCTGTCAGCTACAGCTCCCTGAATAGTCTCCCCGGGACACCGGACGCCCTCGTCGCCCTGCTCGCCGGGACTCCTGTCACCCGGGCGAAGCAGTGGCACGCCGGACATGCCTTCGAGCTGATCGCCGAGCTCTTCCAGACTTACCTCATGCCACCGGAGATCACCGCGCAGCTCTACCGGGCCCTCGCCGCGATCAGCGGCGTGACAGCCGAGCTGCACGCCATCGACGTAGCCGGACATCGCGGCACCGGCTTCCTGCTAGCCGGCACCGTCGGCGGAAACCAGGAGATCATCGTCAACCCAGGCACCTGGCATTTCCAGGGATACCAGTTTCTCGGCGACGGGCGGGACGTCCAAGCACCCGGCGCGTGGGGCATGGCCGTACTCCACCAGGCGCTCGTCTCCGCGCCGGGAACCCGCCCACCCGAGCAGCCCGCACCCAGCAATGCATGACGGACATGATCAGCACAGCTACGCCATACTCGCGGCAGATGAGTATGTTCATCCTGAGGGCGCCAATGCATAAACGTGCGGGACTGGCCATTCGCACGTTGGACTACAACTTGGGCGACTAGGCGGCCAGCTACGCGAAACCCAATTGATAACCGCGCCAGCCTGCCGTTACTGCCCGGTGAATAGCTCCATGGCGCTCATTCAGTAAGGTGCGCAAATCAGGGCACTGGCGCGCCGCAACTGCCTTTACCTGCTGGGGAGTGTGCTTCCTGCGGAAGGCCTGTCCGGCCCCGCCCAGCCTCGCCACAGGCACCCTCCAGGGGACATCAGGGGGCGCTGCAAGCCATAGCGGCCGCCGGCCGGCGGGGAACCGGTCCCGGTGGCCGCTATGGCCGGCCTCACGCGGTGGGGGAAAGCGCCTGGCGCCTGGCCTGCCAGGCCCGGTCGAGGAGCACGGCCGCAGCGGCGGCCAGCAGCGCGGCGCCGGCCGCGATCACGGCGATCTGCCAGCCTGCCATGCCGCCTGCGATGACGGTGTGGCCGAGGGGGGCAGGCAGGGTCCCCGTTGCCGGTCCCCCACCCCCTGGAGCGGGGAATACGTTCGTGCCGGCGAAGGCGGCGGGCGCGCCGGCGCTGAGCCCGAGCAGCGCGGCGGCGAACGCCGCCAGGATGGCGCTGACGCGGCGGATGCGGTTCATGATGGTCCTCCCATGTCGTTGGTCGCTCAGCCATCACTGTGCGTGAGCCGCCGTCCGGTGCGCCATCCGACGTTCTGCATCCGACGTTCTACGTATGGCCCACCGCGCCCTGCGCCCCTAACGTGGGACTATCCAGGTAGGAGGCGACCATGACCGAGCCGGTGAGGGTAAGCGACCGTGACGTGCGCGCGCTCCTGCGGATTGTGACCGGCGAACGCGAGCACGATGCCACGGAAGGGCTGCCCTTGTCCCTGCTGGGGGACCTCAACGAGCAGATCCCCTGCGACACCTTGTCGTTCTTCGGCCTCAACAGCCGGCAGGAAACCGCCTGGTTCAGCCAGGACCTGCCCGCAGACGAGGGACAGGACGATCAGGCATTCTGGGCGCACTACTGGGACTCCGAGCCGTGCTCCTACCCCGACCGCAGCGGTGATCTGCGCAGCGTGACCAAGATCTCGGACTTCTACAGTTCGCGGCAATGGCGCGCCACCGGCATGTACCGCGATCACCTGCGGGGGGTGGAGCACGAGATCATGGTGTGCCTGCCCGGCGGGCCAGGGCAGAGTGTGCGCCTGGTCTTCTTCCGCAGCTCAGGGCCGGATTTCTCCGAACGTGACCGGGCCCTGCTCACGCTGCTCCGCCCTCACCTGCACGAGGCCTTCCTGGACGCCCAACGCCGCCGCCGCGGCATCCCCGACCTGACCGCCCGGCAATGGGACCTGCTCCGCCTCGTCGCGGCAGGGGCCACCAACGCACAGATCGCCCGCAGGCTCGGCATCTCCGAGGGAACCGTGCGCACGCACATGGAGAACATCTTCGCCCGGCTTCAGGTATCCAGCCGGGCCGCCGCCATCACCCGCGCCTTCCCCGACCGGGCCACCCTCATAGGCGCCTGACCCGGATCAGCCTGCAACCGGCGGCCACACCGGACCCCAGACCAGGAGTCTGCGTAGCTCAACCATCACCCGCGCCAAATCCGGCCACTCCGCAGCGCCGGGATCGACGGGGCTAGCTGTAACTGGGTAACCCCGCCATCGTCGTCCCGCCCGCGCCGGGCAACTCTCAGGGAAATGGAGCCGGCGTTCGGCCGCCTGGCCATGCATGACGACGCCGTGAGCAAATCATCGCGGGCTGCAATCTGCCCTCAAGATCACGAGCGAACGTGCTGATCGGCGCCCCATACGTATGCGCCTGCCAACGCGCTACTTTCGGCAGATCCGGATGGGTCGGCAAGACCGCGGTGCCGGCACCTGGTCGGTAGCAGCACGGATCTCCGCTGTCGGTACATGCAGTGTTAGAAGATCATGCACGTCACCATGGACGAGCTGATGCTGTTGCCAATAGGGATGTCAGCGCGTGACAAGAACGGCGTTAGGGGCTGATCTCCATGATTCGGTCGTAGGTGCGGCGGGCCCGGGCGCTGCGGGCGCTGGCGCCGTAGCGGCGCAGCATCTGCGGGGAACTCCAGCCGTTGAGCTCCATCAGGTCCCCCTCCGCGCCGCCCCGGTCCAGCCAGGTGTGGCTGAAATGGTGCCGGAACCGGTGCGGCCAGGCGTCCACCCCGCACTGGCGGCCGCGGCGGGCGATCATCTGGTAGATCCCGTTAGCGGTCATCGGGCCCCGGTTATTCATCCCCAGCCACAGCTGAGGCCGCCACGCCTGCGCATGCTTTGACCGGATCCGGACGTAGCGGTCCACAGCCAGCGCCGCGGCGTGCCCGATCCTCACGACCCGGGATCCGCCGCCCTTGCCGCGGACGGTGATCTCGCGCTGCCGCAAGTCAAGGTCGCTGCGGCTGGCGTCGTGCGGGTCGTAGCGGATCCCGGCCAGCTCGCCGGCCCGCATCCCGCTCGCCGTGAGCACCGCGATCACTGCTGCGTCGCGGCGCTGGGCGAAGGTACGGCCCTGGCAGGTTCCTTCCAGGGCCGATAGTTCTCCGCTGGTGAACACCGGCACCAGCTTCTCGGTCACCTTCGGCGCACGCAGCCGGGCCATCGGGTCGGGGATCTGCTCCTCCTCGGCGAGCCATCTGAAGAACTGCTGCAGCGCCCGGTACTGGTTGCTGGCATACGCGTCGCTGTACCGGGTCAGCAGATGGACCAGCCACCTCTGCACATCGTGGGCGTCTACCTGCTCCCACCTGGTCCGCGAGGTGCGGGGGATCAGGTGCGCGGCGGCGAACCATGCCACCGCGTCGGTGCAGGTCCGCACCGTCTTGGCCGCCTTGCCCTCGGCGGCCAGGTGCAGCCGGAACGAGCAGATCTCACCCCGGAAACCCCGGCGTCAAGCGGCTTGCGCCGCCGGGGACCCGGTTGCGGGACGTTCATTGTCTTTCTCTCTTCCTGCGGTTCCGCTGAAGCGCACGCCTCCGCGCCTAAGCGTTTCCGCAGGTCAGAGAAGTTAAGAGAAAGCGCATCACGCGCCATGAGAATCCCTCTCCTCCTGCGATTCGCGCAGGTGAGAGGAGCTGGCCGATGCTACGAGACAAGGTGGTCAGGGGCGGGGTCGAACCGCCGACCTTCCGCTTTTCAGGCGGACGCTCATACCAACTGAGCTACCTGACCGTGACTGACCCCCGTCATCCCAACCACGACGGGCGGCCTCAGCCAAGCGGTCCTGACGGGACTTGAACCCGCGACCTCCACCTTGACAGGGTGGCGAGCTAACCAGCTGCTCTACAGGACCATCTGTGCCGGCCACTGGCCGACGGTGCCCCCAACGGGATTCGAACCCGTGCCGCCGCCTTGAAAGGGCGGTGTCCTAGGCCACTAGACGATGGGGGCCGATGACGGCCGCCGCCGCCGTGACCCTTGGCGCCCGCCGTCGGGGACTGCCCCAGCATAGGGGACAACCGGCACTCCCGCCAAAGCGTTCCCCCAGCCCCCCTCGATCACGCCCTCGATCACGCCCGCGATCAGGCCCGGCATCACCCTCGCGCTCCGGCTCGAGAGCCGTCCGGGACACGCGTGGCCGGCGGCTCCACGACCCCACCGGACCGCCGGTCCAGACCTGTCCGCCCAGAATGCACACCTGTCCCCGCAAACCGTCCGGCGACCCCGCATCAGGGATTCCCCGCTGGCCAGGGCCCACTTGGCGGTACCTCCCTGACAACTGCGACCAGCGGAACCAAGACGATCATGAAGGAACCCCTTGCGCATTTCCTAAAAATTCGACACGGTAGGCAATCGATTAACGACACACAGTCACTACTGCCGGTCACCTAACCGACCGCAGATGTCCGTATTTGATCACCCAGCGTGAAAGAAGGATTGCGATCCGCTCAGGCGACCCCCCGGACGCCGGAGCGCGGCGCAGATAACAGCAGAGAAGAGCCGTCGTGCACAACGGAGAGCACCCACCGCTTTCCCGGAGGCCGGCGCACGCATCGGGGCCAGGCCGGCACCGGCAACCCGGCGAACAGCCGGTTGCCTACCGCGATGTGTTCGCCGTCAGGGAGTTCCGCGCGCTGTGGTCCGCCCAGGCGCTGTCCTGCGCGGGCGACCAGTTCGCGCAGGTGGCCATCGCCTTCGTGGTGTACGCCCGGACCGGGTCGGCGTTCCTGACCGCGGCGGCCTACGCCCTGACCTACCTGCCCCCGGTGATCGGCGGGGGGATCCTGGCCGGGCTGGCCGACCTCATGCCTCGTCAGCAGATGATGATCACCCTGGATCTCACCCGGGCCGGGCTGGTCGCCCTGATGGCGCTGCCGGGGCTGCCGTTCGCCGGGCTCTGCCTGCTGATCTTCGGCACCGTGCTGCTCGGCACCCCGTTCTCGGCGGCCCGGTCGGCGATCCTGCCCGATGTCCTGCCCGCGGAGAAGTACCCGCTGGGCTCCGTAATCGGGAGCCACACCACCCAGCTCGGCCAGATCGCCGGCTTCCTGGCCGGCGGGTGCCTGGTCGCGGCGCTCGGGCCGTACCGGGCCCTGGCCCTGGACTCGCTGTCCTTCAGCCTGTCGGCCGGCATCCTGGCGTACGGGGTGCGGCCCCGGCCCGCGCCGCCGCGCAGCATCAGCCATACCTCGCCGTGGGAGGTCACCTGGGACGGCGTGGCCGCCGTGTTCGGCAGCCCGGTGCTTCGTACCCTGGTGCTCTTCGGCTGGCTGGCCGGTTTCACCGTGGTGCCCGAGGCGCTGGCCGCCCCGTACGCGCGCACCCTCGGCGGCGGCGCGCCGACCATCGGGCTGCTCATGGCGGCCATGCCGGCCGGCACGATGATCGGCGGGTTCGTGATCGGCCGGCTGCTGCGCCCCTCGGACCGGATGCGGCCGATGGGCTGGCTGGCCATGCTGTCCTGCGCGCCGCTGATCTTCAGCCTGGCGCACCCGCCGCTGCCGGTCCTGATCCTGCTCTGGGCCCTGGCCGGTGCCGGCGGCGCCTACCAGCTGGCCGCCGCCGCGGCGTTCGTCACGGCGCTGCCGGCCGCCCGGCGGGTACGCGCGTTCGCGGTCGCCCAGACCGGCCTGCTGGCCGCGCAGGGCCTGGGCATCCTGACCGGCGGGGCGGTGGCCCAGCGGGTCGGGGCGCCGCGGGCGGTCACCCTCGCCGGGCTGCTGGGCCTGCTGGCCGCCGCCGCCCTGGCCACCGACTGGACCCGCCGGTACGCGGAGCTGATCAGCATGCTGCAGCGCGGGCCGGCGGACCCCGTGCTGGCCGGGACCGGCACGGCGCCAGCACCAGCACCAGCAGGGCCAGCGCCAGGCCCGCTGCCCACCGAGCCGCCCGCGCTGCCCCCGGCGCCCAGGGCCCGTCCCGCCGCGCCGCCGGTGCTCAACCTGCCAGTGGCCGAGCGGGGAACCGGCCTGTCCGCCCCGCCGCCGCGCCCCGCGGGCACCGTCACCCCTGCGGGCACCGGCACCCCTGCGGGCACCGGCATCCCGGCGGGCACCGGCATCCCGGCGGATACCGGCCACCCCACGGCGGCCAGCCATCCGGCCGGCCTCGCGCAGCCCGCCGACGCCGCCCCGCCCGGGGATGCCGCGAAGCCCGCCGGGACCGCCCAGGCCGCCGAAACCGCCGGGACTGCCGGGACCGGCCGCGGCACCGCACCCGACGGCAGCCAGGCGAAAAGCACCCGCCGCGGGTCAGCCCACCGGGCGCCCCGTGACCTGTCCGTGCGCGCCCGGCTAGCTGCTGCCCGTCTTCTTGATCAGGTTCTCGGCGATCGACGCGCTCTCCCCTTCTTCTGGGATGACGACCCACGCCGCCAGGTACACCAGGGCGAAGACGCCGGCCGTCACCAGGGTCAGGACGGCGAAGATCAGCCGGACCACGGTGGGGTCGATACCGGCGTACTCCCCGATCCCGGAGCAGACGCCAGCCACGAGCCGACCTTCCCGTGTCCGGATTAACCTCTTGTTCCCATTGGCCTCGTTCATGCCCCGATCATTCCCGGTCCGGGCGGGTCCAGACAGCCGAACGCGGCCCGCATACGCTGGGCGCGGGAGTTAGTGAATGACCGGAAGGACCCCGCCATGCCCACGCACGCTGCCGGCCAGCCCGGCCACGACCTCGACCTGCTGCGCGTTGACCAGCAACTCAGCTCCGACGAGGTACTGGTCCGCGACACGGTGCGGGCGTTCACGGCCGAACGGGTGATGCCGCACATCGCCGACTGGTTCGAGGCGGGCACGCTGCCCCGCGAGATCGCCCCCGAACTCGGCAAGCTGGGCCTGCTCGGCATGCACCTGACCGGCTACGGCTGCGCGGGAATGGGCCCGGTGGCCTACGGGGTCGCCTGCCGCGAGCTGGAAGCGGCCGATTCCGGCCTGCGCAGCCTGGTCTCCGTCCAGGGCTCACTGGCCATGTTCCCGATCTGGAAATACGGTTCCCCGGAGCAGAAGGAGGAATGGCTGCCCCGCATGGCGGCGGGTGAGGCCATCGGCTGCTTCGGGCTGACCGAGCCGGACCACGGCAGCGATCCGTCCAGCATGAAAACCAAGGCCATCCGCAACGGAAGTGACTGGGTGCTGTCGGGGTCCAAAATGTGGATCACCAACGGGTCGGTGGCAGATATCGCGGTGGTGTGGGCCCAGACGCAAGAAGGGATCCGGGGTTTCCTCGTGCCTCGCGCGGCGCGCGGGTTCACCTCCCGGTCCATCCACAAGAAGATGTCGCTGCGCGCCTCGATCACGGCCGAACTGCACTTCGACTCGGTAAAGCTGCCCGCGGAGGCCATGCTGCCGGGGGTGGCCGGGCTGAAGGGTCCGCTGTCCTGCCTGAGCGAGGCCCGGTTCGGCATCGTGTGGGGGGTGACCGGGGCCGCCCGGTCCTGCCTGGAGTCCGCGGTGGACTACGCGAAGACCCGGGAGCAGTTCGGCCAGCCGATCGGCGGTTTCCAGCTCACCCAGGGCAAGCTGGCCTGGATGCTGGCCGACCTGTCCCGGGCCCAGCTGATGGCGCTGCACCTGGGCCGGCTCAAGGAGGCCGGGGAGCTGACCCCGCAGCAGGTCAGCCTGGGCAAGATGAGCAACGTCCGGGCGGCCCTCGAGATCGCCCGGCAGGCCCGGACCATCCTGGGCGCCAACGGGATCACGCTGGAGTACCCGGTGATCCGGCACGCCAACAACCTCGAGTCGGTCCTCACCTACGAGGGCACCGAGGAAATCCACGCCCTGACCCTCGGCCAGGTCCTCACCGGCATCAGCGCTTTCCGCTGACCCACGTAGCGGGGCCGTCGAGCGGCCGGGGCTTACCCGAGTGAGAGGGCGGCCAGGGCGGCGTTGACGATGGAGCCGGGATCCAGGTCGTGCGCCCGGTACAGGTCGCTGACCGCGCCGGACTGGCCGAAACCGTCCACGCCCAGGCTGACCGCGGGCACGCCCAGGGCCGAGCCCAGCCAGCTCAGCGTGTGCGAGGCCGCGTCGTGCACGGTGACGACCGGCACCCGGCCGCCGGACGCCCCGCCGCCGGACGCCCCGCCGCCGAACGAACTGCGCAGCGCGCCGGGGATGGATGGCACGGTGGCGGTACGCACCCCCTGGCGCAGCGTCCGCTGCCAGGCCCGGTAGAGCCGGTCCGCGGAGGTGACGTCCACCACGTTCGCGGCGATGCCCTCCTCAGCCAGCTCAGCCGCGGCGGCCAGTACCTCGGGCAGCACCGCCCCGCAGCCGGCCAGGTGAACCATCGGGGTGCCGTCCGCGGGCGGGCCTGCGTTGACCAGCCGGTAGGCGCCCGCCAGGACCTGGCGGCGCAGCACCGCGTCGCCGAGCCGGTCCCGGGCCGCCTGGAACGGCCGCTGGTCAAGCCCCCGGGTGGTGAGCCGGAAATAGTACGAGCCGTCCTCCATGACCGGCGTCCCGTCCCGGGTCGGCCCGAGCGCGGCCGCGTTCGCGGTGGCGATGCCCTGCAGCGCCCCGCACAGCAGCCAGTCCAGCGCGGTCGCGTAGGCGGGCTCGATGAACGTGACGCCGGGCAGCTCCAGGCCGACCGAGGGCGTGATGGTGGACTGGTGCGCGCCGCCCTCCGGGGCCAGGGTGATCCCGGACGGGGTGCCGGCCACGATGAACCGGGCGCCGGAGTACACCGAGTAGATGAACGCGTCCAGGCCGCGCAGCACGAACGGGTCGTAGACCGTGCCGACCGGCAGCAGCGGCTGGTCGGACAGGTCCCAGGCCAGGCCGAGCTGGCCGAGCAGCAGGAACAGGTTCATCTCGCTGATGCCCAGCTCGATGTGGTGGCCATCCGGGCCCTCAGCCCACTTCAGCACGGTGTCCTCGCTCCACGACCGGCGCACGTCCGGGCTGAACACCCTGGTGCGGTTGATGAAGCCGGCCAGGTTCGTCGAGGTGGCCACGTCGGGCGCCGTGGTGACCAGGTAGGGCGCCACGGCCTGGTCCCGGGACAGGTTGACCAGGATCCGGCCGAAGGCCTCCTGGGTGGACAGCGGCCGGCTGGTGCGCAGGCCCGTGGCCTCGGGCACGGTCACGGCGGGCCGCGCCGACCGGGGTGCCCGGGCCAGGTGCTCACGCCGCGCGGCCGCCCACTGGCCGGCCGGCGTCATCGGGTCGAAGCGGTCCCATTCGGTGTCCGCGGTCAGCCCCAGCCGGGCCCGCATCTCGTCCACCTGGCTCGTGGTGAGCAGCGCCGAGTGGTTGCGCGGGTTGCCGGCGATCGGCAGGCCCCAGCCCTTGACCGTGTACGCGAAGACCACGCTCGGCCGGTCCTTCTCCGCGTCGCAGGCGGCGAACGCGCCGAGCAGCGAGCGCAGGTCATGCCCGGCCAGGTCGGTGACCAGGGGCGCCAGCTCGTCGTCGGCCAGGCCGGCGCAGAACCCGGACACCTCCTCCGGCGCGCCGTCCAGGAAGCGGGCCCGGACATCGGCCGGGGCCAGGCCGAACAGCGACTGGTAGTGCTCGTTGGGCAGGGCGTCGATCCAGTCGCGCAGCGCGGCGCCGCCGGGCCGCTCGAAGGCCTGCTGGAGCTCCGCGCCGTACTTGGCCTCCACCACGTGCCACCCGGCCGCGGTGAACTGCTGCTCCCACTGGGCGATCCGCATCCCGGGCACCACCCGGTCCAGCGACTGGCGGTTCAGGTCCACGATCCACATGACGTTGCCGAGCCCGTCGGTGGCGGACTCGGCGACCGCTTCCCAGATGTTGCCCTCGTCCAGCTCGGCGTCGCCGATCAGGGAAACGAACCGGCTGCGCGGCCGGGGGCCGAAATGGGCGTCCACGTACCGCCGGGCCGCGGCGGCGAACAGCGGCGCGGCCGCGCCCAGCCCGACCGACCCGGTGGAGAAGTCGGGGCCGTCCGGGTCCTTGGTCCGGCTCGGATAGGCCTGCAGGCCGCCGAAGGCGCGCAGCGACGGCAGGTAGCCACGGTCCAGGTTGCCGAGCAGGTACTGGATCGCGTGATACACCGGGGACGCGTGCGGCTTCACGCTGACCTTGTCCGGGGCGTCCAGGTACGCGAAGTACAGCGCGGTCATCGCGCTGACCAGGCTGGCGCTGGAGGCCTGGTGGCCGCCCACCTTGACGCCGTCCCCGGTGTCGCGGTCGTGGTTGGCCGCGTCCACGATCCGGGTCGCCAGCCACAGGACCCGCTGCTGGATCCCGGCGAGAACGTCCAGGTCGGCCTGCTCGGCACTGCTCACGGTCATGACTCCACCCCAGGTGACGTGCTGGTCCGGCCAGCTTCGCATTCCCGCCCCGCACGGGCCAGTCCCGTCCTGAGACGATGGACCGCGTGATCGACTCACCGCAGGTAACCCACGACCCAGGCCGCAGCGTGTTCGAGTACCGCGCGGGCGGTTCCGTTGCGGAGCTTGTGTACCGGCGCCGCGGCGAACGGATGGTCCTCCTGCATACCGGCGTGCCGGAGACGCTGGAAGGCCACGGCGTCGGCGGCCAGCTGGTCCGCGCGGCGGTCGGGTACGCGGCCGGCCAGGGGCTGACCATCGTGCCGGCCTGCCCGTTCGCGCGGGCCTGGCTGGCGCGGCACCCGGACGTCGCGGCCCTGGTCCCGATCGACGCGCCGGCCTAGCGGGGCCGGTCATGATGGTGCCGCTGTACGTGCGCTACATCGCCGCCACCGCCGGGCTGTTCCTGGTGGTCATCGACTGCATCAGCCTGGTCGGGACGCTGATCGTGCCGCGGCCGGTCGGCGGGCGGCTGATGATCTGGGTGGACCGGCTGGTGCACGCCGGGTTCCAGCTGCTGACCGCCCCGGCCCGGAAATACCGCCGGCGGGACCGGATCCTGGCCGCCGAGGCGGCCACGCTGCTGATCTGCCAGCTGCTGGCCTGGCTGGCCGTGGCCTACGTCGGGTTCACCCTGCTGCTGTGGCCCTTCATCCCCGGCGGGGTGACGCTGTCCTTCGATGACGCGGGCCCGGCCTTCTGGTTCATCGGCGACTCCTCGGTGTCCGGCGGCGGCCGGCCGCGCGATCCAGGGCGCGGCCGGGCTGATCGGGCTGACCACGCTGACCCTGCAGATCGCCTACCTGCCCACCCTGTACTCGGCGTTCAACCGGCGGGAGACGGACGTCGCGCTGCTGAACGCGCGGGCCGGCGTGCCCTCGTGGGGCCCGGAACTGCTGGCCCGCACGCACTACGCGCTGGGCTCGGGCGCGTCCACGATCAACACCCTGCCGGATCTGTATGACCAGTGGGAGCGCTGGGCGGCCGACATCGCCGAGAGCCACACGACCTACCTGCCGCTGGTCCGGTTCCGCTCCCCCAGGCCGCTGTCTTCCTGGGTGACCGCGCTGCTCGCGGTGCTGGACTCGGCCGCCATGTACCTGGCCCTGTCCCCGGAGGCGGCACCGACCGTGGCGGCCCGGCTGTGCCTGCGCGGCGGGTTCCAGTGCTTCACCGAGGTGGCCCGGGCCATGGGCCTGGCCGTGCCGGAGATGCCCGATCCGAGCCTGGGCATCAGCCTGACCTACCAGGAGTTCCTGGAGGGGATCGCGACGCTGCACAAGGTGAACTTCCCGGTCGAGCGCACGCCCGCCGACGCCTGGCCGGACTTCGTCGGCTGGCGGGTCAACTACGAGCAGGCCGCCTACGCGGTGGCCAGGGCCGTCGACGCGGTCCCGGCGCTCTGGTCCGGCCCGCGGCGCCATCCGCAGGAGCCGATCCCGCCCTTCCGCCCGCGAGCCTGACCCGGTCCCGGGGCGGCCGCCGCTACGCGGATCACCGCTGCAGTCGGTACGCTTCGTCCGACGGTGCCGGCCTGGCCGGTCCCGGGGCGTTAGCTCAATGGTAGAGCAGCGGACTTTTAATCCGTCGGTTCTGGGTTCGAGCCCCAGGCGCCCCACCAGCCCCGCTGCGTTAGTTCGCTCGTCCCCGGGCCCGGCCGGGCCTGCTGATCAGGCCGGGCTGGCTCCCTCGTTCATTTCCTTCAGCTCTTCAAGCACTTCGCCTGTCACCTCGGCCAGCTGCCTGGCCTGCTCGGCGGCCGCCTCGGCCTGGGCCTCCGCGGCCAGGTCGGCCTCTTTGAGGGCCTCGTTCTCGGCCTTGATCTCCGCGACGGTGGCCTTGGCCTCGTCGGTCTGCAGGCTCATCCCGGCCGGGTCAGCCTGGGCCGGGGGCCCCGCGTACTCGCTCGATGTCGTCATGGCCGGACAGGTGTCCCGGGACCGGCCTTCTACTCGCGGCCGGCCTGCCAATTCTGGCGGGTGCGTACCGGCTCGGCCGCGGCCGCACCGGCGGCCGCCGGCCGGGTTTCCGGGGCGAGGAACCCGAGGACGGCGGCCAGCCCGAGGACGCCGGCGGCCAGCCCGAAGGCAGCGCCGTAGGAGACCGTGTCCACCAGGTAGCCGGCCGTCACCGGCCCGGCGACGGTACCGGCGTCCCCGGCCATCTGGTACGACGCGACCACCGTGCCGCCCTGGCCGTCGAGGATGTCGCCGATCATGGCCGCGGGCGCGACGTCGAGCAGCCCCGATCCGAGGCCGAGCACGGCCACCGCGGCCAGGTACCCGCCGACCCCCGGCAGCAGCGCGAGCATGACCATGCCGCCTGCCGATACCGAGCAGCCGGTGATGATGACCGGCCGCCGGCCCAGCCGGTCGGCCGCCCAGCCGGCGGGCAGCAGCACCGCGGCGTTCAGCACGGCGACCACGAGGAACCCGATGCCCGTCCACACCGCCGACCTGGTGCAGGGAGTCGCGGACGAACAGCGGCACGATGGCGCTCCGTACCCCCACGGCGCCGAAACCGTCCGCCAGGTTCGCGGCCGCCGCGGCGCGGTAGGCCCGGCTCCGCAGCGCGCGGGCGATCCCGGCCCACGGCCGGGCGGCCCGGGCCCGGCCGCGGGAATCCTGCCCGGGCGGGTCGCGCAGGACCACCGCGGCGATGACCGCCGGGACGATGAGCATGCCGCCGTAGATGAAGAACGGGGCCCGCAGCGACCAGGCCGCGAGCAGCCCGCCGATCGCCGGGCCGCTGATGCCGCCCACGAGGAACCCGCCCGAGAACAGGCCACTGGCCCGGCCCCGCTGATCGTGCGGCACGCTGACCAGCAACAGGGTCTGGGCGCTGACACTGAACATTGCCGAGCCCAGGCCGCCGATCCCGCGCAGCACGATGAGCTGCACGAACGACCCGGAGAAGCCGGCCAGGATGCTGCTGGCCGCGACGATGGCGATACCGGCCGCCATCACCCGGTGCTCGCCGAAGCGGTCCACCAGCCGGCCGGCGGGCAGCGCCCCCAGCACGCGCAGCAGGGCGAACGCACTGACCACGCCGGCCGCCGATGCGGTGCTCACCCCGAAGTGGCGGGCGAACGCCGGGATATCCGGGGCGACGATCCCGAAGCCGAGCGCGACCGTGAAGGAGATCGCCGTCAGGATGGCCACCTCGGCAGGCAGGGCGCGGAACAGTCCGCGAAGATGGCGAGGCACGCCGGCATTCTCCCAGGTGGCTCCGACCGTCCCCCGATGCGCCGGCCTGCCCCGGATTCGGGAAGGCTGGCGGGAGCCGTTCCATGCTCGATCCGCGGCCCGGCGCACGGTGTACTGCGGGCATGGCTACCCTCCATCACCCGGCCTATGAGGTCCGGGACGCCGCGTCCCACCCCACGGACACGCCCGTGTTCCGCGCGGTCGAGCAGAAACTGCACGCCGGCTGGCTGTTCGATCCCCGGCTGCCGGCCCCGGGCCGGCCATCCGCCGGCCTGCCCCGCGCCGCCGCCACGCCAAGGTCAGCCACGCGGCCAAGCCGGGATCGTAGGCCTCCCCGGCCCGGCGCACCGGCGCTCCCTGAGCCGGGCGCCTCAGAGCTTGCGGAGCGCGTCCAGCACCCGGGTGAGTACCTCCGGGGGCGGCGGCTCATAGGTGGGCCCATCACCCAGGCCGGCAGCCCCGGCGGAGCCCTGTGATGTGCGCCGCGGGAGCGCTTCCCGGGCCAGGGCTTCCTTCAGTGGCGGCGCGGCAGCAGTACGGGGTACGGCGGTGATCCCGGCTGGCCTGTCTCCTCGTCCGGTACGGCAGGCTCCTCTGCTGGGCGTAGCGTGCACAGGCCCGCCTGGACCAGGCGGGCCACGCACTCGACCGCGTCATAGAACGCGACCCCGCACCGCCAGGCCAGATCCCGGGCCGAAGACCCGGGGCCGATCATGCAGGCGATGGCCCATTGCTCCGGGGTCAGCATGGCCGGGCCGCGCTCTAGATCACACAACGCTACCGGGGCCATGAGGACCGGCCGGGCCCGGGCCATCTGTTCCGCCCGGGCGGCCGCTTCCGCCCGCACCGGGCCGACCCGCAGCCGGGAGTAGGCCGCGGCCCAGTGCGCCCGCGGCGCCTCGAACCGGACGCCGGTCACGGCAGGGTCCCCGGCCAGCGGCACCGTCAGCGTGATGACGGCGTTGACCACGACCGATCGCAGGATGGCCTGGAGTTGGTCCCGGGTGAGGTAGCCGAGCCGCAGCAGCACCGTGCCGAGGTCATGACCGGCCTGGCCCGCCCGGGATAGCAGTGCCTCCATGCCCGGGGCCGCCGGGAGCGCCCCGCGCAGGCGGGCGGTGAGATCAGGCACCCATGAGGCCTCCGCCACGGTGATGTGCCCCCGGTCGAGGTAGATGACCCCGGACGGGTTCCCGTCGATCTCCAGCGCGCCCGAGGCGCGCTGCAGGGCCAGGCTCTCCAGGACGGCGGTGACCCGCGGGCCGGGCCGCGTGTCGGCTGGCGTGCTCAGAACAGCTCACTCCCCCTGGCCAGGAGTAATGCACCAAAGGCCGTTACCGCGGCCACTTCATACGAATATCCATAAGAGCAGGAAGTACGAATCCCCATAGGAATTAATGCCCACCGTCACGGTCGCTGGCCTGACCCGATCACCGTTCCGGCCCAGTCTACTAATCCGGGCCGGAGGGTCAGCGGATTCCCGCTGGACATTTCCGGAGGTTTTCCTGTTGCCTAATCGGACTTTCGCTACCGTGGCCACGGCAATCGGCGGAATTTGGAAGGTGGAGTCCGGGCCAAGATAACTGGTCAGGTGCCTGAATTGTCTTGATCAGGTGGCGGTGGGTGTCCAGGGCTCGCCTTCGACGAGCATGATGAGGGCGTCGAAGAAACTGAGGCCGTGCTTGGCGGCGGTGGAAAGATAGCTGCGGATGGCGCAGAATTGGCGGGCGCCGGCGAGGGTCCGCAGGCATCCGGATACTTTCTGCTTGAGCTTGGCCATGCGGATGTCGCGCTCGGTTCCGTTGTTGTCCGGGGAAACCCGGAAGTCCCTGGTGAGTAAACATTCAGCCCATTCACGTGCAGTGATAGGCAGCGCGGGTTCTGCTCCGTGGTTACGGGGAGAATGCCTGTGCTGGCGGCCGCCAGGGCCTGCCGAGCATGAGGCCGTGAAGGACGTCCATGGCGTTCTTGCCGTGCTTGCGGGCGGTGTCGATGTAGCTTCTGATGTCGAGGCGGTCCTGGGTGACGTCATCGCTTGCCAGGCGGCCGGAGATTTTCTGCTGTGTTTTCAGGGGGCGGACGCCGCGCTCGCTGATGTTGTTCGTGGGCCAGACGCTGGTGTCCTCGGCGCAGGATCCCGGCGTCGTGCATGGAGTCCAGGCTGCGGGTGCCCAGCCAGAAGGCGGAGTACTGCTCGGTGAACGCGCCGTGGACGTACTTCTTCTCCCCGGCCGCCCAGACCGCAGCGTCGTCTCATCGAACCCCGCGACCGCCGCGGCGGTGATCAGGGTGCGGATCAGCCGCACCACCCCTGCGGCCAGCCTCGCGGCCTGCCGCAGGCACGAGTGGATGAACCCGGCCGAGACGGCAGCGCCGGACACGTCGGCGATCAGCTGCCGGCACCGCTCCACCGGGACGTGCTGGAAGACGACCAGGTAAACCGCCAGGGCGCGCAGCCGCGGGCCGATGGACAGGGCGGAATCCGGCACGCCCGCCGGGCGGACCGCCACATGGGCCCGGCCGCAGGCGCATCTCGCCTCGTGCAGGTCGTGCTGCACTCGCTCCGCCGGCGCGGCCGGGATCTCCTCCTGCTGAAACGACCGCGTGACGCCCAGGTCCTCCGCGTCCGCCAGGTCACGGCCGCAGGAGCAGCTTCCCTCCGGGTAGTGATCCTCGGTCCGGTCCGGGACCTTCCACGTCATCGACGTGCCCGGGCTGCCCGGCTGCTTCCCCCGCCTCTTCTCCGCGCTCTCCGCCGCCCGCCGCTGCTTCCTGGGCGGTTTCCGCCCCGGCAGGTCATCCGACGACGGCGGCATTGAGGAGTTCCCGCTGTTGCGCGATCCTGCCCGCTCGGTCGCGTCCAGCTGCTTCCGCAAGTCAGCGACCAGCGCCTCCAGCACGGCGATCTGCTCCGCCTGCGCCGCGATCAGCGCATCCCGCGGATCCGCGACCAGGTCCAGCCTGGGTGTGTCGATGTAGCGGCGGATGCCGACGGCGAACCGCTCGGTCATCGGCATCATCAGCGCCGAGGCGAACTGGTTGCCGCGGTGGTGGCAGAAGAATCCGTAGATGCCCTGCCCGTACTGCAGCCGCGGCTGCCGGGTACGTGCGCGAACCGCACGGTGATGGACAGGCCGCCTTCGGGGCGTGCGCTGGTGGTGAGGGTGGCGTGGTGAGCTTGGGTGACGGCGTTGACGATGGCGAGGCCGAGACCGTAGCCGTCACGGCGGCCATTACGATCGGGCGCCAGCTTCTGGAAGGGCTGGAAGAGCCGCTGGATCTGGTCGCCGGGGACGACTGGCCCGCTGTTGGTGACCGTAAGGGTCACCTGCGTGCCGGAGGTCTGGGTGGTGATCTGGACGTGCCCGTCGGGGTGGTTGTGGCGGATGGCGTTGTCGATGAGGTTGGCGATGAGGCTTTCGATCAGTCCCGGGTCCCCGTCCGTCACTGCAGGCATCAGGTGTTCGGCGAGGTCGATGTCTTTCTCTGCTGCCTGGTCGCGGCGGGAGGCGAGCACTCCTGTGACGGCTTGGGCGAGGTCGAGGGTGTCGCAGCGGGTGACGCCGCGCTCGCTGGTGGCCAGGGCGAGCAGTGCCTGGACGAGCCGCTCCTGATGTCCGCCGAGAGCGAGGGCCTCCTGGCAGGCCGAGCGCAGGGTGCCGGTGTCGGCGTCGGGGTCGGCGAGGGTGACTTCGAGGAGGGTCCGCAGCCCGGCGAGGGGGGTGCGTAGCTCGTGGGAGGCGTTGGCGACGAAGTGCCGCTGGGCGTCGAAGGAGGCCTCAAGGCGGGCGAAGAGGTCGTCGAGGATGGAGCCCATCTCGGTCAGCTCGTCGGCGGGCTCGCCGAGGTCGAGGCGCTGGTGGAGGTTTCCGGCGGAGATGGCCCTGGCGGTGGCGGTGATGGCCCGCAGGGGCGCCAGGAAGCGGCCGGCCACGAACCAGCCAGCCGCGAGCGCGATGGGGATAAGGAGGGCGAGCGCGACGGCGGAGCCTACCAGGAGCTGGTGCGGGCCGATCCCGTTCCCGGTGCCGGTGATCGCGGCTGAGGCCCGGCTGCCCTTGGGAGTGGCCGACTGGATGCCGGCGAGGGGGACGGCGACGACTGCGAGGACTACGGTCCCGGCGGCGAAGATGCCCGTGGCGTAGAAGAGCGTGAGCCGGGCCTGCAAGGACCGTCTGGGGAGCGGCTGGGGGCCGGTCATGGCGGCCCGATCCGGTAGCCGCCTTCGCGGATGGTCTCGATCACCGGCGGGTCACCGAGTTTGGCGCGCAGCCGGTGGATGGTGTGCTTGACCGCGGAAGTGAACGGGTCGGCCGCTTCGTCCCAGACTCGTTCGAGTAGTTCCTCGGCGGGCAGGACCAGGCCGGGTGCGGCGAGCAGGCATTCCAGGAGCGCGAACTCCTTCGGGCTGAGCTCAAGGCGCCGGCCGGCGCGCAGTGCCGCCCGGCGGGCCGGGTCGAGGGTGATGTCCCCGCAGGACAGGACGGGCGGTAGCGGCGGTGCGGCCCGGCGGGCCAGGGCCCGCACCCGGGCGACCAGTTCGGCGAAGGCGAACGGCTTGGGCAGGTAGTCGTCCGCGCCGAGGCTGAGCCCGTCGACGCGGTCTTCGATGGTGCCGGCCGCGGTCAGCATCAGCACACGGGTGCCGGAGCGGTCGCGGGCGAGTCGCCGGCAGATGTCGTCGCCACCGACACCGGGCAGGTCCCGGTCGAGGATGACCACGTCGTAGCGGGTGGCGGCCAGGCGGCCAAGGGCGTCGGTCCCGTCCAGCACGACATCGACGGCCATGCCCTCGCGGCGCAGCCCGGTGCCGATGGAGCGGGCCAGTACCTCGAAGTCCTCGACCACCAGGACCTTCACCGCGGGTCACCGCCGGCCGTGCGGGGAGGGCGGCGGGGCGGGCCGCCGGTTCGGCGTGTCATGCGCACAACAATGCCAGCCCGCAGGTTCCAGCCAGGTCGCAGCGGCTGAGACCGGGCTGGAACCAGCCGCTCGGTACAACTACCCGCATGAGACCACACCGAGCCGGGTGCTCACCCCTATGAGCGCCCCAGGCATTGCCGTCGCCGGGCTGCGCAAGCGGTACGGGACGACCCGTGCCCTTGACGGCATGTCCTTTACCGTCCATCCGGGGCTGGTGACCGGCTTCGTGGGGCCGAACGGGGCCGGGAAGTCGACCACGATGCGGGTGATCCTCGGCCTGGACGCGGCCGATGCGGGCACCGCGCTTATCGAGGGGAAGCCGTACCACAGCCTCCGGCACCCGCTCAGCCACGTCGGCTCGCTGCTGAACGCCTCCGCGCTGCACCCCAGCCGCAGCGGCCGTAATCACCTGCTGTGGCTGGCGCATTCGCAGGGCCTGGCCGCGCGGCGGGTGGATGAGGTGATCGAGCAGGCCGGCCTGACCCCGGCGGCCCGGCGCGCGGCAGGCGGCTACTCGCTGGGTATGCGGCAGCGGCTCGGGATCGCCGGGGCACTGCTGGGTGACCCGCCGGTCGTCATGCTCGACGAGCCGTTCAACGGCATGGACCCGGAAGGCATCGTCTGGATGCGTGGGTTCCTGCGGTCGCTGGCCGTTCAGGGCCGCGCCGTCCTGGTGTCCAGCCACCTGATGAGCGAGCTGCAGGACACGGCCGATCATCTCGTCGTGGCCGGTCGCGGCAAAGCCATCGCCGACACCAGCGTGGCCGGCCTGATCGCGGCCGCGTCCGGGAACCGGGTCACGCTACGGACCAGCGCTGTCCGGGAAGCGGCGAGCGTACTGGCAGACGCCGGGGCTAGGGTCGCAGCCACCGCTCCTGGTGTGCTCACCGTCTCCTGCCTTTCTTCAGAACGAGCCGTGGTTCTCCTTACCGAAAACGCGGTCCCGTTCTCCGAGGTATCGGCGCACCGCGCCACACTGGAGGAGGCTTACATGGAGCTCACCCGCGACGCGGCCGAGTTCCGCGCCGCGCCGCACGCGGAGGTGCCGCGGTGACCCCCGTCGTTGCGCCGTACCGATCAGGCCAGCGGACCGGGCGGGACGGCTTTCCGCAGGTGCTGCACGCGGAGTGGACCAAATTCCGGACCATCCGAGGCTGGGTGGCCGGCATGGTGGCCGCGGCGCTGATGGTGGTGCTGGTCGCGGTGCTCGCCGGGATCAGCAGCGATCACCATGGCACGCCGACCGTTCCGATCGGGCCGGGCGGTGAGCCGGTTACCGACAGCTTCTACTTCGTGCACCGGCCGCTGGCCGGAAACGGCAGCGTCACTGTCTCGGTTTCCGCGCTTACGGACAACAGCATCGTGCCGTGGGCGAAGGCCGGGCTCATCATCAAGCAGAGCACCCGCCAGGGATCGCCGTATGCAGCGATCATGGTTACCGGCAGCCACGGCGTGCGGATGCAGTACGACTACACAGGCGACACGGCCGGGCTACCCGGCTCTGTTTCCGCCGCGTCTGTTCGCTGGCTGCGGCTGGACCGCTCCGGCGACGTGGTCACCGGCTATGACTCCGCCGACGGCTCGCACTGGATCAAGGTGGGTACCGTTCACGTGGCCGGGCTCGGACCGACCGTGCAAGGCGGGCTATTTGTCGCATCTCCGGATTCGGTGCAGGGTTTTGGCACGGACACCAGCGTGTCCACGGCCGTCTTCGGGAACCTCGCTATCCAGGGAAGCTGGCTCGGTGGTAACTGGGCCGGTGACTCGGTGGGAGCCGAACCAGACGCCAACGGTCACCCGGCGTTCGCGCCGGGCACGTTCACGCAGGCGGGCGGCACGTTCACGGTGACCGGCACCGGCGACATCGCGCCCGCCGTCCGCCTAACCCTGTCAGGTAGCGGCACCATCGATGTCATCCTCACCGGCACGTTCGCCGCGCTGATCGCGGTGATCGTGGTGGGGACGCGGTTCATCACCGCCGAATACTCCGGCGACCTGATCCGCGTTACCCTGGCCGCCAGCCCGCGGCGGGGCTGGGTGCTGGCGGCCAAGGCGATCGTCCTGGGCGCCGTCACGTTCGCTGCCGGGCTGGCGGGATCGGTCGTCGCGGTCCCGCTCGGCGAGCGGCTCGCGCGGGCCAACGGCGTGTACCTGTTCCCGGTGACATCATCGGGCCTGCTCCGGGTGGAAGCCGGGACCGCGGCCCTGCTCGCGGCCGCCTCGATCCTGGCGCTTGCCGTCGGCGTCGTGTTCCGGCGCAGTGCCGGGGCGGTCGCCACCGTCATCGCGGCCATCGTGCTGCCCTACCTCCTGGTCGCCCAAATCCCGTTCGTACCCGCCAACGTGGCAAACTGGCTGGCCCGGGTGACGCCGGCCGCTGCCTTCGCCGTCCAGGGGACGCTTGTGCCGTATCACCAGGTCACCAGCATCTACACGCCCTACAACGGCTATTACCCGCTAGCGCCGTGGGCCGGGTTCGCCGTCCTGGCCGGCTACGCGGTGCTGGCCCTGGCCGTGGCGGCCGTCCTTCTCCGCCGGAGGGACGCATGAGGCCGGCCCTGCACGCGGAGTGGACGAAGATACGGACCGTCGTCAGCCCCCTGTGGCTGCTGTTCGGCACCATCGCGGCGACCGTGGCCCTAGGTGGCGCGGTGACCTCGGTGATGACATGCGGCACCGCCGGCTGCGGCGGCGACGACACGGCCAGGCTCAGCCTCACCGGTGTTGAACTTGGCCAGGCACTGGTCGCCGTCCTGGCCGCGGGAGTCATCAGCGGCGAGTACAGCTCCGGCATGATCTGCACCACCCTGGCGGCGATGCCGCACCGGGCCACCGTCCTCGCGGCCAAAGCCATCACCCTCATCGGCATCGTGGCCGCGGCCGGGACCATCGCGGTACTCGGGTCGCTGCTCGCCGGGCGGCTCATCCTGCCCGGCCATGGCTTCACGGCCGCCCGCGGCTACCCGGCCCTGTCCCTGGCCGACGGGCCGATACTGCGCGCGGCCATCGGGTCGGTCCTCTACCTGGTCCTGATCGCCCTGCTCAGCCTCGGCATCGCCACCGCCATACGGGACTCCGCGACCAGCATCGGGATGGTCCTCGGCCTGCTCTACCTTTTCCCCATCATCTCCCAGGCGATCGGCAACCCGCACTGGCAGCGCCTGCTCCGGCAGGTCGGGCCGATGAGCGCCGGCCTGGCCATCCAGGCCACCACCGGCCTCCGCAGCCTGCCCATCAGCCCATGGGCAGGCCTCGGCGTCCTCGCCGCCTGGGCTACCGCAGCGCTATTGGCCGGCGGGCTGCTGCTGCGCATGCGCGACGCGTAGAGCACGTATGCCGCCAGGCTCTTGAAGGGGGTATTCCCTCCGCAGGATGCACTGATCACCGCACAGACCGAGCAGATCGCCATGCCGGAGGTGCTGGTATGACACTGGTATGACAATCGGGCACGTTTCCTCCTGCCAACAAGAGCACTCTCCCCGTAACGGCGATCACCCCCCGCGCCACCCATCACCGTACGTGAACGGGCTGAATGCTTACCCTGGTGAACCGCAGGTAGTCGTCCTGGCGGTCCAGCAGGCGGCCGGCCAGCGCGTGGTACTTTTTCATCAGGGGGCTGGAGCGGGCTGCGGTCTGGCTGGCCCCGATCAGGGCGGCGGAAGCGGTAGGCGTGGATCTGGGTGCCTAGCGCGGCCGGGTCCACCGCGTCGCGGCCCTGCCTGATCGCCTCGCTGACCAGCTTTTGCATCGCGGTGAGCGCTTCGGCGGCCTGGGTGGCCCAGCACCATTCCCTCTCGGGGGCCAGGTCGGTGACGGCCTGAAGTTCCCCGATGTACAGGTAGACGATGACCGCGGCAATCCGCGGCCCGTACTGGACCGTGGCTTCTGCTCCGTCCGGGGCGGCGGCCTTGGTCCGGTGCCCGCAGGCGCATTCCCGCTCGATCAGCTGATGCTCGGTCACCTCAGCCCTGACCGGCGGCAGGTCAAAGACCTGCCGCCGCTCCACCCCGGTGACCGGCCGTCCAGCCAGGGCTGCCCCGCATCTGCCGCAGCCGCCCGGCTCATGCCATACCTCCCGGTCCGGCCTGGCCACCTGCGTCAGCGTCTGCCTCATATGCCCGTCCTGCCCGCCCGGCCGGCGCCCGCTCTTCTTCCGCAACGACCGCGGCGCCGGCTCGGCAAGTCCCTCACTGGACGGCGGCTTGGAGGAATTCCGCGCCGTCTGCCGAAGCCGAGCCTCAAGCTCAGCGATCCGCTCCCGTGCCCGCTCCAGCTCCGCCCGCGCCTGCGCCAGCTCACTGCGCAGCGACACCACCAGCGCCGCGAGCACCTCAGCTGAGGGCGGGCCTTGATCAGCGGGCATACCGGGACACTACGGCTCAAGATCACCTAGCGCACGTCCCCGGCGCAATCGGCGTGCCGGATCAAATCCGGGCAGTCACGTGTCAATAAGGCGCTGGGATACTGAGAGGCGGGCAGGGCGAGAGGAATGTGATGGGCAGCGCGGAATCCGGCTATCAGCTTGGCAGTCACGCCGCGGAGCTGGAGCGGCTGGACCTGCAGGGCAGGGTGCTCGCGCCCGCGACACGCACGATTCTCCAGACGGCGGGCGTCCGCCGGGACATGCGGGTCCTGGACCTGGGTTCAGGGGCGGGGGATGTGGCGTTCGTCGCCTCCGGGCTGGCTGGCCCGGCGGGCGAGGTCGTCGGGATCGATCAATCGCCGGATGCCGTCGCGAAGGCGACCGCGCGGGCCGGGCAGCGTGGACTGTCCAACGTCCGGTTCGTTGCCGGTGATATCCATGACCCAGCGCCTGACGGGCCGTTCGACGCGATCATCGGGCGGCTGGTCCTGATGTACGTGCCCGATCCCGCAGCGGTGCTGCGGACGCAAGCTGGCGTGCTGCGCACCGGCGGCGTGGTCGCGCCGATCGAGTTCGACCTGCACAGCGCCCGCTCGCTGCCTGCGACGCCGCTCGTGAGTCAGGCGCTGTCATGGCTTCGCGAGGCATTCACCCGGGCCGGCGTTGATCCCGCGCTCGGGCCAGGCCTGTGGGCGGTGCTGCAGGCCGCGGGCCTGCAGCCGTCGGGGATGATCGGCGTGCAGCCACACTTCGGTCCCGAGGATCCAGATGGCGCCGCGATCCTCGCCGGGATTGTCAGGACCGTCCTGCCCGTGATCGAGCGCACGGGCGTGGCAACCGCAGCGCAGGTCGGCGCGGACACCCTCCAGCAACGCCTGTCCGGCGAGCTGGCGACCTCCGCGGCCGTTTTCGCTCATCCAATGCTGATCAGCGCCTGGGGCACAGCCCGCCAGCCGACGTGATCAGCGGAGTCCGCCCGCCTCCCAGACTGACCGGTAGCAGCGGCGCTCCCATTCGCGTATCCGAAGCACGACGTTCCATCGCCGCCAGAGCGTCCAGATCGAAGCGCAGACGCCGTCATCACGTTCGTTCTCCAAGCAGCGGCGTCCGCATCTGAGTCCGGCGCTGCCGGGCTTGAGCACAGGCAGTCAACCAAAGGACCTGACCAGTTACGGGCCAAGATGCGGACCATGGAGTCGCTGCGCCTCGACGACACCATCGAGGACATCCTGATTACCCTGGGCAAGCAGTTGGCCCTGGCCCGGCACAACTTCCGGCGGATCGAGGCTGACCTCACCGTCTGAGTCAGCCCGGCCGGGTACCTATCTCCCGGGGGACCAGGGTGGGACGGGCGATGAGTCCGGGCCACCGGGGTCGTCTCAACCAGGGGAATGAGACGAGAGGGGCACGACATGGGCATGTTCGCGGATACCAGGGCGTTCAGCGGCTTCGCCGTGGGCGATCTGCAGGCGGCGCAGAAGTTCTACGGCGAGGTACTCGGCATCACCACCTCGCAGAGCAACGGCCTGATGACATTGCACCTGGCGGGCGGCCGGGACACGCTCGTCTACCCGAAGCCCGGCCACGTCCCGGCGGAGTACACGATCCTCAACTTCCCGGTCGACGACATCGACGCGGCCGTGGACGAGCTGAGCGCACGGGGCGTGACGTTCGAGCGGTACGAGGGGCTGGCGCAGGACGCGAAGGGGATCAGCCGGGGCTACGGGCCCGACATCGCCTGGTTCCGGGACCCGGCCGGGAACATCCTGGCCGTTCTCAAGGAGGCAGCCGCCGGCTAGCCGTCCTAGGGTGGCGGGCATGGAATTCCAGGACGTGATCCGGCGACGGCGGATGGTGCGCCACTACGACACGGACCGGCCGGTCCCCCCGGACGTGGTCAACCGCATCCTGCGGAACGGGCTGCGCGCGCCGTCCGCGGGGTTCTCCCAGGGCTGGGCCTTCCTGGTCCTGGACGACCCGGCCGGCGTGGCCAGGTTCCGGGCCGCGGCCACGCCCGCGGAGGGCCCGGAAGGATGGTTCGCGGCCCAGGTGGAGGCGCCGCTGCTGATCGTGCCGTTGTCGAACAAGGACGCCTACCTCGACCGCTACGCCCAGCCGGATAAGGGGCACACGGATCGCAGCGACGCGTGGTGGCCCGCACCGTACTGGGACATCGACACCGGGTTCGCGTCCCTGCAGATGCTGCTGACCGTGGTCGATGCCGGGCTCGGCGCGTGCTTCTTCGGGCTACCGGCCGACCAGATCGGCGCCTTCCGCGCGGAGTTCGGGGTGCCGCCGCAGTTCACCCCGATCGGGGCCATCTCGGTCGGCTACAGCGACGAGCCGCCGCGTGATCTGCGCGACCGGCGGCGGCCCGTGGCGGAGGTCCTGCACCGGGGCCAGTGGGGCCAGCCGCTCACCACCAGCTCGCCGGCCAGTCCTAGCGGGGCCCCGGACCTCCGGGCCCCGCTAGGACTGGGCGCTGAGCAAGTGCTCGCCGGCCGCCCCGGGCACCCAGCTCAGGGCCTTCTCGAAGTGCACCGTGGTACCGGCGCGGCCGTCGCCGGTCAGCTGGAGGTTGTCGGTCACCGCGTCGATGATCTTCAGGCCGCGGCCGTGCTCGGCGGTCGCCGGGACCGGCTCCGGCGAGGGGGACCCCAGCGCGGCGCCCGCGGGCACCGGCGCCTCGTCGCGATCGATGGCGCCGGTCACCGTGTTCACCACCTCGATGACGCACCGCCCGTCCCGGGCCGAGGCCAGCACCTCGTACTCCATTCCGGGCCCGGAATGAAGGACGACGTTGGCACATGCCTCGCCCAGGGCCAGCGCGATGTCGGTCCGGGTATCCGGGGTCACGCCGAGGGTCTCCAGGCAGCTATCGAGGACCTGACGGCTGACCGGCACGCTCGCGGCGTCGCGGGGCATGAACAGCACCATCTTGATCTCCACGTCATCCACCTCCGGGGCAGGGGCACCAGCCATCGGCATGCCCACTGCCAGTTCCCCGCATCGGCGATCTCTAACTCACCGGCCGGGCACCCTGACCAGCAGCGCACCCGGCCGCACCGTGACCGTGAGCGACCGGCCCGGGGTGATGACTTCCCCGTCAACCTCCCGCGGCAGCTCGGCGGCGGCCTCGATCTCGACCCGGCGGGCGCGGTACCGCTCCAGGTTCAGGTCGTCGTGGCGGCTGCCGGAGATCACCCGCCGGGCCACCCGGCCCCAGCCGGCCGGGCCGGCGGGGGCGAGGATCCCCACGTCGAGCAGGCCGTCGTCGGGCCGGGCGTCCGGCAGCAGCGTGAAGCCGCCCGGCAGCAGCCCGACGTTGCCCACCACCACGGACCTGGCCAGCCGGGTCAGCGGCGGCCCGCCGTCCAGGCGGAGGGTGAACGCGCAGCGGCGGCCGGCCAGCCGGGTCGCACCGCCCGCCGCGTACGCCAGCCAGCCAAGGTGGCGTTTCAGCAGGTCGGGGGTGCCACTCACGACCGCGGCGTCGAGCCCGATCCCGGCCATGGCGGCGAACAGCATCCCGCCGGCCTCGGCCAGGTCAACCTGGCGGTCCCGCCCGCCAAACCCGGCCGCGAGGGCAGCGTCCAGCCGGGCCGGTATCCGCAGCGCCCGGGCGGCCAGGTTGGCCGTGCCGCGCGGCACGATGGCCAGCGGCACGCCCGTGCCGGCCAGCACGTGAGCGCAGGCGCGCACGGTGCCGTCGCCACCCGCGGCGACAACGAGACGGGCCCCGGCCGCGAGCGCGTCCCTAGCCAGTCCCAGCCCGGGGTCGCCCGGGGTGGTCTCGGCGAAGGACGGCTCCCAGCCCGCCGCGTGCGCGGCCAGGCAGCAGTGACGCCGGAACCGGGGCAGGTCCCGGACCCGGGTGCGGTTGATGATGATCGCTGCGGCGGGCATAAGGGCTGGATCAGGCTAGACCATGCCGTGCGCCGCCCGGGCCAGCGCACCGGCCCGGGCGGCGAATCAGCGGCGCCGGATCAGCATCTCCTCGTCCAGCCGCCACGTCCGGCGGCCGTCCGCGGAAACCTCCCCGGTCCACCGGAAGGACTCCGGGGCGGCCCCGGGGGCGATGTCCCGGAAGCACCAGCGCTCGGCCGGATCGTCGTCCAGCCCGTCGAGGATGATGTCAGCCCCCTCGGGCCGGCCGATGAACCGGCGGACCCGGCCACCCCGCGGATCGATCCAGGTCAACCGCCACGCTCCCAGCCCCGGGTCATAGAAGCGGAGTGTGGTGCCGTGAAACGGCCGCAGCCCGGATGGCACCGCGCCGGACGAGGGCACCCGCCAGACATCCTGGATGGCCCGCCCGCCCAGCACCCAGCCGAAGTGCAGGTCGCCCCGCATGGTGGCCGGGTTCCCGTCCTGATCCGCGCCACGCCACTCGATGTCCCAGGCCCCGGCGAACCGCCCGAACAGGTCCAGCGGCCCGGCCAGGCCCGGATCCGGGCCTGCGGCGTGCAGGGCGGCGGCCAGCCCGCCGGGGCCGGCCGCGAGCTGTCCATCAGATGCCACCATGCCGCCAACGTATCCGGCGGCCGCGGGAGCGGTCGAGGCCATTACCAGGTGGGCCGGAGCGGGCCGTGCGGGGCGATGCGGAGCAGGTCGTCCTGGAGTGCCCGCAGCCGCTGATCGCCCAGGATCGCCGCCCAGGGGCGCACCGCGTCGGCCGTGGCCGCGTCGGCGGCCCGGGTACAGGCCCAGCCCCGGTCCGTCAGCGTGATCAGCCGGGCCCGGGCGTCGTCCGGGTGGCGGCTGCGCTGCACGTAGCCCTTGGCGATCAGCTCGTCCACGAGCTGGGCGGCGGCCTGCCGGGTGACGTCGAGGTGCTCGGCCAGCTGGGTGATGGTGGCGCCGTCCGGGGCGAGCCGGGCGAACGCGAAGCCGTGTGCGGGACGCAGGTCATCGAAGCCCCGGGCGCGCACCCCGGCCGAGATCCCGTCCACCAGGGCCCGGCTCACCGACAGGAGCCCGACCGCCAGGGCCTGCGGGTCATGGTGCTGCATCTGCCCAGCTTGACAGATTGAGCAAGTAGCTTGAACATATAAGCAAGTTACTTGCCTATATCCGGGAGGACGTCCCATGCCCGTCATCCACGCCGCCCAGTCGGTCGTACACCAGATGCACGGCACCAGCTTCACGTCCTACGCCAGCCCGGCCCACGGCAGCCGGGAACTGTGCGCCTGGCGGATCGAGATCCCTGGCGGCACCGAGGGCGTGCCGCACCACGTGTCCCGGGAGGAGGTGCTGTACGTGCTCAGCGGCACCCTCCGGGTCAGCGTGGACGGCGAGGCCGCGGACGCCGAGGCGGGCGACGCGGTCCTGGTGCCGGCCGGCGCCCGGTTCGGGGCCAGCAACCTGGCCGCCGGCCCGGCCACCGCCTGGGTCACCACGACGGTTGGGTTCGCCGGCGTGCTGCCGGACGGGTCCTGGTTCACGCCCCCGTGGACGCGGTGACCAGCCCGCCCCACGGCCCGCTGCCGCCCGGGCGACCGCGGGTACCCTCACGATGAGTGGACAAGACCAGTGAGGATCAGATCAGCGTGGCTGGGGCGGGCCGGGCACCCGCCGCGCCGCGTGAATGGCCGTTTTCCCGGTACTCCCGGCTCATCACCGCGGGCCTGCTCCTGATCCTGGCCTTCCTCACCGTCAACGTGCTGGTGCATGGCCCGCTCATCGGCACCGACGAGCAGATCCGCGCGGCGGTGCTGGCCCGGGCGGACTCACCGGCCTGGCGATGGCTGAGCGACACCCCGCAGGGGCCTGCCCACCTGCTCACCGACCTCGGCATGACCACCGTGGCCGTGCCGGTCCTGGCGGCGGTGGCGGCGGCCCTGGCCATCCGCCGGCACACCATCCGTCCCGTGCTCATCGCCCTGACCGGCGTCGTGCTGCTGCTCGGCACGGTCATCCCGGCCAAGATACTGATCGCCCGGCCCGGCCCCGGCCTCCCCGCGGTGGCCCCCGGTGCCCTGGGCGTCTTCCCCTCCGGCCACACCAGCACGGCGGCCGTCTGTTTCTCGCTGGCCACGGTGATGCTGGTGACCGGGCAGCCAGCCCGGATCCGGTACCTGGCCCTGGCCGGCCTCGGGCTGCTCTGGCTGGGCGTGGGGGCCGCACTGGTGTGGTGTGACTGGCACTGGTTCACCGACGTGGCCGCCGGCTGGGCCCTGTCCGGGCTCCTCCTCCAGCTCACGTTCTGGATCAACCGGCCGCGCAGGTCCCCGGGGACGGGGAGGTAGCTAGGCCGGGGGTCCCGGCTTCTTGCGCGCGGGTTTCTTCTGCTTGGGCGGCAGCGTGGCGGCGTACCCGTGCGCCCGCCCCACCCAGCCCGCGGCGAGCTCGGGCGAGTCAACCCAGGCCCGCGGCAGGCTCAGGTAGCCGCCCATCGGCCGCCCGGCCGGCCCGAACGGGCCGCTGCCGTCCACCGCCGCCAGTTCCGCACGCCCGGCGTCATCGAGCCGCACCCCCAGGTCGGGCCCGAACAGCCCGGCGAACATGTTGCCGCGCACGAACGCGCCGAGGTTGCCGAACATCGGCTTGACCTCGATCTCCGGGTCGTCCGGCAGCACGGACCGGAAGAACTCCTTGTCCGCTTCGGTCGGCTTAGGTATCTGCATGGCCCACCCCTCCCACCGGGAGGCTACAGCGGCCGGGGTATCCACCGCGCCGGCCGGCGCGGTGGATACCCCGGGAGAGATTCCCTGCCTGCTACCGGCGGCCGCTCCCGGGCCAGGGGAGCCGGTAGGCGCGATAGGTGTTGACCCCGGCCGGGAACTCGGCGTTGAACAGCAACTGCCCCGACGGGCTGAACTCCGAGATGTAGGGCAGGATCCCCCACCCGACGAACAGGTCCCGGTTCCGGGTGGTCGCCGCGTTGCCCTGGGACGCGGCGGACAGGCCCTCCGGCTGGTCATCCGAGGCGACTAGCGTGGCGGTCCTGGCCCGCTCGTTGAGCCGGACGGTGATGGCCCGGCTGTAGGGCAGCACCGGGGTGCCCGACGACTCGTTGTCGAAATAGGTGTAGGTGTCGTGGCCGACCGCCTCGGGGTCGTGCTGCCAGGCGAACGCCTCGCCCGCGCTGTCCAGTACCTGCCCGGGCGCGGCCTTGATGGCGAACGAGCTGTCCTGGCCGCCCAGCTGCCAGATGATCTTCCCGGTGCGCAGGCTCACCTTGTAGGTGGTCGAGGTGTCCCGGGCGTTGATCAGCAGGTTGCCGTCGGTGTCCAGGTGCACCGCGTTGACGTGGAACCAGTCCCACGGGGTGCTGGCCGAGGCGGGCAGCGGCTGCTCGCTCTGGCGGTACGGGACATGATCCGCGCTGTTCCACTGGAACAGCACCCGGCCGGTGCGGATGTCGATCTCCTGGACGATCCCGTCGATGACTTCCTGGTTGGCCGGCCCGCCGATGGAGGTCAGGTTGGCGGTGGCAGTGGTGTAGCTCAGGATAAGCGCGGTGTTCGAGGGCGTGATGAGGAACTCGTGCCCGTCCGCGGAGTAGCCGTTGCCCGCCTGGACCGTGGCGATCTGCCGGTAGTGGTCGTTGTAGATGTAGTCGGTTCCGCTGGACAGGCCACCCAGGCCGGTGCCCTGCCACCAGGTGAGGACGGGGTGCCCCAGGTAGGTCTGGGTGCGGAAGTCGGACGCTTCCTGCCCGGCCGGCACCGGGTGGAACCAGATCACGCGGCCGTGGTTGTTGATGATCTCAGCGCCGTTGGCGTAGCTGGACGTGTCACCGAACGGGGAGATGAAGATGTCCCCGTTGCCGTTGTCCGCGCCCGCGGTGAGCACGGTGACCGGCGGCGGGGCCGTGGGGGCCGCCGCCACGGCCGGGTCCGCCACGGCCAGGGACGCGGGGAGCGCCGCCGCCAGCAGGGCGGCCGCCACGGCCCGCCCGGGCCGGATCCCCCGGCGCCGCGGGCGCGGCGGCCGGGCCGGATGACTGCCGCGCATTAATGACCTGGTGTGCATGGGCGCCTGCCTTCCTAGGTGAGAGCGCGGGCCGCATGATCGGCGCGGGCCCACCGGCACGGTACCCGATTTTCCTAGAAAATAGACCTGTTGAATAGACATATCACTCAGGGTGCAGACGCGACGGCCGGGCGGGCAGGCGGGGTGTGCCGGGCGGGCGGGCGGGACGGGCAGGTCGGGACGGCCGGGCAGACGGCCAGGCGTGCAGGCGGACGGGACGGGCGTGCAGACGGCCGGGGCGGGCGTGCAGGCGGACGGGACGGGCGTGCAGACGGCCGGACGTGCGGACGGCGTGAGCCCGGCGGCCGCCTACCCGGGGACCTGTGGAACCGGGACCGGGGGACGCGTCCGGGCGTCCGGGCGTCCGGCAGCACAAAGCCCAGCGGCCGGCGTGGCCGGGTCTGCGCAGCGCCTTGATCAGGCACCGCACCCCCGGCCAGCCGGCCACTGGGCTCCCTGTGTCGTGACCGCGCTGAGCTCCTGCGGCGTGACCGCCTGCGGCGGCGTGGCCAGCTCAGCGGACCAGGCCGCCTCAGCGCATCAGGCCGGCCAGCATGTCGCGGTAACGGTCGGTACCCGGCGCGGCGGGCGTGCCGTTGCCTGGCTGTGAGCCAGCCGGGCTGACGGCCGGAATCCCCGGACGGCCCGGAGCCGGGCGGGTCATCGTGGGCCGCGAAACGGCCGGCCTGGCCATTCCCGGCTTCATCGCCGTGCCAGCCTTCCTGGCCATACCCGGCTTCGCCGCCAGGCCCGGCCGGGCCGTCGTCCTCGGCTTGATCGGGGTCCGCGGCTTCGCCGCCGTGGACTTGGGCTTGGCCGCCACGCGCGGCTTGGCCGCCACGCGCGGCTTGGCCGCCGCCCGCGGCTTGGCCGCCGCCGCAGACTTCGCGGCCACCTTCGGCGTCGCGGCCGTCCTGGGCCTCGCCGCCCCCCGGGCCAGCGCGGTCCGGGATGAGGCCGTCCGCGGCTTGGCCGCCGGGCCCGGACGCGCCGTGGCTGGCCTCGCCGCGGTCGCCGGCTTCCGGGCGGCGGCCGTGGCGCGGGACCGGGACGCGGTCCGTGGCCGGGCGGCTGCCTTGGGCTTCGCGGCCGCGGCCGACTTCGGCTTCCCGGCCGGGCGCGCCTTCGCGGCCGGCCTCGGCTTCGCGGCCGTCCGCACCGCCGTGCTCTTCCGCACCGCCGTGCTCTTCCGCGCCGCCGCGCTCTTCGGCTTCGCAGCACTCTTCCGCGCCACCAAGCTCTTCGGCTTCGCAGCACTCTTCGGCTTCGCAGCACTCTTGGGCTTCGCGGCGCTCCGGGACTTCGCGCCACCCCTGGACTTCGCGGCGCCCCCCGGCTTCGCGGCGCTCCGCGGCTTGGCGGCGCCCCCCGGCTTCGCCGTGGCCCGGCTCCGCGTCCCCGCGGAGGCCGCCGCGGGTGCGGCCGACATCGTCGTGGCCGCTCCGGTCAGCGCCTTGGCCGCGGACGACATGGCCTTGGTCGCCGTGTTCATGGCCTGCATCGCGCCGGACATGGTCTTGGTCGCGGTGTTCATCGCCTGCATGGCGGTGGACATGGTCCTGGCCGACGACGTGGCCTTAGTGGCCGCCGCCGCCATCTGGGTCGCCGATGAGGCAACCTTCACGGCCGCGGAGGACACAGTCCTCGCGGCAACTCCTGTGGTCCGCATGCTCCTCGCCCCCGTGGCCGCGCCGCGCGCCGGCTTGGCGGCGGTCGCCTTCTTGCTGGTCCTGGATTTCCGGTTGCTGGCGGCATTCTTGGCCACACTGCTGCGAATCGCGCCGGTACGCGCGGTCGCCACCGATTTGCGGCGAACGGCCGTTCGTGCCTGGGTTTGCACAGGCATTGATCTCCCCCCGTAATTGATCAATTACGGAGTGCTCTATTCCACGATTGGCATGTTCTTACACCACCGCAGAGAAAGTGTTCTTCACTCCCGGGAAAGGAACTGTGCCAGTTCAGTGGCGTTAGGCGCGGTGGCCGGCCCGCGTCGCGTTACCGAGATCGCCGCCGCAGCATTGGCCCGCCGGGCCGCCGCCCGGGCATCCGCCCCGGAGGCCAGCGCCGCGATGAAGGTACCGGTGTGAGTGTCGCCCGCTCCGTTCGAGTCGAGTTCGGTAACGCGGAAGCCCGGCACCGCGAGCGGCTGCGTTGCGGCGAAAGAAGACAGCAGGCAGCCGTCCGGCCCGGTGCGCACCAGCACGCGCGCACCGGGGCGGCCGGCGGCGGCCAGCCGGTCCGCGAGCGCGCGCAGCGCCGCGGGCGGGCTGTCCTCCCCGGTCAGCGCGGCTGCCTCGCGCGCGTTGCAGGTCAGCCAGTCGGTGCGGCGGAGCACCAGGCGCAGCGCGTCCGGCGGGATGGACGTGACCAGCGGGCCGGGATCGAACACGACCGTGGCCGCGGCGGGCAGCCGGGCCAGCCAGCCGAGCAGCGCGCCGCGGTTGCTGGGGTGCACCAGGCCGTAGCCGGACAGGCCGGCCGCGTCGCCGGGCCGGGCGGGCACCCCGGCCAGGTCCGCCGCGGTCAGGGTGGCCTCGGCGCCGGGGCTGGTCACGAACGTCCGCTCGGCCGTGTCGTCCACCACGGCGACCACGACGCCGGTATCCAGGCCCGGCCTGGCCGGCTGAAGCACCTCGATGCCCTCGGCGGCCAGCCCCGCGCGGGCCAGGTCGGCGAACGGCCCGGTGCCGTGCGCCCCGGCGTAGGCCACGGGCAGCCCCTGCCGGGCCGCCGCGGCCATCACGTTGAACCCGCCGCCCGGGGTGAGCTGCGACCGGCGGGCCAGCACATCGCCGCCGGGCCCCGGCAGCGCCGGCACGTCCAGCACGATGTCCACGACGACGTTGCCGAGGTAGAGCAGCCGCTCGATGGTGACGGGCGGCATCACGAGCCGCGGACCGCGAGGAGGGCCGCCGCCACCTCGTCCAGCCGCAGCCCGTTGACCGCGCTGACCGTGGCGCGGGCCTGCTCCGGGAAGGCCGCTACCCCGTGGCAGGCCCCGCCGATCGCGCCGGCGATCGCCGCGATCGTGTCGCAGTCGCCGCCGGCCGACGCCGCCATCCGGCAGGCCAGCCAGGGGTCGCCCGGCGCGGCGGCCAGCATGGCGAACGCGGCGGGCACCGACTCCTGGGTGGCCAGGCTGGTGCCGACCAGCGTGTCCACGAGGTCCAGCACCTCGCCCGCGGGCCGGCCCGCGGTCAGCCCGGTGGCCCAGGTGATCCGGGCCGCCACGTCGGCGGCCGCCACCCAGCGGCCGCGGCCCGCCGCCCGCCCGGCGGCGGCCACGGCGGCCCCGGTCGCTTCGGGCACGGTCGCGCCGTCCACCCCGGCGCTGACCGCCGCGGCGACGGCGGCCGCCCCGGCCAGCGCGACCCCGGTGTTGTGCGTGACCCGGCTGGCGCTCACCACCCGCTCGACGAGCACATCCAGATCACCGGCCGGGGTGGCCACACCCACCGGGGTGATGCGCATGGCCGCGCCGTTGGTGGTGCCGGCGCGCCCGGCCTCGTCCAGCGGGGTCCCGGTGAGCAGCGCGGCCAGCGCGCGCTTGGTGGACGGGCCGAGCAGGCTGAGCGAGCCGCGGGCCCGCATGTCCTCTTCCCAGGCGAGCAGCCGCCGGGCGAACTGCGCCTCGTCGACCGCGCCGCCCCCCTCGATGATCAGGTCCGCGAGGAGCAGCGCCTGCTCGGTGTCGTCGGTGACGGTCCCGGCCGGCAGCCCCGGGGCGAGCGGCTGGTCGGGCGCGCCGGGCTGGAACTCCTCCAGCAGCGGGCCGTACCGGGCCGCGATCTCGCGCCGGGGCAGCGACTCGGTGGGCATGCCGAGCGCGTCGCCCACGGCCAGCCCGTACAGCGCGCCGGCCGCGCGGGCCTGGCGGTCCTGGGCGGTCATCCGCCCAGGACATCATCCAGCGTGACGACCTCGACCAGCGGGGCGTACAGCCGCAGGATGTCCAGCGCCTTTTCATGACTCGCGTCGTCCACGCCCGCGCACGCGTCCGCGACGACCCGGACCGCGACGCCCGCATCGGCCGCGGCGACCGCGGTGGACAGCACACAGCAGTCGGTGGAGACTCCGGCCAGCACCAACCGCCCCGTCTGCTCAACGCGGGCGGCCAGCTGCGGGCCCCACTTGCTGAACGTGGTCGCGTCCACCGTCGGCCCGGCCCCGGCCGCGAAGTCGTCCACCAGCTCGTAGATACGCGCGTCCGGCGGCTGCAACGCGAACGGCCACGCCTCGTAGTAGTGCCGCCAGGCCCCGGCCGGGGCGGCGGGGGCGACGAACCGGGTGAACACCACGTCCGGTCCGAACGCCGCCACCAGGTCGCGGACCGGCTTGACGATCTCGCCGAACCGCGGGGCCAGCCAGGGGCTGCCCGGCTCGCCGAACACCCGCTGCATGTCGATGACGGCCAGGCAGCCCGGGGGGTGCCTCACCCGGCTGCGGCCGGGGCGAGTACCGGCTGGGACTCCTGGGCCCGCACCGGCGCGATATCCAGCGCCCACGCGGCCACGAACCCGAGGACCAGCGCCACCAGGACGCCCAGGTTGGCGAAGGCCCACGCGCCGGTCTTGCCGCCCAGGCCGAGCGGGCCGAGCAGGTAGCCCTGCCAGGTGAGCCAGCTCGCGTTGCTGTTGGTCACCAGGCCCCAGCCGATCCCGGTGGCGACGACGATGATGGCCAGCGGGGCGAACCTGACGTCGCCGTAGCGGCCGCGCGGGTCGTACAGCTCCGGCTCGGAGTAGTCCCTGTGCCGCAGCATGATGTCGGCCAGCATGATCCCGCACCAGGCGGCGATCGGTACGCCCAGCGTGATCAGGAACCCCTCGAACTGGAACAGGAAGTTCTGCGCCACGAACACCACGTAGATGGTGCCGAGCACCATGACCGTGCCGTCGACGAGGGCGGCCGCGTAGCGCGGGATGCGCACCCCGAGCGCCAGCAGCGACAGGCCGGAGGAGTAGATGTCCAGCACCGAGCCGCCGACCAGGCCGAGCACCGCCGTGATCGCGAACGGGACCAGGAACCAGGTGGGCAGCAGGGTGGTCAGCGCCCCGATCGGGTCGGCACCGATCGCGCTGCTCAGCTTGGCCGACGAGCCGGCCAGCAGCAGCCCGAAGATCAGCAGGAAGATCGGCGCGATGGAGGAGCCGAACGTGGTCCAGCCGATCACGCCCCGGCCCGAGGACCGGCGCGGCAGGTAACGGGAGTAGTCCGCGGCCGCGTTCACCCAGCCCAGCCCGAAGCCGGTCATCACGAACACCAGCGCGCCGATGAACTTCTGCGGCGAGCCGGCCGGGATGGCGGACACCGTGTGCCAGTGGATGTGGTTGGCCACCAGCGCGATGAACACCACGGTCAGCACGCCGGTGACCCAGGTGATCACCGACTGCATGCGCATGATCAGGTCGAAGCCCATCACGCCGCCGATCACGGTCAGCGCGCTGACCACGATCAGCGCGATGACCTTGACCGCGGTGCCGCCGCCCCAGCCCAGCCGCTCGAACACGGTCGCGGTGGCCAGCGTGGCCAGGATGATCAGCACGGTCTCCCAGCCCACCGTGAGCACCCAGGAGATGAGCGAGGGGAGCTTATTGCCGCGGACCCCGAACGCGGCCCGGCCCAGCACCATGGTCGGCGCCGAGCCCCGTTTGCCGGCCACCGCGATGAACCCGCACAGCAGGAAGGAGACGACGATCCCGATCAGGCCGAGCGCGACCGCCTGCCAGAACGAGACGCCGAAGTCGAGCACGAAGGCGCCGTAGCCCAGGCCGAGGACCGAGACGTTGGCCGCGAACCAGGGCCAGAACAGGTCGCGCGGATGCCCCTTGCGCTCGGCGTCCGTGATGACGTTGATGCCGTTGGACTCGATCTGCAGCGGTTTCAGCTCAGGCTGAGCGCCTTCGGTCGTCGGGTTAGCCATGGCGTGCCCCTTCGTGCGAGAAGTACCACGGGGATTCGGAGAGAGCGGACTCGGAGGAGAGGGACGAAGCCTGGTGGCAGCGGCGCCACGCCGCCCGGGCGGCCAGCGCCCCGGCCGCCAGCGCGCCGCCGGCCAGCAGCAGCACCGAGGCGGCCAGCAGCCTCCGGCCGGGCGGCCGGAACCGGCGGGCAGCCGAGGCGGCCGGGCCCGGGCTGGCCCGGCCTAGGCCGGCCTGGTCCGGGCGGGCCGCCTGGTTCGCGAGCAACTGCTCGACGTTGCCGGCGAACTGCTCGACCAGCCGCTGCCCGACGTCGCCGATCGCGCCCGGCGCGTACACGGCGACCTGGCCCCGGATCATCAGGTCGGCGCTGATCAGCACCCGCGTGCTGCCTCCGCGGGATTCCACCCGCAGCGTCACGCTGGCGTCCGCCCGGCCCTGGCCGTCCTGCTCCCACCCGGACGCGTGCAGCGTGGCGGTGCCCGCGTCCCGGTCGGCGTTGTCGAGGCGGACGGTGCCCGCGTAGACCGCGTGCACCGGGCCTATCCGCAGCCGCAGTTCCCCGGCGTAGGTGTTCTCCGCGACCTCGCCGATGAGGCGGCTGCCCGGCAGGCAGGCGGCTACCGTTCCGGCGTCGAGCAGCGCGGCGAGCACCTCGGGTGCAGGCCGGCTGATACGGATCGCGCTGGTCAGCTGCACAGCTGTACCCCTACCGGTCCATGATCGCTTTGCGCTGGGCCCCGTCCACCGGGATGTGGGCCCCGTTGATGAAGCTGGCCCTCGGCGAGGCGAGGAAGGTGACCAGCGCGGCGACCTCGGCCGGCTCGCAGATCCGGCCGAAGGGAATGGACTCCTGCGCGAGCTCGTGCGCCCGGTCCTGGGTCACGCCCTTGTCCCGGGCGAACGCCTTCTCCAGCGTGTCCCACCGGTCGGTGTTCACCGGCCCCGGGTTCACCGTGTTGATCCGCACGCCGTACCGCCCGTACTGCTCGGCGACGGACGACGCGAAGTTGATGTCCGCCGCGTTCGCCACCCCCGCGGTCATCTCCCAGTAGCTGGGCTTGAGGCCGTCGTTGCCGACGACCAGCACGATCGAGCCGGTACCCCGCTCCCGCATCTGCCCGATGACGGCGCGGACCGAGCGGACGTAGCCCATGAACTTCAGGTTCAGGCTGGACATCCACTGCTCTTCGGTCAGGTCCTCCAGCAGGCCGCCGGGCGAGCTCCCCGCGCAGGTCACCAGGATATCGATCGGGCCGAGCCGGTCCGCCACCGCGGCCACGCAGCGCGTCACGTCCGCGGTGACGCTCATGTCCCCGGCCAGCGGCAGGACCGGCCGCCCGGTGGCGGCCTGGATTTCCTTGGCGGTGAGTTCCAGCGGTGCGGCCGTCCGCGCGGTAATGGCCACATGGGCGCCTTCGGCAGCGAGATGCTCAGCGACGTGCCGGCCAATGCCTTTGCTGGCCCCGGTGACCAGGGCCACCTTTCCGTCCAGCTGAAGATCCACCGCAGACCCCTCCCGATGCCCTGGCGGCCGCTTCCGGTGACGTGCTGGCAGGATGGTATACCAAATATCAGTTTGGCGGAAGGCTGGTGGCCTGGACCTATATAACGGACATATCGCTGAACGCCCTCCATTAGTGGCCCCGCCTCCCGGGGGCGGCGGAGCGGGCGCGGATCGTTACAGGGGCGAGCGATCCGGAGGATGACCGGCCTCGGCGGTGAGGGCGGCACGGTTCAGCTTGCCGAGGGGGGTGCGGGGCAGGGCGGCCAGCGCGAAGACCTGTTTCGGGCACTTGTAGGGGGCCAGCAGGGTCCTGGTGTGGGCGATCAGTTCGGTCTCGCTGACCGTGGCCCCCGCGCGCGGGACGACCCAGGCGGTCACCTGCTCGCCCCAGCGCGGGTGGGGCAGTCCCGCCACCGCCGCCTCGGCCACCGACGGGTGGCGCTCCAGCACGATCTCGACCTCGCGGGGGTAGACGTTCAGCCCGCCGCTGATGATCAGCTCCTTGATCCGGCCCCGGATGACCAGGTGGCCGGGGCCGGGGCCGGGGCCGGGGTCGATGGCCCCGATGTCGCCGGTGCGGAACCAGCCGTCCGGCGTGAACGCCGCCGCGGTGGCCGCGGCGTCGTTCCAGTACCCCTGGAAGACCTGCGGGCCGCGCAGCTGGATCTCGCCGTCGCCCCCGGGCGGCGCCTCCCGGCCCGTGGAGGCCTCGCCGCCCGCGGAGGCCTCGCCGCCGGCGGACCAGATCCGGCACTCCACCCCGGGCAGGGGCAGGCCGACGGTATCCGGGCGGGCCGAGCCCAGCGGGTTCGAGACGTCGAGCCCGGATTCCGTGGTCCCGTAGCGGATCAGCGGCAGCTGGCCTAGCAACCCGGGCAGCCGGGCCGCCAGCGCCGGGCTCAGCGGGGCGGATCCGCAGACCGCGAGGCGCAGGCCCCGCAGCAACGGCATCCCGCCCGCGCAGTCCAGCAGGGCCTGGTAGGTGGCGGGCACACCGAACAGCACCGTGCCGCCCCCGGCCCGGACCGTGGCGATCAGGTCGGCAGGGTCGAACCTGGACCGCAGGTGCGCGGTGGACCCGGCGATCAGCGTGGCGTGCACGCCACCCAGGCCATGCTGATGGAACAGGGGCAGCGCGTGCACCAGCACGTCGCCACCGGCCCACCGCCAGGCGGTCATGGCGCCCTGGATGGAGGCGGCCAGCTGCCGGTGGGTCAGCGGGACGCCCTTGGGCCGCCCGGTGGTGCCGGACGTGTAGGCGAGCAGCGCGATGTCCCCGGCGTCAGGCAGAGCCCGGCCGGCCTCCGGCGGCAGATCGCGGGGCGGATCGCGGTGCGCCGGCCGCCACGACCGGCAGCCCGGCGGCTAGCGCGGCCAGCCGCGCGGCCGGGCCGGGATCGGCGACCGCGAGCCGCGCGCCGGAGTCGGCCACCAGGTGCCCCAGCTCGGCCTGCGTGTAGCCGGGGTTGGCCAGCACCACGACCACGCCCGCGCGCAGCGCCCCGAGGTACCAGCGCAGGAAGCCCGGGCCCGGCCCGGCGGCCAGCAGCATCCGCTCCCCCCGGCCCAGCCGTCCCGCGAGCCACCCGGCGGCTTGGCGGGCCTGCGCGTCCAGCTGCCCGTGGCTGACCGGCTGGCCGTCCACGCTCACCGCGACCCGGTCCGGAACCCGGCGTGCCGAGGCGGCGGCCAGCTCGGGGATGGTGGCCGCGTCCCCGCTCCCCATGCCCGCGGCGCCGCTCCCCCCGTCCGCGCCCGCGTGGATCCGCCACCCATGGCGGCTCCACGCCGCCGCCGAGGTCCACCCCGGGCCGGCCGGCCCGGTCACGCGCCGTCCCACGCGGCCCGGTTCGCCTCCCGCTCGGCCCGCAACATGTCCAGCAGCCCACCCGCCGACGCGATCCGCTTGACCGGGCCGGTCACCGCGGCCCCCCGGGCCAGCAGGTCCCCGGCCAGCGCCGTGGCGGCCTGGCCCGGCTCGTCCTCGACCCGGTTGACCAGTCCCAGCCGCAGCGCCTCGGCGGCCTCCACCCACCGGCCGGTCATGGTCAGCTCCAGGGCGGCACCCCGGCCGACCAGCCCGGGCAGCACCCAGGCGCCCACCGCCAGGCCGCGGCCAGGTGGGCCGACCCAGCGGAACCGGGCGCCCGGCCCGGCGATCCGCAGGTCAGCGGCCCCGGCGAGCTGGGCACCGCCACCCACGGCCGCCCCCTCGACGACCGCGATGACCGGCCCGGGCCGGGTGACGATCTCCTCGTAGCACTGGTACAAGAGGTCGGAGACCATGGCCCGCTCGCGGTCGGTAATGCTCAGGTCGGCGCCTGCGCAGAACGCGGCGGGGTCGGTGCTCTCGATCAGCAGCGGGACGGCCGGGTCGGCGCGGACGATGTCCAGCAGGGTGCGGGTCATACCCACGTCGAGGGCGTTGCGGCGCTCCGGGCGGGCCAGCCGGACCCGGAGCCACCCAGCAGACTCCCCCGGCCCCGGCGACAGCTCGGCCAGGACACACGGGTGCGGCATGGGCAACTCCCGGCAAAGCGCCACCAGCGACGATCTTGACATATGGTATACCAAATCGGAGGCACTCCCCTGGGAGGAGGCCGGTTGAAGCCCGCCCCGTTCAGCTACTACCGCACCCGCTCCGTGCCCGAAACCGTCGCGATGCTGGCCGAACTCGGAGACGGGGCGAAGATCCTGGCCGGCGGGCAGAGCCTGGTCCCGATGATGAACTTCCGGCTGGCCCGGCCGGCCGCGCTGGTGGACGTGACCCGGATACCTGGCCTGGAGTACCTCCGGGCCGGCCCGGACGGCCTGCGGATCGGCGCCCTGACCCGGCACCGCACCGTGGAACTGTGCCGTGACCCCGCGGTGCTGGACGGTTTCGGGGTACTGCCCCGGTCGGCCCGGTGGATCGGGCACTACCCGATCCGGGCCCGGGGGACGTTCGGCGGCAGCATCGCGCACGCCGACCCGGCCGCCGAGTGGTGCCTGCTGGCCGTGCTGCTGGGCGCGAACGTGATCCTGACCGGCCCGGCCGGCGTGCGGAGCGTCCCGGCCGGCGAGTTCTTCGAGGGCTTCTACACCACCAGCGCGGAGCCCGAGGAGATGATCACCGAGCTGCACTTCCCGCAGACCGCCCGCCGCGCCGCGCTGACCGAGTTCGCCCAGCGGCAGGGGGACTTCGCGGTGGTCGCCGCGGCCGTCTCGGTCGACCTCGGGGAGCCGGGCCCGTCCGGCCCGGCGTGCCGCTCGGTCCGCGTCGTCCTGGGCGGGGTGGGGCCGCTGCCGTTCGTGGTGGACACCGCGGAGCTGGGCGGCCAGCCCGCCGCGGAAGCCACCTGGCGGGCCGCCGGCGCGATGGCCGCGGCCCAGATCGACCCGCCCGCGGACGGTCACGGCGGCCCCGGATACCGCAAGCACCTGGCCGCCACGCTGGTGCAGCGGGCGCTCACGGAAGCGAGCGCCACGCCGTGACCTGGGTCGGCGCGGCCGTGCCCCGCACCCAGGACCGGCGGATGCTGCTGGGCCGGGGCAAGTTCACCGGCGACCTGGCCCGCACCGGGACCCTGCACGCGGCGTTCGTGCGCAGCCCGTTCGCTGCTGCGGGCCTGGGCGCCATCGACACCACCCGGGCGCTGGCCCGGCCCGGGGTGGCAGCCGCCTTCACCGCCGCGGACCTGGGCGACCCGGCCCTGCTGGCCGTGCTGGAGCGGCCCGGCTTCGTGCCGACCACGCTGCCGTTGCTGGCCATCGGCCGGGTCCGGCACGTCGGGGAGCCGGTGGCCGTGCTGCTGGCCGAGGACCCGTACCTGGCCGAGGACGCGATCGAGCTGGTCGACGTGGACTGGTCCCCGCAGCCGGTGGCGGCCAGCCTGGACGCCGCCACCGCCGCGGCCGCCCCCCAGCTGCATGAGCACGCGCCCGGCAACTGCCTGGTCGACCTGACCATGTTCGACGACGAGAAGCTGGACGCCGTCTTCGCGGCCGCGCCGGTGGTGGTCACCGCCACCGTGCGCAGCGGCCGGCTGGCCGCACTGCCCATGGAGGGCCGGGCCTGCCTGGCCGAGTGGGACGAACGGGACCAGCAGGTGGTCATGCACGTCTCGACCCAGGTCCCGCACCAGGTCCGGTCGGCGGTGGCCCAGGCGTTCGGTGTCGCGGAGCAGCGGGTCAGGGTGATCGCCCCGGACGTCGGCGGAGGGTTCGGGCTGAAGTGCGTGGCCGGCCGGGAAGAAGCCGCCCTGGCCGGGATCGCGATGCGGCTGCGCCGCCCGGTGCGCTGGGTGGAGGACCGGCAGGAGAACCTGACCGCCTCGTTCCACGGCCACGAGCAGCGCTACCAGGTCCGCGCCGCGTTCGGCGCGGACGGCGTGATCCTCGGCCTGGCCGCCGACATCGACTGCGACGTGGGCGCCTACTCCGCGTTCCCGTTCACCTGCGCGGTCGAGCCGCTGATGGCCGCGACCGAGCTGCCCGGCATCTACAAGGTGCCCGCCTACCGGGCCCGGGGCCGCGCGATCGCCACCAACAAGGCGCCCACCGCGCCCTACCGCGGCGTGTCCCGGCCGCAGCTGGTCCTGGTCATGGAGCGCCTGATGGAGAAGGCCGCCCATGAACTGGGCCTGGACCCCCTGGCGGTCCGCCGCCGGAACATGATCGGCCCCGGCGAGTTCCCGTACACCGGCTGCAACGGCATCACCTACGACGAGGGCAGCTACGCGCAATCCCTGGAACTGGCCGAGAAGCGGGTCACCGAGGCCGGCTGGCCCGCGGAACGGGACCGGCTGCGCGCGGCCGGGCTGCTCGCCGGGATCGGCTACTCCTGCTTCTCCGAGCGGACCGCCTACGGCACCCCGGCCATGTCGCAGCGGCGGATGCGGATGACGCCCGGCTACGACACCGCCTCGGTCCGGATGGATCCGTCCGGCGAGGTGATCGTGACCACCGGGACCTGCGGGCACGGCCAGGGCCACGAGACCACCTTCGCCCAGATCGTGGCGGACCGGCTCGGCGTCCACCCGGGCCAGGTGAGGCTCCGCCAGGGCGACACCGACCTGGCCTCCTACGGGTGGGGTACCTGGGGCAGCCGCTCGATCGTGATCGGCGGTGGCGCGGCCCGCCGGGCCGCGGACGGCGTCGCCGCCCAATTGCGCCAGGTGGCCGCGCACCTGCTGGAAGCCAGCCCCGCCGATATCGAGCTCAGTGGCGGCCGGGCCGTGGTCCGCGGGGACGAGAGTGCCGCCGTCCCCCTCGGCGAGCTGGCCCGGATCGTGCACTTCCAGGCGCACCGGCTGCCCGAGGGGCTGCGCTACGGCCTGGAGTCGCGCGAGTCGTTCGACCCGCCGGGCACGTTCTCCAACGCCTGCCACGCGGTGCTGGTCGCCATCGACCCGGGCACCGGCGGGATCCGGCCCCGCCGCTACCTGGTGGTGGAGGACTGCGGCGTGGTGATCAACCCGGTGATCGTGGACGGGCAGGTCCGCGGCGGGGTGACCCAGGGCGTGGCCGCCGCGCTGCTGGAGCAGGTCCGGTACGACCCCGGCGGGCAGCCGGAGTGCGCCACGCTGATGGACTACCTGGTCCCGACCGCGGCGGAGATCTGCCCGATCGAGATCGTCCACCTGGAGACGCCGTCCGCGTTCAGCGAGACCGGGGCCAAGGGGATGGGCGAGGGCGGCACGATCGGCGCCCCGGCCGCCGTGCTCAGCGCGGTCAATGATGCCCTCCGCGATGCCCGGCCCGGCGCGGAGATCGACCATATCCCGGTCCGCCCCTGGGACATTCACGCGGCACTGTCGGGAGGCGCCGGCGCATGAAGGACACGCACCTGATCCGGGTCCGGGTGAACGGCCGGGAGCACGAGCTGGCCGTGGAATCCCGGCGCACCCTGGCCGACATGCTCCGCCACGACCTCGGCTACACCGGCACCCACCTGGGCTGTGAGCACGGCATCTGCGGGGCGTGCACGGTGCTGGTGGACGGGGTGCCCGCCCGGGCCTGCCTGATGTTCGGGGTGCAGGCCGACGGGCAGGACATCGCCACGGTCGAGGGGCTGGCGGACGGGGAGGACCTGTCCGACCTGCAGCAGGCGTTCAGCGACCGGCACGGCCTGCAGTGCGGGTTCTGCACGCCGGGGTTCCTCATGCTGGCCGAGGGCTACCTGGCCGAGCTGCGGTCCGGGAACGGGGCTGACGGCGGCGGGGAGCGCGGCGGGCCCAGTGAGCAGCAGATCCGCGAGGTGGTCGCGGCTAACCTGTGCCGGTGCACCGGTTACCAGGGCATCGTCGAGGCCGTGCTGGAGACCGCCCGCCGCCGGCACGCCGGGGAGGGGCCGTGACCATCGGCACCGGGCATCCCCCGCGGCGGCATCGGGGTGAGCATAGCTCGCAAGGAAGACCCGCGCCTGCTGCGCGGCCTGGGCCGGTTCGGCGCCGACTTCGCCCGGCCCGGCCAGCTGTGGGCCCGGGTGGTCCGCTCCCCGGTGGCGCACGGGCGGCTGCGCTCGGTCGATACCACCCGCGCCGCCCGGGCGGACGGCGTGGTGACGGTGGTCACCGCGGCCAGCCTGCCGCCGGGGCTGGCCATCCCGGTCCGGCTCCAGGTCGCCGGCGCCGACCTCCGCGCGTACCTGCAGCCGGTCCTGGCCGCCGGGACGGTGCGGTACGTGGGCGAGCCGGTGGCCGTGGTGATCGCGCAGGACCCGTACGCGGCCGAGGACGCCGCCGAGCTGGTGGACACCGACATCGAGGAGGCGCCCGCGGTGCTGGACGCGGCGGCGGCCGCGGCCCCGGGCGCCCCGGCGCTGTTCCCGGGCGGCAACGTGGCCGCCGACTTCAGCCTGGGCTACGGGGATGTGGCCGGGGCGTTCGCCCGGGCCGACCGCGTCGTGGAGATCGAGGTGGAGATCGGGCGGCACGGCGCGGTGCCGCTGGAGCCGCGCGCGCTGCTCGCCGACCCCGACCCGGCCACCGGCCGGCTGTCGATCTTCGGGATGACCAAGGTGCCGGTGTTCAACCGGGACCTGCTGGCCTCGATGCTCGGCCTGGACGAGGCGCTGATCCATGTGCACGCGGTGGACGCGGGCGGCGGGTTCGGCGCCCGCGGCGAGTTCTACCCGGAGGACTTCCTGGTCCCGTGGCTGGCCCGGACGCTGGGCCGGCCGGTGATGTGGGTGGAGGACCGCGGCGAGCACCTGGTCGCGGTGAACCATTCCCGGCAGCAGGCCCACCGGATCGCGGCCGCCTTCGACGCGGGCGGCCGGATCCTCGGGCTGCGCGACGACGTGCTGCACGACAACGGGGCCTACTGCCGCACCCACGGGATCATCGTGCCCGAGCTGACCGTGGCCATGCTGCCCGGCCCGTACCGGGTCCCCGCCTACCGGGGCCGGATCCGCGTGGTGCTGACCAGCAAGACCCCGTGTGGTACGTACCGGGCGCCCGGCCGGTTCGAGGGCAGCACCGCGCGCGAGCAGCTGCTCGACGTGGCCGCGCACCAGCTCAAAATCAGCCGCAACGAAATTCGCTCGCGCAACCTCCTTCGACCCCGGCGAACTGCCGTGCCAGCGCTCGATGAGCACCCTGGGCACCGATGTGGTGCTGGACGCCGGCGACTACCCCGCGCTGCTGGCCGCGGCCCAGGCCGAAGCCGACCGGCTCGGCTACGGTGCCGCGGTCGAAGAGGGCCGCCGGGCCGGCCGGCTGCGCGGGCTGGGGGTGGCCGCGTTCCTGGAGAAGAGCGGGCTGGGCCCGCAGGAGACCGCCGACGTGGTGGTCAGCCGGACCGGGGCGGTGCACGTGTACTCCGGCGGCACGTCGCTGGGCCAGGGCATCGAGACGGTGCTGGCCCAGATCGCCGCGGACGCGCTCGGGGTGCACCCGGACCAGGTGAGCGTGGTCAACGGGGACACCGAGCGGCAGCCGTTCGGCGGCGGGTCGTGGGCGTCCCGGTCGACGGTGGTGGCGGGCAGCGCGGTGCACGTGGCGGCGGGCGCGGTCCGCGACCGGGCCGCCGAGGTCGCCGCGCGGATGCTCGAGGCCGCCCCGGGTGACCTGGTCATCACCCACGGCCGGATCAGCGTCCGGGGGGATCCCGGCGCGGCCGTCACGCTGGCCGAGGTGGCCCGGGCCACCGACCCGGCCAGCCCCTGGCTGCGGCCCGGGGAGCCGGCCGGGCTGTCCGCGCGGCGCCGCTTCGAGGTGGCCCACATGACCTACCCGTACGGGGTGCATCTCGCCGTGGTCAACGTCGACCCCGGCACCGGCGGCGTCCAGGTGCTGCGCTACCTGGTGGCGTACGAGGTGGGCCGGGCGGTCAACCCGGCCCTGGTGGCCGGCCAGCTGCGCGGCGGCGCCGCGCAGGGCATCGGCGGCGCGCTGCTGGAGGAGTTCTGCTACGACGAGAACGGCCAGCCGCAGTCGGCCACGTTCATGGACTACCGCGTGCCGACGGCGGCCGAGGTGCCGCCGATCGACGTGCTGATCACCCAGGATTCACCGGCGCCAGGCAACCCGCTGGGCGTGCGCGGCGCGGGCGAGGGCGGGGTGTCCGCGGCCGGCGCGGTGCTGGCCAGCGCGGTGCGGGACGCGCTGGGCCTGGCGGGCAGCGTCGGGCGGCTGCCGCTCACCCCGGCCCGGGTGCAGGAACTCGCCACTAACGGAGGCGGCAGATGACCACGGCCAGCACGGGAGGAATGCCGGGCGACGGGCGGCGCAGGGCACGGGCGGCGAGACGGACCGGGGCACTCCCGGCCCCGGCTACGTGAGCAAGACCGACATGGTGGCGGCGCTCATCCGGGAGCAGATCATCACCGGCGAGCTGGCCGCGGGCGAGCAGCTGCGCCAGCGGGACCTGGCCCAGCGGTTCCAGGTCAGCCAGACGCCGGTGCGCGAGGCGATGCGGCGGCTGGAGTCCGAGGGCCTGGTGATCGGCGACACGCACCGCGGGTTCACCGTGGTGGAGCCGGACGACGGCCCGGTCGAGGAGAACTTCCAGATCCGCGCGGCGCTGGAATCGCTGGGCGCCTCGCTGGCCGCCCGCAAGATCGACGCGGCCGGCGCTGGCCCGGCTGGAGGAGCTGAACGACCAGATGCGGGCCATGGGAGAGGACGACCCGCGATATGCCGCCCTGAACCGGGAGTTCCATTTCAGCGTGTATGAGTACGCGCGGAGCCCGCTGCTGCTGTCGCTGATGCGGCTGCTGTGGGCGTCGCTGCAGGCTGTCCCCGGCACCGGGCCCGAAGGTGGCCCGCACGCACGCGGAATCGGCCCGCCAGCACGACGCGATCATGGCCGCGCTGCGGGCCGGCGATCCCGCCGCCGCGGCGGCGGGCACGTACCAGCACATCATGGGGAGCCCGTGACCGACATCACGACCACAGACGGGGTGAGCCTGCACGCCGAGAGCACCGGCCGCGGCACGCCGCTGCTGTTCCTGCACGAGTTCGCGGGTGACCACCGGAGCTGGGAGCCGCAGGTCCGGTTCTTCTCGGCGCGCTACCGGTGCGTGACCTACGCGGCGCGGGGCTACCCGCCGTCCGGGGTGCCCGCCGATCCGGCCGCCTACTCCCAGGACCGCGCGGTGGCCGACGCGGTCGCCGTGCTGGACGGCCTGGGCCTCCCGGCCGCGCACGTGGTCGGCCTGTCCATGGGCGGGTTCGCCGCGCTGCACCTGACGCTCCGGCACCCGGACCGGGTGCTGTCCACGGTGGCGGCCGGGCCGGCTACGGCGCCGCCCCGGACCGCCAGGCCGCGTTCCGCGCCGAGTGCGAGGCGATCGCGGCCGCGTTCGAGGCCGACGGGGCGGAGCAGGTCGCGCGGTGGTACGCGCTGGGCCCGGCCCGGGTGCAGTTCCAGAACAAGAACCCGCGCGGCTGGGCCGAGTTCGCGCAGGCCCTGGCCGGGCACTCGGCGCTGGGATCCGCGCTGACCATGCGCGGCGTGCAGGCGGGCCGCCCGTCGCTGTACGCGCTGCGCGGCGAGCTGGCCGCGATCACCACCCCGCTGCTGGTCCTGGCCGGTGACGAGGACGACAGCTGCCTGGACGTGGCGCTCATGCTCAAGCGCACCATTCCCACCGCGGGCCTGGCGGTGCTGCCGCGCACCGGCCACACCGCGAACCTGGAGGAGCCGCACCTGTTCAATGAGGCGGTGGACCGTTTCCTCGGCGCCGCCGAGCGGGGTGCCTGGCCGGCCCGCGATCCGCGGAGCCTGTCCCCGTCCACGACCGGGGTCCCGGGATGACCTCGTTCCTCGGCCGGCTCTCCCCGCGGCGCCGCCTGTTCGTGGGCGGGCTGGCCGCGCTGGCCGCCGTGATCGTGGTGGTGACGGTGGTCAGCGTGCTGGTCTCCGGCGGCACGAGCCCGGTTCCCCCGGCGGCAGGCCATCCCGGCCCAGGACCGGCCCGGGCCGGTGCTGCTGGTCCCCGGCTACGGCGGCAGCACCGGGTCGCTGTCCGTGCTGGCGCGCCGGATCCGGGCCACCGGGCGGGTGGCGACCGTGCTGCACCTGCCGGGTCAGGGCACGGGCAGCCTGATCGCCGACGCCGGCGTGCTGAACGCCGCGGTCAACCGGGCGCTGAGCGGCGGCGCGCCGTCGGTGGACGTGATCGGCTACTCGGCGGGCGGGGTGGCCACCCTGGTGTGGGCCCGGCAGGACGGCGGCACGCACAAGGCCCGGCGGGTCATCACGCTGGGTTCCCCGTTCCACGGCGCCCAGCTGGCCTCCGCGGCCACGGCGTTCGTGCCCGGCGCGTGCCCGGTCGCGTGCCAGCAGCTGGTGCCGGGCAGCAGCCTGCTCACCCAGCTGGACGCGACCGCCGTGCCCGCCCGGCCACGCTGGCTGTCGCTGTGGACCACCGACGACCAGACGGTCACCCCGCCCGACTCCGCCCGGCTGGCCGGTGCCCTCAACGTGCCCATCCAGTCGGTGTGCCCGGCCGCGCAGGTCAGCCACTCCCAGCTGCCGACCAACCCGGCCGTCACCGCGATGGTCCTGCAGGCGCTCGGGTCCGGGCCGGTCCGGGTACCGGCGGCGGCGGACTGCGGCTAGGCCGCCGGGAAGCCTGCCCGGGCTATCTCCCCGGCCAGGCGGCCCGCCGGGCTGGCCGGCCGCGGTCCCCGGTCCGGGCCGGCCAGCCCGCAGAAGGCCGCCGCCAGCCCGCCGCACTCGGCCAGCGCGCGGACGACGGCCAGATCCGGGGCGCTGCGGGGACGCACGGGCCCCCGCTCCGCGGCTCCCCCCTCCCCGCCGCGGGCCCGGACGCGATCGCGCATATGCCGCTCCATCATCGCGATCGCACCTCCCGCCTCGCGCCCCGGTGGCTCATGACCATTACCGTGTTTCTTTATAATCCCGATTCCTACACCCGGCGTGCGATTTTATTCAACAGGCGCATCATGCGTACCTTCATGTGCGCTTACCCTGACTTTCCGGTGCGTTAAACGGGATCTGGCTGGCCTTCCGGGAGCATGGCGACCAGCAGCGACAGGCGCGCCGACAGGGCCGTGAATACGACGCTCACATCCGCGGGCGGCGCGTCGCCGGTCCGAATCCGGAGGTCGTAGAGCTTCCGCGGGATTTCCACGTCATGACGTTTCCAGAGATCGCGGGCCTGCTGGCCGGTGGCCAGCAGCCGGTCGACCAGGGCGGCGAACCGCGGGCTGGCGACATTCCGGGCGTACTGGTACCGCAGCCCGGCCACGGCCGCCCGCCGGTCGCCGTCCACGTCGGCCAGGACCTGCGCGGCCTGGGAGCTGAACAGGTACAGGATCAGGTTCTGCTGATCGGGAGGCACCCGGTCGAAGTACTCCCCGACCCAGTGGGTCATGGCCGCGTTCCGGGCCAGGATGGTCCACATCTCGTCGGTGATCGCGGCCGGCGTGGGGTCCAGCCGCCGCACCAGTTCCCGCAGCGCGGGCGGAATCACCGGCGGGCTCCCCGGCGGGCCGGCCTGCCGGCCCGGCATGGGCGGGTCCTGGCTTAAAGCCAGCACGTGCAGGGCGGAGCGCTGGGCCTCGTTCATCTGCAGCGCGGCGGCGACGGACTCGACGAGGTGGACACCGGGCTTATCGATCTCGCCGCGCTCGAACGAGGCGTAGTAGCGGGCGCTGATACCGATCAGGTCCGCGACGTCCTGCTGGCGCAGGCCGCGCTCGTGGCCCTCCGGGTCCTGGCGGGCCAGCCGGGAGCGGCAGGTCAGCAGGAGATCGCTGAGCTCACTGCGCCGTCGCCACGCGGCATCGGGAGCATCGGGACCGGAACTCACAGTTCCCGTCCGCGCCCGGCGGCTGTGCTTCCCTGGATCACTATGAGCCGCTCCCAGCCACGCGATGATCCATTTACCACCTGGCTACCGAGACTGCTGGATAGGACCCCTGGTCACGTTACCGGCCGCCGGCGTGACGCGGAAGACAGGCCCGGCGCCGGGCCGCCGGGACCGGGGGGTGGCCGGCGGTGAACTGGCAGCACTTCATGCGGTTCCTGGGCAGCATCCGCGGCCGGTGGGACCTGGCCATCCTGGCCAACCTGACCGAGGGGGGCGCCCGCCCCACCGAGCTGCTGGACGCGATCAACGAGCAGGCCTGCGATGGGCACCAGCTGACCTGGAAGGTCATGCGCGACCGGCTGCGTCACCTGGAGGACGCGGGCTACGTCAGCCGCCGGGAGGTGCGGCGGTTCCCGCGTGAGACGCACTACGGGGCCACCGAGTTCGCCCGCCGCCTCGTCGCGGAACTGGACTCCCTGGACGCCTGGTACACGGCGAACGCCCCGGGCCGGGCCGGCCCCGACGGCCCGTAGCCCGCCAGCGCGGGCCCCCGAGGCCGGTCATTCAGGCCCCAGATGCGCATACGTACATCAAAGTAATATCAGGACGAGTCACGGCAAATGGGCTCGCAGGAATGGCACGGGCTGGTGACATATTCGCCACCGTTCACTACCTTATGGGGATACACCCCAGGGGGATTGCGGTGTGCGATACGGCGGGACACGCGCGTGGCGGGACTTGCGTGGCGCGCCCGCCGCCGCACGACCGCGTTCAGGTCCAGCCTTCGCCGCGCATGGCCAGCACCTCCTTCCTCACGGAAGTTACCCGGCCCGGAGCTCGGATACATATGCCTAGAGCGTAACAAATGAGCACTAATGCCATTACGATGAGAAATCGGGCGCTTGCTTACAGTGCCCGGTGGCGGGCCTGGGAACTCCCCGGCTGGTTACTCGCTTTCATCGCGGCCGTGATCGCCGCGGACCTGGCCGTGATCGGCGCGTGCGCGGCCACCACCCGGTTCCGCGGCGCCGACCTGGAGCTGGCCGCGGTCCTACTGGCCTGCAACCTGCTGACGGTAGAGCTGACCCACCGGGCCGGCGAGCCCGCGGGCCTGGTCAAGGACGTGCACGCGATCTGGGAGCTGCCGCTCGCCCTGCTGCTGCCGCCGCTGTACGCGCTGCTGGTGCCGATCCCCCGGATGGCCCTGGTGCAGTGGCGTGTCCGGGCCACCCTGGTGCACCGGCGCGCCTTCACCGCCGCGGCGGTCGGCCTGTCCTACGGCGCAGCCTCAGCGGTGTTCCACGCGGCCGCGCCGGTGGTCACCGGGGTGGCGCCCGGCGCCCAGGCGCGGGTGCTGGCCTGGACCGTGGCCGCGGCCGGGTGCGGCGTGCTCAAATCCGCGGTCAACAAGGTCCTGGTCATGACCGCCGTCAAGGGGGCCGACCCGGCCGCCAGCGTGCGCGAGAACCTCTTCAGCCGCGAGCCCCTGTTCCACGACGCGGCCGAGCTGTCGGTCGGCGTGCTGGTCGCCCACGCGGTCACCGCCAGCCCGTTCATGGCGCTGGGCGCGCTGCCGTTAGTCGCGCTGCTGCACCGTTCGTTCCGGCACGCCCAGCTGGTCGACGCGTCCCGCATCGACGCCAAGACGGGGCTGCTCAACGTGGGCACGTGGCTGCGCGAAGCCCGGCTGGAGACCGCGCGGGCGGCCCGGACGCGGACCCCGCTGGCCGTGGCGATCGCCGACATCGATCACTTCAAGAACGTCAACGACAGCTTCGGGCACCTGGCCGGGGACGCCGTGCTGGCCGCCGTGGCCAGCGCGCTGAGCGCGCTGCTGCGCGACGGTGATCTGACCGGCCGGTTCGGCGGTGAGGAGTTCTGCATCCTGCTGCCCGCCACCGACGCCGCGGAGGCCGCCCAGATCACCGAGCGGCTGCGCGACCGGATCTCCCGGATCGCCACCGCGGTGGGCGGCGACGCCCCGCTGCGGGTCACCATCTCGATCGGCGTGGCTGCCCTGGGGTCCTCCCGCCGGGACCTCGACGAGCTGCTGGCCGCCGCCGACCATGCCCTCTACCAGGCCAAGGAGAGCGGGCGGAACCGGGTGTGCCTGCTGGCCGCCAGCCAGGGATAGCCCCGGGGAGCCGCGGCGGTCAGCTGGTGATGTCCTTGGTGGCGAAGTGCGCCCAGGACGCGGCCAGGAACACCAGCACGTAGACGCCCTGCACGGCGAAGCCGCGCTCGATGTTCCGCCAGACGATCGGGTCGCGGAAGAAGTCGATCCAGGCCAGCCAGTACCGGGTGGGCAGGTACGGGTTGACCGCCGACGCGGAGTTGAGGGTGACCAGCACCTCGCTGGTGATCAGCGCGGCCAGCGCGCCCAGGGCGGCACCGAGGGATGAGTCGGTGATGGTGGACAGGAACAGCGCGATCGCGCCCACGCCCAGCATGGACACCGCGATGAAGGCGACCGCCCCGACCGTCCGCAGCGCGATGTCCGCCGGGCTCAGCCCGCTGCCGGACAGCGAGGTCGCCGCGATGTTGGAGGTGGTCAGGCCGCCGGGTGTCGCAGCCACCGGTTTCGCGCCGAACAGGGCGATGCCGGTGAAGTACGCCGTTACCGCGACGAGGATCACCGCGGCCAGCGTAAACACGATCAGCGCGATGAGCTTGGCGCCCAGTAGCCGGGTCCGGCCGACCGGCCGGGCCAGCAGGTAGCGCAGCGTGCCCGAGCCCGCCTCGCCCGCGATGGAATCCCCGGCCACCACCGCGACCGCCACCGGCAGGAAGATAGGCAGCACGATGGCCAGGGCCGCGGCCGGGTAGAGCGACCCGCTGGCCAGTACCGCGGACAGCAGCGCCGGGCCCTGGCCGGGGGGCGGCGCGATGTGGGTGACCGCCACGAACACCGCCACGAGCACGGGCAGGCCGCACAGCAGCAGGAGGCTCACCCAGGTGCGCGGGCGGCGGGCCAGCTTCACCAGCTCCACGCGGATCATGGCCGGTCACCATCCTGGACGTCGACGCGGTCCGAGCCTGAGCCAGTCACCGAGAGCACCACGTCCTCCAGCGACCGCCGTTCGGCGGCGATCTCGGTGACCCGCACCCCGTGGGCGACCAGGCGTGAGTTGAGCGCGGCGGTGTCGGCGTCCGCGATCACCAGCCGGCCTGCGCGAGCTCGATCTGGCCGTCCAGCACCTCACGGGCGCGGTCGGTGTCGGGCGTACGCGACGATCGAGCGCCCGGTCAGGGCCCGCAGCGTGTCCAGGTCGTCCTGGCGGACCAGCCGGCCGCGGTTGACGATGCCGACCCGGGTGCACAGCTGCTCGACCTCGCTGAGCTGGTGGCTGGACAGGAAGACGGTGGTGCCGGCCGCGTTCAGCTCGATGAGCAGGTCACGGATCTCCCGGATGCCCTGCGGGTCCAGCCCGTTGGTCGGCTCGTCGAGGATGAGCAGTTTCGGGGTGCGCAGCAGCGCGGCGGCCAGGCCGAGCCGCTGGCGCATGCCGAGGGAGTACCTCTTGACCGGGCGGTTGTCGATGCCGGCCAGGCCGACCCGGTCCAGGGTCTCCGCGATCCGGCTGCGCCGGGTCCGGCGGCTCCCCGACGGGCCCGCCGCGTCCATCAGGGCCAGGTTGGCCCGCCCGGACAGGTGGCCGTACGCGGACGGGCCCTCGACCAGCGCGCCGATCGAGGGCAGCACCTCGGCCACCCGTTTCGGCACCGGCTCGCCCAGCACCGTGATCTCGCCGCTGGTCGCGTAGACCAGGCCGAGCAGCATCCGGACCACGGTCGTCTTCCCCGACCCGTTGGGCCCGAGGAAGCCGTACCGGTCGCCCTCCCGGACGTCCAGGTCGACCTGGTCCACGACGAGCAGGTGCCCGTAGCGCTTGGTGAGGCCGCGCGTGACGATCATCGATGGAACCTAAAGTGTGTCAAGTCGGTGACCAGGGCGCTGGCTGACTGCTCCAGCACGGCTGGGGTCACCGCCCCGGTGAACAGGAAAACAGCATGGTGGAACCCGGCTCTGACCATCAGAACGGTCAGCAGCGGCGTTCGGATCAACACGGCCGGCGGCGGCCCGGCCTGGGTTCCGCCCGTCCCGGGCAGCGTCACGCTGTCCGCCCCGGCCTGGATCGCGGAGTTGAGCGCGGTCGTCCCCACGCCCTTGGGCAGCGGGAGCACCACGAACCGCGAGAACCCGCTGCCGTAGATGGCCAGCCCGGGCGGGCTGCCCGGGAGGGCCACGTGGCGCAGCCCGCCCAGCTGGGGCGGGAACGGGTCGTGATCGCCGTCGCCATCACCGTCGCCGTTGAGCACGCCGTCCACGTCCGGGAGCTTGGTGGTGGTGAGCCCGACGTTCGGCGCCGGGTGCGGCGTCACCGCATCCAGGGTCGGCTGGGTCCGGCTCAGCTCCAGGAACGTGCTGGTCAGCACGGGCTGAGCTGTTCCGTGGCTGTAGATCCGGACTTCGACGGGCAGGCCGCTGGCCGGGTCGGCCCAGATCTCCACCGCGCTGATCGTGGTGCCCGTCCCGGTGGGGACCAGCCGCAGCCCGGCCGCGTCCACCCCGGCGATCCGGCGGGCAGGCAGCCGGGAGATCCGGTCCGCACGGCCCGCGGTGTCCAGCAGCCGCCGGGCCAGCGCGGGCGGCAGCAGGTCCGGCGCCCGCGGCAGCCGGACCGGTTCCGCGCCGGTGATCTGGGTGAGCAGGTTGGTGCCGTAATTCCACAGGTAGGTGACCCCGCCGTCGACATAGGTGTCGCTCTCCGCTATCCCCGTTACGTTTGGCCCGCTCACGTCATCAGCCCGCCAGTAGGCCGGCGAGCGGTACCAGACGTACTGGTCGGTGGTGCCGTCCAGCAGCAGGCTCACGTTGTGCAGGTCGGGCAGCTCTGGCAGGCCGAGGTTCACCGTGCTCTCGGCGTACCCCTCGTACGGCACGCTGCCCGAGGCCAGGATGCGGGCCTGCAGGGCCGGCGCGCTGATCGAGGAGGCAGGCACCGGGAGCGCCGCGATCACCGCGGGGATCGCGCAGAGCAGGAGGGTTCCGGACGCCACTATCGACCATCTCCGCCACGCGCCCCGGCTCACTCAACCAAACTACGTCGGGGACGGCGCCCGGCGTACCGAAGCGGCCCTCCCGTAAGGTGCCCATAAGGACTGCCCGTAAGGACAGCGCACGAGGAGGCGGGCCGTGATCCTGGTGACCGGAGCGACCGGAAGGGTCGGCTACCGCCTGCTGGAGGCACTGGCCGACGCGAAGGCGGGCGCCACCGCCATGGTGCGGGTGGAAGCCAAGGGCCTCGACCTGCCCGGCCCGGGCGAGAACCTGGTGGGCACCTTCGACGACCCGCCTGCCGCGGACCAGCTTCAGGCCTTCGACCGGGTCTTCCTGCTCAGCCCGTCCGGCGAGACGCAGGCCGAGCTGGAAATCGCCTTCACCGACGCGCTCGTGGCGGCGGGGCACCGGCCGCACGTGGTGAAGGTGGCCGCGGCCGGATTCACCGACCCCGGCTCCGGCGTGCGGTTCATGCGCAGCCACGGCGAGATCGCCCGGCACCTGGACGCGACCGGCCTGCCGGTGAGCTACCTGGCCCCCGCGCCGTACATGGAGATGCTGCTGCCGGCCGCGCAGGCCATCCGGCGGGAGGCGACGCTGTACGCCCCGGCCGGTCACGGGCACGTGGGCTTCGTGGCCGCCGCCGACGTGGCCGACACCGCCGCGCGGCTGCTGACCGGCCCGGTCCCCCCGGCTGACGGCGAGCCCCGCGTGTTCACGCTGACCGGCCCGGACTCCCTGACCTACCCGGAGGTGGCCGCCCGGATCTCCACCGTGTTCGCCCGCCAGGTGCGCTACACCGATCAGCCGGAGGACCGGGCCCGGGAGGAGCTGCTCGGCTCCGGCCTGGCGCCCTGGGACGCCGAGGGCATGCTGGAGCTGTTCGCCTGGATCCGCGCGGGCGGGGCCGGCCAGCTCACCTCTCAGGTGCGGGAGGTGACGCGGCACGCCCCCCGGGGGCTGAACGACTGGCTCGAAGGCGCCCGGGCCACGTTCCTCGACCCCCCGCTGGACGGCCCGGCGCCTACCTACTAGGAACCTACGCACGCGGAGGACTGATGGACTACCGGCTGCTGGGCAGCAGCGGATGCGCGGTGTCCGCGCTCGCCCTCGGCACCCTGACCTTCGGCAACGAGACGGACGAGGAAGGCTCCTTCGCCCAGCTGGACCGCTTCACCGAGGCCGGCGGCACGCTGGTGGATTCCGCGGACGTGTACGCGGACGGCCGTTCCGAGGAGATCATCGGGCGCTGGCTGGCGGCCCGGCCAGGCCGCCGCGAGCAGGTCGTGCTGGCCACCAAGGGCCGGTTCCCCACCGACGAGACGCCGAACGGCCACGGGCTGTCCCGCCAGCACCTCAAGGCGGCCCTGGAGGCGTCCTTGCGCCGGCTGGGGGTGGAGACCATCGACCTGTACCAGGTGCACGGCTGGGACCCGCTGACCCGGATCGAGGAGACGCTGCGCTTCCTGGACGACGCGGTGCGCGCCGGGAAGATCAACTACGCCGGGCTCTCCAACTTCACCGGCTGGCAGGTGCAGAAGGCGACCGGCACCGCGCAGGCCCGCGGGCTGTCCGCGCCGGTGTCGTTGCAGCCGCAGTACAACCTGCTGGCCCGGGCCATCGAGTGGGAGATCGTGCCCGCCTGCCAGGATGCCGGGCTGGGCGTGCTCGCCTGGTCCCCGCTGGCCAGCGGCTGGCTGACCGGCAAATACCAGCGCGGCGAGCCACCCGCACCGGGCACCCGGGTGGTGGAGAACGCCGACGAGGGCATGCGGATCTGGAACCAGCGCGGCCAGTCCGAGCAGACCTGGCAGGTGCTCGACGCGGTCCGCAAGGTGGCCGGGGGCCGCGGCGTGTCCCTGGCCCAGGTGGCTATCGCCTGGGTGCTGGCCCGGCCCGCGGTCTCCTCGGTGATCCTCGGCGCCCGCTCCCTGGAGCAGTTCACCGACAACCTGGCCGCGGCCAGCCTCGGGCTCAGCGACGAGGAGATGCGGCTGCTGGACGAGGCGAGCGATCCGCCGGTCCCGGACTACCCCTACGGGGAGCCCGGCCGGTCCCAGCGCAGCCGCCGCATCAGCGGCGGCCGGTTCTAGGATTCCGGGCCGGGCTTACCCGGGGGACTCAGTACCAGCCGTAGGCCAGCTCGTGGTCCCACGCCACGCGCGGACGTCCGTAGCGGCCCCTGATGTAGCGCAGGCCCCAGCGGATCTGGGTGGTGGCGTTGGTCTGCCAGTGGTTGCCGGCGCTGGCCATCTTGCTGCCCGGCACGGCCTGCGGGATGCCGTAGGCGCCGGAGTAGGGGTTCTGGGCGTACTTGTTCCAGCCGCTTTCCCGGTTCCACAGCTCCTGCAGCGGCGTCCACTGCCGCTTGCCCCAGCCGAAGCCGGGCATCATCCGCCAGGCGGTGCGGTAGTTGGCCAGGCGCTGCGAGGAGGCGGCCGCGTCCAGGGTGGCCATGGGCCGGAAGATCGCGGGGGCCACGGCCGCGGCCGCCGGCGGGGCGGCGGGCTGCGCGGCGGGAGCGGTGCTGAGGGTGATGACCGCCGCGGTGACGGCGCTGCCGGCCGCGGTCACGGTCAGGAGGAGTTTCGGATACGTGCGCAGAGATGTCCTGATACGGGACAAGAGGAACCTTTGGTCGGCGCGGGAAACACGCGCGCGGCTGATCACCCGGGCACATGCCAGCTACCGGCGGAATCTGCAGGGAGGGGCAGCGGCGTGCGGACGTGACGCGGGGACAGGGCGCCGGGCGGCTCTCAGGCTGCCATCTCGCACGCGGGGTGCTTGCGGGCTCAACCATGCCGCAAATGTGAATTTAATGTGACCATAACCCGCAATTAAGGCACTGTGAACTGGCTCACACGCCGCGGAGGGGCGGCCCGGGGTACCCGGGGCCGCCCCTCCGGCCGGCTGACCGCTGGCTAGTACCAGCCGTAAGCCTGCTCGTGCGACCAGGCCCCGCACGGCGAGCCGTACACCGACCGGATGTACCCCAGGCCCCAGCGGATCTGGGTGGCCGCGTCGGTCTGCCAGTCCGCGCCGGCGCTGGCCATCTTGCTGCCCGGCAGGGCCTGCGGGATGCCGTAAGCGCCGGACGACGTGTTGCTGGCGGAGACGTTCCACCCGCTCTCCGCGTTCCACAGCGGCTGCAGGCAGCTGAACTGCGACGCGGACCAGCCGTAGGAGCCGAGCATGCCCTGCGCGATCTGCTGCGGCGAGCCCGATGCAGTGGCCGGCTGGGCGGCCGCGGCGGGCGTGGCGGGTCCGGCGGCCGCCTGCTGCTGCTGATGCGCGGCGCGGGCCGCCGCCCGGGCGGCCGACGCCCGGGCCGCGGCCCGGGCCTGGGCGGCCTTGCGGGCCCGCTCACGGGCGATGGCCTGGCGCACGGCGGCCTGCCGGGCCGCTGCCTCGCTGGCCTTGAGGTCCTGCGCCGACTTGGCCAGCCCGTTGTCCCGGGCGGCCGCGCCGGTCAGGGTGCCGGCCCGGGCGGCCGAACCGGCGGCCGAACTGCCGAAGGAGGCGTCGGCCACGCTCGCCGCGGCCGGTGACGTGGACGGCCACGCCGCCACGGTGCCCGCGATGCCCGCCAGGGCAAGCGCCGAGCCCGCGGCGATAAGGGTGATCTTGGGGGTCTTGCGATGGGGAGCCCGTCTGCTGAGGGACAACATGAACCTTTGGTCGGGCGCGTGCGCGCCGTCGGTTTCCACCCAGGGCGCAGACCGGCCACCGAGGGGTGTGGGGGGCGAGGTCTGCGGCGTCGGATGCGGCGCGGGGACAGGGCGCCAGGCCGCGGCGAAGGCGGCGGTCATCACGTACGCGGGGTGCTTGCGAGGACCCAGACTGCCCGAGATCGCTACGGGCGTGGGCCGAACGCCAGACCAGGCCCTATGAAAAGGATCACACCAAAAAAACCGTTTGGGCCATAAAAGGCGTTGTCAAAGGCCACATTTCACGGTTCTTCTTCTGCTGGGCGCCTTCAGGCCAGGGCCGGGATCACCTCGCGGCCGTAGGCGGCCAGTGTCTCGCCGGGCTGATCGTGCATCAGGTACACGGCGAACTGGTCCACGCCCATCCCGGCCAGCTCGCGCAGCCGGTCGAGGTGCGCCCCGGCCGGGCCGAGCAGGCAGAACCGGTCCACGATGGTGTCCGGCACGAAGTCGGTGGACGGGTTCCCGGCCCGCCCGTGATGGGCGTAGTCGTACCCCTCGCGGCCCTTGATGTAGTCGGTCAGCACGTGGGGCACCGGCCCGTCCTCGCCGTACCGGGCGACCAGGTCGGCGACGTGGTTGCCGACCATCCCGCCGAACCAGCGCAGCTGGTCGCGCTGGTGGGCCAGGTCGGTGCCGACGTAGGCGGGAGCGGCCACGCAGATCGTGATCGTGTCCGGGTCCCGGCCGGCCGCGGCGGCCGCGGCCCGCACCGACCCGATCGTCCAGCGCGCGATGTCCGGGTCGGCGGTCTGCAGGATGAACCCGTCCGCCTGCTCGCCCACCAGGGCCAGCGCCTTCGGCCCGTAAGCGGCCATCCAGATCTCCAGCTTGCCGTCGCGCACCCACGGGATGCGGATCGGCGCGCCGTGCAGCATCACCTCCCGCCCCTCGGCCAGGCCCTTGATCACGTGCATCGCCTCGGCCATGGTGGCCAGGGTGACCGGCTGCTGGCCGATCACCCGGCGGGCCGAGTCACCGCGGCCGATGCCGCACACGGTCCGGTTGCCGAACATGTCGTTCAGGGTGGCGAACAGGGACGCGGTGACCGACCAGTCCCTGGTGCCCGGGTTGGTCACCATGGGGCCGACCATCAGCTCCGAGGTGGCCGCCAGGATCTGCGAGTAGATGACGAAGGGCTCCTGCCACAGCACGTGCGAGTCGAACGTCCAGCCGTACCGGAAACCCTCGTCCTCGGCGCGGCGCATGGTCGCCACCACGGCGTGGGCCGGCGGATCGGTCTGCAGGACCACCCCGAAGTCCATCTGTTCCCCCTGCTAGATCAGGTACTGGGTCAGATCAGGTACTGGGACAGGCCACGGCGCAGGAACTGGCCGTGGCCGGTGCGGCCGTGGTACTCGCCGCCGTCGATCACCAGCTCACCCCGGGACAGCACGGTCCGCACCTGCCCGGTGACCGGCAAGCCCTCGTAGGCCGAGTAGTCCACGTTCATGTGGTGCGTGGCCGCCGACAGGACCTGGGTGGCCCGCGGGTCGTACAGCACGATGTCGGCGTCGGAGCCGGGCGCGATGATGCCCTTGCGCGGGTAGAGCCCGAACATCCGGGCCGGCGTGGTCGCGGCCACCTCGACCCAGCGGGCCAGGGACAGCTCCCCCGCGACCACCCCCTGGTGCAGCAGATCCATCCGGTGCTCGACTCCGGGGATGCCGTTGGGGATCTTGGAGAAGGCGCTGCGGCCCAGCTCTTTCTGCTCCTTGAAGCAGAACGGGCAGTGATCGGTGGACACCACGGACAGGTCGTTGGTGCGCAGGCCGCGCCACAGCGACCCCTGGTGCTCCCGGGGCCGCAGCGGCGGCGAGGCCACGTACTTGGCCCCCTCGAAGTCCGGCCGGGCCAGGTCGTCCAGGGACAGGTACAGGTACTGCGGGCAGGTCTCGGCGAACACGTTCTGCCCGGTGTCCCGGGCCCCGGCGACCGCCTCGAGGGCCTGCGCGGCCGACAGGTGCACGATGTAGAGCGGCGACCCGGTCACCCGGGCCAGGGTGATGGCCCGGTGGGTGGCCTCCGCCTCTAGCTCCGGCGGCCGGGTCAGCCCGTGCTGGACCGGGTCGGTCTTGCCCGCGGCCAGGGCCTGGGCCACCAGCTCGTCGATCGCGATGCCGTTCTCGGCGTGCATCATGATCACGGCGCCGGTGCCGGCCGCCTTGGTCATGGCGCGGAGGATCTCGCCGTCGGTCGCGTAGAACACGCCCGGGTAGGCCATGAACATCTTGAAGCTGTTCACGCCCGCGCCGATACAGGCCTCCATCTCCTTCAGCGACGTGTCGTTGACGTCGGAGACGATCATGTGGAAGCCGTAATCGATCACGCAGTGGCCGTCGGCCTTCTCGTGCCACTTGTCCAGGGTGGCCAGCAGCGAGGTGCCCTTGGCCTGGACCGCGAAGTCCACGATCGTGGTGGTGCCGCCCCAGGCCGCGGCCCGGGTGCCGGTCTCGAACGTGTCTGCCGAGAACGTGCCGCCGAACGGCATCTCCATGTGGGTGTGCACGTCGATGCCGCCGGGCAGCACGTACAGCCCATCCGCGTCGACGATCCTGGCCGCGGTCGCGGCCCAGGCCACCGCGGTCTCGCTGCCCGGGGCGGCCAGCGCGCTGACCTTCTCCCCCTCGACCAGCACGTCGGCGGGCATGGCGCCCGTGGCAGACACCACGGTGCCGCCCTTGATCAGGAGGCTCACGGCTGCACCAGCCCTGAATACTGGTCGGGGCGGCGGTCGCGGTAGAACTGCCACAGGTCCCGCACCTCGGCGAGCTGGTCCATGTTCAGGTCACGGACGATCACCTCGTCGTCGGTGTCGGACGCCGCCTCGCCGACCAGCTGGCCGCGCGGGTCGACGAAGTAGGTCTGGCCGTAGAACTCGTTGTCACCCAGGGGTTCCACGCCGACCCGGTTGATCGCGCCGATGAAGTACTCGTTGGCCACCGCGGCGGCGGGCTGCTCCAGCCGCCACAGGTATTGCGACAGGCCGCGGCTGGTCGCCGACGGGTTGAACACGATCCGGGCCCCGGCCAGGCCGAGTGCCCGCCAGCCCTCCGGGAAGTGCCGGTCGTAGCAGATGTACACGCCGATCCGGCCGACCGCGGTGTCGAAGACCGGGTAGCCCAGGTTCCCGGGGCGGAAGTAGAACTTCTCCCAGAACCCCTTGACCTGCGGCAGGTGCGTCTTGCGGTACTTGCCGAGGTAGCTGCCGTCCGCGTCGATCACGGCGGCGGTGTTGTAGTACAGCCCCGGGTGCTCCTCCTCGTACATGGGCACCACCAGGACCACCGAATGCTGCCGGGCCAGCTCGCACATCAGCTCGGTGGTGGGGCCGCCGGGGATGGACTCGGTGTAGGAGTAGTAGTCGGCGTCCTGCACCTGGCAGAAGTACGGCCCGTAGAACAGCTCCTGCAGGCAGACGACCTGGGCCCCGGCCGAGGCGGCCCGGCCGATCGCGTCCGCCGAAGCCCGGATCATGGACTCCTTGTCACCCGTCCACTGCTGCTGGACCAGCCCGGCCCTGATGATCTCGGCCACTGCGTGCTCCCCTCGACGTTTGGGACAATCATGGCCGCCGGCAGGCCGGTCAGGAAGCCTCGGGTGGTTCCGGGGCGCTAGGCCGGCGGCGGCGGGAGGGGCAGCGGCGGCTGGCGCTGGGCCCGGATCACGTGGATTACCGCGTTGATCAGGGCCAGGTGGGTGAAGGCCTGCGGGAAGTTGCCCAGATGCCGGCCGGTCCGCGGGTCGATTTCCTCCGCGTACAGGTCGAGCGAGCTGGCCAGCGAGAGCAGCCGCTCGCACAACTGCCGGGCCCGGTCCATCTCGCCGATCTCGCTGAACGCCGAGACCAGCAGGAACGAGCAGATCGTGAACGTGCCCTCGTCCCCGGGCAGCCCGTCGTCGGTCTCCTCGGGCCGGTACCGCACGACCAGGCCGTCCACGGTCAGCTCGTCCGCGATGGCCAGGATGGTGGCCCGGACCCGCGGGTCCTCGCGGGGCAGGAACCCGGTCATCGGCAGCAGCAGCAGCGAGGCGTCGAGCGCCAACGCCCCGTAGTGCTGGGTGAACACCCCGCGCTCGTCCACCCCGTGGGCCAGGATGTCGTCCCGGATCTCGTCGGCCGCCTCGCTCCAGGTCTTGGCCAGCGCGGCCTCGCCCCGGGCCAGCGCGGCCTGGGCGCCGCGCTGCACGGCGGACCAGCACATCAGCTTGGAGAACGTGAAGTGCTTCGGCTCGCCGCGCACCTCCCAGATGCCCAGGTCGGGCTCGCCCCAGTACTTCAGCGCGCACTCCACCTGGCGGCGCACCACCCGCCACATCCGGTCATCCAGCCGCTGCCAGCTGCCCAGCCGGATGTGGATGGCCTGCAGCATGGTGCCCCACACGTCGTGCTGGCGCTGGGTGTAGGCCTCGTTGCCCACCCGCACCGGCCGGGCCCCGTCGTACCCGCTGAGATGATCAAGGACTTGCTCACTGAGGTCCCGCTCGCCGTCCACGCCGTAGACCACCTGGACCTCGTCGTCCCGCTGGGCCAGGTCGGCGAGGAACCAGAAGAAGTCGTCAGCCTCCCAGTCGAACCCGAGCGCGTACAGGCTCCACAGGGTGAACGCGGAGTCGCGCAGCCAGCAGTAGCGGTAGTCCCAGTTGCGCTCACCGCGCGGGACCTCCGGCAGCGACGTGGTCGCCGCGGCCACCATGGCCCCGCTGGGCGCGAACGTGAGGCCCTTCAGGGTCAGGGCGCTGCGCTGCAGGTAGCGGCTCCACGGATGGTCCGGGAACCGGCCCCGGGCCAGCCAGTGCTGCCAGTGGTGCGCGGTCCAGAGCAGCCGCTGGCGCGCCTCGGAGTAGGTGAACGGCGGGGCGTGATCGGTCCAGGACAGGGCGCAGAAATGGACCTCGCCCTCCCGTATCCGGGTCCGGGCCATGGCCCGGCCGCCCTCGAACCCCAGCCGCATGTCGGTGGTCAGGGTGAGCGGGATCCCGGGGGCGTCGCCGGCCGGGCGGCAGATCCCCTGCCCGTAGCTGCGGTCGGTGTAGGACCAGCTGCCCTGGTGGCGGCCGTAGTCGAAGACCGGCTCGCACTCGAACGTGACCTGGACCTCGCCGGTCACGCAGCGGATGGTGCGCAGCAGGACGTGGTCCGCGTCGTAGTCGGTGGGCGTCCGGCGGTGCGTATGAGACAGCTCGTTCTCGTGGTGCCAGGGCCCCATGATCAGCGCGTCCCGTACCACCAGCCACCCGGTCGGCGTGGCCCAGCTGGTCTCCAGGACCATGGTCCCGGGCAGGTACCGGCGGGCCGCCGGGACGGTGATCCCCTCGGGGCCGAGCCGGAAACCGCCGGCCGAGCGGTCCAGGATCGCGCCGAAGACGCTCGGCGAGTCGATCCGGGGCAGGCACAGCCACTCGACGTTCCCGCTCGGCGCGATCAGGGCCGTGGTCTCGCAGTCGGACAGGAAGCCGTACTCACCGATAGGCGGGAACAGCGAATCCTCGGCGGCCATGTCCACCGGGCCGGGAGTCGCCATGTCCAGGCCGTACCAGTCCTCGACCGCGATGTCCCTGGCCCCGCGGTCACCCAAGGCGCTCATCTGATCGGTATACCCTCCGGGACGGGATTCCCGCAGGTGACCCCCGGACTTCAGCCGCGCTGGCCGCGGAGCCGGGCCACGTAACGGTCCGCGGAGCGGCGGATGGCGGCCGCCCCGTCGGCCACGACGACCCGCCCCCACCAGCCGCCGTAGACCCGGTCGAAGCTGAACCGCCCGGCGCGGCGCGCGATCTGGCGCACGGTCGCCTCGTCCAGCGGGATGAGGTTGGGGTAGCTCCACATGAAGCTGACCCAGTCGCGGTCCTGGACCACCGTGATGGTGTCCCCGGTCAGCAGGGCGCCGCGGCCGCCGGATCCGGCGGGCCAGTGCAGCACGGCCGCGCCGTCGAAGTGGCCGCCGATCCGGGCCAGGGTGACGCCGGGCACCGGCTCGGCGTCGTCGTCGAACAGCTCGATGCGCGGCGACGGCCGCTGGATCCACTGCTCGTCGGCCCGCGGGATGAAGACCCGGGCGCCGAAGGCGTCCGCGAAGTCCACGTGCGCGGCGTAGAAGTGCGGATGGGACATGCAGATGGCGTCGATGCCGCCCAGCTCGGTGATCCGGGCCCGGGCCGCCTCATCGAGCAGGGGAACGCAGTCCCACAGGACGTTCCCCCCCGGGGTGGCGACCAGCAGGGCCCGCTGCCCGATCCCGAAGGCCGGCTGCACCCCGATGCCGGTCAGGCCCGGTTCCTCCTCGCGCACCAGCACCGCGTGGTCCCGGCCGATCTCGGCCATGGTCGTCCACTGCTGGCCGCCCCAGCCGACATACTGGCGCTCGTCGTCACAGATCGGGCACCGGCCAGGTGGCTCGGGCGTGTCGGGCTGCTGGACCGCGCACGTACGGCATATCCACGCGGGCATCGGGGCCTCCTCGTCTCGTGACCGCCACCACAGTAAGGTGATCACATGCGGTGGATCATGATCACCGCGGTGGGGGCCGCCCTGGTGACGGGCCTCGCCGCGTGCGGAAGCTCGGGCAGCACGGCCAGCAGCGGCAGCACCGCCGCGAACGCCGCCAGCTGCACCAATGCAGGCATCCAGAAGGACCTGTACACCAAGGGCACGCTCACCGTGGCCACCGACAAGCCTGCCTACCCACCGTGGTTCTCCGGCAACAACCCGGCGAACGGCAAGGGCTACGAGAGCGCCGTGGCCTACGCGGTGGCCGCGCAGCTTGGCTTCAAGAATTCCCAGGTCAAATGGGCCTACGAGCCGTTCAACGACTCGTACGCGCCCGGGCCCAAGAAGTTCGATTTCGACATCAACGAGATCTCGGTGTCCCCGGCCCGGGCCCAGGCGGTGACGTTCTCGACCAGCTACTACAACGTGCAGCAGGCCCTGGTCGCGCTCAAGGGCACCCCGATCGTGACCAAGCACGCGCCGGCCGACCTGAAGAACTACGTGTTCGGCGATCAGGTCGGCACGACCAGCCTGGCCTTCATCAACAGCCAGATCCAGCCGACGCAGACCCCCAAGGTCTACGAGACGCTGAACGACGTGAAGCAGGGACTTCAGACCCACCAGATCGCGGCGCTGGTCGCGGACACGCCGACGGCCCAGTTCATCTCCTCCTCGGAGATCAAGAACTCGCTCATGGTGGGGCAGTTCCCGTCCACCGGCGAGCACTTCGGGCTGCTGTTCCACAAGGGGAACCCGCTGGTCGGCTGCGTGGATAAGGCGCTGGCCACGCTGAACCGCAACGGCACGCTCGCCTCACTGGAGAAGAAGTACCTGCAGGTCTACCTGAGCGTGCCGACGATCAAGCCCTGATGATCGGGCCACCCCAGACGTCGTTGGGCGAGCCGGACTCGTTCGGTGAGCCGCGGCGCGGGTCCCGGCTGCTGCGCGGCGGCGGGCGCGGGGCGGTGGCCGTGTCCACGGTCAGCACGATCGTGGTGCTGACCGCGCTGGCCGCCCTGTTCCTGCTGGCGCCGGGCAGTGCCGCGGTCCGGCACACGTTCTTCAACCCGGCCGACATGTGGAAGTCCCTGATCGGCGACCCCCGGCAGGGCTACTACTCGGTGGGTGAGGCCCTCTGGCTGAACATCCGGATGTTCCTGGCCGCTGAGGTTCTCATCCTCATCGTCGCCCTGGTCATCGCCATCGTCCGGCAGTCGGACAGCCCGGTGATGTTCCCGCTGCGCATCGTCAGCACCATCTACGTGGACGTGTTCCGCGGCGTGCCGCTGATCCTGGTGATCTTCGCGATCGGCTTCGGGGTGCCCGCCCTCAACCTGCCCATCGCGAGCAGCCAGTCGGCCGCGGTCTACGGGGTCGCCGCCCTGGTCCTGTCCTACTCCGCGTACGTCTCCGAGGTGTACCGGGCGGGCCTGAACTCGGTGCACCAGAGCCAGGTCGCGGCGGCCCGGTCGCTCGGCCTGTCGCACACTGCGGGGCTGCGCTACGTGATCTTGCCGCAGGCGGTGCGCAACATCATCCCGCCACTGCTGAACGACTTCATCAGCCTGCAGAAGGACACCGCGCTGGTCGGCATCCTCGGCGCGATCGAGGCCAACAAGGCCGCCGAGATCTTCAGCGACACCGTGTTCAACTACTCCAGCTACGTGGTGGCGGCCGTCCTGTTCCTCATCCTCACCATCCCGCTGGCCCGGTTCACCGACCACCTGATCGCCCGGGACCGGCGCCGCCGCCTCGCGGGGGGGACCACGTGAGTCAGGAGCCGGCCGTGACCAGCGCCGTGGCCATCGAGGGCCTGCGCAAGTCGTTCGGGACCAACCTGGTGCTGGACGGGATCGAGCTCAGCGTGGCTTCCCATGAGGTGATCTGCCTCATCGGGGCGTCCGGGTCGGGCAAGTCCACGCTGCTGCGCTGCATCAACCTGCTGGAGCCCATCGACGCGGGGCGGATCATGCTCTGGGGGCGGGACATCACCGAGCCGGGCATCGACCAGAACCGGGTCCGCCGGAGCGTGGGCATCGTGTTCCAGGCGTTCAACCTGTTCCCGCACATGACCGTGCTGCGCAACGTCACGCTCGCCCCGGTCAAGGCGCTCGGCAAGTCCCGCCGGGAGGCCGAGCAGGAGGCCCGGGCGCTGCTGGACCGGTTCGGGCTGCTGGACAAGCAGGGTGACTACCCCGACCGGCTCTCCGGGGGCCAGCAGCAGCGGGTGGCGATCGTCCGGGCCCTGGCCATGCGGCCGCGGCTGATGCTGCTCGACGAGGTGACCAGCGCGCTGGACCCGGAACTGGTGGCCGAGGTCCTCGACGTCATCCGGGAACTGGCCGCCAGCGGCATGACCATGCTGATCGCCACGCACGAGATGAGCTTCGCCCGGGACATCGCCAACCGGGTGTGCTTCCTGTCCGGCGGCCGGATCGTGGAGCAGGGGCCGCCCGCTGAGTTGTTCACCAGCCCCAGGGACGAGCGCACCCAGAGGTTCCTGCGGAGAATCACGGATGCCGGACGCCTTTAGTGCATCACCCAGCCGCCGTCCACCACCAGCAGCTGGCCCGTGATGAACGAGGTCTGCGGGGCGGCCAGGAACAGGACGGCGTTCGCGATGTCGGCCGGGGTCCCGCGCCGCTTGACGGCCTGCTGCTCCAGAATGAAGGCGTTGTAGGACTCCAGGTCGGGGTGGATCGCCTCAGCGGCCGTGGGGAAGGCGCCCGGGGCGATCGCGTTGACCGTGATCCCGTCCCGGCCCACCTCCCGGGCCAGCGCCCGGGTCAGCCCGACCAGGGCACCCTTGGACGCCACGTACGGCACCAGGAACGGGGTACCGCCGAAAAAAGTGATGCTGGACACGTTGATGATCCGGCCGGACCCGGCCGCCCGCATCGCGGGCAGCGCCGCCTGGGCGCAGACGAAGGCCGCGTCCACGTTGACCCGCTGGACCGCCAGCCAGTCCTCGGTCGTATAGTCCCCGACTTCCTTCCGGGGGTAGATCGCGGCGTTGTTGATCAGCACGTCGAGCCCGTCCTCGCGGGCGCCGAGGCTGGTGATCAGCTGCCGGGTGGCGTCGAGATCGGCTAGGTCACAGGGGGTGAACCAGGCCCGCCCCGGGCCGCCACCGTCGGCCACGGCCGCGTTGATCCCGGCCGCCACCTCCTCCCCCGGGCTGCCCGGCAGGTTGACCAGGACCACGCCCGCTCCCTCGGCCGCGAAGGCGGCGGCCATCCCCGATCCGAGCCCGCCCGCGGCTCCGGTGATCACGACCGTACGGCCCGCGAAACGCATCCAGGCCCTCCCCGTAAGCGATCATCTGGAGACTTTTTTAGGATTGTGATCACGGTAGTCCCCCGACCCTGACCAAGGGGGCCGCACGAGTTCATGAAGCCGAACGCGGGATCGTGGCCTGGCCGGGAATTCCTGGCCCACCGCGGCCTGATCACGCTGTCTGCCGCGGCCGCGATGGCCGAAGCGGCACTGCTCTGCTGGCTCGCGCCGCCGGCCCGCTCGCTGGCCGGTCAGGTCACCGCGGTGGCCCCGCTCGCCGTCTTCCACGATCTGCGCTGGATGTACGAATATGACCGTTCCTGGCTGGGGTTCGCGGTCCTGCTGGCCGCGGTCCTGGGCATCCGTTCCGGCCTGAACACGGCGCTGGCCCGGCTGGCCTGGCCGCGGGACCTGCCGGTGCCTGGCTGGGGGGACATGTTCCGGTCCGCCGCCGGGCTGACCGCCGTGGCCTGCCTGCTGCTGTCCCCGGTGGCGGCCCTGACCCTCGGGGTGGCGATCCTGCCGTTCTCCTGGCCCTTCCTGGCCACGGTCCCGGTGATGCTGCTTATCTCGCTGCCGCTCAGCCACGGCGGCATCCTCGGGTCCTGGTGGCGGACCCTGCCGCCGCCCCGGGCGCTGTACTGGCTGCTGGCCGACTTCGTCACGCTGTCACTGGTGGCCGCGGCGATCGGGCGGCTGCCGGTCGCCGCCACGATCGGAGTGTGCGGCCTGGCGGGCGTGGCCAACGCACGGGCGTGGTTCGGGGTGACCAGGGCTGTTGCCCGCCGTGAGGCCGGCCAGCGCCGGCTGGTGGGCGTGGTGACCCCTCGTCCGGCGCCGCTGCTCCCGCTGTCAGTCCCGCTGGCGCCGGTGGCCATGGTGCTCGCGCTGGCCACGGTGGTCGGCCTGACCCGGCTCGCGTTCGTGGTCGGCAACGAGCCGCATCACCGGAGCCTGGCGGCGGTGGCCGCCGGAGCCGTCCTCGGGGATTCGGCGGCCGACGCCGCGGAGACCGTGAGCGGCCAGGCCAGCAACTCCGCCAGCAGCGTGGCTCCCGGCCGGGCCACGCACGATCCGGTGCTGGAGATCCGGGGCTTCGGGTCGGCTTGCTGCGCCTCGCCCCGCTCGCTGCGGCCGATCGCCCCCGGGGCCCTGGTCCAGCAGTTTTCCTACCGGGGCCTGACCGCGTCCGGCCGCCCGCTCCCCCAGGGCAGCGCGGCCAGCGACCTGCCCCTGCCGGAACTGGGCCGGCGTATCGCCGCCCAGGTTCTGCGGCTGCATCAGGAGACCGGCCTGCCGGTGGACATCATCGCGGAGAGCGAAGGCACCCTCGGCGTGGACGCGATGCTGGCCACCCGCCCGGGCCTGCCGCTCGGCTCGGTGGTCATGATGAGCCCGATCGTCGCACCCGGGCAGGTGACCTACCCGGGGGACAGCGCCCGGGCCCTGGTGCCCGCGGATGAACTGCGGGCCATGGTCTGGTTCGTGGGCGGCCTGTCGCCGTTCGGGGCGTACGGGGCGCAACGGCTGATCGACTCCGTCGAGGAGGTGGGAGCCAGGTTCGCCGCCTCGGCCGCCCGGCATCACCCGCTGCGCTGGCTGCTGCTGGTGCCGCTGGCCGACGCGGTCACGCTGCCGGTCTGCCCGCTGCCCACGGATGTCCGCGTGGTCCCGGAACTGCACGGCGATCTGCTCGGCAGCGCGCCGGCGAAGGTGATGGTGCGCGATTTCCTGGCCCACCAGCGGGTCCCGGAGCCAGATGGGTATAAGGCCACCGCCGAGATCGTCGCCGCGGCGGCGGCCGCCTGGCGGATGCCGGTGACTACCGCACCCGCCCACGCCTGCGGCCAGTAACCTCCGGAATTCATCAAACGCGCGGGCTTGGCCTCGGCCACCTGCAGTAGCGCCCCGGTAGCGGCCGGCCCTGGTAGAACCGCGCGCCGGACAAGTCATCGGGCACGCCAGCCACCTCGAGCATGTCATCCAGGCAGGAACGCTGCGAAACTACCGCAAACCGCGCGGCCATGCCCGGCAAACGGAACCTGGCGGATCAGCGCGCCTCGGCCTCGAGTTCCCTCCGGGCCTGCCCTAGTTCCTGGGCCGCGGCCGGGTCCGGGGGCGGATAGTGCGGGTCGATGTCGATCAGGGCCTGCGCGATGACCGCGGCCGCGCACAGGCGGGTGAACCACTTGTGGTCGGCGGGCAGCACGTACCAGGGCGCCCAGCGCGTGCTGGTGTGGCTCAGCATCTCGGAGTACGCGCGCTGGTAGTCATCCCAGTAGCGGCGTTCCCGCACGTCACTCGCCGAGAACTTCCAGTTCTTCTCGGGCTGGTCGATCCGGCGCAGGAACCGCTTCCGCTGTTCCTCCCTGGACACGTTGAGGTAGATCTTGACCACCTGGATGCCCTGATCGGCCAGGTAACGCTCCCAGTCGTTGATCTCCCGGTACCGGCGTTCCCAGGTGTCGCCGGTCAGGCTTTCCGGCGGGAGCCTCTCGGCGTCGAGCAGTTGCCGGTGCACCCGGGCGACGAGGACTTCCTCGTAGTGCGAGCGGTTGAAGATGCCGATCTCGCCGCGGGCGGGCAGTTTCCGGGCGTGCCGCCACAGGTAGTCATGCCGCAGTTCCTCGGCCGAGGGCTGCTTGAAGCTGGACACCCGGACGCCCTGCGGGTTCACCCCGCTCATCACGTGCCGGATCGTGCCGTCCTTGCCCGCCGCGTCGAGGGCCTGCAGCACGACGAGCACGCCGTAGGTGTCCTGCGCGGCCAGCCGATCCTGGTATTCGGCCAGCAACTTCACGCCCTGGCGCAGCAGGTCCCGCCCGTCACCTTTCTTGCGGACGCCGAAGCGTGCCCCGGGGTCGAAGTCCCGGGGCAGGCTGACGGCCGAGCCCGGCTTCACCCGCAACGGCTCGACCAGGTGTTTGATCCAGCCCGGCTGCTTATCGGTCATCGCGGTCCCTTCCGCTGGTGCTGCCCGTTACGTCGATCGTGCCAGTCCTGGTGGATCATGGTGAATGTGGTGGATCCGATCCAGGTCCGGGGCAGGGTGATCCCGGCCGACGAACTGTCCTGGCGCTTCTCCAGGTCATCCGGCCCCGGCGGGCAGTCGGTCAATACCAGCGACAGCCGGGTGGAGTTGTCCTACGACGTGGCGGCCTCGTCGGCACTCGGCCCGGTGCTGAGGGAGCGCGCGCTGGCCGCGCTGGCCGACCGGCTGGTCAACGGGGTTCTCACGGTCAGCGCGTCCGAGCAACGGTCCCAGCTGCGCAACCGGGAAGCGGCGTCCCGCCGGCTGGCCAGCATCCTGATCGCCGCGACCGCCCCGCCGCCCGCGGTCCGGCGCCCGACCAAGCGGACGCGCGGTTCTCAGGAACGCAGGCTCGCGGCCAAGCAGCGCCGGTCCCAGATAAAGCGGCTGCGCCGTTCCACCGACGAGTAGGGCCTGGCCCGGCGGCCGCGGGCTGGGCTACTTGGCGCTCCGCCGCAGACCGGCCAGGATGACGACCAGACCGCCGAGCGCGACTACCGGCCCGATCGTGGCCCACAGTGTTTCTCCGGTCATCACGCTGCCCTTAATAGCTCCCAGGCCTTGCAGCGTCCAGACGACTCCGGCAATAGCGATCAGCATTCCTGCGATCGAGAGGAGGATCCTCCACATGTGACCGGCCCCCTCTGCTGAGCACTGATCCGCCCTGGGCCTACGATCAACTTCTCCCGAATTATTCTCGGCTAATTCCCGCCGGAAAGTAAATAAACAGCGGGTCTCAGCTTGGTGTACGGCGAACTGGTCTATCTCAGGCCACCAGCCGTTCCGGCGACGTGGTGTACGCCAGCCTGGCCGGAGTACCCCACCGCAGTACTCCCAGCCGGGACATCTCCAGGCGCCACGCCCCGGAGCCCTTCATCCGGTGATGCCTCCGGCAGCGGGGACCGATATTGCACTCACAGGTCAGGCCGCCGAGATGGTACGGAATGGTGTGGTCCATGTCGCAGGAGGCGGCGGACCGGCGGCAGGTGAGAAACCCGCAATCCTGATCCCGAGCCTCGACGAAAGCCCGCAGGGCCGGCGGAACCCGATAGCCGGGAACCGCGCGCGCGTGGTCGCAGGCGGCGTCAGCGCTGGTGTTGTCACCGGGTCCGCACGCTGCGGCTGCGGCTGCGGCTGCGGCTGCGGCTGCGGCTGCGGCTGCGGCTGCGGCTGCGGCCCAGTATCCGCTGAAGTGCCCCATGCAGGCCGGTGATCATGGACCTGCTTACTCCGGGCCCGCTGGCGCTGGACCCGCCCTGCCCATCCCACCAGCCGTCCGGCACCGTGACGATGACCTGGCTAAGCGGGCCGGGGGCCGGTGGCTCCGTGGGTGACGGCCTGGGACGGCCGGGTGAGCGAATCCGGGTGACGGCCAGGGGCTGGCCTCGTGCCCCGACCACGATGATCCGCCACTCGCAGGTCTGATCGGCCATCGCGGCCCCGGCCAGATCCCGGACCACGGCCGCGGCTACCGGGCCGAGCCGACCCAGCTGACCTGGCTCAGCGGATAGGCCGGCCAGCGTGCGCCACGGCACGCTGAGCTTCGGCCTGCCTTTCAGCAACTCACGAATCGCCTGTTCACTCAGGGCTTCCGCGCTTAGTCCCGGGAGTTCACCAAGGGACGGGATACCGGGCCAGGAACCGCCTGGCCACGGGCTGCCCGCAGGGATCGCCCCGGAATTGGCGGTCTCTCCCGGACCGGCATTCTGAAGGCCGGGCTCGTCCGGGTCTGGCCCGTCCGGGCCGTCCTCCTCTGGGCTGTAGTCCTCTGGGCCGTCCTCCTCGGGCCGTCGTCCTGGGCCAGGCTCGTCCGGGCCAGGCTCGTCCGGGCCGTCCTCCTCCGGGCTGTAATCCTCCGGGCTGTAGTCCTCTGGGCCAGGCTCGTCCGGGCCGGGCTCGTCCGGGCCGTCCTCCTCCGGGCCGGGCTCTTCCGGGCCTGGCTGCTCCGGGCCGTCATCCTCCGGGCCGTCATCCTCCGGGCCGGGCTCCTCCGGGCCGTCATCCTCCGGGCCTGGCTCCTCCGGGCCGTCATCCTCGAGACCAGTGCTGGCGGGGCCTGGTCCTGCACCGTCACCGGGCCCCGCGTCTCCCGCCCTGGGACCGTCGGGGCCGGCGGCCGGATCGTCGCCGAACGAGCCAGACGGACCGGGGCCAGCGGGGGCACCCTCGTCCGGGGATTCCGGAACGCCGGGCGGAACCACAGGTGCACCCAGCAGCAGGCAGATGAACACCTGGGCGCGCAACAAGTCAATTCCCCCGGCTGCCCCACCCTTCTGCAGAGCTTTGGCGATCGCGCTGACCCGGGCCCAGGCCGCCGTCGCCTGAGCCGCGGGCAGGTAGCGGCCGAACAGGGACGCGGTTCCCTCCGGCTCGCCGGAGAGCTCGACCCGCGCGTTCCGCTCGGCCTGCTTCCGCCGCCGGTCAGCCGCCCCCGGATCCACGGACATCACGGCACGCTGCAACGACGCGCGCAACTGGCCCGTGGTCTGCTGCTCGGCCTTGGCCAGGACCCGGTCCTCAACCTTCCGCGCGAGTTCATCATCGAGGGGTGTAGTGAACTGGTCGATCAGCCTGGCCCGGCCCAGGTCAATGCGTCCGGAACGCAGCGCGGCCAGTGTTCCCGGGAGCCGGGCGGCCAGGCTGACGGCAAAGCTCGTCCAGTAATCGGCCGCGCACTGGGTCAGGGTGAGCGCCAGGGCCACTTCGTTGGGGGCAAAATCGGCCGCCAGTTCTTCGGCGGGCGTGCGATCCGGGTCCACTTTGCAGCTCACGCCACGGCGGCGGCCCAGTTCTGCGATAGCGGAAAGTTCATGAGCCTGGGCCCAGGAGGTGACCTTCCGCCAGCCGGTAACACTGCTGACCAGCGCCGCGTCGTCCAGTTCCGCCGGAGGGGGGCCGCTCAGCCAGCCAGCCAGAGCGGGGCCTGGGGTTAAGCGAGCGTGACCGGCCAGGGACCCGGCGGGCCAGGCCCCAGCGGTAACGGAGCCCGGGAGTCCCGGGGGTATGGCACTGAACGCGGCCATCTCGGCGGCGTGCAGTTCGTCGTCGCCGAACGGGTCGGCATCCGGGCCGCAGAGACCGGGGAGGCCGGGGAGGTCCTGAGAACCAGGAGGATGCTCGGCGTCCGCGCCGGAGTGAGGGCGACCTTGAGGATCACGGGCATCAGCAGCACTGTCGCCATCCCCGTGGGGATCAGACCCTGATGGCACGCGCTGGGGATCGCGGTCATCTGGCGGCCGGTCGCCCGGCTCACCCCAGGCCGGCACGTCGCCGCCCGCCCGCTGCCGAAGCTGGCGGCGGGCCGCGGCCAGCACATCCTCGAGCCGGACGTTGCCGCTCCACGAGACCAGCAATTCGTCGGGGGGGCCATATGCGGTGGGGACAGCCGCGTCATCGCGCCTACCTGCGCCCGGACTTTCATCGCTGGGTTCTGCGGGCACCGGGGTTCACCTCCTCTCCGGGTGTCACCATCCGAAGCGATCATCTATGCGAACATAGTATCGATAATTCTTGACAACTTCGAGAGTTCTAGTGTATATATTCGGTAATTATTACCTTACCTGCATCCGAGGGTCCGTGAGAGTCCGGCTGTGCGGGAGACCCCGGCGCGAAGTGGCGCGTGGGCGCGGGCTCGTGTGGCGCGGGCATCGTGTGGCCCAGGGGCCCTGCGCGGAAGCTGGCAGCCCAGGAACCGGGGCTTCCCGGATAGCAAAGCCGGGGACCTGGGCTGCCAGCGCCCGGTGGCCGATGGCGGTAGCCGGTGACCGATGCCCGGTAGCCGATAGCCACCGACTGGTAGCCGATGGCCAGGCTCGCACAGGCGATGATCAGGCCAGCCACCTAGTCCCATGACTCCGCAAAGCAAATAAGCGGAAACACTTGCGTCCCGTCATGATCACCGGAATCGTACGGCGTGTCTGGTCACCCGCTTCAGGTGCGCACCATACCTACAGGGCGCCTCACCGGAAGGAGTCACGCAGGGCATGAAGGGCTTCAAGAACTTTCTCATGCGCGGCGATGTGATCATTGTCGCGGTCGGACTGGTCGTCGCCTTGGCCTTCAGCGGCCTGATCTTGGCCTTCACGACCAACATCATCAACCCGATCGTGTCCCGCTTCCAGGGCGGCAAATCAGCGGGCCTGGGCGTTCAGCTCGGGGCGGCCCGGAACCCTAAAACTTTCGTCGATTTCGGCGCCTTTATCTCCGCAGTCATCTATTTCGTCATTTTCATCGCCGCCGTCTACTTCCTCATCGTGGTGCCCTACAAGCACGTCCAGGCCCGCCGCGGCCAGGTGGTCTTCGGCGACCCCCCACCGGTCAAGACCTGCCCGGCCTGCCTGTCCAGCGATCTGCCCGCCGCCGCCAGCAAGTGCAAGTACTGCGGCACCGACCAGCCCGCCACGGCCGCATGATCTGAGCGGGGCCCGCCGATCACTTCGCGTCCGCATAGCAGTCGACCACGGCCGTGGTCACCGGGAACCGCACCGGGGTCGCGCCGAACAGCAGGCGGCCCGCTTCCTGGGCCGCGTCGGCGATGGCGGCGACCACCTCCGGGGCTGAGGCCTGCGGGCAGTGCACGATCACCTCGTCGTGCTGGAAGAACACCAGCCCGGCGCCGTCCAGTGCCCCGGCTGGCCCGCCCGCACCCGCTGGCCCGCCCGCACCCGCTGCCCCGCCTGAGCCGCCTAGCCGGCGGGTCCAGCCAGGGCCGCCAGCCGCCGGCGCAGGCCGGCCAGCAGGACCAGCGCCCAGTCGGCCGCGCTGGCCTGGACCACGAAGTTCCGGGTGAACCGGCCGCGGGCCCGCAACGAACGCCTCGCTCGCTGATCATCTGCCCCCGGCTCGTCCGGGGACGCGGTGAGGCCCCGCCACTCGGCGGACGGTGGCGGGCAGGACCGGCCGAGCCGGGACCGGACCACCCGGCCTTCCTCCCCCGCCCGCGCGGCCGCCTCCACGTAGGCGTCGGCTCGGGGGAAACGCCGCCGGAGCACGGCCAGCAGCTGCGAGGCCTCTCCCCCGGCTCCGCCGTACATCGCGGACAGCAGCGCCACCTTGGCCTTGGCCCGGTCGCCGCCGAACGCCCCGGCCAGCGCCTGGTACAGGTCGCCGGACCCGGCCGCCTCCGCGAACGCGTGGTCACCCGCGAGCGCGGCGAGGACCCGCGGCTCCAGCTGCGCGGCATCCGCGACCACCAGCACCCAACCGGGATCCGCCACGACCGCCCGGCGGACGACCCGCGGTATCTGCAGCGCGCCGCCGCCCCGGCTCGCCCAGCGGCCCGACACCACCCCACCGACCACGTACTCCGGATGGAACCGGCCGTCACGGACCCATTCGTCCAGCCAGGCCCAGCCGTGCGCCGCGTGCAGCCGGGCCAGCTCCTTGTATTCGAGCACGAACGGAACCGCGGGGTGGTCGATGCCCCGGAGCACGCCAGAGCGGGTGGACGGGACCGGAACGCCCTCGGTGGCGAACGCCTTCAGCAGCTGAGCCGGGGAATCGGGGTTGACCTGACGGCCGCCGAACGCGGCGGAGATCTGAGCGGCCAGCTCGGCCAGCCGGGGCGGCCGGAGTCCCGGCCCGGGCCGGGGGCCGAGCAGCCCGGCCAGCAGGGCATCGTGCACATCGGCCCGCCAGGGCATGCCCCGCAGGCGCATCTCGGCGGCGGCCAGGCCACCGGCCGACTCCACCGCGGCCAGCAACCCGAACCTGCCCGGGTGCGCATCGGCCGCGATCTGGCGCAACTGGTCCGCGTGCACGGCGACCAGGGCGTCGAGGACCTCGCGGACGTCGTCGAGGCCCGGCTCGGCGGGCCCGAACAGGGTCGCCTGCCCGGTCGCCCCCAGGCCAGAGTCGGCTCGCCGGCCGGCCAGAGCTCGCTGAACGGCCAGTGCTCGCTGAACGGCCCGTGCTTGCTGGGCCGCCACCGCCTGCTCGGCGGCCCCTGATGGCTGGACGTCCCCTGACGGCTGAACCCCTGACGGCTGGGCGATCACCGTTGGCTGGGCGATCACGGGGGCGGCTGCTGGTGCCCCGCCGCGCGCGAGCAGCAGCGCCTCGGTAAGCGCGACATCGTGGCAGCGATCCACCCGGACGCCGGCCCGGAGCAGGGCGGGATAGGCCGTGGACGTGTCCGCCCAGACCCAGCGCACCGTCTCCCCGCGCTCGAGCCCGGCGCGCTCGTAGTCCGCCACCGCAGCCGGGAAATCGTTCACCAGGGTCGGCGCGGCATGGCCGCTGCCATCCTCGGCGAGTTCCTGCAGGAGGGCCGTGCGCCCGGGCCCGGCCGTCACCGCAACCCGCACGCCCCAGATTCTCCGCCGGCCTGCCGACAGTGCGTGTGGCGGGTCGGGAATTCGCTGGTGTCTGGGCCTGGCCCGGTCCCTGGGCAGGCCGGGCCGGGCCCAGACGTCTTCACCCTCAGCCTGAGGGTTGTCCCTGGTTGCCACCGCCTGGGCCGGCGTACCCGTTACCGAGGCGGGACAGATCGACGATGCTGTTGACGGCCGCGGTGGAACCGTGCGCGGTGGCGGTCAGGCTGACCTGGTCGCCCACCTTGACCGTGCGGAGGCTGCCGTTCCCTGGGAATACCGAGGTAGAGCCGCTCACCTGGTAGGTCTTGGTGTAGTTGTCCGCGCTGACCACCGTCACAGACGAACTGCTGATCGCGGTGACCTTGCCGCGCTGGATGTCCTCGGTCTGGTAACCGCCGCCGGACGCGGGCACCACCAGCGTGCCGTGCACCGGCGCGCCGGTGAACCCGCCGCCGATGCCCCCGCCGAAGAACCCGCCGCCCCGGCCGGGCGGCTGCGCGGCGGGGCCGCGGGGCCTGGCGGACGGTGAGACGGAGGGCGCAGGGCTGGACTGGCTAGACGCGGAGTCGGCACTCGCGGCCGAGGAACTGCCGGACGTCGCCAGGCCTGCTACTCCCGCACCAGCGAGCAGGGCCACGGCCGCCACGGCCACCAGGGTCAGCGGATGCCCGTACCGTGGCCTGGGCGGGGGCCCGCTCGCGGGTGTCACAGCAGCATGTAAGCGCCCGGACCTGAGCGATGGCTGAGTGTGTGCTCAAGAATGCCTGCGGAGCTGGGCGTGCCCGGCTAGCTCACCCGCTCCGCAGCGGTTCCGCCGCCGCGCTGCCGCTGCCGCGAGACTGCTGCCGGCCGCGGGCCACCGCGCCGCCAGCGGTCGCCCAGCTGGCCAGGCGGGCCGCAGCCTGCCCCGGCAGCTCACCGGCAGCCCATCCGGCCAGCTCCGCGGCCATCGTGTCGGTGATGCTGCCCCGGCTGGCGGAATCCGCCGGGCGGTACGCGGCCGCGCTCGGCGACCCGGAAGCATCGCCGGCCTGCTGCCCTGGGCCCGATGGCTCCGGGCCGGGCCCGGCGGATGACGCGTCGACCGGGCCAGGGCTGGCCGGAGAACCGTCGGGGGCAGTCGGGCCGGTGTTGACCGGGCCGGAGTCAGCCGGACCAGAGCCGGCCGGGCCAGAGTCAGCCGGGCCAGAGTCAGCCGGGCCAGAGTCAGCCGGGCCGGGGCCGGCCGGGCCGGAGGGGGCACCGAGCTGCGCCTCGTCACTCCCGGCCGGGCCGGCTGCGGCCAGGCCGGCCGGGGCCGACGGGGGCCAGTACGGTCCGCCGGGCGCGGAGCCGTGCCGGGGTCCCGGCACCGGCCCATCGCCGCGACGGGGCGCTTCGTCCGGCCGCGCCTCCCTGGTCAGGACGTCCTCACCCCGCGCCTTCTGATCCTGCGCATCCTCACCCCGCGCGTCCTCACCCCGCACATCCCTACCCCGCACATCTTCACCCTGTGCTTCATCGGCCTGTGCTTCATCAGCCTGTGCTTCGTTAGCCTGTGCTTCGTTAGCCTGTGCCTCGTCACCCTGTGCTTCGTCACCCCGTGCGCCGCGGCCTGGGCCGTCGTCCCGCGCGGACGCTTCGGCGGCCAGCATGTGCTTCCCCGTGCCCTCGCTGAACTCCGCCGGGCTACCAGGCCGCACGTCCCCGCCCCGGTTGTCCTCGTCGCGCAGGTCCCCATCGTCCCCGGACTCATCCCGGACTGCTTCATCCCGCACTGCTTCATCCCGCACTGCTTCATCCCGCACTGCTTCATCCCGCACTGCTTCATCCCGGCCGGGCTCATCCCGCCCAGACTGGCCCCACCCGGACTGGCCGGACCCGGTCAGATCACCAGGGGCATCCTCGCCGGCGCCGGCTTGGGCCGGGACTCCGGCGCCAGCCGGGGCTCCGAATGTGCCTGGCTCCCCGTAGGCCGCGGCCGGGCCGTACGGGCCGTAAGGGCCATCCGGGTCATAGGGCTCCCCGGTGTACGGAACCGCGTACGGGGCATCCCCGGCGTAGGGCACGCCATACAGCGCGCCCACGCCGAACGGCCCGTGCTCATCCGCGCGCCTGTGCTCATCCGCCGGCGGGAGCTGGTCACTGTCCAGCACATCATCCGGTCCCCGGAACTCATCGGAGAGCCCGAGCTCACCCGGCAGCTTCAGGTCATGAGGCCGGTCTGGATCGAGAGGCAGCTCAGGCTCGTCCAGCTGGCTGGGCCCGGCGCTGTTCAGCTGCTCCCGGCTATCGCTGAACTCCGCCGGCCACCCCTGCACCGGAATCCGCCCGCGCACGTCGTCGAGCAGGCTCTGCTCGTACCCGCGGTCCGGATACCCGCGGTCCGCATATCCACGCTCCGGGACGCCCGGGCGATCCGCCGCGAAGCCGCCCCGGCCGGGCGGCCGGTAGCCGGGATCAGCGGGCACGGGCAGGCCGTCCGGCCCGTAGCCGACGCTCTCCTGCAACAGCGCCGCGAGGCGCTCGGCGTCTTCGGCGTTGACGCCGAAGACGACCCGGGGCCGCCCCCACGGCTCCTCGATCGAGTAGCCGACATAGCTCGAGACCGGCGGCATGGGCTCGGCCTCCAGCCCCTGCGTGGCACGCCACCGCTCCCATGCCCGCTCCAACATTGTCGCGGCGCGTTGCGCGCGAGATACCAGCCTTGGGTCAGGCATTGTGCGATCCTCCCCTGAGAAGCGGTGCCGCACAGGGCCCCGCAGGGCCCGGCGGGCGTCGGCATCGCGGGCCGCCCCGGAACGTGCCCCCGCACGCACCGCGGCACCGGGTACACGGATGCCGAGCGTGCCGCCCTCCCCCCCTGGCTGGCGGCCGTGCCGCTGGCCCAGTGCTGGCGAGCAGCGGTCCTGGCTAGCGGCAGGGACCAGTATGGCGGACCTGGGCTCTTGGCAAGGGCAGTTACAAAAAGTTAGATCGTGACTACCTTTAGTAGCCACGATCTGGCCGCTCGTCCCCGGGAAGATTGTGGTTCCCCGTCTGGGAGATGACCCAGGATCGACCCCGGCAGTTCTCTCGAACTCCAGCGAGCGACCTGCGCGTCTGCCGCTCGCCGGCCCGGCTGTCCGCCGGGGCCGACCCCCCCTCGTGTTGCGGTACTGCGTGTACTTCCGGTACTGCCGTACTTCCGGTACTTCGTGTACTTCCGGTACTGCGTTTACTTCGGGTTCTGCCTGTACTGCTGTACTTGCTGTACTGCGTGTCGTGCTTCGTTGCGGGCCTACTCCGAACGCTGCTGCGGGATTCCCGCCAGGAGCGCGCGAACCTCGGTCTCCCGGTACCGGCGGTGCCCGCCGAGCGTCCGGATGGAGGTTAGCTTCCCCGCCTTCGCCCAGCGCGTCACCGTTTTAGGGTCAACGCGGAACATTGTCGCGACCTCTGCCGGGGTCAACAGCGGCTCGGCCTCGGGTGTACGTGCAGACATGTCTACGGCCTCTCCTCTTGGACCAGTGAGCGATCCTGCGGTTGTTGCTTTGCCTGGCTCCTTGTGGAGCCTGCCGTGGATGTCCTATATGGCCCACTGAGACCATATTGCCATCACCAGCGGTGACAAGTTGACCACCAGGAGCAAAGATTCTGTGACAGGTCGCCCCCGTTGCTCCACTGTTATGCGTCACGCTGCGTGATTCTAGCGACACGTATCGTTGCAACGGGTGGAATCTGGAAAGTCGTCCTCTGATAGTCAGTTGGCGGCTTCGAGTGACTCCAGTGCCTGCCACCTGCTACGGAGCCGCTGATAGAGCACCCCGGCCAGATCCTGCTGGCCTTCCCGGCTGGCGCTGATGGCCGCCGATACCTCCGCGACCGACTGATCAGACCGCAGGGACTCGTCGTCGAGGAGGTGCACGAGACCGCCGTAATCCAGCTCTACGACCGAATGGGGATGGAATTCCTCCAGCCACCGGCCGATCTGGGCGATCTCCACCGTCGCCTGCCACGGGCCCAGGTCATCCCGGCTGCTGGGCTCGCTGGTATCGCCCCGGCCGCCCGGAGCGCCGGGCGGACTCGTTAAGGCGTCGCCGCTGGTGCGCCGGAGCGCGTTCAGCGCCCGGGCGACCCGCCGCCGGGCCTGCGACATAGCCGTGGCGTAGATGAGAGTCCGGGTCACCGCCGCGGTGGCCGGGCTCTCGACATCGGTTTCGCTCGCCCCGCCCAGCACGAGCCACCGCTCCTCGGGGGCGAACGGCACGAACCATCCGGGGGGAACCGCCCAGGTACAGGACTGGATGAACACCCGCAGCGAGGACGTCTGGCCCTGCCAGCAGGCGAAGTCACGCAACGCCTTGTCGGCCTGGCCCGCCGCGAACGCCGTGGCCAGCAGCGGGCGGGCGGCGGATCGCAGCCGGGCCAGCTCGAGCCAGGACCGCAGCCGGGTCTGCCAGGGGCAGATGTAGGTGACGCCATCCGCCCAGCGGACGTACGCATGACCACTCTCACGCCGCGGGGCCGCGATGGGGGGCGTGGCGATCAGCCTGCTCAGCGACTCGGCCTGCTCGGCTTCCAGGGCGGCCGCCCGCCGCGGCCGATTCGCGGAGGCCGCGTACTGCGCCCAGTACCGGCCCTCCGGGTCGCTGAACGCGGAGAGAGGCTCATAGACGCGCAGATAGGCCGCGTAGGGTCGCACGTTCGCATCGTGGCACGCCTGCGTAACGCGGTACATGTCCTGCGGATAACGAGATCGTCACTGGTCTCCCGCAGCGATAGTGTCGGATCCGGGCCGACCCCACCCCAGGCCGCCTGACCTGTCGTTTACGCAGGTCACACGCATCCCACCAAGAACGCGAAGGGTGTCACTACCGTGACGAACGTGTTCCCCCCCAATAGCCACCTGACACCGGGTGCCAACCACGCGCACGAGCAGGTCGTCTTCTGCCAGGACCGGCCGAGCGGGCTGCGGGCCATCATCGCCATCTACTCGACCGCGCTCGGCCCGGCGCTGGGCGGGACCCGCTTCTACCCGTATCCCGACGAGGAGAGCGCCCTGGCCGACGTGCTCAACCTGTCCCGCGCGATGGCCTACAAGAACGCGATGGCCGGCCTGGACCACGGCGGCGGCAAGGCCGTGATCATCGGCGATCCGGCCACGCACAAGTCCGAAGCGCTGCTCCGCGCGTACGGCCGCTTCATCGAGTCGCTGGGCGGCCGCTACATCACCGCGTGCGATATCGGTACCTACAGCGAGGACATGGACATCATCGCCCGGGAGTCCGGCCACGTGACCGGGCGGACGGTGCCGAACGGCGGCGCGGGCGATTCCTCCGTGCTCACCGCGTTCGGGGTCTTCCAGGGCATGCGGGCGGCGGCCGAGCACCGCTGGGGCAGCCCCAGCCTGGAAGGCCGCCTGGTCGGCGTGGAGGGCGTGGGCAAGGTCGGGCGGCGGCTGGTCACCCTGCTGGCCGGGGCCGGGGCGTCCGCGGTGGTCTGCGACGTGGACCCGGGCGCGGTCAACCGCGTCCTGGCCGCCCACCCGGCCACGCAGGTGGCGGCCAGCCGGGCCGAGCTGCTGGCCCGCGACCTGGATATCTACGCGCCCTGCGCGCTCGGCGGCGCACTGGACGACGACACCGCGGCGGCCCTGCGGGCTAGCATCGTCTGCGGCGGGGCGAACAACCAGCTGGCCCACCCCGGCATCGAGAAACTGCTCGCCGACCGGGGGGTCCTCTACGCCCCCGACTATGTGGTCAACGCGGGTGGCGTAATCCAGGTCTCCGACGAGCTGGGCGGGTTCAACTTCGAGCGGGCCCAGGGCCGGGCTGAGCAGATCTACGGCACGACCAGGCAGATCTTCGCCCTCGCCGACACCGAGGGCGTGCCGCCGGCGGTCGCGGCCGACCGCCTGGCCGAGCGCCGGATGTCCGAGGTGGGCAGGCTGCGGGGGATCTGGCTGGGTGGGTGAGGCCTCGCGCCGGACGCCCGCCCGGCAGGAATTGATGAGGGTCAATCAGTCCTGCTCGCATCCTGTAGAGGCGCTTACGGCGCAAAGCAGGTACGGTTGGATCTGTACGCAAGCTGGAAGCACGTCGCACTTCAAGCGGTGGAGTGGGGACGGGCCGTCTTGCATGCGTAAAGCCGCAAGTCATCAGCGCAGGGAGCAGGGGCCCGAGAGTGGCTCCGCATGTTCGAGGGGGTCGAGCCAATGGGGCGCGGCCGAGCCAAGGCCAAGCAGGTAAAGGTGGCACGCCAGCTGAAGTACAACAGCGGCGGCACGGACCTTGACCGGCTGCGGACTGAGCTGGGTGTCGGCAGGGACGATGGGGATTCGGATGTCGACCCCTACGTCGCGGGACGTTACGCGGATAACGCGGACACCGATGATGCCGACGAGGACGACGAAGACGAGGACGATCTCGGCTTCGGCAACGGGTAGCGCCTGACGGCCTAGCCTGCTGGGTGCCGTCCGGCCAGCCGGGCGTTCCCCGAGCCGGGCACGATCTCACCGAGCACCCACGCCGGGACGTCGCGGTCGGCCATCATGCCCAGGGCCTGGTCGGCGTCCCCGCGGGCCAGCACGGCGGCCATGCCAACGCCCATGTTGAAGACCCGCTCCATCTCGGCTGAGGGCACCCCGCCACGCTCCCCGAGCAGCCCGAAGACGGCCGGCGGCCGCCAGCTGCCCCGGTCCAGTACCGCGTCAGCCTCGGCCGGCAGCACCCGGGCCAGGTTGGCGGCCAGCCCCCCGCCGGTGATGTGGGCGTAGGCGTGCACGTCGCAGCCAGCGGCCAGGGCCAGGCAGTCCCGCGCGTAGATACGGGTCGGGGTGAGCAGCTCGGCGCCCAGCGGCCGGCCGATCTCACTGAACTCGGCCGCCAGGTCCAGCCCGGCGCGCTCCAGCACCTGCCGGACCAGCGAGAAACCGTTGGAATGCAGCCCCGAGGAGCCCAGCGCGAGCACCACGTCGCCGGGCCGGACCCGGTGCGGGCCGAGCAGGTCGTCGTGATCGACCACGCCGGTGGCCGCGCCGGCCAGGTCGAAGTCGTCCGGGCCGAAATGACCGGGGTGCTCGGCCGTTTCCCCCCCGATCAGGGCGCAGCCCGCCTGCACGCACCCCTCGGCCACGCCGGACAAGATGGCCGCCGCGCGCTCCGGCTGGAGGGAGCCGAAGACCATGTAGTCCGTCATGAACAACGGCTGCGCCCCGCACACCACCAGGTCGTCCACGACCATCCCGACCAGGTCGATGCCGACCGTGTCGTACACCCCCAGCCGGCTGGCGATCAGCACCTTGGTGCCCACGCCGTCGGTCGAGGTGGCCAGCAGCGGCCGCCGCATGGTGGTCAGCCGGCTCGCGTCGAACAGCCCGGCGAAGCCGCCCAGGCCGCCGATCACTTCCGGGCCGCTGGTCCGGGCAATCGAGGCTCGCATCAGGTCCACGGCGCGCTCACCCGCGGCGATGTCCACGCCGGCGTCACGGTAGGTGTTGTTCATGACATGACCGGCGGGACGACTTCCAGGAGGTGCTTGCCCCGCTCGGCCTCGGCGACCGGGATCGGGTACTGGCCGTCGAAGCAAGCCCGGCACAGCCGCTCCGGCAGGATCGTCGTCGCCTCGGTCAGGCCCTCCAGCGAGATGAAGCCGAGCGAGTCGGCCCCGATCGAGTCGCGGATCTCCTCGACCGAGGAACTTCCCGCGATCAGCTCGGCCCGCGTGGCGAAGTCGATGCCGTAGAAGCAGGGCCACGCCACCGGCGGGCTGGAGATGCGCACGTGCACCTCGGCGGCGCCTGCCTCGCGGAGCATGGCCACGATGGCCTGCTGGGTGTTGCCGCGCACGATCGAGTCGTCCACCACGACCACCCGCTGCCCGGCGATGACCTCGCGGAGCGGGTTCAGCTTGAGCCGGATGCCGAGCTGCCGGATGGTCTGGCTGGGCTGGATGAACGTCCGCCCGACGTAGGAATTCTTGACCAGCCCCTGGCCGTAGGGGATGCCGCTGGCCTGGGCGTAACCGATGGCCGCCGGCGTGCCGGACTCCGGCACCGGGATGACCAGATCCGCCTCGACCGGGTGCTCGGCGGCCAGCATCCGGCCGACCTGGACCCGGGTGGCGTGCACGCTGCGTCCCGCGATGGCCGTGTCCGGGCGGGCCAGGTAGACGTACTCGAACAGGCAGCCCGCCGGGTGCGGCCGGGCGAAGTGCCGCGACCTGACCCCGCGCTCGTCGATGGTGATCAGCTCGCCCGGCTCGATCTCCCGGACGAAGGACGCGCCCACGATGTCCAGGGCCGCGGTCTCGCTGGCCACCACCCAGCCGCCGGCCAGCTGGCCCAGCACCAGGGGGCGGAAGCCCTGCGGGTCGCGGGCCGCGTACAGCGTGTGCTCGTCCATGAACACCAGCGAGTAGGCCCCGCGCACCAGCGGCAGCGCGGCCAGGGCGCTCTCCTCGACGCTGGCCATCCGCGGGTCGGCGAACAGCGCGGTGAGCACGTCGGTGTCGGTGGAGGCCCGCCGGCCGGGAAAGAGGGCGTGCTCGCCGTCGGCGCCGCTGGCGATAGCCGCGAGCTCGAGGGTGTTGATGAGGTTGCCGTTGTGGCCGAGGGCCAGGCTCGCGACCGGGGTGGACCGGAACGTGGGCTGGGCGTTCTCCCAGACCGAGGCGCCGCTGGTCGAGTACCGGCAGTGGCCGACCGCGATGTAGCCGCGCAGCGCGGACAGGGCAGCCTCGTCGAAGACCTGGGCCACCAGGCCCATGTCCTTGTACACCACGATCCGGTCGCCGTCACTGACCGCGATGCCCGCCGACTCCTGGCCCCGGTGCTGCAGGGCGTAGAGGCCGAAGTAGGCGAGCTTGGCGACTTCCTCACCGGGGGACCACACGCCGAAGACTCCGCATGCGTCCCGAGGAGGCCGGTCTCCGGGATTCACATCGTCCGTCAGTCGGCCATCGGGGTTGACCACGCGGTCAGTCTAATGAAGCGGAAGCGCTGGTCATACCGCGCAGTAGCGGCAGCCAGTCCGACAGGTCCGCGCGCGGCCCGCTGGCACTGACCAGCCCGGCCTCCCGCGCCTGGGCCCAGGACAGCCGGCCGAGGGCCAGCCTGACCCAGGTCACGGCGTCAGTTTCCACGACGTTCGGCGGGGTGCCCCGGGTGTGCCGGGGCCCGGCGATGGCCTGGACCGCGGCGTACGGCGGCACCCGGACCTCCACCGCGCGCCCGGGCGCGTCGTCGGCGAGCAGGCCGAGCAGGTAAGTGACCGCCGCCCGGGCGGCCTCCCGCTGCGGCTCCAGGCCGGCGTCCAGCGCCGCGAGCACCGCGAACGCCAGCGCCCGGCCGAGCCGCGCCGGCTCCGCCGGGCCCGGCCACGGATCCTGGCCCAGCGCCGAACGCTGCGCGTCCAGGGCGGTGAGCAGTCGCTGGGGATCGGGGCGGCGGGGCGGCATCAGCCCCTAACCTACCGTGACCCGAATCACCATTATCCGGACGCCACGTAGACAGCCGGGCCCGCTGGGTGACGACATATATCGTGATTTGAGCGATTTCTGGATATGGCTGGCCTAACCGGCCGGTAGCAAGTAATCGTCATCCCTATGGCAGGGATGCGGGGTCCAGGGCGACGGGGCAAGGAGAGATCGAAGGCCACGGCGGCCGTCCTGATCAGCGCCACGATCGTGCTGGCGGTACTGGTCGGGGTGGGAGTGGTGGCCTTCCTGCATTCCAGGAGCACGAACCGCGGCGCAGGGGGGCCATCTCCGGCTGTCCAACAAGATCACCAGCCAGCAGTCGGTGGGCCTGGCCAACCTGGGGCGCACCGGCCGGGCCGGATCCTCGAGTTCCTCGGCGACGCTGCTGTCCGGCGGGGCGGGCGGGCTCCTGTTCACTCCGAGCAGCGGCGGCGAGACGGTCCAGTCCGGCCAGCAGTGGCAGGCCGACGAGATGGGGGGCGGCGGGATCGTCTTGCTGTTCACCCCGAACGGGCGGTGCCTGACCGCGGTGGGCCGCGGAGCCGATGCCACCGCGCAGCTGGCGCCCTGCGACACGGGCCTGGACCAGCGCTGGTATCACCCATTCATGGGAACCGACAGCCAGGGCCGCGACTACTCGCCGCTGCGCAGCGCGTCGGATCGGCGCTGCCTGGCGCTGGGCACCGCGTCCTCGGGCGGGTCGGTCGTGGCCGAGCTGCAGAAGTGCGCGACGGGCAAGCCCTGGCCGCAGCTGATCATGTTCTGGTCGGCGTACTAGCCGAACACTCTGCTAGCCGAACAACCCGGGCAGCGTCCCGCGGTGGGCGGCGGCGAGTTCATCCACCGGGATATCGAAGCTGCCCTGCCCGGTGCTGCCCTGCCCCGTGCTGCCCTGCCCCGTGCTGCCCTGCACCACGAGGCTGCCCCCGCCGGCCACCCCGAGTTCCTGCACCGGCACGCCGTGCCGGGCGGCCAGCGCGGCGAAGGCCCGCTCGGAGCCGGGCCGGACCGCGGCCACGGCCCGCGCCGCCGACTCGCTGAACAGCTGGGTGAACAGGTCGCCCGGCAGGGCCACCTGGCAGCCGACCCCCTGGTCCAGGCAGCACTCGGCCAGCGCGATGGCCAGGCCGCCCTCGGACAGGTCGTGCGCGGCCTCCAGCAGGCCGTCCGCGGCCGCCGAGGTCAGCACCGCGGCCAGGGCCCGCTCGGCGGCCAGGTCCACCTCAGGCGGCCGCCCGCCGCAGTGCCCGTGGGTCACCTGGGCCCAGGCTGACCCGCCGAACTCGGCCGCGGTCCGGCCGAGCAGCAGCACCGTTGCCCCCTCGGTGCGCAGCCCCAGCGGGACCCGCCGGGTCACGTCAGCGTGCACGCCGAGCACGCCGACCACCGGCGTGGGGTGGATGGGCGTCTCGTCGGTCTGGTTGTAGAAGCTGACGTTGCCGCCGGTGACCGGCACCCCGAGGGCGGCGCATCCATCGGCGAGCCCGCGGACCGCCTCGCTGAACTGCCACATGACCCCGGGGTCCTCCGGCGAGCCGAAGTTCAGGCAGTTGGTCACCGCGAGCGGAACCGCGCCGGTGGCGGCCACGTTGCGGTACGCCTCGGCCAGCGCCAGCTGGGCGCCCGCGTAGGGGTCGAGCAGATCGAACCGGCCGTTCCCGTCGGTGGCCAGCGCGATCCCGAGGCCGGTCTGCTCGTCGATCCGGATCACGCCCGCGTCCTGCGGCGTGGCCAGGACCGTGTTGCCCCGCACATGCCGGTCGTACTGCTCGGTGACCCAGCTCTTGTCGGCCAGCCCGGGCGAGGCCAGCAGGGCCAGCAGCGTGGCCCGCAGCTCCGGGCCGCTCCCGGGCCGGGGCAGCGCGGCCGGGTCGTCGGCCAGCAGGGCGTCCTGGCCCGCCGGGCGCGCGATGGGCCGCCGGTAGACCGGGCCTTCGTCGGCCGCGCTGGCGGGCGGGATGTCCACCACCTGCTCGCCGCGCCAGGTCATCCGCAGCCGGCCGGTGCCGGTGACCTCGCCGATGACCGTGGCCAGCACGCCCCAGCGGGCGCAGACCTCCATGAACTGGCCGACGTGGCCGGGCTCGACCACGGCCATCATGCGTTCCTGCGACTCGCTCATCAGGATCTCGGCCGGGCCGAGCGCCGGGTCGCGCAGCGGCACCGCGTCGAGGTCGACGTCCATTCCCGCCCCGCCGCCGGCGGCCAGCTCGGTGGTGGCGCACGCGACGCCGGCCGCGCCCAGGTCCTGGATGCCGGTCACCAGATCGGCCGCGTACAGCTCCAGGCAGCACTCGATGAGCAGCTTCTCCATGAACGGATCGCCGACCTGCACGCTGGGCCGCTTGGCGGCATCGCCTTCGCTGAAGGTCGCGCTGGCCAGCACCGAGGCACCGCCGATGCCGTCCGGGCCGGTCCGGGAGCCGAACAGGATCACCTTGTTGCCGGTCCCGCGGGCCGCGGCGAGCTTGAGATCCTGGTGCCGCATGACTCCGACACACAGCGCGTTGACCAGCGGGTTCCCCCGGTAGCAGGGGTCGAAGGCCAGTTCACCGCCGATGTTGGGCAGGCCGAGGCAGTTGCCGTAGAACGAGATGCCGGACACCACCCCGGGCAGCACCCGGCGGGTATCCGGCGCGTCCGCGGGCCCGAACCGCAGCGCGTCCATCACCGCGACCGGGCGGGCGCCCATGGCCAGGATGTCGCGCACGATCCCGCCCACGCCGGTCGCCGCGCCCTGGAACGGCTCCACGTACGAGGGATGGTTGTGCGACTCGATCTTGAACGTGACCGCGTAGCCCTGGCCGATGTCCACCACGCCCGCGTTCTGGCCGATCCCGGCGAGCAGGGCCGGGGACGGCGGCGCCGTCTCCCCGAACCGGCGCAGGTGGACCTTGGACGACTTGTACGAGCAGTGCTCGCTCCACATCACCGAGTAGATGGCCAGCTCCGCGTCGGTCGGACGACGGCCCAGCACTTCGCCGATCCGCGCGTACTCCCCGCTGGTCAGGCCGAGCTCAGCGTAAGGCTGCGGCTGGCCGGGCGTGCCCGCCGCCCGCGCGACGGTGTCTGCCGAGCCGGAGCCTGCCGAGCCGGTGCCTGCCGAGCCGCTCACCGGCCGGCCAGCTCACGGAGCACGGAGGTGAAGAAGCCCAGGCCGTCGGCGCCGGGCCCGGTCAGCGCGTCGATCGCGTGCTCCGGGTGCGGCATCAGCCCGACCACATTGCCTGCTTCGTTGCGCACGCCCGCAATATCCCCAACGGATCCGTTCGGGTTGCCGCCTGCGTAGCGCGCGACGACCTGGCCCGCCGCGGTCAGCCGGGCCAGCGTGGCCGGATCGGCCACGTACGCGCCCTCGCCGCTCTTGAGTACCACGCTGATCTCCTGATCCTCGGCGTAGTCCGCGGTCCACGGGGTGCCGGTGTCCTCGATGCGCACCCGGACCACACGGTCGATGAACCGCAGGCCCGCGTTCCGGGTCAGCGCGCCCGGCAGCAGGTGGGCCTCGCACAGGATCTGGAAGCCGTTGCAGATGCCCAGGACCGGCAGCCCGGCGCGGGCCGCCGGGATGAGCTCGCCCATCACGGGCGCGAACCGGGCGATGGCCCCGCAGCGCAGGTAGTCACCGTAGGAGAAGCCGCCCGGCAGGACCACGGCGGCCAGGCCGCCCAGATCGCGGTCACCGTGCCAGAGGGGGACCGGCTCGGCGCCGGCCCGGGCCACGGCGCGCGCGGCATCGGCGTCATCCAGCGACCCAGGGAAGGTAATGACGCCCACACGGGCTGTCATGAGCGTCCTCGCAGAGGGAGAGCGGGGTGGTCTGCCTGCAGGTTACCGTGCCCGGCCGGATGGTCAGGGGCGGTATCCGGGGGCCGGGCCGCAGTCAGCCCGCGTTCCGCAGCTCGCCCTCCAGCAGCGGCGCGTCGTCCCGCCACTCCATCCGCTTCTCCAGGGAGACAACGGTGCCCAGGCCGGGCCCGCTGCTCAGCGTCACATCATCCACGCACGCCCGCATGATGGCCAGGCCGCGGCCGGACTCCGGCAGCAGGGCGATCATCTGGTCCTCGGTGAGCGGCTGCCCGGCCGGGCGCCACCGCCCATTGGGGCGCGGGACCCGCCGGGGCCCGGTGCCTGCCGCCCGGCGGCGGAAGCGCCCCGGTGCGTGCACCGCGTCCCACATGGGCCGGCGCGGGGCCGGCACCAGCAGCGGATCGAGGCCGCGCTCGTCGTTCAGCACCTGGATGAGGCAGCCGCGCTGGCCGATCCGGGCCACCACCTCGTACCTCGGCCCGGGTGCACCGTGCTTGAGCACGTTGGTGCAGGCCTCGGTCACCGCGAGGAGGAGGTCACTGACCCCTTCCTCATCGGCCCCGAGCCGGCGTAGGGTGTCGCCCAGGACCTTGCGCATGACCGGCACGCTGAGTGCCTCATGCGGAAACACCAGGCAGAACTCAACGTCCACAATCGACTCCTCGGCGCGTCTCATGTGAGCCCGCATCCGCCCTCAGGTCCCTCATCCCGTCTTGGCGCTGGCCACTTGAGACCTTTCCCGGCCCTGGCGCGGATAATCGTGAACTCTTAGTGTTATGTAGTTGTGCTCCATGGGCCCGGCGGCGGAAAGGGCCGGTTCAGGTCAGCTCTCGTGCAACGTGAACTCCTCGATCACCGGGTTAGCCAGCAGTTCCCCGGCCAGCTCGGCCACGCGGCCCAGCGCGGCCTCGTCCGCGGGCCCGCTCAGTTCCACCTCGAACCGCTTGCCCTGCCGGACCCCGAGCACCTGGCCGAAGCCGAGCCGGTGCGCCGCGCTGGCGATCGCCTCCCCCTGCGGATCGTGGATCTCCTGGCGGAGCATCACGTTGACGACGATTCGGGCCACTGGTTCCCGCCTCCCTTGAGTCTGGGTCTTGCGTACCGGGGTTTCCGTCGGCGCAGCCCGGTCTGCCACGATGACCTAGTGAACCCCACCACCATGGGGGCTCGTGAACCCCACCACCAGAGGGAGTGCCACGTGACCGTCAACGCCGACGGTGCGGTCGCCGCACCGGGAGGCCAGGCCGGCCTGGACGGGCCGCCGGGGCCGCGCACCGAAACTATCCAGCTGCTCACCCCGGAGGGCGAGCGGGTCGAGCATCCGGACTACCCGCTGGAGCTGACCGATGGCGAGCTGAAAGACCTGTACCGGGACCTGGTCCTGGTCCGCCGGATCGACACCGAGGCCATCGCCCTGCAGCGGCAGGGTGAGCTGGGCATCTGGGCCTCGCTGCTCGGGCAGGAAGCGGCCCAGGTCGGCTCGGGCCGCGCGCTCGGGCCGCGCGACATGGCCTTCCCGACCTACCGCGAGCACGGCGTGGCCTGGTGCCGCGGCCTGGACCCGAGCCGGCTGCTGGAGCTGTTCCGCGGGGTCAGCCACGGCGGCTGGGATCCCGCCGCGCACAAGTTCCACCTGTACACGATCGTGATCGGCAGCCAGACGCTGCACGCCACCGGCTACGCGATGGGCATCCAGCGGGACGGCGCGGTGGGCGAGGACGGCGAGGCGGTCATCGTCTACTTCGGTGACGGCGCCACCAGCCAGGGCGACGTCAACGAGGCGTTCATCTGGGCCTCGGTGTTCAACGCGCCGGTGGTGTTCTTCTGCCAGAACAACCAGTGGGCCATCTCCGAGCCACTGGAGCGGCAGAGCCGTATCCCGCTCTACCAGCGGGCCAGCGGGTTCGGCTTCCCCGGCCTGCGGGTGGACGGCAACGACGTCCTGGCCTGCCTGGCGGTGACCAGGAAGGCCATGCAGGCGGCCCGCGAAGGCCAGGGCCCCATGCTCATCGAGGCGTTCACCTACCGGATGGGCGCGCACACCACCACCGACGACCCGACCCGGTACCGGCTGGCCAGCGAGCTGGAAGCGTGGAAGCTGAAGGACCCGATCGAGCGGGTCAAGGCGTACCTGGTGCGCACCGGTGCCGCCGACGCCGCGTTCCTGGCCAGCGTGGACGCCGAGGCGGACGAGCTGGGCGGCCGGGTCCGCCAGGCCTGCCTGGAGATGCCGGACCCGCGGCCGCTGGCCATCTTCGAGAACGTCTACGCGGGGCCGAACGCGCTGCTGGACTCCGAGCGCGAGCAGTACGCGGCCTACCTCGACTCGTTCGCCGGGGAGGAAGCCCGATGACGGTCATGACGCTGTCCAAGGCGATCAACGCGGGGCTGCGCAAGACGCTCGAGGACGACCCCCGCGTGCTCGTGATGGGCGAGGACGTCGGCAAGCTGGGCGGCGTGTTCCGGGTCACCGACGGCCTGCAGAAGGACTTCGGCGAGAACCGGGTGGTTGACACCCCGCTGGCTGAGTCGGGCATCATCGGCACCGCGATCGGGCTGGCGCTGCGCGGCTACCGGCCGGTCTGCGAGATCCAGTTCGACGGCTTCGTGTTCCCGGCCTTCGACCAGATCGTCAGCCAGCTGGCCAAGATGCGGATGCGCTCGCTGGGCCACGTGACCATGCCGGTCACGATCCGGATCCCGTGCGGCGGCGGGATCGGCGCGGTGGAGCACCACAGCGAGTCCCCGGAGGCGCTGTTCGCGCACATCGGCGGGCTGCGCGTGGTGGCCTGCGCCAACTCCACGGACGCCTACACGATGATCCAGCAGTCGGTCCACTGCGACGACCCGGTCATCTTCTTCGAGCCGAAACGCCGCTACTGGGACAAGGCCGAGGTCGAGACGGCCGCCGGCCTGGACGGCGCGCTGCCGCTGGACCGGGCCAGGATCGTCCTGGACGGCACCGACGTGACCCTGCTGTGTTACGGGCCGATGGTCCGGACCTGCGTGGAGTCAGCCGTGGCCGCCCGGGCCGACGGACGCTCGGTCGAGGTCATCGACCTGCGCTCGCTGTCCCCGCTGGACCTGGAGACCATCTGCGGGTCGGTGCGGCGCACCGGCCGGTGCGTGGTGGCCCACGAGGCGCCGGTCACCGGCGGCCTGGGCGCGGAGATCGCGGCCCGGATCACGCAGGAGTGCTTCTACCAGCTGGAGTCGCCGGTGCTGCGGGTGGGCGGCTTCTCCACCCCGTACCCGCCGTCGCGGCTGGAGGACCACTACCTGCCCGACCTGGACCGGGTGCTGGACGCCGTGGACCGCACCTTCACCGCCTGAAAGGGGACTGGCATGACTGAGTCTGCGGCTGCGCAGCGCCGGCAGTTCCGGCTCCCCGACGTGGGCGAGGGACTGACCGAGGCGGACATCGTCACCTGGCGGGTGAAGCCGGGTGACACGGTGACCGTGAACCAGATCATCGTGGACATCGAGACGGCCAAGGCCGTGGTCGAGCTGCCCAGCCCGTACGCGGGCGTCGTGGCCGAACTGCTGGTGCCCGAGGGCCAGACGGTGGACGTCGGCACGCCGATCATCGCCGTCGACGTGCCCGGGGTGGCGGGAAGCGGGCCGGGGGCAGCCGCCCCCGCCGTCTGCCCCCGCCGCGGCCGCCGCGGCGCCGCCCGCCGACCCGGCGGCCATCGCGGCCGCCGGGCCGCGTCCCTCGTCGGAGGACCTGGTCCCGCCGGTCCCGCCCGCCGAGGAACGGCAGGCTGTGCTGGTGGGCTACGGCGTCAAGGCCGGCGCGACCACCCGGCGGCCGCGCAAGGCACCGGCCGGGAACGGTTCCGTTGCGGATCCTGGACTGTCCCCGGGCCGCGCCAACGGTGCGCCGGGCGGCCACCCGAGCGTGCTGGCGAAGCCGCCGGTGCGCAAGCTCGCCCGGGAACTGGGCGTGGACCTGGGCGGGCTGGCCGGCAGCGGGCCGGGCGGGTCCATCACCCGGGACGACGTGCAGCAGGCGGCGGCCGGGGGGATAGCGCCCGGGGTCGCGGGGGGACGGCCTGGCCTTCAGGAGGAGCGCATCCCGATCCGGGGGATCCGCAAGCACACCGCGGCGGCGGTGACGCAGAGCGCACGGCGGGCCCCGCACGTCACCGAGTTCCTGCAGGTCGACGTGGAGGCCACGGTCGAGGCGGTGCGGCGCCTGCGGGAGCTGCCGGAGTTCGCCGGGGTACGGGTCTCACCGCTGCTGCTGGTGGCCCGGGCCCTGCTGATCGCGGTGGCCCGCCACCCGATGATCAACTCCACCTGGGACGAGGACGCGCAGGAGATCGTGGTCAAGCACTACGTGAATCTGGGCATCGCCGCCGCCACCGACCGCGGGCTGATCGTGCCGACCATCAAGGGCGCGGACGCGCTGGGCCTGCCGGGGCTGGCCCGGGCGCTGGCCAGCCTGGCCGAGTCGGCGCGGGCGGGCCAGGCGACCCCGGCCGACCTGACCGGCGGCACGATCACCATCACCAACGTGGGCGTGTTCGGGGTGGACGCGGGAACCCCGATCATCACCCCGCCGGAAGCGGCCATCCTGGCCTTCGGGCAGATCAGGGACGCGCCGTGGGTGGTAGACGGCCAGCTCGCGGTGCGCAAGGTGACGACCCTGTCGCTGTCGTTCGACCACCGCATCGTGGACGGCGACCTGGGCTCGGCCGTGCTCCGCGACATCGGCGCCATGCTGCATGACCCGACGGTCATGCTGGCCTGGGGTTAAGCGCAAGAGGGCCGACCTGTCCACGAGAAAGGGACCGCGATGTTCCGGCACGCCGTGCTGTTCACGTTCACCCCGCAGACCTCCGAGGAGCAGCAGCAGGAACTCGCCCGCCAGCTGCGCACGCTGCCCGGGGCCATCGAGCAGATCAAGGCCTACCACGTGGGCCTGGACGCCGGCATGAACCCGGGCAACTACCAGTTCGCGGTGGTGGCGGACTTCGACAACGTCGAGGACTACCTGGTGTACCGGGACCACCCGGTACACCGGGACATCATCGGGAAGTACGTGCAGCCGATCGTCAGCCAGCGCGCAGCCGTGCAGTACGAAATCTAGAAGGCTTCCTCGGGCAGTTCCATGAGGTCCAGCGTGGTGGTCTCGGCGATCTGGCGCTCCACCGCCAGCCGGGGCAGCACGGTCTCGGCGAAGAACCGCGCCGTGGCCAGCTTGCCCTGGTAGAAGGCCTCGTCGCGGCCGGCGCCCTCGTCCAGGGCGCGGACCGCGACCTCGGCTTGGCGGGCCAGCAGCCAGCCGATGAGCAGGTCGCCCAGGGCCATCAGCAGCCGGGTGCTGTTCAGCCCGGCCTTGTACACCTCGGCGGGCTGCTCCAGCGAGGCGAGCGCGTACCCGGACAGGGCCGCGACCATGGCCTCGACGTCAGCGACCGCGGCGGCCAGCGCGGCCCGCTCGGTCTTGAGCCGCCCGTTGCCGGCCTCGCCGGCCGCGAACTCCTTGATCTCGCTGAGCACGGCACCCAGGGCCACCCCCTGGTCGCGCAGGGTCTTGCGGAAGAACAGGTCCATGCCCTGGATCGCGGTGGTGCCCTCGTACAGGCTGTCGATCTTGGCGTCCCGGATGTACTGCTCGACCGGGAAGTCCTGGATGAAGCCCGAGCCTCCGTAGGTCTGCAGGGACTGCGTGAGCAGCTCGTAGGCCCGCTCGGAGCCGACCCCCTTGACGATGGGCAGCAGCAGGTCGTTGACCCGGGCCGCCAGGTCGCCCGTGGTGCCCGGTTCGGTGCCGGCCCTCGGCCTTGGCGATCTGCACCGCGTCCTGCCAGGAGGCGGTGTAGAGCATCAGCGCCCGCATGCCCTCGGCGTACGCCTTCTGCATCATCAGGATCCGGCGGACGTCGGGGTGGTGGATGATCGTGACCCGCGGCGCGGTCTTGTCCGCCATCTGGGTCATGTCCGCACCCTGGACCCGCTGCCGGGCGTACTCCAGCGCGTTCAGGTAGCCGGTGGACAGGGTGGCGATGGCCTTGGTGCCGACCATCATCCGGGCGTGCTCGATGATCAGGAACATCTGCCGGATGCCGTCGTGCACCCCGCCGACCAGCGTGCCGACCGCGGGGCGGTCCGCGCCGAAGGTGAGCTCGCAGGTGGTGGAGGCCTTGAGGCCCATCTTGTGCTCGACCCCGGTGACCCGGACGCCGTTGCGCTCGCCGAGCTCACCGTCCGGGCCGACCAGGTACTTGGGCACCAGGAACATGGACAGGCCCTTGGTGCCGGGCCCGGCCCCCTCGGGGCGGGCTAGCACCAGGTGGAAGATGTTCTCGGCCATGTCGTGCTCGGCGCTGGTGATGAACCGCTTGACGCCCTCGATGTGCCAGGTGCCGTCGGGCTGCTCGATGGCCCTGGTCCGGCCGGCCCCCACGTCCGAGCCGGCCTCGGGCTCGGTCAGCACCATGGTGCTGCCCCACTTGCGGTTGATGGCCTGCTCCGCGAACCGCTGCTGGTCCGGGGTGCCGATGGTCCACAGCACGTGGGCGAAGTTCGGGCCGCCGGAGTACATCCACACCGCGGGGTTGGCGCCCAGGATGAACTCGGCCACTGCCCAGGCCAGGGTGCGCGGCGCGGCGATCCCGCCCAGCTCAGGCGGCAGGTCGAGGCGGAACCACTCGGCGTCCATGAACGCGGCGAACGACTTCTTGAAGCTGTCGGGCATCCGCACCGACGCGGTGTCAGCGTCAAACACCGGCGGGTTCCGGTCGGCGTCCGCGAAAGACTCGGCGATCGGGCCGGTGGCCAGCCGGTTGACCTCGTCGAGGATGCCGCGCGCGGTCTCCTCGTCAACGTCCGGGTAGGGCTCGCGGCCCAGCAGGTCCTGCCGGCGCAGCACCTCGAACAGGTTGAACTCGATGTCGCGAAGGTTGCTCTTGTAGTGACCCATGGCCGCCCCCATTCTGAAGAGCAGTTCTGACAAGTGTTGGTGCGCCCAGGACTGCTACCGACGAGTAACAACGGCCATGATACCCGGTGGTAACCGGGTTGGCCATGGGGATGCCCCGGGCCAGGCCGGCCAGACAGGTGAGACAGGTCAGGCCGGGAGGATGTTCACCGCGCGGGCGATGACCAGCGCACCGAGCGAGAGGGACACCGCCGACTGGACCAGCATGGTCAGCTTGGCCCAGCGGGCCAGCGGCATGACGTCGGTCGGGCTGAACGCGGTGGCGTTGGTGAACGACAGGTACAGGTAATCCACGAACCGCGGTTCCCAGTCCGGGTCAACCAGGTGGTCGATGGTCATCTGCGGGAACAGGAAGTCCAGGTACTGGAAGGTGCCGTGGGCGCGGTGCACCGGGCCGCCCCGGTCGAACTCCCAGTACCAGAGGGCAAAGGCGATGACGTTGGTGCCCCAGATGGCGGCCCCGGAGGCGAGCAGCGGGGCCGGCGATGTCCGGCGTGGCCGATGATGATGTGCTGGATGAGCAGCACCGCTGAGGCCGCGTTGGCCGTGGTGATCAGGAGGATCAGCACGATGCTGACCCAGCGGACGAAGGGGCCCCGCCGCTCGATGCGCACCGGGTTGGCGATGGCCAGGCCGAGCAGCACCCCGCCTTCGAGGACGGGCAGCAGGTAGTGCGGCAGCGGGTGCATGGTCAGCTGGTCCGGCAGCAGGAGCTGCAGGACGATGGCCACGATCACGCTGATGGTGACCGGCCAGCGGTGCTCGCCGGGGGTGCTGCGCCGCCAGGCCGGCACGGCCTTATGGACGTCACCCACGGCCTCGTGCCCGGCGTGCTCGGCCCTGGTGACCAGCGCGTACCAGACCGGGTTGCGGACCCGGACCGGGCGCGGGGGGCGGAGCATGCGGTGCCCCGGGGGACGGGCCCCGCGGGACGGGCCCCGCCGGGACGGGCTGATCCGGGTTTGGCCCGCCCGGGGAACCACCTGCGGGCGGCTCTGGCTGCATGTACTCATTGTTGACCTGGTCCGGCCGTACTCGGGCGTCGTTACCCGCTGATTCCCACCACGCGGATCTCGCTTTACTGTGGCGGCACAGGCCTGCTCTCACAGCGAGGTGAACCATGGCGCTCGGTGTCAGCGAAGACCATCTGGAGCTGGCGGCGTCGGTACGCGGATGGGCCGGGCGGCACTGCGGGCCACCTGGGGACGGCCCGGACAGCTACCCGGACGTGCTGCGGCCCGCCCTGGCCGGGCAGGGCCTGCTCGGCCTGCACCTGCCCGAGGAATCCGGCGGCCAGGGCTACGGCCTGAGCGAGCTGGCGGTGGCCCTGGAGGAACTGGGGCACGCCTTGGCGCCCGGCGGGTTCCTGCCCACGGCGCTGGCGGGTGCGCTGCTGGCCGCGGCCCGGCCCGCCGACGGCGAGACACGCAAGCTGCTGGCCGGGCTGGCGGACGGGTCACGGTCCGCGGCCGTCGCGCTGGCCCCCGGGCTGACCGGCACGGCCACCGGCGGCGGCCTCATCCTCGACGGCGAATCGGTCCCGGTCCTGGGGGCGGGCCTGGCCGACCTCGTCGTGCTGCCGGTGCTGACCGGGACGCAGGAACGGTGGGCCGTGGTCAACGCCGCGGACCTGGCCATCACCGGGCTGGACAGCCTCGACCCGACCCGCCCGCTGGCCGCGGTCCGGGCCGCCCGGGTCCCGGTGCCCGCCGGGCGGGTCCTGCCCGGGCTCACCCGCAGCGATGTCACCAGCCTGACGGCCGTGCTGTTCGCCGCCGAAGCGTGCGGCATCGCCGGCTGGGCGGTGCAGACGGCGGCGGAGCACGCCAGGATCCGGCACCAGTTCGGCCGGCCCATCGGCCAGTTCCAGGCGGTCAAGCACCGGTGCGCGCGGATGCTCACCGCGGCCGAGCAGGCCGCCGCGGCCGCCTGGGACGCCGCCACCGCCTGGGACGCGGCCACCGCCCAGGATGCTCCGGCGGACACCCCCGACGATGACGCGACCGGGGGGCCAGCCGGGCGCCACTTCGCCGCCGCGGTGGCCGCGGTCGTGGCCCTCGACGCCGCGGTCAGCTGCACCCACGAGTGCATCCAGGTCCTCGGCGGGATCGGGTACACCTGGGAGCATCCCGCCCACTGGTACTACCGGCGCGCGCTCTGCCTGCGTGCGCTGCTCGGTCCCAGCGGGGACTGGGCCCGCCAGGCCGCGGAGCTGGCCCTCGGCGGCGCGCACCGGCCCGTCCGGGTCAACCTGCCCGCGGAGGCCGGGCCGCTGCGCGCCCAGATCCGCGCGGAGCTGGCCGCCATCGCGGCGCTCGAGCCCCCGGCCCGCACCCCGCGGCTGGCCGCCGGCGGCTGGGTGGTCCCGCATCTGCCCGCCCCCTGGGGCCGGGCGGCCGGCCCGCTGGAGCAGCTGGTCATCGCGGAGGAAATGAAGCGGGCCCGGCTCCGCACCCCGGCCCTGCTGATCGGCGCCTGGGTCGTGCCGGCCCTGGTCGGCTACGGCACCGCGGCGCAGCAGGAGCGCTTCCTGCCCGCCACGCTGCGCGGCGAGATCACCTGGTGCCAGCTGTTCAGCGAACCCGGCGCGGGCTCAGACCTGGCCGGCCTGACCACCCGGGCGGAGCGGGCGGAAGGGGATGGCCAGGGGGGCGCGGGCTGGCGGCTGACCGGCCAGAAGATCTGGACGTCCCTGGCCAGGGAGGCGGACTGGGCCATCTGCGTGGCGCGGACGGATCCGTCCAGCCGCCGGCACGCGGGCATCACCTACTTCCTGGTCGACATGAAATCGCCGGGGGTAACGGTGCGCCCGCTGCGCGAGCTGACCGGGGACGCCATGTTCAACGAGGTCTTCCTGGACGGCGTGCTGGTGCCGGACGACCTGGTGGTGGGTGAGGTCGGGCACGGCTGGCCGGTGGCCAGGACCACGCTGGCCAACGAGCGCGTGTCCCTGTCGCGGACCTGGACGTTCGGCTGTGGCACGCCGGAGCTGCTGGAGGTGCTGCGCGGGCTGGACGAGCCGGCCCGCCAGGCCCGGCTCGAGGCGGCCGGGCGGCTGGTCGCGGAGGGGCACGCGATCGACGTGCTCGGCATGCGGGTCACGCTGAAGCAGCTGTCCGGGACCGAGCCGGGGGCCACCGGCAGCGTCCGCAAGCTGCTCGGCATGCGGCACGCCCAGGAGGTCGCCGAGCTGTGCTGGTCCATGCAGGGACCCGGGGCTGCGCTGGCCTCGAATCCATGGGCCCGGCAGGTCCTGCTCACCCGGGCGCTGACCATCGGCGGGGGGACCACCGACATCCAGCTGAACATCATCGGCGAGCGGATGCTGGGACTGCCACGCGACCCCGAGCCGCCGGCCGGATAGTCCCTCATCCGGATAGTTCCCTCATCCGGGATATGACCGGCAATCCGGGGGACACGCCCGGCCTCCCGGCCAATCCCCGGCGGCCGCGCTAGCCTACTGAGAGCCGGCATCTGGGGGGCCGATGGCCGACAACGGCGACGACGCGACGGGTGGATACCGTGAGCCTGGCTGGATGGCCGGTTCCGGGTCCCGTGCTGCGCCAGGCGCCCGGCAGCCGGGCGGTGCCCCGGGCGGGCCGCCCGGCGCACCGGATGAGCCGGTGACCGGGCCCGGCCAGCCGCCGGATCAGCCCGTTTGGCGGCCGGGGCCCCGTGCTGGCCAGCCTCGTGCTGACCAGCCCCGTGCTGACCGGCCGGGGGCCCAGCCCCGCGGCGGGAGGCGCCGGACCGCGGCGTCGGCCGCGCAGCAGCGGCTGATAACCCGCATCGCCGCGGGCCGCAAGGCGAGGCGGCGCCGCGTCATGCTCACCGTGTGCGGCGCCCTGTCCGCGGTGGTCCTGTTCGTCGCCGGGACCGCCTGGGGGTTCACCAGCTACATCAACGACACCATCGGCCGGGTCAACGCGGGCACCGCCGGCACCCCGTCGAGCGGGCCGCTGAACGTGCTGGTGGCCGGGGTGGACCAGCGCTCCGGGCTGACCCGCCACCAGCAGCTCGCGCTGCACGTGGGCCGGGTGGTCAGCTCCAACTCCGACACGCTGATGCTGGTCCACGTGTCGGGTGACCGGAGCCGGGTCACGGTGATCAGCCTGCCCCGCGACTCCTGGGTGAACATTCCCGGGCACGGCATGAACAAGATCAACGCAGCCTACGGCCTGGGCGGCCCGCCGCTGGTAGTCCAGACCGTGGAGGCCAACACCGGGCTGACCATCAATGACTTCATCCAGGTCAACTTCCTGGGCTTCGTCAAGGTCATCGACGCCCTGGGCGGCGTCAACATCTGCCTGCCGTTCTCGGTGGACGACCCCTACAGCGGGCTGCACCTGTCCAGGGGGCACCACCACGTGAACGGGATCACGGCGCTGGAGTACGCCCGGGACCGTCACTCGTTCGCCACCTCGGACCTGGCCCGGATCCAGGACCAGCAGCGCCTGCTGTCCTCGATGCTCACCGAGGCGATCAGTTCCGGGACGCTGGCCAACCCGATCAAGCTGGACCGGTTCCTGCGGGCCGCGCTGGCCGCGATCAAGGTCAACCAGGGCCTCAACGTGGCCGCACTCGCGGACCAGATGCGCGGCATCTCCCCCGGCGACGTCCGGTTCATGACCGTGCCGCTGTCCAACTACAACTACCAGACCCCGACGGGCCAGCTGGCGGTGCTGTGGGACACCAAGGAGTCGCAGGCACTGTTCAGCGAGCTGAAGAACGACAAGCCGGCCATCAAGCCCAGGCCGCGGCCCAGGACGGCCAGCCGGAAACTGCATCGCAGCCAGGTGCCGGTCGAGGTCTGGAACGGGACGCTGATCGGCGGCCTGTCCGCCAGCACCGGCACTGATCTGTCCCGGCTGGGCTTCCCGGTCAAGGACGGGCTGACCTGGCCGGCCCACGACATCAGCCAGACCGCGATCCAGTACCCGCCCGGCGACCTGGCCGGGGCCAGGCTGGTCCAGAAGGTCATCCCGGGCGGCTCACTGCAGCAGGTCAAGGGGCTGGCCAAGGTGCGCGTCCTGCTGGGCACGAACGGGTACTCGGTGACCGCCGGACCGGCGGCACCGAAACCGGCCGCGTCCACCGGCGGCGTCCCGTCCTCGACCGCCGCCCAGTTCGCCTGCCACTAGGGCGTGCCTCGCCTGAGCCGGGCCAGGTCCGGACATGACCGTCAGCTAAGTCCCGTTCCCGGCGGCCCGTGAGCCCTTCGGGCCGTCGTGCGGAATCGGGATAAAGTACGCGATCCGGTCAGCCGGGACGGCATTTTCCGTCACGGTTATTGGATTTAATTATTGATGTGAGGGATGGTGCGCGATGCGCCTATAGTTTCATACTTGCGGATATGTGAGCCGGGTGAACGGGGTGACGTTACTCGTCTATGACTCGTCACAGCCGGGGTATGCGTGCGCGCCGGGTTCACTCTCGGCGCCATCAGCTGATTCTCGCCACTTGCTGCCTGAGCCTGTTCATCGTCGGCCTCGACAACACGATCGTCAATGTCGCGCTGCCCACGATCGCCAGGGGACTGAACGCCTCCGTATCCGGCCTGCAGTGGATCGTCAACGGCTACACGATGGTCCTGGCCAGTCTGGTGATGCTCGCGGGGGCCACGGCCGACCGCTTCGGCCGCCGGCGCGTCTTCCAGACCGGGCTGACGGTGTTCACCGTCAGCTCAGCACTGTGCTCCGTGGCGCCCAGCCTTAGCTGGCTTATCGCATTCCGCGTGGTGCAGGCGATCGGCGGGTCAATGCTCAACCCCGTCGCGGTATCCATTATCGCCACCGTCTTCAAAGGAAGGGCCGAGCGGGCCTGGGCGATCGGGGTCTGGATAAGCATGTTCGGCGTGAGCATGGCGCTCGGGCCGCTCCTCGGGGGGATACTGACCGGCGCGGCCGGCTGGCGGAGCATTTTCTGGGTCAACGTACCGGTGGGGCTGGCCGCCATCGCCCTGGCGGCCAGGTACATCCCGGAATCGCGGCCCGGCGCCCAGCGCAGGCCTGACCTGGTCGCCCAGGTCCTGGTCATTGTCATGCTCGGGTCCCTGATCTACGCCATCATCGAAGGCGCACGGAGTGACTGGCGCGAGCCCGCCATCCGCGTTCTGTTCGGGCTGGCCGGTACGGCGCTGGTGGTTCTGGTCCTGTGGGAGCTGCACAGGAAGGACCCGCTGATCGATCTCCGCTTCTTTCGCAACCTGCCGTTCACCGGAGCGGTGCTGACCGGCATCTGCGCGTTCGGCAGCCTGGGCGGTTTCCTCTTCATGGTCACGCTCTACCTGCAGGACACCCGGGGTCTTCCGGCGCTGGACGCGGGCCTGCACATGCTGCCCGCGGCCGCGGCCATGGCCGTCTGCCCGCTGCTGGCGGCCCGACTGGCGGCCCGCAACGGCCTGCGGGTACCGCTGACGCTGGGCGGCGCCGCCCTGGCCCTGAGCATGGCCGCGATGTCGCGGCTGACCGCCTCGTCCGGGGAGTTCTACCTCATCGTGGCCTTCCTGGTGTTCGGCATCGGCCTGGGCATGGTCAACGGCCAGATCAGCACCGCGGCGGTCTCGGCCATCCCGCCCAGCCAGGCGGGCCTGGCCTCCGGCATCGCTTCCGCCAGCCGCCAGATGGGCCAGGCCCTCGGCGTGGCAATCAGCGGGGCGTTGCTGAACACGAACCTGCACGGGCCGATACGCACGGAGTTTGCTTCCGCGAGCCGCCCGGCCTGGCTGCTGCTGACCGGGTGCGGGTGCACCGTGCTGGTGCTTGGCCTGACCACCACGCGGCCCCTGCCTTCGCAGGAGGTGCTCCCCCGCGCAGCGAGTGGGCTACCGAAGACTTTCCAGGACCTGGGACCGCCAGCGGAGGACCCGGAACCACCTGCGGAAGACCTGGAACTGCCTGCGGAAGACCTGGAACCGCTGGCGCAGCCGGTCTGGGTTCCGCGCGATCCGGTGACTCAGCCGTCCGGATACCCCGGGGCATCATCCGGGAACCCGTCCGTTCTTACCCGCCGTGACCAGGTCTATTACCGCCGGCAATGGCGGGCGGGCGACGGGCAGGACGCAGACACGCCTTAGCTCGACGGCGGGGTGCTCTCCCCCGGGGCGCCCGCTGGGGGGGTGCTGCCTCCCGCGGCCTTCTCTCCCGCGGCCTTCTCTTCCGCGGCCTTCTCTCCCGGGGCGCCCTCCCCGGGGGCACTGGCGTCGGGATCACCGAGCCCCTGGGACGCTTCCTGCCGGGACAGCGCGTCCACCAGCCGGTCGATCTTCTCCTTGCTGTCCGGGGTACCCCGGCCAGTGCGCTCGGCGTACACCGTCGCGCCCAGATCGCGGAACATCGCGTCAGCCCGGCGCTTGGCCTGGGCCTGGTCCAGCTTGACCTTGCCCTCGCGCGCCGTCTCCTGGGCCATCTGGGCGAGTTGCGTGCTCTGCGCCCTGACCTTGTCCATGAGTCCCATGACTGCCTCCGCCAAAGCTCTCCGCAGGTGACGCTCTCCACGGAGCAGGATATGCCCCGGCCCCCGGAACGCCCGGAGCGGGGAATCCTCCCGGACCGGGCGGCCCCGGCTGGTTTTCGTTGCGGGAAAAAAAGGGCCGTCAGCCGGGCAGGTTCGCCTCGATCGCGGCGACCAGGGCCGGGTCCCCGGGGTCGGTGCGCGGGCGGAACCGGGCGATGACCGCCCCGTCCGGGCCGACCAGGAACTTCTCGAAGTTCCACTGGATGTCGCCCGCCTCGCCGTCCGCGTCGGGCACCGCGGTGAGCTCCTCGTACACCGGGTGCCGCCCCGGCCCGTTGACCTCGATCTTCTCCAGCATCGGGAAGCTCACCCCGTAGGTGGCCGAGCAGAACTCCGCGATCTCATCGGCGGTGCCAGGCTCCTGGCCGCCGAACTGGTTGCAGGGGAAGCCGACGACCGAGAACCCGCGGTCGCGGTACGTCTCGTGCAGCCGCTCCAGCCCCTCGTACTGCGGCGTGAGGCCGCACTTGGACGCGACGTTGACCACGAGCAGGGTGCCCGGCAGGTCACCGAGCGAGGTGGGCTGGCCATCCAGGGTGGTGAGCGGAATGTCGTGCAGGGTCACGGTGGCGTTCCTTCGCTGTAAGCCGTAGTCCGGCAGTCCTGATATACAGCACGAACAGCACGCGGCCCGGGCTCATGCCCGGCCGGGACGGCGAGGTACACGGTGAAACCAGCTCCCGATGCCCAGGACCCGCTCGCCCGGCTCGACCACCTGGTCGGGGCGGCCCCCGAGCCGGAGAACGCGGTACTGACCGACGACGCGCGGCTCGTGCGCTGGGCCGGCCCCTCGTTCGTGGTGTTCTCGCTGATCCTGCTGCCGTGGATCGGGTACATCGCCAAGTCGCTGCCGTCCCGCCAGCTGTCACCGAACTACGACATCGCCTGGGCCGGGTTCGACGTCATCCTGCTCGCGGGGCTGGCCAGCACGGCCTACTGCGCGCTGCGCCGGTCGAGGTACCTGAGCACCGCGGCGTCGGCGACCGCCACGCTGCTCATCGTGGACGCGTGGTTCGACTGCATGACCACCCCGGCGCAGGAGCGCTGGCAGTCGTTCCTGCTGTGCGGCGTGGTGGAACTCCCGCTGGCCGCCGTGTGCCTGTGGCTCAGCTATCACACGCACCAGATCTCCGAGCGCCGGATCCGGCTGCTGCTCCGCCAGCGGCGCCGGCCCCGGGCCCGAAGCCGTGCATGAACCGGCGATGCGAGGGCACTTGGTGGGCTGTTCTTCCGGTTTCCGAGACCGGTTTCCGAGAGCGGAGACAGTGATGTCGTCATCATCAGCGCGTATGTCCATGAAGGCCCGGCGGGCCACGGACAGCCGCGCGGCCCAGCTACTGGCCCGCGCAGGCCTGACCGCCCGCGGCGTCATTTACATCCTCATCGGCATCGTCGCCCTCCTGGTCGCCATCGGCCACGGCGGAAAGCAGGCTGACCAGCAGGGCGCCCTGCAGCTGGTGGCCAGCCAGCCCTTCGGCCTCGTCGCCCTGTGGCTGCTCGCCATCGGCTTCGTGGGCTACGCGCTGTGGCGGTTCAGCGAGGCCGCGTTCGGCGTCCCCGGCGAGGGCAACGGCGCGGGGCCGCGCCTGAAGTCCCTGGTGCGCGGGCTGGTCTACGCCGCCTTCGCGGTGCTGACCTTCAAGGTCATCACGGGCAAGAAGACCAACCAGTCCGGCCAGCAGCAGGACGTGACGGCCAGCGTCATGCATCACGCCGGCGGGCGCTTCCTGATCGGGATCATCGGGCTGATCATCGTGATCGCCGGCCTGGCCCTGGTGGTCGAGGGGGCCCGGCACAAGTTCATGAAGCACCTGCGCACCGGGGAGATGAGCCCGCAGACCCGCAAGATGGTGAAGCGGCTGGGCACGGTGGGGACCGTGGCCCGGGGGCTGGTGTTCGCGCTGGCCGGGGTGCTGGTGATCGACGCGGCCATCACCTTCAACGCGTCCAAGGCGGGCGGCCTGGACACGTCCCTGCACACCCTGCGCAACGCGCCGTTCGGTGAGTTCCTGCTGATCCTCGCCGCGCTCGGCCTGATCGCGTTCGGCATCTACGGGCTGGCCGAGGCCCGCTGGCGCCGCGTCTGACCGGCGCGCCGGGACCGTCACCGGGCCTGCGCGGCGGTTTATAGTACGCGTGGGTTACCGGTGACGGGCGGGAGCGTGAGGTGACGGCCACATCGCTGGGTCGCTTCCCGCTGAACGAGGTCACCGAGGGCGACTGCCGGAAACTGATCGCCGATCTGCCGGACAACGGCATCGACGTGACGGTGACCAGCCCGCCGTACTGGGGCCAGCGCATGTCCGAGGGCAACGGCGTGGAGGCTGACCCGCGTGCCTACCTGGCCGAGCTCACCGCGATCTTCGGCGCGCTGCTGCCGAAGCTGAAGCCGGACGGCCTGCTCTGGCTCAACGTGGGCGACGCGTACAACACCCCGGTGAACTGGCGCACCGGGGACCACGCCTACAGCACCCTCGGACCGGGCCGGGCCGGACTCGACCCGGCGAACTCCGCCTACGTCAAGCCGCGGCACCGGCGGAAAGCCTTCCTGGACCCGGGCGAGCCGTGGCTCCGGTACGGCAACCTTCTCGCCCTGCCCTACCGGCTCGTCATCGCGATGTGCGACGCGGGCTGGCTGCTGCGCGGCGAGGTGATCTGGCGCAAGCGCAACCCGATGCCGGAAGGCAGGTGCCGCCGGCCGCACCGCCAGCACGAGACCATCTACCTGTTCGCCCGCCAGGAGCAGCATCCGTTCCGCACCGCGCCTCCGGTCGGCTCCATCTGGGAATTCAGCAACGAGAAGCTCACCGGGCTGAAGCACTTTTCCCGGTTTCCCGAAGAGCTGCCGCGCCGGTGCATCCAGGCCTACGGGAAGCTGGGCCGGGACGTCATCGTGCTCGACCCGTTCAGCGGGTCCGGGACCACCGGGGTGGCGGCCCGCCTGCTCGGCTGCTCCTACCTCGGGTTCGAGATCGATCATGAGCAGGTGGCGGCGGCCAACGAGCGCCTGGCCCGCCTCTGAGCGGCGTGGCCGCCCTGTCGGGACCAGGGGGTCGGCTAGGCCCCGGGATCAGCCCAGCGGCTGCAGCCGGGTCCGCTCGACGCGGGCGAGCTTGCGCCGCAGGCGCTTGTACTGCCGCTCCTGCTCGGGGGTACGCCGGTACCCCTGGTAGGCCAGGTTGGCACGTTCGAGCGGGTCGGTCTTCAGGTCATACATTTCCCATTGGGGCGGGACTTTCCCGCGGCGTCGTAGTAGCGGGCGATCTTGTAACGGTGCTCGCGGATGCTGACGATGTGGTTCGGCGGCTGCGGGTAAGGACCGCTGGCCTGCCCCGACTGCCAGTCGTCGTAGGTGAAGACCGTGTAGGTCTGGGGCGGCGCCGCTGAACGGCGCAGGATCTGATCGGAGTAATCGACCCCCTGCCAGCGGGCCCGGGCGTGCGCCGGCGTCTCGATCAGGCTCGCGAGAGTGGGCAGGAAGTCAACGTGCGAGACGATGGAATCGTTGGTCTGCGGCCGGGGGAACAGGCGGGGGTTGGAGTAGACCAGCGGGACCCGGGTCGTTTCCTCGTAGAAGTTGAAGTTCTTCTGGCGCAGGCCGCCGTGGGCCGTGCCCATCTCCCCGTGGTCGGCCGTCGCGACCACGAGCGTGTTCTCCAGCAGGCCGCCCTCCTCCAGCGTGTTCAGGATCTTGACCAGGTACTCGTCTGAGGCCTTCATCAGGTTGCCGTAGAAGTTCAGGTAGTTGCGCTTCATCTGCGGGGTCGGGATCGGCCCGGTGAAATTGAATATCCGCAGGAATTGCGCCTGGACGGTCGGCTTGGTTAACAGGTCCTCGTTGACGGTCGCCGGCAGGCCGATTTCGCCGTCCAGCCAGTTGCCGTTGTATCCCCCGGCCTCGTAACTCGCCGGGTAGAACAGCACGTCGTGCGGGTTGACCAGGGATACGACCATGAAGAAAGGCTGGCTCTGCGCGGCCGTGTCGCGCAGGTACTGGACGGCACCCTCGGTTCCCGCTTCCGTTGTGCCCTCTGAGTTCATGAAGCGGCCGTCGTTGTCGTAGATGCCGCCGCCCTCTTCGGGGATGCTCTGGTCGGCGCCCGCGTCCGGCGGGTTCCACCGGGTGAAGCCGTACTTGTTGACGTCTTCGGGGACCCAGTCCGAGCCAGCGGCAGGCTTGTTGCAGTGGAACTTCCCCTTGTAGACCGGCGTGTCGCCGGCCGCCCGCGAGACGCTGGCCAGGTTCTTGAACCGGGTCAACAGCTCGACCTGCGGGTACTGCGGGGCGGGCATGTCCTGCTCCAGCGTGTACTTCACGCCGTGCTGGGCCGGGAAGTAGCCGGACATCAGCGTCGAGCGGGCAGGCGAGCACATGCACGCGTTCGTGAAGGCGTTCTCGAACAGCATGCCGTGCTGCTGCAGGCGGGTCATGCCGGGCAGGTTCCGCCTGCTCCATCCCCGCGGGAAGTGCTGGATGGCGCGCTGCTGATCGGTCAGGAAGAGCAGCACGTTCATGCCCTTGATCCCGCGAGATCGTCCGGGGCGCCGGGCCGGGCCGGTGCGCGCGACCGCCGCGGCGGCGGCCGCCCTGCCGAGCAGGAGCCCCGGCGCGGCGACCGCAGCGGCCTTCAGCAGCTCGCCGCGGGTCATCCCGTCGCCGCGGGCCGCGCCATCGCCTGGGGTCGTGCCGCTCCTGCCTAGGGTTGCGCCGCTCCCGCCCGGGCCAGCGTTGGATTCACCCATTCCTGTTCCTTTCGCCTCGATGCCCCGCCATTCCGCCGAAAGGGTTCTTCCATGAATTCTGCGATGCCTTTCGCGGAAGACCTGACACGATGCTCGCGGGCGGCCGCCTGCTGCGCCGGAATCGACACCCCTGGCGCCGCAAATTGTTGGCACGGCTGAAGCACTTTGGGCCGCGGTGCCCTGCGTTATCGGCAATCGGATAAAGGCACCAGTCGCCGGGTTCCGCTGACGATTGTCCTGATGTGCGGAGCCCGCGGCGGGGCGGGCGGGCCCGGCGGCGGGGCGGGCGGGCCCGGGCCGCCACTCACCCCCGAGGTCAGCGCAACGCAGCCGCTCAGGCCGCCGGAGCCTTCCCCGCCGGCCTGCTTTTTGTCCGGTTCCCACAACACAGCCGCGCCGGCCTGCACCATGCACGACATTGGTGTATCCGCCAGAAAGAGGGCAAGGTGTAGGCAGGCAAGTGCAGGCGGCGCTCCGGGGATCGGACGTCGCCTGCTGCGCGTAGGTACATGGGAGGCTCAGTCGTTGTTCAGTCGTGTCGCCATCGTGAATCGCGGGGAGGCCGCGATGCGGCTGATCCACGCCGTCCGGGACCTTGCCGCGCAGACCGGGACCCGGATCGAGACGGTCGCCCTCTACACCGATGCGGACCGGTCCGCGACCTTCGTCCGGGAGGCCGACCTGGCCTACCCGCTGGGTCCGGCCTCGGCCCGCCCCTACCTCGACCTCGCCGTGCTGGAGCGGGCCCTGGCCGAGACCGGGGCCGACGCCGCGTGGGTCGGCTGGGGCTTCGTGGCCGAGGACCCAGCGTTCGCCGAACTGTGCGAGAAGGTCGGCGTCACCTTCGTCGGGCCCGGCGCGGACGCGATGCGCAAGCTCGGCGACAAGATCGGCGCGAAGCTGATCGCCGAGGAGACCGGGGTCCCGGTCGCGCCGTGGAGCCGTGGTGAGGTCGCGAGCCTCGACGCCGCGCTGCGCGCCGGTGCGGAGATCGGCTACCCCCTGATGCTCAAGGCCAGCGCGGGCGGCGGCGGGCGCGGCATCCGCATGGTCGCCTCGGCCGAAGACCTCACCGGAGCGTACGAGCGCACCAGCCAGGAGGCGCTGCGCGCGTTCGGCAGCGGCGTCGTCTTCCTGGAACGCCTGGTCACGGGCGCACGGCACGTTGAGGTCCAGGTGATCGCCGACGGCCAGGGCACGGCGTGGGCGCTCGGCGTCCGCGACTGCTCGGTGCAGCGGCGCAACCAGAAGATCATCGAGGAGTCCGCCTCGCCGGTGCTGGCCCCCGGGCAGATCGCCGGGCTGAAGGCGTCGGCCGAGCGGCTCGCGCTGGCGGTGGACTACCGCGGCGCCTGCACCGTCGAGTTCCTCTACCACCCTGGGGAGAAGCTGTTCGCCTTCCTCGAGGTGAACACCCGGCTCCAGGTCGAGCACCCGATCACCGAGGTCACTACCGGCACCGACCTGGTCCGGCTGCAGCTGCACGTCGCCGCGGGCGGCAGGCTGGAAGGCCCGCCGCCGGCGGAGTCCGGGCACGCCATCGAGGCGCGGCTCAACGCCGAGGACCCGGACCGCGACTTCGCCCCCTCCCCCGGCCGCATCGTGCGCCTGCAGCTCCCCGCAGGCCCGGGCATCCGCGTCAACACCGGCGTCAGCGAGGGTGACACCATCCCGGCCGACTTCGACTCGATGATCGCCAAGATCATCGCCTACGGCAGCGACCGCGGCCAGGCGCTCGCCCGGCTGCGCCGTGCGCTGGGCGAGACCACCGTGATCATCGAGGGCGGTGTCACCAACAAGAGCTTCGTCCTCGACCTGCTCGACCAGCCCGAGGTCATCGACGCCAGCGCGGACACCGGCTGGATCGACCGGGTCCGCGCCGAGGGCAGGCTCGTGAGCAGCAGGCACTCCGCCATAGCGCTCGCCGCGGCGTCCATCGAGGCCTACGAGGACGAGGAGGAGGTCGCCCGGCAGCGGCTGCTCGCCACCGCGCACGGCGGCCGCCCGCAGGTGCACCACGAGACCAGCCGCCCGCTGGATCTCAAGCTCCGCGGCGTCTCCTACCGGGTGAGCGTGGCCCGCATCGGGCACCAGCGCTTCCGTGTCGGCATCAGCGGCGGCGGCGATGTGCACCCGGCTGACGCCGACATCGAGCGCTTCGACTCCTACAGCGGCCAGATCACCGTGAACGGCCAGCGTTACCGGCTCATTACCAGCACTAACGGTCCGATCCACCTGGTCGAGGTGGACGGCGTCACCCACCGCGTCAGCCTCGACGAAGGGGGCGTCGTCCGCTCCCCCGCGCCCGCGCTGGTGGTCGCGACGCCGGTCTCCGTGGGTGACGAGGTGGACACGAACTCGCCGATCCTGGTGCTGGAGAGCATGAAGATGGAGACGGTGCTGCGCTCGCCCTTCCGCGCCCGGGTGCGGGAGCTGCCGGTCTCGGTCGGCAGCCAGGTGGAGATGGGCGCGGCGCTGCTGCGCCTGGAGCCGCTGGCCGATGAGGGCATGGAAGCGGAGGCCGCCGGCCCGGAGGGGACCGCCCAGATCGAGCTGCCTGCCGAGCCCGCCGCCGCGTCGGCCGCCGACCGCGCCGAGCGGGGCCTGCAGGACCTGCGCAGCCTGCTGCTCGGTTTCGATGTCGACCCGCACGACCAGCGCCGCACGCTCGCCGGGTACCTCACCGCGCGCGCCGAGCTGGGCGAGTCCGGCCGGCCGCTGACCGCGGAGGTCGAGCTGCTCCAGATGTTCGCGGACCTGTCCGAGCTGACCCGCAACAGGCAGGCCGGCGAGGAGGTCAGCGCCGGGCACCCGGTGCACAGCGCCCGTGAGTACTTCCACACCTACCTGCAGAGCCTCGACGTGGAGCGGGCCGGGCTGCCGGAGATGTTCCAGGGCAGGCTGCGGCGGGTGCTAGGCCATTACGGTGTTGCGGGCCTGGAACGCACACCGGAGCTGGAGGAGGCGGTCTTCCGCATCTTCCTGGCCCAGCAGCGCGCCTCGGCCGACGTCGCGGTCGTGTCGGCGCTGCTGCGCCAGTGGCTCACCGAGGCGCCGCCCGCGGAATCGCTGCGCGAGGAAGCCGGCCTGGCGCTGGAGCACATCGTGGCCGCCACGCAGGTGCGTTACCCGTCGGTGAGCGACCTCGCCCGCGCCGTGGTGTTCCGCTGGTTCGCGCAGCCGCTGCTGCGCCGGGCCCGCGCCGAGGTCTACGCCGGGGTGCGGCAGAACCTGCGTCACCTCGACCGGAACCCGGACTCGCCGGACCGCGCCGCGCGGATCGCCGCGATGGTCGCCGTCTCCGAGCCACTGGTGCGGCTGCTCGGCCAGCGCATCGGCCGTCCGGGCGCCGACCCGGCGCCGCTGCTGGAGGTGCTGACCCGCCGCTACTACGGCAACAAGGGCCTGTCGGACGTCCGCTCACGCGACGTCGCGGGCTGCACGTTCGTCACCGCCGAGCACGTGGAGCCAGGCCCGGGTGGTCACCACCGCCGTCAACTTCGCCCAGCTGGCCGACGCCGTGCGCGCCGTCGGCGAGCTGGCCGCCGACGTCCCGGCCGGCGCGCACGTGGTCGCCGACGTCTATGTGCGGTGGGCAGGCCAGCCGGACGTGGACGCGATGGCGGCGCGGCTCGGCGAGGTGATCACGGCGGAGCCGCTGCCTGCGTGCGTCAACCGGATCACCACCACCGTGGCCGGGGGTGGCGGCGCGCTGATGCACCATCACTTCACCTTCCGCCGCGGCGAGGCCGGGGCGGGGCTGGCCGGGGCGGGGCTGGCCGGGTTCGGCGAGGACCGGCTGATCCGGGGCCTGCACCCGCGGGTCGCGGAGCGCATGCAGCTGGAGCGGCTGCGGGAGTTCGACCTGACCCGGCTGCCGTCGGCGGATGAGGAGGTGTACCTGTTCAGGTGCGTCGCGCGGGCCAACCCGGCCGACGAACGCCTGGTCGCGATGGCCCAGGTGCGCGACCTCACCCCGCTTCGTGAGGCCGACGGACGGCTCGTCGCGCTGCCCGCGGCCGAGGACGCGCTCGCCGCCTGCCTCCACGCGATCCGTACCGTCCAGGCGCAGCGACCGGCGCAGCGGCGCTTCGACACCAACCGGGTCGTCATCTACGTCTGGCCGCCGGTCGAGCTGTCCATGGACGAGCTGGACCTGCTCGTCCAGCGGGTGCTGCCGACCACGGCCGGCGCGGGCCTGGAGGAGGTCCTCTTCCTGGCCCGGTGGCGCAACCCGGAGACGGGTGAACTGTCGGATGTGGCCGTGACCATCCGCGACGACGTCGGCGCCGGCGTCCGGCTCTCAGTGGGCCAGCCGTCGGCTGAGCCGGTGCAGCCGCTCGACGACTACCGGCAGAAGGTGCTGCGCGCGGCGCGCCGCGGCAACATCTACCCGTACGAGCTGGCCAGGATGCTGGCCGGCGAGGGCTGGTTCGCCGAGTACGACCTCGATGACGGCGGCGCGCTGGTGCCGGTGGTCCGCCCGCGGGGCAGGAACACGGCCGCGATCGTCGCCGGCGTCGTGAGCACGCCGACCACGCTGGTGCCCGGGGGCGTCGAGCGCGTGCTGCTGCTGGGCGACCCGACGAAGGCGCTGGGCGCCCTGTCGGAGCCGGAGTGCGCCCGCGTGATCGCCGCGCTCGACCTGGCCGAGCGCCAGGGAGTGCCGCTGGAGTGGTTCGCGCTCTCGGCGGGCGCGCGGATCTCGATGGAGTCGGGCACCGAGAACATGGACTGGGTGGCGGCCGCGCTCAAGCGGATCGTCGATTTCACCCAGGCGGGCGGCGAGATCAACATCGTCGTCGCCGGGATCAACGTGGGCGCGCAGCCGTACTGGAACGCCGAGGCCACGATGCTCATGCACACCAAGGGCATCCTGGTGATGACGCCAGACTCGGCCATGGTGCTCACCGGCAAGCAGGCGCTGGACTTCTCCGGCGGCGTGTCGGCCGAGGATAACTTCGGCATCGGCGGTTACGACCGGGTGATGGGCCCGAACGGGCAGGCCCAGTACTGGGCGCCGAACCTGGCCGGAGCGCGCGACATCCTGATGGCGCACTACGAGCACACCTACGTGGTGCCGGGTGAGCCCGCGCCGCGGCCCGCCCCCACCACCGACCCGGCCGACCGGGACGTGTCGGATTATCCGCACATCATCGACGGCAGCGACTTCACCACGGTGGGCCAGATCTTCTCGGCCGAGCACAACCCGGACCGGAAGAAGTCGTTCGATATCCGCACGGTGATGCGGGCGCTGTCCGACCAGGACCACCCGGTGCTGGAGCGCTGGGCGGGGATGGCGGACGCAGACACGGCGGTGGTGCAGGACGTGCGGATAGGCGGCCGTCCGGTGTGCCTGCTCGGCATCGAGTCACGCTCGGTGCCGCGCCGCGGTTTCCCGCCCACCGACGGGCCGGACACCTACACGGCCGGCACGCTGTTCCCGCGCTCGTCGAAGAAGGCGGCGCGCGCGATCAACGCGGCCAGCGGCAACCGCCCGCTGGTGGTACTGGCCAACCTCTCCGGCTTCGACGGCTCACCGGAGTCGATGCGCAGGCTGCAGCTGGAGTACGGCGCCGAGATCGGGCGGGCCATCGTCAACTTCGACGGGCCGATCGTATTCACCGTGATCTCCCGATATCACGGTGGCGCGTTCGTGGTGTTCTCCAAGGCGCTGAACCCGGCCATCACGGTGCTCGCCCTGGAGGGCTCGTTCGCCTCCGTCCTCGGCGGCGCCCCCGCCGCGGCGGTCGTGTTCGCCGGCGAGGTCAGCACCCGCACGGCGAACGACCCGCGGGTGACGTCGCTGCAGGCCCGGCTGGCCGAGGTGAGCGGCGCCGAGCGGGCCGCGCTGACGGCGGAGCTGGCCGAGGTGCAGGCGTCCGTGCGCGCCGAGAAGCTGGGCGAGACGGCCGCTGAGTTCGACCGCGTGCACAGCATCCAGCGCGCCGTCGAGGTCGGCTCGGTGGACGCCATCATCAGCGTGGCCGAGCTGCGGCCGCGCATCATCGAGGCAATCGAGCACGGCCTGAAGCGCTGACCGGACGGCGCGCGCACACGCGCTGCCCGGCCCTGAATCGCGCGGACCGTTGACCAGATCTTTAGAGTTCGGCCCTCTTCCTGCCTTGGGCCGTTCGCCTGTGCGTTGAACTCTGCTGCGCCGCAGGTCACTTGCAGCGCGTAGACATCGCTTGTGAACATTTACAGTGTGCGTAAATTTACTTGGCTGGGCGCCACGGTCGTCGCGGCGGGCCTGCTGGGTACCGCCGGATGCTCTAGCGCTGGCTCTGGCTCCTCTGGTTCTGCCAGCGCCAGCGCCTCTACTAAGACACTTAGCGTTAAGCAGATCGTCTTGGGCACGACGCTGAAGCACAGCTACCAGCCGAACGGCAAGGGCACCGCGAAAACCGAGCACCTTACCCAGCCGGACGACATTGTCGCCCTTGGCGGCAAGCTCTATGTCGGATTCCAGAACGGCGTCGGCTCGCAGGGAGAGGTGGCCCCTTCCGGCAACCTGGACAGCACTCTTGTCGAGTTCACGCCTAACGGTTCCGTCCTGAAGCAGTGGGACGTGGCGGGCAAGATCGACGGGATGGGCGCCGACCCCGCGACCGGGCGGGTCATCGCGACTGTCAACGAGGACTCGAAATCCAGCCTGTACACCGTTTCCGGCGGGACCGTCACGCACTACACCTACAGCCCGTCGCCGCTGCCGCACCTGGGCGGCACCGACGCCGTCGCGGTCTACAACGGGAAGATCCTGATCAGCGCGTCCGCACCGGGGACCTCCGGCCAGGCACCGGCGTCCGCTCCGGCGGTGTACGCGGTCACGCTGAACTCCGGGGCCAAGACCGCCTCGGCCACCCCGTTCTTCGCTGACAACGCGACGGCCACCGGGGTGAACGCCGGCCAGAAGGTCGCCCTCGCGCTCACGGACCCAGACTCGAACCTGGTCGTCCCGTCGAGCTCGCGCGAGTTCGCCGGCGACTTCATGCTGAACTCCCAGGGGGACCAGGAACTGATCTTCTCCGGCGCCAGTGGCCAGAACCTCCAGGTCCTGAAGATCTCTAAACCGGTCGACGACACCGCCTGGGCGACCTCGGCCAGCGGTGCGCTGTACACGACGGACTCTGGCGCCAACACGGTCGATGCCATCACGGGCTCGTTCAAGCCGGGGACGGCGTACACCGCGATAGCCCCGTGTAACGCGAACAGCGCCCCGACCGTCTGCCCATCCCCTCCCGCCTACCCGCCTAACACCCTGGGCACGATCAACCTGAAGACCGGCGCGGTCAGCGCGGTCGCCATCAGCGGCGTGGTCTCGCCCAAGGGCCTGATCTTCGTCCCGTAACCGGCAAGACCCCAGCCCGACGGGGGCCGCCAGCCCACTGGCGGCCCCCGTCCCATAACGACAGGTTACTTACTTAAGTCGCTAATTTCCGGCGCATGGTAGCGGGCCCGTAACATCATCCGGAATGGCTTGACTCTGGCTGGAATCCATTGTTGGTTCGAGCTATGGAGAACAATGAGGTTAAGGGATCTAGAGGCTCGACCCGCCGCACGTTCCTGTCCGCCTCGGCCGTTACCGCGGTCGCGGCGCCCATCCTCGCACGGTCCGCACCGGCCAGCGCCGCGACAGCCCGCCTCGCAACGGCAGGCGCCGGTTCCGCGCTCACCCGGCCAGCACCCTCCAGCGACCTGCGGGCCATGCTGGGTGAAGTGGATCCCCGCCGGATCCAGGCCACCATCTTACGGCTGACTCAGTTCGGCACCAGGCATACCGCATCCAGCCAGACCGACCCGGTGCGCGGCATCGGCGCCGCCACCGCCTGGGTCTTCGCGCAGATGCAGGCCATCGCGGCCACATCATCGGGCCGGATGACCGTCCAGCAGCAGACCTTCGTGCAGCCCATCTCGAGCAACATCCCGGTGGCGACCACGATCACCAACGTGATCGCGACACTTGAGGGGACCGCATCACCTGAGCGGTTCTACGTCATCACCGGGCACCTGGACTCCCGGGTGACCGACGTGCTGGACTTCACCAGCGACGCCCCCGGTGCTGATGACGACGCCTCCGGCGTAGCGGTCGTGCTCGAGCTCGCCCGGCTGTTCGCCACCCGTCAGTTCGCCGGCACCCTGGTGTTCGCGACTGTCGCCGGGGAAGAGCAGGGACTGTACGGCTCGACCTTCATGGCGGCGCAGATGGCGGCAGCCGGCCATGACGTGCAGGGCATGTTCAGCAACGACATCGTGGGGGCGAGCCAGGGCTGGGATGGCACCAAGCCAGACCCGCACACCGTTCGGATGTTCCTAGAGGGCATCCCGTCCGCCGCCACTGCCGGCGAGATCTCGCTCATGCAGTCGGTCGGCGGTGAGAACGACGGGGGATCGCGCCAGCTCGGCCGGTTCGTCCAGGAGGTCGCGCCGTTCGAGCTGACCGGCATGAACATCCGGCTGATCTGGCGGCGCGACCGGTACCTGCGTGGCACCGACAGCCTCTCCTTCCAGCGCCAGGGCTACCCGGCCGCCAGGATCACCGAGCCGCGGGAAAACTTCAATCACGAGCACCAGAACACGCGGGTGGTCAACGGAGTGCAACTCGGTGACCTGATCCAGTACGTGGACTTCGACTACGTCGCCCGGGTAGCCAAGGTCAACGGGGCGGCGCTGTGGGCGCTGGCCACCTCGCCCAGCACGCCCAAGAACCTGCTGATTCACGTAGCGCCGCCGGTCAACTTTGCCGGCATCAACAACACGGTGCTCTCCTGGAACGCCAACCCCGAGTCCGACCTGGCTGGGTACGAGGTAGTAATGCGGGAGACCACGTCGCCGGACTGGACAAGCGCGATCAAGGTCGGCAACGTCACCACAGTCACGCTCGACATCGCCAAAGACAACGTGCAGTTTGGCCTGCGTGCCGTGGACACAGCCGGGAATCGCAGCCCGGTCGCTTTCCCCCAGACAGTGACCACTTAGCCCGCGCTCTCCCTACGGAAGGTGCACGCACGGGCACGGCCTCGTTATCTGTGCGGCACGGTCATAGACTCCTGGCGATGCGCGAGGACCTAGTGAACCCGGCGGACTTCCTGCGGTCGCTGGCGGCCGAGGCCTCGCGGTGGGCGCATCCGGACCGGCCATTGTTCCCGGTGTCGCTGGGTCTGATGGCGGTGGCGAACGCGTTCGTGATGCTGGGCCTGCTGCCCGAGCCGCGGGCCGAGGCCATCTTGGCTGACCACAAGTCGGCGCTGGAGCGCGAGGGCCTCGGGAACACCTGGGGAGTCACCACCGGTGAGCTGACCGTCCGGCCCGGTGCCCATGAGTACTGGCCGTCACGGGAGGAGGGGCCTACCCGGCTGCGTGAGCTGCCGGCGCTGGAGGCGGCCGCGGGAGTGCGGTGCCCGACCTCGGTCGCGGAGGTGTGTTTTGAGTGGGTGAAGCTGACCTCCACGGGGCTGCGGGTGAGCTTCCGCGCGACCGCTGCCGATCCCGGCGGGAACCCTCCTGCACCGCAGGTGGTGATGGCCCAGGCGATGTCGGAGATCTCGCTCACCGACGACGCGGGCCAGTCCCATGATCTGCGCGCCGAGGACGTGTGCTGGAGCCGGGTCCTGGAGCGGGGAGAGCAGGAGTGGCGAGGACAGGTGCTCCTGGACCCGAACCCGGCCCGGACACCCGCCTGGCTCGAGTTCACCCCAGCGTGTGCGGGCGAGGCCGGTCGCGTGGCGCTGCTGCCGCCTGCCCCGGTGCCGGTGGGTACTACCGAGGCCGCGTGGCCGACGCCGGCCGAGTGCTACCTGGCCGAACTCGCCACCGTCACCAGCTACTCGATCGGCGATTCGGTCAGCGAGTCCACAGCTGGACCTGAGGACACGGCGAAGATTGTCGCCACGGTGGCCGACAGCCTGATGGCGGTGGGCGCTCTCCCGGTCACCAGCACCTCGCTACGTGAGTTCCCCGGCAGCAGTCCTGGCTGGCACGTTCAGCTGGCGCACCGCTGGGGCCGCCGCGCCCACCAGCAAACCCGCAGCTTCCGGGCGGCGCAGCATCGCAGCCTGGTCGTGCCGCTGCCCCTGGAGCACGCCACAGCCGTGATCGAGAACGTCTCCGCCCAGGGCGAGTTGGTCAGCATCCAGCTGTACGGCCACCCCTGGGTAATGGGGGAGTACTGGCCCATGATCACACCCTGCTTCCAGATCCGCGCCATCGACGATGCCGGGAACGAGCACGAGGGCATGCCCGGCGACTGGCAGGGCTTCCCCGGAAGTGAGGGCCACGGCAGCTTCTGGTTCTGGCCGCCCGTGCCTTCGGCCCGGACGAGCATCCGGGTGACCGTGAGCACACTGTGGGAAGCGGCCTGGGCCGACATCGAGCTGCCGCGATGACACCTTCACGAGCCGCGGATACCGGGGCGCTAGCCCAGGGGGGCCCGCGTTGGCTGCTTCTCGTGCTGTGACGCGAGTATCTGGGCCGCGGCCACCATCAAGGCCGTAAGACAGAGCGGCGCGAACAGGAGAAGCGCGGGACCCCCGGGGGCGAACGTGGCCACCATCATCATGGCTAGCGCGATGACCACACCTCGGCGGGCCTTGGCTGCATGGCTCAGTGCCGGCCGACCCTGCCTGCGGGCCGGGTTGCCCGACGGCTGGTCTGCGATCTGCCTGGCGGGGAGGTCGGCTGTGACTGTGGCCAGTTCCGCATAGGTCCGCGACGCGAATGCCTGGCCTACCCGCGCATCAAACTCGTCTTTGGTCACCCGGCCATGCACAAACGCGGCCTTGAGCGTTTCGATTGCGTGCTCGCGGTCAGCATGGGATGCCCTGAGGCGGCCGCGGGCCGCCGCGGCTACCGCCATCTGGTCCTCCGGCTCTGCTGTCACCGGCACCTCCCCCACCAGCACCTCCCCCACCAGCACGGTGCAGCGAAGCCTAGCGCGGCGGCGCGGTGGTGGCCAGTCTCGTGTCCGGCCTGCCGTTTCCCCTAACCGCTGGTCTCCTCGGCAGCGCCGAGGAACCCCTTGTAGTAGTGGCGGAGAGCGTCCTGATCGCTTTCGTTGACGTGCGCGTCCCTGTCGACGTTAGGGGCGTCGTTGACTTGGTCCTTGGACACGGCGAGCACGACCCGCTCGCCGTCGATCCGGGATCCGTAGATCGGCGCGAAGCTCTCCCGGGTGCCAAACAGGCCGGTCTCCACCAGGACCCACAGTGGCTGCCCGGTCTGGTCGTCGAGGTACACCTGGCTGATCTTGCCGATCCTGTTGCCCTCGGCGTCGACAGCGGTGCGGCGGATGTATTGCTGAGCATCCTGCGAGGTGGTCATGCCGTCTCCCTTCGCCGGATGTCACCATGCGGACGTCCGGGCCGGCGATGAGTTCAAGGCGTGCTTGGCTACCCGGCGCGAACGGCTACAAACAGATCCGTCCAGGGTTGGTGCGCCTCGCTTTGACGGTCCTCCAAAAAGTGATATCATTTTGATAGACGGTTGAGTAGCCGGCACACTAGTGACAGGAGGCATCCCGATGCAGGCACTGAATGGGGAGGCCGCTCCCCCGCGATCCGGCCTCATGAGATTTCTGGTCCCGTCATGGGAATACCGTCGTCCCCGTATCTCGGCGTACGTGCACTGTGCCGCTGGTACCGTCCTGGCCGGCGTCACCATCCTTCTGCTCTCTTACGGCTACTGGTGGGGAGCGCTGCTGCTGCTGGCGACGGCGCTGCACTTCTGGCTCGGCTATTTCGACATGACTGTCGCCCGCTCCGCATCTTCACGAACCTGAGGGCACCACGCTCGCCGCACCTGGGTCCTAGGAGGGCGGCCGCCGCTGACGGCGATACGACTCACATCATCCCCAGCAGGTGATGCGTGCCCGGATCTGGCGCCACACGCTACGGACAACGGGGCAGAGAACGTACAGCGGGAGTGATCTTCATGCCAGTTGTCGAGTATGGGCCGGGCGCTGCGTTCCCTGGCGTGATCGGGCGGACCGCCGATGAGTCCAAGCCTGCCTGGCCGGCCCCGGTGCGGGCCCGCGAAGGCGCCCCGAATGTGCTGTTCATCGTCTTGGACGACACCGGGTTCGGGCAGCTGGGCTGTTATGGCAGCCCGATCGCCACGCCCAGCTTCGACGCGATCGCCGCAGACGGCCTGCGCTACAGCAACATGCACACGACGGCGTTGTGTTCGCCAAGCCGCTCGTGCATTCTGACGGGCCGTAACCACCACAGCAACGCGATGGCCTGTATCACGGAACTGGCTAGCGGCTACCCCGGGTACAACGGCGTCATCCCGTTTGAAAATGGCTTCCTGTCCGAGATGCTGGTCGAGCACGGCTACAGCACGTTCATGGTCGGGAAGTACCACCTGACGCCGAGCAACCAGGAAACCGGCGCGGGCCCATTTGACCGGTGGCCGCTGGGGCGCGGCTTTCAGCGGTTCTACGGTTTCCTGGGCGGTGACACCAGCCAGTGGTATCCCGATCTGGTGTACGACAACCATCAGGTGGAGCCACCGCGCACCCCTGAAGAGGGGTATCACCTGAGCGAGGACCTCGTCGATAAGGCGATCGGGTTCATTGCCGACGCCAAGCAGGTCGACCCCGCCAAGCCGTTCTACCTGCATTTGTGCTTCGGCGCCACGCACGCCCCGCACCACGCGCCGAAGGAATGGGCCGATCGGTACGCGGGCGCGTTCGACGATGGCTGGGACGCCTACCGGGAGAAGGTGTTCGCGCGGCAGAAGGAACTCGGCATCGTCCCCGCCGACGCCGAGCTATCGCGGCACGATCCCGACGTGCCCGACTGGGACTCGCTGCCCCCGGCGGCCCGCCGCCTCTACAGCCGGATGATGGAAGTCTTCGCTGGTTTCCTGTCCCACACCGATGACCAGGTCGGGCGCCTGATCGATTTCCTGCGCCGGCAGGGGGAGCTCGACAACACACTGATTATGGTCATCTCCGACAACGGCGCGAGCGCCGAGGGCGGGCCCACCGGGACCACCAACGAGGCACAGTTCTTCAACAACGCCCAGGAACCGCTGGAAGAAAGCCTCAAGCTGATCGATGAGATCGGCGGCCCCAAGCACTTCAACCACTACCCGTGGGGCTGGACGTGGGCCGGGAACACCCCGTTCCGCCGGTGGAAGCGCGAAACCTACCGCGGCGGCGCCAGCGACCCGTTCATCGTCTCCTGGCCAGAGCGGATCAACGCCAGCGGCCAGGTCCGTACCCAGTACGCGCACATCATCGACATGGTGCCCACCGTGCTGGACTTGCTGGGCATCGAGCCGCCCACGACCATCCGTGGCGTGACTCAGGCGCCCCTTCATGGAGTCAGCTTCGCCCACACGCTGAACGACGATGCCACCGAGACCACCCACCACACGCAGTACTTCGAGATGCTGGGTCACCGGGCGATCTACCATGACGGCTGGCGGGCCGTCTGCCCCTGGCCTGGCCCGTCGTTCGCCGAGGCGGGCATGGGCTTCGGGCAGCCAATCTCGTCTAAGACGCTGTCCGAGCTGGACGCCACGGGATGGGAGCTCTACCACGTGGCGGAGGATTTCGCCGAGAACCACAACGTGGCCGCCGAGCACCGCGACCGGCTGATCGCCATGATCGGGACGTGGTACGTGGAGGCGGGCAAGTACGGCGTCATGCCGGTCGATGGCAGCGGCCTGGCCCGCATGATCGCGGAAAAGCCGCTCGTGGCCGCTCCCCGGGACAGCTATACCTACCTGCCCGGCACGCAATCGATCCCATTCTTCGCCGCACCCCGGGTCCTCAACCGCCCGCACAGCATCACCGCCGACGTCGAGATTCCCGCGGACGGGGCCGAAGGAGTCCTGCTCAGCCAGGGCACGGCCGCTGGCGGATACTCCTTCTTCATCAAGGACGGCAAGCTCCGCTACGCCCACAACTATGTGGGCCGCGCGGTCTACACCGTGGAATCACACGATGTCCTCAAGCCGGGCAAGCACACGCTCAGGTTCGAGTTCGAGCCGACCGGGCAGCCGGACTTGCAACACGGCAAAGGGGCGCCCGGGCGCCTCCAGCTCTACGTGGACGGCACCCTCGCCGGAAACACCGAGGCTCCCGTGACCACGCCATTCGTGCTCAACCCGGGTGCATTGACCTGTGGCGCCAACCCCGGAGCTGCGATTACCGACGAGTACGCCAGTCCCTTCAAGTTCACCGGCACGATTCACAGCGTGACAGTGGACGTCAGCGGTGAACTGATCCACGACGACGACGCCGAACTGCGCATGCACATGGCCCGCCAATAGCCCATCCGGCCGCCGCCCCTCATTCAACCGCTGGCGCCGAGAGCCGCGAGCTGCTCGGCGGCGGACAAGCGCACCTCGTCGGCGGCCGCCTGGTCACAGGCAATGGCCGAAAAGGCTTCGGCGGCGGCATCCGGGAAACCCCGGATCTGACCCTGACCTTTACCGGCTCTTCGGAACACAGCGCCACGAGATCCTTGGGCGGCCCGAAGCCCGCGCCGATCCGACGTCGGGCACTCAGCGCCTGGTCTCGTACCTGGTCAGGACCACGCCGTCGGTAAACGTCCGGGTCTCCACCAGGGTCAGGTTCACCCAGTTGTCCAGGGCCGTAAAGAACGGCGTGCCGCCGCCCACCAAGACCGGTGCGGTGGCCAGCACGTACTCGTCGATCAGCCCGGCCCGCATGGCCGCTGCGGCGAGCGTGGCGCCGCCGATGTCAATGGGGCCGCCATCCTCGGCCTTGAGCCGGGTGATCTCGGTGACCGCGTCGCCGGTGACCAGGCGGGTGTTCCAGTCGACCGTGCTGATCGTCGAGGAGAACACCACCTTCGGCATGTCCTGCCAGCGGCGGGCGAACTCGATCTGCGCCGGTGTGGCGCCGGGCTGCTGGTCGGCGGTCGGCCAGTAGGAGCTCATCGTCTCCCACAGTTTGCGCCCATACAGCGCCAGGCCCGTCGCCCCCACCCGGTCGGACCACCACTGGAACAGCTCGTCGGACGGCACGCTCCAGCCGAGGTCGTCGCCGGGCGCGGCGATGTAGCCGTCCAGGCTCAGGTTCATGCCAAAGGTCAGTTTCCGCATGACGTCAGCCTCCCATGAGTCGGCATTTCGGCGTACAGACCAGCACAGCGCGGAAAACCCACCCCTCGCCGACGCGCCGAACCCCGCCCTACCGCGGCCTACACCCTCAACTGCGTAGAGCCCTTTTACCCGGCGAGCTTGGAGGCGACCTTGCCATCGGGCATCGAGCACGAGGACCGCGGTGCGGACCAGACGATCACGAGCGCGATCGACGCCCACATCGCGCTCTCATCGCCGTGCGCGCAGGACGGTCCCGGCTGTCCCGCACGTGGCCATGTCATGACCGGCTGTGCCAGACTGGGGAACGGGCGGACGGTCTGGAGAACCACGTTGAACAAGGTCCTCGTATTGATTCCCGTGCTCGTGCTCGCAGCCGGGTTCGTGGTGTTCTGCGAGGTCGACCTGGCCCGGGCGGAGGAAGTGCGCTACCTGCCCAAGTGGGTGTGGGCGATTTTCTGCATGGGCATAGGGCTCACGATTCCGTTCGGCGGGATTGCTTACCTGGTGTTCGGGAAGGTCCGCAGGCCGCGCCCGAGATGACGATCAAGGAGACTTGGGGTACGGCCTGATAGCGGCCAGGTGGCAATCCTCCGCAGGTGACCACTAGTATCAGCGGCAGCGGAATCGTGACACCTGGCTAAGCTCGTCAGTCCGCATCCGTCTGGCCGATGAGTCACCCCGATCTGCGGCGCAGCCTGACCGTCAGTCTTCGGGACCTTTGGACCTGCCCACGACGATGCTCGCCTGGTTGGGTGGTTGCAAGGGTCTTAGCCATGCGCACCGGATTGGCTCATCAAGACGCCCGGGATGATTTTGACCGCGCCCGGCGGCGGGCGAGCTTGGCCAAGCTGGCCGGGTGGCTGCACGGCCATCCACCCAGCCGCAACCGCTTGCCAGTACTAGGTGAGGTGACGGCCCTGACGGGCGCGCCAGGGCCGGGCGTGCGGCGGCTGGAGTACGAGCGCGTAGGCCACCTCGGGCCGACTGCCGAGGCGCTGGTGCCGATCGACCAGATCGTCGGAACGGTCGAGCCCATCAGTTGCTTCGACCGTCATTTCCGGCCTACCTCAGAGGTGCCGCGAACGCGCTTTGAGCGGATAGCCGCCGACATCCTGGCCGGCCGCGGAATGGACCCTGTGGACCTGTACCGATGCAGCGGCCAGTACTACGTGCTCGACGGGCGCCACCGCATCTCTGTCGCCCGCGCGCTCGGCGAGCGCTGGGTCTTGGCGAACATCACCGACGTCCGCCTAGCCCACCCAGGTATGCCCAATGTCAGCTGATAGGCCAGCCGGAGCTGTTCATCGATCCAGTTCCTGGTTCGGTGGTGATCGCTACACGCTCGATGCGAACTGCTGGTGCCGGCGGCTTGCCCGCGTCCCTGGGACCGTGCTAGCCCTACCCCAGATTTGGGTGCCCGCCCGGTGTATCTCCTGCCTGGGGCCGCCGAGTATTGAGAGGCAGGTGACGGGATGGCCGGACACCGCAGGCTATAGGAGGAATCCCGATGAATGCACGAGATGACAACACCGCTCCGTCGCGCACCGGCATGCGACGCATAATCCCGCGTTTTGAGTTCCGTCGCCTCCATGGCATGGCGCGCGTGCGCATTGGCACTGGTACCGTCCTGGCCGGCCTTGGCGTCATTACGCTTGTGGGAGGTTCCTTCACGCCGAAGGCGATCGCCTGGGCAGCGTTCTTCCTGGTGCTGGCGGCGCTGCAGTTCTCGGTCGGCTACTGGTACCTGGCTATCGTCCGCTCCGCAGCTCCCCGGACTTGAGGCTGGTCTACTCGCAGGTGCCAAGATCCGCGGGAGTAGACCGCTGGGGCTAGGCTGGTGCAAGCCATCGCGAAGCGACGTCTTGGCCGGGCGGCCTAGACTCAGCGGCCGCGAGCGGGCCAATCGGGAGCGAGAAGATGGCTGCGCTAAAGGTCACAGGAGGCATCCGGATGCGCGCATCGGATGACTATGTCCCTCCCCAGCGGTCCGTTCTCGAAAGAATTCTGATCAGGTCATGGGAGTACCGCCGCCTGCGATTCTTGGCGGGCGTGCGCATTGGCGCTGGTGTTGTCTGCGTCGGCCTCAGCCTCGTTACGCTCGTGGGAGGTTCCTTCACGCCGAAGGCGGTCGCCTGGGCAGCGTTCTTCCTGGTGCTGGCGGCGCTGCAGTTCTCGGTCGGCTACTGGTACCTGGCTATCGACCACCGCCCGTTTGCGCGGCGGGTTCGTGAGCTGGAGCGGTCCCGGGCCCACTTGGTGGACGACTCGGCCGCGAGGCTGCGCCAGATCGAACGGGACCTGCACGACGGCGCGCAGGCGCAGATGGTCGCCGTCGCGATGAAGCTGGGGCTGGCCACGAAGAAGCTCGGCCGCATGGTCGATGCGACCGGGCAGAGCGACCTGGAACGGGTCCTGGAACTGGTCGCCGCCGCCCACCGCGGCGCCAAGGAGGCCATTACCGAGCTGCGCGACCTGGCCCGCGGCATCCATCCGCCGGTGCTCGACCAGGGCCTGGGCATCGCGCTCACTACTCTTGCCGCACGCAGCGACCTGCCCGTTGAGCTGGTCATCGACCTGCCCGAGCGCCCGTCGGCCGCGATCGAGACCATCGCCTACTTCTGCGCCGCCGAGCTGCTCACCAACGTGACCAAGCACAGCGGCGCCCGGCACGCCACGCTGGAAGCAGCCCACGTGCCCGGGCTGCTGCGGGTGCGGGTCAGCGACGACGGCTGCGGCGGCGCCCGCGTCGAGGCCGACGGGGGGCTGGCCGGGCTGGCCGGGCGGGTCAGGACCGTGGACGGCAGGCTGCAGGTCGCCAGCCCGCCCGGGGGGCCCACCGTGGTCACCGTAGAGCTGCCGTCTCACGCCTGACCGGACCGGAGCCCCCGATGCGGATTGTGATCGCCGAAGACTCGGCCGTAATGCGAGCGGGCCTGGCCGAGATCCTGGCCGACAGTGACCACGAGGTGGCCGCCGCGGTCGGCAACGCCTGCGATCTGCTAGCCGCGGTGGAGGAGCACCACCCAGACGCCGCCGTGGTGGACGTGCGGATGCCGCCCGGCTACACCGACGAGGGCCTGCGCGCCGCGATCGCCATCCGCCGCGACCACCCCACGACCGGCGTGCTGGTGTTCTCCCAGTACATCGAGACTCGCTACACCGCTGACCTGCTCGGCGCGGCGCCGGGTGGCGGCGCCGCGGGTGTCGGGTACCTGCTCAAGGACCGGGTCGCCGACGTCGAGGAATTCGTCGAAGCGCTGAGCCGGGTGGCCGCGGGGGGCACCGCTCTCGACCCGGAGGTCATCACGCAACTTCTGCGCGCCAGCCGCCGAACCGACGGGCTCGGCACACTCACCACCAGGGAACGCGACGTGCTCGCGCTGATGGCCGAGGGCCGCTCCAACACCGCGATCGCCGCGATCCTGGTGGTGTCCGAGAAGTCCGTCGAAAAGCACGTCGGGAACATCTTCAGCAAACTCGGCCTGCCCCCCTCAGACGCCGACCACCGCCGGGTCCTCGCCGTCCTCCGCTACCTGGAGTCCTGACCGGAGCGCGTGCCTCACATGAGGGAGCGACCTGGACGCGGTGGCCGGAAGCGGGACACTGAATCGCCGGGAAGACGGCCGCAGGGCGTCATCGGATGAGCCTGAGTGATCGGTGGTGACCTGCATCGCGCGGGCCCGGCGTGCGGCGGCCTGGGCCTCCCCCAGGCCACGATCCCGGTACTGCGCGAACACCTGTCGATCTTCGTCAAGGACGAGTCGGGAGCCCTGGCGTTGGAAGACGATCACGAGCACCATCGACACCTATCGGCCCGGAAACGATCAAGATCCACAGCGCGGTTCGGGCGCTTTGCTTGTGCCCTACTCCTCCCCCGCCGCCTGCATCCGAGTGAGCTTTGGCTTGTACAAAGCGGCAGGTGGCTGCCACCATCCTTCGACATTTCGCCGAGCTATACGTGCGGCATAGGTATTACGGCGCGTCTGCTGACCATAAACATATGGCACAAGGCCAGGCAGCCCATTCTGTGGTGAGGAGCGCCGGCGAGGTGCGGTACTCGTTGCCTTGATCGCGGGCATGATCTTCTTTTCCCCTGCGATGCCGCCCCGCTGCTGACCGCATGAGCTGAATACGATCACGCGAGTCCCTGCGAGTCGTAGACCCTGGTCCTCGTTCGTACCTCCGGGTGGGCCTTCGGTGACTCGGAGTGGCCGACTTTCAGTCTACTTGAGATGTTTGCGCAGTTTGGTTCAAGATCCCAGCAGAGGACTCACCGCGCAGCCGGACCGTCTGGGCAGCTGGTGATGTCAGGCCTGCCAGGCAACGCGATGGGAACGCAGCCAGGTTCGCAGCGTCGTTGCCGCCGGCGGCTGGCGGGCCCCGCGTGGAGTGCCCGCCGGATTCTGCGGATGGCGGTACGGCGGGCCTGGTTGACGCCGGCGGCCACTCTGCCCTACGGTTTACTAGGTGACTAGAGAAGTATTGAAGCAGTCCATAAGCTTCCAGCTGAACCCGGACTCGGGGGTGCCTGCCTACCTGCAGCTGGTCCAGCAGGTCAAGCAGGCCCTGCGGATGGGGATCCTGGACATCGGCGACAAGCTGCCGACGGTCAAGGAGGTGGTGGCCGAGGTGGCCGTCAACCCCAACACCGTGATGAAGGCCTACTGGCAGCTCGAACACGAGGGCCTGGTCGAAGGCCGCCAGGGCGTGGGCACGTTCGCCGTGCGCCGTCCCGCGGGCCCGCCGCCAGCCATGCAGCTGCGGCTGGCCCGCAGCCTGGAGGCCTGGGTGCAGACAGCGCGCGATGCGGGGCTCGACGATGAAGGCATCGAATCCATGCTGCGCGCGACGCTGTCCGGCGCGCGGGCTGAGAACATCGCATGAGCGCGCAGAACGCGCCGGCTATCCAGACGGCCGGGCTGGGCAAGCGCTACGGCCCGGTGTGGGCGCTGCAGGACTGCTCGGTGTCGGTGCCGCGCGGTCGTGTCAGTGCGCTGGTCGGGCCTAACGGGGCGGGGAAGACCACGCTGCTGAAGATCCTCGCGGGCCTGAGCGCCCCGAGCACGGGTGAGGCATCGGTACTGGGGCGAGCGCCCGGGCAGAGCGGGGAGTTCCTGGACAGCATCGGTTACCTGGCCCAGGAGGTGCCCCTCTACAAGCGGCTGAGCGCAGACGATCACCTCAGGCTCGGCGCGCACCTCAACCGCCACTGGGATGCGACCGCAGCCAGGGCGCGGCTGGCCGCGCTGCGGATTCCAGTTGACCGGCCCGTGACCACGCTCTCGGGTGGCCAGCGGGCCCAGGTAGGGCTGGGCCTGGCCCTGGCCAAGCGGCCCCAGGTCCTGCTGCTCGACGAACCCGTGGCTGCCCTGGACCCGCTGGCGCGCCGGGAGTTCCTGGCCTCGCTGGCCGAGGCGGCCGCCGACGGGGACCTGTCGGTCGTCGTGTCGTCCCACCTGCTGCACGACCTGGAGCGTGTCTGTGATCACCTGATCTTGCTGGCGGCGTCGCGGACGCAGTTGTGCGGCGGTATCGATGACGTGCTCGCCGCGCACCGGGTGCTGGTGGGCCCGCGCCGGGATACCGCTGAGGCCGGGCGGGGCCTGACGGTCATCAAGTCGACGCGGACCACCCGGCAGACGCGTCTTCTCGCCCGCCTCGACGGCCCGGTCCTGGACCCGTCCTGGACGGTCACCGAGGTGGGGCTGGAAGACATCGTCCTTGCCTACATGGGAGAAGCTAACACGCTGGCCGCCAGCACGCTGACCACGATCGGGCCAGCCCGGTGAACGCCCTGGTCTGGCGGCTGCACCGTCATCAGGCTTATACCGCCGGCGCAGCCCTCGCCGCGCTGGGCGCGCTGCTGCTGATCACCGGGATCACCATAACCCGCGACTATCACACCTTCCTGGCCAGCTGCGCGGCGGCGGGCAGCTGCGGACACGCCAGCCAAGTGTTCGCCGGTGACAGCGCCATCACCAGCCTGGTCAATGCCACTATGGCGGTCCCGCTGCTGTTCGGATTGTTCTGGGGCGCGCCGCTGCTGGCCAAAGAGTTCGAAGATGGCACGGACAACCTGGCCTGGACCCAGGGCGTCACCCGCATCCGCTGGCTCAACCACACCATCGGGTGGCCGCTGGCCGCCGCCGCCGGGTGGGGCGCAGCGATGGCCGCACTGGTCAGCTGGTGGCGCGGCCCCCAGAACACGGTCGGCGCCCCCGTCCGGCTCGCGACCTTCACCTTCGACATCCAGGGAATCGTGCCAGTGGCCTACGCGGTCTTCGCGGTCGCCCTGGGCATCGCCGCCGGGGCGCTGCTGCGGCGGGCGCTGCCCGCCATGGCCGCGACGTTCACGGTCTTCACCGGCCTGCGCTTCCTCATCGCCGAATACGCCCGCCCGCACTACCTGGCCCCGGTTTCCCGGTCACATCCGCCGTTCAGCGACGACAACGCCGCACCGCGTGGTTCCCTGGTCCTGTCGAACGCGACCCTCGGACCAGACGGCCACAACTACACCGCCGGGCTGGGCATCCAGCAGGTTCCCCCGGTCTGCCGCGGGAACGCCGCCAGCCAGCTGAATTCCTGCCTGGCGTCCCACGGATTTCACACACAGATCCTCTACCAGCCCGCCAGCAGGTTCTGGACCTTTCAGGCCATCGAGGCAGGCATCTTCATCGTGCTAGCCGCCGCCCTCGTCGCGGTGGCCTACCGCACGGTCCTGGCCCGGGACGCGTGAACAGCCAGGACACGCTCCTGGCGCCCGCCTTCACGCGTACTTGGCTTGCGGTGCCAGATGACTCTTGGCGCGTGACAACCATCGCTGGGCGCCACACCACCGAAAGGACGCAAGCGCCAGATAGGCCCCACATCTCTGAGCAAGAATCGAACTCGCACTATCAACTTGGGAATCCGGAGCAGTCGCGGCAACTCAGCTCGCCCGGGCCGTGAGCTGAGAGACGCGCTGGGGACTGATTCCGACCAGGGCGGCGACATCGCGGACTGACAGACCCCTGGCAACCAGTTCGGCGACGGCCCGGCCGGTGCGAGTGGCAGCAGCAGCGGCGAGTTCGTCGGCCTCGCGTCGTAGCTGACGAACCTCCTGCGCGGTGACGTCGAGGCTGGGATCGCCAGTGTGGTACTCGTAGTCGAGCACGAGAACGGGCATAGCCTCATCGGGCAGGTCGGCAGCCAGAACCACGACCTCTCGCACCGCCTGGTCCAACCTCGGCAGACTGCGAGCGAAGGTGTGAGCACCTTCCAAGGAAGGAACGTCAGCGAGCCAGTGGCCGTCTTCACGGGTGACGACTACGCGATACGTATCGCCGCTCATCGCAGCCATCCCTTTCGTATCGCAGCCGCTAAATCTCGCTCGATGGCACGCAGGGTACCGATGGGGATGTCGCCCGCGGGCTGCGGGACCGAGGTCGCCGCCTTCGCTTCCATCCCAGTGTCATCAGTGAAGGCCATCACATAACGTCGATGCGATCCGACCTGGCGGATCATGAGACCGCCCAGCCGCTGGATCTTCCGGTTTACCTCGTGCGCGGCTGCCAGGGGCGCTGACCAGGCGTCCCTGGCGGCCCCGAGCGACCTTGGCTCACCCTTCGTCACCATGGTTAATGGCACGGCGATAATGCGCTGCCCGGGCGCTCCGTTTTGCCCTGCTCATATCGAGCCTAGGATGGTTTGCGTGGCCGAAACGGTAACTGCGGTAGCGGATAAGCGGCGACTCGTGGGAAACGGCTGGAGCTTGCGAGTGGACCGCCTGGAACTGCTCGACGGCGGCGACTGGCGTGCGCTCATCGGCGTTCGGCCCTGCCTCACGTTGCTCGTGACCTGGGGTGACCAGGCCAAGGAACTTGACGTAGAGGCGTGGACTGGTGAGCCCGAGAGGACTGATGGCGTCGCCGTGATCGATACCGGGAGTGGCGACTTGCGACTGGCTCGCGTTCCCTTGTGCTCGTGCGGGGACCGCGGCTGCGGCAACGTCGGCATTCAGTTCGCCAAGTGGCTGCCGGGGGGCAGACTGCCTGCCCTGGTCGAACTGCTGAGAGAACTTCCCTGGAGCCGCACGATCCCGACCCGCTCGAATGTGCTGGAAGGTGATGGCCTGGCCGCCATGGAACATCCGAATACCGGCGGGTGACGAGAAACGAACTCGCACTATCAGCTTGAGAATCGGACAGATCGCGGCCGATGAAGCCGCTGAACAGCCAACTTGGGAGAGCCCTAGTAGCCGTGGTTGAGGCGGGAAAACGGCATGGTGCAGCTTCGGCTGTGTGCTGCTGACCGTGATCGACCGGCGAGAGCTGCCCAGTCGGGTCGGCCGTGACAGGCGCCGGGACGCCTGACCGCCGGCGCCAGGTGCTGGCCCCTGCGGGAACTGCCCGCCGGAGTGCTTCTCATGCCGCGCGGCGAGTTGGTGACAGTGAATCTCCGTGTCGGGCCGGGCGATCGGACGCAACAGGCACGGTTGCTGGCCCTCCCAGCTTCCAAGTCGGCGTCCTAGTCTCGTCTGCCCTCGACGCGATCTACCGGCATTCAGGGTCGCTCGGGATCGTATGGCAAGTTAGGCTTTCGCTTCAGTCCTGATGGATACGGTCGCCGCAGTGAGGTGAGGTTCCTGCACTTTGGTGCTGCTCTCCGATACCTTGACATCTAGGCTAATGATCTGTGGACGCGAGGTCCTGACATACTTTAGTTGTCGGACTCGAGTGCAGTTCAAGCAGTCCGGCGAGAATCCCGCGCTCGTAAGTCCGACGGAAGGTGATTTGGATGACGAAACAGAGCCCGGGTCGAGGTGAACGAAGCGTCAACGTTCTTCTAACAACGCTAAAGAGGCTGGCACTGGTTGGCGTCATCATGACTGCCGCAGGTGTGACCCCCATCGTCATATACGCCCTGTCCGCGCCTTTAAATTTTGCCGGCGTCGTGAGCGTAGGTGCAATGGCAGGGGCTGGGGCTTTTGTCGCGGGCGGCCTTCTCGGTTTCCTTTTTGGTGTTCCGAAGGCTCCCGGGGGTGACGTGGAAGGCTCCGGGGCGACACCGCATGCCAGATATCGAGTCAATACTAACCTTGAGCAGATCTCCGACTGGCTGACAAAGATTCTAGTTGGTGTTGGGCTCATCCAGCTCACGAAAATCGCGGCCGCCGCCACGGCGCTAATAAACACTGTGGCGAAGGGCATGGGCGGCGGCGCGGGTGCGACAACCGTCGCTGGTGGCATCCTTGTCTACTTTCTCGGGAACGGCTTCCTGAGTGCCTACTACGTGACCCGGACGACTCTAACAACAGCGTTCATAGCTACTGACATCGAACAACTTGGGGAGGCGCCTTCGCGAGAGACTAAAGGAACCAACTAGACCGTTCATAACCTAAGTGAGCAGTTCTCATGTCAGACACACACGGGGCGGCACAGCCTAGCGTGACCGGCTCATCGCGGACGGGATGAGCAATCTAGCCAAGGAAGAACTCAGGCGATCCAAGGGCCGGACGGGGACGCAGAGGGCACGCCAAGGCAAGCAAGCGTCATGACGACAGGGACGGGAGCTTACGATCATGGCCCTGAACTGGGCTTTCATTGTGGAGCGGGTGACGAGAATCGAACTCGCACTATCAGCTTGGGAGCGCAGCGGTCACGGCTGCTAGAGGTGCTGACCAGCCAGGTCAGCTGGCCCCGAGTAAACGTGGCTGCCCCCTGGTCACCCTGGTCACAGGCCCGCTAATGGCCCGCCGACCTTGGCCGGGTCCGCTTTAATCACCGCACCCCCGCTCCTACGACTGGGCGCGCATCGGGCAGGGTCGCGACTCCGGATCATGGCCAGACAGAAGTATGCAGGGCATGATGCAGCTGTGTTGTGGAGGTCCCTGCGCGAGGTGATGCCGCTGTCGGCTGCCTTCCTCGATGGTGGTCACGTCGAGACGATCTATCCTCAGCACCGGGAACTGCGAACCTGGCCGTCCTGGGAGGTCCTGAAGCATGTCCGGGCTGAGCCCGCGGCCATGCCGCGCGACGAGTTGATCGGGCAGATCACGCAGGCTCTGGGTGGTCATGTGATGAGCATCTCGGTGGGGCCAGGTGGCCTGGCGGCTGCCCTGTGGACCCAGGACAACTTCCCGCCCTGGTACCACCTGGTGATCTGGTCCGGCAGCCCGCAGGCGATGACCCGGCCGCAGGTCCGGATCTGGGGCAACCCGTGCTGGTCGGCGTCTGGCGAACTGGCTGTCACCGCCTTTGACGGCATCCGGCGGGGAATCGTCACGATAGATCCCGGTGACGGGGTGACGCGGTGGTGGTCCCGGCCCGCCTCGTCCAGTTACCGACTGCTCGCCTTGGCACCTGGCGGCAAGGACGCGCTTGCCGTTCGCAGCGATCACGACGGTTCGGCCTCGCTCGTCCGCGCCGTGCCAGGTGGCGCCGATCACCGCCTGCAGATCCTGCGCCCGGCCGATGGGGCGCCGGTAAGCGTGGTCATCTGGTATCACGACGGGATCAGGCTAGAGGGACTGCTGGCCGCCACTCCCGGTGTCGGACCGCAGCGGCTGCTGGTGCTGCTACATGGGGGCCCGGTCGGCGGCCTTGCCTGTGGTGAGCATCCGGACCCGTGGGCCTGGGTTTCGGCGGGCTTCGCCGTGTTCATGCCCGATTTCCGCGCCTCGGGCATCGCCGGGAAGCGCCTCATGACCGAGACCTTCCGCCGCCCATGGCTTCCCGCCGCCGACCCCGAAGCCGGTGACGTGCTGACCGGCGTGGACATGCTCATCGCCAATGGCACGGCGGACCCACGAGCCTTGTTCTTGCTGGGCCACAGCTATGGCGGGTATCTGGCCGGGCGCATTGTTGCCCGCGATCACCGATTCGCTGCCGCAGTTTGCTGTGATGCCGCCGCCGACCTGAGGCTTCTGGATTCGGCGAGCCGACAGGTTCAAGCCGCCTGGCTTGGCGGTGACCCAGGCCAGTCACCCGGCCGGTGGGCCGCCGCATCTCCCATCGAATACGCCCACGAGATACGCACCCCAATGCTGCTGATCTACTCCGCGAGCAGCGGCTTGGCCATCCACGGGACGGCATGGCAAACTGCCCTGTCCACCACCCGGGTAGCGCACAAGCTGATCATCCTCGACGAAGCCGACCATGTATTCTCATCCAGCCAAGCTCAGCGGCGACTTCGCCAGGAAGTGACCGGATGGTTTGAGCATGCGACCCCCTGAGGGGAGAGAAGCAGTGCCACCGGCCTGAGCGAGACTGACCTGCAACCTGACCAGCCAGGACCGGCACCCCCTGGCCACCAGTTCGGCGGCGGCCCGGCTGGGGTTGTGGCCGAACTGTGGCGTTATCCGGTCAAGTCCATGCTTTGCGAGCAATGCGGGCAGGTCGTCATGGAGGACCGCGGCATTGCCGGTGACCGGTTTCCGGGCGAGCTATGACGGGATCATCCCCGCGGCTGTATGCCGTGCGGGACAGTGAGGGCAAGTTCGGAAGCGGAAAGAACACCCCGCTTCCGTCGGATCGACGGCCTGCCCAGCCACCGCGCCAGTCCGGGCCTCTTCACGCCCAGGACACGCATTCTCGTTCCGCCATCCGAGCCGTCTCACCCCACGAGCTACCCCCTCCCGACCTGCGTCAGGACGGATCGAACCCCAGCCGCATCCCGTGGTCAACCGCATTCTCGGCCGCAACGTGCGACCGCGATCGACAACCTGCACGCCCCATTCGCCAGCATTGAGGATGCACATGTCGCGCGATGGACGCCTGGCACAAGGAGGGGCAGTCCCGGAGTACAACACCACCAGGTCGCATCAGTCATTGGCCATGGATTACCACGCTGCCCGGTTCGCCCCTCTGGCAGTCATGGCACACACGGCCGGCCCATGGAACTGGACCGGGTGGTGCCGCTGGACGGCTATCGGGTCAAGACCTTGCCGCCCCGGCTGGATGTCCGCAGCCCGCACGACCAAAGACGGTTCGAGAGTGATCAAGCCTCAGGCTCGGTATTCCGGCCCTGGCCTGGGCCTTCGGTCTCGGAGACCCCTCGTCCTCGTAGCTGTCCGCCCTTGGCCGTGGCCACGTCTCCAGGCTCGCGAAGTGACCGCTTGCGGCATTTGCCTTGACCCGTGCTCATCAGCATGAATGCGCTGATACTTGCTCTATGACTGAGACGGAGTCCCTGATCGCTGAGGTCCGCCAATTGCGCGCCGACGTCGCCCGACTGCACGCGGCGCACACGCCAGTGCACATCCGGCACGGCTGGATGAACCTGCTCTTCAAAGACTTGTCCACCAACCCGTACACCCAGTACAAGGTCCACATGTGGGGTGCGATCTACTGGCTGATCAACTTCCCGCTGATCTGCTGCCTGTTCTTCTTCACGCCCACGCTGTGGCTCAAGCTCGGCATCTTCATCACGCTGATCTACTCGATCTACGCCAACCTTGCGACCGACTACGGCGCCATGTCTGCGGCCGAGGCAGCGTTCGGGCAGCCGCAGCCGCCGCCGATCCCACTTGAGCCGCCATCGCCGCTGCCGCCGATGTGAGGCGGGCGCATGCCTCCGGGCGCGCGGTCGGTCGCCCGTAAGGCGGTCCGGAGTGACCGTGGCTGACTCCTCGTCACCCTGGCTAATGGGCCGCAAGATCAAGGTGTGCGGCCGATCAAGCCCCGGGCTCGGCATTGCGGCCCGATCTTGCTGACAGCCTGGACTGAGCACCGCCAGTACCCGTGGCTAGCCCCTCGTTACCGTGGCTAATTGCACGCTAATTGCACGATGATCTTTTCCGGTAACTGGATAGGTGGCCGTTCAGGCTTTCATGCTGTTTCGGGCATCCACGCTGATCCGCATGCCGCGCGGGTGAGCGCGGCGAGCACGCCGATGCCGTGCTTGGCGGCGGTGGACAGGTAGGACCGGATGGCGCAGAACGCTTAGGCGCCGGCCATCGATCGCATGCCCTGACTTGTGACACGTTTGGCGCTCAGGGCTGCCAGCGGTTCGCTGACCAGCGGGTTCGCTGTTCCTGGTGGTTAGATATGCGCACTAATCCGGCTGGCTGTCCTGGTCTTCCAGCCCGGCGGCGTCGAGATCGGCCTCCACCAAGGAGACGCCCAGTCCGAAGGCCCAAGCCCAGGTGACGGCCTCTTCCAGCGCGTGGAGTTGCCCAGATGCGTGGCGACTGAGGATGGCATCAACCGGCACCCGGTCATCTGGGGTGGACACGTCCCAGACGAACAGGCCGTACAGGTACATCGAGTCCGCGCGACGCCGGATTTCCTCCGGCGATACCAGGCGGCGGCGCCGGTGCATGGACCCTAGGGCGAGCCGACCGAAGCGATAGCCACACAGCATCGCGTCTTCCTCGGCCGCCCGTGCCTCTGCGGGCGCGCCACTGTGCGGCGCGGTGTCCTCGGCCGCTCGCAGCATGATCGCCTCGTACGCGGCCGAGCTCACCGACCGCTCCTGCGTGTCGAGAGACAGCGTCAGGAGCCGGGCGACGCCCGGAATCAGCCCGAGCTTGGCAAGCAAGGAGCCTGATACGACCTGCTCAGGCGGCAGCAGATCGGTTCGGTCCTCGTAGTTCACAGCGCCCGGGATGCCACGGGCGGTGTCACCACGACCTCGGCCAGCTCCAGCGTCATCCCCGGCTGCCCCGGCGGCCGGCCCGGCTTCCGGCCGGACTTGCGCCGCAGCGACCTCGGCGCCGGCTTGGCCAGGCGGTCCGACGATGGCGGTTCCGAGGAGTTCCGCGGGTTCTTGCCCAGCCGGCACGGGGTTCTTGCCCAGCCGGCACGCAGGTCCGCGACCTCCGCGGCCAGCGCCGCGACCTGGGCGCGCAGCGCGGGCACCTCATCCGGGGCAGGCGGGACATCGGGCACGAACCACACTTGATCATCGCCGGCGCAACCTGATCAGACCGACACGCCGGGCCGACTCACAAGATCACCGCAACGTGATCGCCCACAGCCAGCCCACGACCTATCCAGTTACGGCCGCTCAAGGGCTGCTCGCCACTTTTGCACAGCAGCCTTGGCTGGTTTAGCGTCCTCCCGCGTAATCAACCAGGTAGGCCCAAATGATGTGCCACTATCCGCCCCATAGTTATCACTAGTCCACCCGATGTATTGCTCCTGCACGAAGTTACGCATGAACGACAACCGGTAGGTCGTGCCGTTCACCGCCAGCTTGACTCCGGTGCCGAAATATGGGACGGGGAACATCACTTTGGGGAATGAAGCTCGCACTTCGTCCAAGGGCGCGCGGAAAAGCAAGCCGTGAGCGTCGGATGTGAAGGCGATGAGCCCGTCTTTCAGGTAGAGCTTACCGGGTTCAAATTTCATCCACAGAACACGAAATTTTATCCGCGAGGCCAGTGTCGCAAGTTCGCCACCCATATGAGACCCCTAACGTTGTGTTATCATCCTATTCGGCTTTCGAAAGCATGGCCATTCGACTGCGCCGCCGAGGAGCTGTCAAGACAGAGCGGTACCGGATCTTGCTCGGCAAGAGAATGTCCGGCGCGAGGGGAACGGCCTGACCGTGGTCGCGGGGCGGTTCACCAGGGTGCGTTGCGGCGGGGACTGCCTGCTTGCGGGTACGGGCGTGCTGACCTGGTGGCGGTGCCGCGCCCAGCGGACTCCCGCCCGTCAGGGCGCAGCTGCCGCCCGCTCCGGAGTCGCGCGGTGCCCGCCGACGCGACGGGCGAGCTGGCCAAGGCAGAGATGCGGCAACGCGGGAGGCATGGGCACGCAGCGGGCACGGAAAGGCCCGCGTACATCCTGATGCCAACGGCGCAGACTGCTAATCATGCCCTTGAGCTGGGCGGAAGCCATGGAGCGGGTGACGAGAATCGAACTCGCACTATCAGCTTGGGAAGCGTAGCGGTTACGGCTGCCAGGGGTGCTGATCAGGTGCTCCTGGCAGTCCTGAATGACCGTGATTGCCCCCTCGTCACCCTGGTTAATGGCACGCTAATGGCACGGCGATCATGCGCCGACCCGCGGCGGACGGGACGCTCAGTACTGCCCCGCGTCCCTGCTCCTCCCCCGTCCTCCTCGTAGCTGCCCGCACTGGCCGTGGCCGCCATGTCCAGGCTGGCGAGCGGCCGCGTAGTGCCTTGACTCGGCGGACTCGGCGGACTCGGCCACGACCATCGAGCAGCGAGGAGGACGGACCACCAACTTGGAAAGGAGGTGGCCGCAGCTAGCGGACCTGCGGCCACACAAGTCAAGAGCACTACCGGTTGCACCGTGAGTGACCGTGAATCACCGCTTGCGCCCTTATTTACGGACACGCGGCGGGCACAGCCACTCTGGTGCTGGGTACTGGCGATTGGGGCCCGCTGGGTGGACCATGGCAGCATGCTGCCGGACCAGGGCTGCTACGAGGAACGCTACCGGCTGACCGGCAGCGCCGCCCTGGGCCTGGCCGCCAGCCTGCTGTCGATTGGCCTGGGCTTGCTCTGGCATACGCCGCTGGTCTTCGCCGTGACCGCTGTCATCCTCGCGGCCGTCGCCGCCCAGGGCGGGGGCGTGGTCGGCGCCGCCCGCCGGATGATCGCTTTCCGCGCCGACCAAGCGGGCATCACCCTGGGCGCGGTGCCCGGCAGGCTGATACCCCGTCACGGTGCGGCCGTGCTCGTGCCGTGGGCGGACATCGAGCAGATCATCCTTTACCCGGTCCACCCGCGCGGGCAGGGCCGGTATGCCCGGGTTCAGTGCGTCGGCATCCAGCGCCGGGACGGAGCCCCGGCCCTGTCCTGGGGCAACGAGCAGGCCCCCTCCTGCCCGGTGCCGGGGGTGGCGGCCGGAGCGACCCGGCGGGTCACCGGCTGGCGGCTGGACCGCGAACGCCTAGCCGCCGTTACCGCGGTGGTCGCTTCGGGCATCCCCATCATCGACGCCAGCACCGCTCCCGGCCCGGGCATTGAGGGACCCGGACAAGCGGCTAATGCCCCTGAGCTAGGACCTGCGGATTAAGAGACAGGCGGTCGGCCGTCGAAACAGTGTGAGGCCGTCCGGCCGTTCGGATGACCGGGGCCGCCGTGGTCGAGTCGGTCGGCGTCAGTCCGGCTCAGTACATCGTGTTGCTGCTCGCGTTGCTGCTCCGCCGCGAACTCGAAGGTCATGGCTCATTATGGAGGTCACCGGCGATCGCCAAGCAGCATCTGCACCTGATCCGTAGGTCAATGAAGCTTGTCCAGTCAGTGTCGTGGAATCTATCCGCCCAGGTCAGATTCCCAGCGGGCGTCCAGCGCTGGTGCCCGGGTCCGGTGGCGTCTCTATGGTTTGTGAAACGGCTGTGAGGGCCCCGGTCCTAGCACACGGCCTCGGCCCGGCGGAACCTGACCGGCCCGACCGTTTGGTCCAGGCCCAGTCTCTTGGATGGCCGAGGACCGGCGGCGCGCTACCACCGGTGCGGGAGCGTGGCCTGGACGGGCACAGCGCTTGACGTAACGATTATCGTTAGTTACGATCCTCGATAATAACGACAGTCGATAAGCGAGGTCCCGATGGCCGCACCTACCCTCAAGCCGGTCAAGCCGCCCAACCGGCTGCAACTCCTCGCCACCGTGGTCACCTGGGTGTTCTGGTTCGCCGTTGTCGCCACCGGGTTCCGGATCATAGAGGCCCTGTTTGGCCAGGGACACAGCATCGGCGTGGGCGGCCCCGCCTACACCACCGAGAACATCTGCGTAAGTACCGCGGGACCACTGCTGCCGCACCGCGGCAGCGGGCTCAGTCACTGGCCGGGCCTGTCCCCTGGCGTGCGCGCCACCTGGACCGCCGCGGACGTGTGCACCGCCCATCCCACCGGCGGGCAGGCCCTGGCCTTCGCGCTGACCCTGCTGCCCATTGACCTGCTCCGCCTCGGCGCGCTCTACCTGGCGATGCGACTGGCCCGCACCGCCGCCCGCGACGGCCTCTACACCGCCCGGGCCGCCCGGCTGGTGCTGATCCTGGGCTGGTGGCTGCTGGCCGGCGGGCTGGTGGCCCCCGTGGCCGAAGCGTTCGCCCGGCTGAACCTGCTGGGCGAGCTGACCGCTTGGCACCTCAACTGGGCCCATTGGCCCTCGTCCTGGGGGTCGGGGCCGGTCGTCTTCATCGGCCTGGGCCTGATCATTTTCGCCCGCTTCATGCGGGTCAGCGCCGGCATGCGCGCCGACCTTGAAGGGACGGTGTAGTGCCACCTACCGGCCCCGATGGCCACGCCATCGCCATCCACCTCGACAAACTCCTCGCCGACCGGGGGATGACCCTGACCGAGCTGTCCGAGCGGGTCGGCGTCAGCGTAGTCAACTTGTCCATCCTGAAAAACGGCCACGCCAAAGCGATCCGGTTCAGCACCCTGACCCGGCTCTGCCAGGCACTCGACTGCCAGCCCGGCGACCTGCTCAGCCACAACAGCGCAGGCAGTCAGCCCGAACCCCAACCAGACTCACTCACCTAAAAAGAGGTCACCATGTACCAGCCCTCCCCGTCCAGCGGCCAGCCATCCGGGCCGCCGCGGCCCTCTGCTCCCGCGCCGGTGCGAACCGCGGTCAAGCTCATGTACGCGGGCGCGGCCGTCAGCGCCGCCGGGCTAATCATCGGGTTGGCCCTTATCATCGCCAACATCCAGGTCGCCGCCCGCGGGCGCTTCCTGGGCCACAGCCTCACCGCGCCGCAGACCAGACCGCTCGTCATGACTGTGTGGACTGTCTTCGGCCTGGTCGAGATCGCCCTGTGGCTGTGGATGGTGCGGGCGAACGGCCAGGGCCAGAACTGGGCGCGCATCTTGTCCACGGTGCTGTTCGGCCTGGCGACGCTGCAGCTGCGCGGCGCCTTCACGCAGCAGGTGAGCGATGCCGGGTTCGGCGTGACGGTGCTGTACTACGGCGCCATCGTGCTGTTCGTCGCGGCCTGGCTGGTCGGCGCTGCCGCGGTGTGGCTGCTGTGGCGCCCGGCCTCCCGTGCGTTCTTCAAGCCGCCGCGCGCGGCCCAGGCCTGAGGGTCCTGCTCTGAACCGCGGCCACGGTCTCGACATCATGCGCACCCTGGCCGACGACTGAGGCATCGAAGGCGATCACGACGGCCGGACCGCCTGGGCCGCTTCGACTGGCCCAGCCCGTGACGGCCACCCTGCCCAGCAACCGGGCCCAGCGGTGGACCACCGTCGCGAACGGTCAGCGCATCCGCGAACTGCGGCGCCAGTGCGGGCTGGCTCAGGCCGAGCTGGCCGGTCTGGCCGGTGTCAGCCTGGATACCGTGGCCAGGCTCGAATGGCAGCACCGGACGGCATGCCGGACGCGGACTCTGGCCCGGATCGCCGCCGCGCTCGGAGATCCGCCCGCAACGATCGCTGCCGTCATTCTGGAGGACCCCGTGACACGGAGTGTCCGGCGGGGTGCGAAGCAGCACGGCGACCGCAGAGGGTGCGGCGGCCCGCCCAAGTCCAAGGTCGGGCGGCGGATGGTCGGCATTCCCCAGGCGATCATCCCGGTACTTCGCGAGCACCTGTCGATCTTCGTCAAGGACGAGCCGGGGACGCTGGCCTTCCCAGGGGTCATTAGCGGTCCGCTGCGGCGGGGCAACTTCAACAAGATGTCGGCCTGGCCGTACGCGGTGCGGTCGATCGGTGCCGAGGGCCTGCATTTTCACGATCTGCGCCATACGGGCAACACGTTCGCGGCATCCAGCGGGGCGGGCCTGCGGATGTCGATGGCGCGGATGGGCCACGACAGCGAGCGCGCGGCCATGATCTACCAGCACGAGGCCCGCGGCGCGAACCAGGCGATCACCCGGGCTATCGACACCCACGTCCAGGCCGAGCAACGCTACGAGGAGGACGACGACGGCCAGGCGGGCGTGCTCGCTCCGGTCGGCTATTGGCCCGCAAGATCAAAGAAGGTGTGAGAGTGATCAGGACGCAGGCTCAGTATCTCGGCCCTGACCTGGGCCAGAACATCGTGGAGCGGGTGACGAGAATCGAACTCGCACTATCAGCTTGGGAAGCGCAGCGGTTACGGCTGCCAGGGGCCCTGACCTGGCGTCCCTGGCGGTCCCGAGTGACCCTGGTTGACCCCTCGTCACCCTGGCTAATGGCACGCTAATGGCACGGCGATCATGCGCCGACCTGGGCGCGCTTCGGGGCGCGTGCCCTGCTCCTCCCCCGTCCTCCTCGTAGCTGCCCGCCCTTGGCCGTGGCCGCCGTGTCCAGGCTCGCGAAGCGACCCGCACCAGCGGGCTTGGCCTTGACTCGGCGGACTCGGCCGAGACCATCGAGCAGCGAGGAGGACAGGAGTACGAGTGAGGTCTAGACGAGCCGATGGCTTTACAGACAATGCCAGCCGAGTACATCACAAGTATCTTGACCTGCCTTAACGATGCGGCCTGGGCGGCGCAGGTGCCGAGTCATCCCGGGTATATCCCACGCCCAAGCCTGCCTCGGTGGATCCGTCTGAGACTGCCTGGTGTCTCAGGGTGGCCGGCTGTCCGGATTGTGGGCATGCTGTAAGTGACGTCTGTTCCAGAGCAACTCATGCGGGAGGCAATCATGAACGCCGTCTCTCGGCCCGGCCGCAACGAGCGTGAACCCCTGCCCGCGGGCCTAGTCAGGGTTACCCTCTACTTTCTGCCTGAGAGTGCAGTCGATGGCACGGATCCCCACGGCATGGGTTCGGCTTTTGGCCGTTTGTTGATTGAGCGTGAGGTGGCCCGTCCGCACAGCCAAGCCGACTACGACCAGATCGAATCGCTGCGTGTCCAGTACGAGAACCCACACCTGAGCGCAAGGGAGCGTGAAGGACTCAAGGACGCCGCCGCCGATTATGCCGCCTCCTGGGCTGGACGGTCAGTGCCCCGTCACATGGTGGCAGACAGTGCAGAGCCTTCCGCTGTCACGAGCCGCCGACGTGCTGGATGGTTCGGCGCAGTGGCTGCGTGGCATGGTTGAGCATCCCCTCGCCGATGCCGCATCAAGGGCCGGGGCCCAAGGTCCGCTCGTGGACATCGGCAGTGGCATAACAGCCAACTTCGTGACCGCACCGCTCACCAGGCCGCTTGAAGGCGCCGCTCGGGTTTGCGAGGTCGCCGGGATCGTCATCGGTCTGGCCACGGGAATGCATCCGCTGGTAATAGCGTGCGCCAAGCGCCTTGCCCACGACGAGCTGCAGAGAGGGATCGCCAGAGGATTCGAGCAGATAATCAGCTCCCCTGCAGCAGGTCGTGAGCGGACTGCAGACACGACGCGAGGCACTGGTATCCCAACTCGTGGTGACTACTCCGGCCGCTCACGGAGAGTCAACCCAGCCAGGGAACCGGGCACAGGCCGAAAGCCCACCACGGGCCGTGCAATGCCTTACAGCACAAACCCGGCCAGGGAACCGGGCACAAGCCGAAAGCCCACCACGGGCCGGGGAGGCTATCCAGGCCGGGACGGCAAGCCAGGCCGTGGTGGCCGCTAATTGGTTGCTGGGCAGGTCTCAACCGAAATAAAGCCACAGGCTCGGCATTCCTGCCGAGCCGCACGCTGCGGCATTCGCTGCCCTGACCTGAGCTTGGACTCATGGAGCGGGTGACGAGAATCGAACTCGCACTATCAGCTTGGGAAGTTCAGCGGTTACGGCTGTCGGGACGCTCACCAGCCAGGTTCGCTAACCCCTGGCGGCCGTGGTTAACCACTACGTCATCCTGGTTAATGGCCCGCTAATGGCCCAGAGCATGCTCACTAACAGGTTCGTTCCTCTCGGCCACCGGGCACCGGCCACCGGATCATCTCCCTGAAGGGCAGGCCACGTTTCTGCAGACGTCGCTATTCCTCCCGCAACGAGATTGCCGCCTTGGTCCGAGCCGCTGAGAGTGCCGGTATGGCGGCAAGAGCGTTCCCGATCAGCAGAGCAGCGGGGACAATGAGTGCGATAGCAAGGATCGGGACGACCGGTGGTGCGACCGATCCGAGCTGTGCAGCTACCAGGTCCCAGGCCCACCGTCCGCCAGCCACACCGAGTGGTATCCCGACGAGGAGAGCGACCAACATCAACGAGGTCGCCTGCCACGCCACGGTGGAGGCGACCTGACGCTGCCCGAACCCCAGGGCCTTCAGGATGGCGAGGTTACGCCTCCGGCGGCTGACGAAGATAGCCAGCGTGTTGCCGATGGTCACCGCACCGAGAAATACCACGAGTCCCGCTAGGACGAGCGGGAGTCCGTCAACGCTCTGGAGGTTAACGATGTTCTCCGCCGGAAGCTGCCGCAGCACCGTGGGCCCGAAGTCATGTTGGAGGCGGGCGAATGCCTCGGCGGGCGGCACGCCATGAACGAATCGGACGGCGAACAGTTGGTAGAAGAGCGGCGGCGCGCTGGGCATGCGGGCGGCTATGGTCCTGATCCGCCGGAAGTAGCTGTCCGGCACCCACGCTCCGTCCCCTAGGCCGTTGGTGAGGATGTCGCCGATCGACGGGACGATCATGCGCCCGACGATTCGCATGCTGGAGGCGCCGATAGGTGTCTTCAAAGTGACCATCTGCCCCACCTGCCGGCCGATTTGCCGAAGCGTGCCGGTGCCGAGCACGATCTCGCCGGGGGTGCGGGGCGGCCGGCCTTCGAGCAGCGGCGGGAACACAGCGCCCTTCAACGGGTCGAAGACGAGGACGTTAGGCACGTCTGCACCATCGACGGTGAAACCGCCGTTCATATTGGTCATTGCCGAGTAGGCCCCGACCAGCCGGTCGGTGGCCAGCCGGGGCATCATCCAGCGGGTGGGGTCCGTCTCGGTGTTCGGGTTGCCTACCAGCACATTCCAGTTCCACCCCTGCTCCCGGGGCGAGTTGACAAGCCCGTGGAGGCTGGACCCGAAGGTCAGGGCGGCCGCGACCGCCGGTCACTGCCGCGGCCGCCCCGACCAAGCTGTTCCTATCGGCACGGCGCTTCGGCCGCGGCCCCGTTCCAGCCCGAGCCGGACACCCATTACTGTCGTCAGTGGCAGCGCCGAACGGGCGAGAGCGGCGGCCAGGCGCGGCCCGCCCGGCGGGCTGAAACCGCCCGCAAGCCGTCCCGATCTCCGCCTGCTTACTCGCCCGGCTGCCAGGGCGGCCATCGCCGCCACCAGCACGACGATGGCGAGGAACCCGGGGATAAGCACAACGGCATCAACCGAGATTCCCGGAACGACCTCAGCCTGGCGGGCAAGTCCCACCGGCATCAGCGGTGAGACGGCGACGGCTGCCGCCACGGCCAGGATGCCCCCGGCTGCTCCGGTGACCGCCCCCCGCAGCACGACCATCGCGGAGATCTGGGCCCGGCTCGTCCCGAGGACGGTCAGGATCGCCGATGTCGGCCTCGTCGAGCAGCACCTGCCGGGTCATTACCTCCCCGACAAGAAGCAGGGTGACGAGAGCGGCGAGTGCTCCGAAGAGGAGGAGAGCGACGACCTCGAGGTGAGCACCTCGCTCAGCGCTGGTGGCGGCGACCTGCAGCCCGTTACCGCCGCCCCCGGTGCCGGCGCCACCGCCGACCGACAGGTTGGCGTTGGGATCCAGCCGCGCGCCCTGAGCCGCGAAGGCGTTCCACCTGGCGGTCCCGCCATGCAAGCGCACCTCATAGGCGTTCATCCCGCTCACGTCCTGGACCGGGATACCCAGCGCGGCGGCGTACCGTGGCAAGAACGCCGGGGTCAGGTACAGCTGGCCCTGCCCTTCGTAGCTGACGTCCTGGGCGGCGGCGAGCGGGACGATGGCGTTGACGTCAGTCGGAAGCCTGGCGATCCCGACAACGCGCACGGTGAACTGCGGGCCTGCAGGAGCAGGCAGCCTGCCCCCAGCGTTAGTCAGCTGGCATGATCGCAACTGTGCCGCCGAGTATGCGTAGAGCTTGAGGCGGCTTCCGACGGTGAGGTGAAGTCTCGCCGCCGCACTGTCGTTGATGGCGGCGGCGAATGGCTGTCCCGGAGCTGGAAACCGGCCCGCAACCATCAGCGGGCGGTCGATGGCGCGATAGCCCTGGGCATCAGCGGAGGCGAACACGTTAACGCTGCCGACGTTCGATCCCGAAGGGTTGGAAGACAGAAAGAGGTAGGGCGTGCGCATGAAGGCCGCGACCTCCGGGAGGCGCAGCACCCGTGCCGCCACGGGCAGTGGCGCGAGGGACCTGGCTGCGGGACCGTTGACTCTAGTGGGCGGACAGAATCGGGAGAAGATCACGCTGCCGTCATCAGGACGGCTGTAGGCCAGCAGCTGCGGCACGGCGGACGACGTGCGCCGGGCACCTGCGAACGCCGTCAGGGTGACGCCGCCGCCGACCGCCACCAGCACGGCGAGCAGCGCCAGGGTGCGCCACTTAGCCCGCGCGTCCACCCGTAGCCAGTACCAGACCACACCCATCGCTAACGCCTCCTCAGCGAGGCTCAGCTCATTGACGCACACCGCCATGGCGGCGCCAAGGGTGGCAGCTTGATCGGACTGGTGGTACTACCCCGCTCCTTCGGCGCGCTGAAGCTCTTCTGGTTGAACCTCGAGCCACTACGACCTTGGGGTTGAGGAGGGTCGGTCGGGCGCTGCGCTCGATGACACACGCCCACTGAGGGCCGCGACCTGAAGTGTGGCATTGCAGAGCAGGTCGGCTCTCGGCGTGAGGGCGCCGACATCGAACCCCTACGGTCAGCCTGGAGACCTGAGCATCCGCGGCTTCGCCCGCAACGCTCCGCTAATGGCCCGGATAGCCGACGGCGAGGGCTGTAAGCTCATGGGCCACCCCCAGAGCCTGGCATTGACCTGGGCATTAAGTGGAGCGGGTGACGAGAATCGAACTCGCACTATCAGCTTGGGAAGTTCAGCGGTTATCGCTGCCAGGGGCGCTGACCTGGCGCTCCTGGCAGTCCTGAGTGACCCTGGTTGACCCCTCGTCACCCTGGTTAATGGCACGCTAATGGCATGGCGATCATCGGCCGACAGGCCGCGGACTGGGACGCTCTGCGCCCTCCTCCTCCCCCGTCCCCTCGTAGCTGCCCGCCCTTGGTTTTGGCCGCCGTGTCCAGGCTCGCGAAGCGACGGCGTAGCCGTACGGCCTTGATGCGGCGGCCGGAGCCAAGATCATGTCCAAGCGAAGGGGACGGGTTACTCGGTCCGTTCGCGGTAGCCGAGGCTCGGACGGGCCGACGGTTTTACAGGAGTCGGCAAGGGCGGACCAGGACAGCATCTGAGCTGCGGTGCAACCGACGTTCCGCCCTTAGCCGTGGCTTAGTGTTTTGCCGTGGTTACGAATCGTCTATGCACACGGCTCCGGAGGCCGCCCGCGTGATCGCACGAACCTTGGCGCCGGCCGCGAAATTAGTAGCTCCGAGGTCCGTCCGCGCAGGCGATTCGTTCGTACGTGTCAGCGCCTAAAGGCCGACGAGGCGGCGCCAGGCCGGTCAACACGGTAGATGTAATGCAGCGCCTCATCAATCGGGTTGTCGGGCGACATCGGGCCTTCAGCGACCCGCTTCAAGCCAGCCTTCTCCAGCGCACGCCAGGAGGCCACATTGGCGGCCACCACGGCGACAAGCACCGCGGGCGCATCAGAATACGAGTTCCAGGTGTCCTCAACGGCCGCAGCGATCATGCGGGATCCGAGACCGCGACCGCGCAGCGCTGGGTCCGCGATGAGGTAGTCAAGCTCGACGGCGCCGACTGGCACCTCGATAACTGCCGAGAATTTCGTGAGATCCTGAGGGTAGTCGCAAATCGCCGAGCGCTGCAGCAGGCCGATTGGCCGGCCGTCGAGGAGAACGAGGAGGTCTTCGCCCGGCTCCTCGCCTCGCGTACTCGCGCCGAAGTCGCGCTCGACCGCCTCAAGGGTTGTCTCATGATTCCACCACCGGGCGACCTGGGGCTCTCGCAACCACTCGGCCAGCATGGGAAGGTCCCCGGCAATCAACGGCCGCCACGACAAGAAACCATCGCTAATTCTCTCCACCGTCACAGCGTAGATCCCGGAAGGGAATCGTCCTGCGCGATGGTCTGACACTAGCCCAGCCCAGACAAATGGTGATCCGGAACATGCGCGGATCAGGCGATCACGAGCGCGATCGACTCCCACGTCCAGGCCGAGCAGCGCGGCGACGATGACGACGGCCAGGCGGGCGTACTCGCCCCCGTGGGCTAATGGCACGGAAGATCAACAACTGCCCAGCGGAGGGAACGGGCCGCGTTCGGGATACCGGCGCTGACCTGCCAAGAAGCTCCTGGAGCGGGTGACGAGAATCGAACTCGCACTATCAGCTTGGGAAGCTGACGTTCTACCATTGAACTACACCCGCAACGTTCGCCAGTGGCCCAGCCCGGGCTCGCTGACGTCGCCCCGACATAGTACCGGAAGCGCTGGCCGCAAGAGTGCGCCCAGCCGGTAGGTTGCCAGGGTGCTCCTCTCCGACCGAGACATCCGTGCCGAGATCGATTCCGGCCGGGTCCGGCTCGATCCGTACAGCCCCGAGCTGATCCAGCCGTCCAGTATCGACGTGCGCCTGGACCGCTACTTCCGGGTCTTCGAGAACCACCGCTACCCGCACATCGATCCTGCAGTGGAGCAACCCGACCTGACCCGGCTGGTCGAGACGGAGGGCAAGGACCCGTTCGTGCTGCACCCCGGGGAGTTCGTGCTCGCGTCCACCTACGAGGTGGTGTCGCTGCCCGACGACGTGGCCGGGCGGCTGGAAGGCAAGAGCTCGCTCGGCCGGCTCGGGCTGCTGACCCACTCCACGGCGGGCTGGATCGACCCGGGCTTCTCCGGCCACGTGACCCTGGAACTGTCGAACGTGGCCACGCTCCCGATCAAGCTCTGGCCCGGGATGAAGATCGGCCAGCTGTGCCTGTTCCGGACGAGCTCACCGGCGCAGTACCCGTACGGCTCGACCAAGTACGGCTCGCGCTACCAGGACCAGCGCGGCCCGACGCCGTCCCGCTCCTACCTCAACTTCTACCGCGCCGACGTCTAGGCCCGGCGCGGCCGATCCGCGCCCAGTAGCTGGCCCATCGCTAGTGCGGCCGCTAGCGCGCTTCGCGCAGCGCCGCGCGGAGCGCGTCACACTCCACCTCGAGTTCCCTGATCCGGTGCTCCAGCTCCAGGATCCGCCGGATCGCCGGCAGTGTCATTCCCTCGTCAGTGAGCCGCACGACGTACTGGACCACGGCGATCTCGTTGCGGGTGTACCGGCGCTGCTGGCCGGAGGACCGCGACGGCCGGACCACGTCGAAGCGGTCGAGGCGGCGCAGGAAGGCCTGCTGGATCTCGAGCATGGCGGAGACCTGCCCGACGGTGAACAGCGGCAGGTTCTCGTCCTCGAACGGCAGCGACGGCATGACTGTCTCCATAGTGACCGCGGGCCCGGACAGCTGGCTGTCCGGGCCCGGCGATGTGAATCCTACGGCCTGCGCTGACCAGCCTCCGGGGTCATCGGCCGCCTCTCACCGGCCAGCGCGTCACGAGATGCCGATCAGGCAGGGATGCCCTTCGGCGCCTCGGCCTGGATCTCGACCTTGCGCGGCTTGGCCGCCTCGGCGAGCGGGACCTGCACGGTCAGCACGCCGTGGGAGTACCCGGCTTCGACCGCGGCGGAGTCGATCGCGTCACCGAGCCGGATCCGTCGCGAGAACGTGCCGGTCACGCGCTCGCGGACGTACGGCTTCTCGCCCTCGGCCAGCTCCTCGTCCCGCGTGGCGCTGACGGTGAGAACACCGCGGTCCACGGTGACCTCGATGCTGGCGGGGTCGATGCCCGGCAGGTCGAAGCGCAGCACGAGGCCGTCCCCGGTGCGGGTGGCGTCCATCGGCATGCCGGCGGCCGTGCCCGGGCGGAAGGAGGACCAGGCAGGGCCGAAAGCCCGGCCGATCATCCGGTCGAAGTCCCTGGTGAAGGGGTCAAAGGTGGTCAGCAACATGAAGCTCGCCTCCAGATAAGAACATGAACTCATACCTGAGTCCAAGTTACTGCATCTTCCTATTACAAGAAACATAGAACTTGAGTTGAATATTTCTGCAACGCTGGATCCGGCCGGCTGCCGCCGTCACGTGCTTGACCTGCGAATCGCCGTCACGGCGAGCCGCAATCGCTACTATCCGTAATTACTGATTACTGAGCGCATCCGAACGCGTGGCCAGCGGATGGCACACGCGAGGGGCAGACCCGGGGGAACGCAGCACCATGGACACCATCGACGACGTCGCGGGCCTGGTCAGCATCGGCCAGCTGGCCAAGGCGGCGGGCGTGAGCAGCCGGACCATCCGCTACTACGAGGAACTCGGGATCCTGCCTGAGCCGCGCCGGACCAGCGGCGGCACCCGCAAGTACCCGCGTGAGTACTGCGGCTACATCGAGACCGCGCTGGCCCTCAAGGATCTCGGCTTCCGGCTGGAAGAGGTGAAGCCGCTGGCCCGGCTGGCCCTGGGCCGGACGATAGCGCCCGGGCAGCGGGCCCGGGCCGCGCAGCTGGTGGAGGACCGGATCCAGGCGCTCGACCGGCAGGTAGCGGTGTTGCGCAAGCTCCGCGAGTGCGTGGATCAGCCCGACGGGACGGCCGGGCTGGATCTGCTCGATCTGCGTACCGGATCGGTGGCCTGGCCGGCCTTATGCTCATTATCAGCGCCCCCGGCCGGGCGATCCCCGGCCCGGCGCGGGACTACGAGCTGTGGAGGCCGGGATGGCAAGCGGCGTGATCCTGCTGGTGCTGATCGCTGCCCTGATTACGTTCGGCCTGACCAGGGTGCGGCGCCGGATGGGCATGAGCTCAACCCGGCAGACCTGGGTCACTGCCATGCTGGTGATCATTTTCTTCGTGCTCATCCTGTGGGTCACCCAGACCCACTGACCGTGGCGGCCGGGGTCAGCCCACCGGGTCGCGGCGTAGCGGCATCTCGAACCAGACGGCCTTGCCGTCCCTGGTCGGCCTGGACCCCCACCGGGTGGCCAGCTGATCGACGAGATAGAGCCCGCGGCCGCCCTCGTCGGTCTCCCCCGCGCTGCGGATCCGCGGCAGCCGCAGGTCGTTGTCGAACACCTCGACCCACACCGCCTCACCACCGCGGCGCAGCCGCAGCGTGAACGTCTTGCCCGCGTCGGCCACGCCCTCGTCGCTGAACGGGACCTGGGCCCAGCTGGCGATCAGCCCGGGCGGCCGCTGGGCGGCGGCGCCGGCCACTTCCAGGGCCAGGCCCCGGCGGGGGGCACGCGACGCGGCCGTGTGCAGCACGACGTTGGTGACCACCTCGGACACCAGCAGGCAGGTCAGCTCGACCTGCTCGCCTTCCATGCCCCAGGACCGGAACGTGGCCTCGGCCAGCCGGCGCGCCTCGGAGACCTTGATCGGCTCGGCCGGGAAGGTGCAGTCCCAGGAGGCCAGGTCGACCGGAGACGTGCGGATCGCGACGATGGCCATGTCGTCGTCGATGTCCCCCGGTACCGCTTCCTGCGCGGCCTGCGCGATGAGCTCGACTTCGCCGTGCGCGACCCGGCGCACCGCCTGGTGCAGCATCAGCCGGGCATCGTCCTCGGAATAGGTCCCGGTGCCGTCAGGACGATGCCGCCGGTCGGTGAGCCCGTCGGTGTAGAGCACCAGCCCGGACCCGGCCGGCAGGTAACGGGTCTCTTCCCGGTACGTCGGCAGCGCGGGCAAGCCCTTGCCCCGCACCCCGAGCAGCACGCCCTTGTGCTCCATCTCCAGCTCGCCGACCTCGCCGCCGACGATGAGCAGTGGCGCGTCGTGGCCTGCGTTGGCGAACTGCAGCGTGCGGGACCACGCGTCGTACACCAGATAGGTACAGCTGACCGTCGGCGGGTCGGACGCCCCGGGGTCGTCCGCATGGCCCTTGGCCGTGCTGAGCGTGCGGCACCACTCATCGAGCTTGCGCAGGATCTCGGCGGGTGGCTTGTCGTCCTGCGCGAAGGCACGCAGCGCCGCACGGAGCTGGCCCATGACCGCGGCCGCGCGGGCGCCGCGGCCCTCGACGTCGCCGATGACGATGCCGACCCGGCCCGCGGACAACGGGATGATGTCGTACCAGTCGCCGCCTACCTGCGTCTGGATGCCCTGGCCGTGCGTGACCAGTGGCTTGGCGGGCACGTACCGGCAGGCCACCTCCAGCCCGTCTATGGTGGGCAGCTGCTGGGGCAGCAGACTGGTCTGGAAGGCCAGAGCGGTCCGCCGCTCCGCCTCGAACAGCAGGGCGTTGTCGATGGCCACGGCCACCCGGCTGGCCACCGCGCCGAGGAAGTCACGGTCGTCCGCGTCGTAGTACTGCTCGTGCCGCTTGGTCAGCCCGGACAGCGCGAGGCTGATCACGCCGAGCAATTCGCCCCGGGCGATCAGCGGGGCGGCCACGACCGAGCGCAGGCCGATCTCCTCGGCGGCCTCCAGGCTGGTCCGGCTGGGCGCCCGCGGCGGCTGCACCTCGTCGAGGTTCTCGAGGACCACCGCTTCCAGGCGGGTCATGGCCTGCTGGCAGAAATGGCCCTCGGGATACCAGATCGGGTCGCCGACCCGGGCCCAGCTTCCGGGCGGCGGGGTCCAGCCACCCGCGTTCATCTGGGCCCGGCGGATCAGCTTGTCGCCCTGGAACAGGTCGATGATGCAATGGTCGGCGAACTGCGGCACCAGGGTCTCGGCCACGTGCCGCAGGGTCGTGCCGAATTCGAGCGACCCGGCCAGCTGCTCACCGATGCGCTCGAGCAGCGTGACCCGGTCGCGCTCGCGGCGGCTGCTGCGCCGGCTGGCCTCGCGCGCCAGGATGACGATGCCGTCGACCGAGCCGGAGGGGTGGCGCAGGGGCATCGCCTGGGCGCGGACGAACACGCGCGAGCCGTCGCCCCGGATGACCGCGAACGTGCCGTCGCCGCCACGCCCGCGCAGCACCTGCTTGGCCAGCTCGGCCGCCTTCCCCGCATCACCGCCGGTGAACGCCAGGGACAGGACCGGGCGGCCGAGCAGCTTGCCGCCGTCCGGGAAGCCGAACAGCGCAACCGCGAACGGGTTGGCGTACAGGAGATTGCCCTGCCGATCGGTGACCACCACGGCCGCAGAGATCTGGGCCAGGATGGTCTGCGCCGGCAGGCAAGACTCGTAGCCGGCGTCGGCAGCCCGCTCACTCACGGGGGGCACCGTCAGCGCCTGGCGACGAAGACATGGGCGGCCACCAGGCGGGGCAACTCCGCCGTGACACTGCCGACCCTGTCCTCACTGGTCACCCGCACACCCTCGTCGCTTACCGCGAGTGTGACCTCGCGTCCGGGTTGTATCCCGATCCGCTTGAGTTTAAGCATCAAGGAAGGGTCGCTTTGGACTTGTTCGCTGATCCGCAGGACCGTAACCGGGGCCGCGATCTTCGCCGCAACCGCCGTCATGGACTCCGCCTGTTCTTCCCGGGCGGCCACGGCCCGCTGCCGCGCGTCCGGCGGCACCCCCAGCTCATCCAGCCCGGGGATGATGTTGCCGTGCGGGCAGGCGACCGGGTAGTCGAGCAGCTCCACCAGCCTGCGCTCGACGTTCTCCGAGATCACGTGCTCCCACCGGCAGGCCTCGACGTGCACCTCTTCCCAGGGCAGGCCGATGACCCCGACCAGCAGGCACTCGGCCAGGCGGTGCTTGCGCATGACCCGCATGGCCAGCGTCGCCCCCGCGGGAGTCAGGGCGAGCTGCCGGTCGCCCTCCACCTTGACCAGCCCGTCCCGCTCCATCCTCGCCACGGTCTGGCTGACCGTCGGCCCGCTCTGCGACAGCCGTTCGGCGATGCGCGCGCGCAGCGGGACGATGCCCTCCTCTTCCAGTTCGAAGATCGTGCGGAGGTACATCTCCGTGGTGTCGATGAGCCCATGCACCGTAACCAGGCCTCCCTCCTCACCTGATGCTATGCCGGCCGGGCCCAACCGCGACCGGCAAGCGGCGGGAGCTACCGCGCCCAGTTGACCGGTGGCCCACGGCACGCCGGTGGCCAGACGCCTACGGCACCCCTGGGCCAGGCGCCTACGGCGCGAGGCGCTCCCGCACCCAGCCCTGGCCCTCGCGGCGGTAACGGAGCCGGTCATGCAGGCGGCTCGGCCGGCCCGCCCAGAACTCCATGACCTCCGGCACCACGCGGTAGCCGCCCCAGAAGTCCGGCATTGGCACAGCCGTCCCTTCCGGCCACCGCTCGTCCAGCTCCTGGTAGCGCCCTTCCAGTTCCGCGCGGGACGCCAGCACAGACGACTGCCGGCTGGCCCAGGCGCCGACCTGCGAGCCGCGGGCCCGGGAATGGAAGTAGGGTTCGCTCTCCGCCGCGGACAGGGTCTCCACTGCCCCCTCGATGATCACCTGCCGCTGCAGGGGATGCCAGGGAAAGACCAGGCAGGCATAGGGATTCGCCGCCAGGTGCTGTCCCTTGGCCGAACTCCGGTTGGTATAGAAAACGAAGCCCGGCTGGCCGTATTCCTTCAGCAGCACCGTACGGCCCCGGGGCCGGCCGGCCGGGGAGACGGTGGCCAGCACCATGGCGGTGGGCTCGGGCAGTCCGGCGCTGACCACATCGTCCATCCAGCGGGCGAACAGCACCACCGGGTCGGCCGGGGCCTCGGCCTCATCGAGAGGATCACGGGACGGTTCCACGGGAATGATCCTCACATACCCCCGCCCGGCCCGGCGGGACCCTGTCCAGCGTGCCCAGTGTCACGGTCTGCCGATCTACCGGATTATTGTGCCAGCAGGGTTGAATTAACCCGGCTGACACCCGCGGCCTGCCACCGGGAGGCACCCCAGCCCGGCCGGTACCCGCTCCACGCAGCTCACGAGGACACACGAGGACCACGGAGGACCAGCACATGTCCGATTTCGTGCCTGGGCTCGAAGGCGTCGTAGCCTTCGAGACAACGATCGCTGAGCCGGACCGGGAGGGCGGGTCGCTCCGCTACCGGGGCGTGGACATCGAGGAACTCGTGGGCCACGTGTCGTTCGGTCACGTGTGGGGCCTGCTGGTGGACAACAAGTTCGCCCCGGGCCTGCCCCCGGCTGAGCCGTACCCGATCCCGGTGCACTCCGGCGACATCCGGGTGGACGTGCAGAGTGCGCTCGCCATGCTGGCCCCCGCCTGGGGCATGCGACAGCTCCTGGACATCGACGACGAGCAGGCCCGTGACGACCTGGCCCGCGCCTCCGTGATGGCCCTGTCGTTCGTGGCCCAGTCGGCTCGCGGCCCCGGGCTGCCGCCCGTCCCGCAAGAGCGGATCGACGAGGCGCGCAATATCGTCGAGCGGTTCATGATCCGCTGGCGGGGCGAGCCCGACCCGCGGCACGTCAAGGCTGTCGACGCGTACTGGACCTCCGCCGCCGAGCACGGCATGAACGCCTCGACGTTCACCGCCCGGGTGATCGCCTCGACCGGCGCTGACGTGGCCGCGTCCCTGTCCGGCGCGGTCGGCGCGATGTCCGGGCCGCTGCACGGCGGCGCGCCCGCGCGCGTGCTGTCCATGATCGAGGAAGTCGAGCGGACCGGCGACGCGGTCAAGTTCGTCAAGGCGTCCCTGGACCGCGGCGACCGGCTGATGGGCTTCGGGCACCGGGTCTACCGGGCCGAGGACCCCCGGGCGCGGGTGCTGCGGCGGACAGCCAAGGAGCTCGGGGCGCCGCGCGCCGAGGTGGCCGAGGCCCTGGAGGAAGCGGCCCTGGCCGAGCTGCACGCGCGGCGGCCGGACCGGGTCCTGGCCACCAACGTGGAGTTCTGGGCGGCCATCATGCTGGACTTCGCGGAGGTCCCGCCGCACATGTTCACGTCGATGTTCACCTGCGCGCGGACGGCCGGCTGGGCGGCGCACATCCTGGAGCAGAAGCAGACCGGCCGGCTGGTCCGGCCCAGTGCCCGGTACGTCGGCCCGCCGTCCCGCCCGGTCAGCGAGGTCCCCGGCGCGGACCAGGTCCTGGGCGAGGTCTGACGGTTCCGGGGGGCGGGCCGGAGCCAGCCAGCCCGCTCCCCAGGCCTGGATAGGCTGGCAGGCGTGACCGACATCGCGATTCCCGCGGGCCTCAAGCCGGCCGACGGACGTTTCGGCTGCGGGCCCTCCAAGATCCGTCCCGAGCAGCTCACGGCGCTGGCCGCCTCGTCCGCCAGTTACCTGGGCACCTCGCACCGCCAGGCCCCGGTCCGCTCGCTGGTCCGCCGGGTCCGCGACGGCCTGGCCGAGCTGTTCGCGGTGCCCGGGGGATATCAGGTCGTGCTCGGCAACGGCGGGTCCACGGCCTTCTGGGAGATCGCCGCGTTCGGGCTGATCCGGCAGAAGTCACAGCACCTCACGTTCGGCGAGTTCTCCGCGAAGTTCAGCAAGGCCGCCCAGGCGGCCCCCTGGCTGGATGACCCCACGGTCATCGCCTCGCCCCCGGGCACCCATCCGGTACCGCGCGGCGAGACCGGGGTGGACACCTACGCGCTGACCCACAACGAGACCTCGACCGGCGTGGCCATGCCCGTCCGCCGGGTCCCCGGGTCCGACCCGGGCGCGCTGGTCCTGGTGGACGCCACGAGCGGCGCGGGCGGCCTGCCGGTGGACGTGAGCGAGTGCGACGTGTACTACTTCGCGCCGCAGAAGTGCTTCGGTTCCGACGGTGGGCTGTGGCTCGCGCTGATGTCGCCGGCGGCCCTGGACCGGGCCGCGGAGATCGCGGCCAGCGGCCGGTACATCCCCGAGTTCTTCTCGCTGCCGGCGGCCATCGGCAACTCCGCCCAGCAGCAGACGTACAACACCCCGTCGGTGGCGACCCTGCTGCTGCTGGCCGACCAGGTGGAATGGATGCTCGGCCAGGGCGGTCTCGGCTGGGCGGTGGAGCGCACCGCCGACTCCTCCTCGCGGCTGTACACCTGGGCCGAGAAGGCGCCCTACGCCACACCGTTCGTCACCGACCCGGCGCAGCGGTCCCAGGTCGTCGGCACCATCGACTTCACCGGGAGCGTGGACGCCGCGGCCGTGGCGGCGGCGCTGCGGGCCAACGGGATCGTGGACACCGAGCCGTACCGCAAGCTCGGCCGCAACCAGCTGCGGATCGGGATGTTCCCCGCGGTGGACCCGGCCGACGTGGAGGCGCTCACCGCCTGCATCGACTACATCATCGAGCGGCTGTAGTCCTGCCGCGTCCTACGGGACACGCTCTATAGCTCTGCCGCGTGTCCTACGGGACACGCTCTAGACCTGCGGCGGCGCGGTCAGCGCACGGCTGCGCCGATGAGCGCGCCTGCCACCAGGATCGCGAGCACCAGCGGGAGCAGCCATCGGGTCGTGCGGTTCACATCAGGCAGCCTATGCCCAGGTCAGTAGATCCCGGGCGCTATGTCCCGGGCATGGCGGATACGCGCAGCGGCCAGCAGCCGAGGGTCTCGTACCGCGGCCGGTCATGCGGGCGGCCGCCGGGCAGGTGGCTGCGGATCAGGTAGATCTCCCCCGCGGTCCACGGCGTGCCGGTGTAGCCGGACAGGCGGTCCACCAGCGGCCGGGCGTCCACCGGCTCGCGGCACCGGGCCAGGGTCAGGTGCGGCTGGAAGCGCCTGCCCTCCTGCGCCGGGTGCGCGCCGGCCCGCCTCGCTCCCGCCGCCACCGACGCGGCCAGGGCCGCGAGGCCGCGCGGCTCACTCTGCACCCCGGTCCACAGCACCCGGGCCTGGGCGGCACCGGGAAAGGCGCCTGCCCCGCCCAGGCAGACCGGGAGACAGGGATGGCGGGCCGCGGCCCGCTCCAGCCGGGGCGCCAGCCGGGCGCTGACCGTCTCGTTCACCTCGCCGAGGAAGGCCAGCGTGACGTGCCACGCCTCGCGTCCGGTCCAGCGAAGGCCAGGCCACGACTGGCGCAGCGGCGCCACCGCGTCGTCCAGCTCGTCGGCCGCGTGCACCGGCACGGCGACCGCGACGAACAGCCTCATAGCCCATTCGTAGCATTCACCGCCGGGCCCGGCCCGCGTGCAGCGCGAAGAAGCCCGCGTGGCGCCGGGAAACGCCTCAGGCGACCATGCGGGCCAGCGCGGCCGGGCGCAGGTAGTCCCGCGCTCCGACCCCGCGCCGCCGGGCGACCAGCAGGCCGATGACCACGGCCGCGGCGGCCGAGATGGCGCCGCCCGCCAGCAGGCTCATCCGGGGGCCGAACTGTTCCGCGACCCAGCCGACCATCGGTGACCCGAGCGGCGCACCGCCCAGGAACACCAGCATGTACAGCCCCATCACCCGGCCGCGCATGTCCGGTGCCGAGCCCAGCTGGACGGTGGAGTTCGCCGCCGTGTTCAGGGTCAGCAAGATGAGCCCGGTCGGCACCAGCATGGCCAGGAACAGCCAGAACGAGGGCATCAGCGCGGTGAGCACTTCCAGCAGGCCGAACGTGAAGGCGGCGGTCACCAGCAGCCGCAGCCCGGGCCGGCCGCGCCGGGCCGCGAGCAGGGCCCCGGCCAGCGCACCCGCCGCGAACACCGCGGAGGCCACGCCGAACGCCGTCGCCCCGGTGTGGAACACCTGCCGGGACATGAGCGCGTTGGTGACCTGGAAGTTCATCCCGAAGGTGGCCACGAAGAAGATCAGCACCATCGGCATCAGCAGCTGGGGCCGGGCGCGCACGTAGGCGAAGCCCTCACGGAGCTGGCCCCGCTGGCGGGGCACCCGGTCCACGGCGTGCAGCTCACCCGGGCCGCATCAGCTTGAGGCTGGTCAGCACCGCGCCGTAGGAGGCCGCGTTGAGGAAGAAGGCCGCGGGCGTGCCCACCGCGCCGATCACCAGCCCGGCGGCGGCCGGCCCGGCGATCCGGGCCAGGTTGAAGATCGCGCTGTTCAGCGCGATGGCGTTGGGCATGTCACCCTGGCCGACCATCTCGGTCACGAACGCCTGCCGGGTGGGGTTGTCCACCACCGTGGCCAGGCCGAGCCCGAAGGCCAGCGCAAAGACCTGCCAGATCCGGACCGTCCCGGTCACCGCGAGCACGCCCAGGATCAGCGCGAGCAGCCCCATCGCGGTCTGGGTCAGCATCAGGATGCGCCGCTTGGAATAGCGGTCCGCGACGGCCCCGCCCCACGGGCTGGCCAGCATGGGCAGGAACTGCAGCCCGGTCGCGATGCCCAGCGCGGTGCCGCTGCCGTGGGTCAGCTGGAGGACCAGCCAGTCCTGGGCCACCCGCTGCATCCAGGTGCCGCTGTTGGAGACGACCTGGCCGATCGCGAACAGCCGGTAGTTGCGGGTGTGCAGGGACCGGAAGGTCCGCAGCCGTTCGCGCCCGCTGCGGGGCGGCTCAGTCAGGACTGGCTGAGCTTCTCCAGAATCGGTGCGGCGGCGCGCAGCGTGGCCCGCTCCTGCGGAGTCAGCTCGTTCAGCCGCCTGGCCAGCCAGGCGTCCCGGCGCCGGCGTGCCCTCGTCACCAGTTCCAGCCCGGCCGGGGTCACCGTCAGTACCACCTGCCGCCGGTCGGAGGCATGTGCTGCTCGCGTGACGAGCTGCCATTCCTCCAGGGCGGCGATGACGCGGGTCATCGACGGCGGCTGCACCCGCTCGTGCCCGGCCAGCTCGCCTGGGCTCATCGCGCCGTGCTTCTCCAGCGTCGCCAGCGCGGCGAACTGCGTGTCCGAGAGCACGGGCTCGGCCTGGCCAGGCGCGGTCCGCTCGACCCGCAGCCGGCGCGCCAGACGGCTCACGGAGATCCGTAGCGCTGTTGCCAGGCCCGCGTCGGACCTGGTCCCCGAGGTTGTCATTATCTTTAGCCTGAGTCATTACTTTTGCTAACGGTATGCGGGTCTGCGACATTCCGTCAAACCGTTAGCAAGGCGAACGGGTGGGCACCCCAACGGGGCGTGGACCAAGTACACCACGCGGAAGCCCGTTAGCCTGGGTCAGGTGAGCAGGAAACTTCGGCCCGCGCCGCCGCCGCTGGAGGCCAATGACCAGCTCGTGACCGCGGTCATCACCGCCGCGTGGGCAATCGCGCTGATCAGCGTCCTGGTCCTGCGGGATAAGCTCGCCCCGGGCGAGCGCTGGTGGGTCTGGACATGCGCGGTCGGGCTGTGCATGGGCCTGTTCGGCCTGTGGTACGTCCCCCGGCTGAAGCGGGCCCGCGCGCGGCAGGCGCAGCGCCGCTCACAGGCCCGGAGCTGACCGCGGCCCGCTGGAGCTGACCGCGGCCGCTAGTTGTGGTCGAGCGGCTCGAAGACCGTCTCCTCGACCGAGACGCCGGGCATGTCCACCAGGTCGTAGCCGAGTTCGTCGATGACCGGCAGCACCTGCTCCGCGGTGGCCGCGGTCACCCCTTCGGAGTGCGCACCGCAGCCATGATCGAGGGAGACAACCCGGCCGTCGTCGGGCGCGTACTCGTTCGCGCACACCCCGAACACCCGCCCCAGCGGGCCGCCCAGCCGCACGAAGAACCCGCACCCGGAACACAGCCCGGGGGCGGCGCTCGCCAGCGGGCTCCTGGGACCGTGCTCGCTGGTGTACCAGCGCAGCGCGGCGTCGTCCCGGCCGATGGCCGAGAGCACCCGGGCCCGTGGCGGCCGGTCCTCGATGCCTTCCGTGACGGAGGCGGCGGCCCCCGCCGCGACCGCGACGGCAGCCACCCCGGTCAGGTCTTCCGTGGCGGCGTCTGTGATGTCTTCGGGGTCTTCCGGGTCTTCGGGGTCTTCCGCGAACGGCTCGGCGGACAGGACGGGGACCAGGTCCTCGGGTTCAGTCCCGGGCATGGCCCAGGCCGTCTCGCCCCAGTCGGCGACCCCGTCGTCCCCTTCCAGCAACGCGGCCGGCACCAGCCGGGCGTCGTCCGGCGGCGCGGGGAGCAGGTCCCCCACCCCCAGGTCGCCGGGCAGCAGCCGCTCCCGCCAGGGCACCCAGTCCGGGGCCAGAATCGCCTCAGCCCCCGGGACCAGCACACTCTCGTCGACGGTCACGTTCTTGGCCCGGGAGGCCCGGGCCACGGTGACCGCCCAGCACCAGCCCCGGTAGGCGGGATCCAGGCAGCGGAACTTGTGCGTTACCAAACGGTCACCGTCGGCAGTGACACCGAGGTGCTCGCCGACGCGGCCGGCGCCCGCCATCTCCTCGGCCGCGCCGCGCGCCAGGTTGACCGCCTGCGCGCAGGCGTCATCCGGTTCTTTGCTCCGTGCACGCCCAGGGCTCACGGTGAGCAATTGTCCCCCATTCACGCACCCGCTGTGCGTCAGAAAACATACTCGCCAGACCGAGTCCGGCCGGTCGGGGTCGTTGCCCCTCTGAGAACGCAGAATACTGGGACCATGGGACTGTCCGGTGCGCGGCCGCAGGCGAGGCGGGCGGCCGGCGGCTTCGCGTCGGGAGTGCGCTCGACCGGGCGGGCCGGCGCGGCCACGGCCCGGGGCACCGGCCGCGTCATCCGGCGGCTGACCCAGGCCTCCGGGGCCGGGCGGACCGGCCTGGACCGGGTCATCGAGCTGACCGCCGCCGGGGCCGCCGCCGACGCGTTCGTGGCGGTCGCGCTGGCCGGGACCCTGTTCTTCAGCACCTCGGTGGATCAGGCGCGGGGCCGGATCGCGCTGACCCTGCTCATCACGATGGCGCCGTTCGCCGTGCTGGCCCCGTTCATCGGGCCGATGCTGGACCGGGTCCGGGAGGGGCGCCGGTACATCATGATCGGCACCCTGCTGGCCCGTGGCCTGCTCTGCTGGGGGATGGCGGGCGCGGTCCAGCACAACGACACGGTGACCCTGCTGCCGGCCGCATTCGGCGTGCTGGTGCTGCAGAAGGCCTACGGGGTGACCCGCAGCGCGGTCACCCCCCGGGTGCTCCCGGCCCGGATCACCCTGGTGTCGGCCAACGCGCGGATCTCGCTCGCGGCGCTCATCGCGTCCACGGTCGGGGTGGGTGTCGCGGGCGGGGTCTCGTTCCTGGCGGGCGGCGGCACGGTCGGGGCGACCTGGTCGCTGCGCATCGGCACCCTGGTCTACCTCGCCGCCATCGCCCTGGGCATCCGGCTGCCGACCCAGGTGGACCATCACCAGCCGCAGCCGGCGGGGCCAGCCGCCGCTGGCGCCGGGCCGGACAGCGCCACCATCCCGCAGGCCACCATCCCGGGGACGCCCGGGCCGCCTCGGGCCGGGCCGTCCCCGGCCGGGCCGCCTCGGGCCGGGCCCGCTCCGGCCGGGACGGCGGCCGGCCCGCGGACCGCCCGCTGGGCCGCCACCCTGCGCAGCGTGGGCCCGATCGTGGGCGAGGCGATGCGCGGCAACGCGGCGCTGCGCGCGTTCTCCGGCTACATGATCTTCTTTCTCGCGTTCCTGCTGCGTACCGTGCACTTTCCCGGGGTCAGCGACAAGCTCGCGCTCGGCGCGATGATCGCCGCCGCCGGCGCGGGCGGGTTCATCGGGACCGGGATCGGTGCGCTGCTGAAGTCCCGCACCCCGCACCTGATCCTGTTCGTGCTGCTCTGCACCTCCACCGCGATCACCGCGGTCTGCGCGGCGTTCTTCGGCCTGTGGGCGGCGCTCATCGTGGCCCTGGTCGCGGCGTTCGGCCAGGTCCTCGCCAAGCTCGCGCTGGACTCGATCGTGCAGCGGGAGGTCAGGGAGGAGATCCGCTCCTCCACCCTGGCCGCATCCGAGACCATCCACCAGCTGGCCTGGGTGGCCGGCGGGCTGGCCGGGCTGGCCATGTCCATCACGGACAGCGGCGTGGCCGGGCTGGCCGTGGCCGCCGCCGGGCTCGCCGTCACCACGGTGCTGCTGCTGGCCAGCAGGCGGCGCCGGATCCTCGCCGCCCGCCCGGCGGCCGGGCGGCCCCATCGCCCATGATCCCGGCCAGCAAAGGCCAGAGCGGTCTCGTGATCATGAACCCCCCATGGAGCGCAGGGCCTCCGCCGGCGGGAGGCGCGCCGCCCGCACAGCCGGGTAGACCCCGGCCACCACGCCCACCGCGACCGCGACCGCGAGGCCGCCCCCGGCCGCTTCGGGCGGCACTACCACCGCCTGCCCGGTACTGACCGCGTACCCGACCGTGGCGGCCGCGCCCAGGAGCACGCCGCCCGCCCCGCCCAGCGCCGACAGCAGCGCCGATTCGGTCAGGAACTGCGCGGCCACCTGCCGCCGGGTCGCGCCGAGCGCGCGGCGCAGGCCGATCTCGGCCCGCCGTTCCAGCACGGAGATGACCATGATGTTGGCGATGCCGATCCCGCCGACCCCCACGGCCACCCCGCCGAGGGCGAGGAACAGGCCGGTGAGCGCCGACCCGGCCTGGGCGCGCGCGGCGAGCACCTGGGACGGCTGGCTGACCTGGACTCCCTCGGGCAGGGCCGGGTTCGCGGTGAACGGCAGCACCGTGGCCACGGCCTGGACCTGATCGGGCCGGGCGCGCAGGTAGATCTCGGTGGCATGGCCGCCCAGGCCGAGCTGGGCGTCCGCGACCGGGAACCCGACCAGCGCGGCCTCGTCGATCTCTGGCGCGAGCGGCACCGGGCGCAGAATGCCGACCACCGAGAAGTACCGGCCGCCCAGGTACACCAGGGTGCCGGGCGGTACCCGGGTGATGCCCAGCGTCCGGGCGGCGACCGCGCCCAGCACGACCGCGGGGAAGTGGACGGTGGCGGCGTTGAGGAACACGCCGCGGGCCACCCGGCCGCCCAGCGTGTGCAGCAGGCTGGTCTGGGTGGCCAGTACCGAGATGCCGCCGCTGTCCACGGCGGGCACCGCGGCGGTCCGCCGGACCAGCATGCCGGGCACGTAGCCCACCGCGGACGCGGTCTGGACCGGGGGAATCCGCGCGATCATGGCGGTCGCGGCGGCCGGCAGCGGGGCCGGCGCCCCGGTGACGTCCTGCCCGGCCGACACGGTGAGCAGGTTGCCTTCCGCGCCCAGCTCGCTGAGCAGGGCGGCGCGGGAGGACGCCGAGACGCCGAGCACGGCCACGCCAGCGCCGATGCCGATCGCGATCCCCAGCGCGGACAGGGCCGCCCGCCAGGCCCGTGACCGCAGGGACCCGCCCGCGGCGCGGAGAGTGTCACCCGCGCGGAGCCGGGACCGGGGCACGGCCGGGGCTGCGCCGGGATCAGCGGTCACGGCGGGCGTCATGGCGGGCGTCACGGTGCATCCCGGACGATCTGGCCGTCACGCATCTCCACCCGCCGCGGCATGGCGGCGGCGATCCCCGCGTCATGGGTGATCACCACCACGGCCGTGCCGTCGCCGGCCAGCCCGGTGAGCAGGTCGATGATCCCGGCGCCGGTCGCGGAGTCCAGGTTGCCGGTGGGCTCGTCGGCGAGCACCACGGCAGCCTGCCCGGCCACCGCCCGGGCGATGGCGACCCGCTGCCGCTCACCCCCGGACAGCTGGCCGGGCCGGTGCCGGAGCCGGTGCCCGAGGCCGACCCGCTCCAGGGCGGCCTGGGCGGCGGCGCGCCGCTCGCGGACCCCGCCGCCGCGGTACAGCAGGCCGAGCGCCACGTTGCTGACCGCGTCCAGATGATCGAGGAGGAAGAACTGCTGGAACACGAAGCCGAGGCGGTGCCCGCGGACCGCGGACAGCTCGGCGTCCGACAGGCCCGACACGTCCTGGCCGGCCACCCGGGCCACGCCGGTGCTGGGCCGCTCCAGGGTGCCGAGGATATGCAGCAGGGTGGACTTGCCCGAGCCGGACGGGCCGGCCACGGCCAGCCGCTCGCCCGGGCTGATCCGCAGGTCCACCCCGGCCAGGGCGGTCACCGGCGGGGACCCCGGATACGTCTTCGTGACACCGGCCAGTTCCAGCACCGGCTGGCCGGCCGCAGGCCGGGCGGTCCCAGGCTGGCCCGTCATGGCGCGGGCACCTCCACGTTCAGCCCGGCCCGCAACCCGGGTCCGGTCACCTGGACCAGGCTGCTGCTGAACAGCCCGGTGTGCACGCCGGTCAGGTGCGCGCCGCCGCCGCTGACCACCTGCACGGCGTAGCCGCCGCCGGCCAGCGCGACCAGGGCGCTGACCGGGACGGCCAGCACGCCGCTGGCCCGGGCGCTGACGATGTTCACCGTGACCGGGGCCTGGTCCACGCCGCGCGCGGCCCGCGGATGGGCGAGCCGGATGGTCAGCTGGACGGTGTCACCACTGCCGGACCCGCCGGATCCCCCGGATCCGGGGCCGCCGTTCGCGGACGGCCCCGGGGACGGCGCCCCCGCGCTGCCACCCGAGTCGCCGCCGCCCTGGCCGGCGCTGGCCACCCGGGAAACCCCGGTGACCACGCCGGGGACGGTGCTGGTGCCGTCCGGCAGCGTGACGCTGACCCGGTCGCCCCGGTGGACCAGGTACTCCTGCCCGACTGGCAGCGCCGCGCTGACCACCGGCCGGGCCGACGTCGCGGCCAGCACGGCCACCCCGGGCTGCACCGCCGCGCCCAGGGTCACGTCGAGCGAGGCCACCCGCAGCGGGCCGGGCGCGTAGGCCACCTGCCCGGCCGGGACCACGCCCGTCACCGTCAGCCCCAGCGCCGCCTGCCAGCGCTGCACCGCGAAGGAGGTCGCCGCGGTGAACGTGCCGCTCACGGCCAGCGTGGCGGGGGTCGCGTAGCCGAGCGCGATCAGGTTCGCGTCGAGCTGGGCCACGTCCGGCCCGGGCGTGACGCCCAGGTAGAGGTCCCGCCATTCGGGCCTGGGCCCGTAGAGCAGGATGACCGGGCTCCCGTCCACCTCGTACAGGCGCTGGCCCCGGCGCCGCACCTGCCCGGGTGCGGGCAGCGCCGTGTAGGCGGTGCCCTGCATCTGGTTGGCGACCGTGTACGAGCCCGCGAACCCGAGCGCCCCGCTGACCTGGACCGTGTTGGTCAGGTCAGTCCGGACGACCGGGGCGGTGGCCAGCCGGTGGCCGCCGCGGGCCTGTCCCGCGCTGGACCCGGTGGCGGCCCCGGAGGTCGCGGCGATCAGCCCGGCGGCCACCCCGCCGGCCACCACCGTCCCGCCCGCGGCCGCCAGCCATCTGGCCCGCACGTCAGCCGTCCTGGCCCAGGCTGGACAGCGTGGACGCGCGGATCTCCGCGGCGTCAAGCCGCCCGCAGGCGTGGATGGCCTGCTGGAAGCCGGGACTCAGCTTCCCGCCGGCCGGGACCTCGCCGGCGCTGAGGCCGAAGCCGTGGCCCGGCGTGTACGGGGTTCTCGCGGTCGGGTCGGCGTCATTCGGCAGCCCGTGCGCCCGCATGCACTCGGCCGCGTGCACCCCGGCCTGGACCAGCTGCGGCGGTGCGGGCGGCTCGTTCTCCGGGTTGAGCCCGGCCCGGGCCAGCACGCTGCCGCAGGCCGCCCGGACCGCGTCCAGCACGGACTGGGACGCGTCCTGGATGCTGCGCCGGTCGCTGTAGACCGCGCCGCTGGGGGTGAGCACGGGGTCGGCGTAGCCGGGAGCACCGTGCTGGCGGATGCACTGGGCCGCCGCGTGCAGTTCCGTGGCCCGGCTGGCGCCGGCGCCCTGGCCGCCGCTGGCGCCGCTCAGGCTGGGCACTGCGGCGGGGCTGGCGCCGCTGCTGCACCCGGCGCCGAGCAGGCCGAGCGCGGCCAGCAACACCACCGCGGGCCCGGCTCCGGGCCGCCGGCCGCGGGCCGGGGGCGCTGCGTGTCTCATCGTGGACCTCCCTGATCGGAGCGTGAACGGTCAGAGATTTACGCCGCCGGGCATAACAAGGGCGCTACGCAACGAGGCCCACCTCGTGGCCGGCCCCCCGGGGCCGGGCTGGTGAGCGCGCGGGCCAGGCGCCGCCGGCCACGCCGCGTGTTATGTCTTTGTCATCCGCGCCAGGGCACCATGGATGGATGCGCGTGCTGGTGGTGGAGGATCAGGAAACGCTGGCCAACCGGATCGCCGAGGGCCTCCGCGATCAGGGCATGGCGGTGGATGTGGCCTACGACGGCGCGGCCGCCGTGGAGGTCACCGCGGTGAACCGCTACGACGTCGTGGTGCTCGACCGTGACCTGCCCCGGGTGCACGGGGACGCCGTCTGCGCCAGCCTGGTGGCCGGGCCCTCGCCGGCCCGGATCCTGATGCTGACCGCGGCCGCGGCGGTGGAGGACCGGGTGGACGGGCTCAACCTGGGCGCCGACGACTACCTGCCCAAGCCGTTCGCGTTCACTGAGCTGGTCGCCCGGGTCCGGGCCCTGTCCCGGCGGGCCCCGTCCACGCCGCCGGTCATCACCCGGGGCGACCTGACCATGGACCGGGCCCGGCGCCGGGTCAGCCGGGACGGCCGGCTGCTCGCGCTGACCCGGAAGGAGTTCGGCGTGCTGGAGGCGGTGCTCGGCGCGGACGGCGCGGTGGTAAGCGCGGAGGAGCTGCTGGAGAGCGTGTGGGACGAGCACGCCGACCCGTTCACGAACACGGTCTCGGTCACCATGGCCCGGCTGCGGCGCAAGCTGGGCGACCCGCCGCTGATCGAGACAGTGATCGGCAGCGGCTACCGGCTGCGGGCGCGGTGAGCCGGCCAGCCTGGCCGGCCCGGCTCGCCGGGCGGCGGACGATCCGGCTGCGGCTCACCCTCACCTACAGCGGGCTGTTCCTGCTGGCCGCGGCCATGCTGGTCGCCTTCACCTACGTGTTCGTGGTCCGCGGGCTCAGCACGGCCAGCGCCCTGCGCAAGCCGGGCCAGCCGCTGACCGTGACCGAGCAGTCGTTCAAGAACGCCTGCGCCAAGGTGCTCGCCGCCCAGAAGATCAAGATGAACCTGACGCCGACGGACAGGGGCCTGATCAGCAGGTGCGAGCTGAGCTTCCGCAGCGGCGTGGTGGCCGGCGCGCAGAGCCAGCGCGACGAGGCCACCCACCAGCTGCTGCTCTACTCGCTGGTGGGGCTGGGCATCATGGGCGCGCTGTCCGGGGCCGTGGGCTGGCTCGTGGCCGGGCGGGCGCTGCGGCCGGTGCACGCCATCACCGGCGCGGCCCGCCGGGCGTCCGAGGAGAACCTCGGCGAGCGCCTGGCGCTGGACGGCCCGCCGGACGAGCTGAAGGAACTCGCCGACACCTACGACGCCATGCTGGCCCGGCTCGACGCCGCCTTCGCCAGCCAGCGCCGGTTCATCGCCAACGCCTCCCACGAGCTGCGCACCCCGCTGACCGTGATGCGGACCGCCATCGACGTCACGCTGGCCAAGCCCGGCCGGACCCCGGCCCAGCTGGAAGACATGGCGGCCGAGGTCCGGGGGGCCGTGGACCGGGCGGAGGCGCTCATCGAGGCGCTGCTGACCCTGGCCCGCAGCGACCGCGGCACGGCCGCCGTGGAACCGGCCGACCTCGCCGTGCTGGCCGAGGACGCGCTCGACGCCGCCGCACCCGCCATCCGGGCTGGGTCACTGCGGCTGGAGACATCCCTGCAGAGCGCGCCCACCCACGGCGATCTGGTGCTGCTGGACCGGCTGGTGGCCAACGTGGTGGACAACGCGGTCCGGCACAACCCCGCGGGTGGCTGGATCCAGGTGGCCACCGGGACGCGGGACGGGCAGGCGTACCTCACGGTCACCAACGGCGGCCCGGTCATCGCCGAGGACATGACCCCGCTGCTGTTCGAGCCGTTCCGGCGGCTGTGCGATCCGGCGGGCAGCGTGCCGGGCACCGGCCTGGGCCTGTCCATCGTGCGGTCGGTCGCCACCGCGCACCAGGGCACGGTCGCGGCCCGCAGCCGCCCCGCGGGGGGCCTGGACGTGACGGTGCTGCTGCCCGGCGCCCCGGCCGGGATGCTCGGGAGGGCCACCGAGGCAGCCGCGGCCGGATAAGCGCCTAGGCCTCGAGGTCGTCAGCGACGGCGCGCAGCACGGACGCGATCTTCTTCCCGTCGCGGGCGTCCGGGTGGCGGCCCCGCCGGTAGGCGGCGGACACCCCGTCCAGCAGCTTGATCAGGTCCTCGACGATCACGACCATCTCGTCCGGGCTCTTCCGGGCCGCCTTGGCCACGGTCGGCGGGGGTTCGAGGAGCCGCACCTGGAGGGCCTGGACACCCCGGCGCCCCTCGGCCACGCCGAACTCGACCCGCTGGCCGGGCCGCAGGCCGGTGCTGCCTGCGGGCAGCGCCGTGGAATGCACGAAGACCTCACCGCCGTCGTCGCGGGTGAGGAAGCCGAACCCTTTGTCGGCGTCATACCATTTGACCTTGCCAGTGGGCACGGACCTGACCTCATGCAGTAGAGCGGGCGGGCGAGCGCAGAGATTAGCAACCCTACGTTATCGGTCTCGCCGGGCGGGCGTTAGCGGGGACGCTGCCAGGGAGGCAGCGTCCGCAGCCGCGGGCCGCGCCGCAGCCGCCAGACGAGATACCCCGCGCACAGCACGCAGCCTGCCCGGATGCTCAGCCCGAAGTCATGCTGAGCGGCGTGGTAGAACGCCGGGAAGAAATTGCCCGGCGATGTCCCGGCCCGGATCACCAGGACCGCCAGCGTGACCAGCAGCGGCCCGGCCAGGGCCATCCACTTGTCGCGGGCGTCCCAGCGCCTGGACTTGAGCGCGATCAGTCCCCCGATCAGCCAGAACGGGAACGGGAAGATCAGCCCCCCGACGCCCAGCAAGATCACGGACACCGCTTCCAGCGGATTCTTGCGGGCCAGGGCCCACGCTTCGGCGATCGGCGCCGGGGGCGGGCGGCGCCGGGTGGGCGGGGGATCCTCCGCGTCGGCGGGCTGCTCCATGCCGGGGACGATCGACAGCGGCGCGGTCTCGCCGTTGACCCGGGTGGGGCGCGGGCGCATCCAGCCCGGCGGCGTCCCCGCGGGCTCCGGGGCAGCCTCGGCATTCCCGTCATAGACGGTGCCTTCCAGGATGACGCCATCCTCGCCGGGGCCATCCTCGCCGGAGCCCGCCGCATGGGAGCCGGCCGCATGGAGCCGGCGTCGCTGGAGCCGGCCTGGATGGGACCGGCCTGGGTGGGACCGGGGCCGGCCTGGATCGGGCCGCCCGGCCCGGGCGGGGCCTGGCCGTTCCCGGGCACCCCGGCCGCGGGCCCCTCAGCGGCCTTTCCGTCCAGGGCCGCTTCCGGCGCGGCGGTGCCCGCCGGAGACGGTCCGGCGGGCGGCGGCGTGGCCTCAGGGGACTCCGCCTGGCGCGGCACGAAGGGAACCAGCCTCGAGGGCGGAGCGGGCGGCCTGGTCTGCGCGGGCGGGGTGGTCTCTGCGGGCGGGCGGGTCTCCGCGGGCGGGGTGATCCCGGCGGGCGGCGGCGTCGCGGGAGGCGGCACTGCTTCGGCGGGCGGGGGGGCCTGCGCAGAAGCCGCCGCAGCCGGGGGGCAGCCGGGTCCGGAGGCGGGGCCGGCTCCTGCGCTGCTGCGGCGTCCGCGGGCGGCGGCGCGGCCGGGCCGGTCAGCCCGCGGTGGGGCCACGGCCTCGGCTTGCCCGCCTGGCCTGGCCCTCAGCCGGCGGCCAGCGGGCGGGGGCGGCGGAACCGCGCCCCGCCGGGATTCCTTGCTCGGCTTCCACAGCGTCGGCGGGGCGGCGGCCGCACCGCGCCGCCGGGCGCTGTACAGGCGCTCACGCTCCCGCTTAGCGAGGTCCTCCGGGTCACCCAGGGTGGTCAGCGCGCTCAGCACGTCATCCACGTCAGCCGACGCGAGCGGGCCGACCCTGGCCTCGATGGCGGCCCGGGTCCGCCCGACGAACAGCAGCCGGTCCCCCTTGGGCAGGACCTTGGTCGCCGCGACCGACACGCGGCCGAGGTAATCCTTGATCATCTGCTGCGCGGATGGCGGCGGAGCGGGGCGGCGCCTCATGCTTCGATGATCCTCTGAAAACGGGGCATTGTGGACCCGGCACGGTACCAGCTTGCCAATGCTGGCAAACCAATAGGTACCCGCCGATCACGTAAAAGCGCCTAGTGATCCGGCCAGAACACGCTGACCTCGGGGAAGCACGCGGCCCGCCGGGATGCCGGGTACGCCAAAGGGGCGGTCCCGGTGATCCGGGACCGCCCCATCGGTCACTTCGGGCGGACGGCCACAGGCCGCCTGCCTCGTGGACTGCGCCACGGTTGGGGGGCGATGCCCCCCGGCCGCGTCAGAAGTCCATGTCGCCGCCGCCTGGGGCGGCCGGCGCCTTCTCCTTCTCCGGCTTCTCCGCCACGACTGCCTCGGTGGTGAGGAACAGCCCGGCGATGGAGGCCGCGTTCTGCAGTGCGGAACGGGTCACCTTGGCCGGGTCGATGATCCCGGCCTTGAACATGTTGACGTACTCGCCGGTCGCGGCGTTGAGCCCCTCACCGGCAGGCAGCGTCTTGACCTTCTCCGCCACGACGCCGCCCTCGAGGCCGGCGTTGATCGCGATCTGCTTGAGCGGCTCCTCGACGGCACGGCGCACGATAGTCGCGCCGGTCGCCTCGTCACCCGTCAGCTCGAGCTTCTTGAAGGCGTTGGCCCCAGCCTGGATCAGGGCCACGCCACCGCCAGGGACAACGCCCTCTTCGACGGCGGCCTTCGCGTTGCGCACCGCGTCCTCGATGCGGTGCTTGCGCTCCTTCAGCTCGACCTCGGTGGCCGCGCCGGCCTTGATGACGGCGACGCCGCCAGCCAGCTTGGCCAGCCGCTCCTGCAGCTTCTCGCGGTCGTAGTCCGAGTCGGTGTTCTCGATCTCGGCGCGGATCTGGTTGACCCGGCCGGAGATCTGCTCGGGGTCGCCAGCGCCGTCCACGATGGTCGTCTCGTCCTTGGTCACGACGACCTTGCGGGCCCGGCCGAGCAGGTCGAGGTCGGCGTTCTCCAGCTTGAGACCGACTTCCTCGCTGATGACCTGCGCGCCGGTCAGGATGGCGATGTCACCGAGCATGGCCTTGCGCCGGTCACCGAAGCCGGGCGCCTTCACCGCGACGGACTTGAACAGGCCGCGGATCTTGTTGACGACCAGGGTCGCGAGGGCCTCGCCCTCGACGTCCTCGGCGATGATGCAGAGCGGCTTGCCCGACTGGACCACCTTGTCGAGCAGCGGCAGCAGGTCCTTGTTGGCCGAGATCTTGGTGTTGGTCACCAGGATGTACGGGTCGTCGAGGACTGCTTCCATCCGCTCGGGGTCGGTGACGAAGTACGGCGAGATGTATCCCTTGTCGAAGCGCATGCCCTCGGTGAGCTCAAGCTCGAGGCCGAAGGTGTTGCTCTCCTCGACGGTGATGACGCCTTCCTTGCCGACCTTGTCCATCGCCTCGGCGATCATCTCGCCGATCGCGGGGTCCCCGGCGGAGATGGAGGCCGTCGAAGCGATCTGCTCCTTGGTCTCCACGTCCTTGGCGAGCTTGGACAGTTCCTCGCTCACCCGCTCGACCGCGGCCTCGATGCCCCGCTTGAGGGACATCGGGTTCGCGCCCGCCGCCACGTTGCGCAGGCCCTCACGGACCAGCGCCTGGGCGAGGACGGTGGCGGTGGTGGTGCCGTCACCCGCGACGTCGTCGGTCTTCTTCGCTACTTCCTTGACCAGCTCTGCGCCGATCTTCTCCCACGGGTCCTCGAGCTCGATCTCCTTGGCGATGGACACGCCATCGTTGGTGATCGTGGGTGCGCCCCACTTCTTCTCGAGCACCACGTTCCGGCCCTTCGGGCCGAGGGTTACCTTCACGGCGTCGGCGAGCTGGTTCATACCGCGCTCGAGGCCGCGCCTCGCGTCCTCATCGAACGCGATCATCTTGGCTGCCATAGGCTCCAGTCCTCCCGGGACTTGGTGGCTTTTGTGTGTGAACCGGGTCGACGCCCGCGACGGCCGACCTCCCGGTGGACAGTCCCATCCTGCCGCCGGCGAGGCCTCATCGCCCCGATTCCCGCCCTGGAGTTGTCACTCTCATGCCGAGAGTGCCAACGCCTTGTTTAGCACTCTCCGCATGAGAGTGCAAGCCGGGCCGGGCCGGGCGCGGCCTGCCCGGAGGACCGGGAAAGCGCGGCGGACCTGGTCATACGTGGATATCCGCAGCGTGAGCCGCTGAGCGGCGGGAACGCCGGAACGCTGAAAGCGAACACACGGCGGCCCGGGAAGATGGCCAGGGCAGGCCGCCGGCACAGGGGTGGGGCACCCGCGGATGGCCCCGGGTCCCCTGATGGCCCGGCCCCCGCCACCGGGTACCGGGCCATCAGCCGAACTGAGGCAGAACTATCCGACAGCCCGGACGGCCTCCGCCTGCGGGCCGCGGTCACTCTGCGTGATCTCGAATTCGACCCGCTGCCCCTCTTCGAGGCTGCGGTAGCCATCCATCTGGATGGCGGAGAAGTGCACGAACACGTCCCTGCCACCGTCGACCGCGATGAAGCCGTAGCCCTTGTCCGCGTTGAACCACTTGACGGTGCCCTGAGCCATTACCCAACAACTCCCTAACTCCGCTCGGGCCTCGGGTTCCCCCCTTGCCTTTGGGGAACCCGTCGATCGCGGCGCGGGTTAGGCGTGGGCAAGCCAGGCTTACCGTCTGCCCCGACCGACAGCGACCGGACACGACCTTACCCCGTGCGATGCACGTTCGGGACCTGTAACTTCCTGAACGCGGCTGCACCAGTTTGTGCACCTGGCCAGCACCCATAGACGCTCGCGCAGATCCTGGGCGGAAAAAGACGGGCCGGTCAGAAGGGGATCATCCCCCCGCGACCGCCGGGATCACGGACACGTGCGCACCGGCCGGGACCGGGGTGTCGAGACCCTGCGCGAACCTGACATCCTCCTCGCCGACGTACACGTTGACGAACCGGCGCAGCTGGCCGGAGTCATCCACGATCCGCCCCCCGATGCCCGGGTAGCTGGCGTCCAGGCCGGCGAGGACCTCGCGCAAGGTCCCCGAGTCGGCGGTCACCTCCGCCGCGCCGCCGGTGAAGGTGCGCAGGATGGTGGGGATACGGACGGACACGGTCATGCCGGGACCTGCCTTTCCAGAGAGCATCGCCGCCGGTTCAGTGGCCGCCCAGGGCGGCCTCGAAGGCCAGGAACGCGTCCAGCGTAGGGCGGATCGCCGGGGTGGTGCCCGCCGCATCGGCGACGGCATCCAGCGTCTTGAGGCCGTCTCCCGAGTTGATGATCACTGTCTCCGCGTCCGGGTCCAGCTGGCCGGAGGCTAGCAGGCTGCGCAGCACGCCGAGAGTCACCCCGCCGGCCGTCTCGCCGAAGATGCCCTCGGTGGAGGCCAGCAGCCGCATCGCCGACACCACCGCCTCGTCGTCCACGTCGGCTACCGCGCCGCCGGTGCGGCGCACCACGTCGAGCACGTAGGGCCCGTCGGCCGGGTTCCCGATGGCCAGTGACTTGGCGATGGTGGACGGCCGGACCGGCTGCACCACGTCGTGCCCCTGCCGGAACGCCGCCGCCACCGGCGAGCAGCCAGTGGCCTGGGCGCCGAACACCTTATACGGGGTGTCCTCGACCAGGCCGAGGCTCACCAGCTCACGGAACGCCTTGTCGATCTTCACGAGCTGGGCGCCGGAGGCGACCGGCACGACGATCTGCTCGGGCAGCCGCCAGCCGAGCTGCTCGGCGATCTCGAATCCGATCGTCTTGGAGCCCTCCGCGTAGTAGGGGCGGACGTTGACGTTGACGAACGCCCAGTCCTCACGGTCGTCGGCCAGTTCGGAGGCCAGCCGGTTCACGTCGTCGTAGCTGCCCTGGACCGGGACCATGGTGCCGCCGTAGACCCCGGTGGCGATGATCTTCTGCGGCTCCAGGTCGGACGGGATGAACACGACCGACCGGATGCCCGCCCGGGCCGCGGCGGCCGCGACCGCGTTCGCGAGGTTGCCCGTGGACGGGCACGCGAGGACCTTAAAGCCGAGTTCCACCGCGGCCGCGAGCGCCACGGCCACCACCCGGTCCTTGAAGGAGTGCGTGGGGTTGGCCCGCTCGTCTTTCACCCACAGGCTGCGCAGCCCGAGCTCACGCCCCAGCTGCTCGGCGTGCACCAGGCGGGTCCAGCCCGGCTCGGTGTTCGGCGTGCTGGCCACGTCCGGGGCGACCGGCAGCAGGCTGGCGTAACGCCAGATGCTGGCCGGGCCCGCCTCAATCGCGGCCCGGTCCAGGTTCGGGTAGTCGTAGCGGACCTCGAGCGGCCCGAAGCATTCAGCGCACGCGTGGGTGGAGCCCAGCGGATAGGTCTGGCCGCATTCCCGGCAGCTCAGGCCGGTGGCGTAGCCGAACCGGGAAGGCGAGGGTGAAGCGGGGGTACTGGCGAGTGGTGTGCTCACGTGGCGAGGCCTTTCTCCTCATCTGCCCCAGCGGCCGGATGGCCGAGGGCCGGACTTGGCACCTGTCACGGGAATGGCCTCGCGGGCACACCTCACGTGATGGTTGCCGGGGCTTCACCGGGCCGTATCCCTCCACCCCTCTGGATGAGCGTTATGAAGTTGTACCCGGCACTCTATCCGATCCCGCGCCAGTGCTCCCGGGCCGACCGGGCTAGCCTCGGGACCGTGGACCAGAACGGCGGTCGGGTGCTCATCGCTTCGAACCGGGGGCCGGTCTCCTTCGCCGTGGGCGAGGACGGCTCGCTGGTGGCCAGGCGGGGCGCGGGCGGACTGGTCTCCGGCCTTTCCTCGGTCAGGGACCACGCTGACGTGCTGTGGGTGTGCGCGGCCCTGAGCGAGGCGGACCGGGCCGCCGCGCGCTCCGCCCCGGACGGGCGCATCGACGCCGAGCTGACCCCGGGGAAGTCAGCCGTCCGGATGCTGGACATCCCGGCCGCCACCTTCCAGCGGGCCTACAACTCCGTGGCCAACTCCACGCTCTGGTTCGTGCATCACATGCTCTTCGACACGCCCAACGAGCCCGGCTTCGGGCTCGCGTTCCGCCGGGAATGGGAGTCGTTCCGCGCCTACAACGCCGCGTTCGCTGACGCGCTGACCGAAGGGGCGGGGCCCGGCCATACCAGCACGGGCCAGGCCAGCACGGGCCAGGCCAGCACGGGCCAGGTGAGGGCGATGATCCAGGACTATCACCTGCCCCTCGTGCCGCGGATGCTCGCCGAGCAGCGGCCTGACGTCCGGATCGCGCACTTCTCGCACACGCCGTGGGCGCCCCCGGACTACTACCGGCTGCTGCCGGACGACGTTGGCCGCGAGGTGCTGGACGGGATCCTCGGCGCGGATCACGCCGGCTTCCTGTGCCAGCGCTGGGCCGACGCCTTCCTGAGCTGCTGCGCCGAGTTCCTCGGCGCCGCCGTGGACCGCGCGGCCGGCACGGTCCGGTACAAGGGCAAGCTGACCTCGGTCGCCGTGCACCCGCTCGGCGTGGACGCGGACGAACTGCGGCAGCGGGCCGCGGCCCCGGACGTCCAGGGGCAGGTCGCCACGCTGACCGCGATCACCGCGGGCCAGCGGCTCATCGTCCGGGTGGACCGCACCGAGCTGTCCAAGAACATCGTCCGCGGCCTGGCCGCCTACCGCGAACTGCTGATCACCCACCCGGAATGGCGCGGCCGGGTCACCCATCTGGCCTTCGCCTACCCGTCCCGGCATGACCTGCCCGAGTACCGCGAGTACACCGCCCGGGTGCAGCGGATGGCCGGGGAGATCGAGGACGAGTTCGGCACCGACGCCTGGAATCCGCTGATCCTCCAGGTGAACGACGACTACCCGCGCTCGCTGGCCGCCTACCGCCTCGCGGATGTGCTGCTGGTCAACCCGATCCGGGACGGGATGAACCTGGTGGCCAAGGAGGGGCCGATCCTGTCCGAGCGGGCCTGCGCCCTGGTCCTGTCCACCGAGGCCGGCGCGGCCGCCGAACTGGGCGGCGACGCGCTCCTGGTGAACCCGTTCGACGTGACGCAGACCGCAGAAGCGCTGCACCGCGCGCTCACCATGCCGGAGGCCGAGCGCACCCGCCGGGCCGCCGCGCTCGCCTCGGCGGGCGCCGCGTTCCCGCCCAGCGCCTGGCTGCAGTCCCAGCTCGACTCGCTGGCCGGGTAGATTCCGGGACGGCGTCGGCGGATAACCGGGACCGTTCCCCGGGATAATGAGACGCCTGAAGCCGATCGCGGTCGCCGGTACCGCCGAATTGAGGTGGGGGTGAGCCCAGTAAGCGGGCTGGTGGCTGCGGCGCTCACCCTGGTGTGCCTGCCGTTCCTCGTCGCACGGGCGGCGGGCGGCCAGCCACCGAACCCCGGCCCGAAGCTGGCTGCCCTGGCCCCGGTGGGCACCGTGCCCGCCATCGCCGCGGTCGTGCTGGCGGCGGTGTCCTCCTGGTGGCTCGCGCTGATCCTGGCCGTGCCCGCGCTGCTGCTGGTGGCCTGGCAGCTGCCCCCGCTCAGACCAGCGCGCCGGGCCCCGGGACATCCGGGCCCCGGCGGCCAGGGCGCGCCGTTGCGGGTGCTGTCCCTCAACGTCAAAGGGGGGGCGGCTGACGCCGAGGCCATCACGGCCAGCGTGGGGGCCCTCGCGGTGGATGTCCTCGCCATCCCGGAGCTGACCAGCGGGCTGGTGCAGCGGCTGGCCCTGAGCGGGCTGGCGGACCTGCTTCCGCAGTCCCAGCTGGAGCCGCGCGAGGGCTCGGCCGGCGCCGGGCTGTGGACCCGCTGGCCGCTGACCCCGCTGCCCCCGGTGGACGGCCTGATCGCGGCGATCCCCCGGGCCCGCGTCGAGCCGCCCGGCGGCCCGTCCGTCACCGTTACCGTCGTGCACCTGGTCGCGCCGGTGGCGGACCAGGAACGACGGTGGCGCCAGGAGCTCGGGCTGATCCAGGCGGCCCTGGCCGGCACCAGCGGCCCGCAGCTGGCGGCCGGCGACTTCAACGCCAGCCGGGACCACCGGGCGTTCCGCGCCCTGCTCCGGTCCGGCTTCGCGGACTGCGCCGACGCCGCCCGCCGGCGGACCTGGCCGGGTTTCACCTGGCCCGCGGACCGCCGCTTCCCGCCGCTGATGCGGCTGGACCACGTGCTGGGCTCGGCCGGGGTGGTGGTGCACGAAGCCAGGACCATCCGCGTTCCGGGCACCGATCACCTGGGTGTGCTGGCCGTGCTGGAATTCCGCTCTACCAGCTGAATCCCGGCCTGGCTGACTTCCAGCGCGGCTGACTCCCCGCCGCGGCCCGTCAGCCGGCCGGCCGGGCGGCCACGGCCGCGGCCAGCGAGCCGAGCAGGGCCACGACGCCATCCGGGCCGTCCACCACCAGGTCGGCGCGCTCCGCCAGCGCGGTCACCTCGGCGGAGCCGCTGAACACGGTGAGTCCCGGCACCCCCTGGCCGCGCAGCGCCCGCACAGCGCCGAAGGCGGCCGCGTCTCCCAGGTCGTCGCCGCAGAACATGACGGCGGACGGTCCTCGTTGCTGAACCAGGGTGTGCAGCGCCTGGCCCTTGTCCATGCCCGGCGGGCGCAGTTCGATCACCATCCGGCCGGGCTCGACGGCCAGCCCGTGCCGCGCGGCCAGGTCACCCAGCGGGCCGCGGAGCTGGTCCAGGGCCGCCTGCGGATCAGCCGCCTGCCGGGTGTGCACCGCGACCGCGTGGCCCTTGTCCTCGATCCGCGTCCCGTCCGGCGCGCTGGCCCTGGCCAGCAGGCCGGGTAGCTCGGTGCGGGCCGCCTGCACCCCGGGCTGCGATGGCGGGGATTCCAGCGTCCCGTCCGCCCAGCGCTCGAGGCCGTAGTGACCGAGCACGATGAGACCCGGGACCGCCCCGAAGCCGCCCAGGTCCACGGCGGACGCCGCGGGGCGGCCCGTGATCACCGCGACGGTGCCGACCACGGCGGCCACCTGGCCCAGGGCCGGGACCGCACCCGGATGCGCCTGGGCCGCGGCCGGGTCGGCCACGATCGGGGACAGCGTGCCGTCGAAGTCCAGCGCGACCAGGGCACGGCCCGGATCGGCGAGCAGCGCCGCCAGCCCGGCGCGTCCCTCCGCGGTGACCGGCTCCGGCAGGGTCCCGCTCACCAGGCTGTGCTTACTGCGACGGGGCTTACTGCGACGGGGCTTACTGCGACGGGGCTTACTGCGACAGGGCTCACCACGACGGGCCGTCGCGCCGGTCGGGGCCGGCCGAGCGCATCCGGTGCCGCCGGGCCCGCTGCCGGCGCAGCCGGGTCACCAGAGCCGGGTCGAACACGAGCGCCTCCGGACGGTCGATGAGGTCGTTCAGCAGCTGGTAGTAGCTGGTCGCCGTCATGTCGAGGGCGTCGCGGATTTCCTGCTCCTTGGCCCCGGGCGAGCGCCACCAGCCACGCTCGAAGGCGAGGACCCGCATCTCGCGTTCGGACAGCGCCGGCATCTGCCCTCCAGTACCACGCTCGCAGCTTCATCCTAGGGCGGCTCTAGCCCGCGTGCCCACGACCCCGTACGCTCAGCCTTCGTGGCTTCATTCGACTGCATAACGTTCCTTACCGACTACGGCCTGGAGGACGGGTTCGTCGCGGCCTGCCACGGGGTTGCCGCCCGGATCTCTCCCGCTACCAGGCTCATCGACATCACCCATCTCGTGCCGCCCGGCGATGTGCGCCGCGGTGCCGCCGTGCTGGCCCAGACCATTCCCTACCTGCCGCCGGGCGTGCACGTCGCGGTGGTGGACCCGGGAGTCGGGACCGCGCGCCGCGGGATCGCGGTGGCCGCCGGGGATTCCATCCTGGTCGGCCCGGACAACGGCCTGCTGTCCTGGGCGGTAGCCGCCCTCGGCGGCGCCACCGCGGCCTGCCAGCTGACCAACGGCGAGCTGTGGCTGCACCCGGTGTCGCCCACGTTCCACGGCCGGGACATTTTCACCCCGGTCGCCGCGCACCTGGCCGCCGGGACCGACCTGACCTCGGCCGGCACGCCGATCGACCTGGCCGACCTGGTGACGCTGCCCGCGCCGACCAGCCGGGTCCACGACGGCGAGGCCGAAGGCGAGGTGATGTCGGTGGACCGGTTCGGCAACGTCCAGCTGTCCATCGCGGCCTCGGACGCCGACCGCCTCGGACTGGGTTTCGGCTCGCCGGTGGTGGTCCGCTGCGGGCGGCGCCAGCTCACGGTGCCGTATCTGGAGACATTCGCCGCGGTGGCCCCCGGGGAGATTGTCGCCTTCACCGACAGCGCCGGGCTCATCTCACTCGCCGTGAACGGTGGCGATGCCGCGGAGCAGCTCGGGCTGCCGCCCGGGGCGCATGTCCGGCTCTCTGCGGCCATGCCTGCCTGAGCTGCCCGCTCCGCCTTCCGAACCGTCCCGAACGTGGCAGAATGCCCTGGGGATGACGGGAGGGTAAGCGCATGGTGCAGCGGCTCCGGAGGCGGGCGACCGCGGCTGTCGCCGCAGGTCTCGCAGCGACCTGCTTGGGGGTGGCGGCGGCGCCTGCGTTCGCGGACACGGTCCGTAACCAGGAGTGGTGGCTCACCTCGCTGCACGTGAGCAAGGCCTGGCTTTCCAGCCGTGGCGCCGGGGTGACCGTGGCCGTGCTGGACACTGGCGTGGACACCACCCAGCCCGACCTGGCCGGCTCCATAACCACCGGGCGGGACTTCACCGGCTCGGGCCGGACCGCGGGCGGCCCGTTCTGGGGTACCCACGGCACGGCGGTGGCCAGCCTCATCGCCGGGCACGGGCATGGCCCGCATCACGCCGACGGCATCATCGGGGTCGCGCCGCTGGCCAAGATCCTCTCGGTCCGGGTCACGGTGGAGAACAAGGACCCGCTGCTGGCCAACCCGGCCGTCGTAGCCGCCCTGCCCGCGGCGATCGCCCGCGGCATCCTGTACGCGGTCCGGCACGGCGCCCAGGTCATCGACCTGCCCCTGGACCCGGCCGCGCAGGCCGGCGGGACCACCGTGGGCGGCAGCCCGCAGGAGCGCAGCGCGGTGCGGGAGGCGCTGGCCAAGGGCGTCGTCCTGGTCGCCCCCTCCGGCGACAACGGCGCCGGGACCGACACGGTGAACTACCCGGCCGCCTACCATGGCGTGATCTCCGTCGGCGCGTTCGGCCAGGGCTTCGTCAAGGCGCCGTTCACCAGCCTGCAGCCTTACGCCACGCTGACCGCAGCCGGCAACGGCGTCATCGCGGCCAATGGCCCGGCCGGGTACGCGAAGATGAAGAGCACCAGCGCGGCGAGCGCCGTGGTGGCCGGCATCGCCGCCCTGATCCGGTCGCAGTTTCCGACGTTCACGCCGGCCCAGGTGGAACAGGCCCTGACCACCAGCACCGTGTTCAGCCACAAGAACGGCCGGAAGGACGGCTCGGGGTTCGGCACCGTGGACGCGGCCGCCGCGCTGCTCGCGGCGGCCAAGATCAACGCGACCCCGACCAGTTCGGCGTCGCCAGCGGCGGGCAACCCGACACCCCCCGCCGCCCCGAAGGTCCACGTGCACACCAAGAGCCTGTGGCAGGCGGTGCGGATTCCGGTGCTCGGCCTCGTGGCCCTGGTGCTGCTCGCGCTCATCATCCTGATCACCGTCCGGGTCCGGCAGCGGCGCGCGCTCGACGCCCGGCTGGCCCCGTTGCAGGCTGCGGCGCGGGCTTCGCGGGTGCAGTCGGCGGCCAGCATGACTGGCATGGGCAGCCCCGGTCCCGGCTACGGCCCGCCGCCCGGTGCCGCCATGCCGGGCCGCGCCCCGGCCAGCAGCGAGCCCGCGGGCCGCGGCCTGGCCAACTTCGGCCTGGGCAGCACCGGACTGGGCAGCACTGGACTGGGCAGCACCGGACTGGGCAGCACCGCGCAGGCTGGCCCGGAGCCGGCCCGCACAGGCATGGCCGGCGCCAGTCTGGCCAGACCAGGTGCGGGCCGGGGCCCGGCCGGGCGGGCCCCGGACGGCCCCGGGTTCACCAGCGGTGGGGCGGGCGGCAGCGAACGGCCCGGGGCCGGGCGCCCGCTGTCAGTGGCGCGCCCGGTGGTCAGCGGCAAACCACCTTGGGAAGAAGAGGATGACCTGCTGTCCCCGGCGCCTGCCCCGGCACCTTCCCCGCCCTCGCCGGACCGGGCCAGGCCCAGGTTCCTGCTGCCGGGCCACGGGCTGAGCAGCCTAGACGCGACGAGAGACCAACCGGCTCCGGGTGGCTCCGCTGGTGGCCGTACGGCTGACGGCAGCCCGGCTGGCGATGGGCCTGCCCGCACCGCCTCCGGCGCGGACAACTCCGCCCCGGACAGGGAGGGCAGGAGCACCCTGAATCTGGGGGGCTGGAGCCTGGGCGCGCCCAGCAGCGGCCTGCGGGGCCGGGCCGGTGCTCGCAACGGCGCCGGCGACGCGAGCACCGCGAGCACCGGCACAGGAACGACGGGCAACGGACCACCCGCACAACCACCCGCAACGGAACCACCGGCAACGCCAGTACAGGGACCTCTGGCCCGGGTACCGGCAGCATGGGTACCGGCGCCGGCGGCCCGGGTACCGGCAGCATGGGTACCGGCGGCCCGAGCCCGGAAACCCCAGGGCCGCTGGCCGGCATCGGCGGGACCGGCTCGAACCGGGCGTCGGCTGCGGCGCGGGGCCGCTTCGGCCCCTCACCGTTCGATGATCCCTCGTTCGACATCCCCGCGTTCAATCCCTCGGCCTCCAGCGGCCCGCCCCTCGACGACCGCGCGTTCGGGCCCCCCAAGCCGGGCGCATCCGGGCCAGGCACATCCGCCCCGGGCGTCTCCGCCCTGGGCGGACCGGCTCCAGGCGTTCCCCTGCCCGGCGCCCCGGCGGAGGCCGGCCGCCCAGTCCCGCCGGCTGGGAACGCCGGGTCCCGCGGCCCGGGCCGTCACGGCGCGGCGCGCGGCACCCCGGCCGGGCACACCCCGGGGACGCCCGGCGGAGCCGGCCCGGACAGCGCGGCCCCCGGCCGGGCGGGCGACGGGCCGGCCCTCCCGATGCGGCCGCTCGGGTCCGCGCAGCGGCTGAACCCGCTGCGCACGCCCAGGGCGAGCGGTCACCCGCCCTGGGAGCCGGCCGAGAAGCCAGCCAGCGAGCTGCCATGGATGGACGCGCCCGGCCCAGGTCAGAGCCGGATGGTCCCACCCCGGCGGGCCTTCCCGGTGGGCGCCGAAGGCCCTGCTGCGGGCCCGGCCGCCAGCGGCGCCGGTCCTGGCCCGGGCGCCGGTCCTGGCCCTGGCCCGGGCGCCGGAGGGCTAAGTGCCGGAGGGCTAAGTGCCGGAGGGCTGAGTGCCGGGGGGCCGGGCACCGGGAAGCTGGGCGCCGGAGGGCTGGGCCTCGCTGGCCGGAGTGCCGGCGCCACGGGCGCGGGCAGGCCGGGCGCCGGTGAGCCGCCGGCCGCCGCCAGCGGGCCAGCCGACCCGCCGCCCATGACGGCCTCCGGGCTGGTCCGCCGCAAGCCGAGGAGCCAGAGCCCGTTCCCCGATCTGGCCGGGCCGCCGCCGGGGCTCGACCCGCCGGCTGGCAGCGGGTCCGCCGGGGAAGCGGAGGAAGCCGCGGACCCTGGCAAGAGGCGCACCTACTCGTGGAATCCGTCCGATGTCACGGAAGCCTTCCCCAAGGTCCCGCCCCCCGGGGACTCGCACTCCGGTTAGCGGCTAACCGGCTGGCAAGGCAGCCGCGCCGACGACGTGTCTCCCCCGGGCGGACGGCGGCCGGCCGGGTCCTGAGGGGCGTACCCCCGGCCCAGCACCGCACCTACTCCGCGGACGTCCCGCCGGTCATTTCCGCCTTGCGGACCGATGCGTACATGGGCACGTACTCCTGGCCGGACAGGTCCTGGATGGCCTGGATGACCTCGTCCGTGATGGCGCGGCGGGCCTTCCCCGGCGCGGTCCCCTGGTACGCCTCGAACGTCAGCGGCTTACCGACCCGCATCGACACCTGACGCAGCCGCGGCACCACGTGCCCGGGCGGCAGGATCCGCTCGGTGCCGAGCATCGCCACCGGGATCACGGGCAGCCCGGAGTTCATCGCGAGCCAGGCCACGCCGGTGCGACCGCGGTACAGCCGCCCGTCCGGCGACCGGGTGCCCTCGGGGTAGATGCCGAACAGCTGGCCGCGGCGAAGCAGCGCCAGCGCCGCCTCTAGCATGTCCTGCCCGGCCCGGGCCTGGGCCCGGTCCACGGAGAGCTGGTTGGTGGCACGCAGGTAGGTGCCGGCTAGCCGCTGGCCCACGCTGCGGCCGGTGAAGTACTCCGACTTCGCGGCGAAGGTGAGCGGGCGGTCGAGCATCAGCGGCAGGAAGATCGAGTCCACGATGGACAGGTGGTTGGAGGCCAGGATCGCCCCGCCCTCGGGCGGGATGAACTCCAGGCCGGTGATCCGCGGGCGCCACAGAAGACGCAAGAGCGGGCCGGCCACAACCCTGGACAGCTGGTACTGCACCCGATAACTCCTGGAATGTCGGTCCGCGTGGCTGCTCAAAGATATCCGGGGCGGACCGCGGCGGACGAGGCCCGGTGGTCATCATCCTCCAGCGGCGCCGGCGCGCGCTCAGCTGGCGCAGATGTTCTGGCTGGCCGTCCGCGACGAGAAGCTCGGCGACGGGGTGGGCGTGGCCGACTGGGTCGTGCCCGCGGTCTGGGTCGTGGTCCCGTAGTTACTGCCGAGCACGAGCACGAGCTGGTCGCTGGTGCCCGGAACCTCCTGGACGGCGGAGCCGGGCACCTTGGCCTCCAGCAGCCTGGCCTGCGCCCCGTGCCCCGCGTGGTACCTGATCACCGTCTCGGTGATGTCCTGCGTGGCCTCCTGGGTCATGCTGGTCACGTTGAAGCCTTTCTGTGTCAGCAGGAGGCCGACCGAGTCCTGCAGCCCGAGCTGCGCGGTCCCGTTGCGGACCGAGACGGAGACCGTGTGCGGCGACATCGTGGGCTTCCTGGCCTGCTGGACCGTCGCGCTGCTGACCGGGATGTCGTCGCGGTAGTCCTGGAAGATCCTGCTGTCCACAGGCTGGGTCCACATCACGTTGGCGGTGTCGGTCGGCACCACCAGCTGACGGGGATAAGTCGGCAGGGTGAAGAACGTGACCTGGCTGGCGGGCAGGTTCCGGACGCTCATGGCCAGGTCGTAAAGGCCGTGAATACCGCCGAGCTGACTGTCGATCGTGATCGACTTGGTGGCGGCGTCGAGGAAGTGGTAGATCGCGATGGGGTTCAGCAGCTTGCTCTTCACCCGCTCCACGAGGGAGGACATGAAGGCCTGCTGGCGGCCGATCCGCTCGAGGTCGCTGCCGTTGCCCAGGGTGTAGCGGGCCCGGACGTACGCCAGCGCCCCCAGGCCGTGCAGCAGATGATGACCAGGCTTGAGATGGAGGCCGGATTTCGGGTCGTTGATCGCCGTCGTGTTGCACTCCTCCACCCCGCCGAGCGCGTTCACCATGTCGCGGAAGCCCTGGAAGTTGATCGCCACGAAGTGATCGATGTGGATGCCGGTGTCCTGCTCCAGGGTCTTGATGGTGCACGCCACGCCCAGATCGGTGTGGTTGCCGTTGAGGTTGCCCAGGGCGAAGGCCTCGTTGATCTTGAAGGTGGTCGGCGAGGTCATCTGGCCGTTGCCCATCTTGCAGGCCGGGATGTTGACCCAGGAGTCACGCGGGATCGACATCACGTTGACCCACTTCCGGTCGGCCCCGACGTGCATGATCATGAGCGTGTCGGACTGGTCGGTGTTGAGGTTCTGGCCGAAGCCCCGGCCCTGCCCGTGCCGGGTGTCCGAGCCGATGATCATGATGTTCTCGGCCTGCGGGTGGGTGTCAACCGGCTGGGTGCCGAGTTCGCCGGAGATGTTGACCTGATGAATGTTGCCGTTCAGGTGCCGGTAGACGGCGTAGGCACCCCCCAGGGCCACCAGCACCACGGCTGCGACACCCCCGGCCGTCCAGGCCAGGATCTTCTTCTTGCGGCTGGGATGGTGCCCGGGCCCGGCCGGCGCGGCTACCGCGGCCCCGGGCGGGACAGGGGGGCTGGCCGCATTGTCCGGGGCGTCCGGGGCGGCGATCTCGTCTGCCGGAGCCGGGACGGTCTCGTTCCGGGGCCGGCGGCTCTCCCCCGACAGGGACGGCCTCGTTCCCGGCGGCGTCCGGCGAAGCACTGTCCGGGCCGTTCTCCGGCGGGTCCTCGCTTCCCGGCCCATGCGCGGGTTCAGGACCAGGCTCGTCCTTATCAGCCGGCCCCATGCCTTCTCACCCCATAGCCAGATCCGGTGGGGGCTTGTGCGCTATGCACACGGGACGCGCAGCCGTCGCGGAGCGTCACACCCGGGTGCACAAACCACCCCACACTCGGCGCAACGTCGTAGCCGCGCGGATAGTTTCACCGTCCACTACGTACCCACCTGCGGGCAAATAGTCACGTTGAGTGGAAGTCACGGCGAGTAACTGCCCTTGTGGCCACAGTACACGTCGTGACTTCTGGTGCCCTGGGTGGCACCGCACCCATTTGACGGGGGCTCATGGCGTGGCCCGGGCCACGCGTAACGTCAAAGACTTCCGGGGGATTGGCCTGATCGATCCGTGGCGCCAGTCCCGTGATTCTGGCCGTCCCGTGATTCTGGGCCCGCCCGCCGCAACGCTCAGGAAGGATGCCCGTGCCAGCAGCTCCCGACGCTGAGCCACTGCCGGTGCTCGACGCCCTGCACTCGACCCCGGCCCGCCGGTACCTGTCTCCCGAGCCGATCCCGGATGACGTCATCTGGGCCATCCTCGACGCGGCCGTGCGCGGCCCGACCGGCGGCAACCAGCAGGGGTGGGGCTGGGTCGTCGTGACCGACCCGGCCATCAAGGAGCGGGTGGCCCGGTGGTACCTGGAGGGCTGGAACCGGGCCTACGGCCGGCGGCGGGACGAGATCCTGGCCGCGCCGCCCGCCGCGGACGGGCTGCAGCCGGCCCTCCTTCCTGGCCGCCGAGCACCTGGCCCAGCACATCGCCGAGGCGCCGGTGTGGATCTTCCCGGTGCTGCGCCACGCGGCGGGTGTGCATAGCCCCCGGCTGGGCAGCTCGATCTACGGGGCGGTGCAGCAGCTCATCCTGGCCGCCCGGGCCTACGGCGTGGGCACCACCCTGACCACGCTGTACTCCGGCCACGAAGACGAGGTGCGCGAACTGCTCGGGCTGCCTGGGGACGCGCTGACCATGGGACTGCTCCCGCTGGGCTATCCCGTCCGGGGCCGCTGGGCCCAGCCGAAACGGCGCCCGGTGGAAGAAGTCGTGCACTGGGATCATTGGGGAGCCACCCGCCCCCGTCCCTGACCCGGGCGTTCGCCGGACAACTCCGCCAGGGATGGAGCCGGTGAGCGGGATCGAACCGCTGACCTGCCGTTTACAAGACGGCTGCTCTGCCAACTGAGCTACACCGGCGGGCTCGCTGAATCGTAGCCGACCAGCCCCGGACATGCGCGGCAGCAGCGTAGCCGCCGGGTCCGCCCGCGGGCCCGGGCCGTGACTTCTCGTCACCCGGGGGGAGCAATCCGCGAATCTTCACCCCGCCGGGGGGAGTCAAAACTTCCGTTTAGCACGTACTATCCCGCTAACACGGTCAGCAGGTCACAAGGTCACAAGGTGGTGGGGCGAATGACCGGACCGGTGCCCAGTGGTATCGACGAGATCGGCTTGCTGCCCGGCAGTCACGTTTGCGCGTTCTACCGCGGTGATACCGATCGCGACCGGCTCCTGAACGGGTACTTCGGTGCCGGGATCACGGCCGGTGACAAGTGCGTGTGCGTGGTGGACTCCGCGGACACGGCGCAGCGGCTGGGGTCGCTGCCCGGGGCCTGCGGCGAGCCAGGGCCATACACCGGCCAGCTCGACATCCACCTGCCGGAATCGACTTACCTGGCCGGCGGCGAGTTCACCATCAGCGACATGCTCACCTTCTGGACGGAGAGCATGGTCAAGGCCGAGGTCGAGGGGTATTCCTTCTGCCGGCTCGCAGGCGAGATGACCTGGGCGCTGCGTGACGCGCCGGGGGTCGAGCACCTGGTCAGCTACGAATCGGAGCTGAACCGGGTCACCTCCAGCTACCCCGTCGTCGTGCTGTGCCTGTACGACCTGGACCGGTTCAGCGGCGAGGTCGTGGTCAACATCGTCAAGACCCACCCGCAGGTGCTGATCCAGGGCATTCTCGTGGAGAACCCGTACTACCTCGGGCCCGACGAGTTCATCAGCTCAGCCGGCCCCGTGCCCGCGGCGCCCAGGTCGGCGAGTGCCTGACCGGCGGCCCTGATGACCGCCGGGCCGACCTCCCGCGACACCGCATCCGTGGTGCAGCTGCCCCGGCGCCCGGGCCGGGCGCCCGACCCGGACCTGCGCGAGAGGCTGGGCGAGTTCCGGGCCCTGCTGGTGATCTCGCTGCTGATGACCGAGTCGGTCAACGAAGAGCAGATCCTCGAACTGGCCGCGTCCAGCGCCCCCGGGCTCGGCCCGTGGCGGATCGAGGGATACGGGTTCACCGGCGGCCAGTGGCGGCCGGGCCCGGACCAGGCCGGCGCCGCACGCGGCGGGCTGGCCGCGCAGCTGGCCGCGCTGGGCACCGCGGGCGGCCTGGTGGACCTGCCCGGCCGCCCCTGGGCCCAGGCCTACCCGCTGCGCGGCGTCGGCGGGCTGCTCGGCCACCTGGTCGCCTCCTGCGACGAGGAACCCTCCGCCGAGCAGCGGTTCATGATCCAGGTCATCGCGCAGCAGACCGGGGTGGCCGTGTCCAACGCGCGGCTGCACGCCCGGGAGCGCGCCACCGCGGCCGAGCTCGCCGCGACCAACGAGGCACTCGCCGAGACCGTCACCAGCCTGCAGCGCAGCATGGACATCCACCAGCGGCTCACCCGGGTGGCGGTCTCCGGGGAGGGCCAGCCGGGCATCGCGAAGGCCCTGCACGAGCTGACCGGGATGGCGGTCGCGATCGAGGACCGCTACGGCAACCTGACCGCCTGGGCCGGCCCGGGCCAGCCGGACCCGTACCCGAAGGAGTCCTTCGCCAAGCGCGAGCACCTGCTGCGCCGGCTGATGCGGGCCAGCTCGCCGACCCGGGACGGGGAGCGGCTCATCCTGCTGGCCTCGCCGCGCACCGACGTGATGGGGGTGCTGGCCCTCATCGACCCCGGGCGGCGCGCCGACCACGCCGACCTGGTGGCCCTGGAACACGGCGCGACCGTGCTGTCCATGGAACTGGCCCGGCTGCGCGGCATCGCCGACGCGGAACTGCGGCTGCGCCGCGACCTGGTGCACGACCTGCTGGCCGGGACCGATGACGAGAGCGCGCTGAGCCGGGGCGAGGCGCTCGAGTACGACCTGCGCCGGCCGCACCGGGTCGTGGTCGTCGAGGGCAAGGGCCGGGCCCGGGCTCACGACGCGCTGCTGAGCGCGGTCCGGCGGGCCATGCGCCAGGCCCGGCAGGATGGGCTGTTCGAGACCTGGTCCGGCAACGTCGCGGTGATCACTGCCGGCCAGACCGACTGGGAGCAGCTGCGCCGCGCGATCATGTCCGATCTCGGCGGCCAGGTCTGCGTGGGAGTGGGCGGCCCCGCGGCCCGGCCCTCCGAGCTGCCCCGCTCGCTGCGCGAGGCTGGCCTCGCGCTGCGGCTGCAGAAGACCCTGCTGCCCGGCAACAGCGCCTGCGAGTACCCCAAGCTGGGCATCTTCCGGATGCTGGCGGCCATCCCGGACCTCACCGACGTGGACACGTTCGTCCGGGAGTGGCTCGGCAGCCTGCTCGACTACGACGCGCGCCGCAAGGCCGAGCTGGTGCACACGCTCACCCAGTACCTGGAGCACGGCGGCAACTACGACGCCACCGCCGCCGAGCTGTCCGTGCACAAGAGCACGCTCAAGTACCGGCTGCAGCGGATCCGCGAGCTGACCGGCCTGGAGCTGAACGACCCCGACGTGCACTTCAACCTGCAGCTCGCCACCCGGGCCTGGGGCACGCTGCAGGCCCTGCACGACGAGCGCTGACCGCCCGCCCCGGCCCCTGATCCGCTAGGTCAACGTCCCGGCCGTTCTTCGTCCCCCGGTGACCTGCCCCGCCCGTGCCCCGCTGGCGATGCTGAACATGCAGCCACCCGCACCACGGAGGGGTCACCGATGATCGACGTACGCAACCCGGGCGACGGATTCAGGTCACTGCGGGCACGGATCGCCGCGCTCGGCACGCTCGGCCCCGGTGACCGCGGCGCGGACGGCGCCCCGCTGACCGTGGGCGAGTGGGCGCTGCTGATCGACGACATCGTGGACCACCCGGAAGCCAACACCGAGGGCCTGTGGAACGTGGCCGGCCCGGACGAGGACGACCGCGAGTACGACGCGATCTTCGTGGGCGGCGGCGCCAGCGGCCGGTTCGGCTCGGCGTTCCTGAAGGCCCGGGGCGGCCGCCAGCTCACCATCGACGCGTGGCCTTTCCTCGGCGGCTCCTGCCCGCACCAGGCCTGTGTCCCGCACCACCTGTTCTCCGAGGCGGCCCGGGAGATGGACCTGGCCCGGCACATGCAGGGCCGGCTGTGGTACCCGCCGTTCGACGAGAAGCGGGCCAGCATCCAGGAGATCGTCGACCTGTTCAAGGCCGGCCGGATGTACCCGCACGCCATCATGAACTGGCAGTCCAAGCAGCAGCTGGACATGGAGTTCATCCTGAACACCCCGGCCACGATCATCGACTCCCGCACGGTCGAGGTCGAGGGCCGCCGGTTCAGCGCGCGGAACCTGGTGCTGTGCACCGGCGCGCGGACCCGCTACCCGGACATCCCCGGCATCGGGCTCAAGGGCGTGTACGACTTCGCCACGCTGATCGAGAACCTGGACTACGAGCCGAACCGGTGCGTGATCATCGGCGGGTCCAAGGTGGCCCTGGAGTACGGGTCGTTCTTCCAGGCCACCGGCTGCCAGACCACGATCCTGACCCGCAGCCCGCTGATGGAGACGGCCAGCCTGCACCACGTGGACGCGGGAATGCGTGACTACGTCGTGGCCATGATGAAAGACCGGGGCATCGAGATCATCGAGGGCGCGGAACCGCTCGAGGTGCTCGGCAACGGCAAGGTCACCGGGGTCCGCTACCGCGAGCCGGGCGGCGCGGTCGCGGAGATCGACACCGACTTCGTGTTCGTCGGTACCGGGGAACGCCCCGACCTGTCCATGTACGCGCCGCTCGGGCTGGCCACCGACGAGCGCGGGTTCGTGATCGCCGACACCCACATGCGGACCTCCGTCCCGGGGGTGTACGCGGCCGGTGACCTGGTCGGCCCCCCGATGGAGATGTTCAAGGCCCGCAAGTGCGGGGTCGGCGCGGCCCGGAACATCATGGGCGAGGACTACGAGTTCGACTTCACCGAGTACCCGGACTTCCTGCACACCACCTACGAGGTGACCTGGTGCGGCCTCTCGGAGGCCGAAGCGAGGCAGAAGTACCGCAACGTCATCAAGATCCAGATGCCGCCGGACGACGCCGACCCGGAGACGTTCGCGCTGCCGGCCGCCGAGGGGTCGATGCTGTACGCGTTCACCCGGCCCATCCTGTCCGGCTGGCTCAAGCTCGTCATCGACGCGGACAGCCGCAAGGTGCTGGGCGCGCACCACGTCGGTTACGGGGCCAAGGACGCGTTCCAGTACATCGACTACCTGATCCGCCGGCCCGAGGGCTTCACCATGGACGAGATGGCCGAGCTGAACGAGCTGTTCCTCAACCCGGAGCACTTCATCCAGCTGTGCCGGCTCCGGGCGGGCCAGCGCAGCCCGGTGAACCTATGAGTGACCCACGGGTGGCCGTGGTCACCGGCGGCGCGTCCGGCATCGGGCTGGCCACCTGCGGGCGGCTGGCCGGTGAGGGGTTCGCCGTGGCCGCGCTGGACATGAAGCCGGACGGCGCGGCCGGGACGGCGACGATCACGCTGTGCTGCGATGTCACCGATCCCGGGGACGTCGGCGGCGCCATGGCTGAGGTCACGCAGCGGCTCGGCCCCATCGATGTCCTGGTCAACAACGCGGGCATTACCGGCTCGCAGGCCGCGGCCCGGTGCCACGAGACCCCGGTGCAGGAGTGGGACCGGGTCCAGGCGGTCAACGTGCGCGGCCCGTTCCTGTGCAGCCGGGCGGTGCTGCCGTCCATGATCGAACGGGGCTCCGGGCACATCATCACGATCGCCTCTATCGCCGGGCTGGTCGCGTTCCCGGGCCGGTGCGCGTACACCGCGTCCAAGGGCGCGGCGCTGATGCTCACCCGGTCGATCGCGGTGGACTACGCGGCGGCCGGGATCCGGGCCAACGCCATCTGCCCCGGCATGGTGTACACCCCGATGACCAGCTGGCGGCTGGACCAGCCGGACCTGCGGGCCCAGGTGGAGGACCGGATCCCGATCGGGCGGGTGGCCGAGCCCGCCGAGATCGCGGACGCGGTCGCGCTGCTGGCCTCCGGGCGGCTCGGCTACATGACCGGCCACCCGCTGGTCCTGGACGGCGGGATGTCGGCCCTCTAAGCGCCGTCCAGTACGGCGGACGGTTTTCGTTGCGGAGAAAAGGCGGGATGCGATGACAGGCAAGCTGGCCGGCAAGACAGCCGTGGTGACCGGGGCGGGGTCGGGCATCGGCCGGGCCGCCGCGGCCCTGTTCGCGCGGGAGGGGGCGGCGGTCGCGGTCGTGGACCTCGACCCGGGCGCGGCCAAGGACACGGCGGAGCAGATCGCCGCCGGCGGCGGCACGGCGCTCGCCGTCGCGGCCAACGTTGCCGACCGGCTGCAGGTCAGCAGCGCTTTTGAGCAGATCCGCAACGAGTACGCCAGCGTGGACATCCTGTACAACAACGCCGGCGTGAACAGCGCGGGGTCGGTGCTCGACGCCACCGAGGATGACTGGGACCGGAGCTTCGCGGTGAATGCGAAGGGGACGTTCCTGTGCTCCCAGGCCGCCGCGCCGTCCATGATCGAGGCGGGCGGCGGGTCGATCATCAACCAGGGCTCGGTCGCCGCGCTGGTCGGCATCGCGAACTTCGCCTCCTACTGCGCGGCCAAGGGCGCGGTGGTCGCGCTGACCAGGTCGATGTCCGTGGACCTGGCGCCGCGCGGGGTGCGGGTCAACGTGATCTGCCCCGGCACCGTGTACACGCCGCTGATGGAGCCCATGCTGCGGGCCCGCGGCGGCGGGGACATGGCGGCCGGGCTGGCGCTGACCGTGGCCAAGTACCCGATCGGCCGGCTCGGCACGCCGGAGGAGATCGCCGCGGTGGCGCTGTTCCTGGCCAGCGACGACTCCTCGTTCCTGACCGGCTCGGTGATCACCGCGGACGGCGGCATGACCTCCCAGTGAGGGACCGGGTCACTGTCCTGGCGGGACCAACCTGTCCTGGCGGGACAGGTTCAGGCGCGGGGTTTGCCCCCGGGCCCGGTTAGTTCTGCCCGGCAACTGATCTACGCTCCGGGGTGATCTGATCCACGGGGCGGTGGGAACGTGGGCACAGCTGAGGCACCCGCCGGCACGGCGCGGGCCGGGCCGGGCCAGGGCGGCACGGCGCAGGCCGGCCCGGCGCCCGCGGGGACGTACCGCGACGAGCTCGGCCTGCTGCGGAGCCAGCTGACCAACCTGCGGGCCCTGCTGGTGCTGTCCATCCTGATGACGGAGAGCGCGGACGACCAGCAGATCCTGCGGCTGGCCACGTCCGCGGCCGCCTCGCTGGGCAGCTGGCAGATCGCGGGCTTCGTGTTCGGGGACACGTGGCAGGCCGGCGGCGGCCGCGGCACCCTCCTTTCGGGATTGGGCGGCCCGGAGCTGGCCGCCGAACTGCGGGCCCTGCCCGAGACCGGCGGGCCGGTGACCAGCCTGGACGCCGGGTGGGCGTGGGCGTACCCGTTGCGGAGCATCGGAGGGCGGCTCGGCTACCTGATTGTGCACGCCGCGCACGAGCCCACGGTCGAGGAGCAGTTCCTGGCCCAGGTGCTGGCCCAGCAGACCGGGGTGGCGGTGTCCAACGCCCAGCTGCACGAGCGGGAGCGGGACACCGCGCAGCAGCTGGCCGCCATCAACGGGGCGCTGGAGGAGACGGTGGCCACGCTGCGCCACGGGATGGTCGTCCACGAGCGGCTCACCCGGGTCGCGGCGGCCGGCGAGGGCGCGGCCGGTATCGCCGAGGCACTGCACGACCTGACCGGGCTCGCGGTCGCGGTGGAGGACCGCTACGGCAACCTGTCCGCGTGGGCCGGACCTGGCCAGCCGGCCCGGTACCCGAAGCTCGCCGCCTACGAGCGCGAGCAGCTGCTGCGCCGGCTGATGACCGCGGGCCGGTCGGTGCGGGACGGCGACCGCGTGGTCGCGATGGCGTCGCCGCGTCCCGGCGTGCTCGGGCTGCTCGCGCTGATGGATCCCGGGCACCGGGCGGGCACCACGGACGTGATGGCCCTGGAGCACGGCGCCACCGTCCTCGCGGTCGAGCTGGCCCGGCTGCGCGGGCTGGCCGACACCGAGCTGCGGGTCCGCCGGGAGCTGGTGCACGACCTGCTCACCGGCACCGACGACGAGAGCGCCCACCTGCGCGCCGAGGCGCTGGGGTACGACCTGGGGCGCCCGCACCAGGTGGCGGTGGTGGAGGTGGCCGACAGCACGCCGGCCCAGGAGGAGGTGCTGCACGCCACCCGCCGGGTGCTGCGCCACCTGCAGCGGCCCGGCCTGCTGGGCAGCATGGCCGGCACGGTGGTGATCGTGGCCCCGGTCAGCTCGCCGGCGGCGCCGGGCGGGCAGGCCGGCAGCGACCGCGCCGGCTGGGAGGCGGTGCGCGCCGCCATCGTGGCCGAGCTGGGCGGCAGCCGCTGCCGGATGGGCGTCGGGGACGCCTACCCGCGGCCGTCGGAGCTGTCCCGCTCGCTGCGCGAGGCCCGGCTCGCGCTGCGGATGCAGAAGGCGTCCGCCTCGGCCGGGCGGACGTCGGTGTTCGCCGACCTCGACGTGCTCAGGATGCTGTCCGCGGTGGACGACCTCACCGACGTGGAGGCGTTCGTCCGCAAGTGGCTCGGCACGCTGGCGGCCTACGACGAGCGCAAGCACACCGAGCTGGTCACAACGCTGATCCAGTACCTGCAGCACGGCGGCGGGTACGAGGCCACCTCCCGGGCCCTGTCCGTGCACCGCAGCACGCTGAAGTACCGGCTGCAGCGGATCCGCGAGCTGACCGGGTTCGACCTGTCTGACCCCGAGACGCACTTCAACCTGCAGCTCGCGACCCGGTCCTACGTGACCTTGCAGGCTCTGGGAGATACCCCGGCCTGAGCCTGGGTGTCGCAGGCGCGGCGCTCAGTTGGGCCTGCCAGGACGAGGTAGCCCGCGCGGCACCACCGTAGCGTCCTGCCCATGGACGGTGCTAGCCCGGGGGGGCGTCCCCCCGCCCTCGCCGGTGCGGATGACCTGGAACTCTTCGCGCAGATGTGCTTCCTGCGGCATTTCGAGGAGCGGGCCGACTCGCTGTACCGGCAGGGCCTGATCCACGGCCCGGTGCACCTGGGGCTCGGCCAGGAGGCGGTCGCGGTCGGGGCCGCGTCCGTGCTCCGCCCCGGCGACTACTCGCTTGGCACCTACCGGGGCCACGCGCACGCGCTGGCCCGCGGCGCCCCGGCCGACGCGGTCATGGCCGAACTGCTCGGCCGCGACGGCGGGATCTGCGGCGGCAAGGGCGGGTCCATGCACATCACCAGCGTGGAGCACGGCTACTACGGCTCCTACGCGATCGTTGGCGCGCACCTGCCGATCGCCTGCGGGCTGGCCTGGGCGGCCATGATCCGCCGCACCGGCCAGGTCACCGTGTGCTTCTTCGGTGACGGGACGACCAACATCGGGGCGTTCCACGAGGCCGTCAACCTGGCCGCGGTGTGGCGGCTGCCGGTCGTGTTCGTGTGCGAGAACAACTGGTACATGGAGTACACCCCGATCGGGGACGTGATCCCGGTCGCGCTGCCCGCCGCCGACCGGGCCGCCGCCTACGGGCTGGACCGGATCGTGGTGGACGGGAACGACGTGTCCGCGGTCCGCCAGGTCGTCGGGGACGCGGTCCGCGCCGCCCGGGACGGGCACGGCCCGAGCCTGGTCGAGGCGCAGACCTACCGGCTCAAAGGGCACTCGGCCGCGGACGGCGGCGCGTACCGCCCGGCGGAGGAGGTCGCGCGCTGGCGCGAAAAGGACCCGCTGCTGCGCACCCGGGCCGCGCTGGTGGCCGCGGGGACGGCCGCGGAGAAGCTGGACGAGATCGACGGGCGGATCAAGTCCGGCCTGGCCGAGCTGGCCCGGCAGGTGCTGGCCCGGCCGGTCCCCGATCCGGCCGGGGCGTGGACCGACGTGTGGAGCGATGGGAGCTGGCAGTGGCGGAACTGACCTACCGGCAGGCCGTCGCCGCGGCCCTGGCCCAGGAGATGGCCCGGGACGACCGGGTCGTGCTGCTCGGCGAGGACGTCGGCTCCGGCGGGGTGTTCAAGACCACCGGCGGGCTGCGGGAGCGGTTCGGGGCGGACCGGGTCTGGGACACGCCGATCTCCGAGCAGGCCATCGCCGGGGCCGCCATGGGCGCGGCCATGGCCGGGCTGCGGCCCATCGCCGAGATCATGTTCTCCGACTTCTACGCGACCTGCTGGGACCAGGTGGCCAACGAGATCGCGAAGGTCCGCTACATGACCGGAGGGCAGGTCAGCCTGCCGCTGGTGCTGCGCGGCGCGAACGGTTCCGGCGGCCTGGGGTTCGGCAGCCAGCACGGCCAGTCGGCCGAGAACTGGGCGATGACCGTGCCCGGCCTGAAGATCGTCTCTCCGGCCGGGCCGGCCGAGGCGTTCGGGCTGCTGGCCGCGGCCATCCGGGACGACGACCCGGTCATGGTGTTCGAGCACAAGGCGCTGTACGGGCGCAAGGAGGCCATGCCCGACCCCGGGCCTGGCGGTGAGCATGTGCTGCCGCTGGGCCAGGCGCGGACCGTCCGGGCCGGGCGGGACGTGACCCTGGTCGGGCTGTCCATCACGGTCGGCACCTGCCTGGCCGCGGCGGACGGGCTGGCCGCCGAGGGCATCGAGGCGGAGGTCATCGACCTGCGGACGCTGGTGCCGCTGGACGTGGCCACGGTGCTCGGCTCGGTCGCCCGCACCGGGCGGCTGGTGGTGGCCGAGGAGAACCCCGGCCAGCTCGGCTGGGGCGCCTCGGTCGCGGCCATCGCGGCCCAGGAGGCCTTCGGCTCGCTGACCGCGCCGGTCACCCGGGTCAGCGGCGGCAACGTGCCGCTGCCGGTGGCCGCGTCCCTCGAAGCCGAGGTGGACGTGACGGCGGCGCGGGTCGCCGGGGCGGTGCGCAGCGTACTGGGCGCCAGCGCGCCGCTCAGCAGTACCGGCTAGCAGAGCTATCAGCAGCAGAGCAGTACCCGTCAGCAGAAAGGCTGAGATCAATGGAGATTCGCGGCGAAGAAGTCCTGCTTCCCGTCTCGGCGGTATCGGCGTTCCCCCGGCCGCACTGGCTGCAGGGCCGGGTCCTCGGCTCGCTGAGCGAGCCGGTGTACCGCAGCCACAACCTGCGGGTGGCCTACGAGGACGCCTGCCACATCTGTGCCGACGAGCAGGAAAAGGCCGGGCTGGACATCCTGTGCGACGGCGCCCAGTACTACGAGTGGGAGGCGCCCGGCTTCCAGCTGGAGCCGATCTTCCACTTCATCCCGGAGAACCTGGGCGGGTTCCGGCCGTACGGGCCTCCTGGTGAGGGAGCCAAGTACCGGCCGTTCTACCAGGCCGTGGTCAAGGACAAGATCACCTGGGAGCGGCCTATCTTCGAGAGCGTGGTCATGACCATGCAGAACGTCACCGACAAGCCGTTCAAGGTGGCGTTCCTCGGCCCGGCCCAGCAGAGCGTCATCGTCAAGGACGAGTACTACGGCGACCAGGTCGCGGTGGCCCGGGATCTGGCCATCGCCATGAACTCCGAACTCAAGTACCTGGTCAGCATCGGCCTGGAGGCGGTCCAGCTGATCGACGTGCTGCCGCCGTACACCACGGACATGTGGCAGATCGAGATGCAGAACATCCTGTTCGACGGCGTGGACGCGATCAAGTTCTGGCACGTCTGCTACGGCAGCGTGGACGGCCAGCGGGACATCTTCGACAACCACGCCGCCTCGATGATGCCGCTGTTCAAGGAGTCACCCGCCGACGTGGTCCATCTGGAGTTCACCAACAAGGGCTTCGACGAGCTGGAGGCGTTCCGCGACTTCCCGACCGACAAGGTGCTGGGCGTCGGCGTGGTGGACGCCAAGAACCTGCAGGTGGAGACGGCCGAGCAGATCGAGGAGCGGATCCGGCGCGCGCTGGAGGTGGTGCCGGCCGACCGGCTGCTGGTCGCGCCGGACTGCGGGCTGGGCTACTTCAGCCGGACCGCCGCCTACGCCAAGCTGCGCAACATGGGGCAGGCGGCCGCGGCCGTGCGGAGCACGCTCTGACGCTGTAACGTCGGCCCCAGGTGGCGTCCGTCACCTGGGGCCAGGCTCCACGGAGGGCACGTATGAGCGCAGAGGCGGCCCGTGAGGTGCTGGGCCTGCAGTGGCGCGTGGGGGATCACATCTGCGGGTTCTACCGCCAGGCCTCCGAGCGCGACGAGATCCTCATCCCGTTCCTGGTCGAGGGGCTCAAGGCCGGCGCCAAGTGCACCTGCGTGGTGGATAGCTGCACCCCCGGCGACGTGCTGGCCAGCATGTCCGAGCACATCGAGGTGGAGCCCTACCTGTCAGACTGCCAGCTCGAGGTGCTCGACTCCTACGGCACGTACCTGGCCGACGGCGGCTTCCTGCCCGAGCGGATGCTGAAGTTCTGGGAGGGCAAGGCCCGCCAGAGCCTGGGAGACGCCCGCCAGAGCCTGGGAGACGAGAGCCCCCGGCCGGACGGCCCCATGCAGGCCCGGAACATCGGCGACATGAGCTGGGCGCACCGGGACGAGTCAGTGGTCAGCGACCTGATGGGCTACGAATCCGAGCTCAACCGGATCATGTCGAACTTCCCCCAGGTCAACCTCTGCCTCTACGACCTGACCCGGTGCTCCGGAGACCTGATCATGGACGTGCTGAAGACGCACCCCAAGGCGCTCCTCGGCGGCATGGTCATCGACAACCCGTACTACCTGGAACCGGACGAGTTCCTGGCCAGCCGCCCGAGGTAACGGCCACCTCCTGGTCAGGGGATGGCCTTCTGGTCAGGGGGCGGCCTTGAAGGCCGCGATCCCCGCGGCCCAGTACATCGCGGCCGGGAAGGTCGCCGCGAAGGCCTGGGCGGATGGTGAACTCAGCACCTCCGAGCCGGTCACCAGGCTGGCCACCGGGGTGACTGTGGTCAGCTGCGGCTGCAGCGTGAAGCCGGGGGTAGTGCCGGTCATCGTCTGGGCACTGCCGTGACCGGCGGAAAAGCCCACCAGGAGCTCGTTCCCCGCCGCCGGCGTGATGGCACCCGAGCTCGCCGCGGCGCTGGTGTTGGACGATCCCGCTGAGGTGTCCAGGGCGCCGGTGGTCGCCACGCCGGAGAACTCCTGGACCTCGACGGCGGTGTTGACCGTGGTCCCCAGCTGCACGGTCACGGCCGTCGTGGGGGCCGCGTCGGCCGAGTACCACATCTCGCCATCGGAGTTGTGGCCGGAGACGCTGAAGGCGCCGATCCGGGTCCAGCTGTTGCCTGCGGTATCGGTGACCTTGGTGATGTGGTTGGTCGCGCCGGTGTACACGCTGGCGGACAGCACGAGCAGGTCGCCCTGGGTGCTGGCCCGCGGCAGCGTGACCGTCGCGGTGGTCGAGCCCGCCGACTGCACCAGGGTCGGGCTGGTGCTGCCGGACGGGGTGGTCACCTGGGCCGGCGTGCTCGCCGGGGAGATGTTGCCCGCGCCATCGCGGGCGTCCACGGTGTAGGTGTAGCTGGTGCCCGGGCTGGCCGAGGCGTCGAGGAAGCTGGTGCTGGTACCGGGGACCGAGCCAATCGTGGTCCCGTTGCGGACGATGTCGTAGCTGGTGACGCCGTTGGCGTCGGTGGACGCGCTCCACGAGAGGTTCACGCTGGTCGGCGAGGTGGCCGTGGCGGTCAGGTTGGCCGGCGCCGTCGGCGGGGTGGTGTTGACCGTCCAGGTCTGGGTCGCCGGGCTCGGGTCGGTCGAACCGTTCGCGGTGGCCGCGACGCTGAACGTGTGGCTGCCCTCGGCCAGGCCGGAGTAGCTGGCCGGGCTGGTGCAGGCGGTGGCCGCGGCCGCGTCCAGGCTGCAGGCGAAGGTCGCCCCGGCCGCGGTGGCGTGGAAGGTGAAGCTCGCCGTGGTGGCCTTGGTGGGCGAACTCGGGCCCGAGTCGATCACCGTGTTGACGCCCGAGCCGAAGTTGTAGGTCTGGCTGTCGAAGGTGTTGCCGTTCTCATCCGTCGGGGTGACCGTGACCGTTGACCCGGCCACGGTGACCTTCAGGAAGTGGAACACCTGGCTGGCCGATAGGGGCACTTTGGCCGCGCCGCAGGCGTAGCCCTTGAGCTTGGTCGGCGACCAGCCGATCGCGTACGCCGTCGGGCTGCCGCAGAGCGTGACCGGCTCCAGCGTGGCCCCGCCACCACCGGTGACGTAGGTGACCGGCATCCCGGGCGCACTGGGGTTGTTCCGCTCGTAGATGTGCGCGTGCCCGTTGAAGACGATCTTGACGCCGTTGCTGGCCAGCAGGCTCTCGATGCTCTGGGTGGCTCCCGGCTGCACGCTGGTCATGAACGTGTCGGAGGTCTGCGAGGAGTTGGCCGAGTACCAGGGGTAGTGCATGAAGGCGAACTTCATCACGCCCGGATTCGCCTGCAGGTCGGCCAGCAGCCACTTGTACTCCGCCGAGGTCGGCGAGAAGTGGTTGGCGTAGTCCTGCCCGTACGGCGTGGAGGTGCCGCCGTTGCTGTCGCCCCAGGCGGAGTCGAGCACGTAGAACCGGGCCGAGCCCGCGTTGAAGGCGTACCACTCGTCCCCGTAATTCCCCGGGCCGGTACTTCCGCAGCAGTTGTACACGCCGTTCGCGTAAACGCCGTGTGAGAGGGAAACCGCCTGGTCCTCGGTCCACGTGGTGATGTCGGTGTGCGTGGTGCCGCTGAGGCCGTGGTTGCCGACCGCGGTGAACAGCGGGATGCTGCTGCCGGCCACCGTCCAGAAGCTCGGCCCGAAGATCGCGCTGGTGTCCGCTGCCTTCTGCTGCAGGTCACCGTAGTTGGTCTGGCTGCCCGAGTTGTACCCGTTGTCGCCGACCGTCACGGCGAACCGGGCCCCGCTGGCTGCCATCTGGGCGTAGAGGTTCGCCTGGTCCGGGTTGTTCCCGTTGGCGTCCACCATCCCCCAGTCGCCGAACACGTCGAACGTGAACGGGCTGGAGTCGCCGGCCGCGGCCTGGGTGGTGAACTGCGGCGACGGGTTAGCCGCCAGCAGGTCGGTGCCGGCCAGCAGCGGCCGGTAGCAGTAGCTGCCCTGGGCCGGAAGGCTCAGCGCCACCTTCCACTGGTACTCCTTGACCGAACCCACCGTGATCGACGACGCGTTACGCGCGGCCGTCACGGTGTTCGGCAGCGTGCAGGTCCCGCCCGACACCGGGCCCCACTGCAGCGAGCCGGTGGTGGCCGACTGATCGGTGGCCCAGTTCACGTTGACGTGCAGGGCCACCAGGTCAGTCAGGTACGGCGCGCGGGTGAGATGCGAATTGAACGGCGCCGTGGCCGCCTGGACCGCGGGCGTCATAGCCGCGACCCCGGCCGCGGCCAGGACCGCCACCGTCAGGCCGGCACCCAGCCGACGCGATCGCAGTAATGACAGGCCACCCCGGAAAACCGCAATCGCAACCATGATCGTTTCCCCCCCACCCCATCAAGCCGCACTCACGATAGCGCAAGTATGGCTTTCGCAACAGGCTCCCAAAGGACGGGTTAACGCACGGTAAAGCCCCACCTTCTGGACAACCAGCCGGAAAGCGGGCAACGCCGGCCGGGTTCCGGCGAGCCCTTCAATAGACTCCAGGCTCATGACCACCGAACCGCCGGGCCCGGCTGAGCCGGCTGCGCGGACTCCGCCCGCTGCCCGGCGGAACCCGGCCGAGCGCACCCATCACGGCGACACCGTGATCGACGTGTACTCCTGGCTGGCCGCCAAGGAGAACCCGGACACGATCGCGTTCCTGGACGCCGAGAACGCCTACACCGGGGCGATGACAGCCGGCCAGGCCCCGCTCCGGGACGCGATCTTCGGCGAGATCAAGGCCCGGACCCAGGAGAGCGACCTGTCCGTGCCGGCCCGCAAGGGCGGCTGGTGGTACTACACCCGGACGGTCGAGGGGCAGCAGTACGCGCTGCACTGCCGGCGGGCCGTCCGGCCCGAGGACACGGGACCGCCAGGGACCGGCGACGGCGGGCCGTCCGGGGGCGGGCCCCTGGAGGGCGAGGAGATCCTGCTCGACGGGAACGAGCTGGCCGGGGACGGGCAGTTCTTCTCCCTGGGCGCGTTCAGCGTGAGCCCCGACGGGCGGCTGCTCGCCTACTCCACCGACTTCGCCGGCAGCGAGCGGTTCACCTTGCGGGTCAGGGACCTGGTCTCCGGGCAGACCGCGCCCGACGAGATCCCCGGCACGTTCTACGGCGGCGCGTGGTCGGCCGACGGCTCGGCGCTGTTCTACGTGACCGTGGACGAGGCGTGGCGGCCGTACCGGGTATGGCGGCATCTCATCGGCACCCCGGCCGCCGACGACGTGGTCGTGTTCGAGGAGCCCGACGAGCGGTTCTGGGTCGGCGTCAGGCTGACCCGCAGCGAGCGTTTCCTGGTCATCGCCGCCTCGAGCAAGCTGACCAGCGAGGTGTGGCTGCTGGACGCCGCGCACCCGGCCGGGGAGTTCACGGTCGTGGCGCCCCGGCGCCAGGGCGTCGAGTACGAGGTCGAGCACCAGGTGACGCCCGGCGGCACCGACCGGCTGCTGATCCTGCACAACGACCACGCGGAGAACTTCGAGCTAGCCTGGGCGACACTGGCCGCTCCGGCCACCTGGACGCCGTTGGTACCCCACAGCGACGACACCCGGCTGCTCGGCGTGGACGCGTTCGCTGACCACCTCGTGGTCTACCTCCGCCAGGACGGGCTGACCGGGCTGCGGGTGCTGCGGGCCGACGGCAGCCAGCACGAGATCGCCTTCCCGGAGCCGGTCTACCGGGTCTCGCCGGGCGCGAACCCCGAGTACGGCGCGCGGGCCTTCCGGCTCGGCTACGGCTCGCTGGTGACCCCGGACTCGGTGTACGACTGTGACACGCAGTCGGGCGAGCTGACCCTGCTGCGGCGACGCCCGGTGCTGCCCCTGCCGGGCGGGCAGGAGTACGACCCGGCCGGCTACGAGCAGCACCGGCTGTGGGCCACCGCACCGGACGGCACGCAGGTCCCGATCTCCCTGGTCTGCCCCGCGGGGCTGCCGCGCGACGGGAGTGCGCCGTTCGTGCTGTACGGCTACGGCAGCTACGAGAGTTCCATCGACCCGGGCTTCTCCATCCCCCGGCTGTCCCTGCTGGACCGGGGGTTCGGCTACGCGATCGCCCATATCCGGGGCGGCGGCGAACTGGGCCGCCGGTGGTACGACGACGGCAAGATGCTGAGCAAGGTGAACACGTTCACCGACTTCGTGGCCTGCGCCCGCCACCTGGCCAGCGAGGGCTGGACGTCGCCGCGCCGGCTGGTGGCGCGGGGCGGCTCAGCCGGCGGCCTGCTGGTGGGCGCGGCGCTGAACATCGCGCCGGACGCGTTCGGCGCCGTGGTCGCCCAGGTCCCGTTCGTGGACGCGCTGACCAGCATCCTGGATCCGTCCCTGCCCCTGACGGTGACCGAGTGGGAAGAGTGGGGCGACCCGCTGCACGATCCGGCGGTCTATGAGTACATGAAGTCCTACTCGCCGTACGAGAACGTCGCCACCGACCGGGACTACCCCCCGGTGCTGGCGGTCACCAGCCTCAACGACACCCGGGTGCTCTACACCGAGCCCGCCAAGTGGATCGCCCGGCTCCAGGCGGAGGCGCGGGGCGGCCCGTTCCTGCTGAAGACCGAGATGGCCGCCGGCCACGGCGGGCGCAGCGGCCGGTACGACGCGTGGCACGAGGAGGCCCTGGTGCTGGCCTGGATCGTGGCCACCGCCGCGCCCGCCTGACCCGGGGGTCAGACCGCTCAGCGTCCGTGGGCGTGCCAGTGCGCGGCGAACAGCGCTTCCTCGCTGATCGCCTTCGGCGCGATGGGCCGGGATACCCAGGTGAGGTTGACGAAATGCCGTGCGTTGACGTTCTCGGTGGTGATGTTGCCGCCCCAGGTCCCGCAGCTGAGGCTGAGCGTGAACGGCAGGCCGTTGCGCGGGCTGCCCGCTCCCTCGTTGAGGTTCTGGTTGACCAGCACCCGCGCGGTCCTGGTCGTCATGGCCAGCCGCTCCACGTTCGCGTCCGAGCTGGTGTGGATGCCGCAGGTGTGACCCAGCCCCTGGTAGGCGGTGATCGCGTTGACCAGGTCCGCGGCGGCACCGATGTCACCCTGGTAGCGGTAGAGGGCCAGCACCACGGACAGCTTCTCGCCGGAGAACGGGTGATCGGGGCCGGTGCCGCTCTCCTCGACCAGGATCATCGGGCAGGCTGAATCGACCTCGAAACCGGCCAGCCCGGCGATGTGCGCGGCGGACTTCGCCACCACGGCGACCGCGGGGACCGGGCCGCCGTCCGGCCACATCACCCGGCGCAGCGCGTCCTTCTGCTCCGCGTCGCAGCGGTGCGCCCCGGCCTCGGTCAGCCGCCACAGCAGCTCGTCGTACACGTCCGCGTGCACGACCAGCGCGTTGTCGGCCAGGCAGCTGGTGGCGTAGTCGAAAGTCTTCGCGGTAAGGATGGCGGTGGCCGCGTCGGCCAGGTCGGCGGTCTCGTCCACCACGTGCACGGCGTTGCCCACGCCCACCCCGTAAGCCGGGGTGCCGGAGCTGTACGCGGCGTGCACCATGCCCGCGCCGCCGGTCGCGACGATCAGGTCCGCCTGGCGCATCAGTTCCTGGGTCTTCGGCAGCGACGGCGCGGGCAGCGACTGGACCAGGTCCGCGGGGGCGCCGACCTGCTCGCAGGCGGCCCGCATGAACCCGACCACGGCCTCGGTGGCGCCGGTGGTCCGCGGGTGCGGCGCGCAGATGATCGCATTCCGGCCCTTGAGCGCGAACAGCGCCTTGACCGGCGGGGTCGCGTCCGGGCCAGTGGTCGGGATCAGCGCCGCGACCACCCCGACCGGCTTGGCGATCTTCACCAGCCCGGCGGAGGGCAGCTCTTCCACCACCCCGACGGTGCGCAGGCCGGTCATGTCGGCGAGCACGCCGGTCACCCGCTTGTTGATCTTCGCGACCTTGTCGGCGTAGTTGCCGAACCCGCCCTCGTCCACGGCGAGCCGGGCCAGCGCCTCAGCGTGGTCCTTGCGGACCACGGCCCAGGCCACCGCGGTGACCAGCTCGTCCACCTGTTCCTGGGTGTAGGACTCGATGGCCCGGGCGGCGGCACGGGCCCGGGCCACGACCTCTGCGACCTGGGCGGCCGCCTGGTCGCCCCCGTTACTGCTGCTGCGCTCCGTCATGTAGCCCAGCGTGACGCCCGGAGGCGCCGATTCCATTGTTCTGGCGGGTCGAGCCTGGTCCGCTTCTTTGTCCCGGCAAGACCTGACTGCGGCGGGGGCCCGGCCCGCATGCTCGGATGACCGGGCGTCGAGGTGATGGGAGCACGGGTGGCACGGCTCGTGGTGATCGGCGGCGGTGCCGCCGGGATGTCGGCCGCCTCGGCGGCCCGGCGGGTCGACCCTGGTCTCGAGGTCGTGGTCTGCGAAGCGGGCGGGTTCGCCGCCTACGGCATGTGCGGGATCCCGTACTACCTGGGCGGCACCGTGGCGGAGCCGGAGGACCTGCTCGCCTATCCGCCGTCGGCCTTCCGCGAGAAGCGCGGCATCGACCTGCGGCTGCATACCCGGGTCACCGGGATCGACCTGGCGGCCCGGCAGGTGCACCTGACCGCCGCCGGCGCGGCGCAGGCCCCGCCGGCCGAGACGGCGGAATCCCTGGATTACGACGCGCTGGTGGTGGCCAGCGGCGCCGACCCGGTCCGCCCGCCGGTGCCCGGCCTCGACGAGCGCCGCGTGTTCACGATCCGGTCCCTGGACGAGGCGGTCGTGCTGCGGCGGCTGCTGGCCAGCGGCACGGTCCGCAGCGCGGTCGTGGTGGGCGCCGGGTACATCGGGCTGGAGGCTGCGGAAGCGCTGGTCTGCGCGGGTGTGGACGTGGAGGTGGTCGAGGCGCTGCCCAGGGTGCTGGCCACCGTGGACGAGCCGATCGCCGCCCTGGTCGAGGCCGAGCTCGGGCGGCATGTGCGGCTGCGCCTGGGCGCACGGCTGAACGCCGTGCGCCCAGGCGGCCGCGCGCGGCTGGAGGCCGTGGACCGGGTCAGCAGCCCGGCCGGCCGCCTGACGGCGGTGGTGGACGGCGCCGGGATCCCCACCGACCTGGTGGTCATCGCGGTCGGCGTCCGCCCGGCCACCGGCCTGCTGACCGAGGCGGGAGCCAGCCACCTTCCGGACGGCGCCGTGGTGGTGGACGCGGGGATGCGCACGTCCCTGCCCGGCGTGTTCGCGGCCGGGGACGCGGTCGCCGTGCCGCACCTGGTGCTGGGCCGTCCCGCCTGGATCCCGCTCGGTCCCGCCGCCAACAAGACCGGCCGGGTGGCCGGGACCGTGGCCGCCGGCGGGACCGCCTCGTTCCGGGGCGTGGTCGGCACCGCGGTGGTCAAGGTGTTCGACCTGGAGGTGGCCCGGACCGGGCTGGGGCTGGCCGAGGCGAAGGCGGCCGGGCTGGACGCGGTCGCCACCGACCAGGTCTCCCGGTCCCGGGCCAAGTACTACCCGGGCGCCTCGCCGCTGCACGTCCGGCTGGTGCACACCCGGGAGGGCCGGCTGCTCGGCGGGCAGCTCGCGGGCCGCGAGGGCGCCGCCAAGCGGGTCAACGTGCTCGCGGCCGCGCTGCAGGCCGGGTTCAGCGTGGACGACGTGGCGGCGCTGGACCTCAGCTACGCCCCGCCGTTCGCGCCGGTCTACGACCCGGTGCTGGCCGCCGCGATCAAGGCCGCCCGCGGGCTGGCCGTGCTTACCCCTGGAGGATCCCCATGAGCCTGCACCCGCCGGCCGACAAGCGGGCCAGCCTGGCCGACGCGGCCGCCCTGGTGACCGACGGGGCCATGGTCGCGCTCGGCGGCGGCCTGTCCGCCCGGCTGCCCATGGCCCTGGTCCGGGAGCTGATCCGGCAGCGCCGGACCGGCCTGCACCTGGTCGGGTCGGCGCACAGCATCGACGTGGACATGCTGGTGGGAGCGGGGGCGGTCCGCCGGTGCGAGGAAAGCTACGTCGGCTTCGAGCAGGATCTGGGGCTGGCCCCGGCGTACCGCCGCGCCGCCGAGGAGGCCACCATCGAGGTCGCCGAGAGCTGCTGCGCCACGATCCTGGCCCAGCTGCGGGCGGCCGAGATGGGGGTGCCGTTCCTGCCCGTCCGCGGGGTCCGCGGCTCCGACATCGTCCGGCTGCACCCGGAGTACGCCGAGATCACCTGCCCGTTCACCGGGGAGACGCTGGTCGCGGTGCCGCCGCTGCGTCCCGACGTCGCGCTGCTGCACGCCCCGTCCGGGGACCGCTACGGCAACCTGCACCTGGAGCAGCCGTACGTGCTGGACGAGCGGTTCGCGTCCGCGTCGCGGATGGTCGTCGCCACCGTGGACGAGCTCGTCTCCACCGAGCAGGTGACCGCGGCCGGCGTCACCATCCCCGCGCACCTGGTCGCGGCCGTGGCGCACGTCCCGTTCGGGGCGCATCCGGCGTCCTGCTACCCGCGTTACGCCTACGACCGCAGCCACCTGCAGGAGTACGTGGCGGCGGCCCAGTCCGGGCCCGGGGACCTGGACAAGTACCTGGCCACCTACGTGCAGGACAGCGAGGAAAGCTACCGGGGCGCGATCGGCCCCGACCGGCTCACCCGGCTGGCCACCTGGTCCCGGTCCGCCGAGGCGTGGCAGGGGCTGTTCTCACCGGCGGGAGGCACCTCATGAGCTGGACGATCGACGAGTGGTTCGTGGTGGCGCTGGCCCGGACTATCCGGCCCCGGGAGACGGTGTTCCACGGCTTCGGCAGCCCATGCGCCCAGGTCGCCATGCACGTGGCCCGGCGCACCCACGCGCGGGACATGGTGCTGGTCGAGGGGGCCATGTACGCGATCAACCCGGACCCGCCGTTCATCCCGCCGACCAGCAACGACGCCAGCCTGAGCCGCGGCGCGGCGTACAGCATGCGCTTCGAGGAGTTCTTCGACGCCGCGGTCCGCGGCGACGTGGACCGGATGTTCCTGTCCGGCGGGCAGATCGACGGGTACGGCAACACCAACGTCACCGCGATCGGCGACGCCGGTGACGGGCGGCCGAAGGTGAAGCTCGGCGGCGGGGGCGGCGGCTGCAACCTGTCCGCCACGATCGGCCACCTCACGGTGTGGACGACCCGGCACCGCTCCGGCCGGACCCTGGTCCGCGACTGCGACTTCGTCACCGACATGGGGCACCGCACCCGGCTCGGCACCCGGGCCGAGCTCGGCTTCACCGGCGGCGGCCCGCAGTGGCTGGTCACCGAGCTGGGCGTGTTCGACTACCCCGGCGGCCAGGCCCGGCTGGCGCAGGTCTTCCCGGACGTCACCGTGGCCGAGGTCCGCGCGGCCACCGGCTTCGACCTCCAGGTCGCCGGGGACCTGCGCCAGGTCTCGCCGCCGTCAGCATCCGAGCTGGCCGCGGTCCGCTCGGCCGACCCGCTCGGGGTCCGCCGATCCGAGTTCTCGCCCAGGGAGCTGACCCGGACATTCGAGCCGGGTCACGGCCAGGACTGCGCATGCTGAACGGCCGCGACGGCCTGGCCGCCGTGTTCGCGCCGCGCCGGGTCGCCCTGGTCGGGGCGTCCGACCGGGCCGGCTCGGTCGGGCGGCTGCTCTGGGACAACCTGGCCGGCTTCCCCGGCGAAGTCGTGCCGGTCGGCCCGGCCGCCCGCGTCGGCGGCCAGCTGGCCTACCCCGGCCTGCGCGACGTTCCGGGCCAGGTGGACCTGGCCGTGATCGCCACCCCGGCCGCTACCGTCCCGGGCATCGTCCGGGATGCGGCCGCCAAGGGCGTCGCCGCGGCGATCGTGCTCAGCGCGGGCTTCGCGGAGACCGGCGGCGAGGGTGCGGCGTTGCAGGCCGAGGCGGTGGCCGCGGCCCGGGCGGGCGGGGTCCGCCTGGTCGGGCCCAACTGCTTCGGGGTGCAGAACGCGGACCTGCCGCTGAACGCCTCGATCGCGGCCGGCACGCCGCGCGGCGGCGGGGGCGTCAGCATCGTCACCCAGTCCGGTTCGTACGGGATGGCCGTGCACGCGCTGGGCCAGGACGAGGGCCTGCGCGTGGCCAAGGTGTTCGCGGCCGGCAACAAGGCGGACATCACCGACGCGGAACTGCTTGCCTACCTGCGGCAGGACCCGGACACCTCGGTCATCTGCCTGCTGCTGGAGTCGATCACCGACGCCCGCGGGTTCTTCACCGAGGCCTGCCTCACAACTCCGCGCAAGCCGGTCGTCGCGATCGTGGGCGGGCGGACCAGCGCCGGGGCGCGGGCCGCGATGTCGCACACCGCCGCGCTGGCCACCGACGACGCGGTCCGCGACGCGGCGCTGCGCCAGGCCGGCGTGGTCCGGGTGCGCACCGGGCTGCAGGTGCTCGACGCGGCCCGGGCCCTGTCCAGCCAGCCGGTGCCCCGCGGCCCGCGGGTGGCGGTGGTCACCAACTCCGGCGGCACCGGGGTGGAACTGACTGACTTGCTGGCCGACGAGGGCCTGGTGGTGCCGGAGCTGAGCGAGTCCCTGCAGAAGGAACTGCGGGGCATCATGCCGGGGTACGCGAGCGCCAGGAACCCGGTTAACATGACACCGGCCTGGAAGCTGTTCAGCACGGTGTACCCGGGCGCGATCGAGATGCTGGCCCGGTCGGGCGAGATCGACGTGGTGGTGCCGGTGCTGCTGCAGCGGTCCGCGTCGGCTGAGGTGGCTGAGGCGGTCCGGGACGCGGTCGGAAGACTGCGGGCCGACCAGGTGCCGGTGCCGGTCTACGTGTGCTGGGTCGCGCCGCGGTCCGCGGATGAGCACGCCCGGGTGCTGCATGAGGCCGGGGTGCCGTGCTTTCCGTGGCCGGAGCGGACGGCGCAGGTGGCTGGCGTGGCGGTGCGCTGCGGTGCGGGGCTGCGGGCCGGTGAAAGCCAGCCGCCCGGTAGTCGGGCCGGGGAAAACCAGCCACCCCGGCCTGCGCCGCTGCCGGCCGCCGCACCCCATGGCTTCCTGCCCACCGAGTCCGCGCGGGAGCTGCTGGTGGCCAGCGGGATCACGGTTATCGAGACCGTGTGCTGCCGCAGCGCCGCCTCCGCGGCAGCCGCTGCCGACCGCCTGGGCTATCCCGTGGTGGCGAAGGTTGATCACCCGGACCTGGTCCACAAGAGCGACGCCGGCGGGGTGCGGCTGGGGCTGGGGACCGGGATGGAGGTAGCTGAGGCCGCCGCAGGGCTGCTGGGGCTCGCGAAGGGGGCCCGGGTGCTGGTGCAGCATCAGCACCAGGGGGTTGAGCTGCTGGTGGGCGGGGTGCGGGATCCGGAGTTCGGGGCCATGGTGATGGCCGGGCTGGGCGGCGTGCTGGTGGAGACCCAGCGGGATGTCCAGCTGGCCGTGGCCCCAGTTGATGCCGGGCAGGCCCGGGCCATGCTGGCGTCGTTGCGGGGCGCCGCCATCCTCGGCGGGCTGCGCGGCAGTCCGCCGGTCCACCTGGGTTTCGTTGCGGAGATTATCGTCGCCGTCGGGGACCTGATGGTGGCGCACCCGCAGATCGCCGAGCTGGACCTGAACCCGGTGCTGGCCGGCCCGGACAAGTGCGTGGCGGTGGACTGGCGGATCCGCACTTCCTGAGCGCCGACTGGCGCAGGCCTGCGGCTGGCGGCGTAGCCGGTCAGTTGGCCACTCAGCGATAATCGCCGCACTGCTCGGCCGGATTCCGGCCTATTAGTGCCGTTAGCAGGGGTTTTATGCATCTGGCCGCGCCAGTTCACCGGGGGTTATCCTGCGCACGTGACCGAATTACCTGGTGAGGCCGCTGCGGCTAGGGCGGGTCCTCCGGCTGTCCCCGCACCCCCGGCGGAGGACGCCGAGGAGCAGGCAGAGGAGTCAGCGGACTCCGGCAAGCGCGAGGGCTGGGATCGCAGCACGCTGCTCATCGGGCTGACCGCCGGCGTGGCGTCGGCGGTGGTGGCGTCGGTTCTCGGCTACCTGTGCGCGCCCGCGCTGACCACGACCCATCCGTTGACGATCCAGGCCCTTGGGCTCGCCGGCGCGCTGTTCGGCGGAGCCATGTTCGTCGTCATGGTCATCGTGTCGGTGCAGTCAGTGCGGGCCATCAGGACCGCATCCCGGCCCGGGAGCGCATCCGAGGCGGGGCAGGACGCCGGGGATGACAAGGACGAAGCCGGGGGTGACAAGGACGAAAAGGAGCCGGAGGAGACTCCGTACGACTTCGTAACTGACCAGCGGGAACGGCACCGGATGCTGATCTGGCTGGTTCCGGTCACCCTGGCGCTCGGCGCGGCCGGCTATGTCCTGATAAAGCTCAGCTATCCCGGCATCGCCGACACCCAGCGGACGACGCCGCTCGACCGGTTGGGGATCGGGGTGGGCGGGTTCCTCGCCTTGCTCGCAGTCATCCTTCTCATCCCCTGCGTCACCGCGGCCTGGCCGGCCGCGTCTACGGCCCGAAGAAGGAGCCGCATCTGTGGGTGCTGCTGCTGAGGCTTGCGGGCTGCTGGCTGGCGATGACGCCGTTCTCGCTGTTCAGCCTCGGCGCGATCGGGCTCGGCATCTATCAGGGCCTGGACGGCGCCTGGGTCGCGATGATCTTCCTGCTGACCTTCGGCTTCGCGTGCGGGGCCGCCTGCTGTTATCTGCTCGCTGGCAGCGGTGCGCTAAGGGGAGTGCCGCTCAAGGCCGGCGGCAAGGTCCCAGAATGGGTCCGCACCACGTCATGGTGGCGTCACTTCAAGCGGATGCTGTCGATCTGGGCCACGTTCGCGACCGTCGTCGCGATCGGGTATCTCATCAAGGCCGACTGGGGCGGCTTCTCGGACGCGATCGGCGCCGCCGTGGTGGCGTGGCTCGCCCGCGCCAAGGCCGGGACCGGCGAGATACCGGAGGACGCCTTCACCATGTAGGCCGCGCCATGTCAGGCTGAGACGCCAGCCATGCGGCGATCTGCGCGCGTGAGCTGAATCCGGCGCACTAGCGTTGGAATGTAGAAATCGCCTATCGGGAGGACGGCTCAGACTCGATTCGCGTTCCTCGACGGAAGATACGCCATGTTCCGTCCCCTAGAAGGGTAAGCTGGCGCCTCTTCAATTCTTCATACTTGAGTTCAAGGTAAGCCGCAAGAGAATCGCCCGGATAATCGTTAACAGACCCTAGAACAGAGTCGTCACCATCCTGCCAGCGCGCGAGGGTAACTTCGTATCCATTTACATGGGCGCAAAACTGCGTAAAGCATTCCGGCATCCGGATTCCATCAATCAAGTCGGTATGCAAAAGGATGGTGTCGAGCATTCTCCTGTTCATTGGAACAAATACGTGAGATACCCAATATTTCCAAAGGGTCTTTGTATTCTCGTCAAACAGCTCAACGTCTACGTTCTCGCCGATATACCTGCTGCGGAGCGCATTCCAAGATGTTTCTGACGCTTTATTTAGAGCTTGCAAGGGCCCATATAGTTCACTCAACTGTCTATTGAGGAAGGCGATTTTCTCGCCATGACTTGAAAGCCGCCGCGTAGTATTGTAGGTAAGGAAGGCGGACATCAACGCTACTACAGCCGCAGAGGCCGCAGCTATCCAGGTTGCGCTCATTTAAATCCCTTGCCTAAGGAACACCTCTTTACTGTCATATGTAACTATGGCAGAGGTCGGCTTAAGATGACAGGCAGGAGTCATACCTGCTAGGCAGCCGATGGCGTGGCGTTCCGTAATGCGACAACCTCCCATCCGAGGCAGAAGGGGTGCCTGTCAGCCCTCGGTCGGTGCGCGCTCGGGGCGCACTACGGCGATATCCGTCGCGGCGAAGTCATCTCCGGTGCACAGCACGGGGTGCCCAGTCCGGTCGGCAAGCGCGTAAGTGAAGCAGTCGCCGAAATTGAGCCCGGCCGGATGACGGCCCTTGCCATATCGCCGCCAGCCGCTTATTGCCCGAGCAGCCAGGTCTGCATCGACTGGCACGATATCGATCTTCGCGTCACGCAGAAGCCGGTTAACAACGTCCTGCCCAGCGGGCCACAGCCGGGCTTCGATGACGATCCCCAGCTCGACGCGTATAGCGGCCGGCATCAGCCGGGCAAGAGCATTCTCAAGGTGAACCGCAAGCTCCTCGCTTCCCGGCTCGCCGAGGATAATCGCCACCGCTGCCGACGTATCGACGACAAGGCTCTGCGGCGGCTCCGTCAACGCGGCAGGCCAGCGTCGTCGTAACCGATGATTTCCTCCGCCGTCCTGCCGTCAGCGACCCGCAGGGCCGCTACGTCAGCCGCCAGGCGCTTCAGTCGCGTTCTCATGCTGGCCGCATGCTTGGCGTGCTCACGGTCGAGTCGTTCCCGAAGCGCAGTCTCGACGGCCTCGGTCAATGTCTCACCCGTCTCGGTGGCCAGTTCCCTGGCCAGCCGGTCGGCCTCGTCGCTCTTGATACTCAGCGCCATGGGAAGAAGTATAGATGTAATAGCAGACTTCTACCATAGAGCCGCGGTCACAAGGTACTGGGAATGACGCAGTACTCGGAGATAGGCAGACCAGCTCAGCTCTGGCGGCCGGTCAGGGCCACGGTCACGCCCACGCCGATCATGGCCAGGCCGCCGGCCCCGCCGACCAGCGCGAACCGGCGCGGGGAGCGCGCGAACCAGGACCGCAACCTGCTCGCGGCCACCCCCCACGTACTGTCCGAGACCAGCCCGATCATGATCGACACCAGGCTGAGCAGCAGCATCTGCAGCGGGACATTCCCGGCGGCCCGGTTCACGAACTGCGGCAGCACCGCCCCGAACAGGATCAGCGCCTTGGGGTTGGTCACCCCGACCAGGAAGCCCTCGCGCACCGCCCGCCGGTCGCTGCGCGCCTGGGTGGCCTCGGCGAACGCCCCGGCCAGCGTGCCGCGCCGGCGGAACGCCTGGATCCCCAGCCAGATCAGGTACAGCGCGCCCGCGAGCTTCAGCACCGTGAACACCTGCGCCGAGCGCTGGACGAGCGCGCCGACCCCGATCGCGACGCAGATGGCGACCACGTAATTCCCCGCGGAGTTGCCGCACACGGTGGCCAGCGCGGTGCGGCGGCCGTAGGCGAGCGCCCGGCCCACCACGAACAGGACGCTCGGTCCCGGGATGACGATCAGCACGAACGAGGCCAGCGCGTAACCGAGGAGGCTGGAGGTCGAGATCACGCTACCGACAGTAACCCGGCCCCGGATTCTGCCCCGGGGTGGGGACCAGCGGGCCGAGAACGGTCCCCGGGTAGGGAAGAAACTCGCTGATCAGCCGGCCTACGCTCCTCGCACTTAGCTGCGACTGCGCCGTTTGTACGGCACACACTGGAAGGAGCGACGATGCTCATCGGCGGTCAGGACATCTTGCTGCCCACCACGATGGTGGGTAATTATCCCAATCCACGGTGGTACGACGGGCACGCGTTCGCCACGCTGCCCAAAGGTGAGTTCATCCACGACTCGATCAGCAAGGAAGCGTTCGAGGACGTCGTGGGCGCGATCGTGCACGACCAGGAGCTGGCGGGCCTGGACGTGATCAGCGACGGGAAGGTGTACGGCGGGGATTCCCCGTACGGCACGATCCTGTACTACTACCTGGAGCGCATGTCCGGCTACCGGCTGTCCGGGCCGCCGATCGGGCTGCCGATCTACTCGACCCTCTTCTCCCCCACGTGCGTCGGCGAGATCAGCCGGGAGGTCCCGTTCCACCTGGTCAACCTGCGTGCGGTCCGGAAGGCGACCAAGAAGCCGGTCAAGGTGTCCTACACCGGCCTCGGCGTGATCGCCGCGGCCACCACGAACCTGCACTACAAGGACACCCGGGAAGTCGCGATGGCGCTGGCCAAGGCGTTCAACGAGGACTTCAGGGAACTGGCCGACAACGGCTGCGACATCATCCAGCTGGACGAGTTCGTCTGGCCGTACGGCATGGGTGACTGGGAGATCGAGGCCCTCAACGCCTCGGTCGAAGGCGTGAACTGCGAGTTCTGGGTGCACACCTGCTGGGGTAACTACTCCGGGACGCCCGCCTACTTCCCGGACGAGACGCAGACCGAGTTCGGCGCGTTCGTGCTGGACAAGCGGGCCTCCGACGCCCCGGCCCCGGAACGGGCGCACGCGATCTTCCCGCACGTGCTCAACGCGAACATCCACGCGCTGAACTACGAGGTGGGCCGGACCGGGCCGGACGACCTCAAGCCGCTCACGGACAACAACTGGACCAAGCCGTTCGTGGCCGGGGTCATCGACGTGAAGTCCACCGTCACCGAGAGCGCGGACGAGGTCGCCGACCGGATCAGGCAGGTTCTCGAGTACGTGCCCGCCGACCGGCTCGGCCTGTCCACCGACTGCGGGCTGATCAACCTGCCCCGGATGATCGCCGCGGGCAAGCTGCGCGCGCTCGCCGACGGCGCCGCGCTGGTCCGGGCCGAAGTCCAGGGTTAGCACGCTGTTCGTTGGCCCCGGGGGCCTGGCCGTCCCCGGGGCCAACGAAACAGCCAAACCTCACCCTGCCAGGACAGCGAAACTGGGATGCCCGCGTGCCTATGGTGGCTCACACCGTAGAGCGGGAGGCGCACCGTGCCCGAGTGTCCCACCTTCCTCAGCCTTCCGGCCCGGGCGGCGAAGCCCCGGTCACGCGGCCTCACCCACGTGCTGGACAGCGGGCTCACACCGGCGGGCACCCGGGCGTTCCTGGGCCAGGCCGGGCACCTGGTGGACATCGTGAAGGTGGGCTGGGGCATCGGGTACGTTGACCCTTCGCTGGAGGAGCGGGTCGGCATCTGCGCGGACCACGACTGCCCGGTCTCGCTGGGCGGGACGCTGCTCGAGGTGGCGGCGCTGCAGGACCGGGTCGGTGAGCTGCGGGACTGGGCGCTCAAGGTCGGGATGACGCATATCGAGGTGTCCAACGGGCTGCGGGCGCTGCCCGCCAGCCGCAAGCACGCCCTGGTCCGCGAGCTGTCCGCGGACTTCGTGGTGCTCGCGGAGACCGGCGCTAAGGAAGGTAACTACCCGCCGACCCCCGCGGAGTGGGCCGAGGAGATGGCGCGCGACCTGGACGCCGGCGCCAGGTGGGTGATCGCCGAGGGCCGGGAGAGCGGACGGGTCGGGCTGTATAACGCGGACCAGGGCATCCGCGAGGAGCTGGTGACCGCCATCGTGGACTGGGTCCCCCAGGACACCGTGATCTTCGAGGCTCCGGACAAGAGCCAGCAGGCCTGGTTCGTCCGGCAGCTCGGGGCGGACGTGAACCTCGGTAACGTCGCGCCGGCCAGCGTGCTCACGCTGGAGACGCTGCGGCTCGGGCTGCGCGCGGACACCGCCCTGGGCTCAGGCGCCCTGGCTCCCGGCGCCCTCACTTGATCGGCGCCCGGACGTGATCCCCGACCCCGCGCCCAACACGATCACCCGGCCGTACCGGGGCCTGTCGGTGCAGGACGTTGGCGTGCCGCTCACCCCGGCCGCGATCGGGAAGCTGCTGCGCAGCCGGGACATCTACCGGCGCACGGCGTTCCTGGTGCTCCGCAACGGTGAGCAGACCGCGCTGGTCGCGGTCCGGCCGGAGCACGCCGAGCCGCTGTTCTCCCCCGTGGCCGGGCTACGGGTACTGTCCGGCCCGGACACCACCGTGTGGATCACCGACCCGGACGCCGACGTGGGCAACGCCACCTCACTCGCCGCGGTGGCGCTCAAGCACCAGCGCGACGGCGTGCTCGCCTACGTCGTGCAGGGCAAGTTCGAGCACGTCAACTTCATCTGGCGGCCCTCCCCGGTCCAGATCCGGGTCACCGAGGTCATCCCCCCGCATCCGCCGAAGCTGCTGGCCATGGCCGGGCAGGTGGTCGCCTACGACGAGGACCTGCCCCCGATCGACCTGGCCCTGGACGCCGTGGACGTCGCGGGACTGATGGCGGCGCATCCCGCCCCGCACTACCTGCTCCCGTGCCGGGGCAGCGGCGTGCCCGCCGAGGGCGACGTCAGCTTCCTGGACACCCATCCGCCCTATCACGACGACTGGCTGCTCATAGGCTGCGAGCGCTCGCGGCAGTTCCACGACCATTTTTACCTAACGGAACCGCGCCGGGTCGATCTCTGCCCGAAGGCGAGGGCTGCGGCGGCCAGCCCCGGTGAGCGGGTTCTCACCAAGTGCTGCCTGCTCGAACGCGGCGTGGAGGTCGATGGGAGCACCGCAGTGGTTCCCTGGGGCGCGAACCTGGATGAGGTGCGGGCGGCGCTGCGGGCGCTGTGCGGACTGCCGCCACCCGGCCCGGCCGGGGGCACCGGGTCATGACCAGCGCGCATCCCGCCGACTCGGCGATCTTCGGCCACCTGTGGACCACACCGGAGGCCTCGGCCCTGTTCACGGACGAGGGGCGCACGCAGGCGTGGCTGCAGATCCTGGCCGCGCTGGCCCAGGCCCAGGCTGACGCGGGCCTGGTCCCCCCGGCCGCCGCCGCGGCGATCCGGGCGCACGCCGACGTCGGCCTGATCGACCTGGACCTGGTGGCCAGGCAGACCCGCGAGACCGGGCACTCGACCATGGGCCTGATCCGCGCGCTGCGTGACGTGCTGCCGGAGGACGCGCGGGAGTGGGTGTACTACGGCGCCACCGTTCAGGACCTGTCGGACACCTGGTTCGCGCTGGTGTTCCGGGCCGTGGGGGACATCGCGGAGCGGGATGTGACGCGGATGCGGGACCGGGCCCTGGAGCTGGCCGGTGAATACCGGGAGACGCCGATGTGCGGTCGGACGCACGGCCAGCCCGGACTGCCGATCACGTTCGGGTTCAAGGCGGCCGTGTGGGCCGCGGAACTCGACCGCCACCTGCAGCGGCTGCGCCAGGGCCGGCCCCGGTGGGAGGTCGTGCAGCTCGGCGGGGCGCTTGGCACCATGGAGTTCTGGGGCGCTCACGCCCTGGACCTGCTGGAGGGGTTCGCGGCGCAGCTCGGGCTCGGCGTTCCGGTGGTGCCGTGGATCACGGCCCGGGACGGGGTGGCCGAGTTCACCTGGCTGCTCGCCGCGATCTCCGCGACAGCCGGCAAGATCGGCAACGAGGTCTACCAGCTGCAGCGGCCCGAGATCGGGGAGCTGCGCGAGGCGTTCACCCCGGGCACGGTCGGCTCGATCACCATGCCGCACAAGCGCAACCCGGAGATCTCCGAGCACCTCGTCACCCTGTCCCGGGTGATCCGGGCCCAGGCCGCCGTGGCCCTGGACGGGATGGTTTGCGAGCACGAGCGGGACGGCCGGGCCTGGAAGGCCGAGTGGCTGGTGGTCCCGGAGATCTCGATGGCGTTCGCGGCTAGCGCGGGATCCGCGGCCCGGATGCTGGACGGGTTGCGGGCCGACCCGGCGCGGATGCTGGCCAACATCGGCAGCCACCGCGGCTACCTGCTGTCCGAGCCGGTGATGCGGGCGCTGGCCGACCGGCTCGGCAAGCATTCCGCGCACGACAGCGTGTACGCCGCGGCCATGCACGGCCTCGACTGCGGCCAGGACTTCCGCACGGCGCTGCGCGGGGACACCCGGCTGGACGCGATCCCCGACGCCGAACTCGACGAGCTGCTGGATGTGCGGTCCGCGCTCGGCTCGTGCGCCGCGTTCGTGGACCGGGTCCGGCAGGAGTGCGCGGGAGCATGGCCGTGACGGTGGGGGCCGGCGTGGTCGCGGGAGTACCGCGGTGACCGCCGGACCACGAGCGGCCAGCCCCGGGACTGGTGCAGGCAGTTCCGGGGCTGGCCCCCACGTGGCGGACCGGGCCCGCGTGGACCTGGTGCTGGCCCCCACCCCGCTGCAGCCGGCCCCCCGGCTGTCCCGCGAGCTAGGCGTCCCGGTGCTGCTGAAAAGGGACGACCTGGCCGGCCTCGGACTGGGCGGCAACAAGCTGCGCGGCCTGGAATTTCTCATCGCCGACGCGCTCGCGCAGGGCTGCGACAGCCTGGTGACCGGGGCCGGCCCGCAGTCGAACTGGACGATGCTGGCCGCCCTGGCCTGCCTGCGGCACGGGCTCGAACCGCACGTCGTGTGCTACGGGTCCGGCGACGGCGAACCCCAGGGCAACATGCGGCTGCACCGCTGGCTCGGGACGGACGTGCGGTTCACCGGGGCGGCGGAGCGATCGTCGGTGGACGCGGGCATCGAGGCGGTCACCGCGGAGCTGCGCGCCGCAGGGCGGCGCCCGTACCCCGTGCCACGCGGCGGGGCGACACCGCTCGGCGCGCTCGGCTACGTCCGGGCCAGCGTGGAACTGGCCGCCCAGCTGGCGGAGCTGGACGAGCGGCCGGCCGGGCTGTGGCTGGCCACGGGGTCATGCGGGACCCAGGCGGGGCTGCTCGCCGGGGCGGCGCTCACCGCCGCCGCCTATCAGGTCGTGGGCGTGACCGTGAGCCGCCCGGCCGCGGAGTGCGCCGTCCGGGTCCGGGAGCTGGCCGCGGCGGCGGCGGCGCTGGCCGGAATACCGGCGGACTTCCCCGCGCCGGACGTGCGGGACGGCTGGATCGGGCCAGGGTACGGCGTCCCGTCCGCGGCCGGGCAGGCGGCGGCGCGGCTCGTCGCGTCGGCCGAGGGCGTGTTCCTGGACCCCGTGTTCGGGGCCAAGGCCATGGCGGCCCTGATCGCCGGCTGCCGCGCGGGCCGCGTGCACGGCCCCCAGGTGTTCCTGGTCAGCGGGGGCGCGCCCACGCTGTTCGCGGGGCCAGCACCCGGCAAGCCAGCACCCGGCAGGCCGGGGCGGGACGGATCCGGAGGCGAGATGTGATGAGCGGGGTCCGTCCTCCCGAGGGGTACCTCGGCACCGCGGCCCGGATCACCAGCGGGCCTGCCCCCGAGCTGGTCGAGGCGGGTTACGCGCTGGAGATCGGTGACGCGCCGCTGCTGCACCGGGGGCTGACCCTGGCCGACCTCGCGCACCTCGCCGAGCTGGTCGAGTGCGGCGCGCTCACCCGCGGTGAGGCCGCGCCGGTCGGCGCGGCGCTGCTCAAGCTGCTCGACTCACCAGCGGCCGAGTTCCCCTACGACCCGGTATACGGCGACGCCTACAACAGCCGGGAACGGGAGCTGGAACGCGAGCTCGGCCCGGCGGCCTGGCCTGCACCTGGGCCGGACCCGCCGCGAGGCGGGACGGATCGCGTTCCGGCTCGCCCTCCGCGACCGGCTGCTCGGCCTGCACGCCGACGTGGCCACGTTCGCCCGGGCGGTCGCGGACCAGGCCACCCGGCAGTCCGGCACGCTGTGGGCCGACACCACCTACCTGCAGCCCGCGCAGCCGTCCACGTTCGGTCACTACCTGGGCGGCTTCGCCGAGCAGGCCGTGCGGCACCTGGACCGGATCGAGGCCGCGTACACGCTCGCGGACGTCTCCCCCGCCGGGGCGGGCGGGGTGGGCGGCACCCGGCTGCCGCTGGACCGGGGCCGGCTGGCCCGCGGGCTGGGTTTCGGCGCGGTCGGCCCGCACACCCGCGACGCGATGTGGTCGGCCGACGTCCTGGCCGACGCGGTGCTGGCCGCCGCGCAGGCCGTGACGACCATCAGCCAGCTCGCCTCGGACCTGGAGATCTTCGCCAGCCCCGGGTTCGGCTACGTGTCGCTGGACGCCTCACTGTGCCGGGCCAGCGTGCTCATGCCGCAGAAACGCAACCCGTACGCGCTCCCGGTGCTGCGCGGGGGCGCGGGCACGCTGGTCGGCCGCCTGACCGGGCTGCTGGCCACGGGGCTGACCCCGTCGGCGCGCACCGACAACTGGCTGTACGCCTACGGCGAGGTGGCCGGGGCCCTCGACCTGGCTGGGCGGCTGGTCCGGCTGGGATCAGCGGTGGTGACCGGCCTGACCGTGCACGCCGACGTGCTGGCCGGGCAGGCGGTCAGCCATTTCACGGCGGCGGCCGACCTCGCGGAGGAGCTGACCCAGCGGTACCGGCTCGACTACCGCACGGCCTACCGGGTGGTCGGCCGGGCCGTCGCCGCGACGCTGGCCGCGGGCGGGGAGGAGCTGACCGTGCCGGTCGTGCGGGCCGCCGCCGCGGAGATTACCGGGGCCGAGCTGCCGCTCACCGCGGACCTGCTCAGCGCGGCGACGGACCCGGCCACGGTCGTGGCGGCCCGCGACGCGCCCGGCGGCGCGAGCCCCGGCCGGGTCCGGGAGCACGCCCGGCGGGTGCGCCGCCGGGTGGGGGCGGCGCGGCAGTGGAACGCCGCCCGCCGGGCCCGCCAGGCCGAGGCGGAAGCCGCGCTGATCAGTGCCGTCCAGGCGCTCACGTCCGGCGACTGACCGTGTCCGGGGCCGCTACTCGCGGGTCCAGTGCGGCCGGCGGAACATGCGGCCGATCCGGTCGTGCAGCGCCGGGCCGGTCTCACCCAGCATGTTCACGTGATAGACCGGCGCACCGTCCGGCGGGGGCAGCCGCCCGACCTCGGAGTGATCCAGATCGCAGCGGATATAGCCCGCCGTAATGGCGGCGATCTTGTCCGCGTCCACGAAACGCAGCCCGCCCGACGGGGACGCCCGTTCGAGGTTCCGGGCCGTGGCCTGGTGGCCTTTCGCGAGTTCGCGCTGGATCTCCCGGTCGGCCAGGGCGCCGCCGCCGACCCAGACCACGATCCCGTCGAACAGGTCCAGCTGCGGGACTTCGAGGACGTGTTCCAGGAGGCCGAACTGCTCCTTGTCCCGGGTGAGCACGGGAAGGCCCGGCGTCACCGCCTCGTAGGAGACCAGGAATTCGTCTTCCACGCCGACCTCCCACACTTATCGGACCCGCACGGTGCCGCCATCCCCCGGAGTTGCCAACTCCCTGCCGCAAACATCGCCCGGCAAAACATCGCCCCGGTCAGGGGTGGGTGAGGACGAGGCCGGGCCGCCCGCCGGGAGCGTCCGGACCGTGGCCGACGGGCTCCCAGCCCTCCCGCTGGTACAGGGCCATCGCCGGCGTCGGCTCGTCCCGGGTGATCAGCCACGCTCCGGTCCTCGTTGCGGAAAGAAGGGTGGTGAGCAGGCGCCGGCCCAGCCCTGCCCGCCGGTACCACGGGTGGACGGCGAGCAGGTAGACGGCGAGCCGGCCGTCCAGGCGGTCGGCCGCGCCGCCCAGATGCTCCCTCAGCTGAACCGCCCAGTCATCGGCCTGCTCGGCCCACCGCCAGCCATGCCCGTAGGCGAACCCGGCGAGCTGCCCGCTGGCGGCCCGGGCCGCCACGGCCTCGAGGTCGGGCCGGCGCAGCAGGGCCGCGTACAGCCGGGCGTACCCGGCGGCCGTCGCCCGGGACTCGTGCAGCGGGCTACCGCAGGTCGCCGCGTAGTACAGCGACTCCACCTCGGCTGCGCTGGGCACCTGCCGCGGGGCGCAGCGGGACACGCTGATCTCCGGGACCACCCGGTCAGGCATGGGAGCCCGGCGCGCCAGGCACGTCGGCCACGTCGAGTTCCCAGGACGGCCAGCGGCCGAGCACGGTGAAGCCGAGCTGGTCGTTGATGGCGATCATGTGCTCGTTCCCGGCGGCGTTCCCGGTGATGATCCGGCTCAGCTGCGGCTCCTCCGCGGCCAGCAGGTCCAGCATGGCCAGCTTGAGCAGGAGCCCGAGCCGGTGCCCCCGGTGCGGCCTGGCCACCGCGGTCAGCTCCTGGAAGCCCCACTCCGGCAGGGCCGGGTCCACGCAGACCTGGGTCAGCGCGGCCAGTTCGCCGGTGGCCTGCGCCATGGCCACGATCGCGCGGGCCCGCAGGGCCATGGCCGCGACCCGGCGCTCGTCCAGCCGGACCCGGGCCACGTCCCAGGTCTGCGCCTCGTGCCCGGATTCCCGCGGCGCGTCGGCCATGGCCCCGTTGAGGGCGGCGACCCCCGCGACCGCGTCTTCGGGCGCGGGGCCGCGCCAGGTCCGCAGCGTGTACCCCCGGGCCGCGGATTCCGCCTCCGCCCGCAGCGTGACCCGCCGCTCCGGGGGCAGGTCGTTCAGGTCGAGCACCCGCCGGACCTCTGTGCCGGCCGGCCGGGTCTTGAGCGCGCCCGCGAACGCCGCCCCGGGCGACCCCTCCAGCGCGTCGAGCTCGAACACGGTCCGCCCGGCCTCGCCGGCCCGCCCGGCCGCGTGCCGGAGCAGCGCCGTGCCCCGGCCGGCCCGGCGCCGGGCAGCGTGCACCACGAGCTCAAGCGGGGCGAGCTGACGGTTTTCCCGGTACGGCATGCTGAGCACGTACCAGCCGCAGGGCTCACCCGAATCGTGCCGGGCCAGCCAGGTTTCCCGCGGGTCCTCGGTGAAGCCCAGGGCCAGCCAGGCCGCGAAGGCGCGCGGCGACATGGGCGGCCCCAGCGGGTCATCAGCCGCCAGCCCGCTCAGGTAGATCTCGTAGCAGGCGCGCACCGAGGCGCCGTCCGCCGCGGGATCGAACCTCTCGACCTTCATGGGTCCAGTAACTCAGCGCGGGTCGTCCAGCGCCAATGATTTTCCCCGCCGGCCCCGGCCGGCCCCACTCCACCGGCTGCGGGCGCGGACCGGCCACATACCCGCCCCGGTGGCCGGGAGGAGCCCGGGCACCCAACGCGGCGGGCCTTCCGGCTCAGGCCATATGGCCCTGCCCGCCGCGGATCCGGTGGCAAACGGATCGGGGAAAAGGCCTCTATCGGGAGAAGACGCAATCCTCTAGGGCACAGACGGCTATTTCTCGATACTGGTAATGAAAGGGAAAAAGAACCACCAAGAAATCGCCAGGAGCCGTCATGCATACCAACGGAAATTCATCACCCAAGACCGCTCGGCCTGGCTCCGGGGACACGAGTGCCCCGGCCGGCCGCCGTCGCATCCGTGGGTGGCGCCCGCGCACGATCCGGGCCAAGGCCGGCCTTGGCGCTCTCGCCACGCTCAGTGCCATCGGCGTGGCGCTGGCCCTGGTCGCAGGGCCGTCCGGCGCCACGACCAAGCCGGCCTGGATCATGACCGCCGGGAACGTTCAGTCGCTGAGCCAGACCGATTCCAGTTTGGCGTCGTACTTCTTCAACACGCCCACGGCCTACGGCGCCGGGGCCAGCCTGGTGAAGACCCCTGTCCAGGCCAGGTACGCGACTACGCCCGTGCTGTCGTACACGTCCTACGCCCAGTTCAGCTCCGACATCCGGAGCGGCGCGATCACCTACCCGTACAAGTGGGTCATGTATGACCCGGAGAACTGGTCCGCGACCCCGGTCAGCGAGCAGCAGGACCCGGTCAAGTCCATGACCTTGTTCGGCCAGCTCGCCCACGCCCACGGGATGAAGGCCGTGATGGCTCCCTCCCTGGACCTGGCTTGGGTCCCCGGCACGGTGCTCCCGCTCCGCCGAGGCGAGACGGGCAACCAGTGGTACCTGCGGGTCAACATCGCCGGGAAGGCCGCAGCCGCTGGTGACATCTACCTGCTCCAGAACGAGTCGAACACCACCTCCGGCGGCCAGTACGCGTACATGTTCAACACGGCCGAGAGCCAGGCGCAGGCCGCGAACCCGGACGCCCAGGTGTTCTCCGAGGTCTCGACCGTCAACGGCACCGCGGCCCAGATGGCCACGGCGGCCCAGTCCATCAGCCCGGATGGCTACTACGTCGCGGCCGCCGGGAACATTCCCCAGACTGACCAGTTCTTCCAGCTGATGAAGACCGCCGGCTACTGAGGAAGCCCGCAGGTCTTCAAGGCAACCGCAACCCGCTCCGCGGGACTGGCACCGGCCGGCCCGCGGAGCGGCCCTGCCCAGGCTTGGCCCCCGAGCAGGGTATTCCGGCTCGGGCCATATTGCCCCGCCAGCCGCGGATCCGGTGGCAAACGGATCGAGGAAAAGCCACCAATGAAGACGGGCTGCAATGCTCTGGGGCACAGACGGAGATTTCTTGACACTGGTAATGAAAGAAAAAGAACCACCAAGAAATCTCCAGGAGCCGTCATGCATACCAACGGAAATACATCGCCTAAGACCGCTCAGGCTGGCTCCGGGGACACGAGTGCCCCGGCCGGCCGCCGTCGCGCCCGCGGGTGGCGCCCGCGCACGATCCGGGCCAAGGCCGGCCTCGCCACCCTCGCCACGCTCAGTGCCGCCGGCGTGGCGCTGGCCCTGGTCGCAGGCCCGGCCGGCGCCGCGGCCAAGCCGGCCTGGCTCATGACCGCCGGGAACGTTCAGTCGCTGAGCCAGACCGATTCCGCCGCGGCGTCATACTTCTTCAACACGCCCACGGCCTACGGCGTCGGGGCCAGCCTGGTGAAGACCCCCGTCCAGGCCGGGTACGCGACCACGCCCGTGCTGAACTACACGTCCTACGCCCAGTTCAGCTCCGACATCCAGAACGGCAGCATCAGCTACCCCTACAAGTGGGTCCTGTATGACCCGGAGGCGTGGGCCGCGACCCCGGTCAGCGAGCAGCAGAACCCGGTCAAGTACATGACCCTGTTCGGCCAGCTGGCCCACGCCCACGGGCTGAAGGTCATCCAGGCCCCCGCCCTGGACCTGGCCTGGGTCCCCGGCTCGGTGCTCCCGCTCCGCCAGGGCGAGTCGGGCGACCAGTGGTTCGTCCGGGTCAATATCGCTGGCGCTGCCGCAGCCGCCGGTGACATCTTCGACCTCCAGAACGAGTCGAACACCACCTCCGGCGGCCAGTACGGGTACATGTTCAACACGACCCAGGCCCAGGCGCAGGCCGCGAACCCGAACGTCAGGGTGTTCTCCGAGGTCTCGACCGTCAACGGCACCGCGGCCCAGATGGCCACGGCGGCCCAGTCCATCAGCCCGGATGGCTACTACGTCGCAGCCGCCGGGAACATTCCCCAGACTGACCAGTTCTTCCAGCTGATGAAGACCGCCGGCTACTGAGGAAGCCCGCAGGCCTTCAAGGCAACCGCAACCCGCTCCGCGGGCCCGGCACCGGCCGGCCCGCGGAGCTGCTATGTCCGGGCGTTTGAGGGCGGCGCTCAGCCGCGCGATCTGACCCCGGCGCGGAAGGCCGCGACGGCCGCTGGGTTATCGTCCAGCCGCCAGTCCTGGTGGTACAGCCCCTGATGCTGGTGGACGTCGAAGTAGATCAGGCCGAGCAGGTGATCGCGCCGGATACCGGCGAACAGGCCAGGAATCTTCGCGGCCTGCCCGGCCCGCGGCCCGATGCCGACCTCGGAGAGCAGGACCGGCTTGCGGGTGAACTTGCGGATGTTTCTCACGGTGTTGCCGATGACGGTCCTGAACGTGTTGGTCCGCTTGAAGTAATAGCCATCGACGCCGGCCCAGTCCACGTAGCGGGCACCCGGCCACCAGTCCCGCAGGTGCCCGGTGGCGCGGCTATCCCCGCTGATGACCCATAGCCAGGTCACGTTGGTCGCACCTGCCTGGCGGAACACCGTCACCACATGCCGCCATGCCGCCACCCAACGGGCCGGGGCGGCATGATGCCATCCCCACGGGTACCAGCGGCCATCCGCTTCGGGGGCGAAGCTGATAATGACGTGGCCGCCGTAGTGGCGGACCGCCGCGGCGAACCGGTACAGGTAACGGTCTGAGTCCCCGGCGGCGATGGCGGCCAAGGACTGGTGCCAGGGCTCCATGTGCACCAGCACGACGGCTCCGGCCCGGGCGGCCGCGGTGACGAAGCGGGCCCGGAATGGCATGCCCCAGCCGCTGTAGTAGACGGTGAGGTTGGGCGTGCGGCCGGCCACCGAGGAAAAGAGCGTCACCGGCCGGTAGCTACTGGCCGTGTTGTGCTCGAAGACACCCACGTAGTGCATCGGGCCAGGATTGCCGATGGCCGGCTGGGGCGTGGGCGCGGAACTGGCCGGGGGGAGCATGATGACGTGACCGCGCCCGGCGGCGGGTTCATGCCGGTACAGCCACAGGGCAGAGCCCGCACCGGTGACCGTGATGGTCACTCCCACCGCCGCGATGAGCGCGGCCACGAGCCTAGCCCTGTTCATAGACGAGCTCCTCCGCAACGGGGACCGGGGGACCGGAGAGAGTCACTTCCACCTTTTTCCGCGTCACCCAGCCCTGACGGTGACAGGTGGCCATGCCGTAGAAGCGGATCTGTCGCAGGACCAGGAGGTACCACAGAGCCGCGAACGGCAGCAGTGCCGTTGAGGCCAGCCAGGTGGGCCACCGCTGGTCCGAGCGGCTCACGGTGACCAGGCGCAGGGCCACCGCGAGCGGCCAGGCGACCAGGGCGAGACTGCTGGCGAGGACCAGGTTGCGGGTGGCCGGCCAGGCGAACGGCACAGCCAGGGACACCGCGGCCGACGCGAAGAAGGCGTACTGCTGGTACACCACGAACCACCAGGCATAAGAACGTATCCGCAGATAGCGCATCCGCCACAGCGTCCGGATCGTGGAGGCCCGCATCCAGCGGGTCCACTGGCGCAGGTGGTGCGACAACGTCTCCGGGTACACCGGCATCGACACCGCGGTGGGCTGATGGACGGCCCGCCCGTGCAGCAGGGAGAACATGCTCAGGGCGGTGTCATCGCCCAGGGTCACCGGTACCCCGAAGAATGTCTCTCCCAGGTAGGCAGGCAGGCTCTGATGAATCAGCCACCCCCGGTAGAGCGAGAACGCACCCGGGTTAATCACGACATTCCCCCCCGCGACGCTCTGCGCACTCATCGCGAAGAGCTGGAAAGCGAGGGACCGCAGGCCCATGGCCCGGGTGAGAATGTTGGTGGTCAGGTTGTAGGCCATCTCCAGACCCGCAACCGAGGTCACGTCACGGCTGGCGAAGGGCTTGAGGCCTTCCTCGATGGCGCGCCGTTCGAGGGCGGAGTCTGAATCCATCGTGGCGTAGATGTCGGCAGAGGGCACCGCGCGGAAGGCCGCGGCCTGCGCGTGCTTCTTGCCCTGGTTCTCCTGCCGTATCCAGATGAATTCCGTGGCCGACGGATGGGCCTGCCAGCGGGCCTGGACATCGGTGTAGTCAGCCGTGGAACCGTCATCGACCACGATCACCCAGTCGGGTGCGCGGGTCTGGGTGAACAGGGCGTAGATGGTCCGGTCCAGGATGGCTGGATCCTCGTTGTAGCAGGGGACCACGGCGGCGACCCCCAGGCAGTCCAGCTTGGCGCGCTGCGCTTCCGTCACGGTGAACGGACGCTGGAACCATGCGAGGAGGAGCTGGGAGAGCACGAAACCGAGGCTGACCGCCCACACCCCCAGCATCCAGGTCTCGCGCGGGGAGACCAGGCCCAGGGCGTTCCGGTGCAGGAAGACCGAGCCGCCCACGATCATGGCCATCGGGATGATCACCAACGCCCGGCGCGGCCGGAAGGTAACGCGGGGAATCTGGAAGCTGCGGTTAACGGCTACGGCTTCATGGCCGGCTTCCCACGGCGGAAGAACAGCCGTACTGTCACCGTCAGCAGCAGGGTCGCGCACGCCGAGACCCCGAACACGATCCAGATCACCGCTGCGAAACCAGATCCGTTCTTCACGAAATTCTCCCTCATTGTTTGCATAAAGCGGCCGATCGTCATCGTAGGTCGCCATGAGCCCGGAAATCCTCCCCGAGAGTGACCGGATTTCGGTCATTTTCTGCGCTGTGGGTATATAGGAGGCCACCGAGATGTGCCGCACCACGGCGAGCAGGTCGGCAGGCCACCTAAACCTCCCACTTTGTACTGGAGCCCCAAACTGTGCCATTTGGGGCGTGCGCTGCGATCGCGATTTTCGGGACCGGCCTGCGCAAGGGAATTACTCGAAGCGAAGAAGAGGATAGCGGGCCGCCAGGGGAGTAATCCTGGAAACTGCAGTAGTTCGTTCCACCTTCGCTACAAGGGCCCTGAAGTTTGTTTAGTAGATGACCATTTTTGACCTGACTACGAAGGATAAAGCCTGTTTTAAATAAAGCGTCCCGGGCACGGTATCCGTCCGTATTTGAACGCCACCGGGCCACGTCCGCAGCTGGCCCAGACAGGCCCGGCCCGGGTCGGACCGGTCGTGGACCGCGTTCAACGCCAGGTGATGGTTATCTCAGCCGGGCAGCGCTATTCCCGCCAGCTGGCGTGGGGGATGGCACCGGGTTGACCGCGGCCGCGTGTCGCTCGATCGCGGCCAGCATCCGTTCATTAACGGCGTTCAGGCTGGCGCGGTACGGGGCGCTGAGCTGGGTTGCGCGGGTCAGTACCTGGTGGGGAACGGCTGACAAGGTGGCGTCCAACAGCGACCACGAAAGCTCGTCGAGCGCCGCCCGCACCGGCCCGGGCTCCTCGGTTCGGGCGCAGGTGTCGGCTAGTGCCTGCATCCGCTCCTCCAGCGCGGATGCCGGGGCCAGCTGCAACGGGAACGCGTTCACGGCCGGGCACCACGACGGCCGGGCACCGGTGGCCTCGAAGGCGCTGATCAGCGGGCTCACGTCACCTGCGGTCGCCGGGTCGTAGAGCCCAGGAAACGGCACAGCCTCATACCCACGGTCGTAGCCGCTGATGTAGATGGGTGCCGCGGAACCGGTCCAGCCGAGCACTCCGAGCGCCACATCGAGCAGGGTCACCGGCCAGCCGAGGTCGCTGATGGCGTGCACCGGCAGCGAGCCGGGTTGCGCGCCCGCCTCAGCCGCCAGCAGCAATTGCGCCGACTGCAGCGCGGACTGAACGTAGAAGGCGATGCCGGTGTCGTGCAGGCGGATCACCCCGCCGTCACACCAGTCCAGCAGCCGGGCATGGACGATGGAGTTGTCGATCACGTGGGTGAACCTGGCGGCCGAGCAGGTGACCTGCCCGCGCGCCGCTGCCTGCCAGAGCAGCCACTCGGCGACCCGCTTGGAGGCCGTGTACACCTCGCCTGAATAGGGACGCAGGGCCTTGCCGGTCGATGCGAAGATCACGTGCGGAACCTCGAACGAAGCGGCGGCGCTGATCACATTGCCCGTGCCGAGCACGTTCGTGGTCACGGTGCGGTGCACCTCGTGCTCGGCGAGGCCCGGATCTCGCTGTCCCGCGACGTGGAAGACGATGTCGCATCGCACCCGGTCGAAGACGGCGGCCAGCTGATCCCCGTCCCTGATATCAGCCTGGACATACTCCGCGCCCGGGAGCCGCGGCCATCCCTGGGTGATGCCGCGGCTGACGCTGACCAGCCGAGCTGGGGAGAACCGCGCCAGCTGGGCCATGAGCGCCGAACCGATACACCCGGAGCCACCGGTGACGAGTATCCGCTTGCCCTGCAGGCATGCCCGCAGGACGGGTCCGGGCAGGTCGATGTCTTTCCGGACCGCAGCCAGGAACCTGCCGTACTCCGCTTGCGCCTCCGGCTTGCTGGCGAGCAGCTCCTGCGTGAGGCCGGCCAGGCACTTCAACTCTGTGCCCGTCAGGGACGGCCTGCCACGCGGTACCGCCTCACGCATCGCTGCGATGATCTCTTCGGGAGTGCCCACCATGCTCTCCATCGGTTCGGCGTCTAAATGCCCTGGCCCCGGGCAGCAATCACCCCCGGCCCAAATCCCGATCCGCTACATAATCTGGCCTTTGCCCCAGGCCAGTGAGCGGTCATCGTGAACCCATCAGGATCGGGTGCCCGGACATTGGGAAGATGAACTTATGTACATAATGTTCTATTTATTCAAGACTCCCGGGGAGAGTCCGTATACATACCCCCAAACGTCGCACTTAGCGCAGTTCTCCTGTCACCCGGATCGCGTCCGGTCGTCGAGCATACGGTACGCTGCGGCTCATTGAATGCCCATCATCCCGGGACACGCCAGCACAGCACCGGAGTTCCCAAGATATGCACGAAAGTTACCGCAGCCACCTGGGTGCACGAGGGCACAAATTGTCGAATCCACCGCATTCCGGGCACCTTCAAGACTGCCATTTGGCGAACCAGCGCGGGGCGCAGGAAATTCAGGGGAAACATAGGCCTCACCGCGATCAATGCGGTTACGGTGCTGTCCTAACTCGCAGAAGGGAAGTTGACATCATGGACCGTCCCGTCGGCCGCCCGGCGATAAGACTGCTGAGCGTGATGACCGTCGCAGCCTGCATGACCCTGGCCGGGGCCGCGGGCGCCACGGCGTCGCCTGCGCCGGTGGCGTGCAAGCCCTGGCAGGCCCTGGACGCCACCGGCGCGGGCGGCCAGCAGTACGTCGTCAGGAATAAGCCCAGCATCAACCACAACGACCAGGGCATGTGCCTCTCGGACCCGGGACGGCTCGCGGGCTTCACCGTCACCCGCTCCCCAGGATGGGCGTCCTCATCGAAGGTCCGGGCTTATCCCTACGTTGGGACCGGCTGCTTCGCGGGAGCGTGCCCGGCCGGCGGCGGGGGTGCGCCGCAACGGGCAGGATCACTCGGGAACTACACGGTGAGCTGGCGGACCGTGACACCGCACCAGAGCGGCGTGTGGAACGCGTCCCTGGACCTGTGGCTCGGCCCCCGCACCGGAGACGGTGCATCGGAGGTGATGATCTGGCTCCGGTACAGCAAGCCGCCGTGGTGGCAGCGGCTGTACCCGGCCGTGAAGATCGACGGCGCGAAATGGTACATGGTGCCGCGGGCCACCGCTCCCGGCCGCTATTACATCTCGTTCCGGCGGGCCACCCCGGTGGCCGCGGCCAAGCTCCGGCTAGCGCCGTTCATAGCAGCAGCCGAGCGATCCGGCGCCGTCCGCGCGTCCTGGCTGCTGTGGAGCGTCCAGGCTGGCTTCGAAATCTGGTCGGGCGGGACAGGCCTGGCGATCAAGAACTTCTCAGTCACACCGTAGATCCTGGCCCCAGGCACCGGACCTTCCGGTCAGCGCCTCGGCCGATTGCGGACCGGGATTATTCACCCGACGCGCCCGCGAGCCGCGCCGCGAAGGCCGCTGCCTGCGACCGCCGGTGCATTCCCAGCTTGGTCAGCACCGAGGACACGTAATTCTTCGCCGTCTTCTCCGACAGGAACATGTGCTCAGCAATCTGGCGGTTCGTCAGGCCATCACCGATCAAGTCCAGGACCCGCTTCTCCTGCGCGGAAAGGGCCGACACCGGAGCGTCGCCCGAGGCTCCTTCGCGCACGCGCCGCATGACCCGCTGCGCGGCATCAGCATCGAGAGTTGACCGGCCGGCCGCGACCGCGCGTACCGCGTCTACCAACTCGCTGCCAGACGCCTGCTTGGTCACATAGCCAGCCGCGCCCGCCATGATGGCACCCAGCAACGCCCGATCGTCCCCGTACGCCGTGAGCATCAGGCATGACGTACCGGGGAGCGCGGAACGTAGATCACGGCACACCCTCACGCCATCCCCGTCCGGAAGCCGGACATCGAGCAGGCCCACGTCGGGTTGCAGCACCAGCATGCGGTTCATCCCCGATTCGGCGGTCCCGGCCTCCCCCACGACCTCGATGTCAGTTTCTGCCTCGAGTAGATCCCTGAGCCCGCGGCGCACCACTTCGTGGTCATCAAGCAAGAACACGCGGATCGCCGCACGACCGCCGTCCGCCTCTGCGCCGGATGAATCACTCATCGGACCCCCCGTTCCAACCGCCAGCAACCCATGCGGCAGTGGGAGCAATCACCCCCCGATGCGGATGTTACTACAATTTGCACTTGCTATGCTACTCACCGTAACGTAGCTAGTCCAGGAACCGGGTACCTCGACCGGGAGGCACGGTGGCGGTGGATTCGGCCGGTCCGCGAGTGCTTGTCGTGGATGACACGGAGGCGATCCGCACCCTCATCCGCCGGGTGCTGACCGGAGCCGGCTACCAGGTTGATGTCGCGGCCTCGGCGCCGGAAGCTCGGTCGATGAACCCCCCCGGGTATGACGCGCTACTGATCGATGCCCACCTGGGCGGGGAACCAGGAACCGCGCTGATCCAGGCCCTGGTGGCCGAGGACCCGGCGGCGGCCGGCCGGTGCCTGCTCATCACCGGCGGGAAGCCGGACCTGGTCCCAGAGGGTGTCGCCTGCCTCACCAAGCCGTTCCACCCGCCTGAGCTGATCACCGCGGTGCGCGCGCTACATCCGGCCGACTCCGCCGCCCGCCCGGATGCCGTCCCTGCCAGCCCGGGTGCGGTGGCTGAGACGGCGGCGCACGGGGCACCGCCGCGTGCTGAACCGGAGGGAGCGCCGCCCGGCCTGCCCGCCGTATGGCCACTTCTCGGCATGATCCACAGACTGCGGGCCGGCGAGCGCGCGGCGATCGCGGACCTCATCCACGACGGCCCGATCCAGGATCTCACGGCCGCCCTGCTGAACCTTCAGGCGCTGACCGGGCTGCCGCCGGGCGACCTGGCGCCGCGGGTGGCAGAACTGCGGCATCATCTGGATGCCGCGGCCGGGTCCGTGCGCCAGCTGTCGGACGGTGGCGTTCTTCCCATCCAGGTGGAGGCGGACCTGTGTGGTGTTGTCCAGCGGCGCACCGCCTGGCTGCCTTTCTCGGCGGTCACGGCAGAGTTCCGGCGCCCTTCCGCGGCACCCGGAATCAGGGCCCCCGTCATCGCGGAGATCCTCGAGCTGGCCCTGTTCGCCCTGGCCGGCCTCGCCCCGCCTGGCCGGGCTGACGTCCTGGTCCAGGCCCGGGAGCAGATGCTGGAAATCCTGCTGACCCTCACCCCGGCGGAGGGAATCCCCGAGGGAGCAGGCGATGTGGCTGCCGCTCACGCGGCACTGGCAGAGCTGGCTCAGGCGCTGGGCGGCACCGCGGGTACCAGCTTCGGGGCTTTCCCCTGGCGGGCCTGGATCCGGTTGCCGAGCCGTCCCGCGGCCTGAGTTCCGGGGGGTGGCTCTGCCTCCCCCCGGAACCCCGGCCAGCTAGGTCAGCCGGTCAGGAATGGGGTGCGAAGTCTCGGAGCACGCCATCCAGGCCCGCTATGTAGAAGCCGCCCTGCGAGACGGCCGGAGAGCCCCAGAAGCCGCTGTTGTCGGGCTTCTGCGTCCACAGGGTCGCGCCGGTCGCCAGGCTGAGTGCGTAAAGACTGCCCTCGGTGCTCCCGGCTACCAGCACCTGCCGCCCGATGGGCCCGGTGACCGCGGGAGAATCGAAGAAGGTGGCCTGGGAAAGGACATGCCAGACCAGCGCCCCGGTGGTGGCATTAAGCGCATAGACACCGGTATCTGATCCGACGTAGATCCGGTCGCCTGCCAGAGCGGTCCCCGCCAGATCGCCATTGGTGCCCCTAGCGAGGGCGAATTTCCAGATGAGCTTGCCAGTGGCGAGGTCCAGGGCGTAGACGACCTTGTCTTTGCCGGTCACATAGACGACGCCGTCGGTGAAGCCATTCCGCCCGCGCGGCGAGATGGTGGGCGGGGCGCCCACGTCAGCCAGGGCCACGTTGCTCGTCTGGTAGCGCCAGACCAGCGCGCCAGTGTTGGCGTTGAGCGCGTACACGGAGTCGTCGCGGTCTTTGCTGCCGAACACGAGCAGCGGAACGCCGCCCGCGCCCATGCCGTAGGCGGGAGACGACCAGGTACCGCCCGGGGCGACCGCCCACGAGTTGAACTCCCAGTCCTTGGTGCAGGCGCCGTGCGTGTTGCCGGGACCGTAGAGAGCGTATTCCGCTCCCGATCCGCTGCTCGGGACGGTGCCATCGTAGACCACCGGCCCTGACCCGTCGGAGGCGCCGACCACGACCGGGGCGGCCAGGACGGCCTGCCCGGTGTTAAACGAGCACATCGGCGCACCGGTCGAGGCGTTCAGGGCGTAGATAGTGCCGGCGGTGGAGCCGAAGTACACCACGCCGCCGGCCACCGCGGGCGAGTTCTCGACCACCCCGGCGGGGAGTTTGTAGCTCCAGACCGCGGCGCCACCTCCCGCCGGGTAGGCGTAGAAGTGGTTGCCGGCCCCGGCGTATACGAGTGCCCGGCCGCCGCTGGTGGCCACGGCAGGCGAGGTGTAGCTGGGGGTGCCGATCCGCGCGGTCCACCGGGTAGTCAGCGAGGGGGCAGTCATGGTGCTGATGGCAGTTTCCGGGGAGACACCGGAGTGGCCGGGATCAGCGCGGAACATCGGCCAGTCCGAGAACCCGGCACTGGCGCCTAGCGCGACGGCCGGACGCGAGGTTGCACTGGCGCTGCCCGCAACCGCTAATGCCCCGGCCAGGGCGACTCCTGCCGCTGCGGTGGCCAGCGCGGGCCTGAATGGAATGAGCTTTGACATCAGCGTGCTCCTAGCTTTGGTTGATTTGCTGAATTCCCCAGAATCGGACAATACTTACGCTCCGGTCATGACGTGACGTGGCCGATGAAGAGCGTACTCCTGCTCCCCGACCCGGGAATTGAATATCACAAAGCTTCGGTTTGCCTGCGGTGGTGCAATTTAGTAAGTACCGGATTTATCCGGACTTTCTCCGCGACGCGCGGAACGCCATTCTTTGTCATTTGACCTCAGCTCGGTACCGAGCCCGCGGGGCGGGCAGGCCGCACCAGTCCAGGGACACAGGGCCGGGTCGTAGTCGCGGTCCGCGAGACCGCGGATGAACGCCGCGTTGCCGCCGAAGTCCTCGTTGATCCAGCGGGCGGCCACCAGCACGGAGACCCGGGCCGCACCGGCCGCGCGTAACGCCAGGACCGCGGACTGCGCGTGCCCGCCGCGGGCCCAGGTGTCGTTGACGAGCAGCACGTGCGAGGCCGCGGGCAGCGCCGCCGCCCGGAAATGCCCGGGGTCGAGATCCCGCGGATACCCAACCTCGTCCGCAGCGGCCAGGACGGCCTCGCGGCCAGGCGCTAACCGGCTGACGATCGCGTGCAGCGGATGCTCCCCAGGCGCGGCTGGCAGCGAGGGCACCGTGGCCCAGTGCGTCACGGGCAGGCCGCCCGGCCCGGCCCGGCCTGCCCGGCGGGCCCGGCCCGCGCCACGCAGCCCGCGTGCCGGGCCAGCCCCAGCAGCACGAGTAACGCGACGATCGTCCGGTGCTCCGGCACCGGCGGCCGGGCCTTGTAGCCCTGCATCACGTAGCCGGACTGCCGCCCGGCCACCGCGTAGGTCAGGAAGGCGGTGGCGTCCGCGAGCCCGGCCCGGCCGCACCGCCGCTGGCACTGATAGCACAGCCGGAAGCCGTCCACCGGCGTCGCGCACACCGCGCAGGTGGCTAACTCCTGGCGGACCGGGTTGCGCAGGTACCCCCCGGCCCGGGCCACCAGGGCCGCGCTCAGCCGGGCCACCACCTCCGGATCAGCCATGTCAGGAGGGCGCCAGCCGGCGCAGCGCGGCCCCGAGCGCCGCCGGCTCGGCGATCAGGTGATCAACGATGTCCAGCACGGCCTGGAGGTGACCGGCCACGTGCACTCCGGGCCGCCCGACCAGCGCGCGGGCCCAGGCGGTGCGGTCCACGACGAGCGAGGTGAGGATGACCGGCCGCCCGTGCTCTACCGCGATCCGCGCCTGGGCCCGGGACCCGCTCTGCTCCCCCGCCTCGACCACCACCGTGGCCAGCCCGTACCCGGACATCGTCGCGTTGCGCATCAGGAAGTTGTGCCGCTGCGGCGGCGCGCCCGGCCAGAACTGGGAGAGCACCAGGCCGCGCGCGGCGATCTCCTCCTGCAGGCCGGCGTTCTGCGCCGGATAGGCACGGTCAATCCCAGTTCCGATAACGGAAACCGTCCGACCGCCCGCCTCCAGCGCCGCCCGGTGAGCCGCGGTGTCGATGCCGAGGGCCAGCCCGGCCAGCACGGTCACGCCCCGGGCGGCGAGTTCCCCGGCCACCCCGGCCGCGATACCCAGGCCGCGGGAGGACGCCTGCCGCGATCCCACGACCGACACGGCCAGGTCGTCGCGGACCAGCGTGCCCCGGGCGAACAGCGCGGGCGGCGCCTGATGGATCCCGCGCAGCCGGGCCGGATAGTCCCCATCGAGGATGGACAGCAGCCGCCAGCCCCGGTCGTCCCAGCGGCCGATTTGCTGGGCCGCGGCGTCCAGCGGGTCAGGCTCCCCCAGCGGGGGCACCAGCGCCGGCGGCACCAGACGCTCCCACACCGCCCGGGCGCTGCCGGCCTCGAGGACCCCGGCCGTGAGCTCGGCCCAGCCGCGCCGCCCGGGGCGCTCCCGGAGCAGCGCCACGAGCGCCGCCCGCTCGACGAGCGCACCATCCTCACCCCGGCCGCTGCCCACCGGCCCAGCCTACGGAACCGCAGCCCCGCGTCGTGGTCATCAGCCGAGGTGGCGATGATCTGCGCGGCCCGGCCAGCTAAAGTCCTAGTGAATCTGCGATCACTTCGATGGAGCAGGCGTGGATTTTGCCGAGAGCGACGAGCATCGCGACCTGCGGGCCGCCGTAGCCGCGATAGCCAGTGGGTTTGGCCCCCAGTATTACGCGCAGCACGCGGCCGAGCACACGCCATGCGACGAGCTGTGGACCAAGCTCGGTGAAGCGGGATTCATTGGCGTGAACATCCCGGCCGAGTACGGCGGCGGGGGCGGCGGCCTCACCGAGCTCGCCCTGGTCTGCGAGGAACTCGGCGCGCAGGGCACCCCGCTGCTGCTGCTCGTGGTCTCGGCGGCCATCTCGGCGGAGGTCATCACCCGGTTCGGCACGGATGAGCAGCGCGCGGCGTGGCTGCCCGGCCTGGCCGGCGGCACCACCAAGGTGGTGTTCGCGATCACCGAGCCGGACGCGGGCTCGAACACGCACCGGCTGTCCACCACCGCCACCCGGGACGGTGACGGGTGGGTCCTGCGCGGTACCAAGTACTACATCTCCGGCGTCAACGAGGCGGACGCCGTGCTGGTGGTGGCCCGCACCGGCCCCGCACCATCCGTTCCTTCCCCGCATCGGGAACGGGTCCGCAACGAGGCCCGGCTGTCGCTGTTCCTTGTCCCCACGGACTCGCCCGGTCTGGAACGCAGTGTGCTCCCCGTCGATCTGCTGCTGCCCGAGAAGCAGTTCACGCTGCATTTCGACGACGTGCGGGTCGGTCCCGGGGCGCTGGTCGGCCAGGAGGGCGACGGGTTCCGGCAGGTGTTCCACGGGCTCAACCCGGAGCGGATCACCGGCGCCGCGCAGTGCGTGGGGATCGCGCGCTACGTCCTGGGCACCGCGGCCCGGTACGCCCGCGAGCGGCAGGTGTGGGACGCGCCGATCGGCACGCATCAGGGCGTGGCCCATCCGCTGGCCCGGGCGAAGATCGAGACCGAGCTGGCCGCGCTGATGATCCGGCAAGCCTGCTGGCGCCACGATCACGGCGAGCCGGCCGGCGAGTCGGCGAACATGGCCAAGTACGCGGCGGCGGAGGCCGCGATCGGCGCGGCGGACGCGGCCATGCAGACGCACGGCGGGAACGGCTTCGCCACTGAGTACGGGCTGCTCCCTTACTGGGCCTCGGCCCGGCTGCTCCGGGTGGCCCCGGTGAACCGGGAAATGATCCTCAACTACGTGGCCCAGCACAGCCTGGGCCTGCCACGGTCGTACTAGGCCAGCTGGCCGGGGGCGGACCGCACTACCAGGGAGACACCGTGGACCTCGCGCGCAACCTCATCCAGCGGATCAACGTGGGCGACTCGCTGACCCGGTCCGCTGCGGCCCGCCCGGGCCAGCTCGCCGTCGTGGACGGGGCGCGGCGGTGGACCTACGCGGAGTTCAACGCCTGGGTGAACCAGCTCGCCCACGGGCTGGCCGGCCGCGGTTACCAGCGGGGTGACGCGCTGGGCCTGGCCTCGGCCAACAGCGCCGAGTTCCTCGCGGTCTACTACGCCTGCGCCAAGCTGGGCCTGGTCTGCGTGCCCATCAACCTGGGCTGGCGGCCGGACGAGGTGGCCTACGTGCTGGACCACTCCGGGGCCCGCGGCCTGGTCGCCGAGAGCCAGCTGGTGGCGCACGTCCGCGACGCCGTCGTGCAGGTGCCGGCCATCGCCGATGTGTTCGTGGCGCCCGGCACCGGCGCCCAGTATGAGGCAGAGCCCGCCGACCGGTCCTGGTCCACCGTGGACGGCCTGGCCGGGGGCGCCGGGTCGGTGGCGGACCCGGAATGCTTCGTAGACGACCGGGACGCGCTCAGCTACCTGTACACCTCCGGCACCACGTCCTTCCCCAAGGGCGTGGTGGGCACGCACGTGGCGATCTACCTGGAGTCGATGTCCAGCGCCCTGGATTCCGGCTGGAACGCCACCGACCGGTTCGTGGCCCTGATGCCGATGTTCCACACCGCCCAGCTGAACGCGTTCTGCACGCCCGCGATCATGGTGGGCGCCACCATCCACGTGCTGCGCGGCTTTGATCCGGGGGCACTGCTCGACCTGATCGAGCAGGAGCAGGTTACCCAGGTGTTCGGGCTGCCGATGATGTTCCGGGCCCTGCTCGACCATCCGTCGCTGCACGCCCGCGACCTCTCCAGCCTGCGCCGCGCGGTGTACGCCATGGCGCCCATGCCCGACCAGCTGATCCGGCGCTGCCTGGACGGCTTCGGCTGCGACTTCGCGCTGCTGTTCGGGCAGACCGAGATGAGCCCGGTCACCACGCTGTTCCGCCCCGAGCACCAGCTCTCGCACATCGGCGCGGTCGGCACGCCGATCACCGGGGTGCAGGTCGCGATCATGGGCCCGGACGGCGAGCTGCTGCCCCAGGGTGAGCAGGGTGAGATCGTCTACCGCGGGCCCTCCACGATGAGCGAGTACCTGCACAACGAGGAGGCCACCGCCGCGGCGTTCGAGTACGGCTGGTTCCACTCCGGGGACGTGGGCCGGTTCGGCGAGGATGGCGTGCTCTGGTTCGCTGACCGCTACAAGGACGTGATCAAGACCGGCGGCGAGAACGTGGCTTCGATCGAGGTGGAGAAGGCCGTCTACGCGGCCGAGCCGCGGGTGTCCGAGGCCGTGGTGGTCGGGCTGCCGCACGACCACTGGACCGAGGCGATCACCGCGGTGGTGGTGCCCCGCCCCGGCGAGACCATCGATCCGGCCGGCCTGCTCCAGGCGCTGCGCGGGCAGCTGGACGGCTACAAGATGCCGAAGGCCGTGATCGTGGTGGACGAGCTGCCCAAGACCTCCACCGGCAAGATCCAGAAGAACGTGGTCCGGGACCAGCACGCGTCGCACTACGACGGCTGACGGGCGGGGCGGCTGACGGGCGGGGGCGGGGCGGCTGACGACCCGTTACTTGCGCGGCTTGTACTTGAGCCGTTTGCGGGCCTGCTCGCTCTTACCGCTGCGCTCGTTGGCCGCGGCCGCCTCCCGGGCCGCCTCCAGGTCGGCCGGGGTCAGCAGGCCGTGGGTGAGCAGGTACTCGGCCAGTTCCCGGGGGTGGCCGCGTTCCTTCCAGATCAGGCCCTGCAGCTGCTTCTTGTAGTCGGAGATGGCTCCCTCACCGCTCAGGTCCAGGGCGATGACCACGTCCATCATCGGCACCGGCTGCGCGCCGGGCAGGCCGAGGATGAGTTCCTGGTAGTGATAGGCCATGGCCAGCCGGGCGGTCGCGTTCCGCGCGAACCAGGCCCGGACCCGGTCCGGTGCCTCCGGCCGGGGCGGGCTGCCCCGGCGGCCGGGGGACCCGTTCGGCTGGACCCGTTTCTCCTGCGTCTCAGGCTGCTCGCCGCGGGGCACGCTGGGCGCGGCCGGGTTCTGCGCGGCCTCCAGCCGCAGCGGGAGGACCCAGCTGCCCACGCTGACCAGCCAGGTCCCGGCCTCCAGTACCACCGGCAGCGTCTCGAAGTGGTTCGCCGGGGCGACCGGCAGGACCTGGCGGGCCGCCTGCTGTACGGCCCGGTGATCCACGGGCGTGCCGGGCGTGTGCGGGGCCAGGTAGACCGGGTAGGTGGAGTCGCGGCTGAACAGCTCCCACCGGCGGTGCACGTAACGCAGCCCGGCGCAGCGCGGCGACCGGTGCAGGGTGAGGTCCTGGTTGCCGCTGAGCACACTGCGGTCCAGCCAGGTGATCTCGTCGGGTGGGCAGTTCACCCACTCGCGTTGCCCGGCTGACCAGAAAAAGAGCTGCCCCACCGCCACTATTGTGCCGGGCCGGTCACCCGATCTCGACCCGGGAGACCGGCGCCTGCTCGTTCGTGCCCCACCGGATCGAGTCGCCGTCGTGCAGCGGCTGCTCGCCAGCGACCGAGGCGCCGTTCAGCGTCATCCCGTTCATGCCGAGGTTGGCGACCCACCACTGGCCATCGGAATAGGTGAACCTGGCGTGCTCGCGGGACACGGTGGGCACGTCGGGCAGGCCGAGCTCGACCGCTCCCCGGCCGGCCCGGGCCCCGGACATCCGGGTCTCCGCGACCCGGCTTCCGGTGATCAGCCGCAGCGTCGGGACCATGCTGCGGGCCGGCTCGGCCACGGTGGCCAGGCCGCCCCCTCCGGCAGCGGTGGCGGCGCTGGCGGCGGGGTCGGACACCGGCGCCGACGTGGTGCGCCCGTCACGGGCGAACGGCCAGCCGGTCCCGGAGCCGATCCCGGAAACGGCACCCAGGCCAGCCCCGGCCGGGTAGACGCCGACCTGGGAGTCAGGCCGGTAGGCCGCCTCGAGATCTGGCGGCATGTACCCGGGCCCAGGAGGAGCCTGCTGGAACCCGGACGCGGCGGCGGGCTGGAAGCCCGACGGCCCGGCCTGCGGCTGGAACCCGGACGGCGCGGCCCCGAGCGGCCGGCCTTGCCGCAGCTGGTAGCGGCCTTCGGGCACCGACGGGTCGCTGATCAGGCTCACCTCCACCGGGCCAGCCCCGGCGAGGCGCGCCTCGTGCGCGGCTACCTGCTCCTGGTACACCTCCGCGGCGCTCGTCTCCACCAGGCCGATGTCCATCCGCTCGCCCAGCGAGCCGAAGTCACGCGGGTTGAGCCGGAGTTCGACCGAGGTGGGAGCGAGCAGCGCGCCGCTCGGGGTCACCACGAACACCTCGGGCAGGTGGCGCAGGGCCAGTTGGAGCACTTCCTGCCCGTCGCGCCACGGCCGGGTGGCGATCTGCCGCACCCACGGGTGGTCCCTGGTCACGCCCAGGGCCCGGAGCGCCAGCACGGTCACCACGCCGAGCCCGGCCAGGAACAGCAGCACGAGGGTCCCGCTGACGAGCGATCCCGTCATCGTCCACAGCACCACCCAGCAGGCCGTGACGGCGGCGGCCACCGCCCACCGCCGGCGGTTGCGCCGCGGAGGCTGCATGCGGGGCATGTGGCCACGGGGTACCGGGGCACGAGAGGGCCGCGGGGGCGCCTCCATGCGATCTGACATCACACCGTCCTTGCGCGCAGGCCGCAGCGCGGCCATCTGTTCGTGGTTCCACGATGCGGATCCGGGCCCGCGCTGGTCAACGGAATCGGCCCAGCTCCCAGACATCTGGAAATTGACCAGCAGCGGTTTGCCCGGCCATGGGCCCGCTCCCGGAACGGATGACGACGCCCTGCCGGACGTGCGACGCGGAGCCAGATGTAAAACTGAAATCAAAATAATCACACATCCGGATAATATGCTCGGAAAGGGACGTGATCCGCATTTCTGGGACTCATGTGGTTCAGCTGGGGCGAATGCCAAACACGAAGTTACGGTCCGGGCTTCCCGTCTCTGAGCTGTACGAAAACACCCCCGGACGAGGGCAATCTCGCGAGTAGGATCTGACCAGTCTCTTTGCGGAGTTCCGCAGATGCCATTCAATCTAATTTGCGAGAGCAGGTCAGGTGAGAATCTCACGAGATCCACGGAATACCCCGCGCGGCCCGGTCCTGGCCATTCCATTCGCGGCAATTCCTGTTGCCCTGCTTTCGCTGCATGGCGTAACGGTAGCCGCGGTTTCCAGCCCGTCGCCGGCCGCGAGGGCCACGGCCACGTCCCCGGTGGCGCGGATCGCGGCCGAACCCCGACGGCGAAGCCGCGGGCCGCGCGCCCGACCGCGAAGGCGAAGGCCTCGTCCCCGACTGCCGCTGCCCGCCTGCCGCAGGTCCCCGGACTGCGTATCAGCATCGGCGACGGCCGGACCATGGCGCAGGTGGGTGACCGGCTCACCTATACGGTGCTGGTCCAGAACAGCGGTGCGCGCAGATCGCCGCCGCTCAAGATCACCCAGACCCTGCCCCCGGGCCTGCGGCTCGTCTCAGCCAGCAGCCACGGTGTCGCCCGGGCCAGCGGCGTCACCTGGCATGCGGACCTTCCCCCGGCGGGAAGGACACCTTCAGCCTGCGGGTGCAGGTGACCCGACTGGCCGCCCGGCAGTCGCGGCTGGCCGCCGTCGCCTGCGCGGCCCTGGCGGACAGCCGCACGCCGATCGTCTGCGCCGCCCATCTGGACCGGCTGCCCGGCGCTCCGGCCGCGGCCTCGGCCCGCCGGGCCGCTACATCCTCGGCCGCCGGGCCGCCGCGCCGCACCCGCGTGCCCAGCTATGCCGTCGGCGTTCTCGCCGTGCTCGCGGCGGCCGCGCTCGTCATCGTGGCCGGCCTGCCGGGTCCGGCGGCGGCGTGCTGGCTGAGCGCCGCTACGGGCCTCAGGAGACGGAGTGGGTGATGGTGGCTGTGTAGGTGCCGCCGACCGCGCTGGCGGGCACTGACACGTTGATCAGAGGGTTCCAGGTGGCGGTGGTATTGCCGGTCACGTTGGTCGCGGTGACCACGGCTTGCGGGGCGGCGCTGAGGTTGGTCAGCGGCACGAAGCCGAAGGTGGCTGGCCCGGTGGTCTGGCTGAGCGCGCTGATGCCGTAGGTGACGTCTGTGGCCGGGATGGTCTCGGGCGGGGTGCCCCGGCCGGTGGTGAACGCGCTGGTGGAGACCGTCGCGGTCCAGTTGGCCCCGAACCCGCGGCCGTCGGTGACCTGGACGGCGCCCAGGCTGGCGCTGATGGTGCCGCCAGGGGCGGCGGAGCCAAGGCTGGCGCTGGCCGGGGCGGTCATGGCCAGGACCCCGCTGACGATGGTGACGGTGGCGGCGCAGCCCGGGCTGGTGCTGCCGGACGGGCAGGTGCTGCCCGTCGCCGCCGAGACGGCGGTGTTGGACAGGACCTGGCCGCCGGTGTCGGGATTGTTCACCGTGACCGAGTAGGTGATGGTCGCGGTCTGGCCGGTAGCGAGGTCACCGGTCCAGGTCAGCACGGGGCTGGCGTAGCTGACGGTGCCGGTGGACGCGGCCGCGTTGTTGTTGTAAGCGGCGTCGCCCAGCACGCCGGTGAGCGAGTCGGTGACGCTCGCCCCGGTGTAGGGGGTCTGGCCGGTGTTGTCCACGGTGATCGTGTAGCCCACCGTGGAGCCGGGTGTGGCCGTGCTCACCGACGAGGTCTTGGTGATGGTCAGGGCCGGCACGAGGACCGTCACCGTGGTGGTGCACGCGGGGTCGGTGCTGCCGTTGGGGCAGTTGCTGCCGGCGGCGGCAGAGACGGCGGTGTTGACGAGGCGTTTGTCGCCGAGGTCGGGATTGCTGATGGTGACGGTAAAGGTGATGGTGGCGGTCTGGCCAGTGGCCAGGTCACCGGTCCAGGTCAGCACGGGGCTGGCGAAGCTGACAGTGCCGATGGACGCGGCCCCGTCGCTGTTGTAGGTGGCGTCGTTGAGCACGCCGCCCAGCGGATCGGTGACGCTCGCCCCGCTGTAGGGCGTCTGGCCGGTGTTGTGGACAGTGATGGTGAAGCCCACCGTGGAGCCGGGGGTGGTGGTGCTCACCGACGCGGTCTTGGTGATGGCCAGGGCGGGGGTCAGGACGGTGACGGTGGCGGTGCAGCGGGGGTCGGTGCCGCCGGCCGGGCAGTTGTTCCCGGCCGCTGCGGAGGTGATGGTGGCGGTGAGGGACTTGTCACCGGAATCGGGATTGTCCACGGTGGCGGTGAAGGTGATGGTCGCGGCGGCACCGGGGGCGAGATCCCCGGTCCAGGTCAGGTCCGGGCTGGTGAAGGTGACTGACCCGGCGGTCGCGGTGGCGTCACCGTTGTAGGCGGCGTCGTCGAGGATGCCGGCCAGTGGGTCGGTGACGGCCGCACCGTCGTAGGGGGTCTGCCCGGTGTTGGTGATGGTGATGGTGTAAGCCACCGCCGAGCCGGGGGTGGTGGTGCTGGCACTGGCGGTGTTGGTGATGGTCAGGGCGGTCACGTCGGTGGTCGTGGTGCAGCGCGGGTCGGTGCCGCCGGCCGGGCAGTTGCTGCCGGGGGTGGCGGAGGTGACGGTGTTGGCCAGGATGTGGTCGCCGGTGTCGGGGTTGTGCACGGTGATCGTGTAGGTGATGGTGGCCGCGGCGGCGGGGTTCAGGTCACCGGTCCAGGTCAGGTTCGGGCTGGTGAACGAGACGGTGCCGGTGGTCGCGGCTGGCGTTGCCGTTGTAGGCGGCGTCGTCCAGGACGCCGGTCAGCGGGTCGGTGACGCTCGCGCCGGTGTAAGGGACCTGGCCGGTGTTGGTGACGGTGATCGTGTAGCTGACGGTGGAGCCCGGCGTGGCGGTGGTAGTGCTGGCGGTCTTGGTGATGGTCAGCGCGGGGGTGAGCACGGACACCGTGACCCGGCAGGCGGTGGTCGTGGCGCCGGGCGGGCAGGTGGAGCCCGGGGTCGGTGGAGCTGACGGTGTTGATGACCAGCTTGTCGCCGGTATCAGGATTGTTCACCGTGACCGTGTAGGTGATCGACCGCTGATGCGCCGACCGCGAGGTCCCCGGTCCAGGTCAGCACCGGGCTGACTGAACGAGAGCGACCCGCTGGTGGTGGTGGCGTTGCCGTTGTAGACCGCGTCGTCAGCCATCTGCGCGAACGAGTCCGTCACGGTCGCGCCGCTGTAGGGGGTCTGGCCGGTGTTGGTGATGGTGATGGTGTAGCCGATCACCTGGCCGGGCACCGCGGTGCTGGCGTCAGCAGTCTTGATGATCCTCAGGCCCGGGGTCAGCACGTCGGTAACCGGGGTGCACGCCGGGTCGGTGCCGCCGGCCGGGCAGTTGTTTCCCGGCGCCGCCGACACCGCGGTCGCGGTCAGGACGTGGTTACCGGTGTCGGGGTTGTTGACCGTGGCGGTGGAGGTGATGGTGACGGTCTGGCCCGACCGGGATATCCCCGGTCCACACCGCCCCGGTCGCGCCGACCGACAGGGTGCCCGGAGCTGGCGGTCTCATCACCGTTGCCGGTCGCGTCGTCGGAGATCCCTGTGGAGTCCGTGCCGACGCTGATCCCCACGTACGGGGTCTGCCCGGTGTTGGCCAGCGTCGCGGTGTAGCGGACGACCCCGCCCGGGGTGGTGGTGGCGGTGCTCGCGGTGAAATTGATGGTCAGCTGGGAGATGGTCACGGTGGCGGTGCACCGCAGGCCGGGGTTGGCGGCCGGGCAGTTGCTGCCCGGCCGAGGGGGAGGTGATCGTGGAGGTGAGGATCTTGTTGCCGGTGTCCGGATTGTTCACCGTGACGGTGTAGGTGATGGTGACCGTCCCGCCGGCGGGCACGTCCCCGGTCCAGGACAGGTCCGGGCTGGCGAAGGTGACGGTCCCGGAGCTGGCCACCGCGTTGCCGTTGTAGGCGGCGTCGTCCAGCACCCCGCCGAGCGGGTCGGTGAAACTCGCCCCGGTGGCCGCGACGCCCCCGGAGTTGACGATCGTGATCGTGTAGGCCACCGTGCCGCCGGCCACCGCCGAGGGCGCCGCGGCGGTCTGGGTGAACGTCAGCGCGGCCGCGGCGACCACGGTGACGGTGACCGTGCATCGGGCGTCCCCGCCGCCCGCCGGGCAGTTGCTGCCCGGCGTGGCCGACGTCACGGTGTTGGCCAGCGACTGGTCCCCGGTATCCGGGTTGTTCACCGTCACCGAATAGGTGATGACCGCGGCCGCGCCCGGCGTCGAGATCCCCGGTCCAGGACAGCACCGGGCTGGCGAACGTGACCGTGCCCGCCGTCGCCGCGGCGTCGCCGTTGTAGGCCGCGTCGTCCAGCACCCCGCCCAGCGGGTCGCTGAACGCCGGCCCCGGTGTAGGGGACCTGCCCGGTGTTGGTCACCGTGACCGTGTAGGTCACCACCCCGCCCGGGGTCGCGACCGCGTTGCTGCCCGACGTGGTCGCCGCGGTCTTCACGATCGTCAGCGCCGGGGTCAGCACCGGCACCGTCACCCGGCACGCCGCGGCCACCGAACCCGGCGGGCAGCTCGACCCGGTCGCGGCCGAGCTCACGGTGTTGATGACCAGCTTGTCGCCGGTATCAGGATTGTTCACCGTCACCGTGTAGGTGATCACCGCGGACGCGCCCGACCGCCAGGTCCCCGGTCCAGGTCAGCACCGGGCTGGTGAACGACAACGACCCCGCCGTCGCGGACGCGTCACCGTTATAGACCGCGTCGTCAGCCATCTCCGCGAACGAGTCGCGTCACCACCGCACCGCGTGTAAGGAGTCTGCCCGGTGTTGGTGATCGTGACCGTGTAACCGACCGTCTGGCCCGGCACCGCGGCGCTGGCGTTCGCGGTCTTCACGATCGTCAGCGCCGGGGTCAGCACGGTGACGCTGGACCGAGCAGGCGGGATCGGTGCCCCCGGCCGGGCAGTTGCTGCCCGCCGCGGCGGTGGCCAGGGTGCTGGCCAGCACCTGGTTCCCGGTATCGGGGTTGTTGACGGTCACCGTGCCGGTCACCGTGACGCGTGCCGCCGACCGGGATGCTCCCGGTCCAGGAAATCCCCGTGCTGGTCAGCGTCAGCGTCCCCGACGTCGCGGTCTGGTCCCCGTTCGGGGTGGCGTCGTCCAGCACGTTGGTGATGTTGGACGCGATCGTGATCCCGGTGTAGGCGACCTGCCCGGCGTTGGTGAACGTGGCGGTGAACCGGACCACCCCGCCCGGCGTGGTGGTGCTCACATCCGAGCTGTTCACGATGGCCAGCACGGCCACGTTCACCGTCGACGGTGCAGGGCGCGTCGCCGCTGCCGGCCGCGCAGTTGCTGCCCGGCGTCGCCGAGGTGATCGTGCTGGCCAGGATCTTGTTCCCGGTATCAGGATTGTTCACCGTGACCGAGAACGTGACCGTCGCCGACGCCCCCACCGCCAGGTTCCCGGTCCAGGTCAGGGTCGGGCTGGCGAACGACACCGTCCCCGCGGTCGCGGATGCGTCACTGTTGTAGGCGGCATCATCCAGCACCCCGCCCAGCGGGTCGGTGAACGTCGCCCCGGTATATGGGGTCTGCCCGGAGTTGGTCACCGTCACCGTGTAATGCACCACCGCCCCTGGCGTCGTCGTGGCCGACCCCGCCGACTACCGCGATCTTCAGGCCCGGCACCAGCACCGGGATCGAGCTGGAGCAGCGGGGGTCAGTGCCCCCGGCCGGGCAGTTACTGCCCGCGGTCGCCGAGGTGACCTTGTCCACCATCAGCTTGTCGCCGGGGTCAGGATTCTTGACCGTCACCGAGAACGTGACCGTCGCGGACGCCCCGACCGCCAGGTTCCCGGTCCAGGTCAGGTCCGGGCTGGCAAACGACACACTCCCCGCCGTCGCGGACGCATCGCCGTTATAGCTGGCATCCGACAGCACCCCCGCCAGCGAGTCAGTGAACGCCGCCCCCGTGTACGGGGTCTGCCCGGAGTTGGTCACCGTCACCGTGTAGCCCACCGTCGCCCCCGGCGTCGTGCTGGCGGTATTCGCCGTCACCGCCATCGTCAGCCCCGGCACCAGCACCGTCACGGCGGTCGCGCAGCGCGGGTCGGTGCTGCCGCTGGCGCAGTTATTGCCCGGCGCTGGCCGAGGTGATGGTGCTGGACAGGACCTTGTTCCCGGCGTCAGGGCTATTCACCGTCACCGAGAACGTGACCGTCGCGCTCGCGCCGACCGCCAGGCTGCCGGTCCAGGTCAGGTTCGGGCTGGCGAACGACACGCTGCCCGCGGTCGCGCTCGCGTCGTTGTTGTAGCTGGCGTCATCCAGCACCCCGGCCAGCGCATCGGTGAACGCCGCCGCCGGATACGCGACCTGCCCGGAGTTGGTCACCGTGACCGTGTAATTGACCGTGGTCCCGGGGGTGGCCGTGGAGGCGCTCGCGGTCGCGGCGATGGTCAGCACCGAGACCGGGATGCTGACGGTGCAGGCAGGGTCGGTGCTGCCGGACGCGCAGTTGCTGCCCGGGGTCGTCGACGTGATCGTGCTGGCCAGGATCTTGTTCCCGGTGTCGGGATTGTTCACCGTCACCGAGAACGTGATGGTCGCGCTGGCGCCGATGGCCAGGTTCCCGGTCCAGGTCAGGTTCGGGCTGGTGAACGACACGCGTGCCTGCGGTGGCGGACGCGTCGCTGTTGTAGGCTGGCGTCGTCCAGCACCCCGGCCAGCGGGTCGGTGAACGTGGCGCCGGTCAGCGCGACCTGGCCGGAGTTGGTCACCTTGACCGTGTAGCTGACCGTGCCGCCCGGGGTCGTGGTCGCCACGCTGGCGGTCGCGGCGATGGTCATCGCCCCGGCCAGGATGGTGATCGCGGTCGGCTGGGTGGCGGTCTGGCCGGTCGCGTCGGTCACCTTGATCGTGAAGTTGGAGGTGCCGCCCGCGGTCGGGGTGCCGGCCAGCACCCCGGTGGAGGCGCCCAGCGTGATCCCGGCGGGCAGCGTCCCCGCGCTCACCGACCAGGTGTAAGGCAGTGGTGCCGCCCGCCGCGGTCAGCGTGTCGGTGTAGGCGACGCCGACCTGCCCGGCCGGCGGGGTACCGAAGGTCAGGCTCAGGCCGGGGCCGACCACCAGGGTGATCGAGGCGGTGGCGATGCCGTTGTTCTTGTCGATCACGTTGACCGAGAACGGGTAGCTGCCCGCGGTGGTCGGCGTCCCGGCCAGCACGCCCGCGGAGCTGAGGGTCAGGCCGGGCGGCAGGGTTCCCGCGTTCACCGACCAGGTGTAGGGAAGGGTGCCGCCAGTGGCGGTCAGCGTGGCGCTGTACGGGGCGCCGCTCGACCGCCGCCGGCGGGGCGGCGAACGTCGTCGAGACCCCGGCGCTGATGCGTGATGCTGGTGGCCTGGGTGGCGCTCTGCCCGTTCGCATCGGTCACCTTGACCGTGAAACTGGCGGTGCCGGCCGCCGTCGGCGTGCCGCTCAGGATCCCGTCAGCGCTCAGGCTGATACCCGCCGGCAGGGCTGCCGCTGCTCACCGACCAGGCGAACGGGCTGGTCCCCCCGGACACCGTCAGCGTGTTGCTGTAGACGGTGTTCGTCCAGCCCGCCGGCGGGGCCGGGAAGCTCAGCGACGGCCCGGCGATGACGGCCAGGGTCACCGCCTCGGTGGCGCTCAGGCCGCCGCTGTCGGTGACCTTGACCGTGAACGCGTAGCTGCCCGCGGTGGTCGGCGTCCCGGACAGCAGCCCGGTGGACGCGCCGAGGGTCAGCCCAGGCGGCAGGGCCCCGGTGCTCACCGACCAGGTGAACGGGCTGGTGCCGCCGGTCACCGTCAGCTGGTCGCTGTAGGCGACATCGACCTCACCGCCCGGCGGGGGGGGAACACCAGGGTGGGGCCCGTGTTGTAGGTGTAGCTGCCGACGCCGGCGATGCCCAGGCTCACCACCTTGACCACGACTGTCCCCGACGGGTGACCCGGCATGCGACGAGATATCGATGCTGTTGTCGCTCGTGATCGGTGAAACAGCCAGGCGCCGGCGCCGCGCACAGCACCGAGGGTGGTCGGCGTGCCCGCCGCGAACTCGGCGGTCGTGCCGATCTCGATGGCCGTCGCCCCGCTGAGGTTGTTGCCGTGCACCGTGACGTCGGTGCCGCGGCCGGGCGAGCCGTTGGTGGGGGTCAGGCTTGATGCCGGTCGGCGGGGCCGGCACCGTGCCGGCCGGCGCGCTCGACGACATCCCCGGGTTGGCGTCGCTGGAGGACGCCACCGCGCTGGTGCTGGACTGGACCAGGGCCGGGGTGACGCTGCTGGAGTTCACGACCCCGTTCACCGTGATCGTCCCGCTGGTGAACGGGCTGGTGCTGCTCGTGCACGATATCTGCTGCCCGATCGGCGCCCCGCACGCCCATCCCGTACCTGCGGCCCCGACCGGCAGGACGCCGCTCGGGAGGGTCTCGGTCACCGTCACCGGGAAGTTCTCCGTCGCGCCTGAGGAACTGGCCGCGACCTGGTAGGTGACCGGGCTGCCCGGCGACGAGCGTCGCCGCGGCGTAACTGGTCTGGGAGACCGCGAGCTGGGGAACCGGGTTCAGGGTGCTCACCAGCGCGTTATCGATCTCGTGATAGTCGGTGTTCGAGCCGGTGGACCCCACCCAGCCGAAGGTCAGCTGCTTGGGGATCCCGTTGGCATTGACCCAGCTCGCCGGGTACAGCCCGGAGGGACCGACGGGCAGGGCGCCGACCAGGCTCCTGGCCGTGCCGCCTATCGGGGTGAACGTGACGTCGTAGTCGCCTCCCGGGACCGTCAGGCCGGAAGCCGTGGTCACCGGCGACGAAGTCGGGTTGAAGACCACCTCGACCGGGACCAGCGAGGCGGCCCGGGTGGTGGCCCGCAGGGTCAGCGCGGGCGAGGTCGCCGTCGCCGCGCTGCTCTGCACCGGGCAGTACCCGACCGTGCCATTTCCGGGCCCGCGCACCACGACCTGACCGGGCATTCGCTGGGCGATGTTGGCCGGGTCGGTGCAGCCCGTGCCCTCGACTTTGCTGCTGTAGTTGCCGTAAGGGTCGATGCCGATTCCCAGGTAGCCGTGGCTCAGGCCGGCGTTGGTGGAATTCTGGGCTGAGTACCCGAGGGATCCGCCGGACTGGCCGATGACCGAAGGCGGGGCCGGATTGGCCGGGATCGGCGGCGGCCAGCACGAACGCGATCCCGTCCGCCCCGAAGCTGCCCCCGTACTGGTAGGAGTTGAAGGTCACGTCCAGGCCCTGCGAGGTGGGCACGCTGGTGCTGGCGAAGACCCCGCCCTCCAGGCCCGTCGCCGCTGGAGGTAAGGCGGAGCTTGCCCGAACCCTGCGCATCGGTCGGCGCGGCGCAGCTGGCCAGCGGGTTGGCGGTAGCGTTGCCCGCGGCGGACAGGCAGGCGACGTTGGTCTTGCTCGGTGCTGGCCGGCAGGAACACCGAGCCCGCCGGGCCGTCCACGGTGTTGTCGTGGAACGGCTGATTGAACAGCACCGTCCCCGCCGCGGATGCCCTCGGGGCCGACACCGTCATCCCCACGGTGACCGTGCCGATCAGCAGCGTCACGGCCACAACGCGCCGCATTATCCGGTGGCTCCGCCGGTAGGATATCCGCGTCACGCGAACATAACTATCAGTAATCGCTGATTACGTTGAGTAATTACCGCCGCCGGCGAGTTGCCCGGATTGCCCGGCGGCATTCGCCTCCCGAGCGGAGCTGGGCTCCGCACCGCTCGCAGCCGCCGCGTCTGGCTCCGTGTGAGCAGCCGGTGCTCGTCGAATTAATATGCCTTGGTCAAGACCTGATAAAGCTGGTCAAGGAATGCGCAGGACCGGTTCATTCCTCGCGCAGAGTGGTTAACCGCAGAGCTCACTACCGCCGCTCTGGCCAGCCGGCCGGCCGGAACGAAGTCGCGGAAATCCGGTGGCGTGTCGGTTCTTGCCACTACGCAGCGTTTTCGTGTATGTACTCCGGGTAACCATGCTGGTGTAGATGGAAGTGGACGATGACCGCAGCTACGGCCCGGCGCAGGCCGGGCCCGGGAATCGGGGGATCCATTGCGAGCATCACTGCGCCTAGCCGTCAGCCTGGCGATAGTTATCGGGACCGGGCTGACCGCGACCGCGGCATCTGCCGCCACGAACGCCTCAGCGACTCCGGCCACGGGGTTGGCCGGGGGCCCGGGCGGGACCCGGACACCACGGTGACCTTCACGGTCACCACCGGCGGACTCACCATGACCGCCCCGACCAGCGCCGACCTCGGCTCAGGCCGCCCCGGGCGGCGCGATCTCCGGCACCCTGGCCGGCGCCTCGGCGCGAACGTGGTGGTCACCGACCTCCGGGCCACGCTCGGCGGCACCTGGACGGCGACCGCGTCGTCCACCGACTGGACGTTGGTCGGCGGCGGCGGCACCACGCCCGAGATCATCCCGGCCGATCTCGCCACCTACACTCCCGGCACGATCACGGTCACCGGGACGAGCAACGCTGCGACAGAGGGACACGTCATCACGCTCTCCGGTACGCCCGCAGGATGTCGTCACCGCCACCGTCACCGGGAACAACACCGCCTCGTGGGATCCCACGATCTCGCTGACCGTGCCCGACGCGGCCGTCGGTGGCGCCTACAGCGCCACCCTGACTCAGTCCGTGGGCTAGACCCAGCCGGAACCGGGCCGTCCCGCACCGGGGGCGGCCCGGTTTCGGGATAGATCCCCCCTCTACATAGCGTAATCAAAGGAGGACATATCGTGCGCCGCCTGATCGGCGTGCTCCTGCTGGCGCTGGCTGCCGGGACCCTGGTCCCGGCAGCCAGCGCCGTGGCGGGGGCCAACCCAGCTAAACCGAGCCCGCAGCGCTTCGGCGTCCGGCTCGTCGACGTCCCCGTGTCCGAGGCGCACAACCCGCGCGGGCTGCGCTACATCATCGACTATCTCCCGGCCGGGGCGGTGATCCACCGCAGGATCGCGATCCTGAACCAGGAATCGACGAAGTCGCACTTCACCGTCTACCCGGACGCGGCCCAGATCACCCACGGCAGCTTCATCGGCGACGCCGGGCATACCCGCAGCGAGCTGACCACCTGGATCAGCATCGCCCACCCGGTCCGTCACCCTCCGCCCGCACGCGTCCGTCATGGACATGGTCACGATCAGGGTGCCGCGCAAGCCGACCCGGGCCGAGCACTATGGCATGATCTGGGTCCAGCAGGTGGCGAACGCCCGCAACGCGCGCGGTTTCGCCGTCAAAGAGGTGTCCCGGGTCGGCATCCGGATCTACCTGGCCGTCGGCCGGGGCGGGGTGCCCCCGACCAGCTTCACCATTACCTCCATCACCGGCCATCGCTCCCCCGGCGGGCAGGCGCTCCTCACCGCCCTCGCGCGCAACACCGGCGGCCGGGCCGTGGACCTGTACGGCACCGCCCGGCTGACCGACGGGCCGGGCGGCACCAGCGCGGGCCCGTTCCAGATCCACCAGGTCATCACCCTGGCCCCCGGCCAGTCAGGCACCGTGACCTTCGTTCCGGGCCGGCGGCTGCCGTCTGGCCCGTGGCGGGCCACGATCACCCTGACCAGCGGTTTCACCCGGCGCACCGCCTCGGCGACGATCCTGTTCTCGCCCCATCTGGCTTCCTCGCTGTGGACCCGCCCGAGCACGATGGTCTGGGCCGTTGTCGTCATCGCCGCCCTGGTCCTGCTGATCCTGATCCCGGTCCGGCGGGCCCGGCAGACTCGCCGCGCGGCCGCGTGACACCCGCCCGCGCGCTGGCCCGGCGCCGCTCCCGGCCGCTGCGCGGCGGCTGAGGCCGGCAAGGTCCGCGCACCGGCGTCCAGCGTGCGGGCGGCCCCGGCGGCGGAGTCAGTCCGCGGGGAACGCGCCAGGCGGGCGGCCGCTTCTCCAGGAACGCGTGGATGCCCTCTTGCGCTTCCGCCGAGGCGAACAGCCGCGCGGACAGCTCCGCCATGGCCGCCGACTCCCCGGCCAGCCGTTCGCGCCGGCCGCGGGTCAGCAGCCGTTTCGTCTCGGCCGCACCCTGCGGGGAGGTCTCCCGGATCTCAGCCAGGAGCCGTCCCAGCTCCCCGTCGAGGTTCTCGTTAGAGGAAGCGATCGTGATGAGGCCGGCCCGGACCGCCTCCTGCGCGCTGAACGTGGCGCCGGTCAGGTAGTAGCGCGCCGCCGCGCGCGGGGTCAGCAGGTCCTGCGTGGTCAGTGAGATCATGGCCGGGGCCACGCCGATGCGGGCCTCGGTGAACGCGAAGGTCGCGGTCTCGGTGGCCAGGGCCAGGTCGCAGGCCCCGACGATGCCCATGCCCCCGGCCCGGACGTGCCCGGTGATGCGCGCGATGACCGGCTTGGGCGCGTCCACGATCGCGGTGAGCAGGGCCAGGATCGCGGTGTTGGCGCCGGTCATCGACTGGCTCCCGGCCTCGGCCAGGTCGGCACCGGCGCAGAACACCCGGCCGGTGTGGGTGAGCACGACCGCCCGGGCCGAGGGCTCGGCCGCAGCCTCGGCGAGCCGCCCGGACAGCTCGGCCACCAGCTGGCGGGACAGCGCGTTGCGGTTGTGCGGCGAGTCCAGGGTGAGGGTCGCCACCTGGTCACCCACGCCGTAGTGCACGAGCTCGCTCATCTGCGCCTCCCGGCCGCGATCGTACCGGGGAAGGTGAGGGACCCCCAGGCGGTCTGGCCCAGGGGTCCCCGTGTGCCGGCGAGGCTCCTTGCCGGTGAGCCTCGCCGTGTCTCAGGCGGCCGGCCGCGCCGCCGGAGGCGGTGGCGGCAGGCCGGAGGCCGGCCGCCACCATTCGTCGGCCGGGCCGCTGCCCAGCTGCACGGTCGCGGTGTGCGACTGGCCAGCCTGGTCGGTCCACCCGATGGTGATGCTGTCACCCGGGTGGTGGCCGGCCAGGGCCGAGGCCACGCCCTTCGAGGAGGTGACCGCGTGGCCCGCCACCGACGTGATCACGTCGCCCTGGGCCAGCCCGGCCTGGGCGGCCGCGGACCCGGACACCACGCCGGCCACGGCCGCGCCGCTGGCGGTCGAGCCGCCGTACGCCGCCATTGTTGCCGTAGAAGCCGCCGAATCCGCCGGTGCTGCCGGTGGAGGAGACCTGCACGCCCAGGAACGCGGTGCTGCCGATGTGCACGGTGGCGCTGGCCTTACCCGCCTCGATCTGGCCGGCGATCGAGGTCGCCTCGGTGATCGGGATGGCGAACGCCTGCGTGGCCGGCTGCTGCGACTGCGTGCCGAACCCGGTGGTCGAGATCCCGGCGGAGGCGGCCGTGTTCATGCCGACCACGTCGCCGTGCGTGTTGACCAGCGGCCCGCCGGAGTCACCCGGCTGGATGCCCGCGTTGGTCTCGATCAGGCCCTTCAGCTGCTCGGCGTTGCCGGCGGTCTCATCCGAGGCAGTGATGGTCTTGCCTGTCCCGGTCACCTTGCCGGTGGCCACGGACGGGGTGCCGCCCTTGCCGCCCGCGTTGCCCAGCGCGACCACCTTCTGCCCGCTCTGCACGCCCGAGGAGCTCAGGCTGACCGTCTGCAGCCCGGACGCGTTCACCAGCTGGAGCACCGCCACGTCGCGGGTCTTGTCGTAGCCGACGACCTTCGCGGCGTAGGTGCGCCCGTTGCCCACGTCCCTGACCTTGATGGAGGTCGCCCCGTCGATCACGTGGTTGTTGGTGAGCACCTCACCGGTGGAGGTCAGCACCATGCCGGTGCCGGCCGCCTCGCCGTTCTGGTAGCCGAGGGTGGACACCACGTCGACCAGTCCCGGGTTCACCTTCGAGGCGACCTGGGCCGTGGTCAGCGTCGTCGCGCCGAACGCGTTCGCCGCGCCGAGCCCGACGATCGTCAGCGCCGCCGCCGCCCCGGCCGAGACCCCGGCCAGCATGAACCGGCGCCGCCGGCGCCGTCCGCCATCCGGCCCGCCCGGCTCACCCGGCTCGACCGGACCGTAGCCGCCAGGGCCGCCCGGGCCGGATCCGTAGCCGCCTGGGCCGGATCCGTAGCCCCCGTAACCGCCGTAACCGCCCGACCCGCCGCCGTAGTTTCCGTAGCCGCCCTGGCCAGTTCCGGCGTATCCGGGCTCCCCGTAGACCGTGCTCATCTGGGAACGCTCCTCAGTAGTCCATCGCCCTGTTGTGGCTCGCTACTGATAATCCGGTTCATACCTGAAGGCGACCTCTAAGGACTCTCCGTCCGTCCCTGAGGGTTTCCTGAATGCTTGCTGAACGCCGTTCAGCCGGCGAGCAGCCGTTCCGGCTGCTTGTGGCGGCGGCCCTCGGCCAGGCGGACGTGGTACAGGGACCGCCAGCCCTTCCCGCTGAGCAGGAACTCGCCGGGGGCGGGGAGCGCCGTGACGCCGTTGAGGAAGGCCTGCGGATCCCCCCAGTGACGCTCCCCGGCGGCCCGCGCGTCGACGATGTCCACCACCTCGCCGCTGTCCGCGTCGATCCCGGCCAGGTAGTGCCGGGGCGCCACGTTGGCCCACACCCGGCCGCCCGCCCACTCCAGGTCGTTGAGGCCGCCGATGCGCTGGCGGCCGATGCGCACCACGACCAGGCCGAGCGGCATCAGGGTCTGCGGGTCACGGCGGACCAGCTCGCTGCTCCCGTCGCTGGTGAGCACGAAGGAACCCGCGTTGCAGATGCCCCAGCCCTCGCGGTTGTAGGAGATCGTCTCCAGCAGGGTCAGGCTGCGCAGATCCCAGCGCAGCGCGACCCGCTCCCGCCAGGTGAGCTGCCACAGGTGGCTGCCCACCCGGCAGATGCCCTCGCCGAACAGGTCGGGGGGCAGCGACGCGGCGGCGTCGACCTGGTCGCGGCCGAGCCGGTAGCGCCGCACCGTGGACTGGCCGTACTGGCCGGTGCTCTCCCAGACGGTGCCGTCCTCCGCGATCAGGCCCTGGGTGAAGCCCTGGCCCGGGTGGGGCAGGCGGTGCAGCACCTTGAGGCGGTGAAACCTCGGCACAGCGGCACACCTCCGTCACGGACCCGCGTCACGGCAGCCTGATTATGCCGCGCGTTCCCCCGACTGGCCGCCGCACCGGGCAAACCGGGCCAGCACCGGCCGCAACGGCTTGTCCGTGTATCCGCCTTCGGCCAGGCCAGCCTGCCGTTCGAACACGTTGCGGGCGCCGAAGTCACCGGTCAGCCCCCAGGACACCCCGGCCGCGAGGAAGTAGAGCGGGAGCATGACCAGCCCCCCGCACCACGCGTACTGGGTGGCGTGCCGCGCCTCGTGCGCGAGCAGCGCCTCCATCGAGGCGAGCGCCGCCCGGTCGCTCCGGGCCAGGATCACGTTCCCGAGCGTGAACGCCGGGGCGACCGGGACCGGGAGCCGGTACCTGACCCCGACCAGCAGGCCGTCGGCGGCCCGGGCCAGGCTGGCCCGCCCGGCCGCGGCGGCCAGCAGGCCGGCCAGGGTGGACCCGTTGACCAGGTTGGCGGCCAGCCGCACCCGGTAGGCGGCGCGCACGCCGGGTCAGGACCCGCCGGGCTCTGGCCCGTCCGGCGGGCCGGACCCGTTTCCATCGCGGCTGCTGAGCGGATCGGGGTGCGGCGCGACGAGCCAGCCCCCCGGCCCGGGCGCGGCCAGCACCGGCCGGGGGATCTCGGGCATGCTCAGCGCGATCTGGCTGTGCTCGACGTGCGCGACCGCGGCGCCCCGGTGGTAGTCCTCCAGCCGCCCGATCAGGCCCGGGTCCGCGTACGGGCGGCCGTCCACGAACGGGCCGTCCCGCCGCTCGATGACCGCCACCACGTCCTCGCCGGTCAGCGTCTTGTGCGTTTCCAGCGCGTGGGCCAGCGACAGCACCTGGGCCCGGTTCTCGGTGATGATCTCCTCCACCCGGCCGAGCAGGCCGTTCAGGTTGTCCTCGATCCGGTCGGCCAGGGCCCGGCGCATCTCCGCCTCAGGGTCCTGGCCCTTCTTGTTCCGGCCGCCCTGCCCGCCGCCCGGGGAGCCGACCTCCAGCCGCTTGGCCGTGGAGTAGGACGACACCGTGGATCCCATCCCCCAGAAGCCCTCCATGAACGAGGCCACGGTGGTCGCCGACTCCAGGTCGCTGGAGACCCCGGAGGAACTGTCGTTGCCGAAGAACATCCGCTCCCCGGCCAGGGAGGCCAGCGAGACCAGGATGTCGGTCTCGTATTCGCTCCGCCACCGGGTGAACTGGTCCTCCGGAGGGATGCTGGCGACCATGCCGAGATAGTCACTGCCCTTCTCGATGGTCGCGATGTCGATCTCCATATGCTGCCGGGTGCGGTAGGCGACCAGCGCGTGGCACGCCTCGTGGATGGCCACCGCGTGCCGCTCCCGCTCGATGTACTCCACGTCCTCGGGCGGCCCGAGCTCCTTGAGCTGCTTGGCCCGGATGACGTCGCCCCAGCTGATGACGTCCCGCCCGGCCCGGATGGCGGTGATGAGCGCCTCGTTGACCAGGTCCTTGATCGTGGCCCCGGTCGCGTACGGGGTGATGGTGGCGAGCTTGTCCACCTGCTCCGCGGTGAGCTCGTGCCGCACCTTGGAGAAGTAGCCTTCGTAGGTGCGCACCCGGCCCGCCTTGGACGGGTACCCGACCTTGTAGATCCGGTCGATACGGCCCGGCCGCAGCAGCGCCTCGTCCAGCGCCTCCGGCAGGTTGGTGGCCATCATGACCAGCATCCGGTACTTGGGCGGGGGCTTGGGGCGCATGCCGAGCAGCCGGCGGACGTGGCGGTTCACGAACCCGCGCGGCTTCTTCAGCCCGGACAGCTCGGTGAGCAGCGCCTCCAGCGTGCCCATGCCACCGCCCCCGCCGCCGCCCATGCCCATGATCTGCTTGCTGCGGCGGGTGTCCGGCTCGTCCCCGGCGCTGGACAGGGCCCGGCGCGCGAGCCGCCACTGGACGTCGTCGGACAGGTAGGAGAAGCCGTGGCAGCCGCCCGCCTGCCAGGCCGCCGGGGTGGCCCGGCCGCCGCCGGGGAAGTTCGGGCCGCCCTGGGCCAGCGCGCCGCGGCGGCCCAGCGAGTCGGCCTCGTCGAAGAACACGATGACGCCGCCGTACCGCAGCGCGAGCCGGCGCAGCTTGCGGAACAGGGACTTGACCTTGAGGATGCCGACGCCCATGAACATGTTGATGAACGCGCCCGGGTCCACGAACACGTAGGGGCGGCCGGTCTCGCCCGCCACCGCCTCGGCCATCAGCGTCTTGCCCGTGCCGGGCGGTCCCCAGAGCAGGATGCCGCCGGGCACGTAACCGCCCCGCGACTCGATCTGCTCCGGGTCCTCCAGGTAGAGGATGTTCTCCTTCACCCGTTCCAGCACGTGGTCCTGGCCCCAGACGTCGGTGAACCGGGTCTTGATGTCGTCCGGGTAGTAGACGTCCACGCCGCCGCGGGACAGGAACCAGAACAGCGCGCCGAACTGGATCACCACGAAGACCACGCCGAACATGAGCTGGGCCACGAACGGCATCGCATGCCACAGCTCGGCCGGCGCGCCCAGCAGGCCCTCCACCGGGCTGGTCTTGTTCACCTTGCCGAGGATCACGGCGAGCACGGCGATCCAGAACGCCCAGGTGATCAGCCGCCAGAGCCGGAATCTGGTCCAGTCGGACAGCCGGTGGTGGGTGACCCGCGCGACCCCGGCGAACACGCGGTTGGTCCAGAACTGGTGGTAAGCGGCCCAGTGCTCACTGATCAGGAAGTGCACCTGGCGGAGCAGCTCCAGGCCGATCAGCACGAGGATCCAGGCCCCGGACCGGGATTCGATCCGGAACGCGTCCGACCACGTGACGAGGGGGTTCCCCGACTTCTGCGACCAGACCAGCAGGAACCACAGCGCGGTCAGCAGGAGCAGGAGCTTGATCCTGTCCCAGAGCGGGAGCGGCTTGCGGGTCGGCCTGCCGTCGTCACGTGGCCGTCCTTCGGGTGGCCGCAGACCCTCGGGCGTGCCTGCCGGGGCCATCGTCATCATGGGCTCCTGACCGTGAAGGAGTTCATCACCGTGTCGATCTCGCTCTGGTGCTTGCTGTAACACGAAGCCAGGCAGTGCACGAGCAGCAGGTAGACCTCGGTGTCATCCGCGTTCGTCAGGGCGACCTGGTCGAAGGTGTTGGTGCCGACGCCGGGGTAGGTGTATTCGAAGGTCTCCCGGACCCCGTGCACCCCCTGCGCCAGGGTCAGCATGGTGTCGCGCAGCAGGTGGAAATTCGTCAGCGGGAACCCGCTCTTGGCCGCCGTGGCCCGCCCGGCTGAGGTCACCGGCAGGAAGAAGTCCCGCAGCACGTTGTAGGACAGGGAGTTGGTCGTCGCCTGGTTGACCGGCGCGACCACGGAGTACGCGAACGGCGCCGTGTTCGTCGCGCCGAGCACGTGGTCCGCGGCGGGCCGGGTGTCGCCGTCGTAGCCGACCGACCAGACGCCGCTCTGCGGCGTGCTCTTCACCGCGGCGTACAGCCTGGAGTTCGCGATCTGGCTCCAGTCGTTGGGCACCTTGAAGTACGTGTGGTCGCTCGAGTTCGTCACGTACGTGAATTGCGGCGCGGCACAGCCGGTCACCAGGAGCGCGAGCAGGATCATGCCCAGCCCGACCACGCGGCCCGTGCTCATGCGCTCTCCCCTGCCGCCGGGAACGTGTGCCATATCCGTTATGCGTTCGTGTCCTACTGGGAGTATCGCTTCCGGATACGCCGCCTGGGTAGAGGGAGCTGGATTAGCCACATGCCTGTAACACGTGGCGATCCGGCCCGCCGGCTCACGGATGCGCGGACGGGTGGGTACGGCGGATCCCCGGGAGGGAACGAGTGAACGGTGCGCAGGCCCTCATCCGCACGCTGGCTGACAGCGGGGTAGATGTCTGCTTCAGCAACCCGGGCACCTCGGAGATGCACTTCGTGGCCAGCCTGGACGCTGTCCCGCAGCTGCGCGCGGTGCTCTGCCTGTTCGAGGGCGTGGCCACCGGGGCGGCGGACGGATACGGCCGGATGACGGGCCTGCGCGGCCACGCTCCTGCACCTGGGGCCGGGCCTGGCCAACGGCCTGGCCAACCTGCACAACGCCCGCCGGGCCGGGACCCCGCTGGTCAACGTGATCGGTGATCACGCCACCTACCACAAGCGCTTCGACGCGCCGCTGGAGTCCGACATCGGCTCGCTGGCCGGGTCCGTGTCCCGCTGGGTCCGGCGGTCAGCGCGCAGCGCCGACGTCGCGGCCGATGCCGCTGAGGCGGTGACCGCGGCCCTGGGGCCGCCCGGCGGCGTGGCCACGCTGATCCTGCCCGCCGACGTGTCATGGTCCGGCGGCGCCGGGCCCGCCCCGGCCGGGCCCCGGCGGCCGCCGTCCCTGGTCCCGGACCCGGTGATCGAGGATGCCGCGGCGGTCCTGCGCGGCGGCCGGGGGGACGCCGCGGGGAGGGGGCGCGGCGGCCGGGGGGACGCCGCCCCGGACTGCGTCATCCTGCTGGGCGGCGCGGCGCTGCGCCGCCCCGGGCTGGAGGCGGCCAGCCGGCTCGCCGCCGCCACCGGGGCGCGGCTGCTGGGCGAGACGTTCCCGGCCCGGCTGGAACGCGGCGCGGGCCTGCCGGGCCTGGAACGCCTGGCGTACCTGGCCGAGTTCGCGCAGTCACAGCTGGCCGGGACCCGGCAGCTGATCCTGGCGGGCGCCCGGGCGCCGGTGTCCTTCTTCGCCTACCCGGGCCTGCCCAGTTCCCTGGTGCCCGACGGCTGCCAGGTGCACACCCTGGCCCAGCCGGGCGAGGACGTGTGCGCGGCGCTGGCGTCGCTGGCCGAGCGGGTCGCCGCGGCGGCCCGGCCGCGGCCGCAGCCGGCCCAGCGGCCCGCGCTGCCCGATGGTGAGCTGACCGCCGAGACGGCGGCCGCGGTCATCGGCGCGCTGCTCCCAGAGGGGGCCATCGTGTCCGACGAGGCGAACACCTCCGGGCTGTGGCTCCCGGCCGCGACCGCGGGCGCACCCCCGCATGACTGGCTCACGCTCACCGGCGGTGCCATCGGCCAGGGCCTGCCGGTGGCCACCGGGGCGGCCGTGGCCTGCCCGGACCGCAGCGTCCTCGCGCTCGACTCGGACGGCAGCGCGATGTACACGATCTCGGCGCTGTGGACACACGCGCGGGAGCAGCTGGACATCACCACGGTGATCTTCAGTAACCGCCGCTACGCCGTCCTCGACCTGGAACTGCAGCGGGTGGGGGCGGTGGCGGGCGGTGATGCGGCCCGCAGCCTGCTCGACCTGTCCCGGCCCGACCTGGACTTCGCCGCCCTGGCCCGCGGGATGGGTGTACCCGCGGCCCGGGCTGGCCGCGCCGCCGAGTTCGCTGATGAGCTGCGGCGCGCGCTGGCCGAGCCGGGGCCGCACCTGATCGAGGCGCTGCTCAGCCCGGCCGGGTGAGCAGCGGGAGATGCGCCGAGCCCCGGCCGGGATCGGGTCCCGGGCCGGGGCTGGCGGATGGCTCTCAGGCCGTACAGCTAGGGGGCGAGGAGAGCCTGCGTGATCAGAATCAGGTGAATGAGAACCTGCGTGATCAGAACGGTGTTCTGATCAGCAGCCGTCGTAGGGCGCCCACGGGGCGGTGCCGTCCTGCGCATACAGCTGCTGGAACGCCTGGTTCTGCTGGGCGACGGAGGCCGAGCCGGCCGTGCCCGAGTAACCCAGGCTGGCCCAGGTGCTCGGCAGGATGCCGTACAGGCCCGAGGAGGACGCGGTCGGGTTGTTGCCGGACTCGCGCCAGGCCACGCACGCCTGGAACGACGACGGCGCGCTGCCGCCGGCGCTCGTGGCCGACGTGCCGGTGCTGGCCGACGAGGTGCCGGTGCTGGCCGACGTGCCCGCACTGGCCGAGTAGCCCGTGCTGGCCGACGAGGTGCCGGACGCAGCATCTGACGTGTCCGAGCCCGCCGAGGGGGTGCTGGAACTCGCCGGGGCCTGGTAGTAGGTCGGCGCGGCCGGGGTAATCCCGGAGCGGCCGTCTGGCACGTTGATCTTCTGGCCCACGTAGATCAGGTTGGGGTTCTTGATCCACTTGTTGGCCGCTTCGACCTTGGTGAGGGACACCCCCGCCGAGGCGGCGATGCCACTGAGCGTGTCACCCGACTGCACGGTGTGCGTGCTGGCCAGGGCCTGCCCAGCCGCCAGGCCCGCCATGACGATGCCCGCGCCTGCTGCCGTGATTATCCGAGTTTGTACCTTCATGAAGCTCCTTGTCCGGATTCTGGCCACAGCGGCCCAACGTACGCAAGGCCTGGTCAGGGTGCAAACCCGGCGGGAGCAGCATCACCCCAGGTAGAAGCCGGAAGCCCTTGCGGCAGCGGGACTTCCGGCGTTCAAAAAAAAAGTTTGCCATGGGGCGGGTGTGGGTACTGAGAGGGCTCGCCTAGTCGCGTGCCGCCGGGTGGCGCACCCCGCGCCGGCCAGCCCCGTGCTGGTCAGCCCCGCGGCGGCCAGCCCCGTGCTGGCCGACCCCGCGCTGGCCGGCCCCGGGCCGGCTGGCCCCTGGTCCGTCACCCCCAGGCCCGTAGGTGTCCAGGCGGCGTCCCCCCGGGCGGAGTTGCCCGCGCGGACGCCGGAGCCCGATGCGGGGTGGCCGCCCGGCCCCGGGCCCACCGGGCGCGCGGAGGAGGCCGGCCGGGTGGCGGGCGGCCGCGGGAGCGGCGGCCACCGAGCATCCCCGCTCCGTGGCCAGCCGCCGGCGGCGCGAGCCGCCACGGGCCAGCACCCCCCGCCGGTCCTGGCCATGCCGCGCAAACTGGCGATCCAGCGTCTCCAGGCCAGGCAGCACCTCCAGGCCAGGCAGCACGTCCGCCAGGCGGCACAGGCTGGCCAGGCAGGACGGGCTGGCGGTCCAGGCCGCCCTCGCGGCCCGCGCCCGCAGCCAGGGCGGCCGGAACGCTCTGCGCCGCGACCGGCGCGGCGACCGGCGCGGCGGGGGCCGGGCGCCCCGCGCGGCGGCCGAGGCGCCGCACGCTGCTCAGCGCGATGCCGCCCAGGATGGCCGCGCCCCCGCCGAGCTGGGCCAGGCCCGCCGGGTTACCGAAGACCACGACGCCCGCCACCGCGCCGACGAGCGGCTCGATGTTGAGGAACGCCCCGGCGGTCTCGGCCGGCAGCCGGCTCTGCCCGAAGGCGAACAGGGTGAACGGGAGCAGGGTCCCGGCCGCGATCAGCGCGACCACGGCCAGCAGGGTGGCGGCGTGCGCGGGCGCGGGCGGCACGCCCTCGGTCAGCGCGCTGAACGGCGCCGTGGCCAGGGCCGCCCCCAGGAACTGGACCGCGGTCACGGCGATCGGGTCGCGGCCGCGCAGCATCCGGGTCTGGCCGACGGTGAAGACGGCCGAGAGCAGCACCGAGGCCAGCACCATGCCGTCGCCACCCAGGTTCGCGCCGCCACCGCCGCCCGCGGCGATCAGTCCGACCCCGCCGAGCGAGACAGCGAAGCCGGCCCACGCGACCGGGCGCACCACGCTGCGGTGCCACACCACGGCGATGATGGCGACCATCACGGGGGCGGTACCGATGAGCAGCGCCGCGTGGCTGACACTCGTCCGGGTGATGCCGGTGTTCTGCAGCAGGACCGTCCCGCCGTACCCCGCCGCACCCCACGCCAGGATCGCCGGGCTCCACGCCGCGCGCAGCCGGGACCGCGTCGCGGCCAGCAGCACGGCGGCGGCCACGGCGAACCGGATGGCGGCCAGCCAGCCGGGCGGCAGCCAGCCCAGGGCGATCTTGGACAGGGGAACCGTGCTGCCCCACAGCAGCCCGGCTACGGTGAGCGCCACGAGGGCGCGGCGGCGGTCGATGTTCATGCATCCAGAATGCGTGACCGCAGACTAGAATTGGCTGTAGGAGGCTCTCGATGAAATATTATTTGGTTTCATGGCTGTAAACCTTGATGAAGTTGACCTCATCCTGCTAACCGCGCTGCAGGCCGACGCGGACAGGACCAACGTCGAGCTGGCCCGGCTGGCCGGCTTGTCCCCGGCCGCGACGCTGCACCGGGTGCGCGCGCTCAAGGAGTCCGGGGTGATCCGCATCATCCGGGCCGAGCTCGACCCGGAGGCGGCCGGGTTCCCGCTGCAGCTCTACGTGTTCGCCACGCTCGGGCGCCATGATCCGCGGGCCACCCGCATCTTCGAGGACCAGCTCCGGGCCCTGCCGCAGATCGTCGCGGCGGACAACGTAGCGGGAGAGATGGACTACCTGCTGAGCGTCGTGGCCCGCGATGTGGCCGAGCTTTCGGAGGTGCTGACCCGGCTGTCCACCCGGGGTGGCCAGCGGCTGATCACCTACCTGCGGCTGACGGAGGTCAAGCCGCCCAGCGGGCTGCCGCTGGACCCCGGCACGAACACGGGCGGCCGCACGGCGCGTCAGCGCCGGCGGCCGCCCGCGGACCGGGGCGAACCGGCTAGCCCTTGAGCTGGTCGATCTTGTCCCGGAACAGCGTGGTCGCGATCGTGGACTTGCGCGGCTGCCCGCGCAGGAAGGCCTCGGCGAACTTCTTGGCCTGCTGGTACTCGACCTTGCCTGGCAGCGGAGGCTCATCCTGGTTCACGTTCACGTCGACCAGCGCCGGGCCGTCGTGGCTCAGCGCCTGGCTGATCGCGTTGCGGACCTCGCTGGCGTGGCTCACCTTGAGGCCCAGCGCGCCGTTGGCGGTGGCGATGGCGGTGTAGTCCACGAACGGCTCCGGGTAGCGCACCCCGTGCTCGGGATAACCCAGCACCATCTGCTCCCAGAGAATCTGGCCGAGCGAGTTGTTGTTGTTGATCACGATCTTGACCGGCAGGTGGTGCTGGATGGCCGTGATGAACTCGGCCATCAGCATCGAGAACCCGCCGTCACCGACGTAGCCGATGACCTGCCGGCCCGGGTACGCGTGCTGGATCCCGATCGCGTACGGCAGGCCCGGCGCCATGGTGGCCAGGTTCCCGGACAGGTAGAACTGCCGGCTGGCCCGGATGTGCCAGTGCCGCGCGGCCCAGGTGGCGATGGTCCCGCTGTCGCAGGTCAGGATGGCGTCGTCCGCGGCCAGCTCATCGAGCACGCTGACCAGGAACTCCGGGGCGATCGGGTCGCGCTTCTCGTCCTGCAGCGCGGCCATCTTCTCCCGCCACTTGCCCATCTGCTTCTGGTACTTCTCCAGGAAGGACGTGTCGGACCGCTGCTTGAGCAGCGGCAGCAGGGCCTGCAGGCCTTCCCGGGCGTCGCCGACCACCGGCACCTCGGTCGGCACCCGGGCCCCGGCGCGGGCCGGGTCGGCCTCGATCTGCACGATCCGCGCCTTGCCGGGCTCCGGCATGAACTTGGTGTACGGGAAGTTGGTGCCGACCATGAACAGGGTGTCCAGGTCATCCATCAGCTCCTCCGACGGCGCGGTGCCGAGCAGGCCGATCCCGCCGGTCGTGTACGGCGAGTCGTCCGGCACGGTGGCCTTGCCGGACAGGGTCTTGACGATCGGCGCGCCCAGCGTCTCCGCCACCGCGAGCAGCTGCTCCCGGGCGTGCAGGGCCCCCGCGCCGGCCAGGATCGCCACCTTCTCCCCCGCGTTCAGCACGTCGGCCAGCCGCTGCAGGTCGTCCTCGCTGGGCCGGCCGGGGGCCGCCAGCCGGATCGGCGCGGTCGCCGGCGTGCGGGCCGGGCCCACCTCCGCGTAGGGATTCTCGCCCGCCTTGGCCACCTGGAGGTCGTTGGGCAGGGTCAGGTGCGCCACCCCGCGCCGGGCGTACGCGGTGCGCACCGCGATGTCCACCACCGCGGGCAGCTGCGCCGGGTTGTAGATCATCTGGTCGTAGACGGCGACGTCCGCGTAGAGCTTGTCGAGGTTCACTTCCTGCTGGTAGCCGGTGCCCAGCACGGAGGTTTCCTGCATGCCGGTGATCGCGAGCACCGGCATGTGATCGAGCTTCGCGTCGTACAGCCCGTTCAGCAGATGAATGCCGCCGGGGCCGGACGTGGCCAGGCAGACGCCGATCTGGCCGGTCGCCTTGGCGTGGGCGGTCGCCATGAACGCGGCGGCCTCCTCGTGATGGACCAGCACGAACTTCACCCGGTCCTGATGCCGGCGGAAGGCCTCCATGATGCCGTTGATGCCGTCGCCCGGGATCCCGAAGACAGTGTCCACGCCCCAGTCCGCGAGCCTCTCGACCAGAGCCTCGGATGCGATCTGTGCCATCTGCGGACCTCCAACTGATCGTGGTTAGTGCGGGCAGGCGAATCCGCCCCCTCACGGCTCTCCTCAGACGGTGGTCCCAAACATGCGCCGAGGTTTGGCCCCCCGCACCGCAGGTAGCAGGAGGACGGACGCGGGCCGAGCCGGCCGGTGCGGCGTCAGCCGGGAGGAAGTGGGTGATCATGGGCGGAGCCAGAGCGGTGGCCGATCCGGCCGTGGAGGGCCTGGACGCGGCGGTCTACGTGGTACCCACCGACGCCCCCGAGGCCGACGGCACCCTGGCCTGGGACAAGACCACGCTCGTGCTGGTCACCGCGCGAGCCGGGGGCCAGCAGGGCATCGGCTGGAGTTACACCGCGGCGGCGGCCGCCCCGGTGGTGACCGGCATCTTGGCTGGCGTGGTGGCCGGCCGCAGTGCCCTGGACGTCACCGGTGCGAACGAGGCCATGACCCGGGCGCTGCGGAACGTCGGGCGGCCCGGCATCGGGGCGATGGCCCTGTCCGCCGCCGACATCGCGCTGTGGGATCTGAAGGCGCGGCTGCTGGGCTGCCCGGTCGCGGGCCTGATCGGGCGGGCCCGGGACGACGTGCCCGTGTACGGCAGCGGCGGCTTCACCAGCTACGACGATGCGCGCACCCGCGAGCAGCTGACCGGCTGGGTGGAGAAAGACCGCATCCCCCGGGTCAAGATCAAGATCGGCGAGTCGTGGGGCAGCAACGAGGCACGCGACCTGGCCCGGGTGGCGCTGGCCCGGGAGGTCGTCGGGCCGGATACCGAGCTCTACGTGGACGCCAACGGCGGTTACTCCGCCGGGCAGGCGGTGCGGATGGCCGGCCAGATGGACGGATTCGGGGTCAGCTGGTTCGAGGAGCCGGTGTCCTCGCAGGATCTCGCCGGGCTGGCGGCGGTCCGGCAGCAGGTGCGGCCCGACGTGACGGCGGGCGAGTACAGCTGGACGCTGGCCGACTCTGAGCGGCTGCTGACCGCGGGTGCGGTGGACTGCCTGCAGCTCGACGTGACCCGGTGCGGCGGCATCACCGAGTTCCTCCGCGGCGCCGCGCTGGCCGCCGCGCATAACGTCCAGGTGTCCGGTCACTGCGCGCCGAACCTGCACGCGCAGGTGGCCGTGGCCGTGCCGAACCTGCGCCACCTGGAATACTTCCATGATCATCAGCGGATCGAGCGCATGTTCTTCGAGGGAGCGCTGGATCCGGACGGCGGCACGCTGGCCCCCGATCCGGGACGGCCCGGACTGGGCCTCGAACTACGGGCCGCGGACGCGGAGCGCTACCGGGAGGGCTGAGGACCGCACCTGGCCCCGGCCGCCGCGCACCGCACCTGGCCCGGCCGGCCACGATTACTGTGCGCACGCATGTTTACATCCCGTGCGGGGGGCATCCTCGGGAGGTACTGATTCCCCGCAGGATTTCGAGGTGATAGACGTGGCGGATGCGATCCCACTCGCGCCCACGCCACCGGCCGCCGACCCGGCAGCGCAGGACGACGGCGAACTGCTCGAACTGGTTCACACGCTGCCGGCGGGATCCCGGCGTCGTTCCGCGGCCTGCGAGGCCCTGGTACTGCGGTACCGCTCGCTGGTGCGCTCATGCGCCCGCCGCTACCGGGACAGCCCGGAGCCCGAGGAAGAGCTGATGCAGGTCGGGTACGTCGGCCTGCTCAAGGCCATCAACAATTTCGACCCGGCTTTCGGCGGGAACCTGGCCGCCTACGCCCAGCCGTGTATCTCCGGCGAGATCAAGCGGCACTTCCGCGACAAGCGCTGGCAGGTCCACGTGAAACGGCCGGTGCAGGAGCTGCTGCTGCGGGTGCGCAAGGCCCGGGCCGCGCTCGTCCAGGACCTGGGGCACGTGCCCACGGACGACGAGGTCGCCCGCCATCTGGGCGTCAGCCTGGAGGAGATCCGGGACGCCAACCGGGCCGACATGGTCTTCCATCCCCACTCGCTGGACGCGCCGGTATCCGCCGACGACGACGCGGCGACCCTGGGTGACCTGCTCGGCGGGGAAGATCCGCAGGTGGAGCACACCCTGGACATGCAGGCGGTGTCCACCCACTGGAACGAGCTGCCCGAGCGGGAGCAGCACATCCTGGCTATGCGCTTCTACGGCAACATGACCCAGGCTGAGATAGGCCAGAAGCTGGGCGTGTCGCAGATGCACGTGTCCCGGCTGCTGGCCCGGGCCCTCGACTACCTCCGCGAGTGCCTGCTCGGCCCGGAGCACCGGGTCAGCTACCGGTAGCTTCCGGCGGCGGCTCGCCCGCGTGGCATCGCCGTTGAATGCCACGCGGGCGAGCGGTCAAGCCCGGCCCGGGTGCTCAGCCGCTGGTACCCGGGCCGGACGCTCAGGTGTTCGCCGGATGCAGGAGGACCTTGGTGAAGCCGTCCACCCGCTGGTCGAACTTCTCGTAGGCGCCAGGCGCCTCGGTGAGCGGCAGCTCGTGTGAGACCAGCAGCGAGGGCGTCGCACGGCCCGCCACGATCAGGTCACGGAGCTGCTCGTTGTACCGCTTGACCGGGCACTGCCCGGTCCCCATGGCCTGCCCCTTCTGGAAGAAGGTGCCGTAGTCGAAGCCGATGCGGCCCTGCTGGGCGCTCTGGCTGGCTGCCTTGGGGTCGCTGGGCACGTAGACGCCCACCACGCCGATCCCGCCGGTGGTCCGCACCGACTTGATCAGCCCGTCGAGCACCATCTCGGGGTGTTCCTCACCCGCCGGGTCGTGAGCCTGATAGCCGACCGCCTCGATGCCGCGGTCCGCACCGAGCCCGTGGGTGGCGTCCATGATCTGCTCGGCCGGGTCGCCGTCGGCGACGTTGACCGCGGTGGCGTCAAACCGGGCCGCCAGGTCCAGGCGGTCTTTCTGCATGTCCACCACATAGACCTGGGACGCGCCCCGCAGGTAGGAACTGTGCGCGGCGAGCAGGCCGACCGGGCCCGCTCCGTAGACCACCACGGTGTCCCCCGGGCTGACGCCGGCCAGCACCGCCCCGTGGTATCCGGTCGGGAAGATGTCCGAGAGCATGGTGAAGTCGCGCTCGTACTCGGGGCCGGCCGGCAGCGGGAGCAGGTTGAAGTCCGCGAACGGCACCCGCAGGTACTCGGCCTGGCCGCCCTGGTAGGGGCCCATCTGCGCGTAGCCGTAGGCGGCGCCGTCCACACCTTCGGTGGGGTTCATCCGCAGGCAGAACGAGGTCCACCCGTCCACGCAGTTGCGGCACGTGCCACAGGCGATGTTGAAGGGGACGGAAACCCGGTCGCCCGGCTTGATCCAGGTCACTCCCGGGCCAGTCTCCTCGACGATGCCCATGTTCTCGTGGCCGAGGACCTTGCCCTCCTCCACGTTGGTCCGCCCTTCGTACATGTGCAGGTCGGATCCGCAGATGTTGGTGGTGGTAATCCGTACCACCGCGTCGTTCGGCGCTTCGATCCGCGCGTCGGGAACGTCCTCGACCGCGACCTCAAATGGACCCTTGTATACGACGGCCTTCATGCAACCTCCTGGAAGTTGCTGTTGTCGTCTGGTGCCTGGCCGCGCTTCCGGGCCAGGCGAGGGGTACCCCCGTCCGCTGCCCTCGTTAGCCGGCATGAAACAGGCGAGCCTCAGCCTGTGCCGGGGACCACGAGCACCGGGCATGGAGCGTTGCGCAGCACGTGCTGGCTGCCTAGCAGCCAGGCCATGGCGTGCTCGCCGCGCGAGCCGACCACCAGCAGCTGCGCACTCAGCGTGCAGGCCGCGGCGACCAGGGCGCGCCCCGGCAGGCCCTGCGTGACCCGCAGTTCCACCTGCGCGGCTTCGGGGCCCAGGGCGTCGAGGGTCGCGTCGCGCAGCACGTCCTCGGCCCGGGCCCGCGCCTCATCGGCGGTCCGCAGCGCGCCTCCGGCCGGGCGTGCGGCCGACGCCGCGACCGCGCCGTCTGCGCTGTAGACGGCCAGCGCGACGAGCTTGGCCTGCCGGAACCTGGCTTCCTGCGCGGCCGCCCGGATCACCGCCCGCGCCCCGGCGCGGTCCTGTACCGCCACGAGCACCGTCATCACGCCCCCCTCCCGCCGTCCCGGGCCGCCGCGGGCGACCGGCGGAGGGCCGACGGCAGTTCCTCGCGTCCTGGCATGGGTTTCCTCCTCACGCTGGGCCGCCGCGGGCGCCGGCCTGGAGCAGGCCTGCGGCGCGGGCGGCGACGGCCATGATGGTCAGCGCCGGGTTGGCGCTGCCCTGCGTGGGCAGCACGCTCCCGTCGGTGATGTAGAGGTTGGGTACGGCGAAGCTGCGGCAGTTGCCGTCCACCACGCCGTGCCGTTCGTCGGCGGCCATCCGGGCCCCGCCCACGAGATGCGCGAACCGCTGGATGGTGATCACCTCATCCGCCCCGGCCGCGTGCAGGATGTCCTCCATGACGCGCTGCGCCGCGTGGAGCAGTTGGGTGTCGTTATCGCACTGGGAGTAGGCGAACCGGGCCACCGGCAGCCCGTGACGGTCGGTTTCCTCGTCCAGCGTGACCCGGTTGTCCGCCTGGGGCAGGAACTCACACAGCGCGCCGAGGCAGCACCAGTGCACGTAGTCGCTCATGTAGTCGCGCAGGGCCCGGCCCCAGTGCCCCTGGGCCGCGACGTGCTCGGCCCACGTGATGGGCAGCGGTGACACGTTCTGGATGGAGAATCCGCGCCGGTAGGGCCGGGACGGGTCGGTCTCGTAGAAGTCCTCCGAGCTGACTTCCGGCGGGGGTGCCTTGTACATCCGGATCTCGTCGTCGAACCGGCCCGCGGTCTGCGGCGCCCCCTGGACCATCAGGTAGCGCCCGACCTGGTCGAAGTCGTTGCACAGCCCGTCCGGGAACCGGCTGGAGGAGGAGTTCAGCAGCAGCCGCGGCGTCTCGATCGAATAGCCGGCCACCGCGACCATCCGGGCCCGCTGGAAACGCTCCCGGCCGCCCCGGACATAGTGCACGCCGGTGGCCCGCCCGGTCCGCTCGTCGACCCCGATCCGGGTGACCATGGCGTCGGCCCGGACTTCGGCGCCGCGGGCGAGGGCGTCCGGGACGTGCGTGATCAGCGGGGACGCTTTGGCGTTGACTTTGCATCCCTGCAGGCAGAATCCGCGGTAGATGCAATGAGGGCGGTTGCCGAACCGGCCGTTAGGAATGGCTACCGGGCCGACCTTGGCCGTGATGCCCAGCTTCCGGGCCCCGCGCAGGAACACCTCGCCGTTGCCGCCGACCGGATGCGGCCGGTGCGGGTAGCCGTGCGGGTCGCCCCAGGGCCAGTGCTCCCCGGCGACCGGCAACTCCTCCTCGATCGCCCGGTAGTACGGCAGCAGGTCACCGTAGCTGAGCGGCCAGTCGGCGCCCACCCCGTCCTGGGTGAGGGTCTCGAAGTCGCTGGGATGCAAACGCGGGGTGTAGCCGGCGTAGTGGACCATGGACCCGCCGACGCCGCGGCCGGAGTTGTTCGAGCCGAGCGGCACTGGATCGGCCCCGGTGATCACCCGTGGCTCGGTCCAGTACAGGTGATGGGACGCGGCCTCGTCGCTGAACCAGTCCGTGTCCGGGTCCCAGAACGGCCCGGCGTCCAGCGCGGCCACCCGCCAGCCGGCCCGGGCCAGCCGCTGCGCCAGCACCGAGCCGCCCGCCCCGCAGCCCACGATGACCAGGTCGATCTCGTCGGTGTCGGCGAACCGCCGCATGTCGCGGCGCAGCCGGTGGTCCGTCCGGGTGCCGTCGTTAGGCAGCAGCCAGGCCGATTCATTCCGCTTACGGACCTGGGTGCTCACTCGCCCTCCCGCACGGGGTCGTCGGCGGGCCGGCCATCCGCCTGCTCGAACGGCTCCCGCCGCCCGACGCCCTTGTTCTTGTAGCCGCGCGGGTAGGCGGGGCCGGGGAAGCCCATCTCATTCCAGGCCCAGGGGTGGGCGTAGAACGCGGTGCACGCGTAGCGGGTCCACAGGCTCCAGACCCGGCTGGCCGGCAGGCCGTGCCAGTCGCCCGAGCCGAGATCCTGCACCGCCTGGATCAGCGCACACTGGTCGGCGGGCGGGCACTCAGCGAACGCGGCCGCGTACTTGACCTGCGCGTCGACGTCCAGGCCGGCCAGCGTGTCCCGCCAGGCCTGCCCATCCTCGGGCATGTCGGCGTAACGCCATCCGTCGGTCTGGGCCTCGGCCAGCCGCGCGTCAACCATCGCGGTGACCGGCACCCGCGGTTCGGTGTCCTGGCCCAGGATCAGGTTGAGCAGTGCCGTGGCGGCGGCCTCCTCGGCGGGGCTGAAGAACCGCGGCGACGGCGGCGGCCCGAGCCGCGACTCCACGGCGGCGGCGGTAGCCGGATCCCAGTGCGCCACCTGGGTCATGACGTCGAAGCCGGGGAACCGCTCCGGACCGCCGCCCGGCGTCCTGGGCCCGCCGGACGCCGGCGGGCTGGCGGCGCGGCGGCTCACTGCTCGCGCCGCAGGATCGCGGCCAGCAGGCCCATCCCGCCGACCATGGTGACCAGCAGCGGGGCCAGCAGCGGCGGCCCCATCTCCAGGTTGTACCGGGCGTTGGCCCAGCCGCCGGGCTTCTGGGCGATGCCCCGGGCGTGCAGGTAAGTTCCCTGCAGGCCGTTCGCGACGATCGCCGCGGAGGCGACCGGCAGCGCGGTCTTGGCCAGCCGCCGGCTGAAGAACCCGGCCACCCCGGCGGCCGCGCCCACCGGGCCGAGCGCGACCGGGATCCACATCATCTTGTTGCCGAAGCTGGCGCTGTCGTGCTCGAAGAAGATCTCGGCCGCGGTGACCAGTGCGCCCGCGGCGGTCAGGGCCGAGAGACTGCGCTCGAAATGCCCGGTCGAGACATTGCGGACCATCCGGTCGATGCCACTGGCCGGGGCGCTCGCCGCGCCGGGCCGCCTCGTCAGCGATTTCACTGGTTCCCTCCACCCGATCACTGCCTGGGCCATTCCTGGCCCGCCCGGCTACCCCCGGGCCGGGAGGCTCTAGCCCGCCCGGCTACCCCCGGGCCGGGACGCTAATCCCCGCCCGGTGTAAAGCAGCCGATCGGGGGCAGCGGGTAAGTCTGGACGGCAGTGGGCCTGGACCACGGGGCTTAGCCCGCGGGGGCCTGGACCACGGGCCCCGGCGGGCCGCCGGCCAGCAACCGTTCGGAGGGACCATGAACCACACAGCGTTGCTGGACCGCACGTCAACCGACCGGCTGCAGGAACTCGGCCAGCAGCTGCGCGTGGACTCGGTCCGGGCGAGCGCCGCCGCGAACTCGGGGCACCCGACGTCGTCGATGTCGGCGGCTGACCTGATGGCCGTGCTGCTCGCCCGGCACCTCCGCTATGACTTCACCGACCCGCACGCGGCCGGTAATGACCATCTGATCTTTTCCAAGGGCCACGCCTCGCCGCTGCTCTACGCGATGTACCGGGCGGCCGGCGCGATCGGCGACGACGAGCTGCTCAGCTACCGCAGCCGGGGCAGCCGGCTGGAGGGGCATCCCACCCCCAGGCTGCCCTGGGTGGACGTGGCCACCGGCTCACTCGGGCTGGGCCTGCCGGTCGGCGTCGGGCTCGCCCTCACCGGGCGCTATCTCGACCAGCTGCCGTACCGGGTCTGGGCGCTGTGCGGGGACAGCGAGCTGGCTGAAGGGTCGGTCTGGGAGGCGTTCGAGCACGCCGCCTACCACGACCTGGACAACCTGACCGTGATCGTCAACGTGAACCGGCTCGGCCAGCGGGGCCCGACCCGGCACGGCTGGGACACCGGCGCCTACGCCCGGCGGATCGCCGCGTTCGGCTGGCACACGATCGAGATCGACGGGCACTCGGTAACCGAGATCGACCGCGCGTACGCGGAGGCCGCGCAGACCACCGGCCGGCCCACGGTCATCCTGGCCCGGACCCGCAAGGGCCGGGGAGTGGCGGCGGTCGAGGACGCCGAGGGCGCGCACGGCAAGCCGCTGCCGGACGCGGAGGAGGCCATCCGCGAGCTGGGCGGCCCCCGGTCAGCCCGGGTGGAGGTGCAGCCGCCCGCGCAGCGGCAGCGGCCGCACGCGTTCCAGGCCGGCCAGCTGCACCTGCCCGGCTATGAGGTGGGGTCCTCGGTGGCGACCCGTGACGCGTTCGGCGAGGCCCTGGCCGCGCTCGGCGGCGCCCGGGCGGACGTGGTCGTGCTGGACGGCGAGGTGAGTGACTCGACCCGGACCCAGTACTTCGCCGACGCGCACCCTGAGCGGTTCTTCGAGTTCTACATCGCCGAGCAGCAGATGACCGCCGCCGCCCTCGGCATGCAGGCCCGTGGCTGGACGCCCTACCTGGCCACCTTCGGCGCGTTCCTGACCCGCGCCTACGACTTCCTGCGGATGGCCGCGGTGAGCCGGGCCAGCCTGCGGGTGGCGGGCACGCACGCGGGGGTCTCCATCGGCCAGGACGGCCCGTCCCAGATGGCGCTGGAAGACCTGGCCGCGTTCCGGGCGCTGCACGGCAGCACGGTGCTCTACCCGTGTGACGCCAACCAGACCGCCTGGCTGACCGCCGCCGTGGCCGACCGCGCAGGCGTCAGCTATCTCCGCCTGACCCGGGGCGGCACGGCCGTTATCTATGAAGCGGGTGAGGAATTCCCGGTGGGCGGCAGCCGGGTGCTGCGCTCGTCCGCGGACGACCAGGTGACCATCGCGGCGGCGGGCATCACCGTGCACGAGGCGCTGTCCGCGGCCCACCAGCTCGCCGCGCGCGGCGTGAGCGCCCGGGTGATCGACGTGTACTCGGTCAAGCCCATCGACGCGACCACGCTGCGGCAGGCCGCCCGGGACACCGGGCGCATCATCACGGTCGAGGACCACTGGGCCGAAGGCGGCCTGGGCGACGCGGTGCTGGAGGTCTTCGCGGACGCCGCGGTCGAGGCACTGCCCATCGTGCGCAGCCTGGCCGTGCGCGAGATGCCCGGCTCGGCCACCCCCGAGGACCAGCTCGCCGACGCCGGCATCGACTCCCGGGCCATCACCGCGGCCGCCCTCACCCTGGCCCGCGCCTGACCCGGGCTGGGCGCCCCGCTGACGCTGCAGGGGCGCCCAGCCCGCCAGCCGGGGCGGCCCGGCCCTGGTGAGCTGACCCGTTCTCGGGGCACCCTCAGCTCCCCGCCGGGCCGCCCCACCCCATTGCCACCCCTCCCCATCCCTACACCAGCCTCACTAGCACCACCAGCCCCAACGCCCCCACCGCCCCGTTCGTGATCATGGGGTTAGTGGCGTTATAGCGCCATCAACCCCATGATCACGAACGGGACACGTGGCTGGCGGGGCCCGTGGCTGGCGGGGTGGGTGTGGCCCGGGGGGTGGGGGGTTAGGCCGCGGAGGCGCCGACGGTGCTGGCGACCTCGGCGGTGATCGGGCTGGCGATCTCCTCCAGGCCCGCGTCCCCAGCGCGCCAGGCCCCCCTTTCCCCGGGCGCTAGGCCCCGCCGGGAACCGCCGCGAGCCGCTCGGCGGCCACGCCGGCCAGCCGGCCGATCTGGGACAGGACGCCGAGCTCGCGGAACCCCAGCCGGGGGCCGACCCGGCCGCGCACCACGGTGATGGCCCCGCAGGCCGCGTCACCGGACACGATGGGCCCGACCGCGACCGAGCGGGCGCCGATCACGCTGGCCACCGGGCGGCCGTCGGACAGGCCGCCGAGCATCCACTCGTCGTCGATCGAGGCCCGGACCTCCGGGGTGCACCGGCTCACCGCCGAGCTGATCACGGGGCAGGACTGCGCGGTGACCTCACCGAGCGCCGCGATCAGGCCGGGGTCGGGCTCCCGGGCGGACACCGCACGGCGCGGCGGGCTGGTCAGGAAGTCGACGAACACCCAGTCCGCGAACTTGCCGCTCAGCGCCTCGGCCATCATCGAGCGAAGCTGCGTCTCCGCGACCGCGGTGACCGCCGCTACCGCGGCGCGGGCCAAGGTGTCGAGGCCGATCGTCCACGCGGTAGCCAGCCGGAGCAGATCGTCGCTGGGCACCAGCCCGGTGGCCCATCCGCCCGGTTCGTTCGCCGCTGGCCCGCCAGTTATCCTCATCCCCGGCCCATCGCTGGCGGCCGGCCACCGCGGCGGCCGGCCTCGCGTCTGGATCTTCACCGGGGCAGACTGCCCCAGGAGGATCGCCTCAAACTGAGGGGCCAAACGTACGGAGGGGTCGGGCGTGCTGACTGAGCAGGAGGCGGAGGAGTTCCGGATCCGCCAGCTGGTGGAGAAGTGGGCCCTGACCAGGGACGCCGGCGACTGGGACGGGTTCGCGTCCGTCTGGCACGCTGACGGCTGGATGACGGCCACCTGGTTCCAGGGCCCGGCCGCCGAATTCGTCCAGGCCAGCCGGGACGGCTTCGACGCGGGCGTGAGCATCCTGCATTTCCTGGGCGGCTCCCGCTGCGAGGTGGCGGGCCACCGGGCGGTGGCCCAGACCAAGATGACCATCCAGCAGCGCGCCCCGGTCGAGGGGATCATCGCCGACGTCACCTGCACCGGCCGCTTCTACGACTTCCTGGAGAAGCGGACCGGGGCCTGGGGCATCGTCCGGCGGCAGCCGATCTACGAGAAGGACCGGCTCGACCCGGTGGACCCCGGGGCCCGGCTCACCCTCGACCCGGCACGGCTGGCCCGGTTCCCGGCGGGCTACCGGCACCTGGCGTACCTGCAGGCCCAGCTGGGTTACCGGATCGCGCCGCAGCTGCCCGGGCTGCGCGGGCCCGAAGTGGAGCGGCTGTACCAGGAGGGCCGGGACTGGCTGCACGGGTCCGCCACGCCGGGGACGCCTGCCGCCGACGGCCTGCTCTCCCCCGCCGATCCGGGCTGATCCCCGGCGCGGCCTGCCGCCTGATCGCGCCGGTCAGACCTGGATGGTGGTCCCCACGTCAACCCGCGAGAAGCTGTCTTCCTTCCCGCACATCGGCAGGAAGTTGTCCAGCACCATGAGGCCGACGTCGCCGAATAGGGCGTCGTGGATGACGTACCCGCGCTGCGGGGCCACCTCGCGCGCGTAGTCGATCATCTCGCCGGTCTTGAGCCACGGCCCGCTGGCCGGCAGCAGCAGGGTCTGGACCGGATCCTGCGGGACGGTGAACGAGTCACCCGGGTGGAAGAGCGAGCCGTCGATCATGAACCCGGTGTTCTCGATCACCGGGATGTCCCGGTGCAGGACCGCGTGCAGGTGCCCGTAGGTGTGCACGTCGAACCCGGCGGCGGTGAACGTGTCACCCTCGTCAACCGTGTGCACCTGGTCCTGGCTGAAGCCGGCGAACTGACTGGCCACCGACGTGTTGGTCCACAGCCGCAGGCCGGGGTCGGCGGTCAGCGCGGCGCGCAGGCCGTCGGCGTCGAAATGATCGAAGTGCTCGTGCGTGATCAGCACGGCGCTGGCGCCCTCCAGCGCCCGCGGCATGCTCCAGGCTGCGGGGTCGATGACCAGCGTGGCCCCGTCCTTCTCCAGCCTGACGCAGGCGTGCTCGAGCTTGGTCAGCTGCATATGCCTTCTCCCTGACTGAGGCGGCCCAACCGAGGCGGGCTAACCGAGGCGGGGCAACCGGGGCGGCCCAACCGAGGCGAATAGCCATGACCCTACCGGGCGGCGTCGCTGCGCCGCCGGGCACCGCCGTGCCACGATGGTGCGCGCGCCCGGTGCACCGCACGGCCGCAGATTACCCCCCGGATCCTCGTCAGCAACGGAGGCAGCGATGCCCGGTGAGAACAGCCTGTCTTCAGTCGAGCACATCGTCGTGCTGATGCTGGAGAACCGGTCGTTCGATCACATGCTCGGCTTCCTGTACTCCGGCGCCGGGAACGTGTCCCCGGCCGGGCAGCCCTTCGAGGGGCTGACGGGCAGCGAGTCGAACCCGGCCTCCTCCGGGCCCCCGTTCACCGTGTTCAAGATCGAGCCGGGCACCCCCAACGCCTACTACATGCCCGGAGCGGACCCGGGCGAAGGCTACATGGCCACGAACGACCAGCTGTTCGGGAGCGACACCGCCCCGGCGACTGCCGCCACGCCGCCGTCCAACGACGGCTTCATCAAGGACTTCGCCTACACCCTCGGCTGGCAGGCGCGCGAAGGCCGGTCCATCGTGCCCGGCACGACGGCCCAGGACATCATGGGCTGCTTCACCCCGGAAGCCCTCCCGGTGCTGTCCGGCCTGGCCAAGGGCTATGCCGTCTGCGATCACTGGTTTTCCTCCGTGCCGACCGAGACGATGCCCAACCGGGCGTTCGCCTGCGCGGGCACCAGCCAGGGGCACATGGACGACAAGACGCACACGTTCACCTCGCCGTCCATCTTCGGGCTACTCGATTCGCACGGGCAGTCGTGGGCGATCTACGGCTACGACGCGCAGCCGCTGACGAAGGCCACGTTCACTGACATCAGCGGGGCTGCGGCCAGCCATTTCGGGGTGTTCACCGACTTCACCGCGGCGGCCGCGGCCGGGACGCTGGCCGCGTTCACGTTCCTGGAGCCCGGCTGGAGCTCGACCGGCAACAGCCAGCACCCGAACTACGACGTGGCCCTGGGCGAGCAGTTCATCCACGACGTGTATGAGGCGCTCCGGGGCGGTCCGGCGTGGGCGCAGACGCTGCTGGTCATCACCTATGACGAGCACGGCGGCTGCTACGACCACGTGCCGCCGCCTTCCGGCGCGATCCCGCCGGACCACGACGCGGGCGAGTTCGGGTTCGACTTCACCCGGTTCGGGCTGCGGGTCCCGGCCGTGCTGGTGTCGCCGCTGATCGCGCCGGGCACCGTGTTCCGGGTCCCGGCCGGGAGCACCCCGCTGGACCACACGTCCATCCTGAAGACCGTGGAGCAGCGCTGGGGACTGCCGTCGCTGACCGCCCGGGACGCCGCCGCGCCCGGGTTCGGTGACGTGCTCACGCTGACCACCCCGCGCACCGACGACGCGCTAGCCGGGGTGACCGTCCCGGCGGCCAGCGAGCCGGGTCCCGCGGCGGGGCAGCCGTCGCACCTGCAGCAGATCCAGGCCGAGCTGGTCTCCCGGCAGTTCCCGGCCGGGGTGTCCCCCGCGCCCGGGGTGGCCGGCCCGGCCCCGGCCACCGACGCCGCGCTCTCCAGCTACATCCGCGCCCACGCCTGAGCGCCCATAACGGCTTTACCGGACGGCTCGGGTACCGACCGCCATCCGGGTCGCGAGCTCGGCGTCGATCTGCTGTGCGGCGTCGAGCAGGCGGGGCAGGAACTGCTTCTCCAGGGTCCGCATCGGCACCCGGGCCGCGTGCGCGCTGGCGTTGATGGCCGCGACCACCCGGCCCGAGCTGTCCCTGATGGGCATCGCGATCGACCGGACCCCGGCCTCCAGTTCCTGGTCCACCGCGGCCCAGCCCTGCGCGGCCACCCGGGCCAGGATCTTCCGCAGTTCCGTCTCGTCCACCACGGTGCGCTCGGTCAGCTTGCGCAGGCTGGTCCGCTGCAGGTACGCGTCCAGTTCGGCGGCGGGCAGGCTGGCCAGCAGGACGCGGCCCATCGAGGTCGGGTAGGGCGGCAGCCGGGTGCCCACGGTCAGCGCGATGGTCATGATCCGGTTGGCGGAGGCGCGGGCCACGTACACGATGTCGTCGCCGTCGAGCACGCTCACCGAGCAGGACTCGTGCAGTTCCTCGGCCAGGTCCTCCAGGTGGGGCTGGGCGATCTGGGCCACGCTGAACGACGACAGGTACGCGTAGCCGAGCGCGAGCACCCGCGGCCGCAGCGAGAACTGCCGCCCAGTACTGCCGACGTACCCGAGTTCCTGCAGGGTGAGCAGGAAACGGCGGGCCGCCGCCCGGGTCAGCCCGGTCCGCTCGGCCACTTCCGACAGGGTCAGCGACGGCCGCTCGGAAGAGAAGCACCGGATCACGGCCAGCCCGCGGTCCAGGGACTGGACGAAGTCTGTCCGCCGGCCGGGACCGGGCCGCACGCCCGCCCCGCCTTCCTCCGCGGTATCCGCCCCCGTGCTGCCTGCCCCCGTGCTGCCTGCCTCCGCAGCATCCGCCTCCGTGTTGCCTACCCCAGCGGTGTCTGCGGCAGCGTCCCCGGCGCCCCCCCGGCCTGATGTGTTCACATTGCGAACGATAGCGCGCTAGCCGGCACCGCGCCACAAAGGATCGGGCCAACCCAGGGCCCGCGGGGCTCAGGTCCCGCGGCGGGACAGGCCCGCGGCCAGGTACACCGCATCGATCACGGTCATGTTGGCCACCGCGTCCTCGGGCGTGGTGAGGACCGGCTCCCCGTGCCGCACCGCCGCAGCAAACGCCCGCAGCTGGTGGTTGTAGCTCGGCTCGCCGCTGACCCGCTCGCGCCGGGTGTAGCCGTCGGCGGTCACCGTCAGCCGGTTGTAGGTCTGCGGCGACACGTAGTTGAAGACCCGCATCACGCCCCGGTCCCCCACGGCCTTCGCGTCCAGCCGGAGCACCTGGCCGGACCACAGCGACGCGGTCATCCGGCCCAGCACCCCGCCAGTGAAGCGGAACGAGGCGGACATCGCCCGGTCCACGTCCGGGCCGTGCAGCCTGGCCCGCGCGGACAGCACCTCGGGCTCGCCGGGCCCGAGCATGCGCAGCCAGTTGATCGCGTAACAGCCGGGCATCCATGGTGGCCCCGCCGGCCAGGGCGTAGGAGTAACGGATGTCGGAGAAGCGCGGCAGCGGGAAGCACAACGAGGCTTCGAGGTAGCGCAGCGGGCCGATCTCCCCGGCCGCCACCACCTCCCGCATCCGGCGGGCCAGGGGGTGGTAACGGTAGTGAAAAGCCTCCATGACGACCAGCCCGGACGCCTGGGCGGCCACGGCGACCTCGGCCGCCTCCGCGGCGTTCGCGGTGAACGGCTTCTCGCACAGCACGTGCTTGCCGGCCGCGATCGCGCGCAGCGTCCACGGCGCGTGCAGGGAGTTGGGCAGCGGGTTGTAGACGGCGTCGACGGCCGGGTCGTCGATCAGGTCCTGGTAGGAGTCGTGTACCCGGCGGATGCGGTGCTTCGCCGCGAACCGCCCGGCCCGCTCGGGATCACGGGCGGCGACGGCGGCCACCGTGACCTCGGGGATGTGGCGCGCTGGCTTGATCAGCGCGGCCGGGGTGATCCGCGCGGCACCCAGCGTCCCGATCCGCAACCGGTCCACGGTCACCCCTCCTCAGAAGAGAACACGGGCCCAGCAGGAACACGGCTAGCGCGAGCGGCGGGTGGCTACCTCGTGCAGGGCGATGCCGGCCGCGACGCCGGCGTTGAGCGACTCGGTCTGCGCCGCGATGGGGATCCGCACCAGCACGTCGCAGCGCTGCGCGACCAGCCGGGACAGGCCGCGCCCCTCCGAGCCGATGACCAGCACGAGGGGACCGTCGGCCACACCAAGGTCGCCCAGGTCGGTGTCGCCCTGGGCGTCGAGGCCGGCCACGAACAGCCCGGCCTCCTGGTAGGAGGTGAGCGCGCGGACCAGGTTGGGGGCCCAGGCGACGGGCACGCGGGCCAGCGCCCCGGCCGACGCCTTCCAGGCTCCCGCGCTCACGTGCGCGGAACGCCGGGCGGGCACCAGTACGCCGTGGCCGCCGAAGGCCGCGACTGAGCGGACGATCGCGCCGAGGTTACGCGGGTCGGTGACCGCGTCCAGCGCCACGATCAGCGGTTCCTCGCCGCGGGCGCGGGCGCGCTGCAGCAGGTCGTCGGGATGGGCGTAGTCGTACGGGCGGACCTTCAGGGCCAGGCTCTGGTGCACGGCGCCGCCGGTCAGCCGGTCCAGCTCGGGGCGGCCCGCCTCGATCACCGGGATCCCCGTGTCGGCCGCGAGCCGGATCACCTCGTTGAACCGCGGGTCGGAGCCGTCCCGGGGACCGGCGTAGAGCGCGGTGGCGGGGACATGAGCGCGCAGTGACTCCAGGACCGCGTTGCGGCCGGCCACCACCTCGGGAGCGTCGCCGGCGCCGCGGGCCCGGTCCGCCCCGCCCCGGTACTCCCGCTCCGGCCCGCGGCCGCCTCGACTCGCACCGCCTCGACTCGCGCCGCTGCGGTTCACACCGCCTCGGTCCGGCCCGCGGGCATCGCGGTCGGCCGGGCGGGCGCCGTCTGGTGCTGCTGCGCCACGGCCCGCCGGGCCGCCCTGGGCGGCCTTCGCCGCCCGGCGCTGCGCCGGGTGGCCCGGGCGCAGGTGCGCGGGCGGGGTCGGGCCCTTGCCCTCAAGTTTGCGCTTGCCGTAGCCGCCGGTGCCGGGCCGCGGCTTGCCGGACTTGGTTTTCCCGCCCCGGCCAGACCGGGCGGATCCGCCTGCTGTCCCGCCGGTCATCGCTTCAGCTCCCATCGCGGTCCCTGCGGGGTGTCCTCGATGAGGATGCCCGCCGCGTGCAGGTCGTCCCGGATGGCGTCGGCGGCCGCGTAGTCACGGCGCTCCCGGGCGGCCTGCCGCTGGGTCAGGGCCACCGTCACCAGGGCGCTGACCACGGCGTGCAGATCGTCACCGGGGCCGGCCGACGCCCACGGCTCGGTCAGCGGATCGAGGCCGAGCACGCTGAGCATGGCCCGGACCTCGCCCAGCGCGGCCGCGGCCGCCGCGGTGTCGCCTGCGGCCAGCGCGTTGTTGCCGGCCCGGACCGTGTCGTGCACCACGGCCAGGGCCTGCGGCACGGCCAGATCGTCGTCCATGGCGGCGCGGAACGCGGAAGGCAGGCCAGCGCCCAGGCCGGCCTGCGGGCTGAACTCGGCGGCCCGGGTGACGAAGTTCTCGATCCGGCGGTAGGCGGCGACGGCCTCATCCAGCGCTTCCGGCGAGTACTCGATCCCCGAGCGGTAATGCGCCTGCCCCAGGTAGTACCGCAACTCCACCGGCCGCACCTGGGTCACCATGGCGTCCACGAGCAGGGAGTTGCCGAGGGACTTGCTCATCTTCTCCCCGGCCACCCCGACCAGCCCGTTGTGCAGCCAGTACTGCGCGAACCCGTCTCCGGCCGCGCGGGACTGGGCGATCTCGTTCTCGTGATGCGGGAAGATCAGGTCCAGGCCGCCGCCGTGGATGTCGAACGTGGGCCCCAGGTACTTGGTGGCCATGGCGGAGCACTCCAGGTGCCAGCCAGGCCGGCCCGGGCCCCACGGGGTGTCCCAGGCAGGCTCGCCGGGCTTGGCGCCCTTCCACAGCGCGAAGTCATGCGGGTCGCGCTTGGCGTCGTTGGGCTCGGTGTCGTCGGCCGGGCGCATGCGATCCACCCGCTGCCCGGACAGCGCGCCGTACGCGGGGTAGGAGCGGACGTCGAAGTAGACGCCACCGTCGGCGGCGTACGCGTGCTCAGTCCCGATGAGCCGGTTCATCAAGGTGATCATCTCGGGCACGTGCCCGGTCGCCCGGGGCTCGACGTCCGGGGGGACGCAGCCCAGCACGGCGTACGCGCGGCTGAACGCCCGCTCGTTGCGCTGGGCGACCAGCCACCAGGGCACCCCCTCGGCCGCGGCGACCCGGAGGATCTTGTCGTCGATGTCGGTGACGTTCCGGCAGAACGTGACCTGGTACCCGCTGGCGCGCAGCCAGCGGGTGAGGATATCGAAGACCACGCCCGACCTGATGTGCCCGATGTGCGGCGGCGCCTGCACCGTGGCCCCGCACAGGTACAGCGACGCCTCACCGGGCGTCACCGGCGTGAAGTCGCGCACCGTGCGCGCAGCAGTGTCGTAGAGGCGGAGCGTCACGCAGCACAGGCTACGGGATCAGGCGCCCTGCCCGGGGCAGCCAGCGGGCGGCGGGGCGGGCGGCCGCGCGGCGGGGCCCGGCGGCGGCCCGTCCCCGGCCGCACACCCGCCGGGCCCGCGGGCCCGCCAGAACCCCGCGCAGACCGCCGCCCGCGGGGCCGGCCCGGCCGGGATTGCCCAGGTCCGGTACGGCTTGCAACACGCCGGGTACCTGGGCTTGCCTCGAATATCCCCAGTCCACGGGCCATACGCAATATCGTCTCCCTTGACGTTAGACAGCAGAGCTTGACGTTAGACAGCAGAGACAGACGTGAGACAGCGCGGGCGCCGGGCCGCCCAGGGACCCGGCAGCACGCAGACGACAAGATCGCGCGGGCGGGCACGGGGCCCGGAGGCTGCTCGCCTTCCGGTCTCCGCCATGCCCGCGGGCGCCGCTGGCTGCCACCCGGCGGTTGCGGCGCGGGCGCGCCGATTCCCAGTCCTTGGTCGGGGCCGGGAGTGATAGAGCATCACCGCAGGAAGGACGGACCAGCCCCGATGAACGGCAATCCCCGAGCGAACGGCTCCCGGGGGCAGGACCCCTACGCCGCGCTCCGCCTGGTCGCGCTCATCGCCGCGATCACCGGGGTAATCGTGCTGGCCGCGGCCGCCTTCGTGCTCTCCTACGGCGGGATACACAAGATCGCGCTGGCCGCCGGGGTGTCGGCCAGCATGGCCCGGATCTTCCCGGTCATCTTCGACGCGATGCTCGTGGTGTCCTGCGCCGCGGTGCTGTCGCTGCGGGCCGCGAGCTGGTGGCATCGCGCCTACGCCTGGCTGACGATGCTCGTGCTGCTGGCGGCGGTGGCCGCCGCCGACGCGCTGCACGCGACCGGCACGCACATCCCCCGCAAACCAGCCGCCGCGACTATCGCCGTCCTTCCCTGGGTCCTCCTGCTGCTGGCGTTCAGCCTGCTCCTGTCGATGCTGCGGCAGTTCCGCCGCACCCGGGGGGCCGTGGCCGGCCAGGACCTGACCGAGACCGCCGCCGCCGCAGACGCCGCGCCTGCCGTCGTGGCTCGGCCGGGGCTGGACATACTGAACCGGCCCGGCCCGGCGCCGCAGCCCGTGCAGACCGGGCCCGTGCAGACCGGGCCCGTGCAGAACAGCACGCAGACCCAGCCCAGCGCCGTGCGCCCGGCCGCCGACGCCGTCGCGGCCCGGGAGGGCGGGACGCCGCTCAACTTCCGGGCGGGCACCATCCCGGCGGGCACCATCGCCGCGGGCACCATCGCCGCGGGCACGGTCCCGGCCGCGCGGACGCCGGATCGCCCCGCACCCGGCGCGCCGGCTCCGGGCTCGCCATCCCCGGCCGCCCCCGCCCCATCCAATGGCACCCGGCCCCATGGCGCTGAAGAGCAGCCGCCGCGAACGCCTGCCCCGCCCGCCCAGGCTCCCCCGGGTCAGGCGCCGGCCGCGGTACCGCCGGAGCCGGCGGCCGGGCCAGATGACGTCGCTCCGGCCGAGACCGCACCCGCTGCAGCCGGCACCCCCCGAGACCCCGCCCGCAACGACCCCGCCCGGGGCGGCCGTGCCCGCAACGACCGTGCCCGCGGCGGCCGTGCCCGGCGAGCCCGCCCAGGACAGGGCAGCTGCGGCGGAGCTCGCCGAACACGGGCCGGCCGCAAACGCGCTGGCCGACGAGCGCGAGACGGCCACGCCGGAGCCAGGTGGCCCTGAGCCGGCTGGTCACGACGCGGCGGATCACGGGGCAGCGGATCACGGGGCAGCCGGAACCGGGCCTGCCGGTCCGCAGCAGGCCGACCAGGAGCCCACGGGAGAGGAGCAGGCCGTCCAGGAGCAGGTCACCCTGGAAGAGGCCGACGCGGAGGATGCCACCGGGCACCCCGCGCCCGGGGACCAGTCAGGTGACACGCCCGGCCCCGCGCAGGATGACCCCGCCGATGACCAGCCGTCCGGGAGCGGCATCCACGTGCCGCACCAGCCTCTCCCGGCTCCGGTGCCCGCCCCATCGCCGCACTTCGACCGGCTGAGGAGCACGCCGACGCCACCCGAGGACGAGCCCGACTCCGACGCCTGACCGCGTCCCGGCGCGCCGCCTGACCGCGCCTCGCACGCGCCGCCGCCCCCTGACCGCTCCCGGCGCGCCGCCTGACCGCACCCCCGACTCCGGGGCCCGACCACCCCCGGCCCCGCCGCGACGGTGCCCGGTTAGGCTGGTTCTGTCATCGCCGGACCAGCCCCCGGAGGAGCAACACCGTGGCCCACCTGGCTGAAATGACCGAACTGAGCTCCGAGGCGGAACTACGTGAGCTGCTCGGCAGGCCAGCCCGGCGCCCAGCCACGAAAGTGCGCCCCGCCCTGCACGAGCGGGACCGCGAATGGCTGGCCGCGTCGCCGTTCTGCCTGATCGCGACGTCCGACGCGGACGGCCGGTGCGACGTGTCCCCGAAGGGCGACCCGCCCGGGTTCACCAGGGTGCTGGACGACACCACGATCGCGATCCCGGACCGCGCGGGCAACAAGCGGTTCGACGGGTTCGGCAACATCCTCAGCAACCCGCAGGTCGGCCTGCTGTTCCTGGTCCCGGGCCGGGACGACACGCTGCGCATCAACGGCCGGGCCCGGCTGATCCGCGAGGCGGCGTTCTTCGACGACATGATCATCCGCGGGAGCCGGCCGCGCCTGGCCCTGCTGGTCGAGGTGGAAGAAGTCTTCTCCCATTGCGCCAAGGCGTTCCTGCGGGCTCACCTGTGGGACCCGCAGACCTGGAACCCCGGGATCCTGCCCTCGGTGGCCTGCATCGTGAAGGATGTGCAGCCGGACACCGAGGAAACACTCGAGGAGCTGGAGCAGCACTACGGCCCGGGTTACCGGGAGCTGCTCTACCCTGCTGGCTAATCGGGTGGCTGGCTAATCGGGTGGCTAGCTAATCCCTTCCCACCACCAGGGCGGTGGCGATGGCCGCGATGCCCTCGCGCCGGCCGGTCAGGCCGAGTCCGTCCGTGGTGGTCCCGGACAGGCTGACCGGGGCCCCGCCGAGGGCTTCGGACAGCACCTTCTCAGCCTCCTGGCGCCGGGGGGACAGCCGCGGCCGCTCGCCGATGACCTGGATCGCGACGTTCCCGATGGCGTACCCGGCCCCGGCGACCAGGGCCGCGGTCGCCTGCAGCAGGGCGGTCCCGGGCGCCCCGGCCCACTTCGCCTCGGCCGTGCCGAAGTTGGCGCCGAGATCACCGAGCCCGGCGGCCGAGAGCAGCGCGTCGCAGGCGGCGTGCGCCGCCACGTCACCATCCGAATGGCCCGTCAGGCCCACTTCATCCGGCCAGAACAGCCCGGCCAGGTAGAGCGGACGCCCAGGTCCGAAGGGGTGCACATCCGTGCCCACTCCCACCCTGGGCAGCCCGCTCACCATATGCGCGCCGCGGCAAGGTCAGGAGGCGAGGATCTCGTCGAGCAGCGCCTCTGCCTTGTCCTCGTTGGTCTTCTCAGCCAGCGCGAGCTCACTGACCAGGATCTGCCGGGCCTTGGCCAGCATGCGCTTCTCGCCCGCGGACAGGCCGCGCTCCCGGTCCCTGCGCCACAGATCGCGGACTACCTCGGCTACCTTGTTCACGTCGCCGGAGGCGAGCTTCTCAAGGTTGGCCTTGTAGCGCCGTGACCAGTTGGTCGGTTCCTCGGTGTGCGGGGCGCGAAGCACCTCGAACACCCTCTCAAGTCCTTCCTGCCCGACAACGTCCCGCACGCCCACCAGCTCGGCATTGTCCGCGGGAACGCGTACGGTCAAGTCACCCTTATCGACCTTGAGAACGAGGTACGTCTTGTCCTCACCCTTGATCGAACGGGTCTCGATCTCTTCGATGCGAGCAGCCCCATGGTGGGGGTAGACGACCGTGTCGCCGACCTTAAAAGTCATGTGGCACATACCCCTTCCGCTAAAGCAATGTTAGCACGACCAACGGGGTTCCCTACCTGTCGTTCACGTTAAACGTGCAGGTCAATGGGCGTTTTAGGATCCCAGAAAGCGGCTGCTGGGGCGTGTCGGGCCGGGCCGGGCCCCCGCGGGCGGCCTGCGCGGGATCTTATGTTTCCTGCCGGTTTCACCTGGATGGCCTCCTCAGGGGCTTGTGGCGGGCTTTGCGCCAGGGTGCGGCCGGAGCCGCTGGCGGCGGGTGCGGGCGCCCCGCGGCCAGGCCGGGCGGGAGCGCCAGGAGCGCCGCGCCGGGCGTCCCCGGGGCGAACCGGTCTCAATCCGCTGGCGGCCAACCGTGCCGCGAAGGCGGCGGCGGGCACATACTGGAGAACAACGAGTCCGCGTACGCCGGAGAAGGATGCTCGTGAACAGAGGTGGGGATCCGGAGCGGGACGACTACGGCCTGCCCCCGGTCGACATCGAGATCCCGGACGACGCCCGGGAGCTCGAGCGGGATATCCAGGCGTACCGCCGGGAGCTGCGCCTGCAGCGCCGGCACCGGCTGGTACGGCGGCTGGGCGGCCCGCTCACCCGGGACGGGATGGTCCTCCCCCTGCTCGCCAGCTGCCTGGCCCTGACCTTGCTGGCCGGCACCCTGCTCACCATGTTCACGGCGCGGCGGGCGGTTCCCACCACGCTGCAGACGACCAGCGTGCCGCGGCGGACCAGCCCACCAGCCGGCCAGGTCGGCGGCCTGCTGCCTGAGGCCAGCGTCATCGTGGGCAGGCACCAGTCCCCGCTGCGCGCCCTTCACCCCGCGGTCCTGGCGCTGGTGCCGGCCGGCTGCCGGTGCATGGCTGCGGCGCGCCAGCTGAGCACGCAAGCGGCCGCCGCGGACGTGACGTTCTACTTCGTCGCGACCGGCCCGGCGGTTTCCCGGGCCAGGTCGCTGGCCAGGCAGAGCCAACTCAGCGGCGACCACGTGGTGACCGACCCCCGCGACGCCCTGGGGGCCCAGCGCTTCGGGCTGACCGCGGTCCTGGTGGGCAAGGACGGCTTTATCCGCGCGATCCAGCAGAACCTCGGCCCGGCGCTCCAGCTGCAGGCCAGCCTGCGGGCGCTGACCGGGGCCAGCCCGCAGGGCCTGGACGACCCTGGTGGCACCGTGGTGCTGGCCGGCCAGGCCGGGTTGCGGCCCGCCTGACCCACCGCTGGCCGGCGGCCCGGCGGGCGTCATCCCGGCCGACTGGCGACACGCGTGGGCCGGTGACCGGCCGGCCACCCGCTGCCGATACGCTTTCACGCGTCCCAAGTGCACCTCACACGAACACGAGGAGAGCACGTGATGCTCCCCCTGAGCCGTCCCGCCCTGCGGCCTGCGGCCGCGTCCCGATCGTCTCGGCCGGGCCGCCGCGCCCTGCGCCGTAGCTGTGCCGCGGCGGCGGTCGCGCTGACCCCGGTGCTGGCGGGATGCGAGGCCGGCAGCAACGCGCCCGTCCTGCACTGGCACCCGCCCACGAATGGCGCGTCCGCGACGATCAAGGAAGGCGGCGGCGAAATCGCGCTGCGCAACGCGTTCGTCCTCGGTGCCCCGCCGAACGCCACCCTGCCGGCCGGCAGTTCCGCCAGCCTGTTCGTGGGCCTGGTCAACACGGGACCGAGCGACCGCCTGGTCCGCATCTCCGCACCGGGCTCCGCCACCTCGGTCACGCTGCCCACGGGCGGCGTCGCGCTGAACCACAACACGAGCGCACTGCTGACCGGTCCCGAGCCCGAGCTGATCCTCTCCGGCCTGACCCGCAGCCTGCCGGGCGGCACGTACGTCCGGATCCTGGTCACGTTCCAGCGGGCGGGCACGGTGAGCATGACCGTCCCGGTCATCGCCCAGGCGGACGCGTACGCCACGTTCTCGCCGGCCCCGTCGCCGACGCCCACCGCGTCAGCGAAGGGCAAGCGCCGTCACGGCCGGGCGACGGCCACACCCACGCCGACCGTGAGCGGGTCAGCCGCGGCCACCCCGACCGCGACACCCACGTCCTGAACCCGGCTCAGCTGCTGGGCTCGAACTTGTAGCCCAGCCCGCGGACCGTGATGATGTGCCGCGGGTTCCCCGGATCGACCTCGACCTTGGCCCGCAGCCGCTTGATGTGCACGTCGAGCGTCTTGGTGTCGCCGACGTAGTCGGCGCCCCAGACCCGGTCGATCAGCTGCATCCGGGTCAGCACCCGCCCGGTGTTCCGCAGCAGCACCTCGAGCAGCTCGAACTCCTTGAGCGGGAGCTGGACATGCTCACCGCGGACGGTCACCACGTGCCGTTCCACGTCCATCCGGACCGGGCCGGATTCCAGCGTCGAGATCGCAGCGTCCTCGGGCTCACCGCGCCGCCGGAGCACCGCGCGCATCCGGGCCACCAGCTCGCGGGAAGAGAACGGCTTCGTGACGTAGTCATCGGCGCCCAGCTCGAGGCCGACCACCTTGTCGATCTCGCTGTCCTTCGCGGTCAGCATGATCACCGGCACGCTCGACCGCTCGCGCAGCGTGCGGCACACCTCGCTGCCGGGCAGCCCGGGCAGCATGAGGTCGAGCAGGACCAGGTCCGCGCCGTCGCGGTCGAACGTCTCCAGCGCGTCCGGGCCGGTCGGGCAGACCGCGACCTCGAAGCCCTCCTTGCGGAGCATGTAGGAGAGGGCATCACTGAACGATTCTTCGTCTTCCACGACGAGCACCCGCGTCACTTCACAGCCTCCCTGGCAGATGATGCCGCTGGTGGCAGGGGACTCCCGGCCGCAGCGCGTGGGCGATTCGCAATCGGCAGCCGGAGGGTGAACGTCAACCCCTCGCCTACCTTGCTCGCGACCGTGACCTTGCCGCCGTGTGCGGCGGTCACGTGCTTGACGATGGCCAGGCCCAGCCCGGTCCCGCCGGTCGCGCGGGATCGCGCGGGGTTAACCCGGTAGAAACGTTCGAAGATCCGCTCCAGGTCCCGCTGCGGGATCCCGATCCCCTGGTCCGTGACGCTGATCTCGGCCACGTCGGCCACGCGGTGGGTGGCCACCACCACCCGGGTCTTTTCCGGGCTGTAGGCGACCGCGTTCTCCAGCAGGTTGCGCAGCGCGTTGACGAGCAGGTCCTCGTCTCCCATCACGACCAGGCCCGGGTCGCCGTCCGCGGCCAGCTCGATGCCATGGGCGTTGGCCTTCATCCGGCACCGGTCCAGCGCCTCGGCCACCACGAGGGGCACGTCCACCGGGATCGGGTCGGGGATAGGCTCGGCCGCCTGGATCCGGGACAGGGTGATCAGGTCCTGGGCCAGCTTGGTGAGCCGGGACGCCTCCTGACGCATCCGGCCGGCGAACCGGCGGACCGCCTCGGGATCGTCCGCGGCATCCTCGACCGTCTCGGCCAGCAGGGCCAGCGCCCCCACCGGGGTCTTGAGCTCGTGACTCACGTTGGCCACGAAGTCCCGCCGGACTTCCTCCACCCGGCGGCTCTCGGTCTGGTCCTCGGCGAGCAGCAGCACCAGGCCGCCGCCGCCCACCCCGGACCCGAGCGGGGCCACCCGGACCGCGAAGCTCGTGGTCCGGCCGCCGAAATTGGTCCCGGAGACCTCGATCTCGCCTTCCCTGATCTCGCCGTCCCGGCGGACCTGGCGGGCCAGGGCCAGCAGCTCGCCGACCATCAGGCGGTCGCCCTTAACCAGGCCGAACGACCGGGCCGCAGCGCTGGCCCGGAGCACGCGGTCATCGCTGTCGATGACCACCGCGGACGAGGAGAGCACGGAAAGGACCGCCGCGATGCCGGCCGGCAGCCGGGGAGGCTGGCTCCGCTGGACCGGCATATCCGTGACCGGGTGCGCCTTGACCGCCTTCCGGATCTTCACGATGGGGAGGCTCCTGTCCCAGGGGTGTCCTGTTCGGTGACCCAGCCCGCTGTGATCACCGTTACCTGCGCGCACACCCCTAGATGGTATGCGGGAGCAGCGCGGACCGCCTCGGGCCAGCGCCGCCCGGCCGCCCTGTTCCCCATCTATTCACATAGCGGCCAGTCCGGCGTCATGTCCGATTTGTCCAGAAGTAAGGCGTCAGGCCAGCCCAGCCACCCCGGCTACACCAGAGCGCTCAGCGTCCCTGGTTCGCTACCGCCTCGGCCGCCGCCGCGGCGGCCTGCGGGTCGAGGTACCGGCCGCCGGGCTCCTTCGGCCGGAAGTCGGCGCCGATCTCGTAGAGGAGCGGGATGCCGGTGGGAATGTTGAGCCCGGCGATCTCGTCGTCGGAGATACCGTCCAGGTGCTTCACGAGGGCGCGCAGCGAGTTCCCGTGCGCGACCACGAGCACCGTGGCGTCCGCCGCGAGGTCCGGGACGATGACGTCGTGCCAGTACGGCATCAGCCGGGCCAGCACGTCCTTGAGGCACTCGGTGCGCGGCAGGAGCTCCGGCGGGAGCAGCGCGTACCGCGGATCTCCCGCCTGGGAGTACGGGGCGTCGTCGGGGAGCGGCGGCGGCGGAACGTCATAGGACCGGCGCCAGAGCATGAACTGCTCGTCGCCGAACTCCGCCCGCGTCTGGGCCTTGTTCTTGCCCTGCAGCGCCCCGTAGTGCCGCTCGTTCAGCCGCCAGGACCTGCGCACCGGCAGCCAGAGCTGCCCCGCCGACGCCAGCGCCAGGTTGGCGGTCTGGATGGCCCGGGTCAGCACCGAGGTGTGCACCAGGTCCGGCAGCACGCCCGCCTCACGCAGGAGCGTCCCGCCGTTCGAGGCTTCGGTCGCACCCCGCTCCGACAGGCCCACGTCCACCCAGCCGGTGAACAAGCCTTCCGCGTTCCATTCGCTTTCTCCGTGCCGCAGCAGCACCAGCGTCGCCATACCTGCGAGCTTAACGGGCGGGACGGGCGGCGCGGCGGGCCCGAGGTCCCCTGACGGCTGCCTTTCGGCCCTGGCACCCAGGCAGGACGGCGCGCCGGGCCGGGAACACCCCGCGCCATCAGGTGGTTGAGCTGTCGGAGGTGCATGCCCGTGCCGCGACGCTTCCCCCGGCGGATCGCGACCATCAGTGTCCATACCTCGCCGCTCGAGCAGCCAGGCACCGGTGATGCCGGGGGCCTCAACGTCTACGTGGTCGAGGTGGCGAAGCGGCTGGCCGGTCGCGGGGTGGAGGTCGAGATCTTCACCCGGGCTGTCTCGCCCGACGCGCCGCCCGTGGCTGAGCTCGTGCCCGGCGTGCTGGTCCGGCATGTGCCGGCCGGCCCGTTCGAGGAGCTGGACAAGGCCGATCTGCCCGCTCAGCTGTGCCAGTTCACGTTCGAGGTGCTGCGGGCTGAGGCCGCGCACGACCCCGGCCGGTATGACCTGGTGCACGCGCATTACTGGCTGTCTGGCCAGGTCGGGCTCGTGGCCCGGCAGCGCTGGGGAGTTCCCCTGGTGCAGTCCATGCACACGCTGGGCCGGGTTAAGAACGCGGCCCTGGCCCGGGGTGACGCCGCCGAGCCGGAGATGCGGCTGCGGGGTGAGACGGAGGTCGTGTCCACCGCCGACCGGCTGGTCGCCAACACCGAAGAGGAAGCTCTCCAACTGGTGGGGCTGTACGGGGCGGACCCGGCCCGGGTCTGGACGGTGAACCCGGGAGTGGACCTGGCGGTGTTCCGGCCCGGGCCGGCGGGCGAGGCCCGGCGCAGGCTCGGCCTGCCCGCGGACGGGATCGTGGTGATGTTCGCGGGCCGGGTGCAGCCGCTCAAGGCTCCCGATCTGGTGCTGCGGGCCGCCGCCCAGCTTGTCCGGGATGACCCCGCGCTGGCCCGGACGCTGACCCTCGCCTTCGTCGGCGGCCCGAGCGGGACCGGGCGGGCCGACCCCGACGGCCTGATCGAGCTGGCGCACCGCCTCGGCATTGGCGGCCTGATCCGGCTGGAGCCACCGTGCCCGCAGCGTGAGCTGGCCGACTGGTACCGGGCGGCGACCGTGGTCATGGTGCCGTCGTACTCGGAGTCGTTCGGCCTGGTGGCCGTCGAGGCCCAGGCGTGCGGCACGCCGGTGATCGCCGCCGCCGTGGGCGGCCTGCGGACCGCGGTCAGGCACGGCGAATCCGGCCTCCTGGTGAACGATCATGATCCGGCCAGTTACGCGCACGCGCTCCGCGAGCTCATCACCTCGCCCGCCCGGCGGGAGCAGCTGTCCCGTGGGGCCGTGGCGCACGCCTCCCGGTTCGGCTGGTCCCGCACGGTGGACCGGCTGATGAGCGTGTACGCGGGCGCGATGAGCAGCGATCCTGCTTACGAGGGGCGGGCGCCGGCCAGCTTCACCCGCGCCCTGCCTTCATGAGGCAGCCGCCACGAAAAAACCGTTAGAGAGCTTGGAGCAGGCAGTGCGGCCGCAGGCCTGCGGGCGGGGTGGCCCGGGCTGGCACTATGAAGAGCCATGACCGGACCCGCCCCTGACCCGCCGCCCTCGGACCAGGAAAACGCCGCGGCGGCCATCGAGACCGCCCTGCGGGACCTGGGACTGGGCTGGGAGAGCCCGCAGCCGGGCAGTTACCTGGTCAAGCTGGAGGGCCAGCACAAGCTGGCCACCATGACGTGGCTGATCGCGGGGCGGCACAGCCTGCACGTGGAGGCGTTCTTCTGCCGCCAGCCGGACGAGGATCACGCCCGCTTCTACCGCTTCCTGCTGGAGCGGAGCGGCCGGATGTTCGGGGTGCATTTCGCCCTCGACCCGGCCGGGGACGTGTACCTGGTGGGCCGGCTGCCGCTGAGCTCGGTGAGCACCGATGAGGTGGACCGGATCCTGGGCTGCGTGCTGACCTACTCGGACGAGAACTTCGACCCGGCCCTGGCCATCGGCTTCGCCTCCTCGATCCGCAAGGAGTGGGCCTGGCGGGTCAAGCGGGGGGAGAGCCTGGCCAACCTGCGCGCGTTCGCCCGGCTGGCCGACCCCGAGCACGAGTGGGCTTCCGGGGACTAGGACTTGACCAGGCGGGAGATGGCCTCCGCGGCCTCGCGCACCGATTCGCGTCCCTCGTCGCCGCCGGCCCGGACCGCTTCGGTGACGCAGTGGCCCAGGTGCTCCTCAAGCAGTCCGAGCGCCACCGCCTGCAGGGCCCGGGTCACCGCCGAGACCTGGGTGAGCACATCGATGCAGTAGACGTCCTCTTCCACCATGCGCTGCAGGCCGCGCACTTGGCCCTCGATCCGCCGCAAGCGCTTGAGGTAGGCGTCCTTGTCCTGCGTATATCCGCGCATGCAGCGAGAATACGCGGTGGCATCCTGCCCCACCCTGGCCCCGCGGCGGCAACGCCAGGCGCGGCCGGCCTGATTTCATCCGCCGCCCTCCCGCTCGGGGCGCAGGAACGATCAGCGCGGTGAACAGATGGCAAGCCGGTGGTAAAGCCGGAAGACGCCGCAGGCACCAGGATTCCGAAAATAAGCCCAGTCCGGGGTAAGGTCGCCGGGGTGGCATACAGCCAGACTGATCGCAGATGGATCCAGGAGGTGACGGCCGTGCTCGGCGATCCTTCCAGTACACCCCCGGCGATCGCGGCCAGCGCAACAGGCCGGGTCGCCGGGCGGCTCTCCTCCCGATCCCACCGACCGCTCGCCGGCTATCCGCGGCTGGGGCGAACCCCCTAGCCAGGCCGAGCCGACGGGCCCAGGAGGCTGCTGTGTCCGATCGGTTCTTCCTCAATCACCGCGATCCCACCCGGCGCCGGCGTGACCACACCCCGCTGGCCCGGCTGATCCAGCCCTCTGAGCGCACCCTCACATCCCGCCAGCTCCGGCAGGACATCGTGTCACTGGCCGGGCTCATCGGCCGCCCCGTGCTCAACCAGGCCGGCGACGAGGTGGGCCGGGTGGCGGACCTGCTGGCCAAGGTACACGGCGGGGAAACCTATCCGCTGGTCACCGGCCTCGTCATGCGGGTCGGACGCCGGCGGGCTTTCCTCGACGCCTCGGCCATCGACCGGCTGCACCGCCGCTCCGTCACGCTGCGTACCGCCCGCCTGGACCTGCGCGAGTTCCAGCGGCGGGAGGGGGAGGTCCTGCTGGCCCGGGACATCCTGGATCATCAGCTCGTGGACACCGACGAGATCCAGGTGATCCGGGCCGCGGACCTGTACCTGGCCCAGGTAGGCGACCCCATCCACCTGGTCGGGGTCGATGTCAGCCTGCAGACCCTGCTGCGCAGGCTGGGCCCGTGGCGGTTCCGCTGGCACCCGACCCCGGACCGGGTGATCGACTGGGCGGCGATCGAATCGTTCGGCGCGGACTCGGCCGAGGCACCGGCCGCGGTGAAGCTGCGCACCCCGCACGCCGCGCTGCGCAAGATGCGGCCCGCCGAGCTGGCCGACGTGCTGGAGGGCCTGGGCCGGCCCGGGCGGCAGGAAGTCATCGAGAGCCTGGGGCACGACCTGGCCGCGGACGCGCTGGAGGAGATGGAACCGCAGGAGCTGACCGCGCTGCTGCGCGAGGTCGAGCCGGAGCAGGCCGCTGAGCTGATCGCCAGGATGGAACCGGACGAGGCGGTGGACGCGCTGCGTGACCTGACCGACGAGGAACAGAGCGTGCTGCTCGCCCGGATGCCGCAGCAGACCCAGCGCGAGCTGATCCGGCTGCTCGGCTACCCGGGAGACGAGGCGGCCGGGATCATGACCAGCGTGCTGGCCTGCGCCTCGCCCGACGAGACGGTGGCACAGGTCAGCCAGCGGCTGGTCGAGCAGGCCCTGCACCGGACCGAGATCGACTCAGTGGCGGTACTCGACGATGAAGGGCGGCTGCTGGGTGACGTCTCCGCCTTCGACCTGCTGGTCAGCGACGGCAGCAGGCGCCTGGGCGACCTGATCGACGCCGACCGCACGCTGATGACCCTGCGGCCCGAGGACGACCTGGACACGGTGGCCACTGAGCTGGTCGAGTCCCGCCGGTCGTCGCTGCTGGTGGTGGACGACGATGGCCGGCCGCTGGGCCGGATCCTGTCCGACGACGTGCTCGACGCCCTGGTGCCGGGGCACGGCCGGCTGCACTTCCCCAGGCTTCTGCAGTGAGCGCCGGCTTCCGGGCGGCGCGAACGTCCGGGGAGACACAGTGAGCACCCGGGAGCAGGACCCGTCGGCCGAGCCGGGTTCCACGGCCGGCCCGGGCTCCACGGCCGGGCCAGGCCCGTCGGCCGGGCCAGGCCCGTCGGCCGGGCCGGGGCGCCGGCCGGGCCGGGCCCGGCCGGGCCGGGGGCGCCGCGCCCGCGGGTGCGCGGCGGGACGACCTCGCTAACCCGGGTCCGGGCGGGCGGGGTCCGGCTGATCCGGTCCCGCCGGGGCCGGATCTGGATGATCCTGGCCATCGCCGGCCCCGGGGTCGTCGCCGCCAACGCCGGCAACGACGCGGCCGGGATCGCCACCTACGCCTCCGCCGGGTCCCAGTTCGTCTACCGGACCTTGTTCTTCATGGTGCTGGTGACGTTCGCGCTGGTGCTGGTGCAGGAGATGGCGGTCCGGCTGGGCACCCACACCGGCAAGGGCCTGGCCGCGCTGATCCGCGAGCAGTTCAGCCTCCGGCTCACCGGGGTGGCGCTGTTCTGCGTGCTGCTGGCCAACACCGGGCTGGTGGTGTCGGAGTTCGCCGGGATCGGCGCCGCGTTCGAGCTGCTGGGCGTGAGCCGGTACGTGATCATTCCAATCGCCGCGGTGGCCATCTGGGCCCTGGTGGTGTTCGGCTCCTACCGGTACGCGGAGCGGATCTTCCTGATCCTCTCGCTGGCCTTCCTGGCCTACCCGATCGCCGCGATCCTGGGCCATCCGGACTGGGCGCAAGTCGGCACCAACCTGGTCATCCCGCACTTCCTGTACACGAAGAGCTTCCTGCTGCTCGGCGTGGCCCTGATCGGCACCACGGTCAGCCCCTACATGCAGCTGTACGCCGCCGCGGGCGTAGTGGACAAGGGCGCCGACATCCACGACTACCCGCGGGCGCGGATCGACGCCATCTCCGGGGCCGTGTTCGCCTGCATCATCTCGATCACCATCATCATCGCCACCGCGGCGGCCATCGGCGGCCGCGGCCCGCTCACCTCGGCCAAGGAGGCGGCCGAGGCGCTGCGCCCGGTGGCCGGCCCGGGGGCCGAACTGCTGTTCGCGTTCGGCCTGATCGGCGCCTCCGCGCTGGCCGGCGCGGTGGTGCCGCTCTCCAGCGCGTACGCGATCAGCGAGGCGGTCGGGGTGGAGCGCTCCATCTCCCGCCGCTTCACCGAGGCCCGGCTGTTCCTGGGCCTGTTCACGGTGCAGGTGATCATCGGTGCCGCGCTGGCCCTCACCTCGATCAACCTGATCACCCTGCTGATCGGCACCCAGGTGCTGCAGGGCATCGTCACGCCCGTGATCCTGGCCTACATCCTCATCCTGACCAACCGGCGCAGCCTGCTCGGCCGGGCCGCGAACGGCCCCCTCTTCCGGGTGGCGGCTACCGTGTGCACGGTGGCGATCTCCGCCATGAGCCTGCTGCTGCTCGGCTCGACGATCCTGGGATTCTTCGGCATCGGTTGAACGGCAGGCAAATCTTGTCCCGCTAAGGGTGCGTTAAGGCCTGGCTAGGCCAGATCCGGGGCGGGTATCAGCCGTATGCGCGGCGTATGCCCGGCGGTCAGGGCTGGTTCTACCCGGTGGTATGAAGGCCTGGTCAGGCAAAGTGGAGGGCACCTCAGTTGGCGATGCGCAAGGCAGCGGGCTTCCTCGGCCGGGGCGACACCCTGCCCGAGGGCGTGGGCTACACGCTGAAACGGCGGCTGCTCGGGCCGCCCCTGGTCAATGAGCAACTCAGCGAAGAGCGGCTGTCCAAGCCGCTCGCCCTCGGCGTGCTGTCCTGTGACGGCATCTCCTCGGCGAATTACGGCTCCGAACTGATCCTGCACGAGCTGCTGCCGTTCTTCGGCCTGGCGTCGTTCACGATCCTGATGCCGATGACGGGGGTGATCATCCTCGGCATCGCTCTCGTCGTGCTGTCCTACCGCGAGGTGGTGTCGGTCTACACCCGGGCAGGCGGGTCTTATGTGGTGGCCCGGGAAAACTTCGGCCCGCGCGTGGCCCAGATAGCGGCCGTGGCTCTCATGGTCAACTATGTGGTCACGGTGGCCGTGCAGACCGCCGCGGGCAGCGCCGCGATCGTATCCACCTTCCCAGCCCTGGGCCGGCCCCTGGGTGATACGACGACCCTGCTGCTCATCGCAGTGGTGGCCACGCTGGTGATGTGCTATGTGAACCTGCGCGGAGTCAGGGAGAACGGCCGGACGTTCGGGCTACCAACGTACCTGTTCACCGGGTCGGTAGGGCTGATGATCATCGTCGGCCTGGCCCGCGAGGCGTTCGGGGGCGGGCTGCATCACGTCCCGTGGCACTCCGGGACGGTAACGATCGGGCACTGGAGCGGCCTGTACACCTTGGTCGCCGCCTTCTACCTGGCGCGCGCGTTCGCCAACGGCGGTTCCTCGCTGACTGGGATCGAGGCCGTGTCCAACGCGGTGAGCGCGCTCCGCCCGCCCGAGGGCCGCAACGCCCGGCAGCTGCTGGTGATCCAGGGCAGCATCGTTGCTTTCCTGATCGCCGGCATCTCCTGGTTCGCCCACATCACGCATGCCGTCCCCTATAAGAGCGGCGTGCCCACCGTGGTGTCCCAGGAAGCGAAGCTGATCTTCGGGTCTTCCCTCGTGGGCCACATTCTGTTCTTCCTGGTCCAGGCCGGGGCCATCACCATCTTGTTCACCGGCGGCAACACGAGCTTCAGCGGTTTCCCTTTCCTGACCAGCTTCGTAGCCGAGGACTCGTTCCTGCCCCGGTGGCTCAGCAAGCGCGGCCACCGGCTGGTCTTCTCCAACGGGATCGTCGTCCTGACCGTCCTGGCCCTGGCCCTGCTGCTGGTGGTCGGGGCCAACACCAACAACCTGGTGCCGTTCTACGCGATCGGGGTGTTCACCGGGTTCTCGATGGCCGGGTTCGGCATGGCCAGGTACCACCCAGGACCAGGGAGCCGCACTGGCGGCGCAAGCTGGCCATCAACCTGACCGGCGGGGTGTACACCGCACTCGTCGTTCTGATCTTCGCGATCGTGAAGTTCACCGAGGGCGCCTGGCTGGTCCTGGTGGTGTTCCCGATCCTGGTGTTCGCGTTCATCCGGCTCAACCGGGAGTACGGGCTGGAGGCGCAGGTCCTGGAGCGGATCACCGACCGGCCCAAGCCGCCGCCGACCCCGAACTACACGCGGCGGACCGTGTTCGTCTTCGTGGACAGCTTCGACCTAGCCACGATCGCCGCGCTGCGGTACGCCCGCAGCCTGCGCCCCACGACCCTGCGGGCGGTGCATTTCGTGATCGACACCGCCCAGGCCGACTCGCTGCGCGAGGAGTGGACGCGGGCGGGCATGGACGTGGTGCTGGACTTCATCGACTGTGCCGACCGGCGGCTCACCCGGGCCGCGGCCGAACTGGTCAGCGCGGAGGCGGTCCAGCCGGGCGTGCAGGTCACCGTGGTCTTGCCCCGGCGGAGCTACTCACCGCTGATGGGCCGGCTGCTGCACGACCGCACCGCCGACAAGATCGCCGCGGTGGTCAGCCGGATCCCGCACGCCGCCGCGACCATCGTCCCGTTCGACGTGCAGAGCAGGCTGGAGGTACTGCACGCCCGCCAGGTCGCCCAGGCCGAGCGGGCGGCCGCGGCCCGGACGCACGTCGGGGGCCTGGCCGACGAGGCAGCCAAGCAGGAGCAGGCCGCGGCCGCGGCGGCGCCGCCGGCTGACCCGGCCGAGGTGGCGGGCCGGGACAACGCAGGCCGGGACCCTGATGGCCAGGGCACCGCCGGCCAGGGCACCGCTGGCCAGACCACGGGCGTGGCGAGGAACGGCGCGGGGACGGGCACCGACGGTGCGGCACCGGCCGCCGACCCGGCGGCCGGGCTGCCCCCGGTCATCGCCGCGCCGTCCGGGCTGCGCCGGATGCTGCGCGGGCGGCGGCGCGGCGCCGACCAGCCGCCCCCGCCGCCGGCCAGCGACCACCCCAGCTACGACCGGCCCGCGCCCCCCGCGGGGGTCAACCCGATCGGCTCGCTGGCCCAGCCGGGCCGGGCCACGGTCGAGGGCCGGGTCCGGGCGGTGGAGATCCGGCCCGTCGAGCGGAACTCGGTGCTCGCCGTGGACGTCTCCGACTCCACCGGCGACCTGACCGCCCTGTTCTACGGCCGGTCCCATATTCCCGGCATCATCTGCGGGGCGCGGGTACGCTTCCGCGGGCCCGTGGGGCTGCGCGAGGAAGGCCCCGTCATGATCAACCCGGCGTACGAGTTGCTGTCCTCCAGTGCCACCCGGGGCACGCTTGGGGAAGACTCTTCAGGCGGGAAGCCGTCCGGGCCCGGGCGGCCGGACGACGGGCAGGACGCCTGACAGGACGCCTGACAGGGAGCAGCCAGCGATGACGGCCGGAGGAGGACACGCCCACGACCATGCCCTGACGGCCACCGGGCAGCACCGGGGCCGGCTGGCCGCGGTGATGGCGATCACCCTCAGCATCGCCGCCGGGGAGATCGCCGGGGGGATCTGGTCCGGGGCTCTCGTGCTGCTCGCCGACGCGGCGCACATGGCCGCGGACGCGGCCGGGGTGGGCCTGTCCCTGCTCGCCGCGCACTTCGCCAGCAAGCCCGCCACCCTGCGGCGGACCTTCGGCTACGCCCGGGCGGAGATCCTGGCCGCCACGGCCAATGCGCTGCTGCTGCTGGGCATGGCCACGTTCATCGTGGTGGAGGCGGTGCAGCGGCTTGCCGCGCCGCCGCCGGTGAGCACCGGGGTGATGGTGGTCTTCGGCTTCATCGCGCTGGCCGGTAACGGCGCATCGCTGATCCTGCTGCGCCAGGCCCAGGCCGAGAGCATGAACGCGCGGGGCGCGTTCCTCGAGGTCGCCTCGGATATGTTCGGTGCCCTGGCCGTGCTGATCACCGCGGCGATCATCGCGGTCTCCGGGTTCACCCTGGCCGACCCGATCGCCTCCCTGCTGGTCGGCGCGCTGATCGTGCCCCGGACCTGGCGGCTGCTCCGGGACGCGGTGGACGTGCTGCTGGAGGCGAGCCCGCGGGGAATCGACCTGAGCGAGGTACGGCAGCACATGACCGGCCTGGACGGCGTCATCGACGTGCACGACCTGCACGCCTGGACCATCACCTCCGGCCTGCCCGTGCTGTCCGCGCACATCGTGGTCGATCCCGGCACGCTGGCCAGCGGGTGCGGCCCGGGCATCCTGGACCAGCTGCAGGAATGCGTCCGCGGTCACTTCGACGTGGCCCACTCCACGTTCCAGATCGAGCCGGCCGGCCACGCCGACCACGAGCCCTCGGTCCACGACTGAAGTGCCCGGCTGATCCGGGCGGCTGACCAGGCCCGGGGGATTGCGCCCGCCTGCCCTACTGAGTAGTAATAAGAGGGAGGCACGCCGCTCCCCGTCATCCAGGAGGCTGCCGTGGGCACCTACGACCATTACGCCACCCCGGTCCCGCCCGGCACCTGGGATGTCCCCGCGTCCGGCGCGGCCCGGTTCAGCTGGGAGTACGACGACGGCCGGAGCCGTCTCCTCGACCTCTACCAGCGGGGCAAGGACAAGCAGTGGGACGCGGCGAAGCGGATCGACTGGGACCTGCCGGTCGATCCCACCAACGTGATGGCCACGCCGGATGAGTTCTGCCCCATCTACGGGTCACGGCAGTGGGAGGTGCTCAACCAGGCCGAGCGCGATGAACTCGGCCACCATCTCGGTTCCTGGCTGTTCAGCCAGTTCCTGCACGGCGAGCAGGGTGCGCTGACCGTGGCGGCCCGGATCGTCGAGTCGGTCCCGGACATGGACTCCAAGTTCTACGCGGCGACCCAGACCATGGACGAGGCGCGGCACGTGGAGCTGTACCAGCGGTTCATCCGGGACAAGATCGGCCTGTACTACCCCATCAACGAGGACTTGGGCCGGCTGCTCGCGGACGCGCTCAGCGACTCCCGCTGGGACCTGCCCTACCTCGGCATGCAGGTCCTGATCGAGGGCCTGGCCCTGGCCGCCTTCGGGGTGCACCGCGACGTGGCCGCCAACCCGCTGGTCAAGCAGCTGCTCGCGTACGTCATGCAGGACGAGGCCCGGCACGTGGCGTTCGGCCGCCTCGCCCTGCGCGACTACTACGCGGGCCTGACCGAGGCGGAGCGGGCCGAGCGCGAGGAGTTCGTGGTGGAGGGCTGCTACCTGATGCGCAACCGGTTCCGCGCCCAGGAAGTCTGGGAGCGGATGGGGTACGACGTCGCCGAGTGCCTGGAGTTCACCGACCACTCCCCCATCCAGCAGGCGTTCCGCACGCTGCTGTTCAGCCGGATCGTGCCGTGCGTGAAGGACATCGGGCTGTGGGGCCCGAAGGTCCGCCACGCCTACGCCGACCTGGGCGTGCTGGACGCCGCCTCGACCGACCTGGACGCGCTGATGCGCGACGACGAGGAAATCGCCGAGCGGGTGGACGCGGAGAAGGCGAGGTACGAGGCCGAGATGGCGGCCCGCCGGGCCGAGGTCGAGACCGCCATCGCCGACGCCGACGCGGACGGGTAGTCGCCCGGGGACGGTGGGGCTAGCCACCCCGGCACTGTCGTGCGGCCCTTCCTGTGCCGCCGGGCTGCGGCCCTGGATACTGAGGCCATGATGATCACGCGCGGGCCAGAAGGCTGATCCGCGATGCGCGCGGCGCTGTACCTGTGGCGCGCGAGCGCCCAGCGGTCCTGGCGGACCGTGCTGACGGTGGCCCTCATCGGCGGCCTGTTCGGTGCGGTAGCGCTGGGGGCGGTGGCCGGGGCCCGGCGCACCGCGTCCGCGTACGGGCGCTATCTGGTCTCGATCAGGGCCAGTGACGCCTTCGTCAACGTGCCCGGCACCGTGCCGGGGATGTCCCTGACCCAGCCCATCAGGCTGATCGCCGCCCAGCCCGGGGTCACCGCCAGCGACGCGTACATCGGGCTGGACGCCGATCCGGTGGTGGCTGGCCGCATCCGGGACTCCTTCCTCACTAACTCCCTGACCGGCAGCGTCAACGGGGCGTACCTCACTAGGGACCGGATGACCGTGCTCGCCGGTCATCTCCCCCGGCTCAGCGCGACCCGGGAGATCGCGGTCACCCCGGGCATCGCCCGCCTGTTCGGGGTGGGCGTCGGCGGCCAGGTGACCTATCAGTTCTACCGGCTGAACCCGGTCACCTACCGGCCCTCCCCGGGCCAGCGCATCACGTTCCGGGTGACCGGGATCGCGGACATCCCGCCGGTCCTGGTGGACCAGTCTGATGAGCAGGAGGGCGGGGTGCTCCCGCCCGCCGCGACCCGGCAGCTGCTGCCCTACTACGTGTTCTCCTGGGTGGGGGTCCGGCTGGGCCATGGGACCGCCGGGATACCGGCGCTGCAGCACCACCTGGCCACCCTGGCCACCACCATCCAGCGGCGCTACCTCGCCGCGACCCACCGGAAACTGCCCGGCCTGACCTTCGCCGTCGCCCGCCAGGACATCGTCCGCAGCGAGGTGCGTCAGGCGATCGGGCCGCAGGTGGTCGCGCTCACCGTCTTCGGCGCGATCGCCGCCCTGGCCATGCTGGTGCTCGCCGGGCAGGGCCTCACGCAGCTGATGAGCCGGGCGGCCCAGGACATACCCGTCCTGCGGGCCCTGGGCGGCAGCCGGGCCCAGACCGCGCTCGCGGCCAGCCTGCCGGGCGTGGCGGCCATCGCCGGCGCCACAGGCCTGGCCGTGGCCGGCGCGATAGCACTCTCGCCGCTGGCCCCGGTCGGCCAGGTGCGCCAGTTCGATCCGGTCCGCGGGTTCCAGGCGGACGGCCTGGTCCTGGGGACCGGCTCCGCTCTGCTGGCCGCGATCCTGCTCGCCGAGCTGGCCGTGATGGGCGCACGGGCCACCCGGCGGGTCACCCGCCCGGACCGCGAGCGGCACTCGGCCGTCGCGCACGCCGCCGCGGCCGCCGGGCTCCCCGCACCCGCGGTCGTGGCCAGCCGGAACGTGCTGGAGCCGGGATCGGGGCAGCAGGCCGTCCCGGTCCGGGCCACCTTGCTCGGGTCCATCGCCGCGGTCACGGCCGTGATCGCGGCCGCCGTGTTCGGGGCCAGCCTGACCGGCCTGGTCACCCACCCGGCCCGGTACGGCTGGAACTGGCAGATCCTGATCCAGGCCGAGGGCGGGTACGGGAACTTCACCCCCGGCGTGATGAACCGGCTGGTCGGCGGCCAGCCCGCGGTGGCGGCCTGGTCCAGCTTCGGGTTCAGCCAGCTCACGATCGATGGCCGGGTGGTCCCGGTGCTCGGCCTGCAGCGTGACCGCGGGTCGCTCGAGCCGCCGACGGGCAGTGGCCAGGCCATCAGCGACGACCGGCAGATCGAGCTGGGCGCGGTGACCCTGCGCCAGCTGGGCAAGAAGATCGGGGACACGGTCCTGGCCGGACGCCCGCCCTACCGGCGCCTGCTCACCATCTCCGGCACCGTCACGCTGCCCTCGTTCGGGGTGGCCATCTCCCAGCATGTGTCCCTCGGCCAGGGCGCCATGCTGTCCGAGCAGGCCCTGCTGGCCAGCCAGGGCCTGAGCAGCGACGCGCCGAAGTCCGCCGAGGCGACCTCGCAGGCCGCCCCGTCAGCGGTGGCCATCGACCTGGTCCCCGGCACCAGCGCGGCCCAGCGCGCGGCGCTCGTGCACCGGATCACCTCCGCCAACCCGGACGGGACTCCCGGCGGAACCTACGAGCTCGGGCTGCACCGCGCCCGGGCGGCGGCCATCGTCAACGCCACCCAGATGGGCGGCCAGCCGCTGGCCCTGGCCCTGAGCCTGGCCGCGGCCGCGATGACCTCCCTGGCGCTGACCGTGCTGACCTCGGTGCGCAGGCGGCGTCGGGAGCTGGCCCTGCTGAAGACCCTGGGCATGACCCGGCGCCAGCTCCGGGCCATCGTGGCCTGGCAGACGACGCTGACGCTGCTGATCGCCCTCGTCGTGGGCGTGCCCCTGGGCGTGGCCGCGGGCCGCTGGGCGTGGCGCGGCTTCGCCGGATCGCTCGGCGTCGCGCCCGTCACCGTGGTCCCGGTGCTCCTGCTGGCCGCCGGCTGCGCCGCGGTCATCCTGGCCGGGAACCTGCTGGCCTCGATCCCCGCGGCGGTCGCCGCCCGGACGCCGGCCGCGGGCACGCTGCGCACGGAGTAGCGCCGGGTTGCTGTGCAGGGCTCCGCGAGGCCGGCCGGGACGACGGCTGACAGGAAGGCGCCCCTGGTCCCGGGGGGGTGGGATCCAGGGGCGCCGTGGCCGTTGGGCATGCACCGGCCCTGGCTGCACGTTAGCGGAGTACGCGGGTGCCCGGCGGGTATTCCCCGTACTCACGCCCGCGGACTCACGCCCGCGGAGCCTGGCAGGCGGGACAGAGTCCCCAGAAGGTGACCTCGGCCTCACCGACCTCGAAACCCGCGGCGGCCGCGGGCTCCACGCCCATGGCGTGGCCGGCGGCGCAGCCCACGTCGGTGACCGTGCCGCAGTTCCGGCACACGAGCTGGTGGTGGTGACTGCCCTGGGCCAGGCCCGCAGCACGCAGCCCCCCGGCGTCGGTCATGAGGCCGACGCTACGCCGCAAGAGATGAACTTTTCAAGTTAGCGATTAGTTCGCCATGGGCTCCGGCGGCCGGACCCGGGGCACCCGCCCCGGCCAGACACGCGCCTGACCAGGGCGGGGCTTGATGAGCCGGTCCCCCGTATCATCTGTTGGGTCCCCCACGCACATGATCGCACGCCCGGCCACCGCACCTCGGGCGGGGGCACGGCGAGTCGGGCCGGTGATTCGCGACCGTCCTGCTATGCCGGTATAAGGCAGCCTCTCGCGGCCTCGGCGCGGGCCAGGGACGGCCCGGGAGCGCGCAGCGCCGGTACCTGGGGTAGCTGGGGCGGCGGGCAGCTGATCGAATGGGACGATGCGGCCCCTGGATTCCTGCCTGGGCTTCCTGCGGGAAGCAGACCGGCTGAAGGGCGTGCTGCGGCAGAGCAGCATCCTGGACGGTTCCAGGAAGGAGAATTCTGCCGAGCACTCCTGGCATCTGGCCCTGATGGCCCAGGTCCTGGGCGGCTACGCCCCGCCCGGTACCGACCTGAGCCGGGCCACCGCCATGCTGCTCGTCCATGACCTGGTCGAGATCGACGCGGGTGACCTGTTCGTGTACGCCGACGCGGCGGCGCAGGCCCGCCAGGAGGCGGCCGAGCGGGCCGCGGCCAGCCGGATCTTCGCCCTGCTGCCCCCGGGCCAGGGGGAGGAACTGCGCGCCCTCTGGGACGAGTTCGAGGAGCGCCGCACCCCCGAGGCCCGGTTCGCCCGGGCGCTGGACCGGCTCCAGCCGATGCTGGCCAACTACTACCTGGGCGGCGGCACCTGGCAGGCCCACGGGATCCGGGCCAGCCAGGTGCTGGACAAGGTGGCGCTGATCGAGGACGGCTCCGCCGCCCTCGGGGATTTCGCGCGGGAACTGGTCGACTCCGCCGTCCGGCAGGGCTTCCTGCGCCCCGGCGGGTGATCCGGGGGTCAGGCCCCCGCCCCCGCGGCCTCGATGACGTCGGCGGCGCGGCGCAGGCCCTGGCGGCCCTGGATCACCGCGGCCGCGCGGCTGAGCCGGTCCCGCAGCGCGGTGTCCCCGAGCAGCCGGGCCAGTGCCCCGTGCATCTGCGCGTCGGTGAAACGGTAGGTGTCCAGGCGCGCTCCCAGCCCGAGCTCTTCAACGCGCTGGGCGTTGTCGTGCTGGTCCCAGAAGAGTGGCAGCACGATCATGGGCTTGCCGAAGTGCAGGCACTCGGTGGTGGTGTTGTTGCCGCCGTGGGTGATCACCAGGTCGGCCCGCGGGATGACCGAGGTCTGCGGCAGGAACTCCGCGCCGTGCATGTTGGGCGCCAGCTCCAGCTCGGCGTGCAGCGGGCCCTTGGAGACGATGTAGCGGTGCGGCGTGGCCGCCAGGCAGTCGATGACCCGCCGCATCAGGGACACGTCGGCCGAGCCCAGGGAGCCGAGCGAGAAGTAGATGAGCGCCCCGTCGCCGGAAGCCAGCGGCCCGGGCAGGGTGAACGGCTCGTCGGTCTCCCGGACCGAGGAATCCAGCCGGTGCCAGCCCGGCCCGAGTGGCCGGGAGCGCCGGTAATCGGCGAGCCCGGGATAGACGTAGAGGTTGACCTGCCCGGAGTGGATGAATTCCAGGTCCGGCAGGGGCGGGGCGCCCTGGGTGGTGACCCAGTCGCTGAACTCGGCCCACAGGGCCCGGTGCACCCGGTCGTACTCGGCCCGGAACTCCGGCCACCGGGCCTGATCCGGCCGGGCCTGATCCCCGGCCGGGTAGCCGGAGAACGCCGGCGGCAGCGCCGGGTCGGGGATCTCCAGCGGGTTGCAGGAGACGATCCGGACGAACGGGACACCGGCGGTCAGCAGCGCGGGGAAGCAGATCACGTTGTCTTCGACGATCACATCCGGGCGGGTACGCGCCACGATCCCGGCCAGCTGCTCCTGGCAGTACCGCGCGCCGCTGATCAGTTCCGCCCAGACCGGCTTGATCCAGGTTTCCAGCTGCTCGATGGTCGGCTTGCGGAATTCCGGCGCGGTGGTGGCGATGAACTCCTTCCAGAACGCCCCGGCATCCTGCTCGCCCTGCTGCCTGCTCCCTCCGCCGCCCGGCCCGGGGGCAGCGGCGGCGACAGGTCAACCAGGTCCTCCTCGAAGCCGAGCGGCTCCAGCCGGCCCTTCCATGAGGCCTCGGCCGCGAACACGACCCGGTGCCCGCGGCGGCGCAGCACGTCACCGACGCCGATGCAGTTGTTGGTCGGCCCGTAGGCGCTTTCCGGCATGAACAGGATGGTCAGTGGCCTGCCGGGCATGCCTGCTCCCTCAGGGACGACGACGGGGTCAGGCCAGTATGTCCGGATCGGCGCCCGCGGGGGCGGTATCCCGGCCGGGCGAGCCCTTGTCCGCGGCCGGGTGCTCCACCAGGGCGAGCACCCGGTTGGCCATGAACCGCGCGGTGCGCACCACGGTGCCGCCCCGGGTGACCTCCATGACCTCCACGACCCCGCGCCCGGTGACCACCTCGACGCGGCGGCCGGCCCGGGTGGCGGTCACCTCGTAGGTCCGGGACGGGCCGCCGGCGTCGATGACGATCTCGACCCGGTCCCCTTTCACGGCGTGACATCCTGGGCGCGCATGCCAGTTTTGTACCCCGCGCACCGCCGGCCGACTCCCCGCCCACCAGCCACCCGGACCCGGCGTCAGCGGACGGCCCGGGCCGCCCAGCGGGAGCCGTGCCGCTCGACGATCAGCGGCAGGCCGAAGCACTTGGACAGGTTTGGCTCGGTGAGGACCTCCGCGACCGGGCCCGCGGCCAGCACCGAGCCGCGGCGCAGCAGCATGGCGTGGGTGAAGTCCTCCGGCACTTCCTCGACGTGGTGGGTCACCATCGCCATCGTGGGCGCCAGCGGGTCACGGGCCAGCAGGGCGATCCGGTGCAGCAGGTCCTCCCGGCCGCCCAGGTCCAGCCCGGCGGCGGGCTCGTCCAGCAGGAGCAGCTCCGGGTCAGGCATCATCGCCCGGGCGATCTGCACCCGCTTGCGTTCCCCCTCGGACAAGGTGGTGAACCGGCGCCTGATCAGGTGGGCGCAGCCGAGCGCGTCCAGCAGCTCCACCGCGCGGGTCACATCGGAGGACTCGTAATCCTCCTTCCACCGGCCCACGATCGCGTAGGAGGCGGTCAGCACCAGGTCGATGACCTTCTCGGCCGGCGGCACCCGGTCCGCGAGCGAGGCGCTGGCCAGGCCGATCCGCGGCCGCAGCTCGAAGACGTCGGTCTCGCCGAGCCGGCTGCCCAGGATCTCGGCGCTGCCCTCGGACGGGAACAGCTGGCAGGCGATGACCTGCAGCAGCGTGGTCTTCCCGGCCCCGTTGGGGCCGATGACGACCCAGCGCTCGTCGTCGTGGACGGTCCAGTCCACGTCGCGCAGCAGCATGGACCCGCCGCGCCGGACGCCGACACCACGCAGCCGCACCACCTCGTCGGACATGCAGCTCCCTCCGCCACCGCACACGTGTGAGTCTGAACTTACGTCATGGCGGGCCGGCCAGCCCAACCGTGCCTGCCCGCCACCCCGGCCCGGGTAGCGTGGGGCTCCGATGGACGCCGCGCAGCACACCCTCCTGGTGACCCTGACCGGCCGGGACCGGCCCGGGGTGACCTCACGCCTGTTCTCGGCCCTGGCCGCTCATGAGCTCATCGTGCTCGACATCGAGCAGGTGGTGATCCGGGGCCGCCTGGTGCTCGGCGCCCTGCTCGGCTGCCCCCCCGATCCCGACCTGACCGCGATCCACCGCGCGATCCGGGCCGTGGCCTCCGACCTGGGACTGGACGCGGAGATCACGATGGGCTCCGGGGAGCCCGCCCGGCGCCGCGGCCAGCTGCACGTCACCGTCCTCGGCAGCCCCCTGACCCCGGCGGCCGTGGCGGCTATCGCCGGCCGGATCGCCGCCAGCGGGGCGAACATCGACCGCATCGACCGGCTCGCGCACCGGCCGGTGACCTGCATCGACTTCGACGTGTCCGGCGCCGACCCGGAAGCGCTGCGGGTGGCCCTGGCCCGGGAGGCGACCCAGCAGGGAGTTAACGTGGCGGTCCAGCGGGGCGGCCTGCACCGGCGGGCGATGCGCCTGGTCGTGATGGATGTCGACTCCACGCTGATCGCGGCCGAGGTGATCGACCTGCTCGCCGCGCACGCGGGCTGCGCCGGGCAGATGGCCAAGATTACCGAGGCCACCATGCGCGGTGAGCTGGACTTCGCCACGTCACTCCGGGAGCGGGTGAGCATGCTCGCCGGCCTGGATGAGTCGGTGCTGGATGTGGTGCGGGGCGAGCTGCGGCTGGCCCCGGGCGCCCGGACCCTGATCCGGACGCTGCACCGGCTCGGCTACCGGTGCGGGATCGTCAGCGGCGGCTTCAGCCAGATCACCGACCCGCTGGCCGCGGAGCTCGGCATCGACTACGCGGCGGCCAACACGCTGGAGATCAGCGGCGGGAAGCTGACCGGGAATCTGGCCGGGCCCATCATCGACCGGGCCGGGAAGGCCGGCGCGCTGCGCCGCTTCGCCGCGCAGGCCGGCGTGGCGGTGAGCCAGGCGGTGGCGGTCGGCGACGGTGCCAACGACCTGGACATGATCGCGGCGGCCGGGCTCGGGGTCGCGTTCAACGCCCGGCAGGTGGTCCGGGACGCGGCGGACGCCTCGGTCAGCGTGCCCTACCTCGACACGGTGCTGTACCTGCTGGGCGTCTCCCGTGATGACGTGGAGGACGCGGAGGAGGGCGATCTGGCGGCCAGGGGTCAGCCCCGCGGGACCACGGAACCGCCCTTGGGCGTCCAGTAGTCCTCCAGCGCACCGCAGCCGGGCCCGGCCCGGGCCCAGGTACGGCGCACGCCGATGACCGCCAGCGCCGACGTGGGGAAGCTGACCGCGGCGTGCCCGGCGGGCCCGTGGTCCCCGGCCACGAGGTGCACCAGATCGGCCATGGCGGGGTTGTGGCCCACCAGGGCCAGGATCGCCACCTCGGGCGGGGTCTCCTGGATGATCCCGATCAGGTCGCCCGGGTCGGCCTGGTACAAGCGCGGGTCGTAGCGCACCACCTCGGCGCCCTCGTCGTCCCCGGCGAACTGGTCACTGAGCACGTCCCAGGTCTGCCGGGCGCGGGCCGCGGCGGAGCAGACGGCGAGATCCGGGAGCAGTCCCTGATCCCGGATCCAGGTGCCCACGGTGACGGCGTCCCGCAGGCCGCGGGGGGCCAGCGGCCGGTCGAAGTCCGGGGTGTCCTCGGGGTAGGCCGACTTGGCGTGCCGCAGCACCAGCAGCGTTCGCCCGGTGGTGCTCATCCCCTGAGTATGGCAAGCGCCGGGACCGCCTGATGACTGATCCCCCGGCCACCGCGGTGGCCGGGGGATCAGTCAGGGCTGTGGGCCGGGTCAGCCCGTGGTTTTCGCGGCCGTTTCGCCCTCGGCTCCGCCACCCGGGCCGGCCGCGGGGCTAGCCGCGCCCGGACCCGTGCCGTCGGTGGCCGACGGCAGGCCAGGGGCGCCGTCTGTGCCGGCCACGGCCGCCGTGGGCGGACCGCCTGCGGCCACGCTGGTGGAGCGCCGCTTGGAGATCACCACGGCGGCCACGACGATCCCGATCGCGACCACGGCCACGCCGGTGCGGAGCCCCGGGTTGTGGCTGTACTTGACCACGCTGGTGGCGATGAGCAGCGAGACCAGGTTCATGACCTTGATCAGCGGGTTGATGGCCGGGCCCGCGGTGTCCTTGAACGGGTCACCCACGGTGTCACCGATGATGGTGGCCTCGTGCGCCTCCGAACCCTTGCCGCCGAAGTTGCCGTCCTCGACGAGCTTCTTGGCGTTGTCCCAGGCCCCACCGGAGTTGGCCAGGAACACCGCCATCAGCGCCCCGGCCGCGATGGCCCCGGCCAGGTACGCGCCCAGCGGGGCGTAGCCGAACGCGAAGCCGACCGCGATCGGGGTGAGCACCGCCATCAGGCCTGGCGTGGCCAGCTCACGGAGCGAGTCCTTGGTGCAGATGTCCACCACGCGCCCGTACTCGGGCTTCTCGGTGTAGTCCATGATCCCCGGATGGTCGCGGAACTGCTTCCGGACCTCGTACACCACCTGGCCGGCCGCCCGGCCCACCGCCATGATCAGCAGGCCGGCGAAGTAGAACACGACGCACGCGCCGATGATGACGCCGACCAGCACGTTGGGATGGTCCACCGACAGGTTGAAGGTGCCCCCATTAACGCCGAGCGCTTGTACCACCGTGGTGCGGAATGAACCGAACAGCGCGGTGGCGGCGAGCACCGCGGTGGCGATCGCGATGCCCTTGGTGATGGCCTTGGTGGTGTTGCCCACCGCGTCCAGCTTGGTCAGCACCTGGGCGCCGTCGCCGGTCACATCGCCGGACATCTCGGCGATGCCCTGCGCGTTGTCCGACACGGGCCCGAACGTGTCCATGGACACGATGACGCCGACGGTGGTAAGCAGGCCGGTCCCGGCCAGCGCCACCGCGAACAGGGCGATGGTCGCGTTGCCCGTGCCCAGCAGGAACGCCGCGTACACGGCCCCGCCGATCAGCAGCGCCGAGTAGACCGCCGACTCCAGCCCGACCGAGATGCCGGACAGGATGACGGTGGCCGCGCCGGTCAGCGAGCTTTCCCCGATCTCCATCACCGGCTTGCGGTTGGTCTCGGTGAAGTACCCGGTCAGCAGCTGGATGGCGCTGGCCAGCACCAGCCCGATGACGACCGCGCCGATGGCCAGCAGCCGCGGGCTGCCGCCGTGGCTGAGGATCGCCGCGGCGCCCGCCCCGGTCACGCCCTTGAACTCGCTGAACTTGGCGGGCAGGTAGAGGAACGAGGCGCCGACGACCAGCACCAGTGAGATGAGCGCGGAGACGAAGAAGCCCCGGTTGATGGCGGTCATCCCGCTCCGGTCGCCCTGGCGCGGCATCGTCACGAAGATCCCCGCCACCGCGGTGATCACGCCGATCATCGGGATGATCAGCGGGAAGACGAGGCCATCATTGCCGAACGCCGCCTTGCCCAGGATGAGCGCCGCGACCAGCATGACCGCGTAGGACTCGAACAGGTCGGCCGCCATCCCGGCGCAGTCACCGACGTTGTCGCCGACATTGTCGGCGATGGTGGCCGCGTTCCGCGGGTCGTCCTCGGGGATGCCCTTCTCGACTTTGCCGACCAGGTCGGCACCCACGTCGGCGGCCTTGGTGAAGATGCCGCCCCCGACACGCATGAACATGGCGAGCAGCGCCGCGCCGAAGCCGAAGCCTTCCAGGACGTTCGGCGCGTTCCCCTTGTAGATGAGCACCACGAGTGCGGCGCCGAACAGGCCCAGGCCCACGGTGAACATGCCCGCCACGCCGCCGGTCCGGAACGCGATCCGCATGGCCGGGCGCTCACCCTCGAAGCCAGCCCGCGCCGCGGCGGCTACCCGCACGTTGCCGCGGACCGCCAGCGACATGCCGGTAAACCCGGTCAGGCCCGAGAACAACGCGCCCACCAGGAAGAAGATGCTCCGGCCCCAGCGCACCCCGGACCCGTCGGCCGGGAGCAGCAAGAGCACGAAGAAGATGACGACAACGAAAACCCCGAGGGTGCGGAACTGGCGCCGCAGATAGGCGGCTGCGCCTTCCTGGACCGCCTTCGCGATCTCCTGCATCCGCTCGGTTCCCTGGCTGGCCGCGAGCACCTCACGGACCAGCAGGGCTGCCACCGCGAGGGCGAGCAGGGCGACGACGCCAACGACGACAACCCAGGTCAGGTTGGAGCCGCTGACGCTCACCGCACCGCTTCCGGCGGCAAGACTAGACCTGAACATCTGTCCTCCTAGACAGTGGCACATGGCCTCCCGGGCGTGGCAACGCTGTCCCGGCTATCGGCAGCCGGCTTCGACGCATGGGATAGGCACTGTGCCCAAAAAGCAGTGCCGGGAGTCTACGCACGTCGGCCCCCGAACGCGAAGCGGGGTCAGGTCCGGAGCGCGGTAGAGCGATTCACCCTGCACAGGTAATCACACTTATGCCGCTGGCAGCAGGCAGCCCCGCACTTCCGGGTGCACGGCCGGGCCGTGGCCCGCCGCGGCGCGGCCGTCAGCCGGTGCCGTCAGCCGGTGCCGTCGGACGGCCAGCTCATCTTGATGCTGAGCCCGGCCGCGGTGCGGGCGAACTGGACGTCGTCGGCCAGGCCCGCGATCACGGCCAGGCCGAGACCCTGCGGTATGCCCGGGTGATCCAGCGGGCTGGTCCCGTTGGCCACGCCGTTGCCGGGCGCGGGCCAGCCCGCGGGTTCCGCGGACGGGCTGCTCCCGTCGTCCTGCCCGGCCGCCGCGTCCGTGACGACCACCTCGAAACGCCCGTTCGCGCCGGTCAGCTCGACGCGGACCGGTTCGGCCGGGCATTGCGCCTGATGCGCCTCGACCGCGCGTGAGCACGCCTCACCCACGGCGAGGCGGACCTCGTCAAGGAGCGCCTCGCCCACACCGCTCCGCCGCGCGACGGCGGTAGCGACCAGCCGCGCCGTGCGGACGTGCACGGGCAGCGGCGTAAAGCTCATTTCGACAGTGGCCATGACTGGACCCGGGGGCTCGATCAGCCGCTACTTCTCCGACTTCCGGGCCGTGATGGCCTCGTCCACGGTGTCGTGGATACCGAAGACCTTGGTCAGGCCGGTGATCCGGAAGATCTTGAGGATTCGCTCCTGCGTGCACACCAGGTCCAGCGACCCGTCGTGGGCGCGGACCCGCTTGAGCCCGCCGACCAGGACCCCCAGGCCCGTGGAATCCAGGAACTCCACCTTCTCCATGTTCACCACGAGCTGGTAGTGCCCGTTGTTGACCAGTTCGATGAGCAGCTCGCGCAGCCGCGGCGCGGTGTAGACGTCGATCTCACCCTCGACGTTGACGACCTCGATCTCATCCCTGGTGTGGTGGTCAAGCTTCAGGTCCACAAATCCTCCTGCGCCATACAGCCTTCGTCTGTCCCGGGCGATCCGAGCGGCAGCGCAGCGCCCTCCGGGGAAGGCAGCTGTTCCCGTCGCGCATTCAACCACGCTCTGAGGTCATGTCTACACGAGTTCACGCTTCGAGGCACCTCGCGTACAGATGTCACACTGGGAGCCAATGACTGCGCTCACTCCGCTCGTTCCCGGCGAGCCCCCGGTCCGGCCCGGTTCCGCAGGACCCGGTCCCTTGGAACCGACCCCGCAAACACCGGGCCCGGCTGCCTCATACCCGGCCGGGTGGAGCCGACCCGTCCAGCCCGCGGCGGCCTCCCCCGCAGACCTCGTGCTGCGCCACGGCGCCCAGTCGGGACGACTGATGCACGTAGAGTACATCCCCGCTCGCGAAGGGCAACCGGCACCCTGGCCGGGATGGGTGCCCGCCCCGGTCACCGAGGCTTTCTCCCGGCGCGGGGTGCCGGCCCCGTGGGCCCATCAGGCGGCCATGGCCGACTGCGCACGGGCCGGCCTGCACGTCATCATCTCCACCCCGGCGGCCTCAGGGAAGTCGCTGGGGTACCTGCTGCCGGCGCTCACCGGGATCGGTGAGGGCGGCACCGCGCTCTACCTCGCACCGACCCGGGCGCTGGCCGCGGACCAGCTGCGCGTGGTCAGCGAGCTCGCCGTGCCGGGGGTCCGCGCCGCCGTGGTGGACGGGGACACGCCCATGGCGGCACGGGACTGGGCCCGGTCGCACGCCAACTACCTGCTGACCACCCCGGACCTGCTGCACCAGACGCTGCTGCCCCGGCACACCCGCTGGAACGGGTTCTTCCGCCGGCTGCGCTACATCGTCGTGGACGAGTGCCACACCTACCGCGGGGTGTTCGGCTCCCACGTCGCCCAGGTACTGCGCAGGCTGCACCGGATCGCCGCGCATCACGGCGGGCCCGGGCCGACGGGCACCGGCCCGCTCTTCCTGCTCGCCTCCGCCACGGTCAGCGAGCCCGCCGGATGCGCGTTCCTGCTCACCGGGCAGCACGCCGAGGCGGTGACCGAGAACGCCGCGCCGTGCGGGCCGGTCACCTTCGGCCTCTGGGAGCCGCCGCTGACCAGCGCGCGTGGCGAGGCCGGCGCGCCGGTCCGGCGCAGCGCCACCAGCGAGGCGGCCGGGCTGCTGGCGGACCTGGTGGCCGAGGCCGTGCCAGCGCTGGCGTTCACCCGCTCGCGGCGCGGGGCCGAGGCCGTGGCCCTGGGTGCGCGCCGGGCGCTGCGTGAGTCGGGAGCGGGCGCGCACAGCCACCGGGTGGCGGCCTACCGGTCCGGGTACCTGCGCGACGACCGGCGGGCCCTGGAGGAGGCGCTGCGCAGCGGCGAGATCACCGGCCTGGCCACCACGACCGCCCTGGAGCTGGGCGTGGACATCAGCGGCCTGGACGCGGTGCTCATCGCCGGCTGGCCCGGGACTCGTGCGGCGCTGTGGCAGCAGGCCGGGCGGGCGGGCCGGGCCGGGCGCAGCGCGGTGGTGGTCCTGATCGCCCGGGACGACCCGCTCGACACCTATCTGGTCCATCACCCCGGCGCGCTGCTGCACCGCCCGGTCGAGGCGACGGTCCTGGACCCCGGGAATCCCTACGTCCTGGCGCCGCACCTGTGCGCGGCCGCGGCCGAGCTGCCGCTTACCGACTCTGACCTGGCCTCATTCGCGCCGGGCGCCGGCGAGGTCGCGGAGGCCCTTATCCGGCGCGGGATGCTCCGCCGCCGCAGCGGCGGCCTGTACTGGACGCGCCGCGGCCGGCCACCCCGCGCCGGGCTGCGCGGATCGGGCCGCCACCCCGTCAAGATCGTGGAACTGCCGACCGGGCGCCTGGTGGGCACCGTGGACGAGCCCTCATCGCACCTGCTGGTGCACACCGGGGCGGTCTACCCGCACCAGGGCGAGCTGTATGTGGTGGACGAGCTGGACCTGGCGGGCGGGGTGGCCCTGGTCCGCCCCGGCGACCCCGGGTACTCCACGGCGGCCCGCCAGGTCACCGCGATCGAGGTGACCAGGGAGCTGCGCCAGGAAGGCTGGGGCGGCGCCGCCGTGCATTTCGGCGACGTCCAGGTGCGCCGGGAGGTCGTGGGGTTCGTGCGGCGCCACCCGGAAACCGGGCGCCCGCTCGGCGAGTTCCCGCTCAGCCTGCCGCCGCAGACCCTGCGCACCAGGGCGGTGTGGTGGACGATCTCGCCCGGCCAGCGCGCCCGGCTGCTGGACCTGGGACTGGACCTGCCCGGCGCCGCGCACGCCGCCGAGCATGCGTCGATCGGGCTGCTGCCCTTGTTCGCGGCGTGCGACCGGTGGGACGTCGGCGGCGTTTCTGCTGATCTGCACCCGGCCACCGGGGAGCTCACCGTTTTCGTGTACGACGGCCATGATGGCGGGGCCGGCTTCGCCGAACGTGGCTACCACGCGGCCCGCGAGTGGCTGAGTGCGACCGCCGACGCGATCCGGGGTTGCGAGTGCCAGGCGGGATGCCCGTCTTGCATCCAGTCGCCCAAATGCGGGAATGGCAATGAGCCCCTTTCCAAGCCGGGCTCCGTCACCCTGCTGGAGGGCCTGCTGGCGGGCGGCGAGGCCATGACCGGCGGCGCCGGGCCGCCCAGGACATCGGGAAAATAGGCCAGGACCAGGAGGTATATGCGGCCAGAGCCCAGATAAGGGGCGACCCCCGCCGGGGGGGAGAGCGGGGGTCGCCAAACGGTCCAGCTCCGGGGGGGCAGAGCCGGGCCGCTGCACGACAAGCGTACGTGTATCCGGGCCAAGTTACCAATCGGTCACGCCACGCTGACAACGGAAACATGCCTTGCGTCATAAGCTCGCTAGCTGTGCCCAGTTCCGCCGAGGCCGGCCGCTGGCCGGCCGCCGCGTTCTTTGACCTTGATAAGACGATCATCGCGAAGTCGAGCACGCTGGCTTTCGGGCCTTCGTTTTACCGGAATGGCCTGATCAGCCGGGGTGACGCCGTCCGCAGCGCGGTGGCGCAGCTGCTTTTCAGCCGGCACGGCGCCAGTCACGGCCGGATGGAGCAGATCCGCGCGCAGGTCAGCCAGCGGTGCCGCGGGTGGCCCGCCGACCGGGTGCGCGAGATCGTGGCCCGGCACCTGGACGAGCTGATCGTCCCGTATGTCTACGACGAGGCGCGGGCCCTGCTCGACGCGCATCGCGCGGCCGGCGAGGACGTGATCATCGTGAGTACCTCGGGGCTGGAGCTGGTCGGCCCGATCGGGGCCCTGCTGGGGGCCGCCCTGGTGATCGCCACCCAGATGGAAATCGCCGAGGGGTGCTACACCGGGCACATCGAGTTCTACGCCTACGGCCCGGCCAAGGCGGAACGGGTCAGGCAGCTGGCCGCCGAGCGCGGGTACCGGCTGGCCGACTGTTCCGCCTACAGCGACTCGATCACTGACCTGCCGATGCTGGAGGCGGTGGGCCACCCCCACGCGGTGAACCCGGACCGGGCCCTGCGCCGGCTGGCCGAGCTCCGCGGCTGGCCGGTCCTCGCCTTCAGCGCGCTCCCGGGGGCCCGGCCCGCGCGAGGCTCCTGAGGTGCTGCTCAGGAATGTGATGGGGAGGATCGATCGAGATCAGGAATCGGTCCGGCTGCGGGCTTGGCCGGCCAGCCGATCCGCCGTAGAAAGGTGATAGGGACGTCCTGGCACGGCAGCCGGGTACCCACGCGACCGAGAGCCCAGGTAGGCAGCCGAGGTCTGGCTGCGGCGGTGAATCCGCGTCCGGCGAGGACACGGCGTCGCCGCCGCGACCACCCGGCGTAACGAGGTGCGCGCTTTGGTAGCCCGGCCTGCCGTGCCAGGCTGGGCCCCCGCCGGTGCCGGCCCCGCGGCCCGTCCTGTCCTGCCCTCCTGGCTCCCCGGCCCGCAGTCCCCGCCCGTGCTCCCCGCCCGTGCTCCCCCGCCCCCGAAACCCCCTTCCGGGGCCATTTGGGCACGCCCGCGGAAAAGCAGGAAGGCCGCGCGGAGTCATCCGGCGGTAATCCCGTAAGATCACTTGCCGGGGGAAACTGATGTGGCCGGGATAAGGAGCAATTCCTGGCGCCTCGCGCCCGGGCCCGCCCGGCCGCGGACCCCGCCGCGCTCGCGAATCACCGGTGCGGAAGACCGAACGGCAGGATTGCGCGCGAGGGGAGTGTGCATGTGATGGCCAGAACTGCGGCACCGCAGTCGCCCGGCAATGACAGCGAGCCGTCTATCGGCGATCTTGTCTCCCAGGCCATCCGGGACGTCACCCAGTTGATCAAGTGTGAACTGGCGCTGGCGAAACTGGAACTCCGCGAGGACGCCAAGCGGCTCGGCCTGGCCGCGGCCCTGCTCGCCATCACGGCGTTCACCGGCTGCCTGATCCTCGTGCTGCTGTGCTTCGCCTTCGTCTACGGCCTGGTCGCGCTGGGCATCTGGACCTGGGCCGCGTTCCTCATCGTCGCCGGCGTGTGCCTGCTGCTGGCCGCGCTGGCGGTCCTTATCGTGGTCGTCAAGGTGCGCGGCGTCAGCGGGCTGCGGAAGACGAGGCAGACCGTGCAGGAGGACCTGGCGCTGCTCAAGCGGGACGAGGACACCCCCGCTCGGGCGGCGGTCGAGGCAGGCTGACCCGTGACATTCCGGGGCGAGACGGCGGTCTACGTCGAGGGCCCGTGGTCGCACCGTGCGGTGAGCGCCAACGGGACCCGGCTGCACATCGCGGAGAGCGGCGACGGCCCGCTGGTGCTGCTGCTGCACGGGTTCCCGGAGTTCTGGTGGACCTGGCGGGAGCAGCTGGCCACGCTGGCCGACGCCGGTTACCGCGCCGTCGCCCCCGATCTGCGCGGCTACGGGGGTAGCGACAAGCCGCCCCGGGGCTACGACCTGGTCACCGCGGCCTCGGACGCGGCGGGCCTGATCCGCGCCCTCGGCGAGGCCAACGCGGTGGTCATCGGGCACGACTGGGGCGGGCTGGTGGCCTGGACCATGGCCGCCTACTACCCCAAGGTGGTACGCAGGCTGGCGGTCATCTCGATGGCCCACCCGCTGCGGATGCGGTCCGCGGTGATCACCAACCCGCTGGGCCAGGGGCGCCGCAGCGGCTACGCGTTCGGCTTCCAGGTGCCCGTGCTTCCCGAGCACAGCCTGGTCCGGGACCACGCGCAGCGGGTGGGGCAGATGCTGCGTACCTGGTCCGGCCCGGGCTGGCCCGACCCGGAAACCGAGCGGCGCTACCGGACCGCGATGTGCATCCCCTCGGTGGCGCACTCCGCGCTGGAGTACCACCGCTGGTTCGCCCGCTCCCGGGTCCGGCCGGACGGCGTCCGGTACGCCCAGCGGATGCGCGCTCCCATCCAGGCTCCCACCCTGCACCTGCAGGGCGCGCTCGACACGTGCGTGCTGCCCGCCACCGCCCGCGGCGCCGGCAGGCACGTCGACGGCCCGTACCGCTGGCGCCTGCTCGACGGGGCCGGCCACTTTCCGCACGAGGAGCAGCCGGACCGCTTCGACCGTGAACTGCGCGGGTGGCTGGCAGACCCCGAACCTGAGCGATGACCGCCGGCGCGGGCGGGCCGTCCCGGGACCGTGACCCGGCCGGGCGGCCCCGCAACGCCCGGCCCCGGGACGGGCTCGGGCGCCCGCTGCCGCGCGGCGCGGCGGGCGCGGAGCGGGTGCCGGACGATCTGTCCCTCCCCCCGGCGGAGGCGCTGGCGCTGGCCCAGCGCCTGCTGGACACCGGCCGCCCCTTTCACGCTCACGAGGTGCTCGAGGCGTCGTGGAAGCAGGCCCCCGAAGCGGAACGGGAGCTGTGGCGCGGGCTGGCCCAGGTCGCGGTGGGGCTGACCCACGCGCAGCGCGGCAACGCGCGGGGCGCGGCCGCGCTGCTGCGCCGGGGGGCGGAACGAGTCGGCGGGTACGCGGCCGCCCCGCCCCATGGCGTCGACGCCGCGGGTGTCGCCCGGGCCTGCGCCGGGCTGGCCGACCAGATCGAGGCGGGCGATGCCGCCGGCCTGGCCGCACCCGGCCCGCGGATCAGCCTGACCGGCCGGGGGAGCTAGGCCGCGGGGAGCTAGGCCGCGGGCCCCGCGCCCGCGCGGGCCCCGGTGCTAGTCGCAGGCCTGGGTGGAGACCCGGCTGGTCGCGGCGGCCGCGGCGTGCGCGTCGCCCTGCACCTCCGAGGCGGTCAGCGCGTAGCCGGTGTCCTTCACGCCCACGGCCGCGGCGAAGACGACGCCGTTGACCCGGCCGTCCGGCGCCAGCAGCGGGCCGCCGGAGTTGCCCGGCTCGACATTCGCCCGGATCGAGTAGATCTGCCGGGTAACTTCCTTGGACTGGTAGATGTCCGGGGCCTGGGCGAGCTGATCGTCCCCGACCCGGGCGGGCACCACGGTGAACGGATGGTCGCGCGGGTAGCCGGCCACGATGGCCTCGTCGCCCAGGTTGGCCGGCCCGGCGAAGTCCAGCGTGCGGGCGTTAAGGCCGGGCACGTAGAGGACGGCGAGATCGCGCTCCGGGTCGAACAGCACCACGCGGGCCGCGAGCCTGGCGCCCAGCCTGGTCGTCACGGTCTGCTGCTGGGTGACGCCCGCCACGACGTGCGCGTTGGTCAGGATGTGCTGGGGTGAGATGACAAAGCCCGAGCCCTCGATCCGGCGCTGGCAGGTCGGCGCGATCCCCATGACCTTGACGATGCTGTTGCGGGAGCGGACCAGGCCGGCCGAGGCCAGGACGGCCGGGTTGGGCGGGGCCACGGTCAGCGCCGGCTCGGCGCCGAGCGCCCCGAAGACCTGGACATACGGGCCGCTGGCCAGCAGGCTGCGGAAGTCGGAGAACATGGTCCGCGCACCGGCCGGCATGACGCCGTCCACCGCGTGCAGCACGGCGGAGCGCTGGACCTGCGCGGTGACCATGGCGAACGGCGCGTTGACCACCGCCGAGCCGATCAGCCACGCGATGAGCAGGACGGACAGGACGCTGACCGCGGCCCCGGCCACCGAGTCGACCAGGGCGGCCGGGCGCCAGTGCACCCGGGAGCGCACCGCGGCGCCGATCGCGGACGCGAGCAGCTGGCCGATCATGGCGGCCACGAACACCGCGACGATCGCCACCAGAGCCTGCTGGGCCGACCCCTGCACCAGGTTCCTGGCCAGCGCGGGCGCGAAGGAGGCACCAATGGCCGCTCCGCCCAGGAACCCGGCGAAACTCAGAATTCCGACGATGAAGCCCTGGCGGTAACCGGCCACGGCAAATGCCGCAGCGAGCGCAATCAAGATCAGGTCAAGCAAGTCACCCGACACCAGCCCACCGTATAGCGCGCGGCGAGATGATTGGTTCGCCCTCCGGTATTGACCCCGTCCAGCGACGGTATTAACTCCCGGCGGCCAGCGCCTCCGGCGGCAGTTCCTCGACCCGGCCGCGGTCCCACGGCTGTTCCCAACCGCCCAGCGTGAGCAGCCGGTCGACCAGGGCCGCGGTGAACCCCCAGACCAGCATTCCGCGGACCCGGAAGGCCGGGCCGCTCACGCCGGAAGGATGCCGGATCGTTAGCCGTCGCCGGGGATCGGAAAGCTCGGAGAGAGGGACCCGGGCCACCGCGGTCACCTCGGGCGGATCGGCGGCGGCCACCGGGACCGGCCGTCGCCACCAGGCCAGGACGGGCGTGACGGCGAAGCCGCTCCGGGGGATGAACAGGTCCGGGAGGACCGCCAGGACCTCGACTCCGGAGGCCTCGACGCCCGCCTCCTCGGCCGCCTCCCGGAGCGCGGCCGGGACCGGGCCCGCGTCGCCCTCGTCGATCGCGCCGCCGGGGAACGCGGGCTGCCCGGAGTGCCGCCGCAGCCCCGGGCCGCGCTGCACGAGCAGCAGGTCCGGGCCGTCCGGGCCCATGCCGAAGAGCACCAGGACCGCGGAGGGGCGGCCGCCGCCCGGCGGCGGCCGCAGCCGGGCCGGGATCGCGGTCTCGCAGGCCGCCGCGGCCAGGTCGCGCAGCCAGCGCGGCGGGCCGCCCCGCGGGCCGGGCGCCGGGCCGCCCGGCGCCCCGCCGGGGACGCTCTCCACCCGGTCCGCCGCGCTCACGAGAACGGGCCCGTCTTCACCAGCGCGAGGGCCGTCTTCTCATCCGTAGGGCCTTCCCCGTAGGACGGGCACAGCCGCGCGACCCCGCAGGCGCCGCAGGCGGGCCTGCGGGCGTGGCAGACGCGCCGGCCGTGCCAGATCAGCCGGTGCGACAGGATGGTCCACTCCGACCGCGGGATGAGCGCGCCGACCTCCTGCTCGATCTTGACCGGGTCGGTCTGCGCCGTCCACCCGAAGCGGCGGGACAGCCGGGAGAAATGCGTGTCCACGGTGATGCCGGGCACCCCGAACGCGTTGCCGAGGACGACGTTCGCCGTCTTCCGGCCGACCCCCGGCAGCGTGACCAGATCCGCCAGCCTGCCGGGGACCTCGCCGCCGTACCGGTCGCAGAGCGCCTGGCCCAGGCCGATGAGGCTGTTGGTCTTGGCCCGGAAGAATCCCGTGGACTGGATGATCTTCTCCATCTCAGCCCGGTCGGCTGCCGCGTAGTCGGCAGCGGTGCGGTAGCGGGCGAACAGCACCGGCGTGACCAGGTTGACCCGCTTGTCGGTGGTCTGCGCGGACAGGATCGTGGCGACCAGCAGTTCCAGCGGCGAGGTGAAGTTCAGCTCGCAGTGAGCATCGGGGTAGAGCAGGGCGAGTTCGCGGTTGATGCGCCGGGCCCGGCGGACGAGCGCGGTCCGGGAAGGATCAGGGGTCACCCTCCCAGCCTATTGAGCAGCCGCGGCATCTCGGGCACGCGGCGCGGTACCGGGCGGTGCGCCGCCGGGAGGGGCGCTAGGCTGCCGCCCAGCATGACGATGAGTTCCGTTATGCTTACGAAGAGCTTCCGGGGGGGCCATGGCAGCTGCGCGAGTCGCCTCAGGCGGGACGACGCCGATCATGTCTGGGGCGGGCCTGGCGTCGATGGTGCGGCGGAATTGGCTGCTGGCCATCCTGCTGGCCGCCGGGCTGGCGCTGCGGGTCCTCACCCAGCTGGCCTACCAGCCCGCCCTGCTGTTCATCGACTCGATCAAGTACCTGTTCGGGGCGTACGCCGGGAACGATCCGCCCGGCTACCAGCTGGCCCTGAACGTCTTCCTGCGGGCCGGCACCCTGCCCATGGTGGTGGCGGTGCAGCACCTGGCCGGCCTGGCCATGGCCGTGGCGCTGTACCTGATCCTGCGCCGCCGCGGCGTGCCGCGCTGGCTGGCCGCCCTGGCCACCGCGCCCATTCTGCTGGATGCCTACCAGCTGCAGATCGAGCAGTCGATCATGCCGGATACCGCGTTCGAGGCCCTGATCGTCGCGGGACTGGTCGGCCTGCTCTGGCTGCCGCGCCCCCGGGCCGCGATGGTGCTGGCCGCGGGCCTGGCGCTGGGCGCCTCGGCCACGGTCCGCCAGGTCGGCGAGATCCTCATCCTGCCCGCGCTCGTATACGTGCTCATCGCCGTCCCGGGATGGCGCGGCAAGCTGATCAAGGCCGCCGCCCTGGGCGCCGCGTTCGCGCTGCCGATCCTGGTCATCAGCTTCCGGAATTACGTGGCCATCAAGCATTTCTCGCTCGCCCCGTACGCGGCGGGGACGATCTACGGCCGGGCCGCGGCCGCCGCCGACTGTGCCACGCTGACGCTGCCCCCGTACGAGCGCGCGCTCTGCCCCTCCCCGTCCCAGCAGGCCCGCGGCCCGGACTGGCTGGACCACGGGGCCACGTCCCCGATCAAGTACGTGGCCCCCCCGCCGGGGATGCATCACGTGCCGATGGCCGCCAGCTTCAGCCGCCGCGTGTTCGAGCAGCAGCCCCTGCGGGTGGCCAGCGCGATCAGCAAGGACGCGATCAAGCTCTTCGCCGCGGCGCGGGTCACCTTCCCCGGCGACACATCTGTCACCCGCTGGCAGTTCCAGCGGGCCTTCCCGCTGTACCCGCCCTACATCACCGATGCGCACGGCCATCTGCGGTTCGCCCAGCTCAACCCCGCGGGCAAGGTAAAGGTGATCGCGAAGGGGCGGCGCCTGCGCGACCAGCCGAGGGTGAACACGGGACTGGCCGGGTTCCTGCGCGCGTACCAGCTGGGGGGCGGCTACACCCCCGGGCCCCTGTTCCTGGTCACGGCGGCGGCCGGGCTGGCCGGCAGCATAGGCGTGCTGCGCCGCCGGGCCTCCCCGGCGCGGCGGGCCACGGCCACTGCCTGCCTGCTCACTTTCCTCAGCGCGGCGGCGGTGCTGCTCGCGTCGGACCTCTTCGAGTTCAGCTGGCGCTACCAGCTCCCGGCCCTGGTCACCCTGGTCCCGGCCGGGGCACTGGGCGTGACGGTGATCATCGGGTATGCCGCGGACCGGCGCCCGCGCGCCCCGGGGCAGGTGCCCGGCCAGGCCCGCCCGCCGGCCTGCGTGCCCGGGCCGGCCCGCCCCGGGGGGCAGCGGAAGGACCGGGCGTCCGCAGGCTGAGCCAGCTCACCCGCTGGCGGCCTGGTCCGGATCCTGCCAGCCCGGCCGGGGCCCGAACCGGGCTGAGGCGAACCACACGACCAGGGCCAGCGGGACCAGCAGCACGACCGGGAGCAGCGCGGGCACGGAGGCCGTGACCAGGGCGGAGGCACAGGCCCCCACGATCACGGCGGCGAAGATGCCCAGGCTGCGCTCCAGTCCCTGGGGTTTCCGCCCGGTGACCAGCGCCGAGACCACGCCGGTCATCGTGCCGGTCAGGTACGTGGTGGATATCTCGCCCAGGTGGCGGACGGTGGCCGCCTGGATGCCCATGGCGATGCCCGCGTTGGCCAGCAGCATCTGCTCACCCGTCCCGGACGGGTGGCCGCGGGATAGTTCCCAGCCCACGCAGAACACCACGAGCACGCAGAACTCCAGGCCGAGTGCCACCGTGAGCCACGACGGCCAGATCTGGCGCTGCGCGATCACCGCGTGCGAGCGGCGGCCCCGCCAGCCTGCCAGCCAGCGGCCCGTCCGCCGGGCCGACAGGGGTGCTCCCACGGCCACCCCGGCCACGTAGCTGACCAGGGCGACCGCGCAGTTTTCCGCCAGCGCCCCCTCGTGGGTACCAGCCGCGATGCCCAGCAGCACCAGGGTCCCGGTGATCACGCTGCTGAACACGTGACCCAGGTGCAGGAACGCGGCCGCGTCGACCCCGCCGGTGGTCACGGTGAGCAGGACGACCAGCAGGTCCCGGGCGCCTGAGCGCCAGTCCTTAGCCATGATCAGGCCCCTACGCGGCGTACTCGCCGGTGATCGCACGCCGCAGGCCGGCGACGCGTTCGGCCAGCTCGCCGGCCGCGCCGCCGCGCGGCAGGGGCAGGTCCGCGGGAAGCTGCCCTTCCCGCACGCTGCGGGCCATGGCCCGCAGGGCGGCGGCCAGCTGCCCGGTGTCGCGCGGTCCGGGACGCTGGCCCGTGACGTCGCCGCGCACGGCGGTCGCGGTCACGGTGTCCGTGACCTGCTCCAGGGCGGCGACGGCGGGCCACAGCCGGGCCGCCCGCCTGCTCACCGAGGGGGGCTCTGCCATCGTCCGCTGAAACTCCGTGCGCAGGTCGGATAGGGCTCGGTAGGACCGGCGGCGCAGCACCGACCGGCCTGGCTGGCCCGGGAGGGCCTGCTCCGTGTAACGGGCCACACTATCGAGCGCGATGGCCAGCTGTTCCGGCAGGTGGGCATGCCAGCTCGAGGGCCAGGGGGCGTACCCGACCAGGAGCACGATGGCGCAGCCGAGCGCGGTGTCGATCAGCCGGTCCAGGGCGAGCGGCCAGCCGGCCGCATGCAGCAGGTCGATCAGGATGACGACCAGCGGCGTCAGGAACGTGCTGAACAGCCCCCAGTTGCGGTCCCGGCCGTAGGGCAGCAGCCCGGCGAACACCGCCAGCGGGATCAGCAGCAGCGGGCCCGCCGGGATGACGATGAGGATGATCGCGCCGAGCACCGCGCCGACCATGGTGCCGATCCCCCGCTGCAGCGCCCGGGCGAACACCGAGCCGAAGTCCGGGCGCAGGACGATCGCGACGGTCAGCACGACCCAGTAGGAACGCTGGATCGGGAGCGCCTCGCTGACCAGGGTGGCCACGCCGACGGCCAGCATCAGCCGGAGCGCGAAGAGGCGGGTGAGATAGCCGCCCACCGTCTGCGCGAGTGAGTCCCGGACCCGCTCCCGCAGGGGTGGCCGGGCCGGCGCGGCCCGGCCCTCGGCGGGCCGTTTCCCCGTCACCAGGTCCGCCGCGCCCGCCACGGCGCCGGCCAGCGCCCGGCTGCCTGGCGCCGGGCCGCCGGGCGGCCGGACTGAGGTCACCGGCGTGCCGTACTCGATGGCGTCGGCGATCGCGCCGATCGTCGCGATGAGGTCCGGGGGCGCCTTCGCGCCCTCGTGCACCAGGGTGACCGCGGCCTCGGTCAGCGGGTGGGTCTGGCGGAGCAGCGCGGCGATCCGGTTCAGTTCCGGATCGCGGCCGCTGGTCCGCGCCCGGCGGGAGGAGAGATCGTCCCAGGCCTGGTTCAGCGCGGTGACGACCGCCTGATGGGCCGCCGGGAACTCCGGCGTGCCGGCGGCCTTCAGCAGGTCGGCGAGGGCGCGGTACACGGCGGCGGTGCTGCGCTGCTCCGGGGCGTGCGGCGCGGCGAGCCACCCGGGCACCAGCAGCGCCACCGCCCATCCCACGCCGCCGAGCATCAGCAGCGGTGGCCACCACCAGGGCCGCAGCGCCCCGAGCGGGCCGGTGCCGAGAATGGTGTACACCAGCAGCTGGAGGCCGGTAATGGCGAGCGTGGCCCCGGCCGCGGTCATCAGCGCCGAGATCCCGGCCACCAGGACCAGCGCGGCGACCGCGACCCAGCCCCGGCCGTGCACCAGCTCGCCGAGCAGGAGCCCGGCCGCGCCGCCGAAAACGCCGGCCGTGGCCATCCGCCGGATCCGCACGCGGTAGGGGCCGCCCCGGTCCACCACCGTGCCCAGCAGGCCGCCCATCGCGCCCAGCAGGCCCGCCGCCTGGTTCCCCAGGGCATAGCCCAGGGCGAGCGGCCCGCAGACGGCGAACGCGGCGCGGAGCACGGCTGGCCACGGCACCGGGGCCGGTACCGGCCGGACCACCTCGGCGAGCCACGGCGGGACGGCGGTCGCGGCGGTCGCGGCGGTCGCGGCGGCAAGCCTGGCCGGCTTCCTCACCGGGAGCCGGCCAGCATCGTCTGGGAACGGTTCACCAGGTAATCGTGCCAAAACGCGCCGGGATCAGGCACACCGGCGCATCCCCTGCGGGCCGCCGCCCGGCGGCGGCGGGTCAGCCCGGGTCCGCCCAGCGGTAGCTGGTCGCGGCCCCGCCGTCGATGCGGACGGTCCCGGCCGGGCTCCCCGCGTCGCGCCAGATCGTGTACTCCCCCGCCTGCAGGGCGGGGTATACGGCCGCGTGGCAGGAGGCCGGCCCGAGCCGCCGTTCCCGGACGAGGGCGTGCGTGCGCCCGGTCAGGTCGCGCAGCGGGCTGATGTGGATCTCCTCGCCGGCCATCCGGGCCGGCGTGATGATGATCAGCGCACCCACGTCGCCGCCGATGTCGAGCAGCACGCTCCCCGGGCCCGTGGGGCCGGAGCTGGTTTCAGCCATGACCGCGCCTCAGGACGGGTTGTAGTAACCGCCGTAGGGCACGCCCAGGTACGGGAAGGTGCTCAGGTACGGCTTCTTCACGTCCTGGGGGGTGAGCCCGTCGGTGATCACGCCGGCCGCCGCGTCGGGCTTGTAGCCCGGGGAGACCAGCGGGTAGGTGAGCCCGGCGATAGCCCGCAGCTCGATGGTCACCACATCGTCGAAGACCCGGCGGCCGTTCGGGTAGCCGGCCAGGTCGCCCCCGAGTACCCCGAGGATGTTCGGCTTGCGCGCGGGCTTGATGGCGGTGTTGAGCCGGAGCATGTCGGCCAGCACCGGCCCGGTGTGGTTCTGGAATCCCTTGATCAGGCCGGCCGGGATCCCGGTCAGCAGGATGGCCTCCAGGTCGGCGCGGGGCTTGCCTGACTTGTCCAGCGCCGCCAGGTGCGGGAACACTCCCGGGTACAGGGCGGGCAGCAGCGCGGCCAGCTCGGGGTGGGCGACGTAGGACGCGAACATCTCGTCGTAGACCGGCGGCTGGGTGTTCCAGAAGTCTTTCTTCCCGAGCGGGATGAGCACCTCGTTGACGAGCGGGTTGCCGAGCCGCGACACCTGCCGGTACGGGCCGCTCCAGGTGCTGACGCCCTGGTCGGCGTCCCAGAGCTGGACGTGCCGCCGGCTGGCGCTGGTCCACACGCCGATGACCGCCCGCGGGTCGCTCTCGTCCCGTGACCGGGAGCCGGTCAGCTCGGCGATCGGCACCTGGATCGCGATGGAATGCACGTTCAGCTCGTTGGTGGTATTCACCCCGGGCGCGGGCTTGGCGAACACGTGCATCCCGTACTTGGCGTGCAGTTGCTGGAAGGGCCGCAGGGTGGCGAGGTCGAAGATCGACCCCAGGTCCACGTAGAACCCCTCGGCGCGCTGGCCCGCGAAGACCCGAACGCCACCGGGCAGGGAGTGCACGGCGCTGGCGGCCAGGGTGGCGTACCGCGGGGTGGACAGCGGCCCGATGTTGCACGGCGGGCAGGCCAGGCCGCTGCCCATCGGCTGGGAGATCCCGCCCCCGACCCGGGTGACGCTGTAGAACTGCCGGCTGTTCCAGTTCGGGCTGTCCAGCGACCTGATCGGGCCGGTGTTGTAGAGGAACGTGTCCGGGTTCCGCAGCGCGGTGCTGAACTGGAACTGGTAGGTGATGTCAGCCTGGCCGTCGCCGTCGGTGTCGACATGGATCTCGTAGAGCACGTCGTCACCGAACTCGTAGAAGTTCGGCCCGCCCGCAGGCTCCTGCAACGGGATGTAGTTGGCGATCAGCGTGACCGTGGATGGCCGGTCAGGACTGACGAACGCGTAGACATCGGTGCTGTCCGCGACCGGATCCTTGGAGATCTCCGGCGCCTCGCGGTGCGATGACATGGATTTACCTCACAGCTCGTCGGTGGGGCTGGCCGGGCGGCACCCAGTCAGGGGCCGGTCAGCGGCGGTGGATCAGCGGGTGGTGTCAGCGGCCCGCCCGGGCCAGGCGGGCGGCCAGGGCCGGATCGCGCAGCCGGGTGCGCGTCGTTCCCGCGAAGATGTCCATCTCGCCGGTATCCGCGTCGCGCACGTGGATCACCAGTGGCCCGGCGGCGCGGTCCGCGGTCGCGGCCGGGCTGGCCGGCCGGGCCGGGTGCCCGCCGGCCGGGCGGGACCGGCCCGGCCGGGCGGCCGCCGCAGCCGGCCGGGTGCTGGCGAGGGCGCTGCCCGCCACCAGGCCCGCTGCGCTGGCGCCGGCGGCGGTACGGAGCATGGCCCGGCGGGACACCGGAGCGCGCTGGCCATCCGGGCGTCCCGTTTCCGGCGTCTCGTCGCGATGAGGTCCAGCCATGATCGTCCCCCCGGGCACGGAGTGGCCCGTCGCGGACAGCGGCGAGCCGGCGGCCTGCGGCGGGCCCGGTACGGGTTGCTCACTCGCACCACGCCGCCGCGCGTAACGCTTAGTATTCGCTCTAGTGACCGCTAGTAATTAAAGGCTCACACAACGTTACTCAAGCGTTACCCGCCCGCCGGGGGCACGCTCACGCCCTGAGCGCACCCCCGTGACCTGCCCGGGGCGGATGCCGCCCGGACGGGGGTCGTTCAGGCGGCGCGGCGGTCGTCCCGGCCGGCCGGGGCGCTGCCCGTGATCAGCTCACTCACCCCGGCGATGGCCCCGCTCAGCCCGCCCTTCGCCACCCGGCCGAGCACGACCTGGGCCAGGCCCACCCCGTCCGCGACCATGCGGCGTACTTCAGGTGACGTCCTGATCGCCTGCAGGGAGGTGCGCGCCCGCTCCATGCCCTCGCGGCCCTGGCTGATGCCGGTCAGGTAGCCGGCGACGAACCCGATGATGGTTTCCATAGTTCTGCCTGCCTTGCGTAGAGCTGCCTGGCCGGACCGGAAAGACCAGTCCGGGGTGCGCTACATCTGGCGAAGTTCCAGGTAGCGCTTGATGTCGGGAAGGGACTGGATGACGGCGGCGAGCACTGCGGCCACCACCACCGCCTTGATGAGCCTGCCAACCATTGGTGGTCCTCCTCTGCGAGATGGTGCGGGACGTGCTAGTCGGAAACCCCCAGGGGCTCGACCTCGTCAGGCGCGAAGTACAGGAAACGGCCCTGGCCGCGCTGGATGTCCGCGTCCGGGTCGTCGTCGGGCAGCAGCGCCAGGTGGGCGTGGCCGTCCACGTCGAACAGGACCGCCTCAACCTGCGCGATCCGCCCGGTCAGGAAGAGATCCTGCGCGTCCGCCCGGCGGGCGCCCGGGCACATCCGGACCCGGCTGCCCCGGGCGACGCGAACTCCGGCGATCATGACGTGGTCGGTCTCCGGCGACACCGAGCTGTCCGCGCCCGGATCCCACCAGGGTGCCTGGCCCGCGACGGCGGGATCGCCGGCGCCCACCCGGGAGTCCGGCCGCGGCTGGCCCGGGTGCCCCGCGGCCTGCGCCTGCGGCGGCTCCGTCCACTCCGGCACGGTGGGCGGCCCCGCGGCCGGGCCCCCGGCCGGCCCTCCCGCCGGATTGAGGTAGCGGATCGCGCCGTGCATGCGCTCGATCATCTCCGGCGGCAGGTGGTCGAGCCGGTCCAGCAACTCCGCCGCCCGCGGGTCGGTGGCCCGGGCCTCGCGCTTCTCCGCATCGGTCAGGGTCATCGTGCGCAGGGTGAGGATCTCGTCGATCTCGGTGGAGTCGAATAGCTGCCCGGCGCTCTCCGCGGCGATCTCCGCGTGGTCGTAGAGGATGACGGGGGAAGACAGCATCAGCTCCGTGCACTCCGGCGGCCCGGTCAGCACCGGCCAGGTGCCGGTATTCACGCAGCGGCCGACCTCGGCCGCCGCCCACTCGGGCGGTGCGGTCATGGACAGGAACCGGCCGCCGGGAACCGCGATCAGGCAGTGCGCGGCGAGCAGCGCGTAGGGCAGGCCGTCCGCCCGGCGGGCCAGCGGCCCCGGTGGCTCGGTACGGTTCTCCAGCACCACCCGCACGCGCAGCGCGCCGTACGGGCCGGGCGTCCGCTCCGCGCTCATCCGGATCACCGCGTGCAGGGTTTCCCGCTGCCGGTCCAGCCGCCCGGCCGGCGCGCCGCCCGGGCCGGCCAGGTCCTCGTGCCCGGTACCGCCCGGGACAGTAAACCCGGTCTCAGTCCCGCCGCCGAGCAGCTCGGCGAGCGGGGCCGACGCTTCCTGCTCACACTCCGCCGCCTCGTCCCACGGGGTGTGCTCGATCCCGCCGGCCTGCAGCGAGCCGACCGGCCGGAAGCCAGCCTCCGGCGACCCCGCCAGCACGGTACGCCGCTGCAGGTGCAGGAAGCGGGCCACGACCGTGATGCTCGCATCGGCCGGGCACTCCAGGAGGCACTCGGTCTGGGCGGAAGACGGCTCGTGCTCGTCCACGGCCCGGTAGGCCGGGGGCATGAGCACCCCGAACTGGAACCGCTCCTGGTTCTTCTGCGCCGAGGCGCGGTACGGGTAGAGCAGGTACCCCTCATAAAGGATGGCGTCGGCGACCTGCCGCGCCTGCTCGGTGTAGGCCGGGTCGATCAGCTCGCGGGACCTCACGATTCCTCCTGCCGCACCTGGGCGAGCAGGGCCAGCACGGTCGCGTCCCAGGTGGGCAGCGCGTGGCGGCTCTTGAACTGGCCCAGCTCGTCCAGGGTCTGACGGCTCATGGTGATCCAGGCGGTGTCCGGGAAGTGCGCGTCCACGGCCTCGCGCCACTGGCTCACCGGCAGCCGGAAGGTGGTCTCCTTGCTCCACGGCACCTGCTGGACCCGCAGCCGCCCGTCGGCCGAGCCGAAGATGGTCCCGCTGAACAGCAGCAGCAGCGGTATCTCACCGTCGTCCAGCGAGCTGAAGTACCGCGTCGAGGCGATCTGCAGGTCATAGGTGAACGGCACCGGCAGGTTGACTTCGATGCTCCCGGTGAAACCAGGGACCATGGTGGAGATCGTGGTGAACTGGAGCGGCTTGAGCGTGTCGGACCAGCGGATCCGCTCGCCGAACAGGTCGTGCAGCCGCTCCGCTTCCGCGTCGGAGTAGAGCCGCCGGAACGGCTCGATCCGGATCTGCGAGCGCAGCGCGATCGCGTTCACTTTCTCACCCGATGTCTCGCTGATCCGCAGCACCAGGTCGAACGACGGCACCACGGCGTAGGGATCCACCCGGGCCCCGACGCAGTCGAACACCAGCTCAGCCATGGCGCGAGCCGCGCTCGCTCGCTGGGGAGGGGAGGCCCGCCGCAGGCGGGTCCTCGCCGAGCCGGTGAGCTCGGGGGGTCGCCCCCCGGGCTAGCAAAGTCCTGCTGACGGGCGCGCTTGCGGACCCCGGCCAGGAACTCCTCGATGCTGGCCCGGGCCTCCGTGCCGCCGTCGAAGCCTTTCCACAGCATCCGCATCCGCCCGGCCAGCTCGTAACAGACGTCGATGGGGACGATGAAGTACTCGGCCACCGACTCGTGACTGCCCCGGCACAGCAGCACGGCCTCCACGTCGGGTTCCGCCGCGCCCAGCAGCGGATACCTGGCGGCCAGGCGCTCCCACGCGGCCAGGTCCAGAGTGCATTCGGTGGCGCCGGCCGGGCTGGGGTAGAAGCCGCCCAGGCCACGCTCCGAGCTGTTCAGGAAGAACGCCAGCCCGACCGGGATCTGCAGCTCGTCCCACTCCATGGCCGGCATCGGCCGGGTCGAATCCCGCAGGTAGCGGTCGGGGATGGACCGATATCTTCCCCGTCCGGCCTGGCGGGCGGTGAACAGGAGGTAGCAGGCCCGGCAGGCGCAGGCGAGGCTGGACTGCTCCAGGTCCGCGACGTGCCCGTGCCCGGGCGGTATGCCGGTGGCGCAGAATTCGCAGTGTTCCTCGGCGTCGTCCCGCGGGGCCGGGCCGGTCGAGAGAGCGGCCTGAACCGGATCGGGGAGGACCTGCGGATCGGGCAGGGCCTGGGCCGGTGGTGCCGGGGACGGTGGCGCCGCCGGGGACGGCGCACCCCGGGCTGGCGCCGGGCCGGGCGGCCCGACGAACCTGCGCAGCCCCGATGGCCGGCGCACGACCGGATCGCCTCCTGCTGCGCCGTGACCGCGACCCTGACGCCCTGGCTGTCGGACAGCAGCGGCAGCGGGTCCAGGTGCACGGCCTCGTCACCGATGCTCCGGCCCGCGGACCGGACGTCGTACCGGGTCTCGCAGCCGGGGCAGGCCAGCTCACCGAGCGTGAGCGTCCCCTCGGCGAGCGATACACCGCAGGCCGCGCACGCATCACGGTAGGCGTACAGGGTGCCGCGGACCGAGCAGAGCAGCACCCGGGTTCCCGCGACCGCGGTGATCACCGGCTTGCTGCTGGGTGGCCCGAGGTCCGGGATCGTCACCCACCTGGCGCCGCCCGCGCCGGCGGGCACCTCGTCCGCCCCGGGAGGGCGGCGGCCGATCTGCAGCAGCGTCTCCGGGCCCGGCGGCGGGGTGACCCCCTCCACCACGACCTCGGTGACCTCCGGCGCGGCGTCCTCGATCGCGCCCTTGATGGCGAGCTGGACGGTCACCGTGGAGGAAGCGCAGCCGTCGCAGCTCCCCTCCAGGCGGAGCTGCGCCACTCCCTCCTCGGTCACCCCGAGGTACGTCACCCCGCCCGCGTGCGAGCCGAGGTAGGGGCGCACCTTGTCCAGGGCGCGCTGGATCCGGGTGTCCACGTCCAGCGGATGCAGGTCGTGCAGCATCAGCAGGCTCTCGACCAGCGGGTCCTCGAGCAGCCGGTCGAGGATCGCGGCTCCCGCCGCGCCTTCCGCGTGCAGCGCGGCCATGATGTGGCTCAGCCCGTCACCGTAGAGTCCCAGCAGCAGCCGGACCAGTTCCTCGGCCGCGGCAGCGGTCGAGGCCCCGCCCTCGGACTGCAGGACGCCGAGCAATTCCTCGACGCGTGCCCCCACCTGCCGTGCGTCGGCCATCCGCCTCGCCTCTGTCTGGCTCACTGTGTAGGACTACCGGTTAGTGACTGACTCTCCTGGCACCCGGATCCCGCCCGGCCAGCTGACCAGGCGGGACCCGGAATGCGGGGCGTGTTCCGGGGTGGTGCGGTTCCCCGGAACTCCCGCGTCAGGTGGCCAGGGTCGCTGCCGTCGGCGTGTGGACCTTCTCGAGCAGCTTGCCGTTGCCCAGATACATGTGCACACCGCAGGGCAGGCAGGGATCGAAGCTGCGGACCGCCCGCATGATGTCGATGCCCTTGAAGTTGTCCGGGGAGTTCTCCTCGAAGATCGGCGTGTTCTGGACCGCGTCCTCGTACGGCCCCGGGGTGCCGTAGCTGTCCCGGACGCTCGCGTTCCAGGGCGTCGGCGGGTAGGGGTGGTAGTTGGCGATCTTCCCGTCCCGGATCACCATGTGGTGCGAGAGCACCCCGCGGACCGCCTCGGTGAACCCGCAGCTGTTCGCCTCGTCCGGGACGTCGAACGGCTCCCAGGTCTTGGTGTGCCCGGCCCGGACCTCGGCCAGGGCCTTCTCCATGAAGTGGAGGGCGGCCGCGGCCGCGTAGGCCTGGAAGTAGGTCCGCGCCCGGTCCCGCTCGATGGCGTTAGACAGCGGCCGTCCTTCTTTGTCGTGCGGGATCTTCCACTCGAACGTGACCTCGGGCTTGGTGACCGTCCGCGGCAGGTTGATCAGGACGCTGTGGCCGGTTGACTTGATGTAGCCGATGTCCACCAGGCCGCCCTGCGCGGTCGCCCAGAGCCGGGCGATCGGGCCGCCGCCAGTGTCGGCGGCCAGGTAGTTGGTGCCGTCGAACCAGCGCGGCGACATGACCCAGCTGTACTTCTCGTCGAAGTTCCGCTTCTGCGGCCGGGGGATGGTGTGCTGGTTCCACGGGTGCCTGCGGTCCACCGGGTTGCCCAGCGGGTCGCGGGTCACGAACATCTCCTGGTCTTCCCAGTCCTCGTAGTACGAGCTGCCGAGCAGGATGCGGATGCCCAGGTTGATGTTGACCAGGTCGTTGGTGAGCAGCTGCCCGTCCCGGATGACCCCGGGGCTGACGAACATCTTCCTGCCCCAGTCGCTCATGTGGTCGTAGCGGAAGTCGCAGTGGTCGGGGTCGTTGAGACTGCCCCAGCAGACCATGTCCGCCCGGCGGCGGCCGACCTCCTCGTACCCCGGCAGGGCCTCGTAGAAGAAGTCGAACAGGTCGTCGTGCATGGGCACGACGCGCTTCATGAACTCCACGTAGCGCATCAGCCGGGTCAGGTAGTCGGTGAACAGCTGCACGGTGGGGGTGGTGCCCACGCCGCCCGGGTAGAGCGTGGACGGGTGCACGTGGCGCCCCTCCATCAGGCAGAACATTTCCCGGGTGGACCGGCTGACCTGGAGGGCCTCGCGGTAGAACTCGCCTTCCAGCGGGTTCAGCGAGCGCATGATGTCGCCGATGAACTTGTAGCCGTGATCGGCGGCGTGCGGGGCCTCGGTCCGGTTGGCCAGTTCCAGCACGCCGGGGTTGGTCTCGCCGACCATCTTGGCGCAGAAGTCCACGCCGACCAGGTTCTCCTGGAAGATGTTGTGGTCGAACATGTACTCGGCGGCCTCACCGAGGTTGATGATCCACTCGGCGAGGTGCGGCGGGCGGACCCCGTAGGCCATGTTCTGGTTGTAGACCGAGCAGGTCGCGTGGTTGTCACCGCAGATGCCGCAGATCCGGCTGGTGATGAAGTGCGCGTCCCGCGGGTCCTTGCCCTTCATGAAGATGCTGTAGCCGCGGAAGATCGACGAGGTGCTGTAGCACTCGATGACCTTCTTCTGCTTGAAGTCAATCTTGGTGTAAATACCCAGGCTCCCCACGATGCGCGTGATGGGATCCCAGTTCATCTCCCGGACGTCGGTGTCCTCGGCAGTCGTCATGCTTCTTCCCCTCGGTACTCAGCGGCGCCCGGCCGGCCCGGCCTGCGCCTGTAGTCGTTACCAGGTACTGCCGGTCACCAGGGCTTCTGGTAGCCCGTGAGCAGGTCGTTGCCCCTCTTCCGCCACTTCGGCTCCTCATCGGCCGTCTTGGCCGTGAAGCCGCGGAGGGTGCGGATGACGGTGCCGTACAGGGTGCTCGCGGTCGCGGACACCTTCGAGCCGGGGGGCTCGTCCATGAACGGCATGAACTTGTCCGGGAAGCCGGGCATGGTGCAGGCGATGCAGATCCCGCCCACGTTGGGGCACCCGCCGACCCCGTTGATCCAGCCGCGCTTGGGCACGTTGCACTTGACCACCGGTCCCCAGCAGCCCAGCTTGACCAGGCACTTGGGCGAGCCGTACTCGTCCGCGAAATCGCCCTGCTCGTAGTAGCCGCCGCGGTCGCATCCCTCGTGCACGGTCGCGCCGAACAGCCAGGTCGGCCGCAGTGCCTCGTCCAGCGGGATCATCGGGGCCTGGCCGGCCACCTGGTAGAGCAGGTAGAGGATGGTCTCCGAGAGGTTGTCCGGGTGGGTCGGGCAGCCCGGCACGCAGACGATCGGCAGCCCGGCCTTGGACCGCCAGTCCCAGCCCAGGTAGTCGGGTACCCCCATCGCCCCGGTGGGATTGCCGGCCATGGCGTGGATGCCCCCGTAGGTGGCGCAGGTGCCGGCGGCCAGGATCGCGGTGGCCTTCGGCGCGAGCCGGTCCAGCCACTCGTTGGTGGTCATCGGCTGGCCCGTGGCCGGGTTGTTGCCGAAGCCGCACCAGTAGCCCTCCGGCTTGATGGCCTCGTTGGGGATCGAGCCCTCGACCACCAGGACGAACGGGTCGAGTTCACCGCGGTCGGCCTTGTGCCACCACTCGATGAAGTTGTCGGCGCCCTGCTCCGGGCCGCACTCGAAGTCGATCAGCGGCCAGTGCACGGCCACCTTGGGCAGGCCCGGCAGCGCGCCCAGGACGATTTCCTCGATGCTGGGCTGGGTGGCGGCGGTCAGCGCGACCGAATCCCCGTCGCAGCCGAGCCCCCCGTTCATCCACAGGATGTGCACCACGGGCTCGGCCGCGGACTGGGCCGAACCGTCGCTGGTCTCCGTGGCAGTGGCCATGGGCAGGCCACCCCCTCCCTCTTATCTGAGTGGCTGGGATCTAGGTGATCCGGCTGGCTGCGGATCCGGCGGGAAGGCCGGCCTGGTCGGTACCACGCGGGCGGGTGACAACCACGCGGGTGGCAGGAGCCTGCGCGGCACGGGAGGCACAAGGCCACACGGGGCGGGCGGCAGGAGCCGGCCGGCCCGGATGCGCGGCTGGCGTGCTAGGTGCGCGGCAGGGAGGGGCGTCAGCGCTGCGGGGGGAGGATGGCCTGGCCATCGTGGCTGGTGGGCCACCAGAAACGGCCGCCCGGCGGACCCCGATGACCGCCCGGCGACCTGAACCATGGAGGGCGCGTTAACGCCGGGAAGATGGTTCATAGAGGCCTTACCTGCATCATGCGCAAGTGCCGTCATGCTAAACCCGTCCACCATGCGTATCAAGGTGGTAGCGGCAGGTTGTCAGACATAAATGTCTGGCCCGTGCGGACAGACCTGGGGGCGGCGCCTTCCGCGCCCGGACCCGGCCATCCCTGGGCCGCCCGGGGCGGCGTTTCTGCCTGGGGCAACGGGGGCTTCCGGCCCGTAACAAGCCGGTCGGCTGAGTACTTACCCGCAGCGGTGCGGAACTGACGAAAGTGGCCCACGGTGACGGCGCGATCTCGTCCAGACGCGTACCCTGGGTTCAGACTGGGCGGTTTGCGGTCGGGACGGGCCGGACGAGCCGGAGGAGATAGTGGCTGAGCTGGCCAACGGGCACGGGGATGAGCCGATCGAGGTCGTCCCCGTCGTGGTGCTGTCCCAGACCTTCCCGGCCCGGCCCTCATGGATCCCGGAGATTCGCGACTTTGTCCGGCGGTGCCTGGCCGAATCACCGCTGACTGAGGAAGGCAACCGCAGCGTCCAGGAAACGGTGTTCCGCGCCCTGCTGGACGCGGCCGGGCCGACCGGGGCCATCCAGGTCTCCTTCCGGATCTTCCCTGAGCATGTCGAGGTGGACGTGCTGCACTCCAACCAGCCGCCGTCCGAGATAGGCGCCCGGATGCCCGCGGCCGCGCCCCGGCCGGCCACGGCCGCGGCCAAGCCGGGGATGACGGGCCGGCCGGCCACGTTCGCGGACTGGATGTCCACCGCCCTGCGCCGCGAGGGGCTGACCCAGGAAGCCGCCGCCCGGCAGCTGGGCGTGTCAGTCAAGACCGTGGGACGCTGGGTCGGCGGCGAGACCGAGCCCCGGCTCCGGGACCTGCGCCGCATCCAGGAGCTGTTCGGAGAGCTTCCGTTCTCCTAGCGCCAGGCCGGCTCTCCTAGCGCCAGGCCGGCGCTCATCCCACCGGCGGCCCTGGCTGGCCCCGCACCGGCCCGGGATGATCCAGTGGGACAGGACAGTCTCGTCCCAATTGCTGGACGTCCCCCCACAAGTGTCCTACGGTGCTCCCATGGCCCTTCCTACGGGACGCTACCGGCTGGGCACTGAGAGCGGCCGGATCGTCCTGCGCACGTTTCGTGATGGACTGGCGGCCACCGCCGGCCACGATCTGGTCATCGAACTGCCCCGCTGGTCCGGCGAGCTGGTCGTCGACGACGACAAGGCCCCGGAATCCCTCGAGGTCCGCATCGACGCCGGCGCGCTCGTCGTCCGCGAGGGCACCGGCGGCCTCAAGCCGCTGACCGACCGGGACCGCCGCGAGATCGCGACGACCGCACGGCGGCAGCTGTCCACCGATCAGCACCCGGAGGCGGTCTTCACCGCCACCCGTTTCGAGCTGACCGGTGACAGCGGGGTGATCGAGGGGAACCTCTCTATCCGGGGGGTGACGCGGCCGTTCCGGCTCCAGCTGAGCCAGCCCGAGCCGGGCAGCTACCAGGGCACCGGGACGCTGGTGCAGTCGGCGTACGGCATCAAGCCGTACACCGCCTTCTTCGGCGCGCTGAAGGTGCGTGACGCCGTCGATATCGAGGTAAATGCGATCATTTCCGGGCCAGCAGACGACAGTGGATGAGGCCGGCTTGGCCTATGGCCTTGCGGAGCCGGGCCGGGGGAAGTAAGCCAGAGAAGGTAACCCGGGGCCGCCGGTCCTGGGGGCACCGAGCGCAGCGGAAATGGCCGCGAGGAGATGAGCGCAGCGCCATCGGCACCGGCAGGGGACAACGAGGTCGCCACACTGTTCGAGCGGCGCGCGGCCTCGGCTGACGAGCTGGCCGGGCACGCGGATACGGTCGCGGCCGCCTGCCATGACATGGCCGTGCGTTTCCACCAGGGCGGCAAGCTGGTGGTCTTCGGCACCGGCGCGTCGAGCACCGACGCGCTGCACGTGGCGGTGGAATTCGTGCACCCGGTGATCGTCGGCAAGCGGGCCCTGCCGGCCATCTCGCTCACCGCCGACACCGCCACGGTGACCGGCATCGCCGAGCGCGAGGGCATGGGCGCGATCTTCGCCCATCAGATCCGCCATCTCGCCACCCCCGCTGACATCGCGCTGGGCCTGTCGGCCGACGGCAACTCCGAGAGCGTGCTGAACGGGCTGCTGACCGCGCACGGCATGGGCATGCTGACGATCGCGCTGGCGGGCGCGGGCGGCGGCGTGATCGGCGGGAGCCCGGCGGTGGACCACATCCTGGTCACCACGCAGTCCGATCCCCGGGTGGTCAAGGAGGCGCACGTGACCGCGTACCACGTGCTGTGGGAGCTGGTTCACGTCTTCTTCGAGCAGCCCGGGGTGCTTGGCCCGGCGGTGGTCTCATGAGCCAGCCCCGCGCCCCGCAGCCCGGCGCCCCGCAGCCCGGCGCCCCGCAGCCCGGTCCTGTGCCGCCGGCCGGCGTGCAGCCGCCCGAATGCCACGACGAGGTCTGCATCACCTGCTCGGACACCGCGGTCGCGGTGACCATCGCCCGGCTGCTGCCGGACGGCCTGGCCCTGGTTGACACCGGGGCGGGCCAGGAAGAGGTCAGCGTGGCCCTGGTCGACGCCGGGGTCGGCGACACCATCCTGGTGCACGCCGGCGAGGCCATCGCCGTGGTGCCGGCATGACGAAGCGCAGCAGCGGCCCGGGCCGCGCAGCGAGCCAGGCCGAGCGCGGCGCAGGACAGCGCGGCCGCCATGGAGGCGCTGTACCCGTTCCTCTACTCCGGGTCGCGCCCGACCTCGACGCGGTGCTGGCCGAGGTGCGCGCGTCGACCGTGGCCAAGGCCCGGGAGATCACTGAGCTGCGGCAGGTCATCGCGGCCCGGGACGCGGCCCGGCTCGCCGCGTGCGCCGCGGAGATGGCGGCCCGGTTCGCGGACGGCGGGCGGCTGCTCGCCTTCGGCAACGGGGGCAGCGCCACCGACGCACAGCAGCTGGCCACGCTGTTCCTCGATCCGGGGCCCGGCGCGCGGGCGCTGCCCGCGTTCTGCCTGGCCAACGACACCGCGGTGGTCACCGCGCTGTGCAACGACGTCGGCGTCGAGGTGGTGTTCGCCCGCCAGATCGCGGCGTTCGGGCAGCCCCGGGACGTGGCCATCGGCCTGTCCACCAGCGGCAACTCCGAGAACCTGCTGCGCGCCCTGGACGAGGCCGCCCGCCGCGGCCTGCTCACCGTGGGCATCGCCGGGTACGACGGCGGGAAGATGGCCGAGCTGGACAGCCTGGACTACCTGTTCGTGGCGCCGTCCTCCTCGGTGCACCGGATCCAGGAGGCGCAGACCACGGTGTACCACACACTGTGGGAACTGACCGTGGCGTCGCTGGCCGGGGCCGGGTGACCGGCATGAGCGAGGCTGCGGGCCGGGCCGCCACCACCGGGCGCACGCTCGTGGCCTGCCTGGGCAACATCTTCCTGAGCGACGACGGCTTCGGCGTCGAGGTGGCGCGGCGGCTGGCCCGCGAGCAGTTCCCCGAGGGGGTGCGGGTCACCGACTACGGCATCCGCGGCATGCACCTCGCCTACGACCTGGCTGAGGGATTCGACACGACGATCCTGGTCGACACCGCGCAGCGTGGTGACCCACCCGGCACCGTCTACCTGATCGAGCCCGAGCGGGAGCGCGGGCCAGGGCGACGCCGCCCAGCTGAGCTTGTTCAACGCGCACGGCATGCAGCCAGACCTGGTGCTCAGCCTGGCTGGCTCGCTCGGCGGGGACGCCGGGCGGGTGCTGGTGGTGGGCTGCGAGCCTGCCACCCTGGAGGAGGGGATCGGGCTGAGCGCCCCGGTGACGGCCGCGGTGGACGAGGCCGTGGCGATGGTTACCCGGCTGGTGACAGCCGGCCAGAACACTCACTCGTAGACCTGCGAAGAGGTGATCGTATGTGCCTTGGCATCCCAGGCGAGGTGATCGAGTTCCTGCCCGATCAGCCCGACCTGGCCAGGGTGGACGTCAGCGGGGTCCGGCGGGTGATCAATGTCGGGCTGCTCACCGACGACCTGCCGAAACCCGGGGAATGGGTCCTCATTCACGTCGGCTTCGCGCTATCCAAGATCGACGAGGCTGAGGCCGCGGCCGCGCTGCAGTTCCTGGAGGGCATCGGCCAGGCTTACGCGGACGAGCTGGAAGCCCTCCAGGCGTCCCAAATCGAGTAGGGGGGCAGTATGCGCTTCGTTGACGAATTCCGCTCTGCGGACAAGGCGCACGCCCTGTCCGCGAAGATCGCCGGGCTGTGCGAGCCCGGGCGGCAGTACAAGCTGATGGAGGTGTGCGGCGGGCACACGCACACCATCTACAAGCACGGGCTCGAGGACTACCTGCCCGAGTCGATCACGCTGGTGCACGGCCCCGGCTGCCCGGTCTGTGTCATCCCGATGGGCCGGGTGGACGACGCGATGGCGCTGGCGTCCCAGCCGGACACCATCATGACCTCGTTCGGGGACATGATGCGGGTCCCCGGCAGCCAGGGCTCGTTCTTCGACGCCAAGGCGCAGGGCACCGACATCCGCATGGTGTACTCACCGCTGGACTCGCTGAAGATCGCCCGGCAGAACCCGGACAAGCGGGTCGTGTTCATGGCCATCGGGTTCGAGACCACCACCCCGTCCACGGCGATGACGGTGCTCCGCGCGGCCGCCGAGAAGCTGGACAACTTCTCCATCTTCTGCAACCACGTCACGATCATCCCGGCCATCAAGGCCATCCTGGACTCGCCTGACCTGCGCCTGGACGGGTTCATCGGCCCGGGTCACGTGTCCACGGTGATCGGCTGCCGCCCCTACGAGTTCATCGCCCGTGACTACGGCAAGCCCGTGGTGGTGGCCGGGTTCGAGCCGCTGGACATCCTGCAGTCCATCTACATGCTGATGCTCCAGCTGTCGCAGGGCCGCAGCGAGGTCGAGAACCAGTACACCCGGGTGGTGCCCTGGGACGGCAACCTGGCCGCGCTGACCGCGATCAACCAGGTCCTGGAGCTGCGCCCGTACTTCGAGTGGCGGGGTCTTGGCTTCATCTCGCACTCGGCGATGCGGGTCCGGCCCGAGTTCGCCAAGTACGACGCGGAACTGCTCTTCGAGGTGCCCGGGGTCCGGGTCGCCGACCCGAAGGCCTGCCAGTGCGGTGAGGTGCTCAAGGGCGTGCTGAAGCCCTGGGAGTGCAAGGTGTTCGGCACCGCGTGCACGCCGGAGACCCCGATCGGCACCTGCATGGTCTCCCCGGAGGGCGCCTGCGCCGCCTACTACAACTTCGGCCGGATGAACCGCCGCCGCGTGGTGGAAGTGAGCATCTCATGACCGAAACCGGCACCGGCCGGGGCAGCTGGGTCGACCAGGCCCTGCGCGAGCACGAGGAGCACGCCGGCACAGAGCGCGACCCAGCACCGGGCAGGCCAGCACCGGGCAGGCCGGCGGGACGTCCGACCGTGAGCAGCAGGTGCTCGACCGGATCGACCGGGCGCGGCGCCGCCGGCCCGGGTCCGCGAGGACCGGATCACCATGTCCCACGGGGCCGGCGGGAAGGCCACCCGGACCCTGGTCGAGGCGGTCTTCCTGGACGCGTTCAGCAACCCGCTGCTCGAGCCCCTGGAAGACTCCGCGCAGCTGCACGTGAACGGCGCCCGGGTCGCGCTGACCACCGACTCCTACGTGGTCTCGCCGCTGTTCTTCCCCGGCGGTGACATCGGCGACCTGGCGGTCAACGGCACCGTGAATGACCTGGCCGTATCCGGCGCGACCCCGCTCTACCTGTCCGCCGGGTTCATCCTGGAGGAGGGCTTCCCGGTCACCGACCTGGTCCAGATCGTGGCCTCGATGAAGGCCGCGGCCCAGGTGGCCGGGGTGCAGGTGGTCACCGGGGACACCAAGGTGGTGCAGCGGGGCAAGGCCGACGGCTGCTACATCAACACGGCCGGCGTCGGCGTGGTGGAGCACGACATGTCGCTCGGCGTGGCCAACGCCCGGCCCGGCGACGCGGTGATCGTGTCCGGCCCGATCGGCGACCACGGCGTCACCATCATGCTGGCCCGGGGCGAGCTGGACATCGAGGCCGACATCACCTCCGACACGGCGGCGCTCAACGGGCTGATCGCGGACCTGCTGGCGGCCACCCCCGGGGTCCGCGCGCTGCGCGACGCCACCCGGGGCGGCGTGGCGACCATCCTCAACGAGGTGGCCACGGCGGCCGGGGTCGGCGTGCTGGTCAACGAGGACGCGATCCCGGTGCGCACCGTGGTGCGCGGCGCCTCCGAACTGCTCGGCATCGATCCCATGTACGTGGCGTGCGAAGGCCGTATGGTCGTCGTGGTCGACGGCGGCGAGGCGGACAAGGCCCTGGCTGCGCTGCGTGCCCACCCGCTGGGCGCGGACGCCGCGATCATCGGCCACATCACCGCGGACCCGCCGGGCCTGGTCCTGCTGAACACCGCGTTCGGCGGGACCCGCATCGTGGACCTGCTGGTCGGTGACCCTCTGCCGCGCATCTGCTGACGGGGGCACCGTGCACGAACTGGCGATCACCGAGGGGGTGGTGCAGGCGGTGACTGAGCGGCTGCCCGGCACGCCCATCGCCTGCGTGCACCTGGAGATCGGCGCCATGTCCGGGGTGGTCGCGGACTCGGTGCGGTTCTGCTTCGACCTGGTCACCGAGGGCACGACGCTGGAGGGCGCGCGGCTGGACATCATCGAGCCCGCGGCCCGCTGCAAGTGCCGGGACTGCGGCGCCGAGTTCGAGCCGGAGGACGTGATCGCGCTGTGCGACTGCGGCAGCGCCGACGTGGCCGATCCTGGCCGGCCAGGAGCTGCGGATCACGTCCGTGGAGGTGGTCTGACATGTGCGCGACCTGCGGCTGCGGCGTGGCCGGCGTCCGGGTGTTCGGCCCGGGCCAGCTCGGCCCGGACGGCCACGGCCACGCGGACGGCCATGACCACGACCACGGAACCGATCACGCGCACCGCCACGACCACGGCGGGCCCGCGCACGAGCACGGGCTGGACGGCCGCACCGTTCAGATCCAGCAGAACATCCTGGCCAAGAACGACCGCCTGGCCGAGGACAACCGGGCCTGGCTCACCGCGCGCGGCATCCTGGCCGTCAACCTGATGAGCTCACCGGGGGCCGGGAAGACGACGCTGCTGGAGCGCACCGCCCGCGAGGCCGGCCCCGGGCTGGGCCTGACCGTGATCGAGGGGGATCAGGAGACCACGCTGGACGCGTCCCGCATCGAGGCGGCGGGCTGCGCGGTCGCGCAGATCAACACGGGCGCGGGCTGCCATCTGGACGCCAGCATGGTGGCCCGCGGGCTGCGCACGCTCGACCCGCGCCCCGGATCGGTGCTGGTCATCGAGAACGTCGGGAACCTGGTCTGCCCGGCCCTGTTCGACCTGGGCGAGGCGGCCCGCGTGGTGCTGTCCTCGGTCACCGAGGGCGCCGACAAGCCGGTCAAGTACCCGCAGATGTTCCGCGGCGCGGACCTGGTCCTGCTGACCAAGGTGGACCTGCTGCCGTACGTGGACTTCGACACCGAACGGCACGCGCGGGACCTGCGGCTGATCAGCCCCGGCGCGCAGATCCTGCCTCTCTCGGCCACCTCGGGCGAGGGCCTGCCGGCCTGGTACGCCTGGCTCGGCGAGCGCGCCCGCTAGGCCCTAAAACCCCAGGCCATTCCGCAACGAAGACCGCCCCGCCCCGGTCCTTCCCGCACCGTCATCAATAGTAAATGGACCGCAAATTAACGGTGAGCCATTATTGGTGACGTTCCGGCGTCAGGCGGGATTCCAGTCGAGCCGGAACCACACGGCGGTGCCGCGGGTGGAACCGTCCCGGTAGGTGTGGTGGCCCCACCAGGCGGCCAGCGTCTGGACGGTGAGCAGCCCGTGCCCGGATTCCGCGAGCCTCCCGGGCGGGCCCGGGGACGGCGTGGGAGTGGTGGCGGACCCGTCGTCCAGCACGGCCACGCACGCGGACGTCCGCCCGGACCACACGAGGACCTGGAATTTCCCGCTCAGGCCGGTCCGGGTGTGCCGGATCGCGTTACTGGCCAGCTCCGACGCGCAGAGCAGGGCGTCGTCCGCCACGGGACAGCCGTCCAGGACCCGGGCCACGAACCGGCGGGCGTGCGCGACCTGGTCCGGCCGCCCCGGGAACACGCGCCGTTTCGGGGTGGTGACCAGCCACGCGCCGTGCCAGGCCAGCTGGGTCACCGAGCCCGCTGGCCGGATGTGCGGCGGGACACCGGGCGGCACCGGCGGCGCGAAAGCCGCCGCGTCCCGGGCCGCGGGGGCGGCAGTTGGTGAGCTGCCCAACATGTCGCCTCTCCCCATCGAGATGTGGTATGTCCGCTTTTGCCTCCCCCACTCTGCCGGTAAGTGGTGCTGTTTGCTAGAGGCTGGAAGCACAAAAGGCGTTATCAATTCGTAAATGGACGCCCGGCCCGTTGACCTTGCCCCTGGGGCCGGCGGCAGCATCGGCTTCATGACCGGCCGTTCCTGGCTCCTGCGCCCGGCACCCCGGCTCCGCGGAACCGGGCCCGCCCCGGCTGGCTCCCCCGCGGCCGGGTGCCGCCCGGCGCGCCGCGTCTGCTGGCCTTCCTGGCCGCGAACCTGACCCTGTTCTCGTGGCCGCGGGCGCGGCGCTGCGGCAGTCCCTGGCCCCGCCCGGGATGCTGGGCCGGGTCCAGGGCGCCTACCGGGCGGTCAGCAACGGCGGGATGCTCCGGCGCGGACCTGCCCTGTTCTCGTCGGGGCCGGCGCTGCAGCCCCGCCCCGCCTCTGGGCCGGGTCCAGGGCGCCTACCGGGCGGTCGCACGCAGCTGGCGCGCCTCCGCCCCCTGCGCCTCCCGGACCGCCCTCTCCCGGCCCGTGCCTCCCGGACCGCCCCGGCCAGCCCGCACGGGAAGCCGGGTAATCCAGCCGATCGCGCCGGCCGGATAGCGGCACAAACTGCCATTGCGCGCTGGCTGCGGTATGGCGTACTTTTGGTTTTGGAGGGCTTGGGGGGGTGTTTCAGCCTTGGCTGGTGACCGACGCTGTGCAGCGTGCGGGGAGCAAAATAGGGATTTAGCCCGCTTTTGCCGTAATTGTGGTTCCCCGCTCGAGGTTTCTTCCGGGCAGGAATCCGTGGATCGCAGCCGGGACACCGATCCCGGACCGGTCAACATTGGCGCAGAGCCGCCCGTGCACGAAACGGGCGCAGGCGCCAGGCGAGGGCGATCTGGACGGTTTCCGGTCGCCGTGCCGCTGGCCATCGTCCTTTTGGCTGGAACGCTGGCGGTCACCGGGTGGCAGACCCACTGGCCGCGCGCCATCTTCGGGGTCAGGCCAGCCGCTGCGGCAAAACAGCTCCCGACGCGGCCGGTGTCCACTCCGGCGTCTGGAAGTGCGGACTCTGGCGGGTCCGGCTCGTCGCCCGCTCCCAGCTCGGCCGGGTCAGGGAACCCGACCGCACCGGCCACGGCCAGTGCCACTGGCCCTCCCGTGGCCACGGCCGTCATCATCGTGAAGGAATACTTCGCGGCCATTAATCATGGACATTACGCGAAAGCCTGGCGGCTGGGCGGCAGTAACTTCAGCCCTTCCTTCGCAGCCTATGTCGCGGGCTTTCAGGGCACTGTTCACGATGTCGTCACTATTATCTCGGTCAAAAGGAATGTCGTGACGGCCAGCCTGGCCGCACGCCAGGCCGACGGCACGACCAAGGTCTACCAGGGTACCTACACGGTCGTTAATAACGTCATCACCAAATCGAGCATCCAGCAGGTGTCCTGAGCAGCATCAGCAGCCCGCGGCCGGGGACCGGCGAAAGGGATAGTTAAATGACATGCTCTAATTGCAGCAGGACCATCGATCCCTCGTCGAGTTTCTGTGATTTCTGCGGCACCCCGGTGGAGACCGGGACCAGCGGGGATACGGCCAGTTACGGTGCGCCCTACCCGAGAGAACCGCAGGGCGATCCCTGGGTGACCAGCCCGCCTGATCTGGGGCCGCCGGACGCGGGGCCGCCGGTGGTGGCCCCCGGCCCGCTGCCGGTCCCGCAGCCCGGTGCGCCACCCGACCGTCACTGGCCCGGCGGGCCAGCCGGAATGGGACCGGCCGGGACACCCGCCCCGAGACCGGCGGAAGGGTTTCCCAGCTCGACTCCTCCGCCGAGCCCCTCTCCTGCTTCCGGCCCGCCTGCTCCGCCCAGTCCCGGGGTCCTGCCCGGATCGCCCATCCTGCTCGGCTACCAGGAGCGCATCCTGCGGCAGTACGGGGCCGTGCAGCTGCGTAACCGGGCCCACGGTGAAGGCACCCTCTACGTCACCGACTCAAGGGTGGTCTTCTACGCCAAGGCCAGAGGCCGGGGCACGCAGCGCGGCAGCACACTCATCCAGCAGACCAGCGTGGCCGACATCACGGGCATTACCGCGTACGTTTCGCGCCGGGTGAGCCTGGCCCTCTTCTTCCTGGCCTGCGTCTTCCTGCTGTTCGGCCTGACCTCGTTTTTCGTGGTCCGCCCGGTCGCGTTCTTCTGGTTTATCCTGGCCATCATCTGCGTCATCGCGCTCGTCGGGGGCGCGGCCAAGCGGGGCAGCACCGGGGTGATCATCAATTCCCGCAACGACGGGCACAGCCCGATCTCGTTCGGAACGTTCCAGACCCGGCGCGGCTTCATCGGCAGCCTGACCCAGGCCCTCGGCGCCCCGTTCTTCTCCCTGTTCGGCATCTTCACCGTCTTCGACGTGCTCGACGGCTACCCCGGGCGGGACTCCAGCCAGATCATCAGCGAGCTGGGCGCCCTGATCCTCGACATCCAGACCAGAGGCGATCTCGCCTACAGCCATTACGGCCTCGATCGTGACCAGCAGCCTGCCCGCGGGTAAGCCGGAAAGGCCACCAGCGTGACATCCATGCCCGGCACCAGCGGTTCAGGCGCCCGTGATCCGGCCGAAGAGCAGGCGTGGGCCAAGGTATCCCTGCTGGAGGGAATGACCGTCCAGGCGCCCCCGCAGGACGTTGGCCCCCGGAACGAGGGCCAGCCCATGCTGGCCATGGTGCCCGGGCAGTTCGGGCGCCTCTGGTTCGATGGCGAGTACCTCAGCCGCCACGTGCTCTTCCTCGGCGGGATCGGCACCGGCAAGTCGAATGCGATGTACCAGCTGCTCGATCCACTGCGGCGCAGCGCCGGAAGAGACGACGTCTTCGTCATCTTCGACACGAAGGGTGACTTCCTGGACAACTTCTACCGCGACGGGGACGTCGTTATCTCCAGCACCCCGGATAAAGACCCGGGCGGGGTGCGGTGGAACTTGTTCTCCGACCTGCTGGAGCCGGACGCCCACGAGCGCGCCGAGCAGATCCACGAGATTGCCTCCACCGTGTTCGGCGAGGCCCTGGAGCAGGAGCGCGAGAACATTTTCTTCGCGATGGCCGCCCGGGACATCTTCGCGGCCGTGGTGGAGGCAATGTCGCGGCAAGGCAAGAGTTATTCCAATGCGGATCTGAGAAGCCAGCTCGAATTGCCCGCCGAGGAATTGCTCGAATTCCTGGACGTTGCGGAAAATCCGCACCTGGCCGGGGTGGCCCGGTATCTCGAGGGGGACCGCAGGCCCGAGGACATCCTGGCCTTCCTGCAGCAGACGCTGAACAAGTCGTTCTCCGGCGTCTTCCGCCTGCCCGGCTCTTTCTCGGTGCGCAACTTCATACGCGGCAAGGGCGCCCGGGCGCTCTTCGTCGAGTACGACATAGCGTCAGGGAACCGCCTGCTCCCGGTGTACCGTGTGCTGATTGACATGGCGATCAAGGAGGCACTCGGCCTGGGCCGGGCCAAATCGCCTGGGAACGTGTTCTTCGTTCTCGATGAATTCGCGCTCCTGCCCCAGCTGGCTCACATCAGTAATGGCATCAATTTCGGCCGGTCCCTGGGACTGAAGTTCATCGTCGGAACGCAGAACGTCAACCAGGTCCTCAAGGCCTACGGGGCGGAGAGCGGGTCCAGTATCCTGTCCGGTTTTGGCAGTGTCCTGGCCTTCCGGCTCATGGATGACGCCAGCCGTGAGCTGGTGCGCCAGCGCTTCGGCGCCAACCGCAAGCAGATCACCATCAACGCCCATGTCAGGATGGAAGGAGTCCAGCAGCTAGTCGTCGCGGGAAACGTGATCGAAGACTGGGTGCTATCCAGCTTGATGGTCGGCCAGTGTGTCGCCTCGCTGCCCGAAGGCGGCCCTTTCTTCTTCGCCGTCCAGAGGTACCAGCCGCCGGGCCGGTAAACGGCGCGGGCCCAGCGGTCACCCCGGTGCGGAACGTCCCGGCGCAGGCCCGCGCCCCGCGGGCCATCCGGTGCTCAGTGGATTCGCGGTCCCGAGTAGGGCGGGGCTACCCGCAGGCCCGGCTCGGCCCGGTCAGCGATGTAATGAACAGTGATCACCTCGACCGCCCGGACCGTCGCGTCGCCCCACTCGACGGCGTTGTGAGCGACGGCATGAGGACCGGCCCCCGCCATGGCCAGGGTCACCGCCAGGAGTAGCCCCCTGACCTTGCCGAGTGCTTTGCGTGCCTTCCGCCGCCAGGCCGGACTCTCGGCGGGACGTGACGCGGCGCGGATCTGGCTCGCCAGCCCGCACACTTCCGCCTGAAGGGACTTCACCCGGTCAGCCGCCTGGCTGAACAACTGCTGGCGCCCCATCCGGGGAAAGCGCCGGGCCGTGGCCGCGACCTTCTCGCGCGCTTCGTCCACGAGCGACTCCGGGACCACTACCCCGCTCTGGCTGGCCCGGGCCAGGGCATCCTTCAGCGCCGGGCCCAGAAAGCTGGCCAGCTCCTTCTGGGTGGGCACCAGGTCCCTGATGGGCGTGTCACTTGCGGGGCGGGCCTGGTCCCACCAGGCGTCGGCCAGCCAGTCCTTCAGCAGGTCACATGCCTCGGCGCAACCCTGAGCTAACAGCCTGTCCTGTTCCGGCCCGGGCACGGTGCTGCTGGCGGAGGTCCTGGTGACCGCCTCGGTTATGTGGGCTTGGACGAGGGCGATCCGCTCGACAGTCACGCTGGGCACGATGTTCCCCCCTGGCAGGCCGAATTCTCCTCGAGCCTAGTAGGCGCGGCCGAAGATGACGCGGGTGCCGTAGGCGGACGGCTGACCGCACCGGATGCAGGTCCCCTGCTCCGGCTGGCCGCCGGCGGGGATGACGCGCGGCGTGGCGGACGTGGCGGCCTTGATGTCGTCCTCGCACCCGGGCGAGCTGCAGTGCAGGGCCCGGGCCCAGCCGGCCGCGACCGCCGCTGCGAACTCGTCCCAGGTGTCCGCCGTGACGGTCCGCTGATCGCGGAACTCGGTCGCCCGCCGCAGCAGCAGGTCCTGGAAGGCGGTCAGCTCGGAGCTGAGCCGGGCCGGGGCGGAGTCCAGCGGGACCGGCGTCTTCTCGTGGCCCAGCCGGGTGGCCATCAGCGCCGTGCCCGCCGCCAGGTCCCGCGGCCCGAGTTCCAGCCGGATCGGGACGCCGCGCATTTCCCAGTCGTTGAACTTGAACCCTGGGGAGAGCTGCGGCCGGTCGTCCACGTGCGTGCGGATACCGGCGCCGAGCAGCCGGGCCGCGAGTTCCCGGGCGGGCGGCAGCACCTGATCGGCCGACTCGCCGCGGCCGATCGGGACGATCACCACCTGGTAGGGGGCCAGCCGCGGCGGCAGGACGAGGCCCTTGTCGTCCCCGTGGGTCATGATCACTCCGCCGATCATGCGGGCGCTCATGCCCCATGACGTGGTGTGGCACAGCTCCAGCTCGCCGCTCTCCGCGGCGTACTGGATGCTGAAGGCCTGGGCGAAGTTCGTGCCCATGTAGTGCGACGTGCCGGACTGCAGGGCCCGCCCGTCGCGCATCATCGCCTCGACCGTGTAGGTCCGCCTGGCGCCGGGGAACCGCTCGCCCGCCGTCTTCTCCCCCGCGATCACCGGCATGGCGGCCATGTCCCTGGACACCTGCTCGTAGAGGCCCAGCGCGAGCAGGGTCTCCCGCATGGCATCCGCCTCATCGGCGTGCGCGGTGTGACCCTCCTGCCACAGGAACTCGGTGGTGCGCAGGAACATCCGCGGCCGCATCTCCCAGCGGACCACGTTGGCCCACTGGTTGAGCAGCAACGGCAGATCCCGGTGCGAGCCGATCCACTTGGCCATCATCTCGCCGATGATCGTCTCCGAGGTCGGGCGGACGATCAGCGGCTCCTCCAGCTCCTTGCCGCCGGCGTGGGTGACGACGGCCAGCTCCGGCGCGAAACCCTCGACGTGCTCGGCCTCGCGCTGCAGGTAGCTCTGCGGGATCAGCAGCGGGAAGTAGGCGTTGACGTGACCGGTCTCCTTGATCCGCCGGTCGATGTCGGCCTGCAGCAGCTCCCACATCCGGTATCCGTAGGGCCGGATCACCATCGTGCCCCGGACCGGGCCGCGGTCCACCAGCTCGGCCTTGAAGACGACCTCGTTGTACCAGGCCGAGAAGTCCTCGCTCTGCGCGGTTACTCCGCGTTCATCGTGCGCCACGCCCAGAGGATAGGGGATCACCCCTGCGGGCACCGCCTGGTTTTCGGCGGCCCCCGCCCGTCCGTGATGCGCGAGGATGGGGCCGTGGCTGACACGTTCGCCTCGCGGTTCGCCCGGGCGCGGTCCGGCCCCGGGCCGCTGGTGTGGGGGCTGGATGCCGCGGGGTGGCCCCGGCATCAGCGCCCTGCAGGACGGGGCCGCCGCCCTGGCCGCCGAGTTCCGCAGGCTTCTCCCCGCCCCGGGGAAGGCCGCCGCACGGACTTTCTGAACGGGGCGTCACCGGACGGGGCGGACGTGGCCTGCTGCGGCACCCGGTAGTGAATCAGGGGGCCAGGCCAGCTGGAACCAGACGGCGCGGCCCGGTAAGCCGGCCAGGCCGAGTTCCTGCTGGCCCCAGCGGGCCGCGAGGTCGGTGACCACGCGCAGCCCGTGACCGGATTCGGCCAGGTCCTCCGGCCCGGGCGCCCGGGGCGCGGGGCCGTGCGGTGCGCCCTCGTCGATGACCGCCACACAGGCCGAGGCGCGGCCCCGCCAGACCAGGACCTGGAACCGGCCGCCCTGGCCGGAGCGGGTGTGCTGGATCGCGTTGCTGGCCAGCTCGGACACGCAGAGCACCGCGTCGTCGGCCGCCGGGCAGCCCGCCAGGGCCCGGGCCACGAACCGGCGGGCCTGGCGGACCTGGTCCGGGCGGCCGGGAAAGACCCGCCGCCGCGGGCTGGCCACCAGCCGCGCACCCTGACCGGCGAGCTGGGCCAGGGTCATGGCGGGGGCGGCCGGCCCGGCCATGGCGCTGGACCGGGCCGGAACGCGGGCGGCGGCACGCGTTGACATCCGGGCCTCCAATCTCGTGGGTCGCGAAGGGCTGGCCCGGACTAGGTTTTCGTTATCTGCCTACGAGGCGCTAGGGAGTGCGCACGGTCAGCGAACCGGTCAGATCAGCCCGCGCGGTTGTAGGGCGCGGTAGGGACGCACGCGGAGGAGGAACTCGATGGCGTTACGGGACCCTGAGGCAGGCGCGAGCCCGCTCGCGCTGTTCGGCGCGGAACTGCGCCACTACCGCACGGCCGCGGGGCTGAGCCAGGAACAGCTCGGCGAGCGGATCGGCTACTCGGCCGCCCTGGTCGGCGCGGTGGAGACCGCGCGGCGGATGCCGACCGAGGACTTCACCGCCCGCTGCGACATGGTTGACGAGCTGGGGACCGGCGGCGCGCTGCTGCGGTTGCGGGCACACCTGAGGGATCAGCTGCACCGGCAGGTCTGGCCGCCGTGGTTCCGGGAATGGCCGAGCATCGAGCGTGAGGCGCTGTCGCTGCGGTCCTGGGAGCTGGCACTTATCCCGGGCCTGCTCCAGACAGCCGACTACGCCCGAGCCATTCTGCGCGGGGTACTGCCCGACGCCACCGACGAGGAAATCGAACAGCAAGTAGACGCCCGCATCGAGCGTCAGCAGATCTTGGCCCGGCAGGATCCGCCGATGCTGTGGGCGATCATGGATGAGAGGGCGCTGCGTCGCCCGGTTGGCGGGCCGGCAATCCATGCGATGCCCAGCTCGCACATCTCCTGGACGCCGCACAGAAACCCAAGATCAAAGTGCTCGTAGTGCCAGCCTCGACAGGTGCTCATGTCGGCGTGGGCGGCCCGTTTGTCATTGCCGAGTTCCGTGACGCCCCGGAATCGCCTATCTCGACACTGCGGCCGGCGGGCAGATCGCCGACCACCCGGAGATCGTCAAGGCCTGCGCCCAGGTTTTCGATACCCTGCGGGCAGAGGCCCTGCCCCCGCGGGCCTCGCTCGACCTGATCGCTGAGGTGAGAGACACATGGACCTGAGCCGCGCCGCCTGGCGCAAGGCATCCGCCAGCGGGAACCGGGAACTGCGTGGAGGTCGCGGTCAACCTGCCCGGCGTGGTCGCCGTCCGCGACTCCAAGGACCCGGCCGGCCCCGCGCTGACCTTCACCCCCGCCGCCTGGCGCACGTTCACCGCCCGCCTCCGCCAGGAGGGCGCCGGCCGGCCCTGAGCCCTCAGGCCGCGGTCCGGTGCCGGAACAGCCAGGACGCCGCGGTGAGCGACACCGCCAGGATGCCGGCGCACCAGGCGCAGGCGATCCACGCTTCGTGAGCCACGGCGGCGCCGGTCGAGGTGTGCCCCATCCACAGGCCGCGCATGGTCTCCACGATCGGCGTGAACGGCTGGTGCTCCGCGAACCCGCGCATCCAGCCCGGCAGGGTCTGGGCCGGGACGAACGCCGTGCTGACGTAGGGCAGGAACATGAGGACGAACGTGAACGAGTTCGCCGCCTCGGCGCTGCCCGCCAGCAGGCCGACCGCGGCCGCCAGCCAGGACAGGGCCAGCACGAAGAACACGATCATGGCGGCGGCCGCGGCCCAGCCGGCCCCGCCCGCCGTCGGGCGCCAGCCGACCGCCAGGCCCACGCCGATGACCAGGGCGGTGGCCACGAGGTTGCGGGCCAGGCTGGCCACGACGTGGCCGACCAGGACCAGGGAGCCGCTGATCGGCATGGACCGGAACCGGTCCACGATGCCGTTGCTCATGTCGGTGGCCACCGCGACGGCGGTCGTGCCCGCGCCGAACCCGGCGCACAGCACGATCAGGCCGGGCACCACATAGTTGGCGTAGCTCCCGCCGGCGTGGAACGCGCCGCCGAACACGTACACGAACAGCAGCATCAGCACCACGGGCAGCATCAGCGCGGTGAAGAACGCTTCCGGGTCGCGCAGCGACCGGCGGACGCAGCGGGTGACCATGACCCGCGAGTCGGTGAGCGCGTAGGCCATGCTCATCGGGCCATCTCCTTCGTTTCGTGCTGGCCGGCTGAACCGGGGATGCCGGCTGATCCGTCGGCGGCGCCGGTGACCGACAGGAACACGTCGTCCAGGCTGGGGCGGTAGGTGGACACCTTGTGCGCGGGCGCGCCGGCCTGCTGAAGCCGGCCCAGGATCTGCAGGACCTCGCGCGCCGTGCCGCCGGTGGCCACGTCGATGGTGTGCAGCCGGCCGTCGGCCCGCACCGGGTCGAGCTCGCGGAGCGCCCGCTGGTAGCCGGCCAGGTCGGCGAACTGGAGCCGGACGACCTCCGCGCCGAGCCTGGCCTTCAGCTCGTCCGGGGTGCCGCGGGCCACGACCCGGCCGTGGTCGAGCACCGCGACCGTGTCGGCGAGCTGATCCGCTTCCTCCAGGTACTGGGTGGTCAGCAAGACCGTGACCCCCTCGTCGACCAGGCGCCGGACCGTGCTCCAGACCTGTTCGCGGCTGCGCGGGTCGAGCCCGGTGGTCGGCTCGTCCAGGAACACGAGCGGGGGCCGGGCGATCATGCTGATGGCCAGGTCCAGCCGCCGCCGCATGCCGCCCGAGTACTTGGCGGCCCGCCGGTCAGCCGCGTCGGCCAGGTCGAACTCGGCCAGCAGTTCCGCGGCCCGTCCCTGGGCCGCCCGCCGGGGCAGGCGGAGCAGCCGGGCCATCATCTCCAGGTTCTCCCGGCCGGTCAGCACCTCGTCCACCGCGGCGAACTGCCCGGTCAGGCTGATCGACCGCTTGACCCCGGCCGGGTCGGTGCGCAGGTCGTGCCCGGCGATGGTGGCGGTCCCCGCGTCGGGGCGCATCAGGGTGGCCAGGATCCGGATCATCGTCGTCTTGCCCGCGCCGTTCGGGCCGAGCAAGGCGAGCACCGAGCCGGTCCCGGCCGCCAGGTCCACGTGATCCAGGACGGTGTGGCCGCCGAAGGACTTGCCGATGCCCTCGGCCTTAACTGTGTATGTCATACACTGAACCGTATGCGTCGTACACAGTTAACGTCAAGCGGGTATCGCGCGGCGCCCGGCCGGGGCGCGGTGCCCCCGTAAGGTGGCGGGATGAGGGAGGAGCCGATGCCCGCAGAACCCATGGCCGCGGGGCCGACGCCTGCGGAGCCCGTGACTGCGGAGCCCGTGACTGCGGAGCCGTCCCCGCCGCTGCCCCCCGGCCTGGACCTGCTCTGGGGCCGGCGCGGGCGGGGCCAGCGCGGGCCGAAGCCGGGCCTGTCGGTGGACGCGATCGTCGCGGCGGCCATCCGGCTGGCTGACGCCGAGGGACTCGACGCGGTCTCCATGGCGCACGTCGCCGAGCAGCTCGGGTTCACCACGATGTCGCTGTACCGGCACGTCACCAGCAAGGACGAGCTACTCCAGCTGATGTGGAACGCCAGCGCCCAGGGCGCCGAGGACATCGTGCTGACCGGGGAGGACTGGCGGTCGCGGTTGCGGACGTGGGCCATGATCCAGCGCGAGATGATCGACCGGCATCCGTGGATCACCCAGATGCCGATGGCCGCGCCGCCGATGGCGCCCAACTCGCTGGCGTTCGTGGAGCACGGGCTGGAGGCGATGGACGGGACCGGCCTGGCCGACGCGGACAAGCTCCGGGTCATCGGCCTGCTCAGCTCGTACACACTGAGCGAAGCGCGGATGGCCCACGACGCGGCCCGGGCCGCGCAGGCGGCCGCCGCGGCCACTGACGCCGGCCACCCGGTGCCCGTCTGGACCTACGAGGCACTGCTGCGCGAGTTCGCCGACGAGCGGACCTATCCCCGGCTGTACCGGCTGGCCTGGTCCGAGCGCATCGGTGACCACCCGGCCGGCTTCGACGAGCAGGAAGAGTTCCGGTTCGGCCTGGACCGCATCCTCGACGGCGTCGAGGTCTTGATCGCCAGGGCTCAGGCCCAGCGACCTTGACTCAGCGGGACAGGATAGTAACCTTGCGCGGCCGTCCTGGCTTGCGCTCCCAGCGCTGACCGAACGCGACGACCGCGTCGCGCAGCCACAGCTTCCCGGTCCGGAGCTCGTAGACGGCTTCAGGAAACCGGGGGTTAGCCGCGGCCAGCTCGTGGACCCGCTGGGCCGACACCCCCAGGATCTCCGCTGCTTCGGGAGCAGAGACCAGGGCCGGGAGCGTCGGGCGTTCGTTCCCGGCCTCGAGTACGTCATGGCGGACCGCCTCCAGGCGGACGACCGGCCATCCGGGCAATCCGGCCTCGGCCGCCCGGGCCTCGATAAGCGCCCCGCCCATGCCCGCCGCTGACCGGGCCTGCTCGGCCTGCATGCTGACGGTGGCGCTCCAGGCTCCGCCGCCCGCGGAGACGACTCCATCGTGCGCGGCTAGCAGGTCCATCAGCCGGTCCCCGGCTACGTCCAGGTCCGTCTCGCCGATATGGGTGTCGGGTGCGCGAGTGGCCAGATGGACGCTGAACCAGTCCACGTTCCCTACCTCCTCGCGGGTGGCCAATGACCACCCTTGCGCCGGTCAGATAACACAATACTTTTTCCCTTGCTATATCTCAAGGAATATGGACCGGGCTGCCTCGGATCCGGGCTTAGCGCTGGGTTCCAGCTGGCCGTGCTCGTCTCAGCGCAGTTCCGCCGGACCTGATCCGCCGGGCGTGACGAGGCCGGTTTCGTAGGCGAAGACGACGGCCTGGGCCCGGTCGCGGAGGTCCAGCTTGGCCAGGATGCGGCCGACGTAGGTCTTGGTCGTCTGCTGGGCGATGACCAGGGTGTCGCTGATCTCGGTGTTGGACAGCCCCCGGGCGATCAGCCGCAGCACCTCGGACTCGCGGTGGGTGAGCGTGCCGAGCGCGGCCGGGAAGGGCGGGTCCGGGCGGGGCTGGCGGGCGAAGTCGGCGATCAGCCGCCGGGTCACCGCGGGGGCGAGCAGGGCGTCACCAGCGGCCACCACGCGGACCGCGTGCACCAGTTCGGCCGCGGTCGCGTCCTTGAGCAGGAAGCCGCTGGCCCCGGCCCGCAACGCCTCGTACACGTAGTCGTCGAGGTCGAACGTGGTGAGCATCAGCACCCGCGGCTGCCCCAGGCCGGCGGCGGAGCCGAGGATCTGGCGGGTGGCCTCCAGGCCGTCCATCACCGGCATCCGCACGTCCATCAGGATCACGTCGGGCCGCAGGTGCCGCGTCTGGCGGACCGCGTCGGCGCCGTCAGCGGCCTGGCCCACCACCACCAGGCCCGGCTGGGCGGCCAGTACCGCGGCGAAGCCCTCCCGCACCATCGCCTGGTCATCGGCGATCAGGCATCGCGTGGTCGTGCCGCCGGGCGCCGCCCCACCGCCAGCCGGGCCGCCGGCCGTCATGCCGTCGTGCCGAACGGGAGCACCGCAGACACGACGAAGCCGCCACCGGCCGACGGGCCGGCCGAGAGGGAGCCGCCGAGCAGCGCGACCCGCTCGCGCATCCCGGTCAGCCCGTGACCAGACCCGGGTTCGCTCGCGGCCGGCCGGGCGGACGCGGCGGGCTCGTTGGCCACCCGCAGCCGGACCGCCCCGCCGTCATGGCCCACCGACACGCTGATCGCCGCCCCGGGCGCGTGCTGGCTGGCGTTGGACAGCGATTCCTGGACAATCCGGTACGCGCACACCGCCACGCCGGAAGGCACGTCGCCCATCGCCCGGGGTACAGCCAGGTCGACCGTTACCCCGGCGCGGCGGGCCGTATCGACGAGCGCGGGCAGGTCTGATAGCTGAGGCTGCGGCGCCAGTGCGGCGGGCTGGTCGGAGCGCAGCACGCCGAGCAGCCGCCGCATCTCCGCCAGCGCCTCGCGGGCCACCCCGCTCAGCGAGCCGAACTCGGCGAGGGCTGATTCGGGCAGGTCGGTGAGGCGGTACGGCGCGGTCTCAGCCTGGACCGCGATCAGCGACATGTGATGGGCGACCACGTCGTGCAGTTCCCGCGCGATCCGGGCGCGCTCCTCCAGCACGGCCCGCCGCGCCTGCTCCAGTTCGGTGCGCTCGGTCTGGGCGGCCAGCGCCCGCTCGGCGCCCCACCTGGAACTGATGCTGTCCATGGCGACCGTCCCCGCCGTGAACAGGATGGTCGCACTGATCGGGCCGTTCAGGTCCGGGAGGTCCGCCGCGAGCCACAGCCACCAGGGGATGAGGCTCAGCGCCCACATCCACCACAGCACCGGCCGCCGGTAGCGGACCCCGGCCACGCAGAACACGACCAGCAGCACGAGCACCTGCGCCGGGCCCCACGGCCAGCCTCCCCGCCACTGCGCGGGGACCAGCGGGGCGAGCAGCAGCGCGAGCCACCCGATCCGCCAGCCCAGCAGCGGATACCGGGCCGCCAGCAGCAGCGGCGTCAGCACCGCTGCCACCAGCAGCAACTGCCCGGCACCGAGCGGCGGGTAGTGGAAGTAGTAACAAGGGCTGGCGCGGCACGACATGGGCGGCGCGGGAGACAGGGTGGGCCGCGTGCGGATGCTGGCCAGGCTGAGCACGAACAGCGCCAGTGTCGTCAGGCCCAGCGCTAGAGAGGCCCGGCGCCGCCACGGCGGGTGCCACCAGGCGGGGGCGGTGTCCCGGCCCGCCACCACCTGGGCCAGCCCGCGCCACGCCTGGCGCGCCACCAGGCCGGCGCTGCTCGCCACCGCGTGCGTAGCCGGGCATCCGTTTCACGATGTCAGCGTAGGCCGCCGGGGGCCAGCGCTCATCACACCGGCATGGTCATACCCAGGTATGAACTCGCCTGGCCGCCGGGCCGGACTACCTGCCTGGTATGACCCCCAATCCGGCTCCCTGGTGCGATGACCGGCACCAGCCCCAGCCGACAGCCTTTAACCACGGTGCTTCTTTCACGCACCGCCCGGTAGCTCATCGCCCTGTATCTAACCCGTCCCGGGAGGCGCACCATGAATGTCGAGATCACCGGGCTGACCCGGCGCTTCGGCCGCACCATGGCCGTGGCGGGGGCGGACCTGCAGGCTGGCCCGGGGGTGTTCGGGCTGCTGGGCCCCAACGGGGCGGGCAAGACCTCGCTGCTGCGGATGATGGCGACGGCGGTCCCGCCGACCTCGGGCCGGCTGCGGCTGCTGGGCCGCGATCCGGGCCGTTACGGTCCGCGGCAGGAGATCCGGCGCCGGCTCGGGTACCTGCCGCAGAACCTCGGCTATTACCCGGGCTTCACGGTGGCGGAGTTCGTGGAGTATTTCGCGCTGCTCAAGGAGATGCCCGCGGCGCGGGTTCCGGCCGCGGTGACGGTGGCCGTCGACCGGGTCGAGCTGGGCAGCCAGGCGAAGGCCCGGCTTCGCACCCTGTCCGGCGGGATGCTGCGCCGGGTGGGGATCGCCCAGGCGATCGTCAACGAGCCGGAGCTGCTGCTGCTGGACGAGCCGACCGCCGGGCTGGATCCGCAGCAGCGGATGGTGTTCCGGGCCCTGCTCCGGGAGCTCGGCCAGCGCGCCACGGTCGTGGTCAGCACCCACCTGGTGGAAGACGTCGGCGCCGCCTGCGCTCAGGTCGCGCTCATGGACCAGGGCCAGATCGTGTTTCACGGCACCCCGGCTGACCTGGTCGCCCGCGGCGAGGACCCGGCCGCGGAAGACGGGGCCATCGGCGATTCGCCGCTGGAGCGCGGGTACAGCGCCGTCCTGGCCGGGAGCCGGTCATGACCACTGCGAACGCCCCGGCCGTCTCCCGGCCGCGGCCGGTCCCCCGTCGTCCCGCACGGGTGACGGCCCGGCTGCTGCGCCTGGAGCTGCGCCATAACGCCATGCTGTGGATGCTGCCGGTGGTCTTCGCCCTGTTCTGGCTCACCACGTACCGCAAGACCATGGCCATGCCGCCCTTGTGGAACATGCGCGCCGTCAGCCTGCAAAGCGGCGCGATTCTGGATTTCATCACCCCGGTGGTCGGCGCGGCCGCGTGGATGGGGTCCCGGGAGGCCCGCCGCCACACCTCCGAACTGATGAGGATCACCGCCCGGCCGCGGTGGGCCCGGCTGCTGCCGACATGGGCCGCCACCACCTGCTGGGCCCTGCTGGGTTACCTGGTCTGCCTGGCCGCCGCGTACGGGATGACCGCGCGCCAGGCCAGCTGGGGCGGCCCGCTGTGGTGGCCGGCCGCGGTCGTGGCCGCGAGCCTGCCGGCCTTCTCGGCGCTGGGCTTCGCCGCCGGGGCTCTGCTGCCCAGCCGGTTCACGGCCCCGCTGGCCGCCATCGCGGCGTTCTTCGTGCTCGCGCTCAGCACCCAGCTCATCGTCGGCAGCCAGTCGTACTGGCAGGTCTCGCCGGTGGTCGCCGCCCCCTGGGACGTCGGATCGAACGCGAGCATGGCGACCTTTTACCCGTACGTTCCTGACCTGGCGATGGCCCAGGTGATGTTCCCCGCCGGGCTGACCGTGGCGCTGCTGGCGGCCCTGGCCCTGCCGCGGGGTTCCGGCGGGCGGCGCCTGCGCGCCGCCGCCGCGGCGGTCACCGCGGCCGGCCTGGTGGCCGCCGGGACCGCCGTGGCGCTGGCCGGGACCGGCCAGCTGGACAGCCAGGGCATGATCGCCATCCCGGCCCTGCACGATGCGGCCAGCGACCGGCCGATCCGCTTCATCCCGGTCTGCAGCCATACCGCGATCCCGGTCTGCCTGAATCCCGCCTACTCGAGCTATCTTCCGGTCACGGTGACCGCTCTCGCACCGCTGCTCAGCGAGGTGGCCGGCCTGCCGGGCGCCCCGGCCCGCATCAGCCAGGCCGCAGCGGTCTACCGGCAGGGCACCGGCAACTCGGTCAGTATCGGGCTGGCGGGCCCGGCTATCAGCGGCCGGCCGCCGGTGTTCCGCCTGCTTCTTCCGGTCCAGCTGGCCGGACCCGCCGTGACCACCAGCCAGCTGGCGGCCGAGATCCGATCGAGCGCCGGGCTCGGCATCGCCTCCAGCATCGTCGGCGCGGGCCGCCACCCGTCCCCGGCCCAGCAGGCGGTGCTGGCCGTCCTGGCCCGGGTGTCCGGCCTGCCGCAGCCCACCTCGCTTCCCCGCAGCACACCGTCGGGCAGCCGGCAGCGCGCGGCGCTGAGCCCGCCGGCGCCCGAGCCGGCTCCCGGATCACCGGCCTACGCCGCCGCCCAGCGGTTCGCGGCGCTGACCCCGCCGGCCCGCCGCAGCTGGCTCGCGGCGCACCTGCCCGCCCTGCGGGCGGGCCGGATCACGCTGGCGCAGCTGCCATGACCGCCGGCGGGGCAGGCCAAGTGGAGGCGCCGGCCGAACGGGCCCGCGAGGCGCGCGCCGAACGGGCCCGCCCGGGCGGCCAAACCGCCCGGCGCCGCGGCCCCAGCCAGTCGCGGCGCGAGTGCGCCTGGTGCGGCTGTATGCCACCAGCCGGCGGATCCCGGCCGCCGTGGCCGCGATAGCGGCGTGCGCTATCGGGCTGAGGATCGCGCTGATCTGGCCCTGGGACAGCTACGGCGCCCTGCAGCTGCCGCTGGTGTTCGAGGCCGGAGCCGCGGCCGCCATCACCGCCGTTACCGCGAGCCGGCTCGGCGACCCGGAACGGGTGGCCGGCCGGTGGCTGCCGTTCCTGCGGCTGGCCACCGCGCTGGCGCTGACCGCGGTGGCGGTCAGCGCGCTGGCCGCCGCCGGGGCCGGTGCGCACCTGGCCGGCGGCACCCTGGACGCATTGCGCAACGTGGCCGGGATGACCGGCCTCGGCCTGCTGTGCGCGGCCGTACTCGGCGGCGGCCTGGCCTGGGCCGGCCCGACCGGCTACCTGGTCGTCGGCGTGTACGCGCTGTACACGCAGTGGCACCACCCGGCCCTGACCACGCCGTGGATCTGGCCGGCCCGCCCACCGCACGACCTGGGCGCGGCGATCTGCGCCGGGCTGGTGTTCGCCGTCGGGATGGCGGTCTTCGCGGTGCGCGGAGCCCGCGATCGCGCCGACGAATGATCTACGGCAGCGCCGGGCTATTGTCGGGCCATGCGGACGCTGGCGGTGATCGGTGCGGGCGCCAAGGGCATCGCGATCGCTGCGAAGGCCCGGGCGCTCGCCGACATGGGATTCGACCCGCCCCGGGTGGTGCTCGTCGAACGGAGCGCACCCGCCGCGGCCTGGACCGGCCAGCAGGGCTACACCGACGGCTCGCTGCCGCTGGGCACCCCGCCCGAGAAGGACGTCGGCTACCCCTACCCGCCGAGCTGGGGTCCGGCCTCAGACGCGGTGACCGACGCGATGATGGCCTACAGCTGGCCGCGGCACCTGATCGCCGGCGGCAGCTACGCCGACTGGGTGGATCGCGGCCGCCAGCGGCCTGCGCATCGCGAGTGGGGCGGCTACCTGCGTGAGGTCGCCGTGAAGTGCCGGGCCGAGACCCTCGTGGCCGAGGTGACCGCGCTGGACGCCGAGGCCGGCCGCTGGCGGCTCGGGCTGGCCGGTGGCGGCACGCTGGAGGCGGACGGGGTCGTCGTGACCGGCCCTGGGCCGCCGGTCACGGTGCCGGGCCAGCCCGGCCAGTCATCCGCTCGTCCTGGACGGCCGCAGTTACTGGCAGCACCTGGGGGACCTGGGCTGCCGGGCGCGGAACATCTGTGTCATCGGCAGCGGCGAGACGGCCGCCTGGGTCGTGATCACCCTGGCCAGGCACTGCCACCGGCACTCGGCCATCGACGTGCTGACCAGCCGCGGGGTGCTCTACTCGCGCGGCGAGAGCTTCGACGAGAACCGGTTCTACTCCGATCCGGGCGACTGGCCCGGGCTGGCCGAATCGCACCGCCGCGAGTTCCTCGAGCGCACCGACCGGGGCGTGTTCTCGGTCCAGGCCGAGGCGACCCTCAATCAGCTGCGCGGCTTCCGCACGCTGGCCGGGCGGGCGCTGCACATCGAGGCCGGGCCGCGGCAGGTCGTGGTCACCGCCGGCTACGGGGAAGACCGGGAGCGCGTCGCCTATGACCTGGTGGTCGTGGCGCGCGGCTTCGACGGGCACTGGTTCGAGCGCCTGCTGAGCCGGGAGGCGAAGACCCGGCTCACCGCCGCCCGGGGCGGGGATGAGCTGGAGCGCCGCATCGACGTGAACCTGGCCGTGGCGGGCCTGGAGCCGCCGCTGCACCTGCCGGTGCTGGCCGGGCTCGCCCAGGGACCGGGCTTCCCCAACCTCAGCTGCCTCGGCCTGCTCAGCGACCGGGTCCTGCGGCGCTACGTCCCACTGCCGACGGCCCCGCAGTTCGCCGAGAGGAGCCACCATGCCTGAGCCGGCCTACGGCGCCTGGGAGCACGACGACTACGTGCACCGCAGCGTGGTGCTGCCCGCCGCCCTGGCCGAACGCCTGGCCGCCGAGGCCGAGCGGCGCGACATCTCGGTGAGCGACCTGCTGGCCGAGTACGCCGAAGCGGGCCTGCGCGCCCAGCCCCCCGATTCCTGATCCAAACCCAGGTCGTAGCCCGAGGCCGAACGCTGCCTCGCTCAGAGCCGGTCGAATGGGGCGGCGTAGTGGAAGCGGCCGGTCAGGCCCTCGTACCGGGTAAGGGTCCGGACCTGGAAGTAGTCACCCCATGAGGAGTCGGGCGCGGCTACCCCGATCGACTGTGCTGGAACAAAGCCGAAGCGACGGTAGTAGGCAGGGTCGCCAAGCAGCCCAACCAGAGGCTCGCCGAGCGCGTCGGCCGCACCAAGAACAGCGTGCATCAGGGCCGCACCGATACCAGCTCTCCAGCGGTGCGGGAGAACACTCAGCGGCCCGAGACCCAGAGCTGGCTGGGCATCGACATGGGCACGCGTAGCTACAACGTGGCCGACCACCAGGTCGTCCTCGACCGCGACCAACGACAGCTCCGGAACCCAACCAGCATCGTCTCGCAGCCACGAGACCAGTGTCGCTTCGCCCGGATCCCCACCTGGCTCTACTGGCGGTGCTCTGTGCTCGGCGTTGCGGAACGCGGCCGCCGTGACCGCACGGATCGCCTCAACGTCGTCGGGGAGCTCACGTCGAATCATCACCATGGAACCGTCGGACCTCTCGCTGACCGTCGTCAACGCCTTTTCGCGCGACAGTCCCAGCACATCGCCCGGCCTCACCAGCCCCGGGACCGGCACGGCCGGGGGAAACGCGGCACACTGGGCTGGTGGCTGCCAACGTCCGGACCAGCAACATCCGGACCTGCGTCCGGGTCGAGGGCGTGGTCCAGGGAGTCGGGTTCCGCCCGTTCGTCTACTCCCTGGCTACCCGGCTGGGCCTGGCGGGCTGGGTCGGCAACGACGTGGACGGCGTGCTCGCCGAGGTGGAGGGGCCCGCCGGGCAGATCCGGGACTTCCTGGCCGCGCTGGAGCGGGACGCGCCGCCGCTGGCCCGGGTCGAGCGGGTCAGCGCCCAGCCGATGGACCCGGACGGCCGCCCGGGCTTCGCGATCGTGGCCAGCGCCGCGGCCGGCCCCCGCCGGGCCCTGGTCTCCGCGGACAGCGCGACCTGCGCCGACTGCCTGCGCGAGCTGGCCGACCCGGCCGACCGCCGGTTCGGCTACCCGTTCATCAACTGCACGAACTGCGGGCCCCGGTTCACCATCGTCCGCGGCGTGCCCTACGACCGGCCGCTGACCACGATGGCGGCCTTCGCCATGTGCGCCGCGTGCGCGGCGGAGTACCACGATCCGGCCGACCGGCGCTTCCACGCCCAGCCGGTGTGCTGCCCGGCCTGCGGGCCGCGGCTGCGGCTGCTGGCCGCGGATGGGACAGAGCTATCCGGCCCGGACGGCGCCCTGGCCGGGGCGGTGGCGGCGCTGCGCGCCGGGCAGGTCCTCGCGGTGAAAGGCCTGGGCGGTTACCACCTGGCGGTGGACGCGGCCAGCGAGGAGGCCGCGGCGCGGCTGCGGGCCCGCAAGCACCGGGAGGACAAGCCGTTCGCGGTGATGGCCGCGGACCTGGCCGCCGCGGGGGGCCTCTGCGAGGTGGACGACGTGGCGGCCGGCCTGCTGGCCAGCCCCCGGCGGCCCATCGTGCTGCTGCCCCGCCGGGATACGGGGACGGGCCAGGCCGCCGGGACCGGGGCCGCCCCGCCCGCCGCGGGCGTGTCCCCGCTCGCCGCGGCCGTGGCCCCGGGCAACCGGCAGCTGGGCGTGCTGCTGCCCTACACCCCGCTGCATCATCTGCTGCTCCGCGACTTCGCCGCGCCCATCGTGCTGACCAGCGGCAACGTTTCCGACGAGCCGATCGCCTACCAGGACGCCGACGCCCTGGAACGGCTGGGCGGCCTCGCGGACGTGTTCCTCACCCACGACCGGCCGATCCATATCCGGACCGACGACTCGGTGGTCCGCCCGTTCCGCGGCCGGGAGGCCGTGCTACGCCGCTCCCGCGGGTACGTGCCGGAGCCGCTGGCCGTGGCCAGCCGGTTCGGGCGGCCGGTGCTGGCCTGCGGCGCCGAGCTGAAGAACACGTTCTGCCTGGGCCGCGGGGACCGGGCCTTCGTCTCCCATCACGTCGGTGACCTGGAGAACTACGAGACGCTGCGCTCGTTCACCGAGGGCATCGCGCACTTCCGGCGGCTGTTCGACGTGACCCCGCAGATCGTGGCCCACGACCTGCATCCCGACTACCTGTCCACCCGGTACGCGCTGGAGCAGGACGGCTGCGTGCTGGCCGGGGTGCAGCATCATCACGCGCACATCGCCTCCTGCCTGGCCGACAACGGGGAGGCCGGGCCGGTCATCGGGGTGGCCTTCGACGGCACCGGCTACGGGCCGGACGCCACCATCTGGGGCGGTGAGTTCCTGGTGGCGGACCTGGCCGACGCGGAGCGGGCCGGCCACCTGGCGGGCGTGCCGATGCCCGGCGGCGCGGCCGCCATCCGCCACCCCTGGCGGATGGCCGCCGCCTACCTGGACGCTGCCTTCCCCGGCGGCCTGCCCGCCGGCCTGGACGTGGCCACCCGGAACTCCGGCGCCTGGGACAGCGTGCTCACGCTGGCCCGGCGGGGGGTGAACGCGCCCGGGACCTCCAGCGCGGGACGGCTGTTCGACGCGGTCGCCGCGCTGCTGGGCGTGCGCGACTCCATCAACTACGAGGGCCAGGCCGCGGTGGAGCTGGAACAGCTGGCCACCACGTCACGCCACGACCCGTACCCGGCGGCCATCACGGACGGCCGGCCGCTCACCGTGGCCGGTTGTGACCTGGTCCGCGCCGCCGCCGAGGACCTGCTGGCCGGGGTTCCCCGGGCGGTCATCGGCGCCCGGTTCCACCAGGGCGTGGCCGCGATGATCGGTGCGGCCTGCGGGCTGCTGCGGGACCGCTCCGGGCTGGGCACGGTGGCGCTGTCCGGCGGGGTGTTCCAGAACCTGCTCCTGCTCGGGACAGTCGTGGACCTGCTGGAGGGCAGCGGCTTCCGGGTCCTGACCCATTCCCGGGTCCCGCCGAACGACGGCGGGATCAGCCTCGGGCAGGCGGTGGTGGCCGCGGCGCGGGACCGGGCGGGGCGGCTGGCCTAGCCCCATCCGGCCCTGCGCAACCTGGCGGCCCCGAGGGCGGCCGCCCGGCTGATGCACGGGCTGTCCGTGGCCGATGCTCGAGGCATGCGAGTGCTCGTGGTGGACGATGACCCCCGGGGTGCGGACGTCGGTGGCGGCCGCGCTGCGCCGCGACGGCTGCTCAGTCGAGTTCGCCTGCGACGGCACCGAGGCTCTTGACCGGCTGGCCTCGGAGTCGTTCGACTCCGTCGTCCTGGATGTGCCACGCACAGCAGCACCGCGCCTGCCAGTACCGTCACGCGCCTGGCTATCACCGGGACCTCCTCGCGCCGCCGCGGCCCTGAGCGGCCACACGACGAGTCAACCGGGCATCCCTTAAAACGGCCTTTGACCGGCCGCGAATTCGCCTTTCACCCGCCGCCCGGGGCAGCACCAATCGCCTGATCACGGGCGGCCGGGGCGTCCAGCACCGAGCAGGCCAGGGCGCGCAGCGCCGCGGCCACCCGCCCCGGCCCGGAGGTGGCCAGCTCGTTCAGGATCGGCTCCCCGTGCAGGGCGCCCAGCAGCAGGTGGGCCGTCATGTCCGCGTCAGTATCCGGGCGCCCCGCCGCGATGAGCCCGCTGATGTGGCCGTGCCAGAACCGGTAGACCGGGTGCTCGTCCCGCTCCCCGGGGCCGTCATCCGCGGCGGGCGGCGGCGCCGCGGCGGAGTACGCAAGCTCGGCCATCAGGCTCTTGTTGCGGCTGACCACCTCGACGATCGCGTCCAGGAAGGCGAGCAGCCGGTCGCGGTCCGGGGCGCCCGGGCCCAGCGGCGGGGGGCCGGCCGTGACCGCCTCTTCCAGCGCCTGCGCGCGCTGCACCATGAGCGCGTACATCAGGCCCATCCGGCTGCCGAAGCGGTGGAAGACCGTTCCCTTGCCGACGCCCGCCGCCGCGGCGACCTGCTCCATGGAGATGTCCCGGGGCCGGTGCGTGGCCAGCAGCCCCTCGGTGGCGGCGAGGATCGCGCGCCGGTTGCGCGCGGCGTCGGCCCGCTCGGGCTGTCCCGCACTCACCACGGCAGTTCTCTCCCGGTAGACAAGTGGACCAGCGGTCCAGTACGTTAGGTCTAAGTTGACCGCTAGTCCAGTTTAACCGCGGCCACCGTTATGGCATCCCCCGCCCCAGGAGACTATTCATGCGACGCGTGCGCTACCACACCCATGGCGGCCCCGAGGTGCTGGCGATCGAGGACGCCGACGTCCCCGAGCCAGGTCCCGGGCAGGTGCTGCTCCGCACCGAGGCGATCGGCGTGAACTACGTTGACGTCCAGCTCCGCCGCGAGACTTCACCGGACTCGATCTGGTTCCGGCCGCCGCCCGCCGCGCTGACCGGTGACGTGGTCGGCACGGTCGAGAAGGCCGGGCCCGGCGCCGATCCCGCCCTGGCCGGGACCCGGGTGGCGGTCCTGCTCGAGGACGCCTGCGCGGATTACGTCGTCGCCGACACCAGCTGGCTGGTCGCCGTGCCCCGCGGGCTCGACGCCGGCGCGGCCAGCATGGTGCCGACGGCCGGGGCCGTGGCCCTCGGCGCGCTGCGGACCGGGCGGCTGGCCGGCGGGGAGACCGTCCTGGTCACCGCGGGCGCGGGGGCGATCGGCCACCTCGCCGTCCAGCTGGCCAGGCGGCAGGGCGCGGGCACGGTCATCGCCACCGCTTCCCCGGCCAAGCTCGGCTTCCTCAAGGAACTGGGCGCGGACGTGGCCATCGACCACACTCAGCCCGGCTGGGCCGCGCAGGTCCGGGAGGCCGCGCCCGCCGGCCTCGACCTGGTCCTGGAGGCCGTGGGCGGTGACGTGCTGCACGAGAGCCTGGGCCTGCTCGCCCCCTTCGGCCGTGTCGTCGTCTTCGGTGCCTCGGCCGGAGACCTGACCAGCGTGCCGGTCACCAGCCTGTTCGCGCTGAAGACCGCCGCCGGGTTCTCGCTGCTGGCCTGGCGCGCCGCCTGCGCGGAACAGGCCCGCCTCGACCTCAGCGAGCTGGTCGGCCTGTTCCAGGCGGGTGACCTGCGGGCGGTCACCACCAGCCTGCCGCTGGCCGATGTAGTCCAGGCCCACCGGATGCTGGAGGACCGCACGGTCATCGGCCGTCTGCTGCTCATCCCCTAGCGGCCGGCCCGGGACAGCCAGCGGGTCAGCGCAGCCGCCAGACGGTAGTGGTCTTGACCTCCGTGTCCTCGATGACCCGCTCGACCGGGACGTCGTAGGTGGTGACCTGCTCGAAGCGGTCCCGGGGCAGGTAGGCCCGGCCGGGGTCGCCGACCAGCACCAGCGCGCCGGCCTGGCGGGCCCGCTCCAGGAACGGCAGCATCAGGCCGGCCATGGCCCGGTCGTAGAACGCGTCCCCGGCCAGGACCACGTCCGCCGGCGCCGCGTCCGCCGGCGCCACGCCTGGAGGCCCGGGGGCGTCCAGGAGGTCGCCGAGCACAGGCTCCAGCCGGACCCGGTTCACCCGGGCGTTGAGCGTGATGGCGGCGACGGCGAGCGGGTCGGTCTCGCTCGGGGTGACCGGCGCCGCGCCCGCCGCGGCGGCCGCGATCGCGACGAGGCCGGACCCGGACGCGAGGTCGAGCACGGCCCGGCCGCGGACGCAGCCGGGGTGGTCGAGCAGGTACCGGGCCAGCGCCTGGCCGCCCGCCCACGGGAACGCCCAGAACGGCGGGGGCAGCTGGGCCTGCCCGGTGTCCTGCTCGATGCGCTCCCACAGCCCGAACGCGTCCCGGGCCAGGTAGAGCCGGATCTCCGGCAGCAGCGGCGGCGCGGCCAGCCAGGTGTTGGCCCGGATGAACGCCGCGGGCGCGTGCAGCGGCGACTGCTGTTTCAGCCCTGCTCACCCCGTCTGCCGCCGGGGCTGGCCTGGCCGTCGAGGATGCCGTACGCGACCGCCTCGGGCACGGTCAGGAACCGTCCCTGCCGGGCGTCCGCCCGGATCTCGTCCACTTCGCGCCCGGTTACCTCGGCCAGCCGGATGTACAGCGTGTCGACCATGGTCTCGACCTGCTCCTCCTGGCCCCGGACCTGGGTGGCGGTGCCGTCCAGGTTCATCCGCGGTTCGGTGAGCCCCAGCACCGCGCTGGGGTAGCCGAGGCGCTGCCCGCACGCGGCGAGCACGCCCAGGGCCGGCCCGCTGACCTGGCCCGCCACGTACCCGGTGACCGGGGCGCGGAGCACGTCCAGCACGCCCATGATGGTCAGCGCGGCGGGCAGTTCGGCGTCCAGGCCTTGCAGCTCGAGCCGGACCGGCCCGTCGCCCTCGGCGTCCAGGGTGAGCAGCTGGGCGCTCAGCACGCTCGCCGCCGGGCCGTCGAGCAGGCCGGACGCCATCACGATCCGCTTCTCCAGCAGCCGCTGGTAGAGCCCGCCCGGCCAGCCGCCCTGGTCGGTCCAGACCCGGGACGGCGGCACGGCGGGATACGCGGGCGGCTCCCGGTGCGGGGCTGGCCAGCCGGGCGCGCCTGGCCAGCCCGGGCCGCCGGGGCGGGCGGGCCGGCCGGGGCGCGACGGCGGCTCCCCCGGCCCGGGCGGGCCGGGCCACGGGCGGCCGGGCGGGAACGAGTCAGCCACGGGAGCGGCCATGGAAGTCCTCCTGTCGTGAGCCATAGGGCTGGTGCTGCGCGGCGGGCGCCAGCGGCCCGGCCGCCGGGCTCAGACCGGGTGGGCCGGAATACCCCGGACGTGCCGGCGGCCCGGGCGCGGGGCCGAACCCGGGACCGGAGGCCGGCGCCGGTCCGGGCGGCGGCAGCTCACCCCCGGGCGGCGTGTCCTGCAGCCGCCAGCTGATCTCGCTGCCGATCGCCGCGGCGTACCGTTCCAGGGTCGAGGCCCGCACGTCCGCCGCCCCGGCTTCGAGCCGGGCCACGGCCGACTGCGAGGTACCCATCCGGGCCGCGACCTGGGTCTGCGACAGCCCGGCCGCCTGCCGCTGCGCGGCCAGCTCGCCGACCAGCCGCTGCCGCCCGGCCGCCATCCGGCGCAGGGCCATCTCACGGAACCCGGGCAGCCGCGGCAGGCTCCCGTCGTCCGGAACGCCGGGAACACCAGCATTCACGGGCCCGAACGGTCCGTCCGGTACCGTCATACTCCCGACGATATCTCATTAACGAGATCACGCCAAAGCGATACACGTGGCGGGCCAGGCGGCACGGATCCGGCCCACCGCGGCCCTCGGGGGACCACCCGCCGGCCCGCGGCCCACCCGCCGGCTCTCCGGGGACCACCCGCCGGCCCCGCGGCCCACCCGGGGCGACAAGCATGTAACTTGAAGTAACAGTTACTTTTGGTAGCATCCGTGCCATGCGCACCCAGGAGGAGACGCCGCCGCGGCCGCATGACGCGCGCCGCGACCGCTGGACCGCGCACCGCGCGCAGCGCCGCCAGGAGTTCGTGGCCGCTGCCCTGCGCGTGCTCACGACGCACGGGCCCGAGCTGCCCATGGACGCGGTGGCCGCCGAGGCCGGCGTGACCAAGCCGGTGCTGTACCGCTACTTCGCCGACAAGGCGGCCCTGGTCGGCGCGCTGGGAGAGTACGCGTCCGCCCTGCTCCAGGAACGCCTGGTGCCCGCGCTCACCGCGGGCGGCCCGGCCATGGCCCGGATCCGGGACGGCGTCGGCGCCTACTTCGCGATCATCGACGACAACCCGGACCTGTACTGGCTGCTGGCCCGCCGCGGCGGCGCGGACAGCAGCCCGGGACCCGGCGTGGTCGCCCGGCAGAAGGAGTTCATCGCCACCACGCTGACTGCGGTGTACGGCGATTACCTGCGCAGCTTCGGGCTGGACAGCGGGGCCGCCGAGCCGTGGGCGTTCGGCATCACCGGCCTGGTGCAGAGCACCGGGGAATGGTGGCTGGACCGGCGCTCGATGAGCCGCGCGCACGTCATCGACTACGTCAGCCAGCTGATCTGGTGGGCGCTGACCGGGGTGCTGCACGAGGCAGGGATCGCCGCCGACCCGGACGCCCCGGTCCCGGCCGCCCGCCCGCTGCTGTCGCTGCGCACCGGCGGCCTGGCCGCCGGCCCGCGGGGGCCGCGGTGACCGCCCCCGCCGCCGGGCTCGCGGGGGCCGCGATGACCGCCCCCGCCAGCGGCTCCCCGGGGGCCGCCGCGGCGGCGGCCCCGGCCCCGGCCGCCGGGACTGACCCCGCCGCGGCCGCCGGCGCCGCCCCGCTGCCCGGGCACGTCCGGGTGGCGGTCATCGGCGCCGGCTTCGCCGGGATCGGGGCAGGCATCCGGCTGCGCCAGGCGGGCCTGACGGACTTCGTCATCCTGGAGCGGGCGGACGCCGTCGGCGGGACCTGGCGCGACAACACCTACCCCGGCTGCACCTGCGACGTCCCGTCCCACCTCTACTCGTTCTCGTTCGCGCCGAACCCCGGCTGGTCGCACAGCTTCTCCCGGCAGCCCGAGATCTGGGCCTACCTCGATGCGGTGACCGACCGCTACGGCGTGCGCCCGTATATCCGGTTCGGGACCGAGCTGGCCGGGGCCAGCTGGGACGCCGGCTGTTCCCGGTGGCGGCTGCGGACATCGCGCGGGGACCTGACCGCCGACGTGGTCATCGCGGCCGGCGGCCCGCTGTCCACCCCGTCCCTGCCGGACATCCCGGGGCTGGACACCTTCCCGGGCGAGATCTTCCACTCGGCCCGCTGGGATCACCGGGCGGACCTGGCCGGCCAGCGGGTCGCGGTCATCGGCACCGGGGCGTCGTCCATCCAGATCGTGCCCTCGATCCAGCCTGTCGCCGGGCGCCTGACCCTGTTCCAGCGCACCCCGGCCTGGGTCATGCCGCGCCGCGACCGCCGGATCTCCGGCGCCGAGAAATGGCTGTACCGGCAGGTCCCGGTGACCGAGCGCCTGGTCCGGCTGGGACTGCACGCGGGCCGGGAAACGCTGGTCGTCGCGTTCGTGAAGCAGCCCGGCCTGTTCCGCGCGGCCCAGCGGATCGCGCTGCGGCATCTGGCCCGGTCGGTGCCGGACCCGGACCTGCGCGCCCGGCTGACCCCCGGCTACACGATCGGCTGCAAGCGGATCCTGCTGTCCAACCACTACTATCCCGCGCTCACCCGGCCGAACACCGAACTGGTCGCGGCGGGACTGGCCAAGGTGGACGGGAGCACGCTCACCGCCCAGGACGGCACGGCCCGGGACGCCGACGTGATCGTCTTCGCGACCGGGTTCCACGTCGTGGACATGCCGCTGGCCCGGCGGATCACCGGGGCGGGCGGCGTGACGCTGGCCCAGGTCTGGGGCGAGGACATGCGCGCGCTGCGCGGTACGACGATCGCCGGGTTCCCCAACCTCTGCCTGCTGATCGGGCCGAACACCGGCCTGGGGCACAATTCGCTGATCCACATCATCGAGGCCCAGCTCGACTACACCCTGGACTACCTGGCCGCGCTGGACCGGCTGGGCGCGGCGGCCCTGGACGCGACGCCGGAGGCCGAGCAGCGCTGGTGCGATGACGTGCAGCGCCGGATGGCCTCGACGGTCTGGGCGACCGGCGGGTGCATGAGCTGGTACCTGAACGCGGCGGGCCGCAACCCGACGCTGTGGCCCGGGTCGGTCGGCCGGTTCCGCCGCGCCACGCGGCGCGTGGACCTGGGCGAGTACCGGGTCATCCCGGCGGAGGCCGCGTGACGGGTCCCGCGGCCGGCGCTGACCTGGTGCCGCCGGAGCCGGTCAGCAGCACCTGGGCGACGTCCCGCGACGGGGTACGGCTGCACGTGGAGATCCACGGGCGGCCGGCCGGCTCGGCGCTGGCCGTGGTGCTCATCCACGGCTGGACCTGCTCGATCCCGTTCTGGGCGCCGGTGATCCACGCACTGCGCGACAGCTTCCGCGTGATCGCCTACGACCTGCGCGGGCACGGGCGCAGCGATCACGGCGAGGCCGGCGGCAGCAGCGTGCAGGCCCTGGCCGACGATCTCGAGGCGGTGCTGGACCACACCCTCCCGCCCGGCCAGCAGGCGGTACTGGCCGGGCACAGCATGGGCGGCATGGCCATCATGGCCGCCGCCCCGCGGGAGTCCGTGCTGAGCCGGGTGGCCGGTGCCCTGCTCGCCTCCACCGGCGCGTCGAACCTGATCGCCGACGCCCTGGCCGTCCCGTTCGGCGCGTTCATCCCGCCGTTCGTGATGCTGCAGCACTGGCTGCTGACGTCGGCGGCGCCGCTCGGCCTGCTCAGCCCGCTGACCCAGCCGATGCTCGGCTACCTGACCCTCGGCCCGGACGCGCCGGCCGAGCTGGCCACGGCCAACGCGGACATCATCCAGGCCTGCGACCGCCGGGCCCGGGCCGCCTGGGGCCGCGTCCTGGCCGACCTGGACGTGGCCGACGGGGCCCGCCGGCTCGACGTGCCCACACATGTCCTGGTCGGATCCGCGGACCGGCTCACCCCGCCGGGGCACGCGCGGCGGCTGGCCCGCCTGCTGCCCCAGCTGGCCGGGCTGACCGAGCTGCCCCGGGTCGGGCACATGACCCCCCTGGAAGCCCCCGGGATGATGAGCGACCTGATCCGCAAGCTCGCCGCGGACACCGGGACACCCGGGTCAGTGGCACGCGGCCCGGGCCGGACCGGACCGCCCCGCTCCAGACGCCCCGGGCGGAGGAGCGGGACCAGCCGGTCTTCGTTAGGGAATGAGAAGTCAGGCCACCTGCGGACGGGCCGCGGCGGCAGCGAACGCGGCGGGCGCGGTGTGCAGTGAGAGGTCCAGCACCGGCCGCCGCCGGCGGGGGTCCATGAGGTTGAAGCCCATCGCGGCCAGGTCCTCGGGGCCGGGGGTGAGCACGGTGACCCGGGTGCCGCCGGCCCGCAGCGCCTCGGCCTCGCGCAGCAGCGTGCGGGTGACCAGCCGCCGCACCCGGCGCTCCAGTCGCTCGGTGGTCCGGCCCGGCCGGCCGGGGACGACGCTGGCCATCGGGGCGAGCACGTAGATCTCGTCCAGGCCGGCCTGGGCCAGCGACCGCAGCGAGGTGGACGAGCGCACGCCGCCGTCCACGTAGCGGCGGCCGTCGATGACGGCGGGCTCGTACCAGCCCGGGATGGAGCAGGACGCGACCACGGCGTCGGCGAGGGGCACCCGCGGGGCACCCGCCCGGCCGAACATCACCCGGCGGCCGGTGGCGTAGTCCACGGCGACGATCCAGGTCCGGCCGTCCGCCCAGGACAGCGCAGACCAGTCCGCGGTGTGCCGGGCCGGCAGCGCGCTGAGGGCCGTGACGGTGGCGCGCAGGGCCTCGTGGCGCCCCCGGCCGCGGGGCAGCCAGGCGCTGGCCCCGACCGAGGGGTGGATGGTGTGCGGGGCGAGCAGGGTGGTGAGCATCAGCCGGGGCGAGCCCGCCCGCAGGTGCGGCCGGGGCGGCAGCGGCCCCTCGTCCAGGTCGCGCACGCCCGCGTCGCGCAGGTCACCCACCGGGTCGCCGCGCTGCATGGCCGTCATCTCGTCCAGGGTGACGCCGCAGCGCAGCGCGGCCGCGAGCACGCTGCCCGCGCTGGTGCCGACGATCATGTCGAGGTCGCCGAGCGGTTCGGGCAGGCGTTCCTGCACCGCGTGCAGGGTCCCGGTCATCCAGGCCGCCCCTACCACCCCGCCCGCCCCGAGCACCAGGCCCGTCCGCTTCCCGGACCGCCCCCGGCCGGGCTGGGCCCTCCCGGTCTGCTGGCAGGTGCCCCCCGGCACCCGTGGCGCAGCCATGGTCACCTCCTGGCCCAGCCCCTGGCCTTGCCGCCCGGGACAGCGCCCCGGGGAGCCAAGCCTGTTACCGCTGGGTAAATCTGAGGTATACCCGCTTTGACCAGCAGCTATCCCAGCTCGGCCAGGCCGCGGCGGATGCCCTTGGCCAGCACGGCCAGGTCAGGCACGGCGTCGCGGTCGGCGGTTATGCCGAACGAGAACCGTTCCAGGTAGGAAAGGATCGCGACCGAGATCCGCACGTTGTTGCCGATCGGCACGTACGGGTATATCCGGTCCAGCCTGCGGCCGAGCAGGAACAGCGGCAGCCGCGGCCCCGGGACGTTGGTGGTGACGGTCTGGACCAGGGGCTGCGGAAGCTGGAAGGCGGCGTGTGAGCCGAGGGCGAGCAGCGTGGGGGCCGCGAAGCCCAGCATCCCGGTCAGTACCTCCGCGCCGGCGGCCTGCGAGGTGCTCTTCAGCTCGTCCATCTGCCCCCGGATCAGCTCGAGCCGCCGCAGCGGGTCAGGCTCCCCGGCGGGCAGGTTGGCGAGCACCGCGGACAGCCGGTTGGTGATCATGCCCTGCTCGTCCTGGCGGCGGATCGAGACCGGCACGAGGGACCGCACGACCAGCCCGTCAGCCAGTTCCCCGCGTGCTTCCAGCAGGTCGCGGAAGCCGCTGGTGATCGCGGCGAGCAGCACGTCGTTGACCGTGCCACCGTGCGCGGAGCGGATCTCCTTCACCTCGGCCAGGGGTGCGGCGGCCCACGCCCACCGGCGGCCCGGGCCGATCGGGCCGTTCAGCGAGGCGGCCGACGGCACCGCGAGGCGGCGCGCGCTGGCGGCCAGGCCACGGGAGTAGGCCAGGATCTCCTCCGTGGGCGGCATCGGCTGGCGGAGCAGCGCGGACAACCCGGCTAGCTGGCGCGCCGACCCGGCGGCCGCCGCCCGCAGGCCGGCCGTCATCAGGTCCAGCATGGCCGGCTCAGGCTCCGGCACCCATGGGGCAGGCGGCGGGCACTGCGCATCAGGGGCGAGATCGAAGACCGCGGTCATCAGGTCGTTGCCGCCGATGCCGTCCACCATGCAGTGGTGCACCTTGGACAAGATCGCCCACCGGCCGCCCTTCAGGCCGTCCAGCAGCCACCCTTCCCACAGCGGCCGGGACCGGTCCAGCGGGGCCGCGAAGATCCCGGCCGCCAGCTTGCGGAGCTGCCGTTTCCCGCCCGGGGCGGGGACCGTGGCGCGCCGCACGTGATGGCTGATCTCGAAATGCTCGTCGTCGACCCACATCGGGCGCAGGATCTCCAGCGGCATGGTCCGGACCACCTGGCGGTACCGCGGGACCAGCGGGAGTTTCGCCGCGAACAGCCGGGTCAGCTCCTCGGCGCTGGGCGCGGGGCCGTCGAACAGGGCCAGCGAGCCGAGGTGCATCGGGACGTTGTCGTGCTCGACGTAGAAGAACCCCGCGTCGAGGGTGCTCATGCGTTCCATGATTCGTCCTTCCCGCCGTGCCCGGCCATGGCCCCCTGCTCCTCCCGCGGGATGAGCTGGTCCTTCAGGACCTTGCCGAGGGAGTTCTTGGGCAGCTGGGCACGGAACTCGAACCGGCGCGGGTACTTGTACGCGGCCATCCGCTCCCGGCAGTAGGCGTGCAGCCCGGCCTCGGTCACGGTGGCCCCTTCCCGGAGGATAATCACGGCCATCACCTCTTCGCCGAGCCGCTCGTGCGGGACCCCGATCACGGCCGCCTCGGCCACCGCCGGGTGCGCGTGCAGCACATCCTCGATCTCGCGCGGGTACACGTTGTAGCCGCCGCGGATGATGAGTTCCTTCTGGCGGCCGACGATGAACAGGAAACCGTCCTCGTCGAAGTAGCCCAGGTCGCCGGTGTGCAGCCATCCCCCGGTGAACGCGCGGGCGGTGGCCTCCGGGGCGTTCAGGTAGCCCTTCATCACGTGCAGCCCGCGGGTGACCACCTCGCCGACGTGGTCCTGGCCGGGCGGGAGGGCAGGCCCTCGCCGTCCCAGACCTGCGTCTGGGTGCCCCAGATGGGCTTGCCGACGCTGTAGACGCGGCGCTCGGTCTCGCTGAGGTTGAACGTGGTGGTGGAGGCCGTCTCCGTCATGCCGTAACCCTCGAGGATCAGCACCCCGAAGCGCCGCTCGAAGGCGTCCAGCACGGGGGCGGGGATGGACGCACCGCCTGAGATCGCCACCCGGAGCGAGGACACGTCGTAGCGATCCAGGTCCGGGTGTTCCAGCAGGGCGATGAACATGGTGGGCACACCCTCGTAGATGGTGGCCCGGTCACGCTGGATCGCGGTGAGCACCGCGGCCGGGTCGAACCGGGGGATCAGCGACATGGTGCAGCCGAACCGCACGCAGACGTTCAGGATGCTGGACAGGCCGAACACGTGAAACAGCGGCAGCGCGGTGATGACGACGTCGTCGGGCCGCACGCCGAACAGGCGCCCGGGAATGTCGGCGTTCATGTAGAGCTGGATGTGCGTGAGCATGGCGCCCTTGGGGCGGCCGGTGGTGCCTGAGGTGTAGACGACGACCGCGGTGTCGGTCATCGCCCGCGGGGCCAGCGGGTACCCGTCCGCGGGCTCGGCCAGCACCTGCTCGAAGGGGAGCACGCTGACTGGCGGCCCGCTGACCGGTTCCGCGGGACGCGGGGGCGGGGCCTGGTGCCCGACGGCGTAGACCGTGCTGACCCCGGCGGCCGCGGCGCCCTTGACCGCGTCGCCCAGGATGCCCGCCCAGGTGATCAGCAGCGCCGCCCCCGAATCACGGAGCTGGAAAGCGATCTCGGGGGGCTTGAGCATCACGTTCAGCGGCACCACCACCGCCCCGGCCTTCAGGATCCCGAAGTAGGCGATCAGGAACTGGGGGATGTTGGGCAGTTGCAGTCCGACGAGGTCCCCGGGCCTGATCCCGGCCGCCTCCAGCCCGGCCGCCAGCCGGGACGACGAGGCGTCCAGGTCCGCGTAGCTGAGCTGGCCGCCTGCGTACACGGCGGCGGGCCTGTCCGGCGTGGCACGCGCCGTCTCCTGGAGGATCACCGCGAGATTGAAGTTCATGGCCCTGCTCCTCCCCGTGCCGCGCGTCCCTGGCGTGGACGTGCGCGCCGGCCGGCCTGCGGGCCGGCACGGCGGGCCATCCGTGCCACGGGCACAGGCTGGCCCGGGGAGCAGCCACCCGTCCAGGACCAGCGCCCGTGGCACGGACGCGGTTACCGGCGGGAACTACGCCGCGGCCCGGGTGAGCCTGGCCCGCTGATTCCAGCCTGCGACGGCCGGGCGGTCCCGGCTACGGGCGTCGTCCCTTCATGGCCGGGACCTTAGGCACGCAGTGCCGCGGAGCGGCGCTATCGCCCGCGGCAGCTCCCGCCCGGGTGGCGCGGGAGCCGCCGCAGCACCGGCGAGGTCAGCTGCGGGCGTTCACGAGCTCTGGCGGATTGAACGGGATATAGGGGGCAAATGCGCCAAGGCCGGTCGCGGACGCGGCGGTGTTCAGGGCATCAGGCTGCACCACGTCACCCCAGCGGCCGGTGTCCAGACGGTGCTCCAATGCGCGCAAGGCCGCGACGTAGCCGGCCGGCTGGAAGTTGCAATGCCCGGTCGTGTCAACAAAGGCTTGCCGGAAGAGAGGCGATGAGCCTGCCCGGGTCACGCGCTGCCGGTACCAGTTCTCCTGCTCGACGGGGACAAGCTGGTCATCGATCGTGTGGATGTCCAGCTCGGGAACCGACAGGCGACCGGAGACCATCGAGGTGCGGGCGAGGGTCGCGATCGCTCCCGGGTCGGCGGTGATGCTCGCGTTGCGAGTCAGCGTCGTGAGGTCGGCGTCCAGGTTGAGCCCGGCGGTCCGGTAGAGAGCTCTCACCTCGGGCAGGAAGCTGCTCCGCCGCAGTTCCCGGGCGTAGTCGACACCCTTGGTGAAAGAGCTGTTCCCACCGGCGGCGAGCTCGATCTGGTAACGCGCGGAGACAATGAACGGCAGGACGAAATTGCTCAGCTCGGCGTCCTGCTGCTGCTCCTGCGCCGCGTAATCGCCCGGCGCCGGTGGCGCGGCACCACTGAACCAGGTCGGCTCGTTGAGGAGCGCAGCGGCGAGCGCTACCCGTGCGCGGCCTTGAGCGGAGGACTGGGCGTCCCCCGCCACAGTCGCCAGGGCCGCGGCCGCCGCGCTGGCCTGGCCGGCTGTCGTGTACCGGACAAGCTGGATCTGCTGACCGGGCGCGAGTAGTTCGTTGAGCGCATATTCTCCGTCGAGCTGGTAGTTGTTGAGGCTCAGCGCGCCGGCGACCAGCCCGCAGGTGGTCAGGGTTCCGTCGATCCAGCCCTTGGCATCCTGGGTCTCTTCGGCGCTGACCAGGCCGCCCATCGACTCGCCCCAGGCAATCGTCCGGCGCGGCCGGCCGGTGAGCTTCTCCACGGCCGCGAGCGAGGCGAACTGATCCCGGACCGCCGACGCGAGCGCCCACCAGGACGGGCCTGAGTAAGACGAACCGACCAGTGCGTATCCCAGGCTGAGCAGATCGGACTGCGTCGTGGCGTCGGGGGCGTCCTGCGCGGTCAGCGGGCCGAACCCGTGGCTATACAAGATGATCGTCCCGTTCCACGACGCGGGCACATCTGCGACCCAGGTCGCGGCGTCGGCGAGCGTCCCCGTGTAGTGGGTACTCGCCGCGCTCGCGGCTCCCGCCGCGGCTGGCCCAGCGGAGGTTAAGGCGAGGGTAACTGCGGTCCCTGCGGTGACCAGGCGGATCAGGCGTCCTGCGTTCATCCGAGATCCTCTCCAGTGAGGAATATCCGATGAGCCAGCGTGTCACGCCAGACCGGAGATGTACAGGTTTCCTGTCTAACAGGAGACCGTACAATCGCGTCATGATGAGCGCTTGGGCACCCAGCGGCAGGCGCCGGTGCTTCCTGTCAGTGCGGGGGGCCGTCGGACAGCGCGACGCGGCACGCGTAGAGATATCCGCGTAGTTCCTCAGCCTGCTGGCTGGTGAGGCCGGATAGCATCTGCCGTTCCAGTTCCCTGACCTTGCTTCGGTACCGGCGGATCAGCGCACTCCCGTCAGAGGTGAGGCCTATCACAAGCCGGCGCCGGTCCAGCGGATCGCGGCGCCGCCCGATCAGGCGGCGGGCTTCGAGTGCCGTCACCATGTCGGCCATGGTCTGCGTGGTGACGAACGAGTTGCGGGCCAGCTGGGCCGAGGTGAGATTGGGATGCCGCTCAAGAACGGTCAGCGCGGTGTACTGCAAAGCAGTGATCTCGGCAGGCTTCAGCAGCTCATCAAGATGCGACCGCACCGCGAGCTCAACCTGCTTCATGAGATACAGCATCGTGGGCTCGGCGCGCCCAGAGCGTAGCCTGCCGTCAGCCCCGTACGCGCCCCGTGCGCCCTGCTCATTCGCCATCCGTACATCCTGGCTCATCGCACTCCGGCGACCTCAGATCCTTTTCAGCCGGGCAGGTCAAAGAACAAGCTTAGGCACGCGGTGCCGGCGGAGCGGTGTCGCCCGGGGCCTGGGGCGCGGCGGCCGAGGCGGCGCCGCGGCCCGCCGGGCCGAGCCAGTCGCGGATCTCGGCCGCGCAGGCCTGCGGGGCTTCCAGTTGCGGCACATGGCCCACGCCGGGCATGACCACGAGCGACCAGGCCGGGTGGGCGCGCGCCACCATCCGGGCCGCGGCGACCGGGATCAGCCGGTCCAGCGTGCCGTGCAGGACCAGGACCGGGCACCGGACCGCGCCGAGCGCGCGCCGGTAGGCGCGGCCGGTGACGTAGCCCGCCGCGGACACGACCGAGCGGGCCGCGAGCGTGAATTCGCGGTCCGCCTCCGTGAAGCCGAACCGCCTGCGCGCCACCTCGACGTGCTGCTCCACCACCTCCGGGCTGATCCGGGACGGGTCGGCGCAGACCGTGGCCAGGATCCCGGCCACGAGCTCGTCCGGGGAGAACTGGCGGCGCTGCCTGATCACCCGCTGGCTCACCCCGGGAATCATGTGGAGCAGGAACATCCCGACCACCGAGGGATCGGGCCGGACGGGCATGAACGGCAGCGCCGGGTCGAGCAGGATGAGCCCGGCCACCGTGCCCGGCGCGGCGGCCGCCTCGCTGAGGGAGATCATCCCGCCCATCGAGTTGCCCATCAGGATCACCGGCGAGCCCGCCACCGCCTCGATGAAGCGGTGCAGCAGCAGCCGGTTGGCGGATACGTCGACCCCCCGCCCGGCGGAGCGGGTAAAGCCGTGCCCGGCCAGGTCGGGGGCGAGCAGCCGGTAGCGGTCGGTCAGCAGCGGCGCGAGCGCCGACCAGTTGACCGCGCAGCCCTCCAGGCCGTGCACGGCCACGATGACCGGAGCGCCCGCCGGGCCGCCATAGTCGAGGTAGTGCACCGGCCCGCCAAGATCGACCCAGCAGGACTCGCCGCCGAATCTAGGCCCCGGCCCGGTCGCCGCGGGGTGGTCGTCCTCAGTTGCGCGCGTCTGTGACATGCGGGTGATCCCTGCGGGTCGTGGGCATCGGGCCTAGCGCTCATCCGCCATGGCCTGGACACCGCTGATGAACAGGTCGATACCGAACCGGTAGTGGAAGTCCGGGTCGTCGCAGGCGGTCATCGGCTCGGCCGCCTCGACCAGGCAGGGGTAGCGGTCCGGCGGCAGCATGGCCAGCCGGATCCGGTTGCGCCGTTGCTGCTCGGCCCGGTCGGGCTCGCTCAGCGACGGGCCGTACCCGGGCTCGCTCATGGCCAGCATCAGCCCGGTCCACAGCCCGTTGCGGGCGACCGCGCTGGCGTGCCGCGGATCGAAGCCGCCGCGGCTCAGCACTTCCAGGGTGACCTCGATGGCCTCCAGCGCGGCCGGGCTCTGCTTCTCCCCCGCCACCAGCAGCTGGGACGCGCTGGGATGCTTGCGGAGCACCTGGACCAGCGAGTCCAGCAGGGCACGCAGCTGGTCGGGCCAGGGCACGGCATCATCCACGTCGGTGTCGATCTCGCTCCAGAACTGGTCCGACAGCCCGTTAAGGAGCTCGTCCTTGTTCCGGAAGTGCCAGTACAGCGCCATCGGGGTGACCCCTAGCTCCTGGGCCAGCCGCCGGATGGTCAGCGCGTCCAGTCCCTCGGCGTCGGCCAGGGCGATGGCGCGCCCGACCACGGCGGCCTTACTCAGCCGGGGCCGCTGCGTGTCCGCCGGCGCTCCGTGCGGGTCCGCCAAGGCTGGCGCCGTGTCTTGAGCAGGTCTGGTAGCCATCACTTGACAACTATACGCCGTACAAGTCATCCTGTCAGCACGACATGTACGACGTACAGGAACGCCGTACGTGATCGTCGTACAGGATCAACGTACAGGAGTGTCGTCCCAGGAGGAGAGGGCCCGTGTCCAGACGCTGGTGGGCATTGGTGGCGGTCGGCTTGGCCACCTTCATGACTTATCTCGACAACAACGTGACGAACGTCGCGATCCCGACCATCCAGCGCGACCTGCACCTGTCGATCGCGGGCCTGGAGTGGGTGGTCAGCAGCTACATCCTGGTCTTCGCCGGGCTGCTGCTGGTCGGCGGCCGGCTGGCCGACGTGTACGGCCGGCGGCGGCTGTTCATCGTCGGGCTGTCGGTGTTCACGCTGGCCTCCCTGGGCGCGGGACTGGCGGGCAGCGGCAGCGTGCTGATCGGGGCCCGGCTGGTGCAGGGCCTGGGCGCCGCGCTCATGGTGCCGACCACGCTGGCCATCATCGTGGCCACCTTCGACGACCTCCGCGAGCGGACCCGGGCGGTGGGCGCCTGGGCCGCGATCGGCGCGCTGGCCCTCGCCTTCGGCCCGCTCATCGGCGGGTTCATCAGCCAGCACCTGCACTGGGGCTGGATCTTCCTGATCAACGTGCCGGTCGGCGTGATCACGATGGGCATCGCCCTGGTGTCCGTCCGCGAGTCGCGGGACACCTCGGCCGCCCGTCACCTCGACGTGCCCGGGCTGGCCGCCTCCGCGGTCGCGCTGTTCGCCCTCACCTACGCGCTCATCGAGGGCCATGACAAGGGCTGGACCTCCGTGACGATCCTCGGGTCGCTGGCCCTCGCGGTCGTGGCGGGCGGGGTGTTCCTGCTCATCGAGTCGCGGGCCGGGCACCCGATGGTGGCGCTGTCGCTGTTCCGCTCGCGGGCCTTCAGCGGCGGGACCGGCACGATGATGCTGTGGGCGTTCGGCATCTTCGGCATCTACTTCTTCACCTCGCTGTACCTGCAGGGCGTGCTCGGCTTCTCGCCGACCAAGGCGGGCCTGGCCTTCGTGCCGATGGCCCTGTGCATGGCCGTGTTCGCGGCGGTCAGCGGGCCGGTGGCGGCCCGGGCCGGCGCGCACCGGACCGTGGCCTTCGGGCTGGCCCTTAACGCGGCCGGGCTGTTCCTGTTCTGGATGCTGGGCCGCGACGCCACGTTCGCGTCGCTGATGCCGGGCTTCATCCTGTTCGGTGCGGGCTCGGGCCTGATGAACGTGCCGCTGACCAACGCCGTCCTGGGCTCGATGCCGGCCGAGCGGTCCGGCATGGCCTCCGCGCTGCTGAACAACTCACGGGAGGTCGCCGGCCTGCTCGGCATCACGGTGATCGGCGCCGTGCTGCGGTCCCGGGAAGGCGCCGCGCTGGCCCACGGGGTGCTCCCGGGCCCGGCGTTCCTGGACGGCTACCACGCCGGGCTGGCCGTGACCATCGCGCTCATCGCGGCCGGGGTGTTCATCAGCTACGCGGCGCTGCGGCGGCTGCCGGTGCTGGCCCCGGCCCCGGTGCCCGCCGCGGCCGGGCCGGACTCCGGCCCGGCGCCGGCCGCCGGCCCGAGCTGGCCGGCCGCCGGTCATAGCCCCCGGCTGACCCGGCTGGCGGCCTCGTCCTGCCAGCCGGGTCCCGCGGCGGCACTCTCGATCCACCAGGTGGCGCCGGCCGCGACGTAGGCCGGTGCCACCAGGTCCACGTCCCCGGGCTCCCGTTCCAGGTCGGCCCACACCACCAGGTCGAAGCCCTCCGGCGTGCCCCGGGCGTACCAGGCCTGGTCCCGGACCGCGGCGATGTCCGCCGGGGTCGGCCCGGACAGCGTCACGCCTCCGTCCGGGTGCACCGATCGGCGCAGCGGCACCATGCCGTCCCAGCGGCAGGCCCGCCGCACCGGCCCGGCGGCGGGCAGCGTCCCGCCGACCCAGACCGGGATACGCGGCTGCTGCACCGGCACCGGGCTGAACCGGACCGGGTCCAGCGTGAAGTGCGTGCCCTGGTAGGAGAACCGCTCCCCGGTCCACAGCCCGGCCATGACCTCCAGGCCCTCGTCCAGCCGCACGGCGCGTTCCCGGTCTTCGGTGGGCTCGTGGAAGATGCCGAAGTCGGCGTAGGGCGGCGAGCCGAGGCCGACGCCCAGGATGACCCGGCCGCCGCTCAGCCGGTCCAGGGTCACGGTCTCCTTGGCGAGCTGCCAGGGCCGCCTGCGCGGCACCGGCGTGATCATGGTCCCGAGGCGCACCCGCGAGGTCTGGGTGGCCACGACGGCCAGGATCTGCCAGGGGTCCAGGATCGGCGGGCCCTCGCCGGTGTCGCTGAACACGAGATGGTCCCAGAGGAAGAACCCGTCGAAACCAGCCTGTTCCGCGGCCACCCCGAGGCCGATGAGCTCGGCGGGGTCAGCGGCGAACGGCGGGACGGCCAGGGCCCGGCGCATCGCAGTCACCGGCGGCGGTCAGCAGATCCGGGAGACCGGGGACGTCCCGTCCGTCCCGGCCAGCATGAGCTTGAGTCTCGCCGGGCCGCCCGCGCGGACGGCCAGGTGCTGCGCCGCCAGGCCGCGCTGGGCCGCGGCGTCCCCGCCCCAGGCGCGGACGCAGGCCTCGGGGGCCAGGTTGGCCAGGGCCAGCAGCGCGCCGGTCGCGCCCATCGGCCCGGCCAGGGCCAGGAACGCGGCCGACCCGACGTACGTGTCGCCCGGGTACCGGGCCAGCTCGTCCAGCAGCCGGTCCGGGCTGCCGGAGGAGTCCTTGAGGCCGCTTACCGGCAGCGTGGCCAGGCTCTCCACCGGGATCTCCGCGCAGGAGATGAAGGGGTTGTGGTACGCGAGCACCGGCCGCCCGCCCGCGGCCTCGCCGACCGCCGAGAAGTAGGCCGCCAGGTCCGGGCAGCGGGGCGGGCACCAGGTGAGCACCGCGTCGGCCCCGGCGCTCACCGCCGCGCGGGTCAGCGCGGCCGCCTGGCGCAGGGACGGGGCGCCGGTCCCCGCGATCACCGGCACCACGGGCGGGAGCTCGGCCCGCACGGCCTCGATCAGCGCGGCGCGCTCCGCGCCGGTCAGGGTGCCGGCCTCGCCCGTGGTGCCGTTGACCAGGATCGCCTCGATGCCCCGGCCGGCCAGGCTGGCCGCGAGCTTGCCGGTCGAGGCCGGGTCGATCTCGCCGTCCGCGCCGAACAGGGTGACCAGCGCCACGCCCACGCCGCTGAACAGGATCGCTGGATTCGGTTCCGCCACGTTCGGTGCCGCCATCGTCGCCTCATTCCGGGCTTTCAGCGCACTGGTAAGTCCAGGCTACGTGGCGTCCCCCGTCCCGGCGAGAGCCGCGGCGGCCGGTCTACGGTAGTGCGCAACGGCCGGCGGCACAGCGCCAGCGGCCAGGCTGCGGCGCCGCCGGCGGCGCCGGGACACAGGGAGCAGGTACATGCCAGAGTCTGGTCAGGTGCGCTGGGGAATCATCGGCACGGCGCGGATCGCCCGCAAGGCGTTCGTGCCCGCGGTGGCGGCCGCCGGCGGCGTGGTCACCACGGTGGCCGGCCGGGAGCTGGCCCGGGCCAGCGCGTACGCGGCGGAGACCGGCATCGGGCGGCCGGTGCAGGGTTACCAGGCCCTGGTGGACGACCCGGATGTGGACGCGCTGTACATCCCGCTGCCCAACGGGCTGCACGCGGAATGGACGATCCGGGCGCTGCGGGCCGGCAAGGCCGTGCTCTGCGAGAAGCCGCTGTGCGGCACCCTGGCCGAGACCGAGCAGGTCCTCGCGGTCGCCCGGGAGACCGGGACCCCGCTGTGGGAGGCGTTCGTGTTCCCGTTTCACGAGCAGATGGCGAAGATCCGCGGGCTGCTCGCCGACGGCGCCATCGGGGAGCTGCGCGAGATCCAGTCCTGCTTCCACTTCGTGCTGGACCAGCCGGGCGACTTCAGGCTGCGCCGCGGCCTGGCCGGCGGTTCCCTCAACGACGTCGGCTGCTACCCGGTCCGGCTGGCGGTCGAGCTGCTGTCCGGTGAGCTGGAGTCGGCCTGGGCCGCCGCGACCCTGGGCGGCGACGGGGTGGACGTGGACCTGCAGGGCAGCCTGGGCTATTCCGGGCACCAGCGGCTGACGGTGTCCTGCGGGTTCCTGCGCAGCGACGACCGGTTCGCCCGGCTGCTCGGCACCGCGGGGCAGATCCACATCACCGACCCGTTCCATCCCGGCCCGGACGACTCGTTCACGCTGTTCGAGGCGGGCCAGGAGCCCCGGGGCTACGCCTCCACCGATGAGGTGCCGTCGTTCACCGCCGCGGTCCGGCACATCCAGCGGGTCGTCCGGGGCGAGGAGGAGCCGCGGCACCTCGCGGTGGACAACTCCCTGCCGACCGCCCGGGCCCTGGACGCGCTCCGCCAGGCCGCGGCCCGGGACGCGGTGAGCGCCTGCGAGGCCAGCAGCGGCTGGGCCTCCGCCGCGAGGCCGCGGAGGGCAGCCGGGGTGAGCCGCCGGGGAGGCGGGCCCGCGTGACCGGCGAGGTCCCGGCAGGCCTGCCGCCCGGCGCGGCGGCGGCCATCCGGGACGCGCTGGATGCCGAACGGCAGGACACCCTGGCCCGGATCACCGCGCTCAGGCGGGAGTTCGACGGCATCGTGGAGTCGTCCGCGGGGGTCGCCACCGACGACGAGCATGACCCGGAGGGCGCGACCATCGCGTTCGAGCGGGCCCAGCTGGCCGCCCTGCTGGGCCAGGCGGACCGCCATCTGGCCGAGCTGGACGGGGCGCTGGACCGGCTCCGCGAGGGCCGGTACGGGCGGTGCGAGCGGTGCGGGCAGCCGATCGCCGCCGGGCGGCTCGCGGCCCGCCCCGCCGCGCGCACCTGCATCGCCTGCGCCGCCGCGGGGTAACCCGTGGCCGGTCACCGGCGGCCGGCGGCCCGGAACGCGGCAGCAGCGGCGGCGGCCGGGATGGTTGCGCGGGGCGGCGGCGGGTTAGCCTGGCCCGGGACCGGCGGAAATGACCCGCCGCCGGCCGGAAGGCCCGGCAGGGCGCCAGCGAGGGCCCGCCAGCGGGCCGGGAAAGAGGCTGCTGAGTGCGCTATCGCAGCGACCAGTGGTACGGCGGGAACGACCGGGACTCCTATATCCACCGCGCCTGGATGCGCCGGGGCCTGCCGCGCAGCGCGTTCACCGGGCGGCCGCAGATCGCGATCGCCAACACGGCCTCCGACCTCACCCCGTGCAACAAGCACCTGAACGAGGTGTCAGCCAGCGTGCAGGCCGGCATCTGGGAGGCCGGCGGCATCCCGCTGGACATGCCGGTCATGTCGCTGGGCGAGACCCTGGTCAAGCCGACCGCCATGCTGTGGCGCAACCTGGCCGCGATGGCGGCCGAGGAGATGATCCGGGCCAACCCGGTTGACGGCGTGGTGCTGCTCGGCGGCTGCGACAAGACCATCCCGGCGCTGCTCATGGCGGCCGCGTCGGTGAACCTGCCCGCGGTGGTGGTGCCGGGCGGCCCGATGCTCACCGGCCACTTCCGCGGCGTCCCGCTGGGCTGCGGCACGGACGTGTGGCGGCTGTCCGAGGAGGTCCGCGCCGGCACCCTCTCCGAGCAGGACTTCCTGGCCTCGGAATCGGCGATGATCCGCAGCAAAGGCCACTGCAACACGATGGGCACCGCGTCCACCATGGCCTGCATGGCGGAAGCGCTGGGCATGACGCTGCCCGGGGTGGCCGGCACCCCGGCCCCGGACAGCCGGCTCCTCGAGTCCGCGCACGCCAGCGGCAAGCTCGCGGTGGACCTGGTCGCCGCCGGGCGGACCCCGGGCCAGGTGCTGAGCCGGGGCTCGTTCCGCAACGCCATCGTGGCGCTGGCCGCGATCGGGGGCTCGACGAACGCGGTGGTGCACCTGCTGGCCATCGCCGGGCGGGCCGGCGTGCCGCTGAGCCTGGATGACTTCGACGCGATCGGCGCGGACGTGCCCCTGCTGGCCGACCTGGCCCCGGCCGGGAAGCACCTGATGGACGACCTGTACCGGGCCGGCGGCCTGCTGGCGGTGCTGCGTGAGGTGTCGGACCTGCTCGACCCGGACGCGCTCACGGTCACCGGCCGCCCGCTGGCCAGCCACCTGGGCGAGGCCAGGATCTGGGACGAGACCGTGATCCGGCCCCGGTCCGCGCCGCTGCTGGAGAAGGCCGGGATCGCGGTGCTGCGCGGCAGCCTGGCCCCCGGCGGCGCGGTGATCAAGCCGGCCGCCGCGACCAAGGAACTGCTCATCCACCGGGGCCCGGCGGTGGTGTTCGACAGCATCGAGGACATGCGGGCCCGGCTGGATGACCCGGCGCTGGACGTTACCGAGGACTCGGTGCTGGTGCTGCGGGGCTGCGGCCCGCGCGGTTACCCGGGCATGCCCGAGGTCGGCAACATGCCGATCCCGGCCAGGCTGCTGGCCCGCGGGGTCCGGGACATGGTGCGCATCAGCGACGCCCGGATGAGCGGCACCGCGTACGGCACGGTCGTGCTGCACACGGTGCCCGAGGGGGCGCTGGGCGGCCCGCTGGCCCTGGTCCGCGACGGCGACCCGGTCGTGCTGGACGTGCCCGGCCGGCGCCTGGACCTCGACGTGCCCCAGTCCGAGCTGGCCAGGCGTGAGCCGGCCCCGGCCATGACCGCCGCACTGCCGGTCCCCCGCCGCGGCTGGGAGCGCCTCTACATCGACCATGTCCTCCAGGCCGACCAGGGCGCCGACCTGGACTTCCTGACCGGCTCCACCGGCCACGAGGTCACCCGCGACTCCCACTGACCCGCTGCCAGGCCGGTTAGGCGTCCCGGCGGCGCAGCGCATAGGCCGCGATGGCCAGCGCCACGGCCGGGTAGGCGACCATGACAATCACCGACTCGGTGATGGAGGGCGCGTGCGGCCAGGGATGCAGCGAGATCAGCCGCCGGATGGCGCTGTCCGGCAGCGCGTTGGTGACGCCGGTCATCCACCGGCTGGTGCCGTGCAGGAATGACGGGGCCAGGAACAGCAGCACCACGGCCGCGCCGATCGCCCCGGCCGGATGCCGGATCAGCGCGCCGAGGCCCAGCCCGATCAGGGTCACCGAGGTCAGGAACAGTGCCGCCGCGAGGATGGCCCGCACCACCCCCGGATGGCTGAGCGGGATGCCGAGGTGTGAGCCGGACAGGACCGCCTGCGCGGCCAGGAAGGTGACCAGGGCGGTGACCAGGCCGACAGCGAAGCTGACCGCGGCGGTGACCGTGGCCTTGGCGGCCAGTACCGCGCCCCGGGGCGGCACCGCGGCGAACGTGGTGCGGATCAGGCCGCTGGAGTACTCGCCGGTCATCGTGAGCGCGCCGAGCGAGGCGAACATCAGCTGGGCGACCGCGAAGCCGACGAAGGCATCGCTCAGCGGGTCGATCGGCAGGGGCTGGCCGGGCCGCACATGAGTCCACTGGCTGGCGTCTGAGTTGCAGACCAGCAGGCCGATGCCCAGGGCGGCGGCCACGGCGGCCAGCAGCACCAGGGAGGTGGAGCGGAGCGAGCGGAGCTTGATCCATTCGGCGGCGATCAGGTCGCCCGGGCGGGCCCCGGGCCGGGCGGCGGCCGGAGCGGGGGACACGGCCCCGGCGGTGCTGGACGTCATGACGGTTCTCCTGCCAGGTAGTTGACGCTGTCGGCGGTGAGTTCCATGAACGCTTCCTCGAGCGAGGCGCGCTGGATCCCGAGCTCGTGCACGGCGACCCCGGCCGCCAGGGCCAGGTTCCCGACCTGGCCGGCGGACAGGCCGGTGATGTCCAGCCGCCCGTCGCCGCCGTGGGTGACCGAACCGCCGGCGGCGGTCAGCGCGCCGGCCAGCGCCAGGGCGTCCGGGCTGCGCAGCACGACGTGCGGGCGGTGGCCCTGCTGCACGAACGCGGCGACCGAGGTGTCCGCGATGAGCTGGCCGCGGCCGATGACGATCAGGTGGTCGGCGGTGTGCTCCATCTCGCTCATCAGGTGGCTGGACACCAGAACGGTGCGGCCTTCGGCGGCGAGGCGGCGGAACAGCCCGCGCACCCAGCGGATGCCCTCCGGGTCCAGCCCGTTGACCGGCTCGTCGAAGATCAGCACACCCGGATCGCCGAGCAGCGCGGCGGCGATGCCGAGCCGCTGCTTCATGCCGAGCGAGAACGCGGCGACCCGGCGCCGCGCCACGTCGGTCAGCCCCACCTCGTCCAGGACGGCCCCGACCCGGGTCTTCGCCAGGCCGTTGCCGCGGGCCAGCGCGGCCAGGTGCGCGGCCGCGGTCCGGCCGCCCGGCACGGCCGTGGCGTCCAGCAGCGCCCCGGCCTCGTGCAGCCCGCGGCGCAGCCGCCCGAAGGGCTGCCCGCTGACCAGGGCGGTCCCCGTGCTGGGCCGGTCCAGGCCGAGGATGAGCCGTAACGTGGTCGATTTGCCCGCGCCGTTCGGGCCGAGGAAGCCCGTGACGTGGCCGGGGCGGACGGTGAACGTGAGTCCGTCCACAGCCATGGTGGACCCGTAGCGTTTGGTGAGCTCGTTGACTTCAATCATGCGCACTACGGTCCCGCGGGCCCGTTCCTGTGCGCTTCGGGCCAGGGGCGGCACTTTGCCGGCCGCATCCGACCCCGGTCGGAACACCGATGTGGCCTCCAGTAGGACGTCACGCCTGGGCCGGACGGGCTACCGTGCAGGGCGTGGCAGAACCTCGGGTCCCGTTCACCCGGCGGCTGACCTTCACTCATCTGGTCATCATCGACGCGGCCGCGGCCGTGCTGCTGGCCATGATCCTGGTCGGGTCCGCCCGGGAGCCGCGCCTGCAGCCGTTACACCAGGGCGTGCCGGCCGGCCTGGGGATAGCGCTGCTCGGCCTGGCCGCCGGGGGGGTCGGGGTCCGCCGCTGGCGGCCGCTGACCGCGCTGGCGGTGACCCTGGCCGCGATGTCGGTGACCGTGTTCCTCGGCTTCGCCGCGGACCCGATGGTCGCGGTGGCCGCGGTGCTGTACATAGTCGCGCTGGTGGAGCCGGCCCGGATCGCGATCGGGGCGCTGGCCGGGGTACTGCTCACGCTGGCCGCACTGGCCCTGGTCACGCCCGTCCCGGCGGTGGCCGGCCCGGGGATCGGCCACCTGGAGGCGAACTTCAGCCGGGCGGCGGGGACCGCCGTCGTGCTGCTGGCCGCCTGGGCCGCGGGCCGGGCGGTGCGCACGGGCCGGGCCTATACGGCGGGCCTGCGCGAGCAGGCCGAACGGCGCGCCGAGGCCCGGGTGGACCAGGCGCGCCGGGCGGTCGCCGAGGAGCGGCTGGGGATCGCGCGGGAACTGCACGACGTGGTGGCCCACAGCATGAGCGTGGTCGCGGTGCAGGCCGGGGTGGGCCGGTACGTGATCGACGCGAATCCGGCGGAGGCCGCCCGGGCGCTGGCCGCGATCGAGACCACCAGCAGGGCCGCGCTGCGCGAGATGCGGCAACTGCTCGGCATGCTGCGGGACGGGACTCCGGGTGAGATGCTGGCCGCGCCCGGGCTGGCCGACCTCCCGGAACTGGCTGGGCGGGCCGGCGTGCGGGTGGAGGTCGCGGTGCGCGGCACGCCCCGGGACCTGCCCGCCGGGATGGACCTGGCCGCGTACCGCATCGTGCAGGAAGCACTGACCAACGTGGTGAAGCACGCGCACACCGATCGTGGCCGGGTGGTGGTGAGCTACAGCGCTGAGGCGGTGGCGATCGAGGTGACCGACGACGGCGTGGGGGCCGCCCGCGGGCCCGGCGATGGCCAGGGCGGCGAGCCCGGCCAGGGGCCCGCCGCCGGTCACGGGCTGGTCGGGATGCGCGAACGGGTCGCCCTGTACGGCGGCGAGTTCAGCGCGGGGCCGCTGCCCGGCCGGGGCTACCGGGTCAGCGTCCGGCTGCCGGTCGCGGTGCCCGCGTGAGCGTCTCTGTGCTGGTGGCCGACGACCATGTGCTGGTCCGCGCGGGCTTCCGTGTCCTGGTGGACACCGCACCCGACTTGCAGGTGGTCGGTGAGGCAGGCACCGGGGAGGAGGCGGTCGAGGTGGCCCGCCGGGTCCGGCCCGACGTCGTGCTGATGGACATCCGGATGCCGAAGATGGACGGGATCGAGGCGACCCGCCGCATCCTCCGGCCCGGGATCAGCACCCGGGTCATGATCCTGACCACGTTCGACCTCGACGAGTACGTGTTCGCGGCGCTGCGCGCGGGCGCGAGCGGCTTCCTGCTCAAGGACACAGATCCGGGTGACCTGCTGGCCGCGATCCGGGTGATCGCCGCCGGGGAGGGCCTGCTGGCGCCGACCGTCACCCGGCGGCTGATCGAGGAGTTCGCCCGGCGGCCCGATCCCGGGGCCGCTCCCGCACGGAGCCTGGACGGGATCACCAGCCGGGAGCGGGAGGTGCTGGGCCTGATCGGCGCCGGGCTCTCCAACGCGGAGATCGCTGCGCAGCTGCGGCTCACGATGGCCACGGTCAAGTCGCACGTGGGCCGGCTGCTGATGAAACTCCAGGCCCGCGACCGCGCCCAGCTCGTCATCGCCGCCTACGAATCCGGCGTCAAGCCAGATCCCTGATCGTGGTGCTGCGGGGCCGCCCGGGGGAGGTCCGGCCCCGCAGCACGCCAGGGGCGGCGGGGTTACAGGGCCGCTGAGGCCGCCTCGACCTCGCCTTCGAGGTTGGCGACAGCGTGCTGGATGGCCTGCGGCCGGACCGCGGATAGCACGAGCATGTAGACGACACCGGCGGCGATCAGCGCGATCGTCAGCCAGGGCAGGTAGCTGTACGGGGCCGGCTGGCCCGGGCGCAGGTCGCCCCAGATCGGGATGGCCAGAACCAGGACCCCGATGACCGGGGTGACGACCCAGCCCCACACGTTCTTGCGCACCCCGGCCCGGCGGAACCTGGCCCACTGGACGATGAGCGCGATGTTGGCCATCAGGTACATCAGCACCAGGCCGAGGATCCCGTAGGTGCTGAGCAGGCCGACCGCCGTGCCCGGGTCGGTGAACGCGGTCGAGATGACCCCGATCGCGATGCTGGGCGCCACGAACGCGATGGCCGCGGCCCACGGCGTGCGGAACCGCGGGCTGACCGACGCCAGCGTCTTAGCCCACAGCCCGCCCCGGGCCCCGGCGAAGATGACCCGCGCGGTCTGCGTGTTGGCCGCCACGTAGGAACTGGTCACGCTGGTCAGGAAGATCCAGGTGATCAGCGGGGCGAGCGGCGCGATGAATTTCGCCGCCGCGGTGTGGAACGGGTTCGGGTCGGCGACCAGGGCGCTGATGTGGCCCGGGCCGAACGCGATGATCAGCGCGTAGGAGCAGAACACGTACAGGATCCCGCTGATCACCACGGTGCCGATCACCGCCAGCGGGACGTTGCGCCGCGGGTTGCGGGTCTCCTCGGCCAGCGGCGCGGCCGCCTCGAACCCGCCGAACGCGAGCACCGCGAGCGAGAACGCGATGAAGATGTCCTTGGTCCCGGACCCGCCCGGCCAGCGGAACGGCGTCCCGGACAGCCCCTGGGCGCCGCCCTTGGCCAGCACCGTGATGGCCAGCGCCAGCAGCAGTACCACCTCGAACACGTAGAGCACCACGGTGGTGCGCACGCCGAACTTGAGGCCGAGCACGACCGGGGCGACCACCAGGGCCCCGTACAAGATGGTGACGATCTGGGTGATGCCCCAGATGTGCGGGTCGTTGAGCACGTTCACCACGATGTACTGGCCGACGAAGATGTAGATCCCGCCGAACGCGATGATGTAGCCGAGCAGGGTGATCACCCCGACGACGACCGAGGTACGCACCCCCATCGACCGGGCGATGTAGGTCAGGAACGACCCGGCGCTCGGGAACACCCCGGAGAACAGGGCCAGGCTGGCGGCCGTGGCGATCAGGCCGACCATGCTGATCAGGAACACGAGCGGGACCGAGGCGCCGGCGAAGGCGGCCATCAGCCCGGTGGTGAAGAACAGGTTGAACGCGGGCGCGACCTGGGCCAGGCCCGGCATGAGCACGCCGAGCAGGCCGATCTCGCCGCGCGGGAGCGTGGCCCCGGGGGCCGGGGCGGTGGCCGTGCCGGCGAAGGCGTCGGCCGGTCCGGTGTTCATGGACATAAGTCACCCTTTCCGTGACGGCGGACGAACTCGGCCACGGCGCTGTTGAAGCTGGCGGGGTACTCCCAGAGGCAGGCGTGGCCGCCCTGGACGGTCTGCCACTGCGCGCCGGGGATCCCCTTGTGCAGTTCCTGGGACAGCGACACCGGGATGAGGATGTCCTGCTCGCCGGCCAGGACCAGGGTCGGCGTGGTCACCCCGCCCAGACGCTCCGTGGTGTCGTGGTGCTGGATCACGGCCAGCTGGGCCAGGTAGGCCGGGACCGGCTGGTCCATGTACTTCATCGCGGTCTCGAACTCGGCCAGCTCGTCCGGCCGGTCGTGGAAGAAGTCGGTGGTGAAGGCCCACAGCGTGACGTCGCGCATCACGAACGGGATGCCGAGCACCGGCGCCGCGTCGGCCCACATGGCGAACATCCGGGAGCAGAACGGCCCGGGCGCCGCGTACGTGCAGGCCATGATCACCGACCGGAGATCCTCCGGGTAGGCCAGGGCGTACTCCTGGACGATCATGCCGCCCATGGACACCCCGAGCAGGTGGAAGCCGCTGATGCCGAGGTGGTCCACCAGGGCCTTGGCGTCGTCGGCCAGCAGCCGTGACGAGTACGGCCCGGCCGGCTTGCTGGTCTGGCCGATGCCGCGGTTGTCGAACATCAGCAGCCGGTACCCGGCGGCGGTCAGGTCTGCTTCCTGGAAGGCCCAGGTCTCCAGGTCGTCGGCGAGCCCGTTGACCATCACGATGGTCTCGGGCCCGTCCCCGGCGAGCCGGTAGTGCACGTCGATCCCGTTCACGGCAGCAAAGGGCATGGGCTACTCCTGTGGCTCTTGTGGTGTCCCGGCGCGCAGCATCACCCGCGCGTGCAGCTCGCGCAGCATGGACTCGGTCAGCGAGAAGTGCTCGGCGGCCAGCGAGGCCGCCTGATCGGGGTTCCCGTCGATGACGGCCTGGGCCAGCACCGGGTGCTGGTGCAGCGCCCGGCCGCGCACCTCGGGGCTGTACGGCTCGGCCTCGAAGCCGAAGCTGATGTCGTGCCTGATGCTCAGGCTGAGGTTGGTCAGGTGCGGGTTGTGCGTGGCGTCCGCGATGGCCCGGTGCAGCGCGAGGTCGGCCATCCGGGACGAGTCGCGGTCCGCCCCCGCCCGCTCGTAGTCCCCCAGCGCGCTGCGGATGGCCTTGACGTCGGTGTCGGTCCGGCGCAGCGCGGCCGTGCGGGCGATCTGCTGCTCGATGACCTGCCGGAAGTCCAGCAGCAGCTCCACTTCCTGCCACTCACTGCTGAGCGTGCGGCGGATCATCTCGGCGGACTCCGGCCCCCAGCCCGACGTCACGAACGTCCCGCCCGACCGGCCCCGGCGGACCGTCACGTAGCCCGCCTCGGCCAGCCGGGCGATGGCCTCGCGGACCGTGGCCCGGCTGACGCTGAGCATCGCGGCCAGCTCCCGCTCGGTGGGCAGCCGCTGGCCGGGCACGAACTGGCCGAGTGCGATCGCGGTCACGAACCGCTCGGCGATCCGCTCGCCGGTGGTGCGGACCGTCATCGGGCTGAGCAGCCCGCGGCCCGGCGGCGTGTCCCGTTCCGGCCGCGCCGCGCTCCCCGCCCCCGCCTGCTCTGGCCCCGCCTGCTCTGGCCCGGTCACGATGCGCTCCCCCCGGGCAGCCCGCCCGCCGCGTAGTACCCGGCCAGGAAGCGGGCCAGCGTCCGCGCCCCGGCCACGATGCTGTCCAGCTCGACCGCCTCGTCCGGCCCGTGGATGTTCCGGGTCCGCGGCCCGTAGGCCAGCGCCGGCACCCCGAACTGGTTGATGTACAGCCGCGCGTCCGTGGTGCTGCCCATCACGAACGGCCGGGGCGGCTCCCCGTGCGCCGACTCGTGCGCGGCGGACACCGCGGCCGCCAGCGGGTGCGCCCCGTCCAGCCGGTAGCCCTCGGCCCGGAACCCCGCCGCGCGCACCTGCGGCGGGTGCCCCGCGAGCCACGGATCGGCCGCGGCCGCCCCGGCCACCGCGCCGGCGACCCGCTCCAGCGCCTCGTCCGGCGTCCACCCGGGCGGGAACCCGACCCGCATCCCGAGCACGGCCTGCCCGGGCACGCTGGACGGCCAGTCTCCCGCACGGAACGTGCCGACGTTCACGGCGCAGGCCCCGTCGATCCGCGCGAACGGCCCGTCCAGCTCCAGGGCCATTTCTTTCTCCAACGATCTGACCGCGTCAATCACCCGCCACGCCGCATCGACCGGGTTGACGGCCCGGTGCGCGGACTCGGCGTGGGCCGGGAGCCCGCGCACGGTGATCTCGGCCCAGAGGATCCCCACGCCGCCGAGCATCAGCCCCAGGTCGGTCGGCTCGAGGAGCACGGCCGCGTCGGCCAGCACCCCGGCCCGGGCCGCGGCGAGCGTCCCGTTGCCGGTGCACTCCTCCTCGATCACCGACGCGAACGTGAGGCCCGCCAGCCAGCCGGGCACGGCGGCGTTGAGCGCGCCCAGGGCCAGCGCACCGAGCGCGAACCCGCCCTTCATGTCGCCCGCGCCCCGGCCGGTCAGCCAGCCGTCCCGCCGGACCGGCTGGAACGGCGGGGAGGACCACAGCGCCGCCTCGGCCGGGACCACGTCGATGTGCCCGTTGAGCATCAGCGACGGCCCGGTGCCTGCGGCCAGGTGCCCGATCACGTTGCCCCGCCCCGCGTAGGACTGCGGCGGCACCCCCGCGACCGGGTCCGCCGCGATGTCCTCACCGATGGGCTGGACCGACGTCCCGAACCCCAGCCGGTCCAGCTCGTCCCGGACCACCTGCTGCGCGGCCATCTCCCGGCCGACCGTGCTCGGCGCGGCGACCAGCCGCTCCAGGAACGCGAATGCGTCCCCGGCCAGGTCGCCGACCGCCCGGTCGAGGGCGCTCGCCACGGCGGGATCCAGGCTCAGCGGGTCAGGGGAATTCGGCACGGGCCATCCAAAAGACTAAAGGTTGAGACATTAGACCTTTTAGCCCGGCACCATGTCAATCCCCTGGCCCGTCCAGCCCACATTTCACGCGGACGGTGCGCCGAATCGGACAAAACACCCCGGAAAAGCGCACCGTCCGCGTGAAAAGTCAGCGCTGGCCCTGGCCGTCAGGGGTGGGCGCGGAGGGCCGCGATCATCCACTCGAAGGCCGGCACGTGCGGCGGGAACGGGGGCCAGCCGTTGATGATGCCGAGGAGCTGCCAGTACCGCTCGGCGCGGGCGTCCGTGCCCGCTTCCAGCTGCTCCCGGAGCTGCGGGCGCCGCTGGTCACCCGGAGTCCCGGCCAGGATCAGGTTCAGCACGGCCGCGGCCTCATCGGACTCCGGTGCCACCCCCTGCTGCACGGCTGGCCCCGCGTGCTCCATGACCCGGGCCACGAAGTCCGGGGTCCGGGCCTCGTCGTCCTCGGTGGCCGGGTCCGCCGCCCGGGCCTGCGCTCCCTGCTCGGCCATGGCCCGGATGCGGCGGCGGAATCCCGGGTCCTGGACCAGCTCGGCCAGCTCCACCCAGGCGTCGACCTGCTCGGGTGACGGGTCATCGGGCAGGTCCGGGGAGGCGCGGCGCATCCTTGCGGCCAGGCCCGGGTCGGGGTCCAGGCCCGCGAACACCTCCCCGGTGAAGTCGTCGATGATCTGCCTGCGTTCCTGGGCGGACAGTGTGGCCAGCTTGTTCATCAGGGTCATCTCCTCGGTACCTGGTTTCCTGCGCGCCACCGCCGCGGTGGCCAGCACGGCCCGGGCGTGGGGCCCGGCGCAGCCGCAGGGTGCGGATCTGCGCGTCCAGCGCCTCCACGTGGGTGGCGGCCACCTCGGCCACGGTGGCCTGGCGGTCCAGCACCCGCCGGACCTCGGCCAGCCCCAGGCCGAGCTCGCGGAGCGTGGCGACCAGTTCCAGCCGGGCCAGGGCGGCCGCGTCGTAGCGCCGGTGGTCGCGGCCGGTCCGGCCGGCCGGCGGCACCGCGCCGATGTCGGACCAGTACCGGATGGTGCGGACCGGCAGCCCGGTGCGCTGAGCCAGCTGGCCGATGGTGAGCATCGTGGTGGCGTCGTCCATGCCCGCGAGTCTGGCTGCTCCAGCCGCTGGAGATGCAAGCCCTTTCCGCCCGCGCTGGCCCGCCCCCGGGCGCCGGGCCGGCCAGCCGGTAGGGCACGCTGGGCGGATGAGCCGCCCAGAGCGGGGAAAGAGGATCAGCAACAGTTACCGGGGGTGACGCTCACACGATGTCCGGAAATAGGGCCAAGCCAGCCTGGTTCGAGCCGGAGCTGGCCACGCTGACCCGGGACCGTTTCTCCGATCCTGCCTGGATGTACGAGCGCAAACTGGACGGCGAGCGGTGCCTGGCCATCCGCGACGGCGGCGGGCTGCGCCTGATGACCCGCAACCGGAAGATGGTCGCCAGCACCTACCCGGAGCTGGCCGAGGCGCTGCTGGCCCAGAAGGCGGGCGACTTCGTGCTGGACGGGGAGGTGGTCGCGTTCTCCGACGGGCAGACCCGGTTCGCCCAGCTGCAGCAGCGGATGCAGGTCGCCCGCCCGTCCGCGGAGCTGCTGCGCACCGTCCCGGTGCAGTATTACCTGTTCGACGTGCTCTGGGCGGACGGCACCGACCTGCGCCCGCAGCCGCTGCGGGAACGCAAGCAGCGGCTGCACCAGCTGCTGGACTTCGCGGACCCGCTACGCTTCACCGAGCACCGGGTCGGCGACGGTGTTGAGTTCTACGCTGAAGCGTGCCAGTCGGGCTGGGAAGGGCTGATCGCCAAGCGGGCCGACGCCCCGTACGCGGGCGGCCGGACCAAGGACTGGCTCAAGTTCAAGTGCGAGAACAACCAGGAGTTCGTGATCGGCGGGTTCACCGACCCGCAGGGCAGCCGCACCGGCCTCGGTGCGCTGCTGCTCGGCGTCTACGACAGCGATGGCCAGCTCGTCTACGCGGGCAAGGTGGGCACCGGGTTCGACCAGCAGACCCTGCGCCGGCTGCACGAGGAGCTGTCCGCGCTGGAGCAGGACAAGAGCCCGTTCGACCGGGGAACCCCGCCGCGGGCCGGGGTGCACTGGGCCAGGCCGGCCATGGTCGCCCAGATCGGCTTCAGCGAATGGACCACGGCCGGGCAGCTGCGCCACCCCAGGTTCCAGGGACTGCGCCGGGACAAGAGCCCGGCCGACGTGATCCGGGAGGTTCCGCAAAGTGGCTAGCACCCCCACCCGCGAGCAGCTGAAGGTCGGGCGGCTGACCGTCCCGCTGACGAACACCGGCAAGGTGCTGTTCCCCGGCGACGGGATCACCAAGGGTGACCTGATCGGGTATTACCACGCCGCCGCCGAGCAGATGCTGCCGTACCTGCGCGAGCGGCCGCTGGCTATGGCCCGCTACCCGGACGGCATCACCGGCGAGCGCATCTTCCAGAAGAACGTGGGCCGCCATTTCCCGGACTGGATCCCCCGGGTCGAGGTGGGCAAGCAAGGCGGCGAGCTGTGCCAGGTGGTCGCGACGAAGGCGGCCGACCTCGTCTACCTGGCCAACCAGGCCTGCATCGAGCTGCACCCGTTCCTGAGCCGGGTCGAGCGGCCCCGAAGCCCAGGCCAGCAGAGTGACCCTGGCCAGCACGGCTCCCCGGACGAGCCCAGCCAGCCGGACCAGCTGCACCGGCCCGACATGCTGATCTTCGACCTCGACCCGCCGGACGCCGCGCATTTCGAGGCCGTCCGCACCGCCGCGCTGCGGCTGCGCGAGATTCTCGAGGACGATCTGGGCCTGGCCGCGTTCGTGAAGACCACCGGCAGCAAAGGGCTGCACGTCCAGGTCCCGCTGAACGGCCGGGAGGAGTTCGACCCGGTCCGCGAGTTCGCCCGCCAGGTCGCCGAGGTGCTCGCCGCGGCCGAGCCGGACCTGGTCACCGTGGAGCAGCGCCGGGACGCCCGGCATGGCCGGGTGTACGCGGACATCATGCGCAACGCCTACGCCCAGACCGCGGTGGCCGCCTACTCGGTCCGGGCCCGGCCCGGCGCCCCGGTCGCGACGCCGGTGAGCTGGGAGGAGGTCGCCGACCCGGGCCTCGCCGCGGACAGTTTCACGTTGCGCACCATGCCGGACCGGCTGGCCCAGCTCAGCAAGGCCGGCGATCCCTGGGCCGGGATGTCCCGGCACCGCCAGGGGCTGACCCGGCCGCGGCGGCTCCTGACCCGGCGGCAGCCGTGAGCGGGGCGGGTGAGCCTGCCGGGAAGACCGTTAGGGAAGTAGGGTCTCGGGGTGCGATGCCAGCCGGCTGCGGAGCCGGCGGAACCGTGGCGGCCCAGGGAAGCGAGGAAGGCGCATGACGATCGGCGAGCTGCTGGCCGAGGCATTCGGCCGGGTCCACGAGGTGGTGCTGGGCGCCGTGCGCGGGCTGAGCGAGGACGAACTGGCGTTCCGGCCGGAAGGCCGGGGGAACTCGATCGCGTGGCTGGTCTGGCACCTGACCCGGATCCAGGACGACCACATCGCGGATGTGGCGGCCACCGGGCAGGCGTGGACAGCGGAAGGCTGGGCCGGGCGGTTCGGGCTGCCGTTCCCGGCGGGTGAGACCGGGTACGGGCACACCAGCGCGGAGGTCGCGGCCGTCCGCGTGCCCGCCGACCTGCTCACCGGGTATTACGAGGCGGTCCACGGGCACACCATCAAGTACGTCCAGGGCCTGGGTGCGGCCGACCTGGACCGGGTGGTGGACGAGCACTGGGACCCGCCCGTCACCCTCGGGGTCCGGCTGGCCAGCGTGATCTCCGACGACCTGCAGCACGGCGGCCAGGCCGCCTACCTGCGCGGGCTGCTGCCGCCCCGCTGAGCCAGGGGTTGCGCTGGGCGGGCGCGCCGGGGCCGGGTCAGGCCGGGCCGAACAGGGAGTCGAGCGCGGCGTCGATGGTCGCGGCGAGCGGCCCGATCTTGGGCAGCACGGGTTCCGGCGGGGTGGCGTCCACGGCGTCGCACTCGGCCTGGGCGGCCGGGTCCAGGAACCGGGTGAGCTGCCCGTAGCCGTGCCGGTCGTCAGAAGCCATCCGGTGATGGTGCATCCGCAGCGGCGCGTACAGGTAGAGCTGGTCGCGGGCCCGGGTCACCGCCACGTAGAACAGCCGCCGTTCCTCCTCCAGCCCGGCCCGGCTGGACAGGGCCATGTCGCTCGGCACCGCCCCGTCCACGAGCTGCAGCACGTGCACCACTGGCCACTCCAGCCCCTTGGCCGAGTGGATCGTGGACAGGACGAGGTAGTCGTCGTCCAGCCGCGGCGGCCCGGCCAGGTCGGAGGCGGACACCGGCGGGTCGAGGGCCAGCTCGACCAGGGCGTCGTGCAGCGAGGGGCGGGTGGCGGCCGCGTCCACCAGGCGCTGCAGGTCGGCCAGCCGGATCCCGGCGTCGGGGTAACGCTCGCGCAGCGGGGCGTCCAGCGCGGTCAGGATGCCTGCGGCCCGGTCCGGCGTGCGCTCCCGCCCCGCCGCGTCGGCCAGGCAGGACAGGGTGTCCGCCACGGCCGGGCGGGCCCGCGCGGGCAGCACGTCAACCGCGTCCTTCCAGTGCTCCCACAGGTGCGGGTCGCCCAGTCCCAGGGCCCCGATGAACCGGCGCGCATGTACCGGCCCGATCCCTTCGTGCAGCCGGAGCAGCCGGAACCAGGCCAGGTCGTCCGCGGGGTTGGTCACCACCCGGGCGGCGGCCATGAAGTCCTTGACGTGCGCGGCCTCGGTGAACCGGATGCCGCCGTACTTGATGAACGGGATGCGCCGGACCGACAGCTCGATTTCCAGCACGTCACTGTGCGTGGCGGCGCGCATCAGCACGGCCTGGTCGCGCAGGTCGGCCCCGGCCTCCCGGGCCTCCAGCACCCGGCCGCAGATCTCCCGGGCCTGGGTCGCCTCATCGTGGCAGCGGACCAGCTGCGGCCGGGACCCCGGGCCCCGTTCCGCCCGCAGGGCCAGCTCCAGGCCCTCGGACTGCGGCCGGACCACGTTAGCCAGCCGGAGCACCGCATCCTTGGAGCGGTAGTTGCGGGCCAGCCGGATGATCTCCAGGCCCGGGTAGTCCGCGGCCAGCGCGCGCAGGTGCGCCGGGTCGGCGCCGCGGAACGCGTAGATGGCCTGCGCGTCGTCACCCACGCAGGTCAGGCCCGGGCCGTCGGGGCGCAGCAGACGGACGATGTCCGCCTGGACCGCGTTCACGTCCTGGTACTCGTCCACCAGGACGGCGTCGAACATGCCGCGCAGCACCGGGCCCGCGGCCGCGTCGGCCAGCGCGGCCCGCCACAGCAGCAGCAGGTCGTCGAAGTTGACCAGGCCGTGCTGGCGTTTATGCGCGGTGTAGCCGCGGAACAGGCCGGCCAGCTCGGCCTCGAAGCCGGCCACCCACGGGAACTGGGCCTTGATGACCTCCGGCACCGGGGCACGGGTGTTCACGCACCGGGTGTAGATGTCCGCGCAGGTGCCGGCCCGGGGCGCCCGCCGCTGGCTGGTGACCAGGCCGTTCTCGGCACGCAGCGTGTCCATCAGGTTGGTCACGTCGGGCGGGTCGATGACGCTGAACTCCGGCGGCAGCGAGAACGACTCGGCGTGCGCCCGGATGATCTGATGAGCCACGGCGTGGAAGGTGCCGCCGACGACCCGGTCGGCGGCGCTGGCGCCGCGCGGGGTGACCCGGGCCAGCATGTCGTCCGCGGCCCGGCGGGTGAACGTCAGCAGCAGGATCCGGCTGGCCGGCGTGCCCTGGCTGCGCAGCCAGCCCGCCCGGGCGACCAGGGTCCGGGTCTTGCCGGTGCCCGCCCCGGCCAGTACCAGCAGCGGCCCGGACTCATGCGTGGCCGCCCGGCGCTGGTCGTCGTTGAGCCCGTCAAGGACATCCGCCGGTTCGAACATGAGGACGAATGTAGCGGGCGCGGCCGGCCGGGGCGAGACCCCACACCGGGGGAAGTCCGGCTGAACCTCCCCCGTGCGCCCCGGCCGGGGCTCCGGCCGGGATCAGACCGGGAGGACCACCGTGTGGATGATCTTGTCCGCGAAGGTCTGGCGCTTCGCGTCCCACAGCGGGAAGAGCCAGCCGATGTAGCAGGCCAGCGAGTCGAGGATGTGGCAGATGTCGCGGACGAACGCCATGCCGGCGCCAATCGGCTCCCCCGTGGCCTCGCTGATCAGCCGGAGCCCCAGGGCCTTCTTGCCCCAGGACTGGCCGGTCGTGCCCGCCAGGTAGCAGCGGTTATAGGCCCACACGGCGATGCCGATCAGTGAGAACAGGGCGACGAGGATCGGCGTGTGGGTGACGGCGCCGATGGTGTAGATGACGGCGATGATGACCCAGTCGATCAGGTAGGCACCGACACGCTGGATCCAGCTGGCGTAGGGAACCGCGATGGGTTCGGAGGCGGCGTAGGCCATGAGGGGACACCTTTCTCAGGAGGATCCGCCGCCCGGTCGGCGGCGGTCCAGGGGATTTCGCGGGGTTTGCCGGGCGGGCCTAGAGGAATCCGTAGCGGTGCAGCTGGAACAGCTCACTGGCCGCGGCCAGGCCGGCCATCGCCTGGCCGGTCCGCCGCCTCGCCGTCGCGGACCAGGGCCGGGGCGGGTTCATCCACCCGGCCAGGCGGGCCACGAGCACCGGCGCGGTGCCGATCACGAGCGCCGCCAGCAGGTAGGCGGCCGGGTTGGTCCGGAGCGCGGCCAGCCACCCGCCGTGCACCAGGGAGACGGTCGCGGTGGTCATGCCACAGCAGGGGCACGGCACGCCGGTCAGGGTGCGCAGCGGGCAGGGGATGCCCTGGTCCCCTGTATGGGCCATGAGGAACGGGTAGATGAGCCCCACCGCCCCGGCGCCGGCGCCGGCCATGGTGACGCGCTCAGGGACGGAGTACCCCCGCCGAACTGTCACGGTGCCTTCCCCCGGGCAGAGCCACCCCGCTGGCGGGTGGATGGAGCGAAATGGTAGGGGCTGGCCGGTCACCGGACGACCGTTTTGCGATGAATTACTGAGTTAGTTAGTAATTCGCCGGATCCGGTCGCCGGCGGTGCTGGACACGGGTGTCCAGCACGGCGCCGGCCCATCATCCGGCGGGCACCGCCGGCGGCGCGGCGCGCCTCGGAGTACGACCCTTGTCACAGTGAGTTCCCCGGGTACAATTCCGTGCCCGGGCACAAACTCTCTGCCACCGCCATTCCATTCAGCGTCGCAAAGCATGACGCCAGCTCTCACCGTTCGCGCAGGTCAAACGGGATGTCGTTCATCTCGGCACCATCTGCGGGGTAGCTGAGTGATACTTGAAAACAATTGCCGGTCATTGCTGGGGGGAATAGGTTCGAAATGGCGCCCGGGGAGGCAGGCCGTACCGGACGGCCCGCTCACCCAGGGTCACCGAGGAGCGGGCATGCCCAGTTCAGCCGTGCCGAACACCGACCTGCCCGGCCCGGGGACGGCCAGTGCGACACTCCTGCGCTGCGATGGATGTGGCGCCAGCACGGTGATCGACCAGGACGAGCACGAGTACGGGGGGCTGGTGCACAGCTTTCTCGGCCACCACTCGGGATGCGGCAACGCGGTGCAGATCACCCGGAGCCGTCCCGACAACGACTGATCGCGCCCAGGTCCCGGCGCCCGCCGGGCTAACCGTCGTGCTGGGCGAAATCCACCGGCGGCAGGTCCCGCACCTCGTGCTGGCTGAGGTTGAGCCGGATGGTGTCGCCGACCCGGGACACCGCCTTGATCGGGATGGCCACATCCTTGCGGCCCCACAGGTGCCCCTCCTGCAGCAGCACGTGGGTGACCTGATGATCGTGAGGATCGACGACCAGGCCCTGGATACGCCCGATACTCCCGTCCGTGGCCTCGACCCGGTCGCCGCGCCGTACTTCCACTTCCCCCAGCGGTATCCGGTCGTAGGTGACGGTGGACGAGAACCCGGCCACCCCGAGATCCACGCCGCCCGGCGTGCCCGCCCCGGCATTCAGGCCGTAGTAGGGCCAGGTGACCACCTGCTGGGGCCCGTACGCCGCGTACCCGGTGCTGCCCGGGACGAACTGCGTTTCCTCGGCCGGGTCGAGCTGTTCGAAGGCGGCCAGCGTGCACTGCAGCCGCACCCCGGGCGGCGCCGCCTCGGCCAGGTCGATCGGCACCAGCCGGGCCAGCCCCGAGCGGTCCTTCGGCTCGACCACGAGATGGGTGACCGCCTGGGCGACAGGGTCCACCACCACCCGGGTCAGCTCGCCGCACACCCCGTCGGCGCAACGGGCCTCGCTGCCGATCGTGAATTGCGTCGTTCCGGGCACGCTGAGCCTCCGTCATCTCCGGCTGGACCCCACAGCAGTGCAGTGCCCGGCTGCACGCGGTAGACACCTGCGCGATTGCGTGATCGCCCCTTTTCTGGTGGAGCCATCATCCGCTGATCTCTGGGGCCGCTCCCCCGGGATCATCTCCCGCGCCGTTGTTGAAGTGCGCCTCGATCCAGGCGTGCAACATCACGAGCCCGCTGACCGGTACGGCTATCACGCACGCGAACAGGGCCACGGCAATCGCCACGAACGCGAGAGCGGTTCCCGATTCCAGCAGGGCCACGCCGACCGCCAGGCTCGGCAACGCCACAGTCGCCATGGCCCACCCCTTGACGATCTTCCTTTCCGTCGATTCGCGGGCCAGATCGGTCTCAGATTTCCGGGCGGGCTCCGGTGGCTTGGCGCTCGCCAGGCCGGGTGGCATGTCAGCGGTGAGGGCGTTCAGCTCCGCATAGGTCCGCGACGCCAGGACCCGGCTGACCCGCAGGTCAAACTCGTCTTTAGCCAGCCGCCCTTGCACGAACGCGGCCTTGAGCACGCCGATCACCCGCTCGCGGTCGGCGTGTGACGCCCGCAGGGAGCTGTAGCGTCCCGCGCCTGCGATCTCGTCTGCGGGCCCGTCCATCACCGGCGCCTCCCCACGAGCACGACCTGCCAAAAGCGTAGCCCGGCTCCCCTTCCGCGGGTCAACCCCCCAGCGCCTTCACACGATCTCCACACCATCTCCAACCGGCCTGTACATCGGTCTGGCCAGGGTGTAGTCATAGCCGCTCGGCCAGCAAAACCACCCCCACGGGCCGTGTGTTCGGAGGTGGATTCGGCAGATCAGGTGGCTGACAGCCGCACCGTCAGATGACGCGAGCGCGGCCGAAGCCACTAGGCAGCTCACTAATCGTGCCTCGCCGATCCACCACCGAAAAGAGTCCAGATGAGCTCAACCAGAAAGACCGCGTTCATGGCAGGCGCGCTCTTCTTGATCACTTTTCTCACCTCGATCCCGGCGGCACTCCTCCTCTACCGCCCAGTGCTGGACCACACCAACTACATCGTCGGCGCGGGCGCCGACACGCGTGTGGCCCTGGGCGCGTTGCTCGAGGTCCTCCTCATCATCGCCAACGTTGGCACCGCCGTGGTGCTGTTCCCGGTCCTCAAGCGGCAGAACGAAGGGCTCGCTCTCGGCTACGTCTCAGCCCGTCTCGTTGAAAGCACCTTCATCGCCATCGGCATCGTCAGCCTTCTCGCGGTCGTGACCTTGCGGCAAGACCTCGCCGGGGCTGCTGGCGGAGACCCGGGCTCGCTCGTGACGGTCGGCAGGTCACTCGTCGCGGTCCATGATTGGACGTTCCTGCTCGGACCGGGCTTCATCGTCGGCGTCGGGAACGGGCTGATCCTGGGCTACCTGATGTACCGGTCCGGCTTGGTGCCGCGGGGCATGGCCATGCTGGGGCTGGTCGGAGGCCCGCTGGTCATCGCCTCAGGGACCGCCGTGCTGTTCAATGTCATCGAGCCAGGCTCCGCACCGCAGTTCATCGCCACGATCCCGGAAATCTTCTGGGAGCTGTCGCTTGGCATCTACCTCATGGTCAAAGGATTCAAGCCCTCGCCGATCCTCTCCGGCACTATCGGCGACCCAGGAGCGGACGAGCGTTCCCCGGCCCTCGCAGCGCCTGACCGGTAATCCCCTCCCCGGGGCGGCCCCATGGGTGGAGGCCGCGCGCGAGCTGTCCCCCGGGGGGAACGTTAATCCTGTGCGGGGTACTTGACTCTCCCGTCAGGGCCGGCCCGATTCTGGCTCAGCCGAGACAGATAGGAGCCACGCTATGAGGACGTCGCCGGTCAGCCGGGAAGCTGGTGTCACTGAGCCCGACACGAAGGATCTCGCCGGCCGGAGGGCCCTCGTCACAGGAGGAACGCGCGGCATGGGTGCGGCCATCGCCGAACTGCTGGTGGCGCGAGGGGCGGATGTCATCGTGACCGCGCGACACCGAGAAGCCAACGCGCCAATGCTGAGGCTGATTCAGGCGGATCTGGCCTCGCCCGACGGTGCAGGCTTCGTGGCTAGCGAGACGACCCGGATTCTCGGTGGTCTCGATATCGTCGTGCATTGCGTCGGGGCCTCGTTCGCCAAGCCAGGCGGAGCGCTGGCCCTCTCCGAGGACGACTGGATGCAGGCCCTCAGCACCAACCTGCTGTCTGCGGTCCGGCTGAACCGCGCCCTCTTGCCCGCCATGGTGGACCAGCGCTCGGGCGCCATCGTGCACGTTTCCTCGGTGCAATGGAAGCGCCCTCATCCGTCCTCGCCGGCGTACGGGCCCGCCAAAGCAGCTTTGACGAGTTACAGCAAGGTGCTCGCGGAAGAGTTCGGGCCCATGGGCATACGCGTGAACACCGTCACACCCGGCTATATCGCCACTTCGGGAGCGGAAGCCAGGATCAGGCGAATAATGGACCAGGCTGGGATCGGCCGCGCCGAGGCCGAGGCCGCCCTCCTGGCTACCATCGGAGGCGTACCGCTCGGGCGCGCAGGCACCGCAGCCGAGGTGGCTCAACTAGTCGCTTTCCTGGTTTCCGACGCCGCGGCCTACATCAGCGGATCCGAGTATGTCATTGACGGTGGCAACAACCGGGTCATCTGAGCTGGGCCCCGGCCGCAGCTGACTGGAGAGACCTCGATGGAGCATGTACGGCTGGGGGAGACTGGGCTGAAGATCAGCCGCCTCGCACTGGGATGCATGAGTTACGGCGACCCCGCCACCCCTGGAGCACATACCTGGGCGCTGAACGACGACGACGCTCAGCCCTTCTTCCGGCAGGCCGTCGAATTGGGCATCACCTTCTGGGACACGGCGAACAGCTACCAGAGTGGCACGTCGGAGGAGCTCGTCGGCAGAGCGATCACGCGCTACTCCCGCCGCGAGGACATCGTCCTCACCACGAAGGTATTCGGCCGGATGCACGACGGCCCGGGTGGTCAGGGCCTTTCCCGCAAGGCGATCCTGGAGCAGGTTGACGCCTCGCTCGCTCGTCTCGGCACCGACTACATCGACCTGTACCAGATCCACCGTTTTGATCCCGACGCTCCGGCCGAAGAGACCATGGAGGCCCTCCACGACATCGTCAAGGCGGGAAAGGTCCGCTATATCGGCGCCTCATCCATGTATGCGTGGCAGTTCGCCAAGCTGCAGCACGCCGCCGAATTGCACGGCTGGACCCCGTTCGTATCGATGCAGAACCAGTACAACCTGCTCCGCCGCCAGGATGAACCGGAGCTGATGGCCATGTGCGCCGACATGGGCGTCGGCGTGGTGCCGTACTCCCCGCAGGGCAAGGGTCGCCTCGCTCGCCCCTGGGGAGATCAGTCGCACCGCTCGACCGTGGACCACGTCGTGCAGTCCTTCGATTCGCCGCTCGACGAACCGGTGGTCAAGGCGGTCCAGCGGGTCTCCGAAGCCCGCGGCGCCACCATGGCTCAAGTCGCGCTGGCCTGGGTGCTGAAGAATCCCGTCGTATCTGCACCCATCGTCGGCGCCACGAAGCCGCACCACCTACCGGAAGCGATCGCCGCGCTCGGCCTGCGCCTGACCGGCGAGGAGATCGAGTCGCTGGAGCAGCCTTACACGCCACACGGGCCATCCTGGTTCTGAGGAACCCCAGGGCTCACGATCCTTGGAGTCCCCCGTCACCAGCGCCTCCCGGCCTCATCGGCTGTCGGCGAATATCTCTCTCTGACGGGGTAGCTGGCCACGTGACTGTCCCGGCCGCATCGCTGGCCGCCGGGCGGCCAGCGGCGGTGGGGAGATCCCGTGGGCGAGTGGCTAAGACGATGTCCCGTGTGGCAGTGCGCGCTGGCCGGAGGGCCGGGCGCACACGAGAATGGCCAAGGCGCGCGCCGCCCAGGATGAGCGCGCCGCGTGATTGTGCCGTGCTCTGGGGCAGCCCGTCCGACCCCTCGGAGCTAGGTGGCGATGGGACTTGACTCGGGTGTCACCAGCTGCTGGCCGTGAGCGGATCAGCGCTGTCTTGGTATGCGGTCGGCCGTCTGCGTGGCGGGATGGGTTTCTCCCGGTCGATTTCACGCAGAATGGGCGCGAATATGGCCTCGTGGGCCGTGGCACCGTACTTCTGCCTGATGGCGCGGAGCACACCCTTGCCGCTGGCCTCTCCTACCAGCGCGTCCAGGACCCGGTAGTCAACTTCCTGGCCGCTTGCCAGCTGGTCGTATGCGGACCGTGCGATCTTCGCCACGCTGGGATGATCGGCAGACTCATTCAGGATCATGAGCGTTGCGTCCTTGAGGTCCATGCCCGGGAGTCTAGGACTGTCCCCGGAGCGGGTGTGGCCCCCTGCTTCTAGCGGACGGAGTTGATGAGTTCCTCGCGGCCGGTATCGCTACGCTTAGTAGCTGATCTGCCCGTTGAACGTGTCGGAGTTCTCGGTCGTCTCGCTCGTGGCGCTGATCGAGACGATTACGCTGCTAATCGTTATCGTGAAGCTTCCGCTGGCGTCGGTGAAGCGGCCGGTGCCGCCAGTGATCGTGTTGACCTGGGTGCTCTTGGCGGTGGTAGCGGACGTAAATACTCCCGATCCGGTAAAGGTCGAGAACAGTTCATCGCCGTTCGCCGCCACGAGAGTATCCGTTCCCGTATAGGTGAACGTGGCCGGACCCGTGGCAGTGAGCGTGGCAATATCGCCGCCGGTCGGTGCCCTTGGTCGCGCCCAGCGCGGCTGCCGGGCTGATGGTGGTGACCGCCAGGAGCACCAAGCCCGGGAGAACGATCAGCCCGCGTAGCGGCATGCCCGCCACTCCTTTCCGGATCTGAGCCGTCAGCCGTTCGTCCCGACCCTACGCTTCCTGACCTGGTCCTGGGCTGATCCCGGCGTCACCCTTTTACTGGATCGAGCAAACTACCCAGATGTTGTGTAGTGGCCTGGGCTTGGTCACACGGATTGACCGCGCGGACTTGCACGTCTCGCCTGGCACCTCGGGACTGTGTCCAGTCAGCCGATAGGTGCCAAGCGGCAAGGACAGCTCAAAGCGGCCGTTCGTACCGCTTGCGGCGGTGAACTGCTGGCCTGCTGAGTTACGGGCGCTTACCTCGCCTGGCAAAAGCACTGGTTTGGGGGGTGCCGCTAGCGTCGCGGGGCCTCCTACCCGCACGAGCATGCCCGTCACGGTCTGGTGGGGGCCGGCCTGACCGCTGCAACCAGCCAAGATCAAAATGCTGACTACCGCTGCCCCGGTTACGCAGCTATGCCGTTTCATGTGAGCTTGGACGCCTGAGCGCCGAGCTTGGTTGCCTGGGATCTGATTCTTTCCCCGTTCTCCGGCAGGACGGTCTTGCCGTCGAAGACCGCGGTCAAGGGTGGCGTTGTGCCATCGCCCATTACGAGAAAGGATCAGCGCCGTCCACGGCTGTCCAGGCGGCCAAATCTGCCCTGCTCGTGCGCCTTCTCGAGCCTGGACGGGAAGCCCCGGGGGCGTAGTGTGGTTGCGCAACGCTGGACAGCGGATGCGGCTGCGGCTGCGAACTCAGCCGGTATTGTTTCGCAGGCGCCGTCATGATCATTGCATGTAGGGGGATCGAAATGGTTTTGCTCGCTGTAGATTGGACTGCAATAGGTTCTGTATCTACCGCCATCGCCGCCATCGCCGCCTTCATTGGCATAGTTCCGGCTCTATACGTTTACCGTCGGCAGAGTCGCCAGTCTATGGCAAGCGATATTCGTAAACTTGTGCGCCGGATTTCTAATACCAGCAGAGAGATTGGTAGTGCCACGGGCATGTCTGTGGCCGCAATTGTAGATGCACAGGTTAGTGCGATTCGCCAGAAGCTTGGTTCTTCGGCAACGGCTGATACCTTTCGCGCTGTTTTCTTTGATGAAGGCAACTTCGTACTCTGGTCTGCTTATCAAGAAGCTTGCTGGCAATCACCGGCCTATTCTCACTTGAACGAGCTTTGGACAACTATCGATCGTGACTCGTCTGAGCTCCGTGGCGCATTTCGAATACTCTACTATGTGACACGCCTTGTCGTGGCCGCGAGCACGGCTATGTGTTTCCCAAGTTCCAGCTTGCGAATCCTCGAGCTGATGAGACATGATCCTGAGGTTAAGCGGCGCTATAGCAGTATGGACAACTTGGATGAGCTCACGCTTGCAGTTTCAAGTGAGCTAGGCATGAGGGTAATGGACGTTTGGCGGATGGGCTTTCAAGACCGGCTTTCATACGGTCAGCGCTTCGCCGAGGACCTGTCTAACGCGCTAAGCAATCTATCGGATTCATCGATATTGAAGCTAGCGCTAAAGGAATTTGACGAGCTGAGTGGTGACGCAATCAGCGTTGATGGCGTTGGGGAGCTATTGCCGCTCCTTGAGCGTATTGTGCCGTCTCCCGTACTTGAGGAATTGCGGAGCCAAGTACCACAGTGGCAGGAAACGTATACCGATGAGTATGCGCAGAATAAGTTGACTCAGCTTCACGCGCCGGAAAAACCTGAAAACATGCCGCAGTAGCATTGAGCTGGCTACTGATTCGGCTCTGGCCGCAAATGACCCGTGGAACGGGCCAAGCGGCCTCGGTCTCAGGGCCGGAGTGCAGCTTCGACGGCCTGACAGGTCTGTTCAACTGTGAGCCGTTCGCAGTCAATAACTGAGTATGGCTGCCTTTCGGCTGAGAATTGAGTGACCTGTGCATGGAGCACCCGCACGAAGTCCCGGCCCCCTCTCTCGTCGATGACCTTGCAGACGACATCCTGTGGATCACTGGCCTTCGCCCGTTCCATGCAACGCTCGATCGAAGGCTCGACATTCGCTGTCAGCAGTATCTGGAGGTACTCGGCTTTGGCCGCTGCCGCGCCAGCCTCGAAGTCTGCCAGTTCTCCGGCGTTCACGTGCGTCATCATTTGCGGCATGATCACGTCGTGGCCACTGGCGAGGTGGACCCGCACCATCGCCGCCGCCAGAAGCCTCCCGCCCTCGAACGAGTCGCTGAAGCTATCGCCGCAGCCGCCGATCATGGCGGCTATCCGGTCGATATCGAGGTTGAGGACACCGGGATGCCGGTCAGCGTACGCGCTCGCGATCGTCGATTTTCCGATGCCCGGCGGCCCGTTCAGGTGGATGAGTCGTACCACCTGAGAGAGGCTACCTTCGGCCGTTCTCCCCGTCCTCCTGATAGGTGCCGAGGCTTGCCGGGGAAGATCAGTGTCAAGGGTGGCGCTTGCGCCATCGCGTCAGCGACGCGCCGCAGGCGCGCCCTTGATGGTGATCTTTGACCGGTGAGAGACTGCCCGGGCGATCGGTGGACGGCCTGCTATCCGCGCGGGTGCGCACGCTGCGGGACCGTTGCGGCCGGTGCCGCCTGCCTGCGGTGCGGGGCACCGGCGCCGCTCATCCGCAATTCCGATAAGCGCGCCCTGACCCGGCTTACCCCCGAAGGACGGTGATCCCCATGCCCGAAATGAAACTGGACGCTACCGACGGCGCCGCGCTGTTCTCCGCCTGGCTGGACGGCGAGGTCGCCGCGCCCGTCTCAGCGCCTTCCTTGGTGCAGTTCGTCGGCCACCCTGCCTATGGCCTAGGCCAGCTGCGCCAGGACCTGGAGCCGTTCGCCTTCCTGCTCGGTGGCAGCGACGGCGGGCAGCTCTTCGGCCCATGACCGGCTGTCTGGCCGCCGCTGAGTCCGGGGAGTAGCGTCCCCACCGGGAGTAAGTAGGTGTAGCCGATGGCGAAGATGACGCCTGAACAGGAAGCCGCATACGCGCTGCGCTGGGGGATCGCCAGGAGCGGCCTGCCTCCGGAGGCGCAACTGGCCTATGACCGCCTCGTGGAACAGCGGGCACGCGCCGCCGCTTCGGCACCGGTTCCCCCGGCGGACGGCGAGGCCACCAGTGCCCCCGTCACCATGCCACGTTGGGCTGCCGCCCTGGGCACCGCCGTCTTCGCCCTGATCGTTCAGGGAGGAGGGGTGGTGCTGCTGCCATACGCGTTCACCCGCTGGCAGCCGGGTACGCCGCCGTGGCCGGTGGTAGTACGAGTCATTGGTGTTGTCTTGATCACGGTGGGTGGCATCGTGGTGGCCTGGGCGTTTGCACAGTTCGCTGCCGAGGGTGCCGGCGTGCCGATCCCGGGCGAGCCGAATTCCCAGCGGCTGACCGTCGGCGGCCCCTACCGGTACGTGCGCAACCCCCTCTATGTGGCGTCGGTGGCGGCCATCTGCGGGCAGGGCCTGCTGCTGAGCAGCCCGGTGCTGCTGATCTATGCGGCCGCGTTCCTGGCCATTACCTTCTTCCTCGTTCACTGGATCGAGGATCCGGCTCTCGCCCGCCGCTTCGGCCAGCCATTTGAGGACTACCGGAACCAGGTGCCCGGCTGGTGGCCCCGCTTGCCACGCCGCACGCCTGATGTCGCGCCGAACATGACTACCAAAGAGCACCGCCGCTAGAAAAGGCCCGTGAAAACGTCTAGGGCTTGTCAACCATGCAGCTGATTGCTAATTGATCGCAGGCAAGAGCAAGCCCGTTAGCAAGATCACCAATGCTCAAGCACGGGGTCTGTCAGCAGGGGGCGCCCAGACCGCTCGCGCGCACAGCCGGTCGGCCGTGAGCTCATCGTTCTACACTGGGACTGATCGCAGAACCGAGGGAGCCACGCGTGAGCGCCGAAGCGCCCGAACTGGTCAACATCCTCCGCGCCGAGCTGGATGCGCTGAAGGCTGAGCTGAAGCGACTGCGGCGGGAAGTCGGGCGTGGAGTGGCCAAGGGCTACATTCAGGCGGACCCTGGCCCGGGCGACGACGCGCTCGCATACACCCGCAAGGAGCTGGCTAAAGCATGGGGAATACGTGAGTGATCGCCTGGTCCGCTTCCCCGGCACCTCGTGGCAGCAGATCGAGGCCCTGCCGCAACCGCTGCGGTAGACAGTTCAGCGCACGATCTTCCACCTGTTAGACGAGCCGGTCCCAGTGCTGGCGGATCCTTTCCCCTTGACGACCCATTGCCCGGCGCCTACGAGTTGCACCTTCCCACCGACGACGTACGATCTGGTACACCGTCAGCGAACATCAAGCCCAGGAAGTCATCAGCGTGCAACACGTGAGCCTTGACACGTGACATGTTGCTTGCCGAACACCGGGCAGCGACCTGGCCGGGGATTCCGCACACGTCCACGCTCGTCCAGGGTCGTTGTTAGCACTGGCGTTAGCAAGATCGTCAAAGAGGACGGGGATCACCAGATTGGAAGATCGGTACCAGGCTTCTAATCCGACGTGATGGCATGTACGTGCTGTTCGGGCCGCCGGTTCGTCCTTAACCCTGACGCTGGTCGTGAACCACCGGTGATCGTCAGCTGGGGCGGCCGGCGAGTGGCGCTGGATCCTGCCCTAGGGCCAACTGACGGCAGGCCAGCATCAGAGTTTCCGCCATCTTCATCTTCTCCGGTCCATCGACGCGCTTGCCGCCCGTTTGGCATTCGGCTTCATAGAGGACGCCCAGGGCACTGACCGCGGAGACGGGATCACTCTCACATGCCGCCACGGTCAGTTTCTTCGCGCTCCCCCGCAAGTACTTCCGCCGCCACCGGGTGGCGCCCCAGGCCCCCGCTGACTCGGACGCAGACCGCTTCAGTTCGTTGACGTACCGCATGATCCGCATGGCCCTGATGAAGGCTTCACAGCCCTGCTCGTGATCCTCTTGCCGAGGATGACCCTTGGTCTTCGTGTGGTGAAGCGGTCCTCCGCACCGGGCGCAGCAGATCAATCGGAGCGTCGCTGGACGTCGCCCCGGAGGCATTGGTCCCGGCCACGAGTACTGCATGATCAAGCCACCGCCTCCGCGAGAAAACCCTGACGATGAGGATAGAGCCTGTCTGGGGTGGCGCTGGACGGCATGGCTACCTGGCTTACTTCCCGGGCCCGCGCCCGTCGTCTCGGCTCACGCGGCGAATGGAATGTGTACGTGGGCTTCTACCTGCGGTCAGCCCTCGCTGCGTGCCGTTGGTAGTTGAGGTCGGACGCCCGGTTAGCTCCCGGCTTCTGATGGGAGCCGCCTATCGGAATCGAACCGATGACCTACGCATTACGAGGAGGATTTGAGGCGTCCAGTGCCGTCCACCGGGTCACTTCTGCCCTGCTCACTCGCCTTCTCGGTCCGATCACGTCCAGAGTCATCCAGGGCTGGTGTTAGCGAATCCGTTAGCACGACAGGCAAGTCTCGCTGTGTTCGACAGCCGTGACCGGTTGCAAATCAGTGCCAGACAGGTCTACGGCGGTCGCTGGAGCAGGTCGGCGATCTGTGGCAGTCCGGCGCGGCCGCTCGCAGCCGATGGCGTTGCTGTACTTCGACGCTGTATGGACTCCTGCCCAGTGTCCGTCTCCGCGGTCAGCATGGCCTGCTCGATCCTTGATAACTCAGCCGCGCTGTCGATGACCAGCCCCGGGGCGTGCCGCGCTCACCTGGCCGTATGGGCGGCGGCTTCAGCCTGTCGGTGGTCAGGCGACTTGTCGGGTTGCTGGAGTGTACCGCCTGGCCAGATTCCGGTTTTCTTGCGCGTCCACTCGGCGGCGCCGCGGTTGACAGCCGTCTTTACCAGCGCGTATATCACGCCATGCAGACCTGCGGCCAGCAGGATCTCCCCCCAGCCGCGCTCCGAATCCATCGGCGCAGGCACGTCAGATCCCCGGCCAACGATCTTCCAGACCCTTTTGAAGATCAGCCCGCTGAGCAAGCCGCCAACGATCCCAGCCACGATGGCCACCGGCTTGTACAACAGCTTGAGCATCGCCGCCTCCCTTCACCTGGTAATCGCCCAACTGGCCATGAGCGCGCCGATGGTGAATACCTCGCTGGCCCCTGGCCGCCGTCAGGCCCCTGATCGTCAGGTCTGGTGACCTGTCCCGGCCAGGCCCCTCGGCGGCCCCGGCCTGGTACCGCCCTCCACAGCGATGGCCCGCGCCGGGGCGTCCGCATCCTGCCCTGATCGTGCCACTTAGCGCCCGGGCACTCCCAGCATCCCGCGTGAATAGGTTCCCGGCATCACCCCCTCTAGGGTGACCCTGGGTCTGCAGGCGCAGCCGGTTCACGCCTGTCCTGTCCGCCCTGATAGGCACCGATCCCTTTGAGTGCCGCTGCCAGCGAAAGCCATCCCGAAGCGGAACCCGCTGGGCGGCCTCGGCGACCGTGAGCGGGATAACGAAGTGCCGGGAGACGGCTGCATGCCGCACCGATCCGCGTACTCGATGAGCCTGACAGATCAGCGGGATCAGCGGGTGCAGCGCTGCAGGTGCCGCGCTTGATCGACTACGGCTAGATCCGGCAACCCGGCCCGCTGATCCACATCCCGCGAGCGCCACGCCGTTAGCAAAAAGGATCCTTCCATGATCGGAAGGGGCCTCTGACGTGGGAGCCGCCTATCGGAATCGAACCGATGACCTACGCATTACGAGGAGGATTCAACCCGTCCACCCCCGTCCACCGAGTCACTCCAGACCTGTTCGCCGGGCCTCTCGTCCCGCCCACGTCCAAGACTGTCCAGGGCCGCTGTTAGCAGATCCGTTAGCAAGATCGGTTGAGCCAAATCAACCCGGTCTGCCAGTCGCCGTGACCCCTGCAACAGCGGCCTGTCAGAGTTGGCTGACATCCTCTGTGGTTATGGACACCCGACGGTTTTGGCAGCTGATCGAGGACGCCCGCGGCCAGGTCGCGGATCCGGCGGATGATGAGGTGGTCGTGGCCCAGGCCGCTAGCATGCTTGCCGATCTTCCGCGGGAGGAGATCGTTGCCGCCCAGCGTGTGTTGTCGGGCCTAATGGCTGACTCCTACAGGACTGCGCTGTGGGCTGCCGCTTATGTGATCAACGGGGGGTGTTCGGACGACGGCTTCGACTACTTCCGTGGCTGGCTGATCGTGCAAGGCCGCCAGGTGTTTGAGCAGGCCGTGGCCGACCCCGACGCACTCGCTGACCTAGCGGTCATCCCTCCGGCGCCAGGCCGTGCATTCCTGGAGTGTGAGTCTGTCCTGTACATCCCCGCACAGGCTCACGAGGCCACGACAGGTGAGGAACTCCCGGCCGACGCATACACACCTGCGCTCCGAGAGCCAGTCGGCGGATGGGACTTCGACTTTGGTGATCGGCCGGAGATGAAGCGCCGACTGCCCCGCCTGGCCAGACTCTGCTGGCCTGATGAAGTCGCACCCTGACCCGCTGCTAATCCGAAAATAGGTGCGTTAGCGGGCGCGCGGCAGCTCCCGGCGGAGCGCAGCGGAGCCGGGACGTGGTTGTGCGGTCAGGCGGCGGGCTGGATGGTGACTTTGTATCCGAGGGCTTCGAGCTGGCGGATGTGGCCGCGCTTGCGGCGTTCGGGGTCGATGCGGGTGGCGTAGAACCCTGGTCCCAGGTCGGTGAAGCGGGCGTCTGGGTCGGAGAGCAGGTGCCAGGCGATGACGAGGATGGAGCGGCCCACCGCGACGATGGCGCGTTTGGAGCCGCGGCGGCGGGCGATGCGCCGGTACCGCTCGCCGAGGAAGGTGTCGGTCTTCGCGGCGCCCGCGGCGGCGTTCCCGAGCACGGCCGCCAGGTAGGCGTTCCCGTGACCGGTGGAGCCCTTGCCTTTCTTCTTGCCCTGCTGACTCCTTCACCCCGGGCGCCAGGCGGGCCCAGGACACGAGGTGGCCCGCGGTGGGGAAGCGGGTCATGTCGGTCCCGATCTCGGCCAGGATGACGTGCGCCGCGGTAGGATCTGATGCCGGGGATCTCATCCAGCCTGGCCACCACCTCCGCGAAAGGGGCGATCTGCTCCTCGATCCTGGCGTCCAGCGCAGCGATGTCGCCGCTGATCGCATCGACGCGGGCCAGCATCTTGCCGAGCAGGAACGCGTGATGTTCGGTGAAGTGGCCGGTGAACGCCTCTTCCAGCAGGATGATCTTCTTCCGCAGGGTCCGCCGGGCCAGCTGCGCCAGCACCTTCGGGTTGCGCTCACCGGCCACCAGCGCGGCCATCATGTCCCGGCCGGAGACCCCGAAAATGTCGGTGGCCACCACGCTCAGCTTGATCTGGGCGTCTTCCAGCAGCTTCTCCGCCCGCTGCTTCTCCGCGGTGCAGGAGCGCACCAGGTCAGCGCGGTAGCGGTCAGATCCCGCAGCCGGCGGATCTGCGGCGGCGGCACAAAACTCGGGCCGGAGCATCTGCCGCTCGGCAACCTTAGCCAGCCAGACCGCATCCAGCTTGTCGGTCTTCGGCCTGCCCGGCAGGTGCTCTCCTCGCATCGTGGGAAGACCGCTGCCCGCAGGAGCCAAGGGCGCATCTGGAGAAATCTAATCCTCGTGCTCGAAGCAACACTGAACAGCCCGTGAGCTGGCTCCCAGCGCCCAGCTTAGAAACGACCTCGGCGATCAAGCAGTCAACGGCGTCAGCGGGCAGCAGCCACCCCCATTTTCCGCCCCGAACGGGCGTCCCAGCAGGGAATCCTGTGGCTTAGAAGATCCCGCACAGTTGTCCGATACTGTTGCCTGCCTGCGGAAATAGCGTGTACAAGTTCAATAGCGGGTCTTGGCGTCCAACGCTGTTGGTGTCGGCCGTGGGTGTCAGGTGTCTCGTGGCTGCGCGCGCTACCCTTGTGATTCAGCGTGGCGCTTGAAAGGAGCTGAGCGATCATGGCGACCCTTACAGTCATCGGGACGGATCTTGTCTTAACCCTCCAGCCCCCTGAGCGCCTGATGATCCGCACCTGGCGGCGATCCGCGTTCAAGAAAATGGCTGCGGGGAAGCGTCAGGTCCGGTTTCCGCTTTCCGCTGTGGTGTTGGCTGAGGTGGTGGAGAAACCACTGGAAGTCTTAGGTGCGTTGGGCTTTCGTGTGGATCCTTTCCCCGCGCCATATGGTACGGCAAGTGCGCCGCTAATGTCTTTCGCCCAACTCCATAAAACGCAGACGTTCGCGGCGGTGTACGGGACGTCGAAGCCGGCGGTGATAGTGGGTTTCGCAGATTCGTTCCCGTGGTCATACCTGGTCGTGACCGTGACGAGTCCTGAGGAGCTCGTAAGGCAGATTAAAGCGGCGGCAAGGTGACAGTCGACGGGCGGTGATCGTTGCGGCGCTGAGCCGGTGGGCGGGCCACGGGGACGACTCGCGCGCCGACGCCGCCGTGGCCCGAAGGGCCTGAGAGCGGCAAGCGGCGCCCAGGCGTGCAACGTTGCCCCCGAGCGGCCCAGTTTTAGAGGCCGACAGCCCGCCCCGCTGTTAGCACGCCTGTTAGCAAGAAGGCCCCTTCCTTGATCGGAAGGGGCCTCTGACGTGGGAGCCGCCTATCGGAATCGAACCGATGACCTACGCATTACGAGTGCGTCGCTCTGACCGACTGAGCTAAGGCGGCACGCCGCCATCCGGCGGCCCACCGAGTCTACCGGTCCGCCCACCAGGCCGTGCCCGGTGCGCGACTCCACCCACCCCGCCGGGTCTCGGGCTTCGTGATCATGGGATTGGTGGCGTCCCAGCACCACCAATCCCATGATCACGAAGGGCGGGGTGTTACACCAGTGAGGGATGGTGCCAGTGGGTTTCATGGGCTCTCCGCAGGGCGGCGCTAGCCCCGCTGACGCGGGAGGAGCCCCGCGCCGACGCGGGACGAGCCCCGTTGACGCGGGACTAGCCCGCTGACGCGGCCCCGGGTCAGGGACAGAGCGTCCCGTTGCGGGGGGCGGCCAGGTCGAGAAGGTACCGGTTCACCAAGCCGTCCACGCACGAGCTGCCTCTCATGTACGCGGTGTGCCCGTTGCCGTCCCACCCCAGCAACACCCCGGACTTCAGGTCCCCGGCCAGGGCCTGGGCCCAGCGGTAGGGCGTGGCCGGGTCCCGCTTGTTGCCGATGACCAGGATCGGCGGGGCGCCCGCCGCGCGGATCGACGGCCGCGGGTACGAGCGGACCGGCCAGTACGCGCAGGGCAGGCTGCCCCACATGATCGCCGCGCCGAAGGCCGGCGCGGCCCGCTCCGCGGTCAGGGCCGCCGCGCGCCAGCGGGCCAGCCCGGCCGGGCCGCCGGAAGGCCAGGGCCGGTCCAGGCATTCGACCGCCATGTTCGCGTCGGCCAGGTTGGTGTACTGGCCGCTGGTGTTGCGCTCCCACAGCGCGTTGGCCAGCTCGACCAGCACGGTCCCGTCGCCGCGGAACGCGGACGTCAGCGCCTCCCGCAGCGTCGGCCAGTACGCCTGGCTGTACAGCGCGGTCGCGATGCCGTTCAGCAGCAGGGCCCCATCGGCCCGCTGGCCGCTCAGGTTGTTGAGCAGCGGATGCGCCGTGGCCCGGCTGACCAGGGCCTGGATCCGCGCCACGCCCGCTGCCACGGATCCGCGCCCGGCGGGGCAGCCGGCCCGCGCCACGCAGTCCGCCACGAACGCGCGCAGCGCGACCTCGAAGCCCTGCCCCTGCACGATATTCATCCGCAACGAGAAGCTCCCGGGGTCGATCGCCCCGTCCAGGACGAGCGCCCGCACGCGGGAAGGAAAGAGCTGCGCGTACCAGGTGCCCAGGTAGGTGCCGTAGGACTTGCCGAGATAGGTCAGCTTCGCGTCGCCGAGTGCGGCGCGGAGCACATCCATGTCGCGGGCGGCGTTGCGGGTACCCACCCAGGGGAGCAGGCTCCCGGACTCATGCTCGCACCCCCGGGCGAACAGCTTCGCCCCGGCCACGACCGGCGCGAGCTGGCCGGCCCCGGTGAGGTTCTCGTTAGTGGAGAAATAAGTGTCGAGCTGCGGGCCGGACAGGCAGTGCACGGCCGGCTCGCTCGCGCCCACGCCGCGCGGGTCGAAGCCGACCACGTCGAACCGGGCCCGGACCGGGGCGGCGATCTCGGTGCGGGCCTGCAGCGCGTAACTGATCCCGGAGCCGCCCGGGCCGCCGGGGTTGACGACGAGGGAGCCGATCCGCTTCCCGGGGCCGGTGGCGGGCAGCCGGATCACCGGCAGCGAGAACCGGCGCCAGGCGGGCCGGGCGTAGTCGAACGGGACGAGCAGCCGGGCGCACTGGAACACCTGGTCGCAGGCCTGCCAGGACAGCTTCTGGGCGTAGTAGCCGGCCAGGGTGACCGGCGGCGGCCCGGCCGGCTCGGCGATCGGCGCGCTGGCCTGCGGGCGGGCGGCCGGACTGGAAGCAGGCGCGCTGGCGGGCGGGTGGGCGGCGGTAGCGGTGCTGCAGGCCGCCAGGGCGGCGGCGCACGCAGCGGCGGCCAGCGCCCGCGCCCACCGGCGGCGCGCGGATCGGGAAAGCCACGGGGCGACGCTACTCCGCGGGCGCTGCGGTGGCCTGGTCGCCGTACTTCGCCTCGTAGGCCTGGCGGGAGCCGCAGACGCTCGCCTTGGGGCAGGCGCACTTGCTGCCGTCGCGGGCCAGTTTCACCACGATCTTGTCGCCCGGCACGCTGTGGCCGGTGACGACGCCCGGGCCCTCCGGGGTCTCGACGGACGAGCCGATGCTCGGGGCGTCCTTGCGGAAGTCCTGGTAGAGCGGGTGCTCGTACTTGAGGCAGCACATCAGGCGGCCGCAGGCCCCGGCGATCCGCAAGGGGTTGACCGGCAGTTCCTGGTCCTTGGCCATCCGGACGGACACGGGCTCGAAGTCCTTCAGGAACGTGGAGCAGCACAGGTCACGGCCGCACGGCCCGATCCCGCCCTGCAGCCGGGCCTCGTCCCGCGGGCCGATCTGGCGCAGTTCCACCCGGCCGCGCAGCTTGGCGGCCAGGTCGCGGACGAGCGCACGGAAGTTGACCCGGCCCGGCGCGCTGAAGTAGATCGTGTAGACGTTGGGATCGTTCACGTAGTCCACGCCGATGATCTTCATGGGGAGGCTGTGCTCGCGGGCCAGGCGGCGGGCGGCTACCCGGGCCTCGGCGCGGCGGCCCCGGTTGGCCTCGTCCCGGGACAGGTGGTCGTCGGTGGCGAGCCCGGCGCACACCGGCAGCCCGTCCACGTCGTCGTCGACCCACTGCGGGGCCCAGATGACGTCGGCCACCTCGGGACCGCCGTCGGTGGGCACGAGAACCTTGTCACCGACCCTGGGCGTGAGCGGCCCGGGGTCCAGGTAGTAGAGCCGTCCGTAGCGTTCGAAGCTGACGGCCATCATCATGCCCATCGCCACAGGTTACGGGGCGATCACGAGATCCGCTCCCCCGGGCCGCCCATTTCGGCTGATTCGGGGTCGCGGGCGGCGGGGCCGGGGACGGGCGCCGGGTCACGGCTGGTGCGTACGGGGCGGCCGCGTCACGCGGGAACGGTGTCGGTGCACCCGCACCGGACCAGCTCGGGCGGGAGAATCCGGGCCAGCACCTCCCGGTGCACGGGTGCGGCCTCGGCGTGGCGCTCCAGGCCCGCCTCGGTGAGGAGCACGTAGATACCCCGCCGGTCCTCCCCGCAGAGGCAGCGCTCGACCAGGCCGTTCTTTTCCAGCCGGTCGATCAGGCGGGACAGGGCGCTCTGGCTGAGGTGCACGGCGTCGGCCAGTTCCTGGGCCCGGAACTTATGCTGCTGGCTCTCGGACAGCCGGTCCAGGACCTCGAACTCGCTCACGCCGAGACCCTGGCGGGCCAGTTCACGCTCGAGCGCGACGTTGGCCGCCGCGTGGCTAGCCGCGATGGCCCGCCACGTGCTTACTACCGCCTGGTCCGATGCGACCTGGCCCGATACGCGGCTCATGTGCGAAGGATAACGCGAAACCGGACTAGATGCAACTGCATTAATTGCGCTTGCATCTAGTGCTTGTACATGCATATTGTTGAGTCCATGGAGTCAACCAGCCGCGTCCAGGCGGCCTCTCCCTCCCCGTCCCTTCACCACCAGCCCGCCGGGGTCTCCCGGCCGCAGCCGCCGGCGCCGGCCGCCGGCGGCGTGCAGTGGAGCCCTCGGCTGTGGGCGATCCTGATCGTGCTGTGCGGGGCCCTGTTCCTCGACGCGCTCGACGTGTCGATGGTCGGCGTGGCCCTGCCGTCCATCCGCAGCGCCCTTGATCTCAGCACGTCGTCGCTGCAGTGGGTGGTCAGCGGTTACGTGCTCGGCTACGGGGGCCTGCTGCTGCTCGGCGGCCGCGCGGCCGACCTGCTGGGCCGCCGCCGGGTGTTCCTCGCAGCGCTGGCCCTGTTCGCCGTCGCCTCGCTGTTCGGCGGGCTGGTCAGCAGCCCCGGCCTGCTCATCGCCGCCCGGTTCATCAAGGGCATCGCGGCGGCCTTCACCGCCCCGGCGGGCCTGTCGCTGCTCACCACCACGTTCCACCAAGGCCCCATGCGGAACCGGGCCATCGCCGTGTACTCCGCCTTCGGGGCGAGCGGGTTCTCGCTCGGCCTGGTGCTGTCCGGCCTGCTCACCGAGGTGAGCTGGCGGCTGACGCTGCTGGTGCCCGCGCCGGTGGCGCTGCTCACGCTGATCGCCGCGATCCGGGTCATCCCGCGTGCGCCCCGCTCCCGCGAGCCGCGCGGCAGCCGCCGGTTCGACATCCCGGGGGCGGCCACGGTGACGGCCGCGATGCTGCTGCTGGTCTACACCGTGGTCTCGGCCCAGCAGGCCGGCTGGGGGTCGGCGCGGACCGTGGGCTCGTTCGCGGTGGTCGCCATTCTCCTCGCCGCCTTCGTGGCCATCGAGCGGCGCAGCGTGGATCCGCTGGTGCCGCTGGGCATCTTCCGCGCCGGGCCGCTGACCCGGGCCAACATCGGCGCCATGACCCTGTTCGGCTCGTACGTCTCGTTCCAGTTCCTGGTCACCCAGTACCTGCAGACGACGGCCTCGTGGTCGGCGATCGCCACCGCGCTGGCGTTCCTCCCGGCCGGGGTGGTGGTGGCCGTGCTGTCCACCCGGATGAGCGCGATCATCGGGCGGTTCGGGACGGCCCGGGTCGCCGTGGTCGCGTTCGCCAGCCTGGTGGCCGGCTACGCGGTGTTCCTCCGGGTCGGGGTCCAGCCCGACTATCCCACGGTGATCCTCCCGGCGGTGGCGCTCATTGGCGTCGCGTTCGGCCTGGGCTTCTCGGCGCTCAGCCTGGCCGCGACCGACGGGGTCGCCGACGCGGAGCAGGGCCTCGCGGCCAGCCTGTTCCAGACCTCGTTCCAGGTCGGCGGCGCGATCGTGCTCGCCGTGGTGACTGCGGTGGTGGAGGCCGGCGGGGCCAGCGGGATCACCTCGGCGCAGGCCACCCTGGGTGCCTACCGGCCCGCCCTGGCCGTCATCACCCTGGTGTCCGTGGTCGGGGCGGTGGCCGCGCTCACCGGCCTGCGTTCCGCCCGCCCGCAGGCCCGGCCGGCGCCGATCCTCGTGCCCGCCCCGGTGCGCCTCCCGGCGGCCGGCCCGGCCCCGGCCGTGCTGGCCGACACCGTGCTGGCCGACACCGTGCTGGCCGACGCCGTGCTGGCCGGCGCCGCACTGGACAGCAAGCCGGACCTCGTCACCGGAACCGCCCGTGAGGTGGAGGAGGACTGCGCCACCCCCCTCTGCCTCTGACCGACGCCGCCAGCCGTGCGCCGCCCCCGCCCTTCCGGGCGGGGGCGGCGCACGGTTCAGCCCTGGAGGAGGGCGACGGCCATCTCCTCGACAGCCAGGAGGGGGGCGACGTTGAGCTCGAGGCGTTCGCGGCAGGTCATGATGGCTTCCATCCGGCGCACGGTGGACTCGGCGGGACTGGCCGCGGCCAGCCGGCGCAGTTCGTCCTCGTGTCCGGCGCTGGACAGGTCCACGTCCGCGCCCAGCTGGACGACCAGCACGTCGCGGTAGAAGGCGGCCAGGTCGAGCAGCGCGCGGTCCAGGGCGTCCCGCTTCAGCCGGGTGGCGCGGGACTTCTGCCGGTCCTCCAGGTCCTTCATGGCCCCGGCCGAGCCGCGGACCGCCTTGGCCACGCCCTTGCCCGTCGAGCCTTCGCCGAACGCCTTGCGCAGCGCGTCCCGCTCCGGGGTGTTCAGCTCCTCGGTGACCGAGGCCGCTTCCTGCTCAGCCGCCTTCACCAGTCCCGCGGCGGCGCTCAGCGCCGTGCCCAGGCTGGTGATCCGGGCCGGGAGGCGGAGCACCTCGGCCCGGCGCTGGGCCGCCTCGGGGTCGGTGGCCAGCCGCTTGGCCCGGCCCACGTTCCCCTGGGCGGCCCGGGCGGCAGCGAGGGCCCGCGCCGGGTCGACCCCGTCCCGGCGGGTGAGCACCTCCGCCACCGCCTCGGGCGGTGGCGTGCGCAGCGTGACCAGCCGGCAGCGGGACCGGATCGTCGTGACGAGTTCTTCCGCCGACGGCGCGCAGAGCAGCCAGACCGTCCGCGGTGCCGGCTCCTCGATGGCCTTGAGCAGCGCGTTCGCGGCCTGCTCGGTGGCCCGGTCGGCGCCGGTGAACACCACTACCTGCCACCGGCCGCCGGACGGGGCGCCCGCGGCGCGCAGCACCAGGTCCCGGGTCTGCTTGACCCCGTAGGACAGCCCTTCCGGCTTGACCAGCAGCAGGTCGGGGTGAGTGCCCGCGCGCACCTGGTGGCAGCTCGGGCAGTGCCCGCAGCCCTGGTCCGGGCACAGCAGCGCGGCGGCGAACGCGCGCGCCGCCACCGAGCGGCCCGACCCTGGCGGCCCGGTGAACAGCCAGGCGTGCGTCATGCCCAGCACCCGCTCGCCGCGGAGCAGCCGGGCCGCGACGGAGGTGGCCTGCTCCAGCTGGGCGACCACGCGCTCCTGGCCGACCAGGTCGCTGAAGACCGCCGCCCCGCTCACCGCCGTGTCACCGTCCATGCCCGCCGTCCCGCTCAGCCCGCCCAGCTAACTCAGCCCAGTTGAATCGACCCAGTTGAATCGACCCAGCTCAATCGACGATAGCCGGGAAACTGCCGGTGTTGGCCTCGGCCATCGGCGGGATCGGGTCCGGCAGCATGTCACGGACGCGCTCCCGGATCGCGTAGCTCACGTCCTCGGGCGACTGTGCGGCGTCGAGGATCAGGTAGCGGTCGGGTTCCGCGCGGGCCAGGGCCAGGAAGCCGTGCCTCACCCGCTCGTGGAAGTCCAGCGGCTCGGCCTCCAGCCGGTCCGCGGACCGCGCCCGGCGGCCGAGGCCGTTCGCGGGCGGCATGTCGAGCAGCACGGTGAGGTCGGGCACCAGCCCGCCGGTCGCCCACTCGTTGAGCCTGGCCACCTCGTCCGCGGGCTGGTTCCGCCCGGCGCCCTGGTAGGCCAGGGACGAGTCCACGTACCGGTCGGTGACGACCACCGTGCCGCGCTCCAGCGCAGGCAGGATCACCGAGGACACGTGCTCGGCCCGGTCCGCCGCGTAGAGCAGGGTCTCGGCCCGCGGCGACAGGCCCGCGTGCGCCGTGTCCAGCAGCACCGCGCGCAGCCGCATGCCAATCTTGGTCGCGCCCGGCTCCCGGGTGGTGACCACGTCGTACCCCTGGTCACGCAGCCAGATCGCGAGCAGCCGGGCCTGCGTGGTCTTGCCCGCGCCCTCCCCGCCTTCCAGCGCGATGAACACGCCGTGCCGGACGGGGGGCGCCTCGTAGCCGTTGAGGTGGCCGGGCACCGGCTGGAACTCCTCGCGGCGGACCGCGGACACCAGGTCGTCACGCAGCGGCACGCCCTGGCGGTCGTCCATCTGCCGGTAGGAGACCACGCCGACCCACACCGCGATCGCCGCGGCCAGCAGCATCACGCAGTTGTAGCCGATCCCCTCGTAGCTGACGTGGCCGATGCGCAGGCTCCCGGCCCCGGACACGCCGCGGAACAGCGCGGTGAAACCGGCAGCCACGAACGGGGCTACCGCGATCACGCTGAACAGGATGACGCGGATGGCGGAGTTGAGGAAGGCGAACGTGCGGCCCCGGGTGTCGTCGTCCACCTCGAGGCCGACGATGGTGTAGCCGGTGACGTAGGCCACGCCGGCGCAGGCGCCGAGCAAGACGACCAGTAGGACGGTCACGACCAGGTTCGGGATCAGCGCGATGAGCCCGAGCGGTATCGCCGCGCTGACGATGCTCAGCCCGAACAGCCGCCGCCGGCTGAAGCCGCTGAGGATGCGCATGCCGAGGAACATCCCGCCGGCCAGGCCCACGAAGATCGCGGCGAACACGACGCCCCAGCCCGCGTTGCCGCCGTGCAGCGTGTTCGTGATGTACGGCTGGCCCAGCCCGACGACCACCCCGCCGGCCGCGAACGCCCCGACCATGCCGATGACCAGGCCGCGCACCACCGGGGTGCGGCCGATGAAGCGCCAGCCCTCCCAGATGGTCTTGGCCACCGAGGGCGCCGAGATGTGCGAGCTGAACTGCCGCTTGGGGATCTCCCGCAGCGCGTAGATGGTCAGCGCGGACACCACGAACGTCGCCGCGTTGAAGTACAGCGCCAGGTTCACCGGGTTGGTGGTGAAGTAGTGCGACAGGCCCTCGAGTGCCCGGCTGACCAGGGACAGCAGGCTGAACACGATCCCGGCGATCGGGGCGGTGCCGAACGTGGTGAACAGGCTGTACTGGTTGGCCTCCTCCAGCCGGTCCGCGGGCACCAGGTTCGGCACCGAGGCGTCCTTGGCCGGCGTCCAGAACAGCGAGACGCAGGACGCGAGGAACTGCACCACGTAGATCCAGGTCAGCGCGCTCGCGAAGTGGATCGACAGGTCCAGCGGGATAGTCAGGTACAAGACCGCGCGCAGCACGTCGCCCACGATCATGTTCACCCGGCGGTCCAGCCGGTCCGCGACTGCGCCGGCCACCGGCCCGAGCACCAGGGCCGGCAGCAGCGACACCAGCCACACTCCGCCCACAGCGCTGTACTGCGCGGCGGCCCCCGAGCCGGCCAGGGCGGACGCGAGCGAGGCGAGCGCGACCAGGCTCAGCCAATCCCCCAGGCTGGACAGCGAGGTCGCAATCCAAAGCCGGCGGAACGGCCTGATCGACAGGACGTTGCCGCGCCGCTCGCGCGAAGGGGATCGGAAGTTCACTGGGTCAGGGTATCCACACCAGAGGGGCTCGCGTGGCCTGCAAGCTCGCGAAATGTCCGGCAGGTACGGGCCCTCCGTGCCTGCCTCGGGCCTAGCCGGGCCCGGCTAGGCCCGGCTGGGCTTCTTCGGGGCCGCCTTCTTCGCGGCCGGCTTCTTGGCCGCCGGCTTCTTCGCCGCCGACCGGCGCCGCGGCGCCGAGGGAGCGGCTGACCGCCGTTCGGCCAGCAGTTCCGCCGCGCGCTGCGGGGTGATCGACTCGACTGCGTCGCCCTGGCGCAGCGAGGCGTTGGTCTCCCCGTCGGTCACGTACGGGCCCCAGCGGCCTTCCTTGATGACCATGGGGCGCTTGCTGGCCGGGTCGTCGCCCAGCTCACGCAGGGGCGGCGCGGCGGCGGCGCGGCCGCGGCCGCGGGCCTTGGGCTGCGCGAACAGTTCCTTGGCCTCGGCCAGGGTGAGCGTGAACAGCTGCTCCTCGCTCTCCAGCGAGCGGCTGTCCGTGCCCTTCTTCACGTACGGCCCGTACCGGCCGTTCTGCACGGTGATCGGCTCACCGTCCAGCTCGCCGATCGTGCGCGGCAGCGTGAGCAGCCTGAGCGCGTCGTCCAGCGTGACCGTGTCCAGGGCCATCGACTTCAGCAGGGACGCGGTGCGCGGCTTGCTGGTGTCGCCCTCGGGCAGCACCTCAGTCACGTACGGCCCGAACCGGCCCGCCTTGGCCACGATCTCCCGCCCGGTGCCCGGGTCGGTGCCGAGCGGGAAGTCGCCGCTCGGCTGCGCGAACAGCTCCTCAGCCTTCTCGGGGGTGAGCTCGTCGGGCGCCGTGCCCTCGGGCACGTTCACCCGCTGGTCGCCGCGCTCCAGGTACGGCCCGTACCGGCCGACCCGGACGGTGATGTCGGTGCCCGCCAGCGGGAACGAGCTGACCTCGCGCGCGTCGATGTCGCCCAGGTCGCTGACCAGTTCCTTGAGCCCTTCCTCGCCCTCGGCCCCGAAGTAGAACCGGCGCAGCCAGGGCACCCGGGCCGCCTCGCCGCGGGCGATCGCGTCGAGGGCGTCCTCCATCCGCGCGGTGAAGTCGTAGTCCACCAGCTGGGAGAAGTGCTGTTCCAGCAGCGTGATCACGGCGAAGGCCAGGTACGAGGGCACCAGCGCGGTGCCCTTCTTGAACACGTACCCGCGGTCCAGGATCGTGCCCAGGATGTTCGCGTACGTCGAGGGTCGGCCGATCTCCCGGTCTTCCAGCTCCTTGACCAGGGTGGCCTCGGTGTAACGGGCCGGCGGCCGGGTGGCGTGCTCGGACGCGGCCAGCTCCAGCGCGTTCAGCGCGTCGCCCTCGGCCAGCGGCGGCAGGCGGCGCTCCCGGTCGTCCCGGTCGGAGTCGTCGTCCGCGTCCTCCACGTAGGCCTTGAGGAAGCCGTGGAAGGCGATGATCTTTCCGGACGCGCCGAACTCGGCTTCCTCGCCCGCGGACGAGAGGCCGGACACGCGCACGGACACCGACTCCCCGGTGGCGTCCTTCATCTGCGAGGCGACGGTGCGCTTCCAGATCAGCTCGTAGACGCGCAGCTCGTCACCGGACAGCCGGGACTGGGCCGGGGTGCGGAACGAGTCACCGGCGGGCCGGATCGCCTCGTGCGCTTCCTGCGCGTTCTTGACCTTGCTCGTGTAGACGCGCGGCGAGTCCGGCACGTACTCCGCGCCGTACAGCTCCCGGGCCTGGCGCCGGGCCGCGTCGATCGCGGTCTGCGACAGCGTGGTCGAGTCGGTCCGCATATAGGTGATGTGGCCGTTCTCGTACAGCCGCTGCGCCACCGACATCGTGTACTTGGCCGAGAAGCCGAGCTTGCGGGACGCCTCCTGCTGGAGGGTGGTGGTGCGGAACGGCGCGTACGGCGAGCGCCGGTACGGCTTGCGCTCGACCGACTTGACCGAGAAGTCGGCGCCCTGGAGGCGGTCGGACAGTTCGGCGGCGGACAGCCGGTGGACGACCCCGGCCGGGACGGACTGACCGTTATTGCTGCTGGTGGTGGTGCTGGCGCTGCCGTCGGTCGCGGAGGCACCTTCGAGGTAGAGCACCTCGGGGTTGCGCAGTTCTCCCGACGGGGCGAAGTCGCGGCCCTGCGCCACCCGGCGCCCGTCCACGGCGACCAGGCCGGCCGGGAACGAGGCCGCACCCTCGTCGCCCGCGCCGTCGGCCCGGGCGAAGACGGCCTGCAGGTCCCAGTACCGGGCGGCGCGGAACGCGATCCGCTCCCGTTCCCGGGCGACCACCAGCCGGGTGGCCACGGACTGGACCCGCCCCGCGGACAGCCGGGGCATGACCTTCTTCCACAGCACCGGCGAGACCTCGTAGCCATACAGCCGGTCCAGCACCCGCCGGGTCTGGTAGGCGTCGACGAGCCCGGTGTTCAGCTCGCGCGGGTTGTCCACCGCATGCGCGATCGCCTCCGGCGTGATCTCGTGGAAGACCATCCGCCGGGTCGGCACCTTGGGCTTGAGTTCCTCGAGGAGGTGCCACGCGATGGCCTCGCCCTCGCGGTCCTCATCAGTGGCTAGGTAGAGCTCGTCGGCGTCTTTGAGCAGGGACTTGAGCTTCGAGACCTGGGACTTCTTGTCGGTGTGCACCACGTACAGCGCGCCGAAATCATCGTTGACGTTGACTCCGAGGCGGGCCCACGGCTCCTTGCGGTACTTCTCGGGGATTTCGGCAGCCTTGTCCGGCATGTCACGGATGTGCCCGATGCTGGACTCCACCACGTACCCCTTGCCGAGGTAGCCCGCGATGGTCCGCGCCTTCGCCGGGGACTCGACGATCACCAGGCGAGTGCCCCCGCCGTTGCTCGCGGCGTTGTCCTTGCCCCTCGCTCGCTTCGCGGCGGGAGGTGTCCTTGCTGCCACGCATTCACCTTCTAGTCCGGCGCCTGTGCCCGGCCCGGTCTTGTCTGTTGCTTGATACTGCTTCCGAACGCCTCAGCCTGCCAACTTCAGCCTGCTGAGCTCTGTTGCTGAACCTTGCCGCCCAACCCTGGGGCTGGCCCAAGCATCCTTGGCCAAGCGTGCTTGCTCAACCCCGACGGCCCGATCCGGCCCTATCTCTCCTCAACTCCCACGGCCGGCGTGGGTGTTCCCTTACCCCTCTCCCGCGCCCCGGACAGCCCCGGATGGCCCCGGATGGCGAATATTTCGCCACTGCCGATTGAACCACCGCGTACACCGCGCACAATAAGAGGTGATGGCCGAGTACACATACCTCGTGCTGTATCTGCCGCGAGGAACGCCCCGTGACGTCGCCCGTCGCATACTGACGGACCACGCCGAGTACGGCGAATGGGAACTGGCCAGACTCCGCCTGTATGCAGACGGCAGCAGGAAAGTCACCCTGCGGCGGCCGATCATACGCCCCGTACTGACCTTTTGACCAACACTCGCTCGTCAGCCCGGCGGCGCGCACCTCCGTCCGGGGAGCGGCGGCGGCCACGGCCAGGGGGCACTGCGGGGGGCAGCTTCCGCTGGCCGTGGCCGCCTGGGCGGGGTAGCCACGCCGGTCACAGCGATCTTCCGCAGCTCCGGGTGCCGGAAGTGCCCGGCCGCGTCGCGCCCGACCCGCGTCGCACGCGGGTGGGTCACGCGCAGCCCCCGGTCGTTCTCCGGCTCCAGATCAGCAGGGCGACTTTCCTCGCCGTCACCGGTGCTGTGTTGGCTGGCCAGACAGGGTTTGCCGGGTTTCCTGCTCCCCCCCGTGGTGGACAGCCTCACACAATGCGTAACGATAACACTACCGAGTGTGCGCATATAGCGATTCGGCGAAAAGTGCTTCCTGGTTGCGGAGCTGGGGAGCGCGGCGGCGGCGGGTGCGGGAGCGTGGCGGTCAGTCAGCAGCGGTCGAGAAAGCCGTCCAGGACGCGGGTGCCGAACTGGAGGGCGGCCACCGGCACGCGCTCGTCCACGCCGTGGAACATGCCGGAGAAATCCAGGTCCGCCGGGAGCCGCAACGGGGCGAACCCGAAGCAGCGCACGCCGAGCCGGCTGAACGACTTCGCGTCGGTCCCGCCGGACAGGCAGTACGGGACCACCTTCGCCCCGGGGTCCTCGGCCACGAGCGCCGCGGTCATCGCATCGCACAGGTCGCCGTCGAACGTGGTCTCCAGCGCGATGTCATGGTGGATGAACTCGCGCTCGACCCCCGGGCCCAGGAGGCTGTCCAGCTCAGCGAAGAACTCCTCCTCGTGGCCAGGCAGGAAACGCCCGTCCACGTCGGCGGTGGCGATCTGGGGCACGACGTTGACCTTGTATCCGGCCTTGAGCACGGTGGGGTTGAGAGTGTTGCGCAGGGTCGCTCCGGTGAGCCGGGACAGAGACCCGATCTTGTCGATGACCTGGCGGTAGGCCTCCGGCCCGTACTCGATGCCGAGCGCGGTGCAGGCCTCGGCCAGGAAGGCCTCGACGGACGGCGTGAGCTGGACCGGCCACTCGTGCCGCCCGATCCGCGCGATCGTCTCGGCCAGTTCGGTGACCGCGTTGTCGGGCTGCAGCATCGAGCCGTGCCCCGCGGTGCCGCGCGCGGTCAGCTTCAGCCAGCTGATGCCCTTCTCGGCCGTCTGGACCAGGTAGAGGCGCTGGCCGCCCAGGGTGACGCTGAACCCGCCGACCTCCCCGACGGCCTCGGTGACGCCCTCGAACAGGCCGGGATGGTTGTCGACCAGGTAGCGGGCACCGTAGGAACCACCCGCCTCCTCATCGGCCAGGAAGGCCAGGACCACATCGCGGGGCGGACGGCGGCCTTCGCGCAGCCGTTGGCGGACCACGGCGAGGAGCATCGCGTCCATGTCCTTCATGTCCACGGCGCCGCGGCCCCAGACGCAGGCTTCTTCTTCCATGTTGGTGCTGGTGCCTGTGCCTGTGGTGGTGCTGCTGGTGCCGGCGTTGGCCGCGGTGCCGATGTGGCCAGAGAAGGGGTTGACCTGCCAGTCCGCTGCGTCGGCGGGGACCACGTCGAGATGGCCGTGCAGGAGCAGGGCGGGCCGTTCGGGGTGCTCGCCCGCGATGCGGGCCACCAGGCTGGTCCGGCCGGGGGCGGACTCCAGCACGGTCGGCTCCAGGCCGACCTCGGCGAGGAGCCCGGCTACATACTCGGCCGCCCGGCGTTCCCCGGGGCCGGTGTTGTCGCCGCGGTTGGAGGTATCGATCCTGATCAGGTCGCTGCACAGGCCAGCGACCTCGTCCTGAGCGGTGATGTCGTTGTGGCCCGAGGAGGCTGGAGTCTGCGTCATCACCCCATGGTCGCACTTAGGGGTGGCCGGGGTGGTGCGGGGCCGTGGGCGGGCGGAGGGGCCGCTGGGCTGCGGGCGGGGCGGGCCGTGGGGCTGCGGGCGGGGCGGGCGGGCGGGGGCTGCGGGCGGTGGACGGGCGGCCTGGATGGCCTGGGATCGCGATCCGGTGGCTGGGGGCGGGGGCGCGGGCGGCTGCTTCGCCGGACGCGGCAGGATTTGCTATCGTGAGGCGGCCGACCCGGGGCGATACCGTGGTCTGGCATACGTCCGGGTGGCGGAATAGGCAGACGCGCTAGCTTGAGGTGCTAGTGCCCTGAAAGGGGCATGGGGGTTCAAGTCCCCCCTCGGACACATCGTGATCATGAGCTGACCTGCGGATACGCCATAGGCGCGGCCTAGGAAGCGCACAGCTCCAGGAGCTTTCTGCAGGTCAGAGCCATGGGGGTTCAAGTCGGGTTCAGATCGCGGAACGATAACAACACGCTCCGACCCGCCGAATGAGCAAGCTACGTTTCAACGGGCGGAGTCCGCTGGCCGGGCACCGCAAGCCAGCCCAGGCCCACAAGCGCTGCCGCGTCATCGCAGCATCCGCAGTTACTCGGCTCAGCGGCTGCCTGCCGCCAGATCTTGTAAGGGCCCGCGTCAGCTCCGACAGACGGTGCTCGGCAGCAACGCCGTCATCCTGCCGCACTGCCGCCCGTCGGCATCCTCAGCCGCTGTCGGGGTTGGCCGTGATTCCTTCCGGCACCCTGACGACGATTGAGCCGGGGTTAATCCGGATCGACCCGGTGTCCCCGGCAGAGGCAGTCTGGGAATCGTCAGCCGTCGGTACGGTGGGCTTGCCACCGGCGAGTGGAGCGCGCACCCGGCGCGTGACGTGATCGCCCCGCGACCGTCACGCTGCCCGCTGTCGCCGCGGCAATTGCGGCCAGAGCCCGCGCCGGTCGGGGTGGTCGGCTTGTTCCAGCTCACGGACCCATCTGATCAGAACATCAAGATCCGCCAGCGAAGCCGGGCCGACCTGACAACCTGCCGGGTGGAACGCGGCGATCCTGGCCGCACCGGACGAGCAGCGACTGCGGCCCCCGGAAGGAGATGTTCGGGTGGAAGGTGAGGCGCTGTCCCGTCACCAGCGCGAGCTCCGGGTACCGGCGGGCCAGCTCGCCGATGGCGAGCTGCGCTTCGAGCTTGCCGAGGTTCGCGCCGAGACAGTAATGCAGGCCCTTGCCGAACGCGACGTGCTGATCAGCATTCGGCAGGCTCAGGTCGAACTGGCCGGGCACGTCGAACACATCCGGATCCCGGCCCGCTGCGGCCAGCCACAGGAAGAGCCGGGCGCCCGCCGGCAACTGCACGCCGCCGAGGGTAACCGGCCGCGATGTCACGCGCCGCCAGACCGGCACCGACGTGTCGAATCTCAGCGTCTCCTCGATGGCCGCAGCAAGAAGCTCGGGCTGCCCGACCACTGCCTGCCACCCGGACTGATCCTCGAGCAGCCGCCGGACCGTGTTGCCGATCAGCCCGGTGGTGGTCTCATGGCCGGCGAATGACAGCGAGAACAGGATCGAGCTGATCTCGTCCAGGGTGAGCCGCTCCGGGTCCTCGTCGTGGATGGCCAGCAGGTCGCTGGTCAGGTCGTCGGCCCGCTCGCTGACCTTCGCATTGACCAGGATGCGGATATAGCCGCGGTAGGCGGCGATGCTCCGGGCGATGTCGACCTGATCGGCTGGGTCCGGCCGCCCCCAGGACAGTGCCGCCCGGTACCCACACCACTGCTTGAGCTGGGCGTAGTCACGTTCCGGTACGCCTATCAAGGAGAACACGATGTTGGCCGGCAGCGGGAAGGCCAGGGCGGCGACCAGATCGAATTCAGTCTGCCCGGCCACCGCGTCGAGTAGCGCGCCCGTGGTGGCCTCGATCGCCGGGATCAGCCCGTGCACGCGCTTCATGCTGAATGCGCGCGCTGTGGGCCGCCGCAACCGGGCGTGCGCCGGCTCATCCAGGCTGACCATCGTGGGCGCCGGCTTGTAGCCGCCTGCCAGCAGGATCTGCTGCGCCTCGGGGACCAGCGGGACCAGCGGGGCCTGCGCGATCGCGGCGGAATACGTGTCATGGTCCCGGAACACCTGCTCGATCTCGGCATGCCGGGTCACGACGTAATAGCCGATCGAGGGGGCGAAGAACACCGGCCGCTCGTGCCCTGGTGGCAGTTTGCCCAGGACAGCGAACGGATCCGCCAGGAACTCCGGCGACAGCGGGTCGAACGACTCATCGACCGGGCAGCCGGGGTCCAGCGCATGTGTCGTCATCGCGAACCTCCGTCGAGCCAGCCGCGCTCTGCTTCGACTGTGCACCACACAGCGGCCCGGCGGCGTCCGGGCAGATACGAGTTAGCGGCCCGGCGACAGGTACGGCCGACTGCCATACCTCCGAGGCTTGCGACGCAGGGCGCGCTGGGGCTCAGGCGGTCTCCTCGCGGGCTGGCAGGTTTCCGGCCCAGTCCAGCACGTCGTGCCGGTACTGGCTACCGGCGTGGTGGTGGTCGATGTTGTGGCCTGCCCCGAGCACCTGATGCGCGGAGACGCTCGGCGCACAGGTGAACCCGGCCGCGAAGGCGTCGACCCCGGCCGGGCTGGAGATCCAGAGCTGTTCGTGCTCCGAAAGCCCATAGTGGACCGGAACGTCGACCGCAGCGGCTATGCCGGGGAAGTCCCGGATCCAGCCGTCGACGACTTCAAGCAGTTCGGCGACCGGAATCGGCGATGACGCGGCCGATGCGGCGGCGACCACCGACACGTCGTAGGTCTCCGTCGGCCCGTACATGAACTGGACGCGCTGCTCGGGGGAGAACTCGATGGTGATGTCGGCCGGCATGGAGTTCCAGGCCTGGGTCACGGCTTCAGGAGCGTCGTAGTGGATGGCGGAGATCGCGATGCCGAGCAACGGCCACGGCCGCGGCTGGCTGGCTATGTGCATCGCGATCGCCCCGCCAATGGAGTGACCAACGAGTACCACTCCGGGACAGCCGTCCTTGGTCTTCGACCACAGATCATCGATGGCGGCGACGAGGGCGTCCGCGTTGCCGGCAAAGGTGGGACGCGAAAGCGGGGTGCTGTCCTCATACCCCGGACGGTTCAGAGCAGCGACCGAGAACCCTCGCTCGATCGCGGCCCGGACAAATGAATGCCCCGGCACGTCGAAGTACCGGGCGTTATAGCTGCCGCCGGGAATGCAGACAAGGAGTGGCCGGCCGGTCTCGCCCCTGGCGAGGAGTCCGGTCACCGAACCATTGCCTGCGGTCAGTGTGAGCTGCTCGGTCATCGACGCATCTCCTCGGTCAGCTTTGGGCCAGGAACTCAGGATGTCCCGCGCACCGGGGCGAGTTACAGGGAAGTTCCATTCACTGGCACAATCACCTGACAAGGGCCGGCGGGCCTTCTGGGCCTGACCCGCGAGGCGCGAGGGAGGACGGGGCCGATGGGCTCAGCCGTTCGGGGCCGTAAGCCGCCCGCTGGCGAGCCGCTGTTGGATCGCGCCTTCCGGCTCCTCGCCGCGTTCGGGCCGGCGGACCGGTCGATGTCGTTGACCGCGATGAGCGTACGCGCGGACATACCGAAGAGCAGTGCGCTGCGGATCGCGCGGCAATTGGTGGAATGCGGGGCCCTGGAACGGCTCGGCGACGCCGAGTTCGTCATCGGGCTACGCCTGCTGGAGATTGCTTCGCTGGCGCCCCGTGGGCACGGGCTGCGCCAGACGGCACTGCCCTTCATGGAGGACCTGCACGTGGCCACCCGGCAGCACGTGCTGCTAGCGGTCCGCGACGGCGCCGAGGCGGTGCTGGTAGAGCGGCTCTCCGCGCGGAGTGCCGGCAAGGTGCTCTACCGGGTCGGCGGCCGGATGCCGCTGCACGCCACCGGCGTGGGCCTGTGCCTCCTGGCCAACGCCCCGCCGGACGTCCAGGACCAGGTGCTGGCCGGGGACCTCACCCTCGTTCCGGAGAAGCGACGACTGTCCGCATCGGAGCTGCGGGCGAGCCTGGCGGAGGTACGCCGCGCCGGCGTCGCGGTGGCCTCGCGGCCGGTCCCCTCCGCCATGACCTCCGTCGCGGCGCCTATCCTCGGTCGTGGCAACGAAGTGATCGCTGCGCTGTCCGTGGTCACGCCGTCGGCCGACGTCGACCCGGTCGCGCTGATACCGGCAGTGACCGCCGTCGGCCGCTCCATCTCCCGCGCCATGCAGCAGGACTAGGGCCGAAGACCGCTGTGCCAATCATTGGCATAGCCGGTGCGCGGTGCCGAGTGGCTGGCCGACGATCGTTGGGTGAGCGCTGACGGCCCGGACCGCGTGGAGACCACGGCCGTACTGGTGGTCGGCGGCGGGCCAGCGGGCCTCGCCGCCGCCGCCGAACTGGGCCTGCGCGGCGTCGACTGTGTCGTTCTCGAGCCCCGGGCCAAGGTGTCACACCTACGCCCTCGGGCCAAGACGACGAGCGTGCGAACGATGGAACATCTGCGACGGTGGGGAGTCGCGGACGCCTTGCGGGCCGCCGCGCCGCTGCCAGTGGCCTGGTCGCAACGGGTCACCTTCTGCGAGTCCCTGTCCGGCCGCCGGATCACGGACTTCGACAACGCGTTTGGCCTGACGGCCGCGCGGGATGATCGCTTCGCGGAGGCCGGCCAGCAGGTGCCGCAGCCGGTGGTGGAAGATGTCCTGCGGGCCCACATCGGGCGCTTGCCCAGGGTGGAGTTGCGGCTGGGTCACGCCGCCGGCACGCTGATCCAGGACGACGATGGCGTCACCGTGGGGATCCGCGGACGAGGCGGTGCCTGGTACGACATCCGGGCCCGCTATGTGTTGGGCTGTGACGGCGCGGCCGGTCGGATCCGGGACCAGATCGGCGCCCGATACGTTGGCCGGTCGGATCCTCGGCCCAACTTCAACCTCGTCTTCCGGGCGCCCTCACTGGACACCCACCTGGGACCCGCCGTCCAGTACTGGGTTCTCGGTGCCATCCCCGGACTGGTGGGCCGGCTCGACCTGGCCGGCACCTGGTGGGCGATCTTTCCGGGCGTCGAGGCGGCGTACGGCGCGGCGCACGCGTCCGATCTGATCGCCGCCTTGCTCGGCGCCCCGGTGCAGCACGAGATGGTGGCATCCGACCCGTGGACGGCCCGCATGCTGATCGCGGACCGGTTCCGCGACCGCCGGGTGTTCCTCGTCGGCGAGAGTGCGCACCTGAACCCGCCGTGGGGCGGCCACGGATTCAACACCTGTGTGGGCGACGCGGTCAACATCGCGTGGAAGATCGCCGCGGTCGAGCAGGGCTGGGCGTCACCTGAGCTGCTGGACAGCTATGAACCCGAACGGCGGGGCGTCGTCGAGCAGACGGTGGCGAGCGCCGAGACCAACATGCGCAGCCTGGCCGGGGAACTGCCGCCCGACGGGCCGGCGATCCAGTTGGCCAAGCGGCCCGAGTTCCACAGCCTCGGGCTTGTGCTGGGTTACTCGTACGCTGGATCGCCCGTGGTGCAGCCGACCGCGCATCATCGTGATCCGGTCGACGTGACGCACTACACTCCGTCGACCGAGCCGGGCGCGCGGCTGCCGCACCGGTGGCTGCCCGACGGCTCGTCGCTCTACGACCGGCTGGGCCTGGGATTCTCGCTCGTCGGCCCGGTGCGGGCCGGCGGTCCGGGAGTCACCACGCTGACGGACCTAGCTCGCCGGAAAGGGATTCCGCTGTCCCTCGTGGAATCCCAGGCCAACCAGGCGTTCCTCCTGGTCCGGCCGGACCAGCACATCGCCGCCCGGGCCGAAGACGCTGCCGACCTCGATCTCGACCTCGCCACCGGCAACCGGAGCACAGGTATTCAGACCGTGTCTACCGTCGACTCGTCCGCGTCTGGAGACTGAACATGCGCATCGCCACCATCCACGGCCGGGTCGCCCTGATCGACAGTGCGGGCAGCGGAGCCGTCGATGTCGAGATGGCCAGCGGCGGCCGGTTCGGTCCGGAGCCGCCGGCGTCTACGAGCGGTGGACCGAGTTCGCCGCCTGGGCAGGTTCGGCGCCATTGCCGCTACCCGAGGCAATGGAGCCGGAATCGCTCGGTTCGCCATCGCCGAACCCGCGGCAGGTGTTCGCTATCGGGCTCAACTACAGCGCCCACGCGGCCGAATCGGGCTTCGCCCGCCCGGACACCTCGCCGCCGGTCTTCACGAAGTGCCCGTCCTGTATTACTGGCCCGTACACCGACATCGAGCTGCCCCCATGCGGTCACACCGACTGGGAGGTCGAGCTCGTGTCGTCATCGGCCCGGCGGCCCGGCAGGTGGCCGCGGCGGACGGTTGGCGGTACGTGGCCGGCGTGTCGGGCGGGCAGGACGTCTCCGAGCGGAGGTTGCAGATGGCCGCCACCCCGCCGCAGTTCAGCCCGGGCAAGTCCTTTCCCGGCTTCGGGCCGGTGGGTCCGTGGCTAGTTACAGCGGACGAATTCGATAATCCGGACGACCTGGGACTGGGCTGCTCGATCAATGGCGAGCCGGTGCAGGCGGCCCATACCCGGGAGCTCATCTTCGGCGTGCCCGAGCTGATTGAGCAGCTCTCCCGGGTCACGCCGTTGCTGCCCGGCGACCTCATCTTCTCCGGTACTCCACAGAGCGTCGGGATGGGCCGAACCCCGCCGCGGTGGTTCGCCCCCGGTGACGTCCTGACCAGTCACATCGAAGGCATCGGCGAGATGCGCCACCGATTTGTGGCCAGCGGGCCGCGCGGCCTGGACGCGAGCAGTGACCCTGAGGAGGAACGATGAGCCTGCACGGACTGTTGTCGGTCACGATCGGCGTCCCCAACCTCGAGGAGACGGCAGAGTACTACGCAGACTTCGGACTGGCGCCGGAGGCCGGCGGCTGGTTCAGCACGGCCGATGGCGGACCGCAACTGCGGATCGTGCCTGCCCCGACCCGCCGGCTGGTCGAGCTGCACGTGGCCGCCGACGACGCGGACGATCTTGGCCGGGCGGCCACCAACCTGGCTCGACTGGGCCTATCCGGACAGCTGTCCGGCGCGGGCCTGGCCACGATCGAGCCGGTAACTGGCACCCGGGTGTACCTCGACATCACCCGCCGGTTGCACCAGGATCCGCTGCCGGCAACCGCCTACAACGGACCTGGCCGATTCGACCGTACGAGCAATCGGGCGCCCGGGTTCCTGCGGCCCGATCGCGTCCGCCCGCGCAAGCTGGGCCACGCCGTGCTCGGCAGTGTGGACTACCGGGCCACGATGGCCTTCTTCGTGGACGGCCTCGGGTTCAAGGTCAGCGACCGCATCAAGGACGTGGGCGCGTTCATGCGCTGTTCGACCGATCACCACAACATCCTGGTCCTGTCCGCGCCGGTGAACTTCCTGCACCACACATCGTGGCAGGTCGACGATATCGACGACGTCGGCCGCGGCGCGTACGCCATGCTCGAGGGGCGCCCGGAGCGACACGTCTGGGGGCTCGGCCGCCATTTCGCGGGGTCGAACTTCTTCTGGTATCTCAAAGATCCGGCGGGCAACTTCTCCGAGTACTACTCGGACATGGACTGCATCGTCGATGACCAGCTGTGGACACCGGAGGACCTGGAAGGTGCACGCGGCCTCTTCGCCTGGGGTCCCCCACCGCCGCCGTCGTTCCTGCACCCCGAGGACCTCGCCGCACTGATGACCAGCTCCCACGCCTCCACCTGAACGAACTCACCGAGAAACAAGGCGGGTCCATGACTGCCACCACTGTGTTCACCAACGTCCGCGTCTTCGACGGTACGGGGGTGACCGGGCCACGCACGGTTATCGTCCACGATGGACTAATCGCCGACGACGTGGCGCGGCCGGCGAATGCCGAGACAGTCGACGGGACCGCCCGCGTACTGCTGCCGGGTCTCATCGACAGCCACGTGCACATTGACACCCGGTCCGACCTCGAACAGTGCGCTCGGGCAGGCGTGACCACCGTGCTCGACCTGGCTACACGAGACCTGGCGGCACTGGACTCACTACGTGACCTGGCTGGCCTCCCCACAGTGCTGCGGGCCGGTATGCCGGCCAGCGCCCCCGGCGGAACCCACACCAAGAAGATGGGCTTCGCCAGTTCGAGTGCGGTGACCAGCGCGACGGACGCAGCGCGATTCGTCGCAGACCGCGCGAGCGAAGGTGTCGACTACATCAAGGTCATCGTGGAGGATCCGCGGATGCCCGGCACGGCGGCGCTGCCGGCCCCGACCATCGCGGCGATCGTCACGGCCGCCCACACGCAGGGGCTGATAGTCATCGCGCATGCAGTCACCTCCACCGCGCTGAGGCTCGCTGACGACGCTGGCGTGGACGTGATCACCCACACGCCCCTCAATCGCGACCTCAGTGCCGGCGAGGCGGCGGCCCTAGCCGCCCGGGGCAGCGTGCTGATCCCCACCCTCACGATGATGCGGGGAGTCAGCGCCGCCGTCGGCGGCAAGCTGACGTTCCGCCTGTTGCGCCAGCTGAAGGTAGCCCCGCCGGTGGACTACGCACACGCCCGCAGCTCCGTCATCGTCGCCCGCGCGGCCGGGCTGACCATCGTCGCCGGTACCGACGCCAACAACGAGACCGGCGTCCCGTTCAGTCCCCCGCACGGCACCTCGCTGGCGGACGAACTGGGACTGCTGGTCGACGCCGGCCTGACCCCGGCCGAGGCGGTCAGGTCGGCCACAACGCTGCCGGCCAGGACCTTCGGCCTGAACGATCGCGGCGTCATCGCCGCCGGACGGCGCGCCGACTTGCTGCTGGTTGACGGCGAGCCCACCGTTGACATAGGAGCGATCCGCAACGTCCGGGCCGTATGGATAGCCGGCGCGAGGGTCGTCTAGCGAGGGCCGGGCCCGAGCCAGCCCCCCGGACCGCGGTCGCGGCAACGGACCGCCGTCACTGCCGCCGACAGCAACGCCGTCTGCCAACGGGTCAGCGAACACGTCCGGGACAAGACCGCACGAACGAATGTGAGCTTTCGCCACCACAGGCTAGGTATGCAGCCTCACCACCTGCCGCCAACCGGGAAGTCGGCGCAAAGATTGTCTGCGTAGGCAATTGGTCAGGTCCCTCCTCGGACACACCGTTAGATGCGGGGCGGCGGCCTGATGTATGCACGGCCGTCTCAGCCTTGTATCAGGTGATGGCGGCTGGCGGGTCGGGCTGGTCGTCGGTGACGCGGGAGTGCCCCCGCGCGAGCAGGACCAGGTAGGCGGCGAGGACGATGCCGGTGAGGTTGATGATCAGTTGGAGACCTGACTCTGCCGCGTCATGGAACCGGCCGAACACCAGGGCCAGCGCTCCGTTACCCGCCGCCGGGATCGTGGTGACCGAGATGAATACGCCCACCAGCGCCGCCGACTTGGCGGAGGTAAGTGACAGTGTCCCTGCGGCGCCGGCCACCAGCGCCGTGATGAGCGAGAACCAACCAGGCTGATAGATGAACTCGGTGCCGGTTGAGTTCGCCAGGTCGCTGGCATGGACCAGGCCGCTGGCGCGCCACACCACGGCGACGGCAGCCGTCACGGCGATCGCTCCGGCGAACCCGACGACGAGCGCTATTGTCCCGCGGCGCACGGCGTCTCCGCGGCGCAGCCGCAGGCCGACCGCTATCCCGGCAAGCGGGCCGAACTCAGGACCGACGACCATCGCGCCGACAATGGTGATCGGGGAGTTCTTCGCGACGCCGATCGCCGCGAGGATGCACGCAAGGATCATGAACGCCATGAACGTCCAGGTCAGCGTGGAGTCCTCACCCGTACTGGCGATGACCTCGTCCCAGATGATGGCGTCGGCTCCCTCGCCCGGCGCGTCGCGCTCGGCCCGCCGCATGCCCGTGCCGATCGCCGTGTCGACTCCGCGCCAGCTGATCGAGCCGCGCTGGTCGATGCCCAGCTCACGCAGCTCGCTGACGACCTGCTGAACGCACTCGCGGACCAGGTTGACCTGGAACAGGTCACCACTAGGCTCGCGAGCCACCCCCACGAGCACCACGAGATTGGCGGCTCCAGGCTGTCGGCGCAGTACCTCCTCAACCCCGTCACTCAGGTCGGCCGGGCTCACCACGCGCACATGCAGCATCGACATGCTGGGCAAGCCTGCCCCACCTCGTCCACCACCGTTGACTGAACCGGCGCCCACGACCCGGACGCCCCAGGGAAATCAGCCGCACTGATCGAGGGAGTAGCGCCGCTCGCGGAATGGTACTCACCAGCAAGGAGACAGGCAAGCATGCCCCTCGTGCGCGCCCACCTTGCCGATCCAGCTACAGGACGCTAGGCGTCCAGTGCAACGTCCTGTCGCGGTCGTCCGCCTTAACTGCGGTTCCGCGGTCGGTCACCGCCACCGGCAACCAGCTCGCCTGTGACCGCAGGGATGTACGTAAGGGTCGGCTCGCCCCTCGGACACATGGGGGTTCAAGTCCCCAGGGACACAAGCTGTCCTGAGGCTGGACACCTCTCGGCCACGTGCTTACGTCCATGCCGACAGCCCAGGCACGGGTAATGCATCTCGGGATTCCAGGACGAGCGCGCCGAGGAGAAGTGCGCCGACGGTCCAGAGGGCGACGACGCCGAGACCC
>CAVPIM010000009.1:0-1576659 GCA_963704995.1 uncultured Actinomycetes bacterium | reverse complement strand
CTGGGCGCCGAGATCGCCGCGGCCGGCGGCACGGCCTGGCTCAGCGACGAGGACCCGCTGGCCGAGCTGGTCCGGGTGCAGCGGGTGGCCGTGGCGCTGGCCCGGGCCCGCGGGCTGGACCCGGACCGGCCGCGGAACCTGGCCCGCTCGGTCATCCTCACCCCCTGAGGCCGGCGGTTGATGTGATCGCGGTCGTCTGCCTCAACCCCGCCCTGGACGTCACCCATCACGTGCCGGCCGTGGACTGGTCCGGGGTGAACCGGCCGTCCTCGGTGCACGCACGTCCCGGCGGCAAGGGCCTGAACGTGGCCCGCACGCTGCACGCGCTGGGGGCCGAGGTCCTGGTCATGGGCCTGGTCGGCGGGACCACCGGGGAGGCGGTGACGGCGGAGCTCGCCGCCCTGGCCTTGCCCGCGGCGTTCACCAGGGTGGCGGGGGAGACACGGCGGACGTTCACGATCGTGGACGGGCGGACCGGGGACGCGGCCCTGTTCAGCGAGCCCGGCCCGCGGATCGCCGCGGACGGGTACGCGGAGTTCAGGGAGCGCTACGCCTCGGTCCTGTCCGGGTGCGCGGCCGTGGTCCTGTCCGGGAGCCTGCCGCCGGGGCTGGCCCCCGGCACGTACGCGGAGCTCATCGTGCTGGCCGCCGCCGCCGGGGTGCCGGTGCTGCTGGACGCGCACGGGGAGGCGCTGCGCCTGGGTGCGGCGGCCGGGCCCGACATCGTCAAGCCGAATCTGGCTGAGCTGGAGGATTTCGCCGGCCGGCCGCTGTCCGGTTCCGGTCCGGCTGGTCCCGTTCCCGGCCGGGTGGACCGGCAGGCCGTGGCCGCGGCGGCCCGCGACCTGCGGGCCGCCGGCCCGGCGGCGGTCGTGGTCTCGCTGGGCGCGGACGGGCTGCACGCGGACACCGGAGACGATCACTGGCAGGCGGTCCCGCCGGCCGTGGTGGCCGGGAACGCGACCGGGGCCGGCGACGCCGCGACCGCGGGCCTGGTGCACGGGCTGGCCCTGGGGCACCCGTGGGACGAGCGGCTGCGGCACGCGGTCGCGCTCGGCACCGCGGCGGCCCTGGCCCCGGTGGCCGGGGAGTTCAGTCCCGCGGACTACGCCTCGGTGCGGGCCGGGATCACGGTGACGCGGGCCAGGACGGGCGGCCCCGGTGACGGGGCGGCCGCCGTGGGCGACGGAGCCATCATGGGGGACGGGGCCACCGCCGGGGACGGGGCCGCGGCGGTGCGCGGGGAGGCCCGCTGATGGCGGCCGCCGGGATGAGCGAGATCATCCGGTCCGCCCAGGCGGCGGGCCGGGGGGTCGGCGCGTTCAACGTGATCGGCATCGAGCACGCGGAGGCCATCGTGGCCGGGGCGCAGGCCGCGGCCGCGCCCGTGGTGCTGCAGATCAGCGAGAACTGCGCCGCGTACCACGGCGCGCTGGAGCCGATCGCGCGGGCCTGCCTGTCGATCGCGGACTCGGTCACCGTGCCGGTCGCGGTCCACCTGGACCACGCCACCCGCGAGGACCTCGTGCACGCGGCGGCCGGGCTCGGCCTGGGGTCGGTCATGTACGACGCGTCGGCGCTGTCTTACGGGCAGAACGTGGAGGCCACCGCGGCGGTGGCCCGGTGGTGCCACGACCGGGGCATCTGGGTGGAGGCGGAACTCGGCGAGATCGGCGGGAAGAACGGCGTGCATTCGCCGGGCGCCCGGACCCGGCCGGACGAGGCCAGCGCCTATGTCGGCGCCACCGGGGTGGATGCGCTGGCGGTCGCGGTCGGCAGCTCGCACGCGATGCTGACCCGCGATGCGGCCCTGGACCTGGGCCTCATCGCGAGGATCCACGACACGGTCAGCGTGCCGCTGGTGCTGCACGGCTCGTCCGGCGTCCCCGACGCCGGCCTGGCCGCGGCGGTCCGCGCGGGAATGACCAAGATTAACGTGGCGACGCAGCTGAATAAGACCTTCACCGCGGCCGTCCGTGCGTGCCTGAATGGCGATGCGGGAATGGTCGATCCCAGGCGGTACGGTTCGGCGGGGCGCGATGCGGTCGCCGCGGAGGTCGCCCGCCTGCTGCACGTGATCGGAGGCGTCGGTGACCCGGTATCGGCGGTGGAATGAGCTGCTGGAGCTGCTCGCGGCCGCCGGGCAGCTCCAGGTCGAGGAGGCCGCGAAGGCCCTCGGCGTGTCCGAGGCCACCGTCCGCCGGGACCTCGACGAACTCGCCACCCAGCAGATGCTGACCCGGATCCGCGGCGGCGCGGTGGCCCAGGGCGTCACCTACGACCTGCCGCTGCGGTACAAGAGCGAGCGGCATCCCTCCGAGAAGCAGCGCATCGCCGCGGTCGCGGCCGGGCTGGTGCGCCCGGGCCAGATCGCCGGGCTGAACGGCGGAACCACCACCACCGAGGTGGCCCGGGCCCTGGCCACCCGCTCCGACCTGAACGGGCAGGTGCCCCCGCCCGGCCTCACGGTCGTGACCAACGCGCTGAACATCGCGACCGAGCTGGCCGTCCGCCAGCACATCAAGATCGTGACTACCGGCGGGGTGGCCCGCCCGCAGTCCTACGAGCTGACCGGGCCGCTGGCCACCGGGGTGCTGGAGCAGGTCACCCTGGACGTGGCCATCCTGGGCGTGGACGGGATCGACGCGGCGGCCGGCGCCACCGCCCATCATGAGGGGGAGGCCAGCATCAACCGGCTGATGGCCCGGCAGGCGGCCAAGGTCGTGATCGCGGCGGACAGTTCCAAGGTGGGCCGCCGCGCGTTCGCCCGCATCTGCACCGCCGGGGAGATCGACGTGCTGGTCACCGACGCCGGGATCGCCGCCGAGGACGCGGCCCGGCTCGAGGACGCTGGAGTCAACGTTGTCACCGCCTGAAGGACCGCCGCCCGGGGTCCCGGATCCTGACGTCATCGACCTGGTGGTCGTCGGCGACTGCAACCCGGACGTGCTCGTCCTCGGCCGCGACGTCACCCCCGGCTTCGGCCAGCAGGAGAAGCTCGTCGACAGCATGTCGCTGGTGGTCGGCGGTTCGGCGTCGATCACCGCGGTGGCCGCCGCGCGGCTCGGCCTCAGTGTGGCGCTGGTCGCCGCGGTCGGTGACGACCCGGCGGGCCAGTTCATGCTGGACCAGCTGGCCCGGGCCGGGGTCGGCACCGGCGCCGTGGCCGTGCGCGAGGACGTGCCGACCGGGATGACCGTGGCCCTGTCCAACGGCGGGGACCGGGCCATCCTGACCGCCCTCGGGGCGGTGGGCTCGCTGACCGCCGCCGACGTCCCGGCCGCGCTGCTCACCCGCGCCCGGCACCTGCATATCAGCTCCTACTTCCTGGTCGAGGACTCGCTCGGGCCCGGCCTGGCCGCGGTGATGGCGGCCGCGCAGGCCGGCGGGGCGACCGTGTCCCTGGACACCAACTGGGATCCGTCCGGCCGGTGGGGCGACGACCGGCTCACCGCCGCGCTGGCCCGGGCGGACCTGCTGCTGCCCAACGAGGCCGAGGCGGTCCACCTCAGCGGTGAGCCCGACCTGGCCGCGGCGGTGCCGGTGCTGACCGCGGCCGGGTCCCGCCTCGTGGTCAAGCTCGGTGCCCGTGGCGCGCTGTGCGCCGACGGCACCCGGCGGCACCGGGTCAGCGTCCCGCCCGTCACGCCCGTCGACGCCACCGGGGCCGGTGACTGCTTCAACGCCGGGCTGATCACGGGCCTCCTCCAGGGCCTGGGCCTGCCCGAGGCCGCCGCCCTCGGCTGCGCCGCCGGCGCCCTGTCCACCCGCGCGCCGGGCGGCACCGGCAGCTGCCCCGGCCTGCCCGCAGCCCTGGCCGTGGCCGGCACCGCGACCGTCACGACGCCCAGCGCCAGCGCGCCGGCCTGAGTTCGTCAGGCTGATCGGCGCCGCCCCGCGGCCCGCCGGGCGCGCAGGCCCAGGACCAGGACGGCCGCGGGCGGCCTGCGGCCGGCCCGGATCACATGACCGCGAGCTGCCCGCCGTCGATGACGATCTCCGCGCCGGTGATGAAGGAAGCGTCGTCCGAGGCCAGGAAGGCATAGGCCGCTGCCACCTCCGATGACCGGCCCGGACGGCCCAGCGGGATGCTGGCGTCGGCATACGCGCCGGCGAAATCGCGGCCGCCGAGGCCGGCGCTGATGGCCGTGTTCAGCGGTGTCTCGATGTACCCGGGGCACAGCGCGTTGACCCGGATGCCGTGGCGCCCGAGTTCGACCGCCATGGTCTTGGTCAGCAGCAGCACGCCCCCCTTGGACGCGTTGTAGTGGGCGTAGTCCGCTTCGCCGCCCAGGCCGTTCGTCGAGGACATGTTGACAATGACGCCCCCGCTGCCCTGGTCCACCAGCACCTGGGCGACGGCCTGCGCCACCAGGAACATCCCGCGCAGGTTGACGGCGATCACGCGGTCCCAGTGGGCCGGGGTCATGCTGAGAAAGGGCTCGCGCCAGGCGATCCCCGCGTTGTTGATCAGCACGTCGATGCCGCCGAGCGCCGCACGGGCCGAGTCGGCCAGCCGCGTCACGTCCGCTTCGCGGCTGACGTCAGCCGGAACGCCGGAAGCCGTCCCGAAGGCCTGCAACTCGGCGACGGCCGCCTCCACCTCCTGAGGGTCGAGCCCGCAGAGGAACACGCGGGCGCCCTCCTCGAGGAAACGCTGGGCGGTCGCCTTGCCGATCCCGCTGCTGCCCCCGCTGATGAGCACCCTCTTATCCCGGAGCCCGCGCATTGGCTGCCTCCTCCCGCGCCGATGCCCGCCGCGCTGCCCTGGGCCTGGAACCCGAACTCGAGAACCGTGCCCGCCTCCTGGCCCGTACCGATCCCGGGGCATCGGGCCGTATCACGCCGGCCGGCCAGGCTATCGCCCGCCGATGCGGCCAGGCGACGGGACAGACAGGCTATCTGAGACCCCTGGCTGCGATGAGGGATGAGGAAAGCTGGTGAGCCTCTGGCCGCGCGGCCTGCTCTGAGGATCGCGGTGCGGCCCAGACCTCAGTGCGAGGCGGACTTTAAGCTCTTGAGTAGTTGAGAAACGCGCTGCGCCGAAACGTGCAAGATGGCCGCGATGTCCCGCCCGGACAAGCCCTCTTCCCTCAGCCGGCGGGCAACCTGACGCGATCTCGCGGCCGCTGCCCGGAGCGCATGCTCAGCCTCGGCGACCGCCGCTCGTGCGGCCTCGGCTTCTTCATCCAGTCCGCTGCCAACCTCAGCCCGGATGACAACAGCATCGTCGGCGGTGTCGTGGTCGGTGAGCGTCTCGACGTAGTCGCGGACCATCTGCTCTGCCCCGTCGAGATTCCGGGATTGCGTGACCCCGATGCCGTCAACATGCAACTCCCAGCCGTGCTTCCAGCGCTTGGCGCGCACTGTGTAGGTGCTCACTGCAGCCATCCCTCCGGCAGGCACGCTAACTTCGCCATGGTGTCCCGCACGACACCCGGCGAGACGATGCGGGTCTCCACGATGACCGCCATGTGCTTCCCGCACGGGCAGTACCACTTCTGGTGGTCACCCTTGCCCTCCTTGGAAGTGCAGCCGTGCCGCACAAGCGCCCGGACTAGGTCGCGGTTACGCATGGCCTTCACCATGAAGTTAGTCTAGTCGGGGTAGATGACAACCCTAAAGACCGTCTTGATTTTGAGTTGTGCCCGGGGTGCGGGCGGCGGTCAGATAGTGACGTGACGAGCCCCCTGAAGTTCCGCAACACTACGGCGTCACCTGAAGACCCGGTGCAGACCTGGCCTTTCGAGGGTGTGCTGGCCGCCGTAGAGCGAGGGACCCTTCCGGACTGGCGCCGTCTGGCGCACGCGATCCGAGACGATCCCTGGTGCGGGCCTCCGCCCTTTCGCAGCAGGATTTCGCCGCTCGGCTAGGGACGTCGCGGTCCCGGTTGTCCACCTACATGTCGGGCAAGGTCATGCCCTCGGCCGCCCTCATGGTGCGGATACGACGAGTGGCATCCCAGGCCGCTAAGGAACCGCGCGGCCGGCGGCGGTCAGGATGAAGGCCAGGATCTCGGCTTCGTAGCGGAGCTGGTCGTAGCGGCCCGCCGGGCCGACGTGCGCCCCGGCGCCCAGCTCCGGGCGGAACAGGACCCGGCTGCCCGGGCCGCCGCCCGCGGCGCTGTCGGTGGCCCGGAGCCGGGCCACCCACTTGGCGGGCTCGTGGATCAGCACCCGCGGGTCGTGCAGGCTCCCGGTGACCAGCAGGTCGGGCCGGGGGCCGGCGGGCACGTTGTCGTACGGGCTGTAGGACCGCAGGTACGCCCGCATGGCCGGGTCCCGGGGATCACCCCACTCGTCCCACTCATTGACGGTCAGCGGGATGGTCGGGTCGAGCATCGTGGTCACCACGTCCACGAACGGGACCTCGGCCACCACCGCCCGCCACCGGCCCGGGGCCAGGGAGAACACGGCGCCCTGGAGCAGCCCGCCGGCCGACAGCCCGCGCGAGGAGATCCGGTCCGGGGCCGCCCACCCCGCACCGGCCAGCGTGTCCGCCGCCGCGATGAAGTCGGTGAACGTGGTGCGCTTGCGGTCCAGGTGGCCCTCGGCCCACCAGCGGCGGCCGCCCTCGCCGCCGCCGCGCACGTGCGCGACCGCGTACACGAACCCCCGGTCCAGCAGGCTGGGCACGCCCAGCTCGAACTCCGGCCAGGAACACGCCTCGTACGCGCCGTACCCGTACAGCAGGGCGGGCGCCGAGCCGTCGCGGCGCAGCCCGCGCCGGTACGCCACGGTGACGGGGATGAGGGTGCCGTCCCCGGCCGGGGCGCTGACCCGCTCGGTCACATACGCCGCCGGGTCGTAGCCGGGCACCTCCTGGCGCTTGCGCAGCTCCCAGCGGCCGGTGGCCAGGTCCACGTCGTGCCAGGACGGTGGCTCGGTCAGCGACTCGGTGCGCACGGTCACCGTGGCCGCCGTGTACTCCTCGTTGACCGCCAGGGCCAGCGACCGTTCCGGGGCGCCCGCCCCGATCAGGTGCCAGGCCCCGGTCTCGCGGTCCACCACGCGCAGCTGGGTCGCGGCCCCGTGGCGCTGCTCCACGACCAGGTACCGCCCGAACACGTCGCAGCGCACCAGCCGGGTGTCCGCGGCCGGCCCGATGACCTCGGTCCAGGCCGCCCGCCCGGGCGCCGTGACCGGCGCCCGGACCAGCCGGAACTCAGCCGCCCCGGCGTTCGTGACCAGGTAGAGCTCGCCCCCGCCCGGCCCGTCCGCATGGTCCGCGTAGTACTCCGTGCCCGGCTTTCTTTTTTCCGCAACGGACGGTTCGGCGCGGATGTCCCCGGCCGGGATCATCAGGGTCTCGGTGGTGTCCCGGGACGCGGCCTCGATCAGCAGCCACGCGCCGCTGCGGGTGGCCCGGACGGTCAGCTCGAACCGCTCGTCGTCCTCCCGGTACACCAGCGTGTCCTGGTCCGGCGCGGAGCCCAGCTCGTGCCGCCAGACCTCATGCGGCCGGTACGCGGCGTCGGTGACCACGTAGAGCAGCGCCCGCGAGTCCGCGGCCCAGGCCAGCCCGTAGTACGTGCCCTCGATCCGCCCGGCCAGGTCCATGCCGGTGGCCAGGTCCCGCACGCGCAGCTGGTACACCTCGTCGCCCGCGAAGTTGACCGAGTAGGCCAGGTACCGCCCGTCCGGGCTGACCTCGCGGACGCCCAGTTCCGCGTAGCTCCCGGTGCAGGCCGGATCGTCCAGCAGCACGTTCCCGTCCAGCAGCACCTCGACCGGGCCGCCGGGGCCCGTGCCCCCGGGGCCCGCGGCGCGGCAGAACTGCTCCAGCTGCTGCCCGGCGACGGTCCTGGTGAAGTACCAGAACTGGCCCTGGCGCCAGCGGGCCGACTCCTCGGCCGGGACGAGCCGCCCGGCCAGCTCCGCGAACAACTCCTCCCGCAGCCCGCGCTGCGGCGCGGTCTGCCCGTCGTACCAGGCCCGCTCGGCGGCCAGGTAGTCCCGCATCTCCGGCTGGTCCTTGTCGCGCATCCAGGCGTACGGGTCGGCGTCCGGCCCGCCGCCCGCGGGGGGCCGCCGTGGCGCGGCCGGCGGCCCGGAGCCGGTCATCGCGGGCTCCCCGGGAGGCCGGCGAGCAGCGCGCGCAGCGGGCCCGCGGGCAGCCCGTAGGAGGTATGGCCGTCCCGGCCGGTCACCGTGCCCGCCTGCAGCAGGCTGTTCAGCACGGCCTCCTCGGTGGCCTCGACCACGGCGGCGAAGTAGTCGTCCAGCGCGCTGCCGGTCACCGGGGACCCCGGCGGCGCCTCCCCGCGCGGGGCGCGCAGCCCGGTGGCCAGGGCCAGGAAGATTTCCCCGCTGGCGTGGTGCGCGGTGCTGCCCACCCGGGCCAGGCCGAGCCCGGCCCGGCGGGCCAGCCGCTGGCAGGCCGCGGCGTCCAGCGGCCCGTCGGTGAGCACCACCACGATGCACGAGCCCGCCGGTCCCGGCCGGGCCGGGCCCGCCCCGCTGCCGGGCCCGGCCTGCCGGCCCGCCAGGCCAGCCGCCGGATCCGGCAGCAGCCGCCCGGCCGGCACCCCGGCCACGGTGAGCCGTTCCCGGTCGCCGAAGTTGGTCATCGTCACCACCCCCACGGTGGCCCCGCCGGGGATCACCCGGGACGCGGTCCCGATGCCGCCCTTGTACCCCAGGCAGCTCATCCCGGTCCCGGCGCCGACCGCGCCCTCGGCCACGGGCCCGGCCGGGCGCGCGCCCGGGGCGCCCGCCCCGGCGGACGCCCTGGCCGCCGCCAGCGCCTCCCGCACGTCGCCCGGCTGGACCTGCATCCGGCGGTTCTCGTTGAGGAAACTGTCGTCGCACTCGGCCACGATGGGGATGATGACGTCCTCGTCGCCGATCGCGGCCTGCTCGTCCATGAGCAGCCCGCAGGCCGCGTCGTACACGCGTCCCAGTTGCATGGTCGAGGTCAGGAACACCGGCGTCTCGGCCAGGCCCCATTCCTGCGCGGCCAGCATCCCGGTGCATTCACCTGCCCCGTTGAGAACCGCGCCGCCGGCCGGGACCGGGTAACGGAACAGGTCCCCGCCCGGGTCGATCACGGTCACCCCGGTCCGGGCGATGCCCCGGCCGGCCGGCGGGGGCGGCTCGTCCCGCCACACGGTGGCGTGCCCCAGCCCGGCACCCGGCACGTCGAGCACCGACCCGGTCGGGCCGGGTGGCAGCAGGCCGAGGGTGATGCCAAGATCAGGGACGCGGGGCATCCCGCGATGGTAACCGCCGCCGCGCCGCCTGGGGAGGGTGCACGTGAGCCTGCCGGTGCCGGTGGTGTGGAGCGAGGACTGCCTGCGGCATGACCCCGCGGGTGAGGTGTGGCTGGGCGTGCGTGAGCCCGGCACCGAGGTCCCCGCCCGGGCGCTGGTGCTGCGCGACGCGCTGGCCGCGGCGGGCGCGCCGGTGACCGCCGCGCGGGAGCACGACGACACGATCCTGCGCCGGGTGCACGACCCCGCGCTGCTCGGCCACCTGGCCTCGGTGTGGGCCGACTGGGAGGCGGCCGGGCTGCCCGCGGAGCACGGCCGCGACCGGGTGGTGCCCTACGTGTTCCCCACCCCGGGCCTGGTGGCCGGCCTGCCGGAGCGCATCCCGCCCGCCGTGCACGGCCGGGCCGGGCTGTACTGCTACGACACGATGACGCTGGTCGGCCCGGGCAGCTGGGCTGCGATCCGGGGCGCCGCGGACGCCGCGCAGACCGCCGCGGACCTGGTCAGCTCGGGCACGCCGGTGGCCTACGCGCTGTGCCGGCCGCCCGGGCATCACGCCACCCGCCGTGCCTACGGCGGGTCCTGCTACCTGAACAACGCCGCGGTGGCGGCCGAGGCGCTCCGGGTGGCCGGGGCGGCCCGGGTCGCGGTGCTGGACATCGACGCGCATCACGGCAACGGCACGCAGATGATCTTCTGGGACCGGGCCGACGTCTGGTACGGGTCACTGCACGTTGACCCGGGCGCGGGCTGGTTCCCGCACTACGCCGGCTACGCGGATGAGCGGGGCGCCGGCCCGGGCGCGGGTTTCACCCGGAATCTGCCGCTGGCCCCGGGGACCGGCGACGACGGGTGGCTGGCCGCGCTGGACAAGCTGTGGACGGAGGCCGGTGCGTTCGGCCCGGAGGCCGTGGTGGTGTCGCTGGGCCTGGACGCGGCGGCGGCCGACCCGGAAAGCCCGCTGCGGGTCACCGAGGCTGCCTACCGGGCTGCGGGCCGGTGGCTGGCCGCGCTCGGCCCCGCGGTTCTGGTCCAGGAAGGCGGCTATGACCTCCCCTCGCTCGGTGCACTGGCCGTCGCGGCGCTGGAGGGCGCCGCCTCAGATGCATACGGGTAAGGAGGCCTCAGCCTGACCCTGCAACGGGAAATGACAGGCAGCGATATGCCCGGGACTGAACGAGCGCAACTGTGGTTCCTCCTCGGCACACAGATCCTGCGCGAACGGGCACCGGGTCCGGAACCTGCAGCCCGACGGCGGGCTGATCGGGCTGGGTAGCTCGCCCGTGATCCCCGCCTCGTTCCGAGCCCTGGCTACCTCGGGATCTGGTACTGGGATGGCCGCGATGAGCCCGGCCGTGTAAGGATGTGCCGCCCGCTGGTAGATGTCATCTGCGGAGCCCATCTCGACCAGCTTGCCCAGGTACATGACACCGATTCGGTCGGCCATGTACTTGACGACCGCGAGGTCGTGGGAGATGACGATATAGGTGAGGCCGTGATCAGCCTGCAGGCGCTTCATCAGGTTGAGGACCTGCGCCCGGATGGAGACGTCAAGCGCGCTGACCGGCTCATCGGCGACGATGACCTTCGGGCTCAGGGTGAGCGCCCGGGCCAGGCCGATCCGCTGCCGCTGTCCGCCGGAGAACTCGTGCGGGTAGCGCTCGACCGCATGGCGCGGCAGGCCGACCTCATCGAGCAGTTCGAACACACGTTGCTCCTGATCCCGGCGGCTCCCGACACGCTGGATGGTGAGCGGCTCGCGGATGATCGAGCCGACCCGCATCCTCGGGTCGAGCGAAGAGTACGGATCCTGGAACATCAGCTGCAGGTCACGGCGCTGCCTTCGCAGCTCGCCGCCACTGAGGGCGGAAACGTCCTGGCCGCCGAGCAGCACGGCGCCCGAGTCCGGGCGCTCCAGCGCCACCACCACCCGCCCGATGGTCGTCTTGCCGCAGCCGGACTCGCCCACTAGGCCGAACGTTTCGCCTGCCGACACGGTGAACGAGACGTTGGACACCGCGTGCACGCTGGCCACCCTGCGCTGCAGGATCGCACCAGCAGTGACCGGGAACTCCTTGACGAGATCGCGCACCTCGAGCAGGGGCGTTCCCGGCGGCGCCTGCCCGTTCTCGCGGCGCCGTCCGGCCGGCCCGGCGACGGCCGGGTGCCCATCAGCGGCCCTGCCGTCCGCCGCCTGCGCACCGGCGGGACCATCAACCGGGTGCCAGCAGGCGAACCGGTGCTCCTCGTTCTCGCCTGCCAGCGGTGGCTCCTGGCTACGGCACTTGTCGCTAGCCTGGCTGCACCTCGGCGCGAACCGGCAGCCGACTGGCGGCCGCGCCAGATCCGGCGGGAGCCCGCTGATGCTGAACAGCCGCTGCGTGCTGCTGGAATTCAGTTGCGGGATGGACGCAAGCAGCGCACGCGTATACGGATGACGCATGTGCCGGAAAAGGTTCCCGGTCTCGGCGGCCTCGACCATCCGGCCCGCGTACATCACCTGGACCCGGTCCGCGTGCCCGGCGATCACCCCCATGTCGTGCGTGATCAGCAGCATGGCCATGCCGAGGCGGTCCTTGAGGTCATGCAGCAACGCGAGGATCTGCGCCTGGATGGTGACATCCAGAGCGGTCGTCGGCTCGTCGGCGATCAGCAGCTTGGGCTCGCAGCTCAGCGCCATCGCGATCATCACGCGCTGGCGCAGCCCGCCGGAGAGCTGATGCGGGTAGTCGCCCAGGCGCTCGGCCGGCCGCGGCAGGCCGACCAGCCCGAGCACCTCGGTCGCCCGGGCCCGGGCCGCCGCCTTGCTCGCCCCCTTGTGCAGCCGGACCGGCTCGGCGACCTGGTAGCCGATCGTCTTAGTGGGATCCAGTGAGGTCAGCGGATCCTGGAAGATCATGGCCACGTCGTTGCCGCGGATCGTGCGCAACTCGGCGTCACTCAGGCCGACCAGTTCCCTGCCGTCCAGCTTGATCGAGCCGCTGACGATCGCTCCCCCTGGTGGCAGCAGCCCCATGATGGACAGGCCCGTCATCGACTTCCCGCACCCCGACTCACCCACCAGCCCGAGCGCCTCCCCCGGCTCGATGGTCAGGTCCACGTTGCCGACGGCGTGGATGACCGACTTGGTGAGCTGGATGTGCGTGGACAGGTCGCTGATGTGGAGGACTGGGGGCATCCGGGCTACTCCTGGGTCGGCGGCCTGGCGGGCGGGTCGTAAGGCATGAAACGGGCGGTCACCGGCGGCGCAGCCTCACGTCCAGCGCGTCCCGGAGCGCGTCGCCCAGCAGGTTGCAGGCCATCACCACCACGATGATGCAGATCCCGACCGGGTAGACCTGCCACCAGTAACCGTCCTGCAGGTAGGTGATCCCGTTGTTGAGCATGTCGCCCCAGTCGAAATTGGGATAGTGCAGGCCGAACCCGAGGAAGCCGAGGGTGGCGACGGCCAGGATCGCGTCCGCCACGGAGAATGTGGCGGTCACGATGATCACCCCGAGCGAGTTGGGCAGCAGGTGCCGGTTGATGAGCCGGATCCGCCCCGATCCCGCGGCGCGTGCCGCGGAGACGAAGTCCCGCACGCGCAGCGTGAGCACCTCGCCCCGGACCAGCCGGGCCGGGACCTGCCAGGTGAATATCCCGATGATCACGCTGAGCCCGAGAACCGTCGCACCGTAGCGGACCGCGACGATCAGGATGACGAACAGGAACGGGATGGACAGCAGCACGTCCACGATCCGCATCAGGAACCCGTCAAACAGCCCGCCGGCCAGGCCGGCCACCGCGCCCCAGACCGCGCCGATGACCATGCCGATGAGCGCGGAGAGAAAACCGATCTCCAGCGCGGCCCGGCCGCCGACCATCAGCTCCTCAAGCACGTCGAAGCCCTGGTTGTCGGTGCCCAGCGGGTGCCCGATGGACGGCGGCACGTTGGTGGCCGTGAGGTCGGAGGTCAGCCCGCCGTGGTAGACCAGCGGCCCAAGGTAACAGAAGATCACGAAGAAGATCAGCGCGCCCAGCCCGAGGACGGCCAGCTTATTCTGCGCGAACTCCCGTGCCGCCAGCCGCCAGCCGCTTTGCGGCGGGCCGACCGCGCCGCCCTCGGGTATGCGCTCCAGGCCCGGCGGCGGAAGTTCTGGGGCGATGTTAGTCACAAGATCTCCTGGACCAGTCAGACGAGCCGGATCCGCGGATCGGCGACCGTCAAGGCGATGTCGGCGGCGAAGTTTCCCACGACGACCAGGGCGGCGCCCACCAGCGTGTAGGCGAGCAGGATGGGGTAGTCGGCGGTGCCGAGCGCGTCGTAGAAGAGCAGCCCGAGGCCGGGGAAATTGAAGACCGCCTCACAGACCAGGTTGCCGGCCAGCAATGCCGGGATCGACAGGCCGATCAGGGTGATCATCGGCAGGAAGGCATTGCGGACCAGGTGCCGCCACAGGACCAGCCGCTCCGGCAGCCCCTTGGCCCGGGCAGCCTTGATGTAGTCGTGGGCCAGCGTGTCGATCGCCGCCGACCGCATGTACCGGGAGTAACCGGCCAGCTCCAGCAGGGTGAGGCAGACGATCGGCAGCGTCATCGCGCGCCAGTCGAAGATGATCGAGATCATCGAGGTGGTCTGCGGGCCCTCGTAGCTGAATATCGGGATGGCGATCGCGAACAGCTGGATGGCGATCAGGTAGAGGAAGAAGTCGGGCATCGCGTAGGTGACGAACGCGCCCGTGGTCACCACGGCGTCGCCGGCCGTGTTCCGCCGGATCGCCTGGTAGATGCCGAGCGGGATGGCGATCAGCACCGAGAGAAGCAGCGTGATGCCGGACAGGTAGGCGCTGCGCAGCCAGCGCTCCTGGAACAGCGCGGCCACGCTCTGGTTCAGCTTGTAGGAGTAGCCGAGGTTCCCGTGCAGCAACTGGTTGAGGTAGCGCAGGTACTGCTCGATCCACGGCTCGTTGAAGCCGTGCTGCTCGTTCCACTGCGCGATGGAGAACTTGTTCGCGTGCGGGCCGAGCACGTCGATGGCTGGCGTGGGGTAGATCACGTGCAGCATGAAGAAAATGAAGATGGAGACGCCGAAGAGCACCACGACCGCCGTCAGCGTCCGGCGGATCAGGTATGCCGTCACATCTCATGCCTCTGCTCGGGTGACGCGCCGTGCGTCACATGCCTGGCCAGGAGCCCCCGTACCCACGGTGCCATCGGGGACGGGGCGTCCAGGCTCATATCCGTGCCGGGATGTGGCGCCGACACGGTCGGGCTATTTGGTCAGGTACATCAACTCCGGGTTGAGGAAGTACTGGGTTGTCGCCTCGATCGCGGCCGGCTGGCCGGAGACGTTGTTCTTCCACACGGTGATGAAGTCGTAGTTGGGCTGGAACAGGCTGGGCTGCTGCTGGGTGAGGTAGGACGCCTCGGTCTTGACGGCGTCGGGGTTATTGCTGGTGACCGACGCGTGGATCAGCTTGTCCGCCTGGGAGTTGCTGTAAAAACCGCCGTTGAGGGACCCTCCGCTGCTGAAGATGCCCAGGGTGGTCGGGTAGTAGGGATCGGTGAAGCCGCCGTAGACCGCCACCGCCCAGTCGTTGAGGGTCTTCGGCGAGCCTGGGTCGTCGGCCACGGTGATGACATGGTTGAACGTGCCGCTTTCCAACTTGATGTTGATGCCGACCTTCTTGGCATCCGAGGCCCACGCGGTCACCTGCTCGCCGAAGATGACCGGGTCGCTGGCGTAGAGCACGTTGAACGAGATCTTGGTCCCGGCCGGGATCCCGGCACCGCACTCACCCGGGCCGGTGCCCGGCTTCGCGCAGGTGCTGGCGCCGCCAGGCACCACGTGCCAGCCGTGCGACTTCAGCAGGCTGGCCGCCGTGGCAAGGCTGTAGGGGTAGGGGTTTTTCAGCGCGTTCGCGGGGGTGTACGGCGAGGTGGGCACCGAGGGAATCGGTCCGTACGCGAGGCCCCCGGCGCCGTGGAAGAAGGCCTTGATGTAGCCCTCCTGGTTCTCCAGGTGCGCCAGGGCCTGCCGGATGTAGAGCTGGTTGATGATGTTGTTGAAGTCGCCGGTCTTGTCGGCGAAGTTGTAGTTCGCGTAGGCGAATCCCCAGCCGGGGTAGCCGAAGACGTGGTACCCCGCCGCCTTGACCGCGCCCAGCTGCGGCACGTCGTTCAGCGGCATGTACCCGAGGTCGATGCTGTGCGACAGCACCGCGTTGAACTCGGCGGTGTCGGAGGTGTACGGGACCGCCTGCAAGGTTGGCACAACCTTGGACTTCGGGCCGCCGTACTTTGGGTTCGGCGCCAAGGTGTACCCGCCGGTGGTGTTGTTGAAGGCGGTCAGCCGGTACGGCCCGTCCACGACCTGCCACAGCGGGTTGCTCGCATAGGTGCCGGTGGAGCCGGACTGCTTGGCCAGGAAGTCGTAGATCTTCTTCGCGTTGGCCGGGTTGGTGAAGTCCAGGGCCGACCCGTTCGCCGAGGCCTTGGCCCAGGCGTGCGCCGGCATCGGCTGGATGTCGTACATCGCGTTGGCGGTGAACCAGGCCGGGTTGACCGCCTTGTCCAGGTGGATCACCAGCGTCGTGGCGTTCGGCGCGCTGGCGCTGACCACCTGGTCCGGTATGCCGACGTGTGGGGTGTACGGCCCCCAGTTCGCTCCGCTCTCCTGCACGGCGGCCCGCACCATGTCGAGGTAGAACAGGGCGTCCTTGGCGGTCAGGGGCTGGCCGTCCGACCACCGGTAGTTCGTCTTCATGTGGACCGTTACGGTCGTGTCGCCATTGGAGTACACCGGCGGGTCGGCCAGGCTCATGGACGGCACCACGACCGGCCTGACCCCGTTGCCGTACCAGTACAGCGGCCGCCACATCAAGTACTGGAAGGTGTTGATCGTGCCGGTCGAGAAGTTGGCACCGGGCGTCACCGGGAAGATCCAGGTCGGCGCGGTGCCGGGCGCCTCCGCCCAGGTGATCGTGCCGGCGTGCGGCGTGCCGCTGGCCGCCGGCACCGCGCCGAACGCGCCGGTCGTGGAGGTCACAGTGCCGCTCGGGGCGGCCTTGGAGCAGGCGGCCAGGCCCATGGCCGCGGCGAGCGCGCCCACGGCCAATGCCGTCCCGCGACGCGAGAGGCTCATCGGCTCACTCGCAATCGTGCTGTCGTCCGGTTGGCCCGCATACCGGGTTTCAGTTTGGGTGCCTGAGCTGTGTGCGGTCGAGCCATCGCGGCCGCCTCCTTCATAGGCAACTTCATGCAGCGGGACCCGCAGCATGCCATAACCCCTGGCTAGCGGGCCTGAGGTGAGCCCTATTGAACCGCCATATAACGCCCGATGCGATCACAAATTGCTATCGATGTGCCGGGGAGATCCGGGGCCCGGCTGGCCACGATGCCAGCCGGGCCCCGACCAATGCCCAGCGTGCGGCCCGAGCCGCAGGTGCGCCCCAACAGTGGTGGACCCCCAGCCTCGCTCCGTCACACCAGGCGCCAACCGCCGCCGCGACGTGACCTAACGAAGTGCTTTCGGTGCCGTTCCGTAACGAGTGATCATCACCTGGGCGGGTAGCTCCCAGAGTGTGGGGATGCCTGGGCTTGTGCTTCGGGGGCGGTACCGGCTCGATGTGCATATCGCGACCGGTGGGATGGGTGAAGTCTGGCGTGGCACCGACCTGGCTATCGACCGCCCGGTAGCCATCAAGGTGGTGCGGCCGGAACAAGCCGGTGACGAGGAAGGCCTGGCCCGGTTCCGGGCCGAGGCTCACTACGCGGGCTCGCTGTCGCACCCGAACATCGCCCAGGTCTTCGACTACGGGGAAGCCGTAGCCCCCGAGCCGGGCTACCTGGTGATGGAGCTCGTGGACGGGCTCTCGCTGACCCGGATGCTGGACGAGGGGCCGCTCCCGCCCGAGGACACGATGGACGTGGTCGCCCAGGCGGCCCGGGGGCTGGCCGCCGCGCACCGGGCCGGCCTGGTCCACCGTGACATCAAGCCAGGAAACCTGCTGGTCAGGTCGGACGGCCTGGTCAAGATCACCGACTTCGGGATCGCCCACGCGGACGGGGAAACTCAGGTCACCCAGCCCGGGATGCTGATCGGGACCCCGGCTTACCTGGCGCCGGAGCGGACGACCGGGGCGCCGGCGTCGCCCGCGACCGACCTGTACTCGCTCGGCGTGGTGGCACATCAGTGCCTGACCGGGCATGTCCCGTTCGCGGGCGAGCCTCTGGTCGTGGCCCTCGCGCACCTCGACCAGGGCATACCCGCGCTGCCGCCGTCCGTGCCACCCGGGGTGGCTGCGCTGGTCATGGAGCTGACCCGCCAGGATCCGGCCGCCCGCCCGCTGTCCGCCTGGGATGTCGCGCTGCGGGCTGAGCACCTGCGGGTCCTCCTGTCCAGCCCGCAGACGCTCAGCTGGCCCGGCATGGCCGGGGGTTCGCTGGCGGTCCCCGGGGCGGAGGGTGCTAGGGCGGCCGCGGCGCTGGCGGAGGCCGGGCCTCGTGCCGCCGTCCCGCCGCCGTCCGGCTGGTCCCGGCCTCCCCGGCGGGACAGCCTCCCCCGGTGGCAGCCGCCCCGCCGGCCGCGGCGCAGGACCAGCCTGGCGGGCCGCGGGGCCCTGGCCGCCACCGGGCTGGCGGCGGCCGCGTTCATCGCCTGGACGCTGTCCACCCTGCCCAGGCCGGTCCAGGATGACCTGCCGGTCGTGGCTTCCCCGGCGGCCACGCGGAGTGCCGCGCCGAGCGTCCTGCCCCGGCAGAGCCCGGTCGCGGCCACGCACACCGCCGGAGGCGGCGGCCAGGCGAACGTGGCGCAGGTGGCCGCCACCCCGCAGCCGTCCCGGTCCGCGCACCACCCATCTGCGTCGCCGACGCCCTCATCCACGCCGGGCTCGCCCAGCGGCACGCCCACCGCGCCGGGCTCCCCGACCCCCACGCCGACGACAGACCCGCCCAAGCCCACGCCCACGACGAGCCCCCCCACCCCGACGCCGACCACGTCGCTGCCCACCTCGCCTGCCCCGACCACGCCTGGCGGCACGCTGAGCCCGAGCACCCTGCCCGCACCCTCGCTCGACGCGACCGTCGGCCCCGGATCAAGCGTGCCGAGCGTCCAGGCCGCCCCCTGACGCGGCTCCGGGGAGTACGGGGCAGGCCGGGCGCCGGCCCTTCGGGTGTTTACTGATCTGGTGGCGGATGAGGCAGAACGCAGGCGCGTTGCCCTGGTGGCGGGGGCCACCCGGGGTGCGGGCCGGGCCATCGCCATCGAGCTGGCCCGGGCTGGGTTCTTCGTCTATGCGACCGGCCGCAGCAGCAGGACGGCTGGTCCTTCGGAGCTCGGCAGGCCGGAGACGATCGAGGACACCGGCGACTTGATCCGCGCCGCAGGCGGGGCGGGCGCCGTCAGTGTCGTTGATCACGAGGATCCCGGCCAGGTTGACGCTCTGGTCGGGGGCATCGACGGCGCGCACGGGCGTCTCGACGTGCTGGTCAACGACATCTTTGGCGGCGACCGGTACATGCAGTGGGACAAGCCGCTGTGGGAGCACGACTGGCGTGGCGGGCTGCGGATGCTGCAGATGGGCGTGCACACCCACCTGATCACCAGCCATGCGGCGATCCCGCTGATGCTGCGCACCGCCACCGCGCACGGCACTCGCGGCCTGGTGGTGGAGATGACGGACGGTACCTCGCAGGCCAACGCCGGGTTCCGCCGCAATGTTGGCTTTTATTACGACCTGGTGAAGGCCAACGTCGAGCGGATCGTGAAAGGCCTCACCGCCGAACTGGAAGACCATCCGGTGACCGCGGTGGGCGTGACGCCGGGCTGGCTGCGCTCGGAAAGAATGCTGGAAAACTTCGGTGTCACCGAGGCAACGTGGCGCGAGGCCTGTGCCAGGACCCCCGGTTTCGCGATCTCCGAATCACCCGCCTACGTCGCCAGGGGCATTGTCGCGCTCGCCCGGGCCGACCATGCTGACCGCTGGGCTGGCACGATCATCTCCGCTCGCCAGCTCGCCGACGCCTACGGCATCACCGACACCGACGGCAGCAAACCCGACTGCTGGGGCTACCTGGCCGCCTATGGCTGGGAACGGGACGACGGCGCAGGCATCAACGACTTCCGGTAAGGGCTGCGCTGCGGCCCGGGATCTAAAGGGCGGGCGCCGGGGAGAGTTCCGCGGCCTGGCCGTCCCACGCGCCGGTGACCCGGGCCAGCAGCAGCGCCGCGTCGTCATCGAGCGGAGCGCCGACATGCCGCACCAGGTCGTCGCGCAGCCGGTCCAGCAGGTCCCCGTCCGGGCCGCCGGCCTGGGCGGCCAGCGCGGCGACCCGTTCCTCCAGCGGGTAGAACTCCCGGCGCGCGTCCCGGGCCTCGGTGACACCGTCGGTGTAGAGCAGCAGGGCGTCACCGGGCTGCAGCGGCACGGTGCGTTCCGCGCCGGAGGTGCCGCCGAGCCCCATCAGCCGCAGCGGCAGGGCCGGCGCGGGCACGTCCACCGTGATGACCTGCGGCGGCCGCGTCCCGCCGGTCCCGTCGCTCGCCCCCGGGCTCACCACCAGGGGCGGGGGATGACCGCAGTTGTAGACGGTCAGACGGCCGGCGGCCGGGTCGATCTCGGCCAGCACGGCGGTGACGAACTCCTCCAGCGGCGCCGCGGGGCGGCGGGCCAGGCTCGCGTCGATCCGCCTGGCCACCTCGGCTAGCGTGTACACCTCGTGCGCGACCTCGCGGAACACCCCCAGGACGTCCGCGGCGATCTCGACCGCGTCCAGCCCTTTGCCCCGGACGTCGCCCACGATCAGGCGGATGCCGAACTGGGTCCGGGTGACCTCGTACAGGTCGCCGCCGACCCGCGCCTCGGCCGCCGCGGCCAGGTACACAACCCCCAGTTCGAGCGGGCCGACCTGGCGGGGCAGCGGGCGCAGCAGGGCGCGCTGGGCCGCCTCGGCCACCGAGGTAACGTCGGCCAGCCGCTGGTCCTGCTGCCCGCCCCGGGCCCCGCCTGACGCGCTGAGGACGGTCACGACCAGCACCGACACGGTGGTGGCGGCGGGCAGTTCCGGGGTCGTGGTGAACGGGGCGGCCGCGATCGCGGCCACCAGCATCACGGCCCCGTAGGCCAGCGGGCGGCGCGGGGTCGCCGCGCCGATGCCGGCCAGGGCCGGCGGCACCGCCAGCAGCGGCAGCAGCAGCTGCCCGTCCGGCGCGCTGGCCGTGGCCAGGGTGATCAGGGCCGCCACGGCGGGCAGGGCACACAGGCCCAGCCAGTACCGGGCCAGCCAGGGCGGGGCGGGCCAGCCTGCGGGCCAGCGAACCGTGCGGGCGGCTGACCGTCCCCGCACCAGGGCCAGCATCTACTCGCCCCGGATGGCGGCGGCCGCGTCAGACAGCATGGGGAACGCTCCTCGCTGGCCGTGCGGACACCGGGGTGGGGCCGGAATACCCTCCAGAATAGTGCATGGAGCGCCGGATCCGCGGGGCCCGGAGCCGGGATCCGGCCCGCCCGCGGACGGTCCCGGATACGATCCACTGTGACCACCGGCCGCCCCGAGTTCGCGATTTCTATCCCCCAGTTCGTCCCGGACGGCACCTTCGATCCGGCCGGTTTCCGGTCCTACCTGGGCCGGGCCGAGGAACTCGGGTTCCGCAGCGGCTGGACCGGCGAGCAGGTGCTGGGCTCCATGCCTCATCTGGGCCCGGTGGAGACGCTCAGCTACGCCGCGGCGTGCACGCAGCGGCTCCGGCTGGGCTGCGCGGTCTTCGTTACCCCGCTGCACAGCCCGCTGCACCTGGCCAAGAGCATCAGCTCGCTGGACCAGCTCAGCCGCGGCCGGGTCGAGGTGGGCGTCGGCACTGGCGGCGGGTTCCGCATGTTCTCCGCGTTCGGCGTGGACGGGCAGCACTTCGTGTCCCGGTTCACCGAGGGGCTGGAGCTGATGCGGGCGATGTGGACGCAGGACCGGGTGGACTTCGACGGGCGGTTCTGGCAGGCGCACGGCGCGGCCATGGAACCCAAGCCGTTCCAGAAGCCGCACCCGCCGGTCTGGTTCGGCGGCAGCCACCCCGGCGCGCTGCGCCGGGCGGTGCGGCTGGCCGACGGGTTCATGGGCGCGGGCTCCACGACCACGGAGGACTTCATCGCGCAGGCCCGCGTCGTCCGGGAGGCCCTCGCGGAACAGGGCCGGGATCCGGCCACCTTCCGGGTGGCCAAGCGGGTCTACCTCAGCGTGGACGACGACCCGGACCGGGCGCGGCGGCGCACCGGCGACGCGCTCAACGAGCTCTACGGGTACTTCGGGATGAAGGGCATCGAGCGGGTCGGGGTGGCCGGCCGGGCGGGCGACGTGGCCGCGGAGCTGGCCCAGATCGCGGCGGCCGGCGCCGACCTGATCCTGCTCAACCCGTTGTTCGGCGAGGCGGAGCAGATGGAGCGGCTGGCCGCCGAGGTCATCCCCCAGCTCGCCTGAGTTCCCCGGGCCGGGCGCGGGCCGGGCGGGTCACAGGTCGCGGCGCATGCACACGCGGGGCCAGCGGTCCAGCCCGTGCTCGGCCTCCCGCTGCCGGACCGCCCGCAGCCCGGGCGTGATCTCCGCCTCGGCCAGGCGGCGGAACCCGCACCGCTCGTAGTAGGGCGCGTTCCAGGGCACCTCGCTGAACGTGGTCAGGGTGAGCGCCGGCCGACCGCCCGCGGCCGCCCGGCCCGCGGCGTGCTCCAGCATCGCCCGGCCCACCCCGCGGTGCGCGCTGTCCGGGTGCACCGACACCTGCTCCACGTGCAGGTTGCCGTCCACCAGGTCGGCCACGAGGTAGGCGACCAGGCGCCCGTTCTGGCCGACCGCGACCCAGGCCCGCCCGGCCTGCCGGTACGCGGTCAGCTCGTCCAGCGAGAACGGCTCGTCGTCGGCGATCTCGGGCATGCCGATGCCGCGGAAGGCCTCCCCGGCGGCCCGCTCGATGTCCTGCAGCGACGGCAGCTCCAGCGCGGAAGCAGCCCTGATACGCATGCCGTCACCGCTTCCTGTCCGCAGCCGGGCGCGACGCGCGGCGCCGGGACGGCCGCGGCTGATCTGGCTGGTCTGGCGTCATCTGGCTCGCCCTGGTTCTCACGGGTCACACGGTCTCGGCGATCCCGCGGGTCAGCAGGATCGCGGCACAGAACGAACGGTAAATGGCCAGCGGATCGTCCCCGGTGCAGCGCAGTTCCCGCGGCCCGGTGCGGTCCACCCCGAGCGCGCAGGCCCGGGCCGGGTGCAGGCTGTGCGCCGCCAGCCGGCTGACCGGCTCCTTGACCACGGCCGCGTGCACGCCGGGGATGAGGGCCGCGGTCTCCTCGCAGGCGCACCGGTCCCCGGTGACCAGCACCACCGGCACGCCGTAGTGCGCGGCGACCAGCGCGTTGATGCCCGCCTCGCCCGTCACCACCCCGTTCAGCCGGGCTTCCATCACGGCCCGCGGGTTATAGGTGTGCGACAGCCCGGCCGGCGCCCCCTCGATCGCCGCGTTGACCTCGCCGAGGAGCAGCCGCCGGCCCGCCGCCGCTTCCGGGCCGTCGCCGACGCACTGCGCCCAGTCGACCACCCCGGCCGTGCCCTCCATGTCGCTGGACAGGAAAACCTTCATGCCCGCCTCCGCTCCAGCACCTTGTGACGGTAGCTCACCTCACCCGGTCCGTGCCCGGCCCCGGCCGCCGCCAGCCTCGGCATCCCCGCCATCATCGCCGAGGCCGGCGGCTGCGGCCCGGCCCGCCTGCGGCGCTTCCTGTGGCTGCGCCCCGGCGTGCCCATGTTCGTGACCAGCTCACCCGGGGTGGCCGCGGAGGGCCTGCTGCCGGGGCTGGGGGCGCAGTAGCGGCTACCCCAGCGCCGCGCCGACCCGCTCGCGCACCTCCTGCACCGCCCACTGGTTCCCGTCCGGGTCGGCGAAGAACATGAACTTCCCGCCGTCCCGGGGGTCGAGCTGCTGGATGTCGGAAACCCCGACCCCCTGGCCGGCCAGCTCGGCGCGGGCCGCGTCGATGTCCCCGACGACCAGCTGGAGATGCGCGCCCGCGCCGGCGTCCGCGTCCGCGCTGATCAGCACGGGGCCGATCACCACCGAGCAGGCCGACCCGGGCGGCGTCATGTGCACCACCCGCATCTGCGGTGCAGGCTGCGTGTCAGCGTCGAGATGGAACCCGAGCTTCCCGAGGTAGAAGTCCTTCGCCCGGTCGATGTCGGTGACCGGGATCACGACCACTTCCAGTTTCCAGTCCATGATGCGCACTCCTTCCGGCTGGCGCCTGGGCGGCGCTCCTGACCCTAGGACGGAACCGCCGCACCAGTTCTCGACATCCAGGGGGAGCCTGGTCCGTGGCCGCGGCGGGCCCGGAGTAGGCCCAGGCCTACCTCCCGATTAGGTACGGCCCCATAGCGCCGGGCCCCCGGGAGGGTCACGATAGGTGACATGTGGATTCTCTTGATCGTCTTCTGGCGGGTCGCCATCAGGCTGGTTCGTCGCCTGGGCCGGGGCCTGCTGCTGGTCCCGGTGGCCGCGATGGGCGTGGCCCTGTTCGGGGTGAGCCCGTGGACCGTGGCGGCGGTCCTGCTGGCCGTGATCGTGGCGGTCTGGCGGCCGGCCCTGGCGGCGGTGATGCTGCCGGTCACCATGGTGGTCGCCGGGATCAGCGGTCTCGTGGTGGCCGCCACCGAGCCCGGGGCGGGCTTCTGGACGGTGGCCGCCCTCGGCATGTTCAAGCGGCGGGTGGCCCGCGGGCTCAAGCAGCAGGTGGTCCGCGGGGCGGTCCGGCGTCCCCCGGTCATCATCCAGCGGACCATCGTGAAAGGCCATGAGGTCGTGACCCGGCTCGTCCCCGCGGGAGGGCCCGGCCAGGCGGTGAAGTTTCCCGGTGGCGGTCAGGTGAAGATACCCGGTGGCGCTCAGCTGAACTGGCTTCCGGGCCCGAGCGTCAGGGCCCAGATGCTCGCCGGGGGCCCGGGGGCGAGGCTCTCGGTCAAGGGACCGCCCGTGCTGGCCTGGCAGGCGCCGGGGCGCGGCGGGGCGGTGACCTTCGACGTCAGCCGGGGCAGCGGCATCGTCCACGGTGGCGGCCTGTGGCCGGGTGACCTGCTGGTCCCGCTCGCCTTGCTGCTGCTCACCCTGGGCCTGTGGCTCCTGCCGCGGAGCCTGGCCGCGCTGCGGACCCACGCCGGCGGGCTGCTGTCCAGCCTGCGCCGGCAGATGCTGGAGAATCGCTGGGGCATCCTCCTGATCCCGGTCTCGCTGCTTGGCCTGACCGTGTTCGGGGTCCAGCCGTGGACCGTCGCGGCCGTCCTGGCCTGCGCCGTCACCGCGGTGCGGTGGCCGGTCACCGCCGCGGACCTGGTCCCCGTCGCGCTGACCGCGTTCGCGGTCCGCGGCTTCATGATCGCCGCGAGCTGGCCGTCGCTGCCCGGGCTGCAGCGGCCCGGCCTGCTCTACGGCTTCTTCGTGGTCACCACCCGCGAGACGGCCATGCTGGCCGGGGCCGAGGCCAGCGCGTTCCTCGTGGTGGCCGCCTGGCTGGTGCCGCGGACCATCGGCGCGCACGCCCGCGCCGTGCTGGTTCCCGGGCGGGACCTGGAGCTGGAGGGCCGGGTGCAGCGGCTGACCGAGACCCGGGAGCTGGCCGTGGACGCCGCCGCCACCGAGTTGCGCCGGATCGAGCGGGACCTGCACGACGGCGCCCAGGCCCGCCTGGTCGCGCTGGGCATGAACCTGCGCGCGGTGGAGCGGATGCTGCCGGGCCGCCCGGAGGCCGCGCTGGCCCTGGTCGCCGAGGCCAGGGAGACCTCGCTGCGCGCCCTGAACGACCTGCGCGACCTGGTCCGCGGCATCTGCCCGCCGGTCCTGGCCGACCGCGGCCTCGGTCACGCGGTACGGGCGCTCGCCCTGGACACCCCGTTCCCGGTTGACCTGGACATCGACCTGCCCGGCCGGCTGGCCGCGCCGGTCGAGAGCGCCTGCTACTTCGCGGTGGCCGAGGCCCTGGCCAACGCGGTGCGGCACTCTGGCGCGCGCCAGGTGCACATCCGCATGCAGCACGCGGGCGGCCTGCTCCGGATCCAGGTGGCTGACGACGGTGCGGGCGGGGCGGATCCGGCCCGGGGGACCGGGCTGCGCGGGGTGGAACAGCGGCTGGCGGCGTTCGATGGCATCCTGGCGGTGAGCAGCCCGCCGGGGGGGCCGACCATGATCGCCATGGAGGTGCCGTGCGCGTTGTCGTCGCCGAAGACCTGTTCCTGCTGAGGGACGGTCTGACCCGGCTGCTCGCGGCGCACGGCTTCGAGATCGCCGCGTCGGTGGACAGCGCCCCCGGACTGCTGTGCGCGCTGCTGGAACACCGGCCCGATGTCGCGGTGGTGGACGTCCGGCTGCCGCCCTCCTTCGCCGACGACGGGCTGCAGGCGGCGCTGGCCGCGCGGCAGCAGGTGCCGGGCCTGCCCGTGCTGCTGCTCTCGCAGTACGTCGAGCAGCTGTACGCCCGGGAGCTGCTCGCCGACCAGTCCGGGGCGGTCGGCTACCTGCTCAAGGACCGGGTCTTCAACGACGACCAGTTCGTTGACGCGATCCGCACCGTGGCCGCGGGCGGCACGGTGATGGATCCCGACGTGGTGACCAAGCTGCTCGGCCGCCGCTCCCGTGACGAGCCCATCACCCGGCTGTCCGCGCGGGAACGCGAGGTCCTGGGACTGATGGCCGAGGGCCGCTCGAACGTGGCCATCGCGCAGCGGCTCTACGTCAGCGAGAAGGCGGTCAGCAAGCACACCACGAGCATCTTCACCAAGCTCGGGCTGGCCGCGTCCGAGGACGACAACCGCCGGGTGCTGGCCGTCCTGGCCTACCTGAACACCTGAGCGGCTAGCCCGGCGCCTGGCTGAGCTCACCGCTCCCGCGGTCCCGGCGTCGGGCACGGCTGGCTCCTGGTGCCCTCAGGCGTCCGGGACCCCGGGGGCGGACGGGGCCGTGACGGCGGCCGCGATGGCCTCTTCCCAGTGCCGCAGGAACTGGGGATAGTCCGCCGCGAACCGGGCCAGGTGGGCGGCGGCCTCGCCGGACAGCGCGGTGAGGTCGTAGTTGACGGTGGCCAGCCGGGACTCGCCCGGCGGTGTCCCGTCGTCCAGGGTGACGGTCACGGTGCCCGCGTCCCGGCCGTGGGCGATGCGGGCGTAGCGGACCGACCGGCCCGGCTCATGGGCGCAGACCACCCACGTCGTGCGCTGCTGGCCGTGCACCGTCTCGAATACCGTGCCCGGCTCGGTGTCGTCACTGTCCGGGGCCGGGAAGCGCGGGTCCCAGCCGTCGGCCCACAGGCTCTCGCCGCGCGGGGTGAACAGGAACAGGGCGGGTTCGTACCCGGGTGGCAGCCGCACGGACCCGCTGAGCCGGGCCCTCGGCAGCGGGGCTGGATGTGCCGAGCTATGTACCATGGTACAAAGGTAACATGACGACCGTGGAGCGTGTCCAGACCGGGGTACGGATGGAGCGCAACCTGCTCAAGGTGCTCAAGGGGCTGGCCGAGTACCTCGACCTGTCCCTGGGTGACCTGCTGGAAGGCATCGTGCTGCACGCGTTCGAGGGAGAGCAGGCGTTCGGGGCGCCCACCCTGGAGGTCATCGCCGGGCTGAAGCGGATCTACGGCTGTGATCTGACCGCCGCCGACAGTCACCAGCTCAGCGAGTCAGGGGGCTAGCCGAGCCGGGCGGTCAGCGCGGCCCTGGCGGCCGGCCAGTCGTCGTCGGTCATCGCGTACTGAACCGTGTCCCGCCAGCTGCCGTCGAAGCGCAGCCGGTGCTTGCGCATGATCCCCTCACGGACCGCGCCGAGCCGCTCGATCGCGGCCTGGGACCGGGTGTTGAAGATGTCGGTGTGCCAGACGACCCGGACCGCGCCCAGGGTCTCGAACGCGAACGTCATCATCAGCAGCTTCGACTCAGTGTTGTGCCCGGTGCGCCACCAGCGCTGTCCCAGCCAGGTGTGCCCGATGCCCAGCGCCCGCAGCGCCGGGTTCACCTCGTAGAACGAGGTGGTGCCGGCGAACTCCCCGGTCGCCGCGTCGATCTGGGCGTACGGGAGCCGGGCGCCGCGGGCCCGCGCCGCCAGGGCGTCGGCGATGTGCCGGGACGCGTCCTCCAGGGTGACCGGCTGGGCCAGCGCGCCGCCCGGCGGGCTCATCCAGCGGAACACCTCGGCGGCTTCCCCGCCGGTGCCCGCGGCGGCCAGGTACCCGGGCGCGTGCTCCAGCGCCAGCGGCTCCAGCCGGATCAGCCGCCCGGCCAGCACCGGCATCGCCCACCACAGTTCATCACTCACGCGAGGCATGATCCCAGGGGGCGGCTGCGGGCCGCCTCCCGTTTTCACCGCTGCACGTCGGATGCGCGAATGAGGGTGCCCGCGTGGTGTGGCAGCATGAGAGCCGGGCGGCCGCGGACCCGCAGCCGCCCGAGCGGGGGCGGTTCACCGGGAGGGCCGATGCCGACCTTCCGGATCGTCTCGCCTGAGCGGCGCTGGCGCGCCGGGTCCCTCGTGCTGCTGGCCGGGTGGCTAGTCTGGCGGGCGTTCCGGTACACGGGCCCCTGGCGCGAGGGCGGCCTCGTGGTGACCGGCCTGGTCGCCGCGGGCCTGCTGGCGTGCGTCATCCCGGCCATGAAGACCTGCCTGATCGTTTCCGACGAGGGCCTGACCGACCGCCGGGCGCTGCGCTCGGTCCGGCTGGCCTGGCCGCAAATCGAAGAGCTTCGCGTGGCGCGCCCGGGCGGCCTGTGGGGCGGGTTCTGCATCGTGGCCACCCGCCGCGACGGGGCAGAGGTTGACCTGCTATCCACGAGGGCGTACTCGCGAGTCCCGTTCTCCCGCCACCTCGACGAACTCCAGCGGATCTGCTGGACTCTCGAAGAACGCCTGGCCACCCGCGGTGAGAACCCGTCCCCTGATCCCTAGGAAGGTGGCTCCTTATGCCCGCCCTGCCTGGCGGATCAGTGCGGGTATTCGGGCATCCAGATGGTGAAATTCTGGTCGCTGTCCCCCCACGGGGGGCGCGGGAACAGCACCCACTGGCTGCTGGAGGTGCCATCCAGGCTGTCGATGAGCTCGGTGGTGACCCAGGGCCCGACGACCGTGCCGCGGATGCCGCTGTAGCTGGTCACCCGGACCGACCTGAACGACCAGAGCCGGACCGCGGTGGGCGGGGCGCCGGCCACGGCGTTGTCCACGGTGGCGGTAGCCGAAGCCTGCCGGTAGACGAGCCCGGCCGGCGTGGCGACTGGCGCCGTCCAGGACTGCCTCGTTGACGTGTCGGTGACCGCGAACACGTCGCGGCCAGCGGCCTGGTCACGGTAGATGCTGAGGCGGAGGATATCGCCGACCCGTGGCGCCAGCGGCACGGTGCCGCGGCCAGAGCCGTTGTCGTAGGTGATGCTGCCCGCCCCGCCGCCGGTCTGGATCAGCAGCACCGCCGGGTGCGTGCCGTCGGAGAGCGACACCCCCGCGGGGCCGTTGTTCCCCTTGATGGCTTGCGGCCCGGGCACCTTCAGCGTCGCGCCGATGAAGCGGAACCGCCACCCGCTGGCCATGTACCCGGCCGTGGACTGGTTGTAGACCACCGGCATGGGGCTGGGAGCGGACTGGGCCGCCGCGCCCGCGGGCATGCTCAGCGCCGTCGTTGCGGCGCCTGCGGTTATCACGGCTCCCAGCGTCCGGGCGATGAACCGGTTCATGTGAATCCTCCCTGGGTACCCGCGGCCCTGCCACTATCCGCGCCGGCCTCCCACTATCCGCACCGGACGGATCCAGGGGAAGTGCCGTTCGCCGCCAGAATCGGGCCTGAGGTCACCGGTCAGGTCCAGGCGGGGCCGGGGTCAGGGGCGTCGTCGGCCAGCACGGTGCCCTCGATCAGGCCGTAGGGGCGGTCGCCCGGGTAGTAGACCTCGTTCTCGTTGGCCAGCCCGAACGGGGCCAGGTCCACCAGGTAGTGATGCTTGTTCGGCAGCGCCAGCCGGACCTCGCACACCTGCGGCACGGCCTCGATGATCCGCTCGCCGATGGCGTACAGCGTCTGCTGCAGCGAGTAGCTGTAGGTCTCGCTGAACGCGGACAGCAGCGCGTCCCGGGCGACCGCGAACGCCGCGTCCCAGTCCAGCCCCGGGCCCGCCGGAGACCCCGGAGACCCCGGCCCCCGGTACCGCCACCAGGCGCTGACCTCGGTGGCGAGCATCCGGTCCCGGGTCTCCTCCAGTGTCGTGTACTCCTCCCGCGGGAAGCCCCAGAACTCGGAGTTGGTGGTGTTCAGCACGATCAGGTCCTCGATGCCGGCCACCACGCTCACGCCTGACCCGGAGTCGCGGGTGACCCGGCAGGCCCGGGTCAGCTCGCCAGTCCGGGCGAACGAGTGCCGGGTCTCGCCGACCGGGGCCCAGCCGTACTCCTGCACCGCCACCCGGGCCCGGGTGATCTGCGGCTGGCTCCGCACGAAGTGCGCGGCGAGTTCCATCGCGAGCACCTCGGGCGGCACCGGCCCGAGTTTCCGGGCGAACGCGTAGACCGTGTTCTTCTGCGTGTCGGTGGCCAGCACCGCGGAGTTGTCGCCGGTCAGGTGGGTCGCGGACAGGTCGCCGGACAGGCTGGTGGACACGTTCCAGTCCCTGATCACGTCCCCGCCGCCGGGACCCGCGCCGCGGGCCACGCGCATCACCCGGACCTCGGCCTTGCCGTACCGGTTCGCTCCGAGCTGGGCCATGGGCGCACGCCTTTCTGTGATCAGTCCGCCGGGGACGGGTCGTGGTTCAGGGCCAGGTACACGCGGTCGGCGCTCATCGGCAGCTCGGCGATCCGCACCCCGGTCGCGTCACGCACCGCGTTGGCCAGCGCCGGCGCCACCGGGTTGAAGGGGGCCTCGCTCATCGACTTGGCGCCGAGCGGGCCGAGCGGGTCGGCGGTGCGGGCGAAGTACACCTCGGTGCGCGGCACGTCGGCCAGCACCGGGACGTGATACTCCCGCAACGTCCGCGTGGTCACCCGCCCCGTCTCGTCGATGTCCACGTGCTCGAACAGGGCAGCCCCGAGGGCCTGCACGACGCCGCCCTCGATCTGCCCCCGCAGCTGGACCGGGTTGATGACCGTGCCCGCATCGGCGGCCTGCACGCTCTGCAGGATGGCGATCTCACCCGTGGCGGGCCGCACCGCGACGCGGAAGCCCTGCACGTTGAAGGTGACCGAGCGCCTCCGGCCGTCGCTGGACCCCTCGGCCTCCATCAGCTTCCCGTCCGCCTGGCGGTCCGCCCCGGAACCGGACCCGGCCAGCAGCTCCGCCAGCGACTGCGCGGCGCGCAGCGTGGCCATCCCGGCCACGAACGTCCCGGTTGACCCGTACGCGCCGGTGTCGTGCTCGACCTCGTCGGTGTCGGCGGACACGATCTCGATGTCGTCCACCCCGCAGCCCAGCGCGCCCGCGGCGAGCTGCCGGTGCACGGTGGTGGTCCCGTTGCCGAACTCGGCCGTGCCGACCGCGAGCCGGTAGCCGCCCCCGTCCCGCTGCGCGATCCGGACGTGCGCCCGGTGCCCGCCGGGCGGCACCGTGTCCAGCATGGTGACCGCGACGCCGGTGCCGGTCCGCCAGCCCGGGCCCCCGGGCACCGGCAGGCCGCGCCCGCTGGCCAGCGCGTCCTGCACCAGGCCGAGGCACTCGGCCAGCCCGTAGCTGGCGATCTGCACGTCCCCGGGCTCGTCGCTGGCTGACAGCAGCGGGTCGCCGGGGCGGACCACGTTCCGGCGGCGGACCTCCAGCGGGTCGAGGCCGAGCGTCCGGGCCAGCTCGTCGAGGGCCGACTCCACCGCGAACGCCGACTGGGACAGCCCGTACCCGCGGAAGGCGCCGGCCGGGACCGTGTTCGTGTACACGGACCAGCCGTTGACCCGCTTGGCCGGGCAGCGGTACAGGCTGATCGCCTCGTTGCAGCTGTGGAACAGCACGCCGCCCGCGTGGTTGCCGTACGCGCCGGTGTCCGCGACCGTGCGCAGCTGCATCGCGGTGAGCGTGCCGTCCCGCCGGGCGCCGAGCCGCACCGTGATCCGCATCGGGTGCCGGGTGGTGGCCGCGGTGAACTGCTCCTCCCGGGTGAACTCCAGCTGGACCGGGCGGCCGAGCCGGAGCACGGCCAGCGCGACCACGTCCTCGGTGAGCATCTCCTGCTTGCCGCCGAACCCGCCGCCGATCCGCCCCGCGAGCACCCGGACCTGGCTGCGCTCCAGCCCGAACAGCCCGCACAGCGCGTCCCGGGTCAGGAACGGGGTCTGCGAGCTGGTCCGCAGCACCAGCCGCCCCTCGTCCATCCAGCCGATCGTCGCGTGCGTCTCCAGGTGCACGTGCTGCACCCGCTGCACCCGGTACGTCTGCTCGTACGTGCTGTCCGCGGCCGCGAAACCTGCGGCTATATCCCCGGTTCCGCCGTGAACCTGAGCCGCAACGTTCCGTTCCGGGTCACTGCTCCCCGCCCCGGCAGGAAGCCCGGGGTGCAGCACCGGCGCACCGGGCGCCATGGCCAGGTCCGGGTCGGCGACGGCGGGCAGCACCTCGTAGTCCACCCGGACCAGCTCGCAGGCCAGCGCGGCCGTGTGCGGGCTGTCCGCGACGACGGCCGCGACGCGCTGGCCGGTGAACCGCACGGTCTGGTCGAGCAGCCGGGTGTCGCACGCGTCGTCGCCGGGGTGGTGGTGGCGGCCCGTGGAGTAGCGCGCCGGGGGCGAATCCGGGTAGCTGAGCACCGCGGCCACCCCGGGCAGGGCCAGCGCGGCGCTGGCGTTGACCGAGCGGATCCTGGCGTGCGGATGCGGGGAGCGGACCAGCTTCATGTGCAGCAGCCCCGGGATCGAGGTGTCCAGCGTGAACCGGGCCCGGCCGGTCACCACGTCCGGGCCGCCGGGCGCGGGCAGACCTGCGCCCACCGGGGACGGAGCGCCCGTTGCGGAGACTGCGGAAGTACCGTGGACGCGCGCCCGGCCGGCCAGCGCGTCCGCGATCGAGCCGTAGCCGGTGCACCGGCAGATGTTCCCTTTGAACGCGCGAGGGAGGTCGGCGCGGTCCTCCTCGGTCAGCGCCGCCGCGGTCATGATCATCCCCGGGGTGCAGAAGCCGCACTGGAAGCCCTGGGCGGCCAGGAAATCCGCGGCCGGCGGCCCGGGCCCCAGGCCCTCGATCGTCGTCACCTCGCGGCCGCGCGCGCGCATGGCCGGGTAGATGCAGCTGTGCACGCCGACCCCGTCCACGTGCACGGTGCAGGCGCCGCAGTCGCCGGTGTCGCAGCCCTTCTTCACGCCGTGCCAGCCCTGCTCGCGCAGGAACGTGCGCAGGCACTGCCCCGGCCGGGGCTCCCCGCTGGCCGGCTGCCCGTTGATGCGCAGGGTCATCCCCGCTGCTCCGCCGCTGAATCGCGCAGCTCCGCTGCGACCTCGGCCACGAACCGGCGGGTCATGGCGGCCCGCCAGGCGGGCGCGCCGTGCACGTCGTCGTGCCAGGCGAGACCGGCCTGATCCAGGGCGGCCACGGCCTCCCCGGGAGAGGGCCGGCCCGCGAAACGGAGCTGGACCGGCCGGGGCGTGGCCGCGGTCACGGTGATGACCAGCCCCGGGCCGCCCGTGCCGCCAACCACTGTCCGGCCGATCACCAGGGCCGCCGACCGGCCCATCCGGGACAGCGACGCCTGCCGGAAGGCGGTCCGGCCGCGCAGCGACGCATCCGGCAGGGTCACCGCGCGCAGCAGCTCACCCGGGCCCAGCACGGTCCGGCCGGGGCCGGTGACGAAGCCGCTGACCGGCACCTCGCGGACGCCGCCCGGTGACCACAGGGTGGCCACCCCATCGAGCGCGGCGGCGAGCGAGATCATCGCCCCGGCGGGCAGCGCCAGGCAGATGTTGCCGCCCACGGTGGCCATATTCTGCACCTTGAACGAGGCCAGCAGGGCGCCGCAGCACTGGCGCAGCAGCGGGGCCGCGGCCCAGGCGCCCGCGCCCGCGCTGCTCGTGCCCGCCCCGGCCGGCCGCCACCGGGCCAGCTCGCCAATCGTGGCTGTCGCGGCGATCTCCAGGCCGCCGCGGCTTTCGGTCAGCGGGGCCCAGCCGAAGCCACGCAGGTCGAGCAGCCGCCGCAGCGCGGGCTGCGGCTGGGAGAAGAGCCAAGTCCCGCCGCCCAGCCAGGCATCACCCGGCTGCCAGGCGGTGCCGGGCGCGGGCCGGAACTCGGTGATCGTGTCGATATCCACGGGTGCCCTCAGCGTCCGGTCATGGGCCCGCGGCGATCACCGCGCTCGCCCTGACCGCGGCCGCGGCGAGGTCGGCGGGGTCGGCGGTGCGCAGCTCGCCGCCCGCCACCACCTGCCGGCCGCCGACGAACAGGTGCTCCAGCGCGGGCGCGCCGAACACCAGCGTGGTGACCGGGTCGGCGATACCGGCCCCGGGGAACTGGCCGGTGCGCCATACGGCCAGGTCGGCCGCCTTGCCGGGTTCCAGCGAGCCCAGCTCGGCGGCCCGGCCCAGGCAGCGGGCCCCGCCCATGGTCGCCATCCGCAGGCAGTCCCGGGCGCTCATCGCCTGGGGGCCGCCGGCGTAGCGCGCGGCCAGCATGGCCTGGTGCAGCTCGTCGATCATGCGGCCCGACTCGTTCGACGCGTTCCCGTCCACGCCCAGGCCCACCACCGCGCCCGCGTCGAGCAGCTTGCGGACCGGGGCGATTCCCGATCCGAGGCGGCCGTTGGAGGTGGGGCAGTGGGCCACGCCGGTGCCGGTCGCCGCGAGCCGGGCCACCGCCTCATCGGACAGGTGCACGCAGTGGGCCAGCCATACGTCCGGGCCCAGCCAGCCCAGGTCCTCGGCGTACTGGGCGGGCGTGCGGCCGTAGGTGTCCAGGCAGAACTGCTCCTCGTCCGCGGTCTCCGCGATGTGCGTGTGCAGCCGGACGCCGGCCGCGCGGGCCAGCGCGGCGCAGTCCCGCATCAGCTCCCCGGTCACCGTGAACGGCGAGCAGGGGGCGACCGCGATGCGGAGCATGGAGTCCGGGGACGGGTCGTGCCAGCGGTCGATCGCGGCCTGCGAGGCGGCCAGGACCGTGTCGTGGTCCTCGACCACGGAGTCCGGCGGCAGCCCGCCGGACGACTGCCCCAGGTTCATGGAGCCGCGGGTCGGGTGGAACCGGACGCCGATCCGGCGGGCGGCCAGGATCTCCGCCTCGAGCAGGTCGCCCGCGCCGGCCGGGAACACGTACAGGTGGTCGGTGCTGGACGTGCAGCCGGTGAGGGCCAGCCAGGCCAGGTTGGCCGCGGCGGCCGCGCTCATCAGCTCCGGGGTAAGCCGGGCCCAGATCGGGTACAGCGTCTCCAGCCAGCCGAACAGGGTGGCGTCGGTGGCGTAGCCGCGGGTGAGCCACTGGTACAGGTGCGAGTGGGTGTTGACCAGCCCGGGCGTGACCAGCCGCCCGGTGCCGTCGATCCGGGCCGCCCGGGCGAACTGCGGCGGCACCGGCCCGGGGCCGGCCGCGGCGATCCGGCCCTGGTCGATGACGACGTGCCCGGAGGGGTATTCGCTGCCCGCCGGGTCCACGGTGGCGACGTAGCAGTCGGCGATAGCCACGGGTGCGCTCACGCAGCCTCCTGGTCCGGTCTCGGCGCCTGGTGTCAGGACCCACGGTAGGTCGAGTAGGCGTACGGGCTGAGCAGCAGGGGCACGTGATGGTGCGCGGCCGGGTCGGTGATCCGGAAGATCACCACGATCTCGGGATAAAACGTCTCCGCGGCCGGGGAATGAGCCTTCAGGTAGGCCTCGGTCAGGAAGACGATCCGGTAGATGCCGGCGTCGGTGCGGCCGCCCAGGTCGCTCACCCGGCCGTCCGGCCCGGTGCCGCGCCGGGCCAGTTCGTGCCACCGGCCGCCGTCCTGGCGGCTGAGCACGACGTCCAGCCCGGCCGCGGGCCGCCCGGTGGTCGCGTCCAGCACGTGCGTCGAGATGCTCATGAGAACGCCTTACCCAGCCGCAGCCGGACGATCTTCCTGAGCTCGTCCCTGACCACCTCGCGCTCGGCCGCGGGGTCATGGCCGAGCCGGGCCTGGAGCGCGCCCAGCATGCTCGCGGCCGTCATCCCGGTCGCGCAGATCAGGAACACGTGCCCGAACCGTTCCTCGTAGGCGGCCTGGCCGGCCCGCAGCCCGGCCTGCACGTCCGCGGGGGCGTCCCGGGCCCCGGACTGTTCCTGCCGCGACCAGGCCGCCTCGCGGTCCCCGCCCGCGGTCCCCGGGGCCGGGCGGTCGCCGATCCGCGGATGAGCGGCCAGAGCCTGCTCGATGTCCGGCCAGCCCAGCGCGCCGATCGCGGCGTCGGATGCGGCCACCAGCGCCGGCCGCGTGCCGTAAGGGCGCCCGCTGACCAGCCGCCCGATCCAGCGCGCGCTGGCGCACGACGGCCGGAGCAGCCCGGCGGCCGTGGCGGCGGTGGCCCGGTCCAGGTCGGCGACGGGCACCCGGGGGGACTCGGTCATCCCGACGACCCTAGCGCCGCCCCCTCCGGATCACCCTGTGCCAGACTCGGGAACGTGCTCGCCATCCTTAACGTGGTGCATTTTGCCCCGTCTACGGGGCAAAATGCACCACGATGATGCCGGGCGTGGCGTGGGTGAGGTGACGGCGATCCGGGGTCGCCGGGTCATCACGCCTGACGGCGAGCGCGCCGCGACCGTCCTGCTGCGCGACGGCATCATCACCGGCCTGGCCGGCTACCCCGATGCCCCGCCCGGCACCCTCACCCTGGCTGGCGACGAGGTGCTGCTGCCCGGGCTGGTGGACAGCCATGTGCACGTGAACGAGCCGGGGCGCACCGAGTGGGAGGGGTTCGCCACCGCGACCGCGGCGGCCGCCGCCGGCGGGGTGACCACGATCGTGGACATGCCGCTGAACAGCATCCCGCCGACCGTCACCGTGCCTGCGCTGCGCGCCAAGCAGGCCGCCGCGGCCGGCCAGCTCGCGGTGGACGTGGCGTTCTGGGGTGGTGCGGTGCCCGGCAACGTCGCGGACCTGCGCCCGCTGCACGAGGCGGGCGTGGCGGGCTTCAAGTGCTTCCTGCTCCCCTCCGGGGTGGACGAGTTCCCCCCGCTGGATCCCGCCCAGCTCGGCGAGGCCATGGCCGAGATCGCCAGCTTCGGCGGCCTGCTCATCGCGCACGCTGAGGACGCGGGGGTGATCGCGGCGGCTCCCGCCGCCGGGGGCCGCCGGTACGCGGACTTCCTGGCCTCCCGCCCGCCCGAGGCCGAGCAGCGGGCCATCGTCGCCCTGCTGGAGCAGACCCGGCGGACCGGGTGCCGGACCCACATCGTGCACCTGGCCAGCGCGGCGGCGCTGCCCGCCGTCCGCGGCGCCCAGGCGGCCGGGCTGCCGGTCACCGCCGAGACCTGCCCGCATTACCTCACCCTGCGCGCCGAGGACGTCCCGGACGGTGCCACCCAGTTCAAGTGCTGCCCGCCGATCCGCGACGACGCCAACCGCGATGCGCTGTGGGCGGGGCTGCTGGACGCCGCGATCGGCTCCGTCGTGTCCGACCACTCGCCGTGCACGGTGGCGGCCAAGCGGCTGGACACCGGCGATTTCGCCGCGGCCTGGGGCGGCATCGCCTCGGTCCAGCTCGGGCTGCCCGCCGTGTGGACCGAGGCCGCGCGGCGCGGCGTCGGCCTGGACCGCGTGGCGGCCTGGATGGCCGCGGCCCCGGCCGCGCTCACCGGCCTGGCCGACCGCGGCGCGATCGGGCCCGGGCTGCGGGCCGACCTGTGCGTCTTCGCCCCGGACGAGCAGTTCGTGGTAGACCCGGCCGCCCTGCGGCACCGCCACCCGGTCAGCCCCTACGCGGGCCGGACCCTGCGCGGCGTGGTCCGGCAGACCTGGCTGGCCGGCCGGCTGGCCGGGCCCGGCCAGCGGGCCGGGCGGCTGGTGACCGTGGCCCGCGGGAGGGCCGCGGCGACGGCCCCCGATGCGGGGACGGGCGCGGGGACCGCTGGGGGAGGAGCGTCGTGACCGGGGACCCTGCGGCGGGCCGGGGCGTCCCCGGTTTCGAGGGGCTGCCCGACGTGGCCAGCCGGGCCCTGGGCGGGGCGGTGCTCTACGCCAGCGACGAGTTCTACGCGGACGCGCACAGCCTCATCGACCCGCGGCCCGCCACGCACGACCCGGCCGCCTTCGGGGCCCGCGGGAAGGTCTACGACGGCTGGGAGACCCGGCGCCGCCGGGAGCCCGGAGCGGACTTCGTCATCGTCCGGCTGGCCGCGCCCGCCATCGTGCGCGGCGTCAACATCGACACCGCGCATTTCCGGGGCAACTACCCGCCGTCCGGCTCGGTTGACGGGGCCACGCTGCTCGGCTACCCCACGGCGGCCGAGGTCCGCGCCGCCGCCTGGACCCCGCTGGCGGGCCCGGCCGGTCTCGGGGGTGACCGGGCCAACCTGGTGCCGGTGACCGCCCCGGACCGGCTCGTCACCCATGTCCGGCTGACCATCCATCCCGACGGCGGGGTGGCCCGGCTGCGGGTCTTCGGCGAGGTGGTGCCCGATCCCCGGCGGCTGGGCGGCCGGGTGGACCTGGCCGCGACCGCCGCCGGCGGGCGGGTGGAGGCGTGCAGCAACATGTTCTTCTCCGCACCGGCCAACGTGCTCGCGCCGGGACGGGCCCAGGTCATGTCGGACGGGTGGGAGACCGCCCGGCGCCGCGACGACGGGCACGACTGGCTGGTCGTGCGGCTCGCGGTGCCGGGCCTGCTGCACCACGCCGTGATCGACACCAGCCGCTTCGCCGGCAACGCGCCCGGTCACGCCCGGCTCAGCGACGCGGAATCGGGCGCGGAACTGCTGCCCCGGACCCGGCTGATCCCCGATGCCGAGCACCGGTTCCGGCTCCGGGCCGGCGATCCGGGGGACGGCGGCGGCGCGACGGGGCTGGTCCGGCTGGACATCTACCCGGACGGCGGCATCTCCCGGCTGCGGCTGGCCGGCGTGGTGCCGCCGGACCAGCGCGAGCAGATCGCCCGCCGCTGGCTCGCCCTGCTGCCGCGGGACCTGGCGGCCAGCGCCGACCGCGGTGAGTTCTTCGACTGATTTCCCAGGTGAGTCTCGGACTGTCGGCGGCTCAGGGCTTGCGGGCCACCCCGACGAGGCCGCCCCAGAACGTGCCTGGGTCCCCGGGTGGCTCGTCACCCGGGCCGGGCCGCCACCGCGGGATCGGCACCACGCCCGGGTCCACCAGCTCGAAGCCCTCGAAGAAGCGCAGGATCTCCGCGCGGGACCGCATCTGCAGGCGGGCGGAGACGCCGCGGTTGTAGACCTGCTCGGCGGCCTGGGCCACGGCCGGCTTGCCCTCGTCGGTGCCGTGGCAGAGCACCAGGTAGCTGCCGGGCGCGAGCGCGTCCCGCAGCGTGGCCACGACCTGCCAGGGATCCTCGGCGTCCGTGACGAAATGCAGCACGGCCACCAGCAGCAGCGCGACGGGCCGGGTTAAGTCGATCAGGCCCGAGACAGGCAGCCGGGCCAGGATCTTCTCCGGCTCGCGGAGATCGCCCGGGGCGATGGCGGCGTCAGGGTTCCCCTCCAGCAGCGCCTTGCTGTGCGCGATCGCGACCGGGTCGATGTCGGCGTAGAGGACCCGGGCCCCCGGGTTGGCCTGCTGGGCGACCTCGTGCACGTTGCCCTGGGTCGGGATGCCCGAGCCGATGTCGAGGAACTGCGTGATCCCCGCGCCGGAGGTGAAGCGCACGGCCCGGCCCAGGAAGGCGCGGTTGGCCCGGCCGATGGCGCGGGCGTTGGGCTCGACCGCGGCGATGGCCCGGCCCACATCCTGGTCGGCCAGGAAATTGTGGCTGCCGCCCAGCAGGTAGTCGTAAACGCGGGCGGCATTGGCCCGCCTGGTGTCCACGCCCGGAGGTACCCAGTCCGCCTGACCTGCCACCAATGCCTCCCAGGGGATGCCTGGCCCCACGCTATCTCAGGAAGCTCTGCGCGTCCGCGTCACGCAGGGCCGCGGCGAGGAGGCCGGCGTCCATCCGCTGCTCCGCCCCGGCCGCCCGGGCCGCCAGCCAGAGCGAGCCGCCCACGGCAGGCAGTTTGGGCGCCGCGAAGTCCCGGCCGCCGGTCACGTGCCGCAGGTGCTCCCGCAGGGGGCCGAGGAAGACCTCGCCGGCCCGGAAATTACTCCCGATCAGGGTCACCTCCGCCGGGCCGCCGAAGTCCAGGGCGGCGTAGACGGCGCTGATCTGGCTGGCCAGGCCCGCCGCGGCCTGCCGGAAGATCCCGGTGGCCAGGTCGTCGCCCTCATCCGCGGCCTCGGCCACCTCCGCGGCAAAGGCCGAGATGCGGGCCTTGTCGAAATCCCGGTAGATAATCGGCTTGATATCCTCGATCTGCTCCAGGTGGTAGAAATCCAGCAGGCGCGGCACGAGCGCCGTCCAATCATTCCTGCCGTCCCGGTAGGCGAGGGTGGCCCGGATCCCATTCACGGCGATCATGTACCCGGAACCCTCGTCGCCGACGATATGACCCCATCCGCCGCAACGCCAGGCCGCGCCCCGGGAATTAACCCCGAATGTATTACTTCCGGTGCCTGAGATAGCAGCGATTCCGGGCGACGCGAGCGAGCCTGCCGCCCACGCTGCCACGACGTCATTGACGGCCAGTATTACCGGCGCGCTGAGTCCGGTCACCCCGGACAGCAGGCGTTTCCGTTCGGCCGCGGTGTCTATTCCGGCGACCGCCACTACTGCCGCGGCTACCGGTTTGGCGCCCCCGAGGGCCGCGCTAATTGCCTCATTAATGGAAGCCGCCGCCGCCTCGTAACCTACCGCCTCAGGATTGCTCGGCCCGGTTTCTGCCGCGGCCACCGTCCCGGTATCCAGGTCAAATGCTGCGGCTATCGTCTTCGTGGCGCCGCCATCCACGCCGATCAGGAGGCCGTTCACCGCCGCGCCGCGGTTACTTCCGGTGGCCGTGGGCAGCAATTCCGCAGGCAGCGTGACGAGGCTGTCTTTACGTTGTTGCCCGCTATCTACTGATGTACTATGCATCGAGTCCCATCGGCCAATCTACGAGCGGATCACAGTGCGCCTAGACTACCTTGCTTTGGGTAACCCAACCCTGGACGTCCAGGCGGGGGGTTCCTTCGTGCTAGGCGGATCGGTAGTCTACTCCGCATTGCAGGCGGCCCGGCTAGGGCTTAGCGCCGAGATCGTGGGGCGCGCGAATCCGGCCCAGCTCGGACCGTACTGGCAGCCGTACGCCGGTGAAGTCGGGATGCACCTGCAGCCCGCTGAGTTGACCACGTTGTTCCGGAACGTGTCGTCCGGTGATGCACGCGAACAATGGCTGGAAGGCTGGGCCGGCGAAATCCAGGACCTGGGGCACCTGCCGGATAGTGACATTCTCCATATCGCGCCCGTGGCCCAGGAGATAACGCTGGAAAGACTAGCCGCGGAATGCGGGTCGCGTTTCGTCCTGCTGACCCCGCAGGGCCTGGTCAGGCGCTGGGACGGCATCGGCGCGCGGGTCGGGCTGGTGCCGCGCGGCTTCACCGAGGCGGTCTCGTCGGTGCTGGATGTGGTGGTGGTGTCCGAGACCGAGGCGCCCTACGTGAGTGAGCTCCTGGCCGCGGTGCCGCAGCACGGCGGCCTGGCCGTGGTGACCCGCGGACGGCGCGGCTGCGAGGTCCTGACCCGGGAAGGTTCCGCGGAGTACACCGCCGACCCGGTGAGCACGCTGGTCGACCCGACGGGCGCGGGTGACTGCTTCGCCGCCACGCTGACCACCGAGATGTTCCGGGGCCGGCCGGTGCCGGAAGCGGTCGGGCTGGCCACGGCGGCCGCGTCGCTGTGCGTCAGCGGCCAGGGCGCGGCCACGATCGGCGGCCGGGCGGAGATCATGAGCGAACGCGGGTCTTCCCCCGGCGTCCTCGGGTTCCTGGGCCCGCCCCGTCCGGGGCGCTAGCCAGGGCGCCGTTCCCGGCTGGGGAGCTGGCCGGGTGCGCGGCCGTGTAAGCCCGGGCCCGCGCGACGAAGATGGCGTGCAGATCCCGGGCGGCCAGCGGGGGAGAGCCGGACCGGGCCCGCTGGATGACCAGTTCCACCCCGGTCTCATCGTCGGCCAGCGGCCGCCAGGTGATCACCCCGTGCTGTTCGAGCGGGTCGCCGATCACGCTGAAGTCCGGGAGCACGGTGAGGCCCAGCCCCTCGGCCACCATCAGCTTGCCCATCTCGGCGCCGTCGGTGGAGTAGGAGAACGCGGGCGGCTGGCCCTGCAGCAGCCGGTGCAGGTAGCGGTGCATCACATAACCAGATCGCATCACGATCAGCGGCTCGGCGAGCAGGTCGGCGGTGCGCACCGCCGCGCGGCGGGCCAGCGGGCTGTCCGCCCGCAGCACGACGACGGGGCGGCCGCGCAGCAGCGGGGTGGTCTCCAGCTCGGGGGGCATGTCGTCGCCGTCGAGGTAGTTCACCAGGCCCAGGTCGAAGCTGCCCTCCAGCACGCCGCGGTGGATCTCGGCCTGCTGCGCGCCGATCACCTCGACCTGGGTCAGCGGGTGGCTCTGCCGGAACTGCTGGATGGTCGGGGCGAGCAGCGGGGCGGTGGCCGCGCTGACCGTGCCCAGGCGGACCAGCCGCACGCTGCGGTGCTGCTCGCCGGCCGCGTGCCGGAGCCGGTCGAACGAGTCGAGCAGGGTCAGGATGTACGGGAACAGCTCACGGCCGGAGTCGCTCATCCGGGCCCCGTGCCGGCCGCGGTCGAGCAGGTCGACGCCTAGTTCGCGTTCCAGGCTCCGGACCGAGCCGCTCAGCGCGGGCTGGGAGATGTGCAGTTCGTCGGCGGCCCGGCGGAACGAGCCCAGCCGGGCGACCGTGGCCACGTACTCAAGCTGCTCGATCCGCACCCGACCCCTCTCACCCGGCGGCTGTTAACGCCAGGATAGCGATCGTTTTAATAGGAAAACCTTACCACGCCCCCGCTGATCGGTATTGGACGCGGCTTCCGGGCCGGCCGCATGCTGAAGCTGGTTCCGCGGGTGATGGCCCGGCAGGACGCACCGCCCCTACCCGATCAAGCCCACTTCCTATAAAGTTGATCGAGAAACAAGGAAAAGCGTGGAGGCATGGAGAGGTGGACACCGCGACATGGGAGTAATCCTGCACTGGTTCCTGCCCACCAACGGTGACTCGCGCACCGACCTGAGCCTCGGCAACGCGGTCGGCGCGGCCGGGAGCCGGGCCGCCGCGGACAGCACGGGGGCGGCACCGAGCGGCCGCCGGACATCGGCTACATCGGCCAGATCGCCCGGTCCGCGGAGCAGCTCGGCTTCACCGGCGCGCTGACCCCGACCAGTTCCTGGTGCGAGGACGCGTGGATCATGACCGCCGGGCTGACCCAGGTCACCGACCGGTTCAAGTTCCTGGTCGCGTTCCGTCCCGGGCTGATGTCACCCACGCTGGCCGCCCACATGGCCGCGACCTACCAGCGCATCTCCGGCGGCCGCCTGCTGCTCAACGTGGTCACCGGCGGCGACGACGTGGAGCAGCAGCGGTTCGGCGACCACCTGGGCAAGGAAGCCCGGTACGAGCGGGCCGGTGAGTTCCTGCACATCGTCCGCGAACTGTGGCGCGGCGACCCGGTGACGTTCACCGGCCGGCACTACGACGTGCGCCGCGGGCAGATCATCCCGGCCCGGATCTGGCCCGAGATCTACCTGGGCGGGTCGTCCGCCCCGGCGCTGGACGTCGCGGCCAGGTACGCCGACGTGTACCTGACCTGGGGCGAGCCACCACCAGCCGTTGCGGAAAAACTGGACGCGGTGCGGACGCGCGCCAAGGCCGCCGGCCGGGAGCTGCGCTTCGGGATCCGCCTGCACGTGATCACCCGGGACACCGCGGCCGAGGCGTGGGCCCAGGCCCAGCGGCTGCTGGACGGCCTGGACCCGGCCGCGATCGAGCGGGCGCAGGCCATCCAGCGGGCCTCGCAGTCCGAGGGCCAGCGCCGGATGGCCGCGCTGCACGGCGGGCGCACCGACGCCCTGGAGGTGTCGCCGAACCTGTGGGCCGGCGTGGGCCTGGTCCGCGGCGGCGCGGGCACCGCGCTGGTCGGCAGCCACGACGAGGTGGCGGAGCGGATCGCCGAGTACTACGCGCTCGGCATCGACGAGTTCATCCTGTCCGGCTACCCGCACCTGGAAGAGGCCTACCAGGTCGGCGAGGGCCTGATCCCCGTACTGCGGCGCCGCGGCCTGATGGCGTCCCCCGACTCAGACGACTAACCCTGGAGGCTCTCCCGTGACCACCGATCCGACCACCGAGCCGCTCCGCTTCGCCTACTGGGTGCCCAACGTCAGCGGCGGCCTGGTGACCAGCACCATCGAGCAGCGCACCGACTGGTCGTTCGACTACAACCGCACGCTCGCCCGGCTGGCCGAGCGGGCCGGCTTCGACTACGCGCTGAGCCAGGTCCGGTACACGGCCAGCTACGGCGCCGAGTACCAGCACGAGTTCGACCAGCTTCAGCCTCGCGCTGCTGCTGGCCACCGAGCGGCTCAAGCTCATCGCCGCGGTCCACCCCGGCCTGTGGCACCCCGGGGTGCTGGCCAAGTGGGTGGCCACCGCGGACCACCTGTCCGGCGGCCGGGTCGCGGTGAACGTGGTGTCCGGCTGGTTCAAGGACGAGTTCCGCCAGCTCGGCGAGCCGTGGCTGGAGCACGACGAGCGGTACCGGCGCACCGCCGAGTTCATCCTCGCGCTCAAGCGGATCTGGACCCAGGACGAGGCCAACCTGGCCGGCGACTTCTACCGGATCCGCGACTTCAGCCTCAAGCCCAAGCCGCTGCCTGGCCGGGCCGGCCGCACCCGGAGATCTTCCAGGGCGGCAACTCCTCCGCCGCCCGGCGCAACGGCGGCCAGCTGTCCGACTGGTACTTCTCCAACGGCAAGGACTTCGACGGGGTCCGGGAGCAGCTCGCCGACCTGCGGCAGATCGCGGACGCGGCCGGGCGCACCGACGGGCCGAAGTTCGGCCTCAACGGGTTCGTCATCGTCCGCGACACCGAGGCCGAGGCCCGGGACACGCTGCGCGAGATCATCGCCAAGGCGCACGTGGAGGCCGTCGAGGGCTTCGGGGCCGCGGTCCAGCAGGCCGGCGCGTCCACCGCCGACAAGAAGGGCATGTGGGCCGACTCCTCGTTCGAGGACCTGGTGCAGTACAACGACGGGTTCCGCACCCAGCTGATCGGCACCCCCGAGCAGGTGGCGGCCCGGATCATCGAGTACCGCAAGCTCGGCGTGGACCTCATCCTGACCGGCTTCCTGCACTACCACGAGGAGATCGAGCGGTTCGGCCGGGACGTGCTGCCCGATCGTCCGCGCGCTCGAGGTGGAGGCCGGCCTGGACCCGGCCGCGGTGCCCGACCCGGCCGCGGGCCTGACGGTCGGCCGGGCCCTGTCCTCGCGGGCGCGCGATGAGCGTCACCTCTCCCGCCGCGCAGGCTGAGGTCCTCTTCTCCGCAACGGAAGCGCTCGCGGCCGCCCGGGCCTACGCCGAGTCGATCGCCAGCGGCGTGATCGAGCGCGACCGGGCGGGCGCGGTGCCCTACGCCGAGCTGGCCGCCCTGGACGCCAGCGGGCTGCTCGGGCATCACGGTCCCGGCCGCCCACTTCGGCCCGGACCTGTCCCCGGTGGTGCTGGCCGAGGTGATCCGGACCATCGCGGCCGTGGACCCGGCCATCGCCCAGGTCCCGCAGGTGCACTTCCTGTTCGTGGACGTGCTCGCCGACCCACGGGACCGCCGGCGCAGCAGGAGCGGCTGTTCGCGGACGTGCTGGCGGGCGCGCGGCTGGGCAACGGCCTGGCCGAGCGGGGCGGCCAGCACGCCCAGGACCTGAAGACCCGGCTGCGGGAACGGGCCCGCACGGGCCTGCGCCTGGAGGGCCGGAAGTACTACTGCACCGGCGCGATCTCGGCCCGCTGGATCGGGGTCAGCGCGCTGGACGACGACGGCCGCCTGGTCCTGGCCTTCGTCGAGCGGGACGCCCCGGGCGTGCAGGCTCGGCGAGGACTGGAACGTGATGGGCCAGCGCGCCACGGTCAGCGGCTCCGCGGTCTTCGACCAGGTGCCGGTGGACCCCGGCCCTGGTCATCCCGTACGGCGGCGCGTTCGAGGTGCCGCAGCAGCTCGGCGCGCGGGCCCAGCTGGTGCACGCCGCGATCCAGGTCGGGATCGCGGGCGGCGCGCTGCGCGACGCCGGCGAGTTCGTCCGGACCCGGGCCCGGCCGTTCTTCGAGGCCACCCAGGCCGGCTGGGCCGAGGTCGCCGCGGCCGACCCGCACACGATCCACCGCTTCGGCCGGCTCGCCACCCAGGTGCGCGCGGCCGAGGCGCTGCTCGCCGTCCGCGGCCGCCACGCTGGAGGAGGTGAGCCGGTCCCCCGCGACGCCGAGGAGGCGGCCCGCGGCTCGATCGCGGTCGCGCAGGCCAAGGCCTTCGCCAGCGACGTCGCGGCCGAGGTGGCCAGCGACCTGTTCGCGCTGGCCGGGGCCAGCGCGGCCGACGAGCGGCACGACCTGTCCCGGCACTGGCGCAACGCCCGCACGCACGCCAGCCATGATCCCGTCGATTGGAAGTATCACCATGTCGGCAACTTCCTGGCTCAATCGACGTCCTGCCGCCGAACCACGGGCAGCTCTGATGACGACCACTGACCCCCGGGTGGCCCACGGCGACGCCCGTGGTCCGAGGAACTGAGCGCCGCGGACTTCCGCCACGCGATCGGCCACTTCGCCACCGGCGTCACCGTCGTCACCTCGGTCGGGATCGACGGCCAGCCGGTCGGCACCACGGCCAACGCGGTGAGCTCGCTGTCCCTGGACCCGCCGCTGATCCTGGTCTGCTTCGACCGCTCCAGCCAGACGCTGGAGGCGGTGCTCGGGCACGGCGCGTTCGCGGTCAACGTCCTCGGCGCCCGGCAGCAGCACCTGTCGGCCAACTTCGCCCGCCGCGGCCTGGCCGCGGCCTGGGACGAGGTCCGGCACCGCCGGGGCCGGACCGGCAGCCCGCGGCTGGAGGACGTGATCGCCAGCCTCGAATGCACGGTGGAGCACCGCCTCGAGGGCGGGCGACCACGAAATCATCGTGGGCCGGGTCCGCGAGGTGGAGACGAGCGGGGACGACGCGGCCCCGCTGGTGTTCTGGCGCGGCCGCTACGCGTCCCTCGGAAGCTGATCGAGCCCCAGCTCCTCGAACGCCGGCTCCGGGTGCCCGTGCGCCCCGCTATGACCTCACCTTCTCACCCTGTGTTATCGGAAAGGATCCTGCCGTGACGACCACCGAGACCACTGGCACACCAATGCCCCGGCAGCCTCCGCTCCCCGGCATCGAGCTGGACGACCCCGTCCGGGTCGCGGAAGGACTGCGCGACGAGTTCCGCGCCGGCGCCGCCGAGCGTGACCACGACCGCGCGTTCCCGTACGAGCAGTGCGCGGCGTTCCGCGCCTCCGGCCTGCTCGGCCTCATGGTCCCCCGCGAATACGGGGGCTACGGCGGCACGTTCGCGGAGCTGATGCGGGTCGTGATCGCCATCTCGGCGGGCGACTCCAACATCGGCCAGATGTACCAGCTGCACACCGGCGGCATCCGGCTGCTGCAGGAGTTCGCCTCCCCGGACGTGCAGGCCAGGTGGCTGCCCCGGTTCGCGAGCGGCGAGCTGTGGATCACCAACGCGTACTCCGAGGTCGGCACCAGGAGCGTGAACGACTTCAAGACCACCATCACCCGGGACGGCGCGGGCTGGCGGCTGAACGGCCAGCAAGTTCTACTGCACCGGCAGCCTGGCCGGGGACCTCACGTTCGGCCCGTGCCGCATCGAGGGCACGGACGAGGTCCGGGTGTTCTACACGCCGACCGACGCCGAAGGCGTGACCATCCACGACGACTGGACCGGGTTCGGCCAGCGGACCACGGCCAGCGGCACGACCGAGTTCCGCAACGTGTGGATCCCCGACGAGCTGATCCTCGGCAGCCCGGACACCGAGGGCGGCGGCGGCGGGGACATCACCTCGCTCAACTACCAGGCGGTGCACACCGGCGTGTTCGTGGGGATCGCCAGGAACGCGCTCGACGACGCGGTCGAGTTCGTCCGGACGAAGGCGCGGGTCTGGTACGAGAGCAGCGCCGAGCGCGCGGTCGATGACCTCTACACCCAGCTGCGGGTCGGCGAGATGAAGACCGCCGTGGACGCCGCCGAACTGCTGTCGCTGCGGGCCGCCGACCTGTGCGACGAGGCCGTCGCGCATCTCGGTGACGCCCGCATCCGCGGTGAGGCGTCCCTGGTCACCGGCCAGGCGCGGCACGCGGCCGCCGAAGCCGCCCTGTTCAACGGGTCGTACCTGTTCAAGGTGTGCGGCGCGGGCAGTGTCCTGGAGAAGTACGGCTTCGACCGGCACTGGCGCAACGCCCGCACGCTGTCGCTGCACAACCCGCTCGACTTCAAGCTCCTGCACGCGGGCGACTACCTGCTCAACGACACCCTGCCGCCCGTCGACTCGTACAACTAGCCGCTCCACACGACTAAGGAGACGATCATGTCCGATGTGGGACTGATGTTCGTGGGAGCGGTGCTGTTCGTCAACGGCCTGCTCTTCCTGGGCCGGATAGACGGCAAGGGCGCGGCCACGTTCAACCTGTTCGTCGGCGCCCTGCAGGTCGCGATCCCGTTCTACCTGATCGCGACGGCCCCCACGGCGGATGACATCCTGCTCGACGCCGGGATCTTCCTGTTCGGGTTCACGTACCTGTACGTGGGCATCAGCAACCTGGCGGGCCAGCCGCTCACCGGGCTCGGCTGGTACTCGGGGTGGGTGGCGATCATGGCCGCCGCCTTCGGCATCACGAACATCGTCAAGTTCCACGACCCGACGATCGGCCTGCTGTGGCTGCAGTGGTCGGTGCTGTGGGCCGTGTTCTGGCTGGTGCTCGCGATGGGCGTGACCCGCCTCACGGCGCCGGCCGGCTGGCTGACGCTGATCCTGTCCTTCACCACCTGCACCATTCCCGGCTTCCTCCTGCTGCTCGGGGAGTGGAGCCACGTGCCCACCTGGGCCGTGCTGGCCGTCATCGCCGCGACCGCGGCCGTGGTGACGCCGCTCGCGGTGCGGAGCCTGCGCGAGGCTCCGGCCGCGCCGGAGCAGGCCGAGGCCGCCGTTCCGGTCTCGGTGTCCTGACCCGGCCCGGCCTCACCCGGACGCGGCATCCGGGTGAGGCCGGGCCGTCCTGGGGTAGGTTGCGCCGGTGACTTCGATCCGGGACCTGCTCCGCCAGTACCAGCCTGAGGGCGAGACCGAGGCCGCGGACGTCGCGCGGGTGCGGGCCCTCACCGAACGCACGCCGGACCCGTACCTGCGGTCGCTGCCGATGCACGTCACCGGGTCCGCGCTGATCGTCGCGCCGGACAGTGGCCGGGTGCTGCTGCGCTGGCACCCGCGCCAGCAGGCCTGGCTCCAGGTCGGCGGGCACGGTGACCCGGGCGAGAGCGACCCGCTCGGCATCGCCGAGCGCGAGGCGGCCGAGGAGACCGGCCTGGCCGATCTGGTCCCCTGGCCGGACCCCCGGCTGCGGCACGTAGCGATCGTCTCCGTGCCCGCGTCCGAGGCTGATCCCGCGCACGAGCACGCCGACGTGCGCTTCTTCCTGGCCACCCGGACCCCGGACGCGGTCGTGCCGGAACAGCCGGACGCGCCGCTGCGCTGGCTCACCCTCCCCGCGGCCCTGGACCTGACCACCGAGGCCAACCTGCGGGAGACGCTGAGCCGGGCTGAGCGATTGCTACCCGATCGTGCCTGAAACGGCGCTGTCCTAGCTCATATCTACTTTTTGTCCGGATTGATACACAATGAGACTCTTGTGCTGCCATGCTGCCCGATGAGCGAATGTCAGGCCTGGTGAGAGGCGTGCGAGTGGCCGCGTAGCCGGGCGCGGGATCGGCGTAAGGCGGGTTCTTGAAAGCAGGAAAGTCGCGCAGCAAGAGCAGGAAGTTCCGCAGGACCGGGCGGCACACCGCGCCCTCGCAGACCCAGAAGGTGGCCCAGGCGGCCGGCAAGGCCGCGCCGGCCGTGGCGGTGGTGGGGGCGCTGGCGGCCGCCCCGCAGACCGCGTTCGCCTCCACCGCGGCCCCCGCGTCCGCGGGCGGCCCCGCCGCCCCGGCCTTCCAGGGGCACCAGGTCACCCGGGCCCACTTGACTTCCCGGGACCACTTGATTTCCCGGGACCACAGGGACGCGGCCACGCACCCCGGCCGCGGGGCGGCGCGGACCTACACGGTCCGTACCGGGGACACGCTGAGCGGGATCGCGCAGCGGTTCTACGGCCACGCCAGCGACTGGCCGTGGCTCTACCACATCAACCAGGGCAAGATCAGTGACCCGAACCTGATCTACACCGGGCAGGTGTTCCGCGCCCCCGCCGACCCGCCCGCCTCGGTCCGCAACGGGACCTACCAGGGCCGGCACGCCAAGATCGCGGCCGCCAGCACGGCGGACAGCCAGCCGCAGGCCAGCTCGCCAGCGGCCAGTTCCCCGGCCAGCCCGGCGGCCAGCTCCCCGGGCGCCAGTTCCCCGGGCCGCAGTTCCGGCACCAGCGCGTCGGACACCAGCGCGTCCACCGGCCGCGGCGTGTCGTGCTCGGGCTCGGCGAGCGGGATGGTCCCGGCCAACTACGCGGCGATCGTGGGCTTCCTGACCTCTCACGGGTACAGCGGGAACGCGGCGGCCGGCATCGCCGGGAACATCTGGCAGGAGTCCGGCGGCAACCCCGAGTCGGCCGGTGACGGCGGCGGCGGGCTGATCGGCTGGACGCCGCTGCCCGGCGGGTACGTGACCGGCAACCCCGCGGCGGACCTGCAGACCCAGCTGGCGGCGATCCTGGCCTTCAACCAGATCTGGTCGCAGTACATCCCGGCGCTGAACGCCGCGTCCTCCCCGGCCGCCGCCGCGGCCATCTACGTGACCGATTTCGAGCGGGCCGGCATCCCCGCGGTGGGCAACCGCGAGGCGGCCGCGCAGGCCGTCGCCGCAGCCTGCGGGATCTGAAGCTAACCGCACGGGCCCCTGACCGGGCCCGGCGGGTTCCGGCGTACCCGGAACCCGCCGGGCCCGGACGCATAAGATCGGCGCCGGGGTGAGGCGCCATGGGGACCGGCTACGTTCACGGGTACTCGGCCGGCGAGGAAACCCGGCTGCACGATCAGGCCACCACGCTGACCGGGCTGCTGCACGCCGACACCCGGTACCCGCCGGGCAGCCGGGTGCTCGAAGCCGGCTGCGGGGTGGGCGCGCAGACCGTGATCCTGGCCGGCCGCAGCCCGGGGGCCTCGTTCACCTCGGTCGACATCTCGGCTGCCTCCCTGGCGCAGGCACGGGACCGGACCCGGGCGGCGGGCTTCGCCAACGTGACCTTCGAGCAGGCTGATCTCTACCGGCTGCCCTACCGGGCGGGCAGTTTCGACCACGCCTTCGTGTGCTTCGTGCTGGAGCACCTGCGCGACCCGGACGCGGCCCTGGCCGGGCTGATGCGGGTGCTGCGCCCCGGCGGCTCGCTCACCGTGATCGAGGGTGACCACGGCTCGGCCTACTTCCATCCCGACAGCGACCTAGCCCGCCGCGCCATCCAGTGCCTGATCGACCTGCAGCGCGACGGCGGCGGGGACGCGCTGATCGGCCGCCGGCTGTACCCGCTGCTGGTCCGGGCGGGCGGCCGCGAGGTCGGGGTGTCACCGCGGATGGTCTACGTGGACGCCAGCAGGCCCGCCCTGGCCGAGGGCTTCACCCGCAAGACGTTCACCGCCATGGTCGAGGGCGTCGGCGGGCAGGCGGTGGGCCAGGGGCTGATGGACGCGGCGCAGTGGGCGGCCGGGATCGGCGACCTGCGCCGGGCGGCCTGCCCGGACGGGACGTTCTGCTACACGTTCTTCAAGGCGGTCGCGTTCAGGTAGGGCGGCGCTGCTCCCGGGGCGCCAGCCCGCGCAGGGCGGTGGTGGCCAGCTGCGCCGCCAGCCCGGGCGGGGTGGCGGGCCGGGAGCCCGGCGGCGCGAACAGGACCCGGGGCAGCACCTGGCCGTGGATCGCGCCCACGATGAGCGAGGTGGCGGCGTCGAGGTCGGCGTCCGGGTCGATCCGGCCAAGTCCCTGCTCGCCCCGCAGGTAGTGGAGCAGGATCTCCGGGAGGCTGCGGGGCTCGGGTGCCCCGCTCTGCGCCTCAGTCGTCTGCGCCTCAGCCGTCTCCGCCTCACCGGCAGGCGAGGCGAAGGCCTGGTCCCCGCCGACCATCGCGTGGAAACGGCGCAGCACGTTGGGCTGGGACATCAGCCCCGCGAACGCGGGGACCACCCGGTAGAGCGACTCCATGCCCCGGTCGATGAACAGCGTGAGGTTCTCCGCGACGGTGGCGGTGCCAGCCCCCGGGATCATCTGGGGCGCGTCGTTCATCACCTGGGCGACGTGGGCCAGCAAGGCCTGGGCGAGCAGGTCTTCCTTGTCCTCGAAGTAGTTGTACAGCGCGCCGTCAGACACCTGGGCTTCCCGGGCGATGTCGCGCACGGCCAGGCCGGCGCTGCCGCGCTCGTCGATCAGCCGGGCGGCCGTGGAGATCAGGTGCTCGCGGAGGTTCTCTCCGTCGCGGTCGCGGAGCACGGCAGGTTTCCTAGGTGACATCGCGCCTGAGTGTAGTGACCAGCGCGGCGGCCGCGAACGCTGCCGCGTAGCCGAGCAGCACCAGCCCGCCACCCCACTGCGGCAGCAGCCCGCTGGCCGAGGTCAGGCTGGCCCGGTCCAGGGCCTCGCTCGCCGAGAAGGGCAGCCAGCGGGCCATTCCCGGCCCGGCCAGCTGGCCCGCGATCCCCTCCACGACGGCGATCCAGGCCAGGGCGGCGGCCACGGCGGCCACCAGGTTGCGGATGAGGGCGCCGACGCCGACCCCGATCGCGGCGAAGGCCACGTTGGCGGCCACGCCCCCGCCGAGAGTGCGCCAGGTGCCCGCGGCTGACAGGTGGAGCGTGCCGCCCTTGGCGGACCACCAGGCGGCGGTGACCGCCAGTGCGACGCCCGCGGACACCAGCCCGGCGGCCGCCCCGACCGCGCCATAAGCCGCCAGCTTGGCCGCGATCACGCTGCGGCGGCCCGGGAAGCTGAGGAACGTGTCGGTGATGGTGCCGCGGGAGTACTCGCCGGCCACGGCGAGGATGCCGAACACCAGGGTGAAGATCGCGGCCAGCCCGACGTGGGAGAAGGCCCGGCTCTGCACGGCCGGATCGTGCACGTTGCCGCCCGAGGCGACCAGGCCGCTGATCCCCGCCACGACGATCAGCGGTCCCAGCGCGAGCAGCAGCCACGGGCTGCGGACGGTACCGAGCTTGCGGAATTCTGTGGTCAGGGCGCGCGGCACTGGTTCTCCTAGGTGAGGTTGAGGAAGGCGGATTCGAGGGCCTCGTTCGTCTCGCCGATCTCGCGGAGCGGCCCGGCGAAACGCAGTTGCCCGGCGCTGACGATGAGCACGTGGTCGACGGTCTGGGTGATCTCGCTCAGCAGGTGGCTGGCCAGCACGATGGTGCGTCCCTCGGCGGCGAGCTGGCGGAGCAGGCCGCGGAGCCAGGCGATGCCGGCCGGGTCGAGGCCGTTGGCCGGCTCGTCGAACAGAAGCACCTCCGGGTCGCCGAGCAGGGCCGCGGCGATGCCGAGCCGCTGCCGCATGCCGAGGGAGAACCCGCGGACCCGGCGGCCCGCCGCTGCGTCCAGGTTCACCTGGCCCAGGACCTCGTCAACCCGGCGGTCCGGGATCCGCTCCGCCGCGGCGAGGACCCGCAGGTGATCGCGCGCCCGGCGGCCCGGGTGGAAGCCGGTCGCCTCGAGCAGCGCCCCGACCCGGCGGCGCGGATGGGCCAGCCGCCCGTAGGGTACGCCGCCGATCAGCGCCTCGCCCTCGGTCGGGCGGTTCAGCCCGAGAATCATGCGCAGCGTGGTCGTCTTGCCCGACCCGTTGGGCCCGAGAAAGCCGGTGATGGTCCCGGCCGCCGCGGTGAAGGACATGTCCCGTACCGCGGTCACCCGCCCGAAGGTTTTCGTCAGCCCGCGGGCTGTCACCTCGGTCATCAGGCATCATCTCCTGTTCTGAACGCTGTTTCATGAACCATAGTTCATGAAACAGCGTTCAGAACAGGTTTCGCGCCGGCGGATCTTCGTTATCTGCGGTTGTCGACCGGAAAGTGCCCGCGCTCGCGCGCCAGGCGGATGAGCAAATCGGTCGCGCGGGCCCGGTCAGAGTCGATGACCCGGCGTTCGACCGTGGTTAAGCGGCAGATGGAGCGCCAGGGGTTGCGTTCCCGGCGGCCGTTGACATGGCTCAGCCGGTACTGGACCTCCCCGTCGGCGCGCACGACCCAGGACCAGGCGAACGTGCCGAGGTCGCTGGTGTAGGTCGTCTCGATGCGGCTGATTTCGCGTGCGGTGAGCCGAGGCACGGCGGATCCCCTTCCGGCTGCTTATCCGATCCCGACGGCCCCCGGTTCCGGACAGTTACGCTCTGTACTAACATGACAACACGTTTGCCGTAGGGTTCGCAAAGAAATGGTTCGCAAAGCCCGTATCACAAAGAAACAAGCCGCTCCCCGCCGCGGCGGGGCCAGTGCGGCCCGGTGGTGATACTGGGAGCATGCCCGTGGTGATTACTGGGAAGATCAGAGTGCAGGCTGCGGCCGATTCCGTCCGGCGCCGCATCGGCGCGTCGATCTTCGAGAAGGTCGCCGGTCCCGAGGGGCCGAACCACCGTCAGGTCATCCACCTGGCCGAAGGCGACCGCTGGTTCGCCGAGGGCAGCCCCATCCGGCGAGTCCACGCAGACTCGTCTATGTTCGTGGGCGGTATCCGGGCCCTGCTCCTCCAGTCCCTGCACCCGCTGGCCATGGCGGGCGTGGACGCTCATTCGGGCTACAAGGGCGACCCGTGGGGACGGCTGCAGCGGACCAGCTACTTCCTGGCCGTCACCACGTTCGGCCGGGCCAGCGACGCGGAGGCGGCGACCGCGCGGGTCAGGGCCATCCACCGCCGGGTCACCGGGACCGCCCCGGACGGCCGGCCCTACGCGGCGTCGGACCCGCACCTGCTGACCTGGGTTCACATCGCCGAGGCAGACAGCTTCCTGCGCGCGCACACCCGGTTCGGAGCCGAGCCCCTGGATCAGGCCGGGCGCGACGGTTATGTCGCCGACGTGGCCCGGATCGCCGTCGAGCTCGGGGTGCCCGACCCGCCCCGCACCGAGGCCGAGCTCGCGGACCGGATCAGCCAGTACCGCGCGGAACTGCGCGGCACCGCCGAGGCCCGCGCGGCGGCCCGCTTCCTGCTGCTCACCCCGCCGCTGCCGATGGTCGCCCGGGCGCCGTACGGGGTCCTCGCCGCCGCGGCTACCTCGCTGCTCCCCGGCTGGGCGCGCCGCCCGCTGTACCTGCCCTATCTGCCACTGACCGAGCGTGCTGTGGTCCGCCCGGCCGGCCACACGGTCATCCGCGGGATCCGGTGGGCGATCAGCCCGCCGCCCGTGCCCAGCTGACCAGTGCTGATCTGACCGTGCTGATCTGACCGGTGCTGATCTGCCCGGTGCTGAGGCATCCAGCGTTCAGGCCAGCGTGCGACCGCGGGCCGGTAAGGCCAGCACCCGCGGGCCGGCCGAGTCCAGCAGGGCCTGCTCGAGGATCGCGCCCGCGGCGAGCAGGAGTTCCTCGCCGCCGGACGGCCCGATCAGCTGGATGCTCGCGGGCAGCGGGCCGCCCGCTGGCACCGGCAGGGCCAGCGCCGGGACCCCCGCGAGGTTGACGGGGGAGGTGAGGCCGCGGATGCGGACCATCTCCCGTGAGCGGTCCAGCGTCGGCGGGAAGCCGAGCAGCGTCGGCAGCGCGAGCAGATCGACCCGGTCCCAGAGGGCCGAGAGGGTCGCGCGCCATTGTGCGGCGTACTCCCGGGCCGCGCTGACCGCCGCCGGGGAGATGGTGCTGGCCTGGCGCAGCCGGGCCAGCACGTCATGGCCGATCTTGTCCGGGGCGGTGTCCGCGTGTACCCCGTCGGACGCCCACGCCTCCGCGTCGAGCACCGTCATGGCGGCGATGGTCGCCTGTTCCAGGCCGTCCAGGCCGACCTGGACCACCTCCCAGCCGGCGGCGGCCAGGGCGGCGTCGACCACCCGGTCGATGGTGGGGTCGGCGCCGATCACGACCCGCCCGACGACCAGGGGCACCTCGGCCGCGACCGAGAACCCCGGCTCCAGCAGCTCCATCCCGGCGATCAGGCCCGCCACATCCCGGGCCATCGGCCCGACCGTGTCCATGCTCGGCGCGAGCGGCCACACCCCGCCGAGGGGTATCCGGCCCCAGGTGGTCTTCAGGCCGGCGATCCCGCAGCACGCGGCGGGGATGCGGATGGAGCCCCCGGTGTCTGATCCGTAGGCGACGTCGGCCTCGCCGCTGGCCACGGCCACGGCCGAGCCGCTGGACGACCCGCCCGGCACCCGCAGCGGATCGAGCGGGTTGACCGGCGTGCCGAAGGCGGAGTTGATCCCGCTGATCCCGTAGGCCAGCTCATGCAGGTTGGTCTTGCCGACCAGGCAAGCCTGGCCACGCCCGATCGCGGCCCGCAGGCCGGCCAGGCAGGGAGCGTCAGCCGTGGCGGGCGTGGCCTGGTCGGCGACGGCCCGGCTGCCCGCCGTCGTCGGGAGGCCGGCGACGTCGATGAGGTCTTTGACGGCGACCCGCAGGCCAGGCCCGGACGCTGCGTCCCGCAAGATCCATGTGGACATAGCGGACAAGTATCGCACCTTCCCGGCCGGGGTCGGCGGGGAGCGTTATGCGGGTGGCCGCCGGGACGGTCTCGTCAATGGCGAAGAAGGCCGGGTTAATGCGGCAGACCTGGGTCCCTGGCCATTCTGGCCACAGCAACGCCAGCCGTCCGCCGTGTCACCGGCCAACGGCTGGCGTGTGATTCCCTGCTGCTATCTTCTGAGGTTTACCCGCGGGGATCGGGGCGGGCGTTTCCTGTGGTCAGCTGGTGCGGCCCTGGCGGGCCCGGATAACGGAAGCGGCCACGGGCACGAATGAGACGATGGCGGCCGCCAGCCCGATGAAGGCACCGAAGCCCCAGCCCACCTTGACCAGGGAACTGCCGCCTCCCGGCTTGACCGCGAAGGCCAGCAGGACCAGCAGGAGGTTGACGGCGGCCGCCGCCGCGAGCAGCTGGTCGCCGGTGACCGGGAGCGCCGGCAGGTCGCGCAGGCCGGCCCGGGCGATCAGGTAGCCCAGCATGGCCAGCGTCAGGAGCAGCACAAGGTAGAGGTATCCGTGCGCGGTCAGGGCATCCGCCGAGGAACTGGCGGTGAAGTTCCCGAAGCCCGCGCTCACCGAGAACCACGGCAGGAAGAGCGAGATGAACAGCACCAGCGCGCCCGCGCCGGTGACCCGGTCCGCCGGCGTCCACCTCGTCGCGTCGAAGCGGAACGCCACCGGGGCCGGGGTGGGCGGCGCGGTGGCCGGCCCGGCCACCGCGGCGTCCCCCGGTGAGACCGGTCCGCCGGTACCTGGGGACACGGTCAGTGGCAACCGGGCACCGCATTCCGGGCACACCATGGCCCCCGGCGTGACATCACTGCCGCATGACAAACATTTCATCTGACTCCCCTTTCTGAATACGCGGAGCATCCCCCGCTATTGGTCACACGTATCGGCTCCGTCATCCGTTCACGTCTTCCCGGGCGGGCTGTACCGGAATCACGGGAAGATCGGCGGGCGTGCGGAAATGAATCGGGCAGGAAGCACCTTGGCCGGACTCCTGGCCTGGCACCTGAGCGCCGGGAGAATACTGGGCCCCATGGCCCGGGGTGTGACGCCGCAGGGGGCCAGGGCCAACTAGGGGTGTGAGCCAGATAAAGCCATCGTCGCTGAACTCACCGCCGTCACGCCTGGCGCCGCACGGCAGCGGGCCGGCTGACGGGGGTGTTGCTGGGTTCGGGCACGGGCATCGCTCCGTCACGGTCAAGGTGGGCCAGGGCGGCATCCCCGCCGGGGACACGATGATCCTGGCGTTCACCGGTGGCCGGCGCCGTGGCTCGCTGGGGGCCGGGGGCATCATCACCGGGCCTGTGCCCCGCTGGGTGAGCCTTCCGCCCGCGCCGCACGGCGGGGCCCGATCCGGCTGACCCCGGACCGCGGCCCGGGCCGCCAGGGTGCGATAGTCCGGGCGGAAGGCTGATTCCAACCATTCCGGTCTGTGTGCCGTCTTAGGTGTCGAGATTGGTCATTCCCGCGGCTGACGGCCACGGGAATCGCGGACCCGAGGAGAGCACACATGAAGCCGACTACTCGCGCGGCACGGCGCGGCCTGGCCGCCCTGGCCCTGACGTGCGCGGCGGCCGCCATCCCGACCGCCGCCCTGGCCGCCTCCACCAGCCCGGCGAAGCCCGCCCTGGCCGCCCGGTCCACCGTGGCGGCGGCCGTACCCCCGAGGTGCGGCACGGGCGCGCTCACCGCCTGGCTGGGCATCCCCGGGAACGGCTACGCGGGCGGGGCCACCTACCAGCTGGAGCTGTCCAACACCTCGGGCCACACGTGCACGCTGTACGGCTTCCCGGGCGTGTCCGCCCTGGCCCCCGGCGGCCACCAGCTCGGCCGCGCGGCCGGCCGTGGCAGCCCCAGTTCCAACCGCCTGGTGACGCTGGGCCGCGGTGCTACCGCCCACGCCGAGCTCCAGATCACCGACGTGGCCAACTTCCCGCCGTCCACCTGCGGCGAAACTGCCGCGGTGGCGCTGCGCGTCTACCCGCCCGGCGCCACCCGGTCACTGGAGGTTCCGTTCACCTTCCAGGCCTGCAGCCAGAGCGGCCCGGTCTACCTGCACGTGGGGACCACGGTGAGCGGTACGGGCGTGCCCGGGTTCAGCGGCTGACACGGGAGCCAGCCGGTCCGCCTGCCCAGGCTGGGTGCGGCAGGCGCGCTGAGCGCGAGGTCCTGCCGCACCCAGCCGTCGTCCGCCGCCGCCAGCTAAGGCCGGGTGGCCGCCGCGATGAAATGGTGACTGAAGCCAATGACCGAAGGGTCGCTCTCGACCGCCCGGGCCGCCAGCAGGATCTGCTCGTGCCGGCGCGAATCGGCCCACTCCCGGTCCAGCGGCCACCCTGGGCCCTCCACCCCGTACACCTCCACCTCACCGAACCCGCTCCCGCTGATCTCCCCGGCGAGACCCGCCGCGGTGTGGAAATAGGCCGTCGAGAAGAACTCCGGCCGCCCGGCGGGATCCGGGTTACGGTGCTGCCCCTCGGCCAGGTCCCGGTCGACGACGCCACGGAAGACCGGATCATCGAGCCAGTCCCGGTACAGCCCGTCGAGCAGGGACGCGCAGCGGCTGATGGCCATGGCCATCAGGCGGCCACCGGGCCGGAGCACCCGGCGCGCCTCGGCCAGCGCCTGCCTGCGGTCCCCGGCGCTGGTCAGGTGGTACAGCGGGCCGAAGAGCACGACCGCGTCCTGTGACCCGTCGTCCTGGTCGAGCGCGCGGGCATCGCCCACACTGGCTGCGAACGACCCGCCCTCCTCCGCCTGCCGCACGTGCAGGGGCAGGGGATCGACCAGGTGAACCTGGTAGCCGCCTTCGGCCAGGGGGACCGCGTAGGTGCCCGGCCCGCCCCCCACGTCCAGCACCCGGGCGGGCGGCGCCGGGAGCAGCCGGCCCAGCAGCTCCAGCGACCGGACGAACTCCAGCGTCGGGCGGCCGCCGGGGAACAGCCGGGACCGCTCGTAGCCGGACCGGTAGTGCTCAGCTATGGACGGGTCGAGCATGCCTCCACTGTCCCGCGCCGCCGCCCGCCGCCGCCACTGGATTACCGGGCGGCCACGCTGGTGACCAGGTCGGCCCCGGCCCGGCCGGCCCGGCCGGGTCAGCCCCGCGCCGCCTGGTAGCGCAGCCCGTCCATGAGCAGGTCGAGCAGGCGGCCAGCCTGCTCCCGCTGGGCGGACTCCCCGGCGGTCAGGGACACGCCGCCGAGACTGGCCAGCACGTCGGCGGGCTCGATGTCGCGGCGCAGTATCCCGGCCTCACCGGCCGCCCGCAGCAGGGTGGTGATCGCCGCGATCAGCTGGCCGCGGCTCTGCTCGTAGGGGTTACGGCCCGAGGCGATGACCGCGCGCAGCGCCTCGGCCATGCCGCGCTTGGTCGTCATGTAGTCAACGAAGCGGTCCATCCAGCGGCGGGTGGCCTCGTCCGGGGGCAGGTCCGCCAGCAGTTCCGGGACCGCGTCGCAGAGCCGGGCCAGCTCGTTCCGGTAGGCGGCCTCCACCAGGGCCTCGCGGGTGGGGAAGTGGCGGTACAGCGTGCCGATCCCGACCCCGGCGTCCCTGGCGATCGCGTCGAGGGTCACCTCGGGACCGTCCTGGGAGAACGCGCGGACCGCCGCCTCCAGCAGCCGGGCCCGGTTGCGCTGGGCGTCGGCGCGCATCGGCCGGTCCATGGTCTCCGCCACCGCGCTGTCCACCCTCTCGGCTTCGTATGGGGGCCGCCAGCTTGCTAAACGGAGGAAGCTCCGCTTAGGCTGGAAGTCGTAATGGAGGCTCCTCCGCTTCCTATGGTACCGGCCGGTCTCCCAGAAGGATCCGGCCGAGCAGCCCGGGTGGACGGCGATGGAGCCTCCGCACCGTACCGCACCGCAGCGCCGAGCGAGACTGGGACATCATGACTGTAAGCACGCCTATCACCACGCCGTTCACGGCCGAATCAACGGCCGCCGAGGTCGTGGACGGCATCGACCTGACCGGCCGCCGGGCCATCGTGACCGGCGGCGCGTCGGGCATCGGCATCGAGACCGCCCGGGCGCTGGCCGGGGCGGGCGCCGAGGTGACGCTGGCGGTCCGCAACGTCGAGGCCGGCCAGCGCGCCGCCGCCGAGATCACCAGAACCGGGACCACCGGCAGCAGGCAGGTGCTGGTGGCCCGCCTGGATCTGGCCGACCAGGCCTCCGTGGCCGCGTTCGCGGCGGCCTGGGACGGGCCGCTGCACATGCTCATCAACAACGCGGGCATCATGGCCTGCCCGCTGATGCGTACTCCCGAAGGCTGGGAGATGCAGTTCGCCACGAACCACCTGGGCCACTTCGCCCTGGCCACCCGGCTGCACGGGGCCCTGGCCGCCGCCGGGGACGCCCGGGTGGTGTCCGTCAGTTCCAGTGGGCACCTGCTGTCCCCGGTCGTGTTCGAGGACATCCACTTCCTCGAGCGGCCTTACGAGCCGTGGGCCGCGTACGCCCAGTCCAAGACCGCTAACGTCCTGTTCGCGGTCGAAGCGACCAGGCGCTGGGCCGGGGACGGCATCACCGCCAACGCCCTGATGCCGGGCGGGATCCGGACCCGCCTGCAGCGTTACGTGAGTGACGAGGAGCTGGACCGGATGCGCCGCCGCCAGGCGGGCGGGCCGGCCCCAGCTGGAAGACCCCCGAGCAAGGCGCCGCGACATCCGTGCTCCTGGCGGCCTCGCCGCTGCTGGACGGCATCGGCGGCCGCTATTTCGAGGACGGCAACGAGGCGGCCCCGCACGAGCCGGGGACCCGGCGGGGGGTCGCGGCCTACGCCCTGGACCGCGACGACGCCGCGCTGCTCTGGCAGGTCTCGGCCGACATGCTGGCCTGAACGGCACAGGGACTGAACAGCACAGGGCCTGAACAGCACAGGGCCCCGCACCTCACGCAGGTGCGGGGCCCTCAGCGCCAGGTCTTACTTGACGATCATCTGGTTCACGTTGTACGCCTGCGGCAGCATGCCGAAGCCCAGCATGAGGCTGGCCAGCCGCCCGAGCAGGACCGCGTTCTGCTGGGTCGGGAACTCCGGGTCGTTGGCGATCGCCGCCGCCTTCTGCGGCGTGCCCGCGAACTTCTCCATGCCCTGCTGGACAGCGCCCGGGTCGGTAGCCGCGACGGCCTGGCCCCTGAGGATCGCCGTGCGGAACGCCGCCGCGGTGTTCGGGTACTTCTTCAGCCAGGCCCCGGTCACCATGTATCCGCTGATCGGCAGGTTCTGGCTCGAACCCTGGTTGGAGTCGGCGAGCGGCACGGCGCCGGTGTTCTCCTCGGCCTCGGTCACGAATGGCTCCGGCATCCAGGCCGCGTCCACCTTGCCCTGCTGGAGCTCGGCGGCCATGTTCGGGAACTCGATTGGAACGAAGCGGACCGAGGTGGGGGAGACCGCATTGTCGTTCAGCACCGACTTGACCAGCAGGGTGCCGATGTTGTTCTTCACGTTCACGGCGACCGACTTGCCCTTGAGGCCCGCGACCGTCGTGATCTTCGAGTGGGGCCCGACCAGGATCTCCTGGTTGCTGGACTGCATGATGGAAGCGGGGGCGAGCACCTTCAAGTCGGCCTTGGGGTCGGCCGCGTTCTTGGCGATGTAGGAGACGTAGTTCCCGACGGTGACATCGAATTGGCCCTTGAGCTGGCCGGTGATGGCCGTCGCGCCGCTCGTGGCCTTCAGGATCGTGACGTTCAGGCCCTCGGCGGCGAAGAACCCCTGGTTCTTGGCGATGTACAGCCCGGCCGAGTCCATGGCCGGGACCGCCGCCACCACGAGGTTGGTCTTCTCCAGCCCGCCCGGCGCGGCCGAACCGCCGCCACCGCTGCAGCCCGCGGCGAGCAGGCCCAGACCTACCAGCGCGGCCAGCCCGGCGAGGGGCCGCCGCCGGAAACGACGTGACATGGGAAACTCCCTGATCGCAGCGGGGAACAGGGGCAGACTAGCGCATTAAAACGGGTCAAACGGCCGAGATGACGTTTATATGACCCTGGGCGGCGGCCCGGTGCTTTCCCTGATCACCAAGGTCGTCGCCAGCTCAATATGGTGCGGTTCCCCGGTCCCGGGGGCGTGCAGCATCCGGAAGGCGGTCGCGGCCATGGCCGCAAGGGGCTGGCGGACAGTGGTGAGCGCGGGAGTGGCCCATGTGGCGACCGGGACGTCGTCGAACCCGACCACGCTGAGGTCGTCCGGGGCCCGCAACCCCCGCTCGCCGAGCGCCTGCAGCACGCCGAACGCCTGCGGGTCGTTGCCGGCCACGATCGCGGTGGGCGGCTGCGCGATCGCGAGCAGCTCGCGGGCCTGCCGCCGGCCGCCCTCCGCGCAGAAGTGGTCCCGGCGGATGAGCTCCCCGGCCACGGGCAGGCCGGCCGCTTCCAGCGCCGCGCGGTAGCCGGCCAGCCGGGCGCGGCTCGACCACAGGTGCTCCGGGCCGCCGATGATGGCGATGCGCCGGTGGCCCAGCTCGATCAGGTGCCGGGTCGCGGTCAGGCAGCCCTGCCAGTTGGTGGTGCCGACGGACCGGATGCCCGGGCCGGGCTCCTCCGGCGGGTCGATCACCACCAGCGGGATCCGCGCGGCGGCCAGCCGCTGCAGCTCGCTGCTGTCCGGCAGGTGCAGCACCAGCAGCGCGCCGTCGGTCCCCCGGGCGCTGGCCCGGTTCAGCCAGGCGGTGAACCCGCCGGGCGTGTCCACGGTGCTGACCACGACGCTGGCCCCGGCCTCGTCGGCGGCCTGCACCGTGCCGGTCAGCAGCTCCTCGGCCCACGGGCTGTGCAGGCTGGCGATCAGCAGGTCCACGACGCCGAAGCCGAGCCGGGAGGCGACGTGGAAGCCGTCGCGCCGGAGCAGCGCGGCGATCCGGGCCCGGGTCCCGGCCGCGACGTCGGTCCGGCCGTTGAGCACCTTGGACACGGCGGACACCGACACGCCCGCCTCGGCGGCGATGCCCGCCAGCGTGCTGCGGCCGGTCTCGCGGGCCACGGCGGCTCCTGTGCATCGAGATTTTCGAAACTCTGCCACTTCAGGGTAACGCGCCGGGGCTATTGACCGCCCAAAGCGGCGAATCTAGCCTGGACCACGTGGCGAATAGTTTTCGAAACAATCGCCCCGAAACACCGCAGTCCCGCCACACCGTAGTCCCGCCCACTGCAGTCCCGGAACACTGCAGTACTGACGCACCGGAGCGTGAGGCACGTGACGACCAGCCACCCCCCGGCCCTGCAGCTCTACACCGTGCGCGAGCAGCTCGCGGCGGACCGGAAAGGCGTCCTGGACCAGGTCGCCGCGTTCGGGTACGCCGCAGTCGAGCCGTTCGGCATCCTCGACGACACCGACGGCCTGGCCGCCGACCTGGCCGCGGCGGGCCTCGCGGTGTGCAGCGTGCACGCCAGCCCGGCCGGCCAGGAGGCGGGCCCGGTGGTGGCGGCGGCCCGGATCCTGGGCGCGGACACCGTCATCGTCCCGTACCTGCCGCCCGCCCGGTTCGCTGACCTGGACGGGGTCCGGGGGGTGGCGGCGGAGCTGAACGGCATGGCGGCCCGGCTCGCCGACGAGGGCCTGCGCCTCGGCTACCACAACCACGACCACGAGCTGGCCCTGCTGCCCGACGGGACCCCGGCGCTGGAAGCCCTGGCCGCCGCGCTCGACCCGCCGGTGCTGCTCGAGCTGGACACCTACTGGGCCGCGGTCGGCGGCCAGGACGTGGCCGCGCTGCTGGGGCGGCTCGGCGAGCGGGTCGGCTACCTGCACGTCAAAGACGGCCCGGTCACCAGGGACGACCCGATGACCGCGGTCGGCGGCGGGCGGATGCCGGTCGCGGAGATCCTGGCCGCCGCCCCGGCCGCCGCGTGGCGGGTGGTCGAGCTGGACCGGTGCGCGACCGACATGATGACCGCGGTCGGGGACAGCCTGGCCTGGCTGGCCGGCCGGGGCCTGGTCCAGCCCGCGCGGCCCGCCGCGGGCCGGTGACCGGCCGTGAGTGATCCCGTCGGTGTCGCGATCGTCGGCTGCGGCACGATCAGCGACGAGTACCTGCGCAACCTCACCTCGTTCCCCGACGTGCGGGTGCTGGCCTGCGCGGACCTCGACCTCGGGCGGGCCAAGGCGCAGGCGGCCCGGTACGGCGTGCCCTGGACCGGAAGCGCCGCGCAGGCCGCGGCGCACCCGGACGTGGAGCTGGTGGTCAACCTGACCATCCCGGCGGCGCACGCGGAGGTGGCGCACCAGGCTCTGGCGGCGGGCAAGCACGTCTGGAACGAGAAACCGCTCGCCCTGGACACGGCGGCCGGGCGCGGCCTGCTCGCCGCGGCCGCCCGGGCGGGCGTGCGGATCGGGTGCGCCCCCGACACCGTTCTCGGCGCAGGGCTGCAGACCGCGCGGCGGCTGATCGGCAGCGGCGTCATCGGCGAGCCGACGAGCGCGCTGGCGCTCATGCAGGATCCCGGGCCGCAGCGCTGGCACCACGATCCCGAGTTCCTGTTCCGGCGCGGCGCGGGCCCGCTGTTTGACATCGGGCCGTACTACCTGAGCACGCTGGCCACCTTGTTCGGGCCCGCCGAGCAGGTCGCCGCGCTCGGCCGGCGCAGCCAGCCGAGCCGGGTTATCGGGGCCGGCCCGCGGGCCGGAACCACGTTCGAGGTCGAGGTGCCGACCCATGTCACGGCGCTCATCGGGTACGCGGCCGGCCCGGCCGCGACCGTCGTGCTCAGCTTCGACTCGCCGCTGCGGCGGCACGGCTTCGTGGAGATCACCGGTACCGAGGCGACCTTGTCCCTGCCTGACCCCAACCGGTTCGACGGCGACATCCGGGTCCGCGTGACCGGCCGGGACGACTGGGAGAGCGTCCCGGCGGCCGGGGCCACCGCGGGCCGGGGCCTCGGCGTGCTGGATATGGCACGGGCCATCCGCACCGGGACGGCCCACCGGGCGTCCGGTGAGCTGGCGCTGCACGTGCTGGACATCATGGAAGCTGTCGCCCGCTCGATCGGTGGCGGTACGTTCGAGGGCGTCGCGACCACCTTCGACCCCCCCGGCGCGCTGCCCGCGGACTGGGATCCGTGCGTCCGGGGCATCAACTGAGCGGCCAGGCCGTACCGGCCGACCAGAGGGAGTTCCATGACTGAATCACTGGGCGTGGGCATGGTCGGCTACGCGTTCATGGGCGCGGCGCACTCGCAAGCCTGGCGCACCGCCCCGCACGCCTTCGACCTGCCGCTGCGGCCCGTGCTGACCGCGCTGTGCGGCCGGGACCCGGAGGCGACGGCGGCCGCGGCCCGGCGCTACGGGTTCGATGCCGCCGAGACCGACTGGCACGCCCTGCTGGAGCGCGACGACGTGCAGCTCATCGACGTGTGCACCCCCGGTGACTCGCACGCCGAGATCGCCGTCGCCGCGCTGGCCGCGGGCAAGCACGTGCTGTGCGAGAAGCCGCTGGCCAACACGGTGGCCGAGGCGGAGGCCATGGCCGTGGCGGCCGGGCAGGCCCAGGTCCGGGGGATCCGCTCCATGGTCGGCTTCAACTACCGCCGCGTCCCGGCCCTGGCGCTGGCCCGCGAGCTCATCGCCAGCGGCCGGGTCGGTGAGATCCGGCATGTGCGGGCCAGCTACCTGCAGGACTGGCTGGCCGACCCGGCGTTCCCGCTGACCTGGCGGCTGCAGCGCGAGCATGCGGGATCGGGTGCCCTGGGCGACCTGGGGGCGCACATCGTGGACCTGGCCCAGTTCCTGACCGGGCAGCTGATCGCCGGTGTCTGCGGCGTGGCCACCACGTTCGTGCCCAAGCGCCCGATCCCGGGCGGATCCGGCGCGACCGGGCCGGTCACGGTGGACGACGCGGTGGCCTTCACCGCGCGGCTCGAATCCGGGGGGCTGGCCTCGTTCGAGGCGACCCGGTTCGCCACCGGCCGGAAGAACGCGCTGCGGATCGAGATCAACGGGTCACGCGGCAGCCTGGCCTTCGACCTGGAGCGGCTCAACGAGCTGGAGTTCTGCGACGCCGTGGACGACGCGGCGACCGCCGGGTTCCGGCGCATCCTGGTCACCGAGCCCGGTCACCCGTACCTGTCGGCCTGGTGGCCGCCGGGGCACGTGCTGGGCTGGGAGCACACGTTCACCCACCAGGTCCGGGACCTGGTCACCGCGATCGGGCAGGGCGCCGACCCGGAGCCCTCCTTCGCCGACGGCCTGCAAGTCCAGCACGTCCTGGCGGCCGTCGCGGCCAGTGCCGCGGCCGGCAGCCAGTGGACCCCGGTCTGACGCCCGGAAAAATTTAAGAGCAAAAATTCGCCGCAACGAAGACCACCCGGAGCCAATGATGTCCCGACCGTTCACGTTGTTCACCGGGCAATGGGCCGACCTGCCCCTGGAGGAGGTCTGCCGGCTGGCTCAGCAGTGGGGCTACGACGGCCTCGAGCTGGCCTGCTGGGGCGACCACTTCGAGGTGGACCGGGCGCTGCGCGAGGACGGCTACCTGGCCGGGCGGCACGCGCTGCTGGCCAAGTACGACCTGCGCTGCTGGGCCATCTCCAACCACCTGGTCGGGCAGGCCGTCTGCGATCACCCGATCGACGTGCGGCACCGGGGCATCCTGCCCCCCCGGATCTGGGGCGACGGCGAGCCGGAGGGGGTGCGGCAGCGGGCCGCCGCCGAGCTGGCCGACACGGCACGGGCCGCGGCCGCGTTCGGGGTGGCGACCGTGGTGGGGTTCACCGGCTCCTCGATCTGGCACACGGTGGCCATGTTCCCCCCGGTGCCACCGGAGATGATCGAGGAGGGCTACGCGGACTTCGCCCGGCGCTGGAACCCGGTCCTGGACGTGTTCGACGCCGAGGGGGTGCGGTTCGCGCACGAAGTGCACCCCAGCGAGATCGCCTACGACTTCTGGACCACCCGGCGGGCCCTGGACGCGGTGGCCAACCGGCCCGCGTTCGGGCTGAACTTCGACCCCAGCCACTTCGTCTGGCAGGACCTGGACCCGGTGGCCTTCCTGGCCGCCTACCCGGACCGGATCTACCACGTGGACTGCAAGGAGGCCCGCAAGCGGCTCGACGGCCGCAACGGGCGGCTCGGCTCGCACCTGCCCTGGGGCGATCCCCGCCGGGGCTGGGACTTCGTCTCCGCGGGCCGTGGTGAGGTCGCGTGGGAGGACGTGTTCCGGATGCTCAATTCGATCGGCTACTCCGGGCCCATCTCGGTCGAGTGGGAGGATGCGGGAATGGACCGGCTGGCCGGGGCGCCCGAGGCCCTGGCCCACCTGCGGCATTTCGATTTCGAGCCACCCCAGTCATCCTTTGACGCGGCCTTCAGCAGCGAGAAGTCCTGACCCAGGGACCTGACCCGCCGGCGCGGGCCTATCCTGGGCGAGGAACAGGGGGCGTTCATGGGCCTTAGGCAGGGGAATTGCGGATGGCGGCGGACTGGATGAACGGCAACCCGGCTGACCCCGCGGATATGCAGGTTGACCTGCAATTGGACCGGCCGCATCCGGCCCGGGTCTACGATTACCTGCTGGGCGGGAAGGATAACTTCGAGGCCGACCGGGCCGCCGCCCAGGCGGGCCTGCAGGCCAATCCCAATTCACGGGTCCCGCCGCGGGAGAACCGGGCCTTCCTGCGCCGTGCGGTACGTTATCTGGCCCGTGACGCGGGCATCACCCAGTTCCTGGACATTGGCACCGGCATTCCCACCTCCCCCAATGTGCACGAGATCGCGCAGGACGCGGACCCGCGGGCCCGGGTCGTGTACGTGGACAACGATCCCATCGTGCTCGCGCACGCGCGGGCGCTGCTGACCTCCGGGCCCGTGGGCAAGACCGCTTACGTCGATGCTGACCTGCGCGATGTCGGTACCATCCTTCGCTCCCCTGATCTGCGGCAGACCCTGGACCTGAGCCTGCCAGTCGCGCTGCTGCTGGTAGCGGTCATGCACTTCATCCCCGATGGCGACGATCCCTGGGGGCTGGCGGCCCGGCTGCTCGCGGAATTGCCCTCCGGCAGCTACCTGGCGCTGTCGCATCTGACCGGGGACTTCGACCCGGCCGCGTGGGAAGGGGTGGCCGCGGTGTACCGGCGCAGCGGGGTCACCATGCAGGTCCGTCCGCTGGCGGACGTCGAGCGGTTCTTCGCCGGCCTGGACGTTCTCGACCCGGGTGTGGTGTCACTCCCGAGGTGGCGTCCTGATTCCCGCGACATCGGCCAGCCCGGCCAGGCCGAGGACGCCGCCGTCTCCGTGTACGGGGGGGTCGGCCGCAAGCCCTGATAACCGGACCGCCGCCGCCGCCGGATCACCGCCACCGCCCGGGCCCGGGCCGTGGACGCCCGCCTCACCCCGGCGATGAGACGGGTTCGGCGAGTTCGAGGATCATGGTTTGAGGTGTGCCGATGAGGGCGGGGGAATTGGCACTGGAGGTCCAGACCTTGGCCTGCAGGAAGCTGAGGAAGCCGGCCGCGTCGCCGGTGGTGTCAAAGTCGAGGTCGATGACGACGTAGTGCGGGTCGCCGGCCGGCCGCTGGACGCGCTGGTGGCGTACTCCGGCCTGGTGCCGGGCCTCGGCGAAGCGGCTGAAAGCGGCGCTCCAGGTGCCGAAGTCGGTGACGGCATGTTCGATGTGCAGGGTGGGCATGGTGACTCCCGGTGAGCTGGGCTGTTGTCTGGTCCGACGCTAGAAGAGCTGGCCTGGGCTGCCTATCCCAGGTCCCTGGGGTCTTGGGTACCGAGCCCGTGCCGTCCCCGGCCCTGGTCCGCGTAGCCTCCAGGCATGGCCAGGTCAGCGGGATTCGCCCGGGCGCGGGGGCGGGTCGAGGCGATCTGCGCTTCCGTCACTGACGCGAGGACGCTGCGGCTGCGGCTGCTGGACGAAATCCGCGTAGCGGTCGGCTTCGATGCCTACGCCTGGCTGCTGACCGACCCAGAGACCTCGGTCGGTGCTGCGCCGCTGGCCGATGTCCCGTGCCTTCCGGAGCTTCCCCGGCTGATCGCCCTGAAGTACCTGACCAGGATCAACCGGTGGACGACGCTGCACGGCGCCCCGGTAGCCCTGCTGCAGGAAGCGACGGGCGGCGACCCGTCACGCAGCCTGCTCTGGCAGGACCTGCTGTGCCGTTACGGCGTCAGCGACGTGGCGTCGCTGGTCTTCAGGGACAGGTTCGGCTGCTGGGGCTTCCTTGATCTGTGGAGATCGGGACCGGTGGCGCGATTCAGCGAGGCCGAGGCCGCTTTCCTGGGTGATATTGCCGGGCCGGTGACGTCCGCCCTGCGCCGCAGTCAGGCCGCCCTTTTCGCCGCTGGCCGGGGCCCGGGGGGCACGCGGCGGCCCGGGCCGGTCGTGCTCCTGCTGTCCCCGGCGCTCGTGGTGCTCCGCCAGACTCCCGAGACCCAGGAGTACCTGCGGATCCTCGTCCCGCCCGCGGCGGGCCGGCCGCCTATTCCGGCGAGTGCCTACAACGTGGCGGCGCAGTTGCTGGCCGTCGAGGCGGGCGTTGACAGCCATCTGCCGTGGGCTCGCGTGCCTATGCCGGGCGGTGTCTGGATGACCCTCCGGGCGGCCCGGATCGGCGGCGCAGGGGCCGTTGCGGACAGCGATATTGCCGTGACGATAGAGCAGACGGTGCCGCCCGACAGGATGGCCCTGTTCGCGCGGGCGTTCGGGCTGAGCGCCCGCGAGAGCGAGTTGCTCAGCCATCTCGGCACCGGAGCCGACACCCGGGAACTCGCCCGCCGGATGTTCCTGTCCGAGCACACCGTCCAGGACCACCTCAAGTCGATCTTCGCGAAAACCTCCGCGCACAACCGCCGGACCTTGCTGTCCCGCGCGCTGGGCTGAGCGGACGGCGGCCGGCCGGCCCGGGCACCGCTGGGTGCGGCGCCCGGCGCCTGGCCGAGCCGCCGCCTGCTCAGCTGGTCGTGACGGAGCCGGAGCTCAGCACGCCCGGGCTGACCGTCACCGCGCGGAGGCGGGATAGGGCGGGTACACCGGGGCCGGCCACGGACCGCAGTACGGCCTGCCGCCGATGCCGGAGTTGCCGCCCCCGTCCGTCACCGTGAAGTTGCCGCCCTCGCAGCTGTACACGGGGGCCGGGCCGTTGACGCCGGTCGCGGTGACGTTGGTGAACGTGGCCGCGCCGGGGGTCTGCTCCTGCAGGGCGAACGTCCCGGTGCCGGCGATCGTCACGTTGTTCAGGTGGACCCCGCTGATCGTGCCCTCGACCCACTGCACCGCCTCGAACGGGCTTTGCTCGATCAGCGCGTTGGTGACGTTGATCGGGCCGGTGATCGCGCCCTGGACCCCGTCGAACCACAGCGCGCCCACGCCGAACTGCCAGTTCGGGTCGAGGTCGCCGTCCCGGATCATGGTGTTGTTCGAGATGGTGGTCCTGCCGACCGGGGTGGAATTGAAGCGCTGCCCGACATGAATGCCGCCGCCCGCGAGAAGCCCGGTGTCCTGGACGAGGTTGCCGGTGACGGTGTTGTCGTGGCCGCCGTAGATCCCGATGCCGTTGGCGAGCATCGGCAGCTGCACGGTGTTGTTCGAGATCGTGTCCTTGGCGTCGGCGCCGATGTTGGCGTCGGCCCAGGTCGCGATGCCGTCGTCGCCGGTGTTGCGGATGTCGCTGTTGGTCACGGTGGAGTTGGTCACCCCGCCGTGGAAGTTGATGCCGTCCGCGGTGGTGTCGCGGATACGCATGCCGCTGAACTTCAGGCTGTCCATCGGCCCGTCCATCCAGGCCCCGACCTTCATGTGCTCGATCCAGATGTTCGACACAGTCGAGTTGCTCATCGCGCCGCCGATGCCGTTGACCTGGGCATTGTCGTCACGCTGCTGGACGTTGCCGAAGATGGCGAAGTTCTTCAGGTGCACGTTCGTGCTCGGGTTCGGTGCGGAGTTGCCGTAGAACCCGGGGGCCGTGCCGGTCACCGTCGAGTACCACATCCCGGCTCCGGCGATCGTGACGTTGTTGACGCTGATGTGGCCGGGGATGTTGTACGTGCCCGGCGGGATCCACACCGTGCCGCCCGCACCCGCCGCGGTGATCGCGGCGTTGAACGCGCGGGTAGAGTCGGCCGCTCCGGTCGAGTCGGCGCCCTTGCTGGTCACCGACACTGAGCCCGCAGGCTGGGTCAGCGCGGCGCAGACGTGCCCGAAGTCGGCGAAGTCGATGGTGTACGAGGACGCGGTGTCCCCGGAGTCGACCTGCAGCTTGAACGTCGTCCCAGCCGGATAGGTCGTGGTGAACAGCCGGTGCGTCTCGTCGTAGAAGTGGTGCGGGGTCCCATCGCTGGGGGTGTTGGTGAACGGGTAGGCGCCGTAATACCAGCTGTACGCGTTGGTCAAGGTGATGCTGGGCTGCTTGGTGCCGTTGATGTACAGAGACAGCGGCGCGGTGTAGACCGAGCCGTCCGAGCTGTCCGGGATGCTGTACCGCAAGACGATGGAGTTGGTCGCGACCGGCGTGGTGAACGTGACGTACTGGCCGGTGCCCGTCAGCGTTACCGCCTTGCGGTAGGAGGCCTCCTCGGCCAGTTGGCCGTAGGTGTAGCTCGGGCCGATGACGGTCCCGTTGGTGGCGGAGTTCTCCGCCTGGACCTCGGTGTACGGCAGGCTCGCGCCGCTGCCCCCGGTGGCGGGGGTGGCTGCGGCAGCGGCCCAGGCCGGAGCGGCCGCCACGAGGCCACTGCCGCAGGCCAGCAGCGCGGTGCTGCCTGCGAGGGCGGTTAAGCGTCTGAGGGTGCGGGGGGGACGTAACATCTGGGCTCCTTGCGGGGTGTGCGGACGGGTAAAAGTGCCCTCACCGTACAGACCTGGACGTGCATCCGCAATATGTCGATAGGGTTACGTAAGTATCAAACGAACTGGCGCATTTCTAACGCGAAGATCGCAATGGCAGGTCAGCCCCGGGCCCGGGCCGTCGAGCCCCGGACCACCAGTTCCGGCTCGAAGAGCAGCTCGGACGAGGCGGCGGTGCCGCCCTCGACCTGCTGGACCAGGGTGCTGACCACGGCCCGGCCCATCGCGTCGATGGGCTGCCTGACCGTGGTCAGCGGCGGATCCGTGCAGGTCATCAGCGCCGAGTCGTCGTAGCCCACGACGGACACGTCGCCGGGCACGGACAGGCCCAGACGGCGCACGGCCCGGATGGCACCGAGCGCCAGCGGGTCGTTGCCGCACACGATGCCGGTCACCCCGGCCCGCACCAGGCGGCTGGCTGACGCGTGCCCGGCCTCGACCGAGAACATCGTGTGCTCCACGGCGCCCGCGGTGTCGATGCCCGCCCGCGCGGTCAGGGCGGTGAACGCGGCCAGCTTCCGCCGCGACGGCATGTGGTCGTCCGGGCCGATGATCAGCCCGACCCGGCGGTGCCCCAGCGACAGCAGGTGGCCCAGGGCCTGCTCCACCGCGGCCGCGTCGTCCACGCACACCCGCGGGTAGCCGAGGTGCTCGGCCGCCGCGTTGACCAGCACGGCCGGCACGCCCCGCTCCAGCAGCAGCTCGTAGTGGTCGTGCGGGGAGTCCGCCTCGGCGAAGTTCCCCCCGGCGAAGACCATCCCGGACACGTGCTGGTCGAGCAGCATCCGGACGTAGCTGGCCTCGGACAGGCCGCCGGCCCCGCGCACGCACAGCACCGGCGTGAAGCCCTGCTGGGCCAGGCCGCCGCCGACCACCTCGGCCAGCGCGGGGAAGATCGGGTTCTGCAGCTCGGGCAGCACCAGCCCGACCAGCCGGGCCCGCTCACCCCGCAGCTGGGTGGGCCGCTCGTAGCCGAGCACGTCCAGCGCGGTGAGCACGGCGTCCCGGGTCGTCTGGGAGACGCCCGGCTTGCCGTTCAGCACCCGGCTGACCGTCGCCTCGCTGACCCCAACCTTCTTGGCTACTTCCGCCAGCCGCCGTGTCATGACGCAACTATACGGCGATCGGTGCAACTTTTTGCAAGGGCTTACATATATGAGTAAGTCTTTTCTAAAAATCGTCCAGCTATTGCTAGGAAATGGAAGCGCAGCTACGGTCTGCGGTACCTGGTGACGGAGCTCACATCACCCCCCGGACCCACAGACCGCTCCACCCGACATCGAGGTCGTCATGAAGACATTTGGCACCACGGACAGACAGCACTTCCGGCGGCCCGGCCGCCGGACGATCGCCGGGGCCGCCGCGCTGGCGGCCCTCGGCCTGACCGCCGCCGCGTGCTCCAGCAGCGGTTCTCCCGGCGCCTCGGGCGATGGCCACGTGACCATCAGCGTCAACTGCGAACCGCCGGCCACCGCGACGGCTCAGCACAAGGAGTGGGCCGAGGACGTCGCCGCCTTCGAGAAGGCCAACCCCAACATCACCATCAAGAGCGTCACCTACACCGGCCAGTGCGAGGTCCCGGCCCAGTTCACCGCCACGCTCAAGGCCGGCACCGAGACCAACCTCTTCTACGCCTACTTCACCGACCTCAACCAGGTCCTCGACGCAGGCCAGGCCGCCGACATCACCTCCTACGTGAACTCCAAGACAGTCCCGGCGCGCCGCGACATCGTCCCGTCGGCGATGGCCGCGGAAACCGCGGGCAAGACGCTCTACGGACTGCCGGCCTCCAACTACACGCAGGGCCTGGTCATCAACAGGAAGCTGTTCACCCAGGCCGGGCTCGACCCCAACCAGCCCCCCACCACCTGGGCCGGGGTGGAGAAGGACGCCAAGGCGATAGCCGCTCTCGGCCACGGCATCTACGGCTACGGCGACTACAGCGCGAGCCCCGTCGGCGGCTGGCACTTCACCTCCGAGATGGACGCGATGGGCGGCCAGATCGTGGGCGCCAACGGCCAGGCGGCCTTCAACAGCCCGGCCAACGCACCGCAGGCCACGGCGATCCTGCAGGCCCTGCACCAGATGCGGTTCGTCGATCACAGCATGAGCCCGACTCAGCAGCTCGCCTGGGGCACCCTGCAGCAGCAGATAGCCGCCAACAAGCTCGGGATGTACATCGCGGCGCCGGACGACATCTACAACACCATCGTCCCGGTTGACCACGGCAACGTGAACGACTACGGCATGGGCCCGCTGCCCAGCACCAGCGGCACCCCCGCGGGCTCGCTGTCGGGTGGCAACGGCTACATGTTCGCGAAGAGCGACACGCCAGCCCAGATCCGGGCCGGCATCAAGTGGCTCAACTTCGAGAACCTGACGCCCGGCCAGGGCCAGTTCAACTACGTGCGGCAGAAGGCCGACGGGTTCCCGGTCGGCTTCCCCGAGCCGCAGCTGTTCACCGGCGCCACCCAGCAGAAGAACCAGAAGCTGCTGGAAGCCAGCGCCACGATCCACACGTCCTACTACTCGACGTTCGCCGCCGCGCGCGAGAAGGGCATGGGCGAGCCGCCCGACGCCCAGGCGCTCTACGCGGCATTGAACACGCCGATGCTGGACGCGCTGACCGAACCCAACCCTGATTACAGCCAGCTGCTCTCGGCAGCAGCGGGCAACGTCAACACCCTCCTGGCCAACAGCGGCGGGTAGGTGGCCGCCGCGGGGGCCGGGCTTCCCGGCCCCCGCGGCGAGTCCCGGCGCCAGCGCGGCTGATTGCGCGCCGCCGCGCCCCTCGCACCCCAGCGGAGTCATCGCGCCTTTGCTGGCTGGCCTCGTCCCAGGAGAATCCGGAGAATCGATGACGGACACCGCGGTCCCGCTCCGCAAGGCCAAGGACAGCCCGGGCCGGGTCGTGCGGCCGGCCGTCCGCAGCAGGCGGAGCCGGCAGGTCAGGCGCAACCTTTCCGCGCACGGGTTCCTCATCGGTGGCGTGTTGTGCTTCGCGCTTTTCTCCTGGTACCCGATGGTGCGCGAGATCATCATGAGCTTCCAGAAGACCCACCTGGGCGTGACCACCTGGGCTGGCTGGGCGAACTACATCCGGATCTTCCACGATCCGGAGTTCCGGACGGCCTGGGAAAACACGCTGGAGTTCACCGGGCTGGCACTGGTCTTCGGTTACGCGGTGCCGTTCTTCACCGCGATCCTGCTCAACGAGCTGCGGCACGCCAAGGGCTATCTCCGGGTCCTGGTCTACCTCCCGGTGATGCTGCCGCCGGCCTCGGCGCTGCTGCTCTTCGCCTACTTCTACGATCCGAGCACGGGATTGTTCAACCGCATCCTGCAGCTACTGCACCTGCCGGCCTCGCAGTGGGTGCAGTCGCCAGGAACCACCATGCCGACCACCGCGATGATCTCCGTGGTGATCGCGGCCACCTGGATGAACATGGGCGCCGCGACCCTGATCTACCTCGCCGCGCTGCAGAACATCCCCGGCGAACTGTACGAGGCCGCGGAGCTCGACGGCGCCGGGCTGCTGCGCCGGATCTGGCACGTCACGGTCCCGCAGACCAGGCTGATCCTCTCGATGCTGCTGCTGCTGCAGATCGTCGCCACCATGCAGATGTTCATCGAGGCCTTCATCCTGACTGGCGGCCCAGGAGTGAACAACAACACGCTGTCCGTGGTCGACCTCATCTACATGTACGCGTTCTCCATGAGTGGCTCAAGCAACTACAACAGCGCCTCGGCGCTCGGCGTGGTGCTCATGCTGGTGCTTGGCGCCTTCTCCGGCGTCTACCTCTGGCTGAGCCGCGACCGCGGCTAGCAGACAGGAGCTCACGTGTCAGTGGTCGCCGCCAGAGCCGGGACGTCGAGGCGCCGCACGGCGCAGCGCAACGCAACGTCACGGACACTGATATCCAACGCCCAGCTGAACCGGCGGGGCAGTAAGCTCGCCTACCGGATCGTCCTGACCCTGGTCGTCGTCGTCTTCACGCTGGTGTTCATCGGCCCGCTTTACTTCCTGTTCACCGACGGGCTCAAGTCCACCCAGGAAGCGGGCCAGGTGCCGCCGACGCTTTTTCCGGCCCATATCCATCCGGGCACCTACGTCACCGCCTGGAATACCCTCAGCGTTGGCCGGCTGATGTTCAACACCCTGTATTACGCATTCGGTGCGCTCGCGTTCCAGCTCATCTTCGACGTGGCCGCGGCCTACGCGTTCTCAAAGCTCCGGCCGGTGCTGGGTAACGTCATCTTCGGCCTGATGCTGGCCACCCTGATGATTCCCTCCACCGTCCTGATCGTGCCGCAGTACCTTACCGTCGCCAACCTGCCTATCCTGCATGTGAACCTGATCGGCACACCTGAGGCCATATGGCTGCCTTCCGTCGCTAACGCCTTCAACATCTTCCTGCTCAAGCGGTTCTTCGATTCGATTCCCTCCGAGCTGATGGATGCCGCGGCGATCGACGGCGCGTCCCCGCTCCGGGCTCTGCGCTCGATAGTCCTGCCGATTTCCAGGCCGATCCTGGGAGTCGTCACCATCTTCGGGTTCGTCGCTGTCTGGAAGGATTTCCTCTGGCCGCTACTGGTCGAGAGCGGCTACACCCCGACCAGGGAAACGATCAATGTCGGGATAACGGGGGCGACAACTACCCCCGAGAACCTCATCATCGCCGCTTCCGCCATGGCCGCGATTCCGACGATCATTTTCTTCCTGATCTTCCAGCGCAACATCCTGTCCGGCCTCACCGCCGGGGGCCTCAAGGGATGAAGGCCCACGGATCGCACCACCCATATCCTGGCGCCCTGTACCTGCAAGCACTGCGCGCACAATCAGAAACCAGTCGGCTCATGCCGATTTCCAGGAGGTTAACGTGCCCAACACTGGCCAGGGCGCCGCGGCGCAGGACTGGTGGCGGACGGCGGCCATCTACGAGGTCTACGTGCGCAGCTTCGCGGACGGCAACGGTGACGGCGTCGGTGACCTGGCCGGCGTCCGCTCGCGGCTGCCCTACCTGGCCGAGCTGGGCATCGACGCGATCTGGTTCACTCCCTGGTACCCCTCGCCGATGGCGGACGCCGGCTACGACGTGGCTGACTATCGCGCGATCGAGCCGCTGTTCGGCAGCCTCGCCGAGGCGGAGCAGCTGATCGCCGAGGCGCACGCGCTGGGCATCAGGATCATCATCGATGTCGTCCCGAACCACGGCTCGGACCAGCAGCCCTGGTTCACCGCCGCGCTGGCCGCCCCGCCCGGCTCGGCCGAGCGGGCCCGCTATCACTTCCGGCCCGGCCGGGGGCCCGCGGTGAGCTGCCCCCGAACGACTGGACCTCGATGTTCGGCGGCCCGGCCTGGACCCGGGTGCCGGGGCCGGACGGGAGGCCGGGCGAGTGGTACCTGCACCTGTTCACCCCCGGCCAGCCCGACTTCAACTGGGCGCACCCGGACGTGCGGGGCGAGTTCGCCAGCGTGCTGCGGTTCTGGTTCGACCGCGGGGTGGACGGGTTCCGCGTTCGACTCCGCCGCCCTGCTGGCCAAGGACCACGGGCTGGCCGACCTGGGCGCGACCCCGACCCCGGGCAGCTCCGCGCCCGTGGATCCCGGGGGGCCAGGCCCGGTCCCCGCGGCCCCGGACGGCCCGCACCCGTTCATCGACCGGGACGAGGTACACGGGATCTACCAGGAGTGGCGCGAGATCGCGGACTCCTACGCCGGGGACCGGGCGCTGATCGGCGAGGTCTGGCTGCCCGACGCGCAGCGGCTGGCCCGGTACCTGCGCCCTGGCGAGCTGCACAGCGTGTTCAACTTCGACTTCCTGTGCTGCGCCTGGGACGCGGACGCGCTGCGCGGGGTCATCGACACCACGCTGGACGCGCACGACCGGGTCGGCGCCGCGCCGACCTGGGTGCTCAGCAACCACGACGTGGTCCGGCACGTGACCCGCTACGGCCGGGCCGACACCGCGTTCAGCATGACCGACCGCCAGATCGGCGAGCCGTCCGACCTCGCGCTCGGCACCCGCCGGGCCAGGGCCGCCGCGCTGCTGACGTTCTCGCTGCCCGGCGCGGTCTACCTCTACCAGGGAGACGAACTCGGCCTGCCCGAGGTGGAGGACCTGCCCGAGGAGTTGCTGCAGGACCCGATGTGGGAGCGATCCGGCCGCACCAACCGCGGCCGGGACGGCTGCCGGGTCCCGCTGCCCTGGTCCGGCGACGCCGCCCCATTCGGGTACGGCCCGGAGGGCAGCACGCCCTGGCTGCCCCAGCCCGCGGAGTGGAAGAACCTGACCGCCGAGGCCCAGGCGGGCGACCCCGGCTCGATGCTCGCGCTCTACCGCACGGCGCTGCGGCAGCGCCGGGCCGAGCCCGCGCTGAGCACGGACGGCCTGACCTGGCTGCCATCCCCCGGCCGGGTGCTGTGCTTGCGGCGCGGTGACGGCCCGGCCGCCGTTACCGTGATCGTCAACCTCTCGGCCGGCCCGGTGCCCCTGCCTTCCGGCCACCAGATCCTGCTCGCCAGCAACGCCCCGGCCCCCGGCGGCATGCTTCCCCCCGATACCGCGGTGTGGCTCCGCGCCCGGTGACGCCCCCGCCGGACTGTTCCGGGTGAAACACGCAGAGTGACCGTACGAATGGTCTTATGATCGGGCCATGCGGTCGTCTCGTTCCTTAGCCGGGGCATCCGTGCCGCCCGGGCCGGCGATGGCCGTGCTCAGATCCGTGATCCAGAAGATAGCGGCCGTGGTCCGGGTCTTCGGGGTCAGCTACGTGGTCGTGCAGGTGGCGATCTGGCATGCCTTTTTCGCGGCCCATCCGTGGTTCCTCGCCGGGCCGATCGCCGCCGTGGCCTGGGGGCTCGCGGCCGCGGCCTATCTGCGCCGCCGCCGCCCGCCGCCGCCGCTGATCATCCTGGACACAGGTTTCTACGCCGCGCTGGCCATCAGCGCCGGGGCGTGCGTACCGCCGGACATGCGCGGCGTGGCCGGCAGCTGGCTCTACATCGCCGTGTCCAGCCAGCTGATCGTGACGGTCTGGTTCGCCCCCCGGGTGCTGGCCGTGCTGCTGGGCCTGGTCCCGGAGGCGGGGTACTGGGCCGGCGCCGCAGTGACCCCGCCCGGCCCGGCCCAGGGGAACGCGCCGGTGGTGTCCGGGGTGTTGCTGCTCGTCGTGCTGGCTGGGCACTGGACCGCCCGCGGCCTGCTCTACCGCCGGGCGGTCCGCGCCGATCTCGGGTTCGCCGCGGCCGACCAGGAAGCCCACGACCAGTACGTGCTGCTGTCCCGGTACCTCGAACGCCGCGAGCATGAGCGCCTGCTGCACGACACCGTGCTGAACACGCTGACCGCGATCAGCCGGGGCGCCAGAGGCCCGGCGGCGGTGGTCGCCCGGTGCCGGCAGGACATCGCGCTGCTGGAGCACGTGCTCACGGCCTCCGGGGATCCGGCGGACCCGGTCGCCCCGGGTGGGGCCAGCGTGCTGGCTGACGTTGCGGCCGTGGTCAGCGAGATGCGGGCCCGGGGCTTGCGCGTGCACCTCGAGGTAGCCGGTGAGACGGCCGCTGGTGCCGGTGCGGACAGCCCCGGTGCGGACATCCCCGCTGCGGGCAGCCCCGGGCCGCAGATTCAAGCACGGGTGGCCGCGGCCATCGTGCACGCCACCCGGGAGGCGCTGGCCAACGTGGCTGCTCACGCCGGGACGGGTGAGGCCTGGGTGTCGGTAACCCTGGCGGCCGGCGCCCTCCGCGTCACGGTCCGCGACGCAGGCGCGGGTTTCGATCCCGGCGCGGGTGGATCCGGCCCGGCTGGGGCTGCGCCGCTCGATCACCGAGCGGGTCACCGACTGGGGCGGCCGCGCGTCGGTCCGGTCGGCGCCGGGCCAGGGGACGCTGGTGACCATGAGCTGGCCCGGGGCCGTCCCGGCCGCCGGGGCGGACCTGGTCGCGGCGGAGTCGTCATGGTGAGCCACGCGGGCGCGGTCCGCGACGTGACCGATGCCGCAGTCCCGCGCCTGATGGCGGTCCTGGCCGGGATCCTGCCGCTCGGCCTGCTCGTCCAGGTCCTGGCCATGCTGCCGGACTACCGGCACCCGGCGGTGCCGCTCACGGTCTGGCTCGGCCTGCTCGTGGCGGCCTGGAGGCTGGTCCCGTGCGTGCGCGGGGGCGGTCTCACCCGGGGGCAGGCCGCCGCCGCGGTGGCAGTGGCGCTCGCCGCGGTCAGCGCGATGGGCTGGGACCGCCGGCCGCATGCCCCGGCCGGCGCCCTGGACTGGTCCATCCTCGGCGCGGTCTGGCTGCTCGCGCTCGCGGCCCTCAGCCGTCCCGCCTGGGAGTGGGTGCCCGGGGCGCTGCTCGTCATGGCGGTCAACGGCTTCTTCATCCTGCGCCTGCTGGGCACCGAGGCGCCGGGCATCGCCCGGCTCGCGGCGGCCGCGTACGTGATGGCGCTGATCCTGGGGGTGTTCGCCGCCCTGCGGCCCACGCTCCGGGTCCACGCCCGGCTGGCCGCCCGCCGGGCCGAGCTGGCCAGCCGCCTGGCCGCGGAACGCGCCGCGATCGCCGCGATCGCCGACGACCGGCGGAGCCGGTTCGCGCTGCTGGAGCTGGAGGCGCTTCCGCTGCTGCGCGGGATCGCGGACGGCTCCCTCGACCCGGCCGCCGAGGAGGTGCGCCAGGCCTGCGCCCGGCACGCCACCTCCCTGCGGCGTGCCCTGGTCGAGCAGGCCCGGCTGGGCCGCGAACTCCTGGCCGGGCTGGAACCCGCGCTGAGCGCGGCCCGGCAGCGCGGCCTGCAGGTCGAGGTCCAGCTAGTGGGGGACCCAGGACTGCCGTCCCCGGACGTGACGCAGGCGACCGTCGGTGCGGTGGACACGGTGCTGCGGGCGCTCCCGCCGCAGGCCGTCACCCTGACGGTGCTCGCCCAGGGGAACAGCGCTGATCCCGGGCCCGGCGTGGAGTTGTACCTGACCTTCGCGGGGCTGCCTCCCGCCGCGCGCGCCGCGGCGTTCCCGCCGGCCGGCGGGATCTCCCGCTGGCGGGCCCGGCTCGACGCCGATACCACCGGCTCGGGCTGCCTCGAGGTCAGCTGGGGCGCGGGGGAGCCGGCGTGACCCCGGCGACGATCGCCGTGGCCGCCGTGGACGACCACCCGATCATCCTGGACAGCATCGCCGGCTGGGTCAGCGGTCCAGTCAGCGGCTCGGGCAGCAGCACGGGCAGCGACATCCGCGTCATCGCTACCGCGGCGACCGTGGACGGCCTCCTGGCCGGGCCGGGGCGGCACGCGCACGTGGTCCTGCTCGACCTGGACCTGGGGGACGGGACCACGGCCGCGCGCAACGTGGCGGCCATCCGCGCCGCCGGACCCGCGGTGCTGGTCCTGTCCGCCTCGGACAAGCCCGTCTCGGTCCGGGACGCGATTCGCGCCGGTGCGCTCGGCTACGTGCTAAAGAACGAAGAGACTTCCGAGGTTCGGATGGCCATTAAGGCTGTGGCCGCGGGAAAGGATTGGATCTCACCCCGTCTGGCCTACATCTTCGCCACCGACGACGCCCCTGACCGGCCCGTATTAAGCGCACAGGAAACGCGGGCCCTTCAGCTTTACGCCACCGGCATGCCGATGAAGTCTGTGGCCAGGCGAATGTGCATTAGTGAAGAGACAGCCAAGCAGTACGTGGGCCGTGTCCGCGAGAAGTACGCTAGAGCTGGACGGGCGGCACCCACGAAATTGGACCTGTACTATCGAGCCGTCGAGGACGGGCATCTCCCCCCTCACCCCTAACCGCGGACCCCCCCTCCCGGTGACAGGGGTAACAGGAGATACCCGTCCTCGACCTTTGTTACGAGACATGATCCTAAGGCGCTCGTTAACCAGGCGTCATGACCCCTCTTGGGGGGTCAGCCCAGCGCGCCCTCAATGAGCCGCCGGATGCACCGGTCGAAGACTTCGTCCGCGTCCCGCTCGGGCGGGGGCGGCCCGGCCAGCGCCCCGGCCAGGTTCGGGTAGCGCCCGCTGGCCGCGGCCGCGACCAGCTCCGCCACCTGGGCGGCGGCCTGCTCCTGCTCGGTCACCCCGGTCCGGGCCCGTTCCTCGGCCTGCGCCGCCTGCACCCCGCCGTAGGAGATCGCGAACCCGTTGATCATGCCCAGGACCTCCATCTTGGCCCCGGTGTCCAGGTCCGAGCCGCTCAGCAGGCCCAGGAAGTACTCCACGTAACGCAGCACGTTCGGCCCGAACACCGGGGGCCGCTGCATGACCCGGGGCAGCCACGGATGGCGCCGGGTGATGTCGCGTCCCTGCCGGGCCAGGTCCAGGAGCGCGGCCCGGGCGTCCGCCGCGGAGTCCGGGTACTCGTACTCGCCGCTCACCTGGTCGATCATCAGCTCGACTAGGTGCTGCTTGGACGGCACGTAGTTGTACAGCGACATGGTGCCCATGCCCAGGCCGGCGGCGACCCGCCGCATGGTGACCGCGTCGGTGCCCTCGGCGTCGGCCAGGGCGACCGCGGCCGCGGCGATCGTGGCCCGGCTGTGCCTGGGCCGGGGCCCGCGGCCGCCGTACTCAGGCACCTCCCAGATCGACGCCGCAGCAGGGGATTTCGCCCCCGGGCCCGGGCCTGACGTGGTCACTCGTCTCTCACCTCCACCCCGCAGCTTAGCTACGTGCACCGTACGGAGTAGGGTGCGAAGTAACAACGTACAACGTACGTAGCTTGCTCAGGCCAGTGGAGCCGAACGAGCGAAGGACTAAGGAGTAAGGAGTAACGATGCCCGATTCACCCGGGGGTGCTCCCCTGCCCCGCCACGTCCGGTTCTGGATGCGGATGTCCCGGCGGGATCTGCGGGACCTGCCGCCGCCCGAATGCGCGGTCCGCGTCGACGCCGGGCTGGCGGTGCCCGCCGGCGACGGCGTGCCGCTCATCACCGACCACTACATCCCGCAGGTCGCCACCCCGCGGCCCACGGTGCTGGTCCGCACCCCGTACGGCCGCGGCTTCCCCTGGGACCACCTGTTCGGCGGCCTGATCGCCGAGCAGGGGTTTCACGTCGTGATCCAGAGCTGCCGTGGCACCGGCGGATCCGGCGGGGAGTACGAGCCGTTCCGCCGCGAGCGCGCCGACGGCGAGGCGGCCGTGGCCTGGCTGCGCGAGCAGCCCTGGTTCACCGGGGTGCTGGCCACCATCGGGCCCAGCTACCTCGGCTACGTCCAGTTCGCGCTGGCCGCCGGCGCGCCGCCGGAACTACGGGCCATGGTCGTGCAGGTCGCCATGTCCGGCCCCCATGAGTTCGTCTACCCCGGGGGCGCGTTCGCGCTGGAGAACGTGCTGGTGGCCACCGCCGCGACGCTGGGCTTCGAGCACGGGATGGCCGCGGTGATCCGGACCGGGCTGCGGGTACAGCGCCGGATGCGGCGGGTCAGCCGGGAACTGCCGCTGATCCGTGCCTACCCGCCGGCCCTGGGCCGCCGGGTGCCCTGGCTCGAGGACTGGCTGACCCACCCGGACCGGGCCGACCCCTACTGGACCGGCCTGCAGATACCGGTGAGCACTGCGGCCCCGCCGGTCCCGGTCAGCCTGCTCACCGGCTGGTGGGATGCCTGCCTGGACCCGGTCCTGGGGGAGTACGGCCAGCTGCGGGCGGCTGGCCGCCCCGTCCGCCTGGTGGTCGGCCCGTGGACGCACGCGTCGGCCTTCAATAAGGCCCTCCCGGTTGTCCTGGGCGAGGCGCTCAGCTGGCTGCGGGCTTACACCGGGGAAAATCCAGAGCTCCGCAACGAAGACCACCCGGTGCGGGTGTACGTCGAGGGCGCCGGCCAATGGCGGGACCTGGCCGACTGGCCGCCGCCCCAGCTGGACCGCCAGCCCTGGTACCCGGGCGCCGGCGGCAGCCTGGACCCCGACCCCCCGCAGGTGCCGGGGATCTCCTCGTTCCGCTACGACCCCGCGGACCCGACGCCGTCGGTCGGCGGCCCGCTGCTGACCAGCAAGGCCGGGGCCAGGGACAACCGGGCCCTGGAGGCCCGGCCCGACGTCCTGGTCTTCACCAGCGCGCCGCTCGCCGGGGCGCTCGACGTGATCGGGCCGGTCAGCGCCCGGGTCCGGGTCCGCGCCTCCAGCGGCCACTTCGACCTCTTCGCCCGGCTGTGTGACGTGGACCCGCAGGGGCGTTCACGTAATGTCTGTGACGGCATCATCCGGCATCGCCCGGGCGCGGGGGACGGGGACGAGCCGGAGGCCATCACGGTCCCGATGAGCGCGACCGCCTACCGGTTCGCGGCCGGGCACCGGCTGCGGCTCCAGGTGTCGGCCGGGGCTCATCCCCGTTTCGCGCGCAACACCGGCTCCGGAGAGCCGCCGGCCACCGCGACCCGGCTTGTCGTGGTTGACCTGCAAATCCTGCACGAAGTGGCCGACCCCTGCACGTTGTCACTTCCCGTGCTTTCCGGGCGTAGCGGTCCGGGGCCCAGTAGTGGGACACTGGGCCGTCACCACACCAGCCGGAGTCCCGATGCCCAGCCCCGTGCCGCAGCACCATCCCGCACCGACCCCCGGGCCGGCTGATCCGGGCTGGGCCAGTGTGCCGCTGCCCGACCCGGCCACCGGGCCGACCGTGCTCCGTATCGTGCTCGGCAGCCAGCTGCGCCGCCTGCGCGAGGCGCACGGCATCACCTGCGAGGCGGCCGGCGCGGTAATCCGGGCCTCGGCCTCGAAGATCAGCCGGCTGGAGCACGGCCGGGTCAGCATGAAGCAGCGTGACCTCGCGGACCTGCTCACCCTGTACGGCGTGACCGGCGAGGCGGAGCGGGCCGACGTGCTGCGGCTGGCCCGCGAAGCCGCCCGCCCCGGGTGGTGGCACCAGTACGGGGAGGTGCTGCCCGGCTGGTTCGAGTTCTACGTGGGGCTGGAGGCGGCCGCATCCCGGATCCGGGTCTACGAGGTGCAGTTCGTGCCCGGGCTGCTGCAGACGCCGGAGTACGCCCGGGCGGTGATCCGGCGCGGCCACCTGGCCGCCCCGGAGGACGAGATCGCCCGCCGGGTCAGCCTGCGGATGAAGCGCCAGCAGATCCTGTCCCGCCCGGACGGCCCGAAACTGTGGGCGGTCGTGGACGAGACCGCGCTGCGCCGCCGGCTAGGCGGCCCCGGCGTGATGGAAGCCCAGCTGGAACGGCTTATCGAGCTGGCTGGCCAGCCCAACATCGCGCTGTACGTGGTGCCGCTGGGCAGCGGCTACCATGGCGCCGCGGCCGGCTCGTTCAGCATCCTGCGGTTCGCCCCGCCGGATCTGCCCGACGTGGTCTACCTGGAGCAGCTCACCGGCGCGCTGTACCTGGACAAGCGGCGGGACGTCGATCACTACGCCGCGGTCATGGACCAGTTGTGCGTGCAGGCCGCCCGGCGGCTGCCCGCCCGGGAGATGCTGGCCCGGATCCGGGACCAGCTGGGCTGATCCCGGCCCTGCCGCGGGCCTGGCCGCACGGGCCCGGGCGGGCAGGCTGCCTCCAGGGGCGTCTAGCAGCTTCCGACACCCTCCCAGGCGGCGACGGTGTCGTTGGCCGTGTAGGTGGCGCCGGCGGTGCTGAAGCCGAACACGCGGTTGGCCGTGAACGCGCAGCTGCTGCTCTCCTCGACGTTGTTCCAGCTGCCCAGCGTGAACTTGTACTGGAAATTGGCGGTGGGGACGCCGGTGATGGTCAGCGTCCAGGTGTCCGGGCCGGTCGAGATCATCGGGTAGTCGGTCGCGATCCAGTCGTCGGACGACGGGATCCCGGTGCCCAGCACGTCGTAGCCGCCGGACAGGTAGACGGTGTCGCCGCCCGGCGTGCCCGCGGGCACGGTGACGTTGATGACCGCGGTGGAGTCCCCGCACGCCCCGGGGCCACCCCAGTTGGCGACGGTGTCGTTCTCGGTGCCGCCGTTCACGCTCATGCTGCGGTTGCCGATATCGGCGCAGGCCGCGTTCTTCTCCACGTTGCTCCAGCTGCCGCCGAGGTCGTACTTGTAGGACAAGGTGGCGTCGGCGGTGGCCTCGACGGTAGCGGTCCACCTGGTCGCGCTGACCCGGGTCATCGGGACGCCGTTCGCCGCCCAGTCGGACTGGCCCAGGCCCAGCGCGGACAGGTTCCCGGCCAGGTAGACGGGGTCGCCGGACGCGTCGGTGTTCACCGGCACGGTCACGTTGACGGTCTCCTTGACCGAGCCGCTCACCGGGCAGGCGCCCTGCTGCACGCACTGGGTGACGACGGCCGGGGTGTCCACGTCCTTACCAGCCGAGATGTTGACGGCCAGCCGGACGTACTGGGCCATGGCCCACATCAGCGGGGTGGAGGAGTTGTCCGGCTGGCCGAACGTGAACCCGCCGGTGCCGGTGGCGCCGCCCCAGACCTGCTCGGGTATCTGGTACCCGGAGTTGGCCGCGCCGGCCATCGTGGCCAGCAGGGACTGCGCCCCGCTCAGGTTGCCCGCGGCGACGTCGTACTCACCGCGCTCGCCGGTCAGCACCGGCCACGGGTTGCCGGTGCCGGAGCCGGTGTAGTCGCCGCCGGAGGATGTCTCGCCGTAGCCGTCGAAGTTGTAGCGGTGCCAGACCGGCCCCTCGGGCGTGGTCACCTTGAGCTCGGCGTCCACCACGGGCAGCGTGCTGGTGATGTCGGTCGCGGTGGCCGCCTTGATCCCGAGCCGGACAAGTTCCAGGAAGCTGGGATCCACCACGGTACGGTCGTCGTGGCTGCCGCCGCCGTTGGCGATGCCGATCGAGGACCCGGAGTTCGGGCTGCCGTCCGGGGTGATCCGCAGGAAGTAGCGGCCGGTGCCGTACGACCCCGAGGTGGTGTACGTGGTGCTGTCCACCTCAGCGGCCCAGGACAGTGCGGTCGACTGGTAGGTCGCGGCCTGGCTGGTGGCGCCGTTGGTCTCGGCGATGGACGCCGCGCAGATGAGCCCGGCGATCTCGGCGGCCATGGTGGCCGGGGAGTAGCCGCCGTTCTCCTCCCATCGCTCCTGCGGGGTCGTCGGCCCGTTCGACACCAGGTAGTTGGCCAGTGACTCGATGTGCCCCCAGTCCGCCACGTTCGTCGCGCCGAGCTGCCAGGCCAGGATGATCGGGTCGGCGACCTCGTCCATCTGGAGTGAGCCGAACACCGCGGTGCCGTTCAGGAAGCTGTTCTGCTTGACCGCGCCGCTGGATTCCTCCTCGTAGCTGAAGATGTACTGCAAGGCGGCGTTCGCGTCGGTGGCGTCACCCGCCGCGAGCAGGGCGGAGGCCATCTCGTACTCGTCCCGGGTCCACACCACGTGGTAGCCGTGGCCGCCGCCGCTGTTCGCGCTGACGCTCGTGCCCCACGGGTTGGTCGGCGCCGCGATGAACCCGCCGGTGTAAGTCTTGTCCTCGTCTGCCTTGACCTCCATCAGCGACACGTAGTACTGCTCCTGCAGGGGCGCGCTGCCGGTCACGGACGCGGGCGGGGCGTTCAGGCCGCCGATCCAGGAGTGCCAGCCGGACTCGAACGAGCTTTCCAGGGAGCTGAACCCGGCCGCCAGCGACGCGGCGGCGTCGGAGACGGCCGCGGACGGGCTGGCGTCGAAGCCGAGGGCCAGCGTGAACGTGGTCGCCCCGCTCGCGGCCACGGGGATCTGCGCGACCTGCACCAGGTGCCCGGCGGTGGGCGCCGAGGAGTATGTGCTGGTCAGCGCGTGGCTGCTGGCCAGCTGGATGCTGGCGTCGCTGGAACTGCCGGCGTAGCCGGTGGTGGTCTGGGTGAAGCCGGCGGAGGCGGCCAGCGCGCTGGCCACCGACCCGTTGGAGGCCACCAGGTCGCCGCTGGACGAGTCGGTGCCGCCGGTGTTGCCCATCCCGTCGTTGTTCAGCTGCGGCAGGTAGTCCGCGTAGAGCTGGAGCGGGGCGGAGCTGAGGTTGTCGAAGGTGGTCTGGATGAGCACTACCGAGCGGGACGGGTCGGCGATGTAGGTCTTGGTTATCGTGAAGTCGCCGTTGGTCGCGGTGTTCACCTGCCGCCAGGCCAGCGACGTCGGGTCGGCCAGCGAGATCACGTGGCTGGTGCCCGCGGTCTCGCTGGCGGTGAACGACGAGCCGTCGCTGACCAGGTACTGCAGGCCGAATGTATCGGGGGTGTCCGTCTGCGGATAGAAGACGTTCTCCAGCTCACCGTCGCCCAGCGTGTACCAGACCTTGGATCCGGACCCCAGGGAATCGGCGAATCCGGTCACGTTCGACTCGTTCCAGGTGGCGTTCGCGCCGGGCGCGCCCGGCGGGCTGCCCGCGGCCAGCGCCGGGCCGGCCACCGCGATGACGCTGCCCGCGGCCAGGGCCAGGGCCGCGGATAACCTTGCGCCGCAGCGTGCCCACCGGGTGCGGGCTTCCGGTCTCGTGCGGGCCGACATCATGTTCCCTCCTCGCGCCGCGGGCCGGGCGGGCCGGGATCGCGGCGGGACAAATGGTTTCCCGCACAACATAGGTTTGCCGGAAACGGCGGGCCAGAACCTGACCCTGAAATAATCTAGAAATAAAGTGTCAAAGTTTCCGTAACGTGCCCGCTACCTGCGGCTGTGCCATTGCCGCACAGTGTTTTCCGGCACCGGCCTGCCGTCAGCATCTCCGGGCCACCTGATCGGCCGGGCGGCCGCGGCGGGACGGGGCCAGCATCCTGGTCACCGCCGGCCCGGGCTAATCGGGTCACCCCACTGCCCGATTCGCCCTAAGCTCGGGTACCAGGCAGCCAGGGCCGGAGGCGAGCGGTGCAGGAATTCGACGAGATCCGTAAGCGGCTGGAGAGCCTTGAGGCTCAGGTCGCGGCGCTGGCCGAGTCGCAGAACGAGGGCCGCCGGGCGGCCGACCTCTTCGCGATGGTGGACCGGGACGTGGCCGACCTGAACACCGCGTTCGGGACGCAGCGCCAGCTTCTCCAGGCGCTCCGCGACGATCAGGTCGGGCAGGGCAACAGCCTCTCGGAGCACGGCCAGGCCCTGGACGGGATCATCGCGACGCTGCGCATGATTCATGATGCCCAGCTCAAGCAGGGACGCCATCTGGCCGAGCACGGCCGGGTCCTGGCCCGGATAGATCCGGGGCACTGACACCACGGGCACCGGCACCACGGGCACCGGCACCACGGGCCTGGACCAGGTCTACGGCCCGGTCCAGGCCCGCGATCTCCGCTCCGGCTGGCCGGTTACCGGCCGGCCGGAGACTCTCTCAGGGTGGCGATGAAGCCGGCCCATGTGGCCCGGCTGAAGGCGAGCGTGCCTTCCTGCCTCGCCTTGGAGTCGCGTACCACGACTACTCCCGGCAGGTTGCTGGCGATTTCGACGCACTGGCCGCCATTGCCGCCGCTGTGGCTGCTCGTACGCCAATTGGCACGGGACAGGTCGATGCCTGAGGGGGTCATCCCGCACCTCCTTTGCGTTGTCTGGGTCTCTGTCTGTGGGGTCACTGCTTACTAGGCTTATTAGTTCGCCGTATGAATTAGCTGAATCCCTGGGCCACCTGCGCAATCAGGTCGATGGATTGGCCCGTGCCCAGTGCTTCGGCACGGAGGTGATCGAACACCACTGTATAGCGCCGGACCTCGTCCGCATTCTCCAGGAAAAGACTGCCGGTTAGGTGTTCCAGGTAGACCACGGCGGGATCGGCGGCCTGCGGGAATTCCAGAATGGTGAACGGGCTGATGGGCTGCACCTGGGCCGCCGCACCGAATGGCAGGACCTGCAGCGTCACGTTGGGCTGGCCGGCCACGTCGATGAGCCGGCCGAGCTGGGCGCGCATCACGCCGGGCCCGCCGACCTGGGCCCGCAGCACGTTCTCGCTCAGCACCATCCACAGGTCGGGCGGTTCCTGCTGGTCGAGCGTGGCCTGGCGATCCATTCGCAGCGCTACCTGCCGGTCGGTGTCCTCGGCCGGTCCGGCGGTCGGCGCGGTCCCCAGCACGGCCCGCGCGTATTCCTTGGTCTGCAGCAGGCCGGGCACCACCATGCACTGGAAGTCGCGCAGCGCCGCGGCCTCGGATTCGAGTCCGATGTAGGGCTCGAACCAGGTGGGCAGCACCCGGCCGTATGTGTGCCACCAGCCCTTGCGCCGTGCCTCACGGGCCAGCTGGACGAGCGCGTCGGCTTCCTCCCCCAGCACGCCGTAGATCTCCAGCAGTTCCCGCACGTCCCCCGGCCGCACGCTGATCCGGCCGGTCTCCATCCGGCTGATCCGGGTCCCGGAGCAGTCGAGCTGCTGCCCGACGTCTTCGCAGGTTAAGCGGGCTTGCTCGCGCAGGCGCCGGAGCTCGATGCCGAGCCGCTTGCGGCGAACCGTGGGACTGGGACTCGCGGCCATGTTGCCGTGCCTCCGGGTCTGGACCATGGTGCGGGCGGGCTTCGCACGATACAATGGAGAATCGCATAATACGGTTTGGCATCTTGCACAACGGCGTGGCTTGATGCATGCTGGGGCACAATGCTGTGACGCATGATACGCGCCCGCACTCGTGGGGTGCCGGTACTTGACCGCTGAGGTATCCGACTCCGGCGAGGTGATCCGCGAGATGCCCCGGACCGGTACCGGCCCATTCCCGGCCCAGCGGTCCAGCTTTCCCCTTCCCGGCGGCCAGTACGGCTTCATGGCCCGGGACACCCAGTTCAGCGTGGCTCCCTACGGCGGCTCGTACACCCCGGCCGGGTCCGGCCAGTACAGCCTGGCCGTTCCCGGCAGCTACTACGGCCCGGTCGCCGCGCGGAGCCAGGACGAGCGGGCCCAGGATGAGCGGGCCCGGGACGAGCCGGCCCAGGACCAGGCCAGGCCGGCCCGCCCCGCACAGTGGCCGTATCAGTCCCGGCTGGAACTGGGGGCGCTGCCCGGTGCCGTGCCGTGCGCCCGGCTGCATGCCCGGCTGGTGCTCACCGAGTGGGGCCAGGCCGGCCTGGGCGACAGCGTCGAGCTGATCGTCTCGGAACTGATGACCAACGCCCTGCGGGCCAGCACCGACACGGTCGCCGGGCGGCCGGGCTACGACGCCGACGGGCGGCAGCAGTCGATGGGGCTGCGGCTCGCGTCCGACCGGCGGCAGGTGCTGGTCGAAGTCTGGGACGGCGCCACGGCGCCGCCGGTGCCCGGTCAGGTAAGCCAGGACGGCGAGACCGGCCGCGGCCTTTTAATGGTGGAAGCGGTCAGCAGCCGCTGGGGCTACTACTACCCGTCGAGCCAGCCGCGCGGGACCGCGCCGGACGAGCGGGCGGCCAAGGTCGTCTGGGCCCTGATCCAGCCCGGGGCCTGAGGCTGGCGCGCACGGCGGCCTCAGGCCGGGGCGGAACTGCCTCGCACGGTGAGCCGGGGCGGCAGCAGGACCACCTCGCGGCCCGCGCCGCCGCCCAGCCTCCGGGCCAGCAGTTCCACCGCCCGGCGGCCGATGTCCTGCGCCGGGATGGCCACGGAGGTCAGGTGCGGCGAGGTCCGTTCCGCCGCCTGGTCGGGACAGATGGCCACGACCGACATTTCCTCGGGCACGATCCGCCCGGCGGTCCGCAGCACGCTGAGCAGCGGCGAGATGATGGCCTCGTTCGCCACGATCAGGCCGGTCGTGCCCGGCCGGTCCTCCAGGATCCGGGTGATGGTGGCCGCGGCCGCCTCGTGGCTGCCCTCGCACGGCCGGTGCACCACCCGGACCCTGCGGGCCGCCGCCTCGTTCATCACCCCGCGGCGCGTCCGCTCGGCGAAGCCGCTGCGCCCGTAGACGGCGGGGGCCTCGCTGATGTAGGCCACCTCGCGGTGGCCCAGGCCGGCCAGGTGATCGACGCACAGTTCCCCGGCCGCCGCGAAGTCCAGGTCGACACAGGCCAGCCCGCTGGTATCGGACGGCACCCCGAGGATGACCGCGTCGATGCCTGCCTCGCGGAGCATCGGGATGCGCTCGTCGTCCACGCTCACGTCCATGAGGATCATGGCGTCGGCCCGGGCGGTGACCGCGACCCGGCGGATGCCCTCGGCGCCCTCGTCGCTGGTGAGCGGGTAGCGGCGTGTCCTGGGCGGCCGGGAGCGGTACGCGGCGGACCGGGCAGGACCGGGCGGGCCTCCGGCTCCGTCATAGCGAAGCGCTTCGCTATGACCGGCACGTGGGAACGTGGGTGCGCCTGGTGCGGAACCGCCCCAGGGCCCGCGGGGCTGGCCGGTCAGGCTTTCCGGGCGGCCCCCGCCATCCGTTCCCGCCCCTCCCGCACGGCCAGGACCGCGTTCCAGCGGGCCGCCCCGGCCAGGTCCCTGGCCCGCTCCGCGAGGGTGTAGTCGGGCCGGGCCGCGCTGTCGGCGATGGCGCGGTCCAGGTCGTGCCCGCACCGCTCCAGCACCGTGTCGAAGTCCCGCCGCATCGGCTCCAGCAGGCCGTAGCCGAACGAGCGGTAGGCGCGCGGGTAGTACGGCTTGAACAGCCGGGCTCGCTCATGCAGCCCCGAGGAGTAGGACATCATGTCTTTCGGCCGCCGCCGGATGTAGTCCGGCAGCAGGTCCGCGAAGGCCTCCCGCAGGATCCACTTGTCCTGCCCGTCACGCTGCTTGAACTCACGCGGCACCCGCATGGCCAGTTCCACCAGGGACAGGTCCAGGAACGGCACGCGCAGCTCGGTGCCTTGCCCCATGCTGGCCCGGTCCAGGCGCTGCAGCTCGGTCCGGCACAGGTTGCGGATCTTGTGCTGGAACAGCCGGCGGGCCTGCTCCGGGCTGGCCCGGAAGTACATCGGATAGCCGCCGAATAGCTCGTCGGAGCCGTCCCCCGACAGCACGACCTTGACCCCCATCTGGTGGATGCGCCGGAACAGCGGGACCGAGACCACCTCGTTGATGATGTCGCCGTACTCGGTGAGCTCGCCCAGCCGGATGGCCTCCCGGATGTCGGCCAGCCGGATGTCGCGGGGCCGGACCTCGATCACCTCGTGCGGCACGCCCAGCTCGGCGGTGAGGCGGCGGGCGTACGCCAGGTCCTCGCTGGCCGGGGCGCCGATGGTGAACGCCACGCAGTCCGGGTGCATCTCGCGCACATGCAGCAGGGTGAGGCTGCTGTCCAGGCCGCCGGACAGGATGACCCCGACGGTCAGGCCGGTGTCCACCCGCACCCGGATGCTGTCTTCGAGGGCGGCCCGGATCAGCTTGGCCGCCTCGTCGGGATCCTCGATCGGCGGCAGGTCGTCGCCCAGCCGGAGCAGGTCCACGTAGGGCCGCAGGGCAGGCCCGGCGGCCGCGTCCGGGCGGCCGGCCAGGGCAGGGCTGTTGGAAGCGGGGCCGCCCTCGGCCCAGCCATGATGCCCCGGCGGGACCTCGCTGACCGGGGCGCCGATGCCGGTGAGCGCCTTGATCTCCGAGGCCACATGCAGGCAGCCGCCCTGGCGGGACCAGTACAGCGGCTTGACCCCCAGCGGGTCGCGGGCCAGGTAGACACGGTCGGCCGCGGTGTCGGCCAGGGCGAACGCGAACTCGCCGCGCAGCCGGCTGACCGCGCCCGCACCCCACTCCAGGAAGGCCTCCAGCACCACCTCGGTGTCACTGTCGGTGCGCAGCCGGTGACCCAGGCTGGCCAGCTCGGCCTGGAGGACCCGGTAATTGAAGACCTCGCCGTTGTAGCAAAGCACCCACCGGCCATCGGCCGAGGTGAAGGGCTGGATGGCCCGCTCGGCGTCCACGATGCGCAGCCGCTGCGTGCCGGCCAGCAGCCGCTCGGTCAGCAGGGTCTCTTCCACCTCGCCGCGTGGCGCCAGCGAGCCGACCATCCGGCCGAAGGTCCCGCGGTCCGGACGCGGGCCTTGGATGAGCGCGATGCCGCACACGCGGTCAGTGCCCCCCTTCCGCGGCCCGCCCGTTCCCGGCCACCGCGGCCGGGCTGAGGCACAGATGCCAGGTCTGCCCCTCGTCGATCGCGTTGACCTGGCCAGCCTGCTGCCGCTCCCGCAGCAGCCCTTCCAGCGTGGCGGCCGCGCCGAACCGGCGGAACCAGGACATCTCGACGTCCACGGCGTATCCCACGCAGTGCGCGCTGGGCAGCGTGGCCGTATAGCCGAGCGCGCGCAGCCGGCGCTGCTGCTCGATGCTGCGGGCCAGGCTGGTGACCCACAGCGGGGGCGTTCCCGGCGCGGCCGCGGCGAAGTCGTCGGCCAGCTGGTTGAGCAGGGTCAGTGATTCCCGGCGGGCCCGGGCGAAAAGCAGGCCTGCGGTGCGCGGCGTGTGGTCGGGCCGCAGCCGCCGGTCGGCCGCGCGGACGGCCCGGGCCGGCAGCGTGCGGGCCTGGCGCCGATAGCGGAAATGAAGTTCCCCGCGGCGGCGCAGCGGCTCGAGATCGGCGAGCTCGGCGGACTGGAGCAGATCCGAATCCGTCACGAAAGCCCGGGCTGATCCCCACCACATGACGTCGATAAGGGCGAAAAGGTGAATCCGGATATGGGCGACGAGGTCGTCCGCGCAATTGCGGGCGCCTGGCTGGTAATGGCGGACCTCGCGGAGCAGCCGGTCGATGGCCGAGGGACGGCCTTCCGGGCTGGCCGCCAGCACCGTGGCGAACTCCGCGTCCGCCAGCCGTTCGGTGAGGACCTTTTCCGCTTTGGCCAGGTCCTCCGGGCCGGTATGGCCGGCGATCTCGATCAGCAGATCGGCTACGGCGTCCCGGTACCGGGCGAGATCCGGCCCGGTGCGCGGCGCGCCTCCATGAGCGTGCATTGACGAAGAGTAACACGTCAATAACAGTCAGTAACAGAAGGGCATCGGTACGTGGCGGGCCGGGGCGACTGGCAGGATCGGGGGAGCGGGGGCCGGCCCGTCAGGCCCGCACATTCAGCCAGGAGGTAGTGACAGTGGCCGAAGCTGAGGATTGGAACAGCAAGATCATTGCTGAGTTCCGGGCCAACGGTGGGAAGGTCGGCGGCCCGTTCGAGGGAGCACCACTCCTGCTGCTGCACACCGTGGGGGCCAAGACCGGCCAGCCGCGGGTGACCCCGATGATGTACCAGGACATCGGGGACGGAGTGGCGGTGTTCGCGTCCAAGGCGGGCGCGCCGACCAACCCGGACTGGTACCACAACCTGCTGGCCAGCCCCCGGGTCAGCGCGGAGATCGGCACCGCCACGGTCGGCCTGGTCGCGCGGGTGGCCGACGGCGCGGAGCGGGAGCGTATCTGGGAGGCGCAGAAGGCCGCCTACCCGGGCTTCGCCGGCTACGAGTCCAAGACGACCCGACAGATCCCGGTGATCATCCTGGAGCCCGCCCAGTAGCAGGCGGCGGGCCAGGAGTGATCACCACCACGGGGATCTGGCGGCTGGTCTTGGCCTGGTATCCGTCGTACCGGCCGTGGTTGGTCTCGTTGACCAGCCGCCACAGCCGCGGATAGCCGGGGTCGCCGGGGGGCACCACCCGGGCCGTGCCCAGTATCCGCAGCGGTCCGTCCTGGAGCTGCACCTCCGGGCTGGCCTCCACGTTGAACAGCCAGCCCGGAGACCGGTCCGAGCCGTTGTTGGACGCGACGAGCACGTAGTCAGCGCCGTCCCGGGCGTAGACGAGCGGCACGGTGCGGGCCCGGCCGGTCTTCCGCCCGGTCGTCTGGAGCAGGGCACACCGCACGCCGCCGGGCAGCCGGCGGCCGACGCGCCCCCCGGTCACCTCGTACAGCCACCGGTGAACGATCAGCGGGTTCATGGGCTCAGTCTGGCCGGCAACACGGTCCGGCTCAGGGTGATCCGCCGACCTGACCTGGATGATCGTTCAGCACCGGTTTGAGTCGCTGGATCGCGGTGAGTTGATCAGCCTCAGCACGGAGTGAGGTCGATGACGATGACTCAGACCGAGACTGGCGGAAGAAACGTACTCGCCGAACTGGACCGGCGGGTCCCCACCAGGTTCTACTGGCAGCTGACCTTGCTGGCCTGCCTGGGTGGCTTCCTGTTCGGGTACGACACCTCGAACATCGGAGCCGCCCTGAACTTTGTGCCCTACCACTTGAGCAGTTTCTGGACCGGCTACCTGGTAGCCGGCGCCTCGCTCGGCGCGGCGGCCGGCGCTATCTGCGCCGGTCCCATCGCTGACCGCTTCGGCCGGAAGGCCCTGCTCATCGCCGACGCGCTGATCTACTCGGTCGGCGCGATCCTGTCCGCCGTCACCCCGAACGCCGCGGTGCTGCTCATCGCCCGGACCCTGATCGGTCTGGCCATCGGGGCTGACTCGGCCATCGCCACCGCCTATATCGCCGAGTACGCCCCGAGCAACCGCCGTGGTGCGCTCAGCATGCTGCAGCAGTGGATGATCACGGTCGGCATCCTGGTCTCGTACGTCGTCGCGCTCATCATCCTCAAGATTGCCCCGGGCAGCGCGGGCACCGCGGACTGGCGGCTCATCCTCGGCATCGGCGCGGTCCCGGCGCTGATCGGGCTCGCGCTGCGCACCAAGATGCCGGAGTCGCCCCGGTGGCTGATGCGCCGTGGCGACTACGAGGGTGTCCAGGCCGCGCTAGGCAGCTTCGGGGCCGAGGTCTCGCTGCAGGACGTGGAGTACACCGCCCGGGAGCTGAAAGAGGCCGACCGGCGCGCCCAGCGGCGCAACAAATGGACGCCAGGGGTGCGCCGCGCGCTGTTCGTGGTCTGCCTGTTCTTCATCTTCCAGCAGATCACCGGCATCAACGTCCCGCTCTACTACGGCCCGCACCTGCTCGGCCCGCTGTTCCAGGGCAGCAACTCACTCGTGGACAAGACCATCTCCGGCGTCGAGGTGACCCTCATGCTCACGGCGGTCAACGTGGCCGCTACCTACTTCGCCTTCCGCTGGATCGACCGGAAGGGCCGCCGCAAGCTGGCCATCGGCGGGTACATCGGGATGGCCCTGTCCGCCCTGGTCGCCGCGGCCGGGCTGACCTGGTTCAACGCCACGCCGCGGATCATCGTGGTGATGATCGGCCTGGCCGCGTTCATCGCCTCGTTCGCGATCGGGGTGGGCGGCACCGGCTGGCTGCTCCAGGGTGAGGTGTTCCCCACCGACGTGCGCGGCACGGCCGCGTCCACCGGCGCCACCGTGGACTGGCTGGCCAACTTCGCGCTGATCGAGGTCTTCCCTATCTGGCAGACGGGGATCGGCCTCGGCTGGGTGCTGGTCTGCTTCGCCGCGTTGTGCATCATGGCCATCGGCTTCGTGTACCGGTTCGTGCCGGAGACCAAGGGGCGATCGGTCGAGGAGATCACCCGGATCTTCGAGCGGGAGGCGGAGAAGGGCGTCGCGGCCAGCGCCGCCGCCGACGCCGCGTAGCCGGGGCCTGGCGGGCCCGGCCCCGGGAGGCCGGGCCCGCCGTTGCCTAGGATGCGGTGATGGCCGGGCGCTGGGACTTCTGGATCGACCGGGGCGGCACGTTCACCGACGTGATCGCGCGGCGCCCGGACGGCACGCTGGCCGTCCGCAAGCTGCTCTCCGAAGATCGGGGCCGGTACCCGGACGCGGTGCTGGCCGGAATCCGCGGGCTGCTCGGGGTGGCGGACGGGCAGCCCATCCCGGCCGAGCAGATCGGCTCGGTCCGGCTCGGCACCACGGTGGCCACGAACGCCCTGCTCGAACGCCGGGGTGAGCCCACCGTCCTGGTCATCACCCGGGGGTTCCGCGACGCGCTGCGGATCGGCTACCAGAACCGGCCGCGCATCTTCGCCCGCGAGATCATCCTCCCTGAGCTCCTGTACAGCCAGGTGATCGAGGTGACCGAGCGGGTCGGCGCGCACGGCGAGGTGATCGTCCCGCTCGACGAGGAGGCCGCCGCCCGCGACCTGCAGGCCGCCTACGCCGGCGGGCTGCGGGCCGTGGCCGTGGTCTGCATGCACGGCTACCGCTACCCCGCGCACGAGGCCCGGATCGGCCAGATCGCCCGGGACATCGGGTACACGCAGGTCTCGGAGTCGCACACGACCAGCCCGCTGATGAAGCTGGTGCCCCGGGGGGACACCACGGTCGTGGACGCCTACCTGTCCCCGATCCTGGCCCGCTACGTCAACCACGTGGCCAGCGAGCTGGGCGGGACCCGGGTGCTGTTCATGCAGTCCAGCGGAGGGCTGGCCGACGCGCACCGGTTCCGCGGCAAGGATGCCATCCTGTCCGGCCCGGCCGGCGGCATCGTCGGCATGGCCCGCACCGCCGCCGCGGCCGGCTTCGGCCAGGTCATCGGCTTCGACATGGGGGGCACCGTCGACCGACGTGTCGCACTACGCCGGTGAGTTCGAGCGGCAGTACGAGACCGAGGTGGCCGGGGTCCGGATGCGCGCGCCGATGCTGAGCATCCACACCGTCGCGGCCGGCGGTGGCTCGATCCTGGCTTTCGACGGCAGCCGGTACCGGGTTGGCCCCGGCTCGGCGGGGGCGGACCCGGGGCCCGCGTGCTACCGCCGCGGCGGGCCGCTCACCGTGACCGACGCCAACCTCATGCTGGGCCGGGTCCAGCCCGGCTACTTTCCCCGGGTGTTCGGGCCGGGCGGGGACGAGCCGCTGGACGCCGGGCTGGTGGCCAGCCGCTTCGCCGCCCTGGCGCGGCGCATCGCCGGGGCGACCGGGGACCGGCGCAGCGACGCGGAGGTAGCGGCCGGGTTCCTGGACATCGCCGTGGCGAACATGGCGAACGCGATCAAGAAGATCTCGGTCCAGCGCGGCTACGACATCACCCGGTACGTGCTCGCCACCTTCGGCGGCGCGGGCGGCCAGCACGCCTGCGCGGTCGCCGACGCCCTGGGCATCACCACGGTGCTCATCCACCCTCTGGCGGGCGTCCTGTCCGCCTACGGCATGGGCCTGGCCGACGTGACGGTGATGCGGGAGGCGGCGGTGGAGGAGGAACTGGCCGAGGGCCTGCTCGCCCGGCTGGACCGGATGGCAGCAGACCTGGAAGCCGAGGGCCGGGCCGGGCTGGCCGCCGAGGGCGTCCCCGGTGACGCGGTCCGCTGCGTGCGCCGGGCCCAGCTGCGCTACCAGGGCACCGACAGTTCCCTAACGGTTCCGTTCGGCCCGGCCGGGTCCATGCTGGCGGCCTTCGAGGACGCCTACCGCCAGCGCTTCTCGTTCCTGATGCGGGACAAGCCGGTGATGGTCGAGGCGGTGTCGGTGGAGGTGGCCGGGGGCAGCCACGATCACCTGGACGACGGCGTCACCACGGGCGCCGCGGGTACCACGGGCACCCCGGGCCCGCGGCCCGCGGCCCGGGTCCGGATGTTCACCGGCGGTGACTGGGCCGAGGTCGGCCTGCTGCCGCGCAGCGCGCTGCGTCCCGGGCGCGTGGTCCCCGGCCCCGCCCTGATCACCGAGGACTTCGCCACGACCGTGGTGGAGCCGGGCTGGCACGCCGCGGTGACCGGCCGCGGTGACCTGCTGCTGACCCGGCCCGGTGGGCGCCCGGCACGATCCGGCACCGGCACCACCGCCGACCCGGTCATGCTGGAGATCTTCAACAACCTCTTCATGTCCGTGGCCGAGCAGATGGGCGTCCGGCTGCAGAGCACCGCGCACTCGGTCAACATCAAGGAGCGCCTCGACTTCTCCTGCGCGATCTTCGACGCGGCGGGCCAGCTGATCGCCAACGCCCCGCACATGCCGGTGCACCTGGGCTCCATGGGCGAGAGCATCAAGATGATCATCAGCCGTAACCCGGGGACCATGAAGCCGGGCGACGTCTTCATGCTCAACGACCCCTACCACGGCGGCACGCACCTGCCCGACATCACCGTGGTCACCCCCGTGTTCAGGGAGGCAGCGTTCGCCGGGAACGCCGAGGACATCCTGTTCTACGTGGCCTCCCGCGGGCACCACGCGGAGATCGGCGGCATCACGCCCGGCTCCATGCCCGCCTTCAGCACCCGGGTCAACGAGGAGGGCGTGCTCATCGACAACTGGCGTCTCGTCGCGGGGGGCGAGATGCGCGAGGCCGCCACCGCGGAGCTGCTCACCTCGGCGGAGTTCCCGTCCCGGAACCCCGCCGCCAACCTGGCCGACCTGCGGGCCCAGATCGCCGCGAACGAGAAGGGTGCCGCCGAGCTCCGCCAGCTGGTCAGCCAGTTCGGGCTGGACGTGGTGACCGCGTACATGGGCCATGTCCAGGACAACGCGGAGGAGGCGGTGCGCCGGGTCATCGCCCGGCTGCGCGACGGGGAGTGCGCCTACGAAATGGACAACGGCGCCGTGATCAGGGTGGCGGTGCGGGTGGACCAGCGGGCCCGGACCGCGGAGATCGACTTCACCGGCACCTCCGCGCAGCTGCCGGGGAACTTCAACGCGCCCTCATCGGTCGCCATGGCCGCGGTCCTGTACGTGCTGCGCACCCTGGTCAACGACGAGATCCCGCTGAACGCCGGCTGCCTCAAGCCGGTCCGGGTCATCATCCCGCCCGGGAGCCTGCTCGCCCCGGCCTACCCGGCGGCCGTGGCGGCCGGCAACGTGGAGACCTCCCAGGCCGTCACCGGGGCGCTGTACGCCGCGCTGGGCGTGATGGCCGAGGGGTCCGGCACCATGAACAACGTCACGTTCGGCAGCGCCGAATACCAGTACTACGAGACGGTGGCGAGCGGCTCCGGCGCCGGGGACGGCTTTCCGGGCACCTCGGTGGTCCAGACCCACATGACCAATTCCCGGCTGACCGACCCGGAGGTGCTGGAGTGGCGTTTCCCGGTCCGGCTGGAATCGTTCGGGATCCGCCGGGGCAGCGGCGGCGCGGGACGGTGGCCGGGTGGCGACGGCGGCCGCCGCCGGCTCCGGTTCCTCGTCCCGATGACGGTGAGCACGCTGAGCAGCCACCGGCGGGTCCCGCCGTACGGCATGGCAGGCGGCGCCCCGGGCCAGCTCGGGCACCAGTGGGTGGAACGGGCCGATGGCCGGGTCACCGAGCTCGCCGGGTGCGACCGGGCGGAGCTCGGCCCCGGGGATGTTTTCGTCCTTGAGACTCCCGGGGGTGGCGGTTACGGGACGCCCTAGCGGACCGGAGCGGCCTGCGGGCCGAGGTCTGACCACGGAGGCGGCGCACTGGCGCCGGGTCAGGCGGCTGCTCAACGAGCACCGCCAGGAACTGGCCGCGACGGCCGCCCGGCTGTACCCGGAGCTGCCCCGGGTGGCCGGCACCGATCTGCTGTGCTGGCCGGGATGGCTGCCCGCCGCGCCGCTGGACCTCGATGACCTGCCGCTCGGCTGGGACAGCGCGCCGCCACCGCCGGCGGTGGACGGGACCGGAGCGGCCGCCGCGCATGTCCTGCCGCGGGCCGCGGACGGCCAGCCGTACCCGACGTACGCGGCGGCGATCGAGGCGCTGGACCGGCCGGCCCTGTTCGAGAACCGGGTCTGCTACCGGCTGCTGGACGGCGAACTCGCGAGCCCGGCCAGGGCTGCGCTTCGGCCCCGGCCGGTACTTCGGGGCGGTCAACCTCGGCCACGCCGTAGCGCACGAGCTGGCCGCGGCCTGGGCATCCGCGCGAACCCGGCCCGACCTCACCGGCCTGCCCTTGCGGGCCAGCGCCGGCGACCCCTGCGCGCTGCCGCGCCGCTGTGCCCTGACTGCGGTCGCCACCCTGACCCTGCGCCGCGACCCCGGATCGGGCACCTCGTTCCTGCTGCACTGGCGGGACCCGGCCCGGGTCAACCACGCGGGCGGCGTGTACCAGGTGATGCCCGCGGGCATCTTCCAGCCGGTCTCCGCGGCACCCGCCGCACAGCGGCACGACTTCAGCCTGTGGCGGTGCATGACCCGCGAGTTCAGCGAGGAACTGCTGGGCGGCTCCGAGGAGTACCCCACCCGCGGCGGGCTGCTCGACTACGGGCAGTGGCCGTTCGCCCGGGAACTGGCCGCCGCCCGCGAGGCGGGCAGCCTGCGCGTCAGCTGCCTCGGGCTGGGGGTCAACCCGCTGACGCTGGCCACCGACATCCTGACCGTGGCCGTTTTCGACGCCCCCGTCTTCGACCGGATCTTCCGCGGCCTGGTCACCGAGAACGCGGAGGGCCAGGTGCTCGTCCAGGACGGCTCGGCCGCGATCCCCTTCACCGTGGCCAGTGTGGACCGCCTTACCGGCGGCCAGGTGCCGCTGCAGCCGGCCGCCGCGGCCCTGCTCCGGCTCGCCTGGCAGCACCGGGACCGGCTGGGCGTGTGACCCCGGCCGGGCCGGCGCCGACCCGTCCCGCCTGGTGTTCGGCTACCAGGGACCGTGGCCCTGGTTGGCGGCGCGCAGCGAGGTCACGTACCCGGCCCGCTGGTACGGCGAGCCGGCGACGTCGGCCGGGGCCGCCAGCTTCCCGCGCAGGCTGGCCACGCTGCTGAACCCGTGGCGCTCCATCCAGTCCGCCAGGCCCTCGAGCAGGGTCGTGGCGTACCCGGGCCCGTGCCGCAGCAGCGCCGACGTGGTCATCACCACGTCCGCGCCGGCCAGCAGGTAGGCCGCCACGTCGTCCGGCCCGGCGACGCCGGTGCTGGCGGCGAGCGAGGCCCGGACCCGGCCGGCCAGCCGGGCGATCCAGGCCCGGGGCAGCCGCCCCTCGGCCGGGCTGGACAACCCGAACCCCACGGTGATGGTGAGCGTTTCCGGGTCGATGTCGGGCTGGATGAAGCGGTTGAACAGCACCAGGCCGTCCGCGCCGATACGGTCCAGGCGCAGGGCCATCTCCCCCGGGGAGCTGAAGTACGGGCTGAGCTTCACCGCGACCGGCACGCTCACCACCGCCTTGACCGTGGTGACCACCTCCACGTGCCGTTGCTCCACGTCGCGGCCCGAAACCAGCGGATCGCCCGGCAGGTGGTAGATGTTCAGCTCGATGGCGGCCGCCCCCGCGTCCTGCAGCGCGGCCGCGTAGTCCGTCCACCCTCCGGTGGACACCCCGTTCAGGCTGGCGATGACCGGCACGTCCACGGCGGCCGCGGCCCGCTCCACCAGGCTCAGGTAACGCTGCGGGGTCACCTCGGCCCCGGCCGCGGCCGGGAAGTAGGACAGCGATTCCGCGAAGCTGTCCGTGCCCACGTCAGCCAGGGCCGCGTTCTGCCCCATCTCGCGCTCGAGTTCCTCCTCGAACAGGGAGGGGAGCACGACGGCGGCCACCCCGGCATCGGCCAGCGCGCGTACCCCGTCGACGGTGCCCGTCAGCGGTGACGCGGAGGCGACCAGCGGATTTCGCAGGCTCAGGCCCAGGTAGCTGCCGGTCAGGTCCATCATTCCCCCGTGGCGCCGGCCAGGGACCGGGCTTGCGGTTCCTCCCGGGCCGGGGCAGGCTGCGGGGCCGGCCGGGGCACGATCAGCACCGGCCGGTGCGCCGCGTGCAGCAGCCGGTGCGAGACGCTGCCCAGCGGCAGATGCGGCAGGTCGCGCCGCCCGCGGGCGCCGAGCACGATGATCCGGGCGTCGTAGTCGTCGGCGATCTCCAGGATCCGGCGGGAGATGTGCCCGAACTCCGTTTCGCGGATGTCGGCTTTGGCGGTGATTCCCGCGGCGGTGAGGTCGGTCACCACGTTGGCCACGAGCTGCTCACCCTCGCCGTCGCCGCAGTCCACCCGGACCCGGCCGAACCGGCCCACGGCGAACTCGTGCACGTGCAGGACCACTACCTGGTCGCCACTGTCCCGGCTCAGCTCGCGGGTCATGTCCGCCGCCGCCTGGACGTGCTGGGCGGCGTCTACGGCCAGCAGGATCGTCTTGTTCATGATCACTCCTAGGGGTGCTGGCACCCGGCCCCGGCGGGCCCGCCAGGAAGACCGGCGGGCCGCCCGGGAAACCGGCGGCACCCGCCGCGGGACCAGTGTGGCGCCGGGAGGATCCCCGTCCTGGCGACGGTGGGTCTTGCGGTCCCACGAGACCGCCTGTTCCCATCAGCTCCCAGCAGGCCTGCCACCGCCCTTGGTCCCGTGCGGCGGGTGTCACAAGACCAGGGTGCTACCCGCCTGCGCACCCCAGCAGGGTCGTTCGGCCCGGGTCCACGGGACCGTGGTCCCGGGCGCGCGGTGCCCCCCTCCAGGCCGGGCTGAGGCCGAACGACAGTGGATGGCTGCCGCCTGCGCGGTCAGGCTGGATACAGGTCTAAGGACGGCACCGGGCACGGCACAGGGCAAGGACGGCACTGGAGGCGGCCATGGCGGCGAAGCCGGTCATCGCGGGCACGGATGGTTCGCAGGAGTCTTTGCGGGCGGTGGAATGGGCGGCCCGCGAGGCGGTGCTCCACGGCACGTCCCTGCGGATCGTGGCGATCCCGGTGCTGCCCCCCCGGATGAGCCCTAACCCGGCGACCCGCGACACGGTGGCCGGCATGGTCAGGCACTCCATGACCCGGGCCCTGGCCGCGGCGGCGCAGCGGGCCGCGGCGCTGGAGCCGGACCTGGCGATCCAGACGCAGCTGCTGGCCGGGTCACCGCCCGAGGTCCTGGCCGGGGCCGGGCAGGACGCCTCGATGCTGGTGCTGGGCTCCCGCGGCGCCGGGGGATTCAGCGCGTTGATCCTCGGCTCGGTGAGCAGGTACGTCGCGACGCATGCGCCGGTGCCGGTGGTGGTGGCCCGCGAGGAGACCGTGGCCGCGCACCGCGAGGTCGTGGTGGGCGTCCGTGACCCGGCCCGGTCCGGGCCCGCCCTGGGCTTCGCCTTCGAGGAGGCGGCGCTGCGCCAGGCACGGCTGCTCGCCGTGCACGCCTGGTCCTGGTCCGCCCCCGGGCACACGCAGGCCCCCGAGGAGGAGACCAGCCACCTGGAGGCGGCCGTCACCGCCTGGCGGGAGAAGTTCCCCGACGTGGAGGTGCACTCGGAAGTGGTGCACGCGCACCCGGGCCGGGTCCTGTCCGGCTTGTCCGCCCGGGCGGATCTGGTGGTGCTGGGCAGGCACGCACCGGGTGGGCCGCAGGACGCCCCGGGGGTCGGCTCGGTCACGCACGCCGTGCTGAGCCACGCGCACGGTCCCGTGGTGTCCGTGCCGGGAGACTAGTGGTGTCCGGGCCGGGAGACTAGTGGTCTCCGGGCCGGGATATTGGAGCGGTGACCGTCCCGTGAGATCAGGGCGGTGTCCGGCCCCGGTGGCCTAGATGAGCGTCTGCACGGCTGCCCCGGCCTCGGCCAGCGCGGCCTGCGAGGCGCGGTAGTGGTGTCCGCACAGCCACAGATCGACCGGGTGCGGCCGCGCCGCGCTGGCCGGCATGATCACCTTGACCTGGGGTCTCGCCGGGCAGCAGCACGACCGGCCCGCGACCGCCGGCCGCGGCGCCGGGGGCCGCAAGCCGCTGCCGGCCGGATGCCCGGCCGCCGCGGCTCGCTGGGCGGCCTGTGTCGCGTGCGCTGGCACGTTTTTCCGGAACATGCCCCTACCGTCGCACTCCGGCCGCGCGTCGCGGCAGGGACATTGCTCCCGGGCACCCGGGGCGAAAGGCCCGGGACGGCGACCGCTCAGGGAACTGGCCGCTGAGGGGGCAGTGGCCGCCGTGGGGTGGCGGTGCGAGTGAAGATCAGTGTCACGCGGGTACGTCGTCCGTGATTCCCGGCACGGGGCGGCCGTTCTCCAGGTAGCGGGTGCAGGCGGCCCCGAGGGCCGCCTGCACCCGCCGCCGGATGGGCTTGCGCAGCAGGTCCAGGGCGGCCGCGGGCGGCTCGATCCGGTAGGCCGAGATCTCCTCCGGCTGCAGCACCATCCCGGCGAGGTCTTCCTCGGGCAGCGCGCCGCAGTCGAACAGGAACCGCAGCCCGCCCGGCTTGCCGCTGCGGGGCGGCCGGAAGTCCACGCACGCGAGGCGGCCGCGGTGCACGATCAGCCCGCATTCCTCGCGTACCTCCCGCTGGCAGGCCGCCCAGGGGGTCTCGCCGTCGGCCTCCATGACGCCGCCGGGGATGGTCCACCCGGATTTGTAGACCGGTTTGAGGATGAGCAGCCGCCCCGCCGGGTCGAAGATCATCGCCCCGGCCGAGGCCGGGATGGCCGGGAGTGGCGGTCCGTCCAGTGGCGCGGTCACGGGACAACGCTAACCGCCCCGGTGCGCTACGCCCGTGCACCAGGTCAGCAACGGCGGGTCAGGTCATCAGCGGGGCCGCGGTGCGCATCACCCCGGCGACCGGCCGCCGCGGGGTGGCCGGGCCGGGCGGCCCGTAGCCGAGGGTGAGGAGGAGCTGCGGGTGCTGGCCGCCGAAGCCGGGCGCCGGTCCCCGGGCGCGGACGTCCAGCGCCTCGTGGATGGGGCCGCCCACGGCGCCGTGCTGGGTGGCCAGCAGCAGGACCCGTTCCAGCGCCTGGCCGGCCCGCAGCCAGTCCGCGGGGCCGCTGCTGGCCGTGGCGAGCACCGCCCCGCTGTCGCGCGCGAACAGCGTGGCGCCTTCTAGCGCGGCGGCCTCAGCCAGCGCGGTCATGAGCGGGGTGCTGAGCGGTATCCCGGGCCGGGTGACCGGGCCGGTGTGCCGGCGCCGCAGCGCCGCGTAGAGATCGAGTTCGCGGGCCCGGGGGCGGTGCGGGCCGGCCAGCCGTACCGTGGCCAGCAGCCGGGGGTCGGCCGGGTCCGGGAGCAGCCGGGTGACCGGCTCGGCGCTGGCGCAGCTGACCGTCAGGCGCAGGTTGAACAGCGCGGCCCCGCAGGAAATATGGGCCGCCCGGCCGTCCGGGTCGGTACCGGGTGGCACCCGGCCGGGGTCGGCGTGCAGCTCGATGACCGCGTCGTCGGGCCGCACCAGGAACCACCACGGCTGGCTGTTGCGGAACGACGGCGCCGCGGTCGCGGACTCGACCAGCAGCCAGGCCAGCTGGGGGGTCAGCGGCAGGTCACTCATGGTCTCCCCTCGGTCTCGTCGGCCGGCGGACGGTCACGCTGCGTCCAGAATCGCCGCGGCGGCGGCCGCCACGGCAGGGCCGTTGGTCCCTGGGGCGTCACCGGCTGGCCCGGACCTCGTAGGCTGCTTATGTGCTGGGTATCCCTGACCGCAGCCGAGGCTGCCTGTCCGACCTGGCCGGACTGCTGGACGAGCGGTGATCCAGCACCCGGCGTTCCCCGTCGAGCCCTGGTGCCTGCGGGAGAGCACGCTGCACGCCGACATGCTGCCCCAGACCGAGTCCGTCTTCGCGCTGGCCAACGGGCATATTGGCTGGCGGGGCAACCTGGACGAAGGGGAGCCGCACGGCCTCCCGGGGACCTACCTGAACGGCGTGTATGAGCGGCGCCCGCTTCCCTACGCCGAGGCCGGCTTCGGCTTCCCGGAGTCCGGCGAGACAGTGATCAACGTCACCAACGGGAAGCTGATCCGGCTGCTGGTTGACGACGAGCCGTTCGACATCCGCTACGGCGAGCTGCTGGCGCACGAGCGGGTGCTGGACTTCCGGGCGGGCACGCTGACCCGGCGGGCCGACTGGGTGTCGCCGGCCGGGCGCCGGGTGCGGGTCAGCTCGGTGCGGATGGTGTCGTTCACCCAGCGCTCGATCGGAGCGATCAGCTACCAGGTCGAGTCGCTCGACGGCCCGGTCCGCGTGGTGGTGCAGTCCGAGCTGGTCACCAACGAAGAGCTGCCGCCGCCCGGCGGTGACCCCCGGGTCGCCGCGGTGCTCGAGGCGCCGCTGGAGTCGGTGGAATACGGCACCACAAACGACCGGGCCGGGCTGATGCACCGGACCAGGCACAGCGACCTGACGGTGTCGGCCGCCATGCAGCACGCGGTGGCCTGCGACGCGGATGCGCACACCTGGACCGAGGCCCGGCCGGACCTGGCCCGGCTCACCGTGGGCGCCCGGCTCCAGCCCGGGCAACCGCTCCGGCTGGTGAAGTTCGTGGCCTACGGGTGGTCGGGCACGCGCTCCCGGCCTGCCCTGCAGGACCAGGTGGAGGGCGCGCTCACGGTGGCCGCGCAGACGGGCTGGGAGGGCCTCGCTGAAGAGCAGCGGGCCTACCTGGACGATTTCTGGGCCCGGGCCGATGTGGAACTCGAAGGCGATGAGGAGATCCAGCAGGCGACCCGCTTCGGGATGTTCCACGTGCTGCAGGCCGGCGCCCGCGCGGAGGGCCGGCCCATCCCGGCCAAGGGCCTGTCCGGGAACGGCTACGACGGCCACTCGTTCTGGGACGCCGAGACGTTCGTGCTGCCCGTGCTCACCTACACCATCCCGGACGCCGCGGCCCATGCGCTGCGCTGGCGGCAGAGCACCCTGCCCGGCGCCCTCGACCGGGCCGGCCAGCTCGGCCTGCGCGGTGCCGCCTTCCCGTGGCGCACGATCTCCGGCGCCGAGTGCTCGGGTTACTGGCCGGCCGGGACCGCCGCGTTCCACGTGAACGCGGACATCGCGCGCGCGGCGGCCGAGTACGCGGAGGCGACCGGCGACGATCAGTTTGAGCGCACGACCGGCTGTGACCTGCTGGTGCAGACGGCGCGGCTGTGGGCCTCGCTCGGCCATCACGACGGGGGCGGCACGTTCCGGATCGACGGGGTGACCGGGCCGGATGAGTACAGCGCCATCGCGGACAACAACGTCTACACGAACCTGATGGCGGCGCGGAATCTGCGCGCGGCGGCCGCGGCCGCCCAGCGCTATCCGAAGCGGGCCCGGGAGCTGCGGGTCGCGGCCGATGAGGCGGCCGCCTGGCTGACCGCGGCGGACGGCATCATGATGCCCTACGACGCCGCGCGCGGCGTGCACTGCCAGGCTGAGGGCTTCACCGAGCACCAGGTCTGGGACTTCGCCGAGACCAGCCCGGCCGAGTATCCGCTGCTGGCCCATTTCCCCTACTTCGACCTGTACCGCAAGCAAGTAGTCAAGCAGGCTGATCTGGTCCTGGCCATCCACCTGTGCCCGGACGCGTTCACCGAGGAGGAGAAGGCCCGGAACTTCGAGTACTACGAGGCGCTCACCGTCCGGGATTCCTCGCTGTCCGCGTGCAGCCAGGCGGTGGTCGCCGCGGACACCGGGCACCTCGACCTGGCCTACGACTACCTGGCCGAGACGGCCTTGATGGACATGGCCGACCTGGAGCACAACACCCGGGACGGGCTGCACATCGCGGCGCTGGCCGGGGCGTGGATCGTGCTGGTGCAGGGCTTCGGCGGGATGCGGTACCGGCCGGGCCAGTCACCCAGCTTCGCGCCGCGGCTGCCCCCGGCGCTGACCCGGCTCACGTTCACCGTCATCCTGCGCGGGCGTCACCTGCGGGTCGAGGTGATGCCGGGCCATGCCACCTACATCCTGGACGGCGAGGGGCCCCCGCTGGAGATCACTCACTACGGGTCGCCGGTCGCGGTGACCCCCGGGCAGCCGGAGACCCGCGACATCCCCCTGCTGGCCACCCGGCCCCGGCCGTCCCAGCCCCCGGGCCGGGAGCCAGCGCGCCGTGCCTACCTGGCCCGGCCGGCCCGGGCCGCCCGACGGAGCCAGCCAGCCAGGCCAGCCAGCCAGCCCAGCCAGTCCAGCCAGCGGGTGAGGCGGCCCCGGCCGGGCCGTGACGGCCGGGTCAGTCGCCGATCCGGCGGCCGCTGATCCGGCGGGGATGGATCTGGACGTACACGTCGCGGGCGCCGCCCGCCCAGGGCTGCACGTTGGTGCGCGACTCGAGGCGGCGGACCTGCTCTTCCTGCTTGACCTCGGTGGCGTGGCCGGCCAGCAGGACGCTCCAGCCCTGGCTTAGCGCCTCATCGAGCCGGTCCACCTCGAACGCGACCTGGCAGTCCAGCCGGGCGGCGAGCTCGGTGTCCGCCCCGGTGCGCAGCACGACGGTCTGCCCGGCCATGCCGAAGTTGACGGGCAGCACCACCGGGCCGTCGGTGGTGTCGAACACCACCCGCCCGATCCCGCCGGCGGCCAGCAGTTCGTAGCACTCGGCCGGGTCGATCGCCCGCAGCACCGGCCGGTGGCCGGCCGGGCCGGCCCCGGGCGGGCGGAGGCTGCCCGCCCCGAGCAGGGCTTCGGGCGTGGTCTGCAGTGCGCTGGCCAGCTGGCGCAGGGCCGCCCCCGTAGGAGTGGCCGGGTGGTTCTCGAGATAGGCCAGGTACGGAACGCTCATCCCGGCTCGCGCCGCAACTTCCTGCCGGGTGAGCTTGAGTGCCCTGCGCCGCTGGCATACCCGGGCGCTGAGGTCGCCCGGATCCTGAATCGCCTGCCCGGCCCCGCCGCTGCCAGGTCCGCTGCTTCCGGTGTCGTGCTTGGCAGTCACGGTCTCTCCTCCCGGTCCGCGATTCGCTCGTGTGTGCTACTGCTCTGATCCTGGCTGGACCGCGCCCCCGCGGGCAGCGGCCTGAGGTCCCGTGAAGCGGGGCCGTTGGCCCTTGGCGGGCAGGCCCGGCCCAGGCCAGGCTGGCTGGGGAGGGATGCTGCGATGACAAGCGATGCGGGGCCGGCCGGACGGCGGATCGTGGTGGGGATCGATGGATCAGCGGCCGCGGCTGCCGCGCTGGGCTGGGCCGTCCAGGAAGCCGTGCTCCGGGACGCCGTGCTGCACGTCGTGCACGCGTGGGAGCCCGCGGCCCGGGGACGTGCCCCCTACGCCCCGGGGGCGTGCGACCCAGGCCCGGAGGCAGGCCGGCACGCGGCGGAGGCCCTGCTGGCCGCGGTGGTCCGGCCCGCGCCCCACGCGGCGGGCCAGTGCGCCGATGACCAGTGCGCCGGTGATCAGTGCGCCGGTGATCAGTGCGCCGGTGACAGTGTGCCAGTGCAGTGCCGGCGGCCAGCCGGGCCTGCGGGTGGAGGCGGTGGAAGGCCTGCCTGCCAAGGTCCTGCTGGACCGCGCGTGCGGCGCGGAGCTGCTGGTGCTCGGGGGCCTGTCGGCCGCGCCGGGCCCGGGCGGTCATCAGCCCGGCGACCACGTTAGCCCGGTCGCCCTGGCGTGCCTGCGGGCCAGCCCCTGCCCGGTGGTGGTGGTGACCAGCCCCGTGGTGTCGGCCAGCCCCGTGGTGTCGGCCAGCCCCGTGGTGTCGGCCAGCCCGGGGCTGGATTAGCCGATGCGGTGCTCGCGCCGGGGGTTCTGCCCGTCGAACACGTGAGCGGCGTAGGCGGCGGCTTGGGCGCGGCGTTGCATGCCGAGTTTGGCGAAGAGGGCGGAGACGTAGTTTTTGACGGTTTTCTCGGCGAGGAAGAGGCGGTCGCCGATCTGGCGGTTGGTGAGGCCTTCGCCGATGAGGGCGAGGATGCGGCGTTCCTGGTCGGTGAGCCCGGCGAGGGGGTCGGCGGCGGTGGCCTGGTCGCGCATGCGGCGCATGACGCGGCTGGCGGCTTCGGGGTCGAGGAGGGACTGGCCGGAGGCGATGGTGCGGACGGCGCCGACGAGGTCGGTGCCGCGGATTTGCTTGAGGACGTAGCCGGAGGCGCCGGCCATGATGGCGTCGAAGAGGGCTTCGTCGTCGCTGAAGCTGGTGAGCATGAGGCAGGCGAGCTGGGGCATTTTGGAGCGGAGGTCGCGGCAGACGCTGACGCCGTCGCCGTCGGGGAGGCGGATGTCGAGGATGGCGACGTCGGGTTTGAGGGCGGGGATGCGGGCGAGGGCGGAGGCGGCGGTGCCGGCTTCGCCGATGACGGTGATGCCGGGTTCGGCTTCGAGGAGGTCGCGGACGCCCATCCGGACGATTTCGTGATCATCGAGCAGGAACACCCGGATCGGCTCCGGTGCGCCGGACGGCTGACCCGCCACCGTCGGCTGGCTGTCTTGCTCGTCCATCCGGACCCCCTCGGCGTGCGGTTTCCCGTCCGATCACCCTAGCCGGGCCCGCCGCCGATCTCGCGGGACCATGGGCCTGCCTGACGTGCCCGAACGTCCTATTCTGGTGGGCGCAGTGCCTCTGACCCCGCGGCGGGCGCGGTTCTATCGTTAACGTCATAGGACCGGGAGACCGGCCGGCCGCCGGGCTCTGGTGAGGCGCTGGCGGGAGGAGAAGGTCATGCCTGGAATTGTCGTGGGAGTCGATGGCTCTGAGCACTCCCAGCGTTCACTCGAATGGGCGATGAAAGAGGCCGCGCTCCGGCACACCCCGCTCACCGTCCTCACCGTCCACCCCGTCGCCATGAGTGCGTGGACGCAGACCGCGATCGGCTACCCGCAGGACGAGGCCGATGAGGCACGCGCCCGCGCTGCCGCCCAGGAGGGTGCCGACAAGGCCGCCGCCCCGCTCGGGGACAGCGCGCCCTCGGTGACGGTCCGGTCGGTCAGCGGCTCGCCGGCCGCCGAACTGATCAGGGCCGGGACCGGCGCGGACCTGCTGGTCGTGGGGGCCCGGGGCAGCGGGGGCTTCGCCCGCCTGCTGATGGGCTCGGTCAGTGCGCAGGTCACGCACCATGCACCCTGCCCGGTGGTCGTCATCCCGGGACACATGCACCACTGAGACCGCCCGGGTCCGGCCTTAGGTCCTCAGCCCCAAGTCCCGTCGTCCACCGCTGGCCGGCGGGACTTCCGCGCGCCTGCGGTCATATCGGTTCTATTTCGAACCTGGACAGGACGGTTACGGGAGGGTTACCGTCAATTCCAACGCTAAAGTCGGTTTCATACAGTGAAAGTTCTCGCGGTAACTCAGTATCCCCGGTAACTCAGTAACCCACTCCGGAGCGCCCGGATGAACAACCTGCTCGTGGTCGAGGATCTGCGTGTGACCTACGGCGGCGTCACCGCCGTGGACGGGGTGAGTCTCACCGTGGACGAGGGTGAGATCGTGGGGCTGATCGGCCCTAACGGCGCCGGCAAGTCGTCCCTGATCGACGCGCTGACCGGTTATCATCCGGCGGCCGGCGGCCGGGTCACGTTCGCCGGGACGCCGTTGCGTGGCGTCCGGCCGTACGCGATCGCGCGCCGCGGCCTGATCCGCACGTTCCAGTCCGTCGAGCTGTTCGACGACCTCACGGTCGAGGAGAACCTGCTGGTCGCGGCCGAGCAGCCGTCGGCCTGGTCGGTGCTGCGCGACCTGGTCGCGCCGCCGCGCACGCGGCGCAACGAGAACGTGGCCTGGGCTATGGACGCCTGCGGGCTCGAGGACGTGGCCGACCGCCTGCCAGGCCAGCTATCCCACGGCCGCCGCAAACTGGTCGGCGTGGCCCGGGCCCTGGCCATGCGCCCCCGCTTGGTGCTGATGGACGAGCCCGCCGCCGGCCTGGACAACGACGAGAGCCAGGCCTTCGGCGAGCGGGTCGCCGCGCTGCCCGGCCGGGGGGTGAGCGTTCTCCTGGTCAACCACGACATGGGCCTGGTGCTGAGCCTCTGCGATCGCATCGTGGTCATCGATTTCGGCCACGTCATCGCCTCTGGCACCCCGGGCGAGATCCGGGACAGCCGTCCCGTGATCGAGGCGTACCTGGGCACCCACGGCGGCGATCATGAGCGCATCTGAACCGCCGGACCCCTCGCGCCGGGTCGTCGAGGTGGACGGGCTCGACGCCGGGTACAACGGCAGCCCCGTGGTCCGGGACCTCACCCTGCACGTCGCCGAGGCCGAGGTCGTGGCGCTGCTGGGCGCCAACGGCGCGGGCAAGACCACCACGCTGGCTACGATCGCCGGGCTGCAGCGCCCGCTGGCGGGCCGGATCCGGATGGACGGCCAGGATATCGCGGGGAAGTCCGCGCACCGGCTGGCCCGCGGCGGCCTGTCCCTGGTGCCCGAGGGCCGGGCGCTGTTCGCGAGCCTGACCACGCGCGAGAACCTCCGGCTGAGCGCGGGCCCGGGCCGCGGCCACGACGAGGTGCTCGACCTCCTCCCGGAGCTGCGCAAGTGCCTGGACCGCAAGGCCGGGCTGCTGTCCGGCGGGGAGCAGCAGATGCTCGCGGTGGGCCGGGCCATTGCGCGGCGGCCACGGGTCTTGCTCATCGACGAGATGAGCCTCGGCCTGGCGCCGGTGGTGGTGGAACGGCTGCTGCCGGTGCTCCGCCGGGTGGCCGATGAGCTGCGCACCGCGGTGCTGCTGGTGGAACAGCACGTGGCGCTGGCCCTGGAGATCGCGGACCGCGGCTACGTGATGGCCCACGGCCGGCTGGTCCTGGAGAGCCCGGCGGCCCGCCTGCGCACCCGCCGTGACCTGCTCAAGGCGTGTTACCTCGGCGACCTGGACCGGGCCGCCGAGCTGGCCCGGGACCCATGAAACGAATACACCACAAGGAGATACCAATGGCGGTCAACCTGGGGAGACCACGGCCGGCGGCCGTGGTCGCCGCGCTGGCAGCATGCGGCCTGATGGCGGCCGGCTGCTCGAGCAGCGGCGGCAGCGGGAGCAGCAGCGCGAGCGGCGCGCCGTCGTCGGCCGGGACACAGAGCGCGTCCACTACGGCGAACCTGGGCACGGCCCACCCGGCGAGCGGCTCGCCGGTCGTGTTCGGCCTGCTGAACCTGCAGGCCGGGCCGGTCACGTTCCCGGAGGTGGCCGAGGCCGAGCAGGCCGCGGCCGCGTACGCCAACCAGTACCTGAACGGCATCGGCGGGCACCCCATTAAGATCGTCACCTGCGCCACCGACGGCCAGCCGGCCACCTCGGCGCGGTGCGCCAACCAGCTGCTGAACCAGCACCCGGTGGCCATCCTGGGCGGCGCCGACACCGGTGCGCCGGGGGCCATCCCGGTGTGGCAGCGGGCCAAGCTGGCCTACCTCGGGGGTATCCCGTTCACCCCGGTCGAGTCCAACTATCCGAATGCGGTCATCTTCGATGACGTCTCGGTGGCCGACAACGCTGCCGCCTCCGTGTACGCGTACAAGACGCTGCACGTGAAGACGGCGGCGATCATCTACACCTCCGACACCCAGGGCACGGCCGTCGCGGACAACGTGATCGAGCCGGTGATGAAGAGCGTCGGCTACACCAAGGTGACCAAGGTCCCCGTCCCGCCCACCGCCACCGACGTCACCTCGGCGGTCGCCGCCGCTATCGGCACGCACCCGGACGCGGTCTACATCGACGACCCGAACTCCTGCCCCCAGGTCCTCAGCTCGCTGAAGCAGCTGGGCAGCACGGCCAAGGTGCTCGGCGTGGACCCGTGCACCTCTCCGCCGGCGATCGCCGCGGCCAACGGCGGCGCGACCGGCATGTACTACGCCTCGCCGGTCCTGGCCCCGGACGCGGGGACATCGCAGTCCAACCTGTACGTGTCGGTGCTCAAGAAGTACGCGCCGAAGAACATCGCGCTCGATTCGCTCACCGCGATGGGCTTCGCCACGGTGATGAACGTGCAGGCGGCGCTGGCCCACTTCACCTCGTCCCAGCTGACCATGGCCAAGATCCTGGCCGCGTTCCGGAGCGGCAGCGATCACCCCAACTTCATGGCCCACCCCTACACCTGCGACGGCAAGCAGCTGGCCGGGGCGACCGCGGTATGCAACGCCTACCAGCAGATCCGCCAGGTGCAGGGAACCAAGATCGTCGTGGCGGACCCGAGCTGGGTCACGGCGGGTTCTTACTACAAGGGCTGATCAGGGCGTGTCCACGTACCTGCTCTTCTTCCTGCTAGGCCTGGGCGGGGGATCGGTCTACGCGATCCTCGGCCTGGGCCTGGTGCTCAAGTACCGCAGCGCGGGGGTGGTCAACTTCGCCCAGGGCGCCGTGGCCATGTACGGCGCGTACGTGTTCATCGGGCTGCGCACCTCGGGCGTGCTCCAGCTCCCGTGGATCGTCCTCCCGCACCAGATCACGCTGTCCTCCCACGGCCTGCCCGCGGTCTGGGCCCTGCTCATCACGCTCGCCTACGGCGCGGTCCTGGGCGTCGTCCTCTACCAGCTGGTCTACCGGCCGCTGCTGCGGGCCGCACCGCTGACCAAGGTGTGCGCGTCCGTGGGCGTGATGCTCGCGCTGGAAGCCATCGCGGTGCTGAACTTCGGCACTACGCCCACGTCGGCCCCGTCCGTGCTGCCCACCGGGAGCTTCGTGCTGGCCGGCATCGTCGTTCCGGTCAGCCAGCTGTACCTGGCGGCCATCGTGGTCGTGGCCGCCGCGGGGCTCGCGGCCGCCTTCCGGTACTCGCGGTTCGGGCTGGCCACCCGGGCCGGGGCGGAGAACGATGTGGGCGCCGCGCTCATCGGCCTGTCCGCGAACCGGATCGCGGCGCAGAACTGGATCATCGCCACCGTGCTGGCCACCCTGTCCGGGGTGCTGATCGCGCCGATCTCCGAGGTGGACCCGACCTCTTACACGCTGTTCGTGGTGCCCGCCCTGGGCGCCGCGCTGATCGGCCGGTTCTCCTCGTTCGGGGCGACGGCCGCGGCCGGGCTGGCCCTCGGCGTGGTCCAGTCCGAGATCGTCCACCTGCAGACCGTGTTCACCTGGCTGCCGCAGCAGGGGCTCGGCGACGGCGTCCCGTTCGTGCTCATCCTGGTCGTGATGACGCTCAGCGCCCAGCGGCTGCGCGGCCGGGGCTCGCTCGGGCACTGGCGCAACCCGTCGATCGGGCGGCCCGCCCGGCCGGTGGCCACCGCGGCGCTCACGTTCGCGGCCGGGGTGGCCGCCATGTTCCTGCTGCACGGCTCGGACCGGGTGGCGCTGATGGCGTCGGTGGTGTGGGTCTGCCTCTGCCTGTCGCTGGTGGTGCTCACCGGGTACGTGGGGCAGGTGTCGCTGGCCCAGATGTCGTTCGCGGGGATCAGCGCGTTCATGCTCAGCCACCTGAGCCAGAACTGGGGGGTCCCGTTCCCGTTCTCGCTGCTGCTGGCCGCGGCCGCGGCCGTGCCGGTGGGCCTCCTGATCGGGCTGCCCGCGCTGCGGGTCCGCGGCGTCAATCTGGCCGTGATCACGCTGGCCGCGGCGGCGGCCATCGACGCGCTGGTGTTCAACCCGGCCTGGTTCAGCGGCGGGCTGGGCGGCCGCAGCGTGCCGCCGCCGACGATCTTCGGCCTGAACCTGGGGGTGGCCGCGGGCAACTCCTACCCCCGGGTCATCTTCGGCGTGTTCCTGCTGGTCATCGTCACGCTGATCGGGCTGTCCGTGGCCCGGATGCGGGGCTCGGCCACCGGGCGGATGCTGATCGCGGTGCGTTCCAACGAGCGGGCCGCCGCGGCCGCCGGGATCCGGGTCGCCCCGGCCAAGCTGTTCGCGTTCGCGCTGTCCGCGTTCATCGCCGGGCTGGGCGGCGGCCTGCTGGGCTACCTGCAGGGCACCGTGTCGGCCCCCACGTTTGCCACGTTCACCTCGCTGACCCTGCTGGCCATCGCCTACGTGGCCGGCATCGGCCGGGTGGCCGGCGCGGTGATCGCGGGCCTGCTGATGTCCGCGAACGGGCTGTTCGTGAACTTCCTGAACGAGCACCTGAACATCGGCCAGTACCAGACGATCGTGGCCGGCATCGCGCTCGCGCTCACCGCGATCAAGAACCCGGACGGCGTGGCCAGCGAGCTGGCCAGCGCCACCCGGGGCCCGGGGCGCTGGCTGGGCGCGGTCCGGGACCGGGTCATCCCGGCGCGCCAGGCACCGGGCCCGGCGGCGTCGGCCGGTGCGCCCGATCCCGCGCCGGACGCCCCGCAGGCGACCGAGGTCCGCGGCGCCTGAAGGTCCGCGGCGCCTGAACCGCTGGCTGGCCGGGCCTAGTCACTGTAGAGGCTGCTGCCCGTGGGCACCGGCGTGCCGTGCCCCTCTTCCCAGGACACGATGCGGTTGCGCAGCACGCCTATGTGCTCGATCTCGGCCTCCACCACGTCCCCGGGGCGCAGGTAGAACTCGAACGGGTCGGGCTGCACCGCGGCCACCCCGGAGATCGTCCCGGTGGTGAGGATGTCCCCGGCGCTGTAACCCTGCGGGGAGTGATGAGCGACGAGCTGCGGCATGGACAGCACCATCCGGCTGGTGTTGCCCTTCTGCCGGATATCCCCGTTCACCCGCAGCTCCATGGCCAGGTCGTGCGGATCCGGGATCTCGTCCCTGGTGACGATCCACGGCCCGATGGGGCAGAACGTGTCGATGGCCTTGCTGAACGAGAACACCCCGGACTTCATCTCCCGGCGCTGGATGTCGCGGGCGGTGATGTCGTTGAAGACCGTGTAGCCGGCGATGTAGTCGGCGGCCTCGTCGGGGCCGAAGAACTTGCCGGACTTGCCGATGATGATGGCCAGCTCGAGCTCGTAGTCGAGCTCCCTGGTCAGGTGCTCGGGGTAGATGACCGGGTCGTCCGGGCCGATGATCGCGTCCACGTTCTGGAAGAACACGATGCCCTTGTGCACCGGGTGGGACCAGTTGACCTTGGCCAGTTCCTCATGATGCTCGGTGAAGTTCCCCGCGGTGTGGAAGAACTTCTTCGGCACGATAGGGGCGCGCAGCCGTACCGAGGCGAGCGGGAGCCGTTCCCCGGTCTCGGCGACGTTCCCGCCGCGCTGGAAGTACTCCCGGGTCGACCCGCAGTCCAGCTCGACCACCGTGTCACCGTTGACCCGCCCGGTCCGGCCCTCGTCGAACGTCACCAGTTTCATATGACGAAATCTACTATCGGTGCGTCACAGTGAAAAGGCCTAGTCCGTCACACCAACCCGGAACACCCGCAGCTGGAGCGCCAGCGTGGCGTAGTAGCCGACCAGCGTGGTGAGCTCGAACACACCGTCCTCGCCGAGCTGGGCCACGGCCCCGGCGTACTCCCCGTCGTCCAGGTCGCCCGCCTGGACCAGGGCCCGGGCCACCCGGACCGCGGCCCGCTCGGCCGGGTCCGCCAGGCTGGGCTCCTCGCCCGCCCGGACCGCGGCGAGTTCCGTCTCGGTCAGCCCGGCGAGCCGCCCGGCCGCCTCGTGCGCGTGCTGCTCGAACGCGCTCGCCCAGTGCGCCGCGACGACCAGGATGGCCAGCTCCCGGGCCCGGCCGGGCAGCCTGCCCTGGAAGCGCACCGCCGTGCCCAGGGCCTGCAGCGCCGCGCCCAGCCCGGGCTGGAGCAGCATGGCGTTGAACGGCCCGGTCAGCGCGCCTGTGTCATCGACCAGCGCAAACGGTCCCCGGGTGCCGCCTCTCGGCCCACTCGTGATCGTGTCATAGAGCCGTTCCTGGTCTTCGTTGCGGAAAGGCGGTTGAAGTTTCGGCAGCCGCGGCACGAGTCAGTCGTCCCCCCGGTAGCCCAGCAGCCGGGAGATCTCCGCGCAGGTCTCTGCCACCATCGGCCGCAGCTCGCGGGTGATCCGCGCGGCCGGCCAGTCGCGGGACGGCACGGCCAGGTTCGCGCCCGCCACGACCGCGCCGTTCTCGCCGCGCACCGGCGCCGCCACCGAGCGCAGCCCGTACGCGAGCTCCTCGTCCTGCGTGGACCAGCCCTGGGCGCGGATCGCGGCGAGCTCGGGGCGCAGCTCGTCGAGGCTGCGCTTGGCGTTCGGGCCAGTGGGTCCGGTGAATGACTCGCTCGTGATGCACTTTCGCAGGTCATCCTCCCCGAGGAAGGCGAGCAGCAGCTTGCCGATCGAGGTGTGCACGGCGGGCAGCAGCGAGCCGACCCGGATGTTGGCGGTGACCAGGTCGGAGTTGCGCAGCCGGACCAGGTAGAGCACCTGGTCGCCGGTGAGCACCGCGAGGTTCACCGTTTCCTTGGTGGCGTTGGCCAGTTCCTGGAGCTTGGGGGTGGCCAGCTCGACCAGGTCCAGGCTGCGCAGCGCCGCGGTGCCCAGGGTCAGCACCCGGACCCCGGGCCGGTACTCGCCGGAGGGCAGGTGATCCAGGTAGCCCTCGGCGGTCAGCGTCATCACGATCCGGTAAGCGGTCGGCAGCGGGAGTGCGACCTCGGCGGCGATGTCGGTGATCCGCCAGGTCGGCCGCTGCTCGGAGAAGACCGAGAGCACCCGCAGGCCCTTGGCCAGGGCCTCGACCCGGTAGTCGGGCGGGGCGCTGCCGCCGGTGGTGCTGCTGGTGCTGGTTCCAGTGCTGGTTTCGGAACTGGCGCGCGCCGGGTTCGCTGACGCAGGCATGTGATGTCCCCCTGGGTAGCTATCTGGACAGTCGTGGCCCCGGGCCTCTATCGTCTAGAGACACGTTAAATCGACTTTCACACTCCGAAAGTATCACGGTGGGTGGTAGGCAGATAGCCGGCCAGCAGGCAGCTGCCGGCCACGCAGATACCGGCAGTGCACATACAGACAGTGCAGATACGGACAGTGGAGCGACCGCGGGTGGATGACTGGCTGGGTATGCGCGACCGTACGGTGCTCATCGCGGGCGCGGGCGGCCTGGGCGGGGCGAGCGCGCTCGCCTTGGCCGGGCTGGGAGCCAGGGTCCTGGCGGTGGACGTCGATCAGGCCCGGCTCGCGGAGCTCGGGCAGCAGGTCAGCGAGCATGGCGCCCATCTTGAGGTGGTAGCCGCCGACCTGACGGACCCGGAGGCTTGCCGGCGCGTCGTCAAGGAGGCGGCGGGGCGGCTGGGGTCCATCCAAGTATTCCTGCACGCGGTCGGCCGGAACAACCGGCTCCCCATTCTCGATCTCGATGACAGCGCCTGGACCGACCTGGTCAGCCTGAACCTGTCCACCGCGTACTGGACCGGGCAGGCGGTCGGCCGGGAAATGTGCGCCGCCGGATACGGGCGGATGGTCTTCCTGTCCTCGGTGTCCGGCCTGCTCGCGCACGCGCACCACGCGCCCTACGCGGCGACCAAGGGCGGCCTCAACCAGCTGGTCCGGGTCATGGCCCGGGAGTGGGCACCGCATGGCGTCACGGTCAACGCCGTCGCGCCCGGTTATATCGAGACCGACCTGACCCGGGACTACCTGGCCAAGCCGAGCATCCGGGAGGATTTGGTCAGCCTGGTCCCGGCCGGGCGGCTCGGCACCACAGACGAGGTCGCCGACGCGGTGACCTTCCTGGCCTCGGACCGGGCCGCGTTCATCACCGGCCACATCCTGTACGTTGACGGCGGCCGGATCCTCATCTAATAGGGAGCCTTCGTATGGCAGCAGCTCAGCAGAATTTCCCGCGCCGGTTCGAGGGTCGTACCGTCCTGGTCACCGGGGCCGGGACCGGGTTCGGCGCCGAGATAGCGGTGCGCGCGGCCCAGGAAGGCGCCCGGGTGGTGGTGCACTACAACCGTTCCCGCGAAGGTGCCGAGCAGACGCTCAAGCGGATCGAGCAGGCGGGCAGCCAGGGAGCCCTGGTTCAGGCGGACATCACCAGCTGGGACGAGATCCGGGCCATGGCCGACGCGGCGTTCGCCGCGTTCGGGCAGCTCGACGTCGCGGTCAACAACGTGGGTGACGTGGCCCGGGACCAGATGTCCTGGCGGGACATCACCGAGGAGTCGATCGACCACGTGCTGGCCGTCGACGTCAAGGGCACGCTGCTGTGCACCCAGGAGTTCGGGTCCCGGATGATGGACGCGGGCGGCGGCTGCGTCATCAACATCGGCTCCACGGTCGTGGTCCGGGGCAGCGCACGGGCCCCGCAGTACGCGGCGGCCAAGTACGGCATCCTCGGCATCACCAAGTCGTACGCGGCGGCGTTCGCGCCCACGGTCCGGGTCAACACGTTCGCGCCCGGGTTCATCGAGACCCAGGCCACGCTGAGCCGGCAGGACTGGAAGACCGGGCGGGCCGAGAAGCTGCGCTCGATGACCCCCATGGGCCGCATCCCGCGGCCCGAGGAGGTGGCCGGTACCGCCCTGTTCCTGGCCTCCGACGACGCGTCGCACATCACCGGGACCTACATGGTCGCGGACGGCGGCTACAACATGGTCGGGGCCTGAGCGCTGTGCCGGACCCGGGCGCTCGGCCGGACCCGAGCGCGGTGCCAAACCTGGGCGCGGGGGGACCGGGGAGCGGCAGAACCCCCGATATCTCGCTGGACCAGGCCCGCGCCCTGATCGAGCGGGCCATCGACAAGGCGGAGCAGCTCGGGCTGCGCGGCTCGGTCGCCGTCGTGGGCGGCAGCGGGGTATTGGTCTCCGCGTCCCGGATGGACGCCTCGGGTGCGGGCGGCATGGCCCGGGCCCGCTCCAAGGCCTGGATCGCGGCGACCCAGCAGGTGCCGAGCGCGGAGCACCTGCGCCGGATGGTCACGATCGCCGGCCCGGTAGCGCAGGGCTTCGTGGCCTGCTCCCCGGAAGCGAACTTCCCGGGCGCGGGCGGCATGCCCATCCACGAGGGGGACCTGGTCATCGGCGGGATCGCCGCCTCGGGCGCCGCGGTCAGCCCGTTCTATCCGGCGGGTACCGACCCGATGGACATGATCGCGGATGGCGTGCCGGCCAACCCCGAGGACCTGGTGGTGCACTACGCGCTCGGGGTGCCTTACGCAGGCCAGCACGGCGACGACGAGGCGCGCTGGCGGGCCGCGTTCGGGGAGTGGCCGGGGGATCTGGCTGGGCAGAGCCCGCTGGGCCAGGGGATGACCCCCGCGCCGGCCGCGAAGGCTCAGCTGGAGCACCAGTGGGCGGCCACCCTCGCCGACCAGGTGATGGCGGAGGCGCAGCGGCGCGGCCAGCGGGTCGCGGTGGCCATCGCCGATCACCGCGGGGATCCGGTCCAGCAGGACTGGATGCCGGATGCGCCGACCGCGGCCGTGGCCGTGGCCCAGGCCGTGGCCGCGGCGGCCGGGACGTTCCAGTGCCCCAGCGCCGAGCTGGCCGCGTTCTACCCGGATGGGCTGGCGGCCCAGCTCGGGCCGCTTGTGCCGTTCCCGATCCTGGCCGCCCCCGGCGGGCTGCCGGTCGAGGAGGATGGCCGGGTCGTGGCGGGCCTGGGCGTAGCCGGGCGCGATCCCGGTGCCTGCGAAGAGATCGCCGCGGCCGTGCTGGCCGCCCGGCACGGCGGGTAGCCCGGATGCGGATCTGCGTGGTGGGCTGCGGGGCGATCGGCAGTCTCTTCGCGGCTTGCCTGGCGGCGCTGGACGACGTCGAGGTCTGGGTGTTCGACGTGTCGCAGGCCCAGGTCCGGGCCATCAACGACGAAGGACTGCGGTGCTCCGGGGGGAAGGACGGGATGCACGGGATCCGGGCCCGCTGCGATGGGGCCCAGATCCCGCCTTGCCAGTTCGGCGTCGTGGCCACCAAGTCGCAGCACACTGAGGCCGCGCTCGCAGCCACCGCGGGTGCGTTCGAGGATGCGGCCGTGTGCAGCGTGCAGAACGGCGTGGGCAACGAGGAGATCATCGCCCGGTACGCGCCCCGGGTGATCAGGGGCACCACGATCGTGGCCGGCCACGTCCCCGCCCCCGGCGTCGTGCACCTGGATGCCCCGGGTGATACGTGGATCGGGCCGTTCGAGCCCCGGCCGGCCCGGACGGACGAGGTGCGCCAGCTGGCCGCCCTGCTCAACCGGGGCGGGTTGCCGGCCACGGCCCTCGATGACGCCCGCGGTGCCCAGTGGACCAAACTTATCTTCAACTCCGCCACCAGCCCGGTGGCCGCGCTGACCGGCCTGACCATGGGTCAGCTCGGTGAGCGGCCCGATGCCCGGGACCTGATCGGCGGGCTGGCGGCCGAGGGGTGTGCAGTGGCCCGTGCGCTCGGCATCACCCTGGACGACGATCCGCTGGCCCTGATCGACGAGGCTGTCACCCACGCGCACGGGCACCGTCCGAGCATGCTGCAGGACGTCCTGGCCCGGCGGCCGACCGAGATCGGCGTCCTCAACGGCGCCATCGTCCAGGCTGCCCACCGGGCCGGTGTGCCGGTGCCGCTCAACCAGGCCGTCACAGCCCTGATCAACGGCCTGGAGCAGTCCTGGGCGTCATAGCCGGTGTGCCTGCCAGAGCGCAGGTCGTTGCATCGGGCCTAGCGACGCGAAGCGCGCGAAAGACTCCCTGCTCGGATATCTAGATCTGTGCGCGGGTGGAGGCGGCAAGAGCACATCGATCCCGCCCCTACAGCTCTCGTTCGTAGAAGTAATTGACCGGCCCGTCGGGTCCGCCGTCGCGGTTGGTGAAGCCAAGGCGCTCGTAAAGGGCGCGGGCGGCCACATCGTCCTCGCTGGTGCTGAGATCCATGCGATCCGCGCCATGACGCCTGGCCTGCTCGATCGCCGCCCTCATAAGTGCACGCCCCAGTCCCTGGCCACGCCGGCCGGGAGTCACGTAAAGCTCCGCCAGGTAGCACTCGAGGCTTTCACTCCAGATATCCGGACGGAAACGGAGCACGGCGAGCCCATCAGGTCCGGGTCCGCCCACCACGACAACTGTGCCGCCTGTGCCCATCAGCCACATGATCCGTTCCGCCAGCTCGGACGGGCCGGGCGTAGCCTCGTCATACTCCCGGTTGAAATCGTGAAGCAACTGCCCGATGGCGTCTGCATCGGCGGCGCTTGCGCAGCGCACCGCCAGATCCCTTGCTGTTGCCTCGCTCATATGACCGAATCTACGGACCCCCGCAACCACCTTTCCCAGCGAAGAGCTCCTGTGGGGGGGACGGCGGGGTAGGTGTGGTTGTGCCCTGACTCATATGTCGCCGACGAGGGTGAGCTGGCCGAGGATCTCGTCGTCAGCGATCTGCGGGAGGTCCAGCTGGGTCCTGGAGCCAGGCAGCGAGCCAGCCGATCAGGGTCATCGCCCGGCGGAACAAGCTGGTGGCTAGCGGACCCGCCACGACCAACTCTGCGAGCCCGCCCTCGGCTGCTTGACAGACACGGAGGAACCCCACGGTTCCTACGCCCAGCGGCCCTAATGCTTTCTGGGATCGGATCGGTGCTATGGCTCTGGGTCACCTTCTTCAGGTGCGTAAATACCCAGGCGGCGGCGTAGCACCCAGTACTTGTATGCCTTGACCGGATGTCTGAGGAACTGCAGCAGCTTCGGATCGACCGGACCGTACCAGTCGACAGGGACGCCGAGGAAACGCTGCGGTTCCTCGCCCTGCCTGGCATAGGGATCCACATCGCGTGGCATCCCGAAGACCGTGTTTCGTTCCTCCCGGTCCCTCGTCATTGGGCAACCTCTCTGGGCGCCGGGGCCGGCCTGGCGCTGGTCTAGGCGTACCCCTACAGCATGATGCGACTGGTTACTCGTCGCAACGATCGAAAGCCTCCCTGACGGCGACGGCGACGGCGACGGCGACGGCGGGGGCGTCGAGGCGGCGGTCCGAGGTGTGTGCTTATGACTTTGCAGGCGGGAATGTGAGTGCACTAGCAGGTAGGGCCCATGCCTGCTAATTCACCCATAGAGCAAAAGACGGGGCCCTGCCGCGTTTTCGCAGGTGAGGCGCGCCCGCACCTGGCGAAGGTGTCTCAGTTCTTGTGGATGTGAAGCCGCCGCCGCCTGAGGGCGGACACAGTCAGGTCTCGAAGGTAGAAGGCAGCGAGCACGCCGAAACCCCAGCCGCTGATGCTCGCCAGGACCGGCGGCCCGGCTGGCCACCCGGCCGAGGATGCCGCAATGAGGTAGATCAGCCAGCTGCCCAACAGCGCCGTGCCCACCGCGAATGCCCTGCGCGGGAGAAAGCGGTCGGCCAGAAAACCGATCATGACCATCATGAATGCGACCCCGGCCGCTGGCCACAGCGCCAGCCCGGTGCCCAAGGACACCAGGTAGATCAGCAGCAGCGACAGGGATAGGGACGCCAGCAGGCCGGCCAGCGCAGCGGGAAGGAACAGCAGCCAGCGGGCCGTCTTGACCGCAGCCTGCGGGTTGCGGCCGCGATGAGCCCCGCGGTGGCGGTCCTGGCCTGGCCTCAGGGCGGCGGCGCGGATGGTGTCGAGGGCATAGCCCAGCATCCGGGCGGCGCGCCGCCAGGGCGGCCCCAGGCTCGGATCCCGCAAGATGGCGGGCAGTTCGGCGGCCCACTCCTGGTACCGCTCGTCCCTGACTCCGGCGGGCAGCCGCCGGGCCGCGCGGGCCACCAGGAATTCGCCGGCCCGCAGCAGCCCGCGCTCGCCTTTCATCCCAGGCTCCCCGGCGCCGGACGGCCCGGCCGGGCCGGCGCCCGCCCGCCCGCAGACAGCCGGGCCAGCTCCACCCGGGCGACCGTGGCCCCCTCACCGGTCAGCCGGTAATACCGCCGGGGCCGTTGCCCCGCCATCTGCGGCACCGCCCAGCCCGAGCTCACCAGCCCGTCTTCTTCCAGACGGCCCAGCAGCGGGTACAAGGTGCCGCTCTTCACCCCGGCTGCCTTCATCAGGTCATAGCCATACCGCGGCGCTGGTAGATCCTCCAGAAACGCCCGCAGCACCCGCTGCAGCGGGCCGGTCATCCTCACACAAGCCAGTCTATATATGTAGAGTAGGCATTGTTCAACTCTTGCGCAGCGGCTCGGAGTGCCCGCGCACGACTGCGGCGGGTCATCGTGGGCAGTGGGACCAGTCGATCAGCCGGTGCAGCCCGTGACCGAGCCCCCGGCGCGGCGATGGAAAGCAGGCCATCCGCCGTGAGGCCCGGCCAGCTCAGGGTTCCGGCTGTCTGGGCGTATCTTGCTAGCGATACGCTGGCCACCCGCTGGTCACCGGGCCGGGGCCCGACGCAGGTGCAGCAGGGAGCGGTGAGCGCGTCGTGATCTGGCCGGTGCAAGGGATGGACGGCTGGCCGTGATCGGGACAATCTGGGAATGCGTGGTGCTGGTGGCCGTGCTCGCGGTTGCGGCGTGCTGGGTGCTGGCGGCGGCGCGTCCGGTCCCGGCCGCCACCGGGGATCCTGGGCTTACGCCCCATCTGGCCCGGCTGGCGGGCCGCCGCTCCCGGCGGGTAGCGGCAGTGACCGTTGACCTGGGGGCTCCGGCGCCGGTTCGCTCGGCGTTCATCAGGGCGGACGCCGGAACGCTGTTCGAGACAGGATCGGTGACGAAGGCGCTGACCGGGATGATGCTGGCCGACGCCATCGAGCGCGGCGAGTTGTCGATGGACAGCACCGCCGCGGAGCTCCTGCCGGCCCTTGACTGTACGAGGGCAGCCACGGTGACCGTGCGGGAACTGTGCACCCACACGTCGGGGCTGCCCCGGCTGCCTGTGGACCCGCGCACGGCGGCCCGCGTCGCCATGTTCGCTTTTGTCGGTCTTGATCCCTACCGGGGCACCACGCCGTCCCGGGTGATAGCCCTGGCGGGCCGGCAGCGCCTGCGCCGCCGCGGGCAAGCCGCGTACTCCAACCTCGGTGCGGCACTGCTGGGCCAGATTCTGGCCGGACGGGCAGGCTGCAGTTTCCCGGACCTGCTCCGGGCGCGGATCTTCACCCCGCTTGGCATGTCCTCAGCCGCGGTGGCCACGAGGCAACAGAAGGCAGCGCCTGGCTGGTCAGCGACGGGTCTGCCCCGTGCCCCGTGGGTCCAGGACGGGTATGCCCCGGCCGGCGGGGTCATCGCCACGATCGAGGACATGGCCCGGCTCCTGACCGCCATCCTGGATCGGACCGCGCCAGGATACGGCTCCTTGACGCCGGTCCCGGACGTCGAGACCACGCGACCGAACCGGCGCAGCGGCATGTTCTGGATGATTGATTCCCTCCCGTCCGGGAACGTCATGATCTGGCACAACGGCGCCACCGGCGGATACTCCGCCTTCCTCGCGATCTTCCCGGAGACCCGGCAGGCGGTCGCCGTCCTGGCCAGCGTCTCGCGACCTGGCGATCAGCAACGCATCGCACTGGGGCTAGCGCGGTCGCTGGTCAAGCACCCGCCCGGTGACCAGCCTGGGTAAGCCGCTCTAAGGTGGCATCTCGGGGTCGATGCCGAGTGCGCTGAAGCGCACCGCCAGGTCGTCAACCCACTGCGGTGGCGTCCGGTGGTCCGGCAGCGGGATCGCGGCCTCGCTGCGCCACAGCGCGGTGGGCAGGAAGCTACCGTCAGGATCACGGCAGCCGCCGGCTCCGGCCTCGGCTCGCTTTGTTGCGCCTAAATTAGGGCTCTCATACACCAAGGGACTTTGGCCTCTAGCGCGAAGCAAGCAAAACCCCAGACCATTAATGAGCTTGACAACCAATGGGGGCTATCAAGCGGCTCACGTAGAGACACTGCCTGGGTCAGGGGAGGGATTCCTCATGCATAGTAGACGCATGCGAGCAGGGTTTACCGTCATCACCGCCGCTGCGGGTACCGCTGTGTTCATGGTTCTCGGAACGGCTGGCGCAGCCTCAGCCGCACCGAAGACGCCAGCCGCGCCGGCCAATAGCGGCTCTTGCAGCGTCAGTGTCCAGGCCATGACCAGCGGGGCGTTCAGCAACAACCAGGACCTCCTGGGATCTGGGGTTGTCCCCGGCAGCGTTTTCGTCGTGGCCACACAAGGGACCACGCCAGGCCAAGACAACCCGCCCGTGGACACCTTCGGCCCAGGCACCGGCTACACGGTGAGCACCGACTGGTCAACGGTCACCCTGCAGACGCCATATGCCGGGAGCAATGACGGCTTCACCACCTACTACAACGTTTTCGTGAACCCTTGCCATCTGGCTCTCACAACGGGGACCAGCGGGGCGTTCAGCAACAACCAGGACGTCATCACGGCGGACCACATCGTTCCCGGCAGCGTCTCGGTTGTGGCGACCCAGGGGCAAACGGCAGGCCAGGACAACCCGTCAGTCAACTCCCCGGACCCGTTTGGCCTGACAGGCTACAGCGTGGCCTACTACGCCGGAGGTGCCACTGCCACGCTGAACTCGCCGTGGGCTGGCAGCAATGACGGGTTCGTCACCTACTACACCACTTACACTCCGCCGGTCCAGCATCCGTCGGTGCTCACCGCGACGTACCTGTCCGGCCCGTGGTACAACCGGCACTGGCTGATCAGCAACGTCGCTGGCGGCCGTAACCGCCACGCGTCGGTTTCCATCTACCGGCCCCGCCTGCACCGCTATGTCTGGCAGGGAAGGGTGTTCGTCCCGGCCAACGGGTCTGTGACGTTCATCACTCACCATGGCTCTCACCTGCGGGTGGGCTACCGCAATGGCTATGGCGTCGTCGAGTATGCCTACGCCTCTGTCCACTAATCGCCTCGCGTACAGAAGGCTGGCCCCGGTTTCCGGAAGAAACCGGGGCCAGCCGTGGCTGCGTCAATGGCCTGGACCATCTCCCCGACTCCCAGGTACTTACGGCTTGGCTCACCGAGTCTGGCAACGCACTCGCGGATGGCCCTGAGGCTTCCCGGTGCCGTCCCCTTGGAAATAGTTATCCTGTCGGCCGCCGCATGGATCTTGATGTCCGTATGGATTGTGATCGCAGAGAACCATCGCGCTTTCCAAGAAGGCTCACAGCGCGTGATGCTGGATATTGAGCGAATCTGGGAATTTCCGCCGCGACCCGCAAAGAGCACCGGAGGCTGGCTCACTGGGCCACGCAGAGTCAGTCAAATGCGGTTTCTTCTCTGGTGGACGGTGACTATTGGCGCGATAGTGACCGTGCTGTTCTGGCCTGGCGGGGTTGTGAGCCACGTGTAACTGGTCCCAGGCCTGCGGCAGGCCCGGCAAAACCGGAGGAACTCAAGAAGAGGTCAAGCAAGCCGGGACCGCCCGGCCCACGAGTGCCCCGGCCTTAGAGGCCCCCTGCAATGCGGAGCACCGCGCCGGTTACGTATGAGGCTTCGGGTCCGAGCAGCCATGCGATGGCCGGGGCAATCTCGCCGGGTTCACCGGCCCGGCCCAGCGGTATGTTCCTGGCGACGCGGTCCGGGCGGCCAGGGTCTCCGGCGGCCGCATGGATGGCGGTGCGGATCGTGCCGGGAGCCACAGCGTTGACGCGGATCTGGTCAGCGGCGAGTTCCTTGGCCAGGCCGATGGTGAGTGCCTCGACTGCGGCCTTGGCCGCCGCGTAGTGGACGTACTCATGCGGGGAGCCGAGGGTGGCTCCTGCGGACGAGATGTTGACGATCGCTCCGCCTTGTCCTCCGCGGTGCACGGACATGACCTTGCTGGCCTGCCGGGCGCACAGGATCGTGCCGAGCAGATTGACGTCGATGACGTGGCGTATCACCTCGACGGGAGTGTCGGCAAGATCGCCGATGTGAGCCGTGACGCCGGCGTTGTTCACCAGGCCGGTCACCAGGCCCGCCTGGCTGGCCGTGATGGAGAACAGCCGCTCGACGTCGTCCTGGCGGGTGATATCCACCTTGGCCAGGACGCACCGGGCTCCGGCGGCCTGCACCCGGGCGGCGGTCTGCCGGGCCGCGCTGTCGTCTTCCCGGTAGGCGATGGTGAGGTCGTGGCCGGCCTGGGCTAGCTGAACGGCCGTGGCCGCCCCAATGCCGCGGCTGCCGCCGGTAATGATCGTGATGGGCCGGTCACCGTTTTCCACGGTGTGCCACCTCCTGATTTCGGTACTGGGGGCGGCCGTCGGCCCTGCGGTAACCGGCGGCGAGACCACCAGTCCGGCCGCCACGGCCGGGAGACACCAGATGATGGTGCCATCGATACGGCGCACGAGCACGAGCCCAGCGTGTGTGGCTATGACTTGCTGGCGGGAATGTGAGTGCACTAGTGGTATTCAGGTTGGGCAGGAATGGAATGGCAGAGGGGCACCCACGATGGCAGCGGCTGCGGCGTATGACGAGATCGCGGACTGGTACGAAGATGAGTTCCTGGCCAGGACCGCCGCGGGCGCTGACGTTCTCGGTATCGAGCGTGCCCTGCGGGAGCTGCTGGGCACCGGCGGCGGCGTCTGCCTGGAGATCGGCTGCGGCACCGGCGTCCGCGCTGCCCAGGTCCGGTCGCTGGGCTGGACCCCCGTGGGCGCAGACCTGTCGGCCAGGATGCTCCGCCATGCTAGGGACCGCCTCCCGGTTGTGCTGGCTGACGCGGGACGACTGCCGGTCGCCGATGGCTGCGTTCCGGCCGTCGTCGCGGTGATGGTGCACACCGACATGCCCGATTACCCGGCGGTGCTGCGGGAAGCAGTGCGGGTCCTGCGCCCTGGCGGGCTGTTGGTGCACGTTGGCGTGCATCCCTGTTTTTGCGGCGGTTTCGCAGACCGCAGCGACCCTGCCGCCGTCGTGATCCGCCCCGGCTACCTCGACGGCCACTGGACCAAGGCGTCCTGGACCGACCAGGGAGTACGCGACAAGGTGGGCGCTACCCACCTCCCACTGCCCGCGCTCTTCCATGCCTTCCTCGACGCCGGCCTGACCATCGAGCGATTCACCGAAGGCGGTGAGCCCGTCCCCACGGTGCTGGCGGTCCGAGCACGCAAATCCGGGTAACAAGCAACCACAGGCGTCACCGCGGCTAAGTGTGTGGTTATGACTTGCTGGCGGGAACGTGACAGCCCGCGCAGCTGCGGGGAAGCCGCCGTGGCCGCGCGTTGACTCCGCTGAGTTCGCCGGTTAGGGTCCCGGTCTTGTAATCATCCAGAGGATCTGAGGGACCTGGCCCGGTGACGGTCCGGCAACCTGCGCTCGCCGCAAGGTGCCAACGCCAGGATCGATGAGGGGTCAATCATGGGCTTCCTGCCTGACGTTCCGGTCCTGCACGGTTCCCTGGTCCGGCTCGAGCCGCTGTCGCCTGCCCACGCCGCGGACCTGGCGGTCGCCGCTGAGGAAGATCGTGCGGCATACGGCTTCACCGTGGTCCCGCGCGCGTGGGAGGTAGAGCAGTATCTCGCGGCACATTCCGAGCGGGCAAAGAGCGGCAGGCTGGAGCCGTTCACCCAGATCCGCCAGGGTGACGGGCGGGCGATTGGGGTCACGGCGTACTGGGATCCCCGGTTCTGGCCCGGCCGCGGCGGGCCGCGTCCCGGGCTGTGCGCTATTGACATCGGCTGGACCTGGCTGGCCGCGTCGGCTCAGCGGACGGGCATCAACGTCGAGGCGAAACTGCTGCTGTCTGAGTATGCGTTCGAGACCCTGGGAGTGGTCAGGGTGGGCTTCTCCACCGATGCCCGCAATGAACGGTCCCGGCGTGCCCTCGAAGGCCTGGGCGCACGGTTCGAGGGTGTCCTGCGGCAGTGGTCGCCGTCGCGCGCGCCGGGTGAGGACGGCCTGCTCCGCGACTCAGCGGTCTTCTCGGTTGTTGCTTCCGAATGGCCCGCCACCAAGGCCGCCCTGTGCCGCCGCTTAACCCGGGCCAGCCATCGCGGGGTGGGGCCTGATGATCGGCCAGTTGTCTTCGGTGGTCCTGGACGGCCCTGACCCGCGTGCCCTGGCGCAGGAATCCATGGTTGCGGCCCTCGCACCCGGTACCGGCTTTCTGGCGGCCGAGAACGCGCGGGCCCGGTCATGACGCCGTGGCCCGAGGGACCGATCACCGGTGCCGCCCGCGAGCAGCAGCAACTCTGGGGCGCCGATCCCGACGGCTGGGCCCGGTTCGCCGAGCCGCACACCCGGCCGCTGTTCGAGGCGGTGCTGGCCGCGGCCGGCGTCACGGCCGGGACCCGGCTGCTCGACGTGGGCTGCGGCAGCGGCCTGCTGCTGGAGCTCGCGCAGGCCCGCGGCGCGACCGTGACCGGCCTCGACGTCGCGCCCGGCTTGCTGGCCGCCGCGCACGACCGCGTCCCCTCCGCCGAACTCTGGCTCGGGGACCTGCAACAGCTTCCTTTCCCTAACGGTTCGTTCGACGTGATCACCGGCGTGAACGCGTTCCAGTTCGCGGGCGACCCCCGGGAGGCCCTCCGCGAGGCGGCCCGGGTCGGCCGGCCCGGGGCGATCGTGGCGGCCAGCACGTTCGCCGAGCCGGAGCGGGCGGAGTCCACGGTGGTGCACGAGGCCATGTCCGCGCTCAGCCCGCCGCGGCGGCAGGGCGCGCACGCGCCGTATTCGCTGTCCGCGCCGGGAAACCTGGAGGCCGGGCTGGCCGCCGCGGGGCTGCGGGCCGGGGCCAGCGGTGAGGTCGAGTGCGTGTGGCGCTACGACAGCCTGGCCGACGCCTGCCGGGGATTGCTGAGCTCGGCCGGCGGGACACGCGCGGCACAGGACGCGGGCCGGGAGGCGGTGGAAGCGGCCATCGGGAAGGCGGTCGTCCCGTTCACCGACCCGGATAGCGGGGTGATCAGGATGAGGAACGTCTTCCGGTGGGTCAGTGCTTCTAAGCCCCGGCCCTGACTGACTCCCAGAAGGCCAGGACGGGTGCGGTGGGCTGATGTATCTCCACCGGATGCCCGAACAGGCCGCCGCCGGTGAACCAGTCGGCGACCGCGCCACCCACCGACGTGGTCAGCCACCCGCAGCCCGCGCCGGTCATGTGCTCCCGCTCCGCGCCCAGGTCGCCGGCGATCCAGGCCACGTGGCTGACCGTGCCCGGCCGCACGCCCAGTGCCTCGCGCAGCGCGGCGGGCCGCACCTCATGCACCTGGTCCAGTTCGAGCAGCACCGGCCCCCAGGCCGCGAACGCCGCGCTGTGGTCGAGGGTGGCCGGCTCGCCGCGGAACCGGAAGTCGCCCAGGTCCACGTGCGGGAGGACATGGAACGGGCCGACGCCGAGCAGCCGGGCGGCCTGGGCCATGGCCGCGTCCAGGTCGCCGGTCCAGTAGCCGATGTGATGCAGGCCGCGTGCCGGGTGAGCGGTCACGCCGCCGCACCCCAGGTGCGGATCTCGGGCAGCAGTTCGGCCGCGAACAGGCGCATGCTGGCCGCGACCGCACCGGGATCCATCCCCGGGTGGTGGAACTGGATCGCCATCTCGTCCATGGGCAGGTCCTGATAGGCCCGCAACTTCCCGAGCACCTGGTCGGGCGTGCCCACCGCGAACGGCACGCCGTAGATGGCCGCCTTCGGGTCGTGGCGCAGCTCACCGACGGGGGCCAGCGGCATCTGCATCCCCCGGCGCCGGTAGAACTCGACCCACCAGTGCAGCCCGCGCTCGGCCTCATCCCAGGCCTGGTCGGTGGTGTCCGCCACGTGCACGGCCAGCGGCCCGGACAGCATCCGGAAGTCGGCCCGGGTGCGCCCGGCGGCGGCCTGGGCCTCCAGGTACCGGGGGTACAGCGGGGTATGCACCATGGAGCCCAGGCTGTAGCCGCGCTCCCCGGCTCTGCTGAGGCTCTGCGGGCCGAGCGCGGCCATGTAGATGCGGGGCCCGGGTTGTTGCACGGGCTTGGTCGTCATCCGGACGCCCGGGAACCGGAAGTACCGGCCTTCGTGGCTGAACTCGTCCTCGGTGAAGCACTTGCGGATGACGTCGAGCGCCTCGTAGGTGCGCCCGAACGACTCCTTGGGGTCCAGCCCGAACACCGCGCACTCACCGGGCATCGGCCCGGCGCCGATGACCAGCTCCAGCCGCCCGCCGGACAGGATGTCCACCGTGGCCGCGTCCTCGGCCACCCGCAGCGGGTTGTGCAGCGGGAGCAGCAGCACGTACGGCCCCAGCCGGATCACGGACGTCCGGGCGGCTGCCGCGGCCAGCAGCGGGAACTGCGATGGGTTGTGCTGGTCCTCGGCGAAGTGGTGCTCGGCCAGCCACCAGCTGCGGAACCCCAGTTGCTCGCCCAGCACGGCCTCGTCGAGCACCTCGCGGTAGACCTCGGTGAGCGGCCGCATGCCGGCGGGGTGGTTGCGGGCCGTCATGGCCAGGCCAACGTCCATGGGCACCCCTTGTCTCCGAGTGTTCTCGGTCTATAAAATCCCGTTGCATCATGCGAATGTCAAGGATGATCCCCCGGCTGGCCGGCAAAGTCGCACTGGTCACGGGCACGGCCGGGGGGATCGGCCGGGCGACCGCGCAGATCCTGGCCCGGGAGGGCGCCGCGGTGGTCGGCTGCGACCTCGACCCCGGGGGCTCGGCGGAGACCGTCCGCCTGGTCCGCGAGGCCGGCGGCGAGATGACCGCGATGGCCCCGGTCGACCTGTCCACCGAGGACGGCGCGAACGCCTGGGTGGCCGAGGCGGCCCGGGCCTACGGCGGGGTGGACATCCTGGTCAACAACGCCTCGGCCATCCGGTTCGGCCCGATCGCCGAGCTGTCCTGGGACGACTGGGCGTTCACCATCCGCAACGAGCTGCATATCGTCTTCCTGGTCACCCGGGCGGTGTGGCCGCACCTGATGGCACGGGATTGGATAGCACGGGGCACCGGCTCGATCGTGAACATCGCCTCGATCACGGCCACCCGGGGCGCGTTCTTCATGCCGCAGAACGCCCACGGCGCGGCCAAGGGCGGCGTGCTGGCCCTGACCTACCAGCTGGTCACGGAGGGCGGCCCGCACGGCATCCGGGTCAACGCGGTGAGCCCGGCCATGACGGCTACCCCGCAGACCGCGCCGCTGCTGGCTGACACCGGCGGCCCGTTCGCCAGCGAGCTGGCCCGCATCCCGCTGGGCCGGGTCGGGCGGCCCGAGGACGTGGCCAACGCCGTGCTGTTCCTGGCCTCGGACGAGGCCGCGCACGTCAGCGGGGCCAACATCCCGGTGGACGGGGGCGCGTCGGCCATTGGCTGAGACGGGTACTGCCGCATCGTTCACGGGCCGGTTCGTCGAGCGTGGCGAACCCGGATACGAGGACGCACGGATCTCCCGCGTGTTCAATGGCCGGCGCCCAGATCGGTACCCGGCCGCGATCTTGATGGCTGCGGATGACGAGGACGTGGTGGCCGGGGTGCGGTGGGCGAAGGCGAGGCACCGGCGGGTCTCGGTCCGCTCCGGAGGGCACTCCTGGGCCGCGTGGAGCGTCCGCGATGACGCACTGCTGATCGACCTGGGCGGGATGCGGGACATCCGCTATGACCCGGCCACCGGGATCGCCGCGGTCCGCCCGGCGGTGCCGGGCGGCACCGAGCTGGCTCCCTACCTGGCCGCCCGGGGCCGCGCGTTCCCGGGCGGGCACTGCGAGTCCGTCGGCCTGGGCGGGTACCTGCTGCAGGGCGGCCAGGGCTGGAACGGCCGGGCCTGGGGCTGGGCCTGCGAGAACGTGACCGCCATCGACGCGGTCACCGCGGACGGCCGCCGGGTGCACGCCGACGCCGCGCAGAACGCCGACCTGTACTGGGCCGCGCGCGGGGCCGGACCCGGCTTCCCGGCCGTGGTTACCATGTTCTACCTGCGCACCTATCCGCAGCCGCCGGCCATGATGCAGGACACCTGGACGTTCCCGCTGGAGGCGGCGGGCCCGCTGCTGAGCTGGCTGCACGAGATCCTGCCCGGGCTGGACCGGACCGTCGAGCCGGTGGTCGCCGCGACGCGGCTCCCCGGTGTCCCCCTGGGTGCTGGTGTGGATCGACCCCCCGGCCCGGTGCTGCTGCTGCACACCACGGCCATGGGGGACTACGGCGAGCAGGTCGGGAAGCGGCTGGCCGCCTTCGACGCGTGCCCCCTGGCGGGGGAGGCCCTGGGGCACGTCCGGGGCCGGACCTCGATCGCGGAAGAAAACGCCGCGCAATGCGCACAGAATCCCCCCGGGTACCGCTACCTCGTGGACTGCAGCTGGAGCGACGCGTCCGCGGCGGAGCTGGCGCCCCGGCTGGAGCGGATCTGGGCCGAGCTGCCCACCGAGCACTCGTTCTCGATCTGGTACGGCTGGGCGCCGGCCCGGCCGCTGCCGGATATGGCCTTCTCGGTCGAGGCCAACGTGTACCTGGCCACGTACGTGATCTACACGGACGAGGCGGACGACGAGCGGTACGCGGACTGGGTGCACTCCCGGACCCGGGACCTGGCCCGCGCCGGGTGCGGGGTGTACCTGGGGGACACCGACTTCCAGCGGCGGCACGACCGCTTCGCCTCGGATGAGGCCTACCGGCGGCTGGCCGAGGTGCGGGCGACCTGGGATCCGGAGGGCCGCATCTGCTCCTATCTCGGCGGGGCGCCGGGGCAGCTGAACGAACGTCAGGTCTAGCGCATCGTCAGACCGCCATTGGTGCACAGGGTCTGGCCGGTGAGCGCACTGGCGCCGTCGGAGCACAGGAAGCACACGGTGGCGGCCACGTCCCCGGGCACCAGGGTGCGCGGCAGCGCCTGCCGGGCCCGCACGTCGTCGAACGCGGCGGTCGGCATCGCGGCCCGGGCGGCCGGGGTGGCGGTCAGCCCGGGCGCGACGCAGGTGACCGCGATCCCGTCCGCGCCGTGCCCTGCGGCCAGCGTCCTGGCCAGGGCGACCAGCGCGCCCTTGCTGGTCACGTAGGGCAGCATGTCCCCGCGCGGCGGGGCCCACACCGTATCCGAGACCACGAAGATGATCCGGCCGAAGCCGCGGGCGGCCATGCCGGGCGCGAACGCCTGGGCCAGCAGCAGCGCAGACTCCACGTTGACGGCCTGCACCCGCCGCCAGGTGGCCAGGTCCACCGCGGCCAGGTCGGCCCGGTCGAACGCGGCGGCCGCGTGGACCAGGATGTCGCACCGGCCGTGGTCGCGCAGGACGGCAGTGGCGGCCGCGCGGACCTGGCGCTCGTCGCCCAGGTTGACGGAAGGATCACCGGCCCGGTCCAGGATCGTCACGGTGTGGCCGGCCTCGGCCAGCGCCGACACGATGCTGGCCCCGATGGCGCCCGCGCCGCCGGTGACCACCGCGACCCGGGGCGCGGCCAGAGCGTTATTCACGGCCAGAGGGTCATTCACGGCCGGCCTCCGCGACTCGCGCCCGGGCCGCCGCCCCGGCTCACCCTCGCTCCACCAGTTCGATCAGGTTGCCTTCGGGGTCGGCCAGGAACGACATCGACACGCCTGGCTCGGGAGAGGGCTGAGGTGACATGATCTCGCGGGCTCCGAGTCCGAGCAGCCTGGCGTGCACGGCCCCCAGGCTGGCCACGCCGAACGCGATGTGCCCGAACCCCTCGGTCAGCGCGGCCTGGGCCGGCCGGCGGCCCGCAGCCCGGGCGCGGAGCCGGGCCGGTGCAGCAGTTCCACACGGTAGCCGCCGTCCTCGCTGCGGAGCATGACGATCTCCAGGTCCGCTGCCCCGATGCGGGCCGCGAACTCCCGCTTCAGGCCGAAGGCCTCGCTGTACCAGGCCTCGGCGTCCGCCAGACGGGCCACGTTGATGCCGACGTGATCGTGGCGCACGGTCAGACCCTGACGGGCGAGCACAGAAAACGCACCGACCGCTGCATCACCCGGGTCGTCGCGGCCTCATCCAGCTCGGGGAACATGTGCGTGGCCCCGTCCACCAGCTCCACCGTGGCCTGCGCCCCGGCCGTGGTCAGCGCGTCCGCGAGCCGCTCGCTCTGCCGTGGCGGCACGCGGGTGTCCGCGGTGCCGTGCAGGAACAGGAACGGCGGCGCGTCCCCCCGGGCGAACCGCACCGGGCTGGCCGCGGCGGCCAGGTCGGGGCGCTCGTCAACCGGGGCGCCGATGAGCTGGGACTCCCGGGCCTCCGGGCCCCGGTCGCCGTGCCCGCCCGCCTTGTCACAGTCGCCGGCCAGGGCATCCAGGTCGGTCGGGGTGTACCAGCAGACGACCGCGTCCACCCCGGCGCCCGGGGAGCACAGGGCGTGCAGGGCGGCCAGATGGCCCCCGGCCGAGACGCCCCAGGCCACCGTGCGGCCGGTGAGTACGCCGAAAGCTCCTCGTTGCGTAGAAAGGAAGTTCCCGGCCGCGGCCACGTCGTCGAGCTGGGCCGGGAAACGGGCCTCGCCGCTCAGCCGGTAGTTGACGCTGGCGATGGCCAGGCCCAGCGCGGCGGCCCGCTCGAAGAAGGACGGGCTCCAGTCGCGGGACGTGCCCGGGCCCTCGGACCGGCTGCCCACCCGCCAGCCGCCGCCGTGCAGGTAGAGGCACAGCGCCCGGGCCGGGCCGGCCGGGACGTACAGGTCCAGCGACAGCGGCCGGTAACCGGGCGGGCGGGAGTAGACGACGTCCCGGTGGATCGTGACCGTCATCGGCCTGCGGGGCTCTTGTAGAACTGGCCGGCCTGGATGATGTACGCCAGGTTGCCCTGGTCCTGGAGGATCCGCACGTCGTCGGCCGGGTTGCCGCGCACCACGAGCACGTCGGCCAGGTAGCCCGGGGCGAGCAGGCCAAGCTCGCCGCCCATGCCCATCAGCTGGCCGCCGTACTTCGTGGCGGCGGTCAGCGCCTCCAGCGGCGGGTAGCCCAGCACGTCCACGAACAGCTCCAGGTCACGTGCGTTGCGGCCGATGGGGTTGTTCGGGAACCCGTAGTCCCCGCCGGGCAGGGCCCGGATGCCGCGCTTGCGGATCTCCGGGTAGACCGCGGCCATGCCCTCCAGCGCCGCGACCGAGCCCATCTTTTCCGCCTGAGCGCGGTCGATGCCGAACTCCTCGCCCTCGTGGACGTTGGCGTAGATGATGCCGGGCGCCGGGGACACGAACACCTCGTCCTTGGCCGATTCCAGCAGGTCGAGGGCTTCTTCGTCGGCGTAGGTGCAGTGGTAGACGGACCGGAACCCAGCGCGCACCGCGACCTTGACCGACTCCGCCGACTGGGCGTGGCAGTTCAGCCAGACCCCTGACTCGCGGGCCTGCTCACCCGCGGCGCTGGCCTCCTCCTGGGTGTACTGGGTGATCTGCGACCCGCCCGGGATGAACACGTCGTCGTTGGACAGCAGGAACTTGACGCTGTCGAAGCCCATCGCGGCCTGCTCGCGGACGAACGCGCGGCACGCGTCCGGGCCCTGCCACTCCGGCTCCACGTGGCCGTCCGGGCGGACCGGGTGGTTGTCGCGTTCCATGCTGGCCGCCAGCATCCGGGGCCCCGGCACCGCGCCGGCCCGGATCTTGTCGCGCAGGATCACCTCGGTCGGCATGGGCAGCAGCGAGCCCGCCGAGTAGACCGAGGTGAACCCCGCGTCGAGCAGGATCTTCGCGTTCCGCTCGGCCCGGGCCAGCTCGGCGTCCAGACCAGAGATGTGGTGGAAGAAGCTCACGTCCAGCGGGGGGTTGAAGGTGGGGTCGATGTGGCCGACCGCTGAGGGGAACGTGAGGTGGCCGTGCGACTCGATCAGCCCCGGCATCACCGTGCAGCCGGTCACGTCGATGACCCGGTCGCTGCCATGGTCATCCCGGTAGCCGGTGGTCACGGAGCGCACCCGGTCATCGGCGAGGGTCACCTCGCCGGGCACCGGCGGCGACCCGGTGCCGTCGAATACCAGGCCGTTGGTCAGGACGATGCGTGCCACGGATTCTCCACAAGTTTCATCAGCCGAGAATGACTTTCCATCCTGGCTTTTCCCGTGAGTGTTGCCCGCTTCGCCCCTGGGTGTCAACTGGTTCGCCAGACTGGATGAGCAGAGCCCGGGTAAACCAGACTGGTGCCCACTGATGTACGCCGCGACCTGGTTGACGCGCATGTTCACCTGCTGCCGCCCCGGCTGCAGGCGGCGATCCGCGGGTTCTTCGACCGCAGCGGGATAGACAGCGGCCAGTTCGCCTACCCCGCGGACCACGCGGAGGTGTGTGACCGGCTCGCCGCCGAGGGGATTAGCGAGGTGTGGTCACTGCCCTACGCGCGGCGCCCCGGCTCGGCCGGCGACCTGAACAAGTCCATGGCCAGTCTGGCCGCCGCGCGGCGCGGCGGCCCGGTGCGGGTGATCGGCGGCTGCACCGTCCACCCGGGCGACGACCAGCCGCTCACCATCGTGCGCAGCGCGGTCGAGGACATGGGCCTGCGGGTGCTGAAGCTGCACTGCTCGGTGGGCGACTTCACCCCCGACGACCCGCGCCTCGACCCGGTCTGGGAGTACGCCGCCGAGGTGGCCCTGCCGGTGGTGCTGCACGCGGGGCACGCGGCCGACGGGCACACCGACGACGCCGAGCTGGAGCCCGTGGCGCAGGTGGCCCGCCGCTACCCCTCGGCCCGGGTGATCATCGCGCACTGCGGGCACACCGCGTCGCAGGCCGCGCTGCGGCTGGTAGCCGGGCACCAGCACGTGTACGCCGATCTCACGCCGGTGATCCACCGTCCGGTCCGGCCGTCAGCCGCCCAGCTCACTGCGCTGGCGGGCAAGCTGCTGTTCGGCTCGGACGCGCCCAACACCGGGCTGACCGTGACCCAGCTGCTGGACGGCCTGGCTGGCCTGGACCTGCCGCAGGAGGCCTGGGCGGCGCTGACCGGCGGCACGGCCCGCGCGCTTACCGGCGACGTCCGGGCCTGAGGTCGCACGGTGCTGTTTCACGGGGGCCGTCAGTGGTGCCCGCCGCCGCCGCCGTGCCCGCCGCCGTGCGCCCCGGCGTCGGAGGCCGCATGGTGCGCCGCGTGGACCGCGGCCGATACGGCGGCGTGGGTGGCGGCGTGGGTCGCCGCCCGGGTGGCGGCGTCGGTGGCTGAATCCAGGGCGGAATCTATGGCGTCCAGGGCGGAATCTAGGGCGTCGTCTTTGGCGGACTCGGCCTCCCGGGCGGCCCCGGCCGCGTCCCGGGCCAGCTCACCCTGGGCAATCTGGTCGAGGCGCTTGCGCAGCGGGCGGCCGGCCGCGCCCGGGTACAGCACCGGGCCCAGGCCGCTGGCCCCGGCCAGCCCGGCGAACGCGGCCTGGGCCGTGCCGACCGGCCCGGTCGCGTGCACGATCGCGTCGAGCCGGGCCCGGGTGTCCGCGGCCCGCGCCGCGTCGGTGATCCGCCACCGGACGACCGGGATGAAGCCGAGGACCTTGCCCCGCTCCTCGCGGATCGCCCCGGCGGCGGCCAGCCGGGCCAGGTACGCGTCGCAGATCCGGGCCCCCGGGTGGCCGACCCAGGCTTTGGGCCGTGGCGGCCGCCGGGCCCCGGCCAGGCTGGCCAGGGCCGTGTCGAGCCGCTCGTCGCCGGTCGGCCCGGCGTCCAGGACCACGATCCGGTCGTCGGTGATCCCGACCCGCCCGCTCGCGGCGAGCCGGACCAGCTCCGAGCCCCGCAGCCCGTACGGGATCCGCTCCCGGGCCGCGAGCGTCCCGTTGCCGGGCCGGATGGCCAGTAAAACCAGGTCTTCGCCGAGGGTTTCCACGGGCCCACGGTAACCCGCCCGGGCCCGCGCGCTGTTATCCCGGACAGAGCGGAACCGGCCGCCCCCGGAGCGGGGGCGGCCGGTTCCGGCGGTGCCGCGGGGTCAGGCCGCGACCGCCGCCTGGTGGTGGGCCGGCTCGAGCGCGAGGTCGAGCACCTCGCGGACGTCACTCACGGCGTGCACCGTGAGCTGCGCCCGGACCTTCTCCGGCACGTCCTCCAGATCGGGCTCGTTGCGCTTCGGGATCAGCACCGTGGTGATGCCGGCCCGGTGCGCGGCGAGCAGCTTCTGCTTCACCCCGCCGATCGGCAGGACCCGCCCGGTCAGCGAGACCTCACCGGTCATCGCCACGTCGGAGCGGACCAGCCGCCCGGAGAGCAGGGACGCCAGCGCGGTGGTCATGGTGACCCCGGCGCTTGGCCCGTCCTTGGGCACCGCGCCCGCGGGCACGTGCACATGCACGCCCCGCTCCTTCAGGTCACCGACCGGCAGTTCCAGCTCGGCGCCGTGCGAGCGCAGGTAGGACAGCGCGATCTGGGCCGACTCCTTCATCACGTCCCCGAGCTGCCCGGTGAGCGTGACGCCGGTGGTGCCGGTCTCCGGGTCGGCCAGCGACGCCTCGATGAACAGGACGTCGCCGCCGGTGCCGGTGACCGCCAGGCCGGTGGCCACGCCGGGCACCGCGGTCCGCTCCGCCGAGTCCGGCGTGTGCCGCGGGTGACCGAGGTAACCGTGCAGGTCGGCCACGTCCACGGTGACAGGCAGCGTCGCCGTGCCGCTCGCCACCTGCGCGGCGATCTTCCGCAGCACCCGGGCCATGGTCCGCTCCAGCGACCGGACCCCCGCCTCGCGGGTGTACTCGCCAGCCAGCTTGTGCAGGGCGGCCTCGGTGATGGTCACGTCGGACCCCTCCAGGCCGGCCCGCTCCAGCTGCCGCGGCAGCAGGTGGCCCTGGGCGATCGTGACCTTCTCGTCCTCGGTGTACCCGTCCAGCTGGATCAGCTCCATCCGGTCCAGCAGCGGGCCGGGGATCTGCTCCAGCACGTTGGCCGTCGCGATGAAGAGCACGTCCGACAGGTCGAGCTCGACCTCCAGGTAGTGGTCGCGGAACGTGTGGTTCTGCGCCGGGTCCAGGACCTCCAGCAGCGCCGCGGTGGGGTCGCCGCGGTAGTCCGCGCCGAGCTTGTCCACCTCGTCCAGCAGGATGACCGGGTTCATCGAGCCCGCCTCGCGGATGGCCCGGACGATCCGGCCGGGCAGCGCGCCGACGTAGGTGCGCCGGTGCCCGCGGATCTCCGCCTCGTCCCGGACACCGCCCAGCGCCACCCGGGCGAATTTGCGGCCCATGGAGCGGGCCACCGACTCGCCGAGCGAGGTCTTGCCGACCCCGGGCGGCCCGGCCAGGGCCAGCACCGCGCCGCTGCGCCGCCCGCCGACCAGGGCCAGGCCCTTGTCGGACCGGCGCTTGCGCACGGCCAGGTACTCGATGATCCGGTCCTTCACGTCATCCAGTCCGGCGTGGTCCGCGTCAAGGATCTCCCGCGCGCCCGCGATGTCGTAGGCGTCGTCGGTGCGGTCGTTCCACGGGATCTCCAGCACCGTGTCCAGCCACGTCCGGATCCAGCTGCCCTCAGGCGACGCGTCCGAGGCACGCTCCAGCTTGGCCGCTTCCTTCATCGCGGCCTCGTGCACCTTCTCGGGCAGCGCGGCGGCCTCGATGCGGGCCTGGTAGTCCTCTTCCTCGGTGCCCGGCTCGCCGTCCAGCTGGGACAGTTCCTTGCGGATGGCGGCCAGCTGCTGGCGGAGCAGGAACTCGCGCTGCTGCTTCTCCATGCCCTCGCGGACGTCATTCTGGATCGTCTCCGCCACGTCCAGCTCGGCCAGCTGGTCCCGGGCCCACCCGGTCAGCAGCTCGAGCCGCTGCTCGGGGTCGATCGTCTCCAGCAGTTGCTTGCGCTGCTCCTGGGACAGGTAGCCGGCATACCCGGCGCTGTCGGCCAGGGCCGACGGGTCGGTGATCCGCTGCAGCGCGTCCACGACCTGCCACGCGCCCCGCTTCTGCAGGATGGTGGCGGCCAGCCCGCGGTACTCACGGGCCAGTTCCTGGGCGCGGGCGCTGGCGGGCGGCTCGTCCACCACGGTGCCCTCGACCCACAGGGCCGCACCGGGTCCGGTCGTGCCGACCCCGATCCGCACCCGGGACAGGCCACGGATTACCGCGGCGGGCTCGCCGCTGGGCAGCCGCCCGGTCTGCTCGACCGCGCCGAGCGTGCCCAGCGCGGAGTACTTGCCATCGATCCGGGGGACGAGCAGGACATGCGGGGTGGCGTCAGCCGCGCCCGGCACCGCGGCGGACATCTGCGCGGCGCTGATCGCGGCGCGCGCTTCTGCGGCGGAGGTGTCAAGCGGCACCACCATGGTCGGCAGCACCACTGTGTCGTCCAGCGGCAGCACCGGCAGGGCGAGTGTTTCGCTCATTGCTCACTTCCTGAGAATTCAGCTTGTGGTTTACGCTTCAACGCACGGCCAGCGGATTTGTTTCCGGGAATCGGTTCGCCGTCAGCGGACGGGTATTTCGCTCTCGGCGGACATGCCTTTGGCCGCTAAAGGTGGCCAGGCGATTACCGGAAAGTGCTGCAGTGCGCGCGGACGCCATTCAACAGCGGCCCGTATCAGCTGCCGGGCCCGCCTTGCTCCGCGAGACGCATTCAGGTCAACCGGGGAGCCCCGGGGGGTATTCCCGGGGGTTAGGCCGCAGCCGGGGTGTTACGGGGACCTGAGCTGGCCGCGCCGCCCTGGCCGGCCAGCAGCTTGCGCAGGTAGTGGCCGGTGTGGCTGGTGTCGATGGTGGCGATGTGCTCGGGGGTGCCGGTGGCGAGGATGTGGCCGCCGCGGGAGCCGCCGTCGGGGCCGAGGTCGATGACGTGGTCGGCGGTTTTGATGACGTCGAGGTTGTGCTCGATGACGATGACGGTGTTGCCGGTGTCGGTGAGGCGGCCGAGGACGGCGAGGAGTTTGCGGATGTCCTCGAAGTGCAGGCCGGTGGTGGGCTCGTCGAGGACGTAGATGGTGCGGCCGGTGGAGCGGCGCTGCAGTTCGGCGGCCAGCTTGACCCGTTGCGCCTCGCCGCCGGACAGGGTGGGGGCGGGCTGGCCGAGCCGGACGTAGCCCAGGCCGACGTCGGCCAGGGTGGCCAGGTGGCGGTGGATGGCGGGGATGGCCGCGAAGAACCGGGCGGCTTCCTCGATGGGCATGTCCAGCACGTCGGCGATGGTTTTGCCTTTGTAGTGCACGGCCAGGGTGTCGGTGTTGTAGCGGGCGCCGTGGCAGACCTCGCACGGCACGTACACGTCGGGCAGGAACTGCATCTCGATCTTGAGGGTGCCATCGCCGGAGCAGGCCTCGCAGCGGCCGCCCTTGACGTTGAAGGAGAACCGGCCGGGCAGGTAGCCGCGGACCTTGGCCTCGGTGGTCGCCGCGAACAGCTTCCGGACGTGGTCGAACACGCCGGTGTAGGTGGCCGGGTTGGACCGCGGGGTCCGGCCGATCGGCCCCTGGTCCACGTGCACCACCTTGTCCAGCTGGCTCATCCCGGTCACCCGCAGGTGGCGCCCGGGCACCGTCCGCGCGCCGTGCAGCTCCCGGGCCAGCGCCCGGTACAGGATGTCGTTGACCAGCGTCGATTTCCCCGACCCCGACACCCCCGTCACCGCGATGAAACACCCCAGCGGGAACGCCACATCCACATTCTTCAGATTGTGCTCAGCCGCCCCCTTCACCACGATCTCCCGGGCCGGGCACTGGTGCACGCCGGACGGCGGGCACCGGGATCGACCGCCGCCCGGTCAGGTAGGCGCCGGTCACTGACCCGGGGCTGTCCAGCAGCTCGCTGACCGGCCCGGACACGATGACCTCGCCGCCGTGTTCTCCCGCGCCGGGGCCGATGTCCACCACCCAGTCCGCGGCCCGGATGGTGTCCTCGTCGTGTTCCACCACGATCAGCGTGTTACCCAGATCCCGCAGCCGGATCAGCGTCTCCAGCAGCCGGTGGTTATCCCGCTGATGCAACCCGATCGACGGCTCATCCAGCACATACAGCACCCCCACCAGCCCCGACCCGATCTGGGTCGCCAGCCGGATCCGCTGCGCCTCACCACCCGCCAGGGTGGGGGCGGAGCGGTCCAGGCTCAGGTAGTCCAGGCCCACATCGAGCAGGAACGTCAGCCGGGTGCTGATCTCGTCCAGGATGGGCGCCGCGATCTGCGCGTCCGCCCCGGTCAGGTCCAGGGTGGGCAGCAGGGTGGCCAGCTCGCTGACGGGCAGGGCGCAGAGTTCCGCGATCGGCCGCCCGGCCACGGTCACGGCCCGGGCGATGGGCTTGAGCCGGGTTCCCGGCACATGACGGGCAGGGCACCTCACGCATGAAGCCCTCGAACTGCTCGCGGGCGGAGTCACTTTCCGACTCGGCGTGCCGCCGCTCGATGAACGAGATCGCGCCCTCGAACGTCGCGTCGTAGGACCGTTCCCGGCCGCGGGCCGTGCTGAACTGCACGTGCACGGGCTCGGAGTGGCCGTGCAGGAGAGCGTGCCGCGCCGGCTCCGGCAGCGCGGCCCACGGCGTGTCCATGCCGAAGCCCAGGGTCTCGCCGAGCGCGCGGATCAGCCGGGAGAAGTAGTCACCGGAGGGCCCGGCCGCCCAGGGGCCGATCGCGCCCCCGGCCAGGGTCTTGTCCGGATCGGGGACGACCAGCTCCGGGTTGACCTCCATCCGGGTCCCCAGCCCGGTGCAATCCGGGCACGCCCCCCACGGGGAGTTGAACGAGAACGACCGCGGCTCCAGCTCCTCAAACGACAAATCGTCATACAGGCACGCCAGATGCTCAGAAAACATCCGCTCCCGGTGCGGGTCATCCTCCGCCAGATCCACGAAATCCAGCACCACCACCCCGCCCGACAACCCCAGCGCCGTCTCCACCGAATCCGTCAGCCGCCGCCGCGCATCCGCCCTGACCGCCAGCCGGTCCACCACCACCTCGATGGTGTGCTTCTCATACTTCTTCAGCGCCGGCAGCTCCCCCGCCTCCCCCCCGGCCACGCTGTCCAGCCGGATCACCGTGCCATCCACCCGCGCCCGCGAATACCCCTTGACCTGCAGCTCGCGCAGCAGCTCGGTGTACTCACCCTTACGGCCCCGGATCACCGGCGCCAGCACCTGGAACCGGATCCCCTCCTCCAGCTCCAGCACCCGGTCCACGATCTGCTGCGGCGCCTGCCGCGCGACCGGCCGCCCGCACACCGGGCAATGCGGCTTCCCCGCCCGCGCATACAGCAACCGCAGGTAGTCATACACCTCCGTGATCGTCCCCACCGTCGACCGCGGATTCCGCGACGCCGCCTTCTGGTCAATCGACACCGCCGGGCTCAGCCCATCGATGAAATCCACATCCGGCTTATCCATCTGCCCCAGGAACTGCCGCGCATACGCCGACAGCGACTCCACATACCGCCGCTGCCCCTCCGCGAAAATCGTGTCAAACGCCAGACTCGACTTCCCCGACCCCGACAGCCCGGTAAACACGATCATGGAATCCCGCGGCAGCTCCAGCGACACATCCTTCAGGTTGTGCTCACGAGCGCCACGGACCACGAGGCCCTTTGCTTTGCGGTCTTCAGCCACAGACTTCAGTACTCCGGTAGTGGTGGTGAACCTCCTATAAACAATGTCCGGGCCCGGCTGATTCCGGATGCGCAGCGCCCCCCGGGGTGCTGCCCTGACACACCGGCGTAACGTGATGATCCACAGTCTTATGCCGTACCCACCGGAGGAGCCATGACAGAGCTGCCTGATCCGCCGCCAGCCGAGCCGTCGGCCTTCCACAAGGACCGCCGTCAGGGCGGCGGCCTGCCCTTGCGCCCCGACGACGACCGGCTCGCCGAGCTGACCGAGGAGGAGCGGGTAGACGCCGGGATCGATCCCTACGAGCCGGACGAGGTGCCGCAGGCCACCGACGATCCGGTGCCGACGGACGTCACCGAGTCCGAGCAGTACCAGGAGGAAAGACAGGAGATCGAGCGGGAGAAGGCCGAGGGTGAGCTGCCCGGGGAACCAAGCCCCTTCCCACCGACCCGCTACGACGAGTAGCGCTCAGACTTCCCATTCCCGGGCCAGGTCGTCGTCCACGACCAGGACCAGCTTGCCCCGCGTGTGCCCTTCTTCCACCCGGCGGTGCGCCCTGGCCGCGTCCTCGTAGTAGTACCTGGCTGCGACCTGCACCGACAGCAGCCCGTCGTCGAACCAGAGGGCCATCCGGATCAGGCGGCTGCCCGAGGGCTCGCCGTTGTAGGACCGCCAGCTGACCCGCTCCGCGTCCGGGTACTCCCCGTGCACCGGGGTGGCGATCGTCGCCCCGTCCCGGGCCGCGCGGGCCGCGCCCTCGAGGGTGGGGGCGGCGCAGGCCAGGACCTGCTGCGCCCCGCCGTCCATCACGTCCCTGACCTGGTCCGGCCAATCCGGCTTGGTGTGGTCGATGACCACCTCCGCCCCCCCGTGATGCACGAACTCGTGATGCTGCGGGCTGGCCGTGGCCACGATCCTGGCCCCCAGGTTCCGGGCGATCTGCACCGCGAGGTGCCCGAGGCCGCCCGCGCCCGCCGTGATCAGGACGTCGTCGCCGCGGCCCACGGACAGGACGTCGGTAAGGCCCTGGTGCGCGGTCAGCGCGTCGATAGGGGCGCCGGCCGCGTCGGTCATCGGAAGCCCCTCCGGGATGGGAGCGAGTTGCTCGACCGGGCACCGCACGTACTGGGCGTAACAGCCGGCCAGGCCGGGGTAACCGTAGACCGGGGCGCCCTCGTCCAGGCCCGCGTCCTCGCCGGTGTTCCCCTCGACGACCCCGGCGAACTCCCCGCCGGGGATGTACGGCAGCGGCCCGGTCCAGCCGCCGCGGCGCATGGAGGCGTCCCACGGGCCCACGCCGGCCGCGAGGACCCGGACGAGCACGTCATCGGGCCCGGGCCCCGGCATCGGGACCTCTCCGGGCTTGAGGACCTCCGGCCCGCCGAACTCGCTCACGGTGATCGCCCGCATCGCCGCCCTCCCTACAGGCCGGGTACTGATTCCTGGATTTCCCCAGGCTACGACGCCAGGTCCAGCGCCGCCGGGCGGGTCGCCGCCTGGGGGAGGACCGCGAACGAGCCGTTAGTTAGAAAAATCCTGGGTCATCCACACGGTGCCGGAACTGTCGCGGTACACCGAGATCCCGATGTGCGTGAACGCGGAGCTCAGGATGTTGAGCCGGTGGCCGTCGTCGGGCGGCTTCTCGTCCAGCATGCTCTGGGTCAGCCCGACGGCCATCTGGGCGATCGCCGCGGAGGTGTCCGCCACCGGGCCGCCCTCGCCGATGTTCTCCCCGGCGGCGGTCCAGTGGACGCCGGCCGCGGTCTCCCGGTCGCCCAGGGCCGGCTCGCCGGAGCACTGGTGCGACAGGCCGCAGCCCTCGGCCATCACCGCGGTGTGCCGGCTAGCGCTGGTGTCCAGGCCTGAGCTGATCGTGTAGGCGGGCAGCCCGGCCTGGGCCCGGGCCTGGTTGATCAGGGTCAGCACCTGGTCGGTCGCGGCAGACTGGCCGGACGCGGGCGGGGCGGTGCTGGCGGGCGGCGCCGTCGTCGGCGTGGCCGCCATCATGCCCGGCGAGGCTCCGCCGCCCGTGGCGGCCGGGCGGGGTGAGGACCGGTGCCGGGGATGAGCCCGGGCTGGCCGGGCGCTTGAGGGTGACGGCCGGGGCGTGACCGGGACCGCCTTGACCCCCTCGGAGGCCGGCGACGCCCAGGCACTGGCGGCGGCCTTGTCGGCTATCTCACCGGCGCGCCCCGGCAGCCGGATGACCAGGACGATGGCGCCGGCCACCGCGAGGACGGTCACGAGCACGCTGACGGCGAGTGATGAGCCACGGGATCCGCGGGCGGTCATCGCGCCACCTCTGTATTCGGCGGCCGTCCTACGGGCCGGCCGCCGGTTATTCGGCCGCCGGCCTTACGGGCCGGCGGCCAGGCATCAGCCGATCATGCTAGCCATCCGCACCGGGTGAAATGTCGTAATCGCCCGGTGCGTAAAGTGCCGCCCATGGCGTCACGTATCCTGCCTGGTCAGCGACCTGAAGCGGCGGAACACGGAAGGCACAAAATTATCCGAAACGAAGACCGCGAGCGGCCGAAATGACGCGCCCCGGGATCATCATTGACGGGGCGTCGCTGACCTGCGCGGGGGTCGCGGCGGTGGCCCGGGACGAGGCGCCGGTCACGGTCGCGGCGGAGGCGGTCGCGGCGGCGCGGGCCGCCTGGGAGACGGCCAGGGACGTGGCCACCCGCCGGCCTGTGTACGGCCGCACCACCGGGGTCGGCGCGAACCGGAACGTCGGGCTGGCCGAGGATGAGCGCGCCGAGCACGGGCTGCGGCTGCTGCGCAGCCACGCGGCCGGGTCGGGCCCGCTGCAGCCCGCCGAGCTGGGCCGGGCCATGCTGGTGACCAGGATGAACCAGATCGGCGCGGGTGGCTCCGGGGTCAACCCGGCGGTGCTGGAGGTTCTCGCGGACGCCCTCAGCCGCGGTTTCACCCCGCCGGTGCCGCTGTACGGGGCGATCGGCACCGGCGACCTGACCGCGCTGGCCTCCACCGGGCTGTGCCTGATCGGCGAGCGGGCCTGGCGCACCGGCACCGGCCCGCCGCCGCGGTTCCCGCTCCGGCCGGCCGAGGCGCCCGGGTTCATGAGCAGCAACGCGGCCACCCTCGGCGAAGCCGCGATCGCCTGCCACGACCTGCGCGGGCTGGTCAGCTCCGCGGTGGTGATCGCCGCCCTGTCGCTGCTCGCGGTGCGCGGTTCCCTGGAGCCCTACGCCCCGGCCGTGCACCGGGATCGGCCGGCCGGGCAGCAGCGGGTGGCCCGCCGGGTGCGGGCCCTGCTCGGCGGCGGCGGGCTGGCCGGCCCGGGGCATGATCCGGCCCGGATCCAGGACTCGTACGGTTACCGGGCCTTCCCGCAGGTGCACGGGCCGGCGGCCGACACGCTGGACAACGCCGCCCGCCTGGTGACCATCGAGCTCAACGCGGCCGGCGAGAACCCGCTGGTTGACCCGGCCGGCCAGGCGGTGTGGCACAACGGCAACTTCCATGCCGCCTACGTCGGGCTGGCCCTCGACTCGGCCCGTGCGGCGCTGTTCCAGACCGCCGCGCTGTCAGCGGCCCGGCTGGGCACCCTGGTGGAGCCGTCCTTCACCGGCCTGCACGCGTTCGCCGCCGACACCCCGGCCAGCTCAGGCATCATGATCCTGGAGTATGTCGCCCAGTCCGCAGTGGCGGACCTCCGCCGTTTCGCCACCCCGGCCGCGCTGGGCAGCGCGGTCCTGTCCCGGGGGGTGGAAGAGCACGCAGGGTTCTCGACCCAGTCGGCCCGGGCCAGCACCGACGCCGTGGCGGCCTACCGGGCCGTGCTGGCCTGCGAGCTGGCCGCCGCGATCCGGGTGCTGCGGATCCAGGACCGGGCCCCCGGGGGCGGGCCGCTGCGGGCCGCGTTCGACGCGGCGGATGCGGTGCTCGACCCGCGCACGGCCGACCGGCCGCTGGACGCTGACCTCACCGCGGCCGAGGGGCTTCTGGGTGGGTATGCCACTTTTGGCCGGCCCGAGGGAGATGTCTAGGGTGATGGTCACACGCGGTGCTTCACACACCAATCGAGGAGGCCGGCCCCGATGAGCATCCTGGGTACACGGGTGGTGCGGACCGAGGATCCGCGGCTGCTGACCCGGGGCGGCGTCTACACCGACGACCTGCGGCTCCCGGAGCTGGACGGGGCAGCCCGGGTCACGTTCACCCGCAGCCCGATCGCGCACGCGAGGATTACCGGGATCGACACGGCGGCGGCCCTGGCCTCGCCCGGCGTGGTGGCCGTGCTGACCGCGGCCGACATGGACGACCTCCCCTCCGGCGATGGCGGCCGACCACCGAGCCGCTGCTGGCCACCGACCGGGTCCGCTACGTCGGCGAGGCGGTCGCGATCGTGGTGACCGAGGAGGGCTACCAGGGCGAGGACGCAGCCGAACTGGTCAGCGTGGACTACGAGCCGCTGCCGGCGGTGGTGGACTTCGACGACGCGCTGGCCGGCCGCACGCTGCTGTTCGACGGGACCGCCAGCAACGTCATCCGTACCGGCGGTGAGCCAGCCCCGCCGGGCGCGTTCGACGGGTGCGAGGTCGTGGTCCGGCGCACGTTCCCCAACCAGCGGCTCGCGCCGCTGCCGCTGGAGGGCCGCGCGGCCGCGGCCCGCTGGGCGGATGGCCGGCTGACGCTGTGGGCCAGCACCCAGAACGCCCAGCTGGCCCGGGACGCGCTGGCCGCCGCCGTCGGGCTGGACGCCGCCGCGGTGCGGGTCGTCGCGCCCGACGTGGGCGGCGGCTTCGGCGCCAAGATCGCCACCGACCGGGACACGATCGTCGTGGCCTGGGCCGCGAAGCACCTGGGCCGGCCGTGCGCTGGGTGGAGACCCGGAACGAGAACCTGCTGGGCATGGTGCACGGCCGGGCGCAGCGGCACACGATCACGATCGGCGGGAACACCGGCGGCCGGATCCTCGCCTACCACCTGGACATCGTGCAGGACTCGGGGGCCTACCCGCGGGGGGCCACGTTCCTGCCCGGGCTGACCCAGCTGATGGCCAGCGGCGTGTACGACCTGCCGTACTGCGGGGCGGCGTTCCGCTCGGTGCTGACCAACACCATGCCGATCGGCGCCTACCGGGGCGCGGGGCGGCCCGAGGCCACGGCCGCGATCGAGCGGGCCATGGACCTGTTCGCCGCGGAGATCGGGATGGACCCGGCCGAGGTGCGGCGGCGGAACCTGATCCCGGCGGGCAGCTTCCCGTACACGACCGCGAGCGGGGCGGTCTACGACACCGGCGAGTACGCGGCCGCGCTGGACGCGGTCCTGGACGGGGCGGGCTACGCCGGGCTGCGGGCCGAGCAGGCCCGCCGCCGCGAGGAAGGCGGCCCGGTCCAGCTCGGCATCGGCCTGGCCAGCTACGTGGAGATCACCGCCGGGGACGGCGGGGGCGAGACGTCGCGGGTCGTGGTGGACGCCACCGGGGCGGCCACCGTCTACACGGGCAGCTCCCCGCACGGGCAGGGCCATCAGACCGCGTTCGCGATGCTGGTCACCGACCAGCTCGGGATCCCGATGGACCAGATCACCGTCATCCACGGGGACACCGACCAGGTGCCCACCGGGATCGGGACCTTCGGCTCCCGCTCACTGCAGCTCGGCGGCACCGCCGTGCACCAGGCGGCGCTCCAGGTGAAAGACCAGGCGCGCGGGGTGGCGGCGGGCATGATCGAAGCCAGCGAGGCGGACCTGGAGCTGGACACCGCCTCCGGTACCTGGCAGGTCCGCGGCGACCCGGACACCGCGCTGACCTGGGCGCAGGTGGCTGCGCAGGCCGGCCCGGCCGGGCTGGCCGCCGACGTCGAGTTCCGCGCGGACAGTCCCACGTTCCCGTTCGGCGCGCACCTGGCCGTGGTCGAGGTGGACACCCAGACGGGGAAGGCCATCCTGATCCGGCACGTGACCGTGGACGACGCCGGGAAGGTGCTGAACCCGGTGCTGGCCGAGGGCCAGCGGCACGGCGGCATCGCCCAGGGCGCGGCGCAGGCGCTGCTGGAAGAGATGCGCTACGACGCCGAGGGCAACCCGCTGACCAGCACGCTGGCCGACTACGCGGCGATCACGGCCACCGAGCTGCCGTCGTTCGAGCTGCTCGCGATGCAGACCCCGACCAGCGTGAACGCGCTCGGGGTGAAGGGCATCGGCGAGGCCGGCACCATCGGGGCCACCCCCGCCGTGCACAACGCGGTCATCGACGCGGTCGCGCACCTCGGTGTGCGGCACATCGACATGCCGGCCACCCCGCAGCGGGTCTGGGCGGCAATCAACGAGGCGAGAGGCAGCCAGATGGAGCCAGCCCAAATGAGGACGGCAGAGTGAAGGTCACAGTGATGGTCAACGGCGCCGAAGTGGCGGCCGACGTGGAGGACCGGATGCTGCTCGTGCACTTCCTGCGCGAGACGGCCGGCCTGACCGCCACCAACGTCGGCTGCGACACCACCTCCTGCGGTGCGTGCACCGTGCTGCTGGACGGCGAGTCCGTGAAGTCGTGCACGGTCCTGGCGGCCCAGGCGGACGGCCGCCAGGTCACCACCGTGGAAGGGCTGGCCGGCCCCGGTGGCGAGCTGCACCCCATGCAGCGCGCGTTCCGGGCCGAGCACGGGCTGCAGTGCGGGTTCTGCACGCCCGGCATGGTCATGGCGTCGGTGTCGCTGCTGCGGGAGAACCCGCACCCCACCGAGGCCGAGGTCCGGGCCGGGCTGGAGGGCAACCTCTGCCGGTGCACCGGGTACCACAACATCGTCCGGGCCGTTTTGGCCGCAGCAGAGGAGCCAGCCCCATGATTCCTGCGCCCTTCACCTATCGACGCACTGGTTCCGTTGCGGAAGCTCTTGATCTTGCCGGTGAGTACGGCGACGACGCCAAGTTCCTGGCCGGCGGTCACTCGCTGCTGCCGCTGATGAAGCTGCGGCTGGCCATGCCGGAGGTCCTCATCGACCTCGGGCCGGTGCGGGAGCTCAGCTACGTCCGCGAGGAGGACGGGCACATCGCGATCGGGGCGCTGACCCGCCACTACGACCTGGAGCACTCCGACGTGCTGGCCCGGTCCGTGCCGCTGCTCGCGCACGCCGCGGGGCAGGTGGGTGACCCGCAGGTCCGGCACCGCGGCACGATCGGCGGGTCGCTGGCGCACAGCGACCCCGCGTCCGACCTGCCCGCCACCGTGCTGGCGCTGGACGCCACGCTGGTGGTGCGCGGGCCGTCCGGCTCACGGGAAATCGCGGCCGCCGACTTCTTCCAGGGCCTGTTCGAGACCGCGCTGGAGCCCGACGAGCTGCTCACCGAGATCCGGGTGCCGGTGCCCGCGCCGGGCGCGGCGGGCTGGTCGTTCCAGAAGTTCACCAAGCGGGCTATCGACTGGGCCATCGTCGGCGTCGCGGTGCAGGGCCGCGCGGTTGCCCTGGTGAACATGGCGGGCACGCCGGTGCGGGCCGCCGGTGTGGAGCGCGCGCTGGCCGCCGGGGCCACGCCCGCGGAGGCCGCCGCGCACGCCGCGGAGGGCACCGCCCCCGGCGATGACATCAACGCCAGCCCGGCCTATCGTGAGCATCTCGCCCGGGTCCTCGTGGCGCGGGCGCTGGCCGAAGCACAGTCCCCTCAGGCTTAGGCCCCTCAGGCTTAGGGCTGCCTTCCCAGGACAGCCTTCCGACGCACAGGAGAATCATGAGCGCTCGCACGACGCCGCCGTTCCGGGCCGACCACGTGGGCAGCCTGCTCCGGCCGGCCGGGCTGCTGGCGGCCCGGGAGGATTTCGCAGCCGGGCGCATCCCGGCCGAGCAGCTCCGGGCCACGGAGGACGCCGCGATCGCCGACGTGGTGAAGATGCAGGAGAGCGTCGGCCTGCAGTCGGCCACGGACGGCGAGTTCCGCCGCGCCTCGTGGCACATGGACTTCATCTACCAGCTGGGCGGGATCGGCCAGGCGCCCGGGAACTTGTCGGTCATGTTCCACAACCCGGCCGGGGATATCGAGTACACCCCGGCCGCGCTCACCGTGACCAAGAAGGTCGGTCTGGACCACACGATCTTCGGCCCGGACTTCGGGTACCTGAAGTCGGTCGTGACCACGGCCGTGCCCAAGCAGACCATCCCGTCGCCCAACATGGTCCACTACCGGGGCGGGCCGGCCATGATCGACCCGGCCGTCTACCCCGATGTCGAGGAGTTCTGGACCGACCTGGCCGCGGCCTACGCCGACGAGGTGGCCCGGCTGGCCGCGCTGGGCTGCACCTACCTGCAGTTCGACGACACCAGCCTGGCCTACCTGAACGACCCCGCGCAGCGGGCCGAGATCGCCGCCCGCGGCGACGACGCCGAGCACCTGCACCTGCGCTACATCAAGCAGGTCAACGCGGCCCTGGCCGGCAAGCCCGACGGCCTGGCCGTGACCACGCACCTGTGCCGGGGCAACTTCCAGTCCTCCTGGGCCGCCTCCGGCAGCTACGACTTCGTGGCCGAGGCGCTGTTCGGCGAGCTGAACGTGGACGGGTTCTTCCTGGAGTTCGACGACGAGCGGTCCGGCGGGTTCGAGCCGCTGCGGTTCGTGCCGCCCGGCAAGATGGTCGTGCTGGGCCTGGTCACCACCAAGCGCGGCCAGCTGGAGAATCCTGACGACCTCAAGCGCCGGATCGATGAGGCGGCCCGCTACGTGCCGCTGGAGCAGTTGTGCCTGTCCGGCCAGTGCGGGTTCTCTTCCACGGTCGAGGGCAACGCGCTGAGCTACGACGAGGAAGTCGCCAAGCTCGAGCTCATCGTCAGCGTCGCCGCGGACGTGTGGGGGTGAACTTTTGGGGCTAAGCCCCCGAAAGCCCTCGTACTGAGGAACACGCCGGTTACTCCTTAGCGGGAAACCCAGCGTCACTCCCGTTTCAGCGCTACCTTTACCCTCGGCGCCGTCAGGCCGTTCGGCCACGCGCTTCACGTACTTGAGACATCCCTATCGTTAACCTCCCCTGGCGTCGCCCGGGGACTTCAGTGGTGAGGTAGCAATGGCCGAGGATCGTGCGAAGTTCGTCCGGAATCCCGCAGTCGGCGTCACGTGGCGTAAGAGTTCGTTCAGCGCCTACAACGGCTCGTGCGTCGAGGTGGCCGACCTTGGGCCTGCGGAGATTGGCGTCCGCGATTCAAAGGCCGGCCCGCACAGCCCCGTCCTCGTGTTCGACCACGCGGCCTGGGCGTCGTTCCTGCGGACCCTGAAGGACTAAGTCCCCTCGTCAGCCAGCCCAATGCGTGCGGGCGGCGGCCTCAATCATCGCCCGTGACTGGTCTTTGCCCGCGGCCATCGCGGTCAGTGACTTAAACGTCACCCGGTATCGGAAGACCTGCTCATCGTCCTCCAGGTAGTAGGCGCCGGTGAGGTGCTCGACCTCGACCATGTCGCCTAGCGGTACGTCCAGGACCGGGTCGAAGTGCAGGTACGAAAACGCCCCTGTTCCTATCGGGTGGGCGCCCGCCAGGGGAAGAACCTGGAGCGTCACGTTAGGTAGTGCCGTGAGTTCTTCCAGCCGTAGCAACTGCTCCCGCATAACAGCGTTATCGCCAAATTTCCGGTACAGGGTAGATTCGTCGATGACGACTGAGAGTCTGAGCAGGGGATGGCGGTCGAGAAGCTGGTTCTGGCGCAGCCGCCTTATCTCGATGCGGCGCTCGGCATCGCCGGGGGGCAATTTGAACATTTCCCCGTAACCGGCTAGCACGGCCCGGGCGTAAGCGTCTGTCTGGATAAGACCCGGGACAATAAGTGGATCCCAGATCCACACCGCGTCGGCCTCAGCTTCCGCGTAAAGATAAGTGGCATAGTCCGCGGGAAACCCCGCCGTCACCGATTCCAGCCAGCTCGAGGCGGCCGCTTCGCGCAGGAGAGCCTGGATCTGTTCGCGATGAGCCGGGTCCACCCGGTAAAGGTCGAAGAGCTTCCTGAGATCGGCTGGCTTAACGCCGATCCGGTGGGTCTCAATGCGGCTGATCTTCGAGCCGGACCAGCCGAGTAGCTCTGCAGCCTGATCTCCGGTGAGGTCGGCGCGTTCGCGCAGGCGGCGTAGCTCGGCAGCGAGCCGGCGACGCCTGATGGTCTGACTGGCGCGGTCAGAAGGCATCGATAGCTCCTCCGGCGTCGGGGTGGGCCGGTGGGGTGTGACTGATTAACAGCGTAGAGCCTGGTGGGACCCTACGTGAAGTTTGCCTGACTAGGAATCGTGCAATCTGCACTGCATCTTGCACTTCCCACGGTAGTGCCGTTCAATTGGAAATGAGGCCCGCCGAGTGCAGGAGGGCGCACATGATCGCCAGGCGGAGTAACCAGAGGGTTCTCCCGCCTTGTGCCCCTGGCCCCTTGGTTCTCGTCCCCCGCGCGGTTCACGCACCCAGTGGCGGACTCGCGGCCCGGATCATCTGCCGCCGGCCGGGCGGCCCGCGGGGACCGCCGTAATGGCCAATAAGATCACCAAGCCTCACGGGGACAGGCTTGGTCCCTGAGATGACATTGGGCCGCCAGCGATGACGCGCTGGCGGCCCAGCCAGAAAATCAGATCCGAACCAACACCATTGACGGGAGTCATGGCATTGGAACAAACCTACATCGCGCCCTGTGCGATGCAAGAGACGGGGGGAGCGATTTCCGGAAAATTCGCGCGGCCGGGCCTTGCGGAACCGGGTCTTGCCAGGCCGGGTCTTGCGGGGCTGGTCACAGCCGCGGGCGAGGGGGGCCGATGTTCCTCCTCGCCCTGATCTGGATCATCATCGGAGCGGCCGTAGGCTGGCGGCTCGGCTCCCGCCGCTCCACCTCCCAGGCGCTGACGCAGGCCCGGCAGCAGATGCGCCAGGAAACCCGGTACTGGCAGGAACTGGCCGAACGCAGCAAGATCAGGGCCGACCAGCTGGCCCAGGAGAACGAGGCCTGGGCGGCCGGCTACCGGCAGGGCCGGGAAGATGTGATCACCATCGTGCCGCACATCGCGGCCCAGCAGCGGTTCCTCACCCAGGACCGCAGGACCGACACCCCTGAGATGAACGACTGCGCCTAGCCCGCCAAGCGCTCCCTTCCGGATCAGTAGCCCGGCCGGAGGGGAGCGCCGGGGACACGCTCAGGGCTTAGTGGTGCACCGCGGCCAGCACGCGCGGGCTTAGTGGTGCACCGCGGCCAGCAGGGCGGCGTAGGAGCGGACCAGGGCCGCGTGCTCCAGGGCGAGCAGCGGGCTGTCCCGGTGGCAGCCCTCGGCTACCCACTGATCCGAGACATCCATGGCCTCCGTGCGGTACACGGCGGCCAGCCGGACCGCGTCCTCCGGCTCGCCGTAGAGGAAGGCGTACAGCCGGGTCAGCGCCGCCACCAGCTCGTCGGCCGGGTCGCCGTCGATGGGCTGCCCCGTGTCTGGTTGTCCTGCGTGCTGGCGCTCACGGTGGACCCGCCACCAGTCCACCTCCAGGCGGGCGGCCTCGGCCACATCCCCCGGCTCGCCGTAGCTGAGCTTCAGCAGGCCGTAGAAGCGGCGCATGCACCGCCGGGCACCGTCCGGGTCGTTGTCCGCGGGTGCCCACAGCTGGTTGGCCCGCAGCACCAGCCAGGCGCCGTGCAGGGTACGCAGCCAGTCCATTCTGAACCCGGCGTGGACCAGGCCGATCGACGCCCGCAGCACCCCGGGCCAGTCGCGCAGGTAGTAGCCGACCCAGGCGCGGAATTCCAGGTCGGCCACGCGCGCCGGGTCGAACGAGCGGAGGCGGCCCGGCGTGCTTGCGGATGAGTCCAAGCCCATAATCGGCTCCTGCTGGCTGAGAAGTGACTGTGACGCGGCTCGGAGTACCGGCACCGCGTTGCTACCGTCCAGTCATGGATTTTCTCAGCCGCCGGCGCGGCCGCAAGCTCGCCGCGCTGGCGGCGGCCATCGGCCTCGTGGCGGCCGTGATCGTGGTGCTGGTCATCGTGATCCGCCAGCCGGTGCCGGTCACGGCGCGAACGCTGCGGATCCCGGTGGCCGATGGCCCGGGCGGCGACCAGCACGTGTCGCTGGACGCCACGTTCTTCACCCCGCCGGGCCGGGGACGGGTGCCCGCGATCCTGCTCGCGCACGGGTTCGGTGAGACCAAGGACGCGGTGCGGCCGGAGGCTGAGCAGCTCGCCCGGGCCGGGTTCGCGGTCCTCACCTGGTCCGCGCGGGGCTTCGGCCGGTCTACCGGGCAGGTCGCCCTCGACTCGCCCGACTACGAGGTGAAAGACGTCGGGCAACTGGTCAGCTGGCTGGCCCGGCAGCCGCGGGTAAGGCTGGATGGCCCCGGGGACCCGCGGGTGGGCATCACCGGGGCGTCGTACGGGGGCGCCCTCGCGCTGCTGGCCGCGGCCTACGACCACCGGATCGACGCGATCGTCCCGCAAACCACCTGGTACAACCTGGCCAGTGCGCTGTTCCCGGACGCAGCCGGGGCCATTCCGGGCGCGGCCGCCCCGGGTCCGGCCAGCGGGGTGTTCAAGAAGCAGTGGGCCGGACTGCTCTTCACCCAGGGCACGGTTACCCAGAGCACGGGGGGCTCCGGGCTGGCGGCGCCGCCGGCCGGGAGCGGCACCGCACCGGCGGGCGGGCCGGCCGCGCTGTGCGGGCGCTTCCTGCCCGCGCTCTGCGCCATGTACCAGCAGGTGGCCACGCCCGGGCGGGCCACCCCGCAGGCCATCTCCCTGCTGGAGCGGTCCAGCCCGTCCAGCGTGGCGAGCCGGATCGACGTGCCGACCCTGCTGATCCAGGGCGAGGACGATTCACTGTTCGGCCTGGACCAGGCCAACGGCAACTACCAGGCCATCCGGCGCAACGGCGCGCCGGTGGACATGGTGTGGTTCGCCGGCGGCCACGACGGCGGGAACCAGGAGACCAGCCGGATCACCCAGCTCACCACGCAGTGGTTCGATCGCTGGCTGACCCCGCCGCATGGGTGGTCACGGGCGGACCGGACGGTCAGCACCGGTCCTTCTGCCAGCACCGTCTCTGCCAGCACCGGTTCTTCTGCTAGCACCGGTCTTTCTGCTAGCACGGGCCAGCCTGCGTTCGCGGTCACCCGGGACCTGGGCTACGACCCGTCCAGCGGCCACGAGGTGCTGGGCGTCGCCACCGCGCCGCGCTACCCCGGCCTGTCCGGGACCGTGCGGACCGGGGTCCGGCTGCGCGGGCCCGCGCAGACCATCGTCAACCCGCCGGGCGGCGCGCCGCCGTCCATGTCGGTGCTCCCGGGGCTGGGGGCCGGGAGCCTGGGCGTGGGTTTCCCGATGCCCGGCCAGAGCGCCGCGTTCACCTCGGCCCCGCTGGCCGTGCCGCTGCAGCAGACCGGCTCCGCCACCGTCCGGGTCCGGGTCAGCGGAGCCGCGGACATCACCCTGTTCGCCGCGGTGTACGACGTCGACCAGGCCGGTAACGCCACGCTGCCCTTCCAGCTGGCCGCGCCGGTCCGGGTGAGCAGCGCCGCCGGCAGCGGGGCGGCGGCGGGCCGCGCCGTCACCGTGACACTGCCCGCGATCGACTACCAGTTCGCCGCGGGCCACCGGCTGCGCCTGGTGCTGACCAGCACCGATTTCGGCTACGCCACCTCGGCGGAGGCCGCGGCCTACCGGGTCGCGCTGGCCGGCCCGGGACTGGCCGGCTCGCTGCTGTCCGTGCCGGCCGATCCGGCGCTGCAGATCACCGGCAGCGGCGTGCCTTGGTGGACCTGGGCCGCGCCGGCCGCGGCGCTGGCCGCGGCGGCGCTCATCCTGGCGGCCCGGCCCCGGCGGCGCCGGGCCGTCCCGCCGTCTTCCCCCGGGCCGCTGGGCGAGGCGGCCGCCCCGGTGCCGTTGGAGATCACCGGGCTGACCAAGCGTTACCGGGACGGGCAGCTGGCGGTGGACGGGCTGTCCCTGCGGGTGGAGCCGGGGCAGATCCTCGGCCTCCTGGGCCCGAACGGGGCCGGGAAGACCACCACGCTGCGCGCGCTGATGGGCCTGATCTATCCCGACGCCGGGACGATCATGATCTTCGGCCAGCAGGTCCGTCCCGGCGCGGCCGCGCTGTCCCGGCTCGGCTCGTTCGTGGAAGGGCCGGGCTTCCTGCCGCACCTGTCCGGCCGGGCCAACCTGGACCTGTACTGGCGGGCGACCGGTCGGCCCGCAGCCGGGGCGCATCTGGACGAGGTCCTGCGCATCGCCGGGCTCGGCCCGGCCCTCGACCGGCGGGTGCGGTCCTACTCGCGGGGAATGAGCCAGCGGCTGGCCATCGCCCAGGCCATGCTCGGCCTGCCCGACCTGCTGGTCCTCGACGAGCCGATGAACGGCCTGGACCCGCCCCAGATCAGGGAGATGCGCGATGTCCTGCTCCGCTACGCGGCTGAGGGCCGGACCGTGATCCTGTCCAGCCACCTGCTCGGCGAGGTCGAGCAGACCTGCACCCACCTGGTCGTCATGCACCGGGGCCGCGGCCTCGCCGCCGGCCCGGTCACGGAGATCACCGGCGCCGGCACGGCCCTGGTCGTGGGCACCTCCCAGGCGCAGCGCGCCGTCACCGTGCTGCGTGACCTGGACGGTATCGAGGCCGCCGAGCCCCACCCGGAGGGCGTCGTCGTGCATCCCAACGGGGTCGCCCCCTCCGCGGTGGTCGCGGCCCTGGTCGGGGCCGGGATCCCGGTGGACCGGGTCGGCCCGGGCCGCCGGCTGGAGGACGCTTTCCTGGCCCTGATCGCCGCACCGGAGGGTGACCAGTGACCGCGGCCAGTGCGGCGGCCGGCCGCCAGGCGCGCGGCTACCGCCCGCACCGGACCCTCTCGTTCCGGGTCGAGTTCGTCCGCCAGCTCCGCCGCTGGCGCACCATCGTGGCCTTTGCCGTGCTGCTCGGGCTGCCCTGGATCCTGGTCGCCGCGTTCAAGATCAGCGGGCCGGCCGCGGCGGGCAGCGGGACACCGGGACTGGTCACCGTGGCCACCCAGGGCGGCCTCAACTTCGCGGCGTTCAGCCTGTTCGTGTCGGCAGGCTTCCTGCTCGTCGTGGTGGTCGCGCTGTTCTGCGGGGACACGGTGGCCAGCGAGGCCAGCTGGTCGTCACTGCGCTACCTGCTGGCCGCGCCGGTGCCGCGGGCCCGGCTGCTGCGCCAGAAGCTGGCGGTGGCGCTGGCCTACTCCACCATCGGGGTGGTCACCCTGCCGGTGATGTCCCTCGTCGCCGGGACCGCGGCGTTCGGCTGGCATCCGCTCCGGCTGCCCGGCACCGGGGTGCAGCTGCCAGCCGGCCAGGCCGTGACCCGGATGCTCATCGTCCTGGCGTACGTGCTGGTCACCGAGATCGCGGTGGCCGGGATCGCGTTCCTGCTGTCGGTGTCCACCGACTCACCGCTCGGCGCCGTCGGCGGCGCCGTGGGCCTGATGATCCTGTCCGCCATCCTGGATCAGGTCACCGCGCTCGGATCGTGGCGGGAGATCCTCCCGTCGCACTGGCAGTTCGCCTGGCTGGACGCCGTGCAGCCCCAGATCACCTGGGGCGGCATGCTGGAGGGCGCCTCGGCGTGCGCGTGCTACGGGATCGTGCTCCTCGCCCTGGCCTTCCGGCGTTTCCAGCGCAAAGACATCGTGTCGTAACTGAGATCCACCGGGCGTCATGTCGTGAACGAAAAGATCCTTGTACGGATCGTCCCGGTGAGTTACGTTCTGGCCACCTGATCCAAGCCGGCCGGAAGGATCACCATGAGCGGAACCGAATCCCTTCCTTACGGCGAGAGCAAGAGCCCCCCGGTCGGCGAGATAGGGCACGAGCACCGGCTGCGCCGGGGCGCGCTCGGCATCATGGATATCTCGGCCGCCACCATGGCCAACATCGGCCCGGCGATGAGCTTCTACTTCGGGTTCGGGTTCCTGGCCATTACCGCCGGGGTCGCCTCGCCGCTGACCATCGTGGCGGCCGGCATCGCGATCGCCCTGCTCGGCAACACGCTGGCCCAGTTCTCCCGGGCCCAGCCGTCCACCGGGGGCTTCATCACCTTCGTCGGCAAGACCTTCGGCGGGACCAGCGCGGTGACCACGGCCCTGCTCTGCGGCGTTGGTTACATCATCGCGATGTCGTCGGTCATCGCGATCTCCGGCGGTTTCCTGTCCATCACCCTGCAGCGCTACGCGCACGTGAACATCCCGTGGGGCTACCTGACCGTGATCCTGACCGCGCTGGCCGTGCTGATGATGATCCGCGGCGTCGCGCTGTCCACCAAGATCGCGGGGTTCTTCTTCGCGTTCGAGATGCTGGTCCTCATCGTCGTCTCGGTGGCCGCCCTGATCAAGAACGGCGGCCACCTGTCGGCGATCCCGTTCGAGCCCAGCCACATCACCAACGGCTTCTCCGGGCTCGCCGCCGGGTTCCCGCTGGCCATCTACTTGTTCATCGGCTGGGAGAACTCAGCCGCCCTGGCGGAGGAGACCGACAACCCGCGGCGCAACGTGCCCCGGGCGGTGTTCACCTCGGTGGCGATCATGGCCATCAGCTATGTCGTGTTCGCCTACGCGACGGTCAGCGGGTTCGGCTACAACGTGACCAAGCTCGGTGCCGCGCCGATCCCGTTCATCTCGGTGGCTGACGCCACCATCGGGGTCCTGGCGTTCTTCGCCTACCTGGCCGGGATGACCTCCACCCTGGGGGCGCTCATCGCGGGCACCAACTCCCAGGCCCGGCTGGTGTTCAACGCGGGCCGTGAGGGGCTGCTGCCCGGCTGGATCGGCCACGTCAACCCGGCCCGGCGTACCCCGATGAACGCCATCTTCACGTTCGTCGGGATCTCCACGCTCATCATCGGCGGCTGGGCCTTCCTGCACCTCATCCACGGCACCACCGGCGCGCTCGACCCGATCACCTTCTTCGCCGAGTCCTCCACCATGGGGACCATCCTGGTGCTGGTCGTCTACCTGCTGGCCAACCTGGCCCTGCCGTTCTACTACCGGCGGTACCGGCCGCAGGAGTTCAGCGCGGTCAAGCACGGCGTGCTTCCCATGCTCGGCGCCATCGCGATCATCGTGCCGCTGTACTACCTGGCCAAGCCCGGGCAGCCCACGCCGTACGACTGGTTCCCCTACGCGGCCCTGATCGTCGTCGTGGTGGGTGCTGTCTACGCCTACATCCTCAACTCACGCGACCCCGGCCTGGCCGGCCGCGTCGGCTCCATCGTCGCCGACGAATAACGGCCCCGGCCGCTAGCCGGGCCTCACGCCGTGAAACCCCCAGATGGGGTACGGGAAACCGGCCGAAGAAAGGAGGTAATCCCTTTCCCCCCGGCTTAGCGTGCAGGGGCACGGGGCTGCCCACATGCGCGGGTGACCCGTCAGGTGGGGCAACCGGGGGGAAATCATGGCGCAGGCGGTTAACGACGCCCTGATCCAGGGAAACAATGCAGCCATCGCACCAGGCATGCCCTTGGTGCTGATGTATCACTCGGTCGAGCCGTATCAGGCCGACCCGTACCTGGTGACGGTGAGCCCGTCCCGGTTCGGTCAGCAGATGCGCTGGCTGGCCCGGCGTGGCCTGCGCGGGGTGTCCATCGGGGAACTGCTCGCCGCGCGTGCGGCAAGCGCCGGGAAGGGCCTGGTCGGACTGACTTTCGACGATGGCTACGCCGATTTCGCCCGGCATGCGCTACCGGTCCTGCGGCGCCACGGCTTCAGTGCAACCGTCTTCATCATCGCCGGGCGCCTGGGCGGCGACAACGCGTGGGACCCGGAAGGGCCACGCAAACGGCTGATGGACGCCCGCGAGGTCTGGGCGGTGGCCCAGGCTGGCATCGAGATCGGCTCGCACGGGCTGCGCCATGTCCGGCTGCCCGGCGCGCGCGACACACTGGCCGAGGAGGTCGGCGGCAGCCGCCGCATCCTGCAGGAGATCACCGGCCAGCCGGTCGCCGGCTTCTGCTACCCCTACGGTGATCTGGACGCCGATGCGGTAGCCCAGGTCCAGGACGTGGGCTACGACTACGGCTGCGCCATCTGGCCCTCGGCGTACACCAGCCGCCACGCGCTGCCGCGCACCTACATCGGTGAGGCGGATACCGCGCCCCGCCTGTGGGCCAAGGCGGCCCGGCACCGGCTGACCCGGCACCACCGGATCGCCCCGGGGCTGGCCCAGCCGCCCCGCGCCGCCTGATTTCCCTCACTCAGCGTAGGCCATCTAACCCTCTTGGGTGACCTACCGGGGGATGGCCGGTGCCACAGTCGGAGCATCAGACGGCGGGAACACCCGGGGGGCACAGTGGCCGATCATCAACTTTCGCTCGCGGTTAATGGGCGGGAGAGCCAGCTGCACACCAGGCTGGTCACTTTTGAAGCACCAGGGCCGGCGATCACCACCGGCTCGGTCGCCATTGTCGGCCTGGGCTACGTCGGGCTGCCGACCGCGGTGGAACTGCACGGCAAGAGCCCGCGCATTATTGGCATCGACGTCAGCGAACGGCGGCTGCGCGACATCGCCTCCCGCCAGGCCGACCTTACCGATGCTGACCAGGAGCGTCTCGCGGCGGCCCTGGCCGACGGGAGCCTCGAGCTCACCACCGACGCCTCGGCGGCCGCGGCCGCCGAGGCGGTCATCATCTGCGTGCCGACCCCGGTGGACGGCAACCAGACGCCCGACCTGGCCGCGCTGCAGGGTGCGTGCGCCGCCGTCGTGCAGCACGCCGTACCCGGCCAGGTCATCATCCTGACCTCGACCAGCTACGTCGGCACCACCCGCGACCTGCTCACCGAGCCGCTGCGGCAGCGGGGGCTGACGGCGGGCACCGACATCAGCGTGGCGTTCAGCCCGGAGCGGATCGACCCGGGCAACCCGACGCACCTGCAGAGCGAGACCCCGCGGGTGGTCGGCGGGGCCACCGGGGAGTGCACCTCGCGGGCCGCCGAGGTCATCGGCCGGGTCACCGATTCGGTGTACCTGGTCAGCTCGACCGACGCCGCCGAGGCCACCAAGCTCTACGAGAACATCTTCCGCGCCGTGTCCCTGGCCCTGGCCAACGAGTTCGCTGACGCGTGCGGCACGCTCGGCCTGGACCCCATCGAGGTCACGCTGGCCGCGGGCACCAAGCCGTACGGATTCCTCGGCGTGTTCCCCGGGCCCGGCGTGGGCGGTCACTGCATTCCCTGCGACCCGCACTACCTGCTGTGGCAGCTGAATGAGCGAGACCATGACTCGCCGCTGATCGCGCAGGCCATGAAGTCCATCGCGCTGCGCCCAGACCGGGTGATCGAGCGGGCGGCCGAGGTGATGGCCGCCGGAACGCGCCCGCTGGCCGGCTCGCGCGTCATCGTGATCGGCGTCAGCTACAAGGCCGGTGTGCGGGACCTGCGTGAGTCCCCGGCCCTGGCCATCATCGAGGGGCTGATCCGGGAGGGCGCCGAGGTCTCCTACTACGACCCGCTGATCCCGGTGCTCGACCTGCCAGGCGGCGGCCGGCTGCGCAGCGTGGCGGCTCCGCGGGGGCCGGAGTTCGACCTGGCCGTCGTGCACACGCTGCACCCCGGGCTGGATTACTCCTGGGCCCACGACGCCCCGGTGGTGCTCGACGCCACCTACCAGTTCTCCGGCGCGGCGCACCGCGCCGTGGTGTGAGGACCAGGCCATGATCACCGACCTGCGGGCGGCCGACTGGAGTACCCCCGCGGTGGTGCTCAAGTTCGACCAGAACATGCTGCACCACGGCAGCCTGGGCGTGATCCGCAGCCTGGGGCGGCTGGGCGTGCCGGTGTACGGCGTGCACGAGGGGGCCTGGGCCCCGGCCGCGAGTTCCCGCTACCTGGCCGGCCGCTTCTTCTGGCAGCCCCATCCCGATGATCCGCAACGGACCGTATCGGGGCTGCTCGACCTGGCCAGCCGGATCGGGCGCCGGGCGGTGCTGTACGCGACGGACGACGCGGGCGCGATCTTCCTCGCTGAGCAGGGGGACGCGCTGCGTGACGCGTTCGCGTTCCCGCGGCCCCCGGCGGAGCTGCCCCGGCGGCTGGCCGGCAAGTACTCGATGTTCCAGCTCTGCCGGGAACTGGGAGTGCCCACCCCGCAGGCCACGCTGGCCTGGTCACCCGGGGAGGCGGCGGAGTTCGCCGGACAGGCCGGGTTCCCGCTCATCGCCAAGCTGACGACGCCGTGGCGGGGCACCGCCGGCCAGCGGCTGCGGAGTACCACGATCGCGCGGACACCGGCGGAACTGCGGGAGATATGTGCTCGTGCTGATGAGACGAGCACCGGCCTGATGCTGCAGGAGTACATCCCGCCGGCCCCGGGCCAGGACTGGTTCTTCCACGGCTACGTTGACTCCGGCGGCCGGTGCGCGCCTGCGTTCACCGGGGTCAAGGACCGCTCCTACCCGGCCTACGCCGGGCTGACCAGCCTGGGCCGGGCGGTGCCGAATAGCCGGGTGGCGGGGCAGGTCACCGCGATGGCGGCCGCGATCGGGTTCCGCGGGATCGTCGACCTCGACCTGCGTTTCGACCCGCGGGACGCCCAGTACAAGCTGCTCGACTTCAACCCGCGGCTCGGCGCCCAGTTCCGCCTGTTCACCACGGCCAGCGGGGTCGACGTGGCCCGGGCCGCGTACCTCGACCTCACCGGCCAGCCGGCCGAGGCCGGGGAGATGACCCGGGGGCGGCGTTTCCTGGTCGAGAACTACGATCCGCTCGGCGCGGTCGGCTACTGGCGCCGCGGCGAGCTGGGGCTGCGGTCCTGGGCGGCGTCGCTGCGCGGGGTGGACGAGGTCGCCTGGCTGGCCCGCGATGACCTGCGGCCGTTCGGCCTGATGTGCGCGCGGATGGCCTGGCGCGCGGCCAGCCGGGGCGCCAGCCGCCGCTCACCTGCCCGGGGCCCGTCCGCGCTGCTGCGCGCCGCGGACGGGCCCCGTTACCGTCCCGGGCCCCGGGCCATCCGGGACAGCCGCGAGTTCATGGATGCCAATGCACAGGATTCCAACGCACAGGATTCCAACGCACGAGGGGGGAAAGCATGAATGGCACCACCGATGTGGCCATCGTGGGGGCCGGCCCTTACGGGCTCTCGGTCGCCGCGCATCTGCGCCGGTCCGGGCTCAAGGTCCGGCAGTTCGGCCTGCCGATGCACCTATGGCGGGCGAACATGCCGCGGGGCATGTTCCTGAAGTCCCAGGGCTTCGCGTCTAACCTGTCCGATCCCGCGGCCCGGCTGACGCTGGGCGCGTTCTGCCGGGTGACCGGGCGTCCCTACGCGGACTACGGCCTGCCCGTGCCGCTGGACACGTTCGTCGCCTACGGCCAGTGGTTCCAGGCGGCGGCGGACCTGGACGTCGAGGAACTGCTGGTGACCGGCGTGTCAGCGGCCGGGGACGGCTACCAGCTCACCCTGACCGGCGGGGAGACGCTGCGGGCCCGCCAGGTGGTCGTGGCCGTGGGCGTCGAGCACTTCGCCTACCTGCCCAGCCAGCTGGCCGGGCTGCCCGCCGGCGCTTGCACGCACAGCTCGGCCCACACCGACCTGGCCGCGTTCGCCGGCCAGCGGGTGGCCGTCGTCGGGGCCGGCCAGTCCGCCCTGGAGTCGGCGGCGCTGCTGCACGAGCACGGCGCTCAGGTCCAGATCGTGATGCGGAAGCAGGCCGTGGTGTGGAACGGCACGCCGCTGGCCCCGGACCGGCCGGTGCTGCAGCGGCTGCGTGAGCCCGAGGCCGGCCTGGGCTCCGGCTGGGGCACCTGGTTCTACTCCACCCAGCCCGGAGTGTTCCGGCACCTGCCCGAGAGCAGCCGGGTGTACCGCGCGCGGACCAAGCTCGGCCCGGCCGGGGCCAGCTGGCTGCGCGGCCGGGTCGAGGGCGAGTTCCCGATCCTCACCGGCCACGCGCTGCACTGGGCGGTGTCCGGGCCCGCAGGCGTGCGGCTCGGCCTGGCCCGCGACTCGGGTGGCCGCACGGAGGTGGCCGCCGATCACGTCATCGCGGCCACCGGCTACCGGCCGGACCTGAGCCGGCTGACGTTCCTGGACGAGGGGCTGCGGTCCCGGCTGCAGACCGTGGCCGGCACCCCCGTGGTGGACCGTGACTACCAGACCAGCGCACCCGGGCTCTACGTGGTCGGCCCCGGGGTGGCGCCCACGTTCGGCCCGGTCATGCGGTTCGTGTACGGCGCCGACCACGCGGCCCGCACCGTGGGCCGGCGGCTTTCCGGCTCGGCCACCCGCCGCACTGCGGTGGCGGTGGGGGCCGGCACATGAGCGTTGTCCTGGGGCATGCGAACGCCCCCCCGGGGCCGGGCCGCGTCCGCCCGGGCAGCCCGGCCTCGCCGCACACAGTCAAGGCCCGGTCCATGTACCGGACCAGTACCGGCGCGATCGCTGCGGCCGTGGCCATGCCGCTGGCCGACGTGATGGCCCTCGGTGCCCTCGCCGGGGTAACCCTGCGCACAGGGTTCCCCGCACCGGCCGCGGCGTACGCAGTGCTGGTATTCGTGTCGCTGTCCATCAGCGGGCTGCACCGGCTGCGGATCTGCCTGCGGGTCGCCGACCAGGCCGGGCGGATCGCCATCGCGGCGGCCGTGCCCGTGGTGGCGGTACTGCCGTGGGTGACAGCGGGGCAGGCGCTGCGGCTCGCCGTCCTCACCATCGGCCTGCTGGTCGCGGCGCGGGTCGCGGTGTCGGCGGCGCTGCGCGCCGCGCACCGGCGCGGCCGGCTGACCGAGGGTGCCCTGCTGACCGGCGACGGCCCGGCCGCGTGCGAACTGGCCAGCCTGCTGGAGGCTCATCCTGAGCTGGGGCTGATCCCAGTTGACGTGCTGGATAGCCGCATCGGGCTCGGCGCCCCGGCCGCGGGGCACAGCATCAGCCGTGTGATCGTGTGCGCGCCCGCGGACTCCGGCGTCGAGCTGGACTCCGTCCTGAGGGGCGCCCGGGTGCTGGCCGACCAGGCGCTGGCCGCCGACGTGTGCCTGGCGAGCCCGCTGCCCGGGCTCGGCGCGGCCCTGCCCGGTGGCCGTCTGGACGACGTGTGGGGCGTCCCGCTGCTCCCGTTGCGCCGCTCACCGTGGGCGGCCCAGGCGCCGCTCGGCCGGGCCGTGAAACGGGGCTTCGACGTGCTGGCCGCGGCGGTGCTGCTGGTCGTGACGGCCCCGCTGGTGGCCGTGGCCGCCGTGGCCGTCCGGCTGACGCTGCGCCGCCCGGCCCTGTTCCACCAGGTGCGCGTCGTCGGCCAGGGGAACCTCGCCGAGATCGTCAAGCTGCGCACGCTCGGGCGGCACGGCGACCCGGACACGTCCTGGTCGGTCCCGGCCGGGCAGTGCGGCACGCTGGGCCGGGTCCTGCGGGTCACCCATATCGACGAGCTGCCGCAGCTGGTCAGCGTGCTGCGCGGGGACATGTCCCTGGTCGGGCCGCGGCCCGAGCGGCCGCACTTCGTCCGGGAGTTCAGCCAGGCCGTGCCCGGCTACGCCGGGCGGCGGCGGATGCCCGCCGGCCTGACCGGCTGGGCCCAGGTGCACGGGCTGAACGGGGACACCTCGATCCGCGACCGGGCCCGGTTCGACAACTACTACATCGAGCACTGGTCGTTCTGGCTCGACCTGGTCGTGCTGGGCCGCACCGTGACCAGCATCGCGGCCGAGGTCATCACGAGAGCGCACCGGCTGACCAGGAACCACGGAGCTGTCCAGAACCACGGAGCTGTCCAGAACCACGGGGGGAAATGACATGAAGGTCCTGCACGTGATCACCGGCCTGGGGGTCGGCGGCGCCGAACTCCAGCTCCGCTCGATCCTGCAGCACACCCGGCACGACAGCGAGGTCGTCGCGCTCTACAACCCCGGCCCCGTCGCGGACATGATCCGCTCCGACGGCGGCCGGGTCCGGGACCTGGGGATGTCCCGGAACACCCAGGTCTCCACGCTGCTCCGGCTGCGCAGCCTGATCCGCGACGGCGATTACGACGTGGTGCACGCGCACCTGTACCGCTCCCAGGTGTACGGCCGGTCCGCGGCCTGGCTGGCCGGGACGCCCGTGGTGCTCAGCACCGAGCACTCGATCGGCGAGACCCACCTGGAACGCAGGAAGATGACACCCGGCGTCCGGGCCCTCTACCTCGGCACCGAGATGCTCTCGGACACGACCATCGCGGTCTCCGGCACGGTCCGGGAGCGGCTGGAGAAGTGGGGCGTCCGGCCGAAGCGGGTGACTGTCATCCCGAACGGCGTGGACCTGCAGCGGGTCGCGTTCGACGGCCCGGCGCGGCAGCGGATCCGCGCCGAGTTCGGCGTCGGCCCGGACGTCTACCTGATCGGCGTGCTCGGGCGGCTCGACGCGAACAAGCAGTTCGACCTGGTCATCGAGGCGGCCTCGGCGCTGCTGTCGGACCGGGTCAGGCTGATGATCGTGGGCAAGGGCGCCGAGCAGGAGCACCTGGAGCAGGTGGCCCGCGAGCACGGGGTGGCCGGCCAGGTGATCTTCGCGGGTGAGCGGCACGACGTGTCCGCGATGCTGTCCGCGATGGACCTGTTCGTGGCGTCGTCGAAGCAGGAGACGTTCGGCCTGTCCGTGCTGGAGGCGCTGGCCAACGGCGCACCCGTGCTGTACACCACCTGCCCGGCCCTGGACGGCCTGGCGGCCGGGCGGGCCCGGCAGATCCCGCCGGCCGTGGCGGGCATGCGGGCGGCCATGGCGGACGAGGTGGCCGCGGGGCAGCGGGGCCGGATCGCCGAGCCGGCCGTGGAGCAGGAGTACAGCGTCGAGGCGGTCACCGCGCGGATCGACGACCTGTACGAGCGACTGGCCGGGCGGCGCCGGTGGCGCACGATCTGGCGGCCGAAGACGAGCACGGGGAGGACACGATGAAGGTTTTCGTCACCGGGGCGGCCGGGTTCATCGGCTCGCATCTGACCGGGGACCTGCTGGCCGCCGGCCATCAGGTGACCGGGCTGGACGACCTGAGCACCGGGCGGCTGGAGAACCTGCGGACGGTCGCGGGCCATCCCTCCTTCCGCCTGGTCCAGGGGTCGATCCTGGACGCCGCGACCGTGGCGGAGCTGACCGCCGGGGCGGACTGGGTGTTCCACCTGGCCGCCGCGGTGGGCGCGTTCGTGATCCGCGACCGCACCCTGGACAGCCTGCGGACCAACATCCGCGGCACGGAGAACGTGGTCGAGGCCGCGCACCACAGCGGGGCCCGGCTGCTGGTCGCCTCGACCAGCGAGATCTACGGCAAGAACACCAAGGTCGGGCTGCGGGAGGACGACGACCGGGTGCTCGGCTCGCCGCTCAAGTCGCGGTGGAGTTACTCCGAGGCCAAGGCGATCGACGAGAGCCTGGTCGAGTCCTACGTCCGCGAGCTCGGCCTGAGCGCGGTGATCGTGCGGTTCTTCAACACCGTCGGGCCGCGGCAGACCGGCCGGTACGGGATGGTCATCCCGCGCTTCGTCCGGCAGGGCCTGGCCGGCCAGCCGCTGACCGTGTTCGGCACGGGCCAGCAGGTGCGCTGCTTTTGCCACGTCCATGACGTGGTGCCCGCGCTGACCCGGCTGATCGCCTCGGACCGGGCCCGCGGCCGCGCGGTGAACCTGGGCAGCACCGAGCAGGTCACGATCGACGGCCTGGCCGGGCGGGTGATCGCGGCGACCGGGTCCATGGCCGGGATCGAGCGCGCCTCCTACCTGGAGGCGTACGGCTCCGGTTACGAGGACATGCAGCGCCGGGTGCCGGACTGCACCCTGGCCGCCGACCTGGTCGGCTTCCGGGTCACCCGGAGCCTGGACGACATCATCCAGGCCGTGATCGACGACCAGCTGGCCGGGCGGGCCACCGCGGCCGCGGCGAGCTGAGAGCTGGCGAGCCTGGTGAGGACGAGGACGGCGGACGCGACGACGAAGGCGGCCCACCACGGCGCCCGGGCACCCGCGGCGGTGCCGAAACGGCCGCGGCACAGCTTCGCCGGTGCCGTGTGGCTGGCCGTGGTCCTGGCCGGCGCCATCCTGGTGGGACTGACAATGGTGAATCTGCGGGGCAGCGCACCGCGGCACACGCTGGTCGTGGCGTCCATGCCCTACTGGAACATCAGCCACGGCACCACGGTGGTGCTCGGCCACCGGCAGGACGTGACCGAGGCGTCGCCGTGGATGTACGGGCTGGGTAGCTCCGGGCAGATCGACACCCAGTACCCGCCGGGCCAGGCCGCGTCGGTGGCGGCGCAGCTCAGGCGGCTGCGCGGGGCAGGCCAGCTGATCGTGCCCAGCGTCGCCAACATCACCGGCGGCAGGTGGTCCTACCCGCCGGTGGGCCGGATGCTCCACTCGGCGCGGCTGATGACCGCCCAGGTGGCCGCGATCGTGGCCCTCGTGCAGCGCGAGCACTACGCGGGAATCGACCTGGACTACGAGAACCTGCACGCCGGTGACCGGCAGGCGTTCACCACGTTCGTCACCCGGCTGGCCCGGGCGCTGCACGCGCGGGGCAAGGTGCTGTCGGTCGCAGTGTTCGCCAAGACCACCAACGCGGGCACCGACCCGCGCAACCTGGCCCAGGACTACGCCGCCATCGGCCGCGCCGCCGACCAGGTGCGCCTGATGGCCTACGACTACCACTGGGGGAGCTCACCGCCCGGGCCGGTGGCCCCGATCGGCTGGGTCCGCGCGGTGCTGCGCTACGCCAAGACGCAGATCCCGGCCAGCAAGATCGTCCTGGGCGTGCCGCTCTACGGCTACGACTGGGCCGGCCGCCACGGCACCGGGGTCAGCTGGCTCCAGGCGCTGCGGCTGTCCCGCCAGTATCACGCGGCGGCGCAGTACGACCAGGCGAGCCAGGCCCCGTGGTTCCGGTACCGGGACGCCTCGGGACGCGAGCACTCTGTGTGGTTCGAGAACGCGGCGAGTTCCCGGGCCAAGTTCGCCGCGGCCCAGGGCGCCCAGATCGCCGGCGTCTATCTGTGGATGTACGGATACGAGGACACCGGGACCTGGTCCGCGCTGGGCCATGTGCTGCCGACCTCGGGTCCGCACGCGCTCAGCACGGCGAAGGCGGTGCCGTGATGCCCTGGTGGGTGCTGGCGGTCTTCGTGCTGGGGGCCAACTTCGCGCTCTGGGGATCAGTGGGCCTGATCCGGCTGGCCGGGTCGGTGACCGCCCGGCGCGCCGGGAACGGCGGATCGGTGCTGGCCGTCCCGGCCGGGGGTGGTTCGCCCGGCCTGCGGCCCGGGCGCCGGCTTACGCCCGCCGACGTGGCCGTGCTCATCCCGGCGCACAACGAGGCGCTGGTGATCGAGGAGAGCCTGCGGTCCATCATGGCCCTGGTGCCCCGGGACAACGTCCACGTGGTGTCCGATGGGTCCACCGACGCCACGGTCGAGATCGCCCGGTGCGCTGGCGCGCGGGTGATGCAGACCCGGGAGAACATGGGCAAGGCCGGGGCCCTCGAGGAGGCCATCGCCCGGTTCGGCCTGATCGGGCGGTTCCCCGTGGTCATGCTGCTGGACGCCGATACCCGGGTCCAGCCCGGCTACTTCACCGCCGCGCTGCCCATGTTCGACCACCCGCAGGTGGTCGCGGTGGCCGGCTGCGTGCGGACCGCCCGGGACCGGCGGATGACGCTCGGCGGCAAGGTGCTGGTCGGCCACCGCACCCGGATCTACGCGGTGGGCCAGCGGGCGCTGAAGTTCGGCCAGACCTGGCTGCGCTCCAACGCCACGCCGATCGTGCCGGGCTTCGCCAGCCTGTACCGGACGGACATCCTGCCGCAGATGGACATGAACCCGCCGGGGCTGGTGATCGAAGACTTCAACATGACCTTCGAGGTGTACCAGAAGGGCCTGGGTAAGGTCGGATTCACCCTGCAGGCGGTGGCGGTCACCCAGGATCCGGACAACCTGCGTGACTACGTGCGGCAGACCAAGCGGTGGGCGGTCGGGCTGTGGCAGACCGTGCGGCGGCACCCGCCGCGGGCCAACCTGTTCACGGCGATGCTCACCCTGCTGCTGATTGAGCTGATCACCTCCAGCCTGCTGTTCTTCCTGCTCCCGCTGGCCCTGATCGTGCTGGCCGTGCCGGACCTGGCCGGCGACGCGCTGTCCTGGCCGGCCTTCGGCGAGCTGCACACGGTGGTCGCGGCGCACCTGACGCTGACCGCGGTGCTGTTCGGCGTGGTGCTGCCGGACTACCTGCTCACCTGCGCGGTCGCGGTCCTCGAGCGCCAGCCCCGGCTGCTGCTGCTCGGCGTGTTCTTCCCGTTCCTGCGGATGCTGGACGCCAGTATCGGCCTGTACGCGATCCCGGCCGCGTGGCTGTCGCGGTCCAGCGGCCGGTGGAAGAGCCCGGCCCGGCGGGCGGCCGGGCCCGGCGGCAGCACCCTGGAGGACACCCTGGAGGACACCGCAGCCCCGGCCGGAGGGCCGCAGCCGGGCCCGGGGCCTGCGCAGCCCGCGCCGGAGGCGCGCGCGGTGCCTGCGGAAACACTGAGATCCCCGGCACAGGTGGCGGAGGCGAGTCATGCATCTAGATGAGGACAGGCCGGTCTCGACCGTGCACAGTGAGCTGATGGATCCGGTACGGATATTGCTCGTGGACGACCACCTGATGGTGACCGAGGCGCTGGCCTCCCGGTTGTCTGCGGCGATGGACCTGTGGGTCGCGGGCCGGTGTACCACGGCTGACCCCAACCTGCTCGAGATCGTCCGCGGGCTGCGGCCCGACGTGATCACGATCGAGGTCGAGCCGCTCGGCACGGCGGTGGGGGAGGTGCTGCAGGGCCTGGTGACCGCCCGGCCCGAGGCCAGGGTGGTCGTGCTGAGCGCGGATCATGACATCGCGCACGGCGTGGCGGCGGCCCGGGCCGGTGTTTCCGCCTGGGTGGCCAAAGAGCAGGGGGCCTCCGAACTGGAGACCGTGATCCGCGGCGTCTGCCAGGGCTATTCCTGGTTCCCGCCGGACATGCTCGGCGCGATCCTGAGTGAGCTGCGGGCCGATGTCGGCCGGGCCCGGGAGCACGAGGACGTGCTGGACATGCTCAGCCCCCGGGAGCGGGACGTCCTGCTCGCCATGATGGACGGCAAGCGCGGCCGCCAGATCGCCCAGGACCTGCTGATCTCCACGGACACGGTGCGCACGCACACCCGGAACATCTTCGCCAAGCTCGATGTGCACAGCCGCCTGGAGGCGGTCCGGGTGGCCCGGGCCGCGGGGCTGCGACCCCCCGAGCGGACCGAGTAAGTCACGGGTGCCAAGCTGGTAGGCGGGGGGCAGGTGGGATTCATGGCGACGGGCAGGGTCCGCGTGGCCACCGTTATCACCCGGCTGGAGGGCGGCGCGGGGCAGCTCGCGCTGCGCGGGGCACTCAGCATGGACCCCTCCCGCTTCGAGATGACGCTCATCACCGGGAGCGGGGATCCGGCGCTGCTGGGCCAGGCCGCCGCGGCCGGCCTGGAGGTCCTCACCGAGCCCGCACTCCGGGCGCCGATCGCGCCGCGCAGCGATATGCGGGCCCTGGCGCGGCTGCGGGCGCTGCTCACCCGCCGGCCCTTCGACATCGTGCACACGCACACGGCCAAGGCCGGGGTGCTCGGGCGCCTGGCCGCGCACCGGGCCGGGGTCCCGCGCCTGGTGCACACCTACCACGGCTTCCCCTTCCACGAGTTCCAGGGGCCGCCGCGGCGGCAGGCGTACGTGCAGATCGAGCGGGGACTAGGCCGGATCACGGACCTGGCCCTGTGCGTGGGGACCGGGGTGGCCGTCGAGGCGGTCCGCCGCCGGCTGATCTCCCCCGAGCGGATCCGGACCATCGGGGTGGTCGCCGACGGTGCCGCCCCGGATGGCTGTGCTCCACACGGCGGGGCCCGGGCCCGGGCCCGGGCCGCGCTCGGCCTGCCCGCCGATGCCATCGTGGTCGGCGCGGTAGGGCGGCTCACCTACCAGAAAGCGCCCGAGGACTTCCTCGGTGCGCTGCAGGCCCTGGGGCGGCCGGACGTGACCGGGGTCTGGGTTGGTGACGGGGAACTGGCCGGCCAGTTCGCCGCGCAGATCCGGGAGAGCCCCGGCGTCCGGGTCGTGCTGGCCGGCCAGCGCGGCAACGTCCAGGAACTACTGCCCGCCTTCGACGTGTTCGCGCTGCCCAGCCGCTACGAGGGCCTGCCCACGGCCGTGGTCGAGGCGATGGTATGCGGTATCCCGGTGGTGGCCACGGCGGTGAACGCGGTCGGCGACGTGGTGGTGCCAGGCGAGACAGGCCTGCTCGTCCCGCCCGGCCGCCCGGGGCTTATGGCTGATGCCGTCCGGTTTCTTCTGGATTCGCCCGAGGCGGGGGCGCGGATGGCCGCGGCGGCCCGGGCCCGCCTCGGCCAGCGGTTCGGCGAGGAGGCGCTGCGCCAGGCCCTGACGGCGGCGTACTCCGCCGGGAGTGCCGCGGCCTAGCCAGGGCATGGTTAACTGTGCGTAATGCCTCACCTGGTGACTAGTCCGTGTCGGAGGGTGAGCGTAAAGATGGGGGGAATGGGGGTAATGCCCCCGGCCGGGCCGCCCGGGGGACGGTGCGGGAGCGCCGGGAGGGAACAAGAGTCAGGGGGAACAAGTGGAGCCGTCGTTGGACCGGCGACGGGGCCGGGGGCGCAGGCGGTCCGATGTCGAGGAACCGCTAGCGGTACGCGGCCTGCTACATGACCTGGGCCATCAGATGACCACGCTGTCATACCTGGTCGAGGCCGTGCGCGGGGACGTGGAACTGCCTGGGGACGCAGGCTCCCGGCTCGAGTTGCTGTCGCTGGAGATGTCCCGGCTGCTGGACATCATCGCCCAGGAGATCCCGGGCGGGGCCGGGGTGCCGGCCGTGGCCGAGGTCGGGCTGCGCTCGCTGGCCGGCCAGGTGACCCAGCTGGCCCGGATCGCGCACGAGACCTCGGTGGTCCTGGAGCCCGGGCCGGAGGTGACCGTCGAGGCCAGCCCGGCGCTGCTGTGGCGGGTCCTGACCAACGTGGTGGACAACGCGGCCCGGGCCGCCGGACCCTGCGGCCGGGTCGGCGTGTCGGTCTCGGCCGGCGGTGACCGGGCGGCGCTCGACGTGATCGACGACGGCCCCGGATTCGGCCAGGGGCCGCCCGGTGCGGCCTCGCTGGGGCTCGGCGTGGTGACCACGCTGCTCGAATCCTGCGGTGGCGCGCTGGAGATCCGGGCGCCCGCGGCGGGCGGCGCGCACGTCCGGATCGTGGTGCCGGTGCGGTCCGTCCCGGCCGGTCCCGCCCCCGGCGGCCCCGGCCCGGTGGTCCCGTGACCGGGCTCGTGATCGGGGACGATCACAGCGTCTTCCTCGATGCCATGTCCGCCGTCCTGATGCAGCGCGGTTACCAGGTGACCGTGGCCCGCAGCGTCCCCGACACCATCGAGGCCGTGCGCCGGACCCAGCCGGACGTGTGCCTGATCGACCGGCACTTCGCCGGGGACAACGGGATCACGGCGATCACCCCGATGCTCACCGCGAGCCCCCAGACCAGGGTGCTGGTGCTCAGCGCCGACCCGGACACCGACGGGATCCGTGCGGCCCTGCACGCCGGGGCGTCCGGCTACCTGCACAAGACCCGGGGGGTGTCCGCGCTGACCAGGGCCATCGAGCGGGTGCAGCGCGGCGAGGTCGTGGTTGACGTGCCGAGACACGTCCCGGCGCGGCCGCCAGCCCGGCAGGACGACGCGCACCGGCTCGCCGCGTTCCTCACCGCACGCGAGCGGGAATGCCTCCAGCTGCTGGTGGAAGGCCTGGACACGGCCGGCATCGCGATCAAGCTGGGAGTCTCGGCCGCCACGGTGCGCACCCACATCCAGTCGCTGATGACCAAGCTCGGCGTGCACTCCCGGCTGGAAGCGGCGTCCTACGCGGTCCGCTACCGCCTGCTGGAGGACGAGATAACCCGTTTCCGCTCGACCGGCACCGGATTAGCGCGCCCCCCGCGGCGCCGCACCGCCCGCGCCGCAGCCACCAGGCCGGCCGCGCCCAGGGCAGCGAGCAGGATCCAGTCCGTGATCCGCCGGGCCACGTCGGGCGGGGCCGGGGCGAAACTGTAGGAGTCCGTGGTCAGCGAGCCGTTGGAGAACAGGGCCAGGCCGAAGCTCAGCCCGCTGGCGCCCGCCGGTACGGCCGGCGTCGCCCAGCGCGCCCGGGCCCAGCCCGGGCTGGCCGCGAAGTACGGGCTCGACGTCCAGTACACCCAGCGGCCCGACCAGGTCCGGTAGTAGACCGAGTACTGGGTCCGGGCCGTCGACTGGTACCAGGCGCCGAGCGTGTACGACCGGCCCGGATGAACCGGCAGTGAGCATTCCCCCAGATCGAACTGGGGCAGCAGTTTGGCGTCGCCGCTGCGGTAGCCGGTGACGGTCAGCCGCTGCGCCCAGCGCCCGGCGTGGCTGTCCGTGGTGCGCCGCCAGCGGGCGGTGTTCTGCCCGTAACCCCCTTCCATCCAGCACCGGGGGATGCTGGCGGGGGCCGCGGACGTGGTTTCCAGCGAGGCGCTCACCGCCCCCGATGCGGCGACCGACTCCAGCGACGGGTTGGCGATCCCGTGCGGCGCGGCCGCCGCGACCCGCGGCACCGGGCGGATCCGCCCCCGGGGCGCCTGGCCTCCCGCTCCCTGCCCCCCGGTTACCTGCCCCCCGGTTACCTGTCCCACGGTTACCTGTCCCACGGTGCGGACCGCCGTGCCCCGGCGCTGGGCCAGCCACCGGGCGAAAGCGCCCAGCGTCGTGAGGCGCACGGCCAGGCCGCCGCAGCGCCGGCCGCCGCACACGTGATGGAAGACCAGCGGCAGCCAGCCCCCGCGCCGCTGCGCCGCGCTGACGGTGCGCTCGAGGTCGCGCAGCGTCCATGAGCTGTCCACCTCCCCGGCCGTACGCAGCGCCATGGGATCGCGCGGCGGGATGCTCTCGGTCCGGGCGCAGCCGGGGCAGCCCGGTGCGCGCAGCCCGACGAGGCCCCGGGCGCTGGTGTAGCCGCAGCCGCGGACGATGGCCTCGGTCCGCGGGCTGTCCGCCCCGCCCGGATAGGCGAAGGAGATCGCGTGGTATCCCCAGCGGGCCAGGACCGAGCGGCTGTCGCAGACCTGCCGCCTGGCCTCGGCCGTGGTCAGCGCGGTCAGCCGGAGGTGCGACACGGTGTGGCCGCCGATCTCGTTCCCGTCCGCGGCCAGCCGGTGCAGGTCGGGGCGGGTCACATAGCCCGGCGCCCCGACCGCGCCGGTGATGATGTAGAACGTCGCGGGCAGCCGGTAGCGGTGCAGGACCCGCGCCGCGGCCATCTGGTCGCCGTCCCCGTCGTCGAACGTCAGGGTCACCACGGTGCGCGGGGCAGGCCTGGCGCCGCCCTGCAGCGGCGCGGCCAGGCGGCCGGCGGGGGTGACGGAAGTGCCCTGGGCGGGGACCGCCGCCAGCAGGGCCAGGGACACCGTGGCCAGGCCAGCGGCCAGCAGGCGGGCCAGCCCGCTGCCCGCCCTGCTGCCCGGCCACCACCACGACCACCGGCCCTGCCGCAACGCGTCCCCCTCGGGGAGATGCCCGGTGTCCCCCGCCGCCGACCTGGGCTACAGGCTAGGCAGGACGCGCGGCGATCTCTTCCCCCGTCGGGGTGATCTCTGCTACGCCATCCGCGGGAACGGCCGCGCAAGCCCCCCGCAGCAGGCTGCCCCGCCAGGTAGCCGCGACGGTGCGCACGCTGACCACCGCCCAGGCGGCCACCAGGACCAGGTAGAGGCCCACCGCGGCCCAGCGCAGCACCCCGGACCCGGTGTGCAGGGCGAGGCCGGTGGTCCCGGTCACCAGGGTGCCGACCGGGAACGTGAACGACCACCAGGTCAGGCTGAACGGGATGCGCGCCCGGGCCGCGCGGAGCGTGATCGCGGCGGCCAGGGCCGCCCAGAGCACCGCGAAACCCCAGACCGGGACGCCGTAGACGACCCCGAACGCCTGGAAGGCCGCCCCGTAGGGGGCGGGCAGGACCAGCCGCGCCGCGCCGCCGAGGAGGCTGGCCGCAGTAATGGACTGCCCGAGCGGGCCGAGCACGATCCAGAGGGTGGGCACCATCGCGGCCGGGCCGACCGAGTACCGGACCAGCCGCTGCCACAGTTGCGTGATCACCACCATGCTCGCGATCAGGCTGATCCCGAACATGGCGTAGCAGGCCAGCAGCAGCGTCAGCCGGGGCTGCCCGGCGGGCAGGTGCGGGATGAGCAGCGCCCCGGTGGCCGCGCTGACCATGGGCGGGACCACCGGCATCAGCCAGCCGCCGAAGGCGGCGTCCGGGGCGGCCCGCAGTCGGGTGAACATCAGGTAGGGCACGGCCAGGGCGGCGGCCAGGCCGGCCAGCGTGCCGAGCGGCCACAGCACGGCGTCGATGATGAGGGCGGCGTGCGGGCCGATCAGCCCGGGGCCGAGCAGCAGGGCCCCGGCCCCGACGGTCAGCAGCGCCATCGGCGGCGCCCCGTAGAACTGGACCATGACCGGGTTCCGGGCGTGCCCCAGTGCGGCCTCGCGGTACCGGGACCAGTGCACGACCTCGGCCGCGGCCAGCACCACGAGCCACGCGGCGGCCAGCACCCAGACGGCAGTGGCGAAACCCCGCAGGCCCGGCCACTGGACCGGGAGCGTGGCCGCCGCGGTGGCCACGATGCCGGTGCCCATCACCGAGGCGAACCAGTTGGGCCCGAGGCTGGCGAACGCCTGGCCGGGCCGGTCCAGGTCGCGGAGCGGCCCGCGGCGGCCGGGCCGGTCCGGTGCCTGCGGGGTGGGGCGAGTGGGGGTGCTTATGGCCATAACACCAGGATCAGGCGGCGCGGGGCTTCCCGGTAGCGGGCCTGTCCCTGTCAACTCACAAGCAGGGCTTGTCCCCGCCCACAGGACGTCGTTGTGGCCTGGTTAGGGTGGTGCTGTGCCGTTGAGCCCGCACGTTCCTGACCTGGCCGCCCTCGAGCTGTTCGTGGCCGTGGCCCGGTACGGCAGCATCGGGGCGGCGGCGCGGCACACCGGGATCAGCCAGCAGGCCGCGTCGGCCCGGCTGCGTGCGATGGAGAGCCAGGTCGGCACCGTCCTGCTGGACCGGGATCCGCGGGGGTCCCGGCTCACCGCGGCCGGGGCCCTGCTGGTGGACTGGGCGGCGCCGCTGCTGGCCCAGGCGGGTGAGCTCGACAGTGGCATCGCCAGCCTGCGCCGGGCCCGCGACGCCCAGCTGCGGATCGCGGCCAGCCTCACGATCGCGGAGCACCTGCTGCCGGCCTGGCTGGTCGCGCTGCGCGACGAGTACGAGCAGGCCGGCCGCCAGCCTGCGGAGATCACCCTGGTCGCGGCCAACAGCGAGGCGGTGGCCGTCACGGTGGCGGAGCACGGCGTGGACCTCGGCTTCGTCGAGGGTCCCGTCCCGCCGCGCGGGCTGCGGTCCCGGGTGGTCGCCGCTGACCGGCTGGCCGTCGTGGTCCGCCCGGACCATCCGTGGGCCCGCCGCAGATCCCCGGTCCGCGCGGCCGAGCTGGCGGCCACGCCGCTGGTGGAGCGGGAAGAGGGGTCCGGCACCCGGCAGTCGCTCCGCGCGGCCCTCACCGCCTGCCTGGGCCCTGGCCCCCAGCTGGCCGCGCCCGCCCTGCGGCTGAGCACCACCACGGCGGTACGGCAGGCGGTCCAGGCCGGGGCGGGCCCGGCCGTGCTGAGCCTGCTCGCCGTGCGCGAGAATGTGGCGGCGGGGCTGCTGACCCTCATCCCGGTCCCCGGCCTCGACCTGGGCCGGCGGCTGCGAGCGGTCTGGGTGGGCGCCCCCCAGCCGCCCGCGGGCCCGGCCCGGGACCTGATGGGCGTGGCGGTCCGGCTCGGCGCGCCACCTGAGCCCGGATGACTGGGCCCTCGTCATGATCACGGTGACGTGGTTGACTCCGAGACACGTGACACCCAGAGACCGTGACTCCCAGACACCGTGACTCCCAGGGGGTGCATCCCGATGGCCAGCAAGACCAAGGCGGCCAAGGCCGCGAAGGAGCACCGGGTACACCGGCTGCCGCGCCAGCTCTATGAGACCGAGCTCTACCGGCTCCAGGCCGAGCTGGTGAAGGCCCAGGAGTGGGTCCGGGCCGAGAAGGCCCGGATCGTGGTGATCTTCGAGGGCCGTGACGCCGCGGGCAAGGGCAGCACGATCAAGCGGGTCACCCAGTACCTCAACCCGCGGACCGCCCGGATCGCGGCCCTGCCCGCGCCGACCGAGCGGGAGCAGACCCAGTGGTACTTCCAGCGGTTCGTCGAGCACCTGCCCGCCGGCGGCCAGATCGTCCTGTTCGACCGGAGCTGGTACAACCGCGCCGGGGTCGAGCACGTCATGGGGTTCTGCTCCAAGGAGGACTACGCTCGGTTCCTGCATCAGTGCCCGCTGTTCGAGCGGATGCTGGTCGAAGACGGCATACTGCTGCGCAAGTACTGGTTCTCGGTCAGCGACGCCGAGCAGCAGGAGCGGTTCCGGTCCCGCCTGGAAGATCCCATGCGGCGGTGGAAACTGTCTCCCATGGACCTGGAGTCGGTCACCCGGTGGGAGGACTACAGCCGGGCCAAGGACGAGATGATGCTGCACACCGACATTCCCGAGGCGCCCTGGTACGTCGTGGAAAGCGACGACAAGCGGCGGGCCCGGATCAACATGATCGCCCATCTGCTCTCCACCATCCCCTACCACGACGTCCAGCACACGACGCTGGAGCTGCCATCGCGGCCGCCGGCCAAGGGCTACGTGCGGGTGCCCCGGGAGATGCAGACCTACGTGCCGGACCACGCGGCCGCGCTGGAGGCCCCCCAGACGTGAGTGACCCACGTGAGTGAGAACAGTGAGCCGGGGGCTGAGCCGGGGGCCGAGCCGGCCCCCCGTCCCGCGGTGGCCGCCTCGATCTGGGCCCTGGAGCACGCCCAGGACTTCGTGACCGTGGCCGTGGGCGTGGTGCTCATCGTCCTGGCCGCCACGCTGGCCGTCTCCGGGGTGGTGGGCTTCATCCAGGATGTGCAGCGGCGCGGCATCCCCACCGCCGCCATCAACCTGCTGGACCGGGTCCTGCTCGTCCTGATCCTGGTCGAGATCGTGCATACGGTCGTGCTCTCACTGAGGGCGCACCGCCTCGCCGCGCAGCCGTTCATCGTGGTCGGGCTGGTCGCGGTGATCCGGCGGATCCTATTCGTGCTCAGCGGCGAAACCACCATCCCCACCACAGAACTGGCCCTGCTCATCGGCATGGTGGTGGCCTTCGTCGCCGCCTACCTGGCGGTCAGCTACTTCGAGAAGCCCGGCCTGGACGGGGATTCCCCGCCGCCCCGGGCCCGGGGGAAGAAGAACGCCACTGGTAGGGTTGAGTCATTAGGCGGCTGAAGATGTCGCCACTTCCGCGGGCAAGTTGCCCGCGTGGTCGCATCTGTGAGCAGTCCGCTTCCCGGTGAGCCCCGGTTGTTAGCACGCCGCTGAGCCAGCATGGCTCAGCCAGCCTGGTTCGCCGTTATCGTGACGCTGGTCCCGCGGCGCGGCCCCCGAATCATGGATGGAGTTCACCGTGCCCCAGCGCCCTGCTGCCCAGGGATCCGGCCCGTCTGCCGGTCACCGGCGGCGGAGGCCGGCCCGCCCCGGCCGGTCGGCCAGCCCGCGCAGGCCGTCGTACCAGGGCCGGCCTAACCGGCCCGCCCCGCCCCGCCCCGTTACCTCCGAGCTTGAGCGCGCGCTGACCGCCGCGCTCAGCGCGCCGGCCCCGGCCGCCACGACGTTCGCCGAGCTCGGCCTGCCCGGCCCGCTGGTCTCGGCGCTCGGCGAGCAGGGCATCACCGCCCCGTTCGCCATCCAGGCCCGCGCGCTCCCCGACGCGCTGGCCGGCCGGGACGTCCTCGGCCGCGCGCAGACCGGGTCAGGTAAGACCCTGGCCTTCGGCCTGCCCCTGCTGGCCCGGCTGGCCCATCCGGCGAGCCCCCGCCAGTCCCGGTCCCCGCGCGGCCTGGTCCTGGTCCCGACCAGGGAACTGGCCCGTCAGGTGGCCGAGGTGCTGGCCCCGCTGGGCCGCCGGATCGGCGTCCGGGTCACCACCGTGTACGGCGGTGCCCCCATGGGCCGCCAGATCGAGCAGCTGGCCCGCGGGGTCGACATCGTGGTCGCCACGCCCGGGCGGCTCATCGACCTGATCGGCCGCGGCGCCGCCAGCCTGGCCCAGGTGGAGATCGCCGTCCTGGACGAGGCCGATCACATGGCCGACCTGGGCTTCATGCCGGCCGTGACCCAGCTGCTCGACGCGACACCGCCGGCCGGGCAGCGGATGCTGTTCTCGGCCACCCTGGACCGGGACGTGGACCGGCTGGTTACCGCCTACCTGACCGACCCGGCCCTGCACGCTGTCGCCCCGGTGACCGAGCCGGGCGTGGCCGCGGACCATCAGGTGTTCGTGCTGCCCGCGTCGGACAAGGTGGACATCGCCGCCGAGATCGCCGGGCGGCCGGACCGCACCCTGTTCTTCGTCCGGACCAAGCACGGCGCGGACCGGCTGGCCAAGCAGCTCACCCGGGCGGGCGTCGAGGCGGGCGCGATCCACGGCGACCTCAGCCAGAACCAGCGCCAGCGCGCCCTGGACGGGTTCGCCGCGGGCTACCCGCGGGTCCTGGTCGCTACCGACGTGGCCGCCCGCGGCCTGCACATCGACGACGTCGGCCTGGTCGTCCACTTTGACCCGCCGAACGACCACAAGGATTACCTGCACCGCTCGGGCCGCACCGGCCGGGCTGGTGCGACCGGGACCGTGCTCGCGCTCGTCGATCCCGCCCAGGCCCGCGAGGTCGCGCGGCTGCAGGAGGCGGCCGGGGTCAGCCCGGCCCGGCACCAGGTGCAGCCGGGGGACCCGGCGGTCCGGGACATCGCGACGTCCGGGACGCCGATCCCGCCGCCGCCGCCCCGGCCGGAGCGTCCGGCTGGCTCGCCGCCCGGCCAGTCCCGGCGAGGCCGGCCTGGCCGCAGTGGCCGCGCCCGGCCCGGCCGCGACGGGCGCCCGCAGTCCGGGACGAACCGTGCCGCGCCGGGCCGCCGCAGCGGGCCGCCGCGGACCCGCCTGCCCGAGGCGAGTTAGCCCGTGGCCCGGGGCACCGGCCGCCGGTGCCCCGGACCGGGTTCCTTGCCCATCGCGGGCGCCCGTGCGACGATCCCAGTACGTGGCCGCTGGCCGCACGACCCTCGCAGCACCTAGGCAGCACTGGGAGCTCCCGTTGGCTCAGCCCGGCACGCGGTGACCGCGCCACCCGCCCAGGATGCCCGCCTGCGCGGCGAGCCGGTGGCGCGTGCCGTGTTCGTCGGCCTGCCCGCCCGCTACGACCGGCTCGCCTACCTGCTCTCGATGGGCCAGGACCGGCGCTGGCGGCGGGCGGTGGTCAGCCACACCGCGGCCGGCCAGCCGGGCCTGGCGCTGGACGTGGCCACCGGCCCGGCCGGGATCGCCCTGGCGGTGGCCGCCCGGACCGGCGCCAGCGTGGTCGGGGTCGACCTGAATGAGCCCATGCTGCGGGCCGGCGTGGCCCGGACCCGGCGCCCCGGCGGCCGCGGCCGGGTCCGGCTGGCCGTCGGCCGGGCGGATGACCTCCCGTTTCCCGACGCCACCTTCGACGCGGTGACCTTCTCCTACTTGCTGCGTTACGTGGACGATCCGGCCGCGACCGTGGCCGAGATGGCCCGCTGCCTGCGGCCCGGCGGCACCCTGGCCAGCCTCGAGTTCTACGTGCCGCCGCAGCCCGGGTGGCGGCTGGCCTGGTGGTGTTACACCCGGCTGGCGCTGCCTGTGCTCGGCGCGCTGACCGGCGGCGCGGCCTGGTACCGGGTCGGCCGCTTCCTCGGGCCCAGCATCTCCGTGCACTACCGGCGGCATCCCCTCGACGATCACATCGCGGCCTGGCGGGCGGCGGGCCTGACCGACATCGGGGTCAGCGTGATGAGCCTGGGTGGCGGGCTGGTGATGTGGGCCCGCAAGGCCGCGCCGCCCGCGGGACCTGGTTCGTGAGCGCGCGGACCGAGAAGACCGCCTTCTACGCGGTGGGCCGCGGCACCGGCGGCTTCCGCGACTGGCTGACGCTGCTGCACCCGCCGTACACGATGTGGCACCTCTCCTACGTGGCGATCGGGGCGGCACTGGTGCCGCACCCGGTGCTGTGGCGGCTGGGGGCCACGATGCTCGCGTTCTTCCTGGCCGTGGGGGTCGGCGCGCACGCCCTCGACGAGCTCAACGGCCGGCCGCTGAGCACCGGCATCAGCGGCGTGGTCCTGGCCATTACCGCCGGGGTGTCCATCGCCATCGCGGTCGTGATGGGCCTGATCGACGGGGGCCTGCGGCTGCTCCCGTTCGTGATCGTGGGCGCGATCCTGGTCTGCGGGTACAACCTGGAACTGCTCGGCGGCCTGCTGCACAGCGACTTCTGGTTCGGCGCGGCCTGGGGTGCGTTCCCGGTCCTGGTCGGCGCGTACGCCCAGCACTGGACGCTGCCCCCGCCCGTGCTGGTCGCCGCGGCCGCCGCGTTCTTCCTGTCCATGGGCCAGCGCTCGCTGAGCACCCCGGCCCGGGCGCTGCGCCGCCGGATCGCGTCGGTGTCGGTCCGGGTCACCTGGCGCGACGGCAGCGAGCAGGAACTCGGCCGGGCTGACCTGCTCGCCCCGCTGGAACGCGCGCTCCGCTACTTCACCTGGGCGACCGGAACCCTGGCCCTGGCCCTGGTGCTGGCCCGGTGAGCACCGCAGGTTTCGACGTGGTGGTGGCCGGCGCCGGGCCGGCCGGGAGCGTGGCCGCGCTGGTGCTGGCCCGCGGCGGCGCCCGCGTCGCGCTGGTGGACAAGGCGGCCTTCCCCCGCGACAAGGCGTGCGGTGACCTGGTCGGGCCCCGCGGCGTGGGCCTGCTCGACGAGCTGGGCGTGTCGGTGCCGGACGCCGGGCAGGGCGCGGACCTCCTCGTGGTGGGCCCGTCCGGGCACCGCTCGCGGCTGCCGGCGTTCCGCGGCCGGACCTACCCGGGGCACGGCGTGGTCATCCCCCGGGTCGTCCTGGACGACGCGCTGCGCACGGCCGCCATCCAGGCGGGCGCGGAACCCATCCGGGCCCGGGTCAGCGGGGTGGACCGGCCGCCCGGCGGCCCGGTCCGCGCGCTGATCACCAGCGACGGGCGGCAGCTGGCCGCGGACGCCTTCATCGGCGCGGACGGCGCGCTCAGCCCGGTCGCCCGGCTGGCCGGCCTGCTGGACCCGGACAGCGCCCTGTGGGGCTTCGCCATCCGCGCGTACATCCCCGCCGAGGTGCCGCTGCCATTGCTGGTCCTGCTGGACCAGTCACCCTGGCGGATCTACCCGGGGTATGGCTGGCTCTTCCCTGGTGCGGACGGCCAGGCCAACGTGGGCATCGGGGTGGGCCTGGGCACCCGGCGGCGCCAGGCCCGGCTCCGGGACGACCTGGCCCGGTTCTGCACCATGCTGCGCACCTCGGGCGACCTGGCCCCGGAGGCCCGGACCGGGCCGGTGACCGGCGGCTGGCTGCGGATGGGCGGCACCGGCACCCCGCCCGCGGCCGGGAACGTGCTACTGGCCGGCGACGCGGCCGGGCTGATCAACCCGTTGCAAGGCGAGGGCATCGGGCCCGGCATGGTCAGCGCGCGGCTGGCCGCGGAGTGCCTGCTGGCCGGCCCGGGGCACGCGGCCGCCGCCTACACCGACGCGATGACGGCCGCGTTCGGCCGCTACCTGCCGGGGGCCTCGGCCCTGCAGGCCACTCTGCTGCGCCAGCCGCGCACTGCGTCGGCCACGGTGCGGCTGCTCACCGCGCCCGGGGTCCGCCGGGTGCTGGCCGGAACCTGGTCGCTGTACTGGAATGGCCTGGTGGACGGGGCCAGCCCGCGGCCGGCCGCGTGGACCGCCGCGGCGGTCCAGCAGGTAGCCACCCGCCTGGGCCGCAGGTGGCCCGCTACTCGCCCTGACCTGGGCCATCTGGAGCCCGGCGGGCTGGACCCGGGGCCTGCGGACCTGGTCACTTCACCCGCTGCGGATGACGCGCGGCCGCTGTGATCTGATTAGATCTTGGCCAGCCCCCCTGGGAGGGGACCTTGGCCACCGCCACCGCCCAGGGCACCGCCGGTGCGGGGACGGCGCCCCGCCACGCGCCCCTGGTCCTCCTCGCGCTGATCGTGGTGGCCGCGGTGGCGAACCTGAACCTCACCGTGGCCAACGTCGCGCTGCCCGACATCGGCCGGGCCTTCGACACCGGGCAGACCGCGCTCGACCTGATCGCCATCGGCTACTCGCTCGGCCTGGCCGGGTCGGTGCTCTATCTCGGGGCGGTAGGCGACCGCTACGGCCGCCGGATGATGCTGGTGGCGGGCGTGCTGCTGTCCGTCCCGGCCTGCCTGATGGCCGCGTACGCCCCGGACGCCGGCGTCCTGCTGGCCGGCCGCCTGCTCGGCGGCGTCTCCGCGGGCATGGCGTACCCCACGACCCTGGCCCTGATTACCGCGCTGTGGTCGGGACCCGCCCGGATCAGGGCCATCGCCCTGTGGTCCGGTCTCGGCGGTGCGATCACCGCCCTGGGGCCACTGCTGGCCGGCCTGGTGCTCCAGCACTTCTGGTGGGGATCAGCCTTCCTGCTCACCCTGCCGCTGGCGGTGGTGGCCCTGATCCTGGCGCTGGCCTGCGTGCCGTCACACGTCAACGAGACCACCGACCCCGTCAACCATCCAGGCGGAGTCCTGTCGATGGTTTTCGTTGCGGCCCTGGTAATAGCGATCAATTTCGCGCCGGTACCGGGCGCGGGGACCCTGGCTCTCGGCACGGCCCTGGTCGCGCTGGCCGCCGGGGCCGGGTTCTTCCTCCGCCAGCGCCGGGCCCGGGCGCCCCTCTACGACCTGCACGTGGCGGGACGGCGGATCTTCTGGGTGGCGGCCGTGGGCGGGATCATCGTGTTCGGGTCGCTGATGGGCTCCATCTTCATTGGCCAGCAGTACCTGCAGGACGTGCTCGGCTACTCACCGCTGCGCGCCGGGCTGGCCATCCTCCCGGCGGCCGTGTGCATGGTGGCGTTCGCCCCGCTGTCGGCCCGGCTCACCCACGCCCGCGGGTCGGGCTTCACGCTGCTCGGCGGGTACCTGTTCTGCCTGCTCAGCTTCGTCACCATGCTGCTGGGCTGGAAGCAGGGCAGCTCGTACTGGGTGGTCGGGCTGGCCTTCGCGTTCCTGGGGGCCGGGGTGGGGCTGGCCGGCACGCCGGCCTCGCACTCGCTCACCAGTTCCGTCCCCATACGCCGCGCCGGGATGGCCTCCGGCACCGCCGACCTGCAGCGCGACCTGGGTGGCGCGATCATGCAGTCGATCCTGGGCGCGCTGCTCACGGCCGGCTACGCCCGGGCCGTCGCCCGGTCGGTGGCCAGCGCACCGGACCGCAGCACAATCACCAGCGGCGTGCAGAACCAGCTCGAGAAGTCGTTCGCCGGGGCGCAGGAGGTCGCGCAGCGCTACCCGCAGTACGCCGCGAAGATCACCGCGGCGGCCAGGAACGCGTTCCTGGCCGGCGACCAGTGGGCCTACTCGGCCGCCATCCTGGGCGTCCTGCTCGGCGCCGCGCTCGTGTTCGTCATGTTCCCGCGCCGGGACGCCGAGGAGGCGCTGCTGGCGCGGTACCACGCTGAAGACCAGGCGGCAGACGCTCAGGCCCGTGCTTCTTTAGGCCCGTGCTTCCTAGGCCCGTGCTTCCTAGGCCCGTGCTTCCTAGGCCCGTGCTTCCTAGGCCCGTGCTTCCTAGGATTGGGCGGCGGAGTTGTCCGGCTTGGCGCCGGCCAGCCGGGCGGTGGCCGGCGCCTGCGTCACCGACGACGGGCTGACGAACGTGCTGCCGGACGAGGTGACCTGCACGGCCTGTCCCGTCGCGCTGCCCTTCAGTAGCTGCTTCCAGGTCAGGAACCACACGGTGAAGCCGTCGTCCCACCGGCCCGGCTTCGGGCTGCCGGTTACGGTCACCGGGTCCCCGGGCGTCGCGAGGTTGTAGTACATGGCCGCGTGCTGCGGGGAGAGGTTCACGCAGCCGTGGCTGACGTTGGTGTTCCCCTGCTCGCCCACCGACCAGGGCGCCGAGTGCAGGTAGTCGCCGCTGTAGGTGAACCGCACCGCGTCGTTGACCAGCTCGTTGTACCCGTTGCCGACCATCCGCACCGGGTTGCCCTTCTCCAGCGTGATGTACGTGCCGTCCACGGTGTCCAGGCCCGGCCGGCCGGTGCTGATCGGCCAGTGCCCCCACAGCTTGCCCTTGTAGAAGACGTTCAGGTAGTGCGTCTTGGTGCTGGCCACCACGACCAGTGACGGCCCGATGTCGAAGGTCTGGGTGAGGTCGGCGGTGAAGAACACGCCGGGGGAGGCCTCCACGCCGTTCAGGTGACCGTCGAACGAGACCGTGGTGTTCGCGGGCCAGTAGTTCATGGTGCGGAAGTACAGCGTCTGGTTGCCGTCCCAGTACCAGGCCCCGGTCACCGGCTTGGAGCTGCTCACCTGGAGGGACTTCTCCACTGCGGCCTTGTTGGTCACCGGGGAGCTGAACGAGATGCGGATGGGTATCCCGACGCCGTAGGACTGCTTGTAGCCCTCGAAGATCATGGCGGTGTCGGAGGCGGCCGGCGTCAGCGTATGGAAGCTGCTCGTCGTGGTGACCGTGGTCCCGGACGAGTTGACCGCCGTGGCGCGCACGTGATAGCTGCGGGACGGCTGCAGCGCCCACTGGTTCCGCCAGACCGTGTGCTTCCCGTTGAGCGCGCCGCTCACGGTCTGGTGCCCGGAGGTCACGGTGACGCTCTTGATTGTGCCGCTGGCCGCGGTGACCGTGATGCCCTTGCTGGGGTTGGCGTCATGGTGCCCGTTGCCCGGGGTGATGTGCAGCTCGGCGGCGGCCGCGGCAGCGGAGGCCGTAGCCTGGGCCGAGCTGGTCTGGCCCGGGTTCCCGCTGGCCGTGGGTGATCCGCTGGAGCAGGCCGCGATCAGCAGGCCTGCGGCGCCGGTGACGGCGGTGAACGCGAGCCAGCGGCCGGGTCCGGCGGTCCTGCCCTGGCTGCCTGACCGGATGGGGCGCTGGCCGTCAGCCCTGTCGCTCTGCCGCACTGCGGATCCTCCTATTGCTGCCCACTTGCGGCCGTGGCGGTTTGCTGCCACGGCGGGGGTTGCCCTCACGCCACGGGCCCAGGGCGGTCTGCCGGGGGGGACTGTGGCGCCCGTTCGTCAACGTCGTCCGGGGGCGGACTGGTTCCGGGCGAAGCACCCACTACTGAGACGGACCGGGCGCGCCGGAGGTTGCCTTCCAAAGGTACCCGTCCGCCACGAGCCCGGCGAACCATCTGCCAACCGGTGATAGCGGCCAGCGCGACGATGCCGGTCGCGGCCCAGGGCACGTAGTCGCCGAGCCGGTCGTACGGGGTGCGCGCGCCGGCCGGGGGCAGCCCCAGCCGCACCACGGTCACCCCCCGCTGCCCGGCGGTCATCAGGGCCAGCCGCCGCCCGCGGGCGTCGAAGGCCACCGTGTCCCCGGTCAGGGCGGCCTGGACCACCGGGCGGCCGGTCTCCGCGGCCCGCACCGCGCTCAGCGACGCGTGCTGGGCCGGCGCCCAGCTCTTCTGGAACGTGGAGTCGGAGGTCTGGTACACGAGGAGCTGGGCCCCCTGCTCCGTGTCCACCCGGGACATGTCGGGGAAGGCGGATTCGAAGCAGATCAGCACGCCGAGCGGCAGCGGCCGGCCCAGCCGGTCGGTGGCGTGGACCAGGTGCGCGCCGTGGCCGGGCACCATGTTGCTCGCGGCGGCCTGGCTGATGGCGGCGATCCAGCCGAGCGCGGCGCGCAGCGGGATGTACTCGCCGAACGGGACCAGGCGTGTCTTGGTGTACGAGCCTTCGATGCCCCCGGGCCCGATCAGCAGGGCCACCTTGGACCGCGCCCCGTCCGGCAGGGAGGCGTCCTGGTTCACCAGCACCTGGCCGCCGCTGCCCGCGGCCACCCGCCTGATCTGCCGCAGTAGCACCGGCTGGCGCTCGAGGTCGGTGCCGACGCTGCTCTCCCCCCAGACGATCAGGTCCGGGCGGGCGGCGCGCAGCCCGCCGGACAGCCGCAGGCTCGCGTCCACCCGCTGGTTCCTGCCGCTGGTCAGGCCGGGCTGGACCAGCGCCACCGTGACGTGCCGGGCCGGTGGCACGGCCGCGCTGAGGGCGAAGGCCGCCGGTCCCGCGGCCAGCGCCACCGCGACCCCGGCGGCCCCCGCGGCGCGCACCGCCATGGACCGGGCCAGCAGCAGGATCGCCAGGCCGGTGTTGACCGCCACCAGGGCGAAGCTGATCAGCCAGACACCGCCCACCGCGGCCAGGGCGAGCACCGCGGGATGCTGCCACTGGCTGGCGCCCAGCACGTCCCAGGGGCCGCCGAAGCCCTGCCAGGACCGGGCCCACTCGGTGAACACCCAGTAGCCGGGCAGCACGGCCAGCGCGGCCAGCGCGCGGGCGGCCCGCAGCGGCGGGTGCAGCAGGGTCCAGGCGGCCAGCCCGAACCCGGTCCACAAGACCCCGAACACCACCGCGACCAGCAGCAGCGCGGGGCCGATGTTGGGGATCAGCCAGTACAGCGAGGCCACGATGAAGCCGGCGCCCAGCCACCAGCCGCGCACCGCGGCCTCGCGGGCGGACGGTGCGCTGCGGATGATGAGGATCCCGGGCACCAGCCCGCACCAGCCGAGGAACTCCAGGTTCAGCTGGGGGAAGGCCAGGGTGGGCAGCGCGCCGGCCGCCAGCGCCGCATACCGGAACGGCTCGGCGAAGGCCCGCCACACTGCCATGACTCCATTGTCGGCCTCTCCCGGCGTGCCGGGTCCGCCCGGGCCTATCCGTGATACGCGCGTTACGTGGCGCCGTGCGTGCGTTGCGTGGTGCCGGGCGGCTGCGTGAGGTGGTGCCGGGCGTGCCTTACGGGATGCCAGGCGGCCTTACCTGGTGCCGGGCGTGCGGCGGCGCCGGGCTCCGGCCACGGCCCGGGCGATGGCCCAGCCCAGGCCCGCGATGGTCAGGCCCGTGAGTACCGCCTCCGGCCAGCCGGCCAGCCGGTCGGCGAGGGTGAGGCCGCTGCGCAGCGGGACCCTCTTGTCCAGCACGGCCCGCTGCCACAGCCCGGTGCGGGCCAGCACGGCGCCGTCCGGGGCGATGATGGCGCTCTCCCCGGTGGTGGACGCGTACACGATGGCGCGGTCCGACGTGATCGCGTCGATCCGGGCCATGGCCACCTGCTGGGTGGACTCGCCGGACTGGCCATCCACCTCGAACGTGGCGTCGTTGGACTGCACCGCGAGCAGGTTGGCGCCCGCGGTCACCTCGGAGCGCACCAGCCCGTCGAAGCCGACCTCGTAGCAGATCACGTCGCCGAGCCGGATCGCGCCGTGGCGGAACACCACCGCCCGGTGGCCGGCGGTGAAGTTGACCGGCTGCAAGTTGACCAGCGAGGTGACGTGCGCGAGCAGGCTGCGGAACGGGATGTACTCGCCAAACGGGACCAGCTGGCGTTTCACGTAGATCGCCCCCGGTCCGCGCCGGGGCAGCCACAGCTGGCCCGTGTTGCGCAGCGGGTTCTCCAGCAGCGCGCCGACCAGGACGGGCCGGTCGATGGCGGCTACCGCGCCGGCGATCGCGGCGTAGATAGCGGGGTACTGGCCGGGGTCGAGGTCGGTCGAGTTCTCCGGCCAGATCACCATGTCCGGGGCGGGCCGGGCGCCGGAGGCGACCTGCGCGGCCAGGGCCCGGGTCGCGGCGGCGTGATTGTCGGTGACCGTGGTCGCGCGGAGCAGGTCTGGCAGGGACCGGGCGTGCGGGACGTCCCCCTGGACCGCGGCCACCGTCACGGTCCGCTGCCCCGCCCCGGCCCCGTCCACCGGGAGCAGGCCGCCCGCCAGGGCGGCCCCGGCCGTGGCCGCCGTGGCCAGCGCCGCGAGGGCGGGACGCCGCCAGCCGGTTCCCGTGCGGCCCGTTCCCGTGCGGCCTGGGCCCGCGGCGGCCGCGGCGCGCAGGACCAGCCAGGCCAGCATCGCTCCGGTCACCGCGACCAGGAAGGACAGCAGCGGGGGCCCGCCGATCGCGGCCCAGCGCGCGGTGGGCGCGCCCGCCTGGCTCATCGCCAGCCGGCCCCACGGGAAGGCGTAGGGCCAGCGGGCCCGCAACGCCTCGGCCGCCACCCACCAGCCGCCCACGGCCAGCGGCCAGCCGGGCAGCCCCAGCAGCAGCCGCTGTCCCACCGAGAGCAGCCCGAAGATCACCGCCTCGGCGATGGCCAGCGCCGCCCACGCGTACCAGGCCACGTTGACCAGCCAGGACAGCAGCGGCACGAAGAAGGCGATCCCGAAGACCAGCCCGATGACGAACGAGGCCCGCAGCCCCTGGCGGTACAGGGTGATCACCAGCAGGGCCGGCCCGATGGCCGCCAGCGGCCAGATGCCCACCGGCGGGAACGCGCCCGCCAGCGCCACCCCGCCGGCCGCGGCGGCCGGCAGGGCCCAGCGCAGCCGCAGCCCGGCGGGGCCCGCCGGGGGACTGGCTGACGCGGAGGCGCCCCGCCCGGCGGTGGCCACGCCGGCGGTGCTCCCCTCCGGGATCGGATGCATGGCCCGAGCGTAGCCGGATACGGGGGGTTAACGCCGCCGCCGGAGTCCTGGTTGCGTGCCAGTCTCACCCCGTTTCACCAGTGTCGCGGTTCTTCTGCGTGATAACGTGATCACATTCTGTTCCCAGGTGGGGGGAACAGGCGTAACCCCGACAGCGCGGCACGAGGGTCCCGTCAGTGATCACGATCCGCTATGCAGACCTGCCCCAGGGCCGCCACGCCCAGGTCCGCACCTGCGGGCGGCAGCCCGTCATCTACCTGCTTCCCGGCCTGACCCCGGCCCAGCGCCGGGACGCCCTGCGGAGATTAATCCGCACCTCACGGCAGGGGTACGGGCCGCGGCTGCGGGCCGCGGCGGCTGCGCGGTCGCCAGGGACAGCGCGAAGTCCACCGCGCGCCACGCCCTGGCCGCGGTCCGGTGCCACCCCGCCGCCCGGTCAGCCGGGCGGGCGGTGCCTCCAGGTGGGCCCCCTGGGCAGCTGTGTCTCCGGGTGAACCGGCATTTCCGGGTAGCCTGCCAGCGGGACTATGGGAGGTACGTGAGTGAGCCGCCGTGGCTGGATCCTCTTCACGGCGATGAGCCTGATCTGGGGCGTGCCCTACCTGCTCATCAAGGTCGCGGACGGCGGGGTCTCGGTGCCCGTGCTGGTCTTCGCGCGGGTGGCCGGTGGTGCCGTGGTCCTGCTGCCGCTGGCCGTGTACCGCGGCCAGCTCCGGGCGCTGCGCCCGCACTGGCGCTGGCTGGCCGTGTTCGCCTGCGTGGAGATCATCCTGCCCTGGCTGTTCCTGTCCCTCGCGGAGCGGCGGCTGTCCAGCTCGATGAGCGGCCTGCTCATCGCCTCGGTGCCGATCATCGGGGTGGCCCTGGCCCGGCTCACCGGGGGCGGCGAGCGGCTCACGCCGCTGCGCTGGGCCGGCCTGCTCGGCGGGCTGGCCGGAGTGGCGCTGCTCGTCGGGCCGGGCGCGCTGCACGGTGACCTGCTGGCCATCGCCGAGGTGATGCTCACCGCGGTCGGGTACGCCACCGGGCCGCTGATCGCCAGCCGCAAGCTGGCCGGCCTGCCCGGCCTGGGGGTGACCGCCGTCTGCCTGGGGTTCGCGGCGGTGGTCTATGCGCCCGCGGCCGCGCTGACCTGGCCCCAGTCCGTCCCGTCCGCCGAGGTGCTGGCCAGCCTGGCCGGGCTGGCGCTGATCTGCACGGCGCTCGCCTTCGTGCTGTTCTTCCAGCTGATCGCCGAGGTCGGCCCGGCCCGCGCCACGGTCATCACGTACGTGAACCCGGCCGTGGCCGTGGCCCTCGGGGTCGGGGTGCTCGGCGAGCCGCTGACCCCGGAGATCATCGCCGCCTTCGGCCTCATCCTGGCGGGCTCCGTGCTGGCCACCCGGCCCGGCCAGCCAGCCGCCGACCGGGTCACGGTGAATCAGGAGACCCCGGTGTGACGAGCGCGGCGGATCTCGATGCGCTGCTGACCGCCCCGGGTGCAGAACTGCTGGACTCGCTGCGTGACCAGGACCTCAGCCCGGATACCGCGCTGGCGCTGGGCACCCGGCTGCGCGAGAGCTACCCGCCCGCGCTGGTCGCGGCGGCCCTGGCCCAGCATGAGCTGCGGCTCGCCGGCCGGGCGAAGTTCAGCCGGGCCATGGACATGTTCTTCACCCGGGCCGGCCTGGAGCAGGCGTCCGCCGAGATGGTGGCCCGGCACCGGCAGGCCCGGTTCGCGGCGGCGGGCGTGCTCGCCGACCTGTGCTGCGGCATCGGCGGTGACCTGGTGGCCCTGGCCGGGGAGCACCAGGTCCGGGCGGTGGACCGGGACCCGCTGCACCTGCGGATGGCCATGCTGAACGCGGCGGCCTACGGCGTGGACGGCTCCGTGCGCCCGGCCCGGGATGACGTGCGGGAGGCGGACCTGGCCGGGGTGGGCGCGGTGTTCATCGACCCGGCCCGGCGCACGGCGCACCGCCGGCTGGGCCCCGGCGCGAGCGAACCGCCGCTGGAGTGGTGCCTGGGCCTGGCCGGGCGTGTCCCCGCGGTGGGGATCAAGGCGGCTCCGGGGATCGCGCGGGACGCGGTTCCCGAGGGCTGGGAGCTGGAGTTCGTCGCGGCCGCGCGGGATCTGAAGGAGGCGGTGGCGTGGTCTCCATCGCTCGCGGGGCCCGCGACCCGGGCCACCATCCTGCCCGGTGGCGACACGCTCACCCCCGAGGCCGGGCCGCCGGTCCCGGTCGCGGCACCCGGCCCCTTCCTCCTCGACCCGAACCCCGCGGTGACCCGGGCCGGGCTGGTCGGGGAGCTCGCGCGGCAGCTGGGCGCGTGGCAGATCGACCCGCAGATCGCGTTCCTGTGCACGGACACCGCGGTGCGCACCCCGTTCGCCCGCACGCTGCGGGTCATCGACTCCGGGCCGTGGAACCAGAAGCGGCTGCCCGCCCGGCTGCGCGACCTCGGTATCGGCGCGGTGGATATCCGCCGCCGCGGGCTGGCGGGCGACGTCGGCCAGCTGCACCGCCAGCTGAAGCTGACCGGCTCCCGCCGGGCCACCCTGGTCATGACCCGGGTGTCGGACCGGCCCTGGGGGCTGGTCTGCCTCGACCTCCCGTGATGCACCGGAGCGGCAGTGGGTGCCCGATAGACTCGCGCACGTGATTGACCTGAGGGCCGCGCGCCAGGAGCCAGACCGCTACCGGTCGGCGCTCACCCGGCGTGGTGCCGCCGACGACTTCGATGCCCTGCTGGCCGCCGACCAGACCTGGCGGGAGCTGACCGAACGGGCCGAGACCCTGCGGGCCGCGCAGAAGCGATCGTCCCGGGGCGGCAAGCCCAGCCCGGAGGAACTCGCCGAGCTGCAGCAGCTCCGCAAGGAACTCGACGCGGCCGAGACCGACCTGGCCCAGGCCGAGCGGGCCCGGCAGGAGCTGCTGGCCCGGATCCCCAACCTGCCCGATCCCTCGGCCGCGGACGGCCTGGCCGAGGAGGACTCGGTCGTGCTGCGCACCTGGGGTGAGCGGCGCGAGTTCCCGTTCCCGGTCCGGGACGCGACCGACCTCGGCGGCCCGGCGGGCTGGATCGACATGGCCCGCGGCGCGCGGCTGTCCGGGTCCCGGTTCGCCTACCGGTTCGGTGACGTGGCCACGACCGAGATGGCCATGTACCGCTTCGTGCTGGACCGCCTGGCCGGCAAGGGGTTCATGACCGTGCTGCCGCCGGTGCTGGTGGGCGAGCGCGCCATGTACGGCACCGGGTTCCTGCCCACCGAGGAGTCCAACCTCTATCACCTGGAACGGGACAACCTGTACCTGACCGGCACGTCGGAGGTGGCGCTCGCGGGCATCCACACCGACGAGCGGCTCGAGGAGAGTGAGCTGCCCGCCAGGTACGCGGCGTTCACCACGAACTTCCGGCGCGAGGCCGGCGCTGCGGGCAAGGACACCAAGGGCATGTTCCGGGTCCACCAGTTCGACAAGGTGGAGATGTACGTCTACTGCGTCCCCGAGCAGTCGGCCGCGTTCCATGAGGAACTGCTCGCGCACGAGGAGGAGATTGTCCAGGCCCTCGGGCTCCCGTACCGGGTGATGAACATCGCGGTGGGGGACCTCGGCGCGCCCGCGGCCAAGAAATACGACATCGAGGCGTGGTTCCCGGCCCAGCAGCGCTACCGGGAGATCACCTCCTGCTCGAACACCACCGATTACCAGGCCCGGCGGCTGAACATCCGGTTCCGCCGCGACGGCAAGCTCCAGTTCGCGCACACCCTCAACGGAACCGGCGCGACGGCCCGGTCGCTGCTCTCGATCATGGAGAACTTCCAGGACGAGGGGGGTGTCGTGGCCGTACCGGAGGTGCTCCGGAGCTACGGGGCCCCGGCCACCCTCGGCCGCAAGCCGGAGTAACCCGCGGGCCCCGCCAGTGATCGCCTGGGCTAGGCCCCGGCCTGGCCGCTGCCCAGCATGGTGAGCAGGGTACTGCCCTCCGGGGAGCCGAGCCCGGTGCAGGCGTCCCAGCCCGGCCCGGCCGCGTAGGCGCCGTTGCTGCCGCTGGTGATGTCGCGGAAGCCCGGCACCGCCGTCCCCGCCGTCACGCCCGCGTACAGCTGCGACTGGATCAGGCCGAACGACTTCCCGGTGGACTGGGCCAGCCGGCTGATCAGCCCCGCCCACAGCGGGGCCACGGCACTCGTCCCGCCGATCACCGTGGACTGCCCGTCCACCCGGACCTGGTAGCCGGTGGCCGGGTCGGCGCAGCCGGCCACGTCCGGCACACCACGGCCCGCCGCGCTCCCGGCCGCCGCGCCCGCCTGGGCGGGCACGCCCGCGGCCGCCTGCCAGGACGGGAGGCCGAAGGCATCACTCACCCCGCCGCCAGTGGCGCCGCCCGAGCCCCCGTCGTTCCACACCGTCTCGGAGCTGATCACGCCGGTCCCGGCGTTGCCGCGCAGGCTGGTCCCCCCGCACGCCAGCGCGTGCGGGCTGGACGCGGGGAAGTCGACGTGGGCGCCGCTGCCGCTCTGCCCGTCGCTGCTGCCGTTGTCGCCCGCTGCGACGCAGACCGTGACGCCGAGCGCCGCCGCGTCCGCCATGGCCTGGTCCAGGGCGGTCCGGGCCTGGGCGGTCCAGGCGTCCTCGGACTGGCCCCAGCTGATGCTGACCACCGTGGGCGTGGGGGTGGCGTGCACCGCGGTGGTCACCGCGTCCACGAAGCCCTGGTCGGTGTTGGGCGCGAAGTAGACGATCTGCGCCGCACCCGGGGCCACCGCCCCGGCCACCTCGATGTCCAGCAGGACCTCACCGTCCGCGCCGCTCGGGTCCTGGCCGGGCTGGTTGACGGCGCCGTCCACGCTGGCCGCGGTGACCGAGGGGACCGGGAGGCCCAGGCCGGCGAAGTAGGGATCGAGGTCGCTGCTGCCGAACCCGCCGCCGAGTTCGACGATCGCGATCGTCTGGCCGGTCCCGTCGGTGCCCGCCGGGAACTGGTACAGCGCGGCGACCTGCGGCGGGGTGTAAGACGTGGGTGCCGCGGCCGGGGCGGCCGTGGGCTCGGGCCCGCCCGGCGCCGGTGCGCCCGGGGCCGGCGCGGCGGGAGCGGTGGCCCGGGCGGTGGCCGCCGGGGCCCGGCGGAACTGCGCGCGGGCCTGGGGCCGGTCGTCCAGCCCCAGCACGGCCAGCACGATCCCCTCCAGTTCCGCGGGGATCTGCAGCCCGCCTTCCCGGTACCGGTGCTCGACCATGTTCTGCCCCGCGACCGGGTCCGGCGAGCGCACCCAGCGCAGGGTGGCGCCGAAGGTCGCGGACATGGCCGCGATCGTTCCCGATGCGGTGACCCGGCGGGCCCCCGCGTCCGCGCTGGTGACCTGCAGGCCGTGCCCGGCCAGCACGGTCGTGATGAGCTCCAGGTCGGCAGGGTCGGTGCCGTGCCGCTCGGCGAATTGCTCGGTGGTCAGGGTGGCCGGACCCTCGACCAGCTCCCGGGGCAGCGCGGCCCGGCGCCGGGTCACCAGCGTCACCTCGATCTGCTGGGATTCATCCACCGCGCCCAGTTCCTGCGATTCCGGCAGGGAACCGCGGTCGCTGCCCGGCAAAGGCACGAAGGAACGTCCCGACATAATCGATCCCCTGTCTGTCTGGCGCACTGGTTTACCCGACGTACTGATTTACCCGGCGCGCTGGTTTACTGGCGCGCTGGCACCCGCGCCGCTGCCAGTATGTCGCGACACCGGGAGCAAGGAAGCCGTTCCGGCACCAAAGAGGACGGCGGGCTCATTAGGCCCGAAATGCGAAGGGCGGGGACGGCCGGCGCCGTTCCCCGCCCTTTCGCCTAAGTCACAGTTCTGGCGGTGCATCGGGCGGGGTGATGCTCCGGCGGTCCCGGTGCTTCTTCGCCCCCTTGGGCGGGCGGCGCCGCACGTTGACCCCGCCCATCAGCGCGAGCCCGACCACCCGCACTTTCGGCGCCCCGGGCAGCCCGGGGCCGGTGGCCCGGTGGTCGAAGCCACCCATGATGCCGAAGCCGGACACGTCCACCTCGACGTCCTCGCCCACGGTGATGTCCACCCCGCCCATCAGGGTGAACACGTCGATGGTGACCTCCCGCTGGCTGAACCTCGCTTCCCGCAGGTCGAGCTGGACGCCGCCGAGCAGGGCGACCACGCTGTGCCGTGGCGGCACCACCCACATCCCGCCCCGGTCCACGCCGCCCAGGATCGCGATGGAAACCCCGGACCCGGGCTCGCCGCCGATCCGGGAGGCCGGGAACGTGCCCGGGGCCGTGTCCACCCGCGCGGGCGCCTGCTGCCCGGGGGACGGCAGGTCGGCGATGACCTCGCTGAGGTCGCCGTAGGTCCGGGCCGCGTAGGCCGCCTCGAGGCGCTCGTCCAGCTCGTCGATCGTGATCCGGCCGTCGCCGGCCGCCTGGCGCAGCAGCTCGGCGGTCTGTTCCCGGTCGGCGTCGGAGACCCGGAGGTGGCGGCGGTCGGCGGGCTGGGGAAGGTTGGTCATGGCCGGGTCCCGGTCACTCGCCGGGGGTGTGCAGCTCGAGGCAGCTCATGCCGCGCATGTCCAGCCAGGTGCGCCCGGCGGTGCGGCTGACCCTCAGCACGACCTCACCGCAGGTGCGGCAGCGGGCCACCAGGCCGGGTGCGTCGGTGTACACCAGCGCCTCTCCCATGGCCTCGGTGCTGCCGCACGAGGCGCACTGTCCCATGGCACTCGTGATGTCCACGGCGAACACCTCGCCGAGGGTCCCGGCGAGCACGTTGCCGTCCAGATATGCGTTCACGGTCAGCCTCCGGAGGGTCCGAATCGTTCGGTCTTGATCGCGCCCTGGTCATGCCCGGCCTTGACCAGCAGGCTGGCGGCAGCCTCCACGAAGCCGGTGGGCCCGCAGACGAAGACCGCGGGGGCGGCGTCGGGTGTCCAGCCCGGCGCGGAGAGGACCACGGGGGTCAGCCGGCCGACCCGTACCCTCACCCCCGGCGGGCCGCTGCGCGTGTATACGTAGCTCAGCCCGAACCCGCCGGCCGCCTGGCTGAGCCGCCCGAGTTCGGCGGCGTAGAGCACGGTTTCCGGGCTGCGCACCGAGTACACCAGCCGGAACGGGGCCTCGCTGCCGGCCGCGGCCCGGGCCCGGATCATCGACATCAGCGGGACCATCCCGCTGCCCCCGGCCACCAGCAGCACCGGCCGGGGATCCGCCGGGTCCCAGACGAACCAGCCGCCGATCGGCCCGCGCAGCTCCAGCGGGTAGCCAGGCCGCAGGCCGTCGGTGAGGTACGGGGAGACCTCGCCGTCCTCCAGCCGCTGCACGGTGAGCTCCAGCCGCCCCGGCGCAGGCGCCGAGGCGATCGAGTAGGACCGCTGCGTGGAGTAGCCGTCCTCGGCGGTGAGCCGCACGTCCACGTGCTGGCCCGCGGCGTGCCCCGGCCAGCCCGGGACATCGACGACGATGGTGCGCGCGGTGACGGTCTCCTCGCGAATCTCGGCGACGGTCCCGACCTGCCAGGTCAGTCGCCCCAGTACCGCTGCTCGCGCCATGGGTCTCCGTAGTTGTGATAGCCCAGGCTCTCCCAGAACCCTGGCTCGTCCTTGGCCCGCAGGTCGATGCGCCGCACCCACTTGGCCGACTTCCACAGGTACAGGTGCGGGACGAGCAGCCGGGCCGGGCCGCCGTGCTCGGCCGCCAGCGGCTGGCCATCGTACTCGTACGCCACCCAGGCCTGGCCGTCCAGCAGGTCGGCCACCGGAAGGTTCGTGGTGTAACCCCCGTAGCAGTGCGCCATCGCGTACTCGGCGCTGGTCTGAGCCTGGGCCAGCAGCGTGTCCAGGGATACGCCCCGCCACGTGGTCGCCAGCTTGGACCATTTGGTCACGCAGTGCAGGTCGACGTGGAATTCCTCGCTGGGCAGGGCGCGGAACTCCGCCCAGTCCCAGCTGTGCGCCTGCCCGGCCTCGGTGGTGATGCTGAACTTCCACGAGCCGGTATCCACCCGCGGGGTCGGCCCGGCGGACAGCACCGGGAAGTCGGTGACGAGGTACTGGCCCGGCGGGAGCTTCTCACGGCCGGACCGGCCCCGGCCCTTGAACCCTGGAGACACGATGCCCATGCCGCTAGCTTGCCATTCCCGGCGCGGGAGCGGCAGGGCGGGATCATGACGTCCTGGCTAATGCAGCTGACGGCGCCAGTCGGCGGGGACCCGGCCGGCCGGGCCGGGCACCGGCTGGTCCACCGGGTGGTGCTCCGGCGGGGCCAGCTCCGGCCCGTCGTAGAACTGCTCTTCCGGGTAGCTCCAGAACCACGATTCGCCCGGCTCGAAGCTGCGTACCAGCGGGTGGCCGGTGGCGGCGGAGTGCGCGCTGGCGTGCTGGGCCGGTGAGCTGTCGCAGCAGCCGACCTGCCCGCACTCGGCGCAGCGGCGCAGGTGGAGCCACCAGCCGGATACTGCCTCGCAGTCCGCGCAGCCGGTGCCGCTGGGCGGCACGGTCGGGTCGAGTCCCGGGATGTCAGCCATTCAGCCCTCCTCGGCGGTGGCCGGCGTAGCGGTGCCCGGCGGGACCACGGTATCGGCCTCCGCGGGGGTGATAGGCAGCCGGACCTGGAACCGGGTGTTCCCGGGTTCGGACTCGACCCGCAGGTCCCCATGGTGGCGGGTCACCACGATGCGGTAGGAGATGTCCAGCCCCAGCCCGGTCCCCTCGCCCACCGGCTTGGTGGTGAAGAACGGCTCGAAGATCCGCTCCCGGATCTCCGGGGGTACGCCGGGCCCGGTGTCGCCGATCTCCACGAGCACCCGGTCATCCTCCCGCGCCGTCCGCACGGTCAGCGTGCCGTGGCCCTCCATCGCGGACACCGCGTTGTCGATCAGGTTGGTCCACACCTGGTTCAGCTCCGCCGGGTACGCCGGGATCGGCGGCAGGGAGCGGTCGAAGTCCTTGACCACCGTGATCCCGTCCCGCAGCTTGCCGGCCAGCATCATCAGCGTGCTCTTCAGCAGCTCGTGCACGTCGATCACCTGGTAGGGCGCCCGGTCCAGCTGGGAGTACTGCTTAGCCGCCGTGACCAGGTGCGAGACCCGCTTGGTGGAGTCCTCGATCTCGTTCATCAGCAGCTCGGTCTCGACCGTGTAGTTCAGCCAGCGGATCGAGGCCTCCAGCGTGCCGTCGTCCACCACCGCCGCCACCTGGTCCAGCCACGCAGCCTCCAGCCCGGCCTGGACGAAGGTCGGCGCGAGGTCCCAGCCGCCGCTGATGCCGTGGTCCTCCAGCCACTCGCCCACGGCGTCCTCACGGTCCGAGGCTTCCATCGGGCTCAGTTCCGGGGCCTTGGCCACCCGTTCCACGGCGTCCTCCTGGAGCCGGATCAGGGTCTCCAGGGCGGCGGGGTCGAACCGGCCGCTGGCCATGAGCCGCAGCTTGTGCCGCATCCCGGCCACCCGGTCGCGCAGCGTGGAGGTGGCCCGCACGGCGGCGGCGGCCGGGTTGTTCAGCTCGTGGGTCAGGCCGGCCGACAGCGAGCCCAGCGCCAGCAGCCGTTCACGCTGGCCCACCTGCTGCTGGACGTTCTTGATCCCGAAGAACAGCCCCTCCAGCATGTGCACGGCCATCGGGAACCAGTCCCGCATCATCGACGCGAACTTGTCCGCGTCCAGCACGTAGAACCGGGACGGCTGGGTGACCCGCAGGGAGTTGTCGTAGACCTGGGGGACCCGGTCCCCGAGGTAGGCGCGGAACGCGCCGGTGTACACGCCCCGCCCGGAGCTGCGGTTCACCTCGACGTCGTCGCCGCCGATCCGCCGTGACATCACCAGCGTGCCCTCGATCAGCACGTAGAAGCAGGTGGCAGGCTCGCCCTCGGCGTACACCGGTCCGGGCGGGAACAGCTCCACCCGGCCTTCCCGGCACAGCCAGGCCAGCTGCTCGTCGTCCAGCTTCTCGAACAGGAACAGGCTGCGCAGCTCGCCGGCGTCACACGGCAGCGTCTGCCGCTGCTGCGCGGGCTGGGACTGCGGCTGCGTGGCTGGCTCTGCGCTCATAGCTATAGCTTCTCCAGGTAGCGGTGCACGAGCATGACCGCCATGGCGCCCTCGCCGACGGCGGAGGCGACCCGCTTGGCGGACTCGGCGCGGGCGTCCCCGGCCACGAACACGCCCGGGACGCTGGTCTCCAGGTGGTACGGGGCCCGGTCCAGCTGCCAGCCGGCCGGCTTCTGGCCACCCACGGACAGGTCCGGGCCGGCCACGACGAACCCGTGATCGTCCCGCACCACCACGCCGTCCAGCCACTCGGTGAGCGGGGCGGCGCCGATGAACACGAACAGCATCTGCGCGTCCACGATCTCGGTGCTGCGGTCCGCCGTGTTGCGCAGCGTCAGGCGCTCCAGGTGGCCGTCCCCGTCCGCGCCGATCACCTCGGTGCAGGTCCGGACCGTGATGTTCGGGATCTCCCCGATCTGCTGGATCAGGTAGTAGGACATGGACCGTTCCAGCGCCGGCCCGCGGACCAGCAACGTCACCGACTTGGCGTGCCGGGAGAGGTACACCGCGGACTGCCCGGCCGAGTTGGCCCCGCCCACGATGAACACGTCCTGGTCGATGCAGGCCGCGGCCTCGGTGAGCGCGGAGCCGTAGTACACGCCGCGGCCGGTCATCTCGCTCAGCCCGGGCGCGCCGAGCTGCCGGTAGGTGACCCCGGTGGCCAGGATGATGCTGTGCGCGCCGAGCGTGCCCCCGTCTGCGAACCGGATGCTCCGGGCGGATCCCTTGATATCGAGGCCGACTACCTCGCGGGTGGTGAGCACCTCGGCGCCGAACTTCAGGGCCTGCCGCCGGGCCCGGGTGGTGAGCTGGCCGCCCGACACCCCGTCCGGGAACCCGAGGTAGTTCTCGATCCGGGAGCTCTGCCCGGCCTGCCCGCCGGTCGCGGTCCGCTCGACCAGCACGGTCTTCAGGCCCTCCGAGGCGCCGTAGACGGCCGCGCCGAGCCCGGCCGGGCCGCCGCCGATCACCACCAGGTCGTAGAAGTCCTTGGCCGGGGTGGTGCTCAGGCCGACCCGGTTGGCCAGGTCGGAGTCGCTCGGCGCGACCATGGTCTCCCCGTCCGGCGTGATGACCAGGGGCAGGGTCCGGCCGTCCGCCCCCGCCGCGGCCAGCAGCCGTTCCCCGTCCGGCTCGTCCGAGGGGAACCAGCGGTAAGCCACCTCGTTCCGGGCGAGGAACTCGCGCACCTCGGTACAGCGCGCCGACCAGCGGTGCCCGACCACCTTGGTCACGTGCACCGGCTGGTAGTCCTCCAGCCGCCAGGCGTCCAGCTGGGCGTCGATCACCGGGTAGAGCTTCTCCTCCGGCGGGTCCCAGGGCTTGAGCAGGTAGTAATCGAGGTCAACCACGTTGATGGCCTCGATGGCGGCGTCCGTGTCCGCGTAGGCGGTGAGCAGCACCCGGCGGGCCGCGGGGTACGTCTTCATCGCCTCTTCGAGGAACTCGATGCCGTTCATCTGCGGCATCCGGTAGTCGGCCAGGATCACCGCCACCTCGTCGCCGCGCAGCCGCATCTCTTTCAGCGCGTCGAGGGCGGCCGCGCCCGATTCCGCGCGGACGATGCGGTGCTGCTCGCCGTAGCGGCCGCGCAGGTCACGGGCGATAGACCGGGATACCCCGGGATCGTCGTCAACGGTCAGGATCGCGGTGCGGGCCGGGCTCTCCGGCGCGGGTGTGGTCATGCGTGCACCGGGCGGGTCTCAGCTTCACGACTAGGCCACTGCATATCCCCATCGTATGAACAGGCGCAAAGGTTCCGGCACCCCCGAGGGCCCCCGTTCGCTCAGAGCGTGGGCTGTCCGGGCCGGCCCTGCGCGGCCCGGTCCTCGTGATCGTCGTGGTCCCGGCGGGACAGCGGCAGCGCGAACCACAGCCCGGCGAACGAGCCCACCACGATGACGGTGATCACGATGGCGGGGGCGCCCGGGGCGACGAAGCTGGCCACCAGCAGGACCGCACAGGACACCGCGAGCCCCACTGTCACCAGCCCGGCGATGGCCATCACGTTGGTCACCCGGACCAGGCTCTCCTTCTCGTGCCGCCGGAACAGCAGCCGGTGATAGGCGACCGGCGTGACCAGGAGGGCGGTGGACAGGGCCGCCAGGGTCACCGTGGTCAGGTAGAGCCCGCGCTGGGCGGTGTCCAGCTTCGCGAAATGGTTCGTGAACGGGAGCGACAGGAGGAACCCGAACAGCACCTGGACGCCGATGCCGACCACGCGGAGCTCGTTCAGCAGCTCCATGACGTTACGGTCGTCCCGCTGCGCCTCGGTCTCGCCGGGCCGGTCCGGTTCGCTGCGCACGGAATCCTCGGACGCCCGGGAGGCGTCGGTGCTCACCGCGGACCCCGGCCGGCGAGTCGGCCACGGGAGCGCGTCGCTGAGCTGAGCATGCGTCCGAGTTACCCTCCCTGGCCCGCCCAAAACGGAACCCCCCGGTCCTCCGCACACCCGAGGGAAACCGGGCTCCGGCCCCGGCCGGGGGCGGTTCTCACTCCCGCCCCCCGAGTTCATGTCAGCCACATGAGTTGCACCGCCGGGGAGCGGCTCAGCCACTCTTCCCGCGTGACGTGCGCCGTCGTGGGTGATTTGTCCGCTTACGGCGCACCGTGCGCGGGAAGAGTCGGCGGGAGGGTAGGACGGGGCGGACGCCCTGGTCGGGGGCGGGCTCCGCTTGACGGGGGTAGCGGGGTGTGGTCTTCTTTCCTCGTTCCGCCGACGGCAGGGCAGGAAGCCGGTGCGACTCCGGCGCGGTCCCGCCACTGTGACCGGGGAGCGAGTCCCGCGTAGCGCCACGACCGCTGGAGCGGTGGGAAGGCCGGGAGGAGCTTCGATCCGGGAGCCAGGAGACTCCGGCCGTCGGATCCAGCGCCTGCGGGGCGTGGTTACCCCGGGGAAGGCCCAGCCGATGATCGTGCCGCCGTGGTCCCGGACCGCGTGGCCCCAGCTCCCGGGGCTGGCTACCGGGCTGCTCCTCGGCGGGGTGGCGGACGCGTTGCTGGCTGACCCGCGCCGCGCGCACCCGGTGGCGGCTTTCGGCGCCGCCGCCGCCCGGGCCGAGGCGCGGCTCTGGTCGGACAGCCGGGCCCGGGGCGCTGGCCTGCTCGCCGCGTGCGTCACCCCGGTGGCCGTGGCCGGGCTGACCGTGCAGCGGCTCACCCGCGGCCATCCCGCGGCCACCGTCGCGGGCACCGCCCTGGCCACCTGGACCGTGCTGGGCGGCACCAGCCTCGGCCGCGCGGCGCTGGCGCTCGGCCGGGCCCTGGACGCCGGCGACCTGGACGCCGCCCGGCGGATGCTGCCCACCCTGTGCGGGCGCGACCCGGACCAGCTCGACGCGGCCGGGCTGGCCCGCGCGGCGGTGGAGTCGGTGGCCGAGAACACCTCCGACGCGGTGGTCGCCCCGCTGCTGTGGGGGGCCGTCTTCGGCCTCCCGGGCCTGCTCGGCTACCGGGCCGTGAACACCCTTGACGCGATGATCGGCCACCACAGCCTGCGCTACGAGCGGTTCGGCTGGGCCGCGGCCCGGCTCGACGACGCGGCCAACCTGATCCCGGCCCGGGTGACCGGGCTGCTGGCCGGGGTGCTGGCGCCCGCGGTCGGCGGCCGTCCAGGCCAGGCCCTGCGCACGCTGCGCCGGGACGGCGGCCAGCACCCCAGCCCCAACGCCGGCCAGTGCGAGGCGGCTTTCGCGGGTGCGCTGGGCGTCCGGCTCGGCGGCCGGAACAGTTACCAGGGACGGACCGAGCAGCGCGGCCTGCTCGGCGACGGCGCGCCGCCCACGGCGCGCGACATCACCCGGGCCGTCTGGCTGTCCCGGCTGGTCAGTGGCGCGGCGCTGCTCATGGCGGCGGCCATCGCGCACGGTGTGCACGGTGTGCACGGCAGGAGGAAGGCATGACCGAGGACCGAGACTTGTTCCGCCCGGCGGAGTACGAGCCCGCGCAGTCCGGACCGGCGGAGTTCGGCCGGCGGAGTTCGGGCCGGCGGAGTTCGCATCGCCTGAGTTCCCGCCAGCGGACTTCCCGCTGGCGGAGTACGCACCCGGCGGAAACGGGCGGGGAAAGGGGGAGCCGCCCGCGAGCCACCGGGCGCCCGCGAGCCACGCGCTGCCTGCCGGCCACGCGCTGCCCGCCGACCATGGGCTGCCTGCTGGCCATGCGCTGCCCGCCGGCCATGAGCTGCCTGCGGACCACGCGATTCATGCGGACCATGCGCTGCCCGCGGCCGGCATCGACGCGCTGTACCAGGTGGTCGCCGCGCGCCGGGACGTGCGCAACGGTTTCCGCCCGGACCCGATCGCCGATGACGTGCTGACCCGGGTACTGACCGCCGCGCACCAGGCGCCCAGCGTGGGGCTCAGCCAGCCCTGGGACTTCATCGTGGTGCGCGACCGGGCCGTCCGCGAACGGGTGCACCAGCTGGCCCGCAGGCAGCAGGACGTGTTCGCGGCCGGGCTGCCCGGGCCGCGGGCCCGCGCGTTCCGGGACCTCAAGGTCGAGGCCATCCTCGACACCCCGCTCAACATCGTGGTGACCTGCGACGTGACCCGCGGTGGCCGCCATGTGCTGGGCCGCCACGCCCAGCCGCAGGTCGCGACCTACTCGACCGCGTGCGCGGTGCAGAACCTCTGGCTCGCCGCGCGGGCCGAAGGCCTCGGCGTGGGCTGGGTCAGCTTCTTCGACGAGCATGAGCTGGCCGCCGCGCTCGGTCTCCCGACCCACCTGGACGTGGTCGCCTACCTGTGCGTCGGTTACGTCAACGCGTTCCCGCCCGCACCGGAACTGGTGCTCAGCGGCTGGGCCCGGCGGCGGCCGCTGGCCTGGGCGGTGCACGACGGGCAGTGGGGCCACCGCGGGCTGCCTGGCGGGCAGCCGGTCAGCCTGCTGGCCGACACCCTGGCCGCGATCAGGCCGCTGGACGCCGCGGCCGTGGCCCAGGCCCGTGAGCGGCAGGAGTCGCTGACCAAGCCCAGCGGCTCGCTAGGGGTCCTGGAGCACGTGTCCGTGCAGCTGGCCGGCCTGGCCGGGGAGTGCCCGCCGCCGCTGCCCGAGCCCGCTGCGGTCGCGGTGTTCGCGGGCGACCATGGTGTGCACGCCCAGGGCGTCACCCCGTGGCCGCAGGAGGTCACCGCGCAGATGGTGGCCAACTTCCTGGCCTCCGGGGCAGTGGTCAACGCGATCGCGGCGCAGGCCGGGGCCGAGGTATGCGTGGTGGACGTGGGCGTCGCCGCGGACCTGCCGGCCGCCCCCGGGCTGCTGCCCCGCAAGATCCGCCCCGGCACCGCCGACATGACCGCCGGGCCGGCCATGAGCCGGGACGAGGCCCTGCGCGCCGTCGAGGCGGGCATCGAGACCGCGCGCGACCTGGTCACGGCGGGCAACGCCTGCCTGCTGACCGGGGACATGGGTATCGCGAACACGACCGCCTCAGCCGCGCTGATCGCCGTCTTCACCGGGGCGGACCCGGAAGAAGTCACCGGCCGGGGTACCGGCATCGACGACCCGACCTGGCAGCGGAAGGTCGGGGTGGTGCGCCGCGCGCTGGAACGCAACCTGCCCGACCCCGCCGACCCCCTGGGTGCCCTGGCGGCGGTCGGCGGCCTGGAGCACGCCGCGCTGACCGGGTTCATCCTGGGCGGGGCCGCGCTGCGGGTGCCGGTCGTGCTGGACGGCGTGATCGCCTGCGCGGCCGCGCTGGCGGCCCGGGCGCTGGCCCCCGACGTGCTGGGCGCCCTGCTCGCCGGGCACATGTCCACCGAGCCGGGCGCCCGCCGGGCGCTGGACGCGCTGGGCCTGACTCCCCTGCTCGACCTCGGCCTGCGCCTCGGCGAGGGCTCCGGCGCGGCGCTGGCCCTGCCGGTCATCGCGGCCGCGGCCCGGGTGCTGCGCGACGTGGCCACGTTCGACAGCGCCGGCGTGTCCGGCGAGAAGGGATGAGCTGGGCCGGCCGGCGGCGCGGCCTTACGGGTCGCGAACTGCCCCGCCGGCCCCGGCCGTACCGCCTGCTGGTCCTGGGCGGGGCCCGTTCGGGCAAGTCGGTGGCCGCCGAGCGGCTGCTGGCCGGCCGGGACCAGGTGGACTACGTGGCCACCGGCGCCCCGGCGGACCCGGCCGACCCGGAGTGGGCGGCCCGGGTCCGCCTGCATCAGCAGCGGCGGCCGGCGCACTGGGTCACACAGGAAACCCGGGACCTGGAAAGCGTCCTGGCCGCGCCGGGCCTGACCGCCCGTCAGCTGGCCACCCCGGTCCTGGTGGACTGCCTGTCCACCTGGCTGGCCGGGGTGATGGACGAGTGCGGGCTGTGGACCGGCGCTCCGGCGGCCGGCCAGGCGCTGGCCGCTCGGGTGGACGGGCTCCTCGATGCGTGGCGGGCTACCCGCCGGACCGTCGTGGCGGTCAGCAACGAGGTCGGCTCGGGGGTGATCCCCGGTACCGCGTCCGGGGTGCGCTACCGGGACGAGCTCGGCCTGCTCAACACCAGGGTCGCCGCGGAGTGCCAGCAGGTCTGGCTGTGCACGGCCGGGATCCCCCGGCGGCTGAGATGACCGGGGAACAGGACCGCCCCGGGACGGGCGCGCCGCCGCGCACCCCGGCCTGGCGGGTCGCCCTGAGCCTGTTCACGGTGATCCCGGCCGGGGTCGGCCGGGACCTGGACGACACAGCGGCCGCCCGGGCCGTGTTCTGGCTGCCGGTCCTCGGCGCCGGCCTGGGGCTGGCGGGCGCGGGGGCGATGGTCCTGGTGGCGGCAGGTGGAGGGACGCCGGAGCGGCAGCTGCTCGGCGCAGCCCTGGCCATGATGCTGCTGGCGCTGCTCACCGGGGGGCTGCACCTGGACGGGCTGGCTGACACCGCGGACGGGCTGGGCAGCCGCCGGCCCGCGGACCAGGCCCTGGAGATCATGCGCCGGTCCGACGCGGGACCGTTCGGGGTGGCCGCCCTGGTGCTGGTGCTGCTGATCCAGGTGTGCGCGCTGGCCTCGCTGCCGCCCGGGCAGGCCGCGGCAGGCCTGGTGCTGGCCGCGGTGACCAGCCGGGTCGGCGTGGTGCTGGCCACCGGGTCGCCGTCGGCGCGGCCGTCCGGGTTCGGCGCGCTGGTGGCCGGCCGGACCAGTGCCACGGGCCGGGCGGCCAGCGCGGTGCTGCTGCTGGCCGCGGTGGTGGCGGCCGGGCTGGCCCTGGGCGGCCTGCCGGCCGCGGCCCGGGGCGCGGCGGCCGCGGCCGCCGGCCTGGGCGTGGCCGCCGTGCTCCGCCGGGCCGCGCGGCGGCGGCTGGGCGGGCTGACCGGCGACGTGTTCGGGGCCATCATCGAGCTGAGCACGGCCACGGTGCTGCTGGTCCTCGTGCTGGCCCGCTGACCCGCCCGGCGCCCGGGGCGCGGACTGGCGGACTAGCGCAGAATGAGCCCAAGAATGAGGCGCACTATGAATGAGGCGCACTATGAATGAGGCGCACCTGCGGATCTGCGCGAGCCCCGAGTGGGCGGCGTTCGTGGAGTCCGACCTGCTGCCCTGGGTGCTCCGGGAGCAGGACCTCGGCGACGAGGTGCTGGAGGTCGGCCCCGGGCCGGGGCTGACCACCGACGTGCTGCGCCGCCAGGTTCCGCGGCTGACCGCGGTGGAGATCGACGAGCGGCTGGCCCGGTCCCTGGCCGGGCGGCTGGCCGGCAGCAACGTCACGGTGCTGCACGCCGACGCCACCGCGCTGCCGTTCTCCGGCGGCCAGTTCTCCGCGGCCACCCTGTTCACGATGCTGCACCATGTCCCGTCCGCGGCCCTGCAGGACCAGATGCTGGCCGAGCTGCGCCGGGTGCTGCGCCCCGGGGGACTGCTGGCCGGGACGGACGGGGTCGCGACGCCGGCCCGCCGGGAACTGCACGTAGACGACGACTACCTGCCGGTCGATCCCGCCACCATGGCGCACCGGCTGGCCGCCGCCGGGTTCGCCGGCGTCACGGTCGAGGTGCAGGACGACCGCTTCCGGTTCACCGCGACCGTGCCTGCCTGACCGTGCCTGCCTGACCGGCCTGCCTGACCGGGCCGGCCGCCTGACCCGGTTACCTCAGGTACACCGCGATGGCCAGGTACTGGCACGCGGCACCCGCGCAGACGTACACGTGGAAGACCTCGTGATAGCCGAACACCGACGGGTACGGGTCGGGCCGCCGCCGGTGGTAGGACAGGGCGCCCACGGTGTACAGCAGGCCGCCGCCGAGCATCAGCCCGCCGGCCACCGGCCCGGAGTGCAGCCAGACCGCGGGCAGGGCCAGCGCCGCCACCCAGCCCAGGGCGAGGAATGTCCCGCCGACCAGGCGTTCTGGCGCGTCCATCCAGGCCAGGTGGATGGCGGCCGCGGTGGCGGTGAGGACCCACAGCACCAGGAGGCCGATCCGGCCGGGCAGGCCGGGGGCGGCGACGATGAACACCGGGGTCGCGGTCCCGGCGATCAGGAAGAAGATCATCACATGGTCGAGCCGCTGCAGGAGCTGGCGGGACGACTCGGACCAGGTGCCACAGTGGTACAGGGCGCTGACCCCGAACAGCGCGCCCACGCTGACCGCGTATACGCCGAAGCTGAGGACCCGGGCCGTGCCGGGGGTGCGCGCCAGCAGCACCGTGCTCAGCACCAGGGACGCCCCGAACCAGAGCAGGTGCAGCCAGCCGCGCATCACCGGCTTGGTGTAGTAGATGCCGCGCCGGGCGTCGTAGAACCGGCCGGCCGCGGGGCTGGCGGGCGTCGGGGTGGTGGCGGTCACCGTCGGCCTCCGGTCATCGGCGGGGACCCGGCTGGCCCGGGGGCCGCCGGTGTCCTGGCCCTCCAGTGTCACCCATGACGGACGTTTGTGCACGTAAAGTGGTCAGCCGGCTGCGCCGAGGCCCGCGGGGAAGAGCCGGGCTACATCCCGGGCAGGCGCGACAGCGGGAACGGCGGGCTGATCAGGAGCTCCACGTTCCGGTCGGTGGCCGTCCCGGTCCGGCCCGGGTGCTCCCCGCCGAACGGGATGTTGGCGGCCAGCTCACGGTGCAGGGACGCCAGGTGGTCCACGGTGGCCGAGGTCACGTCGGCCGGCAGCCGGGGCCACAGCGGTGTGTCGTGATCCACCATCGTGCAGGTGATGGCGAGCTGCCCGCCGGCTTCGGCCAGCTCCACGAGGCGCGTCTGGCACGGCCAGTCCACCACCGCGCAGGTAGTGACCTCCCAGAAGCCCCGGCCCGGCTGGTCCGGGTCGGGCCGCGGCCGGACCGCGTTCGTGTGCGTGTGCCCGTTCAGCCACAGCACCACGTTGGGGAAGCGGTGCAGCAGGGCCACCAGGCCGGCCGCGCCGATCAGCGGCTCACCGCCCGGCCCCGGATGCCAGCCCCGGGTGTTGGTCAGCGTGTCCACGCCATGGTGGGAGAACAGGATGACCAGCCGGTCATCGTGCCCGGTCCGGACCTCTTCCCCGGCCGCGCCCCGGTAGGCCGAGTGCACCTCGGCGAGCCGGTCTTCCAGCCACCGGGCCTGCTGGCGGTCCAGGCACCCGTCCGCCCCGCCGGCCAGGCAATTGGTGTCGAGCGCGATGAACCGGGCCGCCGGTGTGTCATGGACGTAGTACGCGGTTCCGTTGCGGAGATTTTCGTCGGTAAAGCCGTGCCCGAGCGGGCGCGCGGCCGCCCGGAAATGCGCGGCCACGAACTCGCTCCGCGTGACGGGCCGTCGGCCGGGGTCCGCGGGTACCGGGCGGGAGGGGCCGGCCATGAACGCCTCCGGCCGGACCGTGAACAGGTCGAGGGCCTGGTCGGCGTCGAACCCGCTGGGCAGCGCGGTCGGCTTCCGGGCGCCGGTCAGCGCGAGGGCCAGCTCCGGGGTCTGTGTGCCCACGCCCTGGTTGAGGGCCTCGTGGTTGCCGAAGCAGGACAGCCACGGCATGTCCAGGCCGCCCGCGGTGAACTCCCGCAGGGCCGCGTCGAGCAGCCCCGGGTGATGCGGGAAGCCGAGCTCGCGGCGGAAGAAGTCCGGGCCGTCCGGGCCGTCGCCGTCGGGCTTCCAGAAGATGTCGTCCGGCCAGTCCAGGGCCTGCACCCCGGCGTACCCGGGACCGCCGGAGTCCGGGGTGACCCGGCCGCCGTCGAACAAGGCCAGGAACGCCTGCACCTCGTTCCACTGCGCGTTGTCGATCGCGTCCCCCGTGGTCACGGCCAGCGCGGGCGCCATCCCGGTGGCCGGGCCGCGCAGCGCGTTCACCGTGCGCAGCGTGGCGTCCACCGCGTGCGGGGTGAGCGCCTCCTGCGGGCGCTGCACCGGCACCAGCCCGGCGTACCGGGGATCGGCGAAGTAACGGTTCAGGAACTCGAACCGGGTCGGGGACTGGACGTCGGCCAGCTGCAGGTCGGTCACGTGGATCAGGCAGAGCAGCGGCCGCCTGCCCCGCGTGGCGGCGGCTGGATCCGGCCCGGCGCCCAGGTCGTCCCGCAGCGTGTGCGGCTCGCCCGCGATGATCTCGACGGCCCGGTACGGCGCGCTCGCCCCGCGGCGCAGCACCGTTCCCGGGGCCAGCCGTCGGTGGGTGGTCAGTGGCGGGCGTCCCGCGCTCAAGCCTCGCTCGCAGCCACGGATTCTTTGTTCTCCGCAACGGAAACCAGCACGGGGTCAGGCCGGATCGACAGCGCGACGTGGCTGCCCGCGCTCAGTTCCGTGGCGTCCGAGGTCGGCAGCTGGGCCATGATCGTGGTGTCGCCCAGGTTCACGGTGACCCGGCTGGTCGCGCCCAGGAAGGTGATGGCGATGACGGTGCCAGCCAGCGGGCCGGAACCCGCCGAGCTCTCCGAGGCCAGCGTGACCGCCTCGGGCCGGACCAGCGCGGTGACCGGCCCCGCCGGGGTGCCCAGATCGACCAGGGGCAGGTCCTGCCCGCGCACGGTCACGGTCGAGCCGCTGACCGTCCCGGGGAGCCGGTTGGTGAGGCCGACGAACTCGGCCACGAACGCGGTGGCCGGCCGGGAGTAGACCTCGGTGGGCGGGGCGAGCTGCTCGAGCTGTCCGGCCCGCATCACCCCGACCCGGTCCGCGATGGCCAGCGCCTCCTCCTGGTCGTGCGTGACGAAGAGGGTGGTGATGCCCACCTCGAGCTGGATCCGCCGGATCTGGTCCCGCAGCTGGGCACGGACCTTGGCGTCCAGCGCGGACAGCGGCTCATCCAGCAGTAGCACCTGGGGCTCGATGGCCAGGGCCCGGGCCAGCGCGACCCGCTGCTGCTGGCCGCCGGAGATCTGGTGCGCGTAGCGGCCGGCCTGCTCGGTGAGGCCGACCAGGTCGAGCACCTCCATGGCGCGGCGATCACGTTCCGCCTTCGGCACGTGGCGCAGCCGGAGGCCGAACGCCACGTTCTGCAGCACGGTCATGTGCGGGAACAGCGAGTAGGCCTGGAAGACCATGCCCATGTCGCGCTTGCTGGCCGGCAGGTGGGCGATGTCCCGGCCGCCCACGATGATCTGCCCGGCGTCGGCGTCCTCCAGCCCGGCGAGCAGCCGCAGGGTGGTGGTCTTCCCGCAGCCGGACGGCCCGAGCAGGGCGATCAGCTCGCCGGGCCGCAGCGTCAGGTCCAGGCCGTCCAGGGCGGTGACCGCGCCGTACCGGCGGGTCAGCCCCTCCATCCGGACCTCGACGGCGGTCCGGTCGGCGGCGCCGGTGGCACTGGTCACTGGTGAGCTCACAGGTCTTACCTCATCCCCGGCGCCGCTGGCGGCCGGCGTAGGACAGGATCGTCAGCAGGGCGAAGGCGAACAGCAGCGACGCCATGGAGGTCGAGAAGACAACCCCGGCGTTCGGCGTATTGCGGCTGATGGAGTACAGCGTGGGCTGCAGGGTGTTGTAGAGCAGCAGGTACGCGATCGTGAACTCGCCCAGGACCAGGGCGCTGGTCAGCAGCAGCGCGTTCAGGATGGCCTGCCACATGTTCGGCGCGATGACCCGGAACATCACGGTGAACCAGTTCGCGCCCAGGCTCCGGGCGGCCTCGGCCAGCGTGGTGGCGTCGATCACGTCCAGCCCGGACGACAGCGCCCGGTAGGCGTACGGCAGCGCCAGGACCACGTACACCCAGAACAGCTGCAGCGCGGACAGGCTGTAGTGCTGGATCCGGTTGTAGACCGGGGCCAGGCCGACGACCAGCGCGATGGCCGGGATAGTCAGCGGCAGCAGGCAGAGGAACTCGAAGGTCCGGCTGATCCACTGCACCCGCAGCTTGATCCAGATCATGGTGGGCAAGAGCAGCACCACCATGACGATGCTGCTGATGACGGCCAGTTCCAGGGTGAGCGCGACCGCGCCGGGCAGCCCGGGGTAGGACACGATCTGCTTCCACGCGGTCAGCGACCAGGTGCCGAGCTTCGTCCCCTCCAGGGAGAACCGCAGCATGGCCAGCAGCGGCGCCGCCACGAACAGGCCGAAGAGGGTGAACACGACGTAGCGGAAGGCGTTCAGCCGCCGGCGGCGGCGGCGCTGCATGCCCTGCGGCCCGCGGGCGGCCGCGCCGGCCAGCGGGGTCTCGCCCAGCGACGTTACCGCAGCCACCGGGCCGCCCTCCGCTGCAGCAGCGCGTATCCGGTCATGACGATCGCCACCATGATGATCATGCCGAACGCGAGCACGTCGGCCGCATTGACGTTGGCCAGCCCCACTTCGCTGGACAACGCGGTGCCGATCTGCTGCGGCACGGTGTAAGCAATCTGGTTCTCCCAGGCCTGGATGGTGGCGAACGCGGACAGGGCGTTGGCGAACAGCAGGAGCAGCGACCCGAAGAACGCCGGGGCGAGCAGCGGGCCACCGACATGCCGCCAGAACTGCCAGGTCGAGGAGCCCAGGCTTTCCGACGCCTCCCGCCACTGCACCTTCAGCCCGTCGATCGCGGGCAGGAAGACCAGCACCATGAGCGGGATCTGGAAGTAGGTGTAGATCAGGGTGATACCCCACGGGAAGTCGTAGTACCAGCCCGCGTGGAAGAGCAGCCCGGCCGGACCGATGAGCGCCTGGAACGCGAAGGCCAGGGTCACCCCGCCGAACTGGGCCAGCACGCCCGAGACGGCGACCGAGAGGCGGCGCACGACGCCGTCTGGCCTGCCGGAAGCCACCGCGTAGGCCACCAGGGCCCCGAACACCGCCCCCGCCACGGCGGACAGTACGCACAGCTTGAACGACCCGATGAAGTAGTCCCGGACGGCCGGGCTGTACAGCGTGGACAGGCTGCCGAAATTCCAGCTCCCGCTGGGGTTCTTGAAGGCGTCGACGATGAGGATCCCGGTCGGGTAGAGCAGGAAGACCCCGACATAGCAGAAGAAGGGCAGCGTTCCCACCCAGGCCGGAAGGCGAAGCCGGCGCCCGGCCCGCAGGGGCCGGGCGCCAGCCTCGGTTGCCGTAGCGACAGTCACGGTCTTCCTTGCTAGCCGACGGCCTTAGCCCAGTTGGCCGCGAGATAGTTGGCCGCCGCGGTGTTCTGGGCCTGGCTCAGGAACAGCGGGTTGCCAGAGACCGGGGGCAGCTTGGACGCGGCCGCCTTGTCGATGCTGCCGTTGCTGGTCATGGCGATCTGCTCGACCGGCCGGGCACCGCCCTGCAGCCACAGGTTCTGCCCGCCCGAGGCGGCCTGGGAGTACAGGAACTCCTCCCACAGCCGGGCCGCCGCCGGGTGCGGCGCACTCTTGTTGATGGCCTGGGCGTAGTACCCGCCGAGTATGGCGTTGCTCGGGATGAACACCTTCCAGTTGGACACCCCGACGTAGCTGGGCAGGTTCAGGTAGTCCCAGTTGAAGACGACCGGGGTGGACCCGGACTTGATCGTCGCACCGGTCGCGGACACGGGGGAGAAGTTACCCTTCGCCTTCAGGTCGTGGAAGAAGTTAACCCCCTTGGAGATGCTGGCGGCCGTGCCCCCCGTGGCGAGGTTGGCCATCATGACCCCGTTCAGCGCGGCGTTCGCCGCGGTGGGGTTACCGTTCAGCGCGACCGCGTTCTTGAACTTCGGCTGCAGCAGCTGGCTCAGCGAGGTGATCGTGCCGAACTTGCTGGAGTAGCCGACCGCCATGTAGCCGCCGTAGTCGTTGTACCAGCGGGCGTTCGGGTCCTTCTGCACCGCGGGGATCGCCGACCAGGTGCTGACCTTGTACGGCGTGAACAGGCTGGTGTTGGCGAGCGCGACGGATACGCCGACGTCCACCACGTCCGGGGCCGCCGCGGTGCCGTTCTTCTGCTTGATCGTGTCAACTTCCTGCTGGCTCGTCCCGTCCGGCAGGGCCGAGTTCACCTTGATGCCGTATTTCGTGCTGAAGGTCTTGATGATGTTGCCGTAGTTGGCCCACGTCGGCGGCAGGGCGATGACGTTGAGCGTGCCCTCCTTCTTCGCCGCGGCGACGAGCTTGCTCATTCCGCCGCCCGCCGACGCGGTTGTCACCGTGGCCCAATTGACGCCGCCACTGGACGTCGATGGCGAGCTCGTGGAGCAGCCGGCAGCCGCCAGAGCGAGCGCCGTGACCCCCAGGAAGGTGAAGCGGTAGGGAGATCTCACGGAAATTGCCTCCTGTATTGGCTATCCCACTTTTGAGCGGGCCGCGGAAGCTAAGCGCCTGCCACGCAGTAGTGCTCAGGAGGTCAGCGGACCCCCCCGCGAACAGCACCCGACAAAAGACCTTAAACGTTTAGTTTTGCCGGTATGTTGACGCACCTGCCGCAGGGGCGTCAAGAGGCGTTACCGAGTTGACGCGCGGGGGCCAGCAAGTGTTCACCGGACGGCAAAACTCCCAGGCTGGCGGCCCGGGGGCGGCTCGGCCGCCAGGCCCGGCGGGCGGCCCCGGGGGCCGGGCGGCGGGCAGCTCCGGGGGCCGGGCGGCGGGCAGCGGTGCCGGCCGGGCCGCCGGCGCCTGCAGCGAAGCCCGCTCGATGAGTTCCACCGGGGCCACGTAGTCCTCCGGCGTGACCCGCCCGAGCAGGCGGAGCATGAGCGCCCGGCCCATTTCCCGCCGGTTCAGCCAGATGGTGGCCAGCGGCGGGTCCAGCAGCTCGGAGGTGGCCAGGTCGTCGTGCCCGACGACCGAGACGCCGGGGCCGATCCGCAGGGCCAGCTCCCGCGCGGCCTTGTAGACCGCATGGGCGGTGTAGTCGGAGTTGGTGATGACCGCGGTCGGCGCATCCGGGCCAGCCAGCACCCCCAGGGTGGCCTGCTGCACGTCGCCCAGGGTCAGCGGCGAGTACAGCACCGTGGCCCGCAGCCCGAGCGCCCGGCTCAGCCGCCGGAAATGGCGCAGCCGGTCCGGGTCGGCCATCAGCCGGCGCGGCGCGGTCAGGAACGCCACCGAGGTGTGCCCCAGCTCGGCGAGCCGGCGCATCGGCAGCTCGACCGCGGCGGCGTTGTCCGGGCGGACCCGGCAGACGCCGCTGATCCGGGCGGCCGAGGCGTTCAGCACGACGACCGGGGCCCCGGGACGCAGGTCGTGCCAGAGCTGGACCGACTCGCCGGTCCCGACGGGGGCGATGGCCAGCCCGGCCACCCGCTGCGCCGCCATCTCCCGCAGGTGGCGGCGCTCACGCTCCAGCGAGTAGCGCGAGTCCAGGACGAGCAGGGTCGCGCCCGCCTCACCCGCGACCTCCTCGGCGCCCGAGAGCACCTCGAGGAAGAACGGGTTGGCGAAGTTGCGCACCACGAAGCCGTAGGTGGTGGTGCGGCCCCGGCGCAGCGCCTGGGCCTGCGGGTTGGCCCGGTAGCCGAGCTGCCCGGCGATGGCCAGGATGCGGCGGCGGGTGTCGTCGGCCACCCCGGGCTGGCCGTTGAGCGCGAAACTGGCGGAGGCGACCGAGACACCGGCCATCCGGGCCACGTCCCGGATGCCCGCGGCCCGCGGTGATCCGTTGTCAGCAGTCGGCATGATCTTTCCTGCGGCCCCCGCTGCGCCTGTGGTCAGCCCCGGCGGCTCCGGACAGCGTGGGGACAGGTGGTGCGTTCGAGCCGCTGATGATCAGCCTCTACGAGCGGCCGCGGTTAGGCAAGCGGGCGCACTCCTCTGCCGGGCCAGGTCAGCCGCCCCGGGGCGGCTGACCCGGCGCAGTGTCGGTGGCGGCTGGCACACTGACCGTGGGTAGATTGGTCCACGGACGGGGAGGAGCGTGAGCGAGATCGCCGCCACCGACACTGCCACTCATGACCTTGAGCTCTACCGGGGTGAGCTGACCGGCTACTGCTACCGGATGCTCGGCTCGGCGCACGATGCCGATGACGCCGTGCAGGAGGCGATGGTCCGGGCCTGGCAGGCCTTCGACCGGTTCGAGGGCCGGTCCGCCGTGCGTTCCTGGCTGTACCGGATCGCCACCAACGTGTGCCTGGACATGCTGCGCAGCCGGAAACGCCGGGCCCTGCCGATGGACCTGTCGGCTCCGGTGCCCTCCAGCACCGAGCCGGTGGCCACGCTGCCGGAGTCGGCCTGGATCGAGCCGATGCCCGGCGATGGCCCATTGCCCCCGGATACCGACCCGGCCGGCCGCGTGGTGCTGCAGGACAGCATCCGGCTGGCGTTCATCTCGGCCCTGCAGAACCTGCCGCCCCGGCAGCGCGCGGTGCTCATCCTCCGCGAGGTGCTGTGCTGGCAGGCCGCTGAGGTGGCCGCCCTGCTGGACACCACGGTGGTCTCGGTGAACAGCGCCCTGCAGCGCGCCCGTACCACCATGGCCGCCAGCGACCAGGGCGAGGACCGGCCGCCGCCACCCCCGCTGGAGGACGCCGACCGGGAGCTGCTGGCCCGCTACGTGGACGCGTTCCAGCGTTACGACATCGACCGGCTCGTTGCGCTGCTGCACGAGGACGCGAGCATCTCCATGCCGCCGTTCGAGATGTGGATCCGCGGCCGGGACGAACTGCGTGGCTGGTACACCGGCTGGGGCAGCGGCTGCGACGGATCGCGGATGATCCCGGTCACCGCCAACGCCTCACCCGCGTTCGCGCAGTACAAGCCGTCCGGCGACGGCGTCCGCCTGGTGCCGTGGTGCATTCAGGTCCCGGAGCTCTCGGATGGCCGGATCATGCACATCCACCACTTCATCGACACCGACGGCCGGCTGTTCGAGCGGTTCGGCCTGCCCCCGTATCTCGACCGGGAGGACGCGGAGATCAGCTGACTCCGCCCGGGCCTGGCTTAGCGGTCCGCGGCTTCCTGCGCCGCGGCTTCCTCGACGGTGAGCTCGGCCGCGGGGTCGGCTTCCAGCCGCTCATCGGGGATGGGCTGCCCGCTCTGCACCGACCGCCCGTAGCTGCCGTCCGCCAGCCGCTGCTCGGCCCGCTCCAGGGCGGCCAGCCGGTCACGCAGGCTCTCCGCGATCGCGTCGTCCATGCCCTGCTGGGTCAGGGACTGCGCGGGGTCGGCGATGTCGGCGTCCTGCTGGTCCTCGGTGTCCCGGTCTTCCCGCCCGGCGGCCTGGGTCTCGGCCAGGAGCTTGCTCACCTCGTCGCGCTCGGCGGCCAGCAGGGCCCGGGCCCGCTCAACGTCCACGTGATCTCCTCCGCACTTCGCGGCCGCCAGATTCCCCGGCGGTCCCGGTCGAGGCCCACCCTATGCCGCCTGGTGATCGCTAGCCGCCGCGCCCGGATTCGGCGGCCAGCTCCCACTTCTGCTCGATCTTGCCGAAACGCCAGATGGCCAGGGCCACCACCCAGGTGAGCACGAAGACCCCGGCGATCACGAACCCGGCCTTGTTGAGGTCGAAGTCTTCCAGCCAGCGCCAGCCGGGGCCGGTCAGGTGGCCGTCCTGGCCGAGCAGGCCGAGCACCTCGACCGCCCCGATGGATATGGCCACGAACACGGACAGCCCGGTGATGGTCAGGTTGTAGTAGACCTTGCGCACCGGGCGGGCGAAAGCCCAGTCGTAGGCGAAGTTCATGAAGCAGCCGTCCGCGGTGTCGAACAGGCTCATCCCCGCGGCGAACAGGATCGGCAGGGACAGCACCGCGTAGAACGGCAGCCCGCCGATGACCGCGGTGCCGGCCAGGACGAGCAGCGCGACCTCGGTGGCCGTGTCGAAGCCCAGGCCGAACAGGAAGCCGATCGGGTACATCTTCCAGGGCGCGTCGATCCGGCGGGCCAGCGGGCCGAGGAGGCGGTTCATCAGGCCCCGCTTGTTCAGCTGCTCGTCCAGGGCCTCGTCGTCGTACTGGCCCGACCGCATCCCGCGGAACACCTTGACGATCCCGGCCAGGATCACCACGTTGATCGCCGCGATCAGGAACAGGAAGGTTCCGGACACCAGCGTGCCGATGATGTTGGTCGTGTACTGCAGGTGCGAGCTGGAGTTCCTGACCTGCTCGTTCAGGGCCCGGATACCGAAGTTCAGCACCAGGGCCAGCACGAACACCACGCTGGAATGGCCCAGGGAAAAGAAGAAGCCCACCGACAGCGGGCGCTTGCCCTCACTGACCAGCTTGCGGGTCGTGTTGTCGATGGCGGCGATGTGGTCGGCGTCGAAGGCGTGCCGCATGCCGAGGGTGTAGGCCAGGATCCCGGTGGTGAAGCCGAAGGTCTCGGTCTTGCTGATGTGGAAGTGGCCACTGACCGCGATGGCGAGCATGACCCAGCCCGCCACGTTCAGCCCGACGACGGTGAGCAGCATCGCGCCGGCCCGGCCCCACTCGCGTGGGGTCAGCCCGTCGCGGATCCTGGCCAGCCGGCCGCGCGGGTCAGCCATCGGGGCACCTTCCTGCCGGGGTCGTCGCACCAGACTAGGTCTTACTGCAATTTACTTGCAACAACGAACGACAGGTAGCTGCGGGGGTGGTGCTAGTGGGCGTCCGCGGACCGCTACGCGGCCTGCTGCTGCTGGATCTGGCGCTTGATCCGGGCCAGCATGGCCGCCATCCCGCGCAGCCGCAGCGGGCTGACCAGGTCCGCCAGGCCCAGCTGGGTGGTGAACTCGGCCGGGGTGGCCAGGATCTCCTCCGCGCTCAGCCCGTCCAGCCCGGTGGCCAGGATGCCCGCGAACCCGCGGGTGGTGGGGGCTTCCCTCGGCGCGTCGAAGAACAGGTGAGCGGTGCCGTCGTCGGCCACCTCGACCGCCAGGAACAGCGGGGACTGGCATTCGGGCACCGGCTCCAGCCGGTCGCGGTGCTCCGCGTAGCGGGCCGGCAGCGGCGGCAGCTCGTCGGAGAACTCCAGCAGCAGCTGCAGTTTCTCCTGGCCGGGGACCGCGCCGAACTCGTCGACGATGTCCTGCAGCCGCGGGTTGAGCGTAACTGTCATGGTTTGTCTCCCTGGGTGATGGGGACGCGGACGCTGTTCCCCCACTCGGTCCAGGATCCGTCGTAGTTACGCACGGCCGGGTAGCCGAGCAGGTGGTGCAGGACGAACCAGGTGTGGCTGGACCGCTCGCCGATCCGGCAGTACACGACCACGTCGTCGGCGGGGCTGAGGCCGGCCTCACCGCCGTAGATGGCCTCGAGTTCCTGGCGCGACCGGAACGTGGCGTCCTCCGCGGCCGCGCGGGCCCAGGGGACATTCTTGGCGCCGGGGATGTGCCCGCCGCGCAGTGCGCCTTCCTGCGGGTAGTCCGGCATGTGCAGCAGTTCGCCGCTGTACTCGCCGGGTGACCGTACGTCGATCATGGGCTGGCCCAGGTGGGCCTGGACCTCATCACGGAACGCCCGGATCGGCGCGTCGTCCCGCTCCACCACCGGGTAGTCTGCCCGCCGCCGGTTCGGCGTGTCCGTGCTCAACGGGCGGTCCTCAGCGATCCACTTGGCCCGTCCGCCGTCCAGCAGCCGGACGTCGGGGTGGCCGAACAGCGTCGCGACCCACAGGGCGTACGCCGCCCACCAGTTGTTCCGGTCGCCGTAGAGCACGAGCGTGGTGTCCCGGGAGATGCCCTTCTCCGACATCAGCCGCGCGAACCCCGCGCCGTCCACGTAGTCCCGGGTGACCGGGTCGTTCAGCTCCGTGTGCCAGTCCAGCTTGACCGCGAGCGGGATGTGGCCCGTCTCGTAGAGCAGCACGTCCTCGTCGGATTCGGCGACCACGAGCCCGGGGTCGCCGAGGTGCTCGGCCACCCACTCGGTGCTGACCAGCATCTCCGGCCGGGCGTAGTCCTGGAACTTGGGTGTCGCGTCATACGGCAGCGTCATGAATACCCTCACCTTCGTTGGTGGTCCGCCTGGCGGTCATGTCAGGGTGCTGGAGGCGGACACTACCCCCTGGTGGGGTCAACGCGGCGGCACGGCCGGCCCTTCCCCGGCCGCCCGGCGAAGGGGTCGGGTCGGCCGCCCGGGTCAGGACGCGGCTGCGGCGATGAGGTCGCGGAGCGGCCAGGCGAGGAAGAACCGCTCCTCACCGTCGATAGCGGTCTCGGCCAGCAGTTCGGCGCCCAGCCACAGGTAGGGCCGCAGCCGCCGCCGGGTGCAGGTCGAGTACGCGATCTCGAAGCCGCGGGACACCAGGTCCGCGTAGCCGAAGTCGCGGATGAAGCGGTGGTAGCTGGACCGCGCGGGCACCTGGTGCCGGCTCGTGGCCATCACGTTGAGAATCTCGCAGTCCCCGCCGGAGGCCGGCCGGGGTGGGCCGCCGGGCGGGGCGAACCCGAACGCGGTGGCCTGGAGGGCAGACCCCGGGTCCAGGTTGACCGCCATGGCGCTGACCAGCAGGCCGTCAGGATCCCGCCAGGTATAGACGACCTGGTCGGCGTAGCGGATCCGGGTCCGCAGCCGCCCGCCCGCGTCGTCGAAGTCCCAGATCAGCCGGGTCAGCGTGTTGCCCGCGAGACGGGCGTAGGCGTCGTAGAAGCAGCGCTCGTAGTCGGCCACCTGGGCCGGGTCACCGGGGTCGAGCGTGCCGTACTGGGCCAGGCCCGGCACGGCCCCGGCCCAGCAGCGGGCGCGGCGCCAGTCCGCACGGTGTCAGTCCGCACGGGGCATCACCCGCATCCGCAGGCCATGCCGGGGGTACTGGGTGACCGAGGCCGCGATCTCCACCGGGTGCCCCGGCTCCAGGCCCAGCCGGACCCGCGGCGCGGCCACCGCCAGCACGGTCAGCATCTCGACCGTGGCGAAGTTGGCGCCCATGCACTTGCGCTGCCCGGCCGAGAACGGGATGTAGGCCTTGCGCTGCTCCCGGGTCAGCCGGTCCGGCGCGAAGCGTTCCGGGCAGAACGTGTCCGGGTCTTCCCAGTAGTCCGCCATCCGGTGCAGGGCATGAATCGGGATCACGACGTTGTCGCCCGCGCTGATCTCGTGCCCGGCTATCCGGTCGTCGGCCGCCGCCTCCCGGGTCATGCTGTAGACCGGCGGGTACAGGCGCAGCGACTCCTCGACGACCTGCCCGGTGTAGCTGAGCGACCTGAGGTCGTCATAGCGGGGGGCGCGGCCGCCCAGGACCTGCTCTACTTCGCCGCGGATGGCCCGCTGCGCGCCGGGGTTCTCGCTGAGCAGCAGCCAGGTCCAGGCCAGCGCGGTCCCGGTGGTCTCGAACCCGGCGAAGAACAGCGTCACCACCTGGTCCCGCAGTTCCCGTTTCATTACCGCGGCCTGATCCCCGTAGGAGCGGATCAGGCTGCTCAGGATGTCGTCGTAGTCATCCTGGCCGGCCAGGCGCTCCTCGATGCGGTCGTACACGAACTGGTTCACGGCCCGCACGCAGCGGCGGAACCGCCGGTGCAGCCGGATGGGCAGCCACAGCGGCAGCGCCACCGGGCTGATGTTCCGCAGCCCGACCACTTCCACCCCGACCCGCACCGTCTCGGCGAAGTCGTTGGAGGTGGTCCGCAGGTCGCGGCTGAACAGCGCCAGGCCGATCACCCGCATGGTGAGAGCCTGCATGTCGCTGTACACCTCGACGGTGTCACCGCGCTCGCGGGCCGCCTCCCACCCGTCCAGCACCTCGCCCATCAGCCGGGCGGTGATCTCCACGACCCGCTCCAGCAGGGCCCGGTCGAAGGCGGGCTGCATGAGCCGCCGCTGCCTGCGCCACGTCTCGCCCTCGCTGCAGATCAGCCCGTAGCCCATCACCATCGCGAGGTTGTCGTGCTGCAGGCTCCGCTGGTAGGTGCCCAGCTTGCCCAGGAACATCTGCTGGTTGGCCTCGGCGTCGGCGACCAGGGTGAACACCCGGCGCAGCACCCGGTAGCGGACGAAGCCGTGATGCTCGGCCATCAGCCGCTTCTGGGTGCCGAGCAGGTCGGCGCGCAGCTCGCTGAGGCCGAAGCGGAGCGGCGGGGCGTCAGGCGGGCTCATGCTTCATCTCCGCGGCCTGCTGCTGCGGCGCATCCCGTCTCCGCGCGGCGCATAGGGCCAGCGCCTCGGCCAGGAACGCATCATCCAGCCCGGCGGCACCCTCGATCAGCTGGGCCAGGGTCTCCCCGAACCGGGCGCCGGGGGCGCCGTCCACGACGTCGTGGTTAACGGTGACGGTCGCGCTGAGCGTCCGGCGCGGCTCCGGTCCGCCGTCGGCCCAGTAGACCTTGTCGAACATCCCGCCGAGGATGAGCACGCTGGTCAGGAACGAGATCGAGATACCCCACGAGGGGCGCGGGCTGATGAATGAGCCGACGTTGGACACGGCCGTCGTGCCCCACTGCTGCTTGAGCCGGCCCGGGTCGCGGCGCAGCCACCACCAGATCACCCGCCGTGCGGGGCGCGGCAGCCGCAGGATCCGGCGCCGCTGGCGCACCCCCGCGTCGTCGTAGAGGTCACTGCGCGAGGCCTCGCGCATCTCGTGATTGATCTGCGCCAGGCTCTTCTTGTCCGCGCCGCGGACGATATAGAAGACGGGGATCAGGGAGCCGTCCGGCTTGCGCTTCTCGAGCAGCGTGTTCACGTCGACGTCGTCGAAGATGACCAGCTTCCGCCGGCCTTTGCGGTAGGCGTGCAGCATCGGGTGCTGCCCGATGGCGTGGCCCAGGCAGTAGACCATGAAGGCGGTGAAAGACAGCCCGTCTGGCAGCTGGGGCTTGTACTCATCGATCAGCGCCAGCGGCCGCGAGATGTCCAGTTCCACCAGGCCGTGCGCCATGTGCACCTGGTGCCCCAGGGTCAGCGCGTCGACGACCAGCTCGCGGATGCGGGGCCACGGCACTTCCGTGGCCGGGGGATTCTCCATGCCGGATTCCTATGCGTTGACGGGCTGCGAGGGGGAGACGGGCTGAGACCGGGAGCCAGGCTGAGCCAGGGAACCAGCCTGTGTGCTCAGCGAGCGGGGACGCCCCCGCTGATGCCGGCCGGCGAAGGCGTCCAGGAACCTGACGAGGTGATCGACGGATTCCTGGGTGACGCCGTTGAACAGGCTGGCCCGGCACCCGCCGATGCTCCGGTGCCCGGCCAGCCCGGCCAGGCCCGCCTGATCCGCCGCGGCCAGGAACTCCGCGAGCAGCTCCGCCGAGGGCAGGGTGAAGACCACGTTCATCAGCGAGCGCGAGGCGGGCTGGACCGGGCACCGGTAGAACGCCGCGGCGTCCAGGTAGCCGTAGAGCGTGGCGGCCTTCTGGCGGTTGATGGCGCCCATGGCCGCCAGCCCGCCGATCTCGCGTTCCAGCCAGTCCAGCATGAGCCAGGTGACGTAGATCGCGAAGGTCGGCGGGGTGTGGTAGTTCGAGCGGTGCGCGCTGTGCGTCCGGTAGTCCAGGATCGCGGGGAGGCCGTCGGGAATGCCGTCCAGCCAGGACCGGCGTGCGAGGACCAGGGTGACGCCCGCGATGCCGATGTTCTTCTGGGTATGGGCGTACGCCATGACACAGGAATCCGGGTCAAATGGCGCGGACATCAGATCGGAACTCATGTCGGCGATCAGCGGCACGCCGGTGTCCGGCAGCTGATGGAATTGGGTGCCCTCGACCGTATTATTGGAAATGAGATGGCAATACCGCGCACCCGGCCGGGCCCGGATGGATGCCGTGTCCGGGACATAGGTATGGTCCTGGTCGGCGGAGGACGCGGCAATGGCGACATCGCGGTGCAGGGCCTGGGCTTCCCGGATGGATTTCTGGGCCCAGTACCCGGTGTCCAGGTAGTCGACCGGATCCCCCGGGGCCGAGAAGTTCATGGGAATCATGCAGAACTGCAGCGACCCGCCGCCCTGGAGCAGCAGGACCTCGGTGCCGGCGTCCAGGCCGAGGAGCCGCCGGGCCCGCTCGGCGGTATCGGCCAGCAGGAACTCAATTTCCGGGGCGCGGTGGCTGATCTCCATCACGCTCATGCCGGTGCCCCGGAAATTGAATAGATCACGCTCGATGGCGGCCAGCACGGAAGGCGGCAGGGCGGTCGGTCCCGCATAGAAATTAAAGACACGATCATTCATGATGCTATGCCCGAGCCCCCATTATTGTGACGCCCCAGTTTCGCCGCGAGCGTAGCATACACAATTGGATCGCCGATTGCGGGCGGATAGATTCCCGATGGCGGGCGGCCGCTTGCCGGGCAGCCGCTTGCCGGGCGGCCGCCTGGAAGGCGGCTCAGCGATCGGCCAGGACCTCGCGGGCGGCCCGGGCGCCAGAGGCGAGCGCTCCCTGGACCGAGCCGGTGGCGCGGTGATCGCCGCACACGTACCGGCGCGACCCGCCGGGGCCCTCGCGGCCGGCGGTGCCGACCCGGGCCGGCTGGCTCAGGCGCACGGGGGCGGGCATGGCGGGCAGCGCCCCGTCGATGGTGTAGCTGTCCAGGTGCTCCCAGCCGGCCGTGTCGGTCTGGTACAGGGCCGCGAGCCTCTGGCGCACGGCCGGCTCGCGGTCTGAGCCGCCGCCCCCCAGCACCGAGCTGGAGATCAGCGCCCGGCCGGCCGCGTAGCCCGGGCTCACCTCGGACAGGACGCAGGTGTTGAGGATCTCCCGCTCGGTGTCGACCAGCAGGGTCGGCTCAGCGAGCGGGCTGGCCGGGGCCGCGTGGTACACGGTCGTGACGGTGCGGGTCTCGGGGACGGCCAGCCCCGGCAGCAGGGCGGCCGCCGTGGCGGCCCCGGTCGCCACCACCACCGCGTCCGCGGGGAGTTCGCGGCCGTCGGCCAGCAGCACGCCCGGGCCGGTGAGCGCGCGGACCGGGGTCTCCAGCCGGACCGTGCCCGGGGGCAGCGCCGCGGCCAGCTGCTCGGGGACGGCCTGGATGCCGCGGCGCGGCAGGCACAGGGTGCCGCGCAGCATGCTCCGCCAGACCAGGTGGAAGAAGCGGCCCGAGGTCTCCAGCTGGTCCTCCAGGAACACCCCGGCCAGGAACGGCCGGAACAGGCCCTCGATCAGCTCACCCGGGATCCGGGCGCCGGCCAGCGCGGCCAGCGTGCTCTGGTCCGGCCCGCGCTTGAGCCGGCAGGCCGGCCGCAGCATGTCGCGGGCGCTGAGCGAGGCCAGCGCGGCCAGGCCGGCCCGGTCAGGCGGCCGCGGACCAGGTCGCCCAGGTCGCCGGGGCGCCGGGTCGGGTCGGCGAACCGCCGGCGGCCCGCGGCGGTGTGCAGCAGCATCCCGGGGGTGAACGGGGACAGCTGCAGGGCGCGCAGGTCCAGCCGGCGCCGTACCTGCGGGTAAGACGTGTTGAAGACCTGGAAGCCCCGGTCGAGCAGGAAACCGTCCCGGTGCCCCCTGCCGGTCCGGCCCGTGCTGATCCGGCCCGTGCTGATCCGGCCCGTACTGATCCGGCCCGTACTGATCCGATCCGTGCGCATCCGGCCGCCCACGGCGTCCGAGGCTTCCAGGACCGTGACGGCCGCGCCCGCGGCGGCCAGGTCGGCCGCGCAGGCCAGGCCGGCCAGACCGGCCCCGACGACGATGGCGTTCAGCCTGCTGGTGCCGGACATGCGCATGCGCCCCCAGATTGTTCGGTTACCAGGTATTCGGCGGCCCGGCCGCCCAGGGTCGCACCGGATGGCACCGGCCAGGCCGGGTCCCGGTCAGCGCGGTTCGGCCCACTCCGGGCTGCCCCCGGCCGTGTAGATCTCCGCGCCACCGATGAACGCGCGCTCGACGCGGCTCAGCACGTCCAGCGGGTCACCGGACCAGATGACCAGGTCGGCGTCTTTACCGGGCTCAAGGGAGCCGAGCCGGTCGTCGATGCCCGCGATCCGGGCCGGGTGGATGGTCAGCGCCCGCACCGCGGTCGTCCAGGCCAGCCCCTCCTTGACGGCCAGGGCCGCCTGGTAGGCCAGGAAGTTGATCGGCACGACCGGGTGGTCGGTGGTCAGCGCGAACGTCACCCCGGCCCGGTCGAGCAGGCCGGGGTTGGCCAGCGAGCGGTTCCGCACCTCCACCTTCGACCGGCTGGTCAGCAGCGGGCCGAGGACCACCGGGATGCCCCGGGCCGCGATGATGTCGGCCAGCAGGTGCGCCTCGGTGCCGTGGTCGATCACGAGCTGGTAGCCGAACTCCTCGGCGATCCGCATGGCGGTGGCGATGTCGTCGGCCCGGTGGCAGTGCTGGCGCCAGGGGATCTCGCGGCGCAGCACCCGGCCGAGTGCTTCCAGCTTCAGGTCCCGGCTGACCGGGCCGCGCTCGCCTTCCGGTTTGCGTTCCTCGCTGTCCAGCTTGCTGAGGTAGTTGGCCGCGTCCACCAGCGCGGCGCGGATCACCGCGGCCGTGCCGAGCCGGGTGCTCGGCGTCTTGTGCTGCTCGCCGTAGACCCGCTTGGGGTTCTCGCCCAGGGCCGACTTCATCCCGGACGGCTGGCGCAGCACCATCTCGTCGAACGGTCCGCCCCCAGCATTTGACCGCGACCGTCTGCCCGCCGATCGGGTTGCCCGAACCGGGGTTGATGTTCACGGCCAGCACGCCGCCGCTGATCGCGTCGCGGAAGCCGAGGTCGGCCGGGTTGACCGCGTCGAGCGCCCGGACCTGCGCGGTGACCGGGTCGGTCAGCTCGTTGGTGTCCGAGCCGGCCCAGCCCTCGCCTTCCTCGTGCACGCCCACGTGCCCGTGGGCCTCGATGAACCCGGGCAGAACCCAGCGGCCTGCCGCGTCGATGACCCGGACCCCCGGCGGAACGGCCAGCTCAGTGCCGACCGCGGTGATCCGGCCCGCCTCGGCCAGCACCGTCCCGCCGTCGATCGGATCCCCGGTGACCGGAACCACCCGTCCCCCGACGACCGCCACCGACTCCTGCGTCATTCCTGCCTCCTGCGTCGACCGGCCCGGAAAACATTCACAGTATTCGGGCCGGTTGACGCACTGGTCCTCGTTGCGGAATAGAAAGCCTGTCATCCATGACCTACCGTCATGGATGTGGATACGGATGCGCTGCGCTGGTTCCAGCAGGTCGCCGACGGCACGACGGTCACGGAGGTCAGTGAGCTGGAGGCGGTCACCCAGTCCGGGGTGTCGCGGGCGCTGGCCCGGCTGGAGGCGCAGGTGGGCACGCCGCTGCTGCGCCGGCACGGCCGCGTGCTGCGGCTGACCCAGGCCGGGGCGGTGTTCAAGCGGCACGTGGACGCGATGCTGCACCAGCTCGACGACGGGATCGCCGCGGTCAGCCAGCTGATCGAGCCGGACACCGGCACCGTGGCGCTTGCTTTCCAGCAGTCGCTGGGCACCTGGCTGGTACCGGATCTGGTGCGCAGCTTCCGCGCCGCGCACCCGCACGTCACGTTCCAGCTCACCCAGACCCGCGACGAGGTGCATTCCGCCGCGCTGGACGGCGGGCTGGCCGACCTGGAGATCGGCACCCGGCGGGCGCGCAGCGCCGCGCTGCGGACCCGGCTGATCGCGATCGAGCCGCTGCGGCTGGCCGTGCAGCGCGACCACCCGCGGGCCGGGCAGCGCATCCACCTGGCCGAGGTGTCCGGGGAGCCGTTCGTCAGCCTGCGGCCGACCTCGGCGCTGCGCAAGCTCGGCGACGACCTGTGCCAGCAGGCCGGGTTCAGCCCCGCCGTGGTGTTCGAGGGGGACGACCTGTCCACGGTGCGCGGTTTCGTCGCGGCGGGCCTCGGGGTGGCCATCGTCCCCGCGCCGCGGGCGGGGACCCTGGAGGCCGCGGCCGGGCCGCTGGCCTACTGCGAGATCCTGGACCCCGGCGCGGTCCGCGACCTGACCCTGACCTGGTCCGCCGAGCGGCGCCTGCTGCCGGCCGCGGAGCTGTTCCGCAGGCACGTGATCCGCAGCGCCAGCGCCGGCCAGGTTCCCGCGCTCTCGGCCTGATTGCGGGGGCCTGACCGCGCGGGGCCGCTGACCATCCAGCGGGCATGACGCGGCGGGCTGGCCCGGGAGCAGGGGGTGTTCCGGGCCAGCCCGCCGTGATCTTGGAGGGGGTTAGAAGTGGGTCGGGCCCACCCCGGTCGGCACGGGGGCCGGCGCGGTGGTCGAGGTCGGGCGGGCCGTGGGGGTCGGGGCCGGGGCCGTCATGGTCACCGGCGGCGCGAGCGGGGCCCGGAAGTGGCCGTGCGCCACCAGCAGGCCGTCGGTGTTGCCCTTGGCGTCGGTGTAGAAGCCGACCAGGTCGCCTGCGTCGTTGATGCCGTTGAGCGTCGTGGCCCCAGAGCCGTGCGGGTCGTTGACGGTCCGGAGGCCAAGCCTGCGCGACCAGACGAACCCGAACGACTTGGCGTTGGCGCCGCTGCCGACCATGTAGGTGCCGGCGACCTCACCTGAGTCGTTGACGCCGAAGGCCATGGTGGAGGAGGCACCCTGCACGCGCAGCGTGGTGAGCTGGCCGAACGGGCTGAGCAGGAAGCCGCGGACCATGCCGCCGCGTCCGGTGTAGAAGCCGGTGATCCAGCCCCGGTTGTTGATGCCGGACGCGGTCGTGCTGACCGCGCCGGGGATGCGGATCCGGTGGAACCACCCGCTGCGGAGGCTGTAGGTGTAGGAGTGGGCCTGGCCCTTGGCTCCCATGTAGAAGCCCACCGCGATGTCCGAGTCGTTCACGCCGAGGAGCTGGTTGACGGGCGGGCTGGCCATGTTCCGGGTCGGGAAGCTGACGCTGCGGAACTGGCCGTTCCAGTCGTAGAAGCCGAAATTGTTGTTGGACATGCTCTTGGTGTTCTGGGTCGAGTAGAACCCGACGGTCGCCCCGGTGTCGTTGACCCCGATGACCTGGGTCTGGATTGCGCCGGGGAAGTTCTCGTTCGTGAACGACGAGAACCCGCCCAGGCTGAGCGTGTATCCCTTGTTCGGGTGACCGGCGGCGCCGGAGCCGAAATAGCCGGCGATCTGGCCGCGGTTGTTGATCCCCAGCAGCTGGTTGAACGTGGGGTCGTTGCTGTTGTTCAGCTTGCTGAACGACCAGCCGCTGCTCATACGCATCTCGCGCGGCTGATGCTCGCGGTGCGAGTTAGCCGAGAGGCTGACGCTGGAGTTGGAGCCGCCCACGGCGAAAACACCGCCGAGCGCTCCGCCTACCGCGACGGCCGCCACGCCGATCGCCGCTACGACTGTACGTCAACTCATTCGGAATCCGCCATTCTGGGTCCACGCACAAGCGCGTCGTCCCCGTCGTATCTGGTTCTCACCGAGAATCCCTTTCCGTACATCCAGCTGACCGTTCCGGAGCTTTCCCGGGCGATCACCGGCGGCGTGAAACTGGCCGCATCGATGACGTTAGTGGCGCAGACCCCGAAACCCGGGCCGAGGCCGCCCCGGGTCCGAGAACCGTAATAACTCCCCTCGGCCGCGCAACGGTCAGCGGGAGCGCGGCGGCCAGCAGGGCCGAAAGTCCCGGCCGCAGGACCGGCCGTCCCCTGGCCAGCACGCCGCCCAGGGCGGTGAGCTGGGGTTGAGAGGCTCCCGGACGTGTTCCGGGCGATGCGGCCCGCAGGGCCCGCCGGCCACCCTCTCGGAGGGGAAAGCTCGTCATGACGGGTTCGAATCTGGTCCTGATCGTGGTCCCGATAGTGATGCTGGCCGCTCTCGGCGTATGGCTGGGCCTCGTGTACTACGTGGGTGCCCACCCGGAGTGGAAGGCGCACCGGCTGGCCCGCGAGGCCGGGGCCCGGCAGGCCGCGGAGCTCGCCAGCCTGGGGCAGGTGGCCGTGCCCAGCGGGGCCCAGCGGGCAGGGGCCACGGGCGAGGGGCAGACGCGGGTCACCCCGCATGCCGCCTGAGCGGCTCGCGGGCTGGCGATCGGCCGGGCCCGGATCCGGTCACGTTCGGGGCGTGCCGGGCGACGGCAAGAAGATCATCTGTGAAGATAAGGAGGGTTGGCGCTGGGAGACTTATCACCGATGCCGGAGTCGCTGGCCACCCATGTACGGCAAGGTTAAGGGATACCGTGGCTGCGGGCCGCTGGTCGCGGCCACTGACGCCAGCTACAAGCGCGGCGTCGCGGGCATCGCCTGCGTGGTCTCGGACGGCTCGTGGGGACTAAGCCGCTGGGCGCCGGGGAACCGTCACGACCCGAGCGGCCCGGCCGCGGTCCTGGTGGCCGAGCTGCGCGCGGTCGCGTTTCTCCTCGAGGGCCCGGACCGGCCCCGCCCGCCTGAGATGCTGCTGGACAGCACGATCGCGATGCGGTACCTGCGCGCCTGGCAGCAGGGCCGGATCGAGCGGATGCCCGAGGGGTACAGCCTGCTGCCGCGCCGGGGCCCGGAGACGGCGCCGACCCTGGTGCGGCTGGCCGGGATTATGGCGCAGCACCCGGAAATACGGCTGCAGCACGTGCGCTCGCACACCGGTCATCCGCTGAACGAGGCGGCCGACGCGCTGGCCTCACTCGCGCAGCGCGGCCTGCCCGCGGTGGAAACCCGGTCCCGGGCTGAGGGCCTGGTCGAGGCGTTCCTGCGCAGCTGGCGCGAGCAGGCTAACGGCGGGTGACCCGGGCCGGGCGGCGGCCCGCGGATGAGGCCAGCAGCGTGATGGCGTACGGCAGGTCGTCGACCAGGTAGCGGCGGAAGAGCCGGCGTGGCTCGCTGGCCAGCCGGAACAGCCACGCGAGCCCGGTGCGCCGCATCCACCGGGGCGGCCGCGGCAGCGTCTTCGCCGCGTACGGGATCGCGGCTCCGCAGCCGATGAACCAGGCGGCCGGGCACGAGGGGGCGAGCGTCATGATCAGGCGCTCCTGCTTCGGGAACCCGAGCCCGACGTAGACGATGTCCGGTGCGGCGGCGGTGAGCCGCGCCCGGATGGCCTCGATGGCCAGCGGGTCCTGGTCGAAGCCGAGGGGCGGCGAATCCGCGCCCGCGACCCGCAGGCCGCGATAGCGGCGGCGCAGTTCCGCACCGGCCCGCTGGGGCACCCCCGGTGCCCCGCCGATCAGGTAGATGGAACGATCCTGCCGGGCCGCGGCCTCGCTGAGCGAGAAGATCAGCGAACCGCCGGCCACCCGTTCGGGGAACGGGCGGCCACGCAGCCGCGCGGCCCACACCAGCGGCATGCCGTCCGGGACGGTCAGCGAAGCCGCCGCGACCAGCCGGCGCAGGCTGGGATCCCGGTGCGATTGCCGGCAGATATCGACGTTGGGCGTGACCACCCAGCCACCCTCCTGGCGCTGGCTGGCCGCCATGATGTGGTCCACCGTCTCGGCTTCGGTGAACCGGTCGAAGTCGAGTCCGGCCAGGTGGACGCGCTGCCCGTCCCGGCCGGGCCCGGCCTCAGTACGCACCGGTGCCCTGGGCCACGGCCCGGGCGGTCTTCCACATGATCTGCACGTCGAGCGCCAGCGACCAGTGCTCGACGTAGCGCAGGTCGAGCCGGACCGACTCCTCCCACGGGAGGTCGGCCCGCCCGCTGACCTGCCACAGCCCGGTGAGGCCAGGCCTGACGGCCAGCCTGCGCGGGACGTGATCTTCGGCGCCGACCGCCTTCTCGTACGGGAGCGCCGCCCAGGGGCGGGGGCCGACCAGCGACATCTCGCCGCGCAGCACGTTGAACAACTGCGGGACCTCGTCGATGGACCAGCGGCGCATTCGCGCGCCCAGCGGGGTCAGCCGGGGGTCCCGGCGGATCTTGAACAGGACCCCGTTCACCTCGTTCATGGCTTCCAGGTCCGCTTTCCGCGCGTCGGCGTTGACGACCATGCTGCGGAACTTGTACAGGGTGAACGGGAGGCCGTCCTTCCCGATCCGGATATGGCGGAACAGGACCGGGCCGCCATCGCAGAAGTGGATCGCGCACGCGACCGCGATCAGCAGCGGTGAGAGCAGCAGCAGGGCCGCGGCCGCCACCGTCCGGTCGAAGATTCCCTTCAGGATGCGCTGGGGGCCGGAGAGCTTGGCGTGATCCAGGTGAACCAGCGGCAGCCCGGCGACTGGCCGGATCGTGGTGCGCGGGCCGGCCATGTCCAGCAGGGCGGGGGCCACGCACAGGTCCGTGCCGGTCCTTTCCAGCGCCCAGGCCAGCTCGCGGAGCCGGATGCTGTCCATCTGGGCGCAGTTCACCACGGCGACGGTGTCGGCCTGGAAGCGGTGCACGGCCGCGGTCACGCTGTCCATCCCGCCGGTGACCGGGACACCCGCGATCTCGGCCCGCCCGCGCCGGCCCCCCGGAACGCACGCGGCCACGATGGACAGGCCATGGGAGCTGTCCCGGCCCAGGGCACTGATCATCTCTGTCACCGTGCGCACGGGCCCGACCACCACGGCCCGGCGGGTGCAGATCCCGAGGCGCCGCTGGCGGTGCAGCCGCTTGCGGAGGCCGTACCGGGCGAGCATGTCCAGGGCGGTCAGCGAGGGCAGGGCCAGCACCACATAGCCGCGCGCCAGGTCCAGCTTGGCGGCGTAGGAGAAGATGGCCACGCAGGCCGTCAGGCTCACGCCCGCGCGCAGGATCCGGTGGAACTCCTGCGCGCCGGAGCCCACGATGCGGCTGTCGTATCCGCCGGACAGCGCGACCGAGGCCCACCACAGCAGCGGCAGCATCATCGTCAGCGCCAGGTACAGGTCCGGCGGGTCGATGCGCGCGTGATACCGGATCTCATACGTCACCGCCCCGGCCAGGAACGCGCAGATCAGGTCGGCGGCCGTGGCCAGCGTGAGATAGCGGCTCGTCCAGACCGACGCGGCCTGGACGGCCCTCAGCGAGCCCTCGGGCCCCGCCAGGCCGCGGCGGCCGACGATTGCCAACCGAGACATACCCCACCCCCAATGTCTCGCTTGCTTACCGCCTACGTCGCATTTACCTCCAATACATGCGGACGTCGCGGTTAATTTGCACTGCAAACGACATGGTAAGGCAATCCACAAGAAAGTAAAAAGGAGTTAACCCACATGAGATTCATGGCGTACTGCAAACGGCGGAGCTGGCTACCGGCCATCTGGCCCTCCGGAAGGCTGGTTTCCATAGCTCGATCAAACATTCGAAAATTGTAGATCTAACAGGATCTTTCAATCAAGAATTTGATTCACGGCCGCCTATTTAAATCATTCCGAGTGTTTTAATAGGTTGTAACACATAATTAACCGGGCGCCGATCCCTTGCCGGGCCGGGTGGCAGCCCGTCGTGACCGGATTCACATGCCGGGCTCATCTGTTTGGGTGAGTCCCGCTAATCAATCCGGCCTATAGACGTGGTTGGCAATCGTTTATACATTGTTGAGCGCGTCGAACGGCAGTTCAGGTGGAGTTGGCCGGCTCGTCACCGAGAGGAGCGCCCCGCAGTGGGCCGTCCTCTCGCGGGGAGGCCTAGGGGGAGGGGACCAGTATGGGCATGCCACAGGAGCCTGACTCTTTGGAGTTCGCCGGTTACCTGGGCGTCCTGCGGCGGCGCTGGTGGGTGGTGCTGGCCGGAGCCTGCGTGGGGCTGCTGGCCGCCGTGGCCTACGTCGCCGTGACACCCAAGGCCTACACCGCGACCACGACGGTCAACGTGACCAGCGTCGGGCTCGCCCAGAACCAGGGCGGCTCGGTGGCGAGCGGCCGGACCAGCAGCGCGATCAACCTCGACACCGAGGTACAGATCATCCAGTCCGGGGCCGTGGCCGCGATCGCGGCCCGCGCCCTGCACTCGCCGCTCACCCCCACGGCGCTGGTGGCCCATGTCTTCGTGACCGTCCCGGCGAACTCCTCGGTGCTGCAGATCGGCTGCCAAGCGGCATCAGCGCGGTCGGCCGCCGCGTGCGCCAACGCCTTCGGCGCGGCGTACCTGCGCAACCGCACCGCCAGCGCGGCCAGCACCACCAAGGCGCAGCTCCGCACCGTGCAGGGTGAGCTGGCCACCTTGCAGCGGCGGACCGCCCAGCTGACCATCCAGATCCACTCGCTGCCGGTGAACTCGCCCCAGCGGGCCAGCGCCGAGGCCCAGGTGCAGACGGCCAGCAGCCAGCTGAGGGCGCTGGCTAACCAGGCCGCCGCGCTCACCGCCCAGGAGGCAGCGTCCTCGGGCGGCTCGATCCTGACCAGTGCCACGCCGCCCGGCAAGGCCAGCAGCCCGAAGAAGACGATCGTGCTGCCAGGAGGCCTCGCGGCCGGCCTGCTCATCGGCCTGATCGCCGCGTTCGCCTGGGACCGCCGGGACAAGCGGATCAGGGACGCCAGGAACCTCGGCCAGCTCGGCGCGCCGGTGCTCCTCACCCTCTCCGGCCACGACCTGGACGGAAGGCCGCTGGCCCCGGCCCGCTCCGCGGCGGCCCTGGAGTTCGCGGATCTGGGCCGCAGCATGAGCGCCGGCCCCGGGCCAGACCATCGCCTGCTGCTGGTGGCCGGCGCCTCGGCGGGACACAGCACCAGCGTGGTCTCGGCCAACCTGGCCGTCGCGCTGGCGCGGACCCACTCCGCGGTCGTCCTGGTCTGCCCCGGCGGGCAGGGGACAGCCGGGCTGCTCGGGCTGCCCGAGCCCCGCGAGCTCGGTGCCTGGGACACCGCCCGGCTGGCCGCGGGCGAGCTCTCCGTGGACGACGTGGCCATGCGGCCGCCCGGGTTCCCCGCGCTGCGGATCGTCGTCCTCGGCGCGGACCTGCGTGACCTGCCGCGCGAGCACGCACGCAGGCTCGCCGGGCGCCTGGCCGGTGACGCTGGCGCCACTGTCATCGAGGCCCCGGTACCGGGCGACGGCCCGGACAGCCTCGCGCTGGCCGAGTTCTGTGGCTCCGCGCTGGTGACCATCGAAACCTCCGTGACGAGGCGCCCGGAGGCCGAGGACGCGATCAGGCGGCTCGGCCGCCTGGGCACCCCGGTGGCCGGCCTGGTCCTGGTGCCCCGGCTCCGGATGCCCGCTCCTGCTCCCCGGGACACCGGGCGCGTGCCTTCGGAGCCCGGGCCCATGGAGCCCGCGCCCGGCGGGGCCGGGCGCGCGGGGGCCGGGCCCGATGAGCCGGCGCCGCCCGGTCCGGCCAGCCCGGGCGAGAGCGCCGGGGCCGCCGGGACCTCCGCGGCGGGCCCGGGCGCTTCGTGGCCGGACCGGCCCGGAAGTGACAAGCCGGCGGTCTCGGCCCAGGGGCGCGCCAATGCCTCGGACCATCCGGGCGGGAACTGAGCGATGCCGCCCGGCTGGACGTCATCGAACCGCAGGCCCGTGATGTTCCTGGCCGCGGTATTCCTGCCTGCGGCGGCCCTGGCCGCTGCGGGCTGCGGGGCAGGCCCGGACCTCATGCCGTCCGCGGCGCACGCGACCTACCCAGCGGGCAGCACGGGCCCAGCGGGCAGCACGGGCCCAGCGGGCAGCACGGGCCCAGCCGGCCGCACGGGCGAGGCCAGCCCGTCCGGCGCGGCGGCCCGCAGCGACGCCGCCACGCCGATCGCCCCGCTCACCGGCCTGCCCGCCGGCAGCACGCGGTCCGCCGGGAGGGCCGCGGTCGCCGTGGCCCTGGGCGGCAGCCACCCCCAGGGCCTCGGGTCGGCAGACCTGGTGTACGAGGAAATGAGCAGGCCGCTCCGCTACCTCGCGCTCTTCCAGTCCCGCGAGGCCCGGGCGGCCGGGCCGGTGACGGCGACCCGGCCCGCGGACGCGCAGGCACTGTCCGTGCTGCACCCCCTCACCGGCTACGACGGCGGCACTCCGTCCTTCATCCGGGTCCTGGACCAGTCGCAGGTCGTGGACGTCAGCTACGCCCGTTACCCCTCGCTGTACCGCCCCGGCACCCAGGGACTGACGGTCTCGACCAGCCAGGTCCGGCAGGCGGCCCGGGACACCGCGCCGCCGCAGCCGCTGACCTACCGGGGCGCCGGCGCCGGCGCCGAGGAGAGCTTCGCCGCTGCCGGCGCCTGGCGGGCCTCCAGCCTGCGGGTCGCCGCCCCCGGCCAGCCTGTCCAGACCTGGCACCTCGCCGGGCGCAGCCACCAGTGGCGCCAGGTGTCCGGGGGCCCGCCCGTGCAGGTGGCCAACGTCGTGGTGCAGCGGGTCCGGTACAAGACGGTGTTCCTCAGCCGCAAGTACGGCCTCACCACGACCAGCGCCCGGGTCATCGGCTCCGGCCCCGCGCTGATGCTGTCCGCGCCGGGGACGGCAGCCCGGGGAACCTGGTCCAAGCCAGGCCTTCGGGCGGTGACCGTGTACCTCGACGCCAGCGGCCGTCCGGTCGGTTTCCAGCCTGGCCCGACGTGGGTGATCCTGGCCCCGCCTGGCACGCGGGTCAGCACCGCGGGGGGCCGTTCATGACCGATTCCGCGGTGCTGGCTCCGCGGGCGCCGGCCCCCCCGGGGCCGGCCCCCCAGGTGCTCGCGTCCACTGCGCCGGTGCGCGCGGAGCCCGGTCCCGGGCGGCCGGCCGGCCGTACGGGGTGGCTGGCCCGCCATCCGGCGTGGCCGCTGACGGTGCTGCTGGCCGGCATCCCGCTGTGGTGGGGGCTGGGCCTGGGGGACTTCGCGTACATCCTGCTGGCCATCCCGATGGCGGCCCGGCTCTACGCCTGGGGCGCGCGGGGGAACCGCAGGATACGGGTCCCGCCCGGGTTCGGCCTGTGGATGCTCTTCCTGCTGGTCGTGCTGATCGGCGTGGCGACGCTGTCCGCGACCGCCCCGGGGACACTGGCCAGCCCGGTCTCGAACCGGGTCATCTCCTACGCCGTGCGGGGCGCCGGGTACCTGGCCGTCACCGTCATGCTGCTGTTCGCGGGCAACCTCACCGAGCGGGAACTTCCCCGCGCGCGGCTGGCGTGGCTGCTGGGGCTCGTCGCGCTGTACACGGTGGCCGGCGGCCTGATCGGCGCGATGTTCTCCCGCCTTCAGTTCACCGCGCCGCTGTCCGCGATCGTCCCGAACCGGCTGCAGTCCGGCAACCTGGTCCTGCAGGCCCAGCTGCACCCGGCCTTCGCCCAGGTGCAGAGCGTCCTCGGATCGTCGGGGCGCCCCGACGCTCCCTTCGCCTACACCAACGTGTGGGGCAACTGCCTGGCGCTGGTGCTGCCCTGGCTCATCGCGCGGTGGTGGCTGCGCGGGACCCGGCGGCAGCGGCTCCTCGCGGCGGCGGGGATCGTGGTCGGCGTCGTCCCCATCATCTACTCGCTGAACCGGGGGCTGTGGCTCGGGCTGATCATCGCCCTCATCTACATCGCGGTGCGGATGGCGGCCACGGGGCGGCTGGCCGTCCTGGGCGGGCTGATCGCCGCGCTCGTCATCGTGGCCGTCCTGATCGGGGCGACCCCGCTGCAGGGCATGATCAGCTCGCGGCTGGCCAACGGGGCCAGTGATGCGCGGCGCGGGTCACTGGCCGTGGCGGCGACCGTGGACGCGAAGGCCTCGCCGCTGGTGGGCTTCGGCGACACGCGGCACCAGCTGGGCAGCGTGCAGTCGCTCACGGTCGGCCGCTCGGCCAAGTGCCCGGTGTGCGGCAACGGCACCATCGGCGGGAACGGGCAGCTCTGGCTGCTGTTCATCTGCAACGGCTTCCTGGGCGCGGCGCTGTACATCGGCTTCTTCGTCCATGGCATCTGGCGGTACCGGCGCGACCGGACGCCCTACGGGCTGGCCGGGGTGCTCGTCCTGCTGCTGTCGCTCGTCTTCATGGTCTCCTACACCGCGACCGGGGCCCCGCTCGCACTGACCATCCTCGGCTACGCCATGCTCTGGCGGAACGCCCAAGCCCAGAGCACGCTGGCCGGGCCGCTGACCGCGGGGACGGGCTCATGACGGCGGCCACGCCGCCGGATGCCCAGACCCTTCCCGGCGCGCGCCCCGGCCCGGGGCCCGGCGCGCGGGCCCAGCTGGCGGGGGTCGCGCGGGGCGGGACCCTGAACCTGGCCGGGGCCGCGGTGGCCGCGGTGGCCACCCTGGCCGTCACCGTGGTGATCACGCGGCTGTTCAGCCAGCCGGTGGCAGGTGCGTTCTTCACCGCGATCTCCCTGTTCCTGATCGCGGAGGCCGCGGCCGGCCTGGGCGCCTGGGTCGGGCTGGTCAACTTCATCGCGCGGCTGCGCCGCCTCGGCCACGAGGACCGGGTCCCGGCCATCCTGCGCGCCGCCATCATCCCCGTCGTGGTGGTCTCGCTGGCCAGCACGGCGGCCCTGCTCCTGTTCGCCGGGCCGCTGGCGCACCTGCTGCTCAGCGGCCACCTCGGTCAGGCGGGAGCCACGCCCGGGCTGGTGGCGAACTCGCTCCGGGCGCTGGCGCTGGCCCTCCCGTTCGCGGCCTTGTCCGACACCCTGCTCGGGGCCAGCCGCGGCTACCGGGAGATGCGGCCCACCGTGGTCGTGGACAAGATCGGCCGGTCCAGCGCCCAGCTGATCGGCGTGCTGATCGCGATATCGGCGGGGAGCATCGCGCTGCTGGCCCCGCTCTGGGCGGTGCCCTACGTGCCCGCGGCCGCGCTCGGGTGGTACTGGCTGCGGCGGGTCCGCCGCGCTCGGGCGGGCGCGGCCAGCCCGGCGAGTCCCAGTGCGGCGAGTCCCGGTGCGGCGAGTCCCGGTGCGGCGAGTCCCGGTGCGGCGAGTCCCAGCGGGGTGACCCTCGGCGCCGGGGTGGGCAGCGCGACGGCCCGCGGATTCTGGCGGTTCACCGGTCCGCGGGCGCTGGCCACCCTGGCCCAGATCACCATCCAGCGGATCGACATCGTGCTCGTGGCCATCATGCGGGGACCCGCCGAGGCGGCCATCTACACCGCCGCGACCCGCTTCCTCGTCGCGGGCCAGTTCGCCAACTCCGCGCTCAGCCAGGCGGCGCAGCCCCGGTTCGCCGAGCTGTTCGCCGTCGATGACCGGCGGGGAGCCAACGTCATCTACCGGGCCACCACGGCCTGGCTGATCATGCTGACCTGGCCGTTGTACCTGCTGGCCGTCGTGTACGGCCCGGAGGTGCTCGCCATCTTCGGCCGCTCGTACCGGGCCGGTGATCTGGTCATGGTCATCCTCGGCCTGACCATGCTGGTCGCCACGGCGTGCGGCCAGGTTGACATGGTCCTGATCACGACCGGGCGGAGCGGCTGGAGCCTGGCCAACGGCCTCACGGCCGTGGTCGTGAACGTCGGCCTGGACGTCCTCCTGATACCGCGGTACGGGATCACCGGCGCCGCCATCGGGTGGGCGGCCGCGATCATCGTCACCAACCTGGTCCCGCTGGCCCAGCTGGCCATCTCGAAACGGCTGCACCCGTTCGGGCGCGGGTCGTTCATCGCGGCCGGCCTGGCCGTCCTGAGTTTCGCCGTGATCCCGCTGGCGGTGCGGGCCGGGTTCGGCCGGGGGGCCGTCGCCTCGGTCAGCGCGATCACCGCCGGATGCCTCGTCCAGGCCACGGGGCTGTGGCGGTTCCGGGACAGCCTGCGGCTGGCCGCGCTGCCCGGGGCGGCGCGGCTGACCAGGATCCTCCCGGGGCGGGGCAGCACCCGGGCCGTCCAGCAGCCGGCCGGTGAGTGATGTTTGCCACCAGGCAATTTGCCACCAGGCAATTTGCAACCAGGCAAGGGGGTGGCCTTAAGTGGCCAGGATTCTGCTGTTCCTGATCTGGCCCGCGGGGCTGGCCGTCATCTTCGTGGTGGCGGCGCTGCTGGCCCGCCGGGTCCCGGCTGGGCCCGCCGGGCCCAGGCTCGGGCGGCGGCCGTGGCTGGGATACCGCCCGGCCTCCGGCGAGGCGGACGGCGCCGCGCCGGTCCGCGGGGCCGTCCGCCAGGCCCTGCTCTTCCTCGGGATCGTCGTCGTCGGCGCCGCCGTGATCTTCGGGATCATGGCCGTGCTCGGGCAGCTTGTGCTGCACGGGGGGCCGTCCATCGACAAGCCCATCTACCACTGGGTGGCCGGGCACCGGATCCACCCGTGGAAGAGCCTGATGGGCAGCCTGACCAAGATCGGCGATGCCTGGTCCACGCGGATGGCCGTGGTGTCCGCGGCCGTATGCCTCGCGGTCACCTGGCGGCGGTGCAAGTGGCTGCCCGCGTTCGCGTTCATCGTGCTGTCGGTGCTGCAGCGCTACCTGACGCACGCCATCCACCTGGTCGCCCACCGGGTGGGGCCGCCCGGATTCCCGCACGGCACCTTCCCCTCCGGTGGCTCGGAGCGCACCGTGGTGTTCTTCGGGCTGATCGCCTACTTCCTGTGGCGTGAGTTCAGCGGGCGCCGGGTGACCGGGATCTGGGCCGGGGCCGCGGTGGCCGCACTCGCGTTCAACGAGGGCTACAGCCGTCTCTACCTCGGCATGCACTGGGCCACTGACGTGCTGAGCGGGTGGTTCTACGGGATCGCACTGCTGGCCCTGTTCGTCCTGGCCACCCGGGTGGTCATGGGCCCGGCCCGCACCCCGGGGGAGGCCGTGGCCGGATCGCCCGAGGCCGCGGAGCCCGCCGCGGCGTCCCGGGCCCGGCCTGCTGCGGCGCGGGTGACCCAGTGAGCGGCGACCTGGAACGCTGGCCGCTGGTCACGGTGATCCTGCCCACGAGGGGCCGGCCGGACCTGGTCCGCGCGGCGGTCTCCTCGGTCACCGGCCAGAGCTACCCGGGCCCGGTTGAATGCCTCGTGGTCCACGACCAGGAGCCGCCCGACCCGGCGCTGGCCAGCCTGGGGACCGCGGATCACCAGGTCCGGGTCATCACCAACCAGCGCACCCCGGGCCTGGCGGGGGCGCGCAACTCCGGCCTGGCCGAAGCGGCCGGCGAGTTCATCGCGACCTGCGACGACGACGACACCTGGCATCCTGCCAAGCTGGAGGCCCAGATCCGGCGGCTGCTGGACCAGCCCGACCTGCTCATGGTGGGCTCCGGCATCCGGCTCATGCTGCCCGACGGCCGGATCATCAGCTGGCCGGCCCGCGCCGAGCGGATCAGCCAGCGGCTGCTGCTGCGCAACCGGGTGAAGGAACTGCACTCCTCGACGCTGGTCATGCGCCGGGACACGTTCGCCAAAGCCGGCCGGTACGACGAGCAGACTCCGCACGGGTACGCCGAGGACTACGACTGGGTGCTGCGCGTGGCCCGGGTCGGCCGGATCGGGGCCATCGCGGCCCCGCTCGCGGACATCAGGAAGGACAGCGGCTCCTGGTGGCCCGGCGATGCCGCCGTCACGGTCGCGGGCCTGGAGTACCTGCTGGCCAAGCACCGGGAGATCACGGGGTCCCCGCGCGGGCATGCCCGCCTGCTCGGGCAGATCGCCTTCTCCCGGTCCCTGCTCGGCCAGCGGGGACGGGCGCTGCGCTACGCGGGCCTGTCCATCGCCCGGTGGCCGGCCTCGCCGCACGGCTACCTGGCGCTGGCGCACATCGCGACCGGCGTGGACCGCAGGCATGTGCTGCGCGCCGCCCGGCTGGTCGGCCGGGGCCTGGCCTAAAGGGCCGGGCCGGAAAACAGAAAACGAAACGAGGTGGGGGTTTTCATGACGTCCGTGCGCAAGGCCGCACCTGAGCCGGTCCGCAGAGCCGGCCGACGTGCGTACCTGCAGGTGGGCACGGCGACGGCGCCGCTGCGGCTGCAGCCTGGCTTCATCATGATCGGGGCCCAGCGATGCGGGACCACATCGCTGTTCCGCGCGCTGATGGCCCACCCGCAGGTGGTGCGGCCTGCCTTCCACAAGGGGATCAACTTCTTCGACCTGAACTACTTCCGGGGCCTGCGCTGGTACCGCGGTCACTTCCCGGTGGCCGGGATGGCCCAGGCCGCCACGGCCCGCCACGGCGGCCCGGTGTCCTTCGAGGCCAGCGGCTACTACATGTACCACCCGTTCGCCATGGAACGGGTGGCCCGTGACCTGCCTGGCGCCAGGCTCGTGGTGATGCTGCGCGATCCCGCCGAGCGGGCCTTCTCCGCCTACAAGCACGAGTACGCCCGCGGCTACGAGTGGGAAAGCTTCGAGCGGGCGCTGGAGCTGGAAGACGAGCGGCTGATCGGGGAGATCGACCGGATGCGCGCCGACCCGGCCTACGAGAGCTTCTCGCACCGGCACCACTCCTATACGCGCCGCGGCCACTACGCCGACCAGCTGGAGCGGATCTTCGGGCTGTTCCCCCGCCAGCAGGTGCACGTCATGGACAGTGAGGCGTTCTTCGCCCGGCCAGCGCACGAGTACCGCGAGCTGACCGACTTCCTCGGCTTGCGGCCCTTCCAGCCGGCCAGCTTCGGCCAGCACAACGCGCGCCCGGGCACCCCCATGGCCGAGGGCACCCAGCGCCTGCTGGAGGACCACTTCGCCCCGCATAACAAGCGGCTGGCGGCGCTGCTGAACTGGGAGCCCCAGTGGCCACGCTGACTCAGCCGGCCGGGCCCGCCACCGACCGCGCCGGCTATCTGTGGGAAACCCTGGCGGTCCTGTGGCCTGCGCCGGCCCGCATCGAGCGCCGGGGGCGGGAAGCCCCGGGCCCGGGCTCGCAGCCCGGGCGGGGCGGGCCGGCTGGCCGGACCGCACGGGCGGGCCGGACCGCACTGACTGGCCGGACCGCACGGGCCCGCGGGCAGGCAGAGTTCCTCCTGCTCCCCAACGAGGACCGGCCCGTGCTGCTGCTGCCGCGCCGGCCGCGGCGGGCCGCCGCGGCCGCCCTGCGCCACTACAAGGCCTCCGCCGTCGGCCGCCGCCGGCTCGCGTTCCGCGGCCTGGCCCTGGCCGCGCAGCTGGGCCTGGCCGACGCGCTGCCGCACCGGATCGCGATCGAGGGGGGCGGGACCGGGCCCGACGCGGATGTGGTCGCCTACCTGCGCAGGGTGCTGGGCCGGGACATGGTCGTGAGCCTGCGGATCGGGCCGCCCCGCGCGAACCGCAAGCCGGTGCTGGAGCTGCTCGGCCCGGGCGGTGACGTGCTTGGCTTCGCGAAGGTGGGCATCACCGGCCTGACCCGGGAACTGGTCCGGGCCGAGGCAGCCGCGCTGGGCGTGCTCGGGGCGGCCGGGCTGACCCGCCTCGAGGTGCCCCGCCTGCTGCACCAGGGCCAGTGGCGGGACCACGAGGTCATGGTCCAGGCGCCGCTGAGCGGCTCCGGGCGGACGGTGACCCGGGCCCTGCTCACCTCGGCCATGGCGGAACTGGCCACGGTGCAGGGGGTGAGCATCCAGCCGGTCGGCCAGAGTGGCTACTGGCGCGGGCTGCAATCGCGGCTGGAGGCGTGCGGCGCCCGCGAGCCGGCCGCGGCGCTGTTGCAGGTCATGGCCGGCCTGCAGGCCACCGCGGAGACGACCAGCCTGGCCTTCGGCTCGTGGCACGGCGACTGGACCCCGTGGAACATGGCGTTCTCCGGCGGGCGGGTGCTGCTCTGGGACTGGGAGAGGTTCGAGGCCGGGGTGCCCGTGGGCTTCGACGCCGTGCACTACCAACTGCAGGCGGCCGTGGAGCGCAACCCCGCCGGAGCGCAGGCTGCGGCGGACGCGGCGCTGTTCACCGCCCCCATGACGCTGGGGCCGCTGGGCGTCAGGCCCGGGTCGGCGGTCTTCGTCGCGGCCCTGTACCTGACCGAGATCGCGACCCGGTACGTCGGCGACGGGGCGGCTGAGGCCGGCGCCAGGCTGGGTGACGTCAGCACGTGGCTGCTGCCGGCGCTGTCACGCTATGCCGGGCGATTGCGCGGCTAGCTTTCAGTTCCGGCTGACCGGCACGCCCTGCGGATTGAAGTAGCCATTATCCGCCATGGCGCGAAAGACGGCCAGGGGTCCTGCGTCCAGCCCATAGCGTGTCTGCGGGGAGGTACCGGAGGTGTCAGAGTCGAAATAAAGCATGGCCTTTATCTGGCGATGCCGCAGAACGGTCTGCTCCGCGTCGCGGAGCCACCGTGCGCGCTGACCCGCGCCATAACTCTGCGGGACCCCGTATTCGCCGATCATGATTGGCCTGGGGTGCTGCGCGGCCCAGTCCAGGAATGGCTGGACGATGCTGGCGAATGAGCGCTCCGGGCCCGCCCGGGGGTAGGCGTCGGCGCAGATCCAGTCCACCTGGTCGTTCCCGGGATAGTAGGCGGCCGCGGTCCCGTTCGCGAAGCCGCGGGCCGTCGGGCACCAGACCCACGCGACGTTGCTGGCCTTCTGCTGGGCGAAGACCTGCCGGATGTGTGTCCACGCCGCGACGTAGTCGGCGGGCGAGCCGACCTCGGAGCGCAGGTTCGGCCGGTCCATCTCCCAGCGCCACTCCAGGAAGACGGGCTTGCCCAGGGCCTTGAGCTCCTGCGCCCGCTGCCGGATCGAGGCGTCGTAGCGGCCCGCCGCGATGCCCCGGGAATCGTTCAGCGCCCAGGACACCAGGAGCATGCTGCCCTGGCGCACGAAGGCCAGGTCACTGCTGGTCGGGAACGAGGCATCGGCCCGCAGGTAGATGTGCACGATGTCCAGCCGCCGCCCGATCTTGCGCTGCAGCGTGCGCACCGCGCCCAGGTGGCCGTCCCGGCCGTACAGGAACGGGTTGACCCAGGCGCCCAGGTACGCGCCCCGGGCGGGCGCCGGGATCGCCTGGCCCGCGGCCGGGCGGAGCGGTGCCGGCCCGGGTCCGGCGCCGGGTTTCCCGCCCGGCCCGCCCAGGCCCAGGATGATCACTGTCACGATCGCCGCGATCACCAGGGCCGCCATCACGGCCACGCTGGCCGGGCGCCGCCAGCCCCGCATCAGGGTCCGCTCAGGTAGCCGTACCGCATCAGCAACGGGAACGTCAGCGTGGTGACCGTGCGGCGCTGGGCGGCCACCATCGCGGTCTGCCACCGGTCGTCCCGGCGGATCGGAACCTGGCCTGTGGTGAACCGCATCGGGTTGCCGGAGGCGGTGTGCGTGGCGCTCAGCTCGGCCTGCCACTGCCCCCCCGCGCCGTGGCCGAGGAAGCCGAACTCCGGGCCGGCGGGCAGGCCGGCGAACGCGGCGATGCGGCTGAGCGTGGCGGCCGGGGACCGGATGAAGTCCTCATACCGCACGCGCAGCGTGGGCGTCCCGAGCCGGGCCAGCAGCTGCAGGGCGCCGTTCTGCAGGTTCCACCGCAGCGCGGCGCTGGCGGCCGGATAGGTGGACATCTGGCTGCCGGACGCTTCCGGCCGGTCCACGACCTTGCTCCAGGAATACGCGACCGCCCGGCTGTCCCGGATCATGTGGATGATCCGCAGGTCCAGCCGGGGAGAACTGGCCAGGCAGAAGGCCAGCGACGCGTGCTTGCTGGAGTCGATGACCACCGGGGAGCCGCTGACCTGGCTGATCGCGGCGTACGTGCGCTCGTAGTAGGCCACGTACTCATCCAGCGCGGGCTGCAGCCGCCGGCGCAGCCGGGCCGTGGCGAGCAGGGGCAGGAACCGGGCCCGGTCCACCGTGGCCCGCAGCCGGGTGATCCGCTCCACGTCCACCTGGTCCCAGCCGCCGAAGGCGGCCTGGCCCACGTCCCGCCAGAACGGGCACGAGGAGAACGGCTGGCCGCACCCGCAGCGCTCACCGTCCCGGAGGCCGCGAAGCCACAGGTGCACGACCTCGCCGGCCGGCCGGGCGCCCGGCATCTCGCCCAGCAGCCGCTCGAGCAGGGTGCTGCCGCTGCGCCCCAGGCCCGCGAGGTAGACGACACGCGGGCCAGCCGGGACGCTGCCCGCAGCGTCCCGGCTGGCCCACATGCCCGTGCTCAGCTCACCACCTCATCCGCGCCCTAGCCGGCGTAGGGAAGGAGGCAGATTCCGGCGTGCCCGGCGACGCCACCGCACGAGGCGCTGCCGTTGTAATTGTCGCTGGCTATCCACAGGCCGGCGCCGGTGACCAGCATGTCGTCCGCGCCCAGCCCGCGCGAGCGGGTCGGGTTGAACGTGAGCAGCCCCGTGCTCGGCGACAGGCCTTCCATGCCGGGCGCGGCGATGGCTCCCGGGCCCGCGAAGTCGCAGCCGCTGGGGTTCTCCGACCAGCGCTCGTGCCCGCCGAAGTACGCGGTGCTCGCGTCGGCCGCGGCGGCGTACAGCGAATCACAGCCCGGGTAGTTGATCCAGGTGTGCGTGACGCTGGTCTGGGTGGCCGGGTAGGCGATCGCCGCGTCACACGGCCCGGTCCGCGGGTAGCTCCCGGCCGGGGTGCCGTTCGGCTTGTACCCGGTCGTCGCGACGTAGATGGTGGAGTCGTCCGGTGACCAGGCCGCGGCCTGGGCGTAGAACGCCTCGTTGTAGTTGCAGTTGGTGTTGAGCTCGGGTGAGGTCCACCCGGTGACCGTCGCCGCCGGGCCGCTCAGGTCCAGCATGAACACCTGCTGGCGGGCCTGGCCGCCGACCGAGGTGAAGTCACCTTCCACCAGGTCCAGCGTCCCGCTGTTGCTGAGCTGCTGGTTGTACACGCGGGTCGGGTTGGACCCGACCCCGGGGAACTGGTAGTTCCCGGAGATGCTCAGGTGGATGAACCCGTCGTCCTTGCCCGTGGCCGGGTTGAGGCTCACCATGTACGGGTTGGCCGAGCTGTTGTTGATGGACGTGAAGTACCCGCCCGTGATCAGGTGCCCGTTGCTCATGAGCAGCGTCGAGACCTGGCTGCTGGCGCTGTGCCCGAAGCTCGTGATGACCGCGCCGGTGGAGGTGCTGACCGCGGCGATGTTCTTCACCGCGGTGCCCCCGATCGACGTGAACTTGCCGCCCAGGTACGCGGTGCCGCAGTCCGGGCTGAACGCGATGGAGTTCACCACGCCGTTCACGTCGGGATTCCACGACGTGACCGCGTACGGCGCCGAGGCACTGAAGCTGAAGGCGTTGTCGCGGGTGAACGTCGAGCTGTACCGCTTGATCGAGGTGAAGCTGCCCACGGCGTACATGGTGCCGCCGCACTGGACCAGCTGGCGCACCTGCTCGGTCGTCCCCGTGGTCGCCAGCTGCGGCGTGCCGGCCGCCGGTGTCGAAGAAACCGGGCCGGTGGCTGCCGAGGCCGGTATAGCCGCCCCGGTCAGGCCCGCCGCAAGTGCGGCCGCGCTTATCACGGCCCCGATACGCCATCTAGCGCGCAACATTGAATCCCCCCCATGTCTGTCCCACCAGCGCAGATAACTCAAAGTAATAATTAGGCAGGTAATCAGCAAATATTGCAACCCTCGAACAGGAACTTTAACGTTGGGTGATGACGCGAAAACTCTGCGTAAGGACATATTCGTGTATATGGGGAGAGAAACTAGCCCGGCGGCTGCCCGAGAATTCTGGCCGCCGCCTAATAGCGCTCCGGCCGGCCTGGTCACGTGGAGCACGCGGACGCCTTCCCGGTCCGAGACCTGCACCAGGCGCTCGGCGCTCCCGCCCGTCGGGGTTGTTCACGTTGCCGATGCATCGCCCGTCCGCGGTCAGCCGGAGCTCGCTCCAGACCGTGGTGCGGGCCGGCTACGGGACCCGGCTGTTGGCCAGCAGGCCCGAGCCGGGCCGGTCGGTGTCGAGGAGCCGCACCCCTTCCCGGCCGCCCCATTGCCCGTAGACGAAGGCCAGCGTCCGGTTATCCGTGCCCCACGAGAGCGAGTTCTGCGTGACCCACGTGGTCGGCAGCCCCGCGGTGTTCCCGACGCCGCCGGGCCGGTACGTCCGCTGCGTCCCGGTGCGCAGGTTGTAGACGCTCAGCTCTCGGCCTGAGCGTCCGCCCGCTCACCACGGCCAGGCGGCTGCCGTCCGGGGAGAGGGCGAAATCGGTGACTTCTGCCGCCGGGATGGCCGGGATGGGCAGCGCGGCCAGGGTGGCCCCGCGGACTGGCCAGGGCCTAGGCGCAGCAGGAACCTCGTGGCGGGCGCGGTGAACACCTTCATCAGCGGGATCTTGGCCAGTTTCTGCGCCGCCACGACGAAGGTGCGATCGTCAGCCGCCGCGGTCACCCCGGCGAACGTGGCGTAAGGCCGGGGCGGCGTGACAGTGGCCAGGGCGCGCCCGCTGGCGGTGGCGCGGATGACAGCCTTCGTCTGCGGGCTGGAGAACGTCCCGATTCCGCCGAACGCCTCGCTGCCGGTGAAGGTCAGCGCCACGTAATAGCGGGGCAGGGCGGCCAGCCCGGTGGGATGATCGCCCGCGGAGCGGCCGGGATGGATCACGCTGGTCAGGGCGAGCACCAGCGCCAGGGCGGCTGCTACCCCGGTCGCGGCGGCGAGTGGCGCGGCCCAGGCCCGGCCCGCCCGCCGCCGCGGGCCCGGCCGGCCCGGCAGCCGGAGCGGCGGGACCGCGTCCGGCGAGACCTCGGCCGCCTTCGCGCGGATGGCGTCCCGGACCCGGTCCTCGAGCGGCGTCCTGCCGCCTCCCGTGCGCGTCATGGCGTCTCCTTCAGGGCCCGGCCCAGCGCGTCGAGCGCCCGGAACGCGGTGGACCGGACGGTGCCGGGCCGGATGCCCATCACCCGGGCGATCTGCTCGTCGGGGAGTTCGGCGTAGAAGCGCAGAATCAGGACCTCGCGCTGCCGGTCCGGCAGGTGCCGAAGGGCGCTGATCACGTCCTCGCGCTGCTCGCCGCCCAGCACCACCGTCTCGGCCGACACCGCGGGCGGTGGATCAGCCAGGGGCCCGTACTGCAAAACCCGGCGTCGGACCGCGCGGCGGCGCAGCGCCGAGCGGCAGCCGTTCAGGACCGAGACGCGCACGTAGTACGTCGCCCCCGCCGCGTCGGCCAGCCGGTCCCAGCGCCGGTAGAGGCCGTAGAAGGCCTCCTGGACCACGTCCTCGGCGCTGGGCAGGTCACCGAGCATCACGTAGGCCATCCGGATCAGGCCCAGGGCGCTGGCCTGGTACAGCGCCGTGACGGCCGCCGCGCGCGGGGTCCGGTCCGTTATCCGGCCGCCCGGCCGGTTCCGCCTCGGCGGCCGCACCAGGATTGTCAGGCTTCACACTCACAAAACGCGCGACCTCCCGTCCTGCTGCTCCGGTGACCCGGCATTTTCACGGCGGCCCGCTGCTTCCGGCCGCCTGGACCGGGCGTGGTTGGCCATGCTAGGCATAACGCCAGGTGAGCGCCGACTTGGAGGCAGATGTGACGATCGACCCGGAAACCACCGTCGATCCGGGCACCACGGGCCATCCGGGCGGCGCGCTGCCCAGCCGGGCGCAGGTGGTCATCGTCGGCGGCGGGGTGACGGGCTGCAGCATCGCCTATCACCTCGCGCATCTGGGCTGGACCGACGTGGTCCTGATCGAGCAGCACCGGCTGACGGCCGGGACGACCTGGCACGCGGCCGGGCTGATCACCTCGGCCGGCATGACCGACGAGACCGCGCTGTTCTTCAGCCGCTACTCGCGTGACCTGTACGCCCGGCTGGAGCAGGAAACCGGGCACTCCACCGGGTTCCGGCCGGTCGGCCACATTTCCCTGGCCACCAGCAGGCGGCGCCAGGAGGCGCTGCGCCGGGAGGCCGCCTGGATGGCTGGCTTCGGGGTCGAGGACGTGGAGATCTCGCCGCGGGAACTGGCGGGCCTGTGGCCGCTGGCCCGCACCGACGACGTGCTCTCCGCCTTCTACGTCGCTGACGAGGGCCGGGCCGACCCGGTGGGCGTGGCCACCTCGCTGGCCAAGGGCGCCCGGCAGCTGGGTGTCCGGGTCGTCGAAGGGGTGACCGCGACCGGGGTGGCGACCCGCGGGCGGCAGGTGTGCGCCGTGCTCACCGACGCGGGCCGGATCGAGACCGAGGTCGTGGTCAACGCGGCCGGCATGTGGGCCCGCCAGTTCGGGGCCCTGGCCGGGGTCGGCGTCCCGCTCCAGGCCGCCGAGCATTACTACCTGCTCACCGACACGGTGCCGGGGATGGACCCCGACCTGCCGGTGATCGAGGACCCGGACAACTACGGCTACTACCGTCCCGAGGGCGACGGCATGCTGGTGGGGCTCTTCGAGCCGGTCGGCGCGCCGTGGTCGCTGGACGGGGTGCCCGCCGGGTTCTCGTTCGGGAAGATAAGTCCCGACTGGGAGCGGATGGAGCCCTTCCTCGGCCCGGCGCTGGACCGGATCCCGGTGCTGTCGGAGACAGGCGTGCGGACCTTCTTCTGCGGGCCGGAGTCGTTCACCGCCGACGTGCGGCCGCTGCTCGGGCCCGCGCCCGAGCTGGACGGGTACTACGTGGCGGCGGGCCTGAACTCGCTGGGCATCCTGTCCGGCGGCGGGGTCGGCAGCATGCTCGCGCACTGGATCGTGGACGGGGTGCCGCCGGTGGACGCGACGAGCGTCGCCATCGACCGGACGCACAGCTACGAGACGTCCCGCCGGTTCCGGGCCGAGCGGACCGTGGAGCAGCTCGGCGTGCTGTTCGGGGACGGGGTCTGGCCGGCCTGGAAGCCGTCCACCGGGCGGAACGTGCGCCGGTCGGTGCTGCACGACCGGCTGGCCGCGGCGGGCGGCCACTTCGCGGCGTCGGCGGGCTGGGAGTTCGCCGAGTGGTACGCGCCCGGGGAGGAGGCGCCGCCGTCCCGGCTCGACTTCAGCCTGCCCGCGGCCCACGAGATCGTCGGGCGCGAGCACGCCGCCGTCCGGGACGCGGTGGGGATGCTGGACATGAGCCTGATGGCCAAGTTCCTCGTGCAGGGACCCGCCGCGGCCATGGTGCTCAGCCTGCTGTCCGCCAATGACGTGACGGCCGGGTCCGGGCGGCTGGTCTACACCCAGTGGCTGAACGAGGCGGGCGGCATCGTCGCCGACGTCACCGTCACCTGGCTGGAGCCGGAGAAGTTCCTGGTCATCGCCAGCGACCTGATCCACCGCCGGATCGAGCCGCTGATCAGGCGGGCCACCCGGGCCGGGGAGTTCCTCACCGTCACCGACGTGACCTCCGGTACCACGCTGCTGTCCGTGCAGGGGCCGGCGTCCCGGGAGCTGATCGGGCGGCTGACCGACGCCGACCTGTCCAACGAGGCGTTCCCGTACCTGAGCGCCCGGCAGATCCACGCCGGGTACGCGCCGGTCCTGGCCATCCGGGTGACCTACGTGGGCGAGCTCGGCTGGGAACTGCATGTCCCGGCCGAGTACGCCGCAGGCGTCTACGACGACCTGGTGGACGCCGGCCGTGACCTCGGGTTCCGGCTGGTCGGCCTGTCCGCCATGTCCAGCCTGCGGCTGGAGAAGGGCTACCGGGACATGGGCGTGGACATCGACAACACCGACAACCCGCTGGAGGCCGGGCTCGGCTTCGCGGTGGCCTGGGACAAGCCGGGCGGGTTCACCGGCCGCGACGCGCTGCTGCTGGCCCGGGAGCAGGGGCCGCCGCGCCATCGCGTGGTCAGCCTGCTCGCCGAGGACCCGGCCGCCGACCTGTTCGGCAACGAGCCCCTGTTCCTGGGCGACGCGTGGGTGGGCTACGTCCGGGCCGCCGCCTACGGCTACACCGTCGGCGGGGCGGTCGGGCTGGCCCAGGTGGAGTGCGCCGACGGGGTGAGCGGCGGCTGGCTGAAGAACGGGGACTTCCGGGCCCGCACCCCGGCCGGCGACATCCCGGTCCGGCTGCAGACCGCGCCGCTGTACGACCCGCAACGGCTGCGCATCCTGGACCGCTGAGGCCAGAGCGCCTGGCCGGGCGGCCCACGGGTGCGGTGTCTCAGGCCTGGCTCCCGGCCAGTTCCCGCTCAGGCTGCGGGGTGCGGTCGCGGCGGGGGAGCAGCAGCGGGGTGGCCAGGATGAGCAGGCCGGCCACCGCGATCGCGGCCCGGGGGCTGGTCAGGCTGGCCAGCAGGCCCCACAGCGCGGTCAGGGCCGCGATCGAGGCCTTCGTGCTCACCGACCATGCGGTCAGGGTCCGGGTGACACGGTCCGGGGCGGTCTGCTCGAGCCGGTAGGTGGCGAGCACCGGGTTGAACACGCTGCAGCAGATGATCATCCCCAGCTCGACCGCCATCACGAGCACCAGCCCGGCCGGGCCGGGGCGGATGAAGGCCAGCCCGGGCAGCCAGCACGCCCGCAGCGCCCCGGCGGTGATCATGACCCTGTGCTGCCCGAACCGCGCGACGATCCGGCGGGCCAGCCGTGACCCGATAAGGCCGCCGGCGCAGGGTGCCGCGAACGCCAGGCCGTACTGCCAGGGCGCGAACCCGAGGCGGCCGAGCATGAGGACGGCGAGCAGCGGCTCGGTCACCATGATCAGCCCGTTGACCGCCATGGCGTTGAAGAACAGCGGGCGCAGCCCCGGGTGGGCCAGGATGTAGCGCCACCCGTCGAGCAGGTCCCGGGCCCGCAGCCGCGGCGCTCCGGTTCGCGCCGGGCGCGGTTCCCGCCCGCCGATCGCGCCGATCCCGGCGGCCGAGAGCAGGTAGCTGACCGCATCGGCCAGCACGGTCGTCACCGGGCCGAGCAGCCCGATCGCGGCCCCGCCGAGCGGGGGTCCGAGCGCCATGGCGGTCCAGGCCGTGGACTCGAACCGCCCGTTCGCGATGAGCAGGTCCGCCTGCCGCACCAGCGCCTTCAGGCACGCCCCGCTGGCCGACCGGAACGTGATGTCGGCGGCGCCGGTGACGACCGAGACGACCAGGAGCTGGGCCAGGCTGAGCCAGCCGAGCGCGAACGCGGCGGGGATGCTGACCAGCGCCGCGAACCGGGTCAGGTCCGTCGCCACCATCACCGGCCGCTTGCGGCGGAACTCCACCCACGGGCCGAGGGGCACCGCGGCCGCCGCCCCCGCCGCCAGCCCGGCCGCCGCGAGCGCTGACACCCCGGCCGGCCCGGTGTGCAGCACGAGGATCGCGATCAGGGGAAAGGCGCCGAACGCGAGGCCCGTGCCGAGCGTGCTGACGGCATAGGCCATCCAGAGCCACTCGAACTGCCGTCCCAGCGACCGTCTGCCCAGCATGCCCAGCCCGCTCCCTGCCATCTCGCCCGGGTCACCTCATCTGGACGAGATCCAAGCGGGCCCGGGCCGGCGCGGCAAACAACCACGCGCCCGGCGAGCCACAACCGCGCGTTGTGCAGCTAGGGTCGGTCGGCGTGGATCTCGATGCCGTGCGCACCTTCGCCGCGGTCGCCGACGCGGGCCAGTTCCAGGACGCCGCCGCGGATCTGTCGATCACCCAGCAGGCCGTCTCCAAGCGCATCGCCCGGCTGGAGCGCCACCTCGGCGTGCGCCTGTTCACCCGCACGGCCCGCGGAGCCCGGCTCACCGCCGACGGGCAGGCGTTCTTGCCGCACGCCCGCGATCTCCTCCAGGCCGAGGCCCGGGCGGCCGCCTCCGTGCGTCCCGGCCGCCGCGCGCTGCGCGTTGACGTGATCGGCCGGCAGCTCGCGCCCGCGGGCCTGCTGCGCGGCTTCCACCGCGCGCACCCGGACACCGAACTGGATGTCGTGACCCTCTTCGACGCCGGCGCGGCCATCCGCGCGGTCCAGTCCGCCGAGATCGACGCGTCCTTCCGCGCCCTGACCATGCCCGCCCGGGAGCTCCCGGCCGGCGTCGAGGCCGTCCGGGTCCTCGACGAGCCGGTCCAGCTCCTCACCGGGCCGGCGCACGAGCTGGCCGGTGCCCGCGCCGTCACCCCCGCCCAGCTGGCCGGGCTGCGGATCTGGATGCCCGGCGTCGTGCCAGGTACCGAGTGGGCCGCCTTCTACGGCGATCTCGCCGCCGCGTTCGGGTTCACCATCGACACCGGCGACCCCAGCTTCGGCACCGAGCCCCTGCTGGACGTCATCGCCGGCTCCCCGAGCTGGCCACCTTCGTCGGTGAGCAGACCCGGCTCGCCTGGCCCGCCGGCCACGACCTGCGGCGCATCGCCGTGCGCGATCCGGCACCGGTCTACCCGCACTCACTGCTCTGGCGCAGCGACAACCGGCACCCCGCGCTCCGTGCGCTCCGCAGCCACCTGGGCCCCGGCCAGCGTGGTCAGCGCCGCGCCGGGGCGTGGACGCCGGCCTGGGCGCGGTCCTAGCCTTCCAGCAGGTGGCTGAAGGCCCACCCCGGCTGGTGGATGCCGGAGCAGGAGTTGGCGTCGATGGTGCCCGGGCAGCCGCCGTTGTCCCGCTGGATGGCCCAGATGGAGATCAGCGGCAGCCCGTGGGCGCGGGCGAACCGCGCGACTCTCCTGGTGTCACCCAGGTAGGTCACCTCGGTCTTCTTCGGGTAGTCGTCGATGCCGGGCAGCAGCGTGATGCCCTCCCGGGCCCACAGCCGCGGCTGGCTGAGCCCCGGGTAGAGCCGCCCGAGCTGGCGGTGCGTGCCGTCGAGCGCCTCGATCGCGGCTGTGCCCATCTCCACGCCGGTCCGGCTGGCCTTGATGTAGTAGTCGAACGCCATGATGTTCACCGTGAAGCGGACCCCGTGCGCTACCGCGCTCTTCAGCACGGCCAGGCAGTTGGCGGGCAGGCCCCAGGGCTCGACGCCCAGGGTGAACGTGATCTGGACCCGGCGGTGCGCCCGGGCCGCCCAGTCCTGCAGCAGCGCCAGCGCGGCGCTGCGCCGGGCGATCCCGGCCGCGTTGCCCAGCGAGTTGGCCTCGACGTCCATGTCGAGGCGGGTCACGCCGTAGGTGGTAATCACGGACTCGTACGCCCGGGCGATCCGCGGCACGCTGCGGCACGAGTCGGCGATCTCCGTGCCGCCCTGGTCCGCGCTGTAGCCGCCGAAGGACGGGATCACATCCCCGCCCCGCGCGCGCAGTTCCCGGACCTGGGCCACGTAGCGGCCGCCCGGCCGTACCGTCTGCCGGCGGGTCGCCGTTCCAGGTCACCGAGCACGAGCCCTTCCTGGGCGTCTGCAGGAAGGCCAGGGTCAGGTCGCGGGCCCCGGAGGCGCGGGCCACGGCCGGCAGCTTGTCCCTCGTCCAGGTCTCGAAGTAGGGGGCGTAGCCGGGGCGGTGATCCGCGCCGTGGCCCCGGGGGCTGGCGGCGGCCCCAGTGGCGGCGGCCCCAGTGGTGGCGGCCCCAGTGGTGGCGGACGCCGTGGTGGCGGACGTGCTGGCCACCGTCAGCGGGATGCCCAGCAGGAGGGCCAGGACCGTGCGCGCGCCGAACCGCCTGCGTTCCATGCCGCTGATTGTGCCCAGTCCTGGCCGCCGCCTTACGGGACTGGAGCTGTCGTCTCACTCTGCGAGACGATCGAGCCGCGGAAGCGTTATCAGTTACGATCCGACCCCTCATAGGGGGTCTAAGTCGAACTGATGATGGATTCCGGGGTGGGGGTCAGCTCAGAGAGCCGAGCGCGGCGCTGACGCTGGCGATGATCGCCCCGCCGAGCGCGATGGACACGAACGAGCGCAGGAAGCCGGTGGCGAAGAACCGCCAGCGGATCCAGGCCAGGGTGACCAGCTCGAAGGCGATCATCGCGAGCGCCACGAGCAGTGCCGCCCGGTACTGGGGGATGAGGAAGGGGAGCGTGTGCAGGACGCCGCCGAGGAACGTGCCGGCGCCGGTGATGGAGCCGCGCAGGTACGGGTTGCCGCGCCCGGTCAGGTCGCCGGTGTCGGAGAGCCCTTCGGAGAAGGCCATGCTCACGCCCGCGCCGATGGCGGTGGCCAGCCCGGCGAGGAACGCGTAGCGCGGCTGGTGCGTGGCGAACGCCACGGCGAAGACCGGGGCCAGGGTGGACAGTGAGCCGTCGATCAGGCCCGTCATCGCGGGCTGCGCCCGCTGGAGCAGGAACGACCTCTCATCCTGGCCCTCGTCGTGGCGTTCGGGCTGACGGGCCCGGGGTGAGCGGGATGCGTCGGGACCGGGTGCGTCGGGACCGGGTGCGTGGGCGGGACGGGCGGGAGGTGCGGCGGGACGGGGTGCGGGGCGGCGGTGCCGGGAGGGGCGGGGGCCGAAGGGGCGGGCCGGCGTGAAGATGTTCACGGCGCTTCTCCTAACAAAACTAAACTTATCGTTTCGTATGTAGGGAACCGGGGTGGCCTCACGGATATTCCGCCCGGGCCCGGGAACAACCAGGGACGCTCGTACGCTAACGAAACTGATGGTCCAGTTTTGTCTCCGGCTGAGAGCGTCGCTGATCGAAGCAGCGCGCCGAGAGGTGAGGATGATGAGCACGGATGCGACGGCCGAGGCGCCGCCACGCGGCCGGCCCCGCAGCGAGCGGGCCCGCCAGGCGATCCTCGGGGCTGCCGCGGAACTCCTGCTGGCCCGCGGCCTGTCGGCCGTCAGCATGGACGCCGTCGCGGAACGGGCCGGGGTCAGCAAGGCCACCATCTACCGCTGGTGGCCCACCAAGGAAACGCTGGCCCTGGACGCGCTCTACACCGAGTGGGCCGCGGCCCGGCCGAAGCCCCGGGACACCGGCTCGCTGCGCGGCGACCTGCTCTCGCTGCTGCGCCCGTGGGCCCGCCTGGCGGGCGGCCGTCCGTACGGCCGGGTGATCGCCGCGCTCGTCACCGAGTCACAGACTGACCCGGCCTTCGCCGCCGAGTACCGGCAGCGGTTCGTGGAGCCGCGCCGGGAGCAGGGCCGGGCGATCTTCCGCCGGGCCATCGAACGGGGTGAGGTTCCCGCGGGAACCAAGGTCGAGGTCGCGCTCGACCTGCTCTACGGGTCCATGTACCACCGGCTGCTGCATGGCCACGCGCCGCTCAACGACCGCTTCGTCCGCGAGGCCGTTGACACGGTCCTGGACGGGATCCGCCCGGGCCCGGCCGGGGCTGATGGACAGGGGAACGGCTATGCGGGCTGATCTGCGGTCCATGCTCACGGACACCGGGTTCCCGCAGGAGGACGCCGAGAACGACTTCCTCCGGGCCAGGCGGCGTGCGGTCGCGGGCCGGGTGGGCTACTGGCTGCGCCGCAGGCCGGACCTCTGGCCGCTGCAGTCACTGGATCAGGTGGTGAGCGCGCTGGGCCGGCGCGGTGAGCGCCACCTCGGCCTGCAGACGATCCCGCTGGACACGATCGTCGGCACGCTCGATCCACGGCGGGACTTCGACCGGCGGTTCCGGCCCGCATCCAACCGGCTGCGGTCCCGCTGGGTGCACCTGGCGCTGGCCCAGCGGCGCGGCGAGGCCCTTCCGCCCATCGAGGTGTACCGGGTTGGCGGGTGCCATTTCGTCGAGGACGGCCATCACCGGGTGTCTATCGCCCGGGTGACCGGCCAGAAGGTCATCGACGCCTACGTGACGGAGGTGCTCACGGCCGTCCCGGCCCCGGACACTTCGCGGAAGGCGGGCTGGGTGAGCTGGCCGGACCACCAGTCCCCGGTGGGGACGCCGAGGCTGGAGAGCCGCTGCCACAGCGGCAGGAGCGCCGCGTCCGGGTCACGGTAGAAGGCAGAGCCGCGGATCCGCTCGAAAGTCCAGTGCGCCCGCTCCAGGACCTGCTGCCGGGCACGATCCCGGTGCCACACGTCAGGGCCGTGCCAGCGGTCTCCGTCACATTCGACCGCGAGCCGGGCGTGCGGGCCCTCGACCACGATGTCGATGCGGTAGCGGCCGACGTGGTGCTGGACGGATATCTTCTGGTAGCCCCGGGCCACGATCTTCTGCAGCACATCCCGCTCGAACTGCGACTCGCAGGCGTCGACCAGGTCAGCCTGCGGTGCGCTGACCGCGCCGGCCTCGCGGCAGTGGCGGATGAGCTGGCCCCGCAGGTCGTCATCGGGAAAGCAGTCCGGCTCTACTGAGTGGACGATCCACATCTGCTGGCGGGCCCGGGAGGCGGCCACGTTGATGCGCCGCATCGCGGCGTTGCCCGTCAGGGGGGAGACCCGGGCGGACGGGAGCGCCGGGTTGACCGCGACCACGGTCGAGATGATGATCACGTCCCGCTCGTCGCCCTGGAAACTCGCCGGCTCACCGCTGCGCAGATTCCGCTGCCGCATCACCTCCGGGCCGAGGCGGTCATACAGCTTCTCCCAGATGAGCTTGGACTGAGTGGATCCCAGCAGCGAGATCACCCCGATGTCCATCCCGTCGTACCCGGGATCCGCGCAGATCTCCGCGGCCAGGTTGACCACGGCGTCCGCCTCAGGCTCGTTGACCATCGCGTCCCGGTACCCGTCCAGCACCCTGACCGCCCCCAGGGCGGACCAGCCGGGCCGCGGCGGCTGGTCACGCAGGGGGATGATCCGGCCGTTGTAGGCGTGGGCGTTGGAGAAGCCGATGATCTGGGGCAGGCAGCGGAAGTGCTCCGTGAGCATGACGACGCCGGGGAACTTCTGGAAGGCGATGTCGTAGAGGCTGTTGTCCGGGTCGAACAGGGTGCGGTACTTCGGCACCCGGGCGAGATGCTCGTCCAGCAGGTCGAACACCTGCTGCCGGTCGAGCCCGACGTTGTCCGGGCTGGTCTGCTTGTCGTCGCCGACCACGATGGTCTTGCGGGCCAGCGCCAGCAACGGGACCGCCGCCAGCCCGATCTGGGAGGCCTCGTCCACGATGAGCACGTCGAACGGCGGATCGATCTCCGGGCGGAAACTGGTGAGGGCCCGCGCCGTCGGCATGATCCAGACCGGGACCGCGTCCTTCGATTCGTCCAGCGCGGCGCGGATTTCCGTCAGCCAGCGCTGGGCGAACTTCCCCCCGGTCCGCCCGAACCTGGTCACGGCCCGGACGTAGCTGTTGAGCGCCTGCCGCTGCCGGTCCCCCAGGTTGTCGGCCAGGCGGCGCCAGGCGCGCTCCGCCACGAGCTCCGCGACGACCTGCCGCCGTTCCCGGGAGAGTTCCTCGAGCCGGGCCTGCAGCTGGGCAGGCGTGGCCCCGGCCAGGGCTTCCGCCACCCACGAGTCGAGCTGGCGCCACTGCCAGGCGGCGTCGAACGCGACCGGATCCCCGGCCGCATCCGGATCAGCCAGGATGCGGGAGGCCCAGATGGGCACGGCCGCGGACAGGAGGGACTTCAGCTCGCTCAGGCGGCGGGCCGCCGGGGCGAGCTCGTGCAGGTCCCGCAGCTCTTCCCGGAGCCGGTGCCACTGCTCAAGATCCTGATGGGCGAGAGCATCGGCCAGCAGGTCCCACAGCGGCGAGGCGGCGGGCGCCTGGGCTCCGGCGCGGAGCCATTCATGCAGGTCGCGGACCCACCGGGAGAGTTCCTGCAGCCGGATCTGGTCGCAGGCCTGGGTGCAGGTGCCGGCGAGGTGACCGAGCGCGGCCGGGTCGGCGGCCACCGGCGTGCCTACCCCGGCCGTGGCCAGGTCAGCACGCAGCTGGGCCCACGTCTGCGGCCAGCTGAGCGCCCGGTCCAGGTCGTCCAGGAAGCGGCCGGCGATGTCCTCGGGGACGGGAGTGGCCAGCTCGGCGCCGCCCACCCGGGCCAGCTGGTTGTGCCAGCTGGTCAGCATCCGCTGGCGCAGGGACTGCAGCGAGACCGCCCGGAGGCACAGGTCGATGTCCGCGGCGGTGCTGGGCGGCCGGCCGTTAACCTCGCAGGCCTGCATGGCCCGCTTGGCGGGGCCGGCGAACATGCCCAGCCGGCTGGACTGCCCGAGCCGGTCCTGCGCCTGCCGCAGCCCCTCGATGAAGGAGGGATCGGGAACATCCGGGATGACGACCTGGTGCGCGGTGAGCACCGCGCGCAGCCGGAGCACTTCCTGGCGGTCCCGCGACAGGCGGGCGCCGAAGGAATCCCAGTCCTGGGCCAGCAGCGGGTCACCGGCCTGGTCACGAACGTGGCTCAGCCAGGTACCCGCGCTCTTGGCCAGCCATTCCATCTCCGTGTTGCACCGGGCGGCGAGGGCCCGCAGCCCGTCGTGGCCACACGCGGCGGCCCGGTCCCAGTCGTGCACCGCGCCGTCCAGGGACCGGACCGAGGCCTGCAGTTCGTCCAGCCGGGCGAACCGCTCGGCCAGGTCAGATCCGGGCGGGATCGCGCTCAGCTCCGGCAGTTCACGCGCGCAGGCGTCCGCGCGGTTCACCCCGACCTGGCGGATCAGCCCGGCGAACTCCGCCAGTTCTCCCCCGCTGAGCGGGGCGGGCAGGCCGGCCTCGATGACGTCGTCGATGTAGCCGAGCGAGGGCTCCTGGGCCGCTACCCACCGGGCCGCCTGCGCCCGGGTCGGGTTCTGGCCGGCTATCCACCGTCCCGGCAGCCGCTCCACCTCCGCCTCACGGGTGGCCAGCAGGGCCTGCGTGGTCACGGCGATGTCGCGATTGACCGAGTCCAGGTCGGACGTGAGCTGCCAGATGCGCTCGTCAGCGAACGTCTTGTCGATCGCGGTCACCCGGGTCTGGATCTGGCCGATCGCCGACTCCAGCTGGCGCCGGCTGTCGGCATCCGCGCCGAGGACCGAGACGGTCAGGTCCGTGATACCGGCCGGGATCTTCCCGGTGAGGGCCCGCAGCGCCTGTTCCTTCTCGGCGACGACCAGCACCCTTTTCCCGTACGCCACGTAGTGGCTGATGATGTTGGCGATCGTGTGTGACTTACCGGTCCCCGGCGGGCCCTGCACGGTGACGCCGGTGCTGTGCTGGGCCTGCGCGAGGATGTGCTGCTGTTCCTCGTTCGTGGGCAGCGGAAGGAGCAGCGGTTCCGTGTCGTCTTCCGCGCCGCTGCCGTTGGCCAGCGCCTGGCTGGCCAGGGCCGACGGGGCGTCGGTCACGATCGCCTGCAGGGTGGCGGGCACGGCCACGGACTCGTCCCGGTACAGCGCGCGCATCCGCTCGAGGAATCCGAGATAGTCCGGGAGCTTGCGGCGCATGAAGAGCACCCAGCTGCCGTCCGCGACCGCCGCCCCGGTGTCCGGGGGCGGCGGGGCCTGCCCGGCCAGCGTGCCCTCGTGGTCGATGGCGCGGATCAGCGGCCGCAGCAGGCCCTGGAGCAGCGAGGCGTCCCAGAGGTCCGCGCCCTCGTCGTTCACCGACTGGCGGATACTCAGGAAACGGGCCCGGTCAGCCAGCGTCAGGCCAGCCAGGCAGCGCGCCTCGACCTCGGGCGCGCCAGCGGGACGGACCTGGATCCGCTGCGAAACGTCATCCTGCTCAACCTCCACCGGGATGCACAGCAGCGGATGGTCGATCAGCTCGCCGTCGTGCTGCCAGCGCAGGCGCCCGAAACCCCACACCAGTTCCACCGACTCGCGGTCCATGGCGAGCCGTTCGCGCTGCTGGAACAGGTCACGATGCAGCGTCTTGGCCGCGGTCACGTCGGCCCACCGGGCGGCGAACGGCTCCCACACGTCCGTGATCCACCGCCCGGCCGCCGCGGCCAGCCCCGGATCTACTGCGGCCTCAGGTTCACCGGGCACATTCCCGCCGGAGAGCTCAGGGACCTCGGGCCGCACTTCGGGGCGGATCGTGCTGCTGTCGCCGAGCAGCCCGGCCAGGTCGGCTGGCACCTCCGGCTGCGGCGGGAGATCCAGGAAGTCGACCGACAGCCAGGTGTCCTCGCCAGGGGTCAGGCGGACGCCGGCCACGTCAGGCAGGCCGGTGTCGCGGAGCAGGAACAGGCCGTACTTCCTGATGTCATAGACCGGCGGATTCCGGCGGGCGTCGTAGTCGGCCAGGAAGTCGATCAGGCTGAGCGTCCTGGAGCGCTCCTCGGCCCCGGTCAGGGGCCACGGGGCAGCCGCTCCGGCCGGGGGCGGCGGGGCAGCTGCCGCCGGGGGCGGCGCGACGGACTCCCGGGATGGTTCGCCGGAACCACCCGCCGCCGGGACGAACGCCTGCCAGTTCTCCACGTACCCGCTCCCGCTCCCCTGCCCGCCGCATCCAGGGCTGGCCCGCGCGGCTGCTCTCGAGTGTGGGCCCTGGCACCGACATGTGCGCAGACCGGTAACGCGGCCGCGGGAACGATAGTGCCACGGACCGCAGAACCGGTCAGAGGATGCCGGCCAGGTGGCCGAGCAGGATGGCCTCGCTCAGGCAGCACTTCCTGAGGTCGCCGAGGTGGACGCTCTCGTTCTCGCAGTGGGGCCGGCTGTCCGGGTCGGACACCCCGGTGAGCAGCATTTCCGCCTGCGGGAACGCGTCAGCGAGTTCGGCGACGAGCGGAAGCGAGCCGCCGCTGCCTGATTCCACGGGGCCGCAGCCCCACGTGTCGTGGCAGGCCCGGCGGAAAGCCCCGAAGGCTGCGCCCGAGGCGTCGATGAGGTGGGGTTCGCCCGTCTTGGGGAAGCTCACGGTCACCTCGGCGCCCCAGGGCGCCCGGGTGCGGAGGTGCTCTTCGATAGCCGCCTTGGCCTGCCGGGTTTCGTCGCCGGGGGCTAGCCGGATGCTGACGTAGGCCCGGGCGACCGGGATCAGCTTGTGCGCGATCTCAGTGATCGGCGGGGCATCCATGCCCAGCACGGCCACGGCGGGACGGCCCCAGAGCCGGTGCGCGAGGGACCCGCTGCCGAGCAGCGATACGCCGGGCCGCAGGCCGGCCACCTGGCGTATTTCGGCCTCGGGCGTGTCGATGCGGTACGGGGGACCAGACTTCAGCCCGTCAATGGTCATGTCGCCGTCCTCGTCGTGCAGCGACGCTATCAGCCGGCAAAGGGCCAGGAGCGCGTCCGGGACGGGCCCGCCAAAGGCGCCGCTGTGCACGGCGTGGTCCAGCGTACGAACCTCGACAATGAAATCGAGGATCCCGCGCAGCGAGGTGGTGAGAGCCGGCTCGCCAATCCGCCAATTAGAGCAATCGGCCAGGACGATGGCGTCGGCCTCGAACAGGTGCCCGTACTGGCCGAGAAAAGTACGGAGGTTCTGGGAGGCGATTTCCTCCTCGCCCTCGATGAAGACCGAGACGTTGACCGGAGGCCCTCCGTGAAGGTCACGCCAGACCCGCAGCGCGGCGGCGTGCGCGGCGATTCCCGCCTTGTCGTCGGCCGTACCCCGGCCGAACAGCCGGCCCTCGCGTTCGGTTGGGTCGAACGGCGGCGAGACCCAGAGTTCCCTGTCCCCTTCCGGCTGCACGTCGTGATGCGCGTACAGCAGCACCGTGGGACTGTCGGCCGGGCCGGCTGTCCGGCCGAAGACTGCGGGATGCGCACCGTCAACCTCGAGGAGCTGGACACCCTGGAGGCCGGAATTCTCCAGCCAGGCCGCGGTCTCCTCGGCGGAGCACCGGACCATATCCGGGTCGTGGCCCTCGGCGCTGACCGAGGGTATGCGCACGAGGCGCTCCAGGCTCTCCCGGATACTCCCGAAATCCGATTCTATGGCCGTGCGAATATCATCGGAGCTCACTGCTTTTGGCAAATCCCGACCCTCTCGCCGATCCGCCCCAGTCGGCTCGTGCCGTACTAGCTCATCGGATTAGTTCTTCACTATGCGCCGCGATCCGCTAATGTTCGGGGATCGTCGTCATCACTGCCGCTGGCCAGCAGAAAATTGTAATTCTGAGGGTCGGTATTCCAGGCGTCATTGCCATCGGCTGCGGGAAGCTGTTCATTACGGTGAACGGCCAAACGAGTGCCCCCCGTTGGGCTCCCGCAGCGCATACCACGTCCGTAACACTACGGACACACGGGGCCTGAATCAACGGTCAAGTCGGCCGGCCGGGAGCCTGGGCGGGGCCAGCTAGCCGCCGGTACCGGGGGGCGGGGGGTGTGCCGAGGGTCTTGCCACCCCGTTTGGGCAGGTCAAGGGGAGTGGTGGGCGTGCGGTGCCTATCAGTAGGGCCAGCCGGCCGGGGTTTTTCGCAGACCGAAGAAAACCGCGTGGCAGCCCGGCATGATCATGGCGCGCGAAGCGGGGCGGGCGGCCGCGGCCCGGACCGGTCTTGCCCTAGCTGTCCTGCCTCTGCTCCAGGTAGGTCCCGGGGTAGTCGACGGTAAAGACGATCATGTCGCGCTGGGCGGTGCCGCCGGGAAGGGGCTCGAGCCGCGTGGCGCCGTGATTGAACAGAATGTCTTCAAAAACGAGCAGCTCGCCGGGACTCAGCTGGTGGTAGTCGAGAGCGGCTCATCCGGCGGGCCTCCGGTGAACGGCTCATAGTCGCGATAAAGATAAGACCTGGCCCCGTCGCCTTCACGATGCATCAGGTATAGGAAAATATATTCTTCATGATCGTGGTGCGGTGTTGTCACGACATCGGTGTAGGTGCGGAAGAAATTTACGCCGATGGTTCCTTCTTGTTTTCGCCGTCCCGGTGGCACGAGGTGGAGGAGCGTCTTAACCAGCTGCTCGGCCTGGGGGTCATCAAGGATTTCAACACGCTTGTGATCGCGTGGCCCCTTAATGCCAGCGCGGTCTGTAATAGTGATTGTCTCGTATTCCGCGAGCTCTGGCCCGGAATCAGACCATTTGTAGTAGATGACGTCCCGGGCCCGCTTGCGGTCCACCGGCCAGTCACCGTCGTCGTGACGAAGTACGTCGTCGTTGAAGTACCTCTGGTGGAACTGCTCCCGGAAGTCGTCCGAAACCCCCAGATCCCAGTCCTGGATCAGGGTGTAGCCGTTGCTGCCCAGTTCCTTCCAGGCCTGGCTGAAGTCGGGCGAGTCCAGGGATGATGAGTCATCGCTCACAGCGGATACTCACAGATGAGTGGGCCGGACCTGCAATCAGGGCCGACGGCGATTTGTCGAGTTGAGGCTACCCGTGCTGCGGGCCCGTTCGCACTCCTATCCCTCACGAAACGGTAAAGAGTTGATTTCGGCTCGCGATACCGGCCCGAAAAAAAGGCACGCCAAATTGGGGGCAATCCGGGGCGCGCGAAGTGACGCTATATGCTGTTTCGGACGGACCGGATCAGGGCGAGTGATTCGTCCTGATCCAGGGCGGCGCTCACCAGCCCGTCATGCCATTTGCGGTATTGGGCTACCTGATCGGGATCGTCGATGCTCCACCAGCCGGCGTGTGTCTCGATGTTGACGACGTCCTGCTCGAGGTCCTCGGGGTCCTGGTACTCGAAGTAGGCGTACATGCAGGTCATGGTCCGGACGGGCCGGGCCGAGAACGGCAGCACATGCAGGCGGATGTTGTCCGGCCGCCGGCCGTCCCGCGGGTCCAGCCGCTCCAGGAGGGCGTCCAGCTGGTCTTGCATTACCTCGGCTGAACCCACCATCTGATGCAGTGTCGACTCGTAGGTGACGGCCACCAGCTGCAGGGGATCCAGGCCCTCCCGGCTGACCAGGGCCTCCCGGCGGGTCTGCCGGATCTCCATGAGCTGGCTGATCTGCTCCGGGGTCCGCTGTTCCATGTCGCGGTATACGGCCTCGGCGTAAGCGTCGGTCTGCAGCAGGACCGGCAGGAAGGGCAGGGTGTAGACCCGCGCCACGGCGGCATCTGCCTCGTAGGCGAGATGCGTATCGAGCTGCTCGAGGACTTCGTCGTCGAAGTACGTCCACCATCCCGGGATCTGCGCGGCGGTCACCCAGCGGCTCAGCCGTGCGGCTTCCGGCGTGCCTTCGATCCCGTAGAACCGGATCAGGTCCCGGATATCCCGGGGCCGGGGTTTGCCCTGGGCGTTCTCCAGCCGGGAGAGCTTGGACGTGGAGATCAGCAGCGCCCCGGCCACATCGGCCAGGTTCCGGTGCGAGTCCTCGCGCAGCCGCTTCAGGGTCGTGGCGATGCGGCGCCGCGGGCCGAGAGGGCCGCTGACCTTCTCCATGGCTAGCGCCAGACCTCAGGATGCCAGGCCCGGTAGGGGCCCGCTGAGGTCGCTTTCGCGGACCACCCGGGCGTTGGGCTTGCGTACTGGGAATCCCACACCGCAACCGTACTCCTCCTTGATCCACTCTGCAGCCCTACCCGCCAGTTCAGTCGTCCTGGCTGCTAGCGAGCGGTTTCGGCGGGGCCAGACGGGAGGCAGGGAGACGGTGCCGGGGCGGCTAGCGAGAGGCATGCGGGGGTGCGCTTCCTGGTGGGCGGGCGGATAAATCCGTTTGAATCCCACTGTACTGGGAATCCCAAAATCAGGCTTGCAGTACTGATTTGCAAAGCGGGTATCTCATGAAGATCACTGTGCGCATCCGGTCAGGTCTCCATCACGAACCAGTTCCCGGCACCGGCCCGCCCGGGCCCTCCTCGTCCGCGCCGACGCCCACACGGGCCGCTCTCCTGCTGATCGCAGCCCTCGCCACCGTGCTCAGCCTGGCCGGCTGCATGGTGGGCGTCTCCCAGGCCGGTACCACCGACGCCGTCGTGATCGCGGCCACCGCGACCGCCAACGAGCCCGCGCCGTCGCTGTCGTCGGCCGGCCTGCGGTTGCTGACCTCGGTCGGGGACTCCAGCGCGAACGGCGTCGCTTTCGTCGTCAATCCGGGCACCGGGCAGCCGGCCCGGCTGGCCCTCACCCCGCGCCGCCCGGACGGCCAGGTCGAATACGGCCCGCGGCGGCCCAAGCTGCTCAGCGCGAACGTGACCCGGGTCGCGGACCGGCTGGCGACCGAGGCGGCCACCGGGTCCTTCGACCTGCTCACCACGATGCTCGCCGCCTCGCGGGCCACCCCGCCGCCCGCGACGATGCTGGTGCTGTCCTCCGGGCTGAGCACGGCGGGCGGGTTCGACCTGCGCGCGGTGGGCTGGGCGGACCGGCCCGCGGCGGCCGCCTCGGCCCTGGAGCGCCGCGGCTTGCTGCCCGACCTGAGGGGCTGGACCGTGATCTTCTCGGGCCTGGGGGAGACGGCGGGCCGTCAGCCCGCGCTGCCGCTGCCACAGCAGACCACGCTGGCCGCGTACTGGCTGGCAATCTGCCATGCGGCCCGGGCCGCGGCCTGCCGGGTGGACCAGAGCCCGCGGCCGTTGCGGTCCTCGCGCTCCACCGTGCCCGTCCCGGTCGTGCCGGTCCCCGCCGTGCGGAGCATCACCGGGCCGCACCGGCAGCTCAAGTCCATCGTCCCGGCCGACCTGCTGTTCCGCTTCAACAGCTCGGCCCTGGTCACCGCCGCGGACAGCTACCTGGGGCCGATCGCCGAACAGGAGATCCGCGGCGGCTACTTCGTCTCGGTCACCGGGCAGGCCTCGCCGGACGGCGGCACCGCGGCCTACAACGACCGGCTCAGCCTGCTCCGGGCGCGGGCCGTCGAGGACCGGCTGATCAGCCTGGGGGTGCCGCCGTCCAGGATCACCCGGGTCCGCGGCGTCGGCACCGACCACCAGACCTGCACCCGTCACGGAACCCTCGACGAGAGCAGGTGCGCCCAGCTCCGCCGGGTCGTCATCGTCCTCGCGGCCACCGCCGCAGCCACCTCGTATACCCAGCCAGCTAACCCAGCCGGCTCAACCCAGCCGAACGGAGCGCCACGATGAGAACCCCTCGCCTCCCCGGTCGGCAGCCGTCCGCGCACGGCCGGACCGACCTCACACTGGTCACCGGAGACCAGGCCCCGCCCGCACCCCAGGCCGCCGCCGGCGCCGCGATGACGTCCCCGGCCGGCGACATCACCGAGACGGCGCCGGTCCTCACCGCGCTGAGCTCCATCGATCTCGCCGAAGCCGACCGGCGGCGCCGGCGGGTTCCGCGGGCGCTGATGGGGCTCACCCGGGCCCGGGCCGGGCGTCCCGGGCGGTCCTCCCGGCACGTCATCGCGGCCCTGGTGGCCGAGCAGGAAGGTATCGCCGCACCGCACGACCCGTCTGAGGCCACCTACGGCGAAACCGTCGTGCGCGGCATCGCCAAGCGGCGGGCGGACGGCGTGATCCGCCGCACCTGCCGGCGGATCGGCTGGATGGCTCCCCGTACCGGGCGGCTGAAGGTCCGCCGGGCCTTCCTGAACGACCGGATCAGCCTGCAGCCTGGCGAGCACGTCCGGCACCCGGACGGCGGGCGGCGGACCTTCGCCCGGACCCTGGGCGAGCACACCGCGCTGGACCGGCGGGTGGCCGCCGAGCGGGACCAGGGCTCACGCAAGCACCACCGGCTGCCCCGGTGGTTCCGCTGGCTGCCGCGGGTGGTCCTGGTCTTCGACTTCTTCCTGCTGCTCTACTTCCTGTCCGGCATCACCGACGTCAACTGGATGGCGCCGATGTCGCCGGAACTCGCGTTCGCGGCCGGCCTGGCCGCGATGATCACTGTGGTGTCCTACGGCTGCTTCGCGTTCGCCGGGCACCGGCTGCGGATGCACAAGGATCACGCGGGCACCATCCCCGCCGCCGATCTGGACGGGCTGACCAGGATCGTCGTCGGCGCCTGCGCCGGCGGGCTGATCGTGCTCGGCCTGCTGATGTTCGCCCGGATGCGGTCCGAGGTCCTGATGGCCCTGGGCAACGGCGCGAACGCGACCGCGATCACGGTGGCGGCCGCGCTGACCGCGGTGAGCATCCTGGCCAACATCATGGTCATCTCGGTGCACGCCCTCGACGGCTCGGAGGAGACGGACCGGCTCCGCCAGCTGGCGGACGCGCTCAGCCGCTCGCAGGCCCGGGCCGACCGGATGCGCCGGCAGGCCTTCCGGCTGGAGCACGTCGTGGCCCGGCGGGCGCTGAAGGCCGACCGGATCGCCGCGGGCGGCATCTCCCGTGCGGGCCGGCCGGTCGCGCACGCGGACCAGACCGTCGACAACGCGCGGGCCATCCACCAGGGCGCGGGCCCGCTCAGCGAGATCACCGACGACCCGAACGGCCAGCCGGGGGCGGTGGGCTACCGTCAGCCCGGCGCGATCCCGCGGGTGGACGAGCGTCCCCTGCGCCGCGCACTGCTCGAGGCGGCCAGCCCGCTGCCCACCGAGAAGTAAGCCACCACGAAGCGGCGCGGCCGCGCCCGGGCGTACGGGGACGCCCGGCGCGGCCGCGCCTTTACCTGGTCCCCCGGGCTGCTACGCGGCGGGCCGGCCCTTCTCCGGGCCGCCTTCCTGCGGGCCGCCTTCTTGCTGGCCGCCCCCGGAACCGGCGGCCGCACGCTCGCGGATGTCTTCCAGGCTGTCGCGCAGGGCCAGCCACACCTGGGCCAGGCTGTCGCTGACCGGCAGGTCACCGGGGATGCTGCCGGGCTCAGGGACCCGGCCGCCAAGCGCTTCCGCGGCCGTCCGGGCCAGGGCCGCCAGAGCCGGGTCGGTCACCTCGAGCACCAGGCCGGCGTCGGTCACGCGAACGGTCATGTGACGCCGGCCCCGTTCCTCGGGCGCCTCGTCGCTGGTGCCGGAGACCTGGGCGTTGCGGAGCGCCTCGCGGGCCTCGTCCAGGTTCACGCCCAGCGCGGTCAGGGTCCTGGCCGCCGCGCTGTCCGGATCCGCCAGTGCGGCCAGCAGCAGATGGTGGGAGCCGACGGGCTGGTCCCCGGCCAGCCGGGCCGCCTCGGCCAGCCCGGCGTCGGCCGCGGGCGTCGTCGGCATCCCGGTCGGCCTCGCCCGGCTCGCCTGAGTCGCCGGGCTCGGCCGCCTCGCCGAGGAGAGGCTCGTTGCGCCGGCGCAGCCAGCGGCGGCCCTGCAGCGCCTGGTGCCGCGCGGCAGCAGGTCGAGCACGGCCTGGCGGACCGCTGTGAGGTCCGCGGCGTGCTCGGTCAGGATCTGCGCGGCGACCCCGTCGCCTTCCCGGATCAGGCCGAGCAGGATGTGCTCGGTGCCGATGTAGTTGTGGTGCAGGCTGAGGGCCTCGCGGAGCGAGAGTTCGAGGACCTTCTTGGCTCGCGGGGTGAACGGGATCTTCCCCTTGGGCGGCTGCGCTGCCCACGCCGACCCGGGCCGTGACCTCCTCCCGCGCGCCGGCCGGCGTCATCCCGAAGCGGGTCCAGGGCCCGGGCGGCGACCCCGCCCGGCTCCAGCAGCCCGAGCAGGAGGTGCTCGGTGCCGATGTAGTTGTGGTTCAGCCCGCGGGCCTCTTCCTGGGCCAGGACGACTACGCGGCGGGCTCGGTCGGTGAATCGCTCGAACATGGAGCCACTGTCGCCCGGGGGTCTAGACCCTGTCAATACCATGCTAATAGTATGGTTCTCGTTGCGGAAAATAAGGGAAGCGGCGGGGCGGGCCCGGGAGGTGCGGCGGGTGGAATGGGAAGACCGGCTCGACGCCTGGGAGCTCGAACTGGAGCTGGCCGCCCAGCTGGAGGGCTCGGACTGGGTGACGCTGGAGCGGGCCGCCGCCGAGACCGGGGCGTCCCGGGCCGCGCTGCGGACCTGGTACCGCTCGGGGCAGATCCCGTCCCGGCTGGTCGACGGCCCGCACGGCCCGCAGCGGCTGGTCCCGCTCGCGATGGTGGCCGGCCGGGCCGAGGCGTCCCCGCGGCTGCGCCGGACCGCGGAGCGCCGGATCGCGGACCAGGCCGAGCTGGAGATCCTGCGGCACCGGGTCGACCAGCTGGAGCTGCGGCTGGCTGACCTGGAACAGCGCCAGCCCCGGCCCGGGCCTGGGTCTGCGTGAGACCGGTCTTGAGTGAGTTCTGGGGAAGTCAGTGAGTTCTGAGGAAGGCGGTCAGGCCGGTGGCGATCGCCCCGGCGGCCCTGGCCTGCCAGGCGCGGGAGGTGACCAGCGCGGCGTCCGCGGCGTTGCGCATGTTCGCGCACTCGATGAACACCTTGGGGATGGTGGACAGGTTGGTCCCCGCCAGGTCGTCGCGGGGCTGGATCCCGTTCACCCCGTCGTAGGAGCTGACCGGCTCATGGGTCCCGGCGGCGAACGCGGACCGGAGATCGGCCCCGAGCGCCGTGGACGGCGAGACGATGGCGTTGTTGATCCCATCGGCGACTGGTTCGAGGATGGCGAACCCGCGCCCGTTCGCCGGGCCGCCGTCAGCGTGGATGGACACGCCCACGTCGGCGTGGGCGTTACCGAGGGCGGCCCGCTCCGTCACGCAAGGTCCCACGCCGGCGTTCGAGGTGCGGGTGAGCACCACCGTTGCTCCCTGCGCGCGGAGATCGGCGGTCAGATAGCGCGCGACGTTCCAGTTGAACTGGGCCTCGGTGTACCCGCTGTCGGTTTCGGTGCCGGTCGTGTCACACGTTTCGCTTTCCCGGCCGTTCCAGATCAGCCGGTTGATGATGGACGGTGCGCCGGCATTCCCCCCGTTGTGGCCTGGATCCACGAGGACGACCTTGCCGTCCAGCCTCCCGCGGGCGGTCGGGGGGAATCGCCCCGGGCCGCCGTGGCTGGCCCTCGCCACCGGCGGCGGCGCAGTGATTTTCCGGCCTGCCGGATCCGCAGGGCGGGCCGGTGCCCGGGCCGGGGCCGGCGAGTTCGGGCGAGCCGCGGCGGAGACCGAGGGGGCGGGCCCGCTCGCTGAGGGGCTGGTGAGCGCGTGAGTCACCGCTGGCCCTGGGACCGCGCAAGCGGTAAGGACCAGGGCCATCAGGGGGACGGCCAAAGTGAGCCGGGGCATCAGGAGCCGCCGGCGTGTGACGATGGCCTGCGAAATAGTATGACCCGAGCGTAGCCAGGACGGCGGCGCCGGACGACCGGACCGTCGAAGAGGTCGGCGGTCCAGTAGATGCGGAGGCTGGGCGGTCGGCAGGGATGCCTGCTACCGGCCCAGGACCGAGGTCAGCGTCTGGCGGAGCCACTGCGCGGCCGACTCGGGGGAGTCGGGGGCGCTGGCGTGCCGGGCCGCGACGTACAGGTCCGGGCGGACCAGGAGCACGCCGCCGTCGGAGATCTCGCGGAGCTCGGCCCAGGTGCCGTACGGGTCCTCGAACGGCTGGCCCGGGCCGACCGACACCGCGGTGACCGGCAGGCCTGTCTCAGCCGAGAACGCCTCCGCCGCATCCAGCCAGGCCTGGCCGCCGATGCCGGTCCACACGCTGAACGTCCCGTGCCCGGCGAGATCCAGGGTGGAGACGCGGTGCCCCTCGCGGGTCACCCAGGTGTGCGGCAGCTTCGCGCCAGGCCAGGTGGTGGCCTGCGCGTACAGCTCCGGGTCCCGGGTGAACGCCGGGCAAGCCGTGCCGTCGGGGACGACGGCCGCCGAGGCGTAGCGGTGGTTGTGCTCTACGCCGTGCGCGTCGAACTCGTACGCCTTGTACGCGATGGCCTCGCGCAGGCTCTCGCGGATCTTCTCGCCCTCCGGGCCGGGTGCCTTGCGCAGCGCGAGCTGCCGGTTCAGCTTGTCCACGTCGGTGGTGTCGTCCACGTCGAGGGCCGCGACGATGCGGCCGGTGTCGGCGATGCTCTGGTTGGCCCGCTCCACGATCTGCCGGGCCACCGGGGCCCGCTCGGCGTTGTAGGTGTCCAGCAGCGCCGGGCTGGCCAGGCCCGCCACGACGTGGTGCAGCTTCCAGGCCAGGTTGTAGGAGTCCTGGATCGAGGTGTTGGAGCCGAGGCCGTTGGTCGGCGGGTGCCGGTGCACCGCGTCGCCGACGCAGAAGACCCGGCCGCGGGAGATCGTGGTGGCGAAGTGGTGGTTCACCGTCCACGGCAGCCGCGAGGTCACCCGCATCTCGAAGTCCTCGGTCCCGACCAGCTGGACGGCCAGCTCGCGGGCGAACTCGTCGGTGATCTCGGGCGGCCCGGCGGCGACCTCGTAACCCCACATCAGCATCCACTCGTGCCACGGCTTGATCATCCGCAGCACGCCGAGCCCGACGCCCTCCTTCTCCGCGCCCGGCTGCACCATCCAGTACAGGACCGACGGCCGGTACTCCACGAACCGGCTCAGGTCGGCCTCGAAGATGATGTGCAGCGCGCCGCCCACCGCGCCCGGGCCCTCGAACGGCAGGTCCAGGTCGGCCGCGACCTTGCTGCGGGCACCGTCCGCGCCGACCACGTACTTCGACCGGATCGCGTACGTCGCGCCGGTCAGCCGGTCGCGGACCTGGGTGGTGACGCCGGAGTCGTCCTGGGCGGCGGACAGGTACTCGGTGTCGAACCGGACCTTGGCCCCGCGGGCCTGCGCCGCCTGCATCATCACCGGCTCGGTGATGGTCTGCGGGGCGTCCAGCATGGTGCACGGGCTCTGCAGCTCGTAGTCGTGGTGCCGGCGGGTGTCGGTGCCCCACGACGGGATCCGGCCCAGCTCCTCACCGGCCAGGCTGGTGCAGAACGTCGTGTTGCCCATCCATTCCCACGGCGTGGCCTCGCGCATCAGCCGCTGCTCCAGGCCCATGTCGCGCAGCGTCTCCATGGTCCGCTGGTTGGTGATGTGGGCCCGGGGCGTGTCGGACAGGTGCCCGTACCGGGTGACGACCATGGTCTTCGTCCCGTACGTGGCCAGGAACAGCGCGGCCCCGGCCCCGCCCGGTCCCGAGCCGATGACGAGGACGTCGGTTTCTGCTGCAGGTGCGTCGTTGCTCACGGAACGGCTCCCCTTTGATGTCCCGGAAATCGGCTCACCGGTGCGGACGGATGTACGCATCGCGGCGCCTGGCAGTACGATGCCCGCGCGAACGTGACACTGTCAAGGGTGGCGCACGCAGGGCCGATTCGGAGGGCGGACGGGCATGGCCGGACGTGGGGAAGGCCCCGACTTTGTCGAGTCGCTGGCCCGCGGGCTGGACGTGCTGCAGTGCTTCAGCGCCGAGCGGCCGCGGATGAGCCTGAGTGAGATCGCCGAGGTGTCCGGCCTGCACCGGCCCACCGCACGGCGGCTGCTGCTGACCCTGGAGGAGCTGGGGTTCGTCCGCCTGGCCGAGGGCCAGTTCTCGCTCACGCCCCGGGTCCTGTCGCTCGGGATGGCCTTCGTCGCGTCGCTGGGCCTGTGGGAAGTCGGCCGCCCCCACCTGGAGCGGCTCGTCGCCCAGACCGGCGAGTCGTCGTCCATGTCCCAGCTGGACGGCTCGGACATCGTCTACGTCGCGCGGGTCGCCGTGCCCAAGCTGATCACGCTGCGGGTCGAGATCGGGACCCGGTTCCCGGCCGCCTACACCTCACAGGGCAAGGTCCTGCTCGCGGCGCTGGACCCGGGCGAGCTGGCCGAGGTGCTGGCCCAGCCGAGCCGCTCCGGGCTGCCGCGGTTCCTGCCCCGGGATCCTGCGGCCTTCGGCGCGGAGCTGTGCACGATCCGGGCCCGCGGGTGGGCCCTGGCCGACGAGGAACTGGCGCCGGGCATCCGGTCGATCGCCGCGCCGGTGCGGGACGGCACCGGGGCGGTCCGGGCGGCCATGAACGTGACCGTGCACGCGGCGGAGACGAGCGTGGAGCAGCTGACCGGGGAGTACCTGCCGATGCTGCTGCGGACGGCCGGGGATGTGTCGGCGGACTGGGCGCTGTGGCAGTCCCGGCCGTACTCGGAAGTGCAGTCCGGCCCGGCGGCCTCGTCCACGGGCGGCGCGTCGCCGGGGTAACGAGCGGCCGGTCGCCGCGGTACATAGCCGGACCAGGTCCGCAGCCGGACCGGTACACGGGCGGACGGGCGTCCGGATGGCGGTCGGCCGCCAGCGCTGACGTTCCCGGACGCGGGCCGGCCGTCACGAGCCTCGGGACGTTCGTCACTGGACTGAGGTCCAAGATCCCACAATCCTGCCCGTAAGCTCCCTGAATCTCCGGTCAACCGCCTCCTCGTCGCGAAAGGTCCACGAGTGCCCGCCGATACTGGCCGCAACGTGCCGCCTCGCCCGCTGGCCGCGCTGGCCGCGCTGGGCCGGATGGCGGGCGCCAACCTCGTCGGCCGGGTCACCTCGACCCCGGACGGGGTCCTGGACGCGAACGACGCCTTCCTGCGCATCGCCGGGTACAGCCGCCAGGAACTGGAGGAGGGCCGCGTCCACTGGCGGGCGCTCAGCCCGCCGGAGTGGACGGACCTGGACGACGACGCGGTCGCGGAGCTGAAGGCGTACGGCAGCTACGGGCCGCACCTGAAGGAGTACGTCCGCCGGGACGGGACACGCCTGACCGTCGAGGTGGCGGGGGCGGTGCTCAGCGACGAGCCGCTGACCTGGGTGACGTTCGTCCGCGACACGGCGCTGCTGCCCGCGGCCGAGCTGCTCACCGGCAGCGGTGAGCGGCTGGCCGCCCTGGCGACGGACCTGGCCCGGGACATCACGGTCAGCGAGGTGGCCCGGACGCTGATCGGCCACGTGCGGCGGTCCCTGGGGGCGAGCGGGGCGGTCATCCTGGACGTGCTCCCGGGCGGCCAGGCCATGCGCCGGGTGCTGACCGACGGGATCGCCGAGCCGGCCGCCACCGACTACGCGGAGTTCGCGACCACGCTGGATGCGCCCGCCACCCGCGCCTGGCGCCGCCGCGAGCTGATCTTCTACCCCGGCCCGGAGGCGTTCGACGAGGCGTTCCCGCACCTGGCCGGCGTCCGGGCGGGTGGCGGGGTCAGCGCGCTGCTGGCCACCCCCCTGATCACCGGCGGCCAGGTGACCGGCGTGCTGACCGCCTACTGGGCCGCCCCGCACGTCCTGCACGCCACCGAGCGGGCCTTCATCACCAGCCTGGCCGGGTCGGCCGCCCAGGCGCTGGCCCGCGCCCAGCTCCTCGACGCGGAGCGGGCGGCGCGCGTCCGGCTGCAGGCGCTGCAGGCGGTGACCGCGGGCCTGGCCACCGCGGTGACGTCGGACCAGATCGCCGCGATCCTGGTCGACGAGGGACTGAGCCTGGTCGCCGGGCACGGCGTGGTGGCCATCCTGGACGACGCCGGTGAGGTCCTGCGCACCCGCACCACGCCCGGATTCCCCGCTGACATCGGGCGGGAGTTCGCGGAGATCCCGGTCCGGGAGGCCGACCGCACGCCCGTCGGCTGGACCGTGCGCACCGGGCAGACGCTGATGCTGGCCTCGCTGGACGAGATCGCCGCGCGGTTCCCGCAGGCGGCCCACACGCACGAGGCGACCGGAACCTCCAGCGTGCTGAACATCCCGGTGCGCGCGGGCGGGCGCACGATCGGCGCGCTCGCCTTCGGGTTCGCCGACGAGGGGGCGCCGGGCGGCGACCTCGTCTCGGTCGCCGAGACGCTGGCCGAGCTGGCCGGGCAGGCCCTGGAACGGGCGCGGCTCTACGAGGCGGAGTACGCCGCGGCCCGCCAGCTTCAGCAGGCCCTGCTGCCCCGCCTCCCGGCGGAGCTGCCCGGGGCCGGCATCGGCGCGAGCTACCGTCCGGCCAATCAGAGCCAGGAGGTCGGCGGCGACTGGTACGACGTGTTCGAGCTGCCGGGCGGCCGGATCGGCTGCGCCGCGGGGGACGTGGTCGGCCATGACCTGGCCGCGGCCGCCGCCATGGGCCGCCTGCAGCTGCTGCTGCGCTACGCCGCGCTCAGCGGCGCCCAGCCCGCGGCGGTCCTGGACGCCCTCGACCAGGCGTGCCCGGACCTGTCGGGGACCGACTTCGCCACGGTCGTGTACGCCGAGTACGACCCGGCCGGGCTGACGCTGACCTACGCCTGCGCGGGTCACCCGCCGCCGTTGCTGGCCGACGGGGACGCCGTGACCTACCTGGACGGCGGCCGGTCCGCCGCACTCGGCTTCGGTGAACCGCACGGGCAGGCCACCGTGACGGCGAAGCCGGGCGCCCGGCTCGTCCTGTACACCGACGGGCTGATCGAGCGCCGGGCCGAGCCGATCGACGCCGGCTTCGGCCGGCTCGCGCAGGCCGCCCGGCGCCACCGCGACCGTGATATCGGCGCGTGGTGCCAGAGCCTGCTGACCGCCCTGACCCAGGGCGAGATCCTGGCCGACGACGTGGCGCTGGCGTGCATCGAACTGCGCGGCCTCCGGTAGACGGGAATCGTCGCCGCTGCCGCGATGATGGCGGAACCTCCGTCGCGGCCGGGCCGGGAAAATCCTCCAGCGCCGCAACGATCCGCCCGGCCGGCTGTCCCAGCGTCCCGTGCTGCCTGCGAGGCAAGGCAAGCATCAGGCATCGTGGCCGGGCTGGCGGTTAGAGACTGGTGTAACGGCGATGATGGAAGCATGGCCCCCGAGTGCCGCGCGATCCCTGTGGCAGCTGGGGCCCGAGGGCACGGGAGGTGTCGCGTGAGCATCGGCGAGACCCTGGCGCAAGCCCGCCACCAGGCAGGCCTCAGCGTGGCCCAGGTCAGCGAGCAGACCCGGATCAGGCCGCTGATCATCCGCGGTATGGAGGCCGATGACTACTCGATGTGCGGCGGCGACTTCTACGCCCGGGGGAACATCCGTGACATCGCCGAGGTGGTCGGGGCGGACCCCGGGCCGCTGATCGAGGAGTACGACCGGGCGCACCGGGCCACCGGGCCGGTCGCCGCGACCAGCCTCGACGAACTGCTCGAACTGTCCGGGCCGGCGGCCGCACTGGCACCGCACGCCAGCGTTCATGCTGGTGTTCGGCGTGGCGGCCGTGCTGATCGTGCTCGCGTTCGTCGGCTACCAGATGATGGGGGCCCCGAAGCCCGGGCCGGCCGGGCTCTCCGCCGCCGACAGTAACGCCCACCCCACCCAGGCCGCGAACGGCTCGGGGGGACGCCCGGACGCGGCCCGCTCCGCGCGGGCCACGGCCGGGCCGGGCCCCGGCGGCCACGCCGTCGGGCGCCCCGGCGGCCACGCCGGCTCCCCGCCGGGAAGCCCGTCAGCCGCGCCGCCCGCGGGGCAGCCGCGGCCGTGCGCACACGATGACCCCGGTGAGCGCGGCCGCGTTCGGCGTGCACGGTGGCCTGGGCCGGGGTGACGACCCGCAGGACGCGCACCTCGCCATCGACGGCCTGCCCGGCACCGCGTGGCACACCGACTGGTACACCACCCCCCGGTTCGGGAACCTGTACGGCGGTACCGGCCTGATCGTGGACATGGGCCATCCGGTCACGGTCACCGCGATCCGGGTCACCCTCGGCGCGGCCGCGGGTACCCGCTTCGCGGTCCGCGTCGGCAGCCAGCCGGTCCTGGCGGACATGCCGCGGGTCGCCCGGTCGTCCGGCCCCGGAGGCGTGGTCAGGCTGACGCTGGCCCGTCCCGTGACCGGCCGCTATGTATTGGTGTGGTTCACCATGCTGCCGCAGAACGCCACCGGGAACTACCAGGCCGCGATCTACGGAATCGGGGTCAAAGGCCGGCCCTGACGGCGCGGGCCGTCACGTTCGGGTGCTGTGTCATCAGGGCCGCGACAGCGACGTCCTGCTCACGAAGTGCCTTTGACCTGGCGTCCCCCGGACCAGACCGTGGTGATCCGGCCTGGATCCGCGAGCAGGGAAATATCGTCCAGCGGGTTCCCGTCCACGGTGATCAGATCGGCGTCGTAGCCATCGGCCAGGAGTCCGCTGCGCGGTGCCTGCGGGCCGAGGGTGCGTGGCGCGGTGGCGGTGGCGGCCTCGATCGCCTGCCGGGGGGTCATGCCGAGGGTGACCAGGTGCCGCAGTTCTGTCCCGTTGGTCCCCCAGGCGCCCGGGAGGTCCAGCCCGGTCAGGCCGAGATCGGTGCCCATGGCGATGGTCACGCCGCGCTCGATCGCCATCCGGACCATGTCGGCGTGAACGCCCGCGATGGCCGTCAGCTTGGCCGCCGCGTACGGCGGGACCTTCGACAGGTCGGCCAGGATGTTCTCGATGATCGTCCGGGTGGGGACCAGGATCGTGCCCGTCTCGCGCATCGCGTCGCAGGCCTCCTCGTCCAGGTAGGTGCCGTGCTCGATGGTCGCGACCCCGGCCTGCAGCGCGGCCATGATGCCGGGCTTGCCGTGGCAGTGCGCCGCCACCACCCGGTCGGCCAGCGCGGCCACCTCGACGATCGTCCGCAGTTCGGTGTCGGTGAACTGCTGGTGCACCGGATGGTCCACCTCGGAAAGCACGCCGCCCGAGGCGCAGACCTTGATCACGGCCGCGCCCCGGCGCAGCTGCTCCCGGACCGCGCGCATGCACTCGGAGGTGCCGTCGGCCAGCCGGAACGTCCCATCCTGCTGGCCGAACTCCTCCACCCACGACAGCGGGTAACAGTGCAGGTCGCCGTGGCCGCCCGTGGTGCTGAGCACGGCGCCAGCCGGGTAGATCGACGGCCCGTCGAGCAGCCCCTCGCGGACGGCCTGGGCCAGGTAGATGCCGAGGCCGCCGACCTCGCGTACCGAGGTGATGCCGGCGTCCAGCGCGTTGGCCAGGTCACGGGCCGACCGGGCCGCGCGCAGTGGCGTGGGCTCCTGCGCCAGCCGCGCCAGGTCCAGCGTCCGGCTGCCCATGAAGTGCCCATGGCAGTCCCACAACCCCGGCAGCACGGTCGCCGCGCTGTGGATGGCCGCCCCCGGCGCGGCCGGCGCGCTGGCCGCCGGTCCGGCGTAGGTGATCTTCGCGCCGTCGATCAGGACCGTCGCGTCGCGGACCGGCTCACCGCGGCCGGGGATCAGCAGCCCGGCATTGATCCGTTCCATGGTCTCCTCCAGGTTCCGCATCCGCGCCCATGCCCTGAAGGCCGGCCATGCTAACGCGTGGATGGTGACGCGGAGGCCCGTGGCGGGCGGGACAGTGTCGGCGGGCAGGGATAGCTTTCCGCCATGCGATACGTGGCGCTGCCCGACAAAGGCTGGCCGGCCGTCGATGCCACGTCGCTCGTCACCGCGGCCGGAAGGACCAGTTACGACCGCGGCGTCCAGTACCTGCGGGACGGCGCCGTCACCCGGATGCACTGGGATCGCGGGCTGAACGAGCTGCAGGGGAGTGTGCGCGGCAGCGCCGGCGCGCGATACGAGACCGTGGCCTACTTCCATCCGGCCGGGGAGTCGGTGCTGGCGTTCGACCAGGGGCACTGCAGCTGCCCGGTCGGGTTCGACTGCAAGCATGTCGTCGCGCTCGTGCTGGCCGCGTCCCAGGCGCAGCTAGCCCGGATCGGCGCCGCACGCCCCGCTGAGACCATGGCCCGGGCGCTGACATGGGAGCAGTCCGTGCAGTCCTGGCTGAAGCCGCAGCCAGCCGCCGGCAGCGGCCAGCCATCCGCGCCGCTGCTCGGCATCGAGCTGACTCTGGACGCTGCTGCGCCGCCCGCTCACCTGCGCGGACGGGCCGAAGGTGACGAGCCGCCCCGGCTGATGGCCCGGCTGGTCCAGCCGGGCCGCAAGGGCTGGGTCGGCCGGTCACTGAGCTGGGCCAAGCTGGATTCCCAGTACGGATACGACGGCTGGCCGGCCCCGCAGGTCCAGCTGCTGCAGGAGATGTACGCGGTCTACCGGGCCCGCAGCGGCCCGCCTCTCATGTACGGCTACGGATACGGCGACGACAAGTTCATCGACCTGTCCGCCTTCGAATCACGCCAGCTCTGGCCGCTCCTGGACGAGGCGGCCGCGCTCGGCCTGCGGCTGGTCCGCGGCCACAACCTGGGGCTGCTGGATGGGTACCGCACCGCGGAACTCTGCCTGGACCTGACCCGGGCCGGCCAGTCCGGACCGCTGGTGATCACCCCGCAGATCCGCGTCGACGGCGACCCGGCCGCCATCGCCGTGATCTCGTTCATCGGCACCGGGGGGCATGGCCTGGTCTACGCCGGCCGCGCCGAGACCCGGCGCAGCGGCGACCACGCCCGGTGGCGATTCCAGCTGGCCCGGATGGTCAAGCCCGTCCCGCCGCAGCTGCAGCGGATGGCGCTGGCCGGGCAGCGGGTCGAGATCCCGGCCGTGGAGCTGACCCGGTTCCAGGAGTCGTACTACCCGAGGCTGCGTACCGCGGCGACCATCATCTCCTCCGATGACGCGTTCACCCCGCCGCAGATCACCGGCCCCGCGCTGCTGCTGCACGCCGCCTACACGGGCCGCCACGACCTCGAGCTCAGCTGCGCCTGGGCCTACCAGGTCGGGGAGTCGCCACTGCGCGTGCCGGTGCAGGCACCCGCGGCCGAGGCCGCGTACCGTGACGTCGCCGCCGAGCGGGCGATCGTGGCCAGCCTGGGCCTGGCTCCGGGCCGTTTCGGGCTGCTCCGGACCGATCCGGTGTCGGACCAGCCGCAGCCCTCACTGGCCCCGCTGGTCCGGCTCAGCGGCCTGGACACCATGCGGTTCAGCACCGAGGTGCTGCCGCGGCTGGCGGATCACCCGGACGTCACGGTCGAGATCACGGGTGATCCCGCCGACTACCGGGAGGCCGGCGACTCGCTGTCCATCAGCGTGTCCGCCGATGAGGTGGCGCAGGACCCGGACTGGTTCGACTTGGGCATCACCATCACCGTGGCCGGGCGGGAGGTCCCCTTCGCGGACGTCTTCACGGCGCTCAGCCGCGGCGAGCCCTATCTGCTGCTGTCCGACGGTGCCTACTTCTCGCTCCAGAAGCCCGAACTTCGCGCCCTGGCCCGGCTGATCGAGGAGGCCCGGGCCCTGCGCGACGCGCCCGGTGACGGGCTGAAGATCAGCCGGTTCCAGGCCGGGTTCTGGGCCGAGCTGACCGAGCTTGGCGTCGTCGGCCGCCAGGCTCAGCGCTGGCAGCAGCAGGTGAGCGGGCTGCTGTCGGCGCAGGCCCTGGCCGCCCCGGAGCCGCCGCGCAGTCTTCACGCGGAGCTGCGCCCCTACCAGCGGGAGGGGTTCGGCTGGCTGGCTTTCCTGTGGCAGCACCAGCTCGGCGGCATCCTCGCCGACGACATGGGCCTGGGCAAGACGCTTCAGGCCCTCGCGCTCATCTGCCAGGCCCGGGAGGCTGATCCCGGCCTTCCGCCGTTCCTCATCGTCGCCCCGACCAGCGTGGTGTCCAACTGGGCCGCCGAAGCCGCCCGGTTCGCGCCCGGCCTCCCGGTGGTGGCGATCACCGGGACCACCGGCCGCCGGGGCCAGTCCCTCAGCGAGATCGCGGCCGGCGCCGGCGCGGTGGTCACCTCGTACACGCTGCTGCGCATGGACGTCGACGCCTACACCGGCCTGCCCTGGGCCGGCCTGATCCTGGACGAGGCCCAGAACGTCAAGAACCACCAGTCCAAGACCTACCAGTGCGCCCGGCGGCTGCCCGCCCCGGTCAAGATCGCCATTACCGGCACGCCGATGGAGAACAACCTGATGGAGCTGTGGTCGCTGCTGTCGATCACGGCGCCGGGCCTGTTTCCCGACCCCGGCCGGTTCCGCGAGTACTACGCGAAGCCGATCGAGAAAGACGGCCAGGCCGAATTGCTCGCCCAGCTGCGGCGCCGGATCAGGCCGCTGGTACGCAGGCGCACCAAGGAGCAGGTGGCCGCCGACTTGCCCGCCAAGCAGGAACAGGTGCTGGAGGTGGAGCTGCATCCGCGGCACCGCAAGCTGTACCAGACCCAGCTGCAACGCGAACGGCAGAAAGTGCTCAAACTGATCGATGACCTGGACGCCAACCGGTTCACGATCCTGCGCTCGCTGACCCTGCTGCGCCAGCTCAGCCTGCACGCCGCGCTCATCGACGACGCGCACATGGACATGCCGTGCGCCAAGATCGACATGCTGCTGGGCCAGCTGCAGGACGTCGCGGCCGGCGGCCACCGGGCGCTGGTGTTCAGCCAGTTCACCCGGTTCCTGGGCCACGTCAGGGAACGGCTGGAGGCGGCCGGGATCGAGTGCTGCTACCTGGACGGCAAGACCCGGGACCGGGCGGCGGAGGTGGCGCGGTTCCGCGGCGGCACCGCCCCGGCCTTCCTGATCAGCCTCAAGGCGGGCGGCGTCGGCCTGAACCTCACCGAGGCCGACTACTGCTTCCTGCTCGACCCGTGGTGGAATCCGGCCACCGAGGCCCAGGCCGTGGACCGGACCCACCGGATCGGCCAGTCCCGCAACGTGATGGTGTACCGGCTGATCTCGGCCGGCACCATCGAGGAGAAAGTCCTCGCCCTGCAGGCGCGCAAGGCTGAGCTGTTCACCAGTGTCCTGGACAGCGGGGGCGCGTTCAGCGGCCGCCTGGACGCGGACGACATCCGCGCCCTCTTCGGCTAGCCGCCCGCCGCGGTCCGGCGAGCCGGGCGGAGGCGGCCCGGCCAGCTCCGGGGCCGGGCCGCCGCACGCGTTTCCTGGTTCTGGATCAGTGACCGCTGCGGATCAGTGACCGGCCGAAACCGGCGTGGTCACGTGGTGGAAGGCATTCGTGCGGAGGCCGGACGCCCGCACCGGCTGGCTGAGCCAGATGCCGATCGAGTTGTCGGAGATGTGGTTGCGGGCGATCACCGTCTGCACCGGGGTGCCGCCGGAGAACACGAGGACGCCGGTGGTCTTGGTGTCCTTGGGCGAGGCCGGGAAGTCCAGCGGGTCGCCGCCGGTGTTGTTCGTCCCGATCCTGTTCCCGATGACCTTGTTGCCGCTCAGGTACTCGTGCTGGCCCGGTGCGAGGGTGTGCGCGTGCATGGTCACGCCGGACAGCTCGTTGCCGGCGATGAAGTTACCCTCGACCAGGTTGTTGTACGAGGCGGTGCCCGGCCCGGCGTTGGCGAACAGGACTCCCGCGCCCTCGCCCTTGAGGCCGTTGTTGGTGATCACGTTATGCACGATGGCGTTGTCGTAGACACCGGCCACGGCCGGCTGCGGCTGGCCCTTCGCGTTCAGCGCGGCCGGGTTGTGGCCGGGCACGGTCACCCCGCAGTCGGAGGCGTTGCGGGTGACGATGTTGTTCTCGATCACGTTGTTGTGCGTGGGCCCGGTCTCGTCGGTCAGCAGAACCCCGCCGGAGTTACCGGCGATGAAGTTGCCGCTCACCTGGGAATTCGCGACGGCCAGGAAGTGCACGCCCTCCCCGCAGTCACCGGGAACCTGCCCCTGCGCCTGGCATTCGAAGTAGGCCGACGCGGGCGGGACGCCGCCGCCGAGGTCGTTATGCACGACCGCGTTGTGCCTGATGGTGATGTCGCTGATGGTGCCCTGCACCCCAGCGGCCAGGATGCCCTCACCGAGAGCGTTCGTCACCGTGAAGCCCTGCACGCGGACGTGGGAACTGACGATCACCACGCCGGCGAAGATGGTCAGCTTCCCGACGTGCGGCGGGTTCACCACGAACGACGGCGTGACCCCCTTCTGATTGATGGTCGCGTGCAGGCCGGTCAGCGACAGTGGCTTCTTGATGACCACCTGCTCGTGGTAGCTCCCCGGGCATACCACCACGGCCGACCAGGGCGCCGCCGCCCTGACCGCGGACCCGATGGTTTTATACCTGGCTGTGCTGCAGGACCGGCCGGATCCCGATGAGCTCGCGTTTTTCGACACGAACAGGACCCGCTGGCCATGACCCGTGCCCGCCGCGGCCGGTCCCGCCGCCGCGAGCATTCCCCCGGCCACGAGCAACGGTGTCAGCAGCGAACTCGTGATCAGAGCAGCCTTGGATGACCTCATGTGCCCCCACCTTCCCCCTGGGCCGGGCAAGGGCCATGGGCCCGGGTCATCCCCGGCCCGGCATCAACGGCGAGCCCCGGTGGCCGGCCCTCGTTCAGCGCAAACGCCCAGGCCGACCGGTCCCCCCACAACCCCGAGTGCCTATTAAAAGCAGGTGAAGTCCCAACAAACAAGACCAAGTACGGACTTATCCAGGCCCCTGATCAGCAATGATCCGCTCTCGCGTCCCGGCAGTGAGCCCCCCGCGTCCGCGCAGCGGGCCCGTCGCAGCGGGCTCAGATCAATTCCGTAGCTGCCGGTGCGGGAGCCGGTCGTTACGCCGATGCGCAGCCCGGGCGGTGGCCTTCGGTGGTGACGGCGCCGCACTCGGGGCACACCAGATGGGCGTAGCACGCGGCCTCGCCGCCCTCGGCAGACTCCCTCATGGCCTGGTGGCGGAGCAGCGGGGCCAGGACCGCGGCGTGGCTGTGATCGACGTCCCGGGTCGCGGTGAGCAGCGTGACCGGACCGGCGGCCGCCCGGTCGGCCAGGTGTTCGAGGGCCGCCCGGGCCGCGCCGTGGGAGAGTTCCTCGGTGTAGCGGCGGCAGAACTCGCCGAACTTCGCCGGGTCATGCCCGTACCAGGACCGCAGTCCGGTGGACGGGGCCACGTCCTTGACCCACTCGTCCAGCGGGACCGCGTCCTTGCGGAGCCCGCGCGGCCAGAGCCTGTCCACCAGTATCCGGGTTCCGTCCTGAGGCTCAGCCGGGTCGTACACCCGGCGTACGCGGATGTCTGGCTGCATGGCGCTAAGGTTCCATCCCGGTTTCGGTCCAGCGCTCGAAGACCGCGATCCGGTCGGCAGGCCACGCGCCGTCGCAGGGCATGGTTCCGTCCTGGAGGCGCCGCAAGATGCCTGCGGCGTGGGTGCGGACGTCGTCGGCGGAGGACAGGTCGAAGGCGAAGCTCATCGACTGGCGGTCCCGGTCGCGGAACAGCGGCTTGATGTGCGCGCCGAAGCTGACCGGCTCGCCCGGCGCGGGCAGCGGCACCGGCCCGGTGGTGTCCTGCCCGGCGTCCCGCTGGGCGGGGGCGGGAGGGCCGCCCGGGCCCCAGTCCCAGGTCGGTACCGGGCCGGGCTCGCCCCCGGCGGCGGGCTGGGTGGCGACCCGGGAGAGCCACTCCAGGCAGGAGGCGAGCGCGGAGCGGAACCCGGGGGCGTCCGGCAGCCCGGCCTCGTCGGCGGCCCGGCTGGCCAGGGACACCCAGCGGGCCCGCTGATCCTCGGTGAGCGGCTCACCGGAAGGCGCCAGCAGGGACTGGGGGAGCCCAGCCTGGTCCGGGCCGTTCAGCGGGGGGCCGCCAAGAGCGGCAGCCAGCCAGGCGGCCAGGGCCTGCGGCTGGTCAGCCGGCATGTCCGCGAACACCGGGGCGAGCAGCGGGTCGGCCGGGATGTGCTTTTCGTGCAGCAGCCGCGCGGTGCGGGTCAGCGGGCCGCGGCCGCCCGCGTACTCGAACAGGGTCGGGCTCGGACGCGATGGCGGGTCGGTGAACCCCACGTACCAGTGCATGCCCGAGCAGAACGGCTTGTTGCGGGACTGCCCGCAGCGGCACAGCGCATAGTGCTCGGCTGAGGCGCCGTGGGCGTGCCGGACCCGCTCCCCGCCGGCGCCTTCGAGCGGGATCCCGCCGGTCACCCGGTAGGGGCCGTCCGCGGTGATCTCGATCTCGGGTGGCCGCTGACCGTGGCCGTCCACGTCGGCGCGGGCCTCGGTGCCGCCCAGCGCATACGACAGGGCCCCGGACGGGCAATCGCGGGCGGCCCTCACCACCTCGTCCATCCGTCCGCCGCTGGGTGCCACGAACGGATCGTTATCGGAGCGGAAAACGGCGGGCAGCCGGTCGGTGCAGAACCCGGAGTGCTGGCAGATGCCGCGGTTGTCGAACACCGTCACCTGCTGGCCGGGGTAGGTGTCGCGGCGGTCGGGAACCCGGGCGGGGTCTTTCGCGTCGCTGAACCCGTTCGAGTGGCAGGTCCCGTCGCAGGCGGGCTTGACCGCGGAGGCGCCGCAGCGGCACAGCGCGAGCTGCGGTGCCGCCTGGGTGGCGATCCCCAGGTGGCTGCGGACCGTGGGCACGTTCGTGACCAGGTAGGGGCCGTTGCGGGCGGTCTGGATCGAGGCCGGCAGGGAAGACTGCGCCTGCCGGAGATCCTCGCGCCACGCCGGTTCCTGGCCGGCGGGGCGCGACCCGCAGCAGCGCGTCCTGCAGGGCCGCGACCGCTTCGGTGAGCTCTGCGGGGCAGGTGCCGGACCGGCCGAGGCCAGCTCGCAGGCGGGTGGCCGCCAGCACGGCCTCCCGCAGCCGCCCGGCTGCGGCCGCGGCCTCGGGATCTCCGGCCGCGGGCCGGCCCCCGGGGCCCGGGAGGTTGCGGGCCGCGCTGAGCAGTTCGCCGGCCGCGCGGGTCGTCTCGGCGGGAGATGGCAGGCTGGCGGGCAGGCCGTCCAGGGTCCTGGTGGCTGCGCTGGCCAGGGCGTCGATGTCGGCGGCCAGCAGCCTCGGCCCGGCCGACGCCAGGGCGGCCTGCGGGGTGCCAGCGCCCAGGTGTGCGGCCAGTGACGCGGCGATCTGGCGGGTGGCGCCGAGGACCGGTTCCAGCTGGGCCGCGACGGCCGTGCCGCGGCCGGCGCACAGTTCGCTGCACAGCCAGGCCGCTGTGTCCAGCCGCTCGGCCAGCAGCGCCCAGGCCGCGTGCTGGTGCGGCATCAGGTAGTCGGATTCGTAGAACAGCTCGAAGCTGGGCCCGGCCGTGCGCCCCGGGTACGCCGGGCCGGGCGGCAGCGTGGTGATCAGGCTGCCGAGCGGCTTGATCACCTGGACCATCAGCGCCACCGAGGCGTCCGCGAGGACCTTGAGCTGAGCGTCGGTCTCCGTGGTGTGCGCGAAGAACCGCTCGAACAGCTGGAGCAGGACCTCGTAGTTGACGTTGAACAGGTCGGTGACCCGCGCGGTCAGCGGGTCGGTGATCACCGGGACCGCGCCGGCCCGGTCGTGCGGGCGGACGTTCGCGGCCATCACCGGCCGGGCCGGCTCGAACCCCGGATTGGCCTTCCGCATCTGCTGGTACTCGTCCAGGATCGCGACGAACTGGCCGAAGTGCGCGTTGCGCCAGTGCCCCCGCGGGCCCTCGCCCTGCTCCACGATTTCCTCGACCGCCGCGCAGGCGCTCGTCCAGCCCGGTGACCGGCAGCAGGTTCGGCCAGCCGAACAGCGCCGGGGTGGCCTGCGCGCGGGGCGGCCCGGTGAACAGCCAGTCCTCCCCGTACTTCCCGGACAGGTGCCGGAAGCCGGCCTCGACCGAGCGGTACAGGTGCCCGACCGTGGCGAAGTCCTGGCCGGTGGGGACGATGTCACGCGGGCTCACGCTCGGCAGGGCGGTCTGCAGGGCGGCCAGGCCCTCGGCGTCCTGCAGATCCATCCCCTCCGGGCGCTCCAGGAACATGAAATGCCGCAGGGCCTGCTCACCGAACGGCAGCAGGGCCAGCTGCACCCCGGCGGGGTAGTGCCCGGCCGGGGCGGGCAGGTTCGGCCGGGACAGGTGCGGGGCGGCGCCGATGGCCGAGAGCAGGTTGTGGACCAGGGCCAGATGCAGCATCTCTCCCGCGGCCACGCTCAGGATCTGCCGCTGCCAGCGCGTGACGGCGGCCAGCTCGTCCGGGGTCAGGCCCTCGTCCCCGGATTCCTTGAGCGAGAACGCGGCGAACAGGTACTGGCACATGATCCCGTGCTCGAGTTCGGCCGCCTGGCACAGCATGTAGATCAGGGCTTCGCGGTGCTCGATGACGAACGGGGTCTCCGGGGCCGCGGTCCCGCCCCGGGTTTCCAGCAGACGGGCCAGCGGTCCCTCGCCGCCGGTGGTGGCGGCCTGGCTGGACCGGCCGGGGTGGCCGGCGCGGACTGAGGGCTGGCTTTCGCTCACTCTCGCCATCCTCGGCGAAGGATGTCCCCAGCGCCACACAAGTTAGCTCGGAGCGGAATCCGGATGCGCCACGCCGCGCGCCCGGCGCGCGGCGCTGACGTCACCGACCGGTTCGGCGGCGAGGCGCCGGTAGGGCCGGGCCATCGGCCACTGGTGGTCGTCGAGTACGGCAGCGGCGTCGAACTGGCCGAGGGTCTGGATCAGCCGGGCGACCAGGCCGGTCCACCCGGTCTGATGTGAGGCCCCCAGGCCGGCCCCGTTGTCGCCGTGGAAGTACTCGTAGAAAAGGATCAGGTCCCGCCAGTGCGGGTCCTCCTGGAACAGCCTGGTCCCGCCGTAGACCGGGCGCTGCCCGTCCTCGCCGCGCAGGAAGGTGGTGGCGAGGCGGCGGGTCAGTTCCTGCGCCACCTCGAACAGGGTCATCATCGTTCCCGAACCTGTCGGGCACTCGACCTTCAGGTCATCGCCGTAGTAGCGGTAGTGCTGGAGCAGGGCCCTGATCAGCAGCAGGTTGATCGGGAACCAGACCGGCCCGCGCCAGTTGGAGTTGCCGCCGAACATCCCGCTGGTCGATTCGGCCGGCTCGTACTGCACCTGATGCTCGGCCCCGCCCGCCTGGAAGCTGTAGGGATGGTCGAGGTGCCAGCGCGAGATCGAGCGGATCCCGTGCGGGCCCAGGAAACGCTCCTCGTCCAGCATCCGCGCGAGGATGCGGCGCAGCTTGTCCTCGTTCACCAGGGACAGCAGACGCCGCCCGTGCGCCCCGGGCACGAGCGGGTCCGCGATGTTGGCCAGGAGATCCTGGTTGCGCTCCAGGAAGGCCCCCACCCGCGCGGCGATCTTCGGATAGCGCTCGAGCATCTCGGCCTCGATCACCGTCGTGGCACACAAGGGCAGCAGGCCCACGAGGGAACGGACCTTGATCCGGGTGCCGGTGCCGTCGGGCAGGCGCAGCACGTCATAGAAGAAGCCGTCCTCCTCGTCCCACATCTCGTCGGGGTGCTCACCGACGGGGTCCACCGCGGCGGCGATCCAGAAGAAGTGCTCGACGAACTTGAGCACGAACTGCTCGTAACCCTCGTCGTGCTGGAGCAGGGCCAGCGCCATTTCGAGCATGTTCTGGCTGAACATCGCCATCCAGGCGGTGCCGTCCGCCTGCTCCAGCCGCCCCCCGGTGGGCAGGGCGGCGCTGCGGTCGAACACCCCGATGTTGTCCAGGCCCAGGAAGCCGCCCTCGAACACGTTCCGTCCCGAGGGATCCTTGCGGTTCACCCACCAGGTGAAGTTCAGCAGCAGCTTCGCGAAGCTCTCCTTCATGAAAGGCAGGTCCACCTCGCCCAGATCTGATTCCAGGTTCTGCAGGAAGAGGGCCGCGAAGGCGTGCACCGGCGGGTTGACGTCCCCGAAGTTCCATTCGTAGGCCGGCATCTGGCCGGTGGGGTGGAGGTAATCCTGGGACAGCATCAGGTCGATCTGGCTCTTCGCGAAGTCGGGGTCGACCATGGCCAGCGGAATGCAATGGAAAGCCAGGTCCCAGGCGGCGTACCAGGGGTACTCCCACTTGTCCGGCATGGACACCACGTCATGGTTGAACATGTGGAACCACGACTCGTTCCGGCTTCCCCGCCGCGCCGGGGCCCGCAGCGGGTGGGCACGGCGCTCGCGGAGCCAGCGGTCCACGTCGAAGAAGTAGCACTGCTTGGACCAGAGCATCCCCGCCAGGGCCTGGCGCATGACCGCCTTCGCGTCGTCGGTCACGGCAGGCGGCGTGATGGCCTCGTAGAACTCGTCGGCCTCAGCCCGGCGTCGGGCGATGAGTTCGGCGGCGCCGCCGAAGGGCGCCGTGAGGGTCTCCGGGCCCTCCCGGGTGAGCCGGACCAGCACGCAGGCCTGCCCGCCGGCCGGCACGGCCAGCCGGACGTGCGCGGCTACCTTGGTTCCCTCGCCGCCGGGGTTGACGGTGTCCGCGCCGTGCAGCAGGTGCTCGCCGATACCGTCCTTGGCGAAGCGGGTCTGCGGCTCGGTGCCGAATACGCGCGCCGTGTTCGTCTCGTTCTCGCAGAACAGCAGGCCGGCTTCTGGTTCAGCGTGGAGGTAGAAGACGCCGAGTTCGTGGTGCTCGGCCCGGGCGGCCGGGTTCGGCGACAGGACCCGGGTGATGCGCGGCTTAGCGCCGCCGGCCTCCCAGGACCACGTGTTGCGGAACCACAGGGTGGGCAGCACGTGCAGCGCGGCGTCCCGGCCGGAGCGATTGTGCACAGTGATGCGGCACAAGATGTCTTCCGGCCCGTTCTTGGCGTGCTCCACCTCGACGTCGAAGTAATGGCCGTCATCGAAGACGCCGGTATCGATGAGCTCGTACTCCAGCTCGTGCCGTGACCGGGCCCCGTTCACGGCGGCCAGGCCGGCGTAGGGGAATTCGGCGTGCGGGTACTTGTAGAGGTAGCGCTGGTAGCTGTGCGTCGGCAGGTTGTCGACGTAGAAGTAGTACTCCTTGACGTCCTCACCATGATTGCCCTCGGCATTGGTCAGGCCGAACAGGCGTTCTTTAAGGATCGGGTCCCGCTCGTTCCACAGCGCCAGGGCCAGGCACAGCCGCTGCTTGTCGTCGCTGACCCCGGCGATACCGTCCTCGCCCCACCGGTACGCGCGGGACCGGGCCTGATCGTGGCTGAAATAGGACCAGGCGTCACCGTTATCGCTGTAATCCTCCCGGACCGTGCCCCATTGCCGTTCGCTGAGATAAGGCCCCCAGGCCCGCCACGGAACGCCCGCCCGGGCCTCCTGCAGCCGCCGTTCCTCGGCCGTCAGCGAGGCTGGACCGGCGGGATACTGGCCATCGTGCGGGTCCCCGGACATCGCGCACCTTTCGTTAACGGTCGGTTCGTTACGGGCCTGCTGGTCCGGGTCTGCTGGTTAGTGGTCTCTGCTGGTTACTGGGCTCTGCTGGCTACTAGTCGAGGTCGAAGGCGATGACGCTTTTGATGCCGGCGGCCGGCCGAGGATCAGGTCCGGCGCCTGCTCGGGCGGGTAGCGGCCGGCGATGAGGGTCTTGACCACGGCCGGCCAGCGGCGGCGGAAGAGGTCGAGGTCGCGGAGCGCGGCGGCGAAGGCGTCCGTCCCGGCGTTCACGGTGCCCAGCAGGACCTGGTTCTTCAGGACCATCTCCCGCATCAGGCGGGCCGGGTCCGCCTGGACAAAGGCCTGCAGGCCGGGGACACCCGTCAGCACGAAGATGCCGTTGGTGCCCAGGACCTTCAGCGCCTCCAGGGCGAAGTGCGAGTGCCCGACCGCTTCGTAGATCAGGTCGGCGTTGCCGATCAGCTCCGCCAGCTGGGTGAACGTGGTGGTCTCGGAGGAGACATACGTCGCGCCAATGGCCGCGACCAAGTCGATCCGCGGGCTGGGCGGCAGTTCGCGCGAGTACACGTACGTCGTGAAGCCGGCTGAGGCTAGCACCATCGCGCCGAGCAGCCCAACCGGCCCGATACCGAGCACCAGCGCCGAAAGCCCCTGGCCCCGCTCCTGGCTGGGCGTGTCCGGATCGATCCACGGCGGTCGCTGCTGCATCATCCAGAAGATCTGGGCCAGCGCCTTCTCCGCGATGGTGAGCGGCTCGGCCAGGACAGCGATCTCCCGCAGGTCCGGCGGCACGATGTTCATGTAGTGCTCATGGTCGACGGCGTATTCGGCCATATAGCCGTGGGCTTCCTTGATGCCGCGTTCGCTGAAGTCCCCCGTGTAGCAGTAGTCCTGGTGCCCGGAACGGCAGGCCAGGCAGGCCGGATGGGGACACGGGCGGCGCACGGATGGCACGACCAGGTCTCCCGGCTGCAGCCGCTCGACAGCCGTCCCCACGTCCACGATCTCGGCCACCGACTCGTGGCCGATCACCAGGTGGTCATCCCCTGGCGGGGGAGTCCCGTACTCGAAGGAGCAGATCTCCTTGTCGGTGCCGCAGATGCCGATGTCGAGCATCCGCATCGTGACCTCGTCCGGCCGGATGAGCCGGGGGAAGTCCCGCTCGATGACCTTGATCTCCTGAGACCCTGGGAAAACCGCGACTGCTTTCATGGTGCGATGCCACCCCCATCAAAGCCGTAATGCCCTCATAGCTGGCGACCCAATCAGGTCACAGGTAAACGGTGCGCGGCCAGTAAGTGACCGGGCAGGAATGCCGCAGTTACGTTAAGACTGCGGAAAGGCAAAGTACGTGGTCGGGCAGATTCGTGCTGGTGACAGAGCCCGGGGTGGCGACCAGACTGTGACCAGGGCGGTGACCGCGGAAGGGTGTGGAGCCGGTGACGGAAAGACTGACCGCAAGTCCGCATTCGAGCGCGTCGCCCCTGAGCGGAAGCCCGTTCCCGCGGATCGCCGAGTATGGGTTCCTTTCCGATTGTGAAGTCTCCGCGCTGATCGCGGCCAGCGGCAACGTGGAATGGATGTGCCGGCCCGAGGAGATCGAGCGACGTCATCGTCGGGGCTCGACGCGTGACGCTGCCCGGGGGCCGGCCATGAGCGCCGGGGGCCCGCCAGCGGACGGCGGGAGCCTGCTGGTGGTGGGCGGGGGCCGGCCGGGATCACCGCCGCGCTGCAGGGCGGCGAACTCGGCGCGCGGGTCACCCTGCTCGAAGCCGGCCAGATCGGCGGGACCAGCCTCAACCGCGGCCCGGCGCCGGTGCGGACGCTGGCCCGCACCGCCCGCCTGGCGCGCGACTGGACATTCCTGGGCCACCTTCGGCCTCGACGGGCCGGCGCCGGTGCCGAACCTGCCCGCCGTGCTGGCCAACAGCGCGCGGGTAGCCCGCTACGCGCACGGCAAGAAGGACGTGGCGGGTCATCTCCCGGCGGCACGGGATCGATCTCGCCGAGGGCCTCGGCCCGGTCGGCTTCGCTGGCCCGCGACACCGATCCCGCCGCCGGCGACGGGTGCAGACGGTGGCGGCGTGCATGGCCGCCGGGATGACGGTCGGGCAGGTCGCGGAGCTGCAATTGGCGTTTCCGACTTTCACCGAGGGGGTCAGCATGGCGGCGCAGAAGATCTGCCGGTCCCTGGGCATCGGGCGCTACCCGCAGGTCTGGAGCTATCTCGGATCCGGAGACTGACGTACCGGAGCGCCGCCCGGTGCTGCCGCCGGGCCTATGCCTTGAGGCCTAGGTCCCCGGGAAAGTGTGGCCCCGAGGCAGATTCCCGCTGGCCGCGGGGTCCGTAGCGTTCCGGTCATCAGCAGCGACCGAGACGAGGACGCATCGTGATCGAGATTGATGGCCTGACCAAACGGTACGGGGAGAAGACCGCGGTCGACGGGCTGAGCTTCGTGGTGGAGCCCGGGGTAGTCACCGGGTTCCTCGGCCCGAACGGGGCGGGGAAGTCAACCACCATGCGGGTGATCGCGGGCCTGGACCGCCCCACGAGTGGCACGGTCCGGGTCAACGGCAAGCACTATCCCGGCTGCGCCGCCCCCCTGTCCGAGCTGGGCATCCTGCTGGATGCCAGGTCCGTCCACCCGGGGTTGTCGGCCCGCAATAACCTGCTGGCGCTCGCGCGGACGGCCGGCATCGGCCGCCGCCGGGTGGACGAGGTGATCGAGCTGGCCGGCCTGGCCGGGGTCAGGGGTGCGCGGGCGGGCGGTTTCTCGCTCGGCATGGGCCAGCGGCTCGGCGTGGCGGCCGCGCTGCTGGGCCAGCCGCAGACCGTGGTCCTGGACGAGCCGGTCAACGGCCTGGACCCGGACGGGGTGCGCTGGATCCGGCTGCTGCTCAGGTCGCTCGCCGAGGAGGGGCGGACGGTTCTGGTCTCCTCGCACCTGATGAGTGAGATGGCGCAGACGGCCAGCCGGCTGGTCGTCATCGGACGCGGGAAACTCATCGCCGAGACGAGCGTCGAGGACTTCATCGGCCATGCGGCGACCGGCGATGTGCAGGTACGCACGCCGGACACCGGGCGCCTGGGCGACGTCCTCGCGGGCCCGGGGGTGCGGGTCACGGCGGACGGCTCGGATGTCCTGCGCGTGTCCGGCCTGACGGCCGAGCAGATCGGGACGGCGGCGTGGCGGGCGCATCTGCCGGTCTTCGAACTCATGCCCGCCCAGGCTTCACTGGAGGAGGCATTCATGCAGGTCACTCAGGACAGCGTCGAATACCACGCCGGAGCGACGCGATGAGCGCCGCACTGGCCCCGGCCCCGGCGGTCCCGACGGCCGCCCAGCCGGTCACCCAGGCGCGCGTCATCCGCTCGGAGTGGACCAAGCTGCGTGCGCTGCGCTCGACCTGGGCCTGCGCCCTGTTCGCGGTCATCCTGATCGTGGGCGTGGGCGCCCTGGCCGCCGGGGGACAGCCCTACCGGGTCTCAGCGGCCCATCCCGCCGTGACCGCCGTGTCGACCAGCCTGTTCGGCGTCCTGCTGGCCCAGCTGGTGCTCGGCGTGCTCGGGGTGCTGGTGTTCAGCGGCGAGTACGGGACCGGGATGATCCGCGCCACGCTGGCCGTGGTGCCCGCGCGGCTGCCGGTGCTGTGGGCCAAGCTGCTCGTCCTGGCCGGGCTGGTGCTGCCGGTCACCCTGCTGGCGGTGCTGGCCGAGTTCTTCGTGGCCACGGCGATCCAGTCGGCCCGGGGTGGGTCAGGGATCTCGCTGGCCGATCCGGGCGTGCTGCAGACCTTGGTCGGCGCGGCGCTGTACCTGACGGTCGCCACCCTCGTGGGCGTGGCCCTGGGCGCGCTGCTGCGCAAGACCGCGGTCGGTATCTCGGTGTTCGCCGCGCTGTTCCTGATCGCGCCGATCATCGTGGTGCACCTCCCGCACGCCATCGCGGGCATCGCGCCCTACCTGCCGTCCAGCGCCGGCGGAGCCCTGTGGGGCCAGCCGCTGGCGGCCCATCCGCTGGGCCCGTGGACCGGATTCGCAGTGCTCTGCGGGTATGCGGTGGTGCTGGCGGCCCTGGCCGCCTGGCAGCTGCGGCGCCGCGACGCGTGAACCGCGCCGGGTGCGAGGATGCAAGGGTGTCCTTCTGGAAGCCGGTCGAGGACCCGGGAACGCGGACCCTGCGTTCCTGGGCCTTCGACTTTGGCTGCGCCCTGTTCGCCTTCGTGGCGTCCCTGGCGCACTTCTCGCTCGGCCAGACGGCTCACACCACCGCGCTGCCGCTGGCGGCCAGCCTGGGCGTCGCGGCCCTGACCGCGCTGGCCCTGCCGCTGCGCCGCGTCTGGCCGGGCCCGGTGTTCGCCTGGACGATCCTGGCTGCTGCGGTCCTGGCCGTGTGGCCCACCCACGGGGCGCTGTTCCCGGTCGCGCTGGCCATCGCCCTGTACACGGTGGCCGCCATGATGAGACGGGCGGAAGCGCTCGCCGCGGCGGTGCTGGTGGCCGGCGTCGTGCTCGCCGTGGTCGGCCACGATGGCACCCGGGACTGGGCGCTCGCCGCCTCGGACGCGGCCGGATTCGCGGCCGGGGTTCTCATCGTGGGCCTGTACGTGGGCACCCGGCGGGCCTACCTCGCCGCGCTGCGCGACCGGGCCCAGCGGCTGGAGCGCGAACGGGACCAGAACGGTGCCCTGGCCGCGGCGGTGGAACGGGCGCGGATCGCCCGCGAGATGCACGACAGCGTGGCCCACAGCCTGACCGTCATCGTGGCCCTGTCCGACGGTGCCCTGGCCGCGATCGCCCGCGCGCCCGCTGAGGCGTCCGAGGCGATCCAGGATGTGTCGCGCACCGCCCGGGAGGCCCTGGCCGAGACCCGCCGGCTGTTCGGCGTGCTCCGGGCGGGCTCCGGGCCGGAGCTCCGGCAGCCGCTGCCGGGCCTGGCCGACCTCGATGATCTCCTGGGCCGGGTCCGGGCGGCGGGCCTGCCCGTCCGGTACGAGCGCGGCGGCAGCGCCGCAGACCTGCCGGCCGGCCTTCAGCTGGCCGTGTTCCGGCTCGTTCAGGAAGCCCTGACCAACACGATGAAGCACGCCGGCCCGGGCGCGAGCGCGACGGTCCGGCTGCAGCTCACCCCGGCCGAGGTCTGCGTGGAAGTGGAGGATGACGGCGCCGGCGGCGGCCGGGCCGCCGGCCCGGCGGGCGGCGGGCTGACCGGGATGCGCGAGCGGGTCAGCGCCTTCGGCGGCGAACTGGATTGCGGCCCCCGGCAACCGCGGGGCTGGCGGGTCACGGCCCGGCTTCACCCCGACGCGGCGGCCGCGACATGATCAGCGTGCTCCTGGTCGATGACCATCCCCTGATCAGGAAGGGGTTCCGGCTGGTCCTCAGCGCCGAAGCCGACATCCAGGTGGCCGGTGAGGCCGCCGACGGGCGGACCGCGCTCAGCATGTGCTCCGCCCTGCGGCCGGACGTGGTGCTGATGGACGTCCGGATGCCCGGCCGCGACGGCATCGAGGCGACCCGCGACATCGTGGCGGCCGGGCTGCCCTCGAAGGTGCTGATCCTGACCACCTTCGACCTGGACGACTACGTCTACGCCAGCCTGCGGGCCGGCGCCAGCGGCTTCCTGCTCAAGGACACCCAGCCGGACGCCCTGGTGGCCGCGATCCACACCATCGCCGCCGGTGACGCGGTCCTCGCGCCGACCTCCACCACGCGCCTCATCCGCCAGTTCGCCACCACCCAGCCGCCCGGGCCGCCCAGCGGTCAGCCGCCCGGGCCGCCCAGCAGTCAGCAGGCCGCCCAGATCCGGCAGATCCTCACCGGCCGCGAGCAGGACGTCTTCGCCGACATCGCCGCGGGCCTGTCCAACAGTGAGATCGCGGCTGACCTGCATCTTTCCGAAGGCACCGTGAAGATCCACGTGGGGCGGATACTGGCCAAGCTCGGCCTGCGCGACCGCGTCCAGGCCGTCGTCCTCGCCTACGAATCCCGGCTGATAACCCCCCGCACCGGGCCGCCGGACAGCCCCCGGGATCCGCACTGACCAGATCCGCACTGACCAGATCCGCACTGATCGGATCCGTGCCCGGGCCGTGCACCAGGGCGTGCTGGCGGCTGGCGCCGCCGGGTGGCGCCGGCCGGGCGCCCGTTATCTGAAGTAATTCGTCCCGGGAGCCGGTGACGTTCGATCGCGTGCCCGCCCGGGAAGACTTACCGCGTCGGAGTTTCCGGGGGAATCGGGGAGACGGATGAACGCGTCCCTGCTGGCGGTCCTCAATGACGCCGAACGGCAGCTGGTGGCCGAGACGGAGCGGGCCAGGCTGGCCGAGCTCGACGAGGATGCGGCGATCGAGCTGGAAACCCGGATCCGGCGCACCCGCAACAAGTACGTCGGCCAGTACCGCCGGGGGGCCAGCAGCGCCGTGCCCGAGCACGGCGGCCGGGGCAAGGCCCGGCCGGAGAACAAGCGCGCCGCCCTGAAGGCCGAGGCGTTCGAGGAGACGTTGTCGCGGGTGAGCCGCCGGGTCGCGACGCTGGCCCGGCAGGCGGCGGCGGAGTTGCGGGCGGAGCGGATCGCGGCGGCGCGGGCGGTGAAGTCGGGCCGCGGGCCGGGCCCGGCGGGGGCGGCGGCGGCTCCGGGCCGGCCGGGGCCTGCCGTCACCGGGGCGCCCACCGGGGACCGGGCGCTGCGCTCGCCGGCGAGCGAGAAGCGGCGGGCCGGCACCCTGGCCCAGGGCGCGAGGCGGCAGGCCAAGCGCGACAGCCGCTAGGCGGCACCGCGCGTTCCGGCCGTCTGCCCCGGGTCTCGCCTGGGCCTGCGGATCCGCGGGCCCGGCACCTGCTGTCTTTCGCCGGCCTGATGGTTTTGCGATGAGGAGGCGGACCTGGGAATGAGACCGGCCGGCCTCAGGGTCGCGCGCCGACTTGTCGGTGGCGGGCAATAGGCTCTTTACCCATGCACGTCGATACGGTTTTCGGTGCCATCGGCCGGTGGGCCGTCCGCCTTCGCTGGCTGATCCTGCTGATCTGGGTTTTCGGCGCGATCGCGGCCGTGACCCAGTTGCCGGCGCTGTCGAGCGTGACCCAGAGCAACAACTCCAAGTTCCTGCCCGCGAGCGCGCCGAGCCAGCATGCGATCAACCTGTCCGCGCCGTTCGGCAGCTCGAACCTGCTCCCGATCCCGGTCATCGCGGCGACCACCAGCGGGCCGCTGACCGCGGCGGACATCAGCGCCGTGAGTTCGCTGCAATCGCAGTTGCACTCCGTGCACGGTATCCAGAAGGTGCTTGACGTCGGCCGCTCCGCCAACGGCCAGGCCGAGCAGCTGCTCGCCCTCGCCGCCAACAACAGCGGCAACCAGAACTACCAGCAGAACCTCATCGACGGCATGCGCGCGAAGATCGCCAGCGCCGGGCTGCCCGCCGGGCTGCGGGTCCACCTGGCGGGCAGCATCGCCGTTCAGGTGGATCAGCAGAAAGCGTCCGGCAACACCGGCAACAAGGTGCAGGACCTGTCGCTGATCTTCATCCTCGTGCTGCTCGTGCTCATCTTCCGGTCGCTGACGCTCGCCATCGTCACGGTTCTGCCCGCCCTGATATCCGTGCTGATCTCCGGTCCGCTGGTGGCCGAGGCGGCCAAGCACGGCCTGCAGGTATCGCCGCTGGCCCAGTTCCTGCTGATCGTCCTGGTGCTCGGCGCCGGCACGGACTACGGGCTGTTCCTGGTCTTCCGGGTCCGGGAGGAGCTGCGGGCGGCCGGCCACGACGTGACCGGCATGGCCGGGGCACCCGAGCAGGGCCTGTTCCGGTCCCTGGTCTCAGACTTCGCCGGACCCCGCCCGGCGGCGCGGACCGCGCTGATCGAGTCGGTCACCCGGGTCGGCGAGTCGATCACGTTCTCGGCGGCCACAGTCATCGCGGCGGTGCTGACCCTGCTGGCGGCCAGCTTCCCGTTCTACTCCAACCTCGGCATCCCGTTCGCGATCGCGATCGGCGTCACCCTGCTGGCCGGCCTTCACGCTGCTGCCCGCGCTGCTGTCGATCCGGCTGTCGCTGCTGGCCATGAAGCGGACGCTGTTCAAGGCCATGTTCAACAAGCCCAAGCTGCTGCCGTGGAGCATCCAGGGCAGCGGCGGGACCGGCGTCTGGGGCCGGGTGGCCGGCCGCATCGTGCGCCGGCCCGGGACCACGCTGACCATCGGCGTGCTGGCGTTCGGCGGCCTGGCCCTGGCCGTGCTCGGCTACACCGCCTCAGGCTTCGGCGGCAGCACGGCCCCGCCGGCAGGCAGCGACTCCGCGAAGGGCACGCTGCTGCTGACCAAGTACTTCCCGGAGTCGGCGGCCAACCCGACCTCACCGATCTTCAAGTTCAGCCAGCCGGTCTGGACCGATCCCCAGGTCCTGGCCAAGGCGACCAGCGAGCTCAAGGCCAGCAGCCTGTTCACCACGGTGGCCGGGCCGCTCAACCCGAGCGGGCTGACGCTGCCGCCCGCCGACTACGCGAAGCTGTACGCCGGGCTCGGCCCGGCCAAGGCCCTGCCGCCGGTAGAGCCCCCGGGCCTGGCCGGCAAGGTGCCGCCCGCCATCTACCAGGTCTACCGCAGCACCTCGAACTTCGTCAGCGCCGACGGGCGGACGGTGCAGTTCGCTGTCGGGCTGAAGGCCGGCGATCCCGGCGGCACGCCCGCCCTGCATGCCGTCCCGGCCATCCGCGCCGAGATCAGCCGGGTGGCCACGTCGGTAGGCGCCGCCGACTCGGCGGTTGGCGGGGAGGCGCCCGCCCTCTACGACATCAGCGCCGTATCCAACAGTGACCTCGTCCGGGTCATCCCCATCGCGATCGTGGTGATCGGGATCCTGCTGGCGCTCGTGCTGCGGAGCCTGGTCGCCCCGCTCTACCTCATCGCCTCGGTGGGCTTGTCCTACCTGGCCGCGCTCGGGCTTTCCGTGCTGCTGTTCGTCGATATCGGGGGGAGCAAGGGGCTGGTCTTCTTCCTGCCGTTCCTGATGTTCATCTTCCTGCTCGCGCTCGGCGAGGATTACAACATCCTGGTCATGACCCGGATCAGGGAAGAGGCGCACAAGCTGCCGCTGCGTGAGGCGGTCGTCAAGGCCATCGGAGTGACCGGTACGACCGTGACCTCGGCTGGCCTGGTGCTGGCCGGGACGTTCGTGGTGTTTGGCATCGTGGCCGGCGGCGGGGCGGGGGGCAGCCAGTTCCGTGACATCGCGATCAGCCTGGCCCTCGGGATCCTGATGGATACGTTCCTGGTCCGGACGCTGCTCGTGCCGTCCACGGTCGTGCTGCTGGGGCGGTGGAACTGGTGGCCATCCAAGCTGACCATGGACCGCCCGGAGGTGCCCGTGCCTGCGGCCGGGGCCGGGGAGGCCGTGGCCGGGTCGGCCGGGACGGGATCCGCGCCTACGACGCAGCCATAACCGCGGCTGAACGGCGCTGACCGGGGGACGGCTGACACTGGGGACGGCGTGGCTGACCCTGGGCCGCCCCGAGCGGCCTGGGAGACGTTGCTGCACGTGGGCCGCGGGTCGCGGCCGGAAGCCCTTGACAGCATTCTGTGGCCGGTTTACATAGGGGTAACACCCCAGGTTGTTAGCGCTAACACGCTAGCCGAGCACCTCCATCAGCCGAGCACCCCCACTAGCCGAGACGGAGATTGGTCCTGATGAGACTTCTGACTCTGAGAAAAGCGCTGTGGTGTGTGGTTACCTCAGCGGCCCTCGTCCTCGCCGCGTTAGCCGCCGCATCTGACCCGGCGGCGGCCGCCCCGGTCGCGTCCGCGTTAGGCGCCGCCTCCTCCGCTGCGGCCACGTCCGCTGCCACCTCGTCCTCGGCCGCCTCGTCCCTGCGGCCGTGCAACATCTACGCCGCCGGGGGCACTCCCTGCGTGGCCGCGTACAGCACGGTGCGCGCGATGTACCGCAGCTACCGCGGCCCCCTCTACCGGGTCACGCGCGGGTCAGACGGCACGGCCGCCAGCATCGGCACGCGGCCGGACGGCTACGCCAACGCCGCCGCCCAGGACTCGTTCTGCGCGGGCACGGTGTGCACCATCACCCGGATCTACGACCAGAGCGGCCACGGCAACGATCTCGGCGTCGGGCCGATCGGCGGGAACGGCGGGCCGGACGCCGCGGCGATCGCCAACGCGCTGCCGGTCAAGGTCGGCGGCCATTCGGTCTACGGGGTCAACGTGCAGGCGGGCGTGGGATACCGCAACGACGTCACCAACGGTGTCGCGACCGGGAGCCAGCCGCAGGGCGCGTACATGGTGACCAGCGGCACGCACGTGGACAGCGTGTGCTGCTTCGACTTCGGCAACGCCGAGACGTCGGGCACGGACACCGGCAACGGCCACATGGACGCGATCAACTTCGGTACCGAGTGCTGGTTCTCGCCGTGTACCGGCTCCGGGCCCTGGGTTCAGGCGGACCTGGAGAACGGCCTCTTCGCCGGCGGCAACGGCTCCGATCCGGCCAATAAGGGGAACTCCAGCACCTTTGTCACCGCCATCATGAACAACAACGGCACCACCTCGTACGCGATCAAGGACGCCAACGCGCAGTCGGGCGGCGTGAACACCGAGTACAGCGGGCCGCTGCCGGATATCGGCGGGTACACCCCGATGCACCAGGAGGGCGCCGTCATCCTGGGAACCGGCGGCGACAACAGCAACGGATCCGACGGCTCGTTCTTCGAGGGCGTCCTGACCGCCGGTTACCCGTCCGCCGCGACCGACAGCGCGGTGCAGGCCAACGTCGTCGCGGCCGGCTACCAGCAGGTCAGCAGCGGCTTCCCGGTGGCCGGCACCGCCTACACCATCACCAACGTCAACAGCGGCAAGCTCGTGCAGCCGAACGGTTGCGGCACCGCCAACGGCACCGGCATCGTGCTGTGGTCCGCGGGGACCACCTGCCAGCAGTGGAAGTTCAGCAGCGCGGGCAGCGGCCACTGGGTGATTACCAACGTCAACAGCGGCACGGTCCTCGACTCGGTGAACTGCGGGATCTTCGATGGCACCCTCACCGACCTGTGGTCCGCGCTGGGCAACGTCTGCCAGGAATGGGATGTCACCGCGGTGGGCAGCCACTACACGATCAGCAACGTCGGCAACGGCATGGTCCTGGATGCCGTGGACTGCGAAACGGCTGACGGGACGGTGGTCCGCCAGTGGGCCCAGCTCGACAACACCTGCCAGCAATGGGACATCAAGCCCTGAGGAGTTTGCGGGTGTTATGCGCGTGAGCGCCCTGGGGGCCCGGGGCCGTCCGGTCGGCATGGACGGGCGGCTCCGGGCCTGCCGGGCTAACTGCGGCTTCGCTTCGGCAGAGCGGCCGTCGGCGCCGGCTTCTAACCGGGTGGGCTCATGACGGGCTGGGGCTGTTCGGTGGCGGGGGTGATGTCCGCGGTGCACTGCGGGCAGCGGCGGGCCGCGATGGGAATGCTCATGGTGCATGCGGGGCACGGCCGCTCGGTGGCGGCGTGGTCGCGGGCGAACAGCTTCAGCATGCGGCTCACGGGCAGCACGACCAGGAAGTACACCACTACGGCGGAGATCAGGAAGGACAGGGCCTCGGTCAGGAAGGCGCCGTAGGTGAACCGGGCCCTGCCCACCGTGAAGGCCAGGTTGTTGAAGTTGCCGTGGCCACCGAACAGGGTCAGCAACGGGCTGATGAACGACTGGACGAACTGCTTGACCAGGCTGCTGAACTGCGCCCCGATCACGACGGCGACCGCGAGATCGACCAGGTTCCCGCGGAGGATGAAGTTCTTGAAGCCACTCATGCGGGAGGAGTTGCCCTCGTGCCCGCCGCCTATTCCTACGGATTTGTCCATGTGTGGGTGCCGCCCGGCGCAGCCATGATCGGCGTCCACCATCGCGGAACGAAGGCGTGCCGGGGAACTGCCTCAACCACCGGGCGCCACCGCGAGACCCGGACGGCCTGGCTGAGGTCATCCCAGTCAGTGTGCTGCACGGTGACCTTCGAGTCGGTTACGACCGGGCCGGAGAACTGGCCTCAGCCGGCTGCCACACGCACCCCGGACGCGGTCAGAGACCGCATGAGTCACCCTCGATAATCCTTGGCGGAAGCTTTCCGCACTTCGGTGGATCCACAGGCAATTCTGCCTGCACACAGGCTGGCTAGAACGCTGTGCTGCACGGATAGCCTGACCGTCCACAGAACTTTGACTAAGAGTCGCCTGTAATCCACAGATGGACGTCAATTATCCACGTGGCACTCCACAGGCTGCTCGCAGTAACATGCCCGCTTCGGCGGGCAGCATTGGAAAGACCCCGCCGGTGAATCCAACGAGAGGAAATATGCTGTGTTAAGTGGATTCGGGCAGCAGGGCCGGGATGTATCCGAGAATTCTCAGCAGTACTTTGACGTGGCGCGCGCCGTCGCCCAGTTCCATGGCGCATTCGGCCTGCCCGTAAAGCAATCGCCCGGGGTCGAGATCGATCATGATCTGGCCAGGCTGCGGATCGACCTTCTGGAAGAGGAAGTCAGCGAGTTCGTGACGGCCTCGCAAAAAGAGGACCTCGTCGCGATCGCCGATGCGCTGGCCGACATCGTCTACGTGATCTACGGGACCGCCCTGACGTACGGCATACACCTGGACTCAGTGCTGCGGGAGGTCCACAGGTCGAACATGAGCAAGCTTGGCGGCGACGGCAAGCCGCTTCTCAGGGGTGACGGCAAGGTCGTCAAGTCCGAGCGCTACTTCCCCCCTGATATCTCCTCAGTTCTCAGCATGCAAAGCCACTGAGATCGATAGATCACTCAACCCGCAGGTGGTGTGACTTGTCCCACCCGTGCGTACGGTCAAGCAGCATGTCCAGCGTGCGTTGGACTACTTCGTCCATGAGCGGGCTGGGACTAATGCAGAAAAAGGCTCTGACACCGTAAGCCCCGAACCGGAGCGTGCGAATGGTAAGCGGCTGAGCGGTCCCCGAAGATATCCGGGTGCATATGCGTTCCCGCTGGGTAGGCCAGGGGGTCCGGTCGCCATGCTGATAGAGCACGACACCAGCCCCAGTCTTGAGCAGAGCCGTGATCTCCTGGACGGACGCGTACTTCCCGGCCTGGGGCGACGTCACGGGAGCCGACCGGACTTCGAGACCGTTGTCCGGGTCGAGGAAGATGAGGCTGCAATCCTCGACTGCTTCCCGGGCACGCTCGAACCACGCCGCCCGATCGGCGGCGCGCTGCTGAGCTGAGCCTCCGGCATAAGGCACGGGCTCGGAGAAGTATGCCGTCTCCGCCGGAAGGATCTCCGAAGCCTCGATCAGGCTAAGGTTGAGGTCCTCCTGGCCGTGGAGTCTGCCCTCGATCTGCTGCATTGCTTCAAGTAGTTCCGGGTCGAGCTCCTGCCATCCTCCGTCCGACAGGTGGGCTCGCTTGCGCCCATCGCCGTTATGTGCCGCATGCTCGGTCAGGTACCAGATGACGCCGAGCCGGACATCCACAGGGCCGTTCTCGCACAGCGCACGGAGCAGTGCGTACTTGGCGTAGTCGCCGATGTCGTTCACGAAGTTGTGCCGCACGGCATCACCATAGCCGCCGGTCAATCGGCGGATGCCCATCGAAGCCTACCGAGATGAGCGAGACACCCGCGGAAGCCACCGCCTCCATCTCGCTAACAAACTCGATCGTCGCCTGGGTGAGCTGCTCGAATCGTCGCGCCTCGCGATTACGGGCGTCGATGTAATCGGCGAAGGTGAGTGCAAGATCGGTCGCACCATTGAGCCTGGCCGACCTCTGGAGCTGGGCCCAGGAGAACTCGGCCACCCGGCGGGGGTTACCGGACACCGAGCCGAGTTCCGTCTGTTTCAGTTGCGCGGCCGCTAGGCCAGATCGCTGAGCCACTATGTCCCACGTGATCTCGCGGCCCATCGGGCCAGACTGGCCACCCACCCTTATCGGGTAGGCGCGGAACGCGACAAGCACCCGTCTGAGCAGGTTCGGTGGCACGCCAACCTCTGCCAGAAGCGTACCCACCGTCGTGTCACGCGACGTGACATGAGGGTACGTGCCGTGCAAGATGCTCAGGCCCGTGCCCTGCGTTCCTTCAATGAATAGACGCCCGCCCCGGCGCTGGGCATCCTCAAACGCTGCTCCGGCCTCGCGGACGTACGGCGCAAGGTCGGGTATGTCCTTCGCCGTGCGCACGCTCCCGGAAGCGCCCCTTCGCTCAATCCGCCGAGCCAGTGCCGAGCCACCACCGGTGCCGGTAGATCCGATCGCAGCTTTCAACCTCGTCTCGCGCTCAATATCCGTGCTCTCGATCACAAGGGCGGCGGGATCAATAGACAGCCGCTCAGGCGGAACGGAGCAGTCGGCGATTTCTCGAAGCAAGATCCCTACGTCAATGACAGCTCCCGGACCCAGCAGCAACGGAGCGCTGGTTGCCCGCGTGCCACTGGGAAGCTGCCGGTGGGTGTACACCGCACCATCGGGGGATCGGACCTTGTGTCCAGCGTTAGGGGCCCCACACCGGATCAGGAGATCGTATTCGGGTGCGATATGGAAGGCCAGGTTGCCCTTTCCTTCGCTGCCCCACTGGCCGCCGATGAGCACGTCGGCGAATCCGCCGCGCCAACTCCGGAAACGCCCGAGCCGAGCGGCAACTCGCGCCACCACGTCCGTCGGCGCCGCACGGGTGGTGTCCACGACAAGGTCAGCTTCAGCCTCGAGCAGATCCGCGGCGGCTTCAGCTGGTGACCGCATGACCTCCTCCCACGATTTCTCCCCGTCACACTGTCGCGTCTGATGGCGTTCGGCGAGTTGCCGGTCGTCTCCGCGCAGATGCACATGCAAAAGCCGCCAAGCTCCTGACGCGGCTTGCCTGAGTTGCCTGACCTGGTCGAGAGTCCGGGCCGCATCGACGACGATGGTGCTCCCGGCAGGAGATCGGCTGGCTAACTCCCTTACCGCATCGACCAGCCATGCGCCTCCTTGGAAGTCGGCAGTCAGCCCGAGTCGCTGGAGTTCGGAACGCCCGAGCTCGCGGCCGACTGAGGCAGATATAAGCGCGGACGTCCTCAGGTGCTGAGCGGACCCAAGTAGTGCAAGATCTTCTGCAAGCGTGGTCTTGCCCGAGGCTACCGGTCCGGACAGAACTACTAAGGATAACGAATATGCCATGCACTTCGCCTGCTCACACTCGATAGGCCATCACAGGTGAGTGCATGGCCGGACCTGGCGCCGCTTGGCGGGCAAGCAATTATTTACCCGCGTTTGGATCCATGACACAGCTCAGCGTAGCCACAGTCATTCCCGGTGCGGGGAATCATCTCTTCCCGTCCTATCCATATGCTGACCTGCTCGTCACTCCGGCACAGCCAGAAGCGAGTACCCATCAACCTCGCGTCCCATTCCCAGCTGCCCAAATCTCCAGTTGCGGATTGCTCCCGCGCGGTTACGGTTGATCTTGTCTCCATCAGTCCCACTCCACGGCCCGGCACGACCGACCGGGCGAGCCCAGGCGGAAAGGCGCAGGCGATGCCCATCGTCCGGATCACCCTCCCGGCCGAGAAACGCGCCTTACGCGAGAAGATGCGCGCCCTGGGCCTGGGCCACCGCGAGATCGCCGCGGAGTTCGCCCGCCGCTACCGGCTGCGCCCCCGCGCCGCCTGGCGCGAAGCCCACGGCTGGAGCCTGCGCGAAGCGGCCGCCCAGATCAACGCCTACACCGGCACCGTGGGCCTGGACCCCGGCGGCATCTCCAGCATGACCGCCCCGCACCTGTGCGAGCACGAGAACTGGCCCGGCCCCGGCCCGCAGCCATCCGGCCGCCGCCCCTCGCCCTACCTGCTGGCCCTGCTCGCCTGCGTCTACGACTGCACCGCCGCCGACCTGATCGACCTGGCCGACCGCGAGCAACTCCCTCCCGCCGAGTTGCTCATCCTCGATACCTACGGCCAGGAAATTCCCAATCTCCGCAACGAAAACCGTCCGTCCCAACCGCCCCACCCACCAGCGCAGCCTGCGCCGCAACAAACCCTGTCCGCGCTGCCAGCCATCACCTACCGTGGAAAGCCAGAGCCCGGCTCAAAACCCCGTGCCGGGATCGAGCGAGAGGTCCTGATGGCGGCCCACGAAGGCAGTGATCACGCCGAGCAAGCCGAACGCCGCGACATCGGCGACGCCACCCTCGAACAACTCCGCGCCGACGTAGTGCGGCTCTCGGCCGAGCTGATGACTGCCGAGCCGTTCCCGATGTTCCGCGAGATGCGCCGTCTCCGCAGCCGGATCTACGCGGCATTGGACCGTCAACTCTGGCCCCGCGATCAAACGGAGCTGTACTTCCTGCTGGGCGCCCTGAACTGCTTGATGGCCGTCGCCGCCAGCGACCTGGGTTACACGCAAGCTGGCGAGGAACTGGTCCGCGCCGCCTGGGCCTACGCCACGGCGATCGATCACCGCCGCTGATGGCGCACCTGCGGCTGGAACTCGCGGGTATCGCCTACTGGGACCGTCCGCGCCAGAGCCGCGACCTCGCTCAGAGCGGGCTGCGCTACCTCTCCGACGGGCCCAACGCCGCGCAGTTGTACTTGCAGTACGGTCGGGCCGCGGCTCGCCTGGGTGATGCGGCCGACGGCCAGACGGGCAATCGAATCCGCCCAGGAAGCCAGAGAACGTCGCTCACCAGGACGACCTACTGGAGATCGGCGGAGAATTCGGGTTCTCCCGCGCCACCCAGCACTACATGGCCGGCTCTGCCCTCGTCGAGATCCCGCAGGCCGAGTCCGGGGCGATCGAGGACCTGCAACGAGCGACCGAACTCTACGCAGCCGGTCCCGGACCCGGGGAGCAGTACGGATATGGCTGTGTCGCGCTCGCTCATGTTGACCTTGCTACGGCCCTGCTCCGCGCCGGCCGCCTCGACGCCGCAGCGATGGCTCTGGGTCCAGCGCTTGCCGTTTCTCCAGGCCAGCGCATCAGTGCGATCCCCGAGCATCTCGGCCGTGTCCGCTCCGAACTAGCCCGCAACCCCTACCAGGGCTCACCCCAGGCCACGGAACTCGACGAGCAGATCGAAGACTTCACCCGCGAGACCATCGTCCGCGACCTGCACGACCTCCCCGCCGGCTCCGACTGACCAGCCGCGCCACGCGGGAACCGAACGCTCCCACCACAGGGAGTGCTTCCACGATCACGCAATTGCCAATCTGGGCGAGTCCAGTACTCACGTTGACCTGCCCACGAGGACGTGATCGCTCTTGGCCTGCCGATGCCACGGCCTCCAGACCCGGCCCCATTAACCTCCGCCGCGCGCGCGGAGGCGAGTCGCTCATGACCAGCGAACTGTCCGTCACCTACCGCCTGCGCCGCCACCCCTCCGAGATCTCCCGCGCCCGCGAACTAGCCCGCAAAGCCCTCACCGACTGGGGCCTAGCCGACCACACCGACCTAGCCGAACTCATCGTCAGCGAGCTAGCCACCAACGCCCTCCGCCACGGCGCCGGCCCCATAACCGTCCGGCTGGCTACACCCAGGAAGGCGACCTCTGGCTAGAAGTCCACGACCACGGGCGTGGCAGGCCAGTCATCCAGAAGACCACGGCCGACGACGAACAAGGCCGCGGCCTGGCTCTCCTGGACGCTCTGACGGACCTACACAGCGGTATTCGCGGAATGGCTGACGATCCCAGCAAGCCCGGCAAGAGCATCTACGTTGCGCTATCGCCTGTTGGCCTTGCTGAAAGCAAGGTCCGCGCCGACGCGATGACCGTGAATCATTCACTGATCCCAGGCTCGCAGAGGGCGTTTGCGCAGCATCGTCCGCGGAATGTAGCTACGGCAATCGGCTCACTGGTGGTGTCATCGAGCGAAAACTTTGTCGCGATGCCAGTCGAGGTACTTGCGCGCGGGCATCTGAGCGCCAGGAGGGAGCAGCAGCACTTCACGAAGGGGCGGACGCCCATAGAACTGCCTGGCAAGCGCGTCGGCCTGAACAGCGTCAGCTAGCGATCTAGCGAGATGGATGCGCAGCCCGCCGTTCACAGTGATCATGCCCTTGTCAAACGCGGCGTCGTGGGCGGGGCAGGCTGCCAATCCATTACGGGCATCGAGCCGCTCACGTGGGGAACTGTCCTTCCATGGCTTGATGTGCCCGGCTAGGAGCATGCGCTTGCCGTCTGGCGCTGGCGGCGACATGAATCCGCAGAACACGCACCGGCCCCCACAATTGGCGATTACATTCCGGGCGAACACATGCTGCCCGACCCGGACGGCACCGAGCACGATCTGCTCGGTGTCTCGGTCGTTCCAGTCGCCCTCCGCCGTGATGCGTGTGATCACGCCTCGCATAACCTCCTCGACGACGGACAGGTCAAGTTCTTCCTGGCCCAGCAGAGCCAGCTCGCCGCCGTTCCCTAGGCCGAGGAAGTCGGGCAGCTGGTTACTGCCGATACCCTCTGCGCGCGCGGCTCCTATGAGGATGCGGTAGATACGGCTGAAGTGTGCCGGCTCGTCACGGAGTTTTGCACCAGCCAGCACGTCCCACTTGGCGCCATGAGGGCGGGAACCGTTGAGGTTGCGCATCTTCTCCAGCACGCTCGACGGCGACCGGGAGAACAGGCGCGCCAGCTCCGGTACCGGCTGTGGAACCCGGTGCAGGTTCGCACCGCCAAACTGGCGTGGATTGACCACGAAAGAGGCGGCGAGGCACAGCAGTGTCTCCACCGGCGAGAAGATCACCTGCCTGCCCGATACTGGCCGCCGCGACACCAGCGCTCTGTACTGTTCACGCGCCTGACCGACCGTGAGGTCCAGATAGTCGTCCAGGTCAGGCACTACGCAAGACTAACCTTCCGCGAGCGGCTAAGTTGCGCCGGTCGGCCTGGTGTATCGCGGCAGCCGCACCCGAGGCACAACAGGGATGCCATCATGGGGAAACGTAAGCCCCGACGGCCATGTGGACAGGGAGCGGCTCGTCGCGATGGCGATCCCCGATGACCAGGCTGACCCGTTCAACCTCGACGCGCTGGCGGTCAGCGACCGGTTCCGCCTGTTCGGCTTCACCCGGCGGGAGGACTATCTCGCCTACCTCTGGGTCCTGCGCGCCCTGGACCGGCTCCGCGCCGCCCATGTGGCCCAGGCGCACACCGACGATGTCGCGGAGGAGCTGGCCGAACTCGCCGCCCACCACGACAGCGTCCCCCGCACCCTGACCAGCCTGCGGGACCGGCTGGACAACCTCACCGACGACGGGCTGCTGCACCGGCTGGAGGATGCCTCGCGGGCGGGCAGCCTGGCCCGCTACCGGAACCGGCAGTCGGTCTACCAGTTCAGCGAGCTGGGCCACCGCGCCTACACGGCGGTCGAGGGCGTGCTCGCCGCCCGGGTGCAGGACGCGAACCTGTCCCGGCTGGTGTTCTCGGACATCCTGCGCGACCTGAACGGGCTGGCCGAGGCGAACCGGGCCGGGGACGGCGACGAGGTCGATGCGGCGGCTGGGCAGCCTGGACCGGGTGATGGAGGACATGGCCCGCCGGTCGGCCCGGTTCCACCTGACGCTGGGCGACATCACGCGGTCCACCGAGGCCTCGCCGGAGATGTTCCTGCGCTACAAGCACGCGCTCCTGGCGCACATGGGCGACTTCATGGCGGAGCTGGACCGCTATCTGCCCCGGCTGACCCTCGCCGTCATCCAGGTCGAGGCGACGGGGCTCGCCACGCTGCTGAACCGCGCCGCCGAGGCCGACGAACGGCCGCTGATGCGGTACGAGGACGTGCTCGACGACTGGCGGCGGCGCTGGGCGGCGGTCCGGGCCTGGTTCACCGCCGACGGCGAGGGATCGCGGGCCGCCGAACTGGCCGCGGCCACCCGGGCGGGGGTGTCCAGCGTGATCGCGCTGCTCCGGCAGATCACCGAGGCCCAGCGGGGCGGGGTCAACCGGGCCACCCAGCTGCGTCACCTGGCCGCCTGGGCGTTCGACGCTGCCGACGAGGACGCCGCGCACGCGCTCGTGGGGGCGGCGTTCGGGCTGCGCCGGGCCCGGCACCTGGGCGGCGTGCACGAGGACAGCGACCTGATCTCACCCCGGCTGTCCTGGGATGACGCACCGGGGGTGGAGGTCGCGGTCACGCTGTTCCGCCGGGGCAAGGCGCCGACGCCGGGCGTGCCGCAGCGGCTGCAGGCGCGCGACGGGGTCCGGGCCGACCTGCGGCGCCGCCAGGCGGCGCGGCGCGCGGCCGAGCAGGAGGCTGCCCGGCAGCTGCTCGGCTCCGGGCTGGGGGAGAGGGTGCTCGACGAGCGCCAGACGCGGGTGCTGCTGACGCTGCTGACCCGGGCGCTCGAGGCCAGGACGGTGGTGGCCGGGCGGATCACCGGGGGCGCGGGCGGCAACGACGTGATGGTGATGCGGCTGGTGCCGTCCCCGGAAGGCTGCGCGGTGCGGACCGCGCACGGGGTGCTGCACCTGCCCGGGCTCCGGCTCGACATCGCCCCCGCCCGCCGCAGAGCGGCCCTGACAGGCGGCCACGATGGCTGAGCTGACCGCCGCCCGTGGCGTCGCGCCCAGCGACCTCGGCTCCTACCAGCATGCGGTCCGCCTCGTACTCACCAACGACCTGATAACAGCATCACGACCCCGGGCCGGCGCCCTGGCCACGGTGCTGCGCTGGGCTGACCTGATGGCCCGGGACTTCGCCGCGCTGTTCGGCTACACGCTGATCGCCACCGCGCATCAGGTCCGGCTGGTCCGGCGGCTGGACACCGTGGACGACACCCAGCGGTCGGTGTTCGCGGCCCGCAGCGGCCGGCCGTTCGACCGGCGCCGCCTCGCCTACCTGTGCCTGGTCCTGGCCGTCTTCCAGCGCTCACGGATCGAGATCAGCCTGGCCGACCTGGTCCGCGCGTTCGCCCCGACCGCCAACGCGATCGACGGCCTCGGCTTCGACGCGACCATCACCGAGCACAAACGCGCCGTCGTGGACGTGCTGGACTGGCTGGCCGACCACGGGGCGCTCCGGCTGTCCGACGGGTCGGCGGAGAACTGGGCCCGGGACACCGACCGGGGCGATGCCCTCTACGACATCGACCACGACATCTGCGCCGCGCTGTTCCGCCCGGCCCGGCCGATCCAGCACCTGCCCGGCGCGGCCGGCCTGCTCGAGGCGGACGACATCAGCGCGAAACGCTCGACCCAGCGGGAAGCGGCCGCGCGCCGGGCCCGGCGGCTGCTGCTGGAGCACCCGGTCGCCTACTACGCGACCCTCGACGGGGAGACGGCCGCCGCGCTGCGCAGCACCGACCTGGCCGACAACCTGGCCCGGCTCACCGGCCTGGTCGTGGAACGGCGGGCCGAGGGCGTGCTGCTGGCCGACCCCACCGGCTCGTTCACCGACCAGCGGTTCCCCGGCCGGGGCGGCGCGGTCAACCGCACCGCCGGGCTGCTGCTGGCCAAGGTCGCCGACCTGCTGGAGGACCCCGACGACGGCCCGGCGCTGACCCGGCTGCCGGTGCCGACCGCCGACGACGACCAGCGGGCCCTGCTCGACCGGATCGACGCGGGCCGCCCGGCCGGGTCAGCCGGCGAGGAACAGGACCCGGTCCGCGCGCCGTCCCGGCCCGGTGGCGAGAACGCCGACGCCGCGACCGAGCAGGCCTGCACCCCTGCAGGCCCCGTTCGTCGAGCGGACCAGGCTGGCGGGCATGCTCGCCGATCTCTATACCGACTTCGGCGCGGGCTCGTTCACCGCCCAGTGGCAGCACGACCAGGAGGGGCTGCTGGCCGCCGCGTTGCGGCTCCTCGATGACCTGCGGCTCATCCGGTGCCTGCCCGGCGGCGCGCTGATCCTGCCCGCCGCGGCCCGCTACCGCAACATCACCGCCGCGCTCCCCGAAGGGGCCCGCCGGGACGGCCAGGGCGCCTTCGACCTGTTCAGCACCACGGGAGGATCCGCGTGACGGCCACCCACGACCCGGAGGCGGCGGCCCCGCCCAGGCCGCCCCGAGTCGAGTCAGCCCGATTCAAGCCGACCAGGGCCGGGATCATCAACCTCTGGGATTACTTCGACGAGGAGTTCGCGTTCGGCGACGGTCGGCTGGCGCTGCGCGGCCATAACGGCTCCGGCAAGACCAAGGCGCTCGAAGTGCTGTTCCCGTTCGTCCTGGACGGCGGGCTGGACGCGCGGCGGCTCGACCCGTTCAGCGGCGAGAACCGCACCATGAAGGCCAACCTGCTCTACCGGGGGCAGGACGCCGAGCACGGCTACGTGTGGATGGAGTTCGGCCGCCCCGCAGAGACCACCCGGCCGACCCAGCCCGCAGACCCCGCGAAGCGGTGACCAGCAGGAGACCGTCACCCTGGTCATCGGCCTGACCGCGCACAAAAACTGGGAGCGGGCCCGGCCCTCCTTCTTCATCACCAGCCAGCGGATGGGCGTCGACTTCGGCCTGCTGTCGGCGGATTCCCGCCCGCTGACCGCCAAGCAGCTCACCGCCATCCTCGGCCGGGACGCCTCCTTCGGTGACCGGCGCGGCGCCTACCAGGACGCCGTGGACACCAGGCTGTTCGGCCTGGGCCGGGAACGCTACACCCAGCTGCTGGATCTGCTGATCGCGTTGCGCCGGCCGCTGCTGGCCAAGGACCTCGACCCGGTCAAGGTGTCCGGCACTCTGTCCGCTGGCCTCAGCCCGGTTGACGAAGACCTGGTCGAGCAGGCCGCACGGGACTTCGAGAACCTGGCCGCCGTCCAGAAGCAGTACGACGACCTGGCCGCCGCCGACGCGGCGGTCCGCGCCTTCCTCACCCAGTACACCGCCTACCTCCGGGCCCACACCCGGCACCAGGCCGACCAGGTCGCGGCCCGGATGAACGCCGCCGCCGGGCACGTCGGAGCGATCATCACCGCGGTCCACGAAGCGGCCGCGGCCGGACGGCAGGAACAGCGGGCCAGGGAAGCCGGGGAGTCGGCCCGGATCAGCGTCGACACCTTCGGCGCCCGGCTCTCGGCGCTGAAAGACCGTGACGCCTACAAGGATCACGAGAAACTCGCGCTGCGCCGCAGCCAGCTGGAGGCGGACAAGGCCCGGCTGGCCCTGGATCAGCAGACACTAGCCAAGGCCCGGGCCAACGTCGACAGCCTGCAGCAGGAAGCCGACGCCGTGGCCAGCCACCGCGACGAGCTGGGCCGCGCCATCGGCCGGCACCTGCAGGCGCTGGCCGAGTCGGCGGCCGGCGCGGGCCTGCTCCGCGACGGCGAGCCCGCGGACACCGGCGCCGACCTGGCCATGACGGCCAAGGCCCGGGTCACCGCCCGGAACGACGACATCGCGGAGGTCCGCCGCAGGCTCGCCTCCGTGCAGGAGTCCGAGCAGGCCCGAAGGCTCGCCGAGACGGAATTGGGCAAGGCTCGGCAGGCCCTCGACGACTGCGACCAGGCCTGCCGGGACGCGGAGCAGGAGTTGGCCGCCGCCCGCGCGGACGTGGCTGGGCAACTGCGCGGCTGGGCCACTCGGTGGGCCGGTGACCAGCCTTCGGCGATCCTGGACGAGTCCGGCCTGGATGCGCTGACCGACGCCCTGGGCCGGACCGGCGAGCCGGACGCCGCCACGCTCACCGAGACGTTCACCGCGCTCACCCAGCCGCGGACCGACACGCTGATCAGCCGCCGGGAGCAGCTCACCAGCCGCCGAAGCCCAGCTCGCCGGCGAGCAGGAGGCCGCGGACCGCGGAACGGCACAAGATCGCCAGCCAGCACGACGACGCTCCGCCCGCCTCCGACCTGCGGCCCGCCGACCGCGCGGGACGTCCCGGCGCGCCGCTCTGGCAGCTGGTCCGGTTCGCCGACGGGCTCGCGGACGAGGACGCCGCCGGGATAGAAGGCGCCCTGTACGGGGCGGGCATGCTGACCGCCTGGATCCATCCCGACCCCGCGCTGACCTCGGCGGCGGTCGCGGCGGCCGAGGCCGACGGGTACCTGCTGGCCGTCCCGCCCGAGGCGCGGCCCGCGCGGCCGGACGCTGGCCGACGTGCTCGTCCCCGAAGATCAGGACCTGGTCCCGCCGGCCGTGGTGGAGGCAGTACTGCGGTCGGTTTTCGTTGCGGACGAAGTGAACGCGGGGGACGGGACGGCCGGTGGCCGGGAGCCGGCCGGGACCGGTGCGGGCGGTGCCGCCGTGGTGACGCCCCGGGCGCAGTACAGCTACGGGTTGCAGCTCGGCGCCCGGCCCAAGGCCGTGCCGGAGTACATCGGGGCGACCGCCCGGGCCAGCCGGCGCCGCGCCCGGCTCGCCGAGCTCGACCGGCTGATCGCGGACCTGGGCCGCCAGCGGGAGGACCTGGCCGCCCAGCGGCAGGGAGTGCTGGACCTGCTGGCGGATCTGGGCCGCGCGCAGCAGGAGCTGCCCAAGACAGCGCCGGTCACGGAGGCGCTCGGCCAGGTCACCAGCGCGGAGGGACAGCGAACCGGGGCCCGCACCCGGCTCGCCGGGGCGCAGGAAACGCTGGACGGGGCCACCGCCGAGCTGGACGCCCGGGCCCGGCGGCTCCGGCACGCCGCCGCCGACCGGGGCCTGCCCGCCAGCGCCGACGAGGTGGACACGGTCGAGCGCGCGGTCGCCGACTTCGCGCGCGCAGCCGAAGACCTGGTCCGCACCCGCGGGGAGCTGGCCGCGCTCGAGCAAGACTTGCACCAACGGCTTGACCGGATCAGCCATCTCACCAGCGACAACGCCGAAGCCGCTGAGCTCCTGGCGGAGAACCAGGCGCTGTACGTCGCCGGCGCGGAGAAGCTCAGCGTCGATGAGCGGGCCAGTGGCGCGGAGTACGAGCAGATCCGCGACGAGATCCTGGACACCGAAGCCCGCTTGTCGGCCGCCCGGGCTGACCGTAAGGCGGCCGGCCTGAGGCAGAACGAGGCGCACGACAAGGTCGTGGGGGCGGAGCGGGACTTGTCGCACGGCCGCAGTGCGCTGGCCGCGGCGATGGGCGAACTGGTCACCCAGGCGGCCGCGTTCGAGCCCTACACGCAAGCAGATCTGCGGCCACTGCTGGAGGTGACCGAGAGCGCCCCGTGGCCCGCGGCGGCGCAATGGCCTGACCCGCAGCGGGTTGGTGACGAACTGGTGGACCGGCTCATGGCGGGGGATGAGGCGCCCGGGAATGGGACACCCGGGGACGGGGCTGATCCGGAGCAGGTGATCCGAGAGGTGCTGCCCGGCGCCGCGGCGACCGTGCTGGACGCGTTCGCGGCCGCGACCCGCGCCGGGCGCGCGGTCACCGAAGGGGTGCTCAAGGGCACCGTGGACCGGATGTGGACCGCGTACCGGGACTTCGAGACCTCGCTCAAGTCCGGCGAGGACGGGTACCAGGCCGACCTGGCCGGGGACGCGCCGTTCTACGTGGACGTGGTGACCAACGAGGGCCGGGTGCCCGCCGCCAGCTTCGCCCGCAAGATCGCCGAGGATGTGGAGAACCAGGGCATCCTGCTCGAGCAGCGCGAACGCACGGTGCTGGAGGATTCGCTGCTCACCGCGCTGGCCCAGCAGATCCACTCGCGGGTGCTGGCGGCCAAGGATCTGGTGGACCAGATGGACGCGGATACCCGGTCCAAGCCGATGTCGTCCGGCATGGCTGTCGGGATCCGCTGGGTCCGCTCCGACAAGCTCACCGACCAGCAGGCGCAGGTGTCCCGGCTGCTCGACCGGGACGCCGCCGGCCTGGGCGCGGACGGGCTGGCCGAGCTGCGCGGCCTGCTCCGCGCCATGATCCACGACCACCGGGCCGCGAATCCCCGGGACACCTACCGGGAAGTGCTTGGCTCGGTGCTGGACTACCGGTCCTGGCACACGTTCGAGCTGCGGCTGCTGCAGCCGGGCCGGCCCGCTGAGCGGCTGACCCGCAAGAAGCACTCGGAGATGTCCGGCGGGGAGAAGTCCGCCGCGATTCACCTGCCGCTGTTCGCCGCGGCCAACGCGCTGTACTCGTCCTCCAAGCCTGACTGCCCGCGGCTTATCGCGCTGGATGAGGCGTTCGCCGGGATCGACGACACGTTCAAGCCGGAGCTGCTCGGGCTGACCGTCAAGTTCGACCTGGACCTGTTCATGACCGGGCATGATCTGTGGGTCACGTACCCGACCGTGCCGGTCATCGCACATTACGACATGCAGCATGACAAGGCCGCGCACACGTTGTTGACGCTGCTCGCGTTGTGGGACGGGGAGCAGTTGCTGGACGCGAGTGCGGGCTTCGCGGGAAATGAGGAGCTGGCCGCCGAGCTGCTCGGGTTCCGGCCGAGCCGGTATGTGCCCGCGGGAGTGGGGGATGTGCTGCAGCTTGGGTCCGGGGGCTCCGGGGGCTCCGGCGGCGGGGACGACGGGGGCGAGGACGAGAGCGACGAGGACGGCGGGTGAGTGACGGGGCGGCCGGGGTCGACCGCTACCGGGGGGCGGAGTACCGGCGGCTGCTGGCGGCCGCTCGCAGGTCGCTGGAGCGGAACGGCGGGAGCCTGACCGGGCGGATCAGCGTCGCCGACCCGGATGATGCGGAACGCAAGGCGATCATCGGCATCACCGGCCTGCATCAGCCTGCCGGGACCAAGCGGCTGACCGTGTCGCTGGCGGCCCTTGATGCGGCGGTTTCCCGTGGGGCCGGCTATGGGCTGGTGCCGCTTCTGACGGAGCTGGGTGGGCCGCTGCGGGATCGGCCCGCGGCTGCGGCCTCGCTCGCGGAGTCACGAGCGGAGTTGATCGCCCTGACCGAGGCGAGCCCGCTCTATCTGTCCTGTGACTGGTACCGGCACTGGCTGGATGAGCTGCGCCAGGACGGCACGCTGACCCGGCTGGCGACCCAGGGCGATGTCGGGATCCTCGCACAGGGAGTCCACGTGCTGGAGTTCCTGGAGGGACGTCCGGCGGGCGGCGGGCCGGCGGGTGCCGGGCCGATCGCCCTACCTGCGCTGGCCGCGCAGATCACTGGCGACACGAAAGCGCTCAACCACGGGACGGGACTGGGCACGCTCGTCCTGCGGGCGCTGGCGCTCCGGGCTGGTGTAGCGCGTCCCGGGTCCGCAGCGGAGCGCCGGGAAGTATGGGACCGGGCTGGTGTCCTGGTCGACGACCTGGCCAGCCGGGTCCTGGTGCTGAACCTGCCTGCGGAGGGCGACGGGCTGGGTGAGTGGCTGACCGGCGCGGCGCGGTGCGGCACGCCGTTCCAGGTGACCCTGCACCAGCTGGCGGCTCACCCGATCCAGGTTTCCTGCCCGCGGATCTTCGTGTGCGAGAATCCCGCGGTGCTCCGGCGGGCCTGCGCGGAACTGGGAGCGGCCTGCCCGCCGCTGATCTGCACCGAAGGCCGGCCGTTCACGGCCTTTCACCGGCTGGTGAATCTGGCGGTCGGAGCCGGCGCTGAGGTCTGGTACCACGGCGACTTCGACTGGCCGGGGGTCGCGATAGCGGCCGATGTGATCACTCGTTACGGGGGGCAGCCCTGGCGGATGGGGGCCCGGGATTACCTGGCCGCGGTCGTCGCACCCGGGACGGGGGTCCGGTTGGCCGGCGTGCCCGCCGCCACCCCCTGGGATCCCGGGCTGGGGGAAGCCATGCGCGCGGCGGGCTGCGCCGTTTATGAGGAGGCTGTCGCCGGCCATCTGCTCGTTGACCTCCGCGGCCACGGAACGCGGTAACTGTCCACGACTCGGCGGAGACCTGTCAGTGACCGACCAGCAACGTGGTTGGTCACGACGTGGGGGACCGCCACCTGCGCCAGCGGCTACGGCAGGGGTGCGTCAGTGGATGGCGGGGCGGGCAGCGCGTAGGGCGGGAGGGTCCTCCGGTCGTTGAAAGGCCTGAACCAGTCCGTGAATCGCATCGGAGTCATTCCAGGGGGCTGGCGGGCCGGCTCCTCGTCGATGCCGTCGTGAGCCGGGTCATACAAGAGTTCATGGTCCAGGTCTTCGAAGAGAAGGTCTTCGAGGTGCCCGCGCCAGTCGTCGGGCAGGGCCACGTCAGCCGCTTCCGCCACCACTTCCACGTGGTCCAGCAAGACCCGGAGGCCCAGCTCCTGGGCCACGCACGCCAGAGGTTCCCAGCCCCTGGTCAGCCGGCTGGTCATATCCACGAAAGCGACCAGGAACTCCTGGGCGAAGAGCGCCGTGTAGTTCGCGGCGAAGCGCGGAGGGAGATCGCTGAACACCCACGTCTCCTCGATTCCCTCGCCGGCCGTGCCCTCATGCTTGCGAAGCGCGGCGACGTCATCGATGAGCTGGTTGACCACCATCACTGAGGCCTGGATCAGGCACCCGGCCAGCGCCGAGGCGCGACGCTGGGCGGCGGCTCGCTCCTGCGGGCCCAGGCTGCTCAAGTCCTCGGTGACTAGCTCATCCACGGGAAACGCCCGGAACAGCTGGCTATCGGCGTAGATGGACCGCTCGTGCTGAATCTCGCGCATGAGCGAGCTGACGATCTCATCGCCGGAGGGGAGCAGGCGCTCGGCCTGCGCGTCGATGTCCCCCAGATCCAGCGGATCCTCGTCGTGGTCAAGAGATACCTCGGCGAGGCGGACGCGCGGCGTCCAGCCGGTCAGCTCCGGGGTGCCCGCGATCAGATCCGCCAGCGCAGAACAGATACGCCGCTGCACGTCGTCGAGAGACTGGTCCTCCGGGTCCACGCGCACACACGTAATGCCGGCGCCGTCCGGCGATACCTCGCGCTGCAGGTAGTCGAACTCCAATTCCAGATCAAGAATTGCTTCTGTCACGAGCTCGGCTGCCCCGGTGAGGAGGAGCAGTCCTGAGTCCCCGGGTGGAATGACTACCGCCTCGACGTCGCGCTCGTCCATAGGTCACCTTGCCTCACTCATCCTGCCCACGACCGCTCCGTGCCGCCGACGGCTCTGTGCCGCCGCTCTGTGCCGCGGCTCTGTGCCGCCGCGCACAAGATACCGACCGGAGCGGGGCAAAGGTCCCGGCTACAGGGGAGGATCGGCCCTGATCGGGCCGGGAGCAGGCACGTCATCGTGGTGCAAGAGGGCGAGATGGGACACGATCTGCCGCCGCGGATGACAGGGCGGGGCCGGGTGTTGCGAGGGCTGTGGCCCGACCGCAACCCGCTGCGGCGCGCCGTGGACCGGATGGAGGCCGTGGTCATGGCCGGGCTGCTGGCTGCCTTCCTGATCGGTGCTCCTCTGGTGGCCCTGGCCGCCGGACAGCGGTCTTATGCCGCCGGCCTTCGCATCCAGCATGTCCAGTCCGCCTGGCACAGGGTGCCCGCCGTGCTCCTGGCCGGTGCTTCGTCCCAGGATTACATCGGGTATGAGCCGCTGGTGCCGGCCAGGTGGACCACCCCCAGCGGTGCGCAGCGCCGGGGCGAGGTGTACGCCCCGTCAGGGGCCCGGGCTGGTAGCACGGTGATGGTGTGGACGGATGCTTCCGGCCGGCTGACCGGGCCGCCGCTGCGGCATGAGCAGGTACTAGGTCAGGCGGGGCTCTACGCGCTGGCCGCCCCGGCCGTGCTGGGACTTGTCCTGGGCGGCGTCGGGCTGCTCATCCACTGCCGGCTCGATCGGCGGCGGCTGGTGGCCTGGGACGCCGACTGGCTGGCCACCGAGCCGCGGTGGACCAGCAGGCATTAGCGCGGGTTCAGGTGTCTGCGGCATCGTCCCGGCCCGGGGGCGGCGGATGTTCCCGGGCCCAGGTCTCGTAGGCCTCCACGGCGGTTGGCAGGGTCGGGAAGAGCCGGTCGGCCCCGATCTTGCTGGCCAGCCCGAAAGCTTCCAGTCTGGCCAGCAGGTCCTGCTTCACCCGGGCGAGCGCGAAGACGGTGCCTGTCCGGGCGAGTTCTTCGCGGAGGGCGTCTACGGCCTCCAGCGCCGTGAAGTCCACCTCGACGTTCGCTTCCACGTTGAGCACGAACCAGCGGGTGCGCCCGGGCTGCTGGCCGGCGGCGGCCAGCGCGCGGCGCCGGAAATCGGCGGCGTTGGCGAAGAACAGCGGCGCGTCGTAGCGGTACACCACGAGTCCCGGGATGGTCTGGGCTTCCGGGTAGTCGTCCACATCGTGCATGCCCGCCAGGCCAGGCACCCGTCCGAGGACCGCGTCATGTGGCCGGGCGACCCGCAGCAGCAGTTCGGCGACCGACAGCCCGATCGCGAGCAGGACACCGTAAAGGATGTCGAACGCCAGGACTCCGGCGCATGTGGCCAGGGCCAGCAGGAGCTCGGTGCGGCGGAAGGCGAGCAGCCGCCGGAAGGCCGTGACGTCGATCAGCCGGATCGCCGCGTAGATGACGATCGCGCCGAGCGCGGCGGTCGGGAAGTGGGACAGGACCGGCCGCGCGAAGAGCAGGACGGCCAGCGCGGATGCCGCCGCGGCCAGGGAGTAGACCTGGGTCTTGCTACCGGTCGCGATGGCGATCGCGGTCCTGGTGGCGCTGCTGCTGACCGGGAATCCGTGCAGCAGGCCCGATCCGAGATTGGCGGCGGACAGCGCCAGCAATTCCTGGTTGGGCCGGATTTCCTCGCCGGGCCGGGCGAACGACCGGGCGGTCAGCACATCATCGCTGAACCCGACGACCAGCACGCTGAACGCGGGCAAGAGCAGCAGCCGCAGATCTTGCAGGTGCAGAGGGGGCAGCCCGGGTGAGGGCAGCCCGGCCGGGATGGGGCCGACGACGCTGACGTCGTGCTGCCCGAGGCCGAACACCACGACCGCGGTGGTGGCCAGCAGGATGGCCAGCAGCGGGCTGGGGGCATGCGGCCAGCGGGCCCGCATCAGGAACAGGAAGGCCACGACCGCCGCGGAGAGCGTGATCGTGCCTGGCTGGATCCCGCCCAGGCCGCGGGCAAACGAGGCCACCTGCGTGAAGAAGCCCTCCCCGGTGACCGCGACGCCGGTCACCCGGGCCAGCTGGCCCGCGATCATGATCAGGGCCACGCCGGCCATGTAGCCGACCAGCACCGGCCGGGACAGCAGGTCGGCCACGAAGCCCAGCCGCAGCAGCCACGCGGCCAGCGACATCGCCGCCACCAGCAGCGCCAGCCCGGCGGCGAGAGCGGCGTAGCGGGCTGGCTCGCCCGCGGCCAGCGGGCCGATCGCGATCGCCGTCATCAGTGCGGTCGTCGCTTCCGGCCCCATCGACAGGGATGGCGAGGAGCCCAGGACGGCATAGACCACCAGCGCGGGCAGGGCCGCCCACAGGCCCGCGACCGGAGCCAGCCCGGCCACGGTCCCATAGGCCATGACCTGCGGGATCAGGTAGGCCGCCACTGTCAGGCCGGCGATCAGATCCCCGCGCAGCCAGGACCGCCGGTAATGGCGGAGCATGGTCAGCCCAGGGATCACCTCCTGATACCTACCCTGTCCTGGCCCTAAAGCCAGAGTCGGCGGGACCTAATGGAACGGAGCCGGTGTGATGTCCCTCCGGCCGATTTGCTCGGCGGTCCGATTTGCTTGGCGGTCCGAGGGGCAGCACAGGGCAAGGCCGCCGCTGGCAGGCTGCCGCTGGCAGGCCCCGCTGGCAGGCCGACGGGCCCCTGACCGCAGGACTTGTGGCCCTGACGCGGCCTTTACCTCCAGGTGAGTGTTAAGAGCAGGCCGCGGCCCGCTGACCGTGTCCGTGCCGTCCGCCTTCTTGGGCGGGTCAGCGCCGGAAGGGTCGATCAACGACGGCTGGAGGGCTCCGGCGGGAACCTGCCTAGGAGGTCACCATGACATCGGCAACAATGAAGCCAGCCAGCAGCTCAGGCGGGCGGCACGCGGAAGGCCACGGCTATGGCCTGGTGCTGTTCGCCTCCGTCCTGCTGATCATCGTCGGCTGCTTCAACCTGATCTACGGCATCGCCGCGGTCGCCAACGCTCACGTGTTCGTCGCCGGTGCGCACTACGTGTTCGGCAGCCTGAACTCCTGGGGCTGGATCACACTGATCATCGGTGCCTTGCAGCTGCTGGCGGCGGGCGGAGTGCTGGCGGGTAACCAGATGGCGCGCTGGTTCGGAGTGGCGGTGCTCGGGCTGAGTGCCATCGAGCAGATGTTCTTCATCCCGGCGTACCCGTTCTGGTCCCTGATGATCATCGCGGTCGACGTGGTGGCGCTGTATGGGCTGTGCGCCTATGGCAGCCGCGCCAACCTGGAAGCCGTCTGATACCGCTGTGCCCTGACCGGCCACGAGCCGGGGCGCGTGGGGTGCCGTCCGCACGGACGGCACCCCACGCCGTCTTCCGGTGGCCACCGGAAGCCGGCGTGGTGCCAGACTTCCGGTTCTGGTCTTCCTTAATCCCTAGCCGGTCCGCGGCCTGCTCTTTGGTGTTCGGGGTGAGCGGTTAAGTCAGCAACCTCATCTCCCGGGCCTTGACGAACTGCCTCTGGCCTATGTGCTCGGCGCAGCCGGTGAAATCATCCGAGCGCTAGGGTTGGGCCCGTGGCCGACTTCGATCCCCGCACGCCATCCATCGCCCGGGTCTACGACTATCTGCTGAATGGCAAGGACCATTTCGCTGCCGACCGGGAGGTAGCGGAGCGCCTGCTGGCCATCGCCCCGCTGACGGCCGAGGTGACGCGGGAGAATAGGCAGTTTCTGGCCCGTGCCGTGATGTGGGCGGCGAACCGCGGTGTCAGCCAGTTCATCGACTTGGGCTGCGGCATGCCCACGGTGCCGAACACGCACGAGACGGCCCAGGCCATCACCACGGACGCGCGCGTGGCATACGTCGACAACGACCCGGTAGTGCTCAGTCACCTGCGCGCGCTGGCCGCCCAGGGTAATCCCGGCGTGACCGTGGTGGACGGCGATGTGCGCGAGCCGGACGCGATCCTGGGTGCTGTCGCCGCAAGCATCGACATGGCGGCGCCGGCCTGCCTGCTGATGGGGTTCCTGCTGCACTTCTTCACGCCTGGCGCCGCGCGGGAACTGGTGGCCAGGTACGCCGCAGCGCTAGCACCTGGGAGCTACGTCGTGCTGTCCGCCGGACGAGGCGACAGCGATAGGGCGGACACAGGCTTCGGCGCCTATTCCGCCGGAGCGACGCAGGTGTACAACCACCCGGTATCGGAGTTCGCCAGCTTCTTCGGCTCCCTGGAACTGGTCCCGCCAGGCGTGGCTGACGCCCGGGAATGGCGCCCGGACTGGGAACAGCCCGTGCACCTCCCACCCCGCGAAGGCCAGGTCATCGTCGGCGTTGCCCGCACTGGCTAGGCCATCATCAGCCTCAGCACCAAGGGTGGACGGCAGCCCTGGACCTCATTACCGCTCGGCCATGCGCAAGCTGGAACCCGCTATCCCCGGTGGATGGCAGTCGATCCGGCCTGGCGCAGCCATAGTCTCCTTATGGTGCTCCTGGATCGCGTACTGGGCGAGCTGACTGCTGGTGGAGCGGTCTGGCTGCGCAGGCATTCCCTGTTGCGAAATGAGGACACAGCGACTCCCGGGGACCAACGGAGGGAGTGTTGGCGGATCACGGGAAGCCTGTTTGAGACTCATCAGTGTCACCTGTGCCCGCTCCGTCCCCGCGGTGGCCATTGCGGGAATTGCCGCTGTCGCGGCCTGCTGGGTCGTGGCGGGCATAGCCGAGGTGATCGTCCATCTCGCCCTCCAGCGCGCCCTCGACCACCATTTCGTCAGCTCGCCAATAGCTCGCCCTGGCCGGTCAGCTTGAGGCCCGCCCGGGCCCGCTCGGTAGGCTCCCGCAGCAGCTGCTGGTCGGCCGCCGACAGCTTCGCCGGCTCCTGGCCCTGGCTGGTCGTCACGTCAGTCACTGGTGTCTCCTCCGTCTCGGGGGTTACACCGTTGAAATTACAGTCCCGAAATGCAAGCTCCTAGCGACCAAGGATCGCTAGGAGTTGCCGTGTTAGCATCCATAATCGCCAGTTGGTCCGGGCCTTTACAACGGGCCGTCGTCACGCCCAATCTTGTACTCTGGCAGTCGGCCTTGAGTTCCCGGGGGGGGGGCTATGGCAGTAGCGGTCAGTGAGCCGGGCGCAACGACACCGTCCACGCGGCGGCGGCTAGTGCGGCAATTCTTCAGTCCTTGGACTCTCGTAGCCTTGGCGGCCGCCGCCGGAGTCGTGGCTGGCGGGCTCGCGTGCTACCCGATGCTGTACCAGAAGTACGCCACGCCGGCCAGCCAGGGCGGTGTCGTCATTCGTGATTTCTGGCTCTTCTTCTGGCCCTGGATGGTCGCGGTCGCTGTCGGTACGGCTCTCGTCGCGCTAGTCCAGCTCCGATCGACCAGCTCGGACATCCAGCGAGTGGGAAACCGGGTAGTCGAAGAGACCGGCAAGCTGAAAACCGAGGTTGCTAATGCGAATGGCCAGCTCACCACGTTGACGGACACCGCAGCGAGCAGTCTGACCCAATTGGGCACGATCACGACGACGGTGAACGATCTTGCCAGGGCACTACCCGACGTTGCGCAACGCGTCCACACTGAGGTGGAGGCGATCGATGGCAAGGTCAACACCATGGTCTTGCGCTTCAACGACGTCGTCACCAAGACCGAGACGCTACGGCAGCAGACTTCGGACGCGCTCGCCACCGTGCAGTTGAGCACCCTAATTCGTTCCGTTGACCAGCGCGTCAACCGCACGCTGTCGGTTCCCTTCGACCACAACGGGGCGTCCGTTTCGCTTCGTGGGAGCCCTCACTTCGTTTACCTCGTTCGAGATCGCGATGGGAATGTGTCGCCCTTCTACCTCGAGTCGCACGCTCTCATCGCCTCGGGGAGGGTCCGCAGGTCCGAGAACGCAGCTCTACTCGAGCTGTTTCGACTCGAGGAAGCGGCTCGTGACGGGGAAGCCTTGGCCTGGAACGCCGAGGGCTTCGACGCCCGGCGTCTCCCCGGCGAGCTCGTGGACCTGGGTGAAGGGGTGACTATCCCCGTCACGACGCGCACCGCGCGAGTCGGCGTCCTTGTGGTGGCTCGCTGGAAGGAGAATCGTCTCTTCTTCCAGCCCGACGGTGGCACGACCGACTGTTTTGGCGAGGCGACCGACTGCGTCGCCAACGCGGCGGACGACATCGCCGAGTTGCTCGCCGACGCGCGGGCCTGGATCGGAGGTGAGGGTCCATGAGGCTAGGCCGGGACGGCCGGTTGGAGGAGACTACAGAGGAAGCAGCGCGCCGAAACGCCCGGCCCGGCCACGAGGTCGAGAGCGCCATGCCAGAAGGAATAGAAGTCGTCGCGGAAGGCCAGACGGATACTGCGCCGTCACAGGAGCCACACGCCCACGAAGCCACTGTTGAGCGACTCGTGGAGGGATACGAGGAGGCACTGGCTCCAGTATCGTCATTCGGCGGCGAGACACCGCGCCAGCGCTCGGTGCGTAGCGTCGCGGGCGAGGCTGCGACGATCGAGGCCGCCGATGACCTGGCTCGCCGAGTTGGCCTGGCACGTCGGCGCCTCACGACCTGGGCGCTGACATTGGGGTCGTTGGCGATAATCGCATGTGCTCTCCCCGGCATCTACCTCGCGAACGCGAGACGCCCGACCATCTGGTTCCTAGCCTCGATAGCGGCCGTTGGAGTTAGCGCCTTGGCGGTGATCGCGGTCATCGTTGTAACGGCTCGCGCCCTGCGCCGCTTCGCGGACTACGGCCAATACCTCCTCACGTCGACGACGCTGGACACTGCGATGAGCAAAGCGCTTCAGTACGGAGACCCCCGCGGTGACGGCCGAACCGGTTGGTACCTCACGTACAGCCAGGTGCTCGCACGCCTGGAGAAACCCGGCGAGGACGAAAGTTCGCCTCCCCGCCCGCCACGAGAGAGGCCCTTGGGCGCAACGTCGCTGCCTCCCGAGTGCCGACCCAGCACGTTGCGCCACATGGCCACCGAAGAGGCCATCAACCGCTGGTTGCGACTCGGACTCCTGTCAGAGTCTCCTCTCCTTGTCGGTGAAGAAGTCAGGTTTGTGTTCATGGGCAAGCGCTTGCGACGCTGAGCATTCCTGGCGTGATAAACCCGGGGCGACTCCGCCGCCATCGGGAACTGCCATGCATACCTGGGCCCGTGACCTAGGGAAATGCCACTCATTAGGCCGTCCATCCCGCGATGTACTCGGTTCGGGACGAAGTGGCCACCGGTTCATTCGGCCACCCCGACCAGCAAAGCAAGGTTCCAGCGCATCTCCGCGGCGGCGGGTTGCGGGGATGTCAGCGGATGACGGGAAATCCGTTGGGACCGCCCAGTGTCACCTGTGCCCGCTCTGTCCGGGTGACATCTCAGTGACAAATGATCTTCAAAGATGAACAGGTCAGAACCATGATGGTCCTGACCTGTATTTCCTAGTGGAGCTGAGGGTGTCTGAGTTCAGGACATAGTTCGCGGGTGTCTCGCGACATCGTTCACATCCTGAGGGGCGGGGTGATGAGCGATGTCGATGGCGCGGGTTGTGATCACGGCAGTCATGGTGGAAGGCCGGTCCAAGAGCGCGGTCGCCCGGGACTATGGCGTGTCCCGCCGGTGGGTGCAGACGCTGGTGGCCCGCTATCTCGCGGAGGGCGAGTCCGCGTTCGAGCCGAGATCCCGCCGTCCTCACTCGAGCCCGCGCCGGACCAGCCAGGCCGCCGAGGATGCGATCGTGGCGCTGCGCAAGGGCCTGACGGAGGCTGGTCATGACGCCGGCGCGGAGACCATTGCCTGGCACTTGCGCCGGCAGTCAGGGGGTTCCCCGCCATCGGTGGCGACGATCTGGCGGATCTTGTCCCGCCGCGGTTTTGTCACTCCCCAGCCGCACAAGCGGCCCCGCTCGTCCTGGCGCAGATTTGAGGCAGACCTGCCCAACGAGGTCTGGCAGGCCGACATCACCCACTGGCCGCTGGCCGGCGGCGCTGACGCTGAGATCCTCAACATCATCGACGATCACTCCCGGCTGCTGGCCGGGTCCACCGCCCGCCGGATTTTCAAGGCCGGTGACGTCGTGGCAGACCTGCACGTGGCCATGGCCAGGCACGGCCGCCCCGAGCGGATGCTCACCGACAACGGCGCGGTCTTCACTGGGATCTACCGCGGCCGCGGCTGGGTCGCGCTGGAACGCGAGCTCACCGCGCTGGGGATCGGGCTCAGCCACTCCCGGCCCTACCACCCGCAGACCTGCGGCAAGGTCGGGCGACTGCACCAGACCCTGAAGAACTGGCTCGCCCGCCAGGACCGGCCGCCGCCATCACCAGGCTGCAAGCCCAGCTCGATGACTTCACCGCCTGCTACAACAACCAACGGCCGCACCGCGCCGTCGGCCGCCGCACCCCCGCAGCCGCCTGGAACGCCCGGCCCCGGGCCATCCCAGCCCGGCAGGGCATCCGGATCAGCGAGCATTTCCGCGTCCGCCGCGACCAGGTAGACGCCGACGGGAAGCTCACCCTGCGCCACAACAGCCGGCTCCACCACATCGGCATCGGCGCGGCCTGCGCCCGGACCCCCGTCCTGATGCTCGTCCAGGACCTCCGCATCCGCGTCATCAACGCCGCCACCGGCGAACTCCTCCGCGAACTCACCCTCGACCCCGCCAGGGACTACCAGCCCACCGGCCGGCCACCCGGCCCCCCACCCGGAACACCCCGCAAACGGAAAAACCCCGGACCCTGACGAGGGTTCGGGGTCATTCCGATGTCTTGCGACATCACACTAGGTGGAGCTGAGGGGATTCGAACCCCTGACCCCCTCGATGCGAACGAGGTGCGCTACCGGACTGCGCTACAGCCCCTGGAACGGGAGTCAGCCTAGCAAACCCTCAGGCCCGTCCGTGCGCTCAGCAGCTCGCGGGCCTGCGGCGGCCGGGAGGGTCAGTCGCCGACGGCGCGGTTGGCTGCGTCGGTGTACTGGTCGTAGAACTGGTCGTTGACCCGGGCGGAGATGTCGATGATCTCGGCGGAGTAGGCGGCGACCTCGATGACCGGCTCGGCCTGCTCCGCCACGTCCGGCGCCACAGGCTTGCTAACCACGCGCTCAAGAGTCTCAGCGGTCACAGCAGCGGCCTCGCGCTCGGACTCGGGCTCAGCCCGCTGGTGACCGGCGTGAGCGCGCCGGCTGGCCTGCTCAGCATCGCTGCGTGACGCCTCGCGCAGCAGCAACACGAACCCGCCCAGCATCAGCGCCGGCGGAATCACGACCCAGATGGCGGCGACCTGCATCATCGCAATCAGGAAAGCGATCACGGTCAGCGCCACGAGCGTGCCGAGCATGCGGCGCCGGGCCTTGAGGATGTTGGCGCGCCGCTCGGCGGCGTCCTGCCGGGTCCAGGTGATCTCTTCCTCGACCGTGACCTCGCGTTCGGTCACCGCGGGGTGGGATCTCTCGCCGGTCCCGGTATCGACCTCGGCCTCGTAGACCTCGGTGTGCATCTCGAAGTGCTCGGTGACCTCGACGCGGCGCCGGCGGCCCGGGCGGAGCCAGCGCGGCATGAGCACGCCGGCCCAGATGGCCACGATCGCGAAGTACAGGATGGCGCTGCTCACCGCGCCACCCCCGCCAGCCCGGCAAAGGCCCGGCCCACGTCAGCCCGGCCCAGATCAGCCCGGCCAACATGAGCACCGCCTGCATCAGCCCGGCATGGGGCCATGCAGCGCCTGAAGGCACGCATCGATGGCCGCGTGGCGGGCTTGCTCACGTCACGCACGGTATGGGGCAACGCTAGGGATGAACAGTATTAGACGCGGTGTGTCGTGAGATCACGAGTCAGATTAGGAAGTCCCGGCCCTGCGCGCCGACAATTCGTTGCGCCACCGGGGCAGCAGGCCCCCGGACACGTCCTCAACCGTCAGCGCATAACACAAGTGATCCCGCCAGGCCCCGTCGATGTGCAGGTACCGGCGCCGCAACCCTTCCTCGCGGAACCCGAGCTTCTCCACCACCCGGCGGGAAGCCTGGTTCTCCGGCCGGATACTCGCCTCGACCCGGTGCAGCCCGACCACGAAGAAACAGTGATCCAGCGCCATGGCCAGCGCGGTCGGGGTCACGTTCCGCCCCGCGTACGCCTCGTCGATCCAGTACCCCACCTGAGCCGACCGGGCCGACCCCCAGACGATGCTGCCCACGGTGAGCTGCCCGGCGAACTGGCCGCCGTACGTGATCACCCAGGGCAGGGCCAGGCCCTGGCGGGCCTCCCGGCGCATGGTGCGGGCCATGGACAGGTACGGGCTGATCGTGGAGCGGTACAGGGGGGTCTCGGGGTTGGTGGGCTCCCAGGGGCGCAGCCAGTCCGCGTTCCGCACCCGGGCGTCCCGCCACGTCGTCGCATCCCGGGCCCGCACGGGCCGCAAGCCAATCGGCGCATCCAGGAGAGCCGGCTCCATGATCGTGACTGGCCAGCCGCGCATTCGTCCCACGTGGGCCATCATTCCCCCGTTTGCGATCAGAACGCTACGCGGACACCCGATCAAAACACCGCTGTAACGTAATGAGCCAGCTTCCCGGTCTCGGCAGTTATGCCCGGTGATGCCCGGCCGCAGCCTGGTCAATCACCCGCTGCGCGGATGATCTCCGCCCCGGGCCTGGTCAACGGCGTGGGTGAGGACCGGGGTGAGTACCCGCATGCCATCTTTCACCCCGCCGCTGGACCCCGGCAGGTTAACGATGAGGACATCGCCGGCCAGGCCCGCCAGCCCGCGGGACAGCATGGCCGACGGGATCCCGGCCACTACGCCCGCGGCCCGGATCGATTCCGCTATGCCGGGTATCTCCCGGTCTATGACTTTCCGGGTCATTTCCGGGGTGAGGTCGCCCGGGGTGAGACCCGTCCCGCCGGTCGTCACGATGACCTGGTAGCCGGCCGTCACCCCGTCCCGCAGCGCCTTCTCGACCGGGTCGCCGTCACCGATCACCAGCGGGCCGTCCACCGCGCACCCGGCCTCGGCCAGCAGGCCCGCGAGCACCGGCCCGGACGTGTCCTCATACACCCCGGCCGAGGCCCGGTTCGAGATCGTGATGGCCAGCGCCCGGATCACCGGACCCTGGGCCGTCCCGCCGTCCGTCGCCTCGCCCCATACGTCGCTCATGACCTTCGCCACATCCCGGTCTTGCCGCCGGTCTTCTCGTCCACCCGCACGTCCGTGATCACCGCCGCCGGGTCCACCGCCTTGATCATGTCGATCAGCGCCAGCGCGGCCACGGTCACCGAGGTCAGCGCCTCCATCTCGACGCCCGTCCGGTCCGCGGTCCGGGTCACCGCCGTGATCGTCACCCCGTCGTCCTGCACGGTCAGCTCGACCGTGACCGCGTGCAGCCCGATCGGATGGCACAGCGGGATCAGGTCCGGCGTCCGCTTCGCGCCCTGGATCCCCGCGATCCGCGCCACCGCCAGCGCATCACCTTTCGGGACCTCACCCGCCCGAAGCGCCCTAACGGCTTGACCGGACAGCAGCACGCGCCCCGACGCACTCGCCTGCCGGGCGGTCACGTCCTTGCCGGACACGTTGACCATCCGGGCATGCCCAGCGGAATCCAGGTGGGACAGCGCCGGCCCGTCACTCATGGCAGGCACATTACGTTCGACGCCGTCGCCGGCCTCCAGCCGGGTGACGTCCTCCGGCACGACGATCAGCGCGTTGGCCTGGGCCAGCGCGCCGAGCTGGTGGGAGGACTGCCCGGTCAGCGGGACCACAGTCTCCTGGGCGTCATCGAGCCTGCCCCGCAGGTAGGACCGCCGGCCGCCCGGGGAACGCACGCCCTGGGTGAGGGCCGCCTGGATCGGTGGTCTTCGTTGCGGAGAATGATCTTTCAGGGCATCGAGCGCGGGCTGCACGAACAAGACGAACGACACGTACGCGCTGACCGGGTTGCCCGGCAGGGTGAAGATCGGGGTCCGGTCCGGGCCGAGCACGCCGAAACCCTGCGGCATGCCGGGCTGCATGGCGACCTTGCGGAACGTGATCGTGCCCAGCTTGGACAGGGCGGCCTTGACCACGTCGTGCTCGCCGCCCATGCTGACCCCGCCGCTGGTGATCAGCAGGTCGGCGTCGCTGACCAGGCCTTCCAGGGTGCTGAGCACCACGGCCGGGTCGTCGCGCAGCCGGTGCCGCCGGACGATCGCGCCGCCCCGGCGGGCGGCCGCGGCCAGCATGAAGCTGTTCGACTCCCAGATCTGGCCCGGGATCAGCGGGGTGCCCGGCTCGACCAGCTCGTTGCCGGTCGAGATGACCGCGACCCGGGGCGGCGTGCGGGCCAGCACCTCGCCCTGGCCGGACGCGGCCAGCAGGGCCATGTGCACCGGGCCGATCAGGGTGCCCCGGGGCAGCAGCACGCTGCCCTCGGCCACGTCGTCGCCGCGGTAGCGCACGGCATGGCCCGGGCCGGGGGCCTGGCGGCAGATCACCGATGTGGTGCCGCCGTCGGTCCATTCGACCGGGACCACGGCGTCGGCGCCCTCGGGCAGCCGCGCGCCGGTCATGATCTGCAGGACGCTGCCCGGCTCGACCCGGTAGTCGCCGGTGTCACCCGCGGCGATCTCGCCGCGGACCGGCAGCGTGACCGGGGTGGCGGAGCTGGCCCCGGCCAGGTCGGCGGCCCGGACCGCGTAGCCGTCCATGGCCGAGTTGTCGAACGACGGCAGCGGCGTGCTCGCCGTGACGTCCTGCGCCAGCACGCTGCCGAGCGCGCCCGCCAGCGGAACCCAGGCCGGCTCGACCGGGCGGATGGCCGCCAGCACCTCGGCCAGGTGCTGCTCGACGGGGACCAGCGGCGGGTCCGCGTGCGACCCGGCCGGCGGCGGGTCCGCGGGCGACCCCGGCGGCGGCGGTCCGCGGGCGGGCCGCCGTGCGATCCCGGTGGCCCTTGCGGGGTCATTGCAGGTTGTCGAGGAATTTGCGCAGCCAGGGCACGAACTCCCCGGCCACGTCGGGCCGCTCGACGGCGAACTGGATCAGGGTGCGCAGGTAGTCCACCTTGTTGCCGGTGTCGTAGCGGCGGCCGCGGAACAGCACGCCGGACACGCCGCCGCCGTCGGCCGGGTCCATCTGCGCCAGCGTCTTGAGCGCGTCGGTGAGCTGGATCTCGCCGCCGCGGCCGGGCGCGGTGTGCTCCAGCACCCCGAACGCGGCCGGGTCGCACACGTAGCGGCCGATGATGATCCAGTTACTGGGCGCGTCCTCCGGGGCCGGCTTCTCGACCAGGTCGGTGATCCGGACCACGTCATCGTCGTCGGTCGGCTCGATCGCGGCCGTGCCGTAGCTGGACACCTGGTCGCGCTCGACCTGCATCAGGGCCACGACACTGCCGCCGCGCTGCTCCCGCACCTCGAGCATCCGCTGCAGCAGCCCGTCGTCGGGGTGGATGAAGTCGTCGCCCAGGAGCACCGCGAACGGTTCGTTGCCCACGTGCTTGGCCGCGCAGTGCACCGCGTGGCCAAGGCCCTTCGGGTCACCCTGGCGCACGTAGTGCACGGTGGCCAGGTCGGCCGAATCCCGGATGAGGGCCAGCCCTTCCTTGTCGCCCTTGGCGATGAGGGCTTCCTCGAGCTCGTAGTTGCGGTCGAAGTGATCCTCGATGGACCGCTTGCTTCGCCCCGTGATCATCAGGATGTCATCGAGCCCGGCGGCGACCGCCTCCTCCACCACGTACTGGATGGCGGGCTTGTCCACCACGGGCAGCATTTCCTTGGGGGTCGCCTTCGTGGCGGGCAGGAAACGGGTTCCCAGGCCCGCCGCCGGTACGACCGCCTTGGTGACCTTCGTCGCGGTGCTCTCAGGCATCTTCGTACCCTAGCCGTGCGGGGCGCCCGGCCGGAGCCGGGTCGCGGTCTCGGGGGACGGCAATCAGCAATCTCACAGTAACCTCGCAGCGTGGATGCGCGTGAAGCTCCCCTTCCCAGCCCAGCAGGGCTTAACCGGGACAAGGCCGCGGTGCGGAACCAGTTGCTGGCCGCCCGGCGGCAGCTCACGGCGGCCGCCCAGGCCGGGGCCGGCCGGGCCATCCGGGACGCCATCCTGTCGATGCCCGAGACCCAGATGGCCGGCACCGTCGCCGCGTACTACTCGGTCGGCAGCGAGCCGGAAACCCACGGGCTGCTGTTCGCCCTGTGGAAGCGGGGCAGCTACGTGGTGCTGCCCATCCTGCTCCCCGACGGCGACCTGGACTGGGCCTCCTACGAGGGCCCCGAATCGCTGCGGCCCGGCCCGCGGGGGCTCACCGAGCCCGCCGAGCCCCCGCGGGGGGTGAGCGCGGTCAGCAGCGCCGACCTCGTGCTGGTGCCCGCGCTCGCGGTCGATCACGCCGGGATGCGGCTCGGCCGCGGCGGCGGCAGTTACGACCGTGCCCTGGCCCGGGTCGGAACACAGGTGCCCACCGTGGCGTTGCTCTACGACAGCGAGTTCGTTCCGCACGTGCCCTCCGGCCAGCATGACCAGCGGGTTCGCATGATCGCCCGGCCTGCCGGGGGGATCACGCGGCTGCCCGTGAAGTGATCAGGCCGGCGTGGGGATGAGCTACCATTTAGCAGTCGTGGACGGGGAGTGCTAAGGACTGCCCCTCAGGCCACAAGAGGAGAGATCGTGCCGACCTACCAGTACACCTGCAGGGAATGCGGCGAGCAGGTCGAGGTCGTGCAGAAGTTCACCGACGACTCGCTGACCATCTGCCCCGCCTGCGGCGGCGTGCTGCGCAAGGTGTTCTCGCCCGTCGGCATCGTGTTCAAGGGGTCCGGCTTCTACCGCACCGACAGCCGGAAGGGCTCGTCCAGCGACATCCCGGCGGCGAAGGACGCGGCGAAGGACAAGGAACCGTCCGGGGCCAAGGCGGCGGACTCCGGGGCGTCCAAGGACTCTGGCTCGTCGTCATCCAGCTCGGGCTCGTCGGATTCGTCGTCTGGCTCGGGCTCGTCGGGCTCCGGCTCTTCGGGCTCCGGCTCTTCGGCTCTGGCTCGTCGGGTTCGGGCTCGTCGGATTCGTCGTCGTCCGCATCTTCCGGCAAAAACGGCAGCAAGAGTTCGGCGCCGGCCGCCTCGGCCTGAGCCGCTCGCTAACCTGTCCGCGTGAGTCAACCCGCAGACGTGATGAGCCATCCCGCTGAAGTCGGCAGCGCCGGGGCCGGCCTGCCCAACCTGGCCCGCGCCGACATCGGCGTGATCGGCGGATCCGGCTTCTACGAGTTCCTGGAAGCCGCCGACGAGGTCAGCGTGGATACCCCGTACGGCGTGCCCAGCGACCCCATCGTGACCGGCGAGGTAGCGGGCCGGAAGGTCGCGTTCGTGCCCCGGCACGGCCGTGACCACCGCTTCCCCCCGCACCGCATCCCGTACCGGGCCAACCTGTGGGCGCTGCGCTCGCTGGGCGTGCGGCAGATCCTGGCCCCGACCGCGGTGGGCTCGCTCAACCCCGCGCACGGCCCCGGCCGGCTGGCCATCCCCGACCAGATCGTGGACCGCACCACCGGCCGCAGCCAGACCTTCTACGACGAGCGGGGCGCCGTGCACGTCCCGTTCGCCGACCCCTACTGCCCGGTCGGCCGGTCCCAGGCCATCACGGCCGCCCGCGCCGCGGGCTGGGACCTGGCCGAGTCCGGGACGCTGGTCGTGATCGACGGGCCACGGTTCTCGACCCGGGCCGAGTCGCAGTGGTACGCCGCCCAGGGCTGGTCCCTGATCGGGATGACCGGGCACCCCGAGGCCGTGCTGGCCCGGGAGCTGGCGCTCTGCTATACGGCGGTGGCGCTGGTCACCGACACCGACGCCGGGGTGGAGGAAGGCGAGGGGGTCACCCAGGAAGAGGTGTTCCGGGTCTTCGCCGGCAACGTGACCCGGCTGCGTGAGCTGGTCATCGACGTCATCGCGAATCTCCCGGCCGAGCGCACCTGCCCGTGCCCGCACGTCCTGGACGGCATCAAGCTCCCGATCCAGCTCCCCTGACCCCCTGCCGCGGCGTTGTTGCGCGGCCCACAGCGGGGCGCGGGGCGCGGGCATCCATCAACAGTTAAGATCCGACCCCGCCGGCGGGGTCGGATCTTAACTACTAACGGCTGGCCCGGCTCAGTCGAGGTCGCCATGCTCGATCCGGGCCAGCCGCCGCTGCCGGACCAGCTGGTCGAACTCGTGCTCCACGGTCACGTCCGACGGGCCCAGCGCGGCGAAGATCCCCGTGATGTCGCGCATGCTGATCACGCCGAGCAGTTCGCCGTCCTGGACCACTGGCAGGTGCCGGATCCAGCGCGCCGCCATCTCCCGGGCCGCCTCGTGCAGCGGCATGTCCGGCGGCACGGTGTACACCTCGGTCGTCATCGCCTCGTCCACCGTGCTGGTCCCCGGGTCGGCGCCGAGCGCCACCGCGCGCAGCAGGTCCCGCTCGGTGATGATCCCGGCGAGGCGCCCGCGCTCGGAAATCAGCAGCGACCCGGTCTGCTGCCGCCACATCCGCTCGGCCGCGGACCGCAGCGTGTCGGAAGCCGTTTCCGTGATGGTGGCCTGGGTCATGACGTCTCGTACCTGCACGGCGTGTGCTCCTTGATCGCCTGCATGGCTGTCAGGGGTTGCGTACACCCTACGGTCGCGCGGCCGAGGTCCCGCCGGCCGGTCGGGTCTGCCCGGCCCGCCAGCCGACCGGCTAGGCTAGATCGCGCCTGGGCTGCTGCGGCTAGCCGCCGCAGCGGCCGGCCCCGATAGCTCAGCGGATAGAGCAACTGCCTCCTAAGCAGTAGGTCGCGCGTTCGAGTCGCGCTCGGGGCGCTAGCAGGAAAACATCCTCTCGGGTCGCGTGTACAGCGCTGGGTGAGCGACTAACCGTGCCGGGGCGTGATTCGCGGCTGTGAATGTCACAGGATCTCGGTACGGTGTTGCCATGACCGCACACCCAGCCAGTGATCCGGGCTCCTACGAGGTGATCCACCTGGGCGGCGAGGCGGCTGCGATCGTGCCGCTCGGGGACTTGCGGCAGCTCCAGGCGGTTCAGCGTCATGCGTCGCCGGAGCTTCTTGAGGAAGCCGAGGTCGAAGCCACGCTGGCGGCGCACCGGGAGTGGGTGGCGGCCGGGCGGCCCGGGGCCGTCTCGCATGAAGAGGCGATGGCTGAGCTGCTCCGCGAGCAGTGAGGATCGAGTGGTCTCCCGCGGCGCGGGCTTCCGCGCGGCGCTTCATGGAGGACCAGGACGGGATGCGCGCGATCGGCGCAGCGGTTGCTGGGCTCGTCTTAGATCCCTACCCTCCGGAGGGTTTTCACCGGGGCGAGTATCACCGTCTGCGTGTGGGCCGATTCAGAGTTGTCTATGTCGTTGACGATGACCTGATAACGGTGGAGCGTGTCGACCGGGTTGGATGACCTGGCGGGACTTCGGCAGCGCCTATGAAGGCTTTCCCGTACCTACCATTGTGGTCGCCCGCAGGAAGATCGTTTAGACAGCAACTGCCTGTGGCTGTTTCGCTCGCTGGTGACGTGCGTCGTTGCTGGTCTGCACAGCGCTGGGGCGGTTGTGCCTCCTAAGCAGTAGGTCGCGCGTTCGAGTCGCGCTCGGGGCGCTTAGTTTTACGTGCAGGTCAGACCCGGTTTCCTGGCTCCTGCGGACGATCTTCAAGAGGCTTGTTTCCGGTTTCGTGCCCGTGGCGTGCCCGATCGCCTGGTGGTGGACTCGCCACCCTGGCGCTTGCTGCCCGTTTCAGCTCCTCGGTGGCCAGCTTGCTGAGGGTGTCCGCGATCTGGTGCTGGCGTTCCTCGCTGCTGTGCAGGTAGACCAGTGCGGCGCGTTCGCTGTCGTGCCCCATCCGCTCCATCAGCTCGCGGTGGCTGGCCCCGGCGCTGGCGGCCAGGGTGTTTCCCGTATGTCGGAGATCATGGAAGTGGATTGCCGGAAGTTGGTGTGCCGTAGTGGCTTCCCGGCAGGGGCTGGTGAAGACCAGCCCCTCGTTTCCTTGCTCTGCGAAGCACGCCAGGTGCCACAGGATGATGGAAATGATCACTTCGGGAATCGGGACGCTCCTCATGCCCGCCCTGGACTTGGGCGGCCCGAAGGCGAAGCCGCCGGATCACGCCATCATCAAGGCGGCACCGCGTCCGGCGCTCCCCGCGCCGGGCTCTGGCCTTGAGGAGGCCCTGCCCGGCGCGTCCGCGCTGCCCCAGCCTTGGCGGTCGCGCTGACCTGACCGGCCCACTCCTGGTGCACATTGCTGCGCCGCGTGGCCGTCTGCACGGCTTACCTGTGGCCTGGCGAATGCTCGGTCAGGTGCGGCTGTTCGCGGCCCGGGAGTTTAGAGGCGCTGCTGCTGGCTGGGCTTGTTAAGGTCCAAGGGAATGAGGAGGGTGGCTATGGCGCGGAAGATGCCGTTCAGGATCGGGGCCGACGCCAGTTGCAGCGATGGAGCCTGCGGTCATGTGAGCCGCATAATCGTCAACCCGGTCGCCTTGGAGGTCACTCATCTCGTAGTTGACCAGAAGCACCGGAATGGCCCAGGGCGTCTTGTTCCTGTTGACCTTGTGGACGCTACGACGGGTCAGATCCGGCTTCGCTGCACCCTGGCCGAGTTCCAGGCGCTCCGACCCGCCCAGGAGACCGAGGTTGTGCCGGACCTCGACCCCAGCGGGCCCCAAGAGTCCCACTCCACCCCTAGCGTGAGCTTTCTTCCTCTGTCCTCCGGAGTTTTCGGGATGCCCGGTGCGGGTGAGGTCCGGCCCGGCCGCGGCCCTGGCCGACCGGAAGCCCCGCAGGAAGTCACCGTTGACTCCGTCCCATCCGGCGAGGTAGACATACGCCGCGAACTGACCGTCTGTGCGACCGACGGCGAGATAGGGCAGGTCCGGGGACTGGTCGTGGAACCTGGCGGCCACTATGTAACCCACGTGCTCCTCCAGGAGGGGCACACATGGGGCCGCAAGGAAGTGGCGGTCCCGATCGGCGCTGTGACTAAGATCGGGACTCTTCTTATCCATCTCAGCCTCACCAAACACCAGGTGAAAGACCTGCCGTCCGTGGACATTGATCACCCAGCGGGGTAGGCCTGCATGGGGACACCACCCCAGACCCCGGTCCGACGGTGACCACCTGTCTCTTAGTACGTGAGGTCGGGGGCGGCCTTCACCCGGCGCGGGAGTATCAGCCCTCCACGGGACCCGTCAAGGTTCCAAGATCCTTTGGCCGCATCCTGCCCGCTCGAACAACCCCTCACGCCTATCGGCCCTCTCCACAGCCAAAGCATCTCGGAGACGACCTTGTGAATGGCCACGCCGTGACGAATCAGCTCCTGCCGTTCTAGGACCTCAAATCCTCTCCGCTCGAATAGGCGCCGAGCTGGCTCGCTAGCCTCAGCGAACAGCGATTGATCCCTTGCTTGGATGAGGGCTAGGTCGGCGACTGGTATCACAGGTGATACCATAGCGGTCATGGCTATGACGTTGCGGCTCGATGAGGCCGAGGCTGAGGCGCTTCGGCGGCGCGCGGAGCGGGAGCAGCGGTCTATGCAGGACGTAGCCAGACAGGCGATCCGGGAGTACATCGAGGAGCACAGCCGCGCCGAACTGCTGGACCGGGTGCTCGATGAGGAGCTGCCCCGGTACGCCGAGGCGCTGGAGCGGCTCGGTCAGTGATCTACCTGACGCTCGGCGAGCTCGTCTATATCGCCGAGCGTGCCACGGGCAGCCGGGTCACCATCCGCGATGCTGGCTTGCTGGAGGCCGCGGCGGCCAGGCCGCAGGCCACGGCCTTCAGGGCGGACGCTTACCCCGATCTGCACGCCAAGGCGGCAGCGCTGGTGCATTCGCTGGCCCGGAATCACGCGCTTGTGGACGGGAACAAGCGGCTGGCCCTGGGCGCTCTGGTCGCGTTCTACGGGATCAACGGCCGCCGGCTTACTCTCACCAACGACGCCGCCTACGAGTTGATCATGCAGGTAGCCACCGGGGAACTCGACCCAGTCGATCAGATCGGTGCCATCCTCGAAAAATCGACCGGCCCCCGGCCGTGAGGCAGGCGCAGTAGGTCGCGCGTTCGAGTCGCGCTCGGGGCGCCGAGACTGCCGAGGACGTGCTGTGGTTCGCCCTGCGCGTGGCGCCCGATGCGGGCCCGGATACCGGACAGCTGATGAGCGATCACTGTATGAGCCGCCCGACCCTGTATCGGTACCTCGGCCAGCATGCGAAAGCCGGCCGTGCGGTCCAGGTCAGTCGAGCGCGCTGGCGGGCCAGCACCGCTGAGGAGCCATTACCGTGAGTGCTTGTCTCGCCGCTTGTCTCGTCTCACATGTCGTACGCGCGTCTGCACGCAATGCGCGTATTCAGCCCATGAGACAAGCGGTCACGTCCTGCGGCGTGGTGTGTGAAGACGGCACCGCATGATTCTCAGCTGGGACTTTAGGCGGTAATGGCGGTCAGCGTGACCTCCTGCGCTGTGCTGGCCGGGGAGCTGGCCGCCCGGCTCCTGGCGAGGATGTCGGCGCGGGCGGCGTCGAGGTACACCGCCGGCCTGCGGGAGCTTGTCGGTCAGGGCGTCCAGGACCCGGTCGAACTGGGCGGGCACGGAAGCCGCTTTGGGCTGGTCATAGACCGAGTGCAGCAGTGCCCGGACCCAGCCCCACGCCGACTTCGGGGTGACGACCATCAAGCTGGCGGCGTCGTGGGTGCGGCAGCTTCGCCGGGGGCCCGCTCCTGCCTGACCGCAGCAGCCTGACCAACAAAAAGGATCAAGTAATACCTGAATAGCTACCTCCGCGAGGGCGCTGAGCGTTTACTTATTGACGAACTCTCCATTGCCCGTGAAACTGCTATCAGTTGCCCGTGAAACTGCTGTCACCTGAGGGGAGGCTTCGTGCGGGCCGCCGTGCGCACGCCACCTGGGAAGGGCGGCTTGAGGCGCTCTTCTGCCAGCACCACCTACTGGTAGAAGCCGAGACTCGCCGTTCACCTATTGGATGTCGAGAAAGGAATGGGAATGATCAAGCCATCGAGGATCGGACGCCTGTTAGCCGCCCTGATCGGCGCGCTGGCACTCACCGGTGTGACCGCCGCCAGCGCTTCCGCCGCCACGACCAGCCCCGCTGGGCAGTCCCCGGCCTTAGCTCACGCAGCCGCGCCAGGAGCGGCGGACGGCATCATCTGGTCGTCAAAGCCGGTCAAGGTCACCGTGACGTCCAGGGCGCCGGCATCGCCGAGCGGCACGCCGCGTACGTTCACGAACGGGTGTAGCAGCTCCCAGTTGACTTGGGTGCACGGCTACGCCACCAGCTACGCGTGGATCGTTAACAACGCGACGTGGTGCGTCGGCAACAAGGGGACGACAAACCTCCCGTACAACAGCACGCTCTATATCTGCAGCGGCAACAACTACGGCAACATCGGGTATTACATGATCGTCAACGGCCAGCGCGTCGACTACTCGCTGAACATGCCCGAGGACGACCTCTTCATCTTCGCCTCGACCGTGCGCGTCACGCACATAACCATCAACGGCTGGAATTTTAACTACAGCTGCTGACGCGGGACTCCGTAACGTGTGGGCGGCGCTCCCGGGGCGCGTAGCTGCTGCGCACCCCTCTCCGCCCAGGACCACCGGCAACCGGCCGTCTGCCGTCGACTCCTGAAAGCTGACCCCTGTGCACCCGGCGGACCCACAGGGGTCAGCTTCCCGCTTTCAGAGCCCGCTGACCGCCGCCGATCATCCCGCCGCAAGCCACTCCTGCCGTCGGCGGCGAGCAGGATCCGCAGGCGGTAGCTGTGGAAGCCGTGCTCAGCGGCCACCGCTGTGAGCGATGCGCCATCCGCGGAGGCTGGAGTGGTCAGTAGACCAGCTGCTCGTCCCAGTCGGTGCCGCGACCTTCGGGGGTGAGATCCAGCAGGTTCCACAGCGGCTCGATGGTTCCGACGTGGCGGGGTCCTTGCCCAGGATCGAAGGGTGCGTAGAACAGTTCCGAGCCCCAGAAGTGGCGGATCGTGTTCCCATCACGGTGGAACACGTTCAGCATCGGCTGCTGCTCACCGTCCGGGGTCTCGGCGAGGTAATCGCGGTTATAGCTGCTCCCCGCCGAAGACAACAGGCGCAGCCGCCGCCAGCCACGCTCGGCGGCGAAGGTGGCGATGCGTTCGATCGGCGCCTTCCCGGCAGCCGCCAGATTGAACCGCTGCGAGATGTGCTCGGCGGCGCCGTCGAGCTGGTCAAGCAACGCGGTGCACGAGGGGCACGGGCCCTGCGCCAGCGGCAGCAACGCGGTTTGCCCGCCCGCAGGGCCGGGCCGGTCATCTTCTGAGTCGCGGGGGAACATCATGCTGTAGATCACCAGCGAGTCCTTGCCCGGCGTGAACAGCTCCGACAACCGCACCTCGGCCGTGGCCCCGTCTGGCCCCTGGGCGTGGAACATGTAGTCCTTCGGCACGATCCCGCCGGGCGGCAACCGCCGCCTGGCCGCGGCCACCGCTTCCATGGCGCGGCGCAACTCGATCTCCTGCTCCAGCAGCCGGTCCCGCGCGACCCGGTACTCGGCCGACTCTCCCGGAAACGCGATGTCCATGGGTCCTCCCGGGAACTCGCCTGCGGCCCTTACGTTAGGCCAGGAACAGTTGAGAGTCCTGGCAGCCGGGCTAGCCAGTCACACCGGTCGCTGGCGTAAGTGCCTCCCGAAGCTGGGCAGCGGTGGGCGCCGGGCCGAACTGCCCGTGCTCGCCGGGGTAGAGACGGCAGGACAGCGACGGCTGCTGGCCGGGGGAGGGAAACAGGTCCCTCCCATCGGCCAGGATCGTTGGCGAGCCGGTCATCCCGAGCCGTCCCGCCTCATCCGCTGTCGTCACGACCTGCCACGTCACCTGGATACCGGGCCGGGCCGCGAGCAACGGGCCGAGGAGGCTATCCAGGGCTTCTGCGCCCGGGCAGTCCGGCACGTGCAGGATCTGGAGCCTCATCACCTCTCCCCGCCCCGCGGTATGGACGACCACCAGCACCTTGTCGCCGCAGGAGCTGATCTCCTCCAGCTCCGAGTTCACGCCCCGGTCAGCCTGGCGGCCCAGCGCCCACGCCAGCTGGTCCCGGCCGTGGCAGACCTGCGGCTGCGGATTTTCGAAGCTGGGATCGAGATACGTCCACTCCAGGTCAGGATGGACCAGCTCCAGCAGCCTCGTCACATCACCCCGGCCGTACGCCTCATAAGCGCCGCGCACCAGAGCCTCATTCTCCTCCGACATAATCTCTCCTGGCGGTCAGCGAGATACCCGGCCTCGAAGGGGGCCGAAGGCCCCCCACGCCAGGCGGTGCGCGTGCCGCAGCCGGTTCACGGTCAGCACGGCGGGGAGACAGCGCACAACGACACGGCCGCTGGCACCAAATACCGGCGGCCCAGACTCGGGTGCCTGAAGCTCAGGCTCAACCGAACGGACGCACCTGACCAGTATCCACCCCCAGCGCAGCGAGTGGAAAGCCAGGCACGAGCCCGCCCGGACTTCCTCACTTATTCAAGATCATCTGCCCGTGCCGCCGTCACCAACGTCCATGGGCAGAACAGCTAGCTCGCTGGGGCCCCAGGCGAGACGGCTCAGCTGCCGGTGCACTGCGGGCTGGTGCGCACCAGGCCGATCGCGACGCTGGTAATGGGCCGCTGGGCCGGGGGATTGATCGCCACTCCCACGCCGTCCGGCAGGGCCGAGGTGTGAATGACCATGACCGGGAAGCGCCCCGGATGCCGGCCCGTGAAGACCCGGTTAATCAGGGGCAGACCCGCAGGGTATCGGCGTGGCACGAGCGGGACATTTCGCCGAAGAAGGTGACGTTGGCCGGGACGCCATCCGCGCGGAGGGTGCGCTGCAGGCCGGCTGGGTCACGCAGGTCGCGGATGGTGACCGAGACCGTGCCGCCAGCGTGCCTGACTACCGTCCAGGCCGCAAGCTGCGCGGTGGGCTGGTGGCTGGCCTGGTGATGGCTGGCCGGGAACCACGCGGTCACGGCCACAGCCACCCCGGCTACCACGGCCAGTGCTGTGGCCAGGCCGGGAATCCGCCGCCGGGCGCGCATCGCGCGGGCACGGCTCACAATCTGCTCGGTGGGCGTGTTCATATGCACGCCGGTGAGGGACTCCTTTACCGCTGTCATCAGTTGGCCGTCGTTCATCATGGGGTCTCCTGCTGCGGTTCTGGCGTCAGGTCATGGCGCAACGTGGCCATGGCCCTGGTCATATGGACCATGACCGTGTTCGGTGAGATGCCCAGCACCTCTGCTGTGTGTGCGGTATCCAGGTCAAGGACCAGCCGCAAGGCGACCACCTGCCGTTGCCGGGCGGGAAGCCGCATCAGGGCCGCCATGATCCGCGGATCAACGGGGCTGTCGGCGGTTTCCTCCCCCGCAGGCCGGTCGGCGATCAGGCCGGGGTCAGGGACTGATACCTCCCGGCGATAGCGCCGCCACCGGGAGACGTTCGCGTTCAGTGCGGTGCGGACCACCCACGCCGCCGGGGCCGGGTGCCTGCTGACCTTGCGCCATGAGGCACAAGCCCGGGCAAAGGCCTCAGCCACCAGGTCCTGCGCCGTGTCCTGGTCGCCGACGCTGATCAGCACGGTGCGCAGGCACTCATCCTTGGACCTCCGGTAGAACTCCCCGAAGTCCACTCGTTGCATTCCCACACTCCCTCAACGCGCCAGCGGTGGACACGGGATTACCGCAGTAGACGCTATGGAGGGGTCAGCGGATCCGCGACCGTCGTAGCCGCTTCCGACGGCGAATGACGTGCGTGATGAGGTAGCCGAGGAACAGCAGGCTCGAAAGAGAATGCCACCCGATAAAGAGACGCAGGCCAGGCAGCTCGATGCGGGTGTTTTGACCTGCCGCGAGGTCAAAGATGCCCGAGGCCAGGACGTTTGCCACGAGGAACCCAAAGATGGCGTCGGAGACGGCCAGCCGTCTTCCCTTCATCCGGGAACCGGCTCGGGCGAGCTGGGCGATCAGCCTTCTCAGCGTGTGGCGGCGTTGCGCGAGGTGGACGATGACCAGCCCCAGGAACACGCAGGCCACGACGACGTGGACCGTCACCCGGGGATTGACGTTGAACAGGAGCAGGGGCACCAACGCCACGATGACCGTGATCAGCAAGGCCAGATGGACGGCCCACCGCGAGCTGGCCCGACCGGAGGCGCGGTCCCGGCCGGCCACGGCGTCATCGTGACCCGGGAGTGAGGCCGGCTCGTCCTGGCTGGATTCGATCATGCTGCGCTCATCACTTCGCCGGACTCCCAGTCGCCAGGGTCAACCCCGTGTTGCCCGCCACCTTTCTATTGCGGCGCGGCGGCAACCGGTTCACCAAGCCGGAAGATCTCTTCCCCACCCGCTCGCCCGCCGGGCTGGCCGGGCTAGGCGCCGGGCTCGGGGGTGCCGGTGTAGAACGCGGTGGTGCGGTCGGCGGCGGCCCGGGCCCCGGCCGGGTCGGTGCCGAAGGCCACGCTCGCCTCATACCAGGCGTCGCTGGACGCGGTCAGGAACCGGCGGCCCTCCTCGGACGCGGACCACGCGGCCACCTTGGCCGGGTCCACCGCCTGCCGGGTGGTCAGGTGCAGGTAGAGGCCGATCAGGCCGCTGTCCCAGCCCACGCCGACCGCACCGGGGCCGAACTGCGCCCACCGCTCGTCGTCCACATGCGCGATGTGGTCCAGCCGGAAGAGGGTCCGGCCACTGCCCTCGTCAGCCAGCCGCAGTTCGATCCAGCTGATGTCGCCGCCCATCTCCCAGGTCGCGTCGAAGCCGTGCGGCGGGTCGCAGCGGGTGACGGTGCCGCCCGCGTTGCCCTGCAGCTGGTACCGGCCGCCCTCCTTCAGTTCCCCGCTCACCGGCAGGAACCAGCGCGGGATGCGTTCGGGATTGGTGCAGGCGTCCCAGACGTCGGCGAGCTCGGCCGGGTAGCTGCGGGACACCGTGACCACCCGGGCCTGGCCGGCCTCCAGCACCCGGCCGCCCACCTCGCGGCGGACCGCGCTGATCTCCCCGGTCACATCGATCATTGTTTCTTCCTCCGCTCGTGCTTGCCTCGCGCCAGCTCGGTGGCCAGCGCGTCCAGGTGCGGCGTCCAGGACCGGCGGAACTGGTCCAGCCAGTCGTCGATGCCGCGCAACGGCTCGTGCGCGACCGCGTAGAGGCGGCGCGCGCCGTCCGGTCGTACCGTGGCGAAGCCGTTGTCCCGCAACACCTTGAGGTGCTGGGAGACGGCCGGCTGGGAGATGCCGAACTCGCGCTGGATCACCTCGCCGAGCGCGCCTGAGGTGAGCTCGCCGTCCCCGAGCAGCTCGAGGATGCGGCGGCGCACCGGATCGCCGAGGACGTCGAACGCGTGCACCAGGCCAAGATATCAGCGAAGGCTTATATAAGTAAAGCCTTACAGAGTCCGGCGCAACACCTAGCCCGGGCGGTTAACCGCGTGGTTCGTCGTGAAGCGAGGGCGCGTAGGAGATGCCGACGATCAGGCCATCCTCCGTCAGGAGCCGGGTCACCGTCTGTCCCCACGGCTCCGTGCGCGCCGGGTGCAGCAATTCGAAGCCCGCATCCTGAAGTTCCTCGCCCGCCGCCGCCACCGCTTGCGCGTCCTCGACCTCGAACTCGATGGAGGCCTGGGGAACTGTCCGGCCGGCGGGCCATTTCGGCGTGCCGAAACACGCCTCGGCCGCCTGCGACAGCGGCCACACGCCGAAGTGCTTACTGCCGGGGATGCTCTCACTGGAGTAGTACTCATCGGCTTCGTACTTCTGCAACGGCAGGCCGAGGGTGTCCACGAACAGCTTGCGGATCTGCGGTGGGTCAGCGGCGACGACCGACATGCTCGTGATGAAGAGAACGTTCATGTGACCCAGGCTACGGACGGCTGCCGACGGCACGGCGAGCCGTCCGCGCGGGATCACGAGGCCTGGACCGTGCGCTGCAGGCGGTAGCCGGTCCAGAAGAGCAGGACTGCCCCGGCCAGCGGCACCAGTCCGAGCCAGGCCAGCGACCCCAGCCAGTGCACGGAGGCGATCAGCAGGGCGCCAAGGAACAAGTTCCAGGCGCCGCAGGCAAAGCGGATTCTCGCCCAGACCCGGGGGTGACGGTAGTCCCACGACCTGACCAGCAGTCGCATGAGGATGGGCTGCGGCGGAGCGGGGTTGCCAGTCGGTGCATGCATGGGATGCCTCCTGTGACCTGAGGTGCCGGCTTCTCCGGCCACCTGCATCTCGATGCTTGCCGTCCGTGAACGGGAGATCCACCGTGCGGCCACCCGAATCGGAGGTACGGCTGGCACGGTCCCGGATTCGGGTGGCCGCCCCATCGATCGCGGGCCGGCGGGCCGCGAGTATCGAGATAGGACCGCTCGCGGTGCGCGCGGTTCGGGCAGATACTGGACACGGAAGCGGAGAGTTCCGTCATGGACAGCGCAAACCCGGTGACCGGCCAGCAGGGCGGCCCAGCAGTGCCACCCGCGCCCGCCGATGCCTGGCGCGGCACCTTCGCCATTCCCGCCGCGCTTCCCGCGCCGCCGCCCAGCCCCCCGCACGACCGGATCTGGTTCCGGCAGACCGCGCTGAGGCTGCTGCGGGCGCCGTTCACCCCGGATACCTGGCGGCAGGTCGAGTACGCGACCCTCGGGCTGCTGCTCGCGGTGCCCGGCTTTGTCTTCATCGCCGTCGCCCTCACCGTCGGCTTCGGGATGTCGCTCAGTTTCGCGGGCATGCTGCTCGGGCTGCCGCTGCTGATCCTGGCCCTGGTGGGTTCCCGGCAGCTCGGCGCGGTCCACCGCCGCCTGGCCAACCGGCTGCTGGGGCTGCAAATCGCCGCGCCGCCCCCGCTGCGCCCGCAGCCTGGTGCCTTCGGCCGGACCCGGGCCCGGCTGACCGATCCCGTCGGCTGGCGGGCCTCTGGCTACCTGCTGCTCAAACTGCCGCTCTCGGTGCTGGGCGCGTTCATCACGGCCTACCTGCTGTTCGGGCTGCCCTACCTGACCTTGCCGATCTGGTGGGAGATCCTGCACGTCAACCACGTGGTGATCCACGTGCCCGGCTGGCTGAACTGGTACAAACCAGATCCCCTGGTCCTGGTCGGGTCGCTGCACACCCTGGCGGCCACCTTCGCCCTGGTTCCGGTGGGCGCGGCCATGCTTCTTTATTGCCCGTGGTGGCTGAGCAAGTTCAACACCGTGGATGGCAAGCAGATCGCCCGGCTGCTCGGTCCGCCGTTGGAGCACCGGGTGCGTGAACTGGAGCAGACCCGGGCCCAGGCGGTGGATGACTCGGCCGCGCGGCTGCGCCGGATCGAGCGGGACCTGCACGACGGGGCGCAGGCCCAGATGGTCGCCGTGGCCATGAAGCTGGGCCTGGCCCGGGAAAAGCTCGGCGGCACGATCAGCGGAACCGAGCAGGCCGACCTGGAGCGGGCCCTGGAACTGGTCGACGCGGCCCACCGCAGCGCCAAGGAAGCCATCATCGAGCTGCGCGACCTGGCCCGCGGGATCCACCCCCCGGTCCTGGACCAAGGCCTCGGCGCCGCGCTCACCACCCTCGCCGCACGCAGCGACGTGCCCGTTGAGCTGGTCATCGACCTGCCCGAGCGCCCGTCGGCCGCGATCGAGACCATCGCCTACTTCTGCGCGGCCGAGCTGCTCACCAACGTGGTCAAGCACAGCGGCGCCCGGCACGCCACGCTGGAGGTGGTGCACGTGGCGGGACTGCTGCGGGTACGGGTCAGCGACGACGGCTCCGGAGGCGCCCGCATCGAGCCCCGCGGCGGCCTGGCCGGGCTCGATGAGCGGGTCCGGACCGTGGACGGCAGGCTGCAGGTCACCAGCCCGCCCCGCGGCCCTACCGTGGTCACCGTTGAGCTGCCGTCCCACGCCTGACTGAAGCGGAGCTGCCGATGCGGGTTGTCATTGCCGAGGACTCGGCCGTCGTCCGGGCGGGCCTGGCCGAGATCCTGGCCGACCGTGGCCACGAGGTGGTCGCCGCCGTCGGCAATGGCGAGGACCTGCGGGCCGCGGTGGACGAGCACGAGCCGGACGTCACCGTGGTGGACGTGCGGATGCCGCCGGGCTACACCGACGAGGGCCTGCGCGCGGCGATCGCCATCCGCCGTGACCACCCCACGACCGGGGTGCTGGTGTTCTCCCAGTACATCGAGACCCGGTACGCGGCCGACCTGCTCGGCGCGGCGTCCGGCGGCGGCGCCGCGGGTGTCGGGTACCTGCTCAAGGACCGGGTCGCCGACGTCAGTGAGTTCGTCGAGGCGCTGAGCCGGGTGGCGGCCGGCGGCACCGCTCTCGACCCGGAGGTCGTGACGCAGCTGCTCGGCGCCAGCCGCCGCACCGACGGGCTCGGCTCCCTCACGGCCAGGGAACGCGAAGTGCTGGCCCTGATGGCCGAAGGCCGGTCCAATGGCGCGATAGCCGGACTTCTCGTGGTCTCGGAGCGGGCGGTCGAAAAGCATGTCGGGAGCATCTTCAGCAAGCTCGGCCTGGCGCCGTCCGACGCTGATCACCGCCGGGTGCTCGCCGTCCTGCGCTATCTGGAGTCCTGACCTGTTACGCGGTGCGCGAGGGCCGCAGGGTCGCCGCGAGAGCCGCCAGGCCGAGCAGGATCAGGGCCAGCGGAATCGGGCACCACCAGTGATCCCAGAAGGCAGTGAGGCCATGAGCCGTCTCACGCCCGGCCCAGAAGACGCCAAGAAGCAGGACCACGGCGCCGGCGATCTGGCCGCTGCGACGCATACCCCGAAGACTATCCCCGCGGGCTATCAGTGCCGCGCCGCGGCGAGCACGGGCTTCCGGTACCGGGCCCAGGGGCGCCCGGTAGCCGTCAGCATCAGGCGGCCGGCCGGACCAGCGCAGCTCCCGTCCCCGGGCGCGGGCGGAGGCAGCACGGGCCGTTTTTCTATAACGAACTTATCGCCCGGCCCGGGATCGCCCAGGGAGTCACAAACGGCCTGATGCGCCAATGCTGATGGGGCCGGTGAGGATCCGTCCCCGGACCGGCCACCAGAAGCCCCAGCTACCCCGGGAGCCAGGTCCCGTGACACGGCTCCTGACTCCCGGGCGACGGTGACGAAATCATATGTTTACCGATCAATTCGGACGCTTGATCCAGGCGATCTATGTACTGCAGAAATAATTTGGTATACGAAAAATTGGCCACGATCTCCGCCCGGTAATGCGATCGCCAAGATCGCTGATGTTCACCTGGCGGGCTCTATCCACGCCAGGGGCCGGCGCGTAGGGTCAAAATCGAACCGGGATATGTACTGTTCCGCCCCGGTCAACCCAGCGGTGCAGGTGACCGCCTGGGTAGGACCTGGGGTGGCGCGGCTGCCGTGACCCGCATGGGACCGATGGGGACTAAGTGACACAAGTTCGGCAACAGGAGGAATGCCGGCCGGGACTGGCCGGATAATGAGGTGCTGTCGTGATCGCGGATCCTTATCCAGTGCTCTGGGCGGACCAGCGGGCGGTCGTGGTCCTTCCGGGCCGCATAGACCTGTCTAATGCCGGGGAGATCCGCAGCGAGCTGCTGTCCGTTATCAATCGCGGTGCGACCACGCTGATCGCGGACATGAGCGCCACCGTCTCGTGTGACCATTCAGGTACGGAGGCCGTGGCCCGCGCCTACCAGCGTGCGGTGATCAGCGGCACTGCCTTGCGGCTGGTCGTTACCTGCGAGACCGTCAGGCGCATGTTCAGCATCAGCGGCATTGACTGGCTGGTGTCCGTTTATCCCTCTCTCGACACGGCCCTGGCGGCCAGCACACCGGCTGAACAAGCCCTGACGCCGGTGCCGGACCGGCCGGCCGGGTCCGGGGAGGGTCGCCCGCTGGCCAGGGCGGGAGCCGAGGGTCGCCAGCCGGGCAAGATCCAGCCGGCCGGGACCCAGCCGGGCGGGACGCAATCGGCGGGGCCGGGCCCGGGCGGTGAGCCGGCCGGGAAGGACGTACCGGATCCCGGTCCCGGCACGGAGATCGCGCTGCTGGACCAGCACGGCGTGATCGTGTCGGTCAACCCCGCCTGGCAGGCCTTCGCCGAGGCGAACCGGGCAGAGATGTCCCGGATAGGCCCGGGGATGTCCTACCTCGAGGTGTGCGCCGCGGCCCGCGATGACCCGGTGGCCCTGGAAGTCGCGGGCGCCATCAGGCAGGCGCTCGCGGGAGATCTGCCCGGCCCGCTGGCCGTTGAGGTGCCCTGCCACAGTCCGGACACGTCACGCTGGTTCGACATGCTCATCTCCACGCGCGTGGACGACGCCGGAGGGTACCGGGGCGCCACGGTCACGCTGTCCCTGGCCAAATCAGAGCCCCGGGCCACGTCAGCGCAGGCGGCGGATGAGGCTGAGTCCCTGCAGTTCCTCATCCGGCAGGCGGAAGACCGGGACCGGATCGCCGAGGGCATGAACGATCTCCTCGTGACCAGGCTGTTCTCCGCGGGCTTGTCGCTGCACACCGCCCTGGGCATCCTCGGCGATCATCCGGCGGCCGGGCGGATATGGGACGCCGTCAACGAGCTGGACCTGACCATCAGGGACCTGCGGACCGTCCTGTTCAATCAGCAGCCTCCTGGCCGCCGCTCCGGCTGACAGGCCGGGTGCACCGCGGCGTCGCGTCAGCCACCAGGCCGCGGTCTAACGGGCCTCGACGAGCCGGGCCAGGTTGTCCAGGGCCATCCGCGTGCCGGTCTCGTTGTCGGCCGGCGGGACGCTGTCCGGAAGCCCCTGGTGCACCATGACCACGTCGGTGCCGCCGTCCGCGTCCGTCAGCGTGGTCGTTATCGTCATCTCGCCGCGGAGGGCCGGATCGTCCGTCTCGAACTCGACCACCTCGACCACCTGCTCGTCCGGCACGAGCTTCACGAAGTGGCCGTGATACGTGTCCGTGTTCGGCGCGGACTTGCCGGTGCTGGTCGGCGCGTCGTAGCTGAGCGACACGCGGAATGAGCCGCCCTCGCGGGCGTCGAACGCGTGCACCTGGCTGCTCATCCCGTCTGGGACCCGCCACCGCGCGACCGCGTCCGCGTCCAGGAGCGCCCGGTAGACATCTGACCGCGGAGCGCTCACATACCGAGAGACTTGTGTCGAATACATGTACGAAGATTACGGCATCTCACTGCGGGACGCCGGTATTCACGGCCCGGCTCAGGACCCGGCCGGCTGGTTGAAGATCACGACAAGGCTGACGATCTTGCCGCCGCGGACGCTGAAGTAGTTCGACAGGACGAGGTCGTCGGGCAGGCCGGACTTGTCGAACTCGCCGGTGTAGGACCCGCGCACGATCGTGTCGCCGTAGTGGTCCAGCACCTCGCGGACCTCGATCTGGACCTTGTCGCCGACCATTTCCTTCTCCACCCAGCGGCGGATCGCGCCGGCGCCGGTGAACTCGCGGCGGGCGTCGTTGACGTACGCGTCGCCGGCGAACGTGGCCATGATGGCGTCCGTGTCCAGCGCGTTGACGCCGGCGATGTGGGCGGCGACGACCCCGGTCAGCTCGGTGGCGCGCATGCTGTGCTTCCTCTCTCTCGGCAGCCGGCCCCACGGCCGGGCATCAATCACCCTCGCGGCTGCCGCCGGGGGACGGTCAACCACGCCATCGGGTGGTGACTCTCCCCCTGGGGGAGGATGCAGACTCGTGTCATGCGGAACTGCCTGGCGATAGGGGACTTCGCCCGAGCGACCCACATGAGCGTGAAGACCCTGCGCTACTACCACCGGGTCGGCCTGCTGGAGCCGGCCGACGTGGACGCGGACACGGGCTACCGCCGCTACACCACCGCGCAGATCCCGGCCGCGCAGATCATCCGGCGTTTCCGTGATCTGGACATGCCGGTGGACGAGGTCCGGCAGGTGCTGGAGGCACCGGACATCGAGACCCGCAACGAGCTCATCGCGGCCCACCTGAACCGGCTGGAAGAAGGGCTGGCCCGGACGCAGGGCGCCGTATCGTCACTGCGCGACCTGCTGGCCCGCCCGGCGCCACCCGAGCTGGCCGCCATCGGGCGGCTGCGCGCGGCGGCCACACCGTCCGCCGCGATCAGCGAGACGCTGGACATCGAGGACGCGGGAACCTGGTTCCAGGGGGCGCTGGGTGAGCTCTACGCCACGCTGGAGGCCCAGAACCTTTCCCCGGCCGGCTCCAGCGGCGGTATCTTCGCGACCGAGCTGTTCTCCCACGGCCTGGGCCAGGCCACCATCTTCGTGCCGTGCGGCGGGTCGCCGAAGCCCATGGGCCGGGTGACGCCGCTGGTCGTGCCGCCGGCGGAGTTCGCCACCATCATTCATCCCGGCGCGCACACCGACGTGGACCGCGCCTACGGCTCACTGGCCACGTACGTCACCCAGCACGCGCTGGCCGTTGACGGGCCGATCCGCGAGTACTACCTCACCTACCGGCGCGACACCCCGGACGCGTCCCGGTGGCGGACGCAGATCTGCTGGCCGATCTTCCACACCGGGCCCGGGCCCGACGACGCGTAACGTCAGCCCCGGCTGCGCAGGGCGTCAGTGAGCACGGCCATCAGCCGCGCGACGGCGCCGGTGAAGGCGTGCTCGGGCGGGGTCGCGTACCCGATGACCAGCGCGGGCCCGTATGGGGCGGGCCCAGGCAGGCCGGATCCGTGCGGACCAGCGTCCGCGCGGTAGGGCTGGAGGCCTTCGAGGGCCAGGTCGTGCCGGTCCGCGGCCCGGGCGACGATGTCGTCCTCGTCCACGCCCGCGGGCAGTTCCAGCAGCGCGTGCAGCCCGGCGGCGACCCCGGTAACCCGCGCCTGCGGCACGTGCCGCCGGACCTCGGCGACGAGGTGGTCGCGCCGGCGGCGGTAGGCCAGCCGGGCGCGGCGCACCTGCCGGTCGTAGGCCCCCGAGGTGAGGAACTCGGCCAGCGTGAGCTGGTCGAAGCTGCTGGAATGCCGGTCGGTGAGGGCCTTGGCCGCGGCGACCTCGTCCACGAGGTGGGCGGGGACGACGAGCCAGCCCAGCCGCAGGCCGGGCGCGAGGCTCTTGCTGGCCGTCCCGGCGTAGATGACCTGCTCCGGCCCGAGCGCCTGCATGGCCCCGACCGGCTGGCGGTCGTAGCGGAATTCCCCGTCGTAGTCATCCTCGATGAGCAGCCCGCCGGTCCGTGCGGCCCATTCGATAGCCCAGGTCCGCCGGCCGGGGGCGAGCACGCCGCCCAGCGGGAACTGGTGCGCCGGGGTCAGCAGCGCGGCGTCCGCGCCGCCGAGCCCGCCCGCCTCGGCGGGGCCGCCTGCCCCGCCGGGCCTGCCTGCCTCGCCGGGCCCGGCGAGGACAGCGCCGCCCTCATCCACCTGGAGCGTGCGGGTGCGCAGCCCGTGCTCGGCCGCGATGCTGCGCAGGTCCGGCAGGCCGTAGGCCTCGATAGCCAGGGTCGTGGCGCCCCGGCCGCGCAGGACCCGGCAGATCAGGCCGAGGCCCTGGGTGAACCCGGAGCAGACCACGATCCGGTCCGGGCTCACCCGTACGCCGCGCGCCCGGGCCAGGTACCCGGCCAGGGCCTGGTGCAGCTCTGGCCGGCCGCAGGCGTCCCGGGTGTAGCCGAACGCCTCGGACGGGGCGGTGTTCAGGGCCCGGCGCGCCGCCGCGAGCCAGCGGGAGCGGGGGAAGGCCGCCACGTCGGGTGAGCCGGGCCGCAGGTCGTAGCGCAGCCGGCGGGGCGCCCCGGCCCGGGCGGTCACGGCCTCGGCCGCGGGCGGCGGCCCGGCGACCCGGGTGACTGAGCCCTGGCGGGCGACGAGCCAGCCCTCGGCAACCAGCTGCCCGTAGGCGTTGACCACGGTGTTGCGGGCCACCCCCAGGTCGGCGGCCAGCGAGCGGGAAGACGGCAGGCGCAGCCCGGGCGGCAGCAGGCCGGACCGGACCGCCTCGCGGAGCTGGCCCTCCAGGCTGGCGCGCACCCGCGGGCCGGTGCGGCCCAGGTGCAGGTCCACCCCGGAACTGGCCCATGTTTCTGGCACGAAAGTGGAGCTTACTCTTGAGCCGGCTGACCTCTAGCTTGTGGTTATGGCACTTTCAGACACCCAGGAAGACACGACCACCCAGTCCCCGTTCACGATCCCGGTCCGGCTGGACTTCGATGGCCACGCGGCCGGATTCGCCCGGGCCCTGGCCCAGCTGGACAAGGCGGCCACCAAGGAACTGGACCGGGTGGGCTTCGACGCCCGGCTGCGCGAGCTGGTCCGGGTCCGCGCCTCACAGCTCAACGGCTGCGCGTACTGCATCGACATGCACACCAAGGACGCCCGCGCGGTCGGAGAGAGCGAGCAGCGCCTGTACGGCATCGCCGCCTGGCGGGACACGCCCTACTTCTCAGTCCGGGAACGGGCCGCGCTGGCGTTCACCGAGGCGGTGACGCTGATGGCCGGCGACCATGTGCCCGACGAGGCGTACGAGGCCGTCGCGGCGCACTACGGCCCGGACGAGGTCGCCGCCCTGCTGGCCCTGATCATCACGATCAACGCCTGGAACGCGGTCGGGGTGGCCACGCACGCCTGGACTCCCGGCAGTTACGAGCGCTGACCCCAGCCGCCCCCGCCCGGGGCCCCGCCGTACCAGGCGGGACCCCGGGCCCGGGTCACCACAGGGCCAGTCACCACAGGGCCAGTCACCACAGGGCCAGTCACCACAGGCCCGGGGAACCCGTCCGCTCCAGGTCCAGCAGCGCCCGCTTGCGCGCCAGGCCGCCGGCGTAGCCGGTCAGCTTGCCGGTGCTGCCCACCACCCGGTGGCACGGGATCAGGATGCTCAGCGGGTTGCGGCCCACGGCCCCGCCGACGTCCCGCGCGTTCGCGTCGCCGCCCAGACGCCGGGCCAGGTCGCCGTAGCTGGCCGTCTGCCCGTACGGAATCTCCGCGATCAGCGCCCAGACGCGCCGCTGGAACTCGGTGCCCCGGGCGTCGAGGGGCAGTCCGAACTCTGTCCGGGTGCCGTCCAGGTACTCCCCGAGCTGCCGGGTGACCTCCGCGAAGCCCTCGCCGCTGCGCCGCCCGAAACTCGCCGGGCTGGGCCGGTACCAGTGATGCGGGAAGTACAGGCCGGTCAGCGCCGCTCCGTCGCGCACGATGGTCAGGTCGCCCAGCCGCGTGGCGAGGACGGTGTGCTCAGCCGTCACCGGCTCGGCGGTCACCGGCTCAGCGGGCACCTGCTCAGCGGGCACTCCGGCGGTCCGCCGGGCGTCAGCCCGCGTGCTCGTCTCGGTCGTCATCCTCTGCTCCTTCGCTTGCATCGTCGGTACCCGGAAGACGCGCCGGGCCGGCGTTTCGTGAGGTTCGCAGGACATTGACCGCGCCGTCTCACGTCCGCCCCTCATCCCCCGTCTTCCCGGCGAGCGCATCCGGCCGGGAGCGCTGTCACCGCCAGGAAAGGGATGATCCATGTCCACCGAAGACAACAAGGCCGTCGTCGCCCGCTGGTTCGCTGAGTTCTGGGGCCAGGACTTCAACCCCGCGGTCATCGGCGAACTCGCGGCCCCGGACATCCGCTTCGAGTACTCCCTGCATGCGCCGTGCCGTGGCCGGGACCAGGTGCGCGAGTTCGCCACGAAGTTCCGTGCCGCCTTCCCCGACCTGAACTTCTGGGGGACCGCCGACCTGATCGCCGAGGGCGATTACGTCGTCGGCCAGTGGGAGGGCGGCGGCACCCAGACGGGTGACCCGTTCGACGACATGCCGGTCGGTTCCCTGCCCGCCAGGACCGGGAAGACCATGCGGTTCACCGGCATTACCGTGCTGAAGGTCGAGAATGGCCTCATCACCGAGGAGATCGGCCTCGACGACGGCGTCACGGTGCTGCGGCAGCTGGGCCTGATCACCCAGGCCTGAGCACCGCGGCAGCGCAGGACCTGAGCATGGGCCTGGGACAGCCTGATCGCCGGGGCACCTCACGGAACCCAGATCCAGGACGTCTACTGGTTATGACAGGCAAGCCACCGTTCGAGAGCGTCGTCGCGTCGCACGGCCGCACCGTGCTGCGGGTCTGCCGGGCCATCCTCGGCCCCGCCGACGCAGACGACGCCTGGTCGGAAACGTTCCTGTCCGCGCTGAGGGCCTATCCGGACCTGCCGCCCGACGCGAACGTCGAGGCCTGGCTGGTCACCATCGCCCACCGCAAGGCCATCGACGTGACCCGGGCGGCCGCCCGCCGCGCAATCCCGGTGGCGGAGACCCCGGAGACCCCGGCGCCGGTATCCGGGGGCGCGAACGGCGGCGGCCCGGGTGTGCCGGGTGAGGGCGGCGGCCTGGTCGCCGACGATGACCTGGCCGACGCCCTCACCCGGCTGCCCGCCAAGCAGAAACAGGCCGTCGCTTACCACTACCTGGCCGGGCTGCCCTACGCGGACGTGGCCGCCATCCTCGGCGGCAGCGCCGAGGCCGCCCGCCGCGCGGCGGCCGACGGCGTCGCCCGGCTGCGCCGCTCCTACCCGGGCGGCGCAGGACGGGCGGCCACCCGGTCCGGCGCGCCGGCCGCCGGGCCCGCCCGGCAGCCACCCCCGCCCGCATCGACACCGAAAGGAGCGTCCCGATGACTATCGACGACACAGCCGGGGCGCTGGCCCGGGCCTTCCCCGACGACCCGGATCAGCTCGGCCGCCTGCACGCCCGGCTGGCGGCCGCCGCACAGCAGGACGGCGTGCTCGACGTCGCCTACCGGGTCACCGACAGTCCCGTCGGCCCGCTGCTGCTGGCCGCCACCGAGCAGGGCCTGATCCGGGTGGCCTTCGCCCTCGAGGACCACGACGCCGTGCTGCAAACGCTGGCGGACAAAGTCAGCCCGCGCATCCTGCGCGCCCCCGGCCGCCTGGACACGGCCGCCCGGGAGCTGGACGAGTACTTCGCCGGCCGGCGGCGCACGTTCGACCTGGCGCTGGACTGGCGGCTGTCCGCCGGGTTCCGGCGCACGGTGCTGGCGCACCTGCCTGACATCGGCTACGGGCACACGGCCAGCTACTCCACCGTCGCCGGGCTGGCGGGCAGCCCGAAGGCGGTCCGGGCCGTCGGTACCGCCTGCGCGACCAACCCGCTGCCGGTGGTGGTGCCGTGTCACCGCGTGGTCCGCGCCGACGGCAGCATGGGCGGCTACCGCGGCGGCCCCGACGCCAAGCGCACCCTGCTCACCCTGGAGGAGGCCGCAGCATGAGCCTCAGACCAGCACCCCGAGCACGGCTGCCGGGAACGCGGCCGGGACCTGGCCGGACCGCGTGGACGCCACCGACTGGGACGCGGTCCGGGCCGGCCTTGACGGGTACGGCTGCGGCCTGACCGGGCCGCTGCTCAGCAGCGAGGAGGCGGCTGCGCTCGCCGCCCTCTATCCCGACGGCACCCGGTTCCGGTCCACCGTCAACATGGCCCGGCACCGCTTCGGCGAGGGGGAGTACCGCTACTTCGCCCGGCCGTATCCCGAGGCCGTCACCGCGCTGAAGCAGGCCCTGTACCCGAGGCTGCTGCCGATCGCCCGCGACTGGTGGGCCCGTCTCGGCCGCCCGGCGCCGTGGCCGGACCGCCTCGATGACTGGCTCGCGGCGTGCCACGCCGCCGGGCAGACCAGGTCCACCGCGATCCTGCTGCGGTACCGGGCCGGGGACTGGAACGCCCTGCACCGTGACCTGTACGGCGACCTGGTGTTCCCGCTGCAGGTCGTGATCAACCTCAGCCACCCGGGCGCCGATCACAGCGGTGGGGAGTTCCTGCTGTACGAGCAGCGTCCGCGCGCCCAGTCCCGCGGCACGGCCACCCTCATCCCGCACGGGCACGGCCTGGTCTTCACCACCCGCGACCGCCCGGTCGAGTCCCGGCGCGGCTGGTCGGCCGCCCCGGTCCGGCACGGCGTGTCCGTCATCCGCTCCGGGCAGCGGTTCACCCTGGGCCTCGTCTTCCACGACGCCGCCTGATGGCCGGGCCGGGGCGGGCCCGGGACGGGGACGCGCCCGGGCCAGGGAGTCCGGCGCAGGCGCCGGGCGGCCGGACGTACACGCTGCTCGGCGCCGGCCGGCGTCCCTATCTCAGCGCGACGCCCGGCCGGCTCGGCGGGCACCGTAGGACCAGGATCTATGGCCGGCTCGACTGCCCGGCGGCCCGGCGCGCCATCGCCGCCGGGGGATACGTGCCCGACCGCGTGTTCTTCGCCGACGAGCAGACCGCGGTCGCGGCCGGCTACCGCCCCTGCGCGGCCTGCCTGCCCGGCGCCTACGCGGCCTGGAAGCACGGGATCAGCGGCGCGGGGCGAAGTAGATGATCGCCACGCCGGCCAGGACCACCGCGGCCCCGGCCCAGTCGAAGCGGTCCGGGCGGCTCTTATCCACGCCCCAGCCCCACAGCAGCGACGCGACCACGAACACGCCGCCGTAGGCCGCGTAGATGCGGCCGAAGTCCGCGCTCTTCTGCAGGGTCGGGATGACCCCGTAGACCACGAGGATGGCCGCGCCCAGGATGCCGACGATGACCGGCGCCCCGTCCCGCAGCCAGCGCCAGACGAGGTACCCGCCGCCGATTTCCGCCAGGCCAGCGGCGATGAACAACGCAACCGAGCGTGCAACAGCCATGCGCTGATTCTGGCTTGCGGCCCGGCGGCCCGGCACAGGAGCCCATCCCCGGGCAGGAAGATCAACCATAAGGTTGAGCTATGCCTAACGAACTGGACGGGTAAATGACTCCGAGTACTGCGCCACACGCCGTGGTCCGGGTGGAACGCCTCATCCCGGCTCCTCCCGGCCAGGTCTACCGGGCCTGGCTGGAGCCCGAGCTGCTGCGGCTCTGGATGGCCCCGGGCGACATGACCATGGCCCGGGCCGAGGTGGAGGAGTGGCCCGGCGGCAGCTACCGGATCTGGCAGGAGGATGCCGGCCGCCATATCGGCGGCTTCGAGGCTGAGCTGCTCGAGCTCGTGCCGGGCGAGCGCCTGGTGTTCCGCTGGGGGTTCGTCGGCCCGGAGCGCACCGAAGGCCCGGTCTTCGACTCGCGGCTGACCGTCACGTTCGGCGACGATCCGGACGGCGGCACCCTGCTCACCCTGGTCCACGAGCAGCTCGGCGAGCTCGCCGTAGCCATGCCCTCGGTCGCGGAGAACGTCGGCCCGGGCTGGGAATCCGCGCTCGGCAAGCTGGCCGCGCTCCCCCCGGCGGCCTGACCCGCGTCGCCCGGCCGGGCCGGGATGGGGCCGGGGAAGCGGTGGCGCCGGCCGTGGGGGATGCGGCTACGGCGAGATGGCCCAGGGCGCGCCCGCCCGGTTCAGCGGCCGCGGCCGTCCCGGTTGACGGCGGCGATCCTGGCGTTCAGTCCCAGGGCGAAGGCGTTCCAGCCCAGGTAGGGCAGCAGCGCGATGGCCGCCTTCCGGTCCGCCCGGGCCACCTCCCTGGTCAGGACGGCCGTGGAGACTTCCAGGACGCCGATGACCGCCACCCCCAGCGCGGGCCGGTGCCCGCGGAAGAACACCCACGGCCACGCCGCATTCAGGGCCAGATTGACACCGAGCGCCGCCGCCAGGCGGCGGCGTCCGGCCGGGTCAGCCCGGGTCCAGGCCCGCCCGGTGGCCCCGGCCGTCAGCGTGTAGAGCACGGTCCAGACCTGGCCGATGACCTGGCCGGGCGGCTGCCACGCGGGCAGGTCGAGCGAGCGGTACCAGGAACTGTCCACGTCGGTCGCGGCGCTGCCCGCCGCCGCGGCGGCGGCGGTGGCGGCCCCGGTGGCCAGGTAGGTCTTGGCTGCCATGGCCTGAGACCTGCCCCCCTCGCGGCCGGCCAACCACGGTGATCACCCGGCTGCGCTTCCGGTCCCTGCGGCAGGATGCTGTCATGGACGATCCGATCGCGTTGCGGCCCGTCGAAGAGCACGATCTGGCCCTCCTGGGCGTCCTGACCGGGGGTGACCCGGCCCAGGCGGGGGAGTTCTCCTGGTACGGCTGGAGCGACCGCACCCGGTGGCAGCGCCGGTGGGCGGAGAACGGCCTGCTCGGCGACGACGGCGGGACCCTCGTGGTGGTCCGCGGCCAGGAACGGCTGGGCATCATGAACTGGCGGCGCAAGACCCCCACCCCGACCGCCTATTGCTGGGAGATCGGCATCGCGCTGCTCCCGGAGGCCCGGGGGCACGGGTACGGCACCGAGGCGCACCGGCTGCTGGTGCGCTACCTGTTCGCGCACACCCCGGTGCACCGGATCGAGGCGGCCACCGAGGCGGGCAACGTGGCCGAGCAGCGGGCCCTGGAGAAGGCCGGGTTCACCCGGGAAGGCCTGCTGCGCGGTATCGGCTGGCGGGACGGCGCCTGGCGGGACGGGATCTGGTTCAGCGTGCTGCGCACCGATGTGGCGGGCTGAGCCGCCCCCGCAGGCCCCGCGGGGGCGCCCCCAGGACCGGCGTCGCCGGTGACACGCCGCCCCTTGGGCTGACCCGGCTGGCCGGGGCACACCCAGTAGGCTGACGCCCCGTGGTGACTGGGACATACCGGGATCTGTTCGTGGCCATCGCCGGGTCCGCCGGCGCGCTCACCGGGCTGCTGTTCGTGGCCCTCTCGGTGGCTCCCCGGACGCCCACGGGGCAGCGTCCCGACGTCATCCGGCAGGTCCGCGCGGCGGCGGCGCTGATCGCGTTCACGAACGCCCTGTCGGTCTCCCTCTTCGGCCTGGTGCCTAACAACGAGATCGGCTATCCGGCCGCCGCGTTCGCGGTCGGCGGCATCCTGTTCACCCTCGGCGGGGTGCGGTCCATCCTGGCCGACCCCGTGGCGCGGGGACGGTTCCAGAGTCAGCTCGGGCTGATCGTGCTGCTGCTGGCGGCCTTTGGCGTCGAGATCTGGTCGGGCATCGTGTCGATCGCGCACCCGCACAGCCACACGCCGATCGACGCGATCGGCAACGTCCTGGCCGGCTCCCTGCTCATCGGCGTCGCCCGGTCCTGGGAGCTCGTGGGTGACCGCGACACCGGCATCACGGCCTCCATCGCCGCGCTAGCCGGGCGCGAGCGCCACCTCGGGGGCTCCGTGGCCGGCCCGGCCGATGTCCCGCGGGATGATGTGGCCGATCCGGGTGAGGCGGCCGGCCCAGGTGACGCGGCCGGCCCGCGCGACGCGGCTAGCCCGCCCGGCGCGGACCCCAGCCCCGGACCGCGGGCAGCGCCGCGGTAGCGGTCACCCGCTCCAGCTCGGCCTCCACGTTGTCGCCGTCGTGCAGCCAGCGGTGCGCCGCCGTGAAGATGACCGGCATGAAGCACGCCGCGGCGGCCACCCACAGCACCGCGGTGGCAAGTTCCTGGTCGGCGACCGCGCTCAGCGGGCCGCCGGGGTGATAGCGGTAAGCGTGGAACACGCCGTGGGTGGCCATCCCCAGGATGTAGGCGATGATCCAGATCAGCCACATGGCGAAGGCCGCGATGACGGCCAGGTGCAGCCCGCCCCGGCCGCGCGGCCGCAACGGGGGAGAGGGCACCAGCTCCAGCCACAGAGCCACCCCGGTGATCAGCAGGCTGGCCAGCTCGGCCGGGGCGAGGCCCGGGTGCCGGGCTACCGCGTCGATGACGGGGGGCAGCCGCCAGGTCACCGCCAGCGCGGCGAAGGCGGCCAGGAACCCGGCCGACCGGATGAACGACGGGTGGCGTTCGCGGGCCCGGGCGAGCCGCGCCGGCGCCCCGGCCAGTCCCAGCAGCCGCCAGGGGGCGCCGAGCACCAGCAGGGCGGGGATCACCATGGCGAAGCAGGCGAACTGGACCGTCTCGGCCAGCACGTAACGCCCGGCCAGCGAGCTGACCGGCGGGATCAGGCAGGCCACCGCCACGGCCAGGGCCGCGGCGCCGAGCCACCCCCGGGTCCCGGGCCAGGTGCGGGCGGCCGGCCCGGCCGGGCCCGCGGCGGCACCGCCCGTCGCGTCGCCCACCGTCCTCACCTCCTGCCGCCGCCAGCCACGCGGTCACCATGCGCAGACCATCCAGGGCGCCCCGGCGCCCGGTCTCGTGGTCACGATGCGCAGACCATCCTGCCGCGCCGGGCGCCCAGTTTTCGGAAGTGGCGCAGGATAGCAAAATTTTTTGTCCAAAAATAGTACTTTTGGCCCTGTCCTTTATAGCTCTTGCCTGATGAACTGGTTTCCGATGGCTACGGACCCGGGCGGCCCCCGGTTCCGGGGCCACTCGGGGGGCGGAGGGCTCCGTGGGCCGGGCTGGGGAGGCGCACGGAGCCCTCACCGCTGTCCAGGGGCACCGCACCGGGCCGGCGGCCTGGCCGCCACTAGGGCCGTGACCGAGGCGTCCCGGGTGCGGGTGAGGGTCCTCGTTGCGGAGATTGAGATCTGGGCCCGGGCCTGCGGGGCGCCGGGCGGCCCAGCTCAGCCATGGTCGCCGAACCAGTGCGCCAGCAGCGCGAACGTCCGCGGGGCCGCGCCGTGCAAGCGGGCGGGGATGCTCATCCAGCGCGGAACGTAGACCAGCTGTCGGTCGTGCTCGAGCGCGGACATGATCGCCTCGGCGGCCCGCTCGGGCGGGAGCGGCTCGGGCTTCCTGCGCCCGTAGGGGCGGCCGCGGCGCTCGAAGAACGGGGTGTTGATCACGCCGGGCACGATCACCGAAACGCCCACACCGGAGCCTTCCAGCTCGTGGGCGAGGCTCTCGGCGAAGTTGCCCAGGCCCGCCTTGGCCGCGGAGTACACCGCCTCGTCCCGGACCGAGGTCGCGCCCACGATCGACGAGACGAACACGATCCGGCCGCTGCCCCGCGCGGTCATCCGGGGCAGCAGCCGCCGGGTCAGCTCGATCGGCGCGGCCAGGTTGACGGCCAGGATCTCGGCGATCTTGTCGCCGGTCATCTCGCCGACCGGGCCGCACCAGCCCACACCCGCGTTATTGATCAGGATGTCGATGCCGTGGGCGGTGGCGTCCTCGGCCGCCATCTGCAGCGCCGCGTCGGCCAGCTCGGCCGGGCCCTGCGGCTCGGCGAGGTCGGCTTTCAGGGCCAGGGCGCCCGTGTCCCTGGCCACCGCGTCCAGCCGCGCCGGGTCCCGCCCAGCGATCATCAGCCGGGCTCCCGCCCTGGCCAGCACACGTGCCGTAGCGGCGCCGATACCCGACGATCCGCCGGTCACGAGCGTCACTGCGCCACAGAGCCGCATCCCGCTACCGTCTCATGTCACCTCTGGCCGGCCGCATACTGCCCTGCCTCTGCCGCGGGGCGCACGCGGCAGAGATCTTGCAGGTCGGTGCGGTATCCGGCTGGTTTCAGGCCGGTGCGGCGGCCTGGGCCGAGGCCACCGGCGTGGCGGCGTCGGCCCAGACCCGCACGATGTCGCGCATCGACAGGAGCCCGATGACTTCCTGGCCCTCGATCACCACGAGGTGCCGGAAGCCGGACCGCACCATGGTCTCCGCGGCCTGCTGCAGGGTCCAGTCGGGCGACGCGAACACCACGTCCGTGGTGCGGTGCTCCGCGGCCAGCTCACCGTCGGGGTCCTGTCCCGCGCCGATCGAGTCCAGGATGTCGCGCTCGGTCAGGATGCCGATCCCCCCGTGCTGGTCGTCGCTCACCACGGCCGCACCCACCCGGCGGGCCGACATGAGGCGCGCCGCCTCGCGGAGGGTATGCGCGGGCCCGATGGTGAGCACCAGACTGGTCATGCCGTCTCGCACCTTCACGATCGATCACTCCCCGGGCTGTGTCCGAGGCGTCACGACCCGCCCGGCCGGTGCTGCTGACCGGGCCGGCCGGGGTGTGCCGCCTCGTTGCGGATGCGCTTGTGCCTTTGTGACGTACTAGTCCCTCCAGCATCCGCGCATGCCCGCGCCAGGGCAAGGCCTTATCCCAGGCCGATCCGGCTAGGCATTTATGCACATCAGGTCATGTTCCGGGGCTAGCCAGGCGGTCGAGCACCTCCTGGTGCAGCCGGGCGTTGGTGCAGACCACGCTGCCGCCGTCCGGTGTCGCGTTGCCGCCCAGGTCGGTGAAGACGCCGCCCGCCTCCTCCACGATGATCTGCAGCGCCGCGATGTCCCACAAGGACACGCCGGGCTCGGCCGAGATATCCACCGCCCCCTCGGCGACCAGGACGTGGGACCAGAAATCGCCGTACGCGCGGGTCCGCCACACCGACCGGGCCAGGTCGAGGAAGCCGGGCAGCACGCCCTTCTCCTCCCAGCCGGTCAGGCTGGAGTAGGAGAACGAGGCGTCCTCCATCCGGGCCACGTCCGAGACCCGGCAGCGGGTGGCCTTGGTCAGGCTCTTGCCGGTCCACGCGCCGTTGTCGCTGGCTGCCCACCAGCGGCGGCCCAGCGCGGGCGCCGAGACCACCCCCATCACCACCTGGTCGCCGTCCATCAGGCCGATCAGCGTGGCCCACACCGGGACGCCGCGGACGTAGTTCTTGGTGCCGTCGATCGGGTCGATCACCCAGCACCGGGGCCCGCCGCCGTCCCGGCCGAATTCCTCGCCCAGCACGGCGTCCCGCGGCCGGGACCGGCGCAGCACGTTGCGCAGTGATTCCTCGGCCGCCTTGTCCGCGTCGGTGACCGGGGTCAGGTCGGGCTTGGACTCCACTCGCAGGTCCAGGGCCCGGAAGCGGCGCGTGGTGATGTCGTCGGCCGCGTCGGCGAGGACGTGGGCGAAACGCAGGTCATCGTCGTATCCGGCCATGGCGCGAAACGGTATCGGATCGCGGCCGCTGCGGCCATCCACGGTGCGTGGGCGCCTGTCGTAGCGTGACGCCATGGACTACACCCACCTCGGCCGCAGCGGCGTGTCGGTGAGCAGGCTCTGCCTCGGGACCATGAACTTCGGCGCGTTCACCAGCGAGGCGGACGCCCAGCCCATCATGGACGCCGCCCATGAGCACGGCATCAACTTCTTCGACACCTCGAACACCTACGGCCAGCCGCGGGCCGAGGGTGTCACCGAGTCGATCATCGGCCGGTGGCTGGCGGCGGGCAGCGCCCGCCGGGATCGCACGGTGCTGGCCACGAAGCTGTACGGCGGCCCGGGGGAGTGGCCGAACGACCGCTTCCTGTCCGCCCTGAACATCCGCCGGGCCTGCGAGGATTCGCTGCGCCGGCTGCGGACCGACCACATCGACCTGTACCAGATGCATCACGTGGACCGCGGCACGCCGTGGGACGAGATCTGGGAGGCCATGGACGTGCTGCGCACCCAGGGGAAGATCATTTACGTGGGCTCGTCGAACTTCGCGGGCTGGCACATCGCCCAGGCCCAGGAGGCGGCCCGGCGCCGCCCGGCGTTCGGGCTGGTCAGCGAGCAGTCTCTGTACAACCTGGCCGCGCGCACGGTCGAGCTGGAGGTGCTGCCCGCCTGCCAGGACTACGGCATCGGGGTCATCCCGTGGAGCCCGCTGCACGGCGGGCTGCTGAGCGGGGTGCTGCGCCGCCTGGGCTCCGGTGACGGGGAAGGCGGCCCGGGCCGCGGCGGGCGGAGCTCGGGCGGCCGGGCGGCCGGGGCCATCCAGGAGATGCGGCCCCAGATCGAGGCGTACGAGGCGTTCTGCGCCGAACTCGGCGAGGAGCCGGCCGTGGTCGCGCTGGCCTGGCTGCTGCACCAGCCCGCGGTGACCGCCCCGATCGTCGGGCCGCGGACGCTGGACCAGCTGACCGGGGCGTTGCGGGCGCTGGAGGTCACGCTGGACGAGAAGGCGCTCGGGCGGCTCGACGAGATCTTCCCGGGCCCCGGCGGCGCGGCCCCCGAAGCCTACGCCTGGTGATCCCCGGCCCTGCGCACCAATCCCCCGGGGCGGCGACGGCGGAACCTCCCGTGATCAGCCGATTGGTGTCGTTATCGCGACACCAGTCGGCTGATCACGGACCGGCGTCTGGTGCGGGTGTGGCTTGAGGGGCTGATGGTTCTGAGGAGTAGTCACCGGCCGGGGCCGGGGCGGGGTCCTCGCCTTCGCGGCTGCGGAGCAGGCGGCGCAGGGAGTCCAGCCGGGTGACCAGGCGGCTGTCCCCGCCCTGATCGCGGACCCAGGCATCGAGCGCGCAGTCAGGCTCCAGGTGGGTGCAGCCGCGCGGGCAGGCCGCGGTCCCCGGGGCCAGGTCCGGGAAGGCCCGCACCACCCGCTCCGGGGCCACGTGGGCCAGGCCGAAGCCGCGCAGCCCCGGGGTATCGATCAGCCAGCCGCCGCCGCCGGGCAGCGGCAGCGCCACCGCCGACGAGGACGTGTGGCGCCCGCGCCCGGTCACCGGGCTGACCGTGCCCACCGCCCGGTCCGCCCCCGGGATCAGGGCGTTGACCAGGGTGGACTTGCCCACCCCGGAATGCCCCACCAGCACGCTGACCCGGCCGGTCAGCGCCTCGCGGAGCGGGTCGAGCCGCACGCTGGTCAGCGGCTGGCCGAGCACCACGTGCGGGACGCCGAGCGGGCCGTACACGTCGAGGATGGCGGTGGCCGGCGCCAGGTCGGACTTGGTCAGCACGAGCAGCGGGCCCAGGCCCGCGTCGTAGGCCGCCACCAGGAAGCGGTCGATCAGCCGCGGCCGGGGCGGCGGGTCGGCCAGCGCGGTGACGATCACCAGCTGGTTCGCGTTGGCCACGATGACCCGTTCCACCGGGTCGGTGTCGTCGGCGGAACGGCGCAGCACGGACGTGCGGGGCTCGATCCGGACCACCCGGGCCAGGGTGCCCGGCTCGCCGGAGATGTCCCCGGCCAGCGCCACCCGGTCGCCCACCACCACGCTGTGCCGGCCCAGCTCGCGGGCCCGCATCGCGGTCACCGGGCGGTCCCCGACCAGCGTCCCGTAGCGGCCGCGGTCCACCGCCGCCACGAACGCCTCGGCCGCGTCCTCGTGGGCGGGCCGGCGCCGGGTCCGGGGCCGGGTGCTCTTCGCCGGCCGGACCCGGACGTCATCCTCGTCCAGGTGGCTGTAGGACGGCTGGCGGTTCAGGGAGCGCGCTCCAGCATCGCCGCCCACGCGGAGGTGAAGCCGGGGAACGTCTTGCCCACGGTGGCCACGTTCTCGACCCGCAGGCCGGGCACCACGAGGCCGAGCACGGCCGCGGCCATCACCAGCCGGTGATCGTCGTACGTGGCGAAGGGGCGGCCCGCCCGCAGCGGCCGCGGCCGGATCTCCAGCCCGTCCGCGTGCTCGGTCACGTCGCCGCCCAGCGCATTGATCTCGGTGGCCAGGGCGGCCAGCCGGTCGGTCTCCTGGTGGCGCTGGTGGCCGATCCCGGTCAGCACCGACGGGGTGCCGGCCAGGGCGGCGAGCGCGCCGAGCACCATCGAGATCTCGCTGCAGTCGGCCAGGTCGGCGGTGATCCCGCGGAGCACGGGGGGCCCGGTGACGGTCAGCCCGTCCGGGCCCAGCACGCAGTCCGCGCCCATCTCCCGCAGGATTCCCGTGATGTGGCCGGCGGGCTGGGTGGTCACCGCGGGCCAGCCCAGGATCGTCACGGTTCCCCCGGTGACCATGGCCGCGGCCAGGAACGGCATCGAGTTCACCACGTCGGGCTGGACGGTGATCGGGTGGGTGCCGAGGGCGCCGGGGTGGACGTACCAGGTATCCGGCCGGGCGTCCCCGCCGCCGGGCGCCCCGGCGAGACGGTGGCCGTCTCGACCGTGGCGCCCGCGTCGCGGAGCATCTGCACCGTCATCGCGATGTGCGGGGCGGACGGGGCGCGGCCGCCCCGGTGCCGGACCTCGAGTCCCTTGTCGTACCGCGGCGCGGCGAGCAGCAGCCCGGAGACCAGCTGCGAGGACGCCGACGCGTCCACGGTGACCGCGCCGCCCGGCAGCGACCCGGTTCCGTGCACGGTGAACGGGATGGCGCCGCGCCCGCCGTCGTCGATCACCGCGCCCAGCTCGCGCAGCGCGCTGATGATCGCGCCCACCGGGCGCTGCGAGGCCCGCGGGTCCCCGTGGAACTCGGTGGCCACGCCGGCCAGCGCGGCCACCGGGGGGACGAAGCGCATCACGGTGCCCGCGTTGCCCACGTCCACCCGGGTGTCGCTGGCCGCCCAGCCGGGGGATACCCGCCAGGCCGTGACCCCGGTCCGGCCCGTGGTCCCGGTGGGCCCCGTCGGTCCCGGTGGATTCGGCGGTCCCGGTGTCCACGGTGGCCCCGAGCGCGCGGAGGGCGGCGGCCATCAGCAGCGTGTCCCGGGCCAGCAGCGGGTTGAGAATCCCGGCTGGACCCGCGGCCAGGGCCGCGAGCACGAGGGCCCGGTTGGTCATGGACTTCGAGCCGGGTACCCGCAGCCGGGCCCGCAGCGGGCCATCAGCCCGCGGGGCCGCCCACGGGAGGGCCTGGCCGCCGGAATCCTGGCGCGCGGTGTCCATGCTGTGAGCGTAATGCGTGCGCTGAGCTCATCGCCTGGAGTGAACCGAGGGAATCCGGGAAGAACCAGCGAGCGCTGTATCTGCCGGGGCGTTCTGTCGGACCCGGATGACAGGATTCCCTGGTCGGGCCGGCCCGCGGCCCGACCCGGGCAAGTTCCGCCGGCCCGGAACGGCGGCCGAGGTTTGGTAATCAAGGTTTGTGGTTATTAAGTGGCACATTCTGTGCTTCCCCGGCGCTGCCCCCAGCAGCCCCAGCTACGTAGTGATCAGGTGACGACATGTGCGGCCGCTTCGCGTCGGCGCGGAAGCGCCAGGAACTCCTGGAGGAGTTTGCCGTGCAGCGGGACCGGGTGGCCGAACCGCTGCGGCCTGACTACAACGTGGCGCCCACCAAGCCGGTGTACGCCGTGGTCACCCGGCCCCGGAAAGACGGCGAGGACGCGGCGGAGCAGGACGGGCCTTCCGGAGACCACGGATCTTCCGCAGAGCACGGGCCGGCCGCGGAGCACGGGCCGGCCGCGGAGCACGGGCCGGCCGCAGAGCACGGGGAGGCCGCGGATGAGCACGGGGGCGTGCGGGAGCTGCGGGTGGTCCGCTGGGGGCTGGTGCCCTTCTGGGCCAAGGACCCCTCGATCGGCAGCCGCCTGATCAACGCCCGGGCCGAGACCGTGGCCACCAAGCCGGCCTTCCGCCGCGCGTTCGCCCGCCACCGGTGCCTGCTTCCCGCCGACGGCTTCTACGAGTGGGAGAAGTCCGCCGACCCGAAGCGCCCGGGCAAGCAGCCGTACTACATCCACCGCGAAGACGGCGGCGTGCTGGCCTTCGCCGGCCTGTACGAGCTCTGGCGCGACAAGAACCGGCCGGACGACGACCCCGGTTCCTGGCTGTGGACGGCCACCATCATCACCACCCAGGCCGAGGACGAGGTCGGCCGGATCCACGACCGGATGCCGATGGTGATCGACCCGGCCAACTGGGCCGACTGGCTCGATCCCACGGCCACCAGCGCCGAGGCGCTGCACGCGCTGATGATGCCGGCCGCCTCGGCCCACCTGGCGACGTATCCCGTGTCAACGGAAGTCAACTCGGTCCGGCACAACGGCCCGGAGCTGATCGAGCCCATGGAAGGTGAGTCTGAGCCCGCGGGGTCGCCGCGGGCCGGGGCCGGGGGGCGCAGCGGCGCTTCCCGAGGGGCCCCCAGCACGTTGTTCTGAGGCCCCTGAGCACGGCCTGGCCCTTCGAGGACCATCGCTGCCGTGCCGCTGGTGCCCTGATGAAGCAGGAGGATCCGTGGAGACCATCACCGTACGTAAGCGCCTGGAGGCTGCGCGCGACGACCTGGACCGTTCCATCGCGGTCCTGCGCGGCGAGAGGCCGATGTCCGGGGCCGCGGACTCCCCGCAGGACGAGGCGGACGTGGGGACCAGCCTGTCCGAAGCCGACCGCGCCGAGGCGGTGCTGGCCTCAGCGATGACCCAGCGCACGGAAGTCGTGGACGCGCTTCAGCGCATCCAGGACGGCAGCTACGGCAAATGCGCCGACTGCGGCAAGCCCATCCCGGAAGGCCGCCTGGAGGCCCGCCCGGAGGCGTCCCGGTGCGTGGCCTGCCAGTCGAAACGGGACCGGATGCGGCGCTAGACGGCGGCCGCGGGCGCGGTGGCGGCGTCCCGGGCCGCGGGCTTGCGGGCCGCGGCCAGCAGGTAGATGCCGAAGGATTCGTCCCCGTCGTTCCCGGCCCCGTGGCCGTTCCCGGCCGGCCCCGATTCCTCCGCGCCCGCCGCCAGCTCGGCCCGGACCAGCCGCATGATGGCGCTCGGGTCCTTGCGCAGCACGTGGTCCACCATGGACGGGGACAGCACGGTCCGCGGCCGGATCCAGCTGACCTCCAGCCCGGCCTCGGTCAGCAGGTTGACCAGCTGGTCGGGGCCGAAGCACCGGGTGATGCGCCCGTCCGGCCAGGGCACCAGCACCACTTCCGCCTGCGGCAGGTCGGTCAGCTCGGCCCAGTGGTGCTGCTCGGCCAGGATGGACATGCCCAGGACGAGCGAGTCCACGCAGGCCAGGAGCTGGCCGCCGGGCCGCAGCACGCGGGCGATCTCGGCCGCGACGTCCTCGGCCATCAGGTGCCGTGACAGCGCCCCGTCATCGGCGATGACCCCGTCCACCGACCCGTCGGCGAGGAAGGCCAGGTTCGCGGAGTCCGCCACCACCCGGACCAGCCGCCCGGCTGGGACCCGGCGCCGGTGCACGCCGCGGACCGTGAGCGTGGGCGGCATCTCCAGCCTGGCCGGACGTTCCGCGGGCGCGGGCGAGCGCGGCGTGACCTGCACTACCGCGTAGCCCGCCGCGGCCGCCTGGGACGCGACGGTGGACCGGGGGCCGGAGATATCGACCAGGATCCGTCCCCGTGGCGGCAGCCAGGCCTGCAGCTGGGCCGCCACGACGGCCCGCTGGAATCGCCAGTAGGCCGTGAGCGAGCTTGACCCGAGAACGGTGAGAGGGCTGGTCGCACTTGCCGCCACCATGACTCCATCCAGCACCGGGCTGCACGCAGTGCGGCCGGCGGCCTGCCAAGTGGCAGAGGTGAGACGCCGCCGCGAAGGCGGGGAGCCCGCACAGCCCTATTTCCTGAAATGTTCCCCACCAGGGACTTTCCTCACCTGACCAGACGGCGAGGTCGTCCTGCGGCCCCGGGCCCGAGTGCCGCCGGATCCAGGGCCGCCCGCCGCCGGCCCGGGCCCGCGTGCCGCCCGGCCCCGGCCGGGCAGCAGAACCCGGCCTGCAGATGACGGAATGAAGGCGCCAGGCCGCATGTTTCAGACGGCGTGGTTGTAGCTGATTGCGCGCCCCCTGGTAATGCCCTCAAGCTGACTCGCTTCGAGCCGAGCAGTAGGGGGGATGTATCCTCCCGCCCATACGGCCGCTACCGTCGGCCTGTGCAGGAGATCTCCGAGGGGGTGGGTCCGGTAACCGAGACACTCGAGCAGCGAAGCGAGCGTTTCGAGCACGACGTGCTGCCGTTCCTGGATCAGCTCTACTCGGCGGGGCTGCGGATGACCCGGAACCCGGCGGATGCCGAGGACCTCGTCCAGGAGACGTTCGCCAAGGCCTACGCGTCGTTCCACCAGTTCCAGCCCGGTACGAACCTGAAGGCGTGGCTGTTCCGCATCCTGACCAACACCTTCATCAACAGCTACCGCAAGAAGCAGCGCGAGCCGCAGCGGTCGGGCGCCGAAGAGGTCGAGGACTGGCAGCTGGCCCGGGCCGCCGAGCACACCTCCTCCGGCCTGAAGTCGGCGGAGGCGGAGGCCCTGGACCGTCTCCCGGACTCCGACATCAAGCAGGCGCTGCAGGCCCTTCCCGAGGAGTTCCGCATCGCGGTGTACCTCGCCGACGTGGAGGGGTTCGCGTACAAGGAGATCGCCGACATCATGGGCACGCCGATCGGCACCGTCATGTCGCGCCTGCACCGCGGGCGGCGGCAGCTGCGGGACATGCTTCAGGATTACGCGGCCGACCGGGGCGTGACGCGCCCGGCCACGGCGGGTGACAGCCCGGCCCCGCAGGCCGCGGAGTCGGGGAGGGACGCGTCATGAGCTGCGGGAAACCCCACGAGACTCCGTGTAGCGAGGTACTCGACCGGGTCTACTCCTACCTGGACGGCGAGCTCGGCGACCATGGCAAGGCGGAGATCCGCCAGCATCTCGACGAGTGCGGCCCGTGCCTGCGGGAGTACGGCCTGGAAGAGGCGGTCAAGCGGCTGGTGCACAAGCACTGCGGCCACGACAAGGTCCCCGGTGACCTGCGGATCAAGGTGCTGACCCGGATCCAGGAAGTCCGGGCCACGATCGAGATCACCGAATTGCCCGGCGAATAGCCCGGCCACAGCCGGCCCATTACCCGCCAAATCACCCGCCGGTCTCCCGGCGGCCATCACCTGCCCCCTGAACTGGGATGACGCCGCAGGCCCTCAGCCATTGTTACTTTCTGTCATGGCGTATATACAGATTGTAGATATCAGCCGTGAACGCTACGCGATCAGCGGTGATGGCGTTACCCTGAGTCGCGAGCTGGACCTATTGGCAGGGTCATTCATCGGGGCCGGAGATCGGCACGGTTACCGGCTGGCCGTCGGCGTGCGCCCGTGAGCAAGTGACCGCCCGTTAGCCGATCGGACTGACTGCGAGGGGGGGTCTTGAGCAGGCTCTCGCGGGCCGCGTGGCTCTACATGGCCGTGGTGGTCACGGCAGCGCTGCTGCTGCTGGCCCACGTGCTGCTGCACGACCTGGACTGGAACCTGGACTACCGGGTGTCCCGGACGCTGGTGGTACTGGCCGTCCTGTTCATGATCTGCGACTCCACCCCCACCACGCTCACCTCCCGGCAGTCCGCCTGGTCGCCCAGTTCCGCGGCCACCCTGGCGGCAGTCGTCCTCCTCGGCCCGGGCGGGGCCGCGCTGGTCGGCGCCACCTCGCTGATCAGCCTGCGCCGCGGCGGGCTGCGCGAGCGGTCCTTTAACGGGGCAATGTACGCACTGAGCGCATATGCGGCGGGTGAGGCATATCTGGCGCTGGGCGGCCCTATCGGCGTGCCTTTGCCGGGATCGTTTCCGGCCATAATCCTGCCGTTCGCCGTGGCGGCCGCGGTGCACGTGGCCGTCAATCACGGGCTGTTGTGGACCATGCTGCTGCTGCTGCCCCCGTCCGGGGCCTGCCCGCAGCGGGGCCGTCTTGACCTGCACCTCTCCCTGCTCCTGGTGTCCGATCTTGGCTACGCCACGCTGGGCCTGCTGATCGCGGCGCTGTGGGACCTGATGGGCCCGTTCGCCGCGGTCCTGGTCCTGATCCCGCTGTTCGTGGCGCGCTGGGCGATGGGCCAGTTCGCGGCCCAGGAGGGCGCGTACTCAGCCACGATGGCCGCGCTGTGCCAGGCGGTGGAGACCAAGGACTTCTACACCCGCGGCCACAGCGAGCGGGTGTCGCGGGGGGCCACCCTGCTGGCCCGGCAGATCGGGATGGGTGCGGAGCGGGTCGAGGCCATCCGGTACGCGGGCATGCTGCACGACGTGGGCAAGCTCGGGGTGCCGACCAAGGTGCTGCAGAAGACCGGGCCGCTGACCGAGGAGGAACTGGCCGCCATCCAGCTGCACCCGATGCGCGGCCTGGAGATCGTCCGGCAGATCGGGTTCCTGACCGAGGCGCTGGACGGCATCATGCACCACCACGAGCGGATGGACGGCAAGGGCTACCCGATGGGCCTGGCGGGCGACGAGATCCCCGAGTTCGCCCGGGTGATCGCCGTCGCCGACGCGTTCGACTCGATGACCTCGACCCGGTCCTACCGGGGCGCACGGAGCGTCGAGGAGGCCATCGCGGAGCTCCGCAAGTGCGCGGGGCTGCAGTTCGACCCAATGCTCGTGGACGCCTTCATCGCGGCGCTCGGCCGGGAGCGCTGGGAATCGCAGGCGGCCGCCCCGCCCCCGCCCGCGGCCCTGCCGGCCGATTTCCCCGCCCAGGTCGCGGCCCAGGATCACGATGATCCCACCGCGCCCCTGCGGGTCGTCGAGAGCCGCTGAGGAGCGCCTGCGGTGACCACGCAGCGGCACATCGCCCGCCAGTCCGCCTGGCAGTCCACCGACTCCGGCCAGCTGCTGCTGGTCATCGCGGCCGGCGTGCTGCTGGTCGCGGCCGTGGCCCAGACCGCCGCGGCGGGCCTGGTGCAGCCGCGGAACGCGCTGGCCTTCGGGGCGCTGATCGCGCTGGGTGAGCTGCTCCGGCTGTCGCTGCCCGGGGACCGGGAGGCCGCCCCGATCGGCAGCGCCGGGGCCCTCGGCTACGCGCTGGCCGTCCGGGTCGGCATGGCCCCGGCGCTCCAGCCGGCGCTGCAGGTGGTCGCGGTCACCGCGGTCGGGATGATCGTCGGGGCGCTGCCGCACCTGGCGGCCGGCCGGCCCGCCGGGGTGGCCGGGATGGCCTCCCGGCTGCTGGCCGTGGCGTTCGTCGCCATGGCCTTCCGGCCCCTGGCGCACCTGCCCCTCATCGTCCACCACGTGTGGCTCAGGCTCTCGGTGATGGCCGTGCTGATCGTGGCCGGCTGGCTCGCCGAGTGCGTGATCAAGGGGCTGATCCGGGCGGACGCCCTGCGGGCCCGGTTCGTCGTGTCGCTCGCTGACGAGCTGCGCATCCAGGTGCAGCTCGGGGCGGCGGTGGGTGCCTCCGCCATGCTGATCGCCCTGGCCACCGAGGCCATGGGGCTGGTGGCGCTGGCGCTGCTCATCGCGCCGCTGCTGGTCACCCAGACCGCCTTCCGCCGGTACGCCGGCATCCGCTCCACCTACCTGCAGACGGTCCGCGCCCTGGCCCGGGTGACCGAGGTCGGTGGCTACGTCGAGGACGGCCACTCCTACCGGGTGGGCCGGCTCGCCGTCGCCATCGGCCGCGAGCTCGGCATGAGCGAGCCGGACCTGCTGGAGCTGGAGTACGCCGCGCTCATGCACGACATCGGCCAGCTGTCCCTCGCGGACCCCATCCCGGGCGGCGCGACCGTGCTCGCGTCCCCGGAAGACCAGCAGCGGATAGCGGGCCTCGGGGCCAGCGTCATCGAGCAGGCCGGCGTGCTGGACGGGGTGGCCGAGATCGTGCGCCGGCAGAGCCAGCCGTGGCGCGGCGATGACGCGGAGCCGCCGATCGGCAGCCGCATCATCCGGGCCGCCAACGCCTTCGACGACCTGGTGGGCGGGTCCCCGGACCGGGACCGCGCCGCGGCGGCGCTGGAACGGCTGCGGCTGGACACCGCGGTGGAGTACGACCCGGGCGTCGTGGAGGCGCTCACCAAGGTGGCCGGACGGTCCTACCCCGGCCGCCTGTAGGCTTCCGCCGTGTCTGATAGCTCCGTGCCCGCTAGCGCCGAGCCTGATACCACCGAGGCCGGTCCACCGGTGCTCGAGTCGGTGCTCGTCGCCAACCGCGGTGAGATCGCCCGGCGGGTGATCGCCACCGCCCGGCGGATGGGCATCCGGGCCGTCGCGGTCTACTCCGAGGCCGACGCCGGGCTGCCGTTCGTGCGCGAGGCGGACGAGGCGCTGCTGATCGGGCCCCCGCCGCCCGCCCGCAGCTACCTGGACGCCGGGGCCATCCTGCGCGCCGCCCGCGAGACTGGCGCGCGCGCCGTGCACCCCGGCTACGGCTTCCTTTCCGAGAACGGTCCGTTCGCCCAGGCTGTCCTCGACGCCGGGCTCGCCTGGGTGGGGCCGCCACCGTCCGCCATCGAGCAGATGGGCGACAAGATCAGCGCGCGGAACCTGATGGCCGCCGCCGGGGTACCGGTGGCCGCGGGCACGACCGAGCCGGTGCGTGACGCCGAGGAAGCGGCCGCCGCCGCGGCGTTCATCGGCTACCCCGTCATGGTCAAGGCCGCCGCGGGCGGCGGCGGGATCGGGATGAGCGCCGCGGCCGGTCCCGAGCAGCTGGCCGCGGCGTTCGAGACGGCGCGCTCCCGCGCGGAACGGTTCTTCGGCGACCCGGCGATCCTGCTGGAACGCTACGTGACGCCGGCCCGGCACGTGGAGGTGCAGATCCTCGGGCTCCCCGGCGGCCGGGTGCTGGCCCTGGGCGAGCGGGACTGCTCGGTGCAGCGGCGGCACCAGAAGGTGGCCGAGGAAACCCCGTCCCCGGGGGTCAGCCCCGCGTTGCGGGCCCGGATGCTGGAGGCCGCGGTCCGGGCCGGCGAGACGGTCGGCTACCTGGGCGCCGGGACGGTGGAGTTCCTGGTGGACGCGAGGACCGGCGATTTCACCTTCCTGGAGATGAACACCCGGCTCCAGGTCGAGCACCCGGTCACCGAGATGGTGACCGGCATCGACCTGGTCGAGCAGCAGTTCCGGATCGCCGCCGGCGGCGGGATGAGCGTCGATCCGGATCACGTCCAGGCCCGCGGGCACGCGATCGAGCTGCGCGTGTACGCCGAGGACCCGAACCGGTTCCTGCCCAGCCCCGGCACCATCACCGTGTGGGAGGAGCCCGCCGGCGACGGGATCCGGGTCGACGCGGGATACGAGGCCGGGAACCAGGTGACGCCGTTCTACGATCCGCTGCTGGCCAAGCTGTGCGTGTGGGGCCAGGACCGGGACGAGGCACTGCGCCGGGCCCGGGACGCGGTGGCGTCGTTCCGGATCACCGGGCTCAAGACGAACCTGCCGTTCCACGCGGACCTGCTGGACAGCGAGGAGTTCAGCGACGGCGGTTATGACACCCTCGTGGTCAGCCGCCTGCGTCCCTGAACTGGCCCGCGTCACGCAGCGGGACAATGTGAGGGGCCGCCGGCGGGCGGCCCGGCGAGAGAGGAGCAGCGAGTGGCCGAGGTCCGCGCGGAGATGGTGGCCAACGTCTGGAAGGTCGTGACCGCCGAGGGTGAGGAAGTCTCCGACGGCGCAACGCTGGTCATCCTCGAATCGATGAAGATGGAGATCCCGGTGCTGGCCGAGCAGCCAGGCACGGTGACCAAGCTGGCGGTGGCCGAGGGTGACGTGATCCAGGAAGGTGACCTCATCGCCATCATCGAGTAATCTCCGGGGCACTTTTCACGCGGAGCGTGCCCCCAAACCACCACAAATCACCCACCGGATCGCACGTTCGGCGGCTGGTGTCAAGTGGTGGTTGCAACGGCCAGGAGGTCGTTGAGGGTTTCGGCGGGGGTGGCGTAGGCGAGGGTGCGGCGGGGGCGGGTGTTGAGTTTGCGGGCGGTGTCGTCGAGTCCGGCCTGGGTGATGGCACGGAAGTCGGTGACGCCTTTGGGGTAGTAGTAGCGGATCAGGCCGTTGGTGTTCTCGTTGGTGCCGCGCTGCCAGGGTGAGTGCGGGTCGGCGAAGTAGACGGGCAGGCCGGTGGCGAGGGTGAACGCGGCGTGGCCGGAGAGTTCTTTGCCCTGGTCCCAGGTCAGGGAGCGGCGCAGCGCGGCGGGCAGGGTGGTGATCTTCGCGGCCAGCGCGGCGGAGACCGTCGCGGCGCTGCGGTCGCCGGGCAGGGCCATGATGAGGCAGAACCGGGACGACCGTTCGGCCAGGGTGGCGATCGCGGACAGCCCGTTCTTGCCGATGACCAGGTCGCCTTCCCAGTGGCCGGGCACCGCCCGGTCGGCGGCCTCGGCGGGCCGCTCGCTGATATTGATCATCCCCGCGATCTTCCCCCGGGCCTCCACCGCGCGGGAGCGGGGCCGGCGCCGCCGGGCCCGCCCGCAGCGGACCGCGGTGGCGACCCCGGCGCGCAGGCTGCCCTTGCCCTGCACGAACAGGGCCTGGTAGATCGTCTCGTGGCTCACCTGCAGCTCCGGCCGGCCAGGGTAGTCACGCTTAAGCCTGCCCGCGATCTGGCCCGGTGAATAATCCTCCCGCAGCAGCCCCGCGGCCAGGGCCCGCACCGCCGTGCCGGGCGCCAGCTTCCGCGGCCGGTCCCGCCGCGCCCGCGCTACCGCCGCGATGTGCGCGGAAAACGGCCGGTAACGCCGCGGCGAGGGCGAGGTGTTGCGCACCAGCTCCCGCGACACCGTTGACGGCGACCGGCCCAGCCGCCCGGCGATCACCCGGATGCTTTCCCCCCGCCACCGGCCCTCAGCGATGTCCTCCCGCTCGGCCAGCGTCAGCCTGCCACCCGCCACAGCACCCTCCGGTTCCCTGCCCGGGACCCCGGGACCTTGATCATCCCAGGGTGTTGCAACCGAGTCTGGACAGTGAGGCGTGAAATGTGCCCGGTGGGCTTGATCGGCGGGGTGTGGGGGGCGGGTTAGACGCCGGTGGTGGAGCGGGGGTAGGCGACCGTGGGGTCGGTGATCACGTTGATCAGGTAGGGGACGCCGGAGTCGAGGGCCCGGTGCAGCGCGGGGGCGATCCCGTCCGGGTCGGTGACCAGTTCCCCGGCCCCGCCCAGCGCGCTGACCACCTCGTCGTAGCGGCACCGCGGCTGCAGGTCGGCCACCACGTCGTACCCGTAGATGGCCTGCATGGGGTGCTTTTCCAGGCCCCAGATCCCGTTGTTCCCGCACACCATCACGACCGGCAGGCCGTGCCGGACCAGCGTGTCCGCGTCCATCAGCGAGAACCCGGCGGCGCCGTCCCCGAGCAGCAGGACCACCTGCGCCGACGGCCGGGCGAGGCGGGCCGCGATGGCGTAGCCCAGCCCGGTGCCCAGGCAGCCGTACGGGCCCGGGTCGAGCCACCCGCCCGGGCGTCCCGGCTCGATGTACTTGCCGGCGTAGGACACGAAGTCCCCGCCGTCGCCGATCACCACGGCGTCGTCGACTAGCACCCGGCCCAGCTCACCGTAGATGCGCATCGGGTGGATGGGGTCGGCCTCGCTGGCCAGCAGTGCGCCGTCCGCCGCAACCGCTTGGCGCGTCGCGTCCTGTAGCCGGGGAAGCCAGGAGTCCTCCCACGGCAGCCGGGCCGGGCGGGCCGGCCAGGCGGCCGGGCCGGCCAGCGCCGTGAAGAACGCGCCGAGGTCACCCGAGTACGACGCGGCCAGCTCGCAGTGCGTGGCCAGCTGCCCCGGTGCGTCGGCGACATGGACCACGGCTGGTTTTCGTTGCGGATCGTTCTGGTCGCCGAACGCGCCATAGCCGAGCCGGAAGTCGAGCGGGGTGCCCACGACGACGACCAGGTCGGCCTGGCGGAAGGCGGCCGACCGGGCCCGGGTGACCAGCAGCTCATGACCGCGCGGCAAGATGCCGCGGCCCTGCCCGTTGGCGATGACCGGCAGCCGGAGTTCTTCGGCCGCGGCCCGGGCGGCCTCCTCGGCGCCGCCCATCCACACGTCCGAGCCGAGCACCAGCACCGGGCGGCGGGCCGCCGCGAGCAGGCCCGCGATGGCGGTGGCCGCCTCGGGGTCACCGGCCACCGGCTGCGCCGTCCCGGGCCGGGCGGCCCGCACCCGTGTGCCGCCCGGCCCGAAGCTTTCGGCCGCGTCAGCTGGGGCCGGCCCGTAGAGGGCCTCCAGGGACGCGTCCACGAACACCGGGCCGCGGTGCGGCTCGGCGGCCAGCCGGAACGCCTCGTCCACCCCGGCGCCGACCTTCGCGGTGTCGTGCTCGGTCCAGGCCTGCTTGGTGATGGGCCGGACCAGCCCGGGATGGTCGAACTCCTGCAGGCTGCCGGAGCCCCACCGCGCGTCGGGGGCCCGGCCGCCGAGGATCACCACCGGCGAGCCGTTGAAGTGGGCCGTGGTGATGGCGCTGACGCCGTTGGTCACCCCGGGCCCCGCGGTCAGCACGGCCAGCCCCGGGAGCCGGGTCAGCCGGGCGGTGGCCTCCGCGGCGAACACGGCGGTCTGCTCGTGCCGTACGTCCAGCAGCCGCATCGGCGGGTCGGCGTGCACCGCCGCGTCGTAGAGCGGGAACACGTGCCCGCCGGACAGGGTGAACATGGTGCTCACGCCGTGCGCCCGGGCCGCGGCCACGGCCAGCGTGCCCCCGTGCTGGCCGGCACCGGGCTGGCCAGTGCCGGCACCGGGCTGGCCAGTGCCGGGCTGGCCAGTGCCGGGCTGGCTGGGACCCTGCGGGTTGGCCTCGGTCATGCGGTGAGGTTACCAGCTAGTAGCTTGCTGGGACAGGTGCCCGCCCCCGCTGGCCAGGACCGCGGCCGGCCGGGCCGCCGAGGCAGGTGCCGGGCCCGGGAAGGGACGCGGGCCCGGCACCGGCGCCGGATCAGGTCGATGTCCGCCAGCCCGACCACGACCGGGATCCGTCTCCGAGGCGGGCGGGTTCCGGATCGGCCACGTAGTGCTCGGGCCGCGTCTCGTCCGAGCCCCCGGGCAGCTTGACCGCCCGGAATACGAGCGTCAGGACGACCGAGATAACCAGGTTGATGACCAGTCCGGTGAGCCCGATGTAGATGGTGTGATTGATCACCGGCAGGGTGTCCGTGGACGCGCCGAAGTGCGTGCCCGGTTTGCCGGGGGCCGGCAGCCGGTACGCGGCGATGGTGCCGAACACCATGGCCACCGCCCAGCCGATGACCAGCGCCCAGCGATGGAACCAGCGGGTGTACAGGCCGGCCACGATGGCCGGGAACGTCTGCACGATCCAGATCCCGCCCAGCAGCTGGAGCTGGATGGCGTACGTCGTGCTTCACGAACAAGACGAAGAGCAGGGCGCCCAGCTTGACCACCAGCGAGGCCCACTGAGACGCCTTGGTCTGCTCCGCGGGGCTGGCGTTCGGCCGGATGTACTCCTTGTAGATGTTGCGGGCGAACAGGTTCGCGGCGGCGATGGCCATGATGGCCGCCGGGACGAGTGCGCCGATGACGATGGCCGAGAAGCCGATGCCCGCGAACCAGCTCGGGAAGATCCGCTGGAACAGGAACGGCACGGCCAGCTGGGCGTTCGAGCCGTGGGCCTTGACCTCCGCGGGCACCCCGGGCGCGGCCAGGGCCATATAACCGAGCAGCGCGATCAGGCCCAGAACCAGCGAGTAGGCCGGGCAGCGCGGCGATGTTGCGCCGGATCACTTTGCGCCGGTTGGCCGCGAATACGCCCGTGATGTTGTGCGGGTACATGAACAGGGCCAGCGCCGATCCCAGGGCGAGCGTCGCGTAGGCCCAGTACCCGGTCGGGCTCCAGGATCAGGCTGCCGTTCGGCTTGCCCGTCTTGGGATTGGTCGTCTTGAGGTGGGTGTCGGCGACGCTGAAGATGTGCCCCCAGCCGCCGACCCGGATCGGGATGTAGATGATGGCCACGATGATCATCACGTAGATCAGCGTGTCCTTGATGAACGCGATCAGCGCCGGGGCCCGCAGCCCGGACACGAACGTGTACCCGGCCAGGATGAGGAACGCGATGATCAGCGGCAGGTCGTGCACGAACCCGGTGGTGGAACTGCCGCCGATGCCCATCACGGTCAGCACCGACTGGATGCCCACCAGTTGCAGGGCGATGTAGGGCATGACGGCCAGGATGCCGGTGAAGGCTACCGCGAGGGACAGCCCGCGCGACCCGTACCGGCCGCGGATGAAGTCCGCCGGGGTGATGTAGCCGTGCACCCGGGCCACCGACCACAGCCGGGGCAGGAACACGAACACGATCGGGTAGACCATGATCGTGTAGGACAGCGTGAAGAACCCGGCCGATCCGGTGCCGTAGACCAGGGCGGGCACCGCGATGAAAGTGTAGGCAGTATACAGATCACCGCCGAGCAAAAACCAGGTGACGAAGCTGCCGAAGCCCCGGCCGCCGAGTCCCCACTCGTTCAGGTGCAGGATGTCCTCGGCCCGGCGCCACCGCGCTGCGGCGAAACCGACCAGGGTGACCACCGCGAAGAGGACGACCAGGATGGTGAAGGAGACGGCGTTGATGTGAGCTCACGACGCCTCCCCGGGACCGCCGAGGGGCTGGGACGGTGCCGGGGCGCCCGGGACGTCAGGCGCCGGGCGCGCCCCTCTCGTGGTGATCAGGTAGCAGATCGTCGTGAGCAGCGCGACGACCGGCACCCAGAGCAGTTGGTACCAGTAGAAGAACGGGAAGCTGCCGAGCTTGGGGCTGCTGCGCGCGTAGATCGGGACGAGAAGCGTCCCGAGCACCGCGACTAACAGCAGGATCGTCACTAAGACCCAGGCGCCGTGCGTGCGAGCGTGGGGGGCCGGAGTGCGTCATCGCTTCGTCTCCCTGCGTGTGTCGTCTGCGCTCCACCCGCCAGGCCACGGCGCGGGGCGGGGGGCGCGCGCGTGACGTATGTCACGTTGTTGTCGTCCATGGTGCGATGAATTGCCCCACACTGCAATGGTTTGCGGATCAGTGATCCCAGCGAATCAGGGTCGCGGTGGCCTCGTAGGCCTTGCCCGGCCCCCGAACCCGCCAGCGTTCCTCCATCAGGTCCTCGCCGAGCACCAGGTAGGTGATCTCGTAGCGGTCCGCGCGGCACTGGTGGACCGCCGAGCAGCGGCCGGAGCGCAGGTCAAGCCGGTAGAAGAGGTGGCCGTCGGCGAACTGCACATCCACCGTGCCGTCCGGCAGGCCCTGGTAGCGGAGGCTGCGGGTGGCCGGGCCCGTATGCGGCCCGAAGCGCAGTTCGCCGGTCTCCAGGTAGCTGAGCGCGGCGCCGGGAAGGCCTGGCTCGCTGAGCACGGCCTGGCCGGTGAACCGTCCCTGCGTGCCCGATCGGTGGTCGGCCAGCACCCGCTCGATGCGCCAGTGCCCCGCCGCGAAGGCGAGCGTGTCACTTACCCGCATGGTTCGCCATTGTGGCCGCCCGCCGCCGGGTACCCGCCACCCGGTGCCTTGGTTGGCCCTGGCCAGCTTGATATCGTCCCCCTCGGCTACCAGTACGTTTCCCCCGCCTGAGGAGTCCCCCCATGTCTGATGCGGCCGCGCTGCGCCAGCGATCCCCCCTGGTGCTTGCCGACCTGCTGCCCGGAGCGCTGGTCCGGGACACCATCCTCGTCGTCGGGGCGGCCGGGTTCGTCGGGCTGCTCGCCCAGATCTCGATCCACCTGTCCTTCACCCCTGTGCCCATCACCGGGCAAACCCTGGGCGTGCTGCTGGCGGGCACGGCGCTCGGCTGGCGGCGGGGCGGGGCGGCGATGGTCCTGTACGCCGTGGCCGGGCTGGCCGGCGTCCCCTGGTTCGCGGGGCATCAGAGCGGCTACGTGGGAGCCTCGTTCGGCTACGTGCTCGGCTTCATCGCCGCCGCGGCCCTGTGCGGCTACCTGGCTGAGCGCGGGGCGGACCGCTCGGTGCCGCGGTCGGTGCCGGTCATGATCGCTGGCGAGGTGGTCATGTACGCGTTCGGTGTCACCTGGCTGGCCCTGTACCTGCACCTCAGCGTCTCAGCCGCGATCTCGGAGGGATTCACCCCGTTCCTGGCGGGCGACGCCATCAAGGCCGCTATCGCCGCGGGGCTGCTGCCGGGTGCCTGGTGGCTGGCCGGCTACCGCGGTGGCCGGCCCGCTAGCGGCGCAGCCGCGTAACCAGCTTGTAGCGGTCACCCCGGTACTTGGACTGGGCCCACTCGACCGGCTCGCCCGAGACGTCGAACGCCTGCCGGGACAGCAGCAGCAGTGGCATGCCGACGTCCACCCCGAGCAGCCGGGCGTCCTTGGGGTCGGCCAGCACGGTCTCGATGGTTTCCTCCGCCTCGGTGAGCTGGACCCCGTAGGCCGAGGCCAGGGCCTCGTACAGGGACGCGTACCGGTCCAGGTTGCGGCGCAGCCCGGGGAACCGGCGGGCGGGCAGGTGCGAGGTGTCGGTTGACATGGGCTCCCCGTCGGCCAGCCGCAGCCGGTGGATGCGCAGCACCCGGCTGCCCGGCTGGATGGCCAGCAGCCCGGAGAGCTGCGCGTCGGCGGCGATGTAGCTGGTATCCAGGATCCTGGTCTGCGGGTGCAGCCCGTGCGCCCGCATCCCCTGCGTGTAGCTGGCCAGCTCGAGGAGCTGCGCGACCTTGGGCTTGGCCACGAACGTCCCCTTGCCCTGCATGCGCAGCAGCCGGCCTTCCACCACCAGCTCGGCCAGGGCCTGGCGCACCGTGGTCCGCGACGTCCCGTACTGCTGGGCGAGCTCCCGTTCCGGAGGCACCGGGCTGCCGGGCGCGAGGGCCTGGGTCAGCTCGAGCAGCTGGCGCTTGACCGCGTAGTACTTGGGGATCCGGGGTGACTCCGGGCCAGGGGACGCGGGGTCACCGTCGCGGATGGCGGGGGACGCTGTCACGGTCACTTCCTTCCGCAGCAAACTGCGTTCCGGACATGATCTCCTATCGCGGCCGGGGCCCGCGCCTCCCCCTCAGACCGTACATGGGGGAATACTGCCAGCTAGAGCCGGTGCGGTGGGCAGTGGCCACGCCGCGGCCGCGGATAGCCGGCCGCCAGGGGCCCGCCAGGTGGCCGCCAGGGCCCGCCAGCCGGCCGCGGAGGGCCCGCCAGCCGGCCACGGGGGGCCCGCCAGGTGGCCCGGATGAGCGATGATGGCAAGGTGCCCACGCTCAATGACCTGGCCCGCCGCCACACCGCGCTGACGTCGGCAGACATCGACTGGCTGCACGCGCTGGTGTCCGACTGGCAGCTGCTGGCCGACCTGTCCTTCGCTGACCTGGTGCTGTGGGCGCCGCTGCAGGACTCCTCGGGCTGGGTGGTGCTGGCCCAGATGCGCCCGACGACCGGGCCGACCACCTTCCACGACGATGCGGTGGGGTCGTTCGCGCCCACCGGGGCCCGGCCCTTCCTCGAATCGGCCCACCGGGAGCGGCGGATCTGCCGCGAAGGTGACCCGGAATGGACCCGCGGCGTGCCGGTCCGCCGGGAGTCGATCCCGGTCACCCGGGAGGGGCAGGTCATCGCGGTCATCGAGCGGAGCACCAACCTGAGTTCGGCGCGCACGCCGAGCCGCCTGGAGCTGACCTACCTCAAGGGCGCGGACGACCTGGCCCAGATGGTCGCCTCCGGCATGTTCCCCTGGCCGGGCCAGCAGCCCGCGCTGGTCCGCTCGCCGCGGGTGGGGGACGGCCTGCTCCGGCTCGGCCGGTCCGGCAAGGTCAGCTACGCGAGCCCCAACGCCCTGTCCGCCTACCGCAGGCTGGGCCTGGCCGCCGATCTGGTCGGGGCCGAGCTGGGCCCGCTGACCGCCCGGCTGTGCGCCCCGGGCCGCCCCACCGACGACTCTCTCATGGTCACCGCCAGCGGGCGTGCCCCGCGGGAGACGGAGGTCGAGGGGAACGGGTCAGTGGTCCAGCTGCGGGCCATCCCGCTGGTGGTCAACGGGCTGCGGACCGGCGCGCTGGTGCTGGTCCGCGACGTGACCGAGCTGCGGCACCGCGAGCGCGAGCTGATGACCAAGGACGCCACCATCCGGGAGATCCACCACCGGGTGAAGAACAACCTGCAGACCGTGGCGGCGCTGCTCCGGCTTCAGTCGCGGCGGCTGGACGAGCCGAAGGCGCGGGCGGCGCTGGACGAGGCGGTGCGCCGGGTCGGGTCCATCGCGACCGTGCACGAGACGCTCTCGCACGCTCCCGAGGAGATCGTGAACTTCGACGACGTCGCCGAGCGGGTGGCGGCGATGGCGGGTGAGGTGTCCACGGCCGAGGCCCGGGTCAAGCCGGTCCTGCTCGGCCGGTTCGGGCTGCTCCCCTCCGCGGTGGCCACGCCGCTGGCCCTGGTGCTGGCCGAGCTGCTGCAGAACGCGCTGCAGCACGGCCTCGCCCCGTGCGGGCCCGAACTGGGCCCGGACGCCGGGCTGGAGGGGATGGTCGAGGTGGTCGTGAACCGCAGCCAGGACCGGCTGACGGTAATTGTCCAGGACAATGGCGTCGGATTGCCGGAGGAATTCGATCTGGATTCCGCCACGAGCCTCGGCTTGCAGATCGTGCGGACGCTCGTGGTGTCCGAGCTGGGCGGCCGGCTGGAGGTCAAGCCACGGGCGGGCGGCGGCACGAAGGCCGTGGTGGACCTTCCCCTGGACGCGGCCGCCACGTTACCGGCCCGGGCGGCCCCGATACGGCCGCTGGGTCCGGTGGAGCCGCACGTCTAGCACGGTGCGGGTCTAGCACGGTGCGGGCCCCAGGGACGGCCAGATCCCCGAGGCCCGGCCAGGCTCAGGCGTGGGCGCGTGCCCGGAACCGGCTGGCCCGCCGCTTGAGGGCGCGCCGCTCGTCCTCACTCATGCCGCCCCACACCCCGGCGTCCTGGCCGCTCTCGAGCGCCCACTGCAGGCAGAGCTCGATCGCTGGGCATCGGCGGCATACCTGCTTGGCCTCGTCGATCTGGAGTAGCGCGGGCCCGGTGTTCCCGATCGGGAAAAACAGCTCCGGGTCCACGTCACGGCAGGCGGCGTCGTGGCGCCAGTCCATGCGGTCCACTCCTCCTTGGCAGCCGGGCCATGGCCCGGCCCGGGTTGGAGACCTCGGCCCGAGAGCTTGTGAACGAATTCACGAGCCAGGTCATATGTCGGGAGCCGTGTAGCTTCCCGGGGTTTGTACACTCATGCGTCTCGCGAGCCAGCGGCCCCCACTGACTCCGGTCGCAGGCCCTGGAATCATGACACTAACGCCAGGACCTGCCAGATGGCAGCGCATGGCACCGCTCACCCGAACCGGGTTCTAGCCTGTCAAGCGCCTGAATCAAACGCAAGACTATCCGGCAAAGGTTCACGCCGATTTCGGTGTCTGATAGGTCACATCATGGGTCGTTCCGGGGCTAGTCAGGCAATTACCCGCAGAGCGTGCGGAACAGCGCGAAACGTGACACTCTCATGCTCGCCCACGTACTCCCCGTCCACCTGAAGCGCGACCGGCCGGTCGCAGCGCAGGGTAAAGGCGGGCTGATCGTGCAGGCTGATCACGTCGCGGCCCTGGGGTGGCTCGCTGCGCTGGGCGAACATCTGGCGGAGTGCCTTCAAGGTGCCGATCGTCCGCATCCGCCGCATGGCGAAGATGTCGAGCCCGGTGTCGAAACCGGCGCCCGGGCTCGGATTGACCGGCCGCCGGCCCAGGTAGGTCCACGGTGAGGTGTTGGAAATAATCCCCAGGAACAGGTCCCTGATCGGGGATTTGGCCGCTCGTTCCAGGGTGAGCGCAGGCTGGCGGCGGTCGGTAACGCCGTAGAACTGGCGCAGCGCGGTCCGCAGGTACAGGCCGGGGGTCAGTGTCCGGCCGTGCGCCCGCAGGCCCTCGATCGCCCTCACGACCTCGGCGTCCAGGCCCAGGCCGGCGTTGAAGGTGAAATAGCGGTCCGGCTTCCCGGTGCTGGTGTCATCGGGGCTGGCGCAGCCCAGGCCGACGCGGCGGTCGCGGCCCGCCCGCAGGGCGTCGAGGATCCGCCCGGTCGCGTCGACCGGGTCGGCAGGCAGGCCCAGCGCCCGGGTGAACACGTTGGCGTTGCCGCCCGGGACGGGCGCGAAGGCCGGATCCGAGCCGGGCGGCCGGCCGCGCAGCAGGCCGTTGACGGCCTCGTTGACGGTGCCGTCCCCGCCGAGGGTCAGGACGAGCTGGAAACCGTCTGAGGCGGCCTGGCGCGCCAGGGTCCCCGCGTGACCCCGGTACCGTGTTTCCACAACTTCCAGATCCATCTGGGATGCGAGAGCATGCGTGATGACATCCCGGCGCAACTGGGTAGTCGCCGTGGCGTGCGGGTTGACAATCAGGAGCGCGGGCACGGGCTCAGGTTAGCGAGGGGTACCGGAGATGCAGCAGAGGCCACCGAGTCTGCTGGGTGCGGCACTGGTGCAGGCCGCCGACGCGCTCATCGTGCTGGCCGCCAGCGTGCTAGCCGGGGTCGACACGGCCGCGGGCCACTCCTACCAGGCAGGCAGCGGGATCGCGCTGACGCTGATCGGGCTGGGCACCGCTGCCGCGCTGGCCTGGGTGGCCCTGGGCCTGTACCGGGCCCGCCGGTGGAGCCGCACGCCCGCGGCGCTGACCCAGCTGTTCGTCGGCATCGTCGGCATCTACCTGGTGCAGGGGCACCGCTACGCCTGGGGGATCTCGTCGCTGGTGCTGGCGTGCGCCGGGCTCGCCCTGCTGCTGGTCCCGGCCAGCCTGCGCGCGCTGGCCGGCCCGCGGCCCGGGGACGGCCCAGAACCCCAGCCCCCGTCCCAGGCCAAGCCAGCGCCCACGAACACGGCGCCCACCAAGACGCCAGAGGGCCCGCCAAGCCGAGGACCGCAGCCAAGCCAGGCAAACGCCCCGCCCGCAGCTAGCTCGCCGGCGAGGGGAGGCGCGCCGCAGGCGTGTCCTCGCCGAGCCGGCGAGTAACCCGGCACCCAGCAGCAGCCGAAGTGCCCGCGGAAGCGGGCCAGTGGGGGGTCCGGGGGGGTCGCCCCCCCGGGCTAGCACAGCCCCCCGGGTAATTCAGTCGTCGACGGTCAGCCCGTCCCGCAGCTGGGCCAGCGTCCTGGCCAGCAGCCGGGACACGTGCATCTGCGAGATCCCCAGCTCGCTGGCGATCTGCGACTGCGTCATGTTGCCGAAGAACCGCAGCAGCAGAATGCGCTTTTCCCGGCTGGGCAGCTGTTCCAGCAAGGGCTTGAGCGATTCCCGGTACTCGACGCCCTCCAGGGCCTCGTCGAGCATGCCGAGCGACTCGGCCACCGCGGGCGCGTCGTCGTCGCCCGAGTCCGGGGCGTCCAGCGAGACCGTCGAGTAGGCGTTGGCCGACTCCAGGCCCTCCAGCACCTCTTCCTCGGTCATCTGCAGGTGGGCCGCGATCTCGGCCACGGTGGGCGCCCGGCCCTCGCGCTGCGCCAGGTCGCCGATGGCCTTGGTCAGGGCCAGCTTGAGCTCCTGCAGCCGCCGGGGCACCCGGACCGCCCAGCCCTTGTCCCGGAAATGCCGCTTGATCTCGCCCACGATGGTCGGGGTGGCGTAGGTGGAGAACTCCACCCCGCGGGCCAGGTCGAACCGGTCAATGGATTTGATCAGCCCGATCGTCGCCACCTGGGTGAGGTCGTCGAGCCATTCGCCCCGGTTGCGGAATCGCCGGGCCAGGTATTCCACCAGCGGCAGGTGCAGCTCCACCAGCTCGCCGCGGATGCGGAGCCGTTCCGCGTCGCCATCGGGCAGGACGGCCAGCCGCTCGAACAGTTCCCGCGCGCGCCCGCGGTCCGGGACCGCATGCTGGATCCTGGCCGGGGCGTGCACCTCAGCCAGCGGGGGCTCGGCCAGCGGCGTCTCGCCGAGCGGTGTCTCGCCTACCGTCGCCTCAAGGTCGGCCGCCACTCCGGCGTCGATCTCCTCGGCCACCCTGGCGTCCACTTTCCGGGGCACCCGGACCTCGATTTCCTCGGTCACCCGGACCTCGACAGCTCGCGGGTCTTGCGCAGCATGACCGTGAGTTTGCTGCCCGGGCCGGCCCAGGCGTCCACGCTTCCGGCCAGCGCGGCGAGTACGGTCCAGGCGAAGGTGTCACGGGCCGGGAGCTGGGCCCGCTGGGTGAGCACGGACACCGTGATCGTCACGCTGTCCTCGCCGAGGGTGAAATCGCAGTCCAGGCTGGCGCCCGGCACGGCCTGGCTGAGCAGCAGGCCGCACGCCTCGTCCACGGCGATCCGCAGGTCCTCGATCTCATCCAGGGTGAAGTCGAGGCGGGCGGCGAGGCCTGCGGTGGCCGTGCGCAGCACGGACAGGTAGGCACCCTCGGCCGGCATCCGGATCGTCACGCGATCCTCGGCGTCCCGCGGCGCAGGCTCGCCGCGAACCGCGGTGGGCACGGCCGCAGCGGCAGGCGCGGTCGTCTCTTCCGTCACGATTCTCCTCCACTACCGTCAGCCGTACTCTGCTGGCGGCCGTCGTTGTCTTGCCTTGCAACCTACCGTCCGGCGCGTGCACCGCTAACGCGCCGCCCCGGGTGCTGCCCCGGCAATTCCCTTTTGACCAGCCAGGATGCCCTGATTGACCGTCGGATTCCAGGATGCCAGAGGCCGCGCAGGCGGGATGCCTGCGCGGCCTCGGGATGTCGCGGCGTGCTGCGGGAGAAGGTCAGCCCTGCTTGGTCTCCCAGAAGATCTTGCTGATCTCGTCGATCTTGGCCAGCAACTGGTCGGCCGCGGCCACGTCCGTGCTGCTCTTGGTCCCCCCCGCGCCGCCGCCCGCCAGCTTGGTGGCCTCGTTGAACAGCTGGTTCAGCTGCGGGTACTTCTCGAAGTGCGGCGGCTTGAAGTAGTCAGTCCAGAGCACCCACAGGTGGTGCTTGACCAGCTCGGAGCGCTGCTCCTTGATCAGCAGGGCTCGCGTCTGGAACGCCGGGTCCGAGCTGTCGTGATACTTCTGGATGATCGCCTTGACGGACTCAGCTTCGATCCGCGCCTGGGCCGGATCGTAGACACCACAGGGCAGGTCGCAGTGCGCGTGCACGGTGGCTTTTGGTTCGAGGAGACGTGTCAGCAGTCCCATAGGTCCCCTTCTCTCATCTCGGATCATGGGTTACCGGTGACCGACACTACCCCCCAGGGCCGGGAACGAACGTAGGAGGGCCGATGCGCTGGCCGCTGTGGCGGGTCGCGGTCGTGGACCGGTCCATGCAGCCCGCGCTGCACCCGGGCGACTGGCTGCTCGTGTGGCGCGGCACCCGCCCGGGCCGGGCCGTCCGGGTCCGCCCGGGGCAGCTGGTGATCGCCCGGCACCCGGCCCGGCCGGATCTGCTGCTGGTGAAGCGCGCCGGGCGGCGCGAGCCCGGCGGGTGGTGGCTGGCCGCGGACAACCTCCCGGCGGGTGCGGCGGATAGCCGGACGTTCGGCGTGGTCGCGGACCGGCTGATCGAGGGCCGCGTCCTGGTCCGGTACCGCCGGGCCGGGCCCGGAAATACGCCCAGATAACGAAGACCCCCGGCCGCCAGGGCCGGGGGTCTTCGTTATCGAGTTACGCGGTCAGGCCGCGCTCCGCTCGGGCGGCTCGATACCGGACTGCCGCTCGACCAGGTTGAGCATCTCCGCCTTGGGCAGCCGGGTGGCCATCGCCCAGAAGTAGATGATCAGGCTGAACGCGGCCACGACCAGCATGTCCCACCAGAACGGGATGCGGCCGGTGTTCAGCGGTGCCGCCACGGCGCCCCCGCTGTACTGGCCCTGCCAGGAGATGATGCCCATGCCGATCAGGTAGACCGGCAGCCACTGCGCCGACTTCCAGTCCAGCGGCGGCCGGTTCTCGTCGAAGACCATGCAGATGCCGATCAGCACGTAGCCGATCACGATCACCACGCCGAGCTTCCAGATCACCTCGAGGCCTGACCAGTAGATCAGCATGTTGGCGATGATGAACGCGAGCGGGGCGACCACCTCACCCGCGGGCACCCGGTAGGGCCGGTCGGCCTCGGGGACCTGCCGGCGGAATGCGCCCATGGCCAGCGGGGCGCCCGCGTACATGAGCACGCTAGCCCCGGTAACCAGGCCCACCAGCGAGTGCCAGCTCGGGAACGGCAGCAGGAAGAGCAGCCCGGCCGCGAAGGCGACGAGCAGGCTGATCCACGGGACGCCGTTCCTGTCCACGTTGGTGAAGAACTGCGGGAAGTAGCGGTTGCGGCCCAGGCCGTACCCAACCCGCGAACTCGAGGTCTGGTAAATGAGGCCGGTGCCGAACGGGGAGACGAACGCGTCGATCCGCAGGACCACGGCCAGCCAGGCGAGGCCGGCCAGCCCGGCCAGCCCGGCGAACGGCCCGGCCAGGATGTTCGGGTCGCTGATCTTCGACCACCCGTGGGCGAGCTGGCTGCTCGGCATCGCGCCGATGAACACCACCTGCAGCATGACGTAGATGATGATGCCGATGAAGGTGGCCAGCAGGATGGCCCGGGGCAGGTTCTTCTGCGGGTTCTTGATCTCGGCCGCCAGCTGGTCGGCCTGCTCGAAGCCGAGGTAGGCGAACACGATGCCCGCGGACGGGATCGCCGCGAACAGGGCCTTCCAGCCGTAGGGGTTGAAGCCCCCGTGCGCGCTGAAGTTGCCGCCGTGGAACTTGAACAGCATCACGATGATGGTCAGGACCGGGATGGCCACCTTCCACCAGGTGATGCCCGCGTTGACCTTGCTGAAGATGCGCATGGCCAGGAAGTTCAGCGCGGTGAAGATCACCATGAGGACGACCGTCATCGCGAAGCCGAGCCCGGTGACGTTGCCCTTCCCGCCGTTCGCGTTGACGTCGAACAGGCCGTGCCAGTAGTACGACCCGTACTGCATCACCGCAAAGCACTCGATGGGGGCCACCGTGATGGCCTGTACCCAGGAGAAGAAGCCGAAGGAGATACCAGCCACGCTGCCGTACGCGAGGTGGGGGAACCTCGCCGTGCCGCCGGAGACGGGGTACATCCCGCCCAGTTCGGCGTGCACCAGGGCCAGGAAGATGACCGCGATGCCCCCGATAACCCAGCCCAGCAGGGCGATCGGCCCGGCGGCCTGGGAGGCGTAGAGCGCTCCGAACAGCCAGCCCGAGCCGATAATGGAGGTCTCGGACGCCCAGGTGGCGCCGATCAGCCCCATCTCTCGTTTGAGGCCGACATCCGACGGTGCAGTCGGAGTAGCCGCTACGGACTCAGTTGACATGGTCCGAACCTTCTTTCGGGTCCGCATACGTGGGCCATACGGCCTGTGAGTAGGCCCATGGTAATGATCGTCAAACAGCCTGAGAAGAAGGCAGCGGCTTCATTTCGGTAACGCGGATCACGATCAGTCCACGCCAGGACACGTGCCGCTGTCCATTTACGGGCGGGTCACCCGTGTAACGGACGGGAAACATGGAAACAGAAGTGAATCCCGGAGCCAGAAATCCGTCGGCTAGACCGCCGCGGTGGACGCCTTCTCGTTCCCGGGGGCGCGCCGGCGCGCGTGCAGCGCGGTCACGCTCGCCTTGGCCGCGCAGCGGTCACCGCAGTAGGCCTGCGACCGGTCGGGAGTCATGTCCACCAGCATGTGCGGGCAGGACGGGGCCTCGCAGCGGCGCAGCCGGTCGGTGCCCAGGCTGGTGATCACCATGGTCAGCCCCAGCACGGCGCCCGCCGCGTACCGGTCCGCGACCGACCCGCTGTCCGCGTGATGCAGGTGCCAGGTTCCGTTGTCGTGCCGGGCGATCTCGGGGTGGATGGGGTGCCGGGCGAGCAGCGCGTTCAGCCGGGCTGCCGCCGCGTCCCCGTCGTCCGCGGCGCAGGCCAAGAAGATCAGCCGGAGCTGGGACCGCAGCTCCCGCAGCGCGTCAAGATCAGCCGCGGTAGCCCGGGCACACAAGGCAGCCCGGTCCGCCATGAGGGCACGATAGGCCTCCACGGTGGCGAGCTCATCCTGGCGGCCGCCGCTGGCCTCGCTTGTGTTAACCAAGCGCATGGCCAGCTCGGCATAGGAGGTGAGATCCACTCCAGTCCTTCAGCTGCAGGGGGACAGGGGGTCCGCTTCCCCGCACCGAGTATGGCACAGACCGTCCGTCCCGGCCGGGCCTTCCGCCGGGTCGCCCGTACTGCTTGGTAGCTTAGTGTAGCGATGCGGTCCCGGGCCGCCGGGCGGCGGGGCCGGATCAGCACCCGGGCCGCCCCAGATCATCCGCCGGGCAGCACCAGGCGTTAGGGTGCGCCCATGTTCGCAGTCACTGCCGCACGCCTCGACGCTGATGATCCGCTGAGCGGGCTGGAGCTAGGCGAGTACCCGGATCCCTCGCCCCCGGACGGGTGGACCACGGTGACCGTGCGGGCCGCGGCGCTCAACCACCACGACGTCTGGACCCTGCGCGGCGTGGGCATGTCGGCGGACCGGCTGCCCATCGTGCTCGGCTGTGACGCGGCCGGGGTGGATGAGGACGGCCGCGACGTGATCGTGCACGCGGTGATCGGCGACCCGGCCGTCGCGGGCGGGGACGAGACGCTCGACCCGCGCCGGTCGCTGCTCTCTGAGCGCTACGACGGCACGTTCGCCACCCGGGTCGCGGTGCCCCGGCGCAACCTGGTGCCCAAGCCCGCGGCCCTGTCCTTCCCCGAGGCCGCCTGCCTGCCCACGGCGTACCTGACCGCCTACCGCATGCTGTTCACCAAGTCGGGCCTGCAGCCCGGGGCCACGATCCTGGTCCAGGGGGCGGGCGGCGGTGTCGCCACCGCTCTCATCGTGATCGGGCGCGCCGCGGGCTTCCGCGTCTGGGCGACCAGCCGCGATGAGCGCAAACGGGAACGCGCCCTGGAACTCGGCGCCGACCAGGTCTTCCCGGCCGGGGCCAGGCTGCCGGAGCGTGTCGACGCGGTGATGGAATCGGTGGGCGAGGCCACCTGGGCCCACTCGCTGCGCGCGCTCAAGCCCGGGGGGCGGATCGTGGTCTGCGGCGCGACCAGCGGCGCCGTGCCGCCGGCCGACCTCAACCGGGTCTTCTTCCTCCAGCTGTCGGTGGCCGGCTCGACCATGGGCACCCGTGACGAGCTGGAACGGCTGGCCGTGTTCCTCGGGCAGACCGGCGTGCGGCCCAGGATCGACCGGACCATGCCGCTGGAGCAGGCTAAGGACGGCTTCGCCGCGATGATCGCGGGTGACCTGTTCGGCAAGGCCGTGTTCACCGCCTAGCCGAGCGGGCCAGGTCCGCCGCGGCCGGCTCCGGGCCGCCGGGCGCTCCTTACTGCTGGTAGGTCTCCAGGAACGTGCCCAGCCGCCCGATCGCGTCGTCCAGCACGTCGATCCCGGCCAGGAACACCATCCGCAGGTGGTCGGGGGTGTCCAGGTTGAACCCGGTGCCGTGGGTGAGCAGCAGGTGCTGCTGCTCCAGCAGGTCGATGACCAGCTGCTGGTCGTCGGAGATCTTGTGGACGTCCGGGTCGAGCCGGGGGAACACGTACAGGGCGCCCTGCGGCTTGACGCAGTCCACGCCAGGGATCTCGTTCAGCTTCTGCCAGGCGTGGTCACGCTGGTCGCGCAGCCTGCCGCCGGGCTGCAGCAGGGCGGTGATGCTCTGCGGGCCGCCCAGCGCGGCCTGGATCGCGTACTGGCTGGGCACGTTGGGGCACATCCGCATGTTGGCCAGCAGCTCGAGGCCCTCGAGGTAGCCCGCCGCCTCCCGGCGCGGGCCGCTGACCAGCAGCCAGCCGGTCCGGAAACCGGGCGCGCGGTACGTCTTCGACAGCCCGGACAGGGTCAGCACGACGAGGTCGGGGGCGAGCGCCGCGGTCGATTCGTGCGCCGCGCCGTCGTAGAGGATCTTGTCGTAGATCTCGTCGGCCAGCACCAGCAGGCCGTGCCGCCGGGCCAGGTCGAGCAGGCCGAGCAGGGTCTCCCGGGAGTACACCGCCCCGGTCGGGTTGTTCGGGTTGATGATCACCAGGGCCCGGGTGTCCTTGGTGATCTTCGAGGCCACGTCGTCCAGGTCGGGCTGCCAGCCGCTCTGCTCGTCACAGCGGTAATGCGCGGCCCGGGCGCCGCACAGGATCACCGCACCCGTCCACAGCGGGTAGTCGGGGCTGGGCACGAGGACCTCGTCGCCCGGGTCCAGCAGGGCCTGGAGGGCCATCACGATGAGCTCGGACACCCCGTTGCCGAGATAGACGTCGTCCGGGCCGACGTCGGGCACGCCCAGCGTGGTGTAGTACTGCGACACCGCCAGCCGGGCCGAGTGGATGCCCCGGGCGTCGCTGTAGCCCTGGGCCTCGCCGATGTTCTGGACCAGCTCGGTCACCACGCTGTCGGGGGCCATCAGCCCGAACGGTGCCGTGTTGCCGATGTTGAGCTTGAGGATCCGGTGCCCTTCGGCCTCCAGCTGCCGGGCCCGGCGCAGCACCGGGCCGCGGATGTCATACCGGACGTTGTTCAGCCTGCTGGCCTGCGGCACCATCACCATGTACCTCCTGATCGGGGACTGGGCCGGTCCGCCGGCGATCAGCACCACGGCGATCACGGAACGAGATAAGAGCCTATCTTCACGCCCTGGTGCCCGATCCGCGAACGCTTTTCAGCGGGGGCCGCCGGGCTCGCTGTGCCCGCCGGGGGGTCCGTCCGCCTCGCCGGCGCCTGGCCGGGCGGGGTCCGGGGCACCGGCCGGGGGGCATCCGGCCGGGCCGGGCCCGGCCGGGGGGCATCCAGGCCGCCGAAGACCTCGGCCTTGATCCGGTCCAGCGCGTCGTCCAGGATCGTCCGCAGGTCACCGACGGCGTCCTCACTCACCGCCTGGGCCTGGGTCGCGGCGGCCCGCAGTTCCCGGGTGAACCGGCGGGCCAGCTGTTCCAGGTCGCGGTAGGTCCCGGGATCGGCCCAGCCTGATCCCCCCGGCGCCCCGCCGTCGCGCGGCACCCGGCCGCCGCCGCGCGGCGGCGGGGGCGGGGTTCCGCGCCGGTGCATGTCCCGCGCGGCAAAGGTCAGTTCCTCGCGCAGGTTGCGCACGGTCTGCCGGACATCCTCGGTGACCTCACGGGCGATGTCCCGGACCGACGCGGTGATCTCGTCCTCCAGTTCGCTGAGGTCATCGGCGCGGTTGCGGAGTTCCTCCCGGCCCTTGTCGGTGATCCGGTACACCTTCCGCCCGTCGGCCTCGTCGTGGGTGACCAGGCCCTCTTCCTCGAGCCGGGCCAGCCGCGGGTAGATGGTCCCGGGGGAGGGGGCGTAGACGCCCATGAACCGGTCCTGGAGCAGCCGGATCACCTCGTACCCGTGCCGGGGCGACTCGTCGAGCAGCTTGAGCAGGTACAGCCGGAGCCTGCCGTGCCGGAAGACGGGGCTCATCGGCTGCCCCCCGCCGCGCCGGCCGCCGCCTGCGGCGGTCCGGCCTGGCCCCGCTGCAGCAGCGTGACCTGGCCGGACATGGTGCTGACCCGGACCACGCCGGGATGTCCTCCCGGCCCCGGCAGCGTCTCCCCGGGGCACAGGTCGCCGCTGAGGGTGCTCGCGCCGGGCATCTCGCTGTGCCGCAGGCCCGGGAACTCGCTCAGCACCTGGCCGGTGGTGGACCGCAGGTCCACCCGGGCGCGGGCGTCGGCGGGCAGCCGGATCGCGACCGGCCCGGAGACGGTGGCCACCCGCAGCGCCGCGTCCTGGTCGAGGTCGATGTCCGCGGTGACCCGCCCGCTCACCGTCTTGGCGTCCAGCCGGTCCACTGAGCCATCGGCCAGGGTGAGGTCGCCGGACACCGAGTTGAACCCGATCGTGCCGCCGAGGCCCTGGGCCTCGATGTCGCCGGACACCGTCCGGGCGTCCACCGCCCCGGTCACGCCGTCCAGGGTGATGCCCCCGGACACGCTCTTCACCGAGGTCGCCGCGGAGATCCCGGACACGATCGGCGCTCGCGGTGACCACGCCCAGCTGGACCGGGCAGTCCTTCGGCACGGTGATGGTGATGGTGGCCGCGGTCCGGTCCGGGCGCAGCCAGCCGAGCAGGCCATCCCAGCTCAGGTCCTCGTAGCTGACCGTGAGGGTGCCGTCGGAGTGGCTCACCACCAGCGGCTGGCCGGTCACGCCCGGCGATGTCCAGGCAGGCCCGGTCGCCGGTGCTGAGCACCGCCACCGTGCCGCCGATGGCGCGGACCCGCAGCGTGTCCACCCGGTCGAAGTCGTACGTGGCGGGAGCGTCAACGGTCCAGCGCGGCATGTCGTGATCCTTTCCACCCCGGCCCGGCGGCCAGGCATCCCAGCACTCATACGATATATCGCGTTGACCGGAAGTCAAGATGTATCGCGACTTGTGGTGCGGACCGAGGCCCGGGCAGGCGGCCGGTTAGTCCGGGTCGTCCTCGTCGAGGCGGGCCAGCCAGGTGGCCAGCCGCTCCACCGTCGCCTCGGCCTCGGGGAACAGGTCGACGAACTCGCGCAGCCGTTCCGCGAGCCAGCCCAGGCTGACCTCGTCATCCGCGCGCCGGTCGAGCAGTTCCTCGATGCCGCGGTCGGTGAAGTACATCCGCTACGCCCCCGGCAAGGCCTCGTCCACCAGATGCTGGTGCTCGGCCTTGTGGGCGGTCGCCGAGCCCACGGCGGGCGGGGCGCTGGCCGGCAGCGAGATCACGCCGATCGGGCGGCCCAGGATCGCGGGCAGCTTCAGGGCCATGGTCGGCCAGGCGCCCATGTTGGCGGGCTCCTCCTGGACCCAGGTGATCTCCTCCACCCCCGGGTACCGGCCGAGTTCCGCGGTCAGTTCCTCGGCCGGGACCGGGTAGAGCCGCTCCACGCGGATGATCGCGGTGTCGGTCCGCTCCTCCGCGGCGCGCCGCTGGGCGAGGTCGTAGTAGACCTTGCCCGAGCACAGCAGCACCCGGCGGACGGCGGCCGGGTCGGGTGCCTGCGGGTCGCCGATCACCGGCAGGAACGAGCCGGTGGCGAAGTCGGCCACCGCCGAGGCCGCGTCCTTGAGCCGGAGCATCGACTTCGGCGTGAACACCACCAGCGGCGCCCGCCGCGGCGACAGCGCCTGCCAGCGGAGCAGGTGGAAGTAGTTGGCCGGGGTGGTCGGCAGCGCGACGGTCATGTTCCCCTGGGCGCACAGGCCGAGGAAGCGCTCGATCCGCGCCGAGGAGTGGTCCGGTCCCTGCCCCTCGATAGCCGTGCGGCAGCAGCAGCACCACGCTGGACCGCTGGCCCCACTTCTGCTCGCCGGAGCTGATGAACTCGTCCAGGATGGTCTGCGCGCCGTTGATGAAGTCACCGAACTGGGCTTCCCAGCAGACCAGCGCCTCCGGCCGGGCGACCGAGTAGCCGTACTCGAAGCCCACCGCCGCGAACTCCGACAGCAGCGAGTCGTAGGCGTGGAACCGGGCGCTGGCCGAGTTGAACTGGCGCAGCGGGGTGTACTCCTCGCCGGTGTGCCGGTCCACCAGGACCGCGTGCCGCTGGCCGAACGTGCCGCGGCGGGTGTCCTGGCCGACCAGGCGCACCGGATGCCCGTCCATCAGCACCGACCCGAACGCGAGCAGTTCCCCGGTCGCCCAGTCGATGGCGTTCTGCTCGACCATGGTGGCCCGCCGGGCCAGCAGGGGCTGCAGCCGCGGATGCGGGGTGAAGCCGTCGGGCAGGTTGAGCTGGGTGTCCACGATCTGCTTGATCGCCTCTTCGGAGATCGCGGTGGGCACGCTGCGGTGATCGATCGGCTCCAGGGTGGTCTGCGGCCGCACCACCGCGCCGGGGTCCATCGGCCGCTTGGACGCCTCCCGGGTCTCGGTGAAGGCCCGCTCCAGGTGCTGCTGGTAGTCCCGCAGCGCCTGCTCGGCCTCTTCCATGGTGATGTCGCCCCGGCCGATCAGCGACTCGGTGTAGAGCTTGCGGGTGGACCGCTTCGCGTCGATCAGGTCGTACATCAGCGGCTGGGTGAACGAGGGGTTGTCCGCCTCGTTGTGGCCCCGCCGCCGGTAGCAGATCATGTCGATGACGACGTCCTTGCGGAACGCCTGCCGGTAGGCGAAGGCGAGCCTGCCCACCCGGACCACGGCCTCGGGGTCGTCCCCGTTGACGTGGAAGATCGGCGCCTGGATCATCCGCGCCACGTCGGTGGAGTACACGCTGGAGCGGGACTCGGCGGGCGCGGTGGTGAAGCCCACCTGGTTGTTCACCACGATGTGCACGGTGCCGCCGGTGCGGTAGCCGCGCAGCTGGGACAGGTTCAGCGTCTCGGCGACCACGCCCTGGCCGGCGAATGCGGCGTCCCCGTGGATCAGCAGGGGCAGCACCGTGAAGCCGGGCTCGCCCATGTCGATGACGTCCTGCTTGGCCCGGACCACGCCCTCGAGCACGGGGTCCACGGCCTCGAGGTGGCTCGGGTTGGCGACCAGGGACGTCGGGATCGTGGCGCCGTCGCTGGCGTTGAACACGCCGTCCGCGCCCAGGTGGTACTTGACGTCGCCGGACCCGTGCGTGCTGCGCGGGTCCAGGTTCCCCTCGAACTCCTGGAAGATCTGCGCGTAGGACTTGCCGATGATGTTGGCCAGCACGTTGAGCCGGCCCCGGTGCGCCATGCCCATCACGGCCTCGTCCAGCGAGGCCTTCGCGGCCTCGGTGAGCACCTCGTCCACCAGCGGGATCAGCGACTCCGCGCCCTCCAGGGAGAACCGCCGCTGGCCCACGAACTTGGTCTGCAGGAACATCTCGAACGCCTCGGCCACGTTCAGCCGGGACAGGATCTGCATCTGCTCGTCGTGGCCGGCCCGGTCGTGCGGCCGCTCGACCCGGGCCTGGATCCAGGCCCGCTCCTCGGGGTTCTGGATGTGCATGTACTCCACGCCGACCGTGCGGCAGTAGGAGTCCCGCAGCACGCCCAGGATCTCCCGGAGCTTCATCAGCGGCTTGCCGCCGAAGCCGCCGGTGGCGAACGTCCGCTCCAGGTCCCACAGGGTCAGGCCGTGCTGGTTGATGTCCAGGTCGGGATGCTTGCGCTGCTTGTACTCCAGCGGGTCGGTGTCGGCCATCAGGTGGCCGCGCACCCGGTAGGCGTGGATCAGCTCGTGCACCCGGGCCGACTTGGTGATGTCGTCCTCGTGGCCGGCCGGGATGTCCCGCACCCAGCGGACCGGCTCGTAGGGGATCTTCAGCGCCTGGAAGACCTCGTCCCAGAAGCCGTTCTCGCCGAGCAGCAGCTGGTGGATCTGGCGCAGGAACTCCCCGGACTGGGCGCCCTGGATGATCCGGTGGTCGTAGGTCGAGGTGAGGGTGACCGACTTGCTGATGGCCAGCCGGGTCATGGTCTCCTCGGCCGCGCCCTGGTAGGCCGCCGGGTACTCCATCGCGCCGACGCCCACGATGCAGCCCTGCCCGGCCATCAGCCGCGGCACCGAGTGCTCGGTACCGATCGTGCCCGGGTTGGTCAGGCTGATCGTGGTGCCCGCGTAGTCGTCCACGGTGAGCTTGCCGGCCCGGGCCCGGCGGACCACGTCCTCGTACGCCATCCAGAACTGGCGGAAGTCCATCGCCTCCGCGGCCTTGACCGCGGGCACCAGGAGCTGGCGCGACCCGTCCTTGGCGGTCACGTCGATGGCCAGGCCCAGGTTGACGTGCTCGGGCTCGAGGATCGCGGGCTTGCCGTCCAGCTCGGTGTAGGAGTGGTTCATCGCCGGGACCCCGCCCAGCGCCTTCACCACCGCGAACCCGATCAGGTGGGTGAACGACACCTTCCCGCCCCGGCCGCGGGCCAGGTGGTTGTTGATCACGATGCGGTTGTCGATCAGCAGCTTGGCGGGCACCGTCCGGACGCTGGTCGCGGTGGGCACGCTCAGGCTGGCGGCCATGTTGACCGCGGTCCGGGCGGCCGCGCCGCGCAGCCTGGCCGCCGGTGCGCCCGCCGCGGCCGGGGCGGCCCGCCGGGGGCGGTGGCCGGCGCCGGGGGGCCGGGGCCGGGCGCGGCGGGGCTTCGGCGGAGCCGCCGCCGGGGCCGCGGCCTTGCTGGCGCGCTGGCCTGGCCGCGCGGGGCCTGGCCTGCCGGCGGGGCGGCCGGGGCCTGCGCGGCCGGGCTGGCGCGCTGGCCGGGCCGCCGTTCGCGCCCGGGCCGGGCGCCGCCGCCTGCGGGCTGGCCCTGCTGCCCGGCGGCGCGGGCGGCCACGCTCCCGGCGGGCGGAGAGTAATCGGCGAAGAAATTCCACCAGGCCATGTCCACGGAGCCGGGGTCGGCCAGGTAACGCTGGTAGAGCTCGTCCACGAGCCATTCGTTCGGCCCGAAGTCCTTGCTGGCCGCGCCGTCGCCGGAATGCTCGTGCGGTGCACCCTCGCCCGCTCCGGAGGCGGGGCTGGCGGGTTCTGCTTCGCTGAGATCCGCGGACTGCGGCGCCTCAGAAGACACGGCGGACATCGCCCTCTTCCGATGTTGGAATTTCTGTCACTGCCCGGCCTCCCAGGCTACCGCCGCGGCTGGGCCCCGGGTCCGGGCCATCATCCTCATGATCGCGCGGACATGCGGTCCCTGTCATGCGGTGAGAGCCAGTTCACATACGGTCCCTTGGGCACGATGCGGCTCGGGTTGATCCAGTCCTGGGTCTGGTAGTAGTGCCGCTTGATCTGATCGAAGTCCGTCGTGTCCCCGAAGCCGGGGAGCTGGTAGAGGTCCCGCGCGTAGCCCCACAGCCCCGGGTAGTCCACCAGCCGGTTCAGGTTGCACTTGTAATGAGTGTGATAGACGGCGTCAAAACGGGCCAATGTGGGATAGAGCCGCACGTCAGCCTCGGTGATATTGCTGCCGAGCAGGAACCTGCGCCGGGTCAGCCGTTCCTCCAGCGCGCTCAGCGTGCTGAACAGCGCGTCGAACGCTTCCTCGTAGGCCGCCTGGCTGGTGGCCAGCCCCGCCTTGTAGACGCCGTTGTTGACCGCGTGGTAGATCAGCGTGCTGAGCGCGTCGATCTCGGGCCGCTGCGGCACGGGGTACAGGTCGGGCGCGCCGGGCCGGTGATAACCGCGGAACTCGGTCTCGAACGTGATCGTGATCTGCTGGAAGTCGTTCTCGACGATGCGCTGGCTCCGGGTGTCCCAGACGAACGGGACCGTGAACCGGCCCCGGTAGCCAGGGTCGGTGGTCAGGTAGAGGTCCGAGACGAACCGGGCCCCGCTGACCGGGTCGGCGCCCCCGGTGGTGGCCGGGAAGCGCCAGCCGCGCTCGTCCCGGATCGGGTCCACCAGGCTGAGCCCGATGACCCGCTCCAGCCCGAGCAGCCTGCGCACGATCAGCGCCCGGTGCGCCCAGGGATCCGCCAGCGACGCGTACAGCTGGTAGCGCCCCGGTTCTGCCAGGTACCCGCTCGATCCATCGCCCGTGATCCGCGTGGCGAACACGTTCGCCGGGCGGACGAATCCACCCGAAGGCAGGACCTCAGGGCCAGTGTCGGGAGTAACTGGCATCATCCTCCCTCCTGCCAGCCGCAGCATCATGCGTCCGATTTGTCAGCAGATGATGGCCGGCCTGGTCGCCTGGCGGAAGGGGTGCCGCCAGGCTGCGGGCGAGGTGGCGCAAACCGCACCGGCCCAGTGGCTAGCATCGCACCCGTAGGCAGTGGAAGAGAGCCGGGCCGGGCACTCTGGGAGAGAGGCGGACCGAGTGTCCTCTATCACCGCTGAGCTGGCCGGTGTCAGCGGCACGATCGCGCTGCTGCTCATCGGCGCGCTGGTGTTCGGGGAGACCGCGATCTTCCTCGGGTTCGTCATCCCGGGGGAGACCGCCGCGGTGCTCGGCGGCGTGCTGGCCAGCCGGGGCCGGGTCTCGCTCCCGCTGCTGATCATCGTGGTGGTGGTCGCGGCCGTGACGGGACCGCTGATCGGCTACGAGATCGGCCGGCATCTGGGCAGCCGGGTGATCGCCGCGCGCCGGATGCGGACCGTGGCGGCCGGCCTGGACCGCGCCCAGGCGGTCCTGCGCCGGCGTGGCGGGCTGGCCGTGCTGTTCGGCCGGTTCGTCGCGGTCCTGCGGGCCCTGATGCCCGCGGTCGCGGGCACCACCCGGATGCCCTACCGCACCTTCCTGTTCTACAACGTGCTCGGCGGGATCATCTGGGGCGCCGGCTACTGCCTGCTCGGCTACGTGGCCGGCTCCGCGTACGCGGCGATCGAGCGGACCGTCGGCACCGGCGTGGCCGTCGCGGCGGCGGTCGCGGTGGTCGCCGCGGTGGTGGTCTGGGCGGTCCGGCGGCACCGCCGGGAAGAGGCTGAGCTCGTCCTCGCGGAGCCGGTCGTCCTGGACGAGGCGGCCGGCCCGGAACGCCCGCTCTGAGCCCGCTCGCACATTTTTGCCCATCCATGCGGTCCAGGTCCCGGTGGCGCCGGGCTACTAAATCAGCACGCAGGGAAGATTTCCTCCCCCAGCCCGGATCGCGTCAGCGGGCCGGATCCGGGCCCATGCCTAGCATGGGTAACCAGGAGGTGGCGGAAAGTGCGCGAATTCGGTGAGCTTGAGTCCGCGATCATGGACGTCGTCTGGGACAGTGACCGGGCGTACTTAGTACGGGAGGTCCGCGAGCGGCTCTCCTACAATCGACCCCTCGCCTACACGACCGTGATGACGGTCATGAACATCCTGTACGGCAAGGGCGTGCTGTGCCGGGAGAAGCAGGGCCGGGCCTGGCGGTACTGGCCCGTGGAGTCCCGGGAGGAGCACGACGCCAGGCTGATGGCGGAGGTGCTGCGCTCGGGCGGGAACGAGCACATCACGATGATGCGGTTCGTCGAGCGGGTCAGCGACGAGGAGCGGGAAAGCCTGCGCCACGCCGTCCTGCACACGCATGGCCCGCGGCTGGCGGCCTCGTAGCCCTCTGGCCGGTGAGCCACCGCTCAGGCCCTTCGGCCCGCTAGGCGCCGTGGCCAGCGGCCGGCCCGAACACATCCTGGCGGCGGTGCTCCAGGCACGGCAGCGCATCCCGGACCGTGGTGGTCAGCGCGGTGTCGATTTCCCCGACCGCCATCCCCGGGAACGGCCCGAGGTCCAGCCGGACCGTGCCCATCGGGTCGACCAGCATGCTGCGGCCGATCCCGGTCGGGGCGCGGGTCCGGGGGGACGCGGGGTCGGGCACCTGTCCCGCGGCGGCGACCCAGACCGTGTTCTCGATCGCCCGGGCCCGCACCAGCGTGACCCAGTGCTCCTCCTTGAACAGCCCGGCGGCCCAGGCGGCCGGGACCACGAGCAGGTCCGCGCCCTGGGCCACCAGGCTGCGGGCCAGCTCAGGAAACCGGATGTCGTAGCAGGTCAGCATGCCCACCCGGAGCCCGGCGAGATCGGCGAGGACCGGGGCGGACCCCGGGGCGACCACCTTGGACTCAGTCTCCCCGAGCGAGTCGAACAGGTGGATCTTGCGGTACGCCGCGACCCGCTGGCCGGCCGCGTCGTAACCGACCGCGGTGTTGTAGACCCGGCCGTCGGGGGCGGGCTCGAACACGCCCGCGACCAGGGCGACGCCCGTGCCGCGGGCCGCGCTGGCCAGCCCCGCACCGAACGGGCCGTCCAGCGGCTCCGCCACGGCCTGCAGATCCGTGCCGAACCGGGCCTGCGTCGCCTCCGGGAACACGGCCAGGTCCGCGCCGCCCTGCGCGGCGCCCCCGAGCGCCGCGCGGACCCGGGTGAGGTTCACCGCCGGGTCCGGGCTGACCGGCAGCTGGCACAGAGCGATCCGCATGTGCGCAGCGTAAACCACGGCCCCGCGGGGCCGCCGTGGCCGGCGGGCGCGGGCAGGCCGGCTGGGACGTGTGATGTCATGGCGGTGTGGACCGACCATTGCTGAACCGCCGGCTCGACGGCATGGGCACGACGATCTTCGCCGAGATGTCGGCCCTGGCCCTGACGACCGGCTCGGTCAACCTGGGCCAGGGCTTCCCGGACACCGACGGCCCGGCCGAGATCGCTGAGGCGGCCGCGGCGGCGATCCTGGAGGGGCGGGGCAACCAGTACCCCCCGGGCCCGGGCATCCCCGAGCTGCGGCACGCGGTCGCCGCGCACCAGAAGCGGTTCTACGGCGTGGACATCGACCCGGACCGCGAGGTCCTGGTCACCGCGGGCGCCACCGAAGCGATCGCCGCCGCCTTGATCGCGCTCCTGGAGCCGGGTGACGAGGCCATCGCGTTCGAGCCCTACTACGACTCCTACGCCGCCTGCGTAGCCATGGCGGGCGCGACCCGGGTCCCGGTCACCTTGCGGCCGCCCGGGTTCCGCCCCGACCTGGACGCGCTGCGGGCCGCCATCACCCCGCGCACCCGGCTGCTGCTGCTGAACACGCCGCACAACCCCACCGGGGCGGTGTTCACCCGGGCCGAGCTGGCCGGGATCGCCGCGCTGGCCTGCGAGCACGACCTGCTGGTCGTCTCCGACGAGGTGTACGAGCACCTGGTCTTCGAGGGCGAGCACATCCCGATCGCGACCCTGCCGGGCATGCGCGAGCGGACCGTGACGATCAGCTCGGCGGCCAAGACGTTCTCGTTCACGGGCTGGAAGATCGGCTGGGCGACCGGCACCCCGGAGCTGGTGACCGCGGTGCGCACCGTGAAGCAGTTCCTCACCTACGTCACCGGTGGCCCGTTCCAGTACGCGGTGGCCCAGGCCCTCGCCCTGCCCGATTCCTACTTCACCACGATCAGCGCGGACCTGCGGGCCCAGCGCGACCTGCTCTGTGCGGGCCTGGCCGACGTGGGGTTCGAGGTATACCGGCCGGCCGGCACCTACTTCGTGACCACGGACGTGCGGCCGCTCGGCGAGCCTGACGGGATGGAGTTCTGCCGGGAACTGCCCGCCCGGGCGGGCGTGGTCGCCATCCCGAGCTCGGTGTTCTACGACGACGCCGAGGCGGGAAGGTCCCAGGTCAGGTTCGCCTTCTGCAAGAAGCAGGAGGTGCTGCGCGAGGCGCTGGCCCGCCTGGCGCGCCGGGCCCGTGCCTAGCGGCCCCGTGCCTAGCGGCCCCGTGCCGGCCGGCCCCGCCGGCGCGCGCGCCGGCGGCGCACTGGTGGCCTCCGGCGACGACGCGTTCGGCGCCGACCTCTACGGGCGGCTGCCGGCCGCGGGCAACCTGGTCTTCTCCCCGGCCAGCATCGCCACCGCGTTGCGCCTGGTGCTGCTGGGGGCCCGGGGCGGGACCGCGGCCGAGATCGCCGCGGCCCTGCACCTGGCCCGCCCGGACGACGCCGGTCCGGGCCTGCGGGCCGTGTCCGCGCTCCTCGGGGAGCTGGCCGCCGGTGATCTCACCCTCCGCGCGCCCAACACCATGTGGGTGGCGGAGGGGCTGCCGCTCGATCCCGGCTTCACCGCGGCGCTGGCCGGCGCGGCCGCCGTCACGCTGCGCGAGGCCGACTTCCGCCGGGCCGCTGACCAGGCCCGGGAGGAGATCAACCAGGTCATCGCGGACCAGACCGAGGACAAGATCAGGGACCTGCTCAGTCCCGGGGCCATCCGCGCCCGAACGAGCCTGGTGCTGGCCAGCGCGGTGTACCTGAAAGCCGCCTGGGCGCACCCGTTCCCGGCCGGTGCCACCCAGGACGCTCCCTTCCACCCGGCCCCGGGCACCCAGGTCACGGTGCCCACCATGCGGGTCTCGGCCCGGCTGCGCTACCTGCGCGGCGAAGGCTTCCAGGCGGTGGAGCTGCCCTACGCGGGCACGCGGCTCGCCATGGTGATCGTGCTCCCGGACGGCCCGCCCGGCCACCCGGTTCCCCTGGGCCGCCTGCTGGCCGGGCTGGTGCCCCGGCGGGTCAGCCTGGCGCTGCCGCGTTTCCGGGTGACGAGCGGGTTCGCGCTGCAGCCGGTGCTGGCCGCGCTCGGCATGCCGCTGGCGTTCAGTGCGGAGGCGGACTTCAGCGGCATCACCACCGCGCAGCGGCTGCGCATCGACGAGGTGGTGCACAAGGCCTATATCGACGTGAACGAGGAAGGAACCGAGGCCGCCGCGGCCACGGCCGTGGTGGTGCGGGCGATGGCCCGGATCATGGACCCCGCGCCGCCAGTGGAGCTGATCGTGGACCGCCCGTTCCTGTTCGCGATCACCGACTCCGCCACCGGGCTGCCGCTGTTCCTCGGCCGCGTCACCGACCCCGCCGCAGCCTGACCCGGGCTGGCCGGTGGCGGGCCCGGCCGCGGCCGGGGCTGGCCGCCGGGTGACCCGGCTGGGAGACTGGGCCCATGCGACCAGACGGACTGCATCATGTCTCCCTCAACGTCCGTGACGTCCCGGCGGCGCTGGACTTCTACACCCGCGTGCTTGGCCTCACCGAGCGGGCGGACCGGCCTGACTTCAGCTTCGGCGGGGCCTGGCTCGATGCCGGGGGGCAGCAGGTTCACCTGATCGAGGCGGATGCGCCGCCGGCGCTGGGCCAGCACTTCGCGCTGGCGGTGACCGACCTGGACGCGGCCGTGGCCGAACTGCGCGGCCTGGGCGTCCCGGTCACCGAGCCGGTCAAGGTCGGCACGGGACGCCAGTCGTTCCTGGAGGACCCGGCCGGGAACCGGGTCGAACTGCAGGAGCCCGGCCGCACGTAGCCTGGCGCCCCGCTCTGGCCCGGCCGCACCCAGCCGGGCGCGATTACTCCGGCCCGACCCCCGCGACCAGCGAAAACCGGCGAATCTGGACGTCCGGCGTTAGCCTGAGCGCGTGCTCGCCCTTCTCCTCGTCGCGGCCTCGGTCGGCCTGTCCAACCTGGCCGCGGCCATCGGCATCGGCTTCGGCGGCGTGACCGCCCGGACCCGGGTCCGGGTCGCGCTGGTCTTCGGGGTCTTCGAGGCGGGCATGCCCATCGTCGGTCTCGTCATCGGCGCCGGCGTGGCCAGCGGCATCGGCCACGTGGCCCGCTGGCTCGGCGCCGCGGTGCTGATCGTCATCGGCGCCGTCACCGTGATCCAGGCCTGGCGCCAGCCCGCGCAGGCCGCGCCGGGCGCCCGCGGCCCGGGCCGGCCGCATGATCCGGGCAGCCTCGGGCGGCTGCTCATCAGCGCGTTCGCGCTCAGCCTGGATAACCTGGCGGCCGGCTTCGCGCTCGGCACCATGCACGTGGGCGTGGCCGAGGGGGCCATCGTCATCGGGCTGGTGAGCGTCGTGCTGTCCCTGGCCGGGCTGGAACTCGGCGGCCGGATCGGCGTCGCGGCCGGCCGCCGGGGCGAGCAGATCGGCGGCGCGATCCTGGTCGGCGTGGGCGTCGCCCTCGCGGCCGGCGTCCTTTGACCCCGGCAGTCAATCCTCCAGGCGGAGCGCCTGCTTGGGGCAGGACGCCACCGCGCTGCGGACCGCGCCGCCCAGGCTGTCCGGCACCTCAGCCACGAGGATGTGCAGGTAATCGTCGTCGTCCAGGTCGAAGACCCCCGGGGCCAGCCCGGCGCACACGCCGTTGGCCTCGCACAGGTTCCGGTCGACCGCCACCCGCATCGTGCTGCCTCCTCGCCCGCCTGCCTCGCGGTGCCTGCCTCGCGGCGCCCGCCCTCGCGCGCCAGCCACGCCCGCTGCCGCAGGTGTCTACGGTAGTACCGCAGCCGGGCAACTCCCGGTCACCGGGGAAGAAAGGCGGACGCATGACCACGATCCCGGACGCGGCCCCGATGCCGGCCCTACTGCGGCAGGCGGCCGAGGCGGCCACGGGGTTCATGCCGCCCGAGGAGGGCCTGGCGCTGTACCGGACCGCGGCCGCGTACGCCGCCCGCGGGCCCGTGGTCGAGATCGGCACCTACTGCGGCAAGTCCACGATCTACCTGGCCGCGGCGGCCCGCGGCGCGGACCAGGTGGTGGTCACGGTGGACCATCACCACGGGTCGGAGGAGAACCAGCCCGGCTGGGAGTACCACGACACCGCGCTGGTGGACGAGCGGACCGGGCAGCTGGACACGCTGCCGCACTTCCGCGCCACCGTCGCCGCGGCCGGCCTGGAAGACCAGGTCGTCGCCGTGGTGGGCCGGTCGGCCCAGGTCGCGGGGCTGTGGCGGGCGCCGCTGGGCATGCTGTTCATCGACGGCGGGCACACCGACGCCGCGGCCCAGGCGGACTACTCGAACTGGTCGCCGTGGGTGACCCGGGGCGGCGCGCTGGCCATCCACGATGTGTTCCCCGACCCGGCCGACGGCGGCCAGGCCCCGTACCGGATCTACCAGCAGGCGCTCGGGTCCGGGGCGTTCGCCGAGGTCGCCGTCTGCGGATCCCTGCGGGTCCTGGAACGCACCACCGGCGGCCCCGCCTGACGCGTCACCCGGGCGGCTGTGCCGCCGCCGGGCAGCCGCACGGCCCGGGGCCGTCGCCCGCCCTGGCCGTCGCGGGCGCCCCGGGCAGGTCGCGGAACAGGGCGGCGCCCGGGGTGGTCCGGGACAGGGCGTCCGCGGCCAGGATCATCGCCGCCGCGGTCCAGCTGCTCCGCTCGGCCGGGAAGTACGCCTGGTTCACGTACTGCCAGCCGGTCCAGTAGCCACCGTCGGAGTCCCGCAGGTGCTGGACCTCACTGAACACCCGGAGGGCCCGGTCCCGGTCGCCGATAGCGTCGAGCGCCATGACCAGCTCGCAGGTTTCCGCGCCGGTGACCCAGGGCTCATCGCTGACGCAGCGCACGCCCAGCCCCGGCCGCACGAACTCAGCCCATCCCGCCTCGAGCCGGGCCCGGCCCGCCGGGCCGCGGAGCGGGCCGGCCAGCACCGGGTAGTACCAGTCCATCGAGAACCGGCTCTTGTCCGCGAACGCCCCGGGGTGGCAGGCCACCACGTGACCGAGCCGCCGGGCGGCCTGCTCCCAGCCCGGTTGCGGGTCACCGGCCAGCTGGGCCAGCCGGGCCGCGCACAGCAGGCTCTGGTACGTGCTGGAGCATCCGGTCAGCAGCGCGTAGCGGGCCGGTGTCCCGTCCGCCGTCCGCTGCCAGACGATCTCGCCCCGGGGGAGCTGCAGGGCCAGCACGAACCCGATCGCCCGGCGCACCACCGGCCACATCGTGGCCAGGAACTCGGTGTCCCCGGTGAGCTGGTACTCGTGCCAGGTGCCCACCGCGACATAGGCGGTCTGGTTGCTTTCGGCCGCGGCGTCGGTCACGATCCCCGCCTCGGTCCGCTTCGGCCACGACCCGTCGGCGCGCTGGGTCTGACGCAGCCAGTCGTAGGCCCGCCGGGCCGGGCCGGACAGCCCGCACACCGACAGCGCCATGGCGCACTCCACGTGGTCCCAGGCGTCGGTGTGCCCGTCCGGCCAGCTGATCGCGCCGTCCGGCTCCTGCCGGTCGGCGATGTGCTCGGCGGTCGCCAGGACCTCGGTCGCGGTCAGCACGCCTGGCACTTCCGGGACCCCGGAGCGGCGGAAAGTAGTGTCCCGGCGACGCTCCGAGGTCACAGCGGGGCCGGCGGGCTGTGGATGGCCGTCGCTCACCGAGCCGGCCAGGAAGTCAGGCGATGGCATGCGCCCGCTCAGCGGCGTGACCGGGCCGGGAAGCGTGGGCGCTCCCGGCGGGCTCGACGTCTGCGGCCGGCTTGTCCGCGTAGATGACGATGCTCTTGCCGATCAGCGGGTTCAGCGCCCGCTCGGCCAGCCGGGTCGCGGCGGGCTTGCGCATGATGTCCCAGACCAGCAGCCGGTGGTACGCGCGGGCCAGCGGGTGGTCGTCGTCGTGCACGCCGACTGCGCACTTCAGCCACCAGTACGGCGAGTGCAGGCCGTGCGCGTGATGGTGCCCGACGGCCCGCAGCCCGGCCTGGGCCAGCTTGGTCTGCATCTCGGCCCGGGTGTAGATCCGGACATGGCCGCCGGGGACATTGTGATAGTCGTCCGACAGCCGCCAGCAGATCCGCTCGGGCAGCCACGCGGGCACGGTCACCGCCACCTGCCCGCCCGGCCGGAGCACCCGGGCGATCTCCCGCAGCGCCTGCCGGTCGTCCGGGATGTGCTCGAGCACCTCGGCCGCGATCACCCGGTCGAACGTGCCGTCGGGAAACGGCATCCGGGTCGCGTCGCCGCGCACGGCCCGGGCCCCGGCCCCCGCCGGGACCTCCCCGGCCCCGGCCATCGCCGCCACCATCTCCGCCACCCCGCGCAACTCGCCCTCGTCCGCGTCCAGCGCCACCACGGACGCGCCGCGGCGCAGCGCCTCGAAGGCGTGCCGTCCCGCGCCGCAGCCCAGGTCGAGCACCCGGTCACCGGCCCCGGCGGGCAGCCGGCTGAAGTCGACGGTCAGCACGGCTGGTCTTCGTTGCGGAAAGGAAGGGAACCACGCGCGGCGCCGGGCCGGCCCGGGAAGCGGGCCATCGCATCGCGGTACTGCCCGACCGTCGCCCGCGCGACCGCGGGCCAGGCGAACCGCTCCTGCACCCGCTGCCAGGCTGCGGCCCCGAGCCGGGCCCGCTCGGCGGGGGAGTCGATCAGGGCGCGCAGCGCGGCTGCGAGCTGCTCGGGGTTCCCCGGTTCCACCAGGACCGCGGCGTCGCCCGTGACCTCGGGGAGCGCGCCGGTGCGGCTGGCGACCAGAGGCGTCCCGGAGGCCATGTGCTCAACGGCAGGCAACGAGAACCCCTCGTAGAGCGAGGGGACCACCGCGATCTCGGCGCTCGCGCACAACTGGGACAATTCGGTATCGCTGATCCCGTGCACGAACCGGACCCGGTCGCCCAGGGCCAGGTCGCTGACCAGCTTCTCGGTCGGTCCACCGGCCGCGGGCCTGCCGACCACAATGAGCTGGCCCTCACGCTCCACGGTGATCTTGGCGAAGGCCTGGAGCAGCGTGGACACCCCCTTGAGCGGGGAGTCGGCGCTGGCCACGGCCACGATCCGGCCCGGGACCCGGGGCGCCTCCCGGGGGTGGAACAGCCGGGTGTCCACGCCGAGCGGGATCACGTGCACGTTGTCCGGGGCGACCCGGAAGTCCCGGCAGATGTCGGCCCGGGAGGCCTGCGAGGCGGTGAGCACCGGGCCGACCCGGCGGGCCACCCGGCCCTGCATCCGGACGAACGAGTACCAGCGCCACTTGCCGACCCGGGCCCAGCCCCGCGCGGAGTCCAGCTCGATCCGCCGGTCCACGCTGATCGGGTGGTGGATGCTGGTCACCAGGGGCAGGCCGAGCCGGGCCAGGCCGAGCAGCCCGTAGGCCAGCACCTGGTTGTCGTGGACCAGGTCGAAGTCGCCCGCCCGGGCGCGCAGCGCACGCAGCGCCCGGAGGCTGAACGTGAGCGGCTCGGGGAAGGCGCCGGTCTTCATCACGCCGAACTCCAGCACGTCGATCCAGTCCCGGTACTCCGACAGCTTCGGGGTGCGGAACGGGTCGTCGTCGGCGTACAGGTCCAGGCTGGGCACCTCGCGGAGGACCGGGCCCGGCTCCAGCTCGGGGTAGGGCTGGCCGGAGAACACCTCGACGTGGTGCCCCAGCGCGGCCAGCTCGCGGGACAGGTGACGCAGGTAGATGCCCTGGCCGCCGCAGTGCGGCTTGCTGCGGTAGGACAGCAGCGCGACGCGCAGCGGCCCGTCCGTGCTGGTCCCGGCGCTCATCCCGGTGCTCATCACGCAGGTACGCACCTCTCGTTAGCCGCTGGCTGTCCGGTTTGTGCCGCGTTGACGGCCCGAGCTGATGGTGGGCCGCCGGTTAGCGAGGGCCGCCCGCTGTCAGAGGGCTGGCCCGCGTGGCCGGTTAGGCAGCGAACATTACCATCGGGTATGCCTCCCCCCGGGCGCCGGCACGGGCGCGTCTGCTGCGGCCCGGGAACCCGGCGCGCCCGCGGCGGTAAGCTGCGCCGACGTACGCTGAGGTGGCACGAGCTGAGCCGGTGTGCCCGGTCGTGCCGGAGATGGCCCGATCACGGGTTGAGATGGCCCGGTTCGCCAGGACGGAGGCTCCGCTGACGAAGCGAGCACTGATCACCGGGCTCACCGGGCAGGACGGCTCGTACCTGGCTGAATACCTGGTGACGCAGGGTTATGAGGTCTGGGGCCTGGTCCGCGGGCAGTCCACCCCCCGGGTGCGCGGGGTCCGCCAGCTGCTCGGCGACATCCGGCTGGTCCGCGGCGACCTGCTCGATCAGGGCAGCCTGATCGCCGCGGTGGAGAAGGTCCAGCCGGACGAGGTCTACAACCTGGCCGCGATCTCCTACGTGCCCATGTCCTGGCAGCAGGCCGAGCTGACCGGCGAGGTCACCGGCCTCGGCGTGCTCCGGGTGCTGGAGGCGATCCGGGTGTGCAGCGGGATCAGCGCGTCGCGCACCCCGCGGGGCGGGCAGATCCGCTTCTACCAGGCATCCTCGTCGGAGATGTTCGGCCAGGTGCGGGAGACCCCGCAGACCGAGCAGACGCCGTTCCACCCGCGCAGCCCGTACGGGGTAGCCAAGGCGTACGGGCACCACCTGACCCAGAACTACCGCGAGTCGTACGGCATGTTCGCGGTGTCCGGGATCCTGTTCAATCACGAGTCGCCGCGCCGGGGCGCGGAGTTCGTCAGCCGCAAGGTGTCCCTCGGCGTGGCCAAGATCAAGCTGGGCCACGAGCGGCAGCTGCGGCTGGGCACCTTGTGGTCGCGCCGGGACTGGGGGTTCGCCGGGGACTACGTCCGGGCCATGCACCTGATGCTGGGCCAGGACGAGCCCGAGGACTACGTGGTCGGCACCGGGGTCACGCACAGCGTCGAGGACCTGGTCGAGCGGGCGTTCGCCGTGGCCGGCCTGGACTGGCGGGAGCACGTCACGGTGGACGCGGCGTTCGTCCGCCCCGCCGAGGTGGACCAGCTGTGCGCGAACCCGGCCAAGGCGGCGGGGCGGCTCGGCTGGGAGCCCAGGGTCGGCTTCGACGAGCTGATCACGATGATGGTGGAGTCAGACCTGAAGCTGCTATCCGGGCCGGGCGGCCACGAGGACGACGCGTTCGGGCCGGACGCCTGGTAGGCGCCCGGGGCGCCGGAGCAGACGTGGCGCTCAGGAGACGCCGGAGCCGACGGCCAGGCCGATCAGGAACGTGATCCCGGCCGCGACGGCCCCCAGGATGAGCTGCCGCAGCGCGCCGCGCAGGAACGGCCGGTCGGTGAGCCGGGCCACCAGCCCGCCGCCGACGAACGCGGCCACCGCGGCCAGGCCGAGCGCCAGGGCCAGGCTGTCGAAGCCGAGGAGGTAGGGCAGCAGCGGGATCAGCGCGCCGACCGAGAACGTGACCAGCGACGCCCCGGCCGCGGTGTACGGCGAGGGCAGGTCGTGGTGGTCCACGCCCAGCTCCTCGCGGACGTGCACGCCCAGGGCCTGCTCGGGGTGGGCCGAGATCTGCTCCGCGACCCGGTCGGCCAGGTCCGCGTCCACCCCCTGGCGGACGAAGCTGGCCGCCAGCTCCATCTGCTCGGAGGCGGCGTTGTGCTTGAGCTCGTGCGCTTCCTTGCGGACCTCCGCCTGGATGAGCTCGTTCTGGGAGGAGACCGAGACGTATTCGCCGGTCGCCATCGAGAACGCGCCGGCGGCCAGCCCGGCCAGGCCGGTGAGCACGATGAAGTGCGGGGACCCGCCGGAGGCGCCCACCCCCGCGCCCACGCCCGCGATCAGCGAGACGTTGGTGACCAGCCCGTCCATGGCGCCGAACACGGCAGGGCGGAGCCAGCCACCGGACACGTCCTTGTGCTCGTGACCGTGGGCTTCGTTCTGCTCGTCGATCTCAACCGTCATGATGACTGTTCCAGGAGGATACGGGTCCAGGAGGGTACGGGTTCGGGGCTGCAACCCCCCCGCCTGGCCCATTATTCCAGTTCCCCCGCAGGCCGCCGGGCCGCGGTTCTCGGGCTGGTCACGGTTTGATTGCCCTTTGTCGGCAGTTCGGCGCGTGTTCGCGGGTTTCATGGCTCGCAGCGGCAGCCTGATAGGCGGGCGGATACGCTGATCATGCTGGCGGGGGGCGGGAATGTGTCCGCGCGTCGCGGGTACTGACCAGCGAAAGTCCCCGGTCCTTCGGCGGGGCACACCGGAAGGCCACGTCTTGATCACCTTCGAGAGCGTGACAAAACGGTACCCCGGGGGCACTGTCGCGGTGGACAGTCTCGACCTTGAGGTGCCGGGCGGCCAGACCATGGTCCTCGTCGGCCCGAGCGGGTGCGGCAAGACCACCACGCTGCGCATGATCAACCGGCTGATCGACCCGTCCAGCGGGCGGATCCTGCTGGACGGCCAGGACATCCAGCAGCAGAACCCCTCAGCGCTGCGCCGGGGTATCGGTTACGTCATCCAGCAGGCGGGCCTGTTCCCGCACCGGACCATCGAGGACAACATCGGCACGGTGCCGCTGCTGATCGGCTGGGGCAAGAGCAAGGCCCGGGCCCGCGCCCGGGAGCTCATGACGCTGGTCGGCCTGGACGAGAGCCTGGCCGGCCGCTACCCGTACCAGTTGTCCGGCGGGCAGCAGCAGCGGGTCGGGGTGGCCCGGGCCCTGGCCGCCGACCCGCCGGTGCTGCTGATGGACGAGCCGTTCAGCGCGGTCGACCCGATTGTCCGAGCCACCCTGCAAGATGAGCTCCTCAGGCTCCAGGCGGAGCTGCACAAGACCGTGGTGCTGGTCACCCACGATGTCGAGGAGGCCATCAAGGTGGGCGACCAGGTCGCCATCTTCCGGCCGGGCGGGAAGATCGCCCAGCTGGACACCCCCGAGCGGCTGCTGGCCGCGCCGGCCGACGGGTACGTGGAGAACTTCCTCGGCTTCGACCGCGGCATCCGCCGCCTGTCGTTCCTGGCCGCCTCCGGGCTCAGCCTGGACGACCGGGCGGTGGTCGACGAGGACGTGTCCGCATCGATGGCGGCCGACTCCGCCCGCCAGGCCGGGGAGGAGTGGGTGCTGGTCACCCGCGGCGGGCACCAGCCCCGCGGCTGGGCTGCGGCCAGCGACCTCGAAGCGCTGCCCAGCGGGGCGCGGGCCGGGCAGGCCCGGCTGGAGCCGTACGGCCACACGTTCGACGTGCGCACAGACTCGCTCCGGGCGGCCCTGGACGCGACCGTGCTGTCGCCGGCCGGCCAGGCGGTCGGGGTCGACGGCGACGGCCGCGTGGTCGGCGTGACCTCCTACGACCGGTTGCGGGTCGCGATCCACGCCGCGGACCAGGGCGGGGCGGCCCCGGAGCCCGCCAGCGCGGCGCCGCAAACCGCGCCCACCGCGCCGCAATCGGCGCCCACCGCACCGGAAGCGGCCTCCTAGCCATGGACTGGTCCGCCGTTCCCAGGCTCACCTGGGAGAGTGCCTACCTGGGGATCGTGCCCGCGCTGATCGGGCTGGCCATCTCGCTGCCGCTGGGCATCGCCTGCGCCCGCTGGCGCTGGCTCTACCCGCCGGTGCTGTCGGCGACCAGCGTGCTGTACGCGCTGCCCTCGCTGGCCCTGTTCATCGTGCTGATCCCGTACACCGGCCTGACGGACACCACGGTGATCATCCCGCTCACGCTGTTCTCGCTGTGCGTGCTGGTGCCGAGCGTGGTGGACGGCATGCGGTCGGTCCCTGATCCGGTCCGCCAGGCCGCCACGGCCATGGGGTTCGGCACGCTCCGGCGCCTGGTCCAGGTCGAGCTCCCGGTCGCGGTGCCTATCGTGATCGCCGGGCTGCGGGTGGCCATGGTGTCCAGCATCAGCCTGGCCAGCGTCGGCCAGCTGATCGGTGTCAGCAGCCTCGGCTACCTCATCGTGGACGGCTACCAGCGCGACTTCCTCACCGAGATCTACGTGGGCGGGGGCCTCATCATCGCGCTCGCGCTGGTCTGCGACCTGCTGCTGGTGCTGCTCCGGCGGGCGCTGACCCCCTGGCGGCCGCGCCGCGCCCGGCGTCAGCCGGTGGACATCCCGATGGGGCTTCCAGCCCAGCCGCTGCCGGGAGGCATCGTATGAGCTTCCTCAGCTACGCCTGGAACTGGCTGAAGCAGCCGCAGCAGTGGCACGGCTCCGGGGGCATCCCGGTCCGGATCCTCGAGCAGCTCGGCTACACCGCGCTGGCGCTGGTCGTCGCGGCGCTGATCGCCATCCCGCTGGGCATCCTGATCGGTCACACCGGCCGCGGGGCGCTGCTGGTCGTCAACGTGGCCAACGCCTGGCGGGCCATCCCCACGCTGGCCCTGCTGGTCCTGCTGACCATCTGGCTCGGCTTCTCCGTGCTGGCCTGGCTGGTCCCGCTGGTCGTGCTGGGGATCCCGCCCATCCTGGTGAACGTCTATGAGGGAGTCGCCGGGGTGGACCCGGAGCTCCGGGACGCCGCCCGCGGCATGGGCATGACGCCCTGGCAGCAGGTGCGCAAGGTCGAGGTACCGGTGGCCATGCCGCTGATCGTCCTCGGTCTGCGCACCGGCGCGATCTTCGTGGTCGCCACCGCGACGATCGCCGCCTACATCGGCCTCGGCGGACTGGGACGTTACATAATCGACGGCCTGGCGACCAACAATTACGGGGAGGTCGCCGGCGGGGCATTGTTCGTGGTCCTGCTGGCCCTCGCCGTTCAGGCGTTTTTTGTCGGCGTGCGGCGTGCTGTCGTGCCAAAGGGCCTGCGCCTGCAAGGGCGCACGTCATGATAGCGTACTAAATCTATCGGAAAAGAAGGGAAACACCATGTTTCCGAGATCGCGATTCGCGGCGGTCGCATCCCTGTCAGTCGCCCAAGCACCGCGCAGGAAGAATCTGCGGGCTGGAGCGATCGGCGGCCTGGCCGTCCTGACGGGCCTGGGGCTGGCCGCGTGCAGCAGCAGCGGCGGCGGGAGCGGCGGCAGCAGCAGTAGCTCTAACCCGCTGGCCCCCAGTGCGGCGAAAGGCACGGTCGTCGTCGGCTCGGCCAACTTCCCGGAGAACGAGCTGCTGGCCGAGATTTACGTTCTGGCGCTCCAGGCCAAGGGCGTGAAGGTGACGCCGAAATTCAACATCGGCGCCCGCGAGGTCTATTACCCGCAGATCTCAAAGGGCGCGATCAGCATCATTCCCGAATATAACGGCGCGCTGCTGACCACGTCGGTGGACACCAGCAGCACCGCCGCGACCACCGCCGAGGTGGACGCCGCGCTGAGGTCGAAGCTGCCCTCGACGCTGGAGATCCTCAACCCCTCATCCGCCCAGGACAAGGACTCGGTCACGGTGACCCAGGCCCTGGCGGCCAAGGACCACCTGAAGTCCATCGCGGACCTCAAGCCCTACGCGAAGACCCTGGCCATCGGCGGCCCGCCGGAGTTCAAGACCCGCACCGACGGACTGGTCGGGCTGAAGAAGAACTACGGGCTGACCTTCAAGTCCTTCGTCCCGCTCGACGAGTCCGGCCCGCTCACCCTGGCCGCGCTGAAGGACGGGAAGGTCCAGGCGGCCGACGTGTTCACCACCACGCCGCAGATCGTCACCGACAAGCTGGTGGCGCTGGCTGACCCCAAGTTCAACTTCGCGGCGCAGAACGTGGTCCCGCTGGTCTACAAGAAGGCGGCCACCCCGACTATCACGAACACGCTGAACGAGATCTCGCAGAAGCTGACCACCAACGCCCTGCTCCAGATGGACAAGGCGGTCATCCTCGACCACGCCAACTACTCCACGGTCGCCCAGGGCTGGCTCAAGGCGGTCGGCATGGGCTGATCCCGGCGGCTGATCCCCGGCTTCCGTCCCCGGCTGCCGGTCACCGGGTGCTGATCACCGGCTGCCGGTCCCCGGCTCATGGCGCCGGGCGGGACTCACCCTCAGGGGTGGATCCCGCCCGGCGCTTGGCGTTAGAGAGTTACCAGGGATGATGAACCGGGGCGGCGGCCGCCGCCCCGGCCTGCCGACCCGCGACCTGCCGGGTTGCCGACTCGACGAGGAGCCAGCGATGCCTGCCGCCGACCCATCCGGCCCGCGACCGGTCCGTGCCCCCCGCGGCACCGCCCTGTCCTGCCGGGGCTGGCCGCAGGAGGCGGCCATGCGGATGCTCATGAACAACCTCGATCCCGAGGTGGCCGAGCATCCCGACCAGCTCATCGTGTACGGCGGCTCGGGCCGCGCCGCCCGCAGCTGGCCGGCCTACGACGCGATCGTGCGCAGCCTGACCGACCTCCAGGGCGACGAGACCCTGCTGGTCCAGTCGGGCAAGCCGGTCGGGGTGATGCGCACCCACGAATGGGCCCCCCGGGTCCTGATCGCCAACTCCAACCTGGTCCCGCAGTGGGCCACCTGGGAGGAGTTCCGCCGCCTGGAGTCCCTCGGGCTGACCATGTACGGGCAGATGACCGCCGGGTCGTGGATCTACATCGGGACGCAGGGCATCCTGCAGGGCACCTACGAGACGTTCGCGGCCGTGGCGGCGAAACGGTTCGGCGGGTCGCTGGCCGGCACGATCACGCTGACCGCCGGGCTGGGCGGCATGGGCGGTGCCCAGCCGCTCGCGGTCACCATGAACGGCGGGGTGGCGATCGTCATCGACTGCGACCCGTCGCGGATCGCCCGCCGGATCGAGCACGGCTACCTGGACGTGGCCGCGGACGACGTCGAGGACGCGCTGCGCCGCGCCGCCGCGGCGCGGGACGCCGGGGAGCCGCTGTCCATCGGCCTGCTCGGCAACGCGGCCGAGCTGCTGCCCCGGATGCTGGCCATGGGGGCGCCCATCGACGTGGTCACCGACCAGACCTCGGCGCACGACCCGCTGACCTACCTGCCCCGCGGCGTGCCGTTCGAGGACATGGCCGCGCTGCGGGCCGAGGACCCGGCCGGATTCACCGAGCGGGCCCGGCAGTCGATGGCCGCGCACGTCGAGGCGATGGTCGGGTTCATGGACGCGGGCGCGGAGGTGTTCGACTACGGGAACTCCATCCGCGGTGAGGCGCAGCTGGCCGGCTACACCCGGGCGTTCGACTTCCCCGGCTTCGTGCCCGCCTACATCCGGCCGCTGTTCTGCGAGGGCCGGGGGCCGTTCCGCTGGGCCGCGCTGTCCGGTGACCCGGCCGACATCGCCGCCACCGACGCGGCCATCCTCGACCTGTTCCCCGACAACGAGCCGCTGGCCCGGTGGATCCGGATGGCCCAGGAGAAAGTGCACTTCCAGGGCCTCCCGGCGCGGATCTGCTGGCTCGGCTACGGTGAGCGGCACCTGGCCGGGCTCCGGTTCAACGAGCTGGTCGCGCGGGGCGACGTGGCGGCCCCCATCGTGCTCGGCCGTGACCACCTGGACTGCGGGTCGGTGGCCTCGCCCTACCGGGAGACCGAGGGCATGGCCGACGGCTCCGACGCGATCGCCGACTGGCCGCTGCTGAACGCGCTGGTCAACACGGCGTCAGGTGCGTCCTGGGTGAGCATCCACCACGGCGGCGGCGTGGGCATCGGCCGGTCCATCCACGCCGGCCAGGTGTGCGTGGCCGACGGCACCCCGCTGGCCGGGGAGAAGCTGGAGCGGGTGCTCACCAACGACCCGGGGATGGGCGTGATCCGGCACGTGGACGCCGGCTACGAGGAGGCCGCCGAGGTGGCCGCGCAGCGGGGCGTCCGCGTCCCGATGCAGTCGTGATGCCCGCGGCACCCTCACCCGGGTCGGGGTTGGGGTCGGGGGCGGGGTTTGCGGGGGGGTTTGCGGCCGGGTTTGCGGCACTGTGGGAGTCGCTGCTGCCGGTCGGCCGGGACCCGGGCACCGGCGGCTACCGCCGGTACTCCTGGACCCCGGCCGACCGGGACTGCCAGGCCTGGTTCGAGGCCGCGGCCCGGGACCGGCAGCTGCGCACCGACCAGGACCGCAACGGCAACCTCTGGGCCTGGTGGGACGTGCCCGGGGGTGCGTCGGGAGGTGCCGGCGGGGCGCCCCCCCGGGCCGGTACGGCCGTGGCCACGGGAAGCCACCTGGACTCGGTGCCGGACGGCGGTGCCTACGACGGGCCGCTGGGCGTGGTGTCCGCCTTCGCGGCGATCGACGAGCTCCGCGCGGCCGGCTTCGCCCCGGCCCGGCCGATCGCGGTGGCCGCGTTCACCGAGGAGGAAGGGGCCCGCTTCGGGGTCGCCTGCCTGGGCAGCCGCCTGCTCACCGGCGCGATCGACCCGGAGCGGGCCCGCGGGCTGCGCGACGGCGACGGGATCACGCTGGCCGCCGCGATGCAGGCGGCCGGGCGGGATCCGGGGCAGATCGGCCGCGACGAGGACCTGATCGCGCGGCTCGGCTGCTACGTGGAGCTGCACGTCGAGCAGGGCCGGGCTCTCGCGGACCTCGATGCCGCCCTGGGCATCGCCGACGGGATCTGGCCGCACGGCCGCTGGCGGCTCGACTTCGCCGGGCAGGCTGATCACGCGGGCACGGCCGCGCTGGCCGACCGGCGTGATCCGATGATCCCCTACGCGGCCACCGTGCTGGCCGCCCGCCGGGCGGCGGTCGAGCGCGGCACACGGGCCACGATCGGCAAGGTGACCGCCGAGCCGGGCGCGGCCAACGCGGTGTGCTCCGTGGTGCGGGCCTGGCTGGACGTCCGGGCCCCGGACGGCCGGGCGCTCGAGGAAACGGTGGACCAGATCCTGGCCGCGGCCGGGCAGGAATCCGAGGCCAACCGGGTCGTGCTGACGTCCCGCCAGGAGTCGTTCAGCCCCGAGGTCGAGTTCGACGTCCCGCTGGCGGGCCGGCTGGCGGCGGCGCTGGCCGGCCGGGGAATCGAGGCGCCCGCGCTGCCGACCGGGGCCGGGCACGACGCCGGGGTGCTGGCCGCCCGGCTGCCCACCGCGATGCTGTTCGTCCGCAACCCCACCGGGGTGTCGCACTCACCGGCGGAGCACGCCGAGGACGTGGACTGCGCGGCGGGGGTCACCGCGCTCGCGGCCGTGCTCCGCGAACTGGCCGGCTGATGCCCGGCCCCGGCGCGGCCACGCCCGGGCCGCCTGGGTCCGGGCCGTCCGGTGTCCGCCGCTGGCACGCCGAGCTGGCCTGGCTGGGCCGGGGCGAGGTCCGGTCCGGGGTGCTGATCGAGGCGAGCGGGAGCGTGTTCCGGGCGGTCACCCCGGACGTGCCGCCGGACGCGGTGCCGCCGGGCACCGAGCGGCGGCCCGGCCTCACCCTGCCCGGCCTGGCCAACGCGCACTCGCACGCCTTCCACCGCGCGCTGCGCGGGATCACCGAGGCGGGCGAGGGCACCTTCTGGACCTGGCGGGAACGGATGTACCAGGTCGCGGGCCGGCTGTCGCCGGGCAGCTACCTGGCGCTGGCCCGGGCCGTCTACGCGGAGATGGCCCTGGCCGGGGTGACCTGCGTCGGGGAGTTCCACTACCTGCACCACGGCCCGGGCGGATCGCCGTACGCCGACCCCAACGAGATGGGCCGCGCCCTCATCCAGGCGGCCGCCGAGGCGGGCCTGCGGATCACCCTGCTGGATACCTGCTACCTCACCGGCGGGCTGGCCCCGGACGGGACGCCCGCGCCGCTGTCGCCGGTGCAGCAGCGGTTCAGCGACGGGGACGCGGCCCGGTGGGCGGACCGGCTGGCCGCGCTCGGCCCCGACGAGCACGGGATGCTGGCCCCGCACGCCCGGGCCGGGGTGGCTATCCACTCGGTGCGCGCGGTGCCGCCGGCCCAGATGCACCCGGTCGTCGAGTGGTCGCACCGCCTCGGGGCGCCGCTGCACGCGCACCTGTCCGAGCAGCCCGCGGAGAACGAGGCCTGCCTGGCGGCTTACGGGGCCACCCCGGCGCGGGTGCTGGACGGCGCCGGGGCGCTGGGACCGCGCAGCACGATGGTGCACGCCACGCACCTCACCCGCCGCGACATGGAGTTGCTGGGCGGCAGCCGCACCTGCGTGTGCCTGTGCCCGACCACGGAGGCGTTCCTGGCCGACGGCATCGGCCCGGCGGGAGCACTGGCCGCCGCGGGCAGCCCGCTGTCGGTGGGCAGCGACAGTCACGCGGTGATCGACCTGCTGGACGAGGCCCGCCGCATCGAGCTGGGCGAGCGGCTGGCCTCCGGACGCCGCGGCCGGTTCGGGGCGGCGGCGCTGGCCACGGCGGCCACCGTCGCCGGGCAGACCTGCCTGGGCTGGCCGGAGGCGGGGGAGATCGTCCCGGGTGCCCTGGCCGACCTGGTCACCGTCCGCCTGGACAGTCCCCGGCTGGCGGGCGCGGCGGCCGCCACCGCGCTGGAGTCGGTGCTGTTCGCGGGGACCGCGGCCGACGTGACCGACGTGGTGGCCGGCGGCCGTGACGTGGTCCGGGACGGCCACCACCTGCTGGTCCCCGACGTCCCCGCCGCCCTCACCCAGGCCATCCGCCCCCTCCTCGCCTGACCCGCCGCCAGGCCCTCGCCCCCCGGCCGCCCAGATCACACCAGACCCTCCCGTCACACCTCGTCGTCGTGATCATGGGATTGCTGGCGTTACCACGCCAGCAATCCCATGATCACGAACACTGGCTCGTTACTGCGGGGGGCGGCGGGGGTGGTGGGGCTGTCAGAGGTAGGGGCTAGCAGAAGCTAGATGGGGCTAGCAAAAGCTGGTGGGGCTAGTAAGGGCCGGTGGGGCTGAAGGGGACTGTGGGTCCGGAGGGGTGGGCGGGTCGCGCCGGGGCCTGGAGGCCGCCTAGGCCCGGGACGGCGGCCCGGGATGGCGGCCCGGGACGGCGGATCAGGGGGCGGGGCGGAGGCGGGTGCGGGCGGCGGTCAGGCCCTCGGCCAGGGCCTCGCGCTGGGCCGGGGTGAGGGCGTCGATGAGGTTCTCGCGGACGACCCTCAGATGGCCGGGGGCCGCGCGGGTCAGGGCGTCCCGGCCCGCGCCGGTCAGGATGGCCAGGATGCCCCGCTCGTCCGACGGGCACCTTTCACGGCGGACCAGGCCGGCCTTCTCCAGCTGGGTGATCTGGTAGGTCAGGCCGCTGCGGGACACCACGATCACGTCCGCCAGCTCGCTCATCCGCAGCGCCCCGCCGGCCGCGGCCCCCAGCCGGGACAGGATCTCGTACTGCGCGTGTGACAGTCCCGCGTCCTGCCGGAGCTGCTGCTCGATGGCGCGCTCCAGCAGGTGGCTGACCTCCAGGAAGGCTAGCCACGCCTTCATCTCCGCCGGATCGAGCCAGCGCTCGGCGGGCTGGCCGGCGGCGAGGTCCGCGCGGTCTGTCATGCCGCCACCTTACCGGGTATCGTTTGAATTTGAATGACAAGGCGGCCGGGCGGGAATTTAGTTCAAATTTGAACTGTTATCCCGGGCGATGACGCGAACCACGCAGGAGGAAGCCATGACCGCCAGCGACACGGCGCCCGGGAACACCGCCCCCGAGAACGCGGCCGCCGGGACCACGGGGCCCGGGAACCCGCAGCGCATGCCCGCGGTCTATCTCAGCCACGGCGCGCCCCCGCTGGCCGACGACGCCCTGTGGACCCGCCAGCTCGCCGACTGGGCCCGCGAGCTCCCCAAGCCCAAGTCAGTGCTCATGGTGTCCGCGCACTGGGAAGCGGCGCCGCTCGCGCTCGGCGCGACCACCACGGTGCCGCTGACCTACGACTTCTGGGGCTTCGAGGACCGGTACTACCACGTCCGCTACCCGGCCCCCGGCGCCCCGGAACTGGCCGCCGACGTCCGCAAGCTGCTCCGCGCGGCGGGCACCCCGGTCGAGGACATCCCGGACCGGGGCCTGGACCACGGGGCCTACGTGCCGCTGGTCGAGATGTACCCGGACGCGGACGTGCCGGTGCTCCAGGTGTCCATGCCCACGCTGGACCCCAGCGGCCTGTACGAGATCGGCCGCAAGCTCGCCCCCCTGCGCGACGAGGGCGTCCTCATCGTGGGCAGCGGCTTCTTCACCCACAACCTGCGCGCGCTCAGCCCCGACGGCCGGGTCCAGCCGGTGATGGCCGAGTTCGACCACTGGGGGCAGGAGGCGCTGGCCCGCGGTGACCTGGACGCACTCCTTGACTTCCAGCACCGGGCGCCCGCCGCGCACCAGGCTCACCCCCGCACCGAGCACTTCGCCCCGCTGTTCGTGACGCTCGGCGCGGCCGGCGGCGACCTGGCCGGTGCCCGCAGCGTGATCGACGGGTTCTGGCTCGGCCTGGCCAAGCGCTCCATCCAGGTCAACTGACCGGAAAATCCAAGTTCTCCGCAACGAGGACCATCTGCCCGGCCCGGGGTTCCCAGGCCGGGTGGCTGCGCGGGAGGAACCCCGCCGGGCGGGGGCGCAGAACACGGGTAACGGCGTCCGGCGGCGGCAGCTGCGCACCCGGGAACGCGGCCCGGTAGCGTGAGCTGGCGTGAGCACGCTGATCACCAACGTCGGTGAGCTGGTCACCAACGCCGGCCCGGACCATGACCCCGCCCGCGGCCCGGGACCGTTCGCGGCGCTGACCGATGCGGCCCTGGTCATCGAGGACGGGCGGGTGGCCTGGACCGGCCCCGCCGGGCAGGCGCCGGCCGCCGACGAGGCCGTGGACTGCGGCGGCCGGGCGGTCCTGCCCGGCTTCGTCGACTCGCACGCGCACCTGGTCTTCGCCGGGGAGCGCAGCGCCGAGTTCGCCGCGCGGATGGCCGGCACGCCCTACCAGGCCGGCGGGATCCGCGGCACGGTCGCGGCCACCCGGGCCGCCCCGGACGAGGCGCTGCGCGCGAACCTGGCCCGGCTCAGCAGCGAGATGCTGGCCCAGGGCACGACCACGCTGGAGTGCAAATCCGGCTACGGGCTCACGGTGGCTGACGAGGCCCGCGCGGTCGCGCTGGCCGCCGAGGTCACCCCGGAGGTCACGTTCCTGGGGGCGCACGTCGTGCCGCCTGAGTACGAGGGCGACCGGGCCGGTTACCTGGACCTGGTCTGCGGCCCCATGCTCAGCGCCTGCGCGCCGCACGCCCGCTGGGTCAACGTGTTCTGCGAGCGGGGGGCGTTCGACGCGGACGAGGCGGCCACGGTGCTGGCCGCCGGCCGCGCGGCCGGGCTCCTCCCCCGGGTGCACGCGAACCAGCTCGGGCCCGGTCCCGGCGTCCAGGTCGCGGTGGCCGCGGGCGCGGCCGCCGCGGACCACTGCACCTACCTGACCGGCGCGGACGTGGACGCGCTCGCGTCGTCCGGCACCGGGTCCGCGGGGACCGTGGCCACGCTGCTGCCCGGGGTCGAGTTCTCCACCCGGCAGCCCTATCCCGACGCGCGCCGGCTGCTGGCGGCCGGGGTGACGGTCGCGCTGGCCACGGACTGCAACCCCGGGTCCTGCTTCACGTCCAGCATGCCGCTGTGCGTGGCGCTGGCCGTCCGCGAGATGCGGATGACCACGCAGGAGGCGGTCTGGGCGGCCACCGCGGGCGGGGCCCGCGCGCTGCGCCGCACCGATGTCGGCCACCTGGGCGTGGGCGCCCGCGCGGACCTGATCCAGCTGGACGGCCCGTCGCACACCTACCTGGCCTACCGCCCCGGCGTCCCGCTGGTCCGCGCCGTCTGGCGATCCGGCCACCGCGAGCACTAGGCCCCACCGGGTCAGGGGATCCGTCCGGTTCCGGTGTGTCGGTGCCGGGGAACACTGTCAATGTCGGGCACAATGCGACGAGGCCCCTCCATGTATGAGATGGAGGGGCCTCGCGTTACCCGGCCGTACCGGCCCGCCTGCGGGGCTGGCTGCCCAGCCCCCGGCTTCCTTGTACGGCCCGGCCCACCACCGGTCACTGGTGCCCGCCGCAGCCGCCGGCTTCCCGGCTCCTGCCGCGCCCGGGGTCCCCCCCGGCTGGCCCGTCTTCAGTGGTGAGTGCAGTTTTACTGCCCTCTGACCAGGGGCACAAGGCCTCGCCGGCCGCTATTTGAAGATTCTTTCGCCGTCCACAGGCAATCCACCGTGCGCCTGTCGTTTTCCCCCGCGTTACCGGGGCTGTCCACCGCCCGTCCACAGCCCTGTGCACAGACGGGGGGTATCACTTCTGCCCGGCCCCGCCCCACATGGTGCCCACCCGGCTTGCCTCCTGCGCCGAGTCGGGCCGCCACTCGGGCACCCGGACGATCCCGGGCGGCACCAGCCGGAGCCCGGTGAAGAAGCGCCCGACCTCGTCCTGGCTGCGCAGCGTGACCTGCTCCGCCATCAGCTGATTGAGCCGGGCCGCCATGGTGGCCATCACCCGGGCCTCGATGTCGTTGGCCGGGTGGGAGATCACCAGGAAGCTGCCCGGCGCCAGCGCGTCGAGCAGGGTGGCGACGATCTTCCAGGGGTCCTCCTCGTCCGGGATGAACTGCAGCACGGCCATCAGCACCAGTGCGGCCGGCTGGGTGAGGTCCAGCATCCGGGCCGCCTCGGCCAGGACCTTCCCGGTGTCACGCAGGTCGGTGTTGAGGTACGCGGTGCTGCCGTGCGGGCCGCTGGACAGCAGGCCCCGGGAGTGCGCGAACACCACGGGGTCGTTGTCCATGTAGACCACGAGCGCGTCGGGGGCGACCGCCTGGGCCACCTCGTGCGTGTTCCCCGCGGTGGGGATGCCGGTGCCGATGTCCAGGAACTGCCGGATGCCTTCCTCGGCGGCCAGGTAGCGCACCGTCCTGGCCAGGAAGGCCCGGGCCGAGCGGACCGACGCGACCAGGCCCGGGAAGGCCGCCACCGCCTCATCACCCGCGTGACGATCGGCCGCGAAGTTATCCCGGCCGCCGAGCCAGTAGTCCTGCACCCGGGCGATGTGCGCCACGCTGGTGTCGATCCTGACCGGTGGCGTGCCGGTGCCGGGAGCGGCGTCGTGGCCCTCGCTGCCTGCCATGGATGTGCCTCTCAACGCTGTGAGCCGGGCTCAGCATATGGCGCCTGACGCGCCTGGCCCCGCTCCGGGGCTGGGCGCCGCGCGCCCGGCGATCCGGGGCTAGCCGCGGCCCGCCGCCAGGTACCGGCCCGCGAACCGGATCAGCGGCTCGCCCGATTCGGCCAGGTAGGGAACCTGCGATACGGACGCGGTCACCAGCAGATGGTCGCCGGCCTGCTCCCGCCGGGTCACCTCGCACTCCAGCGCGGCCAGCCCGCCGTCCGGGATCAGCGCGCCGGAGAGCGGGCCACGCCGGTGCGGCACGCCGTCCAGCATCAGCCGCGCCCCGGGCCGTCCCGCGGCGGCGAACCGGCCGGCCAGCACCCGCTGTCCGGCGGCCAGGATCGTGACCGCGAACCGGTTGACCCGCCCGAGCAGCTCGGCCGGATAGGAACCGGCGATCAGCGAGACCAGCACCAGCGGCGGGTCCAGGGACACCGGGCAGAACGCGCTGACCGTGGTGCCCACGTCGTCGCGGCCGTCGGCCACCGTGACCAGCGTGACCCCGCTGGCGAACAGCGGCAGGGCCGCGGCCAGCCCCGGCGCCGCTGTCAGCAGCGGTCACCGCGCGCCCGTGCGGCCGGCCCGGCCAGCGTCACTGGATCACCCAGCGGCCGGGCAGCATCAGCGGCCCCTGCGGGGACAGGCCCACCGCGGCGGCCAGCCCGGACACGGGCCCCCAGTTCTCCGCGAACAAGCCGCCGATGCCGGCCGGGGCGGCCGGGCGTGCCTCGCTGGAATCGGGCGGCCGCAGCCGGTCCAGCGGATGGGCCCGCGGGTACAGGCGCACCGCCGCGGCCTCCGGGAGCGAGGCCTTCCGCCGGGCCACGGCCAGCGCGGTGTCCAGCCCGCCGAGCTCGTCCACCAGGCCGATCCCGGCCGCATCCGCGCCGGTCCACACCCGCCCCCGGGCGATCTCGTGCACCTGGGCCTGGGTCATCGCGCGCCCCTGCGCGACCTTGCCGGTGAAGTCGGCGTAGATCCGGTCCAGCCAGCCGTTGATCTTCTCCCATTCCTCGTCGCTGTAGGGCCGCGACGTGGTGAACATGTCCGCGTGGGCGCCCTCGGTCACCGAGTCCGTGTTTACCCCGGCCCGGTCCAGGGCCTGCCCCAGCACGGGCTTGGCGCTGATCACGCCGATAGAGCCGGTGATCGTGCCGGGCTGGGCGACGATGGTGTCGGCGGCCATGGCGATGAAGTAGCCGCCGGACGCGGCGACCTCGCTCATCGACACCACGACCGGCTTGCCCGCCTCGCGGGCCCGGACCACCTCACGCCAGATCGTGTCGGACGCCACGTACGAGCCGCCCGGGCTGTTCACCCGCAGCACGATCGCCTTGACCCGGTGGTCGGCCACCGCGCCGCGCAGCGCGCCGCTCATCGTGTCCGAGCCCATCGAGCTGCCGCCCAGCGGGCTGCGGGCGGTCCGGCCGCGCCGGATCGGCCCGCTCGCGTAGATCAGCGCGACGGCGTCCCCGTCCGTGCCGGGCAGCTTCCTGGCCCGCTCGGCCAGCGTCCGGGCCCGCTGGTACCGGCCCAGGTAGAGCAGGTACGCGTCCGGGCCAGCCGCCTCGCGGACCGCCGCGTAGACCTCGTCGCGGTAGCCGAGCGCGTCCACCAGGTGGGTGTCCAGCGCCTCCGCGGCCACGAACGGGCCGCGGTCGATGAGCGCGCGGGCGTCCGCCGGCGTGATCTCCAGGCGCTGCGCGATCACCCCGGTCAGCTGCTCCACGATGGAGGCGGCCACCCGCTGCAGCGCCTCGCGGGCCGGCCCGGAGAACCCGTGCTCGGTCAGCCGCTCGGCCGCGCTCTTGTACTCGCCCCGGGCGCCGACCTCGACCTCCACGCCCAGCTTGTCGAGCGCGCCGCGGTAGAACCAGTTCTGCAGGCTGATCCCGGTCAGGCCGAGGTCGCCGGACGGCTGCAGGTAGATCCGGTCGAACGCGGTGGCCAGGTAGTACGGCACGTTGCCCGGGCTGAAGTCACCGAAGGTCTCCGCCCAGGCCACGGTGAGCTTGCCCGAGCCGCTGAAATCGCGGATCGCGGCGTGCAGTTCCTGCACCTGGGCCAGCCCGATCGGGCGGCCGCCGACCTTGGCCACCAGCGCCCTGACCCGGTCGTCGGACCGCGCCCGGCGCAGGCCGTCCAGCACCTCGGCCAGCCGGGGCCGGCGCATCGAGGTCAGCGCGGACAACGGGTCCGACGGGGGTTCTTCGGCGATCCCGCCGGTCAGGTCCAGCTCGAGGATCAGCGGCGCCGTCCGGCGCTGGCGGAACCTGGTGATCCGGTCAGTCACCATCGAATTCACCATGCCACCACCTTACGGGCCCGCTGCCGCCGCGGGGCCAGGCCCCGGCGTCGCTCATGCCTGGCCGGCGGGCGCGGGGGCTGCGCTATCGTCGTCGGGATGGCCGGAGGGGACGTCAATGGCCGATGGTGACGGCAATGGCTGGGTGGTGTGCGCCCAGGGCCACCGGCACTGGGGGAAGTACGGCGCGGCCGGCCTGCTGGCCAGCGCGCCGGGGCCGGACGGGCAGGCCAGCGTGCTGCTCATCCACCGGGCCAGCTGGACCCAGCACCCCGGCACCTGGGGGCCGCCCGGCGGTGCCCGGGACAGTCACGAGAGCGCGGCCGGGGCGGCCCTGCGCGAGGCGGCCGAGGAGTGCGCGGTACCGCCGGAGGCGGTGCGGATCCACGGCCTGCTCGACGACGATCACGGGGGCTGGTCCTACCAGACGCTGATCGCGGACGCCGACGGCGAGTTCGCCGCCTACCCGGCCAGCCAGGAGGCGCCCGAGGTGGCCTGGGTCCCCGCGGACCGGGTCGGGTCGCTGGCCCTGCATCCCGGGTTCGCGCAGACCTGGCCGGTCCTGCGCGAGGCCATGGCCCCGGTGACCGTGATCGTGGACGGCGCCAACGTGATGGGGGCCCGGGCTGACGGCTGGTGGCGGGACCGGGCCGGGGCCGCGGCCCGGCTGTACGGGGAGCTCGCCGAACTGGCCGGGCGGGGTGTCCCGGCGCTGCCCGCGGAGCTAGCCGCGACCGGGCTCGATCGCTGGTTCCCGCAGTACATCCTGGTGGTCGAGGGGCAGGCCAAGGCGGCGGTGCCCGCGCTGCGGGAGGCCGCCGGGGTCCGGGTGGCCGCCGCGCCCGGTTCCGGTGACGACACGATCGCCTCGCTGGCCGCCACCACGAGCGGGCGGCGGCTGGTGGTCACCGCCGACCGCGAGCTGCGCCGCCGGGCCGGGGCCGCGGGCGCGGCCGTGACCGGCCCCCGGTGGCTGCTCAATCTGCTGCGGCCACTCAATCTGCTGTGACCACTCAATCTGCTGTGACCACCGGGCCTGCCTTAGCCCCGGCCTGGTCGCGGGCCAGCCGCCGCAGCACCGGCCGGGCCGCGAGGTAGGAGCCGGCCAGCGCCGAGCCGCCCACGCCCAGGTCCACCGAGATCCGGCCCTGCCGGGCCCAGTAAACGTCCCTCAGGTCCAGCAGCAGCGCGAACTCGTCCACGATCAGGGCCAGCGCCGTACCGTAGCTGACCGCCACGGCCGGATGCCGCCGGTGCCGGTCCTCGCCGCGCACGGCGACCGCGCCGACCCCGGCCAGCAGGCCGATGCCCCACAGGTAGTGGTGCAGGTGCGCGCCGCCCGCGCTGAGGTTGCGGAATGGCCCCCGGCCCGCCCGGATGCTGTAGGTGATCCCCCGGGTGAGGGCGAACGTGCCGGTGAACGCCAGCCAGCTGAGCAGGGCGCTGCGCTGTCCCTCGTCCAGCTCCTCGTGGTACGCGGTGCGCACGGCGGCGGGTGGCGGCACCGGAAGGGCGTTGCTCATACGCCTGTCATTACCCTCCGTTAACGCCTTCCGACCGTCCCGGGGCGCGGCGGTGTGGGCGACGTCACGGCGCCGGGCCCGGCGGATTGTGCTTTGGTCGAGAGGTGACCGTCGCCGATCTTCTGCTGCTGCTGGTCACGGGGGTAGCCGCGGGCATCGTCAGCACGGTCGCGAGCCTCGCGTCCGTGGTGTCGTACCCGGTGCTGCTCGCGCTCGGCCTGCCGCCGCTGTCGGCGAACGTGACCAACACGGTGTCGCTGCTGTTCACCGGGGCCGGCGCGGCCGCGGGCTCCCGCCCGGAACTGGCGGGCCAGGGCGGCCGGATCCGGCGGCTCGGCCTGGTCACGATGCTGGGCGGCGCGGCGGGTGCCGCGCTGCTCCTGCTCACCCCGGCCGCGACGTTCGAGGCCGCGGCCCCCGTCCTGATCGGGACGGCCTCGCTGCTGCTCCTGCTCCAGGCGGCCCGCCCGGCCACCGAGACCGGGCACGCCGGCCGGGAACGCAACCCGTTCCTGATCGCCGCGCTGTTCTGCGTCGCGGTCTACGTCGGCTACTTCGGCGCGGCCGGCGGCATCCTGCTGCTGGTCGTGCTGACCACGATGCTCACCGAGCCGCTGGCCCGGACGAACGCGATCAAGAACGTGGTGTCGGGGCTGGCCAACGCGGTCGCGGCGGTGGCGTTCGCGTTCTTCGGGCCGGTGCGCTGGGCCGCGGTGCTGCCGCTGGCGGCGGGGTTCCTGATCGGCGGCCGGATCGGGCCCATCCTGGTCCGGTACATGCCGGCCCGGGTGCTGCGGGTGGTGATCGGCCTGGGCGGCATCGCCCTCGCCGTCAAGCTCGGCCTGTCCGCCTACGACTGATTTCAATATCTCCGCAACGAGGACCGTCCCGGCGTGATCAGCCGAGGGACGGTCCTCGTTGCGGAGAATTTGGGGTTTCGGGCTTACTCGGGGGCGAGCCAGAGGACGCCGAGCGGGGGCAGGGTGAGCACCGCGGACGCGGGCTGGCCGTGCCACGGCTCGGCGACGGCCTCGATCATGCCCAGGTTGCCGACCCCGCTGCCGCCATAGTCAGCGGCGTCGGTGTTGACCAGCTCCCGCCAGCGGCCCGCGTGCGGGAGCCCGAGCCGGTACTGCTCGTGCGGGCCGCCGGAGAAGTTGGCCACGCAGGCGAGCACCCGGGGGCCGCCCGGGCCGCTCGTGCTGTCCGGTTCGGCCGGCCCGGCCAGGCGCAGGAAGGACAGCACGTTCCCGGCCGCGTCGTTCGCGTCGATCCAGCTGAACCCGGACGGCGAGTTGTCCTGCGCCCACATGGCCGGGGAGCCCCGGTAGGCCCGGTTCAGGTCACCGACCATCGTGCGGACGCCGGCGTGGCCCGGGTAGTCGAGCATCCACCAGTCCAGGCCCCGCTCGGCGGACCACTCGTTGCCCTGGCCGAACTCCGACCCCATGAACAGCAGCTGCTTGCCCGGGTGTGCCCACATGTAGGCCAGCATGGCCCGCAGCCCGGCGAAGCGGTTCCACTCGTCACCGGGCATCTTGCCCAGCAGCGACCCCTTGCCGTGCACGACCTCGTCGTGCGACAGGGGCAGCACGAAGTTCTCGCTGAACGCGTACATCAGCGAGAACGTGATCTCGTTGTGGTGGAACTGCCGGTACACCGGGTCCAGCGACATGTAGCTGAGCGTGTCGTGCATCCAGCCCAGGTTCCACTTGAAGCCGAAGCCCAGCCCGCCCAGGTGCACCGGCCGGGTCACGCCCGGCCACGCGGTGGACTCCTCGGCGATCATCATGACCCCGGGGACCCGCCGGTAGCAGGTCGCGTTGACCTCCTGGAGCAGGGAGACCGCGTCGGTGTTCTCGCGGCCGCCCTGGGCGTTCGGGGTCCACTCGCCGGCCTTGCGGGAGTAGTCCAGGTAGAGCATGGACGCCACCGCGTCCACCCGCAGCCCGTCGGCGTGGAACTCCTCCAGCCAGTACAGGGCGTTGGCGACCAGGAAGTTGCGGACCTCGGTCCGGCCGTAGTCGAAGATGAGCGTGCCCCAGTCGGGGTGCTCGCCGCGTTGCGGGTCGGGATTCTCGTACAGCGGGGTGCCGTCGAAGCGGGCCAGGGCCCACTCGTCGCGCGGGAAGTGCGCGGGCACCCAGTCGAGGATCACGCCGATCCCGGACTGGTGCAGCCGGTCCACCAGGTAGCGGAACTCGTCGGGGGAGCCGAACCGGGCCGTGGGCGCGAAGTACGAGGTGACCTGGTAACCCCAGGACCCGCCGAACGGGTGCTCGGCCACCGGCAGGAACTCCACGTGGGTGAAGCCCATCTCGGCCACGTACCTGGTCAGCTCGTCGGCGAGCTGGACGTAGGACAGGCCGGGGCGCCACGACCCCAGGTGCACCTCGTACACGCTGACCGGCTCGCGGACCTGCTGGCCGCGGCCCCGGGCCGCCAGCCAGCCCGCGTCGTTCCACTCATACCGTGAGGTGTAGATGACCGACGCGGTCGCGGGCGGCTTCTCGGCCAGGTTGGCCATCGGGTCGGCCTTGCGGCGCCACTGCCCGTCCGGCCCGCACACGTCGAACTTGTACCGGGTCCCGTCACCCACCTCGGGCAGGAACAGCTCCCAGATGCCGGCGCCGCCCAGGGACCGCATCGGGTGGCCCCGGCCGTCCCAGTGGTTGAAGTCGCCGATGACCCGCACGCCGCGGGCGTTGGGCGCCCAGACCGCGAACGCCGTCCCGGTCACCGGCCCGTACTGCTTCACGTGCGCGCCGAGCACCTGCCACAGGTTCTCGTGACGGCCTTCGCCGATCAGGTGCAGGTCCACCTCGCCCAGGCTGGGCAGGAACCGGTACGGGTCGTCCGCGATGATCTCCGGCAGGCTGCCGCCATCGCCGTCGGGGTAGCTGACCGCGACCCGGTAGTCAGGCGTCTGCCCCGCCGGGACCGTGGCCGCGAACACGCCCTCGTGCACGTGCTCGGCCGGGAACCGCTGCCCGTCGGGCAGCACGATCGTCACCGACTTGGCCAGCGGGCGCAGCACCCGCACGATGACCCCGTCCGGTCCGGGGTGGGCGCCGAGGATCGAGTGCGGGTCGTGGTGGGTCCCCGCGATCACGCGGTCGATTTCACCCCGGCTGATCCCGGCCGGGTTCTGCTGGCTGACCATGCTCATGCGTCAGCGATGGAGCCGAGCGGGATGGACAGCCAGCCGGGCCGGTTCCGGGCCTCGTACATCACCTCGTAGACCGCCTTATCCAGGACGAGGGCGCGCAGCAGGATGGCGTGCGTGCCCGGATCGATTCCCCCGGCGGCAGCGTACCCGGAGCAGAACGCGTCCTGGTTGCGGCGGACCCACTCGATCGCCGAGGCGTGCAGCCGGTCCCCGTCCGGGTGGGCCAGCAGCTGGTGGCGGGCCGCGTAGTCGAACGAGCGGAGCATGCCGGCCACGTCGCGCAGCGCGGTGGACAGCGCCCGGCGCTGGGCCAGCGGGGTGGCGGGCTCGCCCTCGAAGTCAAGCAGCACCCAGCCCGTCTGGGTCCGCATCACCTGGCCGAGATGGTAGTCGCCGTGCACCCGCTGGACGCTGAGCGAGGTGTCCAGCTTGGCCAGGTCGGCGAACGCCGCCCCGAGCAGGTCGGCGTGGCGGCCCAGCTCCGGCACGGTGGCCAGGGCCACGTCGAGCCGGGCGAACATCTCGTCGGCCAGCGCGTTAATGGCCTCCGGCGGCAGCTCGTCGGTGCCGAACGCCCGGGCCAGGTCCCGGTGCACCTCGGCGGTGGCCTCGCCGAGCCGGTACGCCTCGCCGGCGAAGTCACCGCCCGCGTCGGCCGCGTGAATCTGGCCCTCGGCCGCGTACAGGTCCCGCACGCTGGTCGCGGCGAGCGACCAGCCGTCGGAGGCGGCCCGCAGGTACCGGGACAGGATGCCGAGGATGACGGGGGCCCCGTCCAGCCGGGTCTCGATCCAGCCCAGCGGCTCCGCGACGTGCGTGGAGCCGCGCATGGCCAGCGCCCGGGGCACCTCCAGGTCCGGGTTGGGGCCGGGGGAGGGCCGCCGGAAGACCTTGAGGATGGTGGCCTCGCCGAACATCATGCTGGTGTTGCTCTGCTCGCCGGTCAGCACCAGGCTCTCCAGGCTGGTGTCGATCTCGGCGGCCGGCTCGTGCGCGAAGCACAGCGGGCCGGCCCGGCCGCCGTCGGCGAGGGCCTGCAGCAGCAGCCGGGTCAGGTCCGGGTCGTGCAGCGCGTCATAGGCGATCCGGCCGTCGTCGGCCACGCCGATCATCACGTGCTTGAGGTGGTCGGGGAGTTCCTCACGCAGGCCGAGGAACACCTGGTAGGAGTCCCTCGTGGTGCCCTGCGGCGCGGCGCTGCCCTGCGCGACCGCCACGATCAGGTGGTGCAGCCCGGGGTCGCCGCCGACCAGCTCGGTGTCGGTCACGATGGCCAGGTCGAGGATCCTGGCGCCCTTGCCAGCGAACCAGCGCTGACTCGGCATCCACTCCGCCAGCGTTTCCTCAAATGTCATATTTCCGGTCTACCCCGTCCCCAGGGATCATGCAGCATCACAGCGATCATCATCTGGCCAGATTCCGCACCGAACGCGGGCGGGCCGGGCGGGGGTATCCCGGGGCTCACCGGGGTAGCCCGCACCGTCACCGCGTGTGCTCATCCCCGGGGCTCGGGGAGCTGGAACCAGTAGAAACCGTGCCCCGGAAGGGTAAGCAGGTAGCTCAGGTCCCCGATCGGGGGAAAGGTGACGCCACCCATGCACTCGACCGGGGTTACTCCCTTGAACCGTCTCAGGTCGAGCTCGACGGGCTGGGGGAACCGCGAAAGATTATTGACACACAGTATACGATCCGCGCTGTCTGCCCCGTCGAGATGGTCACTATCCGTGTGCTCGCGCACGAACGCGAGCACGCTCGGGTTGGACGAGCTCAGCTCCTCGTACCCGCCCAGGCCGAAGACCGCGTGGCGCTTGCGGATCTCGATCATCCGCTTGGTCCAGTGCAGGAACGACCCGGAGCTCTTCTGCTGGGCCTCCACGTTCAGCGCCTGGTAGCCGTAGATGGGGTCCATCAGCATCGGCAGGTAGAGCCGGCCCGGGTCGCACTGGGAGAAGCCCGCGTTGCGGTCCGGGGTCCACTGCATCGGGGTCCGGACGCCGTCCCGGTCACCGAGCCAGATGTTGTCGCCCATGCCGATCTCGTCGCCGTAGTACAGCACCGGCGAGCCGGGCAGCGACAGCAGCAGCGCAGTGAACAGCTCCAGCTGGTTGCGGTCGTTGTCGAGCAGCGGGGCCAGCCGCCGCCGGATCCCGATGTTCGCCTTCATCCGCGGGTCCTTGGCGTACTCCGCGTACATGTAGTCGCGCTCGTCGTCGGTGACCATCTCGAGCGTCAGCTCGTCGTGGTTGCGCAGGAAGATCCCCCACTGGCAGGTGGACGGGATCGGCGGGGTCTGGGCCAGGATCTCCGAGATGGGGTAGCGCTGCTCGCGGCGGACGGCCATGAAGATCCGCGGCATCAGCGGGAAGTGGAACGCCATGTGGCATTCGTCCCCGCCGGCTTCCGCGTCGCCGAAGTACTCCACCACGTCGGCCGGCCACTGGTTCGCCTCGGCCAGCAGCACGCGGTCCGGGTACAGCCGGTCCACCTCGGCCCGGACCCGCTTCAGGTACTCGTGCGTCTCCTTGAGGTTCTCGCAGTTGGTGCCCTCCCGCTCGTACAGGTAGGGCACGGCGTCCAGCCGGAAACCGTCGATGCCGAGATCGAGCCAGAACCGCAGCACCTCGAGCATCGCGTCCTGAACCTTCGGGTTCTCGTAGTTCAGGTCGGGCTGGTGGGCGAAGAACCGGTGCCAGTAGTACTGGCCGCGCACCGTGTCGTAGGTCCAGTTCGAGTGCTCGGTGTTGACGAAGATGACCCGCGCCTCCGGGAACCGGTCATCCGTATCCGACCACACGTAGAAATCCCCGAACGGCCCTTCCGGGTCGGTGCGGGACGCCTGGAACCACGGATGGGCGTCGCTGGTGTGGTTCATCACCAGGTCGGCGATGACGCGCATGCCGCGTTCGTGGGCGCCGTCGATCAGCTCCACGAAATCCCCGATATTGCCGAAATCTGGCAAAACGGAAGTGAAGTCCGAGATGTCGTACCCGCCGTCGCGCAGTGGTGAGGCGTAGATGGGCAGCAGCCAGATGCAGTCCACGCCCAGCCACTGGAGATAGTCCAGCCGCGAGGTAAGGCCGCGCAGATCCCCGGTGCCATCCCCGTTGGAGTCGTGGAACCCGCGGATCAGGACTTCGTAGAAGACAGCCCGCTTGTACCAGTGCGGGTCACGGGGCCGGTCAAACGAGAACGAGTCAGGGATCGGCTCACCGGGAGGCGTGGCGAAGCTGGGCAGGTGCTCCGGAAGAGGGAGGCCGGGAGAGTCGGGGCGGCCCGGCACGGGCTCTGTGACCACTGAGGGCTCCTGCGGGGTGTATCGGTATCTCTCAGGCTCAGGCCGACGTCGATGTCTTTACCTGGAAGATGTGAGCTGGTTCGTATCCCGGGTCAAGGCGAATGTAATTGGCCCGTCCCCACCGGTACGACTGTCCGGAAAGCTCGTCCGTGACGACGAAGTCGGCGTTGCTCTCCAGTCCAAGCGCGGGCAGGTCGAGCCAGACGGTCGCCTCCCGGGGCTGGTGCGGGTCAAGGTTCACGATAACCAGGACCGTGTCCTCCTCCTGCGGATCGCGCTTGGAGAAGCAGATCAGCTCCGGCTGGTCGACGTGATGAAAGCGTAGATTACGCAACCAGTGCAACGCGGGATGCGCTTTTCGGATCGCGTTGAGCCGGGCGATATACGGCGCTATGCCGGTGGGGCCCTGCTGGGCCAGCTCCCAGTCCCGCGGGCGGTACTGGTACTTCTCCGAGTCCAGGTATTCCTCGCTGCCCGGCCGGACCGGGGTGCCCTCGCACAGCTCGTAGCCGGAGTAGATGCCCCACGTCGGCGACAGCATCGAGGCCAGCACGGCCCGGATCTTGAACGCGGGCGGCCCGCCATGCTGCAGGTACTCATGCAGGATGTCCGGCGTGTTGGTGAAGAAGTTCGGCCGCATGTACGCCGCGGCGGGCCCAGACAGCTCACGTAGGTAATCGCTGAGCTCAGCCGCGCTGTTACGCCAGGTGAAGTAGGTGTAGGACTGGTGGAATCCGATTTCGGCCAGCGCCGCCATCATGGCGGGCCGGGTGAAGGCCTCCGCGAGGAACAGCACGTCAGGATCGGTACGGGCGATCTCCGCCAGGAGCCGCTCCCAGAAGCTCAGCGGCTTGGTGTGCGGGTTGTCCACCCGGAAGATCCGCACCCCGTGCGCCATCCAGTGCCGGACGACCCGCAGCACCTCGGCGTAGATGCCGCCCGGGTCGTGGTCGAAGTTGAGTGGGTAGATGTCCTGGTACTTCTTGGGCGGGTTCTCCGCGTAGGCGATCCGGCCGTCGGCCCGCTTGGTGAACCATTCCGGGTGCTGGGTCACCCAGGGGTGATCCGGCGAGGTCTGCAGGGCCAGGTCGAGCGCGACCTCCATGCCCAGCTCCCGGGCGCGCCCTGCGAACGCGTCGAAGTCGGCGAGCGTGCCCAGATCGGGATGGACCGTGTCATGACCCCCCTCGGGGGCGCCGATGGCCCACGGCGAGCCCGGATCGCCCGGGGCGGCCTGCAGCACGTTGTTGGCGCCCTTGCGGGCCGTGGTCCCGATCGGGTGGATGGGCGGCAGGTAGACCACGTCGAAACCCATGTCCGCCACGGCGTCCAGGCGCCGGGCGGCGCTGCGGAACGTCCCGCTGCGCGGCTCCCGGCGGCCCATCGGGTCGACCTCGACCCCCTCCGAGCGGGGGAAGAACTCATACCACGCCCCGTACAGCGCGCGCTGCCGGTGCACGATCACCGGGTACCGCGGCGAGCGGGTGACCAGGTCGCGCAGCGGGTACTCGGCCAGCAGGGCCAGCACCTCCGGGGCTGAGGCGGCGGCCAGCCGGTCCCACGGCGGCAGTGCCCGGTCCCGCAGCTGGGCCGCGACCTCCCGCAGCCTGGCCCGGGCGGCCCGGCCGGCCAGGGCCGCCTGCGCGGCGTTCGCCCAGCGCTCCCCGGCCGGGGTGGCCTGGCCCGGCTGGATGGCCAGCCCGGCGGTGGCCTGGCCGGGCCGGGTGGCCTGGCCGGGCCGGGCGGTGCCCCGCACCCCCCGGGCCGCCCGCTCGAACAGGAGCGCGCCCTCGGTCAGCATCAGCTCGGTCTCCAGGCCGCGCGGCACCTTGATCGCGGCGTCGTGCCTCCAGTGCGCGACAGGATCGCCCCACGCCTCCACCTGGAATTGCCAGAGCCCCTCGGCGGTGACGGTCACCTGGGCGCCGAGGCGGTCGGTGCCGGGGGCCAGCTCGTGCATGTAGATCAGCGGGGACCGCTGCCCCCCGGGGCCGCGCAGCACGACGCCCGCGCCGAGCATCTCGTGGCCCTCGCGGAACACGGTGGCGCTGACCTCGAAGGTTTCTCCTGTTACCGCCTTAGCGGGGCGGCGCCCGCAGTCCAGGACGGGCTCGACGTCCAGGATGGGGATGCGTCCTATCACCCCTTGAAGCTACCCACTCCTGGCGGCTGGGCGCGAGGGGGCCGGCCCCCTGTTGACCGTGCGTACCCGGGCCCTGCACCAGCCGCTTCGCCGGGTCCCCCCGTGCAGCCGCCGCACGGCCGTCCCGGGCGGTGCCGGGGGTGTGCCCGGGGTGCCCGGCGGGGCCCTCCGGGGAGGCGGCCGGTGCGCCCCCGGGCTCTGCTCCCGGCCCGATTCCCGGGGACCCGGTTCGCGGCATCTACTCCGGGCGGTTAGGGTCACTGCCCGTGAGAGCCATCCGCCGCTTTACCGTCCGTGCCGCGCTCCCGGAGCCGCTCGCCCCGCTGCGCGACCTCACGCTGAACCTCCGCTGGTCCTGGCATGCCGAGACCCGGGACCTGTTCGCGGCGATCGACCCGGCGGGCTGGGAGGCGTCCGGTCACGACCCGGTCGCCCTGCTCGGCGAGGTGCCGCCGGCCCAGCTCGAAAGCCTCGGCCACGATCAGGCGTTCCTGCGGCGGCTCGACGACGCGGCCCGCGACCTGGACCAGTACCTGTCCGGGCCGCGGTGGTACCAGCGGCACGCGGACGGCGGCGGGGCCGGCGCTGACCGGGGCCTGGCCGGGCCGCCCGCCGCCATCGCCTACTTCTCGCCGGAATACGGGATCACCCAGGCGCTGCCGCAGTACTCCGGCGGCCTGGGCATCCTGGCCGGTGATCACCTCAAGGCCGGCAGCGACCTGGGCGTGCCGCTCATCGGGGTGGGCCTGCTGTACCGGCACGGGTACTTCACCCAGTCCCTGTCGCCTGAGGGCTGGCAGACCGAGCGCTACCCGGCCAGCGACCCGAACGGGCTGCCGCTGACCCTGCTCCGCGCCCCCGACGGGACCGCCCTGCGGGTCAGCGTGGCGCTGGCCGAGGGCAAGCTGCTGGCCGCGCAGGTCTGGGTGGCCCAGGTCGGCCGCGTGCCGCTGCTCCTGCTCGACTCCTACGTGGAAGAGAACGAGCCCGCGCTGCGTGAGGTCACCGACCGGCTGTACGGCGGCGGCGGCGATCACCGGCTGCGCCAGGAACTGCTGCTGGGCATCGGCGGAGTCCGCGCGGTCCGGGCGTTCTGCGCGCTGACCCGCCACCCCGAGCCGGAGGTCTTCCACACCAACGAGGGGCACGCCGGCTTCCTCGGCCTGGAGCGCATCCGCGAGTACGCCGAGCAGGGCCTCACCTTCGAGGAAGCCATCGAGCTGTGCCGGGCCGGCACCGTGTTCACCACCCACACCCCGGTGCCGGCCGGGATCGACCGGTTCAGCCGGGACCTGCTCGAGCGGCACTTCACCGGCGCCGCCGCCGACCCCGCCCTGCCCATCGACCGGGTGCTGGCCCTGGGCGCGGAGACCTTCCCGGGCGGGGATCCGGCCGTGTTCAACATGGCCGTGATGGGCATGCGGCTCGCCCAGCGGGTGAACGGTGTCAGCCAGCTGCACGGCGAGGTCAGCCGGGAGATGTTCGCCGGCCTGTGGCCCGGCTTCGACACCGCCCAGGTGCCGATCGGCTCGATCACCAACGGCGTGCACGCCCCCACCTGGGTCGCCCAGGAAGTGCTGGACCTGGCCAGCGGGCCGCCGGAGGACTCCGCCGTGGCCCAGCAGCTGCCCGAGGACGGGCACGCCTGGGAGCGGGTCGCGCACACCGCCCCGGCCCGGCTGTGGGAGATCCGCCGGGCCCTGCGGTCCCGGCTGGTCACGCTGGCCCGGCAGCGGCTGCGCGCCTCCTGGCAGCAGCGCGGGGCCAGCGAGGCGGAGCTGGGCTGGACCGACGAGGTCCTCGACGAGAGCGTGCTGACGATCGGCTTCGCCCGCCGGGTGCCGTCCTACAAGCGGCTCACCCTGATGCTGCACGACCCGGCCCGGCTGACCGCGCTGCTGCTCGACCCGGACCGGCCGGTGCAGCTGGTCATCGCGGGCAAGGCGCACCCCGCCGACGACGGCGGCAAGCGGCTGATCCAGCAGATGGTCCAGTTCGCCGACGACCCGCGGGTGCGCCGCCGCATCGTCTTCCTCCCCGATTACGACATGGCCATGGCCAATGCCCTGGTCCAGGGCTGCGACGTGTGGCTGAACAACCCGCTGCGGCCGCTGGAGGCCTGCGGCACCTCGGGCATGAAGTCCGCGCTGAACGGCGGCCTGAACCTGTCCGTCCGGGACGGCTGGTGGGACGAGTGGTACGACGGCGCCGACGGCTGGGCCATCCCGTCCGCGGACGGTGTGGAAGACCCGGAGCGGCGCGACGAACTCGAGTCCAACGCGCTGTATGAGCTGCTCAGCCAGACGGTGGCGCCGCGGTTCTACGACACCGGTGCCGATGGGCTGCCCCGCCGCTGGCTCGAGATGGTCGGGCACACGCTGCGCGCCCTGGGCCCCCGGGTGCAGGCCTCCCGGATGGTCCGCGAGTACGTGGAGGAGCTGTACATCCCGGCGGCCCAGGCGTCCCGCACGCTGAGCGGCGGGGACGCCAGCATGCAGGCCGGCACCGCGGGGGCCGGCGCCGCGGGCCGGGCGGAGCCGTTCGAGGCCGCGCGTGAGCTGGCCGCCTGGAAGCGCCGGGTCACCCGGGCCTGGGGCGGCGTCCGCATCGAGCACGTGGAGGGTGAGGACGGCGACCAGGGGCCCGGCGGCAACCTGGTCGTGCGGGCCACGGTGGCCCTCGGCGGCCTGTCCCCTGACGACGTGAGCGTCGAGGTCGTCTACGGCCGGGTCGGTGACGCGGACGAGATCCTCAGCCCGGCGGTCAGCCCGCTGGCCATCGAGGACGGCCCGGACGACGGCGTGGCCCGCTTCGTGGGCAAGGCCGAGCTGGGCCGCCCGGGGCCGTTCGGCTACACGCTCCGGGTCGTGCCCCGGCATCCCCTGCTGGCCAGCGCCGCGGAGATGGGCCTGGTCACGCTGCCGGAGGCGCCCGCCGGGCTGACCACCGGCGACCTGCGCTAGGGCCGGTAGCCCGGCGGGTCCCGCCGGGACCCGCCGGGCGGCCGGGAGTCCTGCGCGCCGCTGGATGCCGCTGCCTCAGGAAACTTGCGGAAAGTGGCGGTCGTATCACGTTCCGCACGTAAACCGCCGTGCGTGGCACTGCGTCTACTTTATGTTTATGTAACAGGTTCGCGGGTGCGTCGTGTGCCAGCCCCGCGGGCGGCTACGCACGACCGGCACAGGGCGCGCAGAGGGAAGCCCGGGGGGGCCATGAGAACCAGCTACACGTTATGCGAGCAGCATGACGCCCTCGTGTCACTTTCCGTCACCGAAATCGTTACCACACGTGAAAGGGCACAGACGTCATGAAGCAAGACAACCGCACCGAGGACCGTCTCCTGACGCCGTCAGAGGTCGCCGCGTTGTTCCGGGTCGACCCGAAGACCGTGACCCGGTGGGCCCAGCAGGGCAAGCTCCGGTCCATCCGCACGCTGGGCGGGCACCGCCGCTACAGCGAGTCGGAGATCCACGCTTTCCTGGAGGACTCCCAGGGGGTGCCGCGGCCGCGCACGGCTGAAGATTAGCCGCAGGGGTACTCTCCACCTGGGCCCTGGGCGGGCAGCGTGCCTGCCCGAGCGGGAACGCGGCCCGGCAGGAGGTGCCTCGTGGGGGAGTTCGTCCGGGTCGAGACCGACCAGGCCATCGCCACGATCCGGCTCGACCGGCCGCCCATGAACGCGCTGAATGCCCAGGTCCAGGACGAGATCGCGGCGGCCGCGGCTGAGGTGTCCGCGGACGGCAGCGTTCGTGCCGTGGTGCTCTACGGCGGCCCGAGGGTCTTCGCCGCGGGCGCCGACATCAAGGAGATGGCGGACGCCAGTTACGGGCGGATGGCCGCGGACTCACGGCGGCTGCAGGCCAGTTTCACCGCGGTGGCCAAGATCCCGAAGCCGGTGGTGGCCGCGGTGACCGGGTACGCGCTCGGCGGCGGCCTCGAACTGGCGCTGTGCGCGGACTTCCGGGTCGCCGGGCAGGCGGCGAAGGTCGGCCAGCCGGAGATCCTGCTCGGGGTCATCCCCGGGGCGGGCGGGACCCAGCGGCTGCCCCGGCTCGTCGGCCCGGCCCGGGCCAAGGACATCGTGTTCACCGGGCGGTTCGTGGACGCGGCCGAGGCCCTCGCCATCGGCCTGGTGGACCAGGTGGTGCCGGACGCGGAGGTCTACGACGCGGCCCGGGCGCTGGTCGCCCGGTACGCCACCGGTCCCGCGCTCGCCCTGCGGGCGGCCAAGCAGGCTATCGACGACGGCCTGGAGACCGATCTCGATACCGGGCTGGAGATCGAGCGGCTGCACTTCGCCGGGCTGTTCGCCACCGAGGACCAGCGCACCGGCATGCGCAGCTTCGTCGAGAACGGGCCGGGTAAGGCCAGCTTCGCCGGGCAGTGACGCGCCGCCTCCCGGATGGCGGACAATTGACGTACTGTGCGGGCCCGCCGCCCGCGAGCCCGCCCCCGAGGGAGCAGCCGAGGCCATGCGCCACCTGATCACCCCGCACCTGCAGATCACCGGGCCCCACCGGCCAGGCCGGCCATGACGCAGCCGGACGAGGGTCCCGACCTTGAGCTGGTGACCGCCGCGCTGCGGGCGGACAGCGCCGACGCGGCGGTCTACGCCCGCGTGCTCACCGAGTCCCTCGGCGAGTCGCTCCCGCCCGGATGTGTGACCATAGAACGGGACCGGTCCGTGTCCGACCGGATGCACGGGCGTCCCGGCACAGTGTCGAGGATCACGGTCCGGCTGGGGGAGCGGGTCATGTCGCTGGCGGTCCGGGGCGGGCAGCCCAGCGCGGAGGTCTGCCGGGAGGTGCGCGGGGTAGTGCTGTCCCGCCAGCCGGTGGAGGTGCACGAGTGGGCGGCCGAACTGGCCCGGGCCCTGGTCGGCTACGCGGAGCAGAACGCCAGGACGGCGGAGGCCCTGCGCCGCCTGGTCACCGGCGGCTAGCGGCCCGCCGTGCCGTCGCCGGGCGGGTTGGCGCGCGGGCGCGGGCGCCCCGACCAGCGTTCTGTCGTGTCTGGATGGGCTAGGCCGAGGGTAGTTCGTAGGCTGGGGGGGCGATGACACCAGCAGAGCACATGCCAGACCGGCTCGGCCCCTACCGGTTGCTCGACCGGATCGGCGAGGGCGGCATGGGCGTGGTCTACCTCGCCCGTGACCCCGAGCAGCGCTCGGTCGCGGTCAAGATCCTGCGCCCGGCGGTGGCGGGCGACCCGAACGCCCGGCGGCGGCTGGCCCGCGAGGTCGAGACCATGCGCCGGGTCCGCAGCCCGTACGTGGCCGAGGTGCTCGACACCGACGTGACCTGCCAGACGCCCTACATCGTCACCCGGTACGTGCCGGGCCGCACGCTGGACGAGGTGGTGACCCAGGAGGGCCCGCTGAGCGGGGCCCGGCTGATCCGGGTGGCCGCCGGGCTGGCGGACGCCCTGGCCGCCATCCACGCGGCGGGCGTGGTGCACCGCGACCTCAAGCCGGGCAACGTGATGCTGATGAACGGCGACCCGGTCGTGATCGACTTCGGCATCGCCCAGGCCCTGGACTCGACCCGGCTCACCATGACCGGAATGTTCATGGGCACGCCCGGCTACCTGTCCCCGGAAGTGATCGAGGGGCAGAACAGCACGTCGTTCTCGGATGTGCACGCCTGGGGAGCCACCGTGGCCTTCGCCGCGACCGGCCGGGCGCCGTTCGGCACCGGATCGTACGAGACGATCTTTTACCGGATCGTGAACGGCAAGCCGGACCTGTCCGGGGTGCCGGCCCCGATGGCGGAACTGCTGGCCGCCGCGCTGCGCCGGGACCCGGCCCAGCGGCCCGCCGCCATCGCGCTGCGCAGCCGGGCAGCCTCGCTGGACCCGGCCGTCCTGCAGCCCCTGGCGGTGCCCGCGGGCGGCCTGCAGGGGTGGGCGCCCGGGTGGCCCAGCCGGGGATAGCCCAGCCGGGGATGGCCCAGCCCGGGATAGCCCAGCCCGGGATAGCACTGGGCCCGGGACACGCGCCGACGGGGTCCCGCTGCGTCCCACCGCGCTGGACGGGTTCGGCGGGTACGCCGGCCCGGGCGGGACCATGACCTCCGGGCCCGGCCCGGGAGCCACCACGTTCCCGCCCCCGCCGGGGATGGCGCTCCCCGGGACCCAGCCGATCGCCGCCCGGCCGGTCCGCGCCGACGACTTCGCGGACATCCTTCCCCCGGTGACCTACCCCCCGGACGGCCGCCGGGGCGGCCGCGCCGGGCCGGACGACGGGTTCGGCCGCCCCGGCGGCGCCGGGCGGAACGGGCGGGCGCCCGCGCCCCCCGACGGCCGCAGCGCGCGGACCGGGACGCCGCGGAGCGGGACGCGGAGCGCTGGACGCCGCCGCGCCGGCAGCCGATCCTGGTCCTGGCCACCATGGTCATCGCAGTGTGCCTCGCTGTCCTGCTGCCGGTGGCCGGCACCCTGATCGCGCTGGCCGTGCTGGTGCTGCTGCGCGCCGGGGACCTGGCCCACCGGGGCTCGGACCAGCGGGGCGCCATCATGTCCGCCGCCGCCTTCCCTTTCTTCGTGGTCCGCTCGCTGGTCTCCGCCGTGATCGTGGCCCCGCTGGCGCTCATCGTGGCCGTGGCCGCGGCCGGGCTCACGCTGCTGGCCATGCCGTCCAGCCCGGGCCTGCACGCGCTGTCCTACGGGGCGGGCGCGCTGGTGGCGTTCTACGGCTACGGCCCGGGATCGGGTAAGGCACGCCGCCAGCTCAACCGGGTCTGGGCGGCGGTGGTGCGCAGCCCCGGCCTGCAGGCCGTGGCGCTGTTCGGGATGTGCGCCCTCGCGGTCGCCGCGGTGGCCGCCGCGATCACCTCGGCGGCCGTGTTCTGGCCGCTGGGCGCGCCGAACGGCACGGTGATACATCTCCCGGCCCTCCCGGGGCCGTTCGGGCACCTGGGGCCCCGGAGACTGCGTTTCTGGTTCTGAGCCGGCGCGGGCCGGTTAAGGCGCCGTGGGCCGGCTAGCTGGCGCGCCGCTCAGGAAGGCCGCCCCCCGCCGGGAGGCGGCCCGTCCCGGCGGGAACCGGAGGGCCCGCGGGCCGGTCCGGGGCGGCCCGGGACGGCTGGGGTTGGGGCGGCACCTTCTCGCGGCCGGCGGGTGGCAACGGCCGGACGAGCCCGAGGGAGACCACCTCGTTGGCCAGCCTGACCCGCCGGTTGGTGCCCTCGGGGATGCGGAACTTCTGGTAGAGCCGGAGCAGATGCTGCTTGACCGCCGCCTCCGTCACCACGAGGTCGCCGGCGATCTCACGCGCGGTCGCCGGTGCGACGAACGCCTCATCGGACAGGGCCGGGCGGCACAGCGAGGTGAGCACGTCCAGTTCCCGCCGGGTCAGCTCGGGGCTGGGTGAGCGCCGGAGCTCGATCTCGGCGGACAGGTCCTCAGCCGGGAGGCCGCCGATCCGGCAGCGGGCGTTCCCGAACGTCAGCACGTCCCCGTCCTCCAGGACGCGCCGGGCCACGAGCCGCCCGTTGACCCGGGTTCCGTTGCGCGATAACCCCATGTCCGTTACGTACGCGTACGGCCCGCGGCGAATGATCTCGGCGTGCAGCCGGGAGACACTCGGGTCGCTGAGCCGGATGTCCACCCCACCGCCGCGCCCGATCGTCGTCACCGACTCGCCCAGCGGTATCACCTCGCCGCTGTCCTCGATGCGTATGTAGGGCCCTTCCACGACCGTTCCTCCCGCTTGTCCGAGCAGTCACGGATCTCTCTCCGTGCAGTTACCCTTTCCGGGCAGACTCGTACCCCCTTTTGCTTATGCGGTTTGACCCGGCGTGCCGGCCCGCTCACCGGTGGCGGCCCGTTCTCGCCGGGCGGCGCGTCATTAACCGGCCGGCGCAGGGAACCCGCAGCCTGCGGAAGTACACTGCCGAGCGAGTGATCGGGAGGAAGAAGAAATGGCGGACAAGCCGTCCAAGGGCCTGGCGGACGTCGTCGCCGCGTCCACCGCACTGAGTGACATCGACGGCCAGGCCGGCCGCTGTTCTACCGCGGCTACGACATCCATCAGCTCGCCGGCGCCTCGACCTTCGAGGAGATCGGCTACCTGCTGCAGCGCGGCTCGGCGCCGGGCCTCGGCGAGCTGAACGGTTACCGTGCGGAACTCGTCGCCGGCCGGACCCTGGGCACGCTGGTCAAATCCACGCTGCCGCAGATCGCGGCCAGCCAGGGCCCCATGGAGGCGATGCGCAGCCTGGTCTCCCTGGCCAGTGCGGATGACCCGGATGAGAGCTCCAATGCGGCCCCGGCGAACGAGCGGAAGGCCGCCCGGCTCACCGCGCAGCAGCCCATCCTGGTCGCCGCCTACCAGGCCGCCCGCGAGGGACGTGAGCTCGTGCCCGCCGACCCGGGACTCAGCCTGGCGGCCAACTTCCTGCTCCAGCTGCGCGGCACCCCGCCGCCGCCGCGGGACGCCGAGATCCTGGACACCTGCCTGGTGCTGCACGCGGACCACACGATGAACGCCTCCACCTTCGCCGCGCGGGTGTGCGCCGCCACGCTGTCCGATATGCACTCGGCGGTGGTCGCGGCGCTCGGCACGCTGAAGGGGCCACTGCACGGCGGGGCCAACGAGCAGGTGATGCGCGGGCTGGAGGGGATCCGGTCCACGGCCGGGCCCGACCCGGTCGCCGTGGTCGGCCCGGCGACCCGGGAACGGCTCGGCGCCGGGGAGAAGATCATGGGCTTCGGCCACCGGGTCTACAAGACCGAGGACCCGCGGGCCACCCACCTGCGCCAGCTATCCGGGGAGCTGGCCGCGGTCTCGGGCGACGACACGTACTTCCGCATGTCCCGGGCGATGGAGGAGGCCGTGTTCGCGGAGAAGGGGCTCTATCCCAACGTGGACTTCTACGCCGCGACCGTCTACCACTACCTGGGCATCCCCACGGACCTGTTCACCCCGGTCTTCTCGGTCAGCCGGATGGCCGGCTGGACGGCCCACGTGATGGAGCAGCACGCGGACAACCGGCTGATCCGGCCGGACAGCGAGTACATCGGCGAGCGCGACCTGACCTGGGTCGCTTTGAGCGAGCGGTAGCGATGCTCATAGAGGCACCGTGCGAGCGGTAGCGATGCTGGGCAAGACGACTGAGCGAGCGGTAGCGATGCTCGCAGAGGCACCGCGTGAGCGGTAGCGATGCTCATACCGAGACGGAGCGAGCGGCCGCGATGCCCGGTGCGCGCACCAGGCGGGCGGTAACGTGGCTGACGCAGACACCAGACGCAGCAAGCGAGCGGCAGCGATGCTCACAGAAGCACTGAGCGGGCGGTAGTGACCGACGAGGTAATGGGAATCACACCGCCAGCGCGCCCCGGGGGCGGGGCGGCCTACGGGCTGGCCAGTATGGCCGGGACGGGCCGGGGTGGCTGGGCGCCGCGGGAGAGCGGTCCCCCGCCGGAGGGCCGTCCCCCGCAGCCTGCGGTCCCTCAGGATTCACCTGGCTACCCGCCGCGCCCCGCGTCCGTGCCGCCCGGGCAGGTGAGGCCGCCGGCCTACGCCGAACCCCCCGTGCACCACCAGCACCCGCCGGCTCCGGCCGGCCCGCCTGCCGCACCGCGCGCCCCCCGGGCCCGGCGGTCCGGCGTGTCCCGGGGCGCCCAGCTGCCGTACGCGATCGTGCTGGCCGGCCTGGCCGCCGGGCTGGCCTATATCTGGCAGGGCTCGCACTCGGTCCGGGCAGGTACGTTTATCCTGGCGGGTGCCCTTTTCGTTGCTGTTGCGGCCAGGCTTGCGCTGCCGGAGCAGCGGGCGGGCATGCTCGCCAGCAGGCGGCGCTATATCGACGTGACGGCGCTGGCCATCCTGGCCATCGGCCTGCTGGTCGCTGGCCTGGTGCTGCCGACTCCGTCGTAACCGTGCCCCAGGGATAACAGCCCGGCGGGCAAGAGTAGAGCGCAGTAGGAAGGGAAGTCTGCGGCATGCCCAAGATCAAGGTAGCCAATCCCGTCGTCGAACTCGACGGCGACGAGATGACGCGGATCATCTGGCAGTTCATCAAGGACCGGCTGATCCTGCCTTACCTGGATATCGACCTGAAGTACTACGACCTGTCCGTCGAGAACCGTGACGCCACGGACGACCAGGTCACGGTGGACGCGGCGAATGCGATCAAGCAGTACGGGGTCGGGGTCAAGTGCGCCACCATCACCCCCGATGAGGGCCGGGTCGAGGAGTTCGGCCTGAAGAAGATGTGGCGGTCGCCCAACGGGACCATCCGCAACATCCTCGGCGGCGTCGTGTTCCGCGAGCCCATCGTGATCTCCAGCGTGCCGCGCTTCGTGCCGGGCTGGACCGAGCCGATCATCATCGGCCGCCACGCGCACGGCGACCAGTACCGGGCGACGGACTTCGTGGTGCCCGGCCCGGGCACGGTGCGGATCTCCTACCGGCCGGACGATGACCAGGGCGAGCCGATCGACCTGGAGGTGTCCCACTTCCCCGGCGGCGGCGTGACCATGGCCATGTACAACTACGACGCCTCGATCCGTGACTTCGCCCGGGCCACCATGCGGTTCGCCCTGAACCGCCACTACCCGCTGTACCTGTCCACGAAGAACACCATCCTCAAGGCCTACGACGGCCGGTTCAAGGACCTGTTCCAGGAGGTCTTCGAGGCCGAGTTCAAGGCGGAGTTCGAGGCCGCGGGCATCTGGTACGAGCACCGGCTGATCGACGACATGGTCGCCCAGGTGATCAAGGGCCACGGCGGCGTCGTCTGGGCCTGCAAGAACTACGACGGCGACGTCGAGTCCGACATCGTCGCCCAGGGGTACGGCTCCCTCGGCCTGATGACCAGCGTCCTGATGACCCCGGACGGCAAGACCGTGGAGGCCGAGGCCGCGCACGGCACCGTCACCCGGCACTACCGGCAGCACCAGCAGGGCAAGCCCACCTCGACGAACCCCATCGCCTCGATCTTCGCCTGGACCCAGGGGCTCAGCCACCGCGGCGAGATGGACGGCACCCCCGAGGTGACCCGGTTCGCGCAGACCCTCGAGCGGGTCTGCGTGGAGACCGTCGAGGAAGGCAAGATGACCAAGGACCTGGCGCTGCTGGTGGGCGAGGACACCCCGTTCCTGACCACCGAGGAGTTCCTCATGGCCCTGAGCGAGAACCTCGCCCGGGCCATGGCCTGAAAGGAGCACGGAACATGACCCGCAGTGGCAAGGTGACCGTCGTCGGGGCCGGGTTCTACGGCTCGACCACCGCGCAGCGGCTTGCCGAGTACGACATCTTCGACGAGGTCGTGCTGACCGACATCGTCGAGGGCAAGCCGGAGGGCCTGGCCCTCGACATGAGCCAGTCCCGGCCGATCGAGGGCTTCGAGACCCAGGTCACCGGGCAGACCACCGGCCCCGGCGGCGAGGGCTACGAGGCGATCGCCGGCTCGTCGGTCGTGATCGTCACGGCCGGCCTGCCCCGCAAGCCCGGGATGAGCCGGATGGACCTGATCGGCGTGAACGCCAAGATCGTCCGTTCGGTGGCGGAGAACGTGGTGAAGCACGCCCCGGACGCCGTGCTGATCGTGGTGTCCAACCCGCTGGACGAGATGACCGCCCTCGCGGCCAAGGTGACCGGGTTCCCCGCGACCCGGGTCCTCGGCCAGGCCGGCATGCTCGACACGGCCCGGTTCAGCTACTTCGTGGCCGAGAAGCTGGGCGTGCCGGTCGGCTCGGTGCAGACCCTCACCCTCGGGTCGCACGGCGACACCATGGTGCCGGTCCCGTCCGCCTGCACGGTGGACGGCAAGCCGCTGGCCAGCCTGCTCCCCCAGGAGGACATCGACGCGCTGGTGGACCGGACCCGCAACGGCGGGGCCGAGATCGTCGGCCTGCTGAAGACCGGGTCGGCGTACTACGCCCCGTCGGCCGCCGCGGCCCGGATGGCCCGCGCGGTCGCGGAGGACTCCGGCCGGGTGCTGCCGGTCTGCGCCTGGGTGGACGGCGAGTACGGCATCTCCGGTGTCTACCTCGGGGTCGAGGCCGAGATCGGCAAGTCCGGGGTCCGCTCCGTGGTGGAGCGGGCTCTCACCGACACCGAACTGGCCGGCCTGCGCGAGGCGGCCGAGGCGGTCCGGGCCAAGCAGGCCGACGTCGCCAGCCTCTAACCCAGCCACCAGCTAGTCCCCACCAGCCCCACCCGTGACACACCCGTGACACACCCCTCCTTCGTGATCAAGGGATTGGTGGCGCCAGAGCGCCACCAATCCCTTGATCACGAGCGGGGGTTCGGGGATTGTGGGGCCGGCGGGGCTCTTGTGACTGGTGGGGCCGGGCCCGGCGGCCGGAGGGCTGGGGGCTTTGTGACTGGAGTGGCTGCTGTGGCCCCAGAGCGGGGAGGCGTGCGGCGCTAGGGCGTTACGGGGTCCGGGCCGGCGGATAGGCGGCGGAGGGCCAGTTCGGCCAGCAGGGCCGCGCCGTCGGGCAGGACCGCGTCGTCGAACACCGCGTCCGCGGCGTGGTTGAACGGCGCGGTGGCCGGGTCCGAGCCATCCGGGACCGCGCCCAGCATCAGGAACACCCCGGGCACCTCGTCGAGCACGAACGAGAAGTCCTCGGCCCCCGGCAGCGGGTTGGCCTGGGCGATCAGCCGGTCCGCCCCGAACAGGTCCGCGACCGTCTGCCCCGCGAACGCGGTCTCGGCCGCGTCGTTCACGGTGACCGGGTACCCGTCCAGGTAGTCCGCCTCGGCCTGCAGGCCGTGCGCGGCGGCCAGGTCCGCGATCAGCCGCAGGGTGCCGGCCCGGACCCGGTCGCGGGCTTCGGCCGAGAACGAGCGCACCGTGGCCAGGAAGTGGGCCTCGTCGGGGACGATGTTGTCCGCCGTGCCCGCGTGGAAGCTGCCCACGGTGATCACCACCGGGTCGAACACGTCGAACCGCCTGGTCACCAGCGTCTGCAGGGCAGTGACCATCTCGCACGCCGCCGGGATCGGGTCCTGGGCCAGGTGCGGCTGGGACGCGTGGCCGCCGTGCCCGCGGACCGTCACGTCCAGGATGTCGGCGGCGGCCATCATCGACCCGGGCCGGGTCGAGAACATGCCCCGCGGGAACTGGGCCGACGCGGCGTGCAGGGCGTACGCGGCGACCGGCCGGGCGCCCGCCGCGTCGAGCACACCCTCGCTGATCATGTGGGTCGCGCCGGCCTGGCCCTCCTCCCCGGGCTGGAACATGAAGATCACGTTCCCGGGCAGCTCCGCCTGCCGGGCGGCCAGCAGCCGCGCCGCGCCGACCAGCATCGCGATGTGCAGGTCATGCCCGCAGGAGTGCATCACGCCGGTCACCGCGGACGCGTACGGCAGCCCCGTCCGCTCGGTGATCGGCAGCGCGTCCATGTCGCCGCGCAGCAGCACGGTAGGCCCGGGCCGTGCGCCGCGCAGCACCGCGGTCACCGAGCTGAGCGCGCGGCCCCGGGTCACCTCCAGCGGCAGGCCGTCCAGCGCGTCCAGCACCTTGGCCTGCGTCCGGGGCAGGTCGAGCCCGATCTCCGGGTCCTGGTGGATCCGCCGGCGCAGCTCAGCCAGGTCACCGGCGATCGCGGTCGCGTCATCCTGAACTGCCATCGTGCGTCCTTCGCTCGGGGGTTGGGGGACGGCGGGGCGGGCTAGCGCAGCCTGCGGGCACTGGGGGATGGCGGGGCGTCGAGGAACCCCGGCTCGGGCCAGTCCCGGCGGCGGAAGGCCGCGGTCACCGCCTCGCGCACCTGGCCCTGGTCCTCGGGGAGCAGGGCGATCACCGAGCCGCCGAAACCGCCGCCCATCATCCGGGCCCCCAGCGCCCCGGCCCCGACCGCGGCGTCCACCGCCACGTCCGCCTCAGGCCAGGAGATCTCGAAGTCATCGCGCAGCGACGCGTGCGACTCGTTCAGCAGCCGCCCTATCCCGGCGGTCTTGCCCCGGCGCAGCAGGGCCGCCGCCTCCAGGACCCGCTGGTTCTCGGTGATCACGTGCCGGGCCCGGCGGCGCAGGACCGGGTCGGCCAGCCCGGCCAGGCTGTCCGGGCCGGGCACCTCGCGCAGCGTGCGCACGCCGAGCGCGCGGGCCGCTTCCTCGCACTCGATGTGCCGGGCCCCGTAGCCGCTCTCGGTCAGCGTGTGCCGGGCCCGGGTATCGATGATGACCAGGGCCAGCCCGGACAGGGCCGGGTCGAGCGGCACCGAGTCCGCCTCCCCGCTGCGGCAGTCCAGCAGCAGCGCGTGCCCGGCCTGGCAGAGCAGGGCCGCCGACTGGTCCATGATCCCGGTCGGCACGCCCACGAAGTCGTTCTCCGCCCGGCGGGCGATGCCGGCCAGTTCCTGCCGGACCACGTCGAGCCCGGCCAGCTGGGTCAGGGCCAGCGCCACCGCGCACTCCAGCGCGGCCGAGGACGACAGGCCCGCGCCCTGGGGCAGATCCGAATCCACGGCCACCCGGGCCCCGGGCACCGGGTAGCCCGCCTCCCGCAGCGCCCAGACCACCCCGGCCGGGTAGGCGGCCCAGCCCTCCACGCTGCCGGGTTCCAGGCTGTCCAGCTCGATCCGCACCGGCCCCGCCCCGGCGGCCAGGCCACCCCCCTGCCGCGAGGTCAGCTCGAGCACCCCGCTCCCGGGCACCGGGTCCTCGAGCAGCGCGGCCGCGGCGAACGTGCCCCGGTCGAGCGCGAACGGGAGCACGAATCCGTCGTTGTAGTCGGTGTGCTCACCGATCAGGTTGGCCCGGCCGGGGGCGTGCCACACGCCCGCCGGCAGGCTGGCGTACTCCTCGGCGAACCACGCGGCCGCCTGGTCGGCGCCCGGTGAACTCACGGGGCGCGGCCCGGCTCGGCCGCGGCCCCGGCCCCGGTGAAGGCCCACGCGTCGGCGACCATGGCCCGCAGGTCGAGCTCGGGCTGCCAGCCCAGCTCGGCCCGGATCCGGGCCGACGACGCGACGAGCACCGCGGGGTCCCCGGGACGCCGTGGCCCGATCTCGGCCGGGATGTCCACCCCGGTCACGGCCCGGCACTCGGCCAGCACCTCGAGGTTGGAGAACCCGGACTCGCTGCCCAGGTTGTAGACCCGGTGCTGGCCGGGCTGGCACGCCCCCAGGGCCAGCAGGTGCGCCCGGGCCAGGTCGGCCACGTGGATGTAGTCCCGGACGCAGGTGCCGTCCGGGGTGGGGTAGTCGTCGCCGAACAGCGTCAGGTGGCCGCCCGCGCCGCTGGCGGCCGACTGGGCCACGGCGAGCACGTTCGGGATGAGGTGCGTCTCGGGCGCGTGCCGTTCCCCCAGCCACAGCCCATCAGCGCCCGGGCTCCCAGCCTGGCGGTAGGCCCCGGCCACATTGAAATACCGCAGGCTCATCGCGCCCAGGCCGTGCATCCGGGCGTACTCGGCCAGCGCGGTGTCCACCGCGATCTTCGATCCGCCGTAGGGGCTGGTCGGGCGGGTCGGGGCGCTCTCCTCGATGGGCACCTGCTCGGGCTCGCCGTAGACCGCGGCGGTGGAGGAGAACACGATCCGCGGCGTCCCGGCCGCCCGCATCGCCTCCAGCAGCGCCAGTGAGCCGCCCAGGTTGCTTTCCCAGTACAGGGAAGGCCGGGCCATGGACTCGCCGACCAGTGACCTGGCCGCGAAGTGCAGCACCGCGTCCACGCCGCCGGCCAGCAGCCGGGGCGCGTCCTCCCGCAGCGTGCCCTGGACGAACGCGGCGCCCGCGGGCACCGCGTCCTCGTGCCCGGTGGACAGGTCATCCAGCACGGTCACGTCGTGGCCCTCGGCCACCAGGAGGGCCCCGACCACGCTCCCGATGTACCCGGCTCCGCCGGTGACGAGCAGTTTCACCTGGCCTCCCGGAGCCGCTGCGCTGCCTCTTCAGGCAGGACGTCGTTGATCCACACTCCCATGCCGGACTCCGTTCCCGCGAGATACTTCAGCTTGCCCGGCGCCCGGCGGACCGACAGCACCTGGAGGTGCAGCCCGAACTCCTGGCGCGCGAACTGGTCCCGGCCCGGGGCCTGGTGCCAGGCCGCGATGTAGGGCAGCGGCACGCCGAACAGCCCGTCGAGCCGGTGCAGCACATCGAGATAGATAGCGCAGAACGCGGCCCGCTCCGCGTCGTCCAGCGCGGGGATGTCCGGCACCCGCCGGGCCGGGAACAGCTGCACCTCGAACGGCCACCGCGCGGCGGAGGGCACGAAGGCGGTCCAGTGCTCGTTGCGGGCCACGATCCGGGTGCCCGCCGCGATCTCCCCGGCGACCAGGTCGTCGAACAGGTTTCCCTGGGTCTGCCCCGCGTACCGCCGGGCCTGGTCCAGCATGGTGGCGGTCCGCGGGGTGAGGAACGGGAACCCGTAGATCTGGCCGTGCGGGTGGTGCAGGGTGACCCCGATCTCCTCCCCCCGGTTCTCGAAGCAGTAGACCTGCTCGATCCCGTCCATGGCGCCGAGGGCCGCGGTCCGGTCGGCCCACGCCTCGACCACCGTCCGGGCCCGCTGCGGGGACAGGGCGGCGAACGACCCGTCGTGGTCGGAGGTGAAGCAGACCACCTCGCAGCGGCCGTAGGCCGGCCGCCCGGGGACCCCGCCCGTTTCGGCGGGACCGGCGGCGGAGCGGGTTCGTTGCGGAGATTCGGAGCCCAGCCCGCTGCCTTCCGGTACCGCCCCTGGCGGCCAGTGCCCCGCGCCGCGCAGGGAAGGGAAGCGGTTCTCGAACACGACCACGTCGTAGCCGGGGGCCGGGATCTCGGTCGGCCGGCCCGGCCGGGACGGGTCGAGGGGGCACTCGCCGGGCGGCGGGAGGAACGTGCGGTCCTGGCGCGCGGCCGCGATCACCACCCACTCCCCGCGCAGTGCATCCCAGCGCAGCCCGGCATCCGGCTCGCCGCCCGGCCCGGGGATGGGCTGGAGCGGCCTGGTATCAGGCACCTCTGCGCGGCCCAGGCCGGGGGACTCATCGAAGTAGATGATTTCCCGGCCGTCGGCGAGGGTGCCGCTGCTCTTCCATACCCCAGGGCTCACGGGACCCATACGCTATCTGGCCCGGCCCGGCTTGCCCATCAGATCCCCCCCGGGTCGCGGGGCAAAACGCGCGCATGCCCCGGCCCAGCGCGGGTACGGGCGCCCCAGGGTAAAGGCGGGCTGGTCGGCGGGCAGCCCCGCGGTCAAGGTGACTGCTCAGGTACCAGGCGCGGGTCTGCCGCGGACTGCTTAGACTGTGCGCACATCTGCCGTGCGGGCGGGTCACGGCCTGGCCCCGGACCATGGGGCACGGGGGGAGCCGGACCGCCGGCGGCAGACATACGGAGGTCGGGGATCAGGACGTGAACCAGGTCGGCTGGGACATCGTGCTCGTCCTGCTCATCGTGCTCGTCGGCGGGTTCTTCGCCGCGGCGGAGATGGCCCTGGTCTCGCTGCGCGAGGGGCAGATCCGGGCCCTCATGCACCGCGGCCGGCGCGGCCAGCGGGCCGCCCGGCTGGCCCAGGACCCGAACCGGTTCCTGTCCGCCGTGCAGATCGGGGTCACCCTGGCCACCCTGCTGTCCGGCACGGTCGGCGAGGCGACCCTGGCCGGGCACCTGAGGATAGCCCTGCTGCATCAGGGACTCACCTCGGGGTGGGCGTCCGCCCTGTCGCTGATCATCGTCACCGTGGTGATCTCCTACTTCACCCTGGTCCTCGGCGAACTGGCCCCCAAGCGCCTCGCCCTGCAGCGGCCCGAGAAGGCCGCGATGCTCGCCGCGCCCACCCTGGACCGGATCTCGGTGCTGGCCCGCCCGCTGGTGTGGCTGCTGTCCCGGTCCATCAACCTGGTCGTCCGGCTCCTCGGCGGTGACCCGGCGGCCGGGCGCGGGGTGATGACCGAGGAGGAACTGCGCGACGTGGTGGCCGGGCATCAGGCGCTGAGCGCCGACGAGCGGCACATCGTGGGCGAGGTGTTCAACGCCGGGAAGCGGCAGATCCGTGAGGTGCTGGTCCCCCGGACCGAGGTGGAGTTCCTGGCCGCCGGCACCCCGCTGCAGCGGGCCCTGGAGGTCGTGGCCGGTCAGCGGTACTCCCGGTTCCCCGTCTACCAGCAGTCCTACGACGACGTGATCGGCTTCATCCACGTCCGGGACCTGATCGACCCGCAGTTCACCTCCCGGGATATGACGGTGGGCGAGATCCTCCGGCCGGTGAAGTTGCTGCCGATGAGCAAGACCGTGCTGTCGGCGCTGTCGGAGATGCGCCGGGACAAGGCCCACCTGGCCATCGTCATGGACGAGTACGGCGGCACGGCGGGCATCGTCACCCTGGAGGACCTGGTCGAGGAGCTGATCGGGGACATCCAGGACGAATACGACGTGGACGAGGGGCAGCCGAAACAGCTCCGGGGCGGGGCGGTCGAGGTCGAGGGGTTGCTGAACCTGGACGAGTTCGCGGAGCAGACCGGGATCGAGCTGCCCGAGGGCCCGTACGAGACCGTGGCCGGGTACATGCTGGCCACCCTGGGGCAGCTGCCCACCGGGCACGAGGCGGTGGAAGTGGCCGGGCACCGGCTGACCGTGCTGGCCATGGACGGCCGGCGCATCGCCCGGGTGAGGGTGGATCCGGCGCCCCAGGACGGCGAGGCGGCCTCCGGGGAGGGCCCCCCGGCGGGTGGTGCCGCGGGGAACCCGAGTCCTCCGCCGGCCGCCCAGCCCATTCCGGCCGCTCCGGCCGCTCAGCCCACCCAGGCCACTCCGGCCGCTCAGCCCACCCAGGCCACTCCGGCCGCTCAGGCCCCGGCAGCCCCGAACGGGGCCCCACCCTCTGACAACTCCCAGGCCCCCCCAGCCTCCCCAGGCTCCCAGGCCCCAGCAGCCTCCCAGAGCCCCGCAGCCTCACCGGGCCCGCCACCCGCGCCGTGATCATGGGCTTGGTGGCGTTATAACGCCACCAAGCCCATGATCACGACTGGGCTGAGCGGGCTGGCGGGTCGTCCGGCGCGCCGGGAGCGGGACATTAGACTGGCGATTCCGAGCGGAAGGCGGTCGCGTGCAGCCCAGTCCGGACTTCGACACCGTGCTGGTGGTCGACTTCGGGGCCCAGTATGCGCAGCTCATCGCGCGCCGGGTCCGCGAGTGCCAGGTGTACTCCGAGATCGTCCCGGCTACCATGCCCGCCGCCGACATGCTGGCCCGCAAGCCCAAGGCCATCATCTTCTCCGGCGGCCCCGCGTCCGTGTACTCCGACGGCGCGCCGCCGCTGCCGCCCGCCGTCCCCGGCCAGCCCGGCCTGCTCAGCGCGGGGGTCCCGGTGCTGGGCATCTGCTACGGCTTCCAGCTCATGGTGTCCGCGCTCGGCGGTACGGTCGCGCACACCGGGGCCGGTGAGTACGGCGCCACCCGGCTGATCCTGGCCCCCGGCAGCGCCCCGGAGACCCGCAGCGTGGTCGCCGCGGAGCAGGCCCAGCCGGGCGGGCCGCTGCCCGACGAGCCGTGGACGGACGAGCCGCTGCCGCACGAGCCGCTCCTCGGCGGGGCCCTGCTGGGCGGCCTGCCGGAAACCCAGCAGGTCTGGATGTCGCACGGGGACACCGCCACCGCCGCGCCCCCCGGGTTCACGGTCATCGCCGGCACCGCGGTCAGCCCGGTCGCGGCCATGGAGGACGCCGGCCGCGGGCTGTACGGGGTCCAGTTCCACCCCGAGGTGATGCACACACAGCACGGCCAGGCCGTGCTGCGCCGGTTCCTGGAGCTGGCCGGCTGCCGCACGGACTGGACTATGGGCAGCATCATCGACGAGCAGGTCAACCGGATCCGGGCCCAGGTCCGGGACCGCGGCGCGATCTGCGGCCTGTCCGGCGGGGTGGACTCCGCGGTGGCCGCGGCCATCGTGCAGAAGGCCATCGGCAAGCAGCTGACCTGCGTATTCGTGGATCACGGGCTGCTGCGCCGGGGCGAGGCGGAGCAGGTGGAGAAGGACTTCGTGGCCGCCACCGGGGTGGACCTGAAGGTCGTGGACGCGGCCGCCACGTTCCTGGACGCGCTGGCCGGGGTGACCGACCCCGAAGAGAAGCGCAAGATCATCGGCCGGGAGTTCATCCGGGCCTTCGAGCGGGCCGCCCGGGAGATCTCCGCGGCGGCGGGCAGCCAGGGCACGGCCGTGGACTTCCTGGTCCAGGGCACCCTGTACCCGGACGTGGTCGAGTCGGGCGGTGGCACCGGTGCGGCCAACATCAAGTCCCATCACAACGTCGGCGGGCTGCCCAGCGACCTCACGTTCAGCCTGGTCGAGCCGCTGCGGGCGCTGTTCAAGGACGAGGTGCGCCGGGTCGGCGAGGCGCTCGGCCTGCCGCCGGAGATCGTCTGGCGGCAGCCGTTCCCCGGCCCGGGCCTGGCCATCCGGATCGTCGGCGAGGTGACCGCGGAGCGGCTGCGCATCGTGTCCGCCGCGGACGCGATCGTCCGCGAGGAACTGACCGCCGCGGGCCTGGACCGCGAGATCTGGCAGTGCCCGGTGGTGCTGCTCGCCGACGTCCGCTCGGTCGGCGTGCAAGGCGACGGCCGCAGCTACGGCTACCCCGTCGTGCTCCGGCCGGTGACCAGCGAGGACGCCATGACCGCCGACTGGGCCCGGCTGCCGGGGGAACTGCTGGCCCGGATCTCGACCCGGATCACCAACGAGGTGCCCGAGGTCAACCGCGTGGTGCTGGACATCACCAGCAAGCCGCCGGGCACCATCGAATGGGAATAGCCGCCCGGACCGCTCCCGGAACTTCTTTTCCGCAACGTCCTGGCGGGGTGGCCGGTCAGGTCACCCGGCCCGGCCGCTCCGGGAAGTCGGTGTAGGCCTTCTCCTCGATGATCCGGCGCAGGATGTCCAGGGCCTCCCAGACGTCAGTGAACCGGGTCGTGACCGGGGCCGGCCCCAGCCGGAGCCGGTCCGGCGCGCGGAAGTCGCCGATCACCCCGGCGCGGATGAGGGCCTGGCTGATCCGCCCGGCGTCCGGGTGGCGCAGGCTGACGTGCGACCCCCGCCGCCCCGGGTCCCGGGGCGAGGCGAGCACGCAGCCGAGCGGGGCCAGCCAGGCGTCGGCCAGGTCGATCAGGTAGCTGGTCATCAGGATTCCCTTGGCCCGGAGGGCCTGGATGCCCGCCCCGGCGAGCAGCCGGGCGCCCTCCTGCACGGCGACCGTGCCGGGGATGTTCGGGGTGCCGGTGGTGAACCTTGCCATCCCGGGCGCGGGCTCGTACCGCGGCCCCATCGTGAACTGGTCCTGCTGGCCGAACCAGCCCTGGATGGGCTGGGTCAGCTGGTCCTGCAGGTCCCGGCGGACGTACAGGAACGCGGGCGCGCCCGGGCCGGCGTTCAGGTACTTGTAGGTGCAGCCGACGGCCAGGTCGGCGCCGCAGCCGTCCAGGTCCACCGGGACCGAGCCCGCTGAGTGGCACAGGTCCCAGAGCACCAGCGCCCCCGCGTCATGCGCGAGGCGGGTGATGGCGGCCATATCGGCCAGCGCCCCGCTCCCGTAGGCCACGTGCGACAGGCTGACCAGGGCGGTGTCCGGCCCGATCGCGGCGCGGACGTCGTCCGGCCGGATGCCCTGGTCCCGGTCGGTGCGGATCAGGCGGAGGCGGCCGCCGGACCGGGCGGCGATCCCGTCCAGCACGTAGCGGTCGGTGGGGAAATTGTCGTCGTCGGTGACCAGGGCCGGCAGGCCCGGCCGCGCGTCCAGGGCGGCCCAGGCCAGCTTGTAGAGGTTGACCGTGGTGGAGTCGCAGACCACGACCTGGCCCGGTGCCGCGCCCAGCAGGTGCTCGCCGAGCAGGTCGCCCACCTGCTGGGGCAGGTCGATCCAGCGCGCCCAGGACCGGATGAGGCTGGTGCCCCAGTCCTGGCTGATCACCTCGGCCAGGCGCCGCTCGGTCGCGGCCGGCAGCATGCCCAGCGAGTTGCCGTCCAGGTAGACCAGGCCGGGCTCGAGCGGCACGAACTGGTCCCGGAACCCGGCCAGCGGGTCAGCCGCGTCCAGATCGGCGGCCCGGGAACGGTCCGTTAGGGAGGCCGCGGTCATCAGCGCTCCCGGGGGCGGCGCGCGGTCAGGCGCGGGAGGCGCGGCGGCGGCGGCGCACGATGCGCAGCAGCACCCCGGCGAAGATCAGGGCCCCCAGCACCGGCGCGAACCGCTTGAGCAGCGGCAGGCCCGCCACGCTGAGCAGGTCGAGGGCGTCCTCATCCTGGGGCCGGGCGCCGCGCGGCGGCAGCAGGCCGTTCGCGGCCGGGCTCCGCCGGGGTGCCCGCGTCCCAGGACCCGGCCCGTGCGCCCGGGCTGACGGCCGCGGGGCGCGTTCCGGCGGTACCGCCCGCAGTGCCGGTGCCCGCGGTGCCGGTGCCCGCCGTGGCCGGGCCGGACGCGGCGGCGCTGCCGGTGGCCGCGTCCGCGGTCACGCCGGGCGCGGTGAGGGCCAGCCCGCGCTCGGCGAGCTTGGCCTTGATCTCCTTGATCGACTGGGGCCCGAGGCCGTCGATGGCGAGCAGCTCCTTCTCGGTGCGGCCGGCCAGGCCGCCGACCGTGTGCACGCCCTCGCGGCGCAGGCTGTTGAACGAGCGGACCGGCAGGTTCAGCTCCTCGATCGGCAGCTGGGCCGGGTCGGGCCGCCCGCTGGCCCCGGCCGCCGCCCCCTGGGCCTGCGCCGCCGCAGTGCTGCCCGCCATCTCGCCGGCGGCCGCCCCGCCCGCCGCGGCCCCGCCTGCCGCCGGGGCGGCCGCGGCGCCTTGCGGCACCGCGCCCTCCCCGGACAGCTCGGCGGCCAGGTTCGTGGCGAACTTCCCGATGATCCGGCCGCCCACCTCGGCCATCACGCCCCGGCCGAACTGGGCGGGGCGCCCGGTGACGGTCATGGTGGTGCGCACCAGGACCCGGGTCTGGCCGGCCTCGTCCTGCAGCGAGGAGCGGATCGTGGCGGAGGCCGTGCCGCTGCCCCGCGTCTCCTTGCCCGAAGCCTCCAGCACGACCGTCTTGGTCGCCTCGTCCTTCTCGGTGAAGCGGGCCTTGCCTGCGTAGGTCATCTGGACGGGCCCGACCTTGACCTTGATCTTGCCCGTGATGACCTCACCGTCGAAGGCGTCAACGGTGGCGCCGGGCATGCACGGCGCCACCTGCTCGACGTCCAGCAGTGCCTGCCAGGCCTGCTCCGGGGGAACCGGGATGATGAACGAGTGCTCCAGATCCATGTTGCTAAGCTCCAGCCGCGACCGCCAACGCCCTAGCGGTCAGCACCCGCGCCAGGTGGCGCCGGTAGTCGGGCGCGCCGTGCAGGTCTGCAGGCGGCTGCGATTCCTCGTCGGCGTGCGCTGCGGCCGCCCGCAGGGCGCTACGGTCGGCCTCGGCCCCGGCGGCCGCCTCTTCCGCCGCCCGGGCCCGGACCGGAACAGGGCCCATGTTCGTGAGCCCGATCCGGGCCTCCGCCACATGCCCATTGGAACGCCGGGCTAGGGCGGCAACCCCCACGGTTGCCCACGACTGGGCCGTCCGGTGGAACTTCTCATAACGATAGCCCCATGCCGGGCCGAGTTTGGGCACCCGGACCCCGGTGAGGATCTCACCGGGGGCCAGCGCGGTCGTCAGGTAGTCCACGAAGAAGTCGGTGGCCCCGATCTCCCGGTCCCCGCCCGGGCCCCGCGCGATCATCGTCGCGCCGAGCGCCACTGCCACCGCGGGCAGGTCCCCGGCCGGGTCGGCGTGGGCCAGCGAGCCGCCCAGCGTGCCCCGGTGCCGGACCGCGGGGTCGGCCACCGTGCCGGTCGCCTCGGAGAGCAGCCCGCAGTGCTGGCGGATCAGGGGATCCCTGACCACCTCGGCGTGCGTGGTCAGCGCGCCGATCCACAGCGTCTCCCCTTCGTCCCGGACGCCCCGCAGGCCGTCAACCCGGCCGAGGTCCACCAGGAGCTCGGGATAGGCCAGCCGGAGCCGGAGCAGCGGCAGCAGGCTCTGGCCGCCCGCGATGACCTTGGCGTCCTCGCCCCCGGCGGCCAGCGCCTGGATCGCCTCGTCCAGCGAGGACGGCCGAACGTACTCGAATGCCGCCGGGATCATTCCGCACCTCCGTGTGCCTGCGCGGCGTCGTCGCCGCTCACATGCCCGACGGCCCCGTGGGCCTCGGTGGCCGAGTCCCCGGTGACCTGGGTGCCCGGGCTGCTGTCCCGGGCCGTCTTGAGGGCCCGCCAGATCCGTTCCGGCGTGCACGGCATGACGACGTCCCGGATGCCGAACGGGCGGAGCGCGTCGATGACCGCGTTGACCACGGCCGGGGTGGACGCGATCGTGCCCGCCTCCCCGACGCCCTTGACGCCGAGCGGGTTCGTCGTGGCCGGCGTCTCGGTCCGGGCGGTGGTGAAGTGCGGCAGGTCCGCCGCGCTGGGCACCAGGTAATCGGCCATGGTGGTCGTGGTCAGGTTGCCCTCGTCGTCGTAGATGGCCTCCTCGTACAGGGCCTGGGCGATGCCCTGGGCCAGCCCGCCGTGCACCTGGCCGTCCACGATGAGCGGGTTCACCACGTTGCCGACGTCGTCCACGGCCACGTAGCTGCGGATCTTCGCCGCACCCGTCTCGGTGTCGATCTCGATCGCGCACAGGTGCGTCCCGTGCGGGTAGGAGAAGTTGTCCGGGTCGAAGGTGGCATCGGAGTCGATGTTCGGCTCCACGCCGTCCGGCAGGTCGTGGGCGGCGAAGGTGGCCAGCGCGATCTCCTGGATGGTCTTGGCCACGCCGTCGCTGCCGCGCACGCTGAACGAGCCGGCCGAGAACTCGATCTCCTCGGGCGGGGCCTCCAGCATGGCGGAGGCGATCACCTTGGCCTTGGCGATGACCTTCTCGCACGCGCCGTGCACGGCCACCCCGCCCACGGTCAGCGACCGCGACCCGTACGTGTCCATGCCCTTGGGCGAGACCTGCGTGTCACCGTGCAGCACCCGGATGTCCTCGAACGGGACGCCCAGCTTGTCCGCGACGATCTGGCTCCAGGCGGTCTCGTGGCCCTGCCCGTGCGCGCTGGCCCCGGTGACCACCTCGACCTTGCCGGTCGGCAGCATCCGGATCGAGGCGTGCTCCCAGCCACCGGCGCCGTAGGCCAGCGAGCCGAGCACCCGGGACGGTGCCAGCCCGCACATCTCGGTGTAGGTCGAGATCCCGATGCCGAGCTGCACCGGGTCATGGCTGTCCCGCCGCTGCTCCTGCTCCACGCGCAGCTCGTCGTAGCCGAATATCTCCTTGGCCTTGGCCGTGGCCGCCTCGTAGTTGCCGCTGTCGTAGGTCAGCCCGGCGATCGTGGTGTACGGGAATTCCTCGTGCTTGATCCAGTTCCGCTCGCGGAGCTCGAGGGGCTCGATGCCCAGCTCGAAGGCCAGGTCGTCCATGATGCGCTCGATACCGAACGTGGCCTCCGGGCGCCCGGCGCCACGGTAGGCGTCGGTCGGCATCTTGGTCGTGAACACGCCGGTACAGCGGAACGAGAGCGCGTCCATCTTGTAGATGCTGTTGAACATGAACGCGCCGAGCAGCGGCACGCCCGGCGTGACCAGCATCAGGTAGGCGCCCATGTCAGCCAGCAGGTCCACGGACAGGCCGCGCAGCCGGCCGTCGCGGTCCGCGGCGACCCTGATCCGCTGCCACTGGTCCCGGCCGTGGTGCACGGTCATGTTGCCCTCGCTGCGTGACTCGGTCCACTTGACCGGCCGGCCCAGCTTGCGGGCGATCAGCAGGGCCAGCACCTCTTCGGCGCAGACCTGGAGCTTGGAGCCGAAACCGCCGCCCACATCGGGCGCGATGACCCGGATGTTCTGCTCCGGGATGCCGGTGACCAGGGCCAGCATGACCCGCAGCACGTGCGGGATCTGGGTCGCCGACCACAGCGTGAACTCCCCGCCCACGCAGCTGCACACGACCGCGCGCGGTTCCATGGCGCTGGGGATCAGCCGCTGCTGGCGGTAGTTGCGCTCCAGGACCACGGGCGCGCCGGAGAACGCGGCGTCGATGTCGCCGTTGCCGAACACCCACTCGAAGCTCTTGTTGCCGGCCTCGTGCACCTTGGGCGAGGACTCGTCGAGCGCGGTCCGGATGTCCAGCACCGGTGGCAGCGGCTCGTAGTCCACGTCCACGGCCTCGAGCGCGTCCGCGGCGGCGTAGCGGTCCCGGGCCACCACGCAGGCCACCGCCTCGCCGACGTAGCGGACCTCGTCGGTGGCCATCGGCGGGTGCGCGGGTATGACGATGTCCGGGGTGACCGGCCAGGCGCAGGGCAGGCTGCCCTGCTCGTCGGCGAAGTCGGCGCCGGAGAAAGCGGCGATGACGCCGGGGGACTGGAGGGCCCGGCTCACGTCCACCCGGGTGATCCGGGCGTGCGCGAACGGGCTGCGCACGTACGCCACGTGCAGCATGCCGGGCAGGATGAGGTTGTCGGTCCAGGTGGTCTGCCCGGTGACCAGGCGGGCGTCTTCCTTGCGCAGCCGGGCCCGGCCGAGCTCGGGTACCGGCTGTGCCTGCGTCTCGGCGGTCATGCCGACGTCACCCCCGTCCCGGCCGCGCGGCGTACCGCGCGGACGATGTTCTCGTAGCCGGTGCAGCGGCAGAGGTTGCCCTCCAGGCCCTCGCGGATCTCCTCGTCGCTCGGATCCGGGTTCTCCCGCAGCAGGTCGGCGGCAGCCATGATCATTCCGGGCGTGCAGTACCCGCACTGCAGCGCGTGCTCGCTGTGGAAGGACTTCTGCAGCGGATGCCACTCGCCATTGGCGAGTCCCTCGATCGTGGTGATCTCACTGCCGTCCGCCTGGACCGCCAGGACGGAGCAGCTCTTGACCGAGATCCCATCGAGATGGACGGTGCATGCGCCGCAGTTAGAGGTGTCGCACCCGATGGGTGTGCCGGTCTTGCCGACACGCTCGCGCAGGTAGTGCACCAGCAGAAGTCGCGGTTCGACGTCGTCCTCATAATTGACGCCGTCGACCTTGACGGTAATCCGTGTCATCCGAGCTCCTCCTGTGGAGACGGCTGTGGCTCCTGATGCCCAACCTAGGCTGGCCGGCCCCTGGCGCACCAGTACCCGCTCCCGCTCATCCTGATACAGCCCGGCGACGCGGAAGACACTTTTAGTAGCGCTCGGTAACGGTCACCCGGTGTCGAGGACCTGGAACATCTCGGCCAGGCGTCCCTCTGGGAGTCCGCCCCGCTGGGCGGTGCGGGTCAGCCAGCCGCGGAGGAACTCCTCCAGGTCGTCCAGATGCCCGGTCTGGCTCTCGTGAGCCCGCAGCGCCGCGACCTTGCGGGGGAACGCGTCCGTGATGTCCACGAAGTGATCGGCGCTGGGGGCGGCGGAGATCCACACCTCGCGGACCGTCCAGGGCTCCAGCGCTTCGTCGGCGAGCAGTTCCGGCCAGGCGAAGGGGTTGCGGGCGTCCGGGTAGACGGCGTCCAGGGCCGCGGAGCCCACGGCCCGGTGGTCGGGATGGTTGCCCGCGACCCGCACGTAGTTGCGTTCCGGTGACGGGCAGACCAGCCGGTCGGGGCGGACCTGCCTGATCACCCGGGCCAGGTCTTTGCGCAGTCCCAGGGTCGGCTCCACCCTCCCGTCGGGGTAGCCCAGGAACCTGAGGTCGTGCACGCCCACGACCGCGGCCGCGGCCGTCTGCTCCTTGCGGCGCATCGGGGCCATCTCCGAGCGCGGGAGGCCCTCGTCGAAGCCGCCCGCGTCACCGTCGGTGACCAGGCAGTAAATGACATCGATCCCGGCGTCGGTCCAGAGCGCGATGGTGCCCGCGGCGGTGAAGTCGATGTCGTCCGGGTGCGCGGCGATCACCAGGGCGCGCTGGATCTCGGAGTCGTTGAGCATGATCCCGATCCTACGGACGCCGGCCGACGGCCCGGCCGCTGGACCGGGAGGCGGCCCCCGGAACGGGTCCGGGGGCCGCCCGCGTCACGACCCCGGTCAGTCCAGGGACGACATGACGTGCTTGATCCGGGTGTAGTCCTCGAACCCGTACATGGACAGGTCCTTGCCGTAGCCCGAGTGCTTGAAGCCGCCGTGCGGCATCTCGGCGACCAGCGGGATGTGCGTGTTGATCCACACGCAGCCGAAGTCCAGCCCGCGGGCCATCCGCATGGCGCGGCCGTGATCGGTGGTCCACACCGACGACGCCAGCCCGTACTCGGTCCCGTTCGCCCAGGCCAGCGCCTCGTCCTCGGCGCTGAACTCCTGGACCGTGATGACCGGGCCGAACACCTCCTGCTGGATGATCTCGTCGTCCTGGCTCAGCCCGGTGACCACGCTGGGCTCGAAGAAGTACCCGCGGCTGCCGATCCGGTTGCCGCCGGTGCGCACCTCCGCATGGCCAGGCAGCCGGTCGATGAACCCGCTGACCCGGGCCAGCTGGTTCTCGTTGTTCAGCGGCCCGAAGTCGGCATCGGGCACATCGGGGCCGGCCACGGTCTGCTGCCGGGCCTGGTCGACCAGGGCGTCGGCCAGGTCGGCGGCGATGCGCGGCCCGGCCAGCACCCGCGTCGCAGCGGTGCAGTCCTGGCCGGCGTTGAAGTACCCGGCGATCGCGATGGCCTCGGCCGTCTTGGCCGGGTCGGCGTCGTCGAACACGATGACCGGCGCCTTGCCGCCCAGCTCGAGGTGGACCTTCTTGAGGTCGGCCGCGGCCGCGATGGCCACTTCCCGGCCCGCCCGGACGCTCCCGGTGATCGAGACCATCTGCGGCACCGGGTTGGTGACCAGCGCCCGGCCGGTGTCCCGGTCCCCGCAGACCACGTTGAACACGCCCGGCGGCAGGAACTCGCCCATCAGCTCGGCCAGCAGCAGGGTGGATACGGGCGTGGTGTCGGACGGCTTGAGGACCATGGTGTTGCCCGCGGCCAGGGCCGGGCCGAACTTCCAGACCGCCATCATCATCGGGTAGTTCCACGGCGTCACCGCGGCGCACACCCCGATCGGCTCACGCCGGATGAACGAGGTGAACCCGGCCATGTACTCGCCCGCCGAGCGGCCCTCCAGCATCCGCGCCGCGCCCGCGAAGAAGCGGATCTGGTCCACCATCGGCGGGATCTCTTCGGACAGCGTCAGCGCGAGCGGCTTGCCGGTGTTCTGCGACTCGGCCTTCACCAGCTCATCGGCGTGGGACTCGATGGCGTCGGCGATCCGGAGCAGGGCCAGGCTCCGCTCGGCCGGGGTGCAGTCGCGCCAGCCCGGGAACGCCTCGGCCGCTGAGGCGAAGGCCGCCGTCACCTCGGTCTCGCTGGACACGGGGGCGGTGGCGAAGACGTCGCCGGTGCTCGGGTCGATCAGCTCGGACCGCCGGTCGAACGCGGTGTCCGTCCACTGACCGCCGATGAAGTTGCGCAATTCTTCCACCACGGGCCTCCGTTCGGTGCTTCAGGGATTTGGGCTCTGGTGTTTCGGGGTGCCGGTGTTTCGGGGTGCCGGTGTTTCAGGGTGCCGGGGTCCGCTCCTCGCAGGCCCAGGGTGAACCGTAGTCGGCCAGCAGGTCCAGGAAGGGTATGGGCGGCAGGGCCTCCGGGCCGAGCACTCCCGAGCCGGACCACGCGCCCGAGTCCATCAGCTCCAGGGCCACCACCGGGTTGACGGCGGTCTGCCAGACCACCGCCTGCGAGCCGTATTCCGCCATGGACCAGGCGTTGTCCACCACGTGGTGCAGGTAGACCTCGCGCGGCGAGCCGTCCTTCCCGGTGCCGGTCACCCAGGTGCCCGCGCAGGTCACGCCGGTCATCTTGTCGCCCAGCGTGGCCGGGTCGGGCAGGCAGGCGGCCACCACGTCGCGCGGGGAGACGCTGGCCGCGCCCACCGCCACCGGGTCGGTGCGGTCCAGGCCGAGCTTATGCAGGGTCCGCAGGACGCCGATGAACTCCTCGCCGAGCCCGTACTTGAACGTCACCCGGCGGGCGTCCAGCCAGCGCGGCATGAGCAGCACTTCCTCGTGCTCCACGTTGACGCACTCGACCGGGCCGATGCCGGCCGGGAAGACGAACACCTCAGGCTCGCTGAACGGCGGGGTGGTGAACCAGCCACGGCCCTTCTCCCAGACGACCGGGGGGTTGAGGCATTCCTCGATCGTGGTCCAGATGGAGAAGGTGGGGGCGAAGTCGTAGCCGGCCACCTCGAGGTTGGCGCCGTCCCGCACGCCGAGCTGGTCGATCTCGCTGAACAGCTCGTCGGCGGCGTACCGGGCGAACACGTCGGACAAGCCCGGCTCCACGCCCATCCCGGCCAGCGCCAGCTTGCCCGCCTGCTGCCACCGAGCGTCCAGGGCGAACTGGTCGTCGCCCAGCTTGACCCCGGTCTGGCGGTACGGCGCGTCCGGGTGCGGGTGGGACAGCGACATCGCCATGTCCAGGTAGTGGGTGCGGGCCCGCAGAGCGGCGTTGAACAGCGGCATCACGAACCGTGGGTCCGTGGCGTTCATCAGCACGTCGCAGCGGTGCTCGGTGAGCAGGGCCGCGGTGGCGGCCTCGTCCCGGGCGTCGAGCTGGACGGCGCGGTAACCGTCCTTCGCGGCGGCCGCGTGCTGGGCCCGGGCCAGGTCGTAGTCGGCGATGACCAGGTCGGCAAAGGGGCGGCGGGCAGCGATCCGGGCGAAGGCCGTACCCACCCCGCCAGCCCCGACAAGAAGGATGCGCATACCTGCGATCCTAGCCTTTTAGGTGCCGGTACAACACGGGACCAGTCGTGATACGTACCTGTTACGACGGAAATCGTTGCCGACAGGGGCTATTCGTGCTAGAACCGTGGCAGTTGGGTACATGCTTATAGTTGACGCTACGCACTGTCTGCAACGCTTAGCCGACCCGGATCGGCCCTCCCGGCGGGACACTCCCGCCGGGCTCGGCTGGCGGGTCTTGTCCGAGTTTCTGCACCCGATCCGTTCGGGTAGTGCCAGGAGGGGGAGCCATGGCGACCGCAACGCCGGAGGCTCAGCCAGTCGAAGAATCCAGGGACAAGGGGCTGAAGGGCGGCGCTCTGGGCCTGGTGTCCAGTGTTGTCATGGGAGTGGCCTCGACGGCCCCCGCGTACAGCCTGGCCGCGACCCTGCTCTTCGTCGTGGTGCTGGTCGGCTTCAAGGCCCCAGCGGTCGCCCTGCTGGCCTTCATCCCGATCCTGTTCTGCTCGATCGGCTACAGCGAGATGAATAAGGCGGACCCCGACTGCGGGACCACCTTCACCTGGGCGACGAGGGCGTTCGGCCCGAAGACCGGCTGGGCCGGCGGCTGGGGCATCGTCGCAGCTGACATCCTGGTCATGGCCAGCCTGGCGCAGGTCGCTGGTCAGTACGTGTTCCTGCTGATCCAGGGCCCGAACAGCTCCATCGGGACCAACCCGGCCAGCGGCTGGGTGCTGCTCGTGGGCGTCATCTGGATCGTTGCGATGACCTATATCTGCTATCGCGGCATCGAGGTCTCGGCGAACTTCCAGAAGGTACTCCTGAGCATCGAGCTCGTCATGCTCGTGGTGCTCTCGGCAACTGCGCTGATCAAGGTCGGGACCGGGCATCACCCGCCATCGTCGGTGCATCCGAGCATCAGCTGGCTGGTCCCGACCCACCTGCCGCTCTCGGCCTTCCTCGGCGGGATCATCCTGATGCTGTTCATCTACTGGGGCTGGGACACCGCCGTCTCGGTCAACGAGGAAACCAAGGACAAGAACAAGACCCCGGGCCAGGCGGCCATCATCTCGACCGTGCTGCTGCTGGTCACGTACTTGATCGTGATCTTCGCGGCGGTATCGTTCGCCGGCATCGGCACCAAGGGGATCGGGCTGTCCAACCAGGCACACGGCGGCGATGTGCTGTCGGTGCTCGGCGGCGCGATCTTCGGCGGCGGTGCCCTCGGCACCACGCTGTCCAGGCTGCTGATCCTCATGGTCCTCAGCTCGGCCGCGGCCTCGACCCAGACGACCATCCTCCCCACCGCCCGCACGACCCTGTCGATGGCCGCCTACAAGGCCCTGCCGGATTCGTTCGCCAAGATTCACCGCAAGTACCTGACGCCGACCGTGTCCACCCTCGCGATGGGAGGTGTCTCGATCGTCCTGTACGTCCTGATGAACTACATCTCGGGCGGTAACGTCATCTACGACGCGGTCACTGCGATCGGCATCTACATCGCCTTCTACTACGGCCTGACCGCCCTCTCCTGCGTCTGGTACTACCGCAAGACGCTGACGAGCAGCGCCCGCAACCTCTGGATGCGCGGCATCATCCCCGGGCTCGGCTGGCTGATCATGTGGGGGGCGGGTATCTACGCCCTCCAGAGTGACTGGACGGCGACGTTCGGCTACACCTTCTGGACTGTGCCCGGCCTGCACTGGGAGATCGGCGGGATCTTCCTCATCGCGTTCTTCGCGGCGGTGGCCGGGGTAGCCGGATTCATCTACATGCGGATCACCAGGCCCCCGTTCTTCAAGAAGGAGACCCTGACCCGGGCCACGCCCACCCTGGTTCCTGACCCGGAGGTGTAGCTACGGCTGCGGTGCCGGTCCGCGCTGGGCTGGCCTGGCCGGCCCAGGCCAGGCCGGCCAGCCGGCCGGGCCAGGCCGCGATGTCGGCGCAAGCGCCTACGCTTGACCGGTGACCGCCGACACCGCCGCTGACTCCCTCCTGGAGGGCCTGAACCCGCAGCAGCGGGAGGCCGTCGTGCACCAGGGCTCGCCGCTGCTCATCGTGGCGGGCGCCGGCTCAGGCAAGACCAGGGTGCTGACCCGCAGGATCGCCTACCTGCTGGCGGCCCGCGAGGTCAGCCCGCACGAGATCCTGGCCATCACGTTCACCAACAAGGCGGCCGGCGAGATGGCGGCCCGGGTGGCCGAGATCACCGGGCTGCGCTCGCGGGCCATGTGGGTGATGACCTTCCACTCGGCCTGCGTGCGGATCCTGCGCCGGGAGGCGCCCCGATTCGGCTACCCGTCGTCGTTCTCGATCTACGACCAGGCCGACTCGCAGCGGCTGATGGCGCTGGTCTGCCGGGAGCTCGACCTGGACGCCAAGCACCATCCGCCGAAGTCGATGCTGAACCAGGTGTCCAACCTGAAGAACGAGCTCGTCGACTACGAGACGTTCCTGGCCCGGGCGGACAACTACCGGGACAAGGCCCTGGCCCAGGCGTACGCCGAGTACCAGCGCCGCCTGATGGCCGCGGGCGCGATGGACTTCGACGACCTGATCATGGTCACGGTCAACCTGCTGCAGGCGTTCCCGGAGGTCGCCGAGACCTACCGGCGCCGGTTCCGGCACATCCTGGTGGACGAGTACCAGGACACCAACCATGCGCAGTACATGCTGGTCCGGGAGCTGGTCTCGCACCCCGCCTGGCAGTCCGACAGCGACGACGCGGGCCCGCTGCCGCCCGCCGAGCTGGTCGTGGTCGGCGACGCGGACCAGTCCATCTACGCGTTCCGCGGGGCCACCATCCGCAACATCGAGGAGTTCACCAGGGACTTCACCGATGCGAGCGTGATCATGCTGGAGCAGAACTACCGCTCCACGCAGAACATCCTGGCCGCGGCGAACGCGGTGGTGTCCCGCAACTCCGGCCGGGTGCCCAAGAACCTGTGGTCCGACGCGGGCGACGGGCCGCCGATCGTGGGCTACGTGGCCGACAGCGAGCACGACGAGGCCGCGTTCGTGGCCGAAGAGGTGGACCGGCTCGCCGACGAGGGTGAGGCCACCCCCGGCGACGTGGCCGTGTTCTACCGCACCAACGCGCAGTCCCGCGTGTTCGAGGAAGTGTTCATCCGGGCCGGCCTGCCCTACAAGGTCGTGGGCGGCGTCCGCTTCTACGAGCGCCGCGAGGTCCGGGACCTGCTGGCCTACCTGCGGCTGACCGCCAACCCCGAGGACGAGGTGTCGCTGCGCCGGATCCTCAACGTGCCCCGCCGGGGCATCGGCGACCGGGCCGAGGCGTGCGTGGCCGCGCTGGCCCAGCGCGACCGGATCACGTTCGCGGCCGCCCTGGGCCGGCCTGGTGACGCGCCGGGGCTGGCCGCCCGGTCGGCCAAGGCCATCACGTCGTTCAACGAGCTGATAGCCGGGCTGCGGGCCGAGTCGGAGCAGAGCCTGCCCGTGGCCGACCTGGCCGAGATGATCCTGGACCAGTCCGGCTACCTGGCCGAGCTGCAGAACTCTACCGACCTGCAGGACGCGAGCCGGATCGAGAACCTGAACGAGCTGGTATCGGTGGCCCGGGAGTTCGACGCCCAGCAGCCGGACGGGACGCTCACGGACTTCCTGGAGCAGGTGTCCCTGGTCGCGGACGCCGACCAGATCCCGGACGGGGAACGCACGGCGGCGTGGTCACGCTCATGACCCTGCACACGGCCAAGGGCCTGGAGTTCCCGGTGGTGTTCCTCACCGGGATGGAGGAGCACGTCTTCCCGCACCAGCGCTCGATGACCGACGACAAGGAACTCGAGGAGGAACGGCGCCTGGCCTACGTGGGCATCACCCGCGCGGAGCGCCGGCTCTACCTCACCCGGGCCGTGGCCCGCACCTGGTGGGGCCGGCCCGAGTATCACAAGCAGTCGAGGTTCCTGGACGAGATCCCCGCCCACCTCATCAAGTGGCGGCGTGACGAGCGGGCGGTGGCGGCGCCCGCCGCCGAGCGGCTGGCCCAGCGCCCGGGCGTCCGCACGCCGGGCAACCGGCGGGTGCCGTCGCTCAGCCCCGGCGACAAGGTGACCCACGACGCTTATGGGCTCGGTACGGTGCTGTCCGTCGAGGGGCGGGGTGACGACCCGGAAGCCAAGATCGACTTCGGCGGCGAGTACGGGATCAAGCACCTGGTGCTGCGCTACGCGCCCATCGAGAAGCTGTAGCCGCAGGGGTGACGGCGGCCGCAGGGGTGACGGCGGCCGCAGGGGTGACGGCGGCCGCCCGGCCGCGCTGTGGCGATGACCGGCGGGTTACCCTGCGGTGGACGGGACAATCGCGGACGGCCAGGAGGCGTGTCATGGGAACGATCCGGGTCGTCATCGCCAAGCCTGGCCTGGACGGTCACGACCGCGGGGCCAAGGTGGTGGCCAGGGCGCTGCGCGACGCGGGCGTGGAAGTCATCTACACCGGGCTGCACCAGACACCCGAGCAGATCGTCGCTGCGGCGATCCAGGAGGACGCCGACGCCATCGGCCTGTCCATCCTGTCCGGGGCGCACATGACCCAGTTCACCCGGGTCCTGGAGCTGCTGGCCGAGCGCGGGGCCAGCGACATCGTGGTGTTCGGCGGCGGCATCGTGCCCGAGGCGGACATCACCGAGCTGGAGCGGCTGGGCGTGGCCAAGATCTTCACCCCGGGCGCGTCCACCTACGAGATCGTCGAGTGGGTGGAGTCCCACCTCGGCGGCCAGGCCGCGGCAGGAGTCCCGGCCCAGCAGAGCTAGCCGGCGCGGCGGCTGACCGTCTTAGCCTCTGGCGGGCAGGGTCCGCACCGCCGGCCGGGGGCGTCCGTCCTTGAGGGCCGACCGTATTTCCGCCGCGACCGCGGCGGCTTCCGTGCGGATCCGCTGCGGCGTGAAGTGCATCACGTTGATCCCCAGAGCGCTCATCCGGGTGCTCCGCCGCAGCGTGCGCTCCCAATCCTCCGGCGACAGGTGCCACTCCCTGGATTCCACTTCCACCACCACCCCCCTGTCGGGCCACCACGCGTCCGGTACGGCGAGGAACTCAGGTCCGACGTACAGCCGGGCGTTGAACAGAGGCGGGGGGAGCCCTTCCCCCCGGATAAGGTCACGCAGATCTCCCTCCGCCACGGACCGGACGCCGTCCGCCACCTCGGCGAGAGTGCGGCGCAGCCATGCGGACTGGCGCACCGGCGCGTGCGCGAGTTCGTCAGCGAGCTGGTCTAAGCGACACCGCCGTCGCTGCACGGCGTCCGCGGCGACCGCCCGTACCTCACGGAACGAGCCCAGTTCCCGCGCCGCGTCAGCCACCGCCCGGGCCGCCTCCGCGAACCGCACCGCCCCGTCGGTGAACACGAACTCCGGCATCCGCGTCGTGGCCCAGATCCTGACGAAGGACCGACTCTGGCGAGCCTTCCCGGCCGGCACCAGCACGACGATGGGGCTGCTCTCACGCACCCGGATGCCGTGATGGGCTAGAGCGGCAGTGCCGGTTAAGACGCTGCCGGCCCCGGCGCACTGCAGCGCGACGATCTCGCGTTGCCTGCGGGTCGGGGTGCCCGTCACCGTCAGGTAGACGCCCGGCAGCAGGCGTTGCCACGGACCGCCGGGGCGGATCCGGTGCCGGATCTGGTCTGGAGTCATGCCGCAGGCCAGGGCTTGCTGCCGGGCGATGATGAGGTCCTGGTGGCGGAGCAGCCTTCTCAGGGTGGCCTCGTCCAGCCCTGCGGCTTCCGATGGCCCCGACAGTGTCACGCTGAGAGCATGCCGCCACCCTCCGACATTCCGCGGCCCTCCGAGCCCGCAGCGCTGCCCTGGCCCGGTTCGTGATCATGGGTTTACTGGGCCTATTGCCCCAGTAAACCCATGATCACGAAGGAGGGGGGGGTGGTGTGGTGGGGCTGATGGGGGGTGGTTGGGCTGGTGAGGGTGGTGGGGCTGGTGAGGGTGGTGGGGCGGGGCGGTGGCTGGTGGGGGCGGTGGCTGGTGGGGGGCGGCGGGTGGGGGCGGGGGTTGCGCGGGGTGAACGGGGGAGGATGCCGCTCGCCCGGTAGGCTGCGTGCGGAATCCTGCTCACCCGAGGTCACCCCGAGGACGGACGCTAGTGGACCTGTTTGAGTATCAGGCGAAAGAACTGTTCGCCGAGTACGGGGTACCCGTACAGCGCGGCCGGGTCGCCTCCACACCAGAAGAGGCACGTGAGATCACGGCGGGCTATGCGGCCGAGGGCTCTCCCCTCGTCGTCGTCAAGGCCCAGGTGAAGGCCGGCGGCCGGGGTAAAGCCGGCGGGGTGAAGCTCGCCAACGGCCCGGACGAGGCGGAGGCCAAGGCCCGCCAGATCCTCGGCATGGACATCAAGGGCCACACCGTGCACAAGGTCCTGATCGCCGAGGCGAGCGACATCGCGCAGGAGTACTACCTGTCCTTCCTGCTGGACCGGGGGGCCCGGACCTTCGTGGCGATCTGCTCGGTGCAGGGCGGCATGGAAATCGAGGAGGTCGCGCACACCAGCCCGGAAGCGGTCGCCCGGATCCCGGTTGACCCGCTGACCGGGGTGGACGCGGCCAAGGCCGCGGAGATCATCGCGGCCGGCCGGATCCCGCCCGAGGCGGCGGAGAAGGCCGCGCTCCTCGCGGAGCGGCTGTGGGCGGTGTTCGCCGACGAGGATGCCACCCTCGTCGAGGTCAACCCCATGGCCCTGACCGACCAGGGCGACGTGCTGGCCGTGGACGGGAAGGTCAGCCTGGACGACAACGCCTCCTTCCGCCAGGACCACGCGAAGTTCGAGGACCCGGGGGCGGCTGACCCGATCGAGGCGCGGGCCAAGGCCAAGCACCTCAACTACGTCAAGCTCGACGGCCAGGTCGGCATCATCGGCAACGGGGCCGGGCTGGTCATGTCCACCCTGGACGTGGTGGCCCTGGCCGGTGAGCCGTTCGGCGGCATGAAGCCCGCGAACTTCCTGGACATCGGCGGGGGCGCGTCCGCCGAGGTGATGGCGGATGGCCTGGAGATCGTGCTGTCCGACGCCTCGGTCCGCAGCGTGCTGGTCAACGTGTTCGGCGGCATTACCTCCTGCGACGCGGTGGCCAACGGGATCGTGTCGGCCCTGGGCATGCTGGCCGCCAAGGGCGAGGAGGTCCGGCACCCGATCGTGGTCCGGCTGGACGGCAACAACGCCGAGGAGGGCCGCCGCATCCTGGAGGACGCAGGGTTGCCGGTGATCGAGCAGGTCGCGACCATGGACGACGCAGCCCGGCGCGCCGCGGAACTGGCCGCTGCCGCCCCGACAGGAGCATGAGATGGCGATTTTCCTGACCGGCGGCAGCCGGGTCATGATCCAGGGCATCACCGGCTCGGAAGGCACCAAGCACGGCCGCCGGATGCTCGCCGCGGGCACCACGGTCGTCGGGGGCACCAACCCCCGGAAGGCCGGGCAGACCGTGGACCTGGGCGGCAGCGCGGTGCCCGTGTTCGGCACGGTCGCCGAGACCATGGCGGCCACGGGCGCGGACGTGTCGGTGGTCTTCGTCCCGCCCGCGGGCACCAAGACCGCGGTGACCGAGGCGGTGGACGCGGGGATCCCGCTGGTCATCGTCATCACCGAGGGCATTCCGGTGCACGACACGGCGGCCTTCTGGGCCTACGCCAGCGCCAAGGGCAACCAGACCCGCATCGTGGGCCCGAACTGCCCCGGGGTGGCGTCGCCCGGCAAGTCCAACGCCGGGATCATCCCGGCCGACATCACCACCGAGGGCCGGATCGGGCTGGTCTCGAAGTCCGGCACGCTGACCTACCAGATGATGTACGAGCTGCGCGACATCGGCTTCTCCACCGCGGTGGGGATCGGCGGTGACCCGGTGATCGGCACCACGCACATCGACTGCCTCGCCGCGTTCCAGGATGATCCCGAGACCGACGCGATCGTGATGATCGGCGAGATCGGCGGCGACGCCGAGGAGCGGGCCGCCGCCTACGTGGACGCGCACGTGACCAAGCCCGTGGTGGCCTACGTGGCGGGCTTCACCGCGCCGGAGGGCAAGACCATGGGGCACGCGGGCGCGATCATCTCCGGTTCGGCCGGCACCGCGCAGGCCAAGAAGGAAGCGCTGGAGAAGGTCGGGGTGCGGGTCGGCCGCACGCCGAGCGAGACCGCCCGCCTCGTCCGTGAGGTGATGCGGGGCAGCTGACCCCCGGCACCCCGGGCGCGCGGCGCGCCTCCCCGATCACTGGCCCGGGCATGGCCAGGATGGGGAATCATGACCGCTTCCGCCCCGCCTGCCGAGCGGGCCGGCGGCCGCGACGGGGCGGGGGGACCGCCCAGGCCGAGCCGCCCGCTGGCGATCACGGGCGCTATCGGCGCGTGCGCCGCCGCGGGCAGCGGTCTGGTCTTCATCACCCTGCTGGTCCTGGCGGGCTGGATCGCCGCGCCGCACGCGGGTGTCGGGCTGACCGGCGTGCTGCGCACCGCCGCCGACCTCTGGCTGGTGGGCCACCACGTCGGGTTCGCGCTGCACGGGACCGGGCGGGTCGGGATGCTGCCGCTGGGCCTGGTGCTGATACCGGGCGCGCTGCTCTGGGCCGCGGGACGGTGGGTGGTCCGGCAGGGCCAGGTCGCCCGCCTCGCCGATGTCGGCTACGCGGCCCTGGCGCTGGCCGTGCCGTACGCGCTGGTCGCCGGGGCGCTGGCGCTGGCCGGGGCGTCCGAGCAGGCGACGCCCTCGCTGCCGCAGGCGGTCCTGTCCGGCTTCCTGATCGCCCTGGTCGCGGGGGGCTTCGGCGGGGCGCGGGCGCTGGCCCCGTGGGGCCGGCTGATCCACCTGCTGCCCCCGCGCTCCCGGGCCGTGTTCCTCGGGTCGGTCGGCGCGCTCACGGTGCTGACCGGGGCGGGCGCGATCCTGGCCGGCGTGTCCCTGGCCGCCAGCATGGGCGGGTTCCGGTCGGTTGACGTGGCTCTCGCGCCCGGCCTGGTCGGCGGAGCCCTGCTGCTGCTAGTCCAGATCGCCTACGTCCCCAACGCCGTCGTGTGGTCGATCTGCTACACGCTGGGCCCCGGGTTCGCGTTCGGCACCGGCACCGTGGTCGCCCCCACCGGCGCCGCGCTGGGGCCGCTGCCGATGCTGCCGATGCTCGCGGCGCTGCCCGGCGGGGCGCATGCGTCCGTGCCCGGCTGGGTGTCCCTGCTCATGCTGGCCGTGCCCTACCTGGCCGGGGCGTTCGGCGGCCTGCTCACCGCCCGGGCTGCCCCCACCCCGGCGGTCGAGCTGGCGCCGCTGTGGGGCTTCGCCTGCGGGGTGGCCACCGGGTTCGCCCTGGGGCTGCTCGCCGCGTTCGCGGGCGGCCCGCTGGGCAGCGGCCGGCTGACCGCGGTCGGGCCATCGGGGTGGCAGGCGGGCGTGGTGTCGGTGCTGGAGGTGGGCGTGGCCGCCGCGGTCAGCGCCGGCCTGGTGAACTGGTTCCGGATGCGCCGCCTGACCGCCGCCGGGGTGGTGTTCCCGGCGGCCGGGAACCGCGAGGCCGATCTGCCCGGCCCCGGGGCGGGGGACGACGGCGCCGGGGAGAGCGGGCACCACATCTACGTCGATCCGTGGGCCGACGCGGAAGACGGCGCGGACGACCGGCGCGAGCCGCCCGGCCCGGCCTCCCTGCCCTGACGGTCACGGCCTGACGGTCGGCCTACCGTCACGGCCTGACGGTCACGGCCTGACCGGTCAGCCCCCGGCGTTCCTGACGGCCCGCAGGAACTGGGTCCGGCATGCCTGCTGCGCGGCGATCGTGTTCGCCCCGCTGATACACCGGGTGAACGTGGACGCCTGGGGCCCGAACAGCGCGAACCCGGCCAGCAGCAGCCCGCTGATCAGCACCCCGACCCCGCCGATCGAGATAGCCACGACCGAGCCCCGCGGGCCCGCCGTCCCGCCACGCCGGGCCCGCCGGATCGCGGTGCCCGCCAGCCAGATGGCCATGACCCCCGCCACCAGGGCGAACACCACGATGTAGACGCCCCGCTGGAAATTGCTCAGGCCGAGCACGCCGAACAGGCTGAGCAGGGCGAGGACCAGGGCCGCGGCCGAGCGCTGCTGGTGGACCGGGTCGGCGCGCCCGGCGGGCCTGGGCAGGGCCCGGGTCAGCGGCGGCTGCCGCGCCTCCAGACCGGGGGACACCCCGGCCGGCGGCAGCGTGGCCTGCTCGGCGCGGCGGTCCGGCGGCGGGCCCACGGCCGCCGCGTCCGCCGCGGATGGCGCGGAGGGACGCGGAGGGCGCGGCGGACTCAGCAGGCTGGGGGTCGGGGGGCGGGGGCGGCTGGATTACTGGGGGCATCAGCGGGGTGCTCCAGGGGCAGGTGCCGGGCGTGGTCCGCGGGCTGGATACGGACACAGCCTCCTATTTTGCCCTGTCCGGGGCGGTGGGCAATCCCATTGCCCCGATGCGGTTATGGTGGCCGCATGCGCGCACGCCTGGTCGTTCTGGTCTCGGGCGCGGGCACGAACCTGCAGGCCTTGCTGGACGCGTGCGCGGACCAGGCCTACGGCGCGGACGTGGTGGCGGTCGGCGCCGACCGGACCGGCATCGAGGCGCTGGCCCGCGCGGAGCGGGCCGGTGTGCCCACGTTCACGCACCGGGTCAAGGACTACCCGGGCCGCGCGGAGTGGGATGAGGCGCTCACCGCCTCCTGCCGGGCGGCCCGGCCGGACCTGGTCATCCTGGCCGGGTTCATGAAGCTGGTCGGCCCGCCCTTCCTGGACGCGTTCGGCGGGCGCCTGATCAACACCCACCCGGCCCTGCTGCCGGCCTTCCCCGGCATGCACGGGGTGCGGGACGCGCTGGAGCACGGGGTGAAGCTGACCGGGTGCACCGTGTTCCTGGTGGACGCGGGCACCGACACCGGCCCGGTGATCGCCCAGGCGGCGGTCCCGGTGCTGGACGACGACGACGAGACGACCCTGCACGAGCGGGTCAAGGTGGCCGAGCGGGCGCTGCTCGTGGAGACTGTGGGCCGGATGGTCCGCGACGGGTGGGCCACGGCGGGCAGGAAGGTAAGGATCGGGTGACGAGGGTACCGATCAGGCGGGCGCTGATCAGCGTGTACGACAAGACAGGGCTCAGCGGCCTGGCGCGCTCGCTGCACGCGGCCGGGGTGGAGATCGTCAGCACCGGCAGCACTGCGGGCGCGATCAGTGCCGCGGGCGTCCCGGTGACCCGCGTGGAGGACGTCACCGGGTTCCCGGAGGCCCTCGACGGCCGGGTGAAGACCCTGCACCCCGCGGTACACGCCGGGCTGCTCGCCGACCTGGGCAAGCCGGACCACCGGGCCCGGCTGGACGAGCTGGGCATCGCCCCGTTCCAGCTGCTGGTGTCCAACCTGTACCCGTTCGAGGCGGCGGTGAGCAGCGGCGCACCGCCGGCCGAGTGCGTCGAGCAGATCGACATCGGCGGCCCGGCCATGGTCCGGGCGGCGGCCAAGAACCACGAGCACGTCGCGGTCATCACCGACCCGTCCCGGTACGGGGACGTCGAGGCGGCGGTGGCGGGCGGCGGGTTCACCCTGGAGCAGCGGCGGCGGCTGGCGGCCCGCGCCTACGCGCACACCGCGGCCTACGACAGCGCGGTCGCGTCCTGGTTCGCGTCCGGCTATGCGCCGGATGAGACGGCCCAGGAAACCGGCTGGCCGGATGTGACCGCGGGCGTGTGGACCCGCCGCGAGGTGCTCCGCTACGGGGAGAACCCGCACCAGCGGGCCGCGCTGTACGTCCGCGCCACTGCGGGCGACGGCGGCGCAGGCGACGGCAGTGCAGGCCAGGGCAGTGCAGGTCAGGGCGGTGCAGGCCAGGGCGCGGCGGCGCCGGCGGGCATCGCCGGGGCGACCCAGCTGCACGGCAAGGCCATGTCGTACAACAACTACGTGGACGCCGCCGCGGCCTGGCGGGCCGCGTTCGACTTCGTCCAGCCGTGCGTGGCCATCATCAAGCACTCCAACCCGTGCGGCATCGCCCTCGGCACCAACCTGGCGCAGGCGCACCGCAAGGCGAACGCGTGCGACCCCGATTCCGCCTTCGGCGGCGTCATCGCCGCCAACGGGGTGGTCACCGCGCAGATGGCGGCCCAGGTCAAGGACATCTTCACCGAGATCGTCATCGCGCCGGGCTTCGAGGACGCCGCGCTGGACATCCTGTCCGGGAGCAAGAACCTGCGCCTGCTGACCTGCCCGCCGCCGGTCCGGGGCGCTCACGTCCCGGAGTGGCGGCAGGTGGACGGGGGCCTGCTGCTGCAGACCCCGGACGAGATCGACGCCCCCGGGGATGACCCGGCCGGCTGGGAACTCAAGACCGGGCAGCCTGCCTCGCCAGACATGCTGGCCGACCTGGCCTTCGCCTGGCGGGCCATCCGTAGCGTCAAGTCCAACGCCATCCTGCTGGCGTCCGGGCTGGCCACGGTGGGGGTGGGCATGGGCCAGGTCAACCGGGTAGACGCGGCGCGGCTGGCGGTATCGCGGGCCGGCGACCGCGCGGCCGGGTCGGTGGCGGCCAGCGACGCGTACTTCCCGTTCCCGGACGGCCTGGGCGTCCTGACTGCCGCCGGGATCCGGGCCGTGGTCCAGCCGGGCGGCTCCATCCGCGACCAGCTCAGCATCGAGGCGGCCGGGCAGGCGGGGATCACCATGTACCTGACCGGCGTCCGCCACTTCTATCACTGACGTTCTTCGGCCGGCGGTGGTGAGCGATGACGGCGACTCTTCTGCTGGCCGGGGTGCGGGATGACGGCAACTCTTCTTCTACCGGCGGGGGTGCGGGATGACGGCGACCATTCTGGACGGGAAGGCGACCGCCGCGGCGATCAAGGCTGAGCTCGCCGGGCGGGTGGCCGGGCTGGCCGACCGCGGGGTGCACCCCGGCCTGGGCACCGTCCTGGTCGGCGACGATCCGGGCAGCCGGGCCTACGTGAACGGCAAGCACCGGGACTGCGCCGAGGTGGGGATAGCCAGCATCCGCCGGGACCTGGCCGCCGACGCCACCCAGGAGCAGATCGAGGCGGTGGTGGACGAGCTGAACGCCGACCCGGCCTGCACCGGCTACATCGTCCAGCTGCCGCTGCCGGCCGGGATCGACGCGAACCGGGTACTGAGCCGGATCGACCCGGACAAGGACGCGGACGGGCTGCACCCGCTGAACCTCGGCCGTCTCGTGCTCGGCGAGCCGGGCCCGCTGCCGTGCACCCCGCGGGGCATCGTCGAACTGCTCCGCCGGTACGACGTGCCGGTCGCCGGGGCCGACGTCACCGTGATCGGGCGCGGGATCACCGTGGGCCGGGCCCTGGGGCTGCTGCTGACCCGGCGCACCGAGAACGCCACCGTCACCCTGTGCCACACCGGCACCAAGGACCTGGCCGCGCACACCCGGGCCGCGGACATCGTGGTGGTCGCCGCGGGCCGTCCCGGCCTGCTCACCGCGGGCATGGTCCGGCCCGGGGCCGCGGTGCTGGACGTGGGGATCACCCGGACCGAGGCGGGTCTGGTCGGCGACGTCGCCCCTGAGGTCCGGGAGGTGGCCGGCTACCTGGCCCCCATGCCCGGCGGGGTCGGCCCGATGACCAGGGCGATGCTGCTGGCCAACGTGGTTGACGCGGCGGCTTCCCGGCCGGAGTAAGCTACCAGTTGGTAACATGCTGGCTGGCGCCCTAGGGGACCCCCCGGGGGGTGAGCCAGGAAAAGGCGTTTGGCACTCTTAAGGTGCGCCGCCGCGACCCGGGCCCAGCCTGGCCAGTCAGGGCCAGATCTGGATCGCGGCGAAGACGTGAGGAGGTTGGCCGCCGGTCATGAACATCGTCGTTTGCGTTAAGCAGGTGCCGGACACGTGGGCGGAACGGACCCTGAGGCCCGAGGACTCGCGCCTGGACCGGGCGTCGGTCAACGGGGTCATCAACGAACTCGACGAGTACGCGATCGAGGAAGGGCTGCGCCTGGCCGAGGCGCACGGGGGCGAGGTCACCATCCTGTCCATGGGCCCGGACAAGGCCAGTGAGTCGATCCGCAAGGCGCTGTCCATGGGTGCGGACAAGGCCGTGCACCTCATCGACGACGGCCTGGCCGGCTCGGACTCGCTGCAGACGTCGGCGGCCCTGGCCGCGGTCCTGGGCCAGATCGGGTTCGACCTGGTCATCCTGGGCGCGGAGTCCACCGATGCGCGGATGGGCGTGATGGCGGCCATGCTGGCCGAGCGACTCGGCGTCCCGCAGGTCTCGCTGGCCAGCAAAGTCGAGGTGGACGGGACCGCGCTGCGGATCCACCGGCAGCGGGACTACGGCTACGACAAGGTCGAGGCCAGCCTGCCCGCCGTGATCAGCGTGGTGGAGAAGATCAACGAGCCGCGCTACCCCTCGTTCAAGGGCATCATGGCGGCCAAGAAGAAGCCGGTGCAGACGCTCACGCTGGCCGACGCCGGGATCGACGCGGGACAGGTCGGCCTGGCCACGGCCGCCACCGGGGTGGTCAGCTTCGCGAACCGCCCGCCGCGGCAGGCGGGCACGGTCGTCAAGGACGAGGGCGACGGCGGGACCAAGGCGGCTGAGTTCCTGGCCGGGCAGAAGTTCATCTGAGCCTCAGACCTTATGAAGCACGGGCCTTATGAAGCACGGGTCATCCGCGCGCGGCTTCATCTGAGCAGGGAAGGAAGGACGGCCGATCATGGCTGAGGTTCTGGTTCTCGCCGAGCATGACGGCGAGACGGTCAAGAAGGTTACCGGCGAGCTGCTGACCCTGGCCCGCCGGTTCGGCGAGCCCGCGGCCGTCTGGATCGGCGCGGGCGCCGAGGGCGGCCGGGAGCGGCTGGCCGAGTTCGGCGCGGCCAAGGTCTACGTGGCCGACGCCGGCGACATCGACGACTACGTGGTGGCCCCCGTGGCCGAGGTGCTGGCCGGGCTGGTCGCGCAGAAGTCCCCGGCGGCCGTGCTGCTCGCCGCCACCGGCGACGGCAAGGAAGTGGCCGGGCGGCTGGCGGTCAAGACCGGCTCGGGCGTGATCACCGACGCGGTCGGGCTTACCGCGGGTGACGGCGGCCTGGTCGCCGAGCAGTCCATCTTCGGTGGCGCGATCAACGTGCAGTCCACCGTGCGGACCGGGACCCCGATCATCGCGGTACGGCCCAACTCGGTCGCGGCCGAGCCCGCGCCGGCGGCCGCGGAGATCGAGCCGGCCGGGGTGGAGCTGAGCGACGCGGCCAAGGCGGCCAGGATCACCGAGCGGGTGGTGGCCGAGCGGGGTGAGCGGCCCGAGCTCACCGAGGCGGCCATCGTGGTGTCCGGCGGCCGCGGCGTCGGCAACGCCGACAACTTCGCCCTGATCGAGAAGCTGGCCGACTCCCTCGGCGCGGCGGTGGGCGCGTCGCGCGCGGCGACCGATGCGGGCTGGTACCCGCACCAGTTCCAGGTCGGCCAGACGGGGAAGACGGTCTCCCCGCAGCTGTACCTGGCGGTGGGCATCTCCGGGGCGATCCAGCACCGGGCCGGCATGCAGACCTCCAAGACCATCATGGTGATCAACAAGGACCCCGAGGCGCCGATCTTCGAGCTCGCCGACTTCGGCGTGGTCGGCGACCTGTTCGCGGTCGTGCCGCAGCTGACCGAGGAGGTCGAGCGGCGCGCGGCGAGCTAGGACTGGACCCGGAACACGTCCTGTGCGTGCTCAGGGCCCAGATCGCCCACTAGGCTGAAATCTGTCATGGGGCACATCGACTACGCGGCGGCGCGGCCGCGGCCGGCAGAGGACTGCGTGGTCTACCTGGACCACGCGGCGACGACGCCGATGCTGCCCGAGGCCCTGGCCGCGATGACGGAAGAGCTCGGCCAGCTGGGCAATCCCTCCTCCCTGCACAACGCCGGCCGCCGGGCCCGGCGCGTGGTGGAGGAGTCGCGGGAGCAGATCGCCGAGGTGTTCGGCGCCCGGCCCAGCGAGGTGATCTTCACCAGCGGCGGCACCGAGGCTGACAACCTGGCGGTCAAGGGCCTGTACTGGGCGCGCCGGGCGGCCGGTCCCGGCCGGTCCGGGACCCCGCCCCGCCGGGTGCTGGCCACCGCGATCGAGCATCACGCGGTGCTGGACTCGGTGCACTGGCTGGCCGGGCACGAGGACGCCGAGGAGCACTGGCTGCCGGTGGACGAGACCGGGGTGCTGCATCCCGCCGCGCTGGCCGAGGCCATCGGGGCCGACCCCGGCGCGGTGGCCCTGGTCACGGTGATGTGGGCCAACAACGAGGTGGGCGTGGTGCAGCCCATCCCCGAGCTTGCCGCGCTGGCCCGTGAGCACGGCATCCCGTTCCACACGGACGCGGTGCAGGCGGCCGGCCAGCTGCCGGTCAGCTTCGCGGCCAGCGGCGCGGACGCGATGACCATCACCGGGCACAAGTTCGGCGGGCCGGTGGGCGCGGGCGCGCTGCTGCTGGCCCGGGGGGTCCAGCCGGTCCCGGTGCTGCACGGCGGCGGCCAGGAGAGCGAGGTCCGCTCCGGCACCCTGGACGCTCCCGCCATCCGCGCGTTCGCGGTCGCCGCGGCGGTGATGGCCAGCCGCCGGGACGAAGAGGCCGCCCGGCTGGCCAAGCTCCGCGACGACCTGATCGCTCAGGTGCTCGCGGCCGTGCCGGATGCCATCCTGAACGGCCCGCCCGCCGGGCCCGGCCGCCTGCCCGGCAACGCGCACTTCTCCTTCCCCGGCTGCGAGGGCGACGCGCTGCTCATGCTGCTCGACGCCAAGGGCATCGCCTGCTCGACCGGGTCTGCCTGCACCGCCGGCGTGGCCCAGCCCAGTCACGTGCTGCTCGCCATGGGCGCGGACGAGGCCAGGTCCCGCGGGTCGCTGCGGTTCTCGCTCGGCCACACCTCCACCCAGGAGGATGTGGACGCGCTCGGCGCGGCCATCGGGGAGGCCGTGCAGCGGGCCCGGCGCGCCGCCCGCTGACCGTCCGCGCAGCCCGGCGTTCATTCTTTTCCGCAACGAACCGCGTGCGGGCCCGTCCCCCGCGCCGCTGGATCCTGGGTCGCGGCGAACCGGGCGAAAGGTTCCGCCCCCGGCCGGCCATGTAGAGGCTGAAGACATGGCCGAGCGTGAGGAGCCGCGTGTGCCCGGCACCAAGGACCACCAGCGAGACACCGAGCGCCGGTTCGCCGTGCTCTATCAGGCGTACTACCGCCCGATCCTGGCTTACGCGGTCCGCCGGGCCGCGCCGGGCGAGGACGCCGCCGACATCGTCGCCGACGTGTTCACCACCGCCTGGCGGCGGATCGGCGAGCTGCCCGGGCCCCCGGCGGACCGGCTGTGGCTGTACGGGGTGGCCCAGCGGGTGCTGGCCGGCCGCCGCCGGTCAGCCCGGCGCCGGGGACACCTCACCGCCCGGCTGCGGGCCGAGTTCGGCACCCGGCCGCCAGGTCAGCCAGCACCGGACCAGTCAGCACCGGGCCAGCTGGCACCGGATCAGCTGGCACCGGATCAGCTAGCACCGGGCCAGCCAGGACTCGGCGATACCACCACGGACCGCCTGCTGGCCGCCCTCGGCCATCTCCCCGCCGGGGAACGCGAAGCGCTCCAGCTAATCCTCTGGGAACAGCTGTCCCACGCCGAGGCGGCCCAGGTCCTCGGCTGCTCGGTCAACGCGGTCGCGATCCGCGTGCACCGGGCCAGGACGCGGCTGCGCCAGGAGCTGACCGGCACCCGGCCAGCCAGCACGGGGCGAGCCAGCGCGGGGCCGGCCAGCGCGGGGCAGGCCAGCACGGGGCCCGCCAGCACGGGAGCCGCACCGGAAACCACCCTTACCCGAGCCAGGATGGACAGGAGCTGACCATGGATCTGGACCTGATGGTGGCGGAGGCCGATCCGGCCCGCCACGCCGACCTGCCGGGCCCGGACTCACCGGGGGCGGCCCGCCTGTACCGCCAGATCACCGCGCGTCCGCCGCGGCGCGGCGGCCTGCCCCGCCCGGGACGGGCGGCCGCCGCCGGGCTGGTGGCCACGGCCGTGGCGGCCGCCCTGGTGGCGCTGAACCTGCCGGGCGGCCACCCGGGCCGCGGCGGCCCGGTCAGCCCAGGCCGGGGGTCGCTGACCGCGATCCTCGACGCGGCGGCGCTGGCCGCCGGTCACGGCGCGGGCGCGAGCCAGCCGCCCGGGCCTGGCCAGTACCTCTACGTCCGGGAAATACAGGCTAAAGGCCTCAGCGGCCAGCCCACCCGGGCCTGCCCGCAGGCCCCGATGACGGTCCAGGCCTGGGTCGCCGCGGACGGCTCGGGACGCCAGGCCGCGACCTTCCCGGCCCGGTGCGCGGCGCTCGACTTCGACCAGTCCTACACCCGCGGCGGGCTGCCCTGGCAGATCTACGGCGTGGTCAGGGCGGGCACGCTCCCCACCAGCCCGGCGGCGCTGGAACGGGCCATCGTGGCGCGGTTCGAGCACGGGCACTCGCGGCCCAGCGCCACCTTCGTGTACGCGGCCACGTTCCTGAACGCGGGCTCGACGGCCAGGCTGCGGGCGGCGCTGTACCGGGTGATCGAGTCGCTGCCCGGGGTGGTGAACCTGGGCCCGGCCACCGACCGGCTGGGACGCCACGGTCAGGCCGTCGGGCTGGTCACCAGCGGGACCCGGGACGAGCTCATCTTCGACCCGGCCAGCACCGTGGTCCTGGAGGAGCAGACGGTGGCGGTCGCGCCCCGGCAGAGCGGGAACAACATGCTGCCCCCGGGCACCGTCCTGCAGTACACCGCGTATCTCCGGGCGGCGGTGGTGAACTCCGACAGCGCGATCCCGCGCTGACGGACCGGCCGTCGTCTGCTGCGGCCCCCGGGGCGGTCGCCGCAGGCGACGGCTGTGGCCCGGAAACCACCTGGCGGCGCGTAGGCTCGGTAGGCGATGAACCGTCTTCGTGTGCTCGCCGCCATGTCCGGCGGAGTGGACTCGGCGGTGGCCGCCGCCCGCGCCGCCGACGCCGGTCACGACGTGACCGGCGTCCATCTCGCGCTGTCCTCCCACCCCCAGTCCTACCGCTCCGGCGCGCGGGGCTGCTGCACGGTGGAAGACTCCCGCGACGCCCGCCGGGCCGCGGACGTGATCGGCATCCCGTTCTACGTGTGGGACATGGCCGAGCGGTTCGACCGCGACGTGGTCGCCGACTTCGTGGCCGAGTACGCGGCGGGCCGCACGCCCAACCCCTGCCTGCGCTGCAACGAGAAGATCAAGTTCGCGGCGGTGCTGGACCGGGCCCTGGCCCTCGGCTTCGACGCGGTCTGCACCGGCCATCACGCCCGGCTCCGCGACGGGTGCCTGGCCCGCAGCGTGGACCCGGGCAAGGACCAGTCCTACGTGCTGGCCGTGCTCGGCCGCGAGCAGCTCAGCCGGGCGATGTTCCCGCTGGGCTCCTCGACCAAGGCCGAGGTGCGGGCGGAAGCCGCGGCCCGGGGGATGGCGGTGGCCAGCAAGCCGGACAGCCACGACGTCTGCTTCATCCCGGACGGGGACACCCGGGGGTTCCTGGCGGGCCGGCTGGGCGACGCGCCGGGCCGCATCGTGGCCCAGGACGGGACACCGGTCGGCACGCACGACGGCGCCTATGGCTTCACCATCGGCCAGCGCAAGGGGCTGCGGGTCGGGGTGCCCGCCGCGGACGGCCAGCCCCGCTACGTGCTGGACATCGAGCCGGTGACCCGGACCGTGACCGTCGGGCCGCGCGAGTCCCTGGACGTGCAGGAGATCCTGGCCGAGCGGCCGGTGTGGAGCGGGTGCGAGCCGCTGCGCGAGCCGCGGGAATGCCTGGTCCAGCTGCGGGCGCACGGTGAGGTCCACGGGGCCACCGCCGTGATGACGGGTGACGGGCTGCAGATTGCGCTGGACGGCCCGGCCCGGGGTGTGGCCAAGGGCCAGGCCGCAGTGCTGTACGACGGGGACACGGTGCTGGGCAGCGCCACCATCAGTGCCACCCGCGCCGCCGTCGCGGCGGCCGGGCCGCAATCAGCCCGCTGACCTGGCCAGAACGGCGGCCCTGCGTCCGCTGACGGCAGCTCCGGCGAAGGCCGCCGACGCATCATGTGAATCTTGCGTCCCAAATGTGACCTTAGCTCCGCATGACGCTCGCGATCATGGGAACAGTCTCGGAATCGTGTCAGCATTCGTTCATTGGGCGGGCAGGCTAGCAAAAGTTCCCCACAAGTGCATCCCTTGTTACGGGTGGGGAAAGCCCTTAACGTTGCATTCAACGGCGGGGGTGACAGGTGCAAAGAGGCATCGGGCCGCGGGAGGCACCATGATCGGTGACAGTGATCGCCAGGCCAGTCCAGGTCGGACTTCCCTGGCCCTGAAACCCAGACGCCGGGCTCGGCCCCGTTTCCGCGTCCTGACCGCGGCGGGCGGAGCGGCCGTACTGGCCTCCGCGCTCCTGGCCGCCTGCGGGACCAGCAGCGCCAGCACCGGCCCGGTCACGCTGCAGTTCTACAACTTCCCGGACCCGTCGGGAGCGGTTCAGTCGGCCGCGGACAACTGCAGCAAAGCCAGCCACGGGCGCTACACCATCGTCTACAACAAGCTGCAGAACGCGGCCGACCAGCAGCGGCTGCAAATGGCCCGGCGGCTGGCCGCCCATGACGGCTCCATGGACATCCTCGGCCTCGACGTCACCTGGGAGCCCGAGTTCGCCACCGCCGGCTGGATCCGGCCGTGGACCGGCCAGGCCAAGGCAGCGGCCATCGCCGGCACGCTGAAGGGGCCGCTGCAGACCGCGATCTGGCGTGGGCAGCTGGTGGCGGTGCCCTACAACAGCAACACCCAGCTGCTCTGGTACCGCTCGGACCTGGTCAAGACCCCGCCGAAGACGTGGGCGCAGATGTTCTCCGACGCCGAGGCCCTGGCCAAGGCGGGCAAGCCCCATCTCATCGAGATCCAGGGCGCCCAGTACGAGGGCACCGTCGTCTGGTTCAACACGCTGGTGGCCAGCGCGGGGGGTAGCATCCTGAACCCCGCCTCAACGGCGGCCCAGCTGGGCGCGCCCGCGGTCAAGGCGCTGTCGATCATGAAGACGCTGGCCAGCTCGCCGGTGGCCGACCCGTCGCTCGGGGTGCAGATGGAGGACCAGAACCGGCTGGCCATGGAAGCCGGAACCGCGGCGTTCGAGCTGAACTACCCGTACGTCTATCCGTCCATGAAGGCCGACAACCCGAAGTTGTTCAAGGTGTTCAAGTGGGCGCCCTACCCGGCAGTGATCCCGGGCACGCGGGCCAAGGTGACGATCGGCGGCATCGACCTGGCGGTCAGTTCCTACTCACCTCATCCCGGGCTCGCGGAGCAGGCCGTGCTGTGCCTGCGCAACGCCCAGAACCAGCTGACCGCCGCGGTCAAGGGCGGCCTGCCGCCCACGCTGGCCAGTGTGTACAACGATCCGCAGATGCAGAGCGCCTACCCGTTCCGCAAGCTGATCCTCGCGCAGGTCAACGACGGCGCGGTGCGGCCCAAGACGCCGCTCTACCAGGTCGTGTCGGTAGCGATCTCGCACCTGATCTCGCCGCCCAGCTCCATCGACCCGGTGAGCACCGAGCAGAACCTGAAGACGCAGATCAACAACGCCTTGCAGGGTAAGGGGCTGATTCCGTGAGCGCGCCGAGCACGCAGAGAGAGGTGGAGACATGACCACCGTTACTCCTCCGGTTACCGCCCAGGAACCCGTCGCCCGGCGGCGCGGACGGGCCCCCCTGTCCGAAGGCGCGCGTGCGGAACGCCGGCTGGGCTGGCTACTGTGCGCGCCCGCGGTGATCGTGATGGTCGCGGTGACCGCCTACCCGATCGGCTACGCCATCTACATATCGCTGCAGCGGTACGTCCTGTCCGCCCCGCAGCTGACCAAATTCGTCGGGCTGAGCAACTACGGGGCCATCCTCAGCTCGCCGTTCTGGTGGCACGCGCTGCTGGTGACCATCATCATCACGGTGGTCTCGGTGGGCATCGAGTTCGTCCTCGGCATGGGGCTGGCGCTGCTGATGTACCGGACGATCTGGGGGAAAGGCGGGATCCGCACCACGATCCTGATCCCCTACGGGATCGTGACCGTGGCCGCCGCGTTCAGCTGGCTCTACGCCTGGACGCCGAGTACCGGGTACTTGTCCGCGCTGTTCAACAACTCCGCGCCGCTGACCTCGCAGCCCAAGGCGATTGCGATCATCATCCTGGCCGAGATCTGGAAGACCACGGCATTCATGGCGCTGCTGCTGATGGCCGGGCTGTCCCTGGTACCCGAGGACCTGCTCAAGGCGGCCAAGGTAGACGGGGCGAGCGCCTGGCAGCGGTTCACCAAGATCATGGTGCCGCTGATGAAGCCCGCGATCCTGGTGGCGCTGCTGTTCCGGTCGCTGGACGCGTTCCGGATCTTCGACAACATCTTCATCCTCACCTCGGGCAACAACGGCACCGGATCGGTGTCGATCCTCAACTACGACAACCTGTTCACCGGGCTGAACTTCGGTCTCGGGTCGGCGATGTCGGTGCTGATCCTGATCTGCGTCGCGATCATCGCGTTCGTCTTCATCAAGGGCTTCGGCACGGCCGCTCCAGGAACGGACCTCCAGCGATGAGGGCGGCGATGCGAGTAAGGGAGATGCGCGGCTGATGGCTACGACGACACCGCAGAAGGTTGGCTGGAGTGTCGCCAACATCGTCACGATCGTGCTCGTGCTGATCCCGCTGGTCTGGATCATCTCCCTGTCGTTCAAGACGACCGCTTCGATCACCGACCCGACCTACTTCCCGGTGCACTGGACGTGGAGCAACTACTCCGGCATCCTGACCACGTCCACCTTCCTGCGCCCGCTGCTCAACTCGATCGGCATCGGGGCCATCGCCACGTTCATCGCGGTCGTGCTGGCCTCGATGGCGGCGTACGCGGTGGCCCGGCTGCGTTTTCCGGGCAAGAGCGTGCTGATCGGGGTGTCGTTGCTGATCGCGATGTTTCCCGCGATCGCGCTGGCCACCCCGCTGTTCAACATCGAGCGGATCCTCGGCCTGTTCAACACCTGGCCCGGGCTGATCATCCCCTACGTCGCGACCGGCCTGCCGCTCGGCATCTACACGCTGTCCGCATTCTTCCGGGAGATCCCGTGGGAGCTGGAGAAGGCGGCCAAGGTGGACGGGGCTACCCCGTTCCAGGCGTTCGTCCGGGTCATCGCGCCGCTGGCCGCCCCGGGCATGGTCACCACGGCGATCCTGGTCTTCCTGTTCTGCTGGAACGAGTTCCTGCTGGCGATCACGCTGACCTCGACGACCGCCGCCCGCACCGCACCAGCCGCGCTGTCCTTCTTCACCGGGAACTCACAGTTCGCCGTGCCGACCGGGTCGATCTCCGCGGCGGCGGTGGTCATCACCATTCCCATCATTATCTTCGTGCTGTTCTTCCAGCGCCGGATCGTCGCGGGGCTGACAGCCGGCGCGGTCAAGGGCTAGCGGAGCGAAGGAGAGATCAGTGGCTGAAATCGTTCTGGACAATGTGACCAAGCGCTTCCCCGACGGGGCGCTGGCGGTCAACAAGATCAACCTGGACATCGCCGATGGCGAGTTCGTCATCCTGGTCGGCCCGTCTGGCTGCGGCAAGTCCACTACGCTCAACATGATCGCCGGGCTGGAGGACATCACCGAGGGCGAGTTGCGGATCGGTGGCAAGGTCGTCAACAACATGACGCCCAAGGACCGCGACATCGCGATGGTGTTCCAGAGCTACGCCCTGTACCCGCATATGACGGTCCGGCAGAACATGGGGTTCGCGCTCAAGCTGGCTAAGACCCCGCAGAACGTCATCAACGAGAAGGTCGAGGAGGCCGCGCGGATCCTGGACCTGACCCAGCACCTGGACCGCAAGCCGGCCAACCTCTCCGGCGGCCAGCGGCAGCGCGTCGCGATGGGCCGGGCCATCGTCCGTGATCCGTCCGCGTTCCTGATGGACGAGCCGCTGTCCAACCTGGACGCCAAGCTGCGGGTGCAGATGCGCACCGAGGTGTCCCGGATCCAGCGGCGGCTGGGCACCACCATGGTCTACGTAACCCACGACCAGGTCGAGGCCATGACGCTCGGGGACCGGGTGGCGGTCATGCGCAACGGCATGCTCCAGCAGGTGGCCTCGCCGGAGGAACTCTATGAGCGGCCCGTGAACCTGTTCGTGGCCGGCTTTATCGGCTCACCCTCGATGAACTTCCTGGCCGGCACGCTGGAGGAGGGGGCCCTGCGGACCGGATTCGGGGACCTCCCGATCTCCGGCAGCGTGCGGCAGGCGATGGCAGGTTCCGGGCCGGCCGCGACGTGATCGTGGGGATCCGCCCGGAGGACTTCGAAGACCCCGCGCTGGTCTCCGACGACATCCGGGGCAGCGGGATCACGTTCCCGGCCTCCATCGATGTGCTGGAGTCGCTCGGGTCGGAGAAGTACGTGTACTTCACCCAGGAGCTGGGCAACGTGGACGCGGCCGAGCTGAACGAGCTGGCCCGCGACTCCGGGCGGGCGGACACGGGAGCGACCGGGGAAACCGTGGTGGCCAGGCTCGACCCGGCCACGCGCATCACCGAGGGGGACAACGTAGAGCTCTGGCTGGACGCCCGGAAGCTGCACGTTTTCGACCCGTCCACCGGCCGGAACCTGACCCTGGGCGATTCCGGCGCGCCTGCGTCGGGAGCGACCACGGTCACCGGGGGCGCGCCGAGCGAGGCCGAGCCGACCGCGGCCGGGCAGGACACCGGCTCGGCCGCCGCACCGCAACCGTAATCGGCCGCCGCGCCCCGCTAGCGGCTGCGCCGCCGCATCTAGTCCGCGGCGGCGCCGGCGTCCTGGTCCGCGGCGCCGCTGGCGTTCCGGTCGGGCGCGCCGCCGTGCTTGTCCGGCGGCATCGCCACGGCGCCCGAGCCGCGGATACGCCAGCGCGGTGACCGGAACTGCCGCTGGAGTTCCTCGATGACCTCGTCGTTCCACTCATGGGTGCGGATCAGCCGGTAGCGCTCCCGGGCGATGGTCAGGTACGCGTCGGCGTCGGTGCCGGAGCCGACCAGGTCCGCCGCGTGCAGCAGGCGCACGACCGGGGTGAACTCCTCGGTGAACCAGCGCCGGGACACCTCGGCCCGGTCGCAGAACTTGTGCTCGTGCTGCATGAGGCGGAATCCCCAGGCCTCCACCGCCTCACCGAGTTCCGCGTAGCCCCAGGGATCGGAGAACGTGATCTTGGCGTACGACCTGGGCCGGAAGCTTGACCCGCGACCGGAACAGCCGCTCATAGCTCTTGTAGAGCAGGTCACCGCGGCGGTGGATGCCCTGGGCCGGTACCGCCGTGAGGATCTCCGTCACGTAGGCGTCGATCGTCTTCTGCCCCGTGGCCAGGGCGATCGAGACCCGGTGATGCCCGTCGATCACGAAGTGCAGCTCGCCGACGCGGTACACGTCGATGGGCGGGATGGACTCACCCCGGCGCTGGGCCAGGGCCAGCCGCTCCCAGCGCTCCCGGACCCGGCCCGAGGTGGGCCGGAACCGGCGGTCGAAGTCGCGGGTGGAGTCCACCGTGCCCACCACGGTATCGAGCTTGATCACCTGCAGGCCCAGCTTGCGCTCGCCGGTCATCCCGAGCGCGGCCACGACCTCGTCGAACGGCAGGATGAGGTTGACGTCGTCCGGTTCCCGGCGCAGCCGCTGGGACAGCCGGGCCAGCACCTGGCGCCGCCGGGCACGCTGGAAGTCGTTCTCGACGTCGGCCCGGGGAAACCCGGTGTCAGCGGGCATCGCGGTAGCCAGCCCGCTCGTATCCGCCGCGGTGGTCAGCCCGGTTGTAACCGGCACTGTGATGCCCCGGCACGTCGCTCACCCGGCCGGTGGCGGGGTCGAGGTCGAACAGCTGCCATCCGGTGACGTTGCGGACGAGTGTGCGGCCAAGCCGGTGGTCACGGCCGCCGGCCGGATCCGGGTCCACGTGCCCGTGCAGCAGCAGGGGCGGTTGCAGCCGCCCGGCGAAGACGTTGAGGGCGGGAAAACCCTGGTGCACCGGGTCGGGGCCGTCGCCCACGCCGCGCGGCGGGGCGTGGGTCAGCAGCACATCCAGCCGGTGCGATCGGCCGGGGAGCGGCCCGCCGCGAAGCTGGCGCAGGGTCATCCCGTGCAGCCGGATCCGGGCGGTCAGCCGCCGCGCCCGCCGGGCCTGCTGCCGGTCGCTGTACTGGTTCGGGCCGGGCCGGTAGCGGCGGCTGCCGCCCAGCCCGGCGATCCGCACGCCCGCCACCTCTACCACCCGCCCGTCCGCGCTGACCGCCCCGTCCGGCCACGGCGGCTGGGCCGGCAGCCCGGCCCGCAGAGTCAGGCCGGCCCGGCTGACGCGGTACCCGGACAGGTCAGGGTCGTGGTTACCGGGCACGAAGACCAGCGGCACGTCGAGCGCGTTCATCAGGTAGCCCAGGTACTCGAAGGGCAGATCGCCGCAGCCCAGGATAAGGTCGGCGCCGCGCGCCGGGCCGATGTCAGCCCACAGGCCTTCCTCGACCACGTCGGAGACAGCCAGGACGCGCACCACACTGCGATCGTACGCTGCGGATCCGGGCCGCTGATGCTTCAGCGCGGGGCAGTTTCCCTGACATCCAGGCCGCGCTGGCGCAGCGCAGCCTCGGCCCGGTAGATCTCAGCCTGCGAGACCAGGTCGCCAGGCGGTAGGTGGGCGACGTCCAGACGCTCGCAGGCGACCCGCAGCAAATCCAGGTACGCGCCGCGGAGCGCACGCAGCCGCATCCCCTTGGCTTGCAGGTCGGTGCGGGTCTCCATGGTCTCCAGTTCGGCGCGAAGGCGGCGCATCCTGGCCCCCAGCCGCTCAATCGGCTCGACCGTTACCGGTTCCGCGGCCCGGGACCGCCTCGCCGTGCGCCACTCCGCGATCCAGCGGCACCCGCGGATGCTGCCCAGTACGGCATAACCCACCGCGGTGGGCAGCAGGATTACCCCGATCAGCTCGATTGCCGGGCTCATCTGACCAGTTTCCGCCTGTCCCGGGACCAAGGCAAGGCCTGGGCCAGGTCAAGGCGGGTTCGGGTTACTGTGGGCCGACCCCGCCCCCATACCGCCCGGGAGAACCATGGACACGCCACGTACCCAGCCCCGCTGGTGGCACGGAGCCACCCTGTACCAGATCTACGTCAGGTCGTGGCAGGACACCAACGACGACGGATACGGGGACCTCAACGGCGTCACCGCTCATCTGGACTACCTGTCCTGGCTCGGCGTGGACGGCATCTGGCTGTCCCCGACCATGCTGTCCCCGGACGAGGACTGGGGCTACGACGTCTCGGACTACCTGGGCGTCCACCCGGAGCTCGGCACCCTCGCTGACCTGGACCGGCTGATCGCCGAGGCGGCCCAGCAAGGCCTGCGGGTGCTGCTCGACCTGGTACCCAATCACACCAGCAGCGCGCACCCCTGGTTCGTTGAGGCGGTCAGCGATCCGGCCTCGCCGCACCGGGAGTTCTATGTGTGGGCCGACCCGGCCCCGGATGGCGGGCCGCCCAACAACTGGCTGGCCGCGACCGGCGCGTCGGCCTGGACGCTGGACGAGTCCAGCGGGCAGTACTACCTGCACAACTTCCTGCCCAGCCAGCCTGACCTGAACTGGTGGAACCCCGCCGTGCATCAGGCCTTCCAGGAGATCCTGCGGTTCTGGTTCGACCGCGGCGTCGCCGGATTCCGGATCGACGTCGCCCACGGGCTCTACAAGGACGCCCAGCTCCGTGACGACCCGCCCGCTCCCGAGGAGGGGCTGGTCGGCGGCCGGTTCGGTCTGGCCCAGGTGTACAGCGCGAACCGGCCGGAATCGCACGGCGTGTTCCGGGACTGGCGGAAGATCGCCGAGAGCTACCCGGTGCCCCGGGTGCTGCTCGGCGAGACCTGGGTCGGCGACGTGGGGGCGCTGGCCGCCTTCCACGGCCAGGGGGATGAGCTGCAGCTCACGTTCAACTTCCCGTTCGTCTTCGCCCCGTTCACCGCCGAAGCCCTGTCCGGCGTGGTGGCCGAGTCGCTGGACAAGCTGCCCGCCGGGGAGTGCGCGGTCTGGACCGCGTCCAACCACGACATCAGCCGGTTCCCGACCCGCTGGTGCGGCGGGGACGAGCGCCGGACGCGGCTGGCCCTGCTCATGCTGGCTACCCTGCCCGGCGCCCTTGTCCTCTATTACGGCGACGAACTGGGCATGACCGACGTGGACGTCCCGGCCAATCTGCTGCGCGACAAGATGCGGTCACAGGCCGGGGCCGAGGAGAGCCGGGACCGGGCCCGGACCCCCATGCGGTGGGACTCCTCACCATCCGGGGGGTTCTCGGGCGCGGGCGTCCAGCCCTGGCTGCCCTACGGTGACCCCGCGAGCGGTTCCGTTGCGGAGATGCAAGCGGAACCATCGTCCATCCTGAACCTGTGCCGCGAGCTGCTGGCGCTGCGACGGCGGGAATTCGGCGGCCACCTGGCCAGCTATGAGCAGCTGCCGGCGCCGCGCGGGGTGTGGGCCTACGAGACGGGCGGCCTGGCGGTCGCGGCCAACTTCAGCGACGAGCCGGCCACGCTGCACGTCTCACCGGGCACGGTGCTGCTCAGCACCGGTGATGGCGCGCTGGACGGCCTGGTGCTGCAGCCCTGGGCCGCCGTCGTCGCCCGGTCCGCCTGACCGGCTTACGGGCCGGCGGTGCGGGGCCGGCGACGGGCCGGCCGCGGGGCGCGCTGGGCGTGCCGCTTCCGCTGGGCGTGCCGCTCACGGTGGGGACCGGGGTGGCCGAGGGGGTCGCCACGGCGGAGGAGCCGGGCAGGCGCGGGGAGTTCAGCGCGGCCTGGTCAGCGAGCGCGATGGCCAGCTGGCCCATGGCGGTGGGGTGGAACGGTGCGGTATCGCCGAGTCCCTGCACGTAGGGCTGGGTCGTGCAGAGCTGGTGCCCGGTGAAGTCCGGCTTGACCGAGGTGAAGCCGAACTCCGCGGCCCCCTTGGCCAGCACGGCGTTCAGCGTGGCCAGCCGTGAGCTGAGCGTGTGCTCCTTGGCGCTGGTCATGCCGACCTTGCTCAGGCAGGTCAGCTGCGGGTCGAACGGGTTGTAGTAGCGGTTGATGATCACCTGGGGGTGGCTCGGCAGCGCCGCCAGCTGGTCGAGCAGCTGCAGGTAGTTCTTGCTGAACGAGTGCAGCTGCTGCTGGAAGTAGGCTGTGGTGGCCTTGTCGTTGCAGGTCTTGGCGACCGCGCACAGGCGCAGCATGGCCGACCAGTCCAGGTCGTCCGCGCCGACGCTGACGATGACCGCGGAGGCGTGGGTGGCCCGGTCCAGCGCGTCGATCTGCGCGGGCTCGGTCTCGCCGCCGCGCCCTTCCGGGCCGAGCAGCCCCTGGCCGATCGTGGCGCTGTTGCAGGCCAGGTTCATCACCTGCCAGCTGTTCGAGCGGGCTAGGTCCTCGGCGTAGGAATCGGTGCTCCGCCCGCAGGCCTGGTCGGCGCGGGACGCGTCGTGGACCGCGGGCAGCCCGGCACCCGCCGCGGTGGAGTCGCCGATCACCACCAGCCGGACGCCCGGCGGCACGGGCACCCCCTTCTTGGCGTCGGTCGCGGTCCGCTCGCTGCCGACCAGCTGGCTGAGCGACCGGACCTGGCGCAGGGTCGAGGGCGCGGTGTAGGCGGTCAGCATGATCGCGCCCAGGTTGATGACCTCGGTCAGCACCAGGCCGCCGGCCAGGAGTTTCAGCGTGGTCTCGTGGGACAGGCGGCGCCAGCCGGCCAGGGCGCCGAGCAGCAGCAGTGAGCCGACCGCGGTCAGGCCGATCTCCCAGGCGAAATAGTGCAGCCAGCCGCTGGCCAGCCGGTCGCCCAGGATCCGCTCGGCCCCCGCGGGGCCCGCGCCCTGGACGAAGTTGGTCAGCTCGCTGTTGATGGTGATCTGGGTCAGCTGGATCCGGGGGCGGACCGGGCCGAGGAACTGCACGTGGGTGGGCAGGCTCTGGCCGAACAGGTCCACCTCGCCCGGGCCGGAGAAGCTCAGGCTGGGGGCTGAGGTGCCGACCTTGATGACCTGGCCGGCGACCGTGACGGTCTGCAGGGGCGTGACCTTGAGGGCCACGCCGATCGCGACGGCCGCGGTGACCAGGGCCACGGCCAGCCAGATGGCCCAGCGGGTGCGGCGGCCGGGGCGGCGCGGCCAGGCTGATCGCGGCGGCGTGGGTCACCGGGCCGATGTTCGGCTGGGGGGCCTGCCACGGCCTGCGGGTGCTGGCGCGTCCTGCGCTGGGGCGTGGTCCTGCGCTCCGGCAGCCGCTTCGGTGGCCGCTCCGGCGGCGCGCTGCCCGGGCCGCGTCATGAAGCGCTGTGACTGCGGCCTGCGCGCCGGGCGCACCGGTCGCGCCGCAGATCCAGCGGTGAGACTTCCTGCCCGCGCCCCGCCATGGGGGCATGGAGCCTGCGTCCCGGCAGGGACCCAGGCCGTCGCGCACGCCACCGACCATCGCCATAACTTCACCCGAAACTACCCGCTGCGCGGGACTGCGACACGCCGGGGCCCGGCCGCGCGGGTCGCGCGCCGGTCACCCCCTGTGGAACAGCGGAGGCTGGGGTTCCCCGAGATACCGGGTGGGTTTCTGGAACAGCGCGCCCGAGGGGTAATCACGGATCGCTGCTCTCGCCGCAGGACGCGAAGCCCCGGCGCTCGTAGTAGGCGTGCAGTTCCTTGTTGCTGCGCCACACGTCCACCCTGATCCACTGGGCCCGTTCCCGTCCGCGCGGCCAGGCCCGCCCAGTCCGCCAGCAGGGCCGCACGCGAGCCCCCGGCCGGCGTAGTCACGCCGCACGACCAGGCGGCGCACGTACACCGCAGCGGCTCGCGCTGCCGCTCGGGGGGCCAGATCGGGTGCCTCGGTCGGCGGTGATCCTGGCTCACTGGCTAGCCGCACTCGTCCTGCAGAAAGCCGTAGGCCATCACGCGACCGGCCGGCCTGGTTGCCCGGTCAGCGCAGGTGGTCCCGCGCTCCGTCTCGCCGGCGCGCCCACGAGTTGCCCCGCGGTCGGATCTCCTTGAAGCTGCCCGGCGGCCAGTCGATTCATGGTCGGCTTCTGAACATGCCGCAGAAGGTAGTCCGTTGCACAGCAGCGATTCGGCGGAACCTGAAACCTCTCTTTTCATGATAGTTCTGCAGCGCCACATTGGTGGTCCAGACATCAATCCTGATCCATTGGGCATTCCAGTCACGCCCGCCCGCCGGCAGCCCCGGTCAGCGCGCCCGGCGCCGGCCCGCGGCGTCCGGGACACGATGAGGCGCGAGACGTAGACCGCGGGCACCGTTCAGCCGGGGGTCGCAGAGATCCTGGTTGCCGGGCCCCGGAGTGATGGTGGCGATCGGCTCCCGGCCGCTTCGGCGATCCAGGTGTGCCTGCGCAGCCCCCGGCGCACCCGGCCGTCCCAGGCCCTCGGCTCGGCCAGGGGGTGGCCCACTGGTCGGTCCTGGCCGCGCAGCCACCGCGGCTTCGTCGATCAGGCCGATGATCGTGTCGGCGTCGCGGGCGGTTCGCGGCGGATAGCAGGTTATCGTCATGGCTCCGTGCCTGGCTGGCCTGCGGCCGACACCAGCACGGTCCGGTCACCGGCGTGGCGCGGAGGCTGGGTTAGCCGGGTGCGACGGTCAGTCCGCGTGCGGGGCCGCAACGGGTCATCCGCCTGGCCGGGCTGCGCATGGCACGCGGTCACTGTCGGCTGGCCGGCTTGGGTCCTCGGCCGCGGTGGGCGGGATCCCCGCGACGCTCGTCCGGGAACCTGCGCCGACGTCGACCACGAACTGGTTCCGGTCCGCCGGGTACACGCTGACCGTGAGCCGGAACGGCGCCCTCCTGGTCATAGGCGGTCCGCCGGGTCGCGATCACCGATACCCGGCCGTCGTCGGGAAGCCCGAAGAACGCGGTCTCAGTCTCGTCGGGCGGCCGGACCATGATCTGTCCCGGTAGCCGGCCTGCTTGATGCCGAGCGTCTCACGCAGGTACTCGACGGTGCCCTCGGGGATGTCCTCGCCTGGATGAGCCGCGGCGCGCCCCGCTCGACCAGGCTCATCGGGTAGAAGGACGTCTGCAGGGACCAGGGCGTGCCGTCGATGAACCGCTCCTGGTGCCGGCTGACGACCGGAGTCGCCCTCGACGATGTCGCAGTTCCGGCGGCCGATCTCGGTCTCGGCCTGCCTGGATCTCCACCCGCGGCGGGTCGTTCTCGGCCTGCCGGGCCGGCCTGCACCTCGCTCGATGTAGGTGAGGCCCTCGCCGCCGAGGCGGTCTTCGGGTCCCCGGTCAGCGTGGTGACGAACGGGATGATCCGCTCGATGACGAACGTCCCCTGGCCAGGCCGGGTCTCCACCAGGCCCCGGGTGATGAGCCACTTGATCGCGTCGCGGATGGTGTTGCGCGACGCGTCGTACTTCTCCCGGAGTTCCAGTTCGGTCTGAAGCTGGGCTCCGGGCGGCAGCTCGCCCGCCTCGATCTGGCGGCGTAGATCCTCAGCGATCTGCCGGTACATCGGGTCGGCCATGACACCCTCCCAGAGATCCCAACCACCCCGACGGTCGGGCTGGCTGGGCTCGAAAGGATCATACCCACTATCTGGGTCTTCAGAATCTTTGGGATGTCTCGGGTTTAGGTCCCTGGTGAGGGGTTATAAACCGCAATAGATACCAAAGGTTGGGATGACTAGGATGGCTAGATCCATTGGACTCAGTCTAGCAGTAGGTCTGCTTGGGCGCACATGGATCAGCCGACTAGGCCCCAACAGCCGCCTCAGCCCGGCCACCCATACCGGAAACGAGGACAGCAGGACGGCGGCACCACCGCCGAGGGGCCAGCAGTAAGGGGACCGCCATGGCCACCATCGTCGTCATCGGACTCGTGATCTTCGTCGCCGGAGCCGTCGCCGGAGCCATCATCCTGGTCAGCTGGGGCATCCGCCGGGAAGAGCGGGATTTTTCCCTGACCCGCCAGGCCCCGCACCAGGTGAGCCTGGGCACCCGCCGGGTGACCGGCCTCTACGTCCGCCAGCGGACTGACGTCGCGCCCGCTCCCGCCCGCCGGGAAGACATGCTCGTCTGACCGCCCGGCAGCCGGGCCGGCCGGGCCACGGGGACTGGCCGGCCCGGCAGCGGGGCGTCCGCGCCGCACCATCGCCGGGGCATGGTGCGGCGCGGATTGCTGTCCGCGCCTGGTCCGTGCCTGTCGCTGCCCGTGCCCGCCCCGGCTGGTCCGTCCCGCCAGGTCAGCCGGACCGCGGCCCGGAACACTAAGCTCGCTAGCGTGCAAGACTCCGCTCCGCTTATCCCTGGTCCCCGCAATCCGCCACGGGCGTGGGCTCGATGCCCGGCACCGATCCGCTGGCGGCCATGCGGTTCATCCTCGATGAGCTCCCGGACCTGCCCCACCTGGTCGAGCTGCCGGACCGCGGCGTGGGCGCGGACATGATCGGCCGGACCGCGGGGCTGCTGATCGACCTGCCCGTGGACACGACCACCCGCGGCTGGCGGCTCGCCGACCGCCCGGGCCGGGACCTGCGCCGCGCGCAGTCGCTGCTGGCCCGGGACCTGGACGCGCTGGAAGAGGCGGCCGACGGTTACCGGGGGCCGCTGAAGCTGCAGGTCTGCGGGCCCTGGACGATGGCGGCCAGCCTGGAGCTGGCCCGCAGCCAGGAGCCCGTGCTGGCCGACCCGGGTGCGCTCCGTGACCTGACCGAGTCGCTGGCCGAGGGGATATCCGCGCACCTGGCCGGGGTGGCGGCCCGGGTGCCTGGCGCGCGGCTGCTGCTCCAGGTGGACGAGCCCGCGCTGCCCGCGGTGCTGGGCGGCGCGGTGCCGAGCGCCAGCGGGTTCAACCGGGTCCCGGCGGTCGAGGAAGCCGACGCCGAGTCGGGCCTGCGCGCGGTGCTGTCCGCGACGGCGGCCCCCACCGTCGTGCACTGCTGCGGGATGTCGGCCCCCCTTGGCATCATCAGGCGGGCGGGCGCGGACGGGGCGGGCATCGACCTTGGCGTGCTGCGCCAGGGGGAGGAAGAGGTGCTGGCGGAGGCGGTCGAGGCGGGTCTCGGGATCTTCGTGGGCGCGCTGCCTGCCACGCCGGTCCCGGCTACCCCCGCGGCAGCACCAGCCGGCCGGCTGCGGGGCAGCGGCACCGCACCGGACGCTAATTCTCCGCAACGCATCCGTTCAGGCACACTGCCCGACGCCAGGACAGTGGCCGACCGGGTGGTGGAGCTGTGGCGCCGGATGGGGTGGCCGGTGGCCCGCGAGCCCGGCGCGGCCGGGGTCGCGGCCCAGGTGGTGATCACTCCGGGCTGCGGCCTGGCCGGTGCCCCGCCGGACTACGCCCGGGCCGCCCTGGCCCGCTGCCGTGAGGCGGCCCGGATGCTCCCCGAGCTGATCGAGGAGGAGGCCCCGTGACCCAGCCGGACGACCCAGGCGCTGTCCCCGCCAGCCAGGCCCCGGAGTCGGGCGGGATTCCCGGATCCGGGGTGGACGCGGCCGCCCGGCACCGGCACGCCGAGCTGAGCGCGGAGATCACCGAGGCCAATCACCGCTACCACGTGCTGGACTCGCCGACGATCTCGGACGCGGAGTACGACGCGTTCATGCGCGAGCTCCGGGCGCTGGAGGACCAGTACCCGGAGCTGCGCACCCCGGACTCGCCCACGCAGAAGGTGGGCGGGGCCATCTCCACCGAGTTCACTGCGGTGGAGCACCTGGAGCGGCTGCTCAGCCTGGACAACGCGTTCTCCGCCGAGGAACTCGACGCCTGGGCGGCCCGGGCCGAGCGGCTCGGCGGGACCGGCCCGTACCTGTGCGAGCTGAAGATCGACGGGCTGGCCGTGGACCTGGTGTACCGGGGCGGCGCCCTGGTCCGCGCGGCCACCCGCGGCGACGGGGTGACCGGCGAGGATGTCACGCCGAACATCCGCACGATCGCCTCGGTCCCGCTCCGGCTGCAGGGCCCCGGCGTGCCCGACACGCTGGAGGTCCGGGGTGAGGTGTTCCTGCCCGTCGCGGCGTTCCACGAGCTGAACGAGCGGCTGACCGGGATGGGCCGGCCGCCGTTCGCCAACCCCCGCAACTCGGCCGCGGGCTCGCTGCGGCAGAAGGACCCCCGGGTCACCGCGACCCGCCCGCTGCAGCTGATCGTGCACGGCGTCGGGCTCGCCACCGGCGACGCCCCGGAAACCCACTCCGGCTGGTACGAGCGGCTGCGCGGGTGGGGGCTGCCGGTCAGCGACCTGTTCCGGTGTGATGCCGGGGCTGGACGGGGTGCGGGAGTACATCGCGCACTACGGCGAGCACCGGCACGACACGCCGTATGAGATCGACGGGGTCGTGGTCAAGATCGACCGGCTGGACCTGCAGCGCCAGCTGGGCCACACCAGCCGGGCGCCGCGCTGGGCCATCGCCTACAAGTACCCGCCCGAGGAGGTCAACACCCGGCTGCTGGACATCCGGGTGAACGTGGGCCGGACCGGGCGGGTCACCCCGTTCGCGGTGATGGAGCCGGTGGTCGTCAGCCAGTCCACGGTTGACCGGGCCACACTGCACAACGCCGACGAGGTGGCCCGCAAGGGCGTGCTGATCGGGGACATGGTCGTGCTGCGCAAGGCCGGTGACGTGATCCCCGAGGTGGTCGGGCCGGTGGTGGACGCGCGCACCGGGGATGAGCGGGCGTTCGAGTTCCCGACCGTGTGCCCGGCCTGCGGTACCCCCCTGATCCGGGAAGAGGGCGGGGTGGACTGGCGCTGCCCGAACACCCGGTCCTGCCCCGCCCAGCTGCGTGAGCGGCTCTTCCACCTGGCCGGCCGGGGGGCACTGGACATCGAGGTGCTCGGCTACGAGGCGGTGACCGCGCTGCTCGACTCGGGCCTGGTCGCCGACGAGGGTGACCTGTTCGCGCTGACCGGCGAGGACCTGGCCACCTGCTCGTTCTTCGTGAACAAGCAGGGCACCCTGACCGTGAACGCGGGCAAGCTGATCGGCAACCTGGAGGACGCCAGGCGCCGGCCGCTCTGGCGGATCCTGGTCGCCCTGTCCATCCGGCACGTGGGCCCGACCGCGGCCCGGGCGCTCGCGGCGCAGTTCGGCTCGCTCGACGCGATCACGGCCGCCTCGGCGGAGGCGCTGGCCGCGGTGGACGGGGTTGGCCCGACGATCGCGGCCTCGGTGATCGAGTGGTTCGGGGTGGACTGGCACCAGGAGATCGTGCGGAAGTGGCGGGAGAACGGGGTCCAGCTGGCCACGCCGGGCTGGACGCCGCCGCCTGCTCCCGAAGACCCGGGAGCTGGTCTCCCCCTGTCCGGGGTGGCCGTGGTGATCACGGGCAGCCTGGACGGCTTCAGCCGGGACGAGGCCGCCGAGGCGGTGCAGGCCCTGGGCGGGAAAGTGACCTCGTCCGTCTCCAAGAAGACGGCGTTCCTGATCGCCGGGGACAAGCCGGGAAGCAAGCACGACAAGGCGCTCAGCCTGGGCGTGCCCGTCCTTGATGAGGCGGGCTTCCGGGTGCTGCTGGAGAATGGCCCGGCTGCGGCCGCCGAGCAGGCCGTGAGCCCTGATGCCGCCGGGGCTCCCGCGTCCGCTGACGACTCATGATAATGACGCGTCAACTGGGCCGGAATTGATTCAGCCGGTCTACGGTGCTCTGACCTGCGAAATCGTCGTTGTTCAGCAATGCACTGTAACAGATAGTGTGCGATCGGCTTCGCGAAGTACCCTTTTCGCCGTACCCTGCTGACAGAGCCACGCGTATCCCGCCGGCTGGCTGCGGCACGAGGACACCATGAGGGACCCTAGCGACACCAGGGACATCGGTCCGCGGACCGGTTCCCCCCTGTGGAACTACATCACCGCCGTCACGGTGGCGGGTCTCGGTGCTCTGCTGGTCGCGGTCCGCGGCCTGCCCGGCTCGGGGGCCTCCGGGCTGCTGGGCGGCCCGCTGATCTGGGTCATCGCCGCCCTGGCCCTGCTCGGCGAGCTCAAGAGGATCGTGACGCCGGGCAAATCCGGGCCCGACGCCGGCGCGGTCTCGGTGACCTTCTGCTTCGCCGCCCTGCTCTACTGGGGCTTCGGAGTCGCCGCGCTGCTCCGCGCGGTCACCACGCTCGTGGTCGCGCTCTGCGCACGCCGGGCGGTCTTCCGGGCGTTCTTCAACGTCGCCCAGCTCACCCTGAGCCTGGCCGCGGCGGGGGCGGTCCTCGCCGCCGCCCACGTCCACCCGTCGCCGTCGCGGCCCTGGGTCCCGGCCGGGGATCAGGTGGCCGTGGTCGGCCTGGCCGCGGCCGCCTACTTCGCCTGCAACTTCGTGCTGGTCGGCGTGGCCGGGGCGCTGCACGGGCGGGCACCCATCCTGGCCACCTTGCGCAAGGCCCTGCCGTACCAGGCGTTCGTCACCTTCGCGCTGCTGTCCGCGGCGCCGCTGGTGGTCGTGGTGATGAACCGCTCGGTGCTGCTGGTCCTGCTGTTCCTGCTCCCGCTCAGCGCGATCTACGCCAACGCCGCGATGTCGCTGAACCGCGAGTACCAGGCGCTGCACGACCAGCTGACCGGGCTGCCGAACCGCACGCTGCTGCTGCGCCGGACAGCTGAGGCCCTGGCCGAGGCCGGGCGCACCGGGGCCGGGTGCGGTTTCCTGCTCCTGGACCTGGACCGGTTCAAGGAAGTCAACGACACGCTCGGGCACCCGCTGGGGGACGAGCTGCTCCAGGTGATCGCCTACCGGCTGGCCCGCAGCGTGCGGCCGGGCGACGTGGTCGCCCGGCTCGGCGGCGACGAGTTCGCGGTGCTGCTGCCCGCCGTGGCCACCCTCAGCGTGGCCAGGGAGGTGGCCGCGCGGCTGCGCGCCGCGCTGGCCGAGCCCGTGCGGCTGGAGGGGATGTCGTTCGAGGTCGAGGCGAGCGTGGGCATCGCCCTCTACCCGGACGACGGGACCACGGTGGAAGTGCTCCTGCAGCGCGCCGACGTGGCCATGTACCTGGCCAAGGAACGGCGCACCGGGATCGAGACGTACGTGGCCCGCGCGGACCGCCACTCCCCGGCGCGGCTGTCCCTCCTCGGTGACCTGCGCCGCGGCATCGACCAGGGTGAGTTCGAGCTGCACTACCAGCCCAAGGTGTTCCTGGAGACCGGCCGGACCGCCGGCATGGAGGCGCTGCTGCGCTGGCGGCACCCGGACCGCGGGCTGATCGGGCCGCCGGAGTTCATCCCCCTGGCTGAGCAGTCCTTCCTGATGCAGGAGCTGACCGCGCACGTGGTCCAGCTCGCGCTCAGGCAGGCGTCGGCCTGGCGGCGCAGCGGGCTGGCCGCCCAGCTGTCGGTCAACGTCTCGCACCGCGACCTGCTGGACAGCGGCCTGGCCGCCACGATCGAGCACGAGCTGGCCGGTCAGGGCCTGCCTCCTGGCGCGCTGCTGCTGGAGATCAGTGAGCGGGCGCTGACCCACGACGCCGCCGACATCGCGGGCGGGCTGAGCGCGCTGCGGTCGCTCGGCATCGAGCTCAGCGTGGACGACTTCATGACCGGGTTCACGTCGGTGGGGCGCCTGAAGGAGATGTCCGTCGGCGAAGTGAAGATCGACCCGTCCTTCGTCGCGGGCGTGACCACCAACCCGGACACCGAGCTGATCGTGCGCTCAGCGGTGCACCTGCTGCGCGGGCTCGGCATCCGGTCGGTGGCCGAGGGGGTCGAGTCTGCGCAGGTCGCGGCGGCCTTGCGGGGAATGGGCTGCGTCGCGGCCCAGGGCTGGCAGTTCAGCCGGCCGCTGAACGCGGCCGCCGCCACCGCCTGGCTGGCGCGGCAGCGCGCGGCCGCGGTCCCGGCCGAGGTGCCCGCCGCCGCCGCTCCGGTCCCGGCGCCCGCCGCGGTGTCCGTCCCCGGCGCGCTCCCGGGCGGCCTGCCGCCGGCTGCGCCCGCGCCGGACCCGGTGCCGGGGGACGACCGCCTGGACGCGGCGGCCCGGCCATAATCCCGTCAGCCCGCTCCGGGCCCGGGCCTAGGATGGCATCCATGTCCATTGCCCGCGCCGAAGTGGCCCACCTGGCCCGGCTGTCGAGACTGGCCCTGACCGACGAGGAACTCGATCACTTCGCGGTCCAGCTCGACCAGATCATCTCGGCGGTCGCGCGGGTCCAGGAGGTCGCCGCGGAGGGCATCCCGCCGACCTCGCACGCGGTCCCGGTGACCAACGTGCTCCGCGACGACGTGGTGATACCCCCGCTCGGCGCGGACAAGGTGCTGGACCAGGCGCCAGCAGTGCAAGAGCAGCGGTTCCGGGTGCCCGCGGATCCTGGCGGAGGACTGATCGTGGACGACGAGACCAGGCCAGGCGAAGCCATGCCCACCCCGGAGGCCAGCGAGCTGACCCGGATGACCGCGGCGGAACTCGCCGCGGCGATCGCGTCCGGGCAGGTGTCCGCGCTCGAAGTCGCCGACGCCCACCTGGGCCGCATCGACGCGGCCGAGGGGCAGCTGCACGCGTTCCTGCACGTCGCGGCGGACAGCGCCCGGGCCGCCGCCCGCGCGGTGGACGAGCGGCGCGCCGCCGGGGAGGTGCTGGGGCCGCTGGCCGGCGTGCCGCTGGCCCTCAAGGACGTGTTCACCACCACCGACATGCCGACCACCTGCGCCTCCCGCATCCTCGGCGAGTGGCGGCCGCCGTACGACGCGACCGTGACCCGGCGGCTCCGCCAGGCCGGGGTGGTGCTGCTGGGCAAGACCAACATGGACGAGTTCGCGATGGGCTCCTCCACCGAGAACTCGGCGTTCGGCCCGTCCCGCAACCCGTGGGACCTGGCCCGGGTGCCTGGTGGCTCGTCGGGCGGCTCGGCCGCGGCGGTCGCGGGCTTCGAGGCGCCGCTGGGCATCGGCACCGACACCGGCGGGTCCATCCGGCAGCCTGCCGCGGTCTGCGGGATCGTCGGGGTCAAGCCGACCTACGGCGGCTCGTCCCGGTACGGGCTGATCGCCTTCGCCTCGTCGCTGGACACCCCCGGTCCGCTGGCCCGGACGGTGCTCGACGCGGCGCTGCTGCACGAGGCGATCTCCGGGCATGACCCGGCCGACTCGACCTCGGTGGACGCGCCGGTCCCGCCGGTCGTGGCCGCGGCCCGGCAGGCGGACGTGAGCGGCCTGCGCATCGGGGTGGTGCCGGAGCTGAGCGGCGAGGGCTACCAGCCGGGGGTGCTGGCCCGGTTCAACGAGGCCGTCGAGCTGCTGGAATCCCTGGGCGCCAAGATCATCGAGGTGCCCTGCCCGCACTTCACCTACGCGCTGCCCGCCTACTACCTCATCGCGCCCAGCGAGTGCTCCTCCAACCTGGCCCGCTTCGACGGCATGCGGTACGGGCTGCGGGTCGGGGACGACGGCACGCGCAGCGCCGAGGAGGTCATGTCGCTGACCCGGGCCGCCGGATTCGGGCCCGAGGTGAAGCGCCGCATCATGCTCGGAACCTACGCGCTGTCGAGCGGTTACTACGACGCCTACTACGGCAAGGCCCAGCAGGTGCGGACCCTGATCATCCGGGACTTCGAGGCGGCCTTCGAGCAGGTTGACGTGCTGATCTCGCCGACCACGCCGACCACCGCGTTCCCGATCGGCGAGCGGGCCGACGACCCGATGGCCATGTACCTGGCCGACCTGTGCACGATCCCGTCGAACCTGGCCGGCAACGCGGCGCTGTCGGTGCCGTGCGGGGTCGCGCCCGAGGATGGCCTGCCGGTGGGGCTGCAGATCATGGCGCCGGTCCTGGCTGACGACCGCGTCTACCGGGTGGCCGCGGCCGTGGAGGCCGCACTCACCCAGCGCCGCGGCGGCCCGCTGCTGGACGCCATCCGCGGCCCCGCGGGCCTGCCCGCACCGGAAGGGAGCAGCGCATGACTGAGCGGGCGACCATGGACCTGGTCTCCTACGAGGACGCCGTCTCCCGGTACGACCCGCTCATCGGCCTGGAGACGCACGTCGAGCTGGGCACCGTGACCAAGATGTTCTGCGGCTGCCCGGCCCGGTTCGGCGGCGAGCCGAACTCCCTGGTCTGCCCGGTCTGCCTGGGGCTGCCCGGCTCGCTTCCGGTGACCAACCGCACCGCCATCGAGTACACGATGAAGATCGGGCTGGCCCTGAACTGCGCGATCGCGGCCACGGCCCGGTTCGCCCGGAAGAACTACTTCTATCCGGACATGCCGAAGGACTACCAGATCTCGCAGTACGACGAGCCACTGTGCACCGACGGGTGGCTGGACATCCTGGTGCACGACCCGGCCGCGGGCGACCAGCCGCGGCCGGTCCGGATCGAGATCGAGCGGGTGCACCTGGAGGAGGACACCGGCAAGTCGATGCACGTCGGCGGGGCCACCGGGCGGATCCACGGGGCGGACTACTCGCTCGTGGACTACAACCGGGCCGGGATCCCGCTCGTGGAGATCGTCACCAAGCCGGTAGCGGGCACCGGGGCGCTGGCCCCCGAGGTGGCCCGGACCTACGTCTCGGAACTGCGTGACCTGCTGCGCTCGCTGGGCGTGTCCGACGTGCGGATGGAAGAGGGCTCGCTGCGCTGCGACGTGAACACCTCGCTGACGCCCCGCGGGGCTACCGAGTGGGGGACCAGGACCGAGACCAAGAACGTGAACTCGCTGCGCTCGGTGGAACGCGCGGTCCGGTACGAGATCCAGCGGCAGGCCGCGCTGCTGGACGCGGGGCAGCGGATCGTGCAGGAAACCCGGCACTTCAACGAGGAGAGCGGGACCACCTCACCCGGCCGGAGCAAGGAAGAGGCGCAGGACTACCGCTACTTCCCCGAGCCCGACCTGGTTCCGGTCGCACCGCCGGTGGACTGGGTGCAGAGCGTCCGGTCCCAGCTGCCTGAGCTGCCCGCCGCCCGGCGGGCCCGGCTGCAGCACGAGTGGGGCCTGTCGGACCTGGACATGGCGGCGCTGCGTAACGCCGGCGCGCTGGACCTGGTGGCCGAGACGGTCGCGGCCGGAGCCTCGCCGGCCGACGCCAGCAAGTGGTGGCGGGGCGAGCTGCTGCGCACCGCGAACAAGTCCGGCACGGAACTCGCCGACCTCCCGATCACGCCCGCGGCCGTGGCCCGGGTGGCTCAGCTGGTCGGCTCGGGGGCGGTCAACGACCGGCTGGCCCGCGAGGTCATCGAGGGCGTGCTGGCCGGCGAGGGAACGCCGGACGACGTGGTCAAGGCCCGCGGCCTGGCCGTGGTCAGCGACGACACGGCCCTGTCCGCCGCGGTCGACGAGGCCATCGCCGCCCAGCCGGACGTCGCCCAGAAGATCCGGGACGGCAAGGTCGCCGCGGCGAGCTTTCTGGTCGGCGCGGTGATGAAGGCCACCAGGGGCCAGGCCGACGCTGCCCGGGTCAAGGAACTCATCCTGGAGCGCCTCAGCTGAGCCGGCCCAGATGAGCGGGCCCCAGACTGAACTGCCCAGGCTGATCTGGGTGCCGACGGCCGAGGTGGCCGCGGGGCTGGACGGCCTGCCCGGCGCGGAGGTCGAGGTGGTCGCACCGGACGGCGCACCGCTGCCGCCCAGCGCAGCCCGGGTCGAGTTCTACGTGCCGCCGTTTTTCCCCAGGCCGCCGGGGATCGCGGCGATGGGCCGGATGCCGCGGCTGGCCGTGGTGCAGACCCTGACCGCCGGCGTGGACCGGCTGCTCGCCGATCTGCCCGCCGGGGTCACCCTCTGCAACGCGCGCGGCGCGCATGACGCGAGTACGGCGGAGTGGGTCGTCGCCGCGATGCTCGCCGCACTCCGCGAGTTCCCCGGGTTCGCCCGGGATCAGGCCGCGCAGCGGTGGAACTATCACTTCACCGACTGCCTGGCCGGTAAGACCGTGCTCATCGTCGGCTACGGGTCGATCGGCGCGGCGGTGGAGCGGCGGCTGGCCGGCTTCGAGGTGCGGGTGGCCCGGGTGGCCCGGACGGCCCGCCCGGACGTGGCCGCCGTGAGTGACCTGCCCGCGCTGCTGCCCGGGGCGGACGTGGTCGTGCTGCTGGCCCCCGTGACACAAGAGACCATCGGGATGGCTGACGCGGCGTTCCTGGCCCGGATGAAGGACGGCGCGCTGCTGGTCAACGCGGCCCGCGGGTCGCTGCTGCATACCGACGCCCTGGTCGCGGAGCTGCGGCGGGGCCGGCTGCGAGCCGCGCTCGACGTGACCGACCCGGAACCCCTCCCGGCTGGTCATCCGCTCTGGACGATGCCCGGCCTGTTCATCACCCCGCACGAGGCGGCGTCCACCCCCGTGTCGGTGGCGCGGATGATCGGCCACGTCCGCGACCAGGCGGAGAGATTCCTGAATGGCGCGCCGTTGCTGAATGTCATCTCCGGCAGTTATTGAGAATTCCGCCAGCTACGGAAAGGCTTCCGTCAATTACCCCTGGTCAAGGTCATATGACCGGGTTACGGGCCGCGACGCAGAGCGAGATGTCTCCCGGAGGACGCCCTTCCTCAATCGAAGTGTGACCTAAGGGGCCTAAAGTGAGCAGCATCGTTCACTGGCGATGACCGCGACCAGCCCGCTGGCGGGTCCCGCAGCACACCGTGCGGACACCCTGCCCTGTCCTGGTGACCGTGCGTCTTAGCTCGGTTGCGCAGGAATAGTCAGCCTGGGCCCACAAGGCGCCGCTGGCACACCCGGAGTGGCGCAGCAGCGGAACAGAGCAGCGGAAGGAGACTCGGTGCACCCGCAAGCATCGGGTGACCCGCTATGAGCCTGGCCGCACAGGCAGCAACCACGGTGGTAGCCCTGATCGCTGCCGTGGCCGCAGTCAGCCTCTGGCGGGGGGCCAACCGGCACACCGGCTCTGTCCGGCGTGCCTACCGGGTGTTCACGCTCACCGCGCTGCTCTGGGGGTTGGGGGCCATCGGCCAGCAGGCGCTGGCCAGCGCCTCGGCCGGGACCGCGTTCCCGTTCACCGTCGCTGACCTGCCCGGGCTGCTGGCGCTGCCCGCCCTGGTGGCCGGGCTGGCCAGCCTCGCGTCGCGGCGCGAGGCGGCGCGTCATCCGCTGGCCCAGCGCCACCGGGCCCGGGTCGGCAACGGGGTGGCGCGCGGCGCGGACGGGTACGTGGTGGCGTCCGCCCTGTTCATCATCGGCTGGATCACGGTACTCAGCGCCGGGTACGCGCACTCGGGTGATGACCCGGGCACGTTCGCGGCCGAGCTCATCAACCCGCTCGCCGACCTGCTCGTGCTCGGCGCCATCCTCCCGCTCGCGGTGGCGGCCGGCGGCGCGGCGCCGCGCCGGTGGTTGCCCTGCTCGCGGTGACCGTCAGCGACATGCTCGCCGTCGGGGCGAAGATCACCAACGGGCACCCCGGCGCGGCCGCCCAGCTGCTGCTGGTCGCCGGGTTCTGCGTGCTGGGCTGCGCCCCCTGGCTGGGGGACTCGTGGCGGGCTGCCCCGGGCGATGCGGGGCAGTTCAGCCGGGCCGCGGCGCACATCACGACTGCGCTGGCCGCGCTCAGCGCGGCGGCGGCCGCGCTGGTGCTGATCGGCTGGGTGCTGGCCGGCAGCCCGTCGCCCGAGCCGGTGCTCGCCCTGGTCACGGGGACCGCGCTGCTCGCGCTGACCGCCCGGGCCGTCATCCTGGTCCACCGGGACAGCATCCGGTCCAGGCTCTGGAACGAGTCGGGGGAGCAGTTCCGCGAGCTGGCCGACCGGATCAGCGACGTCGTCCTGGTGTGCGACTACGGGGGTGCGATCAGCTTCGCGAGTCCCGCGGTCCGCGATTACGGCTACACCCAGGCCGGCCTGGAAGGCCAGGTGCTGATCGACCTGGTCCACCCGGAGGACCGGCTCGGCGGGCTGCGCGCCGTCCGCGAGGCCGCGTCGGTGGCGGGCGGGCCGGTGACTGGTGGATCGGCCCAGCCGGTCCGCTATTCCTGCCGGGTCCGGGCGGCCGACGGGACCTGGCGGTACGTCGAGACCACGCTCTCGCGGCACCGCAGCCAGGGCGCCCCGGACCGGCTGCTGGTCACCTCGCGGGACGTGAGTGACCAGGTGGCGCTGCGCCGTCAGATCGCCCACCTCACCTACCACGACGGGCTGACCGGGCTGCCCAACCGCGCCTACCTGGAGGAGCGGGCGCGGGAGGCACTCGGCCACCCGGGCCCGGGGAGTCCGGGCGTGCCCGGGGTCATCCTGGTCGACCTGGACGCGTTCACCAGCGTCAACGACGCCGCGGGTCCCAGCGCGGGAGACCTGGTCCTGGCCCAGGTGGCGCGGCGGCTGCGGGCGGTGGTGCCGCCGCGTGGCACGGTGGCGCGCTGGGGCGGCGATGTGTTCGCGGTCCTGATCCAGGACGCCGCCTCCGCCGGGGAGATCGTCGAACTGGCCCGGCGCATCCTGGCCAGCGTGGCCGCCGAGCCATTCCGGGCCGCCGACCGCAGCGTGGCCCTGTCCGCCAGCGTCGGGGTCGCGCTCGCGGACGGCAGCCCGGCCGGGTACGTCTGGCGCAACGCCGACGCCGCGGTGTCCCGGGCCAAGGAGTCCGGCGGTGGCCGGCTGGAGGTCTTCCCGGCGCTGCCGCCGCCCGGTACCCAGCGCCGCCTGGACCTGGCCGCGCAGCTGAGCCGCGCCCTCAGCCAGACCCAGCTCAGCCAGACCACCAGCCAGGACCACCTCAGCGAGGACCAGCCCGGCGGCGGCCAGCCCGGTCAGGGCCAGCCTGGCGACGAGCAGTTCAGCGAGGGCCGGCTGGAGCTGGAGTACCGGCCCCTCGCCGAGCTGGCCAGCTCCCGGATTATCGGTGCGGAGGCGCTGCCCCGCTGGCGCGCGGACGGGGCCGCCGTGCCGCACCAGGAGTTCCTGGCGGCGGCCGGGACTGCCCGGGTGGCCACCGAGCTGGGTCTCTGGATGCTGCGCGAGTCCTGCTCCCAGGCGGCCGCCTGGGGGAGGGAAGGCTGGGAAGCCAGCCTGTGGCTGCGCTGCCCGCCCGGGCCGGCGATGGAGCCGTTCAGCGACTCCGTGCTGGAGGCGCTGGCGGGCAGCGGGCTGGCCCCGGCCGCCCTCATCCTGGAGGTTACCCCCCAGGTGCTGGCCGAGGGGGGCGAGGCGGTGCCGCGCGGAGTTGGTGAGCTGCGCGAGCGCGGTGTCCGGCTGGCCGTGGACGTCTCCGGTGCCGGGTACGGCTCGCTGGCCCGGCTGAGCCAGCATCCGGTGGACCTGGTCAGGATCGGCCCCGGCCTGGTCGCCGGCCTCGGGGCGGACGCCGCGGCCGAGACCCTGATCAAGGCGCTGGTCCGGGTGGGCAAGGACACCGGCATCCAGGTGGTCGCGGATGGTATCGAGCGGGCCGAGCAGCGCGATCTGCTCGCCGCCATGGGCTGCGTGCTCGGCCTCGGCCCGTTGCTGGCCGGGCCGGTGCCGCCCGCCAGCATCCCCGGTGCAGCCGGCGGCCATGTGCAGACCGGGGAGCGCGGCGAGCCCGGGGAGCACGTGGCAGGAGCGCACAGCGCGGCCGGGCACCACAGCGTGGCCGGGAACCACGGGCCGGCCGGGACCCGGCCGGGAACCACGGTGCCGCCGGGAAGCACAATCCTGCCGCTAACCACGGTGGCGCCGGGAACCACGGTGCGGCCGGTAACCACGGGCCAGCCGACGGCGACCTGCCGTTCGGTGACGTCACCTCACCGGCCCCGCATCTCGCCAGCTGAGACGAATGGGCTCTCAAGTTGACGGCAGCCCGGGACTGGGACAGAGTGATACCCGTGTCCGGTAACCCCGTGCTCGTACTCAACAGGCGCGCAAGCAGCTGATTTAGTCCGGCTGCCTGCGCGCTACCCTCGTCCGCCCAATGGCGCCGAGGGTTTTTTGTTGCCCATCAGCTACCCACCGCAGACGAGGAAGCTTGCGATGACCGACCAGACGACCGCGGTCCCTCCGGGCCCCGGACTGGCAGGCACGGCGCGGAAGGGCCCTGGCCCTACGCCGCGCGACCTAGCAGCCAGAGCCGCGTCACGCGATGCGGCGGATACCCACCCCGGCACGGCCCAGCCGGGAGCCGCCGTCCCATCCGGCGCGCCTGGCGAGCGGCCCCGCACCGACCCGCGCCCCGATGGAGCCCACCGCGGTGACCCCGCGCCGCGCAGCGAGCCCGCTGCCGTGGCGGGCACCCGGATGACGGGTGCCTCGGCGCTGGTCCGGGCGCTGGAGCAGCTGGGTGTGGACGTCGTGTTCGGCATCCCGGGCGGGGCCATCCTGCCGCTGTACGACCCGCTCTTCGACTCCTCGGTCCGGCACATCCTGGTCCGCCACGAGCAGGGCGCCGGCCACGCGGCCACCGGCTACGCGCAGGTGACCGGGCGCCCCGGGGTCTGCATGGCCACCTCGGGGCCGGGTGCGACCAACCTGGTCACGCCGCTCGCCGACGCCTACATGGACTCCGTGCCGGTGGTCGCCATCACCGGCCAGGTGCCGTCCAGCCTGATCGGCACCGACGGTTTCCAGGAAGCCGACATCTCCGGCATCAGCCTGCCGGTCACCAAGCACAACTTCCTGGTCACCAGGGCTGAGGACATCGCGCGCACGGTGGCCGAGGCGTTCCACGTGGCCTCCACCGGCCGGCCCGGCCCCGTGCTGGTCGACGTGGCCAAGGACGCGCTCCAGGCGGAGACCGAATTCCGCTGGCCGCCCACCTTCGACCTGCCCGGATACCACCCGGTGACCCGGCCGCACTCCCGGCAGGTCCGCGAGGCGGCCCGGCTGATCGCCGGGGCCAGCCGCCCGGTGCTGTACGTGGGCGGCGGCGTGCTCAAGGCGGGCGCCAGCCAGGAACTGCTCGACCTGGCCGAGCTGACCGGCATCCCGGTCGTCACCACGCTGATGGCGCGGGGCGGCTTCCCGGGCAGCCACCGCCAGAACCTGGGCATGCCCGGCATGCACGGCACGGTGGCCGCCGTGGGGGCACTGCAGAAGTCCGACCTGCTCATCACCCTCGGTGCGCGCTTCGACGACCGGGTCACCGGCAAGCTGGACAGCTTCGCGCCCGGGGCCGCGGTGGTGCACGCGGACATCGACCCCGCCGAGATCTCCAAGAACCGGCGCGCGGACGTGCCCATCGTGGGGGACTGCCGCGAGGTGATCACCGAGCTGATCGCCGCGGTCACCGCGGAATTCCAGGCCGGCCACCGCACCGACCTGGCCGCCTGGTGGTCTCAGCTGGATGCCTGGCGCAGCACCTACCCGCTCGGCTACGACCAGCCCGCAGACGGATCCGTGGCCCCGCAGTACGTCATCGAGCGGATCGGGAAGATCGCCGGCCCGGATGCGATCTACGTGGCCGGGGTGGGCCAGCACCAGATGTGGGCCGCCCAGTTCATCAGCCACGAGCGGCCCGGTCACTGGCTGAACTCGGGCGGGGCCGGCACCATGGGTTACGCGGTGCCCGCCGCGATGGGGGCCAAGGTCGGCGACCAGGCCGCGTGCGTGTGGGCGATCGATGGTGACGGCTGCTTCCAGATGACCAACCAGGAGCTCGCCACCTGCGCGGTGGAGGGCATCCCGGTCAAGATCGCCATCATCAACAACGGCAACCTCGGCATGGTCCGCCAGTGGCAGACGCTGTTCTACAACGAGCGGTACTCCAACACCGACCTCGACCGCCGCGCGCACGGCATCGAGGCCGGGCTCGCCGGCGCCGGGGGGGCCGGGGCGCCCCGGCACGATCCCGCGCCCGCCGGGCGCGGGACCCGCATCCCCGACTTCGTCAAGCTCGCCGAGGCGTACGGATGCGTGGGCCTGCGCTGCGAGGACGCCGGGAGCGTGGACGCCGTGATCGAGCAGGCCATGCAGATCAACGACCGGCCCGTGGTCGTCAACTTCATCGTGCACCGTGACGCCATGGTCTGGCCCATGGTCGCCGCGGGCACCAGCAATGACGACATCATCGTGGCGCGCAACATGGCGCCGGACTGGGATGTGACCGAATGAGCCAGGGGCTGGCCCGCCTTCGTGATCAGGAGCCGACAATGAACAGGCACACGCTCTCCGTGCTGGTGGAAAACAAGCCGGGCGTGCTCGTCCGGATCGCGGGCCTGTTCTCCCGTCGCGGGTTCAACATCGACTCGCTCGCGGTCGGGCCCACTGAGCACCCGGAGATCTCCCGGATGACGATCGTGGTGGACTGTGCGGATCACCCGCTGGAGCAGGTGACCAAGCAGCTCAACAAGCTGATCAACGTGCTCAAGATCGTCGAGCTCGAGCCCGCCGCCTCGGTGCAGCGGGAACTGCTGCTGATCAAGGTGCGGGCCGACCTGGAGAGCAGGTCGCGCGTGCTGGAGACCGTGACGCTGTTCCGTGCCAAGGTGGTCAACGTGGCCCAGGACGCGGTCACGGTCGAGGCGACCGGTAACCGCGACAAGCTGGACGCCCTGATCAGGGTGCTCGAGCCGTTCGGTATCAAGGAACTCGTCCAGTCCGGCATGGTCGCCCTCGGCCGCGGCGGCCGGTCGATCACGGACCGGGCGCTGCGTCCCGTGGACCGGGTGGCCGAGCGCACCGGGGCAGGCGTGGCGCCGTAACGTCCGGCCCGTGCTGGCCAGCCCCGTGCTGGCCAGCCCGGCTGGCCTGCCCGGCTGGCCGGGCCCGTGGTGGCCAGAACCTCCTGGCCTGATGAGATCAGCAAGCGGTAAGCGAAAGGCAGACAATGGCAGACATCTTCTATGACGACGGCGCCGACCTCAGCCTCATCCAGGGCCGGCACGTCGCCGTTCTCGGCTACGGCAGCCAGGGACACGCGCATGCGCTGTCGCTGCGTGACTCCGGGGTCGACGTCCGGGTCGGGCTCCCGGAGGGCTCCCGCAGCCGGGAGAGCGCGGCCAACGAGGGGCTGCGGGTGACCACCCCGCGCGAGGCCTGCGAAGAGGCCGACCTGATCATGGTGCTGGTCCCGGACCACCTCCAGCGGGCGCTGTACGCCGAGGCTATCGAGCCGAGCCTGATCGACGGCGACGCGCTGTTCTTCGCGCACGGGCTGAACATCCGGTACCAGCTCATCCGCCCGCCCGCGGGGGTGGACGTGTGCATGGTCGCCCCCAAGGCCCCGGGCCACCTGGTCCGCCGCCAGTTCGCCGAGGGCCGCGGCGTGCCGGTACTCGTCGCGGTAGAGCAGGACGCCACCGGGAACGCGTGGCCGCTGGCCCTGTCCTACGCCAAGGCCATCGGGGGCACCCGGGCCGGCGCGCTGGTCACCACGTTCAAGGAGGAGACCGAGACCGACCTGTTCGGTGAGCAGGCCGTGCTCTGCGGTGGCGTCTCCGAGCTCATCAAGGCAGGGTTCGACACCCTGGTCGAGGCGGGCTACCAGCCCGAGATCGCCTACTTCGAGTGCCTGCACGAGATGAAGCTGATCGTGGACCTGATGTACGAGGGCGGCATCTCCAAGATGTACTGGTCGGTGTCGGACACCGCCGAGTTCGGCGGCTACACCCGCGGGCCACGGCTGGTGGACGAGCGGAGCCGGGAGGAGATGCGCCGGATCCTCGCCGAGGTGCAGGACGGCACCTTCACCCGTGAGCTGATCGAGGAGTTCGACGCCGGGCGGCCGAACTTCCTCAAGCGGCGTGAGGCATCCCGTGCGGACCAGATCGAGCAGGTCGGCGCCCAGCTGCGGCCGCTGATGAGCTGGCTGGACTCCCCCGGTGACGCAGACGGCTCCTGAGCGCGGTCTATCCCGGGCGCGGCGCTCCTGAGTACGGCGCTCCCGGGCGTGGCCCTTCCGAGCACGGGTGTCACGGTGTGGCGCCAGCCCTGCGCTGGCGCCACACCGGCCACTCCCGCAGGCAGCGCGCACGGCCGTGCGGCTGACGAGTCCGCACGACTCGTGAATGTTTTCACAAGCTTCGCTAGACTGAGCTTTCGCTGTCCGTCATGAGGGGCCAACGCCGTGCCTGCACCTATCGTCCTCATCGCCGAGGAGCTTTCGCCGGCCGCCGTCGCGCAGCTGGAATCCGACTTCGATGTGCGGCACGCGGACGGCGCTGACCGCCCGGCGCTGCTGGCCGCGCTCGCCTGCGCCGACGCGGTCATCGTGCGCAGTGCCACCAGGATCGATGCGGAAGCGCTCGCCCATGCCCCGCGCCTGCGGGTCGTCGCGCGCGCCGGGGTCGGGCTGGACAACGTCGACGTGGAGGCGGCCACCCGGGCCGGCGTGATGGTGGTCAACGCGCCCACCTCCAACATCGTGAGCGCCGCCGAGCATGCGGTCGGCCTGCTCCTCGCGGTGGCCCGCAACGTGCCGCAGGCTGACTCCTCGCTGCGGGCCGGCGAGTGGAAGCGGTCCGCTTTCACCGGCGTCGAGCTCGACGGCAAGGTGGCCGGCATCCTCGGCCTCGGCCGGATCGGCGTCCTGGTGGCCGAGCGGCTCGGCGCGTTCGGCATGCAGGTCATCGCCTACGACCCGTACGTGCCCCCGGCGCGGGCAGCCCAGCTCGGCGTGCGGCTGGCCAGCCTGGACGAGCTGCTGGGCGAGGCCGACTTCATCACGGTCCACCTGCCGAAGAACGCCGAGACGACCGGCCTGCTCGGGGACAAGGAACTGCATCTGGTCAAGCCGGGAGTGCGGATCGTGAACGCGGCCCGGGGCGGCATCGTGGACGAGGAGGCGCTCGCGCTGGCGCTGCGCGAAGGCCGGGTGGCCGGGGCGGCCATCGACGTGTTCGCCGCCGAGCCCGCCACCGGCCACCCGCTGCTGGACATCCCCACGGTCGTGGCGACGCCGCACCTCGGCGCGAGCACGGCCGAGGCCCAGGAGAAGGCGGGCACCCAGGTCGCCAAGTCCGTCCGGCTGGCCCTGGCCGGCGAGTTCGTCCCCGACGCGGTGAACATCCAGGGCGGCGCGGTCGATGAGGACGTCAAGCCGGGCCTGCCGCTGGCGGAGAAGCTGGGCCGCATCTTCACCGCGCTGGCCGGCGGCATGGCGGCCCGGATCGACGTGGAAGTACGGGGCGAGATCGCCAGCCACGACGTCCGGGTCCTCCAGCTGGCCGCGCTCAAGGGTGTCTTCGCCGACGTGGTGGAGGACGCGGTGACCTACGTGAACGCGCCGCTGCTGGCCACTGAGCGCGGCGTGGAGGTCAGCCTGGTCACCGAGGCCGACAGCCCGGACTGGCGGAACCTGGTGACGCTGCGCGGCATCATGCCCGACGGCCAGGTGGTCTCCGTGTCCGGCACCCTGAGCGGGCGGCGGCAGCAGGAGAAGCTGGTCGAGGTCAACGGCTTCGAGATGGAGATCGCGCCCGCCGAGCACATGGTGTTCCTCACCTACACCGACCGGCCGGGCGTGGTGGGCACAGTCGGCCAGATCCTGGGCAGCGAGGGCATCAACATCGCCGGGATGCAGGTCTGCCGGGACGCGCGGGGCGGCCACGCCCTGATCGTGCTGTCGGTGGACTCGGCTATCCCGGCCGTGGTGCTCGACGACATCCTGTCCACGATCGGCGCCGTGGTAGGCCGCACCGTCAACCTGGACGAGCGCTAGCCGGCCCGGCACCGTCTCAGTACCGGCACCGTCTCAGTACCGGCACAGTCTCAGTATGAGAGACAGATCCGTCCCGCAGGCGACAACCCGCCGTGGAGGTACTAGGATGTCCAAGTATATGCGGCGCTTCGTATCCATCATTAGCGGCCGTAGCGGGGCCTGATCAGGGGCAGGCCGGCCACCCGCTGCGGGAAGCGGTGCTGGCCGTAAGTCCGCCCGAGGGAATCTCACCACAGCGTGCCCGGAACCCCGGGGCTGCTGACGCGCACCGCGGCCTACCCGGTCAGCGGGACGCGGGCCACCCGCCCGGCGCCGTGCGGTGAGTCGCCAGCTACGCGTCAGGAGACCGCGTCGTGTACGACATGTATCCATGGAATCAGCCCGCTGACGGGTCCCCGGCCGCCCGGCCCCGCCCGGCTCGCCCGGCCGCCCGGCGCCCCCGGACCGGCCGCGCCGCTCCCGCCACCCAGGCCCTGCAGATGGCCCTGGACCGGCGTGATAACGGCGGAGAGTCAGCGGCCACGGCCGCCCAGTAAGGTACGCGCATGGCATCTTCAGCGATCAAGCTCGCCGTGATCGGCGGGGACGGCATTGGCCCGGAGGTCGTGGCGGAGGCGCTCAAGGTCCTCCAGGCCGCGAACGTGGGCATCGACGCCACCACTTATGACCTCGGCGCGGAGCGCTGGCACCGCAGCGGGGAGACGCTGCCCGCCTCGGTGCTGGAGGAGATCCGGTCCCAGGACGCGATCCTGCTCGGGGCGGTCGGGGACCCGACCGTGCCCAGCGGCGTGCTCGAGCGGGGACTGCTCCTGCGGCTCCGCTTCGAACTCGACCAGTACGTCAACCTGCGCCCGGTCCGGCTCTACCCGGGTGTGGTCACGCCGCTGGCGAGCGTCCGGCCCGAGTCGATCAACATGCTGGTCGTGCGGGAAGGCACCGAAGGCCCCTACGCCGGAGCCGGCGGGGTGCTGCGCAAGGGCACCCCGGACGAAGTGGCCACCCAGGAGAGCCTGAACACCGCGTTCGGGGTGCGCCGCGTGGTCCGGTACGCGTTCGACCGGGCCGCCGAGCGGCCGGCCCAGAGGCTCACCCTGGTGCACAAGACCAACGTGCTCGCCTACGCCGGGGACCTGTGGCAGCGCACGGTCGAGGCGCTGGCCAAGGAGTTCAGCTCGATCGCGGTGGACTACTGCCATGTGGACGCCGCCTCGATGTTCTTCGTCAGCCAGCCGGACCGCTTCGACGTCCTGGTGACCGACAACCTCTTCGGTGACATCCTCACCGACCTGGGCGCGGCGGTCGCGGGCGGTATTGGGCTCGCCGCGAGCGGGAACATCAACCCGGAGCGGACTGCCCCGAGCATGTTCGAGCCGGTGCATGGCAGCGCGCCGGACATCGCCGGCCAGCAGAAGGCTGACCCGACCGCGGCCATCCTGTCCGCGGCCATGCTGTGCGACCACCTCGGCCTGACCACCGAGGCCGCCCGCATCGAGCAGGCCGTGGCGGATGACCTGGTCGAGCGCCAGGGGGCCTGGGCGGCGCGGGTCACTCCCGAGATCGGCGACGACATCGCCGCGAGGGTGACCGGATAATTCAACACACTGCCGTGGGGGCCTGTCGCGGGCGGCCACGGCCGGGGCAAACGGCGCTCGGCCCACGGGGCTGGCCGCGCCGGGTAAGAGGAAGGACCATGTCATGACGGCAAGCCCGAGCACCGAGATCGCTTTCGACGTCCGCGCCAGCGCCGATCCTGTTCCCCCGGCGGAACGCGAGCGTGTCCTGGCGAGCCCGGGGTTCGGGGAAGTATTCACCGATCACATGGTCACGCTCCAGTGGACGCAGGAGCGGGGCTGGCATGACGGCCTGGTGCAGCCCTACGGGCCGCTCATGCTGGAGCCGGCCACGGCGGTGTTCCACTACGCCCAGGAGATCTTCGAAGGACTCAAGGCCTACCGCCAGGGCGGCGGCCCGATCGTGGCCTTCCGGCCCGGCGCCAACGCGGCCCGGTTCAACCGGTCCGCGACCCGGCTGGCCATGCCGGAACTGCCCGAGACCGCGTTCCTGCGCTCCATCGAGCTCCTGGTCAGCCAGGACCGCGACTGGGTCCCCACGGCGGAAGGGCACAGCCTGTACCTGCGGCCCTTCATGATCGCGACCCAGCGGGGGCTGGGCGTGAATCATCCGTCCTCCTCCTACCAGTACACGGTCATCGCGTCCCCGGCCGCGGCCTACTTCAAGGGCGGGGTCCGCCCGGTCTCGGTGTGGCTGTCCGAGGACTACACCCGCGCTGCGCCGGGCGGGACCGGCGAGGCGAAGTGCGGCGGCAATTACGCCGCCGCCTTCGCCGGGCAGATCCAGGCCGTGCAGAGCGGCTGTGACCAGGTGGTCTGGCTGGACGCCGTGGAGCGGCGGTGGGTCGAGGAAATGGGCGGGATGAACCTGTTCTTCGTGTACGGTTCCGGCCCGGGCGCCCGGATCATGACCCCGGCGCTGACCGGGACCATGCTGCCCGGCATTACCCGGGACTCGCTGCTGAGTCTCGGGCCGGACCTCGGCTTCCCCACCGGGGAAGGCAGGATCTCGGCGGACCAGTGGCGCGAGGAGTGTGCCTCCGGCGAGCTGACCGAGGTGTTCGCCTGCGGGACCGCGGCGGTGATTACCCCGGTGGGGACGGTTAAGAGTGCCAGCGGTGAGTGGATGATCGGTGATGGCAGTCCTGGCCCGGTTACCACCCGGCTGCGCGAGGAGCTGGTCGGGATTCAGTACGGGCAGCGGCCAGATCCTCATGGGTGGGTGCACAAGATCTGCTGAGCTGGGCCCACCCGACAGCACCGGGGCCTGCCGAGCCCGGCCGGGCCGCGGCCCGCCCGCCCCAGCTTTCCGCTACCGGGCGCAAGCACCCGGCCGGGTATGTCACACTGGGTGCATGACGTCCGGCCGCATCATTATCGGCAGGCGCGTCGGCACCTAGCAGGGCCCGCCTAACGGCAGGCAGCCCGCACCGCCGACGCGCAGACCTCTCGCATGCCGCGAGGGGTCTTTTGTTTTGCGGGCAGCAAGGTACTCCGGCCACCACCCACAAGCGCGGCAGCACCCGCCGCACGACAGAGACGGACCAGGTCATGCCCGACGATGTGTTCCACGTCTACGACACCACGCTGCGTGACGGGGCCCAGCAGGAAGGGCTGAGCCTCACCGTCGCCGACAAGCTGGCTATCGCACGCCGTCTCGACGAGTTCGGCGTCGGCTTCATCGAGGGCGGCTGGCCCGGGGCGATCCCCAAGGACACCGAGTTCTTCCAGCGGGCCCGCACCGAACTAGACCTCAGGCACGCGCAGCTCGCCGCGTTCGGCGCGACCCGCCGGCCCGGCGTGCAGGCGGCCGACGACCCACAGGTCGCCGCTCTGCGCGAGTCCGGGGCGCCGGTCGTGACTCTTGTCGCCAAGAGTCACGACCGGCATGTCCGGCTGGCCCTGCGGACCACGCTGGAGGAGAACCTGGCGATGATCCGCGACACGGTCAGCCACCTGCGGGCCGAGGGGCAGCGGGTGTTCCTCGATGCGGAGCACTTCTTCGACGGGTACCGGTCGGACCCGGCCTACGCGCTCGAGGTGGTCCGGGTGGCCACGGAGGCGGGCGCGGACGTGGTCGCGCTGTGCGACACGAACGGCGGGATGCTGCCCGGGGAACTCGGTGACGTAGTGACCGCGGTGGCAGCGGCGACCGGCGCCCGGCTCGGCATCCACTGCCACGACGACACCGCCTGCGCCGTGGCGAACAGCCTCGTCGCGGTGGACGCCGGCGTGACGCACGTGCAGGGCTGCGCCAACGGGTACGGGGAGCGGGCCGGCAACGCCAACCTGTTCAGCGTCGTCGCCGGGCTCCAGCTCAAGAAGGGCCAGGTCGTGCTGCCTGATGGCTGCCTGGCCGAGATGAGCCGCGTGGCCCACGCGATCAGCGAGGTCACCAACGTCACCCCCAGCACCCACCAGCCGTACGTCGGCCACTCCGCCTTCGCGCACAAGGCCGGCCTGCACGCCTCGGCGGTCAAGGTGGACCCCATGCTCTACCAGCACATCGACCCCGAGCTGGTCGGCAACGACATGCGGATGCTGGTCTCGGACATGGCCGGCCGGGCCTCGGTCGAGATCAAGGGCAAGCAGCTCGGCTACGACCTGTCCGGGGACAAGGAGACCGTCGGCCGGGTGGTCGGCCGGGTCAAGGAACTCGAGGCCCGCGGGTACACCTTCGAGGCGGCCGACGCGTCCTTCGAGCTCCTGCTGCGTGACGAGCTGGCCGGTGAGCGGCAGCGTCATTTCCAGGTGGAGTCGTGGCGGGTCATCGTGGAGCAGCGGGCCCGCGGCGAGGTAGTCAGTGAGGCCACCGTCAAGCTGCACGCCAAGGGGGAGCGGATCGTGGCCACCGGGGAGGGCAACGGGCCCGTCAACTCGCTGGACAAGGCGCTGCGGCTCGGCCTGGAGCGGCTCTACCCGGAGCTGGCCATGCTGGAACTGGCGGACTACAAGGTGCGCATCCTGGAGGGCTCGCACGGGACCGGCGCGATCACCCGGGTGCTCATCGAGTCCAGCGACGGCACCGGGGCGGCCGGCGGGACGTGGAGCACGGTGGGCGTGGACGAGAACATCATCGCCGCGTCCTGGCACGCCCTGGAGGAAGCGGTGACCTATGCGCTGCTGCGCGCCGGTTACCAGCCCCCGCGCGACGGCGAGTGATCTCCCGGCGGCCCGCCTTTGCGGGCGGGCCGCCGGGCGGGCCATTGCATTTTGGGATCGCCGCCTTGCGGACTGTCACGAAAGGGAAGTTCCCGCTATAGTTCGCATATCCAAACTTTGTCCCTAGAGACATTTTCGGCCTCAAGTGACGCCTCAGGCGGGGGAGCCAGGCCGCTGCGGAACACGAGGGCGGCGGTCCTGGCCTACTTTGTCCTGCTGGGCATCACCGAGGGCATGTGGGTCGCCCGGATTCCGGGCGTGAAAGCGGGACTGCACCTGACCGACGGGCTGCTTGGCGCCTCGCTGCTGGTGGGCCCGGCCGGCCTGGTCGTGGTGATGCCGCTGGCGGGCCGCCTGGCCGACCGCTTCGGCAGCGGCCGGCTGAGCCGGCTCGCGGGGGCCGCGGTCGCGGTCATGCCGCTGTTCCTCTGGACGGGCGCCACCCTGCCCTCGGTCATGCTGGCCGTGCTGGCCTTCGGCATCGCCGGGGGCATGCTGAGCGTGGGCCTCAACGCGCAGGGTGTCCACGTCGAGCGGGCCTACGGGCGGCCGCTGATGGCCTCCTTCCACGCCTCATTCAGCGTGGGCGGACTGGCCGGGGCCCTCTTAGGCGGGCTGCTCGCCTCGCACCAGCTCGCCCCGGTCGGGCGCCCGCAGACGGATGCCCTGGCGGGGATCGTGCTGACCGGGGTGGCCGTCTCGGTCGTCGCCGGGCGCTGGCTGGCCCGCGAGCGCGCCCACCGCGGCGGGCGCCCGGCCGCCCGGCCCGGCCGCCCTCCGGGGCGCGGCTGGCTCGCCCGGCCCGGCCGTGCCACCTGGAGCCCGCCCGGCTCGGCCCGGCTGACCCGGCTGGGCCTGCTGGCCCTGTGCTGCCTGATCGCCGAGGGCGCGGCGGCCAGCTGGAGCGGGGTTTACCTCCGGGACAACCTGGCTGCCCCGCGCGGGTACGTGGCCGCCGGCTTCGCCGGCTTCTCCCTGGCCATGGCGGCCGGGCGGATGGCCGGTGACCGTCTGGCCGCCCGCTACGGCCCGGCCTGCCTGGTCCGCGGGTGCGGCCTGCTGGCCTCGGCGGGGCTGGCCGCCGCGCTGTGCACCCGCAGCCCGGTCGGCGCGGTCATCGGGTTCGCGGCCTGCGGGGCCGGCCTGTCCTGCACGGTTCCGCAGTTCCTGTCGGCCGCGGGCCACGCCGATCCGGAGCGGCCCGGCGCCGGCATCGCGCGGGTGGCGGGCCTCGGCTACCTCGGCCTGGTCGGCGGCCCGGCGCTGATCGGCGGGTGCGCCAGCGTGGCCGGGCTCCCGGCCGCACTGTGCATTCCCGTCGCGCTCGGGCTCTGCGTGGCGTTCTTCGGGGCCATCGTGACCCCGCGCCGGGCCGATCTCGGCGCCGGCGCCGTTCTCGATCCGGCCGCGCCGGCTTTCGGCCCGGCCGGGGTCAGCGGAACGGATCCTGCCCGACCGGCCTGATCACGATCTCGCTGACGTCCACCCCGGCGGGCTGGCCCACCGCGTACATCACGGCCGCCGCGACATCGGCGGGAGCCAGCTTCGGGTCGGCCTGCCGTCCCGGGCCGGCTGGCCCGGCGTCGGTCAGCCCGGGCTGGATCAGGGTGACCCGGACGCCGGTGCCCACGCACTCGGCGCGGATGCCCGCGGCCAGCGCGCTGACCGCCCACTTGGTGGCCGAGTACAGGCTTCCGGGCCGGGTCACGCGGCCGGCCACCGACCCGGTGAGCAGCAGATGCCCGCCCGACCTGGCCAGCGCCGGAAGCACCGCGCGGGCCGTCAGCGCGGGGCCGAGCACGTTCGTGGCCACCAGCCCGTGCCACTCGCCAGGCGCCAGGCCGTCCTCGCCCAGGAACGAGGTCGGGGCCGACCAGCCCGCGTTGGCGAAGACCACGTCGAGCCGGCCCAGCGCGCCGAGAACCTCGCGGACCAGGGCGAGCAGCTGATCCCAGTCCGACACGTCGCAGCACGCGGGCCGGGCCCGCGGGGGACCGCCGAGGTCGGCGGCCAGCTCGCGCAGCGGGCCCGGCCTGCGGCCGGTGAGTACCACCCGGTACCCGGCCCGGGCCGCGGCCCGGGCGGTGGCCGCGCCGATGCCGCCGGACGCCCCGGTGATCAGGAACACTGGATCCGGCACCGGGCCAGGCTAGCGGGCCGGCCCCGGCCCGGCGGGTGCTGGCGGGCCAGCGGCCTGGGAACGCGCGGTTTCCCGTACGGTTGGACTCATGGATGACAAGGAGATCCTGGGCCACATCGACGAGCTGATCCAGACGGAGCACGAGCTGCGCAAGCAGGTCGCCGACGGCAAGCTGCCCAGCGCCGAGGAACAGGCACGCCTGCGGGCCGTGGAAGAGTCCCTCGACCAGTGCTGGGACCTGCTCCGCCAGCGCCGCGCCCGCCGCGAGTTCGGCGAGGACCCGGGCGGCAGCGCGGCCCGGCCGGCCTCCGAGGTCGAGGGCTACCTGCAGTAGCCGCCCGTGCGGGTCTGCCGGGCCCGGCCCGGCCGCCGCGCTCAGTAGGCTCTAGAGAGCCCGGCAACGAGCCTGGGCGCAGGGACTCTCGTCGAGAGGTTGAGCGGTGCGCATCGCGAGGTTTGCCAAGGGTGGCGAGGTCGCATACGGGGTAGTCGGGGAAGCCCAGGCGGATGGGGCCGGAGCGGCCCAGGCCGTAACCGGGGCCCCAGGGCTGAGCGTGGTCGCGGAACTGCGCGGCCATCCGTTCAGCCCGGGCAAGGGCGGTGTCCAGTTCACCGGGGCGACGTTCCCCCTGGATGACGTCCGGCTGCTGGCTCCGGTGCTGCCGAGCAAGGTGGTGGCGGTCGGCCGCAACTACGCCGATCACGCCCGCGAGATGGGCGGTGAGCCTCCCGCGGAGCCGGTCCTGTTCCTCAAGCCGTCCACCGCGGTGGTGGGCCACGGAGACCCGATCGCCTACCCGGTCAAGCTGACCCAGCGCGTGGACTACGAGGGTGAGCTCGCGGTGATCATCGGGAGGCTCTGCCGGGAGGTGCCCGCGGCCCAGGCGGCCGAGGTCATCTTCGGCTACACCTGCGCCAACGACCTGACCGCCCGCGACCTGCAGGCCCGGGACGGCCAGTGGACCCGGGCCAAGGGCTTCGACACGTTCTGCCCGCTGGGCCCCTGGATCGAGACGGATGCCGATCCTGCCGACCTCCAGCTCACCACCGAGGTGAACGGTGAAGTCCGCCAGCAGGCGCGCACTTCGCAGCTGCTGTACGACGTGCCCGCGCTGGTCGAGTTCGTCAGCACGGTGATGACCCTGCTGCCCGGCGACGTGCTGCTGACCGGGACCCCGGCGGGCGTCGGGCCCCTGGAGGACGGAGACGAAGTGTCCGTGACGATCGAGAACATCGGGTCGCTGCGCAACACGGTGGTGAACCGTGACTGAGCACCCGGTGCCCCCCGCTGGTCACGCCGCGGGCGGGGTGCGGGTCCGCTTCGCCCCCTCGCCCAGTGGCGACCTGCACGTGGGCAACATCCGGACCGCGCTGTACGACTGGGCCTTCGCCCGGCGCACCGGCGGGACCTTCGTGCTGCGCATCGAGGACACCGACCGGAGCAGGGTCACCACGGAGTACATCGCCTCCGCGCTGGATACGCTGCGCTGGCTCGGCCTGCAGTGGGATGAGGGACCGGAGGCCGGCGGCCCGTACGGCCCGTACCTGCAGAGCGAGCGGCTGGACATCTACTCCGAGTGGGTGCGGCGGCTGCTCGCCGAGGGCCACGCGTACTACTGCTACTGCAGCCCCGAGGAACTGGCCGCCCGCCGGGCCGCGGCCCGGGCCGGCGGCGGCCCGAGCGGCTACGACGGGCACTGCCGGGTGCTCACCGCCGGGCAGGTCGCGGCGTACCAGGCCGAGGGCCGTAAGCCGGTGGTGCGGTTCCGGATGCCCGAAGGGTTCGACCACGTTCACCGACCTGGTCCGCGGTGAGGTCACCTTCGACCACGAGCACGTGCCGGACTTCGTCCTGGCCCGGGCTGACGGTTCCCCGCTGTACACGCTGGCCGTCGCGGTGGACGACGTGCTCATGAAGATCACCCATGTGGTGCGCGGCGAGGACCTGCTGTCCTCCACCCCCCGGCAGATCGCCGTATACCGGGCCATGGGCGTCCCCGAGGACCAGTTCCCGGTCTTCGCGCACCTGCCCTACGTGCTCGGCACGAACGGGCAGCGGTTGTCCAAGCGGAACGGGGTCGTCTCGGTCAACTGGTACCGGCACGAGGGCTTCCTGCCCGAGGCGATCGACAACTACCTCGCCCTGCTGGGCTGGTCTCCCGGGGAGGACCGGGAGGAGTTCACGCTGGCCGAGATGGCCGCGGAGTTCGACCTGGCCCGGGTGAACACGAACGCGGCCCAGTTCGACGTGCGCAAGCTCGAGTCGATCAACGGGGACAAGATCCGCGCGCTGGACCCCGCCGATTTCGTCTTGCGGATCATCCCGTTCCTGCAGCGGGCGGGGGTGATCGGCGATCCGGCGAGTGAGGCGGAGTTGGCCGTGGTCACGGCGGCCGCGCCGCTCATCCAGACCCGGATCAGCCGGCTCACCGAGGCACCGGGCATGCTCGGCTTCCTGTTCGCCGACGAGGAGAATTTCGAGGTGGAAGCGCAGGAGGCCGAGCGGGCCCTCGGCCCGGACGCGCTGCCCGTGCTCCAGGCCGCGGAGGCGGTGCTGGCCGAGGTCGAGCCGTGGACGTGGGAGGCGATCAAGGCGGCGCTGTCCGCCGCGCTGGTCGAGCCGACCGGGCTCGGCCTCAAGCCGCGGGCGGCGTTCGCGCCGGTGCGGGCCGCGGTGACCGGGCGGCGCGTCTCGCCGCCGCTGTACGAGTCGATCGAGCTGCTGGGCCGGGAGCGGGCCCTGGCCCGGCTGGCCCAGGCGGTCAAGGCGATAGGCTGACCCGCCCGGTCCCGCCCGGTCCCGCCGGTGTCATGGCCGCTGGCCTGCTCAGCCGGCGGGCGCCGGGCCGGGCTCGATGGTGAACACGCCGACCCCGAACGGATCCAGCGAGATGGTCTCGCTGGCGGGCGCGCCGTCCAGGCCGCACAGCCGCGACCCCGAGCTGAGCTGCGGCTTGATCGTGACGGGTTCCGCCGCGTGGCTGACCAGCCAGGCGAACCGGGCCCCGTCCGCGCGGACCAGGACATCGGCCGCCACCCGCGGGTCGTCCACGGTCACCGGCCGGCGCACGCCCGCGTAGATCGCGAGCGCGTCGTAGAGGGTGCTGGTGGCGTCCGGGTTGGCGCCCGGCGTCACGGCGGCCAGGTACTCGATGGGATACGTGCACAGGATCAGCGCTCCGGCACCCGCGTTGCGCACCAGCAGGGCCGGCCGGTCCCGGGCGTCCACCGCGAGCACCTCGGCGCCGTCCGGCCGGACCGGCAGGTAGCTGCGGCCCGGCCCGCTGCCTGCCGCGGCGAAGCGCAGCTGGGCGCCCTGCGGGAGGGTCCCGAAGTCCTGCACCAGGGTGAACGTGACCTGCTCACCCTCGGTCCGGGCCTGCGCGCCGTAGCCCAGCTCATGCCGCACCCCGAACATGCCGTTCAGCCGCGCGTACCACGGGCCGGCGTGCGCGCCGTGGGACCCGGGCGAGTAGGACACGTAGACGACCGCCCCGGCCTCGGCCAGTTCCTCCAGCTGATGCCAGGTGGGGCTGAGCAGCTGCTTGGCCGAGGGCACCAGGTACAGCCGGGCGTCCGGGCCGATCCCGGTGCTCTCCCGGGTGAGGGCCGGGGGCAGGTCAGCCAGCCGGGCCGAGACGTACGCCTGGCGCAGCACGTCCGCGAGGTAGGTGCGGTCCTCCTCGACCGTGAACGGGTAGACGGTGTCCAGGTACGACGGGATGACCAGGGCCGCGTCGCTGCCGGACCGGCGGCAGTCCCCGACACCGACCCGGCCCAGGGTCTCGCCGAACGCCGCCATCTCGGCCAGCTGGGGCTTGGCCGTGCCGTGCGCATCCGTCAGCCCGAAGTGCATCTCGAACGCATGGTGCCGGTAAGGATCCTGGCCGGCCAGGTCGTCGTAGTCGGTGTTGTTCCAGGCGATCCACCCGGTCGCACCCGCCAGCAGCGAATTGTGCAGTACCTGCCGGTAGTAGTGGGCCGCGCTGGCGTCGGACACGAAGTCCGAGCTCACCCCGAACTCCTCCAGGATCACCGGCGCGCCGTAGGTCGCGGCCAGCTCGCAGGCCCAGGCCGCGGCGTAGTGCTGGCGGGCCAGGTCGTCGCCGACCGGGTAGACATGCGGGCCGACGAAGTCGCACTGGCGGGCGGTGTCCGCGACCGAGAACCCGTTGTCGCGCCCGCTGACCTCGATGCCCCACGCGCCGTCGCCGAGGGAAACCGGCTGGGTGCCGCCGGCCCCGCGGACCGCGGACAGGATGATCTGGGCCCAGGCGGCGATCGTCTCCCGGGGCGCGGTGCCGCCGTAGATCGGCATCTCGTTGGAGACAAGCCAGCCGCCGACCGCCTCGTGCCCGGCGAAGCGCCGGACCATCTCGGCGGCGAACCACGCCTGCCGGGCGACCATCCAGACGTCCGAGTAGAGGTCACGCCCGGCCCGCCAGGCCGGATCCCAGTTCTCCCCGGACATGTGGCCCACCAGGAAGGTGGGCACGGTGGTCAGGCCCGCCTCCGCGTGCCGGTCGAGGAAATCGCCGAACCTGGCGGTCATCTCGTCGTCGATACGGTATGGCTCGGGCATGAAATCGGGCCAGTAGAAGAATGACCGGGTCATCGACAGCCCGTGCGCGCGCAGCACCCGCAATTCGGCCTGGATTACCTCGGGGTCGTAGTTCCGCCACATCAGCGGGCCGCCCGTCCGGGACCAGAAGTTGGCCCCGAGCCAACTGGCTGGCCGCCCCCCGGAAGTGAGTCTGGCGGCGTTCCTGTGCATTGCGGAAGGCTCCTCTCTACGGCGGAGGGCGGGTGATACGCACCAAGAGCCAATGCGATCGAAGCACTATACCGGTTAAGTGTCAACGGAGATTGGCCCCGGCCGCCCGGGCGGGCGCCGCGGCCCTGGCGTGGCGCAGGCCGCTCGTTACACTGGCCAGCGCGGGGTGCCGGGCTGGGGGCGCCCGCTGGGAGGAATCGGGTGAAACGTCCGACCATCGCGGACATCGCGCGACGCGCCGGGGTGACCAAGGCGGCGGTGTCTTTCGCGCTGAACGGGCAGCCCGGCGTGTCCGCCGCCACCCGGGAACGGATCCTGGCCATCGCGGACGAGATCGGCTTCCAGCCCAACAGCGCGGCCCGGGCCCTGTCCGACGGCCGGGCGGGAGCCTTCGGCCTCATCATCGACCGGCCCGCCCGCACGCTCGGCGTGGAGCCCTTCTTCACCCAGCTCATGTCCGGCATCCAGGCCGAGCTGTCACGGGACCACACCCCGCTGCTGTTCACCATGGCCGAGGACCAGGACGCCGAGATCGCCATGTACCGCTCGTGGTGGGCCCAGCGGCGGGTGGACGGCGTCTTCCTGGTCGACCTCCAGGTCGATGACCGGCGGGTGGCGGTCCTGGAGGAACTGGGCATGCCCGCCGTGGTCATCGGCACGCCCGCCGGCGCGGGCTCGCTGCCCGCCGTCTGGCAGGATGACGCAGCCGCGACCCGCGCCGTGGTCGAGTACCTGGCCGCGGCCGGGCACCAGCGGATCGCCCGGGTTACCGGTATCCCCCGGCTCTGGCACACCAAGATCCGGACCGACGCCTTCCGCGCGGTTACCCGGGCGATGGGGATGGACGCAGTCCTGATGGAGGGCGACTACACCGGCGAGAACGGGGCCAGGGCCACGGTCCGGCTGCTGGAGGACGGCCATCCGCCGACCGCGATCGTCTACGACAACGATCTGATGGCCGTCTCCGGCCTGGGGGCCGCCCAGCAGAAGGGCGTGCAGGTCCCCGCCGACCTTTCCATCGTGGCCTGGGACGACTCCGTGTTCTGCCAGGTCGTCCATCCGCCACTGACCGCGCTGACCCGGGACGTGTCCGACTACGGCGCGCATGCGGCGCGGGCCCTGGCCCAGGCCGCGGCCGGGGCTGAGGTCGGCAATTACCAGGCGCCCGCGCCGGTGCTCACCGTCCGCGCCAGCACGGGGGCACCCCGGCGTGTCGCGGCCCGGCCCGCTTCCTAGGCCTGGACGCGGGCAGGCCGGGCGGCCCGGCCCGCTCGCCCGCGAGCTCGTGCCGCCCGCCTGGGGCGAGATGACCGCGGCCGTCAGGCTGCGTCACCAGCCCGGCCCCCGGGAACCTTAACGATACGGCATCCCCGCTTCACCCGAGGTCCAGGAAGGGTTGACACTTAACCGGTATAGTGCTTCGCTCAGTCGCAACGACGGCTGCCCGGTACAACGGCAGCCCGGCACGCCGGGCTCCGCACACATAACCGAATAGCGAGGCCGGTTCAGCATCGGTGAGTGACCCTCCGTAGTTCGCGCGCACAACGGCGGGATGCGTTACCAGGTATTCCAGCAGGATTGGAAGCCAACGCTAATAGAAAAGAGGGAATCCCCAATGTTGTCGAGACCCTGGCGCGTTCGCGGTGTTGCCGCCGGCGCCACGATTGTGGCGGTGGGTCTGCTGGCCGCCTGCGGCGCCAGCAGCAGCGGCAGCGGCTCCGGCTCAGCCTCCTCCGGCCCGGCGGGCGTGCTCACGGTCGCCACCGGGGCCACGGCCTACCCCGATGACTTCAACCTCTACTCCCCGAACGCCGAAGACGCCACCAACGGCATGATCTACGAGCCGCTGTTCTTCTACAACACGGCCAAGGCCGGGGACATCCAGCCCTGGCTGGGCACCAGCTACGCCTGGGCCGCCGGCGGCAAGACCCTCACCGTGCAACTGCGCCACCACGTCAAGTGGAGCGACGGCAAGCCCTTCACCAGCCAGGACGTGGTCTTCACCTTCGACCAGGCGCTGCACAGTACCGCGATGAACAAGTTCGGCCTCCCGCTGGCGGGTATCTCGGCTGACGGTGCCTACGGGGTGACAATCACCTTCACCAAGCCCGCCTACACCGACGCGTACTACGCGCTCGGCCGGGTGGAGATGCTGCCCGCGCACATCTGGCAGTCGGTCAAGAATCCGACCACGTTCCTGAACACCCACCCGGTCGGGACGGGTGCCTATGTCCTGTCCAAGTTCACCCCGCAGGCCTTCGAGCTCACCGCGAACCCGCACTACTACATGCCGGGGCTGCCGCACTTCAAGACGGTCCGGTTCATCTCCTACAGCGGCAACACGACCCTGGACGCGGCGATCGAGGCCGGCCAGCTGGACTGGACGGGCGCGTTCATTCCGAACATCAAGCGGACCTACCTGGCCAAGGACCCGAACTTCGTGGTCAGTGACATCCCGCTGGCCACCACGTTCCTGGTGCCGAACATGGCCACCGGGCCGACCACCAAGCTGGCCGTCCGGCAGGCGATCAGCGCCGCGCTGAACCGGAGCTACATCAGCAACACCGTCTACAACGGGTACGCGCCGGCCACCAACCCCGAGGCCCTGATCACGCCGAACTACAACTCGGTGCTCGACCCGTCGCTGGCCAGCGCCAAGCTGCCCAGCCCCAGCGTGGCTGCAGCCAAGGCCGACCTGTCCAGGGCGGGCATCAAGACGCCGCTGAACCTGACGGTCAAGATGGTCGCGGGCTACACCGACTACCTCAGCGATCTCCAGATCATCCAGCAGGAACTCAAGCCGGCCGGCATCAACCTGAGCATCGATCAGGAGGCGTACACCGCGTTCATCTCCGACCAGGACAACGGGAACTTCCAGCTCCTGATGGACAGCTTCGGCTACACGCCGGACCCCTGGTCGTACTACTACACGCTGCTCGACAGCGGGATCGCCCCCGCGATCGGCCAGGCGGACACGGTCGGGAACTTCGGCCGCTACAAGAATCCGCAGGTGGACGCGGTGCTCAGCCAGATCGCCGGCACGACCGACCCCGCCACGCAGAAACCGGCCTTTGGCAAGATCGAGCACATCTTCGCGCAGAACCTGCCGCTCATCCCCTTGTGGGAGTCGCAGAACGAGATCGAGTTCAACGGGCACCATGTCGGCAACATCCCCACCGTGTCGAACGCCTACGGCGCCCCGGCCGTGTACATCCAGCCGGACATCGGCTGGATCGCCGCGCGGCTCCTCCCGGTGAGCAAGTGACGGCCGCCCGCGCCTGATCCGCCCGGGGGCGGCGGCCAGCCGGCCTGCGTGACCGGCTGGCCGCCGCCCGGGGACCAGAAAGGAGGCCGGGCGTGCGCTTCGTGGCCCGCAAGCTCGGGTTCTACCTGGTGGCCGCCTGGGTGGCGCTCACCATCAACTTCCTGCTGCCGCAGCTCATCCCGGGTAACCCGGTCGAGGCGCTGATCGGCAGGATGAGCCAGTCGGGCACGCCCCCACCCGGCGAGGCCAGGGTGCTGACGGCGCTGCTGGGCCTGGGCGGGGGCAACATCGTCGTGAAGTACTGGCGGTACCTGGACGGCCTGGCCCACCTCAGGCTCGGCCTGTCCATCGCGGATTTCCCGACCCCGGTCAGTTCCGAGATCAGCCAGTCCATCTACTGGACCCTGATCCTGGTCGGCACCGCGACGGTGATCAGCTTCGGGCTCGGCATCGGCCTCGGCGCGCTGGCCGGCTGGAAGCGCGGCTCCCGGCTGGACGCGATCATCCCGGCCACCACGCTGCTCACCGCGATGCCGTACTTCTTCCTCGCGCTGATCATGCTGTACCTGTTCTCCTCCAACGTGTGGCACGTTTTCCCGCAAGGGCAGGGATATGACACGAACTCTGAGCTCAGCCCGGGCTGGAACCTGCCGTTCCTCGCGTCCGCCGTGCAGCACGCGATCCTGCCCGCGCTCACCATCGTGCTCAGCTCGGTCGGCGGCTGGCTGCTCGGCATGCGGAACATGATGGTCTCCACCCTGTCCGACGACTACGTGGTCGCGGCCGAGGCGAAAGGGCTCCGGCAGCGGCGGATCATGATCGGCTACGCGGCCCGCAACGCGGTACTGCCCAGCGTCTCGGGCTTCGCCATCTCCCTCGGGTTCGTGGTCAGCGGGGCGATCGCGATGGAGTACGTGTTCTCCTACCCGGGGCTCGGCGAGAAGCTGGTGCAGGCGGTCAACAACAACGACTATCCGCTGATGCAGGGCATCTTCCTGGTCATCACGTTCGCGGTCCTGGGGGCCAACCTCGTGGTCGACCTGATGCACGGGTTCATCGACCCGCGGACGAGGCTGTCCCGGTGACCGCCACCAACGTCGTCGCGGCCACCGCGGCCGAGCCCGGCGTGGACGCCCAGCGGCTCGGCGGCCGGGTCCGTGAGGCCTTCCGCTCGCCACGGCTGGTCGCGGGCACCGTGATCGTCGGTTTCTTCTTGCTGCTCGCCGTCATCGGGCCGTTCTTCGCGGCCAACCCGAACCAGCTGAGCCGCACGGAGCTGGCCCCGCCGTCGCTGGCCCACTGGCTGGGCACCACCCAGATCGGGCAGGACGTGTTCGAGCAGCTGGTGGTCAGCACGCGGGCCTCGCTGGCGATCGGGATCGGCGCGGGGCTGCTGGCCACCGTGGTCTCGATCGTGATCGGCATCAGCGGCGGGTACGCGGGCGGCTTCCTGGATGAGGCGCTGAGCCTGCTGTCCAATGTCTTCCTGGTCATCCCCACGCTGCCGCTGGTCATCGTGATCATCGCGGACGTCAAGTCGAACGGGCTCGGCCCGCTGATCGTGGTCATCGCGCTGACCAGCTGGGCGGCGGCGGCCCGGGTGCTGCGGGCGCAGACCCTGTCCGTGCGCAACCGGGAGTACGTGCTCGCAGCCCGCGCCGCCGGGGAGCGGGCGTGGCGCGTCGTGTTCGTCGAGATCCTGCCCAACGAACTGCCGATCATCGTGTCGAACTTCATCTTCGCCACGATCTTCGCCATCCTCACCCAGGCGGCCCTGGCGTTCATCGGCCTCGGTGATCCGACGCTTCTGACCTGGGGAAACATGCTCAACCTCGCGTACAACGACCAGGCGCTGTCGGTCGGCGCCTGGTGGTGGTTCATCCCGCCCGGCCTGTGCATCGCGCTGCTCGGCATGGGCCTCGCGCTGATCAACTTCAGCCTGGACGAGCTGCTCAACCCGCGGCTGCGGGTCTACCGGCCGTCCCGGGCCGCCCGCGCCGGGTCGGCCCGCGCCCGGCGGAGCGAGGGATGACTGAGATGGCCAATGGCCAGCCGCCCGCCGCCGCGGGGCACCCGGATGTGGTCCTCCGGGCCGGGCACCTCAGCGTGGAGTACGCCGGGCAGCGCCCCACCCGCGCCGTCCGCGATGTCACGATCGAGCTGCGCCGCGGCGAGGTACTCGGCATCGCGGGCGAGAGTGGCTGCGGAAAATCCACCCTGGCCTACGCGCTGACCCGGATGCTCAAGCCGCCCGCCCGCCAGACCGGCGGGTCCATCACGTTCTTCCCGGCGGATGGCGCCCCGGTCGACGTGCTGGCCCTCCGGGGGGAAGACCTGCGCCAGTTCCGCTGGAACACGATCGCGATGGTGTTCCAGAGCGCGATGAACGCGCTCAACCCGGTGACCAGCCTGGCCCGCCAGTTCGACGACATCTTCGAGGCCCACCGGCCGCACACCGACCGGGCCGCGCGCCAGGCCCGGGCCCGGGAACTACTCGACATGGTCGGGATCGACCCGGCCCGGATCCACGGGTTTGCGCACGAGCTGTCCGGCGGGATGCGGCAGCGGGTCATGATCGCGATGGCGCTGGCCCTGGAGCCCGAGATCGTCATCATGGATGAGCCGACCACCGCCCTGGACGTGGTGGTCCAGCGGGAGATCCTGGACGAGATCGAGCGGCTCCGTGAGGAACTGGGCTTCAGCGTCATCTTCATCACCCACGACCTGTCGCTGCTGCTGGAGGTCAGTGACCGGCTCGCCATCATGTACGCCGGGGAGGTGATCGAGCGGGCCCCGTCCGAGCTGGTCGGCGCGGCGCCGGCGCACCCGTACACGCTGGGCCTGCTGCGGTCCTTCCCGGACATCCGCGGCGTGCGCCGCGAGCTGCGCGGGGTGCCGGGCAGCCCGCCTGATCTGCGCACCGACATTCCCGGCTGCCCGTTCCTGCCCCGCTGCGACCACGGGTTCGGGGCCTGCGCGGGCATCCACCCGGCGCTGCGCCCGCCGGCCGGGCGGGCGGCGGCCCTGGCCCCGCAGGCCGGCGGCTGGGAAGTCGCCTGCCATCTGCATGATCCCGACCAGTGCACGGACGGTCCGCCCCCGGCGCTGAGCGGGACGCCCACGGCTGAGACGCCCGCCGCTGAGATGCCCCCCGAGGGGACGGGCGGTGCGGACCGGGTCGGGGCCGCGGACGCGAGCGGAGGTGACACGTGAGCCTGCTGGAGGTCTCCGGCCTGACCGTCGAGTTCGGGCAGCGGGGCGGGCAGCGCTTCCGGGCGGTGGACAACCTGTCCTTCACCCTCCGGGCCGGCCAGACCCTCGCCCTGGTCGGTGAGAGCGGCAGCGGCAAATCCACCGTGGTCCGGGCGCTGGCCCAGCTGCAGAAGCGGGCAGCGGGGGAGATCCTGCTCGACGGGCGGCCCGCGCCCCGCCACGGCGGGGCGCTCCGCGCCTACCGGCACGAGGTGCAACTGGTCTTCCAGGACCCGTTCGCCTCGCTTAACCCGATGCACACCGTCCGGCATCACCTGGCCCGGCCGTTGCTGCTGCGCCCGGGCCGCCCCCGCGGCGAGGCTGTGGACCGGGCCGTCCACGACCTGCTCCGCTCGGTGAACCTGACCCCGCCCGGGGAAGTCGCGGCCAGGCACCCGCACGAACTGTCCGGCGGCCAGCGCCAGCGTGTGGCCATCGCCCGGGCCCTGGCCACGGACCCCGGCGTGCTGCTCGCCGACGAGCCAGTGTCCATGCTCGACGTGTCGATCCGGCTGGAGATCCTGAACCTGCTGGACCGGCTGAAGCAGGACCGGAACCTGGCCATGCTGTACGTCACGCACGACCTGGCCACCGCCCGGCACTTCTCCGCCGAGATCATGGTGATGTACCGCGGCGAGATCGTCGAGCACGGCCCGAGCGACTCGGTCATCCTCAGCCCGGCTCATCCGTATACGCAGATCCTGGCCGGCGCCGCACCTGACCCGGCCGCGTCCCGGACCTCGCTGGCGGCCGCCCGGCGCCAGCGCCAGGCGGCCCGCGCCGCCCGGGGGGCCGAGATGCGGGAGACCGCGCTGGGCCAGGGATGCCGGTTCCGGGCCCGCTGCCCGCACGCGATGCCCGTGTGCGAGACCCGTCCCCCCGACGCGATGACCGCGCCCGGGCACCGCGCGCTGTGCTGGCTCTACGCGCCAGGCGGCGGGGACGGCCCGGGTCCCGCGGCCGGTCCTCCCGCCCGGGCCGGCGTCACGTGACTCGCTCCGGGAAAGGACCCGCACACCCGTGCGGCGGCCGGATCCGGGCGGGTGGCGGAACGATTTCGCGGGAGGGGGGTGGGTTCGGCTACACTGCACTGGCGCGGGTGAGCGTAGCTCCGCCTGGCGCGATGGGGTATGGGGTAATTGGCAGCCCGACGGGTTCTGGCCCCGTTAGTCTAGGTTCGAGTCCTGGTACCCCAGCAGGGTGATAACCGGCAGGCCTTCTTCATCATGAGGGCCCTGCCGGTTTTTCGTTCCCATGCTCCGGGCGCAACTCGAAATCGGCGAAGTCGAAGCCCGGCACGACCACGCAGGCGACCAGAGACCAGGACCCCGCCGGGGCCGCGCACGTGGCGGACTGCCACGCTCCCGCGGGGACCAGGACCTGGGGCTCGTGCCCGGCTACAGGGTCAGGCCCGACCCGGCGGGTCTCGGCGCCGATCCGCAGGTCCATGGGCGCGCCGCCCTGCCAGAGCCATAGCTCGTCGCCCCGGACCCGGTGCCACGCGGACTCCCGGCCGGCCGGGAGCAGGTAGAGAATCGACGTGGCCAGGGCCCGCTCACCCGGCCATCCGGCCGGGACCGTCTGCCGCGCGGAACGGTACGTCTCCCGGAAGTACCCGCCTTCCGGGTGCGGCCCGAGCCGCCAGCGCTGCACCGCCGTCGCGACGTCCATCCCGTGGCTTGCGTTCATGCCCTGCTCAACGCCGGACCGGGCCTGGCCATGCCGGGCCGGTCAGGCCCACGCGATGGGGCCGGCCCGCTGGGGCCGGCAGGCGCGTTCAGGTCCAGCGGCGCTTGCCGCCGCGGGTACGGCTGCGGCCGGACCGCTTGTGGCCGCGCTCGTGACCGGACAGCCGGTACAGGATCAGCAGGATCACGGCCCCGACGATGGAGCCGATGATCCCCGCGGTGCGGAGGGCGTGCACGGCGAGGGTGTGGTACTCGATCAGGTTCAGGATGAACCCGCCGAGGAAGGACCCCAGCACGCCGAGGACGATGGTCCCCAGCAGGCCGATGGGGTCGCGGCCGGGGACGAGCAGGCGCGCCAGCGCCCCGGCGATGAGTCCCACGATCAGCAGAATCAGGATGAAGGCCAGCATGTGCGGCATTTACCCTTACAGGGGGTGATCATGCGGTTGGCACATCCTTTCCAGATTCCTGGATTTTTGCCTGACTTGCCCTTGCCGTTACCCCGTGGAGGGCCGGACGGCGCCGCGTGCCCGGCGGCAGTGGGGCCGGCTCTGCTTGCGGGGAGCCGCGGCGGGCCGGCGCGAGCCCGCGGCAGGCCGGCGCGATGTCCATTTGGCGTCATCCCACGCGGTACCCTACGATGCAGTGTCTGGCCCCGTCGTCTAGTGGCCCAGGACGCCGCCCTCTCAAGGCGGTAGCGGCGGTTCGAATCCGCTCGGGGCTACTCATGGAGTAGCAGATCACAGGCCCGGTTCCCGCTCTCAGGGAGCCGGGCCTTGATTATCCGTCCGTGATTCGCCCGTGGGTGCTGCCGTCAGGCCATCCAGCAATTCACCGAGGGCGCTGATACGCGGCCGATCCGGGGCGTGGAATTCGTGAAGCTCGCCGACCTGCCGAGTCTGGGTTTCACCGAGAAGTTCGGACAGCTGGCCATGGCCGGATTCCCCGGCGCCGGCTCGCTACATGGGAGCCACGTCCAACATCGGCCTCTGAGCCTAAAGACTCGATCAGAACTTGGTCGAGGGCGGCGAGCGAGCGCGTCCGACCGCCCAGTGAGCTGATCCACGATCAGCTCGGCGCGGGTAGGCAGCCGGGCATTGGACCAGGCCGCGAACGCAGCGGCGCCGATCCAGGTCACCCAGTACACAGGGTGGTGCTCGTACCCTTCGCTGACGTGCCAGCGGCCGGTAGCTGGGTCACGGTGGAGGCGGCCTCCGCGTTCGTGCGGCATCTCGCATGCCAGCAGAGAGGTGCCAGCGTGGCTGTTGGCGAGCCCAGCACCGGCCAGCTCATGTGGAGAGGCCAGCAGGACCAGTAGTAGTGTCCTGTGCCCATGCACTTGGAGATGCGCTGGCATCGCCCGGACGGAGTGCGGCTGCCGGTGGCGGTGTGGTGCCCGGGCCCGGGTTGGCGAATGATTTCCAGCGGCGTGGCGGGTGGTGGGATCGGGCCGCGCGAGTGGGTGCTCAACGCCCAGGTGGCCGCCTCCTACAGCCGCATGGACCCGGCCGCGCACGTAGCTGAGTTGGCCGGCGGCCTTGGCCTGGGCCGTGAGGGCGTCGGGCTGCTCACCGCGGCCAGCGTCGCCGGTATGGTGCAGTGCGAAGACGACGGGGTGCACGCCGCGGCCACGGTCGGCCTGCGCGTCCCGGCCTGGGCGGCAGCGCCACCGGGTACGGCTGATCGTGAGCTGGACCCGGCCTGGCGGCCGGGCACCATCAACATCATCGTCTCGGTTCCCGTGCCGCTCAGCGACGCCGCCTACGTCAACGCGGTGATGACCGCCACCGAGGCCAAGACCCAGGCCGTGCTGGAGGCGGGCTTCCGCGCGACGGGCACCGCGTCGGATGCCATCTGCGTGGCCGCCCCGGCGGCGGGCCGGCCCCAGGACTTCGCCGGGCCGCGGTCGTTGTGGGGCGCCCGGATCGCCCGCGCGGTGCATGCCGCCGTGCACGCTGGCGCGCTACGTTACCGAGCGGAGGCCAGCCCGGCCTAGGCGTGCCCCGCCTAGGGAACGACATCCCAGTCCCTGTCAGGCGACGGTGGCCCGGATCTGGGAAGTCGGCTGGGATCACGGCTTGGGTGGTTACTGGGCGGCCTGATTTCCGTGCAGGGCGTCCTGGAGTTCCTTCTCGTCGTCCTTGGACAGGGAGGTCTTCAGAACCGTGCCGCCGTACTTGCTCATCGCCTCGACGGCCTTGTCCGGGGTCACCTTCTCCAGCATCAGGAACAGCGCCGAGGTACCCGGCTGGACCATGCCGCGGACCTGCTCCTGGAACTGCTTGTCGATACTGGTCTTGGCCATCTTGCCCATCAGGGCGCCCAGCCCGGCGCCGATGGCCATCCCGAACACCGGGATGAAGAACAGCAGGCCGAACAGCATCCCCCAGAACATGCCCCAGGTCGCCCCGGCGCCTACCGCGTGATGCTGGGTGTGGACGTGGTAGTTGCCTTCCTTGTCCCGCACGATCACCGCGATCGCATCCGGCTGGATGATCAGGTCCCGGGCCAGCCGGTAGGCCTCGTCGGCGGCCGCCGTCGCCGTCGTCTCATCGGGGTACCCGATAGCGATCAGATCAGCCATGACATTCCTCTTTCCTCATTCGGTGCGCTTTACCGCTGCGTCTTGTCCCAGCCCACTGAGGCGTCGGACATGTGCTCATCCTGGTACCCGTGCCCGGCTGGTTCTTCACCCGCCCGGGGGTGAATTCGGCCGGTTCGGCCTGGCTCCTCCTACCGGGGCGTGTGCGCTGGCTGCGCGGCGGATGAGCCTGCGCTCCGGCATGCCCGGTGCCTCGGCATCGGCAAGTGCGTTGGCGGGACGGGCGAGCAGCCGGGCGTAGCGGGTGGCCAGCGGGTCGGCCGTGGCACCGTGCGCCAGGACACTGAGCAGCACCGTGATCGTGATCACGGCGACAGCCTGACCGGCAGTGTGGCTGCCCAGCTCCTCCAACGCCAGCAGGGCAAACACCACCGACGCCAGGCCGCGAGGGCCGAACCAGCCCACCAGCAAGATCGTCGCGCGGCCAAGCCGTGCGCCAGCCAGGGCGATCGCCACCGGCACCATCCGCACTACCGTGAGACTCAGGACCGCATAGAGCGCGACCTGCCAGGTCAGGTTCTCTGCTGCGGGTACGACGGCGACGGCGCCGAAGGCCAGCCAGACCAGCAGCGACACTAGGGCGCCCGTTTCCTCGACGAACGGCACCAGGGGCTCGCCGCTGCGGCCACTGGCCGTGCCGAACGCGAGCCCGCCGGCAAACGCGGCGATAAACCCGTTGCCGTGCAATGCCACCCCGGACGCGTAGGCGCACACCGCCAGGCCCAGCACTGCGGGCCCGGCGAAGCCTTCCGCGGCCCATCCGCGCCGGCGTGCTGCCTTCACCAGCAGGCCACCGGCACCACCCACAGCTACGCCCACCAGAATGCCCAGAGCCAGCTCGGCAACGGCCGCGGCTGGGCCGTGGCCGGCGATCCCTCCTCCTGCTGCCGCTCCGGCCAGGGCCACCAGGACAACAGGCGTGGCGATTCCGTCGTTGAGGCCGCTTTCGACATTGATCAGGCGGCGGATTCTCGCCGGTACCGCAGGGTTGGTCATCATGCCCGCGCCAAGTGCGGCGTCGGTTGGCGCCAGCGCCGCGCCCACCAGCAGGGCCAGCCAGATGCCGGCGTTGCTGGCCAGGGCGAAGGCCAGCAGGGTGCCCAGACCGATCGTCAGCGGGAGCCCGACTCCGAGCAGCCGCAGGTACAGGGCGGCGTCCGCCCGCAGTTCATGCAGCCCGACCCGGGAGGCGTCGGAGAACAGAACCAGGGCGAGGGTGAACTCCGCGAGTTCCTTGATCAGCTCATTGCTGGGTTCGACGCCCAAGAACGCCAGCGGGCCATGAGTTAGCAACAGCCCGGCCAGGACGAAGGTGATCGGCGCGGTGACGTCGAACCGTTCCAGCCGGGCCGACAGCGTGCCCCATGCGAACATCAGCGCCGCCACGATGGCCAGGTCGGAAACACTCACGATGGCACCCGGCGCCCGCGCTCACGTCGTGGATGTCGCGGCCCTGACGGCCAGATCAGCCACGACATCCCCTTCCTGATCTGCTGTTGTCCTTACCTTGCTGAGATAGCACCGCGGGGGTGCTGCCGGCCGGGGATCGCCTTGATCGTGTGCAGCCGGTTTCGGCCTGGTCGAACACGATGCTAGCCCCGGACGGCCGGTCCGGCCTTCGGCTGCGCGGTTTCTGCGGGCTGGGCCTGGCGCTGGCGCCGCAGCTGGATGGCTTTGTTGACCCCGACGACCGCTGGGGCGATGAGTGACAGCGCGATGACGACCACCCACTGCCGTCCGCTGAGCGACATGGTGTCGAGCAGCCGCTGGAGCATGCCGAGTTCTACAGCGGCCCAGGTGAGGATCCAGCCGAGGATGATCCAGCCCAGGAAGGGGAACACCGGCGAAGCCCACGGCGCCTGGCGCTCGCGCCGCATGATCAGGCCGATGTTGACCGCGCTGAGCGAGACGATGGCGAAGGCCATGGTCATGGAGGCCGACGGATGCGTGGTGCTCGGCGTGCCCGGCCCCCACTCAAGTACGGCGAGTGCCGTGACCGCGACCACGAACCCCGTCACGACCCAGCGGATGATCTGGGGCGGGTTGACGATCTTCGTGCCGGGCTCCCGCGGCGGCCGCTGCATGACCCCGGGGTCAGGGACATCGACGATGAACCCGATCACCACTGTGATGACCACGAAGAACTTGGCGAACAGCAGCTGCAGCGGGAACAGGGCGACGCCGCCGTTGATGTTGAAGATCGTGGCGTACACCATCAGCTGGAGCACCGACGACAGGATCGTCAGCTGCAGCCTGACGTAGGTGGAGATCCGCCGGTAGATGTCCCGGCCGTAGTCCACCGCGCGGACCAGGGTGGCGAAGTTATCGTCGGTCAGCACGATCTTGGCCGCCTGCTTGGACACCTCGGAGCCGCTGCCCATGGCGACGCCGATGTCGGCCTGCTTCAGCGCTGCCGCGTCGTTGACGGCGTCGCCGGTCATCGCGACCACCTGGCCTGACTCCTGCATGAGCCGGGCCAGCCGTAGCTTGTCCTCGGGCGCCACCCGGCCGAACACGTGGAGTTCGGGCAGCCGGTCGAGGACCTCCTCGTCGGTCAGGTGCTGCAGCTCGGTGCCGGTGATCACGCCCGGCCCGAGGCCAAGTTCGTCGGCGATCGCCCGGGCCGTCACGGTGTGGTCGCCGGTGATCATCCGCACGTCGATCCCGGCGGCCAGCGCCGTGTGCACCGCGTCCTTGGCCTCGGTGCGGAGCGGGTCCATGATCCCGACCAGCGCGACGAAGACAAGATCGGTGACACCGGCCATCGGGTCAGCCATGGCCGCGGACATCGCCGCGTCGTCGAGGTCACGGGCGGCGAACGCGAGCACCCGCAGCCCGCGCTCCGACAGCTGGCGGTTGGCGGCCAGGATCTCGTCGTGCACCGTGGCCATCGGCACCTGCTGGCCGTGCCACAGCACCCGGCCGCAGCGTTCCACGACCACGTCGGGCGCGCCCTTGACGCTGACGAAATGGGGCTGCTGCAAGATCCCGCCGGCCAGCCAGTCGGGGCAGTCGTGGAAGGTGGCCATGAACTTGTACTCGGAATCGAACGGTACTTCGGCCCGGCGGGGCAGGGCTTCCCGTGTCTCTGCTGCGTCGGCGCCCATCTTGGCGGCGAGCACCACGAAGGCCGCTTCCGTCGGGTCACCGATGACCGACTCGTCGTCGCCGACGGTGGCGTCGGTGCACAGCGTCAGGCCCAGGGACAGGCGGCGGAAGTCCGGCAGCTCGCCTCCGGCCACGCCCAGGATCGCGCCGGCTTTCTTGTAGCCGGGGCCTTCGATCTTGAACCAGTCCCCGCCGGCCAGCATCGTGGTCGCTGTCATCGCGTTCATCGTCAGCGTGCCGGTCTTGTCGCTGTTGATGACCGTCGTCCCGCCCAGGGTCTCGACGTCGGTGAGCGACTTGACCACCGCTTTCGCCTCGGCCAGCCGGCGCGCTCCCGACGACAGCATGGCCTGCACGAACGTCGGCAGGCCGGTCGGGATGGACGCGATCGCGGTCGAAATGCACAGCAGCACCAGGGTCGTGGTGTCCTGGCCCCGCACGATGCCGAAGATGGCGATCACCGCCACGGCGAGAAAGGCGATCAGCCCGAACACCTTGGTCATGCTGTCCAGTTCGCGCTGCAGCGGCGACCGGGAGCGTTTGGTGGCCGTCACCATGCCGGCGATCTGGCCCATCTGGGTCGCCTCGGCGGTGGCGGTCACCACGAACGTCGCCGTGCCGCGGGTGACCTGCGTGTTCTGGAACACCAGGTTCGTGCGGTCGCCCAGCGCGATCTCGCCCTCGGGCAGGGTCACCCGGTCCTTGGCTATCGGTGCGCTCTCACCGGTAAGCGCAGCCTCTTGCACCTCCAGGGTGGCGGAGGAGAGGATCCTGCCGTCCGCCGGGACGACGTCACCGGCCTCGAGCAGCACCACGTCACCGGGCACGAGCTGGGTCGACTCGATCTCCTCGACCGCACCGGACCGCCGCACCCGGGCCCGGGGCACCTGCAGCTGCGCCAGCGCCTCCACGCTGGCCCGGGCCTTCAGTTCCTGGGCCGAGCCCATGACGACGTTGAACACCACCAGCCCCAGCACCACCACGCCCGTCGCCACCTGCACGATCGCGAAGCTGGCCGCGCAAACGATCAGCAGCATGATGTTCATCGGGTTCGCCAGCTGCCCCCGCCCGACCACCCACACACTGGGCGGCGGCTCGGTCGCCAGCTCGTTAGGCCCGTATTCAGCCAGCCGCCGCGCCAGCTCGTCGGCATCCAGCCCGCGATCCGGATCGACACCGATCTGCCCGGCCACGTTCTCCGCCGACATGGCGTACCAGGCGACGTCCTCGCCCGGGTGCTTGACCGTGGTCATCTCAGCTCCTCATGACCTAGTGGCCGACACCCCCGCCACCTCGCCGGCCGCACCCAGCAGCGTGAGGATGCCCGCACCCACCATCGCTCCGACACCGATGAACGCAGCCTGGCGCACCGTCAGATACTTGGCTCTGCCGGCGGGCCAGCCTCGGTCTGGTCCATCTGCGCCGCGCCTCCATCCTTGGCCAGATTCTGTTCCGGCCGTCCCGCGGCGTCGTCACCCATTCGAGGGTGATCCCGGCGCTTAACGTCCAGCCGCAGTCCCGGGCCATTTCGGGTGTCGCGGCCTGGCCAGAGTTATCCCGCCGGTATCAGAGCAGCTGAAGGTTGACGGCCCGCGAAATTGCCTCCGAGCGCGATGTCACCCCGAGTTTCTGGTAGATCGACCGGAGTTGGGTCTTTACTGTGTTGCGCGATACATAGAGGGTGGCGGCGATCTGCAAGTAGGTGCTGGTCGGCAAGAGCCGCAAGATGCGCAGCTCGGCGGCGGTCAGCGACTCGGTAACCGCGGGGCGGGATCCCCTGCCGACCGGCTGCGCGGCTCGCACCTGGATCGCCGCATCGATGAGCTGCTCCAGAAACGGGTCCGACCGCATCTGCGTCGCATGCTCGACTAGGTAGCTCGTCACCCGGGGCGCGGTGGTAACGAGGGTATTGACGAAGCGCTCACGGCGGCCGGTCTGGAGAGCGCCGGCCACGATGCCAGCGGTCATGGGGTCGCCGCGCGTGATCGCCGCTGCGGCGACGAGCAGCTGACGTTCCAGATCATGCCGGAGCGTCAGATCGCTCAGTGCGGGCGAGTGCAGGTGTTCCTGCGCAGTCCGATGATCGTCCGCGGCGAGTGCGATCTTGGCGAGCAGCAGAGCGCGGCGGGCGGGGGGCAGCCTTCTGGCCAGGACGGCCGGGGCGCTTAGGTCGCCGAGCGAGAGGCGCAAGGTTGCCTCCAGCTCATTTGCCCGCACCAGCAGCTCTGACCCGGTGCTGGCCATGACGCGGCGGGCCGCCTCGACGGTCGCGAGGGCCTGGCGGGAATCCCCGCGAGCGGCCCAGATCCTGGCCCGGTCGAGCAGGGTCAGGAACTCGAAGATGGGCCGCCGGCGTTCGGTGAGCGAGAGTGCCTGCTCGGCGAGATGTTCCGCGACATCGAGGTCCCGCCGCTCCAGCGCGATGCCGGACAGCACGCGCAGGTAGTCCACGGCGAAGAAGTGCCGGTCGAATTTCAGCCGCCGCGCCTCCTGCTCGGCGGCCGCAGCCGCGTCAAAGGCCTCGGTGAGGCGGCCAGCCTCGAACCAGGCCAGCGCCCGCGCGCTCGGCACCAGGATCAGCCTGGCTGGCTCGGGAAGCTCAGGCAGCGCAAGCACGGCTGCCGCCTCGCGCTCAACGGCCTGGAAGTCTTCCAGGTGCGGGTAGACACGCAGGAGGACCAGGGGGACGGTGACATTCCATTCGTCCTCGAGCTGTGTCCGCTGCTGTAGCTCCCGGGCGGTGCCGGCCATGTCTATGGCTTTGCTCAGCTGGCCGGTCTGCGCATAGTGGAAGGACCGTATCGCCGCGAACCGGGCCGCCAGCCGCGAGTCGGCGGGGATCGGCGGGCGGGCGCGCTCCAGCACGTCAAGGTACTGGCCACCGCGATCCACGTCACCCGACACCAGCAGGTCGGCCGCGAGTCCCAGCAGCCGGTCGGGGGCATCCGCCAGCAGCGCGGGATCGATCATGCTCAGATCGAGTGCGGCCGGAGTGGCCGGATAGTGCAGGAAGTCAGGCACCACCCGGTCCGGGAGCGCGGCCAGAGCCCGGTCAACCTGCTTGGCCGCGAGGAAGTGGCGGGTGGCGTGCCGGGTGTCACCGATGGCTTCAAACCATTCGCCCGCCCGTGCTTGCAGCAGCTGCTCGCGGGCTGGGTCACTGGCGCGAAGTTGCGCGCGCAGCATCCGGCGCACCAGGTGGTGGTAGCGGAAGCTCGTCCGCTCGTTGTCGAGTGCCACCAGGAACAGGTTGGCCGCATCAATGCTGCGCAGTAGGGCTGCCGCATCAGGCCTCCCGGTGACAGCGGCGCACGCGTCCGCGGTCAGGCTGCCAAGGACCGACGAGTCCAGCATGAACCGGGCCACCTCGGGTGCCTGCTGCTCGAGGACCTCAGCGTTGAAGTACTCGTTTATCAGGTGGCTGCGGACATCCAGGGCCCGCGTAACCCGCTCGGGGTCGGCGGTGCCGCGCAACGACAGCGCCGCCATCTGCAAGGCCGCGGCCCACCCCTCGCTCCGCTCATGAAGCAGGGCCAGGTTCTCCGGGGCGACCTCGACGTCGAAGTTGGCCAGCAGCTCGCGGCACTCGGCCAATGAGAAGTACAGGTCACGGTCGCGCAGCTCGCATAGCTCACCTGACATCCGCAGCCGGTGCAGCCGTAACGGGGGATCGCTGCGGCTGGCCACGACTAGCTGGGCCACGTCAGCTGGCCAGCACTCGATCAGATCCGTCATGTCCCGGGACACCTCGGGGGCCGCGGCAAAGAAGTCGTCCACGATGATCGCCGAACCGGCGGGCAAGGCCGCAGCGTCGTTTGCGAGCGATGCGGTGACGTCGGCCGACATGGCGCCGCCCATCGTCAGCAGGTCGGCGGCATCGGCGCCGAACCCTGGCGCCATGCCCTGCGGCGCCTCGATGAAACCGGCCCAGAAGCGCACCGGGTCCGCATCGGCCCGGTCGCATGACATCCAGGCCGTGCGGCCAGATGGCCTGGCCGCTGCCCAGCTCGACAGCAGCACGCTCTTGCCCGCTCCAGCGGATCCGACCACGACGGTCAGCCGCTTTCTGGCCCCCGCGGCCAGCCGGTCATGCAGCCCAGACCTGCTGACCAGGGTGGTGGGCAGCGTCGTTGGCCGGAACTTCGCGAGCGCGAACCCGCGCGCCTGGTGAGGGGCCGCTTTCGGTTGCCGCGCGATCGGCGGGGGCATTCCTCTCGTGGTTCTCGCCTCCCAGGCTTGGCAACAGGCGCGATCGATCCCCCTCAGGCCAGGGTGCGACATACCCGGTCAAACAGCATCACTCCGAAGGAGTGATAGCGCGCGTGTCACCCTCAGCTGGGTGATGACAGTGGGCCCGATCACCAGGCAAGCTATCCAGCACGCTGAATCGGGCAGATTTGGGATCTAAGTCCAGTGCGATCATCGACTTACGAGATCACATTCACGGGTCAGGCGGGCTCCGCGCTGCTCGCGGAATTCGACGATTGCGAAGTCACGGTAGCCTCGGGCACGACGACCCTCCGGGCCGAACTGCCCGATCAGGCCGCTCTCGTGGGGCTGGTGGAGCGGATCGCCAGCCTCCGGCTTGAAGTGGTCGACGTCCACCTCGTGGCGCCACCGCCCCCGCCATGAATGGTCGCTTGGTCACCTCTGGGGTACAGCCCGGGGTTGAGCCACCGGCAACTCATCGCGCTCACCGGCTTTTACCCCTCCACGGGTTCGTGCGCCGTGCCTGCCCGGGTGGCAGGCTGTCCTTGTGATGTCCGACCGCGGCCCGGCCAGGAAGTCCTTGTTCCGCTGGACGCCCGGGTTGCAGTTGATCTCGTCCTATCGCCGCCAGTGGCTGGTGAAGGACGTCATCGCGGGGGTGGTGCTCACCACCTTGCTGGTTCCCCAGGGCATGGCGTATGCCGAGCTGGCCGGCCTGCCGCCGATCACCGGCCTGTACACCTCCATCACGTGCCTGCTCGGTTACGCGGTGCTCGGGCCGTCGCGGATCCTCGTGCTGGGCCCGGATTCCTCGCTGGGGCCGATGATCGCGGCGACGATCCTGCCGCTGATCGCGGCCAAAGGGGACGCCGCGCGGGCGGTCGAGCTGGCGTCGATGCTCGCACTCATGGTGGCGGCGATCCTGATCCTGGCGGCGGTGGCGAAACTCGGCTTCATCGCCGACCTGATCTCCAAGCCGACGATGATCGGCTACATGAACGGCCTGGCGCTGACCATCCTCATCGGGCAGCTGCCGAAGCTGTTCGGGTTCAAGGTCGAGGCCAGCGGCCTGATCGCGGAGTTCATCGGCTTCGTCGAAGGACTGGCGAAGGGAGAAGCTGTCCCCGCGGCGGCGGTGACCGGGATCGCCGGGATCCTGCTGATCCTGGTGCTGCAGCGCTGGCTGCCCAAGGTCCCGGCGGTGCTGATCATGGTCTTGCTCGCGATCGCCGCAACCACGGTCTTTGACCTGGCCGGTCACGGCGTCAGCCTGGTCGGCGTGCTGCCCAAGGGATTCCCCCCGCTGACCATCCCGCACGTCGGCGTGGCTGATCTCGCGCCGCTGTTCGGCGGGGCACTCGGCATCGCGCTGGTCTCCCTGGCTGACACGATCTCGACCTCCTCGGCGTTCGCCGCCCGGACCGGGCAGGAGGTTCGCGGCAACCAGGAGATGATCGGCATCGGCGCGGCCAACCTCGCCGCCGGGCTGTTCCAGGGGTTCCCCGTCAGCACCAGCGGCTCGCGCACCGCAGTCGCGGAACGCTCCGGTGCGAAGACCCAGCTCACCGGGGTAACCGGGGCCGCGCTGATCATCCTCATGATCGTGCTGGTCCCGGGCCTGTTCCGGAACCTGCCGCAGCCTGCGCTGGCGGCCGTGGTCATTACCGCCTCATTGTCCCTGGCGGATCTTTCCGGCACGCTGCGGCTGTGGCGGCAGCGCAAGGCCGAGTTCCTGCTGTCACTCGCGGCGTTCCTCGGAGTCGCGCTGCTGGGTGTGCTGCCCGGGATCGCGATCGCGGTTGTGCTGTCGATCCTCAACGTCTTCCGCCGGTCCTGGTGGCCCTACGCCACGGTGCTCGGACGCGTGAACGGGCTCGAGGGCTACCACGACGTGCACATGCATCCGGAGGCTCAGCGCCTGCCTGGCCTGGTGCTCTACCGGTTCGACGGCCCGCTGATTTTCGCCAACGCCAAGACGTTCCGCGACGAGATCAGGCGGCTGGCCAAGGCCGACCCACCGCCCGCGTGGATCGTGGTCGCCGCCGAGCCGGTGACCGACGTGGACACCACCGCATCCGATGTGCTGGAGGACCTGGACGAGGAACTGAACGCCCGGGGCATCAGCCTGGTGTTCGCCGAGCTCAAGGACCCGGTACGGCGCAAGATCGAACGTTACGGGCTCACCCGCACGATCAGCCCGCAGCACTTCTTCCCGACCATCGAGTCCGCCGTCGCCGCCTTCCGCCAGCAGACGGGCCCAGGCGGGAATCACCCGCGGAAGGGTGACGACACCCCGGGACCGCTCAACCAGGATCTGGCCCAAGCGGCCGAGCGGTCGCGTGAAGGCCCGGCGAGCCTGGCATAGGAGGCCAAGATGACGTCGGCAACAACCCACTCAGCCAGCGGCACCAGGAGGCGCCCTGGGGAAGGCCACGGCCTGATCGTCTTCGCATCGGTACTGCTGCTGGTGATCGGCTGCTTCAACCTGATCGACGGTATCGCCGCGGTCGCCAGATCGCATGTGTTCATCGCCAACGCGCACTACGTGTTCGGCGACTTGCGCACCTGGGGCTGGATCACCCTGATCATCGGCGCTCTGCAACTCCTTGCTGCGGCCGGGGTGCTGGCCGGCAATCAGCTGGCGCGCTGGTTCGCGGTGGCCGTAGTCGGGCTCAACGCCATCGGCCAGATGTTCTTCATCCCCGCCTACCCGTTCTGGTCCCTGACCATCATCGCGGTAGACGTCGTTGCGCTATGGGGGCTATGCGCGTACGGCAGCCGCCAGAACGTGACCGCGTAATCCACCCGAGCGTGAGTAGCCCGGCTCTGCCCCCGGCAGTGACGTCATCGAGGCACCGATCCTCCGGGCCGCTTGAACGGTGCGGCGCAGCGGGTGGCTGACCCCCTCAAGCTGCATAGGTACGGTCGCCAGGCCGGGAACTGCCCGGTCGGCCCGCAGCGTCAGGGGCGGAGGGCGATGACGGCCGTACAGCCGGGGAGCCTGGACACCGAAGGAGTCCCCCGCCTGGAGGTGCGCTGGATCTTCCCCGGCCAGCTGGCGGCGGCCGTGGCCGGATGGTTCGCGCGCTTTCCGGCCGAGACGAAGGCAGTGGAGGACGCCTACCTCCTGGATCCGCACCTGCCCGGGCTTTCTGTGAAGATACGCGGAAGGCGGGCGCTTGAGGTGAAGGTGTACCGCGGGAGCCCCGGACTTCTCGAGGTGCCAGGACGTGCCAGCGGCCGCCTCGAGCTCTGGCAGAAGTGGTCGTTTCCGTGTTACCCGCCGGGCCAGGACAGCGGTGAGCCAACTAGCTGGATGCCGGTCAGCAAGAAGCGCCGGATCAGCTGGTTCTCGCGAGCCGCCGGGTCGCCCTGCGCGGGCGTTCCGGGCCGGGGGGAGGAGCCGGGGTGCGCGGTGGAACTGACCGAGGTCCGTTCGCGTGGCGGGGCCTGGTGGACCCTGGGGTTCGAGGCGGGCGGCCCCGCCAATGTGCTGCGCAGCGAACTTGAGGCCGCCGCCACGCTCGTGTTTGCCCAGGCCCTGCCGAGTGGAGTGGAATTGGGGACGGATGACTCCAGGTCCTATGCGCAGTGGCTACGCGGGTGACCGTCCCGGCCCGATGATCACAATGGGCAGCAAACCGGAACCGCCCGTGAACCCGCTGGACATCCATCTCACGTCACCTGCATCCATCCGGAGGTTAGCGACATGGCGAAGAAGAAGAAGCACGAGAAGAAGCGGCACAGCGCGGTGGTGCAGGCGCCGCCGGGCGCTGCGGGGCTGGAGGCGGGGGTGGGTCCGCCGGTGAAGATGAAGCGCAAGGAGTATGAGCGCCAGATGCGGGTGCTGCATGGTGAGCTGGTGGCGATGCAGGAGTGGGTGAAGGCGTCGGGGGCGAAGATCTGCATCGTGTTCGAGGGCCGGGATACTGCCGGGAAAGGGGGGACGATCAAGCGGATCACCGAGCGGGTCAGCCCGCGGGTGTTCCGGGTGGTGGCGCTGCCCGCCCCGACCGGGCGGGAGAAGTCGCAGATGTACATCCAGCGGTACCTGCCGCACTTCCCGGCCGCCGGTGAGGTGGTGATCTTCGACCGCAGCTGGTACAACCGGGCGGGGGTCGAGCCGGTGATGGGTTTTTGCACGCCGCAGGAGACCGGGCGGTTCCTGGCCCTGACCCCCGGGGTCGAGAAGGCCATGGCCGATGAGGGGATCTTGCTGCTGAAGTACTGGCTGGAGGTCAGCCCCGGTGAGCAGACCCGGCGGCTGGAAAGCCGGATCAGTGACCCGCGGAAGATCTGGAAGCTGTCAGACATGGACCTGAAGTCCTACCGCCGCTGGTATGACTACTCCCGGGCCCGCGACGCGATGTTCGCCGCCACCGACACCGCGTGGGCCCCCTGGTACATCGCGCGGACCGACAGCAAAAGGCGCGGCCGGCTGAACATCATCAGCCACCTGCTCAGCCAGGTCCCCTACACGCCACTGACCCCCCGCGACATCACCCTGCCCAGACGCCAGCCAGCCCACGGCTACACCCAGCCAGACCTGCCCCTGCACTACATCCCGGCACCGTTCTAAGGAGGCTGGCAGGTCAGCCACCAATGCTCGCCTTGGAGCCGGCTCTTAACGCGCTGGGGGTGCCAGACGACCTTCGATGAACCTGAGGGCAGATCGGCCGCTGATATGTACAGCGGTCGCTGCTTCCTGCTGACTGTGGCCGTCCTCGCCGTGTTCACCGTGGCGCGGGCGTACGGACTCCTGGGTCCGACCGCAGTAGCTGTGAGCCTGCTGACCGCAGCCCTGGTCCTTATTGCCTGGAGCAGCGGCGCAACACGTGCTGACCTCGGTCTTGGCCGAGCGGATCTAGGTGCGGGCTTGCGTTACGGTGCCGGTGCCATCGGGGTCGTCTTGCTGGTCCTGGTGGTGGCGGCCGTGATCCCGGCGACAAGCGGCTTCCTTCACGATTCGCGGGCGCAGATCGACGGTGGACAGCTGATTTACGACCTAGGGGTGCCGATCGTCCTGCTCACGGCGATCCCCGAGGAGTTCGCCTTCCGCGGCGTGCTGCTGGGCTCGGCGCTGAGAATGTGGGGTCCCTGGCGTGCGAGCCTGATCACCTCCGTGCTGTTCGGCTTGTGGCATATCGCGCCGACACTGCACACGATGTCGGACAACCGCGCAGTCAGCGGCCTGACCGCCAGTACCGGCGGGCGGGTACTCCTTGTGCTTGGCTCGATCGCGGTTACCTTCACCGCCGGCCTCGCCTTCTGCTGGCTGAGGCTGCGATCCAGGAGCCTGATCGCCCCGGTCATGGCTCACGTTGCGACCAATGGCCTCGCGCTGACCGTCGCCTGGTTTGCCGTCCACTAAGGCAGTCCGCAAGCCCTGCGTAGCAGGCTATTTACCTCACCGTCGCAATGATTTTCCTGAGACTGGCCAGGTCCTGGGACGTGTAGCCAGCGGGGCGCATGACGGCATTCCACCCGTTCGACATACTCGGCCGAGTACCGGTGGCCGTCCCCGTCCGGAACTCCGGTGGCGAAGGGGAGGTCGGCCGTGACCTGCCAGAAGGTTATGAACGGCATCCAGAACATGGTCTTGAGCACGTCCTGGCCGGGAGGCTCGGCGATCCAGTCCGGCTCGCTGAAGACCAGATGCGGGCTCCACCAGACGATCGGGTCGGACGGGTGCATCATGTAGAGGACCCGGCTGGCACCCCAGGGCTTTCCTTGTGGCGGGATTGCCGTGGTCGGATCGTTAGCGAACCGCACAATCCGTCCGTTTTGGTAGATGGGCTGGACCTCCGGGCTGCCCGCGTCACGGTTGTCGCTGAATTCCCGGAACAGCGCGTTGAAATTGGGCGGGCCGGCGAACAACGCGCCAGAGGTGCGGTTGGCCAGGTCATTCTCGCCGGTGAAGGCCGCCTCGCCGCCGAACGACCCCAGGCTTTCCCCGGCGACGAACAGCCTGGGGCGGTGGTCCGTGGGCAGCTTCGACCAAGCGCCGTAAACCGCGTCGAACAGCGCACGGCCCGCTTCGCGGGCCTTCGACTGGTTGACCAGGTAGGAAATCCACGACGGCAGGTAGGAGTACTGGATCGCCACGGTCGCGCAGTCGCCGCCGCTGAGGTATTCGAAGGAGTCCACCAGCGCCGGGTTGACCCAGCCGCTGCCAGTCGTCGTCACCACGACCAGGTTCTTGCGCTGGAATCCGCCCGCGCGCTGCAGGTCCTCGACCGCCATCGCGGCCTGGGCCCGCGCGCCGGCGGCTGACGCCAGCCCGGCGTAGATCCGGATCGGCTCCATGGCCGGGTGATGGGTGAAGTTCCCGATATCACTTACCGACGGGCCCTTGCCGATGAAGTTGCGGCCCTGGTAGCCCAGCGTGTCCCACGCTATCGGCGAGCCTGGCCCGCCCGAGCGCAGGCTGGTCGTGGGCTGGTGCACGCCCTCCGCGGTCGTCGTGTCGCGCCGCGAGTAGGCACTGTTCATGACGTTGACGAAGCCCTGCAGCAACAGGCCGCTGACCACCAGGTAGGTGGAGCCGACCACCAGCGCCCAGCCAACCGCCTTCGCCGCGCGCGGCCCGATCCAGCGGTTGAGCAGCTTCGCGAGCCAGCGGTACAGGCCGTGCAGACTGCGTCCGATCAGCAGCAGCAGGCAGAAGACCAGCGCCGCGACGAAGGGCGAGGCAATGACGAGCGGGATGTTGTAATCCGTGACGCCCATCAGCTTGCGGATCTCGTACTGCCAGTACTGCCCGAGCCCGAAGGAACCCGCATAGAGGACAGCCGCGCTGATGAAGAAGGTCAGCCAGAACCGGCGCCGAGGGCGCCGGGGATCCCGGTCGGCGAAAGCGCGCCAGACCCAGGCGGCGAGTACCCCCAGCCCGTAACCGATGGCCGCGGTGATACCGCAGACCAGACCCTGGACGATACCGCCGCGCGGGAGCAGCGACGGCGTGAAGGACAAGCACGCGAAAATGAGCCCACCCCAGCAGCCGGGGAGCGTGACATAGAGCAGCTTCCGGCGCTTCCCGGGCACAGGCGCAGGCTCAGGGCCTTCAGCTACCGCTACGGGCGGAGGTGTCTGGACGGCCGCGGGCGGCTGACCGGCTCCGGCCGGCCCGCCAGCACCCTGACCTGCCGCATCTGGATGCTCACCCCGTGACGGACCGGCCGGCGGCCCCGGCATGTCCCGCGCCATGGCTGCTACCTCCTCAAACGACATCCAACGGGCCTAGCCTGGCGCCTGGGGCGTGTTTACCGTCCCGGCGCCGGTAAGAGCAGTGACCCCTCTCCGCGACGCCGCATCAGCAGGCGAAGAGGCACGGGTGCCGGGGTCCGCCATGATCGCCGACCGCTTAGGCCAGATTCTTTTCGGAAGATCCTGGCGTGTCGTCACCCTCCCGAGGGTGATTCTTCCCACGGCCTGCTCTGGTCGCCACAGCCGTGCATTGACGCCAAGTTCACCCGCGGTGGGGTGAGGAAGCGGCGGCTTACCGGCAGCAGGATTTGTTCGTGTCCAGATCGAGCAGGCGCTCCGCGCCGATGACCCGCGGTTTGCTGACGCCGTAACTGCGGCCGGCCCGTGGGTGCACGACAAGCGCCGGGTCATCACGGCGGCGCTGGGGTTGGTGATCGGTGTCGGGCTGCTGATCGTCGGGATCGCCGCTCTGGGCGGGTTTGGGTAGCGGGGGCCCCGGCACCGGGGTGCTGAAAGTGGTGATCCAGATCCGGGCCTAGTCGGGCCGCCAGGTGCCATAGTAGGTTTCCGGCATCATGACCAGGTCATGGAGGCCCGAGATCGCGATGCGGCGAAGGGAACGCGGGTTGCCTCCAGCCGAAAGCGCAGGACTGTCGGGATGGAGAACCTGCTATGACTGGCGAGTCCGGCGCCAGCGCCCCGGTGATGGCCAAGGGAGACCGTAGGCTGGCCATCTTGCTGGCGATGGCCATGTTCGTCCTGGTCGTCGATACGTCGGTGATGAACGTGTCCATCGCATCGGTCGTTCATGATCTGCATACGACCGTCAGCGGGGTTCAGTCCGCGATCGCGCTTGAGGCGCTGGTGTCGGCGGCGTTCATCTTGATTGGCAGCAAGGTGGGCGATCTGATCGGGCGCAAGCGCGCGTACGTGCTGGGCCTGCTCGCTTATGGGATCGGTGCCTTCGCCATGGCTGTGGCGCAGGGACTGACCGCGATCATCGTCTTCTGGGCGATCGTGGGCGGGCTCGGCGCATCGTTGCTGCTGCCGGCGATGCAGTCACTGATCCACGGCAACTTCGAGGGCGCCGCGCAACGGCAGGCCTACGCGCTGGTGGGGGCCGCGGCCGCGATCGCCGCTGCCGTCGGACCGCTGCTGGGAGGGTTCATCACGACCTACCTGTCGTGGCGGCTCGCGTTTGTGCTTGAGGACGTCATCATCGCGGTCGTGCTGTCGGGCATCAGGCTGATCCACGACGTGGAATACACCGGATCGCGGCGCGTGGACATCGTGGGTGCCATCCTGTCCGTGCTGGGCATGGGCGGCATCGTGCTGGGCATCCTCGTTTGGCAAGAAGGCGGCGAAGCGGTAGGCCTGCTCCTGGCGCTGGGGGCAGTCTCGCTCGGGCTCCTGGCGTGGTGGCTGGTACGGCGCAAGCGTGCGGGCCAGGCAACGCTGCTGGACCCGGACCTGTTCAAGGCCAAGCTGTTCAAGTTCGGGGTCTCCGGGCAGCTGTTTCAGCAGATCGGCCTGGGCGGCACGATGATCGCGCTGCCGATCTACCTGCAGATCGTGCTCGAGTACAGCGCGATGGGAGCGGGCCTGTCGATCGCCCCGCTCTCCCTGAGCATGTTCGGGGTGGCGCTGGTCGCCGGGAAAAGAGGCGGGAAGCGGCGTCCGGCGAGCCTCATCCGGGCCGGGTTCGCGCTGTTCACGATCGGGATGGTCATCGTGGAGCCGATCGTGCCCCGGGCGACCTCCGGCTGGTACCTGGTGGTGCCGTTGATAATCGCCGGAGCGGGGCTGGGCCTGCTGGTCTCGCAGCTGAACAACTACACGCTGGCCCCGATCTCTGAGGAGCGGGTCAGCGAGGCGGCCGGGGTGAACTCGGCCGGAGGGTCGTTCGGCCTGTCGTTCGGCCTGGCGTTCGCCGGCGCGATCTTGCTGGCGGTGCTGTCCGCTAGCTTCACCAGCATGGCCCAGTCGAGCACCGTCCTCTCCGGGGCCGAGCAGCAGCAGGTCGCCAAGGTCCTGGAGCACGACGCCCAAGTGGTCAGCAACACCCAGCTCGGGAAACAGCTCGCCGGCCAGCCACAGAAGACGCAGGACGAGATCATCAAGATCAACACCCAGGCAAGTCACCTCGCCCTTCAGGTGGCGCTGCTCATACCCATCCTCGCTGGTCTGGCCGGGCTGCTCCTCTCGTTCCGCATGAGGCGCCTGCCAGACCCTGAGCAATCGGGCTCCGGCGAACAGATGGTCTCGGGCTGATCCGCCCAGAATCCCCGGTGACGATGTACCACTAGCCCGGGCGGGCGGCGCCTCGGCCCAACCACCGGCCGTGAGACACGCCGTGGCTCAGGGAGGCCGCAGGCTCGCGGGTTCCTGCTGGAGATCTTGTATCAGGTACTTGCAACAAATTCCCGGGCCTGTCACGATGTTTGTGTCAAGTTACTGATACAAACGGGGAGTGCGGCATGGCAGGTGTTCTGGTGCTGCTGATCGGGGTGTTCCTGACCGCCGGGGTGGCGCTGGTGACGTGGCTGGCGCGCACCAGGCCGCCGGGGAGGGCCGCGGCCGGCGCGGCCGCAGTTCCGGCGGCAGCCGCCCGCCGGATAGCGAACTGGCGGCGAGCTGGCGTGATCGCCGGGCTGGTCTGCGGGGCCGCCGCGGCCTGGGGCGCGCTGGGGCGTGGGCTGCTGCTGGCCGGTCCGGTGTTCGGGCTGTGCGTCCTGGCCGGTGTGGTAGCGGGGGAGATCAGCGTCCGGCCGGCGGAAGGCCGGACGCGATCGGCGGTCGTGGAGGTCCGGCGGGTGCGGGACTACCTGCCACGGGGCCTGGCCACGGCGGTGCTGGCCGCGGCAGCGGGGCTACTGGGCCTGATCACCGTGACCTCGGCGACCGCGGCGGCCGACGATCTCGGCCGGGCAGGCCGGGTCCTGGTGCTGCGCTGCGGACCGGGTCTGTGGCAGGCCCATGGGCCGTGGCCAGGGTCGTTCTACAGCGTCCCGCTCGCGGCCGCGGTGACCGCCGGCCTGATCGGAGCGGGCGGCGCCCTGCGCGTCGTCATCCGCCGGGCGCGTACCGGCGCCGACCCGGCCACGGTAGCGGCAGACGACGCTCTGCGGCGGCGGGCCGCGCGCGCGATCACTGGCGCCTGCGGGATCCTGGTCGCCCTGCCCCTGGCCGGTGCCTGCCTCGTCTCGGCGGCTGCCCTGCTGTCCTTCTCCTGCCACCCGGCCTGGTGGACCTACGCGGGCTGGGGGCTGCTGGCGCTGCTGATCCCCGCAGTGGCCCTGATGGGCTGGTGCGCGGCCGCGCTGCTGACCCCCGTCCGCGCAGTTTCCCCCGCGCCAGCCGCCCGATGACCACCCGCCCGTTGCTGACCGTCGACACCGGCGATCCAACGCCCCCGTATGAGCAGCTGCGCCGCCAGCTGGCCGAGCTGATCCAGTCCGCGGCGCTGGCCCCGGGCGATCGGCTGCCTCCGCTGCGCCAGCTAGCCGCCGACCTCAGCCTGGCGGTAGGCACCGTAGCCCGCGCCTACCGTGAGCTGGAATCAGCCGGCCTGGTCAGCTCACGCCGCGGGGGCGGGACACGCGTCTGCGCGGCAGCGCCGAGCCTGCCCGACTCCGAGCGCCAGCGGCTCCTGCACCACCACGCCAGGGCCTTCGTCCAGAAAGCCGCCCTGCTAGGAGCCGACGACCAGCAGATCCTGGCCGCTATCTCCCAGGCCCTGGCCACCTGACCGGCCAGTGCGCATCCGCGGCACTGGCTACCGCGCTGGCCGGTACGCAGAACCCTGCGCTTTGCGCAGAGATTCAGTCCATTCCTGGCCGCTGAGGAGTCGGGTGGTCTTGGACGACCTGAGCGCGCCGCCCGCAGCAATTGCCATCGCGACGCTGGCGGCGGTCGTGTCATCAGGTGCCTCATAAACGACCAGGACGTCATATTCGCCGAACGGAAAGCCGCCCACCAGGATCTTGGCCCCCAGGGCCTCAAGGGCCTGGCCTGACCGCCTCGATCCGGTCCTGCGGGTCCTTGATCTGGGCCGCCATCGACTCCGCGGTGTAGGCGGCCTGATACGTGTACAGCGCCATCGTGAATCCCCCCTCGATTCTTGAGCCCCTCCGAATGCCCGCCGGCTCCCCTCGGCGGCGGGCGGCTAAGGCCCGAAGATCACTCCACTAGAAACGTAGACCCAGGCCGGGCTTGCGCACCACCTGCGGGCGGTAAGCGATTGGATCCGGCGCCGGGTGACCCACGACTCGCACGTGCCGTTAGGTCGTCAGCGGCCGGTCCTGGTGGCCGGGTGGGCTCGTCGGATGGCGGAGTGTGTGCCAGGCGGCTGGGAGCCGTACCGGCAGCCAGACCAGCCTGCCGACAGGATCCCAGGGACCTCGCCACCACACCGTGACCATGTGCCGGGTGGTGCCGCCGTGATAGAGCCGGAGCCGGCGGTGGGCAGCAATCACCATCCCAATGAACAGGCAGGTCGCGATGAAGGAGAGCACCGAAACGCCGATGACGAGCGCCTCGGAGGTGAAGATCCCGATGGCAATGAGGAGCCAGAGGATGAGGTGGGTGACAGTGAGTCCCCACGCGCCGAGGTAGGAGGAGGCTTGTGCCCTGGTGGAAAAAAGCGGGTCATCGATGGCCGGTGGGAACCGCACGGCCCTGTAGGCCCGGCGCACAAGGCCGTCATGCTCGGTTTTCGTGGCGCCGCTCATGGGAGTCCCGTCATCGCCATGGCCGCCGGCGGTCGCCATAATCAGCCGGCTGGCGCAGGGGGTGTGGGCGCGTGGTGCGGCGGGGGTCTGCCGATCAGTTCGATGAGGCCAAGTGCCACCAGCAGCAGCACGGCGATCACGATGCCCACCACTGCGGTCGGGTGGCCCCAGAAGACGAAGATCAGCGCGGCCAGTGCCACCGCTGCGATGCGCAGCGCATGGCGGTGCGCGTAGGTCCATGAGCCCACTGGGCCGGTGGACAGGCCGGCGGTTTCGCCGCCGCGGCGCAGCGAGCCGAGGCCGGAGGAAAACGCCGAGCGGGTCCGCGCCGCCGCGGCTGGATGGGCCGGTGAAGAACGCGCCGACGGCCACGATCAGGCCTGCGACCAGCAGGGCGCGAAGCGCGGTCTTGATGAAGCGGACCAGGATGTCGAAGGCGGCGGCCGCGGCGTCTGCGGAGGCGCTGGCGGGCACGCTGTTGAGGTACAGAGCCCGGGCGATCGCCAGGCCGGCGCCGAGGGCCAGCATGGATGCGGCGAACCCGAGGCCGGCGCCGATCAGCGCCCGCCGGTGGCCCCGGGCGGCGAGCACGCCGAGACCGAGCAGCGCGAGGGTAATGATGGGCAGGACGATTTTCAGGTCGTTGATGAGCCGGTAGGCCTTCTGCGCTTTGGCCAGGTTCTTGGATGGGAACAGCGGGAACGTTTTATGGACGATGGGGATCTTGGCCGCGATCGTCAGCCCGCGCGCGACGAGGTCCTGCTTGGCGACGGCTTCGAGGGGCGCCAGGTCGAGGGTGACCTGGCCGTTGCTGACGCCGACGGCGCCGTTCTTGCTGCCGCGGCCCGACAACGCCGCGACGAGCGCCTGGTGCGCGACCCGGTTCACCTGTACCCACGCATTCGCCATCCGCGGGCCGGTGATGATCTTGTGGATGCGGCTGTGCACGAATCCTTGCACCCCGCTGGCCAGTGACCCAGAGACGCCGTTCAGCAGCCCGCCGATCCGGGTGAAGCCCTTCTGTGACAGCTCGGCGGCCGCCTGGTCGGCCCGCGCTTTGACATTGATCCTGGCGACGATCTCGGTGGTGAGCTTGCTGGTGAGGGCGTTCTGGATCGCCGGGTCCTTGATCAGCGGCGTCACGTTGGCGACATAGCTGCTGGTGTCGGACACCTGGTTCGCCGTCCACACGGCCACCACCGAGATCGGCGCCAGAACGCAGCCGGCAACGATCAGCAGCACCGCGACCGGTGTGCGCCAGCTGAACCGGTGGCGGCGAGCCTGCGGCGGCCGTCCCCGCGGTTCGGCCTGTTCAGCGGGGGCGGTTTGACGTTCGGGCCGCTTACCGGAGCCAGGGCCCTCACCTGCGGCCGCCTGCCCTTCACTTCCGCTGGTGCCGGACACAGGTCACCTCCCCCTCTCATCGGACTCTACGGGCCTGCCATGGTGCTGGCCATGCTCGGAGTGCCAACTCACACGGCAATTCCCGTGGTGACCCGGCCCCTAGGCTCGGCGAGTTCTGGCCACCCGGTGTTCGTTCAGATTCCGCCCTTTATCCCCGGCAGCCAGCCGCGCGAACGAGCGAGTCTGGCTGGCCCGCCCCAGGCCACGGCCAGGCCCGGCACTCAGCCCGAGCTGACAGCAGTCGTGGCCCCACCCGGGATACGAGTGCGGTCGTGGGCGAGTTAGGCGACGATGAGCGCGGCCGGGAAGAAGAACAGGCTGAAGATGAAGTACCCGATGAAGCTGTGGCCCTTCCGGCCGGCGACACGGGCGGGCCAGAACGCGATCGCGATCCAGATGACAGCAAACAGGATCCACCAGAGGGCGGACATGGCCGCCTCCTCCCCGCGTTCCGCGGAACGCTCTTACCTGCTGCCGGACCGGCAGCGTCGGCCCCTGCGACGTTGCCGTACTGGGCCGTTCTGCGCACCACCCGGGCATCACCCCGGGCAGGGTGATCTGCGGGGGGTCGTGATGACAACTCGATGCGCCGGCACCGGCTGCCACTCGATCAGATCAGCCCGCGGGCCTCACCTTCGCGGACCGCGTCCGCCCTGGAGCTGGCGTCTAGCTTGCGGTAAATGCTTTTCATGTGTGACTTGAGGGTGTTGGGAGACACGAACAGCGCGCCGGCGATCTCGGTGGTGGTGAGCCGGCTCGACAGCAGCCGGAGCACCGTCAGTTCACGGTCGCTCAGGGGCCCGCCGGGCAACAGCCCGGCCGGCCCGCTGGATGTGGCTGTGACCGCCTCTGCGCGTACCGACAGATCATCGATATAGGCCCTGAGACCCGGGCCAGGCTGGCAGGGAACGGAGCAAAGTGGTGATGCCGGGTCCCTGCTCGATGATGGTGGCCAGGTACCCGTGGGGTTCGGCCAGCGCCAGGGCTCTCCGCAGGTAGCGGTGCGCCCGGGCGAGGTCAGCCGCCTGCGCCGCCAGGCTCCGCAGGACCCCCCATTCCACCCGCTCACGGATAGTGACAGGCTTCACTTCGTCCAGGATCTGCCCGGCCTTCGCCGGCGCCCGCCGCAGGACGTGCAGCCGGGCCTGGAGCAGCCCTGAGGCGGTGCTGGCCGGCAGGTGCGGGATCAGCGCGCCCGCTTCGGCGGGCGCCAGGGCGACGGCGACGCGGAACTCTTCGAGCGCGAACTGTGCCCGGACCCTGTCGTCGGGTGCGGTGAGCGCCAGGCGCGCCTGGGCCAAAGACGCCAGCGCGCCCGCCCGGTCGCCCTGATCGGCGGCCACGCGATCACCCATCACCTGGTCGGCGGGGTCTACAACACGATCGGCAGGAACGACGCAGGTACCGGGGACACCAGCCCGCAGGCTCTGCTGGACAAGGTCGTTGTCGATGACCTGAAGGAAACCTATGACCTCCTCGGCGCGTTCAAGAACGGCCCGCGGCTGTGGTGCCTGGACTGGGTTGAGGCCAAGGTCGGCGGCGAGCGAGACTTCAGCGGGCTGAAGGCACGGTGGGTTATGTGGCTGGACGTGCCCAAGGAGATGCGTAAGCACGAGAGCGTTGCCTACAAGCCGATCACCGGCAAACGCGACACGCAACTCGGCATCAACGCCGGCTCGCCCGCCTTCCTCCTCGATGACCCCGATGGAGATACGTGGTGCATGAAGTCGGCCAGCCTCATCGTCGACCCCCACCAGACCTACGAGAGCCTCAAAGACCTCGACAGCCGTCTGACGCCCCCGCCGGGATGGAACTTCCGGGCCGTGGTGCTCGAACTAGACCTGGTCCTCACCCCCAACGACGGAGCCGCCAAGATCACCCAGGACGAGCTGGGGAACACCTACGACCGGGTCGGCGGCCCCTACAGCAACTACAAGCCGTGAGCTGAGGCTCGCCATCAGTGCGAATCTTGAACGTCGCGCCGGCCTTGATCGGTGCGGGCCGGCGGCCTGGCTCTGCACGCAGCACCCCGTCAGGGCTACCTCGGAAGTCCTGGCTGCCGCAGGATCAGCACGATCGAGATGATGAGCAGCGCGGAGCCGAAGGTGACCAGGGCGTACCGGATGGTGTGCAGCTTGAACGAGCTGCCGATGCCGACCAGGAACAGCACCGCGGCCAGGAAGACCGTGATCCGGACGTAGTTGTCGCCGATCTGCCCGGAATGGTTGCCCTCATCGAACTTCGCGTCGGCGGCAGTGTCGAGCGCGTTGGCCTGCGTCTGGGCGGGCAGCTTGTACTCAGGCATGTAAGTCGGGCCGGGCGGAGCCTTCGGATTGTGCAGCGGGTCGGTGGCCAGCCACGCGTCGAAGGCGACCCGGAACGGCGGCCGGAACCGGCGGATGGCGATGGCCTCCTTCTGCGGGCTGTTCAGGGTGAAGGCGGTGAACCAGGCGTTGAAAGTCGCGGCGTCGAAGTTGCGCTGGGAGAGGGCGGTGAGATCGTCCCGGGTGGCCAGCGCGCGCAGGGTGGAGGACCTGGCAATCTGGACGCGCGAGTCCGTTCCCCAGCGGGCCGCTGAATAGCCGGCCCAGGCCGCGGTGATCGTGACCAGCGCCAGCAGGATCGCCTCGCAGATCTGCACGGCCCGGGAATGACGGCTGCCCTCCTCGCCGTCACCGTGCGCCCCGCCGCCTTCCTTGGCCAGCGTCTCGCCGTGTTCATGCAGCTTCTTGCCGGTCTCGATCGGGTCCAGTCCCTCAGGCATAAGCGTTCCGTCGCCGAGGTCCGGGTGAACGTGAGTATCCCGGGAGTCACCCAGCCAGGATGGTCTGACCCGGCAGGCGGGTCCTCATCCTGCGGGGGTGATGCGCCGGGTTCCGCCCCGGGCCGCGGCCTGCTTCAGGCGGGACCGAGCGACCGCTCCAGGTAGTCCCAGACGGCCCGGACCGGCCCGTCGGCGTAGATGTTGCGCCGCTTGGACCGTGACTCCCCGGGCCCGGACCAGGTGGGCCAGCCGCCGAACGCGTGGGTGAGCATCTGCTGCGCGCAGGCCCGTTCCAGCAGGACCGCGGCGACCGTGGCGGTCCGCAGATCCGGGCCGGCGGTGACGATGCCGTGGTTGACCAGGAATAACGCGGTCCCGGAGCCCAGCGCCGCCGCCACCTCCCGGCCGAGGTCCCGGCTCAGGATCAGGTCGCCGGTCCCGGTGAAGCGCGGCACGTCGGGCGGCACGAAATAGTTCGCGGCGTGGCTGACCGGCCGCAACGCCTGGCCCGTCGCCGCCAGCGCGACCGCGTGCGGAGGATGCGTGTGCACCACGCCGCCCACGTCGGGCCGCGCGATCATGACCTCGGTGTGGATGGGGTACTCGCTGTGCCGCTGCCCGTCACCCTCAAGGACCTGGCCGTCCTCACTGACCAGGTGAACCCGGTCCGGGGTCACCTCCTCCAGCCCCCAGCGGGCGGACTTCAGCCACACGCCGTGACCGTCGGGGTCCCGGGCCGACGCGTGCCCCCAGATGAGATCGCCCTGCCCGGCCGCGGCCAGGATCCGCGACGCGGTGGCCACGAGGGCCCGGATGTCCTCGGTCATGAGTCTCCTCGGTGTCGCGAGCCCCGCGCCCGTGGTGAGGCGCCGCAGTCCCATCTTCGCGGCCGCCGCCCCGCTCAGCCAGGCCCAAGGAACCGGGACGGGCCCGGACGTCCGCCGGTCCGGGGCCTTTGGCCCCTGACCGGACGCCGCGCCGCCCGCGAGAGTGGGGGTGCGGGCGGCCCAGGCTGCCCGCCCGGCCGAGGCCCGGGCCCCGGGAGGACGGGCGGCCGGCCAGGCAGGGAGAAGACGATGGCGGCCTTCGATGTCGCGGAGCTGTCCGCGCTGGAGATTCTGGACTCGCGCGGGCGGCCCACGGTGGCCGTGACGGTCCGGCTCGGTGACGGCACGACCGCCCGGGCCGGGGTGCCATCCGGCGCCTCGACCGGGTCGCGGGAGGCGGTGGAACGCCGGGACGGTGACCCGGCCCGCTACGGGGGCAAGGGGGTGCTCGGCGCGGTCAGCGCGGTGCGCGCCGACCTCTCCGGCCTGCTGCGCGGGCGGTCCTGGTCCGGGCTGGCCGAGGCGGACCAGGCCATGATCGATCTCGACGGCACCCCCGGTAAGAGCAGGCTCGGCGCGAACGCCCTGGTGGGCGTGTCCATGGCGCTCGCCCGGGCGCTGGCCGCCTCGGCAGGTGTCCCGCTGTGGCAGTGGCTGACGCCCAGACGGCGTCTCGCCGTCCCTCCCAGTCCCGCACTTCAACGTGCTGAACGGCGGGGTGCACGCGCCCAACGAGCTCGACTTCCAGGAGTTCATGATCGCGCCGCTGGGCGCCCCGTCCATGGCCGAGGCGGTCCGGGCCGGCGCGGAGGTGTACGCGGCCCTGCGCCGTGAGCTCGCCGAGCGCAAGCTGTCTACCGGGCTCGGGGACGAAGGCGGGTTCGCCCCGGAGATCAGCGAGCCGGAAGAGGTGCTGCGGCTGCTGACCGGGGCCATCGCGGATGCCGGGTACCGGGCCGGGAGAGACGGGATCAGCATCGCCCTGGACCTGGCCGCGTCGGAGTTCCGCCAGGCCGACGGCACCTATCTCGTCGCCGGGGTCCCCCTGACGAGCGGCGACCTGATCGACCGGCTGGCCGCCATCGTCGCTGCGTTCCCGGTGCACCTCATCGAGGACGGGCTCGGCGAGGACGATGAGGACGGCTGGGTCGCGCTCACCGCCCGGCTCGGCGCGACCGTGGAACTGGTCGGTGACGACATCTTCTGCACCAACCCGGCCATCATCGCCAGGGCCATCGGCCGCCGCATCGGCAATGCCTCGCTGATCAAGCTCAACCAGATCGGCACGGTCAGCGAGACGCTGGAAGCCATGGCCGTCTGCCGCCGCGCGGGTTACCGGCAGTTCGTGTCGCACCGCTCCGGCGAGACCGAGGACCCGTTCATCGCCGACCTGGCCGTCGGGACCGGGTGCAGGCACCTCAAGTCCGGCGCCCCCGCCCGCGGCGAGCGGACCGCCAAGTACAACCGCCTGATGGAGATCGCCGCGTCGGCCCCCGGCCTGCGCTACGGCATGCCCTGAGCGCGGCCCGGCGGGCCGGGGGCCGCCGTCAGCTGCCCCGCACCCTCAGCGCGGTCAGCACGACGAGCACGATCGTGACAATGGCGAAGATGCCGTGACCGATGACGACCGGCAGCGGGAAATGCCGTTCGGGCGGCCCGGCCGTCCCCGGGCCAGGATCCCGGCCAGCGCCGGGCCGCTGCGTTGCGGAGAAGAGACTGGCTGGTGCACTATGCGCGCCGGAAGCGGCGAGGGCCACCCGCGGAGTCCGGTAGGTCCGGTACACCACGATCCAGCGGGCCGCCATGATCAGCCCCAGGGTGGCGACGACAGCGAGGACCGCCACCGCGACCCACGCCAGCCGGGTGGAGTCGCTGAACAGGTAGTAGCCCCACAAGCTCAGCCCGATGATGGCCAGCAGGGCGTGCGTGCTGATCACCGGGACCGGGAGGCGGGTCGCCGCGCCCGACTGGAACTCGTGGTCGTACTCGATGAGCCAGATGGTCAGCAGGTAGAGCCCACCACCGGCGGTGATCATCCAGGAGAACAGGGCAGCAAGCGACATCGGCAGCGTCCTATCGTCCGCAGGGGGAACCGCCCGGCTGGTGTGACCGCCGCGACCGCGGTGCCGGGTGGCCGGGCCGGATCCGGAGATGCGGAAGGCCCGGGTTTACCCTTATGACGGACGAGATCGAGGGCCAGTTCAGCCGGCCGGCGGCCGGGGACGCCGCCGCACGTCACCGCCCTGGGCCGCCGATGGGGCCCGTGATGCGGCCCGTGCGGCGCGGCCTGCGGCGGGCCGGTGGCCCGGTTCGTGATCATGGCCGTGATTCGGGCCGCTTATTCGGGGTAGCCACGGGCGGGAAAGCTCGTGAGCGACGCTCGGGGAGCGCAGGCATGCCAGAGGACTCCGGCGGGGAACCGTTGCCGCCGGGCTGGCGTGCGGACAGCCGGGTGGCGGGCCCGCTGCCGCAGGGTCAGCCGTCTTCGGCCAGCACCAACCCGGAGATGCCGGTCCCCGCTGACTTGCCCCCGGGGGCGCGGTGGTCCGACGCCCACCTGCCGGACGGCCCGCGCCCGGACCCGCTCATCCCGGATGCCCTGCCGGTGCTGCCGCGGTTGCGGCTCTCGGCCCGCCGCCGCCCCGGTGCGGCACAGCCGGACGCGGAGGGTGACTGGCTGGACGTGATCGTGCTGCCGGACGGCGCGACCGCGCTGGTCGTCGGCCACGCCGAAGCACACGGCGGCGCGCCGGGGGCGGTTGCGGCGCGGCTGCGGTCCGGACTGCGGGATGCGCTGCGGGGCCGTGCGGCCCCGGCGGAGGCCCTGGCCACGCTCGGCTCCGCCGTGCCCGGTTCCACCGAGCCCGGCTCCACCGTGTCTGGCTCCACCGTGTCTGGCTCCACCGTCCCCGGCTCCACCGTCCCCGGCCGGGGGACCGCAGTCTGCGTGGCCGTGCTGGACCCGCTGACGGGGAGTCTTCGCTACGCCACCGCTGGCCTGCCGGTCCCGGTGATCTGCGCGGCAGCCGGCGGTGCCGCCGGCCCGGCCGGACGGCGGGAGACCGGGACCGCGATCCTGCCGTCCGGCGCGGTCCTGCTCCTGTACTCCGGCCCGGTGCGCGCGCCGGACGGGGCGGACCAGAGCGTGGCGGCCCGGAGCGTGGCGGCCCGGGCCGCGTCGGTCCTGGCTGGCAGCGACAGCGCGGCCGCAGCTGATCTGGCCGACCGGGTCGTCCCGGCGGTGCTGGCCGGGCTCGGCGGTGACGGCGAAGCCGGGCCCGCCACCGTGCTCGCCGCCCACCGGCTGCTGGCCCCCGTCGCCGGCTGGGCGATGAACCTGCCCGCCGACCCGCTGGCGCTCCGCGGCCTGCGGGTGCGGCTCCGGGACTGGCTGCGCGGCCTCGGGGTGTCGCTGTCCGACCGCACCGACGTCGAACTGGCGGTCTGGGAAGCCGCCGTGAACGCGATCGTGCACGGCCGGCCGGTGGCTGGACCCGCCACAGTCACGGTAAGCGCGGGCCTGGACCTGGCCGGGCGGGTGGTGATCCAGGTGAGTGACCGGGGGCGGTGGCGGCCGCCGGGGCCCCCGGGGCCGCCGGATCCCGCCCGGAGGTGGCCCGGCGGCCAGGGCCTGATGGTCATCAGGCAGGCCGCCGACGAGATGGACATCACCCCGGGCCCGCAGGGGACCACGGTGACGTTGCGCCGCCGCGTCAGCCGGCCGGTTCCGGGCCAGGCTGAGCCCGGGGAGTAGTCCGCGACTGCTGCACGTCATGGTAGACCGGCATGATCTTGTCCAGGCCGGTGAGCTGGAAGATCCGGGCGACCGGCGAGTCGCCCAGGGCCAGCCGGAGTTCGCCGCCGTTCGAGGCGACCAACTCGTGCGCGCGGGTGAGGACGTAGACCCCGGCCGAATCGCAGAAGAGGGTGCCGGTCAGGTCGGCCGTGACGAGATCCGGGGACTGGCCGGCCACGGCAGTAAGCTGCTCGCCGACGTCGCCGGCATTGCCCAGGTCGATCTCCTCAGGCATGGTCACGACCGCATGGCGGCCTGACCAGCTGACGTGAAATTCCTGCCCGGTCATGGACTCTCCCCGCGTTCCCGGCACCGGGCTACCGCGTGCCTCCTGATCGTAGCGTGCGGCGGTCTCCGGCTGGGGACGATGAGGCGGCCAGGGTACGCTGCCGTGACTTGCCGGTCTCACCCGGACGGCGGCCAGGAGGGGCACTCGTGAGCGGTATGGAGCCCGCCGGACGCGCGGAGGCAATCTTCCCCGGGGACGGCGAGATGGCCTTGCGCGCGCGCGCCTATCCCTGGGCAGACTCGGCGCTGGGGGATCCCCGCGGCTGGTCCGCGAGCCTGCGCACCGCCGCCCGGATCTGCCTCACCTCCAGGTTCCCGATGATCGTCTGGTGGGGCAAGGAACTGAGGTTCCTCTACAACGACGCCTATCTCCCGCTCCTCGGGACCAAGCACCCAGCCCTCGGCAAGCCAGGCGAGGCGGTGTGGCCGGAGATCTGGGACGTCATCGGCCCGATGCTGGAATCGGTGATGAGCAGCGGGCAGGCGACCTGGTCCGAGGACCTGCTGCTGCCGATGGACCGTCATGGCTACTGGGAGGAGACGTACTGGACCTATTCCTACAGCCCGCTGCACGACGACGACGGGGTGGTACGCGGGGTGTTCACCGCGGTCAGCGACACTACCGAGCGGGTCATCGGCGAACGGCGGCTGGCCGCCCTGCAGGATCTGGGCGCCCAGGCGGGCAGTGCCCGCAGCGTGGCCGAAGCGTGCCAGCTCGTCGTGACGGCCCTGGAACGGGCCCGGCAGGATGTCCCGTTCGCCGCGATCTACCTGCGCAGGCCGGGCACGCGGTGAGCCGGTCCTGGTGGCCGGGGCCCCGCAGCAGGCCGTGCCCGTCCCGCTGGCGGACGGCCCGGGCGGCTGGCCCGTCGCGGAGGTCCTGCGCAGCGGGCAGCCGGCGACGGTGGGCGACGTGGCCGCCCGGTTCGGTGACCTGCCCGCCGGGGGGTGGCCCGCCGCGCCGGCCCAGGCCATGGTGCTGCCCCTGGTGGGCGAGACCGGCAGCCAGGCCACCGGCGTGATCGTGCTCGCGGCCAGCGCCGGGCACGCGCTGGACGAGGCCTACGAATCCTTCCTCCGCCTGGTCGCCCAGCAGACCGCGGCGCTGGTCAACGGCGCGGTCGCGTACCAGGTCCAGCAGCGCCGTGCCGAGGAGCTCGCCGAGCTGGACCAGGCCAAGACCACGTTCTTCTCCAACATCAGCCACGAGTTCCGCACCCCGCTCACCCTGATCATGGGGCCGGTGGAGGAACTCCGGGCCGGGCCGACCGGGCAGGATCCGGCCGCGCGGGAGGAACTCGAGGTCATCCACCGCAACGGCCTGCGCCTGGGCAAGCTCGTCAACACGCTGCTGGACTTCTCGCGGATCAAGGCCGGCCGGATGGAGGCCAGCTACGAGCCGGTCAACCTGGCCAGCTTCACCGCCGACCTGGCCAGCGTCTTCCGCTCGGCGATCGGCCGGGCCGGCCTGGCCTACCGGGTGGACTGCCCGGAGCTGCCCGAGCCGGTCTACATCGACCGGGAGATGTGGGAAAAGGTCGTCCTCAACCTGCTGAGCAACGCGCTGAAGTTCACCTTCGACGGCACCATCGGCGTGACACTGCGGGCTGAGGACTCCCGCGCGGTACTGCGGGTCAGCGACACCGGCAGCGGGATCGCCGCTGCCGAGATGCCCCGGCTGTTCGAGCGCTTCCACCGCATCCCCACCACGCGCTCCCGGTCCAACGAGGGCAGCGGCATCGGCCTCGCGCTGGTGCGCGAGCTGGTCGGGCTGCACGGGGGCAGCATCACCGCCGAAAGCACCGAGGGGGCGGGCACGACCGTCACCGTCCGGCTCCCGTTCGGCCACAAGCACCTGCCGGACGAGAACCTGGCCGCCGCCGGCCCGGAAACGATCTCCGCGGCGGCCGGCCCCTTCCTGGCCGAGGCCCTCCGGTGGCTGCCCGGCGATCAGCCAGAGCAGGCCGCGCTGGACACGCGGCCCTGGTCCAGGAGCCCGGCGGCGGGACCAGGCCGGGCGGGGTGCCCCGCCCCGGGTACTGCTCGCCGACGACAACGCCGACATGCGCGAGTACCTGCAACGGCTGCTTCAGGGCAGCTACCAGGTCAGCGCGGTGGCGGACGGGCAGGCCGCGCTGGACGCGGTCCGGGCGCAGCCCTTCGACCTGGTGATCAGCGACGTGATGATGCCGGGCCTGGACGGCCTGCAGCTGGTCGGCGCGCTGCGGGCGAACTCGCACGCCCAGGACCTGCCGGTGCTGCTGCTGTCGGCCCGGGCCGGGGAGGAGGCCGCGATCGAGGGCCTGGAAGCCGGCGCGGACGACTACCTCGTCAAGCCGTTCTCGGCCGCCGAGCTGCTGGCGCGGGTCCGGGCGAACGTAGAACTGGCCCGGCTGCGCAACCAGCACGCCCGGTGGCGCACCGCGCTGATCGATTCGCTGCACGAGGCGTTCTTCCTCGGCGACGAGGCCGGGCGCGTGGTCGAGATCAACGCCGCCTTCACCAGCATCCTCGGGTACGGCCCGGACGGCCTGCCCTACCCGGCCCCGCACCCGTGGTGGCCCGGCCAGGACGCTGACCCGGAGGCGCGCCGCCAGGCCAGCGAGGCCTTTGGCCAGCTGACGGGACGCAGCAAGGGCAGTTTCGTGGCCCCGGTCACTCACCGGGACGGGCACCGGCTATGGGTGGCGGCCAGCTTCAACGAGGTCCAGGACCCGGACACCGGCCGCCGCATGGTGGTCGGCAGCCTGCGTGATATCACCGCCGAGCACTACGCCGGGCAGCGCGAGGCGGCCCTGGCCGCGATGGGCCTGCTCCTGTCGCGGGCGGACAGTGTGCCGCAGGCGCTGCAGGGCGCCCTCAACGAGTTGCAGCGGCTGTGGCGCGCCCGGCGGGTGATCGCGGCCGCCTGGACCGGCGGCGCCGAGCCATCGCTCGCCTCCACCGGCCCCCCGGCCGGCTGGGGTGACCTGCCCGCGGAGCTCCGCGAGACGATCGGGGGGCTGCGCCAGCGGCCCCTGCTGACCCCGACTGACGGGACCTCGCCGGGCGTCGGGATCAGCATCGAGCACCCTGAGGGGCAGCTGGCCGTGTGGATCGACGCCGATCCCGCCCGGCCGCTCACCGCCGAGGACCGGACGCTGTTCGCGCTGCTGTGCGGCTACCTGGGCCAGGCGCTGCACCGGGCCCATCAGAGCGACCAGCAGCGCGAAACCGCCCTGGCCCTGCAGCGGGCCATCCTCGGCCCCTCCCGGCTGCCCCCCGGTTTCGCGGCCCGCTACGAGCCGGCCAGCCGCCCGCTCGAGGTGGGGGGCGACTGGTACGACGTGGTCGAGCTGCCTGACGGGCGGATCGGGATCGTGGTCGGCGACTGCGTCGGGCACGGCCTGGAGGCCGCGACCGTGATGGGGCAGCTGCGCAGTGCCTGCCGGGCGCTGCTGCTGCAGGACGCGGGCCCGGCGCAGACGCTGTCCGCCATGGACCGTTTCGCCGCCCTGATCCCCGGCGCGTTCTGCAGCACGGTCTTCTGCGGCGTCCTCGACCGGGCGGCAGGACGGCTGACCTACAGCAGTGCCGGCCACCCCCCGGGCATCCTGGCTCACCCCGATGGCCGGACCGAATTGCTGGGCGGGGGCCGCTCGTTTCCCCTCGCCGTGCGGGCCGGGACGCGGCGGGCCGAGGTGAGCTGCGCGCTGCCTGGCCGGTCAACCCTGCTGCTGTACACCGACGGCCTGGTAGAACGCCGCCGCGTCCCGATCGACGCGGGGATAGCCCGGGCCGGCGCTGCCCTCCAGGACGGCCAGGATCGTGGCATGGAAGATCTGGCCACCGGCGTGATGAACGGTATGGCGCCCCCGGATGGGTACGAGGACGACGTGGCCCTCGTCTTGTTCCGTCATCCCGAGCCCCTCGATCTGACTTTCCGCGCGGACCGGGGGCAGCTCGCCCCGGTCCGCGCGGCGCTGCGCGGCTGGCTGGCGCGCGGTGGCCTCAGCCGCCGGATGAGCCAGGACGTCCTGGTCGCGGCCGGAGAGGCCTGCGCCAACGCTATTGAGCACGGCCACCGCGATACGCCGGGCCAGGGCATCCGGCTGCGGGCCGAGGCCACGGTCACCCGGGTCCGGGTGACCGTCACGGACACGGGGAGCTGGCGGGCCGCCCGGCCCGCGGCCGATCCGCTCCGCGGGCACGGCATCGCCCTGATGCGTGCCCTCATGGAGCAGGTCACCATCGAGCCCGGCATGGCCGGCACGACCGTAGGCATGGAGGTTGCGATCACCCCATGAGCACACCGCTGGAGCTGTCCACGCAGCAGCGCGCCGACGGCACCTGGACCGTGACCGCGGTCGGCGAGATCGACATGAGCAACGCCGGCACGTTCCGGGACAGCCTCACCCAGGCCCGGCTGAAGGCGAAGTAGGGGGAGGGCTGCCTGGTCGTGGACCTGCAGGCGGTCGAGTACCTCGACACGGCCGGGCTCACCACCCTGTTCGCGTGCGCGCCGGGCATCGAGCTGATCGCGTCGCCGCTGATCGCGCCGGTGCTGACGATTTCCGGCCTGGCCGACCTCGTCACCGTGCGCGGGCTGGGCGGGGCAGGTGGCTCGCCGCCCGCTGGGTAAGGTGCGGATCATGACCAATAACTGGCCGGCCTGCTCGTATCAGGACTGGCGCGGGACCTGCGACACCCTGCATGCGCACACCCAGGTGCTCGGCAAGCTGGCCGTCCGGCTGGCCCCGCCCGAGCCCCAGCTTCAGCACGCGGCGCTGCGGCTCACCGCCCGCGGCTGGGAGACCGCGCCGCTGCCCGCGCCGGACGGCTCCGGGGCGCTGGTCGCCGCCCTGGACCTGCGGACGCACGAGGCCGTGGTCGAGCACAGCGGAGGGCAGGCCGAACGGGTCGCGCTGACCCCGGATCGTCCCGTCGGGGCCGTGACCCGCGAGGTGCTGGCGGCGGTCCGGCGGCTGGGCGGCCCGGTCGAGATCGACCCGACGCCGCAGGAGGTCCCCTGGAGCGTTCCGCTCGACGAGGACCACGAGCACGCGACCTACGATCCCGGGCAGGTCCGTGACTACTTCGACGCGGCGACCCAGGCGGCCCTGGTCCTCGCGGACTATCGCGCCCCTTACCGGGGCCGCTCCACGCCGGTCAACGCCTGGTGGGGCTCGTTCGACCTCGCGGTGAGCCTGTTCTCCGGCCGGCCCGCGGAACCACCCTCCGCCGACTTCATCATGCGCAACGCGATGGACGCCCAGGAGGTCGCCCTCGGCTGGTGGCCCGGTGACGGCCGCTACGGCCGGGCGGCGTTCTACGCCTATGCGCACCCGGCCCCGGAGGGCTTCGGCAGCCTGGCCCTGTCCCCGCCTGCCGCCCGGTGGGAGGGAGCTCTGGGAGAATACGTACTGGACTGGGACGATGTCCGGGCCGCCAGTGATCCGCACGCGACCGCGGTGGAGTTCGCCCGCTCCGCCTTCCAGCAGGCCTGCGCGGCCTGCTCCTGGGACCCGGCCCTGGCCGCGACCGCGGCCGGGACTCCGCCCCCGGTCACCTGATCCCGGGTCCCGCCGCCGTTTCGCCTGGCCTGCCTCTCCGCCCGGTGTCCGGTACCGCGCCCAGCCCCAGCCCGTCACTGTTCTTCGATCTATGGCGTATACGTGTAAGGCGTCCCTCGTCGGGCGGTACGAGCGGATGCTGCGCCAGGTCTGGCAGGACGGCGCCGCAACCGGGCCGCCTTCATGATCCCGGTCAGCATCTGGCCCAAGGGGTTCGCCGGCGGAAACCGATGGGCGGAAACCGATGGGCGGAAACCGCCGGCGTTCGTCACCGCCGGCGTGAAGACACGGTCAGGCGGGCTGCCACAGCTCGACGCGATTGCCCTCGGGATCGGTGACCCAGCCGAACCGGCCCACGCCCTCCATGTCCTGCGTCTCTTTAGCCACGTCCGCTCCCTTGGCGCGCAATTGCGCGAGCATCGCTTCCAGGTCGCGGACCCGGAAGTTGAGCATGGTCTGCTGGGCGCGGGACCCGAAGTAGCCGGTCTCGGACTCGAACGTCGCGAACACCGTCAGCCCGGCTTCCTGACGCCACAGGCCGTTCTCATCGGCGTCCAGGCCTAGGCAATCGCGATACCACGCGCCCAGGGCGGCCGGGTCGGCGGCCCGCATGAAGTGTCCGCCGATTCCAATCACACGTTCCATGCCGCCATCTTGCCAGGACGGCGATCGGGCGCGCTGGCCCACCACCGCCCGCTGCACACCCTCTCCTCAAATCCCGGGGGAACTCGGACCGGCCATCACGGCCCGGCGGGGAGGGCTTGAGCCCGGGGCTCATCCGGCGGGGACGGGAGCACGGTACCGCCGCTGCGCCAGTACTGGCCATCGGAGCGGGACAGGAACTCCTCGTCAACGAGATAGCGGCGCAGCGCCGCATAGTCGGCGTGCAGGGCACCGAGGAACAGGCTGACCCGGCGCTCTGAGTAGCGCACGCCCGGCTCGAAGGCCTGTGCGATCTTGTCCAGCAGCAGGTGCCGCCGCGCTTGGCGGGCCGGCAGGGTCTCGATCCTGCCGTGGCCGGTGAATGCCCGCAGCCGGGGGTCACGGGTCACGGCCTCGATGACAGCTGCCGGGTCAAGCTCAGGCATGCCTGCATTGTGATCCGCCCGGCCGCCCGCCGTCAGTACCTTTCGCTGAAACCAGCGGCTCCGTCAGGCCGCGGCCAGGGTGGCCAGGAAGGCGAGCTTGGCCAGGAAATGCTCGGTACCGCCACCGTCGTGCCCGTTGAACGGGTAGACCTCGATCTGCTTCGGCCCCGCGTAATGGTTGAACGCGGCGAAGACCGTGGAGGCCGGGGTGATGTCGTCCACCAGGCCGACGGAGAACAGGGCCGGCGCCGTGGCCCGCTTGGCGTGGTTGACCACGTCGAGATAGGACAGCGTGCTGAACACCCGGTCCACTTCGCCGCGGTGCACGCTCAGGTACTCGATGAGCTCCACGTACGGTCGGCTCTCGGTCATCTCCACGGCTCGCCGGAAATGGGCCAGGAACGGGACCTCGGGCAGGGTCGCGGCCACGTTCCCGGCCAGGTGGGCCGCCACGATGGCCAGCGCGCCGCCCTGGCTGCCGCCGGTCGTGACCACGGGCCGCCCGGCGCTGGCCGGGTGGCGCCGGGCCGCCGCCACCGCCTGTGCCGCGTCGATGAACAGGCGGGTGTAGTAGTGCGTGCGCGGGTCGGCGATGCCGCGGGTGAGGAAGCCCGGGGTACTGGGCGCGCCCGGGTCGCTGGGGTCCGGGGTGTCGGCGCTGCGCCACCCCCCGCCCTGGCCGCGGGTATCCATGATCAGGTGCGGGTGGCCAGCGCAGCTCCAGGTCAGCCACTCGAATGGGTCGCCGCGGCCGCCGCCGTAGCCGATGTACTCGACCACGAACGCGCGGTCCGGCGGGCTCACGTGCGGCAGCAGCAGCCAGCCCTTGATGGGGTCTGCGGCGTAGCCGGGAAACGTCACGTCGAGGACGTCCGCGTGCCGGATCTGCGTCCGCACGGCGGTGAAAACCGGCTCCGTGCCGTGCGCGGCCACGGCGGCCAGTTCGCCGGCCCAGAACTCGTCGAAGTCCGCGGGCTCTTCCACGGCGGGCTGGTACTGGCGCAGTTCAGGCAGCGAAAGATCGCGGAGCATAGGGTCCTCGGAGGTGGTCAGTCGGCGGGCAGCAGCGTGATCTCCGGATACAGCGCCCGGTCGAAAGTCACCTCCCGGCGGGAGCCGGTGAGAGTGTAGCCCAGCGTGACCTCGATATCCGTGCTCGACCGGCCGACCCGTAGCTCCACCTGGCCCGGGTCCACCTGGCGGCGGCCCGCCCGGCCGGTGTAGCAGGTGAGGTCCGCGTGCAGGGTGAACTGGACGGCCCGCGTCGTGCCCGGCGGCAGGGCGACCTTCGCGGCCGCGATGAGCTGCTGGACCGGGCGGGCCACCTCGGCCACCGGGTCATGCAGGTACACCTGGATGACCTCGGCGGCCGGGATGGCGGCCCCGTTGCGGAGCGTCACCGTGAACTGGCAGCATCCGTTGGCGGCCCACTCGCGCGGCGAGCAGGACCGGACGCCGAGCCAGGTGACCGGGGCGTAGGACAGCCCATGACCGAACGGGAAGAGCGGGGTGGGATCGATGACGCTGACCTCGCTGTGCCGGCCCAGCCGCGACGTGAGGTAAGTGCCCGGCTGGCTCGAGTCCGCGGCCGGGAAGCTGACCGGCAGGCGGCCCGACGGGTTGACCCGGCCGCTCAGCACGTCCGCCAGGGCCGCCGCGCCTTCCTCGCCCGGGTAGAACCCGCACACCGCGGCGGCGAGCCGGTCGGCCTGACGGGACAGGTCGTACGGCCGCCCGGACAGCAGCACCAGCACCACCGGCGTCCCGGTGGCCAGCAGCGCCTCGAGTAGTTCCTCCTGGCGGCCCGGCAGCCGCAGGTCGGCCACGTCGCAGCCCTCACCCGAGGTACCGCGGCCGAACAGGCCGGCCAGGTCGCCGAGCACCGCGACACAGACGTCCGCGGCGCAGGCCGCGGCGGCCGCCGCGGCCAGGCCGGCGTCGTCCCCGCCGAGCACCGGGCAGCCTTCCGCGTAGTTCACCGTGTACCCGGCCGGATCGGCCTGCAGCGCGTCCAGCACGGTCGGCACCTCGATCCCGAACGGCAGGCCAGGGTGATGCACGATGACATGCTGCGGGAACGAGTAGCAGCCGAGCATCGCGCTGGCCTCGTCTGCCCGCGGCCCGACGACCGCGATCCGCTGCCCCGGGGCGAGCGGCAGGGCGCCGGCGTTGGCGAGCAGCACGACTGAGCCGCGGGCGATCTCCCGGGCCAGGGAGCGGGATTCGCCGTTGTCGAGGGTCACGCCGTCCGCGGCAGCCAGTTCCGGGTCCGGCGACCAGTCCGGGTCGAGCAGGCCCAGTTCGCATTTCTGGGTGAGCACCCGCCGGGCGGCCCGGTCGATCAGCCCGGGATCGACGGTCCCGTCCGCCAGCGCGGCGAGCAGCGGGCCGCCGTAGCAGTCCGCGGTGGGCAGTTCGACGTCGATGCCTGCGTGCAGCGCCAGTCCGGCCGCGTCGGCGCGGCTCGCGGCCACCCCGTGCAGGGCGTACAGGAACGCGACCGAGAAGTAGTCCGCCACCACCGTGCCGGTGAACCCGTAGGTCTCGCGGAGCAGGGTGGTCAGGAGGGCGGGATCCGCCGCCGCCGGCACCCCGTCCAGGTCGGTGTAGGAGTTCATCACCGAGCGGGCCCCGGCCCGCAGCGCCATCTCGAACGGCGGCAGCAGCACGTCGGCCAGTTCCCGGGGGCCGATGGACACCGGGGCCAGGTTCCGCCCCCCGCGCGAGGCCGAGTAGCCGGCGAAGTGCTTCAGCGTCGCTACCACGCCGGCCGACTCCAGGCCGCGCACGTACCCGCTGCCGATGATGCCGACCAGGTGCGGATCCTCCCCGATCGTCTCCTCGGTCCGCCCCCAGCGCAGGTCCCGCACCACGTCCAGGACCGGGGCCAGGCCCTGGTGCACGCCGAGCCGGCGCATGGTCGTGCCGATCTGCGCCGCCATCCGCTCGATGAGGTCCGGGTCGAACGTGGCGCCCCAGCACAGCGGCGAGGGATAGACCGGGGCCTGCCAGGCCGCCAGCCCGGTCAGGCACTCCTCGTGCACCATGGCCGGGATGCCGTGCCGCCCGGCCGCCATGATCTGGCGCTGGCTGCGCGCGACGGCGCGGGCCCCGTCAGCCGGGGCGACCGGGGCGGTCCCGTACACCCGGGTGAGCTGCCCGATACCGTCCCGGATCAGGTCGTCCCAGCTGGCCGGGGGGACGACGAAGTCCTGCTGGTGCGGGGCGACGTCGCCGCTGGCGGCATCCACCCCGACCCAGACGCCGTAGAGCTGGGCGACCTTCTCCGCGGTGGTCAGCTGGGCCAGCAGGTCAGCGACCCGTTCACCAACGGGTGCTGACGGGTCGCGCCAGATCCCGGTGGCCAGGCTGCGCTCAATGGTCACGTGTGATCCCGTCCGTCCGCCTGGGGCGGCAGCGTCTCGTGAGGGCGTGGCGTTGAGTCCACGCGGGCGAGAATAGCGCTATAAAACGTTATCGACAACGATTGACAGATGCTGGGCCTGGGCGGGGCCCGGCCCGCGCCCTACACCGCGCGGGCGGACTGCCGCACGACCAGGTCGGTGGCGAGGGTGATGTGCGTGGAGCGGACATGGTCGCCCCGCATGAGCTGCAGCAGCAGCTGGATCGAGCGCTCACCCATCTGCCGGATGGGCTGGTTGACCGTGGTCAGCGGGGGCGAGCAGAGGGCGGACTCGGGGATGTTGTCGAACCCGACGACCGACAGATCCTCAGGAACCCGCACGCCGAGCCCGGCGGCGGCCTCGATGGCCGCGATGGCCGACACGTCGTTCGCGCCGAAGATGGCCGTGGGCGGGCGAGCGCTGGTCAGCAGCTGGCGGGTGCATGCCGCGGACACCTCCGGGTCGTAGTCGCCGACCAGGATCAGCCCGTCGTCCACCGCGACGCCAGCCTCGCCGAGGGCCTCGCGGTACCCCTGCTCGCGGAGCTGCGATGACTGCAGGTCAGGCCGTCCGGTGATCATGGCGATCCGGCGGTGGCCCAGCCCGAGCAGGTGGTTCGTGGCCAGCTGGCCGCCGCGCAGGTTGTCGGAGTCGATCGTGGGCAGCCCGGACTGGCCGGTGTGCGGGTCGATCGCGACGATGGGGGCGCCGTAGTTGACGTCGACCACGGTCGGCGTGACCAGGATGGCCCCGTCGATCAGCGTCCCGCTCAGCCGGGAGAGGTAGCGGCGCTCCCAGCCCACGTGGCTGCCCGCATGGCCGCCGGCGGAGTAGATCACCATCTCGAAGCCCGAGCCGCGGATGGCGTCCGCGGCGCCCTTGAGCAGCTCGGCGCTGAACGGCTCGAGGTCGGCGACCAGGATGCCGATGACGTTCGTGCGGTGGTTGCGCAGGCTCTGCGCGACGAGGCTGGCCTCGTAGCCCAGATCGTCGATCACCGCCTGGACGCGCGCCGTGGTGTCCGCCGCCACGCCGTAACGGCCGTTAATGACCTTGGAGACGGTGGCGACGGAAACGCCAGCTTGCGCGGCGACGTCGCGGATGGTGATGCGCGGGGTGGAGTCCACGCGGCGAGGATAGCGTATAAAACGTTATCGACAACGATTGACAGGCCTGAGACAACGCGCGAAACTCTGCGGCAAGCCCAGGTTGGCCAGGTTCAGAACACTTCCGCCGACGTCGTCAGGAGATGACCAACATGCGCAGCCCCCGAAAGCCGGCTGTCGCCGCCATGGCGGCGGCGGCCGCGCTCGCCCTCGCCGCCTGCGGCAGCAGCGGCGGCGGCAACGCCAGTTCCAGCAGCGGGAAAGTCACCCTGACCTGGTGGACCAATGCCACCGCGGGGCAGCTCAAGACCGTCTGGCAGCAGGCGGCCACGGCGTTTCATGCCACTCACCCGAACGTGACGATCCAGGTCGAGCCGCTGCAGAACGAGGCGTTCACGACCAAGATCCCGCCCGCCCTGGCCTCCAGCAACCCGCCCGACATCTACCAGCAGTGGGGCGGCGGCCAGTTGGCCACCCAGGTCCCGTCGGGCAAGGTCGCCGACCTGACCAAGCTCAGCTCGGGCTGGATCGGCCAGGTCGGCTCTGCGGCCCAGGCCTGGCAGTTCAACGGCAAGCAGTACGGAATCCCGTACGACCTGCACACGGTCGGGTTCTGGTACCGCAAGGACCTGTTCGCCAAGGCCGGGATCACCACCCCGCCGACGACGCTCGCCGCGCTCGAGTCCGACGACGCGAAGCTGAAGGCCGCGCACATCGCGCCCATTGCGGTGGGCAGCAAGGACAAGTGGCCGGACGCGTTCTGGTGGGAGTACTTCGCGCTGCGCGAATGCCCGACGGCCACGCTGAAGGCGGCGATGAAGGCCGTGGACCTGTCGGCCTCCTGCTTCACGCAGGCGAGCAACCAGCTGAAGACCTTCATGGCCACCAAGCCGTTCCAGGACGGCTTCCTGGGTACCCCGGCGCAGGTGGGGGCGGGCAGCTCGGCGGGCATGGTTGCAAACGGCAAGGCCGCCATGGAACTGCAGGGTGACTGGGATCCCGGCACCATGACCCCGCTCACGTCGGACAAGTCCCTCAACTCCAAGCTGGGCTGGTTCCCGTTCCCGTCTATCGCCGGGGGCGCCGGCGCGCCCACGACCACGCTGGGCGGTGGTGACGGCTTCTCGTGCACCACGCCGGCCGCCGAGCCAGCCTGCGCCCAGTTCCTGCAGTACATCGACAGCACGCCGGTCCAGAAGAAGGTGGTGGCGGCGAACGTCGGCCTGCCGGCCAACTCGGCCGCGGCGTCGGCGCTGTCGCTGCCCGCGCTGAAGCAGGTCCAGGCCTACAACCACTCGGCACCGTACGTGCAGACCTACTTCGACATCGCCTTCCCGACCAGCGTGGGCCAGGCCCTGGACGCCGCGATCGCGACGTACTTCGCCGGTCAGGGCTCGGCGCAGTCCATCGTCACGGCGGTGAGCCAGGCCAAGAACCAGTAAGCCAGGCCGGGCTCCGGTGGCGGCGACCCCCTTCCGCCGCCACCGGAGCCCCCGCCTACGGCGGCCGCCCGCCGTACCGTGGCCCTGCCGCACGAGGGAGGTTGCGATGGCTGTCGCAGGTGATAAAGATCTTGATATCCTCCGGTCGGAGCCGGCGCCCAGCCCGGCGGACGTCCTGACTACGGCCCGGCGGCACCGGCCCGGGCTGCGCCGCCGGACCGAGCTGGTGGTGCTGCTGGCCCCGGCCCTGCTGCTGTTCGTCGGCTTCGTGCTGCTGCCGATCGTCCTGGCCGCCTGGGACGGGATGCACCGGTGGACCGGCTTCGGCTCGCTCGGCCCGTTCGCGGGCCTGTACAACTACCGGCTGGTGCTGTCCGATCCGGTGTTCCGCGAATCGTTCGTGCACAACCTGATCATCGTGGTCGCGTCGATCCTCATCCAGCTTCCGCTCGGCCTCGGGATGGCCCTGCTGCTGAACCGGCCGATCCGGGGTCGGGCGTTCCTGCGCACGCTCGCGTTCGCGCCGTTCGTCCTGCCGTACGCCACCACCGCCGTGATGTGGCTGTTGCTGCTCCAGCCGGGGGGATTCCTGGACCAGGCCATGAAGGCGGTCGGCCTGGGCGGCCTCGTCCAGCTGTGGCTGGCCAACCTGGACCTGGTGCTCTACACGATGATTGCCGTGCTCACCTGGCAGTTCTTCGGGTTTGCGATGATCTTGATGCTGGCCGGCCTGCAGGGCATCCCCCGCGAGCTGCGTGAGGCGGCCGCCCTGGACGGGGCCAGCGGCTGGCAGGCCACCTGGCGCATTACGATACCGCTGCTTGGCCCGACGATCAGGATCTGGCTGTTCCTGTCGGTGGTCGGCTCGCTTCAGGTCTTCGACCAGGTGTGGATCATGACCGCGGGAGGCCCGGCCAACGCGTCCAGCACCATGGTGACCTACCTGATCCAGCACGGCTTCCAGAGCTATGAGTTCGGCTACGGCAGCGCGGTGGCCGTCATCATCTTCCTGATCTGCTTCATCTTCGCGCTGCTGTACCAGCGCTTCGTGCTGCGCCGCGACACCCGCGGCGCCCTGACCCGTGCGGTGGGGTGACAGACGTGTCCACGATCGTGGAGGCCGGCGGGGCCCGGCCCAGCCCGGCCCGGACCAGCCCCGGCGGGCCGTCCCGCCTGGGCCGGCGGAGAATCTCGCTGCTCACCCCGGTCACCTACCTGGCCGGGCTGCTCCTGCTCGGGGTGACCGTCGTCCCGCTGCTGTTCGTGTTCGTGGATGGTTTCAAGTCCAACGCTCAGATCAACAGCTCCGCGACCGGGCTGCCGCACCCCTGGGTCACGCACAACTACGCGCAGTTGCTCACCTCGGCGGCGTTCTGGCAGCCGCTGGAGAACAGCGCCGTGATCGCGGTGATCGCGACCGCCCTGGTCGTCGTGCTCGGCTCGATGGCCGCGTTCGCCCTGTCCCGCTACGCGTTCGCGGGGCGGGAGGGCCTGTTCCTGCTGTTCGCGGTCGGGCTGCTGTTCCCGATCAACGCCGCAGCCCTGCCGCTGTACCTCATGCTGGACAAGCTCGGCCTGCTGGACAACCCGCTCGGCGTGGCCCTGCCCGAAGCCGCGTTCGGGCTGCCGATCACGATCGTGATCCTGCGGCCGTTCATGCGGGAGATTCCCGGTGAGCTGGAGGACGCCGCCGTGGTGGACGGGGCGACCCGGATCGGGTTCTTCCTGCGCATCCTGGTGCCGCTGTCGCGGCCCGCGCTGGTCACGGTGGCCGTGCTGGCCTTCGTCCAGAGCTGGAACCAGTACCTGATCCCGCTGCTCGTGTTCACCAGCCAGGGGCGCTTCACGCTGCCGCTGGGGGTGGCGAACTTCCAGACCGAGCACGCGCAGGACACGGCGAGCATTCTCGCGTTCACGGCCCTGTCCATGCTGCCCGCCCTGGGCTGCTTCATCTTCGCCCAGCGCCATCTCGTGGGCGGGTTCACCGGCGCGGTCAAGGGCTGACGGGCAGCCGGGGTCATGAGAGGAGTGGCTGATGACTTCGCAGGAGTATGCGCCGACCCCGGGGGATAAGTTCTCGTTCGGGATCTGGACGGTGGGGTGGCAGGGGGTGGATGTGTTCGGCGGGGCGGTCCGGCCGCCGATGGCGGCGGACCGGGCGGTGCGCAAGCTGGCCGAACTGGGCGCGTACGGGGTGAATTTCCACGATAACGACGTGTTCGGGTTCGAGGCGTCTGATGCGGAGCGGGATCAGAAGATCGCTGATTTCCGGCGGGCGCTGGACGACACCGGGCCTGGTGGTGACGACGGCGACGACGAACCTGTTCGGCCACCCGATCTTCAAGGACGGGGCGTTCACCGCGGCGGACCGGGAGGTGCGGCGGTTCGCGCTGGCCAAGACGATGCGCAACCTGGACCTGGCCGCGGAGCTGGGTGCGGGGGTGTATGTGTTCTGGGGCGGCCGGGAGGGCGCGGAGTCCGGGGCGGCGAAGGATATCCGGGCGGCGCTGGACCGGTATAAGGAGGGTCTGGACCTGCTGGCGGGTTACGTCCTGGAGCAGGGGTACGGGCTGCGGTTCGCGATCGAGCCCAAGCCGAACGAGCCGCGGGGGGACATCCTGCTGCCCACGGCGGGGCATGCGCTGGCGTTCATCGGCGAGCTGGAGCACGCGGCGATGGTGGGGATCAACCCGGAGGTCGGGCACGAGGAGATGGCGGGGCTGAATTATGCGCATGGGATCAGCCAGGCGCTGTGGCACGGGAAGCTGTTCCATATTGACCTGAACGGGCAGAACGGGCCGCGGTATGACCAGGACCTGCGGTTCGGGAACGGGAACGCGCGGGGTGCGTTCTGGGTGGTGGATGCGCTGGTGGCGGGCGGATACGACGGGCCGGTGCATTTTGATTACAAGCCGCCGCGGACCGAGGATGACGCGGGGGTGTGGGTGTCAGCGGCGGCGTGCATGCGCAATTACCTGATCTTGCGGGACAAGGTGGCCGCGTTCCGGGCCGACCCGGAGGTCAGGGCCGCGCTGGCCGCGTCCGGGGTCGGGGACCTGGCCACCCCGACCCTGGCCGCCGGGGAGACCTGGCGCGACGTGGCGGGCTTCACCCCCGACATCGGGAGGCTGGCCGCCCGCGGCCTGGCCTACGAGCACCTCGACCAGCTCGCCCTCGAACACCTCTACGGCGTCCGGTAACCCCGGGCCGCGGCCGCCCGCGCTCCGCCTCGCCCGCGCCCGCCCGGGCTCCGCCCGCGCCCCGACCATAGTCCCGGCGGGGCAGGCGGAAGGCCCCTACGCCGCTGCGCTCCGCCGACGGACAGTAGAGCCGGAGGGGAGACGACATGAGACGAGTCGTGGCGGAGCCGAGCCCGCGGTACTGGCGATGGCTGCGCGGGCTGTGGCCAGACCGCAACCCGCTGCGGCGCACCTCAGACCGGCTGGCCGCGCTCATCGTGGCGGCGACCCTGCTGACCTTCCTGGTGGGTGCCCCGGTCGTCGCACTGGCCGCCGCGCGGTGGGCCCGGGCGGCCGCCGTCCAGGTGGCCAGGGCCCAGCACGCCGGCTGGCGGCAGGTCCCCGCGGTCCTGCTGGAACGGGCCCCGCTCACCGTGGATATCGGGTACGGCGGCGTGGCCCTGCCCGAAGTCCGCGCCCGCTGGACCGCGCCGGACGGGACCCGGCATCGCGGTTATGTGCAGGCCCCCACCGGGACCCGGGCGGGCCGCACCGTGCGGATCTGGATGGACCAGGCCGGCCGCCTGACCGGGCCCCCGCTGCGTTCCGAGCAGGTGACCGGGCAGCAAGTGCTGGCCATGGTCATAGCCCCGTTCGCCCTGGGCGGCATCCTGCTCTGCGTCAGCGCGCTCGGCCTCCAGGCGGTGGACCGGCGGCGGCTGGCCGCCTGGGACGCCGAATGGCGGGCCATCGGGCCGCGGTGGAGCAGCCTGCGCTGACCCTGGGGCCAGGCCGCAGGGTCAGGCCGGGACCGGGCCGCGGGCTGGGCCGCAGGGCTGGGCCGCAGGGGTCAGGCCGGGACCGGGACGCCGCTCATCGCGACGCTGACCACCACGACCGGGCCGGGCGCATGCCGTAGGCAGGCGCGGGCCACCGGGCCGATGCCATCGGGGGCGCACCTGGCGCTGCCCAGCACCAGCATCTCGGCACCGTCGGCGTGATCGAGCAGCACCCGCGCGGCCAGTCCTTCCGCGATCTCCACGGTCAGCGCGGCCAGGGACGTGCATCCGATCGCCGCGGTCACCTCGGCCTCGAGCCGCTGCCTGGCGTCCAGGAGGTCTTCCCCGTGTTCCGGGGGGTAGGCGTGCGAGGCGTAGGGGGCCACCCGTTTCGCGGCGTCCTCCCAGGCTCGCACCACGTGCAGAGCCGTCCCCCGCAACCCCGCTTCGCGAACTGCCCAGCGCAGCGCGGCCGAAGAGGCCGATGAGCCATCTACGCCCACCACGATGCGCGGCGGCGCCAGGTTCTGGTTCAGGGCCCGCACCTCCTTCAGGGTCAGCCGGGAGGGCCGGCGGCCAGCGCGCGTTACCCGCCGCGACCTGCTGCCGGAGGTACAAATACCCAAACGTGGCCGCACTCACCCCACTTCGGCGATTACAGAGTGCAACTTCACCCTCTGGGCGCCGCCCCGCCCGCCCGGCGCCGGCCGGGAAGGGACTTTGGGCCCTAAGACAGGGGATGCCCAGCCCTGGGACCGGAGCCCGGGGCCTGGTCAACTGCCTCCTGGGGGACTGGCTGGTCAAGGAGGCCCGGATGTCTCGTCGCAAGGTCCGCGAGGTCATGACCGCCGATGTCGTGGCGGTCGCCGAGGAGACGCCGGTCCGCGACGTGGCCGCGGTCATCGCCGCCACCGGGTTCGGTGCCTTGCCGGTGCTGGACTCGGCAGGACGGCTCGCGGGGCTGATCACCGAGGCTCAGGTACGGCCGTCCGGGCCGGCCGCCTGCACATCTTTTCCGCAACGGAACAGCTGGCGCCGCCATCGGGCCCCCCAGGTCAGGAGCGGCGGGGCCTGTGCCCGGGACGTGATGACGGCGCCGGTCGAGGCCATCGCGGCGGATGCCTCGGTGGCCGCGGCGGCCCGGACCATGGACCGCCGCCGGACCCGCTGGCTGCCCGTCACCGACTCCGCCGGGCACCTGGCGGGCATCGTCAGCTGGGGTGACCTGGGCCGCGTCTTCCTGCGGCCGGACGGGGACATCCAGTACGAGATCGTCCGCGACGTGTTCACCCGCTACCTCGGCACGAACCCGGCCCTGATCCAGGTGACCGTCACCGGCGGGCGGGTGGTGCTGGCCGGCGTGGTCGAGAGCAAGAGCATGATCCCGCTGGCGGTGTCCCTGTGCCGGGCCATCGACGGGGTGGTGGATGTGGCCAGCCAGCTGAGCTACGCCCTGGACGACATCCCGCGCCCGCCCGTCCCGGACCTGGCCAGCTCCTGACCAGGGCCCGGGTCAGCCGACGAGCGTCTTCACCGCGGAGGTCAGCTCAGCCAGCGCCGACTTCGCGTCCGAGAAGAACATGCTGGTCTTCGGGTCCACATACAGCTCATTGTCGATGCCCGCGTAGCCGTGCCCCATGGACCGCTTGATCACGATGATGCTCTTGGCGCGGTCCACGTCCAGGATGGGCATCCCGGAGACCGGGTTCCCGGGGCGCCGCGCGGCCGGGTTGGTCACGTCGTTGGCCCCGATGACCAGGGCCACGTCGGTCCGCGGGAACTCGGGGTTGATCTCGTCCATCTCCTTGAGCTGCGGGTAGGGCACGTTGGCCTCGGCGAGCAGCACGTTCATGTGCCCGGGCATCCGGCCCGCGACCGGGTGGATGGCGTAGCTGACCTCCACCCCGCGCTCCTCCAGCACCGCGGCCAGCTCGGCCACCTGGTGCTGGGCCTGCGCGGCGGCCAGCCCGTAGCCCGGCACGATGATGACCTTCTGCGCGTAGGCGAGCTGGATGGCGGCGTCGTCGGCCTGGATGGACCGCACGTCGCCGCCCGGCCCCTCGACCGCCGGGCCGCTGTCGCCGGTGCCGAATCCGCCCACGATGATGTTGCGGATCGACCGGTTCATCGCGTCGGCCATCAGCTTGGTGAGGATGCCGCCGGACGCGCCGACCAGCGCCCCGGCGATGATCAGCGCCCAGTTGCCGATGACGAAGCCGGCCATGGCCACCGCGGTGCCGGTGAACGCGTTCAGCAGCGAGATGACCACCGGCATGTCCGCGCCGCCGATCGGCAGCACCATGGTCACCCCGAAGGTCAGCGAGGCCAGGATGACGATGATCAGCGCGGCCACGCTCGGGGTGGCGATCATGTAGATCCCGCCGCCGACCGCGATGACCGCGGCCGCGATGTTGACGGCCCGCGAGCCGGGGAAGGTGATCGGGGCCCCTTCGATCAGCCCCTGCAGCTTCCCGGCGGCGATGATCGACCCGGAGAACGTCACCGCGCCGATGAGCACGTCCAGGATCGTGAAGATCGTCGTCGAACTCGGCGATCCCCCCCGAGGCGAGCCTGACGTAGTCGTCGATCCCGACCAGGGCGGCCGCGCCGCCGCCGACCGCGTTGAAGATGCTGACCAGCTGCGGCATGGCGGTCATCTCGACCGTTCGCGCCGCGTACAGGCCCGCGCCGCCGCCCAGCAGCGTGCCGGCGATCATCACGATCCAGCCGGTGGTGGTGACCGTGCCCGCGTGCGCGACCAGGGCCAGCGTGGTCGCCACGGCGAGGACCATGCCCGCGGTGGACACCTGGTTGCCGCGCCGGGCCGTGGCGGGGGAGTTCATCAGGTGCAGGCCGAGCACGAAGCAGGTCGCGGCGCCCACGTAGAGCAGCTGGGTAATCCAGTCGAAGGCGCTCATGCCTGGCCGCCCCGCTGGCCGGCCACCGGGGCCTGCCCGTTGCCGCTGACCGCGGCCGCGGTGTCCGCGGCCGGCACCGGGGTGCGCGACCGGCGGAACATCTTCAGCATCCGGCCGGTGACCACGTAGCCGCCGACCACGTTCATCGCCGCGAAGGCGCAGGCGATGAAGGCCAGGATGTACCCGAGCGCGTCATGCGCGGTCACCGCGATGAGCATGGCGCCCGCGAGCACGATGCCGTGGATCGAGTTGGCCGCCGACATCAGCGGCGTGTGCAGGGTGGCGGGCACCTTGCTGATCACCTCGAAGCCCACCAGCAGGGCGAGCACGAAGATCACAATGTCAGTGAGCAGAACCGTGGTCACGGCGTCGTACCTCCGGACGTATCAGCACGGGGGCTGGCTTCGGCGAGCAGGGCGGCGGTCGCGGGCTGGATCACGGCACCGTCATGGGTGATGACGACCCCGGCCTGGATCTCGTCGGAGGGGTCAATGGCGAGCGCGCCGTCGGCCACCAGGTGCAGCAGCAGGGCGCTGATGTTGCGGGCCAGGAAGGAAGAGGCGGCGCCGGGCACGGTGGCCGCCAGGTTCCCGGCCCCGATGATGGTGACGCCGTTCCCGGTGACGACCGTCTGGTCCGGCACGGAACCGGCCACGTTGCCGCCGAGCGGACCGGAGCCCATGTCCACCACGACCGAGCCGGCGGTCATCGCCTTGAGCGCGTCCTCGGTGATCAGCAGCGGCGGCTTGCGCCCCGGCACCTGGGCCGTGGTGATGACCACGTCGTGCCGGGCGATGTGGCCGGCCAGCTCAGCCTGCTGGGCCTGGCGTTCGGAGTCGGTCAGGGCCCGGGCGTAGCCGCCCTCGCCCGCCGCGTCGCGCACCGAGGTGAGCTCGATGAAGGTGCCGCCGAGCGATTCCACCTCTGTCCTGGTCTGCGGGCGCACGTCGTAGGCGGACACCACGGCGCCGAGCCGCCGGGCGGTGCCGATCGCCTGCAGTCCGGCCACCCCGGTGCCCAGGATCAGCACCTTGGCCGGGCGTGCGGTGCCCGCCGCGGTGGTCAGCATGGGGAAGAACCGGCCGAACGCGGCCGACCCGACCAGGGCCGCCTTGTACCCGGCCACGTTGGCCTGCGAGCTGAGCGCGTCCATGCCCTGCGCCCGGGACAGCGTCCTGGGCAGCCCGTCCAGGCTGATGGCGGTGATCCCGCGGGCCGCCAGCGTGGCCGCCAGCCCCGGGTCCGCCAGCGGGTTGAGCAGGCCCAGGATCGCCTGGCCGGAACGCAGTCCGGCCAGGATCTGCTGGTCTGGCTGGCCCACGGTCAGGACCAGGTCCGCCGCGGCGAGCAGTTCCTCGCGGCTGACCACGCTCGCGCCGGCCTCCGCGTACGCGCTGTCCGCGAACCAGGCGCCGTCCCCGGCTCCGGATTCCACGAGCACCTCGAGCCCGGCGCCGCGCAACCGCGCGATCATCTCCGGGACGAGCGCTACCCGGCGCTCACCGGGCGCCGACTCCTTCACGACAGCTACCTTCATGGACGCGACCTCACGATGTCAGGGGCGTGGCCAGGAAGTAGCCTCGTCCGCGTACGGCTCGGCGGTCAGAGGCCACCGTCCCGCCGCACGGGGGACCTTCGGGCATGATCGCACAAGATCACCTTCCTACTCCAGTATCCCTGAAGACCTCACCCCCGGACTCACCCGCGCGGGGGAGAGCCGGGTTCCGGGCGCCACCAGCAGGCCGCCGGCGGCCCGGTGGTGGCGGCCAAGAGCCCTAGCTGGCCCGGCGGAGGGCGGCGCTGATGCGGTCCCCCGCGGTGACCACGGCGTTGGCGTGCAGCCGGCCCGGGGACCGGGTCAGCCGCTCGATGGGGCCCGACACGGACACCGCCGCGATGATCTTGCCGCCCTGGCCCCGGACCGGGGCGGAGACCGAGGCGACCCCGGCCTCGCGCTCGGCCACGCTGGCCGCCCAGCCGCGCCTGCGCACCTGGGCCAGGGACGCGGCACTGAACCTGGCGCCGCGCAGCCCCCGGTGCAGCCGCTCGGGCTCCTCCCAGGCCAGCAGCACCTGGGCCGCTGATCCGGCGGACATGGGCAGCGCGCTGCCGACCGGCACGGTGTCGCGCAGCCCGGTCGCCCGTTCCGCGGCGGCCACGCAGATCCGGCTGTCCGCCTGGCGCCGGTAGAGCTGCGCGCTTTCCCCGGTCAGGTCGCGCAGCGCGACCAGGACCGGCTGGGCCACGGCCAGCAGCCGGTCCTCGCCCGCGGCGGCGGCCAGCTCGGCGATCCGCGGGCCCAGGATGAACCGGCCCTGGGCGTCCCGGGCCAGCAGCCGGTGCCGCTCCAGGGCCACCGCGATCCGGTGCGCGGTCGGCCGGGCCAGGCCGGTGACCTGGACCAGCTGGGCGAGCGAGGCCGGGCCCGATTCCAGGGCGCCGAGCACGGCGGCTGTCTTGTCCAGCACGCCGACTCCGCTAGAGTTGTCCATGGTCCGATATTGCCGTCTCGGAATGCGAGACGCAAGTCGGAGATCGGGCCCCGCGGAGTGACACTCGATGCGTGTGACACTCGCAGGACCAAGGGGCCCCAGCTGCTACACCGGCCGCGACGAGGCGCCCGCTGAAAGGGGTTCACTCATGGGACGTACGCTCGCGCAGAAGATCTGGGATTCGCACGTCGTGCACCGCGCCGACGGTGAGCCCGACCTGATGTACATCGATCTCCACCTCGTCCACGAGGTCACCAGCGCGCAGGCGTTCGACGGCCTCCGCCTGGCCGGACGCGGCGTGCGCCGCCCCGACCTGACCGTGGCCACCGAGGACCACAACGTCCCGACGCTGGGGGTCTCCGGCCCGGGACTGCCACTGGTCGGCCCGGGCAGCCCGATCAGCGACCCGGTCTCCCGGGTCCAGGTCGAGACGCTGCGCAAGAACTGTGCCGAGTTCGGCATCCGGCTGTTCCCGATGGGCGACGCCGGGCAGGGCATCGTGCACGTGATCAGCCCCCAGCAGGGACTGACCCAGCCCGGCATGACCATCGTCTGCGGTGACTCGCACACCAGCACCCACGGCGCCCTCGGCGCGCTCGCGTTCGGTATCGGCACCTACGAGGTCGAGCACGTGCTGGCCACCCAGACCCTGCCGCAGCAGGCCCCCGCCCAGATGGCGGTGAACGTGACCGGCGACCTGCCCTACGGGGTGACCGCCAAGGACCTGATCCTGGCCGTGATCGCGAAGATCGGCACCGGCGGCGGGGTCGGCCACGTCATCGAGTACCGCGGCGAGGCCGTGCGGAACCTGTCCATGGCCGGGCGGCTGACCGTCTGCAACATGTCGATCGAGGCGGGCGCCCGGGCCGGGCTCATCGCCCCGGACGACACCACCTTCAGCTACCTGGAAGGCCGCCCGCACGCGCCGCGCGGCGCCGACTGGGAGGCGGCCCTGGACTACTGGCGGTCGCTGCCGACCGACACCGACGCCACGTTCGAGCCAGGAGGTCACGCTGGACGCGGCCGCCCTGACGCCGTTCGTGACCTGGGGCACCAACCCCGGCCAGGCCGCCCCGCTCACCTCGTCGGTGCCCGACCCGGACACGATGGATGACGCGGGGGACCGGGCCACGGCGCTGCGCGCGCTGGCCTACATGGGGCTGGCCGCGGGTACGCCGCTGCGCGACATCGAGGTGAACACGGTGTTCGTCGGCTCGTGCACCAACGGGCGCCTGGAGGACCTGCGGGCCGCGGCCTCTGTACTGCGCGGCAGGAAGGTCGCCGCCGGGGTCCGGATGCTGGTCGTGCCCGGCTCGATGGAGGTCAAGGCCGCGGCCGAGCAGGAGGGCCTGGACGAGGTCTTCACCGCGGCGGGCGCCCAGTGGCGCTCCGCGGGCTGCTCCATGTGCCTGGGCATGAACCCGGACACGATGGCGCCGGGTGAGCGCAGCGCGTCCACCTCCAACCGCAACTTCGAAGGCCGCCAGGGCAAGGGCTCCCGTACCCACCTGGTGTCCCCGCAGGTGGCCGCGGCCACCGCGGTCACCGGCCGCCTCACCGCCCCCGCCGACCTCTAACCGGGAGACAGCACCGACCATGGAGCCTTTCACCACGCACACCGGCCGCGGCCTCCCGCTGCGCCGCAGCAACGTCAACACCGACCAGATCATCCCGGCCGAGTACCTGAAGCGGGTCAGCCGCATCGGGTTCGCCGACGGCCTGTTCGCGGCCTGGCGGGCCGATCCCGAATTCATCCTCAACCAGCCCGTCGCGGACGGCGCGACGGTCCTCGTGACCGGCCCCGATTTCGGGATCGGATCATCTCGCGAGCACGCCGTATGGGCGCTCAGTGACTACGGATTCCGGGCCGTCATCTCGTCCCGCTTCGGCGATATCTTCCGCAATAACGCGACAAAGGCAGGCCTGCTCCCAGTCCCGGTTTCCCCGCAATTCGCGGAGTCATTGCAGGACGCTCTCGAGGTGACTCCGGACACCGAGGTGACCGTGGATCTGGTCGCCCGTGAGGTGCGCGTGGCCGCCCCCGGCGGCCCCGTGGAACTGCGTGCGCCATTCGATATCGATGACTACACGCGGTGGCGTCTCATGGAGGGACTGGACGATATCTCGCTCACTCTGCGTTATGCAGATGAGATCACCAGTTTCGAGAAGCACCGGCCGCACTGGCTGCCCACGGCGGACGCGATGGCCTGAAAGCCCCCGCAGGACAGGAAATTCGGGCGTTCAGCGGCCGACACGCCGTGTTTTTACGCTGGGGTGATTGTGCGCCAGCGCTGGATCGCCTAATTTCAGGCAGGTCAGAGGTCGCGGCTACGGCTCCCTGTCCGCGCGACCTCCCGTGGGGGAACCGCAGGAGTGATTCATGAACAAGCGTGACCTGATCGATGCGATCTCCGGCCGGCTGGGGGACAAGAAGACCGCGACCGAGGCGGTGAACGCGGTGCTGGACACCATTCAGAGCACCGTGGCCAAGGGCGACAAGGTCGCGATCACCGGGTTCGGCGTCTTCGAAAAGGCCGTCCGCCCGGCTCGCACCGCCCGCAATCCGGCCACGGGCGCCACCATCAAGGTGGCCAAGTCGTCGGTGCCCAAGTTCCGCGCGGGCGCGGATTTCAAGGCGATCGTGAACGGCGAGAAGAAGGCCACGGCCGCGAAGAAGCGCTAATCCAGCCGTGAGTTCATGATCATGGGATTGATGCCGCCCTGGCGGTATCAATCCCATGATCATGTCGGCGGCGGCGGTGGCGTGGCCTGGCCGACCGGACTCCCGGCGCCGCGGCCGCGCCCGGTTACCGCAGGCCCGGCGGCTTGCGCAGGGCCGTCGTGATCAGACGGTCAATAAGCTCCCGCAACGAGAACCCGCTGGCCGCCCACATCTTGGGAAAGTACGAGGCGGCGGTCATCCCGGGCATCGTGTTGATCTCGTTGAGCAGGATCTCGCCGGCGGGCGTATAGAAGAAATCGACCCGGGCCAGTCCCTCGCAGGACACCGCGTCGAACGCGGCGGCCGCCAGGCGCCGCACCTCCTCCAGGTGGCCAGCCGGAATCGGGGCCGGGATCGCCATCCCGTTCGCGTCGTCCAGGTACTTGGCCTCGAAATCGAAGAACTGCTCGCCGCCGTCCACCATGAGCTGCCCGGGCATGCTGGTGTCCGGCGGCGCGCCGTCCAGGCCTTCCAGCACGGCGCACTCGATCTCCTGCCCGATGATGGCCTTCTCGACCAGGATCTTGCGGTCGTAGCGCCGCGCGGTCTCGATCGCCGCGTACAGCCCGGCCAGATCATCCGCCCGGGAGGTGCCGATGCTGGAGCCGCCGCGGGCCGGCTTGACGAACAGCGGCCAGCCCAGCTCGCCGATCGCGTCCAGTACCCGCTTGCGCTCGGTCTCCGCGGCCGGGGCAGCGGCCGGGACCGCCGCCAGCGCGGCGGACCCGCTGCTATCCGCCTCGGGCCAGTCCCTGTCGCGGACCACCACGAACGGGCCCACCGGCAGCCCCTTGGCCCTGAAGATCAGCTTCATGTACTCCTTGTCCATGCTGACCGCGCTGGCCAGCACGCCCGCGCCCACGTAGCGGACGCCCGCCATCTCCAGCAGGCCCTGCATGGTGCCGTCCTCACCGAACGGGCCGTGCAGCATGGGCAGGACCACATCCACGTCGCCCAGCTCGCCGGGGATGGCCCCGGGGTCGGCGGTGGTCAGCGCGCCGGCTTCCGGCTGGGCGCCGGCGGTCCAGGGCATGACCTGGCCGCCGGGCTCGGCGACCGCCTCGACCGACGGCAGCTGCCCGCCGGTGATGGCCAGCCGCTCGGGCTCGTCCGCGGTCAGCACCCACCGGCCGTCGGGCAGGATGCCGATCGGGACCACGTCGTAGCGGTCCCGGTCGATGCAGGCCAGCACGGTCCCGCCGCTGGCACACGAGATCGCGTGCTCCGGGCCCCGGCCGCCGAACACGACCGCGACGCGGGTCTTGCGTCCTTCGTTCACGCCCGCTCCTCTCTGCTCCCCAACCCGGTGGTCTCGATGAGCCGGCCCGCGGGCCGGCCCCCGGCCAGCTCATCGAGGGCCTGGTGCACGTCCGCGATCAGGTCCTCGCCGTCCTCCAGGCCGATCGAGAACCGTACCGCGCCCGGGTCCATCCCGGCGGCGGCCAGCGCGTCGTCGTCGAACTGCCGGTGGGTCGTGGACGCCACGTGGCTGACCACGGTGTGCGTGCCCCCCAGCGACGTGGCCACCTGCCCGACACGCAGCCGGTCCGCGAGTTCGTACCCGGCCCGCCGGCCGCCATGCGGCGTCACCGTGACGATCGCGCCGAAGCGGGTGCCCTCCGGCCCCGCGTCGAACAGCCGGACGGCGGTCTGGCGTCCCGGGTGACCCGGCAGGCCGGGGTAGTCGACGCTGCGGACCGCCGGGTGCCGGGCCACCGCGGCGGCGAACACCGCCGCGGTGGCGCACTGGCGGCGCACCCGTACCGGCAGTGTCTCCAGCCCGCGGCGGAGCAGGAACGCCTCGTCCGGGGCCAGCGCGCCGCCGGTGTCGATGCGCACCGCGCGGACCGCGCTGATCAGGTCGGGCGCGCCGGACACCACCCCGCCGGTGGTGTCCGAGTGCCCGCCCAGGTACTTCGTCGCCGAGTGCAGCACCAGGTCGGCGCCGTGTTCCAGGGGGCGGCAGATCACCGGGGGCGCCATGGTGGAGTCCACCACCAGCAGCGCTCCGTGGCGGTGCGCGATCTCGGCCAGCGCGGGCAGGTCGGCCACGGCCGTCGTCGGGTTGGCGACCGTCTCGGCGTACACGATCCTGGTCTCCGGCCGTAGCGCCGCCCGGACCTGGCTGGTGTCGGTCACGTCCACGAAATCGGCCTGGACCCCGAACCGGGCCGCCACGTGGCGCAGGAACCCGTAGGTGCCCCCGTACACCGCGGCTGGCGCGACCACGTGCGCGCCCGCCCCGGTGAAGGTCCAGAACACCGCGCTGATCGCGGCCATCCCGGACGCGAAGGCCTGGGCGGCGGTCGGCCCGGGCAGGTTCTGGCCCTCCAGCGCAGCGACCGCGATGGCGAACGCGTCCGCGGTCGGGTTGTCGATCCGGCTGTAGCTGTAGCCGGCGGCCTGTCCGCTCAGCAGCGCCGCGTACTCGGCGCTGGAGGTGAAGGCGAAGGCCGCGGTCCGGTAGACGGGCGTGCCGAGCGGGTGCTGCGCCGGGACCGGTGCCGGCGGCAGGTGCACCGCGCGGGTGTTCTCGCCGAGTGGCCCACTGGGCTGGCCGAGTGGCCCACTGGGCTGTGGGTGGTCAGACGCCATAACGCTCCGGTTTCGCCGAGCGCGAGGTGAGCAGCATCGCGGCCTGGTCCAGGGTGACCCGGCCGTGCATGACCCCCACCACCACCTCCGTGATGGGCATCTCCACGTCGTGGCCGCGGGCCAGCTCCAGGATCGGCCCGGCCGACTTGGCGCCCTCGGCGACCTGGGTGGTGACCGCAGCCACGTCGGCCACCGCCATGCCCCGGCCCAGCATCTCGCCGAACGCCCGGTTGCGCGACAGCGGCGAACTGCAGGTGGCGACCAGGTCACCGAGCCCGGCCAGGCCGGCGAACGTGTGCTGGTCCGCGCCGAGCGCGGCGCCGAGACGGGTGATCTCGGCCAGGCCGCGGGTGATCAGCGTGGCCCGGGTGTTGTCGCCGCAGCCCATGCCGACCGCGATCCCGACCCCGAGCGCGATCACGTTCTTGACCGCGCCGCCCAGCTCGCAGCCGATCACGTCCGGGTTGGTGTAGGGCCGGAAGTACGGCGTGTGGCAGTCCTGCTGGAGCCGCTTGGCCAGCGTGTCGTCCGCACAGGCGACGACGGTGGCGGCGTGCTGGCGCTCGGCTATCTCGCGCGCCAGGTTCGGCCCGCTGACGACCGCGATCCGGTCCGGGCCGGCCCCGGTCACGTCGGCGATCACCTGGCTCATCCGCTCCCGGGTGCCCAGCTCGATGCCCTTCATCAGGCTGACGAACGCCGCACCGGGCGGGAGCTGATCGTGCCAGGCACTCAGATGGTGGCGCAGCGTCTGGGCGGGCACGGCCAGCACGACCAGGTCCGCCCCGTCCAGCACCCGGCCCGCCTCGGCGCTGGCGGCCAGCTCCGCGGGCAGCGTGATGCCCGGGAGGTAGTCCGGGTTCTCGTGCCGCGCGTTGATCGCCCTGACCAGGTCCGGCCGGCGGCCCCACAGCGTGACCGGGGTGCCCGCGTCGCAGAGCACCTGGGCGAACGTGGTGCCCCACATGCCGGCGCCCATGACGGCCGCCCTCACGTCGGCGTCGCCTCGCGGGGGCCGTCGCCGGCGGCCGGCTGCGCCGCGGGATCCTGCTCCGCGGGCCCGGCCTGTTCCCGGACCGCCTGGCGCGCGGCGCGGCGGGCCACGGCCGGGTGGTAGGGGGTAGCCGGCGGCTGCCCGCCGCGCAGCTCGGCCAGCAGGCCCGTGATGTCGCCCATGATGGCGTTCGTGGCCCCGCGCAGGACGTCCCGGGTCAGGGGCTTCCCCTCGTACTCGGTCAGGTCCACGGGCGGCCCCGCCAGCATCCGGACCAGCTTGCGCGGCACCGCATGCGGCTTGACCTCGCCGTAGGGGAGGATGTCCTGCGCCCCCCACTGGGCGACCGGGACCACCGGGACCCCCGTGGCCAGGGCCAGCCGGGCCACCCCGGTCTTGGCCACCATCGGCCACCGGTCCGGGTCGCGGGTGGCGGTGCCCTCCGGATAGATGATCACGCACTCACCGTCGGCCAGCGCTTGCTCGGCGACCTTGAGCACGTTCGCCGCGTCGGCTTCTCCCCGGCGCACCGGCAGCTGGCCGAGGACCCGCAGGAACGGCCCGACCAGCTTCACGTCGAACGCCGACGACTTGATCATGAAGGCCGGGTAGCGCCCGGCCTCGTGCACGAACAGCGACATGGCCGGCCAGTCCGCGTACGACAGGTGGTTGGACGCGACCAGCATGCCGCCCTCCCGGGGGAAATGCTGGTAACCCTCCCAGTCCCGCTTCATCACCGACTTGATCAGCGGGGGGAGCACGACCTTGGTGCCGTTCCGCCACGCCTGGGAGTAATGCCGGCCCTGCCGCGCGCTCATCGCTGCCACCCGCTCATCGGTCCTGCCCGGTCATCGGGGTTCTCCCGCCCTCATCAGGCCGCTCGTCATCGCCGTCAGTCTCCCGTTCCGCCTGGTCCCTGTCGAGATCAACCCGGTCCCGGCCTGGCCCTGCCGAGGCAGATCACGCACCTGCGGGTGAGCACAGTATGGTCGCCGGTGTGACCGAGATGCCGCTCACCTGGTCGGTGGTGATCCCCGTCAAGGTACTTGCCCTCGCCAAATCGCGGCTGGCGGGCCTGGCCGGGCCCGTGCGCTCCGAGCTGGCGCTGGCCATGGCGGCGGACACGGTCCGGGCGGCCGCCGCCTGTCCCGCGGTGGCGGCCGTCGTCGTGGTGACGGACGATCCGGCGGCGGCCAGCACGCTGGGCGCGCTCGGCGCCCGGGTGGTCGCCGACGAGCCGGATGGCGGGCTCAACCCGGCCCTCGCGCACGGCGCGGCCGCGGCCGCCGCGGCCCGGCCGGACTGCGGCACGGCGGCGCTGGCCGCCGACCTGCCCGCGCTGCGGCCCGGGGAACTCAGCCGGGGGCTCCAGGCGGCGGCGCAGTGGCCGGAGGCGTTCGTCGCCGACGCGGAGGGCAGCGGCACCACGCTGTACGCGGTACGGCCGGGGACCGCGTTCCGGCCGCGCTTCGGCCCGGGGTCGGCGGCGCGCTACCGGGAAGCCGGCGCCGGGGAGATCATGCTTGCCGATGTGCCCAGCCTCCGTTCGGACGTCGATACCCCAGCCGACCTGCGCAACGCGATCAGCCTGGGGGTAGGCCCGCGGACCACGGAACTGGCCGCGCAGCTCCGCTGAGGTGGCCTGGCCGTCAGCTCCTGAACCGCCTACCGGGTGACCCGCCGGCGGCGGCCCAGCCGCACCCCGACCAGGACGAGGTCCACGAGGACGACCACGATGCCGATGATCAGCAGGTAGAACAGGCCCTTCACGACCACGCCGACGATGCCCAGCGCGATGGCCGCGATGACCAGCAGCAAGAACAGCACCATCCGAGGACTCCGATCTGGCTGATCAGCGGCGGGCGAGGCGGCGCTCGCCGCTCGCTCCGGGCTGGTAGTCGAGGTTGTAGTGCTTGAAGATCGCTTCCTCGTCCTCGGCCGGCAGTTCCCCGTCGGTGCCGATGGACGGCGCGCCCTTCACCTGGCTGCGCGAGTGGTTGACCTTGAGGTATCCGGGGCCCACGGTGGCCGCGTCGAGGGGCACGAACACCAGCCGGTGCCGGGTCGGCAGGCCGACCGTCACCGTGGCGAACGCAGGCTGGTCGGTGCCGGTGTCCACGTACACGGACTCGAGCGAGCCGATCTTGTGGCCACCGTCGTCGATCACGTCATGGCCGCGCCACTCCCTGATATCCGCCGCCTCGAACATCTGATCCTCCAGTCCTCGCTGCCCCCCTTGTACCCAGCGCCTCCCTGCTCATCCAGGGATATCGCGCGGATTGCGCAGGCATGCGGAAGACGCCGGAGTCCCGGGTCAGCGGCGGCGCGGGGCGTGCGGCTAGATGTGCACGATGGGACAGGTCAGCGTCCTGGTGATGCCGGCCACGCACTGGATCTGGGCGACCACGAGCTTCCCGAGGTCATCCATGTTGCCCGCCTCGGCCCGGACGATCACGTCGTAGGGTCCGGTGACATCCTCGGCCATGGTCACCCCCTTGATGTCCCCAATGCGGCGAGCGACCTCGGCGGCCTTACCCACCTCGGTCTGCACGAGGATGTATGCCTGGACCATGCGTCCTCCCCGGGGGGCCTCATTGCCTTCGGCCGGAAGAGCCACGCTACCCTAATCGCAAAGACGGCACCCGGGAGGGCCCCATTACCGTCTCTGACCTGGGCGAATTCGGGCTCATCGCGTCGCTGGCCGCCCACCTCCCGCAGGCCCCCGCCACGGTGGTGGGCATCGGCGACGACGCCGCGGTGCTCCCCGCCCCTGACGGGCGCGTGGTGGCCAGCACCGATCTGCTGGTGCAGGACCGTCATTTCCGCCGGGACTGGTCCTCAGCCCGGGAAATCGGCGGCAAGGCCGCCGCGCAGAACCTGGCGGACATCGCGGCGATGGGCGCGGTGCCGACCGCGCTGCTGGTGGGCCTGGCCGCGCCCGGCGACCTGCCGGTGGCCTGGGCCGAGGAGATGGCGGCCGGCCTGGCCGAGGAATGCGCCCGGGCGGGTGCCACCGTGGCCGGCGGGGACCTTTCCGGCGCGCCCTTGATCATGCTGGCCGTGACCGCGCTGGGCGACCTGGGCGGCCGGGCCCCCGTCACCCGCTCCGGCGCCCGGCCCGGGGACCTGGTGGCCGTGTCCGGCGTGCTCGGCGAGTCCGCGGCCGGCCTGGCCCTGCTCCGGGCCGGGCTGACCGAGCCCGCTGCGCTGCTGGCCGCGCACCGCTGGCCGCATCCGGATTACGCGGCAGGGCCGGACGCCGCCCGGCTCGGAGCCACGTCAATGATCGACGTCAGCGACGGCCTGGCGCAGGATCTGGGGCACCTGGCCGAGCAGAGCGGGGTGCGAATCGATATCTCATCCGCCGGCCTGCCCGTGAGTAACACTTTGCTTGCCGCTTCAGATGCACTAGGTGGCCAGGACCCGCTGGACTGGGTCCTGCACGGCGGTGAAGACCATGGCCTGGTCGCCACCTTCCCGCCGGACACCGCGCTCACCGGGCGCTGGACAGTGGTGGGGCACGCTGGTGAAGGTCAGGGAGTCTGGGTGGATTCGCGGCGATCCGAGAGGTTGTCCGGATGGAATCATTTTTGATGCCCGAACAGCCGTCACTCCCTGTATCTATCAAATTACAAGCCTGTCACTATAGTTAGCTCGCCCTTTTCGTAGGTATAAACCCCCCAATGCGATCACCGGGCAGGAGAGCAGCGCCCCGGCACCGGGCGCCGTCCGTGGCCGCCCGTGCGCGGGCGGAGACGGCCCGCGTGCTGCGCGGCGCGGATGGCGGCCCGCCGGACGGCCAGGGGCCGGACGGCCGCGGGCCGGGCGGGTCCGGGCCGGACGGGGCCCGGCTGGACGGGTCCGGGCTGGAAGGGGCCCGGCCAGAGGCGGCGCGGCCAGAGAAGGCGCGGCCGGAGAAGGCGCGGCCGCGCCGGATGCGGCCGGGCGGGGTGCGGATCAGCCCGGCGCTGCGCAGGCTGGTGGTCACCCCGACGTTCGCCGCCGGCCTCGGCGTGGTGGTGGCGGCCTTCCTGGCCGCCAACATGTCCCGGACGGTGCTGCACTTCAGCGCCCCCATACCGGGCAAGCAGTGCTCAGCGGGGGACTGCCACGTCCAGGAACCGCACGGCGGCTCGCTGGCCTCGGCCCGTCCCGGCGTGCACATCGCGCCCCGCGGACCGGCCGGGACCAAGCCGGCGCCGGGGATCCAGTCCGGAGGCACGGCGACCGCTATCGGGGGCGGCGGCACCCCGCAGCCCACTCCCGGGGCGCCGTCGCTCAGCATCCGGTACCAGCAGGTCGGGCAGTGGCCCGGCGGCTTCGCCGACCAGATCACGATCAGCGGGCTCAGCGGGACGGGAACCCGCGCATGGAGCCTGGCCTTCGGCTATCCCGGGGCGCGGATCGCCGGCGTCCAGGGCGCACGCTGGGAGCCGGGCAGGACGGGTACGGGGGTCGCCCGGGGGGTCAGCTGGCCCGGCTGGGGCCAGGCCGAGGATTCCACGGTCCGGGTGCGGCTGATCGTGATCGTGAACGGCGCCGGCCCCGCCGTCAGGGTGTGACATCGACGGTGAGCCGTGCACGTTCGCCAGCCCAGACAACCTCAGCACGCCGTAAGGGCGCGGCCGCCGGGCCCGGCGTGACCCGCCTAGCGGGTGACTTTGCCGGCCTTGATGCAGGACGTGCAGGCGCGCACGCGCCTGCTGGTCCCGCCCGCAGTGGTCCGGACGACCTGGATGTTCGGGTTCCAGCGGCGGGGGGTCCGGCGGTGGGAGTGGGAGACGTTGTTGCCGAATCCCGGCCCCTTGCCGCAGATCTCGCAGACAGAAGACACGGGATGCTCCCTTGCATGAACGCGGATGATGACCGATGTGCCCGGGCCCAGGTCGTCCGTGCGAAGGTACTGCGCGCAGCCGGGCCCTCGGGCAGCGCTCAGGATAACCGACCTGCGCCCCGGAACGCGAATCAGGGCCAGGACTGATGTCTGGCCCGCGTGGCCGGCCGCTCGTGTCGTAGGTGCAGCCTATCCTGTGAGGCCATGGCGAGGCTTGATGACCGGCTCGACCGGGAGTTCGACCCGCGGACGGCCAAAGCCCTGGCCCGGGCGATGGACGTGCACACCGTGGGCGAGCTGCTGCGGCACTACCCGCGCCGGTACGAGCAGCGGGGTGACCTGACCGACCTGGCCGCACTGCGCGATGGCGAGCACGTGACGGTGCTAGCCCAGATCTCCGCGGTCACCAGCCGCAGGATGAAGAACCGGCGGGGAAAACTGACCGAGGTGACCGTCACCGACGGCCATGGCACGCTGACCCTCGCGTTCTTCGGGCAGCCGTGGCGGGAGAAGGAGATGAAGCCCGGCCTGCACGGCCTGTTCGCCGGCCAGGTGTCCTCCTACGGGCGCAAGCGCCAGCTCATCCACCCCGACTGCGAGCTGCTCGGCACCGCCGACCCGGGCACCGAGATGGCCGCCGAGCACGCGGCCGAGATCATCCCGGTCTACCCGGCCACCCGCGAGATGGCATCCTGGAAGATCGCCAAGGCGATCCGGACCGTGCTGGACACGCTCGACATCACCGACGACCCGCTGCCCGCCGAGGTCCGCACCCGACACGGGCTGCAGGGCCAGCTGGCCGCGTGGCACGGCATCCACCACCCGGTGGAGTACGCGGACATCGAGCCCGCCCGGCTCCGGCTCAAGTGGGACGAGGCGTTCGTGCTCCAGGCCGTGCTGGCCCAGCGACGGCGGGCTGAGGACGCGCTGCCGGCCACGCCGCGCATCCCCCGGCGCGGCGGGCTGCTCGAGGCGTTCGACGCCCAGTTGCCGTTCACGCTGACCGGCGGCCAGCTCGCCGCGGGCGCGGAGATCACCACGGCGCTGTGCCGTGAGCACCCCATGCACCGCCTGCTGCAGGGCGAAGTGGGCTCCGGCAAGACCCTGGTCGCGGTGCGCGCGATGCTCCAGGTCATCGACGACGGCGGGCAGGCCGCCCTGCTCGCGCCGACCGAGGTCCTGGCCCAGCAGCACTACCGCTCTATAACGCAGCTGCTCGGGCCGCTCGGCCGGGCCGGCGAGCTCGACGGCGCGGACCATGCCACCCGCGTGGTCCTGCTCACCGGGTCGCAGGGCGCCAAGGCCCGCCGGGCCGCCCTGGACGACGTGGCCAGCGGGGCGGCCGGAATCGTCATCGGCACCCACACCCTCCTGTACCACCGGGTACGGCTCGACGATCAGATCGTTTTTGAAGATCTGGGCCTGGTGGTGATCGACGAGCAGCACCGGTTCGGCGTCCAGCAGCGTGACGCGCTGCGCGAGAAGGCCCGCGGCAGCCGCCCGCACGTGCTGGTCATGACGGCCACCCCGATCCCGCGCACGGTGGCCATGACCGTCTACGGCGACCTGGACGTATGCACGCTGAGCGAGCTGCCGGCCGGCCGCGCGCCGATCACCACGCACGTGGTGCCCGCCGCCGACAAACCGCACTACCTCGCCCGCACCTGGGAACGGCTGCGCGAGGAGGTGGCCGGCGGCGGCCAGGCCTACGTGGTCTGCCCGCGGATCGGCGCCGGGGACGATGCCAGCGATGCGGAGGCGGGCACCCCCGGCGGGGATGCGGGCGGGGACCCGGGCGGCGCCGGCCCTGACGACGGCACCGACGGTGACTACGACGTCCCCGCCGAGGACACCGGCCGCCCGCTGCGCGCGGTCCTGGAGGTGGCCGCCGAGCTGGCCGAGGGACCACTGGCCGGGCTGAGGATGCGCATCCTGCACGGGCGGATGCCGGCCGACGACAAGGACGCGGCCATGCGGGCCTTCGCCGACGGGTCGGTGGATGTGCTGGTGGCCACCACGGTCGTGGAGGTCGGGGTGGACGTCCCGAACGCGACGATCATGGTGATCATGGACGCGGACCGGTTCGGCGTGTCCCAGCTGCACCAGCTGCGCGGCCGGGTCGGCCGTGGCGGCAAGCCCGGGCTGTGCCTGCTGGTCACGGAGTCGCCGCCGGGCAGCCCGGCCCGCGACCGGCTGGACGCGGTCGCCGCGACCGTGGACGGGTTCGCGCTGTCCCGGCTCGACCTGGAGCAGCGCCGTGAGGGGAATGTGCTGGGTGCCGCGCAGGCCGGCCGCAAGTCCGGGCTGAAGATGCTGACCCTGCTCCAGGACGAGGACCTGATCGTGGAGGCCCGGGCGGAGGCCCAGTCGGTGGTGGACGCGGATCCCCGGCTGGCCGGCCACCCCGCCCTGGTCGGCGCGATCCGGGTGCTGCTGGACGAGGAACAGGCCAAGTTCCTGGAGAAGGCGTGAACCGGGTGCGGCGCGTGAACCGGGCGCGCCGGGGGAGCGGGCCGCGGCGCTCGCCGAAGACGCCGCGGTGACCCGGGTCATCGCCGGCGCGGCGCGCGGCCGCCGCCTGGCTGTCCCGGCGGGCAGGCTCACCCGGCCCACCAGTGACCGGGCCCGGGAAGGGCTGTTCGGCACGCTCGTGGCGCTGCATGGCCCGCTGGACGGCGCCTGCGTGCTCGACCTGTATGCGGGCTCGGGTGCGGTGGGGTTGGAGGCGCTCTCGCGCGGCGCTCGGCGGGCGCTGTTCGTGGAGGCCGACGCGCGGGCCGGCCGGGTGATCCGGGGCAACATCGAGGCGGTCGGCCTGAGCGGGGCCGAGCTCGTCACTGACCGGGTGGAGCGGCTGCTGGGCCGCGGGCCCGCCGGGCCGGACCGCTACGACCTGGCCATCGCCGACCCGCCGTACGCCGTCACCGGGGAGGAGGTAACCGGGATGCTGGCCGCGCTGGCCAGCGGCGGCTGGCTCGCCCCCGGCGCGGTCGTCGCGGTGGAGCGGGCCACGCGTTCCGGTCCGGTCAGCTGGCCGCCCGGATACGCACCGGACCGGTCCCGCCGATATGGCGACACGACGTTCTGGTACGGTCTCGCCGCAGGCGCCCAGTTGGCGGAAGAACCGTGACAGGCAGCGCAAATGTAGTGACGGAAGGGCGTGACCGCGTGCGTCGTGTCGTCTGTCCAGGCTCGTTCGACCCGGTGACCAACGGTCACCTCGACATCATCAGCCGCGCGGCGCTGCTGCACGATGAGGTACTCGTCGTCGTCGGTGCCAACCAGTCCAAACACGGCCTGTTCACGGTGGAGGAACGGGTCGAGATGCTCCGTGAGGTGACCTCCGGGCTGAAGAACGTCGAGGTCGGCGTGTTCCGGGGGCTGCTTGTCGAGTTCTGCCGGGTCAACGGCGTCTCGGCGATCGTGAAGGGCCTGCGGGCCGTGAGCGACTTCGAGTACGAGATGGAGATGGCCCAGATGAACTACCGTCTCGCGGAGATCGAGACGCTGTTCATCGCGGCCAACCCGGTGTACAGCTTCCTGCGGTCCAGCCTGGTCAAGGAGATCTGCCGGTACGGCGGGGACGTGACCTCCCTGGTCCCGGAGCTGGTGTTCGAGCGCCTCCAGGAGCGGCTCGGCTCATCCTGACCACGGGGCTCCGCGCCCTGAGTTGGGAATCAGCTGGTACCCGGGTAGGCTGATCAGCCCAACCTCGCCAGACACCGTACTTGCTATGCCACAGTCAAGAAAAAACTCATCAGCGCGACTCGATCCGCGCAAGCCCCTGGTCTTCAGCATCCTGGACCTCGGCCGCAGCCCTGGATCGGAGTACTCGCAGCAGCGCACGGTCCCGGCTCCCGCGTACGTGGAGGCCGGTCTTGCTGGCGTGGCTGAGGGCAGCGACGTCGAGCTTGACGTGCGCATGGAGGCGGTGTCAGAGGGGGTCCTGGTCACGGCCACGGCCCGGGCCCAGGTCACCGGGGAGTGCGCGCGGTGCCTGGAGCCGATCAGCCAGCCGGTGGAGGTCAGGGCCCAGGAATTGTTCGCCTATCCCACGGACGACGGGACGGCCGATCCCGAAGGGTACTCTCTGCAGGGGGACCTGCTCGATTTCGAGCCGGTCCTGCACGATGCGCTCGTACTCGCGCTGCCGCTGGCGCCGCTCTGCCGGGAGGACTGCCCGGGACTGTGTGTCGAGTGCGGCGTGCCGCTCGCCCAGGCCGGGCCCGACCACGGGCACGGCCCGGCCATCGATCCGCGGTGGGCCAGCCTGCAGCAGGCCGCTGGTCTCGGGGCAGGCGAAAAGGAAATGAACGGGAACGGCCGGGAGGCACCCTCCGCGGGCGAACCGGACGACTGAGTTCAGAACTAAGGAGAGTTAAGGTGGCTGTTCCCAAGCGGCGGATGTCACGCAGCAACACGAGGTCCCGCCGGGCGCAGTGGAAGACGACTGCGCCGGCTCTGGTGCGCTGCCCGCAGTGCCGGGACCCGAAGCTTCCGCACACGGCCTGCCCGACATGCGGAACCTACAACCGTCGTCAGGTGATCACACCAACCTGATGCGCTGAAAGGGCACGGCGTGAGAGGCGGGTCAAACGGCGGCGCGGCAAGCGGACCGGATAGTTCGGAGCTGCTGCGGGCGATCGATACCGGGCTGAGCCCCGGGTTGCTGGAGCGCGCTCTCACGCACCGGTCCTACGCGTACGAGAACGGCGGCCTGCCCACCAACGAGCGGCTCGAGTTCCTCGGGGACGCGGTCCTCGGCCTGATCGTCACCGACACCCTGTTCCGCAAGTATCCCGACCTGCCCGAGGGCCAGCTGGCCAAGCTGCGGGCGGCCGTGGTCCAGATGCGCGCCCTCGCCGACGTGGCCCGGTCCCTCCGGCTCGGGTCTTACGTGCGGCTCGGCCGCGGCGAAGAGGGCACCGGCGGGCGCGACAAGTCGTCGATCCTGGCCGACACGCTCGAGGCCCTGATCGGCGCGGTGTACAACGAGTGCGGCCTGCCCGCCGCGAACGATCTCGTGCACCGGCTGTTCGACCCGGTCATCGACCGATCCGCCGGGCTGGGCGCCGGGCTGGACTGGAAGACCTCGCTGCAAGAGCTGACCGCCTCCGGCTTCCTCGGCGTCCCCGAGTATCACGTCGAGGAGAGCGGCCCGGACCACCAGAAGTTCTTCCGTGCCTCGGTCCGCGTGGGCGGCCGGGCGTACGGGTCCGGATCAGGACGCTCCAAGAAGGAAGCCGAGCAGCAGGCCGCCGAGGCGGCCTGGAAAGCCATCAGCAACGGAACCGACAGTGGCGCGGATGACGCCACGGCCGCCGGGGCCGCGAACGGGGCCGGGAACGGGGCCGGGGCCGGGCACGGGGCCGCCGCCCCCGGTCAGCCGGCGAACGGTGCCCATCCACGGCCGGCTGACTCCGGGCCACAGCCCGCTGACTCCGTATCCCCTGACTCCGTATCCCCTGACTCTGTATCCACTGACTCCGTACCCGCTGACCCGCCCCCCGGGGACGGGGTCAGCGGGCTGTGACCGGTGCCGGAACTCCCTGAGGTCGAAACCGTCCGCGCCGGCCTCGACCAGCATGTGGTCGGGCGCACCATCGACGCCGTCGAGGTGCTTCATCCCCGCGCCGTGCGGCGCCACCTGCCCGGGCCGGCCGATTTCGAGGCCGTGCTGCGCGGCCGGACTGTCACCGGGGCGCGCCGCCGGGGCAAGTACCTGTGGCTCCCGGTCGGCGAGGATGCCCTGCTCGCTCATCTGGGGATGAGCGGGCAACTGCTGGTCGGCGATCCGGACCGTCCCGTGTCCGGGCACGTCCGGGCCCGGTTCACGTTCACCGATCAGGGACCGGACCTGCGCTTCACTGACCAGCGGACGTTCGGCCACCTGGTCTGGGCGGCGGGCGGCGCGGAACTCCCGACGCTGATCGCCCACATCGCGCCGGACCCGTTCGAGCCCGCTTTCGATGACGGCCTGTTCATCGCCCGGCTGCGCACCCGGCGCACCGGCCTCAAGCGGGCTCTGCTCGACCAGTCCCTGGTCAGCGGGATCGGCAACATCTACGCCGACGAGGCCCTCTGGCGGGCCCGGCTGCACTGGGCCCGGGCCACCGAGACGCTCAGCCGGGCCGAGGCGGCCAGTGTCCTGGCGGCGGTCCGCGACGTCCTGGCGGACGCGCTGCAGGCCGGCGGGACCTCATTCGACAGCCTTTACGTGAACGTCAACGGGGAGAGTGGCTATTTCTCGCGGTCACTCTGCGTATACGGACAGGAGGGCGAACCCTGCCCGAGGTGCGCTGCACCCATCCGCCGCGATCCGTTCATGAACCGATCTGCCTATAGCTGCCCGCAGTGCCAGCCGCGACCGCGCTCCCGGCGGTATCATGGTGACCTGCACGATCGCTCAACTTGACCGGATACTCGTGGGGTGGGACCCTAGTGGTGTCACCCGCGCGCGCACTCTCGCGATTCTTCGCTTGTGCGCCCACTCTGGTCACTCAGTGTGGAGGACCCATTACAATGGCGAAGGCTCTACTCGGCCACGTCGGCGGGCCAGATCCCCGCATCGTCTCTGAGATGCGCCGCCTTCAGCAGCGAGTACGCGACCTGGAGGCTGAGCTTGTCAGGCTCCAGGACGTCAACGATGCGCTTGCTGCAGAAGTCGGACCAGAATTGCTCGTTGCGGATCGGGAGCGCGAGCCGGCCCTCACCTGAGGTGCCGCTGTAGTCACGACGAACCAGGGACGCCCCGGTGGCGTCCCTATTCGTTGCTACGCCGGTAAAACTTTGGCCTCCTTCGGGTAATTTATTTGTCACTTCGGGCTGCACCTCTCCCGGCCGGCCCCGCAGGCGTGCCATTTCCTCGCAAAGGCGGGCATATCCGTCTGTCCTGGGGCTACATGCTGCGCCAGGGCCCGCAGGCCCGTGCTCGGGGCCGCAGGCCCTGTGCTGGGCCCCAGGCTGCGCTGGGCGACCCTCACGTCGCCGCCACGGCTCGCGCCGGTCCTTGCGGCGGCTCGCGGCGGTCCTTGCGGAATCACGCCGCCAGAAACCACGACCGCCCGGACCTGCGGAGTTGCCGCGAATCCCCGGGAACGTCGGCTCCTCACGGTAGGGTGCGGACAGTTGGCGTGCTGGAGCAGCGTTGCACGGGGGCTCCGGCGGACCCGGGCGGGTGGGTGGGCAGGTGCCGCGCCCCTGCCGGGTGCTCAGGCGGCAGGCCCCCAGGTGATGGGGCCTTGAGGCGGCAGGCTTTCATGCGACAGGGCATTCAGGCACAGGGCTTTCAGGCACAGGGCATTCAGGGACAGGGCTTTCACGGGACTGAGCTTTCAGGAGACGGGGGCTTTCGGATGGGGCCCACGGACGTGGCTAGTGCCCGGAGGGCGAGGGGAGCCGGCCGGTGTACCTGAAGACCCTCACCCTGCGTGGCTTCAAGTCGTTCGCCTCCGCCACCACCCTGCGCTTCGAGCCCGGCATCACCTGCGTCGTCGGCCCCAACGGGTCAGGCAAGTCCAACGTGGTGGACGCGTTCTCCTGGGTGATGGGCGAGCAGGGGGTGAAGAGCCTGCGCGGCGGCAAGATGGAGGACGTGGTCTTCGCCGGGACCGCCTCCCGCCCCCCGCTGGGCCGCGCCGAAGTCACGCTCACGATCGACAACAGCGACGGCGCCCTCCCCATCGAGTACGCCGAGGTGACGATCAGCCGCCTGCTCTTCCGGTCCGGGCAGAGCGAGTACTCGATCAACGGCGACCACTGCCGACTCCTCGACGTCCAGGAACTCCTGTCCGACTCCGGTCTCGGCCGCGAGATGCACGTGATCGTCGGCCAGGGCCAGCTCGACCAGGTACTCCACGCGGGACCTGAGGCCCGGCGGGCCTTGATCGAGGAAGCGGCCGGAGTGCTGAAGCACCGCCGCCGCAAGGAAAAGGCGCTGCGCAAGCTCGAGGCGATGCAGGCCAACCTGACCCGGCTGGTGGACCTGACCGCAGAGCTGAAGCGCCGCCTCAAGCCGCTCGGCCGCCAGGCGGCCATCGCCCGCCGGGCCGCCGTCATCCAGGCCGACCTGCGCGACGCCCGGCTGCGTCTGCTCGCCGACGACTACGTGACCGCGTCCACCAGGCTGCAGCGTGACCAGACCGACGAGGCGGCCGCGCTGGCCCGCCGCGCGGAACTGGAGCGCGTCCTGGCCCAGGCCCGCCAGCGGGAAGCTGAGCTCGACAACGACGAGCAGCAGCACGCTCCCCGGCTCGCCGCCGCGCAGGAAGCCTGGTTCGCGCTGTCGGCTCTCGCCGAACGTCTGCGCGGCGTGGCCAGCCTGGCCCAGGAGCGGCATAGCCACCTGGTGGCCCAGCCCGACCCGCCCCGCCCGGGACGCGACCCGCAGGAGCTGGAGCTGGAGGCGGAGACCCTCCGGGAGCAGGAAGCGGTCCTCGGCGAGCGGCTGGAGACGGCGCGGGAACAGCTCTCCGCCGCCACCGCGCAGCGCTCCGCCGCGGAAACCGCGCTGGCCGGCGAGGAGCGGCGGCTCGCGGCCAGTGCCCGCGCGGAGGCCGTGCGGGCCGAGCGCCTGTCCCGGCTCCGGGCCCAGGTCGGAGCCGCGCGGAGCAAGGCATCCGCGGCGCAGGAGGAAGCCGGGCGACTGGCCGACGCGGTCGAGCAGGCCCGCACCCGCGCCGAGCAGGCTCAGCAGGAGTACGAGGAACTGCAGGAACTGTGCGCGGGCCGGGACGACGACCGGGCCGGGCTGGCCGGGGAGCACGAGCGGGCCACCGCCCAGTTGAAGGAAGCGTCCGCGCTGGTCACCGACCGGCGTGCCGCTGAGCGTGAGTCCAGTGCCCAGCGGGCCGCGCTGCAGGCCCGGGTCCAGGCGCTCCGCGAGGGCGTGCACGCGCTGCGCACCGGCAAGGACGCCTCCGGGACACTCCTGGCCGATCCGGAGAAGTACCCCGGGGTGCTGGGCGGGGTTGCGGCTCTGGTGAGCGTGGACGCCGGGGCCCAGGAAGCCATCGCGGCGGCTCTGGGTGACGCGGCGGACGCGGTCGCCGTCACCGGCCTCGACGCGGCCGTGGCCATCCTGAAGGCGCTCAAGGACGAGGACACGGGCAGCGCCGGCCTGATGATCGCGTCCGGGGCACCGGGTGCCCCGGCGGCGGCCGCGGACGGCGGACTCCCATCCGGCGTCACGCTCCCGGACGGGGCCCAGTCCGCCCTCGCGCTGGTCCGGGCCCCGGACGGGCTGGCGCCCGCGCTGGCCGGCCTGCTGGCCGGCATCGTCGTGGCCGCCGACCTGGCCCAGGCGCGGGAACTGGTCCGCGCCCACCCCGCGCTGCGCGTGGTCACCCGGCAGGGCGACGTGCTCGGCGCGCACTGGGCCTCGGGTGGCTCGGCCCGGCCCGCCAGTGAATTCACCCTGCGTAGCGTGGCCGACGAGGCGGCGGCCGGGCTGGAAGCCGTGGACGAGCGCTGCGATCAGGCCGCCGAGCAGCTCGCGCTGGCCGTGGAGGCTGAGGACCAGGCCCGCCAGGCCGTCGCTGCGGCCCAGGCGGCCCTCCGCGAGGTGGACGCGGCCGCCGCGGAGGTCTCCGGCGGGCTCGGCGGGCTCTCGGGCGCCGCCCGGGCCGCCCGCGACGAGGCCCAGCGGCTCGAGGCTTCCATCGAGAAGGCCCACCGCGCTCACGAGGCGAGCCAGGCCACGGTGGCCGAGCTGGAGGCGAGCCTGGCCCAGGCCGAAGCCGGGCCGGATTCCGGCGGCCAGTCCCAGCCCGCCGGACCCAGCGACCAGCAGGACGAAGCAGACGCCGCCCCCGACCGGGAGGCCCTGGCCGGGCAGGTGCAGGCGGGGCGGAACGCCGAGATGGAAGCGCGGCTTGAGGTCAGGACGGCCGAGGAACGGCTGCGGGCGATCGCGGGCCGCGCCGACGCGCTGGTCGCCTCGGCCGCGGCCGAGCGGCAGGCCACGCAGCGGGCCGCGGCCCGGCGGATCCTGCGTGAGCGGCAGGCCGTGGTGGCCCGGGCCGTGGCCGACGGCGCCGCGCACGCGCTGGCCCGGCTGGCCGGCTCGCTGGCCGCCGCCAGCGAGCAGCGGCAGGCGGCCGAGCAGGCGAGCAAGGGCCGGGCGGTGGCGCTGAAGGAAGTGCGCGTCCAGGTTCGCGAGCTCGCCGCCGAGTTCGACCGGGTCGTGGACGCCGCGCACGGCACCGAGATGGCCCGGGCCGAGCACCGGATGCGGCTCGAGCAGCTGGCGGCCCGGGCGGCCGAGGAGTTCGCGGTCTCGGCCGAAGAACTGGTCGCCGAGTACGGCCCCGGCGTCCCGGTCCCGGTCATCAGCCCCGATTCCCCGCCCAGCAGCTCCGCGCTGGCCGCTGAGGCACCCGGGAGCGCCTGGCCTCGCCGAGGACCCCCTCGACGGCTCGCTGGACGGGCACGGGGCCGCTGAGGGCGCTAGCAACGGGAGTCTCCTGGTGCCGCCGCCCGCCCCGCCCAGCGAGGAACAGCAGGTGCTGACCGGGACGATCCCATACGTCCGGGCCGAGCAGGAGCGCCGGGCGGCCGCCGCGCAGCGCCAGCTCGACCAGCTCGGCAAGGTCAACCCGCTCGCGCTGGAGGAGTTCGCGGCCCTGGAGGAACGGCACGCGTTCCTGGCCACCCAGCTCGAGGACCTCAAGAAGACCCGCCGCGACCTGCTGACGGTGGTCAAGGAGGTGGACGACCGGGTCCAGGAGGTGTTCGCGTCGGCCTTCGAGGACACCGCCCGGGAGTTCGAGGAGATCTTCTCCCGGCTGTTCCCCGGCGGTGAGGGGCGGCTGATCCTCACCGAGCCGGACGACATGCTGGCCACCGGCATCGACTTCGAGGCGAGGCCGCCGGGCAAGAAGGTCAAGCGGATGTCGCTGCTGTCCGGCGGCGAGCGGTCGCTGACCGCGATCGCCTTCCTGCTCGCCATCTTCAAGGCCCGGCCCTCGCCGTTCTACGTGCTCGACGAGGTCGAGGCCGCGCTGGACGACACGAACATGCAGCGCCTGCTGCACATCTTCGAGGAGCTGCGGTCGGTGTCCCAGCTCCTGATCATCACCCACCAGAAGCGCACCATGGAGATCGCCGACGCGCTGTACGGGATCAGCATGCGCGGCGACGGGGTCTCGGCCGTCGTCAGCCAGCGGCTACGGGAGCGCGAGATCGCCTGACCCGGCCCGAGCCTGCCCGGGACGGCCGCGCGGGCCGGCGGGTGCTCTGCGGGCGGTCGTGCGCAGGACGGGTGTACCCGGCGGTTTGTGCGTCGGACGGCGCAGGGCGGGTAGGCACGGGCTGGTAGCCACTGGGCTGGTAACACAGGGCTGGTAACACAGGGCTAGCAACAGGGGCTAGCAACACGGGGCGCGACGCCCGCCACCGCGGCAGTGGCCGGGCCAGGCACGCTGGGGCGTCTGCCAGACTGGGGCCGTTATGGAACTTGTGATCATTCTCATCGCCATCGCCGTCCTGGTGGTCGCCGGGCTGGGGACCACGTTCCTGGTGCTCCCGCGCCGGCGCCGCGTCGGCGCACCGCCCAGGCCGCCCGTTCCCGGGCCCGAGGCCGGGCAGACCACAGCTCCTCCGGCCGGCCAGACCGGGGAGAAAGAGGAGGGGAGCGGCGCCGGCACGGCGGTGCTCCCGCCGGCCCCCGAGCCGACGCTGCGCGAGGAGGCCCCGGCCCCGCTCCGCGGCCGCCTTACCCGGCTCCGCGGGAGGCTGGCCGCCTCCCGCGGCGGGTTCGGCTCGGCCCTGCTCAACCTGCTCTCCCGTGACACCCTGGACGACCAGGCCTGGGAGGACATCGAGGACACCCTGATCACCGCGGACATGGGGGTCGCCCCGTCCCGCCAGATCACCGAGGAACTCCGGACCCAGGTGAAGGTGACCGGAACCCGCGATCCGGAGCAGGTGCGCACGATGCTGCGCACCGAGCTCATCCGCCAGATCGGGCCGGATATGGACCGGACCCTGCACACCGGCTGGCGCGGGGACCGGCCGTCCATCCTGCTGATCGTGGGGGTCAACGGCACCGGCAAGACCACGGTCGCCGGGAAGCTCAGCCGGGCGCTCATCGGCGAGGGCCAGACCGTAGTGCTCGGCGCGGCCGACACGTTCCGCGCCGCGGCGGCCGACCAGCTCCAGACCTGGGGTGAACGGGTCGGGGCCCAGGTCGTCCGGTCCGACCGGGAGGGAGCGGACCCGGCCAGCGTGGCGTTCGAGGCCGTCGCCACCGGCATCGACCAGCGGGCCAGCACCGTCATCGTGGATACCGCCGGGCGGCTGCACACCAAGACCGGTCTCATGGACGAGCTCGGCAAGATTAAGCGGGTTATCGAGAAGCGGGCCACCGTGGACGAGGTCCTGCTCGTCCTGGACGCCACCACAGGCCAGAACGGCCTGCGCCAAGCGCGCGTGTTCGCCGAGGTGGTGGACGTGACCGGGATCGTGCTGACCAAGCTGGACGGGACGGCCAAGGGCGGCATCGTCATCGCGGTCCAGCGGGAGCTGGGGGTCCCGGTGAAGCTGGTTGGGCTCGGTGAGGGGCCCGACGACCTGGCTCCGTTCGAGCCCGAAGCCTTCGTCGACGCCATCATCGGCAGCTAACCAGTCCGGCTAGCCACTTCTGCGGCCGCCGCGCCGCAGCCGGCCGCAGAGGCGTGCTGACTGACCTCCGCCGGCGGCGGTGCGCGTGGCTCCGTATTCCGTCGGGCTTGCCGTGGGCGGCTCCGGGGCGGTCATCGGGTCGCGGCCCACCAAACGCCGCGCCCCGATGACCGTCCTCCGGACCGGTCCCCCCCGCCCTCGGGACCCACCCCCCGCCCCCCTCCCGCCCGGCTGTGGCCCGCCCCCTCCCGCCCGGCCAGAGTCCGCCCCCCGGATCCCGTCCGCGCCCCGCGCCCCCGCGCCTCCCGCCGTCTGCCGCCCCGCGCCCGGGATCCCCCGACCGCGCCCCCCGCCCGGCCGCCGTCCACGCCCCGCACCTCCCGCCGTCCGCGCCCCCGCGCCCCCGGGCCTCCCGCCGTCTGCGGCCCCCGCGCCCGGGATCCCCCGACCGCGCCCCGCCCGGCCGCCGTCCACGCCCCGCACCTCCCGCGCTCGGCTGCCAGCGCCTCCCGCGCTGTGTGCCCTGATTCCTGCGTCTCCTGCGCTCCCCATAGACCCCGTAGATCCCTTGGGCCCGGGGGGTCCCATGGGTATCTGCGCCCGCTTCGTGATCATGGGATTAGTGGCGCCCCAGCGCCACTAATCCCATGATCACGAAGGGTCTGGGCGGCTCACCCCCGCCCGGGCCTCGGCCTGGGGGGCGACCGGGTCCTGGCTCACCCCGCCCGGGCTTCGGCCTGGGGCGGGAACCGGGTCCTGGCCGGGCCCGCTGGCCATGACCCGGCTCTCTGGTCCTGGTCCGGCCCGCTGGTCCTGGTCTCCTGCTCTAGCCCTATGACCCCGCTTGGGTCCGCCTGCGGCGCCTGGGTGGGATCTCCCGGGTCGGACATTCCGGGGAGAGCGGGTGGGCGCGTGGCGATGTTGGGCCGGGTTGGCTAGATCTCCGGGTGGCGGAGTGGGTACTGGTGTGTCGGGGATGGGCGATAGAGAGGTGTTTTATGTGCGATTTGCGCGAATTAGTTTGACCGGGTTAGCCCTTTATCTAGGGATCTTGATCTAACTAACATTCTAAATACATTAGTAGAAAGAGCCCAGTGGTCGCACATGTTTGTGCGACTTAGTTGTGGTCACGGTGCGCATGTGGCAAACTGCCCTGCGTGGCGATTCTGATGGGCAATAACGGTGTCGGCAGTCCGAATCCGAGCTCCCATGAGCTCGACCACGTGGTAAGTGAAGCAGAGCCGCCCGTCCTGTCGAGTACTGAGGCAATAACCCATACATTCTCTCTTGTCAATCAGGCAGGGGATGGCGCGGTGGCCTATTTCTACGGCCGCTTGTTCGCGGAGAACCCGGAACTGCGCCCCATGTTCCCGGCCGCTATGGACGCCCAGCGCGACCGCCTTTTCCGTGCCCTCACCCGGATCGTGCACAGCCTGGGCACGCCCGAGCAGATGGAGCCGTATCTGAGCCAGCTCGGGCTGGATCATCGCAAGTACGGCGTGCTGAGCGAGCACTACCCGGCGGTGGGCCGGGCCTTGCTGGCCACGCTCGGCCGGTTCTCCGGCGACGCGTGGACGCCCGGCGCTGAGGCGGCCTGGGCGGGTGCCTACGAACGGGCGATGCAGATCATGACCGCATCCGCCGACAAGTCCGCGGAGCACTCGCCGCCCTGGTGGTCGGCTGAAGTGGTGGGGCATGAACTGCGCAGCCCCACCCTCGCCGTCCTCACACTGCGCCCGGAGCAGCCGTTCCCGTACCTGGCCGGCCAGTACGTGAGTATCCAGTCGGCCCACTGGCACCGCGTGTGGCGGCCGTTCTCGGTGGCCAACGCGCCGCGGGCGGACGGCCTGCTCACCTTCCACGTCCGGGCCGTGCCCGGCGGGTGGGTCAGCTCCGCGCTAGTCCATCACACGAGGCTGGGGGACCGGGTGAATCTCGGGCCGCCCCAGGGCAGCATGACCCTCGCCGCCGGATCCGGTGGAGGCATGTTCTGCGTGGCCGGCGGCTCGGGCTTGGCGCCCCTCAAGGCGCTGATCGAGCAGGTCATCGCGGACAGCCAGCCCGACCGCCGGCGCCGGATCCGGCTGATCGTCGGCGCCCGCCGTGAGTCGGAGCTCTACGATCTCCCCGACCTGTGGCGGCTCGAGTCGTACTACCCGTGGCTGCGCATCAGCACCGCCGTCTCGTGCGATCCGGACTACACCGGCCTGAAGGGAATGCTCCCCGATATCATCGCGCGCCAGCTACCGCAAAAAGACGACGATGTCTACATCAGCGGGCCCTCGCCGATGGTGGCCGGGTGTGTCCAGGTGCTGCGCACCACAGGGCGGAGTAATTGGCGTATTCACGCGGACCCGGTGGATCCTCCCGGCGAGTTAACGGTCAGCGCGGTCGAGGATTCCATCGGTCATGAGTGCAGCTTATAGCTGCAATCAACGCACGCTACATTTAACGGGATGGCGCGGCGATGAAGTCAGCCCTGAGAACCTTTTTGCGCTGGGGCCTATTTGCGCGCTGGGCAGCCTCGGCGGTAGCCGCCCGCGCCAATCCCGGCCCGGGCCTGGTCGCGGTGTGCCCCGTCCCGGGTAATCCGCGGCCGTCCGGCCCGCTGCCGTCCGGCCCGCCGGTGTCCGGGTCAGCGCTGACCGGCCCAGTGCTGACCGGCTCTCTGCTGTCCGCCCCCGTGGTGCCCGGTCCGGTGCGCCGTCCGGTGATGGCCGGTCCGGCGATGACCAGTCCAGCCCGGGCCAGATCGGCCGCGTCCAGGCCGGTGATGGCTGGTCCCGCGATGACCAGCCCGGCCCAGGCCGGGTCCAGGGTCACCAGGCCGGTGATGGCCGGCCCAGTGATGGCCGCCCAGCGATGGCCGGCCCTGCGATGACCGGCCCTGAGCTGACCAGTCCAGCCCTAGCCAGTCCGGCGGGAGCCAGTTCCATGGTCAAGAGTTGCGTGGTGGGCAGCCCCACGGGGCCTAACCCGGTGGCGGGCGGCCTGGCGGTGGCCGGCCCGGCCGCAGACCGCCCGGTGGCGGACGGCCTCACGCTGGCCAACCCGGTGGTGACCGCCCCGGTGGTGACCGCCCCGGTGGTGACCGCCCCGGTGGTGACGGCCCCGGTGGTGACTAGCCCGGTCCCAGACGGCTCGCTGGCCACCGGCTCCCCGGGGGCGGCGGCCGTTGGCACTGCCCCCCGGCCCGCCCGGCTGGCCCGGCTGGCCTGGCCCGCCCGGCTGGCCTGGCCCCCCCGGCCCCGCTGGCCAGGCCGCATCTTCCGGCCGGCTGGGCCCGTGGACATGGACGCCGCGGCCGAATTCATCCGGCTGCATCGCCGTGAGGTCCCCGACGCGGGCCCGGCCGGGCCGCGGCTGCGGGAAATCCGCCGGGAGATCAGCCTGACCGGCACGTACCAGCACACGCCCGACGAACTGGAGTTCGGTGCGCGGGTGGCGTGGCGTAACAGCAGCCGCTGCATCGGCCGGCTCTACTGGAAGAGCCTCAAAGTCCGGGACCGCCGGGACGTCGGCACCGCGGAGGGCATCGCGGCGGAATGCGCCGGCCACCTGCGGGCGGCCACGAACCACGGCCGGGTGCGGCCTGCGATCACGGTGTTCGCCCCGGATACGCCGGCCCGCAGCGGCCCGCGCATCTGGAACGAGCAGCTGGTCCGGTACGCCGGTTACCGGCAGCCGGACGGCTCGGCGCGCGGTGAGCCGTGCAGCACGGAACTCACCGACCTGGCCCGCGCGCTCGGCTGGGCCACGGACGGCCAGGGCCGGTTCGACGTGCTGCCGCTGGTCATCTCCACCGCTGACCAGGCCCCCCAGGTGTTCGCCCTGCCGGCCGACGTGGTCACCGAGGTCCATCTCATCCACCCGCGCTTCCCCTGGTTCGGCGAACTGGGCCTGCGCTGGTACGGGGTGCCGGTCATCAGCGACATGTGCCTGGAGATCGGCGGCATCTGCTACCCGGCCGCCCCGTTCAACGGCTGGTACATGGGCACCGAGATCGGCGCCCGCAACCTGGCGGATTCCGGCCGTTACAACCAGCTGCCCGAAATCGCGGCCCGGATGGGGCTGGATACCACCCGGGATCGCTCGCTCTGGCGCGATCTGGCCCTCGTGGAACTCAATCTCGCGGTGCTGCACTCGTTCGAGACGGCCGGCGTGACGATCACCGACCATCACACGGAGTCACGCCGTTTCCTGACCCACCTGGCCCGGGAAGAGCGGGCCGGCCGGGCCTGCCCGGCCGACTGGACGTGGATAGTCCCGCCGATCTCCGGCTCGGCCACCGGCGTGTTCCACCGCTACTACTCCGATGCGGAACTGCGCCCGGCTTATGCCCGGCATCACCGGAAACTCCCGGCTGCACCGCCGCAGTCCAGCGGCGAAACTTGCCCGTAACATGTGACACACGTCTTTCACTCCCCCGAAACACTCTGTGATGGCGGGCGAAACGCCTTAGGCGGAGGGTCGGCACAGGACAGGGTGCCCCGAGAAGGTGGTCGCATGAAGCTCATCACTGCCGTGATCAAACCGTTCAAGCTGGACGAGGTGAAGGCGGCGTTGCAGGCCTTTGGTGTCCATGGGATGACCGTGAGTGAAGCTAGCGGTTACGGCCGCCAGCGCGGTCACACCGAGGTCTACCGAGGCGCGGAGTACCAGGTTGACCTGGTGCCCAAGGTAAGGCTGGAAGTACTCGCCGACGACGAGGACACCGACGACCTGATCGGCGTGATCGTCAAGGCAGCTCAGACTGGGCGTATTGGGGACGGGAAGGTCTGGGCCGTTCCGGTTGAGACGGTTGTCCGAGTCCGGACTGGTGAGCGCGGTTCCGGCGCGCTTTAGCCCCCTAGCAGCGATAGAGGTCTGATCGGAGTGCGGAGTACGGGTCGGGGGGTTGGGCAGTCGTGACGTCCGCACCCTCGGCCCGTTCGCAGCCCGACGGGCCGCCCCTGACGTCGTTCGCCGCCGACCGCGCCCGGCGGAGTGCGGAAACCGACCGCTGGCTGGCGTCCCTGCTGGGCGCGGAACCGGGAGTCGCCCTGGTCGCCGTGGGCGGCTACGGGCGGCGTGAGCTGCTGCCCGGCAGCGACCTCGATGTGCTCCTGCTGCATGACGGGCGGGACGGCATCGCCGCGATGGCCGACCGGATCTGGTACCCGATCTGGGACTCCGGCGCCCGCCTCGACCACGCGGTGCGGACCACCGCGGAAGCCCGCCGGGTGGCCAGGACCGACCTGAAGGTGATCCTGGGCCTGCTGTACGCCCGCCACGTGGCGGGCGACCCTGACCTCACCAACGCCCTGCGCCTCGGCGCCCTGGAGGACTGGCGCGCCTCGGCCGGAACCAGGCTCGCCGAACTGCAGGCACTGCACGTGGAGCGGACCCAGCGCAGCGGCGAGCTGGCCTTCCTGCTCGAGCCCGACCTCAAGGAAGCGCGGGGCGGGCTGCGCGACGTGCACGCGATCCAGGCCATCGCCGCCGCCTGGGTCGCCCCCGGCCCCGGGCCCCGGGTCCGGGCCGCGTACGAGTCCATCATGGACGCGCGCCACGCGTTGCACGAGATCACCGGCCGCCCCACCGACCGGCTCGTCCTGCAGGAACAGGACGAGGTGGCCCGGGTGCTCGGGCTGCTGGACGCGGACGCGCTCATGCGCCATCTGGCCGGCTCTGGCCGGGCCGTCGCCTACTCGGTGGACCAGGCCTTCCGCCAGGCCCAGCGCAGCCGCGGCGGCAGGCGGCGGAGCAAGGCCCAGCGCCGCCCGCTGGCCGACGGGCTGGTCGAGCAGGACGGCGAGGTGGTGCTGGCCCGGGCCGCCGATCCCGCCGCCGACCCGGCCCTCCCGCTGCGCGCCGCGGCCGCGGCCGCCCAGGCGGGGCTGGCGCTCGCGCCGCGCACCCTGACCCGGCTGGCCGAGTGCCCGCCGCTGCCGGTGCCGTGGCCGCCGGACGCCCGTGACGCCCTGGTCGCGCTGCTGGGCGCGGGCCCGGCCGCCGTGCCGGTCTGGGAGGCGCTCGACCAGGAAGGCCTGGTCGCCAGCCTGCTGCCGGACTGGGACCGGGTGCGCAACCGGCCCCAGCGCAACCCGCTGCACACCTACACCGTGGACCGGCACCTGGTGGAAACCGCCGCGCGGGCGGCGGTTCACACCCGGGACGTGGCCCGGCCCGACCTGCTGCTGCTCTCCGCCCTGCTGCACGACATCGGCAAGGGATGGCCCGGCGACCACCGGGTCACCGGTGAGGTCGTGGCCCGGGACGCGGCCCGCCGCGTCGGGCTCGGCCCGTCCGACGCGGAACTGGTCGCCGGGGCCGTCCGGCATCACTTGCTGCTGCCGCAGACGGCGACGCGCCGTGATCTCGACGACCCCGTCACCGTGGCCCAGGTGGCCTCCGTGGTCGGCGGCCGGGGGCTGCTCGAGCTGCTGCACGCGCTGGCCATCGCGGACGGGCAGGCCACCGGCCCCGCCGCCTGGAACGACTGGAAGGAAGGCCTGGTCGGCGACCTGGTCCGGCGGGTCGAGTCCCGGCTGGACGGGGAAGTGCCGGCCGAGCCGCTGCCGCTGCGCCCGGACCAGGCCGCACTCGCCGAGAAGGGGGCGCCCGCCGCCCGGCTGAAGGGCTCCGAGGTCACCATCGTGGCCCCGGACCGGCCCGGGTTGCTGTGGCAGGCCGCGGGCGTGCTGGCCTCGCCACCGGCTGGCGGTGCGCTCCGCGAACGCCACCTCGCACGGGAACATGGCCGTGGCCGCCTTCACTGTGGCCCCCGAATACGGTGACCCACCCGACGCGGACCTGGTCACCAGCGACCTGCGCCGGGCCCTGGAGGGGCGGCTCGACGTAGCCGAACGGCTGGAGCGCCGGATGCGCGCCTACCGGGAATCGCCGCAGCCGGTGCCGGTGGCCCCGCCCAAGGTCACCCTGCTGGACGACGCCTCGCGGACCGCGACGGTGGTGGAAGTACGCGCGCACGACGCCCCGGGGCTGCTGTGGCGGATCGGCCGCGCGCTCGGCGACTGCGGCCTCGACGTGAAGGCGGCCCGGGTGGAAACGCTCGGCGCCGAGGCGGTGGACGTGTTCTACGTGGTCGATGCATCCGGCGGCCCGGTCGGCGGTTCCCGGATCCGGGGCAAGATCGCCGCCCAGGTGCTCGCCGCCCTCACCAGCTAGCAGCACGGGCTGGCTAGCACGGGCCAGCTGACCCAGCCGAGCCCGCCAGGAGCACTGACCCTGTGGTCGTGACCGGATAGCCTGGCATACGTGTTCGAGACTCTCTCCGACCGGCTGACCCAGGTCTTCTCCTCCCTGCGCGGGCGGGGGCGGCTGTCCCCGGCTGACATTGACGCGACGGCCCGCGAGATCCGCATCGCCTTGCTCGAGGCGGACGTGGCCCTCCCCGTGGTGCGGGAGTTCATCGCCCGCATCAAGGAGCGCGCGTCGTCGGAAGAGGTCTCCGCGGCGCTCAACCCGGCCCAGCAGGTCATCAAGATCGTCCACGAGGAGCTCATCGGGATCCTCGGCGGCGAGGCCCGCAGGCTGCGGTTCGCCAAGGTCCCGCCGACCGTGATCATGCTGGCTGGCCTGCAGGGTTCCGGTAAGACCACGCTGGCCGGCAAGCTCGCCCTCTGGCTGCGGCACCAGGGCAACACGCCGATGCTGGTCGCCGCGGACCTGCAGCGCCCTAACGCGGTCCAGCAGCTCCAGGTGGTGGGCGAGCGGGCCGGGGCGGCCGTGTATGCCCCGCAGCCGGGGAACGGGGTCGGTGATCCGGTCCAGGTGGCGCGCGACTCGATCGAGGAGGCCCGCCGCCGCCAGCACAACGTGGTGGTGATCGACACCGCGGGGCGGCTGGGCATCGACGAGGAGATGATGCGCCAGGCCGCTTCGATCAGGGACGCGACCGACCCGGACGAGATCCTGTTCGTGGTGGACGCGATGATCGGCCAGGACGCGGTGGCCACCGCCCAGGCCTTCCTGGACGGCGTCGGCTACGACGGCGTCGTGCTGACCAAGCTGGACGGCGACGCCCGCGGTGGCGCGGCGCTGTCCATCGCCGAGCTCACCGGCCGCCCGGTGATGTTCGCGTCGTCCGGTGAGAAGCTCGAGGACTTCGACGTCTTCCATCCCGACCGGATGGCCTCGCGGATCCTCGACATGGGCGACATGCTCACGCTGATCGAGCAGGCGGAACGGGCCTTCGACGAGGACCAGGCCGCCTCGATGGCCAGCAAGCTCGCATCCGGTGAGGGCTTCACCCTTGAGGACTTCGTCGAGCAGCTGGCCATGGTGCGCAAGCTCGGCCCCATCGGGAACCTGCTCGGCATGCTGCCCGGCGCGGCGCAGAACCGCGAGATGCTCAGCCAGATCAGCGACAAGGACCTGGACCGCGCGGCGGCCATCGTCAACTCGATGACTCCCGCGGAACGGCGCAACCCGAAGATCCTCAACGGAAGCCGCCGGTCCCGGATCGCCAACGGCTCCGGGGTCACCGTGGGCGAGGTGAACAACCTCGTCGTCCGGTTCCTCGAAGGCCAGAAGATGATGCGGCAGATGATGGGCGGCGGCGGGATCCCCGGCATGCCGGCCATCCCGGGCATGCGCCGGGCCGCGACGAAGAGCGCCAAGGGCAAGAAGAACAACAAGAAGAAGCCCAAGGGCGGCCGTCCCGGCGGCAACCCGGCGAAGGCAGCCGCCCCCAAGGCGGCCGGCGCCCCCAGGGCCGGCAACGGCGCGGGGCCGGCCCTGCCTCCCGGCCTCGGCGGGGCCGGCGGCGGGATGCCCGCCTCCCAGGAGGAACTGGCCGCGAGCCTGGAGGCGCTGACCTCCAACCCGGCCGCGCTCCGGGCCGCGGGCCAGGTGGCCAGCAAGCTGCCCCCGCCGGACTCACTGACCGGGGGCACGTCCGGCCCGGCCAGCCTGCCCGCCGGCTTCGGCCTGCTGCGCCGCAACCGCAAGAAGGACGACGAGAAGTAACCCCGGGCTCCTTCCCGTGCCCGTCACCTAAGAGCCGCTCTAACGGTCTGATCGTGGTGATCACGCCGGGAAGTCCCGGGGAACCGGGCCGGAAAGGCCACCCACGCACCCGGGGTTTCGGCCACGATTACGCCCTGCCCCCGTGCGTCTGGCACAATGTGACGGTCACCCCGGGGTCCGGCGACGCCCTCTCACGCTCGCCAGCCCCGGGACCGAGCAGGCCGACGCGGTGGTCCTCACCCGGCGCGAGCGCTCCTGCAATCCGAGCTTTACTGGGAGAGACCACACCCGTGGCTGTCAAGATCAAGCTGAAGCGCATGGGCAAGATCCATGCGCCGTACTACCGGATCATCGTGGCCGACGCCCGCACCAAGCGGGACGGCCGGGCGATCGAGGAGATCGGCAAGTACCACCCGAAGAACGAGCCCTCCTTCATCGAGGTCGACTCCGAGCGGGCCCAGCACTGGCTGTCCGTCGGCGCTCAGCCCACGGACCCGGTCCGCAAGATCCTGGAGATCACCGGCGACTGGCAGAAGTTCAAGGGCCAGCCCGGTGCCGACGGGACTCTGAAGGCCGCGGCGCCGAAGGCGGACAAGAAGGAGGCCTACGCGGCCGCCGTGGCCGAGGCCGTCGGCATCGGTGACGCCGGCAAGGGCAAGGGCCGCAAGCCCGGGGCCAAGGCCGACGGCGACCAGGCGGACGCGGACGCGGCGAAGGCCGGCGCGGGCCGGTCGGGCGGCCGGACGGGCGGCAAGCAGGCCACGGCCGGTAAGGGCGGCAAGCCCGACACGGCCAAGGCTGACACCGCGAAGGCTGACACCGCGAAGGCTGAGCCGATCAAGGCTGACACGCGCCAAGGCTGACACCGCCAAGGCTGACACCGCCAAGGCTGACACCGCGAAGGCTGAGCCGATCAAGGCTGACACGGCCAAGGCCGAGCCCGCGAAGGCTGAGCCGTCAAGGCTGACACAGCCAAGGCTGAGTCCGCGAAGGCTGACACCGCCAAGGCTGACACTGCGAAGGCCAAGCCGGCCAAGGCTGAGGCCGCCAAGCCGGATGCGGCCGAGGACGAGAAGCCGGCCAAGGCCAGCGCGGAGAAGGCCAGCACGGACAAGGCCAGCACGGACAAGGCGGCGGAGCCTGCTGAGGCCGAGCCGGTGGCCGCGGAGCAGGGCGACGGAGCCTGACATGCTGGAAGAGGCCCTCGAGCATCTGGTGAAGGGCATCGTGGAGCACCCGGACGAGGTCCGGGTGGACAGCCACGGGCTGCGCCGGGGCCGGGTCCTCGAGGTGCGGGTCCACCCCGAGGACCTCGGCAAAGTCATCGGCCGGGGCGGCCGGACCGCCAAGGCGCTGCGGACCGTGATCGGCTCGCTGGCCGGCGGCAAGTACGTCCGGGTCGACCTGCTCGACGTGGACGAGGTCCGTTAAGGCATGTCTCGCAGAGACACGCCTTAGCCCGTCATGCAACTGGTCGTCGGCCGGATCACCCGGCCGCACGGGGTCCGCGGCGAAGTGTCGGTGGAAGTACGCACCGATGAGCCGGACCGGCGGTTCGCCGTGGGCCGCGTGCTGGCCACCGATCCGGCCGCGGCTGGCCCGCTCACGGTCGAGGCGCTGCGCTGGCATTCCGGCCGGCTCCTGGTCCAGTTCTCCGGGGTCACCGACCGGAACCTGGCCGAGGACCTGCGCGGGACCTGGCTCACCCTCGACTCGGCCGAGGCTGGCCCGTCTGACGACCCGGACGAGTTCCACGACGCGGAGCTGATCGGCCTGGCCGTGGTCACCACCTCGGGCCAGCCCGTGGGCCGGGTCACGGATGTCCGGCACTTCGGGCAGGACCTGCTCGTCATTGAGCCACAGCCCACCGACGCCGTAAAGCCACAGCCCGCCGGCCCCGCCGGGCCTGCCCCGGCCGGGCTCGCCCCGACCGGGCCGGCGGCCCGTGGCCCCGCGCTGGCTGGCGGTCGGCGGCCGCGTGGGGCGGCGGACAGTGAGCTGCTGATCCCGTTCGTGGCCGCGATCGTGCCCGAAGTCGACGTGGCCGCGGGCCGGCTTGTCATCGACCCGCCGCCCGGGCTGCTCGAGCTGGCCACCGGGGAACCCGGCCCGGAGCCGGCCGCGGGAACCTGAGGTGAGCCGGGTGCGCATCGACATCATCACGATTTTCCCGGACTACTTCACCCCGCTCAGCGTCTCGCTGATCGGCAAGGCCGCCTCGCGCGGGGACATCGAACTCCAGGTGCACGATCTGCGGAACTGGGCGCACGGGGTGCACCGCGCCGTGGACGACGCCCCGTTCGGCGGCGGGCCGGGCATGGTCATGTCGCCGGAGCCGTGGGGTGAGGCCCTGGACGCGGTGACCGGTCCCGGTCCTGGACCGGCCCGGCTCGTGGTCCCGACCCCCGCGGGGGTTCCGTTCACGCAGGCGATGGCGGCCGGATGGGCCCGTTGCGGATCATTGGTTTTTGCTTGCGGCCGGTACGAGGGCATCGACGCGCGCGTAGTTGACGAGGCGCGGGAGCGGATGCCGGTCGATGAGGTGTCGATCGGCGACTACGTGCTGTCCGGCGGCGAACCCGCGGTGCTGGTCATGGTGGACGCGGTCGGCCGGCTGCTGCCCGGCGTCCTCGGCAACGCGGACTCCGCGGCCGACGACTCGTTCGGCGCAGGTGAGGGCCCCATGGCCGGCCTGCTCGAAGGCCCCTCGTACACCCGGCCCCGGGTCTGGCGCGGCCGGGAGGTCCCGCCGGTCCTGCTGTCCGGGGACCACGCGGCTATCGCCCGCTGGCGGCGCGATCAGGCGCTGCGCCGGACCGCCGCGCTGCGCCCGGATCTGGCTGCCCGGCTGGCCGCTGACCCGGCCGCGGGGCGGCTCGACGCCCGGGACCGGCAGGTGCTCATGGACGCTGGCTTCCCGATCAGTGCGGAAGATATGGCACACTGAAGTCTGCCACCCACACCAGGCCGACCCTGCGGGTGCGCGTCCTGGTGCCCTCAGCGCCCAGGAAGACAGACTGACACCGACGAGACGATGCCACGCGTTCGCTGGCCTGTGCGCGCGTGAGGACAACTGAGGAACCGCAGCCATGCACACCGCGATCGCCGAGCTGGAGCAGGCCCAGATCCGCTCCGACATCCCCGATTTCCGGCCCGGGGACACGCTGAAAGTCCATGTGCGGGTCACGGAAGGCACCCGGTCCCGGATCCAGGTTTTCCAGGGCATTGTGATCCGCCGCCAGGGTGGCGGGGCCCGGGAGACGTTCACCGTCCGCAAGATCAGTTACGGCGTCGGCGTGGAGCGGACGTTCCCGGTGCACACCCCCTCGATCGAGAAGATCGAGCTCGTGACCCGGGGCCGGGTACGCCGGGCGAAGCTCTACTACCTCCGCGAGCTGCGCGGCAAGGCCGCCCGCATCCGGGAGCGGCGCTAGCCCTCGCGCTGACCGCGCTTCCCTCCGGTGGCCGGGAAGGATCTCGGTGACGCGGGCACGGCACCAGCCGTCCGCCCGCCCGCACGTGCGCGCCGGATGCCGTTCTGGCGGGCATTAGCGTTCCTGCTCCTGCTGGCCGCCGGGCTCACCGTGGTCATCAAGGCCTGGGCCGTGGAGGCGTTCCGGATCCCGTCCGGGTCCATGGAGGACACGCTGCACGCCGGCGACCGGGTACTGGTGAACAAGCTCGTGTACCGGGTCCGCGGCATCGACCGCGGTGACGTCATCGTGTTCAGCGGCCAGGGTTCCTGGGATCCGCCGCCGGCGGCGCGGCCCTCCGGGCCGGTGCCCGCGGCGGTCGCCACGGTGCTCAGGCTGACCGGGATGGCGTCCGGCGGGACCGACTACGTGAAGCGGGTCATCGGCCTGCCCGGGGACCGGGTGTCCTGCTGCGACCCGAGGGGCCGGATCACGGTCAACGGCGTGCCGCTGGACGAGCGGTCCTACCTGTATCCCGGGAACCGGCCGTCGGCCCAGCGGTTCAGCGCGCGGGTCCCGCCCGGCAGGCTCTGGGTGATGGGGGATCACCGGCTGAATTCCTCCGATTCCCGCTACCACGGTGAGGATCCCGGCGACGGGACGATCCCGGAGAGCGCCGTGATCGGCCGGGCGTTCCTGGTGGCGTGGCCTCCGGCGCAGTTCAGGGACATCCCGATTCCCGCCACCTTCGCGCAGCGCGGTCTGGCGGCCCCGCCGCGCCGCGGGCTGGTGCCCCCGCCGATGGCCGTGGGATTGGCCGGGATGCTGCCGCTGGCGTGGGCGTGCCGCCGGCAGAGCGCACACGTAGCAGCAGACCGGCGTTAGGCTCGGACACAATGAACGACGACCGGGGTATGGGCGAGCCTGCGCTGACGGGCTCTCCAGGTGTTGAACTGCCTGGCCAGGACGGCGACAGGGCAGTGACCGCAGAGCCGGAGATGCCAGGGGGCACCGGGACGATGACTCCTCCGCCGCGCCGTGATGCCACGGCCCAGTCCGGCGACAGCGGCGGTCAGGCCGGCGGCCCTGGCGGCGGCTCTGGTGACACGGGTCCCGGCGGCGCGGGTCGCGCCCAGGCCGGTCCGGGCGCGGCGAGCGTGGCCCGTGCCCGGCGGAAGCGCCGCCTCTCCTGGTGGACGGAACTGCTCCTCCTGTTCGTCCTCGCGCTGACGATCATGCTGGTGATCAAGACCTACGTGGTGCAGGCGTTCTTCATCCCGTCCTCCTCGATGGAGAACACGCTCGACATCGGGGACAAGGTCCTGGTCAACAAGCTCATCTATCACTTCCGCTCGATCGAGCGCGGGGACGTGATCGTGTTCAACGGCGAGGGCTCGTGGGATCCGCCGGGCCCGCCGCAGTCCAGCGACCCGGTCGTCCGGCTGGCCAGCGAGTTCGGGCACGCGGTCGTCGGGCTGTTCGGCATCTCCCCCGGGGTGCACGACTACATCAAGCGGGTCATCGGGCTGCCCGGTGATCACGTGGCCTGCTGCGACGCGCAGGGCCGGGTCACGGTGAACGGGGTCCCGCTCAGCGAGAAGTCCTACCTGTACCCGCACAACCCGCCGTCCATGACCAGGTTCAGCATCAAGGTGCCCGCGGGTCAGCTGTGGGTGATGGGCGACCACCGCAACGTGTCCTACGACTCCCGCGGCCACGTCGGCGACCCGGGGGGCGGCACGATCCCGGAGAGCCAGGTGGTCGGCCGGGCGTTCGTGATCCTGTGGCCGCCCAGCCGGTTCCGGGTGCTGCCCATCCCGGCCACGTTCACCAAGCTGAACACCAGCCAGGCCCTCGGGGCCCGTGCGCTCGGCGATCTCACCACCCCGGCCGCGCCGTTCGCGCTGGCCGGATCGGTGGCCCTGCCCCTGACCTGGCTGGACCGGCGGCGGCGCCGGGCGAAGCGCTGGTAACGAGGTGGCGATGCCTTGGTGGCGGCATCCCGGCTATACCCCCCGGCGTGCGGCAGGACTGACGGGATACGAGCGTGTCCTGGCCCGGGCGGGCCTGTCCCCGGTGGCCGGGATCGACGAGGCCGGCCGCGGGGCCTGTGCCGGCCCCCTGGTGGTGGCCTCGGTGGTCCTGGACCCCCGCAAGCTGTCCGGGCTCAGCGGCATCGCCGACTCCAAGACGCTGACGGCCGCGGCCCGGGAAGAGGCGTACGCCGAGGTGATGCGGACCGCGCTCAGCTGGCACCGGGTCATCATCCCGGCCGCCGAGATCGACGCCTGCGGGCTGCACGTCTGCAACATCGCCGGGATGCGGCGGGCGCTGGCCGGGCTGTCCTGCCAGCCGGGATACGTGCTCACTGACGGGTTCGCGGTCCGTGGCCTGGGTGTGCCCGCGCTCGCCATGTGGAAGGGCGATGAGGTGGCGGCGTGCGTGGCGGCCGCCTCGATCGTGGCCAAGGTGACCAGGGACCGCATCATGACCGGGCTGGACGGGCAGTATCCCGCGTACGGGTTCGCCCGGCACAAGGGGTACTCCACCCGGAGCCACATGCGGGCGCTGGCCCAGCACGGGCCGTGCCCGGAGCACCGGGCGTCGTTCGCTAACGTCAATGGGCTGGTCCGTGACGTGCCCGTGCTGGACCAGGAGGCGCATAACGGCGAGGTGGCTGGCCCGGAGGAGGCGGGCCAGGCGGTGACCCAGGTGGAGGCTGGCCCGATGGCTGACGGCCAGATGAGGTCCGGAGAATTGCTCGGCGGAGAATTGGCCTATCGTTGATGGCATCCGGACCGGACCTCCCGACGCAGGCTAATCGGAGGGGGAGGACATGAGCGCAGAAGATCTCGAGAAGTACGAGACCGAGATGGAACTGCAGCTCTACCGCGAGTACCGGGACGTCGTGGGGCTGTTCACCCATGTGGTCGAGACCGAGCGGCGGTTCTACCTCACCAACGAAGTGGAACTTAACGTGCGCGCCGCCGAGAACGGCGAGGTCTACTTCGAGGTCATCATGCAGGACGCGTGGGTGTGGGACATGTACCGCCCGGCGCGGTTCGTGAAAAATGTTCGGGTTGTCACGTTCAAGGACGTCAACGTCGAGGAGCTGGCCCGGGCCGAGCTCGAGGTTCCCGACGACGCCAAGTGATCCGGCGCTGACGCTTATGTAAGCCGCTGCCGCTGCCGCCCGCGGAATTCCCGGAGCTGACCCGGGCGGGCCCCCCGCGACTCAAGCACGAGGTACCGACAAATCGGCCATCGCCGTCCACAGCATCCCGTTCCGTGCCCCGTCGTCCACCGCGCGCCAGCTGGGCCAGCGCGGCGCTTCCCGTTCCGGCACCGTCATCACCGGAGGTGGTGCCAGGTGAGGGACCAAGACGAGCTGGGCCGCCGGGGCGAGCAGGCCGCCGCGGAGTACCTGGAACGGGCCGGGCTGCGGATCCTCGACCGGAACTGGCGGTGCCAGGCCGGCGAGCTCGACATCGTGGCTCTCGAACGCCGGGTCCTGGTCGTCTGCGAGGTCAAGACCCGCTCGGGCGTCCGGTACGGCAGCCCCCTGGAGGCCGTCAGTCACCGTAAGCGCGCCCGGCTGCGCCGGCTGGCGGTCACCTGGCTGGCCGTCCAGGGGCTGCATTTCGACGAGGTGCGGATCGACGTGATCGGGCTGGTCCGGGACGGGTCGGGGGAGTTCACCCTCGAGCACGTGCGGGGAGTGGGCTGACATGCCGGTCGCCCGGACCCACTCGATCGCCCTGGTCGGGGTGGAAGGCCATCCGGTCGAGATCGAGGCTGACATCCAGAACGGGCTCCCCGGCCTGCTGCTGGTGGGCCTGCCCGATACGGCGCTGCGCGAGGCCAGGGACCGGATCCGGGCCGCGATCGTCAACAGCCGCGAGCAGTGGCCGCAGCGCCGGATCACGGTCGGCCTGTCCCCGGCCAGCCTCCCCAAGCGAGGCAGCGGGTTCGACGTCGGTATCGCCGTCGCGATCCTCAGCGCCGCGGGCTCCGTCCCGGCGGCGGCCATCGACGGGATGGCGTTCCTGGGCGAACTCGGGCTCGACGGGCAGTTGCGCCCGGTCCGCGGGGTGCTGCCCGCCGTCGCCGCCGCCGCGGCCCGCGGTTTCCGGCGGGTCGCGGTGCCGAGCGCCAACGAGGCTGAGGCGGCGCTGGTCCCCGGCCTGTGGGTGCTCAGCGCCCCGACCCTGCAAGGGCTGCTCGGCTGGCTGCGCGGCCGGCCGCCGGCCGCTCCGGCGGAGCCTGGCGTCCCGGCGGAGCCTGGCGTCCCTGCCGAGCCTGGCGTCCCCGCGGAACGCGAGGGCCCGGGCGGCCTCGTCCGGCTGGTCGAGGGCGGGCTGGCCCTGGACGGCGGGGAACCGCCCGGGGCGGCCGCGGGCACCGGGCCCGACCTGGCCGACGTGCTGGGCCAGCCGACGGCGCGCCGGGCCGCGGAGATCTGCGCCGCGGGCGGCCATCACCTCTGCCTGCTCGGCCCGCCGGGCGCGGGCAAGACCATGCTGGCCGAGCGGATTCCCACCGTGCTGCCGCGCCTCGACCCCGCCGCGGCCCTCGAGGTCACCGCGATCCACTCGGTAGCCGGCGTGCTCCCCGACCGCAGCCCGCTGCTGGCCGCCCCCCCGTTCTGCGCCCCGCACCACACCGCGAGCAAAGCCGCGATCGTGGGCGGGGGCAGCGGGGTGATCCGCCCGGGGGCCGCCTCGCTGGCCCACCGCGGCTGCCTGTTCCTCGACGAGGCCCCCGAGTTCGGCCGGGACGTGCTCGACGCGCTCCGCCAGCCGCTGGAGTCGGGAGAGGTCGTGGTGGCCCGGTCCGGGGTGACCGCGCGCTTCCCGGCCCGCTTCACGCTGCTGCTGGCGGCCAACCCGTGCCCCTGTGCCAGGGGGCCTGGCCGGCAGGGGGCCTGCGGCTGCACGCCCGCGGTCCGCCGCAGGTACCTGGCCCGGCTGTCCGGGCCGTTACTTGACCGGGTCGACGTGAAGGTGGAGTTCATGCCGGTCAGCCGGGGGGAACTGCTCAGCGACGCGACGTTTGCGGAGTCCAGCGCGACGGTCGCGGCCCGGGTCGAGGCGGCCCGCGGCCGGGCGGCGGCCCGCCTGCGGGACACGCCCTGGCGGCTCAACGCCGAGGTCCCGGGCAGTGAGCTGCGCCGCAGCTACGCGCCCGCGCCCGGCGCGCTCGCGCCGCTGGAGCGGGCCATGGACCTGGGGCAGATCAGCGCGCGGGGGGTGCACCGGGTGATCAGGGTGGCCTGGACCCTCGCCGACCTGGCCGGGGTGGCGCGCCCGGCGGCCGACCAGACCAGCGCCGCGCTCGGCTTGTGGCTGGGGGTGCCGCGATGAGCCGCGGGCTGGACGGACAGCACCCCGACCGGCTGGCCCGGGCCGTGCTGACCTGGATCGCCGACCCCGGCGACGCGCAGCTGGGGGCCGTGCTGCGGCACAGTTCCCCGGCGGCGGTGGTCACCGCGCTCACCACGGGGGCGGCCTTCGGCGCCGGGCCGGCCGGCGCGGCCCTGGACCGGGCCCGGCTGCGGTGGGCCGCGCGGCTCGGCGACGCACCCACCGTGGCCACGCTAGAGGCCTGGCAGCGGGACGGGATCCGGCTGGTGTGCCCGGGCGACCCGGAGTGGCCCGGCCAGCTCGAGGTGCTGGGTGCGGCGCGGCCCTGGGGCCTGTGGGTTCGCGGCCAGGCTGATCTCCGGTTCGCCTGCTTGCGCTCGGTGTCCATCGTCGGGACCCGGGCGGCCACCGGCTATGGCCTCCACGTGACCGCCGAGCTGGCGGCGGCGCTGGCCGAGCGGGGCTGGGCGGTGGTGTCCGGCGGCGCGTTCGGGATCGACAGCCAGGCGCACCGTGGTGCGCTCGCCGCCGACGGCGTCACCGTCGCGGTCCTGCCGTCCGGGCTGGATGCCCCGTACCCGCGCGGCCATCACGACCTGTTCGAGGCCGTCGCCGCCCAGGGGGCGCTGGTCAGCGAGCAGCCGCCGGGCCGGACGCCGACCCGGCCCGGATTCCTCGTGCGCAACCGGCTCATCGCCGCGCTCAGCCGCGGAACCGTCCTGGCCGAGGCGGCACTGCGTAGCGGGGCGCTGAACACGGCCCGGCACGCCCGCGACCAGAACCGCCCGCTGATGGCCGTGCCGGGCCCCGTGACGTCCATGGCCTCGGCCGGGTGTCATCTGACCATCAGGGACTGGGGGGCCGTGTGCGTCACTGGCGTGCACGACGTACTCGCCTGCCTGTCGTTCAGCCCCGGCGACCTGGCTGCCCCGTCCCGCGGGCCTGTCCTGCCCCGGGACACGCTGGACCCGGTCACCCTGAGCGTCCTGGAAGCCGTGCCCGCCCGCGGGGGCCGGGGCCGGCCCGGATCGCGGTCTCGGCGGGCGTGGATTTCGATACCGTGCTGCGCTGCCTGGGCCAGCTGGCGGCGGCCGGATTCATCGAGCGCTGCGAGCGAGGCTGGCGGGTCCGCCGCCCGGCTGACCACGGGGCTGGCTGACCACAGGGCTGGCTGACCAGGCTACAAGGCTGGCTGACCACAAGGCTGGCTCACCGCAGGAGGGCCGGGCTGACGATGGAGAAAAGCCGCGATTGGGCGAACATTAGGCCAAATTCTGCCCGATTCCGGGCAAGCTCGTTGCCATCTAGCCGGATTATCGAGCATGCTGGCTCATGTGGCAGTCGCGCAACGGCCGTTCGGGGACCTGGTCGACCATCTGACCCAGAGCAGCTCGCTGGGGCCCGGGGAGGCGGCGCGGTTGATCGATGACGTGGTCGGGTATTTCTCCGAGCCAGCAGACGCTTTCGTCCGCAGGCGTCACGGGGAGCTCAAGTCACGGGGTCTGACCAACGACCGCGCGTTCGACCAGATCACGGTTGAGCTGCAGCGCCGGCTGGTGGCACCGCCTCAATACACGCTGCGCCAGCTGCGCCGCATCATCTACGGCTGAGAGGGCAGACATGTGCGGAATCGTCGCTCACATCGGTGGGCGTGACTGCGTTCCGATCCTGCTGGAGGGGCTGGCCCGGCTGGAGTACCGGGGCTACGACTCGGCCGGGATCGCGGTCCTCGGCCGGTCCGGCGAGATCCGGGTGCACAAGACCAAGGGCCGGGTCGCCGACCTGGCCGCGGGCCTGCCTGCGCGGTTCAAGGGCAGCCCGGGCATCGGCCACACCCGCTGGGCCACCCACGGCGAGCCGAGCGACGCCAACGCGCACCCGCACGTCTGCGGCCCGATCGCGATCGTGCACAACGGCATCATCGAGAACGCCGATGAGCTGCGGGCCAAGCTGATGGTGGACGGGGCCGTGTTCGCGTCCGAGACTGACAGCGAGGTGCTCGCCCACCTGATCGCGGCCAGCAGCGCGGACGATCTGGAAGCGGCGGTCCGCCAGGCGCTGACCTCGGTGGTCGGCACCTACGGGATCGTGGTGCTCGACGCCCGTCGGCCGGACGTCATCGTGGCGGCCCGGAACGGCAGCCCGGTGGTGCTCGGCCTGGGCGACAAGGAGATGTTCGTGGCCTCCGACGTGGCCGCGCTCGTCCGCTACACCCGCCAGGTCGTTCACCTCGACGACGGCGAGGTCGCGGTGGTCCGCGCGGACGGCTTCGTGACCTCCACCCTCGACGCCCGCACCACCATCAAGGAACCCTCGACCATCGACACCGAGGCGGGCTCATACGACGCCGAGGGCTACACGCACTTCATGCGCAAGGAGATCCACGAGCAGCCGCGTGCGGTCGAGCGGGCGCTGCGCGGCCGGGTGGACAGCCGGTTCCACACCGCGCACCTCGGCGGGCTGAACATGGACGCGCGCGAGCTCCGGGAGATCCGCCGGGTGCTGGTGCTCGGCTGCGGCTCGGCCTACTACTCCGGCGAGGTCGGCGCGCAGCTCATCGAGGATCTGGCCCGGATCCCGGCGTCCGCCGAGCCAGCCTCGGAGTTCCGCTACCGCAACCCCGTGGTGGAGGCGGACACGCTCTACGTCGGGGTCAGCCAGTCCGGTGAGACCTACGACACGCTGGCCGCCATCCAGGAGCTGCAGCGCAAGGGCGGCCGTGTCCTCGGGGTGGTGAACTCGGTCGGCAGCGCCATCGCCCGGCAGTGCGACGGCGGCATCTACCTGCACGCCGGCCCAGAGATCTCAGTCACCTCCACGAAGACCTTCACCGCCACGGCGGTGGCCTTCGCCCTGCTGGGCCTGCACCTGGGCCGCATCCACGATCTCTCCCCGGCGGACGGCCGGCGGATCATCGCGGGGCTGCATGCCCTCCCCGGGCAGATCGAGGAGATCCTGGCCAGCGAGCCGCACGTGGCCGACGTCGCCGCCGGGCTGGTGAGCGCCCAGGGCATGTTCTTCATCGGCCGGGTCCGCGGTTATCCCGTCGCCCGGGAGGGGGCCCAGAAGCTCAAGGAGGTCTCCTACCTGCACGCCGAGGCCTACCCGGCCAGTGAGCTCAAGCACGGGCCGCTCGCCCTGGTGAACCCGGAGCTGCCCACGGTGGCGATCGTCCCCGACGACGAGCTGCTCGACAAGAACCTGTCCACGCTCGGCGAGATCCGCGCCCGCCGCGGGCCGGTGGTGGCCGTCGCGCACACCGATCTGGATCCCAAGCTCGCCGACCAGGTGATCCGGGTGCCGAAGAACGAGCCCGAGCTGGACCCGATCCTGCTCTCCGTGCCGCTGCAGATGCTCGCGTACCACGCGGCGGTGATCCTCGGCAACGACGTGGACAAGCCGCGCAACCTGGCCAAGAGTGTCACGGTGGAATGAGCGCCGGTCCTGCCCCAGACTGGCCTCATGGCTGACGGGCCCAGGCAGGACGCGGCCGAGCCGCTGCCGGACCGGCTCGCGGCCGTGCTGGAGGCTTTCCGGCGGCACCTCGCGGCCGAGCGCGGGGTGTCCGGGCATACGGTCCGGGCCTATCTCGGTGATGTCCGCGCCCTCCTGGAGTACGCCGCCCAGGCGGGCGTGACCAGCCCGGACGGCCTGGACATCGCGGTCCTCCGGGGCTGGCTGGCCAGCCAGCACGCCACCGGCCGGGCCCGGGCCACGCTGGCCCGGCGGGCCGCGTCGGCCCGGACCTTCACCGCGTTCGGGCACGCCCGTGGCTGGCTGCCCGGCGACCCGGGACCGTTGCTCGGCACGCCGAAGCTGCGCCGGAAGCTGCCCGAGGTGATCCGGCAGGACCAGATGGCGGCGGTGCTGGCGAGCCGGAGGCCGGGAGTGCCGGCCGGGGACGGCCGCGGGTCTGGCCGCAGGCTGAGCCACGGAGGGCAGGAGCCAGCGGACGGCGCCGGCGGTGAGCCGGATCCCCGCGCGCAGGCGCTGATCCTGCGCGACACCGCGATCATGGAGCTGCTGTACGCCACCGGGATCAGGGTCAGCGAGCTGTGCGGGCTCGACCTCGGCGACCTCGATCATGAGCGGCGGACCGTGCGGGTCCTGGGCAAGGGCGGGAAGGAGCGCACAGTGCCCGTGGGCCTGCCCGCCGAGCGGGCCACCGCCCACTGGGCCCGCACCGGGCGCCCGGTACTGGCAAACACGGTGCTGGCAAACACGGCGCTGGCGAACACGGCGCCGGCGAACACGGCCGGCGGCACCCGACAGCGCGGCCGCGTTGTTCCTGGGCGCGCGCGGCCGGCGGCTGGATCCGCGGACCGCCAGGCGCGTGGTGCACGCGAGGCTGGCCGCCGTGCCCGCTGCCCCCGACACCGGGCCGCACGGCCTGCGCCACGCGGCCGCGACCCACCTGCTGGAAGGCGGGGCTGACCTGCGCAGCGTGCAGGAGATCCTCGGCCACGCCTCGCTGGCCAGCACCCAGATCTACACGCACGTCTCGGTCGAGCGGCTCACCACCGCGTTCCGGCAGGCGCACCCCCGCGCCTGACCGCAGCGAGCGCAACCCGGGGCTTGGGCGCAGCGAGTAGACTTACCTTCAGGTCGTGGAGTCTGCCCGCGTTGCGCAGATGGGCTCCCGGCTAAATTCGCGCGTCCGCTCGCCGCCAGGTGCCGGTTCGGCCCCCGGCGGGACGCATCCCACCGGTCCGCGGTTTCCCACACCGCGGCGGGGTGCGCCCGGGCGCCAGGCCACAACCGAGAGCGTCGGTGCGATCAGCACGACGCGCAACAGGAAGGGGACCGCGGGCATGGCTCCGGTCGTCACTATGCGGCAGCTGCTCGAGAGCGGCGTGCACTTCGGGCACCAGACCCGGCGCTGGAACCCCAAGATGAAGCGATTCATCCTGGCCGAGCGCAACGGCATCTACATCATCGACCTCCAGCAGTCGCTGAACTTCATCGACACCGCGTATGAGTTCATCAAGGAGACGGTCGCCCACGGCGGCTCCATCCTCTACGTCGGCACCAAGAAGCAGGCCCAGGAAGCGGTGGCCGAGCAGGCCCGCCGGGTGGGCATGCCCTTCGTCAACCAGCGCTGGCTGGGCGGCATGCTGACGAACTTCCAGACAGTCTTCAAGCGCCTCCAGCGGCTCAAGGAGCTTGAGGAGCTCGACTTCGACGACGTGGCCGGCTCCGGGATGACCAAGAAGGAGCTGCTCCAGCTGCGCCGCGAGCGCGACAAGCTGGAGCGGTCGCTGGGCGGGATCCGCGACATGGCCCGGGTGCCGAGCGCCATCTGGGTGGTGGACACCAAGAAGGAGCACATCGCCGTCAGCGAGGCCCGCAAGCTGGGCATCCCGGTCATCGCCATCCTCGACACCAACTGCGATCCGGATGAGGTCACCTACCCGATCCCCGGGAATGACGACGCCATCCGCAGCGTTTCGCTGCTGACCCGGGTCGTGGCCGACGCCGTGGCCGACGGCCTGATCGCCCGGGCCGGGGCGGCGGACGGCGAGGCTAAGCCGGGCGCCTGCGTCCGGCGACATCGGTGCCGAAGAGCCGCTGGCCGAATGGGAGCTGGCGGTCCTGGAGGGCAAGGCCAGCGACGAGGCCGCGGCCCAGAATCCCGAGGCCCCAGGCCCCGCTCCGAGGCCCAGCTCCCGAGGCCCCGGCCTCCGAGGCTCCGGCTCCGAGGCTCCGGCTGCTGAGGCACCGGCTGCCGAGGCACCGGCGGGCGACCAGGCGAACGGGACGGTGCCCGAGCAGGGTGACGCCCCGCAGGCGCAGCCGGAAGCCGCGGGCGTGGCCGCCGGCGCCGGTGAGCCGAACCAGGCCTGAGACAGCGGGCGGGCGGGGCCGGGTGACCGGCCCCGCGCCCACGACCTTGACATAGCGAGAGATGAGGAAATGGCGAACTTCACCGCCGCGGACGTGAAGCGGCTGCGTGAGCAGACGTCCGCGGGAATGATGGACTGCAAGCGGGCCCTGGAGGAAGCGGACGGCGACTTCGACGCCGCGGTAGAGCTCCTCCGGCTCAAGGGGGCCAAGGACGTGAGCAAGCGTGCCTCCCGGACCGCCGCGAACGGCCTGGTGACCGCGGAGCTCGACGGCACGGACGCCGGCGTGCTCCTGGAACTCAACTGCGAGACCGACTTTGTCGCGAAGACCGACGTGTTCCAGGCGGTCGCGGCGCAGATCGTGAGCGTGGCCCTGCAGCAGCGGCCCGCCGACCGGCTGACCCTGCTCGGGCTGGAGGTCCGGTCCGGTACCACCGTCCAGCAGCACATCGAGGAGGCCAGCGCCTCCCTCAAGGAGAAGCTGGAGCTCGGCCGGTACACGCTGCTCGAAGGTGGCTACATCGCTACCTACCTGCACAAGTCCGACCCGCAGCTGCCGCCGACCGTGGGCGTGCTCGTCCAGCTGGACAAGCCGTCGGCCGACGCGGCCCGGGACGTCTCGCACCAGGTGGCCGCGATGCGGCCGCAGTACCTGACCCGCGACGAGGTGCCCGCGAACGTGGTCGAGCACGAGCGCGGCATCATGGAGCAGATCACCCGGGACGAGGGCAAGCCCGAGCAGGCGATCCCGAAGATCGTCGAGGGCCGGCTCAACGCGTTCTTCAAGGACGTGGTGCTGACCGAGCAGCCCTTCGTCCGGGACCCGAAGAAGTCCATCAAGCAGTTGCTCGCCGATCAGGGGGTTACCGTCCGCGCGTTCGCGCGGATCCAGGTCGGCCAGGCCGGATGAGGGCCGGAGCCAACTGATGAGCGGGGGCGAAGGAGAACATCCCGTGGACGGCAGCGCCACGCACCATGCGGGCGCTGCCGTGCGCGCGGACACCGCGGCGGGCGCGGGGCACGCGACCGCCGAGGCGGACAGCTACCCCGAGCCGAAGGCGCACCGCCGCTGGAACCGTGTCGTCGTGAAGCTGTCCGGGGAGGCCTTCTCCGGGAACGAGCCGCTGGGCATCTCGCCGGATGTGGTCTTCCACCTGGCCAAGGAGATGGCGGCCGTGGTGGCCGACGGGGTGGAGCTGGCGGCGGTGGTCGGCGGCGGGAACATGTTCCGCGGTAAGCAGCTGGCCGAGCGCGGTATCGACCGGGCCCGGGCCGACTACATGGGCATGCTGGGGACCGTCATCAACTGCCTGGCGCTCCAGGACGTGCTGGAGAAGCTGGGCGTGGAAACCCGGGTGCAGACCGCCATCACCATGGGCCAGGTCGCTGAGCCCTACATCCCCCGCAAGGCCATCCGGCACCTGGAGAAGGGCCGCGTGGTGATCTTCGGTGCGGGTCTGGGAGCCCCGTTCTTCTCCACCGATACCTGCGCCGCGCAGCGTGCCCTGGAGATCGGTGCGGAAGCGGTGCTCAAGGGCACGCAGGTGGACGGGGTCTATGACGCGGATCCCCGGACCATTCCCGGTGCGACACGGTTCACCCAGATCGACTACGGCGAGGTGCTGCGCCGCGAGCTGAAGTTCATGGACGCGACCGCCGTGAGCTTGTGCATGGACAACGGCCTGCCCATCGTCGTGTTCGACCTGATGGAAGAGGGCAACATCGCGCGGGCGGTGCGCGGTGAGAAGATCGGCACGCTGATATGCCGGTCGGGGGACTACTGACCCGTCAGCCGCGGAAGCGTGAAGGCACAGGAACGCACAGGAGCCGCCGTGATAGACGACACTCTCCTCGAAGCTGAGGAGAAAATGGAAAAGGCCGTGGTGGTCGCCAAGGAGGAATTTGGCACCATCCGGACCGGACGTGCGCACCCGTCCATGTTCGGCAAGATCACTGTCGAGTACTACGGAACTCAGACCCCGGTCAACCAGCTGGCCTCGTTTCACATCCCCGAACCCCGGATGGTGATCGTCCAGCCGTTCGACAAGTCCTCGCTGGCCAACATCGAGAAGGCCATCCGCAACAGCGATCTCGGGGTTAACCCCACCAACGACGGCGCCATCATCCGGGTCGTCTTCCCGGAGCTGTCCGAGGACCGGCGCAAGGATTTCATCAAGGTGGCCCGGCACAAGGCCGAGGACAGCCGGGTCTCCATCCGCAACATCCGGCGGCACGCCAAGGACTCCCTGGACAAGATGGTCAAGGCCGGCGAGGCGGGCGAGGACGAGGTACACCGGGCAGAGCGGGAACTCGATGACCTTACCCACACCTATGTGGGGCAGGTGGACGAACTGCTGCGGCACAAGGAAGCCGAACTCCTCGAGGTCTGAGATTGGGCCCCGACGAGCTACGCGAACCGGGCCACGCCCCGGAGCAGGGCGGCGGGCCCGGATTGCCTAACGGCTCGGGCCAGGCCGGTGGCCGCGGCCCGGCCAGCCAGGGTGGGCCGGGCGGCAGCCCGGAGCGGGACCCGGCCCGCCCGGAACCCCGGGCCGCGGAATCGGACACGGAGCCTGGGCCCGCGGAGCTGGACGCCGAGCCCCCGCCCACGGAGATCCTCAAGCCGTCGCGGGCCGGCCGTAACCTCCGCGCCGCGATAGCGGTGGGCCTGATCATGGGCGGCCTGGCCCTGCTCACCCTGTTCACCGTCAAGATCATCTTCCTGGTCTACATGGCCGCCGTGATAGCGCTCGGGCTGTGGGAGCTGACCCGTGCCCTGGAGGTGCGGGGGATCCGGCTGCCGCTGATCCCGGTGGCCGCGGGCGGCGCGGTCATGCTGGGGCTGGCCTATTACAGCGGCGAGCGCCCGCTGGTCGCCGCCCTGGCGGTCACGTTTATCGCCGTGATGGCCTGGCGGATGACCGGCGGCAGCGCCGGCTACCTGCGTGACGTCACCGCCGGGGTCTTCACCCTCGTCTACCTGCCGCTGATGGCCTCGTTCGTCGCGCTGATGCTGGCCGCGCCGGATGGCTCCCGGCGGGTCCTGGCCTGGATCGTGGTCACGGTCTGCAGTGATATCGGCGGCTACCTGGTGGGCAGCCTGCTCGGGCGGCACCCGATGGCGGCCGCGATCAGCCCGCACAAGACCTGGGAAGGCTTCGCCGGATCGGCGCTGGCGTGCGTGGTGGCCGGGGTCTTGCTGCTGACCCTGCTGCTGCACGGGTCCTGGTGGCAGGGCGTGCTCGTGGGCCTGGCCGCGGTGAGCGCGGCGACCCTCGGTGACCTGGCCGAATCCATGATCAAACGCGACCTTCAGATCAAGGACATGGGCACGGTCCTGCCCGGCCACGGGGGAATCCTCGACCGTGCCGATTCCCTGCTGCTCACCGCGCCGGTGGTGTGGCTGCTGCTGGTGATTTTCCTTTCGCACTGATCTGCATCCTGGCGTTTGGCCGCATCCGCCTTGGGGACTTGGCGGGCGACTCGTACATATCAGCCGGGGGAGATGCGGAGCGCAGCGGGATGTTCAGACGTCGTTTCGGCCTGGTCTTTCTGGTCTACATCATCATCGGGCTCGTGGTCGCCTGGGAAAAGCACTACATCACCGTGAGCCTGCTCAAGGGGCTGCTGTCCGCCCTGCTCGCGATCCTGCTCTGGTGGCTGCCGCTGCTGGGGGTCAACCTGCACATCCACTGACCGCCCCGGTCCGCCCCCAGCGCCATTCCAGGGCGCGGCCGCCGGGCCGCGCCCTACGGCGTTACCACCCAGTTCCGGCGCTGCGCCGCCATCTGGGTGACCAGGCTGGCTGATCCGCGGTCCTTGGCGAACAGCCGTTCCCGCTCGCTGATGGGCATGACCCACAGCCAGCGCACCGGGTCACCGCCGAAGGAGAACCCGGACAGGTCCGGCACTTCCGGCCCGGGCAGCTGGGCCGGGTCGTCGAGCAGCAGCACCGCGGTGTTCCCGCCGCCCAGCGGGAACGTGGCCGGCTCGTGGTACCACCTGACCGTGTGCCCCGGCCCGAACCAGGTCACGGCGCGCCAGGGGTAGTGCGCCAGCCACAGGAAGATGCGCGCCGCCTCGGGACTGGGCATCGTGGTGGCCAGGGCCAGCTCTATCCGCCCGGAGGACGTGGCATCCTCGGCGAACTGCTCGACGACCGGCATCCGCTGGCAGCTCATGCCCAGCGTGGACAGCACCGTGAACGGCCGGCTGCGGGTCGGCGGCCGCTCGGACACCCCGGCCGGCGGCTGCCGGCCGCCACTGACGTCCCAGTACCGGGCGCCCGGGCCGAGCCGGCCCAGGAGGTGCCCGAGGGCCGCCTTCTGGAAGCCGGCCCATGAGCCCTCACTGACCCGCCAGCGCCAGAAGGCCGTGGCCCGGTCCGCCCTCGGGCCGAGGCCTTCCATGGCGTCGTCCAGGGACCACGCGAACGGGGTCTGGCCGATGCATTCCCGGCTGTAGCCGGGCATGCCGCGGGACATGTCGGACCAGCCGGGGATCACCGCGAGCAGCCGGCCCCCTCGACCAGGGCCACCCCGTCACCCTCCTCGAACCACAGCGGGCGCAGGATGTGCGGGTCCAGGGGCGGAACGCCGCCGGGATGCCTGGTGTGCCCGGCCGGCATCACCGGGGCCTGGCCGGCCTCGACCTGCGCCGGATCAGCAGCCGCCGGGGCGGGCTGATGATTGGCGAGCCAGACCGCGGCGATCACGGCCGTCTGGTCGTACACGTACGCGGCGGTGGTGATTCCGTCGTACTCCACGACCAGCCGGCGGCTGCCGTACGGGCTGTCACTGGTGAGCAGGATCTCTGGCCGACCCGGCCGGGCGGCGAGATTACCTTCTCTCCCGCCCCTGCGCAAAGTCGGCATAACCGAAATCTACTGAGCCGCCGCAGGTCACCGCCGCCGCACCCGGGATATTGTTAAGCGTTCGAAACGGCCTTTCCCACGGAGCACAGGTGCCTGGCAGAGCAACCCCCACCCGACCGCCCCGGCATCTGGCTGACCTGGATCCGGCGGAGCGCCGCGCCGCCGCCGCTGAGCTGGGCGGCCCGGCGTTCCGCGGCGATCAGCTGGCCCGGCACTACTTCGCGCGGCTGACCGATGACCCGGCGGACATGACCGACCTGCCGGCCGCCTCCCGCGATCAGCTGGCGGGCGGCCTGCTGCCCCGGCTGCTGACCCCGCAGCAGGAACTGACCTGCGACGAGGGGATGACCCGCAAGACGCTGTGGCGGGCCTTCGACGGCGCGCTCATCGAGTCCGTCCTGATGCGCTACCCGCGGCGGGTCACGATGTGCGTGTCCTCGCAGGCGGGCTGCGGGATGGCCTGCCCGTTCTGCGCGACCGGCCAGGCCGGGCTGACCAGGAACCTGTCCGCGGCCGAGATCGTCGCCCAGGTCGTCGCGGGCGCGCGGGCCCTGGCCCGGGGCGAGGTGCCGGGCGGCCCGGGACGGGTCTCCAACATCGTCTTCATGGGCATGGGCGAGCCGCTCGCCAACTACGCCAGCGTGCTGCGGGCCGTGCGCCGCATCACCGACCCGGTCCCGGACGGCCTGGGCATCTCCCAGCGGTCGGTCACGGTCTCCACCGTCGGGCTGGTTCCCGCCATCCGGCGGCTCACGGACGAGGGCCTGCAGGTCCGGCTGGCCGTCTCGCTGCATGCTCCCGATGACGGGCTGCGCGACGAGCTGGTCCCGGTCAACCGCCGGTGGAAGGTGGCCGAGGTGCTCGGGGCCGCGTGGGACTACGCCGCCGCCACCGGCCGGCGGGTTTCCATTGAGTATGCGCTGATCAAGGACGTCAACGACCAGGCCTGGCGGGCCGACGCGCTGGCCGGGCTGCTGGCGGGCCGGCTCGCGCACGTGAACCTGATCCCGCTCAATCCCACCCCTGGCTCCCGCTGGACGGCGTCCGCGCCGGGCTCCAGCGCTGAGTTCGAGGCCCGGCTGGCGGACCGCGGGATCCCGGTCACGATGCGCGATACCCGGGGCAGCCAGATCGACGGGGCCTGCGGCCAGCTCGCCGCGCCGTCGCTGGCACCGGGGGGCCGGGTGCCTGAGCCGCTCCAGATCAGCGCCCGGGTACCGTAGTCGTTCATGCCGGCCAGGGAGGCTCTCGCCAGGGGATACCGCACGCTGGCGTGGCGGGTGGTGCACCGGGCGTGGCAGGCGGCCCAGCGGGCGGCCGAGATCACCCCGGCCACGCCGGCCTGCCGCCGGTTCGCCGCGTTCGGCCCCGGCTCGGTCATGTCGTTCCCGACCGGCGCGCTGTACGGCGAAGCGTGGATCGAGGTCGGCGCCGGCACGCTGATCGGGGCCCAGGTCAGCCTGACCGCGGGCATGGTTCCCGGCCACCAGCTCGGCGACGCGCCGGTGCTGCGGGTCGGAAACCGGTGCGTGATCGGCCGGGGCAGCCACATCATCGCGCACCATTCGATCGTGATCGGTGATGACGTATTCACCGGCCCGTACGTGTACATCACCGACCAGAACCACGGCTATGCCGACCCGGACGTGCCGATCGGGCGGCAGTGGCCGAGCAACACCGCCGTCACCATCGGCCCGGGAACCTGGCTAGGAGCTGGCGTGATCGTGCTGCCAGGCGCGCAGATCGGCCGTAATGTGGTGGTGGCCGCGGGCTCGGTGGTCCGCGGGATGGTGCCTGACCGCTGCGTGATCGCCGGTGTCCCCGCGAAGGTGGTGCGGGAGTACATCGCCGGCGATGGCTGGTCACGGCCGGCGCCGATTGTGGGCGACCGTACCTAATCGCTGGGAATCCGAGAGGGCACGTGAAGGGACGCAAGGACCTCGTCGCCAGCGCGGCGTACCTGCCTGAGCCTGCGGCCGTCGCGGCGGCCCGCAAGTTCGTGCGCGACACGCTGTGTTCCTGGCTGGAAGCCGGGCCCGCCGCGGCCGCGGATGCGGCCGCGGACGGCGGGCTGGTCGATGACGCGGTCCTGCTGACCAGCGAGCTGGTGACCAACGCCGTAGTGCATGCCGGCACCCAGGTCCAGGTCACCTGCAAGCTCGCCGCGGGTGCGGTGGAGGTCGTGGTCCGGGACAGTCACCCGGCCCGGATGGTGCCCGGTCCCGCGCCCGATGACACCGTCCCCGCCGAGCGCACCGGCGGGCGCGGCCTGCTGCTGCCCTCCGCCCTGGCGGCGGCCTGGGGAGTCAGCTACGGGAGCGACGCCAAGGCCGTCTGGTTCCGGATGGGCCTTCCCGGCGGCCCGGGCGGCGCGCCGAAAGCGGGGACCGGCCCGGAAGCGCTGGACGCCGTGGTACCGGCCGGCCCGTGGAGCGTCGGCACCGGGCCCGTCAGTACCGTGCCAGTCAGCACGGGGCCGGCCAGTACCGCGCCGGCCACGGCGGTGCCGGGCAGCGCGCCGGACGAGCCCGGCTATGACGTGCTGCTGGGCCAGTGCGTGGCGTCGGCCCGGGTGATCGCCTCCGCGGACAGCGCCTATGCCCTGGTCGCCGACGAGGACGGGGACCTGGGGGTCCGCGCCGCCAGCGGGCTCAGCCCGGCCGCGTGGCTGCGTACCGCGCCGTCCGTCTCGACGGTGCCGTTCATCGTGGATGGCCGGGTGACCGGCGTGCTGGCGGTCGCGGCCGCCCGCCCCGGCCGGTTCGCGGACGGCGACGTGCAGCGGCTCCAGCAGCTGGCGGACCAGATGGGGCCGGTCCTGGAACGGGCCCGCCTGGCCGGCCTGGAACGGGCCCGGCGCGTCCGGATGGGGGTACTGGCCGAAGCCAGTGCGCTGCTGGCCGGCCCGCTGGACCAGGAGCGGATCCTCGCCGTGGCCGGGCAGGTGGCGGTGCCCCGGCTCGCGGCCTGGTGTGCGGTGCTGCTCGCCGGTCCCGGCGGTGATCTGCGGCTCACCGTGGCCCGGCACGCGGACGAGTCGCAAGCCGGCACGCTGGCCTGGCTGCTGAACCAGGGCTGCGACCTCGCGCCGCCGGCCACGACTGCGGGTGGCAGCGCCGCCGCGCGCTCCTGGCCGCTGGCCGCGGTGGTCCCGGCGGATGCCCCGGCCGGCGTGGCTGACCTGGCCGCCCGGGGAGCCTGGTGCTTCCCGCTGACCGCCCAGGGCGGCCGCCTAGGGCTGCTCATCCTGGGCGGCCCGCACGGCGGGCGGCCGTCCCGCGAGGTGCAGGGGCTGGCCGAGGACCTGGCGGGCCGGATCGCGCTGGCCCTGGAGAACTCCCGGCTCGCCGCGCGGCAGCGGCAGGCCAGCGAGAGGCTGCGGGCCACCCTGGTGCCGCCCGAGCTGCCCCGGATCCCCGGCGTCGAGCTGGCCTTCGCGCACGACCTGCCCCGGGCTGACCTGGCCCGGGCTGACCCGGCCCGGGCTGGCCTGACCAGTCCCGACGCGGGCGGCGGCGACTTCTGTGACGTGTTCCCGGTGGCCGGGGGACGCTGGCGATTCGCCATCGGCGAGGTATGCGGGACAGGCCCGGCCACCCCGGCGGTGACCTCGCTGGCCCGCAACGCCCTGCGCATCCTGGGCGCGGCCGGGCTCGGCATCCCCGCCGTGCTGGGCCAGCTGAACCAGCTGATCCTGGACGAGCGCGTGCCGGGAACCTACCTGACCCTGGTGCACGGGGAGATCGGGCACAGCGATTCGGGCACAGCTATCGAGCATGGGATATCGGGCACGGGGAGATCGTGGCGGGCGCCCCCGCGCGGATCTCGCTCGCCTGCGCCGGGCAGCCGCTGCCGCTGGCGCTGCGGGGCCAGCGGCGCCCCGAGACCGCCGTGGCTCCCCAGCCGGTGCTCGGCGTGATCGAGGGACAGGAGTTCACCGCGCAGCAGGTCGAGCTCGGCCCCGGGGACCTGCTGCTCTGCGTTACCGACGGGGTGACCCGGCGGCGTGATGGTGACCGGCTGCTCGACGACGACGATGGGCTGGCGCGGCTGCTCGCCGCGTGCACCGGCCTGACCGCGGACGTGGTCGCGGACAAGGTCCACGAGGAAGTCCGGACCTTCGGCGGTCACCCCGCGGTGGACGGCATGGCCGTGCTCGTCATCCGCGCCGCCCCCTGAGCGCCGGGCTTACTCGGCGCGCAGCCGCGGGCTGAACACCTCGCCGCGCAGCGCCCGCCCGATCAGGTTGACGGCCCGCGCGGTATCCACGAGCCTGCGGCCCTCGCTGCGGTAGGCGGCCAGCACCGCGTCGACCCCGTGCGCAGGCAGCGCCCCGCCCAGTTCGGTCCGGGCGGTGCGGTACCCCTCGCGGGCTCCCTGCACGCACGCGGCCACGTGATGGCGGGCCATGGCGGCCAGCGCGATCGGGTGGCGCCGCAGCACCCCGTACAGCCGGTAGTCGGGCGGCACCACATCGAGCAGCCAGGCCACGGCGGTGGCCTCGAAGTCGGTACTGCCCGGCGGGTGCACCCCAGTCGGCCAGCCCGGCGGAACGTACGCTGCCATGCCATGACAATAGCAAATAATCGAACACGCGTTCCAAACGGTCTGTCCGCCGGACGGCTTCAGGACCAGCCAGGACATGCCCGGAACGGCCAGGAAGCCTGGAGTCACTGAAAGTAGTATCCCGGCGTTTCGCCCTCCGCCTCCGGCCCTCCCCGGCCCCGCGGGAGGGGCCGGGGAGGGGACGGGGGCACGGGCCATGGGCCCGGAACCGGGCCGGGGCGGCTACTCGGCGCAGCACTGGGTGGGCGCCGGGCCGCGGCGGGCGGCGCCGGACGGCGCTGCCATGGCCGCGTGCCGCCGCCAGCGGCGGCCCGGGCGGGCCCGGCGGGCCGCACGGGCCCGGTTGTCTTCGGCGGCGTGGTCGAGCATGTCCTTGACGTGCTGGGCGGCCACCGCCGACTGGATCACTGGATGCACGACTTCCTCCTTGGCTGGCGGCCACGGTCATGACCGCACACCATTGAGGTTCGTCGTAAGGCCCCGGGCCGCACATCGGGAAGATGCCTTATCTCGGCGGCCCGCACCCGGCTAAGACGCTGGCCCGGCTAAGACGCTGGCCCGCCTAAGCCGTCCCCCTGGTCAGCCGGACGGCGGCCCTGGTCCGCCAGGACGGCCCAGGGCGGGGGATCGTCTGGCCAGCCGCCGGGAGCCGCGGCGCCCGGCCGCCGCCGGAGCAGCTGCGGCCGGACCCGCCGGCCGCGCCGGGCGGGACCGCCCGGCCCCGCAGGCGGCCCGAAGCCGGCCGTGACTGACCCGCCGCCCGAGGCCGAGCGGCCGACGGTCAGCGTCCCGCCCGAAGCCTCGGCGATGCGCCGGGCGATGTCCAGGCCCAGGCCGGTGGAGCCGGCGCTGGACCTGCCCCGGCGGGCCGCGTCGGGGTCGGCGAACCCGGACCCGCCATCCGACACCACCACCCAGGCGCCGCCGCCGGCCCGGTGGCTGACGCGCACTGAGAAGGCCGTCCCTTCCGGTGTGTGCGAGAACACGTTCTCGAGCAGGATGTCCGCGCAGGCGGCGAGGTCGTCGCGGGACACCCCGACCAGGACGGGACCAGCGGCGATCTTGATGCCGAGCTGGCGCTCCTGGTCATCGGCGAGCGGCTGCCAGAACGCCGCCCGCCCGGCGACCACCTCGGCGGCATCGCAGACGATCCGGGTGCCCTGGACGGCCGGCCGCCGGGCCTCACGGATGATCTCGTTCACGGTCCGCTGCAGGCCGTCCACGTCGCTGAGCAGCTGCGCGCGCTCCCTGTGGTCCTGCAGCGACTCGGCGTCGATCCGCAAGGCGGTCAGCGGGGTGCGCAGCCGGTGGGACAGGTCCGCGGCCGTTTCCCGCTCGTGGGCCAGGAGTTCCCCGATGCGCGCCGCGAGACGGTTCAGCCCGGTGCTTACCTGGCGCATCTCCCGCGGCCCGGCCACCTGGGCCCGGGTGCCGAGGTTCCCGGCCGCGAGCTGGTCGGCGGCCCGGGCCAGGGCCCGCAGGGTGCGGACCAGGGACCGGGCCAGCTGGTCGGCGACCGCCACGCTGAGCAGCAGCAGCCCCAGCCCGACGCCGCCCAGCAGCAGCCAGGACCGGCCCACCCCGGCCCGCAGCTGCGCGCCCGGCACGAACGCCCGGATCACCGCGGTCCCCCGGGCCAGGCCCTGGACGGCGACGAGCACTTCGACTCCGCCCTGGAAGGGAGTGGAGAAGCTGCGCCCCTTGCTCGCCAGCTGGACCCCGGCCGACCGGCCCGCGGGATGGCCGAGCACCGGCCCGCCGGGCAGGAACACCGTGATGGCCTGGGTTTTGTCCTCGGCGTTCACCTGGGCGACGGCCGCCTTCAGGCTGGCGCCGCTGAGCGTGGCCACCAGCGGGGCCATCCACTGGGCCCGGACCGTGGCCGAGCTCACCGCGCGGTCGGCCGCCGAGGTGCGCAGCACCAGGGCCAGCGGTACCAGGAACGCGATCAGCACCATCGAGCTGATCGCGACCACCAGGAGGATGATCCGCAATCTCATGACGGGCCTCAGGTGGGGGCGGTCAGCTTGACCCCGACCCCGCGGATCGTGTGCAGGTACCGGGGCTGCTGGGCGGTCTCGCCGAGCTTGCGGCGCAGCCACGAGATATGCACGTCCACCGTCTTGTCCGCGCCGCCGTAAGGCAGCTGCCAGACGTGGGTGAGCAGGTCCCGGCGGGTCACCACCTGCCCGGCGTGGGCCACCAGGTAGTGCAGCAACTCGAATTCCCGCCGGCTCAGGTCGAGCGGGGCGCCGTCCAGGCTGGCCTCGCGGGCCTCGGCGTCCAGGCATAGCCCGCCTACCACCACCGGGCCCGGGCTCTCGCGCTGGTCGTCGGCGCCGCGCCGCAGCACGGCGCGGATCCGGGCCTCTATCTGGCCGGCGCCGAACGGCTTGACCACGTAGTCGTCAGCCCCAGCATCCAGGACCCGGATGATCTCGGCCTCGTCGTCCCGGGCCGTGATCACCATGACCGGGACCTGGCTGATCGCGCGGAGCATGCGCAACGCCTCGTAACCGCCCAGGTCAGGCAGGCCCAGGTCGAGCAGGACCAGGTCCGGTGGTGTGCTGTGCACGTGCTGCAGCGCGGTCATCGCACTGGCCGTGCTGGTCACTGCGTGCCCCCGCTCGGTGAGAGACCTGATGAGGGCGCCGCGGATCGCGGCGTCATCCTCCACCAGGAGCAGCTGAGCCATGATCACGACGTTATCCGCCAGCTCCCTGTGGTGCAGCCTGTCCGGCCGCCGGATCAGGCCAGCGCCACGTCTCTTGAGCGTGGCTTTACCCATTCTTAAACTGCGGTGCGCGACCATGGCCACCGTGCACACCCGTGTCTTCCTCGCGGCCGGGGCGTGGCTGCTCGGCGTGGTCGCGGCGACGGGCGGCAGTCTCGCCGCGGTCTCCCTGATCGGGCAGAGCATCGCCGCCCCGCCGACCCAGCAGCTGACCGTGTCCGCGGTCAATCATGCGCTGGCCAGCGGGAGGCGGGATCCTGACCCATCGGTCGCGGCCCGGCCGTCTCCGGCATCCAGTCACCGGCATGCGCGCGCTACCCCGCAGGCCTCGGTCTCCGCCACTTCCTCCCCGGGCACGCTGCTCAGCTCGTCGGGCGGCAGCGTGCTGGCGGGCTGTGCCGGACCGAACGCCTACCTGATCTCGTGGAGCCCGCAGCAGGGCTACGCGGCCGACTACGTGGTGCGCGGGCCCGCCGCTACCGCCCGGGTGGTCTTCCTGGCCGGGAGCGGCGGGGTGAGCCTGACCGTGACCTGCACCGGCTCGGTCCCCTCCGAGGTCGTCAGCCCGGTGCAAGGCGAAGATGACGGCGGCGGCCAGCCGGGCGACAACTGACGCTCAGCGCTGCCGGTGCCGGCTCTCGTCGATCAGCAGGGCCAGGGTCGGGCAGAGCTCCGCGGCCCGCCGGGCGTGCCCGGCCAGCGGCCGGGGAACCGCCCCGGCGGCCAGGATCGGGTAGCCCCACTGGTCCAGTGAGATGATCTCCGGAAGCAGTTCGGCGCACATGCCGTGCCCGGTGCAGGCGATCGGGTTGACCCGCAGCCTGAGGCTCATTTCCAGTCCCATTCCCGTTCGTCGTCCCCGGGCACCGGGAGCAGCGGGCCGCGCTGTATCCCGTGGCAGGGCCCGTGCTGGTCGTGCCACCGGGCGTCGGCCGTGAACGTCCGCAGCGCGCTGCGGACCAGCTGGGTGGCCCCATCGGGGTGGCGGCAGGCGCCGCGTCCCTCGATGACCGGCAGGAGCCGGCTGATCTGGTCCACGGCCCGGCCGCGGCCGCCGTGGTAGGCGAGGTCGGCCAGGGCCTCCGCCAGCGCGGGCAGCCCGAACACGCAGGGCCCGCACTGCCCCGCGCTCTCCTCGGCGAGATAGCGCAGCACGCGGGCGGTCTCGGACAGGCCACAGCCGGTCACCGGCAGGCAGATCACGATGCCTGCGCCCATCGCGCCGCCCGCAGCCCGCAGCGCCGGCTGGCACAGCGGGATCTTCCAGGCGTACTCCGCGGGCAGCCACGCGCCGAAGTAGCCCCCGACGAGCAGCGCCTGCGGCCTCTCGGCCAGCCCGCCGGCCATCATGACGACGTCCCCGATGGGAGTGCCGAGGCCGATCTCGTAGATACCGGGCCGGGTGATGGCGCCGCCCACGGTGACCAGCGCTGACCCGGGCGCTGAGGGCAGCCCGAGGCTGCGGAACCAGCCGTCCCCGTAGCGGGCGATCAGCGCCAGATGGGCTAGCGTCTCGACGTTGTTCTCCAGCGTGGGGCGGCCGCGCAGGCCCCGTTGGTCCAGCCGGGGCGGGGTGAACGCCGGCTTGCCGGGGCCGCCGCCCAGGAACGAGGCGATGGCGGTCTGCTCGCTGGACACGTACCGGCCGGGAATCCCGGCGATCTCGATCGGTACCGGGTCGGTCCCCGCACTGTGCCGCTCCTCGGCGGCCTGCCGCAGGCTGGCCAGCAGGCCGGTCTCCTGGCGGTGCACGCACAAGATGGCCTCACCGGCCCCGACCGCGTCCGCGGCCAGCGTGATCCCGTCCATCACCAGGTGCGGCAGGCGGGTCAGCAGCAGCCGGTCCTTGCCGCTGGCCGGCTCACCCTCCGCCCCGTTGGCCAGCACCACGGCGGGACCCCGCCGGCCGCCACCGAGCGCATCTTCCGGCCGGTCGGGAAGCCGGCCCCGCCCCGGCCGGTGAGGCCGGACCGCTCCACCACGTCGATCAGGCGTTCCGGGCGTTCCCGGCCGCTGTACCCGCGCAGCGGAAGCCGGCCGTAATACCGCTCGTGGTCACGCAGGCTGGCCGGCCGGTCGTAGCGGATGCCGGCCAGCAGGCGGGGCAGCCGCTGCTGCGGCGGGCCGTACGGCGCGATGGCGAGCGCCCCGGCCCGGGCCGGCCGGGAGCGGGCGAGCCGCGCGCTCACCAGTGGTACCCGCTCAGCGACAGGACGGCGGGCAGGCCCACCGCGGCGGCGGTCATCAGGGCGAGCCGCAGCACCCGGCGTTCCGGCCAGCGCTGCAGCAGCCGCCAGGCGGCCGCCGCGGCCACGGCGGCCACGCAGCCGGCGGTCATCGCGGCCGCCCACGAGGTGCGGGCGTCGGTGCCGGCGCCCACGCCGTGCGCGACCGCCGTCGGCCAGCATGCGTACCCGCACCAGTGGACCAGCCGCCAGGCCCGGTGACCCAGCCTGATCCGGACCAGGCTGGTGGCCAGCACGGCGATGAGCAGGTCCAGCGCCACCGCGCCCAGCCCCACCCAGATGCGCTTGTAACCGGAGACGAACGGGATGAACGCGGCGCTCAGCTGGATGGAGGTATAGGAGTCGAGCACGGTGGTCCCGACGTGCAGCACCACGAAGGCCAGCGCCAGCAGCGAGATGTTCCGGTGCAGGCCCGCGGTGAGGAACCGCGGCCACCGGGTACTGCTGAAACGCCCGGCGGTCAGCACGCCGAGCAGCACGCTGGCGGTCAGCAGCAGCAGGGTGACCAGGCCAGCGGCCCGGGTGGCATACCACAGCCCGGGGCCGCTGAAATTCACCGTCATGCCAGGCACCTGGCGGGGGCCTGGCCTGACGGCGCCGGCCCGGTGCCGCCTGGCTCGGCCGGCCAGCCGGCCACCGCCAGCGCCGTCCCGTCCCGGCGGACCAGCCGGGCCGGCAGGCGCAGGCTGGCGAGCCAGCGCGGGGCCTGCCCGCCGCGGATGATCGCCGCCGTGCTGGCCGCGTTCGCGTCCACGCAGCTGGCGGCGGTCACGCTCACCGCGCGCCAGCATGTCCGGGCGGGCAGGCCGGTCGCGGGCTGGACGATGTGATGCAGTTCCGCCGTGCCCCGGCGCCAGGCCCGGACCTGGGGGCTGGAGGTCGCGAGGCCGCCGCTGGTGATGACGACCGCGTGAGCGGGCCTGCTGCCCGGCGGGAGGCCGCCGAAATCCGCGTCGTCCGCGATCCCGACGTGCCAGCCGCCGGCCGGCGGCGGCCCGGCCACCCGGATGTCCCCGCCCAGGTTGACCAGCACGCCGCAGCCGGCCTGCTCCGCGATGCGCACGGCGGCATGGTCCGCGGCCAGCGCCTTGGCGGTCGCGCCGAGGTCGAGCAGCACGCCGTCCGGCACCCGGGCCACCCGGCGCCGCGGGTCGAGGTGCACGGCCCGCCAGCCCGCGGCGGGCGTCACGGTGATCCCGGGCGGCCCGGCGGCCCGGCGGACCTCCGCGAAGTCCCGGTCGTAGCCCAGGCCGATCAGCGACCGGCCGCACGTCGGGTCTACGTCGCCGTCCGTCGCCTGGGCGGCGGCGAGCGCGGCGGCCAGGGCCTCGGTGAGCAGCGGGCTGATGGTGAGCTCGCGGCCGCCGGCCCGGTTGAGCCGGGACAGCTCGGAATCGGCCCGGAACCTGGAACAGGCAGCGTCGATGGCGGACAGCTCAGCGGCCAGCATGGCCGCTGCGGCGTCGCGGGCACCGGGGTCGGTGACCAGCACCGACGCCACGGTGCCCAGGGCCGTGAAGGTCACCCCAGCCGGGCCGGTGTCGTGCCCGGCTGGGGTGGCGCGGGGCCGGGACGTCCCGGGGGCAGGCCCGGACGCCCTGGTACCAGGCCCGGACGCCCCGGTACCAGGCCCGGACGGCACGGGGGCAAGTCCGTCCGGGCCTGGCCGCCCAGGGGTGGCTCGTCTCATCCGCCACCGGTCGATCCGCTAGAGGTGCTCTGCACCGGGCTCGGTACGGGGGCCGGCGCGGGCGGCGTGCTCGGCGGGGCCAGGGTGGGCGAAGGTGGCGGGGCGCTGGCGGCTGGGCCGCGGCCGTTGACGGCGGCGTGCTCGGCGGCGCCTTGTGCCGCTTCGGTTTCCTCGCCGCCCGGTGCGTGTGCGTGGGTGTGGGCGTGGGGGTAGGGCTGGCGGTGGGCGAGGCCGCCGTGGACGGCCTGACCGCGGTCTGGCTGCTGGCCGTGTGGGCCGGCGCGCTGCGCGCGAACAGGACCGCGAACGCAGCCGCGGCGATCGCGCTGAGCTGGGTGGTGCGCCAGGTCAGCCGGGAAAGGCGGCGCAGGCCGTCGGCCCGGCTGCCGCCAGCCGGGCCGGGCCGCCTGCGGTCATCGGCGGGCCCGTCGAAGCGCAGGGTGGGATCGCCGGGCGGGGGTATCTCGTGCCGGGACGGGCTGACGCCAGGCCATTCCTGGTCTGGCCCGTCGGGCGGATATCTGTCGCGCATGGGACGTCATTCCAGCGGAAGAAAAGTTAAGAGCCCGCCAAGAATGGCTCAAGACGCGTTTACCACGCGGGTGCCCGGGCCGCCGGGCGGCCCGGGCACCCGCGGGACGCGCGCCGTCCAAGCTGTCCCCCGGCGAGACATGTCGTTAACATCCATGACATCTGCGCAGGTGAGGATGCACGGGGTGAGCAGCACGTACGCGGGGTGGCGCGGGCACGTGATCGTATGCGGCCTGCACGGCGTCGGCTTGCGCATTGTCGAGCTGCTCAACGCGTCCGGTGTGCCGACAGTCGTCATTGATGACCACCCGGACCTGAGGCAGGCCCGCAACCTGATCGGCTGGGGTATCCCGCACATCGCGGGCAGTTCCCGGTCGGCCGAGGTCCTGGCTGAAGCGGGGCTGGCCGGCGCCGAGGCGGTGATCTGCGCCCAGGAAGACGATCTCCGCACGCTGGAGACCGCCCTGCTGACCCGGGAGCTGCGCGCCGACGTGCGGGTCGTCGTCCAGCTCAGCAACCCGGCCGTCGGCCGGGCGCTGTCCCGGATCGCCATCTCGGTGCTCGATGTCGCCGGGCTGTCCGCCCCGTCGATCACCGAAGCCTGCCTGCGTACCGGTGTCCAGGAGATCAGGCTGGCCGGCGAGCGGTTCGCCGCCGCACGGACCATCGCCTCCGCCCCGGCCACGCTGCGTGAACTGTATGGGGCGCTGGCCCCGATCGCCGTGCTGCCCGCGGACGGCGGCGATGTGGTGATCTGCCCCGGCCGGGACCACCGGGTCGGGCCCGGCGACGGCGTGACCCTGATCGGGACCCCTGACGAGCTGAGGGTGGCGGGGGTGACCGGCCCCCACCAGGAGCCCCGCGCCGCGGCCGGGCAGCCCGCCCGGCCGGCCCGGGCCGTGGCGCACCTGCGGCACCTGGCCGTCTCGCTGCTCAACGCCGTGGACCGCAGGCTGGTGCTGGCGTTGTTCGCGCTGTTCACCGTGGTCATCGGGTCCACGCTCATCCTGCGCCTGGCCTACCGGCTGGGCGGGCATCACATCCCGCTGCTGGACGCCGTCTACTTCACGGCGGAGACGGTCACCACGGTGAACTACGGTGACTTCTCCTTCCGGAACCAGAGCCCGTGGCTGATGGGCGGGGCTATCGTGCTGATGTTGCTCGGCGCCCTGTTCGTTGCGGTGTTCTTTGCCATGCTCACCGACATGCTGGTCAGCCGCCGCATCGAGGAATCGCTGGGCCGCCGCCGGATCACCGGGCTCCGTGGCCACGTGCTGGTCATCGGCCTGGGTTCGGTCGGCATGCAGGTCCTCTCCCGGCTGGCCGCCGCGGGCAGCGACGTGGTCGTGGTCGAGAAGCACGACGGGAACCGGCATCTCAGCCAGGCCCGGGCCCTCGGCGTGCCGGTGGTCATCGCGGACGCCACGCTGCCGGAGACGCTGGAGTCGGTCAGCCTGGCCAGCGCCTCGGCCGTCGCCGTGCTGACCAGCGACGACCTGGCCAACCTGGAGACCGGCCTGGCCGTGCGCGACCAGCTCGGGACGCGCTGGGACCGCACGCCCGTGGTGCTGCGCATGTTCGACCCCCAGCTGGCCCGCTCGGTCCGGCATAACTTCGGGTTCCGCAACGTTAGATCAACTGCGGCCCTTGCTGCCCCGTGGTTCGTCGGTGCGGCGCTCGGCCTCGATGTGCTGAATACGTTCTACGTAGGTGATGAGCCGCTGCTGGTGGCCCGGCTGAAGGTGACCCGCGGCGGCGGCCTCGACGGCCTGGCCATGCAGGACCTGGGGGCCCAGACCCGGATCCTGGCCATCAGCCGGACGTTCGATCAGGGCTACCTGGAGCACCCGCCGCGCCGCGGCACCCGGCTGCGCGCCGGGGACGAGGCTTACCTGATCGGCCCCTACGAGGAACTGCTCGCGGTGCTGCGCCGGGACCGCCCCGCCCCCGGGCCCGGCGGCCTGCGCTCGCCGGATAGCCCGGTGATCAGCAGCGAATAGAATAGGGCTGGCGCCAGTATGCGCCGCTCCCACTTCCGAACGTAAATGAGATTCCCGTATGCCCGCTCGCCAGACCCAGCTCGCCACCCGTGACGAACTGCGCAACGTGGCCATCGTCGCGCACGTTGACCACGGCAAGACGACGCTGGTCGACGCCATGCTCTGGCAGTCCGGGGCCTTCCGGGCCGGCGCCCAGGTCGCCGACCGGGTGCTCGACTCCGGTGACCTGGAGCGGGAAAAGGGCATCACGATCCTGGCCAAGAACACCGCGGTGGCGCACGGCGGGCTGACCATCAACATCGTGGACACCCCCGGCCACGCCGACTTCGGCGGCGAGGTCGAGCGCGGCCTGTCCATGGTGGACGGGGTGCTGCTGCTGGTGGACGCCAGCGAGGGCCCGCTGCCGCAGACGCGGTTCGTGCTCCGCAAGACGCTGGAGGCGAAGCTGCCGGTCATCCTGGTGATCAACAAGGTGGACCGGCCGGACGCACGGATCGCCGAGGTGGTGGACGCCTGCTACGAGCTGTTCCTCGACCTGGACGCCACCGAGGAGCAGATCGAGTTCCCGATCGTCTACGCCTCCGCGCGGGCCGGCCGGGCCTCGCTGAACCGCCCGGCGGACGGCACCCTGCCTGACTCAGACGACCTGGAGCCGCTGTTCGCGATGCTGCGGGACACCGTGCCCGCGCCGTCCTACGATCCGGACGAGCCGCTGCGCGCGCACGTCACCAACCTGGACGCCTCGGCCTACCTGGGCCGGATCGCGCTGTGCCGCGTGGAGTCCGGCGAGATCATCAAGGGCCAGCAGGCCGCCTGGTGCCGCCGCGATGGTTCCATCGAAAAGGTCAAGATCACTGAGCTCTTCCGGACGGAAGCGCTGGAGCGGGTGCCGGCCCAGAGTGCCGGCCCAGGCGACATCATCGCGGTGGCCGGCATCCCGGAGATCATGATCGGCGAGACGCTGGCCGATCCCGACGACCCCCGCCCGCTGCCGCTGATCACCGTGGACGAGCCCGCCATCTCGATGACCATCGGGGTGAACACCTCGCCGCTGGTCGGGCGGGAGAAGGGCTCGAAGGTCACCGCGCGGATGGTGCGCGACCGGCTGGACCGGGAACTGGTCGGCAACGTGTCGCTCCGGGTGCTGCCCACCGACCGGCCGGACACCTGGGAAGTCCAGGGCCGTGGCGAACTGGCCCTGGCCGTGCTGGTGGAGACGATGCGCCGGGAAGGGCACGAGCTCACCGTCGGCCGTCCCACCGTGGTCACCCGCGAGGTTGACGGCAAGCTGCACGAGCCGGTCGAGCGGCTCACCGTGGACGTGCCCGAGGAGTACCTGGGCGCGGTCACCACCCTGCTGGCGCTGCGCAAGGGCCGCATGGAGCACATGACCAACCACGGCACCGGCTGGGTCCGGCTCGACTTCATCGTCCCCTCCCGCGGCCTGATCGGGTTCCGGACCCAGTTCCTCACCGACACCCGCGGCACCGGCATCGCGCACCACGTGTTCGAGGGGTACGAGCCGTGGTCCGGGCCGCTGCGGATGCGCCCGACCGGGTCGCTGGTCGCCGACCGGACCGGTGTGGCCAGCGCCTACGCCATGTTCTCCCTCCAGGAGCGGGGCACACTGTTCGTCGCGCCGGGCACCGAGGTCTACGAGGGCATGCTCGTCGGCGAGAACTCGCGCTCGGACGACATGGACGTGAACATCACCCGGGAGCGCAAGCTCACCAACGTGCGCCAGTCCACCGGCGAGGAACTGGAGCGCCTGGTCCCGCCGCGGGTGCTGAGCCTCGAGCAGGCCCTGGAGTTCTGCTCCGACGACGAGTGCGCCGAGGTCACGCCGTCCACCGTCCGGCTGCGCAAGATCGTGCTGGACGCCAAGGACCGGTTCCGCGTCCGGGCCCGCCGCTCACGCGGCGAGTAGCCCGCGGGGCCGGCGCCAAGGTACGCCAAATCTTCGTATGGCCGCAACAGGTAGTCCGATTCGCTTTCCGCGCGCCGGGCCGGCCAGAGCACAATGTGGTGTGGCGGTTTGTTCATGATGGTGACCTTGGGGCAGGAGAGCCTGATGATGCCATTGTAGCCTCGGGTACGCAAGGTACAGTTATTTGCTTGAATGCCACGACTGATCCTTGACACCCCGATTTGCGGTGCAATGATTGTTGGGTTGCTTTAGTGCGGCCGGTGTCCTGCGAGGGATGTTAGGAAGAGCTGCGGTCTGCGTGTGGGGGGCGACATATCGAATGCTCAGTCCGCTGCGACTTAATCCGGTGCGGGCCCGCGCATGCGCCTAGTCCTCTGTGATGACAACCGGATCTTGTGTGAAGCACTCGCTACGGGCCTGGAGGCCTGCGGTCATGAGGTAGTCGCTATCGCGACGAGCGTGGCTGACGCCATCCGGGTCATAGCCACTCATGACCCGGACGTCTGCCTGCTGGATCTGCGCTTCCACGGGTCGCCGGAAGGCCTCGACGCCCTGCGCGTGATCCGCGCACAGTACCCGCGGACCAAGGTCGTGGTGCTGTCCGCCGTTACTGACGCCGAGACCGTGACGCAGGCCCTGCAGGCCGGGGCCGTTGGCTTCCTGCGCAAGGACCAGTGGGTCGGCCAGGTCGCCGACGCGCTCCGCATCGTGGCCGACGGCGGCCTGGTGGTATCCCCGGCGCCACGGCGGTCCCGCAGACCGCCGGCCGTGGCGCCCGCCGGGCAGCCACTCGGTGAACTCTCACCCCGGGAGACCGAAGTACTGCACCGGATCGTCGCCGGGCAGGACACCGTGCAGATGGTGCGGGAGATGGGGATCACTACGAACACGGTGCAGTCCTACGTGAAGAGTGTCCTGGCCAAGCTGGGGGCGCACACCCGCCTCGAGGCGGCTGCCCTGGCCAGCCAGCGGGGGCTGCTGGTGACCCTGGGCCGGCCCGGCCGTCCTCCCGGCCGGACCGGGACGCCTCGTCAGCCGCGCGCGCTGCCCCCCCCAGGCTGACGTAGGCCGGCGCACGGCGGGATGGGGTTTCGCGAGGCAGGAAGGTGAGCGAGGCTCAGGTTATGGGACTCCGAGTGGTCATCGTCGACCAGGAGCGTACGTTCGCCGACGCCCTGGCCAGCCGGCTGGAGGCCGAACCTGACATCGCCATGGTGGCCGCCGCCAGCGTGACGCTACCTGAACTGCCCCCGGTCGTTTCCCAGGATGCCGACATCATGCTGCTCGACGCCGACCTGCCGGGCGGCGCTGCGTTCACCCTGTGCCGGGAGGTGGCCCGCCGTGGCGTCGCGGCGCACGTGATCATGCTGAGCTACTCCGCCGAAGCGGAACGGGTCGCGGCCGCGGTGCGTGCGGGCGCGGGCGCCTGGTTGCCCAAGGGTGAGTCGCTGGAGCACCTGCTCCGCGTCATGCGCGGCATCGTCCAGGGTGAGACGTGGCTTCCCCCGGCTGTCATGGGACACGTCCTCACCCTGCTGCTCCGTGGTGATATGCCCCAGCGGCGCAGTGATCTGCTGCTGGCCACGCTCACCCCGCGGGAACGCGAGGTACTGGGCTGCCTGGCCGAGGGGGCCGCGCGGCGGGATGTGGCGGCCCGGCTCAGCCTTTCCGCGAACACTGTCCGCACTCACACGCAGAATCTCATGGCTAAGCTCCAGGTCCATTCCGCATTGGAAGCCGTGGCGCTGACCCGGTCCGAGCTGCGGCAGGCCGGCGCCCCGGCTCACGATCATCGATGGACGCGGGCGGGTGGCCCGCAGCACTGGAGAATTTAGCTCTCCTGGCCCATGGCATGAAAGCCACGGGTGACCCCGTGCCTGATGGTGGGGACCTCAGATGACTACCTACCGGTTCACGATTGAGGGGGAGATAACCGCGGCGGATGCCGCCGAAGCTTACAGCGCCCTAACTGAGGTTCTGACGCGGGCTGAAGAATCCCTGAGTTCGTATGCGACGCCCGTGGAGCTGAACGAGAACCTCAGGATCACGTTGGCCCCCCTGACCAACTCACGCGATTGAGCCGCACATGCGGCAGACGGCCCAGCACGACACACATCCGCAGGGCGGGAGCAAAGATGCGCTTTGACAGTCCCACGGCACGGCGGCCAGCCAGTCGCGGCGTTGCGCCGTGCGCGCTGGACGCTAACAGGTGCGGCGATGGTCACCGGGCTGGTTGAGGCTCCGCTGCTGAGCATGCGCCTGCTCGGCGGATTCCAGGTGGAGCGGGCCGGCGCGGCCCTAGCCGTTTCCGGCTGGCAACGGCGCAGCGCCAAGACGCTGACGAAATTGATGGCGACGTCCCCCGGGCACACACTGCACCGAGAACAGATCCTGGACATCCTCTGGCCAGATGCCGACGTTGAGTCGGCCCTCAACAGCTTTGGTAAGGCACTCCACGCGGCCCGCCATGCGTTCCAGCCCTGGCTGCCCCGGAGAATGGATTCTGCGTATCTTGTGCTGAAGGATGCGGTGCTCTCACTGAACACCGAGCACGTCACGGTTGACGCGGACCGTTTCGAGCAGCTGGCCGAGAATGCGCTGCGGGCGCACGATGTCGCGGCCTACGAATCCGCCCTGGGCGCCTATGCTGGCGAGCTGCTGCCCGAAGACCGGTATGCGGACTGGTGCGCCGGGCGCCGCCATTCCCTCAGGGAACTGAGGGTCCGGGTGATGCTCGGGCTGGCGTCGGCGTTCGAGGATCGCGGCGCCTGGAATGAGGCAGCGGACCAGCTCCGCGATGCGCTGGCGCAGGATCCGGTCCGGGAAGTGGCCCACCGCCGCCTGATGCGGCTGTACGCGGAGATGGGCACGCCTGACCAGGCGGTCCGGCAATTCAGGTCGTGCCAGGAGGTGCTGCACCGGGAGCTCGACCTGGCCCCCCAGCCAGAGACGGTCGCGCTGCACCACGACATCGTGGCGCGCCGCGTCCCGCAGCAGGGCCTGGCAGTGGTGCGCGATGACCCGGCCGCAGGCCGCCCGGGCCGGGCGGCCTGCGGTGCCCGGCCGGGATCTGGCGCCCGCCCCGGGACCGATCAGCGCCCGGAGCGCGGTCCCGGCCCGCCGCCCGCGCAGGCCGCAGCCGGACGGCCCTTTGTCGGCCGTGAACGTCTGATCCAGCAGCTGTGCGGCCAGCTTGTTGACGGCCCGCACCGGCAGGCGCGCCTGGTCCTGGTGACCGGTGAGGCTGGTATCGGCAAGACGCGGCTGCTGGAGGAGCTGGCCGCCACGGCCCGCCAGCTGGGTGCGGCCGTGCTGTCCAGCGGGCGGGGGGCACACGCGAGGCCGTTCGCATGCGGGCTGTTCGCGGTGGCGCTGGAGCATCATGCGGCGAGCCTTCCGGAGGCGGACCGTCACGAGATCGCGCTGCGTTACCCGGCGCTGGCCCGTTTCGTTCCGTCGCTGCAGGCCTGGGATGAGTCTGCGATGCCCTGGCCCGGGGCCGGGGACTATCACCTTGACCTGATGCCTGCCATGGTGCGGCTGCTGACGGACCTCGGCCGCAGGCAGCCGGTCCTGCTGGTGCTGGGTGATCTGCGTGACGCCGATCCCCTCAGCCTGGACTTGCTCCGTTACCTGGGCCATCTGGCGGCCTACCGGCCGTGGCTGCTGGTCGCGTCGGCCCGTGAGGAAGACGTTGAGGCGGGCTCGGAACTGGGCCGGATGACCGAGGCCATGATCCGGGAACGCCTCTGCCTCGGGATCGGGCTCCGGGGCCTTTCCCGCCGGGACTGCGACACCCTGGTGCGGGCCCTGCACCCGGGCGCTGGCGACGATGACCTCCTCAGCCAGATCTATGCGAGGTCCGGCGGCAACCCGCTGTTCGTGGGGGAACTTGTCCGCGAGATCCGCGAGCACCGCTCCGATGCCCCGGGCGCGACCGGGCCAGGCGCGACCGCGCTGGCGGCGGCGCTGGTGCCGGTCCAGGTCCGCGCGCTGGCGGCCGCGCGCCTGGCCACGATGGACGAGACTGTCCGCCAGGTGCTGGGGCTGGCCGCGGCGTCGGCCGCGACCGAGATCTCCCTGGGCGAGCTGCGCGCTGGCGGCGCGGCCCTGGAGCCGCCGGTCTTGGGGCCCGCGCTCCTGGATGCCCTGGACCGCGCGCTGCAGCTGCGCGTCCTGGAGGAGCGGGGCAGCGGCTTCGCCTTCCGCCAGCCGCTCTTCCGCTCGGCCCTGTACGAGAGCCTGTCCAGGCATCGCCGTGACCAGCTCCGGGCCGCTCTCCCGGCGCCCGGCCGGCGGCTGGCCCCGCCCCGGCTGACCGCCCGCCCGGTAGCAGCAGGATGAGCCGGGCCGGATTCCCGCCCACCGCCACGCACGCCGCACGCTCCCCATATCCCCTGGTCCCAGCGGGTACGGCCGGCCCGGAAGCCGGGCGGAAGAGAGCTGGAATCAGCAGGTCCCATCCTGGCTGGGAACGAGGATGCGCCGGCTGCCGTGTGCCGCACCGTCCCGTCGCCGGGACGCCGGGCCCGGCGGTGCATGCACCACCTGCCTGGAAAGGACTGCAGAGGGCGTAACGCGATGGTCGGACAACCTCGGTATGCCGTCATCAGGGAAGCCTGCCGTGGCCTGGCGGTACGGCGCCGCTGGCTGCTGGCCGGCCTGCTGGGGCTGACGGTGACGGGTTTCGCGGCCTGGGCCGCGGTGAGCTTGTCGGTCCGGCCTGCCGCTGTCCTGTACCTGGTCTACGTGATCATCACCCTGATCCTGGGCATCATCGCCCTCACCACGCTCGTCTGGATGCTCTACGCCTGGCGGACCCCGCATTCATTCGCGGAAAGCCGCCTCCTGCGGGATGACCGCGAGCCGGCCTGCACATTCTCGCTGATCGTCCCGGCCCGGCACGAGGAGGCGGTACTGGACGTAACCCTGGAACGGCTCAGCCGCAGTGACCACCCGGCGTTCGAGATCATCGTGGTCGTCGGCGACGACGACCCGGCCACGGCCGCGGTGGCCGAGCGCACCGCGGCCCGCCATCCCGGCCGGGTCAAGGTCATCGTGGATTCGACTTATCCCAAGACGAAGCCCAAGGCGCTGAACACGGCTCTGCCGCATTGCACGGGGGCGATCACCGGCGTGTTCGACGCCGAGGACGACGTTCACCCTGATCTCCTCCAGCGCGTTGACCAGTGCTTCCAGGCTACTGACGCGGACATCGTGCAGGCCGGCGTGCAGCTGATGAACTTCCACTCGAGCTGGCTGACCGTGCACAACGTGCTGGAGTATTACTTCTGGTTCCGGAGCCGGCTGCACCGTCATGCGCGCCAGCGCTTCATCCCGCTCGGCGGCAATACCGTCTTCATCCGTACCCCGGTCCTGCGGGCGGTGGCGGGCTGGGATGCAGAATGCCTGGCCGAGGACTGCGAACTGGGTGTCCGGCTGAGTTCCCTCGGCGCCCGGACAGCCGTCTTCTACGAACCCGAGCTGGTCACGCGCGAGGAGTGCCCGCCTACGCTCAGCTCGTTCGTCCGGCAGCGGACCCGGTGGTGCCAGGGGTACCTGCAGACGTTGTCCCGGGGTTACTGGCGGCGGCTGCCACTGCCGCAGCGGGCTCTGGGCGGATACATCCTGGCCATGCCGTTCGCCATGGCGATCGCCTGGCTGCTGATCCCGATCGCGATCGGGACCGCTATCGGTCTCAAGGCCCCGATCGAGATCACCCTCATCACCTTCCTGCCCGCGCTGCCCATGGCGTGCATGCTCGTGGCGGACATCGTCGGCCTCGGCGAGTTCTGCCGTGAGTACCGGGAACGGTCCTGCGTACGCGATTATGCGCGGCTGATCCTTGGCCTGCCGCTGTACCAGGCCGTGCTGACCTTCTCCGCGGCCCGGGCGGTGGCCCGCGAGCTTCGCGGCACCCGGGGCTGGGAGAAGACGGCGCACCTGGGGCTGCACCTCGCCGGGCCGGCCGATGGCCAGCTGGCCCGCCCGGGCGCCCGGCCGCCGGCCCTGGGCGGGCGGGTGGCGGCCGTGACCGCGGCCCGCAAATGGCTGCGGCCGCAGGCTGTCCGCCTCCAGAACGCCACGGCCGGGGCTGTGGACACCGGGCCTGACGTGGTGGCTTACGCGCTGGCCCCCAGCGTGGTCAGCGCGCCGCCCCCGGCGTGGCCGGCCGCCGAGCAGGCGGCCGCGGATCTTGCCCCGCCGGGGTATCTCGACGGGTGGACCGCGGGCGCGGGCGGCGGCAACGGGAACGGGAACGGGAACGGCAACGGCAACGGCAACGGCAACGGGCATCCGCCCGGGCGCCTGGGCGTGGGGCCCGGCGGGGCCGCTCCCGCCGCGCTGGGCGCCATCCGGCGCGGCGGCCTCCCGGACGGAGCACGCTGGGCCGGGACGGCCCGCGACCGGCTGAGCCGGGTCCTCGCCTCCCGGGCCGACCTCGGGCTGCAATTTGTGCTGCTCGGCGTCATCGCCGTGGTGGTGGGCGTGAACCTGGTGCACTGGCCGCTCGCGCAGTTCGATGAGGGCACCTATATGGCGGACGCGTGGGCGGTGCAGTTCGGCCGCCTCGCGCCGTACACCTACAGTTACGGCCATCCCCCGGTGGGCTGGCTGCTCATCTCCTTGTGGACCTGGGCCCAGGGGCTTTTCGGTCACTCCAGCTACTCGCTGGCCACGGGCCGCGGGCTGATGCTCGTGGTGGACCTGGTGAGCTGCTCGCTGCTGTATGTCCTGGCGCGCCGGCTCGGATTCGGGCGGGTGGCCGCCGCGGCCGCGGTCCTCTTGTTCGGGCTGTCCCCGCTGGCCATCTTCTATCACCGGGCGATCCTGCTCGACAACCCTTCTCTCGCCTGGGCGATCGCCGCCTTCCTGCTCGCCTGGACACCGCGGCGGCGCCTGTGGGCCTTCGCGGGCAGCGGCGCCTGCTTCGCGGTGGCTTCGCTGTGCAAGGAAACCACCCTGACCCTGCTGCCTGCGCTGCTGTACGCAGTGGTGCAGAACTGCGATCGGCGGACGCGGCGCTACTGCGTGCCGCTCTTCCTGAGCTCGTTCATCCTGCTGGGCGGCTTCTACCCGCTCTATGCCTTCCTGAAAGGCGAGCTCCTGCCCGGACCGCACCATGTGAGCCTGGCCGGGTACCTCACCGTGCAGTTGTTCACCCGGAAGGGCACGGGAAGCCTCTTTGACCCGTACAGCCAGACCCACGCGATAGTGATCGCCTGGCTGCACCTCGACCCATGGCTGCTCGGTACCGCCCTCGCGGTCGTCCCCGTCGCGCTCGCCCGGCGCACCACCCGGGCGATCACGCTGGCCTTCCTGATCCAGGTCCTGACGGTTCTGCGGCCCGGATACCTGCCGAATATGTACGTGATCGGGATGCTGCCGTTTGCCGCGCTGATGGTGCCGGGAAGCGTCGAAGCGGCGGGGCGCTGGGTGCGCGGCCTGCCTGCCGGATTCAGCTGGGCCGCGCGCTCGGTGATCGGCGCGCTGACCGTGCTGGCCCTGGTGATCATCGTGCCCCGCTGGGAGCATGCGGATCAGGCAGCCATGACCGTCCGGATGGACGGCCCGGACAACGCGGCGGAGCAGTGGCTGGTCAGCCACGTCAATCACGCCGCACGGCTCATCGTCGTCGACCAGTACTGGATCTACCTCATCGACCACGGCTTCAACCACCACCCGGAGCGGGGCGGGTTCTTCTCCCGCACCGTCGTGTCTTACTGGCCGCTCGATTACGACCCCGCGGTCAAGAAGGCGTTCCCCCGGGGCTGGCGTGAGTTCAACCTCGTCGTGGTGACGCAGGACATGCGGGACACCCTGACCCAGACGCCGACGGCCGCCGCCGCGATAGCTCACTCACGGCTGGTGGCCGTGTTCGGACACGGTCTGCAGCAGGTCCAGATCCGGCTGATCGCCGGAACGAGGCTGAGCACCGTGCTCCGTGGCCCACCGCCGCGGCCGCGAAGCACACCGTCCCCGGCCGGGCCGCCTGAGCCGCATCCTGGCCCGGCGGTCCCCAGTTACACCGTCCAGCCCGGCGACACCCTGTCCGGCATCGCGAGCAGGTACCGGCTCCCGGGCGGATGGCCGGCTGTCTACCAACGGAACCGCGGGATAGTCGGGCGCAATCCGAACGTGATCTACCCCGGCGAGCACCTCACTCCCTAGGGATTACTTAGGCGCCAGCCCATGCCTCCTCCGCAGCCCGATAGCGCGCCCCGGCATGCGCGGCGGCCGGCCAGGCCCCGGCCGCGCCGGGCCCGGCCGTCCTGGCCCGCCGGGGCCAGGGTCAGGCGGGCCGCCCTCACCCTGGTCATATCCATCCTGCTGGCCGCGGCGGTGACGGTCACGGTCCGGGTGGCCACGGCCTGCTCCGATTGCCAGCTGGCCGTGCACGTGGCCGGGAACCGGCTGATCGACGCGCAGGGGAAACCGATCCGCCTCCTCGGCGTGAACCGCTCTGGCGCCGAATACGCCTGTGTCCAGGACCAGGGTCTCATCGCCGGGCCGACGGGCCCGCGGGCCATCGCCGCCATGACCTCATGGCGGATCAACGCCGTGCGGCTGCCGCTCAACGAGGACTGCTGGCTGGGCATCAACGGCGCTCCGCGGCGCTACAGCGGCGAGCGGTACCGGGCGGCGATCCAGGCTTATGTCGCCCGCCTGCACCAGGCGGGCCTGTACGTGCTCCTCGACCTGCACTGGAACGCGCCGGGCCGGGAGCTGGCGCTCGGCCAGCTCCAGATGGCAGATCTCAGCCATGCCCCCGCCTTCTGGGCGTCCGTGGCGAGCACCTTCAAGGCTGACCCCGCGGTCGTGTTCGACCTCTACAACGAGCCGAACGGGATCAGCTGGCCCTGCTGGCGTGACGGCTGCGGGCTGCCGCAGGGCTGGAGAACCGCGGGCATGCAGGCGCTTCTGGACGCGGTCCGCCGTACCGGCGCGCGCCAGCCCGTGATCGCTACCGGTCTCGGCTGGGGCAGCGATCTCTCGTCCTGGCTCCGGTACCGGCCGCACGACCCGGCGAGACAGCTGGTGGCCGGTTTCCACGCCTACCGTTCCCGCAGCTGTGCCACGGTCAGCTGCTGGAACGGCACGGTCCGGCCAGTGGCGCGGGCCGTGCCGGTCGTCACCACCGAATTCGGCGCGGCCGGAGGGTGCTCGGCCGGGTTCGCCGACCAGTTCATGTCCTGGGCCGATTCAGCCGCTGTCTCCTACCTGGGCTGGAGCTGGAACCCGGCCGGTTGCGCCGCCCCCGCGCTCATCAGGACCTGGGGCGGCCAGCCCACGGCGTACGGCGCGGGGGTGCGGGCGCACCTGCTGCGCCTGCGGCTCAGACGGCGGCGGACTCCGGCGGCGCATGCCGCGCGTGCTGCGCCAGATACCAGCTGGCGGTCAGCTGGACACCTTCGCGAAGGCTGGTCCGCGGACGGTAGCCGAGTTCCCGCCGGGCCTTGTCGATACAGTGCTGGTTGTCCGTGCCGAAGAGCTTGATCCCGAGCCGGGTCACCATCGGCTGCGCCTCGGTGCCGCTGACCACGGCCATCCGCTCGGCGATGTACCCGGCGCCGTAGAGGGCACGATAGGGGACATGGACCCGGGGCGGGCTGCTGCCGGTCTCGCGGGCGATCGCTTCCAGCATCTCCCGCTGGGTCAGCGGGCTGTCGTTGGTGATGTTGAAGGCCTGGCCGACGGCGTTCGGGTGATCCAGCGCGAGCATCAGGCCCTGCACAACATCGGTCACGTAGACGAACGGCAGCGCGTTGTCCCCGGCGCCCACGATGACGCCCTTGCCCGCGCGCAGCCGGTCCGCCATCCGGCTGAAATGCAGATGGTCACCGGGTCCGAAGAACGTGCCGGGCCGGATGATGACGGCAGGCAGGTGCTGCTCGGCGATCATCCGCTGTACGGCCAGGTCACCGGCGGCCTTGGTGACCGCGTAAGGCTCGTTGAACGGCTTCAGCAGGAATTCCTCGCGGGCCGGCTGGCCCAGGTCCATGCCGTAGACCGTCCACGAGCTGACGTGCACCAGCCGGGGGACTTCCTCGGCCAGCGCCGCGCGGCAGACATTCTCCGTGCCGGTCACGTTGACGGCGCGGTAGTCGGCCATCGGCCGCCACAGGCCCATCATGCCGGCCAGGTGGAAGACGGCCGCCACCCTGCTCATCGGGGCGGTCAGGGTGTCCGGCTCGCGGATATCGCCCCGGAAAACCGCGACGTCATGCTGCTCGAGCCAGCGGGTGTCCTCGGCCGGCAGCGCCAGCACCCGGACGCTCATGCCCTGGTCCTGCAGGGCGGTGACGAGATGCCTGCCGAGCAGGCCGTTCCCCCCGGTGATCAGGATGTCCATGTCACTGCTTCTTCCTCCCGGACCGGCGACCAGTGCCGGCGTTGATGAACGACATCGGCCATGCTCGGGAACGCCTGTTCCAGCCAGGCCACGGCGTAATGCTTACGGGGCACGACGACTTCCCGGCGCGGACGCCGGACCAGGCCCGCGATCGTCACGGCCACCAGGTCAGGCCCGGGCATGCGCGCGGCAACATGCCGGGTCATCGCCGTGTCGATGTTGGCGGGGGAGACGAGTGAGACGGAGACGCCGCTCCCGGCCAGCTGGCGGCGCAACGCCAGCGAGAAGCCGCGCAGGCCGTACTTGGTCGCGGAGTAGACGGGCTCCATGGCCACCCGGCCGGACAGCGACCCCACCGAGATGATGGTTCCGTGCTGCCGTTCCAGCATCCCGGGCAGCAGGCCGCGGGTGAGGCACATCGCGGCGAGCAGGTTCACCCCGACCAGGCCGCTGATCTCACCGAGCGGGCTGCAGGCGAGCGGCCGGGACCAGCTGCTGCCAGCGTTGTTGACCAGCACGTTGACCCGCCCGTAGCCGGTCAGGGCGCGCTCGATGAGCGACAGTACGCTGGCCGGCTCGGCGAGATCGGCGGGGATGGCCAGGGCTTCCCCGCCCGCCTCGCTGATCGCCTGAGCCTGGGCGTCCAGCTCCGGTGCCCGCCGCGCGGCGAGAATCACCGACGCGCCCCGCCGGGCCAGCTCCCGGGCGGTGGCCGCGCCAATCCCGGAGCTGGCCCCGGTCACGATGGCCACCTCGCCGGCCAGCTCGGCGGACCGCGCCAGCGGGGCGCAGGGCGCGGGCCTGGCATATCGCAGCATCCCGATCACACTCCCCCGGTCGGCTGGCTGACCGCGGGAACCAGCTCCGGCCGCGAGCGGGCGTTCCCGCGGTACCACATGGCGGCCAGCGCGATCCCGTGGCCCAGGCTCACCTTCGGCCGGAAGCCCAGCTCGCGCCGGGCCTTCCCGATTGAGTACCGGTTGTCGGTGCCGAAGAAGGCCACGCCCAGCCGGGTGATCGGCGGCCGGTGCGCGGTGGGGCCCAGCGCCGCCAGGCGCTCGGCGAGATAACCGGCCGCGTAGAGCGGCCGGTAGGGCACGCGGCGGTGGGGCGGACTGGCGCCGGTCTCGCGGGCGATCGCCTCCATGAACTGCAGCTGGGTCAGCGGATTGTCGTTGGTGATGTTGAAGGCCTGGCCGGCCGCCCCCGGGTGGTCGAGCGCGAGCAGCAGCCCCTGCACTACGTCTGTCACGTACACGAACGGCAGCGCGTTGTCACCCGGGCCGATGATGACGCCCCGGCCCGCGCGCAGCCGGTCGGCCATCTTGCCGAAGTGCAGGTGATCGCCGGGCCCGAAGATCTGGTCCGGGCGGATGATCACGGCCGGCAGGTGATCCTCGGCGATCATGCGCTGCACGACCCGGTCGCCGGCGGCCTTGGTCACCGGGTAGGGGTCGGGGAACGGTGCGAGCGGGAAGCTCTCGTCGGCGGGCCTGCCCAGCGCCATCCCGTACACGCTCGAGGAACTCATGTGCACCAGCCGGCGGACGCCGGCGGCCAGCGCGGCCCGGCAGACATGCTGCGTGCCGGTCACGTTGACGGCGTGATAGTCGCGCATCGGGCGCCAGACGTCCATCATCGCCGCAAGATGCAGCACGGCGTCCATCCCGTCCATGGCGGCGGTGACGGCCGCCTGATCACGCACATCGCCCCGGCACACCTCGATGCCGCGCTGGCCGGGCCAGTGCGTATCCTCGCCGGGCAAGGCCAGGACGCGCACCGTGTCCCCCCGATCCTGGAGCACCGGCACCAGGTGCCTGCCCACGAAACCGTTCCCGCCGGTGACCAGCACCCTGCTCATGGCGTCACCACCGCCCTTTCCGGCACCCGGGACTCACCCAGGTACCACTCCACGCTGCGCCGCACGCCTTCAGCCAGTCCCACCTGCGGTGCGAAGCCCAGTTCGCGTCGCGCCCGGCTGATGTCGAAGCGGTTCTCGCCGCCCAGCAACTGGATGCCGTACCGCATGACCGGCGGCGGCTGCGGCCGCCGCGCCAGCCGCCCCAGGCCCTCCGCGCAGGTGCCGCCCAGCAAGGCCAGCCGGTAGGGGATCCGCCGTCGTGGCGGCGGCACGCCCAGCTGATCCGCGATCGCCGCGAGATACTGCCGCTGCGTGACCGGCTCGTCGTTGACCAGCAGATAAGTGCGGCCTTCCGCCCCGTCCACCCGGCTCGCGAGCAGAACGCCCTCGGCTACGTCCCGGACATAGACCAGTGGCACGTGATTCGCGCCGCGGCCGAACATGGCCATCCGGCCGCTTTCGGTCATCCGCGCGAAGCGCCCGAAACTCGCCTGATCACGCGGGCCGTAGATCCAGCCCGGGCGCACGATCGTCACCGGCGCGCCCTCATCGCGGATCATGCGCGCGCAGCAGCCGCTCGCCCGCGACCTTGGAGCGGCTGTAGGGATTGGCCTCCGCGCGCAGCGCCGCGGTCTCGTCGGCCTGGCCGCCCACATCGTTGCCGTGCACGGTGATCGAGCTGACCTGGACGACCCGGCTGACCCCGGCGGCCATGGCCCTTCTCACCAGGATCTGCAGGGCACGGACGTTCGTCTCCAGGTACTCGGCATCGGGTCCCCAGGGGCCGGTCCTGGCCGCGCAGTGCAGAACCCGGTCCACCCCGTGCAGGGCCGTCCCGATCGCGGCGCGGTCGGTGATGTCCGCGACGTGAACCTCGGCTCCCGCCGCGGCCAGCCGCCCGGCTGACTCGCCCGGGCGGATCAGCGCCCGGGGCCGCTCGCCGCGCTCCAGCAGCAGATCGGCCAGATGGCCGCCGAGAAAGCCCGCCGCTCCCGTCACCAGTACCGTCATGCCTGCTTGACCTCCTTGCGCGGCATCGCCGCCGAGTCGCCTGCCTCGCCCGCGGCCGGCTCTGGATGCGACCCCGCCTGTTCCCGGGCCAGGCGCATCGTGCCGCGCACGGTCAGCCCCATCAGGCTCAGGCAGGCCAGGCCGGTGCACGTCATGAGCAACCCGGTGAAGGGGTGGGAGAACAGGAACATCGCGCCCACGCCCGGGCGGCTGATGCCGAAGGAGCCGGAGAAGATCAGCAGCCCGATGAGCTCGTTGCTGCCGACCTGGCCTGGTGGCGAGGGCAGGATGAAGGCCAGGTTGAAGAAGGTGTACCCGTACAGGACGACCGGCACCGCCACGATCACGCCGACCGCCCGGAAGGCGAGCAGGCAGAAGGTCGCGTCCAGGGCCAGCGCCGCGGCGGTGTACAGCACGGCGATGAGCAGCAGCCGGGGCTGCCGGATGAGGGCGAGCAGCGTGTCGACGAACCCGGTAACGAAGGCTTCGATGCGCGCCCGGGCCCCGTCCGGCAGCAGGGCCCGGACCGGCCGGATGATCAGGGTCAGGGCCCGTTCCCGGCGCCACGCCGCGAGGGCGAGGATCCCGGCGCCGAAGGCGACGACGGCCAGGGCGGAGAGCAGCAGCGCCCAGAGCGGGCCGCTCAGGCGGAGCGGGACGAAGGGCAGGACCGCGAGCAGGGCGACCACCGGCAGCAGGTCCATGGCCTTGTCCATGCTCACCGCGGCCAGCGAGTGGTTGACCGGGATCCCATCGGTGTGCCGCAGCAGCAGGCTCATGCCGATCTCGCCCCCCCGGACCGGGAGGAGCCAGTTCAGGAAGATAGCCACCTGGTAGATCGCGACCGCCCGGCGGACGCTGACCCGGCAGGGCCGCAGCAGGCAGCGCCAGCGCAGCGCGCGCACCACGTACGCGGTCAGGAAGGCCACGCCGCAGAGCAGCGCGGCGCCGACCTGCAGATGCTGCAGCCGCTGGTACACCGCCCCCACATTGACCAGCCGCAGGAAGGCCAGGACCAGGGCGGCCCCGATGACCAGCCCGGCCGTGGTCCGCAGGGCCACGGCCCGGGCCCGGCTGGCCCGGCGCGGTGTGGTGGCTAGATCCACCGGCGTGGCCCCCTCGCGCCGGCGTGGGCGCTCTCATGGCAGCGGTGGCACAGCGAGATCAGGTCCCCGGCCGAGTACGAGGGCAGCAGCCACGGCTGGCGCCGCACGTGGGCGTCGATCCGCGCCTGTGAGCCGCAGGCCTGGCAGCGGTATTCGTCGCGCTCCAGGGCGGCGGCGCGCACCCGGCGCATGCGGGCTGCGTGCTGCGTGTCCAGGGCGATGTGCAGGCCCATGCCCGCGGCCACCGGCCACAGCCGCGGCCAGCGGAGCGCGGCGGCCGCGGCGGCGAGCAGTGCGGCGGGGGAGTGCAGCAGCCGCGTGCCGGGGTGCTGGGGCGGGTGGGCCTGGTTGAAGAAGCGGATGGCCGCCACCGGGTTCAGCTGCCGGTAGCGCAGGAAGTACCAGGCGTAGTGGTCCGCATCGATGAGGACTCCGCCCGCGACCAGTCCCGCCGCGCCGCCGCGGGTCCACCGGCGCAGCAGCGCGGCGCCCGCGGTGGAGAGCACGATGTGGTCCCGGACCCGCACCTGCCGCTCCTTCCTGGCGGAGTGATTCAGGCCGCCGCGGTCGCCTGGAGGAAGCCGTGACGCCGGTACCACGCCATGGCCGCGGCGGTGCCTGCGGCCAGGCTGGTCGTCGCCGTGTAGCCGAGCAGGCGCTGCGCCTTGGTCACGTCGTACACGCGGCTGTTCGTCAGGAAGTCGAGCCGGCTGCGGGTCAGCGGGGCGGACTGGCGCAGTCCCGGCGGCAGCCAGTCACCGACCGCCGCCACCGCCTGCGCCGCCCGCATCGGGATGTGCCCGGCCGGCAGGCGGGTGCCGCCGGCCTGGGCGATCGCGTCGGCCAGGCCATCCAGCGGCACCGGTTCCGGGCCGGCCAGGTGGAAGCACTCCCCGACCGCGTGGCCATGCTGGCCGCACCGCAGCAGCCCGTCGGTCAGGTCATCGATGTAGATCGGGTGCAGCCAGACCTTGAGGCGCCCGATGGGCCGGAACCGCCGCTGCAGGACCGTCCGGAAGAACGGGAGCAGATGGAGATCACCGGGCCCGTAGACGAGCCCGGGCCGGGCGATGACGGCCGGCAGGCCAGCGCGGCACGCGTCCCGGACGGCCTGCTCGGCTTGGGCCTTGGTCAACTCGTAGACGTTCGTCGGCCGGATCGGCGCCTGCTCGTCGGCCGGGTAATCCCCGGTCACCCCGAGCACGCCCGTGGTGCTGCCGTGCACGAACCGTCTCGGGCGGGACCCGTTCTGGCAGCACGACAGCAGCAGCTGGGTGCCGGTCACGTGGGTCCGCTGGTATTCCGAGGCGGGGACACCCGGCTCGAACAGCCGCCCGGCCAGGTGGTAGATCACGTCGGCGCCGCTGACCGCCGCGTGGACCACGGCGCGGTCGGTGATATCGCCGGTGATGACCTCCGCGCCCGCGCCGGCCAGCCATGCCGCCTTCCCCGGCGAGCGCACCAGCACGCGCACCCGGGCACCGTCGCGGAGCAGGCGGCGGACCAGGCTGGAGCCGAGGAAGCCGGTCGCGCCCGTGACCAGGACGGTCCCGGCGGGCCCCATCGGCGCCGGGCCGGCCTCCGGAGGCGCCGCTCTGGCCGGCCGCCCGGTCATGCTGGCTCCGGGCCCGCGGGCCGGTGCTTCGCCGACGTTACCCGCGAGCGGGTAACGTCGGCCGCGACCTTCGTGACGGTGGGGCCGTGCATCAGCATGTTCGTGTAGGCGGCATTGGCCAGCGGGCAGTAGCATTCACCGGCCTTGATGCTCCGCCGGAGCTGGCCGGCCCGTCCCGTCCGCCAGACCGAGCCGAAGTCGTAGTCGTGCTCGCGCAGGTTGCCCATGGACTGGGCGCGTATGCAGCAGGTCCAGACATCGCCGTTGGGGGCGATCTGCGCCGAGGCCACGCCCGCCATGCAGGGAATCACCTGCCGGTGCTCGCGCAGCGTCCGCTTCACGATCTCGTAGTACTGGCGCCGGAAAGCCTGGGTCACTGCGGCGACCCCGGTCAGCTGCTGGTCGCGCATGCTTTCCAGCAGCGCGTCGATGGCAACGGTGTAGTTGCCGACGGTCGGCGTGATCCCGATGCCGACCGTATCCAGCTCAACCCGCTCCTCGGCGATCTCGGTGATGTAGGAATCGGGCTTGAGCTCACGCTGGACGTACTCGCACAGCTGCGGGAAGTCGGTCACGTTGAAGTTGGAGATGACGGTGTGAATCCCCAGCGTCAGGTGCTTGTACCGCTTCTTGAGTTCCTTGAGTGCGGCCCAGGTGGCCATCGCGTGCGTCCAGTTGTTCCGCACCCCGCGGATCTCGTCGTGCCGGGGGCCCACGCCGTCGAGCGACAGGTTGATGATCACCTCTGACTTCGGCGCCGCCTGCAGCACCCGCTCGATCCGGCCAGGGATGATCTTGTGCTGAATGCCGTTCGTCGGGATGTTGATGATCCCCGGGCGGCAGTGGCGGTACGCGCTCTCCACCATGCCGGGCAGGTCCTTGCGCAGCGTGGGCTCCCCGCCGCTGAACGTGAACCAGTACGGTGCCCGGCCCAGCGACTCGAAGACGCGATCCCATTCGCCCAGGACCAGGTCGTCGTTGGGCAGGAGCCATACATTGCAGGTCTTGCACCGCGAATTACACCGGTAGCTGACGCTCACGGTGATGTTGACCGGCAATCTCATCGGGTGGCCAGTCGTGTATGACGCCTTCAGCAGGGGAATCTCGGGCAGGACTTTCGTCAACGCCATGGGGCGCACCTCCTAGCCGGTGACCGGCGTGGCCGGGCCGGTCTCGAGTACGGGTATCGGCATGGACCAGGCCAGCGGCGGCCCGGCCTGCGGGAAGGCGATCAGGCCGCAGGCGAAGCTGACCGGGGCGGCCAGGCGGTGCCCGCCGGCCGCCAGGGAGGTGGCTTCCAGGCTGGCCATCAGCCCATGGACGGTCTGCTCCGCGGCTTCCCGGTCGCCGGGCAGCAGGGCGATGACGGTGCCGTTCTGCTGGATGGCCACGATGGCGGCCGTCCCCAGGGCCTGCCTGATCTGATCGGCCGCCCGGCGGGTCAGCTGGCGGCTCGCGTGCAGGCCCATCTCCAGTTGCTGCCGGTGGAAGTCGACGATGTGGAACACCGCGACGTTGTTCTGCACCTGGGCACTCATCCCCTCCACGATGTGATCCTTAGTGGTGGCGGAGATCTCCCAGACGCCGGAGGAAGGGCGCCGCATCACGTCGTAGGCGCCGAGCGCACGGGCCGTGGCCTCAAGGCCCATCGCGGTGATGCTCCACACCGCCGCGCGTGGCGTGGCGAACGAGCCTGACCCGCGCAGCGCGCGGGCTACCCGCCGGGTGCTCATGGTCGGGGCCGAGTAGTCCTGCCGCTCTCGCACGCGCAGGTGGCCGGCGTAGATCCGGCGCCGCTGGCGCAGGAAGTCGCGCACGGTCGTGGGGCCGCGGTTGTAGACGACCGCGGCGGGTTCGTAGACCAGCGTGTAGCCGAGCTGGCTGATGAGAGCCTGAATGGAGATCTCATCCACCGCGGTGTCGAGCGGGATGGCGGGCACGACGTTGCGGAAGGCCACGATCTCCCCCAGCTTCGGCGACTGGCGGGCGATCCGGTCGTGCAGCCGCCACTGCAGATGCACCGCGTGGCCCAGGAAATTCGCCTCACTGTTCACCGGGGTGGGATGGCCGCCCACCATGCCGACGGCCGGGTCGTCGAAATGGCGCAGCAGCGCGTCGAAGGTCTGGTCCCCGGTGAGCACGTCGGCGCTGACCATGACCAGTATCGGGCAGCGGGCCGCCTCGATGAACTGGTTGATGGCCGAGGCCTTCCCTTCCCGCCGCGCCTGCTCGATGAGGCGCACGCGCCTGTCGCGGCCCGCGATATCAGCGACAATGGCCGCCGTCCGGTCCTCGCAGCCGCTGGCCACGACGATGAGCTCGGTAATTGTCCCGGCCGCAGGCTGCTGCCCCAGGATGGCGTCCAGCGCGGCGGCGATGTTGGCTTCTTCGTTGTAGGCCATGACGCCGACGCTGCAGCCGGTCCTGGGCCCGGCGCTCCACCTCGCCCCCCTGTCCCCGCTGCGTGCCATGGGTCCTCCCAGGTTGTGTGCCGTGGCCAGCGCCGATAAGAGGATGGTGGCGGGGCGGCGTTCCACGCTGTTTCCAGACTGGTTCCGGGAGCCGGTCCGGGTCGGCGCCGGCCACCGGGTCTGGCTGGACAGCACGAGCTGGCCGGACAGCACGAGCTGGCTGGACAGCACGGGGCCCGGCCTCACGCCTGCGCGCGCATGGCGCGCCGGGCAATCTGGCGGACCCTGTGCTCGACGTCTCCGCCGTGGCCGGCGCGCTCGTTCATCGCCCCCAGGTGCGCGTCGCGCAAGAAGGCCGGTGTTTCGCTGCTGGCCAGCCCCTGCTGGCGGATCCGCGCCAGGTCACCGAAGTGCTGGCTCGCCCAGTAGAGGTTCATCCGGCAGGCCGTGCAATTCCACTCTTCGTCCGGGGTCTGCGCGCCACACTGCGGGCATTCCATTGGCTCACCTCTTACGGCAGGCGTCACAGGGACGCCGGGACTCGTCCGGCGCGCCCATCATGGCCGCGGCTCATTCCAGGTGATTTCCAGTGCTGGCCGGGGGGACGACAGTTCAGGGGCGGCCGAATCGCACCAGCACCCGGCCAGCGGGCAAGCCGGTCAGCATGATCGTGTGCTCATGGGAGTTGACCGACCAGTGGCTGCTGGGCAGGGCTTTACCGTTGACGGCGACCCCGGCCGGGGCCTGCCCCGCATACAGTTCTGCCTGCGACGTGCCCCCCAGCGGGTCATTGCGGAAGCGCAGGTAGGTGCGGTTGTCGGTGCTGGCCGAAAGTACCTCGCCGTCGGTTCCGGTGACGTACATCCGGCCGATGCGCGACCGGGTGGCGGTCATGCCAAAGGTCAGCGTGGTGCGGTGCGCGGCGAGCGTCTCGCCGGAGATGAAGTAGCTGGGATAAGCCCGCCCGTTGACCCGGATGGACCTCACGTACGGCGTGGCGGGTGAAGTTCCCGGCGCCTGGATGATCGTGTCCGTCCGCCCGTGGATCACGGCCCTGGCCACCGCCGGGCTGTTGAGGATCCACTGCCAGCCTGGCGACTGCACCGGGTAGATGCCCAGATTGGCCAGGACTTCCGCGCTGGCGTTGTCCGTGTAGTACACCGAGCCGCGGCTGGGAAGTTGCTCCCACATGCTGAGCGAGCTGAATTCGGGCAGGAAATAGTCGCGGATCACGTTCTGCGACACGGCCGGGTCGTTGGCGGAGATGGCCAGGTACGGCTGGGTCAGCTGGTAGTCGTTGTACCAGATGCCGGGGGCCGCATAGATGCTGGCCAGCTTCGAGCTCATGCGGGCGTCACCGTAGATGGCCGCCAGCCCGAGCCCGTCCGCAGGCTCGTCGAAGGCGTAGTTCGTAGTGGTGCCCTCGAAAAGCCCGGCATTGACCGGTGCCCAGCTGCCGTTGGTGTTCCTGGCCTGGAAGATCATGCGGGCGGCATTCCAGCTCCTGAGGTATGCGCGGCCCCATGGGTAGTACGTCCGGTACGTCCCGCGGTCGCCGAGCAGGTACCCAAGATGCGCCAGTCCCTGGAGCTGGGTCGAAAATTCCAGGCCGCGGGACAGATAGTTCTGGGAGCCGATATTCGCCGGGACGTATCCGTACTTGTAGAAGCCCTCCCTGGCCAGGTACATGTTCTTCGCCTTCATGCCCATGGTGGCCAGGATGGCGGTCTGCGCGAGGCGGTAGTCAACGCCGGCCAGGCCCGCCAGCCGGGCGGCGAGAAAGTAGTAGCTGAAGAATCCCCACTGCTGGTCGGCCCACGCCTCCGGCGTGAAGGGGTCCCAGTTGCCCATGAGGAACCCGTCGTGGCGGTACTGCGCGAGGTAGGTGTTCAGCACGTCCCGCATGACGCCCGGGTCGATCAGCGCCAGGAACGCGTACACGTTGCGCCCCTGATCGAACGAGCAGCGGAAATAGCCGCCGTCGAGCCGCTCCCACCAGATGGAGGAGCCAATCGTGAGCAGCCGCCTGCTCGGTGCCAGCGGCGCGTACCCGGATCCGTTGTCGGTGACGTTGACGATGTTCGCGTACAGGGTGTAGAGACCGGTGTAGATCTCCCTGGCCGCCAGCATGCTCGCGCGCTGCACGTTGACCTGGCCCAGTTTCGCGTTCCAGGCGTTCTTGAGGTTCTGCACGGCCCGGGCGAAGTTGAAGGAGCCGAACTGGCGGGTGAAATTCTGCTCGGCCCGGGCCATGCTCGTCATGGAGAGGGCCACCGCGACGGTGACCGGCCGCCCGGGAGTAAACGTGAGGTAGCCACCCATGTTGTCGCCGGTCACGCTGGCCGCGCCGGCGGCCGTGCCGCGGCTGCTGAACGTGCCGTGCCCGGCGGCTGGCCGGCTGAACTTGACGTAGAAGTAGCAGCGGTAGCGTCGGCCATCGCTCAGGATGATCTTGACCGTGCGGTGGTCGACATACCGGAAGCTGCTGTCCGACCAGATGACGTTGGAATTCTCCACCTCCCGCACGAGCAGGTTCACGGCCGCGTACGAGGTGACTTTGCCGAAGTAGTAGCGGTACAGGGAAACGTCCGGTGTCACGCTCAGGGCGACTCGCGAGCCCCTGGCGGCCGAGCTTTCCGCATAGGCGATGGTGGCCTGCGACGGGCTCGCTGAGATCCTGGCCCGCCAGTCCGCGGCGGCGTTACCGCTCACCTGGTCGACCGTGGGGTACAGCCGCAGCCCCCGGGTGACGCTGTCGGCTATCTCGCCCGCCGGTGTCGACCACAGGCCGATGCGGCCCAGCGGATAGCGCAGGAAGACCTGGCCCGGGCCCTGGTTGTTGTCCACGAACCGCGTGTAGTCGGTGACCCGGAAGTTGTGTGTGACCGTCACCACCGGGTGACGGCAACCAGTCAGCGGCCCGGCGCCGGCGAGCAACACGGCCGCGGCCAGCAGGGCTCGTCCCCGGCCCCGGTGGCTTGGCCCCGGCCGGCCTGGCCTTGCCCCAGGGCTAGCGCCCCAACTGGGCCGCATCCAGTCGGTCCCCTGAATCAGCCCTGGCCAGCGGCAGCGACACCGTGGCCTTGACCCCGCCCGCTTCGCTGCGCCCGTACCCGACCCGGCCGCCGCACCTGATCAGGCACTCCGCTATCACCGAGCAGCCCAGGCCCGTGCCGGGCGGGATCCGGGAGAACCCGGGCCCGTCGTCCTCCACGACCAGTACGCCGTAGCCGTGGTCGGCCGCTATGCGGACGGTGACCCCGCCGTCAGGTCCGGCCGCCCGGATAGCGTTGCTCAGCAGGTTGGCTATCACCCGCCGGGCATCAACCCGGCTGACATCGGCCAGCACCGGGCAGGCCGGGTTCAGCACCTGCAGCCGGCCCTGGTACGTGAGCTGCTCGGAGGCGACGACGTCGCTGGCGAGCCGGCCGAGATCGGCCGGCGGCGCGCCGGCGCTGTCGCAGCCCAGGGACTGCTGGATCAGCTCGGACAGTGACTCGGCCTCGTTGACGATCTGCTCCAGCCATGAGCGTGCCGTGCCGGGGAGCCCGGGCACAGCCAGGGCGGCTGCCGCGAGGTGCAGGACTCCGGCTACCGGCTGCCGCATGTCATGGCAGACTTCCTGGAGGCGCTGAACGGGCGCTGGCCCGGCCGGCGGCCGGGCGCCGTCGGCGATCCCGTCCCCGGCCAGGCGCGATCCAGCCCGCCCCGTTGCCTGGTTGATGGATTCCATCGCTCCCCCCGCCCCTGCGCACCGCCGTAGTCAGCCGCCCCCGGCCGCGCGAGTGGCGGGGCTACCGCCGCCGGGTCCCGGCGTGACGATGAGCCCAGCTTGCGGCAGGGAATGGCCGCCCTACGGAACATGCAGGGAACAACACCTGAACTCTCGCCGGCGCCTTCATGTCTGTCGTTTCCGCAGGCAGGCGGAGCTGGCGAGCGCGCACACCACTTAAGTGTTGTCGCCTAGATCGCGAGGCAGGCCAAGACCGCGGAACAATTCACTATCGTTTTGGTAATTTTAGGTGACTCTAAGACACAATCAAGTGACTCTTCGTAATTAATCCGGCCATGGCCGTCAGGTGATGGTGCGACGGGGCGGCCTACTTGATGAAGCCCAGGTAGAGGACGCTGAGCACGCCGAACACGAAGCAGTAGATCGCGAACGGGGTCAGGGTGCGGGTCTGGAAGTAGCGCATGAGGAACCGGACGGAGAGGTACGAACCGACCCCGGACAGGATGCTGCCGAGCAGGATCTGGCCGTGGATGCCGTGCCCTTCCGGGCCGGTCAGCTTGGGCAGCTCGAGCACGCCCGCGGCCAGGATGACCGGGGTGGCGAGCAGGAACGCGAACCGGGCCGCGTCCTCCCGGGACAGGCCGCGCGACATGCCGGTCACCATGCTGACGCCGTCCCGGCTGATGCCGGCCAGCAGCGCGAGGATCTGCGAGGCACCGATGGTCAGGGCCCGCAGGTAACCCATCCGGGACAGCCGGTCGTCGGCCTGGATGGCCTGCATGAGTTCTTCCTGCCGCACGGCCTGCTGGCCGGAGGCGTGCCGGGCCTGGCGGGCCATCCCCGGCGGCGCGGGCACGGGCGGCCGCCGCGTGCCGGCCGCCGCGGGCAACAGCGCCTGCTCCCGCTGCGCGGCGATGTCCTGGTCGGCCCGGATCGAGGACGCCGGGCGGAACCGCTCGCCGCAGTACAGGATCACCCCGTTGATGATCAGGAACACCCCGGCCACGATGGGCTTGCCGAAGATCTCCCGGAACGGCTTGTCGGCGACCACGCCGACCAGGCCGACCGGGATCGTGGCCAGGATGATCATCCAGGCCAGCCGCTGGTCACGGGTCTGCACCCGGCGCTCGCGGATCGAGCTGAGGAACCCGCCGATAATGCGGATCCAGTCCCGCCAGAAGTAGATCAGCAGGGCGATGGCCGTCGCGACGTGCATGCCCACGATGAAGGCCAGGTAGGGGGAGTTCGCGTCGGCCACGTTCAGGTCTTTGGCCCAGCTGCCGCCGACCAGCGCCGGGATCAGCACGTTGTGACCCAGGCTGGACACGGGGAAGAGCTCGGACACCCCCTGGACGAGCCCGACGATGGCAGCCTCGAGGTAGGTCAGATGGGTCATGGGAGCCTTTCAGTCTGCGGGGTGCCAGGGTGCGGGCGCCCTGCGAGCAGGACCCATCGTACGGAAAAGTAAAGCCCGGAAAGCGCTACTTAATCACGCCGAGATAGATGACGCTGAGCAGGCCCAGCGCGAAGCAGTAGATGGCGAACGGGTACAGCGTGCGGGTCTGGAAATAACGGACCAGGAACCGGACCGAGACGTACGCGCCGAGCCCGGACAGCACGCTCCCGAGCAGGATCTGGCCGCGGATCCCGTGGCCGAGCGGGCCCGCCAGGTCGGGTACCTTGAGCGCCCCGGCGGCCAGGATGACGGGGGTGGCGAGCAGGAACGCGAACCGCGCCGCGTCCTCCCGGGACAGCCCCCGGGCCATGCCGGTCACCATGGTCACGCCGTCCCGGCTGATACCCGCGAGCAGCGCCAGGATCTGCGACGAGCCGATGATGACCGCCTCGACGAAGCCCATCCCGGCCAGCCGCTCGTCGGAGGCCAGGGCGAGCGAGATCTCATCGGCGCGGACCGCCTGATGGCCGGCCGCGTGCCCGGCCGGCTGGCCCGCCGCCCGCTGCAGCACCGGCTGCTGGCCGGGCCCGGGCCCCGCGGGCGGGGGCGGCCCGCCGGGCCGCCCGGGATCAGCCGTGGCCAGCCCCCCGCCCCGCGCGGCGGCGACTTCCTGGTCGGCCCGCAGGGAGGCCCGGGAGCGGAACTTCTCCCCGCAGTACAAGATCAGGCCGTTCACGATGAGGAACACCGCGGCCAGGATCGGCTTGCCGAACAGGACCCGGAAGGTGTGCTCGGCGACCAGGCCGACCAGGCCGACCGGGATCGTGGCCAGGATGATCATCCAGGCCAGCCTCTCGTCGCGGGTGGCCACCCGCGGGTGCCACCCCTGCCAGTGCCCCAGCGAGGTGAAGAAGCCGCTGATGATGCGGATCCAGTCCCGCCAGAAGTAGATCAGCAGCGCGATCGCGGTGGCCACGTGCATGCCCACGATGAAGGCCAGGTACGGCGATTCGGGCTTGGCCACGTTCAGGTCGCTGGCCCAGCTGCCGCCGATGAGCGCGGGGAGCAGCACGTTGTGCCCGAGGCTGGACACCGGGAAAAGCTCGGTGACTCCCTGGATCAGGCCGACGACGGCCGCCTCGAGGTAGGTCAGATGGGACATGTGGGCCTTCCATCCCGCGGGATCCAGAAACCTGTCCGACCCTATTCGACCTGCTGAGGGCGCCCGGGCTGACCTGGTCAAAATTTCAGTTAAGAAAGTGAGCAGCGCACCGGTCGTGCTCGCCCGGCGCGGCCCGCGCGGCCTGCATGGCCGCGCTCTGAGCCGCAACGAGAACCATCCCGGGGCGGATGACCGGCCCGGGATGGTTCTCGCCCGCGGAGAATTTACCGGTTGGTGGCCTACTTGGCCGGGACGGCCGGGGTGTCGTGCGGGGCACGGCGGCTGATCTTGCTGCCGAGCCAGGTCAGCGGGTCGTACTTGCGCCCGACCACGCGCTCCTTCATCGGGATCAGCGCGTTGTCGGTGATCTTGATTTGCTCCGGGCAGACCTCGGTGCAGCACTTGGTGATGTTGCACAGGCCGAGGCCGAAGTCGTCCTGGGCGATCTCCCGGCGGTCCGCCTCGTCCGCCGGGTGCATCTCCAGCTCGGCGATCCGCATCAGGAAGCGGGGGCCCGCGAACTCCCGCTCGTTCTCCGGGTGGTCACGGATCACGTGGCAGGTGTCCTGGCACAGGTAGCACTCGATGCACTTGCGGAACTCCTGGGACCGCTGCACGTTGACCTGCTGCATCCGGAACTCGCCCAGCCCGACCGTCGGGTCCGGGGTGAACGAGGGGATCAGGCGGGCCTTCTCGTAGTTGAACGACACGTCGGTGACCAGGTCCCGGATCACCGGGAAGGTCCGCAGCGGGGTGAGCGTGATGGTCTCGTCTTCGGTGAACGTGTTCATCCGCGTCATGCAGGCCAGCTTGGGCCGCCCGTTGATCTCCATGGAGCAAGATCCGCACTTGCCGGCCTTGCAGTTCCACCGGACCGCGAGGTCTCCCGTCTGGGTGGCCTGCAGCCTGTGCAGGACGTCCAGGATTACCTCGCCCTCGTTCACCTCGACCGAGTAGTCGGCCAGAGAGCCCTGCCCGGCGTCACCGCGCCAGACCCGGAGCTGTGCCTTGTAGGCCATCAGTGTGTCTCCTCTGGAGCAGCGGCGGGCAGCCCGGCGAGCTCCTCTTCCGTCATGTATTTCTTGAGCTCGGCCACGTCGAACAGGGTGATCAGGTCGTCGCGCATCGCGGGCAGCGGCTGCCGGGTGAGCGTCATCCGGTCGCCGTCCAGCGCGCAGATCAGGTTGATCTTGCGCCATTCCGGGTTCATCCCGGGGAAGTCATCGCGGGTGTGCCCGCCGCGGCTTTCCTGCCGTTCCAGCGCCGCCTGCGCCACGCAGTCCGCGATCAGCATGATGTTGCGCAGGTCCAGGGCCAGGTGCCAGCCCGGGTTGTAGGCGGAGCCGCCCTCCGCGCTGACGTGGGCCGCCCGCGCGCGCAGCTTCTCCAGCTCGGCGAGCGCGGACTTGATCTCATCCTCCCGGCGGATGATGCCGACCAGGTCGCTCATGGTCTGCTGGACCTCGGCGTGCACCGTGTACGGGTTCTCCCCGCCCGAACGCTCCAGCGGCGCCACTGCCTCGGCCCGCGCCGCGGCCACCTGCACATCGGCAACTGCCGGGCGGTCGCCGTTCAGGCTGGTCACGTAGTCGGCCGCGCCCATCCCGGCCCGGCGGCCGAAGACCAGCAGGTCGGAAAGGGAATTGCCGCCCAGCCGGTTGGAGCCGTGCATGCCGCCGGACACCTCGCCGGCCGCGTACAGGCCGGGCACGCAGGACGCGCCGGTGTCCGGGTCCACCTCTACCCCGCCCATCACGTAGTGCTGGGCCGGGCCGACCTCCATCGGCTCCCGGGTGATGTCCACGTCGGCGAGTTCCTTGAACTGGTGGTACATGGACGGCAGCTTGCGCAGGATTTCCTCGGCGGGCAGCCGGGAGGCGATGTCCAGGAACACGCCGCCGTGCGGTGACCCGCGGCCCGCTTTGACCTCGGCATTGTTGGCCCGGGCGACCTCGTCGCGGGGGAGAAGTTCCGGCGGGCGGCGGTTATGCTCCGGGTCGGCATACCAGCGGTCGGCTTCTTCCTCGGTCTCCGCGTACTGGGCCCGGAACACGTCCGGCACGTAGCCGAACATGAACCGCTTGCCCTCAGAGTTGCGCAGCACACCGCCGTCCCCGCGCACCGACTCGGTGACCAGCAGCCCGCGCACCGACAGCGGCCAGACCATGTGCGTGGGGTGGAACTGGACGAACTCCATGTTCAGCAGCCTGGCCCCGGCCAGCAGGGCCAGCGCGTGCCCGTCCCCGGTGTACTCCCAGGAGTTCGAGCTGACCTTGAAGGTCTTGCCGATCCCGCCGGTGGCCAGGACCACGGCCGGCGCCTCGAAGAGGACGAACTGCCCGCGATCCCGGAAATAGCCGAACGCCCCGGCGATCCGCTCGCCGTCCTTCAGCAGCTCGGTGATCGTGGTCTCGGCGAAAACCTTGATCATCGCCTCGGGATCGCCGAGTTCCTTCGCGTCCTCCTGCTGCAGCGCGACCACCCGCTGCTGCAGCGCGCGGATCATCTCCAGGCCGGTCCGGTCGCCGACGTGGGCCAGCCGCGGGTACTCGTGCCCGCCGAAGTTCCGCTGGCTGATCTTGCCGTCCTTGGTCCGGTCGAACAGCGCGCCCCAGGCCTCCAGCTCCCAGACCCGGTCCGGGGCTTCCTTGGCGTGTAGCTCGGCCATCCGCCAGTTGTTCAGGAACTTGCCGCCGCGCATGGTATCGCGGAAGTGCACCTGCCAGTTGTCCTTGGGGTTGACGTTGCCCATGGCCGCGGCGCAGCCGCCCTCGGCCATCACCGTGTGCGCCTTGCCGAACAGCGACTTGGAGATGATCGCGGTCTTCTTGCCCGCCTGGCGGGCCTCGATCGCCGCCCGCAGGCCTGAACCGCCGGCCCCGATCACCACGACGTCGTAGGGGAGCCGTTCGATGTCCGTCATTGCCTTGCCTGCCTCAGTTGAAGATCCGCGGGTCGCTGAACACCCCGGCGGCCACCAGGAAGATGTACAGGTCGGTCAGCATCAGCGTGCCGAGCGTGATCCAGGCCAGCTGCATGTGCCGCGCGTTCAGCTTCGAGATCTGGGTCCAGGCCCAGTACCTGGCCGGGTGCTTGGAGAAGTTCTTGAGCCTGCCGCCGGTGATGTGCCGGCAGGAATGGCAGGACAGCGTGTAGGCCCACAGGAAGACCACGTTGACCCCGATGACCAGGGTGCCCAGCCCGAGGCCGAAGTTGCCGTCCGGTCCCCGGAACGCCTGCGTGAGGTCGTAGGTGTTCAGGATCGAGATCAGCAGGGCCATGAAGAAGAAGTAGCGGTGCAGGTTCTGCATGATCAGCGGGAACCGGGTCTCGCCGCTGTAGGTGGCGTGCGGCTCCCGGACCGCGCAGGCGGTGGGGGCCTGCCAGAAGGCCCGGTAGTAGGCCCGCCGGTAGTAGTAGCAGGTGAGCCGGAACCCCAGCACGAACGGCAGCGACACGAACGCGTAGGGGATGATCGGCGGCACGGCCGGGATCCAGGTGCCCAGGCTGGACGAGCCGGGCACGCACTCGCCGCTGACGCAGGGTGAGTAGAACGGGGTCAGGTAGTGGTACTGCGGCACGAAGTACCAGTGACCCATGAAGACCCGGACGGTCGCGTACGCGACCCAGATGGTCAGCAGGGTCGCGGTGATGATCGGCGCGCGCCGCCAGTTGTCCTTGCGCAGCGTGCGGTCCGGGATCTGCGCCCTGGTTCTGCCCGGCGCCTGGCTTACCTGCGTCATCGGTGACGTCTCCGCCCTTGAGCTGAGTGGGGTGCTTCCGCGTCTGCCGGCTGCCCCCGCACCCGCCCGCGCCCTGCACTGGAACCCTGCACTGGAACACTGCACTGGAAACTTAATTCAAATGCATATCATCACTAGGGCAGGTGACGGTGCCCGGTGCGTGTGACTCTCACTACACCGCGTCTTTACGCGGGCCTTGGGCCGCTCAGCGCGGTGCCCATCCCCAGGGCCTCGCGGAGGAAATCCACCTGCAGGAGAAGCAGGTTCTCGGCCACGTCCTCCTGCGGGGTCATGTGCGTGACCCCGGACAGCGGCAGCACCCGGTGCGGCCGTCCCGCGGCCAGCAGCGCCGAGGACATCCGCAGCGTGTGCGCGACCACCACGTTGTCGTCGGCCAGGCCGTGGATGAACAGCAGCGGGCGGGTCAGCCGGGGCGCGTCCGCCAGCAGCGACGACTGCTCGTAGACCTGCGGCTGCTCGTCCGGGAGGCCGAGATAGCGCTCGGTGTAGCAGGTGTCATACAGCCGCCAGTCGGTGACCGGGGCCCCCGCCACCGCCGCGTGGAACACGTCCGGGCGGCGCAGCACGGCCAGCGCGGCCAGGTAGCCGCCGAACGACCAGCCGCGGATCGCGACCCGGCTGGTGTCCAGGTCAGGGCAGCGCGCGGCGGCCGCCTGCAGCGCCTCGACCTGGTCCTCAAGGACCGGCCCGGCCAGGTCGTGCCAGACGGCCCGGTCCCACTCCGGGCCCCGGCCCGGCGTGCCGCGGCCGTCCGCGACCAGTACCGCGAAGCCCTGCTCGGCCAGCCACTGCGAGGTGAGGAACGCGTCCTGCGTGTCGAGCACCCGCTGCGCGTGCGGGCCGCCGTACGGGTCGAGCAGCACCGGCAGCCTGGCCGAGCCCGGCTGGTGCCAGGACGGGAGCAGCAGTGCGCTGCGGATCTCCCGGGCGCCGGCCGCGAACCGGTCCGGGTGCGGGGCCGGCACGTTCGGCGTCTGCGCCAGCACGGCGATCCGGGCCGCCTCGGCAGCGGCTGGCCGGGTGGCTGTGCCGGTGAGGGCATGGTCGGTGAGCGCACGGTCTTTGAGCACCCGGACGGATAGCCCGGGCTGGGTCATCGTCCGGCTGGCCAGCACCGTGGTCCCGCCGGCCCGGGTCCCGGCGTGCACCCCGCCCGGCGGGCTGATCTCCACCGTGGCTCCGCCGTGCGGGCCATCCGGGTGGCGCGGGCCGTCCGGGCGGTACAGCCACAGGCCGATCGCCGCCGGATCGTCCGCCGACGCGGTAAACAGCACCGTGTCGCCGTCCACGCCGAGGACCTCGCGGACCTGCAGGCCGGGCGGGGTGACCGCGGCCCGCGCCCCCTGGGACAGCTCGTCCGGCGTGCCGATCAGCAGCCGCCGGGCGCCGCCGTCGTCGGCGGCCCAGGCGATCCGGCCGTCCCCGGTCCGCGCCGGGACCCCGGGCACGATGTCCAGCCAGCGCGGGTCGGTGTCCTCGCGCAGGACGGTGCTGGCGCCGGTCGCGGGGTCGGTGGCGAGCAGCCGCAGCACGCGCTGGTCGCGGCTCGCCACCACGATGAGCGGGTCGCCGCCCGCCTCCCAGGCCACGGTGACCAGGTACGGGAACGCGGCGTGGCCGGTGTCCACCTCCATCTGGCGGCCGTCCAGCGTGACCAGCAGCAGGCAGACGTCGGCGTTGGGGGTGCCGGCCGCGGGATAGGCCACGGTGGCGGCCGGGCGCGCCGGGTTGGCCGGGTCGGCGATGTGCCACCGCTGGACAGGGTTCTCGTCCACCCGGGCGACCAGCAGGCTGGCGCCGTCCGGCGCCCACCAGTAGCCGCGCATCCGGCCCATCTCCTCGGCGGCGATGAATTCGGCCAGGCCGTAGGAAAGCCCCGGGGTACCGGCCGGGCCGGCCAGCACAGTGTCCGCGCCGCCGTCGGTCCTGGCCACGTGCAGCGCGCCCTGATGGACGTACGCGACCCGGGTGCCGGTGGGGTCGGGGCGGGGATCGAAGGCGGGGGACTGGGCGCCGATCGCGCGGGGACCGGGGAGCCCGCCGGGCTCCTGGCCGCCGGAGGATCCCAGGCCGGTCACGTACACCCGGCCGGCCAGCGTGAACGCGGCCACGGTCAGCGCGCGGTCGGTGGCGAACCCGACGATGCCGCCGGCCTGCTCCCGGGCCCGCTCGCGGCGCGCCTTCTCCTGCGGGGAGTGGTCCTCACCAGCCGGCTCCAGCGTGGCCGGGTCGGCCACCAGTTCTTCCTGCCCGGTGTCCACGTGCAGCTGCCACAGGCAGGTCACCGGGTCGCCACCACCCTGGCTGCGCAGGAAGGCGACCCGGCTGCCGTCCGGTGCCACCGCGAACGAGCGCGGGACGCCGAGAGTGAACCGCCTGGTCCTGGCCTGCTGCCGCGGGAAGCTTTCCGTCATGGACCCGATCCTGCCACCCGCGGGCCGGCCGGGTGGAAACGGGCCGGGTATGGCCTGCCGCAATGCGCCGGGCGTGGCCGGGTACGGCCGGCGCATTCACGGCGGCAGGAACAGGAATGACTCCCGGCTAAGCCCTGATCGCCATTCGTGCTCAGAACTTACTCAGACGTTGAGTGCGCTCTCGATGCGCCGGAGATTATGCCGGGCGAGGGCCAGATTGGACTTCGGCCGGTCCAGCACGAGATAGAGGGAAGGCCCTGTACTTGCCGCCGCCGAGGCTCCCGAGCGTCAGGCCGCTCTCCCAGTCGACCAGTGCGACGCCGAGGGCGCGAAGCTGGCGGCCGCCACCATCCAGAACGGCACAAAAAGTCATTTCACTTCGGGTCGTGCTATCGCTATCCAGGGTTCGGGGTAACGGTTCCGTGATGCACGGCAGCCCCTGAAGGGCCCGGGCTGCGGGGCCGTTATGGGCTACCCGCGTGTTTGCGAGGGGGAATTGTGCCGGGGCTTAATGAATCGCTGGGCCGCGTCCTCGACATCGAGGGCGTCCGGGCCGCGGCGCTGATTGATGCCGGGACCGGCATGCTGGTGGGCTGGCGATCACCGCGATCACCGCGATCACCGCGATCACCGCGAACGACACGCCTGGAGCGCCTGCTGACCGGCGGCGCGGACCGGGGCAGGCCACAGGCGGCCGCCAGCTAGTCTCGCTCCGTGTGAGCACACCCGAGACCGGGGGCGGCCTGCTAGTGGTCCACGCCCACCCCGATGACGAATCGATCGAGACCGGCGCCACCATGGCCAGGTACGCGGCCGCCGGGATCCCGGTGACGCTGGTCACGTGCACCCTGGGCGAGCTGGGCGAGATCATCCCGCCCGACCTGGCCTACCTGGCTGCGGGGCGCGGTGATCTGCTCGGCAAGTACCGGATCGGTGAGCTCGAGGCCGCCTGCGCGGCGCTCGGCGTCCGCGATCACCGGTTCCTCGGCGGCCCGGGCCGCTGGCGCGACTCCGGCATGATGGGCCTGCCCAGCAACGACGACCCCGGGTGCTTCTGGCAGGCGGACACCGGCGAGGCCGCCCTGGACCTGGTGGGCATCATCCGCGAGGTGCGCCCCCGGGTCATGGTGAGCTACGACGACCGCGGGTTCTACGGGCATCCCGACCACATCCAGGCGCACCGGGTGGCCTGGCGGGCCTTCCAGCTGGCCGGGCTTCCCGGGCTTCCCGGGGGGGCCGCGGGCCCGTGGCCGGTGGCCAAGTTCTACGCCACGGCCATGCCGCGTTCCGTGCTGGCCGCGGCGACCGACCTGTCCGGCCGGGACGGGGTGGCCGCTCCGGATGGCTTCATCGCCGAGCCGGCCGCGGACACCGTGCCGTTCGGCGCGGCGGACGACGAGGTGAGCACCGGGATCGACGGGTCCGCGCACCTGGCCGCCAAGACGGCCGCGATGCGCGCGCACGCCACCCAGATCACGGTGCGCGAGCCCTTCTTCGCCCTGTCCAACCGGGTGGGCCAGCGCATCCTGGCCCGCGAGTACTACACCCTGGTGGCCGGGCCCCGGGGCCCGGCCGGGCCGGACGGCCGCGAAACCGACCTGTTCGCCGGCCTGGATTAAGGCGTGCCTCGTAGATCCCCAGCCTGCGGCGGGCCAGGCGCGAGCCGGGCCCGGCCTGGCGTATAGCCTGCAATCCGTGGACAGCTTGCCCAATCCGCCCGCGCCGCGGGACGACCAGGCGTTCGTCACCGGCGGCGCCTACGCCCTGCTGTTCCTGCTGGGCGCGCTGCAGGGGCTGGTCGGGTGTTTCCAGTACTCCCGCTCGGTAGGTCCGTTCCCGCTGGCCGCCGTGGTGCTGGCCGTCACGATCGGCGTCACCTGCGTACTCGGCGCGGCGGGGATGGGGTCGGCGGCCGGGGCCCTGGCCCCGGCGCTGGGCTGGTTCGCCGTGTCCGTGGTGCTGAGCCTGCCCACCTCCGGCGGGAGCGTGCTCATCACCAATACGGCGGCGGGCGAGTGGTACCTCTACGGCGGATCGGCGTGCGCCGCCGCGGGCGTGGTGGTGGCCTTCGTGCGCCGGGCCCGGGCCGGCCCGCCCCGGAGGACCTCCGTGCCCCGGCGCCCGAGCATCAGTTCATGACGGTGGTCAACAGCGCTGACTTCCGGCGCGTCGCAGGCCAGTTCGCCAGCGGCATCATGGTGGTGACCACCCGCGCCGGGGGCGTGGACCACGCGATGACCGTGACCGCCTTCGCCTCGGTGTCCCTGGAACCGCAGCGGGTGCTGTTCTGCGCCGAGAAGATCGCCCGCTTCCACGACGCGGTGCTGGCCGCGGGGAGCTGGGCGGTCTCCGTGCTGGACGAGGACTCCGAGAAGATCGCCCGCTGGCTGGCGACCCGGGGCCGCCCGCTGGACGGCCAGCTGGCCGGGATCGCGCACCATCTCGGCCCGCAGACCGGGGCGCCGGTGCTGGACCAGGCGCTCGGCGTGCTCGAGTGCCGGACCACCGCGGTGCACGACGGCGGAGACCACAGCATCGTGGTCGGCGAGGTCATCGGGGTCAGCGAGCCGCGGCCGGGCGGCCGGCCGTTGATCCACTACGGCGGCCGGTACCGCACGGTGACCGGCGACTGACCCGGGGCGGACGGGCGCCCCGGGTCTGCGGCGGCAGAACACCTAGCCGCGGATCGCGGCCTCGATCTGGTCCAGCCCCCAGTCCAGGTCCGGCTCGCTGATCACCAGGGGCGGCGCCAGCCGGATCGCGGTACCGTGCGTGTCCTTGGCCAGCACGCCGCGCGCGGCGAGCCGCTCGCACGCGACCCGGCCCGGCAGCGAGGTGAACTCGATCCCGGCCCACAGGCCGCGGCCGCGTACCTGGCGGACCAGGTCCCGGGGCAGCGCCGCCAGCCGGTCGTGCAGGTGCCGGCCCAGCTTCGCGGAGCGGTCCTGGTACTCGCCGGTGGCCAGCAGCGCGATCACCTCGCGGGCCACCGCGCAGGCCAGCGGGTTCCCGCCGAAGGTCGAGCCGTGCTGCCCGGGCTGGAAGACGCCGAGGATGTCCCGGGAGGACACGACCGCGGAGACCGGCACGATCCCGCCGCCGAGCGCCTTGCCGAGCAGGTACATGTCGGGCCGCACCCCGTCGTGCTCGCAGGCGAAGGTGGCGCCGGTCCGGCCCAGCCCGGACTGGATCTCATCGGCGATCATGAGCGCGCCGTGCTCCGTGCACAGGTCCCGGACGGCGGCCAGGTAACCCGGCGGCGGCACCACCACGCCGGCCTCGCCCTGGATCGGCTCGATCAGGACCCCCACCACGTTGGGGTCCATCGCCGCGGCCAGCGCGGCGGCGTCCCCGTAGGGCACGACGCGGAACCCGGGGGTGTACGGCCCGAACGAGGCGCGGGCGTCGGGGTCGGTGGAGAAGCTGATGATCGTCGTGGTCCGGCCGTGGAAATTGCCGTCGAACGCCACGATGACCGCCTCGTCAGCGGGCACGCCCTTGACCTCGTAGCCCCACTTGCGGGCGGTCTTGATCGCCGTTTCCACCGCCTCCGCGCCGGTGTTCATCGGCAGCACCATCTCCATGCCCGCGAGCTCCGCGAGCTCGGCGCAGAACAGGCCGAACTGGTCATGGTCGAAGGCCCGGCTGACCAGGGTCACCCGGTCCAGCTGCCGCTGCGCGGCAGCGATCAGGGCCGGGTGGCGGTGGCCGAAGTTCAGCGCGGAGTACGCCGCGAGCATGTCCAGGTACCGGCGGCCGCCGGTATCGGTGACCCAGGCCCCCTCGGCCTCGGCGATCACGACGGGCAGCGGGTGATAGTTGTGCGCGCTGTGCGCCTCGGACAGGGCGCGCAGGTCTTGCGTTCCCACGGTCATGGTGTCTCCCCCTCTCATGGCCGGAGTTCCAGTGTGCAGCACTTCGGGCCGCCCCCGGCTTTGCGGAATTCCGACATGTCCACCGGCACCGGCTCGAACCCGCGTGCCGAGAGCTGGGCCGCCAGTGCCATGGCCTGGGCCGGCAGGACGACGTGATACCCGTCGCTGACCGCATTCAGCCCGAGGACGCCGGCGTCCTCGCCGGTGGCCTCGATGAGCTCGGTGAAGCACGCGGCGAGCGCGGCCCGCCCGGCGGCGTCGAAAGCGGCGGGGTAGTAGGCGGCCGTGTCCGCGTCGAGCACGCACAACGCCGTGTCCAGGTGGTAGAACCTGGGATCCACCAGGCGGAGGCTGACCACCGGCAGCCCGAACAGCTGCTCGAGGTCGTGCCGGACGCCAGGCTCGGAGCGGAAGCCGTGCCCGGCCAGGATCACCCGGCCCGCGTGCACGATGTCCCCCTCACCCTCGTTGATGCGCCGTGGCTCGTGCACGGACGTGAAGCCGCGGTCGCGGAACCAGTCCAGGTAGGCGGGTCCTTCCGCGGCCCGCTCCGGATGCCGGAACCGGGCGCCCAGCACCGCGCCCCCGATCACCGTGGCGCCGTTGGCCGCGAAGACCATGTCCGGCAGGCCGGGACGCGCGTCGATGAACTGCACCGAGTGGCCGAGCGAGCGGTAGGTGTCCCGCAGCAGCTGCCACTGGAGCATGGCCCGCGCGGTGTCGACCGGCTCCCCGCTGGCCATCCAGGGGTTGATGGAGTACTCCACCGTGAAGTGGTCCGGGGGGCACATCAGGTACGCCCGGGGCTGGGGCAGCCGGGCGGGCCGGGCGGCGGCCGTGGCGGGGGTGTACGTATCGGTCATCGAGCCTCCTCTCAGGTGCCATGGGAGTGGCTGCTCCAGCGTATGTTCTCCGGTGCGCCACAGAACTGCGCAGGATCTGCGAGTGCCCGGAGATTCATTGTGAAGTTTGAAAGGGAACCAGCGAATCGTTGCGTGTTAACACGAACAGGCGCGCGGATACACCGCTGTAACATTAGGCTCCGGGGCCGGTGCTGCGGCTCACGGGGTGCGGACGGTCCAGGCCTGGCCGTCCGCGGTGTCGGTCACCGTGACGCCGAGCGTGCCGAGCTGGTCACGAAGCCGGTCCGCGGTGGCCCAGTCGGCCGCGGTCCGGGCGGCGGCCCGCGCTTCCAGCAGTTCCGCCGCGCGGTCCGGCAGCGGCCGCGGCGCGGGCTCCCGGCCGATGTCCCGGGCCAGGTCCAGTCCGAGCAGCTGGTCGGCGTGGGCGAACATCTCGAACTTGGCGCCGGGCGGGCTCTCGCTGTCCTTCTCCAGGCTGCGCAGCACCCGGAGCGCCGCCGGGGTGTCCAGGTCGTCGTCGAACGCCGCGTTGAACTCGCTCACGTACTGTGCGCACATCGCCTGGCTCGGCGAGCGGGCCCACTCGGCCACCCGCTCCCGCCACCGCCGGACGGTCCGGTCCGCGGACTCCAGCACCGCCCAGGTCAGGTTCAGCTGCTGCCGGTAGCGGTGGTCCAGGAACGCGAGCCGGAGCGCGAGCGGGTCCAGCCCGCGGGCGGTGAGGTCGGCCAGCAGCACCACGTTGCCGGTGGACTTGGCCATCTTCCGGCCTTCGAACAGCAGATGCTCGCCGTGCACCCAGTGCCGCACTACCTCGTGCCCGGTCACCGAGTTGGACTGGGCCCGCTCGTCCTCGTGGTGCGGGAAGCGCAGGTCGATGCCGCCGGTGTGCACGTCGATGGTCTCGCCCAGGTAGTGCAGCGACATGGCGGAGCACTCGGTGTGCCAGCCCGGAAAGCCGGTGCCCCAGGGTGAGGCGTAGGTCAGTTCCCGCGCCGCGGGCGCCGCCTTCCATAGGGCCCAGTCCGCGTGGAAGCGCTTGTCCGGGTCCGCACCCTGCTGGCCGCCATGGGGACGGCCCGCGCGGGCGCTGCTGCGGTGGCCGGGCCGCAGGTCAGCGAGCCGGTTGCCGGATAGCTCGCCGTAGCCCGGGAACGACCGGGGGTCGAAATACACCGAGCCGCCCGGCACCGGGTAGGCGTGGCCGCTCTCGATCAGCCGGGCGATGAGCTCGATCATCATGTCGATGGATTCCGAGGCCCGCGGGAACGAGTCGGCCGGGTGGATGTTCAGCGCAGCGCAGTCCGCGTGGAACGCCTCCTCGTAGACCCGGGCGATCTCCAGGGCGCTCTTCCCCTCGGCCCGGGCCTGGGCCAGCACCTTGTCCTCGCCCCCCGGATCGATCTCGCTGTCGTCCGCCAGGTGCCCGACGTCGGTGATGTTCTGGCAGCTCGTGACCAGCAGCCGGTGGCGTCCGGCGTTCCTGCGGATCAGGTCGGCCAGCAGGTAGGAGCGCAGGTTGCCGACGTGCGCCGGGCGGTACACCGTCGGCCCGCAGGTATAGACGCTGAGCCGGCCGCGGCGGGCGGGCTCGATTGCGGCGGCCTGCCGGGTCCGGGTGTCGTAGAGGCTGAGCACACCCGACAGCCTATGAGTGCGCCAGGCCCCGGGGCGGCCGGTACCCGCGCGGTGCGGCTAAGGCCGGGCTCAGGAGAGGGCGGCGAGGCGGCGGACGGCTTCGGCGATCCGCTCGTCGGTGGCCGTGAGGGCCACCCGGACGTGCTGCGCGCCGCCCGGGCCGTAGAACTCCCCGGGCGCGACCAGGATCCCCGCCTCGGCGAGCAGCCGCACCGACGACCAGCAGTCGTGCCCGGGCCGCGAGGCCCACAGGTACAGGCCCGCGTCGGAGTGGGTGATCGTCCAGCCCGCCTGGTCCAGGGCCGGCCGGAGCTGGGCACGGCGCGCCGCGTACACCTCGCGCTGCCGCCCCGCGTGCTCGTCGTCGCTGAGCGCCGCCGTCATCGCCGCCTGGACCGGGGCGGGCATCATCATCCCGGCGTGCTTGCGGATTTCCAGCAGCTGCGCGACGAGCGCGGGGTCACCGGTGACGAAGCCGGCCCGGTAGCCGGCCAGGTTGGACCGCTTGGACACCGAGTGCACCGCCAGCAGGCCGTCGAACGACCCGTGGCACACGTCCGGGTGCAGCACGGACACCGGCTCCGCCGTCCAGCCCAGCCCGATGTAGCACTCGTCCGAAGCGAGTACCGTGCCGCGCTCGCGCACCCAGTCCACCATCTTGGCCAGGTGCCCCGCGGGCAGCACGCGGCCGGTCGGGTTGGACGGTGAGTTGACCCAGACCAGCCGGGCGGGTTCCGGGCCCAGGGCCGTGAGGCCGTCGGCCGCCACTCCCCGGGCGCCCGCGAGCCGGGCGCCGATGTCGTAGGTCGGGTAGGCCAGCTCCGGGTAGACCACGACGTCCCCGGATCCGCAGCCGAGCAGGGCCGGCAGCGAGGCGATGAACTCCTTGGTGCCGATCAGCGGCAGCACCGCGTCAGGCCCGACCGTCACGCCGTGGCGGCGGGCCAGCCACCCGGCCGCGGCCTCGCGCAGCGCGCGGGTGCCGTGCGTGGCCGGGTAACCAGGGGTGTCAGACGCGGCCCGGAGGGCGTCCTGCACCACCTGCGGGACAGGGTCCACGGGGGTGCCCACGGACAGGTCCACAATCCCGCCCGGATGGGCCCTGGCGGTCTGGCCGTAGGGAGCTAGCAGGTCCCAGGGGAACCGGGGCAGCCGCGCGGCGAGGGTCAGCTCGCCTCTCCCTGCGGGGGCAGCGCCGTCACGATCGGGTGGTCCTTGTTGATCTTGCCAACCTTGGAGGCACCGCCCGGCGAGCCGAGGTCGCCGAAGAACTCCACGTTCGCCTTGTAGAAATCCTTCCACTGGTCGGGCACGTCATCTTCATAGAAGATCGCCTCGACCGGGCAGACAGGCTCGCATGCGCCACAGTCCACGCACTCGTCAGGGTGTATGTAGAGCATGCGCTCGCCCTCGTAAATGCAGTCGACGGGGCATTCCTCGATGCAGGACTTGTCGAGGACGTCGACACAGGGTTGCGCAATGATGTACGTCACGTCGGAACTCCTCTTCCGGCATTATCCCGGTGGGTCTGGGGCATCCCAGTATCCCGGTCTGGGCAAGTATGTCGCGAAGGCGGCCGCGGCCGCGCCCGGGGGCCACCAGTTTCACCAGCCGGCCGCAGGCTATCAGCTCAGCTGGATGGTGCCCGCGGCCGGTGCGCCCGCGTCACGGACCCAGCCCTTGAGGCCGGCCGAGGCGCGCCACTGGTACCCGCCGAACCGCACCTGGTGGATGCCGTACTTGCTGGCGTGGGTCACCAGCCAGGACGTCACCTCCCAGCCGAGCTTCGGGTGCCCGATCCGCACCTGCATGGTGCGCCTCGGGCCGGACGCGGCCAGTTCCGCGGTGGCGTGGCCGAACGTGCTGGTCAGCCCCTCGGTGATGAGGGCCGTGGCCGGGTGGCGCGGACCCGCCGTGCTGGACCAGCAGTAGACCGCGTGCCCGCGCTGGCCGGTGAACGCGCCGGCCATCTCGGTCGCCATCCGCTCGTACTGGATGTACGCGGCCCCGTCCGCGCTGTGCTGCACCGCCTGGGCCGCCCGGTACACGGGCATGGTCTGGTAACCGCGGACGTCCTTCAGGGCGCGGAAGAACTTCGTGGTCGCGTAGACCGGGTTCTCCAGCTTCCTGGCCGGCCCCAGCCCTGCGAGGGCCGCTGCTGGAACACGCCGACCGAGTCCATGTCCCCGTAGGTCAGGTCGTGCAGCTTGGATTCCTGCATGGCCGTCGCGTAGGCGATGGTGACCGCGGCCCGGGGCATCGACTGCTGGTGCGCGACACCCGCGATCGTGGACGCGATACTGGCCTGCTGCGTATCGAGCAGCACCGACTGGTGCCCGGAGGCCGCCGAGCATCCCGACCCGGTCAGCACCGGCCCGATGACCGGCGCGAGGCTGCGGATGGCCAGGTAGGTGCCGACGGCCAGCACGACGAGCAGGCTGGTCGCGATGACCACGCGGCGCCTGGCTTTCTGGCGCCGCGGGCGTGGCGGGCGCGGCCGGCTGTTGGGCACATGCAGAAGTTACCGGGGCGCCCGGACAGGAGTGACCGAGTCCGCCGCATGTGCCCGGGCCCACACGAACCCTGGACCCGGTCAGGCCGGTGGTTAACGGTCCTGGAACGCCAGGCGCACCGCCCGGTGTCGCGCAGGTGCCGGGATCATGGCCAGGAGGGCTAAGAGGCGGCTGCCGGCGGCGCGGCGTCCCCGATACCGAGGCGGCTACGCTGACCAGGTCATTCCACGTGGCAGGATCGAAGGGTGCAATCTGAGTCACGTCGCCGGATCCGCCGCCAGGGGCCTGCCCTGCTGCGCGGCGACTTCATCCCTGAGACCACCACCGACCAGCGGCTGCTCGACAAGCACGAGCCCAGCGACTGGGTGCACACCGACCCGTGGCGGGTGATGCGCATCCAGGCCGAGTTCGTGGAGGGCTTCGGCCTGCTGGCCGAGCTCGGCCCCGCGGTCTCGGTGTTCGGCTCGGCCCGGGCCAGGCCCGGCAGCCGCGAGTACGGGCTGGCCGAGGCCATCGGGGCCGGGGTGGCCGAGGCCGGGTACGCGGTGATCACGGGGGGCGGCCCCGGGGTCATGGAGGCGGCCAACAAGGGGGCCACCAGCGTCGGCGGGGTCTCGGTGGGGCTGGGCATCGAACTGCCCATGGAGATGGGCCTGAACGACTACGTCGAGATCGGGCTGGAATTCCGCTACTTCTTCGTCCGCAAGACGGTATTCATCAAATATTCGCAGGCCCTCGTGGTGCTGCCCGGTGGCTTCGGCACGCTGGATGAGCTGTTCGAAGCGCTCACGCTGGTGCAGACCGGGAAGATAACGAAGTTCCCGATCGTGCTGGTCGGCAGCGACTACTGGTCCGGCCTGCTGACATGGATCCGGGACACGGTGCAGGCCACCGGGTACATCTCACCCGGGGATGAAGAGCTGATCACGGTGCAGGACGATCCGGCCGAGGTGGTGCGCATCATCCAGCAGGCCCACGCGCAGCACAACGGCGCCGATGCCAGCCTGGCCCGGGCCGCCGAGCCGAAGGCCCGCCCCGTGACCGGGGACTGAAAGGCAGGCCGGTCCCGTGGCCGGGGACAGGGATCCGCGACGGCCGGCTGCCCGTGGGCTCCGGCGGGCGCCGGGCGTGGGACGATAATTATCGTGCCGATTCTGTTGCTACTGGCCGGGGTGGTCATTCTCGCCGGTGTGGTGAGCGTGGCGATGGGCCACGGTGGCGAGATGGCGGAGTTCGCCATGGACTACCTCCCCCCCGACGTGATGACCGCCACCGACGTGGCGATGCTGCGCCCGCCGTCCGCGTTCTGGGGCTACAACGTTCAGGTCACCGACGAGGCGCTGACCCGGGCCGCGCAGGCCATCACCGAGCGCGAGGTGGAGATCGCGGTGCTCCGCCAGCAGCTCGCCGAGATGCAGCCGGCCGCCGGAACAACTGACACCGGGTCAGCGGACGCCGTTTCCGAGGAAGCGGCCGCCAGCAGCGATGACTGACCCGGGCCGTCCGGCGCAGGCCGGCCCGGATGGCCTGCTGCGCTGCCCGTGGGCGTTCAGCAGTCCCGAGTATCTCGGCTACCACGACGCGGAATGGGGCCGGCCCGTCCACGGCGACCAGGGCATCTTCGAGCGCCTCAGCCTGGAAGGGTTCCAGTCCGGCCTGTCCTGGCTGACCATCTTGCGTAAGCGGGAAAACTTCCGGGCCGCGTTCGGCGGCTTCGACCCGGCGACGGTGGCCGGATTCGGCCCGGCCGACGTGACCCGGCTCCTGGCCGACAGCGGCATCATCCGGAACCGGGCCAAGATCGAGGCGGTGATCCGCAATGCCGCCGCCGCACTGGCCATCCCGGCCGGGATTGCCGCGCTGGTCTGGAGTTATGCCGACGATCCAGCCGACCGCCCGGCGCCCCCCGTCAGCACCGCGGATGTGGCCACCCGGACGCCCGCTTCCACAGCGCTGGCCCAGGATCTGCGCCGCCGCGGGTTCTCGTTCACCGGCCCGGTCACGGTTTACGCCACCTTCCAGGCCTGTGGCGTGGTAGATGATCATCTGGTTGATTGCTTCTGCCGGGGTTCCGGAGGCCCGGTGGAGGCGACCGGGGGTGCCGCCCTCCGTCCGCCGTGACGGCCGCCATAGATGGCGGAGCGGGCTGGCCGGCCGGGCCATACCCCGGCGGTGAGTGGCAGCCCCGCGGGCACCGGTTAGCAAGTTGTGATTCGCACAGGACCTGACAGACTGGCACCAGACGGACGTAGGGAGGGTGGACATGGCCGATGCTCAGCCTGTCCCGCAAGGGGTGGACACCGGCGTGCCATCACCGGCACGCATCTATGACTACCTTCTGGCTGGCGACAACAACTACGCGGCCGACCGTGCCGCGGCTGAGCAGATCATGAAGGCCGTGCCCGAGATCAGGGACGCGGCCTGGTCCAACCGCGGGTTTCACCAGCGGGCCGCCAAGTGGATAGCCCAGCAGGGCATCCACCAGTTCGTGGACATCGGGTCCGGGCTGCCGACCGTGGGCAACACGCACGAAGTTGTGCAGCGCGTCTGGCCGGAGACCCACGTCGTCTACGTGGACAACGACCCGCTGGTGCGGGCGCACAGCACGACGCTGCTGGCCGGTGACGGGACGACCAGCGTGCTGCTCGGCGACCTCCGCGATCCGGACGGGATACTGGGGCATCCCGAGCTGCGGCGGCTCATCGATTTCACCCAGCCGGTCGGGCTGCTGATGACCGGCGTCCTCATGTTCGTGGCCGACGAGTCCGACCCGTACGGGCTGGTGGCCCGCTATCTCCGCGAGCTGGCCCCCGGCAGCTACCTGTCGCTGTCCCACCTCAGTGCCGACCACAAGCCACCGCAAGCGGTGCAGGGGTTCCGGGCTGTTTTCGACACCGCCACCGAGCACATGTACTTCCGCTCCAAGGCCGAGGTGGCGCGGTTCTTCGACGGGCTGGAACTGGTGCCGCCGTATCACGGGGCCGGGCCTGAGCTCTGCTACACGGGCGTGTGGGGGGCCGAAGACCCGGTGGCCGCGGACACCGACGGCTCCCGCTGGCTGTGGTGCGGGGTGGCGCGCCTCCCCTGACCATCGGCGGCTGCGCACAATGACTGGTCACCCACGTCGTCTGGTCACCCATGTCTTACTGTGAGATGGCCTGGCGGCCGGGAGCCGCCTGAGGAGGATGCAGTGACCAGGAAGCCCACCGTCGAAGAGCTGGGCCTTGATCCGGATGGCCAGAGGTGGCAGCGGTCCGGGGACCGGGACGGGGCCATCGAGATCGCCTTCGTCCCGGCCGCGGCGGGCGCGGCGGGCGCGGGCTGCACCGAGTGGGTGCTGATGCGCGTGGCTGGTGATCCGGACGGCCGGATCCTCGTCTACGACCGCCACGAGTGGGAGTGCTTCCTCGACGGCGCGCGGGGCGGCGAGTTCGACGACGGGGCCAGCTGACCGCGGTCCGGTCCGGGGCCGGGACGGGCTTGCGCGTAATGCGGCTTTTCCGTGCCCGGGGGTCTCGACGTAACCTGGGAGTCTCATGAGAGTATGCAAGTATCTGCGATTCACAAGTTAGGTAGCGCTATGCTGCACGCATCATCCTGCCCAGGAGGAGACCCCGATGGCTGACGATGCCTACGGCGCGACCGTAGCCAAGCGTCGGCTGTCCCGCCGCCTGGCCGAACTGCGGACCGAGAGCGGTCACACGGCCAACCATGTCTGCGACATCCTCAACTGGGGACGCGGCAAGGTGGGCCGGTTCGAGGCCAACCAGTGGAAGCGCCCTGAGATGAGCGACATCAGGGATCTGCTGCGGATCTACGGCGTGGATGCCGCCGCCGCGGAAGAGCTGGAGGACCTCGCCATCCGCGCGCGGGCCCGGCCCTGGTGGCGGGACTACACCGACATCTTCGAGAACGAGTTCCCCGGCTTCGAGAACGATGCCCAGCGGATCCAGGTCTGCATGCCGCTGGTGGTGCCCGGCCTGCTGCAGACCCAGGACTACGCGGAAGCCTTCATGCGGGCCGGGCCGCGGCCGCCTGCGTGGCGCCGTAAGGCGATGGAGACTCGGCAGCGCCGGCAGGAAATCCTGGACCGCACCAACGGCACCGCGCCGCACCTGGTGGCGGTGATCACCGAGGCGTCACTCATGTACCACTGGGGCAGCAGGCCGGAGCGGCGCGAGCAGATCGAGCACCTGATCGAGATGAGCCGCCGGCCCAACGTCGAGCTGCGCATCCAGCGCTTCGCGGACGGCCCCAGCCCCGGGGTGTCGTCCTCGATCAACATCTTTGACCTTCCGGGAGACGAGCCCCTCGTCTTCACCGAAACAGACACGGCCATCCAGGAGGTAAGCCGACCGGAGGAGGTGAGCTTGTACGTCCAGGCCTTCAGCCGGATCCGCGACTCGGCCCAGGAGCCTGGCGATACCGTGCTTTACCTGGAACATCTCGCTCAACAACTGGAGTAGACAATGACTGACCTGTCTCGAGCGCAGTGGCGCAAGGCGCGCCTCAGTAGTACCTCTAACGGCGGTTGCGTGGAAGTCGCCGCCAACTTCGTGGACGTCGTGGCGGTCCGGGACAGCACCCGGCCCAGTGATGGCGCTCACGTGATCAGCCGGGCGGCGTTCGCCGAGTTCCTGTCGGACACCAAGGCGGGCCGGTACAACCTCGACCGCTGAGCCCGTCGGCGCAGCCGGCTGGCGGGCCGGCGCAGCCGGCCGGGCAAGCGCCAGCCAGCCGCAGGCCGGCTAGCCAAACCCGCCGGCGTAGCCCGGCCGGGCCAGCACATCCGGCCGGCCCGGCCGGCCAGGCAGATGAAGAATCCCCCGGGTGGCGGCCCGGGGGATTCTTTTTGTGCAGGGCCTGTCTCGAGGCCTGGCGGCTGGGCAGCCGCCGCGGGCTCGACTGTACTGCCAGGACCACCAGCCCGGCATCACCAGCCCCCCTCCTCGTTACCTCATAGCCACAGCACTGTCACCTTACGTAGCGTCACCACGAGCCGGTTGCCAGCGGCCGGTTTTGGTAAAGACTCGTTCAACCCGACCCGACAAGCGCCGATGTCGTTGCGCGGCGGGCGCCTGACTCATAATCTGTGTTTCACAGATTGCGGGCCGGGAAGGCTGAGGATCATGTTAGCGTCGCTTGCCGCGGACACGCCGCACGTTACGGCGGCGGTACCCGCGCCGGCCGTGACCGTATCGGCCGGCGGCTGCTCTGCCTCCCCACTTCCGCTGGATGCTACGTGCTCGGCCGTGGCCCGCCGCCTCTTCCGCGCGGCGGCGGCCGGGGTGGGGCTGCCCGCCGAGTCGGTGTACGACGGGGCCACCATGGCCAGCGAGCTCGCCGCCAACAGCATGCACGCGCAGACGGGAATCCAGTTCGACGCGCGCGGCTGCGCCGTGGCGGGGGCTCCGGAAATGTGGCTCTACCTGCGCACGGTCAGCGGGGCGCAGGAACTGGTTTGCAAGGTCTTCGACGCCCTGCCGCGCTGGAAAGACGATGCGCTGCCCGATCCGGCCATCCCTGTCCCGGTGGACGCGGTGAGCGGGCGCGGGCTGCATGTGATCGAGGGCCTGTCTGAGGGGCGGTGGGGTCACCACCTGACCCGGGCCCGGCTCGGCGGCTGGAAGGTTCCCGGCAAGGCGGTCTGGTTCGCCCTGCCGGTCCCGCCCAGCAGCGCCCTAGACCGCTTCAGCCGTCCCCAGCCTGGTTCGGTGCAGGCCGCCGGCATCCTGGAGCGGATGCTCTCCGAGCGCGGTATCGGGCATATCGTCCGGGCCGACGCCCCGGCGTCGGGCATGTCGGTGCTCTCCATCCGGCGCGGCCTGACCGTCTGGTGCCGCAGCCGGGTGGTCTCCTGGACCGCCCGGGCTGGTCACCGTGAGTGGCGGGCCTTCTCCGACCTCGTCGATGCCGCCGAGCAGATCGTCTGCGCCCACGAGGAATTGGCCGCCGCGGACATGGCCGCCCAGGCCCGCTGACCCGTCCCCCCGCCGGCCCATCCCCAGCCCAGGCCGTCACCGCCAGCCGCAGGCCCATCCAGCCCGGCCTCACCGGCCCAGTCCCCAGCCCAGGCCGTCACCGGCCGAGGAAGCGCGGCTCCTGCTTGCGCGTGAACGCGAGGGTGGCGGCCCGGTGGTCGGCGGTCCGGCCCAGGGCGGTCTGGACCTCGGCCTCCTTCTCCAGCGCCTCGGCCAGGCCGTGGACGGCCGCATAGCCGAGCTGTTCCTTGATGCCTGCGTAGGCGGCGGTCGGGCCCGCGGCCAGCCGGGTGGCGAGCGCGCCCGCGGTGGCCGGCAGGTCCGCGTCCGCCACTACCTGGCTGACCAGGCCTAGTTCCAGGGCCCGCGACGCGCGGATGGGCTCCGCGAGCATCAGCAGTTCGGCCGCCCGCCCGGCCCCGGCCAGCCGGGGCAGGGTCCAGGACACGCCCGTGTCCGCGGCCAGCCCGACCCGCGCGAACGCCATCAGGAAGCTGGCGCCCTGGGCCGCGATGCGGAAGTCACAGGCGAAGGCCAGCCCGGCGCCCGCCCCGGCAGCGACCCCGTTCACGGCGGCGATGACCGGCTTGGGCATGGACATAATGGCCAGCACGAGCGGGTTGTAGTGCTCGCGGACGGTATCGAGCGCGGGCGGCACCCCGGCGGGGGGCGGCCCGACCGCGGATGAGGCGCCCAGGGGCTGTTGCGCGGCCGGCGCGCCGGCAGGCGGAGCCCCGGCCACCGGATTGCCCTCATCTTCTGGCGCGGCTGCCTCCAGCAGTTCCGCGTGTTCCCGCAGGTCCTGGCCGGCGCAGAAGGCCTGGCCCGCGCCGGTGATCAGCACCGCACGGACCTCGGGGCTGGAAGCGGCCTGGCGCAGCGCCCCGAGCAGCCCGGTCTTCAGTTCCGCGGTGAGCGCGTTGCGGGCCTGCGGCCGGTTCAGGGTGATGGTGGCTACCGCGCCATCGAGGTCCCAGCGGACGCTGTCGGTCACCGGACTCCTCCTCAGGACGGGCCGCGAGCGGTGGTCTCAGTGACTCCTGAGACACCAGTTACCGACGGCGGCGGGCGGAAGGGAGTGCTGATCGTTACCACTGTAGGCCGGAACTCTGGATAATAGAGGTACTGATCAACACGGCTGTGGGTGGCCGGACCCGCCGCAGGCGCCGGGATTCCGGCGCGGGCAGGCCTCCGCGAGGTCTCATACGGCCCCGAGCAGGAAGGGGATGCGGAATGGCGGCGATGAAGCCGCGGACGGGTGACGGTCCGCTCGAGGTCACCAAGGAGGGCCGCGGCATTGTGATGCGCGTCCCGCTTGAGGGAGGCGGGCGGCTGGTGGTCGAATTGTCCGCGGATGAGGCTGCCCGGCTCTCGGACGCGCTCAAGTCCGTCACCGGCTGAGCCTTGCCGGTCAAGGCGAGGGTTTCGGTCGCGCCAGCGGCTGGCCTGGAACCGCTGGCTGACTACCTGGCCGAGGCCGGCCGGGGCACGGCCGCCGTGCCGGCCCTGATCGCCGTCCCCGTACGCAGCCCGGAGGGTGAATCCCCGGTCCCGGTGCCTGGTGCCGGCGCATCCGGCCTGGACGCGTACCTGGGGGTGAGTGCTGCCCAGGTCATCGCCAGCGCGGAGCTGACCGGCCGGGCGGGTGAAATCACCCAGACGGTGATCCGGCTCGCCACGGAGGCCGTCGCGGTGCTGTTCCTCGGCGTGGGCGACGCCTCACCAGAGGCCCTGCGCCGGGCCGGGGCGGCGCTGGCCCGCCGCCTCCCGGCCGGCCGTACCGCCCTCACCACCGCCGTCCTCGACGAGCCTGACGAAGCCGTGCAGGCCTTCACGGAAGGCATCCTGCTCGGCTCCTACCAGTTCACGATGAAATCCCCGGGCCCGCAGTCCGGGGAGAGCGGGGAGATCCGCGTGCTGCTGGCCGGCCCGGCCAGCCGGGCGGCCCTGGTTGACCGCGCCACCACCATCGCCGGGGCCGTGGCTCTCGCCCGGGATCTCGCCAACACGCCATCGATGATCAAGACACCGGAATGGCTCGCGTCCGAGGCGGCCGCGGTCGCCGCCGAGCACGGCCTGTCCTCGCGCATCTGGCGGGAAGCCGAGCTCGCCGGCGGCGGATTCGGCGGGCTGCTGGGCGTCGGCGCGGGGTCGGCCCACCCGCCCCGGCTGATCGAGCTCAGCTATCGGCCCGCGCAGTATCAGCCCGGGCAGGCGGACCGGCACGTGGTGCTCATCGGCAAGGGCATCACGTTCGACAGCGGCGGCCTGTCGCTGAAGCCTGCCGACGGCATGAAGACGATGAAGACCGACATGGCCGGCGGGGCCGCGGTGATCGGCGCGATGTCCGCACTGGGGCGGCTCGGGGCCCGGGACCGGGTGACCGCCCTGGTGGCGGCGGCGGAGAACATGCCGTCCGGGACGGCGCTGCGGGTGGGTGACGTCATCACCCACTACGGCGGCCAGACGGTCGAGGTGCTCAACACCGACGCGGAGGGCCGGCTGGTCCTCGCCGACGCGCTGGCCTACGCCGACGACGTGCTGGCCCCGGACCTCATGGTCGACCTCGCCACGCTGACCGGGGCGGTGCGAGTAGCCCTGGGCAGCTCCATGGCAGCCGTGTACGCCACCGACGACGAGCTGGCCTCGGCGCTGCTGGACTCAGGGACGGCGAGCGGGGAGCGGCTGTGGCGGATGCCGCTCGCCGAGGACTACCGGGACGCGCTGGATTCCCCCGTGGCGGACCTGGCCAACGTGGCCCGCGCGGGCGGGCGGGCCGGATCCATCGACGCGGCCCTGTTCCTGCGTGAGTTCACCGGCGGCCGGGCCTGGGCCCATCTCGACATCGCGGGCGCGGCCCGGGCCACCGCCGATGACGGGGAGAACACCAAGGGCGCCACTGGCTTCGGCACCCGGCTGCTGCTCAGGTGGCTGGCGGGCGCGCCGGTCGGACCGTAATCGGGGAAGAAGTCGCCCCGGCTGGGCCGCCCGTTTGGCGGGCTACCCGCGTTTGACCGCGGCCAGCAGGCCGTCACCCACCGGGAGCAGCACGGGCGCCAGCCGGTCGTCCTGCCGCACCTGCTCGGCCAGGTCCCGGATGGCGAGGGTGGCGGGATCGTTCCGGCTGGGGTCGGCCACGCGGCCGCCGGCCAGCGCGTTATCGAACGCCACCACCCCGCCCGGGCGCAGCAGCCGCAGCGCGGCGATCAGGTAGTCCGGGTACTCCTGCTTGTCGGCGTCGCAGAACACGAGGTCGTACGCGCCGTCGGTGAGACGGGGCAGCACGTCGAGGGCCTTCCCGCTGATCAGCCGGTAGCGATTCGAGGGGAATCCCGCTTCGGTGAAGGCCTTGCGGGCCAGCCGCTGATGCTCAGGCTCGGCGTTGACGCTGGTCAGGACCGCATCCGGGCGCATGCCGCGGAGCAGCCAGATACCCGAGGTGCCGCAGCCGGTGCCGATCTCTACCACCGACCGGGCGCTGATGGCCGCCGCGATGAAGCGCAGCGCCGCCCCGCCGCCCGGCCCGATCGGCGGGGCGCCGCCGATCTCGGCCGCCTCGCGGCGTGCGGCCAGCAGCGGCTCGTCCTCGGTGAGGTAGCCCTCGACGTAGGCAAGGTTGGCCTCAGCGCTCACAATGTGTGCCTTCCGGTGCATGCTTATCCCAGTCCGGCAGCCTATCGTTACGCGCCGTGACCCGGGAACCAGTGAGGCCTGTTCCGGCGTTAACTACTGACGCAGGCCAGAAAACCCGCGTACCAGCGCTGATCGAGCACGCCTGCCCCGGCCCGCGGGGTGCCAGCCGCGGCGCACAGCAGAATCCGAGCAGTTATGGTGCGGGAAGGGGATGCCCGGGCACCATGGTGGTAGAAGCAGACGGCACACGGCGGGACGGCGAGATCGTGGACATGCCCGGCACCACGCCGGATGCGGCATCCGGCTGGACGCCGCCGACCTGGGAAGAGATCGTGCGTGAGCATTCCGCCCGGGTGTACCGGCTTGCCTACCGGCTGACCGGCAACACCCACGACGCCGAGGATCTCACCCAGGAAGTCTTCGTCCGCGTCTTCCGCTCGCTGTCCAGCTACACGCCGGGCACCTTCGAGGGCTGGCTGCACCGGATCACCACCAACCTGTTCCTCGATATGGCGCGGCGCCGGCAGCGCATCAGGTTCGAGGGCCTGGGTGACGACACGGCGCAGCGGCTTCGCGGTGACGAGCCCACGCCAGCCCAGGCCTTTGACGAGCGGCACCTGGACGGCGACATCCAGGCCGCGCTCAAGGCGCTGGCCCCCGAATACCGGGCCGCGGTGGTGCTCTGCGACATCGAGGGCCTGTCCTACGAGGAGATCGCGGACACGCTGGGGGTAAAGCTGGGCACCGTGCGCAGCCGCATCCATCGTGGCCGCGCGCAGCTCCGCACCGCTCTCGACCACCGCCGCCCCCGCCGCCCTGGCATCGCCGCCAAGGTCGTGACCCCCGCGGCCGTGATCCCCGCGGTCGTGAGCCCTGCGGCCGTGACCCCCGCAGTCGCCGCCCCGGCGTCCGCCGCCCCGGCGGCCGTGGCCGCCGCGGAGGAGACCGCTGCCGTGCCCCTGGCCGGTGACCTATGAGTCATCATCTCGGGCAGCGGATCTCCGCCCTGATCGACGGGGAGCTCAGTGATGCTGAGCGGGACCGGGTCCTGACCCACATCGCGGGCTGCGACGACTGCCGCCAGGAGGCGGTGGCCCTGCGTGCGCTCAAGCAACGGATGCATTCCCTGGGCGAGGCCATGGTGGACGCGGCGCTGACCGGCCGTCTGATGGCCATGGCGATACCCCCGGACGGCCGGCCGTGGACCGCCCGCCCGCCGTGGCGGCCCCGCGGGATGTTCCCGGCCGCCCGGATGCTGACGGCCGGCATCCTGGCCTCGGCGGTCGCCGGGCTCGGCGCGGCGGCGTTCTTCGCCGGCGGTGAGCAGCAGGCCCCCGGCCCGAAAGTCACCCCCGCGGTCGACACGTTCCTCGTCCAGCACGCGATCGTCACCGGCAACCTGCCGGTGACCTCGGCCAGCGGGACACCCGGCGGGACCGCCAGCGCGGCCCCGGTCACCCCGGCCAGCCGGGTTCCGGTCGGCGTGGCGGCCAGCGGCTTGACCGGAGCGGCCGCTGCGGCTGCCGCGCGCGTGGCGCGCCGTTCGGCCAGTAGTCAGGCAGCTAGCGGCCGGGCGGCCAGGCCAGGTTCGCTACGGCCTGCGGCAGCCTGCCCCCGGGATCACCACCCCGGTCCCCGCGGCCACTGCGAGCGTGACCGTGTCCGCGAGCCCGGGGCCGTGAGCTGACGGATGTTCTCGCGCACTACGCCTCCGTACCAGGGGGCCGGTCCAGAGCACGACCCGCTGCCGCTGCGTCTCGCCACCGCCGTGGTGGTCCTCGGCCTGATCGCCACCGGCGTCACGGTGATCTGGCGGGACATGGCCGGCCACGGCGGGGAGCTGATGCCCCTGGCGGCCAGCCACGGCGGGCTGCGCCAGTCCTCCGCGGCCCAGTCCCCGGCCCAGTCCCCGGCGGCCCGGTCGCCCGCGGGCCGCCCCGCTGCGGGCGTGGCCACGGCGGACGCGGGCCTGCGGCTGCTCAGCGAGGCCGCCACCGCCTGCCGCCGGGTGCCTTACCAGGGCGTCCAGCTGACGGCCTGGCGGGGCCCGGACGGCAGCTGGACCTCCGTGGTGAACGTGTGGCACCAGCGTGACCACCAGACCCTCATCCAGTCGGCCGCGCGGCCCGCCAGCGCCCGGCCTCGGTACCAGGGGGGCACCGCCGACCCGGACGGGGACGGGGACGACGCCGCTGGCCAGCGCGATCCCGAGAGCATCATGACCATGACCTCGCAGATGGTCGCCTTGCTGGCCGAGAACTACCAGGTGTCCCTGGCTGGCCGCGGCCAGGTGGCCGGCCGCCCCGCCCAGGAACTCCTGCTGCGGCACCGGAACGGCCAGCTGGCCGCCCGGTTCTGGGTGGACATCGCGACCAAGCTGCCGCTGCGCCGGGAGACGTTCGACGGCAGCGCCCGGATGGTCAGCGAAGACGTGTTCGTGAGCCTCAGGCTCGGCTCACCCGCGGCCGCGGCGGCGCCGCGCACCGCGTCCGTGTCCGGGGGCAGGCCGCTGGCCAGCGAGCAGCTGGCCCGGCTGCGGACCGCGGGCTGGCCGCTTCCTGCGCAACTGCCCGGCCAGCTCAGCCTGGTCCGGGCGAGTCAGACCAGCGGCCCGGCCGGCACGGTGGTGGACCTGGCCTACTCCGACGGCCTGTCCGTGATCTCACTGTTCGTGCAGCGCGGCCACCTGCCCGCCCAGCTGAGCGGATGGTCGCAGGTCGCGCTGCGCGGGGACCGCGTGTACGCCGCCGGACCTGACCAGCGCAGCGTGGCCTGGTCCGCCCGCGGCTTCGTCTACACACTGATCGCTGACGCGCCGGACCAGACCCTGGCCCAGGTCGTGGGCGTGCTGCCGCACAACACCAGGCCAGGGTTCCTCGGCCGGATGGGCCGTGGCCTGGGCCGCCTGATCTCCTGGCTCAACCCGTTCGGGTGATGCGGCCCGGCGCCCGTGGCCGTCTCGCGGACGCGGACGCGCGCTCCGGAGGAGGCGGCCGCGCAGGCGACGGTCTACAGTGAGGAAAGACCGTGCGTGCCGCTGCGGCCGCACCCCGCCTGGAGAGCTGACGTGTTTTTCGATCTGTCGATCTGGAAGATCCTGGTCCTGGGCGTGATCGCCCTCGTGATCTTCGGGCCGGACCAGCTGCCGAAGATGGCCTCCCAGGCCGGCCGCACCCTTCGCGAGCTGCGCAAGCTGGCGGACGGGGCGACCAGGGACCTGCGTGAGGGCCTGGGGCCCGAGTTCTCCGATTTCGACGTGCGGGACCTGCACCCGGGTAACTTCGTCCGCAAGCACCTGTTCGAAGGGCTGGACGACGACGCTGACGGGGCCGCCCCCGGGACGGCGGAATCCGAGGGGGATTACCTGGCCGCCCAGACGGCCACGGCCACGCTGGCCCGCGAGGAAATGCCGCCCTTCGACCCCGAGGCCACCTGAACTCAGGCGGGGGTCAGTCCCAGCCGCCGGCCCGCCAGCCCGCGTGACCGGTTCGCCATGCTGCTGGCGATCCCGCTCAGCTGCTGGGCGGCGGCGGACTCCGGGTCGGCCAGCACCAGCGGGATACCCCGGTCGCCGCCTTCCCGCAGCCGGACGTCGATCGGCACCTGGCCGAGCAGCGGCACGGGCGCGCCGGTCACCCGGGTCAGCGCGTCAGCCACCGCCTGGCCGCCGCCTGAGCCGAACACCGGGACGGGCTCGCCGCAGTGCGGGCAGGCCAGCGACGACATGTTCTCGATCACGCCGGTGATCCGCTGGTGGGTCTGCACCGAGATGGCCCCGGCCCGCTCGGCCACTTCCGACGAGGCCAGCTGGGGGGTGGTGACCACGATGAGTTCCGCACCCGGGACCAGCTGAGCCACCGAGATGGCCACGTCGCCGGTGCCCGGCGGCAGGTCCATCAGCAGCACGTCGAGGTCGCCCCAGTACACGTCGGCCAGGAACTGCTGCACCGCGCGGTGCAGCATCGGGCCACGCCAGACCACCGGCGCGTTGCCGGTGGTGAACATCCCGATGGAGATCACTTTCACGCCGTGCGCCGTCGGCGGCATGATCATCTGCTCGACCTGGGTGGGCGGGTCGGTGACGCCCAGCATCCGGGGCACGGAGTGGCCGTAGATGTCGGCGTCGAGAACGCCCACCTTCTGCCCGGCCTTGGCCAGCGCCGCGGCCAGGTTGACCGTGACCGAGGACTTGCCGACCCCGCCCTTCCCGCTGGCGACCGCGAACACCCGGGTCAGCGACGTGGGCTGGGCGAAGGGGATCTCCTTCTCCGGGCGCCCGCCGCGCAGCCTGGTCTGCAGCTCCCGGCGCTGCTCCTCGCTCATCACGTCCAGGTCAACCCGGACCTCGGCCACACCGGGCAGCTTGCTGACCGCCGCGGTCACGTCCCGGGTGATGGTGTCGCGCAGCGGGCAGCCGGACACGGTGAGATAGATATCGACCCGCACGACCCCGTGGTCGTCCACGGCCACGTTCTTGACCATCCCGAGTTCGGTGATCGGCTTGTGGATCTCGGGGTCGTTCACTCCCGCCAGGGCCTGGGTGACCTGCTCGGCGGTGGGGGGAGAGGAAACAGCGGGCGGCATGACCATTCCCTCATGCTACGGAGCGCCGAACCCTGGGTCGAACGGGGCGGCCGGGCTGAGCCGGTAGACGGTCCCGGTCCGCGCCCAGCGCTGCGCGGGAGAGGCCGCACCGGGGCTGGCCGGCTCGTTCAGGCGGCCAGCCAGCAGTGCGCCGATGATGACCGGCCACTCCGCGGACCCAGGATCGACCCGGCTCACCCGGGCCGTCCAGCGCACCAGCAGGCCTCCGGTGTCCTTGCTGGCCACCGTGACGGTGACCTGGCTGGCCTCGCCGAGCCCGGGGACGTCTTGCTCGCCCGGGCCGGTCAGCACGTATGCGGCGTCACGCCAGACGTGCCACACCGGGCGGGGCCGCTCCTGCTCCGCCCCGCCCGGGCCAGGACCGCCCGGGCCCGGGACCGTGATCCAGATCAGGCCGGCCCGCTTGGTAGCCTCCGCGATGAGGGCGAGCTGGCCGGCCTCCGGCTGGGTATCGCTCACGCAGCCAGCGTGCCAGAACGAGTCGGGAGGCTGTGACCGAATGGCGTCGTCGTACCGCCCCCGGCGGACCTGCCTGGCCGTGCCCGGCAGTAACCCCCGATTCCTGGACAAGGCCCGCGCCCTGCCGGTGGATGAGGTCTTCCTCGACCTCGAGGACGCGGTCGCGCCGGGCGCGAAACCCGCGGCCCGGGCGGCCGTGGTCGCGGCGCTGAACGGCGGCGGCTGGGCCGGCCAGACTCGCGCGGTCAGGATCAACGACGCCACCACTCCGTGGGCCTACCGCGACGTGATCGAGGTGGTGGAGGGGCCGGCCCGAACCTCGACGTGATCATCCTGCCTAAGGCCAGCGAGCCGGCCCAGGTCACCTGGCTGGACCTGCTGCTGTCCCAGATAGAGCAGGCCACCGGGCTGGAGCGGGGCCGGATCGGCATCGAAGCCCAGATCGAGGACGCCCGCGGCCTGGCCGGCGTGAACGCTATCGCCGCCGCGTCCGGCCGGCTGGAGGCCCTGGTCTTCGGCCCGGCGGACTTCATGGCCAGCATCGGCATGCGGTCCCTCCAGGTCGGGGCCCAGCCGCCGGCTACACCCGCGGTGACGCCTATCACTACGCGCGGATGCGGATCCTGGTCGCCGCGCGCAGCCGGGGGATCGCCGCCATCGACGGCCCGTACCTGGCCATCCGCGACCTCGACGGGCTGGGCCAGGACGCGGCCAGCGCCGCAGCCCTCGGCTACGACGGCAAGTGGGTGCTGCATCCCGGGCAGGTCGATCCGGTCAACCAGGTCTTCGCGCCGGACCAGGAGGCCTACGACCGGGCCGAGCTGATCCTGGACGCCTACGCGCACGCCACCGACGTCCGTCGGACCGGCGCGGTGATGCTCGGTGACGAGATGATCGATGAGGCGTCCCGCAAGCTTGCCCTGGTCACCGCGGCCAAGGGCCGCGCGGCCGGGCTGGCCCGCACCGGGGCTCCCGGCCCGGGCCCCGCCGGAGCCTCAGCCGAGCACCCCCCAGGCGGTGAGCGTCTCGGCCAGGCCGCTGGTCAGGGTTAGCCCCGCCAGGTCCGCCGGGCTCACCCAGCGCGCATCGGCCGCGTCGTCGCCCGCGGCCAGCGTCCCCCCGGTCACCGTGGCCGCGTAGTCCCTGATGTCCACCACCGCGCCGCGCAGGCCCGGCCGCTCGACCGACCCGATGAGGGGCCCGCAGGTCACCCGGAGCCCCGTTTCCTCCCGGATCTCCCGGACGACCGCCTGCTCATCGCTTTCCCCGGGCTCGATCCGGCCGCCGGGCAATGACCACCGGCCCGCCTCCGGCTCGTGTCCCCGCTGGATCAGCAGGAGCCGCCCCGCCCCGTCCTTGATGATCGCTCCCACGCAGGGGACCCGCGGCGCTGGCACCCGGCCAGTATCCCCGGCCCGGGCCGGCGGGCTCAACCGGGGCGGGCCCGGCGGCCCGGGTGATTAGGGCCCTCTGGTGCTTGACGTGGGCGCGGCTGGAGATCAACGTCATTACTCATGATGAAGGCTCCGATCTGCCCCCGCTGCCAGGGCGAACTCAGCGAGCCGGGCGCCTGGCACAGTTCCTGGCAGTGCGCCCGGCATGGTGCGGTGCAGCCGCTCCGGCCGGCTCACGTCCCGTCCACGGAGGGACTGCACGTACTGCTCAAGTCGGCCGCCGTGCCGGTCTGGCTGCCCTGGCCGATCCCGCTGGGCTGGCTGGTCACCGGGTTTACCGGCGCGGGCGATGACCGCAGCGGGACCAGGGGCTGCGTGGTCGCCCTGTCCGGGCCCAGCCCGGTCGGCGGCCTGGCCGAGATGCTGGTCATCTCCGAGGAGCCGGGCCTCGGCCTGGGGGCGGGCCTCGCCGGGCTGAAGGGCCCCGATCCGGGGGAGGGATTCGCGGCGGGCCCGCCGCACGCGCTGGTCCAGTTCGGCAACCACGAGTTCCCGCTGTGGAGCGTGGAGTCGCCTGGGGCAGCCGTGTTCGCCGGGGAGGTGCTGGCCAGCTGGCTGTGGATGATCTTGTGGCCGGACACGGCCGGCACGCTCCTGCTGGAGACGCTGTCCCTGCGGGACCTGCGCGACCCCGGGCAGGAGCTGGACGTTCCGTTCGGCGCGCTGTCACCGCGGCTGCCCGGCTGAAGGGAGCCAGCCGGGCGCTGGGCCGCTCGCCGGGCGCTGGGCCGCGCCCGCCGGGCGCTGACGAGCAGAGCCAGCCCGGCGGCCGCCCCCGCCCCGTACGATGAGCCGTCGTGCGCATCGACCTTCATTCCCACTCCACCGCGTCGGACGGCACCGACCCGCCCGCCGAGGTGATGCGCCGCGCCCGGGCGGCCGGTCTCGACGTGATCGCGCTGACCGACCATGACACCCTGGCCGGGCACGACGAGGCACGCCGCGCCCGGCCGGACGGGCTGTCCCTGGTCACCGGCATGGAACTGTCCGCCCGGCTGGATGGGCACAGCGTCCACCTGCTCAGTTACCTCCCGGGCGGGGCCAGCCCGGAGCTCGCGGCGGAATGCCAGTCGATCCGCGACGACCGGGTCCGCCGCGGCCAGGCCATGGTGGAGCGGCTCAGGGAGCTCGGCGTGGACGTCACCTGGGAGCAGGTGGCGGCGCTGGCGGCCGGGGGCAGCGTGGGCCGCCCGCACATCGCCCGGGCCATGGTCGCGGCCGGCGCGATCGCCGCGCCGCGGGAGGCGTTCGGCCCGGACTGGATCGGCCCGGGCGGCCGGGCCTACGTGAGCCGGTACGCGCTGGACCCGGCCCGCGCGATCGCGCTGGTCCGGGCCAGCGGCGGGACGGTCGTGCTGGCCCACCCGGGGGCGATCTCCCGGGGCTGGCGGATCCCCGACGAGGCGGTCGCCACCCTGGCCGGGGCCGGGCTGGCCGGCCTCGAGGTGGACCACCCCGATCACGACGAGGCGGAACGGGCCCGGCTCCGGGCTCTCGCGGCCGGCCTGGGCCTGGTGACGACGGGGGGCAGCGACGACCACGGCGACCTCACCGGGCACCGGCTCGGCGTCGAGACGACCAGCCCCGCTGCGTTCGGGCGGCTGATGGCGCTGGCCGGCGGGGCCAGCGGGGCCGCGGGGCCGCCGCGGCCGGCAGCGGATGAGCGGCCGCGGCCATGAAGTTCTATGTGGAGTACCGGCACACAGCTGGCCATCTGCGGTTAGCCGTCAGCCTGTAGCCGCACCGGCGAAATGGTGTCTCGCCAGGTCTCGCCCTTGGCGGCAAGTTCGCACCCCCATGTGCCCGGGAAATGCCTCCCACAGACGGGCAGTTTGCGAATGAGGGTTCGGGCCCCATGTCACGGCGTCTTGCGCCGGCTCGGTGCCCTGGCAGATTGACGTCTGGTAGGGCATTCGTTGCGACTGTGTGTAGATCTTCCAGTGCTGCCCGGCCACCGGCTCGATGCCATCTTCACCGACAACGTTTCCGGAGGTTATGCCGGTCACCACGCTGACAACACGCGGGCCAGAGCCTTTGAGGTAGCGGATCACCTGTACCCGCGCCGGGGACAGCAGGACGCGGTGACCGCCGAGGTCCACGGCCCGGCCAGGCAGCATCGCACCCAGCAGGACCACGCGGGCGCCGGCCAAATACGCGGCCGGGGTACGGGCCGCGCACGACCCCGCGGACGATCCATGACTCGAGCTGCCGCAGGAGATGATCCCGGCAGCGAGCGGCAGAGCGAGGATGGCCGCCCAGGTTGTCACGTGTCGAGGCGCACCGGCGAGGCGGCCAGGCTTGCGATAGGCGTGCACGCGTCCACCCTCCCAGCGAGATTGGCTCTTGGACGCGGCCACTGGGCTGGCAGTTCCATCATCGGGGCATTCAGCAGGCATTGTGCCTTGGCGGTTAGGGCAGCTGAGGTCCCGCACCTTCATCGTGTCAAGGGTGGCGCTTTAACTGCGGCGCCCGCCTCGCTGAGTGCGGGGGCCGATATCGTGGCCGTGGCCGTGTGGAGCTGCTCACCCGGATCTCCGGCCTGCTGCTGTCCGCGATCGCGGTCCAGCTGGTGGCGGGGGCCGTCCGGGCGTTCGTGAAACAAGGATTGAAACAAGGACGAGGAAGGAAGGCCGGCCATGGAGGCGCGGATAGAGCGGGTGGCGTCACCGGGGGACGCGGACGCGCCGGAAGGCAACGCCTGGATCGTCGGCGACGATGACGAGGTCATCGTGGTTGACCCGGGTCACGACGCCGGGGCCGTGCTGGCGGCCGTGGCCGAGCGGGAGATCCTCGCCGTCATCTGCACCCACGCGCATGCCGCCCACGTCGCGGCGGCCAACGAGGTGGCGGCGCGGGACGAGTCCCCGGTCGCGCTGCACCCCAGGGACCGGCTGCTGTGGCGGGAGTCGCACCGGGACGGCGACCCGGAGATCGAGATGGAGGACGGGGGGATCTTCGAGGTCGGCGACGCGACGCTGGAAGTGATCCACGCGCCCGGGCACAGCCCGGGCTCGGTGTGCCTCTACTGCGAGGAGCTGGAGGCGGTCTTCGCGGGCGATGCCCTGTGGGTCAGCGGCCCGGTTCCGCACGATGGCGAGTTTCCTGACTTCTCCGCCCAGCTCAGCGCGATCGGGGAGCACCTGCTGACCCTGCCCGGGCCGACCCGGGTGCTGCCCGGTCACGGCGAGGAGACCACCGTGTCGGCGGCTCAGAAGAAATTCGACTCGTGGGTGACGGCGGGCCCGGTGCTCCTGCCCGCGGACCCGGACTGACCCCGTGCCCGGCGACGAGCAGCTCGGGCTGGACGGGATGCCCAGCCGCCTGTATGCGTGCACCCCGACCCGGCTGAGTACCTGGCTGGGCTGCCGGCGGCTGTACCGGATGACCTACCTGGACCGGCCCGCGCCGCGCAAGGGGCCGCCCTGGGCGCACAACAGCCTCGGCGCCAGCGTGCACAACGCGCTGGCCGGATGGTGGCGGCTGCCGCAGGCGCAGCGGACCGTTCCGGCCGCCGCCGGCTTACTGGAACGCGGCTGGATCAACGAGGGGTTCGCCAGCGACGCGCAGTCCGCGGCGGCGCGGGACCGCGCTGTCGGCATGGTCGGGAAGTACGTCGCCGGGCTGGACCCGGCCGACGAGCCGGCCGGGGTGGAGCGGACGGTGGGGGCCCGGACCGACCGGATCACGTTCTCCGGCCGGATCGACCGGCTGGACGACCGGCGGTCCGCGGCCGGCGGCCGGGAACTGGCCGTAGTGGACTACAAGACCGGCCGCCGCCCGCTGAGCAGCGACGACGCCCGGTCGTCGCTGCCGCTGGCGCTGTACGCAGTGGCCGCCGGGCGGGTGCTGCGCCTGCCCTGCCACCGGGTTGAGCTGCACCACCTGCCCACGGGGACGGTGCACGCCTGGGAGCACACGCCGGCCACGCTGGACCGGCACCTGGGCCGGGCCGAGGACATCGCCGCCGAGTGCGCGGCGGCCGACCAGCGCTACCGGGCCGGGCTGCCCGCCGGTGGCCAGGACGAGGTGTTCCCGCCCAGCCCGGGCCCGGGCTGCGGCTGGTGCGACTTCCGCGCGCTCTGCCCGGAGGGTTCCGCCGCCACCCCGGCCCGGCGTCCCTGGGACGGCCTGGCCGACCTGGACGAGTAAGCGGGTAGGGCGCTGGCCGCCCCAGGCCGCGGCGGTCAGCCCCGGCGGTCAGCCCCGGGCCGCTAGGGGCGGGACGCCCGGGCCTGGTGGCACTCGGTGGCGTTCCAGAAGCTGGTCAGCGTGCTCGCCGTGGTCTCCGGCGCCTCCACGGCGGGAGAGTGGGCGGCGGCCGGGATGCAGACCCGCTGGGCGCGCAGCCGGGCCGCCATGTCCTCCTGGGCGGCTGGCTCCCACGCGTCGTCGTTCTCGCCGTAGAGGACCATGACCGGGACCGCGTCCAGCCGGGCCAGGGCCGTGGTCCGGTCCGGGCAGCTGAGCAGGGTCTGGGCCATGGCCAGCAGCCCGGTGGGGGAACTGCTCAGCATCCGCGTGCGGAGGAAGTCGATGATCGGCACGGGGACGCCGCCCGCCACGGCCTCCGGCTGCAGCCGGGTATTCCAGATGCGCTCGATCTCCGCGCCGAGCCCCTCCGGGCCGGTTCCGTCCAGCTCGGCCAGGAGTTCCCGGAGGACGACGGCCCGCGGGCCGTTCAGCGCCCCCGGGCCCGAGCTCATCAGGGTGAGCGAGCTGACCCGCGCGGCGCGGGCCAGCAGCACCTCCCGGGTCACCAGCCCGCCGAGGGAGTGGCCGAGCAGGTGGACGCCGCGGCCTTCGGCCGCGCCGGGGGATCCGTCGTGCCCTTCACTGAGCCAGCCGGCGACCATGGCCACGTCCGCGGCCAGCGCGGGCAGCTGGTAGGCCGCCGCGTCGTCCGCGCCGGGGGTCTCGAATTGCCCGCGCATGTCGATCGCGACCACCTGCCGGCCCGCGGCCGCCAGCGCCTGCAGGATCAGCAGGAAGTCCTCTTTGCTCCCGGTGTAGCCCGGGACGAGCAGCGCAGGCTGCCGCTCATGTATCCCGCTGAGCGGCAACGCCTCGAGCGCGGCGAACTTGCCGCGGCCGGTCTCGATGGTCAGCCGCCGCACCCCGGAGGGCAATTGCAGGGCTTTTGGTGTACTCACAGGCGGCCAGCCTACCCAGGGATGCTCCAGCTACGCCTTACCCGGCCTTGACGGATCCTCGAAGTTCCCATGAAACCTGCTAACTGGCTGTGCTGTCCTTCCGGCCGCGGCCCGACCGGCGCCGGCGTCGGCGGGGCGGGCTGTCCGCGGATCCCTCGGCCTTGGCCGGGGGGACCTGGTCGGGCTGGGCCGTGTCGGTGCCGCGCACCGACACCCCGGACCGGGTGCGCTTGCGGACGCGGGTCTTGCGCGGCTGATCCGTGCGCGGGCCCTGATCGGAGCGCGAGCCCTGATCGGGGCGCCGTGCGGGCCGCCGGGGCGAGCGGGCCTTCCCGGTCTCGCCGATGTCCTCGATCTCTTCGGCGTCCAGGCCGGCCCGTCCCCGCTCGGCGCGGGGCAGGCTGCCCTTCACGCCGGCCGGGATGTCCAGGGCCTCGAACAGATGCTCCGAGGTGGAGTAGGTCTCGGGTGGCTCCGGGATGCCCATGCCCAGGGCCTCGTTGATGAGCTTCCAGCGGGGCATGTCACGCCAGTCCACGAACGTGACGGCGATGCCGTCCCGGCCGGCCCGGCCGGTGCGCCCGGTGCGGTGCAGGTAGGCCTTGTCGTCTTCCGGGCACTCGTAGTTGATCACGTGCGTGACATCGTTGACGTCCAGCCCGCGGGAGGCGACGTCGGTGGCCACCAGCACGTCGATCTTGCCGTTGCGGAACGCGCGCATGGCCCGTTCCCGCTGGCCCTGGCCCAGGTCGCCGTGTACCGCCGCGGCCGCGAAGCCGCGGGTGGTCAGGGCCTCGGCCACCTGGTCCGCGGACCGCTTGGTCCGGCAGAACACCATGCTCAGCCCGCGCCCGTTGGCCTGCAGGATCCGGGCCAGCATCTCGATCTTGTCCATCTGGTGGGCCCGGAACACGTGCTGCACGGTCAGCGGGACCAGGTCAGGCTCGTCACCATGCTCGGCGCGGACGTGCAGGGGCTGGCGCAGGTGCCGCCGGGCCAGCTGGACCACGTCGCCCGGCATGGTGGCCGAGAACAGCATGGTCTGCCGGGTGGACGGGGTGAGCTCCAGGATGCGCTCAACGTCGGGCAGGAACCCGAGGTCAAGCATCTTGTCCGCCTCGTCGAGGACCAGGGAGCGCAGCCCGGACAGGTCCAGGTGCCGCTGGCCCGCCAGGTCGAGCAGGCGGCCGGGGGTGCCGACCACGATGTCCACCGTGGCGCGCAGGGCGTCGATCTGGGGCTCGTAGGCGCGGCCGCCGTAGACGGTCACCACCCGTGCGCCCCCGAGCCGGCCTGCCACGCGCAGGTCCTCGGCGACCTGGCCGGCGAGCTCGCGGGTCGGTACCACGACCAGGGAAACGGGCGCGGACGGCTGGGTGGCCGGCGCCTCTGCCACATGCTGCAGCAGCGGGATGCCGAAGGCCAGCGTCTTGCCGGTGCCGGTGCGGGCCTGGCCGATGATGTCGTGCCCGCTCAGCCCGATGGGCAGCGCGAGGCTCTGGATGGGGAAGGGCGAGGTGATGCCGGCGACCTCCAGGGCCGCACAGATCTGCTCATCCACGCCAAGGTCACGGAACGTTTGCGTTACGCCCGGAGAATCTGCGGCCGGATTATCCTCAGCCGGCGGTTCTGCTACGGACGATGTCAGTGTGGTTGTCAGTTGAATCAGCTTCCATCAGTGGCCCGCTGTCTGGGCACGCCCTATACGCGTGTCCTTGCCACTGCGGACCTGGCTATCGGCTCTACTGACGGGCCGCGCCCGCCAGTACAGTAAGGCAGCCGGCCAGCCCTGCTCTGGCGGTCTCGCCGTTGTGTCCTGCCAACGCCGTGTCCTGCCATCGCCCTCGCGCCATCGCGCCAGGCTGGCCACGAACCCTACTGCTACAGGAACACGGCAGGGAGTTGCCGCATTCCATCCCAAGTTCTGACTCGCAGTGTACCAATGTGTCCTGGCCTGCGGGCGGATCAACTCGCGGTACCCCGGTTGTTACGCTTCGCGGGTGACCGAAGCACAGCGGCGCGACGAGGCGCCAGGTGGGCCCCGCGAGCCCAGCGGGCAGGACGGTATTCCCCGTGACGGGATCATCGACCTGCTCGGCCTGCTGGCCTACGCGGAACTGGACGCCTACTTCCGGCTGACCGAGGACGCGGCGCTCGCTCCCTCGCTCGCGGACAAGGCCGCGCTGGGCGGGATGGCGGTCGCCGAGTACGGCCACTTCCGGCTGCTGTGCGACCAGCTGACGGCGCTGGGGGCCCAGCCGGACCAGGCCATGCTGCCGTTCGCTCCGGCGCTGGACGCCTTCCACGCCCGCACCGCCCCGGCTGACTGGCTGGAGGGCCTGGTCAAGGCGTATGTGGGGGACGCGATCGCGGCGGACTTCTACCGGGCGGTGGCCGAGCTGGTCGACGCCCAGACCCGCGAGCTCGTGCTGCAGGTGCTGGCCGACACGGGGCACGCGGAGTTCGTGATCGCCCGGGTCCGGGCGGCTATCTCGGCCGACCCGCAGCTAGGGGGCCGGCTCGCGCTGTGGGCCCGGCGGCTGGTCGGGGAGGCGCTGGCCCAGGCCTACCGGGTCGTCGCGGACCGTCGTTCGCTGGCCGGCCTGCTCGCCGGGGCCAGTGCCGTCCAGGCCAGTGCCGTCCAGGCCAGTGCCGCCCAGGCCGGCACGGAAGAAGCGAGCGACGCTCCGCCCGGCCAGCTCGGCGACATCGGGCGGATGCTGGCCCGGATGACCGACGCGCACGCGCAGCGGATGGCCTCGCTCGGCCTGGCCAGCTAACAGGTCCGGCTAACCCCGGCGAGCTAACCCCGGCCGGCCGAACTAGCGGAAACCGATGCGGCGCTGCTCCACGTCAGACAGCTCGACATACGCGATCTTGCTGGCCGGGACGAGGAACTTGCCGCCCTTGTCGTCGGGCAGCACGAACAGCCCGCCGTCGTCGGAGGTCATGGCCTGGGTGAGGGCACGCTCCAGCTCCTCGGCCGAGACGTTGGTCTCCACGAGGATCTCGCGCGGGATGTTCTGAATCCCGATCTTGACTTCCACGGCGCTCCTGGGCTCGGACTGTTAGTTGGGCTTGGACTGCGTAGCAGACCGTGGCGGCAGGCCGTCACGGACCGGGTGGCTCAGACGGTGCGCGGCCAGCCGCTGATCCCGCGCCAGGCTAGCCGGGCCATGAGCTGCTCCGCGGCGTCCTTGGGGATGGCGCGGTCGGTGCCCAGCCAGTAGGTCGCGCTGATCTGGGCCATCCCGACCAGCCCGATGCCGAGCAGGTGGGCCTCGTCGTCGCCCAGCCCCGCGTCCTCGCGGATGAACTCGCTGATCATGTCGGCGTGCACCTGCATCGCCGCGTCGAGCCGGTCCCGGACCGCGGGCTCGTTGCGCAGGTCGGACTCGAAGACGAGGCGGAACGCCTCGCCGGTGCTCGCGACGAAGTCGAAAAACGCCTGGAACGTGGCGCTGACCCGCTGCTTGTTGTCGGTGGTCGAGGCGAGCGCGTCGCGGATGGTGCCGGTCAGGGCCTGGACGCTGTCGTCCAGCAACGCCAGGTAGAGGTCCAGCTTGCCCGGGAAGTGCTGGTAGAGCACGGGCTTGCTGACCCCGGCCCGCTCGGCGATCTCGTCCATCGCCGCCGCGTGGTAGCCCTGCGCGACGAAGACTTCCTGGGCCGCACCCAGTAGCTGCCGACGCCGGGCTTGCCTCGGCAGCCGCGTACCGGCCGTACGGGCCTGCGGTGTTGCTGTCACGAGACTCTCCGTTGCGTCAGTCGGGCGGCAATTCCACCCGATGCACGCCATCCTACGACCGCTCGTCCCCCGGGAAGGAGGTAACGGAGGGTGACCCTGAGTGCCATTCGGGGGTTACATCAGGCGGGATGGCGAGCGCCGGTCAGCGGTGCTCGCCCTCGCTCTCGTCGTCGCCCTCGACCTCCTGGTGCTGCTCGACCGCATCGGCCACGTTCGCCTCGTCGGGCAGCTCGAAGTCTTCCGGTTCCTCGCCCTCGTCCGGCAGGGGCTGGTGCTGCTCGAGGGCGTCTTCGGTCGGTACCTCGGGGTCCTCAATGGATTCCGGGCTGATGTCACTCATCAGCGCCCCTCAGGTGTTGGGTGACGGTTGGGTGGTCACCCGGCCGGGTTCCGCCGCAGGCGGCGCGGCCGGTTTCCTTGAGGGTAGTGCCCCCGGGGCCTGGCCCGTGGCCGGCCCGGGGCTCGCGGCGCGGGCCTGCCCCAGCAGGGTCCGGGCCGGCTGGGTGCCCGCCGCCGCCCCGCCCGCGCCCGGACCGGCGTTACCGCCGGCTGCCGCGCCGGTGTTCCCGTCACCGTCCGTTGCCGCGCTCCTGCCCGCGCCTGGTCCCGCATCCGCGCCCGGCCCGGTGCCCCCGTCCGCCCCCGGCCCCCTGTCCGCGGCCAGCCCGGGGCCCGCGCCGGGCCCGGCGGGCGGGCCCGCCGACCGCTGGGCCAGGCCCCGCAACGGGGTCCCGACCGCCTCGCCGTAGGTCGGGAACGCGTGCACCACGTCGGCCAGCACGGCCAGCGGGATCCGGGCCCGGATGGCCAGCGTCACCTCGCCCATCCATTCCTCCGCGTCCGGCCCGATAGCGGCCGCGCCGACCAGGACGTCGCCGGACGCGGCGTCCGCGTACAGCTCGACCCGGCCGCGGTCGTCGTCTTCCACCGTGGCCCGGGCCGTCTCGGCCAGGTCGTAGCTGACCGTGATCAGCTCGACCCCGGTGGCCGCGGCGAGCGAGGGGGACATGCCCACGGTGTAGACCGACGGCGAGGTGTACACGGTGCGCGGGATGGCCCGGTAGTCGGCGGCCCGGTGGCCGCCCAGCAGGTTGGCCGCGACGATCCGCGCCTGGTAGCGGGCGGTGTGCGTGTACGGGGCGATCGCGGTCACGTCACCCGCGGCCCAGATCCGCCCCGGGTTCTTCTTTCCCGCCGGGGCGGCCTTCCCCGTAGGGCCGGGCCCCGTAGGGCCGGGCCCCGCGTTGCCCTGGCCGCCGGGAACGGCTCTCCCCGGAGCGTTGGGCACGACCCGGCAGGTCTCGTCGAGCGGCAGCATCTCGCCGGGGCCGGCCGTGATGCCGAGTTCCTCCAGGCCGAGCCCGGACAGCCGGGGCCGCCGGCCGCTGGCCAGCAGCACCCGGTCGGCCTCGATCCTGGTCCCGTCGGCCAGCGCGAGCGCCAGCCCGTCGTCGGTGGTCTCCGCCTTGACCACGGCCGACCCGAGCCGCAGGTCCACCCCGGTGCGCCGCAGCGCATCGCCGAGAATCTCGCCGGTGAACTGCGCCTCGCCGGGCAGCAGGTGCAGTTCCGCCTCGACCAGCGTGACCTGCGAGCCGAACGCCGCGTAAATCTGGGCCAGCTCGCAGCCCACCGGGCCCGCGCCCAGCACCACCAGCCGCCGGGGCAGGTCCGGGCAGGTGAGCGCCTCCGCGCTGGTCCAGGCGGGCACGTCGGTCAGCCCCTCGACCGGCGGCGCGACCGGCTCGCTCCCGGTGCACACGACCAGGTCCTGGTAGTGCAGGGTCAGCGGGCCGGCCGGGGCCGCCCCGTTCAGGCCGGGCTTGGCCGGGTGAGGCTGGACGCGCACGGTGCCGGGCCCGCTGATCCGGCCCGTGCCGCGGATCAGGGTCACCCCCGCCTCGGCCAGCTGGGCCGCGGCCGCGGCGTCATCAAGGTGCACGGCGACCTCGTCCCGGCGGGCGACCGCGTGCTCCCAGGTCTCGCCGCGGCGGGCGGACTGGAGCAGCGACTTGGAGGCCATATCGGCCAGGTACGGCGCCTCGCCACCGACGAGGCCCGCCTCCACCAGGGCCGTGGACCGCCCGGCGCGCGACACCTCGACAGCGATCAGGCTGCCGGAAGCCCCCCCGCCGAGCACGACGACGTCGAAGTCAGGCATGTGCTGATCATCCCCCGACTCGCTGGACTGCGCGGTCCGTTCATCATGACAGCCGTACCCAAAGCCGGGTCCCAGAGGGGCACATTCCTCGCATCTGGGTAGGGAGACAGCATGCGCAGCATGTGGAAGGGGTCCATCTCGTTCGGGCTCGTCACGATCCCGGTGAAGCTCTACACCGCCACGGAGCAACGGGATGTGGCGTTCCGCCAGGTGCACGCCGAGGACGGCGGCCGCATCCATTTCCGCCGGATCTGCTCGCTGGACGGCGAGGAGGTGCCGTTCGCCGACGTGGCCAAGGGATACGAGCTGCCGGACGGCGAGATGATCGTGCTGACCGACGACGACCTCGGCCAGCTGCCGCTGCCGACGGCGCGCAGCATCGAGGTGCTGAGCTTCAGCCCAGCCGACCAGGTGGACCCGATCCTGTGGAACCGCAGCTACTACGTGGAGCCGGAGCAGGCCGGGACCCGGGCCTACGTGCTGCTCCGGGATGCGCTGGAACGCTCCGGCAAGGTGGCCGTGACCCGCGTCGCGCTGCGCCAGCGCGAGTCGCTGGCCGTCCTGCGCAGCCGCGACGGCCTGCTGGTGCTGGAGACGATGCTGTGGCCCGACGAGGTGCGCGTCCCGGACTTCCAGTTCCTGGACGCCGACATCGACGTCCGCACCCAGGAACTGAGGATGGCGACCTCGCTCATCGACTCGATGACCGAGGACTTCGACCCGGACGAGTACCACGACGGGTACCGGGAAGCGCTGGAACAGCTGGTCGAGGCCAAGGCCGAGGGCCGTGAGGTGACCGCGGCCGCCGGGCCCGCCGCCCCCGCCGAGCCCGCCAGCCTGCTGGACGCGCTCCAGGCCAGCCTGGACGCGGCGACCAGGGACCGCGGGCCGGCCCCGGCCAAGCGCCGGGCCGGCCGCAAGGCCAGCGCCTGAACCCCCAACTTCTCCGCAACGAAAACCATCCCAGTAACCTGACTGCGCCAGGAGTCCACGATCGGCGGGAACTGATGAGACAACGCACGCTCGGCCAGGGCCTTTCCGTCACCGAAGTGGGCCTCGGCTGCATGGGCATGAGCCAGTCCTACGGCACCCCGGATGACGAGGAGTCGGCGGCCACCATCCACCGGGCCCTCGACCTCGGCGTGACGTTCCTGGACACCGCGGACGCCTACGGGCCGTTCACCAACGAGCGCCTGGTCGGCGGGGCGGTCAAGGGCCGCCGGGACGAGATCGTGCTGGCCACCAAGTTCGGTAACCAGCGCCTGCCGGACGGCAGCCGGACCGTTAACGGCCGGCCCGAGTACGTGCGCGAGGCCTGCGACGCGTCGCTGGAGCGGCTGGGCACCGACCACATCGACCTGTACTACCAGCACCGGGTGGACAAGGACGTCCCGGTGGAGGACACCTGGGGCGCGATGAGCGAGCTGGTCCAGGCGGGCAAGGTCAGGTATCTGGGCATCTCCGAGGCGGCACCGGCCACGGTGCGGCGCGCTCACGCGGTGCACCCGGTCGCGGCGGCCCAGTACGAGTACTCACTGTTCAGCCGGGAACCCGAGGACGCGCTGCTGCCCGTGCTCCGCGAGCTGGGCATCGGCCTGGTGTCCTACAGCCCGCTCGGCCGCGGGCTGCTGACCGGGTCGCTGGATGCCTCGGGCGGGTTCGGCGCGAAAGACTTCCGGAACGGCCACCCGCGTTTCGCCGGCGAGAACTACGACCACAACCTGGAAGTCGCGGGCCGGGTGGCCGGGATCGCGGAGAGCAAGGGGGTCACGTCCGCCCAGCTGGCCATCGCCTGGGTGCTGGCCCAGGGCAACGACATCGTGACCATCCCGGGCACCAAGCGGCGCAGCTACCTGGAGCAGAACGTGGCCGCCGCGGCCATCGCGCTCACCCCGGAGGACCTGATCGCGCTGGGCAAGGCGGTGCCAAGGGACGCGATCGCCGGGGAGCGCTACCCGGCCCCGTTCATGGCCAGCATCGGCCTGTAGCTGACGGGACTGGAACAGGCGCCTGTGATCATCACTGCCCCCCGGGTCATTACCGCGCTGCCCGGCGCCCCGGTCCTGGAACCCGGGTACGTGGTCACGTCCGGGGGCCGGATCACGCAGGTGGGCCAGGGCGCGCCGCCCCAGCCCCCCGACGCCGAGCTGACCGAGGGTGTCCTCGTCCCGGGCCTGGTTGACCTCCAGGTCAACGGCTACTTCGGGGTCGAGATGCAGGCCGCCCAGCCTGGCGGCTGGGCCACCGTGAGTGAGCGGCTGCCCGGCACGGGGTGCACGGCCTTCCTCCCCACGTTCATCACGGCCCCGGTGAAGCGGCTGGCCACCGCACTGGGCCTCGTTGCGGAATTTGTGCCGCAGCGGAGGTGGCGAGGCGCGCGGGTGCTCGGCGTGCATCTGGAAGGGCCGTTCATCTCGCCGAGGCGGCGCGGTGCGCACAACCCGGACTGGATCGTGCCGCCGTCCCCCGGGGCGGTGGACGAGCTGCTGGCAGCGGGCGCGGGCCTGGTCAGGCTGGTCACCCTGGCTCCCGAGGTGGACGGCGGGCTGGCCGCGGTCGGCCAGCTGGCCGAGGCGGGCGTGCTGGCCAGCGTGGGGCACAGCAACGCCACCGGAGCGCAGGTCGCGGCGGCCGCGGACGCGGGGGCCCGGATGGTCACGCACCTGTTCAACGCGCAGCCCGCGATCAAGTCCCGTGAGCCGGGCGTGCCCGGCCAGGCGCTGGCCGACCCCCGGCTGACCAGCGGCCTGATCATGGACACGTATCACGTGGCCCCGGCCAACGCCGTGCTGGCGTTCGCGGCCGCGCCGGGCCGGATCTGCCTGGTCACCGACGCGGCGGCGTGCGCCGGCATGCCGCCGGGGGAGTACCAGCTCGGCGGCGAGCCGATCACGCTGCCGCCCGGGGACGGCGTGCCGCCGCGCCGGGCGGACGGCGGCCTGGCCGGGTCGGCGCTGCGGATCGACCGGGCCGTCGCGAACATGCATGCGGCCGGGGCGGGGCTGCCCGAAGCGGTGGCCGCTGCGTCCCGGGTCCCCGCCGACCTGATCGGCCGGCCGGACCTGGGCCGTCTGGCGCCGGGGGCCGCGGCCGACCTGGTGTGGCTCGACGACGACCTGCAGGCCGCCGCGACCTGGATCGATGGTGAGAGGGTGTACCCGTGAGCATGTCTGGTGCCTGCCGATGACGACTGAACCGACCGCGATGTGGACTGAGATCGGGCAGCAGCCCGCGGCGTTGCGGGCCACGCTGGACACGCTGATGCCGCGGGGCGGCGAGGCCACCGCGCTGGCCCGCGACTGCCGCCAGGTGCTGTTCATCGCCCGCGGGACCTCTGACAACGCCGCCGTCTACGGGACCTACCTGCTGCAGGCGCACGCCGGGATGCTGGCCACACTGGCCTCCCCGTCGGTCGCCACCGAGTACCACGCCCGGATGGACCTGTCCGGCGTGCTCGCGGTGGCGCTGTCCCAGTCCGGCGCGACTGAGGAGATCGTCGAGACGCTGGCCTGGGCCCGGGATTGCGGTGCGCGGACCCTGGCCATCACCAACGGCGGCGGCTCGCCGCTGACCCAGGTGGCCGACGTGGCCTTCGTGACCGCGGCGGGCGCGGAGCTGGCCGTCCCGGCCACCAAGACGTTCACCACCCAGCTGGCCGCCCTGGCCGTGCTGGCCATCGCGCTGGGCGCCGACCTGGATCCCGGCCTGCTGCGCAGCGTGCCGGACGAGATCGAGCGGATGCTGGCCAGCCCGCCCGACCTGGCCCCGCTGGTGTCCGAGCTGGCCTCTGTTGGCCCGGGGGGGCAACCCCCCGCTCTGCTTCCCCGGGGACTACCCCCGGAGCCCCCGGCCCCCGGGATGGCTGGCTCGGCGAGGACACGCCTACGGCGCGCCTCCCCTCGCCGGCCATGGGCGTCGTCGTGTCCGGGCGCGGGCACGCGTACGCGGCCGCGCTGGAACTCGCGCTCAAGCTCAAGGAGGCCTGCTACCTGCACGCGATGGGGCTGTCCTGGGCGGATCTGCTGCACGGCCCGATCGCGGTGGTGGACGCCAGCACGCCGGCCATCATCGTGGCGGCCGACTCCGGGCCCGCCCTGCCGGGCAGCATCGAGCTGGCCCGCCGGGTGGTCGCGGCCGGGGCACGGGCCTACGCGATCGGCGGCGGTCCCGGCCTGGCCGAGGTGAGCAGCCTCGCGGTGCCCGGTCCCCGGCTGCCCGAGTGGCTGGCGCCGCTCGGGCTGATCGTGCCCGGGCAGTTGCTGACCGAGGCGCTGTCCCGGCGGCTCGGCATCGACCCGGACAGCCCGCGCGGGCTGAGCAAGGTCACCCAGACCGCGTGATGCCCAACCACTTCCAGGCCGCCGTGTTCGATCTCGACGGCACGCTGGTGGACAGCGAGACGCGCAGCCACGAGAGCTGGCGGCACGTGTTCACCTCGCGCGGCATCGTCCCGGACGACTCACTGATCCGCGCGTTCGTCGGCCGCCGCGGCGTCGACGTCCATGACCTGCTCAGGGACCAGGTACCCGGGCACGACCCGGCCGAGCTGATGGCCGCGTCCAGCGCGCACTTCCATGCCCCGCACCAGCCGCCGCTGGGGCCGCTGGCCGGCGCGGTGGAACTGGTCCGGCTGATCGCCGCGGCCGGTGTCCCGCTGGCCCTGGTCACCTCGGCCGGCCTGCGCTACGCCGAGCAGACCCTGGGTGAGCTGGGCGTGCGCCCGCTCTTCTCGCTGGTGGTGACGGCCGAGGACGTGACCGTGGGCAAGCCGGACCCGCAGGGGTACCGGGCTGCGGCCCGGGGCCTGGGCGTGCCGCCCGCCGCGTGCGTGGTGTTCGAGGACGCCCCGGCCGGCGTGGCAGCCGCGAAGGCGGCCGGGATGTACTGCGTCGCGGTGGCGACCAGCCACCCGCCGGAGGACCTTTCGGCCGCCGACCTGGTGGTGCCCGACCTGACCAAGGTCACCTGGCCGCTGACCACGGGCTGACCGCCGCGTGGCGCGGCGGGCGGTATCTCGCGGGCGGTGGTTCCGGCTGCCTGGTTAGGCGCTTCGGTGGTGGCGCGGGTGCTCCCCGGCAAACGGCGGACAGCCCCTCGTCAGGGGCTGTCCGGGAAGACCGGGGTGGCGGGCCGTTTACAGGCCGCCGAGCAGGTCGCGCAGGGCCTGGGTGTAGGCGCCGAGTGCGGCCCGGCCGTGGCCGGTGAGAGCGACCGTGGTTATGGACACGGTCCCGTTCCTGGTCTTTTCGCTGCTGATGTAGTCGGCTTCTTCGAGCTTGCGCAGGTGGATGATCAGGTTGCCGGGGGTCAGCCCGATCATGTCCTGCAGGCGGGTGAAGGAGAGCGTGTCGCCGCCGGGCAGGGCCGCCAGCGTCGCGACGATCTTCAGCCTGGTGGGGACGTGGATCAGCGGGTCGAGGGCGTCGTCAGTCATGGCTGGGCCACGGCCCGGCGCTGCCGCCAGGCGATGGCGGCAGCCTGGCCCAGGAGCACAGCGCACAGGCCCACGCCGGCGACCGCCCACGACCCGGCCGGCCCGGCGAACGCACCCACGACACCGACGGCGGCGAGCGCGAGCCCCACGCCGCTCCCGCGCCAGCCTTCCCGTCCCGCCTCGACGGCCGCCCAGGCCAGGCCGGGGACGATCAGCACCGTGGTGGGGTACAGGGCGAAGCTCGCCCCGGCGGCGGCCAGTGCCCACATGAGCACGGGCACGACGGCCCAGGACAGCGTAAGGACGATGATCTCGGCCGGGCGGAACCGGGTTGTGCCGCGTACCCCGGTCATCGCGCGCTTGCGAACCGCGACGGTGGCGGCGAAGTTGAGGATGACGAATCCGATCAGGATGGGGGTGTCCGAGCCAGTCGGTCCCTTGTAGGGGTGCTGTCCGCGCACGGAGAGCCAGATCGCGCCGAGGGCGGCCAGGACCGCGACCGCCCGGGTCGCCAGGAGCCACGGCGGCGAGGGCTCGAGCTTGCGGCGGGCCTGCTGGGTGGTCTGGTTCAGCAGGGCGGCGGCCTGCTGGGGGTCGAAGTTGCCGCCGTTGCCAGCGGAGGCGGTGGTGTCGGGTGTGGGGTTCATGGTGCCTCCCTTCGTTGACTCTATGCCATAAAGTAGACCCTGCTTTATGGCGCAAAGTCAACGGTTTAGGCCCAGGAACTTTATGACGCAAAGTCAGGCGGCCAGCGGCGGGGGCGCAGCCAGCGCCGACCGCCGGTGGCCAGCGCCGACTGGGGCCGGGCGGCGGGGCGCAGCGGGGCCGGGGGGGGCCGGGAGGGCCGGGGGCTGCGGGGCCGGGAGGGCCGGGGGGCCGGTGGCCGGGAGGGCCGGGGCTGGGCGGCCGGGGGGCCCGGTGGCCGCGGGTGGCCGGGGGGTCGCGCCGCGGCGGGCCGTTTGTGGTCATTTTCCGCTGCTGGGTGTGCTGGCCCCGTCATGGCGCCGGGCGCCAGGCTGTGACCTGCGCTGACGTCAACCGCCGACCCTCGGCCGGCTGGGTGCCAGCCCCTCCGGGACGTTCGTGTGCCCAAACCGCTGCGATCGCAGCGGTTTGGGCACACGAACGGGCCAGGTTAACGATCCTGGCGCGGCGTGGCGTGGCGTGGCGTGGCGTGGCGTGCGGCGGCGTGGCACCGCACTGGCGCGGCGCTGGCGGGGGCTGGTCAGCTGGGTACGCGGTAGACCTTGTGCTGGGCAGCCTGGGCCCGGGGGCGGAGGACCAGGAGGTCCACGTTCACGTGCGAGGGGCGGGTGACCGCCCAGGCGACGGTGTCCGCGACGTCCTCGGCGGTCAGCGGCTCGGCCACGCCGGCGTAGACCGCGGCGGCCTTCCCGGCGTCCCCCCGGTACCGGTTGACCGCGAACTCGTCGGTGCGGACCATGCCGGGCGCGATCTCGATGACCCGGACCGGCTGGTCGTACAGCTCGAGCCGCAGCGTGCCCGCGATCGCGTGCTCGGCGTGCTTGGCCGCGACGTACCCGCCGCCGCCCTCGTAGGCGACGAAGCCCGCCGTCGAGGACATCACCACGATGGTGGCGTCGCCACTGGCGATGAGCCGGGGCAGCAGGGCCTGGGTGACGTGCAGCGTGCCGAGCACGTTGACGTCGAACATGGCCTGCCAGTCGGCCGGGTCGCCCTCGGCCACGGTCTCTCCGCCGAACGCGCCGCCCGCGTTGTTGACCAGGACGTCGCAGCGCTCCAGCCCGGCCGCGAACGCGTCGACCGCAGGCCGGTCGGTCACGTCCAGCACGACGGCGTCGGCCTGGCCGCCCTTCGCGCGGATCTGGCCGGCCAGATCATCGATCCGGCCGGCCCGCCGGGCGGCCAGGATCACCCGGTAGCCGGCCTCGGCCAGCTTGATCGCGGTGGCCGCCCCGATCCCGCTGCTCGCCCCGGTGACGACCGCAACTGATGGCATGGGCCTGCCTTTCGAGCTCGTCGGCCTTCCAGTCCCGTCCGGCTGTCCGGCGTTGTCCGGCGTTCCCGCCTCCGGTGGCCTTCCGGCCTCGTCCGGTGATGGGGTGATTCTGCCAGCAGGCGATCCGCCGCCGGGGTCGGCCGCTTATGCAAAGAAAGCTTTGCATAGTCGGCCAACTCTCTTCCCAAGGACTCTTTGCAAAGCTATCTTTGCATCTATGGCAGATGATCCTACGGTTCCAGGGCACCCCGCCGGGCCGCCGCGGGCGGGCCTCGCGGCGGCCAGCCCGCGGCCAGCCCGCTAGCGGCCAGCCCGCCGGTGGGCCGCCCGAGGGCGAGGCGGGAGACCGTCCCGCGAACCGCTCAGTTACCCGGCTCCGCGACCCGCGGGCGCTCCGGGCGCTGGCCCACCCGACCCGGCTGTCGCTCGTCGGGCTGCTGCGGGTCGAGGGCCCGCTCACCGCGACCCGGGCGGCGCAACTGCTGGGCGAGAGCTCGGCCAGCATGTCCTTCCACTTGCGCCAGCTGGCCAAGTACGGGCTGGTCGAGGAGGCCGGCGGGGGCAAGGGCCGGGAGCGGCCATGGCGGGCCACGGCCATGTTCACCAACCTGCCCGACGTCGCGGAGAACCCGGATGTCGCGGTGGCCGCGGACCTGCTCACCTCGGTGATCGCCGACCGCTACTTCGAGGACCTGATGCGCTGGCTGGAGGCGCGGCAGGCCGAGCCGCAGGAGTGGCAGCGGGTGGCCCAGTTCGGTGACACGTTCCTGTACGTCACCCCGGACGAGCTGGCCGCGCTGAGCGAGCAGACGCAGCAGATGATGGATCAGTTCATCGACCGGCAGGCCCATCCGGAACTCCGGCCGCCGGACGCCCGGCTGGTCACCTACCTGCACCTGGCCTTCCCGCTGCTGCGGCCGTTCGGGCGCCAGCCGGAGGCGGCGCCCGGCCAGCCGGAGCCGGAGGGAGCGGAGGGATGAGCATCGCCATCGCCCCCGGGCGGCTCACCTCCCGGGTCCCCCCGCTGCTGCGCCAGACCGCGTTCCGCCGGTACTGGAGTGCCCAGAGCATCTCGCTGGCCGGCGACCAGGTCTCCTCGATCGCGCTGCCGCTCACCGCGGTGCTCGCGCTGCACGCCAGCCCGGCCGAGATGGGCTACCTCAGCGCCTTCATCTGGCTGCCCAGCCTGCTGTTCGCCCTGCACGCGGGGGCCTGGGTGGACCGGCGCGGCCACCGCCGGGCCACCATGATCGCGGCCGACCTGGGCCGTGCGGCCCTGCTGGCCAGCATCCCGGTCTGCTCGGCGCTGGGCGTGCTGAGCCTGGCGCAGCTGTTCGCGGTGGCGTTCGCGGCCGGGACGCTGAGCATCTTCTTCACCGTGTCCGACGCCGGGCTGTTCGTGGCGCTGGTGCCCAGCGCCCAGTACGTGGAGGGGAACTCGCTGATCTACCAGAGCCGGGCGCTGGCGGCGGTGGCCGGCCCCAGTGCAGGCGGGCTGCTGGTGGAGGCCCTGTCCGCGCCGTTCGCGCTGGCCGCCGACGCGCTGTCGTTCCTCGGCTCGGCGTTCTTCCTGGGCCGGATCCGCCCGGCCGAGCCCGCTCCCGACCCGGACCACCGGCGCGGCGCGCTGAGCGCCGGGGCGCGCTTCATCTGGTCCTCGCCGATCCTGCGGCCCTCGCTGGCCTGCGTCTGCGTGATCAACTTCTTCAGCTTCATGTTCATGGCCCTGTTCGTGCTCTACGTGACCCGGTCCCTGCACGTCCGGCCCGGGCTGCTCGGCCTGGTGCTGGGCGCGGGCGCGGTCGGCGGCGTGCTCGGCTCGCTGCTCACCCGGCGGATCGCGGCCCGGACGGCGTGGGACGGGCCTACCTCATCGGCTGCATCGTGTATCCCGCCCCGATCCTGCTCGTCCCGTTGGCCGCCGGTCCCCACGCTCCTGGTCCTGGGGATGCTGTTCACGGCCGAGTTCGTCGCGGGGTTCGGGGTGATGATCCTGGACATCAGCATCGGCACGATCATGGCGGCCGTCGTGCCCGACCCGCTCCGGTCCCGGGTCACCGGCGCCTTCATGGCCATGAACTACGGCACCCGCCCGGTGGGCTCGCTGGCCGGCGGGGCCGCGGGCGCGCTGCTCGGGTTGCACCCCGCGCTCTGGATCGCCGCCGCGGGCGGGACCCTGGGCTTCCTGTTCCTGCTGCCCTCGCCGATGCCCCGCTTCCGGCTTACCGGGCCGCAGTGAGCGGGCGCGATCCGGCGCTCAACCGAAATTAACCCTGGCACATTCAGAGGTTCCGCAGAAGCTTTGCCAACCGGCAGCAGAATCCCGCCGGGCAACCTCAGAACATCGAAGCCGGCTGGGGCCGCCGCCGGCGAGGAACTACGAGGAGAGACGCCGTGACCGGCATCGTGATCGCGAACTTCCCCATCATCGCCCTGATCGTGGCCGCCATGGTCGGCATCCCGCTGTGGATCACGTTCAAGCACCCGCATCGCCAGCCCGACTACTCCGAGGCCCGTGCGCACTTCCGGGCCAAGGCCGCCGCCGAGGCTCACACCAGCGACTTCGTGCCGACGACCAGGGTTGCCGCGGTGGACGGCCTTACTGTCGCCCGCCAGCACCTGGCGCCGCGGACCATGGTTCCGGGCCGCCGCCACGCGACCGCCGGGACGTCCGTCCGCACCCACGCCCAGCAGGCCGGGGCCCGGACCGCCTCGTCCCGGGCGGCCCAGTCGGCCGGCTCCACCGACGCCCGGTGATCCGCGGTGTGGGGGGGATCCCGGTCTAGCAGACCGCGACGGCGACACGGCGGGAGACGGTGAGCTCCCGCCGTGTCGCATGTCACCGGAGCGTGCGAGACCAGGTCAGCCTGCTATGGACCGACCAAAAATGACGTTTAGGACAAAGGCTGCCTAAGGGCGGGTAGTCTCGCACGGCGATGAGATTCCGCCGCCCCCGCCGCCAGCCCCCGCGCACCACCAGGGCCGTCCCCTCCGGGGCGGCTTTTGTCGTCCCGGGTATGGTCCTGGCCATGGCCCTCGCCGGCTGCGCTGGCCGCCCGGCCGCCCGTGCGGCTGACCCTGCCCCGTCCGCCGGCGGCCCGGCCGCTGGCACCACGGCCACGGGGCCGCACCGCATCACCGCCTCCGCCCCGCCGGGCCCCACGGTGTCGCCCCAGATCGCCGCCATCGTGACGTCGATGACGCTGCCCCAGAAGGTCGGCCAGTTGCTGGTGCCGACCGTGCCCGGGCTCAGCGCCGCGGACGGCGGGGCCGCCCTGGTCCGCCGCTACCACGTCGGCGGCGTCATCTACTTCGGCCAGAACATCCGCGACGCGGCCCAGGTCGCGGCGCTGTCCGCCGGCCTCCAGGAGGCCGCCCGCCGCCAGCGGCCGCACCTGCCGCTGCTGATCGGCACGGACCAGGAGGGCGGCATCGTGTCCCGGCTGGCCGGGGTGACCACCGTCTTCCCGGGCCAGATGGCGGCCGGGGCGGCCCGCGACCCGGACCTGATCCGGGCGCAGGACCAGGCCACCGGGACAGCCATGCGGGCGCTGGGCATCAACCTCGACTACGCCCCGGTCGCCGACGTCAACGTGGACCCGGCCAACCCGGTGATCGGGATCCGCTCGTTCGGGGCCAACCCCACCCTGGTGGCCAGCATGACCGCGGCCGCGGTGGACGGCTTCCACCGGGCGGGCGAGGTCACGGTGGCCAAGCACTTCCCCGGGCACGGGGACACCGGCGTGGACAGCCACACCGGCCTGCCGGTCATCCATCACACGCTGCGCCAGTGGTGGAAGTTCGACGCGCCGCCGTTCCAGGCGGCGATCCGGGCCGGCGTGGACGAGATCATGATCGGGCACATCGAAGTCCCGGCGCTCGACGACTCCGGGCAGCCTGCCTCGCTGTCCCGCAAGATCGTCACCAGCCTGCTCCGGGACCGGCTCGGCTATCAGGGCGTGGTGGTCACCGACTCGCTGCAGATGGGCGGCGTACTGCAGGGCCACACCCCGGCCCAGATCGCGGTGCAGGCCGTCCAGGCCGGCTGCGACCAGCTGCTGATGCCGACTGATCCCGGGGTGGCCTACCAGGCCATCCTGCGCGCCGTGCGGCGCGGCCGGATCAGCCTGGCCCAGCTCGACGCCTCGGTGACCCGGGTGGTCAGCCTCAAGGTCGCCCGCGGGTTGCTGAGCGGGCCGGCCGTCTCCCCGTCCGCGGTGGCGGGCGCAGAGAACACAATTCCGCAACGGGACCTATCGCAGCACCTCGCCAACCGATCTATCACTGTGGTCGCGAACCGGTCACAGGGCAGGAGTGCGGCGGCCGGTCAGGATCGTTTGCTGCCGCTCCGAAGTAAACGGGTCTATGTCGCCGGGCCGGCGGCCGCCGGGCTCACCGAGGCCCTGCAGCCCGATCTGGCGGCCGTCGGCGGGCGGATCGTCGCGAGCGCCGCGGACGCCCAGGTGATCGTGGCGGCCACGCAGGACGCGGTCAGCGACCCGGCCCAGCAGCAGCTGGTGCGCGGGCTGGTCGCTACGGGCACGCCCGTGGTGGTACTGGCCACCGGGCTGCCCTACGACCTGGGCCTGTTCGGCGGGATCAGGGCGGCGGTGGCGAGCTACTCCAGCAGCGGCGTGTCGCTGAGCGCGGCGGCCGGAGTGCTGACCGGGCGGCTGCGCCCGCACGGCCTGCTGCCGGTGACCATCCCGGCCGGGGCCGGCGGGACCGCGTTCCGCTACGGCACGGGGTTGTCGTACTGACCGCGGGCGCGGGTGCAGGGCGCGGGTGCAGGGCGCGGTCCACGTCACCGTCCCTTGGGCTGGCGTTAGCCCGCGGCGCTTACGATCGGAAGCGTGTTTGACCCCCAGATGAGCCCCCGCCCGTTCCGCCCGTCCCAGGACATCCCGCCCGCCGCGGCCGGGGACCGGCCGCGGCTGCGCGGCGTGATCGCCGACTGGGGCGGGGTGATGACCAACCCGATCATCGAGACCGTGCGGGCCTGGATCGCCGCCGACGAGATCGACTACGACAGCTATCACGCGGTCATGAAGGCCTGGGTAACCGGCGCGTACGACGCGGCGGGCGAGGACAACCCGATCCACATGCTGGAACGCGGCGAGTGCAGCGACGCGGAGTTCGAGCAGATGCTCGCGGCCCAGATCCTGCGCCGGGACGGCCAGTCGGTGGTGGCCGAGGGGCTGCTGGAGCGGATGTTCGCGGCCACGGTGCTCAGCGAGCCCATGCTGAGCCTGCTCCGCCAGGTCCGCGGAGCCGGACTGAAGACGGCCCTGCTCTCCAACTCCTGGGGCGTCGGCGCCTACCCCGCCGACGTGCTCGCCGAGCTGTTCGACGCGGTGGTCATCTCGGCCGAGGTCGGCATGCGCAAGCCGGAGGAGCGGATCTTCCGGCACGCGACCGGCCTGCTCGGGCTGGACCCGGCCGAGTGCGTGTTCATCGACGACATCGAGGCCAACGTGCAGGCCGCCGAGGCCCTCGGGATGACCGGCGTGCTGCACACCGGGGCGGCCGCCACCGCGGCGCAGGTGGCCTCCCTGGTCGGTCTGGCCTAGCAGCGGTTGGCTTGCCTAGCGGCACCGCACGCCGGGGCCGGCTGCTCTACCCTGGCCCCGTGGCTGATCAAGTGAGCCCGACCCAGCTCATTCCCCCCACCCCGGGACGATCGGCGAACATGCGCGCCAACCGGCGCACCGACACCAAGCCGGAACTCGCCCTGCGCAGCGCGCTGCACCGGCAGGGCTTCCGGTTCCGCAAGGACTTCCGGCTCGACCTGGACAGCGGCGCGCGGGTCCGGCCGGACATCGCGTTCACCGCGCGCCGGGTCGCCGTGTTCGTGGACGGCTGCTTCTGGCACGTCTGCCCGCAGCACGGCCGGGACCCGGCGGTCAACGAGTCGTACTGGTCACCCAAGCTGCGCCGCAACGTCGAGCGCGACCGGGCCGCGGACACGGCACTGGCCGCGGCGGGCTGGCGGGTGGTGCGGGTGTGGGAGCATCAGTCCCTCGACGAGGCGGTGGCCATGGTGGTCGAGGTCCTTAAGGCGTAACCCGTGGGGGAATCATGCGCGTCTACCTGCCGGCCACCCTGCCGGCCCTCGCCGGCGTGCTGGGTGCGGCCGAGATCGGCCCGGCCCCGGTGCAGGCGTTCACCGTGACGCCGGCGCTGCGCGAGTGGTACGCCAGCGCGGACATGGAGGAGCTCGAGTACGCCGCGATGATGCACGCCGCGCGGGCCTCGCTGCGGCTGCTGCGGGCCGACCCGGACGCCCCGCGCCGCCGCGTGGTGCTGGCCGCCGACGTGCCCGACGAGCAGGCCGGCCGGGGCGGGGGTTCCGGCGGCGGGTTCGAGGAGCCGACCCTGGTGCTGCTGTCCGCACCGCTCCCGCTGGCCCGGGTGGTCTCCGGGCACGTGGATGACCTCGCGGCCGTCCCCGACGTCACCCAGGCGGTGGCGGCCCTGGCCGCGGCCGACGCCGGGGACGACGACGCCCAGTTCCTGGTGGACGGGGCGGAGGGGCACGAGCTGCTCTGGTACGCGACCCAGGAGCTGGGCGATCTGACCGGGTGATCCGGCGTGGCACCATGGGATCACCGCTTCTGAACACTTCCGGGGAGATCCTCATGGACGCCGTCAGCAACGTTCCGCCGCCGCTCAACGAGCCGGTCCGGGCCTACGCGCCCGGCAGCGCCGAGCGCGCCGCCGTCGAGGCCAAGGTCAAGGAGCTGGCCGCCAGCCCGGTCGAGCTGACCATGGCCGTCGGCGGCCAGGAGCGGATGGGCGGCGGTGACCGGATCGCCGTGGTCGAGCCGCACAACCATGCGCACGTCCTCGGTCACCTGGGCAACGCGACCGGCGCGGACGTCTCCGCCGCGATCGAGGCGTCGGCCGCCGCCGCGCCGGCCTGGCGGGCGCTGTCCTTCGACGACCGGGCCGCGGTGTTCCTCAAGGCCGCGGAGCTGCTGGCCGGACCCTGGCGGGCCACGATCAACGCGGCCACGATGCTCGGCCAGTCCAAGTCGGTCTACCAGGCCGAGATCGACGCGGCCTGCGAGCTGATCGACTTCTGGCGCTACAACGCGCACTTCGCCCGGCGGCTGCTGGCCGAGCAGCCGTCGTCGGTCACCGGCGAGTGGGACCGGCTGGAGTACCGCCCGCTCGAGGGGTTCGTGCTGGCCATCACCCCGTTCAACTTCACCTCGATCGCCGCCAACCTGCCCACCGCCCCGGCGCTGCTCGGCAACGTGGTGATCTGGAAGCCGTCCCCGACCCAGCAGTTCTCGGCGCACTACACGATGCGCCTGCTGGAGGCGGCCGGGCTGCCGCCCGGCGTGATCAACCTGGTCACCGGCGACGGGCAGGCCCTGTCCGAGGTGGCGGTCCGGCACCCGGACCTGGCCGGCATCCACTTCACCGGCTCCACCGGCACGTTCCAGCACCTGTGGGGCACCGTGGGCGAGAACATCGCCCGGTACCGCGGCTACCCCCGGCTGGTCGGCGAGACCGGCGGCAAGGACTTCGTGATCGCGCACCCCTCGGCCGATCCGGACGTGCTGAGCGTGGCGCTGATCCGGGGCGCGTTCGAGTACCAGGGCCAGAAGTGCTCGGCCGCGTCCCGCGCCTACATCCCGCGGTCGGTCTGGAACCGGATGCGCGACAGCTTCCTGGCCCAGGTGGACGGGCTGACCGTGGGCGACGTCGCATCCGACCTGTCCCTGTTCATGGGCGCGGTGATCGACGCCCGGGCGTTCCGGAAGCTCTCGGACGCGCTGGCCCGGGCCCGGTCCCGGCCGTCGATCACGGTGCTGGCCGGCGGCGACGCGGACGGCTCCCAGGGGTACTTCGTCCGGCCGACCGTGCTGGAGTGCAGCGACCCGGAGGACGAGGTGTTCCGGACGGAGTACTTCGGCCCGGTCCTGGCCGTGCACGTGTTCGACGACGCGAAGTACGACGAGGTCCTGGCTCAGGCTGCCGATGTGGCCCCGTACGCGCTGACCGGCGCGATCATCGCGCAGGACCGGGAGGCGATCAACGCCGCCACCGAGGCGCTGCGTTTCGCGGCGGGCAACTTCTACATCAACGACAAGCCCACCGGGGCCGTGGTCGGCCGGCAGCCGTTCGGCGGGGCGCGGGCCAGCGGTACCAACGACAAGGCGGGCTCGATCTTCAACCTCACCCGCTGGGTCAACGCGCGGGCCATCAAGGAACTGTTCGCGCCGCCGACGGACTACCGCTACCCGCACATGGGCTGACGGGAGCGTGGGCTGCGGGCCTTCCCGCGCTGACGGGCGGCGGGCTCATGCCGCGGAGCCCGGCCGTTAGCGCGGTCGCGGGGAGCGTCCGGGCATAGGCTGGGCGCTGCCCGCCGTGAGGGGATGCCAACCCCGGAGGTACTCATTAACCGCCTGGTCCTGTGGAACATCGATCTGACCCTCCTCGACGTCGGCCGGGTCACCCGGGAGGCGTACGCGGAGGCTTTCCGCCGGGTCACCGGGCGGTCGCTGAGGCAGTTGCCGCAGATGCCCGGGCGGATGGAATCGGAGATCTTCTTCGACGCGCTCGCGCTGAACGAGGCCGGGGCGGGCGCTGCGCACGGTGCGGCCGGGGCTGACGCGGTAGCGGGGCTGGCCGCCGCGGCGGGGCAGGGCGGCGAGGAGCTGCTGGCCCGGTTCAGCTTCGAGCTGGCCAACGCCTTCGCGGCCCGCCGCGGCCTGCTGGCGGAGCAGGGACGGCTACTGCCGGGCGCGGCCGAGGCCGTCACCGGGCTGGCCGCCTGGGCCGGCGTGGTGCAGACCGTGCTGACCGGCGGGATCAAGCCGAACGCGGTCGAGAAGCTGCGTGCGTTCGGCCTGGAGCAGTTCTTCGACCTGGAGGTGGGCGGGTACGGGTCGCAGGTGTACCCGAAGGGCGCCCAGCTGATGATGACCCGCAGCCGGGCGTCCGACAAGTACGGCACCCGGTTCGACGAGGGCTCCACCGTCTACATCGCCGATTCCACTCGCGACGTCGCGGCCGCCCTGACCGGTGGTGCCCGCTGCCTCGGGGTGGCCAGCGGCCGGTCTACCGTCAGTGAGCTGCGGAAAGCCGGGGCCGACGTAGTCTTCGACGATCTCTGCGACACGGCCGCGATCGTGGCTGCGGTGGACCGGCTGACGCTGGCCGCCGCGGGCTGAGCCGGGCGTGCCCCCGGGCGGTGGCGGGCGGCCCAGCGGGCGGTGCGGGCGGTGGTGGCCGGCTGAGGGGTACCAGGCCCGGGCGGCATAGGGTGGCCGCGTGTCCGAGCAGGCCGCAGACGAGCCGCCCTCCGCGGCGCCGCGGGTCCCGCTGAGCACGATCGTCCGTGAGTGGGGCCGGATCGGCTGCATCGGGTTCGGCGGCCCGCCCGCGCACATCGCGCTGCTGCGCACGCTGTGCGTGCAGGACCGGCGCTGGATCCCGCCCGCCGACTTCGAGGACGGGCTGGCTGCCTGCAACCTGCTGCCCGGCCCGGCCTCGACCCAGCTGGCCATCTTCTGTGCCTGGCGGCTGCGCGGGCCGGCCGGGGCGATCCTCGGCGGGATCTTCTTCATCATCCCCGGCCTGGTGATCATCCTCGGGCTCGCGGCCCTCTTCCTGGCGCCCCGCCCGCCGGGCTGGATCGCCGGCGCCGCGGCCGGGGCGGGGGCGGCCGTGCCCGCGGTGGCCGCGGCGGCCGCGGCGGGCCTCATCCCGTCCAGTTGGCGCCGGGCCAGCCACTCCCGGGCCAGCCAGTCCCGGGCTGGCGAGTCCCGGGCTGGCGAGTCCCCGGCCAGCGATTCCCGGACCAGCGGTTCCGTGGCGGGCGACTCCGGCGCGGGTGGCTCCGTGGCGGGTGGCTCCGGCGCAGATGACTCCCGGGAAGGTGACTCCGTGGCGGGTGGCTCCGGGGCGGGGGAGGGCAAGCCGGGGATCCGGGCCGCGCACGGCCGCTGGATCGGCTACCTGGTGGCCGGCGGGGTGGCCGCGGCCACGGTCGGGCCCTGGCTGGTGCTGGTCCTCGCCGCCTGCGGGCTGGCCGAGGTGGTGGTACTCGCGCAGCGCCGCCGCCCGCCTCGCGACCCCGGGCCGCGCGGGCTGCCCGCGGCCATGCTGCCGCTGGCCGTCGCGGTGCCTGCCGCGGCCGGCCTGCTCGCGGTGGCCTGGGAGGGCTTCAAGGTCGGTGCCCTCTCCTACGGTGGCGGATTCGTGATCATCCCGCTGATGCAGCACGACGCGGTGCATACCTACCACTGGATGACCGCGGGCCAGTTCCTCACCGCAGTCGCCCTCGGCCAGGTCACGCCCGGGCCGGTCGTGCAGACCGTCGCCGTGGTCGGGTACGCGGCGGCCGGAGTGGGCGGCGGCCTGCTCGCCGCGCTGGTCGCGTTCGCTCCCTCGTTCCTGTTCGTGCTGGCCGGCGGCCGGTACTTCGACCGGCTCCGGGCCAGCGCGGCCGTGCAGGCCTTCCTGACCGGGGCCGGCCCGGCCGCCATCGGGGCCATCGCCGGGGCCGCTATCCCGCTGGCCCTGGCCCTGGCCCACCTGTGGCAGCTCGGCGTGCTCGCGCTCGCCGTGGCCTGGCTGCTCGGGCTGCGCCGCGGCGTGGTCGGCGCGATCGTGGGCGGCGCGGCCCTCGGGATGCTGGCGTTCGCCGCCGGTGCCCCGGTGGGGTGACGTTGACCACACCGCAGGCCGCGCGCCTGGCGTTGCGATGCGCGGGCTGACCCTTGATGCTGGGGCCTATGCCAAGAAACGACGAGGTGACGCGGCTGCTCGGCAGCGATTACGGCGAAGTTCTGTGGGAGCCGGGCCCGGAGGTCGTCGAGCAGGCCCGGATCACCCAGTACCTGCGCTGGCTGGCCGGGCACCGAGGCGTCGCCGCGGGTGACTACCAGGACCTCTGGGAGTGGTCGGTCCGCGAGCCCGGCGAGTTCTGGGACTCACTGTGGGAGTACTTCGGCGTGCTCGGGCAGCGCGGCGACGGTCCCGCCCTCAGCGGGCAGCTGCCCGAAGCCAGCTGGTTTCCTGGCGCCACGCTGAACTACGCGCGGAACGCGCTGCGCACGGCCCGCACCGACCCCGGCCGGGTGGCCATCATCGCCTGCGCTGAGGACGCCCCGCCGCGGACTTACACCTACGGTGAGCTGGCCACCGAGGTGGGCCGGGTCCGCGGGGCGCTGCGTGCGCTCGGCGTCGGCCAGGGGGACCGGGTGGCCGCGTTCCTGCCGAACATCCCCGAAGCGCTCATCGGGCTGCTGGCCACGGCCAGCCTGGGCGCTATCTGGTCGTCCTGCTCGCCGGACTTCGGCGCGCACAGCGTGATCGACCGGTTCGCCCAGATCCGCCCGGCGGTGCTGCTCGCGGTGGGCGGCTACCGCTACGGCGGCCAGGAGTTCAGCCGGGACGAGGCCGTGAGCGAGATCGTCGCCGGACTGCCCGGCCTGACCGCCCTGATCATGGTGGACGGCCCGGGCGCCGCCGATCCTGGCCCGGGACCTGCCACCCTGGCCGCCGCCGGCCAGAGCGGGGTGCGCACGCATCGCTGGGCCGACCTCCCGGCCGCGGCCGGGGACGGCCGGCCGGAGTTCGTCGAGGTCCCGTTCGGCCACCCGCTGTGGGTGCTGTACTCGTCCGGCACGACCGGGCTGCCCAAGGCGATCATGCACGGGCACGGCGGGATCGTCCTCGAGCACCTCAAGGCGCTGGGGCTGCACCAGGACCTCGGTCCCGGTGACGTGTTCTTCTGGTACACGACCACCGGCTGGATGATGTGGAACTACCTGGCCGGCGGCCTGCTGGCCGGGGCGACCGTGGTGCTTTACGACGGCAGCGCCACCTACCCGGGTACCGACGCGCTGTGGCGGCTCGCCGCCCAGACCGGGGTGACCTACTTCGGGACCGGTGCCCCCTACCTGCTGGCCTGCGCCAAGGCGGGGCTCGCCCCGGGCCGCGAGCTGGATCTGTCCGCCCTGCGCGGCATCGGGTCCACCGGATCGCCGCTGCCCCCCGAGGGCTTCCACTGGGTCTACCAGGATGTCAGCGAGGACGCGCAACTCGGCTCGTTCTCCGGTGGCACCGACGTGTGCACCGGGTTCGTCGGGCCCAGCCCGCTGCTGCCTGTGCGGGCCGGGCTCATCGCCGGGCGGTGCCTGGGGGCCAGCGTGGAAGCCTTCGACGCCGGAGGGCAGCCGGTCACCGGGGAGGTCGGCGAGCTCGTCATCACCGCGCCGATGCCGTCCATGCCGGTCGGCTTCTGGAACGACCCGGGCGGCGAGAAATACCAGGCCAGCTACTTCGCGACATATCCTGGGGTGTGGCGGCACGGTGACTGGATCACCATGCTGCCGGATGGCGGGTGCGTGATCTACGGACGCTCGGACGCCACCCTGAACCGGGGCGGCGTGCGCATGGGCACCAGCGAGTTCTACCGCGTGGTGGAGCGGCTGCCGGAGGTCACTGACAGCCTGGTGGTGGACACCGGGCAGCTGGGCCGCCCGGGGAGGCTGGTGCTGTACGTGGTGCTGGCTGAGGGGCAGCCGCTCGACGACGGCCTGACCGGCCGGCTCCGCGGGGCGCTGCGCAGCGAACTGTCACCCCGGCACGTGCCCGACGAGATCCACCAGGTGCCCGGGATCCCGCGGACGCTGTCGGGTAAGAAACTGGAAGTTCCGGTGCGCAAGATCCTCCTCGGCACCCCCGTCGCGGAGGCGGCCGACCCGGACGCGCTGGCCAATCCCGAGGTACTCGGGCTCTTCGCGCCCCAGGAGGGGCCCCGCGTAGAGTCGGGATCAGCCGATGCGCAGCAAACAACGGTGATTGAGGGAAACGCGTGACAACACCACAACGGCGTGGTGCGGCGTCCGTGAGTGACGCCTCGTCCACGGACAGGGAAGCCCTGCTGGCCGAGGCGGCCCAGGCGGTCAGCGCCGGGGATGCGGCCGGCCTGAACGTCGGGGACCTGCTCTGCTATCTCCGGGCGTACTACCGGCACGTCCCGGTCGAGGACCTGGCCGCGGCCGGCCCGGGCGCTGTCGCGGTGGCCGCGATGGAGCAGGCCCGGCTGGCCGCGCAGCGGCCGCAGGGCCGGGCCCTGGTCCGGGTACGTCCCGCCGGGTCGCCCGGCGCGTTCGACCCCTCGCGACGGGTGATCGACATCGTCACCGACGACATGCCCTTCCTGGTCAACTCGCTGACCATGGAACTCGCCCGGCACGGCCTGGACAGCGACCACATCCTGCATCCCCAGCTGCTGGTCCGCCGGGACGTGGCCGGGGCGCTGCACGACGTGTGCGGGACACTCGCCGCCCGGGACGGCGACCACGACGAAATCGCCGAATCCTGGACCCACATCGAGATCAGCGGGCCGGGCGGCGACAGTGCGCCCGCTCACGGCCCGGCCACCCGCAACTCCGCCGCCGGGCTCGAACAGGACCTGCACCGGGTGCTGCACGATGTCCGCGTCGCGGTCGAGGATTACCCGCGGATGCAGGCGAAGGCCACCTGGCTGGCCGACCGGCTGGCCGCGGAAGGCGCCGGGGCCCCGGCCGAGACCGTGGCGCTGCTGCGCTGGCTGGCCGACAACCACTTCACCTTCCTCGGCTACCGGGAGTACGACCTGGTGGACGGGCCGGATGGGATGGCGCTGCTGGCGCTGCCCGGGACCGGCCTGGGGATCTTGCGGCACGACAAGACAGGCTCCGCATCCTTCGCCGCACTGCCGCCTGAGGTCCGGGCCCGGGCCCGGGACCGCCAGCGCCTGATCCTGACCAAGGCGAATTCCCGGTCCACCGTGCACCGGCCCAACTACCTGGACTACATCGCGGTCAAGCGGGTCAACGACGTGGGCGAGGTGGTCGGCGAGCACCGCTTCCTGGGGCTGTTCACCCACGCCGCGTACCACGAGAGCATCACCCGCATCCCGGTGCTCCGGCGCAAGCTGGCCAGTGTTCTCGAAGCCGCCGGGATGACCCCCGACAGCCACGACGGCCAGGACCTGACCGAGATCCTCGAGGGGTACCCGCGCGAGGAGCTGTTCCAGATCTCCGTGCCTGAGCTGACCCCCATCGCGCTGGGCGTGCTCGCCCTGCGCGAACGCCGCCAGACCCGGCTCTTCCTGCGCCGCGACGTCTACGGCCGGTACATGTCGTGCCTGGTGTACCTGCCCCGGGACCGCTACACCACGGCGGTGCGGCTGCGCGCCCAGCAGATCCTCCGCGACGCGTTCCAGGGCGCGGCCGTGGAATACAGCGCGACCGTGGGCGATTCGGCGCTGGCCCGGCTGCACGTGGTGGTCCGGGCCGAGCGGGGCCACCGGCTGCCCCCGGTGGACACGGGACAGCTGGAGGCCAGGCTGGCCGCCGCGGTGCGCTCGTGGGACGAGGATCTCGCCGCCGAGGCGCTGGCCCGGCTGGGTGAGGAGCAGGCCGGGGAACTGCTCGGCCCCTGGGCGCAGGCCATCCCGGAGACCTACAAGGCCGACGTGCCCGCCGCCTACGCGGTGAGCGACCTCACCCGGGTCCGCGGCATGCTCCAGTCCGGCACGCCGGTGGCCTTCGACCTGTGGGAGGCCGAGGGCTTCTCCGGCGGGAAACCCGCGGAAGACACCGGCCGGCCGGGCCCGGATGACCGGCCGCGCGTCTGGCGGCTGACGATCTACCGGACCGGATCGCCGATCACCCTCACCGACGTTCTCCCCCGGCTGCATCACCTGGGGGTCGAGGTGGTGGACGAGCACCCGTACGAGTTCTCCGGGCCCGGGCTCGCCGCGCCGTTCTGGATCTACGATTTCGGGCTGCGCCCGCGCAGCGCCCGGCCCGCTCCCGCCGCGGGCGCGGCACCGGCGGGCCCCCCGGCCACGCAGGCGCCCGCCACCCGCCCCCCGCATCCCGGCCCGGTGAAGGGCCTCCTCGAGGACACGCTCGACGCGCTGTGGCGTGGCCAGATCGAGGACGACGGGTTCAACGCCCTCGTCCTGGACGCCCACCTCAGCTGGCGCCAGGTCATGGTGCTGCGCGCCTACGCCAAGTACCTGCGGCAGGCCGGCACCCGGTTCAGCCAGGCGTACATCGAGCGGGTGCTGCGCTCCAACACCACGGTGACCCGGCTGCTGGTCCGGCTCTTCGAGTCCCGGTTCGACCCGGCCCGGCAGGCCGGGCAGGCCGAGCGGAGCGAGGCCATCACCGAGGAGATCCGGGGTGAGCTCGACGACGTGGCCGTCCTCGATCACGACCGGGTCCTGCGCGCTTACCTGGGCCTGATCCTGGCCACCCTGCGGACCAACTACTACGCCGGCCATGCGGCCGGGTACGCGCCCGGCGGCCCGGAGGAGGCCCCGTACCTGGTGGTCAAGCTGGACGCGGCGGCCGTGCCCGACCTGCCCGCGCCCCGGCCGAAGTACGAGCTGTTCGTCTACTCGCCGCGGCTCGAGGCCGTGCACCTGCGGTTCGGCGCGGTCGCCCGGGGCGGGCTGCGCTGGTCGGACCGCAGCGAGGACTTCCGCACCGAGATCCTCGGGCTGGCCAAGGCGCAGGAGGTGAAGAACTCCGTCATCGTCCCGTCCGGGGCCAAGGGCGGGTTCGTCTGCAAGCGGCTGCCCGACGCCGCCGACCGGGACGCCTACCAGGCCGAGGTGCTGGCCTGCTACCGGACGTTCATCAGCGCCATGCTGGAGGTGACTGACAACCTGCAGGCAGGCCGGGTGGTGCCGCCCCCGGGCGTGGTCAGGTACGACGGGGACGACCCCTACCTGGTGGTCGCCGCGGACAAGGGCACCGCGACGTTCTCCGACACCGCCAACGAGATCGCGCAGAGTTACGGGTACTGGCTGGGTGACGCGTTCGCCTCCGGCGGCTCCGAGGGCTACGACCACAAGAAGATGGCCATCACCGCCCGCGGGGCCTGGGAATCGGTCAAGTTCCACTTCGCCACCCTGGATCTCGACGTCGCCACCACCGACTTCACGGTGGCCGGGATCGGGGACATGTCCGGCGATGTCTTCGGCAACGGGATGCTGCTCTCCGAGCACATCAAGCTGGTCGCCGCGTTCGACCACCGGCACATCTTCATCGACCCCTCACCCGACCCGGCGGGCAGCTTCGCGGAACGGCGTCGCCTGTTCGGCCTGCCCCGCTCCTCCTGGGCCGACTACGACACCACGGCCATCTCGGCCGGCGGCGGCGTGTGGTCCCGCACCATGAAGTCCGTCCCCATTTCCGCGGCGGCCGCCGACGCGCTCGGCCTGGACGGCGACGTCCATGCGCTCTCCCCGGACCAGCTCATCTCCGCGATCCTCGCTGCCCCCGTGGACCTGCTCTGGAACGGCGGGGTCGGCACCTACGTGAAGGCCAGCACCCAGACGCACGCGGACGCCGGGGACCGGGCCAACGACGCGGTCCGCATCGACGCCACCGCGGTCCGGGCCAAGGTGATCGCCGAGGGCGGCAACCTGGGCGCGACCCAGGCGGCCCGGATCGAGTACGCGCTCGCGGGCGGCCTGATCAACACCGATTTCATCGACAACTCCGCCGGGGTGGACACCTCCGACCACGAGGTGAACATCAAGATCCTGCTGGCCGACAGCGTCAGCCACGGCGAGCTGGGCCCCGAGCAGCGCAACCGCCTGCTCCAGGAGATGACTGACGAGGTCGCGGCGCTGGTCCTGCAGGACAACTACAGCCAGAACCGGGCCCTGGCCTCGTCCCGGGCCCAGGCCGCCGAGATGCTGCACGTGCACAGCCGGATGATGCGCAAGATGGTCCGGGACGGCCGGCTCCGCCGGAAGCTGGAAGTGCTCCCCGGCGACAAGGAGGTCGCCGAGCGCCGGTCGGCCGGCCTGGGCCTGACCACGCCCGAGTTCGCGGTGCTGCTCGCCCAGGTCAAGATCGCGGCCGAGGAGGAAATGCTCGCCTCGACGCTGCCGGACGACCCCTACCTGCAGTCGGTGCTCACCGCCTACTTCCCGGAGCCGCTGCGCGAATCGTTCGCCGGCCAGATGCGCACCCACCCGCTGCGCCGGGAGATCATCACCACCGAGGTCGTCAACGACATGGTGGACCGCTCCGGGACGACCTTCCTGTTCCGGATGAACGAGGAGACCGGCGCGTCGGTACCCGACCTCACCTGCGCCTGGCTGGTCGCCCGCCGGGTCTTCGACCTGGCCGGCTTCTGGTCCCAGGTGGAAGCGCTGGACGGCCAGGTGGAGGTGGCCACCCAGCTGGCCCTGCTGCTGGAGGGGCACAAGCTCGCCGAGCGCGCCACCCGGTGGCTGCTCTACAACCGCAGGCCCCCGTTCGACATCGCCGAGACCATCGATTTCTTCTCCGGCGGGGTGCTTACCGTCTCGTCCGGCCTGCCCAAGCTGCTCACCGGCCGGGACCGGGCCGGTTTCGGCGACCGGCTGGAGTCCTTCACCGCCCGCGGGGTGCCGGAAGGGCTCGCCGAGCGGGTGGCCGCCATGGTCCCCGCCTACTCGGCGTTCGACCTGGTCGAGATCGCCGCGGCGACTGGCCGCAGCGTGGACGAGACCGCCGAGGTCTACTTCGACCTGGGCGAGCGGCTGCAGATCACCAGGCTGCGGGACCGGATCACCGCGCTGCCGCGCGATGACCGGTGGAACACCATGGCCCGCGCCGCGCTCCGCGACGACCTGTACGCGGCCCACGCGGCCATCACCCGGGATGTCCTCCAGGTGACCGGCCCGGGCAGCCCCGAGGAGCGCCTCGCCGACTGGGTCAGGCGCAACGAGCCCGCGGTCCAGCGCGCGGGGCAGACCCTGACCGAGATCTGGGAGAGCGACAGGTTCACTGTCGCGATGCTGTCGGTGGCCGTGCGTGCAATTCGCACTCTGGTGGATGCCAGTTCGCTACCAGAACATCCCTGATTTCGCATGGAGCGTAGATCCGGCCACGCCGCCTGCGGGCGATCGTCCTTTCGAATGCCCGCGCTCGCGTAGGCTTTCCCGCATGGCAGGTACCGATCCCGTAAATGAAATCTCGGAACTGTCGTCAACCCTCACGAGCGTGGAGTCCGTTCTTGATCCGGAAGCCATGCGGCGCGAAGCAGACAACCTGAGGGAGCGCGCGGCCGACCCGGGACTCTGGGACGACCAGGAGAGGGCCCAGGCGGTCACCCGCCGGCTGTCCTACCTCGAGGGGGAACTGAGCCGGCTGGACAGCTTGCGCCGCCGCCTCGACGACACCCGGGTGATGTTCGAGCTGGCCGAGAGCGAGCACGATGAGCCCACCCGCGAGGAGGCGACCCGTGACCTCGCGGTCCTCCGCAAGGAGATCGACCAGCTTGAGGTGCGGACCCTGCTGTCCGGCGAGTACGACGCCCGCGAGGCGCTGATCACGATCAACGCGCAGGCCGGCGGGGCGGACGCGGCCGACTGGGCGGAGGGGCTGCGGCGCATCTACCTGCGCTGGGCGGAGCGGCACGGGTACTCCAGCGAGATCTACGACACCTCCTACGCGGAAGAGGCGGGCATCAAGTCCACCACGTTCGCGATCAAGGCTCCCTATGCCTACGGCACGCTGCGCGGTGAGCACGGCACGCACCGGATGGTGCGTATCTCCAAGTACGACAACCAGGGCCGCAGGCAGACCTCGTTCGCCGGGGTGGACGTGATCCCGGTGGTGGAGCAGACCGACCACATCGAGATCCCCGACGACGACATCCGGGTGGACGTCTACCGCTCCAGCGGCCCGGGCGGCCAGGGCGTGAACACCACGGACTCGGCGGTCCGGCTCACCCACCTGCCGAGCGGGATCGTGGTGTCCTGCCAGAACGAGCGCAGCCAGATCCAGAACCGGGCCAGCGCCATGGCGGTGCTCCAGGCCAAGCTGCTGGAGCGCAAGCGCGCCGAGCAGGCGGCCAAGATGGCCGAGCTTCGGGGTGACTCCTCAGGCAGCTGGGGCACCCAGATCCGGAACTACGTCCTGCACCCGTACCAGAACGTCAAGGACCTGCGCACCGGGCTGGAGACAGGGAACACTGCCGCGGTCATGGACGGCGAGATCGACGACTTCATCGAGGCGGAGATCCGCTGGCTGCGCAAGCAGCCCACCGAGCAGTGATCGGGTGGCCCCTAGTGGGTCACCTGCAGCATGACGGCCAGCGCCAGCGCGGCCAGCAGCAGCATGGCGATCACGGGCAGGCTCAGGCCGCCGGAGTGATGGTGCATCTGGGCCCGTGCCGACTGGCAGGCGGGGCAGCGTGCCTCGACCACCGGCCCCGCACAGCTGGCGCAGATCAGGTCTTCGCAACTCATCTGGGTCCCTCCCTCAGCAGGCACCGGTGTCACTTCCGCGGTGTTGGACGTTCGGAGCCAGTTTCCCCCCTAGACTGGCCCCTGGCCAAACCGGACAGTCCGCCAGAGCCGGGAGGGCCATACGGCGGCCGGATTCCGGCTGCGGCGTCCGCATTCTGTCGAGCGTTGTGATGGGCCTGTGATCCACTTCGATAACGTCACTAAGACGTACCCGAACCAGGGCCGCCCGGCCCTGGAGAACGTCACGATCGACGTCGAGAAGGGTGAGTTCGTCTTCCTGGTCGGGCCCTCGGGCTCGGGCAAGTCAACGTTCCTGCGGCTGATCCTCAAGGAGGAGAAGCCGACCGACGGCAAGATTCATGTCGCCGGCAAGGATCTCGCCCGCCTCACCAACTGGAAGGTCCCGTATCTGCGCCGCAGGATCGGGTGCGTGTTCCAGGACTTCCGGCTGCTGCCCAACAAGAACGTGTACCAGAACGTTGCCTTCGCGCTCCAGGTCATCGGCAAGCCCCGGCGGTTCATCCGCAAGGTCGTCCCCGAGGTAGTGGACCTGGTCGGGCTGGAGGGCAAGCACGACAGGATGCCTGACGAGCTGTCCGGCGGCGAGCAGCAGCGCGTCGCGATGGCCCGGGCGTTCGTGAACCGGCCCATGATCCTGCTGGCCGACGAGCCGACCGGGAACATCGACCCGGCCACCTCCATCGGGATCATGAAGGTGCTCGACCGGATCAACCGGACTGGGACCACAGTCGTCATGGCCACGCACGATGCGGCGATCGTGGACTCCATGCGCAAGCGCGTCATCGAGCTCGAGTACGGGAAAGTTGTGCGCGACCAGTCTCGCGGGGTGTACGGCCAGGCGTACTGACCAGCTCAGCGGCCCGTCCCGGGCTGCTGACGGGGGCTTGGGCGGTACCGATACCGAGGAATTACCGAGGGATCAAGCGACCATGCGTGCACAGTTTGTCTTCCAAGAGGTCTGGACCGGCCTCCGGCGCAACCTCACCATGACGGTGGCGCTGGTAGTCGTCGTGGCCATCAGCCTGTCGCTGCTGGGCACCGGGCTGCTGTTCGTCAAGCAGGTGGACAACACCCGGACCTACTGGCAGGGCCGGGTCCAGCTGTCTATCTACCTGTGCACGGCGACCAGCGTGAGCCCGCAGTGCAAGCAGAACGGGCCGGCCACCCAGGCGCAGCGGAACTCGATCTACCACGACCTGACCGCGCTGCGCTCGCAGGGCGTGGAGGCGGTGTACTACGAGTCGCAGTCCCAGGCCTTCGCGCGGTTCAAGCAGGACTTCGCGCAGGACCGGTCGTTCTCCAGCCTGGTGACCCAGAACGAGATCCCGGACTCCTTCCAGGTCAAGCTGCGCAACGCGCAGGCCGACTTCCCCGTGGTGGCCGGCACCGTGGAGGGGCGGCCCGGGGTGGACAACATCGTGAACGTCGAGTCGATCTTGTCCAACTTCTACAAGCTGCTCGACGGGGCGCGGAACGCGGTCATCGTGGTCGCGGTCATCCTGGTCATCGCGGCTATCCTGCTGGTCGCGAACACGATCCGGCTCTCCGCGTTCAACCGGCGCCGGGAAACCAGCATCATGCGGCTGGTGGGCGCATCCAATTTCTATGTTCAGCTACCATTCTTGCTAGAAGGCATCATCGCGGGAATGTTCGGCTGGCTGATCGCCGCCGGGTTGCTCATCGCCGTGAAGACCCTGGGTCTCGACGCGCTCCAGCAGTACTTCCCGTACAACGTCCGGCTCAGTCTCGCCGACCTCATCGAGGTCATCGTCCTGGCCATGGTCATGGGAGTGGTGCTCTGTGGCGTCACATCCTTCCTCACCCTCAGGCGCTACCTTCGCGCGTGACGCCGGCGGACGCTAAGCCAGTGGCATCCAAGGCAGCGACTTCCCGGCAGCAGTCCACCGTTGTCGCCCGCAACCGCCGGGCGAGGCACGACTATCACCTTGAGGACACCGTCGAGGGCGGGCTGGTCCTCACCGGCACCGAGGTGAAGTCGCTGCGGGCCGGCCGGGCCTCGCTGACCGATGGGTTCGCGCAGATCCAGGACGGGGAAATCTGGCTGCACGGTGTGCACATCCCGGAGTACACCCAGGGCACCTGGACCAATCACGAGCCGCGGCGGCCCCGCAAGGTGCTGATGCACCGCAAGGAGATCGACCGGTTCGCGAGCAAGGTGGCCGAGCGGGGGCTCACCATCGTTCCCCTGTCGCTGTACTTCTCCGGCGGGAGGGCCAAGGTCGAACTGGCCCTGGCCCGGGGCAAGCGAACCTATGACAAACGGCATGATCTGGCCGAACGTGACGCCGCCCGGGAGGTAGAACGTGCCTTCCGGCGGCGCGGGTGATGGCGAAGCAGGCCGTGGCCTCCTACCGTAGACGTGGGGCGCACGCGGCCGCACGCAAGCCCGCCACGCCCTTCGTCGGAGTCAAACGCGTTCCGCAGCCTGCCGTCGGCGGGCGCGTACCCGGCAGCGGCGGCATCGGGGGATTGGTGGGCGGCCTGCGATTGAGGTCGCGGCAGCTGAAGCTAGGTGCCGCCGGTTTGGTGGTCCTTCTGCTGATCATCGGGGTCGCGGGCGGATTCGCCAGCGGCGAGCCATCCGCCGAGCCGGCCGCGCAGCAGTTCCTGCTGGCCTGGGCCCAGGGGCAGTACAAGACCGCCGCGGCCCTGACCACCGGTGAGCCCGCGACCGTGACCACCGCGCTGCGCACCGCCTACCAGCAGCTGGGGGCGGCGGCCTTCTACCTGACCATGGGCCCGATTGACCAGCATTCCGGCACCGCCGAGGCCCACTTCTTCGCCTCCGTGGACCTCGGCCAGGACGGTGCGCCCTGGAGCTACGAGGGACGCTTCGCGATGCGCAAGACGTCAGCCGGCTGGCGGGTGCTGTGGAGTCCCTCGGTCATCAACCCCGGCCTGCGCCAGGGACTGCGGATGGCCGTGGTCACCCGGATGCCGGCCCGCGCCCCCCTGCTGGACGCGGAGGGCACCCCGCTCATCCACCCGTCCCCGGCCTGGGTCGCCCAGGTCCGGCCCGGGAAGCTGGCCCACCCGGAGCAGACCGCGGAAAAATTCGCCCAGGTGACCGGGCTGGACGGCCAGCAGGTGCTCAGCGTGATCGACGCCGCCCCGCAGACCCACCCGCTGACTCTGGTGACGCTCTCCCCCTCGGCCTACGCCAAGCTGCGCAAGAAACTCGGCAGGGTGCCCGGGCTGATGATGCGCCGGGTGTCGCTCCGGCTGTTCGACACCAGCGCGGCGGACGTCACCGGCACGGTCGGCACCGAGCTGACGCCCCAGCTCCAGGCCCAGGGTGTCTCGTACCGGCCGGGAACCACGGTCGGTGTCCGCGGGCTGCAGGCGGTGTACCAGCGGCGGCTGGCGGGTTCCGCGGAGACCGAGGTGATCGCCGAGAATCAGGCCGGGCACCAGGTGGCGATCCTCAAGCAGTGGGACGGGACCAAGGGCACCGCGGTCCGCACGACCCTCGAAGGCGCGGTGCAGCGGGCCGCGGCCAGCGCGGTCGCGGGGCAGGCGGCCGCCTCCGCCATCGTCGCGGTGCAGGCCTCCACCGGCCATATCATCGCCGTCGCCGACCACCCCGGCGGCGGGACCCGGGTGGATCCGCTGGCCGGGCAGTACCAGCCGGGCGAGGCGTTCACGATTGTGTCCGCGGCCGCCCTGCTGGCCAACCGCACCATGCTGGACGAGCAGATTCCCTGCCTGCCCAGCAGCAGGGTCGGCGGGCGGACCTTCACCAATGTCCCGGCCGTGTCGGGTCTCGGCTCCCAGCCCCTGTTCAGCATGGACTTCGCGCAGTCCTGCGGAACCGCCTTCACCACCCTGTCACAGGGGCTGACCGGCTCCCGGCTGGCCAGCTCCGCGGCAGCCTTCGGCGTCGGTGCCCAGTGGAAGCTGCCGCTCAGCACGTTCTCGGGGTCGTTCCGGGCGTCCCAGACCCAGGGGGGGCTCGCCGCGGACACCATCGGCGAACAGGGTGTCCTCGTCAGCCCGCTGGCCATGGCCCTGGTCGCGGCCGGGGTGGACTCGGGGAAGTGGCGTCCCCCGGTGCTGGTGACCTCGCCGCCGGATCCCGGCCTGAGCCCCCGGGTCGTGGCCAGCGCGCAGACCGTGGTCTCACTGCGCACGCTGATGCGCGACGCGGTTACCTCCGGCGCCGCCCGCGGCGCCAACGTGGGCGGCGAGCCGGTGTACGGGCAGGTCGGGACGGCCCGGGCCGCTATCGGCTCGAAGTACTGGGCCCACTGGTTCGTGGGCTACCGGGGTGGCGTGGCGTTCGCCGCGCTGGAGCTGACCAAGTCCCCGTCCACGTCCGCCGTCCCGCTGGGCGCCTCGTTCCTGTCCGGCCTGGGCTGACCGCCCGCCGTTTCCGCCTGCCCCGGGGGCCGTGGAGGGCCAGGAACGCCTGCGCCACCAGCCAGGCCTTGTGGCCGGCGATTGCGGAGCGTGAACTATTCCAAGATTTTTGTAACTCAGAGCAACCATACGACTACTCTCCGACGTCTTACCTAATGACTGGGAGCCGCTTGGGGGGTTGCGCCCCAGTCGCCGTGATGAGAACCGGACCTCATCTCGGGGGAGGTCCGGGCGTGAAGACCGGCCCCGACCCTGCCGGTCGACCCCCGTGGGCGCACTTCGGCCACCGCCAGCGCCCACGGGGGTGTCTCATCACCACGTGGGGTGCCCGATGGGGCCCGCTTTGCGGGCAGCCCATCGGGCATCTTGCGTTCACCGGGGCGGGGCGGAATCTGGCTTGGTTGTTCAGCGTTGGATCCTGTAGCGTCCGGAAGGACGACAACTCAACAGGGGGTGACAGGCTTCGACTTCAGTAGTTGATTCAGGGGAAGCGAGCCGAGGACGGCGGACATAACCTCGTTAACACTGTGACCGCAAACCTCATAAGTGCCAAGGTTAAGCGCACTAACCTCGCCCTCGCGGCCTAACAACCGCAGGGTATGAGGTTTGTCAGCCCGGGGATGCCTCCGACCCGGTGTCTGGCATCAGCTAGGGGGATCCACCGCCCAGCCCGGTCGCGGGACTGGTCGGGACATCTAACAGCGACTGAGCCCGTCGGGAGCCTGCCTGCAGGACTGCCGGGGCTGAGAAAAGCGACGCAGGATGCGCTCGGAGAAGCCCTGGTGATGTACTGAAGGACGCGGGTTCGATTCCCGCCACCTCCACGAGGCGGGCCATGCTGCTCGCCGGCCTTACGGCCGGCTCGGCGTGGCCCGCAGTGCTTTCCCGGGGGGACACCCCCCGGACCCCCCGAGGCGGGCCATGCTGCTCGCCGGCCTTACGGCCGGCTCGGCGTGGCCCGCAGTGCTTTCCCGGGGGGACACCCCCCGGAACCCCGGACCCGTCGGTCAGGAGCCGATCCCGGCCAGCTTGCACTGGACCCGGGTCTGCCGGGACTGGCTGTCGGTGTGGGCGTAGGCGCTGCGGCAGATCGAGGCGGCCTTGCTGCCGCACGCGTGGATGACGGCCCCTCCGGTGGAGCTGACCACCGAGAGGTTGATGCACCCGTTCCTGGACTGGTCGTAGCTGCCCTGATGAAGCCCGGACCACAACCCGACGCCTGCGAAGATCATCAGCGCGCCCGCGCAGATCGCCCCGATAATCCACTTCCCCCGGCGGGAAAGCGACTGCCCGAAGTGTTCCGGGTTGCGGCCTCTCATGCCCCCTGAGCATAAGGGACGCCGCTCAGGCCAGAGCGGCCCAACCGGCGTAACACCCCAGGACGATGAGCACCACCGCGGTGATGACCCGGACCACGCTGACGCTGACGAACCGGAGCAGGCCCTGCCCGCCGGCCACCGCGATGCCGGCCACCGCCGCCATCCCCAGCAGCGCGCCGGTCCCGACCGACCACGGCGAGTGGTAGCGGGCCGCGAGGTTGACCGTGAGCACCTGGGTCAGGTCACCCCACTCGGCCAGGAAGATCACCACGAACGTGGTGATCGCGCTGCGCCGGCGGCGCATCACGGCCTGCGGGGCATCGTCCTGCTCCTGGTCGTCCCCGCCCCGCAGCCCGTCGTAGAGCGCGAAAGCGGCTCCCGCGAAGAAAGTCAGGGCGACGGCGAGTTCGACGGCCCCGTGGGGAAGGATGTCGATGAGCAGGACACCCACGGTGGTGGCGATCATCACATGCACGGCGAACGCCGCGGTCGCCCCGAGCCAGACAGCGAAGGGACGGCCCCGGGTGGCCATGACCAGGGAGGCGAACATGGTCTTGTCGGGCAGTTCGCCGAGGAAGATCACGGGGAAGACCGCGGCGACGACGCCAAGGTTCACGCGGGCCCTTTTCTGTGCCGGTTCCAGGACCCATCAGCCGGCCAGAATGAGGGCACGCCTTCATCCCGCCCACGGACAGCCCCGTGACGTATGGGATGAAGGTCTCGCCCGCCTGCATCGAGCGCAGGCTTGGCAACCGGGCGCCGCTGGCGCCAGCATGTCGATTACCAATCGGGGGCTACTCCCCTTCAGCGCCAACTTTAGTGCAGCGGGGGCCGATGACTGAGCCGAAGCCGGCGAATGATGACGGGGAGGACACTGCGTATTTCCGGCCGAGCCGATCCGCCGGAGCGGGGTCCGGGACGGGCGGAGGCCGCCGCGTCCAGCGCGACTTCGAGCGGGGACTGTCCCTGGCCCGGCTCACCGTGGTGCTGCCGGTCGCCGTCCTGGTGCTGTCCGGGATCGGTGCCTACATCTACGGAACCGCGGTGGCGGTGCACTCGGTGGCCGACATCGCTGATCATCCGTTCCTGGAGCACAACCTCCGCCTGTTCCTCGTCGAGATCGACCTGTTCCTGATCGGGGCGACGCTCATCATCGCGGCCATCGGCCTCTACGAGTTGTTCGTGGCCCGGATCGACCCCGCGAGCACGCGCCGCCCGATGCCGGACTGGCTGGTGATGAACGACCTGAACGACCTCAAGGCGCGGGTCATTTCCATGATCATCCTGGTGTCCGCGGTGAGCTTTGCCGACGTGCTGCTGGAGTTCGGTAACGAGCTGAAAGTGCTCTACCTGGCCGCGGGGGTCGCGGTCTTTATCCTCGCGCTGACCGTCTACCTGCGGTTCGGCTCCTCCGATAACGGTGGTGATCACGCATGACGGACGTGAACAGCCAGCTGAGCCCGCTGCGGGTCACGGCGCAGGTCCACGTGCGGGCCGGCCAGGAGCAGGTCTGGCGGCTGGTGACCGACTGGTCCCGCCAGCACGAGTGGATCTGGGCCACCCGGGTCCGCGGCGGCCAGGGCCTCGGCGCCACCGTGGTCGGCTGGACCGGGGTCGGCCCGGTCGGCTTCACCGACACGATGATCATTAGCGAGTGGGAGCCGCCGCGCCGGTGCGTGGTCCGGCACACCGGCCGCGTGGTGCGCGGATCCGGGATATTCGAGGTGATCCCGGACGGGACGGAGTGCGACTTCCGCTGGACCGAGGACCTGGAGCTGCCCCTGCCGCCCGCGCTGGGCAGGCTGGCCGGGCTGGTCATCCGGCCCATCGCCGAGTGGAGCCTGGCCTCGTCGCTGCGCCGGTTCGCCCGCCTGCTGTAGCGCCGGGGACGTTTTGCTGTAGCGCCCGGGCTTCTGGAGGCCCTGGCCCCTGGACACGCCGGGCCGCCCGCGCCTATCCTTGACTGTATGGTCAGTCAGGACTTTGCCTCGCCCGCCGCGTCCCCGGTCCGGCCGCCGGCCCCGCTCGATGAGGCCGCCGTCCAGGAATCGCTGCGGCCGTTCGGCAGCAGCCGGATGCTGCCCCGCGCCGCCTACGTGGATCCGGACGTGTTCGCCTGGGAGCGCAAGCACTTCTTCGGCGGTAGCTGGATGTGCGTGGGACGCAGTGCCCAGACGCCGGCCGCCGGGGACATGCGCGCCGAGCCGGTCGGCGAGGGCAGCGTGCTCATCGTCCGCGGCGACGACGGCGCGCTGCGCGCCTTCGCCAACTTCTGCCGTCACCGTGGTCACGAGCTCCTGCCCTGCGGCGCCTCGGCCCAGGCCGGCGTCATCATCTGCCCGTACCACTCGTGGACCTACGGCCTGAAAGGGAACCTGCGCGCCGCCGCGGGCTTCAAGAACCGTCCCGGCTTCGACGCCGACGCCTGGGGCCTCGTCGAACTCCCGGTGCAGGAGTGGCACGGGCTGGTTTTCGTTGATGGATCTGGAACTGCCGGGCCGCTGGCCGATTCCCTGGGCACCCTCGATGAGCTGATCGCCCCGTACGAGGCAGGCAGGCTCGTGGTGCGCGGCCAGCACGATTACGAGGTCGCGGCCAACTGGAAGATCCTGACCGAGAACTACCACGAGTGCTATCACTGCCCGCAGATCCACCCGGAGCTGTGCAAGGTCAGCCCGCCGAAGAGCGGCGAGAACTACTCGGCCCCCGGGACCTGGATCGGCGGCTGGATGGACCTGCGCGACGGGATGACCACGATGTCGCTGGACGGCACCAGCCGCGGGGTGCCGCTGCGCCACCTCGACGCCACCGGGCTGCGCACCGTCATCTACGTCCAGGTCTTCCCCAACATCCTGCTCAGCCTGCACCCGGACTACGTGATGACGCACCGGCTCACCCCGCTGGCCGCGGACCGGACCCGGATCGAGTGCACCTGGGCCTTCGCGCCCGAGGCGGCAGACGCACCCGGGTTCGACCCCGGCTACGCGGTGGACTTCTGGGACATCACCAACCAGCAGGACTGGCACGCCTGTGAGTCGGTGCAGCGCGGGCTGACCTCGCCGCACGCCATCCCGGGCCCGCTGTCGGCCGAGGAGGACGCGGTCTACCAGTTCGTCACCATGATCGCCCGCGGCTACCTGGGCCAGCCGGTCTGGAACACGGGCAGCGCCACCGCGGTCACGATTGGCTGATCAGCGGCTGGGAATCCGCCGCGGCAGGGACAGCACCAGGATCAGCGCAAGTAGCACGAACCCTGCGTTGGCCAGCAGCGCCAGCTGCGCGCTGTGGCTGAACGCGACGGCCACGGCGTCCGGGCCGGGCGCCACGGCCAGGGTGCCGAACAGCACGGTGCCGAATGACCGCGATACCCAGTGCGGTGCCGATCCGGTGGGCCGTGCCCAGGATGCCGTTGGCCGTGCCCGCGTCCCGGCGCGGCACGCCGGCCAGCACGAAGTCCTGGTTCGGCGCGATCGTCATGCCGTTGCCCAGGCCCGCCAGCAGCAGCGGCGCTACCAGGTACCAGCCGCTGACCGCGGGCGCGGTGAGGTGCGCCATCCTGGGCTTGTACAGCCTGTTCGGGGTCCTGCTCGTTCCCTACCGCCTGCTGCGCCGGCACTGGCGCAGGGAACGGCAGCGCGCCCTGCGTCATCAGGAGCTGCTGGCCGCGATGCGCAGCCGGGACGGTCGCTGATGTTCTGGCGTCTGCTGCCCCTGCTGCTGCTCGTCGCGTGCCTGCTCGCGGTCATGCTGTTCAGGCACCCCTCCCCACCCGTCCCGTCCCCGGTCGGCCCGCACAACTACGGGGGCGCGCCGTGCGCCGGCCTCAGGGCACGGCACGGGAGGAACGAGCCAAGCTGGCGACCTGGGGGGTAGTGGCGCTGCTGCTGGGCGGGCTGGTGCTCTATGGAGGCGTGCGCGTCTACAGCCGGTACCAGAAGTGCAGCTACCAGTTCAACCCGCTGTCGTGCGGCCAGTCCAACACCACGATCCAGGCGGGCTTCGGGGCGGTGGTCATGGTCGCCGGGGGCATCGTCGCCCTGGGCGGTCTCTTGCTGCTGGTGAGCGCCCTCGTGGTAGGCAGCCGTCGTCATCTCGTTGCGGAGGCGAGGAAGCAGGAGGCAACCGAGCGCCAGCGCCGGGAGCTGCAAGCGAGGGCTGAGCGGTCAGCCGCACAGTGGGCCGAGCAGCAGCGGGCACCGCTGGAGGAGGCGAAGCGCACCGGGCATCTGCTGCTGGACGACGCCAAGGCTGACGCTTGGCATGGGGTCACGCCGTCAGGCACGACATGTCATCACCGGCACCGGAGCCCCGAGGCAGCCAGCGAGTGCGCCGCGCGTCTTTCAGCGAGGGAGGGCGCGCGTAGGCCAGACCGCGAGTGAGGAGCTCGCCCGGGACCGCGCTGTCTGCCCTCTAGCGTGCTGACGTCTAGCGCAAGCATCGGACGCGGTAGGGGCGATACAGGGCGCTACCAGACTCAGCCTGTCGCGTTCACTTGTGAGCGGGTACTGTCGAGCAGCGCCACGCCTGGCCCGGGCGGATCCGGGCCCAGGCCAAAAAAATCTCCGCAACGAAAACCGGGCCAGCGCCGGTCTTCCCGGCCCGGCCAGGGGCACCGCGCGGGCCGGGCGGGCGCCAGGGGGGTGCCCTATTTGCCCAGGTAGTGACATGCTCAGAGGAGAAATCAACACGGGGGGTAACCATGGCCGAAGCATTGATCCTGGAGTTCGCGGGCCTGGACGACGCCGACTACGCCGCCGTCAACGGCAACCTCGGCATCGACATGGAAAGTGGTAAGGGGGACTGGCCGTCCGGCATGCTCTCGCACGCGGCGGGCCGCAGCGACGACGGCGGCTTCGTCGTCACGGAGGTCTGGGCGTCGCGGGCGGACCAGGCGGCGTTCCTGGAGTCGCGGCTGGGCCCGGCGCTGGGTTCGGCCGGCGTAACCGTGGTGCCCACGATGCGCTGGGTGCCGCTCGTCGCGTACCACGTGCCCGCGTCCTGAGCCCGGCCGCCGGCGCGTAGCGATGTATCGCCCCGGCTGGGCAGGGAGGGTGTCACGGCGACGTTCCGCAGAGGCGACAAGGTGACCTGGCGCTCGCACGGCAGTGAGGCCAGCGGCGAAGTGGTGCGGGAGATCACCTCGGACACCCGCGCCGCCGGCCGGACCGTCCGGGCCTCGCGGAACGAGCCGCAGTACCTGGTCAAGAGCGACCGGGAGGCGGTGCACAAGCCGGCCGCGCTGCGCAGAAGACCTGACCTGCGCCTGGCGCGCCCGCAGCTTTCCGCCCCGGGGACCGCTCCGGGCCAGGCCCTGGCCAAAGGTCTAGGTTTACGTATCGCCGGGATCTCGACCCGCGAAGGGCCTGTGGCGCGCCGTACAGTGAAGGCGTCCCCAGGGGAGGCGACGTCATGAACCCACTTCTGGTCATTGGCCTGGTGTTCCTCGTCCTGCTCGCCTGCGGAGTCGCGGTCGACGTGAGGCGGCGCCGGCTGGATGCGGCCCGCCGTGCCATCGGCCTGGAGGCGCGAAATGCCCGCGGCGCCAGCGAATCCTACGGCGGGGTGGGCGGGTCGGACGTCCAGGGCCGGTACGGAGGGCCCGGCCTCTAGCCCCGCTGGCGGGTCACGCGAGGGCGGCCGGGCCGCGCTTGGTCATCTGCGCGGCGATGATCGCCCGCTGGACCTCGCTGGTGCCTTCCCAGATGCGCTCGACCCGCAGTTCCCGGAAGAACCGCTCGGCCACGTTCTCGCGCATGTAGCCGCGGCCGCCGAAGACCTGGACCGCGCGGTCGGCGACCCGGCCGGCCATTTCCGAGGCGTACAGCTTGGCCATTGAGCACTGCGCGTGGGCGATCTTCACGCCGATGCCGCGGTCGATGCCACGGGCCGTCTCGTAGACCATGGACCGGGCCGCGAACAGTTCGGTCAGGCTGTCGGCGAGCATGGCCGCGACCGTGCCGAACTCACTGATCGGCCGTCCCTGGACCTGCCGCCCGGTGGCGAACGTGGTCATCTCCGCGGTCAGCCGCTGCGCGGCGCCCAGGCAGCGGGCCGCGACCATCAGCCGCTCGAACCGGAACCACTCGTAGGCGAACGACATCCCGTCACCCTCCGCGCCGATCAGGTGCGCCGCGGGCACCCGGACGTCGGTGAACGCCACGATCGGGTGGTGATGGCTGATCGTGTGCGAGTACGCGGGGGTGCGCACCACGCTCACCCCGGGACTGGGCAGGTTGACCAGGAACATCGCGTGCTCGCCGGCGTGCGGCCCGCCGTCCAGGACCGCCTGGAAGAACGCGAAGTCAGCCGAGTTGTACGAGGTGACGTGCCATTTGACCCCGTTCAGCAGGTAGTCGCCGCCGTCCCGGCGGGCGGTGGCCTCCAGAGCGGACACGTCCGAGCCGGCGCCCTCCTCGGTGATCGCGTAGCACTCCTCGCGCTCCCCGGCGATGGCCGGGCGGACGAAGTGCTCGATCTGGTAGGGGGTGGCCACGGGCGGCAGCCACGACGGGGGAGTGGCCGCCACCCAGCCGAGCGCATTGGTCACCCGGCCCATCTGCTCCTGGACGAGGACCTGCTGCAGCGTGCTGCAGCCGCCGCCGCCGAGTTCGCGGGGCATGTTGGTGGAGGCCAGCCCCAGCTCGCGGGCCCGCTTCGCGTGCCCGGCGACCGTGTCGGGAGGCAGGTCCCCGCCGCCCATCTCGGCCTCCACCTCGAACGGGATGAGCTCGTCCGCGAACGTCGCGGCCCGCGCCTGGAGGGCAAGATCCTCGTCTGACAATCCGTACACGCTGAGCTCCTCGCCGGGTTCGCCCGGACCCGCCTGCGGGCCGGCACCGCGTTGCGGCACCCATACCTACCAGTCTTGACTGACTGTTCAGTTTATGTCAGCATCGGGTTCGTGCCAATGCCCCTCACCGGCCCTGCGGACACCGCCGACGTCGTCGTCGTCGGCGGCGGGACCGTGGGCGCGTGGTGCGCCTACTTCCTGCGCCGGGACGGCCTGCGCGTCATCCTGCTGGAGAAGGGGATGCTCGGCCAGGGGGCCAGCAGCCGGGCCGCGGGCGTGGTCCGGGCCCAGGGCGGTACTCCCGAGGCGGTGCGCCTGGGGCAGTGGTCCCAGGGCTTCTACCGCCGCCAGCGCGACGAACTCGGCTTCGATTCCGGCTTCGTGGCCCAGGGCTACCTGCTGCCGTGCTTCACCGAGGCCGAGGTCGGCGCGGCCCGGCAGCGCATGGCCATGCAGCTGGATCTGGGCCTGGACGTGGTCTGGCTCAGCCCGGGCGAGGTGGACGAGCGCAACCCCACGCTGGCCCCGGGGCAGACCCTGGGCGGCACCTTCTGCGCCGACGACGGCTACATCACCCCGCCGCGCAACGTGACCGCCTACGCGGTGGCCCTGGCCCGGTCCGGCGTCGTGCTGCGCGAGCAGGTCCGCTTCCTCGGGCTGCGGCGCGAAGGGGACCGGGTCACCGGGGTGGACACCAGCGCGGGGCCGGTCACAGCCGGCTCGGTCGTGCTGACCGGCGGCCCGAAGCTGGCCGAGGTGGGCCGGCTGGCCGGGCTGCGGATCCCGGTGGGCGGGGCCCGGCACCAGGTCGCGGTCACCGAGCCGCACCCTGACCTGGATCCTTCCCGGCTGCCCATGGTCTTCGACCTGGCGTCCGGCCTGTACTGGCGCCCGGAAGAGGGCGGCCTGCTGTTCGGGATGAGCAACCCGGAGGAGCCGCCCGGCTGGGCCACCGAGGTGGACGAGGCCTACCTGGCCCGGATGCGCGCCCGGCTGGACCGGCTGGTCCCGGTGACCGCCGGGCTGGGGCTGCGGCGGCTGTGGGCGGCCACCATCGACTACACCCCTGACCACCTGCCGATCATCGGGCCCGCGCTCGGCCCGGACGGCCCGGTACCGGGGGTGACGGTCGCCGCGCCGGGCGGGGCCGGCATGATGTGGGGCCCGGGCGTGGCCCGCGCCGCGGCCGACCTGGTCCAGTCCGGCTTCTCCGCGGTGGTGGACACCGCGGGCCTGGGCCTGGACCGCTTCGACGAGCAGGGCCGCAGCAAGATCCCCACCGACCCGATCGCGCTGCCGTTCCCGCAGTCAGCCTGACGTATCCCTAGAGAGGACCCAACGCGCCATGACCGACACCACCCCGCTGACCCCCTTCCTGTCCGCCGCCGCGCTGCACGGCGAACTGGAGGACTGGGGTCCCCTGGCCGAGGCCACCGGCGACCCGATGCAGACGTCGGGCACCACCACGTGGGCCGAGGGTGACCTGGAGATGGGCGTCTGGGAGTGCACCGCCGGCCCCTCCTACTGGAAGCTGGAGACCAACGAGGCCATCCACATCGTCAGCGGCCGGATGACGGTCACCCCGGACGGTGGCGAGCCGCAGGACATCGGCCCCGGCGACAGCGCCGTGTTCCCGGTCGGCTGGGCCGGGACCTGGCAGATCCACGAGACCATCCGCAAGCTCTACGTCCTCTTCTAGGCAGGTCGCCGGCCGCGGGCCGGCTGCGCGGTAACGTTCCCGGAACGGTCGGGAGCGTAGCGTTGCGCACTGTGGGCGCAGTAGCAGACGCGGAGCCGCGGGCCACGGCCGGCGTCGCGGCGCGCCGATTCCGGATCGCGGCGCCCGTGACCGCGACCATCCTGGGCGGCGTGGTGCTCGTGCTCGCCGCCGTGACCCTCACGCTGGTGACCCTGGTCCGCCAGCTGACGGTGCACCACATCGGGCCCGGGATCGCCATCATCGTGATCTACGCCGGGGTCGGGGTCGTGATCGCGCGGCGCCAGCCGCGCAACCCCATCGGCTGGCTCCTTATCCTCTTCGTGCTCATGTACGTGCTCGGGGCCGCGGCCACCAATTACGCCGTGCTCGCCTACCGCTTCGGCTACAGCGGGCTGCCGTTCGCTCCGGTGGCCCTGCTGCTGGCCACGTTGTCCGCACCCTCATTCGTCCTGTTCTCGCTGGTCATCTTGCTGTTCCCGGATGGCAGGCTCGCGTCGCGCCGGTGGCGCTGGGCGCTGTGGGCCTACGCCGGGCTTTCCGTGTGCGTGCTGGCGATCGTCACCGCCCCGGTGATCGCGGCGCTCGCCGGTCACGACGTCCACCTCGACACCACCGGCAACCTCACGAACGCGGGCCAGCTGGGCGGGTGGCTCGGTCAACCCGCCGGTATGGCTGGTCGTCCCGGTCTTCGCCGCGATCGTCATGCTGGGCCTGTCCTTCGTGGCCCACCAGGTGCTCAGCTGGCGGCATGCCGCGGGTGAGCGCCGCCAGCAGCTGAAATGGCTCGCGTGCGGTGCCGCGGTCGCCGTGGCCTCGCTCCTGCTGGCGGCCCTGCTCGGGCTGCAGGTCCTGCTGGCCGGGCTCATCGCCCTGCCGGTCAGCATCGCCGTCGGGATCCTGAAGTACCGGCTCTACGAGATCGACCGGATCATCAGCCGCACCCTGGCGTACGCGCTGGTCACTGGCCTGCTGATCGGTGCGTACGCCGGCCTGGTCCTGCTGGCCACGGAGGTGCTGTCGCTGTCCTCCCCGGTCGCGGTGGCCGCGTCCACGCTGGCCGCGGCGGCGTTGTTCGCACCCCTGCGGCGCCGGGTGCAGCGCGCCGTGGACCGGCGGTTCAACCGGGCCCGCTACGACGCCGACCGGATGGTGGCCGAGTTCGCCGGCCGCCTGAAGGACGCGGTAGAACTCGACTGGGTCCGGGCCGACCTGGCCAGCCTGGTCCAGCAGGCCCTGGAGCCCGCGCACACCTCAGTCTGGGTCAGTCCGGCCGCCGCGGAACCCGGCCGTTCCCCCGCGGCAGCGGGGTGAGCCAGGGGTGCTCACCCGGGCCGCAGAGTTCGGTGCACAGTTCGCTGAGGTCGGTGGTGATCAGCAGGTAGGGCCGGGCCGATCCGGTGACCGCCCGGGCCACGTACCGGTCCTCGCGGCCCGGATAGGTCTCGACAGTGATCATGTGGCCCGGGCAGTGCGCGGCGAGGGTGTTCAGCTGCTTCCGGGCCCGGCGCCTGGCCAGTAACACGGCCTGGTCATGTTCCAGATCGCCACGCGTTCCGTCGCCGTCCGTCTGCTCTGCCATGGGTATCCCTTCGTCGGCCGGGCACGTATGTGCAAGCATTCGTCGCAGCGCGTAACGTGCGCTACAGGCGGGCCGCTACCGGGCGGCTGGCGGGGGCAACGGGAAGAAGGAGGAAGGAGTGCCAGCCAAGAGAAAGGACGACGACGGGCCGATCACCGGGGTGCAGGCCTTCGCCGGGGAGTTACGCGCCCAGCGCGAGGCGGCCGGGCTGACGCAGGCCCAGCTGGCCAAGCTGATGGGCTATTCGGAGTCCGTTGTCGCGAAGCTGGAGACCTGCCGGACCATCGCGTCCCCGCAGCACGCGGTCCAGGCCGACGAGGCGCTGCGCACGCCGGGCACGTTCCGCCGCCTGCGGCAGGCGATGCTGAACCGCTCCTATGAGTCCTGGGTCCGGGCCCTGCTGGAGATGGAAGACCGCGCCACGGTGCTCCGTTGGTGGGAGCCGCTGGTCGTGCCGGGGCTGCTGCAGACGGAGGCGTACGCCCGGGCCATGATCCGCGCGGGGCGGCCGGGCGACAGCGACGCCGAGGTCGAGCAGATGGTCATCGCCCGGATCTCCCGCCAGGCGATCTGGGACCGGAAAGACCCTCCGCCGCCGATGCTGTTCGCCGTCCTCGGGGAGGCGATCTTGCGGCAGCGGGTCGGGGACGCACGGATCATGCGTGACCAGCTGGGCCGGCTGGCGGAAATGGCCGGGAACCCCCGGGTCACCGTCCAGGTCCTGCCGTTCGGCGCGGCGGCGCACCCCGGGATGCTGGGCCCGTTCCTGGTGGCCAGCTTCGACAGCGACCGGGACTCCGCCTACCTGGATAACGCCCTGGATGGGCAGGTCACCGAGCGGCGGAATCAGGTTGCGCGGATCACCCTTCTCTATGATTCACTCAGGAGCGTGGCGCTCTCACCTGGGGAGTCCACGGACTTGATCATGAAAGTAGCTGATGAGACATGGCGGACGTGACCGGCGCCATGTGGCGCAAGTCCTCCTACAGCAGCGCGAACGGCGGTGCCTGCGTGGAGGTGGCGAGCAACCTGCCGGGCCTGGTCGCGGTGCGCGACAGCAAGGCCCCCGGGGGCCCGGCGCTGGTCTTCACCGCCGCGCAGTGGCAGGCCTTCGCGGCCCGCGTGAAGGCCGGCCCGTCCGGCCCGCGCTGAATTTGATTACGGTGTGCTTATGGGTCCGGCCGCACGGGTAGCGGGCGCCTGATCGGCGGCTAGCCTCGGCGGTGTGAGTCTCGTTTCCGCGCTGTACGCCAGGTTCCGGCTGATCGCCAGCGAGCTGGGCAAGTTCGGCATCGTCGGCTTCCTGGCCTTCGTGGTCACCGATGCCGGCACCAACCTGCTGCACTTCCGGGCCGGCCAGGGACCGCTGACGGCCAACGTGATCGCCACCATCGTGGCCATGGCCGTCTCCTACGCGGGCAACCGCTACTGGACGTTCCGGCACCGCCAGCGCACCGGCGTGCGCCGCGAGGGCATCCTGTTCCTGCTGCTCAACGGCGTGGGGCTGGTCATCCAGCTGGCCTGCCTCGGCTTCACCACGTACCTGCTGGGCCTGCACGGGCGGCTGTCCTACAACGCCGCCCTGATCACCGGCATCGCGCTGGCCACGCTGTTCCGCTACTGGTCCTACAAGACGTGGGTGTGGCGGGCTCAGCCCGCGGCCGTCCCGGCCCCCGCGCGGCCCAGGGAGGCCGCCCGGCCCAGGGAATCCGCCCTCCTCTGAGCTGCGGCCCGGTCACCAGGGGCCGCGGGGGAAGCGGCGCTCCCAGCTGCGCTCGCGGATGACGGCACCGTCTGAGCGCAGCTCGCGGCGGAAGCGGTAGCGCAGCGACGTCTCGTCGCCGTCCAGGTCCAGCGTGGACGACGTGACCAGCAGCCGCCCCTCCAGGTGGACCTCGGTGCGGGCCTCGCCGTGCGCGGAGGCCTGGGCCGGCCGGTCGTCGTGAACCTCGTAGCGCAGGTACTCCTCGTCCACGACCCGGCCCCACGGGAACTGCGACCCGGAGGTGCCCCGCCAGGACACGGCGGCGGTCCCGGTCTCGTCGCGCTGCACGGTCCACCGGACCGGGAGGATCTCGCCCCAGTGCCGCACCCCGGCGGGGGGCTCCTCCGGCCCGGGCCCGGGGAACACGGGTTCCGGGAGGCCAGGCTCCGCCGCCGGGACCACCGGCAGCACCAGGCGGGTCCCGGCCGGCCCGAGCCGCAGCTGCGCAGTGGCCGGGGACGGCGTCGGCCAGATCATCGGCCACAGCGCGTTGGACACCGACAGCCGGATCCGGTGCCCGCGCGGGAACACCCAGGACGTGACGTGCAGCTCCAGCGGCAGCGACCCCTCAGCGGCGTCACCGGCGGCCGGCCGTGGATCGCGGGACGGATCCGGGACGCCCGCCCGGCCCGCCCCGGTGACCAGCGTGGCCGTCCCGTCCGGCGCGACGTCAACCAGCCGCGCGAACCAGTGCAGCGGCGCGGCGTCCGCGCTGCCGCACAGCTCCACCCGGGGGAAGCCGAGGATCTCGGTGTCTGACTCCAGCGGCGCGGAGTCGAACGTGAGGCTCCAGGCGTCCGCGTCCCGCTGGTCGGCGGTCAGCTCACCCCACCAGTGGCCGGCCGCGATCCCGGCCGACGGCACGTACCGCAGCGACCGGGCCGACGCGGCCGGAGGCGAGGCGGACAGCGACCCCTCCGGCCCGCAGAACCAGGTCCGCAGCTCGGCCCGCTCGGGCGGCAGCGCGTTCTCCCGGCGCCAGCGCCCGGGGATCTCCGTCAGCTCCACGTCCGGCGGATGCCAGTCCCGCACGTACACGGTGACCGGCGGCTCGGCCATGATCCCGTTGTCCGCGCCCTTGAGCCAGTGATCCCACCAGCGGACCGCGTCCGCGCGCCACTCGATGGCCGGGCCGGGCACCGCGTTGTGCGGGTGGCTGTGGTTCCACGGGCCGATCAGCACCCTGACCGGGGCGGGCACGTGGGCCAGCATCCGCGGCACCGAGTCCCGGTACCCGTCGTACCAGCCGCCGATCAGGTAGGCGGGCACGGTGAGCCGCCCGTACTCCGGCCGCAGCGAGGCGCGCCGCCAGAACGGCCCGTCCTGCGCCTGGGCCAGGAAGCTGATCAGCCACGGCTCGGTGTCCATCCGGGCCAGCGCCTCGTCGTCGAGCCGGAACTGCGGCGCGGCCGGCAGCATGTTCAGGTGGTCGATCATCAGCGCGTACTCGTCCAGGTGCGGCAGCCCGTCGATGTAGTGCACGTCGTCGTGGAACAGGTCGTCGGAGGCGTCCACCGCGAGGATCGCCTTCAGGGCCGGCGGCCGCCGCAGCGCGACCTGGATCGCGTTGAACCCACCCCACGAGATGCCCTGCATGCCGACCGCGCCGGTGCACCACGGCTGGGCGGCCAGCCAGGCGATGACGGCCTCCGCGTCACGCTGCTCGGTCTCGGTGTACTCGCCCCCCGGGAGCGTCCCGCCGCTGCGCCCGGTGCCGCGGATGTCCACCCGGGCTCCCGCGTACGCCGGCCCGGGCCAGGTACGCGTACAGGTCGTGGTCGCGGGCCAGCATCGCGTCGTCCTTGCGGTACGGCAGGTACTCCAGCAGCGCCGGGACCGGCGCGGTGTCCGCGCCGGCGGGCAGGTAGAGGGTGGCGGCCAGTTCCACCCCGTCCGGCATCGGGATGGCGGCCTGGCGCACGATCATCGCGCGCCCACCGCGCCGCGCAGCAGCTCGAGGAACTCGTTGACCCGCTGCTCCCGCTCCTGAGCCGACAGGGCGCCCCCGAACAGGCCGGGGTCCAGCTCCTCGGTGACCATCGCGTCCTGCACCCGGTCGGTCAGCCAGTCGACCATGGAGGCGATCATCCGCGGGTCGATATCCTGGCGCACCTCACCGCGGTCGATGCCGAACCGGACGAAGCCCTGAGTCCCGTACGGGTCCTCGCGCGCCAGGAACTGGGTGATCTCGCGGCGCAGCTGGAGCCCGGCGCAGTAGTTGCCGATGAGCGTGACCCGGTAGGGGACCCAGTCCTCGTGGATGAGGTGCGGGGTGGCGCCGATCCAGTACCGCAGGACCGCGAAGAAGCCCTCCTCCCGGATCCGGGCCGGCGCGTCCAGGTAGGCGGGGAAGGACCGGGCCGCGGCCTGGTAGGCGGCCAGGAACAGGCCGGCCTTGGTGTCGAAGTAGCCGAACACCGCCCCCTTGGACACGCCCGCCTGCGCGGCGATCTCCTCCGCCCGTGTGTCCTCGTAGCCGCGGCGCGCGAAATGCTCCATGGCCACCTGGAGGATCCGCTCCTGCCGGGCGCGCTGCCGCTCCGGCGCCCGCCGGGCGGGCTGCACCGCCGTTTCCTGACCAGTAGTCATATAGCTGCCTGCCCGTGTTCACCGGTTCGGGGTCATTGACTTTCCAGAGCTGAGCTAACCATACTCAGCTCACGGAAGCGCTTAAATGACCTTTAGTCAGAAAACGGAACTTGTCGCGTGACTGCCACACCAGGCTGGGACGTCATCGTGGTCGGCGCCGGCCACAACGGCCTGACCGCGGGTGCCCTGCTGGCCCGGGCGGGCCTGTCCACCCTGGTGGTGGAGGCCCGCGGGGCGGCCGGCGGATGCTGCGTCACCGAGGAGATCGCGCCCGGCTGCCGGGCCTCCACCACCTCCTACATCGCGAGCATGCTCCGCCCCGAGGTGATCCGGGCGCTCGACCTGGGCGCGCACGGGCTGCGCATGGTGGCCTGCGAGCCCGCCCTGCAGGTGGCCCTGGATGACGGCGAGGTCGTCGCCGACTGGAACGACCAGGAGCGCACCGCGGCCGGGCTGGCCCGGTACTCCCCGGCCGACGCGCGCGCGTTCGTCCAGGTGCACGACGAGTTGCGCCGGCTGGCCGCCCGGCTGCAGCCCCTGTTCATGGAGCTCCCCCCGGACACCCGGGCCACCGGCCTGCGCCGGGTGACCGAGGCCCTGCGGGTCGGCCGGCACCTGCGCGGGCTGCGCGGCACGGACGTGGAGGGCCTGACCCGGATGCTGACCGGCAGCCTCGGCCAGTTCATCGACGAGCGGTTCGAGTCCCGGCAGGCCCGGGCCCTCCTGCTGGCCAACAACCTGTACGGCAAGCACGGCGGCCCCTACCAGCCCGGCACCCTGATCGGGCTGCTCTTCCACCTGCTCACCGGGGGCGACGACGCGGTCCAGGGGTTCTTCGGGCACGTGATGGGCGGCATGGGCGCGATCAGTGACGCGATCGCCGCGGCCGGGCAGGCGCACGGGATGCGGATCCGCACCGGGGCGCCGGCCGCCCGGATCCGGGTGGCCGGCGGCCGGGCCCAGGGAGTCACGCTGGCCAGCGGCGAGGAGCTGACCGCCCGGGTGGTGCTGTCCGGGGCCGACCCCAAGCGGACCTTCCTGCACCTGGTGGACCAGGCCGACCTGCCCGGGGACTTCCGGGCCGCGGTGGCCGGGATCACCATGGACGGCCCCTGCGCCAAGGTCAACCTGGTGCTGGACGCCGAGCCGCAGGTCCGGGGGATGCCCGCCAGCGCCGGCCCGGGCCAGCGGGCGCTGTTCACCCTGCCGCCCGCCCTGGCGGAGGCCGACGCCTGCTACGACCGGGCCAAGCGCGGCGAGCTGGCTGGCGCCGACCAGCTATTCGTGGACTGCGTGGTGGCGTCGGCCGTGGACCCGTCGCTGGCGCCGGACGGGCGGCACATCATGACCTGCTTCGTGCAGTACGTGCCGTACCGGCTGGCCGAGGGAACCTGGGATACCCGCCGCGACGAGCTCGGCGACCGGGTCCTGGACCGGATCGGGCGGTTCGCGCCGAACGTGCCGGGCGCGGTGCTGGCCCGGCAGGTGCTGACCCCGCTGGACCTGGAGCGCACCTACGGGCTGACCGAGGGCAACATCTTCCACGGCGACATCCAGCCCGGCCAGCTGTTCCACATGCGCCCCGTGCCGGGCTGGGCGCGTTACGCCACCCCCGTCCGCGGCCTGTACCTGTGCGGCGCCGGCGCCCACCCGGGGGGCGGGGTCACCGGGGCCCCCGGGTACAACGCGGCGCACCGCGTCCTGGGTGACCTGCGGCGGGACCGCAAGTCCGGGCGCAGGACCGCCGTGGGGGGCACAGCATGAGCGCCGACGTCATCGTCATCGGGGCCGGCGTGGCCGGCGCCTCCGCCGCGTTCCACCTCAGCCGGCTCGGGGCCGGTGACGTGCTCGTGGTGGACCGCGCCGTGGCCGGGTCGGGGATGAGCAGCCGGTCGTCGGCGATGATCCGGATGCACTACACGTTCCGTCCCGAGGTCGAGCTGGCCGTGCGCAGCGACCGGATGTTCGACTCGTGGACGGAGCTGACCGGCCGGCCTTCGTCCGCCGGACCGGCTTCGCCCGGCTCGTGCTGCCCGGCGAGGAGCACGCGCTGCGGGCCAACGTGGCCATGCAGCGGGACTGCGGGGCCCGCGCCGAGGTGCTGGCGGCCAGGGACTTCGCCGCGCTCGCGCCAGGGCTGCGCACCGATGACCTGACCGAGGTGGCCTGGGAACCGGACGGCGGCTACGGGGACGGCGCGCTGGTCGCCGGCGACCTGCTGGCCGCGGCGCGGGACCGGGGGGTGCGCTACCGGCCGCACACGCCGGTCCGGGCGCTGCTGCGCGAGGGTGACCGGGTGACCGGCATCCAGACCCCGGACGGGCCGGAGCACGCCGGGATCGTGGTGGCGGCGGCCGGGGTGTGGTCCCCGGCCCTGCTGGCCAGCATCGGCGTCAGCCTGCCGATCGAGACCGAGTTCCACCAGGTCGCCGTGCTCAGCCACCCGCCCGGCCAGGGCACCCCCGTGGCCTGCATCGACTCCACCACCCAGACCTACTTCCGGCCGGAGGCGGCCGGGACCAGGACCCTGGTGGGCAGCTTCACCGGCCCCCGCGGCATCGACCCCGACACCGTGGCCCCCCCGCCCGGCGCTGGCCCGGCTCATCGTGGTGCGCTGGACGCCGCCGGCGGGGCGCAACGCACCACGATGAGGACCCCAGGGGATGCGGAAGGGCTGGCGGGGCTGGTGGGGGCGGCGAGCCGGCGGGTGCCCGCGCTGGCGGACGCGGGCCTGGTGACGGGCGTCACCGGCGTGTACGACATGACCCCGGACGGCCGGCCGATGCTCGGCGGGTGGCCCGGGCTGGACGGGCTGGTGCTGGCGGCCGGGTTCTCCGGGACCGGCTTCAAGATCTCCCCGGCCGTGGGCGAGGCCGTCGCCGCACTGGTCACCGGCCGCCCGGTCGCGGGCAGCGTGGATATCACGGCGCTGCGCCCGGGCCGGTTCGCCGAGGGGCAGCCGGTGTCGCCCCCGTACCCCTACTCGGACGACTGAGGCGGCGGGTGTGGCCGGGGAGGCGCGCATGGCAGGAGAGGCGGGGATGTCAGCAGGCCACGGCGTGCCGCTGGAGCGGAGCCTGCCCGGCCCCAGCTACACCAGCGAGGCCGAGTTCGCCCGCGAACGGGACCGGGTCCTGCTGCCCGGCTGGTTCTGCGTCGGCCGGGCCGGGGCCCTGACCGGGCCGGGCTGCTACCTGACCGCGGACGTGTGCGGGGAGAGCATCATCGTGGCCCGGACCGGGAACGGCGGCCTGGCCGGCTACTACAACCTGTGCCGGCACCGGGGCTCGCGGCTGGTCCCCCGGCCCGCCGGCCCCGAGCCCGCCGCCAGCGGGCAGTTCCCCGGCTGCATCCGCTGCCCCTATCACGCCTGGACCTACGCGCTGGACGGGACGCTGCGCGCCGCGCCGTTCCTGCCTGAGCTGCGCGAGCACCGCGCCGCGCTGTCGCTGCACCGGGTGGACGTGGCCACCTGGGGCGGGTTCGTGTTCGCCCGGCTCGAGCCGGGCGCCGGCCCCGGCCCGGCGGCCCCGCTGGAGGCCGCCCTCGGCGAGATCCCGGCCCGGCTGGCCAGATATCCCCTGGCCAGCCTGCGCCCCGGGGCCCGGCTGCGCTATGAGGTGGCCGCCAACTGGAAGGTCATCCTGGAGAACTACAACGAGTGCTATCACTGCGGGCCGGTCCACCCGGAGCTGTGCGAGCTGGTGCCGGCCTTCCGGCGCGGCGGCGGCGACCTCGACTGGGCGGCCGGGATCCCGCACCGCCCGGGCGCGACCACGTTCACCTCGACCGGGACCACCCGGCGCGCGCCGTTTCCCGGCCTGTCCGGGGCGGAGCGGACCCGGCACTTCGGCGAGCTGGTGCTGCCCAACCTCATGCTCAGCCTGTCCGCCGACCACGTGGCCGCGTTCACCGTGTGGCCCCGCTCCGCCGGGCAGACCACGGTGGCATGCGACATCCTGTTCCATCCGGCCGAGCTGGCCCGGCCGGATTTCGACCCGTCCGACGCGGCCGGCTTCTGGGACCTGGTGAACCGGCAGGACTGGTCCATCTGCGAGCAGGTCCAGGACGGCATGGGCTCGCGCCGCTTCTGCGTCGGCTACCTGGCCCCGATGGAGCAGCCCAGCGCCGACATCGGCCGTTACGTGGCCGCGCGGCTGGATACGGCCAGCCCGGCTGCCGGGCCGGCGGGCTGACGTGCCCCGGACCTCAGTTCTGCTGCGCGGCCCGTTCGGCCATGGTCACGACCCCGACCGCCTGCGCCTGGGTCATGCCCAGGTCCGCGGCGATCAGCCCGGCGATCCGCCGCTCGGAGTCGGTAAGCGGCCCGTCGGCCATGCCGACCCGCACGGTCTCGGCCAGGAACCACTCCTTCGCGTCCGGGGTGAGCTGCCGCGCAACCTGGCCGAGCGCGCTGCGGGTGGCCTCGGCGGGCTGGGCGGCGTCGGCCTCCAGGTCCGCGTCGGAATACCCGCGGGCGCCGGCCCCCTGGACGGCGGCGACGGCCCGCTGCCGGGCGGCGGCGCTGCGCCGGTCACCCGCCGCCAGCATGGCGGCCGCCGCCGCCCGCATCCCCGCGGGCAGCGCCGCCTGCATCTGGGCGGCGGTCGGCAGGCTGAGAACGTCCGTGACGTAGCGGGTCTTGCAGGTCATGCACTGCACGTGCGCGCCGGTCTTGGTGAGCGGGATGACCGGGATGAAGAACAGGGTGAAGAAGCGGCGCCCGGCGCGCTGCCGGTACTGCCGGTCGCCGCCGCACGTGCGGCAGTGGAACGTTCCCTGGCTGACCGTGTGGTAGAAGACCCGAAGTCCCCAGATGAGCAGCATTGCCCTTCCTTCCCGGTGATACCTCCCGGACCGGCCCCGGCCCGCGCGCGGTCCGGGCCCGCCCATGATGGCGCAGCCGGTCTGCTGGTGCTACCCGCCCGGCTAACCGTGATAGACCCGTTTCCAGGCGCTGTGGGCGGTGGCCGGCGCCGTGATCAGGGACAGGAGGGATCGCGCTGGTGGCGACGAGCCGGGACGTAGTGGTGATCGGGGGCGGGCACAACGGGCTGGTGGCCGCCGCCTACCTGGCCAAGGGCGGGCTGGACGTGACGGTCTGCGAGCGGCGCCCGGTGGTCGGCGGCGCGGCGGTGAGCGAGCACCCGTTCGGCCCGGACTACACCGTGACCTCCCTGTCCTACGTGGTCTCGCTGCTGCCCCCGGACCTGGTCAGCGACCTGGGCCTGGCCCGGCACGGCTACCACGTGTTCCCGCAGGGACCGTACTTCGCGCCCCGTGCCGACGGCCGCTACCTGCGGCTGCCCGGCGACCCGGCGCAGCGGCACGCCGAGATGGCCAAGTTCTCCGCCGCGGACGCGGACGCCTACCCCCGGTACGAGGCCCACCTGGCCGCGCTCGGCCAGGTCCTCGGCCCGCTGCTGGACGAGGTGCCGCCCCGGCTCGGCTCCCGGCGCCCGCTGGACCTGTGGCGGCAGGGTCTGCTGCTGCGCCACCTGCGCGGGCTGGACGAGCGGGGCGTGGTGGACGTCACCCGGCTGCTCACCGGCAGCATCGCCGACCTGATCGGGGAGTACTTCTCCAGCGACGCCGTGCTCGGCCTGCTCTCGGTGTCCGGCGTGATCGGCACCTGGGCCGGGCCGCGCTCGGCGGGCACCGCGTACGTGATGCTGCACCACCACATCGGCGGCGTGGACGGGGAGGCCGGCGCCTGGGGCTTCCCGCGCGGCGGGATGGGCGGGGTGACCAGCGCGCTGGCCGCGGCGGCCCGGTCATTCGGCGCCGAGATCCGCACCGGCGCACCGGTCGGCGAGATCCGCACCCGCGACGGGCGGGTCGCCGGCGTGACGCTGGCCAGCGGCGAGGAGATCGACGCGGGCACGGTCATCACCACCGCCCACCCGCAGATCTCGTTCCTCGAACTGCTCGACCCGGCGGTGCTGCCCGGCGACTTCGTGGCCGACATCCGGCGCTGGCAGACCCGCAGCGGCACCGTCAAGATCAACCTGGCCCTGGACCGGCTGCCCGTGTTCACCAGCCACCCGGCCCCGGACCCGCAGATCCACGGCGGCACGATCGTGCTGGCCGAGAGCCTGGACGACATCGAGACCGCGTTCCAGCAGGCGGTCGCGGGCGCGCCGTCGGACCAGCCGTTCGCGGATATCTGCATCCCCAGCGTGTTCGACGACTCGCTTGCGCCCCCCGGCCAGCACGTCATGTCGATGTTCACCCAGTGGGTGCCGCACGGCTGGGCCGCGGAGCCGCACGAGGCGGAGCTGGACGCCTACGCCGACCGGGTCATGGCCCGGATGGAGCGAGTCGCGCCCGGGTTCACCACTTCGGTGCTGCACCGGCAGGTGATCGGCCCGCACCGGATGCAGGAGGAGTACGGCCTGGTCGGCGGCAACATCTTCCACGGCGAGCTCAGCCTGGGGCAGATGTTCCACGCCCGTCCCGCGGCCGGTTACGCGGACCTGCGCACCCCGGTGACCGGGCTGTACCAGGCCGGGTCGGCCACCCACGGCGGCGGCGGGGTCACCGGCATCCCGGGCCGCAACGTGGTGCGCCAGGTCCTGGCCGACCGCCGCGCCGACCGGCTCCGCGGCCAGGCGGCCCGGCTGCGGGAACGGGCCGCGGGGCTCGCCTCCGCCGCCCGCCGCGGCCGCCCCTGACCAGGACCGACGCCATAGTGGCGTCATACTGAGCCACTTTGACTTGCTATGGCGCCATGAAGGTGCCATGATGGCGTCATGGACCTTACCCAGTACGTCAGCGACCTCCGGCATCAGCTGGCCGTGGCCGCCGCGGCCGGAGGGGACGACGCGAGGGCCCTGGCCGAGCGGCTCACCGCGCCCCTGGAGTCGGCGGCCCGCCTCGCCCTGCTCGACGCCCTGTCGGCCGCGGCCGCGGAGATCACCCGTGACCTGGCGCCCGGCTCGGTGGATGTGCGCCTGCGCGGGCGTGAACCCACCTTCGTCGTGACCCTGCCGCCCGCGGACGAGCCGGACGAGAGCCCGGCCGGCCCGGCCACCGACGGCGCCGCCCCGGCCGCGCCGCCCGAGGGTGACGAAGGCGGGATGTCGCGGGTCAGCTTCCGCCTGCCCGAACACCTCAAGGCGAGGATCGAGGACGCCGCGGCCCGGGAGGGGCTCTCGGTCAACGCCTGGCTCGTCCGGATCGCCGCCGCGGCGGTGCAGTCCCCGGACGACGTCCGCGACCAGGGCCGCCGCGCTCCGCGAGGCGGCCAGCGCTTCACCGGCTGGGTGCACTAGCCGCCCCGGCGGCGGCCCTCAGCCCTACATCCCGCGTCCCGGAGCACGGACGCTCAGCCTGACCCTTTCGGAGGGACTGTTATGCCTGCATTCGATACTCCCGGCCCTATCACGGTCGTGATCGAGATCGGCGTCGGCGACGCCCGGATCACGGCGACCGACCGGAGCGACACCGTCGTCGAGGTTCGCCCGAGCGACAGCGGCGCGGGCGACGACGTACGGGCCGCGGAGCAGACCCGGGTCGAGTACACAGACGGCCAGCTGCTGATCAGGGCACCGAAGGGCTGGAGACGCTACAGCTTCACCGGTGACGGCGGCTCGATCGACCTGGCCATCGGGGTGCCCGCCGGCTCACATCTGCACGGCCATGCCGCCGTGGCGGCGTTCCGGGGGGTGGGCCGGCTGGGCGACTGCCGGGTCAAGACCTCGGTGGGCGACATCCAGCTCGACACCACGGGCGCGCTCGAGGCCAGCACCGCTACCGGCGCCATCGTGGTGGACCGCGTGACCGGCCCCGCCGAGGTCAGCACCGGCTCGGGCCGGATACGCCTGGGCGAGGTCAGCGGCCCGGCCGTGATCAAGAACTCCAACGGCGACAGCTGGATCGGCGGTGCCGCCGGCGCCCTGCGGGTGGTCGCGTCCAACGGGGACATCTCCGTCGATCACGCGGACGCCGGCCTCACGGCCAGCACCGCCACCGGCAGCGTCCGGGTCGGCGATGTGGCCCGCGGCACGACGTCGCTCAAGACGGCCAGTGGTGATGTCGAGATCGGCATCCGGGCTGGCACCGCCGCCCGGCTGGACCTGTACACGCACTTCGGCACCGTGCACAACCAGCTGGACACCGCCGACGGCCCCGGGCCGTCCGACCAGACCGCCGAGGTGCGGGCCCGCACCAGCCACGGCGACATCGTGATCCGCCGTTCCCCGGGACGCCCGGAGTGAACTCATCGAGAGGAGCGGGAATGACCGCCACCTTCCCCACCAGGGCCCCTGCGCAGCCGGCGATCTCCGCCACCGGGCTGCGGAAGTCGTTCGGCGACCACGTCGTGCTGGACGGCGTCAACCTCGCCGTGGCCGAGGGCACCGTGTTCGCGCTGCTCGGCCCCAACGGCGCGGGCAAGACCACCATGGTGCAGATCCTGTCCACGCTGCTGGCCGCCGACGGTGGCGAGATCCACGTGGCGGGCCACGACCTGGCCCGCGATCCGGACGCGGTGCGCGCCGCGATCGGGGTCACCGGCCAGTTCTCGGCCGTAGACGGCCTGCTGACCGGCGAGGAGAACCTGCGCCTCATGGCCGACCTGCATCACCTGGGACGCGCCGCCGGGCGCCGCCGCAGCGCCGCGCTGCTTGATCAGTTCGACCTCACCGGCGCGGCGGGCCAGGCGGCCGCCACCTACTCCGGGGGGATGCGGCGCCGGCTTGACCTCGCGATGACCCTGGTCGGCAGCCCCCGCGTGATCTTCCTGGACGAGCCGACCGCCGGGCTCGACCCGCGCAGCCGCCGCACCATGTGGCAGATCATCCGCGACCTCGTCGCCGGCGGAGTCACGATCTTCCTGACCACGCAGTACCTGGACGAGGCTGATCAGCTTGCGGACCGGGTCGCCGTACTCGACCGCGGCAGGCTCGTCGCCGAGGGGACCCCTGGGGAGCTCAAGCGCCGGATCCCCGGCGGCCACATCCGCCTGGAGTTCGCCAGCCAGCACGGCCTCGACTCGGCCGCCCGCATCATCGACGGGGCCGCCCGCGACGACGAGGCGCTGGCCCTGCAGGTGCCCAGCGGCGGCAGCGTCCCTGAGCTGCGGGCCCTGCTGGCCCGCCTCGACACCGGGTCGGTCGAGATCGAGGCCCTGTCCCTGCACACCCCCGATCTCGACGATGTGTTCCTCGCCCTCACCGGGCAGCCCGACCAGGAGATGGAGACCCGCCGATGAGCACCCTGTCCTACGCCGTCACCGATTCGGCCACGATGCTGCGCCGCAACCTCCGGCACATGCTGCGCTACCCGTCGATGACGCTGATGATCCTGGGCATGCCGGTCATCTTCCTGCTGCTGTTCGTCTACGTCTTCGGGGCCACGCTGGGCGCCGGGCTGGCGGGCGTGCCGGGGGACCGGGCCGCCTACGCCAGCTACGTCGCGCCCGGGATCCTGCTGATGACCGTGGCCGCCGTGGCGCAGGGGACGGCTATCTCAGTGGCCACGGACATGACCGAGGGCATCGTGGCCCGGTTCCGCACCATGGCCATCTGGCGCGCCTCGGTGCTGGCCGGCCACGTCCTGGGCAGCACCATCCAGAGCGTGCTCAGCCTGGCCGTCGTGATCGGCATCGCGCTGCTGACCGGTTTCCGGCCGACGGCAGGCGCGCCGGGCTGGCTGGCGGCCCTCGGGATCCTGGTCATGGTCACCTTCGCCCTCACCTGGCTGTCGGTCGGCCTCGGCCTGGCCGCCAAGAGCGTGGAGACGGCCAGCAACTCGCCCATGTTCCTGATGCTGCTGCCGTTCCTCAGCAGCGGGTTCGTGCCGACCAGCTCGATGCCGCCCGGCCTGAGGTGGTTCGCTGAATACCAGCCCTTCACGCCCATCATCGAGACCCTGCGCGCCCTGCTCAGCGGCCGCCCGGCCGGCCGGGACGCGATCATCGCCGTGGCCTGGTGCGCCGTCATCACGCTGCTCAGCTACCTGTGGGCCAGGAGGCTGTTCAACCGCCACCCGGCGCGGTAACGGGAAGCCGCTGAAGTTTGCCCAAATAAATGGATGCACCGTATTAGGCCGGAAATTGCCGGGCGCCTGGCTAACCGGCTGCGCACAATGACAGCCAAAGTAACGGTCCCGCTCTCAGGTGCGTGCTAGCGTCCCCCGCAATCAGCAGCACTAATGACAGGGGGCATCATGCGCAGACTTCTCGGCGCGGCGGCGGGCACGCTTTCCCTCGCCGCGGTTATCGCGGGCAGCAGTGTCACCGCCGCCAGCGCCAGCACGACGAGCAGCAGGACCGAGCACTTCCAGTTCATGAGCGTTTCCACCGCGTCGCCCCGGGCCAGCGCCATCGCCTGGGGCACGTTCACCGCGGGTGGCACCATTAATATCAATACCGGACTCATCCGCTTTCCGCGCGGGACTTTCCGGGCCATTCATCACCGGACCAGCAGCGCCGGTCAGTTTAACCCGAGGACCTGCCTGCTGGTCTCCGTGGAGCACGGCACGTACAAGCTGGCCAACGGGACCGGTAAATACCGGCATATCAGCGGCAGGGGAACCTACACCAGCCGGGTCTGGGCCGTGTTCGCGCGCAACGCGAAGGGGCGGTGCTCGAAGTCGAGGACGCCGCGGGCCTTCCAGGACGTCATCAACGCCCGGGGGCCGGTCCGCGGCGTGCCCGGTCACGGGACCACCATTCACCCGTGGGTGTCGTCGCACCGCTCAGCCCGCCGGGCCGGCTAAGGCCAGCCAGCGGCCACACTGCGCTTCCAGGTGGCCGGCCCGGGTGAACGGCGCGATCCGGGGTCACGCGAGGCTGGACAGTGCGGCCTCCAGGACGTCGGCGAGCGGCGTGACGGGCCGGCCGAGCAGGCGCGGCAGGTCGTCGCCCGTCACCTCGAGGGCGCCGTGGGCGGCCGCGCGGTCCGAGTCGGCCAGGACGCCGGCCGCCTCCTGCGGGAGCCCTGCGTCCACGAGCGCGCGGGCGTAGGCCTCCTCCGGAAGGTTGGTGTACCGGACGTCGCGGCCCGACAGGCGGGAGATCTCCGCCGCCAGCTGGGTCAGGGTGAACGACGTCCCGCCCAGCTCGTACACCCGGTTCCGGTGTCCCTCGCCCGCCACCGCCGCGGCCGCGGCCTCGGCGAAATCGGCCCGCGCGGCCGCGCTGATCCGGCCGTCACCTGCGGCCCCGATGAGGCCGTGCTCCAGGATTACCGGGAGGTTGCCGGTGCAGTTCTCGATGTACCAGCCGTTGCGCAGGAACGCGTAGGGGACGCCCGAGCGGATCAGCGCCTGCTCGGTGGCCCGGTGTTCCTGGGCGAGGATCATGTCGGAAGTGTCGGCCTCGGGTGCGCTGGTGTAGGCGACGAGCCCGACGCCCGCATCGGCCGCGGCGTCGATGAAACGTGGGCCGAGGCGCACATCTCCGATGTCGCCCAGGCGCGCGCCGCCTATGACCTCCGGGTGGCCGTCGCAGCGGCCGCTGCGGGGGCTAGAACCTGGTGAAGCGGGGTGGTGTCCAGCGCCTCGTCGGGCACACCGTCAGATGACGGGCCGGCGTATCCGCCAGAAGCAGAAGCCGCCGAGCACGATGGACACGCTGAGGAAGATCGCCAGTTCGTACCATTGCATGGGCCAGTAGCGGCTGCCTGGCTGATAGGTCACCAGTTGGTGGAATGTGGCGGCGAGCCTGGCGGTGCAGTCCCGGGGATTCAGTGGGCCGTAGTTGCCTAGGGGACATGCTCGGCTGAGGAAGGATGCCGTGGGGGTATGGCCGGCCTGGTCGACGATCTGGACCGAATAGACCCATGCGCCCGGAAGGCTGATCCCCCGGGTGCTCTCGAAGGCCTTGATAACCCCGGGCGAGGTCTGATCGATGCTCACCGGGGTGGCAGTGGTGATCGGCAGGCTCTGCTGAAGCGGGGTAAAGAGGTGCGGGCGCACCCAGGCAGTGACGGCTTCGCGGGCCGCGACGAAGCCGACGAGCGCGACCAGCATCGCTGGCAGCATCCGCCGGAAGAGCAGCCCGGCGCTGAGGCCGAGCGCGAAGGCGAAGGCGGCGTAGCCGATCGGGACGACGTCGCGAACCCCGAAGCGCAGGGAGTCGAAGGGGTTGGTGCTCACGTAATCGAGCTGGCTGGACCACCAGCTCACCATGAGGCTCAGGAGCCCGGCAATGGCTGCGCTCGCCACGGCGCCCAGTCCGAGCTTCACCGCCAGCCAGCGGGTACGTGTGACACCTTGGGTCCACGCCAGGCGGAAGGTCCCCGTCTCGAATTCCCTGGAAATGAGCGGCGCGCCCCAGAACATGCCGATGAGCAAGGGCACGGTGAGCAGGAGAAAGTCCAGGAACACCTGCAGCGGGCCGTCGGTGTCGGTGAAGTCGGTCGTGGCCGTCGAACAGTCGTGATGCACAGCGCAGCTGGCGACGGTCGTGTCGTAAAGGTGGACAAGGTTCGGTCCGGTCAGCGCCAGGACCACGGCGACGATCGTCAGTGCGCCGGCGGCTACGGCGGCTTGCATCCGGAACTGAAGCCAGGCGAACCGGATCACGGCGCAATCCCCAATCCGGACCGGCGACCCGGGCTGGGCTTACGTGCTCGGCCCATGTAGGCAAGCACCAGCTCGTCCAGCGTGACCGGCTTGACGGTCCAGGCCGGATCGAGAATCGGCTGGTCCGTGCGCACGAGGAAGGTGCTCTGCTTGTCGGTGTGGCTCTCTTCGATGATCTCGTGGCTAGAGGGCAAGGAGCGCGGGTCCCGGCGGGGACCAGACAGGCGCTGATGCGTTGCGAGCAGCGCGGTGACCTCGCCGGCCAGCTGAACATGTGAGGCGACGAGAAGGACCAGGTAGTCACAGACCCGTTCGAGATCGGCGATGAGGTGCGAGGACAGGATCACGCTGACCGCATGCTCGGCGACGATTTCCATGAGCCCCTGGAGGAACTCGCGCCTGGCCAGCGGGTCCAGGCTGGCCACTGGCTCGTCGAGGAGAAGCAGCGTGGGTTGTTTCGCGATGGCCATCGTCAGGGCCAGCTGGGCCCGTTGCCCGCCGGACAGCGAGCCGGCCTTCTGCCGCGGGTCCAAGCCGAGTTGGTCGATCCGGTCCCTGGCCAGCTCTTGGTTCCAGTTCGCGTTGAGGTACGAACCCATCAGGAGGTGTTTGCCTACCGAAAGCCCAGCGTAGGTCGGCGTGTCCTGGGCGACGAAGCCCACCTTCCCCAGTTGCGCCGGCCCGCCGCTGGGGCGTCCGCCGAGCACCGTGATCGCCCCGCAGGTCGGCGCGAGCAGTCCGACAGCCAGGTTCAGCAGGGTCGTCTTGCCTGCCCCGTTCGGGCCCACGAGCCCGACGACCTTGCCTTCGGGGATCCCCAAGGTGCAGTCACGTAGCGCCCATTGTCGTCCGTACCGCTTGCCAAGACCGTTGGCCTGGATGACGACAGTCATGCCGCTCCCTCCGCGAATGAGCTGCGAACGGCGGTGCGGTAGATCGCCTCGATGTCGTCCGGCCCGAGGCCTGCGGCACGTGCCTCCCGCAACCAGGCGGTCATCGACGCGAGGAAGCGCCCCTGCACGGCGGGGTCGCTACGAGGAAGCGTCCGGACAACGAACGTCCCCTGGCCGGGACGCGGGCGTACCAGGCCCTCCCGTTCGAGGTCCCGGTAGGCCTTCAGCACCGTGTTCGGGTTGATCGCCAGCTTGGCGACGACCTGCTGGGCCGTCGGCAGTTGGTCTCCTGGCTCGAGGATGCCGAGCTGCAGTGCCTGGCGGACCTGCTGGACCAGCTGCAGATAGGTGGCGACACCCGATGTGGTGTCGAGCTGGAATTCGATCATTTACCCTCCTTCCCACTAATCACTGCATCCACTAAGAGCTTAGTTGAAGAGTACATCTGAGAAGGAAGCGATGTGACTGCGGTTCAAGCTGACGTTCAACTACCTCGGCTGATCCAGCCGGCCGGGCGGCGCGGGGGTGCCCTGGCGCGGGATGGCCAGGGCATCCACCGCGACCGCGCCGGCCGGGCCGCAGATGAGCGGGTTGATGTCCAGGGCCTCCAGCACGCCGCCGAGTTCAGCGGCCAGCTGGGACAGGCCGGTGATCGCCGCGGTGATCGCGTCCAGGGCGGCGGGGGGCTGGCCGCGCAGACCGGCCAGGAGCCGGGACACCCGGAGCGTGCCCAGCATCCGGCGCGCCTGGGGCGCGCTGACCGGGGGCAGCGCCACGGCCCGGTCGGCGAGCAGTTCCACCAGCACCCCGCCTGCCCCGACCACCAGCAGCGGGCCCAGCTCGTGGTCGCGGGCCAGGCCCAGCGACAGCTCCGGGCCGGGGGCGATCGTCTCGCAGACCAGCACCCGGCGGCCCAGCCGGGTGGCCAGGTCCTGGTAGGCGGCCCGGAGCGTGTCCGGGTCACGCAGGCCGAGCAGCACGCCGCCCGCGTCCGATTTGTGGGCGATCCCGGGTTCGCCGGTCTTGAGCACCACGGGGTAGCCGATCTGCGCCGCCGCGGCGAGCGCCCCGGCGCTGGTGTCCGCCGCGCGGGTCCGCGCCGCGGCGATCCCGTAGTCGCGGAGCAGCTCCTCCAGCCGGGCGCCGTGCGCTTCCCCGGCCGTGATCACCCGGGTCCAGCGCTGCTGCCGGGCCTGGTCGGGGACGGGCGGCGGGTCCGGCGGATCGGCGCCCGCGGCGTGGTCGAGGAGATGCTTGAGGGCCAGGAGCCCGGTCCGGGTGCCCTCCAGCACCGGGATGCCGGCCGCCCGCAGGCCGGCGGCGGCATCGGGGTCGATGGCCGCGGGCACGTTGCTGAGCACCACGACCGGCTTGGCGGCCCGGCGGGCGGCCTCGGTCACCGCGAGCGGGTAGGACTCGTCCCCGTCGAACTCGTGCACCAGGTCGAACGGCGAGCGCCACCGCCTGCACCGCCGGGTCGTCGGCCAGCGCGGCCAGCGAGCCGGACAGCTGTTCCTCCGCCCGGGCGCCGGTGCCCCACACGTCGAGCGGGTTGGTGGCCTCCAGGCCCGGGTCGAGCAGGGCGGCCAGCCGGGCCGTGGTCGCCGGGCTGATGGCCGCGAAGGGGACGCCCAGCTCGTCGGCCACGTCGGCCACGTGGGCCCGCTCCAGGCCCGAGTCGTGCACGGTCGCGATGCCCGTGCGAAGAGTGGGGACGCCGAGGCTGTTGTGACTGGTGAGGCTGCTGGGGGTGGGGTGGGGGAGGCCGGCGGCCGGGGGGCTGGGGTGGGGGCGGCGGGGTGCCCGGCTGGTGGTCCTGGCCAGGGCGAAGAGTTCCAGGGTGTCGGCCATCTCGGCCAGGTCAGCCACCCGGTGCACGCCGTAGGCCGCGGCCAGTGCCTCCCAGCCGCCGTCCGCCGTGGCCAGCGCACCGGAGTGCGCCGACACCAGGGCCCGGCCGCCGGCCGAGCGGCCCGCGGTGAGCATGACCACCGGGATGCGCCGCTGCTGGGCGGTGGCCAGCACCGCGCGCAGCCGGTCCGGTTCCCGGATGGCCTCCAGGACCAGGGCCAGCACCCGGGTTTCCGGCAGGCTCAGCGCGTACTCGGCGTACTGGGCCGCGCTGGTGACCAGCTCCTGGCCGGACGACACCGCGACCGTGAAGCCCAGCCGGCGCCGGGTGCGCAGCAGCGCGGAGAACACCGACCCCGAGTGCGTGATCAGCGCGACCGGCCCGCGGGGGAGCGGATCCGGCTCGACGTATCCCACCGCCCGCAGGCCGTGGACCACGTTGACGAAGCCCATGCAGCCTGCCCCGCAGACCGCCATGCCCGCGCCCCGGGCGGTAGCGGCCAGCCGGGCCCGCAGCGTCGGCTGTCGCGCGCCGGGCGGCTGGCCGGGCAGCTCATGAGCGCTGCCGAACAGCACCGCCGAGCGGTCACCCCGGCGCGCCGCCAGGGTCAGCTGCTCCTCCACGGCCGCATCGGGCACGGCCAGCAGGACCAGGTCCACCGGCCCCGGCAGGTCGGCCAGGCCGGCGTGGCAGGGCCGCCCGGCTATCCGGCCGTGACGCGGGTTGACCAGGTACACCTGGGGCCGGGACGGGCTCTTGGTGACCTCACTGACCATCCGCTCGCCCAGGCTGCCCGGCCGCGGGCTGGCCCCGACCAGGGCCACGGTGCGGGCCTCCAGCATCGCGGTCACCGCGGCCCCCGGGGCGGCCGCCGGGCCGGCCCCCGGAAGACCAGGCACCGGCCCGGCGGCCGCGGCGCCGGTCACGGGTTTCGTTGCGGACAAGGACGGCCGATCACCCGCGGCGGGTCAGCTTGCGCACCTGCCCAGCCCGCTTGGCGCTCTTCTGGTCCGCGATCGCCGCCCGGGCCGCCTGCCAGCCGGGGATCCCGCACACCCCGCCGCCCGCGTGCGTGGCCGAACTGCCGTAGTACAGGCCGGGCAGCGGGGTCCGGTAGTCCGCGTAGCCGGGGGCCGGCCGCATGTGGAACAGCTGTTCCAGGGACAGCTCGCCGTGGAAGATGTTCCCCCCGACCAGGCCGTACTCCTGCTCCATCTCATGCGGCCCGACGATGTCGCGGTGCAGGATGGACGCCTTGAAGTTGGGGGCTAGCTCGTTGTAGCAGTCGATCATCCGGTCCGCGTAGGCCTCCAGCTCCGCGGTGTGCGGCTCCTCACTCCAGTCGGCCGGCACCCACTGGGTGAACAGCGACATGATGTGAGTGCCCTCCGGGCTCAGCGTCTTGTCGAACGCGGTGGGGATCACGCCGTCGCTGAACGGCCGGACCGCCGCCTTCCCGTCCCGTGCGTCCTGGAAGGCCCGCTCGATGTAGTCCATCGTGGGGGCCATCTCCACCGACCCGGTGTGGTGCTCCTGCAGGCTGGACCCAGGGTCGGCGGTGAAGTCGGGCAGCTCGGCCAGGGCCAGGTTGATCTTGACCACACCGCTGCGGGTCTTCCAGTGCTCGATGTCGCCCAGGAAGTCCGGCGGCAGGTGCTCCCGGCCGATCTGGTCCAGGAACGCGGTCCGCGGGTGCAGCGTCGACACGATCACCCGGGCCCGGATCTCGTCGCCGTTCTCCAGCACCACCCCGGCCGCCTGGCCGTTCTCGACCAGGATGCGGGCCACCCTGGCGTTCAGCCGGACCTCGGCGCCGTGCTCACGGGCGGCGGCCTCGATCGCGCTGGACACCGCGCCCATGCCGCCCTCCTGGAACCCCCAGTTCCCGAGGTGGCCGTCGCCCACGTCGCCGATCGAGTGGTGCGCCATCACGTACGCGGTGCCCGGCTCGTACGGGCCCGCCCAGGTGCCGATCACGCCGTTGACCGCGAGCGCCCCCTTGACCTGCGGGGACTCGAACCAGTCGTCGAGCAGGTCGGCGATGCTCATCGTCATCAGCCGGGTCACGTCGGCCACGGTCCGCACGTCCAGGCCGCGGTTCTTCCACGCCAGCCGGAGCGTCTCGCGCAGGTCACGGGGCTTGCGGGAGCCCAGGTTGGGCGGCACGGTGAGCAGCAGCGGGCCGAGCACGTCGGCCAGCCCGGCCAGCCAGGCGTCCCAGCGCGGCATGGCATCCGCGTCCTTCTTCGACCACCTGGAGACTTCCTCGTGGTTACGGCGGGCGTCGTCGGCGTACAGCTTGATCGACCCGCCCTCCGGGAAGGCCTGGTAGTAGGGGCCCATCGGGAAGATCTTGTATCCGTGCCGGTCCAGGGCCAGGTCCTTGATGATGGTCGGCGGGAGCAGGCTCATCACGTACGAGAGCCGGGTGACCTTGAACTCCGGCGCGTCCGGCCAGGGCGCCTCGGTGGTGGCGGCGCCGCCGGTCTTGTGCCGCCCCTCCAGGACCAGGGTGCGCGCCCCGGACCGGGCCAGGTAGGCCGCGGCGACCAGGCCGTTATGCCCCCCGCCGACGACGATCGCATCGTAGGTCGCGGCTGTCGCCCCGGCCCCTGCTGCGGTGGGTGTTGCGGCCATGAATCCGTCCTCCAGAGAAACTTCGCCATATTGACTGAATGTTCAGTCTAGAAATTTGGTACCGTAGCCACAAGAGCGAGCGCCAGATCGGTGGGTGGCCGGTGCACCGCTCCCGCCGGGGAGCAGCGTGGCCGGTGAAAGCCGCCCCTGGTGCGGCGTGGAGCGGGGCCGGTGAATAGGCCCCGCCCGGGAGCAGAGTTGGGCGAGGATGTCCGCATGAGTGAACGCGCCGGCGACGCCGCCGACACTGCCGACCAGCGCCGCGAGCAGATGCTGCGCGCCGCCATCGCGGTCATCGAGGAGCGGGGCTTCCCGGAGACCAGGATCGCGGACGTCGCGGCGCGGGCGGGGACCAGCCCGGCCCTGGTCATCTACTACTTCAAGACCAAGGACCAGTTGCTCACCGAGGCGCTCCGCTACGCGGAGGACGCCTGGTACGAGGCGGGCACGCAGCGGATGGCGGCCATCTCCAGTGCCGCCGGGCGGCTGGAGGAACTGGTCGCCATGAACTTCCTCATCGAGGTCGAGGGCGAGCCGACCAGCTCCTGGCTGCTCTGGCTCGACCTGTGGGCCCAGTCGGTGCGGCTGCCCGAGGTGGCCGGCGTCCGGCAGAAGTTCGACGAGCGCTGGCGTGAGATGATCAGTTCCGTGGTCCTGGAGGGCCAGGCGGCCGGCGAGTTCGGCCTGGTGAACGCCGAGGACTTCGCGGTGACGCTGTCCGCCCTGCTGGACGGGCTGGCCATCCAGGTCGCGCTCGAAGATCCCTCGGCGGACGCGGCCCGCGCGTTCGAGCTCAGCATGCGGTTCGCGTCCGGCCAGCTGGGATTCCAATGGGCCGGGCGGTCAGCCGCCGGTCACAGAGTTGCCCGGTAACGGATAGGGAGGTCGCCCGGTGCCTGGTGGACATATCCAGCTGGTCGCGCTGACCAAGCGGTTCACGGAAGTCGCCGTGGACAGCATCGATCTGACCGTGGACAGCGGCGAGTTCTTCTCGCTGCTCGGGCCGTCAGGGTGCGGGAAGACCACCACACTGCGGCTGATCGCCGGGTTCGAGCAGCCCACCGCGGGCCGGATCCTGCTGGACGGCACGGACATGTCCGGGGTGCCGCCGCACAAGCGCCACGTGAACACGGTGTTCCAGAGCTACGCCCTGTTCCCGTTCCTCTCGGTGTTCGACAATGTGGCCTTCGGCCTGCGCTACCAGAAGCTCTCCAAGGCGGATACGGCCAAGCGGGTGCACGAGGCGCTCGACCTGGTCCAGATGAGCTCGTACGAGAAGCGCCGCCCGGGGCAGCTGTCCGGCGGCCAGCAGCAGCGGGTCGCCCTGGCCCGGGCGCTGGTGCTGGGGCCGGCGGTGCTGCTGCTTGACGAGCCGCTCGGCGCGCTGGACGCCAAGCTGCGCCGCTCCCTCAAGGTCGAGCTCAAGGCGCTGCAGGAGCGGGTCGGCATCACGTTCCTCTACGTCACCCACGACCAGGAGGAAGCGCTGACCATGTCGGACCGGCTGGCCGTGATGAACGCCGGCCAGATCGTCCAGATCGGCGAGCCGCGCACGATCTACGAGGAGCCCGCGGACACCTACGTGGCCGACTTCCTGGGGGTGTCGAACCTGATGGAAGTGGAGGTGGTGGAGCGCGGCCCGGGCACGCGGTGCAGCATCAAGGTCGGCGAGTCCGCGCTGGACGTGGAGCGGGGTGACGTGGACACGCTGGGCACCGCGCACGCGGTGATCCGCCCGGAGCGGGTCCGGGTCGAGCAGCACGGCACGGCCGGGCCGAACCGGGTGCCGGCCATGGTCGAGCGGCTGGTGTTCCTCGGCGCGGCCACCCAGGTCATGCTGCGGCTGGCAGCCGGCCCGCAACTGCAGGCGCTGGTGCAGAACGACGGCGGGCATCCCGAGCACCTCGCCCAGGGCACGCCGGTGCATGTTTACCTGGCCCCGGACGCGCTGCGGGTGCTGCGCGGCAGCGCGCAGCCCGCCGACGAAGAGGCGGACCAGCTAAAGGTGTCCTGAGTCCGGGCGGATATGTCCGGGTCGGTCGGAAGTGTCCTGGCGTCGCGACGATGTGGCGTCCGGGTTGCAGTGCTCAGGGGTTAAGATTGCGACGTAGCTGCGAACCAGCAGTTACGGGCCGTGAGGCCGTGGCGCTGCTGCCTCGTCAGCACAGCGCATGCCAGACCTGGGGTGGGCGGGCAATCTGGAGGCGCCGTGACGGGAGTTCCGCAGCTGCCGTCGGACGTTGACGTGGGCGGGCCCAGTCCGGCCCGCATCTACGACTACATGCTGGGCGGCTGCCATAGCCGCCCCGTGGACCGGGAAGCCGCCGCCAAGTTCAAGGACGTCGTCCCGGAGTTCCACGAGATCGCCTGGGCGAACCGGGGCTTCCACCAGCGCGCCGCGCGCTGGATCGCGCAGCAGGGAGTCACCCAGTTCCTCGATCTCGGCTCCGGGCTGCCCACGGTCGGCAACACCCACGAGGTGACCCGGGAGGTACAGCCGACCGCCCGGATCGTGTACGTGGACATGGATCCCGTGGTCGCGCGGTTCGGGTACGCCCTCGACGGTGACGACGGGGCCACGCTGATCCAGGCCGATCTGCGCGACCCGGACGCCTTACTAGATCATCCGGAGCTGGCCCGGCTGCTCGACTTCACCGAGCCGGTCGGCCTGATCATGACCGGCGTCATGCACTTCGTCGCGGACGGGTCGGACCCCTGGGGGCTGGTGCGCCGGTACCTGCGCCCGCTGGCCCGGGGCAGCTACCTGGCGCTGTCGCACGCCACCGCGGACGGCATGCCGCCGATCGCCGTGCAGCGCTGGCAGGACGTGTACTCCGGCGCGCCCGTCCAGCTGCACCTGCGGGACCGGGCGTCCGTGCGCCAGTTCTTCACCGGGCTGCGCCTGGAGCCCCCCTACCAGGGCGCCCCGGCTGATCTGGCCTACCTGGGCCTGTGGGGCTGTGAGGATCCGGTGCTGGCCGACAGCGACGGCTCGCGCTGGGGCTACTGCGGGGTCGCCCGGCGCACGTGAGGCTGGCCCCGGCTAGCGGGTCTTGCCGAGCATGGCCAGGAGGTCGTCCGGCTGCTGGTCCAGCTGCTCGACGATGTCGGCCCAGCCCGGGGGCGGCGTGAAGGCCGGCCTGCTCGTGTCGGTGCGCCCGGCTGGCACGCCCGTAGCGTTGACCAGCACGACCGGCAGGCCGTGCCGGCGGAAAGCGGAGGCCAGCCGGGCCGAACGCTGGATGATCTCATCGATGGGATGCGCCGCCGGCACGGCGGTGATCCCCTTCTGCAGGTCGATCACGACCAGGGCGGGTGTGGTGTCCATTGTCGTCAGGGCCATCGTGCTCCTCGTGCGGGGGGTGACTGGCGGCGGCGGGGCTGGGGGCCGGGCGGCCGGAGTCCAGCCCGGGGTGGACGTAACGGCCGCCCCGCAGCAGGGACGCGACCGCGGCCAGCGCGGCCAGGCCCGCCGCCACGGCGAACACCACGGTCAGACCGTTATGGAAAGGCGTGGCGATCAGCTGCGGGAAGAACTCGCGGCCGGTGAGAACCCGCTGGGCGGCGGCGGGCAGGCTGGCCAGCACCCCGGCCGCGGACAGCAGGTGCTGGATCGGGTTCACCCCCAGCACCGCCGCGAACAGCGACGACACCGGCGGCAGTGACCCGGCGTGCGCGGCTGCGCCGGGCGGGACACCATGGCGGGCCAGGCCGCTGGTCAGCGACTGGGGCAGGCTGCTGGCCAGCCCGGCGATCATGAGTGAGAAGAACACGCCGATGGACAGGGCCGTGCCGGAGTTCTGGAAGGTGGAACGCATCCCCGAGGCCGCGCCACGGTACCGGGCCGGGACGCTGCCCATGATCGAGGAGGAGTTCGGGGCGGCGAACATGCCGCTGCCGATCCCGTTCGCGGCGATGAGCGCGGCAAAGGCCCAGTAGGGAAAGTTGACCGGGAGCAGCATCAGGCCGATGAAGCTGCCGCCGAACACGATCATCCCGGCGGTGGCCAGGCCGCGGGAGCCGAACCGGTCGGACAGGGTACCCGAGACCGGGCCCGAGACGAGGAAGCCCGCGGTCAGCGGGAGCAGGAAGATCCCGGCCCACAGCGGGGTGTCGCTGTAGTCGTAGCCGTGCAGCGGCAGCCAGATGCCCTGCAGCCAGATGATGAGCATGAACTGCATGCCGCCGCGGGCGATGGCGACCAGCAGTCCGGCGATGCTGCCGGCGGTGAAGGCCCGGATGCGGAACAGGCTGAGCTGGAACATCGGGTCGGCGATCCTGGCCTCGATCATGGTGAAGATCGCGAGCAGCGCGACCCCGCCGAACAGCAGGCCGAGGACCGTGGGGTTCTCCCAGCCCATGCTGTAGTGGCGGTACGGCTGGATGCCTACGGTGATCCCGATCAGCACGGCGCTCAGGCCCACCGCGAACGTGATGTTGCCCCACCAGTCGATCCGGCCGGGGTTGCGGGCCCCGTTGTCGCGGAGCTTGCGGTAGGCCCACAGGGTGCCGAACACGCCCACGGGCACGTTGACCCAGAACACCGCCCGCCAGTCGATCGTGGCCAGCAGGCCGCCGGCGACCAGGCCGACGAACTGGCCGGCCAGCCCGGCCACCTGGTTGGTGCCCAGCGCGAAGCCGCGCCGCTCGGCCGGGAACGCGTCGGTCAGGATCGCCGCCGAGTTGGCCATGAGCATGGACCCGCCGACGGCCTGGAGGACCCGCCAGCCGATCAGCCACAGCGCGCCGCGGCTGCCCTGGAAGGGGTCGAACGAGAGCAGGATGGACGCGGCGGTGAACACCGCGAAGCCCGCGTTGTAGATCTTGACCCGGCCGAACATGTCGCCCAGGCGGCCCAGGGTGACCACGAGCACGGCCTGGACCAGCCGGTACCCCATGATCATCCAGAGCAGGTAGCTGATGTTCCCGGCCGCCAGCGGGTCCAGGTGGATGCCCCGGAAGATGGCCGGCAGCGCGATGATGACGATGGAGCCGTCGAGCGTGGCCATGAACATGGCCGCGGTCGTGTTGGCCAGGGCCACCCAGCGGTAGCGCTCCGCTTCCAGGCGGGTCATCGGATGCCCTCCATCAGATGCCCTGCCGTCAGATGCCCCGCTGTCAAATACACTGCGCCAGCCGCTCGAGGAGCGGGGCGGCCGCCATCAGCTGGCCGAGCTCGGCGGGGGTGAAGCCGCCGGACAGGGCCTGGGCCAGCTGGGCCACCCGGGCGCTGCGCTTGTCCCGCAGGACCTGCTGCCCGGCTGCGCTCAGCGCGAGCACGGCCCGGCGGCCATCCTGCGGGTCGGGACGCCGGGCCACCAGACCGCGGGCCTCCAGGGCGGCCAGCGTGGCCCCCATCGACTGCGGGCTGATCTGCTCCAGCCTGGCCAGCTCGCTGGAGGTGGCCGGGCCGGAGCGGTCCAGCCGGGCCAGGGCCGACGTCTCCGGCAGGCTGAGTTCCCCGTCGGGCTGGACCTGGCGCAGCCGGCGCAGCAGCAGGCCGATGCTGACCCGCAGCGCGGCGGCCACCTCGGTGACGTCCGGCTCCGGCCGGCCCGTGTCTGCGGTGCCTGCGTCCGTCGCCATGACCATAAGGCTAAACTGATAAGCCTGGCCTTAGCAAATTGACGCAGCCGACGCGGACCGGGGCGGCCCGGAGGGCGCCCCGGGGGCGCGGGGGTCCTAGTCGCCGCCGGCGATCGAGGTCAGGGCGTCGATCCGGCTGCCCCGCTCGCCGCGGGTCGCCCAGCGGTAGCCGAGGTAGCCGAGGAACGCGATGACGAGGGACATCACCAGCATGATCGTGCCCAGCGCGTTGAGGGCCGGGCCGCCGTTGCCGCCGTGCTGGGTGGAGTAGATGATCACCGACATCGGCGTGTTGCTGGCGTTGGAGGACAGCAGGTTGACGATCACGAAGTCGTCGATGACCCCGGAGAACACCAGCACGGCGCTGGCGAAGATGGCCGGCCCGAGCAGCGGGATCATCACCCGGCGCATAGTGGAGAGCTGGCTCGCGCCCAGGTCGGCGGCCGCCTCCTCATACTGGCGGCCCAGGGTGACCAGCCGGGCCTGCACGATGATGGCCGGCCAGCTCACGTTCCAGGTGACCAGGCCCAGGACCTCGGCCAGGGTGCCCAGGTGGACCGAGGTGAACAGCACCGTGAAGACGAAGAACATCGCGACACCGAAGATCAGCTCCGGGATCACGAAGGACAGGATCATCACGTAGTTGAACGTCGAGGAGGTCACCCCGCGCCAGCGGTTGATGCCCAGCGCGAACGCCACCCCGAGCGGGACCGCGATCAGCGTGGTGAGCACCGACAGCCGGACGGTCTGGATGACGGCCGCGTGCAGCTGGGGGTTGTGCAGGACCGAGTTGACCGGATCGCTGAAGTACCACCGCCAGGAGAAGCCCTGCCACGCGCTCTGCGATTTCCCGTTGTTGAACGAGAACAGCACCGCGATGCTGATCGGCACCAGCGACCAGATCAGGTACAGCCAGGTGAAGCCCTCCAGGAACCACGGGTGACCCCACGGGTTACGGCGGGGGATCAGCCGGGACAGGCCGCTGCGGGCCGCGCTGCCCGGGGACTCGGCCGCCCGCGCCGGGGCGCTGGTCGCGGTCACGCTGCCTCCCGGGTGGACCGGTTGGTGGAGATCACGTAGTAGACCATGGGGATCAGCAGCACCAGGAGCAGGAGCATGGACAGGACCGCGCCCTGCCCTTCGAGCCCGGGCGTGCCGAGCTGGCCCTGGATCAGGTTGCCCACCATGGACGTGTTCGCCGCGCCGGAGAGTAGCTGGTTGGTGAAGTAGTCGCCGACCATCGGCAGCACCGTGATCAGCATGCCGGTCAGGATCGCCTGCCGGGACAGCGGCAGGGTCACCCGGGTGAAGGTCCGGACCCGGTTCAGGCCGAGGTCGCGGCCGGCCTCGATGAGGGACGGGTCGATCCGGTCCAGCCCCGCGTACAGCACCAGGATCAGGTACGGGATGTAGCCGTAGACCAGGCCCAGCACCACTGTGTACCAGCGCCCGCCGAGCCAGTTGACCGGCTGGGAGATCAGTCCCAGGGCGGACAGGGCCCGGTTCACGTAGCCGTTGGTCTGCAGCAGGTCGATCCAGGCCAGCATGCGCATCATGAAGCTGATCCAGAACGGCGCGATGAGCAGGATCAGGAACAGGGCCTTGCGGCGGCCGGAGAAGCGGGCCACGAAGTAGGCGGCCGGGTACGCGATGATCAGGGACAGCGCCGAGGCGACCGCGACATAGAAGATGGTGCGCGCCACGATCGGCCCGGCGAACGAGCTCGCGCCGAACAGGTCGTGCCAGACGTTGATGACGTTGGAGGAACTCCACCCGAACGGGTTCCAGACCGCGATGGGAGACTCGAAGAGCCGGTTGAGCTGGCCCATGGCGATGGCCAGCACCGCGTAGAACGGCACGATGAACAGCAGGATGAGCCAGATGATGCCGGGCGCGGCCAGCAGCATCCAGAAGACCTTGCTCTGCTTCTTGTCCGGTGGGTGGCCGCCCTGCGCACCGTCCGGGTGCGGGATCGCCCGCGGTAGCCCTGGGGGTGCTGTCATGGTCTCCCCTAAATCCCGTTGCTCACGACGAGCCAGGCCTGCTGCCAGAGGGCGTCCGCGTCCACCGGCAGCTGCAGCTCGCCGACCCCCCGCCGGAAGTAGGACGGCAGCACCGCGGTGGACATCAGGCTCTTGGGCAGCAGCTTCTCCTGGACCAGGCGCTGCGGCGTGACCGCGGTCAGCGGCTGCATGTAGCCGTTGAAGCTGATGTTCTCCAGCACATTGGGCAGGTCCTGCATGTAGTTCAGGAACAGGTGGGCCAGCACCGGGTTGGTGGCCGAGCGGAGCACCGTGTTGGTGTCGTTGGCCACCGGGCCGCGGCCGTCCGGCGGGAACCAGTAGCCGACGGTCTCCACCGGGACGCCCTTGGGCATGTAGTACGGAGCCGCGGCCATGTCCCCGGACCAGGCGTGGTGGATCCAGGTCTGGCCGGTCGGGATCTCGGTGTAGTCGTTGTTGTCGATGTGCACGTTGACCAGGCGGGACAGGTCCTCCAGGGACTGCCGCGACGTGGCGATCTGGTTCCGGTCGGTGGTGTTCAGGTCGAAGATGCCGTTCTTCATCAGCCCCAGGCTGATGCCCTCGCGGTAGTCGTCGAGGATGGCCACCTTGCCCTTGTACTTGGGCTGCCACGGCATGGCCCACGGGTTGCGCATCGCGTACGGGTTCTCGTGCACGAAGTCCTTACGCCAGGAGATCCCGGTCGTGTAGATCGTGTACGGCACGGTGTACTGCCAGCCCTGGTCGTAGAACGGGTTGGTGAAGTCCGGCCACGCCTGGTGCATGTTGGGGATGTAGCTGTGGTTCAGCGGCTGGATCAGCTTGGACTCGATCAGCTGGCCCAGCACGTCCACGGTCACGCCCATGAACACGTCGAACGACAGCCCGCTGCGCAGCTTGGCCATGGCCTCGTTCATCGTGTTGAACGTGGTCACCTGGACCTTGCAGTTGTACTTCTTGGCGAAGTGGTTCAGGCAGGCCTGGTTGACGTAGGCGACCCAGTTGTAGATCTGCAGGGTGGCCCCGGTCTCGGGCTGCAGGCCGGTGGCGATCGCCTTGTTCTCGCTGAAGGTGGGCCACCGGACGGGATTGTCCGGGCGCGGCAGCGGTACCTGGCCCGAGCCCGCCAGGGCGGGTGCGCAGGCGTCCAGCAGTGCGCCGCCGCTGACGGCGGCCAGGCCGGCCCCGGCGCCCTTCAGGAAGCCGCGGCGGGAAAACAGCGGCGGGCGTGACCCGTCTTTTGGCCAGCCTTCTCGCGGATGCACCAGCTCGCTTCTTCCTCCGGGGCGGTGGACCACTCCCGCCCAGCCGGTGAATCCTGACTGAACGGTCCGTCAATAACAGGTACTACTGCGACAGCATAGGCGCAAGGCCTTCCCGGCAAAAGGGTCACCCATCAGGCGAAACACGACCGAAACCTCCGCGTTCAGCGTTCACTCAGCGGGCGGTCAGGCCGTCACGGCCGTCGCGAACGCCCCGAAGTTGGACACCAGCAGGTCAATGTCGGCTTCGCCGTGCTGGACCGAGATGAGCCACTGCTCGATCTTGCCCCACGGGGGCAGGAATACGCCGCCATTGTGCTGGAAGAGCCAGTGCGCGTGGCTGTAGCGGTCATCGATGCCGAGGAAGCCGCGGTAGTTGCGGACCGGCTCGGGGGAGAACACGACGCAGCCCTTGGCCCCGACCGCCACCACGTGGGCCTGCAGCCCGGTCCGGGCGATCTCCCGCTCGATACCGCTCACGGCGCGCTGCCGCAGCGCGTCGATCCGCTGGTACGCCTCGGGGGTGGCTACCTCGGTGAGCATGGCCCGGCAGGCGGCCACCGCGAGCGGGTTGCCGTTGAAGGTGCCGACCATCTCGTACCCGTTGTCCGCGACGTGCGCCATCACCTCATCCGACCCGCCGACCGCGGCGATGGCCACGCCGCCGCCGATGGCCTTGGCCAGGCAGATGATGTCCGGGGTCACCCCGGTCAGCCCGACGGCGCCGCTGTAGCCGGCGGTCAGGCCGGTCTTGACCTCGTCGAACGTGAGCAGCGCGCCGCGGGAGTGCAGCAGGTCCTTCAGCCCGGCCAGGAACCCCGGCCCGGGCTCGATGATGCCCGCGTTCATCATGATCGGCTCGATGATCATCCCGGCGACCTGGCCGGGGTGCTCGTCGAGCAGCCGCTCGACGCTGGCCAGGTCGTTGAAGGTGGCCACCAGGGTGAGCTTGATGATCGCCTCGGGGATGCCCGAGCTGGACGGCGCCTGCGCGGGCCGGTCCGCCGGGCCGGCCTCACTGGCCTCGGGGGCCACCGACACCTGGACCGAGTCATGGTGGCCGTGGTAGCCGCCCTCCACCTTGATGATCAGGTCCCGGCCGGTGATCGACCGCATCAGGTGCACCGCATCCATGGTGGCCTCGGTGCCCGAGTTGGCGAACCGCCACAGCGGCAGGCCGAACCGCCGGGCGAGTTCCTCACCGACCGCGACCGCGTTCTGGGTGGGCTGGGCGAAGTGCGTGCCCAGGCCGACCTGGCTGTGCACCGCCTCCACGATGGCCGGGTGGGCGTGGCCGGCCAGGGCCGCGCCGTAGCCCCCGTGCAAGTCGACGTACTCGTTGCCGTCCACGTCATAGATCTTGGAACCCTTGCCGTGGCTGAGCCAGACCGGCTGCGGGACCGTGATCTGCCAGCTGGAGGTCACGCCGCCAGCCAGGCTGTGCGCGGCACGGTGGGCCATCCGGGCCGACTCCGGCTGCCGCTCGACGAAGATCTTTTCTTGCTGGGCGATGACGCTGGTGAGATCGTCGGAAAGCCGCGGAGGGCTGTCCTGCTGACTCGGCACGAGGTGCTCCTTCACGCTGACTGAACGTTCAGTCTAATTGGCGGGCACAGGGGTGGCAAGGGGCAGGCCGCGGGTCGCCGAGGTGGTGCGGGGCCGCGTCAGCAGCGCGGCACGGAGGCGGTGTACGTCGTCTGGCTGGGGGTGGCCAGGTAGTAGTCCGGCACCCAGTGGCCGTCCCTGAGCTTGTCCCACACCCCCGAGGTGCCGGTCTTCGAGCCGGCTTGCTGGCACGTGACCCAGCCGAGTGCCCCGCCAGGCAGCAGGCCGGCCGCCGGGTAGGAGACGCCCGGGCCGGTGTGCTCGGTCAGTCCGGTCGCGGCCGTGACCTGATAGGGGTACATGCAGCGGGGCAGGCCCGCGCTGTAGCCGGTCTTGGACGGCGTGCTGACCCGGTAGTCCGTGACGAAGGTGCCGTCGGTCAGCCTGTCCCATACCTGGGTGGTCCCGAATGGCGACCCATGCGCCTGGCACAGAACCGGCACCGGCGAGCCGGGAGAGTGCGTGCCGGTGACCCGGTATGAGGTGCCGGGGCCGGTCCGGGACTTCACCGGGTTGTTCCCGGTCGCGGTGTAGGGGTGGGCGACCGTGGCGACTGGCAGGTCCAGGTTGTCGTTGTCGATGTTGATCGTCACGCCGGCGTAGGTCTCATCATGGCCGCCGAGGTACTGCTTGGCCCGCTGATGAGCGGCCCACTGCTGGTCGGGGAGCCCGGCCCATCCGGTCAGGGCCGGATTCCCGTCGTACCGGGCGATCCAGAGGGCGTCGGGGCGGGCGTAGGAGGCCGACGCGTAGACGCTGGACAGGTCCGGGGCCCCTGAGCTGAGGTTCGCGTAGACGCCGGAGATGTACCCGAGCCGGTGCAGTTCCCGCGTCCAGCTGGACAGGTAGCTGAGCACGGCGGTCCGGCAGGCCGCGTCCGTGGCCGAGTAGTTCTCGATGTCGTTGTAGAAGGCGCTGCCGTGCAGCATGCTGAGCGCCTTGCCCTGGGCGGCCGCATCGTCCGCCGCCGCCGTCCCCTCGCTGGCGGCCTGGGCGGGGATGATCTTCTGGTCGGTGGCCTTGCCGCCGCACGGTGGCTGCAGGCCCTTATAGACCGGCACCAGCGACCAGCCGAGCGCAGCGGCCTGAGCCGTCCACGTCCGGGTGAGTTCCGGCTGGCCGCAGGTCCGGTTGACCCCGCCGACGTAGACCCCGACGGCCCGGTACGGCGAGGCGCTCCAGGCCTGGAGGGAGGCCAGCGGGGGTGCGGTGCAGGTGTCGAAGGCGGCGCCCACGTACCTGGTCGCGGACGACCACGCCGGGTAGCTGACCGTGGTGGCCGGCTGGGCCGCCGCGGGAGTGACGGCCGCGAGCAGGACAAGAGTGCTGGTGCCGCCCGCCACCGCCAGGCTCAGCGTGCGCCGCCATCGCGTCATGGCTCACCCTCGACTCTGCCTGGACTGCCGGAACGGTACAACGCTGCACCCGTTCAGCGCGCGGGGACAGGGCAGATGGTCCCGGAACGCCCGCCAGGGGTTTGCCGGGATAGGTTGATCACCGATACGTTGCGGGATATGCGTGACCCCCTGCGTGAGCCCACGTTCCTGATCCTCGCCGCGCTGGCCCCCCAGCCGCTGCACGGGTACGCGATCATCGGTGAGGTGGCCGAGCTGTCCGGCGGGCGGATGACGCTGCGGCCCGGCACCCTGTACGGCGCCCTGGACCGGCTGGCCGAGGAAGGGCTGCTCGAGCCGGACCGCGAGGAAGTGGTCGACGGCCGGCTGCGCCGCTACTACCGGCTCACCGACGCCGGGGCGGCGGTCCTGGAGCAGGAGGCCGCCCGGCTCCAGCACAACGCGGACGCCGCCCGGGGGCGGCTCGCCCGCCGCCAGCCCCACCGCACGCTGTCACAGCCCGCTGGCGGGCTGGCCTGAGTTCGCCGCCGGGCTGGCCTGGGCCTGCCGCCGGGGAGGCCTGAGTTCGCCGACGGGGACTCAGCCCCGCCCTCAGCCGCGTGTCCAGGCCGCGGCCGGGGGGCTGACGGTTCCGGGCGCGGTGCGCCAGGTCATCACGTCGAAGCGGTACAGTCCCTGCCGCACGCCGGGATCCCGCTCGATCAGCCGGCGGACCTCATCCAGGGACTCCTTCTGGTAGACGCCGAGCCCGCAGATGTCCTCGTCCTCGGCGGGACTGTCGCCGACCGGGCCGGCCGCGAGCTGATCTCCGCCCGCCACCAGGCTGAGCGTGTACGCGAGGTGCTCGCGGAAGATACGTTCCGTGGTCTCCTCATCGAAGTCGCGGCCCGCGGCCGTGTGCCGCAGCAGCACGACCTGGTAGGAGACGAGCTCGGGTCCGGCCATCGGATTTCCTTTCACGCGGGTGCCTGGCCCGGGTCGCCGGCGCCGATGGCGGCCGCGAAGCGGTCCAGGATGGCGGTCCAGCCGGCCGAGTAGCCGCCGGAGGCGTAGCCACCGGGCAGCGCGCAGTCCCGGGCCAGCTGCTCGTCGGTCATGGCTTCCCAGCCGCGGTGCTCGACGGTGACCCGGGTCAGCGCCGGGCCGAGGCTGGTGAAGCAGAGTTCAACCTCGGTGGGGACCGGCGTCTGCGTCCAGGTCATCACGAAGCGTTCCGGCGGCTCCCAGGCCAGCAGCTCACCCCAGTCCCGCTCGGTGCCGTCCGCCCAGGTCTCGTAGACCCGCCCGCCGGCCCGCGGTTCCACGGTCACGTCACGGACCTGGTCCTGCCCGGCGGAGAACGGGACCGCCGGCCACCAGGCCCCGATGGTCGCGACGAACGTGTCGAACGTGTGCCGGGGATCGCTGCGGACCATGGTTGACTGGCGTACCGGCGGGCGGCGCAAGGCCGCGGCCGGGCCCGGCTGGGGCGCCTGGCTCATCGGGTTCCCCTCTATCCGGCCTGGGCGGACGGGCCAGCGTCGCTGAGGCCCCGGTCCGCCTCGACGATCTGCCGGGCGGCATCCAGGGATGCCGCCCACATCTCGTTCAGGAACTCCCGCAGCCCGTCCAGGCCCTCGGGCCGGGCCCGGTAGAACCGCCTGGTGCCGGCCCGCCGCTCGGTCAGCAGCCCGGCACTCTTCAGCACGGTGAGGTGCTGGCTGATCGCGGTCCTGGTCACGTCGAACGCGGCGGCGATCTCGCCGGCCCCCAGTTCGTCGTGGGCGACGAGGCGCAGGATGGCGCGGCGGCGCGGTTCGGCGATCGCCTTCAGGGCCTCATCGGCCGCCTCGCCGCCGCCGCTCGCCCGCCGCCCGCTCGCCCGCCGGGCGCTCGCCGTCACCCGCCTGCGGCGCGCTGGTCATGACCGGGCTCAGGCCCAGAGCCCGACGGGGTTCCCGTCCGGGTCGGCGAACACGGCGAACCGGCCGAAGTCGCCGGGCAGGTCGGTCGGCGGGACCAGCCGCTGGCCGCCCAGTTCCTCGGCCCGGCTGAGGTAGGCGTCGAGATCGTTGACGCGCATGTAGATCTTCACGTTCTTCTCGCCGGGCTCGCCGGTGCCGATGCCACCGCCGACGGCACCCTCGCCGCCGCCCGTGTCCACGAGGCCGTACCCGCCCATGGCCGGGTCCGCCGCGATCTGCCATCCGAACAGCTCCGCGTAGAACTTCTGGGCACGTTCCGCGTCCGGGCTGATCACCTCGAAGAACGCGACTGGCTGGCCCATGGCTGGCTCCCTTCCGTGATGCCCCGCGAACAGGAGGAGGCGTCCGCCCGGGCAGCTAATGAAAGCTTCGGCTAACGTTAGCGATGGCGAACGTTAGCGTCAACTGTCAGAATCTTCGGGGCCGCCCACCGCCACACGAGCCGCCAGCCGAGCTGGAACAGGCCGAGGAAAACCAGCGCGACCACGATGAACGCGAACGCGGTGCCCTGGCCCGCGAGGACCCGCAGGGTCATGCCGACGGCCACGGTGCCGAGCCACACGCCGAGGCCGGTCGGCACCAGCGCGGTGGGCCGCTGCCAGAACCGCGTGGCCAGCAGGCCAGCGGCCGCGCCCGCGGCGAACGGCCAGAACGTATCCCACAGCCCGGCGAGGGCGCCCCCCGCATGGTGGTTAGCCCGGCCGATCACGACGAAGAGCAGCACACAGCAGAAATCCGCGAGGGCCGCGCCAGCAGAACGCATGGCGCCAGGGTAGTGCCGCCCGGCCCCGGCCCACTGCGGGCGTACACTCGCCGGGTGCCAGATCATGGGCCGGCGAGCACGGTGGTCCGAGGGCGATGGCCCGGCTGCTGATCGTTCACCACACGTCCTCACCGTCCATGCAGGCGATGCTGGAGGCGGTGCTGGCCGGCGCGGGCACCGACGAGATTGAGGGCGTCGAGGTCGTGACCAGGCCCGCGCTGACGGCGTCCGCCGTCGATGTGCTCAGCGCGGACGGCTACCTGCTGGGCACCCCGGCCAACATCGGGTACATGTCGGGGGCGCTCAAGCATTTCTTCGACGGGATCTACTATCCGTGCCTCGACGCCACCCAGCGCAGGCACTATGGCTTGTACGTGCACGGCAACAACGACACCGGGGGCGCGGTGCGGGCGGTGGAGGCCATCACGACGGGCCTGCGCTGGCACCGCGCCCGGCCGCCGGTCACGGTGGTCGGTGACGTCGGGCCCGGGGACCTGGAAGCGTGCTGGGAGCTGGGCGCCACCGTCGCCGCGGAACTGGTCTCGTGATCCTCACCGTCGCCCTGAACGCCACGGTGAACGTCAGCTACGAGGCGGAGGAGATCGCCTGGGGCGCGCCCAACCACATCAGCCGGATGACCTGCCGGGCGGGGGGCGGCAGCCTGGCGGTGGCCCGGGTGCTGGCCGGCCTGGGCGAGGACGTGGTGGTGGCCGGCTTCGCCGGCGGGGGCGCCGGGAACATGATCGAGGCCGACCTGGCCCGCGCGGGAGTGGCCACGGCCTTCACCCGGATCGGCCGTGAATCACGGCGGGTGATCGAGGTGCTGGATGAGGCGCGGGAGGAGAAGACCCGGCTGAGTGAGCCCGCGCCGTTCATCACCACCGAGGAGCTCGGCCGGTTCGCCGGCGAATTCCGCAAGCTGGTGGCGGGGATGGACGCCGTGGTGCTGAGCGGCGGGCTCGCGTCCGGCCTGCCGCTGGACATCTACGCGTCGCTGGCCAGCTACGCGGCGGAGGCCTCGGTGCCGGCCATCGTCCACGCCGGCGGCCCGGCCCTGTGGCGCAGCCTGGACCGGCACCCGGCCCTGGTCCTGCTCGCGTCCACGGCCGGGATGCCCGGGGCCGGCGTGTCCGCGGGGCCGGCGGCCCTGCTGGCCCGGGGCTCGAAGGCGGCGGTCATGCTGTCCGGCGCCGCCCTCCTCGCCGCGGCGGCGGCCGGCCCGGGCGGGCAGTGGCGCGCCGCGCTAGAGGGCTACCCCGGGCTGTCGCTGTCCGCGGAGGCTGTGGTGGCCGGGCTGCTGCCGGCCGTGACGCAGGGATGGCCATGGCCGGACGCGCTGCGGCACGCGGTCGCCCTCGGCGCGTCCGCCGACGTGCTCGGTGAGGTCGATCTGGACGCCTACGACCTGCTCTCATCCGAGGTCGTGCTGGCCCCGGCGGGCGGGTCGGTACCCGGCTGATCCGGCCGGGACCGCCGGGCGGCCCGGCCGCGCCGCCGCCGCGGCCCGCCCGCCTGGCCGCGCCCACGGCCAGGCCGCCGGGCCAGCCCGGCCAGCCCGGCCAGGCCGGTGACCAGCAGCGGGAGGACGGTGAGCCCCAGACCCGGAGCCGGTGAATTCGCGGTGGCGAGCAACGACCCCAGGAAGACCAGATAGGCCCCGATGATGAAGGCCCCGGTGGCCCGGCGCACCCCGCCGTCCCGGAAGGCGAAGGCCAGCGCGGCGGCGGTCAGGCCCAGGTACCAGACGGCGATCAGCACGGAGTGGGCGGACGGGGGGCCCAGCCCGGTGATGGTGGCGGGCAGCAGCAGCCCGGCCGCGACGTTGAGCGCGTTGCTGTTCAGCGTGGTGCTCAGCATGGCCGCGCCGCGCCCGCGCGCGGCCAGGTACACGGCCGCGACCGCGTTCGGCAGGCTGGTCACCGCGGCCAGCACCACACCGCCGGTGACGATCTGCGGCACCCCGAAATGCGTGCCGATCGATGTGCCGGACCGTTCCATGACCACGCTGGCCGCCACGACCACGGCCAGCGCGGCCACGGCCAGCACCACGTCACGGCGCCGGCCGTGCGGCGGGTGGATGATCTCCTCGAGTTCCTGCTCCTCCTCGGAGATCGCCACGGCCAGCCAGGCTTCCCAGCGGCGGGCTACCGGCACCCGGTGCAGCCGCCGGGCCCCCGCGCCGAGCAGGACGAGATACGGCAGCAGCACGGCCAGCACCGCGACGAGCCCGGCGGCGGGCGGGATGGTGCCGGTGACGGTGACCAGGCACACCGCCGCCACCCACAGGGCGATTACCCCGCCCAGGACGACGACGTGGCGGTGCAGGGCGATGCTGCCCGCCACCACCCCGCCCAGGCCGAGCAGCGCCGCCAGGTTGAACACGTTGGAGCCGATGATGACGCCCGCGCCGACCTTCTGCTGATGCTGGGCCAGCGCGGTGACCGCCGAGGTGATCTCAGGGGCGTCCGCGGCCAGCGCGGCCACCATGCCCAGCAGCGCCTCCGAGAGGCCCAGCCGCTCGCCGATCCGCTCCAGCCTGGTGACCAGGAGATAGCTGGTGGCCAGGCTGACCGCTGCGGCGAGGCAGAAGACGAGCAGTTGCAGGGCGACGGGCACGGGATGGGTCCCCGGTCACCAGGGGTTCGGGGTTCCGCCGCCGAAGATCTGCGCCTGGAGCTGGCTCGCCGTCAGCCTCGTTCCGCAGACCGTGGAAGGCAGCTTGCCGTTGTACGCCGTCCAGTGGGTCCATGCGGCCAGCGAGTAGTCCAGGGCCAGCGGGTTGCTGTCGCCGATGTGGGCCGGCACCCACAGGCTGCCGCTCTTCACCCAGGTGGTGCCGAACTCCAGGTAGTGGGTCCGGTGCCCGTCGATGACGAACGTCTGCGAGTAGGGGCCCGGCTTGTCGTGGGTGAGCCACCAGCTGCTGAAATCGTCCGCGTTGCTGGTGTTGACCGTCACCTTGCCGTTGCTGAACCAGTCCAGGCCCGGGCCGGGGTTCAGGCCGGCCGTGTCCACCGCGCACTGGGTCAGCAGCGCGGGCGCGTCGGCCAGCCGGTAGCCGAAGGGGTCGCGGAGCGATGGCGTCGGGCTGGCGCCGGCGGCGTGCTTCTTCGGCGGGACGACCGCGAAGGCGCATCCGGCCAGCATCGCCCCGGCCACGAGCGCCGCGGCACCCCGGCCTGCCCCGCGCACCAGCATCCGCCTCATGTCTGCCTCTCGTCCCTGCGTCGCCCTCGGCTCAACTTGTACCGTATGGCGGCGGGCGGTGCGCCGGGTACGGCCGTGTCACGGGTCAGCGGCCGGCAAAGCACCGCGGGGCATGGGCGAACCCCGCCGTCCGTGATCTACTCGTGGGTAGTTCCCGAGGAGGTGGGCGATGGCGCTCGCGTTCTGGCGCCGGGCGGAGGCGGATCCTGCCTGGACCGCGCTGGTCGAGCCGGACGGCACCCAGCGCACGGCGGGTGAGCTGCTCACCAGGGTCAATCAGCTCACCCACGCCCTGCGCGGGCTGGGGCTGCGGCCCGGCGACGGGCTCGCGGTGCTGCTGCCCAACGGCGGCGCCGCGCTGGAGATCTACCTGGCCGCGCTGCAGGGCGGCTGGTACTACACCCCGGTCAACTGGCACTTCACCCCGCCGGAGATCGCCTACATCGTGGCCGACAGCCAGGCCAAGGCCTTCTTCGTGCACGAACGGCACGGCGGCGCCGGCGCCGCGGCCGCGGACCTGGCCGGGCTGCCCGGCGGTGCCCGGTTCAGCTACGGCACGGTTCCCGGGTTCATGCCCGTCGCGGACCTGCTGGCCGGGCAGCCCGACACCCTGCCCGGGGACCGGGTGGCCGGCTCGACCATGCACTACACCTCAGGGACCACCGGGCGGCCCAAGGGTGTCCGCCGGAACCTGCCCGGGATCGACCCGGACGAAGCGGCGGAGACGACCACCGCCCTGCTCCAGATCTTCGGCGTCCCGCCCGGCCAGCCCCACGTGCACCTGGTCACCTCGCCGAACTACCACACCGCGGTGACCTTGTTCGGCGGCGCGGCCATTCACCTGGGCCACACCCTGGTCTACATGGACGGCTGGGATTCCGAGACCGCGCTGGCGTGCGTCCAGCGGTACCAGGTGACCAGCACGCACATGGTGCCCACGCAGTTCAAGCGGATGCTGTCGCTGCCGGAACCTACCCGGCGCGGGTACGACCTGTCGTCCATGCGCTGGATCATCCACGCCGCGGCCCCGTGCCCGGTACCGCTCAAGCGGGCCATGCTGGACTGGTGGGGCCCGCGGGTGTACGAGTACTACGCGGCGACCGAGGGCGGCGGCACCCTGGCCACCCCGCAGGACTGGCTGGACCGCCCGGGCACGGTGGGCCGGGCCTGGCCGCTGAGCGAGATCATGATCGCTGACGACGACGGCCAGGAATGCCCGCCCGGCACGCCGGGGACGGTCTACATGAAGATGAGCACCACCAGCTTCGAGTACAACGGCGATCCGGCCAAGACCGAGGCGAACCGGCTGCGTGGCTTCTTCACCGTCGGCGACATCGGCTATCTCGACCAGGACGGGTTCCTGTTCCTCTGCGACCGCAAGGCAGACATGATCATCTCCGGCGGGGTGAACATCTACCCGGCCGAGGTCGAGGCGGAGCTGATCATGCATCCCGCGGTGGCCGACGTCGCGGTATTCGGTGTCCCCGACGAGGAATGGGGGGAGCGGGTGATGGCGGTGATCGAGCCCGCTGCCGACCGGGCCGCGGGCCCGGAACTGGCCGCCGAGATACTCGGGTCGCTGGACGGGAAGCTGGCCCGGCTCAAGTGGCCGTCGGCGGTCGACTTCACGTCGCAGATGCCCCGCGATCCCAGCGGCAAGCTGCTCAAGCGCCGCCTGCGCGACCCCTACTGGCAGGCGCACGGCCGCTCGATCTAGGCCGCCGGATCCTGGGCCACGCGATTCCAGGCTGCCCGGTTCTGGCCGCCCCGCGGACGGGAGAGATCACGCGGGAACCGTCGGGCGCTCAGCGCCAGCGGTCACGCTGAGCACGTCGAGCAGCCGGGCCACGGCGGGCGGCTCGGGCGCCTGGCCGTAGGTCACGGCAAGCACCTGCCGGTGCGACCCGGGAAGCGGCGCGGCCTGGATGCCCGGGTGACGCGCGGCCCGCAGGGCCAGGCCGGGGAGCGTCGTGATGCCCAGGCCCGCCGCCACGAGAGCCTGGACCGCGACGAAGTCGTCGGTGGTGAACGCGATGTTCGGGCTGAAGCCGGCCAGCTCGCACTGCCAGACCAGGTAGCTGCGGCACCGCTCGCAGCCGCCGATCCAGCGGTACCCCGCATAGTCGGCCAGGTCCGGGCAGGCCGGCCGGGGCGGCTCATCGGCCGCGGCCCCGGGTGCGCGGGCGCCCGCGCCCGCCGTGGCGGCCCGGGTCACCAGGTGGATGGGATCGTCGAGCAGCAGCCGGGACCGGGTGCCCACGTCGGCGTCGCCGGGCGGGCTCACCGTCACCCCGTCCTGGTAGTGCCGGAACACGAGCGCCACGTCCACGTACCCGGCCCGGAGCATGCGCAGCGCTTCCGGCGGCTCGGCCTCGGCCAGCGTGAGGTCCAGGCCGGGGTTCTCCGCCTCCAGCCGGGCCGCGGCCATCGGCACCAGCGTGCTGAGCGCCGAGGGAAAGGCGGCCAGCCGGATCCGGCCCGCCCGCAGGCCCACGTGCGCGGCCAGCTCGTTCTCCGCGGCGTCCAGCCGGCCCAGGATCTCCTCGGCCCGCTCCGCCAGCAGCTGGCCCGCGTCGGTCAGCCGGACGCCCCGGCCGGCCCGCTGGGTCAGCAGCGCCCCGGTCTCCGCCTCGAGCCGGGACAGGTGATGGCTCACCGAAGGCTGGGCGTAGTTGAGCGCCCGGGCCGCGGCGGTCACCGAGCCGTGCCGGGCCACCGCGACGAGTACGCGGAGCCTGGTCACATCCAGCATCCAGCAAGTATAGATCCGCTCGATCTAACCGCCCGTTGACCGGGGTGCCGCCTATTCAACCTGATTAGCCCTAACGATTTTTTCGTCCCTGGTGCCGGGAGCGCCGGGGCTGGGCGGCCGGGTGCCGAGAACCCCCGTGCTGAGAACTCCCGTGTTGAGAGCTGGAGTGCTGAGAGCTGGAGTGCCGGGAACTGGAACGGGCCTGGGCCGCGTGCCGGGGGGCGAAGCGGCACGCGTGCAGGCCCGCCCGGTAGCCGGACGGCGGCATGCCGATCAGGTAGGCCGGGCCGGCCCGGTGCAGGAACAGGGTGATCCTCCAGTCGATGCAGCTGGAGTGGTCCGGGCTCCGGGCGGGATCCTGGTGGCTGGTAAAGGTCACCGTGGCCTTCAGCCCGCCTTTCAGCGCGGCCACACCTACCAGCGTCGCGTTCGAGTCGTGGCTGGTCCGGTAGCCCCAGGCGAATTCACCCGGGGTCAGCTGCCGCCGCTGGGCGAACAGGCGTGCGTACGCCTGGTATTCGCGGTGGTTGACGGCCGCGAAGTAGCGGTTCAGGAGCGCGGCGACCCGCTGGACGCCCGCCCGCCCGGCCAGCCCCGGCCCGATCGAGACGATGCCGCGGGGATGCCTGGTCTGCCCGCCGCCCCTGGAGGCAGGAGCCGGCTGATGGGGTTGCGGGACCGGCGGGATGGTGTTGCGGACGGTTCCCGGCGGGCCGGACCGCGACGGGCCGGATCCCGTGCGCTGCGTTCCGGCCTGGCCCGATCCTGGATGCGGCGAGCCGGTGTGACCGTTGCCGGTGTGACCAGTTCTGTGGCCCGTGCCGGTGTGACCCGTGCCGTGGGTGTGACCCGTTCTGTGGCCCGGGGGGTTGCCGCCCCGGCCGCTGCGGCCGGTCCGCGGCGGGGCTGTGCCGGTCCGCGCGGGCGCGGGCTGGCTGGCCGGGGACAGGCTGGGCGCGGGATGACCGGACAGCGCCTGGCTGGGCTGGGCGTGGCCCGACCCCAGCGGGGCGGGCCGGGACTGGTGGCTGGAGTGAGCGGGGCCGGCCTGCGGCTGGTTGGTGCCCACCAGCCAGGCCGTCGAGGCGACGGCCAGCAGCCCGGCGATCACCACCACGCCGATGACCAGCACCCGCCGGTCCGGCCGCCCGCTTCCGGGGAGCCACGGGTCCTCTGGGTAGGGCTCGGGGACGGCCTCGACGCCGATCCGGACTAGTTTCAGCGGCTCGCCGTCCCCGGCCGCGGCGGGCGCTGGTGCGTTCTGCGGCCCGGCCGGGCTGTCCCAGGGACCCGGCGCGGGCTCGTCCGCCCCGGGCTCATCCGCCCCGGGCTCATCCACGGCCTCGTCCGCGGGGGCCTGACCCAGGGTCCCCTGGCCCGCGGCGGCCTCGTCCTGGATCGCCTGGACTGGGCTCTGATCTGCGCCGGCCTGGTTCGCGCTGGCCTGGTTCGCGCTGGCCTGATCCGCGGCGGGCTGATCTGCGCCAGCCTGATCCGCACCGGGCTGATCTGCGCCAGCCAGATCCCCGGCGGCCTGATCCGTGCCGGCCAGATCCGCGGCGGGGCCGTCCAGGGTCTCCTCCCCGGAGCGGCTCTCCGCCGGCGGCGCGGCCCAGGCCGGAGCGGCCCAGGCCGGAGCGGCCCAGGCCGGAGCCGGGCCGCCGGCCGGGACGTCTCCGGAGTCGGCCTCGGCCACGCCCACCTGGGCGGGGATGACCGGGCCGGAGTCCGGCTGGCCGGGGACGCCCGGCGCCCCCGGATTCCCGCTGGGCCCCGGAGGACCGCTGGGCCCCGGAGGACCGCTGGGCCCCCGACGACCGCTAGGCGCCGGGGTGCCGGACCGGACCGCGGTCGCCTGGCGGGTGCTGGCCTGACCGCTGCCCGTTCCGCCCGGGCCCGTTCCGCCCGGGCCCGTTCCGCCCGGGCTCGTTCCGTCCGGGCTGGCTTGGCCCGGGCTGGCTTGGCTCGGGGCGGCTTCGCCCGGGCTGGCCTCGAAAGGATCGGCTTCAGCGGCGCCGGCCTCCGCGGCGGCATCGTCGGAGGCGCGCTGAGGCGTGGCGCTGATCCGCGCCCCGCACCGCGTGCAGAAGTGCAGCAGCCCGCTGACCGGGGATCCGCATTGCGTGCAGAATCTCATCGGCGGTCAGCCCAGCCTGACGTTCATATCGATGGTGGTCTCCCTGGCGAGTGGCGGGTCAGCCGGGTCGAATTCGCTGCTGGCCGCGTCGATCCCGGCTTGTGTGGCCTCATGCATCGCGGCCATCAGCGCCCGGGTGGACTCGAAGCGGAGCGAGCGGTGGATCCCGTCTCCCCGGCTGGTCACGTCCTGCATGCTCCGGCCGATGAGCAGCATCAGCAGCCGCAGGGGGGACATGTGCAGCCAGAAGGTCCAGCCCACGTACAAGTCACGGCCATGCGCGAAACATGAGATGTAGCCGCTGAAATGGCCGCGGCGCAGCTCCAGGTCTTCACGATCTCCTTCTTCATGCCGGGAGGCGGTCCGCACCCGCAGCGAATCGACCGGGGCGCCCTCAGCCTGGAATGCGGAATTGATGTGCTCGAATGCCGTGTGAGCGGCCCCGGCGCCCTGCTCCATGACCAGGCTCCATTCGGCCATCAGGGCCGGGACCGGGATCAGCCAGAACAAGATGGCCAGCACCAGCGCGACCAGCCACAGGCTGCCTGCTTCCAGCCTGAGGGCGGGGCCGAGCTTCGCCCCGGCCGCGGCGTCGAGCAGCAGGCACAGCAGCAGCACCGTCTCGATGAGCAGGTAGATGCCGCCGAACGCGCCCGCCTGGCGCAGCACGTACATCAGGTAGCGCGGGTTGCGGACGGGGTCGAAGGTCGCCGGGCCGGAAAGCCTCGGTGCCGTGTGCCGGCCGGGTCCCCCCGCGGTCTCGCGTCCGGGTGCCCGTCCCGCATCGTCACCGGAGAGCATGCTGTTACGCGGGGCCGCGCCGTTCCCGCGGTCCGGGCCATCGTGACGGTCCCCCCGCCCCGGGCCACCGCGGCGGATCGTGCCGTCCGGCCCGGCGATCCCGGCTGGCCAGGCCACGCGGGACGACAGGCCAGAGCCGGCTGGCCGGGCTAGCCCGTACGGCAGGGCCGGGGCGGCCGCATGCTCCTGGGCCGTCGCGTCCGCACCAGGCCGGGCCCGTGCCGGTGCTGGCCGTGCTCCTGGCGGCCGTGCCCCTGGATGCTCTGCTCCCGCTGGCCGTGCTCCCGGTGGCCGGGCCTCTGCCTGCTCTGCTCCTGGCTGTGCTCCTGCCTGCTCTGCTCCTGGCTGTGCTCCCGGCGGCCGTGGCGTGGCCTGCCCCGGCCTGGCTCGCTGCGGGGCGCCGGACTGGTGGGCGGCCGGGATGATGCGGACCTCGGTCTGGTCATCAGCGGGGGCGGCGAAGTGTGGCGGCTCTAACCCGTCAGGCTCGCGCGCGGCGGGGACGGCCGGCCCGGCTGGCCGTCCGCAATTACCGCAAAACGCGTCCCCGGCGAAAAGGCCTTCGCCGCACCCGACGCATTTCTCCCACATCGGCCAATCCTTCGCTCGGTCCGGGATTATCGGACATGTGGCGCGCCCGTTCTGCCGCGCCACAGGTAACTTACCAACTCTGCGAATGGGAAAACCGATCATGGTCACTGTAAAGAATTTGGCGCGTCGCGAATGCGATCATGCGATTGACGGATAGGGCAGAATTGGCGCAAAAGGCCACGCCCGGCGTCACCGGATTCCGGTGACGCCGGGCGTTCTCCCCCGGGAGGCCTCAGCCGTCCGCCCGGGCATCCGTCGCCGAGACGAGTGCGGGCGCGCCGGCCAGGGGCTCGCCCTCGCGGGGAGATGCCGAGGGCAGGATGCGGGCCAGCGGCCGGGGGAGCCACCAGTTCGCCGGGCCCAGCAGTTCCATCACGGCGGGCACCAGGACCATCCGGACCACGGTCGCGTCGATGAGCACGGCCACGGCCAGCCCCAGGCCGACCTGCTTGACCGAGACGTTCGCGCCGAGCACGAAGGACAGGAAGACCACCACCATGATGGCTGCCGCCGCCGTGATCACCCGGGCCGTCCGGGCCAGCCCGCTCGCGACCGAGGCCGCGTTGTCGCCCGTGGCGTCGTAGGACTCGCGGATGCGCGACAGCAGGAACACCTCGTAGTCCATGGACAGGCCGAACAGGATCACGAACAGGAACATCGGCACCCAGGTGGTCACCGGCATCTTCTCGGGGAAGCCGAAGAGGTGCCCGAGCCACCCGTACTGCGTGATGGCGACCAGGACGCCGTACGCGGCGCAGATGGACAGCAGGTTCATGATCGCCGCCTTGATCGCCACCGTGACCGACCGGAACATGACCACCAGCAGCAGCATGGACAGCGCGACGACCACGCCGATCAGCCAGGGCAGGCGCTGCCCCACGAGGTTGGCGAAGCTCACGTTGCCCGCGTTCGGCCCGGTCAGGTAGGCCCGGATACCGGTGCCCGCCGTGGCGCGCGGGATGACTGACGAGCGGATCCGGTTGACCAGAGCGTTGGTGGCCGCGTCCTGCTCACCCGTGGCCGGGTAGGCGATCATCAGCGCGGCCCGGCCATCGGGGCTGACCCGGACGGGGCTGACCCGGGCGATGCCGGGGGTGGCCGCGATCGCGCCGGACAGCCGGGCCGTGCTGGCGGTGGGCGAGGGCAGCGCGGCCGCCACGATCAGCGGGGCGTCGAATCCGGGCCCGAACCCCTGGGCCATGGTGGCGTAGCTCGCGTACCCCATGCTCCCACGGGCCTGGCTGGACTCATCCGGCATGCTCAGCTTCATGCCGAGCGCGGGGGCGGCGAGGAGCAGGAGCAGCCCCGCGGAGAGCAGCGCGGCCAGCGCGGGCCGCCGCTGGATCAGGGCCGCCCACCGTTCGGCGGCCGGGCGGCGGGCGGGCTGCCCGGCCGGCTGCCCGGAGGCGGCGGCGGCCGGGCGGCCGCCCATCCACCGCGGCAGCCGGAGCCGTGACGGCTTCGCCAGGCGGGTGCCGGTGAAGCCGAGCAGGGCCGGGCAGCAGGGTAAGCGATCCGAGCAGGACCATGGCGACGGTCGCGGCCGCGGCGATGGCCACCCCGTTGAGCAGCGACTGGCGCAGGACCAGCAACCCCAGCATCCCGATGATCACGGTCGTGCCCGCGATGACCACGGTCCGGCCTGCGGTGCTCATCGCGGTCACCGCCGCGTCCTCCGGGTCGTGGCCCTGGTGCAGGGCCTCACGGAACCGGGTCAGGATGAATAGCGCGTAGTCCACGCCGACGCCCAGCCCGATCATCGAGGCGACGATCGGGGAGAACGACGGGGCCGGGAACACGTGGCCCAGCAGGGCGATCAGCGACAGCCCGGCGCCGATGCCGAGCACGGCGGTCAGCACCGGCAGCCCCATGGCCAGCAGCGACCCGAAGGCGATCAGCAGCACGATCGCGGCGGCCAGCACGCCCACCCCCTCGGTCGGGCCGCCGTAGGGCGTCTCCGCGAGGTCAACCACGTCACCGCCCAGGTAGAAGTTCAGTCCCCGGCCGGACATCGACCGGGCGTCGTTCATCAGCGCGGTCGCTTCTGCGTTGCTGATCTTGCTGGACGGCACACCGAACTGGACGACCGCGAACGCCACGTGACCATGCGCCGCTATCTGGCCGGCCGCCTGATAAGGGCTGGTCACCGACGTGACGTGCGGCGCCCGGGCGAAGGGGGTGAGCGCGCTGGTGATCCGGGCCCGGACGGCGGGGGAGTCGACCGGGTCGGCGGAGTGGATCGCCAGCGTCAGCGTGTCACCGGACTGCTGGTGGAAGTGCTGGTTGAGCAGGGTCTGCCCGGGGTCGCTGCCGGCGAAGCTGTCCTGGGCGGGCGCGCCGAACCTGGTCCACAACGTGATCAGGCACGCGACCCCGATGATCCAGGTGATGAGGGTGAGCCGGCGGTGCCGGAAGCAGGCGCGCCCGAGCGGTCCCAGGATCGGGGGGCGGGCCCGGTGGTGCCGGGTGGGGGGCTGGGGGCTGGATGAGCCGGACATGTGGGTCTCCTGCGAGCCGGAGGAGTGGTCTTGCTGCGATGCTCGCGGCCGGCGGCGGCCCGCGCGTCCTACCGGGGGAGGCAGTTGCGGCCGGGGTGCTCGCCGGGGAGTACTCCGGGCGGCCCGCCGGGACTACTCCCGGCGGAGTAGGCGGTGCGGCAGGCCCAGGTCAGCGGGCCCAGCTGAGCCGTGACTGGCTCAGCGGCAGGCGCGGAAGGTATCCGCCGGGAACCCGGGCTGGTGACGCCTGATCTGGTACGTGGTGCCGTGGCGCTTGATGAACAGGGTGATGTGCCAGCGGTCGCACGCGGCATGGTCCGGGCTTTCGGCCGGGTTCTGGTGACTGACGAACGTGACCATGGCCGCCAGTCCGTGCGGGCCGGTGGCGGACAGCCCGGTCAGGCTGGCCTGCGAGTCCCGGGTGGAATTGTAGGCGGCGCCGAAATTGTGCATGCCGGCCCGGATGGCCGGAATGAACAGGCTGCTGTACGCCTGGAAATCATGCTGGTTGATGGCCGAGAAATAGGTGTTCAGCAGCATCACGACCCGGTGCACGTGCGGCTGGACGGCCACGGCCGGGGCGACCGTCACGGCGCCGCGGGTGGCCGGTGACCCGGTGGCCGGGGGATCCGTGGCCCGCGAATCTGTGGCGGGGGAGGCGGCGGACGGGGAAGCGGCCGCCCGGCCCGGGCCCGGTGCACGGGCTGGCCCGCCGCCGCGCATGGCCAGGCTGGTGTTCGTGACCGGCAGCCGGGACTGCATCTGGCCGGCCTGCCACGCCGCGATGCCGCCGGTGCCCAGCAGGGCGACCGTGGTCACCATGGCGGTGATCGTCATCCCGTGGCCCGGCGACAAGCGGGACCGCAGCCCCAGGGATAGCCGGGAGCGCAGCCCCAGGAATAGCCGGGACCGCGGCCCAGAGACAGCCGGGGCCCCAGGCCCAGGGGCAGCCGGGACCTGCCGCCGGGGGGCGGCCACGGCCCGCGGCCCGGGGCCAGCCAGGGCCACCGGCCCGCAGACCACCGGCCCGCAGACCACCGGCCCGCAGACCGCCGGGGCGCGTGCCCCGGCCGCGCGGCCTCATCCCCGGCCGGGCGGGCGCTGGCCGGCCGGGGCGGGTCGCTGGCCATCCAGGGCGGGTCGCTGGGGGTCCAGGGCGGCTGGCTGGCCGTCCAGGGCGGGGGGCTGGCCCGCCATGGATCGCCCGGCGGCTCGTCCCCCGGGCTCACCCGGGTGGCGCAACCCGCGCAGTACCGTGGCGACCCGCCAAGCGGATTTCCGCAGTTCGGGCAGAACCGCATGGGCGCTCCCTGGCTCCGTTGAACGGCCGCGACTGACCCCCGGATCCAATTTGACCGGCCTTCCGGCCGTTTTGGGAATGCGGGGCGACGTGTCGTTAGTCCCCCGTAAGCATTCGGGAAAGGCCAGTCAGCCGTGCCCGGGCTCGGCGAGGCCGTTCTCGTAGGCGAGCACCACGGCCTGGGCGCGGTCCCGGGCGCCCAGCTTGATCATGGCCCGGCTCACGTGGGTTTTCGCGGTCAGCGGGCTGACCACAAGTTCCGCCGCGATCTCGTCGTTGGACAGCCCGGCCGCGACCAGCGCCACGACCTCGCGTTCCCGCTCGGTGAGCGAGGCCACGCCGGGGGCCGGGGCGGTGGGCCGGGGCGGGTTCCCCCGGGTGCGGCTGGCCGCCCGGCCCGGCCCGGCGCCGGCCGGGGTACCCGGGCCCGCTCCCCCCGCGCCGGTGGCGGCCGTCCCCGTACCCGCGCTGCCCGGGATGGCGATGCCCGCGTTCGCGTTCCCGGTCGTGAAGGCGGCGATGAGGGAACGGGTCACGCTGGGAGCCAGGAGCGCATCGCCGCGAGCCACCACCCGGACTCCCTGCAGCAGTTCCTCGGGTTCGACGTCCTTGACCAGGAACCCGCTCGCTCCCGCCCGCAACGCCCCGAACACGTGCTCGTCGTCGTCGAACGTGGTGAGCACCACGACCCGGACCGCGGCCAGCTGCGGGTCGGCGGTGATCCGCCTGGTCGCGGTGAGCCCGTCCACTTCGGGCATGCTGAGATCCATCAGCACCACGTCGGGCCGCAGTTCGCGGGCCAGGGCCACCGCGGCGCCCCCGTTGGGAGCCTCACCGACGATCGTGATGTCCTCGGCCGATTCGAGCAGCATCCGGAAGCCCGCGCGGACCAGGGCCTGGTCGTCGGCGAGCAGGACCCGGATCATCGCGCGAGATCTGCGGCGGCCGGGGCGGGGCGGTCCCGGGCGGCGCGGCCTGGCCCGCACCGGCCGTGGGGAGCCGCGCCACGACCTCGAAGCCGCCGTCCGGGCCGGCCGCGGCCGCGAAGCTCCCGCCGACCGCTGCGGCCCGCTCGGCCATCCCGGTCAGCCCGTGGCCGCTGGGCTGGTCCCCGGCCGCCGCCGCCCCGCCCAGGTCCCGTTCCCGGCTGCCGCCCGGGGCCGTCGCCGTCGTCGGTCACCCGGATGGCCAGGGCCCCGGGCTCGTAGCCCAGCTTGACCGTGGCCCGGGCCTGCGCGCCCGCGTGCCGCAACACGTTGGTCAGGGACTCCTGCAGGATCCGGTAGGCCGCGTGGCCCACGGCCGGGGGGAGCGGCCGCGGCTGCCCCTCGGTGGTGAGGGTGACGGGAGCGCCCGCGGCCGTCACCGCCTCACACAGCGCAGGCAGCCGGTCCAGTCCGGCCGCGCGCAGCTCGGCTGACTCGTCCGGGGTCTCCTGGCGGAGATGGCCTAGCGTGGCCCGCATCTCGGTGAGCGCCCCCTTGCTGGTCTCCCGGATGGCGAGGAGCGCGCTCCGCAGCTGTCCGTATGGGCCGCCGCCTGGTCATCGGGCCCGAGCACGTGCAGCGCCGACCCGGCCTGCACGGTGATGGTGGCCATGCTGTGCGCCACCGTGTCGTGCAGTTCCCGGGCGATCCGCAGCCGCTCCTCGGCGACCCGGCGGCCGGCCTCGGCCTCGCGTTCCTCGCTGGCCAGACGCAACCGGTCGGCGGTCTCGGCCGCCAGCGCCCGGCGGCTGCGGACCACCTCACCCAGCATGATGGCCAGCACGAGCACCGCGATGCTGGGCAGGAACTCCGCGGCCAGTGAGACCAGGCTCTGGTGCGTGGATACGTCCACCACGAACAGGCCGACCGTCATGTAGAACGCGGGGATGGCGATGGCCACGGCCAGGTACCCGGCCACGGCCGCGTCATACAGCGGCAGCGAGAGCAGCGGGGCCGGGGAGATGTTCCGGCGGTCCAGGCTGTAGTAGAGCATCAGCAGCACCGCGCAGCCGATCAGCGAGCCGAGTGGCCACCGGTGGCGGACCAGGATGGGCAGGGCCAGCGCCGCGCCGAACACATAGGCGACCGCGTTGAGCGGGGCCGCGCCCGGTCCCCCGCCCACCACCACGTTCAGCTCGACCAGGAGCGCCACCAGCGCGGCCGCACCGGCATCGATCCACCTGATGCCGAGGGCCTGTAGCAGCTGGCGCGGCCTGGTCGCGGCGCCGTTCAGCGGTCCCACGCCGTCAAGGTACGTGACCCGCGCCCGGGGCGCCACGCCTGGCGCGGCCGCGAGGGGCACGGAGGTGGCCCGGGGATGGTCAGCCGCGGCCTTCCAGCAGCGGCGACGCCGGATCCCGGGCCGGCCGGCCCGGGTCGCCCGCCGCCCGGCGGCGCCGCCACGCGATCCCGGACAGGGCTTCGAGTACCACCCGGCTGGCCAGGAACGCGGTGATCTCCGCGTGGTCATACGGCGGCGCGACCTCCACCACGTCCACCCCGGCCAGCGGCAGCTCCATCGCGATCCGCCGGACCGCGTCCAGCAGCTGCCGCCCGGTCAGCCCGCCCGGCTCGGGCGTCCCCGTGCCCGGGGCCATGCCCGGATCGACCACGTCCACGTCCACGGACAGGAAGACCCCGTCGCACTCGTCGGTGGCGATGCCGAACGCCTCGGTCAGGCACTCGTCCAGGCCCCGGGTGACAACCTCGGTCATCTCGTAGCTGCGCATGTTCTGGTCCGCCATCCAGGCCAGCGTCTCCGGCTCGGGCCAGTAGCCGCGCAGCCCGATCTGCAGGAACCGGTCGCCGCGCACCGCGCCGGACTCGATGAGGCGGCGCATCGGCGTGCCGTGCCCGTACAGCGACCCGAACTGGGTGTCCCCCGTGTCGGCGTGCGCATCGAAGTGGATCACGGACAGCCGTCCCCACCCCACGTGCCGGGCCACGCCGGTCGCGTCCGGGAAGGCGATCGTGTGGTCACCGCCGAGGATGACCGGGATGGCCCCGGCCTCGCTCGCCCGCTGGACCGCTTCTTCCAGCCGCCGCAGCGACAGCTCGGTATCCCCCGACGGCATCTCGATGTCGCCGGCGTCAGCGATCCGCAGTTCCGCCAGCGGATCGACGCCCAGGGCGAGATGAGGCCGGGACCCGTCGTGGGGCAGGTAGTCGGTGAACCGGATGGCCTGCGGGCCGAAGCGGGCCCCGGGCCGGTGCGAGGTCCCGCCGTCGAACGGGGCACCGATGATGAGGACGTCCGCGCCTGCCCAGGAGCCCGGGTCGGCCAGGTCCGCCGGCGGGACGCCGAGGAACGTCGCATCCGGGCCGTACATGTTGCCGAGCCGGGCCATGCCGCCTCCCTCAGGTCGCCGTGCCGTGACCGTAGCCGCTGATCTGACCAGAACGGCCGGCCGCTTCAGGGGCAGGTGTGGTGGTAGGCATGGTACGCGCGGGGCGGGCTGCCGAGCAGCAGCGTGCCGCCCTGCCGCCGGAGGTACAAGGTGATGTCCCAGTCCGTGCAGCCGGTGAGGCCCGCGCCCGGGGCCGCCCGCTGCTGGCTGGTGAAGGTGACCGTGACCGCCACGCCGGGCCCGGTCGAGGAGATCCCGACGATGCTGGCGCCGGTGTCGGTGGTGCTCCCGTATCCCCGGGCGAAGTCCGCGGCGGTGAGCTGCGCCCGCCGGGCCGGGACCAGCAACCGTGCGTACTGCTCGTAGTCGCGGGAGTTGATGGCCGTGAAGTAGCTGACCAGGAAGCCGTCGACCTGGGCGGCGTCCGGCGCCTGGCTCATCCCGGGCGCCATCGTCACCACGGTCGCGGCCGCGCCCGGGACTGGCGGGGAGGGGGCGGGGGGCGGGGACGAAGGGGCGCGGCCGTGCGGGACGGGACTGGCCCGGCGTGCCGCCGTGGTCTGGCGGCCGGCCAGGCGGGACCCGGGCCCGGCCTGGTGCGGGCCGGCCGCGGCCCAGGCGGTGATCACGCCGGCCAGCAGCGCCACGGCGGCCAGTGCGGCGCTGGCGCCCAGGGCCCGGTGGTTAAGGAGCCGGTGGTTAAGGGCCCGGTGGTTAAGGGCCCGGTGGTTAAGGGCCCGGTGGTTAAGGGTCCGGCGGCCCGGGCGCCGGCGGCTGGGGGGCGAGTACACCAGCCGGGACGCCGTGTCCTCCGCATCCCGCCCGGGCTGAGGTTCGGGGGCCGGGGGGGCGGGGAACAACCCGGTCCCCCGGCCCCGGCCGGCGAACAGGTCCCCGAACACTTCCGGCCCGGCGGGGTCATCCCCGGGCACCGCCCCGGAGAGGCCGGCCTCGTACCAGCCCGGCTCAGGCTCGTACCAGCCCGGCTCAGGCGGGCCGGGCGGGTACGAGGCCGGCTCGTCATCGGCCGCCGGGAGGTAGCCGGGTGCTGGCCAGTAACCGGGCTCCTGATGGCCGGGTTCCTGATGGCCGGGTTCCTGACCGCCGGGTTCCTGACCGCCGGGCGCCGGCGGGTACGCAGGCACCCCGGGATATCCGGGCTCCGCCAGGTATCCCGGGGCCGGCCGGTAAATGGACTCCGGCGGATAACAGGCCTCGGGGGGATAGCAGGGTGCCGGCAGGTACCCGGGCTCCGCCGGGTACCCGGGTTCCGGGGCGTATCCGGGTTCCGGCGCATATCCGGCGTCCGTCAGCGGCCCGGCGCACCAGGAGCAGCAACGCAGCGTCGCGGGCACCGGGTTCCCGCACGTCGGGCAGATGCTCATCACGTTCCCCTTGCTCCCAGTTGGGGATCGTAATCAGGGCGTGAGTCTTTCTACCGGATTATCACCACATGGCGGGCGCCATTGATGGGATTTTGCCCGGAGTAATACGGAACAGCAGGTAATCGTTCTTCTGTAACGAAGTAGAATAGGAGAAAACGGAACTGTTCGTGTAATTCACTAAGCAGTACCGGATGCTTTGGCGGGATACCGCACGGAGATCGCGGAACGGCCACGGGCAGGCGCATGACCGCGGCCCCGGCCGGCCGGGATGGCCGCCGGGGGTCCGGGACTGGCAGGATCGAGGCGTGCCGGGAAGACCTGCTGCTTTCGACGAACTGGACGAGCGGATCGTGGCCGTGCTGGTCGGGGACGCCCGGGCCAGTTACGCCGATATCGGGACCACGGTGGGATTGTCCGCGTCCGCGGTCAAACGGCGGGTGGACCGGTTGCGCGCGTCCGGGGCGATCACCGGGTTCACGGTCACCGTCGATCCGTCGGCCCTGGGCTGGACGACCGAGGCGTACGTGGAACTGTTCTGCCGCGGGCGCACCTCGCCCAGCGCCATCGGCGCCGCGCTGAGCAAGTATCCCGAGGTGACCGGGGCCTGCACCATCACGGGGGAGGCGGACGCGCTGCTGCACATCCGCGCGGCGGACGTGCAGCACTTCGAGCAGGTGGTGGAGCGGATCGTCGCCGAGCCCTTCGTGGACCGGACCCGCAGCGTCATCGTGCTCTCACGGCTGGTGAGCCGGGCCGACATCCTGCCGGCCAGTAATGCCGGCGGATAGCAAAGACGCGGCACGAAATTCTCGCAATCCCTAATAAAGGCGCTCACGGCCAGGTCAGGGTCGGTACAGTCTGGGCATGCCCAACCCCGAGCATGATCCGTCGGCCAGCACTGCCCAGTTCCGTGCCTTCGCGAACGAGCGTTCCGGTTCCGAGACCGCGCCGTGGTCGATGCGTGCTCCGCGTAACCGCGTGGCGATCCTCGCGGCCGTGGTCGTGGTCGTGGCCGTGGTTCTGTTCATCGTCGCCCTCCTGGTCATCGGCTAGCTGCCCGAGCGTCACCTGGTAGTTCCGGGGGCGGGGCCGTGGCGGTCGGCCCCACCAGGCAGGATGGGCATTCATGACCGTCCGTGACACCACGCCGCACCCGCCCGCGGCGGCGGACCAGGACGACAAGCACCGGCTGACGGCCCTGGAAGGGCTGGCCGCGCTCTCCCTCGACGCCCTGTCCTCGGTGGCCTACGGCCCCGAGGCGATCGTCATCGTGCTGGCCGCGGCCGGGACCGCTGGCCTGGCCTACACCCTCCCGGTCACGATCGCGATCGTCGTGCTGCTCGCCGTGCTGGTCATCTCCTACCGGCAGGTTATCGAGGCCTTCCCGGGCGGGGGCGGCGCGTACGCGGTGGCCAAGCGGCACCTGGGCCAGAAGGCCAGCCTGGTGGCCGGGGCCTCACTCACCGTGGACTACGTGCTCAACGCCGCGGTCGGGGTGTCCGCCGGGGTCGAGGCGTTCACGTCCGCCTTCCCGAGCCTGTACGGCGACCGGGTCTGGCTCTGCCTCGGCGTGCTCGCCATCATCACGGCGGCCAACATGTGGGGCGTGGCGGAGTCCGCCCGGCTGTTCATCGTGCCCACGCTGGTGTTCATCCTGGCCATCGCCGTCGTCATCGTCGGCGGCCTGGTCCGCTCGCAACCCGTGGTGGCGCCGTCCGGTCACCTGCCCCAGGTGGCCGAGTCGGTCGGGATCCTGCTGCTGCTCAAGGCGTTCGCGTCCGGCTGCTCGGCGCTGACCGGAGTGGAAGCGATCGCGAACGCGGTACCCGAGTTCAAGCAGCCGCGGGCGCGGCGGGCCCAGCACACCGAGATGATGCTGGGCGTCATCCTCGGCCTGATGCTGATCGGCATCGCGGTCCTGATCCGCAAGTTCCACGTCGCCCCGTCGCCGACCGAGACGACCCTGGCCCAGCTGGCGGCGGCCGCCGTGGGGAAGGGCGTGGCCTTCTACGCGATCCAGCTGATCACGACCGTCCTGCTGGCCCTGGCCGCGAACACGTCCTTCGGCGGCCTGCCGGTCCTGGCCAGCCTGCTGGCCAGGGACAACTTCCTGCCGCACCTGTTCGCGCTCAAGGGCGAGCGGCAGGTCTTCCGGTACGGGGTGGGCGTGCTCGCGGCCGCGGCGGCGGTGCTGCTGGTCGTGGCCAAGGGCAGTACCCAGGCCCTGATCCCGGTGTTCGCCATCGGGGTCTTCGTCGGGTTCACCCTGTCCCAGGCCGGCATGGTGAAGCACTGGCACGAGCAGCACGGGCCGGGCTGGGCCGGGCGCGCGTTCATCAACGGGCTGGGCGCGGTGCTCACCACGGTCGCGCTGGCGATCGAGCTGGTCAGCAAGTTCACCGAGGGTGCCTGGCTGGTGGTCCTGATCATCCCGGCCATGGTGCTGCTGCTCACCCGGATCCACCGGGCTTACGCCGAGATCGGCGGGCTGCTCGAGCTCGGGACGACGCCAGATCCGCCGGAGCCGACGCCGTCCCTGGCCGTGGTGCCGGTCCGCGGCCTGTCCCGGCTGACCCGGGAGGCGGTCTCCGCGGCCCTGTCCCTGGCCGACGAGGTCGTCGCGGTGACTATTTGCTCCCATGACGCGGAGGACGTGCAGGCCGACGCCAGCTTCCGCGCGCAGTGGGAGGCGTGGGATCCCGACGTGCCGCTGGTCACGTTGCACACCGTGCACCGCGCGCTGGGCCCCCCGATCGTGGACTACCTGCGCGCCCGGGAACGGGAGGACAGCCGCCGCCGGGTCGTGGTGGTGATCCCCGAGGTCCAGCCCGAGCACTGGTGGCGGTGGTTCCTGCACAACCAGCGCGGTTTCGTGCTGAACCGGGCCATCGTGACCGGCACCGATAACGTGGTGGTCTGCCGGCTGCGGTTCCGGCTGAGGCATCTCGCGCCGGACGAGGAACCTGGCGATGCCCCGGCCGGGGCCAGCCGGTCCGCATAGAGCCCGCCCCCACCTGACCCGGAGGACACGTGCCCATCCCTGACCAGACCATCGGTGAGTTCCTGGATCAGCTCGCCGAGCGCGTCCCCGCCCCGGGCGGCGGCGCCGCGGCGGCGCTGCTCGCCGCCCAGGGTGCGGCGCTGCTCGGCATGGTGGCCCGGTACACCACCGGCGAGAAGTACGCCGAGCACCAGGTGACCATCGGCCGGATCATCACCGAGGTGGACGAGCTGCGGAACATCGCGCTGCGGCTGGCGGATGCGGATGCGGACGCGTTCTTGGCCGTGGCCAACGCCTACCAGCTGCCCCGGTCCACGGAAGCGGAGCAGGCCGCCCGGGCCACGGCTGTCGCCCAGGCCCTGGCCAACGCGGCCTGGCCCCCGGCCCAGGTCATCAGCCTGGCCGCGATGGTGGTCGACCTGGCCGAGGCGCTGGTCGTGATCGGCAACCGCAACGTCATCAGCGACGTGGCGGCCGCGGCCGAGTGTGCCCGGGCCGCCGCGTCCACGGCCCGGGTGAACGTGGAGGTCAACCTGGCCTCGATCTCGGATGAGCGGGCCAGCCTGGAAATGATCGCCGAGACGGGGAAGGCGGACGGCGTCATCAGCCGGGCGGACCAGATCACCGCCACGGTGCGCGAGCAGATCCGCGGCTGACCCTTCCGCCGGTATCGCCTAGGCCTGGTCCGGCTCGAAGCCGGCGCTGCTGAGCATCCGGCGCAGGTCGAGCACAGTCTGCGTGTCGACGTCCTTGCCGCGGGGTTCCTCGATGAACTCCTTCTGGGTCCCGATCGTCACGTCGAGCTTGCCGCCGTGCTGCTCCACCGTGGTGCCGATCGCGTCGAGCAGCGACACGACCTCCCGCCACTCGATGTTGTGGCTGACCGGATGCTCGAAAATCCTGCGCAGCGTGTTCCGGTGGTGATTGCTCAGGTGGGCTGGGTCTGGTGTCACGGACATCCGTCCTCCCCTTGTCCCTGCCACCTTAGAGCCCTGCCGGGCCCGGGCCAGCCAGGCCGTCCCGGCCAGGCCGAACGGCTCGGCCCGGGACGACACCGCGCCGACCAGCCAGTCGCAGGTCCGCCGGGCCGCCCTGATCAGCTCGGCCGGGTAGGCCAGCTGCACCTGGTGCTCGGCGAACTCGTCCTCGTCGAGGATCTCCACCCGGCCGTCGAAGTACCGGACCACGTCCAGGTCCAGGTCGACCGCCGTCACCGTGCTCCCGTCCAGCACCGGGCGGGTGGTCACGTCGACGTAAACCTCCAGCTCGTCCTCGGCGTTGAAATACGCGGTCCAGCAGCCCGCGGCCGGGACGAGCAGCACGCAGTCGCGCGGCAGGAGGACGGGGGGCTCGGCCCCGCGCTGCTGGGTCAGGCCCCTGCGGCCGAAGAACCACGAGCCGAACTGATCCTGGCCGAGCGGCTCGACCTCGAAGTGCCAGTGATCGGCCCCGCCCCACTTGGAGTAGCGCACCGCTACCCGCGCGCCGCTCACCAGTGGTCTCCGCCCCGGCTCATTATCCGGCGCGCGGCATCGGCCAGCCGGGACTGGCCGGAGCTGTCCAGGTCGCCCAGCGGTATCCCGGTCACGTCGGCCAGGCCGCTGGGGAGCACTGCGTCCAGGATCGGGCCGGAGCCGGGCCCGCCGCCGGGGAACGCCGTACCCCGGACCGGCCAGTTGCCGGGCCCGCCGCCGGGGGGCACCGTGCCCCGCAGTGCGGTGGTCTCGTCGCGCATGCGCACCCCCCGGGCCGTGACCGTCAGCTGACTCCGGGGGAGTTCGTGACCGGCCCGGGACGGCAACGGTGCGGCCCCGGGCATCTTCTCGTCCGCCCAGGCTTGCAGGGTAGCGGCCATGCCGGCGGCGAAGGCGCGCCCGGCCAGCGTCAGCCGGCCACTGGCCCGCAGGACCCGCGTGGCCGTGGCGGCCGCCTCGCACCAGCGGGTGAACTCCACGCGGGCCCGGGCCGCCGCCGCGCGGTCCTCCGCCAGGCGCTGCCACCGCCAGAAGCCGCAGACACCGAGGCCGCCGTAGGCCCGCTGGAGCAGGGCCCCGGCCGGCCGGGCTCCGTCACATCGCCCGCCGTCCCGCCGGGCATCCTCACACCAGGCGTCGGCGCAGCGCGGATGGTCACACCACGGGGCGTAGTAGCGCTGGCCGCCGTCGGGCTCGGTCAGCGTGACCATGTCCAGCAGCGCGCCCAGCTTCAGGTGCTGAACCTCCTGGGCCAGGGTCACCGCCAGCGCGAGCGCCCCGGCCGGGGGTGACAGGGCCACGGCGCCGAACACCGCCCGCGAACTGGCGCTGAGCTGGCCGTGCGCCGGGCGGCGCAGCGGGGTCAGCACCCCGACCGCGGCCTGGATCTCCTCGGCCGTGGTCCCGGGCTGGTCGGCCAGCAGATCCCAGGCCGGGGGCAGGATCCGCTGCCACCGCGTGGCTTCCGCCGGGCTGAGCCGACCGCCGAGATCCCCGGCGGACGGCATCCGGTCCGGGTCCAGGTCATCGAGCACCAGGCGGAGGGTCATCCCCCGGGCCGTGGCGCGCAGCGACCGCAGCCCGCGCCATCCGGGAGCATCCGTCCGCGTGTCCGCGGGGATGAGGACCAGGCGGCGGCCCGCGATGACCCGGATGCCCTCCGCCGTGTACCGCACGTTGGCCATGCCGGGGGCCGCCGGGCCGCCGGCCGGCGGCCTGCCCGCCGCCTGGCCGGCCGGCACCCACCCGGGCGCGAGCGTGACCTGCCCGACCGACGGCAGGGTGACGGCCCCGCGGTAGACCGGGACCTCGATCGCGCACGGGTAGCGCGCCCTGATCGCGGCGGCGGCCGCCAGCGCGGCCAGCTGGGCGGGCCCGGAGCCGGGGCGCCTACCGCCCGGCCCGCCGGGGCCGGCGCGGTTCCCCGCGGAGCAGGGCCCGGAGGGCCCGCTCGGCCCACGCTCCCACGGACGGATGCCGCAGCACCGCCTCGACCGCGCCGGGCGCGTGGCGCTGGATGTCGGCCAGCAGGTCGTAACCCCGGCTGGCCTGGCCGGCCTGCGGATGACCCGTCCTGCGGGCCGTATCCCGGACCGCCCACAGGAGCAGGAGATGCTTGCTGTACTGCGCGGCCGCCAGCGACCTGACCGCCGCCGCCCCGCCGCCGCCGGTGCCGAGCGCGGCCAGGGTCCCGGCCGAAAGCTGGTGAGGGGGGACGTTCATGACCTTCGCTCACCGGCTCACCATTTACCGCTCGCCGCCACGCCCGTTGTGTCTCAGCGGAGCTGCGCGCTCACTTAATGGCGCGCCATTAAAGGTTCTGTCTCAGAATTAAGATCGATAAACGCGGCCGGATCAGCCCACGGCTGACCCGGCGTCCCCCGCCGCGCCGCCGGGCTGATAGCGGTAGCCCATCCCCGGCTCGGTGAGCAGCCACCGGGGCCGCGCCGGGTCCGGTTCGAGCTTGCGCCGCAGCTGGGCCATGTAGAGCCGGAGGTTGCCGGACGCGTCCGCGTAGCCCGGGCCCCACACCTCGGTCAGCAGCTGGCGCTGGGTAAGCAGCTTGCCCGGGTTCCGGAGCAGCACCTCCAGCAGGTGCCATTCGGTCGGGGTGAGCCGGATCGCCTCCCCCTCGTCCCGGGTGACCGTCTTGGCGGCCAGGTCGATGACCAGGCCGCCGAGCGGTATCACCGGGTCGTCGGCCGCGGGGACCGCCCGCCGCAGCGCGGCGCGCATCCGGGCCAGCAGTTCCTCCATGCCGAACGGCTTGGTCACGTAGTCGTCCGCGCCGGCGTCCAGCGCCTCGACCTTGTCGGTGCTGTCGGCCCGGCCGGACAGCACGATGATCGGGGCCTGGGTCCAGCCGCGTAGTCCCTCGATGACCTCGACCCCGTCCAGGTCGGGCAGGCCCAGGTCGAGGAGCACCAGGTCCGGGGGGTGCCGGCCGGCCGCGGTCAGTGCCTCGGCCCCGGTGGCGGCCGTGTCCACCTCGTACTGGCGGACCCGGAGGTTGATCCGCAGCGCGCGCAGGATCTGCGGTTCGTCGTCGACGACCAGGACGCGGGTCACTCCACCAGCCTGCCAGGCCCGTCGGGATGGGCCCGGCAGGCACGGCCGGCAGGGACAGCGTCATGGTCAGCCCGCCCCCCGGGGTCTCCTCCGGGTCCAGCGTCCCGCCCATGGCCTCGGTGAGCCCGCGGGACAGGGCCAGCCCGAGACCCACCCCGGTGGTGTTGTCCGTGTCGCCGAGCCGCTGGAACGGCACGAACATCCGGTCGCGATGGGACCGGGGGATGCCCGGCCCGCGGTCCACCACCCGCAGCTCGACCCGGTCGTCGAGGGCGCTCGCGGCCAGCAGCGGCGGGGTGCCGGCCGGGGAGTAGCGCAGCGCGTTCTGGGTCAGGTTCACGATGACCCGCTCCAGGATGGCCGGGTCGACCCGGACCTCGGGGAGCGAGTCCGGGATGTCCACGGTGACCTTGGCCGCCGGGACCCCGATGTCGTCGAGCGCCCGGGCGACGATCTCGTCCAGCCCGGCCGGGCGGGGGAACACCGACAGCGCGCCGGCCTGCAGCCGGCTCATGTCGAGCAGGTTGTCCACCAGGTGGGCCAGCCGGTCGAGCGACTCGTCCGCGGTGGCCAGCAGCTCGTCGCGGTCTTCCTCGCCCCACTGCACCTCGTCCGAGCGCAGGCTGGTCACGGCGGCCTTGGCCGAGGCCAGCGGGGTGCGCAGGTCGTGGCTGACCGCCGCGAGCAGCGCGGTGCGCATCCGGTCCGCCTCGGCGATGGGCCGGGCCGCCTCGGCCTCCGCGGCCAGCCGCTGCTGCTCCAGCGCCACCGCCGCGTAGGCGGCGAACGCGCCCAGCACCCGGCGGTCCGCCGCGGGCAGCGAGCGGCCGCGCAGCGCCAGCGACAGGGTCTCGGCCACGGGCACCTCCACGTCGGCGTCGGACGGCCGGGCCACCGGCGGCTCGCCCGAGTGCGCCACCGCGTGCCACCCGGTCGTCGGGCCGTGGGCCGCAGTGCCCGGGCTCGGCCCGCACTCCAGCAGCGTGACCGACTCCATCCCGAACGCCTCGCGGACCCGGTCGAGCACGGCCTCCACGGCCCGCTGGCCGCGCAGCACGCTGCCCGCGGTGGTGACCAGCAGCTCCGACTCGGCGCTGGCCCGGGCCGCCTGCCGGGTCCGCCGGGCCGCGGTGTCCACCACCGAGCTGACGATCAGCGCGACGGCCACGAACACCGCCAGGGCCAGCGCGTTGTTGGCCTCGGCGATGGTCCACTTGTGCAGCGGCGGGGTGAAGTAGTAGTTGAGCAGCAGCGACCCGGCCATCGCGACCAGGACGGCGGGCATCGAACCCGCCGACCAGGGCGACCGCGATGACCGCGACCAGGAACGCGAGCACGTCGCTGGTCAGGTTGAGCTGGCCGCGCAGGCTGGCCAGCATCAGGGTCAGCAGCGGGCAGAGGACCACGGCCAGCGCGTAGCCGGCCAGCTGGCGGCGCAGCGTCAGCCCGCCGCGGGAGCGGGGCAGCAGCCCGCGGCCCCGGCCCATGTGCGCGTGGGTCACGATGTGCACGTCGATGTCGCCCGAGCCGCGGATGGTCCGGGCGCCGAAGCCCGGCCCGGTCAGCACCGACGACAGCCAGGACCGGCGGCTCGCGCCGAGCACCAGCTGGGTGGCGTTCTCGGCGCGGGCGAAGCTGAGCAGGGCCTCGGGGATGTCGTCCCCGATGACCTGGTGGTAGGTCCCGCCCAGCGACTCGGTCAGCCTGCGCTGCTCGGCCAGCGCGGCCGGGTCCGCGCCGGTCAGGCCGTCGGACCGGGTCACGTGCACGGCGAGCAGGTCCCCGCCGGTGGACCGGGCGGCGATCCGGGCCCCGCGGCGGATCAGCGTCTCGCCTTCCTGGCCGCCGGTCAGCGCGACCACGACCCGCTCGCGGGCCTCCCAGGTGCCGTGGATGCCGTGCTGGGCGCGGTAGCGCTGCAGGCCCTCGTCCACCTTGTCGGCCAGCCAGAGCAGGGCCAGCTCGCGCAGGGCGGTGAGGTTGCCGGTGCGGAAGTAGTTGGTCAGCGCGGCGTCGATCTTCTCCGGCGGGTAGATGTTGCCGTGCGCCATCCGGCGGCGGAGCGCCTCGGGGGTAATGTCGACGAGCTCGACCTGGTCGGCGGCGCGGACCATGGCGTCCGGCACGGTTTCCCGCTGCGGCACGCCGGTGATCTTCTGCACGACGTCGTTGAGGGACTCGAGGTGCTGGATGTTGACGTTGGAGATGACGTCGATGCCCGCCGCCAGCAGCTCCTCGACGTCCTCCCAGCGCTTGGCGTGCCGCGAGCCGGGCACGTTCGTGTGCGCGAACTCGTCGACCAGCGCGATCTCGGGCTTGCGGGCCAGCACGGCGTCGAGGTCCATCTCCTCGAACGTCGTGCCCCGGTAGGGGACCGCGGGCCCGGGGGATGATCTCCAGGCCGTCCAGCAGCGCCGCGGTGTGCGGCCGGCCGTGCGTCTCCACGAAGGCCACGACCACGTCGGCCCCGCGCTCGGCCCGCCGGTGGCCCTCGCTGAGCATGTCGAAGGTCTTCCCGGCGCCTGCCGCTGCGCCCAGGTAGATCCGGAGCTGCCCACGCTCCTGCTCGGCCATGGTCCCGTTCTTTCTCCGCAACGAACCCCACTCCCAGTGTGCCCACTTACCTCGCGCACTGTGCCTGGGGGCGGGTGTGGTTTCTGGGTGGAGTGTGGTTTCTGGGGGGAGTGTGTGGTCCGGGGGCATTCGTGATCAGGGCGTTCGTGGTCGGGGTCATCGTGGTCGGGGTCGGGGTCGGGGCGTTGGGGTCAGGGCTGGAAGCGGTAGCCCATGCCGGGCTCGGTCAGCAGGTGACGGGGCCGGGCCGGGTCGTCCTCCAGCTTGCGCCGCAGCCCGGCCATGTGGAAGCGCAGGTAGTGGCTGCTGCTGGAGTAGGCGGGCCCCCACACCTCGGTGAGCAGCCGGCGGCCGCGCGACCAGCTGGCCCGGGTGGCGGATCAGGATCTCCAGCAGCCGCCACTCGGTCGGCGTGAGCCGGACCTGCTCGCCGTCCCGGGTGGCCAGGTGCGCGGCCAGGTCGATGGTGGCAGCGGCCGATGGCCACCGGCCGCGCGGCCGGCGGCGGGCCGTCGCGGCGCAGCGCGGCCCGCAGCCGGGCGAGCAGTTCCTCCATGGAGAAGGGCTTGGTCACGTAGTCGTCCGCGCCCGCGTCCAGGGCGCCGATCTTGTCACCCGGCCCGGTCCGGCCGGACAGCACGATGACCGGCGCGGACGTGAGCAGCCGCAGTTCCCGGATCAGGTCGATGCCATCCAGGTCGGGGAGCCCCAGGTCGAGGATCACCGCGTCTGGTTTTCGTTGCGTCGCTTTTTCCAGGGCGGGACGGCCGGCCTGCACCGTGACCGCCTCGTAGCCGCGGGCCCGGAGGTTGATCCGCAGCGCACGCAGCAGGGCCGGCTCGTCCTCGACCACCAGGATGGTCTGCCGGCGGCGGGCACGGTTCCCGGGGTGCGGGCCGGGCGGCGGGCACGGCCGCGCCCCGGTCCTGATCCGGTGCTGCCGCGCCCGCGACCATGTGCCGCCTCCCGTTCTAGTGCCCGGCCGGCAGCGGGAACTGCTGGTCGAGCGCGATGTTGAGGGTGAGGACGTCCACCCGGGGCTCGCCGAGGAAGCCGAGGTTGCGGCCCTGGACGAACTTGCTGACCAGGGCCCGGACCGCGGCCGGGCTGGCGTGCCGCGCCGCGGCGACCCGGTTCACCTGCAGGTAGGCGTTCTGCGGGGAGATGTCCGGGTCCAGGCCCGACCCGGACGCGGTCACCGCGTCCGGCGGGATCTGCGAGATCTTCACGTGGTTGAGCGCGGCGTAGGCCTTCTGCCGCTGCTTGATCAGCTGCACCAGCGTGGGGTTGTTCGGGCCCAGGTTGGACGCGGCGGAGTAGCCGGGGTCGCAGCCGTAGTCGGTCTTGGCCCCGCTGGTCGCGTTGGAGGGCCGGGGCTGGAAGTACTGCACCAGCGGGTTGCCCTTGGCGTCCACGAACTCCTGGCACAGCAGGCTGGAGCCGACCACGTGGCCCTTGTAGCTGACCAGGGAGCCGTTGGCCTGGTTGTGGAAGGCGCCCTGGGCCACCCCGAACATGACCAGCGGGTAGAGGATCCCGGTGATCACGGTGAAGAGCAGCAGGCCGCGCAGCGCAGCGATGTGCTGCCGGACAATGCTCGGAAGACGATTCATGACTGGCTCAACCGCCGAATCCTGGGATGTTCATGATGATGAGGTCGATGATCTTGATCCCGATGAACGGGACGATGAGGCCGCCTGCGCCGTAGACCCACAGGTTCCTGCGGAGCATCGCCGACGCCGACGAGGGCCGGTACCGGACACCGCGCAGGGCCAGCGGGATCAGCGCGACGATGATCAGCGCGTTGAAGATGATCGCCGAGGTGATCGCCGAGTCCGGGCTGTGCAGGTGCAGGATGTTGAGCTTGCCCAGGGCGGGGATCACGCTGGCGAACATGGCCGGGATGATCGCGAAGTACTTGGCCACGTCGTTGGTGATGGAGAACGTGGTCAGCGCGCCCCGGGTGATCAGCAACTGCTTGCCGATCTCCACGATCTCGATGAGCTTCGTCGGGTTGGAGTCCAGGTCCACCATGTTCCCGGCCTCCTTGGCCGCGGAAGTCCCGGTGTTCATGGCCACCCCGACGTCGGCCTGGGCGAGCGCGGGGGCGTCGTTGGTGCCGTCCCCGGTCATCGCGACCAGGTGGCCGCCTTCCTGCTCCTTCTTGATCAGCGCCATCTTGTCTTCCGGCGTGGCCTCGGCGAGGAAGTCGTCCACGCCGGACTCGTCCGCGATGGCCTTGGCGGTCAGCGGGTTGTCGCCGGTGATCATGACGGTCCGGATGCCCATCTTGCGCATCTCGGCGAACCGCTCGGCGATGCCCTCCTTGACGATGTCCTTGAGGTAGATCACGCCCATCGCGTGGGCGGTCCCGTTGGCCTTTTCGGCCACGACCAGCGGCGTGCCGCCGACACCGGAGATGCTGTCCACCATCTGCCCGAGGCCGGCCGGCGGGGTGCCGCCGTTGTCCCGGATCCACTGGGAGACCGAGGCGGCGGCGCCCTTGCGGACCTGGCGCCCATCGGCCAGGTCCACGCCGCTCATCCGGGTCTGCGCGGTGAACTCCACGAACTCGGCGCCCTTCAGCTCGCCCTCGTGCCGCTCCCGCAGGCCGTACTGGTCCTTCGCGAGCACCACGATGGACCGGCCCTCCGGGGTGTAGTCGGCCATGCTGGACAGCTGCGCGGCGTCCGCGAGTTGCTCCGCGGACACGCCGTCCACCGGGAGGAACTCGGTCGCCTGCCGGTTGCCGATGGTGATCGTGCCGGTCTTGTCCAGCAGCAGCGTGTTCACGTCGCCCGCCGCCTCGACCGCGCGCCCGGACATGGCCAGCACGTTCCGCTGGACCAGCCGGTCCATGCCGGCGATGCCGATCGCGGACAGCAGCGCGCCGATCGTGGTCGGGATCAGCGCGACGAGCAGCGCCACCAGGACCACCAGGGTCTGCGGGGCCTTGGAGTAGAACGCCATCGGCTGCAGCGTGATCACCGCGAGCATGAAGATGACGGTCAGCGCGGCGAGCAGGATGTTCAGCGCCAGCTCGTTCGGCGTCTTCTGCCGCTTCGCGCCCTTCGACCAGCGCGATCATCCGGTCGATGAAGGTCTCCCCGGGCTTGGAGGTGATCTTCACGACGATCCGGTCGGACAGCACCTTGGTGCCGCCGGTGACCGCGGACCGGTCACCGCCGGACTCCCGGATGACCGGGGCGGACTCGCCGGTGATGGCCGACTCGTCCACCGAGGCGACGCCCTCGACGACGTCGCCGTCACCGGGGATGATCTCGCCCGCCTCGACGACCACGTAGTCGCCGAGGGTGAGCTGGGTGCCGGGCACCTCTTCCTCGCGGACGTCCGTCTGGCCGGGCTGCCAGCCGGTCAGCCGCCGGGCCACGGTCTCCCGCTTGGTCCGGCGCAGCGTCTCGGCCTGGGCCTTGCCCCGGCCCTCGGCCACCGCCTCGGCCAGGTTGGCGAAGACCACGGTGAGCCAGAGCCAGACGACGATCGTCCAGTTGAAGACCGACGAGTGGGCGATGGCCGTGCCGGTGGTCAGCACGGCGCCGACCTCGACGACGAACATGACCGGGTTCCTGAGCTGGACCCGCGGGTCCAGCTTCTTGAACGCGTCCGGCAGCGAGTGCCAGAGCATCTTCGGGTCGAGCAGGCCGCCCCCGACCCGGCGATCGGTGCCGGCGGTCGTCCGCCCGCGTGCCCGCCGGGGCCTCAGGTGTCGTGGTTACAGACATCAGTGCAGTCCTTCTGCGAACGGGCCCAGCGCGAGGGCCGGGAAGTAGGTCAGGCCGACCAGGATGAGGATGACGGCGACGAGCATGCCGACGAACAGCGGTGTCCTGGTGTCCAGCGTCCCGGCGCTGGCGGGCACCGGGACTCTGCCGGGCCAGCGAGCCCGCCAGGCCGAGCGCGAAGATCTCCGGCGCGAACCGGCCGATCAGCATCACGATGCCGCCGACCGTGTTGTACCAGGGCGTATTCGTGGTCAGGCCGGCGAAGGCCGAGCCGTTGTTATTCGCCTCGGACGCGAACGCGTACATGATCTCGGTCAGGCCGTGCGGGCCCGGGGTTGCTGATCGACGCCTGCGGTGTCTTCAGCCCGATGGACAGCCCCGCCGCGGCCAGGGTGATCACGGGCAGGGTCAGGAAGTACAACGCGGCGTACTTCATCTCGGCCGGCCGGATCTTCTTGCCGATGTACTCCGGGGTCCGGCCGACCATCAGCCCGGCCACGAACACCGTGACCATCGCCAGCACCAGGATGCCGTACAGCCCGGCGCCGACCCCTCCGGGCGCGATCTCGCCCAGCGCGATGTCGAACAAGGCGATGCCGCCGCCGAACGGGGTGAACGAATCATGGAAGGAGTTCACCGACCCGGTCGAGGTGGTCGTGGTCGAGGCGGCGAACAGCGACGAGCCGGGCGTGCCGAACGCGACCTGCTTGCCCTCCATGGCGCCGTGCGCGAGTTGCGGGGCCATCCCGGCGCCCTGGGCCTCGAAGAAGCTGATCCCGCCGACCGCGGCCAGCCAGATGACCACCATGACCGCCAGCAGCGCATAGCCCTGCCGGTTGTCCCCGACCATCTTGCCGAAGGTCCGCGGCAGCGCGAACGCGGTGAGCAGCAGGAGGAAGATCTCGAACCAGTTCGTGAACGGGTTCGGGTTCTCGAAGCTGTGCGAGGAGTTCGCGTTGAAGAAGCCGCCGCCGTTGTTCCCGGCGTCCTTGATGACCTCCTGCGAGGCGACCGGTCCGCCGACGATGGTCTGGTGCGCGCCGGACAGGGTGTGCACCGTGTGGTAGGTGGCGAAGTTGTCGATCGCGCCGCCTGCCATCAGGACGATCCCGCCGATTATCGACAGCGGGATCAGGTACCGGATCGTGATCCGGGTCACGTCCACCCAGAAGTTGCCCAGCTTGTCGGTCCTGGACCGGATGAACCCGCGGACCAGCGCGATGGCGATCACGATGCCGACCGCGGCGGACATGAAGTTCTGCACCGCGAGGCCGCCCATCTGGACCAGGTAGGTCATGGTGGACTCGCCGGAGTAGTTCTGCCAGTTCGTGTTGGTCACGAACGAGGCAGCCGTGTTCCAGGCCAGGGCGGGCGGGACGTTGGCCATGTGCGGCCCGACGAACTGCAGCAGGTAGTGCTGCAGCCGCTGGAGGCCGTACAGGAACAGCACGCTGACCACGGAGAACGCGAGCATGCTGCGCAGGTACGCGCTCCACCTCTGATCGGCCTTCGGGTCGATGCCGATCACCTTGTAGATGCCGCGCTCGACCTTCCAGTGCTTGTCCGTGGTGAAGATGTGGGCCATGTAGTTGCCGACCGGCACATAGCAGGCGGCCAGCGCGGCCACGAGCAGGGCAAGCTGCAGCCAGCCCGCGAGGGCGCTATTCATCAGAACCTCTCAGGCAGCACGAGGGCTACGAACAGGTAGATGGTGACGATGACTCCGGCGATCAGGCCGATCAGGTTCTCAGCGCTCAAAACGCTCGACCCCCTTGATGAGGAGGAAGAGCGCGGCGAAAACCACGATGGTCAGCCCGATATAGACGAGGTCGAGCACGGGGCCCTCCAAGGCTTCCTGCTGGTGTGCGCCACCTGGCCCGCCACGCGCTCGGGGGATGCGGGTGGCGGGCGGCCCGCGTGATGCAGGCACTTTTCAGGTAGCGGTCAGGGCTGTTTGCGGCCGCTGACGGATTCAGTCAAGCCTCAGGAAACGGTCAAAAGTCCGGTCCATGCGCGACCCATGCGGGGCCCATGCGGTTCCTAACAGAACCCATGCACGGGGGACGGCGTAGGGAACGGCGGCGGTGCCGCCGGGCGACGGGTATGCGCGGGCGGTCAGCGGCTGGTGCTGGCGCTGGTGCTAGGCGTCGGCTGGACGGCTCAGCCGGCCAGGTCGCGGACGCCTAGCTCGTCGGCGCGGGCCAGCAGGTCGGCGGGGTCGGAGTAGACGCGGTAGGCGCCCGCGCGCTCCAGTTCCTCGCGGCCGTAACCGCCGGACATCAGGCCGATCCCGATCGCGCCGGCCCGGCGGGCGGCCAGCAGGTCCCAGACACTGTCCCCGACCACGAACGCGTGCCGGGGGTCGACGTCGAGCAGGGCGGCGGCGGCCAGGAACAGGTCCGGGTCCGGCTTGGCGTGCCGCACCATGTCGCGGGTGATCATCGGGGTGTCCTCGGGCAGCCCGAGCAGGCTCAGCGCGTGACCGGAGGTGGCCCGGTAGCTGCTGGTGGCGATGGCCCAGCGCACCCCGCGTTCGGTGAGCGCGGCGAGCAGTTCCGCCGCTCCCGGCAGCGGGCGGACGGTGCTGGCCTGGGCCAGGTAGCCCTCCGCGTGGGCCTGCTGCAGCATGGCCACGTCCGCCTCGGACAGGGTCACCCCGGTCTCGCGGATCAGCGCGGACACGAACAGCCCGCCGCTCATCCCGATCCGCCGGTGGATGCGCCACACCGACAGGTCGATGTCCAGCCGGGACAGCGCGGCGTGCCAGGCGATGACGTGCTGGTACACGCTGTCGATGAGAGTCCCGTCCAGGTCGAAGAGGAAGACGGGGGCGGGCGGCTCGCGGTAGCTCGCGGGAGCAGTCATGACCCAGTCTGCCGGTCCCGCTGTGACCTGGGAAATCGTGACGGCTGATGACGGCTGTGGGGGCTTGCTGACCCGCAGGCCGTAACTGTATGCTCCGTGACGATTACTATGAGTTACCAAGGGCTCGTGCCGACTGCGGGGCGAGCCCGCTGCGCACGGACTCAGGCCCGCAGGAACACGCCAGGCGCCGGGACGGCTGCCGCACCCGCTCCGCCAGCAATCGGGACAACACAGTCACAATCACCAATGAAGGGGACAACTGTGAACCGAATTCTCAGCAACGCCGTCAAGGTGGCCGGATCGCTGGCGGTGATCGGCGCCGCGACGGCGGCCGCCGCAGCGCCCGCCGGTGCCGCTCCGCTCCCGCCAGCGCTTGGGGGGTCTCGGCCACCGGCCCGATCACCATCGCTCCGGTCGCCCTGGCGGAGACCGGAGCGACCCCCCGTGTGTCCGCGGGCGTCGTGTACCCCGGCCTCACCACGGGCGGGATCCTGGACCGGGCCAGCTCGGATTCGGCCTTCTCCCAGGTCGGCTCGCCCAAGGTGTACTTCCCCACCCAGCCGGTCGACCAGCTCAACGCTTCCCTGCTCTCGATCCTCGTGCCGGTCCGGCACCATCCTCGGCACGTTCGGCACGACGACCATCCAGGCCGGCTCGATCATTGCGCCCAGCGTGCCGGGCTTCTCGCCCATCCCGCTGCCGCGTAACCCGGCCCCGAATACGGTGATCGCCACCGGTGTGGGGGGGCTGACGGTCACGCTCAACAAGCAGGTGACCACGGCCGGCGTCCTCACGGTGACCGGCATCTACATCACAGCTGGCACGCAGAACCTCTCGCTCGCGGTCAGCACCTGCGGGATCACGGTCGGCGGGCCGAGGAGATGAACTGATCGTGTCAGTGCGGGCCAGGCGATGACGCGCTGTGACCTGGGAAATCGTGACGACTGAGGAATGCCGTGACGCTTGCTGAGTGCATTCTGTAACTGTAAGCTCCGTCACGATTACTTCAAGTAACCAATGGTCTCGTCGCGGTCGCGGGGGCGCGCGACTCTGATCCGCGGCAAAAGGCTCGCGCCGAGACGGCTGCCACCCCGCTCCGCCAGCAGCCGGAACAGCACAGTCATAACCACTATGAAGGGGACATCTGTGAACCGAATTCTCAGCAGAGCCGTCAAGGTTGCCGGATCGCTGGCGGTGATCGGCGGCACAGTGCTGGCTGCCGCCACGCCCGCCGGCGCCGTCCTGCCCGACACGGCCTGGGGTGTCTCGGCCACCGGCCTCACCACCATCGCCCCGGTCGCCCAGGCGACCGCCCTGTTCACGCCCGCGGCGTCCTGCGGCGTCGTTGTGCCCGCCTTCATCACCACGGGCGGGATCCTGGACCGGGCCAGCTCGACCGCGGCCTTCTCCAACGTCGGCTCGCCGAAGGTGTACCTGGGCTCGCAGACCAACCAGCTCAACGCCACAAACGTTATGTCCTCGTGCCGCACCATCCTCGGCTTCAAGTTCGGCGACACGACCATCCAGGCCGGCTCGATCTCCGTGATCGGCCTGCCGAACATCCCGCTGCTGCGTAACCCTGCCCCGAACACGAAGATCCTCATCCCGGGGTACTCGATCACGCTGAACAAGCAGACGCTCGTGGCCGGCGTCCGCACGGTGACCGCGATCTACGTCACCAGCTTCCTGCAGACCCTGTCGATCGGGGTCAGCCGCTGCTGATCGTTGAGGTCACCGCAGAGGGCGCCGGCTCCGGTCGGCGCCCTCTCGCATGCCCAGATCTGAGCCTCCCTTTGTCCGGAGACCTTGAGGAAGCTCTGGCCCACACGAGCAATGACTTTGGGCTATCGTTCGACTACCAAAAGTGAGTTCAGGCGTTGAAGAGTGTCCTGCGGGGGACGGCCGATGAATCGGATGATCCGTGGTGCGGCCGGGCTGGCCGGACCGCTGGCCCTGCTAGCCGGGATGCTGGCCGCAGCTGCGACGCCCGCCGCGGCGAGCGCGCCGGTCAACCAGTCCTACGCGCTCAACGCGGTCGGGCATTTCAGCGCGCAGATGGTCGGCCAGGCCACCTACTCGGGCGGGTCGCCGGTGATCCTGCCCAACGCGGACACCGCGGGCATCCTGCGCACCGGGATCATCACCGACACCGCGGGCGCGGTCAGCGCCTCGTCGAGGGTCCCGGCCCTGTCCGTCGTGCTGCCCGCGCACGGTTCGCTGCATGCGGCGGCCGTCTCCTCCTCGTGCTCGTTCAACCGGAAGACCAGCGTGGTGACGGCGCACAGCAGTGTCACCGGCGGCCAGCTGACCCGGCCCGGCGGGAAGCCGATGATCCTGCCGTCCAGCGCGGCGCCGAACACCCGCATCGTCGTCCCCGGCGTCGCGGTCATCATCCTGAACCGGCAGTACACCGGGCCGCGCGGGACGCTGACCGCGGAAGCCCTGTGGATCCGGATGCGGCACGGCCACCATCACCAGAAGCTCGTGTTCGCGACCTCGGTCTGCGTCCGGGCCGACCTGGCCGCCACGCCGCCGGTGAACGGCCGGCTGATCCGGCTCACCCTGGGCGGGGTGGGCCTGCTGGTGCTCGCCGGGATCGCGTACCAGCTCAGCAGGCGCCGCCGGAAGATGGCCACCCCGGCGTGATCCTGCCTGCTGCCAGGTGGAGGCTCATGCTGGTGAGCTCAGGCCAGGCAGCGCAGCGCGTCACGGAGCGCGGGCTCGATCGGGTAGGTGTCCGGCAGCCGCCCGACCGTGGCCTCGACGAAGTTCTCGGGCGAGAGCTCGGTGGTCAGGGCGCCGAGCTGCACGACGAGGCTGTCGTTGCTGATCCAGGTCGTGACCGGGGCGTCCTGCTCGGTCAGCGCGAACCGGCCGAAGCTGACCCGCCACGCGGTCCGCCCCGGCCATTCGCCCGGTGCCACCGGCGCGCCCACGTCGTCCGCGTGGGTGGCGTACTCCGAGGCGTAGTGGAAGGCCTGCAGGCCCGCCGGGTAGGGGCCGGCCGCCGTGGTCAGCGGCGCGTCGCGGCCGAGCAGGGTCATCCGGTGCCGGGTCTCGCCGTTGGCCTCCCGCCATTCGGCCAGCACTTCGCTGACCGGCAGGCCGCGGCGCTGGCGGACGCACCACTGGTTGAACTCGTCGTAGCCGCCGGTGATGCCCGCGGCGCGCACCATGGCGCGGAAGGTCTCGAGGTCGCCGTTGAGGCAGGCGTGGTTGTACAGCTCCTCGCCGGCCAGGTGGGACAGGACGTCACGGACCGTCCAGCCGGGGCACCGGGACGGCCGTTTCCAGCCGGCCTCGTCGAGCCCGGAGAAGAAATGGTCCAGCCGGGCCGCTTCCACATCAAAGATGCCGAATGGGTTCAGCCCGGCCAGTGCCGTCGCGTCCATGACATGCCTTCCGCGGCCGGTCTCGTTCGTCAGAGGCAAGTCAATCATTGCCGGCCGAGCAGCCGAGGAATCTCCAGGCTGGGCGCGGCGTCGCGAAGAGGCCATTTCGGATCTGTCCGGTCCGATCGCCGCGCGCCGCTGGGCGTGCAATAGCCGCGCCAGGCGGCCCTGGTCGGCTGCCGGGCTTTACGAAGGGTAAACCTCAGTACCACCAGCAAGTGGTGATTACTGTTGCGCCGCCTGGGGTGGCATTCGTGCCTTCCTGTCATCCACGCAACTGGCCAGGGCTTTGCGCAAACAGTCTGGGGTGGCGGACAAGTCGAAGTCTCTGAGTCTTTCGGGATGTAGAGCCGTCACCCGAGCATGCCGAATTAGCGGGTGATGCGGCCGATGGTCTACCTCGTCATGACCGAGCAAATCCTCGACGAGTTTCTCGCCGGGACGAAGGCCGGTGAACACGATGTTGACCGGCCACGGTGACCCAGCAGCCAATCGGCGGGCGATGTCGGCAATCCGTACGGGCTCACCCATGTCGAGCACTAGCACCTCGCCACTTCCGCCAATCACGGCCGCCTGGAGCACGAGCTGGACTGCTTCGTTGACGGTCATGAAGTACCGGGTCACATCCGGGTGAGTGACGGTCACCGGCCCTCCGTTATCGATCTGCGCAGAGAGGGCGGTAAGCACTGATCCCCGGCTGCCCAGTACGTTGCCGAACCGGACGCTCAGGTATGTGCCATCAGTCTGGCTGGCCATGTGCGCGGTGAGCCGCTCGCCGATCCGCTTGGAGAAACCCAGGACGCTCACGGGGTCGGCGGCCTTGTCCGTGGAGATGTTCACGAAAGATTCGACCCCGCAGGCCGCCGCCGCTTCCAGGACGATGTGCGTGCCGAGGATATTGCTCTTGACCGCCTCGGCTGGGTAGCGCTCCAGCAGCGGAAGATGCTTGAGGGCGGCCGCGTGGAAGACGATATGCGGCCGGGCGTGCTGGAACACCTCCTGTACGCGCCGGGCGTCCCGGATGTCCGCCAGGACTGTCTCGTCGGAATCCAGGAGGGCCCGGCCGTGCAGTGCCAACTGCACTGCATGCAGCGCCGACTCATCACGGTCCAGCATGATCAGCTCGGCTGGCCGGAAGTGATGCAGTTGTCGGCACAGCTCCGCGCCGATGGATCCGCCAGCTCCCGTGACCAGAATGCGCTTGCCCTCGAAGCGCCCGGTTATAGCCGTAATGTCGGTCTGCACTGGGCGGCGGCCCAGCAAGTCGCTGATCCGAGGGTCACGCACGCCCTCGATGCGCGCGCTGCCGCTGAGCAGCTCGTTGAGCGACGGAATGACCTTGGGCACTAGCCCGCACTGCTCCGCCTGCGCACTCAGATCACGGATAGCTGTGCCGCTTGCCCCAGCGATCGCGATCACAAGCACCCGCGCTCCGGTCATGGCCGCGACCTCGCCCATCCGGGACCTGTTGCCCCGGACTGGAATACCCTGGATTCGCAGCCGACGCTTATCCGGATTGTCATCGAGTATCGCCACCGGGCGGTATTTGCGGCTGGGTCGCGGACCAGCCTACGTACCAGTGCAGTTCCCGCCGACCCTGCCCCGAACACGATTACATCGGTAGCAGCGGTCGCTCTGACGCGGGTCCTGTATCGGAGCGCGAACAGCATATAGCGGCCAGCGAGCATGCCCGTCAGCGCAAAAACTGCAGCGCTGCGACGGTCCGCGGATCAGTCGGCGGCAGAGTCATGCTCAGCGCTCTGAACAGCAGTAGCGCGAGACTCATCAGGCAGGCGGCCAGGCTGGTGGCTGCCACCTCATCCAGGCTTCCCCGCTCGTGACGATGTCGGTAAAGCCCGGCGCACACGCCGGAGATGGTGACCAACAGGCAGGTGCTCACGGCCAGTCGAAAAAGGGCTGGAAGCGCGAACTGGGCGAAGGACAGGCTGTCTGTCAACCAAGCTGCGGCCAGAATTCCCGTCAACCACGCGACTGTGTCGTATCCGGCCTCTAGGACAAATTTCGCCCAACGTAGGGAAAATGTTCGACTAGGCCACAGGCAACGCAAACCAGCGCGCACAGCCTCGTTGTTCACGAATCTCCCTCTTCCGCCACGACTTGTCCACCGGAACGCCACAAAAACGAGTAGCCCTGCGTGAGACACATTACTATGGGTGATACGCAGAACATCATTTGTAGCAGCGGATGGTCGGGTGGTCAGGGGGAAGGGCGGAAGGTTGGGTGCGTTGGCGAATATTATTCGTGCCTGGGCCGGGGAGCCGCGGTGCAGTCGCCGTGAACGGAGATGAATTCGTCTAGAAATTACCCGCTAAATTGACTTAGCTGTGTTGTCCCAGAGGAAAATAACAAATCGGATACCTTAGGTCAAGCCGGTCCTACTGAGGTTGAGGGTCAGCCCTCGTTACCACCAACAACTATCATGTTGAACCCGAACGTTGATGACTCGTCCCTGATCACCATGCCGGTGTATCTGGCGGCCGGCAAAGAGCGGCCATGAGCTTGGTATACGCTCTTCCAGAATTTCAGGTTTCGGCCCAGTCTATTGCCTGTCACCCTGACATCGCTCAGGCGAGGCGCGGTGACTGACCAAAGGTCCACCGGGTTGAGCGCTCCGGTTACAGTGTTGCCTGTGAACGACGTGTGTGAGGCCACAACGTTCACTCCCCGAGGGTAGCCGCTCACCCGGTTGCCGCTAACGGTGACTCCCGTGCCGTGCACTTCAATCGCGGCCGCTCCGAACATAGATTGGCCAGTCAATGTGTTATGGGTAATGGACGTCTGGCTCCCAGAAGTATAAATCGATGACTGGTCATGCCCGAGCGGATTACTGCTCTTAAGAACGTTGTTGCTGATGGTAACGTCACTGGTGGCAGAGCCGGTGACGATGGAGTCCACGTTGTCGATGCCAGTCAGCCGGTTACCGGTAACGGTAATATTCGAACCAGCGCTAGCCAGGATCACGAATCGGGGCTGACCTTTGAACAGCGCCGAGATCGCTTTTACTGGATTACCCGCGGAGTTCTGGTCGAAGGTGATTCCGCTGATCCGTAGGCCGGATAGGTCCGTGTGTGGTGTCTGCCCGGACAGCACTGCCGCATAGTCACCCGAACCGCTGGCGACCTTCAGGGTCGTGTTATGTCCGATAATTTGCTCGCCGCGGCTGAGTCGCAGCGATGGGCGGATGGTGAAAGTCCCGGACGGCAGGCTCACCGAGCCGTTCGCCGGTGATCGAGAAGAGACTGTATCTTGGTCGTGGCGGCCTCTGGTGAGAGGCGAACGGCGGCACTAACTATATCAGGACCTGCGATCGTATTGGCCGTCGCCGCGGGCAGAATCAGCAACGCGACGATCCCATGTCCGAATTTTTTGTTCCGATGAACCCGGATTTTGGTCTTCAAGAAGGATCCCGAGGCTGCTAGTGAGTATTCAGGGAACGCCATAGTGGCCCGGGATTATTGCAATGAGGTCTGAGAACCGGCCCGTTTCAGCGCTTTCGTGAAAGCGTACGGAAAACCGGTGAGATGCATGTAATGCGTTTGGGGTAATACGCCTAGCCCAGATGTAGGAGTTCAGTGTCGGCTATATGCGCTCCCGGTAAGCGGGTGGTCTTTCCGAACCCATGCGGACGTGTTCGGCCAACCTGTCACCGTCCTGCGGGAACAGCGGATGGAGTTGGGCGACGCGGCCGTGGACGCCCGGCCGGTGCGCACCACCGTGCTGTTCGAGGCAGCTGCGCTTTGAGAGTGCCGATGATCCATGCCAGGTGCCTTCTCCAACGGGATGGCGGCAGCGCCAACTACTCCCGTTGCTCCAGTTCAGGGGGCACGTGTGGGGCTACGCACCCAACGCGCGCGCACTTACTCACACGGTAGATCGAGGTTCGGGGCTGATTACCCGTGGACAGGGTATGCAACCTGACGGTATATCCCGTCCAGGATCGCAGCCTTGTCCGTGGCCCGTTCCCGGCTGAGGATGAAGGTCATGTTGCGCTGTTGGCTGATCGCCTCCGAGGACGCGGTGGTCAGCGTGCGGGCCAACGTGCTGGCGAGGGGCTCGGCCACCAGATCGGCGGTTAGCCCATCGCGTACCAATTCACGATAAGGCGGTATATCAGACAACAGCAGTCGGCAACCAGCCAGCGCCGCTTCCAGTACGGAAGAACTGCGCTGGTCGCTGGCAGGCGCCGACACGGCAAGGTTGCTGGCGCACATCAGCCGGAACAGTTGCGCGGGCTCGAGGATGTCTTCCACGATCATCGTTCGGTTCGCGACCCTCCGGAGGAGTTGACGGATCTCGCGCAGGTACTCGTCCTGGGCCCGGCCGCTCGCCGCGTGCTCTGGTTGACGACCGCGCACTAGCACCAGGAAAAGGTCAGCGCGGGTCTTCGCCGCATCCACGAATGCTGAAGCGATCTCCCGGGTTCGGTAGGTCGCCGATGTTGTCCGGCAGGACAGCACGATCGTCGCTTCACCGGGCAGACCAAACTCAGCACGGGCCTCACTCGCGCAGACCCGGGATCGAATTTCGATCAGAGCGTCCTCGACCCCCCAAGACAGCACACGCACCCGCCCGGGCGGCAGCGCGTACCGACTCGTCAGTTCTGCCGCGACGGCTGAGGAGGTGGGTAGGGCGAGATCGGCGGAGTGCAGTGCCCTGCGGGCCACCGCTGCCCGGAAAGCGGAGCGGCGGGCTGCCACCAACTCACTGCCCCACGGCGAGACCACGCGCGCGGGGCGGACTGGCAGCGCCAGCGACAGTAGCCCGTATATGCCGAGCGAATGGACGTGCACAAGGTCGGCGGCGCTTTCATCGACCAGTCGGCGCAACCACCGGTAGGCGAGTGCCAGCCGCCACGCCGGGTTGCTGCCCGCGGCCGGGGCTACCTGCACCTCAGCACCAGCGATCGTCTCTCCTGCCGTCCAGCTCGCCACGATGACCCGGTGCCCGCGAGCACCCAGCGCGCTCGCCCAGCGCCGGATGTGCACGGAGTTGGCTGGGGCGAGCAGGATGACGGTCAGCCCGTATTGCTCACCCATGCGGCTGCTGCCTTTGCGACTCCTCCCGCTGCGACCACTGCTCTGAGGGCCGATATTTCCGGATGCGGCTCGGGGTTTCGGGTGACTCGCTGTGATACTCCCTGAGAACGAAGCCGATCTTGTGGGCTGCTGCCCGCAGCTGGTAGTCGGGCCGTCTCCGCAGCACGTCCCACCGTGCGGCCATCTGCCCGAACCCATGACCCGGGAAGAACTGCCCGGCCACCCTGAGCAGCGAAATGTGAAGCGAGTGGTATGCGAGCGTGGCAGGGACAGAAAAGCGCAGGTCATAGCGTGACCAGGCCAAGATCGAAGCCGGGCAGGGACTCCGCGAGCCGCCGGGCGGCAGCTGCGCTGATGTGCCCGCCTCGGCGCACCTCATACTCGGCTAGGCTGATCAGCGCGAAAATGGCTCCATTGAGGATGTGATTCGGCGGCTCGGAGGGGCATTCCTCCAGGAAAGGCCTACCCAGCGAGTCGTATTGGCTACATCCCCCTGCTTCCAGAGGGGTGAGCAGCAGGTGCACGGCCGCATCCGCCGCGTCTCGGTAAGATTCCTCACCTGTCAGTTCCGCGGCTCGCAATAGCACCGAGGCAGCCAGCCCTTGTGCCATCGCGGAGTACCAGCCAGCCACAACGGCGTAGCGCGGGACCGAGACCGGGTAGCGCCACCCCCCGGCCGCGTCCTGGCTGCGCCGCAGATAGTGGCTTTGGACTAGGAAGGCTGCCTGGCTTGCGTCCCTATCGGCAGCCCGTTTAAAGCTCGCATGCTGGCCGAGGGCGTACAGGCTCACCGACGTCGGGTTGTGGTACTCGCCCCCACCGGGGGCACCGATCACCACCACGCCGCTGCCATCGAGTTGGAACCCCCGGGTCACAACGCTCATGTCGAGGGGATATACGGTCGCTGGGTCCGGGCCGCCCCCGCCTGTCACTGGGTAGGCGGGGGCACGAAGATCGCCCAGGGCAAGCTTGATTAGCCTGAGGGCTGCCGGTGCCATCAGCCACTCCCCAATGTGGAGCGCCTGCGACTCTGGGGCAGCCTATCCAGTCCTTCCCGATAGAGCGCTTCCACCATGGCCACGGTCGATCTGACGTCGAATTGCCGCAGACAGTGCTCCCGCCCCTGGCGGCCCAACTCCGCTCGCCAGACGGGAGCGACCAGCAGGTCGGTAACGGCGGAGGCCAGCGCCGCCGGGTCAGCGGGTGGCACTAGCAGGCCAGTCTTGCCGTGCTCCACGGAGTCCGGCAGCCCGCCGACGTCGCTAGCCACCACTCCCTTGCCCATCAGCAGAGCCTCGACGAGCGCGTAAGAGGCTGACTCCGCCAGGGACGGGCATACCACGACGTCCAGGCCGGCCAGCACACTGGGAATGTCCGTCCGGTGCCCGATGAAGTGCACCCGGCCTTGGACGCCGAGCGCGTCCGCCCTATCCTCGAGGCTCCGACGGTACCTGCCATCCCCGATGAACTCATCGCCGACCACGAAAATCTGAGCGTCGGGAACCTGCCGGAGGATCAGCGGCGCGGCGTCCAAGAAGACCTCGTGGCCTTTTACCCCTATATCGCGGAACGCGCGCAGTCGGGTCGGGTACATATGCGCCACCATGCCGACCACTGGAGTGGTTAGCTCGAGGCCGAACTCCTGCCGGAAAGCGTCTCGCGGCATGTTCGGGTCAACGGCATGCACGTCACATCCGTAGTAACTGACTGCGACCTTGCGAGCGCGGCAGCCTGGTAGCGCACGGCAATCGCCTGGCAGGACCCGATAATTAGATCGTCCATACGCAGAGTACCCAGGTCGAGCCACCGCAGCATCGGACTATTTAGATGGACGGTGCCGGGGAGTTGGGAGACTCGCAGTGCGGACCGAAAACCAGCAGCGGCCGCGCGGCAGCACAACACGGCCTTGAGCAGGTGGGCATGCACAACGTCGGGCTGGAAGCTTTGGGTCAACCGTACCAATTGCGCCTCGGCGTTAGCCACCCGAGGCAGTTGGTGGACGCGCCTCCCGCGGAACGCGATGATCTGAGTCCGGATACCCACGGCGCGGAGTCGGCTGGACAAGGGACCTTCAGCCGGCACTACGGCACAGACTGTGTGCCCGCGCGCGGCCAGCCCACGGACCTGGTCCAGGAACCAGTCACCACCGGCCGAGGCTGCGGTTACCTGCAGAATGCGCAGTGGGCGCTCAGTCATGCCTGATCCGATCGGCCGCGCCCAGGTATGTCCGCGACCTGCTCGCGGCGACCGCGTCCGGGATCCGCCGGGGTGGCTTCTCGGACCGCTCGCAGCGCATCTAGGTAAAGCCCCTCCACTTGGGCGACAGTCGCAGCAATGTCGAACTGACGGAGACAGCGCTGGCGGCCCAGGCTCCCCATGGTCTGTCGCCGTAGCGGATCGGTCAGCAGACGGGTAACTGCAGCGGCCAGCGTGGCTGGATCTCCCGGCGGCAGAGCAGTCCAGTCTCCCCATCCTGCACGGTATCGGGCAGCCCACCGACGTTGCTGGCCACGACGGCCCTTTTCATCAGCAATGCCTCGACCATGGAGTAGCAGGCTGATTCGGCGAGGGATGGGCTCACAACCACGTCAAGCCCGGCGAGAACGGAACCGATGTCGGCGCGGTGCCCGGTGAACATCAGTCGCCCATCCAGGCCCAGGGCCCGCGCCCTCTGCTCAAGGTGCTGCCGGTACCCAGTCGGCCCGGCCAGGGAGTCACCAACGACGAAGAGTCGCGCGGCAGGCACCTGCCGAAGGATCAGCGGTGCTGAGTCGAGGAAGATCTCGTGTCCCTTCACCCCGCAACCGGAGAACTCGCGCAGTCGGCTGCGGTACATATGCGCGACCATTCCCACCGTTGGGGTATCGCCCACCACCCCAAACTCCCGGCGGAACGCTTCTCCCGATGTCTGCGGATCAAGCCGCCGAACGTCACAGCCGTAGTAGCTGACGGCGACTCGGCGCGCGCCCATCCCCTGGTACTCCCGCGCGATCGCGGCGCAGGAACCGATGAGGAGGTGATCGCGACGGACAGTCCGCTCATCCAGCCATCTGAGCGCCGGATGATGGAGGCGGACTTGCCCGGGAACCTGTGACACCCGTAGCGCGTGAGGCACTCCGGCCGAGGCGACGCGGCTGGCCAGGATCGCGATGATGAGGTGGGAATGGATCACATCTGGCTGGAAGGCACGGAAGAGCCGGACCATCCTGAACTCGGCTGCGGTCAGCGCCGGCCACTGTCGCAGTCGCCGGGTCAGGCCGAACGGGATGATCTCTACCCCTAGGCCAGAACTGCGTAGACACTCGGCCAGGGGGCCCTCCTTCGGCAACACCGCTAGCACGGTATGCCCGCGGCGGGCCAGGCCGGTCACTTGGTCGTGGAACCATGTGCCGCCAACAGCTGTCCCAGCGACCTGAATGATCCGCAACGGCCTGTCAGGAATCATAGGCCCAGACAACCGTGCTGCCCGTCCAGAGTTCATGTGCATTCGCATCTTCCACTCCCTTCGGCCCGGATCGGCTGGCCAGCAAAGCGAGCAGGAACACGGTCAGAATCGGTGGAACGAGCAGCACCTCGCCAAAGAACGAGCACACGCCCACACCGGCCATGGCGAGCAGGGCAGCTTCACCAGCCCAGTCACCCGAGCGCGCGGCTGACCATGCTCGACGTAGTGCTATGGCGATGAGCGCGCCCACCAGGACGGCCCCGGCGAGTCCGGTTTCTGCCAATACCGTGAGGTACGTGTTGTGCGCGAAGTCGAGCTGGGAGAACTGGATGATGAACGTGTCGTACGTGCCCGTGTTGACGTAGTAGGCGGGCAAGTCCTTGGCGAAGTTGAGGTACCCGACCCCGAAGGCGGGATGAGCGTCGAACATGCGCAGCGCACCGCTCCACAGGTCAACGCGCAGCGCCGATGAGACGTCGAGTCCGCTGGAGTTCCACACGGTCCCTAGCCTGGCCCTGACTGCGGACGGCAGCACCACCGCGACGCAGCCGGCTGCCGCCCCGCGCAGGCCAGTCCCTTGATTGAGCGGCGGAGCGCGAAGAGCGCGATTACGGTCACGGCGCCGAAGTACGCAGACCGGCTGAACGAGTAGCCGATCCCGGCGACTAGGGCGGGAATGGCGACCGTCAGGGCCAGCCGTTCCGCTCCGCGGGCCCTGGGGAAACGCGCCAGCAGTACGCCGAGGGCCAGCACAAAGACAGCGCCTTCGGCGTTGTGATTGACTGCTCCGGTGTTGCTCGCCGCGGTCAACGCGCTGCTGGCGGCCGAGGATCCGGTCGAGGCGGAGAGTGACGCGCGCGACTTGCCGATCTCCACCACGGCCAGGCCAGCCGTGACGCATCCGGAAATGAGAACGGCGCGCCCCGCGAGGTAGCCTCCGTCAGCGATAAGCGGAATCAGCAGCAGCGGGATGCCGAGCATCATCACATAGCGCCAGTTTCCCGCAGCGCCCTCCGCTCCTCCGGATAGCGTGGCAGATACCAGGAAGTACGAGACGCAGGTAACGGTCACCGCCAGCCCCAAGGGCCGGGGCCGGACGACCCGCCCGGCCACGACATGACTGAGCACTGCCGCCAGGGTCAGCAAAATGAGGTCCTTCTCAGTCACCAGCGATGACCCGAACGAGGTCTGGGAAAGCGGGCAGACCACAGCCAGCGCTGTCAGCCCGGCACCGGGGATGACTAGTACCGTGACCAGCACGCCGATGCCCACGAAGGTAGTGATCATCCCCGGCCGCCCGGTCAACAGCCCGGCCAGGGCCAAGGCGGCCGTCATTGCGGCCCCCCCCATCAGGGCAGGCCGGAGACTCGTGGACGGTAGCTGCGCGTGCAATGCGCGATCGACCAGGCGGCCCACCATGGTCTGCACCTTCGCCATCGCGCCTGGCCCCTCGCGACGATGACCAAGCGCCGCCAGCACGATGACCGCGAACGCGCAATAGCCCAGCGAGTCCGCAATCCCCGCCCCTAGCGCTCCGATCCGCGGCACAAGCCCGAACAGACCAGCGAGTCCGGCCACTACTGCCGCTGCCGTGGCCCAGATGACCGGCCGGAGCCTGTCGGTCGCTGAGAGGTAGGCCTGATGCGTGCGGCAGGCGCTGAACAGCACCAGACCAGGGAGCATGCTCCAGACGACTGCCACTGAGCCCCGGTAGGGCGCTCCGTACACTGCCGGGATGAGCACCGGCCCGGTCACGGCAACCGCCGCGGCTAGTAGGACAGTGACGAAGAGCACAGCGCGACCGATGCGCTCGCTGTCGGCCTGGCCCACTATGCCTGACGTCACCCGTGGAAAGATGACCAGTGCGACAGCGGTGGGCAGGAGCATGACGCCTTCAGCCACGGGCAGTGCCACCGCGTACAGCGCAACAGCGGTCGTGCCCGCGAGCGCCTGCACGATCGGGACGTCCATCCGCAGCATGCCGTACTGAGCCAGATTGGGCAGGTAAGCACGGCCCGCGTAGCTCGTGTACCGGCGCATGCTGATTTTCTCGCCATCGGGATGGACGCGGATAGCCGCCGCCGCCAGCAGTGCGACGACACCGCACAACTGGCCGGCGCCGCACGCCACGACGCACCCGATCACGGTGAGGTGGCCCGCCAGCAGCAGCAGGAACACACCCGCCATGTAGACGGCGCTGCCGCTTACCGTGACCATGTTGTAGACGAAGATCCTGCCACGGCCGATCTCGGCGCTCGCCAGCAGGGTAAGCAGGAGACTGATCGGGCACAGCATGGCGCTGAGCACAGCGAGACGCGGATCGAGACCGACCCGCAGCATCGGCCAGCGCAGCCCGGCCACGGCCCAGGCGGCAGCCATGGCACAGCCAGCGCTGCCGGAGAACAGCACCGACCGCCGGACGGCCTGGCGGAATGCGGAATGAGAGCGCCCGGCAAAACGGGCGTTGGAATTGTCCAGCCCCAGTACACCCACGACGCCGAAGATCGCCGGAATGGCGATGGCTAGGGCTAGGAGCGCTCTCCCGTGGGTGCCTAGGCTCCGCGCCGTCACGATCCCGGCCGCGAAGCTGAGCATCGAGGCTATGACCCGGGCACTTATCGTCCCGCCCACGGCAGCCAGTCGGATCCCGGGCAGAGGCGCCCAAGGACGGAGCCGCCGGGCGACAGGGGTCAACGGTTGGTGCGGTGAACTCTTGGGAGACGTTAGCAAATGCGGTGCCTCGCAACATTCGTAGTAGGCCGCTAGGGATGTAGGCGGAGAGAAATGGACAAACCAGCCTTAAATTCCATTACGGCATAGTCTGATCACACATCAACCCTTGTGGGAACTGGGGGATCTGCCCAGCCTGTGCCGCTGGCTCGTGCACCATTGCCCCGTGACCAGCTTTGCGGCCCGACGTCTCCAGTTTGAATTCAGAGAGTAATCTACTAGATTCTTTCTGTAATGCCAGCAGGTAGAGGACTTGGAGAAGGGTCGCGGTGAAGGTACTCAGTGTGGTCGGCGCACGGCCGCAATTCGTCAAACTGGCGCCTATCGACCAGGCGTTGCGCAAACAGGGTATTGATCACGTGATCGTACATACCGGGCAGCATTACGACCCCCTGCTTTCTCAGTCATTCTTCGACGATCTCGCTATTCCTCCGCCCGTCGCCAATCTGGCGGTCGGTTCCGCGTCGCACGCGGTACAGACGGCGGCCGTCCTGGCCGGCCTGGACGGGGTGCTGGTGAAGCAAGCCCCCGACTGGGTGCTCGTCTATGGCGACACCAACTCCACCCTTGGCGCCGCGCTGGCAGCCGCGCAACACCAGTACTCAGTGGCTCATGTGGAGGCCGGGCTGCGCTCCTTCGACCGCCGGATGCCGGAGGAGCGCAACCGGGTCGTGGCTGACCATCTGTCCGATCTGCTGCTCGCACCGACGAGGGCAGCGCTGGAACATCTGGCTGCGGAAGGGCTGGCCGCTCGGAGCGTGATCGTTGGCGATGTAATGGTTGATTCGCTGGTGTTGGTCATGGCGCGAGTGGCAGCCAGGCCGCCCGCGCTTCCCCTGGCGCTCCGTGACGGCCCGTTCCTCCTAGCCACGCTGCACCGTGCGGAGACGACCGATCAGGCCGAGCGACTTGCGGCCACGCTGGGCGCGCTCGCGAGCAGTCCGCTGCCTGTGAAACTGCTCGCTCATCCTCGGCTAACGGCCAGGGCGCATCAATTCGACCTGCCATTGACTCGCGGCGCAGTTGAGGCAGTCGAGCCACTGCCCTACCCAGCCATGATCGCCGCCATGCAGGCCTGCAGCGGCCTGATCACTGATTCCGGCGGGCTGCAAAAAGAGGCGCTGATGCTCGGGGTGCCGTGTACCACCGTACGGGCGGCCACTGAGTGGCCGGAGACGCTCGACGGCGGCTGGAACGTGTTGGTTCCCGGCCGGCTGGCCTTGCTTCCGCGTTGACCCGGCCCCGTCCTGGTAGTGATCCCCCCAAACCCTACGGGGATGGCCGCGCGGCGGCCCGCGTGGTGGCAGAACTGCTGGCCCACGGCCCGGCTGTCGCTTCCTGAACTCCCGAAAGGTAAGACTGCGATGAGGATCTGGGTGTTCAACCACTACGCGTCGCCACCCGACCGGCCGGGCGGGACGCGGCATTATGACTTCGGACGGGTTCTCGCGGGTCAAGGTCACGAAGTCACCATCTTCGCCAGCAGCTTTAGCCATCACAGCATGCGCGAAGAGCGCCTGGAACGCCGTCAGTGGATGCGTGCGGAGGTGGTGGACGGGGTGCGGTTCGTGTGGATACGGACCATCCCTTATGTGAGTAACGACTACCGCCGCGCACTCAACATGCTGAGCTACACAGTCGGCGTAATCGCTGTCCAGCAGCGGTTTCCACGTCCTGATGTGGTGGTGGGCTCTTCAGTTCATCCCGGCGCGGTTCTGGCCGCCTGGGTGGTAGGGAACATGCGCCGGGTGCCGTTCGCGTTCGAGGTGCGCGACTTGTGGCCACAGGCGCTCATCGACATGGGCGAGTTGGCTGAGCACAGCCCGGCCGCACATGCACTGCGGTCCATGGAGCGGTTTTTGTACCGCCGCACCCGAATCGTGATCAGCCTGCTGCCCCGCGCCGCCGATTACATCCGCCGCACGGGCGTCCCCGGGTACAAGATCGCGTACGTCCCGAACGGTATCGCAGATGTGCCGCGTCCGGTTTTCCCGACCGGGCCGGGAAGTGCAGACTTGCTGAGTCGGATCTCGCGCTGGCGGGCGGAGGGCTTCCTGGTGGCGGGCTACACCGGGTCGCATGGGCTGGCCAACGGCCTGCCCATGCTGATAGAGACGGCACGGGTCCTGCAAGAGCGCGCCGTGGGAAACATCGCGCTGGTGTTTGTCGGGGACGGGCCAGCCAAGGCAGAGTGCCAGCGACTGGCGGCAGACTACGCCCTGAAGAACGTGTTGTTCGCCAGGCCAGTGCCGAAGCAGGACATGCCCGCAGTGCTAGGGGCCTTGGACGTAACGCTGTTCCCGCTAAGGGACAGTTCCGTGGCACGTTACGGACTCAGCTCAAACAAGCTGTTCGACTACCTGGCCAGCGGGCGACCTGTCCTCGCCTGCTGCGGGGTCCGCGGAAATCCGGTAGAGGAATCCGGCGGCGGTATTTCCGTGCCCAGCAGCGCACCCGAGGCGGTGGCTAACGGTCTAATCAGGCTAGATCAAATGGGCGAGTCGGGTCAACGGGAGATGGGAGAACGCGGCAAGCGATGGGTGTATGCCCACCACGGGACGAGCGCGCTAGCAGTCCGATTCCTCGATGCGCTCGCGAGTGCACGATAGTGACGTTCTATATCTGCGGCGCCGGTGGTTTTGGGCGGGAGACACTGGACGCGCTCCGGGCTGCTTCCCCGTCGGCCGAGAAGGACGTCCTCTTCATCGACGAGCATCCCCCGGACGGGCCGGTGGACGGGGTGCCGGTGGTCCGGCCTGTGCAGGCGGGACCAGGGAAGTTCGTCGTGGCGATCGCCGACCCCATGGCACGGGAACGACTGGCCTCCACCCTGGATGCTCGTGGGCTGATCCCCGGCCAAGTGATCGACCCTCGGTCCGTCATTTCCCCCCGCGCGTCGCTGGGCCTGGGCGCGGTAGTGTTGGCTGGCGCGTTCGTTTCGACCGGCGCGGTCTTGGCGAACCACGTGCACGTTAACTACAACGCTACTATTGGGCACGATGCGGCACTTGGCGATCTAGTTACGGTGTTGCCAGGGGCGAACGTGGCCGGTGCCGTTCATCTGGACCGAGGCGTAACGGTTGGATCCAACGCGTGCGTGCTCCAGGGACTGAAAGTCGGCCGCGGCGCCATGGTCGGTGCGGGTGCGGTTGTCACCCGGAATCAGCCTGCCGGGGCCGTGGTAGCCGGAGTACCAGCCCGGCCAATCCGCTGATCTGCTGGGCCTACGCCGAGGACTCTCAGCCGCACTGCCTGCCACCGCTCCGGGTCGATGATCGCGCGCCCATCCACGAGGGCCCGGGCGCCAGGCAGATCAACAGGCTCTATGCAGCCGTAGCACGCGTGGTCGGTGTGGACGATGGCCGCATCGCACGGCTCACCTAGCCGGTAGGCGCGCAAGCCAAGCCGCCCGAGTTCGTCTTCGGTGTACAACGGGTCGTGTACCACTGGTTCCGCTCCTCGTGCCGCCAACTCTGCCGCGACCGCGAACACTCCAGAAAAGGATGTTTCCTTCACACCGGCCCGGTAGGCGGCCCCTAGTATCGCCACTTTGAGCCCGGCCAGCCCTCCCGTGAGCTGGTTAAGCAGAGCGACCATCTCACCGGGCACAGCCTCGTTGACCTGCCGGGCCAGGATCGGCAGACGGGCCGCCGGATCGCTGCTTAGATACAGTTTTGGGTACACTGGGATGCAATGCCCTCCCACCGAGATTCCGGGCCGGTGGAGATGGCTGAATGGCTGGCTGTTCGCGGCCTCGATTATCCGGTAGATGTCTAGTCCACTCGTCCCGGCGAATCGGGCGAACTCGTTGGAAAGCGCGATATTAACATCGCGGTACGTGGTCTCCGCCAGCTTGGTGAATTCAGCTGCTTCTGCGCTACCCAGATCCCACACGCCATTGGGCCGCAGGAGATCAGGTCGCTCGTCAAAGTCCAGCACCGCCGTGTAGAACTGGCAGGCCGCTGCGCCGCTGGCCGTATCTAGGCCGCCGACCAATTTCGGGTAGCGGCGAAGATCAGCGAAGACACGTCCGCTGGATACGCGTTCGGGGCTATGGCACAAGGCAAACTCTGAACCTGGTTGCAGGCCAGATCCGACCGCCAAGGCGGGCGCCAGCCTGCCCCTAGTGGTGTGCACCGGGAGCGTGGTCTCGTAACTGACCAGCGTGCCGGGTGCCAGGCCAGCAGCCACCGCAGCCGTCGCCGCATCTACCGAAGTGAAATCAGGCCGTCCGGCAGCGTTGACCATCAACGGTACAACGATGACGACGATGTCGCTGGCCTCGACGCACGCGGTCGTCTCAGTCGTTGCCGTGAGCAGCCCGGACGCCACCACCTCGGACAGCTTCTCAGCGAGTCCCGGCTCTCCAGGAAACGGTGGCTGACCACTGGTGACTGCGTCTACGACTGCCTTACTCTGATCGGCGCCCCTAACCCGGTAACCCTTCCCGGCCATCTGGACCGCGAGCGGCAGTCCGATCTTGCCCAACCCAACCACCGTCACACGTGTGCTCACGATGCCGCCGTCCGGCCCGTGCGTCACAGCATCGCTCAGCCCCGGGTCATCGCCCCACTGTCGGCTGACCTTCATCCGGCAGCTTTCCTGGGGGCGGATAGCCCGTCTTCGAGCAACTCCACGGCAGCCCCGTTCCGGGCTGCTGAGAGCACCGCGTCACCTACCTCCAGCGTGCGGACGCCCTGCCACAGCGAGACTGTGTCGGCGGGCCTGCCTAGTACGGCGTCGCGGAAATGCTCGAGCTCGACCCGCAGGGCCTCCCGCCTGGCTACCGCATAGCGGATCACATCGCCCTCGGACGCTCCATGGAATGGGTTACTAGCCGGCCCTGGGCAGTGACCGCACCATTGCGGTGGAACCACAGATCGCCGCTGACGGTATCTGCGACCAAGCAGCCCCGCTCCCCCGTTACCGTGATGATGCGCTCCTTCATCGAAGACAGCCAGTTCACTAGGTGGCTGGTGACTGTACCGTCGGAGAGCACTCCGCTCACGGCGACCAGGTCCTCATGCGGTCGGCCGCTCGGGTTGGCGGTGAACGCGGATACTTTGGCATATGCCGACCCAGTCACCCAGCTCGTCAGGTCGATGTCGTGAGTCGCGAGGTCCATCACCACGCCCACGTCACGAATACGTTGCGGGAACGGGCCCTGTCGCCGGGTAGCGACTTGGAACACGGACCCCAGCTGGCCCTGAGATAGTCGTGGCCGCATGCTGCGCAACGCAGAGTTGTACCGCTCGATGTGGCCTACGCAGGCGACCAGTCGATGTTTCTCGAACTCGGCAGCGATCTGACGGCCGCTATCCGGATCGGACGCGAGAGGTTTCTCTATCAATGCATGTACGTCGGCCGCAGCGAGCTGAAGCCCTATCTCAGTGTGGGTCAGGGTGGGGGTCGCCACCACGCACATGTCGATGCCGAGCCGGAGCAGGCTTTCCACGTCCGGCAAGGCGATAGGTACTCGGGCGGCAGCCCGTGCGGACGGTGACGGGTCGGCCGCTCCGATGAATTCGACACCTGACAACTCGCTGAGCACCCGTGCGTGGTGTCGGCCCATCGTGCCCAGGCCGATGACGCCGGCCCGCAGAATGCGGCTCACCGGGACGCCTGGGCGAGCTGAACACCCTCGGTCAGCACATCAGCGATTAGCTCTAGTTCCTCCTGACTCAGCTGAGCATGCATGGGAATCGAGAGAATCCGGTCGGCGACCTCCTCGGTTACCGGAAGCACCGCGCTGCACGACGTGAAGATCGACTGTCTGTGCGCCGGCGGGAAGTAAATTCGTGCCTCGATCCCGTTCTGGTTGAGGTGCTCCAGCACAGCATCCCGGCCATGATCGAGCTGACAGGTGTACAGCATGTGAGTGGGGCTGGAGTGCGGCATCTGCTTAGGCGGCGTGAGCCCAGGCAGTTCAGTGAGGCGTCGGCTCATCCAGGCGGCTTTAGCCTGTTTGCGCGCTAGGATTCTGTCCAGCTTGCGCAGCTGCACTCGGCCCATAGCGGCCTGCATCTCAGTCAGCCGCCAGTTGTAGCCGATCGTCACATGCTCGTACTGTCGGCGCTGGCCATGATTACGTAGCAAGCGGAGCCGCTCAGCTGTCTGGGCGTCCCCGGTGAGCACCATTGCGCCCTCGCCCGTCGTCATGTTTTTAGTTGGCGTGAAGCTGAACATGGCGGACTTGCCGAAGGTTCCCACTGGCATGCCTGCGTACTCGGCGCCCGCCGCCTGGGCGGCATCCTCCAGCAGCAGCAGGCCGTGATCGGCGCACACCTTCTGCAATGTGTCCAGGTTGGCGGCCTGACCGCCGTAATGCACTGTCATGACGGCCCGGGTCCTGCCCGTTACGAGGGCCTCGATCAGCGATGGGTCGAGGTTCAGGGATTCAGGGTCTATGTCGGCGAAGACTGGTGCCGCACCGACATGGAGCACTGAGGTAGCCGTCGATATGAACGTCATGGACGGCACGATGACCTCATCACCCGGGCCGATGCCCTCTGCAAGTAGCATGGCGGCGAGCGCTACGGTCCCACTGGCAAACGTGACGCCGTAGGGGCAGCGATGCCGGGCGGCGAACTCACGCTCAAATGCCGCGTTCTCTGGCCCGTTCGTAAGGACTCCGCTGGCGAGTACCCGGCGGACGGCCTGAGTTTCTTCCTCACCCATATCAGGCTTAGCCAGCCTGATGCGGGGCGTGCTGCGGGGCATGGCATGCCTGCCTTCCATCTGAGAGATTGGGTCACGGACCGGATGTCCACTCACCCCGTCGCCGGTGAGCACTGCACGGACCGTCGCCACCAACACCGCCAGGTCGAGTCGCAGGCTCTGGTGCTCTACGTAACGCAGGTCCCACTCGATGCGCTCCGGCCAGCTCATCCGGTTGCGGCCATGTACCTGAGCCAGCCCGGTCAGCCCAGGCAGAACTCGGAGCCTGCCGCGCTGCTGCTCGTCGTAGCGCTCCACCTGATAGTGGAGCGTGGGCCGCGGCCCGACCGCGCTCATCTCCCCGCGCACCACATTGATCAGTTGCGGGAGTTCATCAATGGACAGCCTGCGCAGCAAGCGGCCGGACCGGGTGACATTGCCGGAATCGGGGAAAGCGCTGCGAGCGGCCGAGGCCTGGCGCATGGTGCGGAACTTGAGCAACACGAAAGGGTGTCCGCCATGGCCCACCCTGACCTGGCGGAACAGTACTGGGCGGCCGTCATCGAGCCAGATGATGGCGGCGCACAACCCGGCCAGGACCAGGACTGGCAGCGCGACCAAGCCTACGATGATCAGATCGAGCACTCGCTTGCCGCGGTATCCGAGTAGGTGGGCGCCTCCCGGATTGACACATGTAGTGCGTGCCGCCTCTCCTGGTATGGCTCCATTGCATGCCGGGCTATCGGTAACCACCCGTGTCTGCCGGTTATTATGTTCCTAATGTCATATTTCATATGAGTGATGGCGTGGCTGGCCACAAGCCCCCGTCCTTTGTGACTATTTTCGGCGGGTATCTCCGAGCGAGCTGGGGACGCCCTGCCGTGCCGTGCCCTAGCCTAAATAAATGTATGGCAGACTGCCAGGATATTAAAGCGGTGCGGCGTCGCTGCCGTGAAGGGCGTGGGGGAGTATTCGTGGATCTGCGCAAATTTATCCGTCTACTACGGAGTCATTGGCTGCTCATCGTATGCGTCACCGTCATCGCCGTTGGCGGAAGCGTTGCCCTGACTGCCCGGATAAAGCCGGAATACGCATCAAGCGTGACGTTTTACGTATCGGCTCAGGCTAAGGCGGCCAGCGATCCAATCGCAGCCTACGAGGGAGCGTTGTTCTCGCAGCAAGAGGTTCAGTCCTATGTGGATCTGCTGACCGGCCCGGCGCTAGGCCGTGCCGTGGCCCGGCAACTGGGGCCGCCCGTCACTGGCGCTCAGGTGTCCAGCGAGATCACCGCTCGTCTGGTGCCACAGACGGTGCTGCTCACAGCGACGGTTACCGACACTTCGCCGCGACACGCCCAGTTCGTAGCCAGTGCGGTCGGAGTTCAGTTCGTTCGCATGGTGGGTGAGCTGGAGCGCCCGCCAGGCAAGGGAGCGTCGAACGTGAGGGTTACCGTGGTCGGTGCGCCTCAACTGTCCGACGTCCCTGTCTCCCCGAAGCCTGTCCGCAATGCCCTGATCGCCCTGGGACTCGGACTCTTGGCTGGAATAGGGCTGGCGGCCGCCCGCCACTCACTCGACACCACGATCAAGTCGGCCGACCAGATTGGATTCGCGACCGGAGGAAAGCCGGTGCTCGGCACTGTTCCCTATGATCATGGAGCGCGGAAGCGTCCCCTTATCGCGCCTGATTCGCTATTCGGTGCACGAGCAGAAGCGTATCGGAAGGTCCGAACCAATTTGCGCTTCCTTGACGTGGACACCCCGCACAAGGTCCTCATGATCACCAGTTCGATTCCCGAAGAAGGGAAAAGCTCTACTGTATGCAATCTCGCCATAAGCTTCGCCCAAACGGCAAACCGGGTCATAGTTGTCGAGGCTGACCTCCGTCGGCCTCGGGCAATTGGCTACCTCGGTCTCCCCGGAGGAGTGGGACTGACGAATGTACTCGTCGGCAAGGCAGACATCCAGGAAGCGGTGCAGATCTGGGGAGATGGGCTTTTTCATGTGCTCACCAGTGGCCCGGTCGCGCCTAATCCGAGCGAACTGCTTGGCTCCCGGCGCATGGCTGACCTTCTCGATTACCTTCGTGACGCCTACGACGTGGTGCTGGTAGACGCGCCACCGGTCCTTCCCTTCGCCGATGCAGTCGCCACCGGCCCTGCCTGCGACGGGGCCATCCTTATCGTCCGGTACGGCAAGACCAGGGCCGATCATTTGCGACGCACTACCGAGACGCTGACCAATGTGAACACCCCGGTCCTCGGAAGCGTTCTCAATATGGCCCCTGGCGGCCGCAGCCCGGAGTACGGGTACGGCTATCGCTACTATCAGTCCAAGAAAGAGCCCGCGCACGTTATACGGACCGGTCAGGATTTGGAGCATCAGCCAACCTCGGATTCCTGAGCGCTGTGGACTCGCGAGGCTTCGACGTTGGTTTCAATGTCCTCTTCGTCTGCACCGGCAACGTATGCCGGTCCGTGCTGGCGGAGCGACTTGCCGAGGTCAAGCTGCAAAACCGCCTCGGTCCCTACACTGCACCCTTCCGGGTGGGCAGCGCGGGTACGAAGGCCCACAACGGGAACCAACTGCATCCGCAGACAGCGCGGGCACTCGCCGAGCTCGGTGCCAGCGGCGCCGGATTCGTTAGCCGCAGGCTTACCCGCGCGCACATCGACGATTCCTGCCTGATCCTATGTGCGGGTCGGGAACATCTTGACCAGGTGGTGACCGACTGCCCCAGTTCCTCCCGTCGGGCTTACCTGCTAAGGGAATTCGCCAGGCTGGCGTCATCCGCTGTCCCGGCCGTTGTTGTCCCACAGGCCTGCGGGGCTATGCCGGAGTCGGCCACTGGCTCGACGCCGGCGCATGGCTCGGCAGCGAGAGTCGGACCCATAGCCATCCAGACGGCCCTGGGCATACAGGCACGCCAGACTGTCGCCGCCGTGGCTCGGTTGCGCGGTCAGGTGCCGTACGTGGATCCCCGCGACGACGAGATTCCAGATCCACGACCCACCCCACAAGCGTTCCTCCGGTGTGCACTCAGCATCGACACCGCACTCCGAGATGTAGTCGATGCTCTGTGTCCCCATCCTGGTGCGGTGGGCCCCCGGCCGTCCGCAGCAAGTCCCAGCTCAGCGGACAGCAGTCTATTTTCCGGACAGGAGATCACGCGTGAGCGAGCAGGAGACCTTCATTCATCCCAGCGCGACCGTCGAGCCTGGGGCCGTGGTCGGAAGCGGTAGCCGAGTTTGGCACCATTCTCACCTGCGCAGCGGCGCTTGCATCGGCCAGAACTGCGTCCTTGGCATGAACGTATTCGTGGACGCTGGGGTGGTGATTGGCAATACCGTGAAGATTCAGAATAATGTGTCCGTGTACCGCGGTGTGGAACTCGCTGACGGCGTGTTTGTGGGGCCCAGTGTGGTATTTACCAATGACCTGCGCCCGCGAGCCGAGAGAACGGACTGGCAGGTAAGCCCTACAGTTGTTGGTTACAGCGCCTCGGTGGGTGCTAATGCCACTGTCGTGGCTGGCGTGGAGATCGGGGAGCACGCCATGGTTGGGGCTGGCGCTGTGGTCACCAAGACGGTGCACCCACACGAGCTAGTCGTGGGTAACCCGGCCCGGCACCACGGTTGGGTGTGTCGCTGTGGCGAGGTGGTGTCTCGCCGGACGGAGCAACCCGTGGACCTCCGCTGTACCCGGTGCCACCAAACCGCGCAGGGTGAGCGTGGTGCGCGGCAGAAGCGGATACCACTCGCGGTTGCCCAGACGGGTGTAGCAGAGCAGGAGGCGGTGCTAGCCGTACTGCGCTCGGGTCACCTGGCTGGTGGTGCCCGGGTGACCGAGCTGGAGCAGGCCTTCGCCGCTGTGCACGGTGCCCGCTACGCGGTCGCGGTGAGCAACGGGACAGCCGCGCTGGTGGCAGCCCTTCGGGCGCACGGCATCGGCCCCGGCCACGAGGTAATAACGTCGCCGCTGACCTTCGTCGCCACGCTCAATGCCATCCTGGAGGTGGGAGCTACAGCGCGATTCGCCGAGATTTCAGAGGATCTTACGGTCGATCCTGGCAGCCTAGCCGCCCTAGTGACGGACCGGACCCGCGTACTGCTGCCCGTCCATCTCTACGGACTCCCCGCAGACATGGAGCGGGTTAATGCGATTGCCCGGCGACACGGGTTGGTGGTTATTCAGGATGCAGCGCAGGCACATGCCGCTCAGCTAGGACCCGAACCAATCGGCCGGTTCAGCACCGCCACCTTCTCGTTTTACGCTACTAAGAATATAACCTGTGGTGAGGGTGGGATGATCACCACCAACGACGACGGGGTCGTCGAGCGGTTGCGCCTGCTCCGAAACCACGGGATGAGGAAACGGTATGACTACGCTCTGCCGGGCTATAACTATCGCCTTACTGACTTGCAGGCGGCCATTGCGAATGTGCAGCTTAGTCGCCTGCCTGAGCTCACGCTGCGGCGGGCGCACAACGCGGCACGTCTCTCCGTGGGTCTCGCTGGCCTAAGTGGCCTTATCCTTCCAGTTGTCCCCGGAGGACGTCGGCACGTATGGCACCAGTACACCGTGCAGGTTACCGCGGCCGCCCGGATGGGCCGGGACCAATTGGCGAAATTTCTGGACGCCGCCCAGATTGAGGCCCGTCCCTACTATCCTCGCCTAGTGCACGACTACCCGTGCTACAAAGATCATCCGCAGGTTCTGGCCGATGGAACCCCGCGCGCCGGGCGTGCGGCCGAGGAAGTCCTGTCCCTGCCGGTACATCCGGGACTCCAGGATAACGACATTGACCGGATCATTGCCCAGGTCAGGGACGCTCTTGGCGATGGGCCGCCCATCTCCGGCCGCTAAAAGAAGATCGCTGCTTATGGTAACAGTTCGTCCAAGCCCGATGAATTAGGCGAACCGTTGCCCAGCATCTCGTTATTCGCAAATCTACCCAATTGTGTAACGGCATGTTGCAGCCAGCCCCAACTGGCCTTCGCTTACTATGTGGGATACATTATTCGTTGTAATTTGAAGTACAGCAGGCAGTGGTTCGGCGGCCGTCACGGTTAGCCGTTGAATCACTTAGAAATTCGGCATAGTCGCATCTCTCGCCGGGCGAGGCGTACAGCATGCGGATACAAGGGGGGACCAGGTCGTCATGTCCGACATCCCGGCTGGAATGGTCCGGCGAAACGCGGAGATTCGATTTAGCGCGCACCCGGCGACCGATCCGCAGGTGCCTCGGCCCGCGAGGCGCAGGCGGCGCGGCCTGCGTATCGTCCTCGTGACGCTGGCCTCGTTCGTGGTGCTGATCGGCGCGGTCACGGCAGGCGGATACTTCTACCTCAGCGGGGTGCATGGCGGGTGGACGCAAAGGGGGGCAAATAGCAATGTCCGACATTTCCAATCAGAATGATCCGGCGGATCATGGCGATTCAATGAGCCCGAGCTGGGCGGCGGGCGGTGGGGAGGGGCGGCCCACCCAGCGCAGGCGACGCGGCCTGCGTATCGCCCTGGTGTCGCTGACCTCATTCGTGGTGCTGGTCGGCGCTGTTGCCATCGGTGGCTATGTCTTCGTTAACCACCTGGCCGGCAGCATCCAGCGGATCCCGGTGAAGTTCACCAAGCTCGAGTCAGCCAACCGGCTGGCTACCGAATACGGCGGCGCGATGACCGTGCTCATTACCGGCAGGGGATCGGGCCCACCGGGGCGATGTCGGCACCCGCGAACTCCACCAGCGGCCTGATCATGCTGCTGCACGTCAACGCCGTCGGGCTACTCGGGCGGTGTGGTCTCCATTCCCGCCGCAGTCCATCGTCCGCGTTCCTGGCCATGGCCGGACGGAGCTCCAGAACGCGCTGAAGTTCGGCGGGCCCGACCTGCTGGTGCGCACGGTCGAGAACCTGACGCACGTGCAGATCAACCACTATGCCCGGATCGATTTCGCCCATGTGGACCGGGTCGTCAACGCCATGGGCGGGGTAGATGTCACTCTCCCGAGGCGACGAGCAGTTTCGGGCATGTATTCCATGTCGGGGTCAATCACCTGAATGGGCTCCAGGCCCTGAGATTATGCGCGGCAGCCGTCCCTGACCCAGGAAGGCCGGGTGCTGCGCCAGCAGAGCCTGATGCGGGCCGTGATCCGCAAGATCGAGTTCCAGCACCTGCTGTCTAACCCGGTGACCATGTACCGGGTGCTCCACGCGCTGATCAGCATGCTGACCGTGGACAGCAACTTCACCACCTCCGAGATCGTGCACCTGGCCAAGGAGGTCCGCGCACCTGACCGGCTCGACCGACTACGTCACCGCGCCGGTCCACATGAGGAAGGGGCAGGTGCGCCTCGATCGCGCGATCACCCGCCAGTTCTGGGCGGCGATCAGGCAGGACTCGATCTCGGCGTTCGCCAGGCGTTACCCGTTCACCGTGACACCCGCGGCACCGCAGTAAGAAGGAGGCTCCGTGCGCATCGTTCTCGCGTCCCTGGCCGTGCTCGTGGCGGTCGCCGGCATGGTGGTCGGTGGTTACGTGTACATCAACCACGTCGCGGCGGGCATCGGGCGGATGCCGGTGATGTTCGCGAACGCGCACGTGGATCACAAGAGGTAACCCTCCCTTAGGCCCCGGCCGCGCCCCGCTGAGTCCAAGCGGTCGGTGGGCTGCTGGTGACGGTGCTCCGGCGCCGTCACCAGCAGCCTGATCACTGCACCACCCCTCAGAAGCACGGGCTCCCCTTAAGCACGGGTCGCCGGGCAGGCCGCCGCGGGTCGCGGCGCACAATGGGTGGGAGGAGTAGGAGGGCACGTGACCATGGAGATTCGCTCCTATGTTGCGGTCGGGGACAGTTTCACCGAAGGCCTCGACGATGCGACCGCCGTGGGCGGCGGCTACCGCGGCTGGGCGGACCGCTTCGCGGAGCACCTCGCGGCGCTCCAGCCGGGCCTGTGCTACGCGAACCTGGCCATCCGCGGCAAGGTCTTGAGCGAGATCGCGCAGGAGCAGGTCCCGCAGGCCATCGCGTTCCGGCCGGACCTGGTCAGCATCGCCGCGGGCGGCAACGACATGCTCCGCCCCGGGGCCGACCCGGACACGCTGGCCGAGTCGTTCGACGAGGTGATCCGGACCGTGCTCCAGGCGGGCTGCCCGGTGCTCATGTTCACCGGCTTCGATCCCCGGTTCCCCGTCCTGCGGCTGATCCGCGGCAAGGTTGCGGCGTTCAACATGCACCTGCGGGCCATCGCCGACCGGCACCAGTGCCAGGTGGTCGACCTGTGGTCGATGAACGTGCTGCGCGATCCGCGCGCCTGGAGTGCCGACCGGCTGCACCTCACCGCGGACGGTCACCGCCGGGTGGCCCTGCGGGCCTGCGAGGTCATGGGGGTGCCCGCGGACGAGGACTGGCGCGAGCCCTGGCCGCCACTGGACCGGGTGCCCCGCTCCGCGGCGGCGGGCTGGGTGTCCGAGCGGCGGCTGGATGCCCGCTGGGTCCGGGTGCACGCCGCGCCCTGGCTGGCCCGGCGGATCCGCGGCCGTTCCTCCGGCGACGGAATACCGCCCAAGCGCCCGCAATTGGCGCCTCTGGCCGAAGCTGCCGCGCACGCGGGCCTCGACCTTTAGAATTCGTTCCCGGTCGCCTGGTAAAGGCGCGTCCCGCGTTTCCTGAAAAGCCCGAGTTGGCCCCCGAAGGCCGGTAGGCCCATCACGGCGCTTTACCGCCCGCAGAGCCCGGTACCGTCAGCTTTAACTGCGGCCGGCCGCTATGACCCGGTGCGCACCAGTCACCAGGGCGTGCTTTCTGTTTCGGGCCGGATAACTTACGCCGAGAGTGGTGACTCAAAGTAGTCATTCTGTTACGATCGGCTAGCGAATGTATGGGGGCAGAACCAATTCCTAGAGCCTGAGAGTGGGAGATTCTGGTCATGCCGTATGCACTGCGGACTCACCTAGCACAGACACTGGCCGCCGTGGCGCTGGGGGCCGCCACGCTGGCCATCGCCTATGCCGGGCAACTCCCCGCCCTGGCTTACGGCCCGCCGCCCCCGCCTCCGGCTCCCGGCGGTTACCAGACCGTTGTCGCCGTCGCGTCCATCGGGCCGGGTGGTGGCGTCATCGGCCCGGTCGGGATCAACGGGTGCAAGGTCGCTCTGACCGTGCCGCCCGGGACCTTCGCGACCACGGTCCAGATCAGCATCACCGCGCCCTCCGTGTCGGGTATCGGCGACGCCGGCCATCCCGGCTACCGCGCCGTCTGCGGGGTCGGGGTCGGCATCGCGGTCAACGGCCACGCCTACACCGGGACTTTCGGGCACTCGCTCACCCTGACCATCTCCGGGTTCCTCATCAAGCCTGGTGAGCGGGTCGCGTTGTGGAACGGCACGACCTTCGCGTTCACCGGCTCCCCAGTGGGTCATTACTCGGCGGTGATCAGCTTCAAGGGATCCGGCGAGGACTTCGTCGTGCTGGCGCCAGGGGATGAAGGTGGCCGGCCGGCTGTGGCCTCCGGCACCAGGCACGGAGCCCGGGACGTTCTCACCAGCCTGTTCCTCGCTCCCGCCGGGCAGTCCCCGGCCGGGATCGGGGTCCTGGCTCCGCGCTGGCTGACCTTCATCAGCCGCTGAACCCAGGTCGCGGGACCGGCGCGCAGCCGGTCCCGCGACGTGTTCACGCCCTCCGTTGCCCCTCGATAAACCGCTATCGCGATTCCCCATGTCGCGTGAATTGGAAGGAAACCGGATATGGCGAGTGCGGCGCGGCGCACCACAGCGCTCATCGGGCTCACCGCGGCGGCCCTGGCCGTCGCAGCCTGCTCAGGAAGCAATCACCCGGCGAAGGCGAACGGCGCGGCCGCGGTCAGCGCGGTCCCGGAGCGCATCCTGCGGGCACCCGGGAATCTCATCTCCGCCACACAGCCGCAGGCGAACGGCTCCATATGGATGCTGGCGGGCCGGTCCAGCCTGGGCCTGTTCGAGATGGACTCCTCGACCGGCCGCCTCACCGGCAGCGTGTCGGTCAGTTCCGCGGCGCGCTCGGTGGCCGAGACGTCCACCGGTGTCATCGGCCTGGCCCTGGGCACCAGCCGGTCGGGTGCCCTGGAACTCCTCTCCGGCACCGGGAAAGTGACCAAGACCGTGCCCTTGCCCGCCCCCGCCCGCGAAGTCGTGGTGGGCAGCGACGGGACCACGTTCTACGTGCTGAACGGCACGGCCTCGGCCGCCAGCGTGACCATCGTGGGCTCCCGCGCCGGGCGGATCCTGGGCAGCGTCCCCATGCCGTCCGACGCCGTCTCCGTGGTCCCGAACCCCCAGCAGAACACCCTGTACGCGCTGGAGCCCAGCGGGCTCGTGGACCAGATCGACGTCACCGGGGGCAAGGTCGTCGCCAAGTTCAAGGCCGTAACCAAGGAAGACACGGCCGAGTCCATCACGATCAGCCCGGATGGCAATTCGCTGTACGTCCTGAAGGACGCCGATGGCGTGTCCAACATTGCCGACGTGAGCACCGCGACCGAGGCGGTCCGCAAGGTGCTGCCGGCGCCGAGCAACTGTGTCGGGGTGCTCGTCTCCTCCAGCGGAGCCCAGCTCTACGACCTGGTGGGGACAGCTACCTATGGCAACATCCAGGTCTTCGCGGCCTAGCCGCGCGCAGGCTGCGAGGCAATGAGCATCCCAGCCGGACGGCACCGATCGACGGGCCCCGGGGGAGCTGGCCCAGGCTGGCTGCCCGGGCTGCTGGCGACCGTGCCCGGCCGCCTGCCCGGCCGGCGCACGCTCATCACGGCCGCCCCGGCCGGCTGGCGGAGCCTCGGCGAGCCCGACGGTGAGGCGGCGGCCTGGACCGAGCGGGCCCTGCGGACGCTGGCCGCGGTCTTCATCCTGACCTGGTCGTTCCGGCTGGCCGGCTACCTGACGTACGGGACCTGGGTGGCCCTGCCGGTCGTTCTCCTCGGCCTGACCGGGCTGCTGGCCGTCGTCACGGCGTGGCTGCCCCGGGGCGCGCTGGCCAGCCGCCGCCAGCGCCAGATCGACCTGCTGGTCCTGGCGGCCGTGATCATCGCCCTGGCCATCTGGTCGTACTTCCAGATCTACAGTGCTCCCGACTACGGCACCGACGAGATCGCCTTTGACCAGTACGCGGCCCAGCTGGCGCTGCACGGCATCAACCCGTACCTGCACTCCATGGCGGCCGCGTTCCCGCTCTTCCATGTCTCGCCGAACGGCTACACCTTCCTGCTGAACGGCCAGCCGATCACGAAGCTGTCCTACCCGGCCCTCGCCTTCGAGGAGTACCTGCCGCTGCTCGCGATGGGCATCACCACCCAGGCCGCGGTCTGGACCGACATCGCGGCCTGGGCGCTCGGCGCGATGGTGCTCTACGCGGTGCTGCCCAGGAAGCTGGCGCCCCTCGCGGCCGTCGTGGTCAGCCTCGACGTGTTCACCGGCTATGCGGTCGGCGGCGTCACCGACTTCCTGTTCATGCCGCTGCTGATCGGTGCGGCGGCGGGCTGGGACCGGTTCGCCTGGACCCGCGGTCCCGCCGCCTGGCGCGGCCCGGTCCTGATGGGCCTGGCCATGGCGGTCAAGCAGACCCCCTGGCTGATCCTCCCGTTCGTGGTGGCCGGCATCGTGATGGAATCCCGGCGGCTGCGTGACTGGGCCCAGGGACTCCGCGACGGCCTGCGCTACCTGGGCATCGCCGCCGTGGCGTTCCTGGTCCCCAACCTGCCCTACCTGCTGAACTCACCCCGCGGATGGCTCAGCGGGATCCTCACCCCGGTCACCGCACAGAGCGTGCCGGCAGGCCAGGGACTGGTCAGCCTCAGCCTGTCGCTGCCGATCGGCGGCGGGTCGCTGCAGGCCTACAACTCCGCGGCCATCGTGATCTTGCTGGGCCTGCTGGCCTGCTACCTGGCCACCTACCCGGTGCTCAAGCCGGCTGCCTTCCTGCTCCCCTCGATCGTGCTGTTCTTCGCCACCCGGTCCTTCGGCAGCTACCTGGTCATGCTGATCCCGGCGGCGGTGGCCGCCGCCGCAACCACGCAGCGCCCTCCGCTCTCGGCTTCCTGGCGGCACTGGAAATGGGTCGCCGGCGGCGCGGCGGCCTCCTGCATGCTGGCCGTCCTCGCCGCGCTGACCAGCCCCAGCCCGCTGAACATGTCCATCCTGTCGGTGCGCACCACCGGGCAGCTGGCCACCGTGGACCAGATGACCGTGTCGGTGACCAACAACTCCGGCCGCCGGGTCCGGCCCTCGTTCACCATCGAGGACGGCATGTCGATGACGGCGTTCTGGCGCCAGATCCACGGTCCCGGCACGCTGGGCCCTCATCAGCGGGCCCGGTACACGATCCAGGCGCCGAGTTCCTTCGCCATGCCCTCGATCGGCAACGGGTTCCAGGTCCTGGCCTTCTCTCACGAGCCGCCGACGGTCAGCCGGACCGGCGCGTACGTGGCCAGCGTGTGGCGGGTGGTGCTGCTGCCGTCCACCATCAACCAGCCGGTCACCCGGGGCCAGACCTTTACCGTGCACGCCGAGATCGTCAACCGGCTCGACCAGCGGGTGCGGGCCGCGAGCGTGCCCGTGTACCTCGGCCAGGTCATCTACGGCCAGGGCGGCACGGTGAACAGCGAGGCGTACATCAACAAGGGCTACTCCGGCATGACCCCGGTGTCCGCGCTGACCAACGCGCGGGGCATCGCCACATTCAGGATCACCCTCCGGTCCACGCTGCCGGCCAACAACCCCATCTACTTCGAGGCCAACCTCGTCAAGTCCGGCTCCGCCTACCCCTACGGCTACTCCCCGATCCTGGCCGTGAGATTCCGCAAATGAGCAGGTTAACCGCGGGTCCTGCGGCGCGCGAGCGTCCTGCGACGTGAGACTGGGCTACGGCGCGAGGCTGGCCAGGACCTCCTCGATCCGGTCCAGCGCGGCCGCGATCCAGGGCAGGGTCACCGGGTCATCGGAGCGCAGGGCCCGCTCGCGCTGCTCGTCGGTCTCGCCGTAGAGCATCGCGGTGGCCACCCGCACCCGCAGCGCCGACGGCTCCTCGCCGAACGCGCTCGCGGGCAGCACGCCCATGCCGTAGCAGTGCAGCAGGTGCGTGGCCAGGTCGGCACCGTTGCTGATGCCGCGGGTGCTGCGCAGGTGCTCGCGCCAGGGCGCGAAATCGGGATACAGGTAGAACGCGGCCTGCGGCGCGGGCACCAGCAGCCCGGCGGCGGCGAACCGGTCGGCCACCACCGCGGCCACCTCCGCGTGCAGGACCCGGCTGCGGGCCACCCGCTCGGTGAGCTCGGCCGGCTCGTCGAAGGCGAGGGACGCGGCGTGCTGGATCGGCAGCGACGGGGCGGACCAGATCTCGCTGCCGATCCCGACCAGCCGGTCCCGCAGGGCGAGCCCGATCCCGCTGTCGGGCAGCCGCGCCGCGCCGATCCGCCAGCCGCCCAGGGCCAGGCTCTTGCTGAGCGCGGTGGTGACCACGGTCCGCTCCGGCGCGAACAGGACCGGGCTGGCGAAGGCCTGGTCCGGGTCGTGTACGAGGTCGCGGTAGATCTCGTCGGCGATGATGATCAGGTCGTGCTCGGCGGCGACCTGGCAGAGGGCGTGCACGCTGGCCGGGCGGGCCAGCCTGCCGGTCGGGTTGTCCGGCAGCGTCACCACCACGGCGCCGATCCGGCGGCCGGCCCGCTGGGCCGCGATCACCGTGGCCGCCAGGCCCGCGGCCTCGCAGACGCCGCCCTCGCCCGGCGGCACCGGCACGAAGTGGGCCTGCACCCCGAGCATGCTGGCCTGGGCGGCGTAGCTGACCCAGCTGGGCTGCGGCACGGCGACGTCCGCGCCGATGGCCAGCAGCAACCCGAACAGCAGCGCCTTGCTGCCCGGGCCGCAGACCACGCTGGCCGGCCCGGTCGGCGTGCCGCGGCGGGTCCAGTACCCGGCCGCGGCCTCGCGCAGCTCAGGCAGGCCGGCCACCGGGCCGTAGGTGTTGCCGGCGCTCGCCTCGGCCAGCGCCCGGATGAGCAGGGGGTGGGCCGGCAGCCCGGCCTCGCCGAAGGCCAGCGGCAGCACGGTCTCGCCCGCCCGCCGCTTCCGGGCCAGGGTCTCGTTGGCGGCCAGCGTGGCCGATACCGGGATGGGGGCCAGGGCGAGCCGGGACGGGGGGACCGCGGCCGGGAAGGGAGTGACCGGGGCGGAGACGGGCAGCGGCCGGCGCGGTCGTCACCTTGGGGCTGGCGGGCGGCGGCGGGGCGACCGGGCCGGAGGGTTTCGCGGGCAGGGCAGATGGCATGGCTGCGCCAGCCATGGACATGGCTCTCGACTCCTAGATTGGGAATGGGGCGCCTATTTGGGGCAATTCGGGCGCCGCATTGCGCCACTCAGTGGGCAGCGTAGGCGAGGGCCTTTTGTTGACCCTTCGACTGCTCTGACCAGCATGCCTGTGGTTATGCATTAGCGCAAGCTTCTATATCTGTTGTGGAGGGTAACTTGAACTTATGCTGGATCTGCATCGGCTGCGGCTGCTCAAGGAATTCGCCGCCCGGGGAACGATCGCCGCCACAGCGGCCGCCCTCGGCTATACCCCGTCCGCGGTGTCCCAGCAACTGGCCACCCTGGAACGCGAGGCGGGCGTGATCCTGCTCGACCGGACCGCGCGGTCGGCCGAGCTCACCGACGCGGGCGTCCGGCTCGCCGCGCACGCGGAGCGCATCCTGGCCCAGGTGGAGGAGGCCGAGGCGGATCTGTCCGCGCAGGAGCGCGAGCCCACCGGCCGGGTCTCGGTGGCCGCCTTCCCGACCGCGGCGGCTGCGTTCGCGCCCGCACTGGCCCGCAGCCTGCGGGCCCATCCGGGGCTGACCCTGCTGCTGAGACAGACCCAGAAGGATGAGGGACTCAGCTCGGTCCGCTGGGGTGAGGTCGAGGTGGCCCTGGTCGATGACTGGACCGGCCGGCTCACCAGCACCGGGGCGGGCGTGCTGCAGTTCTACCATCTGGTGCGCGACCCGCTGGTCCTGGTCGTGCCGCGCGGCCATCCGCTCGCTGACCCGGCCGAGCCGGTCGACCTGCGCCGGCTCAGCGAGACGAGCCGGTGGATGGCCGCCCCCGCGGGCGAGCCCTCCCGCGTGGCCGTGGACCGGCTGCTGGCCGCCGCCGGGGGTGCGCCCGCCATGCCCTGGGAGTTCGAGGGCCTGGGCACCATCCTGTCCCTGGTGTCCAGGGGCATCGGGGTGGCCGCCGTGCCGCGCCTGGCCCTGGCCGCCGGCGAAGGCCGGGTCGTAGTGCGTGACCTGCCCGGCTCGGACGCGGCCCGCGACGTCTACGCGGTGGCCCGGACGGCCAGCGTCCGCCGCCCCTCGGTGGCGGTCATCCTGGCTGCCCTCCACGACGGCGCGAAGCACCTCTCCGCCCGCAGCCCCCACCGTCCCTCACCCCCCGAATCCATCAGCAGTTAACTTCGGACCCCTCCTGGGGGGTCTAAAACGAACTGCCGATCGATGGGGGCCGCCCCCGCCAGGCCAGCACCGTTGTGAGTGGGTCTATCGCCGCGCTCAGCTACGGCGGATGATGACGGTCAGGCGAATTCCGGAAGCGCAGCCGTGGCGACGTCTCGGCGCGCTATGCGGGTCGTTCACGGCTGGGGGACGCTCACATGATCGAGCAGGCGTACGACCGGGATTCGGTCCACCAGTACGTGGAAGCCGTCCGCGGGGTCCTGGGCTCGGACCAGCTGCAGGCGGCCACCGCGGCCGCCGCGCAGGTGATCCCCGGCGACGGTGACCCGCCGGCCAAGGTGAGCGCCGCGCTCCCCGCCGCCGGGACGGCCAACGCCTCGTCGGGCGGGGCGCAGGCCGCGGTGGTGCCCTACCTGTCGCGCGACCCGGCGGTCAGCCTGGTGCAGAGCGCCCTGTCCGGCGCCCTCCGGGAGCAGGGCGTGGCCGACCGGACGCCACTGGACCGCGGTCTGTGGTCAACCATCTCGCGGACCGCCGAGGCGCTCCTGCATCCCGGGGATTTCTCGCCGGATGACCCGGACTGGGTCATCAAGATCGCCGAATCGATGCTGCGTCACCTGGCCCAGGGCAATCACCCGTTCAATCCCCGGCCCGCCGCGCACGCGATCAGTGACTCGGCGCGGCTGGTCGTGGTGGGGGACTGGGGGACCGGGCTGCCCCGGGCGCGGGCCGTGGCCGGGTACATGGCCGAGGAGGTCGCTGACGCCCTGGACCACGGGCGGGAGGCGCACGTCATCCATCTCGGCGACGTCTACTACTCCGGGCTGCCCAGCGAAATCCAGCAGCATGTGCTCGCCTGGTGGCCGGTGACGCCGCAGCAGGCCCGGGCCGGGGTCACGTCCTGGTCGCTGAACGGCAATCACGACATGTACAGCGGTGGCTTCGGCTACTTCGGGACCCTGCTGGGTGACCCGCGGTTCGCCGCCCAGCACTCGGCCGACGGCGCCGCGACCAGTTTCTTCCGGCTCACCGCGCCGTCCTGGGACTTCGTGGCCCTGGACACGTCCTGGGATCGGGACGTCCTGACCAAAGGCGCGTGCGGAGTGCTCGAAGACCCGCAAGCGGGTTTCGTTGCGGATATTGCGAAGACGTCCAGCCGGAAGCTGGTGCTGCTGAGCCACCACCAGCTGGTGTCCGCGTACGACCAGGCGGACCTAGGCCCGGTGCTGCCCGCCAAGCTCGGCCCGGTCCTGGACAGCGGGCGCGTCACCGCGTGGTGGTGGGGGCACGAGCACCGCTGCATGGGCTTCGAGGCCAGCCGCGGCGTCCGGTTCCCGCGCTGCCTGGGACATGGCGGGGTGCCGGTGCTGCAGGCGCGTGCGCCCGGCGACCCGGTCCCGGCGCCCGGGGCGTGGGAAGACCGCAGCTTCCTGCAGGACTCAGACGGCAACCACTGGGCCCGGTTCGGGTTCGCGGTCCTGGACCTGGACGGCGGCCAGCTGCAGGTCCGTTACCGGGACGACCAGGGGACCGAGATCAGGCGCGAGCTCATCGGGTGACGCGGCGGCCTCGAGTAGCGATCGCCTAGCTACCCGCTCCGCCGGCCATGAATGCCGCCGCCTGCTAAGGCGCGCGCCGGCTCGTGTACACCGGGGTGGTCTTCGACCCTTGGTCGGTCACACCGAGCCCGACGCACGCGTTCAGCTGCGGGCACTGGATGCTGCCGAGGGTCATGAAGGCGTCGATCTGGAGGCCGTGCGGCACGCGGGCGGGCCGGGCGAAGGTGACCCGGCTCCAGCTCCGGCCGGCGTCGTGGGTGATGAGGACCACCGCGGAGCCTCCGTTGGATGATCCGTTCGCGAAATGCTGCGGGATGGCGTCTTCGCCCCCGGCGTAGCAGGTCGCGTCGGTGGGGCAGGCGATCTGGGAGAGCTGCGGGTCCGGCGCGCTGGGTGGCAGGGATCGCTGCGTCCAGGTCCGCCCCCCGTCCGCCGACACCGCGATGTCGCTGTACGCGTTCTGCTGGCTGTGGGTGTAACCCAGCATGAAGCAATGCCCCGCATTGACGCAGGTTACCTGGGGGAAAGGACCCACACCGAGCCCTCGCGGCAGCACGCCGGAACTCCAGGTGGTCCCGCCGTCGGTGGAGGTCGCCACTACGCCTGACCCCAGCGGCTGATTGACGCCGGCGTCGCGGTTGTGCACCCCGATCGCGACACAGTGGCTGGCCGTCGGGCAGCTCACGTCCTGCATCGAGTCCCCGCGGACCACCGCTGAGGCAGCGAAGTGCCGTCCGTTGTCGGTGATGGCCAGGAACCTGACTCTGCCGTAGTACTGCTGCCCCAGGGGCAGGGTCGCCGACGGTGTCGCCAGGGCCCCGCAGGCCGTCGCGGTCGGGCAGCTCAGCTGGAAGATCTGGCCGTCCCGGGCCGGCAGCGGATCGATGGTCCAGGAGTGACCGCCGCTGGCGGTGGTGACGAAGACCGGCTGGCCGTGGAAGAGCCCGCCAGCAGCGCAGCTGGCCGCCGATCCGCAGGACAGGGCGGACGAGAACGTGAGGCCGGACGGTACCGGCAGGACACTCCAGCTGGCCGCACCGTCGGTGGAGACGTAGAAGGAATTCATGTCGGCGGGGCCGCTGGCTGAGGACGCATTGTTGCCCTGGACATAACAGGTCGTCGTGGTCGGGCAAGTGAGATAGCCAGCTTCCGGGCCTGTGGTGTTCTCCTGCCATCCCTCGTTGACCAGGTAACTGGCGAGCCGCCACGTTCCCGTCGGGCCGCCGGGTCCGGCGGTGGCGCCACCGCGCGGCAGAGCATGGGCTGGCTGCCAGGCACTGCGCACGGCGTGGGTAAGCCGTGGCGTTCCCGGGAGCAGGATGGCCAGCAAACCCGCGGCGACAGCGGCGCCAGCGCCGATGGCCAGCAGACGCCGCCGGCTCCAGCCGCGGCCCGGCCCCGGTTCGGGCCGCGGTGGGCTGGCCATGATCCGTTCGAAGGTGGCCCGGCCGATGCCGTCGCCTGCCGCACCGGCAAACGCGTCCTCCGTGACCGGGTTGCTTTCGTGCAGCCGCCGGGCGGCGTCCGTCGCGTTCATGGCCTGATCTCCGTCCTGGCGGGAAGGCAGGGAGTGGTACCTGCGGCGTTGCTGCTGGAGGCGCTGGCCTCGTCGAGGGCGCGGGCCAGCCGGCGGCGGGCGCGATGCAGCCAGACCCGGAAAGTCCCGGCGGAGCAGCCCATCACCGTGGCTGCGGCCGCGATGTCAAGGTGCTCCCACTCGATCAGGCGCAGTGCCTCCTGATCTTTCGGGCGCAGGGTGGCCAGCGCCGCGCGCACGGCCAGCCGGTCCGCCACCTGCCCCGAGGGTTCCGGGAGGGCCACCGCTGGGCCGCGCGTGGCCTCGGTGCGCATCCGGGAATCGAGCCGTTCCCTGAGCTGCTGCCGCCGCAGTTCGTTGGACAGGCAGTTCCGGGCTGTCGCGTACAACCAGGGCAGTGGCTGGCCAGCAGGTACCTGGCCGAGCCGCCGCCACGCGATCGTGAAGGTTTCCGCCGCGATATCGCGCGCCGCCTCGGTACCTACCCGCCGCGCGGCGTAACGCAGGACAGCCGGGTAGTGCTGCTCATACAGAACCTCAAAGCGATCGTGCTCGCAGGCGGAGCGATCGGCCACAGGGTCGCCTCCAACAGAGTTGGTTGACTCCGTATATGTCAGAGACGGGCCGTAAGTTACAGCATCGCTGGCCCCGCACGCCGGCACCGCGGTGGTCTTCGTTGCGGCGATTGCAGCCGGGAGGCGGCAGGCCGCAGCGTGCGGGCGAGCGGCGGGAGCGGACGGGCCGCGCTGCTCTCAGGCGTCGCGCTCGATGGGGCAGCTCATGCACCGGGGGCCGCCGCGGCCCCGGCCCAGCTCGCTGCCGGGCACGGGCACCACCTCGACGCCGTTCTCCTCCAGGTAGGTGTTAGTGGTGACGTTGCGGTCGTAGGCGACGACCACGCCCGGCTCGATGGCCAGCACGTTGCAGCCGTCGTCCCACTGCTCCCGCTGCGCGGCGGCCGGGTCCTGGCTGGCGGTCAGCACCTTGATGCTGGGCAGGCCCAGCGCCGCCGCGATCGCGGTGTGCATGTCCTCCGGCGGGTGGTCGGTGACCTTGAGCTCGCGGGAACTGGCCCCCGGCTCGACCGTGTACGACGGCAGCATGCCCAGGTTCAGGTACTTGGTGAACACGCCGTAGTCGCACATGGTCATCACGGTGTCCAGGTGCATGAAGGCCCGGGTCTTCGGCATGTCGATGGCGACCAGGCAGCGCGCCGCCCCGGCCGAGAACAGCCGGTGCGCGATCAGCTCGACGGCCTGCGGGGTGGTCCGCTCGCTCATCCCGGCCAGCACCGCCCCGTTGCCGATGACCAGGATGTCGCCGCCCTCGATGGTCGCCGGGGCCGCGTCCGCGCCGTGATACCAGACCTCGAAGCTGTCCCGGGCGAACATCGGGTGCCAGCGGTAGATGGCCTCGTCGTTGACGGTTTCCCGCATCCGGGCCGGCATGGCCATCGCGTTCACCGAGACCCCGCCGTAGATCCAGGACGAGGTGTCGCGCTGGTAGAGGAGGTTGGGCAGCGGGGCCAGCACGAACGTGTCCGGGGGCAGGGAGTGGAACGCGATGCTCTTCGGTTCCGGGGTCAGCTCCAGGATCTCCGTCTTGGTGATCCCCCCGGTCAGGGCCTGGGCCAGGACCGGGGAATCGAGTCCCTCCACCGCGGCGCGCAGCGCCGAGCAGGCCAGCGGCCCGTTCAGCCGGGAGTCGAACACCCGGTCCATGATGTAGTCCCGGGCCTGGGAGATCTCCAGCGTCTTGGTCAGCAGGTCGCCGTAGTAGTGCACGAGCACGCCCCGGGCCAGCAGCGCCTCCGCGAACTCGTCGTGCTCCGCCTGGGCCCGCTCGGCCCACAGCACGCCGTCGAACAGCAGTTCGCTGGCGTTGTCCGGAGTGAGCCGCTTGAGCTCTAGCTCGGGGCGGTGCAGCACGACCTGGCGGAGCAGGCCGACCTCCGAATCAACGTGGAACATGAGCTCTCCGTTCGGCGTGGGTGGTCCCGACAATCATGGACGCACTCGTGTCATGGCTGGTCTGGCCATCATGTCCGGCTAGGCTCCCCGCGTGGACCTAGACCTTGACCTTTCCCAGGATCCGGCGGCCCTGACCGCGGCCTTGGTAGATATACCCTCGGTCAGCGGTGACGAGGAACGCCTGGCCAACATGATCGATGCCGCGCTGCGCCGCATCCCGCACCTGGACCTGTACCGGGACGGCAACGCCATGGTCGCGCGGACCACGCTGGGCCGCCCGGAGCGGGTGGTGCTGGCCGGGCACATCGACACGGTTCCGATCGCCGGCAACCTCCCGGCCCGCCTCGACGGGGACCTGCTGTACGGCTGCGGCGGCTGCGACATGAAGTCCGGTGTCGCGGTCCAGCTGCGCCTGGCGGCGTCCCTGCCCGCGCCCCGCTGCGACGTGACCTACGTGTTCTACGACGGCGAGGAGGTCGAGGCCGAGCGGAACGGCCTGCTCCGGCTGTCCCGCCATTCCCCGGAGCTGCTGGACGGCGACCTGGCCGTGCTGCTCGAGCCGACCAGCGCGATCATCGAGGGCGGCTGCCAGGGCACGATGCGGGCTGAGGTCCGCGCGACCGGCGAGCGCGCGCACAGCGCCAGGTCCTGGAATGGCACTAACGCTATTCACGCGGCCGGGCCCATCCTGGACGTGCTGCGCAATTACGTGGCCCGGGAACCCGAGGTCGAGGGCCTGAAGTACCACGAAGGGCTCAACGCGGTCTATATCAGCGGAGGCGTGGCGGGCAACGTCATCCCGGACGAGTGCGTGGTCTCCGTGAACCACCGGTTCGCCCCGGACCGCTCGGTGGAGCAGGCCCAGGACTACGTGCGCGAGATCTTCGCCGGCTGGGACGTGACGTTCACCGACTGGGCCGCGGGGGCCCGGCCGGGGCTGACCGACCCGGCCGCCGCCTCGCTGCTCGCCGCGGTGGGCGGGACCCCGCGGGCCAAGTTCGGCTGGACCGACGTGGCCCGTTTCGCGGAACTCGGCATGCCCGCGGTCAACTACGGCCCCGGCGACCCCGAGGTCGCGCACTCCCGGGGCGAGCACGTCCCGGTCGCCCAGATCACCGACGTGGAGTCCCGCCTCCGTGCCTGGCTGACCAGCTAGACCAGCAGAGCGCGGCGGCGGGTCCGGCTCTTTCCCGGCGTTTATCTTGCCGGGAAGAGCAGCCGGCCCGCCGACCGCGCCCCCCGCTACTTCACCGGGCCGTTGATCAGCGTCAGCGACGAGGTGTGGCTCTGCTTGCTCTCGTCAACCCAGGTCAGCGACACTGTCGCGCCCGGCTTGTACTTGAGCATGACGCCGGTCAGGCCGTTGGCCGTGGTCACCGACTGGCCGCTGACCCCGGTGATCACGTCACCAGCCCGCACCCCCGCCTTGTAGGCCGGGGTGCCCTGGTACACGTTGCAGACCAGCGCACCAGCATGCGCCGGGACCTGGTAGCCGGCCCCCAGGCCGCTTTGCGCCAGGCAGGCGGTGGCGTCAGTCACCGAGTCCACGCCCACGCCCATGAAGCCCTTCGGGCCGATCAGGATGTGGCCGCCGCCGTTCCCCGCCGCGATCTTCTTGGCGATGGCCAGCGCCCGGTCGATGGGGATCGCGAAGCCCATCGACGTGCCGGCCCCGCCCAGCGACTGGCTGTTCGCCGCGGTGTTCATGCCGATCACCTGGCCGGCCGCGTTGGCCAGCGCGCCGCCCGAGTCGCCCTCGGCGATCGGGGCGTTGGTCTGCAGCATGTTGTGCAGGGTCTCGGTGTTCTGGCCGCTGCCCGAGTCGCTGGCGGTGATGGTCCGGCCCAGCGCCGTTATCGTCCCGCTGGTCACGGTGGGCGGTCCCCCGGTGCCGCCGGCGTTGCCGATGGCCACGACCGCGGTGCCCAGGGTGACCTTGGCTGAGTCACCCACCTGCACCGTCTTCAGCCCGGATGCGCCCTGCAGCTTGATCAGGGCCACGTCGTCGGTGGGGTCCACCCCGATGACCGTGGCCGTGTACTTCTTCCCGCCCGTCACGGTCGTCGCCGTGAGGTGGGTGGAGCCCTCGACCACATGGTTGTTGGTCAGCACCACGCCGCTGGAGGACAGGACCATGCCGGTCCCGGCGGCCGCGCCGTCCTGGTACTTGAGCGTGGAGTTGATATCCACCATGCCCGGCTTGACCCTGTTCGCCACGGAGTCCACGTTGAGGTTCGTGGTGTTGGCGTTGCCGGCCGCGTTCCGGTCCGGGGAGGGGATCTGCTGCGAGGAGATGGTGTTGCCCGGGGACTGCGAGTTGTGGTTCAGCGCCACCACGGCGCCCGCGCCCACGCCCGCGGCCAGCGCGGCCACCACCACGTAGACCAGGGCCCGGCTGCCGCGCCGGCGAGGCGGCGGCTCCGGCTCCGAGCCGTAGCCGATGATGTCGCCCGAACCCCAGCCACCCCCGGACCCGCCTGGCGGCGGGCCCCAGGGCCCCTGGCCGCCGTAGCCGCCGGACTGCCCGTAGCCGCCCGGCTGGCCGAAGCCGCCGGCCTGGCCGTACCCGCCGGGCTGGCCGCCTTCGCCGTACCCGCCGGACGCCGCGGCCTGGCCGAACGCGGCGGTCGGCTGGCTGTGCCCAGGCTGGCCGTAGCCCGGCTGCCCGGGCGGCCCGTAAGCCGGCGGGCTCTGGCCGGGCTGGCCGTAACCGGGCTGGCCGTAGCCCGGCTGGCCGAACGCGGCGGTCGGCTGCCCGTAACCGGGCTGCCCGTGCCCGGGCTGCCCGTAACCGGGCTGCCCGGGTGCCGGCTGACCGGGTCCGGGCGGGCTCTGGCCGTAGCCCGGCTGCCCGGGTTGCCCGTATCCCGCCTGGCCGTAGCCGGGCTGGCCGGGCTGGCCGCTGCCGGCCTGGCCGTACCCGCCGGGCTGGCCGTAGCCACCCGGCGCCGGTGCGGGCGGGCTAGCCGGGGGAGTGCCGCCCGGCCCGGATGGGCCCGGGGCGGGGCTGTCCGCCGCGGCCGCGGCGGATCCGCCGAAGCCCAGGCCCGCCAGGCCGTGCTCAGCCCGGTCCTGCGCCCGGTCCGCCCTGCTCCTGAAGTCCTGGCCCGGATGGGTGCTGTGCGGCGGGGCCTTGTCCCTGGGGGCCGCCGGCTGGTCCTGCGCGGCCGGGATTATCCAGGTGCCCTCCGGCGCCGCGGGACCATCCTGCGCAGCAGGCGTCTCCGCGGCGGCCGGCTCCTCACCGCCGGGCCGGTCCGGCTGGTCCTCGGCCGGAATGGGTGACCATGCACCCAGGTACTCCGGCGGCTGGTCCCCGCTCCGGTCCTGACCTTCTTGCATCCGTATCACCTTTGCCCGGAAGTCAGCCTACGTTGCGTCGTTGCCCTGGTAAGCGCCGGGCTCGTGGCCCGGCCGCTCTCAGGCATCCTCCAGTAAGCACCACAAGCCTGGACGTCAGCTGAAGATGCCCTGAGGATTCCTCGGCCCGCTGTCACCCCTTACTCCCCGCATACGGATGCTTTAACTTCCCCTGAGTCCCGCGGGCTCACCCGGCGTGCGCACTGCCCGCCGCGTGCTCGGCGAGGGGGCCTACCCTCAGCGCGCGGCGGGCGCACTCGTCCAGCAGCCAGGGCAGTGCGCCCAGGGCGGCCGCGGCCTTGCCGACGGGCGGCCCGGTCGCAGTCGGAATCGTGCAGCAGCACCGTTCCGCCCGCCCTCCAGGGTGCTGGCCAGGGTCGCCTGCACCGATCCCGGCGTGGCCCCGGGGGCCCACTCCCGTCCCCAGGTACTCCACAGGACCGGCCGCAGCCCGAGGCGGCGGGCGGCGATCAGGGCACTGGCGCTGAGCACCCCGTACGGCGGGCGGTACAGCCGGGGGACGCGTGCCGGTCGCCGCCGCGATCGTGTCGCAGGCCCGGGCCAGGTCGTCGTGGCAGGCCCGCGGCCCGCGCACCGTGGCGTAGCGGTGGTCCCAGCCGTGCACGCCGATCTCGTGCCCGGCCGCGGCGATCTCCGCGGCGAGCTGGGGGGCGGCCTGCACCATGGGGCCGAGCAGGAAAAAGGTCGCGCGGACCCGGCGGCCGGCCAGCATGGCCAGGAAACGCGGGGTGAACCGCGGGTCCGGGCCGTCGTCGAAGGTCAGCGCGACATGATCGGCCGCCCCGGCGCCCGCCAGCCCGGGGAACCGCCGCCGGACCGGGGCGAGCGCGGTGAGGCCGGGTGCGCCCTGCGCGACCGCGAGCGCCGCGCCGCCGGCCAGCAGCGCACCGGTCAGCCTGCTGCTGCACCCGGCGCCCGTGCATGCCTGGTCAGATTCCCGCCTGCCGCCGGCTCCCGCCCGTCCGGTGCAGCTCAGCCGGGCAGAGGCAGGGGGCTGGCCTGGGCGCCGGTCGCGGTGATCGCCTTCGTGAAGCTTTTGTCGATGGCGGCCCGCTGCCGGTTCAGGTCGCTGGTGTCCCGCTGGAGCGCCGCGGCGTACTGCTGCCGCTTGGCCGGGTCGCGCGCGCCCAGCTCGTTCGCCACGTCGTTCTGTACCCGCTGGGCGTACGGGAACGCCCAGGTGAGCAGGTCGTTGACCGTGGTTTCCAGGTGGAACCGGGCCAGTGACTCGGTCACCTGGTACTGGGTGAGGTCATCGAGCAGCTCGTTGTTGGCGGGCGAGCAGTTGGTCGCGCCGTACCGGGCGATCTTGATCGTGTCCTGGACGTTCTTCGCGGAGTTCCCGCCGGCCTGGATCTGGTTCAGGGCCGTGAGGGACTCGCGGACCCCGCCCGCGCAGGACTGCATGTCGGCGTTCATGTCGTGCAGGAACCCGTTGAGGTCGCCGGCCCGCTGGCTCTGGCTGGGCTTGTGCACCAGGGCGACGAGGACGATGCCCACCACGATCACCGCGGCGGCCAGCAGCAGCCAGCGGGGCGTTTTCTGGTGCGGTGCCCACCGGTTCGTCCGGATCGGGACATACGGCGGATCGGTGCGGGTCGGGGTGTCCACTCGGCTCAGCTCCGTCCGCTCGGCCTGGTCATGATGGCTACCCCGGTGCGCAGGTCGGTGCAGGGTCACCGCGCGGATCACCCGCTTGACGATGCGGTGCTGCGCGTTGAGGAAGAACGTCTGCGGCAGCGCGGTCACCCCGTAGGACAGCGCCATGGCCATGGGCGCCGGGTCGGACGCGACCGGGTAGGCCACGCCCATCTTCCGGGCGAAGGCCAGTCCCGCCGAGCTGGTGTCGTTGACGTCGATGCCGACGATGATGACGCTGCGCCGGTGGCTGCGGTAGAACCGCGCGATCAGCGGCGTTTCCCGCTGGCACGGCTCGCACCAGGACGCGAAGAAGTTCAGGATGAGCGGGTGGCCGGCGTACTGGGCCAGCGAGATGTGCTGGCCCGGGTGCCCGAGGGCCGGCGAGGGTGAACGCCTGGGCGCGGGGCGGGGGAGCGTGGCTGGGTGTCCCCGCCGGACGTGGCGCCGATGGCGAGCAGCGCGACGACCACGGCCAGCAGCCGAGGCCGACCAGATGAGGGCCAGCTTGCGGCCCCGGCTGAGCCCGCCGAACCAGCCGGCCACGCCGCGGCCGGGCGCGGCGGCCGGGTGCCCGCTGAGCTCGTCGTGCTCCTGGGTGCTGGTGGGTTCCGGGGTCATCGGTTCCTGCTTGGCCATGGGTCGTCCTTCAGCGTCCGGTCCGGCGCGGGCTCCGGCGGGCTGGCGGACCAGCTCAGCGGGAGCGCGGGGTACAGCGTCCCGGCGCTGGCCGCCGGGGCCGGCAGGACCAGCTCGAACTCGCTGCCCACGCCGGGAGTACTGCGCACGCGCACGTCGCCGCCGTGTGCGTGGGCGACCGCCCGGACCAGGGACAGGCCCAGCCCGGTGCCCTTGGACCCGGTGCGCGGCCCGGTCCCGGCCCGCCGTGATCCCGCCCGGGCGGCGATCCGGTGCGGAAGCGGTCGAAGATGTGCTCGAGCTCGCTGGGTGCGATCCCCTCGCCGGTATCCGCGACGATCATACGCACGGGCAGGCCCGGCCCGTTCGCCAGCACCGAAAGCTGGATCATGTCGCCGTCACGGTGTGCCGGACGGCGTTTTCCAGCAGCGCGTCCACGGCGAGGCCGAGCCGTTCCCGGTCGGCGTTGACCGTGACCGCGTCGAGGCGGCCGACCTGCCACTGCCGGTCCGCGGTCGGCCGCCATCGCCGGATGACGTCCATCGTGAACCCGTCCAGGGCGATCGGCTCGGGGCGGAGGAAGTCCGGGTCCTCGGAGGCCGCGATGACCAGCAGCCGCTCGCCGAGCCGCCGCAGCCGGGTCAGCTCGCCCACCACGACCTGGATGTCCCGCTTCTCGGTCTGGTCGGTCAGTTCCTGGGCCAGCAGCTCAGCGTGGCCCAGCGCGATCGTGATGGGCGTGCGCAGCTGGTGCGAGGCGTCCTGCAGGAAGCGGCGCTGCGTGGCCAGCAGCCGGGCGTTCTCGTCGCTGACCAGGTCCCGTTCGTGGTCCGCGTCCAGGCGCCGCTGCGCGTGCCAGACCATCAGCCAGAACATGATGGCCATCAGCGGGACCTCGTTGAGCTCGTCCACCGACTGGCTGCCGCGGTAGACGTCCCAGCCGATCGCCGCGAACGTGGTCACCATGACCAGGGCGAGCACCCACAGCGTCGGCCGGGTGGCCCAGACCCGGAAGCCGTAGAGCAAGGTCAGGCTGATCCAGATGAAGTGGAACGGGACCGTCTCCCAGTGCTGGAAAACGAGGATGCAGAGCAGGTTCACCGCGGAGAACAGCGCCCACACCACGTCGACCCAGGCGACCCGCCAGGGCCAGCTGAAGTTGCCGCGGGCCCGGGCCGCCCGTGCGGTGGCGCGGCGGCTCGCGCCCCGGGTGAAGGCCAGCCCGGCCGGGAGCGAGTGCCACAGCCCCGCGGCGAGCTGGGGGCGGCCGCGGGGCCGCCCGGCCGGGCCGGGCTCCGCGGCAGCCGCGGCCGGACCCGGCGCCGGATCCCGGGCGCGGCCCAGGGCCGGCCCGCGGCGGTCCCAGCGGCGACCCCGGCGGACCCAGGTGCCCCGGCGTCCAGGTGCCCCGGCGATCCAGGGCCGCGGGGCTGAGCGGCCCGGAAGCCAGGGCCGCGGCGTCGAGCGGGGAGCCTCCAGCGTGGCCGCCCCGGGCGCCGCCTCCGGGGCCGCGTGCGCCGCGGGGCTGTGCTGGCGCAGCCGGAACCTGGTGCTCTCCCTCAGGCCGGCGGCCACGGTCTGCCGGAGCCGCCCGGCCATCCCGTCTCTACGCGGTGAGCTGGTATCCCTCACCACGCACCGTCTTGATCAGGTCGAAACCGAGTTTCGAGCGGAGGCGGCGGACGCAGACGTTGACCACGTTGGAGCCGGGATCGAAGTCGTACCCCCACACCGAGGCGAGCAGCTGCCCTTTGGGCACCGACTGCCCGACGTGCTCCATGAGCTCACGGAGCAGCAGGAACTCCAGGCGGGTGAGCGGGACCGGGCCATGCCCGATGTTGGCTTCCAGCCGGCCGAAGTCAAGCACGAGCTCTCCTGCCCTCAGGACCTCGTTGAGGGGATGCCCGTCATCGCGGAGCCTGACCCGGACCCGGGCCAGCAGTTCGGCCAGCGAGAACGGCTTGGTCAGGTAGTCCTGCGCCCCCAGTTCCAGGCAATCCACCTTAGTCATGACGTCCGCCAGGCAGGAGAGCACCAGCACCGCCTGGTCGGGCCGGTCGTGGCGGAGCCGGGCGAGGATCTCCCGCCCGTCCATGTCCGGCATCACCAGATCCAGGATGACCAGGTCATAGTCGCCGGCCGTGGCCTGGCTCAGCCCTTCTTTACCCGATCCGGCGAAATCGATTGCATAACCGGCGGCCGCCAGGGCGCGCGCGATGAACTCACGGATCTGCGGCTCGTCATCGACCACGAGGAGCCGCGCGGCCGTGGGACACGCCCCCGGCACGGGGACCATCTTCGCAGGTGGGTTACGTTGCATGGGCTATATGGGCGACGCGTCAGCGCGGCGCGGTGGCATGCCACCGCCTGGACGATCCCCTCAGCAGAGGATGTACCGCCACGAGGGGTGCGGTCAACCCTGGAGCGGGATAGCAAACCATTGCAGCACCTGCTCTGAGGATCAGAGGTGTTACACGAGCCGCGAGCGGTAACAATGAGTCTGAAGATCACTACTTACTGTAACCAGGCAGCTCGTGCAGGCCGGATGTTACCGGGGTGAGATGCCCTGATCATGACAATTTCGTCATTCAGTGCGTGCCGTGTTGCCGAGTCGAGGCGAACGATCGCAAGATCAGGACCAGACGAGACCTCCGGCCCGCAAGTTCTGGGGACATTGCGGCCGGCCCAGTCGTGTGCGCAAGGCGCCGCGAAGAAGCGAGGTGGTGACTGGTGTCTCTGCCGGCCCGTATCGTGACCCTGCTGGTGGCGTTCGCCGCCGTGGTCGCCGGTGCGGTCTTCATCGTCCTCCACTACCTGGGCAGCAGCCTGGAAGTGGTGAACTACTCCTCCGTGGCGTCCGGGGGAGTCGTGAACGTGGTCCTCCAGGAGGACCCGCAGAACAACTCCTCCAGCGAGCCCGACTGGGTGAGCTACTACGTGCAGGACCCGCAGACCAAGGCCTGGGTGCACACCACCCTGTTCTCGGTGCCGAAGAACACCCGGGTGAACATGACGATCCTGGGCTACGACGGCTGCACCCCGCTGCGCAACAACTTCTTGAGCCTGGTCCAGGGCACCGCTCGGCAACGCGATGACGGTGCAGCAGTTCAAGACCGTGGGCCAGCCGCTCGGGCCGGCCAGGCGGTCCTCCGTCCGTCAACTCCTGGTCGGACTGCAGCGTCGGGCACACGTTCGCCATCCCCAGCCTGCACCTGTTCGTGCCGATGGCCTCGCCTAACACCGCGCTGTTCAACAAGGACGGCTGCACCGATTCGCCCTGTACCGAGGGACCGCACTCGACGATGAAGTTCAGCTTCATGACCCCGAAGCACCACGGGCACGTTCCGCTGGCAGTGCTTCGTCCCCTGCGGCGGCGGGTTCCTGGACGGCAACGGCGGCCCGATGCAGACGCTCGGTTACATGATGGGCAACATGGAGGTGTCAGCCTGATGGCCGAGTCCCAGGCCCCGGCGGCCCCCGAGGCCCGCGGCGAGAAAGAGACGAATCACGGCCTGCGGATCTTCCTGATCTGGATCGTCCTGGCCGTCGTCGCCGACCTGCTCATCTGGATCGTCTGGAAGCCGCACATGCCGCCGGGGGACATGACCTCGTCAGCGGAACATCAGCAGTTCGACATCGCGGTGCTGGCGCTGGCCGCGGCCCCGGTCATGATCTTCGTCTGGACCTACTTCGGCTACACCCTGGTCAACTGGCGTCACCGGGACGGTGACGACGACGACGGGCCGCCGATCTTCGGGCACACCGCGCATCCAGGCCACCTGGATCGGCGGCACCGCGGTGATCGTGCTCGCCGCGTTCGTGTTCGGCACCGTGGAACTGATCGTCCCGGCCGGCGCGGGGGCCGGTGAGGGCCCGAACCCGGTCTGGAAGCCGGACGGCAGCAACTACCTGCAGGTCCAGGTCATCGGCCAGCAGTGGCAGTTCACCTACCGCTACCCCCAGTTCGGCGGGATGGAGACCACCCAGCTGGTCCTGCCGGCGAACCGGTCGGTCGCGTTCCACGTGACCTCGCTGGACGTGATCCACAGCTTCTGGGCCTACCAGCTCGCGGTGAAAGCCGACGCGAACCCGGGCGTGGACAACGTGGCCTACACCACCACCGACCACGTCGGCGGGTTCACCGTCCGGTGCAGCGAGCTGTGCGGGATCTGGCACGGCGCCATGTTCGACTCCGGCCAGGTGGTGACCCCGTCCGTCTTCCAGGTCTGGGCGACCAGGAACGAGCAGATCCAGCGGCGCAAGGGCGTGCTGGCCGCGCTGCCGCCGTACGCGACGACCTACGACCCGACCGTGATCCCGAATATCGGCAAGGTCCTGATCGCAGAACGGGATCACCGGCGCAGCCGGCTACTACTACCCGCCGAGCGACCCGGTGACGCCATGACCGCCGCGCCCAGCGGCCGCCAGGCCGCGCAGCCACCCGGAGATGCCGGGAACGGATCCCCAGGCCGACACTGCGATGAAGAGGTGACCGGATGTCCATCGAGATAGAGCCGGGGACGACGGCGCAGGAGCCGGCCGGATCCGGGCCGGTCGGCCCGCGCCTGGCCCGGCCGTGGTGGATGCGCCCGGCCATGCACACCGGGATCATCGGCGCCATCATCGGCTACTTCGTGGGCCACTGGCTGGGCAACTTCCTGTCCTGGGACTACGCGCGGAACTCGCTGTCGGACATGAACGACTTCCCGCTCGTCCTCGGCTACGTGGTCGCCGTGATCGGCTGGCTGGCCGGGCTGGGCGTGTTCAACGACCTCGGCCGCCAGATCCTCGGCAAGCCGGTCCCGGTGGCCGAGGAGGAAGAGGAAGCCTTCGGCGGGGTGGCCCGGTACTTCCGGTACTCGCTGGACCACAAGGTGGTCGGCATCCAGTACCTGGTCGGGATGATCATCTACTTCTGCACCGCGGGCCTGTTCGCGATGGCGATCCGGACCGAGCTGCTCTCGCCGACGTACCACATCATGAGTGCCTCCTCCTACCTGATGGTGGTCGGCGAGCACGGCACGATGATGATGATGCTGATGACGTCGGTCGTGCTCGGCCCGTTCGGCAACTTCCTGATGCCGCTGATGATCGGGTCGAAGCGGATGGCGTTCCCCCGGCTGGAGGCGCTGTCGTTCTGGCTCACCCCGGCGGCGTTCATCGTCCTGCTGTCCAGCGTGCTGCTCGGCGGGTTCCCCACCGGCTGGACCGGCTACGCGCCGCTGAGCGTGCAGGCCACCGAGGGCATGGACGCCTACGCGGTCGCCTTCGGCATCATGGGGATCTCGGTCATCCTGGCCGGGTTCAACATCATCGTCACCGTGATCAACTACCGGGCGCCCGGCATGCGGTGGAGCAGGCTGCCGATGTTCGTCTGGTCCATGGTCACCGTCTCGTTCCTGATGGTGCTGGCCACCCCGGTCCTGGTCGGCGGCCTGTACCTGCTGATCCTCGACCGGACCGTGGAGACCTCGAACTACGTGAACACGCTGGGCGGCAGCAGTTACCTGTACGAGAACCTGTTCTGGTTCTTCGGGCACCCGGAGGTCTACATCCTCGCCCTGCCCGGCTTCGGCATCGTGTCGGAGATCATCCCGGTGTTCTGCCGCAAACCGCTGTTCGGCTACCGGGTCGCCGGGGCCGGCATGATCGGCGTGGCCCTGCTCAGCTTCTTCGTCTGGCAGCACCACCTGTTCGTGAGCGGCATCAACCCCGAGATGCGGCCGCTGTTCATGCTGACCACCGAGCTCATCTCGATCCCGACCGGGTTCATCTACCTGGTCGCGATGGGCACGTTCTGGAAGGCGAAGATGCGGCTGACGGTGCCGATGTGCTTCGCGCTCGCGCTGTACTTCAACTTCCTGATCGGCGGCATCTCCGGGGTGTTCCTGTCCGACGTCCCGGCGGACACCACCGAGCACGGCAGCTTCTTCGTGATGGCGCACTTCCACTACACGATCATGGGCGGGATCATCTTCGCGTTCTTCGGCGCCTGCTACTACTGGCTGCCGAAGATGATGGGCATCAGGCTGAACCAGAAGCTGGGCTACCTCCACTTCTGGACGATGTTCATCTTCTTCAACTCGACCTTCCTGCCGCTGTTCGCGGTGGGCATGCTGGGCCAGCCGCGGCGCGTGTTCGAGTACGCGCGGAACCTGAAGGGCCTCAACGACTGGGTGTCGATCTCCTCGTTCCTGCTCGGCACGTCGATCCTGATCTTCGTGATCAACTTCATCTGGTCCACGGTGATCGTCCGGGAGCGCGAGGTGGCGAACCCGTGGAACTCCCGCGGCCTGGAATGGCAGGTCGCCTCGCCGCCGCCACCCGGCAACTTCGAGCACATCCCGGTGGTGCTGTCCGGCCCGTATGACTACGGCGTGCAGGACGCGCCGCCGGTCGCCGACCTGAACCCGCCGGTGGGCGTGGTCAGCGCCGCGTACGCGAGTGCCGGGACGGCCAGCACCGGAGTGGAGGCATAGTCATGGCCGAGCAGACCACGCAGCCGCCGAACGAGCTGGACCGGGCGGCCGAGGAAGCCGGTTTCTACCACGAGGCGGCGCTCAACGCGGCGTGGACCGGGTCGAGGTTCGCGGTCGGCGCGCTGGCCTTCCTGTACGGGGCGTTCGCGTTCGCCTACTTCTACCTCCGGTCGGTCAACTCCTCGGGCCGGTGGAAGGGCTCGGGCTTCCACGCCCCGCAGATCGGCTACGGCGTGACGATCCTGGTCCTGGTCCTGCTCAGCGCCATCGTCCAGTACGTGGGGCTGCAGCGGATCAAGGCCGGGAGCAAGAGCGCGTGGCAGGCCGCGGCCCTGGTCGCGCTGCTGCTCGGCGTGGCCGCCGTGGTGGTGCAGATCATCCAGCTGCTCAACCTGCCGTTCCAGCCGGGCAGCTCCGGCTTCTCCAGCGTGTTCGTCGACACCTACCCGGTCCTGCTGGTCAGCTGGCTCGGGGCGATGCTCTGGCTGGAGATCCTGGTGATGCGCGCCCGCCCGCTCACGCCCATCTCCTTCGTCGAGCAGCCGCCCACCTACGCCGAGGCGTTCGCGGTGCAGCGGTTCCAGTCGTCGCTGAGCGCGTTCACGCTGATCTGGAACTTCATGGCCGTGGTCACGCTGTTCTTCTTCCTGCTGTTCTACGTGCTCTGAGCGGAAAGGAGCGGCCCGTCCGGGAAGGCTTGCGCCCGCGCCAGCCTGGCGGCCCACCACCGTCATGAACCTGGTTGTCTCGCACTGGTCGGCCAACGTGGCGGTCCTCGCCGCGGGCCTGGCCGTCGTGGTCGTGCACCTGGCCGGGCTGCTCGGCCTGCGCGGCGACGCGCGCCGGGGCGGGGCCGCGCTGCCTGGCGGCCTGGCCCGCGAGGCCATCGCCTTCTACTCCGGGCTGCTCCTCGCGGCCCTGGCGCTGCTCTCGCCGCTGGGCTACTGGTCGGGCAGGTTCATCTGGGTCCGCGTGCTCCAGGACATCCTGCTCGGCGTGTATGCCCCGCCGCTGATCGTGCTCGGCGCGCCGTGGCTGGTGCTGTGGCGCGGCCTCGGGCGTACGGCGCGGCCCCCGGCCGCGGCCCCCGCCACGGCGGCGCCGGCGCCGGTGCCGCCCCGGCTGCGCAGCTGGCCGGTCGCGGTGACCGCCCTGTTCGTCGTGGTGTGGTGCGGCTGGTACGTCCCGGCGCTGTACGACGCGGGGGTGCGCCACCCGGTGGTGCTCGCGGCCCAGGCGGTCACCACCCTGGCCGCGGGCGTGCTGCTCTGGCTGCAGCTGATCGGCTCCCGGCCGTTCAGCCCGCAGTTCGGGCCGCTGTACCGGGTGTTCCTGCTGGCGGCCATCGTGGTGTGCGGCACGATCCTCGGCATGGTGCTCAGCTTCGGGGCCAATGTCCTTTACCCCGCCTACCTCGGGGTAGGGAGCCACCATCTGCTCAGCATGGTGTTCGATCAGCAGGCCGGCGGCTCCGAACTGTGGGTCCTGGTGCTGGTGCCGTACCTGATCGCGGGAATCGCGCTCCTGGTCAGGTGGCTGAACGACGAGGAGTCGGAAGCCCTCACGCACGGCCTGGACCGGATTCTCCGGACGTCCAAGTCCACCTGGCCCACCCGGACCGGATGGAGATGACCAGTTTGGCTCCCAGCAGGAGGATAGAGTGCACAGCGTGATCTCTGCGATTCAGGTCACCTATTACCCGCTAGGCGCGCAGGTGATGACCCTGATCCTGCCGCTGGGATTCTTCATCGTCGTGATGGCGGCCCTGTACTTCGTGTTCGCCAGGCCGCACACCGTGCCGGGACGCCGGCCCATCACCGGGGCCCGGCCCGTCGCCCCCGCCGACCCGGGCCACGCGGCGTCACTGGCCGCCGCGACCGGGCTGCCCACCGCGACCGCGGCGGGCGGCGCCGAGCCGCTGGCCGGGCGGGGCACCCCGCCCGCCGGTCGGCGTGCGCACCGAGGAAGCCGTCAAGCAGGCCGCCCAGGCAGGCTGAGCAGGAGGCCAAGGACGCGGCCGGAACCGCAAAGGATAAGGTTACCGGCGGGTCCGGCAGGACCAGGACGCGGCACCCGAGGGCTCGGAGGACCAGGAGTGACCCCAGCGACCGACGCGCTGCCCGCCATCGCGGGGCGGCGCTCCGCCCGGGTGGTCGCCCGGTCGCTCTTCGCCCTGACCAAGCCCCGGATCATCGAGCTGCTGCTGGTCACCACGATCCCGACCATGCTGCTCGCGCAGCGCGGCCTGCCCTCGATCCGGGTGCTCCTGGTCACGCTGGTCGCCGGGGCGTGCGCGGCGGGCAGCGCGAACACGATCAACTGCTACATCGACCGTGACATCGACGCGATCATGCGGCGCACCTCGCGGCGGCCGCTGAACGGCAAGGGCCGCGAGGCCGCGGTGATCAAGCCGGCCGAGGCGCTGGTGTTCGGCATCGTGCTCGGCGCCGTGTCCACCGTCCTGCTCGGCACGCTGGTCAACTGGCTGTCCGCGGCGCTGGCCGACACCGCGATCTTGTTCTACGTGTTCGTCTACACCCTCGGCCTGAAGCGCCGCACCCCGTCCAACATCGTCATCGGGGGCGCGGCCGGCTGCTTCCCGGTGCTGATCGGCTGGTCCGCCGTGACCGGCCGGGTCAGCCTGCCCGCGGTCGTCCTGTTCGCCGTGATCTTCTTCTGGACGCCGCCGCACTTCTGGGCGCTGGCCATGAAGTTCCGCGACGACTACGCCGCGGCCCGGGTGCCGATGCTGCCGGTGGTCGCCTCACCCGCCGTGGTGGCCAGGAAGATCCTCTTCTACTCGTACGTGATGGTGGCGGCCACGCTCGCCCTCGCCCCCTACGCCGGCTGGCTGTACACGGCCGCGGCGCTGGGGCTCGGCGGCTGGTTCCTCGCCGAGGCGCACCGGCTGCACCACCGGGTGGCCGCGATGACGTTCGAGGACGGGCCCGCGGGTCCCCGCGGCGGCCAGGCCCGCGCCGGCGCGGGCCGGCGCCGGCCCGGCGGCCGGGGGAAGCGTCGCGGTCGCCACGCCCGTGCTGGTGCGAGACCGCGGTGGATGCCGCGCCCGCGGCGCCCGGCGGCCCACGGCCGGCCGGGTGACCGAGGGAGCCTGCGCGGGCCTGGCCCAGCCCAGCTCCAACCCCGCGCCGATGCGCCTGTTCCACCTGTCGATCGCCTACCTGACGCTGCTGTTCGCCGTCATCGCCGTTACTGCGCTGCTGCCCTGGGGGGCCTGGTAGGAGCGGAGCCGGCCGGGCCCGCGGGCCGGCCGCGGGCAGCAGCACCACGGCCCGCAGCCCGGGCGCGGCATCCTCCAGCCAGGCTGACCCGCCGTGGGCCTGCGCGGTGGCCCGCACGATCGCCAGGCCGAGTCCCGCGCCGCCCGCGTCGTCGCCGTCACGGCTGCGCGCCGCCTCCAGCCGGGCGAAACGGCCGAACGCCCGCTCCCGGTCCGCGGCCGGGATGCCCGGGCCGTCGTCGGTGACCGAGAGCCGCGCGTTCCGGCCGGACGTGCCCACCGAGACCGCGACCTGGGACCGCGCGTAGCGCGTGGCGTTGTCGATCAGGTTGCGGAGCATCCGGTGCAGCCCGTCGGCGTCCCCGGTCACCTCGGCGGGCCCGGTACCGGCCAGCCGGACCGGGACCCGGGCGTCGGCGTACCGGCCGACCTCCTCCCGGACCAGCCCGGCCAGGTCCACCCGGCGCTGCGCGGGACGCCGGGGATCCCGCTCGTCCAGCCGGGCCAGGGCCAGCAGGTCCTCGGCCAGCCGGGCCAGCCGGAGCGTGTCCGCGAGCACGTCGCCGGCGGTCTGCCGCCAGTCCTGGCTGTCCGGGTGGTCCAGCGCCACCTCCAGCTGGGCCCGGATGCTGGCGATCGGGCTCCGCAGCTCGTGCGCGGTGTCGGAGATCAGCCCGCGCTGCCGTTCCTGGGCCGCGCCGAGCCTGCTGAGCATGTCGTTCAGGGTCAGCGCCAGGTTGCGCACCTCGTCGCGGGCCTCCGGAACCGGCAGGGCCCGGGGCCGGCCGGTCCGCGTGACGTCCTGGGCGCCCCGGCGCAGTTCGGTGACCGGGCGCAGGGTGGACCCCGCGATCAGCCAGCTCGCCGCGGCCAGCAGGGCCAGCAGCAGCGGGGTGCCGATGAGCAGCGCCCGGGTCAGCGTGGCCAGGCTCTCACCCACCTGGTTGTAGGCCACCGCCGCGATGACGGTCCCGCCGTCCCGGGTGGCCGCGGTGGCCACCCGCACCGTGTCGGGCAGCCCGAACGGACGGCCGTTGAGGAACACCGCCCGGCCGTCCCGGGCGTTGGCCGCCGCCACCGCCGGCGGCAGCAGCGGGACCAGGCGGTCCGCGTCCGGCGACACGTTCACGATCTGTCCGTTAGAGCTGAGAACCTGCACGGTGATGGTGCCAGGGACTACCGGGACCGGGTTTGGCAGCCGGTGCGCGTCGGACAGCGCGGCGACCTCCCGCGCGCCCTGCCGGGCCGAGTTGTCCAGGCTGCGGATCAGCGAGACCCGCAGCGCGCTGCTGAGCAGGACCGCCGCCGCGGCGAGGGCCAGGGCCAGCCCGGCCGTGGAGGCCAGCGTGACCCGGGCGCGCAGGCTGCGCCTGCGCCACCAGCGGCCTGGCAGGCCCGCCCGGGATCCTGCCTCGCGTGGCACGGTGGCTCCCGTGGCTACTCGCCGGGCCCGGGCGCGAAGCCGGCCAGCAGGGCCCGCATCGCCCGGCCGACGCTCTCCCGGGTCGCCGCCGGATCGGCTGAGCCCGCGATCAGCATGCTCCCGCGCACCAGCGCGCCCAGCAGGAGCCGGGCGATCGTCTCCGGGTCGGCGGTGTGCAGCCGCCCCGCGGCGTCTGCCGCGCGCAGGGCCGTGACGATGGGCGGCACCGCGTACCGTTCGTCGAGCTCGGTGAACCGGGCCAGGCCCAGCACGGCGGGCGCGTCGGTGATGATGATGCGCTGGACGTCGGGTTCCAGCATCGCGTCGAGGAAGGCGCCGAATCCCCGGGCCAGCGCGTCGGCCTCGTCGGCGGCCCCGCCGGCCGCGCCCGCGGACGCCGTCATCAGCTCCGCGTGCACCGCCTCGAAGACCGTCTCGAACAGGGCGGTCTTCGTGGGGAAGTGATGGTAGAGCGCTCCGGTGGTCACCCGGGCCGTCCGGGCCAGGTCGTCCACGGACGTCGCGGCGAAGCCCGGCCCGCCGAACAGCCGCCGCCCCGCGGCGATCAGCGCCGCCCGGGTCTGGGCCACCTGCTCGGCCCGCAGCGACCCGGCGGGCCCGCCCGGCCCGGTCCCCCGCCCGGTCCCCGGCCCGGGAGCGCCAGGGACCCCGGGCCCGGTGAATCCGTGCCGGGTGAACGCAGCTCAGCCACGTCCTCTGTATAGCCCGTCCGGTCTCCCCGTGGGCCTTACGCGCCTTTGCATAGCACCACTATGTTAAATAACGATCTTATCCAAGGTTTCGGGAACATGGGATGACTGGTCCGCGCCCACCGCGCTCCGCGCGGCCCAGCCAACCCTCGATCGATTAACAGTTCGAGTTAGACCCCTCATAAGGGGTCGGAACTTAACTGCTGATGGTTGCCCACCGGCCGGCGGGCGCGAGGGGGGAGGGGCTAGCCGCCGTCGGTGGCTAGGCGGTAGCCCGCGCCGCGGACGGTCTGCAGGGCGGCGCGGCCGAACGGGGCGTCGATCTTGCGGCGGACGTACCCCGCGTACACCTCGACCACGTTGAGGTCGAGGGAGTCGTAGCTGTCCCAGACGTGCTCCAGCAGCTCGGTCTTGGCCACCACCTGGCCGGCCCGCCGCATCAGGTACTCCAGCAGCGCGAACTCCCGCGCGGTCAGGTCGATGTCAGCCTCCCCCCGGCGGACCCGCCGGCTGGCCGGGTCCAGGACCAGGTCGCCGGCGCGCAGCTGCGCGGGCCGGGGGATCGCGCCGCGCCGGAGCAGGGCCCGCAGCCGGGCCGCCAGGACCACGTAGGAGAACGGCTTGGTCAGGTAGTCATCGGCGCCCAGGTCCAGCCCGTCGGCCTGGTCGTACTCGCCATCCTTGGCCGACAGGATGAGGATGGGCACCCAGTTCTCCTCCGCGCGCAGCTGCTGGCAGACCCGGTACCCGGAGATCTTGGGCAGCATCAGGTCCAGCACGACGGCGTCGTACCCGCCCTCACGTGCGGCGTGCAGGCCGTCCTCCCCGTTGTGGGCCAGGTCGACCGCGAAGCCCTCGGCGGACAGGCCGCGCTTGACGGCCGCGGCCAGCCTTCGTTCGTCCTCCACGACGAGCACCCGCACCCGCCCGAGGCTACCCGGAACCATTCACGGCGGCGGCCCGGGCGTTCGCGTGACCCACGCAAACGCTCACAGGGTTCGCTCAGGCGGCGTGCGGCAAGATGGTGAACGCAGGGGACATAACGGGACCGCGCCCCCCGGACCAGGGGGCTGCGGCTCACGCGGGGCCGGTGACGGCCCATGGGACGAGCCCGGGCGGCCAACCCGCACGGGGACGAGTGAGGTTGTGCGATGAATACGCTGCCGACGATTTCCCGTCGCGCGAGGTGGGCCATTCCCGCAGGTGCCGTAGCCCTGGCCGGCGCGGTGACCGCCGGGTCCGTGATCAGCAGCGCCCAGGCTTCACCTGAGCTGCCGCTGCGCACCCCCGCGCAGCTGCTGGCCTCGGTGGCCGGCCGGACCGCCCCGCTGCCCGCGCTGACCGGGACCGTGGTGGAGACCGCATCGCTCGGCATTCCGCAGCTGCCCGGGACCGGCAACCCGAACTCCATTACGGCGCTGCTGGCCGGGTCGCACACGATCAAGGTCTGGTACGCGGACCCCTCGCATATCCGGCTCGCGGTCCCGGTGACGCTGAGCGAAACCGACGTGATCCGCAACGGCCGCCAGGTGTCGGTGTGGCAGAGCAACTCGAACACGGTGACCCGGATCCAGATTCCGGCCGGGGCAGATAAGCACGCCATGCCCGCGGGGGCCATGCCGTCGCAGCTGCCGCTCACCCCGCAGCAGGCGGCCAGCCAGGCGCTCAAGGCGGTCGGGCCGAGCACCCGGGTCAGCGTCGAGCGCAACGTGACCGTGGCCGGCCAGCCGGCCTACCAGCTGGTGCTCTCGCCGAAGTCCGGCGGCTCGCTGATCGGCCGGGTCAGCATCGCCATCGACGCGAGCAAGAACGTCCCGCTGCGGGTCCAGGTGTTCGCCCGGGGCGCGGCCAGCCCGGCGTTCCAGGTCGGCTACACGTCGATCTCGTTCGTCAAGCCGGCGGCCGGCAACTTCAGCTTCGCCACCCCGCCGGGGGCCAAGGTCAAGGTGGTCAACCCGGCCCGCTCGTCGGGGAAGATGCCGGCCAAGGGCACGAAGGCCAGCGGCCAGCCCCAGGTGATCGGCAAGGACTGGACGTCGGTGGCCGTGCTGCCCGCGTCCGCGATGGGCGGCCTGATGGGTGCGGGCATCGCGTCGAGCGCGGGCGGCCAGGCCCCGCCGTCGGCGGTGGGCGGCTCCGGCGGCAGTGGTGAGAACGCCGCGGTCGCGGCCGCGCTGCTCCGGTCGGCCACCCCGGTGCACGGCGCGTGGGGCAGTGGCAAGCTGCTGCGCACCAGCCTGGTGTCAGTGCTGATGACCAGCAACGGTCACGTGCTCGTCGGTGCGGTCACCCCGGCCGTCCTCGAGAGCGCCGCAGCCCAGGTCAAGTGAGCACGGGTCAAGTGAGCACCGGGCAAGTGAGCACCGGGCAAGTGAGCACGGATCAGGTGGACTCCGCCCCGGCGGCCCGCGAGGAGGCGGCCCCGGGCGCGGAGCTTCCGCCCGCGATCGTCACCCAGGGCCTGACGAAACGGTTCCGGGGCGGCCAGCTGGCCGTGGACGGCCTCGACATGCTGGTCCCCCGGGGCAGCGTCTACGGCTTCCTCGGCCCCAACGGGTCCGGCAAGACCACCACGATCCGGATGCTGCTCGGCCTGGTCTTCGCCACCCAGGGCAGCCACGCCCTGCTGGGCGTGCCGATGCCCGCGGGCCTCGTCGAGGTCCTGCCCCGGGTCGGGTCCCTGGTCGAGGGGCCTGCGTTCTACCCGCAGCTGTCCGGCTGGGACAACCTGGCCCGGGTGGATGCGGCCGACCGGACCGCCGACCCGGGCACCGCGAAAAAGCGGATCACGGTGGCCCTGGACCGGGTCGGCCTGCTCGCCGCCAGGAAGAAGCACTACCGGGCCTACTCCCTCGGCATGAAGCAGCGGCTAGCCATCGCGGCCAGCCTGCTGCAGCCGCGCGAGCTGATCATCCTGGACGAGCCCACCAACGGGCTCGACCCGCAGGGCACCCGCGAGGTCCGCGGGCTGATCAGGGAGATCGCCACCGACGGCATCACGGTGCTGGTGTCCTCGCACCTGCTGGCTGAGGTGGAGCAGATCTGCACCCAGGTAGGCGTGATGCGGACCGGGCGGCTGGTGTTCCAGGGCTCGCTGGAGGAACTGCGCGCCCGCGGCGCGGCCCGGATCCGGGTCACCACCACGGACGTCACGCGGGCCGCCGAGGTCCTCGGCAAGCTGGGGCTGGCCGACGTGACGGCCGCGGACGGGGCGGCGTCGGCCGCGCTCGGCGACCAGGCGCCCGAGCAGATCTGCCGGGAGCTGGTCTACGCCGGCGTCCCGGTGGCCGGGCTGGACACGCCGCGGCCCAGCCTGGAGGAACTGTTCGTGGGGCTGACCGGGGAGGGATTCGATGTCAACGGCTGAGCTGTCCGCTCCCCGCGGGGACACCCCGGCGGCCAGGGACGGCGCGTCGCTGGCGGGGCACGCCCTGCCGCGTAACGGTCTTCGTGGCTGGCTGCGCCTGCTGGGCAGCGAGCTGCGCCTGATGTTCCGGCGCTGGCGCAACCTGGCCCTGCTCGGTGTGCTCGTCGTGCTGCCCGTGGTGCTGGGCATCGGGCTGCGGGTCTCCACTCCGGACGGCGGCGGTGGCGGGCCGAACGCGTCGTTCTTCGCCCAGCTGGCCGGGAACGGGGTGTTCCTGTCCCTCCTGGCCCTGACCATCCTGCTCACCCTGGTGCTGCCGCTGGTGATCGCGGTGGTGGCCGGTGACTCGATCGCCGGCGAGGCCGGCGCCGGCACGCTGCGCTACCTGCTCACCGTGCCGGCCGGCCGGACCAGGCTGCTCTCGGTCAAGTACGTGGCCGTGGTCATCTTCGGGCTGGCCGCGTGCCTGCTGGTCTCTGCGGTGTCGCTGATCATGGGCGCGATCCTGTTCCCGATCGGGCCGGTGACGCTGCTGTCCGGGACGACCGTTTCCCTGGCGGACGGCCTGCTCCGGCTGCTGTACGTCACGCTGTACGTGGCCGCGGGGATGGCCGCCCTGGCCGCGATCGGGCTGGCCATCTCGACCCTGACCGAGCACCCGATCGGCGCGATCGCCGCGGTCCTGGTGCTGGCGGTGGCCAGCGAGGTGGCCGACAACGTGTCCCAGTTCGCCGTGATCCACCCGTACCTGCCGACGCACTTCTGGCTGTCGTTCGACTCGCTGCTGCGGTCGCCGGTCGACACCGGGAGCCTGCTGCACGGGCTGCTGTCGTTCGCGGCGTACATCGTGATCTTCGGCGCGCTGGCCTGGGCCCGCTTCACCAGCGCCGACGTCACGAGCTGAGCGCGCCGGGCCGCGCCGGCGGGGGTAAGGACCCGGCGGGGGCCGTCCAGGCCTGCGGGTCCACGGTGCCCGTCCACGGTGGCCTGGGCCACGTCGGTGAGGCGCTGGTTGGTGTTGCGCGCGTAGGCCCGCAGCCGGGCGAAGGCCTCGGCCAGGTCAATGCCGGCCCGCTCGGAGATCACCCCTTTGGCCTGCTCAATCGCGATGCGGCTGGTCAGGGCGGCGGACAGCTGCTCGTTCAGGCGCTGGGCCTCGGTGCTGGCCCGGTGCTGGAGGATGCTGAGCGCCGCCAGGTCAGCGAAGGCGCGGGCGACGATGAGGTCCGCCTCCCCGATCGGGTCGCGGGTCGCGCTGAGCAGGTTGAGCGCGCCCAGGGTCACCTCCCGCAGCCGCAGCGGCAGCGCGACCGCCGACTGGAAACCGGCCCGGACGGCGGCGGCGGAGAACAGCGGCCAGCGGTCGGACCCCGCCTCCAGGTGTGTCTGGCCGACCCGCTCACCACTGCGGAAGGCGTCCAGGCAGGGACCTTCCTGCGCCTGGAGTTCAAACAGTTCCAGCAGGCGCATCGCCTCGCTGGACGAGGCCACCAGGCCGAGGCTGCCCGAGGGGGAGACCAGCATCACCCCGGCGGCTGAAACGGCGAGCAGGCTCACGCAGCGGTCGGTGAGCCCGGTCAGCAGGTCGACGATGTCGTAGTCATCGACCAGGGTGTCGGCCATCTCGACGAGGCAATGGACCACGTCGGCTTCCCGGGTCATCCCCATCCCTCCCTTCGGAGCGGAATCCCGCGTGGGTACGCAGTCCCGCGCGGGCACGGGCGGCCCGTTTTCATCCGAGCCGCAGTCTGCGGGCGATGATGTCCTGGGCCACGTCGGCCAGCGGCCGGTCGTTGCCGTAGGCGAACGCCCGCAAGCGGATGAGCGCTTCGGTGACGCTGATGTCTTCCTGGACCGACACTATTCCAGCTGCGTTGTGCACGGCGAAGTGGAAGTCGGCCCCGGCTTCCAGTTGCTCGGCGACCACGCCGGATGGCGCCCCGGCCTGGGCATCCAGCACCCAGTGAGCGGTCACGTCCGCCAGCACCAGCGCGTCGGCGTGCTGGTCGGCGCTGAGCTCGCCGGGCCGGTCGCGGTAGAGGTTGAGCGCCCCCAGCCGCACCGTGCCGACCCGCAGCGGGAATCCGAACACCGCCCGCGCGCCCGCCTGCAGCACCGGCGGGGTGAACGCGGCCCACCGGCGCGTCTGCGGGTCCGCCAGGTCGGGCTCGGACACGATCGTGTCGTGCCGGTAGGCGTCGACGCACGGTCCCTCGCCCAGGGTGTACTGCAGCTCCTCGATCAGCTCGCTGACCGCGTCACTGCTGCACAGCGATCCGCGGGGAATGTCACCGGACATGAGCATGACCCCCACGCCGTTCATCCCGGTGAACTGTGGGCCCACCGCGCACAGCCGGGCGGCCTGCCATGTGCTCTCCCCGTCGGACAGCTCGGCCAGTATCCTGCGCAGCCTCTCGCCGGGCACGTCAGCGGTCCGATCCTGGCCCGGGACATCCCAGGCCCTCGGTACCGCGCCGACCGTTCACCGGCTGGCTCCCTCCATTGGGGAAGGAAAGCGTCAGCTGGGACGGGATTTTGCGTCCTTCCGGGCCCGGTGCCCCGGGTCTCTGCCTCAGGCTACGCCACCAGGGCCCGGCTGGCCTGCCATCCCGGTGCCTGCCCCCGTGGCGGCTTGGCCTGCCGCTACCGGGGGCCGCGGTCGAACAGGATGTCCCGGATGTCCCGGATGGCGTGATCGAGTTCATCGGTGGCGTGGCAGATCTTGAGGGCCGCCCGGTGGCCGCTGGCCGGGCCGTGGTCGTCGATCAGGCCGAGCGCGGCCTGGAGATCCAGCCCGGCGGCGAAGATCCGGCGGACCACGACGTCGTTCATTCTCTGGGCCAGCCAGTCGTGATGATCGGCCGGGAACGGGCTGCTGCTGGCAGGGCCGGTGCTGGCAGGGCCGGTGCTGGCAGGGCCGGTGCTGGATGGGCTGCTGCTGGATGGGCTGCTGCTGGCGGGGCCGGTGCTGAATGGCGGCCGGGCGCCGATCAGGGTAACTCCGGCCGACCGCGCCGGCGGCGCGTGCGCGAGCTTCATCGCCTGCCAGGCCAGGGCAGAGGGCAAGCCCAATGATTTATCCATCGCTAAGGCTCCTTGGTCTTTGCCCAGCCAGGAAACTGGCCGTGCCACCGGGGTCCTGAGCGACGCGGAGGCCCGCATCCACACGGATCATGAGGGCTGGTGCGGGCGCCTATGCCGACCACAGTACGCCCGTGCCCCGATCCCGGATAGCCGCGAGGTGTGACGGGTTCCGGCCCGCCCGGCGCTCCCGGGGCGGCCGGAGTTCAGCCCGCGCCTTCTCCCGGCCCCGGGCGCCTGTCGCAGAGCAGGTGACCAGCGGGTGAACAACCTTGTACTTCCGGCCCCGGGCAGCGTAACGTGGGCCTCGCTGCTCCGGACCTAGGCAGAGAAGGCCACCCATCGGTGGTCTGCGAAGCCGGGCCGGGGTTTTTTTGTGCACGAAATCTGAATAGCAGGCGCCCAACATCACACCGTCTGGACCGTAAGTCAGCCCAGGCTGCCAGCGGGAACGGCCTCGATGCCTGTCCCAGGCAGGGGGACGCGGGGGCTTCTCCTCAACCGCGCGGCAGGCAGTGCCTGGTGCTGGATGCACGTCGCGGTCGTGGCCGACGCGTGCGAAGGGTGAGCGGGGGAGGGGGCTAACCCTTCAGGCCCGGGAAGTCCTCTTCCCAGAACTCCGTGTGACCGCGCGGGCCGATGGGTGCGGCGGGACCAGGTCCCGCCGCGCCCGGTCCGGCCGCGCCTGGCTGGCCCAGCCGGTCCGTCTCCTGGGCACGCAGTTCCACCCGGCGGATCTTGCCGGAGATCGTCTTGGGCAGCTCACTGAACTCCAGCCGCCGGACGCGCTTGTACGGGGACAGCCGCTGCCTGGTGTAGCCGAGGATCGACAGCGCGGTCTCAGCCGACGGCTCGAACCCGGCCGCCAGCGTGACGTACGCCTTGGGCACCGCGAACCGCATCGGGTCCGGCGAGGGCACCACCGCCGCCTCGGCCACCGCCTCGTGCTCGATCAGCACGCTTTCCAGCTCGAACGGCGAGATCCGGTAGTCCGACGCCTTGAACACGTCGTCGGTCCGCCCGATATAGGTCAGGTACCCGTCGGCGTCCCGGCTGGCCACGTCCCCGGTGTGGTAGTAACCGCCGCGCATGGCCTCGGCCGCCCGCTGCGCATCGCCGCGGTAGCCGGTCATCAGGCCGAGTGGCCGCCGGGCCAGGTCCAGGCAGATCTCGCCTTCCTCGCCCGGCTCGCCGGTCAGCGGGTTGACCAGGGCCACGGTGTAGCCGGGCAGCGGACGGCCCATCGACCCGGGCCGCAGCGGCTGCCCCGGCGGGTTGCCCACCTGGGCGGTGGTCTCGGTCTGCCCGTACCCATCCCGCACCGTGATTCCCCAGGCCCGCCGGACCTGGTCGATCACCTCCGGGTTCAGCGGCTCACCCGCGGCCACGCACTCGCGCAGCGCGCTGACGTCGCAGGCGCTCAGATCGGCCTGGATGAGCATCCGCCAGACGGTGGGCGGCGCGCAGAACGTGGTCGCCCCGCAGCCGCCGATCGCGTCCATCAGCGCCTGGGCGGAAAACCGCTCGTAGCCGAGCACCAGGGCGGTCGCGCCCGCGTTCCACGGCGCGTACACGTTGCTCCACGCGTGCTTGGCCCAGCCCGGGGAGGAGATGTTCAGGTGCACGTCGCCGGGCTGCAGCCCGATCCAGTACATGGTGGACAGGTGGCCGGCCGGGTACGAGGCGTGCGTATGCTCGACCAGCTTGGGCTGGGCGGTGGTACCGGAGGTGAAATACAGCAGCAACGGTTCGTCCGCGTGAGTCGGGCCGTCCGGCTCGAAGTGGGCGCGGGCCGAGGCCGCCTCCGCGTAGCCGTGCCAGCCCTCCGGTGGTGCCGCCCCGGGCGTGGTGCTCACCGCGACCCGCGTCCAGTCCCCGCCAACCTCCGCGAACCGGGACGTGTGCCCGTACTCGGTGATCACATGCCGCACGTTGCCGCGGGCCACCCGGTCGGCCAGGTCCTCGGGGCCGAGCAGGGTGCTGGCCGGGATGATCACTACGCCGAGCTTCATCGCGGCCAGGATGATCTCCCACAGGGGCGCGATGTTGCCCAGCATGAGCAGCAGCCGGTCGCCCCGCCGGGCGCCGAGCCCGCGTAGCCAGCTGGCTACCTGATCGGAGCGGGCGGCCATCTCGCCGTAAGAGATCCGGGCGGCGGCGTCCCCGTCGGCCACGATGCGCAGCGCATCCCGGTCCGGATGCTCGGCTGCGATCACATCGAACCAGTCCAGCGCCCAGTTGAACTCATCCAGCTGCGGCCAGGTGAAGGCGGCCAGCGCGGCCGGGTAGTCCTCGCGGTGGCGGAGCAGCAGGTCCCGGGCGCCGCGGAAGGCCTGGGTCGGTGAGTGCGCGTCGGTCATGAGGTCATCGTGGCAGTTGGGCCGGGGCGATGGGAATGCCGTGGCGCGGGCCGCCGATGATCACGCCGGGAACCAGGACGATGAGTGGCGCGACGGTGACCATCCGTACCGTCCGAGGACCTTCGAACAGGACTAACGTTCCCAAACGGGCATGAAGTGGATAAGGTACCCCCGGGGAGCCGAAGTTACAGGGGGGACAGTTGTGCGCAAATGTCTGGTTGCCGTCGTCGTCGCCACCGGGACGCTGGTACCGCTCAGCATCACGGCCGCGCAGGCCGGAACCGGTGGCCAGCCGCCGCCTGCGGGTGTGGTGTCGGCCACGCCCGCCAGTAGCACGCCTCGCCTGGCCACCACGTCCAGTCCCCGGGAGCAGATCCGCCAGATCGTCCGGTGCCGCGGCACCATGTACGCGGTGGGCAGCTTCAGCGTGATCAAGCAAGGCAGCAGAAGCTACCGCCGCACGGACATCGTGAGCTTCAGCGCGACCAGCCCGTACCGGGTCACGTCGTGGTCTCCCCGGGTGGTGGGCAGCACGAAGACCGATGAGGACGGCGCGGCGGCCGTCAACTCCATCGCGTTCAGCGGCGGCAACTGCGCCAATGCCTACATCGGCGGGAACTTCACCCGGGTCAACGGCACGCCGGCGAACAACATCGCCGAGATCAGCACCAGGACCGGCAACGTGGTCAGCAGGTTCGGCCGCAGCGCCAACGGCCGGGTCAACACCCTCGCCGCGGTCCGCGGCCACCTGCTGGTCGGGGGCACCTTCACGTCCGTCAACGGCGACAGGACGGCGCGCATGGCCAGCCTGAGCCCGTCCACCGGCCGGGGCGACGGGTTCGCGAACCTGTCCATCGCAGGCAGCCAGGTCTACAACCAGCAGGTCAGCCACGGCGGCACGCTCGACCTGGTCGAGGGCGTGTTCAGCTCGGCCGGGGGCGTCTCGCGCCACCAGATCTTCATGCTGAACGTCGGCGGCTCCCGGGCCAGCGTGACCGGCTGGACGTCACGGGACTTCGGTGCCGCCTGCACCGAGTCGTTCTGGGCCCGGGCGGCGGCCTGGTCGCCGGACGACTCCACGGTCTACCTGGCCACCACCGGCTACCACGTCGTCGGCGGCAGCAATCACGGGGCGCGCTCGGGACCGTGTGACGCCGCGCTGGCCTACCCGGCGACCCGGGCTTCGGTCGGGCACAAGTGGATCAACTACACCGGCTGCGACTCGCTGTACTCCGTCGCGGCCGACAGCCACGCCGCGTATTTCGGCGGTCACGAGCGCTTCTCGATGAACCCGAACGCGTGCAACACGCTCGGCGCCGGCGGGTACAACGCGCCGGGCATGGAGGGGCTGAACCCTGCTAACGGGGCGCTGTTCGTCAATTCAGCGGGTTCCGCGGGGTACTACAGCCGGGCCCGTGGCCTGGGCGCCGACGACATGCTGGTCACCAGCGCCGGGCTGTGGATCGCCAGCGACAACCTGGCCAGCAGCGACCCGTGCGGCGGGGCGAGCGGCCACGCCGGTATCTGCTTCCTGCCCTACCGCTGATACCGGGGCCAGCGGGCGTCATCCCTCTGGACCCACTCAGTCCTGACCCGCCGCGCTGCCGTGCGCCGGTTGTCGCCATCGCGCGGTAGCGTTTCCGGACGTGGCCCCCGGTGAAAAGCTCGCGCAGGCTGGCCCGCGGCCTGGGCCTGCCCCGGCCCGGGTGGACCCCGGGGCGCTGCCACCGGTGCCCGACCTGCTGGCCGCGGCCGTGGCCGGGATCGGCGGGGCCGAGCGGCCCGGGCAGGTCGCGATGGCCGAGGCGGTCGAGCGGTCCCTGCGCTCCGGTGAGCACCTCGCGGTCCAGGCGGGCACCGGCACCGGGAAATCCCTGGCCTACCTGGTGCCCGCGATCGTGCACGCACTGGCCAGCGGCAGCGCCGTGGTGGTGGCCACCGCCACCATCGCCCTGCAGCGCCAGCTGATCGACCGGGACCTGCCGCGGCTGGCGGCGACGCTCAAGCCGCTGCTGGGCCGGGAACCTGACTTCGCGATCCTGAAGGGCCGCCGCAACTATCTCTGCCTGCACCGGCTGAAGTCGGGCGCGCCCGAGGACCCTCGCGACATGCTCTTCGACCAGGGCGCGACCTCCGCGGTCGGCCAGCAGGTCGAACGGGTGCACGCGTGGGCGGCCGAGACGGCCACCGGCGACCGCGACGAGCTTGTGCCCGGCGTGGACGACCGGGCCTGGCGCCAGGTGTCGGTGAGCGCCCGGGAATGCCTCGGCGCCCAGCGCTGCCCGTTCGGCCGGGACTGCTATGCGGAGAAGGCCCGGGTGACCGCGGGCAAGGCCAGCATCGTGGTGACCAACCACGCGCTGCTCGCGATCAACGCGCTGGAATCCTTCCCGGTCCTGCCCGAGCACGACGTGGTCATCATCGATGAGGCCCACGACCTGGTGAACCGGGTCACCGGCGCCGCGTCCGGCGAACTGTCCGCGACCGGGGTGGACGCGGCGGCCCGCCGGGTCGGCCGGCTGCTGTCCGCGGACGCGGCGGGGCGGCTGCGGGAGGCAGGCGAGGCGGCGGCCCGGGCCTTCGCCGGGTCCCGCGACGGCCGCCTCGACTTCCTGGATGACGATCTGTCCAGTGCGCTGGCCCTGGTGCGGGACGCCGCCGCCGGGTGCGCCACCGAGATCCGCTCCAGCGCCAAGCAGGCCGGCGAGGACGCGCCGCCCGAGCAGCAAGCCGCGACGCGCTCGGCGCTGGCCGTCCTGGACGACCTGGTGGGCACCGCGGACCGGATCCTGGCCTCGTACGTCCCGGACCTCACCTCGCGGACCGACGTGGTCTGGATGGACCGGCCGATGGTCGAGGACCCGCGGCGGCCGGCCACGCTCCGGGTGGCCCCGCTGCAGGTCGGCGCGCTGCTCGCCGAGCGCTTGTTCCGTCGCCAGACCGTGGTGCTGACGTCGGCGACGCTGGCTCTCGGCGGGTCGTTTGAGCCGCTCGCCAGGCAGTGGGGACTGCCACGCCCCGGGGCCGAGGCCGACCCGCCCGGGACCGAGCCGCCCGGGGACTGAACAAGCCGGGACCGAGCAGGCCGGGACCGACGCGGACGACAGGCCGGGACCGGGACACCTGATCCGGAGCCGGCCAGCACGCAAGCGGCCGACGGGCCGGAGCCCGGCGGCGGCGCGGCCGGCCCGGGGGAGTCACCGCAGCAGCCCTCCCCGCACGGGCTGGCCTGGTCCGGCCTGGACGTCGGCTCGCCCTTCGACCATCCGCGCCGCGGCATCCTGTACGTCGCTAAGCATCTGCCCCCGCCCGGCCGGGACGGGCTCCCGCCGGCTTACCTGACCGAGCTGAGCGAGCTGATCACCGCGGCGGGCGGCCGCACGCTCGGCCTGTTCTCGTCCATGCGGGCCGCCCGGCAGGCCGCGCTCGAGCTGCGCGGCTCGCTCAGCGTGCCGCTGTTCTGCCAGGGGGACGACTCCACCGGCCAGCTCGTCCGGCAGTTCGCCGAGGACGAGGCGAGCTGCCTGTTCGGCACGCTGTCCCTGTGGCAGGGCGTGGATGTCCCCGGCCCGGCCCTGCAGCTGGTGGTCATCGACCGGATCCCGTTCCCGCGCCCGGACGATCCGCTGGCCTCCGCCCGGCAGCGGATCGTGGGGGCCCGCGGTGGCAACGGGTTCATGGCCATCGCCGTCTCCCATGCCGCGTTGCTGCTCGCGCAGGGCGCCGGGCGGTTGCTGCGCACCATGGACGACCGGGGCATGGTGGCCATCCTCGATCCGCGGCTGGCCACCGCGCGGTACGGCGGTTTCCTGCGGGCGTCGCTGCCGCCGTTCTGGGCCACCACCGACCCGGCGGTGGCCCGGGACGCGCTGCGCCGGCTGGCCGCCCAGAACTCCTGACGCCCGCCCCGCCCGAAACCCGGATCGCTTGGCCTGGCATTTGCGTCAAGGCCACGCTCGGCAATCGATTTCCGGCAGACTTGCGTTTGTGGATCATTTACGGGAGTCATCGGTCGTCGGGGGCCGATTCCGGCTGATCGAGCCGGTCGGGACCGGGCGGCCCGCAGGGATGTGGCGGGCCGCGGACCTGGCGTCGGGCCAGGACGTGGCGGTCAAGGTGCTGGGCGCCTTTCCCGCCGCGGACACCGCGGCGCAGGCCAGGTTCCGCCTGGTCGCGCGGACTGTGGCCCAGCTGTCGGCGCCGGGGCTGGCTGGGGTCAGGGAGTTCGGCGAAGCGGCACTTGACGACGGCCGCAGCGTCCCCTACCTGGTCCGCGACCTGGTCAGCGGGCCGACGCTGGGCGAGCGGCTGAATCAGGGAGCGCTGCCGGCCGGGGAGGCGCTCCGGGTGGTGGCGGAGGTGGCCGAGGCGCTGGCCGAGGCCCACCGTGCGGGCCTGGCGCACGGTCACCTGGTGCCCGGGAACATCGTGCTCGGCCCGGACCACGTGAAGGTCACCGACGCCGGGCTATGGCCGCTGCGCCCCCGTCCCACGGGGGGCCCCGCTCCGGGTGGGCTCGGCTACGCGGCACCGGAACTCACCCGCGGGCCGCCTACCCCGGCCGCGGACATGTACGCGCTGGGGGTCGTGTTCGTGGCCTGCCTGGCTGGCATCGCGTCGGGCGGTCCGCGTGCCCCCCGGGAGGGGCCTGCCGGGGATGACGTGGCCGGGTCGCCCGGGGCCGCGGCGGGCCAGGCGCGGGCCTGGCCGGGGCCGGGGCCGCTGAGTTGCCCGCGGGCGCACCGCTGGACCCGGTGCCCGCCGGCCTGGCCGCGCTGTGGGCGGCCTGCCTGGGCCCCAATCCCCAGGATCGGCCGAGTGCCGCGCACGCCGCGGTCATGTCCCGGCAGCTGCTGCCCGGGAGCGGCACGTCCGCCGGGGCTACCCGCGCGGGCTGGGTGCCGGCCCCGCGGACCGAGCCGACCGCGGCCGAGCTGGCCTCAGCCGGGCCCGGCTCCCAGGTTCGCAGTTCCGCCGGGCCTGGTTCCGGGTCCCGGCCTGGTCACCCTGGCCCAGGTGGGCTGGCCGGGCCGCGGGGCCGGCCGCAGCCGGGCCGGGGACGCAGGCGCCTGGCCACCAGGGCCACGGCCACCGCGACGGCCGCCGCGGCGGCCGTCGCCGTGGTGCTGGTCGCCCTGCTCGCGTCCTCACCCGGCCCCCGGCCGGGCAGCCCGGCTTCCGCCGCCACAGACACCCAGGCTAAGACCACCGTGGCGGGCAAGCCGTCCACGTCCGGCCGGGGCCCCACCCCCGAGGTGACCTCGCCGGTGCTGGCCTCCTCGCCGGCCCCCTCGCCCGCGGTGTCGTCGGCCATCCCGCTGTCCTCCCGCGCCGCCCTTGACCAGCTCTCCCTGACCATCCACCACGACGTCGCGGCCGGCCAGGTCAGGCCGGATGTGGGGGTGGACTTCGACAACCTCATCGGCCCCGTCCAGGCTGACCTGGCCAGCGGCCAGCCGGCCCCGGTCGCGCAGCTCGCCGCGACGCTGCGCGCGAAGCTGTGGACCCGGGTCAGCGAGGGCGCCGTGACGGTGACCGCCGCGACCGTGCTGAACACCGAGCTCAGCGCGGTGGCGCGCAGCGCGGGCGCCGCCGGATAGCAGGCGGGGCCACCCGGCATCCGGGCGGCCCCGCCTGGCGGTGGCCTGCGGGCCGGGTCAGTCGTTCGCGCAGGCTGTCCCGTTCACCGACAGGACGGTGGGCGCGGTGTCCTGGCCGGTATCGGTGCCGTTGAACCCGATAGTGACCGATCCGCCGTGGGCGGCCAGGGAGGAGTTCCAGCTGGCCGCGCTGACCGTCACCTGCTCCCCGCTCTGCGACCAGGTGCCGGCCCAGCCGCCCTGGACGGCCTCGCCGGACGCCGGGAAGGTAAAGGTGAGCGTCCACGGGTTGATCGCCGCGCTGCCCTGGTTGGTCATGGTGATCGAGGCACCGAAACCGCCGGGCCAGCTGCTGGTCACCGCGTAGTGCACCGCGCAGCTGCTGTTCGCCGGAGGTGGCACGGTGAAGGTGGCCGGCGGAGACGGCAGCGAGGTGTTCCCCTGGCTGTCGACCGCCACCACGTTGTAGGTGTAGCTGGCCCCGATGGTGAGCCCGCTCAGGCTCAGCGAGGTGCCGGACGTGGTGCCCGCCAGCGTGCTGCCGCCGTTGCTGCCCTCGGAGTAGACCCGGTAGGAGGACACCGGGTACGTCCCGGCCGCGGCAGCGGGCCAGGACAAGGTGGCGGTCCCCGAGGTGTTACTGGAGGTGCTCGACGACAGCCCGGACACGGCAGGCTGGCCCGGCGCGCCCGGGGCGGTGACCCCGGTCCCGGCGCTGCCGGGAATCTGGACGACGGTCAGCGTGTACGGCGCCACCGTGACCGACGAGGCGGAACTCTGCGCCGCGCTGGTGATCGACGTGGCGTTGTTCCCCAGCGTGTCCACGGTGGGTGAGCCCGACGGCGTGAACCCGTTGTAGCTGAGGTTCACCGTGTAGGAGCTGGCCGGATCCTCGTTGTCGATCAGTACGTCCAGGCTGCCGCCGGCGCGGCGGACCGCGTGCACCCGGACCAGGGCGTTACCCGAGGTGGAGGTGACCATCTCGTCCCCGGGCGAGCCTAGCTTGGTCAGCATCTCGATCCCGTAGTACGGCGCGAACGGCGTGTCGACGGCGGGCTCGGTGGTGCCGCCGTAATTGCTCCCGTTGGAGAAGATGCCCTGATCGCCGTAGTCGGTGGCGCCGTCCACGGTGCTCACGGTGCCCTCGCCGTTGTGCTCGTTCCACCAGTCCACGTTGCTGACGCCGTTCTCCAGCCAGGTCATGTACATGTCGGCCGCGAACAGCGCGCCCGGCTGGGTGTCCAGGCCGAGGGAGGAGTTGGTCTCGGTGACCAGGACCGGCACGCTGGCCGCGTTGCTGATCCCGGCGTACTGGCTGATCTGGCTGTGCAGCGTGCTGATGATCCCGGAGATGTCCTGCGGGTCGGTGAGCATCCCAGCCGCCGATGACCCGCCGGGGTAGTAGTGCACGATCACGCACTGGGTGGCCGAGCCGAGCGCGGTCAGCACGGTCTGGTTCCAGGACTGCGCGTACTCCGAGTTGGTCACGCCGTCCGGCCAGAAGCCGGGAGTGGTGAGCACCACGCACACCTTGGCGCTGGCGTCCACTGCGTGGACCGCGGAGATGTACTGCTTCACGTTGGCGGCGTACTCGGCCGGGCCGCAGTTGTAGGTCTGGGACGGCTCGCTGCCGACGGTCACCGGGGTGCCGTTCAGCGCGGTGTTGCAGTGCGAGTCGGTCTCCCAGTTGGCCCCGTAGGTGCCGTTGCCGTACACCTCGTTGCCGACTTCCCAGTACCGGATGCCGTAGTTGTTGGTGACGTCGGCGTCCTGGACCCACGCGGCCGCCAGCGCCGGGGATCCGGTGCCGTAATTGAGCGTGATGACCGGCTGCGCGCCCACGGACTGGGCGGTGCTCATGAAGTTGCTGAAGCCGGTGCCGGGAGCTACGTAGCCGCCGGCGGCGGCGGTGCCGGTCTGCCAGTTGAAGATGTCGGAGTAGGACCCGCCCGGGTAGCGCAGCGCGTCGACCCCGGCCGCCTTGAGCAGGCCCGGGATCGGCGTGTCGTTCATGTCACCGTCGTAGACCGCGGTGTTCAGCCCGATGGCGCCGGACGGGATGGTGCCCAGCCCGGAGGTGGCGTTCACGGTCACCGCGTCGGTGAGCGTGGCCGCCCTGGCGGGCGCGGCGGCCGGGACGGCTAAGCCCGCCGCGGCCAGCACCAGTCCGGCCGCCAGCGTCAGAGCACGCACGTGCATCGTGGCCTCCCTCAGGTCAGTGAGCGGGCTGCGGCGCGGGATGCGGCAGGCAGCCGTCAGACCTTTCGTATGAGGGTGATCAGCCTCCGTCTAGGCGCCTCGCCCGGGGGCCGCCGCGCCGGGGCGGCGTGCCGGGTGGCTGCGCAGGTCAGCGCCCTGGCCGGCCGGGCCGGGGGAGCGCGGGACAGGCGGCATGAAATGTAATCAGGCACTCTGGGCCCCGGGGAGCCGGCCGGCCCCGGGGAGCTAAGGCATGTCTTTAACCGGCCCGGGGCGCTCAGGCCGAGTCGCGGATGACCAGCTCGGTGTCCAGGACGACCTGCTTGGGCTGCTGGCCACCCCGGCCGATGAGGGCCAGCAGCTCGCTGGCCATCCTGGCCCCCATGGCCTCGACCGGCTGGCGGACCGTGGTGAGTTTCGGGTCGGTGTGCTGCGCGAGCGGGGAGTCCTCGAAGCCGATGACCGCCACGTCGTCGGGCACCCGGCGGCCGGCCCGCCGCAGCGCGCCCAGTACCCCCGCGGCCATCAGGTCGGAGGCGGCGAACACGGCGTCGATGCCCGGGCGGCGGTCCAGCAGCCGGTACAGCCCGTGCTCGGCCGAGACCCGCCCGAAGTCACCGAACACGACGAGGCTGGGATCGCTCAGCCCGGCCTCGGCCATGGCCCTCTGGTACCCGGTGAGCCGGTCGGCCCCGGGAGCCATATCGGGTGGCCCGGCGATCGTGGCGACCATCTCGCGGCCGCTCTTGAGCAGGTACTCCACGGCCATCGTGGCCCCGCCCGCGTTGTCCGCGTCCACGTAGGAGATGCCGTCGTCCTGGCCGAACGCGCGGCCGGCCATCACCACCGGCACGCCCAGGCTGCGCAGGTCCAGTGGCCGCTTGCCGTGCATGCTGACCAGCAGCGCGCCGTCCACGTGCCCGCTGCGCAGGTACCGGGACGCGATCTGGTAGTCGCGCGGGGAGTGCGCGGTGAGCAGCACGAGCTGGATGCCGCGGGCGGACAGCTCGCGGCTGACGCTCCTGAGCATCAGCGGGAAGAACGGCTCGGAGAAGACCCGGGCGTTGTCCTCGCAGACCATGAACGCGATGGATCCGGTGCCCCGGGACGACGACGCCCGCGGCGCCCGGTTACGCACGTACCCCAGGTGCGCGATGGCCGCCTCGACCTGCTGCCGCGTCTCCGGCCGGACCCGCGCTGACCCGGTCAGCACCCGGGACGCGGTGGCGGGTGACACCCCGGCGTGCAGCGCGACGTCAGCCAGTTTGGGGCGTAACTTGGTCTCCGCACCCGGCACGCCAGCCTCCTTGCCAGCCATTTTCCGGTGGCTGCGGAAATAGGCGGGGGCAGGCCATCGGATGTGGCATGGAGCCTATGTCGCGCACCGGGTTTAGTATCGAGAGTGTTACGGATACGCAAACTCTTTGCTGAATATTCCGGCCAAATTCGCTGGTCGTCAAGAGGCAGCGGCATCCAGTGTCCTAAAGCCGGTTTTCCGGCCCGTCCACCGTACCGATGAAACTTTCATTTCCCCGCGGCGGCCTGCGGGCTTGCGGCCGGACCCGGAGCTTACGGCCCGGGCAGCAGGCCGATCATCACAGTGCGGCCAGGATGTCGACGACGAAGATCAGGGTGTCGTGCCCGTTCACGTCGGGTGGGTCACCGGCCGTCCCGTAGCCGAGGCTGGGCGGCAGGACGAGCAGCACCCGGCTGCCCACCGGCAGCCCGCCCAGGCCGCTTTCCCAGCCCGGGATCACCTGGCCCGCCCCGAGCTGGAACGATTCCGGGAAACCCCGGGCCCAGCTCGAGTCGAAGACCCGGCCGGTACGCCAGACCGCCCCGGTGTACGCCGCGACCACGGTCTGGCCGTTATGGACCGGCCGCCCGTGTCCCCGGACCAGGATCCGCCGGACCAGCCTGGCCGGTGGCCGCGCGGCGGCCGGGACCGTGATCACCGGGCCACGGGATCCCCAGCTCACCCGGGGCAGGCCCGGGCCCGGGTGATAAGGCAGCACGGTGCCCGTGGCGTGGGCCTGCTCCGGCATCGTGCCCAGCAGGTCGAAGACGAAGACGAGCGTGTCGGTGCCCATGACGTTGGCCTGCGGGTCCCCCCGGTGGCCGAAACCGTCCCGGGGCGGGACCACCATCAGCACCCGGCTCCCCACCCGCTGCCCGGCCAGCTGCCGCCAGGCCGGCAGGGCGGACCGGGACCGTAACGGCAGTCCCTGGGGCTGCCGGTCGGTGTAGCTGTCCACCACCTCCCGGTCCCCGGCCCAGACTTTCCCCTCCACGTTGAAGAGCACATAATCGCCGGGCCGGACCACTGGCCCGCGCCCCGGGATGACCGTCCTGACGATCATGTCCGGCGACGGGGTTCCGTTAGGGATGGTAATCACGGGATCGGTGCCGAACCCGCCGGCCACCCCGGGGACCGGGCCGGGACCGGATCCGCAGCCCGGCACGGCCACGGCGGCGAGCAGCAGGGCGGCCAGCACGATGAGCCGTCGTAACACCGTCATCATTTCCATCCTCCAGCGGGCGCGCCCGCGGCATTACCGCGTGCGCGCCCGCGCCGTTTATTACCTCATCACTCGATATTGCCGGGATGGCCTAGAAGCCGGACGGCGGCGCCGCGGTGGGGAACAGCTGCGCGAACGACTCGAAGGCGGTGGCGATATCCACTTCGGCCCAGAACCGGTGGTAGTTGAAGGCCGGGGCGGATCCGCCGTTCAGGTAGGCCTGGACCTTGGACCACTGCGGGTCACCGATGTACCAGGGGCGGATGGACAGGAAGGTGTTCGTGGACGAGCTGAGCGGGATGCCACCCGGGTACTTCCCGGTCCAGCCGGACGGGATATAGACCCCTTCGTAGTTCGTCGTGTTGTAGGCGCTGGTGAAGTTGCTGTAGTCGGTCCGCGTCTCCGGCGCGGAGAAACCGAGCGAGTCGGCGTAGTACTTGTGAATGGTGTCGATGATGTTCTGGGCGTCGGTCTGGGCCGTGGTGTTGCCGGACTTGGCCGCGTAGTACTCGTAGACCTTGGCCAGCGAGGTCGAGACGCCGAGATCGGAGGAGCAGCCGGAGACCGAGACACTCAGGCTGGTGTTGGCGGGGGGCGGGGCCGAGCCGGACGTGTAGTTCTCACCGGGCTGCCCGGACCAGGTCATGGTGCCGGGCAGGCAGATGGCGCCCGTGCTGGTGTTGAACGAGGTGACCGACTCAGCCCAGGACACCCACTTGGCCAGGATCGCCTGGGCCTGGGAGTTGCCGGTGTCGTAGTAGTACTCGGCCAGCCGCTCCATCGGCCAGGTCTGGTACCCGAACCACTGGTTGCTGGGCGGGTTCGCGTACTCCGGATCGGGGGTGTAGTACATCCCGTCAAACGTGGTGTCGCCCGCGGGCGGCTTGGCCACGTCGCCGTAGTTACCACCCCAGTTGTTGGTGACACCGCCGGCGATCGCGCCCTGGCTGGACTGCAGCCACTGGAAGAAGTTCAGCTGCGTGGTCAGGCTGGCCGCCCAGTCCGACTTGGCCGTCGGGGAGAGCGGGATCAGCGAGGGGTCGGTGGACAGTGCGTACGCGGTGACCGGGTCCTGGTACCCCTGGTGGATCGCCTCGCCGCTGATCCGCCAGGACCAGGCGCCGGTCGAGGACCCGCCCCAGGCGTAGTACCAGGACAGCAGGTAGGTGTCCTCGTTGGCCTTGCTGGTGCCCGCCGGGCAGGCCACCGAGCCGTCCTGGCTGCAGGCCGCGGTGATCTGCTTGAAGTACTTGTCGAACATGGAGTAGCGCAGGTAGTCGCCGAGCTTGGCCGCGTCGGCCAGGGTGGCCGAGATCGCCGACTCCTTGCCCTGGGCCTTGGCGAACGTGTCCGCCAGGTAGGCGGCCTGGATCATCCGCGCGTCGGCGTCCGGGGCGTCGGTGTACTTGTACTGGGCGGAGAAGCTGCCGCCGCCGTTGTTGAACAGGTCCAGGAAGCCGTTGGGCCCGCCGAACTTCAGCAGGTCGCAGTCGGGCTGCGGGATCGTGTCCCAGACCGACTCCATCGGGCCGCGCTGGTAGCTGTTCACGAAGCTCGGCGTGGAGGTGGCGTCCTCGCACTGGCCGAACCCGTACCGGTTGTCCGTGTCCATGATCCACATGGGGGCGTAGATGTTGGACGTGCCGTAGGTGGAGGCCAGCTCGGCCGACAGCGGGTCCGAGCCCACCGGGACCGAGGAGTTCAGCGTGACCGGGTAGTTGTTCGGGTGCGGCTCGTCGGGGCCGTACTCCGCCGGGCTGGCCGGGTTGTAGGTGCTCTGGCCCGGCTGCTGGGCCGCGCTGGGGATCATGTACGTCGCCATGTTGGCCCAGGCGTTGTTGAACGGCGTCCAGTTGCCGGTCACCCGGCCGTAGTCCGCGGTCAGCCACAGGTAATAGCTGTAGGTCTCGGACGTGGTCTCGTGGCCGTAGTCCGGGGCCTCGACGATGAGCGTCTCGACCGAGTGGTACGGGATGCCCTTCGGGCTGAAGTACCCGTTGGCCGGGTTCATGATCGTGTCGTACAGGTTGAGGAACCACTGGTCGTACCGGGACTGCGAGCCGGCGGGCAGCGCCTCGGTGACCGTGGCCGAGCCGGAGGCGTACCCGGACGCCGAGGCCGTGAACGTCCCCTGGCCGCCGCCGTCCGCGGCGGTGGTGCCCGCCGCGACCGTGACGTTCTGCGGCACGCTCCAGTTCGAGGTGGTGAAGGTGAGCGAGGCGCCGGAGGAGACCGACAGGTCAGGGTCGCCCCCGCTGGCCTCGGCTACGGACACCGTGACGCTGGCGGACGGCTGCGCCGACAGCGCCACCCCGAAAGCCTGGGTGCCGCCCTGCTGGACCGCGACCGAGCCGGGGTTGACCACCACGGCCGGCGACTCCACCGTGATCGCTATCGGGTAGGAGGTCAGGCTCTCCGTCCCGTTGCTGGCCACCGCGGTGATCGAGTAGCTGCCGGCCGGCACGCTGGCCCACTGCACCGCCCACGGGCTGGCGGTGGCCACCCCGATCTCGGTGTCGTTGGCCGCGGAGGTGCTCTGGTAGAAGGTGACGGTCGTGACCGGGCCCGAGCCGGTCACCGGGCTGGCCTGCAGGGTGATGGCCGATCCGGGGCTGAAGATCTCGCCGGCGGTGGGGCTGGTGATGGACACCATCGGGGCCGCGCCAGGTGTCCCGCCTCCGCCTCCGGTGGAGGTCGGGCTGGGGGAAGGCGACGGTGACGTGGTCGGGGAGGTGGTGGGGGACGGTGATGGGCTCGGCGAGCCGGAGGCGCCGTTGCAGGTGGTTCCGTTGAGGGTGAAGGTGGCGGGGGCGGTGTTGGTGCCGCTGTAGGTGAAGTTGGCGCCGATCTGGGTGGAGGCGCCGGTGGCCAGGCTGCCGTTCCAGCTGGCGCTGGCGACGCTGATGGCCTTGCCGCTCTGGGTCCAGGTGCCGCTCCAGCCCTGGGAGAGGGCCTGGTTCCCGGTGTAGGAGTAGCCGAGGGTCCAGCTGGTGATCGCGGACCCGGTGTTCTGCACGGTGACGGCCGCGGTGAACCCGCTCCCCCAGTCACTGCTCACCGTGTAGCTGACCTGGCAGGACGTCACGGTCGTGGCCGCCGGGCTGAGGCCCTGAGCGGATCTGCCCGCCTCGGGCTGGCTTGCGGGCCTGGGCTGGCTTGACGGCTTGCCCGGGCTGGAGGGCCGCCGCGGCCCGGGCCGCGGCGGCCGGGTCAGCGGGCACCGCCGGATGAACGGCCGCCGCGGCGTGGTCGGTCGCGGCCGAGGCGCCGGCCGCGCTCATCAGCATCCCGCCCAGCAACGCGCCACTAGCCAAGCTGCTGGCCAGCCCGCGGCACAGGGCTCTTCGCGCTAACCTTCGCATCCGCATCCTCCTCGCGGATCGGGCTGCCGCAGCGGGCCGGATGACCGGGCAGCCGGGTGAGGCGCGCTTCCCGCTCTGCTGCCGGGCCCGGGAGCCGGGCAGCAGGCGGGAAAGCGCTTCCAGATTGGGTGGAGCCTAAATTCGGCGGCGGGTGCCGGAAAGGGGTGACCCGGAGGCTCCGCCGCCCGGCACGGTGCGTGATCAGCGGAGGGGGTGGTGGCGGCGGGCTCCTGGCCCGCCAGGTGACGGCCTGGCCGCCTGGCCCAGCTGCGCTGAGCAGCCCGGAACGAGCCGCCAGCCATGACCGTGGCCGGCCCGGGGGCGCCGGGCGGGCCTGCCGGCGAGGCCGGGCCGGCGGCCTCGCCGTGACTTCGCGTCACTGAACCTTTCAGCCCGCTGCGCGCCCGGCGGCGGTCGCCTCGCGGAGTGCGGCCCGCCAGGCGGCCGCCTCCCCCCGGTGGCCCGCCTCGACCTGCGCGAGCTGGCCGTCCACGATCGCTGAGATGGCGTCGCTGGCCAGGCCGAGCGGGGCACCCGGCGTGCGGTCCGCGGCCTGGCCGAAGATCCGGCCTACCCGGGCGCCGCTGAAGTACCGGCTGGTCACCGAGTTGACCGCGGTGACAGCCGCGAAATTGGCCGGGAAGTCACCCTGGGCCCGGAACAGGTCGATGCCCGCCTGCTCACCGGTGAGGAACGACGCGAGCTGGAAGGCGGCCTGCTGGTGAGCGCTCTTCTGCGGCAGGGCCAGGTAGAAGCCCCCGGAGTTGGCCGCCCCGCCGGGGGTGGCGGTCACGTTCCAGCCTCCCGAGCTAAGCCGCCCGGCCAGGCTGCTGATCTGGTGCAGCATCCAGGCCGGGCACATCACGGTGGCGAACGCATCGCGGGTCAGGCCCCGGTCCCAGGCGGCCGTCTGCGGGACCAGCCCCGCGCTCAGCCCATCGCGGCTGGCCTGCACCGCGGTGTTCCAGGCCGCCCGGATCGCCGGGTTGGCCCGGACCGCCAGGCCGCCCGCCGGGCTGTAGTACTGCTCGGCCGCCTGGCCGGCCATGGTGGCGTACAGGCTGGTGGCGGAGTCGGTGAAGGCGGGGCCGTGGGGGATGCGCGACCTGAACAGCCGACCGAACCTCAGGTAGCCAGACCAGGTCGACCAGTCCCGGGCCAGTACCGCGGGGCTGGTCGGCAGGCCGGCCTCGGCGAGCAGGCTGGTCCGGTAGCAGGTCGCGACCGGGCCGATCTCGGCGCCGAGCGCGTACGTCTTCCCCGCGCGGTCCGTCGCGTGCTGTGCCACCCAGGGCAGCCAGTCGTCTGCGAAAGCGCTGGTGCCCCCGGACACCCCGCCCAGCGTGTTCAGCGGGACGAAGTCATGCGATAGCGGCCCGGTCACCGCGGCGATGTCGGCGAACGGGATGGCCTGGATGTCGTCCAGCCCGTGGCCGGACTCCAGCTCACCCCGGAGCGCCTGCCAGTAGCTGGCCTGCTGCGGGGTGTCGACCTGGACGATCTTCACGTTCGGGTGCAGCCGCTCGTACTCGGCGTACAGCCCGGATGGCCGGTAGCCGGGGCTGGCGTAGACGCCGATCCGGAGCGTGATCAACGGGCCGGCGCGCTTGAACGCGGGCTGGCTGGCACCGACCGTGCACCCGGCCAGCACGGCGCACCCGGTCATCAGGACCGCCCCGGCGAGCAGGCGGGTCCGCCGGTGGCCTCGCGACCCGGGCCACCCGGCCGCCGGCCGCAGCCGCGCGGGCCCCGGGCCCAGCCGCGCGGTCCCCGGGCCCAGCCGCGCGGTCCCCGGCCGCGGTCATTCCGCGGCCGGCCGCCGCCATTAGGCGGCCGGCCGCGGCGGCCATACCGCGGGGCGGCTGGGCCGCGGCAATCTGGCCACTGTCCGGGATACGGCGTTCATTCATGCGTTCTCTCGCAACCGGCATGCATGCCTCCTCGATCAGAAGACGAGAGTTGCCCTGACTGGCTCACGCCGTCAAGGCGACCGGAATGCAATAAGCCGTCGTGGTGAAAGTTTCATGGTTGGGATACCGTAAGACGGGCGCCGTCGACCGGGACACTTTGCGTCCCGCATGGGCAGTGGCCACTGCGCTGCGCGGACGCGTCCTGGGTCTCGTCAGGCCTCTGAGCTGCTAGCAAACGGTGAACTTGTCTATGAAACTAACCGCGCCATTTTCATCGGGACCGATCACTTGACCGGTTTAGTCACAGGCCGTTATCGTCGGCATGTCATGTTCCCGCCGACTCGCCAGGGCGTATCTGGCAGACTGCGCGCATGATCCATGCGAGCCGCCAGGAGGCATTTTCTCCCTGACCCGGGTAAGTGTGTCCAGGGGAATACGTGCCGCCGCCGGGCCGCGGCCCGGCCGTTCAGGGAGGTGTATATCGTGAAACTCCGCGTGATTGGCGTGGCCAGGCGCGTCGGGTATCTCAGCGGCTTACTCGCCGCCGGTGGCCTGGCCGCAGGCGCGGCGGTAGCGGCCAGCCCCGGTGTCGCCCAGGCGGCGTCCTCGTGCCAGGTCAGCTACACGGTGAGCAGTGACTGGGGGAGCGGGTTCACCGCGGCCGTCACCGTGCAGAACACCGGGTCCGCGATCACCAGCTGGACCCTCGGCTACTCCTACACCGGGAACCAGGCCCTCTCCCAGGGCTGGAGCGGCACCTGGACCCAGAGCGGCAAGGCCATCAGCGTCGCCAGCGCCAGCTGGAACGGCAGCCTGGCCACCGGCGCCTCCACCCAGATCGGCGCCAACTTCACCTACAGCGGCACCAACACCGCCCCCGCCACCTTCACCCTCAACGGAACCACCTGCAACGGCGCCTCCGGCTCGCCGAGCCCGACCCCCACGCCGACCACGACGCCGTCCTCCTCCCCGACCCCGACCCCGACCCCGTCGCCCACCTCGACGGGCAGCGGGCCCGCGCCGCAGCTGCACGTGTCCGGGAACAAGCTGGTCAACGCCAGCGGCCAGCAGGTCGTGCTGCACGGGGTGGACCGCTCCGGCACGGAGTACGCGTGCGTGCAGGGCAACGGGATCTTCGACGGTCCCAACGACCAGGCGTCCCTCACCGCCATGAAGAACTGGGGCGTCAACGCGGTCCGGGTGCCGCTGAACGAGGCGTGCTGGAACGCGGAGTCCTACGTCAACTCGGCCTACGCGGGCGCGAACTACATCAACGCCATCAAGGCGTACGTGAGCCTGCTGAACGCGAACGGCATGGTGGCCATCCTGGACCTGCACTGGACCGACGGGCTGTACACGGGGAACTCCTCCGGCTGCTCGTCCGCCCAGGCGACCTGCCAGAAGCCGATGCCGGACGCGGCGCAGGCCATCCCGTTCTGGACCTCGGTGGCCAGCACCTTCAAGGGCAACGACGCGGTCATCTTCGACCTGTTCAATGAGCCGTACGCGTCCCGCGCGACCGGGTCCACCGCCAGTGGCTGGACGTGCTGGCTGTCCGGCGGGACCTGTCCCGGTATCTCCTACCAGGTCGCGGGCATGCAGTCGATGGTCAGCGCGGTCCGCTCGGCGGGGGCGAACAACGTGCTCATGCTGGGCGGTGAGGAGTATTCCAACGACCTGACCTCGTGGCTGGCCAGCGAGCCGGCCGATCCCGACCACAACCTGGTCGCGTCCTGGCACTCGTATAACTTCAACACCTGCTCCAGCCAGTCCTGCTGGACCAGCCAGATCGCCCCGGTGATCGCGCAGGTACCGGTGGTGGCCGGGGAGATCGGCGAGAACGACTGCGCGGACGGCTATGTTGGCCCGCTGATGACCTGGCTGGACTCGCAATCGACCAGCTACCTGGCCTGGGCCTGGAACGCGGACTTCAACTGCTCCTCCGGTCCCGGGCTGATCAGTGACTACACCGGCACGCCGACCGGCTACGGCGCAGGAGTCGAGGCCCACCTGAAATCCCTGGCCGGCGGCTGACCAGCACCGGGCCGTCCGGGACGCCTGCAGCGGGGCGCCCCGGACGGTCCGGGCCGGATCGTGGCGGGCTCCCGCGGGTGCCTGGGATCCGGCCTCCGCTTTCAGCTAGTTTCATCCCCCCGTACCCGCCGGCCCCGGCCCGACCAGCGCCGGGGCCGGGACGGCCGGCCGCCGCCGGGAGCGGGCCTTGACCCGCCGCCCGGCGGGCTGGGTATCGTCCGCCGGGGGACAACCTCGACGATGAGGAGCAGGTCATGCCGTGCAGTCCCCACCTCGCCCGGCGCTCGATGGCCGTGGCGTTGAGCCTGGCCCTGGCCAGCCTGGTCATCTCGATGGTCAGTACCGGCGTCAGCCTGGCCGCCACCACCAGCCCGCCGGCCACCAGCCCGGCCGCGCAGGCCGCGCAGATCACCGTCAGCCCGGCCCAGCCGCTGGCCACCGTGCCCGGCACCGCGATCGGGATCAACGCCTCCAGCTACGACGCGAGCCTGCTGGACCGGCAGGTCCCCGCCCTGCTCCGCCAGGCCGGGATCAGCGTGGTCCGGCTGCCCGGTGGCAGCGAGTCGGACCAGTACGACTGGAAGACCAGCACCGACGTGATCAGCAGCCAGGCCGAGGCGGTGGACTTCAGCCAGTTCATGTCGGTCGTCCGGCAGGCCGGCGCCCAGGCCATGGTGACCGTGGACTACGGCACCGGCGACACCATCGGCCAGCAGGACGGCTCCGGCGAGACCGGCCCGCAGATCGCCGCCGACTGGGTGCGCTACGCGAACGTCGAGCATCACTACGGGATCCGGTACTGGGAGATCGGCAACGAGATCTACGGGAACGGCACGTACGGCGCGGACTGGGAGGCGGACGCGCACTGCACCACCACCCCGGCCGGCGGCCCGGTGGTCCTGGGCCGCGAGCCCGGCCAGACGTACAACTGCGGCCCGGCCACGTACGCGGCCAGCGCGGCCCAGTACATCAAGGCCATGAAGGCCGTGGACCCGCGCATCTCGGTCGGGGTCGTGCTGACCGCCTCCGGCGCGCCGAACAACTGGCCGGACGGCGTGACCAACCCGGCGACCAGCCCGCAGTCGTGGAACCAGACCGTGCTGTCCGCCCTCGGCAGCCAGATCGGCTTCGCGGACGTGCACTGGTACCCGCAGAACCCCGCCACCATCACCCCGCCCGGCCCGGCCGACGCGGGCCTGCTCGCGGACACCGCGCAGATCCCGGCGTCGGTCACCGCGCTGCGCCAGGAGTTCACCAGCTGGGCGGGTGATCCCGGCCTGCCCATCATGATCACCGAGACGAACTCGGTGTCGTCCAACCCGGGCAAGCAGACCCTGAGCATCGTGAACGCGCTTTACCTGGAGCAGGACTACCTGACCTGGCTGGAGAACGGCGTCTCGAACGTGGACTGGTGGCAGATCCACAACGGCATGGTCACCTCCGGCGACAACGGCGCGGCCCTGGCCGGATCAGCGGACTACGGCGACTACGGCGTACTGTCCGACGGGAGCTGCGGCAGCGTGAACGGGGCGCAGGTCTGCGAGCCGCCCGCGCAGACCCCGTTCCCGGCCTACTACGGCCTCCAGCTGCTGGGCCGGTTCATCCAGCCCGGCGACCAGCTGCTCACCACCAGCTCCAGCCAGGGCCTGGTCCAGGTGTTCGCCGCCCGCGCGGCCGGCGGCCAGCTCCGCGTGCTGCTGGTCAACGACGACCCGGCCACCAGCTTCGCCCCCAGCCTGAGCGTCCCCGGCTACCGGCTCAGCCCCGCCGCGCCGGTGCTGTTCTACGGCCCGGCCAGCAGCGCGCTGCAGACCCTGACCGGCCCGCAGGCCCGGGCCGCCGCGGCCACGGTCGCGCCTTACTCGATCACCATGCTCACCCTGACCCGGGCCTGACCCGGCCTGTCCCAAGGAGGCACGTCATGCGGCTCCCCCGCGCGGCAGCGGCGCTGGCCGGCAGTCTTGCCCTGGTCGCAGGCGGTATCGCCGGGGCCGGCGCGCTCTCCCGCGCCGCCGCGGCCACCGGGGCGGGGTCCGGCTTCTGGCACACCAGCGGCAATCAGATCCTGGATTCCAGCGGCACCCCGGTCCGGATCGCCGGGATCAACTGGTACGGGTTCGAGACGCCGGACGAGATCGTGCACGGGCTGTGGGCGCAGGACTACCACGCGATCATCGGGGACATCAAGAACCTGGGCTACAACACGATCCGGATCCCGTTCTCCAACCAGATGGTGGAATCGCCGATCGTCCCGCAGAACCTCAGCTTCTACAACGCCACCGGCCCGATCAACACCGACCTCAAGGGCCTCAACTCGCTGCAGATCCTCGACAAGATCGTCACCTACGCGGGCCAGGAGGGCCTGAAGGTCATCCTGGATGATCACCGCTCCGAGGCCGGGGAGTCCGCCGAGGCCAACGGCCTGTGGTACACGAGCACGTACACCAGCCAGGACTGGGTGAACGACTGGGTCACGCTGGCCAGGCGGTACGCGGGCAACCCCACCGTGGTCGGCTTCGACCTGCGCAACGAGCCGCACACCCCGGCCGGCGACAGCTACGCCCAGGGCGCCACCTGGGGCACCGGCGTCGCCAGCACCGACGTCCGGCTGGCCTACGAGCAGGCCGGGAACGCGATCCTGGCCGCTGACCCGGGCGCACTGATCTTCTGTGAGGGCATCAGCGAGAACCCGGCGGCGTCCGGCGGCACCAACTCCACGTGGTGGGGCGGGGACCTGGCCGAGGCGGGCCAGTACCCGGTCACGCTCAGCTCGCCGGGCCACGTGGTCTACTCCGCGCACGACTACGGCCCGAACCTGTTCCAGCAGGCCTGGTTCAGCTCCTCGACCACCGCGGCCAGCCTGGACGCGGTCTGGAACGCCAACTGGGGCTACCTGTACACGCAGAACACCGCCCCGGTCTGGGTCGGCGAGTTCGGCACCGATAACACCGCGGCCGACGTGGCGAGCAGCGCCGCGGGCTCGCAGGGCCAGTGGTTCGCGAGCCTGGTCTCCTACCTGTCCGCGCACCCCTGGATGGGCTGGACTTACTGGGCGCTGAACGGCGAGGACTCCTACGACCTGCTGGACAGCAACTACGACGCCACCCCGGTCAGCGCGGCCAAGCAGTCGGAGCTGGCCTCGATCCAGTTCGCGCTGCCCGGCGCGGTGAACGGCACCCCGCCGCCGACCGGCAGCGCCGCCCCGGTGTCCTGTTCCGCCGCCTACTCGCTGACCAACAGCTGGGCCGGCGGGTTCCAGGCCCAGATCGTGCTGGCCAACACCGGCACCGCCGCGATCAGCCCGTGGACGCTGACCTGGACCTTCCCCGGCGACCAGAAGATAGCCAGCATGTGGACGGCCAGCTTCACCCAGTCCGGGGAGGCGGTCACCGCGGCCAGCGAGTCCTACAACGCCACGATCGCGCCGGGAGGCTCGGTCACGATCGGCTTCACCGGCACGTTCACCAGCAGCGATGCGGCACCGGCCAGCTTCGCGGTCAATGGAACGGGGTGCGCGACATGAACCGCCGAACCATCCTCCCGGTCGCCGCGGCGCTTGCGCTGATCGCCGCGGGAATGGTCGCGGTGTCCAGGCCCGCCGCCGCCGCGGACACCGCGACCATCAACGGCGCCACGAGTACCAGACCATGACGGGGTTCGGTGCGTCCGAGGCGTTCGGCGAGGCCCAGACGGTGATGAACGCGTCCGCGTCCGTGCAGCAGCAGGCGCTGAGCCTGCTGTACAGCCCGGTCTCGGGGGCCGGGCTGACCATCTTGCGCAACGAGATCAGCGCTGACTCCGGCAGCACCATCGAGCCGTCCGCGCCCGCCAGCCCGGCCGCGGCGCCCGCCTACGCGTCGCTGGCCTCGATCAGCCAGGACGCGGGCCAGCTGTGGTTCGCGCAGCAGATCAAGGCCGACTACGGGGTGACCAACGTGTTCGCGGACGCATGGAGCGCGCCGCCGTTCATGAAGACCAACGACTCGGCGGACAACGGTGGCGCGGTGTGCGGCCTGGCCGGTGCGACCTGCTCCAGCGGTGACTGGCGCCAGGCGTACGCGAACTACCTGGTTCAGTACGCCAGGGACTACGCGGCCGCCGGGGACCCGCTGACCTATATCGGCCCGGAAAACGAGGCCAACCTGTCCACCAGCTACGACAGCATGCAGCTCAGCCCGGCGCAGACGGCCGGTTTCCTGGACGTGCTCGGCCCGGCCCTGGCCTCGTCCGGGCTGCCGGTCAAGATGGAGTGCTGCGCCACTGAGGGCTGGGATTACGCGCAGCAGTACGCCAGCGCCATCGAGTCCGACCCCACGGCGAGCGCCGATACCGCGGTCTTCACCAGCCACGGCTACACCCAGGCCCCGGCCTCGGCGCTGTCCGGCTGGACCAGGCCGGCCTGGCAGACCGAGTGGTCAACGTTCGAGACCTGGGACCCGGCCTGGGACGACGGCACCGGCGCCTCCGGCCTGACCTGGGCGCAGCACATCTACACCGGGCTGACCGCGGCCAACCTGAGTGCGTTCCTGTACTGGTGGGGCAGCACCACCCCGTCGGAGAACGGCGACAACGAGGGCCTCATCCAGATCAACGGCTCCACGGTCGCCCCGTCCGGGCGGCTGTGGGCGTTCGCCAACTACAGCCGGTACGTCCGGCCCGGCGCGGTCCGGATCGGGGCGACCAGCTCCAACAGCGCGGTCGACCTGACCGCGTTCCGGAACACCGACGGCTCGGTGGCCGTGGTCGCGCTGAACACCGCGGCCAGCGCCGACCCCATCACCTACTCACTGTCCGGCACCGGCACCCCGGACGGGGCGACGGTCACGCCGTACCTGACCAACGCCTCCAGCGACACCGCCGCCCAGGGCGCCACCACGGTCAGCGGCGGCGCGTTCAGCGCGACCATCCCGGCCCGCTCGCTGGTCACCTACGTCATCCCGGCCAGCTCGGGCGGGGGCGGCGGCACGCCCACGCCCACCCCCACGCCGACGGGCTCACCCAGCCCCCACCCCCACGCCCACTCCGACGCCGAGCACCACCCCCAGCAGCGGCAGCTGCCAGGTCACCTACAGCACCCAGAGCCAGTGGGCGGGCGGGTTCGTGGCCAGCGTCACCATCGCCAACCCGGGCTCGTCCGCGATCAACGGCTGGACGCTGGCCTTCACCTTCCCCGGCGACCAGAAGATCACCAACGCCTGGAGCGGGTCGGCCACCCAGAGCGGGGCGGCGGTGTCCATCACCAACGCCAGCTACAACGCGAGGATCGCGGCCGGCTCCGCGGTCTCCCTGGGCTTCCAGGGCACCTGGACCAGCAGCGACGCCGCCCCCACTGCCTTCAGCCTGAACGGCACGCCATGTAGCCTGTAGCAACCTCTCTGTCACTCTTAGTAACAAAGGGGTGGAACAGGGGAAAGCTGGGCGCACCGCAGCGGGGGGAACGTGGCGGCAGGCGAGGAGCGGGGCTACGACGCCTTCATTTCCTACAGCCACCAGCTCGACGGCGCGGTCACCGCGCGGCTCCAGACCGAGCTGGAGCACTTCGCCAAGCCCTGGTACCGGGTGCGCGCCTTGCACGTGTTCCGGGACCAGACCAGCCTGGCTGCCTCACCGCACCTGTGGACCACGATCGAGGAGGCGCTGGCCGGCTCCGGCTGGCTGATCCTGATGGCCTCCCCGGAGTCGGCGCAGTCCGGCTGGGTGGCCCGGGAGATCTCCTGGTGGCGTGGGCACCGCCCGGTGAACCACCTGCTCATCGCGGTGACCGCGGGCGAGCTGGTCTGGGACGAGACCGCGGGCGACCTGGACTGGGCCGCCACCACCGCGCTGCCGGCGGAGGCGCTCGGGCACGCGTTCGCGCAGGAGCCGCGCTGGGTGGACCTGCGCTGGGCCCGGGACGCCGGGGACAGCCTCCGGTCCGCGGACCCGCGCCTGCAGGATGCCGTGGCCGACCTGGCCGCGGCCATCCGGCACGTGCCCAAGGACACCCTGATCGGGGAGCACATCCGCCGCCGCCGCCGGACCGTGCAGGCCGCCGTCTCGGTCGCGGCCGCCCTGGCCGTCCTGCTGGCCTTCTCGCTGACCGCGGCGTTCATCGCGAAAGCCCAGCGCGATCGCGCCGACCAGGAGAACACCGTGGCCACCGCGGGCCTGCTGGCGTCCACGGCGGTGTCGCTGACCAGCTCGCACCCGGACCTCGCGCAGCTGTTCGCAGTCCAGGCCTACCGGCTCGACCCCGGCAACCCGCAGGCCCGCGCGGCCCTGTTCGCCGCGGTGCAGGCTGACCCGCAGGTACAGCGCTTCCTGCAGGCTCCCGGCCCGGTCTCGGCCCTCGCCGTCGCCCCGGACGGCGCGACCGTGGTCGCCGGGACCAGGAACGGCTGGGTGCGCGGCTGGAGCCTGTCCACGTTCCGGCCGGTCAGCTACGGCCGGATGGCCGGGCCGGTCAGCGCGGTGGCGGTCAGCGCGGACGGGGGCACCGTGGCCGCCGCGACGGGCCTGGCCGCCAGGACGTGGGTCCGCGGCCGGGTGGTCGCGTCCCGGGCCGCGCCGCAGGGGAGCCGGTTCACCGCCGCCGGGATATCGCCGTCTGGCCGGGTGGCCGCCTTCGCGGCCTTCCCCGACCTGGACGTGCTGAGCACGCCGGACAGGTCCTGGCGGCAGGCGCCGCTGCGCGGGTTCGGCACCTGGCACCGGGGCCGCCCGCCTGCGGTCACCAGCCTCGCCGTGCCCAGCGACACCGAGCTGGTCGCGCTCGACGGCCGGTATGGCTCCTGGCGGCGGCTCGCCCTGCCCGGCCTCACCGCGGCCGGGTCCGCCGTCAACACGTTCGGGCCGTCCCGGTACCCGGCCTACACCTACGCCCTGTCGCCGGCCGGCACGCTGTTCACGCACAGCTATGTGGCCGCCGGGTCGAGCCTGCGGGTGCTGAGCACCCGGCGGCCGGGCCGGGCCGGCCACGCCCGGCCCGGCGGGCGCCTGGCCCTGGCCCTGGCCATCAGCCACGACGGCCAGTGGATCGCGTCCGAGGACGCCAGCGGCATCCACGTGTCGCGCGTCGTCCGGGGCGCCCGGCCGGCCAGCGCACCGCGGTCCTACCCGGGCGCCGAGCCGCTGTTCAGTACCTCCCTGGCCTTCGTCGGGACCAGTCGCACCCGGCTGATCTCAGCCTCCGGGAACCTGCTCACGCTATGGAACCTCGGGCAGTACTCCCGCATCGGCCAGGCGGCCCCGGTCCCCATGCCCTGGCGGTGCGGCCGCGTCTGCCCCGGTCCCCGGCTGGCGATCCAGCCCGGCGGCCAGGCAGGCCGCACTGACCGACAGCCACGGGGACCTGCTGCTGCGGGCGGGCCTCGGCTCGTCGTTCGGGCAGGTCACCAAGATCGCCACGGGCGGGACCGGGCAATACGGGCTGCCGCTGTGGAGCCCGGCCGGGAACCGGCTCTATACCTTCGGCCGCACGCTGTCGGTCGTGACCGCCGGGGGAAAGGGGCGTGTCGTCATGATCAGCCAGGACCCTGACCCACCGCAGGGGCTGGCGCTGTCCCCGGACGGGCGCCGCCTGTTCACGATGGCCCCGTCCGGGGCCATCTGGATCGGCCCGGTCCCGTCCGGTGCGGCCGGCCCGGGCGGGGCCCTGGTCCCCGGGCCGGCCGGCATCGCGCCGAACGCCGGCCTGTACCAGCGCCAGGCCGCGATCGGCGCGTCGGGGACGCGGGCGGCGGTCATCGACCAATCCGACCAGGAGGTCTACGTCGTGAACCTGAGGACCAGGCGGACCTGGCAGGTCCCCGGGGTCAGGGCCTACGAGCTGGCCTATTCCGGGTCGCGCCTGGTGCTGCAGCGGGAGAATGGCGACATCGACCTGCGCGGCGCGGACGGCACGCGGGTAATCCGCTCCGTCCAGGCCGGGACGCCCTGGAACTACGGGAACATCGCGGTCAGCCCCGGCCCGGCGGGCCAGGTCCTGGTCGCGGGCGAGCGGGCCGACGGCCGCGGCGTCCTCGCCGACCTTGGCTCCGGGCACGTGCTGGGCGCCTTCCCCATCACCAAGACCTCGCCGTACCAGCAGACCACGATGGCGTTCACCCCCGGCGGCCGCAGCCTGGTCACGGTAACCGAGGGCAACAGCCGTTCCAGCGAGGGCGTGCTCACCCAGCTCAGCCTGGTGCCCGCCCAGTGGATCAAGGTCGCCTGCGCCACCTCGGGGCACAGCCTGACCCCGGGACAATGGCGCCGCTACATCTCGGCCACCCCGCCGTCCGAGCTGGGGTGTGCCCGATGAACCGGCACCTGGTGGAGGCCGGGCCAGCGGATACTGCGTGGCCCCCGGCGGGAGAGGGTCAGCTGCCGTTCTCGCTGCGCATCGGGGTCACCGGGCACCGGCAGCTCACCGACCCGGCCGCGCTCCTCCCGGCCATCCGGGCCGCGATCCAGGGGGTCATCGAACGGTTCCTGGGCCCGGCGGCCGAGCCTGCCCTGCTGGTCATCTCCGCGCTGGCCGAGGGGGCCGACCGCCTGGTGGCGACCGAGGTGCTGGCCGCGCCGGGCGCCTCGCTGGAGGCTGTGCTGCCGCTGCCGCCAGCGGAGTACCTAAGTGATTTCCCCGGGGAAGCCTCGAAAGCGGAGTTCACCGAGCTGCTCGGGCGGGCGGCCTCGGTCTGGCAGGCCCGGCCGGGGCGCAGCCGCGAGGAGGCCTACGAGCGGGCGGGCCGGCACGTGGTGGACCGGGCCGACGTGCTCATCGCGCTCTGGGACGGGGCGCCGCCCCGCGGCCGCGGCGGTACCGCCACCGTCGTGGCGTACGCCCGCGAGCAGGGCGTGCCGGTGGCGTGGGTAGCCACGGCAGGCGCGGCCCCGCCCGTCTACTGGTACGACCATGAGCGGGCCGCGCGGGTCGAGCAGGCCGCGCGGGAGTTCCGCCAGTACAACGCGGCGGCCATCCCGGAGTTCGCATCCCGGGCCCGCACGGAACGTGACCGGCTGGAGTCCGCGCAGGCAGGCCCGCTCGCGCCGGCCTGCATGAGCGTGGCCAGCTGGATCACGCCGTACTTCGTCCGGGCCGACGTGCTGGCCACCCGCCTGGAGCGGATATTCCGGCTGACGAACTGGACCATGTTCCTGGCCGCGGCGGCCGCAGTGGTCGTCGTCGCGGTCCAGGTCACCGTCTGGCCCCAGCTGACCTGGATCGTCGCGGGGGAGGTGGTCCTGCTGGTGCTGCTCGTCGCCGCCCCGCTGGTCAGCCGGCGCCTGCGGGTGCTGGACCGGTGGATCTCCTACCGTTTCCTGGCCGAGCGGCTGCGCTCCGGCTACTTCCTGGCCCTGGCCGGGGCGGGGGACCGCGCGGGAGAGCGCCGCGAGCCGCCTGGGTACCTGTCCGACCCCACCGAGGTGTGGATCCAGCGGGCGCTGGAGGAGATCACCGCGCGCCGCCCGGAGGTGCGCATCGGCCCCGCCAACGTCGCGGCGCTGCGTGACTACCTCAGCCAGCACTGGATCGGGGCGCAGATCCGGTACCACGAGGGCACCGCCCGGCGCCAGGGAGCCTGGGACTCCCGGCTGTTCGCGGCGACCGGCGTGCTGTTCCTGATCACCGCGGTCGCCGCGTTCCTGCACCTGCTGGGCTGGGGTGAGCACCACGGGGACCCGACCGAGTTCGGCCTGCTGCTGATTATCCTGTCGATCTGCGTGCCGGCCATCGGCGCGGCCGTGCACGGGATCAGGACCCAGTCGGAGTTCCGCCGTCACTGCCAGCGCTACGAGCGCATGGCCGGGCTGCTGCGGCAGCTGGAGGCCGACATGAGCCGCGCCGATTCGATCACGGTCATCCACGAGATCGCGGCGGACGCTGAGCAGCTGATGCGGGCGGAGAACAGTGACTGGTTCGGCGTCATGCGCTTCCACGACGTGGAACTCATCACCTTAGCCACACCTGCCCCAGGCCACCACGGACGCAACGCAGGTGGCCGCCACCGGCCACGAGGCGGATCTGGCCAGCGGGAACCCCGAGGCGTCAGTGAGACCGTCTTACCCCGGCTCGCGGTCTGGACCGTCTGGTCGCTCAGGGCTATGTTTAGGCCGCGGATGACGAGCCAGCCAGAGGCCCTTGCGCACCCAGACTGCGTTCTCACCGCAGCGTGAGAAATGTGTTGCCATGCACTTCGCCGCATAAGGAGCACCAAAACGCTCAAAATACTTTCCTTAAGGCCCGAACCGGGCGAGAATCGGTAACGTTCCCGGAGCAGGAACCGCTGAAAACCGCGGAATAAAATGGAGGATATTCATGAGCAGCCCCTACCAGCCGTACCCGCAGGACCCGTCAGGTGGTTACGGGCAGCCACCGCAGGGCGGCTGGGACCCCAGCCAGCGGGGCTACCTGCAGGGCGGGCCCGTCAGCTTCGGGGAGGCGATCTCCGAGGGTTTCAGGAACATCGTCACCTTCAGCGGCCGCGCCTCACGATCCGCATTCTGGTGGGTCTTCCTCGGCGCCATCATCATCGATATAATAGGCGCCGTCATCGGGAACGCAGCCCATGCCGTCGCGATCCAGTACATCTTCTATGCGATCGTCACCATCGGGACTCTCAGCCTGGCGGTCCGGCGGCTGCACGACTCCGGCAAGAGCGGGTTCTGGTGGCTCATCGGCTTCATCCCTGTCATTGGCACCATCACGCTGATCGTGTTCTACTGCCTTCCCGGGACGCCTGGGCCGAATAAGTACGACGCATAGCGGGACAGTGAGCACGCCGATGGTGATCTGCGGCTCCAGCCGCCGCTCCTTGGGGAACCCCGGGCCGCACTAGTTGTCCGCACACGCCAGGAACCCGACGTAGCGGGTTCCTGAGTTGCGGGGTATGGGTAGTTAGGCGGCACTCAGCGGGGCGACCAGTCACCTCCGACCGTCAGCCAGTACATGGCCTTTGGCACACCATGAACGTTGTGCCAGGTCCACCGCATCTTGCTGAAGTACGGCTGGCCGTTGTGGGTCAGCGGGGCGTGCAGGTAGACCGAGACGAAGTGCGTCGAGTACGGCCACAGGTACGAGGGAACACCGGGCTGCGGCCAGTACAGGACGATTTCTCCGGTGCGAGTCGTCGCTGACGCGTAGTTCCAGTAACCATTCCCGTACCGCCACGACAGATGGGTAACAAACGGCAAGCCGCGCTGCCCGACATAGATAACACCGGGCCGGTATTGGAAGTTCGACCAGCCGGTAACCTGTGCCGACACCAGCGGGATGCCCGGGGGCGGGCTAGCCGGCGCTGTGCCCGCGCTCGCCGCTCCCCCGGTGAGCACGAGGGCAGCGGACGCCGCCACGGCAACCAGGACGGCGCGGATACCTTGCTTGATATTCATGACTATTCCTTCCTTCTTTTAGGCTCGCGGCCTCCACCCACGCCACGATAATGAGGCCAATAGCGAAAGACTTGCATGCCGGTGTCTTTCAGGACGATCTCCTAGGGGGTACTTTCCCCGGCTTACTTCCCGGGAAGTCGATTGGCTAGAGGCGAAGGTCACCTACGTTCAGCAAACATCTGGCAATGTCTGGCGCGAAAAGGGACGACGTCCAGGGCCAAATTGAAGGGAAAGCCAAACCCCTCGCGGATCGTGCTGGCCAGCGCAGACGGCAAGTCGGTCACGGCGGCGGCCGCTGACCTGGGTGTCTCGCGGGACACGGTCCGCAAGTGGCGGGGCCGGTTCCAGGAGGCCCCACGTCGTGGAGACCTGGAAGTTATCGGCGGACCCGCAGTTCATCGATAAAGTCCGCGATGTTGTCGGGCTCTACCTGGATCCGCCGGAGAAGGCGGACCCCGGCGTGTCGCGCGGCTGGGCTGGATCGGCGCTGGCGTCGCCGAGGTTGCCGGGATAGAACTCGTGTAGCCATGACCGGGTGTCCGCGTAGGCGTGGGCTGCTGCTTCGGGCGCCTGGCCAGCCCGTACCCGCCGGAGCATGTCCGCGGATGCGATGACGGCCTCGGGGAACTGGTCCTCTACGACTTCGGGTCCCTCCAGCACCGCGATGAGCAGCGCGGTTCCGGGAGGCTCGATTGCGAACAGGATGCGGGTGTCGCTGCGCGCCGGTGCACCGGGTCGTAGCTCCATCAGGCCTTCTGGCCAGGCCCCCTGGCCGAGTTCCCGCTCGATCTGCGTGGTGAGCTCGGCAAGTCTGGCGTCCGCCGCCGTGCTGATCGCTTCCCCGCTTTCGTCGTGCTGCGGGTCGCCGTCATCACCGGCCAGGTTCAGGGCCGCGATGGCCTCGCCGACCCGTAGGCTGCCGGATGCCGCGGTGTAGCTCGCCTTCAGGGTTTCCTTCCGGGCCCGCCACGCTTCGGCGCGGGCTTGGAGCCGCTGGGTGGCCTGGCTCAGTCGCTGGCTGGCCGCGATCACCCCGGGCAGCAGCCGGCGCGCCTGGGCTATCTGCTGATGCAGCGCGGCCAGTTTGTCCGCTGCGTCCGTTGCTTCCTGTGGCTTGCCTGCATCCAGCGCACGGCGGTGCAGGTCCTCCAGTTTCGCCTGCGCCGTCTCCAGCGCGGCGACCTGATCCTGGATGTCCTTGATCAAGATGGCGGCGTCGGCCTGGTTCCCGCGCATGGCGGTCAGCCGCTCCAGGCGCTCCGCATAGGCTCGGTCGAGGGCCTGGATCAGTGCCGCGGGCCAGGAATCTGCCGTGGAGGCCACCAGCGGATCTGCGAGGCTGGCACCTTTCTCCATCAGCATGATCAGCGCTTGCGCTACGCGCATGGCTGCCTGGGGGTCGCTGCCGCGAAGGTCAGCCAGCCAGTCGTGAATCTCGGCGGACATCGTGAGCGTGTAGCCCGTACTCGAAGACGGGTTCTGGCCCTTGGCCCGGTGCTCGGTCATCACCGCGCGCCGGGCGGCGGCGTAGGGCTCTCCGGTTTCTGCCATGCGCTTGCGGGCGGCAGCGCTGATCTTGTCATGCGGCATCGTGTCCTCGATCCGGCGGCCCTGTCCCGGCGCCTGGCCACCGCGCAGAGTGATCACGATGGGCGAGAAGGAGGACCCACGCCAGGGCTGTGCCGCTCTTGTCCTCATCGCTACCCGCAGCGCCGGGCTGGGGCAACTCGGATCAGGCAGGCGTGGCTGCCAATCCCAGCATAGGGGAAGGGCATGCGCGGACAGGAGACGTGTGGGTGGGGTGGCGTGGGTGAGGCCGCGCGGGTCAGTGGTTGTCGCGCGGCCCCACGATGACAGCGCCGGGTGCTACGTCCGGGCGAGGACGACCTTGAGGGCGCCGGTGTCAGCCGCCCGGCTGAACACGTCGTAGGCCTGCTCGAAGTCATCCAGCCCGAAGTGGTGCGTGATGAACTTCGCCGCGTCGAGCTGATGACTGGTCACCAGGCGCAGCAGCGTGGCGGTGGAGTAGGCGTTGACCAGCCCGGTGGTGATGGTGACGTTCTTGATCCACAGTTCTTCCAGGTGCAGGGTGGCGGGCTCGCCGTGCACGCCGATGTTGGCGATATGGCCGCCGGGCCGGGCCAGCCGGGCGGCGAGTTCGAAGGTGGCGGGCGCGCCTACCGCCTCGATGGCGACGTCGGCGCCCAGGCCGTCGGTCAGCAGCCGGATTACTTCCTCCGGGTCCTGGCCGGCGTTGTTCACCGTGACGTCCGCGCCGAACCGCTTCGCGGCCTCGAGCCGGGAGTCGGCCAGGTCGATCGCGACGATGTGGCTGGGGCTGAACAGCCGCGCCCCCAGGATCGCCGACAGCCCGATTGGGCCGCTCCCGACGATCGCGACCACGTCACCGGGCCGCACGCCGCCGTTCAGCACGCCGACCTCGTAGGCGGTGGGCAGGATGTCCGCCAGCATGAGGATCTCCTCATCGGCGACCCCGGCTGGCACCGGGTAGGTCGAGGTGTCGGCGAACGGGACCCGGACGTACTCGGCCTGGGTTCCGTCGATCTTGTGGCCCAGGATCCAGCCGCCGCCCCCGAGGCACTGGCCCGCGTGACCCTCGCGGCAGAACCGGCAGGTCCCGCACGCGGAAATGCAGGAGACCAGCACCCGGTCCCCGGGGCTGACCGTCTTGACCCCGCTGCCCACGGACTCGACGGTCCCCACAGCCTCGTGACCGAGGATCCGGCCGTCGGTCACCGCCGGGACGTCACCCTTGAGGATGTGCAGGTCCGTGCCGCAGATCGTGACGGCGTTGACGCGGACGACCGCGTCGGTGTCAGCGATGATTTCCGGCTTCGGGACGTCTTCCCAGGCCTTCTGGCCGGGGCCGTGATAGACGAGCGCTCGCATGACCATCTCCCGGTATACGCCCGGGCACGGGTCGGCTGACCCACCCGGGTCTGCCCTCACGGTGCGCCTGGACGGGGTCCCTGCGTCAGGGCCGGATGCCCCGTCCAGGCGGGCTGAACGTCCCGCGGCTAACTGCCTGCCACGGGGGCCGGGGTACCCCGCGGGGAGGGCACGGGAACGGGTGTGCTGGCCGCCGGGGGCGCCGGCGCTGGAGTAGGCGCCGCCCTCCCGGAGGGCACCGGCACCGGGGTGCCGCCGGCCGGCGGCACGGGCGAGGGCGTGCAGCCCGCCCGGGCCGGGCCCGGGGCAGGCGGCCCGGACGGAACCGGGACGGGGGTGCTGACCCTGGTGGGGCTGGGCACGGGTGCAGGCGGCCCGGACGGAACGGGGACCGGGGTGCTGACCCTGGTGGGGCTGGGCACGGGTGCAGGCGGCCCGGACGGGACCGGAACGGGAGTCGCGGTGCAGCGTGGATGGCTCAGCGCGGGGGCGGCGGCCGGGTGGGTGACAGCCGCGTGCCTGATAGCCCCGTGCCTGATAGCCCCGTGCCTGATAGCAGAGTCGAGTCCGGCCGCGGCGGGGTGGCCGCCGCCCCCGGACGTCACGGCCAGGGCCGTGCCGCCGGCCAGCAGGGCGGCGGCGGGCAGCCCCAGCCAGGCCATCGTGCGCGGGCCAGGTGTCCTCATGCGGGACCTCCAGTTCAGGCCGGCCGGGATGGCCAGCGGTCGCCGTGGGTACCTGCGGGAGGCGCATCTGGTTGCACGGGCAGCCGGTGAGATATGCAACGCCGCGGACCCGGCCGCCCGGGCCGGAACTGGCCTAGGGTGAGCGGCGTGATGCGGCCGGGCGAGGCGACCAGGGAGGCTCGTTGAGCCCTGAGGAGTTCTCCGATTTCTACGCGGCGTCCTTCCGCCGGCTGGTCGGCCACCTGTACGCGATGACCGGGGACCGGGCCGAGGCCCAGGACGTGGTCCAGGAAGCCTTCGTCCGGGCCTGGTCGCACCGCGGGCAGCTTGACCGTGGCGGCGCACCGGAGGCGTGGGTCCGGGCGACCGCCTGGCGTATCGCCGTCTCCCGCTGGCACCGGGCCCGGCGCGGCCGGGTCCTGCTCCGCCTGCATCCACCGGCTCAGGTAGCCCCCGGGCCGACACCGGACCGGGTGGCTTTCATCGGCGCCTTGCGCAAGGTGCCCGCCGAGCAGCGCCGGGCACTCGTCCTGTACTACGTGTGCGACCTGAGCGTGGCCCAGATCGCCGCCGAGACCGGGGTGCCGGACGGCACCGTGAAGGCCCGGCTGGCCCGCGGCCGGGCCGCGCTCGCGCCGTACCTGCGTGAGTCGGTCGGGCCGCGCACGGCCGGGGGAGCCGTCCGCGGCGGACAGGGGGAGAGTGATGTCTGAGCTCGGCGACGAACTGCACCGGCTCGCCGATCAGGGTGCGGAACAGGCGTGGCCGCTGCCGCCGGCCGAGGTCATCCGGCGCGGTGACCGGCGGCGCCGGCGGCGGAGGGTGCGCGGTGCGGTGGCCACGCTCGCGGTCGCGGGGGCCGTGACCGCAGGCGTCGTGATCGGCGTCGCCGGGGGCGGGCGCCCGGCTCCGGCGGCGCCCGCCACCCGGCCGGTCCCCGCGGCCCCGCCGGTCCCCGCGACCCGGCCGGCGACGCCGCCGACCCTGGGCACGCCCCAGCCGGTGCCGTCCGGCGCCTCAGCGCCGGCGGCGGCGACGCCCACCCCGTCCGGCGTGCCCTCGGCGCCCGTGCCGACGAGGACCAGCTAGCCGGGGCACGGGCCGCGGTCCGCGGTCCGGAAATATATAAGCGGCGGCGTACGCTTTGGAGAGAGCGGGAAACATGCGAAGGCGGTCGCACTGCACGGGCTAATGCCCAGGTCCGCCGACATCGCGCTGAACGCGGTAGCTCGAATGCATCCCAACCTGGTGATCGTTCGGGAAAAGTCTCGTCACCGCGCACGTGCCGCTATGGACTTTTCTGGCTGCCCCGGACCTCGGCGGTCACATTGTGAAATTTCTTAGAGCCGAGGCTGGCATGAGTCCACCGAACAGAATAAACAAGCTGGGCAAACGGCCATCCGCGCCCGCTCCCGCGCCGAAGCAGACTCCGCGCTGGCCGATCTGGGTCCTGCTGGGCGGGCTGGTGCTCGGGACCCTCCTCCTCTTCCACCCGGGCTTCAAGAGCCCGGCGATCCGGGACTTCAGCTACAGCGGCTTCGTCAGCGAAGTGACCGCCAACCGGGTCTCGACGGCGACGATCAGTTCGACCGGGCTGGTGACCGGCAAGCTGGATAACGGCGTCGCCTACAGCTCGCAGATCCCCACCGCGCTGAGCGATAACGCTCTTTCCCCTCTCCTTCTCAAGCACAAGGTCCAGGTCACGGGCACCAGTTCAGGTAGCTACTCGGTGGCCAGCCTGATTTTCTCCCTGTGGCCGCTGCTGCTGCTGGTGGGCGTCTTCTTCTGGTTCGCCCGGCGCGGCCGCAAGCAGCTCGGCGGAATCATGAGTTTTGGCCGGTCAAAGGCCAAGCTGTATGACGAGGAGAGGCCCTCCACGCGGTTCGCGGACATCGCCGGATATGAGGGCTCCAAGGCCGAGGTCATGGAGGTCGTCGACTTCCTGAAACACCCCGGGCGCTACGCGAGCGCGGGCGCGGTCGGTCCCAAGGGCGTGCTGATGGTGGGGCCGCCCGGCACCGGGAAGACGCTCCTGGCGAAAGCGGTCGCGGGCGAGGCGGGGGTGCCGTTCTTCGCGCTCAGCGGGTCGAGCTTCGTGGAGATGTTCGTGGGCGTCGGCGCATCACGGGTGCGGAGTCTGTTCGAGGACGCCCGCAAGCATGCGCCGTCGATCATCTTCATCGATGAGATCGACGCCATCGGCGGCCGTCGCGGTCCCGGCGGGTTCGGCTCGAACGACGAGCGCGAGCAGACCCTCAACCAGCTGCTGTCCGACATGGACGGATTCGAGCCGGGGGCCAGCGTGGTGGTGATGGGAGCGACCAACCGGGCCGAGATCCTCGACACGGCCCTGCTGCGGCCCGGCCGCTTCGACCGGACGGTGGACATACCCCTCCCCAACCAGGAGGAGCGGGCGGCGATTCTGGCCATCCACGGGAAGGGCAAGACGCTCGGGCCTGATGTGGACCTGGGCGTGGTGTCCCGGGGGACACCGGGGTTCTCCGGCGCTGACCTCGCTAACCTGGTGAACGAGGCGGCGATCAACGCGGTGCGCGACGGGCGCGGTGTCATCACCGCGGACGACTTCGCCGCGGCGCGGGACCGGCTGCTGATCGGCCGGCGTGACGGCTCCAACGCGCTGCTGCCCGAGGAAAAGCACTCCGTCGCCGTGCACGAGGCCGGTCACGCGCTCGTCGCGGTCCTGTCGGAGAACGCCGACCCGGTCGCGAAGGTCACCATCCTCCCGCGGGGCGCGGCGCTCGGGGTGACGGAGCAGCTGCCCGAGGCCGAACGCCACCTGTACCGGCAGAGCTACCTCACCGACACGCTGGCCGTCCGCCTAGGCGGCCGGTCCGCGGAGATCGTGGTCCTCGGCGAGCCTTCGACCGGGGCCGCGAATGACCTGGCGAGTGCCACCGACTTGGCCACCCGGATGGTCCGCGAATGGGGCTTCTCGACCGAGGTCGGGCCCATCGGCTACGGACCGGAAGGACCGAGCCGGGACAATCCGTTCGCGGGACGTCCCTACGCCGAGGAGACTCAGCGGTCCATCGACCGGGAAGTCGCCAAGCTGCTCCGCGAGGCCGAGACCCGGGCGACCATGCTGCTGCGCGCGAACCTGGACACCCTCGGCCGGGTGGTCGACCTCCTGCTCGAACGGGAGACCATCGACGGCTCGGACCTGGCCGCCATCGTCGGGGTACCAGAACGCCACACGGAACCAGCCGTGGTCTGGGGCCCGCAGGCGGCCGCAATGACCCCGGCCGTGGCGGACCAGGGCGGAACCAGCGCCGCCAACGGGAAGGCCACGCCGGTCGGCTGACCAGCGTGGCCTTCCCGTTGTTCCGGTTAGGGGACGGCCGGGTTGGCGTTCTGGACCAGCTGGGTGAACTGGGCCGGGAACCACTGGCCGGCCGGGATGTCATATCCCGGGATCGCGTTGGTGGGGTAGGTGTTCCCATTGCCGTCGGTGTTGGTGCTGTTCGGGTCGCAGTGCGGGTCGCCGTGGGTGTGGGTGGCGGTGGGGTAGTCACCGTCGGACTCGCCCGGTGGCTTGATCCACACGTACGCGTACAGGTGGGTGAAGGAGGAGTTCGGGTTGGCCTGCGGGAACGGCCCGAGGCCGGCGCCGTTCTGGTTGCACCAGTCGCCGCGGAATGGCCGCCTGTCCACCTTGGTGGCGTTGACGAACGTGTTGAGGTCGGTGGACGTGCTCGCGGCGGTGGGCCGGTTCGGGCCGCCCCAGCCGTTGCGCGAGGTGTCGATCAGCATCCCGATGGTGGCGGGGAACCCGGCGTTGACGAAGTTGGTGTACATCGCCTCGTCGTAGCTGAGCTCGTCGATGTAGGGGTTGAACTGGTAGAAGTTGGCCGAGTCCACCGGCTGGCCGCCGACGCTCTGGGTCGCGGTCATGTACGGCTCGGTGATGGGCGTGGTGTTGGCCGTGTCGCTGATGAAGCCATCGACGCTGCTCACCCCGGCGGTCGTGCCCGCCGCGACCGAGTGGATCAGCGAGACCGCCGGGCCCATGTTGCTAGACCAGCCGAGCCACGCCGAGTGCGCGATGTCGATGTAGTTGTACACGTTCGGGATGGCGTGCAGCTTGTTCAGCGCGTACTGGACGCCGCTCACGTACGCCCCGCTGGAGTTGGCCTGGGCGCAGTTGGCGTCGCTCAGGTTCGTGACCAGGTTGGGCAGCGAGTCGGGCTCGATGACCGCGACGACCCGGATGTTGGTGTGCTCGTAGTCGGTCAGGATCTGCGCGATCGGGTTGATGTAGTCCTGCTCGTAGTACTGCAGGCCGTTGTTGGCCACGGTCAGCTCCCCGTTGGAGGCGAGGGCCGCGCAGTCCCGGTTCGGCAGATCGTAGATGACCAGCGGGACGATGATCGGCGTGCTGCCCGACTCGTCGCTGACCGCGGTGGCCAGCTGCTGCTGCAGGCTCATCCGGTTGCTGTTGGCCGTGCCGCCGTAGATCGCGCCGATGTGATCCAGCCAGACGCCGGTGGACTGCTGGCCGACCAGCGTCATCTGCGCGGCCAGCGTGCCGCTGGCCCCGGCGGCCGAGGTGGCCACCTCCGTGGTGTAGTTGGGGTTGACGTACCAGGTCGAGCCGGTGAACGGATTGGTCACGTGCGAGGGCGTCGTCGTCGAGCCCGCCGCCGTCTCGGTGCCGGTCACGGTGACCGACGTGCAGCCGGGCGCGCTGACGGTGAACGTGGCCGCGCCGGTGCCGGACGAGTTCGCCGCCACCGTGACCGGCTGGGGCAGGTTCCAGTTCCCGGACGTCAGCGTGACCGTGCTCCCCGCTGACACGGACAGACCGTTATTGCCCGCGGTGTTGGCCACGGTCACCGTGATGCCGGCCGCCGGGGCGGCGGACAGCGAGACGCCGAACACCCCGCTCGTGCCCTGGGCCACGGAGAACGAGCCCGGGTTGGCGAGCAGGGTGACGCCCGACCCGCAGGAGCCGCCGCCGGTCGAGGTCGGCGACGGGGACGGGGTGGGCGTGCCGGTCGGCGTGGGTGAGGAGGTCGGCGTGGTGGACGGGCTGGGCGACGGTGATCCCCCGGTGCCGTTGCACGCCGTGCCGTTGATGGTGAACGCCGTGGGCGCCGTGTTCGTGCCGCTGTAGCTGAAGTTCGCGCCGATCTGGGTCGAGGCGCCGGTGGCCAGGGATCCGTTCCAGCTGGCGTTGGTCACGGTGACCGTCTCGCCCGACTGGGACCAGGTCCCGGACCAGCCCTGGGTGAGCTGCTGGTTCCCGCTGTAGCTGTAGGCCAGGGTCCAGGACGTGAGGGCCGAGCCCTCGTTCGTGATGGTGATGGACGCCGTGAAGCCGGTGCTCCAGGAGTTCGCCGAGTAGGCGACCTGGCAGGACGTAGCGGCGCTGGCCGGCGCGGCGGCGACCGCGGCCAGGCCGGCGCTGCCCAGCCCGAGTACGGCTAAGGCGGTGATCACCCGGCGCAGGCGAAAGTACCCGGCTCTGATGCGCAACGTTGGTCTCATGCGGGGATCCTCCTCATGGCAGTCCAGGCCCTGGGGCATGAAGCGGGTCGGGACGGGCCCGGCCGGCCGCTCTGCCGCGAACACTGGCACGTCACCCCGGCGCGGTACAGATTCGCGGACGCGCCACGGCCCCGGCGCTGTCCGGGCGCAGGTCAGCCCGCGGATGGCACCTCGCTGATCAGGAAACTTTCATCCCGAACGCATCAGTGCGGTGCATTGTGCGTGTCATAACACGCACAATGCACCGCACTGAAGGGGGTGTCCCGGGGGGCCGGGGGTGGGAGGTTAGAGGACGTCGTGGCCGGGGTGCGGCTCGGCCGGGACCTCGTCGCGGCGGGCGGGGATACTGCCCAGCCGGCCCGCCTGGAAGTCCTCGAACGCCTGCACCAGCTCGTCACGGGTATTCATCACGAACGGCCCGTACGCGGCGACCGGCTCGCGGATGGGCTGCCCGCCGAGGACCAGGATGTCCAGCTCGTGGCCGGGCCCCTCCTGGGTCCGGGCGGCGTCCACGGTCAGCGCGTCACCCGCGCCGAACACCGCGAGCTGCCCGGTACGGACCGGGCGGTGGTCCGGGCCGACCGAGCCGGAGCCGCCCAGGACGTAGACCAGCGCGTTGAAGTCGCTGCGCCAGGGCAGGTGCAGCTGGGCACCGGGCTGCAAGGTCACGTGCAGCAGGCTGATCGGCGTGTGGGTGACACCGGGTCCGGGGTGCCCGGCCAGGTCGCCCGCGATGACGCGGATCAGCGCGCCACCGTCGGACGACGACAGCAGCGAGACCTGCCTGGCCCGGATGTCCTGGTAGCGCGGGGTGGTCATCTTGAGCCGCCGGGGCAGGTTCACCCACAGCTGGAAGCCGTGGAACAGCCCGCCGCTCATGACCAGCTCCTCGGGAGGCTCCTCGATGTGCAGGATCCCGCCGCCCGCGGTCATCCACTGGGTGTCACCGTTGGTGATCAGGCCGCCGCCGCCGTTGGAGTCCTGGTGCCGGAACACGCCGTCGATGATGTACGTGACGGTCTCGAAACCGCGGTGCGGATGCCAGGGCGTGCCCTTGGGCTCACCGGGCGCGTACTCCACCTCGCCCATCTGGTCCATGTGGATGAAGGGGTCGAGCTTGGCCAGGTCCACCCCGGCGAAGGCCCGGCGGACCGGGAAGCCCTCACCCTCGAACCCGGACGGCGCGGTGGTCACCGACACGACCGGCCGCTCGGCCGCGGCCGCGGCGTCGGGCTCCGGGACACGGGGCAGGACCAGAATGTCCTCGACAGTCACCGCTGGCATGACATCTCCTTCGTTAAGCCTTCTCGGCCAGCCTAAGCCGGCTGGCTGGCACGCCCGGTCGACTCCTGGCCAGCCTGTCGCGGGACGCAGTACGGCTAACGATAGTTGATCGCTCAACATTCCCGCCAGCAGGAGGGAGCCGGAGCCCGGGGTTTCGCGGTGGTTAGGGGAGTTTCCAGTCGATGCCGCCGGCGCCCTGCTCCTCCAGGAGGGTGCTGGCCCGGCTGAACGGGCGGGAGCCGAAGAACCCGCGGTCGGCGGAGTTCGGGCTGGGGTGCGGCGACTCGATCAGCGGCACCCCGCCGAGCAGGGGCGCCAGGTTCCGCGCGTCGCGGCCCCAGAGGATCGCCACCAGCGGCGACTGCCGTGCGGCCAGGGCCCGGATCGCCTGCTCGGTGACCTCTTCCCAGCCCTGGCCCCGGTGCGAGCCTGGCTTGCGGGGCTCGACGGTGAGGACCCGGTTCAGCAGCAGCACGCCCCGCTCGGTCCACGGGGTGAGATCGCCGTTCGACGGCGCCGGGTAGCCGAGGTCCGCCGTGTACTCGCGGAAGATGTTGATCAGGCTGGGCGGCAGGCGGCGCACCTCCGGCGCGACCGAGAAGCTCAGCCCGACCGGGTTCCCCGGGGTCGGGTACGGGTCCTGGCCCACGATCAGCACCCGGACCTCGGCGAACGGCTGCTGGAACGCGCGGAGGACCCGGTCGCCCGCGGGCAGGTAACGCCGCCCCGCGGCCACCTCGGCCCGCAGGAAGTCACCCATCGCGCTGATCCGGTCCGCTACCGGGGCCAGGGCCTGGGCCCAGCCCGCCTCGACGATCTCGCCTAGCTCTCGGCCTGCCACGCAGACACTCTAGGGCGCGCCAGCGTCCCGGCGCGGCAGGCCACGCGGATTCTCTTCGAACATATATTTCAAATTTTCCGGCGCCGGTCACGTCCGGCACACCCTGGCCCCGCGGCGTTCCCCGGGGGCTTCCGCCGGCCACTGCGGGGAGTGGCCGGCGGAAGCAGGGCCCGGCTGGCTCAGGTCCGGCTCAGCTGTGGATGCTGAAATCGGCGCTGAGCGTGGCCGGGGTGCCGATCTGCACCTGGTAGGCGCCGAGTTCGACGGCCGGCGGGCTGTCGGACTCGATGTCACCCGGGGTCACGGCCAGCACGGAGACGGGGAACGACACCTGGACCGTCTTGGACTGCCCGGCGTCCAGCGTCACCCGGGTGAACCCCGCGAGCCGCTGATCCGGGACCAGCACCGCGCTGACCGGCTGGTGGACGTACACCGGCACGATGTCGGTGCCCGCCTTGCCGCCCGTGTTGGCCACGGTGAACGTGGCGGTCACCGTGCCGTTGCGGGCCACGCTGCTGGTCGCGGACAGCCCGCTGACCTTGAACGTGGTGTAGGACAGCCCGAAGGCGAACGGGTAGAGCGGGTTGTAGCCGCTGCCCGGGCCCGAGCCGGTGTAGGGCAGCTGGTCGAACACCTTCGGCTGGTCGCCCAGCGGTGACGGTGCCCCGGTGTTGAAGTCCGCGCCCGTCGAGGACGCGTCGGACGGCCACGTCACGGGCAGCTTCCCGCTGGGATCGATCTTGCCGAAGATGGTGTCGGCCACCGCGGTGCCCGCCTCGGTGCTGCCCTGGTAGGCCATCAGCACCGCGCTGGCGTTCTCGGCCGGGCCGAGGCCGAGCGGACGGCCTGCGATCACCACGACGATCACCGGCTTTCCGGTCGCCTCGAGGGCGCTGACCAGGGTCTGCTGATCAGGTGGCAGTTGCGGGGAGGGGTTGTCGCCCAGGCCCTCCGCGTAGGCCTTCTCGCCCACCGCGACCACCACGGCGTCCGCCGACTTCGCGTCGCTCACGGCGGTGGCCTGGTCGGTCGCGTAGGTCACGTTCGGGTCCGCGGCCTGCAGTCCCTTGAGCACCGTGGTGCCCGGCGGGATCTGGTCGGCCGGCCCGACGCAGCACACGTGGCCGGACCCGAAGACGCCCTGCCAGCTGACGCTCCACCCGCCGAGCTGGTTGCTCATCGAGTCCGCGCTCGGCCCGGTCACCACGATCTTGCTGGACGGTGACAGCGGCAGCGCGTTGTTCTGGTTGCGCAGCAGGGTCATCGACTCCTGGGCCGCCTTCAGCGTTACAGAGCGGCCGGCCTCGACCGCGGCGTCCGCCTTGCTGGCGTTGACCGTCGGGTGGTCGAAGAGCCCGAGCTGGAACTTCAGGGTCAGGATCCGCGTCACGGCCTGGTTGATCCGGCTGACCGAGACGCTGTGGTCCGCCACGTCCTGCTGGACGGCGGTCTGCCACTGGTCGGCGTCGAACGGCAGCATGGCCATGTTGACGCCGGCGTTGATGGCGAGCGCGGCCGCGCCGGCCAGGCCGGCGGCCATGTGATAGGTGGTGGCCAGGGCCGGGACGTCGCCGTAGTCGCTGATCACCACGCCCTTGAAGCCCATCCGGTCGCGCAGCAGTGAGGTCAGCAGATAGTGCGACGCGGTCGCGGGAATCCCGTTGATCGAGCCGGAATCCACCATGACCGTGCCCGCGCCGGCGTTGATGGCGCCCGCGTACGAGGGCATGAACGTGTCCTGCAGGTAGCGGAGCGGCAGTTCGGCCTGGACCCGGTCGTGGCCGTTGATCGACTCCGAGTACCCGGCGAAGTGCTTGACGGTGGCGGTGACCTTCAGGCCGCCCGCGCCGCCGCTCTGCAGGCCGCGCACGTTCGCGGCGCCCATGGCGGCGGCCAGGGCCGGCTCCTAGCCCAGGTCTCGTAGTAGCGCCCCCACCGGTTGTCCCGGGCGATGTCCTGCACGGGGGCAAAGTCCCAGTTCCAGCCGGTGGCCCGCAGGGCGTTCGCGGTGACCGCGCCGCCCGCCTCGGCGGCTGAGGGATCCCAGGTGGCTCCCATGCCGATGGACTGGGGGAACAGCGGTGCCTGGTACGGGTGGCCGAAGCCGTGCACCGCGTCCACCCCGAAGATCACGGGGATGTGCAGCCGCGAATGGGCGATCGCGTAGCTCTGCATGGTGTTGTACTCGGTGGCCCAGTCCAGGCCGGTATTGCCTGGGCCGCCTTTCCCGGTCGTGTCGATCGGAATATCGGATCCGCCGGCCAGGATGGAGCCGACGTGATCATCAACGAGGATCTTCTGCTCGCACGTGGGATTGGGCAGGTTGAACCCGCCCTGGCTGGTGCAGGCGCTGGTCTTGTCGGTGACCTGGCTCTGCTCGATCTGGACCATCTGGCCGATCTTTTCCGGCAGCGTCATCCGGCCCAGCAGGTCGCTGACCCGGGCCGGGACCGCCAGGCTGGCGTTCAGGTAGGCCGGCTGGCCACTGGCTGAGGCAGCGGTCCTGGCTGCGGCCGATGCCGATAGCGCGGTGATCAGCGCAATGGCCAGTAACGAGGCGGTGATTGGCCTGCGGAGGCGGGTTCCCTTAAGGCCGGCCATCCCCCGGGTAAGACCACGGACGCTGTGCATGGCGGACTCCTTCGTCGTGTGTCGCCGCTTACTTCCGTGCGGTCACGACCTTATTTTGATCACGTCTAATTTCAAGCAATGAACTATCAATAATGGCCGCGGGCTGCGGCGGCCCAGGCAGGCGGCGGTGCGGGGCCTGGGCGGGCGGCGGTGCGGGCCTGGGCAGGCGCGGTGCGGGGGCCTGGGCGGGCGGCGGGGTGGCGGCGCCGGACGGCGCGGGAGGATCCGCCGCCCTGCGTGGACGGCGGGCGGGAGGCCCGGCGCGATCGCCGGCCGCCTTCGCAGTCTGCGGATGACCAGGTCGAACACATATTTGATTTGTCGTATCCTGGGCGTATGGAGACTGGCCTGCAGGGATCCCTGCTCGACCTGTGCGACGAGCCGGCTCCGGGGCCCCTCGCAGCGTCGGTCCGCCGGACCCGGCTCGACCACGGTGCCTGGGTGGACTTCCGGCCCGGCTGGATGGCCGGTGCCGACGTCCTGTTCGGGCGGCTGCGCGAGGCTGTGGCCTGGCGGGAGGAACGGCGCCGGATGTACGACCGGGTGGTCGAGGTGCCCCGGCTGCTCTGCTTCTACGGCGAGGGGGAAGCGCTGCCCGACCCGGCGCTGGCCACGGCCCGGCAGGCGCTCGACCGGCACTACTGGCCGGACCTGGGCGAGCCCTTCCGCACGGCCGGCCTGTGCCTGTACCGGGACGGGCGGGACAGCGTGGCCTGGCACGGGGACCGGATCGGCCGGGGGGCCAGGGAGGACACCGTGGTCGCCATCCTGTCCCTGGGTGCCCCGCGGGCCCTGCTGCTGCGGCCCCGCGGCGGCGGGCAGGTGCTGCGCCACGACATCGGCCACGGCGACCTGCTGGTGATGGGCGGCAGCTGCCAGCGCACCTGGGAGCACGCCGTGCCGAAAACCACCCGGGCCAGCGGCCCGCGGATCAGCGTGCAGTTCCGGCCGCGCGACGTGCGCTGAGGCCGGGCGGGATGAAGGCCGGGACGGGACAGTCAGAGCGTGAAGCCGGCCTCCAGCTCGGCCAGGCCCGTGTCGATCGAGGCGAAGATGGAGTCCAGGTCGATCTCGCCCCGTTCCAGGACCGGCAGCGTGGTGGCCAGGATGACCCCGAAGACCGCCCCGGCCAGCGAGCGCACCGCGGGGTCATCGGCTTTGCGCCCGCTCCGCCGGGCCAGGACCGCGGCCATCACGTCGATGCTGCGGGCGAACTCGTCCAGCGCCCGGGCCCGGATCTCCGGCACGGCCATGGTCAGCTCGGTGGTCTGCCGGAACCGCTCCCGCTCCTCCGCGGTGAACCCGGCCCGGGCGGCGGCCACGGCGGCCCGCACCGCGGCCAGCGGGCTCAGCCCGGGTGGCTGTGCCTCCAGCGCGTCCAGGGTCAGCACGTCGAAATCGTCCTGCAGGACCACGTCTTCCTTGGTCGGGAAGTAGCGGTAGAACGTCGCCGGGGACACCTCGGCCGCCTCGGCGATCTGCTCGACCCGGGTCGCGGCGTAACCCTGCTCGCGGAACAGCCGCAACGCGTGCTCCCGGATGGAAGCACGCGTCCGGGCTTTCTTGCGTTCCCGGAGCCCGGGCTGGTCAGCGTCGTGCGTGCTCATGCCCCTGATCCTGCCCGTCCGGCTGGGCCGGCGCGAGCGGAGCGCCGGACCCGGTGGCTGCGGCCAGTCCCGGGCCCTCCGCCGGGCGGGCGCCGGCCTGGGCCCGGCGGGGCAGGAAGACCAGCGCCAGCAGGGCGCTGAGCCCGGCGACGCCCGCGCACACGGCCAGCATGACGTCCAGCCCGTGCGCGAAGGCGGCGCGCACCGAGACCAGCAGGGCCGCCGAGTGCAGCCCGGCCGCCACCCCCACCCCCGCCGCGACGCCGGTGCGCACCGCGCCGGCGGCCGCGGCCGTCAGCCCGCCCAGGTCGAGCTGGCTCCGGTAAGCCGACAGCAGGATGGTGCCCAGCACCGCGACCCCGATCGTGGCCCCGACCTGGCGCATCGCGGTGATCAGTGCTGACCCGGATCCGCTCCGATCCTTGGTCAGCGCGCCCAGCGCGGCGTTCATGGCGGCCGGCATGGCCAGCCCCAGGCCCAGGCCGGCCACCGCGTACCAGGTCGCGGTGAACGCGGACCCGCTGGCCGCGCTGGTCGTGGCCCCCACGGCCAGGCCCGCGGCCATGACCACGAAGCCGGCCGTCACCAGGATCTTGGGGCCGACGGGGGGATCGCCCGCGGGGGCACCGTCCGGGCCCTTCGGCGGCGTCTGCAGCCGGGTGCCGCCGATCATGCCGATCACCATCCCGCCGATCATCGGCAGCATCCGCAGCCCGGTGGCGAAGGAGTCCAGGCCGCGGACCTCCTGGAAGTACTGCGGCATCGCGAACAGGATGCCGAACATCGCGAACGAGACGAACGTGGTCAGGATGGTGCCCCAGGTGAAGGCGGCCGAGCGGAACAGCTCCAGCTGGACCAGCGGCTGGCCGCGCCGTCCAGCCTGGCGCTCCCAGGCCACGAATCCGGCCAGCACGGCGGTGCCGGCCAGGATGGTGGCCAGAACGGCCGGGTCGCCCCAGCCGTTCTGGCCCGCCTTGATGAAGCCGTAGGTGAGCGCGGCCAGCCCCAGGCTGGACAGGATGATCCCGGGGATGTCGATCCAGGTGCCCTGGCGCTGGGCGCCGCGCGACTCGGGCATCAGCAGGGCCACGGCGACCAGGGCCACCGCCACCACCGGCACGTTGATGAGGAAGACCGAGCCCCACCAGAAGTTGTCCAGCAGCCAGCCGCCCAGCAGCGGGCCGACCGGGTAGGCGATGAACGTCGCGCCCATCACCACCGCGATCGCCCGGGGCTGCTCCTGCGGGGTGAACAGCACGGGCACGACCGCGATCGACATCGGGAAGATCACCGCGGCGCCGAGGCCGAGTACGGCGCGGGCCGCGATCAGCTCGCCGGGCGACCCGGCGAACGCGCACGCGGCTGAGCTGGCCCCGAACACCACCAGCGCGATCAGCAGCATCTTCTTGCGCCCGGCCCGGTCACCGAGCAGCCCGGCGGGCAGCAGGGCCGCCGCCAGCACCAGGCTGTACGACGCGGAGAACCACTGCAGGTCCGTGGTGGACGCGTGCAGCTGGGTGGACAGGACCGGCAGCGCCAGGTTGAGCACGGTCAGGTCGAGCCCCACGACCAGCACGCTGGCCGAGATAGCGATCAGGGCCCACCAGCGGCCGGCCTCCGGGCCGCCCAGGCGGCGTGCTCGCGGGGTCCGCGCGGGGCTGGCTGCTGCACTCATGGGTCACCTTCCCTGGACGGGATCCACTCGGGTGAGAGTTGGCATTAAAAGAAAGCTACTCTCAATATTGAGTGAGTGTCAATAAGTGGGCGCGGGCCGGGATGGTGCGCGCGGCATCCTGGCGTGGGCGGCACGCATGAATCCGGCGCCGGCCTGTTAGGGAGGTGTCAGGACCGGGCCCCGGCCGGGATCTGCGCGGTTAACTGGATAACGGCAGACCCCGTTCGGAAGGAGGATCCCCGTGCACGGCGCTCGTCGGATCATCATCGGCACCACCGGCTCGCCGGGCAGCCTGCAGGCCCTGCGCTACGCGGCCGGGATCGCGCGGGACAACGACGCCACCCTCGTCCCCGTGCTGGCCTGGACGCCGCCGGGCGGCGACTTCGCCGACCGCAGTCATCCGTCCGGGTTCCTGCGCCAGGTCTGGCGGGACGCGGCCTGGCTGCGGCTGTGGGCATCGCTCGACATGGCCTGGGGCGGGACCGCCCCGGCGGGCCGCCCGGCCGAGCCGAGGGTAGTGCGCGGCGACCCCGGTGAGGTGCTGGTCGCCGCCGCTTGCGAGCCCGGTGACCTGCTGGTCGTCGGGGCGGGCCGCCGTGGCGCCCTGCGCCACCTGGCCAGCTCCTGGGTGAGCCGGTACTGCCTGGCCCACGCGACGTGCCCGGTCGTGGCCGTGCCCCCGCCGGACCTCGATCACGCCGCCGGGCACGGGCTGCGCGGCTGGGCCTTCCGGCGCCGGGCCACCGCCGTGCCCGCAGCCCGCTAGCGGTTCACGGGGGATCCGCATCGGTCTCGTATTGACCGTGACCATGGGCACTGCCGGCCGGGAGGCAGGTCAGGGCGGACCGTTTGTGGTCATTTCCCGCTGCCAGTGGCGCTGGCCCCGCCGTGGCGTCGGGCGTCCCGGCTGTGACCTGCGATTACGCCGGCCGCTGACCGCCCCCGGCCGGGCGGCAGCGCCGCTCGGGCCGTTTGTGTGCCGGAACCGCTGGGATCGCGGCGGTTTCCGCACACGCACAGGAAGCCGGCTCCGGGCCGCCGGGTCTGGCCAGGCTCAGGATCGGGCCGCTGCGGAGCGAGCGATGTTGACGTACCAGCAGCCACCCCCCAGATTCAGCGCCCCGATCACCAGGAAGAAGGCTGCCCATCCGTGGACGCCGTACGAGAGGCACACGACGCCGGCGGCGGCCGCGACACTGCCACCGGCAATACGCGTGAACCCAGAGGCACGGAGGTGGCGGTACTCCCATGGGTTGATCAGGCGGTGCATGCCGGGTCGGGGGGGAGATGCCCACCACCCGCGCGGGCCATTGGCAGCAGGGTTGTCGTTGGGTGCGTTCATCGGGATGCCTCCTGCGGATTGTGGTGTCGGTCACCGGCGGGCCGTTAGCAGTTCACTCCGGACCCCCTATGGGGGGTCGGATCTTAACTGCTGAGCAGGGCGCGGACCTGGCGGGCGATCTCGATGTCCTCGCGTGAGGTGACCACCAGCGCGGCGGCTGGCGCCCCGGGCGCGCCGATGTCGGCGTCCGCCGAGGCGGCCTCATTGCGCCGCTCGTCGAGGAGCACGCCGAGGAAGGCGGGCGCGGCCCGGGAACGGATGAGCGGCTGGTGCTCCCCGATGCCGCCGGTGAACACCAGCACGTCCAGCCCGTCCATGGCCGCGGCCATGCCCGCGATGAGCTGCCGGAGCCGGTGCAGGTAGACCTCCAGGGCGAGGACCGCGGCCGGGTCGCCGGCGTCCGCTTTCCGGGTCACGTCCCGCATGTCGGCCGAGCCGGCCAGCCCGGCCAGGCCGGAGCCGTGCTCCAGCCCCTCGGCCAGCTCGTCCAGGCTCAGGCCGCCGTCACGGAGCAGCCACAGCAGCAGGCCCGGATCGGTGTTCCCGGCCCGGGTCGCCATCACCAGCCCCTCCAGCGGGGTGAAGCCCATCGTGGTGTCCACGCTGCGGCCGTGCCGCACCGCCGCCAGCGAGGCCCCCGCGCCGAGATGGCAGGACACGATCCGGAGCTGTTCCGCGGCGGTGCCCAGCATCTGCGCCGCGCGCCGGGCCGCGTAGCCGTGGGACAGGCCGTGGAACCCGTAGCGGCGCAGCCCGAACCGGTCCCGCCAGGCGGCGGGCAGGGCGTAGGTGCTGGCCGCGGCGGGCATCCCGGCGTGGAACGCGGTGTCGAAGCAGGCCACCGCGGGCACCCCGGGCAGCAGCGCGGACACCACGTCGATGCCGCCGAGGGCCCGGGGCTGGTGCAGCGGGGCCAGGTCGGTGGCGTCCTCGATGGCCCGGCGGACCTTGGGGCTGATGACCGCAGGCGCCTCCAGCAGTGGCCCGCCGTGGACGATGCGGTGGCCGACGGCCCCGACGCTGGTCAGGCCGTTGAGGAAAGAGGTGAGGGCCTGCGGGGGCTCGTCGGTGCTCCAGTGCTCCACCTCGGTGGCGGCCAGGACCTGGTCGGCCGGGTCGAGGAGGCTGAGCTTGAGGCTGCTCGACCCGGCGTTGACGACAAGGACGTCCATCAGGCCCGGTCGGCTGGAACTACGGCAGGCCCGGGCCAGGTCCAGTCACGGACCTCAGGCAGGTCCTCGCCGTGCTCGCGGATGTAGGCGCGGTGCCGGGTGCGGGCGTCGGTCATCTGCTGGCGCAGCCCGGCGGCCCGGTCACCGAGCCCGGGCACCCGGTCGATGACGTCCATCACCAGGTGGAAGCGGTCCATGTCGTTCATCACCACCATGTCGAACGGCGTGGTGGTGGTGCCCTCCTCCTTGTACCCGCGGACGTGGATGTTGTGATGGCCGGCCCGGCGGTAGGTGAGCCGGTGGATCAGCCACGGGTAGCCGTGGTAGGCGAAGATGACCGGCCGGTCGGTGGTGAACAGCGCGTTGAACTCGGCCTCGCTCATCCCGTGCGGGTGCTCGGTCTCCGGCTCCAGGCGCATCAGGTCCACCACGTTGACCACCCGGATCCGCAGGTCCGGCAGGTGCTCGCGGAGGATGCTGGTCGCGGCCAGCACCTCCATGGTGGGCACGTCACCGGCGCAGGCCAGCACGACGTCGGGCTGGGTGCCGTCCGGGTCGTTGCTGGCCCACTCCCAGATCCCGGCGCCCCGGGTGCAGTGCAGGACGGCGGCGTCCATGTCCAGCCAGTCGTGGCACGGCTGCTTGCCCGCCACGATCACGTTCACGTAGTCCCGGCTGCGCAGGCAGTGGTCGCCCACGGACAGCAGGGTGTTGGTGTCCGGGGGCAGGTAGACCCGGACGACCTCCGCCTTCTTGTTCACCACGTGGTCGATGAAGCCCGGGTCCTGATGGCTGAACCCGTTGTGGTCCTGCCGCCAGACGTGCGAGGTGAGCAGGTAGTTCAGCGACGCGACAGGCCGCCGCCAGGGCAGCGCCCGGGTGGTCTTCAGCCACTTCGCGTGCTGGTTGAACATCGAGTCCACGATGTGGATGAACGCCTCGTAGCAGGAGAACAGGCCGTGCCGGCCGGTCAGCAGGTACCCCTCCAGCCAGCCCTGGCAGGTGGTCTCGGACAGGATCTCCATCACCCGGCCGTCGGGGGCCAGGTGCTCGTCCACCGGCAGCGTGGCCTCTTCCCAGGTCTTGCCCGTGACCTCGAGCAGTGCGTCCAGCCGGTTCGACTGGGTCTCGTCCGGCCCGACCACCCGGAAGTTCTGCGCCGCCGCGTTGAGCCTGGCCACGTCACGGAGCATGGAGCCCAGCACCCTGGTCGGCTCCGACAGCGTCGCCCCCGGCTGGTCCACCGGCACCGCGTAGCCGCGGAAGTCGGGCAGGGCCAGGTCGCGCAGCAGCAGGCCGCCGTTGGCGTGCGGGTTGGAGCCCATCCGCCGCTCGCCGGGCGGGACGAAGCCGAGGATCTCGCCGCGTGGCCGGCCGCCGGTGTCGAACAGCTCGCCCGGACGGTAGGACCGCATCCAGTCCTCGAGCTGGCGCAGGTGCGCCGGGTTGGTGCGTACCTCCGCCAGCGGCACCTGGTGCGCCCGCCAGGTGCCCTCCACCGGGTGGCCGTCCACCTCGGCCGGGCCGGTCCAGCCCTTCGGGGTGCGCATGACGATCATCGGCCAGCGCTGGCGCGTGCCGCTGCCGTTGCGCGTCCCGCCCGAGCGGGCCTCACCCTGGATCTCCCGGATCCTGGCGATCACCTGATCGAGCACGCCGGCCATCTCGGCGTGCATGGCCTGAGGGTCGGAGCCGGTGATGAACACCGGCGCGTAGCCGTAGCCGCGCAGCAGCGCGTCCAATTCCTGCTCGGGAATCCGGGCCAGCACCGTGGGGTTGGCGATCTTCCACCCGTTCAGGTGCAGGATCGGCAGGACCGCCCCGTCCCGGGCCGGGTTCAGGAACTTGCCGGAGTGCCAGCTGGTGGCCAGCGGGCCGGTCTCGGCCTCGCCGTCCCCGATCACGCAGGCCACGATGAGGTCCGGGTTGTCGAACGCGGCGCCGTGCGCGTGGGACAGCGAATAGCCCAGCTCGCCGCCCTCGTGAATGGAGCCGGGTGTCTCCGGGGCGATGTGGCTCGGCACCCCGCCCGGGAACGAGAACTGGTGGAACAGCCGGCCCATGCCAGCCAGGTCACGCGGGATGCTCGGGTAGATGTCGCTGTAGCTGCCGTCCAGCCAGGTGCTGGCGATCGCGGCCGGGCCGCCGTGGCCCGGGCCGATCACGTACATCATGTCCAGTCCGTGGGTGACGATCGCCCGGTTCAGGTGCGACCAGAGGAAGTTCAGCCCCGGCGTCGTGCCCCAGTGGCCGAGCAGCCGCGGCTTGATGTGCTCCGGCCGCAGCGGCTCGGTCAGCAGCGGGTTGGCCATCAGGTAGATCTGCCCGACGGACAGGTAGTTCGCGGCGCGCCAGTACCCGTCGAGGGCCTGGAGCTGGTCGCTGGTGAGCTCCGTCTGGGTGGTCACGCTCATACGGCAGGACTCCGGTCTCTCGGCGTTCAGGGCGTGGCGGTCAGCGCCGTGCCGGTCAGCGCCGTGGCGGTCAGCGCCGTGCCGGTCACGGGCGCTTGGCCGTGGGCAGCTGGCGCAGGAACGGGTCGGCCGCCCCGTGGCTGGTGACCCGGACCCGGGCGTCCACCGCGGTGACCCCGTCGGGCCGGGCGATCACCGGGTTGAGGTCCAGCTCGGCCACCTGCGGCAGGTCATCGGCGAGGCGGGAAATCCGGAGCAGGGCGCCGCGGAGCGCGGCCACGTCGGCCGGCGGCTGGCCGCGGTGGCCGAGCAGCAGCGGCGCGGCCCGGATCGAGTGAATCAGGTCATCGGCGTCGGCGGTGGTCAGCGGGGCCAGCCGGGCCGCATGGTCGCCGAGGACCTCGGTCGCCACCCCGCCCAGGCCGAACACGACCAGGGGACCGAAGACCGGCTCCTGGACGACCCCGATGATGACCTCGGTCCCGCCGCTGATCATGGGCTGGACGAGCACGCCGGAGAGGGTGCCCGCGAACCGCTCCGCGAGGGTGGTGAACCCGCCGCGGGCCGCATCGGGCCCGTCGAGGCCGAGCAGCACGGCCCCGGCGTCGCTCTTGTGCACCAGGCCGGGCACCTGAGCCTTGAGCGCTACCAGGCCGCCCAGGTCCGCGGCGGCGGCCGCAGCCTCGTCGGCGGTGGCGGCGAGCCGGGAATCCACCATGGGCAGCTGGTAGCAGCGCAGCAGCCGGTCCGCCTCGTCCGCGGGCAGCCAGCCGCCGCCGGGCATCCGGTCCAGGAACAGATCGATCAGCGCCCGCGCCTCGCCGGTCCTGATGCCCTCGATCTCCGGGACCGAGTCCGCGGGGCGGGAGCGCCACGAGCCGTACCGGGCGGCCCGGGCGAGGGCCTTGGCCGCGCTCTCCGGGTAGGCGTAAGCCGGGACGCCCAGCCGGCCGCCAGCCCGGGCCGTGCCCCCTGCGGCGGCCTGCTCTCCGGCGGCCTGCTCTCCGGCAGCCGGATCTCCGGCAGCGGGGAGCAACTGGACCGCCTCTGCCTGGTCCAGCACCACCGCGGCCAGCGGGACCGGCAGCCGGGCGGCGCTGAGCGCCGGGATCAGGTCAGACGCCGCGGTCGGCACGACCAGCGCGATGACCGCGTCCACCCCGGTATCACCGGCCACCGTGGCCAGGGCGGCGCCGAACGCGCCGGCGCTGACCGCGGCGGTCGTGTCCACCGGGCCGCCGAGCGCTGCGCCCGGCGGGAGGATCGTGGCCAGCTGGGCCTGAGCTGGGTGACTGGGCGTGGCCACGGCCAGCCCCGCCTCGACGCACGCGTCCGCGGCCAGCACGCCCGCGCCGCCCGCATTAGACAGGATGCAGACCCGGCTGCCCGCGGGCACCGGCTGGGAGGCGAGCAGCACGGCCGCCTCCAGCAGTTCACCAAAGCTGGTGGTCGCAATGACCCCGGCCTGCTCGAACAGGGCCTGCCGGGTGATCAGCGGCGCGGCGGCCGCGGCGGTGTGCGAGGCGGCCGCGCGCTGGCCCGGCGCCGACCGGCCCGCATGCACGGTGAGCACCGGCATGGTGGCACTGACCCGGGCCGCGGTGCGGGCGAACTTACGCGGGCTGCCGAACGACTCCAGGTACAGCACGGCCAGCCGGGTGGTGCCATCCTCGGCCCACCACTGGAGCATGTCGTTGCCGGACACGTCCAGCTTGTCGCCGACCGACGCGAACGAGGAGATGCCGATGCCCAGCCGGGAGAAGTGCTCCAGCAGGGCCACCCCGACGCCGCCGGACTGGACGACCAGGCCGGCCGAGCCGGCGGCGGGATGGTGCGCGGCGAAGGTGGCGTCCAGCCCCAGGCCCGGGACGGCGACGCCGAAGCAGTTCGGGCCGACCAGCCGCATGCCCCAGCGGCGGCAGGTATCGAGCAGGCGGGCGGACTGCGCCGAGGTCAGCCCGGAGGTGATTACCACCAGGGACCGGGACCCGCGCTTGCCGCATTCCTGGGCCACGTCGAGCACGGCGGCGGCGGGTACCGTCACCACGGCCAGGTCGGGCGCCTCGGGCAGCGCGGCCAGGCTCGGGACGCTGGGGATGCCGTCGATGTCGCCCCGGTGCGGGTTCACGGCGTGCAGGGTGCCGGTGAACCCCGCATCCCGGATGTTGAGCAGGATGGACCGGCCGATCGAGCCAGGCCGGTGGCCCGCGCCGACCACCGCGACGGAGCGCGGCGCGAAGAGCGGCTCCAGGCTGGCCACCTCGGCCTGCTGCTCCCGCCCCGCGACCGCGTCCAGGTACGTGCTGGGCTCGCTGAGCGCGGCACTGCCCGGGATGGCCATGCTCAGCTCCACCACCCCCTCATCCAGCCGCCGGGTCACGGCCAGCCCGGCGTCGGCGAACACGCGCAGCATGGCGGTGTTCTCCGGCAGCGCCGAGGCGGTGAAAACCTGCACCCCGCGGTCGCGGGCCAGTGAGACCAGGTGCTCCAGCAGCAGGGTGGCCACGCCGCGGCGGTGCATCCGGTCCGCCACGGCGAACGCGACCTCGGCGGTCGCCGGGTCGGTGTCCGGCTCGAAGCTGGCCACCCCGACCAGCTCGTCGCCCAGGAAGCCGAGTATCGCCCCGCGGGCCGACCCGTCCTCACCCCGGCACACCCGGCGCGCCTCCTGCTCGGCGGCCTGCCGGCTCATGCTGAAGAAACGAAGGTAGAGGTTGTCCGGCGACATGGCCTCGTGGAATTGCTTCACGGCCTCGAAGTCGCCGGGGCCAGCGGGCCGGATGGTGATCGTGGTGCCGTCCGCCAGCAGGGCATACGAGCACCCCGCCTCGGTGAGCGCGGTCACTCTGTTTCTCCTGTTCTCGGCGGGAACTCTGATGCCAGCCTGGCCTGTCCCCCCGGATCGGCATCAGGGTCAAAAGTCCCCCGACACCGGGTTCCTAGCGAAGTCAGTGCCGCGGGCTGGCCGTTAGGGAAATTGCCCGCCGCCGGGCAGCGCCGGTCGGCTGCGGGCAGCCTACAGTCTCATCATTGCGCAGGTCATGGACCAGCGCCACGACCCGGCGAGTGCATTTCCGGTGAACGATTGGCCGGCCCGGTGGTGACGGTCAGCGGTGCCCGGGCGGCGCTCCCTTGCCGTGCTTGGCCCGGCCGGGGGAGACGTGCGACCCGCCCGCCGCACCGGCGGGCGCAGGCCGCCGGGGCGCGGCCGGACTGACGCTGACCGTGCGTCCTGGCCCGGCGGCCCGGGACGGCGTGGCGGCCCGGTCCGGGGTGGCGGTCTGCTGCGTGAGGGCGGGCGTGCCGCCGAGCTGGGCCGGGGGAGCGGACGCCGGGTGAGCCTGGACCGCGGCGAGCAGCCAGCCGAGCAGGCCGGCCGCGAGGAGGCCGCCGGGCAGGCAGGCGGCAGCCATCGCGCGGCGCCGCCGCGCCCCGGACGGCGTCCCGGCGGGGAGCGCTGACGGCAGCGCGTCCGCCGGGTCGGGCCCGGTGGCCCGGACCGGCTCGTCCGGCTGGGCAGGCTCGTCCGGCTGGGCAGGCCCGTCCGGCTGGGCAGGCCCGTCCGGCTGGGCAGGCCCGTCCGGACGGGTAGGCCCGGCGAGAGTGTGCCGCCAGCCTGCCAGGCCGTTCCGGAGGTGGCGGGCCCGCTCGGCCACCACCGCCGCCGAGTCCGGGCGGGCCGCGGGATCCTTGGCCGTCAGCTCGGCGATCAGCGCGGCCAGCCCGTCCGCGCCCGGCTGGTTCAGGCACCACGGCGGGAGCCCGGGAAGATCCTGGTCCCGGTGGGCCAGCGCGACCTGCAGCGGCTCCCCCTGGAACGGGGGCTGCCCGGTCAGGCACTCGTAGCCGACGATGCCCAGCGCGTACAGATCGCTCGCCACCGTGGCCTGCCGGCCTGACACCCGTTCCGGTGCGAGGTAGCCGGTGGTGCCGACCATCGTGCCGGTCCGGGTGAGGTTTCCGGTCAGCACCGACTGGGCGACGCCGAAGTCGGTCACCTTGACCCGGCCGTCGCGGCCAAGCAGCAGGTTGCCCGGCTTGATGTCGCGGTGCAGTACCCCGGCGGCGTGAGCCGCCTGCAGAGCCGCGGCGGCCTGGGCGAGCACGTCCGCGGTGCGCTCCGGCACCAGCCGCCCGCCGGCCAGCAGGCCGGCCAGGGACGGGCCGTCGACCAGCTCCATCACCAGGTAGGCGGGGCGTTCGGGGGTCGCGTCCTGGTAGTCGTACACCTGCGCGATACCGGGATGGGTCAGCAGCCCCGCGTGCCGGGCCTCGGCGCGGAACCGGATCAGGGTCACCTCGTCGCCCGAGTACTCCGGCCGCAGCAGCTTCACCGCCACCGGGCGCGCCAGGACCCGGTCGGCGGCCCGCCAGACCTCGCCCATCCCGCCGACCGCGATCAGTTCGTGCAGCTGGTAGCGGCCTGTCAGCTCAGTGATCGGCGGCATGGCCGCCCTTACTACCCGGCTGGCGGCCCGCTATCCATGCCGTCGCCGGCCGGCTCCGGGACGGCTCGCGCCGCGACGTTATAGCTGAGGTCTCCCGGCCGGAAACGGAGCTCGGCGTAGCTGAAATCGCCGCCCGGCAGATGCCAGATGGCCGTCCCCTGGGTGGGCAGCCAGCGGCCGCTGCGCTGGCGGCTGCCCTGCACCGGGGTGGTCCAGCGCACCCGGGCCAGCCCGCCGGGCAGGTCGCACCAGCGGTCCTCGGTGCTGAAGTTGACCGGCGCGCCCCGCTCGTCGAGGAACACCCGCGCGGTCACCCGGTGGCCGGCGTCGCGGAGCGTCAGGTCGAAGCAGCGGTCGCCCGCCGCGCTCCAGGTCACCGGCAGGTTCAGCAGCAGGCCGGGAGCGCAGAAGACCGCATCGTTCAGGTAGGTCACGAGCTCGCTGACGTCGTACTCCGGCCCGGTGGCGTTGACCAGGGGCACGACACCCAGCAGCGTGCCCCGCACGCTGCCCTGTCCCTGCTCATAGGCGTCCCGTGCGCTCATCGGCACCGGGCCGCCGATCCGCAGGTGGAAGACGCGGGCGACGTCCAGGCCGGAGTTGTACTGCCAGGCCTCGCAGGGCAGCCAGGGCCAGCCGGGCCGCAGCCGGAACCGGCCCGTGCAGTGGGCCAGGAAGGACCAGTCGGCGGGCCGGCCCGGCACGCCCATGAACCGCAGGTACTGCTGGGCCGCGCCGGGCAGCCCGGCCAGCTGCCGTGCGCTGACCGGCTCCGCCTGCGCGGGGCCGCCGGGGAGGGCGAGCACGCCGGAATCGTGGGCCAGCTTGTGGCGCAGGCGGGAAGCGTGCCGGCGAAGCGGCGCCCGCGGGCGGACCCGCAGGGCCCCGGGACGGTCAGCTGGCGCCATGACTCTTCCCCCGTGGCACGTCGCCGGTGCGGTCAGCATCCGGGTTGTGCACGAGCCTGGTGTAGGGGCCGGGGAAGACCAGGGCGATGTGCCCGTCGGCGAGCCAGCGGACCACGTAAGGGGGTGCCCCGTCGGTGCGCTGAAGACCGATGATCAGGCATTCCCGCTCCCCGTCCGGGCCTTCGGTGACTAGGCGGTCACCGACGTCAGCCTTCATCGTCATCCCCCTCTCAAGTTCCATGAGCGTCATCGGTCTCTCCCAGGCCGGGCGGGCGTTCGCTGTCCTTCTGTCCCAGCATGTGTGCTGGACATCACCCAGGGCATCGGGCCGATGGCCCGGGCGATGGGGCCGTTCGGCCTTGACCCTCCGGACCAGCCTGGATGCGCCCTTTACCTGCCGCGGTGACCAACGTCCCGGCCGCTGAGCGCAAACGTCCTTTCCAGCCGGCGGCCCGCGGCGTGAAGACAGTTCGGGATCACCACCGTGCACCACGAAACGCGGCCTGCAGCCTCACCGTTCACAAGGCGTCATCGCCGCATTACTCTCTCTGTCATGACCTGGGTCGCCCTGCTGTTCACCCTGGCGGTCCTGGCTACCAGGGCTGGACCTACAGTGTTCCGGCACCGGGTCGGCGGGACGCCGGTGCCATCGCTGCTGGCCCCTAAGCCGTCATCCGGGCCGGCGGCCTCCGGGCTGGCGGCGCACGCGCCCAGCGGTCTATGAGGCCGGTCGATCCGCGGCTGCTCCGGCACGCGGCCGCCGCCCGCGGGTACCTGGTCCTGACGGCTGCGCTCGGGTTGGCCACCACGGGGCTGATCCTGGCCCAGGCCGGCCTGCTGGCCCACGCCCTGGCCGCGCCGGCCGCCGGGCTCGGCGTGGCCGCCCTGGCCAGCACGCTGGGAGTGCTGCTCGCCGTGCTGGCCGCCCGGGCGGTGACCGCCTACGGCGGGGAACTGGCCGCGCTGCGCGCCGCGGCGGCGGTCAAGTCGCAGCTGCGCCGCAAGCTCACCGCGCACGTCCTGCGGCTGGGACCGGCCTGGCTCGGCGGCCAGCGGAGCGGGGAGATCGCCACCCTGACCACCAAGGGCCTGGACGCGCTCGACCCCTACTTCGCCCGCTTCCTCCCCCAGCTGGTGCTGGCCTTCGTGGTGCCGGTCGCGGTGCTGGTCCGGGTGGGCCTGGCCGACTGGATCTCCGCGGTGGTGATCGCGGTGACGCTGCCGATCATCCCGCTCTTCGCGGTGCTGATCGGGCTGCAGACACGGGCCCAGACCGAGCGGCAGTGGCGGCTGCTGGCCCGGCTCGGCGGCCATTTCCTGGACGTGGTCGAGGGGCTGCCCACGCTCAAGCTGTTCGGCCGGGCCCAGGCCCAGGTCACGGTGATCGCGGAGGTCACCGACGCGCACCGGCGGGCCACCATGCGCACGCTGCGCGTCGCGTTCCTGTCCGCCCTGGTGCTGGAGCTGTCCGCGGCGATCGCGACCGCGCTGGTCGCGGTGGAGGTGGGGCTGCGGCTGCTGGCCGGCCACCTGCCCTACCAGACCGCGCTGCTGGTCCTGCTGCTCACCCCCGAGGCATATCTGCCGCTGCGCGCGGTCGGGATGCAGTTCCACGCGAGCATGGAGGGGGTGACCGCGGCCGGCCGCGCCTGCGAGATCCTCGACACCCCGGTCCCCGTGGCCCCGCTCCTGAAGACCAGCACGGCGGCACCGGCCGGGCGCGGGCCGGGCTCTGGCCCGCCCCCGCAGGCTGACCTCCGCCGCGACCTTATTTTCCTCAACGGAACCTCGCTGGTGTACCCGGGCCGCGACGCGCCCGCGCTGGACCGGGTGTCGCTGGTGATCCGGCCCGGTGAGCGGATCGCGGTGACCGGCCCGAGCGGGGCGGGCAAGAGCTCGCTGCTGGCCCTGCTGCTGCGGTTCGCCGCGCCGGCCGGGGGGCGGATCGAGGCCGGCCCGGCCGGGGCGCCGGGCACCGACATCGCCGCGTTCGATCTGGCCGCGTGGCGCCGCCAGATCGCCTGGGTGCCCCAGCACCCGTACCTGTTCGACGGCACTGTGGCCAGCAACATCGCCCTGGGCCGCCCGGACGCGTCGCCGGCGGACATCGCGCACGCGGCCACCCTGGCGGGGGCGGCGGAGTTCATCGGGTCACTGCCCGGTGATTACGCCACGCCCCTGGGGGAGCGCGGCGCACGGCTGTCCGCGGGCCAGCGGCAGCGCATCGCGCTGGCCCGGGCGTTCCTCCAGGACGCACCGCTGCTGCTGCTCGACGAGCCGGCGGCGCACCTGGACCCGCTCACCGCCCGGATGATCATCGACACCATCGAGCGGCTGATGGCCGGGCGGACGGTGCTCCTGATCACCCACGGGCCGGGCTGGCTGGGCGGCGCCAGCCGGACCCTCACCCTGGACCAGGGCCGGCTCGTGCTGGCTGCCGGCTGCTTCGGCACGGTGCCCGGCGCGGCGGGGCCCGGCGGGCGCGCGCTGGCGGCCACCTCATGACGGCCCAGCCGGCGGCCCCGGCCCGGGCCGCCCGCCCGGGTGATCAGTCCCGGGCGGAGCACCCGCTGCTGCGGCTGCTCCGGATGGCCCGGCCGCTGCGCGGCCAGCTGGTGGTGGCGGTGCTGGCGGGCGCGGCGTCCACCGGCTGTGCCGTGGCGCTGCTCGCGACGTCCGGTTTCCTGCTGGCCCGGGCCGCGGAGCATCCCAACATCGTGGCCATCTCGGTGGCCGTGGTCGCGGTGCGCGGGCTGTCCGTGGGCCGGGGCGTGTTCCGCTACATCGAGCGCCTCGCCTCGCACGACGCGGCCTTCCGGATCCTGGCCGACGTGCGGGTCCGGGTCTACCAGCGGCTGGAGCGGCTGGCCCCGGCCGGGCTGCGCGAGTTCCGGTCCGGTGACCTGCTGGCCCGCCTGGTCAGCGACGTGGACGCCACCCAGGATCTGTTCATCCGCGGCATCACCCCGCCGCTGACCGCGTTCATGGTCGGCGCCGGTGCGGCCACCGCGTGCCTGATCATCCTGGCCCCGGCGGGGGCGGTGCTGGCCGCCGGGCTGCTGGTGGCCGGGCTGGCCGTGTCCTGGCTGGCCGCGGCCCGGGCCCGCCGGGCGGCGCGGCGCACCGCGCCCGCCCGCGGCGCGCTGAGCGCCCGGGTCACCGACCTGCTGGCCGGGGCCGCGGACCTGCACGCGTTCGGCGCCCAGGACGCCGCGCTGGCCCGGGCCGACGCGGCTGACCAGGAGCTGACCAGGCTGGCCCGGACGTCAGCGGCCGGGGCCGCCCTGGGCAGCGGGCTGTCCCAGGCGGTGGCCGGGCTGACCCTCTGGGGCGTGCTCGCGCTGGGCGTGGCCGCGGTCGGCTCGGGCACGATGAGCCGGGTACCGCTGGCCGTGATCACGCTGACCGCGCTGGCCGCCTTCGAGGCCGTGACCGGGCTGCCCGCGGCGGCCCTCGCGCTCGGCCAGGCCCGGACCAGCGCGGCCCGGGTGGGCGCGGTCCTGGACGCGCCGGACCCGGTGCCGGGGCCGGCCACGCCCCGGCCGCTGCCCAGCGGGCCGCTGCGGATCCGGCTGCGCGGCGCCTGCGTGCGCTACGAGCCGGACGGGCCGCTGGCCCTCGACGGGGTGGACCTCGACCTGCAGGCCGGCCGCCGGGTGGCCGTGGTCGGCCCGAGCGGGGCGGGCAAGTCCACGCTGGCCGCCCTGCTGCTGCGATTCTGCGACCTGTCCGGCGGCTCGGCCACCCTGGGCGGTGCCGACCTGGCCAGCTACGACCCTGATCAGGTGCGCACCGTGATCACCGGCTGCGCCCAGGATCCGCACCTGTTCGACACCACCATCGCCGCGAACATCCGGCTGGCCCGGCCGGAGGCCAGCCAGGAAGAGCTGGCGGAAGCCGCCGCGCAGGCCCGCCTGCTGCCCTGGATCGAGTCACTGCCGCAGGGCTGGGACACACCGGTCGGACCCCGGGGCACCGCCGTCTCGGGCGGTGAGCGGCAGCGGATCGCGCTGGCCCGGGCGCTGCTGGCCGACCCGGCGCTGCTGATCCTGGACGAGCCCACCGCGCACCTGGATAGCGGCAACCGGCGGGCGCTGACCGCCGACCTGCTGGCCGCCACCGCGCAGGCCACCCGCCGCGGCCGGGCGACGCTGCTCATCACGCACGAGATGGAGGGCCTGGAGCAGGTAGACGAGATCGTGGTGCTGGACGGCGGCCGGGTGGCCGAGCGGGGCACGCACCAGGCGCTCCTGCAAGCCGGCGGCCTGTACCGGCGGATGCAGGCGGCGGCGGCCCGGCTCGGCTCGGCTAGTTGACCAGCCGGAAGCCGTCCACCATGTCGGCCCGGATCGCGATGACGTCGTCGGTGCTGCCCGTCACCCAGGGCCGCAGCAGCTCGCGGTAGCGGTCGGCCTCCGGCCCCTCGGACAGGCGGCACGCCCGGCCCACGATGATCACGCTCCAGCCCAGGTGGGTGTCCGGGTCGATGAGGTCGGCCTCGTAGGCGACCACCACGGCGGTGTCGCTGCCCACGGCCGTGGCGATGGCCGTGCCCACGTAAGCCCGGATGACCACCTGGTCGCCGTCCACCACGTGGTTGACCGGCCGGATGGCAGGCAGCGCCCGGTGGGTGAAGACCAGCCGTCCCACGGAGACGCTGTGCAGCAGCCGGAGCGACTCCTCCCGGGTCAGCGCTTCCTGCCGCCGTGTGCCCGCCGTGGTCATCGCGCCTCCTGGGCTCGGCCGGGTGCCCCCTGCTGACCTGCCCGCCACCGGGTCTGCCCGTTGACCGTCAGCCTTTCGCTCTCCAGGCCCGCGAGGTAGGGGCCAAAGGTCCCCCGCAGACATCCCGGAGGCCCATGGCCGCGCGGCGGGCGGCGCGCCACGCTGGGGATATAGCAGCGATTAAGGGGAGTTCCCATGGCAGTCCGGGTAGGAATCAACGGGTTCGGGCGGATCGGGCGCGCTTTCGTGCGCAGGTCCCTGCAGAGTGACGACGTCGAGGTCGTCGCGATCAACGACATCACCGACGCGGCCACCCTGGCTCACCTGCTCGCTTTCGACTCGACCTACGGCCGTCTAGGCGGCGAGGTCGGTCACGCCGACGACGCGATCGTGGTGGGCGGCCGCCCGATCGCGGTGTCCGCGCACCGTGACCCGGCTGCGATCGACTGGGGCGCCCTCGGGGTGGACACCGTGATCGAGTCCACCGGCAAGTTCCGGACCCGCGACGATGTCGCGCTCCACCTCAAGGGGGGCGCCCGGAAAGTCCTGCTGTCGGTGCCCGGCAAGGGCGTGGACCTCACCGTGGTGCTGGGGATCAACGAATCGGAGTACGACCCGCGCCGGCACGATGTCATCTCCAACGCCTCCTGCACCACGAACTGTGTGGCCCCGATGGCGAAGATCCTGCACGAGGAATTCGGCCTGGTCCAAGGGTTCATGACCACGGTGCACGCCTACACCGGCGACCAGATGCTCCTCGACGGCCCGCACAAGGACCCGCGCCGGGCCCGCAGCGCCGCGGTGAGCATCATCCCCACCACTACGGGAGCGGCCCGCGCGACCGGGCTGGTCATCCCCGAGCTTGCCGGGAGGCTGGACGGCGTCGCGCTCCGGGTCCCGGTCGAGGACGGCTCCCTGACCGACCTCGCGGTCGTGCTGGAGCGTGAGGCGGCCGCCGCGGACATCAACGACGCGTTCCGCCGGGCGGCCCAGGGCCCGCTGGCTGGGATCGTGCGCTACAGCACGGACCCGCTGGTGTCCCGGGACATCATCGGGGACACTGCCTCGTGCGTGTTCGACTCAGGCCTGACCCAGGCGTCGGGCACGCTGGCCAAGGTGTTTGGCTGGTACGACAACGAGTGGGGCTACACCTGCCGCCTGTTCGACCTGGCGGTGCTGGTCGGCTCTCAGCGCTAGGGCGCCCCGGGGGTCACCCCGGAGCCCCCCGGCGATTCGCTGGCCCGGAGGGCGCACGCCGTCGGCGCGCCCCGCCTGGCCGGCCAGGGAGGAGTGGGCATGAGCGGACAGCAGCAGGTCCCGGGGACGGGCACCACGGTCAACCCGGGGCTGAACAGCCGGATCCCGGTACCCGCGTCCGCTCTCGCCGGACATCAGTTCCTGCGCGGGATGCCCGGAGCCCATCTCGGCCTGCTGGCCGGGGCCGCCTCCCTCGTCGACGTGCCCGCCGGGCACCGGTTCTTCGCCGCCGGCCGGATGCCGCACCAGTTCTGGCTGATCCGGGCGGGCCAGGTGGCGCTGGACGTGGACGTGCCCGGGCGGGGGCGGATGATCGTGGAAACCCTGGGCCGCGGCGACATGGTCGGGCTGTCCTGGGTCCTCCCGCCCTGCCAGTGGCAGTTCGGCGCGATCGCGACCCAGCCCACTGAGGCGTTCGAATTCGATGCGGCCGCGGTCCTGCGCTGCTGTGATGAGGATCCGGCCTTCGGTTACGAGCTCACCCGGCGGGTGCTCGGCGTGGTCTCGCACCGGCTGCAGATCACCCGGGCCAGGCTCCTGAGGGCCTCGGCGCAGCTCGCCTAGGTGCTGGGCGGGGCGCCTGTGGCCGGGGCGGACGGCCGGGCGCTGCCCTCGGGCAGGAGCAGCTCGCTCGAGCCCGCGGGCCAGGTCGGTCCGCCCGTCCGCGCTGAGCGACTCCAGCACCCGGATCAGCGCGGCCCGCCGCTGGTCCTGGATCCAGGCGGCCAGCCGCTGGCCGGACTCGGTCAGCTGCAGCAGGATCTCGCGGCGGCTGGCGGCGGGTACGCGGGCCAGCAGGCCCGCCGCGGCCAGGCGGTCACACAGGCGGCTGGTCGCCGAGGGGGAGGTGCCCAGCGTCCGGGCCAGGCCAGTCACGTTCAGCCCGGTCCCGGCCTCGATGGCGAGCAGCGCGCGGACCTGGGCGGGGGGCAGCATCGCGCCCAGCTCCTCGATGGCCCGCTGCCAGGCCTCGAGCAACACCGACAGCCCGGCTTCCGCCTGCTGCAGATCCGCCAGGGTGGCCGCGGGGCGCGGGGCGGTGTCCCGGCCCGGCCGGGCCGCGCCCGGCTGCACCTCATCTAGCTGAACCGTGTCCTGGTTCATCGGCCTCCTGGACCCGCCCGGCCGGGGCCCTGCCGGGCCCGTGGTAGTGCGTATCGTACTTTGCCCAGGCTGGACCAGAGGCGGGATCAGGACTGGGGCTCGCCCGCGTACTCGGCGGGCGCCTGCCCGCTGACCCGGGTGACGATCTCCGCGGCCAGGTCCCTGAGCTTCATCCGCCGGTTGTTCGAGGCCCGGCTGAGCACCGCGAAGGCCCGTTCCGCATCGATCTTCGACTCGGCCATGATGATCCCGAGAGCCTGGTCGATGACGGCCCGGGAGCGGAGCGCCTGGTTGAGCTGGCCTGCCAGGTCGCGGGCCCGCGCGTACCGGGTCATGGTCACGATGGCAGCGGCGGCGGGCGCGATGAACAGCGAGACCACCCCCTCATCGAGCCGGCTGAAGCCGTCGGTGTCGCGGCTGCTCAGGTTCAGCGCCCCGACCCGCTGGCCGCCCAGCCCGAGACCGGCGGCGAGGTAGCTGCGCAGGCCCAGCTCCTTGGCCAGGGCGGTGAAGTCCGGCCACCGCTGCTCCGCCTCGGGCAGGTTCCAGTGGTTCACCTGCTGGCGCCGGGCCGCGTCCAGGCAGGGGCCGTCGTGCAGGAGGTACTGCCGGCGGTCCAGTTCCCGGGTGGCCTCGTCGGTGGCGGCGATCGTCGCCGGGTGGCCCTGCTCGTCCAGTACCGTCACGCTCGCCGCGGTACAGCCCGGGACCAGCCGCAGGGCCAGCGCCAGGATGCTCTGCAAGGTGTCGTGAACGGACTCGTCTTCAGCCAGCGTCCGGCTGAGCACCGTGAGAACCTCGATGAGGTCCTCGTACCGCTCGCCGGGTGGTGCTGACGGCATCTCCTGCTCCACTGCACGTCCCCTGTCCGGACTTGGGTACGTCCTGTCCGCCTGTCTTATCTGCCTCCGGGAACGGGGTTCAAACGGAGGGAATCCGCTTCCGGGTCAGGTCATGACGCGGGCCCCGAACGCGTCATGACCTGACCACGATTAGCGGGGAGCGGGCCGGGCGCGCAGTTCGCCCAGCCGGAGCCGGGCGTCGTCGGCCGGGATGCCGAGGATGGCCGCGATCAGGTCCCAGCTCAGACCCAGGTCCGAGGCGGCGCCGAGCAGGTCGGCCTCGACAGTGTCGAGGCAGAGCCGCAGGTTGCCGATCAGGACCAGGCTGGCCCCGAGATCCAGCGGCCCGGGAGGTGGCTGGGTCCCGTAACGGGCGGCCACGCGGACCCCGGCCACGGCCCGGACGTCGTCCAGGGTGCGGGCGAGCGACGGATCGGCGACGGGAACCCCGTCCCGGGGGGAAAGCCGGAACCGGGCGGCGTCGAGAACCTCCTGGTCCGGGTGGCCCGGCCAGCCGTCCGCGGCCGGCGGCCGCCTGGCCGGCCCGGCCAGGCCTTCTCCCGGTTCGTGTGTGAGCACGGCGTTACTCCCGCTGTCACATGCGACAGAGGTAGCCGCGCTGCTGGGCTACATCCTGGGGCGTTCCGTCCTGGAGGGCGGCCCGCGTCCAGGAATTATGGTCACGGTGGCGACTGCCGTCAACACGGGCCCTCCTGGACAGACTGGGGCGGCCGCCCGCGCCGCGCGGGCGACCGCCCCAGGAACCGGGCCCGGTCCGTGCTGGCCTGGTCCGTGCTGGCCTGGTCAGGGCTGGAGCACGATGCGCGCCCTGGTCTTGCCGTGCAGGACCTCGTCGATGCACTCGTTGACCGCCTCCAGCGGGCGGGTCTCGGACACCACCCGGGTCCGGCCCTGGCGGTGCAGGGCGAACACGGTGGCCAGGTCGGCCCGGGTACCCACGATCGACCCGATCACCGAGGTGCCGTTGAGCACGGTGTCGAAGACCGGGATCTGCAGCGTGCCGGCCGCGGGGAGGGCGACCAGCACGAGCCGCCCGCCGCGGCGCAGGCCCGCGTAGGCGGTCGCGAACGACTTGTCGTCCACGGCCAGCCCGATCGCGACGCTCGCCCCGCCGTGCGCCTGGAGCAGCGCGGCCGGGTCCTCGGCCCGGGCGTCGATGACCATGTCCGCCCCGAGGTCGGTGGCCAGCTGCAGTTTCTCGTCGGTAATGTCGATGGCGGCCACGGTGCCACCGAAGATCTTGGCGTACTGCAGGGCGAGATGCCCGAGGCCGCCGATACCGGAGATGGCCACCAGGTCGCCGGGGCGGACGTTGCCGACCTTGACGGCCTTGTAGGTGGTGACACCCGCGCAGGTCAGCGGGGCGGCGTTGACCGGGTCGATGCCGTCCGGGACCGGCGCGGCGAAGGCCGCCTCCGCGATGAAGTACTCAGCGAAGCCGCCGTTGACCGAGTAGCCGGTGTTCTGCTGCTTCAGGCACAGCGTCTCCCACCCGGTCAGGCACGGCTCGCAGGTGCCACACGCGTAGCCCAGCCAGGGCACGGCGACCCGCTGCCCGACCTGCGGGCTGGTCACGCCCTCGCCGACCGCGTGCACGATGCCGACTCCCTCGTGACCGGGCACGAACGGGGGAGTGGGCTTCACCGGCCAGTCCCCCTGGGCGGCGTGGATGTCGGTGTGGCACAGCCCGGAGGCCTCCAGCCGGACCACCACCTGGCCCGGGCCGGGCTCGGGAACCCGCCGCTCCTCGATGACCAGGGGGGCGCCGAACTCGCGAACGACTGCTGCTCTCATCGCGTTCTCCTTCAGGACTTGCCCGCGGTGGCGGTGTTGACGGGGCCGGACTTGCCGGCCGGCGGAGTGGAGTCATCGCTGCCCGGCTCGCCCCAACGGCGCCAGATCAGCCGGTGCACCGGGATCAGCCGCGGCACGTCCCGCAGGCCGGGGATGAACGGCACGAGGAGCAGCAGCAGCGTGGCCAGGCCGGTCATGTAGACCGCGATCATGTTGACGTTGGCCGAAGCGGACCAGCCGGGCAGCTGGTACCACATCGTGTACAGCCACAGCCACGGCTGGCCTGGGTAGCTGCCGGTCTCGTTCATCACGCCCCACTGCTCGCCCGACAGGTGCTCGGCTGCCGCCCGGTTGGCGAAGTAGGCCCCGTCGTTCATGAACAGCAGCGGTGCGGTGAAGTTGGTGCCGTAGAACGGCTCCTTGGAGATGAGGCCGGCGTCCAGGGCCCCGGTGCGGGCCATGGTCAGCTCGTTGGCCATCATCACCGGCACCGGCCCGTCCGCGGCGGCCGGGACGACCGGGGCGCCGCCGACGAACTTCACCTTGGTGACGGCGCCGGCGTAGGCGTTGGCCCAGCTGAGCTGCTGGGCGCGCGGCGCGGCCCGGTAGGTGGCCAGCGCGGCGGCGAGGGCCGGGTTGGTGGAGGAGATCGTGCTCAGCGGGTGAATCACGAAGTCCTGCGCCGGGTACAGCGGCTGCCGGACCCCGACCAGCTGGGCCGGCGAGAACAGCAGCTTCTGCACGCTGCCGGTGCCGTGGTTGTAAGGCGGCCCGTAGGTAGCGCTTCCGCTGGTGCCGTTCAGCTCGGTGGCCGAGGTGGCCAGGAAATCGGCCGGGGCCACCCTGGCCCAGTTCTGGACGGTGACCGAGGGCACGTCAGGGGAGGACAGCAGGAAGGACAGGCCGAGCGTGAGGGCCACGATGATCACCCCGGCGATCGTGCCTTCCTTGAGGATGTCGTAGCGCCGGGTCGGCCCACGCCAGGGGGCCGCATCCTTCGCGCGCAGGGCGCGAAGGCGCTGCCGGTAGCTGCCACGGCCCGGCAGGCGGGTGCTGGCCGGAAGCGGGTGCGAAACGCCCCGGACCCGGACCAGCAGGACGTGCGCACCGATGAACGCGACCAGCACGATCGGGATCAGCACGATGTGCCACATCAGCATCTGGCCGAAGTTCATGATGTTGAAGAAGGCACCGACCCCGACCGGGTTGAAGGCGTCCTTTCCGCTGGCCGAGATCCATTGTGCGTCGAAATTCTGCTGGGAAACGTATCCGGTGAAGCACTCGACGACCGAGAAGAGGAAGGCGAGCACGCCGGTGATCCAGGTCAGGGCCCGCTTTCCACGCCACGCGGCCATCCAGAACTTGCCCCAGAGGTGGATCACCAGCAGCGCCATGAACAGCTCGATGCTCCACAGGTGCAGGCTGTTGAAGAAGTGGCCAACCGGGTTGTAGTGCCACCAGTCGGGGCCACCGAGGGCCAGGGCGAATCCGGAGACGACCGCCACGCCGAACGCGGCCAGGGCGCCCACGCCGAACACGTAGATCCAGGAGGCGACGTAGGCGGGCTGGCGGTCGGGCAGCAGCTTGCCGGGCGGCAGGACCCGGGTGGCGAACCGGCGGACCTTGTTGGTCCACATGTCCGCGTCCTCATCGACCGCCGCGGGCGGTGCCTCGCCATCGGCGCCAGGCGCTCCCGCCTCGGCCGGTGACGGCGGATACGTGCGCCCCTTGGGGAAGGGCAGCAGCAGGGCCGCGCCGAAGATCACCACCATGACCGCGATCAGGACCAGATTGGCGACCGAAACCGTGAAGATCGACCAGTGCAGATAGGTCCCTGGGTGATCAAGATTAATGGGAGCTGAAGCGATGTTCATGGGGTCTCCTAGTACAGGCCCAGAATCTAGTGACTCGGACAGAATGACCCGGCAGGCCAGAAGCTCAACAGGGATGTCGGTCATGGGCGGCAAGGACCTTGGTCCCCCGGGCTAGTTAAGAAGTAGTTAAGAAGGTCACTGGGGTGTTTTCCGGTCCCGGGTAACTGAGGGCGGTGCCGGCCGCAAACAGCCAGCTGGCCGGGATCGTGATCCCGGCCAGCTGGCTGAGGAGCGAGCCGCTTACGCGGTCACGGGGCTGGGGTGCACCGTCTTGGCGAGCACCTCGGTCTCGGCCGGCACCCGGCGCTCGTGCACCAGGCCGAAGATGGACAGGATCAGCAGCAGGCCGGCGCCGATGAAGGACGCGATCGCCCCGAACAGTGCGATCTGGCCCATCTGCCAGAACCCGTAGGCCTCGAGCAGCATCGACCGCAGCGTGGTGCCGCGGAACACGGTCTGGACCAGGCCGGCCAGCGCGACATTCTTCGGCGCGGCCAGCGAGGCGGCGGACAGCTGGGAGTAGGTCTTGCCCTGGCCCATCTCGGTCAGGTGGACGGCGATGAAGTGGTCAGCGTAGGTCTTGGCCTGCGCGCCGGTGGTCATCAGCTGGCCGGCGTACACACCCATAGCGGCCTGGTCGGAGGCAGGCAGGGCCTTGAACTCAGCGTTGCTCTTGGTCGGGAAGACGATCTTCTGTGCGGAAAGCTGGCTGGAAACCTGCCCGTTAGCGTACGAGTGCCCCCAGAGCAGCAGGACGCCTGCAACGAGCAGGACCGCCGCGAGGACAAGCCCTCCCACGCTGACTAGCGCATCGAAAGTCTTGCGGCGCATGATGATGATCCTCCTTGCTGGGCACCGGGCCACCCGGCCCGGCTGAAGAACTTTTCGTCTTCTGCAGCTTCCCGCCGGGCAGGGGCAGCGGGCAGGGCCACGTGACCTAGCTCAGAGAGGACTTCGGTCACCGCCTGGGCGGGCCTTAGTCGGGCCGCCGCGGGCCGGTCAGTGGGTCCGCTTGGTCCACAGGGGCTCGACGGCCGACCATTCCGAGGCCCAGCTGGTCATCCGCCGCCGGTCCAGCAGCCGCCGGATCACCCAGCCCACCCCGAGCAGGAGCACCGCCAGGATGGCCGGGGTCAGCGCGACGACCGCGATGACCCGGCTCGCGATCTGCCCCTCCCCGATCGGCGGGTAGGCCAGCCGGCCGAGGTCGTCGACCCAGATCAGCTCCTGGTGACCCGCCCGGCTGCCCACGGGGGCGGGCACGTCACCGATGCGCTGCCGCCCGTCCGGCGCGGTCCACCGGGCCCGCGCCCAGGCCAGCTCTGAGGCGGCGTACAGCGGGTCGTTGGAGTGACGCGACACCTTGTGCAGCAGAACGGCCGGCACCTGGTGCTCGGCCTGGGCCTGGGCCTGGGCCGCCCGGAGCGATGCGTCGTTGGTCAGGTGCCCCAGGCCCATGGCGGCCAGCGGGCTGGCGATCAGGAAGACCAGCACGAGCCCGAGCCGTACCCAGGCCTCAGCCCGGTCGCAGCCCCGGCGGAGCGGGTTGGCATCCAGCCCCATCCGGCGGGCAAGCGCCGCAACCGAGCGCTTGAGCGTCCGCGTCACGCTCACCATCATCACCTCTGGCCGGACCGCACCGGACCACACCCCGGCTTTCCTGCCCCCGGCTCACTCCATCCGGGTGCCTTTCCTGGCGCTCTCCAGGAGCGTTTTCCCTGGCAGAACAGGGGGTTACGGGAGCACCAAGGCGCTACAGACAGCACAACGGCCAGGCGCTACCGTTGGTTCAGAGATTACCTCTATACAAGTATCTCCCGGGGAGAAGCTGGTGGAGCCGACCGATCCGCACCTGGCCCTGCCTCAGCTGCGCCTCGATGACCTGCTCACCGAGCTCCAGGCCCGGCTGCAGACCGTGCTGGCCACCCGGGACCGGGTGTACACCCTGCTGGAAGCGGTCGTCGCGGTCGGCACCAACCTCGACCTGGAGATGGTGCTCAAGCAGATCGTCGAGGCCGCGATCACGCTGGTCCGGGCCCGTTACGGCGCGCTCGGGATCATCGGCGAAGGTGGCCGCCTGGTCGAATTCGTCCCGGTCGGCCTGGCGGACAACCAGATCGCGGCGATCCATCACTGGCCGGAGGGCCGGGGGCTGCTCGGCGCGCTGATCACCGACCCGCGGCCGATGCGGCTGCCGGACATCTCGGCCAGCCCGAAATCGAGCGGCTTCCCTGAGGGGCATCCGCCGATGCGCAGCTTCCTCGGTGTCCCGGTGCGGGTCCGGGACGCGGTCTACGGCAACCTGTATCTGACCGAGAAGGAGGGTGGCGCCGAATTCGACGAGGAGGACGAGGCGCTGCTCGTCGCGCTGGCCGCCGCGGCTGGCGTGGCGATCGACAACGCCAAGCTGTACGAAGAGGGCCGCCGGCAGCAGCGCTGGCTGCGGGCCAGCAGCGAGGTGACCAGGAGGCTGCTGTCCGGCGCCGAGCCGGATGAGGTGCTGGCCCTGGTTACGCAGCAGGCGCTGGAGATGTCGGGCGCGGACCTGGTCGCGCTGGCCCTGCCCACCCCCGACCGCCAGCAGCTGGTTATCCAGCATGCGGCGGGGGCGGGGGCGCCGGGCGCCCTGGGCCTGGTGCTCCCGGTCAGCTCCTCGGTATCCGGCGAGGTGCTCCTGTCCGGGGAAGCGGTCAGCCTGCACGACTTCGGCCACGACGCGCGGGTGGCCGGCGCGGCCCGGGAGCACATGCCGCTCGGGCCGGCCATCATCCTCCCGCTGGGCGCGCCGGGCGACGTCCGTGGCGTGTTCACGGTGGGCCGCGACACCGGGGCGATGCCGCTGGCCCCGGAGGCGATGGAGATGGTCCAGACGTTCGCGGCGCAGGCCGGGATCGCGCTGGAGCTCGCCGAGCACCGCCAGGACGCGGAGCGGCTGGCGATCCTCTCCGACCGCGACCGGATCGCGCGGGACCTGCACGACCTGGTCATCCAGCGGCTCTACGCCACCGGGATGTCACTGCAGGGTGCGATGCCGCTGCTCACCCGGCCCGAGGCGGCGACCCGGGTGAGCACGGCGGTCGATGCCCTGGACGAGACCATCAGGGAGATCCGCACCGCGATCTTCTCGCTGCAGTCGCGGGGCGACGCCAAGCAGCTCGGGCTGCGGGCGCAGGTGCTCGAGGTCGTGGACCAGATGACTCCCGCGCTCGGGTTCGCCCCGTCGCTCCGGCTGGTCGGCCCGCTCGATGAGGCCGTGCCCGCGGGCGCGGGCGAGCAGATGCTCAGCGCGCTCCGCGAGGCCCTGTCGAACGCGGCCCGGCACGCGGCCGCGACCCGGGTGGACGTGATCGTGGAGGTCGGGCCCGAACTGGTGCTGCGGGTCCGCGACAACGGGACCGGCATGGGCCAGACGAGCCGGCGCAGCGGGCTGGCCAACATGGCCGAGCGCGCGACCGACCTGGGTGGCAAGCTCACGATCACCCCGGCCGACGGGGGCGGCACCGAGCTCGACTGGCGAGTGCCGGTCAGCTGATCCGGTCGGCCGCCCGGCCAGCGGAAAAATCAGCCGTCGCGGTACTCGTGGGCCTCTCCGGCCTGCTGCTGGTCAAAGATCCGCGCGGCGTAGGCGGCGGCTTGGGCGCGGCGTTGCATGCCGAGTTTGGCGAAGAGGGCGGAGACGTAGTTTTTGACGGTTTTCTCGGCGAGGAAGAGGCGGTCGCCGATCTGGCGGTTGGTGAGGCCTTCGCCGATGAGGGCGAGGATGCGGCGTTCCTGGTCGGTGAGCCCGGCGAGGGGGTCGGCGGCGGTGGCCTGGTCGCGCATGCGGCGCATGACGCGGCTGGCGGCTTCGGGGTCGAGGAGGGACTGGCCGGAGGCGATGGTGCGGACGGCGCCGACGAGGTCGGTGCCGCGGATTTGCTTGAGGACGTAGCCGGAGGCGCCGGCCATGATGGCGTCGAAGAGGGCTTCGTCGTCGCTGAAGCTGGTGAGCATGAGGCAGGCGAGCTGGGGCATTTTGGAGCGGAGGTCGCGGCAGACGCTGACGCCGTCGCCGTCGGGGAGGCGGATGTCGAGGATGGCGACGTCGGGTTTGAGGGCGGGGATGCGGGCGAGGGCGGAGGCGGCGGTGCCGGCTTCGCCGATGACGGTGATGCCGGGTTCGGCTTCGAGGAGGTCGCGGACGCCCATCCGGACGATTTCGTGATCATCGAGCAGGAACACCCGGATCGGCTCCGGTGCGCCGGCCGCCTCACCCATCAATGGCACACTCCTCGGCCAGGCCGGGCCCGCATGCTCGCCCGGCTGCGCAAATATGCACGTCTTCTCCGTTTGCAGCCTAGACCTGAACCGGCCGCGCAGCACCTGCCGCGCGATCCCGCCCGCGGGAGCCTGGAGGCAAGGGACATCTCGGAGAAATGGCACGCAGAAGCGGCAGGCCGCCAAGGAGGACAGCAGATGCCAGGCATCATCGTCGGGGTGGACGGCTCGCAGCACTCGCTCAGTGCCCTGGACTGGGCCCTGAGTGAGGCTGACCTCAGGAAAACCCGGCTGACCGTGATCACCGTGAGCCCGATCGTGTCCGGCATCTACGGCCCCGGGTACGCGCCCGCTGACTACTCCGGTCGAAGAGGAGAGCCGGGCCCAGGCGGAAAAGGCCACCCAGGAACTGGTGAACCAGGCGGTCGGGCGGCGTGGCGGCGCGCCCGGCGCGCCGGTGACCGTGCGCGCCCTCAGCGGCCTGGCCGCCGACGAGCTGATCAACGCGTCCGGGGACGCGGAACTGCTCGTGGTCGGGGCGCGCGGGGCAGGCGGATTCGCCCGGCTGGTGATGGGCTCGGTCAGCACCCAGGTCACCCACCACGCCCTGTGCCCGGTCGTGGTCGTGCCGGGGAACCGGGCGCACTGAGCGCCGGGCTGGGCGGCCCCGGGCTGAGTGGCCCCGGTCTGGGGCGCCGGGCGGCCCTGGTTCGGGCGGCCTGGGTTAGCCTGGGGCTGGGCTGGGACCGGCGGCATGGCCGGGGCCCGGCACTGGGGTGACTACGCAGGGAGGCCCGTCATGGCACAGCCTGAGGGAGCGGAGCTGGAGAAGATCCGGGCCCGGCGAGGGGAATTGCGCCAGCGGTACCTGCGCCCGGCTGGCGAGCGGCCCGCCACCCCGGTCCGCGGCGTCCACCATCTCGCGCTGATCTGCCGTGACGTGGAGGAAACCATCCGGTTCTACCAGGAGTTCCTCGGGTTCCCGCTGGTCGAGCTGGTGGAAAACCGGGACTACGCGGGGTCCAGCCATTTCTTCTTCGATATCGGCAACAAGAACATGCTCGGTTTCTTCGATTTCCCCGGGCATGATCACCCGGCCTGGCAGGAGACCATTGGCGGCGTCCAGCACCTGGCCATCTCCATCCCGCAGCAGCAGTACGACGCGGCCAGGAAGAAGTTCGACGACGCCGGGATGGACTACAGCGGGCCGGACCGCGGCATCGAGGAGAGCATGTACTTCCGTGACCCCAACGGCGTGGGGATCGAGTTCTACCGCGAGGACCTCGGCGAGTTCAACGGCCACCACCTGATCGACTGATCGCCGGCGAGGCGGGGCGCGCCGGAGGCGTGTTCCCTCCGAGTCGGCGATTCGCCCGGCAGCTTCGGGAAGCCGGCCGCCTCGGTCAGCCGGCTCGTTGGGGGTCCGGGGGCTCGGGCCCCCGGGTTAGCACCGCAGTTCGCGGCGGATGACGAGGCGGAGGCCGGACCACGCGGGGGCAGGGTTCGCGCGCGCTTATCGCAGTTCGCGGCGGATGACGAGGCGGAGGCCGGTCCACGTCGCATCGATCGCGCAGACCTTGTTGTCCACCAGGCCCGTGGGCAGGGCGATCTCCCGGACCGCGGTGTCGCTCATGTCGGTGGGGACCCGGGCCGCGCGTTTCGGCCAGGCGATCCACAGCCCGCAGGCCGGGGCCATGTGCTCGCGCAGCTGACCCAGCTCCGTCTCCAGCCTGGCGCGCCACGGCGAGAAGAACACGATCACGTCGAACAGCGCGCCGCCGTCCAGATCGGGCCGGATCTCCACGCCCGCCTGCGCGGCCAGGCTGTCGGCGAAGCCGGCCGGGGCGCCCAGCGCGGCCACCGCCTGGCCGGCCCGGATGCCGAGCTTCACGGGCAGCGGGGTGCCGGAGTACCCGCCTGGCCCACTGGGGCGGTCCATGGCAGCAACCTAGCGGCCCCTGCTCACCGCCGCTTCGGGTGCGGGCCGGCGCAGGGAACGAACCGGGCCGGCCAGTCCTGCGACGGCCGCTGGTGCGGCCGCAGGGTGCCGTCCCGCTCCTGCGCGGCCAGCGCACCGCAGGCGGGGCATTTCCCGAGCCGGGCCTGCCGGTGGCGCGGCGCGGCCAGCCGGTGGCCGTGGTCCCGGGCGCACGTCTCCAGGTAGTCGGCGGGGGTCAGCTGGCCCGCGGCGAGCGCATTCCAGGCCGCCTTGTCCAGCTGTCCCGCGTACTGCCAGTCGTTATGCTCTTCCCGGCCGCGGACGCGGGTCAGCCGCCACCACACGGATCCGTCGGCCCGTAACGTCCACTGCCACTCCAGGTCGGCGGACGATTCATGATTGCGGGCAGGCAGGGTGACTACTTCGCGTGTCCACAGCCATGCCTTGCTGCGGTCTCCCATGGTTCACCGTCCAGGGCCGGGAGCGTAACCATGATGTCCCCCCGCAACTGCCACGCCACTGAATGTAGCAGCGGACCGCCCCGCCGCGAGGGCGGCCGCGAAGTCCCGCGCCCCGGCCCGGCTAGCTAATCGCCGTCCCGGTGGCCGGGTCGAAGAAGTGCAGCCGCTCGACGTCAACCGCCAGCACCGCCGGGCTGTGCGGGCGGATCGCCGCGCGGGGATCGATCCGGGCCACCCCGCCGGGCGGGTCGTGCCCTGCGCCCAGCTGCCCGCGCACCTTGGCTTCCTCGCGGACCCGCCCCGCATCCAGGTGGAAGTGGACCAGCTGCTCGCTGCCGAGCACCTCGACCAGCTGGACGTCAACGGTGAGGCTGGTACCCGGTTCCGGTGCGGTCCGGCCCGTGCCGGGGTCGGCCAGACTCTCCGGGCGGATGCCGGCGATCACCGTCTGGCCGTGCCGCACGGCCAGCCCGCTGACCCGCTTGAGCACCGCCTGCGGCAGGGCCAGCCGCTGGTGGCCGAGGACGAGCTCCGCGACCTCCCCGCTGACCTCCAGGCCCGCCTGGTAGAGGTTCATGGCGGGCGAGCCCATGAACGTGGCCACGAAGACGTTCGCAGGCCGGTCGTAGAGTTCCCGGGGCCGCCCGGATTGCTGCAGGACGCCGTCCCGCAGCACCGCGACCCGGTCCCCCATGGTCATGGCCTCGGTCTGGTCGTGGGTGACGTACAGCGTCGCGGCGCCGATCCGCCGGTGCACCCCCAGCACCTCGGCGCGCATCTGCACCCGCAGCTTCGCGTCCAGGTTGGACAGCGGCTCGTCCATCAGGAAGATGGCCGGCTCGCGGACGATGGCCCGGCCCATGGCGACCCGCTGCCGCTGGCCGCCGGACAGCTGCCTCGGCCTGCGGCCGAGCATCGTGGTCAGGCCCAGGATGGACGCGGCCTCGCGGACCCGGCGCTCCCGCTCCGCCTTCGGCAGCTGCCGGTTCTCCAGCGCGAACGCGATGTTCTGGGCCACGGTCAGATGCGGGTACAGCGCGTAGTTCTGGAACACCATGGCCACGTCCCGCTGGCGCGGCGGCACGTCGTTGACCACGCGGTCGCCGAAGCGCAGGGTGCCCGCGCTGATCTGCTCCAGGCCGGCCACCATGCGCAGCGCCGAGGTCTTCCCGCACCCAGACGGCCCGACCAGGACCATGAACTCACCCGCGTCAACGTGCAGGTCGAGACCCGCCACCGCGACGGTGCCGTCCGGGTAGACCTTGGTCAGGCCCTCCAGGCTCACGCTCTCAGGCACGGTGCTCTCCTCAGTTCGCGATGCTGCCGAGCAGCAGGCCGCTGCGCCAGTACCGCTGCAGGATCAGGAACAGCGCGATCAGCGGCACGATGGTGACCAGGCCGCCCAGCACGATCAGCGGGAAGATCTCGGCGTTGCCGCTGTTCTGGGCGCGCTCGGACCACAGGCCGAGGCCGACGGTGAGCGGGTAGAGCTGGTTCTGGCTGAAGATGATCAGCGGCAGGAAGTAGTTGTTCCACACCGTGACCACGTTCAGCAGCAGCACGGTCATCAGGCCCGGCACCATCAGCGGCAGCGCCAGCCGGAGGAAGATCCGCAGCTCGCCGGCCCCGTCGATGCGCGCCGCGTCGATGAGCTCGCGGGGCACCGACACCTCGACGAACACCTTCATCAGGTACACCCCGACCGGGCTGACCATGCTGGGCAGGATCATGCCCCAGACCGAGTCGATCAGGTGCACCTTGGCGTAGCTGAGGTACAGCGGCAGCGTGATGGCCGTGATCGGTACCAGCAGGGCCGCGATCACCAGGTAGAACAGGGCCCGGGAGCCGCGGAAGTTGAACCGGGCGAAGCCGTAGCCGGCCAGCGCGGCGAGCGCGGTGGCGCCGCCGCCGCCGACCACCGCGTACAGCACCGTGTTGCCGAACCACTGGAAGTAGATCCCGTAGCCGTCCACGTTCTGGAACAGCAGGACGAAGTTCCTGCCGAACACGAACGGCGAGGCGAACCAGAAGCCGAACGACTCGAAGATGTTGGCCTGGGTCTTGGTCGAGTTGATGACCAGCCACGCGATGGGGATCAGGGTGAAGATCGCGAACAGCACGCACAGCGTGGTGACCGCCGTGACCGTACCGCGGCGCAGGCCGTAGTACTCGATCGGGATGCTGTCGTCGTCCCGGCCGCGGCGTGCTGGCGGGGGCGGGGGGACCGCGGGCCCTGATTCCGGACCCGGCCGGACCACGGTGCTGGCGCTCATCAGACCTCACCCCTGCGGCGGCGGACGAACAGAGAGCTGACCGAGATGATCACGATCACCACGCCGAGGATCACGGCGGCCGCCGCGGCCAGGTTGTACTGGCCGCCCGCGATCGCGGTGTTGTAGATGTACAGGGTCGGCGTGAAGTTGACCGAGATGGCCTGGGTCTCGAAGTACTGCAGGATCAGCGGCTCGGTGAACAGCTGCAGCGCGCCGATCGTGTTGATGAACACCAGCAGCACGATGGCGGGCCGGACCATCGGCAGCTTCACCTTCACGATGATCTTCCAGAGCGGCGTGTCGTCCAGGATGGCGGCCTCGATGACGTCCCGCGGCACCGACCTCAGCGCGGTGTACAGGATCACCATGTTGTAGCCGGTCCACTCCCAGATCACGATCACGATGATGGTCGGCAGGATGAGGTTGCTGGAGAAGTAGTCGGTGCCGCTGAACCCGAGCGCGTTGGCCAGGTGCACGAACGGGCCGAACTGCGGCTCCAGCAGGAAGGACCACATCACCGCGCCGACCACCGCGGGCACCGCGAACGGGATGAAGAAGATCGTGCGGAACAGCGTGCCGTACCTGGCCACCCCGAGATCGAAGATCGTCGCGAAGAAGAACGCGACGGCCAGCATGACCGGGATCTGGATCGCGGCGAAGATGATCACCCGGATGACGCCGGACCAGAACTCGCCCGACTGCAGGGTCTGGGTGTAGTTGGCCGCGCCGGTGAACACGGTCCCGCCGATGATGCGCGTGGTGTACAGGCTGGTGTAGATCGCATACCCGAGCGGGGCCAGCATGAGGACCACGAAGAAGAGCAGGAACGGGGCGACGAACCAGAAGCCTGCGCGGTCCCGCCGGCGGCTCCACGCCGACTGCACCAGCAGGCTCCGCAGCGGGACCGGGCGCCTGGGGGCCCCGGTGACGGTGCCGTTCACGCTGGGTTCTCCTTACCTCGGCGGTGGGCGGGGGCCGGGCCTGCGGGCGCCCTCGGGGGGACGGCGCCCGCCGGGCCGGCGGTCGGCAGGCGGTCAGCCAGAGACCGTGAAGCCCTGCTGCTTGGCGTAGTTCACCAGGACATTCTGGAAATTCTGGAACGCCGGCGGCGAGGGTCTGCTTGCCGTTCAGCACGCCCGCGAACACCGTGGCCGACTCGGTGAGCGCCTCGGTCATGAACGGCGGCCACGGCACGCCCTGGATGCTGCTGGCCGCGGCGGTGAACGCCTGGTCCGGGTGCGAGGAGCCGGACACCGCGACGGTGATGTTCTTGTACGAGGGATCATTCAGCAGCGGCAGGTAGGTGGGGAACAGCGAGGACGGCGCGGTCTTGGTGATGCTCCATGACGCGTTCGTCCCGTTCAGCCATTCGGCGAACGTGGCGGCCGCCGCCTTGTTGGCGCTCTGGCTGAACACCGGGTAGGTCGAGCCGCCCCAGTTGGCCGCGACGTGCGCGCCCGCCGTCCACTGCGGCAGCGGCGCGGCGCGCCAGTCGCCGACCGACTGCTTGGCGTCCGGCGCGAAGTACGACGGGCCCCAGGCCGAGCTGAGCCAGCTCGCATCGATGCCCTTGTCCATGTCGGCGAAGGACGTGGCGGACACGTCCGTGGTCCCGTTCACCTCGTGCGCCGAGAGCAGCTTCTGCCAGTAGGCGGCGAACTTCATCTGGGCCGGCCCGGTCCAGTTGATGCCGACCTTGCTGCCGCCGGTGTACGTGAAGGGCCATGCGTTGTCCTGCGCCATCAGGCTCATGATCCACTGCAGGTCGGTCGCGGAGAAGTTGGTCATGTACGCGGACGGGTCGGCCTTCTTCAGCGCAGCCGCGGCGCTGGCGAACTGGGCCCACGTGGCCGGCGGGGTGATGTGGTACTTGGCCAGCAGCTTGGAGTTGTAGTAGAAGGCCATCGGGCCCGCGTCGCCCGGCATGGCGTAGACCGCGGGCCCCTGGCTGACTTCCTTCCAGGCCCACGGCACGAAGCTGCTCTTGTACTTGTTCGCGCCGTACGGCACGAGGTTGACCACGTTGTGCGTGACCTCGAACGACGGCAGCTCGTCGAACTCGATCTCGGCCACGTCCGGTGCCCCGGACCCGGCCTTGAGGGCGTCGGCGATCTTCACGTACTCAGGACTGCCTGCCCCCACGTCCTCCTGCGTCACGCAGATAGACGGGTGGGTCTTGTTGAACTCGTTGACGGCTCGTCCCATCCCGGGCACCCAGGCCCAGAATGTGATTTTCGTTGCGGAAGAATTTTTACAGGAACCACCGGCCACCAGCGTGGCGCTGGAACTCGCGCTCGCGCTGGATGAGCCGGCGGCGGCCGGGCTGCCGCTGCTGCCGCCGCACGCGGCCAGCAGGCAGAGCGCCACGGTCCCGGCCAGGCCGGCGGCCGTGCGTCCTGCGATGCGTCGTGCCCCCGGGGGTTGGGGCCAGCTGAGTCGGGAGGTTAAGAGCATCTTCGCAGAACTCCTCAGGGTGAGCCGTGATGTTTTCTCGGGGGGAGTCCGGACGGCCGCGGATGCGCCCGGCGGACCGTTAACCGCCCGTCGTCGCGGCCTCGACCACGGTGAACGACTGCGGCGGCAGGGTGAGGGTGAGCGATGAGCCTTTCGGGGTCTGCGACCCCTCCTCCAGGTACGCACCCTCGACATCGGGCAGGACGCGGGACTGGCGCCCGCGTTCCGCCGTGACGGCCGCGATCTGGGCGTCGTTGTCGAACGCCAGGTCGCGCAGGAGGACCTCGATGGTTTCCGGATCGGCGGGGTTGCGGTTCACCAGCGTCAGCGCGAGCCGGTCCCGGCCGGGTGACATGGTCGCGGCCGCGTCCACCATGGCGAACGGGCCCAGGTCGGCCACCCGGTGCGGCCACCGGCCGTAGTGGGTGTCCGGCCCCAGCGGGTTGATCATGGGAGCGTTCACATGAACGTTGACCGCGACGTCCAGCGCGGCCCGTGCGTGCAGCAGCACGGGGTAGTAGATCGGCTGGACCGCGACCGCGCCGGCGGACGTGACGATCGGGGCGATGGCGTTCACCATCTGGGCCAGGTTGGCCATCCGCACCCAGTCGCAGTTGCGGATGAAGATGTTCAGGTAGGTGGCTACGGCCAGCGCATCCGGGAAGCTGTAGCGCTCCTCCAGGGTGCCGTCGTCGGTGCGGAACCAGACGTTCCACTCGTCGTAGGCGATCCGCGGCGGGCGGGCGATCTTCTTCACGTACGCCGCCCGCTCGATCAGCGCCCGGGCGCACCTGATGGCGCGCTCCGCCTGGTGCGGCTGGAGCACGTTGGTCCAGTAGTCGTCGGACCCGGTGTAGATGTGCAGCGAGTGGTAGTCGACCAGGGGGGCCAGCCCGTCGATGACCACCCGGTCCCAGTCGTTCCAGCCGTTCATCCCGCAGCTGACCAGCTTGGCCTGCGGGTCCAGCATCCTGATCGCCCGCGCCCACCGGGTCGCGGTGCGCACGTACTCCTCGGCGGACACCGCGCCGACCTGCCAGTCGCCGTACATCTCGTTGCCCAGGCCCCAGTACCGGACGCCGTACGGCTCGGGGTGGCCGTTGTCGCGGCGGCGCTGGGCCCAGGCGGTGTCGCCGGCGCCGTTGCAGTACTCGACCCAGGCCAGCGCCTCGTCCAGGGTGCCGGTGCCCATGTTCAGGCAGACATAGGGCTGGGTGCCGAGCCGCTGGCAGTAGGCCATGAACTCGTCGGTGCCGAACCGGTTGGATTCCTCCGCGCCCCAGGCCAGCTCGGGGCGGCGGGGCCGCTCGTCCTTCGGCCCGATGCCGTCGGCCCAGTGGTAGTTGCTGACGAAGTTGCCGCCGGGCCAGCGCAGCACGCCCATCCGGAACTCGCGGAGCAGGCCGAGCACGTCGGTGCGGAACCCCTGGGCGTCGGCCAGCGGTGAGCCCTCGTCGTACAGGCCGCCGTAGATGCAGCGGCCCAGGTGCTCGACGAATCCGCCGAAGACGTTGCGGTCCACGGGGCCGAGCGGGCGGGCGGGGTCCACCACGATCCGGGTCACGAGTCCTCCTTCTGCTTCTCGCGGTGCGCCGGGCTGGCGCCGGGTGGGGGGATGACGGGGCTGAACGCCACGGGGGTGGCGGGAGCAGGCCGGCCGCCGCACGAGTCGCGGACGATCAGCTCGACCGGCAGCCGCACCGTGGACTGCGGGGCCGGCTCCCCGGCGATGCTGCGCAGCAGCAGTTCCACGGCTTCCTGGCCGGTCTCGGTGAACGGCACCCGCAGCGACGACAGCGACGGGATGAGGTACTCGGCGAACGGCATGTCGTCGCAGCTGACCACGGCCACGTCCGCCGGGACCCGGCGGCCGGCCGAGGCCAGCGCGGACAGGACCCCGATGGCCATCGTGTCGCTGTGCACGAAGATCGCGGTCATCCGCGGGCCGCGCTCCAGCAGCAGCCGGGTAGCGGTGGCCGCGGTGCCCGGCGTCCAGTCCGCCTCCACGGCCAGGTCCTCGTCCGGCTCGAGCCCGGCCGCGCGCAGCGCGTCCTCGTAGCCGTGCAGCCTGCTGCGCACCACGTGGCGGCGGAACGGGCCGGTGACGGTCCCGATCGAGGTGTGGCCCAGCCGGATCAGGTGCTCGGTCGCGGTCCGGGCGCCCGCCCGGTGGTTCGACCCGACCAGCGGGACACCGCCGCCCGGCACGTGATGCAGGCTGACCGCGGGCACGTACCGGCGGAGCATCTCGGCCACCTCGAGGTCCCCCTCGAGCTGGGGGGCGGCCGCGATCACGCCGTCCACCCGGCGGTCGATCAGCATCTGCACCACGGCCGCGCCGTCCTCGCCGTCCTCGGCCAGGTTGCCGACCAGCACGGCGTGCCCGTGGCCCCGGGCGGTCCGCTCGGCGGCCACGGCGAACTGTGACAGCGCGCCGTCGGTGATGTCCCCGGTCACCAGGCCGATGGTCGCGGTGGACCGCTGCACCAGGCTCCGCGCCACGGTGTTCGGCCGGTAGCCGAGGCTCTCCGCCACCGCGATGATCCGCGCCGCGGTCTCGGCCGAGACCCGCACGTTCCCGCCGTTGAGCACCTTGCTCGCGGTCTGGAAGCTGACCCCGGCCCGGGCCGCGACTTCCTTGATCGAGACATACCGACGCGCCATTACGTCCTACCGTGAGGTCCGGTGATAACCCGGTTCGTCCACGTGAACGAACGTTCGCCCTCGACGGTAGAGTTCGGACGTCTCGCCGGTCAAGACACGGTTTGATTACGTTTGCAGGGGAGTCGCCGCACGTGGGCGGGGTGCGAGCGGCTGGACGCGCGACGTCCTGCCGGTGCCGTGCAGGTGACTCACGGCTGACTTGTCCCGCGCCGTACCGGGCAAATGGGGTAATTCGCGCGCGAACGTTCGCCTGCAGACCTGTGCCCCCGGGGGGCCGGGCCCGGGGACTGGGGGGCCCAGCCCGGCCCCCTGGGGCCCGGGTGCCCGCGGGCCCGATCCGCGGGACGGGTGGGTCAGACCTGGACGAACTCGATGCCGGCCAGCTGGCAGAACACCTTCCAGTCCGCCGCGTGGTGGCCCAGGTTCATCACCTCGTGGTGCGGGCCGCCCGCGGCCAGCCAGCCGTTCAGGCAGGCCCGGACGCCCGAGGCCGGCCGGAACTGGCCGTAGGGCATCTCCAGCGCCGGCAGTTCCTGGCTGTCCAGGTTCTCGCCCTCGGCGCAGACCAGCCGGAACCGCGTCCCCTCCAGCGACACCAGCGTGGCCAGGGTGGCCGGGCCCGGCTGCAGCTGGAACAGGAACGTCGGTGGGTCGGCCAGCCGCCCGATCCCCAGCGGCCGCTTGATCAGCCTGACCGGCTTGTCGGCGCGGGCCACCTTCCAGTTGCCCTCGCCCATGTGGCTCTGCAGGATCGAGTCGGACGGGAAGTCCATCGCGTACATCTCGGTGAAATGCGCGTCGCCGATCAGCTCGTGCCCGGCCGAGACCAGGCAGGCGGTCAGGACGTCGCCCTCGGCCGCGTACCCGTAGCCCTTGGCCATCAGCGACGAGGCGGCGGCCAGCGGGAGCCGGCTGAACCGGCCGTCGTCGCCGATCGCGTCGAAGTGCGCGGTGTACGCGCCGAACCCGCGGTCGATCAGGATCTGCTCGATGGCCACCTGCATCCGGGCGTGGTCGGCCCGTTCCTCGGCCGACAGCCGGGGGTCGATCTCGAAGGTCGCGTCCTCGAACGCGATGACCTCGTTCGCCTGGGCGTCCGTGACCTCCAGCATGCCGCGGTACATGTCGCCGGGCGCGACGGCCAGGATTTCCGGGCCGAGCGACCTGACCAGGGCAGACTCATCCACCCGGATGTCACCCATGTCGTTCATGGCGTAGCCGAAGATCGCCGTCTTGAGCGACTTCCACCGGGTCACCGCGGCCGCCGCGCGGGCCCACTGGGCCACGCCGTCGCGGAACGAGTCGCTCTTCCAGTCGTCGGTGAGCACCGCGAACCGCTTGCCGCCCCGGACCATCGCGTTCGCGGTGTCCTGGGCGCCGTGCACGCCCTGGTTGTAGGTCATGTCGGCCATGTCCCAGGCCGGGGTGACGTTCGGCTCGGGCTGGATGTTGGCCAGCAGCACCGGCAGCCGGGACTCCGACAGCAGCCGGGCCACGCGCATCGCGGGCCCGTAGGTGAGCATCACGACCATGATCCCGTCGAGGTCGGAGCCCTCGAACTCGCGCATCGCGCGCTCCGCGTCCTCCCGGTACTTGATCGCCTTGCTCGGGATGAACTCGCCCACCCCGGCGAGGTGCGCCGCGAGTTCCGCCGCGTAGCCCTCCTGCCGCAGGGCGATGCCCGGGATCATGTCGTCGTAGAGATCCTGCATGATCCCCAGGATCCCGATGCGCGGCTTGCGTTCGCTCATCACATTCCTTTCGGCCGCTGGCCATATTCGTGCGTGTACCGCCGGTGCAGCGCGTCCACCTGGTCCTGGCCCAGCGGCGTGAGTTCCCCGTAGGCCCGGGCCAGGTGCACGGTCCGGGCCGCGTCCTCACACATCACGGCGGCCTTGACCGCGTCGTGGGCGGTCGGGCCGATAGTGAACACCCCGTGGCTGCGCATCAGCACGGCGGGGGAGCGGTGGCCGTCCAGGGTGCTCACGATGCCGCGGCCGATCTCGTCGCTGCCGATCAGCGCGAACGGCCCGAGCGGGATCTCCCCGCCGAACTCGTCGGCCATCGCCGTGATCACGCACGGCACGGCCTCTCCCCGGGCGGCCCACGCCGTGGCGTAGGTGGAGTGGGTGTGCACCACCCCGCCCACGCCGGGCATGTGCCGGTAGACGTAGGCGTGCGTCGCGGTGTCGCTGGACGGGCTGAGGCCATCGTCCACGGCGTGGCCGTCCAGGTCGCACACGACCATGGACCCGGGGGTCAGATCGGCGTAGGCGACGCCGCTCGGCTTGATCACCATCAGGTCGGCGCCGCCGGGGCCCGCGCCGGGCACCCGGGCGGAGATGTTGCCCGAGGTCCAGGCGACCAGGTTGTTCTCCACGAGCGCGGCGTGCAGGGCACAGACCTCGTCGCGGGCGCGGGTGACCGCCGCGGGAGTCGCATGATCGGTGGTCATCGCTGGCTGCCTTCCGGGCTCGGGGTGTCGTGCTCGCTGGCTTCGGTGGCCGCGAGTTCCGTGCCGCCCGGCCCGGCGGCGAGCACGTGGTCGCGGAGGGCCCGGAGCCGGTGCATGACCTCGTTCGGGCCGCGGCCGAAGTAGTCGTGCAGCGCCGCGTACTCGGCGTACAGCTCGTCGTACACGCGGGCGCTGGCCGGGTCGGGCGTGTACACCGCCTCCTGCTTGCTGCCCATGGCCGCGGCGGCGGCCGGCACGTCGGGGTAGGCGCCCGCCGCGACCGCGGCGTGGATGGCCGAGCCGAGCGCGGGGCCCTGGCCGGAGGAGATCACGCTGAGCGGCAGCCGCAGCACGTCCGCGTAGACCTGCATCACGAACGCGTCCTTGAGCAGTCCGCCGGCCACCACGAACTCGGTGACCTCGACCCCGGAGGAGGAGAACGCGTCGATGATGACCCGGGTGCCGAACGCGGTCGATTCCACCAGCGCCCGGTAGATGTCCGGCGGCCTGGTGGCCAGGGTCAGGCCCATGATCGCCCCGGACAGCTGGACATCGACCAGCACCGAGCGGTTCCCGTTGAGCCAGTCCAGGGCGATCAGCCCGTGCGCGCCGGCGGGCTGGCTCGCGGCCTCCGCCGACAGCAGCTCGAACAGGGACACGCCGCGCCGCTCGGCCTCGTCCCGGTAGTCGGCCGGGACGGCGTGATCGAGGAACCAGGCGAAGATGTCGCCCACCCCGCTCTGCCCGGCCTCGTAGCCGTACTCGCCGGCCACGATGCCGCCGTCCACCACCCCGCACATGCCGGGCACCTCGGCGAGCGTGGCCGAGTTCATCACGTGGCAGGTCGAGGTACCCATGATGGCCACCATCTGACCAGGCGCGATCGCGTTGGCCGCGGGCGGGGTGACGTGCGCGTCCACGTTGCCCACGGCCACGGCGATGCCTTCGGGCAGCCCGGTCCACCCGGCCGCCTCGGCGGTCAGCCCGCCTGCCCGGGCCCCCAGCGGCGACACGGGGTGGGCCAGCTTGTCCTCGGCGAAGCTGGCGAAGCCGGGGTTCAGCGCCCCGAGGAAGTCCGGTGCGGGATAGTGGCCGTCCTGGTAGATGCCCTTGTAGCCGGCGGTGCAGGTGTTGCGGGTCTCGGCGCCGCACAGCTGCCAGATGATCCAGTCGGCCGCCTCGATCCAGCGGTCCGCCTGCTGGTAGAGGTCCGGGTCCTCCTCCAGCAGCTGGAGGCCCTTGGCGAACTGCCACTCCGAGGAGATCTTGCCGCCGTACCGGCCGATCCAGGGCTCGCCCCACTCGTGGGCTAGCGCGTTGATCCGGTCCGCCTGCGGCTGGGCCGCGTGGTGCTTCCACAGCTTCGGGTAGGCGTGCGGGCGGCCTTCCAGCCCGGGCAGCTGGCACAGCGGGGTGCCGTCGCGCCGGGCGGGCAGCACGGTGCAGGCGGTGAAGTCGGTGCCGATGCCGATCACCCGGGCCGGGTCGACGCCGGCCGCCCGGATGGCGGCCGGGACCGCCTCCCGCAGCACGTCCCGGTAGTCCTCCGGGTCCTGCAGGGCCCAGTCCGGGGGCAGCGGCTCGCCGGTCGCGGCCAGCTTGGTGTCCATGACCGCGTGCCGGTAGGGGCAGACCGCCGTGCCGACTTCGGCGCCGTCGCTGACCCGGACCACCACGGCGCGGCCGGACAGCGTGCCGAAATCCACCCCGACGGCGTAACTGTCCTCCGGGCCGCCGGGGGCGCCCGGCCCGCCGGGGGCGCCCGGCCGCCGGGGCCGCCCGGCCCCGGCCGAGGCCCGCCCGGCCCGCCGGTCCCGCCGTCGCTGTCGTGAGCGCTAACAGTCATCGTCGTCCTGTTCTGCCTGATCTGGGTTGAATGACGTCCAGTCGGAGCCTGTGCCTGGGGCCTGCGGGTGTCCGGCCGCGCCCGGGTCAGGTCGCGGGAGGTGCGGCGCTGGACCGGACCACGAACTGGGGGACGACCAGCTCGGCGGGGGCGGCCGCGCCACGATCGAAGATCAGCCCGACCAGCGAGTCCAGCGCCCGCCGGCCCAGCTCCCCGAAATCCTGCCGCACCGTGGTCAGCGGGGGAAGGAAGTAGGCAGCCTCCGGGATGTCATCGAAGCCGACCACGCTGATGTCCTCCGGTACCCGGCGTCCCTGCTCGGCCAGTGACCGGATCAGTCCCAGGGCCACGTGGTCGTTGGCGCACAGGACGGCGGTCACGCTGTCGTCCAGCGCGATCTGCTGCCCCCTCTCATACCCGGACGCCGCGGACCAGTCACCGGAGATCAGGGGTGGCTCGGCGGCCCCGGCCTCGCGCAGCGCTTCCCGCCAGCCTTCCACCCGCGCCTCGGCATCGAGCCAGGAGGGCGGCCCGCTGAGGTGATGGACCGTGCGGTGGCCCAGGCTGAGCAGGTACCGGGTGGCGAGGGCGGCTCCCGCGGCGTTGTCCACCGCGACCGAGTGCAACGGCAGGGCCGTCCGGCAGCCCACCGCGACGAGCGGGATGTCGGTCGGGCAGTCGGCCAGTGCCTCGACCGCGGACACTTGCGCGGTGATGACGATGATTCCCTCGACGCCCTGCCCCACGAAGCGCTCCACCGAGTCCAGCACGGAGCGGCGGTCCAGGGTGGGGGTGCTGGCGATGGAGACGAAGTAGCTGTCCTGGGCGGCGCGCTCGATTCCGTAGAGCATGGACGCCGGCCCGTACAGGGTGGTATCGAAGCTGATCACGCCGAGGGTGTGGGTGCGCCGGGTGACCAGGGTCCGGGCCGCGGCGTTCGGCCGGTAGCCGAGCTCGCTGATCGCGGCGAGGACCAGTTCCCTGGTCTGCGGGCGGACGTTGGGATGGTCGTTGAGGACCCGGGACACGGTCTGGTGCGAGACGCCAGCCAGCTGCGCGACATCGGTCATGACCGGCGGGCGGTTGCGCCCGCGATCGGTAAGTGCCACGTACCGCCTCCTTCCGCCGTCTCGTCCCGCCGCCCGGGGCTCCGCTGCCTCGACCCGCCCGGATTCCGCCGGCCGTTCGCCTTGCTGTTCGGCTCTCCGGGGACAGGCAGGCCCGCCGCCTGGCGCCGTCCGCTGCCCTGTCCGGCCTGGCTCCGGGCTGGCGTTCTGGCCCCGCCTCACCGTATTTCAACCGTGGCCAGACTCAATAGCCACAGATAACACCTTGTGTACCCACTTGCTGCATACAAGTATGCGGTTCCGTTTCTGAGCCCGGAGGGATTGTGACCGCTCACAAGATCCTCGGTCAAGCTGGCCGCCAGGAGCGGCCCCCGGGCAGCTCCACGCTGCAGCGGGAGCGGGCGGGTCATGACGTCCCGGGCCTGGTCGAGCCGCGTGGGACCAGGCGGCAGGGGATGGTGTGCACGCCGTGAGTGGGCTGCCCGTTGATGGCCTCAAGCAGGTGTTCCGCGGCCACCCGCCCGACATCCTCCAGGCACATATCGATGCTGGTCAGCGGCGGATCGGCGCCGAGCACCATCGGGCTCCAGTTGTCGAAGCCGACCAGGGCAATGTCCTCGGGCACGCGGCAGCCGATCAGGCGCAGGGTGTCGGAGACGCCCCGGGCGATCTGGTCGTTGCCGCAGAAGATCGCGTCGACTCCGGGTGTGGTGCGCATCACCAGCCGGGCCGCCTCCCGCCCCCAGCCCTCGCTCCACTCCCCGTACAGTACGTCGTTGGCGGTGAAGCGCATGCCTGCCCCGGCCATCGCGTCGCAGAAGCCCCGCGCGCGCTTGCGGGCTGCCAGGAAGCGCTCCGGGCCGGTGATGTGGCCGAACCGCTGGCGGCCCAGGGCCAGCAGGTGCTCGGCGGCGAGCCGCCCGCCGCCGGTGTCGTCGGGCAGGATCGCGGGCTCGTCGCTGTCCATGGACTGGGTCATCGCGTACACGACGGGGATGCCCAGGTTCTGGCCGATGCTGGGCCGCGGCTCGATCCGCCGCCCGGCCACGATGAGGCCGTCCGCCCGGCGGGACAGCAGCATGTCCACGTACTGACGTTCCCGGTCCGGGTCGTCCCGCGTGTCGCACATGAACACCGAGATCTGGCCGGCCCCGAGGGCGTCCTCGGCGCCCAGCATGATCGGGATGCTGAACCGGCCGAAACTGTCCGTGGTGATCACGCCCACCGTGTAGGTCCGCCCGGCGAGCAGGCCGCGGGCCAGCACGTTGGGGGCGAAGCCGAGTTCGCGGGCGGCGGACGCTACCCGGTCCCTGGTCTCGTCGCGCAGTTTGCCCTGGCCGTTGAGCGCCTTGGACGCGGTCCCGATGGAGACTCCCGCCTGGGCCGCGACGTCCCGGATGGTGATGCGCCGGGATCGTGCGTCCGGCCGGGCACCGTGCGTCCGGCTGGGACTGTGTGTCCGGCCGGGACCGTGCGTCCGGCTGGGACTGTGTGTCCGGCTGGGACCGTGCGTCCGGCTGGGACCGTGCGTCTGGCTCGGACCGTCCGTATCCGGCTGGGACCGTCCGTCCGGCTGGGACCGTGCGTCCGGTCCGGGACGTGGCTCCGGGCCTGGTTGGTTTCGCGAGGAGGCAAAGGGTTGCTCCGTCATCCTGCACGGCAGCACCCGCCGTGATCCGTAATCAAAACGGGACTATACAGGCTTGACGCCTCCCGGCACGACTCCTACCTTGCTAGGGAAAAGGTATTCCTTACGGTGTGATTCTGTCTATGTGATCGCGTCGGCACGGTAAGGGACGCCCCCGGCCGGGTGCGTCCCCGCCAGCCACCCACGCCACGGTATGGGTGGGGAAGCGCTCCCCCAACGGGTTCATGACTGAATCATCCGTCCAGGAGGTGGAGCAGTCCAGGTGCCCAGCGTCGATGAGATCCCCCCAGCCCGCGGCCCGGCCGTGCCCAGCTCCGGTGCCGCGGTCGCGCACCGGCCGCTGGGTGGCCAGGATGTCCGCCTGGACCGCGGCCTGCTGAACGACTGGCAGCAACGCAACGCCGCGGCCAGCCTCCCGCTGGCCCTGCGCCAGCTCGAGTCGGCAGGCAACCTCGCCAACCTCCGCCTCGCCATCGCCGGCGGCCACCGAGGGATACCGGGGGCCGGTGTTCATGGACTCCGACCTCTACAAGGTCCTGGAGGCGGTCGGCTGGGAACTGGGCCGGACCGCTGACCAGGAGCTGGCCAGCTTCCTGACCGAGGCCACCGCGCTGCTGGAGAAGGCCCAGCAGCCGGATGGCTACCTGAATTCCTACATGCAGGTCACCGGGCGGCCCCGGTACAGCTTCCTGGCCTCGAGCCACGAGATGTACTGCGCCGGGCACCTGATCCAGGCCGCGATCGCCTGCCAGCGCGGCGCGGGAGATCCCGGGCTGCTCCGGGTAGCGCGCCGGTTCGCCGATCACCTGGTGGAGCACTTCCTGGGCCGGGAGGCGGGCATCGACGGGCACCCGGTCGTGGAGACCGCCCTGGCCGAGCTCTACCGGGAGACCGGGTACCAGCCCTACCTGGATCTGGCCCGCCAGTTCATCGAGCAGCGCGGCCACGGGCATGATCGGCGACTCCGGCTTCGGCCGCCGCTACCTGCAAGACCATGAGCCGGTCCGCCAGGCGACGACCGAGGTGGGGCACGTGGTCCGCGCGCTCTACCTGGAGGCGGGCGTCGCGGACGTCGCGGTGGAGACCGGCGACGCGGGCCTGCTCGGCACGTCGCTCGGCCGGTGGGCCGACATGGTCGCGGCCAAGACCTACCTGACCGGCGGGAACGGGTCGCGGCACGAGGGAGAGAGCTTCGGGGACCGCTTCGAGCTGCCGCCGGACCGGGCCTACAACGAGACGTGCGCGGCCATCGCCAGCTTCCAGTGGGCCTGGCGGCTGCTGCTGGCCACCGGCGACGCCGGGTACGCGGACCTGATGGAGCGGATCCTCTACAACGGCTTCGCCTCGTCCACGGCCACCGACGGGACCCGGTTCTTCTACGTCAACCCGCTGCAGCGCCGCCCGGATCACTTCGAGAAGGACGATCCGGGCCGCCGCCGGGAGTGGTTCAGCTGCGCCTGCTGCCCGCCCAACATCATGCGCACGATGGCTTCCCTCCAGCACTACCTGGCCACGACCAGCCCAGGCACGGGCAGCCCAGGCACCCGGCGGCGCCCTCTATGTGCACCAGTTCACCGGCGCCACCCTCAGCGCCCCGCTGGCCGGCGGTGTCCTGACCGTGGAGATGGTCACGGACTACCCGTGGTCCGGCGTGGTTGAGCTGCGGGTGACGGGCGCCCCGCCGCAGGACTGCGGGCTGGCCCTGCGCGTGCCGGCCTGGAGCGCTCCGCCCGCTCTGCTCCTCAACGAAGACCCGGTCCAGGCCAGCCCCGAGCCGGGCTACCTGGTGGTCCGGCGCCGGTGGCGTCCCGGCGACGTGCTCCGTTACGAGCTGGATATATCGCCGCGGCTGACCTACCCCGACCCCCGGGTCGATGCGGTCCGCGGCTGTGCCGCGATCGAGCGGGGCCCGCTCGTCTACTGCCTCGAGCAGGCCGATCAGCCTGCCGGGGCCGAGCTGGAGGACCTCACCCTCATCCCCGGCGAACTCCGCGAGTCGCCCGCCACCGTGCCCGGGGTAGGGGAAACGGTCCTCGTCCGGGCGGGCGCGGACCGCGCGGCGGGCGGCCCGCGCCGAGACGGCGGCTGACCCCGTCACCGTCACCGCCATCCCGTACTTCCAGTGGGACAACCGAGACGGCCGGGCCATGCGGGTCTGGGTCCCGGCGCCAAGCCCCGGGAGGCCTCCGCTGCTGCCGCTCACTAAGCCCGCCACCCCCGGGAGAAACCGACCACCTACCCTCCCAAACCCCCAACCAGCCATAAATCCCCGATAGCGCACCAACCCCTGACAACATGACTTTCCTCGATGAGGAGGCAGTGACATGCAATGGCGTCCTAAGCAGAAGCCGCTGGTGTTCGCCGTGGTGGGAGCGGTGGCGCTGCTGTCCGCGGCGTGCGGTGGCTCGTCCGGCTCGTCCGGCTCGCAGTCCCCGAAAACCTTCGGCGTGAACGCCACCGGGCACGGTGCACTTCTGGGCCCGCCAGGCCACCGACGGCCCGGCCAAGGCCCTGGTAGCGGAGTTCAACGCGACCCACAAGAACCTGAAGGTGGTGCTGCACCTGACGCCGCCCAACGACGACACCAGCCAGCTGGCCACCGCGATCCGGGCCGGCTCCGTGCCGGACGTGGTCGGGCTGAACGACATCGACGTGCCGACCTTCAGCCATGAGAACGCTCTCATGAACCTCACCAAGTACGTCAACGCGCTGTCCTACAAGAGCTCGCTGAGCCCCGGGCACCTGCAGCTGGCCACGATCAACGGCCAGTACTACGGGCTGCCCTACCTGGCTGACCTCTCGGTCCTCTGGTACAACAAGACGCTGTTCAAGAAGGCGGGACTGAACCCCGACGCCCCGCCGACGACGTACGCCCAGATCGTCTCGGACGCCCAGAAGATCAACGCGCTCGGGCACGGCATCTCCGGGCTTCTCGTTCGCGGGCAACTGCCAGGGCTGCCTCGGGTTCACCATGCTGCCGTCGCTCTGGGCGGCGCGGCCAGCACCTGATCAGCGGCCCGCTCGGGAACCAGAACGCCAACGTGGCGAGCGACGCCCCGCTCAAGACGATGCTGGCGGCCTACCGGGACCATGTGGGCCCAGCACCTCGTGCCCGCGGCCGACCAGACGCAGAACGGCCTGACCTGGGGCGCGGACTTCGAGGCCGGCAAGGTCGGCATCCTGCCCGGTGACTACGGCTTCGCGGCCACGTTCACCACCAAGGCGCAGCACGCGGAGTTCGCCGACGCGCCGCTGCCCGCCGTGAACGGCGGCGGCTACAGCACCTTCGACGGCGGCGACGACTTCGTCATCCCGGCGGGCGCACCCAACGCGTCCGGGGCCTGGGAGTTCATCAAGTGGGCGCTGGAGCCCGCCGCAGCAGGAGAAGTACCCGTCCGAGGGCATGACGCCGATCCGCTCCGACGTCCTCACCCCGTCGTTCGCGGCCACCAATCCCTATGACGCGGTCGCCCTGAGGGCGCTGGCCAAGGGCTCGGTCGAGTACACCCTGGCCTACGACGCCGTGTTCAACGAGCCGGGCTCGCCGTGGTTCAAGATGTTCGAGGAGGCGGTGTATAACGGCAACGTGCACGCGGCCCCTGCAGAAGGCCAGTCCGGCATCCAGAGCACGCTGGCCAGCGTGAAGGGCTGACCTGGATCGTGTCAGCCAGGTAGTGCCCCGCCCGCGGGCCAGCCGGCCCCGCCGGCGGGGCGGCCTAGCCTCAGGCTGGCTGCGGCGCGGTGCATCGCGACCGCGCGGCAGCCAGCCGCGGCGCGGCACCGCGCCGCCGGGGCCCAGCGCCACGCCCGCCGCACCAGGACCGGCCTGACGCTGGTCAGCCCGGCGCTGCTCTTCGTCACCGCGTTCGCGCTGTTCCCGCTGGGCTTCGGGGTGTACATCTCGCTGACGAACTGGCCGCTGGTCGGCGCCTATCACTTCATCGGGCTGTCCAACTACGCGGCGCTGGTGCACAACTCGGTGTTCCTGCAGTCGATCCTGTTCACGCTGAAGTACACCGCGATCGTCACCGTGCCGATCTTCGTCCTCGGCTACGCCCTGGCGGTGTTCGTCCGGGCCAACCGTCCCGGGCACCACGGTGTTCCGCACGATGATCTTCCTGCCGTACATCGTCGGCCTGGTCGCGGAGAGCTTCATGGCCGTCGTCGAACTGCAGCCGAACTCCGGGACCGTAAACTTCGTGCTGGCCAAGCTCGGCATCGTGAAGGCCTCGACCGCCTGGCTGGTGCACACCGGGCTGGCGCTGACCGCGATCAGCGTCCTGGTCATCTGGTTCGCCGCCGGCCTGACGATGATGCTGCTGATGGCCGGCATGCAGGGCATCCCGGTGGAACTCTACGAGTCGGCCCGGGTGGACGGCGCTTCCTGGTGGAGCGTCGGAGCGGTCCATCACGATGCCCGCTGCTGCGCCGGTCGATCGCGCTGAGCCTGATCATCTCGGTGGTCGGCTCGTTCCTCGCCTTCAACCAGTTCTTCATCATGACCGACGGCGGCCCGGGGACGAGCACGGAGTCGGTGGTGATGGCGATCTACCAGACCGCGTTCGCCGACTTCAACGTGGGCCTGGCCAGTGCGATGTCCGTTGTGCTGATCATCGTCGTGGGCCTGATCACCTTCGTCCAGTTCCGCTACCTGCAAGGGGATGCTGACTGATGGCTGCGGTACGTAACCGGCAACGCCAGCGGCCCGGATCGGGCGGAAGGCGCTCCGCGCCCGGCCAGCGGGTCGCGCCCGGCCGGGCTGCCCGGCCGGGAGACCGGGGAGGCGCCGGGCAGGCCGGGGCGCCCTGGCCTGGTACCTGGTCGCGGGCGCGGCGATCAGCGCGGTGTTCGTGCTGCCGCTGCTGTGGGAGGTCTTCCGCTCGCTCCAGCCGGAGTCGGCGGTGAGCTAACCCGCCGTCGGCGGCCACCTTCGGGCATCTGACCTTCGCCAACTACCAGGCCCTGCTGTCCGGCCAGGACGACATCATCCGCAATGTGGATGAACAGCCTGATCGTCGCCGTCGCTGGCCGCGCTGCTCACCGCCGTGGTCGCCACGCTGGCTGGCTACGGATTCGCGCTGTTCCGGTTCCGCGGCTCGGGGCTGGCCTTCGGCGTGGTGCTGCTGGCCTTCATGATCCCGTTCCAGGCCGTGCTCACCCCGCTGTTCATGGAGATGCACTTCCTGCACCTGCTGAACAGCCTGATCGGGCTGGCGCTTGTTCTACACCACGTTCAACCTGCCGGTCGGTGTGTTCGTGATGCGGAACAGCTTCCTCCAGGTCCCCGGCGAACTGGTCGACGCGGCCCGGGTTGACGGCGCCTCGGTGATGCGGACGCTGGTCTCGGTGTTCCGGCCGCTGGTCATGCCGGGCATCGCGACCGCGGCGCTGTACGCGTTCCTGTTCTCCTGGACCGAGTTCCTCGGCGCGCTGAGCTTCCTGACCAACGACAGCCTGTACACGCTGCCGGTCGCGCTCAGCAACGTGGAGACCGGGACCTACGGATCCGTCAACTACGGGCTGCTGCTGGCCGGCGCGGTCATCGCGATGATCCCGTGCATCGTGGTCTACGTGGGCCTGCAGCGGTACTACGTCCGCGGCCTGGTCTCCGGCGCCCTCAAGGGCTGAGCGCGGGTCCGCGCGGGCCGGCGTCCCCCCCCGTCGTGATCATGGGATTGGTGGCCTTTAGCACCACCAATCCCATGATCACGAAGGGGGGGGGGGGTGGGGCTGGAGGTTACTAGAAGGTGAAGCCGCCGGGGCGGCCGTTGCGGTCGGCAATCAGCCCGGCCAGGGTGGCGATGGCGATCTCGGCCGGGATCCGGGAGCCGATGTTCAGCCCGATCGGCCGGTGTACCCGGGCGATATCGGCCTCGGTCACGCCCAGCCCGGCCAGCGCCTCCAGGTGCGGCCCCGGATGCCGCGGGTTGCCCATGATCCCCACCCAGCGGGCCGGGCTGGCCAGCGCGTCGCGCAGCACGACCCCCAGTTCGGGCCGATGATGATCGGTCACCACGACGTCCGCGCCCGCGTCCATGTCCTTCGTGGCGTCGCCGGTCACCTCGTAGCCGGTGCTCGGGGCGCTGGCCGCGCGCGTCCGGGTCGGGTTCCAGCAGCACCACGCGGTATCCGGCGTCACCCGCGAACTGCAGCAGGTATCCGGCGACGGGAGAGGCGAACGCCGCGATCAGGGTCCGGTCGGCGCCGGGACTGACGGTCCCGTGACCATGGGCGACCTCACACGCCGCGCTCTCGTCCGCCGAGGCTGTCCTGCTCGTTTCCCATGCTCCGAGCTTGCCATGGCGCCCCACGCTTTGGCCACGCCGGGCGGGGGGAGATACCAGTCGGGCCGGTGGCCATGATCACGAAAGGAGCATGTGGATGCAGCTCAGCGCGCGTAACCAGATCAGGGCGACGGTCACCAGCGTCACGGCTGGGGAGGCCACCGCCAACGTCGTCCTGGACGCGAACGGCGTCCGGCTGGTCGCCTCCATCACGGTCGAGGCGGCCCGCGAGCTCGGCCTGGCCGAGGGCCGCGAGGTGATGGCGGTGATCAAGGCGTCCGACGTCATGGTCGCGGTCCCGGACTAACCGCGGCGACGTCCCCGGCCCGGCGCTGACCACGCAGGACCTCTTTCGTGTGTACCAGGCTTTCCAATTTGGATTGGCTGGCTCATCTACGGTGCGGCGGGCCGGAATGTCTCCGCCAGGACCTTGAAGATACGCCAGCTCTGGCTCCACTGGCTCTGCCGGCGTGGACCAGTACAAGCGCGTAGGCGTGGTGGGCGTTGGCCAGGACGTTGCGATTGAGGACGTGGGTCAGAACACCCTGGTGGTAGTAGGTGAATTCCCAGTCCGCGGCCTTTTCCGCCTGCGGGTAGCGGACCGACTGGAGGCGGATCCGGTGGTAGCCGGGATACGTGCTCTCCCGGTTGGCCTCCTGCTGCTGCCAGTCCCGCGAGCGGGTTGGGCTGGGGATGGTCGCTCTGGTCGATGAGCAGGAACTCCGCTCCCGAGGGCGGCACCAGGTAGACGTAGTGGCCCTGGTGCGACACCCGCCACCCGTCGGGCACGGCGATCGAGAAGCCGGTCGAGTTGCGGAACGCGTGGTAACCAGCCGGGATGACGGCCGGGCCCAGCGAGGGCCGGCCCGGAGGCCGGCGTCGGCGATGACGGCTGGGCTGTGGGCGGGGCGGAAGACGCGGGACTGGGCCCGGCGGAGTGCGAGGACGCCGGGCGCCCCGTCGAGCCACCCGGGTTAGGCGTGGCCAGAGCCGTGTGATGGCTGGTCATGGCCATGGCCACGACTACGCCGGCCACCAGGGCGAGCACCACGGCGGCGGCCAGTACCAAGGTGAGCTGCTTGCGGTGCGGTGCCGGGCGCGCGGGTGCGGCTTCCTCCAGCCCCGCCCCGGGGGGCGGGTCCGGGAGGACCTGGGGTCCGGGCCCACCGGGGAGGGTGGCGGAGCCGGGCCCATCCGGGAAGGCACCGGGGCTGGGGTCGCCGGGCAGGATGCCCCGGGCCGGCTGCTCCTCGTCGGCGTCCGGCCCAGGCTGCTCTGGGAACCCGTCCGGCTCTGGCTCCTCCGCGAGGGCATCCGGCCCTGGCTGTTCTGGGAGGGCATCCGCCCCCGGCGGCTCCGGGAGGGCGTCCGGCCCTGGCTGCTCCGGGAGGGCGCTGAGGTCCGGTTCGCCGGGCAGCACGGCGTCCCAGGGACGCAAGGTGCGAGTGTCCTCGGAGCTCCCGAGACTGCTCCCCGCGCGCGTCTGCCCGGCATCCCCGCCGGGGTCTGTCTCCTGGGCCAGGCGGGGGAGCGGGACCGTTCCGGCCCCGCCACTGCTCCCGGCGATCTGGCGCAGCATCCGCTCGGCTTCGTCCGGGCTCAGCCGCCGGGACGGTACATGGTCCAGCAGTCCCCTGATGACCGGCCACAGTTCCCCGGCCCGGCTCGGCGGATCCGGATCCTCGTTGACCACGGCCATCAGCGTGGGCAGCGCCCCGGCCCGGTCGTAGGCGGGCCGCCCCTCGACCAGGGCGTAGAGCGTCGCGCCCAGCGACCACAGGTCTGACTCGGGGCCGCCTTGCTCGCCGCGGGCCCGCTCCGGGGCGATGTACGACGGTGACCCCACCACCATCCCGGACGTCGTGAGCGCCGGGCTGTCCTGGGTTCGGGCGATCCCGAAGTCGGCCAGGACCGCCCGCCCGCCCGCGTCGATCAGCACGTTCCCGGGCTTGACGTCCCGGTGCATGATGCCGAGTGCGTGGGCAGCCCGCAAAGCCGCCAGGACCTGCAGTCCCGCCGCGGCTGCCTGCTGCGCCGTCAGCGGGCCCTCGGCGTCCACCACGTCGCGCAGCGACCGGGACGGAACCAGCTCCATGACGATCCACGGCCGCCCGTCGTCCTCGACCACGTCGTAAATGGTCACCACGTTCGGGTGACTCAGCCGGGCCGCGGTACGCGCCTCACGCAGGGTCCGCTCGCGGAGCAGTTCGCGCTCACGCTCGGTCATGTCGGCGGGCGGGGAAACCTCCTTCACCGCCACCTGGCGGGACAGGAGATCGTCCTCCGCGAGCCACACCGTGCCCATCCCGCCGTTGCCGAGCGCCGACATCAGGCGGTAACGTCCCGCGACCACATGGCCCGTAGCAATCGGCGCTCCCACTCGGGGCGAGCTACCCCGTGCCCGGAAATCAAACCCGCCTGCGCACCGGATGTCCCACGATCGCGGCCACTAAGCGGTGCTATACGGCAGCTATCGACCTGGGTCATGGTGCCGCCGGCCCGAGGATCAGGCGGAGGGGGCCAGGAGGGCGGCGACGGCGGCACGCAGGGGGGTCATCCGGTCCCCGGCCCGGCGGCGGGCGTCACCGAGGCGGCCGGGCCCGGGCGGCTCGGTGACCTCCAGGTAGGCCTTGAGCTTGGGCTCGGTGCCGCTGGGCCGCAGCACCACCCGGGCGCCGTCCAGCCGGAGGATGAGCGCGTCCGTGGGCGGCAGCGCCCCGCCCGGGCCGAGATCGGTGATCCCGCGGACCGGGAACGCGCCCAGGGCCGCGGGCGGCGCGGCCCGCAGCCTGGCCATGACCTCCCCGGGCGCCCGGGTGGCCAGCGTGAGCTGCGCGGTCAGGTGAACCCCGTGCGCCGTCTCCAGCGCATCCCAGCGGTCCAGCACCGACTGGCCGGCCGCCCGGGCCCGCGCGGCCAGGCCCAGCACGGCCAGGGCCGCGCTGATACCGTCCTTATCCCGCACCACGTCGCCGACCGCGTAACCAAGCGCCTCTTCGTATCCGAATACGAAGTGCGTCCGCGGCCGCTCATCCGCGGCCCGGACGATCCACTTGAACCCGGTCAGCGTCTCGGCGTACTGCACCCCGGCCGCGGCGGCGATCCTGGACAGCAGCGCCGAGGACACCACGGTCGAGGCGACCAGCCGCTGCCCCGGATCGGGCTGCCCCGCGGTCGCGTCCAGCACGAACGCGCCGAGCAGCGCGCCGGCCTGGTCCCCGGTGAGCATCCGCCAGCCGCCGGCGGCCCCCTGGTCCGGGACCGCCACCGCGAGCCGGTCCCCGTCCGGGTCGCTGGCCAGCACCAGGTCGGCATCGAGTTCCCGGGCCGCGGCCAGCGCCAGGTCGAGCGCGCCTGGTTCCTCCGGGTTGGGGAAGGGCACGGTCGGGAAGTCCGGGTCCGGCTCGGCCTGCGCGGCCACCACGAGCGGGGCGGGGTACCCGGCCCGCTCGATGGCCCGCAGCATCAGCGGGCCCGCCACCCCGTGCAGCGGCGTGTAGACCACCCGCAGGTCCGCCGCACCCGCGGCGGGCGGGGGCCCGGCAGGCGAGGCGGCCAGGATCGCATCCAGGTAGGCCCGGGCGATCTCGTCCCCGTGCCGGGTGAGCAGCGGGCTGCCGGATGGCCCCAGCCGGACCCCGGACAGCGGGCCCACGCCGCGGATCGCGGCCTCGATCTGGGTGTCCGCCGGCGGCACGATCTGCGCGCCGTCCCCCAGGTAGAGCTTGTAGCCGTTGTCGGCAGGCGGGTTGTGGCTGGCCGTGATCATCACGCCCGCGCCGGCGGACAGGTGGCGGACCGCGAACGCGAGCAGCGGCGTGGGGCTGCGGCCGGGCAGCAGGTGCACCCGGATGCCCGCCCCGGTCAGCACGGCCGCGGCCTCCGCGGCGAACCCGGCCGAGCGGTGCCGGGCGTCCCAGCCGAGCACCACCCCGGCCGCGGCCGCCTCCGGCCGGTGCTCGTGCAGCCAGCGGGCCAGCCCGGCCGTCGCGGCCCGGACCACGGCGCGGTTCATCCGGTTCGGCCCGGCGCCCATCACGCCGCGCAGGCCCGCGGTACCGAACTGGAGCCGCCCCCCGAACCGGTCAGCCAGGCTGGCCGCGGCCGCCTGGCCGGCCGCGTCGTCGCGCCGGGCCGCGTCGAGCAGGTCCTCCAGTTCGGCCCGGTCCGCCGGGCCGGGATCGTCGTCGATCCAGGCTCGCACCCGCCGGGCCAGCTCGCCGGGGATCATGTGGTCCGGGGCAGCACCCGGGCCAGCAGGGCGCCCATCCGGCCCGCGGCGGCCTGCCCGGCCGCGACCACCTCGGCGTGATCGAGGCCGTGCGCGGCCAGGCCGGCCGCGGGGTTGGTGACCAGGGAGATGGCCAGCACCTCCGCGCCGAGGTGCCGGGCGGCGATCGCCTCCAGCGCGGTGGACATCCCCACCAGGTCCGCGCCGAGGGTGGCGAGCATGCGGATCTCCGCGGGCGTCTCGTAGTGCGGGCCGGGCATGGCCGCGTACACCCCCTCGGCCAGGCTGGGATCGGCCTCGCGGGCCAGCGCCCGGAGCCGGGCCGAGTACAGGTCGGTGAGGTCGGTGAACCGGGACGGGTACCCCTCGGGCGGCGGGTCCACCCCGGAGAGCGGGGAAAGGCCGGTCAGGTTGAGGTGATCCCGGACCAGTACCGGCTGGCCCACCTGGTAGCCCGCGGCGATCCCGCCCGCCGCGTTGGTCAGGGCGATGACCCGGCAGCCGGCCGCGACCGCGGTCCGCACGCCGTGCACTACCACGCTGGGCGGATGCCCCTCGTACCGGTGCACCCGGCCGACGAGCACGAGCAGCCGCAGCTCCGGCGTCACCAGGGACAGGGCCAGGCCAGCGTGACCGGGCACGGTGGAGGGCGGGAACCCGCCCAGGTCGGCCACCGGGACCTCGGTCACGCTGGCGCCCAGCCCGCGGGCCAGGGCACCGGCCGCCGGTGACCAGCCGGACCCGAGGACCACGGCCACGTCGTGCCGCGGCTGCCCGGTCCGCTCGGCCAGCCGGGCGGCACTCGCCGCCGCGGCCGTGAACGGATCCGTCATGCGCTGTCCCCCGCTCGCCGCCGCGGTGCCCTGAGGCCCTGTGCCTCGATCATGCCTTCACGTACGGCTGGCCGTCGGCCTTGGGGGCCTTGACCTTGCCGACCAGGCCCGCCACCGCGACGATCGTGACGACGTACGGGGCCATCAGCAGGATGTTCGAGGGGATGGGCACGTTGAGCGTGGCCAGGATGGACTGCAGCGAGGTGGTGAAGCCGAACAGCAGCGCGGCCGCGGTCGCGCCCAGCGGCGTCCACCGGCCGAAGATCATCGCCGCCAGCGCGATGTAGCCCTCACCGGAGGACATGTCCTTGCCGAACGAGCCCACCTGCCCGATGGTCAGGAACGCCCCGCCGATCCCGGCGATCAGCCCGCCCATCATCACATTCCGGTACCGGGTGGCCAGCACCTTGATGCCCACGGTGTCGGCCGCGGTCGGATGCTCGCCCACCGCCCGGACCCGCAGCCCCCACCGGGTGCGGAACAGGCCCACCTGGACCAGGGCGATCATCGCGTAGGTGATGTACAGGAAGATCGTGGAGTCGAAGAACACCGGGCCGATGATGGGGATGTCACCCAGCAGCGGGATCTTGATGCTGCTGAAGGTGACCGGCGAGTTCATCCGGTTCTGGTAGGGGACCAGGACCCGGTCGTACAGGTAGCCGGTCAGCCCGGACGCGAACACGTTGAGCACCACGCCCAGGACGATCTGGTCAACCAGGAACTTGATGGCGAACACGGCCAGCACCCCGCCGAGCAGGCCGCCGGCCAGCGACCCGGCGATCAGCCCGAGCCACAGCGAGCTGAACGCACTGGTGATCACGGCCGCGGCGAACGCGCCGAGCAGCAGTTGCCCCTCGATGGCGATGTTGATCACCCCGGCCCGCTCGCACATGCAGCCGGCCAGGGCGCCGAGGATCAGCGGGATCGAGTAGACCAGCGTGCCCTGCAGCAGGTTGATGACGTTCAGGGCGGTGGAGTTGCCCGAGTCCGCCCAGCACAGCAGGGAGACGATGAAGCAGAGCACGGCGCCGGCGATGCACGCCCGGCGCCCGGCCCGGGACAGCGGCACCGTCGCCCGCAGCACCCCGATCGCGATCGAGACCGCGCCGAGCGCGTACGCCACCGCGGCCGCGGGCAGCACCAGGTTGGGCACGCCGACCTTCGCGCCGTACTGAGCGAACGCGAACGTCGCGTTGCCGTGGCTGAACAAGCCGAACAGCAGGATGTCGGCCAGGCCGAAGACGACGAAGGTGGCGGAGGCGATCAGGGTCCGGTTGACCGTCATCGTGGAGCGGACAGTCGTGGTCAGCGTGGTCATGAGTTCCACCCTTTGGCGACGGTCTCGCTCAGTCCGGCTGGCCCGGGCCCGGCGCAGCCGGAACATGGCCCGGATCAGCGGCGGCGCGGCGACGAACAGGACGATGAGGGACTGGATGACGGTGACGATGTCCACCGGGATCTGGGTGGCCGCCTGCATCTGCACCCCGCCGGCGTGCAGCGCGCCGAACAGCAGCGCGGACAGCACGATGCCGAGCGGCCGGGCCCGGCCGAGCAGCGCCACCGTGATGCCGTCGAACCCGTAGGTGCCGTAGCTCTGGAAGTTCAGCTGGTAGTCGGTGCCCTGGATGACCGTGCAGGCCGCCAGGCCGGCCAGGCCGCCCGCCAGCAGCATGACCAGCACCCAGCTGCGCTCCACGCTCATCCCCGCGGTCCGGGCCGCGCTCGGGTTGGCCCCGACCGTGCGGAACTCGAAGCCGGTCGTGCTGCGCTCCAGCAGCCACCAGACCCCGGCCGCGGCGGCCAGGGCGAGCAGGAACCCGGCGTTCACCCGCAGGCTCGGGCCGGCGATGTGCCACAGCCGCGAATCGATCGCGACCACCGGGCTGATCAGGTTGGTGCTGTGCGGCTGCTGCAGGGCGCTGGTGCCCAGGATGTAGGCCAGGAAGTAGTACATGACGTAGTTGAGCATGATCGTCACGACGACCTCGTGCGCCCCGGTGCGGGCCTTCAGTTCACCGACGATCCAGCCGATCACGGCCCCGCCCGCGAACGCCCCGAGGATGCAGACCACCACGTGGATGACCGGCGGCAGGCTCACCCCGAAGCCGAGCCAGGTGGCCACGATCGCGCCGCCGATCCACTGGCCCGCGGCGCCGATGTTGAACAGGCCGGCCCGGAAGGCCAGGCCGACCGACAGGCCGGTGAGGATCAGCGGGGTGGCGTTGACCGCGGTCTCGGACAGCGGGATGAACACTGCGCTGATGTAGCCGTCGTGCAGCGCGGTGGCCAGCGACGCCTGGTGGAACACGGCCGTGACCGTGTGCGGGTTGATGATGGCGCCCTCGAACATGGCCACGTAGGCGCTGGCGGCGGCGTCCCAGGCCAGGGCGATGGCGTGGCCGGGGGCGGAGAAGAAGGAGCCCCACGCCCGCGAGCACGGCCGGGTCGGTGAACGCGATCAGCAGGCCGCCCAGGACCATGGCCACCACGATGGCCAGGATCGTGACCACCACCGAGTTGCCCTCGAGGATGCCGTCGAGCACGGCCCGGCTGAACTGCCCGCGGCCGCGCGGGGCCGGACTGGTCTCGCCGGCGTCGGGCTCTGCGGCCGCCGGTGTCGGGGGCGATGCTGGCTCGCTCATCCGGGCTCACCTCCGTCGTCCGCCGGGGCGCCGTCCCCCGTACCGGCGGGTCCCGTATCGCCGGGCCCAGTGTCGGCGGGCCCCGTGTCGCCGGGCCCCGTATCGCCGGGCCCCGTGCCGGCGGGCGCAGTACCGGCGGGCGGGCCGGTATCCGGGACGCCGATGCCGAGCAGGCCCGAGGCCATCAGGCCGGTCTCGGTGCCGGCCACGCCCAGGCCGCCGCCGTGGCGGGACGCGGCCGCGTCGGCGTCGGACGCGCCGGCCATCAGCATGCCGAGCTCCTCGGCGGGGACGTCCGGGTCACGGAACCCGGTGATCTTCCCCTCGTACATGACCGCGATCCGGTCGGACAGGGCGTAGATCTCGTCCAGCTCCGACGAGATGATCAGCACCGCCACGCCCTGGTCGCGTTCCTCCACGATGCGCCGGTGCACGAACTCGATGGAGCCCACATCCAGGCCGCGGGTCGGCTGGCTGGCGACCAGCAGCTTGATGTCCCGGCCTATCTCCCGGGCCAGGATGACCTTCTGCTGGTTGCCGCCGGACAGGGTGCCCGCCCGGGTCGCGGTTGACGTGGTGCGGATGTCGAAGTCCGCGACCCGCTCGGCCGCGGTGGCGCGGATCGTGCCGAGGTCCAGCGCGAGCCGTGAGGCATACGGGGGCTCGTTGTACACGTCCAGGATGAGGTTGTCCGCCACCGAGAAGCCGGCCACCAGGCCGTCCTCCTGGCGGTCCTCGGGGATGTAGCCGATCCCGGTGCGCAGCCGCTGCCGCGGGGTGGCGTGCGTCAGGTCCCGGCCGTCCAGCCGGACCGACCCGCGGACCGTGGGCAGCAGGCCGAGCAGGGCCTCGCACAGCTCGGTCTGCCCGTTGCCCTGCACGCCGGCCACCCCGAGGATCTCGCCCGCCCGGACCTCGAACGACACGTCGTCCACGGCGGGCTTGCCCTGCTCGCCCGCCACCGTCAGGCCCTGCACGCCGAGCCGGACGTCGCCCGGGCTGGCCGGCGGCTTGGTCACCCGGAGCTGCACCGAGCGGCCGACCATCAATGAGGCCAGCTCCGCGTCGCTCGCGGTCGGCGGCCGCTCGCCGACCACCTGCCCGCGCCGGATGACCGTGATGGTGTCGGCGATCTCCTGGACCTCTTTGAGCTTGTGCGAGATGAACACGATGGACCGGCCGCCGGCCCGCAGGTCCCGCATGATGCGGAACAGTTCCTCGGTCTCGCCGGGGGTCAGCACCGAGGTGGGCTCGTCCAGGATGAGCACGCTCGCCTCGCGGAGCAGCGCCTTGACGATCTCCACCCGCTGCTGGACGCCCACCGGGAGGTCCTCGACCAGCGCGTCCGGGTCAACCTGCAGCCCGTACTGCTCGGACAGCTCACGCACGTCGCGCCGGGTGCGCCGCCGGTCCAGCAGGCCGAAGGCCCGGGTGCGCTCCATGCCGAGCGTGACGTTCTCGGCCACGGTGAACACCGGGACCAGCATGAAGTGCTGGTGCACCATGCCGATGCCGGCCCGGATCGCGTGACTCGGCGAGCCGAGGCTCTGCCGCTGGCCGTCGATCAGGATCTCGCCCTCGTCCGGCTGCGCCAGCCCGAACAGGACGTTCATCAGGGTGGTCTTGCCCGCGCCGTTCTCGCCGAGCAGCGCGTGGATCTGCCCCTGTTCCACGGTCAGGTCGATGTGGTCGTTGGCCACGAGGCTGCCGTAGCGCTTCGTGATCCCCTTGAGCTCAAGCCTCACCCGACCACCCTCCTGGCCAGCGCCGCGTCAGCGGCAGCGACCCAGACCCAGCGTGACCCGGGCGGGAACCCCGCCCGGGTCACGCGCAGCCAAAACTTACCGGGCCGGGTTACACCGGGCTCTTGGTGGGCGTCTGGATGCTGCCGTTCTCGATGCCCGCCTTCACCGTGGCCAGTTCCGACTGGAGTGAGGCCGGGACCTTGCTCGCGAAGTCGTGGAACGGGGCCAGGCCCACCCCTCCGTTAGCCAGCGTGCCGATGTAGTTGCCGCCCTTGAAGGTGCCGTGCGCCGCGCCCAGCACCGCGGTCTTCACCGCGGTCTGGATGCCCTTCTCCACGCTGGTGATGAAGTACTTGCAGTACTGCGCCGCGCTCACGCAGCCGTCGGTGTCCACCCACATCATGTTCACGTTGTGGCCCTGCTGGTCGGCGGTCTGCACCGCCTTGGCCGCACCCAGCCCGACGTTCCCGGCCACCGGGAAGATGATGTCCGCGCCTTCCTGGATGAACGTGTTGGTCAGGGTCAGGCCCTTGGTCTGGTTGGTGAAGTCCCCGGTGAAGTTCCCGTTCTGGGTCTTCTCGTTCCAGCCGAGCACCTTCACGTTGGTGTGGTGCTTGGCGTTGTAGTACTGCACGCCGTCCCAGTACCCGTCCATGTAGATGGTGACCGTGGGCAGCTTGATGCCGCCGAACGTCGCCACCTTCCCGGTCTTCGTCATCCCGGCCGCCAGGTAGCCGCCGAGGAAGCCGTCCTGCACCGTGTTGAACAGCAGGGCGTCGACGTTCTTCAGCGCCGGGTTGTAGGTGTAGTCCACGATCGCGAGCTTCTGGCTCGGGTGGGCCTTGGCCGCGCTCTGCGTGGCGCTGCCCATCAGGAAGCCGACCGTGACGATGATCCCGCACTTCTGCCCGATGAACGCGTTGATGTTCGGCACGTAGTCGCTCTGCGAGGAGGACTGGAGGTACTTCACGGCAACCCCGCTCGGGTCCGCCGATTGCGCCTGCTGCATGCCCTGCCACGACGACGCGTTGAACGAGCGGTCGTCGATGCCACCGGTGTCGGTGACCATGCAGCCCTTGAAGCTGGCCGTCTTGGCGCTACTCGATGCGCTGGACGAGCCCGATGGGCCGTTCGTGCTGCTGCCACACGCCGCGGCGAGCAGCGCCAGCACGCCAAAGGCCGCGATGGCCGGAACCGTGCGTCTCACGGAATACCTCCTCATACGGGCGGCTGAGACCGCCTGCTCTTCCGGTGCGGCGGTGGCCGCTTCTCCGGGGGTGGCTCGCGCCACCGCAGGGCCGCCGGTGGCCCCCCATTTCCGCCCGGTGCGCGGGACCTTGGAAGATCCCAAACGCCCCGCTCTGGGATGTCCGCAGGTTAGACCCGGTAGCGCAGCCTGGGAAGCCGTGACAGGCGGCCGCAGCCGTCCCGTTGCCAAATCGAAATCCGCCCGTCCGGCCGTGACGCTCGCGTTGATCATTTAGCCGGGCAAGCGGCACGCAGGGCCGCAGGTGAGGCGGGGATGGGCCGTGCCACCGGTAAATTGGCGGGATGGATGAGAACCGGGCCCGACGGGTGGCCGACGCACTGCGTGACCGGGGCATCAACGCCCACCTGGAAAACGCCGGGATCGACATCTACGGCGTGCGCGTGGTGCTGGCCGACGGCCGCGAGGCGATCTGGGGCAACGAGGGCACCGCGTCCCTGGAGGCCGAGGTGCTGATGGACGGGGATCTCGTCGGCTTCGTCCCGCAGATCCCCGGCTCGGCGGACTTCGATGACGCGCAGGTGACCGACGCGATCGCCCGGGCCGACTACGACCAGCCGGTCGGGCACGAGCGCCCGACGGCCCCGCCGCCGGGCCAGCCGCTGGCGCACGACGGCGGGCTGTTCCGCCGCTTCCGCGAGGGCTTCCGCTACGACTCCGAGTCCTGAGCGCGACCGGCCCGGGGCGCACCGCGCCCCGGGCCGGATGATCCGCCAGGCCCCCGCGGGCTGGCGGCTACCCCTGGGCGGACAGGCTCACCCGCTGGTAGCCGGGCGGGATGCTGACCAGCGCCTTGGCCTGGTTGGCCGCGGTCGGCGGGAGCCACCGCACGTTGGTCACGGACGCGAAGCGAGTGTGGCCTCCTGAACCGCCGAACGTCTCACGTCACGCCGATCATCCGCACCGGCAGGTAGGTCTGGGTGTCCACGTAAAGGGTCCACCGAACCCGTGCGTACTTTTCGTGCACGACCTTCCCATATCCCCGGGACAGGCGGACCGTGACCGGCTTCCCGGTGATCTTCGTAGTCTGCACGCCGTTGATCCGCATGTGCCCGGTCACCTTGGCATCCCCGCAAGCCAGGGTGGCCTTGACGAAGGCCGGCCAGTCGCCGTTGGCAGGCGCCGGGCCGCCCATCTCCATCGCCGCCTTCCCGCAGGCGCTGGACGGCGGGGTGTACACGTACTTGGAGAGGCTGTACCGCCGGTCGAAGTAGGTGACGTAAGCCTCGGTAAGCTTCCCCTTGATGAGGGCCGTTCCCTGGGCCAGGTAGCGCTCCGATCCGCCGGCGTGCGTGCATTCCCCACCGGGCATGAGAACGTGACCGCATTCCTTCCCGGTGAACTCCTCGAAGCGGCTTCGCCGACCGTAGCCCCAGGTAACGCTGGGCTGGTCGTCCGTGCTCATGGTGGTCCCGCGGAAAACGCGATGCTCGCTGGCCAGCGCGTGCTCGACCCGGGTGAGGACGTAGGCGGTGTGCCGGGCCTGAGCCAGGCTGCTCCCCGTCCGCGCCGCGGTGCCGCCCGCCGCGGCGGTGGCGATGATCACCGCCGCCGCGGTGGCCGTCACGGTCCCGCCGGCCAGCAGGGCGCGCCGGGCGGTGCGCCGCCGCCGCAGCCGGGCCGCCGCGCTCGCGAGCCCATCCGGAGCCCGTACCCCTTCGGTAAAGCGCTCCATGCCGTCCCGGAGGAGTTCTTCCACCTCTGTGTTCATCGGCCTGATCCCCTTATCCCCGTTTCGTTAAGCCGTGCGTGGCCGGCCCCGGTCTCGGGCCAGCGGTCGGCGAGTTCCCGGAGCCGCCGCAGCCCGCGGGACGTCGCTGACTTGACGGTGCCCTCCGGCCAGCCGAGTGTCGCCGCCGTCTCCGCCTCGGTCAGCTCCTCCCAGTACCTGAGCACCAGGACGGCCCGCTGCCGGGGCGGCAGCTCGAGCAGCAGGCGCACCAGCGCGTCGCGCAGGTCCACCTCGGCCGTGGCATCGGCGGGGGGCGGTGCCGCCGCCCGCAGCAGGAGCAGCTTGCCCTGCAGCCGGCCCTGGCGCCGGAACCCGTCCGCGGCCAGGTTGTAGAGCGTGCGGCGCAGGTACGCCTCCGGGTCACCGTCGAGCGTCCGCCAGTGACGCAGTAAACGCTCCAGCGCGGTCTGCAGCAGGTCCTGCCCGGTCTCCCGGCTCCCGGTGAGCAGCATCGCCGTCCGCATCAGCTGGTCGGCGCGCTCGGTGAGGAAGCGTTCCAGTTCCCCGGCCGCTCGGTCATCTGCCATGTGTTTTCCTCCCTTCGCCCACCAAGCACGAAGGAGCCGGCGCGCACGTTCCACGGCCGCGGAACGAATCTAGCGGCCTGCTAACTTCGTGGTCGGGCACGATCCCGGTACGGAGGCTGGCGCATGATCGACTGGGCGGGGCTGCGGGCGGCGGCCACCGAGGTGGCCGGGCGGGCCTACGCACCGTATTCGCGGCTGCGGGTCGGGGCCGCGGGCCTGGCCGCTGACGGGCGGATGATCACCGGCTGCAACGTCGAGAACGCCTCGTTCGGGCTCACCCTGTGCGCCGAGTGCGGGCTGGTCAGCGCGCTGCATGCCACCGGGGGCGGGACGCTCACCGCGGTCAGCGTGGTCGCCGGGGACGGCCAGCCGCTGGTGCCCTGCGGGCGGTGCCGCCAGCTGCTGCTGGAGGCGGGTGGCCCGGGCCTGCTGCTGGACACCGAGGCCGGCCCCCGGGAGCTGGGTGAGCTGCTGCCCGGCGCCTTCACCGGCACCGACCTGAGCGCCCGCCGTGACTGAGCCCGCTGAAGCCCCGGCTGATAACAGCAAGAGGCGTGCGCGCCATGCCACGCCACGCCGCGCCTTGCCGATTGACCCGCCGTGACCGGGCCTCCCGCGGACGGGGCCGCCGCCTCCGACCACCACGCGGTGGAGCTGATCCGGGCCAAACGGGACGGGCAGCGGCTGACCGACGCCCAGATCCGCTGGCTGCTGCGCCGCTACCTGGCCACCGATCCCGGCGCCGTCCCCGACGAGCAGATGTCCGCGCTGCTCATGGCCATCTACTTCCAGGGCCTGGACACCGCCGAGCTGCGCACCTGGACCGCGGCCATGATCGAGTCGGGGGAGCGGCTGGACCTGTCCGGGGTGGGCCGCCCCACGGTGGACAAGCACTCCACCGGCGGCGTCGGCGACAAGGTGTCGCTGATCCTCGCCCCGCTCGTGGCCAGCTGCGGAGCCGCGGTCCCGCAACTGTCCGGGCGCGGTCTTGGCCATACCGGCGGCACACTGGACAAACTGGAAGCCATCAGCGGGTGGCGGTCCTCGTTGCGGAACGAGGAGATGCGCGCGGTGCTGCGGACGGCCGGCTGCGTGATCTGCGCGGCCGGGCCCGGGCTGGCCCCGGCCGACCGGCGCCTTTACGCGCTGCGCGACGTGACCGGCACGGTGGAGTCGATCCCGCTCATCGCCAGCTCGATCATGTCCAAGAAGATCGCCGAGGGCACGGCGGCGCTGGTGCTGGACGTGAAGGTGGGCAGCGGGGCGTTCATGCGCGAGGAGGCGCAGGCCCGGCTGCTGGCCCAGACCATGGTGACGCTCGGCGCCGAGCACGGGGTGGCCACCTCGGCGCTGCTGACCCGGATGGACACGCCGCTCGGCCGGGCCGTGGGCAATGCGGTCGAGGTCGGGGAGGCGGTGGCTGTGCTGCGCGGGGAGGGCCCGCCCGACCTGGTCGAGGTGACCCTGGCGCTGGCCCGGGAGATGCTCCGGCTGGCCGGGATCGACGCCGACCCGGCCGCGGCGCTGGCCGGGGGGCGCGCGCTGGACACCTGGCGGGCGATGATCCGGGCCCAGGGCGGCGACCCTGACGCCCCGCTGCCCGCGGCCCGGCACCGCAGGCCGGTGCTGCCCGCCCCCCAGGATGGCTGGCTGCAGCGGCTCGACGCCCGGGCCGTCGGGGTGGCCGCCTGGCGGCTCGGCGCCGGGCGGGCGGTCAAGGAGGACCCGGTCAGCCCGGCGGCCGGGGTGCTCTGCCTGGCCAAGCCCGGGGAGTGGGTCGAGCAGGGCCAGCCGCTGGCCGAACTCCTGACCGATGACGAATCCCGGTTCGGCCGGGCGGAGGCGGCGCTGGCCGGCGCGGTGACCGTTGGCGACCAGCCACCCGACGTCCCGCCGCTGGTCATCGATCATCTGTGACAATGGGGGGATGGCTCCCACATTCGAGGAGATCAGGGCCGTTCCCAAGGTGCTCCTGCACGACCACCTGGACGGCGGCCTGCGGGCCTCCACGGTAGTGGACCTGGCCCGTGAGATCGGTTACGACCAGCTGCCGTCCCAGGACGTGGCCGAGGTCGGGCAGTGGCTGCGCCGCGGCGCGCACCGCGGCCACCTGAAGTACTACCTGGACGCGTTCCAGCACACGGTCGCGGTCATGCAGACCCGCGAGGCCCTGATCCGGGTGGCGGCCGAGTGCGCGGAGGATCTCGCCGCCGACGGGATCGTGTACGCGGAGGTGCGGTTCGCCCCCGAGCTGCACGTGGCCGGGGGACTCACCCTGGAGCAGGTGGTCAGCGCGGTCCTCGAAGGTTTCCGGCTGGGCAGCGCCGGGCGCGGCATCACCGTGTACGCGCTGCTCACCGCGATGCGGACCGCCGCGCGCTCGCTGGAGATCGCCGAGCTCGCGGTGCGGCACCGGGACGAGGGCGTGGTCGGGTTCGACATCGCGGGGGCCGAGGCGGGCAGCCCGCCCACCCGGCACCTGGACGCGTTCCAGTACGTGGCCCGGGAGAACTTCCACATCACGATCCACGCCGGGGAAGGTTTCGGGCTGCCGTCCATCTGGGAGGCGCTGCAGTGGTGCGGGGCCGAGCGCCTCGGCCACGGCGTCCGGATCGTGGACGACATCCGGATCGGCGCGGACGGCCACGCCTCGCTGGGCCGCCTGGCCAGCTACGTCCGGGACCGCCGGACGCCGCTGGAGATGTGCCCCTCCTCGAACGTGCAGACCGGGGCGGCCCCGTCCATCGAGACGCACCCGATCGGGCTGCTGCGCCAGATGTCCTTCCGGGTCACCGTGAACACCGACAACCGGCTGATGAGCGGGGTGAGCCTGTCCTCGGAGTTCGCGCTGCTCGGCGAGGCGTTCGGGTACGGCTGGTCTGACTTCGAATGGCTCACGATCAACGCGATGAAGAGCGCGTTCGCGCACTTCGACGAGCGGCTGCAGATCATCAACACGGTGATCAAGCCGGGGTTCGCCACCGCCCGCGCCGCGAGCAACGCGGTGGTCCGGGTCCCCGGGCGCCGGTGAAGGGGCGCCCGTGAAAACGGAGCGCCGGTGAAGGAGACGACAGTGAGTGTCACGGAGAGGGCAGCGGTGAGCCCGGCCGCGGCCGCCGCCGCGGTGCTCGGCGTGGCCGGCGCCGGTTCCTCGGACGCCGCGCTGCGCCAGCTGCTGCACGGGCTGCCCGGCGTGGACCAGGTGGGCGCGGTCCAGCGGGCCGCCACCCTGGCCACCCGGTCGGTCAAGAAGGACGCCAAGCTCTGGGCGCTGGACACCGCCGTCCGGATGGTCAACCTGACCACCCTGGAGGGCGCCGACACCCCGGGCAAGGTCCGCGGGCTGTGCGCCAAGGGCCGCCAGCCCGATCCCGCCGACCCGGCCGTGCCGCCGGTGGCCGCCATCTGCGTGTACCCCGACCTGGTCGCGGTGGCCCGTGAGGCGCTGGCCGGCAGCGAGGTGAAGGTCGCCTCGGTGGCCACCGCGTTCCCGTCCGGCCGGGCCTCGCTGGCGGTGAAGCTGGCCGACGTGGCTGACGCGGTCACGGCGGGCGCCGACGAGGTGGACATGGTCATCGACCGGGGCGCGTTCCTGGCCGGCCGGTACGGGCAGGTCGCCGACGAGATCCGGGCCGTCCGGGAGGCCTGCGGCCCGGCCCATCTCAAGGTCATCCTGGAGACCGGGGAGCTGGCCACGCTGGACAACGTGGCCCGGGCCTCGTGGCTGGCCATGCTGTCCGGGGCCGACTTCATCAAGACCTCGACCGGCAAGGTGTCCCCGGCCGCGACCCCGCCGGTCGCCCTGGTCATGCTGGGCGCCGTGGCCGACTTCGCGGCCGCCACGGGGCGCCGGGTCGGGGTGAAGGTGGCCGGCGGGGTCCGCACCGCCAAGGACGCGGTCCGCTACCTGGTCCTGGTCAAGGAGACCAGCCGGCCCGGAGTGGCTGACCCCGGCGCTGTTCCGCATCGGTGCCTCCAGCCTCCTCAACGACCTGCTCATGCAGCGCCGCAAGCAGCTCACCGGCGTCTACCCCACCCCCGACTACTTCACCCTCGACTAGCCAATCCGTCAGCAGTTCGACTTGTACCCCCCAGAGGGGGTCGGATCTGAACCGCTGACGGTTGGGGGGCGGGGCGGGGCGGGGCGGGAGGAGCAGTCCAGCATGATCGTTTTCGCGCAGCTGAGTGACACGCATCTGGACGGCAGCCAGCACCGGGCCGACCGGGTCCGCGCGGTGATGGCCAGCCTGGCCGGCGGCCGGGCGCCGCTGGACGCGGTGCTGGTCACCGGGGACGTCGCCGATCACGGCCTGCCCAGCGAGTACGAGCAGGCCCGCTCGCTGCTGGCCGGACCGTGGCCGGTGCTGATCTGCCCGGGCAACCACGACGAGCGGGCCGCGTTCCGCCGCGTGCTGCTCGGCGGTGAGGGTGATCTGCCCATCAACCAGGTCCACCGGATGCCCGGGGCGGTCTTCGCGCTGTGCGACTCCACCATTCCCGGCCACGACGACGGGTACCTGGCGGACGACACCCTGGCCTGGCTGGACAGCGAACTGCGCGCCGACCCGGCCACCCCGGCTTTCGTGGTCCTGCACCATCAGCCGGTGCTGCTGCACACCGAGACCAGCGACGTGATCCGGCTGTCCGGCGAGGACCGGCTGGCCGCCGTCATCGGGCGGCATCCCCAGGTGATAGCGGTGCTCTGCGGGCACGCGCACAGCGCGGCGGCGACCACGTTCGCGGGCCGGCCGCTGCTGGTGGCACCGGGCGTGGTGTCCACCAGCGCGCTGCCCTGGGAGAAGCGCGACCGCGCCGACCTGGCGGCACCCCCGGCCGTCGCCTACCACGCCCTCGGCGGCGACGGCCGTCTCATCACCCACTACCGGCCGGTCGCGCTCGGGTAACCCGGCGGCGCGGCGGGGTCAGTGACCGGCCCCGTCAGTAGGCGGGGAGGGTGAGGGTCTGGGCGGCGCGGGCGTGCGCGGGACGCGTGCCGGTGAAGATCCACGTCATCCGGGTGAAGTAGCGGTGCCCCGCGTGCCCCGGCCACGACATGGGCCGCCACAGCACGATCAGCACCGGGTAGTCGATGTACTTGCCCTGCGCGCAGGTCGGCGTGCAGTCATCCACCTTCAGCACGCCGTTGCCGTAGGCGGTACCCCGCCAGGTCTGCCAGTACAGCGTGCGCAGCAGCTCGTTGGCGGTGCAGCCGACGTCGTAGCCGCCCGGCCGGACCTGGCCCTGGCCGGCGCAGCTGACCATCACCACCGGGCTGGACCCGGCCGACGCCGGGACGACCGCCAGCGCGGTCGCCGTCACGGTCCCGGACAGCGCCAGCAGCCCGGCGGCCACGGCGACCCGCACGCGAGTAAGCCTCATCAGGTGACTCCTTCCAGCAGGGGCTGGACCCCCCTCATCACCTGCTAAGACGCCGGAACCTGGAGATTGGCTGAAAACGGTTGGTCACAGTTGCGCATCGGCGGCGGTCACTGGATCGGCCGCAGGCGTTACCGGCCCGGGGTCACCTCGGTCAGCCAGGTGAAAGCCTGGTCAGTGCCGGACTGGGCCGGCTGGGCCGGCTGGACCGGCCGGGTCGGCAGGACCGCCGGGACCGGGGGGCCGGAGGGCGCCGCGGCCGGCACGCCGAACGCGGCCGGCGGCCCGGGTGAGGCCGCCTGGTCGGGAGCGCTCAGGCCCGCGCGGTCCGCCGCCGGGTGCACGGAAAGGCCTGCGGTCTCGGTCAGGAACTGCCAGCCGCCCGCGTGGTCGCCATGTGGGTAAATGGCGGCGCGCACCGTGGCGATGAGCTTGGCGACCGCGAGTTCCAGGTTCTCCTGGACGATCGTCATCGACGCGGTCACCCAGCCCTGGGCGAGTGACGCGGTCAGGTCCACGTCCTCGATCGCCGGGTCGGTCTCCTCGATCTCGGCCAGCGCGTAGGCGAGCGCGTCGAAACGGGAGCCGTCGAGGGGACCGCCGCCCTGGACCCTCATCTCGCCGTAGAACTTCATTGCTGCGCCCCTTGCTCAACGGTCTTCCGGAGGATGCTAGCCCAAACCACCTGACCGTGAGCGAAGCGCGACGAAGCTGCCTGCCGGCGTCCGCTGCGCCGGCGCCCGCTACGCCGGGGCGAGATGGCCCTCGCTCATCACCGCCACCCTCGGGGACCGGCAGGCGATGGTGCTGTCGTGGGTCACCAGCACGATCGTGAGCCCGCGTTCGGCGGTCAGCTTCTCCAGCAGTGAGATGATCTCATCACGGGTGCCCTCGTCCAGGTTGCCGGTCGGCTCGTCGGCCAGCAGCACCTTCGGGTCCTTGACCAGCGCCCGGGCGATGGCCACCCGCTGCTGCTGGCCCCCGGACAGCTCGGCCGGCAGGTGCCGGGCCCGGTCCGATAGCCCCACGGACTCCAGCGCCGCGTCCACCCGGCGGCGCCGTTCACCCGCCCGCAGGTGCAGCGGGATCAGCGCCGCCTCCACGTTGTCGGCGGCGGACAGGGTCGGCATCAGGTTGAAGGTCTGGAAGATGAACCCGATCGACGTGGCCCGGACCCGGGTCAGCTGCGCCTCGCGCAGCCGCGCCAGGTCACGCCCGCTGAACTCGACCGTCCCGTGATCCGGCCGGTCCAGCCCGCCCAGCAGCTGGAGCAGCGTGGTCTTGCCGTGGCCGGTGCGGCCCTGGATGGTCAGCCATTCGCCGTCGCTGATCCGCACCGACACGTCCCGGACGGCGGGGATGGCCTGACGGCCCTTGCGGTAGGTCTTGCTGACGCCGGTCAGTGTGTACATGGTGCCTCCTGACTGGCCGCCCGCTCCCGGGGCGGCGCGCTGGACGTGCTACTCGACCCGGGCCAGTGCGGCCGCGGGCCGCAGCCGGGCGATCCGCCAGCTGCCGAACGAGCCGGCGATCAGGCCGCCGGCCAGGGCCAGCGCCACGGCGGCCGCGATCACGGCCAGGCTGACCGGCGCGGACATCGGCACCAGCACCGTGTGCGCCGCGGAGCCGGACCCCGGCGGGCTGGCCGCCCCGCCGGCCGTGGCCACCCCGGGCCCGCCCGCCGCGGAGAAGTGCGGCCCGGCGGGCGCGGCCAGGGTCGCGGACAGCCTGGGCGCGACCCTGGTGATGATCGCGGCCCCCGCGACTCCGAGCCCGGCCCCGACCGCGCCGCCCGCCAGGCCCAGGACCAGCGACTCGCCCATCACCTGCGCGATGATCCGGGTGCTCCGCCAGCCGAGCGCCTTCAGCGTGCCGAACTCGCGGACCCGCCGCGCCACCGCCGCCACGGTCAGCAGGCTGGCCACCGCCACGGCCGCGGCCAGCACCAGGACCGACAGCCAGCGGCCCAGGTCACCGGCCAGCCGCGCGGTGCTGGACAGCGAGCCGGTCACCTCGCTGGCCAGGCTGGCCGAGGTGGTGACGGTCGCCTTCGGCATCAGCCGGGAAATCTCGCGCGCCACGGCCGGCACCACGGACGCGCTGGACGCGGCCACGTAGATCGTGTTCACCTGGCCGGTCAGCCGCTTGTCCTGGTCGCTGCGGGCCAGCGCCTGGGCGCGGGCCAGCGGGATGTAGGCGTCCGGCGGGCTGGCGCCCTGCGGCTGGGTGACGATGCCCACGATGGTGAAGCGGGTCTTGGCGATCGTGATCGTGGCGCCGGGCTTCAGCTTGTTCGCGGTCGCGTAGTTCGCGTTGACCACGGCGACATTCGCGTGCGCGTCGGACGGGGCCAGGTTCCGGCCCTGGCTGATCCGGCCCGTGCTCAGCGGGCCGAGCCCGGGATGGGCGAGATCCGTGCCGTCCACGCTGACGACGCGCGGCTGGGGCAGGGAGCCCCCGCTGGCCACCGACGCGGGGATGGTGATCTGGGTGTCGCTCAGGATCAGGCCCCCGGCGGCCCCGGCGACCCCGGGCCGGGCGCGGATCGATCTGACCTCGGCGGCGGGGATCGGGCCGGATGACCCGCTGATCAGGTTGTCGAGCTTGGTAGCGCCCTGATGGCAATGGCTGCCCTGGCAGACCTGGGAGCCGCCTGGGCTGATGGTGATCCTGGTCCGGCCGCCGGGTGAGGCCACGGCCGGCTTGGTGGTGACCGTGATGTCGGTGCCCACCCCGTAGAGCGACTTGAGGACGCGGCCCTGCGCGGTCCGGACCCCGGCCGCCGCGGCGGTCACCGTGATCACCAGGCCTATGCCCACCGCGAGGCCCAGCGTGATGACCACGGCCTGCTTCCTGCGCCGCCATAGCTCGCGCCGCAGGAAAGTGACGTAGAACATGGGCTCTCCTCGTGGTGACGCCGGTGTATGGCGAAGGTCTACGCGGAGGCCGGTTGCGGAGCGGTGACAGTGCGTGTAACCCCGGTGCAACCGCCTGCCCGGCAGCCTGGAACCGCTCGAGGCTCAGGATCCGGTCAGCGTTCCCTGACCTCGCTCTGGGCTTCGTTGCGGAAAATCCGGAGGGGGCGGCTGGGAAAGGAGCGCGCGATGCGCGTCCTGGTGGTGGAAGACGATCGCGAGCTGGCCGAGGCGATCGGCGTGGGGCTGCGGCGCGAGCAGATGGCGGTGGACCTCGCGCACGAAGGGAACGGCGCGCTGGAGCGGGCCCTGTGCACCGGGTACGACGTGATCGTGCTGGACCGGGACCTGCCCGGCCTGCACGGTGACGACGTGTGCGCTGAGCTGGTCCGGGCCGGCTGCCGCAGCCGGGTGCTGATGCTGACCGCCGCGGCCACGGTCGGGGACCGGGTGGACGGGCTCGACCTGGGGGCGGACGACTACCTGCCCAAGCCGTTCGCGTTCGCCGAGCTCGTCGCGCGGATCCGGGCACTGCTCCGGCGGGCCCAGCCAGCCCTCGCGCCGCTGCTGTGCCGCGGCGATCTCATGCTCGACCCGGCCCGGCGCTGCGCCCGGCGGGGCGGCCGGGTCCTCGATCTCGGCCCCAAGGAATTCGGGGTGCTGGAGGTCCTGCTCGCCGCGCAGGGCCGGGCCGTCCCGGCCGAGGAACTGCTGGAGCGGGTGTGGGACGAAATGGCCGACCCATTCACCACCGCCGTCAAGGTGACGGTCAGCCGGCTGCGCCGCAAGCTGGGCGACCCGCCGGTCATCCAGACCGTGGCCCAGGCCGGCTACCGGATCTGACGTGACCGCCGCCGCGGGACGGGCGGCCTGGGGGGCCAGGCTGGCGGGCCGGCTGCCGCGGCGCACCATCCGGCTGCGGCTGACCCTGCTGTACGGGGTGCTGTTCCTGGTCTCCGGGGCGGCGCTGCTCGCCCTGACCTACCTGCTCGTGGCCAGCAACCTGCCCATGCAGCTCCGGGTCTCCGGCTCCGCGCAGCCATTGCAGCTGGCGCCGTCCCTGTTCGCCGTCCAGGCCCAGGCCGGGCAGCAGCGCAGCGTGGCCCTGGAGGATCTGCTGGTCCAGTCCGGGATCGCATTGGCCGTCATGACCGTGCTCTCCATCGGCCTGGGCTGGCTGGTCGCCGGGCGGGTGCTGCGCCCGCTGCGCACCATCACCGCGGCGGCGCAGCACACCTCGGCCAGCAACCTGCACGAGCGGCTGGCCCTGACCGGCCCCGACGACGAGCTGAAGGAACTCGCCGACACCTTCGACGCGTTCCTCGCCCGGCTGGAGGGGGCGTTCGACGCGCAGCGGCAGTTCGTCGCCAACGCCTCGCACGAGCTGCGCACCCCGCTGGCCCGGCAGCGGACCGTGATCGAGGTGGCGCTGGCCGACCCGCAGCGCAGCGTGGCCTCGCTGCAGGCGGCGTGCGGGCGCGCGCTAGCCGCCAGCGAGCAGCAGGAACGCCTGATCGACGCGCTGCTCACGCTGGCCCACTCCCAGCGCGGGCTGCGCGCCCGGGTGCCCTTCGACGTGGGCGGGCTGACCCGCGACGTGCTGGAGGCCCGCCGGGACGACGCGGAACGTGCGGGCCTCACGCTGCGGGCGGACCTGGGGCCCGCGCCCACGGCCGGTGACCCGAGGCTGGCCGAGCGGCTCGCCGCCAACCTGGTCAGCAACGCGATCCGGCACAACGTCCCCGGCGGCTGGGTGAGCGCCAGCACCAGGCTCACCGCGGGCCGGGCGGTGCTTACCGTGGCCAACAGCGGCCCGGCCGTCCCGCCCGCGCAGGTCGGCCGGCTGTTCGAGCCGTTCCAGCGGCTCGGCGAGGACCGGGTCTCCGGCCCGGGCGGCAGCGGGCTGGGGCTGTCCATCGTGAAGGCGGTCGCGGCCGCTCACGACGCCTGGGTGCACGCCCGGGCCCGGCCCGGCGGCGGCCTCGAGGTGGAGGTTCACTTCCCGGCCGGCCCGGCGGCGGCGATGGGGGCCCGCGGCTGCGCCGCGGACTGAGCGGGCGGCCCGTCCGGGCCGCCCGCTCAAGTCCCCGCCCCCGGTCCCCCCCGCCCCCCGGTCCTCTGGGTTCAGGGCATGTCTCCGGGATCAGCCCTTGGTGAAGGACTTCAGCTGCTCGTCGTTCATGATCGCCGCCCTGCCTCCCGCGTTGCTGGTCACCTCGCTCTTCACCGGGCCGACCCCATTCACCACCCAGGTCCTGATGTCCATGTTGACCGCGACCCCGGAGAACTTCTCGGACATCACCTCGTCGATGACGGTGGCCTGGTAGGTACCCGCCGGGACGGTGACCGTCTGGGTGCCCTCGCCCTTGACCACGACGTGGGTGCGGATGGTGTTGGTCTGCCCGGCCATGGTCGTGGTCATCACCAGCGTGTCGTGGTGCGGCTGGCCCGACGCGAGCTGGGCCGCGCTGGGCCAGAGGACGCCGCCTGACTTGATCTTGAACGAGGCGCCCGTGGTGCTCATCGGCACCGTGATCGAGCCGTCGGAGTGGACGATGAGGGCGGACGTGGTCGTGCTGGGGACTCCGGCACCCAGGTCATCGGAGTCCCTCATGAGGACTTTGCTGCCGCTGGCGACGTGGGTGACCGAGATGACCTGGTTGGTCACGGTGCCCTGCTCGCCGCTCACCTTGTCTACGTACACCCACTTGTTTCCCACACTCAGCGGGAAGAAGGCGACGGTGCCGCTCCCCATCGACACCGAACCGGACGACCCGGAACTCGATGTGCTCGCGGCGGAGGCGGAGCCCGCCGCAGCGGGCTGGCTGGACGTGGAGGCCGTGGTGGCACCCGAGCTGTTGCCGCAGCCGGCCAGGGCCAGCCCGGAAGCGGCCGCGGCGGCCAGGATGCCCGCTACGGTCGTGCGTGAGGTAAAGCCTGATCTGTTCATGTCCTGCCTCGGTCTGGGGGGTTCGTTCGGTAGGGGATAGCGGGCTCAGCGCAGCAGGTCGTTGATGACGCCGCCGATGACACCGCCTTCCACGGCCGCCTTGCGGTTGTCGGGCACGCTCAGGTAGGGCGCGAGCGACGCGGCGAACACGGGCAGCGGCATGGACTGCAGCCAGACCGTGCCGGGCCCGGACAGGACCGCGAAGTGATGCGTGTCGCCCCCGAAGTAGCGGTTGGCCACCCCTTGGACACGCATCACCTGGAAGGCCATGGACGCGTCGAACATGCCGACGTGCCCGGGGTGGACGCGCAGCGACTGGCCCGCGGCCAGCTCGTAGTGGACGACCTCGCCGGAGAGCTCAATCCAGGCCCGGCCCTCGCCGCCGATGCGCTGCAGCAGGAAACCCTCGCCCGCGAAGACGCCCGCGCTGAACGACTGCTGGAAGCCGGCGCTGATCTGGATGCCCGGGGTTCCGGCCAGGAACCCGTGCCGGTGCACCATGAACTCCCGGCCCCGGGTGACGTCCACGGGGCGGATGCTGCCCGGCAGCTTCGCCGCGAAGGCGATGGTCCCCGGCGCGCCCTTGGCGGAGTACGTGCTCATCAGCAGCGACGAGCCGCCGATCTTCCTCTTCAGGGCACCCATCAGGCCCGGCCCGCCGACGCCGCCGCCCAGCCCGGTGGACATCTGGATGGAGTCGGTCATCCAGGAGAACTCGCCCGCCTCCGCGACGACGCTCTCGCCCGGGTCGAGGGCAATCGACAGCACCGGCATCGTGGTACCGAGCAGCTGGTCCTGCATGGGGATTCCTTCCGCTGGGAGGCGTGGGCGGCCGCCCTGCCGGCCGGTCATCCCCAGGTGTACGCCGCAGAGCGGGGCCGCCGAATCCTGGTAACCATGTAGCCGCGTGAGCGCCGGCCATCCGGCGCAGGGACCCCGTGGACGGCGGCGTTATAACAGCCCGCGGGTTATGACATCGTGGCGGCCAGCCCGTGGGCCAGGGCGTAGCGGGCCGCTTCCACCCGCCCGGCCACGCCGAGCTTGCGGTAGGTGGTGGCCAGGTGCCGCTCGACAGTGGCCGGGCTCAGCTGCAGTTCGGCGGCGATCTGCTTGTTGCTCATCCCCCCGGCCAGCAGCCGCAGCACCTCGGCCTGCCGGGCGGTCAGCCCTCCGGGAAGCGGGCCCGCGGTGGCCTCGCCGGTCTCGGCCAGCGCCGCGCGGACCTCGGCCAGCCGCTGCGGGTTGCCCAGCCCGCTGGCCAGGGCCTCGGCGGCGTGCAGATGCTGGGCGCCCTCGCCGGGCCGGCCGAGCCGGTAGCAGGCGCGGCCGAGCCCGGTCATGGCCTCCACCGCGTCATGGCCGTGGCCGATCTCCTGGTAGGCGGCCGCGGCCACGGCGTAGTGCCCGGCCGCGTCGGCCCAGCGCTGCTGGTGCGCCGCCACGTTGCCCTGGTTGGTGTGGACGGTCCCGATGAGCTGCGGGTGGCCGAGATCGGCGGCCAGCGCGGCCGCTTCCGCGAGGGCCCGGTCCGCTGCATCCCACTGGCTGGTCCGGGTGAGCAGGTCGCTCAGGTTGGCCAGCCCGATGGCCAGCGACTGGCGATCCCCGAGCTGCCGCTTGATCACCAGGGCCTGCCCGAACAGCTCACGGGCCCGGCCCAGGTCGCCGTCATCCACCTCGAGCAGGGCCATGTTGTTGAGCGCGGCAGACAGGGCGCGGCGGTCACCGAGCCCGGCCCGCAGTTCCATGGCCGTGGCGAAGCTGCGCCGGGCCGCGGCCCGGTCGCCCAGATAGCGGTACGCGGAGCCGAGCACCGTCGCGGCGGTGGCGGTGCGGTCGGGCACGCCCAGCGGCTCCAGGATGCGCAGCGCCAGCCGGGCCTGGCGGACCGCCTCGCCGTAGTCGCCGTTCTCCGCGGCCAGCACGGCCGCCGAGCAGAACGCGCGCCCGGCCGGCTCGTCGCGCCGCTGGCCCGCCCGGGCCAGCAGCGTCCCCAGCCAGGCCCGGCCGTGGCTCAGCCGGCCGCGCAGCAGCCACCAGCGCCACAGCGCCGCGCCCATGTCCAGGCCCAGGCCGATGTCGCCGTGATCCTCTGACCATTGCAGCGCCTGATCCACGTCGGCGGCGGCGGCCGCGAGCCGGGCCGTCCATTCCGCCGCGTCCCGTCCGGCCAGGCCAGTCTCGCTGCCCTGGGCCAGCGCGGCGAAGTGCCGGGCGTGCCGCTGGCGGACCGCGGGCGCGGTGCCGGACTCCGCCAGCCGGGCCGCGGCGAACGTGTGCATCGTGTCGAGCATGCTGAACCGGTTGTGCTCGCTGCCCCGGGTGACCACGAGCCAGGAGGAATCGACCAGGGTGCGGATCAGGCGGGCCAGCCCGGGCCCGGCGTCGCTGACCGCCTGCGCATCGGCCAGCGTGAACGGCCCGGCGAACACGCTGAGCATGCCGACAAGCCGCTGCTCCTCGGCCCGCAGCAGGTCGTAGCTGGCCCGGACCACGTCAACCAGCCGCCGTCCCCGGGACGGCGGGGTCCCGGGGGAGTCCTGGTCGAGGAGGACCACCCGCTGCTGCAGGATCTCCCGCACCGACAGTGCCCCGACCCAGCCGGCGATCAGCTCGATGGCCAGCGGCAGGCCGTCCAGCCTCCGGCAGAGCTCGCCGATGGCGTGGGGCGGCACATCAGCGACGCTGAAGCTGGGCAGCCGCTCCCGGGCCCGGGCGACGAACAGCTGCACGGCATCGGACTCCGCGATGTCCGCCACCCCGGCGGCGGCGGAGGGGCACGCCAGCGGCGGTACCGTCCAGCACACCTCGCCCGGCGCGCCGAGAAGCACGCGGCTGGTGACGACGACCCGCACTCCGGGGGCCGCGCCGAGCAGGTCCCTGGCCAGCGCGGCGACGGCGTCCCGCAGGTGCTCCGCGCCGTCCAGCACGATCAGCCGCGGAGTCTCGGCCAGGGCCGCGGTGACGGACTCGGGCAGCGGCACCCCCGCCCGGTCTGGCACCCGCAGGCCGCTGGCCAGCGCGGTGATCAGGGCCTCGGGCTGGCGCACGGTTTCGAGCGGGATGAACGCGACCGGGAGCGCTGGTGCGCTCCGGCTGATGGCTTCGGCGGCGAGCCGGGTCTTGCCCGCGCCGCCCGGCCCGATCAGGGTGAGCAGCCGGGCGCGGTCCAGCAGCCCGGTCAGCTCGGCCAGCTCACGGTCGCGGCCGATGAAGCTGGACTGGGCCACGGGCAGGACGGGCCCGCCCGGTGCCGCGGGCGATGGCGCCGGCCCGGCTGTTGCTGGCGGCGGGGCTGGTACCGGGGCTAGTGCTGGCGGGGTGCGCGGGGGCCGGCCACAGCCTGGCCGTCCCGGGCCTCGAACTCGGCGAGCGCCTGACGGGCTCGCGGCGACATCTGGGTCCGCCCGGTCTCCCACCGGTTCACGCTGGCGAAGGACACGCCGAGCAGGCGGGCGAGCTGTTCCTGGCTCAGGCCGTGCCGGGCCCGCAGCTGGCGGAGCCGGGCCGCGGCTGATCCGGCCGGGTCGCCGCCGCGCGGCTCGCCGTTCACGGTGGCAGCCTACGATGCGGCCGGTTTCCGGGGGAGTCGCCCGGAGAAAGTCCTCAGCTCACGCGTGACCTTCTTGCGGCTGGTTTACAGCCGTCCGGCGAGAGTTGTCTGGCTAGGCCCGGATGAGGCGTGGTGAGAGGATTTCCGGGGCAGCGCCGACTGCCCCGACCGCTGAGGAGAGCCCCATGGTTTCGCGTTTTGCCGTCCTGCCTGCTGCTGTGCTGCCCGCTGCGCTGCTGGCGGCGGCGGCCGGCTTAACGACCACGGCCGCCCCGGCGCAAGCGGCGAGCGTGATCTCGCCGCCGACGATCACCGCGCCGCTGGGCGGCCTCGGTCCCTACCCCACCGCTGCGCCGGTCACCTTCACCTTCTCCGAGACCGGGGTCGGGACCGCGGTGAGCTACGAGTACACGCTGAACGGCGGCAGCACGCAGACGGTCGCCGCCCCGTCCGGCGTCGCGAGCGTCCCGATCACCCCGGAGCGCCAGCGCAGTACCCTGACCGCCTACGCGGTGGCGGCAGACGGAACGGTCAGCGGCGCAGCCATCGACATCTTCCGGGCGTACGACGCCACCCCGGCCGCGGACAAGGACCTCAACGGGGACGGGATCCCCGATCTGCTGACCGTGGGCGGCACCCCGGGCCTGGCCGCGGGGCTCTGGCTGGCCACCGGGAAACCCGGGCGCCACGGTGCCACCGGAAGCCCGGCGGTCAGCCTCCCGGCCACGGACATCGGCATCAACGGGGCCATCAACGTGCCCGGAGGCCCCGCCGACTTCGACGGCGCGCAGGCCGTCACAGGGCACTTCTTCGCGGACGGATTCCAGGACGTGCTGCTGTACTACCCGTCGGGCAACGATGCCGGCGGCGGGGTGGTCCTGGCCGGCAGCGGTGACGGATCAGCGCTTCAGCCCGCTTCAGGAAGCGCGTGCACCATCTCGTCCGGGGACCTGACCGACTTCAACGGGGACAACCCGCTGCAGGTCGTCAACGCCTACGGGTCCATCTACGGGACGGGCCTGCCGGACCTGCTGGCGGTCAGCGGGGATCCCGGCAACGGTTACTACCTCGACTACTACGACGCCGGTGTCCCGTGCCTGTACTTCAACACGTTCACCGTGCACACCCCCACCCCGGACGGGACGGCGGACTGGAACCAGTGGACGCTGGCCACGCTGAGTTACGCCGGCGGGACCGGCATGTTCCTGTGGAACGAGTCCACCGGCGCCCTCTACCTGTGGGCCGGGCTGACCGCGGCGGACAACGGCGACGGGACTGGCACGCTTTCCTACACCCAGTACCGGATCGCCGCGCACTGGCACACCGGGAAGCCGCTGGCCACCCTGGAGGCGGCCGACATCAACGGCGATGGCGTGCCTGACCTCTGGACCGTTACCCCGGCGGGCGCTGCGCAGGCTTACCTGATCTCCCACCTGTCCGCGAGCGGAACCGCCCGGATGACGGCGGGGAAGCGGCAGCAGCTGCCCTGACCGGCCCGGGCGCAGCGGCCGGGCTCCTCGCCGGTCCGCGCCCATGTCCTGCGCATCCGCGCAGGCGGCGATGTGATACTGGCCAGGTCGTGATGGAGGAAGCTGCCCCCTCCTCCTCCATCACGGTCGGCGAGTGCGGCGTGCCGTTCACGCGCACCGTGATATCTCCCATGGGAGGCTGCCCCTCCCGTGGCTGGACCACTTTTCTGAATCAGATCGGGAGACGCCGGGTGACCCGCCTCGTGGACGGCCGGACGATCGCCGCGACCATGGCCACGGCGACCGCCGCGGCGTCCGCCGTGCTGAGCAGCGGGGGGATCACCCCCACCCTGGCGGTGCTGGTCTCCACGGACGACGCGGGCGCGGCCTGGTACGTCCGGTCCATCCAGCGGGCCGCCACCCGGGCCGGCATCGCCTGCCAGATCCACCGGACGGGCGGCCCGCCCGGACCGCTGCCCACGGCTGGGCAGATCAGCGGCCGCCTCGCGGAACTCTCCGCCGACCCGGCGGTGCACGGCGTCGTCTGCCAGGCCCCGTTGCCGCCCGGAGTCGGCCTCGCTGGTGTGGGCACGGCGATCCCGGTCGCCAAGGACGTCAACGGGGCCAACCCGGCCTCGCTGGGCGGGCTGGCGGCCGGGCTCCCGGGCGTCTTCGCCCCGGCCACCGCCGCGGCCGTGCTGGCCATCCTGCGCCATGAGCGGGTTCCGCTCACCGGCCGCCGGGCGGTCGTGGTCGGCCGGTCGACGGTGGTCGGCAAGCCAGCCGCCCTGCTGCTGCTGGCCGGGCACGCCACGGTCACCATCGCGCACTCCCGGACTCCGGACCTGCGGGCCGTCTGCCGGGAGGCGGACATCCTGGTCGTGGCGGCCGGCCAGCCGGACCTGATCGGGGCGGACCACGTCCGCCCCGGCGCCGTGGTGATCGACGTGGGCACCAGCCCGGCGGACGATGGGGGGCTGGCCGGCGACGTGGACGCGGCGGCGGTGACCGGGATCGCCTCGGTCCTCACCCCTGTCCCGGGGGGCGTCGGCCCGGTCACCACGGCCGTGCTCATGCAGCACACGCTCCAGGCTGCGGGCCGGGCCGCAGCGGATTAGACGGCGCGCGCCGAGCGCCTGCCGGTGATGGTCAGGTCGAGCCGGGCCGGCAGCGCCATGTTCTCCACCGCCAGCCGGGCATGGGCCAGGGCCTCGGCCTCGATGCGCTGGCGCAGCGCGTTGAAGTCGGCGTTCTCGTCCAGCGATGCGGTGATCGCCAGCCGGGGGTCGGCGGGGTCGCCCAGCAGCCGGGCCCGCGCCGAGCTCACCCCGCGGTAGCTTTCGATCTCCGCCAGCACCGCCCCGGTCAGGGCGTGGCCGGCCAGGATGGTCCGCTCGCCCTGGCCGCGCGGGGAGATCAGCAGGTCACCGGAGCGGTCCGTGGAGAACAGCAGGGCGATCAGCCAGCGGAGGGCGAGCAGCACGAGGATCGCGGCGGCCACCGCGGCGACCGGCCACAGCCAGTCGCCGTGGGCGCTCACGAAGTGCCCGGTCGGGTTGTCGAGCAGGGTGGAGTGCTGGGTGAACGACCCGAAGGCCCCGAGGGACGCCGCGCCGGCGGCGCCGCCCGCGGCGATCATCAGGATGGCCAGCAGCACCAGCACGGTGCGGTTGGTCCGGTCGGCGTGCATCAGCGGCTCCCGGGGCGGACGCGCACGGACAGCGACGGGGGCCGGCGCAGCCGCAACGCCGTCAGGCGCTCGCCGGCCGCCGCCGTGACCGGGTCCTGCAGGCCCCGGGCCGCGACCCGGTCCCGGGCCCGTGCGGTGGCCGCGACCGACACCTTGCGGCGCCGCACGGTCACCGAGGCGCCGCGGACGCCATCCACGCCGACAACCGCCGACCGGATGGCCGCGGCCAGCCCCCGGCGGGTGTAGGCGGTATCGATGTCCGCGCCGCCCGCATCCGCGGGCTCGGCCACCAGCCGGGTCACCCGCGCCGGCTTGAGCTCGGCGATCAGCAGGATGAGCCCCAGCGCGATCAGCACCCCGCAGGCGACCCGCACACCGCCCGCCGCCCAGGTCGTCCGGCGGGCCCAGTCGTAGGCCGTGTGCCAGGGCACCAGGGCCGGGCGGTGCCCCGCCGCGCTGGCGATGACCTCCACGATCAGGACCACGCCCCCGGCCATGACCGCCAGGGCGAGCAGCGCACCCAGGAGCCGGTTAGCCAGCCTCATCGTCGTTCCCTTCTAGCCATCAGTACGCTCACCGTCAGCGAACCCTGGCCGGCTTGTCCAGCCGGGTCACCAGGTCGGTGACCGAGATGTCCACCTCGAGCACGGTCAAGCCGGTCAGTGCCCGCACCCGGCGGCGCACATGCTCGCGGACCGCGCTGGTCACCGCGGGGACCGAGGCCGGCCAGCGGACGCTGATCGACAGGTCCAGCGCCACGGTCGAGCCGTCCACGTCCGCCGAGACCTTCGGCAGGCCGGACAGGCTGGTCTTCCGCGTGCCGAGCGCCCCGGCCCCGGCCAGCGAGCGGCCCAGCACGCGGGGGGCGGAGGATCCGGCGTCCGGGACCTCGGCCGCGGCGCAGGCCGCCACCTTCTCCACCACGCGGTCGTTGAGGGTGATCAGGCCCAGGCTGGTCCGTCCCGGCGGGGATCCTGGCGCGTCCAGCGCGCCGGGGCCGTCCGCGGGCCCGGGCGTGCCCGGGTCACCGGGGGACCCGGGGCCGGCGGGCTCGAGCTCGGTGCTGGCGGTCATCGCCGGTCGCGCCGGCCGGACAGGTAGGTGCCCAGGTCCAGCTCGCCGTCCAGGACCCGGCCCACCACGAGCCCGATCGCCCCGAACAGGGCGACGATGAGCATCTGCCCGAAGCTGCCGAAGGCCAGGGCCAGGCCCAGCGCCAGGCCGATCACGATGCCGATGGTCGTGCGTGTCATGTCGTCTCACAATCAGGTGCTAGAAAGCGGGTCTACCTGACCCGGGGTGGCGGGACCCGCCAGCCGGCCCGGCGGGCCACCGCGGCCAGCAGGATGACCAGCCACGTCTTGTCCGGGACCACCACCACGCGGGCCCGCGGAGGCGGGACCTGAGGGTGGTCCAGGGCGGCGAGCCCGGCCGCGAACGCGGCTGGATCGCCGCCGCGATCCGGGTGGCAGGCCCGGATGTACTCGCGGCGCGCGCGGCGCCGCTCCCGTTCGTCGCTGGCCGGCTCAGGCACCGGCCGGGGCCCCGGCCAGGTCGGCCACCTCGATGTCCACCCGGCGCGATCCGGCCAGCGCGGTCACCGCCCGCCGGACCTGGCCGGCCAGCTCGGCCACGGGCACGCCCCAGCGCCCGCGGACCGAGATCAGCACGTGGTCCGGGCGGACCCGGATCCCGGCTACCTGCCGTCCGGGGAAGTAGGACACCACGCCGCCCCAGGGACCGGCGACCAGATCATCGACGGACGGGCAGGCGCGGACCGCTGCGGCCAGGGCGTCAACGTCGACGCCGTCGATCACGGCCGGCCCGCCGGCCAGAGGGCCACCCTGCGGGGCGGTCGGCCCGGCTGCCTCCGCCGGCCCGGCTGCCCCGGTCGGCCCGGCTGCCCCGGTCGGCCGGACGCCGGCCGGCCGGACCGCCTCGGCCGGACTGGTCATGACACCCGGGACGGGGTGCTGTCGTCGCTGTCCGTGCTGCCCGGCAGGTAGACATCGTCCACGTTCACGTTGACCTCGACCACCTCGAGTCCGGTCATCCGCTCCACGGCCTGCTTGACGTTGCGCTGGATGCTCCGGCCGAGGTCGGCGATGCTGACGCCGTACTCCACCACGATGTCCAGGTCGACGGCGGCCTGGCTCTCCCCGACCTCGACCCCCACGCCCTGGGCCACGTTCGGGCCGGAACTGCCGGGGATCCGCTCGCGGACCGCGCCGAACGCGCGGGTGGTCGAGACCCCCATTGCGTGCACCCCGCTGACCTCGCGGCAGGCCACCCCGGCGATCTTCTGCACGACGCCCTGCGCCACGCTGATCTTGCCGTCGTCGGTGGTCATCCGGTCGGTGATCTTCTGCCCGGGGTCGGTTACCGGCGCGGGGGTCCTGGCCGACCGTGTGGTGTCTGTCTGGGTCATCAGATAACGCTCGTCTCTGTCGTTTCGGTCTGTATGTGTTATTCGTCGCGTACGGTGCGTTGGGTAACTCGCCGTCGTGACGCGCCTGAGCTGGGCTTCCTGAGCTGGGCTCCTTTTCCTGGGCCTGTCCTGGGCGGGCCGTCCCTAAACTGTTAGACACGCGCGAGTCGGAAACGTCGCACATTTTCTGGCCGTCCCCGGGAAGTACGCGTCTGCAGGCGCGGGCGGTGGAGGGGGCGGGCGGTGGCGGAGGTCGCGGACGACTACCTCGTCCAGCGCGCCCAGGAGGGCTACCTCGACGCGTACGCCATGCTGGTGGACCGGCACGGGCCGCTGGCCTACCGGGTCGCGCTGCGGCTGCTCGGCAGCCATCAGGACGCGGAGGACATCGCCCAGGAGGCGCTGGTCACCGCCTGGCAGCAGCTGCCCCGGTTCCGGGCGGGCTCGAGCTTCCCCACCTGGCTCTACCGGATCGTCACCACCCGAGCCCTGAACCGGATCACCAGGACCCGGGTCACCGAGTCCCTCGACCTGCTCGGCCAGATTGGCGGTGACCAGCTCGGCGACAGCCAGGACGAGACGGCGCAGAAGGTCGAGCGCGACCTGACCGTGGACGCGGTCACGAACGCGGTGACCGCGCTGCCGCCGCCGCAGCGGGTCGCGATCGTGCTGCGGCACTTCGAGGGCCTGCCAGTGGCGGAGATCGCGCAGATCACGGGGAGCACCATCCCGGCCGTGCGTAGTCATCTGTTCCGGGGCAGGCGCACACTGAGTAAGACGCTGGAGGAGTGGAGGTGAGCGAGCGTGCCCGATCCTGACCAGCCGGCGCAGGACGTCGATGACTTGCTCAGCGGGCCGTCCCGCCATCTCGCCTGCGGCGCCGGCGTGGACGATCTGCTGGAGCAGGCGGCCGACGGGCGGGCCGGCCAGCTCACCAGCCATCAGCGCGACTGCGTGCACTGCCAGGCCGCGCTGGCCGAGTTCAGCCGGGTCTGGGCCCCGGTCCGCGAACTGGCCGCGGAGCCGGTCGCGCTGCCCGCCGCGGTGCGGGACGGGGTGGCCGGCCAGATCCGCAGGCTCGTCGCCGACGTCTGGTACACCCTCCAGCTCAGCGAAGGCGGCGCCATCCGGATCGCCGCCCGGGTGGTGGCCAGGATCGCCCGCGAGGCAGCCAGCGGCGTGACGGGGGTCCGGGTCGCCCTCGGCCGCAGCACCCAGGGCACCGTCGCCCAGCTGGTCGAGCGGGCCACCCTGCGGCACCGGCACCCCAACGCCGCAGTCGGCGTCCTCGGCCGGACCGCGGTGGTCGACCTGGCCATCGCAGTGCAGTACGGCGAGCAGGTGGACGAGGTCGCCCGCGAGGTCCAGCGGCGGGCCGTGGCCGAGCTGCGCGCCAAGGCCGGGCTGCAGGACGTCACCGTCAACGTCACCGTGGACGACGTCATCACCTGACCGGCCGGGATGGCCCGCGGCCGTCGCGTGCTGATGCCTGCCGCCCCGGGCGAGGTAGGTTAACGCCATGGTCGCCACCTCACCCCGGTCCGCCCCGGACTGGGACTACGCCCCGGCGCCCGAGTCCGCGGACGTCGTGTCGATCGCCCCCCGCTACGGGCTGTTCACCGGCGGCGAGTTCGTCCCGCCCGCCGCCGGCGGCTACTTCGCCACGCTGAACCCGGCCACCGAGGAGCCCCTGGCCGAGGTGGCGCAGGCCGGGGAGCAGGACGTGGACCGGGCGGTCACGGCGGCCCGCCAGGCCTACGAGGGGCCCTGGGGCGCCACGCCGGGCCGGGAACGGGCCAAGTACCTGTACCGGATCGCCCGGGTCATCCAGGAGCGGGCCCGCGAGTTCGCGGTGCTGGAAAGCCTGGACAACGGCAAGCCGATCCGGGAATCGCGGGACGTGGACATCCCGCTGGCCGCCGCGCACTTCTTCTACTACGCCGGCTGGGCGGACAAGCTGGAGCACGCCGGGTTCGGCCCGGACCCCCGGCCGGTCGGGGTGGCCGGCCAGGTCATCCCGTGGAACTTCCCGCTGCTGATGGCGGCCTGGAAGCTGGCCCCGGCGCTGGCGGCCGGCAACACCTGCGTGCTCAAGCCGGCCGAGACCACGCCGCTCACCGCGCTGCTGCTGGCCGAGGTCATCGGCGAGGCGGGCCTGCCGCCCGGCACGGTGAACATCCTGACCGGCGACGGCGCCACCGGGCAGGCCCTCGTCGCGCACCCCGGCGTAGACAAGATCGCGTTCACCGGGTCCACCGAGGTGGGCAAGGAGATCCAGCGCGCGCTGGCCGGCACCGGCACCCGGCTGACCCTGGAACTGGGCGGCAAGGCGGCCAACGTGGTCTTCGATGACGCCCCGCTGGACCAGGCGGTCGAGGGGATCGTCAACGGGATCTTCTTCAACCAGGGCCACGTGTGCTGCGCGGGCTCCCGGCTGCTGGTCCAGGAGTCGGTCGCGGACACGGTGCTGGACCGGCTCAAACGGCGGCTCGGCTCGCTGCGCCTGGGCGACCCGCTGGACAAGAACACCGACATCGGCGCGATCAACTCGCGGCAGCAGCTCGACAAGATCACCGAACTGTCCGCGGCCGGCGAGCGGGAGGGCGCGCAGCGCTGGTCACCGGCCTGCGCCCTGCCGGACCGGGGCTACTGGTTCCCGCCCACCGTGTTCAGCGGGGTCAGCCAGGCGCACCGGATCGCCCAGGAGGAGATCTTCGGGCCGGTGCTGTCCGTGCTCACGTTCCGCACCCCGGAGGAGGCCGTGGCCAAGGCGAACAACACCCCGTACGGGCTGTCCGCCGGGATCTGGACCGAGAAGGGCAGCCGGATCTTCTGGATGGCGCAGCGCCTGCGCGCCGGGGTGATCTGGGCCAACACCTACAACCGGTTCGACCCGGCCAGCCCGTTCGGCGGTTACCAGGAGTCGGGCTTCGGCCGGGAAGGCGGCCGTCACGGGCTGGCCGGGTACCTCGATGCCTGACCGCCGGCCCGCCGGGGCAAAACCCGGAAAATCTTCCGCAACGAGAAGCTCCCGTAAGGCTCCCGCACCGCCGGCCGGCGGGCAGGGGGCGGAGGCGGCCGTGCCCCGCCGCCGGCCGGCGGCGGACGGGGCTGGCCCGGCGGGCGCAGGCCAGCCCGGCACCCTCCGGCCCGGCCCGGCCCCGGGCGGCGGCACCCGGCTGGGGGTCCGCAAGACCTACAAGCTGTTCATCGGCGGCGCGTTCCCCCGGTCGGAGTCGGGCCGGTCCTACCCGGTCACGGCGCCGGACGGGACGTTGCTGGCGCACGCCGCGCTGGCTTCCCGCAAGGATGCCCGGGACGCCGTGGTCGCGGCCCGCAAGGCGTTCGGGGGCTGGTCCGGGGCGACGGCCTATAACCGGGGCCAGGTGCTGTACCGGGTGGCCGAAATGCTCGAAGGCCGGGCGGGGCAGTTCACCGATGAGGTCCTCGTTGCGGAAAAAAATGGCGGCCGGGACGATGCGGCACGGGACGTCGCGGCGGCCATCGACCGGTGGGTCTGGTACGCGGGCTGGCCCGACAAGGTCGCGCAGGTCGCGGGGGGCGCCAACCCGGTGGCCGGGCCGTACTTCAACCTCAGCGTGCCCGAGCCCACCGGGGTCGTCGCGGTGCTCGCGCCGCCGGCCGGCGGGCTGCTCGGGCTGGCCAGCGTGCTCGCGCCGGTCATCGCCACCGGGAACACCGCGGTGCTGGTGGCGAGCGGGCCGGCCGCGCTGGCCGCGGTCAGCCTGGCCGAGGTGCTGGCCACCTCCGACGTGCCGGGCGGCGTGGTCAACGTGCTGACCGGGCGGCTTCCCGAGCTCGCGCCGGTGCTCGCCGGGCACCAGGACGTGAACGCGATCGACCTGACCGGCGCGGACCCGGCGGACCGGGCGGAACTGGAGCGGCTCGCGGCCGGGAACGTCAAGCGGGTGTTCGCGGCCGGCCCGGCCCGTGCTGAGGATGGGACGGCGGAGGACTGGGCGGCGGCGCCGGGGATGCGAAGGCTGCTGGCCTTCCTGGAGACCAAGACCGTCTGGCACCCGGTCGGCAGCTAGCCAGCCGGGTCCGCCTGGGCTGGCTCATCGGCGCTAGCCGAGATAGCTGGCCGGGGGAACGGTGCTGGCGCCGCACTGGTGATGGCCGGGCAGCCCGAGCCCGTCCCGCGTCTCGGTATCCGCCGTGCAGGCCGCGAAGCGCCACAACGAGAGCACCTGGCCGTAGCCGGACGGGAACCTGAGCGTCAGGTTGATCTCGGTGGCGGAGACCCGCCGTGGCTTGCTGACCTGCGGGCTGACCGTTTTCAGCAGCTGCCTGACCTTAGCGTTCCCCGATCCCAGGAGCTGCAGCCTCACCGCCGCGCCGGGGGCCGGCGCGACGTAGGTATACCAGCGCTTCGAGAGCTCGGTGCCCATCGCCAGAGGCCGGCACGAAGACGTGCATGTGGACCGACGGAGGGCAGAGCGGGTTACCGCACTTGCGGGCGCGACCGCCCGCCACGTCCCTGGTGACGTAGATGGTCACGGTCCGCGAGCGGGCCAGCGGCGTGGTCGCGCTGCTGCTGCCGAACAGCTCGGCGTAGTAGCGCGTGGCCAGGCTCGGGGTCACGGTGAACGCGTACGCGGCCCCGCTGCGGGACGTCTCCAGGACGACGGACCCGACCGGCACCGGCGCATGCCGGTACGGGAACGGCTGGGCGAAGAGTTCGGCGGTCTCGCCCCGGATCACGTGGCGGACCTCGCCGTGCACCCGGGCGCTCGCGTTCTGGCCCGCGCGGTAGATGACGTACTCGTCACCGCTCACCGGCGCGATCGCAGACGCCGCGGCGATCGGGATCGTGGCCAGCGGGCGGCCGGACAGCCTGCCGTGCAGGACATAAGCCCCGATGGCCGCCGCGGCCAGGACGAGGACGGCCGCGAGCGCGGCCAGGATGGCGCGGCGGGATCGGCCCTGGCGGGCCGGGCCGGGATGCCCGAACGCGGCGGGGGGGACGGACGGCGCGGGGAGAGCGGGGGGAACCGGCGGGGCGGGCCCGGGCACGTCGTCCGCGCTGGTGAGCCGGGCGGGCCCGGCCGGCGGGTGCACCGCGGCCGGCGGGTGCGCCACCGCCGGCGGGTACTCCACGGCCGGCGGGTGCGCCGCCGCCGGGATGGGTTCGGGCCCGGAATCGTAGGACACCAGGCCGAACGCCGCGCGCAGCGCGTCGGCGAACTCCCGGCAGCTGGCGTAGCGGTCCCCCGGGGCCTTGGCCAGCGCCCGGGCGAAGACCTGGTCCACGGCGGCCGGCAGATCGGGCCGCCGCGAGGTGAGCGGCGGCGGGGGTTGCGAGACCTGCGCGTACATCACCGCCGCGGCTTCCCCGGACCGGAACGGCGGCGCGCCGGTCAGCATCTCGAACGCCGAGCAGGCCAGCGCGTACTGATCAGCCCGGCCGTCGGCCCGCAGGCCCTCGATCTGCTCCGGGGAGATGTAGTCCAGGGTGCCCAGGAAATGCCCGGCCCCGGTCAGCCCGGCGGACGTGGACACGGTGCCCTTGCTCAGCCCGAAATCCGACAGGTACACGTGATCAGGCCGCCCGGGCCGGGTGTCCAGCAGCATGTTCGCGGGTTTGACGTCGCGGTGCACCAGCCCGGCCGCGTGCGCGGCGTCCAGCGCCGACGCGACCGGCGAGATGATCGCCGCCGCCCGGGCGCCCGGCAGCGGTCCCGTCCGCCGGACCAGGCTGTACACGTCCCCGCCGGGCACGAAACGCATCGCGATGAACAGCGCCCCGGCGGCCTCACCGGCCTCGAAGACCGGGATGATGTGCGGATCATCGACCGCCGCCGCCGCCCGGGACTCGCGGATGAAGCGCTGCCGGAACTCCTGGTCCCGGGCCATCGCGGGCGCCAGGACCTTCAGCGCCACCAGCCGGTGCAGCCGCTCATCCCGGGCCCGGAACACGACGGCCATCCCGCCCTGGCCGATCTGCTCCTCCAGCCAGTACCCCGCGATCCGCGTGCTGGTGCCTAAGCCCGGTCCCTGCTCAGCCAGGAAGCCGGTGCCGGCCTGCTGATCGCGCACCACGCCTCCAGCGCTCTGGCCGTCCTGGGAAAGACCACCGTACCGGGGCAAATTGCCGCGCGTCCGCGCTTAAGGTCAGATCTCGCCGAAGAGGCGGTCGCCGGCGTCGCCGAGGCCGGGCACGATGTAGCCGCGCTCGTTCAGCCGCTCGTCCAGGGCCGCCGTGACCACCCGGACGGGCAGGGGCTCGTCGCCGGGGAAGGTGGCCTCCATCCGCTGGATCCCCTCCGGCGCCGCGAGCAGGCACACGGCGGTGACCGACGCCGCGTCGCGCTGGCTCAGCATGGTGATCACGGTCTCCAGGGTCCCGCCTGTGGCCAGCATGGGATCCAGCACGAACACGTCACGGCCGGCCAGGTCGGCGGGCAGCCGGTTGGCGTAGGTCGCGGCCACCAGCGATTCCTCGTCGCGGGCCAGCCCCACGAAGCCCACGTCGGCCGTGGGCAGCAGCCGGATCATGCCGTCCAGCATGCCGATCCCGGCCCGCAGCACCGGGACGACCAGCGGCACCGGCCGGGCGAGTTTCACCCCGCGCGCCTCGCCGACCGGGGTTTGCACCACCTCGGGCTGCACCCGGACCTCGCGGGTGGCCTCGTAGGCGAGCAGGGTGACGAGCTCGTCGGTGAGCCGGCGGAACGTGGGCGAGTCGGTGCGCTCGTCGCGGAGCGTGGTGAGCTTGTGCGCGATGAGCGGGTGATCGACGACCAGAGTCTGCATGATCACTAGTCTGTCAGCGGCCGCCCGGCCGCGCGGGCGTGCCGCCGGATCAGGGCCAGCTGGACACCAGGCCGCGTGCCGCGCGCAGATGTCACCGACAGTTCTTGCCCTGGCCACGGCCGGGTCAGGGTGGCTGCCACGAGCGCGCTGCATCGTGGCAGCGTGCGGATTGGGATTGTCACCGAATCTTTCCCGCCCGAGGTGAACGGCGTGGCGCACAGCGTGCTCCGGGTCGCCGAGCATCTCGTGGCCCGGGGACATCAGCCTCTCGTCATCGCCCCTCAGCCGGCCACCGCGTCCGCGGCGGACACCCAGCACGGCTTCCCCGTGGTCCGGGTGCGCTCGGTAGGGTTCCCGGGGTACCGGAGCGTACGGCTCGGCCTGGCCTCCCCGGCCCTCCAGCGTGCGCTGCTCGGGCACCGGGCCGAGCTGGTCCACCTGGCCAGCCCGTTCTTCCTCGGCGCCCTGGGCAGCCAGTCGGCCCGGCGGCTGCGGCTGCCGGTGGTGGCCGTCTACCAGACCGATGTGCCGGGGTACGCCCGGGCGTACCACTGGGGGCGCCTGGCCGAGGAGGCGGCGTGGCGCTGGCTGCGCGGCATCCACAACGCCGCCGACCGGACCCTCGTGCCGTCCACGGCCAGTGCCGAGCGGCTGGCCGCGCACGGCGTGCAGCGGATCTGGATGTGGGGCCGCGGCGTGGATGTGCAGCGGTTCAGCCCGGCGGCCCGCAGCGACCCGCTGCGCCGGGTCCTGGCCCCCGGGGGGGAGATCCTGGCCGGGTACGTCGGCCGGCTAGCCGCCGAAAAGCAGGTTGAGCTGCTGGCCGGGGTGGCCGCGCTGCCCGGGGTGCGCCTGGTCGTGGTGGGCGGCGGGCCGGCCGAGGACCGGCTGCGGCGGCTGATGCCGTCCGCGGTCTTCCTGGGCCAGCACGGCGGCGAGCAGCTGGCCCGGATCTTCGCCAGCCTGGACGTGTTCGTGCACAGCGGCTGCCACGAGACGTTCGGCCAGACCATCCAGGAGGCGGCGGCCTCCGGCCTGCCCGTGGTGGCCCCGGCCGCGGGCGGCCCGGTCGACCTGGTCGAGGACGGGGTCACCGGCTACCTGGTCCCGCCGGGGGACGCGGACGCGCTGACCGGGGCCACCCGGCGGCTGGCCGCCGACCCGGCCGCCCGGGCGGCGATGGGCCGGGCGGGCCGCCAGCGGGTACTGTCCCGCAGCTGGAGCGTGCTGGGGGACCAGCTGATCGGGCACTACGCCGCGGTGCTGGCGGGTGAGCTAGCCGGCGAGCTGGCGGGCGACCAGCGCGATGCCGTGTCCCCAGGCGATCTGCTGCCTGGCGGGCAGGAACGCCGTGCCCGACTTGGTGTGGTCAACCTCCGGTGAGGCCAGGAAACGCTCCCGGCCCTGCGGGTCGATGAAGTAGACGGCCGAGGTGTGCTGGACGTCGGCGTTCGGGTTGGGGGCGTACACCTCGATGTGGTAGCCCCTCCAGACGGACTGCAGCGAGGGCACCGGTCCGGTGAAGAAATGCCAGCCGGGGATGGTGTTCAGCGCCTGGGCCCGGGTGTACGCGGCCATGTCCTGCACCCGGGCGTGGTAGGCGTTGACGTTGATCGCGGCGAACACGACCTTGCTGGCCAGCGGGCCCAGGTCGTGGTAGGCCTTCACGAACTCCGCCGACACGATCGGGCAGATGTCGGTGCAGTGCGGGTCCATGAACTGGAGCACCACGACCTTGCCGCGCAGGCTGGACAGGCTCAGCCGGTGGCCGTTCTGGTCGGTCAGGGTGAAGCCGGGCGCCCGGCCGGCGGGCAGCGGGCTGAGCACCATGAGGTTCGCCAGGCTGGTGGACACGCTGGCCGGGATGCCGGAGACCCGGGCCTGCTGCGCGGCCAGCGCCGTGTGGTTCCGCTGGTGCAGCAGGTAGGCGGGGATGGCCACTACCGCGGCCAGCAGGACGGTGAGCACGCTGGCCAGCAGGAGCAGCCTGGGCAGGCCGCCGGCGGCGCGGGGCGCCGGGCGGGCGCGGGCCGCCGTCACCGCCGGACGGGCCTGGCGCCTCCTGCTCCGGAGTGCTCGAACTCACCGGGAACGCCTCCTGCCTGATCGCGGCGTGAGCGGGCCGCCGCCAATCGGCGGCTAGCTGCTGAGCATATTCCCGGCCCAGCCGCCCTGGTACCGCCGCGGGGTACCTCCGGCCGCTGCCTGGCTCCCCGGATGTGACGATCAGCGGAATCGGCGGTAAATGTTGCCGGCGGGGGCAGCCGCGGGCCAGGATGTCCGGTGTTGTGTGGATATTGTTCTGCCGTTGCCCTGCGGGCCGGAGGCTTTCGTCTGCTGGTCCGCGTATCGCAAGCCCATGTGTCCCCAGTCTGAGCGTCCCCGCCTGACTCGTGCCGAGGGGGTTAGTTGCGCGCTGACGTGCGGTCCGCGCGGCCCCAGCCGTTAGCTCACCGGTTCGCGGGCCGGCTAGCGCCGGTGCCCGGGCTGGCCGGCCGCGTGCGAGCGGCTCGCCGGCTGGCCGCGCCTGCGCTGGCCGCGCCGGTGCTGGCCGTCCTGGCGGCCACCATCGCGGCCGGGCTGGCCGGCTGCGGCACCCAGTCGAAGGCCGGCAACGTCATCGCGGTGTCCGCCGGCGCGTGCGGGACCGGCTGGCAGCAGGTCAGCGCCGGGATGCAGACCTTCCAGATCCGCAATTCCGCTACCGGCGGGGCCGAGGTGGACCTGATCAACCCGGCCAGCGGCGCCATCTACGCGGAAGTGGCCGGGCTGGGCCGGGGACGACCCGGCCGATGCGCGTGGACGTGGGCTCCGGCCGTTACGCGTTCCGCTGCCTGATCCAGGACACCGACCCGCTCACCGGGCCGACGGTGCGGGTCGGCGGCCACCATCAGGGCGCCCCGGCCATCGTCCCGGTCACCACCGACGACCTGCTCGGCCCGGCCCGCGTTTACCACGCTTACGTCACCGCCGGCCTGAACACGCTCGTCGGGCAGGTGGGCGTGCTCGCCGCGCGGATCCGGTCCGGCCACCTGAACGCGGCCCGGGCCGCGTGGCTGCCCGCCCACCTCACTTACGAGCGGCTGGGCGCGGCGTACGGCGCCTTCGGCAATTACGACACCGAGATCGACGGCCGCCCGGACGGCCTGCCCCGCGGGGTGTCCGACCCGGCCTTCACCGGGTTCTACCGGATCGAGTACGGGCTGTGGCACGGGCAGGGCGCCCGGGCCCTGGACGGCCCGGCCGCCCGGCTGAACGCCACGGTGCGGACCCTGCGCGGGTTCTGGTCAGGCATGGAGATCAGCCTGCCCGACCTGGGCGTGCGCACTCACGAGATCCTGGAGAACGCGCTGCAATTCCAGCTGACCGGCCACGACGACTACGGCAGCGGGACGACGCTGGCCACCACCGCGGCCAACGTCACCGGGACCCGGGAACTGCTGTCCGTACTGCACCCGCTGCTGGCGGCGCGCTACCCGGCCCTGCCCGCGGCGGGCACCGGGCTGGACAGGCTGGGCCGCCTGCTCGTGGCGCAGCGGGGACCCGGTGGCCGCTGGACGCCCGTCCGCAAGCTGAGTACCGGCCGGCGGGAGCAGATCGACGCGGCGGCCGGGCAGGTCCTGCAGGAACTCGCCCCGATCGCGTCCATCACCGAGCCGCGGAGGTCATGATGCCCGCATCTGGCGACCCAGCTCAGGGTGAGCGCGGGGCGAGCGACCGCGTGGCCCATCAGCCCGTGCGGGATGACGGCCCCCACGACCTGGACGCGGGTGACGACCTGGCCGCGGGCGGCTGCCCGGCCCAGCCGGCCCGCCGCTCGTTCCTGCGCGGGGCGCTCGGCGCCGGGGTCGGCGGGGCCGTCGCCGGCGCCGCGGCGGGCGCCGCGGCCGGGTACGCCTACCGCTCGTCCCGGGCGGCCCCGCCCGGCCAGGTCTTCGACGCGAGCCTGGTCGAGGGCCGGCTGCGGCGGTCCCGTTCCACGGGCGTCACCAGGCGGGCATCCTGGCCAAGCCGCACCGGCAGACGATCGTGCTCTCGTTCACCGTGACCGCCGACGGCCGGGGAGAGCTGACCGACCTGCTGCGCACCATCACCGACCGGGCCCGCTTCCTGACCGCCGGCGGGATCCCGCCGGCGGTCGGCATCGGCGGCCCGGCGTCTGACTCCGGGGTGCTCGGGCCCACAGTGGTCCCGGACGGCCTCACGGTCACGCTCGGGGTCGGTTCCACCCTGTTCGACGAGCGTTACGGGCTCGCCGCCCGCAAGCCGGCCGGCCTGATCCCGATGACAGCCTTCCCCGACGACGACCTCGACCCGGCCCAGTGCGGCGGGGATCTGAGCCTCCAGCTCACCGCGGGCAGCCAGGACACGGTGCTGCACGCGCTCCGCGACATCGCCCGCCACACCCGCGGTGGCATGCAGGTGCTGTGGCGCATCGACGGGTTCTCCAGCCCGGCCCGCCCGGCCGGCACCACGCCCCGTAACCTGCAGGGCTTCATGGACGGCATCGCCAACCCCGACACCAGCCGGGCTGAGGCCATGAACAACCTGGTCTGGGTCCAGCCGGGTACCCGCGGCCAGCCGGCCTGGACCGCGCACGGCAGCTTTCAGGTCATCCGGCTGATCAGGATGTTCGTCGAGTTCTGGGACCGGGTGGACACCGCCGAGCAGGAGAACATGATCGGCCGCCGCAAGGACACCGGTGCCCCGCTGGACGCCAGCATGGAGTTCGCCCGTCCCGACTACACCCTCGACCCCACCGGCGCGGTGATCCCGCTCACCGCGCACATCCGGCTGGCCAACCCGCGTACCCCGCAGACGGAGCCCACCCGCATCCTGCGCCGCGCCCATAACTACGACCGCGGCATCGATGCCGTCGGCGACCTGGACATGGGCCTGATCTTCAGCTGCTACCAGCAGGACATCGCGCGCCAGTTCGTGACGGTGCAGACCCGGCTGATCGGCGAGCCGCTGGTGGACTACATCAGCCCGTTCGGCGGCGGGTACTTCTTCGCCGTGCCCGGCGTGCGCGACAGCCGGGATTACTTCGGCCGGGGCATGCTGGCCTGACTGCGGAAAGCCCGCGGCCGGCCATTCTTGTTCGCCCGTTTGCCTGCCGGTAAACACCCGGACGCTGTCTGGTCAGGCCGTTCGGGAAGCTTTGGGTCGTTGTGCGCGATGGTGCTGCGCGCCTCCCGGGCGGCAGCGCCATGATTCAGCCCCAGACTCAGGAGGGTGATATGGGCGAAGGCCCAGCTAATGGCGCTGGGAATGGCCGGGTCAGGCGACGGTGGGGACACCGCTACCCGGCCATGCTCACCGCGGGCTTGCTGGTCGCCGGGGCCGCCGCCGGCGCCACGGTCGCCAGCGCCAGCACGACCCGGACGGGTGCGGCGACCGCCAGCTCGGCGGCCGCCCCGGCGACCGTCCCGGCCCGGGCCTACCGGGTGGTGGCCCCGGCCAGATCGCCGATCAAGCACCTGGTCGTGATCTTCGGCGAGAACGTTTCCTTCGACCACTACTTCGGGACCTACCCGTACGCGGCCAACACCGGCGGCTCGCCATTCCACGCCAAGCGGGGCACCCCCGCTGTGAACGGCCTGTCCAAGAGCCTGCTGACCGCCAACCCGAACAGCTACAACCCGCAGCGGCTCACCCCGGCCGAGGCGCTCACCTGCGACCAGAACCACGGCTACCAGGCCGAGCAGGAAGCGTTCGATGGCGGGGCGATGGACAAGTTCGTCCAGTTCACCCAGACGGACAACTGCACCGGCGAGTATGGCCCGCCCGGCATCGTCATGGACTACTACGACGGCAACACCGTGACCGGGCTGTGGAACTACGCGCAGAACTACGCGATGAGCGACAGCAACTACGGCACGAACTTCGGTCCGTCCACGCCCGGGGCACTCAACGTCATCTCCGGCAGCGACGGCGGCGGGTACGCGGTCAGCCCCAGCACCGGCCAGCCGGTCAGCGACCCCGGCAGCGTGAGCGCGCCGGACAGCCAGGGCCTGGGCACCATCTTCGGTGACCTGGACCCGGCGTACGACGACTGCTCCGACGCCAGCCACACCTCGACCAACCCGGTCGGCGTGATGACCGGGACCAACATCGGCGACCTGCTCAACGCCCGGCACGTCACCTGGGGCTGGTTCCAGGGCGGGTTCGCGCCCACCTCGACCAGCAGCGCGGGCTACGCGGTCTGCGGTGCCGCGCACCAGAACATCGGCGGCGCCACGGTGGCGGACTACTCGCCGCACCACGACCCGTTCCAGTACTACAAGTCCACCGCCAACCCCAGGCACCTGCCGCCCTCGTCGGAGGCCGCGATCGGCCGCACCGACCAGGCCAACCACCAGTACGACCTGTCCGACTTCTACACCACGCTGAAGGACGGGAACATGCCGGCCGTGAGCTACCTCAAGGCCGCCGAGTACCAGGACGGGCACCCGGGTTACTCCGACCCGACCGACGAGCAGCACTTCCTGGTCGCCACCATCAACCAGATCGAGCAGTCGAGGTTCTGGAAGTCCACCGCGATCGTCGTCACCTACGACGACTCCGACGGCTGGTACGACCACCAGAAGTCGCCCGTGGTGAACGGCTCCAACACCGCGGTGGACGCCGCGGTCTGCACGAGCGTGCCGGCGGCGCTGGGCGACACCCCGGACCGCTGCGGTTACGGCTCGCGGCTCCCGCTGCTGGTCATCTCGCCGTGGGCGCGGGAGAACTACGTCAGCCACAACGTGACCGACCAGTCCTCCGTGGTGAAGTTCATCGAGGACAACTGGCTCGGTGGCCGGTCCGCCGGCCCGGGGTCGTTCACCCGGATCGCCGGCCGCCTGGACGCGGCGGGCGGCGTGCTCGACTTCTGGGCCCGGCCGCACTTCACCCCGGTCATCCTCGACCCCGCCACCGGTGAGGTGGTCAGCCACTAGCCATCTGGAGCTCAGCCACTAGCCATCTGGAGCACGGTGAGGAAAGGGCGGGCCGCCGCGGGATGATCCCCGCGGCGGCCCGCTCCCGCTACACCCGGCCGTTCCCTGCTCGGCTCGCTACCACTCGGCCGTTTCTCCCGCTCGTCTCGCTACCACTCGACGAGGGTCCACACCTCCGGGCGGGGGGTGCCGCCGGTGTCCACCGAGGCGAAGCCGCGGGCCGCCTCCTTCAGGTGGCCCAGCGCTGCCTCGCGCTGCCCGGCCGCGTGCAGCAGGTCGGCCAGGTTGGTGTGCAGCGCGGCGACCCGGTGCTGGTCACCCAGCTCGCAGCCCAGCGCCAGCGCCTCCTGGGCCAGCGGCAGGGCCTCCGCCGGCTGGCCGCTGTCGGCCAGCAGCCGGCTCAGGTTGTTCAGCGCCGCCACCGCGGCACCCGGGTCGGGCAGCCTGCGCGCGTGGTCCAGGCTTTCCCGCAGCCGGGCCGCGGCCGAGGCGGCGGCCCCGCGCCGCGCGTCCAGCATGCCCAGCACGTTCAGCGCCTGGGCGACCGCGGCCGGGTCTCCCGCCCGGCGGGCCGCGTCCAGCGCGCCTTCGGCCAGGGCCGCCGCGGCCTGCGCCGCGCCGCGCCGGTAGGCCAGCACCGCGCGGTCGGCCTCGATCCGGGCCCGGCGGCCCGGGTCACACCCCCCGAGCAACTCGAGTGCGACCTCTAGATGCGCCTCGGCCAGCGCCCAGTCCCCCAGCCGGTGATGCACCTCGGCCAGCTTGTGCTCGATGGCGGCCGGACCAGCCGCCGGGCCGTCCCCGGCCGCGGCCCCCGGCGGCTGGCCGTCGATGGCCGACGCCGCGGCCTCGAACTCGGCCAGCGCCTCCCGGTAGCGGCCCAGCACGGTGAGCACCTCGCCCAGGGCGACGGCCACCTCCACCGGGGGAAAGCCCAGCGCGGCGGCCTGGCGCAGGTACGCGTACTCCTCGGCGTGGGCGTACAGGTCGCGGGCGCGCCGGGCGGCCTGCCACCACCAGCCGGCCGCCTCGGCGTCCCGCCCGGCGCGCTGCAGGTGCTCCGCGATAGCCGCCGCCCCGGTGGTCACCGGATCCCGCTCGTGCCGGCGGATCAGCGCGCCCGCGGCCCGGCCGTGCAGCAGCCTGCGCCGGGCCAGGGTCGCGGAGCTGTAGACCACCTCCCGCAGGGCCTCGTACGGGAAGTCGTAGCTGGGCCCGCCGCGGTCCCCGGGCGGCGGCATCTCGGTGAGCAGGAACCGGCGGACCGCCTCGTCGAGGGCTTCCACGGTCTCCGCCTCACCCCGCCCGCTGACCGCGCGGAGCAAGTCCGCGTCGCATCCGCTGCCCAGCACGGCCGCGGTGGACAGCATCTGCTGGGTGGGCTCGCTGGCCGCCTGCAGCCGCCTGCGCAGCAGTTCACGGACCGAGGCCGGCGGCCACCAGCGCTCGCCGCTGTCGCCGGCTCCCGAGCGCAGCCCCTCGACGTACTCGCGGACCAGCATGGGCAATCCCCGGGTCTGGGCGAGGAGCCGGCCCACGTCCGCATCCCGGACCCCGGAGCGCAGCAGCAGGTCGCGGATCTGCTCCTCGCGCAGCGGCGCGGGTTCCACCACGGTCCCCTGGCCGGCGTCGGCCGCCTCGCTGAGCGCGGTCCGCAGCCCGCGGAGCCGCTCCGCATGCTCGGTAGACCAGCTGATGACGAGCAGCAGCGGCCAGCCGGCCAGCTGGCGGACCAGATAGGCCAGCAGGTCCAGGGACGGGCCGTCGGCCCAGTGCGCGTCCTCGACCACGACCACGCCCGCCGGCGGCCCGTCCGGGCCCGGCGCCGCTGCGGCCCGCAGCACCTCCCCGGTCGCCCCGTACAGCCGGGTCAGCGCCATCGGGCTGTCCAGCGGGGCCGGGTCATCCGGGTAGTCCGCGGCCAGCTCGGGGCAGAGCCGGCCGGTCATCGCCGCGGTATGCGCGGGCAGCCGGGCGGGCAGGTCCGGGGTGACCGACAGCGCGGTGCGCAGCAGGTCCGCCGCGAGCACGAACGGGAGGCCGCTCTCGCCCTCGTGGCAGCGCGCGGCCAGCACCACGCTCCCGGCCGCCTGCGCCCCGCCGCGGAACTCCTCCAGCAGCCGCGTCTTGCCGCAGCCCGCCGCGCCCAGCACCGTCACCACCCGGCCGGCCGGGCCCACGGCGCGCCAGGCGGCGTGCAGCGTGTGCAGCTCGTCCTCCCGGCCGACCAGGGGCCAGCCGGCCGGGCCCGGCCCGGTGGCGGCCTCGTGCGGGTCCGGGCCCGGCCCGGGGTACGGGGCCGGACTGGGGTCCGGGGCCGGCCGGGCCAGCGCGGGCCGGGCGGGGGCCGGGGCCAGCCGTCCCGCCCGGACGTCGTCGTAGAGCCGGGTGGTCTCCGGCAGCGGCCGGACCGCCAGCTCGGTGTCGAGGGTCCGGACCAGCGCCCGGTACTGGCGCACCGCGGCGGAGCGCTGCCCGGTCCAGGCCAGCAGCCGGATCAGCGCCTGGTAGGCCGGCTCGTGCAGCGGGTCGAGGGCCTGCCAGCGCTGCGCGTGCGCCACCGCGCGATCCAGGTCACCGGCGGAGGCGCAGGCGCCGACCAGCCGTTCCAGCACCGCGGCGAGCCGCTGGCGGAGCCGGTCCGCGGTGGCGGCCTGCCAGTCGTCGAACTCCGGGCAGTCGCGCAGCGTGAACCCGGCCAGGAAGTCGTCCCGGTACAGCCGGGCCGCCCTCTCCAGTGCGGCGGCGTCCGGCGCGGCCGCGAGCGCCTCGAAGTCGGCCACGTCCACCTGGACGCGCCCCGGGTCCAGGGCCACCGCCGCCCGGGTGACCCGCAGTCCCGGGCCGGCCGCTGCCGCCGTGACCGATAGCGTGCGGCGCAGCGAGGCCCGGGCCCGGGCGGCGTCCGCCTCCGGCCACAGCAACGCGGCCAGCCGCTCCCGGCTCAGCTCATGATCGTGCAGCGCGAGCAGGGCCAGCACGGCCGTGGCCTTGCGGGTGTCAAAGCTGAGCGGGACGCCGTTCCTGGTCACCGCCGGTGCCCCCAGCAGGGCAAGATGCAGCTCCGCCACGCCTCTACTCCCCCCACGTGCTGCCCGCACGAGTTCCCGGAGCCACCGTAACGCAGCAGCGTGAAATTCTCCCTGCGCCGCGGACTTGCCGTAACGATCTCGTATCGCCATCTCCCTAAGCTGGCCCTGAGCTTGGACAAGCGGGACGGACACGGAGCGTGCCATGGCACAAGGGCTGGAACGGACCAGCGGCGGCAAGGGGGGCGCCACCGTCGCCGAGGTACCGGCCGCGGACCGGGCGGGCACCGCGGCCGGCCCCGGCGCCGGCCCGGGGCGGGGAGACCCGGCGGGTACCCCCGCCGCCGCCTCGCCAGCGTCCGGCGGCGCCGCACCCGGGCCGCAGGACACCGCCCGGCCCCGGGGCTGGCGCCGCGGCTGGCGGAGCCAGCCGGCCCCGCCGGCGGCGGTCCCGGTCCCGGTGCCCGGCCCGGTGCGGGCGGGACCGGGGATCGAGCTGGCGTCCAACGACCCGCTGGTCGGTTACCTGCTCAGTGCGGCCGGCGCGGTGGACGTCCGCGGTCTCGAACTCGATTCCGCCGCCCTGGCCGCGATGAAAGACGCGGGGGTGGTGCTGACCGTCCCGCTGATCTCCTCGGGCAGCCTGATCGGGCTGATCAACCTGGGGCCGCGGCTGTCGGAACGGGACTACTCCTCCGAGGACCGGCGGCTGCTGAACGCGCTCGCCGGGTACGCGGCCCCCGCCATGCGGGTCGGCCAGCTGGTCCGCCAGCAGGAGGCCGAAGCCCGCAACCGGGAGCGGATCGAGCAGGAGCTGAAGATCGCCCAGATCATCCAGCAGCAGTTCCTGCCCAAGGCCGTGCCCGACCTGCCCAGCTGGCATGTGGCCGCGTTCTACCGGCCCGCCCGCACCGTGGGCGGGGACTTCTACGACTTCATCCCGCTGCCGGACGGCCGGGTCATGTTCGTGGTCGGCGACGTCACCGACAAGGGAGTGCCCGCGGCCCTGGTGATGGCCAGCACGCACGCGCTGCTGCGCGGGGCCGCGCCGCGGCTGGTCTCGCCCGGCGCGGTGCTCGCCCACGTGAACGACCTGCTCTGCGCGGACATCCCGGCGCACATGTTCGTCACATGCCTGGCCCTGGTGCTGGACCCGGTGAGCGGCAAGGTTGAGTTCGCCAACGCCGGCCACGATGTGCCGTACGTGCGCACCGCGGGCGGCGTGGCCGAGCTGCGGGCGCGGGGCATGCCTCTGGGCCTGATGCCCGGCATGGACTACGAGGAGAAGACCTTCCAGTTCGAGCCGGGGGACTGCGCGCTGCTGCACAGCGACGGGCTGGCCGAGGCGCACGCGCCGGACCGGGAGATGTTCGGCTTCCCGCGGGTCGCCGAGCTGGCCGGCCGGGGACCGTCCGGTGAGGAACTGATCGACCTGTGCCTCACCGAGCTCGCCGCGTTCACCGGGCCGGAGGCCGAGCAGGAAGACGACATCACCCTGGTGTGCCTGGAGCGGAGCATGTCGGCCCGGTACGCGGGAGGCGCCTGATGACCTCGGTAGCCCGGCCAGCCCCCCGGCGGCTCGCCGCGTTCGCGGTGGCCAGCGAGCCGGGTAACGAGCGCCTGGCGCTGGCCCGCGTGGCCGAGGCCGTGGCGGCCAGCGGGCTGCCGCCGGCCCGGCTGGAACGGCTGAAGACCGCCGTGGCCGAGGCGACCATGAACGCGATCGAGCACGGTAACCGGGGCCAGCCGGACATCCCGGTGGACGTCGAGGTCATCCAGGAAGGCGACGACATCATCGTGGCCATCACCGACCTGGGCGGGGAGCACGCCCCGCCCGGGCCGGCGGAAGAACCGGACCTTGCCCTGAAGCTGGAAGGCGAGCAGCGGGCGCGCGGGTGGGGGCTGTTCCTCATCCGGAACATGGTGGACGCCATGCAGGTGCGCACGGACGGCCCCCGGCGCACCATCCAGCTCACCATGCGGGCCGCCGGCGCGACGCCGGGCCGCATGGCCGGGGGACCTGAAGGAGGCGGCGATGAAGGAAGCGGCCATGAACAAGAACTGTGAGGCAGCCGTGCACGCGGTGGGCGGCGCGGCCGTCATCGAGCTGGCCGGCGAGGTAGACGGCCGCGCGGCAGGCGTGCTCAACGCCGCTTACGAGCAGGCGGTCGGTGGCGGGGAACCGGGCACCGTGGTCCTGGACTTCGCCCGGGTCGGCTACATCAACTCGACCGGGATCGCGCTGATCGTGAGCGTGCTCGCCCGGGCCCGGGCCGAGCGCCGCAAGGTGGTCGCGAGCGGCTTGTCCGAGCACTACCGGGAGATCTTCGATATCACCCGGCTGTCGGATTTCATCGAGGTCTTCGGCGACCTCGACGCGGCGGTGAGCCAGCTGGCCGGCCCGGCCGCCTGACGGTACCGGGGCTGGCGGGCGCGCCAGCCCGCGCACAGCAGCGACCCGCAGGCGCGGCAGCGCCCTGCGGGCAAGGGGAGGGGAACTCGGAATGGATGGACCCAGGGTCACGATGGACGTCCGGCACCTCGGCGGCGAGGTGGCGGTCGTGGACATCAAAGGGGAGGTCACCGCGGCCTGCGAGCCGGTCCTGATGTCGGCGTACGAGGAAGCGGGCGGGCTGCGGGCCAGCCGGCTCGTGCTCAACTTCGCCGGGCTGGAGTACATGAACAGCGGGGGCATCGGGATGCTCGTGACCCTGCTGGTCCGGGCCAACCGCCAGCGGCAGCAGCTGGCCGCGTACGGGCTGAGCGAGCACTACCGCGAGATCTTCGAGCTCACCCGCCTCGACGAGGCGATCACCATCTACGACGACGAGGCATCGGCGCTGGTCGGTGCGGCGACCTGAGGAGGCCGACATGACTGAGGCGACGGGGCCGGAGCGGGTACGTTCCGCAGAGCAGATCGAGCTGAGCGTCCGGGAAGCGGGCGCCGGTGTGGCGCCGCGGAACGACGCGGGCCGCTGGGCGGCCAAGGTGGACCGGCTCGACGTGGTGCAGCGGGACGGCGTGCGGGGGACCAACGTGGCCGGCCGCTGGCTGACCGGTCCCGTGCAGGGCTTCGGCAAGATGTGGCAGAAGACCTACCGGCTGGCGGTGGGCACCGCGGTCTCCCCGGAGCAGGCCATCAGCACCTGGAAGGCCCACTTCCCGGAGTTCTGGCCGGCCGGGAACCGCTTCGCCGGCGCGCTCACCGGCATCAGCCCGGGTGACGTGGCCCTCCTCGACCTGGCCATCGGCGGCGGGGTCAAGCTGTCCACCGGCGTGTTCGTGCTCTACGCGGACGAGGAGTCGTTCACGCTGATGACCCCGCAGGGGCACATGTTCGCCGGCTGGATCACGTTCTCCGCGGAAGGCGGCCCGGACGGCACCCTGGTCCAGGCCCAGGTGCTGATGCGCGCGAACGACCCGCTGTACGAGATGGCCATGACGTTCGGCGGGCACCGCAAGGAAGACGTGTTCTGGGCCGAGACGCTGACCGCCCTCGGCCGTCGCCTCGGCGCCCCCGACCTCACGGTGACCACCCGCACCGTGTGCGTGGACAGCAGCCGCCAGTGGCGCCACGCCAGCAATGTCTGGCACAACTCCATGGTGCGCAGCGTGCTGCAGACCCTGGCCGCCCCGGTGACGGCGCTGCGCCGGCGCCGCGGCTGACCCGCGCCGGTTACCGGGGGGACGAGCATGCCAGGTGATCCTGACGCCGTGGTGGTCGGCAGCGGGCCGAACGGCCTGGCCGCCGCGGTCACGCTCAGCGCGGCCGGCCTGCGCGTCCTCGTCATCGAGGGCAGTCCTGCGATCGGCGGGGGATGCCGGACCGAGGAACTCACCCTTCCCGGATTCCGGCACGACGTCTGCTCGGCCGCGCATCCGCTGGCGGTGGCCTCACCGTTCTTCCGGCGCTTCGATCTGGCCGCGCGCGGCGTCCGGCTGACCGGCTCCGACGTGGTGTTCGCCCAGCCGCTGGACGGCGGGCGCGCGGCGGTAGTCACCGGGTCCGTGGACGCGACCGCCGAGCGGCTCGGCCGCGACGCGGCCGCCTACCGCCGTCTGCTGGGCCCGCTGGTCCGTGACTGCGGCGCGGTGACCGACCTGCTGCTGTCCCCCATCCGGCGGCCGCCGCCGCAGCTGAGTGCCGGGCTGGCCGTGTTCGGGGTGAACGGCCTGCGATCGGCGGCCGGGGTCGCGCGCCGCTTCCGCACCCCCGAGGCGCGGGCCCTGTTCGCCGGCGCCGCCGCGCACGGCATGATGCCGCTCACCACGCGGCCGACCGGCGCGGTCGGCCTCATGCTCACCGGCCTGGCCCACGCGGTGGGCTGGCCGGTGGCCGAAGGCGGCAGCGCCCGGATCACGGACGCCATGGCTGAGGCGGTCGTCGCGGCGGGCGGGACCATCGAGACCGGCCGGTGGGTGCGCTCGCTCACCGAGCTTCCCCCGGCCCGGGCCGTCCTGCTCGACGTCGCACCGCGGGGGCTGCTGTCGATCGCCGGCGACCGGCTGCCGCCCCGCTACCGGCACGCCCTCCGGCGGTTCCGCTACGGCGCCGGTGTCTGCAAGGCCGACTTCGCCCTGTCCGGCCCGGTGCCGTGGGCGAACGAGGCGTGCCGCCGGGCCGGGACGCTGCACCTCGGCGGAACGTACGAGGAGATCGCGGCGGCTGAGGTGCAGGTCGCCGAGGGGCACCATCCGGACGCCCCGTACGTCCTGGTCACCCAGCCGGGCGTGACCGACCCGACCCGGGCACCCGCGGGCTGTCACACGCTCTGGACGTACTGCCACGTGCCCCCGGGATCGACAGTGGACATGACCGGCCGCATCGAGGCGCAGATCGAGCGCTTCGCGCCCGGCTTCCGGGACCTGATCCTGGCCCGGCACACGCTGACCGCCGCCGACGAGGAAACGCGGAACCCGAACTACGTGGGCGGCGACATCGCCGCCGGCCTGCAGGACATCCGGCAGACCGTGTTCCGCCCGGTGGCCCGGTGGAACCCCTACCGCATCCCGGTCCCCGGCTTGTACCTGTGCTCCTCGTCCACCCCGCCGCTGCCCGGCGTGCACGGCCGGTGCGGCGAGCTGGCCGCGCTGACCGCGCTGCGCGACGTGTTCGGCATCCGCCGCCCGCCGGACCTGGGGCCCGCCCGGCTCAGCCCGGTCGCCACCACCGGGGCCGCGGCATGACGCTCACCCTGGCCCGGCGGCGCCCGCCGCCCCGGCCCACCGCGGTGATCCTGGCCGCCGCGGTCCTGGCCACGCTGATCGGCACCCTGCTGGTGCCGTCCGGCGCAATCCGCTCGGTGGGGGACCTGCTGGCCGGCCTCGCGCTGCTGTCCATGATCGTCGCCACGGCGGTCGTGGGTCTCCTGGTCGCGTGGCATCAGCCGGGCAACCCGATCGGCTGGCTGCTGCTGGCCGCGTCCCTGCTCTATCCGGTCGGCCTCAACGCCGCGGACTACAGCGCGTTCTATGCCTCGCTCGGGGCCCGGTGGGCGGGCCCGGCGGCTTTCCTGGCCCAGCCGCTGTGGATCAGCCCCATCGTCTTGTTCCCGCTGGTCCTTCTCCTGTTCCCGGACGGTCACCTGCCGTCGCGGCGGTGGAGATGGATCGTGTGGGCCGCCGCCGGGGCCGGCCTGCTGAGCCTGGGCGAGAGCGACGCGGAAATCATCGGTGCCGCGGCCCGTCATCAATTCAGGGTCACGACCCAGGGCACCCTGGCCATCCAGGCCTGGGTGCCCGCCTGGGTGCACGACGTGCTGCCGTTCCTGGTCCTGGTCACCCTGGCCGTGACCTGGCTCGCCGCCATCGGGAGGCAGGTGGCCAGCTGGCGGAGGTCTTCCGGGGAGCGGCGCCAGCAGCTCAAGTGGCTGATGAGCGGCGGCGTGGTGTTCGGCGCCGCGGTCGTGCCGGCCCTGGCCTCCTCCTCGGTGCTCTGGGAGCTGGCGGCCTTCGCCTTCGCCGCGCTGCCGGTGTCCATCGGGGTGGCGATCCTGAAGTACCGGCTGTACGACATCGACCGGATCATCTCCCGGACCCTGGCCTACGCGCTGGTGACCGGGCTGCTGGTGGGGGTGTACGCGGGGCTGGTGCTGCTGGCCACGCAGGGGCTGCGGTTCTCCTCGCCGGTGGCGGTGGCCGCGTCGACGCTGGCCGCGGCGGCGCTGTTCAGCCCGCTGCGGCGGCGGGTGCAGCGGACCGTGGACCGGCGCTTCAACCGGGCCCGCTACGACGCGGACGCCGCCGTGGAAGCCTTCGCCAGCCGGCTCGCGGGCGCCGTTGCGCTGCCTCAGGTCCGGGCCGACCTGATCGCGGTGGCCGCCGCGGCGCTGGAACCAGCCCACCTGGCCGTCTGGCTCGCGGATGGTGAACGGTGACGGCGGCCCTGGCTGGGTGGCGCCCGCGGGGCGGCTGGCCCAGAACCTGGCTGGCGGGACTGGCCGGGGTGCTGGCCTTGTCCGGGCTGGCCATGGCCCCGCTCGCCGTCCTCTCTCACCTTGGCTTCGACAGCCTCAACGCCCTGGTGATCGGGTTGCCCTGCGGCCTGGTCGGCATCCTCGTGGCGCGCCGCCAGCCTGCCAACCCGCTGGGCTGGCTGCTCGTGGCCATAGCGCTGTGCCTGCTCGTCTCCACAGACAGCTCGGAATACGCGCTGCTCCGCTACCGCCTGGGCTACCACCAGCTTCCGCTCGGCGTAGCCGCGATCGCGCTGAACCAGCTCTGGGGCGCAGGGCTGGAACTGCTAGGCCTGGTCGTGTTGCTGTTCCCGGACGGGAAGCTGTCCTCCGCATGGTGGCGGGGTGCGCTGTGGGCCTACGTCGGGGTCTATCTGTTCAGCCTGGTCATCCTGGCGGTGGCAACCGCGCAGGCGGTCATCGGGCGTCCCTTCCAGGTGGACGCCAACGGCGGGCTGAAGATCACCGATAATGCGTCCGGCTGGTACGGGGCGGTCGCGAAGCCGACGCAGCTCATCATCCTGCTGTTCATCGTGGCCTTCATCGGGCGCCAGATCCTCAGCTGGCGGCGGTCCTCAGGCGAACGCCGCCAGCAGCTGAAATGGCTGGCCAGCGGGGCCGTCGTCGTCGTTGCGAGCGCGCTTCTGGTTGGCTCCCATTCGGCGTTCCCGGCCGGCGCCTGGCAGGTCGCGGCCAGCCTGGCCTGGTTCGGATTTGCCGCGCTGCCGGTGTCCATCGGGGTGGCGATCCTGAAGTACCGGCTGTACGACATCGACCGGATCATCTCCCGGACCCTGGCCTACGCGCTGGTGACCGGGCTGCTGGTGGGGGTGTACGCGGGGCTGGTGCTGCTGGCCACGCAGGTGCTGCGGTTCTCCTCGCCGGTGGCGGTGGCCGCGTCGACGCTGGCCGCGGCGGCGCTGTTCAGCCCGGTGCGGCGGCGGGTGCAGCGGACCGTGGACCGGCGCTTCAACCGGGCCCGCTACGACGCGGACACGCTCGTCGCGGCGTTCAGCGACCGGCTCAAGGATGCCGTGGACCTGGCCGCCGTGCGGGCCGACCTGATCGGCGTCACGCACCAGGCGCTGGAGCCCGCGCACGTCACGGTGTGGCTCCGGGACGGTACCCGGTGACCGGGGAGCCAGTCCCGGGAGGGTGGCGGCTGGCCTCCCCGGCCACCGCGCTCGTCGTGGCCGGCCTGGTTCTGGCGCTGATCGTCATCGAGGTGCCGTTCGCGGGCCTGGCTCACCAGAGCCTGCTGGCCAGCGGCGGCTCCATGCCGCTCACGATCTCGGCCCCGTTCTGGGCGCTGGGCTGCCCTGCTGGCCTGGCGGAGGCCGCGCAATCCCATCGGCTGGCTCATCCTGGGCGTGGCGGCCTTCGCCGCGCTGAGCGAGGCGGCCAGCTTCTACGCGGTGGCCGACTACCGCCTGCACGCCGGGCACCTGCCGCTCGGATGGCTGGCGCTGCTGGCCCAGACCGGGTGGGCCCCGGCCATCGCGTCCATCGGCTTGATGATCCTGCTCTTCCCCGACGGCAGGCTGCCGTCGGGGCGCTGGCGGTGGGCGCTGTGGCCTTACCTCACCCTCGCCGTGCTGTGGATCGCCGGCGCGCTGTGGTTCACCGTCGGCGCGATCGTGGCGCACGATACCCGGGTCGATGCGAGCGGGAACCTGATGGTGCTGGCCCACCCGACAGGCGGGGCCACGTGGTGGGGGGCAGCCGAGGATGGCTTCCTCCTGCTGCTGTTCCTGGGCTGGCTGGCCTCGCTGGCCGGGCAGGCCCTCAGCTTCCGGCGTTCGGCGGGGGAGCGCCGCCAGCAGCTCAAGTGGCTCCTCGCGGGCGCCTCGGCCAGCCTGATTGGGCTGATCGCCTCGTTCCGTATCCTGGCCGTACTCGGTCTGCCGGCGCTGGTGATCGGCCTGATCGCCAGCCTGTGCCTGTGCGCCCTCCCGGCCAGCATCGCCGTGGGCATCCTGAAGTACCGGCTGTTCGACATCGACCGGCTGATCTCCCGCACCCTCGCCTACGCCCTGCTCACCGGGCTCCTGGTGGGCATCTACGCCGGGCTGGTGCTGCTGGCCACGCAGGTGCTGCGGTTCTCCTCGACGTGGGCGGTGGCTGCGTCCACCCTGGCCGCCGCGGCGCTGTTCACCCCGCTGCGGCGCCGGGTGCAGCGCGCCGTGGACCGGCGGTTCAACCGGGCCCGCTACGACGCGGACCAGATGGTGGACGCGTTCGCCAGCCGCCTGCAGGACGCGGTCAACCTGGACACGGTGCGCGCCGACCTGACCGAGGTGCTGCGCCGGGCTCTGGAGCCGTCCCAGGTCTCGGTCTGGATGACCGGAGGCGGGCCGTGACCGGGACCGCGGCCCTGCCCCGCCGGTGGCGGCTGGCCTCCCCCGCCACCGCCGCGGTCCTGGGCGGGGTGATAGTAGCCCTGATGGCGGCCGCGTTCCCGCTGGGTCGCCTGGGCCACCTGGGCCTCGGGTTGGGTGGTGGCGGCGTCTACCTGGCCCCGGTGTTCGGTGTGGTGGGCTTCGTGGTGGCCTGGCGCAAGCCGGGCAACCCCCTGGGCTGGCTGCTCCTGAGCGCGGTGGGTTTCCTGGTCCTCAGCAGCGACGCGAGCGCTTACGCGCTCGCCGGTTACCGGGTGCGGCCCGGGGGGCTGCCGCTCGGCTGGGTGGCGGTACTGCTCCAGCCCAGCTGGGCGCCGGCTATCGCGCTGTTCGGGCTGAGCGTCCTGCTCTTCCCCGACGGCCGCCTTCCGGGCCGCCGCTGGCGCTGGCTGCTGGGGATCTACCTGGCCGTCGCCGCGGCGTGGGTAGCGGGCACCGTGGTCATCTCGGCCGGGGCCATCATCGGGCACGACATCCACCTGGATGCCGGCGGGGACCTGCAGGCCCTCAACCATCCGGCCGGCTCATCGGCCTGGTGGGGCTCCATCCAGAGCGTGTTCTTCCCGGTGCTCGGGGCCTGCCTGCTGGCCTCGGTGGCCGGCCAGGCCGTCAGCTACCGGCGCTCGTCCGGCGAGCGCCGTCTCCAGATGAAGTGGCTGCTGGGCGGGTCAGCGATGGCCGCGGCCGGCGCGCTGCTGGGCGTCCCCCTCTCGAACAGCCCGGACCGGACGCTGCAAGTCATCGGGGGTATCGGGATCGTGGCTGTGCTCGCCCTGCCGGTGAGCATGGGCGTGGCGATCCTGAAGTACCGGCTGTATGACATCGACCGGATCCTCAGCCGGACCGTCGCTTACGCGATCATCACCGGGCTGCTGGTCGGCGTCTACGCCGGGCTGGTGCTGCTGGCCACCCAGGTGCTCCGGTTCGCCTCGCCGGTGGCCGTGGCCGCGTCCACGCTGGCCGCGGCCGCGCTGTTCACCCCGCTGCGCCGCCGGGTGCAGCAGGTGGTGGACCGGCGGTTCAACCGGGCCCGGTACGACGCCGACCGGACCGTTGCGCTGTTCGCGGCCCGGCTGCAGGACGCCGTCGACCTGAGTACCGTCCGCGCTGACCTGCAGGCCACCGTGAGCGCCTCGCTGCAGCCCGCGCACGTGTCCGTGTGGCTGCCGGGGGGCCAGCCGTGACCGCGCCGGCCAGCGGGGGCCGGGCCGGGCTGGCCTCGCCGCGCACCGCGTCATTCCTGGCGGCCGGCGTGCTCGTGCTGATCGCCGCCCTGCCCGTGATCGGCGCGCTGGGCCACCACCAGTCGTCGAGCTCGCTGACGGCCGTGGTCAGCCTGCTGGTCGTGATCCTGACGATCGCGGCGGTCGGCCTGGTCGTGGCGCGGCATCAGCCCGGCAATGCGATCGGCTGGCTGCTGCTGGGCGCGGCGGGCTGGATCCCGCTCACGATCGCCGCGTCCGGGTACGCGACGCTGGTGTACGACTACGGCTATCGCGGTATCCCGGGGCTGGGACCGGTGGCGGTCGTCCTCAGCGGCCTGTTCACGTTCGTGATCGTCGTGTTCCCCCTGGTCACCCTGGTCTTCCCGGACGGCCGGCTGCCTTCGCCCCGGTGGCGGCGGGTGCTGTGGGCCTACCTGGCCCTGTGCCTGATCCTGCCGGTCAGCTACGTGGCAGCCATCGTTACCGCCGTGGCCCAGCATCACCTGGTCTACCTGGCCAGCGGCCAGGTCGCCGCCGCGGACGCCCCGCCGTCGTGGACGGAGCTCGTGTTCTTCGCCACGGTGGGGCTGGCCTGGCTGGGCGCGCTCGGTCACCAGATCGCGAGCTGGCGGCGTGCCTCCGGTGAGCGGCGCCAGCAGCTCAAGTGGCTGCTGAGCGGGACCGTGGTCTGCGCCGTCCTGGGCATCTGGGCCCTGGCCACCAACTCGGCCATCTGGGAGGTGGCCATCCTCGGCCTGTGCGCGCTGCCGGCCAGCATGGGCGTGGCCATCCTGCGCTACCGGCTGTATGACATCGACCGGATCATCTCCCGGACCCTGGCCTACGCGATCATCACGGGGCTGCTGGTCGGCGTCTACGCCGGGCTGGTGCTGCTGGCCACCCAGGTGCTGCGGTTCGCCTCGCCGGTGGCCGTGGCGGCGTCCACGCTGGCTGCGGTGGCCCTGTTCACCCCGCTGCGCCGCCGGGTGCAGCGGGTGGTGGACCGCCGATTCAACCGGGCCCGCTACGACGCGGACGCAGCCGTGACCGCGTTCGCGGGGCGCCTGCAGGACGCGGTCGACCTGGACGCGGTGCGGGCCGACCTGCTCGGCTCGGTGTCAGCCGCCCTGGAACCCGCGCACGTGTCCGTCTGGCTGGAGAGCGACCGGCGGTAATTGCGGTGCCCGCGACCGGCCACCCCCAGCGCGCCAGACCCGGCGCCGGCCTCAGGCGGCCTGGCGGCGCAGCAGCAGCATGGCCGCGTCGTCGTCCAGCGCGTGCCCGACGTGCTGCAGCACATCCTGCTGCAGCTGGTCCAGGGCGCTGTCCGGGTCCGCGGCCTCGGCGTAGAGAGCACGGTCCGGCAGCGGGTAGAACTCACCGGCCCGGTTCCGCGCCTCGCTCACCCCGTCGGTATAGAACAGCATCTGGTCATCCGGGGCGAACGGGATGGTGATCACCTCACGCGGCCCGGCGCCCAGGCTGGCCAGGCCGAGTGGCAGGCTGGGCGCGGCCGATTCCACGAACCGCCCGGCGTGCCCCGCGATGAGCAGCGGCGGCGGATGCCCGCAGCTGAGCAGCTTGATCCGGGACCCGTCCGGGCTGACCTCGGCGAGGATCGCGGTGACGAACTGCTCGTCGGTGAGCTGGCGGGCCAGGCTGATCTCCAGCCGGTCCGCTATCACGGGCAGGCTGGCCGCCTCGTACGCCACCTCGCGGAACGCACCCAGGACCGTGGCGGCTGTCTTGACCGCCACCAGGCCCTTGCCCTGGACGTCGCCGATGATCAGCCGCATCCCGCCCGTGGCGGGCACGGCCTCGTACAGGTCCCCCCCGATCCGGGCGTGCGAGGTCGCGGACATGTAGCGCACCGCCAGCCGGACGCCCTGGGCCCCCTCCGGCAGCGGGCCCAGCAGGACCTGCTGCGCCACCTCGGCGATGGCCCGGACCTCGGCCAGTTCGTGCTCGCGCCGCTGTCGCACCGTGCAGGCGATCACCGCGGCGGCGGTCACCCCCAGCACGGTGACCGAGTCGCGCGCGTAGTCACCCCAGCTGTCGATGATCTGGTCCGCGGCCAGCACCGCGCACAGGACGAGGGCCAGCGCCCCGGCCGCGACGGCTTTGCGAAGATCGCCGGAGACCGCCGCGAAGGCCGGCCCGAGAGCCAGCAGCGGGAGCAGGCCTTCCTTCGGGCCGAAGGCCACGGCGGCAACAGCCACCGCCCCCATGATCAGGAACGGCAGCGCATCGAGCAGGTGCTGCACGCTGGACCGGGTAACCGGCTCCACCCCCGTGACACGCACATCCGGGCCGGCCGCATGCCTGCGGCCGGCTACCCCTCTGGCGCCCTGAATGGCCCCGTACGCCCCCGACAATCCACTCTCCTGTGACCCTCGGGCATCCCCGTTCCTGATGCCGGGCCCGCCCCCTGATCCAGGTCCCCTGGGCAGGCTCGGCGCGTAGGGCAACGGAAATGCTACCAGTAGTAACGTCCCGTACTCGGTCATGCCGTATCAGATCGTACAGGCTTTTCTATAACTCTTAGTAGCTGGGCTGCTACTTTCTGGTCAACAGACACTCTGTCCCTGGTCAGGCCCGGCATAGCCCGCCCGGGTAGGGCAGGGCTACGCCACCGAAAACGGCCCCCGGGCCGGTCCGGTTCACGCCTGGCGCGCGACTTCCCGGGCTGCCGCGGCCGGCCGGGAAAACGCCGGCTGCGGGCCGGGAAAGCGGCCGGCTGCGAGCCGGGAAAGCGGCGCGCGGCGGCACCTTGACGAGGCCGGCCGGCGATGCCTGAATGAAGGCATCTTTCAACGCTTCCGACCACTTTCCATCAGATCCAATCACCATGCCCGCCTGGTCGGAGCGCCCGGACGACCTGCCAGGACGCGGGTCAGGAAGGGGTTGCGCTGTGCGCGCCATCCGCCTCAGAGGCTTAAGACATGCCGCGGTCCTCGCGACCGCGGCCCTGCTCGGCTCGGCGTTCTGCCTCGCCGCCGTGCCGCTGACCCAGGCCGCCGCCGCGACCGCCATCACCGTCAGCGGGACCAGTTCGGGGAGGACCTTCGACGGCATCGGCGCGATCAGCGGCGGGGGCGGCAACTCGCGGCTGCTGACCGATTATCCCGCGGCCGAGCAGACGCAGATCCTGGACTACCTGTTCAAGCCCGGCTACGGCGCGGACCTGCAGATCCTCAAGGTCGAGATCGGCGGGGACACCAATTCCACGGACGGCTCGGAATCGAGCATCGAGCACGCGTCCGGGTCCATCAACTGCAGCGCCGGATACAACTGGTGGCTGATGGAGCAGGCCAAGGCGCTGAATCCATCCATCAAGCTGTACGGCCTGGCCTGGGGCGCACCGGGCTGGGTCGGCAGTACCTTCTGGACCACCAACACGATCAACTACCTGGTCAGCTGGCTGAACTGTGCCAAGTCGCACGGCCTGACCATCAACTACCTGGGCGGCTGGAACGAGCGCGGCTACAACATCTCCTGGTACGAGCAGCTGCGGTCCACGCTGAACGCCGACGGCTACTCCGGCGTGCAGATCGTCGGCGCGGACAGCGACTGGAGCATCGCCAGCGACATCGCGTCCAACTCCACGTTCGCCAGCGCGGTGAACATCATCGGCGTGCACTACCCCTGCCAGGGCGGCGACGGCGGCGGCGCGGACACCTGCGCGGCCAACTCCACCGCGATCGGCACCGGCAAGCCGCTGTGGGCCAGCGAGAACGGCTCCCAGGACCTCAGCACCGGCGCCCCGGCACTGATCCGCTCGATCACGCGCGGCTACATCGACGCCGACCTGACCGCGTACATCAACTGGCCGCTGGTCGCCGCGATCTACCCGGACCTGCCCTACAACACCGACGGGCTGGTCCTGGCCAACCAGCCCTGGTCTGGCGCGTACAGCGTGGGGGAGAGCACGTGGGCCACCGCCCAGGTCACCCAGTTCACCGCGCCGGGCTGGCAGTTCCTCAACTCGGGCTCCGGCTACCTCGGCGGCGCCGAGTCGAACGGCAGTTACGTCTCGCTGAAGTCCACGAACGGCAGCGACTACTCGACGATCATCGAGACCACCACGGCCAGCGCGGCGCAGACCGTCAACGTGGCCGTGTCCGGCGGGCTGTCCACCGGCGCCGTGCACGTGTGGGCCACCGACGTGAACTCGCCGGGCTCAGGACCCCAGTTCGCCCAGCAGTCCACCATCACGCCGGCCAACGGCAGCTACTCGCTGACCGTGCAGCCGGGCTACATCTACACGCTGACCACCACCAGCGGCCAGGGCAGGGGCACCGCGGCCAGCCCGGGCCAGGGCACCCTGACGCTGCCCTACTCCGACAACTTCGACAGCGGCCCCGCCGGCCAGCAGCCCCGCTACCTGTCCCAGATGCAGGGCGCATTCGAGGCCGAGCCCTGCGCGGGCGGCCGGTCCGGGCAGTGCGTCCAGCAGCAGGCCGCGGTCCAGCCGGTCGAGTGGGACGGGAACTCTAACCCGTACACCATCGGCGGCAACCTGAGCTGGGCCAACTACACCGTGTCCGCGGACGCGCTGATGGAGCAGGCCGGAGCGGTCCAGCTGATCGGCCGGGCGGGAACCCAGCACGCCTTCGGGCCGGCCGGCATCAACGAGTACTACCTCCAGCTGAGCAACACCGGCGCGTGGTCCCTGGTCCGCAACAACACCAGCGACACGCTGACCACGCTGGCCAGCGGCACCGTGACCGCACCCGGGACCGGCACCTGGCAGCACCTGGCCCTGACCTTCAACGGCAGCAGCATCTCGGCGGCCATCAATGGCACCACCGTCACGTCCGTCACCGACGCCACGTACGCCTCAGGAATGGTGGGATTTGGCACGACCGGGTATCAGACCGACCAGTTCGATAACTTGTCTGTCACCCTGGTCGGTTCGGCCACCCCAACGGGGCATATCATCGCGGGTGACGACACCGCGGAGTGCGCCGACGTCAACGGGGGCTCGGTGGCGGATGGCACGAAGGTGCAGATGTGGGACTGCAACACCAGTGCGGCCGCGCAAAGCTGGACGATGGAGTCCAACGGGACCGTCGGCATCAACGGCAAGTGCCTGGACGTGACCAACGGCGGCACGGCCAACGGCGCGCTCATCGAGGAATGGACCTGCAACGGCGGCACGAACCAGCAGTGGCTAGCGGTAAACGGCGAACTGGTGAACCCGGTCTCCGGCAAGTGCCTGGACGACCCGGGCTTCACCACCACGCAGGGTACCCAGCTCGACCTGTGGACCTGCAACGGCGGCACCAACCAGCAGTGGTCGGTGCCCTGAGGACCGGCGCCGCCTAGCAGCGGCGCCGCGGCCCTGGGCTGGCCCAGGGGCCGTGCGATGACCCCCGTCCCCCCGGTAACCCCCCCACCGGGGGGACGGGCCATCCCGGGCTAGCGCCGGTGCTCATGATGCCCGTGGCCGGACAGGCTGGGCTCCGCTGGCAGGTCGTGCGCAGACCACGATGCCCACCGTCGGTCAAGGGGACACGGCCGTGTCCCCGGGCCGTGTCCCCCAGGCTGTGTCCCCGGGCGTTCGGTTAGGCCACTTCGATGGAGCCGGTGATGGAGTTGTACTCCTCCGCGGTCAGCTCGAGGCCCGCGGCGGCGATGTTGTCCTCCACATGCTCGGGCGAGCCGGAACCCGGGATCGGCAGGATCTGCGGGGAGTGGGCCAGCAGCCAGGCCAGGGCGACCTGGCGCTCGCTGACGCCCAGCCGTTTCGCGGCGGTGAGCACCGCCGCGATCCGCTCGGTCTCCTGGATCGGCGCCCAGGGCAGGAAGGCCAGCGCCTCCTGCGTGCACAGGTCCAGGACCGGCTCGGAGGAGCGGTCGCGCGAGTTATAGCGGTTCTGCACCGACACCACGGGCACGATCCGCTGGGCCTCCGCGACCTGCTCGGGGGAGAAGTTCGACACCCCCACATGCCGGATCTTGCCCTCCGCCTTCAGCTCGGCCAGGGCGCCGAGGGAGTCGGCCAGGGGAACCTTGGGGTCGGGGGAGTGGAACTGGTAGAGCGGGATCTGCTCCAGCCGCAGCCGGCGCAGGCTGCCCTCGCACGCCTCGCGCAGGTGCGCCGGGCGGCCATCACGGTCCCAGCGGCCCGGGCCGGGCCGCACCAGGCCGCCCTTGGTCGCGATGACCAGGTCGTCCGGGTACGGGTACAGGGTCTCGGCGATCAGCGTCTCGCTGACCTCCGGGCCGTAGGAGTCGGCCGTGTCGATGAAGTTGACGTCCAGCTCGATCGCCCGGCGCAGCGCCGCCCTGGCCCGGTCCCGGTCCGGCGGGTCGCCCCAGATCCCGTCGCCGGTGATCCGCATCGCGCCGTAGCCCATCCGGTTAACCGTGAGGTCGCCGCCGATGTCGATGGTTCCGGCCGCGGCGGCCGTCGCTTTGCTCGTCATGAATCCTCCTCGCGCGTCAACTCCAGCCTTTCAGCTTCGCGTGCGGATCGCATCGCGGGGCCGGCCATCCCGGGCCGCCGCGCGGCCTGCGCGCCAGGTGACTACGTGGAGTAAATGTACAATGCTGTGAGTAACCGGATTCGGTCCGGTCTGAGACGAGGGCAGATGACCGTACGGGGGGGAGGCCTGCTCGGGCACGCTGATCTGGCCAGCCTGGGGCAGGCGTCCGGGATTGCCCTGGAGTCCTACCGTCAGGCCCACGTGTCGGCGTGCGTGGCCCGCGCGCTGGACCGCCACGAGGCACCCAGCGTGGCCGGCCTGGCCCGGCTGTGCCGGCGCGACCCGGCCGCCCGGGCCAGGCTGCGGCGCAGCATCCTGGTGCCGGTCACCGGGCTGTTCCGGGACCCGGAGCAGTTCGACCTGCTGGGCGAGCGGGTACTGCCCGCCCTGCTCAGGTCCCGCGGCGGGCTGAGTGTCTGGTCGGCCGGCTGCTCGGACGGCTCGGAGCTGTACAGCGTGGTGCTGTTGCTCTGGCGGCTCGGCGCCCTGGAGGGCAGCCGCCTGGTCGGCTCGGACCTGTCCAGTGGGCGGCTGGACGTGGCCCGCCGGGGCGGCGTGGTGTCCGACTCCGTGCGCCGCGAAGCCCGGCCGGTGCTGCGGTGGGAGCGCCGCGACCTGCTCGGTGAGCCGCCACCGCCGGGCGCTTTCGACCTCGTGCTGTGCCGGAACGTGGCTATCTACTTCGCGCCGCCCGCCCAGCAGGCCCTGCACGCCAAGCTGGCCGCCGCGCTGCGGCCCGGAGGCGTGCTCATGCTGGGCACGTGCGAGCAGTTGCTGGCCCCAGACCAGTTCGGCTTCGCCGCGGCGGGACCGCACCTGTACCGGAAGGTGGCCGCGTGAGGCGGGGCCTGACCCAGCGGACCGTGCTGGCCAGCATCGTGATCGCCGTGGTATTTCTCGGCGAGTTCGCGATCCTGTTCCTGGCCTTCCAGAACCTGCGGGCGGAGGAACGCCAGGATAACCAGGCGGTGAACGTCCTAGCCACGTCGGGTGCGCTCGAGGAATCCCTGCTGAACTTGTCCACCGGGCTGCGGATCTACTTGATGTCCGGCCAGCCGGCCGGGCTGCGGCCCTATCGGGCCGCCCTGGCCGCATATCCCCGGCAGGCACGCCAACTCGACCGGCTCACCGCAGGGAACCCCGACCTGCACGGCCGGGTGGCGTCGCTCGGCAACTCCATCGAGGCCTACGTCGGCCTCTGGACCTCAGCGATCATCCAGATGAGCAGGGTGGACCTCCCCGGCGCCCGGCGCCTCGCTGCCACCGACGCGGCCAAGGAGCCGGTGGTGCTGATCCGGGATCAGTTCGCGGCGCTGGACCGTCAGCAGCAGGCCCTGAGCACTGTGCGCCGGGCTGAGGCGGCGCACAGCGCCGCGCTGGCGCTGGGATTCGGCGTGGCCGGCCTGGTGGCCACCGTACTCCTGCTCACGGGGTCGGCGATCGGCCTGCATCGGATGGTGGTTCGTCCGGTCAAGCGGCTGGCCGGCGCCGTGGGACGGCTGCGCGGAGGAGACCTGTCCGCCCGGGTACCCGAGCGTGGCCCGGCCGAGCTCGGCGAGCTGGCCGTGGGGTTCAACGCCATGGCGCAGGAACTGGAGGCGGCCCGGGACGAGGTCGAGCAGCAGAACGCTGAGCTCCAGGGGCAGCAGGCCGAGCTGCAGACCGTGCTCGCGTCGGTGGAGCGACAGAAAGAGGCGGCCGAGGCGCTGCACCACTTTGGCGAGCAGTTGGCCGCCCAGACCGAGGTCGAAGAGGTCGCGACCGTCACTCTTCGGGAGATCGCCGACTACGCCCGAGCCCAGGTCGGCGCGATGTACGTGCTCAACGAGCAGGCCGGGGCGCTGACCTTCCGTGCCTCGCGGGGGACCCGCGCCGGGGATTTCACCCTGCAGCTTCCGCTGGGCGAGGGTATGGCCGGGCGGGCCGCAGCGGAGCGGCGGCACGTCACGGCCGGCTGGGCGGACAGCTCGATGCGCCTCCCCGGGCTGGTCGAAGACCGGGAGATCCGGCAGGAGATTCACCTGCCGATGCTGCACCGGGAACGGGTCATCGGCGTGCTGAGCCTGGGCCGTTCGGCCGACGAGGAGTTCACCCAGGCCGAGATTGCCCGGCTGGAGATCCTGGTCGGGAGCGCGACGCTGGCCTGCGCCGAGGCTCTGAGCCTGCGCCGCCTCGGGGTCCTCGCCGGCGAGCTCGAGTCGGTGATGGATTCCACCGACCAGGGCATCGTCCGCGTGGACCTGTCCAACCGCATCACCTATATCAACCGCGCGGCGCTGGAGCAGACCGGCTGGACCGGTGCGGAAGTGCTCGGCCGGAACTCGCACGTCGTGATGCACCACACCCATCCGGACGGCACGCCCTACCCGGCCGAGGAGTGCCCGCTGCTGCGGGCGGTCAGGGACGGCGAGGGGGCCAGGCTCAGCGGTGAGGTGTACTGGCGTAAGGACGGCAGCCGGTTCCCCGTGGAGGCCTCGGGGTACCCGATCCGCGACGGCGACACCGTGATCGGCGGGGTCATCACGTTCCATGACGTCAGCGAGCGCCAGATGGCCGAGCATCAGCTGGCCGCCCAGTACCAGACGGCACGGGTGCTGGCCGAAGCCGAGTCCCTGGACGACGCGCTGCCCCGTGTGCTGGAGCTCAGCTGCCAGCAGCTCGGCTGGCAGCTGTGCGTGGCCTGGATGCCCAATGAGGACGGCGAGCTGCACTGCCGGTCCGCGTACGCGCTCGGGGAATGGGAAGAACAGCTGGCGCTACTGAGCCATGAGACCATAACCCGGGGGCAGGGGGTGGTCGGCCGGGCCTGGCAGCGGCGCCAGACCGTGTTCGTGCCCGGGCCAGGCCTCCCGGTGCGGCCGCCGCGGCCCGAGAACGGCCATGCGCAGGGGGACGGCCGCGCACAGGAGAACGGGCTGGCGCCCGAGAACGGGGACGCGCCTGAGTACGGCCAGGTGCCGTGTGGGTCGGCGTCCGCCGGGTCGGCGTCCGCCGGGTCGGCTCCGGACGGGCTGCCGCCCGGCGAACTGGCCGTCCCGATCTTCCGGAACGGGGAGGTGACCGCCGTGATCCAGCTGGTCGGCTCCGACCAGGCACGCAGCGACGGCCAGCCGGAGACCATCGAGACCATCGCGGCGCAGCTGGCCCAGTACGCGGACCGCAAGCGGAGCGACGCGGCGGCGGCCCGGATGAAGGACCAGTTCGTGGCGACGGTGTCGCATGAACTGCGGACCCCGCTGGCCGCCATGGACGGCTGGCTGCACATCCTGCTCGACGGTGAGCCCGGCCCGCTCAACGAGGAGCAGCATCGCTTCCTGACCACGGTCAAGCGGAACAGCGACCGGCTGATGCGGCTGGTGGGCGACCTGCTGCTGATCGGCCAGATGGACGCGGGCCGGTTCACCCTCGAAATGACCGACGTCGATCTGTCTGAGCTGGTCAGCGAGACCGTGGCACTGTTCGAGGGCACAGCGACGGAGAAGCGGATCGAGCTGTCCGCCGACACGGGGTCTCCCGCGATCGTGCACGGCGACCGGCTGCGCCTGGGCCAGCTGCTCAGCAACCTGGTGTCCAACGCGGTCAAGTTCACCCCCGAGGGCGGCCAGGTCCGGGTGCGGGTCGGGGAGAAGGGCGGCACCTGCGTGGTCGAGGTCACCGACAGCGGGATCGGGATCCCGCCCGGGGAGCGGGCGCACCTGTTCGAGCGGTTCTACCGTGCCTCCACCGCCACGGGCACCGCCGGGTCCGGGCTCGGCCTGGCCATCAGCAAGGCCATCGCCGAGGCGCACGGCGGCACGATCCGGATCGCGGATTCCGGCGGCAGCGGCACCAGGTTCGTGGCGGAGATCCCGCTGCACGTGGCGGCCGAGGTGAGACTGTGACCGAGATCCAGCCGAGCGTGGTCAAGCCAGACCGACTCCAGCCAGCCCAGGGCCAGCCAGCCCAGGGCCGGTCAGCTCCGGGCCGGTCGGCCCAGGCCCAGTCAGCTCCGGGCGGCCCGGCTGAGCCCCGGGCGGCCACCATCCTGGTCGCCGACGACGAGCAGGACATCCGTGAGCTGGTCGCCTACCGGCTCAGCCGCTCCGGGTACATCATCATCGAGGCCCGGGACGGAGAGGAGGCCTTCCAGCTGGCCGCGAGCCAGGCGCCGGACATGGCGGTTCTGGACGTGATGATGCCGCGGCTGAACGGGTTCGACCTCACCGAGCGGCTCCGGCATACCCCGGCCACGCAGCGGCTGCCCATCCTGCTGATGAGCGCGAGCGTGCAGGAGGCGGACATCTCCCGGGGCTTCGCGGCCGGGGCGGACGGCTACCTGACCAAGCCGTTCACCCCGGATCAGCTGCTGACCCGGGTCCGGGACGTGCTCAGCCGGGGCTGAGCGTGATCACCAGCTCGCGTCCGGCCGGCCCGCGGCGCACGTGCTGGCGCGGACGGTGAGCCGCGGGGCGAGCAGCGTGGCCGCGGGCACCGGCCGGCCGTCCAGCTTGGCCATGAGCAGCCCGACCGCCTGCCGCCCCACCTCGTCAGCCGGGATGGCGATCGAGGTCAGCGCCGGGGTGGCCTGCTCGGCCAGCTCATCCGGGCATATCGCGAGCACCGACAGGTCCCCGCCGATCTGGCGGCCCTCCGCGCGGAACGCATCGAGCAGCGGCCCGAGGGCCGACTCGTTGTGCACCACGATCCCGTCCAGCCCGGGGCGCTGCCCGAGCAGCGCGGCCACGGTGGCCCGGACGGCACCCGGTGCCGGGTCGCAGGGCCAGGTGGCGGGGTGCAGCCCGCGGGCCCGGGCGGCCCGCTCGAAGCCGTCCTGGGTGCGCTGGGCGAAGCCGGTGCCGCGCCGGTAGACCTCCGGCGGCGCCCCGATCAGCACGATGTCGCGGCAGCCGGCCGCGGCCAGATGCTCGGCGCAGACACTGCCGGCGGCCTCGAAATCGAGGTCGATGCAGGTCAGGCCGGCGGGCTCGGCCGGGAAGCCGATCAGTACCGCGGGCAGCCCCAGGGTGGCGAGCACCGGCAGCCGCTCGTCGCGGGTTTCCACGTCCATCACGATGATCGCGTCCACCAGCGAGGCGCCCGCGACCCGCTGCAGGCCGCTGACGCCCTCGTCCTGGGTCAGCAGTAGCACGTCGTGCCCGTGGCGGCGGGCCGTGGTCACCACCGCGGTGGCGATCTGCATCAGGACCGGCACGTAGGTGCCGGAGCGCAGGGGGATGACCAGCGCGATGACGTCGGAGCGGCTGCTGGCCAGGGCCCGCGCGCCCGCGTGCGGGTGGTAGCCGAGCACGGCGATGCTGTCCAGCACGCGCCGCCGGGTGGGCTCCGAGATCGTGCGCTTGCCACTGAGCACGTAGGAGACGGTGCTCGGCGAGACATCCGCGTGCCGCGCCACGTCAGAGATCTTGACCAAGGTCCAGTCCGGGAATGCGAAGCGCTTCGACTTCCTGGATGCTAGCCCGGCACGGCGTGCGGCACAACGATGCTCAGCCGCGCGCGAGCCGCTCCAGTCGCTCGTGCAGGTGCGGCAGGTACGTCTCGGCTTCCGGTTTCATCAGCACGCTGCGCAGGATGCGGGCCCCAGGCGCGTCCGCCAGCACGGACCCGTGCCGGGCCAGGAAGGCGTCCGCGCCAGCCCGCAGCGTGCTGAGGAACACCGGATCGGGGCCGGTCATCCCGGCCTGCAGGACCCGCTCCGAGGCCTGGTCGATCCGGGACAGCGTGGCCGGCCTGGTGACCGGGAAATAGCTGACGATGTCCAGCTCAGGCTGCTGGTACAGCTCCAGCACGGGGGACTTCTCGATCAGCGCGGCCCAGGCCAGTGCCGCCCGCCGGCCCGCGGCGAGCACCTGCCCCAGGCCGTCCGGCGTGAGGGGCAGCAGCCGGAACGTCAGCCACAGCGCCGCCGCGGCCGCGCCGGCCCGGGAGCACTCCAGGCTGATCTCCCCCAGGTGCAGGTCCGCGGAGGTGAAGTAGGTGTACGGGGAGTCATGCAGGTAGAAACGCGCCACCGCGGGATCGCGGAACAGCACGGCGCCGCAGCCGTAGGGCTGCAGCCCGTGCTTGTGCGGGTCCACCACCACCGAGTCGCACTCAGCGATGGCCCGCCACGGCGCGGCCGGCAGCTCGCCGCCACCGAACTCCCGGGTGCCTTCCGCACTGTGCTGCTGGGCGCCTTCGGCACTGTGCTCCTGGGCGCCTTCGGCGGTGGCCAGCAGAGTGAAGAACCCGCCGTAGGCGGCGTCCACGTGGATCCGGGCGCCGTGCCGCCGGCACAGGCCCAGGGCCTCGTGGATGGGGTCGATCGCGCCCAGGCCGGTCGTCCCCGCGGTCAGCACCACGGTGCCCACCCGGCCGGCGCGCAGCAGATCCTCCAGCGCGTCGAGGTCCATCCGGCCGCGGCGGTCCACGGAGACCGGGTGGCCCTCGATGCCCAGCAGCCCGCACATCCGGCCGTGCGTGTAGTGCGCGTCCGCGCTGAACGCGATGCCCCGGCCCGGGTGCAGCTCACGGGCCACGAACAGCGCCTCCAGGTTGGCGATGGTCCCGCTGGTCGTCAGGTGGCCCAGGTGGGTGCCGAAGCCGAACATGGCCGCGAGCTGCGCGGTCACCTCGCGTTCCATCCGGGCGGTCGCCGGGCCGCCGTCCAGCGCGTGGTTGTTCGGGTTGATCAGCATGGCGGCGAGATAACCGGCCACGGCGGCCGGGTGCGGGGGCTTGAGCATCTGGCCCGCGTACCGCGGGTGGAAGAACGGGTAGTTGTCCGCCAGGCGCTCGGTGAACTCGGCGAACGCCGCCCCGAACCGCTCGTCGCTGACCTCCAGCGAGGGATGCGGGGTATACGGGCCGAAGCCTGCCGCCCACTCCCGGTTAGCCGCGACCGCCTGCTGCACCCACCGCTCGAGATCCACATCGGCAGCCTAATCAGCGGCCTCGCGCGGCGAGGCCAGCCCATAGCCGCGGCCTTCGGAACCCTCTAATCACACTGGCCCCTCCCGTCCACTTTTCACGCTGACGGTGCGCCGAAACGGGCAAAACACCCCTGAAATGCGCACCGTTCCGCGTGAAATGTCGGCGCTGGCCATGATCGAGTGACCGCATGGCCGGTGTGGGGCGGCCGTCAGGTGGGTGGTAGGGGGGGCGGCGCGGCGGCGGAGGTGATCGAGGACGGCGGCGCCGTCTGGCGTGGCGAACCAGGCGGCATGGCCGAGAAGGTAACCGTCGTAGGCCAGGTCCGCGTTCGCGGGCGAGCTGACCACGTCGGCGAAGTACTCGACCTCCGACAGCGCGTACTCGACATGCACCACGGGGAACACCTCGGGCAAGGCCGCGGCCTCGGCCCCGGTGAGCGGCCGGACCGCCTCGTAACCGTCCAGGAACGCGTCGATCGCGTCCAGGTCCGCTCGCGCCCGGCCCGGCCTGGCCGCACCCGGGCCAGCCAGGTCCGCGCCGGTGAGGTCCGGGTCCGTCAGGTCCAGCCAGGATACGGTGGCCCGCTCTAGCGCGGTGGCCAGGTCGTGCACCGCGTAGGTGCGGTTGGCCAGCCCGAAGTCGAACACCCCGGCCACGAAGGCGTCCGGGCCGCCCGAGGACCAGGTCAGGTTGGACGGGTGCCAGTCCCCATGTCCCCACTGCCGGGGCAGCCCGGCCAGCAGCGGCGCGGCCCGCCGGATGGCGGGCAGCACGTGCCGGGCCAGGTCGTCCGGCCAGGCCCGGCCGTCCAGGTAGCCCGCCAGCCCCGGACGGCATCCCGTCAGCCATTTGATTTCCGCGGGCGGATCGTTCGAGACAATGATCTCGCAGCCGCCGGTCAGGACGGCGGGAACCCGGGCCGGCAGCGGGAAGCGGTCCGCCGCCTGGTGCAGCCGGGCCAGGGCCGTGCCGGCCGCGTGCGCGTGGCCGAGGCTGGTGTACGGGGTCCAGGACAGCGCGTCCCGGTAGAGATCGAGGCCGCCGGCCACCTCGTGCACTTCGTAGACGAAGTCGCCGTCCTGGGTGGCGGTCGCTCCGTCCGCGGTGCGCAGCACGGCCGGCGCCGCGATGCCTCGGGCCTTCAGGTGGCCGATGAACGCGTGCTCCACGGCCAGCTGCGCAGGCGTGCGCACCCGGACGTGATGCCGCTTGACAAACAGGTCCACGCCGCCCCGCCGGATCAGCCCCGCCGCCGACATGGGCCGCGGGCTGCGCCAGATGATCATCTCGTCGCCGCCGGGCTGCGGGTAGCGGGCCAGCACCAGGTGCACCTCGGCGCTGGTCAGCGGGCTCCAGTCCGGCACGACCAGGTCCTTGCCCATGCCGTGCACCAGGCCCGCGGGCGCGGGCATCCCAATTACCCCGCTCAACGGATCCTCCCTACGCCGGCATTACCCGGTCAGGTTCAGACGGTCGGTGGCGCGCGGCCCGGCGGGCCAGCCACCCTCTCAGCCCGGTCAGCCCGAGCTCCCGTGTGGTTGGTTGATGCTACCTCTGGGCTACCGCCTGCCTCTGCAGCACGGCTACCGCTGAACCGTGGGCCCCTGCTGCAGCCCGTCGCCGTGCTCGAGGATCTCCGCCGCCCCGCGGGCGACGCAGCGGAGCGGGTCGTCCACGACCACGACCGGGATCGCGGTGGCCGCCTCGATCCGGTCGGCCAGGCCGGGCAGCAGCGCGCCGCCCCCGGCCAGCCGGATCTTGCCCCGGACCACGTCTTCAGCCAGGTTGGGCGGGATGTCGGAGAGCATCTCCTCCACGCAGTCCACGATGGCCATGACGATGTGCTCCAGCGCCTGCGCCACCAGCCAGCCGGGCACCTGCTCGACGCGGGGGGTGCGGCGCGCCGCATCCACTCCCACCGTCTCCATCCGCCCGGTCCCGTCGCCGGCCAGGCCGAGCGTGGTCTTCAGGCTGCGGGCCGCGTTACGGCCAAGCAGCAGGCCGAGTTCGGCCTTGACCGCGGTCATGATCGCCTCGTCCATGGCGTTGCCGCCGAGCCGCAGCGACCGGGCCCGGACGATCTGGCCCCCGGCCACGACCGCGGACTCGGTGGTGCCGCCGCCCACGTCCACGATGAACACCCCGGAGCCCTGGGCCAGGTCGAAGCCGGCCCCCGCCGCGGCGGCGACCGGCTCGTCGACCAGCTGTACCGAGCAGCGTGGCCGGATCACGCTCAGCGCGGCGGCCAGGGACCGGCGCTCCACCCAGGTGGCCCCGCCGGGCACGCACACGACCGCCGTGGTCCGCAGCAGCCCGCGGCGCAGCCGGGCCCGGCGCACGAAGCCCTGGAGCATGGCCGACGCGGCGTCGAGGTCCGCGATCACCCCGTCGCGCAGCGGGTGGAGCACCTCGATGTCCTGCGGCTCCTTGCCGGCCAGGGCGTCCGCGGCCTCGCCCACGGCCGCCACCCGGCCGGTCGCCCGGTCCAGCGCGATGGCCGACGGCTCGTCGATCACGAGCCCGCGGCCAGCGACAGAGACCAGGGTGTTGACCGTACCCAGGTCGATCGCCATACCCGACCGGAACCGCATGAGAGCCGCCCTTGCCCCGAAATGCCGTCAGCTACCCCAAGTATTGCGCCCCCCCTGACGGCGTGAGGTGGCGGGCAGGCACAGGGCCGCCCGTCAGCGAATGGAATCTAGCGGGCGGCACGCCGCCTTGCAGGCTAAACGTGCCGGAAGCCCCAGTCCAGTATCTTCGTGGCATCGCTGAAGGCCGCGGTGTCGTCGGTGCGCGAGCTGTGCAGCACCACGCCGATCAGGACATGGCCGTTCTCGCGCGCCTCGAACAGCAGACAGTACCCGGCCGCGTTGGTGGACCCGGTCTTGATCCCGAACGTGCCCGGGTAGTCGCGCAGGAGCAGGTTGGTGGTGTGCCACACGTAGGCGTGGTGCCGCGGCGTCGCCGCCAGGTGATAGGACCGCTGGTCCACGATGGAGCGGAACACCGGGTACCGCATGGCCGCCTCGCCTAGCGCGATCAGGTCCCGCGGGGTGGAGTACGTGGAAGTCTCGGTGGGCCAGGGCAGACCGTCGAAGTTCGAGAAGTGGGTGTGGGCCAGGCCCATGGCCCGGGCGGTGCTATTCATCGCGGCGATGAAGGCGGTCCAGCCCGGGCCGAACGACTTGGCCAGCGCGTAGGCGGCGTCACACCCGGACGGCAGCAGCAGCGCCTCCAGCAGTTCCCGCGTGGTCAGGTAGTCCCCGGGGCGCAGGCCGGCGCGGCTGGCGTCGTATTTGCGGTCGTAGGGGAGGACGCCCTTCGGCACCTCGATCCGCCGGTGCAGGTCCCCGGCCCGGAGCACCACGATCGCGGTCATCACCTTGGTGATGCTGCCCATCGGCCGCTCGGTGTTCATGCCGCGGCTCCACATCAGCGCGGCGCTGGCCGCGTCGACCAGGGCGCCGCCTTCGGCCTGCACGCCCCGGGGGGCGCGGGCCAGCGCGGCGCCGGTCGCGGCGGGGTTAACGGCTGCCGTGGGGCGGGCGGGGGCGGCCGGGCCGGTGGCCCCCGCCTGGCCCGCGGGACTGGCGGTGGCCGCGTGCGCGGCTGCGGCGGCCGTGACCGGGGCCAGGAGTAGCGTCCCGGCCAGGGCGAGGGCGCTGAAACGGGCAGGCAGGTGCATGGCACTCCTGTCGGGTCGACACCAGCCGGTGGGGGGCGGGACCGGCCGGCCGCCGCTGGGGGCGCCGGCGCGGACCGCGACCCTCCGAAGCCTGACAGCAACGCCCAGTCACATCAAGCCGATCCTGGGTCGCCGTGGCCGAGTTCTGGCCGGGACGGTACGGGATGTCCCGGTCCGGCCGGTGTGCCCGGCGGCCGCCAAGCGGATGGTCAGGGGGGTCAGGGGGGTCAGGGGCCAGCGGACTGGCGGGCGGCCTGGCGGGTCCGGTAGGCGGCCACGTTGACCCGGTTCGCGCACGCGGTGCCGCAGAACCGCCGGGACCGGTTCTTGGACAGGTCAACGTGGACGTGCTCGCAGTCCTGTGCGGCGCACCGGCGCAGCCGGCCCAGCTGCCCGGTGCGGATCACGTCGGTGAACGCCATCGCCGCGTCGACCGCGATCCGGTCGGCCAGCGGGGCGTCGGCGGAGGTGGCGTGCAGGTGATAGTCCCAGCCGTCGTGCTTGACCAGCTGCGGCAGCGCGCCGGCCTCCCGCAGCAGCGTGTTGACCAGGGCGGCGGCGTCGTCCTCGGATAGCTCCCAGAGCTGGGCCAGCCGCGGCCGCAGCCGCCGGACCGCGTCCAGCTCGGCCCGGTCGTGGGTGCGCTGGCCGGTCCACCGCCACTCGGTGATGAAGCGGTCGAGGGCCGCCTCGTCCGGCAGATCTTCGGCGCCGCCCCGGGCGGTGTTGACCAGGGCCGCGGTCGCGGCCAGGGACACCTCGGTGTCATGAGCAAAAAGCACCTTGACCCCTTTCAGAGGGGGCGGCTAGTGTCATAACTATAAGTACAGTTTGCTGCTTACACATCCTCATGCCCTGGAGTGCCGCGGTGACTTCCGCCCAGACTCGTGCCGTGCCCCGACCAGCCGGGGACGGTGCCGGTGCCGATAGTGGCCGTGGTGCCGCCCGTGGTGCTGGTGGTGGCCGGGGTGCCAGAGGTGGTGGCCGGGCGACCGGCGACCGGGTCCGGCGGGGGAGCACGGGGCTGTCCCTCGGCATTCTGTCCGCGGCGGCCTTCGGGACGTCGGGGGCCTTCGCCTCGTCGCTGATCGGGGCCGGATGGAGCCCCGCCGCGGCGGTGCTCGCCCGGATCAGCCTGGCCGCCCTGATACTTACCGTGCCCGCGCTGCTGCAGTTGCGTGGCCGCTGGCTGGTGCTGCGCCGGGCCGCGCCGAGGGTGGCGGCCTACGGCCTGGCCGGGGTGGCCGGCTGCCAGCTGTTCTACTTCAACGCGGTGGCCCGGATGCCGGTCGGCGTGGCCCTGCTGCTCGAATACCTCGGCACCGTGCTCGTGGTCGGCTGGCTGTGGCTGCGGCACGCCCAGCGGCCGCGGCGGCTCACCGTGGCCGGGGCGGCCGCCTCGATCGCCGGGCTGATCCTGGTGCTGAACCTGACCGGGGCGGCCGGGATCAACCTGGTCGGCGTGATGTGGGGCCTGCTCGCGGCCGTGGCCCTGGCCATCTACTTCCTGCTCTCGGCCGCGACGGACGCCGAGCCGCTGCCGCCCATCGTGATGGCCTGGGCCGGGATGTGCGTGGGGGCGGTGGTCCTCGGCCTGGCGGGCGGGATCGGTGCCCTGCCCATGGCGGCCAGTACCCGGCCGGTGGACTTCCTCCATCACCGGGTCAGCTGGGTGGTGCCCGTGCTCGGGCTGTCGCTGGTGGCCGCGGTGATCGCCTACGTCTCGGGCATCGGGGCGGCCCGGCGGCTCGGCGCCAAGCTGGCCTCGTTCATCGGCATGGCCGAGGTGCTATTCGCGATCGTGTTCGCGTGGGTGCTACTCGGCCAGCTACCGTCCGCGATGCAGTTCCTGGGCGGCGCGTTCATCCTGGCCGGCGTCACCCTGGTCCGGGTGGACGAACTGCGCGGGCCCGATGACGTCATCGAGGAAGCTCAGCGTGGCCGCAGTGGTCGCCCGGCGCCAGGCGAGCAGCGTCGCGTCGAACCCCTCCCGCGGCGGCCGTTCCGCCTGGACGGCCCGCGCGATGGGCTCCAGGGCCGCCCGCTGCCGGCGGAGCAGATCCGCGGGATCGCGCCCGGCCCGGTCGAGCAGGGCCAGCTTGAGTAGCAGATGGGACCGGACGTCCCGGACGTGCTCAACGGGAGTGTCCAGCCACTCCGCCGCCAGCCGGCGTCCTTCCGGCGTCACCGCGTAGAGGGTGCGCTGCGGGCCGCGGCCCGACTCGACGGCGTCCTGGGTCAGCAGCCCGGCATCCTGCAGCCGGGTGATCGAGCGGTAGATGACCGGGCGGGGGATCTGCCAGATCCGGCCCAGTTCGCCCTCGGGCGCGGTGAGCCGGGCGATGGCGAAGCCGTGCGCGGGCCGTTCGCTGAGTATCGCCAGGACGGTCCGTTCCGCCAGCGACAGTGATGGCCCCGCGGTCATGATCCTGAGCGTAGTGCGCGTGGCGGCCGGGACGGGCTGCGGGCGTGACCGGCCGCGGGCGTGACGGCTGGGCCGACCTTCGGTAGTCTCGTTGTGACTAGTAGGTCTCAGCCGGAGGGCTGGTCATGTCCGCCGAGATGAACACCGTGGTATCCGCGACCCGCGGGCCTGCGCGGGACCCGGCGGCCGCGCTGGCGCCTGCGCCGCCGGGCCCGGCGCCGGGCCCCGCGCGGCGGCGGGCCGCCCGGGGTCCCCGCCCGGTCGTCGCGGTCCTGGCCGACGGCACCCCGGCCTTCGCCCCGGTCGGCGAGGTGGTCGTCACCGGCGCCCGGGTGGTCTGCCACCTGTGCGGGCGGCCATTCCGGTCGGTCCCTGCCCACCTGCGCGTGCACGGTTACACCAAGGAGGCCTACTGCGCGGCCTTCGGCCTGGAGCGCGGCCAGTCGCTGGAGGGCCCGGACACCCGCAAGCTGCGCGCGGCCGCGCTCACCTCCCGCCTGGTGTTCGACCCGGCGTTCCGCGCGGGCAGCGTGGCCGGGCGGCAGCGGGCCCGCTCCGGGGACCTCACCCGGGACGCAGCCGCCGCGGCCACCGGCCGCCGCCATCCCGAGCAGCGCCGCCGGAAGGCACGACGGGCGCTGGCTGGCATCCCGGCCGCGGCGGTGGCGCAGGCCAATACCGAGCGGGCCCGGCGGCACGTCGCGCGGGTCGCGGCCGACGTGGCCGGGCGGCACGGTTACCCGGACCTCGGCGGGTTCGTCACGGCCCGGGCGGCGGACGGGGCCAGCCTGGCTGCGATCAGCCGCGAAGCCGGGCTGCACAAGGACTGGCTGTCCCGCCATCTCCCGGACATCGCCCCCGCGGCGGCGGCCGCGGTCCAGGGGCAGCGCCCGGCCCGGGCCGATGCCCGCTGGCGGCCCGCGCTGGACCGGCTCGGGTTCCCCGATGTTCCGAGCTACCTGCGGGAACGCCACGTCGGGCAGCGCCGGACGGTCAACGCCATGGCCGCCGAGATCGGCGTGACCCATCATGCGATCGAGTCCGCGTTGCGCCGCCACGGCCTGGACCGGGTCGCCCACGCGGCCACCCGGCACGCGGCGGGCGCGCGGGCCGCCCAGGTGGCCGCCGGGCTCGGCTACCACAGCCTCGGCGGCTACCTGCGCGAACGCCGGGCGGCCGGCTGGACGTGGCGGGCCATGTCCGCCGAGACTGGCCAGCCCGAGTCATGGCTGCGCCGGCAGGCCGCGCGAAGCCCGGAGTGCTGACGCCCGCAGTGCTGGCGCCCGCAGTGCTGGCGCCCGGAGTGCTGGCGCGCCTGCGGATGCCGGGGCCGGGCCGCTGGCCCGGCCCCGGCACCGCCCCGCTTACAGCTGGGTGGTGACGGCCTTGACCTCGGTGTAGTTGTTCAGCACCTCGTGACCCATCTCGCGGCCCCAGCCGGACTGCTTGTAGCCGCCGAACGGCAGCGACGCGTCGAACACGTTGTAGCAGTTGATCCAGACGGTCCCGGCCCGGAGCTTCTTGGCCAGCGCGTGCGCCTTGGAGATGTCCCGGGTCCAGATGCCGGCCCCGAGCCCGTAGTCGCTGTCGTTAGCCTCGGCGGCGATCTGGTCCAGGTCGCTGAAGGGCGCGGCCACCACGACCGGGCCGAAGATCTCCTCGCGGACGACCCTCATGTCCGGGCGGGTGTTCGTGAGCACGGTCGGCTCGATGAAGTAGCCGCGGTCGCCGTACCGGCCGCCGCCCGCCAGGGCGGTGGCGCCATCGGAGCGGCCCGACTCGAGAAAACCGCTGACCCGCTGGAACTGCTCCTCGGACACCAGCGGGCCCATCTGGGTGCCTGCCTCCATGCCTGAGCCCAGCTTGATCGACTTGGCGATCTCCGCCACGCCGTCGATGACCTCGTCGTAGCGGCTCTCCTGGACGAACAGCCGGGAACCGGCCACGCAGCACTGCCCATGGTTGAAGAAGATCGCGTTGGCGGCACCCTCGATCGCGCCGTCCTCGGCGTCCTCGAACACGATGTTGGGGCTCTTGCCGCCGAGTTCCAGGGTCAGCTTCTTCAGGTTGCTGGCGCCGGCCGCGGCGACGATCAGCTTGCCCACCTCGGTGGACCCGGTGAAGGCCACCTTGTCCACGTCGTTGTGCGCGGCGAGGGCGGCGCCGGCCGTCTCGCCGAAGCCCGGTACGACGTTGACCACGCCGTCCGGCACGCCGGCCTCGGCGATCAGCTCGGCGAGCCGCAGCGCGGTCAGCGGGGTCTGCTCGGCGGGCTTGAGCACGACGCAGTTGCCGGTGGTCAGGGCGGGGCCGAGCTTCCACGCGGCCATCAGGAGCGGGAAGTTCCACGGGATGATCTGGCCGACCACGCCGATCGGCTCGCGCAGCGTGTAGGAGTGGAAGTTGGCGCCGGGCATGTACGGCACCGAGATGTTGATCGTGTTGCCCTCGATCTTGGTGGCCCAGCCGGCCATGTAGTGGAACAGGTCGGCAGCCAGCGGCACGTCCGCGGCCTGGGCCACGGCGAACGGCTTCCCGTTGTCCAGCGACTCGAGCTGGGCGAGCTCGTCGGTGTGCTCGAGGATGAGGTCACCGATGCGCCAGATGATCCGGCCGCGCTCGGATGGGGTCATCCGGCTCCACGGGCCCTCCTCGAAGGCCCGGCGGGCCGCCCGGACCGCGCGGTTGATGTCCTCCGCATCTCCCTCGGCCACGCGGGCCAGGGTCTCGCCGGTCGCCGGGTTAGGTGTCTCGAAGGTCCGGCCCGACGCCGCGTCCGACCACTGCCCGTCGATGAACAGCTGCCGCGGGACGGCGATGAACTCTTCTACTTTGCGGTCCAGGGTCACGGTCATGTGAATGCTCATCTCCCTTGCCGGCGCGGGGAAGGCGGCCACCCCGTTGCGGCCAGCCTGCGGGAACCCGCGCGGGGCCCGGGCCAGCGGCCGCGACCCCCTCGGTAGTCTCAATGAGACTACATAGCGGGGGCTGGCACAAGGGCGGGCAGCGGCCGGGAGCCCGGGCCGCGGGTGCGGGCGGTTCTGGCGCATGCTGCCAGGCGCCCGGGCGGGCCGTTCGTGACAGCATGGGCGGATGCGAGTGCTCCGTACCCCTGAGGAACGGTTCGCGGACCTGCCGGATTTCCCCTACCCCCCGAGGTACGCGGCGGTCGGCGGAGTGCGGCTGGCCTACGTCGAGGCCGGCCCGCACGATGGTGAGCCCGTGCTCCTCCTGCACGGCGAGCCAAGCTGGTCGTTCCTGTACCGGACCGTGATGGCGGTGCTCGCCGACGCGGGGCTGCACGCTATCGCCCCGGACATGGCCGGGTTCGGGCGCTCGGACAAGCCGATGAACGTCAGCGATCACAGCTACGCGCGGCACGTGGAATGGATCCGCGCCCTCGCCTTCGACCGGCTGGACCTGCGCGGCCTCACGCTCGTCGGGCAGGACTGGGGCGGCCTCATCGGGCTGCGGCTGGCGGCCGAGCATCCGGACCGATTCGCCCGGGTGGTAGCGGCCAACACCGGGCTGCCGACCGGGGACCAGCCGATGCCCGACGTCTGGCTGCGGTTCCGCGAGGTGGTCCGGACCGCCCCGGAGCTCAGCGTGTCCCGGCTGGTGCAGTCGGGCTGCCAGACCACGCTGCCGCCTGCCGTCCTGGCCGCCTACGACGCGCCCTTCCCGGACGAGGGCTTCGCCGCGGGGGTACGGGCGATGCCCGGGCTGGTCCCGACCACTCCCGATGATCCCGCCTCGGCCGCCAACCGGGCCGCGTGGCAGCAGCTGTCCGCCTGGGACAAGCCGTTCCTGGTGGCGTTCAGCGACCGGGACCCGATCACCGGCGCGATGGGGCCCGTGCTCAAGCAGGCCATCCCGGGGGCCGCGGGCCTGGATCACCCGGTCCTCGAGGGTGCGGGTCACTTCCTCCAGGAAGACGCCGGCGAACAGCTCGGGCGCCTGATCGCCGGCTTCGTCCGGGACTCACCGGCCGCCCGCTGACCGGCACCCCCGGCCGGTACGGCCGCTTTGCCGTACCCGCAAGGATGCTTGTGCCCGGCGGCCATCCGCGCCAGGGTCGTGCCGGAGGTGCTCATGGCGCACGACCAGCATGACCAGCATGACCAGCACGACCCGCATGCTCAGCCCGAGCAGTTCGGCGAGGAGTTCTGGAACGAGCGATATCGTTCCGCCGCGGCGCTGTGGAGCGGGAACCCCAACCGCTACCTGGTCAGCGAGGCATCAGACCTGCAGCCAGGGACGGCCCTGGACGTCGGGTGCGGCGAGGGGGCGGACACCCTCTGGCTGGCGAAGCGCGGCTGGCGGGTCACCGGGCTCGACGTGTCCACCGTGGCGCTCGAGCGGGCCGCCCGGCACGCGGTGGCGGCCGGGGCCGGGATCGCGGCCCGGATCGACTGGAGGCACGCCGACCTGATCGGCTGGGATCCCGGCGCGGCCCGGTATGACTTGATCTCCAGCCAGTACCTGCACCTGCCCCCCGAGCCCCGGGCGGTGCTGCTGCACACCCTCGCGAGGGCGGTGGCGCCGGGCGGCACCCTGCTCATCGTCGGCCATCATCCCTCGGACCTGCAGACGACGATGCCCCGCCCGCAGAGGCCCGAGCTGTTCTTCACCGGCGGGGACATCGCCGCCCTGCTCGACCCGCGCGACTGGAAGGTCATCACGGACGAGGCCCCGCAACGCTCCGCCCCCGACCCGGACGGGCGTCCCGTCCTGATCAGGGACACCGTGTTTCGGGCCCGGCGGGGCGGCTAGAGTCCAGGCCAGTACGCGATCCACACCGGAGGGAGACCCGATGCCCACACGAACTGCGCGGACCGGCTGGACGGGAACGCTCGAAGAAGGCTCTGGCCAGGTCGAGCTGACAAGTTCCGGAATCGGCACCTACGAGGTGTCTTTCCCCAGACGGGCAGCGGATGAGGCTGGGGGGTACACCAGCCCGGAGGAGCTCATCGCGGCCGCTCACTCGGCGTGCTACGCCATGCAGCTGTCCGCGGTGATCGGCCAGGCCGGCGGCGTGCCGCAGGCCCTCGATGTGCAGGCGGACGTGTCGCTCGGGCCCGACCCGGCGGGTGGATTCCGGCTGACCGGCATCAAGCTCAGCGTCCGGGGTGAGGTCGAGGGCCTGGACGCCGCCCAGTTCGCCAAGGCGGCCGAGGACGCGAAGACCGGGTGCCCGGTCAGCAAGGCCCTCACCGGCGTGGACATCACCCTCGACGCCCAGCTCGAGGCCTGACCCCAGGGAACGCCGGCCGGTCGCGGGCACTGCGGCCTGGCCGCGGCCAGCGCCCGCCCCCCGGGGGGAGCACCGGGGGGACGGGCGCTGCCATGTCCGCGTCCAGGGCGGACGGCCAGGGCAGGGTGGGCCGCCGGCTTAGCGGCTGCCCAGGTGGGCGGCCATGGCGTGCTCGACGAGGGTCACCAGGGTTGTCTTGGCCGATGTACGCCGGCGCGCATCGCACTGGATCACCGGCACCTGCGGATCCACCGACAGCGCTTCCTGGATGTCGGCCACGGTGTGCGGGAAGTCGCCGTGGAACCCGTTGACGCCGACGATGAACGGCAGATCGGCGGCCTCGAAGTAGTTGACCGCCGTGAAGGAGTCGGCCAGCCGCCGGCTGTCCACGAGCACCACCGCACCGATGGCCCCTTCTATGAGGTCATCCCACATGAACCAGAAGCGCTGCTGGCCCGGCGTGCCGAACAAGTACAGGACCAGTCCGGCGTCCAGGGTCGCCCGCCCGAAGTCCATCGCCACCGTGGTGGTCGTCTTCTCCGGGACGTGGGACAGGTCGTCCACGTCACCGCTGGCCGTGGTCATCACCGCTTCAGTGGTCAGCGGCGTGATCTCTGAGACCGATCCGACGAAGGTCGTCTTCCCCACGCCGAAACCGCCCGCTATAACGATCTTCACGGACGTCATCGCCGCGTTCTCTGGATCACCCCGGAGGGGCTGTGCGCTTACGTAGTCCACTGGGTAGCCTTCCGCGCAGGTGAGAGTGGGGCATAGTCCCCTCGGGATCAGCTGCCGCCACGGGCACGCAGCATGCCGCGTGGCTCGGGCGTGAGGGCGCGTCCGACTCTCTCCACGAGCAGCGCCATCTCGTAGGCCACCAGGCCCATGTCGCAGTCACCGGACGCGAGCACCGCCAGGCTCGAGCCGTCGCTGACGGCCATGACGAGCAGCACGCCCCGCCGCATCTCGACGATCGTCTGCGTGACCGGGCCGCCTTCGAATACCCGGGCCGCGCCCTGGGTGAGACTGGTCAGGCCCGAGGTCACCGCGGCGAGCTGGTCCGCCCGGTCCTTGGGGAACCCGTCCGAGAAGGCCAGCGGCAGGCCATCAGCCGAGACGACGATGGCGTGGGCCACCGAGGGCACCCGGTCGGCGAAATCGGTGATGAGCCAGTTCAGGTCCTGGACCGGCGACGTCAGCGGGCTCACGGTTCCCCTCTCTGCCTGGCCTGGGCAGGCCAGCTCGTTGATCGCGGCCGGCGAGGGCACGGCGCCGCGTTACGAGGCACGGTCCGCCTCGTCGCCGATGTGCGCCTCGTCCCCGGGAGCGGTCGCGCGCGCTTTCCTGATTCCTTGCTGGAAGCTCGACAGGCGCTGCCTGGTCTGCGAGGCGGACCGGCCGGGCGCGGCGGGCGCCGTGGCCAGCGGCGAGCCCGCACCGCCGGGCACGAGGTTCGCCTTGGGTACCCGCTTGGGCAGTCCTGCCTCGGTGGTGTCCGCGAACACTGGCGCCCGGACCGCTTCCGCCGCCTGCCACCCGGCGTCCGCGGGTGACGACCAGCTGACCTGCTCCGCCACCGGTTGCGCGGCCGGCCGGCTGACGGGTTGGCCACCACGCCGGAACCAATCGGACTCCACCGATTCGAAGATGGGCAGGCGGTTCTCCGGCCCGGCGTTCTCCGCGGGCGGGAGGACCACCTGGCGTGCCGCCGGGATGCCCTCCGCCGCGGCGGCGCCGGGCCGGGCCGTCCCCGCTGCTATCCCGTTTCTGCTGTTCCCGTTCCCGTTCGCGCTGCCGTTCGCGCTGCCGTTCACGGACGGCGCCAGGGGAACGCGGCGCCGGCGTCCGGGCTGGGCCCGGTCGCCGCCGCCGCCTCGCCGTGGCCGAACTGGTCCGGCGCAGACCGCAGCGGGTGCGCCTCCGCCGCCGGCCAGGTGACCGCCGGCGGGTCGTCTTCGCCCTCGACGGTCAGTCCCGTCTCCATCCAGGGGGTGGCGGCCGCGGCGGCCTCGCCCGGCGCGCGCAGATCCGCCAGGGACGCCGGAGCCTGCCGCGTGATCACCTCGTCGGGCAGCCAGACCAGGGCGGTCAGGCCGCCCTTGGAGGCGGGCCGGAGCCGGACATGGATCCCGTGCCGGGCGGCCAGCCGGGCCACGACGAACAGGCCCATCCGCCGGGAGACCGCGACGTCCACCACCGGCGGGTTGTCCAGCCGCCAGTTGGCGTGCGCCATCTCCTCCGCGCCCATCCCGACGCCCTGGTCGGTGATGTCCAGCAACACGCCCCCGCTGTTGAGCGAGTACCCCGACACGTGGACCAGGGTTTCGGAGGGGGAGAACGTGGTGGCGTTCTCGGCGAGCTCGGACAGCAGGTGAACGACGTCGTTGACCGCCTGCCCGCGGACCGAGATGCCGGGCTGGATGTCCGGGACGACTCGCTCGTAGTGCTCGATCTCCGATACCGCGGCCCGCAGCACGTTCACCAGGGCCACGGGCTCGCTCCACCGCTTGGACAGCTCGTGGCCCGCCAGGACCAGGAGGTTCTCGGAGTTGCGGCGCATCCGGGTCGCCAGGTGGTCCATCTGGAACAGGTTCGAGAGCCGCTCGGAGTCCTGCTCGCCCTGTTCCAGGTCGTCGATGAGGCGGATCTGGCGCTCCACCAGCGTCTGGCTCCGGCGGGAGAGGTTCACGAACATCGCGTTGATGTTCCCGCGCAGCGCGGCCTCGTTGGCCGCGAGCCGCACCGCCTCCTGGTGGACCTGGTCGAACGCCCGGGCGACCTCGCCGATTTCGTCGGTGGAGTCGACCTCGATGGGCGCCACCTCCAGAGCTTCCTCGGCGCCGCCCCCGCTCATCAGGCGGACGGTCTCCGGGAGCCGCACCCCCGCCACCTCCAGCGCGCCGGTCCGCAGCTGGTGCAGCGGCCGGGTCATGGAGCGGCCCAGGGCCAGGGTGAACAGCAGCGCCAGCGCCAGCACCAGGATCACCGCGACCCCGCCGATCACGGCGGCCGTGATGGCCTGGACCCGCAGCGAGCCGCTCTGCGCGATGACGGAGGTCATCAGCCCCTGCTCGACCGCGTGCAGGCTGGCCACCAGGTACGCGGAACCGCTGGCCGCGTCGGTGAAGGCCGGGTTCTCCGCGGACGAGCCGCCGCCCTGCGCCAGCGTGATGGCCTGCTGCACCTGCGCCTGCGCCCGGTCGGCCTGAGCGGACGACAGGTCGCTGTCGTAGAGGTGACGCTGGCTGCTGGTGGCGGTCAGGGTGAACTGGGCCAGATCCGCCTGCTGCTCGGCCTGCGCGGCGTTAATGGCGGCCAGCTGCCCGGGCTGGAACTGGTTCGCGCCCACCAGGTCGGGGGTGAGGGCGGAGATGAGGATGGCCTGCTCCTGCGAGGCCTCCTCCTTGGAGGCGGAGATGAGCCCCACGACGCGGGCGGTGTCGGCCAGGGCCGCGTCGTGGCTGCCCGTGGCGATCTCGTCTTCGAGGGCGAGGAGCGCAGTGATCGTGCTGGCGTATTCCTGGATCACCGCCAGCGAGGGAATGTGGGTGCCGGCCGCCACGCTGCGGAGGGCCGGGAGCCCGTCGATCGCGGTGATCGCCCCCTTAGCCTCCTGCTGGGCCACGGCCGGGTAGGACCGGCCGATGCCCGCGGCCCCGCTCCGCACCCGGGCGGCGAGCTGGTCGGTGGCCTGGCGGTCCTGGGCCAGCACGGCCAGCTGGGGGGCGGCGGCCGGGCCCGGCGAGCCACGGCCGCCGCCGGCCGCCCCCATGGTGAGGTACCTGATGGTGTCCGCGCGCTCGACCTGGAGGGCCTGGATCAGGTTGGTGATCTCGCCCCCCAGCCGGGAGAACTGCTCGACCCGCTGGTAGGCCAGGGCGCTACGCGCGGATGAGGTCACGCTGACACCGCCGAGGATCACGGCCGCGAGCGTGGGCAGCAGGACCAGCAGCAGCAGCCGGGACCGCACCCGCCAGTTCTTCAGCGCGAAACGGGAGGCTGTGGGCGGCGGCCCCGCCGGAGCCAGCGGCGGGCTGACCTGCGGCACCATGGCGCTGTCCGGTACACCCCCGCCCCCGGGCGCCCCGCCGCCGCCGGAGTACCTGCCGCTCCCGTCGAAAGCCACGCCCAGCGGTGCCGCGAGGAGCGCCACCGGCGGGCGGCCGCCCGCGTCAGGAGCCGGGCGGGCTGCTCTCCCTCGCCTGGATCGCACAGTTCTGCACCTCTCAACCGGGAAATGGCAGGCGCCCGCCGAGCCGCAGGCGCCGGACGTGGAACCGAAAGACAGCTCCGGTCGCTGGCAAACCATTCTGAGCGGGCCCTGGCCGCAGAGCCAGGAGCCAACTCTAACGCTCGCGGAGCCTTCTCATGGTAATTGTTACCACTGTTGTCAAACCACGCTATCAGGGCGGACGGGTTTGCAGTAAAGCGTCCTCAATACGGGCGCGAACGCCGTCCGGGCGAGTTAACCTGAGCAGCGCGGACGGAAATATTACTACCTTTCTTCGGAAAGCCCCGCCGCTGCTATAGCACTAAGGAAATTATCATTTCTATTCCGGTTCTTTATCGGCTCGCCGGACTGTCAGGAGGAGGCGACATGAGGCTTGTCCAGGCCTGGACCCGCGGAGGCCGTGCGAAGCTGGGCCGCCGGTCGCGCGCGGCGGCGGTGTCAGCGTCACTGGCGTTGCTCGTGACCGGCTGCCAGGTGCCGGGAACCTCGCCGGGCCAGGCGGCGGGGAGCCAGCAGATCACGGTGGCGGTCGTGCCCGGCTTCGCGAACGCGCCGCTGCAGGTGGCCGTCCAGGACGGGCTGTTCTCCCAGCGCCACCTGGTGGTGACGGTGCAGACGTACCAGACCCTCCAGCAGGCCTACGGGGCGCTGACCAGCGGCCAGGCCGACGTCGTCAGCGGCGACTACGCCGGGCTGCTCTATGCGCAGGCTCGTGATCCGCGGGCCCGGCTGCGGCTGATCGCGGACGGGTACGACGCCACGCCGGGGGTGATGGAGGTGCTCACCCTGCCCGGCTCCGCCATCACGACCCCGCAGGGCCTGCAGGGCAAGACGGTCGGCACGCCGACGCCGGAACTCGCCCCGTTCTCGGCGGACGCCCCCTACAACGTCGAGACACTCACCGCGGAGTCGGTGCTGCAGAGCGACAGCGTGAGCCCGTCCAGTGTCCTGTGGACGGCCATGCCCCCGGGGGACATGGTCACCGCCCTGCGCGATCATCAGGTCAGCGCGATCGTGGCCACCCAGCCCTACATCCTGCAGGCCGAAACCGAACTCGGCGCCGTCGAGCTGCTCGACGTGTGCAGTGGCGTGACCGCCAGCCTGCCGCTGTCCGGGTACTTCACCACCGCGTCCTTCGCCCGCGGCCACGCCGCGGCCCTGCGCGGCTTCCGGTCCGCCCTCAACGCGGCGAAGGCGAGCACGGCCCAGCTCGGCACCGTCCGGTCGTCGCTCGGCACCCTGCCGGGGATGTCCGCGCGGGAAGCCGCGCTCGTCACGGTCGGGCAGTACCCGACCTTCCTGAGCGTCGGCCAGGTCCAGCGCGTCGCCGACCTGATGTACGGCACGGGGATGATCCGCACCACGATCCCCGTGCGAAGCCTGGTGCTGCGCTAGTTCTGTCCGGGGGGGCGACCCCCTGGACCCCCGCCATCCGCCGGGCTCGGCGAGGACACGCCTCCGGCGCGCCTCCCCTCGCCGGCGGATCAGCGGTGGCTGAGCAAAGCGCGCCTGTGGTACGCCGCTCTGCTGGCTAGGCCGGCTGCACCGGAAACCCGCCATCCGCCGGGCTCAGTGGGCACCTGCCTCTGGCGCGCCCCGTCTCACCGGCGGATCAGGGGTGGTTGCGGGAGGTGCCTGCGTGACCCGCCATGACCGCCATTCGCCAGAGGTCAGCCGGTGAAGGCGAAATGCTCGAAGTCGAAGTTGGAGAGCGGCTGGCCGACCTTGCCGGCCGTGTAGCCGGTTATCTTGTCGCTGTACGCGTCCAGCACGTCGATGAAGGCGGGAATGATGTAACCGCCCTCGTTGAAGTCATAGCTCTGCATCTCGTAGATGATTTCCTTGCGCAGTGACGGGCTGGCAGTCGCGTTGGCCTGGTTGTAAAGGTTCGTGTAGTGCGCATTGTTGGTGTGCGTCTCGTTGAAGGGGGACGCCTTCAGCATCGACTCCGCGACCTGGGCCAGGTACGGGTAATAGTTGTAATAGTCCTGGGCGAGCGGCCACTTGAGATAGTTCGGGCCGAAGAAGGTCCCGGCCGGGACGTTGCTGATCCTGACCGTGACGCCGGCCGCCTTGGCCTGCGCGGCCAGTACCGTGGCCATCGCCACCGTGCCGGTGGCCACGGCCGAGGTGGTCAGGTTCACCGTGAGGCCCTCCTGGCCCGCCCGCTTCAGCAGGAACTTGGCCTGCTGGATGTCGCCCTGGGCGGGCCGGACCAGGGAGTGGTTGAAGTCAGGGTCGTACGGCGAGAAGAGATCGTTGGCGACCACCCCGTACCCGTCGAGGGCCGAGTCGATCAACTGCGGGCGGTCAACCAGCAGCCGCATGGCCTGCCGGACGTTGACGTCATTGAAGGGCGGCTGATCGACGCGCATCGTGAACGGGACGATCTCACCGGAGTGAGACACGACCGTCTTGATGCCGCTGGTGGTGGCCAGGGAGGCGATCTGCGGCCCGTCGAGCGCGCCGGCCCCCTGGATCACGCCGGTGCTCAGCGCGTCCTGCAGGGTGGTGTTGTCGCTGAAGTCGATGATGGTCAGCGTGTCCGCGTAGGGAAGCGCTGGCTTCCAGTAGTGCGGGTTGCGGCTGAAGACGCTGCGCTGGCCCGGGGTGAAGCTCTGGTAGACGAACGGCCCGGTGCCGACCGGCCGGGCCGGGGTGAAACCCTCCGGCGCGATGTACAGGTTGTACCAGAAGGCGGCCAGCTGCTCGGCGAAGCTGGAGAAGGGCTTGGTCAGCCGGACCAGCACCGTGTGCGAGTCCAGGGCCTTGGTATGGGCCAGGTCGATCGGGCCGAGGCCGAATTTCCCGGTGAAACCGTTGCTGTAGACCCGCTGGAACGTGAACAGGACGTCGGAAGCGCTGAACGGCTTCCCGTCATGGAAGGTCACGCCGGGACGCAGGTTGATGAGCCACTCCGAGAGCGATCCCCGGTGCGGGGTGATCGACTCAGCGAGCACGTACTCGACCTGCGCCTGGGCATCGAGTTGCACGAGGGGCTGGTACAGCGACTGCAACCGCGACGTGTCGATGTAGGTCAGGCTCTTGTGCGGGTCGAGGGTGTCCGAGCTGGAGCCGCCGGTGAGGCCCAGCTTCAGGTCACCGCCGCGCTTCAGGGTGCGGTTCGCCTGATCTAAATGCTGGGTGGCCCCGGAACTCGGGCCGCCGCACGCGGCCAGTAGGCCTCCGGCGCCTGCCGCCGCGCCGGCCGCCGCAATCCCGCGCAGGAATTGGCGTCGCCCGAATTCTGGTCCCGGCCGCGGCGTGCTGCTGTGATCCGGTCGATTCACGGAAACCTACCTCCACAAAGTTCGGCATGGTAACGCTAAAAGGTATGAGGGCATGATCGAATGGGCGCGTGACGGCCCGGCGCAGGCTGCGGGCCAATCCTCCTGGTAAAGCGCCCTATGCGGATTACTGGCCATAATGTCACAGGCCGGCTGGTCGCGCTACCCAGGCGAATACGCTCTGGCAGCGACGGGTTACCCGGCAACTGTTTTACTCGGCAACCAAGAGCACCTTTCCGACGTGCTGGCGGCGCTCGAGGAAACGATGCGCCGAAGCGGCGTCACTGACGGGGAAGGCGCCGGCAATAGGCACCGTGATGGAACCGCGCCGGATGAGGTCCAGCGACGCGGCCAGATCGTCAGGGGGGGCCAGGCGGAAGCCCATGATGCGCCACCCGTTCCGGAACAGGGGAATCAGGTCGAGCGGGACCACCTCGCCCGCATGCGCGCCACAGGTCACGAACGTGCCTTCCTCGCGCAGCACGGACAGGTGGGCCGCGAACAGCGGGCCGCCCGTGGTGTCCAGGACCGCGTCGAAGCGGCGGCCATCCGTGGCCCGCAGCAGGTCCGTGGTGATGTCGTGGTCACCGCGGACGATGACCTCGTCCGCGCCGAGCGAGGTGACCTGGCTGGCCTTGGCGGCCGTGCCGGCCGTCGCCACCACGGTCGCCCCGGCCAGCTTCGCGCACTGGACCAGGGCGCCCGCCACGCCGCCCGAGGCCGACGGGACAAGCACGAGGTCGCCGGGGCGGACCGTGGCCAGGCGGTTCACCATGTGCCAGGCGGTGCTGACGGCACACTGCCCGGCGGCCATGGCCAGCAGGTCATCGGCAGGCTGGAGGGGAACCACCACCTCGGCCGGGACGCTGACCAGTTCGCCGTATCCGCCCCAGCGGGTGGTGCCGAAGATCTCGAAGGCCGCACAGAGATCGGGCCGCCACCGGGCGCACCGGGCGCAGCGGCCGCAGCTGAACTGCTGGAAGGCGGTGACACGATCGCCGGTCCGGATGGGGCCGCTGCGGTCGCCCACGCCGACGACCGTGCCGGCGAACTCGGCCCCGAGGACCATCGGCAGCTCGAACGGCCACCGGGAGGTCCCGGCGCGGGAGTCGAGGTCGGAGTGGTTGACCCCGCAGGCCTGCACGTGGACCAGGACATCCCCCGGGCCGATCTCGGGATCGGGGATGTCCGCGTACTGCATGGCCTCCGCGGGCCCGTACTCATAGAACGCCGCCGCCTTCACCGGCCGCCCCTTCCCCGTCCGGGCCGACCCTGATCCGGGGCGGCGGCCCGAGCCGGGCGGCCTGAACCGGGCGGGCCTGAACCGGCCGGCCGGAACGGGGCGGATGCGCCCGGGACCGGATGCCATTCTCTGGCACGCAATTACGTAGTAAATTCGCGGGCTTGCCAAAAGCGTTCGTCTCGGCTGGCGACCGCCGGAAACAGCGGGGCCGGAGGTACACCAGTGGCGCTCTTCCGTCACATTAGTTGCACCCGTCCCTGGGCGATCCCGGGAATCGCAAGCGAAGCCTGACATGGGCGACCCTAAGCTCCCTTGGCCTGACGCGGATTTACTAAGAAAATTCGGAGATAAAAAGGTGCTGATCTGGCCGGGCGGCCTGCCTGAGTCTGGCAAGTCGCCCCCGCCTGAGGCGGTGTTTCGGTGAGAATATCCCCGCGAAGAGTAAGATTCAGGCTGATTCCGGTAAATGGCGCATGGGGCTTCTCATGCTGGCGGGAAGGATTCGCACCGTGGCAGACGCCCGCGCGGTCCGGCGGCCGGAGCCGGACCCGGCGGCGGGTACCCCGCTCCCGGCCCGCCCGCAGGCGGGCCGCGCCGTTCACCCGGTCCGCCACCTCCTGGCCCGCCGGGCCGCGGCGGGGCTGTTCACCTTAGCCATCGTGTCGGTGCTGGTGTTTGCGGCGACTGAGGTGCTGCCGGGGAACGCGGCCAACGCGGTGCTCGGCCGCACCGCGGCCAGCAGCCCGGCCGCACTGCACCGGCTCGAGGTGGCCCTGCACCTCAACCGGGGCCTGCTGGACCAGTACTGGCTGTGGCTCTCCGGCCTGGTCACCGGCCACCTCGGCCACTCACTGGTCAACGGCCGGCCGGTCTGGGGTTACGTGGCGCCGAGGCTCATCAACTCCGCCGTGCTGATGGCGGTCACGGGGGTGATCGGGGCCGCGGCCGGGGTCGCGCTCGGCGCGCTGGCCGCGCTCCGCCGGGACAGCCGGCTGGACCATGGCTTGTCGGTCACCGCGCTGGCGGTGACCGCCCTGCCGGAGTTCGTGGTCGCGATCGGCCTGATCATCGCGTTCTCCACGGTGGTCATCCACCTGCTGCCCGCGGTATCGCTGCTGCCGCCGGGCAGCTACGCCTGGGACGCGCCGCAGCTCCTGATCCTGCCGGTGGCCACCCTGGTCATCGTCATCGTGCCGTACATCCAGCGGATGACCCGGGCGGCGATGATCGAGGCCCTGGAGTCCGACTACGCGGAGATGGCCCGGCTCAAGGGCGTGCCGGGGTGGCGCATCGTGGCAGTGCACGCGCTGCCCAACGCGACCGCGCCGGTGATCCAGGTCATCGGGCTGAATTTCCTGTACCTGGCGGGCGGGGTGGTCATCGTGGAGTATGTCTTCGCCTTCCCCGGCATCGGCCAGGGGCTGGTCTACGCGGTCGAGAACCGGGATATCCCGGTCATCCAGTTCATCGTGGTGCTGCTGGCCGCGTTCTACGTGCTCATGAACATCGCGACCGACGTGATCGCGCTGCTGGTCACGCCGCGGCACAGGATTCCCAGGTAGGACGGGGGCCAGATACTCATGACGGTTGCGCGGCCGGGCCCGGAGCGGATCCGCCGCCACCAGTGGCTGGCCTCGGCGGGCACGGCGGTGCGCACCCCGCGCGGCGCGGCCGGGCTGGGCCTGGCCGGCTTCGTCGTGGCGGTCGCGGTCATCGGGCCGCTGGTGGCGCCGTATCCGCCCAGCGCGCTGCTGACCTTCCCGTTCGGGAAGCCGTCCGGGCGATTCCTGCTCGGCGCCGACTTCCTCGGCCGTGATGTGCTGTCCCGGGTCCTGGACGGCGGCTGGCTGCTGCTGCTGATGGCGGTGTCCGCGACGGTGCTCGGCGTCGGGACCGGGGCGGCCGCCGGGATCAGCGCCGCCTACCTGCGCGGCCACCCGGACGGGCTGATCATGCGGACCGTCGACGTGATCCTGGCCTTTCCCCAGCTGGTCTTCGCCCTCCTGCTGCTGAGCATCCTCGGCCCCCGGCTGTGGCTGATCGTGCTGGCCGTCGGGCTGACCCACGCGCCCGCCGTGGCCCGGGTGCTGCGGTCGGCGACGCTGGACATCTGCGAGCGGGACTTCGTCAAGGTGGCCGAGCTGCAGGGCGTGCGCCCGGCTACGGTGATGGCCAGGGAGATCCTGCCGAGCCTGAGCACCCCCCTGATGGTGGAGGCGGGGCTGCGGCTGACTTACTCGATCATCATCATGGCGGGCCTGGCCTTCCTGGGCTTCGGTCAGCCGCCGCCCGCCCCCAGCTGGGGGACGATGATCAACGAGAACCGGGCCGGCCTGGCCCTGAACCCCTGGGCCGTGATCATCCCGGCCCTGCTCATCGCCCTGCTCACCATCGGCACCAATCTCCTGACCGATGCCATCGGGCGGGCGGCGCTCGGCGTGGACCGCAGGCCCGAGGAAGCCGCCCTCACCGGCGACCTGGGCCCGGCCACGGGCGGGGCGCGATGAGCGGGCCGGAGGAGCCCGGGACGCCTGGGTGCTACCGGCTGGAAGTCCGCGGCCTGGAGATCAGGAGCGGGCGCCACGGGCCACCCGTGGTCAGCGGGATCTCTTTCGCGGTGCGGCCCGGTGACGTGCTCGGGCTGGTCGGTGAATCCGGCTCCGGCAAGACCACCGTCGCCCTCGCCCTGCTCGGGCACACCAGGCGCGGCCTGTCCGTCAGCGCGGGCGAGATCCGGCTGGACGGGATGGACCTGCTGCGGCTGCGCCCGGCCGGGCTGCGGCAGGTGCGCGGGGCCAGGGTCAGCTACGTGCCGCAGGACCCCGCGGCGGCCCTGAACCCGGCCCTGCGGATCGGGTACCAGCTGCGGGAGGCGCTGCGGGTCCACGCCGGTGTCACCGGTGACCCCGGCGCCCGCGTTCTCGAGGTGCTGCGCGAGGTGCGCCTGGAGGCAGCCCCGGACCTGCTGCGGCGCTACCCGCACCAGCTCTCGGGCGGGCAGCAGCAGCGTGTCGCGCTGGCCATGGCGTTCGCCTGCCGTCCCTCGCTGATCGTGCTGGACGAGCCCACCACCGGCCTGGACGTGTCAACCCAGCGCCATATCCTCGGCACCGTCCGCAGCCTCTGCCGGGGCTACGGGGTCGCCGCCGTCTATGTCAGCCACGATCTGGCCGTAATCAGCGAGCTGGCGGCCGAGGTGGCCGTCATGTACGCGGGGCGGATCGTGGAGGCGGGGCCCGCCGCGATGCTGTTCGGCCGCCCGCTGCACCCCTATACCCAGGGGCTGATCGCCTCGGTCCCGGTCCCGGAAGGCGGCGGGCCGCTCACCGGGATCCCCGGGCAGCAGCCGCCGCCCGGCCACCGCGGGCCGGGCTGCGCGTTCGCGCCCCGCTGCGGTCTCGCGGCCGACGCGTGCCGGGCCCGCGAGCCGGAGCCGGTCCCGGTGGCCGGCCGGACCGTGCGCTGCCTGCGCGCGGAGGAAGCGGGGGCCGCCCGGGCGGAGCCCCGGCGTGCTGGCGCCGCGGCCGCCCCGCCGGCCGGGCCCGCGGTGCTGTCCGTCCGGGGGGTATCGGCCCGCTACGGCCCGGTGCCGGTACTCTCCGGCATCGACCTGGACGTGCCGCCGCAGGCCTGCGTGGCCATCGTCGGCGAGTCCGGCTCCGGCAAGACGACGCTGGCCCGCTGCATCGTCGGGCTGCACCGGGACTGGAGCGGCGAGATCAGCCTGCGGGGGGCCCGGCTCGAACACGATGCCCGCCACCGCCCGGTGCCGGTGCTGCAGCAGATCCAGTGTGTCTTCCAGAACCCGTACACCTCCCTCAACCCCCGCAAGACGGTCGGCCAGATCGTGGCCGAGCCGCTGCAGCGGCTCCTGCGCGTGCCCCGCGGCGAGCACGCTGAGCGGGTGATCACCGTGCTCGAGGACGTCGCGCTCGGCCGCCGCTACCTGTCCCGCTATCCCGACCAGCTCTCCGGCGGCGAGCGTCAGCGAGTCGCCATCGCCCGCGCCCTCGTGGCCGAGCCAGGCCTGCTGGTCTGCGACGAGGTGACCTCGGCGCTGGACGTCTCGGTGCAGGCCGTCGTGGTCGAGCTGCTCCGCGCGGCCACGGCCCGGCGGCGGCTCGCCATGCTCTTCATCACGCACAACCTCGCCCTGGTGCGCAACGTCGCGCAGTTCGCGGTCGTACTGCGCCGCGGCGAGATCGTCGAGGCCGGGCCTGCTGAGCAGGTGCTCGCCGATCCGGGCAGCCGCTACACCGCGCAGCTCATGGCCGACGTGCCCAGGCTGAGATCATGAGGCCGCCCGGGGCGGCGCCGCGGTCGCCTGCGCGTTCCAGAACCCGCACTGGTGCTCCGCGCCGAACGTGGCCGCCGGGATGGTGCGGCTCTGGCCGCCCGGGCGCAGCGACATGAGCTCGCCGCGGCTGTAGGCCGGCCAGAAGGGCTGGCCGGCCGCTTCCGGGGCGCCGAGCCGGGTGAAGGCGCCCCACCACACGACCATCTGGCGGGACAGCTCGAGCTGCGCCGGGGTGAGCAGGTCGTAGAGCGAGTAGCCGTTATTGAAGCTCGGCCACAGGTACGCGAGCTCCATCGCGTGCCCCGCACCCCATTGGTAGCCCGGCAGGTTGCGGTTCAGCCCGGGCGCGTGCCGGTCATCGAACTGGAAGAAGAACGTGGGCGCCCGGCGGGCGAACTGGGCGGCCAGGTTCTGGGTGGGGCACCCGCCGATCCCGGTGATGAAACCGCTGTCGGTCCAGATCGCCCCGATGGCGTACGCGGCGGTGTACGGGCCCGGGAACGCGTTCCACGGATAGCGGGCCAGGACCGCCGGGGCCTGCGTCCCGTAGTTCTGGTCCACGAACTGGATGTACTGCTGCTCGGTGTACGAGGCGAAGCCTTGCGCGAAGGTCCGGCCTTCGTCGTGGTTGGTCCCCATCAGCAGCGGGACTCTCGCGTAGTCCCCGTCAGCCACCGCGGTGGCGGGCGGCACCGGGAGTTCCGGCCCGCCGGACGCGAACAGGGCCGAATAGCCGGCGCTGGCCGTGAGCAGCGTGGACTCCGGCGCGTTCCGCAGGCAGGACGCGGCGGTGGCCGCGGTGGGGCAGCCCGCCTGCGCGGCGAACGCCAGGCCCGCGGACCGGGCCTGGGCCGGGGTGCGGGACGCGCAGCTGCCGCTTTCCATGATCACGCTGCGGAACAGGCCGCGGGCCAGCGGCGAGGTCATCAGCGCGCAGACGGACCAGCCGCCCGCCGACTCCCCGGCGATCGTGACCTGGTCCGGGTTACCGCCGAAGCTGGCGATGTTCCGGTGCACCCAGCGCAGCGCCGCTTCCTGGTCGAGCAGCCCGTAATTGCCGTTCGCGGTGAGCGGCGGGCCAGCTAGCCCCGGCACGTCCAGGAAGCCGAAGACACCCAGCCGGTAGTTGATGGACACCACGATGATGTGATCGGTCCTGACGATCAGCGAGCCGTCGTGCTGATCGCCGGCGCCGGTAGTCAGGCCGCCGCCGTGGATCATGACCATGACCGGCAGCCCGCGGCGGGCAGGATCTGCCGAAGTGCCCCGGCCCGGGCGGCCTGCCGGGGTGAAGACGTTGAGGAACAGGCAGTCCTCGGTGTCCTCGCGGGGGCCGTTGCCGCTGGCCAGCTGGGGACAGCGGTGGCCGTAGGCCGTCGCGTCACGGACGCCGGGCCACGGCTGCACCGGCTGCGGGGCCTGCCAGCGCAACGCCCCGACGGGCGGCGCGGCGTAGCGGACGCCCAGGAACTGGTCGATGCCTTCCTGGTGCTGGCCTCGCAGCCTGCCGTACTGGGTGGAGACGATCAGGCCGCCGGCTGTCCCGGCTGTGCCGTCAGCGGCCTGCGCGGCAGTGGCCTGCGTGTTACCGGCGGAAGCGCTGGCCGCAGTCAGCGATAAGGCGGGCGGGGCGGCCAGCGCGGCCGCGAGAGGGATGGCCGCGGCGAGCCCGGTCACTGCCGCTAAGCTGCGCCACCGGGACGGCCGGAAACGAGCTGACCTTGCGTGCATGCCGGGTCTCCTCCTCGAGCCAGCCGGCGCAGCGCCCTGGGTGGCGGGTCCGGGGACCCGGCCGCGCGGCGCGCGCGAACGCATCAGGGACCCTCTGATTCTGTAACCGTCACGGCCCGCGCGGCATAAATGGCTCATCAATATTTCGCCGGGCAGATCACCACCGGGCGATCACCAGGGCAGGGGCTGGCCGTCCCGGTAGAAGCCGCCGGTGGGCCCGTCATCCGGGAGCAGGACGGCCCACATCACGCTGGCCGCCCCGTCCGCCACGGGCCGGCCGCCCTGACCCATGTCCGTGTCGGTCCAGCCGGGGCAGACCGCGTTGACGAGGATGCGGTCGGCCCGCAGTTCGCCGGCCAGCAGCCGGGTGAGGGCGTTGAGCGCGGCCTTGGACACGCTGTAGGCGGGGGTGCCCCCGGTCATCCCGGAGAGGGATCCGCCCTCGCTGCTCACGTTGACGACGCGGGCGTGGGCGCTGCGGCGCAGCAGCGGCAGGAACGCCTGCGTGGTCTGCCAGGCACCCAGGAGGTTGGTGTCCAGCGCCTCGCGCACCACGGCCAGGTCGGCATTCCAGGCCTGCTGCCAGGTGTCGTAGTGAACCGCGGCGTTGTTGACCAGCACATCGGCGCGGCCCACCGACTCCGCGGTCCAGTCGGCCGCGGCCTGGATGGTGGCCGGATCGGTGACGTCCAGCCGCCGGGCGATGACGCTGCGGCCTGCCGGGTCGAGCTGGCGGGCGGCCCGCTGGCCAGCGTCCTGGTCCCGCGAGCCCGCGATGACCAGGAAACCGTGCCCGGCGAGCTGCCGGGCCACCTCACGGCCGATCCCGCGGTTGGCGCCGGTGACCACCGCGACGGGCCTGGGGTCAGCGCCCTGGCCGGGCGCCCCGGGCCCCGCTGGCGTCACGGGCCCCGCTGGCGTCACGGGGCGCCCGCCGCGGACAGCGACGGCGGGCGGAACGCGGCGAAGGGGTGGGTGACGACCAGGGTCCGGCTCACGAACTGGTAGAGCGTGGCGGGCCTGCCGCCCAGGGAGGTCGGCCGGGCCGCCGCGGTCGTGGCCGCGATCACGCCGCGGCGGGTCAGGACCCGCTGGAGGTTGGTGGCCGAGACCGGATGGCCGAGCGAGGCGGCGTAGATGTCGCGCAGCCGGGCGATGGTGAAGGTCTCGGGGGCCAGCGCGAACCCGATGTTGGTGTAGGACAGCTTGGCCCGCAGCCGGTCCCGGCCCGATTCGGCGATCGACCCGTGGTCGAACGCGGTCGGCGGCAGGTTCCCGACCGGGTGCCACGCGGTGTCCGCGGGGACCCGCGGCTCGGCATCGGCGGACACCAGGGCCAGGTAGGCGGTGGCCAGGACGCGGCCCCGGGGATCACGGCGCGGATCGCTGCGGGTCTCCAGCTGCTCCAGGTAGGCGAGGTCGGTCAGGTCGACCTTGGTGGCCAGGTGCCGGCTCACGGACGTGCCGAGGCGCTCCGCCGGTCCCAGCGGGCCGCCCGGCAGGGCCCACCGTCCGTCGAACGGCGGCTCGCCCCGCTGCCAGAGCAGGACATGAAGGCCGTCGCGGCGGACCTGGAGGACCACGGCCAGGGCCTCGTGGGGGAACTGCTCTTCACCGGCCACGTTCGCATGGTACTGACCCGCCCGGTCCTGGCCCACCCCGGTTTTAGACTGTGAGGCGAAATAGTTTTACACTGTGAGGCGAAAACCGCTGCGGGAGATTGGGGCGATCCATGACCAGTGCGTACGCCAGGGGGGAGCAGGCCGGCGGGGAGGCGGCTAGCGGGAAGGCGCCCGGCGGGGAGCGGGTCAGTGGGGAGGCGGGCTCGGCGGGGAACGGGCGCAGGCAGGCAGCCGGCTGGCGCCGACAGGTCCAGCGGGGAGCCAGCCCGGCGGGGAGCGAGGCCGGCCGGGACTGGGCGGCGGAGGTCCGGCGGCTGGCGGCGGAGCGGGACGCGGTCATCCTGGCGCACAACTACCAGGCCCCGGAGATCCAGGATGTGGCCGACCACGTCGGCGATTCGCTGGCGCTGTCCCGGCTGGCCGCCGCGAGCACGGCGAAGCGTGATCGTGTTCGCGGGTGTCTACTTCATGGCGGAGACGGCCAAGATCCTGGCCCCGGACCGGACGGTGCTGATCCCGGAGCCACGGGCCGGCTGCTCGCTGGCCGACACCATCACCGCGCAGCAGGTCCGGGACTGGAAGGCCGAGCATCCCGGGGCCGCGGTCGTCGCCTACGTGAACACCAGCGCCGAGGTCAAGGCCGAATCCGACCTCTGCTGCACCTCGGCCAACGCGGCGCAGATCGTGGCGTCCCTCCCGGCGGACCGGGAGGTGCTGTTCCTGCCCGACCAGTTCCTCGGCGCCTACGTGCAGCGGGTCACCGGCCGCGCCAACCTGCGCATCTGGCTCGGCGAGTGCCACGTGCACGCCGGGATCAGCCCCGGCGAGCTGCGCCGCAAGGCGGACGCGGACCCGGGGGCCGAGCTGTTCATCCATCCGGAGTGCGGGTGCTCGACCGCGGCGCTGTGGCAGGCGGGCGAGGGTGACCTGCCCGCCGGCCGCACCCGGGTGCTGTCCACCGGGGGCATGCTCGGCGCCGCCCGCACGACCACGGCCAGCACCGTGCTGGTGGCCACCGAGACCGGCATGCTGCACCAGCTGCGCCGGGCCAATCCCGCCGTGCGCTGGGAGCCGGTCAACACCGGCGCCGTGTGCCGGTACATGAAGATGACGACGCAGGCCGCCCTGCTGCGCTGCCTGCGCGAGGGGGTGGCCGAGGTGACCGTCGCCCCCGGCGTGGCCCGCCGGGCCCGGCGGGCCGTCCAGGCCATGATCACGGCCGGGGCTCGGCCAGCCGGGGCGCGCGCCTGGCGCAGCGCAGCCGGCCGGGAAGGCTGCGAGGTGAACGGCGCGGATCTGCGCCGCCTGCCCCGGTCCCCGGTGCGCTGGGAACGTGACGCGGACGTAGTGGTCGTGGGATCCGGGGCGGCGGGCCTGGCCGCGGCCCTGACCGCCGCCCGTCACGGCCGCCGCGTCCTGCTGCTCAGCAAGGACGGCGTCGGCGGCGGCGCGACACCCCTGGCCCAGGGAGGCCTGGCCGCGGCCATCGGGCCCGGCGACAGCCCGGCCCTGCACCAGCGGGACACCCTCGACGCGGGCGCCGGCCTCTGTGATCCGGCTGCCGTCGCGACGCTGGTGTCCGAGGCCCCGGGTGAGATCGCCTGCCTGGTCTCGCAGGGGGCCCGGCTGGAGCGGACCGCGCTGCACCTGGAGGGCGGGCACAGCCGCAAGCGGATCGTGAACGCCGGGGGTGACGCGATCGGCGGCGAGGTGCACCGGGTGCTCCGGGCGGCCCTGCTGGCCAGCCGGGTCCAGGTGCTGACCCGCTGCCTGGCGCTGGACGCCCTGGCCGGCGACCAGGGCCAGGTCGGCGGGGTGCTGGCCGGGATACCCGGCGACGACGGCGTCCTGCGGGTGGGCACGGTGACCGCGCGCGCCGTCGTGCTGGCCACCGGCGGGTTCGGCCAGGCCTACGCGACCACCACCAACCCGGCCGGGCTGACCGGAGACGGCCTGGCGCTGGCCGCCCGCGCCGGCGCGGAGCTGCGGGACGTGGAGTTCGTGCAATTCCACCCGACGGTGCTCTGGCAGGAAGCGGCCCGCGGCCAGTGTCCCCTCATCACCGAGGCGCTGCGCGGGGCCGGCGCCGTGCTGGTGGACGCGGCGGGCCAGCCGGTCATGGCCGGCCGTCATCCGCTCGGCGACCTGGCCCCCCGGGACGTCGTGTCGGCGGCCATGCACGAGCGGATGGGGCAGGAGCGGATGGGGCAGGAGCGGATGGCGCAGCAGCCGATGACGCAGGCAGACGGGCCGGGCGACCATCTCTGGCTGGACGCCACCGGGCTGGGCCGGGTCGCGCTGGAGCGGGATTTCCCCACCGTGACCGGCTTGTGCCGGGCGCGGGGGATCGACCCGGCGGCCGAGCCCATCCCGGTCGCGCCGGGCGCCCACTACGCCTGCGGCGGCATCCGGGCCGGGATGGACGGCCGGACCTCGGTTCCCGGGCTCTTCGCCGTCGGGGAAGCCGCGTCGACGGGGGTGCACGGCGCCAACCGCCTCGCGTCCAACTCCCTGACCGAGGCCCTGATCACCGGGCGGCGCGCCGGGGAGCTGCTCGGCCGGGACCTGCCCGACCCGCCCGCCCGGCTGCGGCTGCCGCCCGCGGGCCCGGGCGTGGACCCGGCCGCCCGCCCGGCCCTGGCCGCGGCCATGTCCCGGCACGCCGGGGTGGCCCGCGATCGCGAGGGCCTGGAACGGCTGCGGCAGATGCTCGGGCAGGCCCGGCCCGCGGGCCGCCCGCTGGACCAGGACAGCGCCGAGGCGGCCAGCCTGCACGCGGCTTCGGTCCTGGTCGTGCTGGCCGCCCTGGCCCGCCCCGAGAGCCGCGGCTGTCATCGGTGGCGGGACGCGCCGCTGGCCAGGCCGGACGGCCGCGCCCGGCACACGGTGCTGCGCGCGGAGGGGGGCCAGGGGCCGTCCTGGCCCGTCCGCGAGGAAGCCGGGGTGGCGGTATGACCGGGAACGCGATCGTCACCGGGCAGCTGATCGCCGCGGGGCTGGATCCGGAGGACACCTGGCGCATCGTCCGCGGCGCGCTCGACGAGGACCTCCGCTACGGCCCCGACATCACCTCGGCCGCGACCGCCGCGCCGGGCGCCCAGGCGGTGGCCGGGGTGGTGGCCCGGGAACCGGGCGTGCTGGCCGGTCTCCCAGTCGCCCTGGCCGTCCTCGCGGCGGGGGGCATCCCGCCGGAGACCGCCGAGCCGCGGCACGCGGACGGGGACCGGATCGGCCGGGGCACCGAGGTGCTGCGGATCCGCGGCCCGCTCCGGGAACTGCTCGGTGCCGAGCGCACCCTGCTCAACGTCCTCACCCACCTATCCGGGATCGCCACCGCGACCCGGGCCTGGGCGGACGCCCTGGCCGGGACGGGATGCGCGGTGCGGGACACCCGGAAGACCACGCCAGGGCTCCGCCAGCTCGAGAAGTACGCCGTGCGCTGCGGCGGCGGCGCCAACCACCGGATGGGCCTGGGCGACGCCGCGCTGATCAAGGACAACCACGTGGCGGCGGCGGGCGGGGTGGCGGCGGCGATCGCCGCCGTCCGCGCGGCCGCGCCGGGCCTTCCGCTCGAAGTGGAGTGCGACACGCTGGAGCAAGTCCGTGCGGCGCTGGACGCCGGGGCCGGGCTCATCCTGCTCGACAACATGGGGCTGGCCGGGCTACGCGCCGCGGCCGGGCTGCGCGCCGCCGCGGCCCTGGCCTGCCGGTACCCGGCCGCCCGGCTGGAAGCCAGCGGCGGCCTGCGGCTGGAGGACGCCAGGGCGGTCGCGGCGACAGGCGTTGACTTCGTCGCCGTCGGGGCCCTCACCCATTCGAGCCCGGCGCTCGATCTGGGGCTGGACCTGCTGGCCCGCTGAGCAAATCCGCGCAAATACCGCAAACCTGGATAAGTACTGATATTCATAAACCGGCCTGCCGCTGCGCAGCATATAACGATGGTTGCCAAGGTATGCGTTCCGGGATTACTGTCGCCTGGTAATGCGTCGGTCCAGGGGGGCCAGCGTGTATATCACGCTAGGGGGCTTCGATGCGCAGATTCATCATGGCTGCGTGCGCCACGACATTCGGAATTACACTCAGTACGGCATTCGCGGCAGCCGGGCCGGCTTCCGCGGCCGTCACACACCAGGCCAGGCCGGCCGCGACGATCGTCGTGTCGCCGGGTCAGTCCATCCAGGCGGCGGTCAACCACGCCCGGCCGGGTGACACCATCCTGCTCAAGCGGGGCGTTTACCACCAGAGCGTGCAGATCCGCACCGACGGGATCACGCTGCGCGGCTCGGGTAACTCCCGCCGCGGCACGGTACTGAAGCCGGCCGCCAGCAAACCGCACACCCTGTGCACCAGCGCGTTCGGCGTCACTGGCGTGTGCATCCTGGCCAAGAAGGTCAACCCGAAGAACGGGGCTGTGCTGCGGCGGGTCCGCAACGACACGATTACCGGGATGTACGTCACCGGCTTTCCCGCCAACGGCGTGTTCGGCTACGGCACCGGCGGCTTGACGGTGACCAACGTGTCGGCCGTCAACGACGGTGACTACGGCATCTCGCGCTTCGTGTCCACCAGGACCCTGTTCGCCGGCGACACCGCGGTCGGCAACCATGAGGCCGGCTTCTACGTGGGCGATTCACCCCACGCCGACACCGTGGTGCGCGACAACGTCGCCGTTGGCAACCAGTTCGGGATCTTCGTCCGGCACGCCCGGCACGTCCTCGTGTTCCACAACCTGGCCGTCCGGAACTGCGAGGGCATCCTGGTCCTCGACGACGGCCAGAAGGGCGGTGCGGGCAACGCGGCCATTCTGCGGAACGTCGCGGCTGGCAACAACAAGTTCTGCCCGAAGACCAAGGACACGCCGGTCAACCTGCGGGGTGGCGGCATTCTCCTGCTGGGTGCGACGCACAGCCTGGTCGCGCACAATGCCGTTTCCGGCAATGTCGGCCGGCAGTTCAACTCCGGCGGGATCGTCGTGCTGAGCGCCGCCAAGATCAGTCACGGGAGCAATCCCAACCACGACACGATCGCCGCCAACCGCGCCTTCCATAACCGGCCCGCCGACCTGATCTGGGACGGCACCGGGGTAGGCGTCCACTTCGTGGCCAACCACTGCGGGACCTCAATGCCCGCCGGGCTCTGCCACTGACCTAACCGGGCTGCTGGCCCCCACCATGGCCGATGCGCCTGCGGGACCGGCCGCCGCTGTCCATCAGCGGACGGTCCCGCAGCAGCCGGATCCCGCGGGGAATCTCACCTGATTCCCCGCGGGATCCGTCATCCCGCCAGGCCCGCAGAGCACTACTTCGTCGGGACACCCGATGACATCCTGGCCGCCATCCAGGCCAGCCGGCAGCGGCTCGGGTACGAGGAGCTGGTCTTCTGGGCCCGGCCGCCAGGGATGCCCATCGAGCGGGCCACCGCGTCGCTGGACCTGATCGCCAAGCACGTGCTGCCCGCGCTCCAGGAGGCGGCCCGCTGACGGGCCCGGCGGCCAGCGGCCGGAGAAAGCCCGCGCCACACCGGGCCTGACGTGCATCCCTATCCAATAGGCTGGATCGGTGGCAGATCCCCAGGCAGAGATGGCGAGGCCGGAATCGCCGGGCGGCGTGCAGGTCATCGCCCGCGTCGGCCAGGTTCTGCGTGCGCTGGACGGCGAGGCGCAGGGGCTCAGCCTGGCTCAGCTCGCGGACCGGATAGGCCTGCCGCGCTCCACCGTGCACCGCATCGTGACCGCCCTGATCGCCGAAGGCCTGGTCGCCACCGCCTCCCCGGCCGGCCGGGTCCGGATCGGCCCGGAGTTCGCCCGGCTGGCGTCAGCCACCCAGGCGGAACCCTGGAAAGACGCGGAGCCGTTCATGCAGCGCATCTTCGCGGAGATCGGCGAGACCGTTGACTGCTCGGTCCTGGACGGGGACCATGTCCGGCTAATCCACGGGATCGCCGCGCACCATCACCTCCGGGTGACGGCCGACGTCGGCACCACGTTCCCGCTGCACTGCAGTTCCAAGGGCCGGGCCATCCTGGCCGCCTACCCGCCGGACGTGGCGGCCCGGATGCTGCCCGACCCGCTGGAGCGCTACACGGACAAGACGGTGACCAGCCGCCCCGAGCTTCTCGACGTCATCGCCACGGTGCGCAAGACCGGGATCGCCTACAACCGCGAGGAGGCCACCCCGGGCATCTGCTCCGCCGCGATCGCGATCCGCGGGTCCTCCGGCGTCCTGCTGGCGATCTCGGTCCCCGTCCCCACCCAGCGCTACTGGGACCTGGAAGAGAAGATCACCCGGGTGCTGCTGGACGTGCGCAAGGAGGCGCTGGCGGCGCTGGACCCGCCGGACGCCTACGCGTAGCGTCCCGCGGTTTTGCCGGGTGTCCCCTCGTGCCGTCCCCTCACGTTGTCCCGCATCAAGGGATATGCATCCCGTAATATGGAATTCGGCGGATGGGCAGCGGTAGACCAGGTGGAGGCGCGGGTGCGGCTGTGCACGTTCAGGACGGCGGGAGGGCCGCCGGAAGGCTGGCCGGGCCGGGTCGAGGGGGACCAGATCATCCGGCTCGGCGCGCCCGACCTCATCTCGGTCCTCGCGCGGGGCGGCCAGGTGGCCGAGGGCGACGCCGTGCCCGCGGCCGGCGCCGAGCTGCTGGCGCCCGTGCCGCGGCCCCCGTCGGTACGGGACTTCTTCGCGTTCGAGCAGCACATCGCCACGGCCCGGGCGAACCGGGGCTCGGCGGTGCCGGCCGAATGGTATGAGTTCCCGGCCTTCTACTTCACCAACCCGGCCGCCATCTACGGTCCCGGCGCGCAGATCGGCTACCCGGCCGGGACGGCGATGCTCGACTACGAGCTGGAGGTGGCCGCGGTCGTCGGTGCGGACGGGCAGATCGGCGGGTTCACGATCATGAATGACTGGTCGGCGCGGGACATCCAGCGCCGGGAGATGCGGGTCGGGCTCGGCCCGGCCAAGGCGAAGGACTTCGCCACCAGCCTCGGGCCCGTCCTGGTTACGCCGGATGAATTCGACGGCACCCGGGCCGTGATGACCGCCCGGGTCAACGGCGAGGAACGATCCCGGGGCGACCTCGCCGACCTGTACTACCCGTGGCCGGACATCCTGGGCCAGGCGGCGCGGAACACGGTGCTGCGGCCGGGGGACGTCATCGGCTCGGGCACGGTGGGCACCGGGTGCATCCTCGAGCACGACGACGGCCGGTGGCTGGTCCCCGGCGACACGGTGGAGCTCGAGGTGGCCGGGCTCGGCGTGCTGCGCAACCAGATCGGGCCGCCCCGCCCACCCCAGTCCCCGGCCCGGGAGGCCTGAGATGACCAGTGGTACCAGCCCGGAGAGCCGGGACAGCTTCGACGTCATCGTCATCGGCGCCGGGCTGGTCGGCCTGGCCACCGCCATGGCCCTGCTCGACGAGCGCCCCGGGCTGCGGCTCGCGGTGCTGGAGAAAGAGCCGGCGGTCGGCGCGCACCAGAGCGGGCACAATTCCGGCGTCCTCCACGCGGGCCTGTACTACCAGCCGGGGAGCCTGAAGGCGCGGTTCTGCACCGCGGGGCGGCTGGCCCTGATGGAGTTCGCGCAGGCTCACCAGATTCCGTACCGGCAGACCGGCAAGCTCGTGGTGGCCAGCCGGGACAGCGAGCTGGTCCGGCTGGACGACCTGGCCGGGCGCGGGCGGGCGAACGGGCTCGCGGTGCGGGAGATAGGCCCGGCGGAGATCACCGGGATCGAGCCCTCAGTGCGCGGCCTGCGGGCGCTGCACATCCCGGAGAGCGGGGTGATCGACTACCGGCAGGTCAGCGCGGCCTACGCCGAGGCCGTCAGCAAGGCGGGCGGCCAGGTGCTGTGCGGGCACGGCCTGCTCGGGCTCACCCGCCGGGGACAGGGCTGGGTGGCCGGGACGGCCGCCGGGCCCCTGCTGGGCCGGACCGTGGTGGCCTGCGCCGGGCTGCAGGCCGACCGTATCGCCGCGATGACGGGCCAGGGCGGGCGCGACTACCGGATCGTCCCCTTCCGCGGCGACTACTACACGTTCCGGCCGCAGGCCGCCGGCCTGGTCCGGGGCCTGGTGTACCCGGTGCCCGACCCGGCGTTCCCGTTCCTCGGCGTGCACTTCACCCGCGGCGTCGACGGGACGCTGCACGCCGGGCCGAACGCGGTGCCCGCGCTGGCCCGGGAGGGGTACGGCCGGCTCTCGGTAAGCGGCCGGGACCTGGTGGACAGCCTGCGTTTCCCCGGGCTGCGCCACCTGGCCCGGCGCTACGCGGGCACCGGGGCCCTGGAGATCTGGCGCGACCTGGTCAAGCCGGCCTACGTGGCCGAGATGCGCCGCTACATCCCGGCCGTCACCGCCTCGGATGTCACGTTCGGGCCGTCCGGGATCCGCGCGCAGTGCCTGAGCCGTTCCGGGGACCTGGTCGACGACTTCCTGATCGAGGAAGGCGACGGCGTCATCCACGTCCTGAACGCGCCGTCCCCCGCCGCCACGGCCTCCCTGGTCATCGGGAGGCACATCGCCGCCCGGGCCGCGGGTCACCTGGACCGCTGATCACCCGGGCCGCTGACTACCCGGACCGCTGACTACCCGGACCACCGGGCGCCCACCATCACCACGGCCATCGTGACCGGTGCCCCGCTCAGGTTGCGCCACGCGTGCCGGGTGCCGTTCTGCACGACCGTGTCCCCGGCCCGCAGGCAGGTCAGCCCGCCGTCGTCGAGTTCCAGCCACACCTCGCCGGAGAGAATCACGCAGTAGTCCACCGTCGGCGTCGTATGCATCCCGGGATTCCCCGGCTCCATCAGCTCCGGGATCCCCGGCGAGGCCAGGCGCTGCTCGGCGTCGGCGGCGCCGGCGTCGAACCCGGGCTCGCGGAACACCGAGTCGGGCGGGAAACGCACGATCACGAAGCAGGTCCCGCCGGCCACCGGCACCTGGCTGGTGACCTGCGGCGTCGGATCCGGCCCGGTCCCGGGCTGTTCCCCGGGACCGGTCGCCCACAGCATGGCCGTGCTCATGCCCGGGACGTGCACCAGATCATGGCTGCGGGGCGGGGTCCCGTCGCTGGCGATCACGGCCTTCCCGGCCGCGTCCCGGCCGGTGACCACTCGGCGGACCTGCATCGTGTGCTCTTACCTCCGGAGGTCCTGCTGACCAGCCATTCCGCGAAATAAGGAGTCTTGACAAGCTTTGCCGGGCAACTCTAGTGTCTCGTCCTGCGGATTAACCCTACCGTATCGTGGGAGGAACTGGATGGTAACGGAGGCGGCCACCGGCCTGGAGTTCGTGGAGCTGAGTCACGAATGGGGGCACTACACCCCGGCCTTCCCCGGGTACGCCGACATCCAGATCCACCGGGTGGCGACTATCGCCAAGCAGGGCGTCCTCACCCAGCACATCGTGACCTCGATGCACCACGGCACGCACCTGAACGCCCCCATTCACCTGGCCCAGCGGGGTGCGGGCGCCGGCGAGCTGCCGCTGGAGGCGTTCTTCGGCACCGGGGTAGTGCTGAACGTGCCCAAGGGTGAATGGGAGTACCTGGAGCCGGCCGATCTCGACGCGGCAGGGCGAGGTCCGGCCGGGCGACATCGTGGTGCTGAACACCGGCTGGCACCGGAACTACTCCGACAACATGGAGTACTTCGGTCACGGTCCCGGCCTGAGCGAGGCGGCCGCCCGGTGGCTCGCAGACCGGCAGGTGAAGCTCGTCGCCATCGACACCGCGACGATCGACCACCCGCTGGCCACCTCGCTGGCCCAGCAGCACCGCTTCGTCGGCCCGCACATCGCCGAGCTGCCGCGCCGGTACGCCCAGCGCACCGGCGGCGACGTGGCCAGCGACTTCCCGGCCTGGAACCCGGCCGGGAAGCTGCTGGCCAGGGCCGGGATCCCGACCATCGAGAACGTCGGCGGCGACGTCGATGAGATCAGCGGCCAGCGCGCCGCGTTCCACGCCTACCCCTGGTTCTGGCCGGAAGCCGACGCCTGCATCATCCGGTTCGTGGCCATCCTCGATCCCTCGGGAAACTACCGGCTGGAGAGTGGAGCCCGATGAGCACCGAGGGCCTGCGCTTCTACAACCTCAGCCACCCGGTCGGCCACAACATGGTGCAGTGGCCGTCCCCGTTCAGCAAGCCGTTCGTCGCCAACCGGCTCTACTACCACGCGATGCACGACTTCTACGCGGTCGAGTACGACGGCATCATGCACCGGGGCACGCACATGGACACCGCCGCGCACGTCGAGCCGGACCAGCCCTACCTGGACGGGTTCGACGTGTGGCGCTTCTTCGGCACCGGGGTGGCCGTGTCCATCCCCAAGCAGCGCTGGGGCGTGGTCACCGCCGAGGACCTGGAGAAGGCCGAGCCGCAGATCCGGCCGGGCGACATCGTGATGATCAACACGGGCGCGCATCACCTGTTCGGCGACAACGACGAGTACTTCGCGTACTCGCCGGGCCTCTACACCGAAGCCGCGCAGTGGCTGGTGGACAAGGGCGTGAAGCTGGTCGGGATCGACGTGCAAGCGCTCGACCACCCGCTGGGCACCCGGATGGCCGAGCACGGCCCCGGGCCGATCATGCCGCACCTGCTGGCCGAGTACCGGGCCGAGACCGGGCGCGAGGTGAGTGACGACTTCCCGGACTGGGAGCCCGCGCACAAGGTCATGCTCACGGCGGGGATCCCCGGCATCGAGAACATCGGCGGCGAGCTGGACGCCGTCACCGGGAAGCGGTGCACGTTCATGGCCTTCCCGTGGCGGTTCCCCAAGGGTGATGGCTGCCCGATCCGGGTGGTCGCGGTCATCGACCCGGATCAGACCTTCCGCATCCCGGGCGGGACCGCGTGAGATGACCGCTGCCATCCTGCGCGATCCGCTCTCCCTGTTCGACGTCTCGGGGCGGGTCACCGTCATCACCGGGGCGTCCGGGGCGCTCGGCCGGGCCGCGGCCATCGCGCTCGGCGCGCTGGGCGCCCGGCTGCTGCTGGCCTCCGGCTCGCAGGACGCCCTGGCGGCGGTGGCCGCCGAGGTCAAGGAGGCCGGCGGCGAGGTGACCACCCTGGCCTGCCGCCCGGACCGCCAGGACGACGCCGACGCCATCCTGGCCGCGGCCACCGCGGCGTACGGCCGGGTCGACTCGGTCTTCGTGGCCTCCGGGCTGAACAAGCCGGCCCCCATCGAGGACATGGCCTACGAGGACTGGCAGGCCATCATGGACGCCAACGTGCGCGGCCCGTGGCTGATGGCCCAGTCGTTCGGCCGGCACCTGGCCGGGCGGGCCGCAGCGGGCCAGGACGGGCGGGGCAAGCTGCTGCTGGTCTCCTCGGTCCGCGGCCGGCACGGCAGCCCCGCCGGGTACTCCGCCTACTGCACGTCCAAGGGCGCCACCGACTCGCTGACCAAGACGCTGGCCACCGAGTGGGGCCCGCGCGGGATCAACGTCAACGCGATCGCCCCCTCGGTGTTCCGGTCGGCGCTGACCGAGTGGATCTTCGCCGACACCGAGGCGGGCCGCGCGTCCCGGGAGCGCAACTACGCGCGCATCTCGATGAAGCGGCTCGGCGAGCCGGAGGACTTCGTCGGGATCGTCTTGTACCTGCTGTCCGCCGCGTCGGACTTCGTCACCGGCCAGGTCATCTACGTGGACGGGGGTTACACGGCCGCATGAGCGAGGAACCGCGTGTCGCGGTCATCGGGGCCGGCCTGATGGGCGCCGGCATCGCGCAGGTGTTCCTGGCCGCCGGGGTGCCGGTGGCGGTGTACGACCCCGCGCCTGCCGCCCTGGACGCGCTCCCCGGCCGGATCTGCGCCGGGCTCGATCTCCTGGGGCTTCCTAACGATCGTTTCGGCGGGCTGCTGCGCCGCGGGACCGGCATCGCGGACACCGTAGCCCAGGCCAGCCTGGTCATCGAGGCCGCGCCCGAGCGGCTCGAGGTCAAGCGGCGCATCTTCGCCCAGCTGGACGCCGCGGCCCCGGCGCAGACCGTGCTGGCCAGCAACACGTCGGCCATCCCCATCCGCGAGATCGCCCGGGACCTGCGGGGCCGGCAGCGCGTGATCGGCACCCACTTCTGGAATCCGCCGTATCTCGTGCCGCTAGTCGAGGTGGTGCAGGCCGGGGCGAGCGACCCGGCGGCGGTCCGGGCGGCGATCGCGCTGCTCGACCGGGTCGGCATGAAGCCCGTGCACGTCGCGGCCGACGTCCCGGGGTTCGTCGGCAACCGGCTGCAGCACGCGCTCAAGCGGGAAGCCATCGCCCTGGTGGCCAACGGGATCTGCACCGCGGAGACGGTGGACACGGTGACCCGGTTCGGGTTCGGGGCGCGGCTGGGCATCGTGGGCCCGCTCGAGCAGGCGGATCTCGGCGGCCTGGAGCTCACCCTGGCCATCCACCAGACGCTCATGCCTGACCTGGACCGCACCCCGGAGCCGCACCCGCTGCTGGTGGAGAAGGTCCGCAAGGGCGAGACCGGCGCGGCCGCCGGACGGGGCTTCCGCCGGTGGCGGCCGGGCGAGGCCCAGGCCCGCCGGGATCAGATCACGCGTGAGCTCGCCCGGCTGGCCGTGGCGAGACGCACGCCGGGAGGAGACCAATGACGGATCTGGCCGGGAAGGTCGCGCTGATCACCGGGGCGGGCAGCGGCATTGGCCGCGCCGCGGCCGTCCGGTTCGCCGCGGCCGGGGCGCGGGTCGGGCTCACCGACCTCGATAAGGAGGCCCTGGCCGGCACCGCGGGCCTGCTGCCCGCGCAGAAGGCGGTCAGCGTCGCGGGCGACATCGTCAACCCGGCCACGATAGACGAGCTGGCCAGCGTGGCGATGGCCCGGTTCGGCCGGGTGGACGCGCTGTTCAACAACGTCGGCATCCTGATCATGAAATCCCTGCTGGACACCACGGCTGCCGACTTCGACCGGCTGATGCACGTGAACTGCTTGTCCCAGCTGATCACCCTGCAGCGGGTGGTGCCGGAGATGCGGCGGGGGAAGGGCGGAGGGGATGCGGGTGGGGGGTCGGTCATCAACGTCTCCTCGGTCGGCGGCCTGGTCGCGCTGCCCAACGTGAGCGCCTACTGCCCGTCCAAGTCGGCGGTGATCGGGCTGACCCGGGCCGCCGCGGCCGAGTTCGCCCCGGACGTCCGGGTCAACGTCATCTGCCCGGGCGGGGTATCCACCCCCATGTCCGACGCGCACCTGGAGAGCTTCGCGGACAAGGAGGCGGCGACCAGGCAGCTCACCGGGCGCCAGCTGCTCAAGCGCTACGCGCGCCCCGAGGAGATCGCGAACGTCGCCGCCTTCCTGGCCAGCGACGAGGCGTCGTTCATGACCGGCGCCGTCGTCCCCGTCGAGGCCGGGCACACGGCGTGGTGACCCGGGCCGAGGCGGCCGAGGTCATCACGGCCCTCGACTGGCGCGACGAGGTGTCGGTCCTGGCCGCGGACCGGATCCGGGTGGCGGCGGTGGACCGGCTCGGCGGGATCACCCCGGCCATGATCGAGTGGTGGTTCAGCCGGATGGACGAGGCCACGTACTTCCAGTTCCACCCGGTCGACCACAAGGCGTTCGCCTGGGTCCGCGGCAAGCAGCCCGGCCAGCATGTGGGCGCGACGCACCTGACGCACCACTGCTACGGCGGCCACCCGCCGCTGCTGCCCACCGAGATCAGCTTCATCCCGCCCGGTGACCTGCTCGACCCGGGCCCGGCCGCGGCTCACGGGGTCGGCGCCGTGATCTGTGCCGTGGTGCACCGGCTGGACGAGGCCGGCCTGCCGGAACCGGCTGAGGCCGGCCGGTTCGTGCACGTCGCGCTGGACCGCGGGTACGGCACCGAGCTGCGCAGCTGCTGGTGGCTGGCCATCGGCCCGGACACCGACCTGGACGTGGTCACCAACCGGCGGCTGCGCCACGTGCACGAGGAGTTCGCCTACCTGGCCGGCTTCCTGCCCGGCCTTTACGCCCGTGAAGGGGGTGGGGCGTGACGCTCCGGTTCTCCGTCAACCTGTCCCTGCTGTGGGCGGACCTGCCGCTGCCCGAGCGGTTCGCCCGGGCCGCGGCGGCCGGGTTCGGCGCGGTCGAGCTGTGGTGGCCCGGGGACGATGACGCCGCCCGGCTGCCGGAGCTGACCCGGCGCTGGGGCCTGCGCCTGGCCCTGCTCAACTTCGACGCCGGGAACATGCCCGCCGGGGACCGCGGCCTGGCCGCCGACCCGCAGCGGGCCGGGCAGCTGCGGGCCAACGTGCCGCTGGCCCTGGGGATCGCCCAGGCGTGCGGCTGCGAGCGGCTGAACCTGCTGGTCGGCCAGCGCGACGAGCGCTACCCCCTGGACCAGCAGCTCCAGCTGGCCCGGGACACCGTGGCCTGGGCCGCCGACCAGGCCGCGCGGGCGGGCCGCCAGGTGATGATCGAGGCGGTCAACTCGATGGAGAACGGCCCCTGCCTGCTCACCACGACCGCCGCGGCGGCCGCCTTCATCGCGCAGACCGGCCGGGAGAATGTGCGGCTGCAGTACGACGCCTACCACATGCAGCGGATGGAAGGCGACCTCACCACCACGTTGGCTACCTACTGGCCCCTGATCAGCCATATCCAGATCGCGGACGTGCCGGGCCGGGGCGAGCCGGGCACCGGGGAAATCAACTACCGGTTCCTGCTCGGCTACCTCGGCCGCCGGGGCTACGACGGCTACGTCGGGCTGGAATACCGGCCGTCGGGGGACCGCCCGGAGGACTCCTTCGGGTGGCTGGAGGAGTTCGGCCTGTCCCGGGCGGCCGGGCCCCGTGACGGCAAGCCCCGTGACGGCAAGCCCCGTGACGGCGCGCCCCAGGGCGGCGCGCCCCAGGGCGGCGAACCGCCGTACGGCGAGACACGGGAGACCACGTTATGAGCGAGACACCCGCGCCGGCGGGGCCACCGGGCGCTGACGGTCACCCCGGTCAGTCGTTGGGGAAAATCGGGTTCATCGGGCTCGGCGTGATGGGGCGGCCGATGGCGCGCAACCTGCTCGCCGCGGGGGCCGGCCTGATCGTGCACAACCGCAGCCGGGCCGCCCAGGACGCGCTGGTCGCCGCGGGCGCCGCGGGCGCGGAGTCCGCCGCCGAGGTCGCGGCCAGCGCGGACATCATCATCACGATGCTCGCCGACGACCAGGCGGTGCGGGCCGTGCTGGGCGGCGGGCTGATCCCGGCGGCCCGGCCCGGGACGCTGCTCATCGACATGAGCACGGTGTCGCCCGCGCTGAGCCGTGAGCTGGCCGCCCGGGCCGCCGGACGGGACGTGCGGATGCTGGATGCCCCGGTGAGCGGCGGCGACGCCGGCGCGCGCGAGGGCACCCTGTCCATCATGGTCGGCGGGGACGTGGCCGACCTGGAGCGGGCCCGGCCGGTGCTCGGGGTGCTGGGGGCCAGCATCGTGCACTGCGGGCCGCCCGGGGCCGGCCAGGTGGTCAAGGCGTGCAACCAGGTCCTGGTGGCCATCACGATCGCCGGCGTCAGCGAGGCGCTCGTCCTCGGCGGCCGTCACGGCGTGGACCGGGAAGTCATCCTGGACGTGCTGTCCCGCGGGCTGGCCGCGAACCGGGTCATGGAGCTGCGCCGGGCGAACTTCAGCAGCCGCTCGTATCCCCCCGGCTTCCGGGTTGACCTGCATCACAAGGACCTGGGCATCGCCCTGGACAGCGCCGGGGAGGTCAGCGTCCCGCTGCCGCTGGCCGCCGGCGCGCAGCAGCTGCTGCGCCAGCTGCGCGCCGCGGGACGCGGCGGCGAGGACCACACCGCGATACTCGCCGCGGTCGAGGCGCAGGCCGCGGTAGGCACGGCCGCCGCCCATCCTGAGGAGGAAACGGGATGACTATTCCCACCGGCTCGGTCCTGCTCAGCGCGCTGCTGACCGGCGTCCTGCTCGGCGGCATCTTCGCCATCACCGCGCTCGGGCTCTCCCTCGTGTTCGGGGTGATGCGCCTGGTCAACATCGTGCACGGCGAGCTGATCGTGCTCGGCGCCTACGTCGCCCTGGAACTGACCCGCCACGCCGGGATCGACCCGCTGCTGACCATCCTGATCGTCGCCCCGCTGCTCTTCCTGTTCGCCGTTCCGCTGCACCGGGGCCTGCTCGAGCCGCTGATGGCCAAGGGACCGGAGCCCGCCCTGCTGACCACCTTCGCGCTGTCGGTCATCGGCCAGAACCTCTTCATCCTGATCTGGTCCGGCGACACCCAGTCGCTGCAGGCCTCCTACGCGACGGCCTCCTTCGCCGTCGGCAGCGTGCGCATCCCGACGATGTACCTCATCTCCTTCGCCATCGCCCTGGTCCTCTGCGGGGCGGTGCATCTCATGCTGCAGCGCACCGGGCTGGGCCGGGAGATCCGGGCCAGTTCCGAGGATTCCGTGAGCGCCGCCGGGCTGGGCGTCAACGTGACGCGGGTCCGGGTGTTCGTCTACGGCCTGGCCGCGGCCTGCGCGGCGGTCGGCGGGGTGCTGGTCGGGCTCACCTTCGACTTCACCCCGACCTCCGGCCTGACCTACCTGCTCACCGGCTTCGCCGTGGTGGTGCTGGGCGGCCTCGGCTCGGTCAAGGGCACGCTGCTCGGCGCGATCCTGCTCGGCGTGATCGAGAGCGTCGGCGCCGCGTTCTTCGGTGACGGGTACCGCGACCTGATCGGCTTCGTCGCCTTCCTCATTGTCTTGTCGCTGCGGCCGCAGGGACTGTTCGGACGGGTGGCCGTGGCATGACGCGACGCAGGATCCTGATCGCCGGGCTAGCCCTGGTGGCCGCTGTCCTGCTGGCCGTGGTCCCCGGGTACACCGGGTCCTACGGGCTGCTGGTGGCGTTCGAGATCGTCCAGCTGGCCGCGCTGGCCCAGGCCTGGAGCCTGATGGCCGGCTACGGCGGCATCGTCTCGCTGGCCGTGGCCGCGTTCGTGGGAATCGGCTCCTACGGCACCGCCGAGGCGGCGGCCAAGGCGGGTCTGGGCCTGTACCCGTCGGTCCTGGCCGGCGGGCTGGTCGCGGTGGTGTTCGCGCTGATCGTCGCCGTGCCGATGCTGCGGTTCCGCGGGCTGTACTTCACCATCGGCTCGCTCGTGCTGGCCGAGGCGCTGGGCATCTTCATGTCCAACTTCAACGGGTTCGGCGGCAACGCGGGCATCACGCTGCCGGGCACCGCCCCCTCCCCGCAGACCATCTACCTGCTCTCGCTCGTGGTCGCGCTGGTCGCCACGGCCGTCGTGGCCGGGCTGGTCCGGAGCCGGCTCGGCCTCGGGCTGAAAGCGATCCGGGACGACGAGGACGTGGCGGAGCGCGTCGGGGTCCTCACCTTCCGGACCAAGCTGACCGCCTTCGTAATCGCCTCGTTCGTGATGGGGATCGTGGGCGGTATCCAGGCTCAGTGGACGGGCTACGTCGAGCCGGCCGGATCGTTCGCGCTGGACTGGACGGTGGAGACCGTCAACGCGGCCATCATCGGCGGGGTGGGCACGATCGTCGGCCCGCTGGCCGGGTCGGCCATCTCGGTCGGGATCTCCCAGCGGCTCGCGAACTATCCCACGATGCACCTGATCATCCTGGGCGTGCTGCTCATCATCGTCATCCGGCTGGCCCCCAACGGGTTGTGGGGGGCGGCGTGCCAGCTCACCCGGGCGCTGCTGCGGCGCTACGGCACGGCGTGGCCCCGGTCCCGCCCGCCCGCGCCCGCGGCTCCCGCCCGGCCCGCGGACGCCGCTTCGGCCGTGGGTACCGCCACGGCCGCGGATGATGCTGCGGGCGCGGGTGCCGCTGCGGACGCGGGTGCCGTCCCCGACGCGGTGGATGCGGCGCGGCGCGGCGGCGGGGTCCTGCTGCGGGCGGCCGGGATCAGCAAGGTCTACGGCGGGGTGCGCGCGGTGGACGGAGTGGACCTGGAACTGCGCGGCGGCGAGGTCCTCGGCATGATCGGGCCCAACGGGGCCGGCAAGAGCACGCTCATCGGCTTGCTGTCCGGGGCGATCTCGGGGGAGGGCCGGGTCGAGCTGTTCGGGGAGGACGTCACCGGCGCTGGCGCCCAGCAGCGGGCCCGGCGGGGCATCGGCCGCACGCACCAGGTGCCGCGGCCGTTCGGCCAGATGACCGTGATGGAGAACCTGCTCGTCGCGCACCTGCACGGGGCCAAGGGGACGGGGCGGGCCGCCCGGGTGGAGTGTGAGCGGATCCTGGCCCGCTGCGGGTTGCTCGAGTTCGCCGGGACCCGTGCGTCCGACCTCGGCCTGCTCCGCCTCAAGCGGCTGGAACTGGCCCGCGCGCTCGCGGTCCGGCCCCGGATCCTGCTGCTCGACGAGATCGGCGCCGGGCTGGTCGAGTCCGAGCTCCGCGAGCTGATCGCGCTGATCCGCACGCTCCGCCAGGAAGTAGACGCGATCCTGATCGTCGAGCACGTCATCGACGTGATCAGGGAATCCTGCGACCGGCTCGTGGTCCTGGACGGCGGGCGGCTGCTCGTGTCCGGGGAACCAGGCCAGGTGCTCGCTGACCCGCAGGTCGCGGCCGTATATCTGGGCACCTCCGGCGGGGAGGGGGTCAGGCATATCAGCGGCCGGGACCGTCTGCCGGGCCGCCCGCTGCTGGAGGTGAAGGGTGTCGCCGCCCGGTACGGCGCGTTCCGCGCCCTGCACGAGGTCTCATTCTCGGTGGGCGAGGGCGAAGTGCTCGCGCTCCTCGGGGCGAACGGTGCGGGCAAGACCACCACGGCCAGGTCGGTCAGCGGGATGGTGCCGGTCAGCGGGGGTGAGATCTGGTTCGACGGGCAGCGCATCGACGGCCGCCGGCCGCACGACATCGTCCGCCTCGGGATCGCGCACTGCATGGAGGGCCGGAAGATCTTCGGCGACCTGACCGTCGAAGAGAACCTGCTGCTCGGAGCCAGGGCGGCGGGATCGGCCCGGGAGCGGAACCGCCGGCTCGGCGCCGTCTACGAAGTGTTCGGTGCCCTCCGCGAGCGCCGCGGCAACTCGGGTTTCGCGCTGTCCGGCGGGCAGCAGCAGATGCTGGCGATCGGCCGCGCGCTGATGGCGGAGCCACGGCTGATCGTCTTTGACGAGATCTCGCTCGGCCTCGCGCCGATCACGGTGGACCGCCTCTACGAGACGCTCCGGGAGATCAACGGCCGTGGCGTGTCGATGATCGTCATCGAGCAGAACGTCGAGCGCGGCCTGGCCCTGGCCGACCACGTGGCCGTCCTGGAGAAGGGCCGGGTCGCCCTGGTGGGCACGCCCGCGGAGATGCGGGCCGACGACCGCCTGCTGTCCCTGTACGTGGGGGAGGCCAAGGGGAACGGGCCCGCCGGGCCGGTCCCCGCTGGCCCAGGCGGGCCCGTCTCGGCCCAGCCTTCAGCCGCCCAGCCTTCCCGCGCCCAGCCGGGCCAGGCCTAGCCCGGCCGGGAGGTCGGCATCGGCATGCCAACGGAGATCCGAGATGACGGGAATCCGCCAAGATCACCCTGCCCGAGGAGCCGCCTTTCCAAGAGCAGCCCGGCCCGGGAACATCCGGGCCGGGCTATTTCATGCCTTTTCTCTTCTACGGCACCAGGTAGGTGTTGAATGCGTTGCTCCCGATAGCACCGGGGGCCGCCTCAGTCACACTCCCCGCGCCGGTCATGATCAGAGGCGTGTTGGCCCAGTACCCAGTCAGCCCGTACTGCTGGCCGCGGTAGTTGGTCAGCGCGCCATTGGAGATGGACGCGGTCTTTTGCTGGCTAGCCGGCGCCGTGAAGGCCGGAGCCGACCAGGGCGTATCACCGAATTCGGTGCCAATCCGTGCCTGTGTGAAGTTCACCCCTGTTCCGACATTCATTGTCACGGTGTTGGAGGTGTACGCCATAGAAGACGTAACATCCTGCACCGTAAAGGACAGGTTCCCGGTGGACGTGTTGTAGTAAATGGACTCACGCACGGTGTGCCCGATCGGATAGCTCACTGTGCCGAAGCTGCCCGTATCGACTAGGGCGTGTGTCGAGTTGTTGAACACTGCCACGGCGGGTGACCACGGACTCTTCGTGGTGGTGTCGGACACGCCTAGCACGTAAACCCGGCCGCCGCCCCAGAGCTGTACTGACTGGCCCAGTGCGCCGATGCTGCCGCTGTACTGGCTCGCGTCCCGCAGGTAAACACTGGCGGCGGCGTAACGGAAGTGCGCATTACCTCCGGCAAAGTTGTACCCCGCTTCCTCCTTGGTGGGCTGAGGTGTGACTGCCATCGCCGCGCCAGCCGTAGCCAGGCCCAGGCTGAGCGCGGTCGCAGCGGCGGCCAGGCTCCCGATAGTGCTCCTGAACCATCTCACTTCGAGGACCCCCTTCGAGACCTTTCCTATCTTCGTATCCCACGCTAGGGGGACATGGGCCATAACTCGTAGAGGCGCAAGTCCCGAGGGCACCGGACACAAGTCCTCAGGTACTTGAATAAGTGCGGCAGTGCATATCTGGAATATGCTGGTTGTCCAATGTTCATGCGCAGGTTACTGAGCCATTCCCTGGCCACGGCACGGCGCCGCGCCCGGCCGTCACGTGACGGCCGGGCGCGGTGCGGCGATTACCGTTTATGCCGCGCTAATTCATCCGTTCGCCGGCAGCGGGAAGAGGACCTTGGCAGTGGCCCGGCCCGGCGGGGCGATAATGACGCTCTTGCCGTTCTGCCACTGTTCCTCAACCATGGGCAGGGTGGAGGTGTGATTGGCGTTGAACTTGATATGCCCGGCCACGAACATCCCATTGGTCTTGGCTATCTGGTTATTGATCGCCGTCTTGTCCAGCGACCCCGCCCGGGCGATGGCCTGGAGCAGGACCGTAGCCGCGGTGTCCGTGTCCGCGATGTGCTGCGAGCCGGTCTGATGAGTCTGCGCCCCGAACTCCGCCATCAGCTCTTTCGCGCCCGGGAAGGGGAACGACGGATCCCAGTAACCGCCGACCATCACGCCGTTCGCGAGCTTGCCGAGGGCCTGGGCGAACTGCAGCGGCTCGCCGCCCTCTTCCTCAACCAGAATCTTCGGGGCATATCCCACGGAAACCATCTGCTTGCGCAGCGCGATGGCCCCGGGAGGTGAAATGACCACCAGGAGCATGTCCGCGCCAGCCGCCTTCGCGGCCTGCAGCGAGGACGTGAATTGCGTCTGGGTCGGGGGGACGGCCGTGTTGTACACGACCTTCCAGCCGTGCTTCTTCGCCCAGGCCGGCCACTCGATGGTGCCGATGATGTTCTCGTTCTTGCCGTTCGAGTGGATGATCGCGACCTTGCTGTTGGTCTTCGCCTTGAGCCCGAGTTCGTCAGCGGTGTTAAACGGCGTTTCGGTGAGGTTCTCGGAGTTGAAGAAGAGATCCCAGGCCCAGGTCCACTTCGCGGTCGCGGCGAAGGTGTTGGTGGCGGCGCACGGGGTGACCAGGGGGACGCCCATCCGGTTGGCGATCAGCGCGCCCGGCTCGACCAGCGAGTCAGTGCAGGAGCCGAGCAGGGCGTCCACGTGGTCCTGCGTTATGAGCTGCTGAACGTTGTTGACCGTCGTATTGGGGTTGGTCTGGTCGTCCAGGATGATCAGCTTGACCTTGCGCTTCACGCCGTCAATCTTGATGCCGCCCGCGCTGTTCGCCACGTTGACGGCGTGCTGGTAGCCCCATTTCTCGAAGTAGCCGAAGCCGGCCAGCGGGCCGGTCAGGGGGATCGAGGCCCCGATGACGATCGGGCCCGAGGAGGACGCAGTGGCGGAACCCCCGCCGCTGCCGCACGCGCTGAGCGTGGTGGCGAGGGCAAGCCCCGCCGCCGCGCAGACCGTTCGGCCTGGGATTTTCATAAGAGGTGTACCTCCGGCTTGCTTGGCGACGATGCCTTGACCGTCCCTTGGTCAGTGCCCGCGATACGGTTTTGCTATCCCATTAGACGGGATGGTGGAATCTACCGCCCGCTGAACGTCCAGGTCAAGGGTTCCTGTCGGGCACTGACGGCCGCCTGGCCGGGCCGGCCGCCGTCCGGGGCGTGTCTTGACTTTTCCATGATGCGGGTTAAGCATTCCGTTCCATGGAATCTTCGGCTGGGTTGACCGGCGCGGCGGCGGGCCCGGACAGCGGGGTCACGAGCCGGTTCAGCGTGGCCGGCAAGTCGGTCCTGATCACCGGGGCCACCGGCGCGCTCGGCAGCGCTGCCGCCCGGGCCCTGGCGCAGGCCGGCGCGGCGCTTACCCTGGCCGGAGCCAACGTGGCCTCGCTCACCAGGCTGGCGGCCGAGGTGCGCGGCGGACCGTCCGCGCAGCCGCGGGACCGCCTGGTGGCGACCGTGCCGCGGCGGCCGCAGACCCCGGACGACGCCACCGAGATGGTCCGGGCCGCGGTGGCGGCCCACGGCCGCCTGGACGGCGTGCTCGTGGCCTCCGGGATGAACCATGTCGCCCCGATCACGGTGATGGATGTCGCGGATTTCGAGCGGGTGCAGGATGCGAACGTCCGCGGATCCTGGCTGGTCTGCCAGGCAGCGGGCCGGCAGCTCATCGAGCAGGGTGAGGGCGGCAGCGTCGTCCTGGTCTCCTCGACCCGCGGGCGGCTGGGGCACCCGGCCGGCTACAGCGCCTACTGCCCGTCCAAAGCCGCGGTGGACCTGCTGGCCAGATCGCTGGCGGCCGAGTGGGGCAGCGCGCAGATCCGGGTCAACGCGCTCGCGCCCACCGTCTTCCGTTCCGACCTCACCGCGTGGATGTACGCCGATGACGAGCGCGGCCGGGCCACCAGGGAAGCGATGCTGGCCCGCATCCCGCTGGGCAGGCTCGCCGAGCCCGGCGACCTGGTCGGCGCGCTCCAGTTCCTGCTCAGTGACGCTTCGGCCTTCCTTACCGGCCAGGTCCTCTACCTGGACGGCGGCTACACGGCATGCTGAGTGCCGGCCAGGCGGCGAACGTCCCCCGCCCCGGCCCCAGCCCAGGCCCCGGCCCCGGGCCCGGCCCCGGAACCGGCCGTGGCGCCGCCGGTCCCGGCCAAGGGTTTCACCGGGCCGCGGTGGTCGGGGCCGGGCTGATGGGCCGGGTCATCGCCGCGGTGCTCGCGGCCGGCGGGCTGGACGTGACGCTCTGCGACGTGCAACCAGACCGGCTGGACGAGGCGGTCGCCGCCGCCCGGTTGGCCGCCGCCCGGCCGCCGGCGACGCGGCCGGCCGCGTCGGGGAGGTCGGCGGGTCCGCGGACCTGGCCCTGGCGGTCCGGGGCGCGGATCTCGTGGTCGAGGCGGTGGTCGAGGATCTGGCCGTCAAGCGCGACGTCTTCGCCGCGGTCTCCGTGGCCGCGCCGGACGCCGTGCTGGCTACCAACACCTCGGTGCTGCCGGTCACGGCCATCGCCGAGCGGGCGCACCGCCCGGAGCGGGTCCTCGGCACCCACTGGTGGAACCCGCCCGACCTCATCCCCGTGGTCGAGGTGATCCCCGGGCGGCTGACCTCAGCGGAGGTGACCGCGCGGGTCATGCTGCTCCTGGGCCACCTCGGCAAGACACCGGTCCAGGTCCGCCGGGACGTGCCCGGATTCATCGGCAACCGGCTGCAGCACGCCCTGTGGCGTGAGGCGATCGCCCTGGTCGCCGACGGCATCTGCGACGCGGACACGGTCGATCTGGTCGCCAGGAACACCATCGGGCTCCGGCTGGCCCGGATGGGCCCGATCGAGAACGCGGACTACGTCGGGCTGGACCTGACGCTCGCCATCCACGACGCCGTGCTGCCCGCGCTCAGCACCGACGGTGAGCCGAGCCCGCTGCTCCGCGCACTGGTGCGGCGGGGGGATCTCGGCGCCAAGACCGGCCGCGGCTTCCTGCCGTGGGGACCGGGCAGCCAGGCGGCCGCGGGGCGGGAGCTCGCCGCCCACGTGCTGGCCCAGACACCCAGCCGCGCCACCCGCTGCGCGGTGCCGCAAACCCCCGTGCCGCAGACCCCCGTGCCGCAAACCCCGATGCCGCAAACCCCCGTGCCGCAAACCCCCGTGCGGCACACCCCAGAGAGAGGAATGCCCGGATGACCTTCCAGTGGCCCAGCAGCCCCGGCGAGGCGGCTCTGGAGTTCTACGACCTGTCGCACCCCTGGGGACACGGCGTCCCGGCCTGGCCGTACTTCGAAGACGTCAAGATCGAGCGGCTGCACGGCATGGCGAAGAGCCGGGTGCTGACCCAGAAGATCACCACCGTCATGCACTCCGGCACGCACATCGACGCGCCGGGACACGTGATCGAGGGGGCGCCGCTCCTGCACGAGATCCCGCTGAGCGCGTTCTTCGGCACCGGGGTGGTGGTGTCGATCCCCAAGAAGAAGTGGGAAGTGGTCACCCCGGACGACCTGGAGGCGGCCCGCCCCGAGATACGTCCCGGGGACATCGTCATCGTCAACACCGGCTGGCATCACCACTACAGCGACAGCGCCGACTATTACGCCTACTCCCCGGGCTTCTACAAGGAAGCGGGGGAATGGTTCGCGGCCCGGGGAGTCAAGGCGGTGGGCACCGACACCCAGGCGCTCGATCATCCGCTGGCCACCGCCATCGGCCCGCACGGGCCGGCTGAGGCCCAGGGCGGGCTGCTGCCGTGGGCCGTGGCCGAGTACGAGGCCGAAACGGGCCGGAAGGTGCGCGATGACTTCGCCGAATGGGAGCCCTGCCACCGGGCCATCTTGTCCCAGGGCATCTACGGGTTCGAGAACGTCGGCGGTGACCTGGACAAGGTGTCCGGCAGGCGGGTGACGTTCGCGGCCTTCCCATGGCGCTGGGTGGGCGGGGACGGCTGCATCGTCCGGCTCGTCGCCATGATCGACCCGTCGGGCACGTACCGTCTCGAGACCGGCCGGGGAGCCTGACGTGATGCGGGTTACCCGGCACGCCGAGGCGCCCGGCTACGTGGCGCCGGCTCATCACGGGGTGGCCACGACGCGGCTGCAGGGCCACGAGGCCGGGCCCACCCAGCGCTTCTGGGTCGGCCTGTCCTATTACCTCCCGGGCGGGGGCGCGGACGAGTCGCCGGCCGGGGAGGAAACCGTGTACGTGGTCCTGGACGGGACCCTGATGGTCCGGGCCGACGGCCGAGAAGAGGAAATCGGGCCGCTGGATTCGGTGCACCTGGCCCAGGGCACGGTCCGCCGCGTGGACAACCGGTCCGCGCGCCCGGCCACCCTGCTGGTCATCATCGGTACCCGGACGGACGCGGCGGCGCCGTGACGGCCGTCATCACCGTCGCCACCACGGGGCCGATCGCGACGAAGGCGGACAACCCGGCGCTGCCCACCACGCCGGAGGAGATCGCGGCGGAAGTCGAGGCGGCGTACCAGGCGGGCGCCGCGGTCGCGCACGTCCACCTGCGCGACGAGGCGCAGCGGCCGACGGCCGACCTCGCCGTCGCCCGCCGGGTCATGGAGCTGATCGCCAGCCGGTGCCCGATCCTGGTGCAGCTGTCCACCGGGGTGGGCCTGGACGTGCCCTATGAGGAACGTGCGCGGCTGGTCGAGCTCCGGCCCCGGATGGCGACGCTGAACCCGTGCAGCATGAGCTTCGGCGCCGGTGAGTTCCGTAACCCGCCGCTGGCCGTCCGCCGCCTGGCCGCCCGCATGCGCGAGCTGAACGTCCAGCCGGAGCTGGAGATCTACGACACCGGTCACCTGGAGGCGTGCCTGCAGCTGCAACGGGAGGATCTGCTCGCCGAGCCGCTCCAGTTCAGCATCGTCCTCGGAGTCCGGGGCGGCATGGCCGCCACGCCGGAAAACCTGCTCACCATGGTCGGCCGCCTGCCGTCCGGGGCTATCTGGCAGGTCATCGCCATCGGCCGGGCGAACCTGCGGCTGACCGCGATGGGGCTGGCTCTCGGCGGCAACGCCCGGGCCGGCCTGGAAGACACCCTGCACCTGCGCCAAGGCGAACTGGCCGCGGGAAACCGCCCGCTGGTGGAACGGGCGGTCCGGCTGGCCCGCGATCTGGACCGGCCCGTGGCCTCGGTGGCTGAGGCGGCGGCGCTGCTCGCGCTGCCCCCCGGTGCCTGACCCGGGCCCGCGGCCTCCGCCCGGGCCACCGGGCCGGCCAACTCCGGCAGAACGTGCGGGTAAGCCCCTACGCTGTTCCCGCGGAGGCTGCCGGGCACCCGGCCGCGCTTCCATGGACACAGGTGCGGGAGGTCCCTCGATGGAGAGGTCAGCGGAGGATACGGGTGGTGCCGGCATCCAGGTGATCGCCCGGGCAGCCGACATCCTCCGGGCGCTGCGGCAGGCCGAGGGGGCCCTGTCCCAGGCGGAAGTCGCGGAACGGGTCGGGCTGGCCCGGTCCACGGTGCACCGGCTGCTGAACGCGCTCGAGGATGAGGGGCTGGTCGAAAGCGGGGGGCCGCGGGGCCGGTACCGGCTGGGCCCGGAGGTCGGCCGGCTGGCCGACACGGCGCGGCGTGGCCTGATCGCCAGCATTCACCCGCTGCTGGAGGAACTGTCGCACGACGTGAGCGAGACCGTTGACCTGTCCATCCTCGACCGGGACCGGGCGACTTTCGTGGACCAGGTCGTCGCGCCGCACCGGCTCCGCGCGGTCAGCTCGGTCGGCGAGGCCTTCCTGCTGCACTGCACCGCGAACGGGAAGGCTTTCATGGCCGGCATGTCAGCGCAGGATCTCGCGCGGGCGACGGCGGGGAAGCTGCCCCGGCTCACCCCGCGTACGATCACCGACCCGGCGACCCTGCTCGAAGAGCTGGACCAGGTCCGGGCCGAGGGGGTGGCCTACGACCGTGAGGAGAACTCGGAGGGTATCTGCGCGGTGGGCATGGTCCTGCGGGGACTGTCCGGGGCCGCCCTGGCCGTGAGCGTGCCGCTGCCCGCGCAGCGCTTCTACGGCCGCGAGCCGCTGCTCCGCGACGCGTTGCTCAGCTGGGGAAAGCAGGTGGAACGTGAGCTGGGTGGCCGGGACGGGAGCGGTCCGGGCCGGCCGGTCATCCGGGCATAGGGTGCCGGAAGCCGTCACCGGCGGCGGCCCCGTGATCAGGATGTAGTGCGCATACCGGGATATATTTTCAAGGTTTGGGCAACCTTCCCCGGAATACGATTCGATTGCAGGGATAGGCAGGCCCACTACTAATTTCCATTGAATTAGATGGGAATAACAAAGAATCGCAACTTGTGTAAGTCAATTCCCTTCCAAAAGGAGCCGGTCCGCGTACGGTAGGTGGATCAAAAGGCACCCAAGGGGAGGGGTTGCCAAATGTGGCGTCATGTCTCATTGGGCACAGGTGTCAGTTCCCGGGCGCGGTGCGCCCGCCGGGCGAAAGGCCGGATCGCCGCCGCGGCGGCCCTGGCGGCGGCCTTAACGGCCACCGCGGTGACGGGCGCCCCGGCCGCGTCGGCGAGCCCGGAAGATACCGTCATCGTCACCGCGACCGGGCTGCTGAGCCCGGTCAGCGCGGTGCTCGGGGTGGGTGGCACCATCCTGGCCCAGTTCCACCTCATCAATGGGGTGCAGGCCCTGGTTCCGACGGTCCTGGAGCCGGTGCTGGCCGCGCTGCCGGGCATCACCGTCACCCCCGACGCCGCGGTGAGCGTGCAGACCGTCCCCGAGTCCACCGGGCCGCACACGCCGTCGGACGCGTTCCTCCAGGAGACCGGGGCGGCCCAGCTGGCGGCCCAGGGGGACACCGGCCAGGGGGTCACGGTCGCCGTGCTGGACACGGGTATCGACAGCCTGCCCGACTTCTCGGGCCGGCTGCTGGCCGGGGTTGACCTGACTGGCGGGAACAACCCGTTCCAGGACGGCTACGGGCACGGTACGTTCGTGGCCGGGCTGATCGCCGGCAACGGGGCCTCCTCGAACGGCCAGTACTCAGGCGAGGCACCCGGCGCCCGGCTGGTGTCGATCAAGGTGGCGGGGGCGCAGGGCCTGACCCACCTGAGCACGCTCATCACGGGCCTGCAGTGGGCGGTCGACCACCAGAACGCCGACGGCATCAAGATCCTCAACCTCTCCCTCGGCTACCAGTCCAGCCAGTCCACGGTGACCAATCCCCTGGACCAGGCCGTCCAGGCCGTCTGGAACGCGGGTATCACGGTGGTGACCTCGGCCGGTAACGCCGGGCCGTTCAACGGCACCATCCTGTCCCCGGGCGACGACCCGATGGTCATCACCGTCGGCGCGCTGGACGACATGGCCACGCCGTCTGCCACGGACGATGAGATGACCGACTTCAGCTCCGTCGGGCCGACCTCACGCGACGGCTGGGCCAAGCCCGACCTGGTCACGTCGGGCCGGTCCGTGGTGAGCCTGGCCGCGCCCGGCTCGATGATCGACAGCGAGTACCCCTCGGCCCAGGTCGGCGCGGCCAATTTCGTGGGCTCGGGCACCTCGTTCAGCGCCGCGATCACCAGCGGAGCGGCGGCGCTGGTGCTGGCGGACAATCCCGGTCTTGATCCCGACCAGGTCAAGGCGCGCCTGCTCGGCACGACCAGCCCTGGCCCGGTGGGTAACCCGTTCGTCGACGGCCACGGGGCCCTGAACGCCTACGCGGCCGCCACCGCGGGACCGATGGACTACCACCAGTCGGCCACCGGCCTTGTCGGCGCCTTGCTGGGGGCCACCGTCTCCCTGTCTCCCGGCGGTTCCGCTGACACCTGGAACGCGAACCTGTGGTCCGGGCTCAGCCTCACTCAAGGGCCTGGCGGGGGCGGGAACTGGAACGGCTACGCGTGGAGTGGCGCGGACTGGAACGGCTGGACCTGGACCAGCCGGGCCTGGAACGACGGCGGCTGGACCGGGGCGACCTGGAACGGCGAAGACTGGGCCAGCCGGGCCTGGAACGACGGCGGCTGGACCGGGTCGGCCTGGAACGGGGCGGCCTGGTCCGGCGCCGCCTGGAACAGCTCAGCATGGAAGTGACCAGCCCGGCGGCCGAGCCGGGCCAGCAGGATCCCCGCCGCGACCTGGGTCGTCATCGCCGCCTCGATCGCGGGGGGCGTGGCCACCCTGGGCCTGGCCGGATGGCGGCAGCCGGGCTGGGCCCAGGTCAGCGGGAGCCAGTGGATCATCGCGGCCGCGATGGGCGTCCTCGCCCTGGCCAGCTGGGTGTGGCCGGTCGTGGTGTACCGCGGCGGCGAATCCGAGGCCTTCAACACGGACGAGGGCATCTTCGTCATCCTCGCCCTGCTCGTGCCGCCGCTGCTCACGCTGGTGACCATGGGCCTGACGACGATCCTGGCCCAGGCGGCCCGACGGCGCCCGGTCGTCAAGTCCGCCTTCAACGCCGGCCAGGTTCTCCTCGCGGCCGGCCTGGGACTCGCGGTGAGCCGCGGTATCGCTGTCCCCGCTGACCCGCTGACCGCTGGCCAGCTCGCCGCCATGCTGGCCGGCGTGGGTGCCTACGTCCTGGTCAATACGGCCCTGATCGCCGGCATCGTCCTCCCGATGGGCACGGCCTGGACCGAGTTCACCAGCGATCTCCCGACCCAGATGACGCTGGCCGGCGCGGGCGCGCTCTCCGGCCTGATCCTGGCCCTGGCGATCCAGGCGCACCTGTGGGCCCTGGCCCTGGCCATCCCCGGGCTGATCCTGGAGCGCCAGCTCATCAGCGCCCGCTTCGCGGCGCTGCACGACCGGAGCCGGATGCGGGGACTGTACGAGGTCACCCTGGAGGCGAACCGGGGGCTGCGCCAGCAGGCCGTGCTGGAGACCATCCTGGGCGCCGTCCGGCAGTTGCTCCGCAGCCCGGGGGCCACCCTGACGGGCCATGAACCAGCCGCCGGCCAGCTCGCCGCGCCGATGACCGTGGCCGACCGGCGGCAGTGGCTGGTGGCGTCGGGACGGCGCAGGGACGAGCCGTTCGATGACGGCGACCGGGGCCTGCTCAGGGCGCTGGCCGCAGTGGGCAGCGGGGCGCTCAGCAACGCTGAGCTCTACCAGCAGGTTCACATCGAGCGCGAGAGGCTCTCCTCGATCACCCTCAACATCGGGGAAGGCGTCTGCGCCATCGACGCGGGCGGCAGGCTGACGTTCGTCAACCGCGCCGCGGCTGGCCTGATCGAGCTGCCGTCGCTCGACATCACGATCGACGACCCGGTCGGTGACGGCGCGCCGGTGGCCCCCGACTTCCTGCTCGTCCCGGCCATCGAGGCCATCCGGACCGGCCGGACCGTCCGGGAGGACGACGCGCGTTTCCGCGGCCAGGACGGCGAGCCCATCCCGGTCGCGTACACGGCCTCGGCCGTCGTGAGCGACGGCGCGCCGTCGGGAGCGGTGATCACCTTCCGGGACATCACCGAGCGCAAGGCCTTCGAGGACGAGCTGCACCAGCACGCCTGCTACGACAGCCTCACCGGCCTGGCGAACCGGCGGCTGCTGGTGGAGCGGCTGGATCAGGCGCTCCGGCGGTCGGTCCTGGACCGGAAGACGCACGCGCTGATCTTCGTCGATGTGGACCGCTTCAAGAGCATCAACGACAGCCTCGGCCACGTGACCGGCGACGGGTTCCTCGTCGCGATCGGCGCCCGGCTCAAGGCCATGGTGCGCAGCCACGATCTGCTCGCCCGTTTCGGCGGCGACGAGTTCGTGGTGCTGCTGGAGGACGTGGGCGGGGTGGACGTGGCGGTCGCCGCGGCGCGGCGCATCTGCGCCGCCGTCCAGCAGCCCATCGTCTTGCCCGACGGCTACGAGCTGGTCGCCAGCGTATCGGTCGGCGTCGCCCTCACCGAGCCCGGCAAGAGCGCCGATGACGTGCTGCGCAACGCCGACGTGGCCATGTACGAGGCCAAGGCGAAGGGCGGCGGGGGGACCTACAAGGTGTTCGACCAGGCGTCGATGGGGACCCGTTCCTCTGAGCGGCTCCAGATCGAGGCCGACCTGCGGAAGGGGCTCGACCGCGATGAGCTCGAGGTCTACTACCAGCCGTTCTACTCGCTCGGTTCGGACCGCATCGTTGGCGCCGAGGCCCTGGTCCGCTGGCGGCACCCGGTGCACGGCCTGATCAGTCCCGTGAGGTTCATCCCGATCGCCGAGGAGACCGGGCTGATCCTGCCGCTGGGCCGTTATGTGCTGGGCCAGGCGTGCCAGCAGGCCCGCTCGATCCGGGACCGGCTGGGCGTGGACCTGCCGGTCAGCATCAACCTCTCGCCGCGGCAGTTCCAGGAGAGCGGGCTGCTGGCGCACGTGGGCGCGGTCCTGGAGGCGACCGGCCTGCCCCCGGAGCTGCTCATGTTCGAGATCACCGAGAGCATGGTCATGGCCGACCTGTCCGGCGCCCGCGAGATCATGAAAAAGCTGAACCGGCTCGGCGTGCGGCTGGCCATCGACGACTTCGGCACCGGCCATTCCTCGCTCGCGTACCTCAAGCAGTTCCCCGTCCATGAGGTGAAGGTGGACCGCGCGTTCGTCCAGGGGATAGCCGAGAGCCCGGTGGATACGGCGATCGTCCGGGCCGTCATCGACCTGGCCAGTGCCATGGGTATCGCGGTGGTCGCCGAAGGCGTCGAAACCAGCAGCCAGGCCGCCAGCCTCAAGATGATCGGCTGCGAGGTGGCCCAGGGCTTCTACTTCTCGCGGCCGCTGCGCGCTGGCCAATTCGACCAGCTGCTCAGCAGCCACTTCGCCCCGGCGGCAGGCCTGCCGGGGCTGCGCTCGCAGCCCTCGTTATCACCATCCAGGTAGGGACGGGCGGGGCCGCCCGGGCCGGGCTGGCGCCGGATCAGGCGCGATGAGTACAATCTCCGCGTCGGACGCAGATGTCGGGCCTGAACCGGTATGAGCTGGCCAGGCCGTGAGAAGCGGCCGGGAGCAGGCGGGGGGACGCGTGACCGAACTCGCACCTGGCGCCCATGAATCCGACACCCACCAGAAGGCCCTGCGCATCAACCTGGATCGGCGCTGGTACGGGACGATTGCCGAGATCGGGGCGGGCCAGGAGGTCGTGCGCTGGTTTTTCCGGGTCGGCGGCGCCGCGGGCACCATCGCGAAGTCGATCTCGGCTTACGACATGGCCGTCAGCGACGCGGTCTACGGCAAGGCGGACCGCTACGTGTCCGCCGGACGGCTCCAGGGGATGCTCGACAAGGAATTCGAGCTCAACGTGGACCGGCTGGGCGATGAGCGCGGTCACGAGAACTGCTTCTTCGCGTTCGCCGACACGGTGGTGGCGCGCAGCTTCCAGGGCGGCAACGAGTGTCACGGCTGGATGGGCGTGAAGTTCCAGTCCCAGCCGCAGGACGAGCCGAGCCAGATCGTGATGCATGTGCGGATGCTCGATGTGGAGGCCTGGCTGCAGCAGGAGGCGCTGGGGATTGTCGGCGTCAACCTGCTGTACGGGGCCTTCTTCCAGCATCACGAGCCGGACAGGCTCATCGAGAACCTGCTCGACCGGCTGACCACCGGACGCATCGAGATTGACATGATCCAGTTCCGCGGGATCGAGTTCCGCGGCGTGGACAACCGGCTGATGGCGCTCAAGCTGGTGCAACTCGGCCTGAGCGGCGTGGCCATGTTCGGTCCCGATCGCGAGGTGCTGCAGCCGAGCGAAGTGCTCCGCAAGAAGGCGATCCTGGTGGAACGGGGCAGCTTCCGCCCGCCGACGCACGTGAACCTGGACATGCTGGAGACGGCCCGCACGCGCTTCGAGGAAGATCCGGACGTCATGGGCAAGCCGGTGCTGGCCCTCACCGAGATCACGATGCGCAACCTGCTCGCGGGCGGGGCGGACGTGGACCGGCGTGATTTCCTGGCCCGCGCGGAACTGCTCGCGGCCTGCGGCATGACGGTCCTGATCAGCGACTACTTCGACTATTACCGCCTGGCCGCCTACATCGCCGAGCGGACCACCGAGAGGATCGGCATCGTCATGGGGGTGCCGAGCCTCATCGACCTGTTCGACGAGAGCAATCATGTGCAACTGCCCGGCGGGATCCTGGAAAGCTTCGGGCGGCTGTTCAAGAACGACCTGAAGCTCTATGTCTACCCGTTGCAGCGGTCGCCGGGCGACCAGATCATGACCGTCAACGACATCAGGGTCCAGCCCGAGCTGCAGCCGCTGTATGACTATCTCGCGGGCCGTGGCAGTTTCGTTCACCTCGGCAACTACAAGCCCGAGTTCTTGCCGATTTTCAGCCGCGATGTGCTCCGGCGGATAGCCGCGAACGACGACTCCTGGGAAACCATGGTGCCCGCGGATGTCGCCGAGCTCATCAAGCGCCGTGCGTTCTTCGGCTACGTGCGGCCCGGCCGGGACCCGGACCGGGACTGACGTGACGCCGCGGTCTGCGCCGCGGATCAGCCGAAGGCGGCGTCGAACCGGGCCCGCAGGTCGCCGAGCCGCTCGACGGGCTCGTTGGCGAACACCAGGCGCAGGTAGCGCTCGCCGCCCGGACCCCAGCCCGTCATCGGGGTCGCGGCCACCTCGGACCGGGTGAAGAGGCGCTGCGAGGCTTCCGCCGCGGGCAGGCCCAGGCGGGCGCAGTCGATCAGCAGTGACCATCCGCCGTCCGGTCGGACACAGGGATAGCCGGCCAGCTGGTCCAGCATGTAGTCGCAGCGCCGCTGCCAGATGCGGGTGGCCGCGGCCACGTCGGCGGCGGCGCCCGGATCGCGCAGCGCCGCGGCCACGGCCTGCTGCGCGATGCCGACCTGGCACACCACGTTGGTCAGGCCGACCAGGCTGATGTCCTTCATGATGGGGGCCGGCCCGGCGACCCAGCCCACCCGCCAGCCGATCATGCGCAGCTCTTTCGAGGCCGAGCCGACCGTGACGGTGCGGTCGGCCAGGCCCGGGTGCGTGGCCGGGTGCACGGGCCGGCGATCACCGAAGACGATCCGTTCCATGGCGGCGTCCCAGATGATCCAGGCGCCGTAGCGGCCGGCCGGGCCGGCGATGGCGTCGAAATGCTCGCCGGACAGGACTGCCCCGGTGGGCATGGCGGGGCTCATGAGCAGCACGGCGGCGGTCTGCGGGCCGATGGCCGCGGCCAGCTCCCCCGGATCGGTCTCCCAGCCGGCTGCGCCGGGAACGCAGCGCACGTGCCGCGGGATCGCGCCGGCCAGCCGGATGCGGTTGACCAGCCCGGCATAGATCGGGTCGCAGATGACGACTTCCTGGCCTGGTTCCACCGTGGCCAGCAGGACGTTGAGGATGCCGTTGAGGCCGCCGGCCACGCTGACGCAGTCCGTTCCCGGGTCGTAGCGCCGGCCAGTCATCGCGCTGACGTGCGCGGCCGCGGCTTCCCGCAGCGCACGGTGCCCCTGGAACGGCAGGTAGCTGTTCGCGTCATCGGCGTCCACGGCGGCATGGGTGGCCGCGCGGGCGACGGCAGGCGGCGGCACGTCGGTGTCGAGGTTCTCCAGCCGCAGGAAGCGGGGGTTCCCGGTAGCGTCAGCGGCATCGCCGATCTCATCCACGCCGATTCCGGGGATATGCCGCAGGCGTGACACGGTCATGGCGATTCCCTCCGGGCGGCTGGCACGTCCCTGGCCGAACAGCTAGCCGCGTCCGGCCCCGGCGAAGTGCTCCTGGCCCAGCACGGCGAGCAGTTGCAGTTTCTCGTAACCCTCGGTGTGCGGGGGAGCGGTGAGCACGAGCAGCGCCTGCGACTGGTCCTCGGTGAACAGCACCTGGCAATCCAGCTCGATGGGGCCGAGCTCGGGATGGAGCAGCGTCTTGTGGTCCTCGAAGCGCCTGGCCACTTCGTGCCGCTCCCACAGCTCAGCGAACTCCGGACTCGCCTTCTGCAGCGCACGCACCAGTTCCCCGGCCCGCGACCGCGGGCCCATCGACCCGAAGGCGGCGCGCAGGTTCGCGACCTGCGCACGGCTTTGCCGGCCGCGGTCGCCCTCGGGGTAGCGCAGCCGCGCCCCGGGATCGGTGAACCAGCGGTAGATCCCGCTGCGGGCCAGGCCCGTGTACCCCGATTCGTCGCCCAACAGCGCGGCGGCCATCCGGTTCGCCGCGAGCGTCTCGCCCAGGCTGGACAGGATCAGCGCCGGCGTGTCCGACAGCCGGTCCAGCACCCGCAGCAGCGCCGGGGCGACGTGCGCCGCGGCCGACACCGACACCGGCGCGGGAGGATTGTGCCCGGCCATCTGGAACAGGTAGTCGCGCTCGCCGCGGGTCAGCCGCAGCGCCCGGGCCAGCGAGGTGAGCATCTGCTCGCTGGGCTGCGGGCCGCGCCGCTGCTCGAGCCGTGTGTAGTAGTCGGCTGACATGGCCGCCAGGGCCGCGACCTCCTCCCGCCGCAGGCCCCGGGTCCGGCGGCGCGCGCCGGCCGGGAGCCCCACGTCCCCGGGCTGCAGCGCCTCGCGGCGCTGGCGCAAGAAGCCTGCCATGGCTGCACGGTCCATCCCCCCATTATCGGCCGCGGCCCGGGCTGAACCAGGGATCGCCGATCCCCCGATAAGCGCTCTCTGCCCCCGGCCCGCGCGACCGGCCAGACTCGGCCCCATGAACATTTCAGGAAACACGGTCTTCATCCCCGGCTCCACCAGCGGGATCGGCCTCGCCCTCGCGCTGGAGCTGCAGGCCAGGGGGAACACCGTCATCGTCGGCGGCCGCCGCACGGAACTGCTGGAGCAGATCGCCGCCATGCACCCCGGTCTCGGCACCGTGCAGATCGACACGGCGGATCCCGCGAGCATCGACAAGGCCGCCCAGGAAGTACTGGCGGAGCACCCGGACCTCAACGTCCTGATCACGATGGCGGGCATCATGCGCATCGAGGACTGGCGCCAGCCCGAGTCGTTCCTGGCCTCGGCCGAGTCGGTCGTGACGACCAACGTGCTCGGCCCCATCCGGCTCATTGCGGCGTTCACCGGGCACCTGCAGGCGCAGCCGGACGCCACGATCATCACCGTCTCCTCCGGGCTGGCGTTCACGCCGCTGCGGGTGACGCCGAGCTACAACGCGTCGAAGGCCGCGATCCACATGCTCAGCGAGTCGCTGCGGCTGCAGTTCGCCGGCACGACGGTCAAGGTCATGGAGCTGGAGCCGCCGGCGGTCCGCACCGCGCTGCTGCCCGGCCAGGAGGACAGCGAGTTCGCGATGCCGCTGGGCGAGTTCGTGGCCGAGGCTGTCGCGCTGATCGAGGCGCAGCCCGACGCCCGGGAAATCCAGGTCGAGCGCGTGAAGTTCCTGCGCTACGGCGAGGCGCGCGGCGACTACGAGCAGGCCGTGGCGGTGCTCAACCAGTCCGGCCCGCACGGCAACTAGCACGCACGGCGGGTCTTTGCTGTTGACCGCCGGACGCCAGGCCGCGGCGACCCTGAAATCCGGGTGACCGGCCGCCGCCAGGCGGCCACGATGGATGGGTGGACCTAGACGCCTTCATCCGGGACGGCTACGTGGCCATCCGCGGGGCGTTCGCGGCGGATACGGCCGCAGCATGCCGCCAGCTGATCTGGGAATCGATGGGCCAGCAGGGAATCCTCCCGGAGGATGCCGCGACCTGGCCGCCCCGGGTGGAAATCGGCGACCTGGACAACGAGCCGTTCCACGCCGCGGCCACCGCCCCGGCCCTGACCGCCGCCTACGACGAGCTGATCGGTCCGGGCCGGTGGACCCGGCGGGTAGATGCCGGACGCGCGGTGGTCGTCCGCTTCCCGTCCGAGGACCGGGCGAACTGCGGTTACCACATCGAGGGCAGCTATGACGGTCCCGGCGGCTACTGGGTCAATGTCCGCTCACGTGCCCGCGGCCTGCTGGCGCTGCTCCTGTTCACCGACGTCGGCCCGGAGGACGCGCCGACCCGCCTCATGCGCGGCTCGCACCTCGCCGTCCCGGAATTCCTGGCCCCCTACGGCGAGGCCGGGACCAACGCCGACGCCGAGTTCTGGCGGCCATCGGCGCTGTGCCTGCCCACCGCGCACGCGACCGGCAACGCCGGGGACGCCTTCTTGTGCCATCCGTTCCTCGTGCACACCGCCACCTGGCCGCACCGGGGCACGGCACCCAGGATGATTGCCCAGCCCGCCGTGCACGCCCGGGCCGGCTTCACGCTAGACGGATCCGACCCCTCGCCCGTCGCCCGGGCCATCGTCGCCGGGCTGGCGCTAGCGGCTGAGGCCTGATCTCGAACCAGCCCCGTCTGCGGCCCGCGACATGAAGAAGAGGGTCAGGCACCCGCTGGCCCCCCCGGCCGCGGTGACCCATTGACCGCCGCTTTGTTATCGCTCACAATGAGCGGGACTTCCCCGGCTCAGCCCCTTCGCTCTCCTCAGGCAGAGAGGAACTTGTTAGCGCTAACGTCCTTCGGGGTGAGTCTCCAGGGCCTGCCGCCGGCCCCCGGCCAGACGGGACGGCACGAGATCAGGAGGCAGCGATGTGGCTGCTCGGTTTCTGCGGGGCAACGTCGTTATCACGCGAGTGGCGGTACTGGGCGGCGCCCGGCCATAGCGGGGCGGGCCAGCCATGGCAGGTCAACGCCAGCGGCACCCCAGCGGCATCCCTGGCCGCGCCCCAGGCGGCGCCCAATCCGGGCGGCGCCCGGGCCAACGGCCTCCGGACGCGACAGCGCCCGGACGCGACGGCGCCCGGACCAACGGCCTCCGGACGCGACGAGGCCCCCGGACGCGACGGCGCCAGCATCGCCCGCGCCACCCCGACCGGACGTGCACCGGCCACAGCCAATCCACCCCGCTATGCAGCCTCGGATAAGGAAAGGCAGGTAGAGGCATGACCATCCGGTCACCACTTCGGTCCTTCAGGCAGGTAGTACTGCTCCTGGGTGCGGCGCTGACGCTCGCTGTCGGCGCGTTAGTGGGCGGCAGCGCGCCGCCTGCTTCGGCGGCATCGCTGCCGTGTGACATCTACGCGTCCGGCGGCACGCCCTGCGTGGCCGCGCACAGCACCACGCGCGCGCTGTACGCCAGTTACAGCGGGCCGCTGTACCAGGTACGGCGCTCGTCGGACGGCACCACCACGAACATCAGCCCGCTCAGCGCGGGCGGATACGCCAACGCCGCCGCGCAGGACTCCTTCTGCTCCGGCACGACCTGCGTCATCACCGAGATCTACGACCAGTCCGGTCACGGCAACAACCTCACCGACGCGCCCGGCGGCGGCGCGGCCGGCGGCCCTGACACCCTCGCCAACGCGACCGCGGCGCCGGCCATGGCCGGCGGCCACAAGGTCTACGGGGTGTACGTGGCGCCGGGCACCGGGTACCGCGACGACAAGACCTCGGGCATCGCCACCGGCGACAGCCCCGAGGGTGAGTACGCGATCTTCGACGGCACGCACTACAACGCTGGCTGCTGCTTCGACTACGGCAACGCCGAGACGAGCAACAACGACACCGGCAACGGCCATATGGAAGCCATCTACTTCGGCAACATCAAGGTCTGGGGCTACGGCACCGGCAACGGCCCCTGGATCATGGCCGACATGGAGAACGGCCTGTACTCCGGGGTCAACGCGGGCTACAACGCGAACGACCCCACCATTGCCGACCGGTTCACCACCGCCATGATCGAGGGCGGCCCGAACCAGTGGGCCATCCTGGGCGGCAACGCCCAGTCCGGCGGCCTGTCCACGTTCTACAGCGGGGTGCGCCCCAACGTGTCGGGCTACAACCCGATGCACAAGGAAGGCGCGATCATCCTCGGCATCGGCGGAGATAACAGCAAGAGTTCCGCCGGCACCTTCTACGAAGGCGTGATGACCTCCGGCTACCCGTCGGCCGCCACCGAGAACGCCGTCCAGGCTGACATCACCTCGGTCGGCTACGCCACCTACACCGGCGGCGGCACGGGAGCCACCGGGCCCATCGTGGCCGGGGTCAACAGCGCTGACTGCGTGGACCTGGCCAACGCCAGCGCCACCAACGGCACCCACGTCCAGCTCTACACCTGCAACGGCGTGGCGGCCGCCCAGAGCTGGACGGTGGCCAGCAACGGCACCCTCACCATCGACGGCGGCTGCATGGATATCACCGGCGCCAACTACAGCAACGGCACCAAGATCGAGTGGTGGGCGTGCAACGGCGGCGCCAACCAGCAATGGCAGGCTCGCAGCGGGGAACTGGTCAACCCGGCCTCGGGCAAGTGCCTGGACGACCCGGGTTCCAGCACCACGCTGGGAACCCAGCTCCAGCTCTACACCTGCAACGGCGGCAGCAACCAGAAATGGACGCTGCCCTAACCTGACCGGCTCCTAAATACAACCGGGTGGCCAGCCGCGGGCGCGCGGCTGGCCACCCGGCCAGTTAGCTGTGCAAACGGCCTGCACGAGAGCAGGTAAAAAGAGGTGCAACACCAGGCCAAGACGGGTGCGCCGCCAGGGACTCGAACCCCGAACCCGCAGATTAAGAGTCTGCTGCTCTGCCAGTTGAGCTAGCGGCGCGCGTGCCGGGTTAGGTTATAACGCGCCGGACGGTACGGCAAACCGCGCGGCCCCGGCCCGCCCCGGCTCAGTACTTGTTCGCGACGAACAGGTCCTGGGCCGGGAACTTCGTGAGGATCTCGGTGCCGTAATCGGTGACGACGACCTCCTCCTCGATGCGGGCGGCCGAGATGCCGTCGGAGGCCGGGCAGTACGTTTCCATCGCGAAGACCATGCCCGCCTGCAGCTCGACCGGGTTCTCCAGCGAGTTGAGCCGCGAGATGATCGGCCGCTCGTGCAGCCCGAGGCCCAGCCCGTGCGCGAACTGCAGGCCGAAGGCGGCCAGCTCGCTCTCGAAGCCGAAGTCCTGCGCCCGGGGCAGGATCCGGGCGATGACGTCGGACGAGACGCCGGGCTTGATGGCGCCGATCGCCGCGTCCATCCACTCCCGGGCGCGGGTGTAGGCGTCGTGCTGGGCCGGGGTCGCGCTGCCCACCCCGAAGGTGCGGTAGTAGCAGGTCCGGTAGCCGTTGAAGGAGTGGATGATGTCGAAGAAGGCCTGGTCGCCGGGCCGGATGATGCGGTCGGTGAAGTTGTGCGGATGCGGGTTGCACCGCTCGCCCGAGATCGAGTTGACCGCCTCGACCTGGTCACTGCCCAGCTCGTAGAGCCGCTTGTTGGCCAGCGCGACGATCTCGTTCTCGCGCACGCCCGGCTTGAGCACGTTAACGATGTCCTGGTAGACGCCGTCGACCATGGCCGCCGCCTGGTTGAGCAGCATGATCTCGTCCGGCGACTTGATGACGCGGGCGTCGAGCATGGACTGCTGGGCGTCGCGGACCGTGATCCCCTGCCGCTGCAGCTCGAACAGGAACGGGGGCTCGACGATGTCGAGGCCCAGCGGGGCGTCCGCGACCCCGGCCTCCGTGAGCAGGGACTTGATCTCAGTCACCGCGTCGCGCATCAGGCCCGCCTCCGGCGCCACCGCACCCCGGAAGCCGAGGAACCCGGGCCGCCAGTTCTCGTCCGGCAGCCACTTCGAGTACAGCTTGTGATGCCGTACCGCCGAGCCGAAGTCCCACAGGATGGAGTCCCGGTCCCGGAACACCAGGGCGTAGCGGATCATCTTGTCGCCGAGCGCCCCGCCGATCCAGGTCTGCGTCGTGTAGCGGATGTTGTAGAAGTCGAAGAGCAGGAACGCGCCGCACTCACTGGCCTCCAGCGCCGCCCGCGCCCGGGCCATGCGGTACTCGCGCAGCCGGCCGAAATCGACGCGCTCCTCGTAGTCCACGCCCATGTGGCCGGGGGCACCGAGGGGCCGCACGCCGGCCGGACGCTCCGCTGGGATCATGAGGCTTCCTCCTGATCGTCTCCGCCTTATCGGTGGGCGCAATCGTTTGCGACTTTACTCGAATATCTCGGGGTGCTTCTGCAGCTCCAGCCGGGTCCGGCGCAGATGCATGACCAGCACCCGCTCGGCGTCGTCCGGGTCCCGCCTGCGCAGGCAGTCCAGCAGCAGGCGGTGCTCCAGGTGCGTGGCGCTCAGGCCGTCGGCCATGGCCAGCCTGGTGAACTCGCGCCGGTAGTGCTGGGTCGTGTTCCACATGCGGTGGATGATCTGCCACATCTCGCTCGACGCCGCCCCCGCGTAGCTGGACAGGTGGAACTCCCGGTCGGCCCGCATGAAGCCGTCGAGCCCGGTCCCGCCCTCCATCTCGCTGGCGAGCTGGCCGAGCCGGTCCAGTGCGGCGGCGTCCAGGTTCGGCAGGCTGGTGCGGAGCAGGAGGGGTTCCAGCCGCTCGCGGATGAGGTAGGTCTCGACGCACTCGCTGAGGGTCAGCTTGGTGACCCAGGCGCCGGAGTTGGCGACCAGGGTGACGAGCCCCTCGGAGTCGAGCATCCGCAGCGCCTCGCGGACCGGGATGCGGCTCGCCCCGGAGCGCGCCGCCACGTCCTCCTGCCTGATCCGCGTGCCGGGCAGGTAGCTGCCGCCCAGGATCGCGGTGCGCAGGCTGTCCGCGATCCGGTGGCTGGCCACGTTCTCGCGGTAGCCGGTGTCGGTGCTCATCATTGGGCCGGGTGCCCGGGATGCCAGAGCCTGACCGCGGCGTCCTGCTCGTAGGCCTTGCCGCCGGGGTAGCTCACCAGCTCGAACTGCATGCCCCACGGGCTGAGGAAGTACTGCCAGCGCTGCCCGGCCGAGGCGTTGCGGCTGGCGACCGGTCCGGCCAGCAGCCGGACCCCCTTCGCGCGCAGGTAGGCGACGGCCGCGTCCATATCGTCCACGTACAGGGCGACGTGGTGGCCGCCCAGGTCGCTGTTGCGGGGCTGCGGGCGCTGGTCCGGCCCGGGCTCGTACTCGAAGACCTCGAAGTTGAGGCCGGACCCGCAGCGGTAGAACCGGATCTCCCGCACGGCCGCGCGGGGGTCGACGTTGAGGTGATCGGCCATCCAGTCGTCGTCGTGCCGCATCTCGGGCAGCGAGTAGACGTAGTCGCAGCCCAGCACGTCCACCAGGAAGTCGTGGGCCTGCTCCATGTCGGGCACGGTGATGCCGACGTGGTCGCCGCCGCGCAGTCCGGGGATGCCGGTTCCCATGAGTCCTCCTCGACCAGCTATGTATCCACTATTAGCGAATCTGATCGAAAGTGCCAGGGTTTTCGTTATCTTAGCCGTTGATATGGATACATTCGCGCGATAGCCTCCTGTCAGGCGGTCAGTACATCGAGGGAGATGCGGATGCCACGCGAGAAGCGGCTTCACCCTGGATCGGAGTGGATCGAGCTCGCCACGACGGCGGCGGACTGGAAGGCCGCCGACCCCGGGCTGCTCGCGACCATGCTCGGGGAGCTGCACCTCATCCGCGCCTTCGAGGAGACCGTCCTCGAGCTGGCCGGCGAGGGCCTCGTGCACGGGCCCGCGCACTCCAGCATCGGCCAGGAGGGCGGCGCGGTCGGCTCCATCGTCTCGCTGCGGTCCACCGACGCCGTCAACGGCTCCCACCGCGGCCACCACCAGTTCCTGGCCAAGGCCATCACGCACGTGACCAAGGGCGTGCTGGACCCGGCGGACCTCGTGACCCCGGAAGTCCAGACCGTGCTGCAGCGGACGCTGGCCGAGATCCTCGGGCTGGCCCAGGGGTACTGCAGCGGGCGCGGCGGCTCCATGCACCTGCAGTGGTTCGAGGCCGGGGCGCTCGGCACCAACGCCATTGTCGGGGGCGGCGTGCCGATGGGGGCCGGTAACGCCTGGGCGCAGAAGCACTCCGGCACCGACGACCTCACGGTCAGCTACTTCGGCGACGGCGCGGCCAACATCGGCTCGGTGCTGGAGAGCCTCAACCTCACGTCCGCCTGGGATCTGCCGCTCTGCTTCTTCATCGAGAACAACCTCTACGCCGTCTCGACCACCGTCGAGGAGGCCACCGGGGAGCCGCGCCTGTCGGCGCGGGCGCTCGGCTTCGGCATCCCGGCCTGGCGGGTCGATGGCATGGACCCGCTCGCCGTGCACCTGGCCATGCAGCGCGCGCAGCAGCGGCTGCGCGCGGGCGAGGGCCCCGTGGTCATCGAGGCGGTCGTCTACCGATTCTTTCACCAGAACGGTCCGTTCCCGGGCAGCGCCTTCGGCTACCGCACCAAGGAAGAGGAAGCCAGCTGGCGTGCCCGCGACCCGGTGGACCGGATCGCGGCGGAGATGACCAAGCTCGGTCTCATCGACGACGCGGGCGTCGCCTCCGTCCGCCAGCAGGCCCAGCAGGCCATGAAGCTGGCCGCCGGCGCGCTCGTCGAGCGGGACCCGGACGCCAAGCCCGGCATCCGGCGTATCCGCCCGGACCTGTGGCCTGACCCCGCCTTCGTGGACGTCGGCATCCGCGGCGACCTGGCCGAGCTCGACGGCGCACGGACGGTCGAGGAAGCGGACTTCACCGGCCAGCTCAAGCACGGCAAGTTCATCGACGCCGTCGCCCGGGTCATGGACCGGCGGATGGGCGAGGACGGGCGCATCGTCGTGCTCGGCGAGGATGTGCACCGGCTGAACGGCGGCACGAACGGCGCCACCAAGGGCCTGGCCAAGAAGTACCCCGGCCGCGTGCTCGGCACCCCGATCAGCGAGAACGCGTTCGCCGGGCTGAGTGGCGGCCTGGCCCTCGACGGCCGATTCCGCCCGGTCGTCGAGTTCATGTACCCCGACTTTCTCTGGGTCGCCGCCGACCAGGTGTTCAACCAGATCGGCAAGGCCCGGCACATGTTCGGCGGCCGCAACCCGGTGCCCCTCGTGCTGCGCACGAAGGTGGCGATGGGCTCCGGCTACGGCTCCCAGCACCTCATGGACCCCGCGGGCATCTTCGCGACCAGCCCCGGCTGGCGGATCATGGCCGCCTCGACCCCGTACGACTACGTGGGCCTGATGAACGCGGCGCTCGCGATCGGCGACCCGGTGCTCATGCTGGAGCATGTCGACCTCTACGCCGCCGAGGGCGAGATCCCGGTCGACGACCTGGACTACCAGATCCCCTTCGGCACGGCCGCCGTCCGGCGCGAGGGCCAGGACGTCACCGTCCTCACCTACCTCTCGATGGTCGAGCACGCCCGGCAGGCGATCGAGCAGACCGGGATCGACGCCGAGCTCATCGACCTGCGCTTCCTCGACCGGGCCAGCCTGGACTGGCGGACCGTCGGTGACAGCATCAAGAAGACGAACGCGGTGCTCATCGTCGAGCAGGGCGCGCAAGGCACCTCATACGGCGGCTGGCTGGCCGACGAGATCCAGCGCCGCTTCTTCGACTGGCTGGACCAGCCCGTGCAGCGCGTGACGGGCTCCGAGGCCAGCCCGAGCATCTCGAAGGTGCTCGAACGCGCGGCGATCGCCCGCACCGAGGAAGTCGCCGCGGGCCTGGAGCGGGTCCGGGCCGGCTTCGGGAGGGCCGGCTGATGGCGTCGGTCGTGCGGATGCCGAGCGTGCTCGCGGGCGCGCAGGAGGCGGCGATCTCCAGCTGGCTGGTCAAGCTGGGCGACACGGTCGCCGTCGGCGACCCGCTCGCGGAGATCGAGACCGAGAAGGCGGTCGTCGAGTACGGCGCCGAGGAGGCCGGGGTCGTCGGCCGGATCGTGCTGGCCGCCGGGAGCACCGGCGAGATCGGCGTGCCCATCGCGGTGCTCGTGCAGGAAGGCGAGACGGACGCCGACATCGACGCCGCCCTCAGCGGCGGGGCACCCGCCGCCGCGCCGCCTGCCCCGGCCGCGCCGCCGGGTGCCTCCGCCCCCGACCCGGCCGCGCCCGCCACCCCTGACGCCGTGTCTCCCTCCGCCCCGGCCACGCCGGCGGCTGTCACCCCGGCCGCCTTCGCGGCGGTCCCTTCCGGCCCCACCGGGCCGGGTGGTCCGGCCAAGCACCGGCCGTATGAGAGCGAGCCGGCTCACGCCGTGGCCCAGGCCCGCATCTTCGCGAGCCCGATCGTCCGCAAGATCGCCCGCCAGGAGGGCATCGACCTGGCCGCGATCGAGGGGACCGGCCCGAACGGCCGGATCGTCCGCCGCGACCTCGAGCGGCTCGCCGCCCAGCCCGGCCCGGCCGCGGGCGGGGCCCGCAACGGAGCCCAGGCGGCTGCCCAGCCGGCCGCCGCCCAGGCCACCCCGCAGCCCGCGCCCGCTCAGCCTGCTGCGGCCCAGCCTGCTGCGGCCCAGCCTGCTGCGGCCCAGCCGGCCGCGGCGGGCACGCTCATCCCGCACACGCCGATCCGGCGGGCCATCGCGCGCCGTCTCACCGAGAGCAAGACGACGACGCCGCACTTCTACATGACCACCGAGTGCGCCGTCGACGAGCTGCTCGGGCTGCGCCAGCAGATCAACGAGACCGCGCCGGTGAAGGTCTCGGTCAACGACTTCGTCGTCATGGCGGTCGCGGCGGCCTTCCGGGACGTGCCGGAGGCCAACGTCACCTGGAGCGACGAGGGGCTGGTGGCGCACGCGTCCGTGGATGTGTCGATCGCCGTCGCGACCGATGGCGGGCTGGTCACGCCGGTGCTGCGCGACGTCGGGGCCAAGCGCCTGTCCGCGATCGCCGCGGAGGCCCAGTCTCTCGCGCAGCGCGCCCGGGACCGGCGGCTGCAGCAGCACGAGCTGGAGGGCGGCGCCTTCTCGGTCTCGAACCTCGGCATGTACGGCACGCTGGAGTTCTCCGCGATCATCAACCCGCCGCAGTCCGGCATCCTCGCGGTCGGCGCGGCCAAGCCGCAGCCGGTCGTCACCGACGGCGCCGTGACCGTGGCGACCATCATGCGCTGCACGCTCTCGGTCAACCATCGCGCGATCGACGGAGCCCTCGCGGCCCGGTGGCTGGCGGCCTTCACGGCCCGGATCCAGAACCCGCTGGGCATGATCATCTGAGACGACAGGAGCAGGTCGTGACCATCACCCCCCTTCAGGACAAGCTCGACTCGGCCAGCCTCCGCGTGCCCACCGGCCTGTGGATCGGCGGCCGGGAGACCGATGCGTCGGACGGCGGCCGCTTCGACGTGCTCGACCCGGCGAACGGCCTGCCCATCGCGCAGGTCGCCTCCGCGACGGTCGAGGATGGCCTGGCCGCGGTGGACGCCGCGCAGGCCGCGGCGGCCGGCTGGCGGGCCACCGCGCCGCGCGCCCGAGGTGAGATCCTCCGCAAGACCTTCGAGCTGATGACCGAGCGCAGCGAGGAACTGGCCAGGCTCATCACCCTGGAGAACGGCAAGGCGCTGCCGGACGCCCGCGGTGAGGTCGCCTACGCCGCCGAGTTCTTCCGCTGGTACTCCGAGGAGGCCGTCCGCATCCAGGGCTCGGTCGAGACGGCGCCGGCCGGCACCAACCGCATTCTCGTCATCCGCCAGCCGGTCGGGGTGTGCCTGCTCATCACGCCGTGGAACTTCCCGGCGGCGATGGCGACCCGCAAGATCGGCCCGGCGCTCGCGGCCGGCTGCACGGTCATCCTCAAGCCGGCCTCCGAGACCCCGCTGACCGCGCTCGCGATGGCGGCGATCCTGGCCGAGGCGGGGGTCCCCGGCGGTGTCGTCAACGTCCTCCCGTCGCGCCGGTCCGGCGCGATCGCCTCCGCGCTGCTCGCGGACGACCGGGTCCGCAAGGTGTCGTTCACCGGCTCGACGGAGGTCGGCCGCACCCTGCTGGCCGAGTCGGCCAAGACGGTCGTCAACGCCTCGATGGAACTCGGCGGCAACGCCCCGTTCCTGGTCCTCGGGGACGCCGACGTGGACGCCGCGGTGGCCGGCGCGATGATCGCGAAACTCCGCAACGGCGGCGAGGCCTGCACGGCCGCCAACCGCTTCTACGTGCACCGCTCCGTGGCTGGCGAGTTCACCGGCAAGCTCGCCGCCGAATTCGCGAAGCTGTCCATGGGCCCCGGCCTGGACGAGTCGACCCAGATCGGCCCGCTCGTCAACGAGGACTCCCGGGAAAAGGTGGTGAGCCTGGTGGACGGCGCGCTCGCCCAGGGTGCCCGCGCACTCACCGGCGGCGCCGCCCCCGACACCGAGGGCTTCTTCTACCCGCCGACGGTCCTGGCCGACGTGCCCGCCGCCGCCACCATCCTCACCGAGGAGATCTTCGGCCCGGTCGCCCCGGTCGTGGTCTTCGACGACGTGCAGGAGGCCATCACGGCCGCCAACCACACCGAGTACGGCCTGGTCTCGTACGTCTACACGCAGGACCTCGCCGAGGGACTGCGGGTGAGCGAGGCGCTCGAGTCCGGCATGGTCGGCCTCAACCGCCCCGTCGTCTCCGACCCGGCGGCGCCCTTCGGCGGCGTCAAGCAGTCCGGCCTCGGCCGCGAGGGCGGCCACGAGGGCGTGCTGGACTACACGGAGAGCAAGTACATCGCCGTCAGCTGGTGAGCCGTCAGCCGGTGAGTTCCCCGGCCGGGTCGCCGAGTGAGAGGTACGTTTCGTCCTCTTGCGCGGTGTGCAGCCGCAGGATGGCGTCGAGGCCGTAGAGCAGGCTGCGCAGGTCGGCGACATCAGCCTGGTCGGGCTCCTGGTCGCCGATGTCGTCCAGGAGACGGCCCAGCCGGGTGATCTGGTAGCCGATCTCGGCGTGCGCCCGGCTCATCGCCGCGGTCGGGTCGTCCCCCCCGACCAGTCGGCTGACCAGGGGGTACAGCTGGGTGTCCTCGGCGTTCTCGTGCGGCTGTATCTCGGTGGTGAGCACCGTGTAGGCGCGCCGGACCATGGCCATCGCGGCGGCCGGCGGGGCGGTGGCGAGCGCGTCGGCGGCCGCGCGGATCTGGTCGGTCGCGGCGTGGATCATCTCGTGCTCGTCGCGGAACCGCTTGGTCAGCGCGGCGTCCGCCGGAGCCAGCCGGGCGGGCGCCCCGGCGGGCCGCAGCGCCCGCAGCGCGTTGAGGATCACGGCCACGTCGATGGCTTCCTGCAGCAGCGCGCCCCAGACCGCGGGCAGCAGCCCGGCCGCCGCCACGCCCATCGCGGCCAGTGACAGGCCCATCCCGGCCACCACGCTCTGCCGGGCGATGGCCCGGGTCCGGCGGGCGAGCGCGGCGACCTCACCGAGCCGGCTCAGCCGGTCCACGGTCAGCACGGCGTCGGCGGCCTCGGACGAGGCGGTGGACCCCCGGGCGCCCATGGCGATCCCGACGTCGGCCAGCGCCAGAGCGGGCGCGTCGTTGATCCCGTCCCCGGTCATGATGACCGGCCCGCGCCGCTGCTCATCGCGGACGATCCCGAGCTTGGCGGCCGGGGTGAGCCCGGCCCGGACCTCATCGACGCCGGTGATGGCGCCGACCGCCTCGGCGACCTCGGCGCGGTCCCCGGTGGCCAGGACGATCCGGTCGATGCCGCCCCGGCGCACGGCCCGGATGGTGGCCCGGGCGTCCGGCCGGATCCGGTCCTCCAGCAGCAGCGCCCCGGCGGGCCGGTGGTCGACCGCCACGAACACGGTGAGCACGCCGTCCAGCCGCGCGCGGCGGCGGACCGCCTTGACCCACGGCGGCGTGCCGGTCACCCCGGCCCAGTCCGCGCGCCCGACCGACACCTCACGGCCGCCGACGGTCCCGGTGATGCCGCGGCCCGCCTCCTCGGTCACGGCCTCCGGCCGGGCCAGCGGGTATTTCCGCTCGGCCGCCGCCCGGACGATCGCGCCCGCCAGCACGTGCGCGGACACCTGGTCCAGCGAGGCCGCCGGCGCGGAGGATCTCCGCGGGCGGCAGCCACCCGGCCGGGATGATCGCGGTGACGGCCGGCTGGCCCGCGGTCAGCGTGCCGGTCTTGTCCAGCAGCAGGGTCCGGCACTGGGCCAGGCGTTCCAGCACGCCGCCGTTCTTCACGACCACCCCGCGGCGCGCGGCCGCGGACAGGCCCGAGACCAGGGCGACCGGCGCGGCCAGGATGAGCGGGCAGGGCGTGGCCACCACCAGCACCGCGACGGCCCGGGCCGGCCCGCCCAGCGCCCAGGCGGCCCCGGCCACGGCCAGGGTCAGCGGGAGGAACCACAGCGCGTAGCGGTCGGCCAGCCGGACGAACGGCGCCTGCGACTTCTCCGCCTCGGCCACCAGGCGGATGATCCCCGCGTAGGTGCTGTCCTCGGCGCTGGTGACGGCGCGCAGGTCGAACGGGCCGCCGGCGTTCAGCACGCCGCTGCGCACGGTGTCGCCGGCCGCCCGCCCGACCGGGAGTGCCTCGCCGGTCAGCGCGGACTCATCCAGGACGGCGGCGCCGCCTGCCACGGTGCCGTCCACCGGCACCACGTCGCCGGGCGCCACCATGAGCAGGTCGCCGGCGGCGACCCCGGCCAGCGGCACCGTCTCCAGCGAGCCGCCGCGGTACCGGCGGGCGGTCCGTGGCGCCCGGGCCAGCAGGGCGTGCAGGTCCCGCTGGGCCCGCTGCGCCGCCCACTGCTCCAGCGCCCGCCCGCTGGCCAGCATGACGGCGATCACGGCCGCGGCGAGCAGTTCGCCGACGGCCATCGCGCCGGCCAGCGCGAGCACCGCGATGAGGTCCACCCCGATCCGGCCGTGGCGGATGCTGACCGCGGTGACCCACAGCGCGTAGCCCAGCCCGGCCGCCGCCGCGGCCAGCCACAGAGCGTCCCCGGCGGCCCCGGCCCCGGCCAGGGCCGCGACCCCGCCGCCCGCCAGCCCGGCCGCCGTCACGATCAGCAGCAGCAGCGCCGACCGGCGGCCGGCCAGGGCCCGGGCACGATGAAGGATGCTCGCCATGGTTTCACCCTCGGCCCGTCCGGTGCCGGACGGCAGGGCCGGAAGTCCGGGACTCCCGGGCCGTCCGGCTAGCGGCCCGCCGGCGGGCCCAGGCCGTCCGGGCGGGCCTGGTCCGGGTCGGCCTGGTCTGGGCGCCGGGCCAGCGCCCAGAACAGCGCGAGGGCGCCGGCGCCGAGCGCGGCCACCAGCAGGGTGGCCCCGAGCTGGCCGCCCGGCAGGTCCAGCGCGTAGAACCGGCGCACGGCGGCCACCGGGAACAGCAGCGCGAAGCCGGCCAGCAGCGCGCCGACCAGCAGGATCCGCCGCCAGGTCAGCGGGATAGCCAGCAGCACCAGCACGGACAGGCTGAGGATCAGCGTGACCAGGGTCGCCGCGGTGCGCTGCTGGGCCAGCGGCAGTCCGCTGGCCCGGGCCAGCAGGTACGCGGCGAAGGTGGCGGCGGCGATGATGGCGCCCGCCGGGATCGCGAAGCGCAGCACCCGGCCCGTGAAGCCGGGCCGGTAGCGGCGCGTGTTCGGCGCGAGGGCCAGGAAGAACGACGGGATGCCGATGGCCAGGCTGTCGATGATGGTCAGGTGCCGGGGCAGGAACGGATAGGGCAGCAGGGTGACGCCCACGGCCACGGCGAGCAGCGTGGCCCACACGGTCTTGGTGATGAACAGGTTCGCGACGCGCTCGATGTTGGCCGTCACCCGGCGCCCCTCGGCCACCACGCCGGGCAGGCTGGCGAACCGGCCGTCCAGCAGCACCAGCTCGGCCACGGCCCTGGTGGCCGGCGCGCCAGACCCCATGGCGATCCCCAGGTCGGCGAGCTTGAGCGCCAGCACGTCGTTGACCCCGTCGCCGGTCATCGCCACGGTGTGCCCGCGCGCCTGCAGCGCGGTGACCATGGCCTGCTTCTGATGCGGCGTGACCCGGCCGAACACGGAGCGTTCTTCCAGCCGCCGGCCGAGCTCGGCGGGATCGTCGGGCAGGTCGCGCGCGTCGACGGGCTCCCCGGCCTCCGGCAGGCCCGCCCGCCGGGCCACCGCGCCGACCGTCTGCGGGCTGTCACCGGAAATGACTTTCAGCGCCACCCCCTGGGCGGCGAAGTACGCGATCGCGGCGGCGGCGTCCGGTCTCAGCCGCTCGGCCAGCACGACCAGCGCGGCCGGCCGCAGGCCGGGGGGCAGTGACTCGCCGGCGGGGGGTTGCGCGCCGTGGGCCAGCACCAGGACCCGGCGGCCGCTGGCGGCCAGCCCGGCGGCCTGGGCCAGCGGCCCGGGATAGCCGTCCGGCAGCACCATCTCCGGGGCGCCCAGCACCCAGGTGCCGTGGCCGTCGAAGCTGGCCGCGCTCCACTTGCGCGCCGAGGAGAACGGCACGGCGTGCTGGCGCGGCCACAGCTGCGGCGCCGGGCACGCCTGCCCGATGGCGGCCAGCGTCGGGTTCGGGTCCTGCTCGCCGGCCAGGGCCCCGAGCGCCGCGGCGGCGGCCGCTGGGTCCTGGCCGCCGAGCGGGATGAGGCTGTCGAACGTGATGGTGCCGTCGGTCAGCGTCCCGGTCTTGTCGAGGCACACCACATCCACCCGGGCCAGCCCCTCGACCGCCGGAAGCTGCTGGACCAGGACCCGGCGGCGGGCCAGGGTGACCGCGGCCACGCCGAAGGCCACGCTGGTGAGCAGCACCAGCCCCTGCGGGACCATGCCCACCAGCGCCGCGACGGTGCTGGTCAGCGCGGCCCGGGCCGTGTCGTGCGCGTGCATCTGGCTGACCAGCAGCAGCGCCGCCACCGGCACCATCGCCCAGGTGACATAGCGCAGGATCCGGTTGATGCCGTCCATGAGTTCCGAGCGGACCAGCGTGAACCGCCGCGCCTCGGCGGCGAGCTGGCGGGCGTACGCGCCGGAGCCCACCCCGGTGGCCAGGTAGCTTCCCGAGCCGGCCACCACGAAGCTGCCCGACAGCAGCGGGTCGCCGGCCTGCTTGCCGACCGGCTCGGACTCCCCGGTCAGCAGCGACTCATCGGCCTCCAGGCTGGCGCTGGCCCGGACCACCCCGTCGGCGGCCAGCTGATCGCCGGGGCGCAGCGCGACCAGGTCGCCCGCGACCAGCTCCCCGACGGCGATGTCCTCCGCTGACCCGTCACGGATCACCCGCGCCCGGGGCGCACTGAGCACGGCCAGCCGGTCGAGGGTGCGCTTGGCCCGCAGCTCCTGCCCGATGCCGATCAGCGCGTTGGTCACCAGCACGATGCCGAACAGCGCGTCCTGCGGCTCGCCGGCGATGAGGATCACGGCCAGCAGCCCGCCCAGGATGAGATTGAACCGGGTCAGGATATTCGCGCGCAGGATCTCCGTGACCGGGCGGCTGGTGCGCTCGCCGCCCTCGTTCGCCAGCCCGCGGGATCGCCGCGCGGCCACCTCGGCGCGGCTCAGGCCGGCCGCCGGGGTCGGCGGGAGCGGCCCGGCGGGCGCCGGTGCCGCCGCCATCATCGGATCGCCAGCGCGGCGACGTCAGCTCCGGGTCCCGGGGCTGCGGCTCGGGGTGAGGTTCTCCGCCAGCTCCGCTCCCCATGCGCGAGCCCGGGCTGTCTCGTCGGGCTCCAGCTGGTCCTGCTTGGTCACCAGGAAACTCTCCGGGTGAGCGATCACTTCGAAACCGTGCTTGCGAAGCAGATTGGCTATGCCCTTGGAGGCGCGGCCGGTCAGCGCGGCCGGGCCGTGAAGCCTGGTGTCGAAGGCGGCGGCCCTGACCCGATAGCGGTCAAGCGAGCCGAACCATTCGCGCAGCCCTGGGCTCAGCGCATCGGGCTCAACGTGCAGGGGGCTCATCGGCTTGGCTGCCGCCTCGACCGCCCCTTTGCGGGTGCCCGGCCGGCTCATCCCGTGAATATGCGTCGGCCCGCCCACGACGACCAGGTCAGCCGCGTCGAGCAGGGCCGGGTCCGCGTGGGACACAGGAACCACGCTGACCTCGTAGGCGGTTTCCAGGCCGGTCCCGATGGCCTCGGCGACCTGGTGCGTATTGCCGTACATCGATTCGTAGACGACCAGAGCCCGCATGGCTGCCCCCTTTGCCTCGTTGCCTGCCGGCAGCTTGCCTGCCACCAGCGTGCTGCGGCCGGCGGGGACACCAGCAGGGCCGAACGTCATCACTCGCACCGGCGATCGACCCGTCGGCGGGCCCGTGCGACGAGGCCCGTGCGACGAGGCCCGTGCGGCGAGGCCCGTGCGGTGGGCCAGCGCCGCGGCTCAGCCGCCCAGGAAGCGCCCGGCCAGCTGGGCCAGCCGGGACGGCCGGCCGCTCCGGGCCTCGGCCCGGTCCGCCCAGCTCATCGCCTGCAGCCCGGCGTTCGCGCCGAGCCAGCGCAGCGGCTCGGCCTCCCAGGGCCGCGAGCGGTGCCCGACCCAGGGCAGCCGGGTGATGTCGCTGTCGTTCCCCAGCACCAGGTCGGCCAGGGTGCGCCCGGCCAGGTTGGTGGTGGCCACGCCGTCCCCGACGTAGCCGCCGGCCCAGCCGAGGCCGGACTCCCGGTCCAGCCCGGCGGACGCGCACCAGTCCCGGGGCACCCCGAGCGGGCCGCCCCAGGTGTGCGTGACCTCGACCTCGCCCAGGGCGGGGAACAGGTCCTGCAGTGTCCGGCGCAGCGCGCTGAACACGGCGGGGGAGCGGTCGAACTCGGGCCGCACGGCCGAGCCGAAGTGGTACGGCGCGCCGCGGCCGCCGAAGGCCAGCCGGCCGTCCGCGGTGCGCTGCCCGTAGATGATCAGGTGCCGGTAGTCGCCGAACGTGGGCCGGCTGGCCAGCCCGATCGCGTCCCACACCGAGGCCGGCAGCGGCGCGGTCGCGATCATCAGCGAGTACACCGGGGCGATCGCGCGGTGCAGGCCGGGCAGGTCCGGGGTGTAGCCCTCGGTGGCGCGGATGACGTACTGCGCCCGGACCGTGCCCCGCGTGGTCCGCAGCCGGCCGGGCGCGATCTCGGTCACCGGCGTGTCCTCGAACAGGCGGACGCCGCGGCGGCGCACCGCCCCGGCCAGCCCGCGGGCCAGCCGGGCCGGGTGGATCGCCGCGCAGTGCGGCGTGTACGTGGCGCCGGCCACCCCGTCCGCGGTGACCTGCTCCGCGGTCTCCGCCGCGGTCAGCAGCCGCACGTCGTCCTCGCCGAACCCGTAGGACCGGGCCTCGTTGACCTCGTCGATGGCCCGTTCCAGCTGGGCGGGGGAGCGGGCCAGCTGCAGCGTGCCGCCCTTGGCCCAGTGGCAGTCGATGTCCTCGGCCACGGCCACCCGGCCGACCTCGTCCACCGTGCCCTGCATGGCCCGGTACATGGCGATGGCCTGGTCCCGGCCGGCCATCCGCTCCAGCTTGGCCAGGGACGCGGGGAACAGCGCCGAGCACCAGCCCCCGTTGCGGCCGGACGCGCCGAAGCCGGCGATTTCCCGCTCGCAGACCGCGATGCGCAGCCCCGGGCTGGCGCTGGCCAGGTAGTAGGCGGTCCACAGGCCGGTGAACCCGGCCCCGGCGATGGCCACGTCGACATCGAGGTCGCCGGGCAGCGGATCGCCGGGGGACAGGTCCCCGGGCACCGAGTCCAGCCAGTAGGACAGTGAACGATACGGCATCCGCCCATGGTGACATGTCCGGCCCGATGCTCCCTCAGGCCGGCCTGGCGTGCGTAAGCACTCCCCGCGTCGGGCATCCTGAAGCCATGCCCGCTGACGTGCCCGCCCTGCCGCCGCCACGCCGTTCCGGCGGCCCGTACCGTGTCTGCCTGGTCTGCCTGGGCAACATCTGCCGCTCGCCCATGGCCGAGGTGGCGCTGCGCGCCGGGCTGGACCGCGCCGGGCTGGCCGGGCTGGTCGAGGTGGACAGCGCGGGCACCGGCGACTGGCACCTGGGCGAGCCGATGGCCGAGCAGGCCGCGGCCGAGCTGGCCCGGCGCGGCTACGACGGGTCCGCGCACCGGGCCCGGAAGATCCAGCGGCCCTGGTTCGCCCAGCGCGACCTGGTGCTGGCCATGGACCTCGGCAACCTGGCGGCCCTGCGTGTCCTGGCCCCGGACGCCGATTCGGCCGGGCCGCGGCTGATCATGTTCCGGTCGTTCGATCCGGCCCTGGCGGGCGGGGTACCCGGCGATCCCTGGGACGGCGCGGTGCCTGACCCCTACGGTGGCCCGCAGGCCGGTTACGCGCAGGCCCTGGACCTGATCCAGGGCGCGGCGGCGGGCCTGGTGGCGCGGCTGGCCCAGCTCCCGGGCATCGCGGACGGCCAGGCCCCCACGGCGCTGCCCCCCACGGCTGTACCCACTACGGGGCCGGAGGTTCCCGCGAGCGGCCCGGGGGGAGCATGAGCGGGCCCGCCGGGCCGGGAGCCGGGGAATCCGGGGCCGGGGACCCGGGCGCCGGGCGCCCGGCCGGGCCGGGCCGGGTCCCCAAACTCGCCCGCCGCGTCCCCGAGCTGGCCCGGCGGCTGGAGCGGATCACCGGCTCGCCCGTGGCGGAGATCCGCCCGGCCGGGTCGCAGCACCAGTGGGCCCACTACCAGGTGACGCTGGCCGACGGGCGGGTGGCCTTCGCCAAAGCCGCCCGCCATGACCTGGGCAGCGTGTTCGAGGCTGAGGCGCGCGGGCTGCGCTGGCTGGCCGACGCGCACGCGGTACCGCTGCCCGACGTGCTCGGCTGGGATACCTCGACGCTCGCCGTGACCTGGCTGCCGCAGCAGCCCCCGGACGAGCATGCCGCCGAGCAGTTCGGCCGCGACCTGGCCGTGCTGCACGCGGCCGGGGCGGCGCGGTTCGGCAGCCCGTGGCCGGGATTCATCGCCACCCTGCCGCTGGGCGACCGCTCCGGTGACACAGTCACCGTGGCCGCCGAGGCGACGGTCCCCGGCCCGCTGAGCGCCGGGGCCGAGACGGCCAGCCCGCTCGCGCTGATCAGCGGCGCGGGCGACTGGGCCAGCTGGTACGCGGTCAAGCGGCTGCTGCCGTACCTGCGCCGGGCCGCGGGCACGGGGGTACTGACCGGCTCCGACACCCGCCTGGTGGAGGACGTGATCACCCGGATCGCCGACCTGGCCGGGCCGCCCGAGCCGCCCAGCCGGATCCACGGCGACTGCTGGTCCGGCAATGTCCTGTGGTCCGGCGGCCGGGGCTGGCTGATCGACCCGGCCGCGCAGGGCGGCCACCGGGAGACGGACCTGGCCATGCTGGCCCTGTTCGGGGCGCCGCACCTGGACCGGATCGTGGCTGCCTACCAGGAGGTGGCCCCGCTGGCCGACGGCTGGCGCAGCCGGGTCCCGCTGCACCAGCTGCATCCGCTGCTGGTGCACGCCTGCCTGTTCGGCGGCACCTACCGCGAGTCGGTGCTGGCGGCCGCCCGGGCCGCCCTGGCCGCGGGCTGAGGGAGCTGCCCGGACCGGACCGTTGCGGCCCTCCCTGTTTTTTTTCCGCAACGAGGACCGCGCCCGCGGCCGGTGACCGCGGTCGCCGCGGGGCGTGCGGCGGTCTCGCCCGCGCGGCTCAGGCCGCTGGTCCCCCGACGTCCGCGCGGGATGCCCGGGCCGGCCTGGCTGATGTCGTCGTCCTGGTCGCCGTCGTCCGGCTCGCGATCGCGGGCCTCGGGGGCCAGCGGCAGCGTGATCCGGAACGTGGCGCCCTGTCCCGGCGCGGTCGCCAGCGCGACGGTGCCGTCGTGCGCGGCGACGAGCGCGGCCACGATGGCCAGGCCGAGGCCGGTGCCGCCGGCGGTCCTGGTCCGCGCCTGGTCCGCGCGGTAGAACCGCTCGAACACGTGCTCGGCCTGGTCCGGCCGCAGGCCAGGGCCCTGGTCGGCGACCTCGAGGACCACGCTCGGCACCGGCTGGCGAGGCCCGGCCAGCAGCCGGACCGCGACCGGCGTGCCGTCGGGGGTGTGGGTCAGCGCGTTGTTCATCAGGTTGCCGATGACCTGGCGGAGCCGCACCTCGTCGCCGAGGACCAGGAACGCCGCGCCGGACCCGACGTCGAGGGTGATGTCCCGGCCCGGGGCGATGATCCGGGCGTCCTGCACGGCGTCGGCGGCCAGCGTGAGCAGGTCCACCGGCCGGTGCTCGATGGGCCGCTGCTGATCCAGCCGGGCCAGCAGCAGCATGTCCTCGACCAGCACGCCCATCCGGGCCGACTCCTGCTCGACCCGCTGCATGATCCGGTCCATGTCGGCCCGGCCGAGCCGGCCGTTGCTGCCCAGCCCGGTGGCGGCCGCCGGGGCCTGCGGCCCGGCCGGGCCGCTGTCCGGCGCGGCGGCCGCGTCGTCCTGCATGCCGCCCCGCTGGCGGTAGTACTCCGCGTACCCGCGCATCGCGGTGAGCGGGGTGCGCAGCTCGTGGCTGGCGTCCGCCACGAACTGGCGCATCCGCGCCTCCGAGCGCCGCGCGGCCGCCTCGGACCGGGTCCGGGCGTCGAACGACGTCTCGATCTGGGCCAGCATGGAGTTCAGCGAGCGTGCCAGCTGGCCGACCTCGGTGTGCGGGTCCTGGTCCGGCACGCGCCGGGACAGGTCACCGGCGGCGATGGCCCGGGCGGTCTTCTCGATGTCGGCCAGCGGGCGCATGCTGGCCCGGACGATGGCCACGCCCACGACGGCCAGCGCCACCACGATGATCGCGCTGACCAGGAGGTCGATCCGGGCCAGCTGGCTGATCGTCCCGTTGATGTCGCCGAGGTCCACGCCGACGATCAGGGTGGCGTTGCTCGTCTGGGCCTGGCCGAAGAAGTTCGTGGACACGACCGGGATCTGCTGGGCGACGACCTGCCAGTTGTCGCTGCCGGACACCGAGCCGACGTTGATCAGGTGGCCGCCGTGGGCGTCGTACCAGGCGCCCGAGGTGGGGACGTAGGGCAGCGAGGTCCCGGCCGGCAGGCCGGGCTGACGGGCCGCCTGCTGGGCCAGTGAGGTGCCGCTCGGCACGATAGCGATCAGGTAAGGGCCGAACGGGAGCACCCCGGGGTTCACGCCGCGCCCCGCGTGCAGGCCCATCACCTCTTGCTGGTACAGATCCGTAACCTGCTGGTTCGCGCGCTGGATCTGGTAGTTGCGGAACACGGTCAGGCTGGCCACGCTGATGATGGCCAGCGCGACGATGACGAGGGCCAGCAGGGCCGTGATCATCTTGACCCGCAGCGGGGCACGGCCGGACAGCCGGTCCAGGTTCCCCGGCCAGCGGCGCGGCCTCGGCGTCGTCGTCATGCCCGGTCAGCTAGGAGGAGGGCAGGCGCAGCACGTAGCCGACCCCGCGGAGCGTGTGGATGAGCCGGGGCTCGGTGGTGTCAACCTTGCGGCGCAGCACGGACACGTACGACTCGACGATCCCGGTGTCCCCCCGGAAGTCGTAGTCCCAGACGTGGTCGAGGATCTGCATTTTGGACAGCACCCGGTTGGCGTTGCTCATGAAGTAGCGCAGCAGCTTGAACTCGGTCGGGGAGAGCTGGACGTGCTGGCCGGCCCGCCACACCTCGTGGCTTTCCTCGTCCAGTTCCAGGTCGGCGAACTTCAGCCGGGGGGTGGGCTCGGCCCCGTCCCCGTGGGTCCGGCGGAGCACCGCCCGGATCCGCGCGATGACCTCTTCCAGGCTGAACGGCTTGGTCACGTAGTCGTCCCCGCCCAGGGTGAGGCCGCGGACCTTGTCCTCCATGGCGTCCCGGGCGGTCAGGAACACCACCGGGATGCGGGCCCCGCCGCCGCGCAGGCGCCGGACCACGTCGAAACCGTCCATATCGGGCAGCATCACGTCGAGCACGATGAGGTCGGGCCGGTGCCGCTGCGCGGCCTGGACCGCCTCGGAACCGCCCGTCGCGGTGAGCACATCGAACCCGGCGTAGCGGAGGCTGGCGGACAGCAGCTCCAGGATGTTGGGCTCGTCCTCGACAACGAGAAGCCTGGCAGCCGGCTGGGCCCGCCCATTAATCGACGGCATGGTCATGACCTGCATTTTCCGGCCTGAACCTGAGGATTTCCTGAAGGTGTCCTGGGGCTGGCCTGATGATCAGGCGCTCTGCTTCCCCGGCCGTCCTACGGGCAGGCCGTCCTGCTAGTCCGGTGGCCGTCCCGCGGCCGGCCGGTCAGGTCACGTCCCGGTCGCCCCAGCGGGCGATGGCCGCCGCCCGGGACTGGGCGCCGAGCTTGGCGTAGATGCGGTTCACGTGATTCTTCACGGTCTTCTCGGCCAGCACCAGGTGGGCCGCGATCTCGCGGTTGGAGTGCCCCTCCGCGATGAGCGTCATGATCTCGGCTTCACGCAGGGACAGACCGAGTGGGCGGGCCAAGCTGGGGATGCTGCCGGTCCTCATCGAACCTCCGGGCCACGGTACCAGCGGTGCGGGATGCGACGCATGGTATGGAGGCGGCCATGTTCAGCGCAAGAGTCCTTAATGGCACAACTTGCACACGATTGCCTCGGCCAGCCCGGCCCGCGGAAAACGGTATCGGCCCGGAGCCGGGTGCGGGCGGGGCCGGCGCGGGCCGGTCAGCCGACCTTCGAGCCGGTCAGCAGGCGCTTGGGCACGGGCTGGTCGTTCTTCAGCGCGTTGAACAGGCGCGGCGCCTGCGTCGTATCCCAGATCACCACGTCGCCGACGGCCAGTAGCGGCGTGCTGCCGATGGGGACCGTGGTGGTCTCCGGGTGGCGCAGCGCGAAGGCCACCTGGATCAGCTGGTACAGCTGGGTGCCCTTGTCCACGGTGAGCGAGCTGGCCGCGCCGTTGGCCGCCGGGAACGCCGCGAACGGGTTGGCCAGCGTGCCGGTGCTGGTCATCTTGGTCAGCAGCGCCTTGATGAAGGCCCGCTGGTCCTGCTCCCGCTGCAGGTCCTGGGTGGCGAACAGGTGCCTGGTCCGGACGAAACCCAGGGCCTGCGCCCCGTTGAGGGTCTGGCAGCCCTTCTTGAGGTGCAGGCCGGACGCCGGGTCGTTGAGGTTCTGCGGGATGCACATCCGCACCCCGCCGACCGCGTTCACCACGTTGACCAGGCCGCCGAAGCCGATTCCCATGTAGTGGTTGATCTGCAGCCCGGTGGCGTTCTGCACGGTCTTGGCCAGCAGCTTGGGGCCGCCGAAGGAGTAGGCGGCGTTCAGCTTGTTCATGCCGAACCCCGGGATATTCACGTAGGAGTCGCGGGGCAGGCTGACCAGCACGGACGGGCCGCCGTTGGACGGGACGTGCAGGATCATGACCGTGTCCGAGCGGTGCCCGCCGATGCCCCGGCCGGTGGCCAGCTGGCGTTCCTGCTTGCGGGTCAGCCCCTGGCGGCTGTCCGACCCGGTGATCAGCCAGTTCGTCCCGGCTGAGGCGGCCGGCCGGCCGGCGTAGTCGACCAGCACGTTGGACCGGGTCAGCTTGGAGTTCAGGTAGAAGTACGAGACCCCGCTGAGCACCAGGAGGACCACGACGACCAAGGCGATGATGGCCAGGATCCGGCGCGGGCGCAGCCACCGCCGGCCCCGCCCGGAGGCGCCCCCGCCGTAGGAGCCGCCGCCTGACCCCTGCGGGCGGCCGCCCTGGTACTGCGGAGCGGGGCTGCCGCCGCGCCCGTCACTCCCGCTGCGCGGCGGGGGCTGCTCGGGCCAGGCCCCCGGGCCGCGGTCGCCGGCCCCGCCGGGGTGCTGGCCGCCGGACTCCCAGACGGAGCCGCGGTTTCCGCCGAGCAGGCTCTCGGTTGGGCCGCCGGCGGCCGGGTACCCGGATCCGCCCAGCCCGGATGGCCGCGGCGCGGGATCGCGGTACCAGTCGTCTGACCTGTCGCTCACGCGGAACCCTCCCACCAGATCGTCACCATTGACCGCCCGGACGTACCGAGGTCGGGAGGCGAGCCAAGGTGCCCCGCCTCGCGGAGCGCCGTTTCCACGTCGCTGGCCCGCTCGGGTGGCAGGCAAAGCCGGCGCCTGGTGGTCTCCACCAGCTCACTCCCTGTCGCATAATCGGCCTGAGCCGGACGATTCCATTCAGTGTGCCCTGCCCGCAGACCCATCGCGTCCAGGATGGCCAGGACGTCGGTGGCCGCCGGGCCTTCCGGCCGCTTCAGACCGTGGAAGAGCAGCCACAACGGGTTGAGCGAAATCAGCGGATGCGCGGCAGTCAGTTCCACTACCACCTGGCGCCGGGAGTGCCCGGTAAGCGCCTCGATAAACGGGGCCAGGCCGGGCACGTTGTACAGCACGTTGTGGCAGGTGACCAGGTCGGCGGGGGCGGCCTGGCTGGCCACGCCCGGCCAGCCGCCCGCCAGCAGCCGGGGCTCCAGGCCGGCCGCGCGGGCCCGCTCAGCCAGCCGGGCCAGCATCCCGTCGTCGGTGTCTACCGCGGTCAGCGCCGTGGTCCGGCTGGCCAGCGGGAGGCAGGCCGCGCCGGCCCCGGCGCCCACGTCGAGCACGCTCCCCGGGGGATCGAGCACGGCCCGCTCGTGATCGTAGGATGCCCCGCCTGGCGCCTGCTGCAGCCGGTCCGCCCGGCGCGCGAACACGTCACGGGGCAGGACCCAGGGCGACTCGGTCACGGCCGAGGTGATCTGCTCGGGAATGGCCCAGCCGGCCAGGTCGTCCCGCCACTTCTGCAGCAGGTCGCTCAGCGACGCCATAGACACCTCCCAGGTCCGGCGGACCTCAGCGGGCGGGCACGGATGTGCCGGACCCGTCCCGGTGGCCACGTACCCCTGTGCCCGCGGCTGCACCGGACGCGGCCGCGGGAGCGCGGCCGGATCAGCGTAGCGCCAGCTTGATCTCCCGGGGGACCGGCAGCGTCCCCGGCTGCCAGTCGAGGTCAGCCGCCAGCCGGGCCCGGGGGAACGTCCCGAAGAACGCCTCGAGCGCGGCGCCGAGCCAGACCCGGGCCAGCGGGGCCCCGGGGCAGAAGTGCGGGCCGGCCCCGAAGGCGATGCTGGAGGAGCGCGGCCCGTCGTGCGCCGCGGCGATCAGGGACGGCAGCACCGTGGTGCCCCTGGTGATGTACCGCCCGCCGAGCCAGGTGTCGGCCAGGGCGATGCGCGGGAGGGCGACGGGGAAGATCGTGCGCGTGCTCAGCAGTTCCCTCGCGACGGACGCCCAGGTGCGCTCGCCCCGCGCGCAGGAGGCAATGACGTGCGGCTGCTGGGCGAGTTCCGCGATGGCGACGGCGAGGATGGGGAGCACCGAGCCGAACCCGTTGGAGACGGTGCCGGTGACGTGCGCGACCTGGGCGGCGGTGTGCCCGTTCAGGGCCCCGGCCAGCTGGGTGGTTAAACCCCCGCGGGGCCGGGCCGCGGCGCGGGTGTAGTAGCCGTACAGGTCATCCCACGCCGCGGCCACGTCATCGATGGCGTCCGGCCCGGGGACGACGGCGAACGCGATGCGGGAGGCCTCGAGGATCCGCTCCCAGTCCGCCAGCGGTGTCCCCATGGCCGCGCTGACCGCGGTGGCGGTGAACGGCTGGGCGAACCCGGTGAGCGCGTCCGCGGTGGCCCGCCCGTGCAGTGCGTCGGCGAGGCTGCGGGCGACGGCCTGGGCCAGCGGGCGGGTCGCTTCCGCGGCGCGGCGGGTGAACAGCCCGGCGATCTTCTGCCGGTAAGCGCGCAGCCGCGGCGGGTTCATGTTCAGCAGGCCACCGTCGGGGGATTGCATTTCGGCGCCGGTGAGCGGGCAGCCGAGCAACCCTCCCGTGCTGGTGACCCCGGCCATGGCGAAATTCCCGGGGCCGGACAGGACACGGATGACGTCGGGGCGCCGCCGCAGGACAAGCATGGGCGGGCCGCCGGCGGGACGGACGGCGTAGTCGTGGCCGCCGGGGCACAGGATGGGTGGCGGGCCACCGTCCTTCTGCGAATCGAAGCGGAGGACGGGCGGGTGGCCGGTGGTGGTAACGGTCACGGTGGCTCCTTCGGGCTGGCCTGGGCCGGGGCATCCCCCGCCCGCCTCCCAGCTTCCAGAGCCGGCCCGGATGGTTTCCTTGCAGTCCGCTTGCACCGCTCACCCGTGCCGACGGCAGAGGGCCCGGCCGGTATCCCGGCCGGGCCCTCTGGCCCGCTACTTCAGTGGGGTGAGTGATGGGATTCGAACCCACGACATCCAGGACCACAACCTGGCGCTCTAACCAACTGAGCTACACCCACCATCGTCGGCGGCTGCATGAAGCATAGCGGCGCAGGCGGAGAAGTCTGAACCGGATACCGGACTAGCCGCCCGCTGGGCCGGCCGCCGGGGCGCCGTGACCGTCCCCGTCGGGGACGGCGTGGCCGGCCGTGGCCACGCCATAGTGGCCGGCGATCTCGCGCGCCGTGGCCGAGTCCGGGCCCGGCTGCGGGACGAACACCGCCTCGCGGTAGTAGCGCAGCTCCTGGATGCTCTCCCGGATGTCGGCCAGCGCCCGGTGCCCGCCGTGCTTGGGCGGGCTGGCGAAGTACGCCCGCGGGTACCAGCGCCGGGCCAGCTCCTTGATGCTCGACACGTCGACCATCCGGTAGTGCAGGAAGGCGTCCAGCTCGGGCATGTCACGGGCCAGGAAGGCGCGGTCGGTGGCGATCGAGTTGCCGCACAGCGGCACCTTCCGCGCGTCCGGGATGTGGCTGCGCACGTACCGCAGCACCTGCTCCTGAGCCTCGGCCAGGGTGACCCCGGAGGCCAGCTCGCTGATCAGGCCGGAGGTGGTGTGCATGTCGCGGACGACGGGCAGCATGCCGTCCACCGTTTCGGCGGGAGGTTTGATCACGAGATCCACTCCCTCGTCGAGCACGGTAAGGTTACCGTCCGTAACCAGGCAGGCGATCTCGATAAGGGCGTCACGGGCGAGGTCAAGCCCGGTCATCTCGCAGTCGATCCAGACGAGCCGGTCAGTCATCCCCCAAGACTAGAGCCTCGGTGAAGGTTCCTCGCCCCAGGTCCCCCACCAGGTCAGCGCCGCGGGGACGGCCCGCCAGCGCCCGGATGTGCTCCGGGACGCCGATGCCCGGGTTCAGCGTGGGGTCAGGCTGTTGCTCACTGAACGTGAGGACCGCAGGCAGGACCCCTGCCCAGACGTCCAGCCCGTAGTCCGCCGGGTCGTCCGCCGGGGGCCCGCTGCGCACCTTGACCGACGCCTCGGTGAGCGGGACCTCCAGCACCGCGGTGGCGGCCATTTCCTTGCGGGACGGCGGCCGCGCGGCCGCCCAGCGGCCCGGCACCAGCTGCTCGGTGATGATCCGCAGGCCGTTCATCCGCTCGCCGGAGTCCCGGACCAGCCGGGCCGTCCCGAAGACCACCGCGCAGCGGTAGTTCATCGAGTGGCTGAACACCGCCCGGGCGCAGACGATCCCGTCGAGATGCGTGACCGTGACGCAGACCTCCTGGCCGTCGGCGGCCAGCAGGCTCCGGTTGGCGGACGAGCCGTGCAGGTAGAGCCGGTCGCCGTCGCGGCCGTACGCGGTCGGCAGCACGACCGGGGTGGCGTCGATGGTCACGCCCAGGTGGCAGATCAGCCCCGCGTCGAGCACCGCGTACAGGTCCTCGCGCTCGGTCCGGCCACGCTCCTTGTGCCGGTGCAGGGCGGTCCGGCCCGTGCCGGACAGGCCATAGCTGGACTGGCCCGTGCTGGACTGGCCCGTGCTGGACTGGCCCGTGCTGGAGCTGGCCCTGTGCTGGACTGCCCTGTGCTGGAGAGAGTGTTCTCAGTGCTCATGATGGTCTACGGTACCGAGGAAGTGGACCTTTGACTGTAGCCACTTCACGGGAAGAATTGATGACCACTTTGACCCGGGGGCCGGAACCGGCCCTGCGGCAGGCGCCCCCAGGGCGGCCGGCCGGGCTGCCCGTGGAGCTGCCCGTGCAGCTGCCCGTGCAGCTGATCGTGGCGGCGGACCGGCACTCGGCACTGCCCCTGGCCGGGCAGATCGCCGCCCAGGTGCGCGAGGCCCTCGCGGACGGCCGGCTGGCGGCCGGGGAACGGCTGCCGTCCACCCGGGCGCTGGCCACCACCCTGGGCGTGAGCCGGACGGTGGTGACCGCCGCCTACACGCAGCTGTTCGCGGAGGGCTGGCTGGAGGGACGGCACGGCTCGGGGACCTACGTGGCGCAGGGTGCCGCCGGGCCGCCCCCGGCCGCCCCGGCCCGGACGGCCCCGCCGGGGGCCGCGTGGGTCCAGCCCGACCCGGGGCCAGCGGTGAACCTGCGGCCCGGCATCCCGTGGCAGGCCGGCATCGACCCCGCGGCGTGGCGCCGGGCCTGGCGTCACGCGGGCACCGGCCTGCTGCCCGCCGAGCCCGATCCCCGCGGCCGCGCCGTGCTGCGCGAGGCCCTGGCCGGATACCTGCGGCGCAGCCGCGGCGTGCACGCCACCGCCGGCCAGATCCTGGTCACCCGGGGCGTGTCGGCGGGCCTCGGCCTGGTCGCGTCCGCCCTGCTCCGGCCAGGTGACCGGGTCGGCGTCGAGGAGCCGGGCTACCCGGCGGCCCGGGCGGTCTTCGCCTCCCGCGGCGCGCGGCTGGTGCCGTGCCGGGTGGACGGGGACGGCCTGGTGGTGAGCGAGCTCCCGGACGATCTCCGGCTCGTCTACACCACGCCCGCGCACCAGTACCCGCTGGGCGGACGCCTGCCAGTGCCGCGCCGGCAGGCGCTGGCCGCCTGGGCCCGGGCCACCGGGGCGCTCATCGTCGAGGACGACTACGACGGTGAGTTCCGCTACGACGTCGCGCCGCTGCCTACCCTGTTCGGCCTCGATCCCGGCGCCGTCGTCTACCTCGGCACCACCAGCAAGACCCTCACCCCCGCGCTGGGCGCGGGCTGGCTGGTCGCCCGGCCGGACCTCATCCCGGTGCTCACCGCAGCCGCGGCTCAACTCGGTGAGCGCGTGTCAGGGCCGGTCCAGCACGCCGTGACGGAGCTGCTGGCCCGCGGGGAGCTGGAGCGGCACGTGCGGCGGATGCGGCATGAGTACGCCCGGCGCCGCGCGGTCATGGTGGGCGCCCTCGCCGGGCTCAGCGGTGACACCGCCGGGATGCACATGGTCCTGGAACTGCCGCCCGGCACGGCCGCGGCGGTGGCCGGGGCCGCCCGGGAGCGCGGCGTCGAGGTAGCCACGCTGGACCGTTACTTCGCCGGGCCGCCGGCCCGCGAGGGCCTGGTGCTCGGCTACGGCGCGGCCGACCTGGCCGCGGTCAGCCGTGGCTGCCAGGTCATCGCGGAGATCCTGGCCGGGGTGCCTGCCACCCGGTGCGCGGGGGTCCCGCGCTGACCGCTGAGGGGGCCGGTCAGCTGCTCGATATCGATGGCGCCCGGGCCTGCCCCGCGGCAGCCGGGGACCTGGGAGGCGCCGAAATGGCCGCCCCGGGCCCAGTTACGGCGGCGCTGATGCCCGGGCCCGCCCGAGCCCCGGACGGGCGCAGGGCGTCCCGCGGGCCAGCCGCGGGCCACGTGCCACGAGTCCAGCCAGCTGACGATCTCACGCACGCGCAGCACCGGCCCTTCGGTGAACGGCGCCCACGCGTGGCCGATCACGCCGATCTGCACGCAGACCCGGCCCTCGTTGTTGACCCCGGCGAGACCGTCGCGGGCGGGGGGCGCGGCCGGCTCCGCGGCGGGCCGGCCCGCCGCCGCGGCCAGCTGCCGCTGGCCGCGGCCGTGCGTCCACCCGCTGCCCTGCGCCCAGTCCGCCCCATGGGTCCAGCCGGGATCCTGCGCCCAGTCCGCCCCATGGGTCCAGCCGGGATCCTGCGCCCAGTCTGGCTGCTGCGCCCAGTCCTGGCTGTGCGTCCAGTCGTCCTGCTCTTTCCAGTCGCTGTCCCCGGCCCAGTCCCGGCGTGGCGCCCCGGATCCCGCGCGATCCGGGCTCTCCGCCCAGCCACACGCGGTGCCCCAGCCCGGCTGCCCCGCTCCCGGGGCCCGGGCTGCAGCCCGGGCCCGCTGTCCTCGGTCCCCAGCGCGGTCCGCCGGCCCAGCCGAGCGCCCGCCCGGCCCGGACCGCCGGGATGAGCTGGGTCACCTCGCCCGAGAGCGGGTTCCACACCAGATGAGGGGGGCGGCCAAGTTCGATGAGGTGCTCCGTCGCGGCCCGGGCCGACACCGTCATGGGGTCGGCGTGCAGGACCAGCCAGACCGCCCGCGGGGCGCCGCCTTTCAGGCAGCCGCCGTCCGCAGCCGCGGAGATCCGCTCGGCCCCCGGCATCCACGCGTCAGTCACTACGATCCTTCCGGGGGGTCTAGACCTATGGCCGATGTGGCTCCCTTTAAGTACCTACGCCAGGGCAGCCGAATAGTCCAGAGTGCGAGGATCGGCAGGGGCGGCGCCCCCGGGCACGAACGCGGGACAGGAGTGAGGGCTGTGGCGGATGACGATGTCCCCGGGATCGACGACGTCCCGCGGCTCGGCCGGTGGCTGCGCGAGAACGGTGTCACGGCGATCGAGGCCGCGCCCCGGGTGCGGCTGATCGCGGGGGGCCGGTCCAACCTGACCTACCTGCTGGAGCCAGGGGAGGGCGCGGCCCCGCTGGTGCTGCGCCGGCCGCCGCTGGGCCATGTGCTGCCCACCGCGCACGACATGAGCCGGGAGTACCGGGTGCTCAGCGCGCTCGCGGGCACCGACGTCCCGGTGCCGTCGCCCGTCGCCCTGTGCCCGGACGCCGACGTGATCGGCGCGCCGTTCTACCTGATGCCGTACGTGCCCGGGCTGGTGCTGCGCAGCGCCGAGGACGGGAAGCGGCTCACCCCGGTCCAGGCGCGGCAGCTATCCGAGGGCTTCACGGACATGCTCGCCGCGATCCACGGGGTGGACCTGGCCGCCACCGGGCTGGACAGCTTCGGCCTGCCCGAAGGGTACATGGACCGGCAGCTGGCCCGCTGGCAGCGGCAGTGGGAGCTGTCCGCCACCCGGGAGGTACCCGGGTACAACGAGCTCACCCAGCGGCTCGCGGCGGGCCTGCCCGGCCGGTCCGCGCTGCCGCCCTCGGCCGGGACCCTGGTGCACGGCGACTACCGCCTGGACAACACGCTGGTCAGGCTGGACCCGGCCGGCACGGCGGCCCGCCATCGCAGCCGTCCTGGACTGGGAGATGTCCACCCTGGGCGACCCGCTGGCCGACCTCGGGCTGGCCCTCGTCTACTGGACCGAGCCGGCCGACGGCGACTCCCTGGACGTGCAGTGGGCTCCGGAGATCACCACCGGACCGGGGTTCCTGACCCGCGCGCAGATCGCCGCCCGCTACGCCGCGGCCACCGGGCGGGACGTGAGCGCAGTGGGCTACTACATGGCCTTCGGCTGCTTCAAGCTCGCCGTGGTGCTCGAGGGCATCCACGCCAGGTTCCTGCAGAACAAGACGGTGGGCGAGGGCTTCGAGAAGGAGGGCCCGGCCGTCCCGCTGATCATCGCGCGGGCACACCGGCTGCTCGACGAGGGTGTCTGAACTGGCCCGTGAACCACTGGCCCGTGAACCACTGGCCCGTGAACCGGGCCTGGCCACTAACCGATCCGGTCCGTGAACCGGGCCTGGCCGGTAACCGAACTGGCCCGGACAAGGAAATGAGGCCCGGCACCCCGCTCTTGCCGGACCTCACGTCCCGTCCCCGGTTAGTGGCCCGGTGAAATCTCGCGCCGGGCCGACCCTGCCGGGGGGCTTACCGTGAGGACCCGACACCCCGCTCTGGCCGGGCCCTCACGCCTTGCTCTCCGGCTGCCCGGGCGGTCACCGCCGCCCGGGACTTCGCCGGAGAAGTACCGTGAGGCCCGACGCCCCGCTCTCGTCGGGCCTCATAAACAAGACGCGAGGCCCCCGGAGAGGGTTGTCATGACTCCGTAAGAAATTTTTTCCGGGCTCCGGCGACCGTATCGTGCCTGCTAGGCGCCACAGTTGGGGGAGCAGAGCCGCCGCGCGATCGCGCTGAAGAACACCTTGCTGATCTGCGCCGGGTTGGTGATGTCGTACGCCTGGCCGCCGGCGGCGCTGGCGATCCGCTGCAGGGCGTTGAAGTCGCCGGCGTTGCCGAACTTGATGATGATGATCTCGACCCGCCGCTTGGGGTTGTACAGCGTACGCAGCTGCTTGATCAGGTCCGGGGCGGAGATATCACCCGGGGCGTTCTCCACGCCGGCCGTCATGACCAGCACCGCGTTGTCGTACCGGGGCTGGTAGGTACTGGTCATCTCCTTGAAGCCGGCCAGGATCGAGCCGTACAGGGCCGCGGGCAGGGGAACGGTCGTCCCCGTCTTGGCCACCGCCGCGACCTGCTGGCGCCGGGTGATCAGGCCGAGCGGGGCGGGCAGCGGGCCGACCGACACCAGCTGCTTGTACGGCAGGTCCCCGTTCAGGTGGCTGGCGAACGCCCAGTCACCCATCTGGGTGCTGTCCGGGAACTGGGCCAGGCCCAGCGTCGCGGCCTGGCCGAGCACCTGCTCCAGGGTCGGGCCCCCGGGGGCGACCGGGGTGGCCATCTGCTTCGAGATGTCCAGCAGGACGAGGTCCCGGGACCCGAGGCTGAGCCGCTGCCAGGCCTGCAGGCTGGTCTCCGCCTCCCCGGGGGCGGTCGCCGGGGAGGCGGTCAGCGGCCCGGTGGTCAGGCCGTACTGGCCGATCCAGGGCGGCGCGCTGCCCGTGGCGGACCGGAAGCCCTCGTAACGCACATACGAGGTCGCGTAACCCGACTGCAGCGCCTTCTCGAAGGCCCGGGCCGCCTTCAGCTTGAGCGCATCCGACGTGGTCGTCACGTAGGGGTAGTCCAGCTCGGGATAGCCCTTCAGCGGGGGGAGGGTCACCGGGTAGCGGCCCGACAGCGGGTCCTGCGGGTGCGACCGGTCGAACTGCGCGACCGCCTGCTCGGACGCGATGGTGACCGGACGCTCGTTGCTGGCCAGGCTGGCCAGCCTGGCCAGCGCCCCGTTGCTCCCTGAATCCCGGGTGACCTGGACGTTGAAGACGAAGTCGGTGAACGCGGCCAGCGCCTTCGTCGGGCTCACCGTGCCGAGCATCTGCTGCAGCTGGATGAGCGTGGCCAGCCCGGCGGAGCTCTGCGCCGGGTCGGGGAACTCCACGTGCAGCCCGAGACCGGAGGCGGGACCGCCGACCCGCTGCGGGAGCAGGAACTGCCAGCCAACCTCCGAGCCGAAGGCTGGCACCTGCGCCGCCACGGTCCGCGGCATCACGATCATCAGCGGGGACTTGGCCACGGTGACCCCGGTGGGCTGGACTAGCTGGGCACCCGCCGGTGAGCTGCGGGCCACGTCGACCCAGAGCGAGGAGTCCGGGATCCAGGCGTCGAACGCGGCGTGGCCGGACGCTGACTTGAGCCCGGACACCTCCGCGGCCGCGGTGGACGGCTGCGCACTGACCACGTGAACCACGGCGCAGTGCCCGTTCACGCTGTGCCGCTGAGCGTTGAACCACTTGCTCACGTGCTCGATCGCCGGGGCGACCTCATCGGCGGCGGCCAGGTTGACCACGACCGGATGGTCGGTGCAGGCCGCACGGGACACGACCGCCTCCGCGCCGAACGCGACCAGCAGCGTGGCGGCGATCACGCCCGCCAGCGTCAGCGCGACCAGCGTGATCCGGCGCGGCCGTCCGCGCCGGTTACGGCTGCCCGGGTGCCCGGTCACTCCAGCGTTCACGGCGTCCCTCGATCAGGAAGTCCATGGTCCCCCACGGTTTAGCCCCCGACTTTATCGGGGCAATGCGGGACAGAACAGGCAGTTCCGCGCTTTGTAATCTGTCAGGGTGGCTGGCCCTATCGAGGTACGCGACCCCGCCGATCCGCGGCTCGCCGACTATGTCTCGCTGACCGACTCCGCCCTGCGTCTCAGTATGGAGTCACGGGACGGAGTTTTCGTCGCGGAAGGGGAAAAGGTCATCCGCCGGGCCCTGGCCGCGGGCTTTGCCGCCCGGTCCCTCCTGGTCACGGCCAGCCGGCTGGCCCGGCTCGGCAGCCTGGCCCAGGACTGCGCCGGCCCGGTGTACGTGGTGGCCGACGACGTCGCCCGTGCGCTGACCGGCTACCAGGTGCACCGCGGCGCGCTGGCCTCGATGGCCCGCCGCGAGCTGCCCGCGGTGGGCGGCCTGCTGGCCGGCGCGCGGCGCGTGGTGGTGCTGGAGGACCTGGTCGACCACGGCAACGTCGGGGCGATCTTCCGGTGCGCGGCGGCGTTCGGCACCGACGCGGTGATCTTGTCGCCGCGCTGCGCCGACCCGCTCTACCGGCGGGCGGTGAAGGTGTCCATGGGTGCGGTCTTCGCCATCCCGTACGCCCGGATGCCCGACTGGTACGGCGGCCTGGCCCAGTTGCGCACGGCCGGGTTCCGGCTGCTCGCCCTCACCCCGGACCAGTCCGCGACCCCGATCGGCGCCGCGCTGGGCCCCGGGAGCCGGCCGGGCGAGCGGATCGCGCTGCTGCTCGGCACCGAGGGGGATGGCCTGTCCTCACACTGGCGCCGCGTTGCCGACCAGTCGGTGTGCATCCCGATGGCCCCGCACGCGAGGGCGGCCGGCGTGGACTCCCTCAACGTCGTCGCGGCCGCCGCCATCGCCTGCCACGCCCTCACCACCCCATATTGATCATGGGCCGCGCCCACGTCTCCCGCGAGACGTGCGCTTTGCCGGGTGATTTGTCTGGATCGGGCGCACGATCCGCGGGAAAGGTGGGCAGGAGGGGCCAGTGTGAGTGGGCCACCAGGGGAGAGCGGCTACATCCCGTGTCGGGGCTGGGTGCCTCGGGGCGGTCCCGGGTAGGCGGCGCGGAGGCGGCGCTCGGCCCCGGGGGGAGCGCCGGCCCGGTCCAGGCCGAGCAGGGCGGCCCCCGCGATCGGCGGTACCTGCACCACGCTGGCCTCCGCGCCGGGCGCCTGGGCGGCCAGCCGCCCGGTGATCCCGCCGAGGAGCCCCGGGTCACGGGCGGTGAGCACCCCGCCGCCCAGCACGACCGGGACCGCCTCGCCGGCCAGGCCCAGCCGCCGGATCACGGTGACCGCCATCGTGACGATCTCGCCGGCCAGCCGGTCCACCAGGTCGCGGGCCACCTCATCGCCCTGCGCGGCGGTGGCCATCAGCACCGGGGCCAGGCCCTGCAGATCGTCCTCGGAGATCTTGCCCAGGTGGATCGCCACCGCGACGTCGCGGACCTCGGGCACGCTGAAATGGGCCGCCACCGCCTCCCGCAGCGTGGTCTGCGGCCCCCGGCCGTCCTCGGCGCGGATCGCCCACCACAGCGCCGCCCGGCCGAGGCCGTAGGCGCCGCCCCAGTCGCCGGTGATGCCGCCCAGGGCGAGGAACCCGGTGGTCCGCCCGTCCGGGGCCACCCCCACGCAGTTGATCCCGGCGCCGCAGGTCACCGCCACGCCCCAGGGCTGGCCTCGGGGGGTGTCCAGGCCCGCCCGGAGCACCGCGAACGTGTCGTTGGCGACCTCGGTGGTCGTGCTCCACCCGGCTGCCGCGATCATGGCGGCCAGCCGTTCCTCCTCCTCGGGCAGGTCGGCGTTGGCCATGCAGGCCACGGTGTGCGCCGCCACCGGCCAGCCGCCCGGCAGGCCCGCGTCGAGGGCGGCCGCCCCGATGACCGCACCGATCGCGGCCAGCACCGGCGGGGTGGGGAACGTGCGCACCCCGGGCCCGCGGCCCCCGGCCAGCAAGGTCCCGTCCGCGGCCACCAGCGCGATGTCGGTCTTGCTGTTCCCGCCGTCGATGGCCAGCACCGCGGCCCGGTCCCTGACTCACCGCCGGCTCACTCACCGGCCGCTGGCCCAGGGCAGGAAGGCCTGGTTCTCGGCGATGAGCCGGTCGGCCAGCCGGTCGGCCAGGTCGAGCTGGCCGACCAGGGGGTGGGCCAGCAGCGCGGCCCGGACCCGGTCCCGGCCGCCGCGCCGCGCCGCGTCCACGGCCAGTTCCTCGTACGCGGACACGTGCGCGACCAGCCCGCGCATCAGCGGCGGCAGCGGCGCGGCCAGCACGGGGCGGGCGCCGTCCGCGCCGATCAACGCGGGCACCTCGATCACCGCGTCGGCGGGCAGGAAGCCGAGCGTGCCCCCGTTCCGGACGTTGACCACCTGGGTGTCCCCGGTGTCGCCGACCAGCGAGGCGAGCAGGGCCACCGCCGCCTCGGAGTAGAACGCGCCACCGCGCTCGGACAGCAGGGCGGGCTTGTGGTCCAGGGCCGGGTCGGCGTACATGGCCAGCAGCTCCCGCTCGATCGCCGCGACCTCCTCGGCCCGGGTCGGCCGGGTCCGCTCCTCCGCCACCACCGCGTCGTGCGCGTAGAAGTAGCGCAGGTAATAGGACGGCACCGCGCCCAGGTCGCGGCTGACCGAGGCGGGCAGCCCGGTGTGCGAGGCGATCTCCTCGCCGTGCGCCGCGATCAGCTCCGGCAGCCGGTCGGTGCCGTCCACCATCACGGCCCGCTCCCAGGTCAGGTGATTGAGGCCGACGTGATCCAGCTGGACCCGGGAGGGCTCGGTGCCGAGCAGCCGGGCGAACAGCCGCTGGAACCCGATGGCCACGTTGCACAGGCCGACCGCGCGGTGCCCGGCGTCCAGCAGGGCGCGGGTCACGATGCCGACCGGGTTGGTGAAGTCGATGATCCACGCGCCGGGGTCGGCCCGCTGCCGGGCCCGCTCGGCGATGTCCAGCACTATGGGTACCGTGCGCAGCGCCTTGGCCAGCCCGCCCGCGCCGGTGGTCTCCTGCCCGACGCAGCCGCAGTCCAGCGGCCAGGTCTCGTCCCGCTGCCGGGCGGCCTGGCCGCCGACCCGGAGCTGGAGCAGTACCGCGCCGGCCCCGTCCACTCCCTCGTCCAGGCTGGTCGTCCAGCTGACCCGGGCCGGGTGGCCGTACGCGTGCATGATGCGGGCCGACACCGGCCCGACCGCGGCGAGCCGGGTCTCGTCCGGGTCGACCAGGACCAGCTCGGTCACCTTGAGCGCGCCCGTGAGCCGGGCCACCCCGTTGACCAGTTCAGGCGTGTAGGTTGATCCGCCGCCGACCACTGCGATCTTCATCAGAACGCCTTCACCTCCGCGCCCGCCTGGGCCACGAAACACGCGGCCGAGTGCCGGGGGCCCGGCCCGGCGGGGCCCAGATCCTCGAGAACGGGGGTGGCCTCATGGCAGCGGTCGATGGCCAGCGGGCAGCGCCAGCGGAACCGGCAGCCCGGGACCGGGTCGATCACCTTGGGCGGCTCACCGCGGTCGGTCTCCGCGGTGATGTCCAGCGGGGCCCGCGGATCCGGTACCGCGGACAGCAGCAGCTGGGTGTACGGGTGCCTGGGTGCCGCCAGCACTCCTCCACCGGCCCGGACTCCGCGATCTGGCCCGCGTACATCACGATCAGCCGGTCCGCGAGGTAGCGCGCGCTGGCGATGTCGTGGGTGATGTACAGGATCGACACCCCTTCCTCGTCGCGCAGCCGGGCCATCAGGTTCAGCAGCCCGATCCGGATGGACACGTCCAGCATGGACACCGGCTCGTCGGCCAGGATCAGTTTCGGCCGCAGGGCCAGCGCCTGTGCGAAGCCGACCCGCTGCCGCTGGCCGCCGCTCAGCTCGTGCGGGTAGCGCTGCAGCACCTCCGCGGCCGGGGCCAGCCCCACCACCTCGAAGACCCGCTCCGCCTCGGCGCGGCGCTGCGCTGCGCTCAGCTCCGGCCGGTGCAGCTTGAGGCCGCGCATGATGCCGTGCGAGATCCGCAGCACCGGGTTGATGGAGCTGAACGGGTCCTGGAACACCATCGGGACCAGCCCGGTGTAGCGCAGGGTGTCGGCGCGGGAGCGCAGCCGCGACACCGGCTGGCCCTGGAAGTAGATCTCGCCGCTGGTCGGCTTGTACAGCTTGGCCAGCAGCCGGGCGATGGTGCTCTTGCCGCTGCCGCTCTCCCCGGCCAGGGCCACGATCTCCCGCTCGCCGATGTCCAGGCTGACGTCATCGACCGCGTGCAGGGTCAGCCGGGACAGCGCGCTGCCGATCCGGAAGTGCTTGGACAGTCCCTCCGTGCGCAGCAGCGGTGCCGCGCTGTCCTGGGCCGGCGCGTCACTCATCGCTGCTGCCCTCCTCGGTGGCCACGCTCCCCGCGGCGCCGCCGGTGGCCACGCTGCTCACGCTGCCGGCCGGGGAGCCGGGCGCGGGGACCTCGTTGCGGGGACTATGCAGCAGGCAGCGGACCTGCACCGGGCCGGCTTCGTAGAGCGCGGGCGGCGTGGTCTGGCACTCGTCCATGACCTTGGGGCAGCGCGGCGCGAACCGGCAGCCCGCCGGGGGCCGGGCCAGGTCCGGCGGGCTGCCCGGGATGCCGGTCAGCGGGACCCGGGGGCCGCGGATCGAGGGGAACGCGTCCAGCAGCCCGGTGCTGTACGGGTGCTGCGGCGCGTCGAAGACCTGCCGGGTCGGGCCGAATTCGGCCACCTGCCCCGCGTACATCACCATCAGCCGGTCGGAGAAGTGGCTGACCAGGGACATGTCGTGGGTGACGAAGATGATCGCGAACCCGAGCCGCTGCTGCAGGTCCTTGATCTGCACCATCAGTGAGCGCTGCGCCACCACGTCCAGCGCGGAGGTCGGCTCGTCCATGATGACCAGGTCCGGGGTGAACAGCATGGCCATCGCGATCATGGACCGCTGCCGCATCCCGCCGGACAGCTGGTGCGGGTAGCTCTTGAGGTGCACCCCGTCGATGCCGACCATGCGCAGCACCTCGGCGGACCGGTCGGCGATCTCGGCCTTGGACGTCACGCCGTGCGCCCGCATCGCGTCCCGGAACTGGGCGCCGATCGACTTGACCGGGTTGAGCGCGTTCATCGCGCTCTGCATGACCACGGACAGGTCCTTCCAGCGCACCGAGGCCAGCTGGGCGTCGGTCAGCCCGACCATGCTGCGGCCCTTGAACGTCACGCTGCCGCCGGTGATCTCGGCCGGCGGGGCCAGCAGCTGGGCGATCGCGAACAGCATGGTGGACTTGCCGCAGCCGGACTCGCCGACCACGCCGATGAACTCACCGGGGCCGAGGTCGAAGCTCACGTCCTCGACCGCGCGGACCGAGCCGCGCTCCATCAGGTACTCGACGGTCAGGCCCCTAACCTCGAGAATAGAGCCCTGCAGGATCGGGCCGTCGCTCACCGGGCTAGGCACTGGTCACCCGCTTCCGCCGCACCGGCCGCAGCGCGGGGTTGCCGATCTCGTCGAAGGCGTAGTTGAGCAGTGCGAACGCGGCCCCGAGCGCGGCGATGCAGGCGCCGGGGGCGAGCGCCCACATGGGCTGGCCGGTCTGCAGCGCCGCGTTGTTCTGCGCCCAGTAGAGCATCGTCCCCCAGCTCTGCGTGTTCGGGTCGCCCAGGCCGATGAACTGCAGGCTGGACGCGAACAGCACCGCATACAGCGCGTTGGTCAGGAAGCTCGCCACGATCAGCGAGGTCATCGTGGGGATGACCTCGACCACGATGATGTACAGCCGCCGCTCGCCGCGCACCCGGGCCGCCTCCAGGTAGTCCCGTTTGCGCAGCGACAGGGCCTGCGACCGCAGCTGCCGGGCGGTATAGGACCAGCTGGTCACCGTGATGACCAGGATGAGCACCAGCGTGCCGCCGCCGTGCGCGTACCCGGCGATGATGATCAGCAGCGGGAACAGCGGGATGACCAGCAGCACGTCGGTGAGCAGGCTCAGCGAGCCGTCCCACAGGCCGCCCAGGTAGGCCGCGGCCACGCCGATCAGGACCGCGATCCCGGTCGCGGCCAGGCCGACCACGAACGCGATGATCATCACGTTGCGGGTCCCGTAGACCAGCTGGGCCCACATGTCCTGGCCGTACGCGGTGGTGCCGAGCAGGTGGGCCGTGGACAGGCCCAGTTTCGGCTGGTAGGCGTCGGCGGCCGGGTTGTCGTGCGCGATCAGCCCGGGGAACAGCGCGGCGAACAGGAAGATGAGCAGCAGCACGGTGCCCGTGGTGGCCTTGCGGTTGTGCCGGATCGCGCGGCCCATCCGGGCCAGCGCGTGGCTGGCCGGCGGGCGGGAGCCGGTGGCGCCGGTCACCGGGCCGGGCTCGGTGCCGGCCAGCTGGCCGGTGGCGTCGGGGGCGGTGGGCACCCCGGAGATCGGCATGGACATGGCTACCCCGCCGTCCTCGTGCGCGGGTCGAGCAGCGCGGTGGCGATGTCGGCGAGCAGGATGGCCACCAGCACCGCGACCGTGATGAGCAGGAACAGGGCCTGTTCCAGCGGGTAGTCCTCGCCCTGCACGGCCTGCAGCAGCAGGAAGCCGACGCCCGGGTAGTTGAACACGTACTCGATCAGGATCGCTCCGCTGACCACGAAGCCCAGCGACATGGCGAAGCCAGTCAGGTTGGGCAGGATCGCGTTGCGGGCCGCGTAGTTGACCATGATCCGGCGGCCGGGCAGTCCCTTGGCCCGGGCCATCCGCACGTAGTCCTCGGCCAGGGTGGTGATCATCGTGTTCCGCATGGTCAGGATCCAGGTGCCGATCGTCGTGATCAGCAGCGCCATGGCGGGCAGGAACGCGTGCGACAGCACGTCCTGGAAGAAGGTCAGGTTCAGGCCGGGGCTGTCGGTGGACACGTAGTAGCCGCCCTGGGTGGGCAGCCAGCCCAGGGTGATCCCGAAGATGAGCACGAGCACCATGCCCATCCAGAAGTACGGGATCGCGGAGGTGATCACGAACACCGGCGGCACCACGCTGTCCAGCCGCCCGCCACGCCGCCAGGCGGACACGATGCCCAGGCCGGTGCCGAGCAGAAAGGCCAGGATGGTCACGATGCCGACCAGGCCGAGCGTCCACCAGATCGCGCTGCCGATCACCGACGTCACCGAGGCCGGGTAGAAGTCCAGCGATGGCCCGAAGTTGCCGGTGAACACGTGGTGCAGGTAGCTGAAGTACTGGGCGATCAGGCCCTGCTGCGTGTTGACCCCGAACAGGACCTCCAGGGCGTGCAGGGTGCCCGGGCCGAGCTGTCCGTGGAACTTGCTCAGCATGGCCAGCGCGGGGTTCCCCGGCATCAGCCGGGGGAGCAGGAAGTTAAGGGTCAGCGCCGCCCACAGCGTGACCACGAAAAAGCCCAGGCGGCGCAGCGCGAACCTCACGCCCGTCTCCTCGTGATCATGATCCGCTCCTCATCCGTCTCATCCATGTTGTCCCGTGGTCAGGACTGGGGTGGTGCGGGCCCGGGAGTGCGTGCCCGGGGGCCAGCCCCCGGGCACGCACCGCGGTTACTTCGCGCGCAGGTGGAGCAGCACCTGCTCCATGTCCGGATACGCATAGGCCGCCGGCTGGGCGTAGGGGTTGCTGGGCGTCGGCCAGCCCGTCAGCGACGAGTCGTTGTACTGGTACCAGTCCACCGCCTGCACCACCGGGATGATAGGCAGCTCGGACAGCATCACCTGCTGGATCTGGTTCATGATCGCGTGCTGCTGCGCCGTGCTGGTGGAGGCCGCGTACTGGGTGAACAGGTTGTCCGTGGCCGGGTTGCTGTACCGCTCGTAGTTAGTGGCCGCCGTCTTGCCGATCGGCGCGGTGCCCGCCGAGTCCAGCCAGTTCCGCAGCTCGTAGTACGGGCTCGGGCCGAAGGTCTGCTGGTCGTAGAAGGCGAGCTGGTACTTGCCCGTGTATAGCGCCGCGGTGAAGTCGGTGTTGGTCAGGTTGTCCGGCGTCACCTGGATGCCGACCGCCTTGAGGTTCTGGGCGACTACCTGCATCGAGGCGACCCAGTCGGAGTAGTCGCCGATGTTGATGACGGAGAAGGACAGCTTCTGGCCCTTGGAATTGACCATGATCCCGTCGGAGCCCATGTGGAACCCGGCCGAGGCCAGGATCTGCTTCGCCTTCGCCGGGTTGTAGCCGTAGTTGTACTTGCCGGCCAGCGACTGGTCGAGCCAGCTGGAGAAGGTGGGCGTGACGATGCCCGCCTGGTTGGCGGGCGGCTCGTAGCCGGACTCGCCGATCGTGGAGACCTTGGACCGGTCGATCGCGTACGACATGGCCTGGCGGACCTTGACGTTGGCCAGCAGCGAGTTCTTCAGGTTCGGTATCAGGGAGACGTTCACCGTCGGCGGGAACCAGTAGTGGTAGTTGGGGCTCTTCGCCGTGTAGAAGGACTTGATCGACGGGATGTACTGCGAGCCCCACTGCGCCTGGCCGCTGGCCAGCTGGTCATTCGCCGTGTTGTTGCTGGTGAAGGCCGGGTACTGCACCTTGGTGACCTTGGGCAGGCCCGGCTGCCAGTAGTGCGGGTTGGCGGTGTAGGTGATGTTCGCCTTCGTGCACGGGTTCACCTTGTACGGGCCGGTGCCCACCGGGTTGCTGTCCGCGTAAGCCACCGGGTTGCTGATCTTCGACCAGATGTGCTGCGGGACGATCGGCGTCTGTCCGGCGATGTAGTAGAAGGCCGGCACGGCCGCGTGCTTGAACGTCATGACCACCTGGTTGGAACCCGACTGGGTCACGCTGGACAGCACCGCCCAGTCCCCGGTCAGGTCCAGGGCCGGGTACTTCTTGATCAGGTTGAACGTGTACACCACGTCCGCGGCCGTCATCGGGGTCCCGTCGCTGAACTTGACCCCGTTGCGGATGGTGAAGGTCAGCGTGGTGTTACCCGACCCCCACTTCCACGAGGTCGCCAGCATGGGTGTGGTCTTCCCGTTCTGCAGGGGGTTGACGTAGACCAGCGGCTCGTAGACGAAGCCCATCGACAGGAAGGCGACTGACCCGTTCAACGGGCTGAAGTTGCAGGTCCAGAGGGCGCCGCTCTCGTTGGAGATGGTGACGGTGTTCGTGGCCTGGGTACTGCCGTTGCCGCTGCCACCGCCCTTGCCGGCGCTGCAGGCGGCCGCGAGGACGCCAACCGCGACGAGGGCCCCGATTGCCTTGAGGCGTCTCATGACTGAAGCCTTTCGGTGAGTGAAGGTGAAGGTTGGGTGACCGGGGCGCCGTCGATGGCGCCATCTGCCCGGGCGGTGTCCGTCCGGGCAGTCTCCGCCCGGGCGTTGCTCGCATGGGCGTTGTTCGCATGGGCGTTGTTCGCGTTGTTCGCATGAGAGCCGGTGCCTGGCTGAGGCGCCAGGCCGTCGAGGCTGTGGCCGGTCCCGGCGGCGTCCGCGGCCAGCGCGACCGCGCCGATCAGCGGCGCGTCGGCGGGGAACCGGGCGATGGCGAGTTCGGGCGGGAACGGGGTACCCGCCCTGAGGGCCTGCTCCAGCCCCGGCCGCAGCCGCTCCCAGGACTGGACCAGGCCACCGCCCACCGCGATCCGGGCCGGGTTCACGAAGATGGCCAGGTTAACCACGTGGAAAGCCAGTTCGGTGACGAACTCGCTGACCAGGCGGTCCAGCCCCGGCTCGGCGGCGGCCGCGCCGAACACGTCGGCGGCCGCCATCGCGGTGGGCGCCCGGCGGGCCAGGGCCTGGCCGCTGATCATGTCTTCCAGCGGGATCCGGGCGCCGAGCGGAAGGCCCACATCCGGCAGGGCCCGCAGGTTATAGCCGATTTCGCCGGCGGCGCCGTCCGCGCCCGCGATGACCTGGCCGCCGATGACCAGGGCGGTGGACAGCCCGGTGCCCAGGTTCAGGTAGATGGCCGGGTCGCAGCCGGCCAGCGCGCCCCAGCGCACCTCGGCCTGGGCGGCCGCCTTCGCGTCGGTGGCCATCCGGATCGCCGCCCCCGGGAACGCGGCGCGCAATTCCCGGCCGAGCGGCAGGTCACCCCAGCCGTGGATGGCCGGGGCCAGGTCCACCCGGTCCTCGAACGGGATCCCGAACGTGGAGACGCCGACGGCGGCCAGGGTGGCGCCAGGGGCCGCGCTGGCCAGCAGTTCGCGGGCGGCCTGCACGCCCCGGCCGAAGCTGGCCCGGGCGCCGAGTTCGCCGCCGCTGCCGATCGTGGCCGAGCCCAGCCGGGTCCCGTCCAGGCTGCACACCGCCACGGCGATCTTGGTGCCGCCGAAGTCCAGCCCGAGAATGACGGGAGACCGGTGCATGGCGCCTGCCTGGGATAACTCAGCCGATACGACGTCTTGCGGAAGATTGTTAGGACAGTATCCTAACTATCTAAGGGTCACAAGCCCGGTCTGCGAAGTTGGTCCGGCCAGCCTCCGGGGCACCACCCGGGGGCCGGACTGGCCAGTCCCGGCCGCGTCGCGCCGGGATGGCGCGACTGGCCGCGCGGTGCTGCGGGGCCGGGCCGCGCGGTGCTGCCGGGCTGGGCCGCGCAGTGCTGCCGGGCTGGGCCGCGCGGTGCTGGCGGGCCGGGCCGCGGTACTGGCGGGCGCTTCCCGCTCTGGTGCGGGAGGATGATGCGGGAGGTGGCAGTGACAGTTACGCCAGCCGGCGGGCTGGATGGCGCGGCGCCCGGCCTGGCCGGCTCGCTGTCCGCGGCCCGCCCCCCGCTCATCCGGGCCATGAACGAGCAGCTGCTGCTCGGCCACATCCGGGACCTGGGCCCTATCTCCCGCGCGGACCTGGCCCGGCTGTCCGGGCTGTCCAAGCCAACCGTCTCGCTGGCGCTGGCCACGGTCGAGCGGGCCGGGCTGGTGCGCGAGGCCGGGCAGCGGACCGGGGTGCCCGGGAGGTCCGCCCGGCTTTACGAGGTCCGCCCGGAAGCGGGTTACGTCCTGGGCCTCGACATCGGGCACAAATACGTGCGGGGGGCCCTGGCCGACCTGGCCGGCGGCATCCTGTCGGCCTCGGCCATCCCCTCCCGGGCGTCCAGCGTGCGCGCCCGGGTCGGTGAGCTCATCCGGCTGGCCGACGACCTGTGCGCCGGCGCCGGGGTCGCGCGGCAGGCCGTCACCCAGACCGTCATCGGCAGCCCCGGCGTCTACGACCCGCGGCGCAACTCCATGGCCCTGACGGGCGGGCTGCCCGGCTGGGACCGGCCCGCGGTCCTGGCCGACCTGCGCGCGGCGTTCGGCCAGTCGCTGGTGGTCGAGAACGACGTGGACGCCGCGGCGCTGGCCGAGCGGACCCACGGTCACGGGCGGGACGCGGACAGCTTCGCGTTCGTCTCGGTCGGCAGCGGGATAGGCATGGGCCTGGTGGTCGGCGGCCGCCTGCACCGGGGCATGCACGGCGTGGCCGGGGAGATCGCCTACCTGCCGATCTCCGGCGGCCTGGGTGCTGACCCCGGGGACGCCCGGCGCCGGGGGGCGCTGGAGGCGGCGGCCTCCGCCCCGGCCGTGGTCCGGGCCGCGCGGCGGGCCGGCATGCGGGGCCAGGTCTCGGCCCGCCGGGTCTTCGAGGCGGCCGCCGCCGGGGACGAGCGCGCCGCCGCGGTCGTGGCCGGGGAGGCCGAACTGGTGGCCAGGGTGCTGTGCTGCGTGGTGACCATCGTTGACCCGGCCCTCGTCGTGCTGGGCGGCGGGGTCGGCCAGGCTCCCGGCTTCGCCGCCGCGGTCACCCGTGAGCTCGAGCGGATCGCCCCGGTCATGCCCGAGGTGCGGGTCAGCGCGCTGGGCAGCGACGTCGTGGTGCATGGCTGCCTGGCGGCCGGGGCGGAGCTGGCCTGGAAGCAGCTGACCGCGACGCTGCCGGTGGCGCTGAGCCCGGACGGCGGGGTGCCGGCCCCGGCCCAGGCCATGAACAGCTGAGCCGGCTCTGTCAGGGGGCGGGCCGGCCGTGCCGGGGGGCGGCCGTGCCGGGTCAGCGCCCGGGCGTCGCCCGGGCGCTCTTCGACGCGGCGAAGTAGGCGCTGGAGTCCCGCAGCCACAGCAGGATGACCGCGCCGAGGCCCACCAGCCAGACGAGCGCGAGCAGCACGATGCCCAGGGCCGCGTGCGGCCGGGCCAGGCTGCTGAGCAGGATCAGCGTGTTCAGGCCGAACAGGACGGACGACACGATCCTGGCCCAGGACTTCCCGGCCTTGTTCGCCGCGGCCATCCACAGCCACAGCCCGATCGTGATGACCTGGATGACCGCCTCGTAGATCACCAGGGCCGTCGCCGCCTTGCGCACCTTGCTGGCCGAATAGGCCGGGAAGCCAGCGTGGATGGCGGTCCTGGTGCTGCCGATGGTCACCACCGCGACGATGATGACGAACAGGCTGACGGCTGCGCCCGCGTACATGAGCCAGACGGCGTTCTGGACCGAGGGGGGCCGCTCTGGCGCCTGCGGCGCCGGCTTCGCTCCGCCCGCGGGATACGGCTGGTACATGGCTGCTCCTGGGTGGGCTCCCGGTTGGCGTGCCGAACGGCTAACCACGGGTCACCCTGGCCGGCAGCGGACTGAGCTTAGCGGCGCGGATCGACGTGTGCCTAGGCGTCGGGGTGCAGCAGCGCCCAGACGACTTTGCCGCCGCCGTCGAGCAGGTGCCAGCCCCACCGGACGCAGCAGGATTCGACCACGTTCAGCCCCCGGCCGTTCTCCGCGAAGACGCCGGGCTCGCGCAGCACCGGAATCCCGGTGCCCGGGTCAGTGACCATGCACATGACGTAGGGAGCCTGGCCCAGCAGCCGCAGCCGGATCGGGCAGTCGCTGGTGACCGGCGGCCCGGCGGGCACGCCGTGCCGCAGCGCGTTCGTCACGAGTTCGGAGATGACGAGGCCGGCCACGTCAGCCAGATCGGTGAGGCCCCAGTCGCACAGCACGGAGCGGGTGAAGTCGCGCCCCGTCTTGACCGCCTCCGGTACCGGGTGCAATCCGCACGTCGCGGACGGCTGCGATGCGGCCAGTTCGTCCAGCACCGGAACCGGAGGGCGCAGCGGACTCGCGTAGCGCATCCCGGTCGGCTCCCCCGCGGAGAGGAGCCAGTCATGGCCCACGCTCATGACCTCCGTCGTGACTGGCGAGGCCGCCCGGTGTGCGGTCATCGGGTTCCCGTCTGTCTCCTGGCACTTGTCGTGCGTGTGGCGCGCAAGCGCTATCATCGCCTATGTACCTTGCAAGCGCAAGGGCGGATGCACGTGCAGATGAATGTGCGGGACGCATGTGCGAGCCCTAAGGGAGGCCTCAACGGGAGGAACTGCTGGCGGATTCCTGAGACCTAAAACCAGGGGGACGGCGTGATCTCAGTTCAGCCGGGAAGCGGCCCAACGGTGCTTCGCATCCTTCTCGGTTCTCAGCTGCGGGGGCTGCGCGAGGCGAAGGGGATCACACGCGAGGAGGCCGGATACGCGATCCGCGCATCCGGTTCCAAGATCAGCCGCATGGAGCTCGGACGAGTCGGCTTCAAAGAGCGTGACGTCGTTGATTTGCTGGAGATGTACGGCGTCCGCGATGAGACCGAGCGAGTCAGCCTTGTGGCTCTCGCCAGAGAGGCGAATTCGCCTGGATGGTGGCACAAATACGGGGATGTTCTGCCGGACTGGTTCCAGGTGTACGTGGGCCTGGAGGAAGCCGCGGCACTCATCAGGCTCTATGAGGTGCAGTTCGTCCCGGGCCTGCTGCAGACAGCGGACTACGCCCGGGCGGTCGTGGCCCTTGGCCAGCCTGGCGCTTCCGCCGAGGAAGTCGAGCGCAGGGTAAGCCTGCGGATCGCACGGCAGGAACTGCTCAGCAAACCGGGGGCTCCGCGGCTGTGGGCAGTGGTGGATGAAGCCGCGCTCCGGCGGCCGATTGGTGGCGGGGAGGTGATGCGGGCGCAGCTCGAACGGCTGATCGAGGCGACTAGAGAACCCAACATCACACTCCAGGTCGTGCCATTCAGCTCGGGCGGCCACGCGGCCGAAGGCGGTGCGTTCACGATCCTCCGGTTCCCGGAGATCGACCTCCCGGACGTGGTGTACGTCGAGCAGCTGACGAGTTCTCTCTACCTGGATAAGCGCGACGATGTGGAACGCTACACCGAGGTCATGGAACGTCTCAGTGTCGAGAGCGAGTCACCCGAACACACCAAGGAAATCCTGAGCGGAATGCTTGAGGAAATCGATAGATGAACACATACAACGGAATGCCTGCTACCGACTTGGTTGATGCTCGCTGGCGTAAGAGCAGCATCAGCAACTCACAGGGAACCTGCGTCGAGTTGGCCCGCCTCACCGGAGGCGAGTTCGCCGTGCGGAACTCACGCAACCCTGAAGGCCCCGCCCTCATCTACACCCGGGCCGAGATCGCCGCCCTGATCGAGGGGGTCAAGCGGGGCGAATTCGACGATTTGCTGGTCTAGGACCAGGCCGTTTTCCCGCGGATAACGGCAGGCCTCGGTGCGGGGCCCGGCACCGCGGGCAGTGGCCGGCGGCCGCCGTGTTCCTGCGCGACACGGCGGCCGGCGCATCTCCCCGGCCCGGCCGCCGGCCGCCGGCCCGGGGTCCCCTTCATGATCAACTTTCACTTTTCACGCGCGACGTGCGTCACGGCGGGTGATATGTCCGATCTCGGCGCACGTTCCGCGTGAAATGTGCCCGGGGGCCACCGTTCCTGTGACCCATGGGGGCGGTGGGACGGGCACGCGGGGGACGGGCACGCCGGGGGCGGGGGACAGGCACGCCGGGGCCGGGGGACGGGCACGCCGGGGGCGGGGGACGGGCACGCGGGGGGCGCAGGGGCCGGGGGCGGACGGGGAGGGCCCGGCGGGGCGGAGAGAGCGGGGGATCGGGCGGGTTAGAGTCCTCACGTGATCCAGGCGCAGGAGGAGCTCGGCCCCGCCCAGCTGACGAAGCGGCTGCTGGTCTGGGAGATCGTCATCGTGTTCGCGCTCTCCCTGGGCGGAAGTGCGCTGTTCGCGATCATCGACCTGATCGCCTCGCTGACGGCCAGCAAAGCCCTGGCCAAGCAGCACGCCCTGATCGTCGGGTCCCTGGCGCCGGGCCGACCGTTGCTGGACCTGATCCTGCAGCTGGCTAACCTGGCCATCGGGCTGGCCCCCGTCGCGCTCGTCTGCTACCTGCTGGTCCGGGAGGGCACGACCCCGTCCGCCGCGATGGGCCTCGACGCGCATCAGCCCGGGCGCGACCTGGCCAAGGGTGCCATCCTGGCCGCGTTCATCGGCGGCACCGGCCTCGCGCTCTACCTGGCCGCGTACAAGCTGGGGCTGGCCCTGAACGTGGTCCCGGAGAACCTGCCCGACGTCTGGTGGCGCATCCCGGTCCTGATCCTGCAGGCCGCCCGGGACGGGATCCTGGAAGAGATCCTGGTCATCGGCTACCTGCTCCGCCGCCTGGACCAGCTCGGCCTGTCACCGGCCCGGGCCATCGCGATCAGCGCCGTGGTCCGCGGCTCCTATCACCTGTACCAGGGCTTCGGCGGGTTCATCGGCAACGCCGTGATGGGCGTGATCTTCGCGCTGCTCTACCGGCGGTGGAAGCGGGTCACGCCGCTGATCATCGCGCACGCCCTCATCGACACCGGCGCGTTCGTCGGCTACGCCGCCCTCCACGGCCACGTCTCCTGGCTCCCGTAGCGGCGGGTGCGCCGGACGACGTCAGCGGGCCAGGCTGGGGATGACCAGGGCGCCGGGGAGGTGCGCCACCGCGGCGCCGGGCAGCACCAGCTTGGACCGCCGCAGGCCACTGCCGATGACCACGGCCGGGGTGGCGGCGACCCGGGCGTCGACCAGGAGGGGCCAGTCCGCGGGCAGGCCCACGGGGGTGATCCCGCCGTACTCCATCCCGGTCTCCGCCACGGCCACGTCCATCGGCGCGAACGACGCCTTGCGCACGTCGAGCTGGCGCCGGGCCACGCCGTTGACGTCGGCCCGGGTGGTGGCGAGCACGACACAGGCCGCGAACCTCGTCTCGCCGCCCCGCTTCCCGCTGATCACCACGCAGTTGGCCGACTCGTCCAGGCTTACGCCGTAGCGCTCACAGAACGCCGCGGTGTCGGCCAGCCCGGGGTCGATCTCCGCGACGCCCGTGGCGTCACCGGCCAGGGTTCCGGCCAGCGCGGCCAGTGCGCTGGCCACCGAGGGGGCCAGCAGGTCAGGCCGGTCGCCGGCCGGGACTACATCAAGATCGCCCATGGTCATCTGCACCCGGTTATCCTGCCACCATGTCCGAGCCCGCCGCCGCGCCCGGGGGTCCTGTACCCCAGGACGCAGCGCCCGGGGACGCAGCGGCCGGGGACGCAGCAGCCGCCGGGCCGTCGTCCGTCGGGCGGACCACCAGGTACCTGGACCGGATCGCCGAGCTCAACCCGCTGCTCGGCGCGGTCACCACGGTCAGCCCGGAGGCCCTCGACGAGGCCGCCGCCCGTGATCGGGAACGCAGCGATCGGGAACCCGCGGGCCCGCGCGGCCCGCTGCACGGTGTCCCCGTCCTGGTCAAGGACAACATCGACGTCCGCGGCCTGCCCGCCACCGCGGGCTCACCCGCGCTGAGCGACACCGGCGACCGCGGCGACGCGTTCCTGGTCACCCGGCTGCGTGCGGCGGGCGCGGTGATCCTCGGCAAGGCCAACCTGTCCGAGTGGGCCAACTTCCGCTCCCACCGCTCGACCAGCGGCTGGAGCACGCTGGGCGGCCAGGCCGCGAACCCGCACGCCCTGGACCGCAACCCGTCGGGGTCCAGCTCCGGCTCCGGGGTCGCCGTCGCGGCCGGGCTGGCCCCGATGGCGGTCGGCACCGAGACCGACGGGTCGATCGTGTGCCCGGCCAGCGCGTGCGGGGTGGTCGGCATCAAGCCCACGCTGGGGCTGGTCAGCCGGCGCGGGATCGTGCCCATCTCGGCGGAGCAGGACACCGCGGGCCCGATGGCCCGGACGGTCGCCGAGGCGGCCGCCCTGCTCGGCGTGCTGGCCGGGCCGGACCCGCAGGACCCGGTGACCGCCGCCGCGGAGGGCAGGCCCGCCGACTACACGGCCTTCCTCGACCCGGGCGCGCTGGCCGGGGCCCGCCTCGGCGTGTGGCGGGACGGCCCGCACCAGGCGGGCGACACGATCATGGCGGTCCTCGGCCAGGCCCTGGACGTGCTGCGTGACCTCGGCGCCACCGTCATCGACCCCGTGGAACTCCCCGGCGCGGCGGGAATCGGCGAGCCCGAATGGTCCTCGTTGCTGCATGAATTCAAGCGCGACATCGGCCGGTACCTGCGCGCACTGCCCGGCCATGCGCCGCGGTCGCTCGCGGAGCTCATCGACTTCAATATCCGCAACGGTCCGTCCGTCCTCGCTCATTTCGGCCAGGAGATCTTCCTGCAGGCCGAGGCCACCAGCGGTGACCCGGCGGACCCCGCTGCGCAGGCCACGCGGGCCGCGGCCACCGGCCGGGCCCGGGAAGCGCTGGACGGGCCGCTGGCCGCGCACCGCCTCGACGCCATCGTCACCCTGACCACGAACCCGGCCGGGCTGACCGACTACGTGCTGGGCGACAACGGGGTGTTCCACACCTCAGGGCCGTCCGCGGTGGCCGGGTACCCGGCCATCTCGGTCCCGGCGGGCCAGGTCAGCGGGCTGCCGGTCGGGCTGTCGTTCCTCGGCCCGGCGTGGAGCGAGCCCGTGCTGATCGGCCTGGCGTACGCGTTCGAGCAGGCGTCACCGGCACTGACCTGGCCGTCCCTGCAGGCCACCCTTCCGGCCATGGGGCCCGGCCACCCGGTAGGCCACCCTGCCGGCCCCGGTCAGCCGCAGCGATAGCCTGCGCTCATGGACTCCTGGCGTGGCGTAAGCGTTCCTGACTTGCCGGGGCGCGGCCCCGAGCCCCTGGTCTTTGACACGGCCCGTGGCGACCTGACGGTCGCCACGGGCGGCGCCGACGCCACGCTGTACGCGTGCGGGATCACCCCGTACGACGCCACCCATATCGGGCACGCCGCCACGTACATGGCCTGGGACCTGCTGGTGCGGGCCTGGCGCGACGCCGGCCACTACGTGACCTACGTGCAGAACGTGACAGACGTGGACGATCCGCTGCTGGAGCGCGCGGCCCGGGACGGCGATGACTGGCGGGCCCTGGCTGACCGTGAGATCGACCGGTTCCGCTCGGACATGGCCGCGCTGCGGGTGCTGCCGCCCGCCCGGCTGGTCGGCGCGGTCGAGGCCCTCGGCGTCATCGAGCGGTTCGCGGGCCGCCTCGCCGAGCGGGGGGCCCTGTACGACCTGGACGGCGACGAGTACTTCTCCCGGGCCAGCGACGAGGCGTTCGGGTCGGTGTCCCGGCTGGACCGCGCCGAGATGCTGGCCCTGTTCGCGGAGCGCGGCGGCGATCCCGCCCGCCCCGGCAAGAAGGACCCGCTGGACGCGCTGGTCTGGCTGGCGGCCCGGCCGCACGAGCCGGCCTGGGCGTCCCGGTTCGGCCAGGGGCGGCCCGGCTGGCATGTGGAATGCGCGGCGATCTCCACCGAGTACCTGGGCACGACGTTCGACGTCCAGGCGGGCGGCTCCGACCTGATCTTCCCGCACCACGAGATGAGCGCCTCGCACGCCCGGGTGGCCCTCGAGCCCGGCGCGTTCGCGCGGCACTACGTGCACGCCGGGATGGTCCGCCTGGACGGCGAGAAGATGTCCAAGTCCCTGGGCAACCTGGTGTTCGTGTCCCGCCTGCTCGGGGACGGGCACGACCCCATGGCGGTCCGGCTGGCCATCCTGGCGCACCGCTACCGCTACGACTGGGACTGGACCGCCGCGGGGCTGGCCGCCGCCGAGGACCGGCTGGCCCGCTGGCGGGAAGCGGTCCGGGTGGCCGCGGCCAGTTCCGGTCCGGCGCCCGCCCAGGACGGCGAGGCCGTGCTGGCCGCCGTCCGGGAGCGGCTCGCCGACGATCTCGACGCCCCGGGAGCCCTGACGGTCGTGGACGGCTGGGCCGACCAGGTTCTCGGGGCCGACCAGGGATCCGGGGACGCGGGCGCGGGGCCCGCCGGGGCGGGGCTGGTCCGTGACACCGTGGACGCCCTGCTCGGCGTCCTGCTTTAGGGGCGGCGCCTGCCCGGTCACGCCCGGCGGGCTGGCACGCCTGGCTGTCACGCCTGGCTGGCTGGCTGACGCCTGGCTGGCCGTGACGCCCGGTTAGTCCGCGCGGTACTAGCCGCCCCGGTGCTAACGTGATATCGAGGAGCGATATCACGTTCCCGCCTGTGTCCCGGAGTCACCGATGACCGACGTCCCCCCGGACCGCCCTGGCCCGCCCGACCCTGCTGGGCGCCCGGAACCACCCGGCGCTCCTGAGCCACCCGGACGCCCTGAGCCGCCCGGCGCCCTGACCCGCCGGGCGCCCTGGCCGGCCCGCCCGAGCCGGCAGGCCCGCCCGAGCCGGCCGGCGCCCCCGAGCCAGCTGGCCCGCCTGCCGGCCGGCCCGCCCGATCCGTCGGTTCCGCCGGATGAACTCCGGGCCTTCATCCCCCCGGAATCCCCGGCCGATGCCGAGGCCGTGGACGTCTCGCGGCTGATCATCGCGGCCGTCAGCCAGCTGCCCGAGGCGGATCGCGACCGGGTCTACGCGTGGCTGCTGCGCGCCGGGATGCGGCCGTCCCCGACCGGCATGCCCGGCCCGCTGGCCCGGCAGGCCAGCTGGGAACTCAGCAGGCGTCCCCGGACCCAGACGCAGACCCGGGAATGGGGAGCCGCCGTGGTGGCCGAGCTGGTCCGCGGCTCGTCGTCGCCGGCCCAGCAGATGGTGCCGGTCCGGTTCTCGGCGGACCAGCACACCAGGCTGCGGGCCTGGTGCACGGAGCACGGTTTCTCGATGGCGACCGTGATCCGCGGCCTGGTGGACCGTTTCCTGGAGAGCCAGCAGCCCGAGCGGGGGTAGCCGCGGGACCCCCGGCCGGGGCGGCCGCGGGGCCCCCCGGGGCTAGCCGCGCGGGCTGATCTCCGCCCGGCGCAGCGCCTGCTGGCCTGGCTCCAGTTCGAGGGCCAGGGTGAGCCCGGCATACTCTCCGTCGAGCTCCACGACAGTGCTCGTCTGCCCGTTCCCGCCGCAGAACGCCCCGGGCTGGCACGGTCCCGCCCAGGCGCTCGCCATCCGCAGCTGGCGGAGCAGCAGGCCGCTGTCAACGAGCCCGGACACGGGCAGCTCCGCGGGCCAGGAGCGCACGTCTGCGGCCAGCGACGAGTTGAGCAGGTCGATGATCGCCTGCGTCTGCCGCCACAGCGGTGAGCCGGCCGCGGGCGGCACGGTGACCGTCAGCGACTGGACCCGGGGCGGGTTCTCGGGCGTGAGCAGGATCTCCACCTGGGTGTCGCCGTGCTCGCCATGAAGCCACCAGCGGCAGTGCGCGGGGGAGTCGAACTCCGCAGGCCGCGGAGCCAGGCGGTCGCGGGTCCCAGGGGCCGGTGATCCGGCGGCCGGTGACCCGTGGTCCCGGGTCCGGGTGTCCGGGGATCCGGGTGGCTGGATTCCGGCGTCTGCGGTTCCGGCGTCTGCGGTTCCGGGGTCTGCAGTGCCTGGGAGCGGTGACCCCAGGCGCTCCCACATCCGGGCGATCTTCTCGCGGCGCCGGGCCAGCGGCTCGTCCAGCGCGACGTTGTCCGCGAAGAGCTGCTCCGCCACCTCGTCATCCCAGCGGGCCAGCAGCTGGGTGACCACCCGCTGGGCCCGCAGGGTCTCCGGCCAGGGTGTGCCCGGTGCGGGCGCCGGGCCGCTGACCACCGGCCCCGCGCTGGCCGCGTCCCCGGCCTTTCGCAGTACCTCCTCCATGAGCCTGGCGGCCAGCACGGATGCCCCCGCGTAGGTGCTGTTGGCCAGCACGATCACGCCGAGGCCGGTCTCCGGGTGCCAGCGCATGTGACTGCCGAAGCCCGGGTACCCGCCGCTGTGATAGACCAGCCGTCCCCACGCGCTGGTCTCCTCGGTGAACAACCCGAACCCGTACCCGTACTGGCTGCCGGCGCCTGGATCGCCCGGGAAGTGCGGCTGCGCCCGGGGCAGGGTCACGGCCGGCTGCTGCATCTCGCGGCGGGCAGCGGGGGACAGCGGATGGGCGTTCCCGCCGCGCGGGCCGCCCGGCGGGAACGCCGTGGTGAAGCCATCCACCCAGCGCGCCAGATCCCGGACGGTGCTGAACACCCCGCCCATGGGCGCGAACGCACCGAGAGGATCCGGGGTGAGCTCGGTCCAGCCGTCCGCCCCGCGGGCGTGTCCGCGGGCCAGCCCGGCGGAGTCGAACTCCGCGGCCTCGAAGCCGGTCCTGGTCATCTCGAGCGGGCCGAGCAGCCGGTCCCGCACGACGTCCGCGTAGCCGGCCTGGGCCACGGCCGAGATGACCCGCCCGAGCAGCGCGTAGCCGAGGTTGGAGTACTCGAATCGGGTGCCGGGCGCCCAGGCGGAGCGCAGGCCCCGGGCCAGGATCGCGGCGAAGTCCGGCAGCGGGGTGCCCTGCTGCCGGTCACCCCACGGGTCGTCGGTCGGGAAGCCCGCCGTCATCGTGAGCAGGTGCCGCAGCGAGATGGCCGGCGAGTCGGCCGTCACCCCAGGCTGGCCGCGCAGTTCCGGGACGAAATCCGTGACCGGGTCGTCCAGCCGGAGCAGGCCGGCGTCGCGCAGCGAAAGCAGCGTCGACGCGGTGAAGCTCTTGGTCATGGAGGCGATGCGGAACACCGTGTCCGCGTCCGGCGGCGGGCCGCCGAGCCAGCGCTGGCCCACGCCACCCTCGTGGGCCAGGGACCCCCGGGCCACGATCCCGTACGCGATGCCCGGCTGGCCGCCGCCGAGCTGGTAGCTGCGCACGATCTCATCGGCCGCCGCCGCGGCGCCGGGCGGGAGTTCCCTGGGCGCCGCGGGACGGACGGGGTCGGGCTCGGCTTGCCGGTCGGGCATGCCTGTCCTCCTCATCAACGGGGTCCTCCTGATCAACGAACGAGACCAGGCCAGGGAGGCCCAGACCCGGAAAGGCGCTGCCACGTAATATGTCACCCGGTCCGGCGCCGACGGCTGGCGGACCGCCCTGGCCGAGAGCTGAGGGCCTGATTCGCCGCCCGCCACGGCACCCGCGGCCAGCCGGCGAGGGGGAGAGTAGGTGCGGTGTGACTGCACGCAAGACCAACTGGGCCGGCAACATCATCTACCGGGCCGCCCGGATAGCCCAGCCCCGCAGCGTCAGTGAAACGCGGGAGCTGGTCGCCGGGAACAACCGGGTACGGGCGGTCGGCACCGGCCATTCGTTCAACCGGATCGCCGATACCCCCGGAGTGCTGGTCAGCCTGGCGGGACTGCCCCCGGACATCGACATCGAGCCGGGCGGGGCGTCGGTCACGGTGCCGGGCGGGATGCGCTACGGGGAACTCGCCGACCGGCTGAACGCGGCCGGCTACGCCCTGCCCAGCCTGGCCTCACTGCCGCACCTGTCCGTGGCCGGTGCGGTCGCCACCGCGACCCACGGTTCAGGGGACGCCTGCGGGAACCTGGCCACCACGGTGTCGGGCCTGGAGCTGGTCACCGCGGACGGCGGCGTGCGGACTCTGCGCCGCGACACCGGCGGTGAGGAGTTCCGCGGGTCCGTGGTCGGCCTGGGGTCCCTCGGCCTGGTGACCGCGCTGACCCTGGACCTCGTCCCCGCGTTCAGCGTCCGCCAGTACGTGTACGAGGGCCTGCCCGCAGCCATGCTGCAGAGTCATTTCGACGAGATCTTCGGCAGCGGCTACAGCGTCAGCGTGTTCACGAACTGGCACGGTGACCGGCACAGCCAGCTCTGGGTCAAGGTCCTCGACGAGGATCGGGATGGCTGGCAGCCGGCCCAGCGGTGGATGGACGCGACGCTGGCCGACCGGCCGGTCCACCCCGTCCCCGGCGGCGACCCCGGCTACGCCACCCAGCAGCTGGGCGTGCCAGGCCCGTGGCACGAGCGGCTTCCGCATTTCCGGGCGGGGTTCACCCCGAGCAGCGGGCAGGAGCTGCAGTCGGAGTACCTGCTGCCCCGCCAGGTGGCGGCGGGCGCGTTCGACGCCCTGGCCAGCCTGGGCAGCCTGCTGGCCCCGGTCCTGCAGATCGCCGAGATCCGCACCGTCGCGCCGGACGATCTGTGGCTGAGCCCCAGCTTCCAGCGGGACACGGTGGCCCTGCATTTCACCTGGATCAAGGACACCGCGGCGGTGACGCCGGTGATAGCCGCGGTGGAATACCTGCTCACCCCGCTCGGCGCCCGCCCGCACTGGGCGAAGCTGTTCGGCATGCCCCCGCACGTGGTGCGCGCCTTGTACCCGCGGTCAGCCGACTTCCAGGACCTGCTGGGCCGCTACGACCCGGGCGGCAAGTTCCGGAACGGCTTCATCGACAAGTACTTCCCGGCCCGGTCCTGATACTTCGGGCCCGGTCCTGATACTTCCCGGCCCGGTCCGGAGCCCCGCTCTGGGCCTAGCTTCCGCTGGGCTGGGGCACGTGACAGCTGACCTTGGGATTCACCCCGATGTAGTTCAGCGGCCCGGCCAGGATCGTCACCACGATGGTGCTGGCTTTCGTGCAACTCGAGATGGAGCCGCTGTAATAGTGCCGCTGAGCTCCAGCGATAGCGCCGATGATCAGCCAGATCACCAGCAGGGCCGAACCAAGGCGCATGGCTACCTCCAGTATGCGAGTTCCCTGGAGCGCGTCATGCTCCGCCCAGAATCCTGAAATGTCCGGGTTAGCTTATCGCTAAGGTGCCTGCCCGTCCGCTCATGCGCTGATAGGGGAAACGCGCCGCGGGTCCGGTGCCGCGCTTCGCGGATGAGCTGCCCTGGCCCTTTGTCAAGGCGAGTTTCCGGCCCGTGGACAAATGTGCGAACTTCCCTCTTGACGTGCTGGATTATGCACAGAACGCCATTCTGTGCTCGCTTCCGCACGGCCCTGCCCTGCAGCCTGGGATCATGGACAACACACCTTCTGTCTCAGGCTCCAGCGCGTTCTCCCGTCAGCCCCGGGTCCGGGTGAGTTCCCCCGCTGACGTCCTGGCCGTCGTGCCGCACCTGCTCGGTTTCCACCCCGCTCAGAGCCTGGTGGTGATGGGAGTCGGCCGGCCGCGGGCCCGGGTCCAGCTCGCGTTCCGCTATGACCTGCCTGACCCGCCGGACGCCGTCCACGCGGCGGACATCGCGGAGCACGCCACCGAGGTGCTCCGGCATCGCAGGCTCAGCACTGTGATCGGCGTGGGGTACGGCCCTGGTGCCCTGGTCACCCCCGTCGCGGATGCCCTGGCTGCGGCCCTGCAGCAGGCCGGGCTGCGGTTACACGAGCTGATGCGGGTCGAGGACGGCCGCTATTGGTCGTACCTGTGCCGCAACCCCGAATGCTGCCCCGCGGACGGCGTGCCGTTCGACGTCCGGGCCAACCCGGCGGCGGCCGCCATGACGGTGGCCGGGCTGGTCGCCTACCCGGACCGGGCGGCGCTGGCCGGCACCCTCGCCCCCGTCACCGGCGCGGCCGCCCGGTCTATGGAGCAGGCCACCGGCCGGGCCCGGCAACGCGCGGCGGACCTGATGGTGCACGCGCCCAAACCGGGTCCGGCGGCCAGGCCGCTGGTGGACGCGGGGCGGCAGGCCGTCCAGGAAGCGATCAGCACGTACCGGGGCGGCGGCCGCCTGCTGGGCGACGAGCCGGTGGCCTGGCTCTCGGTGGTCCTGGCCCACCTGGCCGTCCGGGACGACGCGTGGTCGCGGATGGATCCCGGCTACCGCGCCGCGCACCTGCGCCTGTGGACCGACGTCGTCCGCCGGGCCACCCCGGCTTATCTCCCGGCCCCCGCGTCGCTGCTGGCCTTCACCGCCTGGCAGTGCGGTGAGGGCGCCCTGGCCAACATCGCGGTTGACCGGGCGCTGGCCGCCGACCCGGGGTATTCGCTGGCCCGGTTGCTGCGCGACATCATGGACGCCGGGGTGCCCCCCTCGGCCGCGCGGGTCCCGATGACGCCTGAGCAGGTCGCAGCCAGCTATGACCTGGCGGATTCCTCGGCTGCGGAGCGCACGGCCGGGCGGGGGCGGCCGGGCCGCGGCCGCAGGGCCTCCCGCAGGCAGCCGGCCCGGTAGCGGCGGGCGCACCGCCGCCCGCGACCCGGCTGCCCGGCGGGCGGGCTGGGCACCGGACGCATGGCAGATGAGCGGCGGGACCTGGTCGGGGGTTCAACGCGAGGGCTACCGCAGGGTAAACTTCCCCCGCCGTTCGCCGGAGTCGGCCGGGAACTTGCCTAGATGAGCCCGCTGCGTTCGGCCTCAGTATCGAGGCCGGGCCGGCCCTGAGCGAGGAGAGGCAGAGTGCCTGACTCTAGCAGTAGCGGAACTAGGTCGCAGAGTAATCACAGTGGCTCCGTGGACGTGGATCCCGCCAGCGTGACCGGGCATCAGCCGGGATCCGGGGCCGCCCCCGCCGGCGTCCCGGGCGCCCTGCCCACCGGGGTGCGGCAGGCGCACGAGGCCGCGGTGGCCCGGCTGCAGCAGGCCTACCTGGCCGCCCCTCCCGGCGCGAAGGTCAGGCTGGCCAAGCGCACCTCCAACCTGTTCCGGTTCCGCGATCAGCCGGGCGGGGCAAGGGTCACTGAGCTGGACGTCTCCGCGTTCAGCCAGGTGCTGCACGTGGATCCGGGGTCCCGCACCGCCGTGGTCGGGGGCATGACCACTTACGAGGACCTGGCGGACGCGACCTTGCCGCACGGCCTGATGCCGTTCGTGGTGCCCCAGCTGAAAACGATCACCCTGGGCGGCGCGGTCACCGGCCTGGGTATCGAGTCCACCTCGCTCCGCCTGGGCATGCCGCATGAGTCGGTCCTGGCCATGGAGATCCTCACCGGCGACGGCCAGGTGGTGACGGCCACCGCGGACAACGAGCACGCCGGCCTGTTCCGCGGATTCCCGAACTCCTACGGGACGCTGGGCTACGCCCTGTCGCTCACGATCGAGCTGGAGCCGGTGGCGCCGTTCGTGCACCTGCGGCATGTCCGCTTCAGCGATCCCGAGACGTGCATGGCGGCCATCGCCCAGATCGCGGCCGAGGGCAGTTACGAGGGCCACCGGGCGGACTTCGTGGACGGGACCATGTTCAGCCTGGACGAGATCTACCTCACGGTGGCGGCGTTCAGCGAGGTTGCCCCGTGGACCAGCGACTACACCGGCAACCAGATCTTCTACCAGTCGCTGCGCGGGCCCCAGGAGGACTTCCTCACGATCCGCGACTACCTGTGGCGCTGGGATACGGACTGGTTCTGGTGCTCCCGGCCGTTCGGGGTGCAGAACCCCGCGATCCGCAGGCTCTGGCCACGCCGCTACCGCAGGTCCGACGTGTACCGCTCGCTGGTGGCCTTCGACCGGCGGCACGGCCTGTCCGGCAAGCTGGCCGCGCGCCGCGGCCAGCCACCGCGCGAGGACGTCATCCAGGACGTGGAGATCCCGGTGGGCCGCGGCGCCGAGTTCCTCCGGTTCTTCGCCGCCGACGTCGGCATGAGCCCGGTCTGGCTGTGCCCGTTGCGGCTGCGCAGCGATCAGGCCTGGCCGCTCTACCCGCTGGCACCCGGTGAGGTCTACGTGAACTTCGGCTTCTGGGGGATGGTGCCGCTCCCGCCCGGGCGCGCGGACGGCTACCACAACCGGCTGGTGGAAGACGAGGTCGCCGCGCTCGGCGGCCACAAGGGCCTGTACTCGACGTCGTTCTACACCGAGGAGCAGTTCTGGGCGAGCTACAACGGGCCCGCCTACACCGCGCTCAAGCAGCGCTACGACGGCGGTGGCCGGCTGGCCGGCCTGTACGAGAAGTGCGTGCGCGGGCAGTAAGCCCCGCACCCGGAACCGGACGCGGTCAGCAACCTCAGTGAAGCCGGACGCGGCAGGGCAGGCAGCAGGAGGGATGGCAGGGATGGCGCTAGCGGACGTGTTCGAGAAGGTGGCGGGCCCCGAGGCTCCGGTGGAGTTCCGCGCCTACGACGGGAGCCGGGCGGGCGCCGCGGACGCCCCGGTGCGGATCACCGTGCGCTCGCCGGTGGCGGTGTCCTACCTGGCCCAGGCGCCGGGCGCGCTCGGCCTGGCCCGCGCCTACGTGTCCGGGCACCTCGACGTCGAGGGCGACATGTACGACGCGCTGTCCCGGATGGTCCAGGCCCAGCAGGTGCACATGGACCTGCCCGAGCGGCTCCGGCTGCTGCAGGATCTGGGTGGGCCCAGGCTGCTGCTGCCCCGGATACCGCCGCCGCCGCAGGAGGTCAGGGTGAGCCGCCGCTGGCTCGCCGGGCGGCTGCACTCGAAGAAACGCGATGCCACGGCCATCTCGCACCACTACGACGTGTCCAACACGTTCTACGAGTGGGTGCTCGGCCCGTCGATGGCGTACACCTGCGCCTGCTACCCGCGGCCGGACGCGACGCTGGAGGAGGCCCAGGCCTACAAGCACGACCTGGTGGCCCGCAAGCTGGGCCTGCGCCCGGGGATGCGGCTGCTCGACGTGGGCTGCGGCTGGGGCGGCATGGTCCGGCACGCGGCCCGGGAGTACGGCGTCAAGGCGCTCGGCGTGACCCTCTCGGCGCAGCAGGCCGCCTGGGCGCAGCAGGCCATTGAAAGGGAAGGCCTGGGCGGGCTGGCTGAGGTCCGCCACCTCGACTACCGCGATGTGCCCGAGGGGGAGTTCGATGCGGTCAGCTCGATCGGGCTGACCGAGCACATCGGCCGGGCCCAGCTGCCCAGCTACTTCTCCTTCCTGTACGGCAAGCTGCGGCCGGAGGGGCGGCTGCTGAACCACTGCATCACCCGGCCTGACAACCGGCGCCCGGGCCGCGTGGTGGGCGGGTTCATCAACCGCTACGTGTTTCCTGACGGCGAGCTCGAAGGGCCGGGCTACCTGATCTCGCTCATCCACGACAGCGGGTTCGAGGTGCGGCACGAGGAGAACCTGCGCGAGCACTACGCGAAGACCCTGGCCGGCTGGTGCGCCAACCTGGACGAGCACTGGGATGAGGCGGTGGCCGAGGTCGGCGAGGGCACCGCCCGGGTGTGGCGGCTCTACATGGCTGGCTCGCGGCTCGGGTTCGAGCGCAACGTCGTCCAGCTGCATCAGGTGCTCGGCGTCCGGCTGGGCAGCGAGGGCCAGGCGGGCATGCCGTTGCGGCCCGACTGGGAGCCGCTGGCCCAGGTGTCCCCGGCCGGCTGACCACCTGCGGCACCTCCTGGGTGTCACCCGTTATCCCGCCGGGCCCGGCGGGCGGGCCCGGCGGCCGGCCGGGCGTCTGGGTGGGTTGGGCGGCCGCCCGCGCGGCGATGGCGGACAATGGCCGCATGGAAACAGCACAGCCCGGGCCGGGCGGCCCGGTCCGTGACATCGTCCTGCTCGGCTCGACCGGCTCGATCGGGACCCAGGCCGCGGACATCGTGCGGCGTAATCCCGGCCGGTTCCGGCTGGCCGGGCTGGCCGCCGGCGGGGGCAATCCCGGTCAGCTGGCCGCCCAGGCCCTTGAGTTCGGGGCCGAAGTGGTCGCCGTGGCCCGGGAAGACGCCGCGGGCGAGGTGCGCGAGGCGCTGCGCGCCCAGGCCTCCGCAGCCGGTCACCCGCGCCCCCAGCCCAAAGTGCTGGCCGGCCCGGACGCGGTGGCCGAGGCCGCCACGTGGCCGTGCGACGTCGTGCTGAACGCCGTCACCGGGGCGGTCGGCCTGGCCGCCACGCTGGCCGCCCTGGAAGCCGGCCGGACGCTGGCGCTGGCCAACAAGGAGTCCCTGATCGTGGGCGGCCCGCTGGTCGCGGGCAAGGCGGCCCCCGGCCAGATCGTGCCGGTCGATTCCGAGCACTCGGCCATCGCCCAGTGCCTGCGGGGCGGCCGGGCCAGTGAGGTAGGCCGCCTGGTGCTTACCGCGAGCGGCGGCCCCTTCCTGGGCCGCGGCAAGGACGAGCTCGAGCACGTGACCCCGGCCCAGGCCCTGGCCCACCCGAACTGGAGCATGGGCCCGGTCGTCACGATCAACTCGGCGACGCTGGTCAATAAGGGCCTGGAGCTGATCGAGGCACACCTCCTGTTCGGCATCGGGTTCGACCGGATCGAGGTGGTGGTGCACCCGCAGTCGGTGATCCACTCCATGGTCGAGTTCACCGACGGCGCGACCATCGCCCAGGCCAGCCCGCCGGACATGCGGATCCCGATCGCGCTGGGCCTGGCCTGGCCGGACCGGGTCCCCGGCGCGGGGCCGGCCCTCGACTGGAGCCACGCGCACACGTGGTCCTTCCAGCCGCTGGACCACGAGGCGTTCCCGGCCGTCGGGCTGGCCCGCGAGGCGGGCCGCACCGGCGGTACCGCCCCGGCGGTCTACAACGCGGCCAACGAGATCTGCGTGGAGGCATTCCGGGCCGGCCGGATCGCGTTCCCCCGAATCGTCGACACGGTGGCGAAGGTAGTCTCTGAGCATGAGAGCGCGGCGCAGGACGCGGTGACCCTGGAGGACGTGCTCGCCGCGGATCACTGGGCGCGGGTCCGCGCACTGGAACTGACGGCCGGAGGACGAGGCGGCGTGCGCGAGGCCCACAGCGGGACCCGCGGAGAGGGGGAGTCGGCCGGATGACCCTGCTCGGCTGGATCATCTTCATCTTCGCCCTGCTCTTCTCGATCATGCTGCACGAGGCGGGGCACTTCGCCACGGCGAAGAAGTTCCGGATGAAAGTCACCCAGTTCTTCGTGGGCTTCGGCCAGACACTGTGGTCCCGGGTCCGGGGCGAGACGGAGTACGGCGTCAAGGTCATCCCCGCGGGCGGTTTCGTCAAGATCGTCGGCATGACCGCCCTGGAGGACGTGGACCCCGAGGACGAGGCGCGCTCCTTCCGCAGGCAGCCGGGCTGGCAGCGGATGATCGTGCTGGCCGCCGGGTCGTTCATGCACTTCGCGCTGGCCTTCGTGCTGCTGTTCATCCTGGCCGCGGGGATCGGCCTGTCCAACACCAACTCCTCCACGATCGGGGCCATCGACCCCTGCGTGCCCACCAGCATCACCGCCACCAGCTGCGCCAAGTCCGATCCCGCGTCCCCCGCGGTCAAGGCGGGCTTCCGCACCGGTGACAAGATCATCGCGCTCGGGGGCACCCGGGTGCACTCCTGGAATCAGCTCGGGGCGGCGATCCGCGCCCAGAAGGCGGGCACCCCGGTCACCGTCACCGTGATCCGGAACGGCCACCAGCTGACCCTGCATCCCTCCATGGCCGTGGTCACCGGGCGTAAAGGCTCCTACCTCGGCATATCCCCGGCCGTGCTGTACGCGGCGGTGAGCCCGATCCGCGGGATCACCTATGCGGGCTCGGAGTTCGGCTCGATCGTGGTTGGCTCGGTGCAGGCCCTCGGCAGCATCCCGAAGGCCATCCCCGAGCTGTTCGCGAAGAACCGGAGCAGCACCGCGGGCGGCAACGTGACCAGCGTGGTCGGCGCGGGGGAGTACACCGGCGAGGCGTTCGCCGCCAAGGTGGGCTGGCAGACCAAGGTCTCGATCGTGCTGTTCATCGTGATCTCGCTCAACATCTTCGTCGGCCTGTTCAACCTGCTGCCGCTGCTCCCGCTGGACGGCGGCCATCTGGCCGTGGTCATCTACGAGCAGATCAGGTCCTGGATCGCCCGGCTCCGCGGCCGGCCGGACCCGGGGCTGGTCGACATGCGCAAGCTCCTCCCGGTCAGTGTGGGAGTGTTCGCCCTGCTGGTGGGGTTCGGCCTGCTGCTGATCATGGCGGACCTCGTGAACCCGGTCCATATACCCCAGTGAGGGTGATGCGGGCCGCCGGCGGGCCGGGGATGTTCTAGGCGCGGGCGGTGGTTGGTGCAAGTGTTGCGGACGTGACAACCGCAGATGTCCGGGTGCAGATTATCCGGATAACGGGACCCTTTGGCTAAGACACCGTTGATCAGGACACAGTGAGGGATAAAGGATCATGAGTATTGATCTAGGCATGCCCCAGCCCGCGGTCGAGCCCCTGGCCCCGCGGCGGAAGTCGCGCCAGATCATGGTGGGGAAGGGTAAGCACGCGGTCGCGGTGGGCGGCGGTGCGCCAGTGTCCGTGCAGTCGATGTGCACCACGGTCACCGCGGACGTGAACGCCACCTTGCAGCAGATCGCGGAGCTGACCGCGTCAGGCTGCCAGATCGTCCGGGTCGCGGTGCCGTCCCAGGACGACGCCGACGCGCTGCCGGAAATTGCCCGCAAGTCGCAGATACCGGTGATCGCGGACATTCACTTCCAGCCGAAGTACGTGTTCGCCGCCATTGACGCGGGCTGCGGCGCGGTCCGCGTCAACCCCGGCAACATCAAGGCGTTCGACGACAAGGTCGCCGAGATCGCCCGCGCGGCATCGGCGGCCGAGATCCCGATCAGGATCGGCGTGAACGCGGGCTCGCTCGACAAGCGCCTGCTGGCCAAGTACGGCCGGGCCACCGCCGCGGCCCTGGTGGAGTCCGCGCTGTGGGAGTGCTCCCTGTTCGAGGAGCACGGGTTCACCGACATCAAGATCTCCGTGAAGCACCATGACCCGGTCGTCATGATCGCGGCGTACCGGCAGCTGGCCCAGGCCTGTGACTACCCGCTGCACCTCGGGGTGACCGAGGCCGGGCCGGCCTTCCAGGGCACGGTCAAGTCCGCGGCTGCCTTCGGTGCGCTGCTCGCCGAGGGGATCGGGGACACCATCCGGGTGTCGCTGTCCGCGCCCCCGGTCGAGGAGGTCAAGGTGGGCACGGCGATCCTGGAGTCGCTCGGCCTGCGTGAGCGCGGCCTGGAGATCGTGTCCTGCCCGTCCTGCGGCCGGGCCCAGGTGGACGTGTACACGCTGGCCGACCAGGTCACCGCGGGGCTGGAGGGCCTCGAGGTGCCGCTGCGCGTGGCGGTGATGGGCTGCGTCGTCAACGGCCCCGGTGAGGCACGCGAGGCGGACCTGGGCGTCGCCTCCGGCAACGGCAAGGGCCAGATCTTCGTCAAGGGCGAGGTCATCAAGACCGTGCCGGAGTCGCAGATCGTGGAGACCCTCATCGAGGAGGCCATGAAGCTGGCCGAGGCCATGCCGGGCGACCTCCCCCCGGCCGCGCCCGAGGTCTCCGTCTCCTGACGGCGGCCGGGCACCCGGCGGCCGGACGCTGGCCACCGGCAGCCGACGGCGGGCGGCGGGCGGCCAGTCAGCCGCTGGCCAGCCGGGCTACCGCGTCCACCACGGTGGCCCGGCGGCGGCTCCGGTCCGGCACGGCCTGCCCGAACTCCGGGTTCATCGAGGCCCATGTGGTCGCGACCGACTGGACTAGCGCGAGCAATTCCACCGGGGTGTAGCCCGCGGGGAGCCGGGCGGCCTGCTGGGCCCGGGCCAGCTGCTCCAGGCGGGACTGGTTGGCGGCCACCACGGCCTGCAGGGGCGTCCCGTGCGGGCGCTCCAGCCTGTACCAGATGGACAGCCGCAGCGCGTCCGGATGGTCCTCGAAGTAGTCGAACAAGCGCCCGGCGTAGCCCGGCAGGTCGGCCGCGTCGAACGGCACCTGCTCCAGGTAACCGCTCACGTGGGCGGTGAAGGCCGCCTCGAAGAGCTGGTCCTTGCTGCCGTAGTAGGCGTAGATCATCGCCTTGTTGCAGCCCGCGGCGGCGGCGATGCGGTCGATCCGGGCCCCCGCGATGCCGTAGGCCGCGAACTCATCCGTCGCGGCGGCCAGCAGCTGCTTCCTGGTCCGGTCCGCGTCACGCGCCATCAGGCCACAGTAGCAACTAACTGTTCAGTTGACAGTGTCCGGCCGCTGCGCTTCCATAGAAGTATCCAACTAGTCAGTTAGTAGCGTGCCACCCGGAGGTCCCCATGGCGAAAACATGGCTCATCACTGGCAGCTCCCGTGGGCTGGGCCGGGAACTCGCCCAGGCCGTCCTGGAGGACGGGGACAACGTGGTCGCCACGGCGCGCCGTCCCGCCCAGCTGGATGATCTCGTGACCCGCTACGGCGGCCGGGTCCGGGCTGCGGCCCTCGACGTGACCGATCCGCAGGCGGCGGCCGGGGCCGTCACGACGGCGGTCGGCCAGTTCGGGAGCCTGGACGTGGTGGTGAACAACGCGGGCTACGCCACCTCCGCGGCCATCGAGGACCTGCCTGACGAGGAGTTCCGGGCCCAGCTGGAGGCCAACCTGTTCGGCGTGGTCAACGTGACCAGGGCGGCCCTGCCGGTGCTCCGCGGGCAGCGCTCCGGGCGCATCATCCAGGTGTCGTCCATCGGGGGGCGGGCCGGCGGTACCCCCGGGATGGGCGGCTACCAGACGGCCAAATACGCCGTGGAGGGGTTCTCCGAGGTGCTCAGCAACGAGGTCCGGCCGCTGGGCATCAAGGTCACCATCGTCGAGCCCGGCGCGCTGCGTACCGACTGGGGTGGCTCGTCCATGCGCATGCTGCCGGTCAGCCCGGACTACCAGCCGACCGTGGGCGAGATGCACCGTTACCGCCGGGCGGTGGATGGCCAGCAGCCGGGCGACCCGGCCCGGGCCGCCCGGATCATCGCCGGGATCGCCCGCCTGGACCAGCCGCCGCTTCGGCTGCTGATCGGCTCGGACGCGCTGCGCATCGCCGGCGAATCCGCGCAGGCCCGGGCGGCGGAGGCAGCCGAATGGGCGGCGGTCAGCCGGTCGGCAGACTTCGCCTAGCCGGCTGGTTGGCCGGGCCGGCGACTTCGGCCTTCGCCGGCTGGTTGGCCGGGCCGGCGGATTCAGCTAGCCGACCTGGCCGTCGGGCTCGCCGTCCGCGAGGACGAGCTCGCCCACCTGCTCGCGGAGCAGCGCCCGGGCCTCCTCATGCAGCAGGCCGTCGGTGATGAACGTGTCCACCTCGTCCAGCCCGGCGAACGAGCTGAGCCCGACGATGCCCCATTTCGTGTGGTCCGCGACGACCGTGACCCGCCGCGCCGCCTGCACGAAAACCCGGTTGGTCTCCGCCTCCGCGAGATTGGGCGTGGTGAGGCCGGCGACCGGATCGATGCCATGGCAGCCCAGGAAGAGCAGGTCCACGTGCAGGGAGCGGATCGCGAGGTCCGCGATGGGGCCGACCAGCGCGTCCGAGGGGGTGCGCACCCCCCCGGTGAGCACGACCTGCGGGGTAGCGCCGAACTGGCCGGCCGCCCCCGGCGTCCCGAAGATGCTCGCCACCCGGACCGAATTGGTCACGATCGTCAGCCCGGGCACGTCCAGCAACTGCTGGGCCAGGGCGAACGTGGTGGTCCCCGCGGACAGCGCGATCGCCGTGCCCGGGGTGACCAGCTCCGCGGCGGCCCGCGCGATGGCCTCCTTCTGCGGCTTTTCCAGCACCGACTTGGCCTCGAAGCCAGGCTCGTGGCTGCTCGGCGAGCCCGGCAGCACCGCCCCGCCGTGCACCTTCTCGATCAGCCCGGCCCGGGCCAGGGCCTCCAGGTCGCGGCGGATCGTCATGTCCGACACGCCGAGGCGCTGAGTGAGATCGCTGACCCGCGCGCTCCCGGCCCGCCGGATGTCCTCGAGGATCAGCGACTGGCGGTGTCTGGCGAGCATCTCTGCACCTTCCTTACCCCGGGGCGGGCCTGACGGTGTGCGCTGCCGACCTGTGATGACGCCGGAACCGGATCTTTATATCTTGTGCGTTGACGATCGAGTCTGTGTGTTTTAGCTTAAGGCTCCAACAGAGGGCGCGTCGTTCCCGGTCTTTCCCGGATTGAGAGCGCTAACCTGGGGGCGGGGCGAGCCGCCTGGGCGCCCGAATGTGGCTGAGCACCGGAGCTCCGCGGCCGCCCAGCCTCGGAACACGACAACGATTCGAGGACAGGCGATGCAGCGAAGGCGGTCCAGCCTGGTTGCTGGGCCCCGTCATCTTGCGAAGCCCGCGGGGCGCCTGGGCTCGCGGTGTTCCCTGCGCCCGGGAGTTGCCCCGCGTCGCGAAGCTGCCCCGCACCCGCGGCAGCTTCCGCGGGCTGGACCCCCGGGGGGCGGGCCACCCATCCGCTTTCCCGGTGCGCCGCGCTGTGGCGGCACGCCGTGCATTGAGGCACTTCTCCTGGAGGTAGATAGATGAACATTGATCCCAAGGTCGACGAGGCCATCGAGACTCTCAACATGAAGGACGGCCCGACCCGGCGGCGCTTGCTCGGCAGTGCTGGGATCGTCAGTGCCTCGGCGGCGGCGGCTGGTCTGCTCGCCGCCTGCGGCGGGTCCAGCACGTCCAGCAAGGCGGCCGCGAGCACGGCGGGGAACTTCCCGAAGACCCCGGCCTGGGAGTTCTGGTACGTGAACCACGTCACCACGAACCCCTTCTTCGTGCCCACCCAGTACGGCTTCCAGGACGCGGCTGCGCTGCTCGGCCTGCCCACCCCGAAGTGGGGCGGCTCGCAGAACTCGCTGGCCTCGGAGATGGTGAGCTACTTCAACACCGCGATCTCCGCCAAGGCGGCCGGGATTGCCTACGCGGGAATCGACGCCACCTCGTTCACCACCCCGGTGGCGAACGCGATGAAGGCGGGCATCCCGGTGCTCAGCTACAACGCTGACGGCCTGGTCAAGAAGGGCGTCCCGGACATCGGCACCAACCGGCTGGCGTATGTCGGGCAGGCGCTGTACATCTCCGGCCAGCAGCTGGGCAACAAGATCAAGCAGCTGATCCCGGGCGGCGGCGAGATCGCCATCTTCATCGCCACGCCCGGCTCCGGCAACATCCAGCCCCGTTACGACGGCGCGGTGTCCGTCCTCGGCAGCAGCTACACCGTGCACGAAGTCGCGACCGGGGCGGCGACCGGGCAGGAGCTTTCGGCAGAGAAGGCGTTCCTGGCCGGGCACAAGTCCCTCAAGGGCGCGTTCGCGGTGGACGCGGGCTCGACCGAGCTTCTCGGCCAGGCGCTGAGCACGGAGGGCATGACCATCCCGAACGGCGGGTTCGACACCACGCCGACCACGCTGTCCAACATCCAGGCCGGGAAGACCGACTTCACCATCTACCAGGACCCCTACCTGCAGGGCTTCCTGCCGACGCTGTACTTCTACCTGTACAACATCTCAGGTGGCACGATCAGCCCGCCCGACACCGACACCGGCCTGACGTTCATCACCAAGTCCAACGCCAAGCCGTTCACCTCGAGCAGCCGGTTCCAGGGCTCGACCAGCGCGCAGAAGTACCTCCCGCGCCCGTCCGGCGCGATCAGCAACCCGATCGCCACCACCAGCACCTGATATCCGGATATCCGGGGTACTGGCAGGCATGACCGGCGGCGGGGCAGACTGGCTACTAACTGCCAGCCTGTCCTGCCGCCGGTTGACGTGGTGAGCTGAGGGAAACTGGAGTCGATATGAGCGAGATCACCGAGCGCGGCGCGCAGACCGTATCGCCATCCGGCGGGCCCGCCCCGCGGAGTGTGCCCGGCCCGATGCGCAGCGCGCTCAACATGCTGGCCCGGCAGCGCGAGGCAACGGTCTTCGTGGTCGCGGTGGTGCTCCTGCTCTACTTCGGCATCAAGTACAACTCCACGTTCGTCAGCCAGACGAACCTGGCCAACCTGCTGTCGGAGACCGCGTCACCGATCATCATCATCGCGATCGGTGAGGTGTTCCTGCTGATCTGCGGGGAGATCGACCTGTCCGTCGGGTTCGTCTACACGTTCGCGCCGTTCCTGATGCACTACCTGATCGACTTCTACCATGTCCCCGTGATACCGGCGATCATCATCTCGCTGCTGTTCGGCCTGCTAGTGGGCGCGGTCAACGGCTTCCTGACCGTGACCATGGGGCTGCCCTCGTTCATCACCACGCTGGGCACCGGTTTCATCCTGCTCGGCCTCACGCTGACCACCTCGCACGCCTACCCCGCTACCGTCCCCGAGTCCTCGGTGGGCATCGGGCGCTGGATCGGCGCGGCGCCGTGGTCCCAGTTCGTCTGGGCTATCGCGCTGACCGCGATCTTCTACGTGGTGCTGAACCGGACCAAGTGGGGCCTGTACACGATCGCGACCGGCGGGAACCAGCTGGGTGCCCGCGAGTCCGGCATCAAGACCGGCCGGATCAAGTACGGCAACTTCATGCTCTGCGCCACCCTGGGCGCGCTGGTCGGCCTGCAGAACGCCTTCTACACCAACACCATCGACCCGAGCGCCGGCGGATTCCAGCCCATGTTCTACGCGGTGACCGCGGCGGTCATCGGCGGCACCGCGATGCTGGGCGGGCAGGGCACCATCCTCGGTGCGTTCCTGGGCTCGATCGTTCTGGCCACGCTGCTCAACGGGCTCAACGTCGCCGGGATCAGCGCCAACCCGCTGGACATCATCCTGGGCGGCGCGATCCTGCTCGCAATGATCGTCAACGTGCGGCTGGCCCGGCTGCGGGCCGCAGGGAGGAACTGATGACCGCAGAGCCCACGCCCACCGTGGCGGCTGACGGCAGCGGCGATGCGCTCCGGGTCGAGCACATCAGCAAGCGATTCGGTGCGGTGCGCGCGCTGCACGACGTGAACCTGCACCTGGAGCAGGGCGAGGTGCTGGGCCTGCTCGGCGACAACGGCGCGGGCAAGTCCACCCTGATCAAGATCATCTGCGGCTTCCAGCCCCCGACCTCGGGCCGGATCGTCCTGGAGGGCAAGGAGGTCACGCTGAAGTCGGTGGACCACGCCCGCTCGCTCGGCATCGACACCGTGTTCCAGGACCTGGCGCTGATCAACGAGCTCACCGTGTACCACAACATGTTCCTGAACCGGGAGCGGACCCGCTTCTCGCTGCTGTCCAACCGGAGCATGCGGCGGACCGCCCAGGAACAGCTCGACCGGATCGGGGTGAACATCCCCTCGGTCAACGCGGAGGTGGCCAAGCTGTCCGGTGGCCAGCGCCAGGCCATCGCGGTGGCCCGGGCGGTGACCTCGAACGCCAAGGTGCTGCTGCTGGATGAGCCGCTGGCGGCGATGGGCGCCAAGGAAGGCGCGATGATCCTGGAACTGGTCAAGGACCTCAAGAGCCAGGGCCAGGTCTCGATCATCATGATCATGCACAACTACGGCCAGGCCCTCGAGGTGTGCGACCGGATCAACCTGCTCCAGCACGGCGAGATCACCTTCGACAAGCTGGCCAAGGACACCTCGGTCCAGGAACTGAACGACATCGTCATCGAGGAGTACCGGCGGGCCCTCGCGGAGCAGCAGCGGCAGAAGTCTGCCTGACCCGGGTGCCCGGCCGGGAGGCGGCCGCCCCGGCGCCTCCCGGCCCGACCAGCCGGGAGCAGGCCGGAGCGGTCACGGCTGGCTGGCTGTGGCCGGCGGATCGGGCAAGATGACTGTTATGCCATCGCCCCGCCGGATGACCCTGCCCCGCCCGCTCCGGCCGTCGCGCCGGGCCGGCCCGGCCCGGCTGGCGGCCGCGAGTGCTGCCGCCGCCCTGCTCGCCGTGGCAGGCTGCACGTCAGGCGGGGCCGCGACGGGCTCGTCCTCGTCCCCGGCGGTCTCGGCGGCTGACCCCTCAGGTCCTGCCGTAGCAGCGCTGCACTGGTCCTCCTGCTCGTCCGGCGGTGCCGGGCTGCAGTGCGCCCGGCTCAGGGTGCCGCTGGACTACGCACGGCCACACGGTCGCATGATCACCCTGGCGCTGTCCCGGGTGCCAGCCACCGCGCCAGCCAGCCAGCAGCAGGGTGACCTGCTGGTCAACCCGGGCGGCCCGGGCGCCAGCGGCCTCAGCCTCGCGGCGTACGTCGCGGAAAGCCTCAGCCGGCCAGTGGCCGCCGACTACAACATCATCGGGTTCGACCCGCGCGGCGTGGGTTCCAGCACCCCTGCCCTGACCTGTGACCCGTCCTTCTTCTCCGGCGTGCGGCCGGACTACATCCCAGCCAGCGCGGCGGCAGAGCAGACCCTCACCAACCGGGCGAAAAGCTACGCGGCGGACTGCGAGAAGCGCTACGGCTGGCTGCTGCCCTACATGACATCGCAGGACGCGGCCCGGGACATGGACTCGATCCGGGCCGCCCTCGGCGTGCCGAAGATCAGTTACTTCGGCTACTCCTACGGCACCTACCTGGGCCAGGTCTACGCCACGCTGTTCCCGCACCACCTGCGCCGCATGGTCCTGGACAGCACGGTGGACCCCACCGGGGCCTGGTACGCCGACAACATCGCCCAGGACTACGCGTTCCAGGGCCGGATGGAGGCGTTCTTCTCCTGGGTCGCGGCGCACAACGCCACCTACGGGCTGGGCGCCACCCGGGCCGCGGTGGCTCAGGCCTGGTACCGGGCCCGGGCGCGGCTTCAGGCCCATCCGGTCAACGGGCGGATCGGCGCGGATGACTTCGACGACACGTTCCTGCAGGGCGGGTACAGCAGCGCGCTGTGGCCCGGCCTGGCCGCGGCGCTGGCCGCGTACCTGCACAGCGGGTCCACCAGCCAGGTGGTCAGCCAGTACCAGCAGGACGGCGTGCAGAACGAGAACGGGTTCGCGGTCTACCTCGCGGTGGAGTGCAGCGACGTGAACTGGCCGCGAAGCTGGGCCAGGTGGAACTCCGACACCCGGCGGGTGTACCGGACCGCGCCGTTCCAGGCCTGGGACAACGCCTGGTTCAACGCCTCCTGCGCGTTCTGGCCGGTGCGCGGCCCCGCGCACCCATTGGCGATCAGGGGGGCCGGCCTGCCCGGCATCCTGATGATCCAGGGCACCCTGGACGCCGCCACCCCGTACGCCGGTGCCCAGGCCGCGCACCGGCTGCTGCCCAGCGCCCGGATGGTGGTGGTGGAAGGCGGCGGGAATCACGGCCAGTCCCTGGCCCAGCCGCCCAATACCTGCGTTGACGGCTACCTGAACCGGTACCTGGCCACTGGCGCCCTGCCGGCGGGCCCGGGGCTGGTCAACGCCACCTGCCCGGCCTTGCCGCCGCCCCCACCGGCTAGCTGACCTGCCTTCTGGGGCATTCCTCATGGCAGACCGATACCCTGGGAGGGTGCTGCGCACTAAGGCGTCGCGGTCCTCATCGCTGCGCCTGCTTAACGACCGCGATCGCGACGACGTGCTGGAGTTGTGCGACCGCGACCCGGTGGTGAATGTCTTCGTCAGCTCCCGGGTCCATGAGGCAGGCCTCGATCCGGTCCGGCTCGGCGGCCAGATGTGGGGCTTCGTGCCCGGCGGCAAGCTGACGTCCGCCTGCTACGCCGGGGCCAACCTGGTCCCGGTCGGGACGACCCCGGCGGCGGCCACCGCTTTCGCGGGACGGGCCCGGCTCCAGGGACGGCGCTGCTCGTCCATGGTGGGCCCCGCGGAAGCCGTCGGGCAGATGTGGGAACTGCTGCGCCCTTACTGGGGCCAGCCCCGGGAGATCCGCGAAGCGCAGCCGGTCATGGCGATCTCCGGGCCGCCGCGGGTGGCTGCTGACCCGCAGCTCCGCCGGGTCCGGCCCAGCGAGCTTGACGTGCTGCTCCCAGCCTCAGTGGCCATGTTCACCGAGGAAGTCGGGGTGTCCCCGCTCGGCCCGGACGGCGGGGCCGCCTACCGGGCCCGGGTGGCTGAGCTGATCGCGCTGGGGCGGGCGTTCGCCCGGATCGAGGACGGCCGGGTGATGTTCAAGGCCGAGGTCGGCGCGGTCACCCCGCACGCCTGCCAGGTGCAGGGAGTCTGGGTGCGGCCGGAACTCCGGGGCCAGGGGCTCGCCGTGGCCGGGATGGCCGCGGTGGTGCAGGAGGCGCTGCGGTCCATCGCCCCCGTGGTATCCCTGTACGTCAACGACTTCAACACCCCGGCCCGTGCCGTCTACCGCAAGGTCGGCTTCACCGAGCAAGCCACCCTGACCTCAATCCTCTTCTGAGGATCCCTGCCGGGGGCCGGGTGTTCTGCGGACCCGCCCATGAGGCGGGAGGCGGAGGCTGGCCGCAGAGCGGCGGAAGGTGGGGGGTGGAGCGGCGTGCCAAAGGCGCGCTCTGCTCAGCCACCACTTATTTGCCGGCGAGGGGGGCGCGCCGGAGGCGTGTCCTCGCCGAGCCCGGCGAATGGCGGGGGGTCCAGGGGGGTCGCCCCCCCGGACAAATACAGACCGGAGGGGACGGGCACGCCGACAGGCGGCCCGTCCCCTCCGGTCCCCCTGTCGCCGTCTCGCCCGTAGCCCGAACAATCCCCTCCCAGCGAGATCTGCACCGTAGGCTAGACCGCGTACTTCGCATTAAGTTCGCACACAGCAACGCAAACAGCAGATAGAGCCATGACGTGACTGAGCCCCAGCTCGCGGCGGGCCGCGAAGCCGCCGGGCGTTACCTGCGCGAATTACTGCTGCGCCCGGGGCGCTACCGTCAACTCTGGGAATCTCACGCTCAGCGATCACGGCCCGGTGCGATCAATCACCTCGCCGTCGCGGACGTGCTGGCGCAGCACCTCTGGGAATCACCCCGCGCGGGCGGCCATTCCGATGTGCTGCCGCATCAGCTCAAGGACACCGTGGGCCGGGCCATGTCCGGCAAGGTGCTGAGCCGCGCCACGCTGAGCCTGTTCGTGGACGCGTTCGGGTTCTCCGGCCAGGAGCAGGAGCGGCTGTGGCGGCTGTGGCGCGGCACCGGCCGGATCACCGTCCTGGCCGGGCCGCGGGCGATGCGTTCTGGGGCGGCGGCCCAGGTGGCGGGGGCGCTGGGCCCGCGCCGGCATCAGACCGTCTCGCTGCACGATCACGTGTACGCCGACGCCGAACGCAGGCTGACCCGGACCCGGACGCTCCAGGTGGTCGAGGCCCTGGCCGACGGCCTGGACTCGATCCCCTACCTGTACGACACCAACGCGGTCACGCTGGAACTCGGGCAGGGTTGCGCGGGTGCGCCGGGGCCGGTCCGCCGGATCGGGAACCTCTACGGCACCGACATCCGCCTGGCCCGCTCGCTCGGCCTGGGCGAGACGATCACCCTGGAGTACTGGACCTCGTACCACTACGACCGGGATCCCGCCGATCCGGACGAGCGGCAGTACCGCCGGGCGGTCATGAACACGCTGGAAAACTTCGACATGCGCATCCAGTTCCACCCGGACCAGCTGCCGGACGCGGTGTGGTGGGCGGTCTGGGACGGGGTCGAGGGCCGGGTCCTGGAACAGGAGCAGGTCACCCCGGACAGCCAGTACTCGGTGCACCGCTACCTGCGGTCGCTGGAGCGGTCGGTGGTGGGCTTCCACTGGCGCTGGGAGCCAGCCGGCGCCATGCCCTAGCATCGGCAGCGTGTCTGATGCGCAGAAGGCGGTGACCGCGGCCGGCGAGGCCGCCCGCGACAGCGCCGCGAGCCTCGCCCATGCCGCCGACGATGTCATCAACCAGGCGCTGCGGGGGATGGCCGCCCGGCTCACCGAGCGGGCCGGGGAGATCCTCGCGGCCAACGCCGGGGACATGGCCGACGGCGGGGCCGCGGGCCTCGGGCCGGGCCTGCTCGACCGGCTCCGCCTCGACCCGGGCCGGATGCAGGAGATGGCCCGCCAGATCGGCCTGCTCGCGGACGCGCCGTTCCCGGCCGGGCTGACCCCCCTGGGCGACATGGCCGGCGGCCCAGCCGGGACCAGGCTGCGGCTGGCCGAGCGGCGGGTGCCGGTCGGCGTGATCGGCGCGAACTTCGAGGCCCGGCCCAACGTGACCATCGACATCGCCTCCCAGCTGCTCAAGTCCCGCAACGCCGGGGTGCTGCGCACCGGGGGCGCCGCGCTGCGGTCCGCCGCGGCCCTCGCGGACCACGTGATAGCCCCCGCGGCGGAGGCCGCCGGGCTGGACCCGCGGGTGGTGCAGCTGGTCCGCTCCGCGGACCGGGAAGCCGCGGTCGAGCTGGTCCGCCAGCCCGGGCTCATCCCGCTGGTCATCTTGCGCGGCAGCGGGGAGACCACGCGCAGCCTGGCCGCCGAGGCGGCCCGGGCCGGGGTGCGCACGCTGGCTCACGCCGACGGGGGCGGCGTGCTCTACCTGGACCGTGCCGCCGATCCGGCGCTGGCCGCCGAGATCGTCACCAGCAGCCTGGACCGGCTCGGCGTGTGCAACCGGCTGAACCTCCTGCTGATCGACGCGGGGGCCTGGGACCAGCTGCTGGAGACGGTGCTCGGGCCGGTCCGCGCGCTGGGCATCACGCCCTCGCTGCCGCCGCACGACCACCCGCTGGGCCACGAGTGGGCCCTGGACACCGGCCACGAGGCCACCCTGACCATCGCGCCGGCGGCCAGCCCGGCAGCTGCCGCCGGGCTGGCCAACGACTGCACGTCCGGCCTCGCGGCCGGCATCGTCACCGCCGATCCCGCCGCGGCCCGTGAGTTCCTCGACGCCTACCGGGGAACCGGCGCGTTCTGGAACGCCACCACCCGGCTGCTCGACGGGTTCAGGCTGCGCGGTGTCCCGGAGACGGGCATCAACGTGGACCACGTGCCCGGCCCGCGCGGTCCGGTCACCTTCCAGGATCTGTGCCTGCGGCAGTACGTGGTCATCCCGGCCTGAGACACCCGGCCACAAACCCCCGACCTGCGGCGGGTTACGCGGCAGTAGCCTCCCGGCCCGGCGGCGGCTATCCTGACCGGGCCACGGGCCACGGGCAGGGGGCCACCGGCCAGATGGTGCGCTAGGGACACGGCCTGACCCGGCGCCGGAGCCGGGTCTGCCGTGCGTCACGACGGAGACGCTGGTGAGCTGGTGCAGCCGGTCGGCCGAGCCCCCCGGGCGCCCCGCCCTGCTCGAAGTCAGCGGGCTCAGCAAGAACTTCGGCCCGCTCACCGTGCTCCGTGAGGTCAGCCTGCAGGTTGGGCACGGTGAGATCGTCGCCGTGGCCGGCGGGAACGGTGCGGGCAAGTCCACCCTGATCGGGACCATCGCCGGGGTGCTCGACGCGGACGCCGGCGAAGTGCGGTTCGCCGGGCGGCCTATGCCGTCCCGGCCCCGCCAGGTCCGCCGGGCCGGAATCGAGACCGTCTGGCAGGAGCACGGGCTCTGCGACGACCTGGACGCGGTGGCCAACATCTTCCTCGGCCGCCCGGGCCGCTGGGTGGTCCCGGAGTCGGCCCTGCGCGAGCAGGCCGCCGCGCTGCTGAGCCGGGTCGGCGCCCGTGACCTGCGCCTCGATGTCCCGCTCCGGGTCCTGTCCCGCGGCCAGCGCCAGCTGGTCGCGGTGGCCCGCGCCCTGCTCACGCCGCCACGCCTGCTGGTGATGGACGAGCCGACCGCCTCCCTGGGCGTGGCCGAGACCGCGCTGGTGGAGCTGATCCTGCGGGAAGCCCGTGACGCGGGAGCGAGCGTGCTGCTCGCCACGCACGACCTGGAGCAGGTCTTCACGCTGGCCGACCGGATCGTCGTGCTCCGCGACGGTGCCGCCGTCGCCGACGTGTCGCCGGTGGAGGTCCAGCGCAGCGACGTAGTGGCCCTCATGTCGGGCGTGGAGGCCGACTCCATCGCCAGCCGCCAGATCAGGCGGCTGCAGAGCCTGGCCGACCAGCTGTCCGAGGCCGAGCCCGCCGCTTCGCTCCCGCTGATCGTGTCGGCCATGGCCGGGGCGCTCGAGGTGGACATGCTCTGCGTGCACCTGCTGGAGACCGCCGGCGAGCAGCCCCTGCTGCGCCGGCTCGCCGCGACCGGGCTGCCCGCGGAACTGCTGGACCTGAACGCGGCCCTCCCGGTCGGCCCGGAGGGCGGCCCGGCCGGGCTGGCCGCCGCGGGCGGGGCCGTGGTGGTCGTGAACGACCTGCAGACCCGGGCCAGCTGGCCGGCGGGCACGGCCGCGGCCGCCGCCTCGGGCGTGCGGAGCGCCTGGGCCGCTCCCATCCTGGGCAGCGACGGGGTGCTGGGCACGGTGTCCGGCTACGCCACTTCCCCGGGGAACCCCGCCCCGGAGCGGCTGGAGCTGGCCACCATCTACCTGCGTTACGCGGCGTCCGCCATCGAGCGGGAGCGGCTGCTCACCGAGGTATCCCGGCGCAACCGGGTGTTGGAATCGCTGCGCGGGCTGCTGGAGAGCCTGGCCGGGCCGGAGCGGCTGCAAGGTGGCCTGGAGATCTCGCTGCTGGCCCTGCTGGACGGGCTGGGCGCGGACACCGCGGCGGTGATGGCCGCCGACGGCCAGATCCCAGGCAGCCAGACCCCCGGGTGCCGGTGCGTCGCGGGGGAGACCGGCCCCGGCGTCAGGCCCGGGCTCGCGGCCGCGGCCACGGCCGTGCTGGCCGCCGGGGAAGACGTCCCGGCCCGGCTGGTGGAACCCGGGCTGGCCGCCGGCTCGCTCCGGCTGCCCGGCCAGCGGGGAGCGCTGGTCGCGTGGTGGAGTCCGGGCAAGACCGTGACCGAGGACGCCCTGGAGCTGCTGGACGATGCGAGCCGGTCCCTGGCCCTGGCCATGGAGCGGGAGTCGCTGGAGACGGCCCGGCGGGAAGCAGCCGCCCTGCGCCGGTCACACAGCATCCAGCGGGACATGCTGTCCTCGCTCAGCCACGAGCTGCGCACCCCGCTGACCGCCATCCGCGGCTACGCCTCCACCCTGTGCCAGCCCGACCTGACCTGGAATCCCGAGGCGACGCGGCGGTTCCTGGGCTCGATCGCCGCGGAGTCGGCCCGGATGGAACGCCTGGTCGGAGACCTGCTTGATTCGACCGCGATCGAATCCGGCGTGCTGCGGCTGCAGCGCGACTGGTGTGACCTGGGGCTGGTCGTCAGCGCCGCGGCGAACTGCCTGTCCCGGGGGCCCGCGGTGCGGATCCACGTGACCGCCGGCCTGGAGCCGGTCTGGGCCGACCATGACCGGCTGGAACAGGTCTTCGTCAACCTGCTGGAGAACGCGGCCAGCCACGGTGCATCGCCGCGGGGCACGGATGTCACCGTCCGGGCCGGCGGCCGCCCGGCTGGGCCGAGGTCGAGATTACCGATTACGGGGCAGGCATCCCGGCCGGGCTGGCCGGGAAGATCTTCGAGCCGCGGGTCCGGGGCACCACCGAGGTGGCCGGGACCGGGCTGGGGCTGCCCATCGCACGGGGGATCGTCGAAGCGCACGGCGGCACCCTCGTGGTGGCGCCTGCGGACCCCGGGGCGTCCTTCGTGGTCGCGCTCCCGGCCGATCCGCCCCCAGGATCCACCGGCGAGCCGGCCGGGGCGTCCTGGAGCGTGGTGGAGGAACCGGAGGAAGTACGTGGTGGCTGACAAGACGGTCGTGCTCATCGTCGAGGACGACCAGAACATCGTCGACCTGGTCCGGTCCAACCTGTCCGCCCGCGGCCACGACGTGATCGTGTCCAAGGACGGGACCGGGGTCAGCGAGGCGCTCCAGGCGCGGGGCCTCGACGTGGTGCTGCTGGACCTGATGCTGCCCGGGCGGGACGGCTTCGAGCTGTGCCGGGAGATCCGCGAGCAGTCCGGGGTGGGCATCATCGTGCTGTCCGCCCGCCGTGCCGAGACCGACAAGGTCCGCGCGCTCAACCTGGGCGCCGACGACTACATGACCAAGCCGTTCGGCATCGAGGAACTCCTGGCCCGGATCAACGCCACGCTGCGGCGCAGCAAGCCGTCGGCCGACGGCCGGCCGGAGCCGAGCGTCGTGCGGATCGGCGACGTCGAAATCGACCTGGAGCGGCGGCGGGTCACCAAGGCCGGCGGCCTGGTGCACCTGACCCCGACCGAGTTCGCGCTGCTCCGCCAGTTCGCCGTCAGCCCGGGGGAGTTGCTGACCCACGCGACGCTGCTGCGCCGCGTGTGGGGCCCCGGCTACGAGACGCAGACCGAGTACACCCGGGTGTACGTCGGGCGGCTGCGGGCCAAGCTCGAGCGGGCCGGCGACGAGCCGCTGTTCATCACCGAACCGCGCTCCGGCTACCGGTTCGCCACGGCATGACGGCGGCCCGCGCTCCGCGCCCCCGCCGCGGGGCCGGCCATGAGCCCGCCCCGCGCCGGGCGGCTGGCTTGCGTGCTGATGGCCTCCCTGGCCGCGGCCGGGCTGGCGGGCGGCGGGTTAACCGGCTGCGGCCGGCCCCCGGCGCCCCGGTCTGCGGCCGCCCAGGGGGTGGTGATCCCCTCCGTCTCGTCCCGGTCCTTCAGCACGGGCTTCTCCATGATGCGCCGGCTGAAGGCGCTCAGCCGGCTCGGTACCGGGAAGATCGGGGTACTGCTGCCCGACACCACGACCTCGTCGCGCTACACCGAATTCGACGCCCCCTACCTGGCCCGCGCGCTGCAGGAGGCCGGGCTGAGCCGCAGCCAGTTCATCATCACCAACGCGCAGGGCAGCGACGCCACCGAGCAGGCGCAGGCCGAGTCGGACATGACCCAGGGCGCCACCGTGCTGCTGCTGGATCCCATCGACTCGGGGATCGGGGCGTCGATCGAGTCAGCGGCCGCCTCCCTCGGCGTGAAGGTGATCGACTACGACCGGATGACGCTCGGCGGCACCCGGGCCTACTACGTGAGCTTCGACAACGTCGCCGTGGGTACGCTGATGGCCCGCGGGCTGGTGAGCTGCATCCGGGCCTGGCACGTGCGCCACCCGGACGTGCTGGTCATGCGCGGGGCGCCGACCGACAACAACGCCACCCTGTTCGCCCGCGGATACGACCAGGTGCTCCGGCCGTTCTTCGCCTCGGGCCGCTACGCCGACGCGGGCCAGCCGCCCGGCAGCTGGGACCCGACCACCGCGCAGACCACCTTCGAGGAGCAGTACACCGCGAACAGCAAGATCACGGCGGTGCTCACCCCCAACGACGACACGGCCAGCGCGGTCATCTCCTACCTCAAGACGCTGAACACCCCGCCCCGCACTCTCCCCACCACCGGGCAGGACGCGACCCCGGCCGGGCTGGCCAACGTCCTGGCCGGCTACGAGTGCGGCACCGTGTACAAGCCGATCTACCTGGAGGCGCAGGCGGCCGCGGCGCTCACCCTGTACCTGAGGGCCGGGCTGGTTCCGCCGGCCAGCCTGGCCAACGGCACCACCTTCGATCCGACCAGCCGTGTGCAGGTGCCCTCCGTGCTGCTGCGGCCGGTGTGGGTGACCGCGGGCAGCATGGCGGCCACGGTGATCAGGGACCGGTTCGTGACCGCCGCGCAGCTCTGCGCGGGTTCCCTGCGGGCCGCCTGCCGGCGGGCCGGGATCACGGGCTGAGCGCGGATGGCCCGGGCGGACGTCACGGTCCCGCGCCGCGCCGCCGCGGCCTGGCTGGCCCCGGGCGAGAGCGGCGCCGTCTCCGTGATCGCCGGCCTGGTCGTGATCGGGGTCGTCTTCCAGTCGCTGAACAGGCACTTCCTGTCCCCGGTGAACCTCACCGACCTGCTCGTCCAGGGGGCGGTGTTCATGCTGCTGGGGATGAGCGAGGTGTTCGCACTGCTGCTCGGGGACATCGACCTGTCGATCGGGTTCGTCTCCGGGATCGGCGGGGTGCTCACCGCCGAGCTGCTCATCGGCTCCCGGGACTGGCCCTGGTGGGCCGCGGTGATTACCGCCCTGCTGGTCACCACGGCCATCGGCGCGCTGCAAGGCACCCTGATCGCCCGGCTGCGGCTGCCCTCGTTCGTGGTGACCCTGGCCGGCCTGCTCGCCTGCCAGGGGGTGATGATCTGGATCCTCGGCTCGGGCGGGACCCTGCCCATCTCGGACAACGTCATCAACGACCTGGCCAACGGCTGCCTCACGCCGGCCGCGAGCTGGCTGCTCATGGCGGCCATCGTCGCCGCGTTCGCGGTGCTCACCATCCGGCGCGACGCGGAGCGGCGGGCCGGCGGCGCGCGGCCGGCCCGCCGGCCAGCCGCACCGCCGCCAAGGTCGCGGCCGCGGCCGCGACCGGCGTCGCCATCGTGGCCGTGTGCGACACCAACCGCGGCGTGCTCGGCCCGGTCCGCGGCGTGCCGTGGGTGGTGCTCATCGTCCTGGGCGTCCTGTTCGCCTGGTCCTTCCTGCTCAACCGGACCCGGTTCGGCCGGGACGTGCACGCGATCGGCAGCAACGCGGAAGCCGCCCGGCGGGCCGGGGTCAGCCTGGCCGGGATCCGGACCGTATCCTTCGCCCTGGCCGGCCTGACCGCCGGCGTAGGCGGCATCATCTACGCCTCGCAGCTGCGGTCGGTGTCGTCCGGGACGGACGGCGCCACGCTCGTGCTCTACGCGGTGGCCGCCGCGGTGATCGGCGGGACCAGCCTGTTCGGCGGGCGCGGCAAGCCGCTGGACGGGGTACTCGGCGGGATCGTCATCGCGGCCATCTACAACGGCATCTACCTGCTCGGGATGAGCGCCGCGGCGCAGGACCTGATCTTCGCCCTGGTGCTGCTGACCGCGGTGAGCGCGGACGTGCTGGCCCGCCGGGGTCAGGCCAGCCGCCGGGCCTGACCCCGGGCCCCGGGCCCCTGACCCCGGGCCCGGGCGGCTGGCCATAAGCTGCGGGCGATGACCGCCCCTGCCCGCCCGGCCCCGCAGGCTCCCGCCCGCCCCGTGCGCCGGCGCCCGGTGCTGATCGCCCTGATGACCTCGATGGCGCTGGCGGCCATGGACACCACCATCGTGTCCACCGCCATCCCGCAGATCGTCCGCGACCTCGGCGGGTTCTCGCTGTTCAGCTGGGTGTTCTCCAGCTACCTGCTGACCCAGACCGTGACCATCCCGGTGATGGGCAGGCTGGCCGACCAGTGGGGGCGCAAGCCGGTCCTCATCGCCGGCACCCTCATTTTCCTGGGCGGCTCGGCCCTGTGCGCGTCCTCGGCCACCATGGTCAGCCTGATCCTGTTCCGCGGGCTGCAGGGCATCGGCGCGGGTGGCGTGCAGGCCACCGTGAACACGCTGGCCGGGGACCTGTACGAGCTGTCCGAGCGGGGCCGGGTGCAAGGCTGGCTGTCCAGCGTCTGGGGCATCTCCGCGGTGATCGGCCCGGCGCTGGGCGGCAGCCTGGCCCAGTACGCGTCCTGGCGGTGGATCTTCCTGATCAACCTGCCGGTCGGCGCGGCCGCGATCAGCCTCCTGGTGCGCTACCTGCACGAGAACGTGCAACGGACCCGGCACCGGATCGACGTGGCCGGCGGGGCCGCCATGTTCGCCGCCGCGGGCGCGCTGATCTTCGGCCTGCTGCAGGGCGGCGTGGCCTGGGCCTGGTGGTCGGTCCCGAGCGTCGCTGTGTTCACGGTGGCGGTGGCCGCGGCAGCGCTCGCGGCGCTGGCCGAGCGCCGGGCCGCCGAGCCGATCCTGCCGCCGTGGTTCTGGCGGAGCCGGGTGCTCACCGGGTCGGCCGTGGCCGCCTTCGGCCTCGGCCTCCTGGTCATCGGGCCGACCACGTTCCTGCCCACCTACGGCCAGTCGGTCCTGGGCCTCGGGGCCGTGGCCGCGGGGGGCGTGCTCGCCGCGATGAGCATCGGCTGGCCGCTGGCCTCCTCCCAGTCGGCCCGGCTCTTCCTGCGGGTCGGCTTCCGCGACACCCAGCTCGTCGGGGCGGGCATCTGCCTGATAGCGGTCGGGGCGTTCCTGCTCGCCCCCGATCCCGCCCCGGTGTGGCAGCCGGTCGTGGAGACGTTCGTGCTCGGCGCGGGCCTCGGCCTGCTCTCGGTGGCCTCGATCGTGGGCCCGCAGTCCACGGTCGGCTGGGGCCAGCGCGGCGTGGTGACCGGCACCGTCATGTTCTGCCGCTACCTCGGCCAGAGCCTGGGCGCGGCGATCTTCGGGGCGATCTTCAACGCCGCGCTGAGCGGGAAGCTGCACAGCGCGCCGGCGGCGCTGCGCCCTCACCTGCCCGGCCAGGTCAGCGGGGTCGCCGAGGCGCTGGCCCGGCCCCAGGCCCTCGGCCCGGCGGCCGAGGACTACCTGCGGGCCGCGATCGCCACGGCCACCAGCCACGTCTACGCCGCGCTCACCGTCGTGGCCGCGCTGACCATCGCCGGGGCGCTGCTGATCATGCCCAGGCGGTTCAGCACGGCCGCGGGGGAGAGCGCGTCCACGGGCCCAGCGCAGAAAACCCCAGTGCAGAAAACCCCAGTGCAGAAAACCCCAGTGCAGAAAACCCCAGTGCAGAAAACCCCAGCGCAGAAAACGGAGTGACCGGCCCCCGGTGGCGTTGCTAGGCTCTTGGGCTCTTGTGCCCACCCCACCCCACGCCATCGAGGTGATGACCCATGCCCGCGGCGCCCGCCGGCCTGGACGGCGGCCCCGGCCCCGATCCGGTCCTCGTTGCGGAACGTGAATACCTCAGCCAGTCGCGGCGGTTCCTCCGGCTGATGCGCGAGGACGTGCTCTCGCTCCGGGCCCTGGGCGGTGACCCCGTCTCCGAGGAATACCTGAAAGCCGACCTGTACCGGCGCGCGGAAGCGCTCAGCGACCTGCCGGACACCCCGCTGTTCTTCGGCCGGCTGGACTACGCGCCGGACGCCGGCGGCGGGGAGTTCGCCGGTGAGCGGTTCCACGTCGGCCGCCGGCACGTGCACGACCCGGACGGCCACCCGGTCGTGGTGGACTGGCGGGCGCCCGTGTCCCGCCCGTTCTACCGGGCCAGCCCGGCCGACCCGATGGGGCTGGAGCTGCGCCGCCGGTTCGGGTTCTCCGGGGGCGAGCTGACCGCCCACGAGGACGAGACGTTTACCGGTGCCCCGGGCACCGCCGCACCGCAGGCCACGGTCAGCCGCATCCTCATCGAGGAGATCGAGCGGCCGCGGTCGGGGCCGATGCGCGACATCGTGGCCACCATCGCCCCAGACCAGGACGACATCGTCCGGGCCGGGCCGGAGCACACGCTGTGCGTGCAGGGTGCCCCAGGGACCGGGAAGACCGCGGTCGGCCTGCACCGGATCGCCTACCTGCTCTACGCCTACGCAGGCCGGATGACCAGGGGCGGGGTCCTGGTCATCGGGCCGAACCGCGCCTTCCTCTCCTACATCCGCAACGTGCTGCCCGCCCTCGGTGAGGTCGGCGTCACCCAGACCACCCTGCCCGACCTGCTGGCCGGGGTTCCGGCCCGGGCCCGCGACACCGCCCGGGCCGCCCAGGTCAAAGGGGACCCCCGGATGGCCGAGGTGCTGCACCGTGCGCTCTGGGCCGGGCTGCGTGAGCCCGCCGAGCCGGTCGTGGTGGTCCGCGGCTCCCGGCGCTGGCGGGTCAGCCCGGGCGAGCTGGCCGGGCTCGTCGCGGAGCTGCGCGACCGCGGGGTCCGCTACGCCGCCGGCCGGGAGATGCTGGGCCACCGGATCGCGCACGTCATCCTGACCCGGATGGAAGCCGCCGGGGAGACCTGTGACGACCGGACCCATGAGGCGGTGCGGCGGACCCGGCCGGTGCGCGCCGCCGTTGACGCCATCTGGCCCAAGGCGGACCCCGTGCGGCTGGTGCTGCGGCTGCTGTCCGACCCGGGGATGCTGGCCCGGGCCGCCGGCGGGCTGCTCGACGAGGCCGAGCAGCAGGCCATCCGCTGGGATCCGCCGCCCCGGGGGCCGGCCTCGGCCCGCTGGAGCGCGGCGGACGCGGTCCTGGTCGACGAGGCCGGTGACCTGATCGAGCGGATCCCCAGCCTGGCCCACGTGGTGCTGGACGAGGCGCAGGACCTGTCCCCGATGGAATGCCGCGCGATCGGCCGGCGGTGCGCGACCGGGTCGGCCACCGTCCTCGGCGACCTGGCCCAGAGCACCGCCCCCGCCGCGGCCGGCAGCTGGCCCGGGCTGCTCGCCCACCTCGGCAAGCCGGGCGCCGAGGTCCGCGTGCTGGAGACCGGGTACCGGGTGCCGCGGCAGATCCTCGACTACGCCAACCAGCTGCTCGGCGCGCTCGCCCCCGGCCTGGCCCCGGCCCGGTCGCTGCGCCAGGACCCGGACGCGCTGACCGTCCGCCAGCTGCCCGGCGGCGCGCTGCCCGCCGCCCTGGCCTCCGCCGGCGCCGCCGCCCTGGGCGACCCCGGATCCACCGCCGTGATCGCCGCCGATGACCAGGTCGCCTCGCTGGCCGCCGCGCTCGGCGCGGCCGGGATCCGGCACACCGTGCTCGATGGATCCGTGGACGGGCTGGCCAGCGGCGGCCTGCTGGTCGTGCCCGTCACCCTGGCCAAGGGCCTGGAGTTCGACCACGTCATCGTCGTCGAGCCGGGCCGGATCGCCGCGGCCGAGGCCCGCGGCCTGCACCGGCTCTACGTCGCGCTGACCCGGGCCGTGTCCCGGCTCACCGTGCTGCACACTGAGACCGCCTCCCCGCGCCCGAGGTCGCTGGCCTGCTGCTGCTTGCCGGGACCTCGGCGAGGACCGCCTCGGCGCCCTCCCCTCCCCGTCGGGCTACTGGTCCTTGATTACCGAGGTGATCAGCCTGGACGAGTCCGCGAAGGACAGCGCGGTGGCGCGCAGGTGATTGAAGAACATGTTGTAGCGGTCCACCTCATCGACGTTCTCCACGTACAGCGCGCTGGTCAGGTCCTCCAGGTAGACGACGTCCGGGTCGGCCCGCTCCGGGAAGGCCAGGATCACGAACGGCCGCCCCATGGCCGGGTGCGCCCCGGCCCCGAAGGGCAGCACCTGGACGGCCACGTTCGGCAGCGAGCTCATCTCCAGCAGGTGCTCCAGCTGCAGCCGCATCAGCCCGGACCCGCCGACGCGCCGGTGCAGGGCGGCCTCGTCGAGCACGGCCCACAGCTGGGGCGGCTCCTCGGTGAGCAGGGTGGGCTGGCGTGCCATCCGGACGGCGACGTTGCGCTCGACCGCCTCCGGGGCGCCGTCCACCGCCCCCGCGGCGATCACCGCGCGGGCGTAGTCCTCGGTCTGGAGCAGCCCCGGGATAAGCGTGACCTCGTAAATCCGGATCTCCGACGCCGCGCTCTCCAGCCCGATGTAGGTGGCGAACCGTGGCTCGATGGCGTCGCTGTAGGCGTGCCACCAGCCCTTCTGCCGCGACTCGCGGGCGAGTTGGACCAGGCTGTCCTGCTGTGGCACAGGCACGCCGTAAAGCTGGAGCATGTCGCGGACGTCCCGGGGTGAGACCGATACCCGGCCGGTCTCGATCCGGCTGATTTTGGACGTCGAGCACTCCAGGTGCTCGGCAACTTCCTCACAGGTCAGGCCGGCCGCATCGCGGAACCGGCGTAGCTCCAGCGCGAGCCGGCGACGCCGGACGGTGGGGCTGTGCTGAGTGGCCGTGGGGGTCTCCTTCTGTCCGGTATAGGCCTGGCCTTCAGTGTGGCACCTGCCACAGGCCACCTGTGCCCGCTTAACCCGAGCAGGCCCACGTTCCCGGCGAGATAAGTCCCCACCTGGGCATAGGCGGTTCCCGGCGGGTGCCGGGCTTGGCCCGTTATCGGGCATTCGTCAGGTTGCGCGCCGTGGCCCGGGGGATGCGGCCGCATCACCGTTCCGGTGATCCTGCCCCGCCGCCGGCCGCATTCCTGCGACGGCCGCCCTGGCCGCCGGCTAACGTGCGCGGCGGAACGTGCGAAGTCCTGAATGCATATTGCAAATAGCAATCGCAGGCGGCATTCTGGTCTAGGAACTCTTCGCTGTCGTCTGATTACTAGAGGTGATTTTGATGGTCATGGGGGCTCATCAGGTGAGTTCCCTGTCGCCGCCGGACCAGGCCTACCTGGACCAGCTGGACAGGTTGGCGCCCGAGCTGGCCAAGCAGGGGATGACCACGAACCTGATGGCGCCGGCGGGCCGGGTCCCGAGCCTGCGGGTGGTCAATCCCGCTGCGCCCGCTCTGGCCGAGGACGTCTACGCAGGCTGCTGCGAAGACGGCAGCTGGTGGTTCTGGTGGTCCTGGGCCGAGCGGATCGCGGCCGCCACCGAGCTGGAGCGCGCGGCGGAACGGGTCGCACACGTCCTGTCCGCACCACACGGCAGCTGAGTACCGGCGCCGGGGCGGACGGCCCCCGGGGGGATGCACCCGGGGGGGTAGCGCAGCCGGCCGGTGGCCGCGCGCAGGCGGGCACCGGCCGGCTGGCCACGCGGGGGGAGTCCGGCGGGCTGAGTCCGGGAACTTGCCCGGCGGGCTGGCGCTGCGAACTGGCACGGCGGGCTGGCACGGCGGAATTACGGCGAGGCTGATGGCCGGGCCGGTGCCGTCCCCGGGCCAGCGGGCAGCCCGGGGAAAGCCATGGTCCGGCCCAGCCAGGCTGTCGCGCGCAGCGCGCAGGCGCGGGCCTGCGCGGCACCCCAGGCCCGCAGCCGGGGATCGTCCAGCGCGACAAGGCCCAGATAAGCAGCCGCGACCCGGTTCTCCAGGTAACCCGCGAGCGAGATCGCGGCCCGGACGCCGTGCACCGGGAACGGCAGCTGATAGGCGGGCCGCGCGGCGACCGGCTTGGCGCCCAGCGTGATCAGCATGGCTTCAAGCTGGTCGCGGGCGACCTCGTGCTTCGTCCAGTCCCGCAGGGCCAGGTCCCGGGCCGCGGTGCCCAGCTGGGCGCCGGCCACCCCGTAGCCGTAGATGGCGGCGTTCACCGCGGCGAGCGCGGCCTGGAGCGCGGCGGCGGTACCCGCGGGCGCGGCGGAATCCGTGGTGGCGGAATCCGTGGTGGCAGGACCCGTGGTGCTGGTCATCTGGCCGCCCCGTGCGTCCGCAGCAGCAGCGCGTGGCTGGCCTCCGAGGCGGCGATGCTCGCCAGCAGCTGGGCCAGGGCGGGGGGAGCCAGCGTCAGCCGGCCCGCCAGCGAGCTGGCCGCCGCGGTCTCGTCCGCCTCGAGGGCGGCGAGCGTGGCCGCGGGCGGTGACCCCGGGCCGGCCGGCGCGGAGACCGAGGGGGAGCCCCGCGGGGTGGCACCGGGGCTGGACGGCTCGATGAGCATGGACGTGAGCCTGGCCAGGTGCTCGAGGTGCTGGGCGAGCAGCGGGCCGAGCGTGCCGGCCAGGGCCGGCGACCCGGCCATGGCCGCCCGGTAGCGGGCGATCAGCGCCTGCTCGGTGCGGATGGCGCCGCGGAGCACGGCCACGTCCGGCGCGGGCGTGGGCAGCGTGCCGAGGCCGCCCACGCCTTTACAGCCGACGGCTACCAGCGGCACCGCCGCGGCGGCCGCAGCGAGCACGCTGCGCCGTCTCAGGTCGTCCCGCACCGCTCCTCCAGTCACTGGTCCCCGGGTGCTCCCGCTGAGCGTAGGGGCTGCGGGGTAGTGCCCGCGGGGCGCCACCCCGGATGGCCGCACCGGGCTTCCCGCCCGGCCGCCGGGCGCTGCGCGGCGGGGCGAATCTCAATTGCCGGGCGAGCCAGAGCGCGGACGGGACGAGTCCCCTGCGCGGGACGGTTAGGCTAGATCGCGCCAGACAACAGCACAGGTCGCGGACGAGGAGGTCGTGATGCGTGGTGAATCCCGTCACGTACCGTCACGCTCGCGTTCAGCTGGCCGCGCGGAGGCCCAGGCTGAGAGCGCACGGCTGAGCCGGGTGCTCGAGCCGGTTGTCCGGTCGGCGGGCCTGGACCTGGAAACGGTGAAGGTAGCGGCGGCCGGCCGCCGCCGCCTGCTCCGCGTCGTGGTGGACGCCGACCGCCGTCCCAGCCTGGATGACATCGCGGAGCTCAGCCGCTCGCTGTCCAAGGAGCTGGATGACTCCGGGGTGATGGGCGAGGCCGCGTACACCCTGGAGGTCAGCTCGCCCGGGGTGGACCGCCCGCTCACCGAGACACGGCACTGGCGCCGCGCCCAGGGCCGGCTGGTGCGCGTCCCGCTGGCCTCAGGGGCCCCGGGGCACCCGGGCACCGTCGAGGGCAGGGTGATCACCGCCGGGGCGGACGCAGTGGTGCTCGACGTGGCCGGCCAGCACCGCAAGTTCGGCTACCAGGAACTGGGACCTGGCCAGGTGCAGGTCGAGTTCGGCGGCGGGGGCGCCGCCCACGACGACGAGCCGGGGGACGAGGGGGAGCCCGATGGACATTGACTTGAGCGTCCTGCGCAGCCTGGAGAGCGAGAAGGACATCTCGATGGACCTGGCCATCAAGGCCATCGAGGATGCGCTGCTGCGGGCCTACCACTCCACCGCGGGCGCCGCGCCCACAGCCCGGGTCGAGATCGACCGCGGCAGCGGCCACGTCACCGTCTGGGCCAGTGAGCCCGCCGAGGAGGGCGGGGCGGCCCGCGAGTACGACGACACCCCCGACGGGTTCGGCCGGATCGCCGCGACCACCGCGCGCCAGGTCATCTTGCAGCGGCTGCGCGACGCCGAGGATGAGCTCACCTTCGGCGAGTACGCCGGCCGGGAGGGCGACATCGTGGCGGGCGTCATCCAGCAGGGCAAGGACCCGCGGGCGGTGCTGGTCAACCTGGGCAAGATCGAGGCCATCCTGCCCCCGACGGAACAGGTCCCCGGGGAGCGTTACGCCCACGGTGAACGGCTGCGCTGTTACGTGCTGCACGTGCGCAAGGGATACCGGGGGCCGTCGATCACCCTGTCGCGGACCCACCCGAACCTGGTGAAGAAGCTGTTCGCCCTGGAAGTGCCGGAGATCGCCTCGGGAGCGGTGGACATCGTGGCCCTCGCGCGCGAGGCAGGTCACCGGACGAAGATCGCGGTCAGCTCGCACCAGCCGGGGGTGAACGCGAAGGGAGCCTGCATCGGCCCGATGGGCAGCCGGGTGCGCAACGTCATGACCGAGCTGCACGGGGAGAAGATCGACATCGTCGACTACTCCGACGACCCGCCCCAGTTCGTGGCCAACGCACTGTCCCCGGCCCGGGTGCTGCGGGTGAACGTGGTGGACGCGCAGGCCAGGGTGGCCCAGGTGATCGTGCCGGACTACCAGCTGTCGCTGGCCATCGGCAAAGAGGGCCAGAACGCGCGGCTGGCGGCCCGGCTCACCGGCTGGAAGATCGACATCCAGCCGGACAGCCCGGCCGACCCGGCCGCCGCGACCTCGCGGCCGGCCGCCCACGGGGCGCCGGCCGCCGGCTCCGCCACGCAGCCGTCGGCCGCGCAGCCTGGAGCCGCGCAGCCGCCGGCCGCGGAGCCGGGAGCCGCGCAGCCGGAGCCCGGCCGGGCGGCCCCGGAGCCGGGGGCCGCATCCCCGGGACCGGCGGAGGCCGAAGTCCAGCCGGCCAGCGGGGGGCCGGCCAGCGGGGCCGGCCAGGAAACCGGTGCGGGGCCGGGCGCACCGGGGCCCGTGCGCGGTGGCGCCGACGCGCCGGCGAGGTAAGCTTGCAACGACAATGGCCAGACGGTCCCCGCGGCTGGTGCGTTCCGCGCCCGCGATTCGCACCTGCGTAGGCTGCAGGGTCCGTGCGGCCAAGTCTGACCTGCTGCGTCTGGTGGCGGTCGGGGGCGACATCGTCCCTGATCCGCAGGCGTGGCTGCCCGGCCGGGGCGCGTATCTGCATCCCAGCCAGGAATGCTTCGAGCTCGCACAGCGCCGCAGGGCACTGCCGCGGGCACTGCGCCAGCCGGCGCCGCTCGGTGCCGGCCCGCTCGAGGACTTCCTGGCGGGGCGCGATGTGGGCCCTCGTGGGCTGGCCGGTGAGTCCCCTGGGGCTGGCCGGCGGGGTGAGACGGTCGAAGCTAAAACGGCAGCAGTGCCGGGAAAGCGGGATCAGTTGTGATGAGCGCGCGATGAGAACGCGGCGATGAGAACCAGAAGCTGAGGCCGTCCGGAGCACGCGCTGCCCCGGATCGGCCACGATGGCCCGGCGGAGCCGGGCCGACAGAGGGAGCGCAGTGGCGAAGGTCCGGGTATACGAACTCGCGAAGGAGTTCGGGGTAGAGAGCAAAGCCGTGATGGCCAAGCTCCAGGAGATGGGCGAGTTCGTCCGTTCGGCGTCATCCACCATCGAGGCGCCAGTAGTTCGCAGACTTAAAGACGAGTTCGGCGGGCCTAAGGCCCAGGGGCGCAGGCCCCAGGGCCAGGGTGCGCCGGCCAATGGCCGGCGCTGACGGCAACGGCGGGCGCCCAGTGCCCCGCCCGGGCCCGGCCCGACCGCAGGCACCGGCCACGGCGGCTGGCCCTCAGGTCAGTGACCGCCCGCAGGCCAGTCCCAGCGCGCCGGCTGCCGACAGCCCGGCCGCCGCGAGCCCGGCAGCGGCCAGCCCGGGGGCACCCGCGGCCGGCGAGGCCACCCGGCCCGCCAGCGCGGGTCCCGGCGGGCCGGCCCAGGCTGCCCCGCGGGCCCCGGTTCCCCCGGTGCCCTCCGACGGGGGCGCACCGGCCCGCCCGGCCCAGCCTGGCCGCGGCCCGGTGCCCGGGCCGCGGCCCAGCGTCCCGCGCCCTGGTCCCGCTGGCCCAGGGCAGAGCGGGAGCGGCGCAGCGCAGGGCGGACCCGGACAGGCCGGCCCGGGACAGAGCGGCCCGGGACAGGGCGCGCCCCGGCCTGGTGCCCCCCGGCCCGCTGGCCGCGGTGGCCCGCGGCCCGGCCCGCGCCCCGGTAACAACCCCTACGCCCCGGTGGCCTCCGGGATGGGCTCGGCCCCGCGCGGTGCGCCGGCCCGGCCCGGCCAGACCGGGCCCGGCGCTGCCGGTCCCGCGTCCCCTGGCCAGGGTGGACCGCGTCCCGGCGGCCCGCGTCCGGCGGGCCCGCGGGGCCCGGGGGGGCCAGGACGGCCCAGCCCGGCGGACATGGCCCGCCCTGGCGGGCCCCGTCCCAGCCCGAGCAGCATGCCGCCGCGGCCTGCCCGTGGCGGTCCTGGTGGCGGTCCCGGCGGTCCTGGCCGTGGCGGTCCCGGCGGCGGCGGTGCCGGCGCGGGACGCCCGGGTGGCGGCCGTGGCGGTCCCGGCACGGGTGCGCCCCGCCCCGGTGGTGGCGGCGGCGGCGGTGCCGGACCACGCCCCGGGATGACCGGCGGGCGGCCCGGCGGTGGCGGCCGTGGCCGCAGCGGCACCCAGGGCGCGTTCGGGCGCCCCGGTGGCCGGCCTTTCGCGTGCCCGCAAGTCTCGCAAGGCACGCCGCCAGGAATTCGACAACATGCAGGCGCCGGCGATCGGCGGCGTGTCGATCCCCCGCGGCAACGGCCAGGCGATCCGGCTGTCCCGCGGTGCGTCGCTGAGCGACTTCGCCGACAAGATCGGGGTCAACCCGGCCTCACTGGTCCAGGTGCTGTTCCACCTGGGCGAGATGGTCACCGCGACCCAGTCTGTGAACGACGAGACGCTGCAGCTGCTCGGAGCCGAGCTCAACTACAGCGTCCAGGTCGTCTCCCCGGAGGAAGAGGACCGGGAGCTGCTGGAGTCGTTCGACATCGAGTTCGGTGAGGACGAGGGCGGCGAGGAAGCCCTGGTCGCCCGGCCGCCGGTGGTGACCGTGATGGGTCACGTTGACCACGGCAAGACCAAGCTCCTCGACGCGATCCGGCACACCAACGTGGCGGCCCGCGAAGCGGGCGGGATCACCCAGCACATCGGGGCCTACCAGGTCACCACGGAAGTGGACGGCCAGGAGCGCAAGATCACGTTCATCGACACCCCGGGCCACGAGGCGTTCACCGCCATGCGGGCCCGCGGGGCCGAGACCACCGACCTGGTGGTGCTCGTGGTCGCGGCCGACGACGGCGTGAAGCCGCAGACGACCGAGGCGCTCAACCACGCCCAGGCGGCGGGGGTGCCGATCGTGGTCGCGGTCAACAAGATCGACAAGGAGGGGGCGGACCCGCAGCGGGTGCGTGCCCAGCTCACCGAGTACAACCTGGTCGCTGAGGAGTTCGGCGGGACGACCCTGTTCGTGGACGTCTCCGCCCGTGAGGGCATTGGCATCGAGGAACTGCTCGAGGCCGTCGTCCTGACCGCGGACGCCGAGCTGGACCTGCGGGCCAACCCGAAGCAGCAGGGCCAGGGCGTGGCCATCGAGGCGCACCTGGACCGCGGCCGCGGCCCGGTGGCCACGGTGCTGGTCCAGCGCGGCACGCTGCACGTCGGCGACTCCATCGTCGCGGGTGAGGCGTTCGGGCGGGTCCGGGCGCTGCTCGACGAGAACGGTGCCTCGGTGCCGGACGCCCCGCCGTCGCGGCCCGTGCTGGTGCTCGGCCTCACCGCCGTGCCCGATGCGGGCGACAGCTTCCTGGTGGTCAACGACGACCGGGTGGCCAGGCAGATCGCGGAACGCCGCGAGGCGCGCGAGCGCAACGCCATGTTCGCCCAGCGGCGGCCCCGGGTCACCCTGGAGGACCTGGAGTCCGCGCTCAAGTCGGGCGAGCGGGAAGAGCTCCTGCTCATCATCAAGGGCGACGTGTCCGGGTCGGTCGAGGCCCTGGAGGACGCGCTGCTCAAGATCGATGTGGGCGAGGAAGTGAACCTGCGGGTCATCGGCCGCGGCGTCGGCGCTATCACCCAGGACGACGTGAACCTGGCCATCGCGTCCGAAGCGGTGATCGTCGGCTTCAACGTCCGGCCGGCCGGCCGGGCCGGGGAACTGGCCCAGCGCGAGGGTGTGGACATCCGCTACTACTCGGTCATCTACCAGGCGATCGAGGAGATCGAGGCGGCCCTCAAGGGCATGCTCAAGCCCGAGTTCGAGGAAGCCCAGCTCGGCACGGCCGAGATCCGGGAGGTCTTCCGCGTGCCCAGGGTGGGCAACGTGGCGGGCTCGCTGGTCCGCTCCGGCACCATCAACCGGGGTAGCAAGGCCCGGCTGATCCGTGACGGCGTCGTGATCTCCGACAACCTGACCGTGGAGTCGCTGCGCCGGTTCAAGGAGGACGCGACCGAGGTCCGCGAGGGCTACGAGTGCGGTATCGGCATCGGGTACAGCGACATCCGGGTCGAGGACGTGATCGAGACCTTCGAGATGCGGGAGAAGCCGCGGGCGTAAGACAAGCACCCCCGGTCCCGGCCACGGCCGGGACCGGGCGGGCGCGGCAAGGAACGGCGTCGTGTACCTGGGTGCCCTGACGCTGGATGTGCTGCTGGGTGATGTGCGTTCGCTCAAGCAGAAAAGGTCGGCGGTGGCCTCGGTGGTCGCCGAGGTCCGCCGCCGTTATCCCGGCGTGGCGGTGGCCGAGAGCGGGCACACCGACCTGCACCGCCGCGCCGAGATCGGGGTGGCGGTAGTGTCCTCCACGGCCGCTCACGCCGTCGAGGTCCTCGACGCGTGCGAGCGCCTGGTGGCGGCGCGCCCCGATATCGAACTGCTGTCCGCGCGGCAGCGGCTGCTGACTGAGGAGGAGTGAGCTATCCATGGTGGATCATGCCCGGGCCCGGAAGCTCGCTGACCGGATCGCCCAGATCGTGGCGGAGATGCTGGAGCGGCGGATCAAGGATCCCCGGCTCGGCTTCATCACGGTGACCGAGGCCCGGCTCACCGGCGACCTGCGCGAGGCGACCGTGTTCTACACGGTTTACGGCTCTGCCGAGGAACAATCCGCCACCGCGGCGGCCCTGGCCAGTGCGACCGGGGTGATCCGGTCCGAGGTCGGGCACCAGACCGGGCTGAAGCACACGCCGTCCCTCACGTTCGTGGCCGACACGCTCCCGGAGGGGGCCCGGCACATGGAAGACCTGGTGGCCCGGGCCCGCGAGGCAGACGCCCGGCTGGCCGAGGTGCGCGAGGGCGCGGTGCCCGCCGGGGACCCCGATCCGTACCGCGACCCGCCGGGCCTGGCCGGCCGCGACGGCGGCGAGGACGACCTGGATGAGGACGACCTCGACGACGACCTGGACGGCGGCGCCCCGGGCGGCGGCCCTGGGCGCGGCCCAGGCGGCAGCCCCGGCGGCGAACTGGACGGGGACGGGCCAGGGAGCGCCCCGCCCGGCACCTGGCCGCCTCACGGTGTTCTCGGCGGAACGTCCGCCGCCGGCGATCACGGCGCGGGATACTCACGACCGTGACTGCGGAGTCGAGCCAGGCTGATCTCGCGACCGAGCAGGCCAGGGCTCTGGCTCTGCTGGACGCGGCGGACGAGGTGTGCCTGGCCTGCCATGTGCGCCCGGACGCGGACGCGCTGGGATCCATGCTGGCGGTCGCGCACGCGCTGCGCGCACCGGGACGCCGGGCTCGCCGCGTCGTCGCCTCGTTCGGCGATGACCCGTTCGAGGTGCCGGAGATGCTCCGCTTCCTGCCCGGGCTCAGCCTGCTCAGCCCGCCGGATGCCTACCCGCACCGCCCCGAGGTCATGGTCACCTTCGACGCGGGCAGCATCGACCGGCTGGGGATCCTGGCCGGGCACGCGTCCCGCGCCGACCAGCTGATCGTCATCGACCACCACGCCTCCAACACCCGGTTCGGCACCGTCAACCTGATCGACCCGGGAGCCGCCGCCACGGCGATGCTGGTCCTGGACCTGATCGGCGCCACCGGCCAGGAGCTGACCCGGGACATCGCGTCCGGCCTCTACGCCGGCCTGGTCGCCGACACGGGCTCCTTCAAGTACTCCGCGACCACGCCCCTGGTGCACCAGGCGGCCGCGCGGCTGCTCGGCACCGGGATAGAGCCGGGCACGGTGGCCAGGGAGCTATGGGACCGGGCCCCGTTCGGCTATCTGGGGCTGCTCTCGGCGGTGCTCGGCCGGGCCGTGCTCGAGCCGGACGCGGCCAGCGGCCACGGCCTGGTGTGGACCTCGGTCACCCGCGCCGACCGGGCCGCGCACGGCCTGTCCCTCGACGCCATCGAGTCCGTCATCGACGTGGTGCGCCGCACCGACGAGGCGGAAGTGGCCATCGTGCTCAAGCAGTCCGATGACGGGCTGTGGCAGGCGTCCGTCCGGTCCAAGGGCAAGGTGGACGTGGGCCGCGCCTGCTCCCGGCTGGGCGGGGGCGGGCACCGTAACGCGGCCGGTGTCACGCTGGCCGGCCGGGCCGGGGACGCCATCGCACAGCTGCGCGGGCGGCTGGCGGAAAGCAGCTAGGCCGATGGCCCGGGAACCCCGGGGGGACGCGCCGAGCGGGCTGATCGTGGTGGACAAGCCGGGCGGCATGACCTCCCATGACGTGGTGGCGCGGATCCGCCGGCTGGCCGGCACCCGGCGGGTCGGGCACGCGGGCACGCTTGATCCGATGGCGACCGGGGTGCTCGTCGTCGGCGTGGAAAAAGCGACGCGGCTGCTCGGCCACCTGACGCTCACCGACAAGGAGTACCAGGCCACCATCCGGCTGGGCCAGGCTACCGACACGGGCGACGCCGAGGGCACGGTCATCCCGGCCGCCCCGGCCCAGCCGGCCCCGGGCCGGCTGACCCCGGCCCAGCTGACCCTGGCCCAGGTGCAGGCGGCCGCGGACGCGCTGACCGGGGACATCCAGCAGGTGCCCCCCACGGTCAGCGCGATCAAGGTTGGGGGGCGGCGGGCCTACCAGCTGACCCGCGAGGGAACCCCCCCGGTGCTCGAGCCACGGCCGGTGACCGTGCGGTCCTTCACCGTCCAGGCCGTCCGGCCCGTCCCGGACGGCGGGCCAGACGGAGGGCCGGGCGAGCTGCTGGACGCCGACGTCGAGGTGCGCTGCTCCAGCGGCACCTACATCCGCGCCCTGGCCCGCGACATGGGGGAGGCGCTCGGCGTGGGCGGGCACCTGACCAGGCTGCGCCGGACCCGGGTCGGCCCGTACGATCTGCGCGCCGCGCACGGGCTGGATGAGCTCGCGCAGCGGCTGACCGTGCTGCCGCTGGCCGAGGCCGCGGCGGAGGCCTTCCCGGTCCGCCAGCTCACCGAGGACGAGGCCCGCTCCCTCTCGCACGGCGGGCGGCTGGCCGGCCTGGGCCAGCAGGCCGGCCCGGTGGCCGCGCTCGGGCCTGACGGCACCCTCATCGCGCTGGTCGCGGAGAAAGACGGCGTGGCCAGGCCGCTCGCCGTGTTCGTTCCCTGACCGCCCGGCGGGGCTGCCTGCCCTGACCGCCCGCAACGAAAACCGTCCCGGGCTGACCGGCCCGGGACGGTTTTCGTTGCGGCGAATGAAACCGGCGTCAGCCCGGCGGCGCACGCCGGGCCGGGCCCGGGCGGCGCGCGGTGGTCCCTGATCACGCGGCCCCGTCCGGCAGAATGGCACATGCGGGCAGCCGGCTCGCGGGAGGAGAGCGTCATGCCGCACACCAGCGATACCCGGATCCTGGGCTATGAGCCGCTGCTCTCGCCCGCGGCGCTGCTGGAGGAACTGCCGCTCGGGCCCGCCGAGGCCGACATGGTCGAACGATCCCGCGCCGAGGTGCGCGCGGTGCTGGACGGTGCGGACGACCGCCTGCTCGTGGTGGCCGGTCCCTGCTCGGTGCACGACCCGGCCGCCGGGCTGGACTACGCGGGCCGGCTGGCCGCGCTGCGCGAGTCGCTCGCCGGTGAGCTGCTGGTGGTCATGCGGGTCTACTTCGAGAAGCCGCGCACGGTGACCGGCTGGAAGGGGCTCATCAACGACCCCGGCATGGACGGCACCCATGACGTGCACCGCGGCCTGCGGATGGCGCGCCGGTTCTTGCTCGACGTGGTCTCGCTCGGCCTCCCGGTGGGCTGCGAGTGGCTGGACCCGATCACCCCCCAGTACATCGCCGACGCCGTGGCCTGGGGCGCGATCGGCGCCCGGACCACCGAGAGCCAGGTGCACCGGCAGCTGGCCTCGGGCCTGTCCATGCCGATCGGGTTCAAGAACGGCACCGACGGCGACGTGAGGGTGGCCGTGGACGCCTGCCGGGCCGCTGCCGCGGGGCACACGTTCTTCGGCGTCACCCGGGCCGGGGCGGCGGCGGTGGTCACCACCGCGGGGAACCCGGACTGCCATGTCATCCTGCGGGGCGGGCGGCCGGGATCCAACTACGAGCCCGGGCCGGTGCGCGACACGCTGGACATGGTCTCGAAGGCCGGGCTGGCCCGGCGGGTGATGGTGGACGCCAGCCACGGCAACAGCGGCAAGGACTACCGGCGCCAGCCGGTCGTGGCCGGCGTGATCGCCGACCAGATCGGCGCGGGCGAGCCGGGTCTCGTGGGCATCATGCTGGAAAGCTTCCTGCAGGCCGGGCGGCAGGAACCCGGGGACCCGGCCACGCTGGCCTACGGGCAGAGCGTGACCGACGCGTGCATCGACGTGGAGGCCACCGCGGACGTGCTGGGCGGGCTGGCCGCCGCGGTCCGCGCCCGCCGCGACCTCACGCCGCCGCGCGCGGTCGCCGGGTCCGCCGCCGCGCCGGCCGGGTCCGCGGCCGCGCCGGCCCCCTAGGCTTGGGGTGCGAAGACCCGCCGCGGCCACCCGCGCCGAGCATCAAAGGAGCAGCACCGTGCAGCGCTGGCAGGGCCTGGATGACGTGCCCGCAGACTGGGGCTCCTCGGTCGTCACCATCGGCGTGTTCGACGGCGTGCACCGGGGGCACCAGCGCATCGTGGGCCGGGCCGCCGGGGCCGGGGCCCGGCTGGACCTGCCCGTCGTCGTGATCACTTTCGACCCGCATCCGGCGGAGGTGGTCCGGCCGGGCTCGCATCCCCCGCTGCTGTGCAGCGTCCGCCGCCGGGTGGAACTGCTGGGCGAGGAGGGCTGCGACGCGGTCTGCGTCCTCCCGTTCACGCTCGGCTTCTCCCGGCTGGGCCCCGATGAGTTCGTCCGGGCCGTGCTCGCCGACCGGCTGCACGCCCGCTGGGTCGTGGTGGGGGAGAACTTCCGGTTCGGCCACCGGGCCGCCGGTGACGTGCCGCTGCTGGCCGAGCTAGGCGAGAAATACGACTTCGGGGCGGAGGGCGTGCCGCTGCTGGCCGAGCACGGCGTCACGATCTCCTCCAGCGGGATCCGCGACCTGCTCGGCCAGGGGAACGTGGCCGGCGCCGCGGAAGACCTGGGCCGCCCGCACCGGGTGGAGGGGGTCGTGGTGCGCGGCCAGCAGCGCGGCCGGGCGCTCGGTTTCCCGACCGCCAACCTCGAGACCGCCCCGTACACCGCCATCCCGGCCGACGGCGTGTACGCGGGCTGGCTGGCCAGCCTGGGCGCCGAGGGCCAGCAGGAGCAGCGCTGGCCGGCCGCGATCTCGGTGGGCACCAACCCGACGTTCGACGGCCGGGAACAGACCGTGGAGGCGTACGCGCTGGACCGGGACGACCTGGACCTGTACGGCGTGCACGTGGCGGTGGACTTCGCGGCCCGGCTGCGGGGCATGGTCCGGTTCGACTCCGCCGGCGCCCTCACCGAGCAGATGCGCCGCGACGTCGACGAGGCCCGCGGCCTGGTCGGCGGGACCTGCTGAGGACCCTCCGAGAGGCACGGACGGGGCGCCGGGGCGACCCGGCATTTACTGACCGGCCCGCGTGATACCTTTAGGTAACGGCCGGCATGTTCCGGCCCGGGTTAGCTGCACCCTCAAGCGGCTGGCCGAGGGGCTCCCCCGCACATCCAGTTTTTTCTGGGCCGCGCTGAGCCCCGCCCCGTAACCTTGCGACAAAGATAGGAAAGCCACGTGCCGCTGGACACAGGCGTGAAGAAGGAGATCATCGCGGACAACGCGACCAATGAGGGTGACACCGGCTCGCCGGAAGTCCAGGTTGCACTGCTGACGCGACGGATCAATGACCTGACCGAGCACCTCAAGGTGCACAAGCACGATCACCACAGCCGCCGCGGCCTGCTGCTGCTGGTCGGGCGCCGCCGGCGCCTGCTCAAGTATCTGGCTAGCACGGACATCGAGCGCTACCGTGCGCTCATCAGCAAGCTCGGCCTGCGCAGGTAGGTCCGGGACAACTCAAGAACGACTTCCCGCGGCCCCCGATCCCGGAGCGCTCAGGGCGCCAGGACCGGTCCTCGGTAGTGGTTCTCGGGTCTTATGCATGTGTTCCTGCGGGAGCGCGGCAGGCGGGCCGAGGGCTTCGATCGAAGACCGGGCAGGCCGCTGGCCGGGCCAGACGGAACGGACTGGACGGCGCACGCCACACGGCGTGGGCCGGCAGCACCGGCCGGACGGCGCCAGCCACGACCCACCGGCGGCGGGCGGAGCGGGACCTCAGTCAAGGAGGTCTCACCCATGGAGGGTGTGTTTACCGCCGAAGCCGTTATCGATAACGGAGCCTTCGGCACCCATACGATCAAGTTCGAGACCGGCCGGCTGGCCCGCCTGGCCGCCGGTTCGGCCGTCGCGACGCTGGACGACGAGACGGTCATCCTGTCCGCCACCACGGCGGGCAAGCACCCCAAGGAGGGGCTGGACTTCTTCCCGCTCACGGTGGACGTCGAGGAGCGGATGTACGCGATCGGGCGCATCCCCGGCTCCTTCTTCCGCCGGGAGGGCCGCCCGTCCGAGGACGCGATCCTCACCTGCCGGCTGATCGACCGGCCGCTGCGCCCCTCGTTCGTCAAGGGGCTGCGCAACGAGGTCCAGGTCGTCGAGACGATCCTCTCGCTCAACCCCGAGCACCTGTACGACGTGGTCGCCATCAACGCCGCGTCCCTGTCCACCATGCTGGCCGGGCTGCCGTTCTCGGGGCCGATCGCCGGCGTGCGGGTCGCCCTGATCAAGGGCCAGTGGGTCGGGTTCCCCACCCACGAGCAGCTGAACGACGCCACCTTCGACATGGTGGTCGCGGGCCGCATGCTCCCGGACGGCGACGTGGCCATCATGATGGTCGAGGCCGAGTCCACCACCGGCACGATCGGGATGCTCGCCGACTCCTCCAGCGGCGCGGTTGCGCCCACCGAGGAGACGGTGCCGGAGGGCCTGGAGGCGGCCAAGCCGTTCCTCAAGCTGCTCTGCGAGGCCCAGCAGCGGATCGCCGACCAGGCGGCCAAGCCGACCGGCCAATTCCCCGTGTTCGCGGACTACCAGCCCGACGTCTACGACGCCGTGTCCGCCGAGGCGTCCGACGAACTGGCCCGCGCGCTCACCGTCGCGGGCAAGCAGGAGCGCGACACCGAGACCGACCGGGTCAAGGCGCTGGCCGTCGAGAAGCTGGCCAGCCAGTTCGAGGGCCGCGAGAAGGAGATCAGCGCGGCGTTCCGCGCGCTGACCAAGAAGCTGGTCCGCGAGCGCATCATCTCCGGCGGCGTCCGGATCGACGGCCGCGGCCTGACCGACATCCGCCAGCTGTCCGCGGAAGCACACGTGCTGCCCCGGGTGCACGGCTCGGCGCTGTTCGAGCGCGGTGAGACGCAGATCCTCGGCGTGACCACGCTGAACATGCTCCGGATGGAGCAGATGATCGACACGCTCAACCCCGAGCGGACCAAGCGGTACATGCACAACTACAACATGCCGCCGTACTCCACCGGGGAGACCGGCCGGGTCGGGTCGCCGAAGCGGCGCGAGATCGGGCACGGCGCGCTGGCGGAGCGGGCCATCCTGCCCGTGCTGCCCAGCCGCGAGGAGTTCCCGTACGCGATCCGCCAGGTCTCCGAGGCGATCGGGTCCAACGGCTCGACGTCGATGGGCTCGGTCTGCGCCTCCACCATGTCGCTGCTCGACGCGGGCGTCCCGCTGCGGGACATGGTGTCCGGCATCGCGATGGGCCTGATCTACGAGGGCGGCGAGTACGTCACGCTCACCGACATCCTGGGCGCCGAGGACGCGTTCGGCGACATGGACTTCAAGGTCGCCGGCACCAAGGACATCATCACCGCGCTCCAGCTGGACACCAAGCTGGACGGGATCCCGGCCGCCGTGCTCGGCGCGGCGCTGCGCCAGGCCCGCGGGGCCCGGCTCACGATCCTGGAGGTCATGCGCGAGGCGATCGACGCCCCGGGCGAGATGAGCCCGCAGGCGCCCCGGATCATCACGATCAAGGTCCCGGTGGACAAGATCGGCGAGGTCATCGGCCCCAAGGGCAAGATGATCAACTCGATCCAGGAGGACACCGGCGCCGAGATCACCATCGAGGACGACGGCACCATCTACATCGGCGCCACCGACGGCCCGTCCGCCGAGGCCGCGCGGACGACGATCAACGCGATCGCCAACCCGCACATGCCCGAGGTGGGCGAGCGGTTCCTCGGCACCGTGGTCAAGACCACCACGTTCGGCGCGTTCATCTCCCTGCTGCCGGGCAAGGACGGCCTGCTCCACATCACCCAGCTGCGCAAGCTGCACGGCGGGGCCCGGATCGACAACGTCGATGACGTGGTGAAGGTCGGCGACAAGATCCAGGTGGAGATCCGCGAGATCGACGACCGCGGCAAGCTGTCCCTGGTACCCGTCGAGGTGGTCGAGCGTGAGGCCGCCGCCGGGAACGGCGACGGCGGTTCCTCCGCCCCGTCCGGCCCGGACGGGGACCGGGACGACCGGGCTACCGCCGGGCAGGGTGGCGGCGACAGCCACCGGACCCGGCATCGCGAGCGCCGCCACAGCAACAACTCGTGAGCACCCCGGACGTGCACACCGAGGGGCTGGCGGACGGCCTGAGCACCATCCGGCGCAGCGTGCTGCCGGGCGGGCTCCGGGTCATCACCGAGGCACTCCCGTCGGTCCGCTCGGTCGCGTTCGGCATCTGGGCGGGGGTGGGGTCCTGTGACGAGGACCTCGCCCACGCCGGGGCCACCCACTACCTGGAGCACCTGCTGTTCAAGGGGACCAGGCAGCGGACCGCGCTGGAGATCTCGGCCTCGATGGACGCGGTCGGCGGCGAGCTGAACGCGTTCACCGGCAAGGAGTACACCTGCTACTACGCGCGGGTGCTGGACGCGGACCTGCCGCTGGCCATCGATGTGCTGTCCGACATGGTGACCGGCTCGCTCATCGAGCCGAAAGACGTTAACGCCGAGCGCGGCGTGATCCTCGAAGAGATCGCCATGAACGACGACGATCCCTCCGACACGGTGCACGAGGCGTTCACCGGCCAGCTGTTCGGTGACACGCCCCTCGGCCGGCCGATCCTCGGCACGGTCGACTCCATCAACACCATCACCCGGGAGCAGGTCGCCGGGTACTACCGGGCCCGGTACACCCCGGACCGCCTGGTCGTGGCCGCGGCGGGCAGCCTCGACCACGACACGGTGGTGGAGCACGCGCAGCGCGCGTTCGCCCACGTGCTCACCGGGGAGGCCAGGCCGGCCGGGCCGCGGATGGCCACCCCGGGCGGCCCGCCGCCGGTGAGCGGCGCGGTGCCGGGCGACCCGGCCCGCGGCCTGCGGCTGGTGTCACGCGGGATCGAGCAGGCCAACCTGATCCTCGGCTGCCAGGGGCTGAGCCGGACCGACGACCGGCGGTTCGCGCTGGGCGTGCTCAACGCGGCGCTCGGCGGCGGCATGTCGTCCCGGCTGTTCCAGGAGGTGCGCGAGAAGCGCGGCCTGGCCTACTCGGTCTACAGCTTCACCTCCCAGCACGCTGACACCGGGATGTGGGGGGTCTACGTCGGCTGCCTGCCGTCCAAGGCCGACGAGGTGCTGGCGATCTGCCGGGACGAGATCGCCAAGGTGGTCTCCGGCGGCCTGTCCGACGCGGAACTGGAGCGCGGCAAGGGCCAGGTGCGCGGCTCGATGGTGCTCGGCCTGGAGGACCCGTCCTCGCGGATGAGCCGTCTGGGCAAGTCTGAGCTGGTGTACCCGCGCCTCGAGCCGGTCGACGAGATCCTGGCCTCGATCGAGGCGGTCTCGCACGACGCGGTGCGCGGCGTGGCGCAGGAGATCCTGACCCGGCCGAAGGTGCTGGCCGTGGTCGGCCCGTACGACGACGACGCGCCGTTCACCAACGCGCTGGCCTAGGATCAGGCGTCATGATCAAGGTCGGGGTACTCGGCGCGCGGGGCCGGATGGGCAGCGAGGTCGGCCGGGCGCTGGCCGCCGCGGATGACCTCGAGCTCGCGGCCGGGGTGGACGAGGGTGACGCCCTCGACGGGCTGGCCGGCTGCGCGGTGGTGGTCAACTTCACCCACCCCGGCGTGGTCATGGACAACCTGCACTGGTGCATCGGCCACGGCCTGGACGTGGTCGTCGGCACCTCCGGGTTCGATGAGGCCCGGCTGGCCCAGGTCCGGGCCTGGCTGGCCGATGCCCCCGCGGTCCGGGTCCTGATCGCGGCGAACTTCTCGGTCGGCGCGGTGCTGATGATGCGGTTCGCCGCCCAGGCCGCCCGGTTCTTCGAATCGGCCGAGATCATCGAGTTGCACCACGCGGGCAAGATGGACGCCCCGTCCGGGACCGCGTCCCGGACCGCGTCGCTGATCGCCGCGGCCCGCGCCGGGGCCGGGCTGGGCCCGTCGCCGGACGCCACCGTGACCGCCGTCGCCGGAGCCCGGGGCGCCGAGATGGACGGGGTGCACGTGCACTCGGTACGCCTGGCCGGGCTGGTCGCCCACCAGGAAGTCCTGCTGGGCGGGCACGGCGAGACGCTGACCATCCGGCACGACTCACTCGACCGGGCCTCGTTCATGCCCGGCGTGCTGCTCGGCGTGCGCGGGCTGGGCTCCCTGCCGCCCGGCCTGACCTTCGGCCTGGAACCGCTCCTCGGGCTATAGCCTGGCAGCATGTGCCGCAGCATCAAGACCCTGCGCCCGCCCTACGCCGAGCACGTGACCGACGAGGACGTGCGGGCCGCAGCGCGCCAGTATGTCAAGAAGATCAGCGGGTTCCAGCGCCCGGCCAAGCACAACGCGGAAGCGTTCGAGCAGGCCGTCCAGGCGGTGGCCAGCGCGACGGAGGTCCTGCTCGCCCAGCTTGAGATACGGTAAAGAGACGATCAGGCGCGGCCGCGCGCACGGTGAGTCCATCGGGGGACGGACATGCTGAGAACGATCCTGAACGTGATCTGGCTTGTCCTGTGCGGTTTCTGGATGGCTATCCTCTACGCGCTGGCCGGGCTGGTCTGCTTCGTCCTGTTCTTCCTCGTGGTGACCATCCCCCTCGGGATCGCCGCTTTCCGCATCGCCGGCTACGTGCTGTGGCCGTTCGGCCGGTCGATCGAGGTGCGCCGGGACGCCGGGCTGGGCTCCGTGATCGGCAACGTCATCTGGATCGTGCTCTTCGGCTGGTGGCTGGCCCTGGGTCACCTGACGACCGGCATCGCGCTGTGCCTCACCATCATCGGCATCCCGCTGGGCCTGGCCAACTTCAAGATCATCCCGATCTCGCTGGTGCCGCTGGGCGTGGAGATCGTCCCGTCCGGCCAGCTCTACCCCGGTTACAGCGGCTGATCAGGGGCGGCCCATGGTCGCCGCGTGCGCGGTGAGCATGGAGTCGGGCGGGGCCAGATCGACGCCGTCCGGGTTGCTGAGGTAGCCGGGCCTGCTGCCCGCCACGCCGGTGTGCCCGTACTGCCAGACGATCCGGTTGCTGACCGGGTCGATCACGATGACCCGGTGGTTGTAGTCGTCGTTGACCAGGATGTCCCCGTTGGGCAGGGGGAGGGCCAGGGACGGGTGATTCAGCCCGCCGAAGCGCCAGCGCAGCTGCCCGGCCGCGGTGAACTCCACCACCTGGCCCGGGGCTGAGTAGTCCGCGGTCAGGTAGCGGCCCGGGTAGAGCTCGTTGGTGTCCGACGGATAGCTGACCCCCGGCGGGTGGGCAGACCAGCTCACGTGGCCGGACAGGCTGACCGCGTTCACCCAGTCCCCGTTGATCTCGGTGACCAGGTACTTGCCGTTGGTCATCGGGAACGCGCCGTTGGGGCTGCCGAACCGCCGGGGCGGGTCGTGCCAGCACACATAGCTGGTCTGGCCGATCGTCCGCACGGGCCGGTGCGCGGGCGGCCTGACCAGCAGGATCCGGCAGTTCTTGATGTCAGCGGACAGCAGGTCCCCGCCGGGCAGCAGCATCGCGTCGTCCGGGTTGGACAGGTGGTTGGCGGACGAGCCGGGCACCCCCGCCGTGCCGTAGCGGTAGATGATCCGGTGCGCGGCGATGCTGATCACGCTGATCACCGAATCGTCCTCTTCGGTGGCGATGATGTCCTTGCCGTCGGGGGAGAAGAACGCGTCATCAGGCACCAGGAACGTCTGCCGCCGGGCCAGATCCCCGGGCCGCGGGAACTGCCACCGGATGCGGCCCTGCGGATCCACGACCAGCAGCCGGTTGTTGTGATTGTCGGCGATCAGGACGTCACCCGGCAGTGCGGCCGGATCGGAGTGCGGCGCCAGGTGGCCCCGCCCGCGGGGCGGGCTCAGCCACGGCTCGCCGGGCGGTGCGAGACCACCGGCGCCGCGGCCGGCCAGCGCCCCGTCCGAGCGGGCCTCCAGCGGGCTGCCCGGTGGCACCGGCGCGATAGCCGCGGCCTGCGGGACCAGCCGGAGTTCGGTGACCGTGGGCCTGGGGCGCACCCCGTCGTCCCCGCCGACCAGGAACGCGGTGCTGCCCAGCACCCCGGCGCCCGCGTTGGCCACCGGGACCGGCAGCATGCCCGCCAGCGCGGCCGGGTGGCCCGGCTGGTAGCGGAGCACGGCCCCGCTGGTCGTCAGCGTCGCGGCCGGGCTGGCCGTGGCCTGCCCCGGCCGGGCCGGCGCGGTCTGCCCGCCCGCCAGGTACAGCGCCCCGCCGAGCGCGAACGCCGCCGCCGCGGTCGTCGGCCGCGGCAGGTGCCCGGCCACGGCCGCGGTCACGATTTTCCGCCCCCTAACGCCCTGACCGGCGCCAGCCTGGCCCGCACCGGCCAGGCTGATCCGCTGGATGTCGTTCGTGATGCCGTGGCTGGTCTGGCCGCCGAAGACCCAGATCTGGCTGCCGAGCACCGCGACCGCCGGGTAGCGGACCGGGACCGCCAGCCTGGCCACGGCGGTGAACCGGCGGCCGTCCCTGGTGGCCAGGACCGTCGCGTCGTACCCGGACCCGTCGTACCCGCCGAGCAGGTACCCGGTGCCGCCGCGGGTCACCGCCACCAGGTCCGAGCGCGCGCCGGGGAGCAGGCCGGCCACGGTGGCGGTGGCACGCGGGGACGCCGCCCGCGCCGGGAGTTCCTGGACCGTGGCCACGCTGGACTGCTCGCCGCCGCCGAACACGAAGCTCCGGCCGCCCAGGACGGCCCCGGCCGCGTCGTGCGTGGGCCCGGTGAGATGACCCGCCCGCACGGTAGCGCCGGTCGCCGGGTTGAGCAGCCGCACCGCGGCGGTCGAGGTGGACTGCGGGGTCAGCCCGCCCGCCAGGAGCAGGTCCGGCCCGGCCGGCAGGACGACTTCGCGGGCCAGCCCGGACGGAAGCTGGTAGGGAGCCGGGGACACCTGCAGGGTGAGCGGGCCCGCGGGCCGCGGCCCGGAGGGGCTGGCCGCGGAGCCCGCTGCCTGATGGCCCGTCTGCGACCCGGCGGGACGCGCGGACTGGCCGGGGCCCGAGCAGGCCGCTACCAGCAGGGCCAGGGCGGCGGCCGCGGCGACTGCCGCCCGGGGGCAGGCCTGGCCGCAGCGCGGGCGGCGCCCGCAGCCGCTGCGCGGCGCTCCACGGGGCACGGCATCTCCTCCCGGTCAGGGCGGCAGGGCTCTTCCCTCCAGCCTCGCATCGCTGGCCCAGGGTCCCGGACCGGGGGAGGAAAGTAATCACCTGCCGCAGGCGATGCTGCTACTCCCCACCGGCGGGCGGCCCACACCTGGCCTTCCGCTGGTGTTTCCGGGCCCGGCCGCCCGGGGGCCCGGCCGCCCGGGGGGCGCGGCGCCCGAGGGGCGCGGAGGCCCGGGCGTGCGGGGACGCGGGCGCGGTCTAAGGTTGGGTAAATGGAACTTCGCGCACTCGGCCAGACCGGAGTCAGGGTAAGCCCGCTATGCCTCGGGGCGATGATGTTCGGCGCCTGGGGCAATCCCGACCACGACGACTCGGTCGCGATCATCAACCGGGCCCTCGACGCGGGGATCAACTTCATCGACACCGCGGACGTGTACTCGGGCGGTGAATCCGAGGAGATCGTGGGCAAGGCGCTGGCCGGCACCCGGCGCGAGAACGTCGTGCTGGCCACCAAGGCGAACGGCGCCATGGGCCAGGACCCCAACGAGCGCGGCAACTCGCGCCGCTGGCTGATCCGCGAGTGCGAGAACAGCCTGCGCCGGCTCGGCACCGACTACATCGACCTGTACCAGATCCACCGGCCCGACCCCGGGACCGACATCGACGAGACCCTGGGTGCGCTCAGCGACCTGATCCGGGCCGGGAAGATCTGCTACGCGGGCAGTTCCACGTTCCTGCCCTCCCAGATCGTCGAGGCCCAGTGGACCGCGCAGCGCCGCGGCCGGGAGCGGTTCGTCTGTGAGCAGCCGCCCTACTCGCTCCTGGTCCGCGGGGTGGAGGCCGAGGTCCTGCCGGTCTGCCAGGACTACGGGATGGGTGTCATCCCGTGGAGCCCGCTGGCCGGCGGCTGGCTCACCGGCCGGTACCGCCAGGGCGCCGACGTCCCGGTCAGCCGCCGGGCGGAGCGGATACCGCAGCGCTACGACATGAGCCTGCCCGGCAACCAGGCCAAGCTGGAGGCCGTCGAGCAGCTCGCCGTGCTGGCGCAGGAGTCCGGCCTGACCCTGATCCAGCTGGCGATCGCCTTCGCGGCGGCCCACCCGGCGGTCACCGCGCCGATCATCGGGCCGCGCACCATGGAGCAGCTGGAGAGCCAGCTCGCCGCGGCCGGCGTGACGCTCAGCCCCGACGTGCTGGACCGGATCGACGAGATCGTGCCGCCAGGCACCAACCTCAACGCCCCGGACCGTGGCTGGGAGCCGCCGTCCCTCACCGACCCGGCCCGCCGCCGCCGCACCCCTTAGCCGCGGCCTGCCGGGTTAGCCTCAGCCTCCCGGGGCCGGATGCCGCCTGCCTGCGCCGGGTTCGGCCGGTCGTGGCGGAGGTAGGCGCCGGTTGACCTGCGCAGCGCCTCAGCGCAAGCGGCGATGGCGGGATGAGCCCCGCCGCCGCGCCGGTAGGCGAGGCGGGTGCGCCGGGAGGCCGGGAGCGGGAGCAGGCGGACCCCGGGAGGCGGCTGCGCGGCTCCGAGCTGCGGGACTAGCGCGACACCCTGCCCGGCGGCGACTAGTGCGAGGACGGCGACGAAATCGTCCGCGTGGTGGCGGACCCGGGGGTCGAAACCGGCCGTCTGGCAGATGCGCAGGGCGACGGTGTGGCACAGCGTGCCGGGACTGGCGACGATCCAGTCGCAGTGCCGTGCCCCGGCGATGGGATCGCCGGCCCGCCCAGCCTGACTGCCTTCCGGCACGGCGAGGAACACGGCCTCGTCGAGCAGCGGTATCGAGTCCAGGGTGGGATCAGGCCCGGCCGGCGTGATGTCGTAGTCGTGCAGCAGTGCCACGTCGAGGCTTCGCGTCCGCAGCGCTCCGGGCATGGCGACCGGGTCCAGTTCGCTGACCCGCAGCTCGAGTGCGGGGTGGTCACGGCCCAGCGCGACCAGGGCCGGGGGCAGCAGCGTGCGCACGGCGCTGGGGAACGCCCCGATGCGCACGCTTCCGGAGAGTCCCGAGCGCGCGGCCGCCAGCGACGCGGCCGCGGCTTCCAGGGCGGCCAGGACGGTTTCGGCGTGCTGAACCAGGGCCGTGCCCGCCGGCGTGAGGCTGACGCGCCGGCCGGTGTGTTCCAGCAGCGGCACGCCCGCTTCCCGTTGCAGCGCGGCGAGCTGCTGAGACACCGCGGACGGCGTGTAGGAGTGCGCCTGGGCCACCGCGGCGATGGTGCCCAGGTGCGCCAGGTCCCGCAGCAACCGCAGGCGGCGGACATCAAGCATTAGCTCAGCTTACGTCTTTGCTGAGGAACGTGAACTGGTCCTTGGCTGTATGCCGGGGCAGGCTGGAGCCATGACGCTGACCGGCTTGCTCGTCCCGCTGATCACCCCCTTCGACGAGCGCGGGGCGGTGGCCCTCGACGCCCTGGACACCCTGGCCCGCCAGGTCCTGGACGCCGGGGCCGACGGCCTGGTGGCCCTCGGCACCACCGGCGAGCCGGCCGCGCTCACCGCCGCGGAGCAGCGCTCGGTGACGCAGGTGGCCGCGGCGGTCTGCCGCGAGCGGCACGCCCCCCTGCTGGTCGGCGCGCACACCCCGGAGGACCTGCGGGCGCTGGGCAGCCGGCCGGAGGTGACCGCCGCCCTCAGCGTGGTGCCGCCGTTCACCCGCCCGGGTGAGGCCGGGGTGCTCGCCTACTTCACCCAGCTCGCCTCGGCCAGCCCGGTGCCTCTCGTCGTGTACGACGTCCCGCACCGGACCGGCCAGTACCTGTCCGCCGGCACCTTGCGGCGGCTGGCCGCCGTGCCCGGCGTGGCTGGCCTGAAATACGCGCCGGGCGGGATCAACGCCGACACCGTCGCGCTGCTCGCCGCCAGGCCGGCCGGCCTGGCCATCCTCGGCGGTGACGACCCGTTCATCTCACCGCTGCTCGCGCTCGGCGCGGACGGCGGCATCCTGGCCTCAGCGCACCTGGCCACCGCGGAGTTCGCCCGGCTGATGGCGCTGTGGCGGGGCGGCGACGTAACCGCGGCCCGGGCCCTGGGCGGCCGGCTGAGCACCCTGTCGGCTGCGCTGTTCGCGGAGCCCAACCCGGCGGTGATCAAGGCCGTGCTGCACGCCCAGGGGCGTATCCCGACCCCGGCCGTGCGGATGCCGCTCCTGCCGGCCCGGCCCGCTTCGGCCGCCGCGGCCCGCCGCCACCTCGGCACGCTCGAAGCCGCCGCGGCCGGTGGCGGCGGACTTCAGGTGGCCGCGGCCGGCCGCGGCTGAAATCAGGCGGTGGCGGCCGGCTGCGGCTGACCCCCCGCCGCCAGGCACCTGCGCCCCAGTCGCATCACCAGCCCCACCACCCCACCAGCCCTCCTTCGTGATCATGGGTTTACTGGGCCTATTGGCCCAGTAAACCCATGATCACGAACCGGGAGAGCTGCGATCGCCCGCATCCTTAGGGCTGGTGTGGCTGGTGTGGCCCATGGGATCCTGCTCAGGCGGTGGCCGTCCCGGCCGCCTCTTCCAGGCCCAGCTCGGCGATGGACGTCTCGCGCATCTTGAACTTCTGGACCTTGCCGGTCACGGTCATCGGGAACTCGCTGGTGTACCGCAGGTAGCGGGGGATCTTGTAGTGCGCGATCTGGCCCTGGCAGTACTCACGCAGCTCGTCCTCGGTCAGGGCCTCACCGGGCCGCAGCCTGACCCAGGCGCAGATCTCCTCGCCGTACCGGAGATCCGGCACCCCGATCACCTGGACGTCCTCGATCGCCGGGTGGCCGTACAGGAACTCCTCGATCTCCCGGGGATACACGTTCTCGCCCCCGCGGATGATCATGTCCTTGATCCGGCCGACGATGTTCAGGTACCCGGCCTCGTCGATCACGGCCAGGTCGCCGGTGTGCATCCAGCGGGCCTGGTCGATCGCGGCCGCGGTCTGCTCCGCGTCGTCCCAGTAGCCCAGCATGACCGAGTAGCCCCGGGTGCACATCTCCCCGGTGACGCCCCGGGGCACGGTCAGGCCGGTGTCGGGGTCCACGATCTTCACCTCGACGTGCGGGTGCACCCGGCCCACCGTGGACACCCGCCGTTCCATGTCGTCGTCGGCCGTGGTCTGCGCGGACACCGGGGATGTCTCGGTCATCCCGTAGCAGATCGTCACCTCGGTCATGTGCATCTCGCTGACCACCCGCTTCATCACCTCGACCGGGCACGGTGACCCGGCCATGATCCCGGTCCGCAGGGTGGACAGGTCATAAGCCGCGAAATCGGGCAGGGCCAGCTCGGCGATGAACATGGTCGGCACGCCGTACAGGGACGTGCAGCGTTCCGCGGCCACAGCCCGCAGGCTCGCGGCGGGATCGAACCCGGGGGCGGGAATGATGATCGCCGACCCGTGCGTGGTGCAGGCCAGGTTGCCCAGCACCATGCCGAAGCAGTGGTAGAAGGGCACCGGGATGCAGACCCGGTCCGCCTCGGTGTACCGGCAGCCCTCCCCGATGAAGAACCCGTTGTTCAGGATGTTGTGGTGGGACAGCGTGGCTCCCTTGGGGAACCCCGTGGTGCCGCTGGTGTACTGGATATTGATCGGGTCGTCGAAGCCCAGCATGACCTCCCGCTCGGCCAGCTGGTCCTCCCCGCCGGCGATCGGCATGGCGCCGACCACGAACAGCTCGTCCCAGTCGGCCGAGCCCAGGTAGATCACCCGCCGGAGCTCAGGGAGGTTCCCGCTGACCTCCTCGACCATGGCCCGGTAGTCGCTGGTCTTGAACGACTCCGCGCTGACCAGCAGCCTGACCCCGGACTGGCGCAGCACGTAACCCAGCTCGTGGCTGCGGTAGGCCGGGTTGATGTTGACCAGGATCACGCCCGCCTTGGCCGTGGCGTACTGCAGCAGCACCCACTCCGGGCAGTTCGGCGCCCAGATGCCGACCCGGTCACCCGCCTTCATCCCGGCCGCGATCAGGCCCCGGGCCAGCGTGTCGGTGTCCGCGTCGAACTCTGCGTACGTCCAGCGCCGTCCCGACGGCACATCGACGAGCGCTTCCCGGCCGCCGTGCGCGGCCGCGATGCGCCTCAGGTTCGCGCCGATGGTCTCGCCGAGCAGGGTTTGCGGCGATGTCCCGTGACTGTAGGACAGCGGTGCTGGACTGGTCATGACATCCTCCGACGTTGGATGGCACCATAATTCCCGGTCCCGGCCCCGATGGGAACGATCACCCCCGCCCGGGCGGGTGCCGCTGACCGGCGGGCCCGGCGCCGGCCGGGGCGGCGGCGGGCGGGCGCTGCGGTTCTCGTTGCGGCGGTTTACCGGATTTTCGGGCCGGCCGGGACCTGCGGGCGGTCGCGGTCGCGGCGCGGCGGGGTTACTGTCGAGTTGGAGGGTGGGCGGCTGGTGCGTGCGCAGGCCGCGCACGGCGCCGCTCCCGCTCCCGGGAGTAACCATGGGGTCCTGGATTGTCTGGCTGGTCCTCGCCGCGGTGCTGGGGGTCGCCGAGGTCATGACGACCACGCTGGCCTTCGGGCTGATCGCGGTCGGTGCCGTGGTGGCGGCCGTGGTCGGCGCGGCGGGCGTGAGCCTGCCTTTCCAGGTGGGCGCGTTCGCCGTGGCCGCCGCGGCCGGGCTGGTCGTGGTCCGCCCCATCGCGATGCGGCACATCAAGCAGCCGCCGTTGCTGCGCACCGGGACCTCGGCCCTGGTCGGGCGCTCCGCCAAGGTCGTCGAGGAAATCACCGATGACGGCGGCCGGGTCCGCATCGGCGGCGAACTATGGTCCGCCCGCCCTTATGACGAGTCCCAGGTCATTCCCGTGGGCTCGACCGTTAACGTCTTCGCGATCGAGGGCGCCACCGCACTCGTGCATCCGCGGGAGTAGACATGGAAATCGCTGCGCTCGTCGCCGCCTTCGTGGCCGTCCTGCTCATCGTCCTCGTGGTCGGCAAGACCGTCCGGATCGTGCCGCAGGCCCGGGCCAGGAACATCGAGCGGTTCGGCCGGTACCGCAAGACCCTGGAACCCGGGATGAACTTCATCCTCCCGTTCGTGGACCGGGTCAAGCCCCTCATCGACCTGCGTGAGCAGGTGGTCTCGTTCCGGGGCCAGCCGGTGATCACCGAGGACAACCTGGTGGTCAGCATCGACACGGTGCTGTTCTTCCAGGTCACCGACCCGCGGGCGGCCGACTACGAGATCGTCAACTACATCCAGGCCATCGAGCAGATCACCGCGACCATGCTGCGCAGCGTGATCGGCAACATGGACCTCGAGCAGACGCTGACCTCGCGCGACCAGATCAACATGCGGCTGCGCGGCGTGCTCGACGACGCCTCGGGCAAGTGGGGCCTGCGGGTCACCCGGGTGGAGATCAAGGCCATCGACCCGCCCAAGAGCGTGATCGACGCGATGGAGAAGCAGATGCGGGCCGAGCGGGAGAAGCGGGCCGCCGTGCTCACCGCCGAGGGCGTCCGCCAGGCCAAGATCCTCACCGCCGAAGGCGAGAAGCAGAGCAGTATCCTGCGGGCCGAGGGGGAGCGGCAGGGCCAGATCCTGCGGGCCGAGGGCCAGGCCCAGGCGATCGGCACCGTGTTCCAGGCCGTGCACGAGGGTGACGCCGACCCGAAGGTACTCGCGTACCAGTACCTGCAGACGCTGCCGCAGCTGGCGCAGGCCCAGGGGAACACGTTCTGGGTCATCCCGAGTGAGGTGACCACGGCGCTCAAGACGCTGAGTGGCGCGTTCGGCGGGAGCGGCGACGGCGGCGGCGAGGCGGCTGGGAGTGGGCCAGCGCCAGCGGCCGGGCCGCGCGGCCTGACCGGGTCCGCGGCCGTCAACGCGGCCGGCCCGGAGGCGCTGGCCGGCCCGGAGGCGCTGGCCGGGCCGGAGGCGCTGGCCGGGCAGACGGCGCCGGAAATCCCCTCGGCCCGAGAGCCCGGCTCGCCCCCGGCGACGGCCGCCGTGACGCGGGACGCCAACGGAGCGGTGGATAACCTTTAGCAGTTCGATTTTGACCCCCCATAAGGGGTCAAAATCGAACTGCTAATCGAGTGACGCGGACGTAGTCGACCATCAGGTTGACGGGGAAGGTGGCGTCGGCAGGCGGGCTGCCCACGCTGCCGCCCACCGCGAGATTCAGCAGCAGGAACATGCCGCCGTTATGCGGTTCCCGGGGGCCATACACCCAGGCGGACGCGGGACAGAAATCCCGGTCCACGGTCAGGTAGCGTTCCCCGTCGCGGCTGAACGACAAGCTGCTGGCTGACCAGTCCAGCCGGTACACGTGCCAGCCGGAGTCCGAGGGCAGATCCCGGTGGGCAGAATGGACCGCGTCCCCTCCCGCCGGGGCGTGCACCGACGACTGCACCGTCGCGTAGCCGAAGTCCTCCAGCACATCCACCTCACCGCAGTTGGGCCAGCCGGCCGTGCCGATGTCCTGGCCCATCAGCCAGAAGGCCGGCCACAGGCCGCGCCTGGACGCCACCTTGAGCCGGGCCTCAAAGGACCCGCCGGACTGGGCGAACCGGCCCCGGGTCGTGATCCGCGCGCTGTGGTAGCGAGTGCTGGGCGGGGTGTCCCCGTTCGCCGTGATCACCTGCCGGGTGGCCCGGATCACCAGGTGCGACTGGCCATCCTGGAACGCGTTGCGGGGGTCATCCGTGTAGGACTGCAGCTCGTTGTTTCCCCATCCGCCGGCGCCGAGGTCGTAGGACCATCTGGCGGGGTCCGGCGGGGAGCCGGCCGGCCCGTCGAACTCGTCCCGGAATGTGTAACTGGTCATGGCGCGGCTCTCCTCAGTGGCGCACGGACACCCGGACCAGGTCCCCGGTCACGACGATCCGCCAGGGGGTGAAGGCGAGCGTCACGGGGGTGCAGGTGATCAGCGTGATCCGGGCCCGGCGGGGCGCCGCACCTGGATGACCGGGAACCGGGTACTCCACCCCGGTGTTGGTGTACCGCACGACACGCTCGGAGTGGACCACGTACTCCTGCACCCGGCTCCTGGTGTAGACGTAGATTTTGTCCGGGTTCCGAAGCGTGCGCAGATGGAGGAAGGGATTGCCGGCCGTCACGTCGTGCGCTGCCACCACGAAGTTGCCCAGCTGCCCGGGCAGGGCGGTGCCCCGCACATGACCCGGGCCGAGGGCCAGCTGGCTGAGGGCGGTGCCCTCGACGATGGCGAACTGCCAGTGCCGCCCGAAGGCAGGTATCCGGATCAGGGCGAACGGCTGGCCGGTCACCGGGCGGATCCGGTCGCGGCCGGTGTTGTGCCGCGTCAGCCGGGCCGGGCTGGTCCCCGGGCTGGTCCCCGGGCTGGTCCCACCTCGATGTGGGTGAGCGGCCCCCCGTCCGGTGGCCGCGCCCGTACTCGCCTGGCCAGCGTGGTGCGGCGCTGTGCGCCACTGCTGGAAGAGGTGCTCCTGAACCGCCCGCTGCCGCTGGCCGGCGAACGGGTCTGTGACCGTGTAGACCACCCACCCCGCGGTCAGCAGCACGCAGGCCGCTACGGTCCAGGCCAGCGGCAAGATCGCCCGCCTCCAGCGCATCTCGGCATCTCCTTTCCCGTCTGTTCCCGGGGCGCAGGGCGTGGCGCCCTGGCCCGGTCCTGCGTTCCATTGCTGTGCCGGGCCAGGCGGTGCGCCGGACCAGCTGCGTCCACGTCAGCTGGTGTGCCGTTTCGGCATCATCCGCTTGACCGCGAAAAAGGCACCCACAACCGCGAAGGCGATCAGGGCCGCGTACAGGTAGTTCAGTCCTCCCGCGAAATGGGCGGCCAGTCCGGTGGTGGGCAGAGCCGCGCCGGTAACCTTGTCGTACATCGTTTTCCTCTTTTCCTTTTCCGTTTCTGGTCCGGGCGTTGTTGCCCGGATGTCACCAGGTCTTCTGGGTGCGCCACACCATGCCCCAGAGCGCCCGCACCTGGACGACCTGCAGGTAGAGGTCGTAACCCCACTCCACGACCACGGTGGCCGAGCCCAGGGCGACCTTCCAGCCCCGCGACCGGACCGTCACCAGCCGTTCCGCGGCATAGACCACGGTGATCAGGGCGAAGATGAGACGCGGGTGAAAGCCGACCCACGGCGAGGCCAGCAGCGTGCCGACGTAGGCCATGGAGGCCAGAACGCCGAGGATGGACACGGCCTGCAGGCCCCAGCCCTTCAGCGTCTTCCTGGTGAAGCCGAAGCTCAGCAGGTCCTCGAACGCGCCGCGCTTCCAGCGCAGCCGTTGCCTGGCGAGTTCCCGCCAGGTCAGCATCACCTCGGTGGACATGGTCGCGCCCTGGGGGGAGACGACCCGGTAGCCCAGATGGGTCAGCGCCAGAGTCATCCAGTTGTCCTCGGTCAGCGTCGCGTAGCTGTAGGCGAAGCCACCGCCGGAGTCCGGCAGGCGGCCGTCCTGAATGCCGGCCACCACGTCCCGCAGTGCCGCCACCTTCAGCAGCGTCCCGACGCCGGTGATGCACAGCACACGGCCGTGTTTGCGGGCGGTGTCCCGGGCGTAGCGCGCGTACTCGTTCCGCTGCAGTGCCCCGCACATTCCGCCTCCGGCCCGGCCGCGGAAATTACCGCCCGCCGCGCCGAATCCCTCGCTCAGCTTGCGCGTCGTCGCGGCGAGGAACCCGGGATCGAGGAACGTGTCTGCGTCCTGGACCAGCACCGCGTCCTGATCGCCCAGCGTGGGAAGGACGCGCTCCAGTGCGTAGTTCAGGGCGCCCGCCTTCTTGTGCGTATTGCCCTGCGTGACGATCACTTCCGCGCCCGACGCCCTGGCTAGCGCGGGCGTTTCGTCCGTGCAGTTGTCCGCGATGACGATAATGCGCTCCGCCGGCCTGGTCTGGGCATTCAGCGCGGCGATAGTGCGCTCAATGGATTCTTCCTCGTTGTGCGCAGGTATCAGCGCCACGATCTGCCCATCCCAGCGTTTCCCTGGAACGTTCCTGCTGTTCATCGCGGTAATTCCCCCCGGTTCTCCTGCAACGTCCTCTGCAGGCTAGGCCGGGCGGAAGAAACGGCTGTCGTGCGTTTGGGGTAACCGGCCCCGTCCGTTGTGCTGAATTTCCGGGCGGTTATGGGCTGGCGTCATGCCTTTGGGGGAGACGTGCTCACCCATTGGGCTGAGTCCATGACCGAGGGCGGCCGATGGGTGCCCCGGGCGCGGGGGAGCCGGTCTGGTGGATCTGGCCTAGGCCGCTAGCCGGCCAGTCACCGGCCGGCCAGCCCAGGAGGTGCGGCCCGGCCCCCAGGTCAGAGGTGGATGGCCAGGCCGATGGTGAGGAGGGCGCCGAAGGCCAGCTGGAGGCGGCCGGTCATGCCTAGCGCGCCGATCAGGGCCGGGCCCGTCGCCCCGTGGCGTACGGTGCGGACGGGAGCCAGGGCCAGGGGGAGGGCCGCGAAAGCCAGCAACGTCAGCGGGCGGGCCACCGCCATGGCCGCCGCGATCACGAACGGGCCCAGCACGCACGCCACGTACAGCGTGCGGGTCCGCGCATCGCCCAGGATCACGGCCAGGGTGCGCTTGCCGGACACGGTGTCCGACGGGATGTCGCGGAGATTGTTGATCACCAGCAGCGCGCAGGCCAGCAGCCCCACCGGCAGGGCCGCGGCCACCGCCAGCCACGGCAGCGAGTTCATCTCCACGAACGTGGTCCCGGCCACCGCGGCCAGCCCGAAGAACGCGAACACCGCGATCTCGCCCAGGCCGTGATACCCGTACGGGTGGCGGCCGCCGGTGTAGGTCCAGGCGGCGGCGACCGCGGCCGCGCCCAGCAGGATCAGCCACCAGGAGGTCACCGCGGCCAGGACGAGGCCGGCGGCGCAGGCCAGCGCGAAGCAGCCCAGGGCGGCGGCCCGGACCTGGCGCGGCGGGGCTACCCCGGCGGCCACCAGGCGGACCGGGCCGACCCGGACCTCGTCGGTGCCGCGGATCCCGTCGCTGTAATCGTTGGCGTAGTTCACCCCGACCTGCAGGGCCAGCGAGACGATCAGCGCCAGGACGCCGCGCCACAGCGAGAAGTGGCCGTAGCCGAACGCCACGCCGGACCCGACCACGACCGGGACGACCGCGGCGGGCAGGGTCCGCGGCCGCGCTCCGGCGACCCAGTCCCGTGCTGTGGCCACTAGGGCCGGACCTGTGTGGCCAGCAGCCGGACCGGTGCGATCAGCCGGACCTGCGCGGTCACTGGCCAGGGCCAGGAACAGCGGAGCCCGCAGCCGCAGAACCGAGGCGGCCGATGTCCCGCACCGCGCCGGTGGACGCGGAGGTGGCCAGCGCCGCGTACACGCGCAGCGCCTCGCTGACGGACCGCTCCCGGTCCGCGGGGCGGTAACCGCCCAGCGCGCCGAGGATCCGCTCGCGGCGGGCCGCCAGGTCCGCCTCGGGGACGGCCAGCTCCAGCGACCGGGCCGGGATGTCGATCTCCACCACGTCGCCGTCCTCGGCCAGCGCGATCACGCCGCCCGCCGCGGCCTCCGGCGCGGCGTGGCAGATGGACAGCCCGGAGGTGCCGCCGGAGAAGCGGCCGTCGGTGACCAGGGCGCAGGCCCGGCCGAGGCCCTTGCCCTTGAGGAAGCTGGTCGGGTACAGCATCTCCTGCATGCCAGGGCCGCCGCTGGGGCCCTCGTACCGGATGAGCACCACGTCGCCGGCCTCGACCTGGCCGCCCAGGATGCCCTCGACGGCGGCCTCCTGGCTCTCGAACACCTTCGCCGGGCCGCGGAAGCGCCACAGTTCCTCGGGGACGCCGGCGGTCTTCACGATCGAGCCCTCGGGGGCCAGGTTCCCGTAGAGCACGGCCAGGCCGCCGTCCCGGGTGTAGGCGTGCGGCAGATCCCGGATGCACCCCCCGGAGCGGTCCTCGTCCAGGGTGTTCCAGCGGGCCTCCTGGGAGAAGGGCTTGATCGTCCGGACCCCGCCGGGCGCCGCGTGGAACAGCTCGACCGCCTCGCTGGTGACCGACGGCGAGCGCAGGTCCCAGGCCCCGAGGAATTCCCCGAGCGAGGAGCTGTGCACCGTGTGGACGCCGGTGTTCAGCAGGCCGGCCCGGTTCAGCTCACCCAGGATGGCCGGGATGCCGCCCGCCCGGTGCACGTCCTCGACGTGGTAGCGCTCGCTGCTGGGGGCGACCTTGCACAGGCACGGCACGCGGCGGGAAAGCTCGTCGATCTCCTTGAGCCCGAAGCCGACCCGCGCCTCGTGCGCCGCGGCCAGCAGGTGCAGGATCGTGTTCGTCGACCCGCCCATGGCCACGTCCAGCGCCATCGCGTTCTCGAACGCGTCCCGGGTGGCGATCGACCGCGGCAGCACGGACTCGTCATCGCCCTCGTAGTAGCGCTGCGCCAGGTCAACCACCAGCGCGCCGGCCCGCTCGAACAGCCCGCGCCGCGCGGCGTGCGTGGCCAGCGTGGTGCCGTTGCCCGGCAGGGCCAGCCCCATGGCCTCGGTCAGGCAGTTCATCGAGTTCGCGGTGAACATGCCGGAGCAGGAGCCGCAGGTCGGGCAGGCGGCCTCTTCCATCTCGGCCAGTGTCTCGTCGGACACCGACGGGTCGGCCGCGGCGATCATGGGGTTGATCAGGTCCAGCTTGCGCGGCTCGCCGGAGGCGGTGACCTCGCCTGGCCGGGCCCGCCCGGCCTCCATCGGGCCGCCGGACACGAACACGGTGGGGATGTTCAGCCGCAGCGCGGCCATCAGCATGCCGGGCGTGATCTTGTCGCAGTTGGAGATGCAGACCAGCGCGTCCGCGCAGTGCGCCTGGACCATGTACTCGACGGCGTCCGCGATCAGTTCCCGGCTGGGCAGGGAGTAGAGCATCCCGCCGTGGCCCATGGCGATCCCGTCGTCCACCGCGATCGTGTTGAACTCCCGGGGGACCGCGCCGGCCGCCTTCACCGCGTCGGAGACGACCTGGCCGACCTCGCGCAGGTGCACGTGACCGGGGACGAACTCGGTGAAGCTGTTGGCCACGGCCACGATCGGCTTGCCGATGTCCTCGCCGGCTACCCCGCTGGCGCGCATCAGCGCGCGTGCCCCGACCATGTTCCTGCCGTGGGTGACCGTCCGGGACCGAAGCGGTGGCATGACCTGCTCCCCTCAAGGCTGCGTAGAACCCTCAGCGTACCGGCGCCGCGATCTCCCCGCGGCGCGCCCGCACAGTGGCGCTCTAGCGAGGGGGCAGGGCGGTTTCGGCCGCCTCGTGGATGAGCGTGATCTCCTCGCGGGTCAGCCGCTGCTCGCGCCGGGCCCGCGCCTGGGCCCGCAGGTACTTGCGCAGCCGCCGCCCGCTGAACACGTCCACGCCGCCGATCCGGGCCACGGTCCACGGCACGGTGGGCCCGTAGATCACCATGGCCGGCCGGATCCGCTGCTTGCGCCCCAGGCTCTCGCTGATCAGCCCGGCCATGGCCGCTTCCAGCTGCGCGTGCTTCAGGCGGCTGGTCTGGCTGTAGGGCCCGTGGTACAGGTGGCCGCCCTGGGTGGCCCGGAGTGGCAGCCGCCGGTCCCAGCGCTCGGAGTCCACCGCGAACACCCCGGCCGGGCCGACGATCAGGTGGTCGATGATGCAGTTGGTGCCCGGGATGGCCCGGTTGTTCAGGGTGAGGTAGCCCGAGCGCCGGGCCAGCAGCAGCCGCCGCCGGGTGCGCCGCTGCGCGGATGTCACCCGGACCGCGGCCGGGATCACCGCGGTGGTCCGCGACCGGTGGACGGTGTCCAGGATCGCGATGACGGCCGCGGCGGTCAGGCCGAAGCGCCAGTCGAGCAGGATGCCCACCACGATGCCGGCCGCGGCGGCCAGCACCGCCCGGCGGATCCAGATCGGCATCCGGGGATCGGCCGCGAAGCTGGCCAGCGGGTGCTCGTCACCGGGGCGGCGGTCCCCCGCGGTGATGGTGGCGTCGCCGGCGGCGTCCGCAGCGTTCAGGGAGCCCGCAGCGCCCGGGGAGCCGGCAGCGTCCGCGTCGTCCCCGGCGGCCGGGGCAGCCAGCCCGCCCGGGACGGCCGCGCCGCCGGGCGCCTGGCCGGCAGCGCCGGGCGCGGGGTCACCGGGGCCCGCCGGCCCCGGCGCAGCCCCGGACGTGCCCGGCCGCGTGATCCGATCCACGCGTCCGAGCGTAACCGATGCATTGCGTAGCTGTCGGGGAACAACACGTGACACACCGTGAATGCGCCGAACCCGCCTTCTAGACCCGGACAAAACCGGAGACTACGGTGCGAAATCGTGACCCACATCCATGATCTGAGCGTGACCGAGCTGGCCGACGCGATCCGCCAGCGCGAGCTGTCCCCGGTCCAGGTGACCGCGCACTACCTGGACCGCACCGAGCGGCTGAACGCAGGGCTGGGGGCGTTCTTCACCGTCACCGCGGAGCTGGCCGCGGACCAGGCGGCCGCCGCGGAGAAGGCCGTGACCCAGGCCCGCGACCCCGGCGAGCTTCCCCCGCTGACCGGGATCCCCATCCCCATCAAGGACCTGAACATGGTGGCCGGGGTCCGCCAGACCCTCGGCTCCGCCGTCTACGCGGACAACGTCGCGGCCACCGACGATCACGTCAGCGCGGCGCTGCGGGCCGCCGGGGCCGTGATCACGGGGAAGACGGCCACCCCCGAGTTCGGCCTGCCCTGCTACACCGAGACCGCGGTCGGCCCGCCCGCCCGGACACCGTGGGATCTGAGCCGGTCGGCGGGCGGGTCGAGCGGCGGCGCGGCGGCCGCCGTGGCGGCGGGCCTGGCCCCGGCGGCCCAGGGCAGCGACGGCGGGGGGTCGATCCGGATCCCGTCCAGCGTGTGCGGCCTGTTCGGGCTGAAACCGTCCCGCGGCCGGATCTCCAACGCGCCGCTGGTCCCGGACCTGTCCGGGCTGGGTACCGAGGGCCCGCTGGCCCGGTCGGTGGCGGACGCGGCGCTGCTGCTCGACGTGATGACCGGCAACCAGCCGGGCGACATGTACACGCTGCCGCCGCTGCCGCCCGGGGAAACGTTCCTCGGCTACGCGCAGCGCCCGCCCGGGCGGCTGCGCATCGGCCGGACCCTGCAGCACCCGATCGAGGGGGCGGCCGTGCACCCGGACTGCGTGGCCGCGTACGAGGACGCCAGCGCGCTGCTGGCCAGCCTGGGGCACGAGGTCGAGGACGTGGCCATGCCGTTCGGCCCGGACGCGGTGCCCGCGTTCGAGACGGTCTGGTACGCGATGGCCACGCTGGCCCCGGTGGATCCGGCCCGCGAGGACCGGCTGCTGCCGTTCACCGCGTACATGCGCCAGCGCGGCCAGCAGACCCGGGCCAGCGACCTGGTCTTCGCCCAGGCCTACCTCCAGTTCACGGTCCGGCAGGCGCTCGCGGTGCTGAACGGCTACGACGCGCTGCTGACGCCGACGCTGGCGTCGCCGCCGGTGCCGGTCGGCTACTTCGAGGAGGTGGCGCCGCCGGAGAACTTCGAGCGGCAGAAGGCCTTCACCCCGTACACCGCGCTGTTCAACGTGTCCGGGCAGCCCGGCCGTGAGCCTGCCGCTGGCCTGGAACGAGGCCGGGCTGCCGATCGGCGTCATGCTGGCCGGGCGGCTGGGGGAGGAAGGCACGCTGATCTCGCTGTCGGCCCAGCTGGAGGAGGCCCGCCCCTGGCGGGACCGCCACCCGGCCCTATGGTGAGGCTCTATTGTCAGGCGGGGAACTACTCGCGGGTAAGCCGCCCGTGATCAAGTCCGGGTAGCGGTGATCAGATGACCCTGGGACAACGGCGCTCCACGATCGCGTGGCGGGTGCTCCGCGTCGCGGTCCCGCTCCTGGTGTGCGCCGCCGGCCTCGGCGTGCTGGCTTTCGGCTACGGCCCGGTGCCGGCGCTCGGCCCGGCCCTGGACCCCGGCCGCGGGGTGTGGACCTCGGCCAGCGGCGGCGAGCTGCCGCATTCGGAGGCGCTGAGCCTGCCCGGCCTGGCCCGCCCGGTCCAGGTGTCGTTCACCAGCCACGGGGTGCCGTCGGTCCGGGCGGCCAGCGAGCACGACGTGTTCCTGGCCCTCGGTTACCTGCAGGCCCGCTTCCGGCTGGCCCAGATGGACCTGGAACGGCGGCTCGGCGAGGGCCGGCTGGCCCAGCTCGCGGGCCCGGCCGCGGTGAGCTCGGACAAGTTCGAGCTGCGCCTGGGCCTGGTGCGCACGGCGGAGCAGGAATGGGCGCGGATGCCCCGGTCCAGCCCCGCCGCGCTGGGCTTGCTGGCCTTCACCAGGGGGGTGAACGACGACCTGGCCCAGCTCCGGCGCGACCGGCAGTGGCCCGCCCTGTTCTCGCTGGCCGGGGTGTACCCGGGCGACTGGACGCCGGTGGACAGCCTGGTCATCCAGGGTGACCTGACCGAGCAGCTGGATTTCACCACCACCCCGCTGGACTACACGCTGCTGGAGCGTGCGCTCGGCGCCAAGCGGACCATGGCCTGGTTCCCGGTCCTGCCGCCGAACCAGCAGCACCCGTACGACCCCGGCCCCTACCGGAACGCCGGGCTGGTCCCGCTCCAGTCGGGCATGTCAACGTCAAATACAAGTTCTTCCGCAACGAAGACCGCCCGCCGCACCCCCTCATCCCGCCGCACCGCCGCCGGGCCCAGCGCCGCCGGCGCAGCCACGGCGCGCACGACCGGCGCCAGCGTCACCAGGGCGGGGGCCACCGCGGCGTCCGCGCTGCTGGCCCAGGTCAGCGCCCTGCCCGCGGGCCAGGTCCACGCCTACCCGGACAGCAACGCGTGGGCGGCCAACGGCCCGGCGGTGGCGGGCGGCCGGTCCATGCTGGCCGGGGACCCGCACCTGCCGCAGACCATCCCGTCGATCTGGTACCAGGTCGCGCTGGCCGCCCCGGGGTACGCGGTCAGCGGGGTCAGCGTGCCCGGCCTGCCTGGTGTCCTCCTCGGCCACAACCAGCACATCGCCTGGTCCCTCACCGACACCCAGAACCAGGCCACGCTGTTCTACACCGAGCGGACCAGCAAGTCCCGGCCCGCGCAGTACTACTGGGACGGGGCCTGGCGGCGGATGCGCCAGGTGCACTACACCATCGCGGTCCGCGGTGGCGCGGCCCAGCAGCTGACGGTGAACCTCACCGTGCACGGGCCGGTCATGACCCAGGCCGGGCAGACCACGTCGGTGGACTGGATGGGCAACGTCCCCTCACCCGACCTGGCCGTGCTGCTGGCCATCAACACCGCACACGACTGGGCCCAGTTCCACGCGGCGCTGGCGGACTGGCGGGCGCCTGCGCAGAACTTCGTGTACGCCGACGACCGGGGCCACATCGGCGCGGTCTCGGCCGGGTACTACCCGGTGGTCCGCCGCGGCCAGCCGTGGCTGCCGATGCCCGGCACCGGCGCGGACGACGTGGCCGGGGTGATCCCGTACTCCGCTATCCCGCAGGCGTACGACCCGCCCGGGCACGTGCTGGCCACCGCCAACCAGCGCCCGGCCGGGCCGTCGTACCCGTACTACATCGGGACCACCGCCGACTTCTTCGACCCGGGCTACCGGGCGGGCCAGATCTACGCCTCGCTGGCGCGCCGCCACGCGATGACCCCGGCCTCCTTCGCGGCCGTGCAGACCGGCCTGGCCGACCCGCTGGCCCGCCGCATCCTGCCGAAGCTGCTGGCCGCGCTGCACCAGCCCGGGGCGCGGCTGACCGCGCCGCAGCAGCAGGCCGCCGGGCTGCTGGCGGGCTGGAACGGCGTGATGACCGCCGGGTCCGCGGCCGCGTCGGTGTGGTGGACGTTCTGGTCCGACTACCTGACCGCGGTGTTCGGGCCGTGGTGGCACACGGCGGCGGTGCCGGTGCACCGGGACCCGTCCGGGCTGAAGGTCTCACCGGACCAGGCCAGCCTGGACGAGGTGCTGGAGACCTGGACCCTCGGCGATCCGGGCAACGCCGCGTTCACCGCCCCCGGCGGGCACCCGCGGACCGCCCCGCAGGTGATGCGGGCGGCGTTCGCCACCGCGGTGGCCCACCTGTCGGCCCGGCTGGGCTCCGCCCCGTCCCGCTGGGCCTGGGGCCGGCTGCACAGCAGGCAGTTCCCGTCCCTCACCCAGGCGGACGCGCTCGGCTACGGCCCCCGTGCGGCGGGCGGTGATCCGTGGACTGTGGACGCCGCCGACGGCGGCCTGGTCGCCCGCCAGGGACCCAGCTGGCGGATGATCGTCGGTTGGACCGGACCCGGCGCGGGGACCTGGCAGGGCATTTACCCCGGCGGCCAGAGTGAGAACCCGGCCTCACCGTGGTATGAGGATCAGGTGGCTGACTGGTGGAACGGGCGCTACCTGCCGATGCCGCCGCCGGGCTCGTCGCCGGGGGTGATCCGGTGGACGCTGCGGCCATGAGTCCCGGGGATCAGCCGCGGGCGGGCCGGACCAGGCGGGCTGGTCATGTCTAACCTGAACCGGCTGGGCAAGCGGGGTGCGTACCGGCTGGGCCGGCTGGGTGCCCCGGCGCCCGCGCCTGCGGTGCCGCCCGCGCCGCACTACCCGTCATGGGTTCCCGGGCACCGGGGCCCGGTGGCCCTGTGGCTGCTGGGCAGCCTGGCCGCGGCGGGCCTGATCGCGCTCGGGGCCGCGGCCGGCTGGTGGTTCCTGCCGTTCGTGGCCGGCCTGGCGGGCGGGGCCGCGGCCCGCTATGGCCGCTGGCGGCTGCGGGTGGCGCTGCCCGCCGCGGCGCTGGTGGCCGCGCTCGGCTGGGCCCTCCCGCTCGGCTGGCAGGCCGCCCACGGTGCCCCGGTCCGGGCCACGGCCCGCGTGGTCGCGGCGCTGGCCGGGCTGCCGCCGCACGCCTTCGTCGCGATCGTGGTCACGCTGCTGGTCGCGGTCCTGCAGGCGCTGGCCGGCCTGTGGCTGACCTGGGCCCTGATCCCCCGCCGGTAGCGCCGGGAAGCTGCTGCGGCCGGGCAGCAGGGCCGATCTTGACCAAACTCAGCACACAAGGAGGTAACTGCGGGCGTAAGGGTTGTGCGCCGCACCGCCGGATGCACCGATCATTGAAGGGTGACGAGCGACGAGACCAGACGGCGGGCCGCGGCCCACGGGGTGGCCACCAGCTACCGGGACTGGCACGGGCGGCAGGTCGAGGTGAGCCAGCGGACGCTCGACGCCATTGTGGACGCGCTGGGGGAGCCACCGGCTACGCCCGGGATGGCCGGCGTGGCTGAGGGACCCGTGGTTGAGGGACCCGTGGTGGAGCGACCCGTGGTGGAGGAACCGGTGGTGGAGGAACCGGTGGTCCCCGGGCCGGAGGACCGGTCCTGGGGCTTCGCGGTCCAGCTGTACTCGCTGCGCTCCCGCCAGTCCTGGGGGTACGGCGACCTGGGCGACCTGGCTGACCTGGCCGCCTGGAGTGCCAGTGACCTGGGGGCCGGGTTCATCCTGATCAACCCGCTGCACGCCGGTGAGCCGCTGCCGCCGCTGAGCCAGTCCCCGTACCTGCCGATGAGCCGGCGCTTCACCAGCCCGCTGTACCTGCGGGTCGAGGACATCCCGGAGTACGCGAAGCTCACCGCCGGGGACCGGGTCCGGATCGACTCCCTGGCCGCGCCGTTGCGGGCCCGCAACGCCACCAGCGAGCTGCTCGACCGGGACGAGGTCTGGCGGGCCAAGCGGACCGCCCTGCAGATCATCTACCGGCAGCCGATGACCGCCCAGCGCCGCGCCGAGTTCGACGCCTACCGACGCGGGGAGGGGCAGCCGCTGGAGGACTGGGGCCTGTGGTGCGCGCTGGCCGAGATTCACGGGCCGGACTGGCGGGCCTGGCCGGAACCGCTGCGCACGGTCAGCTCGGCCGAGGTGGCGGCCGAACGGGCCCGGCTGTCCGGCCAGGCCCTGTTCCACGCCTGGCTGCAGTGGCTGGCCGACAGCCAGCTGGCCGCCGCCCAGGACGCGGCGCGGGTCGCCGGGATGGGCATCGGCATCATCCGGGACCTCGCGGTCGGCTGCCATCCCGGCGGCGCCGACGCCTGGGCCTGGCGGGACGTCATGGTCTCGGGGGTCAGCGTGGGAGCCCCGCCGGATGAGTTCAACCAGCGCGGCCAGGAGTGGAACCAGCCGCCCTGGCATCCGCTGCGGCTGGCCGGCCAGGAGTATGAGCCGCTAGCGGATCTGATGCACTCGGCCCTGCAGCACGCGGGCGGCCTGCGCGTCGATCACGTGATGGGCCTGTTCCGGCTCTGGTGGGTGCCGGCCGGGATGGGTCCGGACCAGGGCACCTACGTCCGGTACGACCATCAGGCCATGGTTGGCGTGCTGGCGGGCCAGGCGATCGCGGCCGGGGCGCTGGCCATCGGCGAGGATCTCGGCACCGTGGATCCGTGGATCCGGGAGTACCTGGCTGACCGGGGGGTGCTCGGCACGGCGATGCTCTGGTTCGAGCGGGGCCCGGACGGGGCGCCGCTCCCGCCGGGTAAGTGGCGGCGCAACTGCCTGGCCATGGTCGGCACGCACGATGTGCCGCCGGTCGCGGCGTTCGTGACCGGGGAGCAGGTCGAGCTGCGGTCCCGGCTCGGCCTGCTCACCCGCTCCTACCGGGAGGAAAGCGAGGAGTCCGACGCCGTGGTGCGCGCCTGGCAGGAAGTGCTGGAGGCCGAGGGGCTGCTGCCGGCCGGCGGCCGGCCCAGCCCGGCCGAGTTCACCGTGGCCTGCTACGCGTTCCTGGCCCGCACCCCGGCCCTGCTCATAGGCGTGTCGCTGGCCGACGCGGTGGGGGACCGGCGGCCGCAGAACATCCCCGGGACCACGGATGAGTACCCGAACTGGCGGGTCCCGCTGTGTGACGGTGAGGGCCGGGCGGTGTCCCTGGATGACCTGGCGGACTCCCGCACGGTCCGCGCGGTGGCCCGGGCGGTCGCCAGCCACACGTGACGGCGCGGGCAGGCTCCGGGAGCCTGTGGCGGGACCGGCGCTTCGCGATCTTCCTGACGGCGCAGACCCTGTCGGTCGCCGGGGACTCGTTCGCCCTCATCGCGGTCCCGCTGCTGGTGCTGCGGGCCACCGGGTCGGTCGCCCAGATGGGCCTGCTGACCGGGGCGGCCGGCGCGGCCGCGGTGGTCGCGGGCATCTTCGCCGGCGTCCTGGCCGACCGGCTCGACCGCTGGCTCCTGATGGCCGCCTGCGACCTGGCCCGGATGGTCCTCTACGGCCTCATCCCGCTGGCCTGGGCGTTGCACCCGCAGGTCTGGCTCCTGTACGTCATCCTGCCGCTGTGCGCCGCGATCGGCATGATCTTCCAGGTCGGCTACGTGACCGTGGTCCCGGCCCTGGTGGGCCCCGGCCGGATCACCGAGGCCAACGGCCTGCTCTACGCGGCCCAGTCGGCGGCCGCCGTCGCGGGTCCCCTGCTCGCGGGACTGATCTCTGCGGTGCTCGGCCCCGCTAACGCGATCGCGGTCGACGCGGCCAGCTTCGCGGTCTCCGCCGTCGGCGTGCTCGTCGTGCGGCATGGTCTGGCCTCGCGGCGGCTGGCGAGCGCCGGCCCCGTTGCGCCCGCGGGGCCGGTCCCCGCTGGCTGCTCCGCAACGCCATCCGGGACGGCCACCCCGGGCGCCTCCGGCGTGGCCACCCCCGACGCGCCGGTGCCTGGCTCCCCGGACCCGGCCGGTGCCTGGCGTGAGCTGCTGGCGGGAGCCCGCTTCCTGTGGCAGCACCCCACGCTGCGGGCGCTGACCATCCTCCTCACGTTCTACATCTTCGCCACCCAGGGCCTGCCCGACGTGCTCATCTACTACCTGAAGCACGATCTGGGCCAGGGTGACGGCGTGGTCGGCCTGGTCCTCGCCGTCGCCGCCCTCGGCACCGTGGCCGGCGCCCTCCTCGTCGCCCCCCTGCGCCGCAGACTCACTTTCGGCACCTGCTGGACCGGCGCCGTAATCCTGAGCGCACCAGCCATCGCCGGACTAGGCGCCACCGGCAGTGTCCCGCCCACCGCCGCCCTAGCCGCCCTCTACCTAGGCTGCGCCAGCGTGGCCGGCATCGCCTCGATGTCCCTGCGCCAGCAGGTCACCCCGGACCACCTCCTGGGCCGCGTCACCGCGGCCTTCTGGACCATCCACTTCTCCCTGGGCCCGCTCGGAGCAGCCCTCCTGACCTGGGCCGCCGGCCACTACGGCGTCATGCCTGCGTGCGTGGCCAGCGGCGTCACGTGCTTTTTTATCGGCACGATAGGCCTGCTCACTCCGATCCGGCGCCGGGCATCGCGGCCCGGTGCCGCCGCAGCCGAGACCTGATGGTGGGGTTCCCTGGTTTTTAATCGCCCCGTTAGACCTCTTGCCGGTCGCGGGCCTGGCAGCGCAGGGCGCGCTGGATGCCGTCCCGGGACTCCAGGAGCAGCCGGCGCAGCGCGGCAGGCGGGTCGTTCTCCAAGATGTAGGTGTCGGTGAGCGCCACGGTGTGCTCGGAGATCTGGGTGAGCGGGTAGGCGTTCGAGGTGAACCACTGGGCCATGTCGCTGCTCCAGTCCCGCCACACGTCGCCGACCACCTCGAAGTACCGGGTGGTGAACGGGGCCAGCAGCTCTTCCTGGTCCGGGTCGGCGAAGCCGTTCAGCGTGGCCCGGAACGTGGCGTTCGGCAGTGTGCCGCTGATGATGGCCTGCCAGGCTGCCTCCTTGGCCGCGGCCTCGGGGATCGCGGCCCGGCAGGTGGCGGCGCGCCGCTCGCCCGCGTCGGTGGCGTCACGGCGCAGTTCCGCGTCGATCTCGGCCGGGCCGGCGGCGCCCTGGCTGCACAGCCGGTGCAGCAGCCGCCAGCGCAGCTCGGTGTCCACCACCAGGCCGTCCATGAACGCCGTACCGTCCAGCAGGCCGCTCAGCCGGGCCAGGTCGCTGCGCGAGGTGGCCAGGCTCGCGAAGGCCTGGAGGAAGGCGAGCTGGCGGTCCGAGCCCGGCGCGGCCCGCTCGGCCAGGCCGAGCAGCACCCCGGTGGCCTCGTTGGCTCCGCCCGCCCGCCAGGCCGGGTCGGTGAACCGGCGCAGCGCCGCGGTGGCCTGGCGGAGCAGGGTCTGCACCACGGAGATGTCCTCGGCGTGGTCCACGCCCGCCGTCACCAGCTGGACGTAGTCCCGGGCGGCCAGTTCCGCGTCCCGGCACATGTCCCACGCGGCGGCCCAGCACAGCGCCGCGGGCAGCGACTCGGTGAACTCCCCCATGCCGGTCATGAGCGTGGCGAGCGACCGGGTGTCCAGCCGCATCTTCGCGTAGGTCAGGTCGTCGTCGTTGACCAGCACCAGATCCGGCTGGCGCTCACCGGCCAGCGCGGCCAGGACCGTGCGCTCCCCCGCGACGTCCGCCTCGACCCGGCGGCGCCGGACCAGCCCGGCGCTGGTCCGGTCGTAGAGGCCGACCGCGATCCGGTGCGCCCGCAGCACCGGATGACTCGCGGCCGCGGTCTGCACCACCGCGAACTCCGTGATCCGGTTCTCCGCGTCGAGGTCGTACTCCGGCCGCAGGGTGTTCACCCCGGCCGTTTCCAGCCACTCCTTGGACCAGCCGGACAGTTCCCGGCCGGACGACTCCTGCAGGGCGCCCAGCAGGTCGGCGAGGGTGGCGTTCCCCCAGGCGTGCTCGGCGAAGTACCGCCGCACCCCGGCCAGGAAGTGGTCGCGGCCCACGTAGGCGACGAGCTGCTTGAGCACCGAGGCGCCCTTGGCGTAGGTGATCCCGTCGAAGTTGACCTCGACCGCGGCGATATCCGGGATGTCCGCCGCGATCGGGTGCGTGGAGGGCAGCTGGTCCTGCTGGTAGGCCCAGGCCTTGTGCAGCTGGCAGAACGTGGTCCACGCCGTGGTCCACCGGGTGGCCTCGGCCTGGGCCAGCGCGGACGCCCAGGTGGCGAACGACTCGTTCAGCCACAGGTCGTCCCACCAGCGCATGGTGACCAGATCACCGAACCACATGTGCGCCATCTCGTGCAGGATGGTGTCGCCGCGCAGCTCTCGGGCGAAGTCGGTGACCCGGGACCGGAACACGTAGTCCTCGAGGAAGGTCACGCAGCCGGCGTTCTCCATCGCCCCCGCCTTGAACTCCGGCACGAAGACCTGGTCGTACTTCCCGAACGCGTAGCGCACGCCGAACGCGTCGTGGAAGAAGTCGAAGCCCTGCCTGGTCACCTCGAAGATTTCCTCGGGGTCCAGGTACCCGGCCAGTGAGCGGCGGCAGTAGATGCCCAGCGGGATGCCGTCGTGCTCGCTCGTGACCTGGTGGTACGGGCCCGCCACGATGGCCGTGATGTAGCTGGACATGACCGGCGACGGGGGGAAGTGCCAGCGCCTGGACCCCCCGGCCGGGGTCCCGCCGGCCGGGCCGGCGGCCATGTTGGACAGGACGATCCAGTCCTCGGGGGCGATCACCGAGAACTCGAACGTGGCCTTCAGGTCCGGCTGGTCGAAGCAGGCGTAGATCCGGTGCGCGTCGAATGTTTCCAGGTCGGAATACAGGTAGACGCCACCGTCGGTGGGGTCGGTGAAGCGGTGCAGTCCCTCGCCGCTGCGCGAGTACGCGCACTCGGCCACCACGCGCAGCTCGTTGGCGGGCCGCAGGCCCTCCAGCGCGATGCGGTTGCCGTCGAACGCGCTGAGCCGGACCGGCTCGCCGTTCAGGACGATCTCCCGGACGGCCCGGGCGGTCAGCTCGATGAAGCTGGCCGCCTCCGTGCTGGCGCACTGGAACCGGACGGTGCTGGTCGACAGGAACGTGTCGCCGCCGCCCGTCAGGTCCAGTTCCACCTGGTATGAGCCCACATCGAGGAGCTGGCGCCGGTCACGCGCTTCCTCGCGGGTGAGATTGTTCGCCACGTGCCTGGCACCTTTCATGTCCACGTTGTGGGGTGTCCACGTTTTCCGCCGCCCGCAGTTCGTCCGGGCGGCTGCTGAGGCATTTTCCCATGGCCGGGGGCGGAATGCGGTAGGGCGCCTCCCGGTTGCAGGCTGAGTGAGGAGCGCCCGGCACCCCCACGCCGGCCCGCGAACCCCGGAAAGCCTGAATCACTGGCCAGCCCATGGTCTGGCCCCGCCCCCCGATGAGAAGGAGCCCCATGGCCGAGCAGGAGCCTACCCCGGTCGATTTCTGGTTTGACCCGCTGTGCCCGTGGGCGTGGATCACGTCCCGCTGGATGCTCGAGGTGGAGCAGGTCCGGCCGGTTCGGGTCAACTGGCACGTGATGAGCCTCGCGGTGCTGAACGAGGGCAAGGCCGACATGCCCGAGCGGTACCAGGAGCTGATGAAGCAGGCCTGGGGCCCGGTGCGGGTCGCGATCGCCGCCGAGCAGAAGTTCGGGCCCAGCGTGCTCGGCCCGCTGTACACCGCGCTCGGCAACCGCTTCCACCTCGAGAAGGCGCCGAAGGACCGGGCCACCATCGAGGCCGCGCTCGCCGAGGCCGGGCTGCCCGCCGAGCTGGCCGACGCGATGGATTCCACCGAGTACGACGAGGCGCTCCGGGCCTCGCACGCGGATGGCATCGACCGCGTGGGTTACGAGGTGGGCACCCCGGTTATCTCGGTCAACGGCACATCCATTTTCGGCCCGGTGGTGTCCCCGATCCCGCGCGGCGACGCGGCCGCGAAGCTCTGGGACGGCGTGATGCTGGTGACCCAGACCGACGGGTTCTTCGAGCTGAAGCGCAGCCGCACGCGCGACCCGATCTTCACCTAGGCGCACAGGTCAGGGAGCGGCACGTCGCCGTTCCCTGACCTGATCCGTCGCCGGGACGCCGCGTTCTGACAGACTGAATCCGTGCGCGTCTACTTGGGATCTGATCACGCCGGATACGAGCTCAAGGCGGCCCTGATCAAGTGGCTGGGCGAAGCCGGCCACCAGGCCGTCGATTGCGGTCCGGCCAGCTACCACCCGCAGGACGACTACCCCGTCTACGTGATGCGCGCGGCCAGCTCGGTCGCCGCCGATCCCGACAGCCTGGGCATCGTCATCGGCGGGTCGGGCAACGGGGAGCAGATCGCGGCGAACAAGGTCCGCGGCATCCGGGCCGCCGTCGCGTGGACCACGGAGACCGCCCGCCTCGCCCGCCTGCACAACGACGCCAACATCCTCAGCCTGGGCGCCCGCATGTACCCCATCGCGGACGCGGTCGGCTTCGCCCAGACCTTCGTGGAAACGGCGTTCTCCGGCGAACCGCGCCACGCCCGCCGCCTCGAAATGATCGCCGAGTACGAGAAGACCGGCGAACTGCCCCCCGAACCTCCCAGCGTCTAGCCACCTCACAGCCCAGCCAGCTGGGTTACCCGGCTGGGCTGAGCTGGCCGCCTGGGCTCAGCGCCCGCCTCTCCTCCGGGTCCGGTGCCGCTTGCCCCGCCCGGTGTTCCGCCCCCGCCCTCCGTCCCGGTTCTTAGCCGGTGCCTTCGGCGGTCCCGGTGATTTCGGCTGCTCGGCCGCCGGCGCAGGCGGGGCGGGCTTACGGGCCGGCGATGCGGCCGGGGCGGCCGGGGCGGCCGGGGCGGGCGGTGCGGCCTCCGGGCGGCTGGCCTGCGGCGGCGCCGGCCGTGACGGCCCGGGACGCGGCGGGTGCGGCAGGCTGGACGGCCCGCCGTCATCGGACCGTTCCGCGGCGGCCTCGTGCTCGGGCCGGGGCCGGGACACGTCCCTGGCCCGCATGGCCGAACCAAGCGTGATCTTCATCCCGGGCATCGGCAAAGCCTCCACCGCTACCTTTTCCCGACAGCGGTGACTCACTCCTGCGAACCCGGTGAAATCGGCGCAACCCGGCGGGTGGCAAGTCGTGGCCGAAGGCCGTGCCTGCCCGCCGAGGGCCTCAGGAAGCCGCAGACGCGGCCGCAGGCCGTGCTCAGCCCCCCGCTAGAAGATCGTGGGGCACCAGGGGGCCGGGTCCCAGGACAGCGCGGCCGACAGCGCCGCGAGAGCGCCGCTGCGCACCTCGGTGGCCAGGCCGGCCCGGGCCAGCGTCCCGAGCGGCGTGCCGCCGAGATAGGCCGCCCCCAGCGTGGCCGCGGGCAGGATGACGTCCGGCGCCGCGGAGGTCCGCTCGCATTCTGCCGTGCCGGTCCCCGGGCTGGTCCCGGCGCCGGCCAGCACGGGGCCGGAGCCGCGCACCCGCCACCGGCCCGCGTTCCACGGGCACATCTCGTCGGTGACCTCGATGACCATGTCGAGCGGGGCCGCGTACCGCCGCGCCGTCAGGGCCTCCGGCACGTCGATGATCCTGACCCAGAGCCCGTCGCTGACCTGGGGACGCGCCCGCCGGGCGTCGGCCAGCAGGTGCAGCAGCGGGTCGTCCACCGGCCTCAGCCGGGCCGTCACCTCGCTGACCAGGTCCCGGCTGAGCAGGTCGGACCAGAGCGCGGCGGTAGCCGCCGGGTCGGTGGCGGCCAGTTCCCGGATGTCCAGGGCGGCGTCGGGGAGGAACGTGTCCTCGTCCCACCGGCCCCGGCCGCTGTACAGCGCGTAGCCGCGGGGGCCCGTGTCGTCTTCGGCGAGCACGCAGCGCAGCGGGGCGGACCCGGGCCGCCCCTCGTCCGGGTCCTCCACGATGTGGTTCCACCAGGATTCGTTCCTGATGAAGAAGCCCGGCTGGGTGGGCAGCAGCGTGTCGTAGACCTTGGCCAGCTCGGCCAGGGCCGCCTGCGGCTCGGTGATCCGCAGCCGCAGTCCCGCGTCCGCAGGCGCCTGGGAGCTCAGCGCGCCCTCGGCGTGCCGGATCGTGAAGCTCGAGTGCCAGGACGCGCGGCCGTACCCGAACCGGCCGTAGATCCGCGCGTCCGAGGCCCAGAGCACCGCGATCGGCTCACCCCGCTCGTGGATGTCGTCGATCTGCCGGCGCATCAGGCTGGTGAGGATGCCGCGCCGCCGGTGCGAGGGCATGACCGCGATCCAGGTCACCCCGGCGGCCTCCGCCAGCGCGCCCGGCACCGACATCCGGAAGCTCCACGCACCGGCGCTGGCCACCGGCGTGGCGCCGTCGAAGGCCGCCAGGGTGCGGTCGAGTTCGAGGCGGTCCAGCATCTCGGCCCGGTGCCGCGGGGACGGCGGGCTGTCGTGGAACGCGTGCTCGTTGGTGCGGTGGAAGGCGTCGAACTCGTTCTCTCCGACCGCCCTGATCGGGAAGTGCGCTGCCATGCCCGCATTCCTACCTGGTCCGCCCCGGGCTGCGCCAATCAGTTTGGGAGCGTGCCAGACCAGCGGGGGTGCGGATACAGTTCGCCCATCATGGTTTCCCGGCCCCTCACCCGTTCTGCCCGGCTTGCCCGCTCGGGGGCGGCCAGGGTGGCCGGCCAGGTCCGGCGCCAGTTCATCACCCGCAACCGCCGGATGGCCTTCGTGCTGACCGTCGCCACGGTGGCCATCGGGGTGGCCGCCGTGCACCTGTCGGAGTGGTGGTTCTCGCCGGGAATGATGATCCTGCCCGTCCTGGCCGGGGGGCTGCTGCTGTGGCCCCGGGCGCTGCGGATCCTCTTCGGCCTGGTCGCGCTCATGCTGCTGTACGACGGGCTGTACGACCGCGCCGGGGCCGGCATTATCGCGACGGTCGTGGTCACCGCGCTGTTCGCGGACGCGCTGGCCCGGACCCGGTGGAAGCTGGGCGTGCAGGGGCTGCGGGGGGACCGGATGCTGGTCGAGCTGCGGGACCGGATCCGGGCCCAGGCCCGGCTGCCCGAGCTGCCCGCCGGCTGGCAGTCCGCCGCCGTGCTCCGCCCGGCCGGGGGCTCGTCGTTCGGCGGCGACTTCCTCGTGTCGTCGTGTGACGGGAAGACCCTGGAAGTCGCGCTGGTCAACGTATCCGGCAAGGGAGTGGACGCCGGGACGCGCGCGCTGCTGCTCTCCGGGGCCTTCGGCGGCCTGCTGGGATCCGTGCCGCAAGGGGAGTTCCTCCCCGCGTGCAACTCCTACCTGCGCCGGGGGCCGTCCGTCGAGGGTTTCGTCACCGCCGTGCATCTGGCCCTGGACCTGGCCACCGGCGAGTACATGCTGGCCTCGGCCGGGCATCCGCCGCCCGCCCAGTTCGACGCGGGCAGTGGTACCTGGAAGGTGACCCAGGCCCGCGGCATCGTGCTGGGCGTGGTCCCGGATCCGCGGGCCACGCCGGTGCACGGCGCGCTGCGGTCCGGGGACGCGCTGATGCTCTACACCGATGGCCTGGTGGAGGCGCCCGGCCTGGATATCGACGCCGGCACGGACCGGCTGCTGGGTGAGGCCAGCCGGCTGGTGGCCTCCGGCTTCCGGAACGCCGCCACCGAGCTGGTGCGCGTGGTCAAGGCCGGCGGCGGCGGGTCCGACGATTGCGCGCTGGTGCTCATCTGGCGCACGTGACCGGGCCAGGCCGGGCTGACCGGCCACGGACAGGCCGTTAGGGAGCGGGCTGGCGCGTGCAGCGGGCTGGGGAGCAGCGGGCGCCGGCTCACCCGCCGGGAGCGGTGGCCTGGGCAGCGTACGCGCGGCGTTTCCTGATCACCTGCAGGGCGTGCTCGACCAGGGCGATCAGGGCATCCCGGCAGGACGCCCGCTGCCGGGCATCACACAGCACCACTGGCACTTCCGGATCCAGGTCCAGCGCGGCCCGGACCGCCTCGGCCCGGTATTTCCGCGCGCCGTCGAAGCAGTTGACGCCCACGACGAACGGGATGCCGCGCTGCTCGAAGTAGTCCACGGACGGGAAGCAGTCCGCCAGCCGCCGGGTGTCGGCCATGACGATCGCGCCCAGCGCCCCGCGGGCCAGCTCATCCCACATGAACCAGAACCGCTCCTGGCCCGGGGTGCCGAACAGGTAGATGACCAGGTTCTCGCGGATGGTGATCCGGCCGAAGTCCAGCGCCACCGTGGTGGTGGTCTTGCGTTCCACCCCGTCGAGCCGGTCCACCGCCGCGCCCGGCTCGCTGAGCGGCTCCTCGGTGCGCAGCGGCCGGATCTCGGTCAGCGACCCGACCAGCGTGGTTTTCCCGACCCCGAAGCCACCCGCGATGAGGATCTTGATGGTGACTGGCATCCGCCGGGAGTTCCCAGCCTGGTCAGAGGCGGCGAAGTCCATCAACGACCTCCTTCAGGACTTGCACGTCGGGCAGCCGGGCCGGCGAGATGGGGTGATGAATCGAGACGAGGGAGCGATCCTGCAGGTCACCCAGCAGGATCCGGACCACCCCCAGGGGCAGGTCGAGATCGGACGCGATCTCCGCTACCGAGGTGGGCAGCCGGCAGAGCCGGAGCACCGCGAAGTGCTCCGGGTCCAGGGACGACCGATCCAGCTGGACCCCGCGCACCGCCGTGATGATCGCGATCAGGTCGAGGGCCTCCCCGCTGGGCCGGGTCCGGCCGCGGATCAGCGCGTAAGGCCGTACGACCGGGCCGGCTTCCTCGTCCAGCCAGTGATCGTCAGGCGACGGCATGCCGGGGTCAGTCCGTGAGCTCTCCGGCCGTGCCCGGCCGGGGGTTCACCGACAGGTGCTGGCCCACCCGCTTCACCAGGATCGCCATCTCGTAGGCCACCAGGCCCGCGTCCGCGCTAGCCGGGCTCAGCACCGCCAGGCAGCTGCCCTCACCGGCCGAGGTCACGAACAGGAAGGCCGTGTCCATTTCCACGATGGTCTGCCGGACGTAACCTCCCCCGAAGTGGCGGCCGGCTCCCCGGGCGAGGCTCTGGAACCCGGACGCCACGGCGGACAGGTGCTCCGCGTCCTCCCGGGTCAGCGCGCTCGACGCGGCCATCGCCAGGCCGTCACGGGACAGGATCACCGCCTTGTCTACGTCGGGGACCCGCACGACCAGGTCATCAAGCAGCCAGTCCAGATCGCTCGGTGACCCGGCGCCCGCGCCCTTCTCCTGCTCTGCCGCACTCATCTGCTCCCGCTCCCCTTGCCGTCACTCATCGTCCTGGGGACCGGCCTCCCCCGGCTCCGGGGGACTGGGCTCCGCCGGTGGCTGGGTGCCGGTCATCGCGTCCGTGGTCTTGTCCGGCGGGTCGAACAGCGAACGCCCGCGCTCCCAGCCCTGCTGGATCGCGGTGATCGTGCTCCTCGCCTCGTCGGGTGAGCGCTCCGCCACGATCGCCGGCGCCGCCGCGGCGTCGCCGTTCGAGGCGGGCCGCCCGGGCAGCGTGTTCTCCCGCAGCTGCGGAGCCAGGCTGGCCTGGCGGACCCGGCGCGGCAGCGAGTCCTCCTCCGCGAAGTCCGTGTCCTCCTGATCATCGAGTTGCGCGGCATCCCCCTGGGCCAGGCTGCCGGCCGGCGGCCAGCCTTCCTCGTCACCGGGCCCCGGGAACCCGCTGAACCCGTTCCCCCCGGTGGTGCCGGGCGCGGTGGTGCCGGGCGCGGTGGTGCTGGCCGCGGTGGTGCTGGCCCCGCTGGCGGCCGCGTCGTGTCCGGACCACCCGTTCCCGTTCCCCGTGTCCTCGCCGGCCGTTCCCGCAAAGGCGATCCAGGGGTCGGTCCCGCTGTCCTCTGGCCACCGCCCGGCCGGGCGGTCCGGCTCGGCCGCGGTCACCTCGGTGAGGACGGGCTTCCCGGCCGGGCTGGCCGTGTCCCCGGCACCAGAGGTAAGGCCGCCCGGGTCATCCCGGGCCGCGTGCCGGCCGGTCAGCTGCACCCCGGCGGCCGGGTCTGCCCCGTCTGGCTGGTAGCTCTCCTCCGAGACGACCAGGGCGTTCGGGATGAGCACGATCGCGGTCGTCCCGCCGTAGGGGGAGCCCCGCAGGACGATCCGGATGCTGTGCTTCCTGGCCAGCTGGCTGGCGACGAACAGGCCGAGCTGGTCGCTGCCGGACAGGTCGAATGGCGGCGGGTTCTCGAGGAAGTCGTTGAGTTCCGCCCGCCGTTCCTCGCTCAGCCCGAGGCCGCGGTCCTCGATCTCCACCGCGAACCCGCGGCCGACCACATCGCCGCTGATCAGCACCGGGGTGTTCGGCGGGGAGAAGACGACAGCGTTCTCCGCCAGCTCCGCGATCATGTGGATGACGTCGGCCACGGCGGGGCCGGTGATGGCCGCCCGGGTATTGGTGGTGACCTTGATCCGCGTGTAGTCCTCGACCTCGGCCACGGACGCCCGGAGCACGTCCACGAACGGGACGGGCCGCCGCCAGGCCCGGGCGGGCGCCTCGCCGGACAAGATGATCAGGCTCTCCGCGTGCCGCCTCATGCGGGTGGTGAGGTGGTCGATGCGGAACAGGTCCTCGAGTTCCTCCGGCTCCCTCGCCCGCCGCTCCATCGCGTCGAGCAGGGCGAGCTGGCGGTGCAGCAGCGACTGGCTGCGCCGGGCCAGGTTCCGGAAGATGTCGCTGATGCCCTGCCGCAGCCGGGCCTGGCCCACGGCCGCTTCCACCGCGGTCTGCTGGACCGCGTTGAAGGCCTGCTGGACCTGGCCGATCTCGTCCGAGCTGGTGGGCAGGTCAGGAGCCTCGGCGGAGATGTCCACGTCCTGCCCGGCCGCCAGCCGGTTCACCACGCTGGGCAGCCGCACGTTCGCCAGTTCCAGCGCCGACTCGCGCAGCGCGGCCAGCTCCCGGATCAGGCCCCGGCCGATCACGAACGACACGAGGATGGACAAGATGACCGCGAGCAGGCCGAGCCCGCCCGCCAGGATGAGTTCCAGGTAGGTGTCGTCGGAGTTGGTCGTCGCCTGCCCGGTGATCGTGTTCGACGCCTGGGTTCCGGCCCGGGACAGGCCCGCGGCCACCCCGCCGACCGCCGCCTCCCACTGCTGCGGCTGGACCGGTGGCGGGCCGCTGGTCCGGGTGTCGCTCATCAGCTGGTTTTCCAGCCCGGACAGGGCGGTCATGGCCTGCGGGCTGATGGCCCGGGTGTAGTAGGCGCGGTATCGCGGCTGGAGATCAGGCAGGGTCTGGCTGTAAAGGGTCCGGCGGGCCCCGGCCAGCTGGGTGAACGCCTCCCGGTCAGCGGCCGGGAACGACCCTGCGGCCAGGTCGCCCGAGATGATCGCGCTCTCCTGCAGCATCAGGTCCTCGGACCGGCCCATCCGGACGAAGTCCTGGGCCTGGGTGACCAGCGTGACGTTGGTCTGCTCGAGGATGGCCTGGTCGAGGACCGAGTAAGCGTCGGCCACCATGGTGTTGTACTCGGCGAGGGCCCGGGACTTGCTGATGATCTGCGAGCGCACCTGGGCGCGCAGTGCGGGAAGGCCCTTGATGTCCTTCAGCAGGGTGGCGATGGCCTGCTTCTCGGGGGCGGTCGCGTTGTTCATCGTCCCCGCGGAGCCCAGGGCGGTCTGCAGGGCCGCGGCGGCCGCGCTGGTCTTGGCCTGCTGGACCTGGAGCATGGCCAGGCTGGCGCCGGACGGGCTGGACAGGTAGACGATCGCGAGCGGCCGCTCCGCATCGATCTCGCCCAGGAACACGCCGGTGGGCTGGCCGGTGACGGACTTGATCGTGCTCGCCTGGGAGAGGGTGAGAGCTCCCCGGGCGGTGATGAACGTGGCGAACGCGTACAAAGCGATCAGTGACAGCACCGGGACCAGGACGAGCAGGAAGATCCGCAGGCGGATGGACCGGAGACGCAACCCCATGGCTCAGGCCTCGAAGTGTGAGTGGAACGGAATTGTGACCACATGGCTACGAAGGAGCTTCGGAGGCCCCCCCGAATTTTTCGAGCGTAGCAGTGAGTAATGTCACTTACTGGGAAAACGTATGATCAGCCCAGCTTGAGGGCATTTATCCCGATTTCGTGGTAAACGCAGCGTGCCTGCTGTGCCTGCTGTGCCTGGTGGGCAGGCGTGCCCGTCCCGCCCACCCCACTATCGCGGGCCGTGCCGCCCCTCATGTTGGTCACCTGGCCCGCTCCCGCTGGCCGCCTGGCTGCAGCGGCCAGCGGGCCCGGCAGTCGCAGGGTGGCCAGTCGGAGGCGGCCAGTCGCAGGCCCGGCGGGATCATCTGTTCGGGCTAGGGCGCCGGCCCGGCCCGCCGCTAAGCCTGGCCGCCCCTACCGGTGGGCGGGGCGGCCGCGAATATGACATTCATGTCAGTGAATGGGGGCCCAGTCCGCGATGGGAGCCGTGGCAAACGCGGCACCCCGGCTGGCGCTGCAGCGTCGCGTATAGATTGCGTTCGGTAACCTCACCGGGCAAGAGGGTGGGCGCAGCCTCCCGTACTCCACTGATATCGCTGAGATGCAGCCAATTCGTAACGCACTTGAAACATATCCCGGCCGTCGTCCCAATATCGTGAGCATGCGTCTGACCTGCAACGATGCTTCACCGCGTAGCTGGCCTGGGCCAAAGTCATAACCCGGGAAACTTGGCTGGGACGGCGCGTTGCTAATGGCCCACGCAATGTGATAAGTGACCACCAGGGCGGCCCCGGGTGCGTGCCCGCGGCGCGGCTGGGCATAATGAGACCATGCTGCTGCCGTGAAGGCCGCCTTGAACTAGCTCAGCCTCATCGAGACGATCAGCGACACCCGTGTCAGGTGACGTCCATGTCATTGTTTGCATTTGTATGGCAAGTGTGCGGTGATAGGTGCTGTGAGCCAGGGGGTAACACGATTGGGTGAACCGCGCGGCACAGCGGTGGTTACCCCGTCGGCGGAAGCCATCGGGTCGGCTGCGGCTGCCCAGGCATCGGGCGAGAACTTCCCGGTGGCGCTGCGGCTCCTGCCGGGCCGGTACCGGCGGCGGCTGGCGGCGGTCTACGGCTTCGCCCGGGCCGTGGACGACATGGGCGACGAGGCACCACCCGGCGAGCGGGCCGGACTCCTGGACGCGCTGGAAGCCGACCTCGGTCGGCTTTACCAGTTCCAGGACCCGGCGCTGCGGGAAAACCCGGCCCCGGATGGCCCGGCCCGGGAGGCCGTGACCCGGGACGCGGTGCCCCAGGCCCCGCAGATCGGGGTGGTCCGGGCGCTGGCCGCGGTGGTCGGCGAGTGTGCCGTCCCCCAGCAGGCGTTCGCCGACCTGATCCGGGCTAACCGGCAGGACCAGGTGGTCAGCCGGTACCCGGCGTTCAGCGACCTCGTCGGCTACTGCCGGCTCTCGGCTAACCCGGTGGGCCGGATCGTGCTGCACGTCTTCGGGGCGGCCACCCCGGAGCGCATGATCCTGTCCGACCGGGTCTGCACCGCACTCCAGCTCGCCGAGCACTGGCAGGACGTGGCCGAGGATTTCCAGGCGGGCCGCATCTACCTGCCCGCCGAGGACATGGAGCGGTTCGGGTGCGCTGAGAGCGACCTCGCGGCCCCGTCCGCCGGGCCGCAGCTCCGGGCCCTGATGGAGTTCGAAGTGGAGCGGGCCCGCCAGCTTCTCGACGAAGGCGCCCCCCTGGTGGGGAATTTGCACGGGTCGGCCCGGGTTGCCGTGGCCGGTTACGTGGCCGGCGGCCGGGCCGCGCTGGCCGCGATCGCCGGAGCCGGGCACGATGTGCTGCGCGCGACGCACAAGCCGCGCCGGGGCCGCCTGGCCAGGGAGATGCTGAGGGCTTATGCAGCCGGGAAGTGATGCGATGGACGTGGCGGCGGCCTACCGGCACTGTGAGGAAATCACCTGGTCCCAGGCGCGCAACTTCTCCTACGGCATCCGGCTGCTGCCGCCGGGCAAGCGGAGCGCGCTCGCCGCGGTCTACGCGTTCGCCCGGCGTATCGACGACATCGGCGACGGCACGCTGCCCCCGGCGGACAAGCTCGCCGCGCTGGCGCAGGCCCGGGCCAGCGTGACCGTGCTGGCCGGGGGAGGCGCTCCCGGGAGCGATCCCGTGCTGGTGGCCCTGGCCGATGCGGGCCACCGGTTTCCCATCCCGCTGGAAGCGTTCGGCGAGCTGATCGATGGGTGCGAAGCCGATGTGCGGGGGACCAGCTACGGCACCTTCGACGATCTGCGGCACTACTGCCGCTGCGTGGCGGGCTCTATCGGGCGGCTGTCGCTCGGCGTGTTCGGGGCCCGGGACATGGCGGCGGCCGCTCCGCTGGCCGACCAGCTCGGCGTGGCCCTCCAGCTCACCAACATCCTGCGCGACATCCGCGAGGACTACCGGGACGGGCGGATCTACCTGCCCGCCGAGGACTTCAAGCGGTTCGGCACCGAGCTGCGCCCCAACGGCTCGGGCTGGCCTGCTGCTGACCCGAAGCTCGTGGACCTCGTGGTGTTCGAGGCGGAACGGGCCCGCGACTGGTACTCCCGGGGGCTGCGGCTGATGCCGATGCTGGACCGGCGCAGCGCGGCGTGCACCGGCGCGATGGCCGGGATCTACTTCCGGCTGCTGCAGAGCATCGCCGCCGCCCCCGAGCTGGTGCTGCAGCGCCGGGTCTCCCTCTCACCCGGCCAGAAGGCCATGGTGGCGGTGAAGTCGCTGGCCGGCGCGGCGCTGCGGTCCGGGCACTCCGGCCCGCCCCAGCCCACCCCCACCGCGGGAGCGTCACGATGAGCCCCGACCGGATGACCACGGGCCTGGGACGCCCCGTCCAGGAGACCCCCGGGCGCCACGTGGTGGTGGTCGGGGGTGGCCTGGCCGGGATCAGCGCCGCGATCGCGCTGCGCGAGGCGGGTGCCCGGGTCACGCTGCTGGAGTCCAGGCCCAGGCTGGGCGGGGCGACCTGCTCGTTCACCCGGGACGGGCTGGTCGTCGACAACGGCCAGCACGTGTTCCTCGGCTGCTGCAGCGCCTACCGGGAGCTGATCGCCCGGCTCGGGATGACCGGCTCGGTGTCCCTGCAGGACCGTTTCGACGTCGCGGTGCTCGGCCGCCGCGGCCAGGCCCGGCTGCGCCGGACCCGGCTTCCTGGCCCGCTGCACATGGGCCAGGCGCTGGTGACCTACCCGCTGCTGTCGCCGGCCGAGCGGCTGCGGGTGACCCGGGCCGCACTGGCCATGCGCTTCCTCGACCCGGCCCGGCCTGGCCTCGACACCCAGCGCCTGGGGGACTGGCTGGCCGCGCATGGCCAGGGCGAACGCGCCCGGCGGGTGCTCTGGGATCTGTTCACCGTCTCCGCGCTGAACGTGGCCGGGGACGACGCCAACCTGTCCCTGGCGGCGACCGTGGTGCGCACCGCGCTGCTCGGCGCCCGGGACGCGGCGGACATCGGCACCCCGGCTATCCCGCTCGGCGACCTGCACGGGAAGGCCGCCGCCCGGCGGCTGGACCAGCTCGGCGCCAGCGTGCGGCTCGGGGCCAAGGTGACCGCGGTCCAGCCGCTGCCCGGCGGGGGTTTCCGGGTGCAGCTGGCCGACCGCGGGGTGAGTGACGCCCCGCGCGGCGCCGGCCTCGCGGCGGACGGGGTGGTCCTGGCCGTGCCGCCGGATGCCGCAGCCCGGCTGCTGCCCGACGGCGCCGCCGCGGTGGGGCCGGGGCCGGACCGCTGGCGCGAGCTGGGCGCCTCCCCGATCGTCAACGTGCACGTCATCTACGACCGCCGGGTCACCCGGCTGCCGTTCGCGGCCGCGGTGGACTCGCCCGTGCAGTGGGTCTTCGACCGCACCGGGCCGTCCGGGCTGGCCGACGGCCAGTACCTGGCCGTCTCGGTGTCGGCCGCCGATGACGTCGTGGACACGCCCGCGGCCCAGCTGCGGGAGCAGTTCGTCCCGGCGCTGGAGGAGATTTTCCCCGCCGCGCGTGACGCGCGGATCACTGACTTCTTCGTCACCAGGGAACGCCGGGCCACATTCCGGCAGGAGCCCGGCTGTGGCGAGAAGCGGCCGGGAGCCACGACCAGGCTGGCTGGCCTGGTGCTCGCGGGCGCATGGACCGATACCGGGTGGCCCGACACGATGGAGGGTGCGGTGCGAAGCGGACTGTCCGCAGCACGGGAGCTGCGACGCGATATGACCCAATCACGCTACGGAGCTGCCGTGGCCGCGCGGGCGGCCGAGGTCGCCGGGGCCGCCTCGTGACCGCCGTGATGCCTGCGGGCGTGGAGACCGCCCGTGACCTGGTCGGCCCGGGCATCGCCGCGGCCGTGGAGCGGCTCAGCCCGGAGGTCCGCACGGTGGCCGCCTACCATCTGGGGCTGGACGGCAGCGGCGCGGGCAAGGCCCTGCGGCCGGCGCTGGCCCTGCTGTCCGCCCGGGCGGCCGGGGCGTCGCCGGAGCGCGGCGTGCCCGCCGCGGTCGCGGTGGAGCTCGTGCACAACTTCTCGCTGCTGCACGACGACATCATGGACGGCGACACCGAGCGCAGGCACCGGCCGACCGCCTGGACAGTGCACGGAGTCGGGGCGGCCATCCTCGCCGGTGACGCGCTCCTCGCGCTGGCCCAGGACATCCTGCTCGAGGACACCGCGGCCCAGGGGATCTGGGCCGCGCGGTGCCTGTCCGCCGCGGTCCTCAGGCTGATCGCGGGACAGGGCGCCGACCTGGCGTTCGAGCAGCGCAACGACGTGAACCTGCCCGAGTGCCTGACCATGGCCGGGGACAAGACCGCAGCGCTGATGGCCTGCGCGTGCAGCATCGGGGCGATCCACGTGGGTGCGCCTCCCGGGCTGGCCATGGGCCTGGCCGGCTTCGGCGCCCACGCCGGGCTGGCCTTCCAGCTCACCGACGACCTGCTCGGCATCTGGGGTGCGCCCGAGGTGACCGGCAAGCCGGTGCGCGCTGACCTGCGGGCCAGGAAGAAGTCGCTTCCCGTGGTGGCCGCCCTGACCAGCGGCACCCCGGCCGCGGACGAGCTGGCCGGGCTGCTGGCCAGGACCGAGGCGCTGAGTGAGGAAGACCTGATCCGGGCGGCCCGCCTGGTGGAGGAAGCGGGCGGCAAGGACTGGACCGAGAACGAGGCCGCGGCGCAGCTGGCGGCGGCGGAGAAGTGCCTGACCGAGACCGACATGCCCGACGACGTGCGTGCCGAGTTCGCGGGGATCGCCGAGTTCATCACGGCGCGCCAATGGTGAGCGGGCAGCGGTGATGAGACATCTGCGCTCAGGGCTGAGCGGCGGGGTCGCGGCGATCAGGAGATTGACGGGTTAACCGCTGGTGTGGGCCATCGGTGCTGAGGGCCCGGCGGTGCTGACGAGGTTCAGCGCCGGCACGAGACCGGCCCCGGGTGTGACTGGTGAGCCGGGGGGCTAGTACGGGGCAGTGTGGTGAAGGCGAGGTGAGACGATGACAGTGACGCACGCGCGATCCGGCGGTCCCTCAGCGCTCTCCGGTGCGGAGGCCGCGCTGGCCCGCGCCCGCGACCACCTGCTCGGCCTCCAGCATGAGCAGGGCTGGTGGCAGGGGGAGCTGGAAACCAACGTCACGATGGACGCTGAGGACCTGCTGCTCCGTGAGTTCCTCGGCATCCGCACGGAGGACGAGAGCGCCGCGGCCGCGCGGTGGATCGCTTCCCAGCAGCGGGCCGACGGGACCTGGGCCAACTTCTTCGGCGGCCCCGGTGACCTGTCCACGACCGTCGAGGCCTACGTCGCCCTGCGGCTGGGCGGGCATCTGCCCAGCGCACCGCACATGACCCGGGCCGCCGAGTGGATCAGGTCGCATGGCGGCATCCCCGCCACGCGGGTGTTCACCAGGATCTGGCTCGCGCTCTTCGGCCAGTGGTCGTGGGATGACCTGCCGGTGATGCCTCCCGAAATGGTGTACCTGCCGACCTGGTTCCCGCTTAATGTGTACGACTGGGCCTGCTGGGCGCGGCAGACGATTGTGCCGCTGACCGTGGTGGGCTCGCTCCGCCCGGTCCGGTCCCTCCCCTTCGGCCTGGACGAGATCCGGGCGCCTGGCCAGAATGAGCCAGGCGACCGGGCCCGCAAGTCGCCTCAGGCCGCGGACCGGACCGGTTGGGAGCTCGCTTTCGGCGGGCTGGACCGGGTGCTGCACGTGCTGGAACGCCACGGCCAGCGGACCCGGCCGGTACGGGCGATGCGCCGCGCCGCGCTGCGCCGGTGCGCCGACTGGATCATCGCCCGGCAGGAGCAGGACGGCTGCTGGGGCGGGATCCAGCCGCCCTGGGTGTACTCCCTGATCGCCCTGCACCTGCTCGGGTACGGGCTCAACCATCCGGTGATCAAGCGCGGGCTGGCCGGGCTGGACCGCTTCACGATCATCGAGGACTCACCCGACGGCCCGGTGCGCAGGCTCGAGGCCTGCCAGTCCCCGGTGTGGGACACGGTGCTGGCGGTCGTGGCCCTGGCCGACGCCGGGCTGCCGCCGGAGCATCCCGCGCTGACCAGGGCGGCCGGCTGGCTGCTCGACGAGGAGATACCCGGCCCGGGTGACTGGCAGGTGCGACGCCCCTGGCTGGAACCCGGCGGATGGGCGTTCGAGTTCGACAACGACGGCTACCCCGACATCGACGACACCGCCGAAGCCGTGCTCGCGCTCCGCCGCACCGCACCGGGCCAGCCAGGACGAGACCAGCCAGCACGGGGCCAGCCAGCACCGGGCCAGCCAGCACCGGGCCAGCCGGGCGGGCAGCCCCGGCATCCCGCCATCGGGCGCGGGCTGCGCTGGATCACCGGCATGCAGTCCGCCGACGGCGGGTGGGGCGCGTTCGACGCCGACAACACTTCCACGCTGGTGACCAAGCTGCCGTTCTGCGACTTCGGGGCGGTCGTCGATCCGCCGTCAGCCGACGTGACCGCGCACGTGGTCGAGGCGCTCGCCGCGGAGGGCCTGGCCGGCAGCCGGGCCGCCCGCCGGGGCGTGGTGTGGCTGCTGCGTGCGCAGGAGAAGGACGGCTCCTGGTTCGGGCGCTGGGGGGCCAACTACGTGTACGGTACCGGCGCGGTGGTGCCCGCCCTGGTCGCGGCCGGGGTACCGCCGTCCAAGCCGGTCATCCAGCGCGCGGTCGGCTGGCTGGAAGCACACCAGAACCCGGACGGCGGCTGGGGCGAGGACATGCGGTCCTACGACGACCCGCAGCTGGCCGGGCAGGGCACGTCCACCGCCTCGCAGACCGCCTGGGCGCTGCTGGCCCTGCTCGCGGCGGGTCCGCCGGGCCCGGCCGCGGAGGCCGGCGTCCGCTGGCTCGCCGAGCATCAGCGGGCCGACGGCACCTGGGACGAGCCGGAATACACCGGGACGGGCTTCCCCGGCGACTTCTACATCAACTACCACCTGTACCGGCTGGTCTTCCCGGTGTCCGCGCTGGGCCGGTACCTGGCGGCCCGGCCATGACCCGGCTTCAGGTGGCCAGCGTGCGGGCCCGGCGCAGCCCGGTGCCCGGATCCGGGCTCCTGGTCTGCGCCCCGCTGCGGCTGGAGGCCAGGGCGCTGCGGCGCGGGCTGCGCGACGCGGGCCCGCTGGCGGGCCGGGTCGTGGCGACCGGGTTCGGGCCGCGCCGGGCCGGCGCCCGGGAAGCCGCGCTTCGCGGGGAGCCGTTCGCCGCCCTGGCCGTGGCGGGCACGGGCGGCGGGCTGGCTGCGGACCTGCGGCCGGGTGATCTCGTGGTCGCCAGCGAGGTCACCGACGGGAACCGTGTCATCCCCTGCGCCTCAGCCGAGCTGCTGGCGGGCGAGCTGCGCCGGGCGGGCCTGCGGGTCCGGGTCGGCCGGATCGTGACCGTGGACCACCTGGTCCGTGGCACCGAGCGCGAGCGGCTGGCCGCGTCCGGGGCCCTCGTTGCGGATATGGAATCGGCCGTGCTGGCCGGCGCGGCGGACGGCAGGCCGCTGGCGGTGGTCCGGGCCGTATCCGATACGCCAGACCGTCCCCTGGTCAGTCCCGGGGCCCTGGGCGGCGGGCTGGCCGCGCTGCGCTCGCTGCGGGCCGCCGCGCCCGCGCTGGCCAGGTGGGCCGCGGCGGCCGGGCAGCGGCAGGTGCTGCTAGCCGGGCCGCGCTCGTTCTGCGCCGGGGTGGAGCGGGCCATCGAGATCGTGGAGCGGGCCCTCGATCAGCAGGGGGCCCCGGTCTACGTACGCAAGCAGATCGTGCACAACTCCCACGTGGTGGCCGGGCTCGAGGAGCGCGGGGCGGTGTTCGTGGATGAGCTCAGCGAGGTGCCGGACGGCGCCTGCGTGGTGTTCTCCGCGCACGGCGTGTCCCCGGCGGTCCGGGCCGAGGCTGACCGCCGCGGCCTCACCACGGTGGACGCCACCTGCCCGCTGGTGGCCAAGGTGCACGCCGAGGCGCGCCGGTTCGCCTCGGACGGCTACCTGGTCGCGCTGATCGGGCACGAGGGGCATGAGGAGGTCGAGGGCACGCTGGGTGAGGCCCCGGACTCCGTGGCCCTGGTCCAGACGGCCGGGGACGTGGGCGCGCTGCAGCCCGCGGATCCGGCCAAGGTGGCTTACCTCATGCAGACCACGCTGGCCGCGGACGAGGCCGCGGACATCGCCGAGGCGCTGCGCGAGCGGTTCCCGGCCGCCCGCGCGCCGGGCAGCGACGACATCTGCTACGCGACCACGAACCGGCAGCGCGCGGCCCGGGCCGTGGCCGCCGACGCCGACCTGGTGCTGGTAGCCGGGTCGGCGAACTCATCGAACTCTGTGCGGCTGGTGGAGACCGCGCAGCGGGCGGGCACCACCGCCTACCTGATCGACGGCCCGTCCGACATCGAGCTGGGCTGGCTGGCCGGGGTGTCCACGATCGGCCTGACGGCGGGCGCGTCCGCGCCCCCCGCGGTCGTCCAGGACATCGTCACCGCACTGGGGGGCCTCGGCGCCGTCGAGGTCAGCGAGCGCGTGATCACCACTGAGAACATCCGATTCAGCCTGCCCAAGGAGGTTAGGCAGTCATGAGTGTGTCCCTACGCCAGAGCATGCGGATCGGCTCATACCTGATGCGCCAGAAGCTCAGCCGGAACAAGAAGTTCCCGCTGATCGTGGAGCTGGAGCCATTGTTCGCGTGCAACCTTAAGTGCGCGGGCTGCGGGAAGATCCAGCAGCCGCACACCGTGCTCAAGCAGCGGATGCCCGTCGAGCAGGCGCTGGAGGCGGTCGAGGAGTGCGGTGCCCCGATGGTGTCCATCGCTGGTGGCGAGCCGCTGATGCACCCGCAGATCGACGTGATCGTCGCTGAGCTGGTCAAGCGCAAGAAGTTCGTCTTCCTGTGCACCAACGCGCTGCTCCTGCCGAAGAAGCTGGACAAGTTCACGCCGTCGCCGTACTTCTCCTTCGTGGTGCACATCGACGGGCTGAAAGAGCGGCACGACGAGTCGGTCAACAAGGATGGCGTGTTCGACGACGCCGTCGCGGCGATCAGGGAAGCGAAGAAGCGGGGGTTCACGGTCAACACGAACACCACCGTCTTCAATACCGACACCCCGCAGACGGTCATCGACGTGCTCAACTACCTCAACGATGACCTCGGCGTCGACATGATGCAGATCTCGCCGGCCTACGCCTACGAGAAGGCGCCCGACCAGGACCACTTCCTGGGCGTCACCGAGACCAGGGAACTGTTCCGCAAGGCCTTCGACAACGGGAACCGGAAGCGCTGGCGGCTCAACCACACGCCGCTGTTCCTGGACTTCCTGGAGGGCAAGACGGACTTCGGCTGCACCGCCTGGGGGATCCCGTCCTACTCGCTGCTGGGCTGGCAGAAGCCCTGCTACCTGATGTCCGACGGCTACGTGAAGACCTACAAGGAGCTGATCGAGACCACCGACTGGGACTCCTACGGCCGGGGCAAGGACCCGCGCTGCGCGAACTGCATGGCGCACTGCGGGTATGAGCCTTCGGCGGTGCTGGCCACCACGGGGTCGCTGCGCGAGACAATCCGCGCCGCACGCGGCAGCTAGGCACAGGTAAAGCCGTTCCCGTTTCAGGTCACGGCTCAGCCTGTTTTCTCCTGTGGTATCACCAAAGCGATAGGTGACCGCGAAAGCGGCGCTGCGGGCCCACGTAGAGTGCGGGTAATCGGCGCAATTCCGGCCGCCCGCAGGGCCGAGCGAGATGGCCCGCCGCTTTGGTGAGGACAATAAGGTGCCCAGTTCCGCGCGCCCGGTGGTCATCGACGGGCAGGGTGGCACGGGCGACGCCGGGGCGGCCCCCTCGCCGGACCGCCCCGATCCCGGCCCGGCCTGGCTGCCCCTCATCCCGGCCGTCCTCACGCTGCTGATCGGGCTGCTGGAGATCCAGCGGCCGTCGTTCACCCGGGATGAGACCGCCACCCTGGCCGCCGTGCACCGGAGCTTCCCCCAGCTGGTGCGCATGCTCGGCACCGTTGACGTGGTGCATGGCGCCTACTACGCGCTGATCTGGGTGGTGGTGCGGGCCGGCGGCTCCAGCGAGTTCGCGCTCCGGCTGCCCTCCGCGGTCGCCCTGGCCGTCACCGCGGCCCTGGTCACCGCCCTGGGCGGCCGGCTGGTGTCCTCGCGGGCCGGGCTGGCCGCGGGACTGGTCTTCGCGGTCCTGCCCCCGGTCAGCTGGTTCGCCGAGACCGCCCGCGAAGGTGCCCTGGTCGCGGCGCTGGGCACGCTGGCCAGCTACTGCCTGGTCCGGGCGCTCCAGGCGGAGGCGGCCCGGCGGCGCTGGATCACCGGGTACGGCGTATCGCTGGCCTTCCTCGGCCTGGCCAACCTGTTCGCCCTGCTGATCGTGCTCGCGCACGCGATCACCCTGGCCGTCCTGCGCCGTCGCCACCGGGTCGGCCGGGGGCTGATCCTGGGCTGGCTGATCGCGGCCGCCGCGGCCCTCATCGTGGTCAGCCCGGTGGCGGTGGCCGGATACGGGCAGCTGCACCAGATCCGCTGGCTCAAGCCGCCCGGGCTCGGCCAGGTGCTGAGCGTCCAGCGGATCATCGGCCCGTCCGTGCTGTTCCTGCTCACGGTGGTGGTCTGCCTCGCCGGGCTGGTCGCGGGGCGGTCGCGGCTGGGCCAGTACTGGCCCGCGGGGCTGCTCGCGCTGGGCCTGCCCTGGCTGATCCTGCCCCCGGTGATCCTGCTCCTGGCCTCCGTGGTGCACCCCGTCTACACCTACCGCTACATCGTGTACTGCATCCCCGCTGCCGCGCTGCTGATCGGGGCGGCCGTGGCCGCGCTCGGCCGCTACGCGGGACCGGTGGCGCTCGTGCTGATCGTGGTGGCCGGGCTGAACGCCCAGGTCGCCGAGCGCTACCCGGATGGGCACGGGATCAACATCCGCGCCGCCGACCGCGTGGTGGCCCGGCACGCGGAGCCGGGCGACGCGCTGCTGAACATCAGCGCGCAGAACGGCCCGGGCCGGGGATCAGGGGAGCGCACCCTGGAGGGGGCTTACCCGTCCGGGCTGGCCCGGCTGCATGACATCAGCCGGGGCGTCTCGGCACAGCAGTCCGCCACCCTCGGCGGCACGTACGCGCCCGCCGCGCTGATCCGGCAGCGGCTGGCCCGGGTCAGGCGGCTATGGGTGGTGGAGTGGAACACGCCCAAGCCGGTGCTGATCCTGCACGGCCTGGGCTTCACGCTGGTGCACAGCTGGGAGATCAAGGGTCACCTGTGGCTGCGGCTGTTCGTCGCGCGCGGCCGGTCCTGAGCCGGGCCCGTAACCAGACGAGCCGGGGAATACGGCGATCCCGCAGAGGCCCTGCAGCGCCCATTCAGGAATGACCGCCAGGATCTTGCTCGCATTCAGTGCGCCATCGGCCCGCGTGGTGATGCGGGCAATTCCCCGAGGAGTCTTCATGTTCTTCACCTATCTCCGGCGTGAGTTGCGCCGGAGGATACGCCAGGCGATTTTCATCGCTCTCGGCCTGGCCCTGGGAATCGGCTTGGTGATCACCGTGACCGCGGCGTCCTCGGGGGTCAAGGACGCCCAGGCCACGGTGCTGCATTCGCTGTACGGGGTGGGGACCGACATCACGGTCACCCAGACGCCCACGGCGGGCTCGGGCAGCCCGGCCGGCTTCGGGTTCCGCGGCCGGGTGGGCAGCCAGTCGCGGCCCGCGTCCGGCACGAAGATCGATATTGACAACCTGACCAGCGCCGGGCTGGGCACGCTGGGCGCGTCGTCGGTCACCGGCATCGGGACGCTGCACCACGTGGCCGGCGCGGCCGGCGCGCTCAGCCTCACCGACGCGGTCATCACCGGGAAGATCCCGGCCGTCAACACCTCAGGTGGCGGTGGCACCGGCTTCGGCGGTGGCGGCGGGACCGGCGGTGGCGGCTCCTTCCGCGGCAACTTCAAGTCCAGCTCGTTCACGGTCAGCGGGGTCGACCTGAGCACCGGGGCGCTGGGTCCGCTCAGCTCGGCCAAGCTCAAGTCCGGCCGCACGTTCGCATCCTCCGACGCTTCCTCCAACGTGGCCGTGGTCAACTCCGACTACGCGACCCAGAAGAAGCTGAGCGCCGGCTCGACCATCACGGTCGCCAAGACCAGCTTCAAGGTGGTGGGCATCGCCAGCGCGGGCAGCGACGCCTCCGACGTGTTCATCCCGCTGGCCCGGGCGCAGGCGCTGGCCAGGCTGACGGGCAAGGTCAACACGATCTATGTGGCCGCGGACAGCGCCTCGAACATCAGCGGCGTGGCGGGGGAGATCTCCGCGATGCTGCCCAAGGCCACCGTGACCACGTCGAGCAGCCTGGCCGGCGAGGTGACCGGGTCGCTGTCGAGCGCGGCCAGCCTGGCTGACAACCTCGGCAGGTGGCTGGCGATCGCGGTCCTGGCGGCCGCGTTCCTGCTGGCCAGCCTGCTGACCATGGCCGCGGTCGCCCGGCGGGTACGGGAGTTCGGCACGCTCAAGGCGCTCGGCTGGCGGAGCCGGCGGATCACCGGCCAGGTCATGGGCGAGTCGATCGCCATCGGCATCATCGGCGGCGCGATCGGGGTCGTGCTCGGCCTCGCCGGGGCGGCCGTGGTGTCCAGGCTGGCGCCGCCGCTGACCGCGTCGGTGGGCCAGACGACCGGCAGCGCCACCCCCGGCGGGGCCCGCACGTTCGGCGGCGGCTTCGGCGGCGCCGCGGGCGCTCCGGGGGGCGGCCCGGGAGGTTTCGCGCGGGCCGCGACCCACCCGGTGGCGGTTCACCTGACCGCGCCGGTGACCATCGGCGCGGTGGTCCTCGCCGTGGTGCTGGCCATCGCCGGCGGCCTCATCGCCGGCGGCTTCGGCGGCTGGCGGGCCGCCCGGCTGCGCCCGGCCGCGGCACTGTCCCGGGTCGGATAAGGAAAGAGGGAAATCATGTACAAGCTCACGGGCGTCACGAAGAAATACCAGAAGGGCCGGACCACGGTCGACGCCCTGGCGGGCGTGGACCTGGTCATCGAGGACGGTGAGTGGCTGGCGATCCAGGGTCCTACCGGCCACGGGAAGACCACCTTGCTGCAGGTCCTCGGCGCGCTGGACCGGCCCACCTCGGGCATTGTGGACTTCGACGGCCAGGACCTCGCGGCCATGCGGGAAACGCAGGTCACGAAGGTCCGCGCGGTCTCGATGGGCTTCATCTTCCAGACCTTCAACCTGATCCCGACGCTGAGCGCGCTGGAGAACGTGGAGGTCGCCCTGGTGCCGCTGGGCGTCGGGGCGGCGGAGCGGCAGGCCCGGGCCACGGCGGCGCTGGAGAACGTGGGTCTGCGTGAGCGGGCCCGGCACCTGCCCTCGGAGATGTCCGGCGGCCAGCAGCAGCGGGTGGCGATCGCCCGGGCCCTGGTCAAGGAGCCCAAGGTGCTGCTGGCCGACGAGCCGACCGGCAACCTGGACGAGGGAACCCGGGACGACATCATGGGCCTGCTGGAGACGCTGTGGCGGGACACCGGACTCACCCTCGTCCTGGTCACCCACGACAGCTCGGTGGCCCGGCGCGCCCAGCGCATCGGGATCATGCAGAATGGCAAGCTGTCGATCAGGCAGGACACCCGGGGCACCGCGACCTGAGCCCGGAGCCGTCCGGCCCGGGCCCTCAGTCAGTCAGCCGGCCCGGCCGGACGGGCCCGGCCGTTCGCCCCGGCGGCCGGGAGGGCCTGCTCGCACCAGACGATCTTGCCTCCAGGGGTCCGCCGCGCGCCCCAGCGCTGCGCGAACTGGCTGACCACCTCCAGGCCGCGGCCGCACTCCTCGTCCCGCCCGGCGTGGCGCAGCCGGGGCAGCGCCGCGGAGCTGTCAAGCACCTCGCAGACCAGCGACCCCTCCAGCACCAGCCGCAGCGTCACCTCGCCGGTGGCGTGCCGGATCGCGTTCGTGACCAGCTCGGAGACGAGCAGCTCGGTGGTGGGCACGAGCTCGCCCAGGTCCCACCGTTCCAGCGGTTCGCGGATCAGGCTGCGCGCCCGGGCCGCCGAGGTGAGCTCGGGGGACAGGGTCCAGGTGATGTGGTGATCAGCGGGGATCCGGCTGAGCCGGGCGATCAGGATCGCGATGTCATCGCGCTGCTGGTGGGCGTACACGCCGGCCAGCGCGGCCCGGCACAGATCGTCGAGCGAGGTCTGGGCGGCCTCCCCGTCGAAGACGGCGCGCAGGAAGTTCAGCCCGTCGTCGATGTCCCGCTGCCGGTCTTCCACCAGGCCGTCGGTGTAGAGGACGAGCAGGCTGCCGTCCTCGATCTGGAACGTGCGGCTCTCGATCGGGAGCTCACCCACGCCGAGCGGGGGCGCCGGGCTGGTGTCGAGGAACTCGCCCGTGCCGTCCGGCCGGACCAGCAGCGGCGGCAGGTGACCGGCGGACGCGATCTCGCAGCTGCCGGTCACCGCGTCGTACAGGGCGTAAGCGCAGGTCGCGAAGTGCGGTTCGCGCTCGCCGAGCGACGTCATCAGCTCGTTGAGCTGCTGCAGGGAGTCGGCGGGCGCCAGCTCCAGGGCGGCCAGGGTGTGGATCGCGGTCCGCAGCCGGCCCATGGTCACGGCCGCGCGGACGCCGTGCCCGGCGACGTCGCCGACCACCAGCGCGGCCCGCGCGCCGGGCAGCGCGATCGACTCGTACCAGTCCCCGCCGACCTCGATCAGCTTGCTGCCCGGCAGGTAGCGGTGCTTGACGTCCACCGACGAGGGATAGGACAACCCGGTCGGCAGCAGGCTCCGCTGCAGGGTCAGCGCCGTGGTGCGCTCCCGGTTGTACTGGCGCGCGTTGTCGATGAAGATCCCGGCCCGGGAGGCGAATTCCATCCCGATCTCGGAGTCGTAGTCATCGAACGGCCGGTAGCCGGACTTGCGGGTGCAGACGAAGAAGCCCAGCGAGGAGTCCTTGGTGGCCAGCGGGAGCAGCAGCATCGAGGATTCCGCCAGCAGGCTGGCCACGGGCCGCCGCAGCCACGACTCCGCGATGCTGACCGCCGCCTCCTGGTTCAGCGTCGCCACCCGGACGGGCTTGCCGGTCTCCATGCACTCCACGTACGGGGTGCCCGGCGGGTACAGCAGGACCTCCCCGGTGGGGAACGCCGCGTCCCAGCCGGGGGAGCCGTCGTCGGTGGCCACCGCGAGCCGGCGGAGCAGCTGGGAGCCATCCGGGGGATTGACCGGGAACTCGTCCCCGGCCGCCACGCTCTCCAGCACGAGCAGGCCCGCTGCGGTGCAGAAGTGCGGGACCAGGAGGTTGATCAGGCCGCGCGCCACCTGGTCCAGGTCGAGCGTCGCCCCGATCTGCCGGAAGGTGTCGTCCAGCAGCGAGTGCCGCATGAGGGCCGGGTCGACGAACCGCTCGTGCTGCACCGGCGGCATCTTCAGGACGGCCAGGGCCGCCAGGCCGGGGGTCTCCCCGTGCATGGGCTGCACGCTGGTGACCGTCTCCACCCGGCGTCCCTCCCGGGTGCCGATCGGCAGCACCGCGGTGGCTTCCCGGCCGGCCCGGACGGCGTCCATCAGGGTGGCCAGGGCCGAATCGGCCGTGGAGGGGGTGGCGAGCAGATCAGCCAGGTGCGCACCGACCAGCTCGGCCGAATCCAGGGGCAGGATATCCGGGGCATTCCGGTCATGCTGGATGACCCGTCCGGTCTCATCAATCCCTAGGATGAGTGTCCGCACGGAGACGTTGGTCAGAAGCGCTGTGATCTTCCCCACCGTACCCGATATCGCATTTTGTGTCCCTGACTGCTGCGCTCGTTCCGTTCGATGCGCTAATCGCTTAAGTTATGCCCCATTGAAGGCGTGCGGACCACCTCTTTGCCCGCAGTTGTGCCCAGAGGTTCGCAGGACCTGCTACCGGCGTGGGAGGACAGGTGCGGGCTGGGCGGCCAGGCAGGGTAATCGTGGTCGGGGCGGGACCCACGGGGCTGGTGCTGGCGGCCGAGCTGGCCCTCGCCGGGGTCGGATGCCTGGTGCTCGAGCGGCGCAGCGGGCTGCGCGCGGAATCACGGGCCATCTGCCTGCACGCGCGGAGCCTGGAGATGCTCGACCTGCGGGGCCAGGCGGGCGGGTTCACCGAGGCCGGGCTGGCCGTCCCCTCCTTCCCGCTCGGCCCCCGGGGTGCCGCGATCAGCTTCGCCCGCCTCGACTCCGACTTCCCCTACCTGCTGGACATGCCGCAGAGCCAGATCGAGACGCTGCTCGCCGCCCGGGCCGCCGGGCTCGGCGCCGAGATCCGGTGGTCAGCCCAGGTCACCGGCATCGAGCAGGATGCCGGGGAGGTCCGCGTGACGCTGGCGGACGGCGGGGTCGAGCGGGCGGCCTACCTGGCCGGCTGCGACGGGATCCGCAGCTTCACCCGCCAGGCCGCCGGCCTGACTTTCCCGGGTGCCCCCAACCCGGGCTCGGTTCTGCTGGCTGACCTGTTCCTCGACGGCCTGCCCATGACCGACGCCTACGGTGACCTGTCCGATCGCGGCATGCTGCTGGTCTTCCCCTTCCGGGACGGCTCGTGCCGGGTAGTGCTGTACGACTACGCGCGTGCGGACGTGCCGGTAGCCGAGCCGGTCACCCTGGACGAGGTGCGGGACAGCCTGGCCCGGATTACCGGCCAGGACCTCGGACCCCGCGACATGGGCTGGTCCGGGCGGTACCGCAGCGAGAGCCGCCAGGCCCCGGCGTACCGGAACGGGCGGATCTTCCTGGCGGGGGACGCCGCGCACACGCATTCGCCCGCAGGTGCGCAGGGCATGAACACCGGCCTCCAGGACGCGGTCAACCTGGGCTGGAAACTGGCGGCGGCCGCCGGGGGCTGGGCGCCGGACTGGCTGCTCGACAGCTACCACGCGGAGCGTCATCCGGTCGGTGCCGCCGTCCTGGCCCTGGCGGGGCGGCAGTTCCGGCTGAACACGGCCCGCACCGTGCCCCGGCGGGCGCTGCGCTGGGCCGCCCACCGGGTGGTCGCCCCGCTGCCCCCGGTCCAGGACCGGCTCGCCCGCAGCTATTCCGGGCTCGGCGTCCGCTACCCGGCGAGCCAGCGGGCCACCCGGCGCGGGCCCCGCGCACCCGCTGGCCGGAACCCGGCTGCCGCGCGGCCGGCTGACCAGGCCGGACGGCAGCACGGCCCGGCTCTACGACCTGTTCCATAACGGACTTTTCGTGCTCCTGGAAGCGGGCGGCGCACAGGGGAGTGGTGGGGCAGGAGAGAGCCCAGCCGGGGATGGCGCGGCGGGAAACGGCCCGGGAGATAGCGGTGCGGGAGATAAGGGTGCGGGAGATAACAGTGCGGCCGGGGACGGTCCCGCGGGCCACGGTGCCGCGCGGAACGATGCCGTGGCCGGCGGCCTGCCGGAGCAGGTGCACCGGGTCCGGTACGCCCACTGCACCGGGGCGCGCCTGCCCGCCGCCGCTTTAGTCAGGCCGGACGGCTACCTGGCCTGGGCCTCTGACGAGCCGGACACCCAGGCCCGGGCCCGGGCGGCCCGGGCCGCGGCCCGCTGGTGGTGCGGTTCCGGCTGAGTGGTTCCGGCGGAGTGGTTCCAGCGGAGTGGTTCCGCCGGGGCGCTTCCGCCGGGGCGGGGCTGCGCCGTATCATCGCGCCCGGCCGATCACCGGACCGGCCGCCGTGAGGAGAGCCGATGCCGCAGCCCCCGAGGATCACCGTGCTGGGCAGCCTGAACATGGATATCTCGGTCACCGTGCCCCATCTGGCCGGACCCGGGGAAACGGTGCTCGGCTCCGCCGCCCGGCTGCAGCCCGGCGGCAAGGGCGCCAACCAGGCGGTGGCCGCGGCCCGGCTGGGAGCCTGCGTCCGGATGGCCGGGTGCATCGGCGACGATGACTTCGGCCGCACGCTCCGGTCCGCGCTCGGGGCGGCCGGGGTCAACGTGGCCGCGGTCCGCGTCCTGGCCGGGGTTCCCTCCGGGCTCGCCCTGATCACCGTGGACGCGGCCGGGGAGAACTCGATCACCGTGGCCCCGGGGGCGAACGGGCTGGCCGGCCCGCCGGAAGCCGGCGCGTCGGCCGCGGAGCCCTGCGACGCCCTCATCCTCTCGGCGGAGATCCCGGTTCCGGTCCTGGCGGCGGCCCTGGGCCGGGCCCGCGCCGCGCGCGTGCTGACGGTGCTGAACCTCGCGCCGGCTCCGCCGGACGCCTCCGGGCTGCTGGCGGCGGGGGTGGACTGGCTGATCGTCAACGCCCCGGAAGCGGGGGCGATCCTGGGCCGGCCGGTGACTGACCCGGCCGGGGCCCGGGCCGCCGCGGCCGATCTGGCCGGGGCGGGCGCCGGTCATGTGGTGATCACGCTGGGACGGGACGGGGCGGTGCTGGCCGGTCCTGTGCAGGCCGGTCCTGTGCGGGCGGACCCTGTGCTGGCGGACCCTGTGCTGGCGGACCCTGTGCGGGCGGACCCTGTGCGGGCTGACCCTGGCGCCACGCTCGCCGTGCCCGGATTCAGCGTGCCCAGCGTGGACAGCGTCGGCGCGGGTGACGCCTTCGTGGCGGCGCTGGGCGTGGCGCTGGCGTCAGGAGCGGCGCCGCCCGACGCGGTGCGGCTGGCCTGCGCGGTCGCCGCCACGGCGGTGACCAGGCCAGGAGCCCAGGACGGGCTCCCCACCGGCGCCGACGTGCTGGCCACCACGGGCGTGCGGTGGCTGCTGGGTTAGCCCGGGGACCCGAGCCCCCGGACCCCCAACGGCCCGCCTCCGTACGCGCGTCGTCTGCTGCGGCAGCCGGGTGAATCGCCAGCGAGCGATGCCTAGTGGACAGCGCCGAGGGCCGCGGAGTCGTAACTCCGCGGCCCTCGCCGCTTAAGCGCTGGTGTGCGGTCGCCTCTCGGCGAGTGGCACAACGCGGCTCCAGCCGGACGGTATTCCGCGAAGGCAGATGAGTTGCGGCCCGGGGGACACGAACACACCAGCGATGGTTAGGAACGCGGGCCCCCGGCCGGCTATTCCGCGGTGTCCCGGATTTTCTCCAGGCCGATTTCCCTTCCGGAACCCCGCCTCCCGCCTGGGAGGGCCCGGTGCTGACTGGATGGGCTGGCTGGATGGGCTGGCAGGATGGGGCGGTGACCGAGCTTGATCATGCCGCCGTCCTGGACGCCCTCGCCGCGGGCTACCGGAAGGTGACCGACGTGGTGACCGGGCTCAGCGAGGCCGAGCTGATGCTGCCGAGCGGCTGCGCCGGCTGGGCCGTGACCGACGTGCTGTACCACCAGCTGCTCGACGCGCAGCGGGCGCTCGTGGCGTTCGCGACCCCGGTCCCTGGCCCGCCCGACCGGGACGACGTGACCTACTGGGCCGCGTTTGCGCCACGGGACGGCGAGGCCGGGGCGCAGGCCCGGGCTGAGGCGGCGGCGCACGCCCGGTTCGTCCGCGTGGCCGCCTCCGCCTACCCGCCGGGAACCCTGGCCCGGGTGTGGTCCGAGACGGCCGCGGCGGCAGTGCGGGCGGCCCGGGCTGCCACGGCCGCCGCGGTGGCCACCCAGGGGCATGTGCTGCGGCCGGCGGACTTCACCGCCACCCTCGCCGTGGAGACCGCGGTGCACTACCTCGACCTGACCGTGAACCTGCCGTCCGCGCCGGCGCCCGACCCGCCGTCACTGGCGCTGGTCCGCAGGGTACTGGACGGCCTGGCCCGCACCCCGCTGCCGGCCAGCTGGGATGACGCCAGTGCCGCGGTCAAGGGCACCGGGCGGGTCCCGCTGACCGACGCGGACCGGGCGCTGCTCGGCCCGCTGGCGGAGCGCGTCCCGCTGCTGCGCTGACCCGGCCGGTCCGGCCGCCGGGCCTGGCCGCCGGGACCCGCAGGGCGGCGCCGGGACCGCCGGCGATTGAGGTGGTCCTGGCGGCCCGGGAAAGCACGGCGGGCAGGCTCACAGGTCTAATGTGTGAAGTCATCAACCGGGGTGATTTTGAGGAGTTGCGGGTGCCTGGGGACGCCTCCCTGATCGGCAGTATCGGCGTCCTGGCGATCGCGACGCGCGGGCAGGCGGGGCCAGGTGAGGTACTGCTCAAGATCCGGGGCGGCACCGAGGCCTACATCGCCTGGTCGGCTGAGCCGATCGGCCGGGGCCACACCGTGCTCGTCATCGAGTCGCGAGGCCACCGCACGGTTGACGTTAGCGAGTGGGGCGACCCGTTTGACCTGGAAATCGACAAGCTGGCGTAGGCGGCGTGAGCCCGGTACGGCTGAGCCGGCCCGGCTACGCCTCCCGGCCAGGCGGCGTTGACGCACGCGGGCGGGGTGGCAGGAGGCCGGTCAGGATCGCGCCGCAGGCGAGCAGCAGGGGCGGCGCGAAGAGCAAGACCAGATGCCCAGGCGTCGGCATCCTCAACAGGTCGGCCCCCACGTCGCCGGGGCGGAATATCCCGGAGAAGGCCAGCTGGACGGCATAGGAGTAAAACATGGCCGCCAGCAGCAGAAGAAGATACCGGTTCACTTTGAAGACCAGGGCCAGGCTAATCACGGCGACCGCGAGTACGGCGCCAATGACCAGGTAGCCAGAGATATCTGGCTGCTTCAGCATTCCCCAGGTCGAGGTCCGGGTGGCGGCGTCATACCGGATGAGCGTCGCCGTCTCCGCGAACCGGCTCCTCGCGTACGACACGAGCGTGAGGACCTGCACCAGGCCGGCGGCCGGAAGCAGGACAGCCCAGTGGCGCCAGTTCACCAGCTGCCTCCCGCGCGGCGGTCCCGGCGACGCCAGCATGGCGGTGGCTCCGAGGATGTACGCACTGGCGGTGAGCAGTTGCGGTGCGTCCGGAACCTGCGAGATGCCATAACGGAAAACGACCCAGTAGACAATCCAGTACACGACGGACGTTGCCATGGCGATCAGGGTCAGGCGCCGCCGGCCGAGCAGCGCGAACGCTGCGACGATCACCTGCAAGCCGAGGGCGATGTCGAAGAAGGGCGCGTTCAGCAGGGAGAGGCCGCCGATCTGGGTGACAGGGCCTGGCCGGTGGAACAGGAAGGGGGATCGGCCCGCTGAGGGCAGGTGGTACGGCAGGGCTATCTCGAGGAGAGCGACCATCACCACGAAAACCGGCGCCACCACGCTGAACAAGGCCAGTGCATCGGTCCAGCGCCGGTTCTCCCGCCCTAGCCGCAGGGCCCGGGACAGGCGCATGCCCAGCGCACTTCTGAGCACGTCCGCGCTCTCCCGCAGGCCGGGGCGGCGCTGGCCCTTCGCTGCGCCCGCCATCAGCACGGCGAGCATCTCGTCCTCTTGCTCGCGCCGGAACCGCTGCGGGTACCAGGCCAGCAATCGCCGGTACCGCCGCTCGAGGGCGGGGGACTCGGTCATGCGGTCCCTCCCGCCACGTCCAGCCGGGACAGTGCGGCCACGGCGTTGGCTTGCAGTCGCGCTGCCTCGGTGGCCAGCAGATCCGAGCCCTTGGGGGTCAGCCGGTAGTACCGGCGCAGCCGGTTCTCCACGATTTCTTCCCGGTCCACCACGATCAGCTCATCGGTGCGAAGCCGGTCCAATGCCGTGTACAAGGTCCCGGCGCGCAGCCGCACCCGGTCCTGCGAGATCTGGGCGACGTCGGTGATGATCCCGTAACCATGCTGGCTGCCAGCAGCCAGCGCGGTCAGGATCAGGAACGTCGCCTCCTGCATCGCACGCTGGGCCATACCAACGTTATATATCGTTGAACTAGCGCTAGCAAGGGCCGGCCACCAGCCCTGCTCCTGCTGTCCTCCGGCCGGGCGGAGCTCCGTTCTGCGCGGTGAGCGGGAAGTACGACAATGTGTCGGTGAACGGATCGCGTTACTGAATTCCGTAGGCGTAGCTTTGTCCACCAGGGGACGGGGAGCGTATGTCTGTGAGCTGGGGAGACATTTGTCAAACCGTGAGTGGGCCGACCCGCTCAACCCTTCCCTGAACCCTTACCGCACAGTGCTGTCTGAAGGAGTTCGATCATGCTTGGCTACCGCGTCCCTGCACCCGACGAGGCCATGCTCATTTCCGGCGGAAGGCGCGCTCGCAACGGCACCCCGTTCCGCGTCGTCACCGGGCACGGCGCGTTCGTGCTCCCCTTCTTCCGCAAGGCCCGCTACCTGACTCTGGCCATGAACGAGGCCGAGGTGGCCGAGCAGTGCGTCACCAAGCAGGGCATCACGTTGAACGTGCGCTCGGTGATCGCGTTCAAGGTCGGCAACGATGAGGAGAGCATCATCAACGCCGGGCAGCGGTTCCTGTCCGACCAGGACCAGATGTCCACGCTGACCGGGCGCATCTTCGCCGGGCACCTCCGCTCGATCATCGGGTCGATGACGGTGGAGGAGATCGTCACTGAACGCCAGAAGCTGGCCAGTGAGGTGCTCGACGGGTCGAAGGCCGAGATGGTCAAGATCGGCCTGACCGTGGACTCGCTGCAGATCCAGTCCATCGACGACCTGAACTCCGGCTACATCGACGCCATGGCCGCCCCGCACAACGCGGCGATCCAGCGCCAGGCCCAGATCGCCCAGGCCCAGGCCAACCAGGCCGCCGCCCAGGCCGAGCAGGAGTCGCAGCGCAAGCAGGCCGAGTACGCACGGCAGACCGCGGTCGTGCAGGCCCAGTACAAGGCCGAGATCGACAAGGCGCAGGCCGAGGCGTCCCAGGCCGGGCCGCTCAGCCAGGCGCAGACCCAGATCGGGGTCATCAACGCCCAGGCGGAACTGGCCCAGCGCCGGGCGGAGCTGCGCCAGCGCGAGCTGGTGGCCGAGGTGGTCAGGCCGGCCGAGGCGGAAGCGGAGAAGGTGCGCATCCTGGCTAAGGCCGACGCGGAGCGGATGCGGATCCAGGCCGAGGCCGCGGCGTCCAACAACCGGGTGGCCCTGGACCGGATGCTCATCGACCAGCTGCCCCTGATCGTCAAGGAAGCGGCGGCCGGCCTGGCCGGGGCCAACGTCAACGTGCTCAACGGGGCGGACGGGCTCAGCGAGATCGCGGCCGGCCTGGTCGGCCAGGGGCTGACCATCCTGGACTCGATCAAGAAGAACCTGGCCAGCGGGCCGGACGCCACGGCGGCCGCCTCCGCGGAGGTCGTGCGGGTGCCGGACGGCCAGCAGGACGGCCGCGCCCGGGGCTGAGCCGCGAGCCCTCCGCCCGGGGCTGAGCCGCGGGCCCCCGCCCGCCGGCCGGGGCGGGAGCCGCGCCGGACCTGAGGGGAGAGCGGCCCGGCTGCGGGGCGATATGCCAGGCTGGGCGGATGCCGATCCTGGCCGGCGCCGCCGCGGCGGCCGCTCTCGCATGGGCGTACCTGCTCGTCGTGCACGGCGGGTACTGGCGCACGGACCAGCGCCTGCCCCCGGGCGCGTGCGACCGGTCGCGTGACCCGGGCCCGTGGCCGAGCGTGGTCGCGGTGGTCCCGGCCCGGGACGAGGCCGCGATCCTGCCGGCCACCCTGCCGGGCCTGCTCGCCCAGGATTACCCGGGGGAGTTCTCGGTCGTGCTGGTGGACGACGCCAGCACGGACGGCACCGCCGCCACGGCCGCCGCGCTGGCCGCGGCCACGGGCCGCAGTCTGCGGGTCACCGCGGCTGGTGAGCCGCCCTCCGGCTGGGCGGGCAAGGTCCACGCCATGGCCCAGGGCCTGCGCGCCGCCGGGGCGTGCGACTACATCCTGTTCACTGACGCCGACATCGGGTACACGCCGGACACGCTGACGGCGCTCGTCCGCGGCGCCGTTGCGGATAACCGGGGGCTGGTCTCCCAGATGGCGCTGCTGCGCGCGGAGTCGCGGTGGGAGCGCGTCGTCGTGCCGGCGTTCGTCTACTTCTTCGCCCAGCTGTACCCGTTCCGGCAGGTGAACCGGCCGTCCGCGCGGACGGCGGCCGCGGCTGGCGGCTGCATGCTGGTCCGCCGGGACGCGCTGACCGCGGCGGGAGGCCTGGACCCGATCCGCGGCGCGCGCATCGACGACGTGGCGCTGGGCCGGCTGCTGAAGCGCCCGCCGCCCGCGGCCCGCATCTGGCTGGGTTTCAGCACGGGGGTGCGCAGCCTGCGGCCCTATCCGCGGCTGGCTGCCCTGTGGGACATGATCGCCCGGAGCGCCTATATCCAGCTGAGGTATTCGCCGGTCCTGCTCGCGGCGACCCTGGCCGGCCTGCTGTGGCTGTACGCGCTGCCGCCGGTGGCCGCCGTGGCCGGGCTGGCCGCCGCGGCGGCCGGGGGTGGCGCCGCGGCGGCCTGGGCGGGCGTGGCCGGGCTGGCCGGCTGGGCCGCGATGGCCGCCAGCTTCCTGCCTGTGCTGCGGCTGTACCGCCTCGGCTGGTGGCGCGCCCCCCTGCTGCCGCTCGTGGCCGTGCTCTACGCCGTCATGACCGCCGATTCCGCCCGGCGGCATTACGCCGGGCGCGGTGGTGAATGGAAGGGCCGCACCGTGCCCCATCGCGACGGGCAGAGTGCGATAAATCGCCCGTAAAGGCATTAATTAAATCCCCGTAAAACATTCCAACCCGCTGATCAGTGCGCCTAAGAGGCATCAGTAACAGATCAGAATGGATCGCTCCGAAGAGCCGTAATTTCATTCCCTGCGCTGCTCAGACAAACCTGTGACATGCTTCATGTCGCACAAGGTGAGGTAGTCAATACTCGTGGTAAGGTCACTGCTGGACTCGGCGGGGCGGGCAGTCAGCGGTTTAATCGCAGACCACACGAGGTAAGTCCGGGCCGGTCCCAGCATTACCGCCTCTGCCTCCGGAATTTCCTTTTATCCGGCCCGGTAATCATCAAGGGGAAGGAAGTAATCGATGCGTAGACGCATCACCCGGACGCTCTTTGCCGCAGCTGCGGCAGGCGTCACGGCTAGCACCCTCGGTCTTGCGGCCGCGGGCGCTGCGAGCGCGGCCGTGTCCAGCAAGGCCCAGCCGGCCACCATCGGGACCACGATTGCCACCACGAGCACGGCCGGGTACGAGGCGAGCGGGCGGGACTTCCGCTACATCAGCTCGACGATCACGGTCCCGGACACCTCGTTCCTGACCGGCATCTATCCGCAGGAGTACATCCAGCTCTCCAACGGGTCGCTCACGCAGCCCACCGGAGGCGGTGACCAGTACATCAGGGCGGGCATCGAGGCCTGTGTGGTGGCGCGCTCCTTCGGCGACGTCTGCGCCACCGGCACCTGGGTGGCGTTCGTGGAGGCGTTCGACAACTCGCTGAACGGCCCGTACTTCTCGCACTACTACAACCTGGCCGGCGTGAACCAGGGCGACGGGGTCAACTTCAGCATCTACTACGACGAGGCCGGCAACGAGCTGCACTTCGTCATCACCCCGCCGTTGACGTCGGGCACGCCGCAGTACTACAAGACCCAGGCCTACGGGGCGATCTTCGATCACGCGGCCGCGCTGGACGACTTCACCGACAGCACCGGGACTCCCATCCCGCTGCCGTTCTTCCTGCACGCGTTCCGGATCAACCAGTTCCTGCAGGGCGCGATCACCACCGAGAACGGTCTGCGCGGCTCCTTCGTGGGCCCGTGGACGACCAGCCCGGTGGAGGCCACCAGCAACGGCCTGCCGTACCCGTCGGGCACGGTGCGGGTCTCGCCGAACGCGCTGTGGTCGGACGGTCTGTCGGCTAACGGGGCTGTGCGGGCGGACGACGCCTTCGGCGTCTGGGTGCGCTAACCCCAGCCTGGTGCGGGCCTCCGGGCTCTGACCAGGGCTCATCTCACAAGCTGCTGCCCGGGCCGGGTTCCTCCGGCCCGGGCAGCACGCTGTTTGGGAAAGTTAAATCCGTGTCATGGAGTAATCATTAGAGTACGCAGAGTAGGGAAGTGATACCGGAGGGGCGGCAGGGCCACCTGAAATCACTGTCGGGGGCAAGCCGGACATCGGTCCTGTTAACACCCGCCCAGACCAAAACCGGACTTTGTCCCCGGGCGTCACAGGAGGGAACCTACCGATGCGAAGCCGCATCATGAGCGCGTTCGTCGCCGCGGCGGCGGCGGGCGCTACCGCTACCACCCTCGTCTTGGCCACCGCGGGTGCCGCCAACGCGACCGTGACCACCAAGGCCAAGCCGAGCATGATGGGGGCCTCGATCGGCTCCACCAGCTCGGCGGGGTACGAGGCGAGCGGACGGGACTTCCGCTACATCAGCTCGACGATCACGGTCCCGGACACCTCGTTCCTGACCGGCATCTACCCGCAGGAGTACATCCAGCTCTCCAACGGGTCGCTCAACGAAGCGGGCAACCCGACCGGTGACCAGTACGTGCGGGCCGGGATCGAGGCCTGTGTGGTGGCCCGGTCGTTCGGCGCCACCTGCGTCACCGGCACCTGGGTGGCGTTCGTCGAGGCGTTCAACAACTCGCTGAACTTCCCGTACTTCGCCCACTACTACAACCTGGCCGGGGTGAACCAGGGCGACGGGGTCAACTTCAGCATCTACTTCGATCAGGGCGGGAACGAGCTGCACTTCGTGATCACCCCGCCGTCAACGTCCGGGACGCCGCAGTTCTACAAGACGCGGGCGTTCGGCCCGATCTACGATCACGCGGCCGCTCTGGACGACTTCACCGACAGCACCGGGACTCCCATCCCGCTGCCGTTCTTCCTGCACGCGTTCCGGATCAACCAGTTCCTGCAGGGCGCGCTGACCACCTACAGCGGCGCCCGGGGCTCGTTCGTGGGCCCGTGGACGACCAGTGAGGTCATTGCCACCAGCAACGGCCTGCTGCCTCCGTCCGGGACCACCCGGGTCTCGCCGTCCAACCTGTGGTCGGACGGCCTGCCCGCCAACGGGGCGGTGCGCCCGTTCGACGCCTTCGGCGTCTGGGCGCGGTAGTCCCAGCACCATCAGGGCGGTGGCCCGGGCCGGCTCGCCGGCCCGGGCCACCGCCTGTCCGCCCCACGAAGCCAGCCCGGGCAGCTGTCTGCCCGGCCCCGTCTGCCGGTCCCGGTGATTAATGACGTGCCCCCGGGGGGCTTTACTCCGATAATCGGCAGCGTGACGCTGACCCATTGGCCACTGTCCGGGTTGCGGCTGCACACCCCGCGGCTCGAACTGCGCCTTCCTTCCCTTGCTGACCTGGACGAGCTGGCCAGCCTGGCTGCTGAGGGCGTGCACGATCCCGGCGTCCAGCCTTTCGGGGCGGCCTGGACCGACGTGCCACCCGGGGAGCTGGCCCGCAGCGTCGTCCAGTTCCACCTGTCCCAGTGGGGTGCGTGGTCCCCGGAGGACTGGTCCCTCAACCTGGTCGCCGACCTCGGCGGGGTGATCGTCGGGACGCAGGGAGTTTCCGGGCGGGACTTCGCGGTGCTCCGCGAAGTGAGCACGGGATCCTGGCTGGGCCAGCGCTACCAGGGGCAGGGTCTTGGCACCGAGATGCGCGCGGCCGTGCTGCACCTGGCGTTCACCGGTCTGGGCGCGGAGTTCGCCACCTCCAACGCGTTCACCGACAACGCGGCCTCCCTCGGCGTGTCCCGCAAGCTCGGCTACCTTCCCGACGGGATACAGCGGCAGGTCATCCGGGGCCGCCCCGTCGTCCTCCAGTTGCTGCGGCTCGACCGGGCCGGCTGGCAGGCCCGCCCGGGAGTCCCGGTGGAGATCGCCGGCCTGGCCGAGTGCCTCCCCAGCTTCGGCCTGCCTCCGGCCTGACCACCACCGCTTCGCCCCGTCCGCCGACCCGCCGTTCCCGTCCCTCCCGTCTCACCAGCCCCACCCCTTCGGCCGTCCTACCCTCCGGCCCGCCATGGCCGGTCGTGATCAAGCGATTGGTGGCGCTAGGGCGCCACCAATCGCTTGATCACGACCGCGGAGTGGGGGCTTTTGGGGCTTATGGGGCCAGTGTGGATCGGGAGAAGACGGAAATGGCGTGGCGCGCTTGGCTCGCTGGCCCCGGCGGGGAAGCATGAGGACCGTGCCTCAGCCGGACATCGAGTACCTGCGCTTCCGGAGCCGCTACCCCAACCAGGATGGGGTCCACGTCGGCATCTTCGGGCTCGTCAACGTGCTCGGCAGGCACGGGATGCTGACCCCGGCCGAGGAGACGTTCCGCCGGGAGAACAACGCCTGGTACGACGCGGCCTACCCGGACCCGTGCACGATCGACCCGTCCGTCTACGACCGGCAGCTGAATCCCGGAGCGTCCTCCTGGTTCAAGCCGGCCGCGACCACCCTGCTGCGCAGGGTCGACGGGTACCTGGCCATCCTGTCCGCGCACGCCGTGGCCTGGCAGCAGGTCGCCTCGCCCGCCCCGGGCCGGCTGGTCTACGAGGACGAGTTCCATGTGGTGGCGGTACCCCGCGCCGGGTCCTCGCTGCGGGTGGTCAGGAGCGGTCCGTAGCGGCTGGCGGGCGGGGCGTGCCGCTCATCCGGGTACTGTTCCCGTCTTCGCCGGCGGCCGGGTCCGGGGTGCGGCTGGCCCGCCGGGTCCGGACCAGTTCGAGGCCGATCGGGATGAGCGAGACGATGACGATCACGGCGATGATCGGCAGCAGGTACGTGTCGATGCTGGGGATCGTGCTGCCCAGGGCGTAGCCGGCCAGGGTGACGCCGACCGACCAGATCACGCCGCCGATGACCTGCCACAGGGTGAACGTCCGGACTGGCACCTGCAGCGCGCCGGCCATCGGGTTGAGCACGGTCCGCACTACCGGGATGAACCGGGCCAGCACGATGGCCTTGCGGTACCCGTAGCGTTCCAGCAGGTGCCCGGCGCGTTCGGTGCCCTCGCGCAGGAACCGGTTGCGGCTGTGGCCGAGCAGCGGCCGGCCGCCGCGCCCGATGTAGTACCCCGTCTGCGCGCCAAGCAGCGCGCCGCCGATCGCGGCCAGGATGACCTGCGGCAGCGACAGGTGGACCGAATGCGAGCCGGTGGTGGTGCACAGCAGCCCGGCGGTGAACAGCAGCGAGTCCCCGGGCAGGAAGAAGCCAATGAGCAGCCCGGTCTCGGCGAACAGGGCCAGGAAAACGCCGAGCGCGCCGAGGCTGGCCAGCACCGACGTCGAGCTCAGCGGGTTGAGCGCGCCGACTAGGTGCACGCCGCTCTGGGACAGCATTCCGCGGGTCTCCTTCCAGCCCGCCCCGCACTGGCTAACCCTGAGCTGGCTAGCACGGAGGCGGCCCCTGCCCCGGCCGGGGCTTGCCGCGCAACTACCCCTAACAGCGGGCCGCAGTGCGGCCCGCGAGCCAAGATCTGGTTAAGGAACGCATAGCAGCGCCCGCACCCGGCGTGCCGCCCGGCTGGAACCGGGTTCTGGCGGTAAATTGCCGGGGTTCCGGGTGCCAGTCGCCCCGGGATCCAGGCTGAAGATGACCCCCTTGACGGCGCGAGGCGGGCGGCCGCTGACCCGCCCTCGGCTTAATTTCGGCTGACCACATCCTGCCGAGTGCGTGGACGGGGGGTCCCGGGCGTGCCATGCTTCGGGAACGGTTGTTGAGTCGGCCGCGGCACGGGCTGGCTGTTTGCGGGTCCAGATCCCGGGAAGAGCGGCCTATCGATCCCGGAGGGGGGCCAAACATGACTGGTGAAGATCGATCGATCGTTTCCCTCGCTAATCCGGCCGTGCAGTCCTGCTGGTTGTGCGGGACCAGGTTGCCGGCCCGCGAGATGGTCGCCGACGGCGGCCCTGCGTGTGCGGACCTGCGCTGGTACTGCGCGGACACCCGGCGCTGCACAGAACGCTGGACTTCGCGCTGGTCAACAGGGCTAGGCGGAGGCCACAGCCGGACCGGTAACGGGCTCTCCGGCAACGGGCGTGCGGCTCACGGAGCCACGTCCCAGGGGCCCATGGCTCAGGGGCCACTCGCTCCGGGTCTCCTCGCGCAGGGACGCAGCGCTCAGGGACACAGCACCCAAGGACACAGCACCCAAGGACACAGCACCCAAGGACAACAAAAAGAAGAGTGCGCAGGGACACAGTGCACAGGGAAACGGCGCTCAGGGAAACGGCGCCGCCCCGGGTCAGGGATCCAGCGCCCTCCCGGTCCGGGGCCGGGGAGCGGTACCGGACCCGAGGGGCAGGCAGCTCGCAGGCTTATCTGACCAGTGAGCCTCGTCGCGCGGCGGACTTCCCCGTGCCGCAGGCCTCACGCCGGGTCGCGGCCCGGTTCCGTGTCACCGGTCCGGCTCAGCCGCCGGCCATGGCCCCCACGATCAGGTACGGCTCGGCCCCGGTGCTGACCGCTTCCGGCAGCGGGTCGTCAGGCGCCTCATGGGACAGGTCCTCCTCGCAGGCGAAGAACCGGACCATCGCCCGGCGCCGACCGTTGTCACGGTCGCGGATGGTGCCGCGCAGCACCGGGTAGCTGGCCTCCAGCGCGTCGAGCACGGACCGCTGCGTGACCGGGGCCGCGACGTCGAGTTCCACCTCGCCGCCGACGCGGGCCAGCGTGCGCAGGTGCGCGGGCAGCACCACGCGGATCATGCCAGCGTCTGCACTTCCACCGAGAGCACGGCGGGAAGGTCACGGACGATCGGCGCCCAGGTGTCGCCCGCGTCAGCCGACGCGTAGACCTGCCCGCCGGTGGTGCCGAAGTACACGCCGCACGAGTCGAGGGCGTCGACGGCCATGGCGTCCCGCAGCACGTTCACGTAGCAGTGCTCCTGCGGCAGCCCCCGGGTCAGCGGTTCCCAGTCGTCCCCGCCGGAGCGGCTGCGGTACACGCGCAGCTTGCCCTCGGGCGGGAAATGCTGGGAGTCGCTGGTGATGGGGACCACGTAGACGGTGTCGGGCTCATGCGCGTGCACGTCGATGGGGAAGCCGAAGTCGGTGGGCAGGTTGCCGCTGACCTCATGCCACGACTCGCCGGCGTCGTCGCTGCGCATGACGTCCCAGTGCTTCTGCATGTACAGCACGGCGGGACGCGACGGGTGCATGGCCAGCCGGTGCACGCAGTGCCCGACCTCGGCCTTCGGATCCGGGATGCCCTCGGAGCGCAGGCCCTGGTTCACCGGCCGCCAGGTCTGGCCCGCGTCGTCGGACCGGAACGCGCCCGCCGCCGAGATCGCCGCGAACATCCGCCCCGGGGCCGACCCATCGAGGATGATCGTGTGCAGGCACATCCCGCCCGCTCCCGGCTGCCAGGACGGCCCCGTCTGGTGGCCGCGCAGCCCGGGCAGTTCCTGCCACTCCTGGCCGCCGTCGGTGGACCGGAACAGGCCCGCGTCTTCCACCCCGGCGTAGACGGTGTCCGGGTCGTCGAGCGACGGCTCGAGGTGCCAGACCCGGGCGAACTCCCAGGGGTGCGGCGTCCCGTCGTACCACTGGTGCGTCCCCGTGGGCCCGTCGTACCTGAATTCGCTGCCGGCCGCAGACCATGTCTGGCCGCCGTCGTCGGACCGCTGGATGACCTGCCCGAACCACCCGCTGGACTGGGAGGCGAACAGCCGGTCCGGGTCGGCGGGCGAGCCCTTGACGTGGTAGATCTCCCAGCCCGGGAAATGCGGCCCGCTGACCGCCCAGTCCTGCCGCTTCCCGTCCGAGGTCAGGACAAAGGCGCCCTTCCGGGTCCCGACCAGTACCCGCACGCTGCTCACTGGTTCTCCCTTCATGCCTGCGCGGGCGCCGGTCACCCGCCGGTCTTTCCCCGGCTGGATCCCGGCCCGGCGCACGCGCTGTCATGGAAGTATCACGGCCGTCTGACGTTCTGACGAGCGGCGCGCGGCAAATTAACCGGCCGCTGGGTAACCGGCCCTGGGTAACCGGCCTCTGGGTAACTGGCCGCTGCTGGTTGCCCGGCGCAATTAGCCGGTCAGTCCCGGATACCCAGGTCAGGCCGCCGTTAGCGTGACCGGATGCTCGGGACCGGCTGGACGGAGGCTGTCGCGCTGGCCGCGGCCTTCCTCATCGCCGTGCTGGCCACGCCCGCAGGCATCTCGGGCGCGGTGCTGCTGCTGCCGTTCCAGGTCAGCATCCTGGGCACGCCCAGTCCCGCCGTCACCCCGACCAACCTGCTGTACAACGTGGTGGCCACCCCGGGGGCGCTGTACCGCTACTGGCGGCAGGGTCAGGCCGGCGGGCCACTCGCCTGGCTGCTCATCGCCGGGACGCTGCCGGGCGTGGTCGCCGGGTCCGTCATCCGGGTCGAGCTCCTGCCCAGCCCGCGGGTCTTCGACCTGGTGGTCGCCGCGGTCCTGCTGCCGCTCGGGTCGTGGCTGGCCCTCACCCGGCCCGCGGGGGTGCCCGGGCCTGCGGAGGTGCCCCGGCCCGCGGGGGTGCCCGGGCCTGCGGGCGCCGCTCCGGCGGCGCACCCCACCCGCCGGTCCCGGCGGCCGGTACGCATCCCGCGCCCGGTTCTGATCCTGCTGGCCGCGGCGGTGGGCTGCGTGGGCGGGATCTACGGTATCGGCGGCGGCTCGATCCTGGCCCCCGTGCTGATCGGGACGGGTCGGCGGCCATCGGAGGTGGCGCCCGCGGCCCTGGCCTCGACGTTCGTTACCTCGGTCGCAGGCGTCGTGACGTTCACCGTGCTGTCCTGGCAGCACCGCGGGCCGGTGGCGCCGGACTGGCCCACAGGCATCGCGCTCGGGGCCGGCGGCCTCATGGGGTCCTACGCCGGCGCCCGGCTCCAGTCCCGGCTCCCCGAAGTACTGATCCGGCGGCTGGTCGGGATCCTGGTCGTCGCCATCGCCTGCCGCTACCTGTGGTCAGGTCTGGCCTGACGGGCTAGGCCAGCAGGTCCGTCAGGGTGCTGCGCACGTCCTTGCCCCCCGGGGTGCCGGGGGCCAGCGTGCCATGATCGCCGGGATCGCGGTGGAAGACGTGCAGCCGCCCGTCGTGGCGGGCCAGGATCAGGTCGGTGCTCTCGCCGGCGATCTCCGCCGATCCGTCCGTGGTGTACGGGGTGACGGTGACCAGCGCGGACCGCTCCGAGGCGGCGAGCACCCCGTCGAGGTCACCGTCCGCCAGGCCGTCCCCCGGGTCCGCCCGCGGCCCGCGCGGCAGCAGGGCCTCGAGCAGGCCGAGAGCCTCGTCGAAGGTGTACAGCCCGAGCTCGTGGACGCCGAGCGCGTCGATGCGGACCACCAGGCAGATCCGCTCGGGCTGGGGGAGGAGCAGGATCCGCCACGGCTCGCCCGGCTCCGTGCCGGTGGCCCGGGCGTCCAGGACCAGGCGGGCCCGCTGCTGGAACGCCACCGCGATGCCCAGGTCCCCGCGGACCTGGACCTGCTCCCCGGGCGGCCCGGCCACGAGGAGCTGGCGGGCCGCCAGCGAGCGGACCGCCTCGGCCAGCACCTCGTCCGATGGCCGCGCCTCCAGGAAGTCCACGATCGCGTCAACCGCGGTCAGCTCGGCGATGGTGTACGCGCCGAGCAGCACCGGCCCGGTGCCGACCAGGTTGACCACCGAGGTGACCAGACCCTCCGGGATCGATGCCTCGCCCGGGACTTTGGTGCCTGCCTCGCTCATGGTGCCCCCGATTCCGCAGTTGCCCCGGCCTGCGCCCAGGGCGCCCCCGGCGGAGGCTGCTCGCGGACCTGGCTCAGGATCGCGGCCGCGGTCCGGGACGGTGTCTCGGTCACCCACACGTCGGAGTTGCCGAACAGCCCCCTCCCGGCCCGGCCCGGGAGGGCCTCGCCCAGCTCGTTGGCCGGGTCCGGCCGGTCCGGCGGCGGGAACCGGGCCGCGAGATCCTGCGACGCCGCCGTGAGGTCGTCGTCCTGCTCGATCCGGCGCAGGGCCAGGGCCATCGACTCCGCCACCGGCGGGGCCAGCGACGTGGGCAGGGCCAGGTCCGGTGACAGGTACATCGGCCGCCGCTCGGTCATCCGGGACAGGCCCCACGGGCCCACGTTGCTTCGGGTCACCCGGTACACCACATAGTCCATGAGGTGCCGCAGGTCGGTCAGGCTGGGCATCTTGCGCTGGCCGAACGCGGCCGGCGTCTTCTCCAGCTGGACCCAGGTGCCCTGAGCCGTCCGGCCGTGCAGCTTCTCCCGGACCACCTGCCCCCGCATCCCGATGTCGGGGTAGCGCGTCTTGTCGATGTCCTTGTGATGGCTGGACACCCGCAGGTGGCTGACCTTCGTGAACCGCCAGTCTTCGTACAGCTGCGGGTCATCGACCAGGACATGGCCGCCGCAGAGCACGTCATGCAGCTGGGGGACCTGCAGGCCATGGCGCTCCAGGTCGGCGATGATCGCCGCTTCCTCCGGGCTGAGCTGCGCGGCCGCGGCCAGGAGGCCCTTGCGGTAGGCGCCAGCCTGGGCCGTGATCGCGATCATCAGCCGGACCCGCTCGCGTACCTCCTCGGTCCGCTGGGTGGTCAGCGGCGGCACATCCGTGGTGCTGTGCCGTCTCCTGCCACGCCGCCCGCCGCTGTGCCGGCAGGCCCGCTCGGTGCCCGTGAGCCCGTGCTGGTTGTCCTCCACATTCCCCAGTAGAACATAGGCCTCACCAGCGTGTAAGTGCGCCTCCGGGCACCTCGTGTTTCCGCGGTCAGGCCCCGGGACCGTCAGGAATTCCCAGCTCAGGGACGCTGCACGTGCCGTCTGCTGCCATCCTGAGCGCCATGTCCGCCGCGCTCCGGTTCGTGTCGCCTGAGTGGGCCCGGCGCGTGGGCCCGGCGCGGGGCCTGGCGCGCGGGCCTGCTGATGGTGCCCGGCGCATCGTGCGGCCGGGGTTTAGCGCGCCTGGCGGTGCCGGGTCAGATGAGGCGGCTCCGGCGTTCGATGAACACCACGTCGCGCCAGCGGCCGTGGTGCTGGCCGATGCGCTCGCGGGTCCCCACGGTGCGGAACCCGGCGGCCCGGTGCAGCGCGGCGCTCGCGGTGTTCTCCGGGAAGATCCCGCTCTGGATGGTCCAGATCCCGGCGTTCTCCGTGGAGCTGATCAGGGTGTCCAGGAGCAGGCGGCCGTTGCCCAGGCCGCGGGCACCCGGGTGCACGTAGACCGAGTGCTCGACCACGCCGGCGTAGGCACAGCGGTCGGACACGGCGGAGACCGCCACCCAGCCGGCGACGTCATCGCCGGCGCGGGCGACGAAGCGGTGGCCAGGCAGCCTGGCCGCGGAGAAGTCGTCCCAGGCGGGGGTGCGCGTCTCGAAGGTGGCGTTCCCCTCGTCGATGCCGGCCTGGTAGATCGCGAGCACGGCGGCGGCGTGCGCCGCGGTCATGGGCTCGATCGTCGTGGGGCCGGCGATCATGGCAGGGTGGCCGCGGCCTGCGCCGGGGGGACCGGGGAGGGGCGGCCCATGACCAGATCGGCGGCGGTGGGGAAGCCCTTCACGCACTCTTCGTTGATCCGGTAGAGGCGGGAGGTGCCGCGGCTCTCGGCGAGCACGAAGCCCACCGCGGCGAGCTGGCGGAGGTGCTCGGAGACCGTGGACTGGCTGACCGGCACGGCCGCGACGATCTCCTTGACCGTGAGCGGCACGCCGCTGCGGGCCAGCAGGGAGACCACCTGTACCCGGGTGCCATCGGCCAGGGCCCGGAACCACGCGGCGTAGGTGGCGGCGGTTTCGCGGTCGAGCGGGTCAGCATTCATCGTTGATCGACGATAAGCGATCGATGGGTGCGGGGCAAGAGCGCGGCGGGATTATGCGGCGGGGACGCCGATGAGGGCCCCCAGGCTGGCCAGCGCCTGCGGCTGGGCGCGGTAGAACACCCACACGCCGCGCTTGTCCCGGTCCACCAGCCCGGCCTCGTGCAGCACCTTCATGTGATGGCTGATGGTGGGCTGGGACAGGTCGAAGGCCGCGTTCAGGTCGCAGATGCAGGCCTCGCCGCCCTCGTGCGAGGCGACCAGGGACAGCAGGCGCAGCCGCACCGGGTCGGCCAGGGCCTTCAGCAGCGGCGCGACCTGCCTGGCCTGCTCGATCGACAGTGGCTGGGCGGTGAGCGGCGAGCAGCAGGCCGCCGTCTCCGCCGGGCTGATGACGGTCAGAGAATTAGACACACATCTATATTGACAGCTAGCTAAGGTCGTGGCAAGCTCGCGGTAGCTAGATATAGACAGTGGTCAATGTCTTACGGAGGTATCGTGTCCCGCCTGCAGCTCGCCCTCAACGTCGATGACCTCGACGAGGCCGTCGCCTTCTACGCCACGCTGTTCGGCACCGAGCCCGCCAAGCGCAGGCCCGGTTACGCCAACTTCGCCGTCGCCGAGCCGCCGCTCAAGCTGGTCCTGCTGGAAAACCCGGGCCAGGGTGGCAGCCTCAACCACCTGGGGGTGGAGGTCGCCGACACTGAAGCGGTCGACGCCGAGCACGCCCGGCTCACCGGGGCCGGGCTCGCCCCGGTAGACGAGCGCGACACCACCTGCTGCTACGCCAGGCAGGACAAGTTCTGGGTTCAGGGGGCACCCAGCGGGGAGCGGTGGGAGATCTACACGGTCCTCGAAGACAGCCCGACCTTCTGGGGTGAGGACGGTGGCCAGGGCGGCCGGGCGGTCGAGGCCACGCTGGACGCGGCCCCTGGCACGGCCGGCCCGGACGCCGGGCCGGGCCCGTGCTGCGGTGGCCAGCAGGAGAGCGACGGGCCGCAGGCCGGTGCCTGCTGCGCCTGACCGCGCGGGCGGCGTGACGACGATGGCGCTGTGGCGGCGGCTGCTCGCCGAGTTCCTCGGCAGCGGGTTCCTGGCGGCCGTGGTGATCGGTTCCGGGATCGCCGCCCAGCGCCTGTCGCCCGGGCAGACCGGGCTCGACCTGCTGGAGAACGCCGCCGCCACCGCGGCCGGGCTGTTCGCCATCATCCTGATGTTCGGGGGCGTGTCCGGCGGCCACTTCAACCCGGTGGTGTCCTTCGCCGACGCCGCGTTCGGCGGGCTGCGGTGGCGGGACGCGGCCGCTTATCTCCCGGCCCAGGTGGCCGGCTGCGCGGGCGGCGCCGTGATCGCGAACCTGATGTTCGCCCGCGCGGCCGTGAGCATATCGGCGAAGGACCGCAGCTCGCCCGCCCATTTCCTGTCCGAGGTCGTCGCGACGCTCGGCCTGATCCTGGTGATCTTCGCGCTGGCCCGGACCGGGCGCAGCCGCGCCGCCCCGGCGGCCGTGGGTGCGTACATCGGCGCGGCGTACTTCTTCACGTCCTCGACCAGCTTCGCCAACCCGGCCATCACTATCGGCCGGATGTTCTCGGCCACCTTCGCCGGGATCGCCCCGGCGTCCGTGCCGGGCTTCATCGCGGCCCAGGTCATCGGCGGCGCCCTGGCCATCGTGATCATCCGGATTCTCTACCCAGCCGTCACCCCTGCGGAGGCGATGTCATGACCCCACGAGTGCTGTTCGTCTGCGTGCACAACGCCGGCCGGTCCCAGATGGCCGCCGCGCTGCTCGAACACGAGGCCCACGGGCGCGTCCAGGTGAGTTCGGCCGGGTCCCAGCCCGCCGCGGAGCTGAACCCGGCCGTGGTGGCGGCCATGGCGGAGATCGGGCTCGACCTCTCCCGCGCGTACCCCAAGCCGCTGACCGGTGACCAGGTCCAGGCCTCTGACGTCGTGATCACGATGGGCTGCGGGGACGCCTGCCCGTTCTACCCCGGCAAGCGTTATCTCGACTGGGACCTCCCCGACCCGGCGGGCCTGGACCTGGAGGGCGTCCGCCCCATCCGCGACGAGATCCTCCAGCGCGTGCTCCAACTGCTGGGCGAGCTGGAAGCATCAGCCTGACCGGCTGGACGCACCAGCCTGACCGGCTGGACGCACCCGCGTGACCTGCCTGCGGGTGTTTCGCATTCGCGTGGGGGTGGCTGTTGTCGACGTGCTGCAATCGGATGTTCCGGGCATCCTGGATGCCATGACCGATCCGCACCAATCCGCCCACGGGCACCCCCACGGGCCTGCTCACGGGCCCGGTCACGGCCACGGGCCCGCGCACATCCACGGGCATGCCCACGGGTCCGGGCCTGCTCCGGCCCACGGGTCAGGATGGCTGGAACGGGTCCGGCACCGGGTCCGGCCGCACTCGCATGAGGCCGCGGACCAGGTGGACGCGGCCATGGAGGCCAGCGCGGAGGGCATGCGGGCGCTGTGGATATCGCTGGCCGTCCTGGCGGGCACAGCGCTGGTCCAGGCGGCCGTCGTGACGGTCTCCGGGTCGGTGGCACTGCTGGGGGACACCCTGCACAACGCGGCGGACGCGCTGACCGCGGTGCCGCTGGGCGTCGCGTTCCTGGCCGCCAGGCGGCTGCCCAACCGCCGCTACACCTACGGGTACGGCCGCGCCGAGGACCTGGCCGGGGTGGTGATTGTCCTGGTCATCGCCGCGTCGTCCGCGCTGGCCGCCTATGAGGCCCTGACCCGGCTGGCCCATCCCCGGCCGGTCTCCCACCTGGCCGCGGTGGCCGTCGCGGCCCTGACCGGGTTCACCGGCAACGAACTGGTCGCCCGGTACCGGATCCGGGTGGGCCGCAGGATCGGCTCGGCGGCCCTGGTCGCGGACGGGCTGCACGCCCGCACGGACGGCTTCACGTCCCTGGCGGTCCTGCTGGGGGCGGGCGGGGTGGCGATCGGCTGGGACTGGGCCGACCCGGTGGTCGGCCTGGTGATCACCGTGGCCATCCTGGCCGTGCTCCGCGGGGCGGCCCGCGAGATCTACCGGCGCCTGATGGATGCGGTCGATCCCGCGCTGGTCAACCAGGCTGAGCAGACCCTGCGCTCCACTCCCGGGGTTCTGGACGCCGGCCAGGTCCGGCTGCGGTGGATCGGCCACCAGTTGCGGGCCGAATGCGAGGTCACCGTCGATGCCGGTGCCACCGCGGTCCAGGCGCACCAGATCGCGGTCAGCGCCGAGCACAACCTGCTCCATGCCCTGCCCCGGCTCACCGCGGCGCTGGTGCACGCGGATCCCCAGCCCGAGGCGGGCGCTGACCACCACGCCGTGCTGGCCGCACACCGCTAGGGCACAATGCCACGATGCTGGTCGCGAGGGAGAACCGGGTGAGGCGCCTGCGCCAGGCCGCGGTCGTAACGGCCGCCTGCCTGGTGGGCGTGGTGATCGGCGGCTGCTCTGCGGGCTCCGGTCAGGGCAGCGGCCAGGTTCAGGGTCATGCCGTCGCGTCCGCGGCGCCGTTGCCCCCGGACCCGCGGACCACATCCGCCCTGCTCAAGATCGCAACCCTCTTCAACAACGATTACGACCGCGGCGTCTACGGCCCGGTCTACGACCGCTGGGACGCGCGCAGCCAGGCGGTCATCACCAGGGCGCAGTACATCACGCGGCACAGGGACTGCCCGAGCGCACCGCACGCCACCGCGCTGGTCGAGAGCGCTACCCCGGGCCCGCACGGGGCGTGGCTCGTGGACTATGAGATCGGCGGCCAGCGGCTGACCGACTACTGGTTCTACGTCCACCGCCGGTGGGTCTTCGACCTCGTGCTCAGCAACCCCGACTCGGTCAGGCTCTACCGGATGACCCCGCAGCAGTACGCCGCGGCGACCGGCTGCGCACACGGGTAATGTCCTGCTCCTGCGGGGGAGGGGCGCGTAGGTTGCGAGGGTGACTGAGGCGGTGGTCCGGCGGGCTGGCCACGCGGACCTGGCCGCCCTGGCCTGGCTGCGCCGGGAGTGGACGCGGGAGCAGGACGGCGACGGCGGTGATCCGGGGTTCGAGGAAAGGTTCGCGGCCTGGTGGGCCCGGGAGGCGTCCCGCCGGGTCAGCTGGCTGGCCGAGGTGGACCGCCGCCCGGCCGGGATGATGAACCTGGCCGTGTTCGACCGGATGCCCCGGCCCGGCCGGGCCCCCAGCCGCTGGGGCTACCTCGGCAACGCGTTCGTGCTCGCCCCGTACCGGGATCAGGGCCTCGGCGGCCAGCTCCTCGGCGCCGTGCTCGGGTACGCGCGCGAGAACCAGTTCGCCCGCGTGGTGCTCAGCCCGTCCGAGCGGTCCATCCCGTTCTACGAGCGCGCCGGGTTCGGGGCCGCCGACGTCCTCATGCTCTGGACCCCGGCCGGCGGTTAGCGCGCGCCCCCCGCGGTAGAGGAGGACTGTGTTCGAGGGATTCACGCTGGAGCGGATCGATGTCGGCGACGCGGAACTGCGCGTGCGCCACGGTGGCTCGGGTCCCGCGCTCCTGCTGCTGCACGGTCATCCGCGCACCCACGTCACGTGGCATAAGGTTGCGCCGGTGCTGGCGGAGCGGTTCACCGTCGTCTGCCCGGACCTGCGCGGGTACGGCGAGTCCTCCAAGCCCCCGACGACGGCGGATCACGCTCCCTACTCCAAGCGGGCCATGGCCGCTGACTGCGCGGCGCTGATGCGGGCGCTCGGGCATCAGCGGTTCGGCGTCGCCGGGCACGACCGGGGGACGTACGTCGCCCAGCGGCTGGCCATGGACCACCCCAGCCTGGTGAGCCGCCTGTGCCTGATGGAGGGCATCCCGATCGGGGAGGCACTGGCCCGCTGTGACGCCACGTTCGCGGCCAGCTGGTATCACTGGTTCTTCCTCGGCCAGACCCAGAAGCCAGCCGAGCGGTTCATCAGCGCTGACCCGGAGGCCTGGTACACCGCGACGGCTGAGCACATGGGCCAGGAAGCCTTCGAGGACTACCGCCGCGCGATCCATGATCCCGCCACGGTGCACGCCATGGCCGAGGACTATCGCGCGGGCCTGGGCATCGACCGGGACCACGACGAGGCGGACCGGCGGGCTGGCCGCCGGATCAGCTGCCCCCTGCTGTTCCTGTGGGCGAAGCAGGACGACATGGAAGAGCTGTACGGCGATCCGCTGGCCATCTGGCGTGACTGGGCTGACGACGTGCGTGGCCACTCGATTGACTGCGGGCATCACATCGCGGAGGAAGCACCCGCCGAGCTCGCCGCCGACCTGACGGGGTTCTTCGCCCCGACCCGCTGACCGGGCAGCCCACTCGGTGGTGCGGATGGCGGCGTACTCTCGAAATCGTGACCAGTGAGCGTATGCCCATAGGGGGCATACCGGCGCCGTGGCGGAAGGCGAAGTTCCGCCCCACGACCTTGTACCCGTTCCTTCCCCAGCAAGCCTGGCTGGACGGCAGCGTGCTCATCGTCGAGTACCAGCACCGAGTCCGCCAGTGCGATCTGCGGACAGCCTCGCGGATCAGGATCCGGGAGATCACCACCTTTGGGTGGAAAATGCCATTCCACGTCCTGGAGGTCTGCCCGACGCCCAGTGACGAACCGGTCGGCCTAGTGCTCAGTGGTCCTGACTCGTGGATCCTTCTCACCGCCGAGCATCTGCGGCTGCTCGCGCAGATCGTCAGCTCACGGCAGGCCGAACCCGGCACTGGCTTCCAGAAGCTGATGCGTTTTGTCGGCGGCCAGGAAGTTAAGCAGCTGGTGCGTTTTCTCAACCATCTGGCCGACCATCAGCAGTTCCGGCCGAACGGGCCGGTGGACTGGAGTTTCCGCAGCGATCCCCAGGGGCTGAACCGCCCGGCAGCGGACCGCGAGGCAGACGCCAGCTGATGACCCCGGATCGGCGGGCGTGCGGTCCTGGTTTGCCTCCGGCCGCGCGGGGCAGCGGGGGAGGCAGATAGCAGATCGAGGTGATCTCAATGCCATGGTGGGGATACATACTCTTCGCACTGGCTGTGGTCCTGGCGATCAAGGGTTTCCTGGCGCTCGTCGGAGTGGAGACACGATGGGTTACCCGCAAGACCTCCAGGACCGCTGAAGACCGTTACCCGGACTACGCCGACTCCCTGCGCAAGCAGCACCGGTACGCGCGGGAGCACGCTGGCGAGCGGCGCAATCAAGACGACGGCCGTGGGCCAGCCCAGGGCGCCAGCTCGTAACGTTCCTTCGATCAGGCCGGCCTGGCAGGCCTGATCGATGAGCGCGGTTAATGGCAGACCAATCGCGCGATGCCCCTGGCTGGGCGCCATTTGTCTCTACCGCTCGGCGGTCGCTTCTCTGACCGGGATTTATCAAACTTCTCATGGCTGGTCCCGCCATCAAGCCCCGGCATCCGCGGCCGCAGGAGCGGAACCACACCGGAGCCGCCGCCGTCTAAAGCCAACCGGGCCATCCTGAGCGGGGGACCACCATGAAGTGGCAGTCAGCGGCATTTGGCGTTCCAGCGGTGCTGCTGGTGTCGGCCTGCGCAGGCACGACGGCACCAGTCGCCGCCGATTCGTCGATACACGGCACCGGGACCGTTCGTGGCACGTACGAGATGGAAGGCGGGCCGATCCAGCCCAGTTCGGGTTCCCAGCCGCCGGTGCGGCCGCTCCCGGGCGTGGTGATCTTCCAGAACCGGGACGCCAGGATCAGCGTCCGGGCCGGTAAGACGGGCAGGTTCAGCGTCCGGCTGCCGCCCGGTTCCTACGCCGTGTCCGGGCGCTCGCCATCGATACGGGAGCAGCTTCCCGACGGCCATGTCATCGAGGGACGGTGCTCATCAGCACTGACGGTCCGCGTGCACGCCGGGAAGACGGAGCGGATCACCGTGATGTGCCCCGTGCCGTAACGGCCCCCGGGGCGGCTTGCGTGTCGCCGGCCGGGCGGGGCTAGTGCAGGTGGATGAGAACCAGGTCCTTGAGCGCGATCATCAGCAGTCCCAGCGCGGCGGCCACCGAGGTAGCGATGAATAGCTGCCAGCTGCGCAGCTGGGCCGCCCGGCCGGCCCACCATCCGTGGATGGTCAGCAGTACGATCGCCGCAGCCAGGCCGACATTGGCGGCCACGAGGGACGAGGCCCCGGCCAGCCGTACCAGCACGAGTGCGAGCAGCGGCACGTAGGAGGCACTGACCATCGGCCAGGTCGCCGCCAATGCTCCCCGGATGGATGCCCGGCTCGGCAGCTGGCCGCCTTCCGCCTGCTCGCCCAGGAGTTCGGCGTACTCCTCGGCGAGCCAGTACACGAGCAACGTGACCACGACCGAGATCACCAGCGCGCTGGTGGGCAGGTTTCCCCCCGCCGCGGCAATGATGGCCGCCGTGATGATGGCGCCGTATATCCCGGCGGCGCGCCGCCGTCCCCGCTTGCTGGCCGTGGCCCTCGCCCCGGACTCCGTCACCTGAGCGGGTTATCCGGCTCACTTACGCTTGCTGCGCCTTCTTCATCTTTTCGCTTCTATCCAATATTACTCCCAAATCCCATTATCTTCCAGCATCTATACCATTTATAAACTATCTTCCAATTCCCATAACACCCTATCAAATCCCACCACTAACACCCATCCCTTTTCCTTAATAATATCCCATTCATCACCAACCATTTATCATTCCACCTTTTCCCCTTCCTCATATACCCATACATCAACCTCTCCAACCTCTCCCACTCTCTCATCATTCAATTCATACCTCCTCAACCTTTCCTCATCCACTAACTTCATCCAAACATAAACAACCACCAATATCTACTACACACTCTCTAGTGCAGGTGGATGAGAACCAGGTCCTTGAGCGCGATCATCAGCAGTCCCAGCGCGCGGCCACCGAGGTGGCGATGAATAGCTGCCAGCTGCGCAGCTGGGCCGCCCGCCCGGCCCACCATCCGTGGATGGTCAGCAGTACGATCGCCGCAGCCAGGCCGACATTGGCGGCCACGAGGGACGAGGCCCCGGCCAGCCGTACCAGCACGAGTGCGAGCAGCGGCACGTAGGAGGCACTGACCATCGGCCAGGTCGCCGCCAATGCTCCCCGGATGGATGCCCGGCTCGGCAGCTGGCCGCCTTCCGCCTGCTCGCCCAGGAGTTCGGCGTACTCCTCGGCGAGCCAGTACACGAGCAACGTGACCACGACCGAGATCACCAGCGCGGTGGTGGGCAGGTTTCCCCCCGCCGCGGCAATTATGGCCGCCGTGATGATGGCGCCGTATATCCCGGCGGCGCGCCGCCGTCCCAGCTTGTTGGCCGTGACCCTTACCCCGGACTCCGCCACCTGACCGGGCTATCCGGCTGACTCACGCTGTCTGCGGGACATGAGCAACAGGCCAAGCTGCGCTATCACGAGCGCGGTAAGGGCGCCGGATGCCAGCCACCTGGCTACCTCGTCCTGCACGTTGAGAAGGAGGAGGGTTCCGTTGATGGCGAGAACCATGGAGCCGCAGAACCAGATCATGGCGCCGCGCCGCGTAGCAGGCGTGGTGGCCGGGGTGGCCCGGGCGAAAACGCGCAGCTGCGGCCAGGCGGGCCGGGTCGTGAGCGTGAGCAGGAACCGGACTGCTGACAGCACGCCTACCGTCATGCTGGCTCCGCCTATCGCGGACATGAGCGAGTCCACCGCCGCTCCCGCTGGTGAGCAGTCACTAGCACTGACTTGCCTGCAACTCTACCGCTGGCCGAGCGGGCCAAGAAGCCGGTAGCTCTGGGCTTGTCCAGGGGGAACGGCGGGCCATGGCGGCACACGTCGCGGTCGGGGCGACCGCTGAGGAAAATAACGTGGTCGAGCAAGTTCCGGAGCCGTGATTTGACCTTGCCCCTGGGGCCAGGCCGAGCCTGATTGCGCCGGGCGACCTGCCCGGCATGAGGAGGGCACGAGTGGAGCTGATGACCAGCGGGGCCTTTGCCCAGGCGTCCCGGCTGACGCGCAAGGCGCTCCGCCTCTACGACGAGCTGGGCCTGCTGTGCCCGGTCCGGGTCAACCCGGTGTCGCAGTACCGCTTCTATGCCCCGGCCCAGCTGGAGCAGGCCAGGCTGGTGGCCTGGCTGCGCCGCCTGGGCATGCCGCTGGCCACGATCCGCGCCGTGAGCACGCTGCCACCCGCGCAGGCTGCCTCGGAACTGGCCGCGTACTGGGCTCAGATCGAGGCGGAGACGGCGGCCCGGCGTCAGCTCGCGGACTTCCTCATCGGCTACCTGTCCGGGAAGGACACCGTCATGCCTGATGCTCAGGGCAAGCTTGCCGTCCGCTACGCGGTGCAGTCCGATATCGGCCTGCACCGCCAGGACAATGAGGACGCTGTCTATGGCGGGCCCAGACTCCTCGCGGTCGCCGACGGGATGGGAGGCCACGCCGCCGGCGAGGTGGCGAGCGCGGCCGTCATCGAGGCGCTGCGAGCGCTGGACATCGAGGTACCGGCCGGTGAATTGCTCGACGCGCTCGATCATGCGGTGCGCCGGGCTAACAGCGCGCTGAATGACATGGTCAAGGCCGACCCATCCAGGCGGGGCATGGGCACGACGCTGACCGCCCTGCTGTGGTCAGGCTCCCAGCTGGGGCTCGTGCACATCGGTGACTCGCGCGCCTATCTGGTCCGCGACGGTGAGATGTTCCAGATCACCCAGGACCACACGCTGGTGCAGTCCCTGCTGGACGACGGCAAGATCACGGCCGAGGAAGTCGCTTCCCACCCCCAGCGCTTCATGCTGCTGCGGGCGCTGGACGGGGGTAACTTCGAGCCTGACCTCCAGTTGCGCGAGGCGCGGCCCGGTGACCGGTACCTGCTCTGCTCAGATGGCCTGCACCAGGTGGTGGCGGCGGACACGCTGGTGCGGGTCCTCCTGACGGTCAGCGATCCGGATCAGGCCGTGGCGGATCTGATCGCGCTGGCCATCGATGGCGGCGGTCCCGACAACGTGAGCTGCATCGTTGCCGACGTGGTGGCCCTGGAAGAAGAACCGGCCCAGGTCCACCAGGACCCGCAGCAGGACGTTCGTCCCTGCTGAGACAGACCCCGATCAGGGAACCTGGGCAGTGGATCGGGCTTGCTCTTTGAGTACTCGTCCGGTGCCCACGCTGCCGTCCGGCAGCGAATCGGAGCGTTCGCTGCGAACGCTGGGGGGAGTAGGCCATGGTCTTTCTCTGGACGATCTTGATGATCCTCATCTGGATCGCAATCGCGTTCTGGCCCGCCCGTGTCGCTGGCCGTAAGGGCCACAGCTTCATCGGGTACTTCATCTTCAGCCTGTTCTTCTTCCCGGCGGCTCTCATCGTCGCCTATCTCGTTCCGAACAGGGTCGTGGCTATGGGCTAGTACTGGCGACCTTGAGGCGGCGGCCGGAAGCGGGACAACGGCAGGCGACGTTCCCGATGAGGCTCGCCTGTCTTCGTGGCTGCCCCGACTCTCCGAGCGGAACGCCACTGTCAGCGCCGTCTTATGAGGCGTACGCTGCGGATACGAGCCCGCCCGCACGCTGGCGCGGCAAAACGTCGCAGAGCCGGAGGCGCCGATGAAAGCAAGGATTTCTCGGTGGGTTGGCCGCTGGCGTGAGCGCCGCCTTGTTCGTGAGCAGACACGGCAAACACCGGCAGCACGTCAGGCAAAACGTGCTGGACAGTCGGGGCAGTCGCACACAATGGGCCAGGGCGGGTCGGGAGGCGGCTGACCTGAGATCTGGCCTGCCCGCTTTTGACTCGCGCGATACCACTGCACACTGTGGTTAATGGCCCGGTGATTTTGACTGCGTTCGGTCTGGGCAGAGCGCATGGCCGTCGTGGGCCTTGCTCTGCGGATTCGTGTAGCCGGTGGTGACCGCGATTGACCGTTGATCACCCTTCTTAATGGCACTGCAATGACACGACGATCCGGAACTCGTGGATGTCACCCCGGAGCACGCAGACTCTCCATCACAGCCGCGATTTCCAGCATTCTCGAAAGAGATCAGTTGTTTTCTCCGCTGCACTTGCTTAGTTATCTCGGGTGGCGAGTGGCACGGGCCGGTTGTCGATGATGCGTTTCATCACGATGGTTGAGGTGAGACGGTGTACGCCTGGCAGCGTGGCTAGTTCCTGGTCCCGCACTGTCGCGAAGCTGTCGAGGTCTCGCGCGGCCACCCGCAGCAGGTAGTCGGGGTCGCCGAATAGGCGCTCTGCGTGCCGGACCTGCGGCAGCTCGGCCAGGGCCGTTTCGAAGGAGGCGACGGTGCCGGCGTCGCCGTGTTCCAGGGTGATCTGCACGAGGGCCTCGAATCCCATCCCGACGGCGGCAGGGTTCACGATGGCGCGGTAGCCGGTGATGATGCCGCTGCGTTCGAGTTCACGCAGCCGCCGGTGGCAGGGGCCGGGTGTGAGCCGGACTCGGTCGGCAAGCTCGGTGACCGTCAGCCGGCCATCGGCTTGCAGCTCGGCAAGGATCGCCCGGTCAACTTTGTCCATAGTGAAAGATTATTGCCGATGATCGCCACGTAGCAGCAAAAGTGGCAAGCATTCGCTACGCAAAACGACGTAGCGTTTTAGCGAGGGATCTTCGCCCGGCAGAATCATGGGGAAAGTGCTGATGCACATGGTGTTCGCGTCGCTTCCGCTGGTGGCAGCGTTCCTGGCGGTGCCGCAGTTCTTGCCGCAGCTGGCCAGGGTCCGCCGCACTGGGACCGTGGCGGGTGTGTCGTGGTCGTGGGCGGCGCTGACGAGCGTGAACAACGCTGCCTGGCTGGCCTACTTCGCGCTGTCGGGCTTTTGGACCGCGCTTGTCCCCGCCATCTCGGCGACTGTCTTGTCGGGATGGCTCGCGGTAGTGCTGGCACGACGCGGCGGCGGTGTGCCGAAACGGCCCGTGGTGCTTGCGTCGGTGTGGGCGGTGGTGCTGCTCACCGCCGCTGCGGTGTTCGGCCGCGCGGGGCTGGGCTCGGCCCTGACTGTGGCCTTCCTGCTGCAGGTCACGCCGTCGGTGTGGACGGTGTACCGGTCCAGGGACACGGCCGGTGTCTCCCGGGCCACCTGGCTGCTGATCTTCGGTGAACTGCTCTGCTGGGGTGTGTTCGGCATCCACGAGGCCGATCCCCGGCTGATCGTGCTGGGCGCCACCGGTGTCGTGGCCAGCCTGCTCGTGCTCGCCCGCGTGTCCTGGCTGCGGGCAGACCGGGCGCCGGTGACCCATCTGGTGAAAGCGCCGTGACCGCCTTCGCCTACGCCCTCATGATCCGCGGCGAGGGTCTGCCCACGAGCTCGATGAATGGGCGGGAGGCATGTGGCACATAGGTGGCACGCGCGTTAGCCACACAATAACCGGCAGCTGAGAAACCGTCCTTGACCTGCGCAGATAGGAGCGGGCGAAGGGAATCGAACCCTCATGACCAGCTTGGAAGGCTGGGGCTCTACCATTGAGCTACGCCCGCGAGCCGCGCCAGCGCAGCCCGGTCGGGCTGGGGCCAGCACGTCGTCACGGGTAGCGTACCGGCTTATCCGGTCGTCCGGGCCACCGGATCGCGTCCGTGGCCGCCCGCGAATCGGCCAGGGCAGGTAGGCTACGGTCGGCTTAGCGGGATGTGGCGCAGCTTGGTTAGCGCGCCTGCTTTGGGAGCAGGAGGCCGCGAGTTCGAATCTCGCCATCCCGACCAAACGCCCAGGTCACCGGGCTTGCTGAGGACAGCCAAGAGGCTTCCAAGATCGTTTGACCGTCATTTGACCGTGGTGTTGAACGCCAGCCGGTGGCAGTGACCGCCACGGAGTGGACCCTGCTGGCATGGTGTATCGGCGTGGCCGCGACTCCCGTTGAACAGATTCCAGGTTCCTGGCCCGGTCGGGCCTGGACCCGTTGGACGATGACGATGCTGACGGGGCTGCCGGTTTCAGGAGGGGCTGCGTGACTCGTGAGGAGTTCCTGGATCTGCTGGCCCGGCTGCGGTGTGCTCCGGTCGGCCGGGCGCGCCTGCGTGCGCCGCACAAGCCTCTGCTACTGCTGTGGCTGTTCGGAAGGTTCACCTCTACGGGCAGCACGACCGCGGCGTACTCGGAGGCTGAGGAGCCGGTCAGCACGCTGATCAACGACTTCGGGCCGCCGGTGGCCAAGGCCTCGGCCGGGCGGCAGCGGGCGGCGATGCCGTTCGTTCACCTGGAGCGGGAGATCTGGGACCTGCGGGACGGTTCGGGAGCAGAGATCGGGCCGGATGCTCCAGAGCGCGGTCCGTGGCTGGCCGGGCGCGGGGCGGTCGGCCAGCTGCGGCCCGAGGTTGGGCAACTGCTGGCGGATCCGGGCACGCTGGCGGCCACGGCGCGGCTGCTGCTGGACCTGCACTTCACCCCGGGCCTGGCCGCCATGATCTGTGACGCAGTGGGCCTGGATCTCGCGGTGCTGGAGCTGGCGGCCAGCCGCGCCGTGGCGGCGGGCAGGCGGAGCCCGCGGCGTCCCGGGTTCGCCGAGGAGGTATTGCGGGCTTATGCCTACCAGTGCGCCATGTGCGGTTTCGATGGGGCGCTGGGCCGTAATCCCGTCGGGCTGGAAGCAGCGCATGTGCGCTGGCACAGCCAGGACGGCCCGGACGTGGTGGCCAACGGGCTGGCGCTGTGCGCGCTGCACCATGCGCTGTTCGACCTGGGCGTGCTGGGGCTGACCGCTGAGCTGTATATCCGGGTGTCCAGCCTGTACGTGGCCCGCAGCGACGCCGGGCGGCGGGCGGTGGACGACCTGTCGGGCCAGCCGCTGCTCGCACCCCGGCCAGGTCAGCCGGTCGTCGAACTGATCATGTCGACTGGCATCACCGGCAGGTCTTCAAGGGGGTCGGCGTCCAGGCCGCATAGGAGCCGGATCAGGTTCCGATGCAATCGGACCTGGCTGACGTTAGACGGTACCTCTGATTCGTATTCGGCGTTATTGCTGACCATTCAGTCGGGTGAGGCGCGGCCTGCTAAGCGACTGGTGGGCCTGGGCTCGGCGGGTGAAGGACGTGGCGAGGCTGTCTTCAGGCTCCGCCCGTCAGCGGGGGCACTTGGAAAGTACTTGCCTACTCGGAAAGAAGCGTGATACTTTCTAGTCAGGAAAGTAGTTTCCAGTAGGAGGCCGCCATGGACAACACACAGCAACCCCACCCGGCCGGAACAGGGGCGACCGGCGCCGAGGCGGCAGCCGAGCTGGCCGAGATCCAGCGGCGGCAGGGACAGGTCATCAAGGCCGTGCTCGTACCAGCCTGGTACTGGTGGGTGATGGCGGCGGGGATCGTCGCCATCGGCGCCGCCAGGGACAGCGGGGACCTGGTCGTGCAGGCCATCGCGATCCCGCTCGCCGTGCTCGTTATGGCCGTGCTGACCGGCGTAATGATCCCTGCGGTGCGCCGCCGTGTCCAGGTGCACAGCGCCACGGAGCCCGGCGCCCGCGGCGCCGCCGCGATATTCGGCATGATAGTGCTGGTCGACGGGGTGATCGTGGGCACCGCGATCGGCCTGGCCACGGCCCACCTCCGTTATCCCGTCACCATCGCCTGCGCCGCCGGAGCTGCCGTGCTCGTGATCGCCGGGCCGCTGGTGAACCGGTACCTGCGCAGGCTCATGCTCAGCCAGGCCCGGCAGCAGATCAGCGGCGCGCCGGAAGCCGGAGGCACCCCATGACCACAGCTCGTTTCGATGAGCTGATTCACGCGCCGACGAGGCTGGAGATCGTCTCGCTGCTCGCGGCGGCGCAATGGGCCGACTTCAAGTACATCCGCGACGAACTCGGCCTGTCCGACTCGGCGCTATCCAAGCAGCTGTCCACCCTTGAGTCGGCCGGCTACGTCCAGATACGCAAGAGATTCGTGGGCAAGTTCCCGCGCACCTCAGCCAGCCTCAGCGCAGCCGGCCGCCAGGCATTCGAGCAGCACGTGGCGGCCCTCCAGCGGATCATTGCCAGGTCACAGCAGGATGCCGACACCCACCTGGCCAGATGCTGACCACCGCCGCGCCCTGGACCAGCCCCTGGCTACCACCGGGTTACGAGCAGAACTTCTGGAATGCCGCTTTAGCCGGGGTGGGCGCTAGAAGGAGCGGATGGCCCCGCCGTCAATGGGGATCATCGCGCCGGTGATGTAGGACGCGGCGGGGGAGAGCACGAACGCGGCGGTCTGCCCGAACTCTGCAGGTTCGCCGTAGCGGCGCAGCGGGATGGTCTGGGAGACGCGGGCGCGTACTTCGTCGGGGTCGCCGAGGAGGGCGTCGAGCTGACGGACCCGGTCGGTGGCGATCCGGACGGGCAGCAGCCCGTTGATCCGGATCCCGGCCGGGCCGTGCTCGTCGGCGAGGGTCTTCACCACCCCGGCCAGGCCGGGGAAGACCCCGTTGGAGATGGCCAGGCCGGGCAGAGGTGCGCGGACCGAGGCGGCGAGCACGAAGGCGATGGACCCGCCAGTGCCGCTGAGGGCACCGTTCTCGCGTTGGCCGGCCAGGCTGGCGGTGAGGACCCGGGCCAGCCGGACGGCGCCGAGGAAGACGCTTTCGAACGCGGACCGCCACGCGTCGTCGCTGCTGTCCGCGACGGTCCCGCTGGGTGATCCGCCCACGCTGATCAGCGCGCCGTCCAGGCGGCCGAAGCGGTCCTGGGCGGCGGTGATCAGCTGGCCGGGCGCTGCGGGGTCAGCGTTGTCCGCGACGGCCCAGTCAGCAGCGCCGGGCCCGGCGTCCTGGGTGAGGCGGGCGGCGGCCGCGGCTGCTGTGGTCTCGTGGGGCGCGCTGAGCAGCACGCGTGCCCCGTCCGCGACGAGTGCCTGGGCTGCTGCGAACCCAAGGCCCCGGCTGCCGCCGGTCACCAGGTACACCCTGTCCCGCAAGCCAAGATCCATGCGGCCATTGTGCCCGGGCAGGCGGCTGGCCGACGAGCAGCCCGGGACCCGCCGCTGCTCGTAGCGCTCAGTTCGGTGCCTCGGGCTGGCCGGTGCTAAAGGTTGGTGAATTTACCGGCCCTGATTCGTGGCGATCTGGAGGTAGTCGGTGAAGACGACCGGTCCTGCGGCTAGTTCTGGCTGGTAGACATCCTCGAACTTCCGTACCGCGGCGGAGGTTCCGTGCGCCTGATGTGCTGCCTCGTCGGCGAACTCGAAGAGGTGGACGAACTTGGTCGGGTCACTCTCCTGCTGCCACGCGGTGTAGATCCGGGTGCCGGGCTCATGCTTGGTCACGTACCCGACGAACTCCACGATGGCCGCTTTGACTTTGTCCACCGCGCCTGGGTTCACCTGGTAGTGGGCGGTCTGGTAAATGGGCACGAATGTCCTCCTCTGCTGGTCTGTGCGGCCGGCGGCTAGCTGAGCGGGGGACCTCCGGCTGGCTCTGCCCTCCGCGGCAATCGTTCAACAGATGTATTGAATATCACGGCCGTACGGTAAGGTCAACAATGTGGTTGAAGATCTGGTGCTGGACCGCGCCTATGCCGCGCTGGCCGACCCCACGCGGCGGGCGCTGCTGGTGGCATTGCGCGATGGTGAGGCGCGCATCACCGATCTGGCGGGTCCGCTGCCCATGACCTTTGCCGGGGTATCGCGCCACGTCGGAGTGCTCGAGACGGCGGGGCTGGTGAAGCGGGAGGTCCGGGGCCGCGAGCATTGGCTGTCCCTCCGGCTGGATGCGCTCACCCTGGCGGAGCGGTGGATCAGTGAGCAAACCTCGTTCTGGGCCCGTCGTGCGGAGGCGCTGGCCCAGCGGCTGGAACGCAGGGAGGGCCTCCAGTGACCGATCCCGCGGCACAGGCAGCCGTGGTGCGCCAGCGCCTGCCAGCACCGCCGGATGTCGTCTTCGACGAATGGACCGACGCGGCGAGGCTGGCCGCGTGGATGTGCCCCCGCCCGGCCCGGTGCCTGAACGTGGAGGCAGATCCCCGCATCGGCGGCACGCTGCGCTTCGACATCGAGGAAGCAGGCACCACCTTCCGGGTCAGCGGGAACTACCTGACGCTGGAACGGCCGCACCGGGTGGCGTTCACCTGGAGCTGCTCGACATGGCCCGACCCGACCATCCAGACCGTTGTCACCGTGACGATCGAGCCGGACGGCGCCGAGGCATCGATTATGACCATCGAGCATGAACTTCTGCCCCCGGTCCTTGCGGGGCAGCACGCACACGGCTGGACCGTTATCTCGACGCAACTCGAATCCCGCCTCCGCTCTGCCGAAAGCCGCGGCCGCAGACCCCGGCTGTCGCATATGGACCCGGCCAGCTAGGCGAGATTCAGGGTGTAGCGCACATCGTCTGTGCCCGGAAGCGGACCCGTGAGGCGGAATCCCTGGCGTTCGAGCAGGCGCCGGGAAGCGGTGTTCTGGGCACTGGTGACAGCGGTCAGCCGGCGGATCCCCGGCATCGCCGCCAGGCGGCTGACCAGGGCGGCCACGGCGGCAGTGCCGATGCCCTGGCCTTGTGCGGATGGGGCGAGGGCGTAGCCGATCTCGACGCAGCCTTCGCGGTCGGGCGGGCCGTGGGTCCCGATATCGCCGATGATCCGCCCATCAGCGCGGCGGACCACGAGCCACACGGTCGGCAGGACAGCGGCCGCGCCGGAGTCGATGTCGCGGATGGCCGCGCCCATGGCTCCGGGGATTCTGTCGTGCCGGGCTCCTTCCTCAAACGTGGCGGTGATCGGCCCGCCGTCGAGCACGGCCTGGGCGATGCGGCGGGTGACGGGCTGCAGCGTCACACTTCCGGCGTCGATCGACCAGCGGTGCTGCCAGTCAACGGAATCTGGACCCGCTGGCTGCGTCATATTCTCGCCGTGTCCGGCACTGACGTGGCGTCGATCGGCTGGAGTTACATCGGCGGTTCGACGTACCGGCGCTCCTCGGTCACCTGGGCCGCGCCCCGGTCGCGCCGCCGCATGATCATCAGGCCGATGGCGACGCACAGGCCAGCCACCCCGCCGATCATCAAGATCACGCCGATGACCTGCAAATCGACGTTCTTGGGCGACCAGGTGACAGCAAAGCGGAGAATCGCACCGATGATGATCAGTGCCGCGCTTCCGCCGATAGTCACAGCGCCCTCCTAGGTCATGCCACCCGTGGCCGGGTCGCGGCGCCCTGGCCGGCGGCCGTGCCTTGCGGGCTGGGGCGCTCATATCTGTCTATCGCTGGACTATGGCCGCCCCGGCGCCGGCCTACCTCACCCTCTGCGGGTGAGCCGCTGCGGGCACCCCTCCCAGCGGCCACCCGCGAATCCGGCGTTCCGGACCGCCGCGGCGCCCGCGGCCAGGTGTGCAGAGCCGGACACGCCCGGACACAGTGACCGCCCGCCGGGCCGGCGCTGGCGGCCGCCCGGCGGCCCGGCCCGGTCTTTCACCCGGTACGGGGGAGGTACCAGGGGGCCACCTCAGCGAGATTGATCATGCCTGCCGCCGAGGGGCACCCGCAACCGGGGGGCACAGGTGCCCGCGGCGGCAGGCTTCCAAGCGCTCTCAGTAAGGAGAGCCAGGAGGTGGCCAGTGTCTGATGGTGGCGATAGTGCTGCAGGCGGTAATGCTGCAGGCGATAGTGCAGCGAAGGGTCGGCTGACAGCACAGGACACTGGTGCCCTCGGCGCGGACGAACGAGCCGAGCTCGACCGGCTGCGCGCCGAGAACGCGGCCCTGCGTGCCCGGCCGTCCCCGCCGGAGAGCGGGTCGGGCGGCGCGGGCGCGGGCCGGCGTCACCGGCCTGGCTGGCGCGGCCCGGTCGCGACCCTGCTGATCGTGCTGGGCTGCATCCTCGCCCCGGTCTCCGTGATCGCGGTCTGGACCGCCAACCAGGTGTCCGACACCAACCGCTACGTGCAGAACGTGGCCCCGCTCATCCACGAGCCCGCCGTGCAGAGCGCGCTGACGGACAAGATCACGACGCAGATCAACGCCCATATCCACGTCCAGGCGCTGACCAACCAGGCCGCGGACGCGCTGTCCAGCAAGGGGCTGACCAGGGTCGGCACGCTGATCCACACGTTCTCCGGCTCGCTGGCCGGCGCCGTGGGCGGCTTCATTCACACCCAGGTCGCCAAGATCGTCGCCAGCCCGCAGGTGGCGAACCTGTGGGTGCAGGTCAACCGGAACGTGCACGCCCAGCTGGTCAAGGCCCTCTCCGGCCAGGGCAACGGCGCCATCACGATCAGCAACGGCCAGGTCGTGATGAACCTCGGCCCGTTCATCGACGTCGTCAAGAAGGACCTGGCCGCCAAGGGCTTCACGCTGGTCAACAACATCCCGGCGATCAATCCCACGGTCGGGTTGTTCTCCGCGAAGTACCTGGTCAAGGCGCAGAGCGGCTACCGGCTCCTGAACGACCTCAAGATCGTCCTGCCCATCCTGACCCTGCTGCTGATCGCGGCCGGGGTCTACATCGCGCGCAGTCACCGGCGGGCGCTGATCGGCGCCGGTCTCGGCTTCGCCGCGTCCATGGCCGTGCTCGGCATCGCGCTGGCCATCGCCCGCAGCATCTACCTGAACAGCGTGCCGAGCAGCGTGCTGCCGGCCAACGCGGCCGCGGTCCTGTACGACACGCTGATCCGGTTCATCAAGGACGGCCTGCGCACCCTGCTGGTCGTCGGCCTGATCGTGGCCATCGCGGCGTTCTTCACCGGCCCGTCGGTCACCGCGGTCAAGGCCCGCGGTGCGGTCAGCGGCGCGCTGGGCTGGGTCCGGTCCGGCGGGGAACGGGCCGGGCTGCGCACCGGGCCGGTGGGATCGTGGACGTACGCCCACCGCCACGCGCTGCGCATCGCCGCGGTGGCCCTGTTCGCCCTGATCTTCGTGTTCTGGGGCCGCCCGACCGCCGTGGTCGCCATCGTCCTCGCGGTCCTGCTGCTCGTCGTTCTCGGTCTCATCGAGCTGATCGGCAGGCCTCCGGCCGTGCCCGCGGCACAGCCGCAGGCCGTCGGCCACCACGGCGGCTGACCGGATGCTGATCGAAGCGGGCGGCCTGGCGGTCCGGGCGGCCATCTCGCCGACCGCGCTGCGGCCGGCGGCGGTGACCGAATCCCCCTGGCGGCGGCCCTTATCGTTGCCATCGACGGGCTGGCTGGGCTGCTCCAGAAAGGCTTACCCCCATGGACCCACTGCAGGGCTTGCGCGCGATGGGCAAGCGCGTGAGCGACCCCGCCGAGGCACTGGCCGAGCGGACCGCCGAGCGGGTCATCGACCTGGTCGTCCGGAGCCTCGACGTGAACGCCCTGCTGGCGCGGATCGACGTCAACGCCCTGGTGGACCGGGTTGACGTCAACGAAATTGTGGACCAGGTCAACGTGGACAAGATCCTGGACCGGGTTGACCTGGACAAGATCCTGGCCAAGGTCGATCTCAACGAGATGCTGGCCCGGGTGGACGTGAACGCGCTCGCCGACCGGATCGACCTCGACACGCTGGCCGAGAACACCGACATCGGCGCGATGATCGCCCACTCGTCGGGCAGTATCGTGAGCGACGGGCTGGACGCGGTCCGCAGCCAGGCGGTCGGCCTGGACGAATGGATCGCCCGCTGGGTCGCCCGGCTGCTCCGCCGCGACCAGCCGGCGCCGCGGCCGCATTTCGGGGGCGGGGTCTCCAGGTTCGTGGCCTACGTCGCGGACCTGGGGGCGAGCACGGGCGTATTCATGCTGGCCCTGGCGGCGATCTCCTTCGCGGCCAGCATCTTCACCGGGCACTCGATCTCCTGGAACCGGAACGACCTGCCCGTCGCGATCGCGTTCGCGGCCTGGGAATTCCTCTACTTCGCGTACTCCTGGGGCGCGAGCGGCAAGACCGTGGGCATGGCGCTGCTCGGGGTCAAGGTGGTGGCGGCCGACGGTACCGTGGCCGGCCCGCGCCGCGCGGTGATCCGCACCCTGGCGTTCCCGCTGAGCTTCCTGCTCTTCGGGCTCGGCTTCATCGGCATTTTTCTGCAACGAGATCGCCGGGCTCTGCACGATCTGATCGCCGGGACAGCAGTGGTGTACAGCTGGGATGCCCGCTCGGCCCGGCTCCGGTTCCTGCACCCCGATGCCGCCCCTGAGCTGGGGTGACACGGGGCACAGGGGGCGTTTCACCCAGCCGGGGTGATGCCCGCCGATAGCTGGCTCGACAGCGTGGGAAGCGGCCGCAACGGTCGAGGGGAACATGACCCCGGATGCCGGCCCGGCCGGGCCGGAACCGGCCCCCGTGCCTCCCACGCCATCGAGGGAGTTGACACGATATGAGTGATACGCAAGCGGAACGGACGCCAGGAACCGACCGGCCCGCCGGCTACCGGGGCACTCGCGCCGCCGCCCAGCCCACCGGCTGGGTGGGCTGGGTCGTCTTCGCCGGGGTCGTGATGATCATCGAGGGTGCCTTCCACGTCATCGACGGCCTGGTGGCGCTCTTCGAGCGGAGCTACTACGCGGTGACAAGCAGTCACCTGGCCCTGCACGTCAACTACCTGGGGTGGGGCTGGGCGCACATGGCGCTCGGCGTCCTGTTCGTGCTGGTCGGCTTGGGGGTGCTGGCCGGGCAGACCTGGGCCCGGGTCGTCGGCATCGCGCTCGCGGTGATCAGCGCCATCATCAACCTGGCGTTCATCGCCGCCTACCCGGTCTGGGGCGTCATCCTCATCGCCCTGGACATCGTGATCATCTACGCGCTGGCCATGCACGGGCGGGAGATCAAGGAAGTCGTGTGACCCCGGGGCGGTCCTGGGCCCGCCTCCGGCGGTGCTCAGGACCGCCTGATTCCGGTCGGCTCAGTTCCGGTCGGCTCAGTTCCGGTCAGCCGGGCGGGCGGCCGGGGCCGGGCCTGGCCCCCCGGCCTCATTCCGCCCGCCCCGGCGCGGCCCCGTTCCCCGGCCGCGCACCGCGCCCGGCGGGCTCAGCCGGATCAGGCCGGCCGCCGAGGCCTGCTTCGCCCGGGACGGCCCCGCAGTGGTGCGCCCGTTGCTGGCCTCCCCATTGCTGGCCGGCCCGGTGCTAGCAGGCCCGGTGCTAGCAGGCCCGGTGCTCACGGGCCCCGCGCTGGCCGGCCTGGTGCTCGAAGGCCCGTTGCTGGCCGGCTCCGTGCTCACCGGGTGGCCGCCACGCCGGGCGGCGGCCCGGTCTGACCAGCGGAAGCCGGCCACCAGCCGGGCGACCAGGGTAGCCAGGAACATCTGGCCGACCATGGCCTCCAGCACCGCGACCGCCCGCCCCCCGTCCCCGGCGGCGGTGAAGTCCCCGTACCCCAGCGTGGTCAGCGTGGTGAAGCTGAAGTACTGGAACAGCTTGCTGTTCGGCGTGTCCCCGTTGGCGAAGAACGACGGGTCGGAGCTGAACTTCCACATCGCGACGTACACCGCCGAGAAGATCAGCCCGATCATCATGTAGGCGCTCAGCACGCCGAAGATGCTCTGCAGGGAGATATCCGGCTGGGCCAGCACCTGCCGGACGATGAAGAACACGGCCAGCAGAAGGACCAGCGCCGTCCACGCGCTGGCCAGCGCGGCGCCGGGACCGCTCGGGTCGGCCACCTGGAGGATGGCCGCCACCACCGAGCCGAGCAGCAGGCCCGCCCCGACGGCCTGCGCGGTCCTGCGGTGCAACCGGCCGTTGCGCAGCGCGATCAGCACGACGGCCAGGAACAGCAGCACCTGCACGGCGCTGACCCAGTTGCCCACCGTGAACGCGGACAGCAGGTACGTGACGACCAGGATCAGCAGCAGGAGGCCGTAACGCCGCGTCCCGGGCTCCCGGCTGGGGGGGAGCAGCCTGAGCTGGCCCGCCGGGTTCGTCATCCCGCCAGCCTGGGTGGCCCGTAACGCATCCCGCCTCACCCTCGCCGGGTGGCGCGCGCCGCCCGGATGCGCGCGAACGTCAGATCCGGGGAATCCCGCCCAGACCGGGAGGCCCGCGAACGTGAGGACCGGGAACGTGAGAACCGGGAACGCTGTGACGGCCCGCCGCCACTACCCACCGAGAGGAAACGGAACATGACCATGCCTGTCAATGCCGACGTGGACCCGGCCACCCGGGATGCGCTGTCCGGCCTGGCCCTGGGCGACCTGGAGGTCCTCGGCGAGGCGCTCGAACTGCGCGAGGCCTTGCAGGAGAACAGCGGGCTGGATGCCCGCACGTTCGGCCTGGTTAAGATCGCGGCCCTGGTCGCCGTGGACGCCCCGCCTGCCTCGTACCTGTGGCAGGTCTCGAACGCACTGGACGCCGGGGCCAGCCCGGCAGAGATCCTGGGTGTGCTGCGTGCGGTGGCCCCTCAGGTCGGCGGGCCGAGGGTCGTCGCGGCGGCCCCCGAGATCATGGTCGCCCTCGGGCTTGCCCTGCCCGCGGGCGAGGACGTCTGACCTGGCTACGGCCAGCTAGAGGAGGCAGATATGTTCAGGCGGAGGCGCCCGTTGCTGCGCGCGGCTGTGGTCGGCGGTGGCGCGTACATGGCAGGCAAGAAGGTGGCCCGGAACTCGGCGGATCGATCCGCGCAGGAGGCCAGCCAAGACGACCGGATCAGCGACCTCGAACAGCAGCAGGCTGGTCCTGAGCAGGCCGCTGCGCCAGCCCCGGCCCCGCCGGCCGGGCAGCCCGATACGCCGATCTCCGAGCAGCTCAAGCAGCTCACCGCGCTGCATGAGGACGGCTCGCTCACCGATGAGGAGTTCGCCGCGGCCAAGCGGAAGCTGCTCGGCATCTGAGGACCGGCCGCCGCGCCGGGCAGCGTGATCCCGGTCAATAACTGCCACCTAGCGCCAGTTATTGACCGGGATCATGGAGCGCAGCTCAGCTGGACGGAGCGGACTGGCCGTGCAGGGCGTCCTGCAGGTCGGCCTCGCCCTCCTTGGACAGCGAGGACTTGAGCACGGTGCCGCCGAACTGGGCCAGCGCCTCGGTGGCCTTGTCGGGGGTCACCTTCTCCACCATCAGGAACAGGGCCGAGGTACCGGGCTTGAGCATGCCGCGGACCTGGTCCTGGAACTCACGGTCGATCCCCGACTTGGTGATCTTGCCCATCAGGGCGCCCATCCCGGCGCCGATGGCCAGGCCGAAGAACGGGATGAAGAACAGCAGGCCGAACAGCAGCCCCCAGAACATTCCCCAGGTCGCCCCGGCCCCGACCGGATGATGGCTGGTGTGCACGTGGAACTTGCCCTCTTTGTCGCGCACGATGGACGCGATGGCGTCGGGCTCGATGATGAGGTCCTTGGCCAGCCGGCGGGCCTCGTCCGCGGCCAGTTCCGCGGTCTGCTCGTCCGGGTAACCGATGGCGATCAGGTCAGACATGGTGTCCTTTCCTCTCACAGGTTGGCGGTCGCGGACTTAGTCCACCGCCGTACGCCGCGGGACGGGACACCCGCAGCGGGTGAAGAGAGCCATCGCGCCGCCGATCTCACAGCTCGATGAGCTCGGCCTGCATCTCCAGCTCGGTCCGTATCCGGCCCACCGCGAGCCCCGGCCCGGGCTGCGCGGCGTAGGCCGCGAGCACGGCGCTGCGGAAGCTCGGATGAATCGTGTCCCGGCCGAGTTGCTGGGCCACCCCGGCTTCGGCCAGGCAGTCGGCCAGCCCGCGGGTGCTGGCCGCCAGCCGCAGCCGGGTGCCGATCGCGGTCAGCCGCTGATGCAGCAGCAGGATCGCCGCGCACGCCCCGGGCTCGACGGTGGCGGCTACCCCGAGGTCGAGGACCACCGTCCCGACCGGGCAGCCGCAGCCCAGCACCCGGCGCATCACGGCGTCCGCCAGTCCGCTGCCCTGGCAGCCATCCAGGGACATGGTCATGCCCAGGTACGGGATCTGGATACGGGCCCGGGCCCGGCGGGCCGCGGCCCGGCTGCGCCACCTTCCCGCCGCCCGCGACCGGGACTTCCCCGCGGCCCGACCGAGCCGGCGTCCGGGTGCTTCCGGTGCGAGAAGCGGCAGGGAAAACGGACGGCTCATCACTGTCAGGCCTCCGGGACCGTGTGCTCCAGCGGCCGCCACCCCCGGGAGCCCGGGACGGGCCCGGGGTGGCCGGGATCTACGGTGGCTCCGGGCGGCTCGCCGCACATCACCCAGACCGGGCGAACTGCCCGTTGCGGGTAAGAGCCCGGGCCGTCATGATCAGTCCGATGTGCGAGCCCGGCCAGCGGATAGTTACCCGCGAGCCGCCTGCGCAGCGGGTCGTAGCCCTCGGCCAGCAGCCCCACGTCGTTGCGCAGCGCGAGTAGCGCCGTGTAGACGCGGCGCGCCTGCTCCATCTGGCCCGCCGCCGCGAGTGCCTGCGCCAGCCAGAACGAGCCGGGCAGGTACCCGGCCGCACCGGGCGGCAGCCCGTCCGTGTCGGTCGGCGGCCGGGCCTGATAACGCAGCAGCACGCCGCTGTCGTCCAGGTCCCGGCAGATCGCCTGCACCGTCCCGGCCATCCGGGGATCGGCGGCCGACAGGAACCCGAGCAGCGGGAGGCGGAGCAGGCTGGCGTCCACCGTGGCGGAGCCGTAATGCTGGGTGAACGTATTCCGGTCCGGGTCGAAGCCGCGTTGCAGCACGTCCGCGCGGACGGCGGCGCGCAGCCGCCGCCAGCGCCCGGCGGTCGGCTCGCGATCCCCGGACGACTCGATCATCTTGACGGCCGAGTCCGCGGCAGTCCAGATCATCGCTTTGGTGTCGACGAACTGCCGGTGCGGCGCGCGCATCTCCCAGATCCCCGCGTCCGGTTCCGGCCAGCGTGACTCCAGGAACGAGAGGATGGCCCCGGAGTCCTGCGGCTCGGCCGCCCCCGCCGCGGACCGCGGCAGGCCGGCGGTCCGCCCGGCCAGCCGGGCCCGCAGCACGTCGCCGAACGTGCCGAGCTGGGTCGCGTCCGCGGCGGCGTTGCCGACCCGCACCGGCTGGGCGTTCTCGTACCCGGGCAGCCAGGAGGCCTCCATCTCCGGTATCCGCCGCTCGCCGGCGACCCGGTACACCGGCTGGACTTGCGCCGCCGGGCCGCCCACGGCATGACTGAGCCAGTTCAGCAGGCTGGCCGCCTCCTCGTCGGCGCCGACCGCCAGGAACACGTCGACCGCGTCGGCGGCGTCGCGGACCCAGCAGTAGCGGTAGTCCCAGTTGCGCATCCCGGAGGACTGCTGGGGGAGCGACGTGGTCGGCGCGGCGATCAGCCCGCCGGTCGGCGCGTAGCTGAGCGCCTTGAGCGTGATCAGTGAGCGGAGCACCGCGTCCTGGCCCTCACCTTCGCCCGCGTCCACCCGGCGCAAGCCCGCCACCCAGGTCCGCCACCAGAGGCCGGTCTGCTCGACCAGCGCACTGGCCGGCGGGGGCGTAGGCGCCGGCCGGTGGGACGGCCGCCAGACCGCCGCCACCGGGATCCGGTCACCCTCGCTGACCGGGAAACGGGCGACCAGGTCCGCGTCGCGGGTGTGCATCTTGAGCGGGCTGAAGACCCACAGCGACTGCGAGCCGGCCGCCAGCCGCCGGGCGCCGTCCTGCTGCCGGACGCGGGGGAGGGTCTGCCCGTACTCGAAGCGCGCGGCGAGCGTCATCCGCATGTCAACCCGTCCGGCCACCCCTTCGATCAGCCGGATCAGCACCGGGTCGGTGCCCCTCGGCGGCATGCAGTCGATAAGGCGGACGACACCGGACGCGGTGGCGAACTCGGTCTCCAGGATCAGGGTGCCGGGCCGGTAGCGGCGGCTGACCCGGGTGATCTCGCGGGCCGGGGCGATCTGCCAGTACCCGTGCCGCTCGTCGCCCAGCAGCGCGGCGAAGCAGGCCTCCGAGTCGAAGCGGGGCAGGCACAGCCAGTCGATGGAACCGTCCCGGCTCACCAGCGCGGCGGACTGCAGGTCGCCGACCAGTGCGTAATCCTCGATCGGTCGGGACATGCGCAGGCCTCCGGTGACGAGGCCGCGTCCGCCGCGCAGGCGGCCCTCTGGATGGCTGGTCGCTGGCTGGCCGGCGGGCGCGTCCTGTTACGCAGATTCACTGGCCGGCCGGGGAATCGTCGTCATCCCCCGGGGGTGATGCGACGCGCACCGCCAGCGGCGAGGGTGAGTTGGATAAGGCCGGCATCCGCCTCGCGCGGTCATGGACACGGGGACCACCCCGGGCCCGCGGTCAAGGGAGGACAGGAGCTCATGACAGAGGCACAGCGCAAGGCGTCCGCGAGCAGGACCACGGCCGCCAAAGCCACCGGAACCCAGGCCGCCGCGGGCAAGACGGCGGGCAGCAAGCCAGCGCGGGCCGCGGGCGCCAGGAGCACCGCCGGCCAGGCCACGGCCAGCCGGCCCGGCGCCACGCGCGCCACACCGGCCTCCGCCAAGCCGGCGGCGGCCAAGGCCACCGCGGCTAAGGCGACGGCGGCCAAGCCCGCCGCGGCCAAGGCCACCGCGGCTAAGGCGACGGCGGCCAAGCCCGCCGCGGCCAAGCCCGCCGCGGCCAAGCCCGCCGCGGCCAAGCCGGCGGCCAGCCGCCCAGCGGCCAGCCGGTCCACGGCCAGCCGTCCGACCGCCACCAGGTCCACCGCCAGCCGGCCAGCGGGCAGTGCGCCGGCAGCAGCCGGGCCAGTGCGAGCCCGGCCAGTGCGAGCCGGGCCAGCGCGAGCCGCACTAGCACGAGCCGCACTAGCACGAGCCGCACTAGCACGAGCAGCACGGCGCGAGGGTCCTCCCGGAGCACGACGCGGTCCACCGCGCGGGGCACGCCGGCGCGCACCGCCGCGGCCCAGAACGGCGCCGTCACCACGATGCCCGCGGGAGTCCCCGAAGGGGCGCGCCGGACCGTGGTCATGCGCCGCAGCCCGGCGACCGGGCTGGAAGCGCCGCAACGGCGGATGACTCCCGAAGAGCGCCGGGTCCGTGGCAAGGCGGCGCGGGCCGAGGTGCCGCGCGAGAGCCATGCCCAGTGGCAGCCGCCCGCGGACCGGCCCGACCCGGTCGAGCTGCTGATCTCACAGGGCAAGTCGCGGGTCCCGGACCTGGTTCCGGTGCGCTACGGCCGGATGATGGAGACCCCGTTCACCTACTACCGCGGCGCGGCGCTGCCCATGGCCAGCGACCTGGCCGGCACCCCGGCCACCGGCCTCTACGTCCAGGCGTGCGGGGACGCGCACCTGTCCAACTTCGGCCTGTTCGGCTCGCCCGAGCGCAAGCTCATCTTCGACGTCAACGACTTCGACGAGACGGTGCCCGGGCCGTGGGAGTGGGACGTGAAGCGGCTGGCGGCCAGCCTGGAGGTGGCCGCGCGGGAGAACGGGTTCAGCGACAAGGACCGCAAGAAGATCGTGCTGGCCTCGGCCGCGCGCTACCGGCAGGTCATGCGGACCCTGGCCGGGCAGGGCAACCTGGAAGTCTGGTACACCACGGTGGACATGGACGAGTTCCGGGCCAGGTTCGACGGCATGCTCAAGGAGACCCAGCGCAAGAAGCTGGACAAGGGGCTGGCCAAGGCCCGGACCCGGGACAGCATGCAGGAGCTGGGCAAGCTGACCCGGATCGAGGACGGGCGGCCGCGGATCATTTCCGACCCGCCGGTCATCGTCCCGTTCCGCGACCTGCTCGGTGAGCTGGACCGGGCCGTCGACCTCGAGAAGGAACTGAAGGACCTCATCGGCAAGTACCGGCGGACACTGCAGGCCGACCGCCGGGTGCTGCTCGAGCAGTACGAGTTCGCCGACATGGCTCGCAAGGTGGTCGGGGTGGGCAGCGTGGGCACCCGCTGCTGGATCATCCTGATGCTCGGCCGTGACGACTCCGACCCGCTCTTCCTCCAGGTCAAGGAGGCCGAGGACTCGGTGCTCGCCCGCTTCACCGGGGCCAGCAGGTACGTCAACCAGGGCGAGCGGGTGGTGAACGGCCAGCGGCTGATGCAGGCGGCCAGCGACATCTTCCTGGGCTGGCAGCGGGTCCCCGCGGGGCTGGACGGCAAGTCCCGCGACTTCTACATCCGGCAGCTGCGGGACTGGAAGTTCTCGGTCGACATCGCCGGCATGATCCCGCGCGGCCTGCGGCTCTACGGGGAGCTGTGCGGGCTGACCCTGGCCCGGGCGCACGCGCGGTCCGGCGACGAGATCGCCATCGCCTCCTACCTGGGCGCGTCGGACGTGTTCGAGAACGCGATCGCGGAGTTCGCCGCCGCGTACGCGGACCAGAACGAGCGCGACCACCAGGCCTTCACCGCGGCCATCGCGTCCGGCCGGATGGTCGCCGAGCGCGGCGTGTAGCACCACCTGTCCGGGCGGTGCCTGGCCGGCACCGCCCGGGCCGGCACGGCGTGGGGCGGCCCGGCCTGGCCGGCCCGAGAGAACGGAGGACGGCTGGGTGCTCCACGTGCGCGTGGTAAGCCCGCAGGATCTGACGCCGCGGCTGGTGACCGCGCTGGCCGCCGAGCCGGGGGTGCGCAACCTGGTGGTGCTCCCGGGCACGGCCACCTCCCCGGAGGGCGACGCGGTGCAGTTCGACCTGCTGAACGAGTCGGCTAACCCGGTACTGCGGCAGCTGCGCCGGCTGGACCTGAACACCCGCGGCTCGGTCATGGTCGGCGAGGGGCATGTGGCCCTGGACGGGCCGCGGAGCGCCACGCAGACCCGGCGCTACGCGCGCCGCGAGCGTATCCCGGTCTGGGCCGTGGTCGAGGGCACGATCCGCGCCAACGCGACCTACCCGCCGAGCTTCTACGTCCTGCTGGTCCTGGCCGGGCTGATCGCGGCCGTGGGCATCCTGACCAACTCGCAGATCCTGGTCGTCGGGGCCATGGTGGTCGGCCCGGAGTACTACGCGATCATCGCGGCCGCGCTGGGCTGCAGCCAGCGGGACGGGCCACTGGTCTACGAGGCGCTGACCGCGCTGGGCCGCGGCTTCTCCGCCGCGGTCGTCGTGACGTTCCTGTTCGCGCTGGCCATCCACGGCGCCGGCCTGGCCCCCGACGCCTTCCTGCACGGGGCACGGCCGGTGGCGGAGCTGATCAACTCTCCGAACGTCTTTTCCGTCATCGTGGCGGTCCTGGCCGGGATCGTCGGGGTGGTCTCGCTCACCGAGTCGCGGGCCAACGCGCTGATCGGCGTGTTCATCTCGGTCACGACCATCCCGGCGGCCGCGTCCATCGGCTTGTCCGTCGCCTTCGCCAGCTGGCACGACGCGGCCGGCTCGCTCTACCAGCTGCTGCTGAACGTGGTGATCCTGATCGTGGTCGGCGCGGCCGGGCTGAGCGCGCAGCGGGGTATCTGGCACCGGCTGGCCGGGCCGGATGAGGGCGCTACAGGATGGCGATGGGATTGACCGGCGATCCCGTCCCCGCGTGCAGCCGCAGCGGCGCGATGACGCACAGGAACGACCACCGGCCCGCCTCCTCGCAGGCCGGGACCAGCTCCGCGAACTGCAGGTAGTCCAGCAGGTGCATGCCGAGCGCGTTGATGGCCAGCACGTGCACCGGGAACTTCACCCGGTCCGCGGCGCCGCCGGCCGTGTCGTTGTTGCTGTCGCTGCCCAGCAGCGCGACCCGCCGGTCGGCCACGAACTCCATCGCGGCCGGGTGCAGCCCCGCGCGGGCCCGGGCCGCGTCCCACGGGCCGAGTTCGTTGCGCCGCCGCCGGTGGCCGACCCGGACGAAAAGGAGGTCACCCTGGCCCACCCGGACCTGCTGGGCCTGCTCCGCGGCGATCAGGTCGTCGGTGGTCACGAAGTCGCCCGGCTCCAGCCACGGCACCCCGCGCAGCCGCGGGATGTCGAGCAGCACGCCCCGGCCGACCACGCCGTCCCCGGCCACCTCGATGGTCAGCTCCGCGGCTCCCTTCGAGCTGACGGTGCTGGCCGGCACCCCGTTGTAGAGCATCCCGTCGTACATCACGTGGCACAGCGCGTCCATGTGGCTGTCCGCGTTGCCGTGCACGTTCATCTCGATCCGGTCCATGGCGAAGGACAGCCCGCCGGGCTTGGCGTCGTCGGCGGTCCCGGTCATCGGATGGTGCGCCGGGTCGGGGTTGTCCTCCGTGACCCGGTCCACCACCGGGGACTCCAGGCTCACCGTGCGGCCCAGCCGGACCTCGGCCATGGCCGCGAGCACTTCCGCCGGGGTGAGGTAGTTGAGGGCCCCGCGCCGGTCCTGCGGCCCCCAGGGGCGCCGGGCCCGCAGCCGGTCATACAGTTCACGGAAGCCGGCCTCGGTCATGACAGGCTGGTCACGGTGCTTCGGCGTACCGGGGTTTGGCGTACCGGGGTTTGGCATCAGACCCCCCACAGGCAGGACGTAAGGAAAGAGGCTCGATGGCCCACGAGCGGCTGGTAGCGGTGAGCTACCCGGTGGACGGCCAAAACACCTCGATCATCGCCGACGTTCTCGGCGACCTGGCCACCCTCAGCTATACCGCCGGGATGGCGGAGGACGAGCAGGCGGGCGTGCTGCGCCAGGCGGAAGTGCTGATCGGGCTGCGGCTGCGGCAGGAGGTACCCGCCGGCGTGCTGCAAAGCGCCCCCGGGCTGCGGTTCATCCAGCTGCTGGCGGCCGGCCTGGACACCGTGGACTTCGGCGCGATCGCCCCGGACATCATGGTGGCCGGGAACGTCGGCGCGTACGCGCACCCCATCGCCGAGCACGTCATGGCCATGGTGCTCAGCCTGGCCAAGCGGCTCCCGCAGGAGAACGCGGCCCTGGCCCGCGGCCAGTGGGACCGCGGCCAGTGGGACCGTGCCGCCCCCAACGTCACCCTGGACGGCGCGGTGTGCGCGATCCTCGGCTTCGGCGGCATCGGCCAGGCCACGGCCCGGCTGATGCGGGCGTTCGGGGCACGGATCCACGCCATCAACAGCAGCGGCACCACCACCGAGCCGGTCGAGTTCTGCGGCACCCTCGACGACCTGGACCGGGTGCTGGCCGCCGCGGACGTGCTGGTCATCGGCGTCCCGCTGACCGCGGGCACGCGCGGCCTGATCGGCGCCCGCGAGCTGGGCCTGATGAAGGAGAAGGCCATCCTGGTCAACGTGGCCCGCGGCGCGATCGTGCACGAGCGGGCCCTGTACGAGCACCTGAAGGCCAACCCGGGTTTCTCGGCGGGCATCGACGCGTGGTGGGACGAGCCGCGCGACGGCGCGCCGTTCCGCACCGGGTATCCGTTCTTCGAGCTGCCCAACCTGCTCGGCTCCCCGCACAACTCCGGGGATGTCCCGGGGATCATGCACCACGCGGTGCGGCAGGCGGCCGGGAACGTGCGCCGCTACCTGCTCGGCGACGCGGTCAGCGGGGTCGCCCGGCGGGAGGACTACGTGAAGCTGCCCTGAGCGAGCGTGCGTCACGGGGCGCCAGGAGCGCGCTGGCCCGGCCCCGCCCGGCCCGCGGGATCCGAAGGCCCCGGCGCCCCGGCGGTCTTCGTTGCGGAAATAAGCTGCTCGGTGCCCGCGCCGTAGACGTCGCGCAGCACACCGACGTCGCGGCTGGTGAACGTGCGCTCGCGGCGCAGGTCCCGGGTGAACGCGAACCACCAGGACGCGACGGCGCCGAAGCGGTTGCGGAAGCCGGTCATGAAGCCGATGTGGATGACCAGCCACGCCCACCAGCCCAGGAACCCGTGCAGGTGCAGCCGGCCCACCGAGACCACCGCGTTGCCCCGTGACACGTAGGCGGCCGAGCCCAGGTCGCGGTAGCGGAACGGCTTGCCGGGCGGCTGGCCGGCCAGCTCACGCTTGATCCGCCGCGCGGAGTACAGGCCGGCCTGCATGGCCACCTCGGCCACCCCGGGCAGCCCGTCCCGGTTCATCATGTCGCCGGTCACCATGATCTCCGGGTGCCCCGCGATGGTCAGGTCCGGCTGCACGAGGATGCGCCCGCAGCGGTCCTGCTGCGCCCCGGTCGCGGTGGCGACCGCGGTGGCCAGCGGCGGGGCCTCGACCCCGGCCGTCCACAGCACGGTGCCCACGTCGTGCCGGGTTACCTCGCCGTCCGGGCCGCGCACCTCCAGGCCGGTCAGGTCCACCTTGGTCACGATCGAGTGCATATGCTGCTCGACCCCGAGCTTGCGCAGCGCCCCGGCGGCCTGGGCCGACAGGACCGGGCCGAACGAGGCCAGCGGGGCCTCCCCGCCGTCGAACAGCAGCACCCGCGCGTCCTGCGGGAGGATGTGGCGGAACTCGGCGCGCAGCGTCCGGGTGGCCAGCTCGCGGATCTGCCCGGCCAGCTCCACCCCGGTCGGGCCCGCGCCGACCAGTGCGAACGTGAGCCAGTGCCGGGCCTCGTCGTGGCTGGTCGAGCTCTCGGCCATCTCGAACGCGCCGAACACCCGGCGGCGGATCGTCAGCGCGTCCGCGATCGATTTCATCCCCGGCGCGAACAGCCCGAACTCGTCGTGCCCGAAGTACGACTGCTGGACCCCGGCCGCCACGATCAGGTAGTCGTAGCCGAACTCCAGGGACTGGCCCAGCGGCCGCTTGGCGTGCACCCGGCGCCCGCCGGTGTCGATGCCGGTGGCCTCGGCCATCACGCACTCGACGTTGGCGTGCTTGCGGAGCACCTCGCGCAGCGGGGCGGCGATCTTGCCCTCGGACAGGATCCCGGTCGCGCACTGGTACAGCAAGGGCTGGAACAGGTGATGCTCGGCCCGGTCGATGAGGGTGACCGAGACCGGCGCCCGGCGCAGCGCGCGAACCGCGAACAACCCGGCGAACCCGCCGCCGACGACCACGACCCTGCGCCGGGCCTCCTCAGTCATCCGCCCACCCCGATGGCTCCGCTCATCCGGTCACCCGGTCAACCGGCCGGGTCGTGCCACAGGTCCCGGGCCGGCAGCAGCCGGTCGGATTCCTTGGGTCCCCAGGTGCCCTTGGCGTACGGGTGAACCGGGACCGCGTCGCCGAGGATCGGGTCCACCACCCGCCACGCGGCCTCGACCGTCTCCTGCTGGGCGAAGAGCCAGCGGTCCCCGTCCAGCGCCGCGCCGATCAGCCGGTCGTAGGGCCGCATGTCCGACCCGGCCCGCTCCGCGAACTTCAGCTCCTCCACGGCCGGCTCCCAGCCGGCTCCCGGCTTCTTGCCCGCCAGGCTGACCCCGACCGCGGTCTCCGGCCAGACCCGGAACCGCAGCGTGTTGTTATCGGGCAGCGGGTCCAGGCCGAACACGTCGTACGGGGCCCGCTGGAACCGCACCGTCACCTCGGTCGCGGTGACCGGCAGGCACTTGCCCGCGCGGATCAGCACCGGGACCCCGGCCCAGCGCCACGAGTTGACCGCCAGCCGGATCGCGGTGAACGTCTCCACGGTGGAGTGCGGGTCCACCCCGTCCACGCTGGTGTAGCCCTCGTACTGGCCGCGGACGGTCTCCTCCGGGGTCAGCGGCCGGATCGCGGAGATCAGCCGGGCCTTCGAGTCCCGCCAGGTGGACAGGCCCTGGCCGTCCGGCGGGTCGGCCATTACCGTCGCGAGCACCTGGAGCATGTGGTTCTGCACCACGTCCCGGGTGGCGCCGGTGCGGTCGTAGAACGCGCCCCGGTCGGAGACGTCGAACGCCTCCGCCATCGTGATCTGGATGCTCTCCACGAAGGTGCGGTTCAGCATCGGCTCGATGACCGCGTTGGCGAACCGGACGAACAGCACGTTCTCCACCGGGTCCAGGCCGAGCCAGTGGTCCACCCGGTAGATCGCGTCCTCGGGGAAGTACTGGTGCATCAGCCCGTTGAGCGCGATGGCGCTCTTCAGGTCGGTGCCGAACGGCTTCTCGACCATGATCCGGTTGCCCTTGGCCCGGCCCGCGGTCGCGATGCCCTGCGCGATCCGGCCGAACAGCACCGGCGGCACCTCGAGGTAGAACAGGATCTGCTGGCCGGCGCCGGCCGCGTCTGACATGGCGTGGTAGGTGGCGTCGTCGCCCAGGTCGCCGTCCACGTAGCGGAGCAGGCCGAGCATCTTGGTGGCGGCCGGGCTGGACGGGTCCATCTTGTTCAGCTTGAGCGAGGCCACCGCGTAGTCGCGGAACTGATCCAGGCCCCAGCCGTTCTTGGCCACCCCGATCACGGGCACGTCGAGCACGCCCCGGTCCACCAGCCCGACCAGGGCCGGGAACGTCTCCAGCTTCGCTAGATCACCGGTCGCGCCGAAGATAACCAGCGCGTCAACCTGGTCTGCTGCCATCGGGGCTCCTTGTGGTCCGTGGTGACTAGTGGAGCGCAGGCGCCGCCCGCGGGCATCGCCTGGCGGGGGTGAAGGTCCGGCGCAAACCCTAGCCCGTCTCAGCCGGCCCCTTCCTGGCCGGCCGGATCACCACGACCGTCGCCACCGTCGGCGCACCGGACCCGGACGCCGCGTTAGCGGCTGGCTCCGCACTCCCGAGGGCTACGTAGTACTGCTGTGCTCAGGAGAGCGGGGTGGCGTGCTCCTGAGTCCCGTTCCGCCAGGCGGTGGTGCCCGCGGCCGTCGCGGCCTTGGCCCGGGCCCAGTGGTGCCGGGCCAGCTCGCTGGGCGGCACCTCCTGGCGGTTCGCCCAGTCACGTGCAGCCGCGGCCAGGGTGGAGCCGCTGACCACCAGCCCGGCCAGGCCCAGCACGCCGCCCAGCCCCATGAGCACACCGCCCACGATCAGCGGCCTGGTGTTCAGCCGGAACGCACGCTCAGGGTTTCTGCTGTTCGTCATGCCAGCACAGTGGGCTGCGGCTGACCGGTGCGGCATCATCCTCGCGGGGTGATTGGCGGCCGGCGCCGGCACCGCCGGCGCTCACCCGGGGAAGGCGATGTGACCGTCTTCGCGATTCGTCATAGTGAAATGGTGACCGAACGCTATGACGTGATCATCATCGGGACCGGCGCCGGCGGCGGCACCCTGGCGCACACCCTGGCCCGGTCGGGAAAGAAGATCCTGCTCCTGGAGCGGGGCGATTTCCTGCCCCGGGAAATGGACAACTGGAACCCGAAGCCGGTGTTCGTGGACGGTAAGTACATCACCCACGAGACGCTGGTACGACGCGGACGGGAAGGCGTTCCAGCCGCAGGTGCACTACTTCGTCGGCGGGGCCACCAAGATGTACGGGGCGGCGCTGTACCGGCTGCGGCCCGCGGACTTCGGCGAGATCAAGCACATGGACGGGATATCGCCGGCCTGGCCGCTCAGCTACGACGAGTTCGAGCCCTGGTACACCCAGGCCGAGTGGCTCTACCAGGTGCACGGGGCGCACGGCGAGGACCCCACCGAGGGTCACTGGTCGAGGCAGTACCCCTGGCCCGCGGTCAGCCACGAGCCCCGGATCCAGCAGCTGGCCAACGACCTGCAGGCCGGCGGGTACCAGCCGTTCCACGCGCCGTGCGGGATCCTGCTGGACGAGGCCCGCCGCCCGGCCAGCACCTGCATCCGCTGCGCCTGGTGCGACGGCTACCCGTGCCTGGTGCACGCCAAGTCCGACGCGGAGACCATCGCCGTCCGCCCGGTCATGGACCTGCCGAACGTGACCCTGCTGACCGGGGCCGAGGTTCTCAGCCTGGAGACCGGCTCCGGCGGGCGGGTCGTCACCGGCGTGGTGGTGTCCCGCGGCGGCCAGCGCGAGATCTACCAGGGCGACATCGTGGCGCTGGCGGCCGGCGCCACGATGAGCGCCAAGATCCTGCTCCGCTCGGCCACCGATGAGCACCCCGACGGCCTGGCCAACGGGTCCGGCCAGGTGGGCCGGAACTACATGTTCCACAACAGCAAGGCCATGGTGGCGCTGGGCAAGGAACGCAACGACACCGTCTACCAGAAGACGCTGGCGGTGAACGACTTCTACCTGGCCGGCGACGGCCGGGAGTGGCCGCTGGGCAACATCCAGATGCTCGGCAAGTCCAATGCGGAGGCGATGAAGGGCGAGGAGCCGAAGCTGACCAAGCTGGCCCCGCACTGGAGCCTGGAAGAGGTGGCGGCGCACGCCGTGGACCTCTGGCTGACCACCGAGGACCTGCCGAAGCCGGAGAACCGGGTGACCGTGGACTCCGATGGCCACGTGCACCTGGCCTACACGCAGACCAACGACGCGGAAGCGGCCGGTCTGTACAAAGAGGTCAAGAGCATGCTGAACCAGATCGGCCTGGCGTCCCACCACATCCTGGACAAGAACTACTACATGAAGATGAACGTCGCCCTGGCCGGGGTGGCGCACCAGTCGGGCACCTGCCGGTTCGGCACCGACCCGGCCACGTCCGTGCTCGACGTGAACTGCAAGGCCCATGAGCTGGACAACCTCTACGTGGTGGACACCAGCTTCTTCCCGAGCATCGGGGCGGTGAACCCGGCGCTCACCGCGATGGCCAACGCCATCCGCGTCGGCGAGCACCTCAGCGGCCGGCTGGGCTGAGTTAGCCCGGGGGACGACCCTGGCCGTTCCCACGTCCTAATAACCCGCAACGGGTGACGACGCGGGCCGGTTTCAGGGGCAGCGTCTGGAGCATGAGGGCTGGACTCGCTGGCGTGGTTCTCGTTGCCGCGGCCGCGCTGCTGGGCGCGGGCTGCTCGTCGGGCGGGAGCTCCGCCGGGAGCACCCCGTCAGGCGGGAGTTCCGCCGCGAGCACCCCGTCAGCCAGTTCTTCCTCGGCGGTCTGCTCCGATGTGGCCGCGCTGCGCTCGTCGATGGCCCAGATCGGGCACCTGTCGGCCACTGGCAACTCGCTGGGCAAGCTCAAGACCGACCTCACCCAGGTCCGGGCGGACGTGGCCCGGCTGCGGACGGACGCCGGGGCCGAGTGGACGGCCCAGATCGACGAGCTCAGCTCGGCCCTGGCCAAGCTGCAGACGACGCTGAAGAACATCGGCAGCCAGCCCAGCGCCACCGCCGCCGCGAAGGCGGTCTCCACCCAGCTGGCCGTCGTCACCACCAAGGCGGGCGACCTGCTGCACAAGGCCAGCGCGCGCTGCCCGGCCGCCTCGGCCAGCCCGTCTGCCTGATCCGGCCCGGACGCATCACCCTGGCCCCCCCGCCAGACAGTCATCACCTATGACTTATCAGGAGGGGCACGATGGCGCGCTACCCGAACATCAGCGACCACGGGCTGATCGGTGACCTGCAGACGGCGGCGCTGGTCACGACCGACGGCACGGTGGACTGGTTCTGCTGCCCCCGGTTCGACTCACCGAGCGTCTTCGGGTCCCTGCTGGACGCGGACCAGGGAGGCTACTTCCGGGTGGCCCCGGACCGGGACGACTACGTCAGCCGGCAGCTCTACTTCCCCGACACCGCCATCCTGATCACCCGGTTCATGACCCCGGACGGCGTCGGCGAGGTCACCGACTTCATGCCGGTCACCGGGAACCGGGCGACCAGCCGCCACCGGCTGGTCCGGCTGCTGCGGGTGGTCCGCGGGCTCGATGCGGTTCGTGATCGATGTCAAGCCCCGCTTCGACTACGGCCGCCAGGAGCACCACCTGGAGATCACCGAGGAAGGGGCGATCTTCCATACCGAGCAGCTGGAACTGACCCTGCACTCGGTCGGCAGCCCCGGCGCCACCCTGCGCGAGATCGGCGCCGAGGTCGAACGGCTCGGCGATGACCTGCGCATCCGCCGCACCCTCAAGGAGGGTGAGTCCGCGGGGATGGTGCTGGAGTCCGGCGGAGGCCGCCCGCGGCGGCTGGCGGACGGGGAACTGGAGCGGCTGTCCCACGAGACTGCCGAGTTCTGGCGCGGCTGGCTCCGCAGGTCCACCTACACCGGGCGCTGGCGGGAGATGGTGACCCGCTCCGCGATGACCCTCAAGCTGATGACCTACGCGCCGTCCGGGGCGCTGGTGGCCGCCCCCACCACCGGGCTGCCGGAGCAGGTGGGCGGGGAGCGCAACTGGGACTACCGCTACACCTGGATCCGGGACGCGTCGTTCTCCGTGCACGCGCTGCTCGGGCTGGGCTACGCGGAGGAGGCGGCCGCGTTCGGCGTCTGGGTCCGCGACCGGCTGGTCGAGCACCACGGCAGCAACGGCGACTGCCCGCTGCGGATCATGTACCGGGTGGACGGGTCCTCGGACCTCACCGAGGAGACGCTCGATCACTGGGAGGGCTGGCGCGGCTCGCGCCCGGTCCGGATCGGCAACGGCGCGTCCGGCCAGCTCCAGCTCGACATCTTCGGCGAGGCCATGGACGCTTTCGCCCAGGCCGACGAGCACGGGCTGCAGGCCGCGCACGTCGGCTGGACCGCGATGGTCAACATGATGGACTGGCTCTGCGAGCACTGGGACCAGCCCGAGGAAGGCATCTGGGAGACGCGCGGCGGCCGCAAGGACTTCACCTACGGGCGCTTCCAGTGCTGGGTGGCGCTGGACCGGGCGATCCGGCTCGCCGAGCGCCGGGGCCGGCCCGCGGACATCCTGCGCTGGCGGTCCGAGCGGGACCGTATCTACCGGCAGGTCATGGAGCGCGGCTGGAACCCCAAGGAACGGGCCTTCGTCCAGCACTACGGCACCGAGGTGCTGGACTCCTCGCTGCTGCTGATGCCGCTGATGGGGTTCGTGTCGCCGTTCGACCCGATGTGGCTGGACACGCTGGAGGCCATGGACAAGAAGCTGGTCTCCGACAGCCTGGTCTACCGCTACGACCCCAGCGCCTCGCCCGACGGGCTGCGCGGGCACGAGGGCACGTTCTCGCTGTGCACGTTCTGGTACGTGGACGCGCTGGCCCGGTCGGGGCGGATGGAAGAGGCCGCGCTGACCTTCCAGAAGATGCACACCTACGCCAACCACCTGGGGCTGTATTCCGAGGAGATCGGGCTTACCGGCGAGCAGCTAGGCAACTTCCCGCAGGCCTTCAGCCACCTGTCGCTGATCAACGCGGCGATCAACCTCGACTACCAGCTGGACCACGGGGTGGGTGAGGTACAGCCGATGCTGGCCCGGATCCGCCAGGTCCCGGCCACCGGCTACCGCTGAGCCTCACCCGGCCGCCGGCCGGTTCTCATCCCGAACGCCATCGCGGCCTCACCCGTAACGGGTGAGGCCGCGATTCTGGCTCGCCCCAATCATGGGTTTACGGGAGCCGGAAGGCGCTGCGGTTGATACCAGTCGGCCCCGGGTATGACCCGCAAAGGCGTCTGACCTGCGCATTCACCCCAGGGGATGAGATGGCTGGCGAGGTGCCGCAGGTGCGGGGGTCTCGGGGGGGAATTCCATGACAAGCACCATGAACGGGGCGGAGCCGTTGCACGCGCCCGTGCCGACCGGCGCCGGGCAGGCGGGCCCGGTTCAGGCTGGCCCGGTTCAGGCTGGCCCGGTTCAGGCGGGCCCGGTTCAGGCCGGGGGCCGGGGCGGCCGCGCCGCGCGTCCGGGAGCGCGGCGGGCCGGTGCGGGCCCACGCCAGCGTCGCGACGACCCGGGCGGGCGGCACCACCTTGCCGGGTGAGCAGCGCCCGCGCTTCCTCGAAGGCAAGCTCCAGGTCCCGGAGCCGCACTTCCCGGTGCTGCGCCGGCGGCGGATCACCGGCCTGCTCGACCAGGCCACCCGGAACCGGGTGACCCTGATCTCCGGGCCGGCCGGGGCCGGGAAGACGGTGGCCTGCGCCACCTGGGCCGCCGCCCCGCCGCAGGCCCGCCGGGTGGTCTGGCTCACCCTGGACGCCGAGGACCAGCAGGCCTGGTTCTGGGCCTACGTGTGCGCCGGCCTGGCCCGGCTGCGGTCCATCCCGGCCGAATCACTGCGGTCGCTGGAAGACGTGTCGCCGGACGGTTTCCCGCTGCGGCTCGTCGAAGCGGCCCAAACGTTCACCGAACCAGTGGTCCTGGTGCTGGACGACATCCACGAGCTGACCGACCCGGCCGTGCTCGGCGGGATCGACCTGCTGATCCGGCACGCACCGGCCACCCTGCGGCTGGTCCTGTCCGCCCGGCAGCCGCCCGCGCTGCAACTGGCCCGGCTGCGCGTCTGCGGCGAGATGGCCGACATCGGCGGCCAGGACCTCGCCTGCACCAGCGATGAAGCGGACGCCTACTTCTCCATGCTCGGCCTGGACGTCGAGCCCGGGGCCCGGGACGCGCTGCTGCGCCGCACCCAGGGCTGGATGGCGGGCCTGCGGCTGGCCGCCATGGCGGCCCGGTCCGACCCGGAACCCGGCGCGGCCATCACCGACCTGGCCGGGGACGAGCCGATCGTGACCGACTACCTGTGGGACGAGGTACTGGTCAAGCAGGCCCCGGCCACCCGCATGTTCCTGCTCCGGACCTGCCTGGCCGGCCAGGTGTCCGGCGACCTGGCCGACGCGCTGACCGGGCAGTCTGGCAGCGCCCGGATCCTGGACCGGCTCAGCCGGGAGAACAGCTTCGTGGACGTCGTCGACCGCGAGCGCGGCGAGTACGCGTACCACCCGCTGCTCCGCCAGGTCCTCACCGCCGGGCTGCACCGGGAGATCCCGCACGAGATCCCGGTGCTGCTCCGCCGGGCGGCCCGCTGGTACGCGGGCCACGACCAGCCGATCGCCTCGGTGCGCTGCGCGGCCGAGGCACAGGACTGGGACTACGCAGCGCAGACCCTGGCCGAGGCGGGGGCCGGGGTGGCCAGCCCGGGATCCACGGCGGACCTGGAGAGCGTGCTGTCCCTGTTCCCCGCGGACCGCTCCGCCGACGACCCCGCGGTCGCCGCGGCCTGGGCCGCCGCCCGGCTCTGGGACGGCGACCGCGACGGCGCGGCCGCGTACCTGGACAGCGGGGAGCGGGCGCTCGGCCGCGCGGTCCCGGCCATGCAGCGGATCATGGAGCCCACCCTGGCCGCGCTGCGGGTCATGCTGGCCGGCGGCCGGACGGATCCCGATCCCGCCCTGCTGGCCACGGCGCGGTCGCTGGCCGAGCAGTCGCAGGCGGCCGCCAGCACCCAGCCCGAGCACCGCGCCGTGGGGCTGCTGTGGTTCGCGCTCGGGGTGGCCCGGCTGCGCCGCTGGGAGATCCAGCAGGCCCGCCGCGCGCTCCGGCACGCCGACCGGCAGCTCGCCGCGGGCAACCTGACCGGGCTGCAGGCCCGGGCCCGGGCCTGGCGGGCGCTGGCCGAGGCGTGGTACGGCGACCTGACCGCGGCCCGCCGGTCCGCCGCCGACGTACTGGCCGGGCGGGGCGTGGGAGAGCCGGGCCGGGCCGGGCCGGCCCGGGCCGAGCTGGGAGCGTGGGGCGCCGGCTGGGACGTGGGGACCCCGGGTGCCGCCGGGACGGCCCCGGCCGCCGGCGCCGCGGGCAGTGCGGGAGGCGCCGAGGGGCCCGGGAAAGCCCAGGCCGCTGAGCTGGCGGCCCTGGCCCAGGCGCTGGTCAGCCTGCGCCGCGACGACCTGTCCACCGCGCAGCGGCTGCTGGAGGGCATCGACCCCCAGCTGGCCGGCCAGTTCCCGGGGGAGCCGTCAGTGAGCGCGGTCGCGGCCCTGATCCGGGCCCGCGTGCTGCTCGCGGACGGCGATGCCACCGCAGCGACCGCGCTGCTGGCCAGGCTCCGCGAAACGTGGGGGCCCGCCCACCCGGCCCTGGCCGACGTGCTGACTATCGCCGAGGGTGAGGTGGCCCTGCGGGTCGGCAGCACCGGCCGGGCGCGGGCCGTCCTGCTCCTCATCGAGGAGGGCGAGCATTTCGACCGGGCTGACGGCCGGCTGCTGCGCGGCGGCCTGCTGATCGCCGAGGGCGACTTCAAGAGCGCGCTGGAAGCGGTGGAGCCGTGCCTGCACGGCGCGGCCGACCGGGTGACGCTCCAGGAGCAGATCTCCGGGCTGCTGATCGCGGCGGCCGCCCAGCGCCGCCTCGGGTCCGCCGACGAGGCCGCGGGCCTGCTGGAGCAGGCCCTGACGCTGGCCGAACCGGACGGCGCGTACCGGGCCTTCCTGGACGGCGGAGCAGCGGTCCGCTCGGCGATGACCGTGCTGATCCCGCCGACCAGCCGTCACGCCGGCTTCGCCGGCCGCATCCTGGAGCGTTTCGACGCCCAGGGGCCCCGGCCGGCCGGCCCGGTGGACGCGGTGAGCGTGCCGCTGACCGACAGCGAGCGGGCCGTGCTCCGTTTCCTCCCGTCCCACATGACCAACGAGGAGATCTCGCAGGCCCTGTTCCTGTCCATCAACACGGTCAAGACCCACCTGCGCTCGGCCTACCGGAAGCTGGGCGTCAGCTCCCGCCGTGAGGCCATCGCCCGGGGCCGCCGGCTGGGGCTCCTGTAACCCCGGAGCAACCCCGGACGTGATCTAACGAATGGTGTCGCTGGAACGACACCATCCGTTAGGTCACGAAGTTCCCGTGTTTTAGGAGAGGGCCGCCTTGGCGACGTGGCGGACCTGGAAGGCCATCACGGCCAGCATCACGCCGTAAGCCAGCAGCCAGATGCCCATCACCCAGAGCAGGATGTGCAGCGAGATCGTGGGCCAGAACATCACGATCAGCCCGGCGGCCAGGCTCAGCACGCCGGTGAACGCGCGCAGCCCGCGCCCGGTGCCGGGCCCGGAGGTGGCCGCCACGCTCAGGTCCACGATCCCGTGCAGGGTCCAGAACACCCCGACGATGAACGCGAGCAGGACCACGGTGACGTCGATGTGCCGCAGGCAGTAGAGCCCGGCCAGGGCGGCCAGCAGGCCGATGAGCACGTAGGCCGCCCGGGTGCCGCCGCTAAGGCCGTGCGCGGCGAACCCGTGGATCAGCCGGAATATGCCGCTGACCAGCAGCGCCGCGCCGAGCAGCGCGGCCACGACGATGACTGTCGCCTTGGGCCACACCACCAGGATCAGCCCGACCGCGAACGTCGCCACGGCGGCGAACATCATCACCTGCCAGGCCGACGCCCAGGCCAGGGCCGTTTCCCGCTCGTAGAGACCGGCGTCGGAGCCGTAGCCTGAGGTTCCCCCGTCCTGGCCCGGCTCCGGCGGCTGGGCGTGGCGGCCCGCCGGCCCCGAATGCTGAGCTGTCATAGCGCCTCCTAGGTTCCGCGCGCACTACGCTCACCAGCGTGCGCAGCCCGGCCGGGGCGAGCACCACCCGTGCCGGGTGAAGCGGGGGTAAAGCCGGCACGGCGGGCAGCGCGCAGACGGCAGTGCGGGCACCGCGCAGGTCGTGTGCGCCTATGAGCCCTCGCGCGGGCCACTAGACTGAACGCCCGTGGCCGTAGCGGCTGCGCTGGGTCGCGCGTTACCGCGTACAAGGCGCGGCGGGGGCGGCCGGGCAGGGGACTTCAGGGCGCAGCAGCGCAGCACACACCGAGCGCATGGATCAGGGAGTGACGGCGACGTGAAGACCGACGTCGAGGAGCTTGGCCCAACGAGGGTGAAGCTGACCATCGAAGTTCCGTTCGATGAGCTGAAGGGCAGCCTCGACAAGGCGTACCGCGAGGTCGCCCGGCAGGTGCGGGTGCCTGGCTTCCGGCCGGGCCGGGTGCCGCCGCGCATCATCGACCAGCGGTTCGGCCGCGGGATGGTGCTGGAGCAGGCGGTCAACGAGGCGGTGCCGCAGTTCTACGGGCAGGCCCTGCAGGACAATGACGTGTTCGCGCTCGGCCAGCCGGAACTCGAGATCACCAAGCTGGACGACGGCAAGGAGCTGGCCTTCACCGCCGAGGTGGACGTCCGGCCCAAGTTCGAGATCCCCGATCTGCAGGGGCTCCCGGTGACCGTGGACACGGCCGTGGTCACCCCGGACGAGGTCGAAGAGTACATCGGCGGCCTGCGCGAGCGGTTCGCCTCCCTCAAGGGCGTCGAACCGGACGGTCGAGGACGGTGACTTCACCTCGATCGACCTGTCCGCCTCGGTGAACGGTGAGCCGGTCGATGACGCCCAGGTGAGCGGCTACTCCTACCAGGTGGGCAGCGGCTCGCTGCTGGACGGCCTGGACGAGGCACTGACCGGGATGTCGTCCGGTGAGTCCAAGACCTTCAGCGCCGAGCTGGTCGGCGGGGAGCACGGCGGCGACCAGGCCGACGTGACCGTGACCGTGCACAGCGTCAAGGTCAAGGAGCTGCCCGAGCTGGACGACGAGTTCGCCCAGTCCGCGAGCGAGTACGACACGCTCGGCGAGTTCCGCGCCGGGACGCGGGGCCAGCTCGAGGCCATGAAGCGGATGCAGCAGGTCGGCCAGGCCCGGGAACGCGCGCTGGACGCGGTGCTCGCCAAGATCGACATCCCGCTGCCGGACAGCATGGTGGACGGCGAGGTCCAGATGCGGCGTGAGTCGCTCGACGAGCAGCTGGAGCGGGCCGGCACCAGCATGGAGGACTACCTGGCCTCGTCCGGCCAGAGCGCCGAGCAGCTCGACACCGACCTCAAGGACAGCGCGCGGCGCTCGGTCAAGGCCGGGTTCGTCATGGACCAGCTGGCCCGGCAGGAGGAGCTCGGCATCGAGCAGGAGGAGCTGAACTCGTTCGTCATCGAGCAGGCCTACCGGATGGGCGTCCAGCCCGACCGGCTGGCCCAGGAGCTGGCGGACCGCGGCCAGATCGGCTCGGTGATCACCGAGGTGCTGCGAGGCAAGGCGCTCACCCTCATCACCGAGCGTGCCACCGTGACCGACGAGGCCGGCCAGCCGGTGGACATCGAGGCCGCGATGCGCCCGGACGGGGCGGACGAGGCTGAGGCCAGTGCTGAGGCGGCCAGTGCTGAGGCGGCCAGTGCTGGGGAGGTCACGGCTGAGCCGGCGCCCCGGAGGCCGGTGCTGAGGCGGCCGGTGCTGGGGAGGCCGGTGCGCCCGAGGCCAGCGCCAAGAAGACCAGCACGAAGAAGGCCAGCACGAAGAAGGCCGGGACCAGGAAGGCCAGCGCGAAGAAGGCCAGCGCCCCCGAGGCCAGCGCTGAGCAGGCCGCGGGGGACAGCTCCGCGGACGACAGCCCGGCGGATGCCGGGGCAGGCGGCAGCACCGCGTGACGCGGCCGGGGGAAGGCAGCTGACCAGGGCCCGCACCCGGGGCCCGGCCGGCCCGCGCCGGGGGGCGGGGGCCTGCGCCGACAGCGAACAGGGCTGGGGCGCGGACGATCTGACCCTGGCCGGGAGTTATCGTCCATGTCAATGACGCAAGAACGTGAGCGGAAATGGAGAGCAGAGTGACGCCTCCGGCCTTCGAGGACCCGGCAGGGATCCTGGCGCGCACCGCGGAAGCGGCCCCGCCGCTGATTACCGAACAGATATTCAACCGGCTGCTCCGGCACCGGATCATCTTCCTCGGCCAGCAGGTTGACGAGGACATCGCCAACCGGATGTGCGCCGAGATGGTGCTGCTCGCGTCCGAGGACGACAAGCGCGATATCAGCATTTACATCAACTCGCCCGGCGGGTCCGTCTACGCGGGCCTGGCCATCTACGACGTGATGCAGTACGTGCCGAACGACATCGCCACCTACGCCATGGGCATGGCCGCGTCCATGGGCCAGTTCCTGCTCTCCGCCGGGACGCCGGGCAAGCGCTACGCGCTGCCGCACGCCAGCGTCCTGATGCACCAGCCGTCCGGCGGCATCGGCGGTACCGCGTCGGACATCAGGATCCAGGCCGAGCAGATGATCTACATCAAGCGCACCCTGGCCGAGCGCACGGCCTTCCACACCGGGCAGACCGTCGAGCAGATCGAGAAGGACGCTGACCGGGACCGCTGGTTCACCGCGGAGCAGGCGAAGGAGTACGGCTTCGTCGACCACGTGATCCGCAGTGCCGTGGAAGTCCCGTCCGAAGGGCCGGTCTCATGAATCGCCACCCCGGACCCGCCGGATATGGAGCGGAGGAGCCGCAAGTGAGTACATCCAACGGCGGCCTGGCCGGGCCGCGGCACCCCGGGCCGGCGGAATCCCGCTACGTCCTGCCCTCCTTCGTGGAGCGCACGTCGTACGGCGTCAAGGAGATGAACCCGTACAACAAGCTCTTCGAGGAGCGGATCATCTTCCTCGGCGTGCAGATCGACGACGCCTCGGCCAACGACGTCATCGCGCAGCTGATCGCGCTGGAGTCGCTGGACCCGGACCGCGACATCACGATGTACATCAACTCGCCGGGCGGGTCGGTGACCTCGATGATGGCGATCTACGACACGATGCAGTTCGTCCAGCCCGAGCTCCAGACGGTCTGCATCGGCCAGGCAGCCTCGGGTGCGGCGGTGCTGCTCGCCGCGGGCACCAAGGGCAAGCGGCTGGCCCTGCCGAACGCCCGCATCCTGCTGCACCAGCCGGCCACCGAGGGCGGCTACGGGCAGTCCAGTGACCTGGAGATCCAGGCCCAGGAGATCCTGCGGATGCGGGCCTCCATGGAGCACATCGTGGCCTTGCACACGGGCCGGACCGAGGAGCAGGTCCGCCAGGACATCGAGCGGGACAAGTTCTTCACCGCCGAGGAGGCCAAGGAATACGGTCTGGTGGATGAAGTTCTGTCCAGCCTGAAGCGGCGCAGCGAGGTAGGGTCGTCCTAACCAGGAGGATTCGTCCTCCCGGGCGGTAAGGCTCCGGGCCGGCTCTCGCGGCCGGGGCCCCGGAGGCGGTACCGTCAGAAGTAGAAGGTCGGCCGGCGGGTCCCGAGTGACCCGCAGGCAAACGAGCGTGGTGGCACGGCGGAATGCCGCCGTCAGCCCGAGGCTGGGGCTGACGGCTCCAGGTAAAGGAGTAGCTGGGTGGCTCGCATCGGCGATGGTGGTGATCTGCTGAAGTGCTCTTTCTGCGGGAAGAGTCAGAAGCAAGTCAAGAAGCTCATCGCCGGCCCAGGCGTGTACATCTGTGACGAGTGCATCGACCTGTGCAACGAGATCATCGAAGAGGAACTGGCGGAGCCGTCCGAGCTCAAATGGGACAGCCTGCCCAAGCCCCGCGAGATCTACGAGTTCCTCGACGCGTACGTGATCGGGCAGGAGAAGGCCAAGAAGGCCTTGTCCGTTGCGGTGTACAACCACTACAAGCGGGTCCAGTCGGGCGGTGACACCCGGCCCGGCGAGGACGGCGTCGAGCTGGCCAAGTCGAACATCCTGCTGCTCGGCCCCACCGGCTCGGGCAAGACCCTGCTGGCCCAGACGCTGGCCCGGCTGCTCAACGTCCCGTTCGCCATCGCCGACGCCACCGCCCTCACTGAGGCGGGCTACGTCGGCGAGGATGTCGAGAACATCCTGCTCAAGCTGATCCAGGCGGCCGAGTACGACGTGAAGAAGGCCGAGACCGGGATCATCTACATCGACGAGATCGACAAGATCGCCCGCAAGAGCGAGAACCCGTCCATCACCCGGGACGTCTCGGGTGAGGGCGTGCAGCAGGCGCTGCTGAAGATCCTCGAGGGCACCACGGCCTCGGTGCCGCCGCAGGGCGGCCGCAAGCACCCGCACCAGGAATTCATCCAGATCGACACGACCAACGTCCTGTTCATCTGCGGTGGCTCCTTCTCCGGGCTGGAGAAGATCATCGAGTCGCGGGTCGGCAAGAGCGGGATGGGCTTCGGCGCGGTGCTGCGGGTCAAGAACGACCGGGCCTCGGGCGATGCGTTCGCCGACGTGATGCCGGAGGACCTGCTCAAGTTCGGGATGATCCCGGAGTTCGTCGGGCGGCTGCCGGTCATCACCAGCGTGCACAACCTGGACCGTGACGCGCTGATCCAGATCCTCACCGAGCCGCGGAACGCGCTGGTGAAGCAGTACCGGCGGCTGTTCGAGCTGGACGGCGTGGACCTGGAGTTCACCGACGACGCGCTGGAAGCCGTGGCCGACCAGGCCATCCTGCGCGGCACCGGGGCCCGCGGCCTGCGGGCCATCCTCGAAGAAGTGCTGATGTCGGTGATGTATGAGGTGCCGAGCCGCAAGGACGTCGAGCGGGTGGTGATCACCGGGCCGGTCGTGCTGGAGCACGTGAACCCCACGCTGGTGCCGCGGGACGTCGCGCGCCGCACCCCGCGGGAAAAGTCGGCCTGAACCGGGGCAGACCCGCGCAGCGGAGCGCAGGCCGGGCATTGCACGGGCGGCATGGCCCGCGGCACTAGACTCGGCTGTCGTGAGTGCAGATCTGAGCCAGCAGCGAACCGAGCTCCCGCCGCAGTACGTGCCGGGTGAGGTTGAGGACCGCCTGTACCAGTCGTGGGACAGCCGCGGGCTGATGCACGTGGAGGCCAAGGACGTCAGCCCGGAGCACCCGGCCTTCTGCATCGTGATCCCCCCGCCGAACGTCACCGGGGTGCTGCACATCGGCCACGCGCTCAACCACACGCTGATCGACGCGCTGGTCCGGCGGCGCCGGATGCAGGGCTACACCGCCTTGTGGGTGCCCGGCATGGACCACGCCGGCATCGCCACCCAGAACGTGGTGGAGCGGGAGCTGGCCAAAGAGGGCCTGAGCCGTCACGACCTCGGCCGTGAGGCGTTCGTGGAACGGGTCTGGCAGTGGAAGGCCGAGTCCGGCGGGAAGATCCTCGGCCAGATGCGCCGCCTCGGCGACAGCGTGGACTGGTCCCGTGAGCGGTTCACCATGGACGAGGGCCTGTCCCGCGCGGTGCAGACCGTGTTCAAGCGCCTGTTCGACGACCGGCTCATCTACCGCGCCGAGCGGATCATCAACTGGTGCCCGCGCTGCCTCACCGCGCTGTCCGACATCGAGGTGGACCACAGCGACGAGGACGGCGAGCTCGTCTCGATCCGGTACGGGGACGGCGACGACTCGATCGTGGTCGCCACCACCCGGGCCGAGACCATGCTCGGTGACACCGGCATCGCCGTGCACCCCGACGACCCGCGCTACGCCCACCTGGTCGGCCGGGAGATCCAGCTGCCCCTGTCCGGCCGGCGCATCCCGGTGGTCGCCGACCCTCACGTGGACCCCGAGTTCGGCACCGGCGCGGTCAAGGTAACCCCGGCGCACGACCCGGACGACTTCGAGATCGGCCGCCGGCACGGGCTGCCCGCCGTCACGGTCCTGGACGAGCACGGGCGGATCACGGCCCACGGCCCGTTCGAGGGCCTCGACCGCTTCGAGGCCCGGCCCGCGGTGGTCGCGGCGCTGCGCGAGGACGGCCGCATCGTGGCCGAGGTCCGGCCCTACGTGCACGCGGTCGGCCACTGCAGCCGGTGCGGCACGGTGGTCGAGCCCCGGCTGTCCCTGCAGTGGTTCGTCAAGGTCGGCCCGCTGGCCAAGGCGGCCGGCGACGCGGTCCGCGACGGCCGGGTCGGCATCCACCCGGCCGAGATGGCACCGCGCTACTTCGACTGGGTCAACGACATGCACGACTGGTGCATCAGCCGCCAGCTGTGGTGGGGGCACCGCATCCCCGTCTGGTACGGCCCGGCCGGCGAGGTCGTCTGCGTCGGCCCCGGCGAGGAGCCGCCGTCCGGCGAGGGCTGGCGGCAGGACCCGGACGTGCTCGACACCTGGTTCTCGTCCGCGCTCTGGCCCTGCTCCACGCTCGGCTGGCCGGGCGATACCGAGGACCTGGCCGTCTTCTACCCCACCAGCGTCCTGGTCACGGCCTACGACATCCTGTTCTTCTGGGTCGCCCGGATGATGATGTTCGGCCTGTACGCGATGTCGCAGCGCGAGCCGGCCCAGGCCGCCCCGTTCCGGGACATCGCCCTGCACGGCCTGGTGCGGGACCAGTACGGCAAGAAGATGTCCAAGTCGCTGGGCAACACCGTGGACCCGCTGGACTGGATCGGCCGGTTCGGCGCCGATGCCACCCGGTTCACCCTGGCCCGCGGGGCCAGCCCGGGCAGCGACGTGGCCGTCAGCGAGGAATGGGTCACCGGATCCAGGAACTTCTGTAACAAGCTGTGGAACGCGACCCGGTTCGCGCTGCTGAACGGCGCGACCGTGCCGGCCACGCTGCCTGATCCCGGGCAGATGCCGACCGCGGCCCGCTGGATCCTGTCCCGGCTGGCCACCGTCACCGACGAGGTGGACGCGCTCTTCGAGCAGTACGAGTTCGGCAAGGTGTGCGAGCTGCTGTACCACTTCGCCTGGGACGAGGTCTGCGACTGGTACCTGGAACTGGCCAAGCCGGCCCTGTCGGGATCTGCCGAGGCGGCCGGGGTCACCCGTGAGGTGCTCGGCTACGTGCTGGACCGGCTGCTCAAGCTGCTCCACCCGGTCATGCCGTTCGTCACCGAGGAGCTGTGGACCGCGCTCACCGGCGGTGACAGCATCATGATCGCCCCCTGGCCGGGGCAGCGCACCACGGCGGCCGCCCCGGCGGCCTTCCGGGACACCGCCGCGGAAGCGGAGATCGGCTCGCTGATGCGGCTGGTCACCGAGGTCCGCCGGTTCCGCTCCGACCAGGGACTGCGGCCCGGGCAGCAGGTGCCCGCGGTGCTGGCCGGGATCGAGGGCACCCGCCTTGCGCCGCACGAGACCAGCATCCGGTCGCTGCTGCGGCTGACCGTGCCCGGCGACAGCTTCGCGGCGACCGCGTCCGTGCTGGCCGAGGGCATTACCGCCGAGCTGGACACCGCCGCCGGGATCGACGTGGCCGCCGAGCGGCGCCGGCTGGACAAGGACCTGGCCGCCGCCCGCAAGGAGGCGGACCAGTCCAGCCGCAAGCTCGCCAACGAGTCCTTCCTGGCCAAGGCGCCCGAAGACGTGGTGGCCAAGACCCGGGAGCGGCTCGCCGCCGCGCACGCCGACATCGAGCGGATCTCCGGCCGGCTCGCCGCCTTGCCGCAATCAGCGGACAGCACGCGGGGGGACGGTTGAGCATCCGGGACGAGCTGCGCGAGGCGGAGGGCGAGATCCTCGCGCGGCGTCCTGAGCACGCCATCGAGCCGACCCTGGAACGGATGGCCGCGCTCGTCTCGGTCCTCGGCGACCCGCAGCGGTCCTATCCGGTCATCCACGTCACCGGCACGAACGGCAAGACCTCGACCGCGCGGATGATCGAGAGCCTGCTGCGCGCGCGGGGCCTGCGCACCGGCCTGTTCACCAGCCCGCACCTGTCCTCCATCCGGGAACGGATCGTGGTGGACGGGCAGCCCGTCTCCGCCGACGTCTTCGTGTCCGCCTACGAGGAGCTGGCCCCCTACCTGGCCATGGTGGACGGGCAGCAGGCCAGCCAGCTGTCCTTCTTCGAGGTGCTGACCGGCATGGCCTTCGCCATCTTCGCTGACGTCCCGGTGGACGTGGCGGTCGTCGAGGTCGGGCTGGGCGGCACCTGGGACGCGACGAACATCGCGGACGGTGCCGTGGCCGTGGTCACCCCGGTCTCCCTGGACCACACCGCCTGGCTGGGCGGCACCGTGGAGGAGATCGCCACGGACAAGGCCGGGATCATCAAGCCGGGCGCGGTGGCCGTGCTGGCCCAGCAGCCGCTGCCCGCGGCGGAGGCGCTGCTGCGCCGGGTCGTCACGGTCGGCGCATCGGTGGTCCGCGAAGGGCTGGAGTTCGGGGTGCTCAGCCGCGATCTGGCGGTCGGCGGGCAGCGGCTGGACCTGCGCGGGCTGCGCGGCGACTACACGGACATCGTGCTGCCGCTGTTCGGCGCTTACCAGGCCAGCAATGCTGCGGTCGCCCTGGCCGCCGTCGAGGCGTTCGCGGCCGGGGCGCCGTTGCCGGGGCAGTCGGCTGAGCACGAGGCGGACCGGGCCGACGAAACCGCGGGCTGGCCCGCGCAGGACGATGCTTCCGGGTCCCCGGACCCCGCTGATACGCGCATGGCTGATCTTGATGACGGTACGCCCGCGGTTCCGCCGGCCCGGCCCGGTGCGGAGGATGATCCGGACGCGCCTGCGGGGGCGCTGGGGCAGGATCTGGTGCGGGAGGGATTTGCGCAGGTCACATCGCCGGGTCGGCTTGAGGTGGTGCGGCGCAGTCCGGTGGTGATTCTGGACGCGGCGCATAATCCGGCGGGCATGGAAGCCGCGATGGAGGCCCTCACCGAGGCGTTCACGTTCGCGGCGGTCATCGGGGTGCTGGCGGTCAGCGAGGACAAGGACGTGGCCGGGATCCTGGACCAGATGGAGCCGGTGATCTCTGAGCTGGTGGTGACCCGGAACTCATCTGATCGGTCCATGGACCCGGACAAGCTGGAGGAGCTGGCCGCGTCGGTGTTCGGAGCGGAGCGGGTGCGTCTGGCGCGGCGGCTCGACGACGCCCTGGAGATGGCGGTGGGCCTGGCCGACGACGCGTCCGGCGAGGAAGGGCTGACCCTGACCGGGGTGCTGGTGACCGGGTCGGTCGTCACCGCCGGGGACGCCCGCCTCCTGCTCGCCCCGGACCGCGCCGACGCCGGCCGCGAAGAGCGTGACCGCGCGGAGAACGACCGCCTGGACCGTGAGGCGCGCGACCGCGAGGCGCGCGAGGAGGATCGCGAAGACCACGGGGACGAGGACCCGGGGGAGGAATGAGGGGGCCCAGATGAGACGACTCTGCGCCACCGTGCTGGTGATGGAGGCCATCGTGATCGGCCTGGCCATCCCGGTGGCCATCAGCATCGGGCACGCCTCGCCCCGGGCGGCCGGGTACGCGGGCGGCGCACTGGCGGTGGCCGCGGTGCTGCTCGCGGGCGTGGTCGGGCGGCCCGGGCTGCAGGTGGCGCTGGTGGCCGGCAGCGTGCTGCAGGTCCTGGTCATCGCGGCCGGGGTCCTGGTCCCGGTCATGTACGTCCTCGGCGTCATCTTCGCCGGGTTCTGGGTGCTGGCTATCTGGATGGGCCGCCGCTGGGAAGCGCCCTGAGCGGCGCCCGCCAGATCAGCCGGATCTCACCGCTCGCCGCGCACTCGGTCGCCACCGTGCCGCCCAGCTGGCGGGCCCGGGCGGACAGGGCCGGCAGGATGGGCTCGTCACCGGCGGGCCGGGCGGTCCACTGGGTGCCGTCGTCGGTGATGGTCAGCGTGACCGCCTCGTGGTCGGCGGCCACGGCCACCGCCACCTGGGTGGCCTGCGCACAGGCGCCGCTGCGGGTGAGCCCTTCGCGCAGCACCCCCAGCAGCTGCCGGGCGGCCCGCGGGGGCACCGCCGTATCCAGCGGGCCTTCCAGGGTCACCTCGGGCACCACGCCGAGCCACGGGGTCAGCTCGCGGGACACGTCCAGGATGCTGCGCCGCAGTCCGGGGCCAGGGGCCCGGTGCGCCGGGTCGAAGATGGACTGGCGGAGCAGCGTGATCGACTCGTCCAGGTCCTCGACCACCTGGTCGATCCGGCGGGCCGCGTCAGGCCGGCCGCCGAGCAGGCCGATCGTGCCCTGCAGCGACAGGCCCGACGCGAACAGCCGCTGCACGACCGTCTCGTGCAGGCTGCTGGCGATGCGGTCACGGTCGGCCAGGACGCTCATCTCGCGCAGCCGCTCCTGGATCAGGGCCGTCTGCTGGCGGGACCGGCGGATCCGGGCCCGCAGGCCGTGCCCGGCCGCCGCGATCATCGCGGCCAGCGCCGCCCAGGCGATCATCCGGCGGACGAGCACGGCCCCGCTGATCGTGCCGTCCGTCAGGGAGACCGCCAGCACCACGGTGAGCGCCGCCGCGCTCACGATGGCCGATTCCCATCGGCCGTGATAGAGCGCGGCCCAGATGATCGGGCTGAGCAGGATGAGCATGATCCCGGCGTACTCCCCGCCCGCCGCCTGGATGAGCGGGAACACCGAGGCCGTGTACAGCAGCGGGACGGCCACGTCGCACCAGTCCGGGAGCCGGTCCCAGGGCATCAGCGCGACGAGGGCCACGGTGACCGCCAGGATCAGCGCGCTGAGGATCGCGTCCGGGGTCGAGACCGGGCCCGGCGGCAGGGCCAGGCTGGCCTCGGCCAGCAGGGCGAGCGCGGCGAACGGCGCGATCCTGGCCAGCAGCCCGTCCCGCCGCAGGGCCGGCCCGGAGGCGTCAGCCAGCTGGTCAGCCAGGCCCGGACCGTCCGCCGGCGGCTCGGCCGGACCGGCGGCGGACGTGCCCAGGTCGGCGGGGCTGGGACCGCCGGTTCGCTTACCGGCCGGGGCTTCACCGTTCATCTGCTTATCGTCAGCTTCTCTAGGGGCGGTGACGCTCCCACGAGCTTGCCTCAGATGGTCATCAAATGTCCAGGTCACAGGAGCGGGGACAGCATTGGCTGAACAGACCGTCAAGTAGCCGGGAGTTGCGCCGCCGGCCGGCCGGGCAGTTACGTTAGATTCGGCGGCTACGCCCGGGTTGGGCCGGGCGTGCTGGCGTGACGGGGGCTGGGCCCGGGTGTCCGCATGTGTCGCGGGCCCCTGGCCGGTGCTGCGGCAACGGTAGTATCTGGCCGCGGCGGGATTGCCCTCGATCACTCCGGGATCGGCACCGTTGCCACCGGCTAAGAGGAGCAAAGCAGTGACTGAACGTACCCTTGTCCTAATCAAGCCTGATGCGGTCCGGCGAGGGCTGATCGGAGAAGTCCTGTCCCGGATTGAGCGCAAGGGACTGCAGGTCGCGGCGATGGATATGCGCGTCATCACGGCGGAAACGGCCGAGGTGCACTACGCAGAGCACGTGGGCAAGCCCTTCTTCCCGTCGCTGGTCGCGTTCATTACGTCGGGACCGCTGGTTGCGCTGGTCGTGGCGGGCCCCCGGGCCGTCGAGGCCTTCCGCGGGCTGGCCGGCGCGACCGACCCGGTGCAGGCGAACGCGGGCACTATCCGCGGTGATCACGCGTTGGATGTTCAGCAGAACATCGTGCACGGATCCGACTCGCCGGACTCCGCCGAGCGGGAAATCAAGATCTTCTTTCCTGACCTCGTTTAGGCAGGCTGGCGCTGGTCGATGAAGGACAAGAGCGGCTCGGGCCCGGCAGGGCGCGAGCCGCGGCAATAAGACCACAGATCATCCAGCAGACCCTTTTTGGAAGGTTCTCGTTCCTGATGAGCAACGCGCTGGCGTTTCTGGGCCGTGACATGGCGGTCGATCTGGGCACTGCGAACACCCTGGTGTACGTCCGGGGCCGCGGCATCGTGCTCAACGAACCCTCCGTGGTGGCGCTGAATACCAACACGGGCGCGATCGTCGCCGTCGGGGTCGAGGCGAAACGGATGATCGGGCGGACGCCCGGCAACATCGTGGCCGTGCGTCCGCTCAAGGACGGCGTCATCGCCGATTTCGACGTGACCGAGCGGATGCTGCGCTACTTCATCCAGAAGGTGCACCGGCGCCGGCACCTGGCCAAGCCGCGGGTCGTCGTGGCGGTGCCGAGCGGCATCACCGGGGTCGAGCAGAGCGCGGTCAAGGAGGCTGGCCACCAGGCGGGCGCCCGCCGGGTCTACATCATCGAGGAGCCGATGGCCGCGGCGATCGGGGCCGGCCTCCCGGTCAACGAGCCCACCGGGAACATGGTGGTGGACATCGGCGGGGGCACCACCGAGGTGGCCGTGATCTCGCTGGGCGGGATCGTCACCTCCCAGTCGATCCGGGTCGCCGGGGACGAGCTGGACCAGGCGATCATCACGTTCGGCAAGAAGGAGTACTCGCTCATGCTCGGCGACCGGACCGCCGAGGAGATCAAGATGGCGCTCGGGTCGGCCTACCCCTCGGCAGACGAGCCGCACGCCGAGATCCGCGGCCGCGACCTGGTCAGCGGGCTGCCCAAGACGATCGTGATCTCCGCGGAGGAGATCCGCCGGGCCATCGAGGAGCCGGTCGCGCTGATCGTGGACACGGTCAAGACCACCCTCGACAAGTGCCCGCCGGAACTGGCCGGCGACGTGATGGACCGGGGTATCGCGCTCACCGGCGGGGGTGCGCTGCTGCGCGGGCTGTCGGACCGGCTGCGCGAGGAAACGGGCATGCCGGTGCATGTGGCGGATAACCCGCTGGATTCGGTGGTGCTGGGCACCGGCAAGTGCGTGGAAGATTTCGACACCCTGCGCCAGGTTCTTGTCCCGGAGCGCCGCCGCTGACCTCGAAGGGGGCAGTATGGGGAGCCGCGGCAGCGGCAGTTGACAGTGCTAGCTAACCGGGCTAGCTAACCGGGGCATGGCCGGCGGCTTGACGAGGAGACCTGGTGCACGACACCCGGCGGACCCGCATCGTTCTGGGGGTGCTGGTCTTGGCGGCGCTCGCGCTGATCACCATCAACTACCAGGGCGGCGCGGGCGCACCGCTCGGTGGCCTGCGCTCGGTGGGCGGCAGCGTGTTCGGCTCGGTGGAGAGTGCCGCCAGCTTCGTCACCAGGCCGGTCTCCGGGTTCGCTGACGGGCTGACCGGCTCCGGCTCGCAAAGCAAGATCGACGCTCTCCAACGGCAGGTGGTTGATCTCCGCGCCCAGCTGAACCGGCAGCAGCTGAGCAGGTACGAGGAGGGCCAGCTCAGCCAGCTGCTGCAGCTGGCCGGCCGGGGCCGCTACCGGATCGTGACCGCGAGCGTGATCGCGGCCGGCGCGGCCTACGACGACTCGGTCACCATCGACGCCGGGCGGGTGGACGGCATCAAGCCCGATGAGACCGTGCTGAACGGGCAGGGCCTGGTCGGCACCGTGACCTCGGTCAGCGCGACCACGTCCACCGTGCTGCTCGCCACCGACGCCAGCGTGACCGTCGGGGTGCGGCTGGCGGGCACCGGGCAGATCGGTGTGGTGAGCGGGACCGGCAAGAGCATGACCGGCAGCGGGCTGCTCCGGCTCCAGGTGTTCGACGTCAACGCGATCCTGCATCCAGGCCAGGAACTGGTCACGTTCGGCTCGGCGGGCGGCCGCCCCTACGTGCCCGGGGTGCCGGTGGGGGTGATCACCAAGCTGGAGGGCACCAGCAGTTCACTGACCAAGGAGGCGCTGGTCCGTCCCTTCGCCAGCGACACGGCGCTGGGTGTGGTCGGCGTCGTGGTCGTCCCGCCGCGGACCGACCCCCGATTCTCGGTGCTGCCACCCCGGCCGACCCCGGCCGCCTCCCCCTCGTCGGCGGCCTCCCCGGGCGCCAGCGGCACGCCGTCCCCTGGGAGCACCGTCACGCCCACGCCCGGCGCCACCAGATCGGGGCACTGACGTGCGGCGTATCGCGTTCTCGGCCGCGCTGCTGCTGCTCGCGACCCTGATCCAGGTGACCGTGCTGGACAACCTCCGCCTGCCCTTCGGGGCCGGGCCGGACCTGGTGCTGGTCGTGGTGGTCGCGCTCGCGCTGACCGGCGGCCCGGTGGAAGGCATGCTCGGCGGTTTCTGCGCCGGCCTGGCCCTGGACGTGGCGCCGCCCGCCACCCACCTGGTGGGCCAGTATGCGCTGGTGTTCTGCCTGGTCGGGTACGCCGCAGGACGGGTGGCCAGCCACCTCGACGAGTCCGCCTGGGTGCCGATCGGGGTGGTGGCCGTCGGGTCCGCCGCCGGGGAACTGCTCTTCGCGCTGACCGGGATGATGTTCGGGAACCTGGACATCACCTGGTCCGCGGTGGGCCAGGTGCTGCCCGCCTCCGTCGTCTACGACGTGCTGCTCAGCCCGTTCGTGCTCTACGCCGTGGTCCGGGCCAGGGCGCTGGCCGCCCCGGCCCTGGCCACGCCGGGCCTGGCCAGCTTCCCCGGCGGGTCGGCCCGGGCCGGGATGGCGGGCCGCCCGCGGGGCGTGCCCGGTCTCGCGGGCGCGGCCCTGTTCTCCGGCTCCGGTGCGGTGCTGCGCGACAGCGGGACCGGGCGTCCCCCGAGGCTGAAAGCCCGTGTCCTGCGGGCTGGGTTAACCCAGGGGGGCTCGGCCAACGAGACACGGCCCGCCCCGGCCCGGCCGTCCCGGCCGGTGCACCTGAAGTTCAGCGGCGGCGGCTCCGCCCTGTCCAGCGGCGCAGCCGCCGCCCGGGCCGGGCGGGGACTGGCGTCCCGGCCGGTGAACCTGCACCTGGGCACGAGGCACCGGTCCCGCCACAACCAGGGGAGCAGGCCGGGAGGCACGCGGCCGCAGGGCGGGATTCCCGCGAAGGCCTTCAGCCAGAACCGGGGGGGCAGGCCAGGGGGAACGCGGCCGCAGGGCAGCTGGCAGCGCGGCGGCGGGATTCCCGCGAAGGCTTTCAGCCGGGCCGGCAGCGCCCTGGGGGACGGCTCGGGTGGCCGGGCGCTCCGCCCGTCCCGGGGGCCGCGGCTGCGCGGCCGGGTCATGCCAGGCGGATCGGCCAGCGGTGCCCGGGCGGCCGCCGGGCGGATCGGCCGCCGTCCCGCCCGGCCGGTGCGCCTGAGGCTGGGCGCCGGCCGGCGCCGCGACGGGGCCGTCGGCGGCTCGGTCCTCGGCCGGCGGGCCCGCGGCGGCGGGCTGCGCGCCGGGAAGCTGCACACCCCCCGGTTCCGCGGGGCCAGGTCGGGCGCCCTGAGCGGCCGCCGGGCCCCGGCCAGCGCCCTGAGCGGCCGCCGCGCGTTCGGCCGCCGCCGGTCGCTGTGGCGGATTTTCGGCAAGCGGTCAGGAGGGCTTTCTCGATGATCCCGGCGTCACGGCGGCGCCTGATCGTGCTCTACGCGATCGTGGCCGCGCTGCTGATCTCCCTCGGCGGGCGGCTGTGGTACCTGCAGGTCATGAACGGCCACGGCTACGTGCAGCTGGCCGCCCAGGACCAGACGCAGACAGTGATCACGCCTGCGGTCCGCGGCCAGATCCTCGACGACGCGGGCCTGCCCATGGTGAACAACGCCAGTTCCCTGGTGGTCACGGTGAACATGATGAACCTGGCCACCCAGGGCGACGGCGGCGCCGCCGTGCTGCGCAGGCTGGCCCACCTGCTCGGCATGTCCGACAAGCTGATCACCGAGAGAGTCCGGCTGTGCAACGCCCAGGTCTCCCAGCCGTGCTGGCCAGGCTCGCCCTACCAGCCCATCCCGGTGGCCGATCACGTCCCGGACTCGATCGCGGTCCAGATCATGCAGGACCACGCCAGCTACCCGGGGGTGAGCGCCGGGGTGAACCCGGTGGCCAGGTACCCGCAGCCCAACGGGGCGAACCCGGCGCAGGTCCTCGGCTATCTCGGCCCGATCACCGCCCAGCAGATGAAGCAGCAGCACCTGCCCACCACCGGCTTCGCCGGCGTCAACCTGGTCGGCCAGGCTGGCCTGGAAGCGCAGTACAACCAGGACCTGCAGGGCACGCCGGGCCAGCAGGTGCTGTCGGTGAACAATGCCGGCCAGCAGCTCGGGGTGGTCCGCGCCACCGCGCCCAGGACCGGGAATGACCTGGTCACCAGCATCAACGCCCGGCTCCAGGGTGACGTGCAGACCGTCCTGGCCAACACGATCCGCAAGGCCCAGCAGACGGGCAGCCCGAACGCCACGACCGGTGCGGCGATAGTGATGACCACCACCGGCCGGGTGGTCGCCATGGCCAGCGCGCCCTCATATGACCCGAGCGTCTGGAACGGCGGCATCTCCGAGAAGCGGTACCGGCAGCTGATCAACGGGAACAAGCCGATCCTGAACCGGGTCACCCAGGGCGAGTACGCACCCGGCTCGACGTTCAAGGTGACCTCCACCGCGGCCGCGGTCAAGGCCGGGTACAGCCTGGCCGGCACCTACAACTGCCCGGCCTCGTACAACATCGGCGGCCGGTCCTTCCTCAACGACGGCCAGAAGAGCCTCGGCCAGATGAGCCTGCAGGAGGCCCTGGTCATCTCCTGCGACACGGTGTTCTACGAGCTGGCCTACGGCATCTATCAGCACGACCACCCCAAGGACAACGTCGTCACCAGCCCGAAGGCCCCGATCCAGGAGATGCAGAAGATGGAGCTGGGCTGGGGATTCGGGAAGGCGCCCGGGATCGACCTGCCCGAGCAGGGCGCGGGCAGCATCCCGACCCGCGAATGGCTGTACTACCTCTGGAAAGGCAACGCGCATACCGGCCAGGACTGGTGCAAGTACGGCCGGGCGAATGGGTCGTACGTGCAGCAGATCGAGTACCAGGACTGCCATTACGGCAACGTCTGGGAGCCTGGCGAGGCGGCGATCGCGGCCATCGGGCAGGGCTACGTCGCGGTGACCCCGCTCCAGCTCGCCGACGCCTACGCGGCCCTGGCCAACGGCGGCAAGCTGTACAGCCCCCGGATCGGCGAGGCGATCATCAGCCCGACCGGCCAGCTGGTCCGGAAGATCAAGCCCACGCTGATCAGGCGCCTGCCGGTGGCCGGCAGCACCCTGGCCTACATCCGCAGCGCGCTGGCCGGGGTGACCACCGGCGCGGGCACGGCGGCCAGCGCGTTCGCCGGCTTTCCCCGGGGCCAGGTCTGCGTGGCGGGCAAGACGGGTACGGCTGAGGTGTTCAACAGCTCAGTGACGTCGGTGTTCGCCTCGTTCGCGCCCTGCAACAACCCGAAGTACGTGGTGGTGGTCATGATCCCGAATTCCAACTACGGGGCTGAGGTGGCCGCGCCCGCTGTCCGCCAGATCTACGACGACATCTACGGCCTGGAGGGGCACAAGGCGGCACTGCCGGGCGGCAACCTGCCGCGCGGGCTGCCGGCGATCTCCCCGAGCGGCACTATCACCGCCCCGGCGGGCTACGGGGGCTCCTGATGAGCCTGGGCACCCGCGACTACACGTCCCCCCGCACTCCCAGCTTCGGCCAGAACCGCCGGCCCCTGCTGCTCCGGGCGGTCGCCAAGGACTCGCCGCTGCGCCGCTACGACTGGATCCTGCTGGCCGCGGTGGTGGCGCTCAGCCTGATCGGCACGCTGCTGGTCTACTCGGCCACCCAGCCCAGCGCGGACCCGCGCAGCTACCTGATCAAGCAGCTGATCAACGTCGCGCTCGGCGTGATCCTCATGATCGTGGTGAGCCTGCTGGACTACCGGCAGATCAGGCTGCTCGCCCCGTTCGTGTACGTGGCGTCCGTCCTGGGTCTGGCGGCGGTCCTCAGCCCGCTGGGCACCAGCGTCAGCGGGGCCAAGGCCTGGATCAACCTGCCCGCTGGCTTCCAGGTGGAGCCCTCGGAGTTCGCCAAGATCGGGCTCATCCTGGTCATAGCCGTCGTCTTCGGCGAGCTGCGGGACGGCGGCCGGATCCCCACCCCGAGGCACGCCGCCGGGGTGCTCGTGCTCGCGCTGATCCCGGTCGCACTGGTGGAACGGGAGCCGGCCCTCGGCGTGGTCATCCTGCTGCTGCTGATCACGGCGGGCATGATCGCGCTGTCCGGCCTGAAGCTGCGCTGGGTGGCTGGCCTGGCGGCGGCCGGTGTGCTCGCGGTGGTGGCGGTGTTCAAGCTGCACCTGCTGCGCAGCTACCAGCTGGACCGGCTGACCTCGTTCCTGCACCCGGGGGCGGACCCGTCCGGGACCGGGTACGAGACGATCCACTCCAAGATCATGATCGGTTCCGGGGGGATGTTCGGCACCGGCCTGCTGCACGGCCCGCTGGTCACCGCGAGCTTCGTGCCCAATCAGCAGACCGACTTCATCGTCAGCGTGGCCGGCGAGGAAGTGGGCTTCGCGGGCTGCGCCGTGATCATCGTCCTGCTGGCCGTGGTGATCTTCCGCGCGCTGCGCATCGCCTCCCAGGCTGACGATCAGTTCGGCCTGCTGGCCGCGTCCGGCATCGCGCTCTGGTTCGGGCTGCAGGCGTTCATCAACATCGGCATGACCATCGGCATCATGCCGGTGACCGGCCTCCCGCTGCCGTTCGTGTCCTACGGCGGGTCCGCCATGTTCGCGGACATGATCGCGATAGGCGTGCTCCAGTCGGTGCACCGGCGGCATCCGGTGTTTGCCTAACCTAAGCTGTCAAGATGCCTGTGGAATCGGTCTACCCCCGCCTGGAGGCCCTGCTGCCCCAGGTGCGCAAGCCGATCCAGTACATCGGCGGTGAGCTGAACTCTGTGGTCGGCGACTGGGACGCGGCCGAGGTCCGCTGGGCGCTGATGTACCCGGACGCCTACGAGGTCGGCGTGCCCAACCAGGGCGTCCAGATCCTGTACGAGGTGCTGAACGAGCGCGAGGGCGTGCTCGCCGAGCGCACCTACAGCGTCTGGCCGGACCTGGAAGCCCTGATGCGCGAGCACGGGATCCCGCAGTTCACCGTGGACGGCCACCGCCCGGTGGCCGCCTTCGACGTGCTGGGCGTGAGCTTCGCCACCGAACTGTGCTACACGAACCTGCTGTCCGCCCTGGACCTGGCCGGCATCCCGCTCTCGGCCGCCGACCGGGACGAGCGGCATCCGCTGGTGCTGGCCGGCGGGCACGCCGCGTTCAACCCGGAGCCGGTCGCGGAGTTCCTGGACGGCGCGGTGCTCGGCGACGGCGAGCAGGCCGTGCTGGCCATCACGGCGCTGATCAAGGAGTGGAAGCGGGCCGGGCGGCCCGGCGGCCGGGACGGCCTGCTGCTCCGGCTGGCCACCGAGGCCGGGGTGTACGTGCCCCGCTTCTACGACGTGGACTACCTGCCCGACGGGCGGATCAGGCGGGTCGCGCCGAACCGCAGCGCAGTCCCGTTCACCGTCCCCAAGCACACCGTGATGGACCTGGACGAGTGGCCGTACCCGCGCAAGCCGCTGGTTCCGGTGGCTGAGTCCGTGCACGAGCGGTTCAGCGTGGAGATCTTCCGCGGCTGCACCCGGGGCTGCCGGTTCTGCCAGGCCGGGATGATCACCCGGCCGGTCCGCGAGCGCAGCGTGACCACGGTCGGCGACATGGTCGAGTGCGGGCTGGCCGAGAGCGGCTTCAGCGAGGTCGGCCTGCTCTCCCTGTCCAGCGCCGACCACAGCGAGATCAACGAGATCGTCACCGGGCTGGCCGACCGGTACGAGGGCACCGCGACCGGGCTCTCCCTCCCCTCCACCCGGGTCAACGCGTTCAACGTGACCCTGGCCAACGAGCTGAGCCGGAACGGCAAGCGGTCCGGGCTGACCTTCGCGCCCGAGGGAGGCTCGGAGCGGATCCGCAAGGTGATCAACAAGATGGTCACCGAGGACGACCTGATCCGCACGGTCAGCACCGCCTACGCCAACGGCTGGCGGCAGGTCAAGCTCTACTTCATGTGCGGCCTGCCCACCGAGACGGACGAGGACGTACTCGCCATCGCGGACCTGGCCCGCCGGGTGATCCAGGCCGGGCGGGAGGCGACCGGGCGCAAGGACATCCGCTGCACCGTGTCCATCGGCGGTTTCGTGCCCAAGCCGCACACCCCGTTCCAGTGGGCGGCCCAGTGTGACCACGAGACCGTGCACGACCGGCTGCGCCAGCTCGGCGCGGCCCTGCGGGCTGACCGCACGTACGGGCGCTCCGTGGGCTACCGCTACCACGACGGCGAGCCGTCCATCATCGAGGGCCTGCTGTCCCGGGGCGACCGCCGGGTGGCCAAGGTGATCAGGGCGGCCTGGCAGGCCGGGGCCCGGTTCGACGGGTGGAGCGAGCACTTCTCGTTCGAGCGCTGGATGCACAGCGCGGAGCAGGCCCTGGCGGACGAGCCGGTGGACGTCGCCTGGTACACGACGCGGGAACGCGAGTACAGCGAGGTCCTGCCCTGGGATCACCTGGACGCCGGCCTGGACCGCGACTGGCTCTGGGCGGACTGGCAGGATGCCATCGACCCAGCCGGGGCCGCGGAGGTCGAGGACTGCCGCTGGACCCCCTGCTATGACTGCGGCGTGTGCCCGACCATGGGCACCGAGATCCAGACCGGTCCCACCGGGCGGACGCTGCTGCCGCTGTCGGTGGCCAGCAGCGACGCGGGCGGCGTCGGCTAGATGCCAGCCCCCGGTTCCCGCCCCCGCAGGCCATCCGACGGCCCGACACGCAGCTCGGAGCAGCCACCCGTCGTCCAGCGGCTTATCGTCCGGTACGCTAAAAGAAGCAGGATGCGATTCGCCAGTCACAGAGATATTGCGCGGGCGGTGGAGCGCGGAGTACGCCGGGCACGGCTGCCCATCGCGTACTCGGCGGGATTCACCCCCCACCCGAAGATCTCTTACGCTGGCGCGGCCCCGACGGGGACGGCAAGTGAGGCTGAGTACCTGGAGCTTTCGCTGACGGCAACGTGCGTCGTCTCGGAAGTGCGGGACCAGCTCGATGCGGCCCTGCCGGACGGGATTGATGTGATAAACGTGACCGAGGAAGCCAGTTCCCTGGGCGCCCTGACGTTCGAGGCGTCCCAGTGGGAAGTGGCCCTCCCCGGGGTCGGGCGAGATGAGGCTGCCGCGGCGGCTGAGGCGTTCCTCGCTCAAGACAGCGTGGAAGTCGAGCGCCTGACCAGCAAGGGAATGCGGCGCATGGATGCTCGCGCCGCAGTGGTCTCGATGCAGGCCGACTGGCGGCCCGCTGATGAGCGGGACGCCGGGTATGCGATACTTCGAATGGTTGTTCGGCACCTGACACCTGCCGTGCGGCCCGATGACATCCTGACTGCACTTCGCCGTGTGGCTGGGCTGGTGCCTTCGTCACCGTCACTGGTGACCCGGCTGGTCCAAGGACCGCTGGTGGCAGTAGCCGCCGGAGCCGACCCTGCCGGGCAGCACGTGCCCGCCGGGTCGGCCGAGGACTCGGCGTCCTGCGTGGCGGCCTCCCCGTCGCACGGGGTAACGCCGCTCGGGTCCCAGTCAGCTGGACCGAGCGCGGCGCAGGGACATGTAAAGACAACGCGCCTGGGAGCGCGGCGGGCCACGCTGGCCGGCCCGGTCCCCGTGAGCGCGTACGACCAGCTCCCGCGCGGCGCGGGGGGTTCCACGCGAGCCCACGCGCCCGGGAGCCTGACGGGAGATAGCCCGGATGCTCGAAACCGAGCTGAACGATTCACAGCAGAACGAGACAGCGCGCGACAGTGACAGCGACGGAGGTGCGTCGCCGTCCGGTCTAACCGGGACGGCTAGCGCAGGCGACGCCGGCGGCGGTGAGTCCGCGGGCGGTCAGCCGGCGACCTCGCAGCGCCGGACGCGCCGGCCCCGCCGGGCTGCGACCCGGGCGGCGGGCCCGCCGTCCGACGACGTGCCTCCGCCACCTCCAGCGGGCACCGTGGCGGTGAGCGCCGCGCCCGGCCAGCACCGTGCCGGAAGCACGCGCGCCCGCCAGCACCGGGCCCGCCGTGAGTGCGCCCGTCGCGGCCGCCCCGACCGTGGCCTCCTCACCCGCGGCCACCCCCATGGTGCCTTCGGCGCCCGGCGGCCTCAGCGGGTCCGGGTCGGTGCCGCAGGCCACGTTCCAGCCGCCGCCGGTCATCTTCCAGCCGCCGGCCGCCGACTCGCCGGCCGCCGACCGCGGCCGGGTCCGGGACGAGCCCGCCAGTGAGGACACCGGGCCGGAGGAGCCGTCCGGTGACGGCACCTCCGAAGCGTCATCGCGCCGGCGGCGCCGCCGCGGTGGCCGGTCCCGGGGGCATGACGCCGACGGCGAGACCCCCGGCGAGGACACCGAGGACGGGGAGCCAGGCCCGGCCAGGAGCGGGCGCGAGCCCGGTGGCAAGTCTGGCGAGGCCGCGCACGGCGACGGCAAGGCCGGCCAGGCTAAGCAGGCCCAGGGCAAGCAGTCCCGGGGTAAGCAGGCAGAAAGCAAGCCGGGTGGCCCCGAGGAGCCCGCCGACAGCGCGGACGAGGACGAGGACGGCGAGGATGGCGCGGCCACCAGGCGCCGCCGTCGCCGCCGTCGCCGTGGCTCGGCATCCGATGGGGAGCCCGCCGCCGACGATCCGCCGAACACCGTCGTGCACGTCCGGGTGCCGCGCCCGCAGACCTCCGACGAGCCCGTGTCCGTCAGCGACGTCCGTTCGGTGCGCGGCTCGACCCGCCTGGAGGCTAAGCGCCAGCGCCGGCGCGAGGGCCGCGAGTCCGGGCGGCGGCGCCCGCCGGTCATCACCGAGGCCGAGTTCCTGGCCCGCCGGGAGGCCGTGGACCGGGTCATGGTCGTCCGGCAGCAGAATGACCGGACCCAGATCGCCGTGCTCGAGGACGGCGTGCTCGTCGAGCACTACGTGGACCGGGCCACGCACCAGTCCATGGTCGGCAACGTGTACCTGGGCAAGGTGCAGAACGTGCTGCCCTCCATGGAGGCGGCCTTCGTGGACGTCGGCAAGGGCCGCAACGCCGTGCTGTACGCGGGCGAGGTGAACTTCGACGCCAGCGGGCTGGAGGGCGACTCCAAGCGGATCGAGTCCGCGCTCAAGTCCGGCCAGTCTGTCCTGGTCCAGGTGACCAAGGACCCGGTCGGGCATAAGGGCGCGCGGCTGACCAGCCAGGTGAGCCTGCCCGGCCGCTACCTGGTCTACGTCCCGGGTGGCTCCATGATGGGCATCAGCCGCAAGCTCCCGGACAAGGAGCGCACCCGGCTGAAGCAGATCCTCAAGCAGGTCATGCCGGACGGTGCGGGCGTGATCGTGCGCACCGCCGCGGAAGGCGCGACCGAGGAAGAACTGTCCCGCGACGTGGCCCGGCTGGCCGCGCAGTGGGAAGCCATCGAGCAGAAGTCCAAGACGGCCAACGCGCCCGAACTGCTCTACAGCGAGCCTGACCTCACCATCCGCGTGGTCCGCGACATCTTCAACGAGGACTTCGCGTCCCTGGTGGTGGCCGGCGACGAAGGCTGGGACCTGGTCCACGAGTACGTCCAGTACGTGGCCCCGCACCTCGCGGAGCGGCTCACCCACTGGGCGGATGACGACGAGGACGCGTTCGCCCGGTACCGGATCGACGAGCAGCTCGCCAAGGCGCTGGAGCGCAAGGTATGGCTGCCCAGCGGCGGTTCCCTCGTCATCGACAACACCGAGGCCATGACGGTCGTTGACGTCAACACCGGGAAGTTCACCGGGCAGGGCGGCAACCTGGAAGAGACCGTCACCCGGAACAACCTCGAGGCGGCCGAGGAGATCGTCCGGCAGCTCCGGCTGCGGGATGTCGGCGGCATCATCGTGATCGACTTCATCGACATGGTCCTGGAGAGCAACCGGGAGCTGGTGCTGCGCCGGATGCTGGAATGCCTGGCCCGGGACCGCACCAAGCACCAGGTGGCCGAGGTCACTTCGCTCGGCCTGGTCCAGATGACCCGCAAGCGGGTCGGGGCCGGGCTGCTGGAGGCGTTCTCGGAGCCGTGCGACTGCTGCAACGGCCGGGGCCGGATCATCTCCCTCGACCTGACCGAGCCTGCCGTCCCGGGCCAGCGGAACCGCTCCGGCGGTGACGACGGCCGCCAGGGTGGCGGAGGCCGCCAGGACCGCAACGGCCGCGCGGACCGCAACGGCCGGGGCGACAAGAACAGCCAGGACAAGAACGGGCAGGACAAGAGCGGGCAGGACAAGAGCGGGCGGGGCGACCGGAACGGCCGTCAGGACCGCAACGGCCAGCAGGACCGGGCCGCCGACGACGGTGGCGCCGCGGCTCCGGACGGTGACGCGCCGGAGGCCAGCGACCCGGCGGCCGCCGCGGTGCTGGTCGGCGGGCCGGGGGAGCGCCAGGGCGGCCGCCGCCGGCGGCGCTCGGCGACCCGCCCCCAGGGGGCGCCCGACGCCGAGCTGATGACCGGCACTGCGGGCGTGACCAGCCCGGATACCTCGCCTGCCAGCGAGGCTGGCACCGAGGCTGGCACCGAGGCTGGCACTGAGGCCGTGGCCAGCCTGGAGACTGTGCCCACCACGGAGGCCGTAGCCGGCGCAGACACCGTGCCCGGCGCAGACACCGTGCCCGGCGCCGCGACGGTGGCCAGCCGACTGGCCAGCACGGAGACTGTGGCCAGCACCGGGACTGTGCCCGGCCTGGAGCCCGGCCCGGCCGCCGCGGACGCTGCGCCGGCCTTCAGCCCGGCGCCAGCCCCGGACCCGGCGCCAGCCTGGAATCCGGTGCCGGCCTGGGATCCGGCGCCCGCTCCGGACCCGGCCCCTGAGCCCGGCCCCGCGGGCGAGACTCCGGCCGCGGACGGGGACAGCCGTCCCACCGGCGACGGCCCGGCCCCCACAGCCGGGGGCAGCCAGCCCGCCGGGCGAGGGCCCGGCCGCTGCGGACGAGGAGCACCCGCCTTTCTGATAGCCTGAGTGGTCGGTGCACATAGCGGTTGGGGGTCTCACGGCCCCACGCTCCGTGTGCGAGGCAGGCCCCCGTCCGAGGCCGCCCAGTGCAGGCGCTAGTCACGTGCTAGCCAGTGCAGCGGGTGGGCCGGTGGGTCCGAGCCAGGCAGAAACCCGGACCAGGCCATGCGGCCTGGCCCGCCCTGACGAGAGAGCGGCCCAGGCCGCATGAGGCCGCGGCCTAGCCGCGAAGGCAGAGAGCGAGTTCTCGGTGTACGCGATCGTGCGCTGCGGTGGCAGGCAGGAGAAAGCGGCGGTGGACGACGTACTTACCGTCGACACGCTGGCTGGTGACGTCGGTTCTAGCGTGACGCTGGCCGCCTTGCTCGTCGTGGATGACGGCAAGGTCATCAGCGACGCAGCCGAGCTTGACGGCTACAAGGTCACGGCGGAGATCCTGGGCCCGGTGGCCGGCCCCAAGATCAACATGATCCAGTACAAGAACAAGACCGGGTACCGGCGTCGTCTCGGTCACCGGCAGCACTACACCCAGCTGAAGATCACCGGAATCAGCGCCGCGAAGAGCAGTGCCGGGAAGAAGAGGAGCTGAGCTGACGTGGCACACAAGAAGGGCGCGTCGTCCAGCCGGAACGGCCGTGACTCCGCGGCGCAGCGGCTCGGCGTGAAGCGTTTCGGCGGGCAGCAGGTCAACGCGGGCGAGATCATCGTGCGCCAGCGCGGTACGCACTTCCACCCCGGCCCTGGTGTGGGCCGCGGCGGTGACGACACCCTGTTCGCGCTGGTCGCGGGCAAGGTCACGTTCGGCAGCGTGCGCCGCCGCCGTGCGGTGAGCGTGATCGCGGCCGAGCCGGGTGACTCCCCGGCGGCGGAATAAGGTCCGCCCGGGAGCGATTCACCAGACGTAGGCATCAGGCAGGGGCGGACCGGTGGCGGTCCGCCCCTGATGCATGTGAGCGGCACGACCCGGCCCCGCGAGAGGGCCGTTAGGGAAGAAGAATCCGGAAGGAGGGGCAGTGGCAGAGTTCGCAGATCGGGCGGTCCTGCGCATCAAGGCTGGTAACGGCGGGCACGGCTGCGCCTCGGTGCACCGGGAGAAGTTCAAGCCGCTGGGTGGTCCGGACGGGGGCAACGGCGGACGCGGCGGCAACGTGATCCTTGAGGTCCACCCCAGTGTGGCCACCCTGCTCGACCTCCACCGCCGCCCGGTCCGCAAGGCCGGCAACGGCACCCAGGGGTCCGGGTCCAACCGCAACGGCGCGGCCGGTGAGGACCTGATCGTCCGGGTCCCGAACGGGACCGTGGTCGCCGCGGAGGACGGCGAGGTCCTGGCCGACCTGATCGGGGCCGGGACCCGGTACGTGGCCGCCGAGGGTGGCCACGGCGGGCTGGGCAACGCGGCCCTGTCCTCGATGAAGCGCAAGGCCCCCGGGTTCGCGCTGCGCGGCGAGCCGGGCGCGGAGTGCTCCCTGGTTCTCCTGCTCAAGACGGTGGCCGACGCGGGCCTGGTCGGTTTCCCCAACGCCGGCAAATCCTCGCTGATCGGCGCGCTGTCCGCGGCCAAGCCCACGGTCGGCGACTACCCGTTCACCACGCTGACCCCGCACCTGGGCGTGGTGGAGGCGGGTGACATCCAGTTCGTGGCGGCGGACGTGCCCGGCCTGATCCCCGGGGCCAGCCAGGGCAAGGGCCTGGGCCTGGAGTTCCTCCGGCATGTAGAGCGCTGCGCGGTGCTGGTGCACGTGCTGGACTGCACCGCCCCGGAGACCAGCGGGGACCCGGGCCGGAACCCGGTCGCGGACTTCGACGTGATCGAGGCCGAACTGGACGCCTACCAGGATGTGACCGGCGCCGACCTGCGGGACCGGCCCCGGATCGTGGTGCTGAACAAGATCGACGTGCCTGCCGCCCGGGTGGTCGCTGAGCAGGCCGAGCCGGTGCTGGCCGCCCGCGGGCTGACCGTGTGCCAGGTGTCCGCGGCCACCAGGGAAGGCGTCCGTGAGCTGGCGTTCGCGCTGGCCGCGGTGGTGGCCGGGGTCCGTGCGGCGGCTCCGGTCGAGGAACCGACCCGGCGGGTGATCCGGCCGCGGCCCGCCGCGGGCCCGGAGTTCGAGATCGAGCGGGCCGGGGAGAACTCGTTCCTGGTCCGGGGGGACAAGCCGTGGCGCTGGGTCCAGCAGACCGACTTCGCCAACGAGGAGGCCGTCGGCTACCTGGCCGACCGCCTGGCCAAGCTGGGCGTGGAGCAGGCCCTGGCCGAGGCGGGCGCCGAGGACGGGGCCGAGGTGATGATCGGCAACGGGGACGAGGCCGTGGTCTTCGACTGGGACCCGGACATCCCCGCGGGCCAGGGTGGCCACGGCCCGCGTGGCACCGACCGCCGCCTCGCCCCGTGACCCCGCGCGCCCGGCCCGACCGTGTGGCTGGGGGTTCGGCGGGGCTGGTGTGGTCAGTGAGGCTGGAGGGATCGGGTGACGGAGCAAGACTGGCCGGGGATCGCGGACGCGAGCCCCGTGGTGGTCAAGGTCGGCTCCTCGTCGCTGACGACTCCGCGGGGCGGGATCGACGAGGACCGGATCGCGGCCCTGGCCGACGCCCTCGCGGGGCGGGCGCACGGCGGCAGCCAGGTGGTGCTGGTCTCCTCCGGCGCCATCGCGGCCGGGCTGGCCCCGCTGGGGCTGCCGCGCCGGCCCCGTGACCTGGCCACCCAGCAAGCCGCCGCGAGCGTAGGACAGGGCCTGCTGGTCGCCCGGTACACCGCGGCGTTCGGCCGGCATGGGGTCCGGACCGGCCAGGTGCTGCTGAGCGCGGATGACCTGATGCGCCGCGCGCACTACCGCAACGCGCAGCGCACGCTGAGCCGGCTGCTCGAACTGGGGATCCTGCCGATCGTCAACGAGAACGACACGGTGGCCACGGACGAGATCCGGTTCGGCGACAACGACCGGCTGGCCGCGCTCGTCGCGCACGTGGTACGGGCCGGGGCGCTGATCCTGCTGTCCGACGTGGACGGGCTGTACGACGCCGACCCGCGGCAGCCCGGCGCCCGGCGGATCACGCAGGTGCGCAGCCGCGCCGACCTGGACGGGATCACCCTGGACCGGCCGGGCGCGGGCGGCGCCCTGGCCTCCGGCCCGGGCGCCGTCGGGACCGGCCCGGTCGGCACGGGCGGGATGGTCACCAAGGTGGACGCGGCCCTGATCGCGACCGAGGCGGGTATCCCGACCGTGGTGGCCAGCGCCGCGGCGGCGCGGGAGGTGCTGGCCGGCCAGCCACGGGGGACCTACTTCGCGCCCGGCGGGCGGCGGCCGCCCCGGGCCCGCCAGCTGTGGCTGGCCCACGCGGCCGCCAGTCACGGGCGGCTGCTGCTGGACGAGGGAGCGGCCAAGGCCATCGAGGGCGGCCGCGCGTCGCTGCTGCCGGCCGGGATCACCGGCGTGGAGGGCGGGTTCGACGCGGGTGACCCGGTGGACCTGTGCGCCCCGGACGGCCGGGTCATCGCCCGCGGCCTGGTCAACTACGACGCGTCCGAGATCCCGGCCATGATGGGCCGCTCCACGCACGAACTGGCCGCCCAGCGGGGCCCCGAGTACGAGCGTGAGATCGTGCACCGCGACGACCTCGTCCTGCTCAGGGCGTCCCGCTGAGTTCCAGCCAGCCAGCCAGCCGGTAGCCAGCCAGCCAGGCGGTCAGCTATCGCCGCTGCCGCTGCCCCCGCCGCTGCCGCTGCCCCCGCCGCGCTGGCCGAAGATGTTGCCGAAGAGCCGCTCGCCGGCCCCCACGGTGGTCTCGGCCACTCCCTTGACCAGGCCGATGAACGGGTCGTTGGACCGGCTCCACGACTCCTGGTAGGCCTTGGCCGCGGCCACGAACTCGTCGCCGATCTTGGCGTCGCTGTCGTCTTCCCGGCGCGGGTAGTTGCCCGCCAGGATGGTCTGGTAGTCGCCCTCGGCCACCCAGTGGTCCAGCTCGGCGAACCGCACCACCGCGAACGGGTGCGTGGTGCCCTGCATCTGGATCATCTTCAGCAGGCCCTCCCGCACGTCCGGCACGGCGTCGTACTCGTGCGCCTGCCTGAGGAACTCGTCCGGGCTCAGCTCGGAAATCCGGGAGCCCCCGGCGATCTTCATCAGCGCGCGGCGCCCGGCGGCCGGGTCCTGGCTGGCCAGCACGCCGGCCCGGTCGCAGGACAGCTCGGACTTCCGGTACCACTCCTCCAGCCCGGCGATGATCACCCGCAGGCCGATGTAGCCGATGGCGAACCAGGCCAGCCGCGTGGCCAGCCGGGTCAGGTGGTACAGCATGGTCCGGTACACCGCGTGCCCGGACAGCACGTGCCCGAGCTCGTGCCCGATCACGTACCGGTGCTCCTCGGCATCCAGCAGGTCAACCAGGCCGGTCGTGATCACGATGAACGGCTTGTCCGAGCCGAGCGTCATCGCGTTCGGCATCGGGTCCTGCGAGATGTACAGCTCGGGTACCTCGGGGAGGTCCAGGATGGCGGCCCCGTCCAGCAGCAGCTGGTACAGGTGCGGGAACTGCTCGTTGGAGGCCCGCACGGAGCTGGCCAGGAACAGCAGCCGCAGGCTCCGGTCGCTGAACAGCCCGGCCAGACGCTTCAGCAGCACATCGAAGCCGGTGAGTTTGCGCATAGCTACCAGCGCCGACCGGTCAGCGGGGTGCTCGTAGGCACGGGAGCTGATCCCGGGAAGACGGACGCGGGCACGATCCGGCACAGAGGTCATGCCAGCCATGCTAGGCCGTGTCCGGGCCTGCGCAGGCAGGCCTAGGTCCACCAATGTGCGGTGTCCCCGGCCGGCCCGCCGTGATTACGCCATTTCCTCCTGCGCCATGACCGGGACATTACCCTGATCATGGGAAACGGCGCCCGCGGGGCGGCGGCGGCGCGGCCAGTACGCGGCGGCCAGCGCCACCAGCACCAGGCCCGTGCTGGGGTCGGTGCCCCGCCCGGTCGCGATGGCGCCGAAGTTCTCCCCGAGAACCCAGATCACCACGGCGGCGATCACGCTCAGCAGCAGGGCCGCCCGGGTGGTGGCCGCCCAGAACACCCCTAGACCCGCCGCAACGAAGACCACCGCGAGGCCAATGCTGATGGCCAGGCCCTGGGTCCCCGCGGCGCTGGCGAGACCCTTGTCCATGGCGGCGATCCAGCCAGGTTCCCCGGCGGCCAGGCCCGCGAACGTGTCCCGCAGAGCTCCCGGCGCCCGGTTCGCAGCCTGCAGGATGAAGTAGGCGAAACTGCCCCACAGGACCAGCCACGCCACCCGGGCCCCGGTCAGGCCGAGCGCGCTGCCTGCGGCGACCGGGCCGTCCGTCCCCCGGCCAGCCCGGGCCGGCCAGGCCAGCACGGCCACCAGAGCGTAGAGAATCACCGCCCCGGGCGCGCCGGTGAGCGGGGTGGCCGAGCCGCTGAGCACGCCGCCCAGCCCTTCGCCCATCCACCACACGGCCAGGGCCCAGACGACGCTGCCGGCCAGGGCCGCGCGCACCGTGGGCCGCCAGAGCAGGGCCGCACCGAGCAGCAGCTGGGTGACCGCGAACGCGGTGTTCCAGGCGCCCGGGTCGTGCAGGACCAGCCGGGTGAAGGCCAGGGCCGGGCCGGTAACCCCGGCCGGGCTGCCCATGTAGGCGGGCATGAGGATCTGGTTCACGAAGCCGCGGCCGAACATGAACGGCTGGAGCTGCAGCGCGCCGTCGGCCAGCCACAGCCCACCGAGCGCGATCTGGAGGCCGCGCCGCGCTCCGGTGGACTTCAGGTCGCCGGCCCAGGCCCGCAGGCCGGGCGGGGCGCCGTCCCGGCGGACCACGCTCTGCTGGGCCGAGGCGGGCAGGAACATGGTGGCGAAGGCCAGCGCCGACCCGGCGGCCGTGACCCACAGGCCCGGGCCGCTCTGGCCGGCCACCATGGAGTCGGTGCTCAGCGACCGCAGGCTGGCCGCGAGCTGGAGGAGCAGGAATCCGGAGAACCCGGTGGCCAGGAAGCCGGCCAGGCCGATCACCCAGCGGGACCACCGGCCGCCGCGCACGGCGTGCACGATCCCGGCCAGCGCGATGACCGCCCCGGCGGCGGCCAGCATCCGCCCGTTGCTGCCGCGCACCCCGGGGATGCCGATCAGCCCGGCGAACGTGGTGACCCAGGGCAGGAACGCCCCGGTGATCATGATGGCCCCGGCGGCCATGCCGCTGAGCCCGACGGCCCCGCGCCAGCTGCGCAGCACCTCCCAGCTACGCCGGGCGCGGAACCCGGTGGCCGCGGTCCCGGCCGGCGACCGGGCGGCGTCCATGGACTGGTTAACCATGGGTGGCACCTCTCGTGCAGATGGGTGGAAGGGTCGGAGCGGCTGGCGGGCAGCGGTGGCGCTGGCCGCGCCCAGGGGTCAGGCGCGGCCAGCGCCGGCCAGCTGCTACCTGAGCACGGAGAAGTACAGGAACAGGTTGGTCGGGATGTTCCCGGTGATCGTCGAGCTCTGCGCGCGCTGCAGGTACTGCAGCTCGTGGGCGTTCTTCGACTTGATCAGCTTGTCCCAGGTGGTGATGCTCTTGACCCCGACGATGTCCACGTTCCACCACTCAGGCTGGTGGCTGTTCGAGGTGGCCACGATGTGGCTGTGCGCCGGCAGGGTCAGGTTGCCCGTGCCGCTGCCCAGCACCGAGGTCAGGTCGATGGTGTGCGGATGGTCGATGCAGGTGCCCGCCGGGCACTGCAGGGTCCACTTCGGCGGCGTGAAGCCGAGTGGCACGATCACGTACAGCGGGTCGAAGGTGCTGGACGGGGTCTGGGTGTAGTTGGTCCCGCCCTCGCACTTCGAGGACGCCGCGGCGGCAGGCGGCTGCTTGCAGCTGAAGTTCTTGCTGTAGTAGAACCGCACCGTGTGCCCGGCGTAGAAACCCTTGGTGAACCCCCGGTGATTCATCGAGGAGCTCGCCGAGGTCATCCCCGACATGCTGGACGAAGACGAGGTAGACGCGAACGCCGTCCCGGACGCCAGGGCCAGGCCCGCGGTCAGCAGGCCGGCCAGGCCGATCCCTGCCTTCCGGGTGCCCAGCATGCTGAGCCGTTTCGTACCGATCATGGAGCTTCCTCCAGGGAAGACTGGACACACCCCCGTGGTGGGTCCGTTGGCTGGGTCTTCGGTACGACCCGCTCAGCGGATTGGTACCGATGAACGAAACCGTAGTCACGTAATCACGCTGAGTAGCGCACCTTGGCGAGAACGCCGGTTATGGGAAGCTGTTCAGGCCCCACGACGGTGTGGGAAAACCGTTCAGGAGAAGGACGATGATGTTCGAGCCTGAAGCCGAGTCCATGCCCGCCGAGCAGCGCGCCGGACTCCAGGAGCAGCGGCTCCGGGGGCTGGTGGACCGGCTGCTGGCCCTCGACGGGGTTCAGGCGGAACGTCTCCGGTCGGCCGGGATCACCGCGGGTAGCGCTCTGGGTCTTGGTGACCTGCCCCGGCTCCCGATGACCGAGAAGAAGGATTTGTGGGACGCGTACCCGTTGCGGATGCTCGGGGTGGACCGCACCGAGGTGGTCGCGTATCACGGCTCAAGTGGCACGGGCGGGCGCCCGACACTAGTCGGCTATACCCGGGCTGACCTGCGGCTCTGGGCCCGGATGTGCGCGCGGGCGCTGGCCGCCGCGGGCGCGGGCCCCGGGCAGCGTGATCCACAACGCGTACGGGTACGGGCTGTTCACCGGCGGCCTGGGCGTGCACCAGGGCGCGATCGAGCTGGGTGCCGGGGTGGTGCCCGCGTCCGGCGGGATGACGTCGCGGCAGGTCACGCTCATCCGGGACCTGCGGCCCGACATCCTGACCTGCACGCCCTCATACGCGATCCGGCTCGGTGAGGCGCTGGCCGGGGCCGGGCTGCGGCCCGGGCACGGCCTGTCCCTGCGGGCCGGGCTGTTCGGGGCCGAGCCGTGGTCCGCGCAGCTGCGGGCCCGGATCGAGGAGCTGCTGGGGCTGCAGGCGCTGGACATCTACGGGCTGTCGGAGGTGATCGGGCCCGGGGTGGCGGCCGAGTGCGCCGAGGCCGCGGACGGGCTGCACGTCAACGAGGATCACTTCCTGGTCGAGGCGGTGGACCCGGTGACGGCCGAGCCGGTGCCCGAGGGGATCCCGGGGGAGCTGGTGTTCTCCAGCCTGACCCGGCAGGCGGTGCCGTTGCTGCGCTACCGGACCGGGGACATCGCCGCGCTGCGCCGGGGGACCTGCGCCTGCGGCCGCACCCTGGTGAAGATGAGCCAGGTCACCGGGCGGCGGGACGACATGCTCATCATCCGCGGGGTGAACCTGTACCCCAGCGAGGTGGAGCGGGTGCTGCTCCAGGACACCTCGCTCAGCTCCGACTACCTGCTGGTGGTGGACGAGCGGGCGGGCCATCCTCATCTGGTGGCGCTGTGTGAGTACCGGCCGGACGGCGGGGAAGCGGCCGAGACCGAGATCGAGGTCCGGCTGCGTGACGCACTGGGCGTCCGGGTCACGGTCCGGCTGCTGCCCCCGGGCACGGTGCCGCGCACCGAGCTCGGCAAGGCGGTCCGGGTGGTCCGCTGGACCGGGGGAGAGCCGCCCGCCCCGGGGCTGCGCTGATTTCCGGGCCGCACCGGGGCGGTTAGAGTCACGTCATGAGGGATGGCGAGTCTGACGTGCCCGGTTTGCGTAGTTTTGCGCAGGCCCAGGGGTCCGGCCGCCCGGGTCAGCCGGGCGGGGGACGGCCCCCGCGGCTGGGCGTGATGGGCGGTACCTTCGATCCGGTCCACCATGGTCACCTGGTCGCCGCCAGCGAGGTGGCGCACGCGTTCGACCTGGACGAGGTCGTGTTCGTGCCCACCGGCCAGCCCTGGCAGAAGGATGGCCGGAAGGTCTCGCCGTCCGAGGACCGCTACCTGATGACGGTGATCGCGACCGCGTCGAACCCGCGGTTCTCGGTCAGCCGGGTGGATATCGACCGGCCCGGTGCCACCTACACGATCGACACGCTGCGCGAGCTGCGGGCGATCCGCGGTGAGGAAGCCGAGTTCTTCTTCATCACCGGCGCGGACGCGCTGTCCAAGATGATGTCCTGGCAGGACGCGGCGGACCTGTTCAAGCTGGCCCACTTCGTGGGCTGTACCCGCCCCGGGCACCAGCTGTCCAGCGCCGGGCTGCCCAGCGACCAGGTCAGCCTCATCGAGATCCCGGCCCTGTCCATCTCGTCCACCGAGTGCCGCCAGCGGGTCGCCGCGGGCGAGCCGGTCTGGTACCTGGTCCCGGACGGCGTGGTGCAGTACATCGCCAAGCGCGGGCTGTACTGCAAGGGGGACGGGACCGCGTGCGGGCCCCAGGGCGGTGTCACTCCGGCCGGGTGAGTGCCCGGCCCTCCCCGGCCCGATCGCCACGCCGAACTTCGGGTCCGGCGACGGTAGCCTTGCGGGCACGGAGCGTGGGCCTGGCGTGCGGACTTTGTCGGCCGGCCGGGTTAGGCTGAATTGCCGCTCTGCCCCGCGAGCCTGGGGCGTGAGAGGCTAGGGGAAAGGTCCCCGGCTGAGGAGGACGAATACCACACGTGACTGCCACCACCAGGGCCGTTGAGCTTGCGGAGATAGCCGCTGCGGCCGCGGCCGACAAGCTCGCCAGCGACATCATCGCTTACGACGTGAGTGAGCAGCTCGTCATCACCGACGTGTTCCTGCTCTGTTCCGCGGCCAACGATCGCCAGGTACGGGCGATCGTCGAGGCGATCGAGGAGAACCTGCGCAAGGCCGGGGCCAAACCGGTGCGCCGCGAGGGCGAGCGGGAAGGCCGCTGGGTGCTGCTGGACTATCTGGACATTGTGGTCCACGTGCAGCACGCCGAGGAGCGCACGTTCTACGCTCTGGAACGGCTGTGGAAGGACTGCCCGCAGATCCAGCTGCCCGAGACGGTATCGGTCGGCGGGACGCGTCCCGCCGGGCCATCCGCCGGGGACGCGCGCTGACCCACGGGTTCAGCGGATCCTGGGCCTGCCTGGCCAGGTGCCTGGCGGTACGGCCTGGTTCTGTCCGGGCCGTCCCCGGGACGCAGCGGAAGCCCAGGTGCCGGGCCAGCGGGCCCCCCAGTAGAGCCTGCCTAGACCGCGCGGCAGGCCGGTGCCTGCGCGATCACTACGGACGGGCACGCAGGAGAGGACGGAATGACTTCTGAGTCAGTGCCGGGCCCGGATTCCCGGGTCCGGCTGGTGTTGTGGCGGCACGGGCAGACCCCATGGAACGTCCAGGGGCGTTTCCAGGGCCAGACCGACATCCAGCTGGATGAGGTCGGCGTGGAGCAGGCTGAGCGCGCCGCCCGGCTGCTCGCCGCGCTGCACCCGGATGCGATCGTCGCCTCGGACCTGAGCCGGGCCCTGGCCACGGCCGCGCCGCTGGCCCGCCTGACCGGGCTGACCGTGACCACGGACAAGGACTTGCGGGAACGCCACGGCGGGGCCTGGGAAGGCCTGACCGACGTGGAGATCCGGACCCGGTACCCCGTCGAGCACTCGAACTGGGCGCCACCGGAGGGGGAATCCTCGGCCACCGTCGCGGACCGGGCCGGGTCAGCCATGGAGCGGATCGCCGACAGCCTCCAGCCGGGCTCCCTCGTGGTCGTGGTGAGCCACGGCGCGGCGCTCCGGCTGGGCGCCGCCCGGCTGCTCGGCCTCCCCGAGGACCTCTGGGGCGTGATCGGGCCCCTGGCCAACTGCGCCTGGTCCGTGGTGTCCCGCCGGCACCGCCAGTGGCGCCTAGTCGAGCACAACGCCGGGACGCTGCCGGAGCCGGTGCTCAGCGACGACCGCTGACGGCCGGGGCCGCACGCTGGTCGGCGCGGGTGGCCTGGGCGGCCGGGTGGTGTCCATGATGTTCGGACGCGTCCGGGGAACCGGTATGCTAACTGCGGTCCGCGTGCCAGTCACGCGGGCGATGCCGGGGCTATAGCTCAGTTGGTAGAGCGCTTGCATGGCATGCAAGAGGTCAGCGGTTCGAGCCCGCTTAGCTCCACAGGTTAGAAGCGAAATTCGAACGCATCGAACAGCGGGTACAGCAGGAAAGTACAGCAACGGCGGCCGCCTGGCCGCCGTATGTGTGTTGGGATCGGCCAGCTTGCCCCGGCTGGGGCTACTGGAGGGACAGCGGATTCCAGGCGCTGGATCGGCGTTGGCCGACCTGTCACCTGCGCAAATCGCCTTGTCATCGGTCCCGTGACTCTTGTCACCTGGTCGCCACCCGGCCCTCCTGGAGGGCCATTTCCGCCAGTGACTGTTGCCGCATTTGCAAGTAGTCGAGCTGCGCTGGCCGGCCTGGCGGCCCGACCCACTCCCAGGAGCCGATACCGCTGGGTAGGGTCGCGTGTTCGGTGATGGTGGGCTCGGCGCGCGGGCCTGGCACGCCGATGGTGCCAGTCCGGCCCTGGGCTCCGCTGGTGCGCTGCGCCGCTACGGCGCAGGGTTCCGCCGTAACGCAGCCCTGCGAATACCGCCCGGCGGCGGCTCATGCTGGCCGCGCCGCGGTGGTCAAGGCACAATCACGAGCGCAGACGGCTCCTTCCCCACCTTGATCGGTTTCCCGGGCGTGCCGGTCGCGGTCGTGATCGGCGTTACCGTGCCCGCGGTAAAGCTGACGACGTAGGCTGTCCTCCCGTCCCGGGTGACGGCGATCGCAACGGATCCCCGCCGACCCTGATCGGCTTGCCCGCTGTGTTGGTTGCGGTGGTGATCGGCGTCACCGTGCCCCAGCCGGGGTGATCCACCCCGCTGACAACGTAGGCCGTCTTCCCATCCGGCGTGATCGCGATCGCCTCCGGTCCCCTGCCGACCCTGATCGGCTTACCCGCCGTGCCGGTTGCCGTCGTGATCGGCGTCACCGTGCCCGAGTCCGGGTTGACGACGTACAAGGTCTTCCCATCCGGCGTGATTGCGTTCGCCCCCCGGACCGAAAGATCTTGTACGACGCCGACCTGGATCGGCTTACCGGGCGTGCTGGTCGCTGTCGTTATTGGCGTTACTGTGCTCCCGCCGATGACATAGGCGGTCTTCCCGTCTGGCGTCATCGCGATCGTCTGGGGCGACCCTCCGACTTTGATCGGCTTGCCCGCTGTGTTGGTTGCGGTGGTGATCGGCGTCACCGTGCCCCAGCGCGGGTGACCCACCCCGTTGACGACGTAGGCCGTCTTCCCGTCCCGGGTGACCGCGATCGCAGACGGCTCCCCGCCGACCCTGATCGGCTTACCCGGCGTATTGGTCGCCGTCGTGATCGGCGTCACCGTGTTCGAGCCGAAATTGGCGACGTAGGCGGTCTGCCCATCCGGCGTGATCGCGATCCGGTCGGGAGCCTTCCCGACCTTGATCGGCTTCCCGGGCGTGCCGGTCGCCGTCGTGATCGGCGTCACGGTACCGGCTTTCCAGTCGGCGACGTAGACGGTCTTCCCGTCCGGTGTGACCGCGATCGCCGTGGTTCCCCTGGCGACCCTGATCGGCTTGCCCGGCATGTTGGTGATCGTCGAGATCGGCGTCACGGTACCTGCGCTGTTGTCAGCGACGTAGACGGTCTCCGCCTGCGCTGTCCCGGTACGGCGGCCGGCGGTGCCGCCGAGTGCCCCGGTGACCACCGGGATGGCGACGGCAATGACAGCGAGGGCAGCCGCGCCCCCGGCGGCGGCCCGTATCCGGCGGCGACGGCGGAGCTTAATACCCGCCCGCAGCGAGTTATATGCGACCGGCCCGATCGGCGGCTCGGGGACGAGTGCGCGCTCCAGCAGTCCCCGCAGCGAAGTCTCATCCATGCCGGGCGTCCCTTGTCTTATGCGGTTCTTGCCGGGGGCGGCCCGGCGGGCCGGATTCGGTCATGGTGTCGCCCAGCACCGCCCGGAGCCTGCCCAGTGCGCGGGCGTTCTGGCTCTTCACGTTGCCCGCCGAGCAGCCGAGCACCGCCGCTGCCTGGTCCACGCTCAGGTCCTCCCAGTAGCGCAGCACCACCACCGCCCGGCACCGGGGCGAGAGGGTGGCCAGCGCATCGATTACCACCATCCGTGTCTCCGGCGCAGGTGTCTCGGCCGGGCGGTCGGGAAGCCAGCCGCTGAGAACCTCGCTAGTGCTCTTCAGTCGCTTGTAGGCCAGGTAGGTGTTGACCAGCGTGCGCGTGGCGTATGCGTGCACCGCGTCCTGCCGCCTGATCTTGCGCCAGGAGACGAAGACTTTCGCCAGCGCCGTCTGCGCCAGATCCTCCGCGGTATGCCAGTCACCGCAGAGCAGGAACGCCATCCGCCGCAGACGCGGCGACGTCGTCTCCGCAAACTCGGCGAACTCCTCCGCAGGCGTCACGTCACCAGCACTCCCACTCCTCGAAGCCGACCGGCCAGTACCAGCATGCCGGCACCCCCGCGGCCGACATGCCGGCGACCATATAGATGCGCCGGGAACCGCATCCGGTTGCATGCCGGGGGTTACGGCGACGTGACCCAGCGAGAAGGCTGGAACTCATTACCTGTTTGCGGTACATGAATCGAATTTAACTTCGTATAGTGGAGTCATTGCGTGGGACAAGACGCCGTGGGCGCCCCCTTGGTCGAACTGGCGCCGACATGGCCGGGGGCGGCGCGCCTCGGAACGGCATAAGCGCAACGACTCCTGGTGGGCGTGGGTGTCCTAGGTTCATAAGGCCGTGTACCGCTTCAGAACTCGCCGCAGGTGCTGTGACCTGCGGTTTGGCCGGAGGAGCAGGTTGCGCCAGGATCGGGGCTCGTGGCTTTTCGTCTGCTCTACCTGATCGCGATCCGGGTCTTTGGCTGGCTGGTACTGCTCGGCCGCGGCCAAGCGTCCAAGGACGCGGAGATCATGGTCCTCCGTCATGAGGTCACAGTGCTCCGGCGTCAGGTCACCCGGCCCAAGCCGGACTGGGCGGACCGAGCGGTCCTGACGGCGCTCGCCCGGCTGCTGCCCGCCGTGCTGCGCGCCCATCGGGTCGTCACACCGGGCACGCTGCTGGCCTGGCACCGCCGCCTGATCCAGCGCAAGTGGACGTATCCGAACCGGCCAGGCCGCCCAGGGACCAGCCAGGAGATCCGCGACCTGGTGTTGCGGCTCGCGGGGGAGAACCCGGCCTGGGGATACCGCCGGGTGCACGGTGAACTGTCCCAGCTCGGGCACCAGGTCAGCGAAGCGACCGTGCGGCGGATCTTGCGCGCCCGTCGCCACCGGCCGGCGCCCCGCCATCTGGACACCTCCTGGCGGGTGTTCCTGCGTACTCAGGCGCAAGGGCTGCTGGCCCCCGCAACCTGCTCATGGACCTCGGCGACCGGACCGGCTCCTTCCGCTTCCTCATCCGGGACCGCGACACCAGGTTCACCACCGCCTTCGACCAGATCTTCGCTGACGAGGGCGTGCAGGTGGTCAAGACCCCGCCGCGGACCCCGCGCGCGAATTGCTATGCCGAGCGGTGGGTGCGCACCGCGCGGTCCGAGTGCACCGACCGGATGCTCATTTACGACGAACGGCACCTGCGGTCGGTCCTCGGCGAGTACACCGGCCATTACAACCGGCACCGGCCCCATCAGTCCCGCCAGCAACGACCGCCCGACCAAAGCGGCCAAGTCAGCGCCCCGCTGGACTTGCCGGGTCAGCGGCGGAAGGTGCTCGGTGGCGTGATCAACGAGTACTACCGGGCAGCGTAGCTGATCTCAGGAATCCTAAGGTCAGACACCCCGCGATGGGTTTTGAAGCGGTACAGGCCCGCTGACGCTCGGGGCGGCGCCTGGGTAACTGGCGGACCGCAGCGCTATCAGGAACGGGCGGGGCCGGTCCGGTCAGCAGCTGGTCGACGACCGGGGTGGCCCAGGCGGTGATCTGGTCTCGGTCCATCGCGGCGAGACCCGGGGCCGCCAGAGCATAACGCGTGGTCGCCAAACCGATGATGAATGCGCCGACCAGCCCTGCGCGCTCGCGCGGGTGATCGGGCACGACGGCGCTGAGCGTCGGCTCAACCTGAGCGGCGAACACTTGCCGCAGGGTCTCGGCCACACTTTCGCTTGTCATCGACGCGCGCAGAAGCGCCAGGAACGTTTCGTCGTCTTCCCAGACGGCGAAGAAGCGTGCGAGCAGAGCCCCGGCCAGGCGGCCGGGTGCCACGGCGGTCAGGTCCGGAAGATCGAGATTGAGGTCGGCGGCGGCGGCGAACAACTCCTGCTTGCTGCCGAAGTAGCGGAGCACCAGGGCGGCATCGACGCCGACGTCGGCGGCGATCGCGCGGATGGTCGTACGGTCGTAGCCCTCCGTCCCGAACCTCCGCCGCGCCGCGGACAGGAGGTCCGCGCGGGTCTTGCATGCGTTCCGGCTGCGAGTGCGTGCCACCACCCAAGCATATGTCATCGTGTGTTGACTTGACACTGATACTCCTCTATCGTCTAAGTCATCGGTTGTTGACTAGTCTTGGGAGGTCGCCGTGGAGACCAGGAGTGACAGTGTGGAGGTGCTGGTCGTGGGCGCCTGGCCCGACCGGGCTGACCGCCGCGATGGAGCTCTCGCGGCTCGGCGTCCGAGTGCGGATCATCGATCGGGCGCCAGAGCCGTCGACCACCTCGCGGGCGCTCGCGGTGCAGGCGCGCACCCTCGAGCTCATGCAGCCCCGCGGCATCGGCGAGGAGATGGTCCGGCTGGGCAACCCCGCCCGCGCGACCGCCCTGTATGGGAGGGGTCGCCGGCTCGCGGCGGTGCAGCTCGACCGCATCCCAAGCCGGTTCAACTACGTACTGCTGCTCGCGCAAGCGGAGACCGAGCGGCTACTGGCGGCGCAGCTCGAGGCTCAGGGAGTGCTCGTCGAGCGCGGCGTCGAGCTCGTTTCCCTGCACCAGGACACCGCGGCTGGCGGCGTCGAAGCCCTGCTGCGCACTCCCGATGGCACCGAAGAACTCGCACGCTGCGCGTATCTCATCGACGCGTCAGGGGCGCACAGCACCGTACGCCGCGTGCTGGAGCTGCCCTTCGCGGGCCGGGAGCTCGCCCAGAGCTACCTGCTCGGGGACCTGTATCTCGACGGTGCCATCCCCGAGGACGAGCTGTCCATCTTCCTCGCCCGCAACGGCTTCGCGGCGGCGTTCCCCATGGCCGGGCACCGGTTTAGGTTGATGGCGACCGACCCCGATCACCACTCCAAGGATGAAACGGCGCCGACCCTCGGCGAGTTGCAGCGAGTCTACGATCGTGTCTCCCCCATTCCCGCGCGCCTGCGCGACCTGGTGTGGAGTTCACGCTTTCGGATCAGCAGCCGCCACCTGACCACGCTGCGCGTCGGAAGCGTCTTTTTCGGCGGCGACGCCGCGCACATACACAGCCCGGCCGGTGGCCAGGGCATGAACACAGGGATCCAGGACATGGTCAACCTGTGCTGGAAGCTCGCCCTCGTCCTTAAGGGCAGAGGCAAACCAGAGCTGCTCGACACCTACGAGGCTGAGCGGCTGCCGGTTATCACCCAACTGGTGCACACCACCGAGCGCGCCACCCAGGTGTTCAACTCGACCAACTGGATGGTCCATCAGCTTCTGTCGCGGACGGCACCGTTCGCCCTCGCTTTCGACCAAGTGCAGGCCAATGCCGCCGCGGCCGTCGGAGAGGTCGCCGCCAGCTACCGCACGGGACCGCTGGCCGCACCGCCAACGCGTGTCGGTGAGCTCCGCTCCGGAGACCGGGTCCCCGATCTCGAGCTAACGACCGGGACCGAGAGCCACCCGGTCCGTCTCCATCAGCTGCTCGACTTGTCGGGCCTCACCCTGCTGAGCACCGCCGCGGACCTCCCCGCAACTGTCGTCAACGCGATCCGGCCCTGGGCCGATCTCATCACAATCCGCTCGGCCTCCGTCGCCTCGTCCGGGGCGGGTGTACGTGGCCAGGACGTCCGGATCACGGACAGCCTGAGCGCCGATCCGGCCTTGCTGCTGCTGCGGCCCGATGGGCATCTCGCCGCGTACGCGCCCGTCAGCCACCCCGGGCCGTTGACCCACTGGCTGACCAAGTGGTGCCCGCCGTCGGCATACGGCCGCCGGGCCGGAGCAGGAACCAGGCCCGAAAAGCTTAACGCAGCGGCTCACATGACCACATTGCCGCTGGCTGGCCTGATCGACACATAGGGCTGGACGCTCGCCAACCGCACCCCGCCACCCGACAGCACCAGCTGCCCATGGGACCGACCGAGCCGCTATCGAATGAACTATCAAGGGTGCGCGGCATCGGCACGGGCGGCCGCCCTCCGAAGCGATCATGGTGCTCACGCAACCACGTGCACTGCGCGCCCAGCACCACCGAGACAGAAACGGCCTACTGTCCATCGCTCGGCCGGCGGCAGAAGAGGCACCCGGTTCGGGTCAGATGAGTGACTTGTACGCCCGACCTGCCGGGTATCTTCTGCCATGGAGGCGTTTGGTCCGGTCAGAGCCACTATTGCGGCGCGGCTGAGTTGAAGCTGCCGGTGCTGGCGTGCTCACAGCTAGCGGGTTCCCGCGGCAAAGCGCCCCGCCTCCTTGATCTGGGGACGAGGCGCCTTGCGCCGCGGGTGCCCGCAGTGGGCTGGGCTCCACCACGGCCGCGCACGTCATGCGTGCGTGACCGGCTGGCCGGTAGCACCGTCATTGCTCCAGTCCCGCGCGCAGCCGCACGACCTTACGGACGGCACGGCGCATCCGCCGTTCGGCCCGCTCGGCACGCCGTGATGCCCTGGCCAGCGCAGCGCACTTTCGCGCCCGGTGCTGCTGTTCTGCCTGCGCCAGCAGCTCGCGGCGTCGTTCTTTTGCGAGTTGGCTGGCCATATATGGGGGCTGATACACGTGACTCACCTCCTTTCCGTGGCGTTGATGGATGGGAGGGCCAGCGCGCCTGCGGCACGCCGGCGGAATGCGGACCCGTCCTGCGCCCGGATGGGCCTGATGTGGTCCGCGCTGATGATCGCGGTCAGGTACAGGCCATCGCGTAGAGCGCAACGACGGCGCGGGTAGATAAAATGATTGCTTCGGTGCAGGCGGCTACCGGTGGCCGAACTCATCCCGGCTAAGCGGATATCTCAGCGCCGCCCGGCACAGGTAAAGTTCCACCCGATTCGATGAGCTGATCGGTATCCCTAGGCCGTTCGGGCTGGCCTGCGGTCGCTAAGACGTCCAGCCATCGGAGCTTGGATACGCACCAGAGCACTAGGCCGCTGCGATCCCAGGCCTGCCACGAGCTGGAGGTTCTTAACCCCGGAACCGGCGATTGTGATGCCGTTCAGCGGTGCCTGCCGCCATTGCGGACCACGCAAAGCGTCGGGCTGATACTGGCCCTGTGCGAACGCCATGACGACACCTCCTCCCGCTGCAGATACGGCTTACTGTATTGACAGAGTCCGACGGGGCCGGTCTGATACACCCGGCACCGTGACGATGGCCAAGCCAGCTCTCACGCCCCGGCGCGGCCGTCATGCTCGGCCCAATCTGACTGCGCCTCTACCGTGTCCCGCGGCAGTCGTGAAAGCAAACGATTTAAGCCCGGCCAAATGCCCGACCATCCCGGTCCGCGGTGCGTACAGCCAAGCCCGGGGGACTGTAAGAAACAACGGTGTAACTCCTGTGACAGGACGGACAGGATGGTCCGTCTGAGGAGGGAACACCATGACGACGACGACACAGGCGGATGCTGCCAGGGCAGCTGGCCCAGCGGTGGATGATGGCCGGGTGGATCCGGTGGATGAGCAGCTGGTCCGGGAGCTGGCCGAGCGGGCCCGGGCGGGGGGTGTGAGCCTGACCGGGCCGGGCGGGCTGCTGGGGCGGCTGACCAGGGTGGTGCTGGAAAGCGCGCTGGACGGTGAGATGGATGCCCATCTGGGCTACCGCAAGCACGACCCGGCCGGGGATGGCAGCGGCAACTCACGTAACGGGCGACGGGCCAAAACGGTGCTCACCGAGACGGGCCCGGTGGAGATCAGCGTGCCCCGCGACCGGGACGCCAGCTTCGAGCCGGTGATCGTCGCCAAGCGGCAGCGCCGCCTGGGCGGGATCGATGACATGGTCATCTCGCTGGTCGCCAAGGGCCTGACCACCGGCGAAGTGCAGGCGCACCTGGCGGAGATCTACGGCACCCAGGTGTCGCGGGAGACGATCAGCAACATCACCGACCGGGTGCTGGAGGGCCTGGCGGAATGGCAGTCCCGGCCGCTGGACCCGGGGCGGTTTCTAGGGATCGTCGCGAATCTCGGTTGACCCTGGAAGGTGCCATCGTCGCATGAGCTGGGCTGGGGTGCGGTCTGCCAGGCAGAGGCGGGGCCGGTTGTTGAGCTCGGTGGTGATGCGCTGGAGTTCGTGGCAGGGGTAGCTGGTGAGGTCGGTGCTCTTGGGCAGGTACCTTGGTTTCTAGCGGTGGTCGCGAACTCCGATGGTGAGGGGTTCGCATGCCGAGGTACGCGCCGAACAAGATGCCGCCTGGGGTTAAGCGCCGGTACTTCGAGCTGATCCGGTCGGGCCGGTCTGGCTCGCAGGCTTCCCAGCGGGTGGGCGTGTCGCTGAGCTGCGGGTCGCTGTGGTTCATTGACGCTGGCCGGGTGGCTTTCACCGACGCGCCGATCAGCCCGCGTTTCCTCAGCCAGGACGACCGGATCGAGATTGCGGACGGGCTCATGCGTGGCGAGACGGTCAAGGTCATCGCGGCCCGGATCGGCAAGAGCTATCAGACCGTCTACCGGGAGATCGCCCGCAACAGCAAACCTGATGGCCGTTACCAGCCGTGGTATGCGCACGGGCAGGCGCATCTGCGGCGCAGGCGCCCCCGGGAACGGCGGCTGCAAAGCGACACCGGGCTGGCCCGGGCCGTCGCCGGGCGGCTGGAGCAGCGATGGTCTCCCGGGCAGATAAGCCGGTGGCTGCGGCGCCGCTATCCGCGCAGGCCGGACTGGCATGTGTGCGCCGAGACGATCTACGACGCCGCTTACCGGGGCCTGATCGTCCCGGCCTCACCACGGCTGCTGCGCACGGCCCGCACCTACCGGCATCGCCGCGGCCGCGGCCGCACCCGCGACGGTGCCCTCAGGCAGTCCACGGCGATGAAGCCGATCCGGCTGCGGCCAGCGATCGCCGAGCCCCGGCGCCAGGCCGGGCACTGGGAAGGTGATCTCATCATCGGCGCCTGGCAGCGCTCGGCGATCGCCACGCTGGTGGAACGCAAGACCCGCTACACGCTCCTGGTGCCCCTGCCGCACGGGCACGCCGCCGCCCGTGTCGCCGACGCGCTGATCGCCGCCTTCACGGTGCTGCCAGCCGGGCTGCGGCGCACGCTGACCTGGGACCAGGGAAACGAGATGTTCCAGCATCCCCGCATCGAGCAGGCCACTGGCCTGCGGATCTACTTCGCCGATCCGCACTCGCCCTGGCAGCGCGGCAGCAACGAGAACACGAACGGGCTCCTGCGCCAGTAGGTGGATTCAACCGGTCAACGCAACACCGGGTTGTTCGTATGGGTCGCAGAGTAGTTGGTCGAGCGCCTCCGCGGGTGTCCGCCAGGCGAGTCGTTTGCGGGGTCGGCGGTTGAGCTGGGCGGCGACGAACTTGAGGTAGTCACGGTGGTAGCCGGAAAGGTCCGTGCCTTTGGGGAAGTACTGGCGCAGAAGCCCATTCGTGTTCTCGTTCGTGCCGCGTTGCCAAGGAGCGTGCGGATCGCAGAAGTAGATGTCCAGAGCGGTGGCGGCGGCGATCTGCACGTGGTTGCGCATCTCCATCCCCTGGTCCCAGGTCAAGGTCCGGCGCAGTGTGCCCGGAAGCGACGCCATCGCCTCGGTCATTGCGTCCTGGACCTCCACGGCTCCGTGGGCCTGCGGCAGGTGCAGCAGCATGACGTAGCCGGTGGTTCGTTCGACCAGGGTCCCGATCGCGGACTTGTTCACCGAGCCGGTGATCAGGTCACCCTCCCAATGGCCCGGCACGGCGCGGTCGGCCACCTCGGCCGGGCGTTCGATGATCGCGTTCATGCGGGGCGTTTGGATGTTGCAGAGCACCGTCCGGATGTCAGCGTCGGCGAGGACGGCGTCGAACGCGGCGGTGAAGTTTGATCCGCGGTCGCGGATCATGAACCTGGCCCGGTGCGCTTGCTCGTCAAGGTCCATCAGGAGGTTACGGGCTTGCTGGGCGGTCCATTCGCCGGTCGGATGCAGGGTGCTGCCGAGGATGCGGATGCGCCGGGATGCGTGCTCGATTACGGCCAGGACGTAGGCCTGCGTGCCGTCGAGCAGGTTGACCGTGAAGAAGTCGCAGGCCAGGATCGCCTCGGCCTGGGATCGCAGGAATTGCGGCCAGGCCAGCCCGGTCTGCCGCCGACCGGGATCGATGCCGCTGGCCCTGAGGATCTCCCACACGGTGGACGCTGCGACCTTTATGCCGAGTCCGGCCAGTTCGCCGTGGATCCTGCGATATCCCCAGCCCGGGTTCTCGCGGGCCAGCCGGCGGACCAGGGCCTGGATGTTCCGCCGGGTCGCTGGCCGGCCGGTCCTGCCGCGCTTGGATCTGGCGGCCCACCGGCGGCGGACGATGTCGCGGTGCCAGCGCACGATCGTGTCCGGGGTAATCAGCAGCCGCAGTCCTTGGCGCTGCGCTTTCGGTATGACGCCGAGCAGGGCAGCCAGCAGGGCACGGTCCGCCCAGTGCAACTTCAGCCGCAGCGGCTGCCGACGCTGCGCGGGAGAGAATCCGGGGGAAGACGCAATGTCAGTCCGCGCCGTTGCCGTTTTGCCGGGCGGCCGGCGTGGGCGCGGAGCCTGCGGATGCCGCTGCGGCAGTTCTTGCGCACCGAGACCGGCCGGGCGGTGGTTCTCCTGGCTGCGACCGTGGCCGCGCTGGTCTGGGCGAACGTGAACTCGTCGTCGCATGCGGCGATGTGGCGGACCCGGTGTCAGTCACCGTCGGCAGCTTTGGTGTGTCACAGGAGCTTGGCGGATGAGTGAACTTCGGCGACGACGGGCGTGAAGGCTCAGGTTAGGCTCTTTCCTCTAGCGATGGTCGTCGCTGAGGCGGGTGGCTTCCAGGTCGAGGTTGTGCTGCAGTCGCTGCCGGGTGGCTGCGGTAATGGTGCCGTTCTGGTAGAGGCGGGCGAGTTCGGCGTTCTCAGCGCTGATGAGTTCTCGGCGTAGTTCCCGTTCGGTGAGGCCGTCCGGCTCGGGCGTCCGGGTGCCGCGGGCGCGGGTCTGCCCGATGCGGGCCTGCAGGCTGGCGCGGGCCCGGTCGATGACCGTGTCGGGGGCGGCGTTGTCGTCGGCGAGTTCGTCGAGCCGGGCCAGGGCTGTCTCGGCCAGGCGGAGCCGGGCGATGGTTTCCTCGTGGCGGGCGTCGGCGGGGCGGGTGATCCCGGCGAACCGGGCCAGTGGTTCGAGGGTGAGGCCCTGGACGATGAGTGAGATCACGATGACCGCGGCGGCGAGCACCAGGATGAGGTCACGCTGGGCCAGCGGTGTCCCGCTGGCGGTGGTAAGGGGGATGGACAGGGCCGCGGCCAGGGGCACGACCCCGCGGGTACCGGCCCAGGACACCACGGCGGGGATGGCCAGGGACGGGCGCCGGGTGCCGCTGCGCCGCTGGATGACGGCGGACAGCGGGAACACCCACAGGACCCGGGTCGCGATCAGCGTGCCCGCGACCGCGAGCGCTTCCACCGGCCAGGCCCCGGCATGGGACAGGGCCCGGATCAGGGTGGGCAGCTGCAGGCCGATGAGGCTGAATACCACGCTTTCCAGCAGGAAGATGACTGTCTGGTAGACCGAGTGGATCTGCAGCCTGGTCTGGGCGGTGGTGATCTTGGCCCGGCGGGCGCCGATGGCCAGCCCGGCGACGATCACTGCCATGACGGGTGAGACGTGCAGTGTCGCGCCGAGCACGTAGGCCGCGTAGGGGGTGACGAGTGCCATCACGGTGTCGAGCACGGGGTCGGTGACGCGTCGGCGCACGGCGATGACCGCGGCCGCGACGACGGCCCCCACTGCAGCGCCGCCGGCCGCCAGGACCACGAACTGCCCGGCGCCGTGCAGCAGGAGCCCGCCCGCCGAGGTCCCGGCGGTTCCTGCGACGGCGATGGATACGGCGATCTGGAACAGCACCAGGCTGGTCGCGTCGTTGAACAGGCTTTCCGCCTGGACCAGGGCCTGGACCCGGGGTGGCAGGGACAGCCGCCGCCCCAGCGCGCTGACCGCGACCGGGTCCGTGCTGGCCAGCACTGCGCCGAGCACGAACGCCATGCTCGCCGGGACGGCTGCCACCGCTCCCGCGACGGCGGCGACCGCTGCCGCTGACGCCAGCACCAGGCCCACCGCGAGGATGATGACCGGCCGCCACACGGCCCGCAGGTCACGCCAGGGAAGCTCCTCGCTGGCGGCATACAGCAGCGGTGGCAGCACGACGAGGCTGACCACTTCCGGGGGTACCCGGACGGCGGGGACGCCGGGCAGCAGGCCGATCAGCAGTCCCGCGATCACCAGCATCGAGGGAGCCGGGATCTGCAGCCGGCCGGCGAACACGGCGACCACCGTGCCCAGCACGACCAGGAGCAACACCGTCTCGACACCGCGCACCGCGAACCTCACCAGCTCGACCGACAGATGATTGCCGACCAGGCTTCCCGGCGCACCACGAGCAGTCTATCGAATGCCCGGGGGAGATCCCGGCTCAGGAACCGCGCCGCTGACCGGCTGCGGGCCGGGTAGCCAGGCTGGCGGCCTTCGCGGCCCGGACGGCTGCGGTCAGCGCGGCGATGTCGTAGCTGCCGTAATGCCTGCGGCCGTTGATGAAGAACGTGGGCGTGCCGGACACGCCGCTGAGGTCGGCGGAGTCCACGTCCTCGGCGACCCGCGCCGCCCCGGCCCGGCTGGCCAGCTGGTCGCGGAACCGGCCAGGGTCGAGGCCGGCCTCGGTGGCGTAGCGGATCAGGTCGGGCCTCAGCAGCGCGTCCTGGTGGCGCAGCAGCAGGGCGTGCATGGCCCAGAAGGCGCCCTGCCCGGCGGCTGCCTCCGTGGCCTCGGCGGCGAGCTGGGCGTGCGGGTGGACATCGTTCAGCGGCAGGTGCCGCCACACGTAGCGCACGTCACCGTGCCCGGCCAGAAGTTCCCGGAGCACCGGCTCGGCCTGACCGCAGTAGGGGCATTCGAAGTCACCGTACTCGACGATGGTGACGATCGCCTGGTCCGGGCCGCGGATGTGGTCGCGGCCAGGGTTGACAGGAGCCCCCAGGTTGACGATGGCCTGGGTGGTTCCCAGCAGGGCACGGATCTGCAGCCGCGGTGGCAGCAAGGCGGTGGCGCGGAACACCAGCCAGGTCACCAGCGAGGCACCCAGCGTGGTGCTGAGTACCCCGAGCTTGGCTTCCTGGAGCTGCGTCCCACCGAAGGCGAGGGTGGCGATGAGGATGGAGACGGTGAAGCCGATCCCGGCGATGGTGCCCACCCCGGTGACCGCGGCCCAGCCCACGGGCGGCCGGAGCCGGCCCCGGCTGAGCCGGGTGAGCAGCCAGGACGCGCCAGCGATCCCGGCGGGTTTGCCCGCCACGTACCCGATCAGGATGCCCAGCGTGATGGGGGAGGCGTAGGCGCGGGCCAGGAAGCTGCCGCTGAGCACGATCCCGGCGTTGGCCAGCGCGAACAGCGGGACGATGACGTAGCTGGTCCAGGGATGGTAGAGGAGCTGGAGCCGCTCGTTCGGGGACAGGGCGGAGGTGAGCCCGGCGCTGGCCGACCGGGCCAGCTCGGGGGTGGGCTGCTCGCGGAAGCTGCGGAACAGGTCGCTGGCCCGTTCCAGATCGCCCCGGGCGGCCGGGTAGGCGTAGGTCAGCAGGCCCATGACCAGGCCGACGACGACCGGGTCGATGCCGGAGTGCAAGACCGCGACCCACGCCGTGATCCCCAGCAGTGCGTAGATGATTCCATTGCGGATCCGGGTGCGCCGCAGCACCAGGACCACCGCGAACACCCCGGCCGCCACGGCCAGCGGGACCAGGCGGAGGTAGCGGCTGTAGGCGGCCCCGATGACAACCAGGGATACCAGGTCATCCACCACCGCCACCGACAGCAGGAACGCGCGGACCCGGTCCGGGAACCCGGGCCGGACCAGGGCCAGCATCCCCAGCGCGAACGCGGTGTCGGTTGACATCGCCGTGCCCCAGCCCCGCGCCGTCGGCCCGTGGTTGAACGCCAGGTAGATCCCGACCGGGACGATCAGGCCACCCAGCCCGGCCAGCACCGGCAGTGCCAGCCGCCGCCGCTGCCGCAGCTCACCCATGTCGAACTCGCGGCGGGCCTCCAGCCCGAAGACAAAGAAAAAGAACGTCATCAGCCCGCTGTTCACCCACTCGCGCAGGTCCAGCGACACCCCCGCGCCCGCGAGCTGCACCGACAGCCGCGCCCCCCACACCGCCTCATACGACGACGCGCTGATGTTGATCCACACCAGCGCCGCCACCGTCATCGCGACCAGTACCGCGGCGCTGCCCGTCTCCGTGCGCAAGAACACCCGCAGCGGCGTCTGCAGGCTCCGCGCCCACGCGGTACGGCCCGACAGAGAACGAGCCGCCGGCGACGGGCGATCCTCGGTCACGGCTTCCTCCTCGTGGCCTGGACCGGCGGCGCCGGAACATCACGGGATCCCGTGACCGGAGCGCGGCATCGCCGAGCCGACGGCCGGCTCCCGCACGGCGGAACGGTCATAGTAACCAGGGCGCGGCCGCGCGGCACTGCAGGCAGGTCCCAGTGGCCAATCCGGGCGGGCACTGCCGAGTTCGCGGCGGCGTCCGGGAGGTGGCGCTCGGGGATGAAGGCCTCACCGGGAGCTGCCCGCAAGTTCAAAGGCGATCATCGGCAGGCTGGTGTCCTGGTCGCTTATCCGGGCGCCGAGGGTTGTCTCGAAGACCGGCTTCAATGCGGCCCACGCGCGCGGATGCCTGGCCGCATAGGCCGTCAGTGCTGCGGTTGTCTCGTCACTGGTGAGCAGCCGTGCTCTCGCTGGCGCTGGCCGGCGGCCGCCGGCATAGACCCGGACGTGCGGGTTGGCGCGGACGTTGCGGAACCACTGGGCTCTGGCCCCGAACCCGGAGGCCACAACGTAGGTGCCGGGCCGGGGGTGGGCGACGACTTCCAGGACGGCATAACGCCGGGCGCCAGATTTCCGCCCGAGGTGTTCGAGCATCAGCAGCCGTGATCCGAGCAGGAACCCCAGGCGTGCCCGGTAGAGCCCAATGGGCGCACGGGCGAGCCAGCGGACCCGCAGCAGTCCGGCGGCCCGGGCCGCCAAAGCGCCGGCGGCAGATGATGATGTGGATGAGGGCACGCTTTCCTCCTGGGTAATCGTGCGCGAGGCCGGAAGATGGCGGATCACCGCGCCGGCCAGCCTGCCGGCGCCGCGTGATGCCCGCCGGTCTCAATGGGTGCCGGGTATGCGGGGGCGCTGGCCGTCCTGGTCGCTGTCCGGCATGTCGTGCGCCAGCGCTGCTACCGGGCGCCGTGGTGCCCGGGCGAGCAGGTTGACGCGGTCGCCGGGAGTCAGGGTGAGACCGGGCTCGGCGTCCTGCAGCCTGCGGTTGCGCAGGACGGAGACCGGGAAGCTGCCGGGTGGCCAGGTGATGGCGCTAAGTGCCTGGCCTGACGCCGGTGAGCCGTCCTCGATGGTGACCTCGAGGACCTGGTACCCCGGGAGCGGGTTGGGTGGCTCCTGGCGGGAGGATTCGCAGTCTGGCCGGGCCCCGGCTGCGGCGGCCTGGGGCGGGAGTCCGCCGATCTCGCGGGCGACAGTATCCAGCACGCTCGCGCCGGTGACCCAGCCCTCCACCTGCTGGCCGTCGCCAGACAGCACAGGCAGCCCGTCGCGGCCGTAGGCCGCGATCTGGCGCAGCGCCTGGGCGAGGGACTCGCTGGCGAGGACCGTCTGCGGGTCACCCTGGTAGGTGACCGGCCCGGCCAGCCGGGCCAGGGCCGGGGCCGCGCGGCCGTCGCCGTCTGGCCCGGGGGCGACGGCGAGCGGCTGCGGGAATGGCCGCATGACGTCGGCGGCCTTCAGGTCGCCGAACGCCCGCCACGGCGCGGCGCGGTCGATGTCCTGCCCGCGGCGCAGCAGCTTGGTGGTGTAGATGGTCCCGTAGCTCAGCGCCCGGGAGGTGGCGGTGGCGATGGCCACGGCCAGCATCACCGGCAGGGTCAGGGTGAAGTCACCGGTCATCTCCACCACGCTGGCCAGCGAGGTCAGCGGGGCGCGGGCCGCGGAGGTGAACACCGCCCCCATGGCCACCACCGCGTACAGGGCAGGCTGCCCCGCGCCCGGGCCGAGCAGGTGATCAGCGATCTCGCCGAACGCCATGCCCGAGGTGACCCCGATGAACAGCGAGGGCGCGAACACCCCGCCGGACCCGCCGATGCCCAGCGTCAGGCTGCACGCGATGATCTTCCCGGCGGCCAGCACGATCAGGAACCACAGCACGTAGTTCCCGGCGATCGCCTTGTCCATGACGGGGTAGCCGACGCCGTACATCTGCGGGAGCGCCAGCAAGACCAGGCCGAGAACGACGCCGCCGATCGCCGGCCGGGCCCACTCCGGCCGGTTCTTCCAGGCGATGTCCCACAGGTCTTCCATCTTGTACACGACGGTCTTGAACAGCAGGCCGACCAGGGCCGCAACCACGGCGAGTACCGCCACCAGCAGGTAGTTGCGGGGATGATGCAGCGCGATGCCGGAAGGGAAGCCGGACAGGAACGGCCGGTTACCCAGGAAAGGGATGGCGACCGCGTCAGCGATCATCGCCGACAGCATCACCGTGAACAGCGCGTCCACCGACAGCTCCCGCAAGATGATCTCCACCCCGAAGAACACCCCGGTGATCGGCGCGTTGAACGTGGCCGCGATGCCGCCGCCCGCGCCGCAGGCGACCAGGATCCGCATCCGGTTCTCTGGCATGCGGACCCACTGACCCAGCCCGGAGGCCAGCGCGGAGCCGATCTGCACGATCGGGCCCTCCCGGCCGACCGACCCGCCGGCCCCGATGCACAGCGCCGACGCCAGCGCCTTGACCACGCTGACCTGCGGGCGGATCCGGCCGCCGTTCTCCGCGACCGCGATCATCACCTCAGGGACGCCGTGACCGCGGGCCTCGCGCGCGTAGCGGTAGATCAGCGGGCCGTAGATGATGCCGCCGATGACCGGGATCACCACGAAAAACGCCAGCCCGAGCCAGGGCAGGTGGCTGCTGCCCACGTAGCCGTCCTGGCCGAACTGCACATGCCCGGTCGCCAGCCAGGTGAAGAAGTAGATCAGGTACCGGAACGCCACCGCACCCAGCCCGGATCCCGCGCCTACCAGCACCGCGATCACGAACAGGCCAGCCCGTGAGGCCCGCAGCCACCCTGCCTGCCCTCGCGGCCCACGGCAGCGTCCCCGCTGGCGTGCTGGCCGCTGTCGTGCCCGTCATGACCTGCCCCCTGTGCTTGCTGCCGCCCGCTTCCCCCCGGCCGGCCCCGGCGGCGGCACCTCAGCCGGATCGGCCGGCCACAGGCTGTCAGGGATCTCCCCGGCCGCCAGGGCGAACTCCTGCAGCGCGGCGGCCACCGCCAGCTGCCGGGACGCCGGGAGCCGGCGCAAGATGCCGGCGATCAGGGCCCGCCGCCGGGCAGTCGCCTGATCCACCACCTGCCGCCCCGCCGGGGTGATGGAGACCTGCACCGCGCGGCGGTCCGCCCGGGCGCGGTGCCGGCGGATCATGCCCTTGCGCAGCAGCCGGTCGCACATCCGCCCGGCCGTGGACGGCGTCACGTCCAGCGCCCCGGCCAGGTCTGTCATCCGCTGCGGGCCCCGCGAGGCCAGCACCACCAGCGCCCGGTACTGCGCGATCGTGGTTTCCTCCGCGGCCGCGCCCAGCGAACTGGTTGCCACCGCGATCAGCGTGCGGCTCGCCGTCAGCACCGCATCCACCGCAGCCTCGTCCGCCACTCCTGCATCCGCCTGCCCGGTCACGGGACGCTCCTCTTTTACTTGCATACTGCGATTAATTCTTAATGAATCTATCAGCCACTGCAAGTTAGCTGGTAGAGGGAGGGGCCGGGTGGGCGAGAGGGCGCGGCGCCGGAGGGGATGGTCGTGCAGATGAGGACGTTACGGCAAGACCCATCGGCATGGTCTGGGGCCGCTGAGCTGCGTATTGCAGGTGTGGCGGGTACGTGGCATGCGCATGGACTGGCGGTTCCGGCCGGCGGCCGTGGCGACCGTGTGGATCGGGATGGCGGGCAGGCTGGTCGCCGCGGCGGCGGCCCATTTTCCGGGCTTCCTTTGGCTGGCCCCTCGCGCTTGATCTCTATGCGGCGGGTCCCGCTGCCGGGCGAGGGCCTGTACCTAGTGCGCGTCCTCACGGCGCACTCGCGATCTACTGCCCGGCCACGCCCGACTACGGGCCGCGCCTCCTGGCCGTGCTCATCACGGGCATCCTCACCGGCGGCGACGAGCGTGCCCCCTACAAAGGGCGATCGCCCGCTCCTGTTCCTCGCTGGCCCGCCTGGAGGGAAGACAGGCCGCATCCGATGTGGCATGTCACCGCGCGTGCGCTGGTCCCCAGTGCAGCGGCGATCTGGGTGTCTGGCAGGCCCGCGTAATACCGGAGCACCAGGGCCTCGCGCTGCCTGGCTGGAAGGGCCTGAAGCGCTGCCAGAAGGGCTTGCGGGGCGGTGATAGCTGACTGCACGGCCTGGGGCAGGCCCGGCTCGCGGCTGGGCCGGGCCGGGCTGGCTGCATGGTGGGATCGTGCGCCGATGATCACTTTCCGCAGCAGGAAGGCCAGGGCCTTTTCGCTGTCCCGCAGGTGCTGCCATGCGCCGTGCATGGCGGCGAAGGCGGCCTGGACTATTTCTTCTGCCGCGGCAACGTCGGTCACCAGGAGAGCGGCCAGCCGGGTGAGGGTCCGGTAGTGCGCGTGATAAAGCACGTCAACCGCCTGGTCAGCGTCCCATCCGGGCACGGCGGGCGGCCCGGTCATCCCGGGACCGGGGGGTAGGCAGCGGCGTCGCCACGGGATCTCCGGCGGCGGTGCCACCCGCCAGGTATCCGCAGCCGCGCGGCAGCAGCAGCCCGTCCGCGTGCCTGCGACGCCGGCGGTGCGACGCCGGCGCTGGCGGGCTGCGCAGCCGCAAGGCTAAACCGGCGCAACCGGGTCATGACGGCGGGCGCAGGTACGGTGACGGCGGGGCCGTGCACGTGGCTGACCGGGGGCCATACCGGGGAGGCAGGCCCTGGCGGACGGGTGGATCGCATGGACGTGCGGACCGCAAGGGATGCCCACCGCCAGCTGGGGGGATCCGCTCATACCGGGACCAGTCCGCGGGAGATCGTTCCGTATCCTTCACCGGCCGCCTCGACCAGCTGGCGCAGCGCGGTGGTTACCTGCCTGCGCCCGGCGGGCGGGAGCTGGCGGAGGATGCGCGCCAGCTCCTGCTCCCGCCATGCCGCGGCCTGGCCGACCAGATGCTGCCCGGTGGCGGTGAGCTCCAGGGTCACCACGCTGCGATGACCCGGCTCGCCGCCCCTGGCGATGTGGCCCGCAGCGGCCAGCCGGTCAGCGAGCCGGGTCACCGTGGAGGCGTCCAGGCCCAGCGCCCGGGCTACCTGAGCGGACCGGGCCCGCCCCAGATCGGCAAGGACCGCGAGCATCCGGAACTGCGGCAGGGTCACCGCGCCGTCAAGGACATCCAGGCTGCGCAACGCGACGCCCGCCAGCACCCGCGTGGCCGCCTGCAGCACCTCTGCCGTCTCCGGTGCCAGCTCCGGCTGAACCTGGCTCGTACTTGATGACGTTTCCACGAGTAGATATTGTAAGGACCAATACTTGTAACCTGCAAGACAGGCGCGCCGGTGCCCGGGCCGCACGCATAACGGGCTGTGGGGCTGCCCGGAGGGGCAGGCACCACCGGGATCAGCGGGAGGAATGAGCCGTGAGCGTGGTCCGGGCGATGACTTCCGATGACCTGCCGGGCGCCCTGTCGGTGAGGAACGCGGCGTTCGGGGGGTTGCAGGCACAGGGTGCGGACGCGGAGCCGGACCGGTCCGCGATCCCGGCGCTGTTGCCCGCCGTGCGGTTTACCGCGGATCCGGACGGGTGCTTCGTTGCCGTGCGGGAACAGGATCCAGACCGGGTGACAGGGGCGTTGTTCTCGGTGGCACGGGGCACGCTCGCCCGGATCGGGCCGCTAGCCGTCGCGCCCGATGCGCAGCGGTCCGGGGCCGGCGGGAAGCTGGTAACCGCATGCATGGACAGCTGCCGCCGGCGCGGCGTCCGCCTGATGGGGCTGGAGACCTACCGGGACAGCCCGTTCCATGCGTGCTTCTACCAGAAAATGGGCTTCCGCCGGTCATACACCGGAATCGGGTTCCGCGCCCAGCTGGGCAGGACGAGCATGCCGGCGGCCGTCCGCATCGGCGGCCCGCTGCCAGACCTCGGCTTCTTGTACCCGGGCCTCGATGTGTCCGCAGAAGCCGCGGCCACGTCGCGGTGCGGCGCCGGATGTGTACTCACCACCGCCGGCGGCGTCGCGATCGTGCACCTGGAACCCACTATCCAATCCCCGGAGGCAGGATTCGTTTCCTTCCTCGCCGCAGCCACCCGGGACTCCTTCGACGGGCTCCTGGGCGCTGCTGAGCACCTGAGCCGCGCACGGGGAAAGACGTCGCTGCTTGCCCGCGCATCCAGCTCCAGCTGGAACATCCTCGACGTGCTCGGCAGGCGCGGATACCAGGCCGGGGCACTCACGGCACGGATGAAAGCCGGCGATAACCCCGACTACGACCACACGAGCAGCTACTACCTCGACAACTGGCTATGAACAGCCCCGGCGGAGCACCTGGGGCTGGAAGGTCGATGCCTGCCGCAGCGGCCCGCAGCTTGTGTCCAGATCCCGCTCCGTGCTCCTGATAACCTCCCCGTGGCAGGGTATTGTAGACAGCAATGCTTGGTACACGCAATAAATGAGCCGGGTGCGGTCATCGCCGTCCGGACTCCCTGTGGGGTGCCAGAACTCGGTCATGGGTCTTGACCTGGCCTCCTATGCACTTCGCTCATATTCGTTGATAAGGCCGCCTAGGACGGGTCGGCGCTTGATCCGCTCCCGGGAAAGATCTGCGACGGGGTGGTCGGGTCGGGGCGGGAGGAGCTGGCGGCCGCGGTGCGGTCGTCGTCCGTTGTAGTGCCGGGCGTACTCGGCCAGGACAGACTGGAGATGTCGTTCGCCGAGGATAAGCATCCGGTCGGTGACCTCTGTCCGGGCGGTGAGCACGAACCTTTCGGCGTGAGCATTCGCGCGAGGGCTCCGGGGCGGGATCTTCACTGCGGTGATGCCGGCGCTGGCCAGGACGGCGTCGAAGGTTTCGGTGAATTGCCCGGCGCGGTCGCGGACCAGGAACCGGAAGTCCTCGGCGTGATCACCGAGGTCCATCAGGAGGTTGCGGATCTGCTGGCTGGTCCACGGTCCGTCCGGGTGAGCGGTAACTCCGAGGATGTGGACGTATCGAGAGCTCGACTTCAATGACGAACAGGCAGTACAGGCGCTGGAGTGTCACCGCGCAGTCCACGTGGAAGAAGTCGGTGGCGAGGATGGTCGCGGCCTGGGCGTGCAGGAACTGCCGCCATGTTGTGTCGGTGTTCCGCTTCGGCGCTGGCGGGATCCGCAGGGCTTTGAGGACGCGGCGGATGGTGGAGGCGCTGACCCGGTGGCCGAGCTTGAGGAGCTCGCCCTGGATGCGCTGGTATCCCCAGCTGTGGTTCTCGGTGGCGAGCCGCTCGATGAGCGCGGTGATCTCGGTGCTTACCGGCGGGCGTCCCGTGTGGTTCGGGTAGGTCCATTTCTTTCTGGCCAGGCGACGATGCCACCGCAGGACGGTGCCAGGCGTGACTAGCCGGTGTGCCTGCAGCCGTCTGGGCAGCTGCCGGATCAGTGCGGCCAGTATCGCCCGGTCGGCCCAGTCCAGCCGGGGCCGCGGATTGCTCCGGCGTAGCACGGCGACCTCGTGCCGCAGCACCAGCAGTTCCGCGTGCTTGGACGCTGACGATCGGCCGAGCAGGACCAGCCAGCTGCAGAGCTGGACGAAGATCAGGTAGAGCAAGCGAAGGGGCATGGATGATCATCATGCCTCACAGCCATGCCTCGCCCTTCATCCCAGGTCACAGGCGCAAGCCGACTTTTGGAACCCGACAGGGGACAAGGCGTTCTATCCAAGCCGGGCACCGGCGGGCCGGCTGACGGTCAGCAGGGCACGCTCACACACGAGCCTGCAGCTGTCCGCCGGATCGGTCGTCTACGGCAACGAGAAGTCGCTGACCATGAAGGTCACCGTCGCCCCGCAGTTCACAGGGACGCCCACCGGGAAGGTGAGGATTACCGCGGGCCAGATCACGCTGTGCACCGTGCAACTGTCTGGCGGGACGAGCACCTGCTTCCCCGCATCGCCGACCGTACTGGGGGCAGGCAAGGCCGTACTCGTGGCCAGCTATCCGGGCGACCCCGGCTTCAACAGCTCAGCGGCCGACGCGATGCTGACCGTGCGGCGGGCCACCTCACGGACCACCCTCACCCTGTCGGCGGCGTCGGTGAAATACGGGCACGAGATGTCGGTCAAGATTACCGCCGCTGTGGCCCCGCAGTTCTCCGGCAGCCCCGCCGGGAACGTCATCATCACGGCAGGAAAGGCCACGTTGTGCACCGTACGGCTGGCCAGCGCCACGCACACCTGCTCACTGCCATCGCAGCGGGCACTTAACCCCGGTCGGCACATGCTTACCGCCTCCTACCGGGGCAGCACCGAATTCGCACCGTCGTCGGCCGCTAAGACGCTTACGGTGACCAGGCCATAAACACCCGGCAGCGATGCATCACGGCACCGGTCGTCGAGCCGTTCGCTGCCGATGATCTCGCCCATGACTCATCGAGTTGCTCGCCGACGCCGGCCACAAGCGGCTGAGCCCGCAGGCAGAGGTTCGAATGTGTGCTCGGGCGACGAAAGTCTGTCCTCGGCCGCGACAAAATGCAGATCATCGCGGGGGGCATTTGGGGGGCAAAACGCAGCCTGTGGGGGCTGATCTGGGCTCGTCTCCGCTAGCGTGAGCTAGTGTTCTGCCTGCTCAGAGCCTCTGCGGCGCTTTCAGGGACCGTCTGGTGGTCCATGGTAAGGAGAAGATCTACGGCCCGACGTCAGCTGCGCTCCGGCTAAATGGAGTGAGCTCACTCTGTTTGGCAGTGTTGCGTTGATGGATCGTGGCGGGCGGGAGACTGGTTCGGTGACGTCGTCGGGAAGGCCCTCAGTGTTCGCCGGTTTCCGGTCTCCGCGTGAGGTGATCTCAGTCGCTGTCCGCTGGTACCTGCGCTATGGCCTGTCCTGCCGGGACGTCGAGGAGCTGCTGGCCGAGCGCGGCATCACCGTGGATCACGTCACCGTGTACCGGTGGGTGCAGCGGTTCACCCCGGAGTTCATCGAGGCGGCGCGGTTCTGCCGGCATGCGCCCGGGAACCGGTGGTTCGCCGACGAGACGTATGTGAGAGTGGCTGGCCGGTGGACGTATCTGTACCGGGCGGTCGACCAGCATGGCCAGGTCATTGACGTGCTGCTATCTGCGCGGCGGGATCTGGCGGCAGCCCGGCTGTTCTTCACCCGCACGCTGCGAGCAGGCACGGTCCCGGCCGAGGTCACCACCGACCGGGCCCCGGCTTACCCGCGGGTCCTCGACGAGCTGATCCCCTCGGCACTGCACACCGTCGAGCGCTACGCGAATAATCCGATCGAGGCCGATCACGGCCGGCTGAAAGCCCGGATCCGGCCGATGCGCGGCCTGAACCGCCACCGCTCCGCGCGTATTCTCGCCGCCGGGCACGCGTTCGTCCAGAATCTGCACCGCGGCCACTACGAACTCGCCACCGATGCCCCCGCCCGCCACCGACTCCGCGAAGCCTTCGACCAGCTCGCGATGGCCATCTGACCAGCCGGTCATCTCCGTCACCGCGCCCTGTCATGCGCACCCGATCGCGCAACGCAACAGTGCTCCCTCGGCGTCGTCGCGGCCCGCCAAGGCGACGTCGAGCAAGCAGTCCACCACGGCGAACAGGCTCTCAGCGGACAGCGCAAATCCCTGCCGTCGCTCGCCATGGTCAGCCGCGACCTGACCCGTGTCCTCAGGCAGCGGTACCCGGTGGAACCGGCCGCCAAGTCGTTCCTGGACCAACTCCAAGCGGTCAGTAACGCAGCCGAGTTAGGCCGCCGACCCAAATAAGCTCGCCGGTCTCGCACATCGCACGGATCTCCTGTGCCCAACCTCGGGTCTGCCGCTGCCCCGACTTCGTGGCGGGGAGTCAGCCTCCGATGTGCTCGAGATAGGCCGCTAGGCCCTCCTTGAGCGTGCGAGGGCCGCGAAGGTATTGAAGCCAAGGCGGGACCTCGGAGTAGTCCAGGTCGGGATTGTCGCCGCAGCTGGGGCAGATGACCTCGAATGCGTCGGTGTAGCCGCCTTCGACCCGGCCGTCCACGAGGCGGAACGGCTGACGCCGCAGCCTCGCCATCCGGCCGTGGCCCGGCTGGCCCGGGGGAGGGCATGTCACGGCACTCCCGGCGTCTGTGCGCAGCCACGAGTCCCCGGCATCGTGCGGGTGGCGAGGTGCGGGCACGGCGCTGGAACGGGTGGCGATGTCCGGGTCCCCGGGGCCGGGACTCATGATTGCCTCGCCAGCGCCGGACCGGCCGGGCGTGGCCCCGGACAGCCTGGGAACCAGCCCGACATGCTCGGCGTATGCCTCAAGGCCCGCCTCCAGCGTGTACGGCCCGCGGATCCGCTGAAGCCGGGGTGGGGTCCCCTCGTAATCCAGGTACGGATGATCACCGCAGTCGCGGCAGATGATCTCGAACAGGCCGGTGCGGTGGCCTTCGCCGCCATACACGACCCAGGCCGATTGCCGCCGCAGGCTGGCTGCCCTGCCATGGCCAGGCTGGCCAGGAAGAGGGGGTGACCCCTGCGGGTCGACGCGGAGCCACGACCCAGGCGCATCGCGCAGCCCGCGTGATGTGGGGACGGCGCTCAGACGAGCAGGCAGTGTGGTACTCGTCGCGATATCCGGCTGTTCGGCGCTACTCATCTCAACCTCCGGGCGCGCAATTTGCGCCGCTGCCGGGGTCTGGAGCAGCGCTACGACGAGCGCCATGGTACTCACCAGTCTCTACCTATGCAGCGATATTGAATAGCTTTCGCTCTCCGTCTACCCTGGTACGAGCCGCGTTCTCCTGCCGTTCACCTAGCCGTCGCACAGCTCCAGCCTGCAGAGTTGTCCGCCTGCGGCTTGACCACCAGCCAGGCGCCGCCGGGCTTGTGGGCCCGGCCGACGCCGCTGGCGCGTTCGCGGAAATCGCTATGAGCGCTCGACGGGGGTGCCGGGGGTGCGGCCCCATTCGGCCCATGAGCCGTCATAGACCCGGACCCGGTCGCGCCCGAGTAGGTACGTGAGCACGAGCCAGGCGGTGGCGGCGCGTCCCCCGATGGTGCAGTAGGTGATCAGCTCACGGCTGCCGTCGAGAACGGCTGGTGAGAAGACACCGCGCAACTCTGCGGCGGAGCGGAACGACCCATCGGCGTTGTGCAGGCCGTCGATGGGCTGATGGACAGCCGATGGCAGGTGCCCGGCGCGGCCGCCTGGCTCCAGGGCGCCGGAAGGCCAGAAGCAGTCCCCCCGGTACTCGGCCGCTGAGCGCACGTCCACCAGGGTCGTGCCAGGCCCGGCCGATGGCCTCGTGCACCGCCACCCGGTCCGCCCGGACGGTCTGGTCCTCGCCGCCCAGGCGACAGCCATCGGCGGGCACCTCGCTCGGAGTGGTGCTCCACCGATGGCCTCCGGCGCGCCAGGTGTCACGGGAGCAATCGAGAATACGCACGTCCCGGTGCCCGTGGAGCTTCATCAGCCACACGCCCAGGGCGGGCGCGTACCCATAGAACACCACCGTCGAGTCCGGGCCGATCCCCGAACGCGCCACGAGCCGTTGCAGCGCGGCGGTGCTGACGGTGCGGTAGCCGGCATCCTTCAAATCGGTGTAGACGTTCCACAGCACAGCACCGCACCGTCGATGTGCCAGTCGTCATAGGCCACCGCGCTGACGTTAACCTCGACCACCCGCACCCACGGATCGGCCAGGTGAGCGTCCAGCCATTGCCGATCCACCAGCACCCCTCCGCCGAGACCAGGCCCTGGCCTGGACGCCGCCTTCTGTGTTGCCGTCTTCATCTGAACCTCCCCGTACTCCGGCTGTCTTCGGGGACAGTTCTACAGCGGCGCCATTGCCGCAACATTGCTCCAACGTTGGCGAAACCTTGGCGGACCGGGGCCGGACCGGACCCCAGCCCACCGCCGGGCTGAGCTGACCAGCCAGACCGGCCTGTCTATCCCCAGGCCCGGCGCGCGGTGTGAGCGGGCTCCATGTCCGGGGCTGTGCCGTTCGGCTGGTCCGCCGCCCGGGCGGCGACGGTATGCCTGCAGGGGAACCGGCGGCTGTGGAAGCATGCCGGTGATTCGCGGCCGTGGCTGGCTCTTTCTGGCGCATTCAGGAGACCATGTCTGCATGCGCGTGTCTGTGCCGGGAGACCAGGCAGTAGCCGACGATCAGTCCGCAGCGTCCGCCCGCGGTCGCCGGTGTGCGGCCACAGCGGGCAGGATCGGCTCCGCGCGGCTATCAGCCCTGCGCCGGGCAGGTGACTATGGCACGGATTGATACCGACTATCTGATAGTTGGGGCGGGCGCGACGGGGCTGGCCTTCGCCGATGCGCTGATCGCGGGCTCGGATGCCGATGTGGTGCTGGTGGACCGGAGGCACGGCCCGGGTGGTCACTGGAACGACGCGTACCCGTTCGTGCGCCTGCACCAGCCGTCAGCGTTCTACGGTGTCAACTCGCGGGTCCTGGGCAGCGACTCGATCGACAGCGCCGGGCCGAACGCAGGTTTCTACCAGCGGGCGACGGCGGCGGAGATCTGTGATTACTACCAGCGGGTGCTGGAGGATCTGCTGACGTCAGGCCAGGTCCGGTTCTTCGGCATGTCCGACTGTCTGGACGAGGGGCCGGAAAGTTGCCGGTTTGTGTCCCGGCTGACAGGTGAGGCGACCAGGGTGCGGGTGCAGTGCCGTGTCGTCGATGCCAGGTACCTGGAGACCTCGATCCCGGCAACTCACCGTCCGTCCTTTGATGTCGAGCCAGGAGTGCGGCTGATTCCGGTCAACGATCTGGTCAGGCTGACCGAGCCGGCCAGCGGATATACGATCATCGGCGCCGGCAAGACGGCGATGGACGCGTGCATGTGGCTGCTCGACAGCGCAGTGCCGCCTGAGTTGATCCGCTGGGTCAGGCCGCGGGACGCGTGGCTCTTGGACCGGGCGTTCCAGCAGCCGCTCGAGTTGGTCACCTGGCTCGTCGAGGGGGTGTCGCTCTACCTCGAAGCCGCGGCGCAAGCTGAGGACGTCGGCGATCTCTTCAGCCGGCTTGAGGCCTGCGGGCAACTCGTCCGGCTCGATGCAGCGGTCGAGCCGTCTATGTACCGGTGCGCGACCGTGAGCCAGGCCGAACTCGGCAGCCTGCGGCGCATCGAGAACGTCGTCCGCCTGGGCCGGGTCGTGGGTATTGCGCCTGACCGGATCGTGCTGGAGGAAGGTTCGATCCCGACCGACGGCGGCCAGATTCACGTGGACTGCTCGGCTGCCGGACTGCGTCTTTCGCCCGGACGCCCGATATTCGAGGACGGCCGGATCACCTTGCAGCAGATCCGGGCGTGCCAGCCAGCCTTCAACGCCGCGCTCGTCGGATACGTGGAGGCCTCACGCCACGAGGATACGGAGAAGAACCTGCTCTGCCCGCCGAACCCCTATCCAGACGTCGCCACCGACTGGGTCTCGGCGACCTGCATCGCTCACCGCGCCTTGGCCACGTGGCTAGGCGACGCTGACTTGTCAGCCTGGATGGAAGGAGCCCGGCTCAACGCCACACGCGGGATCGGCGAGCACCTGGCCGACCCGCGGATGAAATCGGCCCTCGCCCGCCTGTTCGCAAACGCCGACCCAGCCGTTCAGAAGCTGGAGACGTTCCAGGCCCAGGCCCAGCAGGCGGGCGGCGCAACCCCGCGGCCGTCGTGATCCTGACCAGACCAGCGGTGGCACCTCCCGGGGCATCGAACGGCGGAGTGACCCTGCGAATCCCTGTGGCAGGCGATTGCTGCCCGGCCATGAGACCACGCCAGAACGCTCCTGCCAGGAGTAACTTCATGTTCGGTGGCTGCATCGACAGGGGGAGGGCCGATGACGGGCGCCGATGAGATCCGGGATGGTCAGCGGGCGGCGTGGGCCGGGCTGTCTGCGGGCTGGGAGAAGTGGGACTCGGTCATCATGGATCAGCTGGGCCCGGTTGGCGCAGCGATTGTCGGGTGCCTGGGCATCGCTGAAGATCATCAGCATCTCGACGTTGCCGCGGGCACGGGTGAGCCGGGTTTGAGCGTCGCGAGACTGTCGCCCGGGGGACGCGTCGTGCTGACCGACCTCGTGGCGGAGATGCTGGACATAGCCTGTGCCGTGCCAAAACTCGCACACGGGTTCTGAGCTGGTGTTTCTGTGATCGTCAGGCTGCTCTCCAGTATTCGCTGATCAGGCCTTGGACGGCTTGCCTGCGCTTGATCCGGGCGGTCACATCGATCGTCTGGCCGGGCTCGTGCAGCGGGGGTCTTTGTTCCCGCGACTGGTGAGGCCGGTGATGGTTGTAATGCTGCGCGTACTCGGCCAGGATGCGCCGGAGGTGCTGTTCGCCGTGGATCAGCAGGTGGTCGAGGCACTCGCGGCGCAGCGTTCCCACATACCGCTCCGCGAAGGAGTTCGCCCGAGGTGACTGGACCGGAGTCTTGATGATCCGCATGCCGTGGCCGGCGAATACCTCGTCGAACGTCGGCGTGAACTTGCTGTCGCGGTCGCGGATCAGGAATTTGAAGCGGACGGCGCGTTCGCTGAGGTCCATGAGCAGGTTGCGGCCTGCTGAGCGGTCCACGCCCCCGTGGGGTGCGCAGTGACGCCCAGGACGTGCACCCGCCGGGTCTCGATCTCCATCACGAAGAAGACGTACAGGCGCTTGAGGAACACCGTGTCGGCGTGCAGGAAGTCGCATGACAGGATCCCGGATGCCTGGGAGGCCAGGAACTGCGGCCAGGTCGGTGACGTCCGGCGTGGCGCGGGCGTGAGCCCGGCTGCGGCCAGGATCCGGCGGATCGTTCCCTCGCCGATGCGGTGGCCGAGGCCGAGGAGTTCGCCCTGGATGCGCCGGTGCCCCCACCGCGGGTTCTGCCTGGCCAGCCGCTCGACGAGCTTGCGGATCTCATCCGGGATCGGTGGTCGTCCCGCGGTATTCGGGTAGGTCCATTTGTTCTTGAGCAGCCGCCGGTGCCAGGTGAGCAGGGTGCCGGGTGTCAGGATCTGGTGTAGCCGGAGGCGTCTGGGCAGTAGCCGCGCCAGCGCGGTGATCACGGCACGGTCGGCCCAGTCTGGCTTCGGGCGGGCGACCTGACGGCGCAGGATCGAAACCTCGTGCCGCAACACCAGAATCTCCACGTCCTTCGAGGTGTCGCTTCGTGCGACGAGCACGAGCCAGCCGAACAACCGGACCATGAATAGGTAAACGAGGCGGAAGAGCACGAGTGCCGAGGGTAGAAGCCCAGCTCAGATGCTCTGCACGAGTTCTGGCGCCCCACAAGCGCACTCGGCAACCCCGGGGCATCGGCTGCCGCCACGGCCCGCGGGCGCGACGTCACCCTCCTCGAACGCGGCAGCATCCTCGCCCGGACCTGACCAGCCCGGCACTGGTCCTCCCGCCAGCCTGCGGTCCCGTCGGGTCATCCTGCACGGCCAAGGCTGCTACCGATGTGTGCATCAGGCGGGTCCGCCGACGGCGGAGGTGTGACGCCTAGCACCGGCCAGAGGTCTACGAGGCGACTGCACCCAAGTCTTGGCCTGGGCGCCGCTGCGGAGGCAAGCAGTTCATGGCCGGGCGGCGCTGTCGAACGGTCGAGGAGTACCAGGATGACGACAGGCTGACCTTTTCACCGTGAGTCCGGTCCGCGGGGCGTCGATGATCATTCCGCTGCCGACGTACATAGCCGCGTGCCCGTCGCCGTCGAAGAAGACGAGGTCGCCGGGCTGGAGGGCGGACAGCGGTACAGACGGGAGCCCGGCGACCTGGGAGTAGGTGTCCCGGGGGTATGGAGACCGCGCGGACGCCCACGCGGCCTGCATGAGCCAGGAGCAGTCGTAAGAGACCGGGCCGGTGGCGCCCCACTGGTAAGGCTTGCCTAGCTGGGCCGTAGGCGAACGCGACTGCTTTCTGCGCCTGCGTGGCGGTCGGCCCGGGTAACCCGCTCCCGCGGGCGCCAGTTCCGTATCCCGCCATAAGAGCTCTGCGCGGAGCGGCTCTGGGCAGTGGGCCTGCTTGGCCCGGTTCATGGCCCGTCCGCTGCAGGCCTGCTTGAGAGGGTGATGCCCCCGGCGGCCTGGCTGATTACGGTGGACAGGGTACGGAGCCGTGGCCGGCCTGACGCTCTGCGCGGGGTGCAGCCGGAGGTATGGCCGCAGCGGCCCGGCGAGGAGGCCCGATGGCCCAGTCGCATGATCCGGATGCCCGGCACCCGCCGCCAGGCCCCGGGAACGGCGATCAGAGCAGGAATGGCTGGCCGATAGCGGCCTGCTGCCTCCCGATGCTGGCGGGTGCCGTTGGTCTGGTACTCGCCCACCGGGCCGGCGTGGCCTTCCTGATCCTCTTCGCTTCGAGCACGGCGCTCGTAGCCCTGGTGATGGCTGGCATTAGCCGACCCCATTGGACACACGTCCGCCACCAGCGGGCATCAGCCCGGCGATTTCCCTCCCGCTGACCAGTGGCTTTCCCAGCGGCGCCGCCTGGCTAGGGCTACCGGCTGGCCGTGCCGGAGGGACTGCCGCTCTGCCTGGCGGTCGTCATCACGTCCTTGAGGTGCTGGTACTCCGCGGCGTCGATCTCGCCCCTGGCTAGGCGCTCATCGAGGATCCGGGCGGCTGGATCGCTGCTTTGCTTGCGGTTCAGGCTGGTCACCAGGGCGTAGATCCCCCAGACGAGCAGGCCGAGGATGGCGATCATGCCGAGCCACATGAGGCCGGTTTCCCAGAACGGCCAGCTGCCGCCTTACCCGAACATCATCGCAGCCATCTCCCTCAGACCCGTGCTTCGCGGGCTTCCGCCCAGCGTGACCTCGGCATACCCGTGGGGGGTAGTGCCATCGGTCCTTCCGGGCGGGGTCACACGGCCCGGACGGCGCTGGCGATTGGCCCTAACCCCAGGGGGTATCCTGCGCCACTCTCAGTCGGGCGGGGGACGCCATGGCTGCCGCGGCCGGCTGCGCCTTTCACGGCCGGGCCCGCAGGCCAACGGTTGTGCAGAACGAGCTGGCACGGCCTCATACGCATCGGCCTGGGAGGATCTCATGAAACGCACCCGTCTCGCCGCAGTGACCGGCGCCGCCGCTTTGGCTGTGGCGGGACTGGCAGGCGGCGGTGTCATCGCGGCCTGCAGTTCACCCGGGCCGGGATCATCAGCCGTCAGCACGCCCAGTGCGGCCGGTACGGCGGGCGGGTATTCCTGGTACCGGTCGATGATGGGAACCCGCTACCCGGGACAGTCTGGCTCGATGATGGGCGGCAACTCCTACGGCTGGATGATGGGCAGTTCCGGGTACCGCTGGATGACCGGCGGGCGCGGTGCGCCGGCCTGGATGCGCGGGCACGCCCTGCCGGGCTTCATGATGGGCACCTCTGGTGATCCTGGGAAGGTCATGGGGGCGCTGTTCGCCGGGGCTCCCGGGCCGCGGGTCAGCGCGGCCGCCGCAGCCCGGCTCGGCAGCACTGTCCCGGCTGGTGCGACCGTGAACCGGGCCGCGCGGCAGATCACCTTCTCCGGCACCACCGCCCGGATCACCGCGGTCGCCAGCCCCGTCGGGGGTCCGGACGAGACGTTCCGCATCGCTGGCCTGGTCAACCCGGCCATCACCGTGCGGGCCGGCACCCGGGTCAGCATCCAGGTCATCAACGCCGACCCGGACACGGCGCACGGGCTGGTGATCGCTTCCCGGAACGCGGGGGGGCGTCCTGGATGCCGATGATGACCACCCCGCCTGCGTTCACCGGGTCAGCGCTCTGGTTTCTGGGCAACCCGACATCAGCGGGCATGCACCAGGCCACGCTGGGCTTCACCGCCGCCACTGCCGGGCACTACAGCTACCTGTGCCCGGTCCCTGGGCACGCGCAGAAAGGCATGACCGGATCATTCACCGTCAGCTGACAGGCCCGCCGCTCGGCATAGCAGAGGCACCGGAACTGGCGGGTGAGGACTTATGGCCGTGGCGGTGGGTGCCGTGCCGGCGCACACTGCGGTGGTGTGACCTCGACGGCTGGGAGGAGCGGCTGATGAGTTACGGGAAGGTGGTCCGCGAAGAGCTGCGAGTGCCCACACGCGAGCTGCGGCATGCGATCCCGCAGGTCTTCGCGGGCTATAAGCAGCTTCATGATTCTGCCCTGGCGCCCGGTGTGCTGGATGCCAGGACGAAGGAACTCATTGCCCTGGCGATCGCGGTCAGCAAGGAATGTGATGGATGCATTGCCGCGCACGCGCATGCGGCGGTGCTGCACGGGGCGAGCCCGCAGGAAGCCGCCGAGGCGATCGGCGTCACGTTCCTCATGAACGGCGGCCCGGCCACGGTCTACGGGGCACGGGCGTTCGCCGCCTTCCAGGAGTTCTACGGCCAGCAGGCCGGCCAGACAGACGGGCATCTGGCCGCTGGATGATCGCGGTGGACTACCTCCCGGACGCCGGGCAGTGAGACTGGTCAGGTGAGCCCGGGTGGGAGAGGGCCGGGGCGGAAGCGGCGCAGCCGCAGGCTGTTGGACACGACGAACACCGAGCTGAACGCCATGGCGGCGGCGGAGATCAGCGGGTTGAGGAAGCCGAGCGCGGCCAGCGGGATGGCGGCGGCGTTATAGGCGAAGGCCCAGAACAGGTTGCCCTTGATGATGCGCAGGGTGCGCCGGGACAGCCGGATCGCGTCGGGCACCGCCAGCAGGTCCCCGCGGACCAGGGTGAGGTCCGCTGCCTCCATCGCGGCGTCGGTGCCGGTGCCCATGGCCAGGCCCAGGTCGGCCTGGGCGAGGGCGGCGGCGTCGTTGACGCCGTCACCGGCCATGGCCACCACCCGCCCGGCGTCTTGCAGGCGCTTGATGGCCGCGGCTTTCCCGGCTGGCAGCACCCCGGCGATGACCTCGGTGATTCCCGCCTGGCCGGCGACCGTCCGGGCGGCGCGGTGATTGTCCCCGGTGAGCAGCACCGGCTCCAGGCCCATCCGGCGCAGCCTGGCCACCGCCTCCGCCGACGTGGGCTTGATCGTGTCGGCGACCACCAGCAGACCGCGGACCTGCCCGTCCCAGCCGGCGAACACGGCAGTCTGCCCGGCTGCCTCCGCCTCGCCTGCCCGGGCGGCCAGGGCCGCGGGGATGGGCTGCGCCCACTCGGTCGTGATCCAGTCCTGGCGGCCGGCCACGACCGCGTGGCCGTCGGCCATCCCGGACACGCCGACCCCATCATGGCTGGTGAAATCCTCAACGCCGGGCAGGCTGGCGCCGGGCCGGTCGCGGGCGGCGGCGGCGATGGCTGCGGCGATCGGGTGCCCGGAGGCGTCTTCCACCGCCCCGGCCAGGCGGAGCACCTGGGCCGGGTCCTCGCCGGGTGCGGCGGCCACGCCGGCCAGGGTCATCCGCCCGGTCGTGACGGTGCCGGTCTTATCCAGGACCACCGTGTCGATGGTGCGGGTGGACTCCAGGACCTCTGGTCCCTTGATCAGGATGCCGAGCTGGGCGCCCCGGCCGGTGCCCACCAGCAGGGCGGTCGGCGTGGCCAGCCCCATCGCGCACGGGCAGGCGATGATCAGTACCGCGACCGCGGCCGTGAACGCCGCACCCGCGGGCTGCCCGGCGGCCAGCCACCCGATGAGCGTGCTGAGGGCAATACCGAGGACCACGGGGACGAAGACCGCGGAGATCCGGTCAGCCAGCCGCTGCACCGGCGCCTTGCGGGCCTGCGCGTCGGTGACCAGCCGGGTGATCTGGGCCAGCTGCGTGTCGCCGCCGACTCGTGTCGCGCGCACGACCAGGCGGCCGCTGATGCTGACGGTCGCGCCGGTGACCGCGTCCCCGGCGGTGACCTCGGCTGGAACAGGTTCCCCGGTCAGCATGGAGGTGTTGACCGCGGAACTGCCGGATTCCACCACGCCGTCGGTGGCGATCTTCTCACCCGGCCGGACCACGAACCGGTCACCGGCCCGCAGTTGCCGGGCCGGGATCCTGGTCTCGGTGCCGTCCCGCAGCACCGCGACGTCCCTGGCGCCCAATGACAGCAGCGCCCGCAGCGCCGCACCCGCGCGGCGCTTCGCGCGGGCCTCGAAGTAACGGCCCAGCAGGATCAGCACCGTCACCCCCGAGGCGACATCCAGGTAGATGTCGGCGCCCGCGGCACCGCGCGCCAGCAGGGCGGCGTCCATGTGCGCCCCGGCCCGGCCTGCCGCCCCGAAGAACAGTGCGTACAGCGACCACAGGTAGGCCGCGCCGACCCCGACCGAGATCAGGGTGTCCATGGTGGCGGCGCCGTGCCTGGCGCCGGTGAACGCGGCGCGGTGGAACGGCCACGCTCCCCACACCGCCACCGGCGAGGCCAGTGCCAGCGAGGCCCACTGCCAGTTCCGGAACTGTGCCGCCGGGACCATCGCCAGCACCACCACCGGGACCGTAAGCGCCAGCGATACCAGCAGCCGCTGCCGCAGCGCGGCCTGCTCGTCCCGGGCATTATCCGGTGGTGTCGCTTCCGGCCCGGCGATCCCGGGCTCTGCGGGGGGTGGCAGCGAGGCGGTGTACCCGGCCTGCTCCACGGTCAGGACCAGATCGTCCGGGCTGACCGCAGCCGGGAAGCTGACCCGCGCGGTCTCGGTGGCGAAGTTGACGGTCGCGGTGACCCCGTCCAGCTTGTTGAGCTTCTTCTCCACCCGCGCCGCACACGACGCGCACGTCATCCCGCCGATCGACAGCTCCACGCTGCGCCCGGGACCATCGGGGGTGACAACCTGCTGGTCACTGGCAAGCGTGCCCATCGGCTTCGTGCTCCCTCCTGCGTGCGGGCCGCGTCCTGCGGCCGGCGGGACCAGCCCGGCTACTTCGCTGCGAGGCGGTAGTCCCCGGCCTCACCCAGGGCGCCGGCCACCGCCTGCTGGGCCAGCGGTGCGCCGCTGACCACTGTCACCAGGGACTCCCCGCCCGGGACCAGGTCGACCACCACCGACGACACGCCGCCCAGGGCGGTGAGCTCGCCGGTCACCGCGCCAGCGCAGTGGTGGCACGTCATCCCGGTCACGTGGTACGTCATCGTCGCTGCCATGCCGCTCCTCTGTCCCGCTCGCGATGTAAACCCTGCGCCCCGCTTACCGGTGGGGGTAGGGACATCAGCCCTCACGCGGGAGGACGTACGTCGTTACCCCCGGGGGTATCACGTGGTGAGCCGATCGTGCCACCGCGGGTCATGTGGCAGCCTCGCCTTCAGCGTGTTCCGCGGCTCTCGCGCAGGGATTCCAGTGCTGTCCTGAGCCTGGCTGCGGCCTCGTCGGCGACCGGCTGGAGAGCGGGCTGGCCGGTGATGGTCACCATGGTCTGCGGGTCGAGCGCCTCGACGATGGTCTGGCCCGCGTCGGCGCGCACCACCACGTTGCAGGGCAGCAGCAGGCCGATCGAGGAGTCGGCGCCGAGGGCCTGGTGGGCCAGGGGCGGGTTGCAGGCACCCAGGATCAGGTAATCCTCGATGTCCTGGCCGAGCCTGTCGCGCAGCGTGGCCCGCATGTCGATCTCGGTCAGCACGCCGAAGCCCTGGGCCTTGAGCGCCTCGCGGACGCGGGCCACGGCCTCGGCGAACGGGGCCTGCGTGCAGATGCTGATGCCGTAACTCATGTTTGTCCCCCGTGTCTGTTTCGCGCCGTGTCTGCGTCAGGACAGGGTGAGGAACATCTTCTCCATCTGCTCCTCGGTCATCGGCGATTGCCCGTCTTCCCCGGCGGCGAGGCACTGCCGCATGCCGCTGGCCACGATCTTGAAGCCGGCCCGGTCCAGGGCCCGGGACACCGCCGCGAGCTGGGTGACCACCTCGGTGCAGTCCCGCCCGGACTCGATCATGGAAATGACCCCGGCCAGCTGGCCCTGGGCGCGGCGCAGCCGGTTGAGCACCTGGCCCTGGGCGTCGTCGTCGATCTTCATCAGCCTCTCCTCTGTGATCCAGTGCCGATTATATACCCTCGGGGGTATAGAGAAGGGGTCACGCCAGGCCGGGGAGGCTGCGGGCGAGCGTGTACCCGGCCACGAGAATCACCAGCACGGTGAACGCGGCGCTCAGCCGCTGCGGGCTGGCCCGCCCGGCCAGGCTGCCGCCGGCCAGCGCGCCGATCACCGCGCCGGCCGCGAACGCCCCTATCAGCGCCCAGTCCAGGGTGAGGCTGCCGTGCCCGGCCCGGGCGGCGAGCGCGGCCGCGCTGTTCACCGCGATCACCACCAGGGACGTCCCGGCGGCGGTGGCCATGTCGAAGCCGAGCACCAGGACCAGCGCGGGCACCACGACGAACCCGCCGCCCACCCCGAAGAACCCGGTGATCAGCCCGACGCCCGTGGCCGCGGCCGCGACCATGATCGTGTGCCGCGCCCCGGTGCTGGCCGCGGCGTGGCCGGGCTGAGCCCGGCCGTGGCGGCGGCGCAGGACCATGACCGCCGCCACCGTGAGCATGAGCACACCGAACCCGGCCAGCAGCACGTTGGCCGGGACCGCGGCGCTGGCCAGCGACCCGGCGTACGACCCCGCGATGCCGAGCACCCCGAACATCGCGCCGGTCTTGAGCCGGACCCGCCCGCACCGGGCATGGGCCACCGCCCCGACGATGGCGGCCGCGCCGACGACCATGAGCGAGGCGGTGGTGGCCCGGTGCGGGCTCAGGCCCAGCAGGTACACCAGGGCGGGAACGGTCAGGATGGACCCGCCGCCGCCCAGCGCGCCGAGGCTGGCCCCGATCAGCAGGCCGGCCACGACGGCTATCAGGATCATCGGGTCACGCCACCCGGCCCGGGCCGCCGCCGCCCGCGACGACCGGCAGCCCGGCGCGCGCCCAGGCATTCATTCCCCCGGACAGGTTGACCACCTCGCGGCCCTCGCGGGCCAGCAGCGCGGCGGCCCGGGCGGAGCGGTGGCCGGAGCGGCAGACGGTGATCACGGTGCGCCTCGGCGGCAGGTCCTTCATCCGGGCGGGGAGCCGGCTGAGCGGGATGTGCCGGGCGCCGGGCGCGTGCCCCGCACGCCACTCGGCGTCCTCCCGGACGTCCAGCAGGAGCGCGCCCTGCTGCTGCAGCTGCCTGGCCTGTTCCGCCGTGGCCTTGGGCCGCTGGGGGAACAGGCGGCTGAGCAACCCGCTCATGCTGCCCTCCCGGGGCGGCCCCGGCCAGCGCCAGGCCTGCGTCGCCAGCGCGGGTGAACTCGTCGTCCACGGCGACCACGGGGTGCCCGGCCGCCTGGAGCAGCGATGCGGCGATCACGGCCCGGTAGCCGGACCGGCAGTGCACCCAGACCTCGCCGGGCGGGACCTCGCCGATGCGGGCAGGCAGCTCCTGGAGCGGGATGTGCAGCGCCCCCTCGAGGTGGCCGTCAGCCCATTCGAGTGCCCGGCGCACATCCAGCACGATGACCGGCCGGTGATGGCGGACGGCGGTCAGGTCAGCGAAGCTGGCGACCGGGAAGGAGGCCAGCGGCTGGCCGCCCGCCCAGTCCTGCGGGGTGCCGGCCGCGGCGCCGGCCAGCTGGTCGATGCCGATCCGGGCCAGGTCCCGCTGGGCCGCGGCGACCTGCTCCGGGGTGTCGCCGAGCAGCGTCAGCGGGGTTCCCCACGGGATCAGCCAGCCCAGGTAGTTGGTGAAGTCGCCGCCGTGCTCGAAGCTGAGTGATCCGCTGAGGTGCCCGGCGGCGAACGCGCGCCGGCTGCGCAGGTCCACGACCCACTCCCCGGCGGCGATGCGGGCGGCCAGCTGCGCGGCGTCCGCGCGGGCGGGCGGGGTCAGGTCGGGGCCGCCCGGCCCGGCCGCGTTGGCGGGGCCCATGTGGGCGTAGTACGCGGGGTAGGCGTCCAGGCCGGCCAGCAATTCGGCCACGTACTGCTGCTCATCGAGCCTCAGCACCGGGTTGGCGAGCCTTTCCTGGCCGATGGTGGAGGCGGTGCCCGCGGACTGGGTCCGGAAGCTGAGCAGAAGCTGCCGAACCCATGCGTCGGGCAGACCGGCGTGTCATCCGGCAGCTGCGCCAGCCGCCGGGCGGAGGCGTGCTGGGCCGCGGCCAGCGTGGCCTGGTGCGCGGGGCCGAGCAGGTCGGGCCGCCCGGTCGAGCCGTACAGCAGCGAACCGCCGGTGAACACCGCGGTCACGCGCCCGGTGGCGGTGTCCTGCAGCGCGTAGGACAGGTGGGTGAAGGTGTGCCCCGGGGTGGCGATCACCTGCACTGCCATCGTGTCTCCCACAGCGATGGCATCACCATCGGTGACCGGGGCCCGGTCGAAGGCCACCTCGTCGTCGGCGTTGACGTGGTACGCCGCGCCGGTCACCCGGGCCAGGGCGAGGCCGCCGCTGACGTAGTCGTTGTGAATATGGGTCTCGAACACGTGCGTGATGCGGACCCCGCGCCCGGCGGCAGCCGCGAGCACCCGGTCGATGTCCCGCTGCGGGTCCACCACCAGCGCCACCCGCCCGTCGGTGGCCAGGTAGCTGCGGTCACCCAGCGCCGGGGTGTCGATGCTGATGACCTCGATCATCGCCGGGCCCCGCTTTCCCGGGCCGCCCAGTCGCGGTGCGCCGCCGCGGAAGCGGGCACGTCAGCTTCACGAACCATGATCATCTCCTCGTATACCCCCATGGGTATCTGATGCTGACACCATAACCGGCCGGGACGCTGAGACGCAAATACCCCGGGGGCATACCGGATCGGGGGATAACCTCGCCCCCGGCCGGCTATGATGGGCAGATATACCCTGGGGGGTATTTCTGAGGAGGCGTGTGATGCGCGTTGTCAAGCTCATGAACGGGACGGCAGGACGATCCGGGCGGGTGCTGGCCGGCCTGGCGCTGATCATCGCCGGGATCACGATCGGCGGGGCCGGCGGCCTGGTCCTCGCGGTGACCGGCGTGGTCCCGCTGGCCGCCGGGGCGGCGGGTGCATGCCTGGCTGCGCCGCTGCTGCACGCTCCGCTGCGGGCCCGCTGACCGGGCGCTGACGATGATCACGCGGAACAGGGGCCCGGACAGGCCGCAGGCCGCCGCGGGCTCCGAAGCCCTGCCCCGGCCCGGGCGGCGGCTGCCCGGCTGGCGCACAGCGCTCGCGGTGGTCGCCCACCCTGACGACGAGACCTTCGGGCTCGGCGCGATAGCAGACAGCCTCGCCGCAGGCGGCGCCGCCGTGCATGTGCTGTGCTTCACCCACGGCGAGGCTTCCACGCTGAATGAGAACCACGCCGAACTCAGCCAGGCGCGGGACGCCGAACTCCGCCAGGCCGCGGCCGAACTCGGGGCCGCCACCGTCACCCTGCTCGGCTACCCAGACGGCCACCTCGCTGACGTAGCACCCGGCGAGCTGTCCGCCCAGGTCACCCGGCTGGCCGCGCGGACTGGCGCCGAGGGCCTGCTGGTCTTCGACGACACCGGCATCACCGGCCATCGCGACCACCAGGCCGCCACCCGCGCCGCCCTGCTCGCCGCGCCAGCGGGCCGGCTGCCCGTCCTGGCCTGGACACTGCCGGACACGGTCGCTGACCAGCTCCGGGCCGAGACCGGCGGGGCGTTCGCGGGCCAGCCACCCGGCCGGGTCGACCTGTGCATCCGGGTGGACCGGGCCAGGCAGCGCCGCGCCGCCCTGATGCACGCCAGCCAGATCTCACCGGCCGCGCTCTTGTGGCGGCGGCTCCAATTGCAGGGCGACTGCGAGCACCTGCGCTGGCTGCTGCCACCCGGAGGGCCGCCCGCGGCGCGAGCCTGAGCCGGCCCGGGACCAGCCGGGAGTGCGGCGGCGCGGCCCGCCCGGGCCGCGCCGCCGCGAAGGCCGCTACCCTCGGTCGTCATGGCCCTGCACCTCCCGAGCCCTCCGGTGAACGGGTTCCATGTCGGCCCGGCGTTCGTCCATTTCTACGGCCTGATGTACGTGGCCGGGATCACCGCAGCGATCCTGATCACCCAGCGCCGGTAGAAAGCCCAAGGCGGCGATCCGGCGCTGGTCGGCGAGGTGGCCCTCTGAGGAGTGCCTGCCGGCATCATCGGTTGCGCTGGCCGCCGTGGTCGGCGCGTGGCGGGTCCGCAAGCACGGTGCCAGCCCGGCGCAGTTCATGGACGCGGTCGCCCCGGCCCTGCTAGTCGCCTAGGCGATCGGCCGGATCGGCAACTACTTTTAACCAGGAACTGTTCGGCGAGCCGACCACCCTGCCCTGGGGACTGCAGATCGCGCCGCAGTTCCGCCCGGCCGGCTTTGCCCGCTACACCACGTTCCAGCCGACGTTCCTGTATGAGCTGATCTTCAACCTGGCGCTGGCTGCCGCTCTGGTCTGGCTGGGTCATCACCGCAACATCAGGCCGCCCGGGTTGTTCGCGCTGTACGTGACCGGGTACCCGGCGTTCCGGATGTTCGAGGAGTCGCTGCGCGTCGACCCGCTTTAGCTGTCCAGGCCGCGGGACGCCACGGACCAGCCGGCAGCCGGCCCCGCAAGCACCCGGCGACGTTAGCTGCGGCGCACGTGCTCAGCGGCAGGTACAGCGCTTCTCGGGCGGAACGCCGGCGAGGGCCTCCTTCACGTGCTGGCCGCAGCCGGTCCAGGTGATCTTCTTACAGCGGTCGCAGACAGCCGGGCTGCACATCTGGGGTCCTCCTGGTCGGTACGCCGATGCCCCGACAATACCACGGGGGGTATCACTGAAGGTCCAGCGGTATGTGCTCACCGGCACAGGTGCAGTCGCTGTTATCGCGGGAGCGGCGGGGTGATGCAGAGGTCCCTGCGCCAGGGCATAAGCCTGGCTTAGGGGCCCCTCATGTTTTCGGTACTACGCCGGTCAGGCCGGCGATTCTACGGTCAGAGGATGACCGACTCGCCTGGGCCGCCCGAGCGGTGGGTGAAGCTGCTGGACCAGGACCGGTGCATCGGCTGCCACGCGTGCACGACCGCGTGCAAGAGCGAGAATGATGTGCCGCTCGGGGTGACCCGGACGTTCGTCAAGTCCGTCGATGCAGGAGTGTTCCCGCAGGTCCGGCGGTCGTTCCAGGTGACCCGGTGCAATCAGTGTACCGACGCGCCGTGCGTGGCGGCGTGCCCGACGCAGGCGATGTACCAGCGGCCCGACGGGATCGTCGACTTCGACAAGGACATCTGCATTGGCTGCAAGGCCTGCATGGCGGCGTGCCCTTATGACGCCATCTTCATCAATCCTGAGGACCACTCCGCGGAGAAGTGCAACTTGTGCGCGCACCGCCTGGACATCGGGCTGGAGCCGGCCTGCGTGACGGTCTGCCCGACTGGCGCGATCCTGGTTGGGGACCTGAATGATCCCGCCGCCGAGGTGACCAGGGTCATCGGGCGCGGGCCGGTGACCGTGCGCCGCCCGGAGAAGGAGACCAGGCCGGGCGTGTTCTACAAGGGCGCGGACCAGGCGACGCTGGACCCGCTGGCCGCCCGCCGCCCGGAGGGCGGTCTCCTGGCCTGGGCCACCCAGGGCAGCGGGCCCGGGCATGTTCCGCCTGGCCATCCCGGCCGCCATAACTCCTCGGCGGCGGCGCTGCTGTCCTATGACATCCCGCACTTCGCGCCGTGGGGGTGGCGGGTCAGCCTCTACACCTGGACGAAGGGGATCGCCGCCGGAGGGTTCCTCGTCCCGCTGATCCTGGTGCTGGCCGGGCTGGGCTGGAACGACCCGGTGGCCCGCTGGGCGGCGCCCGGGCTGGCGCTGGGCTTCCTAGCCATCACCGGGGTCCTGCTGATCTGGGATCTCAAGCACCCGCTGCGCTTCTACCTGATCTTCACCCGGCATCACTGGCGGAGCTGGCTGGTGCGCGGGTCGTTCATCATCGCTGGCTACGGGGCCGCGGTTACCTTCTACCTGCTTGGATCACTGACCGGTTCCCTCCTTACCCGCCAGGTCGCCGCGGGCTTCGCCATGCCGCTGGCGATCGCTGCCGCCTGTTACACGGCCTACCTGTTCGCGCAGGCCAGGGCCCGCGACCTGTGGCAGAGCGCGCTGCTCGCGCCGCACCTGGCGGTGCAGGCCGTTCTGGCCGGCGCGGCCGCCGCCCTGCCGTTCGCGGTGTGGCTGTCGCCGCACCGCGGCGTGGCCGGGGCGGAGGCCCTGCTCTGCGCCGCGGCCGCCGCGCACCTGCTCCTGGTGGCGGGGGAGATGACGCTCACCCACCCCACGGCGCATGCCCAGCTGGCGGCCGGGGCGATGACGCGGGGCCGCTACTGGAGGTTCTTCTGGCCCGGCGTCGCGCTGGTCGCCGCCGCGGTGGCCGCACCGTGGATCGGGGTGGCCGCCGCCCCGCTCGCACTCGCCGGGCTGCTGGCCCACGAGCACGCATACGTCCAGGCTGGCCAGTCCGTGCCGCTCGCCTGAGGGGAAATCACATGACCAAATCTCCGCAACGGGACCTCGACGCGCTCGGTGCCCTGGTCAAGGCGGACCGGGCCAGCGTGGAAGCCCGCGGGGAGACCTTCTACCAGGGGCCCAGCCAGGGCGTGCTGGCCGCGTTCCCGCCGAAGGAGCGGTGGGATGACTGGGTTGAACTGGACTCGCGGGCCTGGCCGAGGCGGGTCGAGCGGCACTCGATGCTGGTGCCCACCACGTGCTTCAACTGCGAGTCCGCCTGCGGCCTGCTGGCCTACGTCGACCCGGCCAGCCTGCAGGTCCGCAAGTTCGAGGGCAACCCCGAGCATCCGGGCTCACGGGGCCGCAACTGCGCCAAGGGGCCGTCCACCATCAACCAGGTCACCGACCCCGACCGGATCTTGTACCCGCTGCGCCGCGCCGGGGCCCGCGGCGAAGGGAAATGGGAGCGGATCACCTGGGACGAGGCGCTCGACGCACTGGCTGCCCGGCTCCGCAACGCGCTCACCGAGCAGCGGCATAACGAGATCATGGTCCATCTCGGACGTCCGGGCGAGGATGGCTACACCGAGCGGGTGCTGGCCAGCTGGGGCGTTGACGGCCACAACTCGCACACCAACGTCTGCTCCAGCGGTGGCCGGACCGGGTTCCAGTTCTGGATGGGCATCGACCGGCCCAGCCCGGACCACGCCAACGCGAGGGTCATCTACCTGATCAGTGCCCACCTCGAAACGGGCCATTACTTCAACCCGCACGCCCAGCGGATCACCGAGGCCCGGGAGAACGGGGCCAAGGTCATCGTGCTGGACACCCGGCTGTCCAACACCGCCACCCACGCCGACTACTGGCTGTCCCCGCAGCCCGGCAGCGAGGCCGCGATCAACCTGGCCATCGCCAGCCACCTGATCCAGACCGGCCGCTACGACCGGGAATTCGTCCGCCGGTGGTGGAACTGGGCGGAATACCTCACCGCATGCCACCCGGGCCAGCCGGTGACCTTCGAGGCGTTCGAGGCGATCCTCGCCGGGCTGTACGCCGGGTACACGTTCGACTTCGCCGCGGCGGAGTCCGGGATCGACGCCGCGGTACTGGCGGAAGTCGCCGAGGTGGTCGCCGGGGCAGGGACCCGCTTTTCCTGCCACTCGTGGCGCTCGGCGGCCGCGGGCAACCTCGGGGGCTGGCAGGTGTCCCGGACCCTGTTCCTGATTTCCGCCTTGCTCGGCGCCGTCGCCACCGAGGGCGGCACGTTCCCCAACGCATGGAACAAGTTCGTGCCACGCCCCATCCATGTGCCGCCGCACCCGGGCGTATGGCAGGAACTGTCGTGGCCGCTGGAGTTCCCCCTCGCCCAGAACGAGATGTCGTTCCTGCTCCCGCATTTCCTGAAGGAGGGCCGGGGCCGGCTGGATACCTACTTCATCCGGGTCTACAACCCGGTGTGGACCAACCCGGACGGGCTGTCCTGGATGGAGGTCCTCACCGACCCCGGCAAGGTCGGCTGTTTCGTCGCGCTCACTCCCACCTGGAATGAGTCGGCGTACTTCGCGGACTACGTGCTGCCCATGGGGCACGGTTCGGAGCGGCACGACACCCATTCCTACGAGCAGTACGACGGCCAGTGGGTCGGTTTCCGCCAGCCGGTGCTGCGTGCCGCCCGGGAACGGCTCGGCGAGACCATCACCGACACCCGGCAGGTCAACCCGGGGGAGGTGTGGGAAGAGAACGAATTCTGGATCGATCTGTCCTGGCGTATCGACCCGGACGGCGCTCTGGGCATCCGCCAGTACCACGAATCGCGGGCCCGGCCAGGCGAGAAGCTCACCGTGGACGAGTACTACGGGTGGATGTTCGAGCACTCCGTTCCCGGGCTGCCCGAGCGGGCCGCGGCCGAGGGCCTGACCCCGCTGCAGTGGATGCGCCGCTACGGTGCGTTCGAGGTCACTAAAGGCGGCGGCGCGCTGCACGAGCAGCTGGTCCCATCCGGGGAACTCACGGGGATGCATGTCACGCCAGCCGGCCGCGTGTACAGCACCGCCCCCAAGCCCGACAACCCTAATGTCGTCCCGTCCGGCGCTCCCGAGCCAGACGCCGCCTGCCGCTGGCCAGCCGGCGTGCAGATCGACGGGGTCATCCGGCGGGGCTTCCCGACACCATCCGGGAGGCTGGAGTTCTGGTCCTCGACCCTCGCGGCCTGGGGCTGGCCCGAGCACGCGCTGCCCGGCTACATCCGCAGCCACGTGCACCCGGACAACCTGGCCGGGGACCAGCTGGTGCTGCTGTCCACCTTCCGGCTGCCCACCCAGATCCACACCCGCTCCGCGAACTCCAAGTGGCTCGACGAACTGGCGCACACCAACCCCGTGTGGATTCACCCCGCCGACGCGCAGCGCCTGCGGATCCGCCGTACCGGCGACCTGATCCGGGTGGAGACCGAGATCGGCTACTTCGTGGCGAAAGCGTGGCTGACGGAGGGGATCCGGCCCGGTGTCGTCGCCTGCAGCCACCACATGGGCCGCTGGAAGCTGACCGGCCACCCGGTCAATTCCGGCGGGATGATGGCCACCGTTGACCTGCGCCGCGAGGACGGTGGCTGGGCCATGCGACGCCAGGCCACGGTCGGGCCGTATCAGTCAGCCGACCCGGACACGGCCCGGATCTGGTGGAGCGACACCGGCGTGCACCAGAACCTCACCTTCAGCGTCCATCCCGACCCCATCTCCGGCATGCACTGCTGGCATCAGGCGGTACGGGTACGGCCGGCCGCACCCGGCGACACGGCCGGGGATATCTGCGTGGACACGGTCCGGGCCGCCGAGGTCTACCGGGAGTGGATGGCCGCGACGAGGCCGGCGGGCTCCGTGTCACCCGACGGCCGGCGCCGGCCAGGATGGCTGATGCGCCCGCTCAAGCCGTCCGCGGACGCGTTCACCCTCCCGCGGATCCGGACATGACCGGCATCGCCCCGCCGGCCGGCGAAGACGGGCCAGGAGAGGGCCGATGGGAGCTGCTGAGAGCCCTCGGCACACTCGCGCTCGGGCCGCCCGCGGCCACCAGCCGCGCCGGTGCTGCCCTCGGACTGCCGGCCTGGACCGCCGCCCAGTACACCGGCCTATTCGTGCTGTCCCTGCCGCCCTATGCCTCCATCCACCTGGGCGGCGAGGGCAAGCTGGGCGGCGAGGGAGCCGACCGCATCGAGGGCGTGTGGCGGGCCCTGGGCCTGACGCCGCCCAGTGACGCGGATCATCTCGGCGTCATTCTCGCGCTCTACGCCGAGCTCGGCGAGGCCGCCCAGGCCGCCCGGGCCCCGCGGACCCGCGAGCGCCTCGACCACATCCGGACCGCAATCCTCTGGGAGCAGCTGTGGTCCTGGATGCCGGGCTACCTGGACGCCGCCGGCGAGCAGGAAACGGGCGCCCGGCCGTGGGCCCGGCTGCTGCTGCGGGCGCTGTCCCGCGAGGCGGCCACGAGCACGCCCGCCACCTCCCTGCCGCTGGCCTTGCGGACCGCCCCCGCAGGCATCAGCGCGGATGCCTCACACGGTGAGCTGCTGGATGCGCTGCCGGTGCCGGTGCGGACCGGATTCATCCTGGCCTATCCAGACCTGGCCGCTGCCGCCGGCCACCTGGGCCTGGGCCTGCGCCGCGGCGAACGCCGCTTCGCGCTGAAAGCGATGCTGGAGCAAGATACCGCGGCGACGCTGGACTGGCTCGCCGGGCACGCCGCCGCGTGGTCCCGGCGGCACGCCCGCCGGCCCGCCGTGCCTGCGGACCCGCGCGTCTGGTGGATGCAGCGGTCCGCCGCCACTGCCAGCACGCTGCGGGACCTCGGCGGGCGGGCCCGGCAGGCCGTGGACGCCGATAGCGGGACCTAGCGGCGCGGTCACCCCGAGCCGCTGAGTCCCCCATAAGCACCCGTTGGGGGTGACCAGCCCAGCCGGCCGCCCCCGCATCCCCTCTGTCGCGGCCCGCGGTCCGGCGTTGCTGAAGCTAGCCTGGGGCCATGCTTCCGCCGTCCACGCCTGACCTCATTGCCCTGGATTTGCTCGATTCGATCGCGGAGCTGGGCAGCCTGGGCCAGGCGGCCAGCCGTCACCGGATGTCACAGCCCGCGGTCAGCATGAGGATGAGCCAGCTAGAGCGCAGGCTGGGCGTCGTCTTGCTGCAGCGCGGCCCCGCCGGGACCCGGCTCACGCCGGCTGGCGAGCGGGTAGCGACCCTGGCCCGGCGGGTCCTCGGCGAGGCGGGGGCGATGATGGCCGGGGTGGCGGCCGTAGTGGCCGAGGAGAGCTCGCACCTGCGGGTCGCGGCTTCGCTCACGGTGGCCGAGCACCTGCTCCCGGGCTGGCTCGCCGCGCTGCACCGCGAATCCCCCGAGGTGATCCTCGCCGTCGAGGTGACCAACTCGGCGAAGGTGCTGGCCCGGGTCCGGGACGGCCGTGCTGATGTCGGGTTCGTGGAAGGGCACGAGACCGGGCTGGACGGGATGACGACGGTCGTGGTCCGCAGCGACCACCTGGTGGTCGTGGTGGACCCGGCGCACCCTTGGGCCGAGCGGCAATCCCCGGTGGCGTGCGCGGAGCTGGCGGCCGCTGAGCTGATCGTCCGTGAGCCCGGGTCGGGGACCCGGGAGGTCCTGGAGGATGCGCTGGGCGCGTGCGGCGGGGTGCATTCCCGGCTGGAGCTGGGCTCGACCGCGGCGATCCTGGCCGCCGCCCGCCGGGGCGAGGGCCCCGCCGTGCTCAGCGCCCTGGCCGTCGCGGCGGATCTGGATGCCGGCCGCCTGGTCGCGGTGCGCACCGAGGGTATATCCCTGACCCGGTCGCTCCGGGCGGTATGCCTGGAGGCCCAGCCGCTGGCGCCGCTGGCCAGGCGCCTGCTCAACGTCGCCGTGTCCTGACCGGCCTGCTCCCTGGCGACCGTCGGTGCCCGCCGTCGCCTGGCGATAAGCGAGCCTTATGGGTTCCCAAGCAATCACCGGCTAGGCCGCCTGGGTGGCCGGCCTTAGCGTCAGAAACGTGATGATCCCAGGACTCCCTGCAGGTCTGCCGGGGCCAGGGAGGCGGCGCGGCCGGTGCGAGAACACGGCCTGATGACATCCCCGGCCAGGACGACGCGGGAATTGCGCCGCGGACTGTCCCGGCTGGTGGTCGAGCCCCGCCGGCCCGAGGCGGTCCGCAACTGGCCGGGAGCTCACTGGCTGGTGGTCGCGACCGTGTGCATCGGCGCCTTCATGGGCCAGTTCGACGCCAGCATCGTCACCCTGGCGTTTCCCACCCTGAGACACGATTTCGGCGCCTCCCTCGCCGACGTGCAGTGGGTTGGCCAGGCCTACCTGCTGGTCCTGATCGGGCTCCTGCCCGCGGTGGGACGCTACGCCGACATGTTCGGCCGCAAGCTCCTCTACACCTACGGTTTCGTGATCTTCGTGCTCGGATCTGCCTTGTGCGGATTCGCTCCGAGCCTGCCCGCACTCATCGGCTTCCGGGCGCTGCAGGGCGTGGGCGCGGCCATGTTCCAGGCCAACAGCGTCGCGATCATCGCGGGCGCCATCCCCCGGCACAACCTGGGCCGGGCGATCGGCATCCAGGGCGCGGCGCAGGCCCTCGGCCTGGCCCTGGGCCCGGCGGCCGGGGGGCTGCTCATCGCGCTCGGCGGCTGGCGGCTGATCTTCTTCGTCAACGTGCCTATCGGCCTGGCCGGGACCGTCCTGGCCTGGCTGCTCATCCCCCGGAGCCGCCACCTGGCCCGCCGCCGCCCCTTCGACTGGGCCGGCCTCGCCGTCTTCCTCCCGGCCATATCCGCGCTGCTTCTCGCCGTGTCCTATGGCAACCGGTACGGCTGGTCGTCCCCGCTGATCCTCGGGTTCCTGGGGGCCAGCGGTGCGCTGCTGGCCGTGTTCCTGCTGCGGGAGACAAAGACCAGCGCACCTATGATCGACCTCAGCCTGTTCAGACGGATCCCCTTCAGCGCCGGGATCGCCAGCGGGCTGCTGTCGTACCTCGTGCTCTTCGGCACTCTCACCGTCGTGCCGTTCTTCCTGGAGATCGCGCAGCATCAGCCGCCGGGCGCGGCGGGCCTGCAACTGCTGGTGCTACCCCTGGGCCTGGCGATCGCCGCGCCGTTCGCCGGACGGCTGGCCGACCGGATCGGCGCCCGGCCGCTCACCGTCGGCGGGATGACGGCTGCCGCGGCCGCGCTCGCCGTCAGCCCCGTCATCAAGGATCACCCGGGACTGTTTCTCGGGGCCCTGGCCGTGACGGGTATCGGGCTGGGTGCTTTCACCCCGCCGAACAATGCGGCCATCATGGGGGCCGCTCCCGCTCACCAGTCAGGCATGGCCAGCGGGGTGCTCAACATGACGCGGGGGCTGGGTACCTCCCTTGGCCTGGCCCTGGGCGGCCTGGCTTACACCATCGGTGCTGGCAGCGGTGAAGCTACCGCCCGCGGAGCGGAGGCCGGGTATGACGTGGCGGCGCTCTTCCTCGCCGCGGCCGCCACCCTCGCCGCGCTCATCGCAGCCCTGCGCGGCCGGTCCCCGCTCAGCCACGACCCATCGCTGACCGCTGAGTAGGGCGGGCCACCGCTGAGACCGGGGCCCGGGGGGTGGCGCTCAGCGGGTCCCGGGGACCGGGCGGGCGGACATGGTGAAGAAGTCACGCGGCCACCAGGACTCGAAGTACCGGTTGGGCGCGCCGAACATGCCCGGCAGCAGGTCTTTCCCGTTGGCGGGGGTGGCCCGGGCGCTGGCCCCGTTCGGGTGGTACGAGGCGAAGTTCACCCAGTCGGTGTTGATGTCCAGTTCCATGCCGCGGACGGCGCCCGCCCGGACCAGGATGTCCGCCAGCGTGGTGATGTTGAGCCCGGGACCCCCCACGTAGACCAGGGCCCCGTTGGCGGTGATGCCGACGGCTGACCGCCAGACATAGACGGCGTTCCCGAGGGTGAAGCCCCACCGGGTCGTGTCACTGGGGTTGAGGCCGGGCACGGCCTTCCCGTTGCTGACCAGCAGGTCGAGGTTCTGCCGTACCGAGACGACGTCCGGGGTGAGAGTGGCGCCGTGGCCCCAGGCGACGATGTTGGCCGAGCCGTTGCGGTAGATGACGAACGACGCGGCGCCCTTGCGCAGCGGGAGGATGGTCTTGCCGCCGGTGTAGTAGCCGCCGTTGGCGTTGCCCATCAGGAACCCGGCGTTGAAGGCCGCGACGAGGCTCCTGGACGCGACCCGGGAGACGGGCGCGGTGTAGCGGTAAGGGCCGCCGCCGGGAATCGTGCTCCCGGAGTAGAGCGTCGCCCGGAGCAGCCGGGTGTCCATCCAGGCCACTCCGACGACCAGGCTGGTGTGCACCGCGTCCGGCCGCACCCATGTCTCATAGACCGCCGGATAGCCGCCGACCCGCCGCCCGGCCGGATGCCAGATGCCCTCCCCGGGCAGCCGGTGACCGGCGGGCGAGGTCATCCGGGCCGGCGCCGCCAGGTGTGCGACGCCCCGCCCCCGGTGGCCGCCCGCCCCGCCCGTGCCGCCCAGGCTGGGGATGGCGGACTGGGCCGGCTTGCCGCCGACCGGTGGCGCATGGTGGGAGTACCACACGTTCTCGGCCCAGTTCACGATCGGGCTGCCGCCGTGCTCCCGGAACCATTCCGCGCCGCGGGCGGCGGCCGATGACCCCAGGCCAGGATTGGTGAGCGCACTGCCCAGCGAGTACCACACCGGGGTGAGCAGCAGGACGACCGCGCAGAGGGCCGCCAGGAACGGGTGCCGGCCAATGACTGTCCGGCGGGCACTGCGGATTTCCCGGCGCCTGGCCCGGCGGCTCTGCGGTTTCCGCGGGCCGCCAGCCGCAGCCGCGGCCGGCGGCTGCATCCATGGCTCGTGATCCAGGTCCGCTGCCCAGTACCCGGGATCCGTGTCCTGCCCATTACCGGCGCCGTAGCCAGCATCCGTGCCGTACCCGTTACCCGGTCCGTGCCCGTTACGGTTGCCCTGGCCCGGATACCGGCCGGACGGCACCCGCGTCTCGTCGGGCGGCCAGCCAGCGGGTTCGCGCCAGGCCCGCTCCGGCTGCTCCCGCGGGGTGCCGGCCCGCTGACCCGTTCCCGGCCAGGAATCACCCGCCTGGCCCGCCCGGTGGCTTCCGCCGTGGGCCCGTCGCGGCGGGTGATCGTCCTGCATGACCTGCCTTCCCTCCTGACCCCGGGTTGGCTGCCGCCGGACGCATCCTCGTGATCAACCACGACCGCTCAGGCCCGTCGTGTGCAGTCAGCGAGCCTGATTCAGGCTAGCTGCGGTTCAGGCCCGCTCAGCACCTCAGGACAAGGCTTTGCCCGTTCCAGCCGCTTTGTTAACGGCCGCCCGCAGGGCGTCAGGCGAGGCCCTTCACCATGAGGTTCCAGTACATGCTGGGCAGCCCACCTCGACCATAATACCCCCTAGGGTATTATGGGATCCAGGGAACGCGGGCTCGGCAGACGAGGCCAGGGCGAGCCGGCTGGAGCGGATCCGGGCTGTCCGCGGTGCGCGGGGCCAGGGGATAGGACGCTGGGATGAGCACATCCGGTGCGGCACAGGGGAGTCTTCCGGTGGCGGACGGGGAGCTGCCGACGTCGCCGCTGCTGGAGCGGGTGCGGCGGGGGATCATTGGTGAGGGGGAGCTGATGGGCGGCCCGTTCGGGCCGCGGCGGGTGACCTACGCGGATTACACGGCGTCCGGGCGGTCGCTGGATTTCCTGGAGGACTTCATCCGTGATGCGGTGCTGCCGCGGTACGCGAACACGCACACCGAGAGTTCGGGGACCGGGTTGCAGACTTCGCGGCTGCGGGAGGATGCGCGGCGGATGATCCGCGACGCGGTCGGCGGGACCGAGGATGACCTGGTCATCTTCTGCGGGTCCGGGGCAACCGCCGCCGTCAGCAAACTGATCGGCGTCCTGGAGCTGCGTATCCCGGCGGGGCTGGATGAACGGTATGACCTCTGCGCCGCCATCCCGGAGGCCGGGCGGCCGGTGGTGTTCGTGGGCCCATACGAGCACCACTCCAACGAGCTGCCCTGGCGGGAGTCCATCGCCGACGTCGTGGTCATCGCCGAGGACCCCGACGGGCACATCGACGTGGCCGACCTGGAGCGCCAGCTCATCAGGTTCGCCGGCCGGCCGCTGCGCATCGGCAGTTTCTCCGCCGCCTCCAACGTGACCGGGATCCTCACCGATACCGGCGCGGTCAGCAGGCTGCTGCACGCGCATGGCGCGCTGGCCTTCTGGGACTACGCGGCGGCCGGGCCCTACGTGCCGATCCGGGTGGCGCCGTCCGCGCCCGGCGCGGGTGACCATAAGGATGCGGTCTTCCTGTCCCCGCATAAGTTTCCCGGCGGCCCGCAAACACCCGGCGTGCTGGTGGTGGCACGGGAACTGGTCCGCAACGCCGTCCCGACCGTGCCGGGTGGCGGCACGGTCGCGTTCGTCGACCCGGCCGGCCACCGGTATCTCGACGACCCGGTGGCCCGCGAGGAGGGCGGCACCCCGGCCATTGTCGAGTCGATCCGGGCTGGCCTGGTGTTCGGCCTCAAGCAGGCCATCGGCACGGACCTGATCGCCGCCCGCGAGGAGCGGCTCTGGCAGCGCGTCCTGCGCCGGTGGGAGGGCAACCCGCGGATCGAGATCCTGGGCAGCCGCCAGGCCCGCCGGCTGGCCGTGGTCTCCTTCCGCATCAGGTACGGGGACGAGCGCTACCTGCATCACAATTTTGTCGTGGCGCTGCTGAACGACCTGTTCGGCATCCAGGCCCGCGGCGGGTGCTCGTGCGCGGGACCGTACGGGCACCGGCTGCTGGCCATCGGCGCCGCCCGCTCGCATGCGCTGCGCGAGGAGATCGGGCAGGGATGCGACGGGGTGAAACCCGGCTGGACCCGGGTCAACCTCAATTACTTCATCTCCGCGGCCGCCGCCGGCTATATCGCGGACGCGGTCGAGCTGGTCGCGGACGGAGGGCTACCGGCTGCTGCCGGCCTACTCGTTCGACCCGCGAACCGGCCTGTGGCGGCACGCCGGCCAGGCGCCGGCAGACCCCGCTGCGGCTTTCCGAGGTGCAGCTACGCCGCGGCGGGGAGATGTCGTACCCGCGGCACCGCGCGCAGGCAGGCGAGGATGCGTTCCCCGGCTATCTGCGCCAGGCCCGGGAACTGCTGGCGGCGCGCCCCGCTGCCCTTGATGACGGCCCGACCGGGCTCGGCCCGGACTTCGAGGCCCTGCGCTGGTTCCCGCTCCCGCCCGCCTGCCTCAGGTACGAGCCGCCGGGCCTGCATGCGGTCAGTGAGCCTTGCGCACCATGCGGAGCATGCGCAGGTTGATCTGCCCGAAACGCCACAGCTGCAGCGGGATCGAGCTGCGCCGGCGCAGCGTGCGCGGGGTGGGAAGCGGTGCCGTGGCGATGCGGTCGCCGTTGGTGTCCATCAGGATCCTTCCAGGTTCATTGCGGATCAGCGGGCGGGGGCCGGGGCTGGCGGAAGCCGCCGGCGGCCATCCTGGCGCTTCACTCGGGCAGGAAGGCCCAGCCGGGCCGGGCCTTGGCCTTGTAGATGAAGACGAAGTGGAGCAGGTGCTTGACCCAGTGCGCGGCCAGGCCGATCTCGCCGTAGGTGTCTTTGACGCTGCGCCCGTGCACCGGGTAGCGGGTGTAGTCCGGGACGACGGGATACATCGTCATCGCCGCGGCGGTCCCGGTGCGGATCCCCGCTCCGGCCGAGGCGATGCAGGCCGCTCCCATCGCGGCCATCGACGCGGTGTGCACGGGCAGGCTGGTGCCATGGCGGATCATGCCGGCGATGCTGCGGGCCACCTGCCGCCCCATCACCGCGGACGGCATCCCGGTGCGCGGGGGTGCGGGTGAGATCACCGTGCCGTTGGGACTGGTGCGGGGGGTGGAGATGGCATGCGGCGGGGCGAACGCGATCCCGATCCCGAACACGTTGGCGTACCCGGGGGACTGGTAGGTCTGCGGCCAGTCCTCGGCGCGCCACTCGCCGGCTGGTTTCGGCGTGTAGTCGGCGTCAACCTTGAGGAAGCCGCTGGGGGCGAACAGGCCGGCCGTGATGTCGGTCCCGGCCCGGTCATAGGCCTTCAGGTCGGCGCCCCGGAACGGGGGCAGCAGCATGGCGAAGTCGAAGGCCAGAGCATCTCGCCGGCCGTCGAGGGTCTCGTAGTAGATCTTGCCCGGCTCGACCCGCTCGACGTGGGCACGCAGGATGGCCTGCACCCCGCGCTCGCGGAACAGCGACTCGGTCCAGATCTGGCTGGAGGACAGGAACCCCTGCTGGGCGAACACCATCCCGCCGACACCGAAGTCACCCAGCTCGTACTCGTTGCTGAGGTAGATCACCTCGGCGAGATCCCGCAGCCCGCGGGTACGCAGCTCATGCTCGACGTTGAAGGTGTACTCGAACGCCGCGCCCTCGCAGGTGCACATGCCGTGCCCGACCCCGATGACCAGGGTCTGCCGCTGCCCGGCCCGCAGCTTCCCGATCACCTGGTCCAGCGCCTGCGCGGCCTGCTGGGCGTGCCCGGGCGTGCACACCGACAGGGAATTCCCGTCCGGTCCCAGCCCGGGCGTGGCGGCGAAGTTCAGCTTCGGCCCGGTCGCGTTGACCAGGTAGTCGTAACTGACCCGGCTCCGCTCGCCGGCCTGGCCCGGAAGGGTGGAGACGACGTCCACCGCGGGCCCGCTGTCACCTTCTCCCTCGGGCCAGATCGCCACCGCCCTGGCCTGCCGGAACCCGATGCCCTGGCGCCGGTACACCGGTGCCAGCGGGAACGTCACCTGGGCGGGTGACATCCTGCCGACCCCGACCCAGATGTTGGAGGGGATCCAGTTCCAGTCCGCGTTAGGCGACACGACCACCACCTCGTGGCCCTTGCCCAGCAACCGCCGCAGATGCAGGGCAGCAGTGTGCCCCGAAATCCCGGCTCCGAGGATCACCACACGCGCCATGACCCGCCCCCTTGCGGCAGTCCGCCAGCTCATCATCGAGCTGCGCTCCATCAATACCCCCTAGGGTATCGTTAGGGAAATTAATCTTGGGTTTCATAGCCAGCCCGGCTGCCGGGCGGTCCAGCCGTCCGGAAGGACAAGTAAAAACCTCAATAATGCAAGAATTTTTTTTAAAAAAAAAAAAAAAAAAAAAAAAAAAAAAAAAAAAAAAAAAAAAAATTTGACGCGTGGGAAAGGTGGCATCGTGGACAGCCAGCAATGGGACCAGCGCTACGCAGGTGCTGAGCTGGTGTGGACGGCCCAGCCGAACCGGTTCGTGGTGGAGGAGTTGCAGGCGCTGCCACCGGGGCGGGCACTGGACGTCGGTGCTGGTGAGGGCCGCAACGCCGTGTGGCTTGCTGACCGCGGCTGGCAGGTTACCGCCGTGGACTTTTCCGCCGTCGGGCTGGACAAGGGCCGCCGCCTGGCCGGGGCGCGCGGTCTGGCCATCGACTGGGTGCACGCCGATCTGCGTGACTACCAGCCCGGGGAGGGCTCTTTCCAGCTCGTGCTCATCGCCTACCTCCAGCTTCAGGAGGCGGAACTGGACGGCGTGCTGCGCCGCGCCGCGGCAGCACTCGCGCCCGGGGGTGTGCTGCTCGTGGTGGGCCACGATGTGACCAACCTGACGGAGGGGGCCGGCGGCCCGCCGGATCCGACTGTCCTGTACACGCCGGAATCCATCACGCGCGCCCTCGGCGGGCTCAGGGTGATTCGGGCGGAGCGGGTCCGGCGCCCGGTCGGCACAGGCCAGGCGGTCGATACCCTGGTCCGTGCCGTCCGGGACTGATCTGGTGCAGGGTGAGCGCGACCCGCCGGAGGACCGCCATGCCGATGACCGCGGCGGTAGTGAGGGCGGTCAGGATGGCGGGCCGCCGCGGGCAGCGGGCGCCGTGGCCGGTGCGGCGGCCTGCGCCAATCTTGATTTCGTCGGGTGGGATGCTTCTGCTTGTTCATCGGTTCACCGGCGGGGGATCTGCCCGGCCAGGAAGGCCGCGTCACTGCCTACCCAGCTGAGCAGCGCGGAACCGCGGGTGTGCTGCCAGGTCAGGCCGAGCATGTACAGGCCTGTGGGGTTCCAGAACTCGGCCACTAGCCCTGAACTGGGCTTCTATGCGGCCCGCTCGTATTCGTTGATAAGGCCGCCAAGGACGGGCAGGCGGTTGATCCGCTTCTGGGAGAGATCAGCGACGGGGTGGGCGGAGCTGGCGGCTGCGATGGGTCGCCGTCCGTTGTAGTGTGCCTCGTACTCGGCGAGGATTGTTCGCAGGTGCCGTTCGCGGAAGATGAGCATCCTGTCGGTGACCTCGGTCCGGGCGGTGAGCACGAACCGTTCCGCATAAGCGTTCGCGCGCGGCTGCGGGGCGGAATCTTCAACGCCTGGATACCAGCGTTGGCCAGGACCGCGCCGGACGAGGTGGTGAACTGCCCGGCCCGGTCACGGACCAGGAACCGGAAGTCCGCGGCTCGATCATCCAGGTCCATCAGCAAGTTGCGGATCTGCTGCACTGTCCACGGGCCATCCGGATTCGCGGTGATCCCGAGAATGTGCACGTAACGGCTGCCCACCTCCATGACGAACAGGCAGTACAGGCGCCGCAGGGTCACCGCGCAATCCAGGTGGAAGAAGTCGGTGGCGAGCATCGTGGCTGCCTGGGTGCGCAGGAACTTCCGCCACGTCGTGTCAGCACGCCGCTCCGGTGCCGGTGGAATCCTCAGCGCCGCTGGCAGCAGATGGATCAGCGCGGCGGGGACCGCGCGGTCGGCCCAGTCGAGCCGGGGCCGCCGATGGGCGCGGCACGGCGACGTCGTGCCGCAGCACGAGCAGGTCAGCGTTCTTGGAGGCCGATGACCGGCCGAGAAGGACCAGCCAGCCAGAGAGTCCACCCGGTCGGCTGGAGGAGTGAGCCATGAGCGCGAGCGTGGTCCGGGCGATGACTTCCGGAGATCTGCCGGGCGTCGCGTCGGTGACGAACGCGGCGTTCGGGGCGCTGGGTGTACCGGCTGGGGGTGCGGGGCCTGCCGGGCGGCGTGCGATCCCGGCGCTGTTCTTCGCCGTGCGGTGTGCGGATCCGCGCGGGCGCTTCGTCGCCGTGCGGGAGCAGGACCCGGGCCGGGTGGCGGGGGCGCTGATCTCGGTGGCGCGGGGCACGCTTGGCTGGTTCGGGCCGCTGGCCGTCCACCCGCATGCGCAGCGGTCCGGGGCCGGCGGGAAGCTGGTAGCCGCATGCACCACCAGCTGGCGGCGGCGTGGCGTCCGCCTGATGGGGCTGGAGACTCTTCTGCTCGCGATCTGGTCCGGGAGGCTGGGGCACCTCGCTGTCCATGCTGCTCAGCACCGCGAGCCGGACGTCAGGGAGCTCCTGGCCTTCCCCGGACGGCGTCGCGCTCGCCGCCCCCCTCGGGATCGGCAGGCGCACCGCGCCCGCGCGGCTCCGCCGTCGGCCCGTTGAGGTTTTCGCGTCCATCGACCGCTCCAGCGGCGGCCGGCTTCGCCTGGCGACTGTGGCCCGGCCGCGCCCTGTCCTCCCGGGGACGGTGCGTCCCGGTACTGGGTGCCGCGGTCACCGCGGCGTGGGGTCGTGGATGCCGAAGAGCCGCAGGAAACTGTGGTGCACGGCGCTGGTGGCCTCGGCGATGGTCATCCGGCCGGCCTTGACTTCGTCCTCGGCGGCGCGGCCGATGGCCAGGCCGGCGGCGAGGAGCCAGCCGGGGGAGAGGCTGCGGTCAAAGTCGCCGCTTTCCTGCCCGCGCCGGATGAGGTCATGCAGCCGCTCGACGACAGGGCCGTGCCGGTCGAGGTCCTGGTCCGGGCTCACCGCGGGCAGGTGCCAGAGGAATGGGTAGCGGGCGCTCGCCTGCCAGCCGGCGTCGAGCAGCCGGATCAGCGCCTCGGCCGGTGGTGCCTCCTCGAGCCCGGCTTGGTCGAGGGCCGCCGTCACCTCGGCGGTCGCCCGCTCGACGACAGCGTCGAGCAGTGCCTCGCGTGAGGGGAAGTGGGCGTAGACCGTCTGGCGGCTGAGCCCGGCAGCCCTTGCGATGTCCTCGACGCTCGCCTCTGGCTGCGCGCTCAGGGCCTTGGCCGCCGCATCCAGGATCGCGGTGACGTTCTGCTCGGCGTCGGCCCGCCGCCGCCTCTGCCTGGCCTGCGGCTGCGCTGGCTTGGTCGCCATAGCCTCCCTTAATCTTGACAAGATTGTAAGAGATAACTACTCTTGACACCACTGTACGAGATAACGCGGCCGGAGGGAATGGTTATGAGCATTGCGGAAGCGGGCACCGCGCCGGGCAGCCGGCCCCGGCTGGCACCGGGAGGCGCCCCCCTGGCCATCGAGGCCACCGGGCTGGCCAAGCGCTTCGGCCCTGCCCAGGCGGTGGCCGGCGTTGAGCTGGCAGTTGCCGCCGGGCACTGTGTACGGCCTGCTCGGGCCGAACGGCGCGGGTAAGACCACCACGGTGCGGATCCTCGCCACCCTGCTCGCTCCCGACGGCGGCCGGGCCAGGGTGCTGGGTCACGACGTGGTCAAGGAGGCGGCTGCCGTGCGCCGCCGGATCGCCGTGACCGGCCAGTTCGCAACCGTGGATGATGACCTGACTGGCCGCGAGAACCTCGTGCTGCTCGGCCGCCTGGCTGGCCTGGCCCGCCGTGCCGCCAGGGCGCGCGCGGCGGAACTCCTGGCGGCTTTCGGGCTCGAGAAATCCGCCTCCCGGCAGGTCAAGTCCTTCTCCGGGGGGATGCGCCGCCGCCTCGACCTGGCCGCCAGCATCATCGTGCGCGCCGACCTGTACTTCCTGGACGAGCCGACCACCGGCCTGGACCCCGCCAGCCGCGCCCAGGTCTGGGACATCATCCGCGCGATCGTCGCCGGCGGTGCCACCGTCCTGCTCACCACCCAGTACCTGGACGAGGCGGACGCGCTCGCCGACCGGATCGCCGTCATCGACCACGGCACGGTCATCGCCGAGGGAACAACCGGCGAGCTCAAGGCGTCGGTCGGCTCCGGAACCCTCCGTATCAGGCTGGCCGACCCCGCACGCAGGCCCGACGCCGAGCGCATACTTACCCGGTCCCTCGGCGTGGCAGCCCAGGCCGGGGCCGACCCGATGGCCCTGACAGCCAGCATCCCGGCCGGCCAGTCCGCGTCGCCAACCAGCGAGCAGGTGGCCATCGCAATCACCGAGCTGGCCCGAGCAGGCATCGCCGTCGGCGATTTCGCGCTCGGCCAGCCAAGCCTGGACGAAGTATTCCTGGCCCTCACCAGCCATGGCGGCGCCGGCAACGACAGCACCCAGGAGGCGGCATCGTGATCCCTGCTACCACCAGCCCGGCCAGCTCCAGGCAGGCGCCGCACCCCGGCCTCCCCGCGGGGCCGCGCCCGGTCCCCGCCAGCGCGCTGGCAGCCTCGGCTGCGTTCGGCTGGCGGGCCCTGCTGAAGATCAAGCATGTCCCCGAGCAGCTCTTCGACGTGATCGCGATCCCGGTCGTGTTCACGCTGATGTTCACGTACCTGTTCGGCGGCGCCCTGGCCGGCTCGGCCAGCCGCTACCTGCAGTTCATCCTCCCCGGCACGCTCGTCATGGCTGTCCTGCTGGTCACCATGTACGCCGGGGTCGGGCTCAACGCCGATGCGGCCAAGGGGGTGTCCGACCGCTTCCGGTCACTTCCCATCTGGCGGCCGGCTCCGATCGCCGGTGCCCTGCTCGGCGACGTCGCCCGATACCTGCTCGCCGCCGGCCTGGTGATCGCGCTCGGGCTGGTGATGGGCTTCCGCCCGGCCGGAGGCGCAGCCGGCGTGCTCGCCGGAACCGGCCTCCTCGTGCTGTTCGCGCTCAGCCTCTCGTGGGCCTGGACCACCCTCGGCCTGCTCATGCGCACCCCGCAGGCCGTCATGAGCGTCGGCACCGTCGTGCTGTTCCCGCTGACTCTGGCCAGCAACGTGTTCGTACGCCCGCAGACCATGCCGGGCTGGCTTCAGGCCTTCGTCAGAGTCAACCCGGTCAGCCACCTGGTGAGCGCCGAGCGCAGCCTCATGCACGGTCAGGCCGCGGCCGGGCAGGTGGCCTGGGTGCTGCTCGCCTCGGCCGCGCTGGTAGCCGTGTTCGCGCCGGTCACCGTCTACCTCTACGGCCGGCAACGCTGACCGCGCCCGGAAGCAGCCTTGGGCCTGGGCATCTGCCTGCCGGCGGCTGAGCCGCCCGCACCCAATCCACGGACCCCTGAGGAGACAACCAATGACAGGACTGACCGCAGCCATGAACGCTCACCGGCGCGACGTCCGGCACCTCGCCCGGCACCAGATCCTGGGCCTGACGGCCCAGTTCCTGCTGGGCATGGCCGTCGATCTCCTCGGCCTGCCCTCCCAGGCCACGGGGGCCACCCAGACAGCCAGCACCGTGTTCCTGGCCGCACACGTGCTCATCGCCGTTGGTCTCGCCGTCGGTGCGATCCTTGTCATCGGCGCCACAGCAGGCCTGACGGACCAGTCGCGCCGCCTGGCGATCTGCGGCAGCGCCGCCATCGCCGCCACTATCGCGGCCGGCATTCTCACCATGATCACCAAGAGCAACTGGTGGTCGTACGGCATGGCACTCGGCTTCATTGCGGCGCTGCTCACCTACAGCGGGCTCCTCATCCAGGCCGGCCCCCGCGGCGGCATTCCGGGCGGCCGCCAGAGCACTGACTCCGTGGACTCGCCCCAGCGCTTACCAGAAAGACAGGTCCGCGGTCGCCGCCAATCTCGCCCGGGCCAGTGGCAGCTGAGCAGGACTCAAAGCTCGCAGCGGCGCGGGCTCAAGCTCACACCCCCGCATCAGGCGGATACGGACACGCTCCAGCCGCCTTTCTCGCCGCCCACTCCGGCACCGTGGTGATCGGCCTCGGCGAAGCCGCCGAGCTGGCCCGCCGACACACCGCCCGCGCCTTCGCCGATCCGCATGAAGGGCGTAGCCGCCACGCAGGGACCGCCCGGCAGCCGGGCCTCCCGTCCCTGGCGGCGCGGGCCCGGTCGCAAGACGAGCCGGGTCTCAGGACACGGTGCGGACCGGCCGGTCGCGGTGATCACGATGACTTGGGGCGATTCTGCGAACTCACCCGGCCGTGGGTCAGGCTCGCAGATACTGCAGCACGGCTAGCACCCGCCGGTTGTCGGCTTCGGACGAAGGCAGTCCCAGTTTGCCGAAGATGGAGGCGACATGTTTCTCCACGGCTCCGGATGAGATCACCATTGCCTCAGCGATCGCTGCATTGGAACGCCCCTCGGCCATAAGTTCGAGGACCTCGCGCTCCCTTGGTGTGAGCCCGCCGAGCCCGCCGACCTGCCGGCTTGCCCGCATCAGCTTCGTGACCACCTCAGAGTCGAGCGCGGTCCCGCCCGCGGCGACCCGCTCGAGTGCACCGGCGAACTCCGCCGCGTCCGCCACCCGGTCTTTCAGCATGTAGCCGACGCCCCCGGCGTTCCCGGCGAGCAGCGCGGTCGCGTAGGTGGTCTCGATGTACTGGGACAGCACAAGGACCCCGATCTCCGGGTGATGCCTTCGCAGCTCCGCCGCGGCTCGCAGGCCCTCGTCGGTGTGGGTGGGCGGCATCCGGATGTCGGTCACCACCACGTCCGGATGGTGCTCGGCGACTGCAGCGAGCAGCGAGCCGACGTCCCCGACCGCCGCGGCCACCTCGTACTCCCGGTCCTCAAGCAGCCGCACGAGACCTTCCCGCAGCAGTGCGGAGTCCTCCGCGATTACGACCCGCATGCCCGCCATAGTCCCACGGCCGGCGGCGGCGCCACAGGGTGAGCGGCACAGGGCGAGGCAGAGGGTTAACAGGGCTGGGCGAGGTCGCCTCAGGGGTGCAGGGGAAGCTCAACGCTGACGGTGGTCGGGCCGCCAGGCGGGCTGGTGACGGTGAGGGTGCCATCAACCGTGTGCGCCCGGTGGCGCAGGCCAGAAAGCCCTGAGCCGTCCGCCTCGTCGGCACCGCCCCGGCCGTCGTCGCTGACGGTCAGCACGAACGGCCCGCCCGGCGGTGAGGTAGCGGCGACCTCGATCAGGTTAGCCCTGCTGTGCTTGACAGCGTTCGCCAGGAGCTCGGCAGCACTGAAGTAAGCGATTGTCTCGATCGCAGGCGAGGGTCGCTCCGGCAGCTGCGCCGTCACCCGGACCGGGATCGCGCTGCCAGCGGCGAGGTTCTCCAAGGCCGGACCGAGGCCGTTGTCGAGCACGGGTGGATGGATGCCGCTGGAGAGGTCCCGCAACTCCACGAGCGCCTCCTTCGCCCCGGCGTGCGCCGCCTCCACGAGGACTTGCGCCGCTGCGACGTCGGCCGGGCTTCCTGCGGCGAGCTTGTCCCGCGCCATCCCTAGGTGCAGCGCCAGGGTCGCCAGCCGGGTCTGGGCGCCGTCGTGCAGGTTCCGTTCTATCTGCCGCACAAGCGCCGCGGCCTCGTTGACGACCTCCGAACGGGACCGCTCGAGCGTGGCGACCCGCGCCGCCATTTCGCCGGGCCCAAGGATCCGGCGCAGCAACCACAGTTCCAGCACAACGATTCCACGGACCAGCCACGGTGCCACCAGCAGTGTCGCGCCCCCCGCGACGGCCGCCAGCCAGGTCCCCGGCCAGGTCTCGACCGCAAGGCCGTCGAGATGGAGAGGGCTCAGGTGCGTGCCGGCCGGATGGTTGCGGAACAGCAGCCACCACACGGGAGAGGTCACGCTGAACACTCCGTATGCCCACCACAGGACCGCGATGTACTTGGCCACGGCCATCGGCAGGCCCAGGATGGCAGCGGCCCCCGCCCGCCATCCTGGGCCGTCTCGCAGCCGGGCATCGGCGCGGCGGAGCACCCCGTGCGCCGGCCGGTACGGCGGGAGTTGTGGCAGCCGCTCGCCTAGCAGGGCACCAGCCAGCGCCCGCTGTCCAGCGCTCACCACGCGCGCAACACGCAGCCCGGCCATGACCAGCACGAGGCCGAGGACGGTGCCGATCAGGGAGATCGTCAGAACGGTCGCTGGCCCGAGAAACGCAACGGTGAGCGCGAACCCCGCCACGCCCAGCGGTATCCCGGCCACCGCGTACAGCAGCTCCCGCCAGGCCCGCCGGGTGAACGGCGCGCCGAGCAAGGTACGCACGGCCCCGCCGGCCGCGCGCGGCCGGCCTGTGGCGGATGGCCGCGAGCCCGCCTCCTTGTCCCGCGGCCCCACCTTGCTCCTCATGAGTCCAGTGTCCCCGCTAGGCGTCACGCCGTGCGAGCAGCGCAGCCCCGGCTGCCAAGGCCACCGCCGCGTAGAGCGCGAGCACCCCCAGGCCTGCCCAGGGCCCCAGCGCAGGGTAGCCCGCTGCATGCGCCGTCACAGCCTTGGTGACAGACAGCGAGTTAGAGACGATGGTGATCGGCGCATAGGTGCCAATCGAGTGGGCCAGCACCCCGAGCGCCTGCGCGCCGACGAACACGGCACCGATGACCACCCCAGTGGCCGCTGCCCCGTGCCGCACGATCGTGCCGATGCCCAGGCCAAGCAGCCCGATGAGCGGGTAAGCCGCCCCGACCATCAGCACCGCCCGCAGCACTGTCGGGTCGCTGAGCGACGGCGCGTGGAAGGCGGGAGGCAGGGCAGCCGTCCCGGCGAAGAACGCGGCGAACGAGGCGACCTCACCCACCGCTAGCGCAACGGCCCCGAACACCGCTGTCTTCGCCGCCAGCAGCGTCCCCCGGTGTGGCACCGCGGCGAGCGTGGCCTTTATCAGGCCGGATGAGTACTCATTGGTCATCACCAGCACACCGAGTACGCCGAATGCCAGCAGGCCGGGTGCGACGCCCGCAAGGACATTGCTGGTGATGTCGCCATGGATGTCCTTGGAGTTGAGGCCGACCGCAGTGGCCAAGCCGACCACACCGGCGACAGTGATGAGCAGCGTCACCCACGGTGAGCGCAGCGTACGGAGCTTGATCCGCTCCATCCGCGCGGCCTGCCGGAACCCAACGGAGGATCTGCGGGTGACCGAACGCCTGGTTGCGTGCGAGATAGCGGTCATGCTGCACCTCCGGACGTCAGCGTGAGAAATGCATCCTCGAGGGATCCCGAGCGGGCAGAAAGATCGGCGACCGTGGTGTCGGCGAGCATGCGGCCGCCGCCGATGACGATCAGGTGGTCGGCCACCAGCGCGATCTCGCTGATCAGGTGGCTGGACACCAGCACGGTTCTGCCCTCCGCCGCCAGACTGCGCAGCAGGGTGCGGATCCAGCGGACGCCTTGGGGGTCCAGGCCGTTCACCGGCTCATCCAGGATCAGCACACGCGGGTCTCCAAGCAGGGCTGAGGCGATGCCCAGCCGCTGGGACATGCCGAGCGAGAACTTGCCCGCGCGGCGGTGTGCCGCATCGGACAGGCCGACCGCACCGAGAACCTCGTCGACCCGGGAATCCGGGATATCCCCCGCCGCAGCGAGCACCCGCAGATGCGAGCGCGCCGAGCGGGCCGGATGAAATGCGCGGGCTTCGAGTTGCGCGCCCACCTCCCGCAGCGGCCAGGCGAGATCGGCGTAGGCCCGCCCGCCGATCGTGGCCAGGCCGGGCATCCGGGCGGTCCAGCCCCAGGATCATCCGCATCGTTGTCGATTTGCCCGAGCCATTCGGACCGAGGAACCCGGTCACCGAGCCTGGCTTTACGGTAAAGCTCAGGTTGTCGACGGCCCGCACCGCGCCGTACCTTTTGCTGAGACCGCTGACCTCGATCATGACGCCTCCCTGGCCGGGCACGCCCGTTGCGTGCCTTGTGCCATCCACGCTAGAAACCTCGTGGCCTACGGAATATGTGGCCATCTGGCGTCCTGGCCCCCAGGTTGGCCCGAGGTCCGGGCGGGGGATAACCCCCGATCCGCCCGATGGTGCCGTAGTTCACCCTGGCGCCGGTACGCGGGGGCACCGGACAGACCGGCGGTACTGATCAGGCAGGATCATCGCCTGGCAAGGCACCGGCGGCGCTCAGCCTCCCGCGCCTCCGGACGGGTGCCAATCACCACCGCGACGCATGCCGCCCGCATAGCCCGCCCCCCACTTGACAGCCTGCGTATCGTGGCGATCCAGTGCACCCCTGAGTAATCGATAACCACAGAGCCGGCCAAAAGTAACACAAATCCCGGGCATACCAATTGTCTCGGGATAACCGGGACGCTGGCGATTCCGATCCGCCTCCGGGGCAAGGGCGTGGGTGCCGAAAACAGGTCCAATGACGGACCAGGAACCGGAAGTCCGCATGCGAGCGGGATAGCTGGCAGCGACACGATCATCAGCAAACGCCCGCATCCGCTGGCGGTGCGCGGTCAGGTTGGCATAGCGAATCACTTGACCTGGCTGTACACGTGTTCAATCATATGAACATGAGTTCAGACTCGGCAGATCTGACCGCGGCAGCGAGGATACGGATCGCCGCGATGCGGTTGTTCGCCGAGCGCGGCTATGCCGAGGTCACCGTCCGTCAGATCGCCTCGGCTGCCGGGGTCTCGCCGGCACTGGTGATTCACCACTATGGCTCGAAAGAGAGCCTGAGGGCACGGATCGAGGAACGGATCACCGCCGTCGTGGAGTCGATGCTGGCCGATCTGGCCCGATTGCCTGAGGAGGGTGGCAGCACCAGCGTCGCGGAACTGTTTACCGAGCGGCTGGAAGATGAACCGGGGATGGCGGGCTACGTCCGGCGGCTCCTGGCTGATGGCGGGCCGGCCGGGCTCGCCTTGTTTGAGCGGCTGTACCAGGTGACGGTGGCTGGCTTGCACGCCCTGGAGCACGCCGGGGTTATCCGGCCAAGTCGGGACGAGGCGGTTCGCAGCGCGTTCCTGCTGAGCAACGACCTGGCCATGCTGTTGTTCCGCCCGCACCTGTCAGAAGTCGTCGGGATCGACCCGCTGTCGCGCGATGGCCTGGTCCGCTGGTCGGCGGAGGTCGCCGACGTCTACATGGGCGGGGTCTTCATGCCGGGCCCTGCTGCGACCCAAGCTGGGGAAACGCACCGAAAGGGAGATCATGGAGGTGTCGGTCGATGACAAGCGCCATCGAGACGTTCGGGCTGACGAAGCGATACGGCCGCATCTGCGCTGTCAGGGATCTCAATCTCCGGATTGGGCCAGGGCAGGTCTTCGGCTTTCTCGGGCCCAACGGCGCAGGCAAGTCAACCACCATCCGGATGCTCCTGGCCCTGCAACGGCCGACGACAGGTCACGCGACCCTGCTGGGGCTCGATGCCCAGGCTGACGGCGTCGAGGTCCGTCGCCGCATCGGCTATCTGCCCGGCGATCTTGAGCTTTTCCCTCGCTTGACCGGCCAGCAGCACATCGCCTGGTTTCTAGGTGCCCGCGGTCTCGGCGACGACTCCCTGGCCAGGCGGCTGATCGACCGGTTCCAGGTGGTGGTCGATCGTCCGGTCCGCCAGCTGTCCAAGGGCAACCGGCAGAAGATCGGCCTGGTCCTGGCCTTCATGCACCGGCCCGAGCTACTTGTGCTCGATGAGCCGACCTCCGGCCTCGACCCCCTCATGCAGCACGAGTTCGAGAGCCTCCTGCGGGAAACGGCCGATGAGGGCAGGACCGTCTTCCTGTCTTCGCACGAGCTGGTTGAGGTGCAGCGCAGCGCCGACCGGATCGGGATCATCAGGCAAGGCAGGCTGGTCGCCGAAGACACCGTCGAGGGGCTGCGGCGGGCGGCACCGCAGAAGATGGAGATGCGCTTCCGGCACCCGATCGACCCGGCTGGTCTAAAGGCTCTGGCGGGTGTCACGGTCACTGCCTCGGAAGGCCCGCGCCTGACACTCAATGTGACCGGAGAGATCGGGCCGGTTCTCAAAGTCATCGCCAGCCACGACCCCATCGACCTGATATCGCGGCCCGCCGACCTTGACGAGCTGTTCCTCGACTTCTACCGCCAGCCGCCGGAGAAGAAGGTGTCGCATGCTGGCTAGCATCACTCGCCTGGACCTGCGGCTGCGCCGGCGCAGCACGCTCTGGTATGCGGCCGGGATGGTCTTCTACGCACTCGTTGTCGTGATGCTGTATCCCTCGTTCAAGCACCAGACGTCGCTTGACAGCTTGAGCGGCTCGACTGCGGCGGCCTTGTTCGGCATCACAGGGCCGCTTACTTCACCCGATGGGTGGCTCAACGCCAATATCTACAGCAACTTCTTCCCGCTGATCATGCTGCTTCTGACCATCGGCTACGGTGCGGCTGCACTGGCCGGGCAGGACGAGGATGGCACGCTGGCGTTGGTGGCGGCACTGCCGATCCGCCGGCGGGCTATTCTCCTTCAGAAAGTCGGAGCAATGGTCGTGCAGGCGCTGCTGCTCACTGTCGCGGTGGCCATCTGCGTCCTCATCGGGCGTGGCTTCCAGCTGAGCATCAGTCCGGCAAGGACGATTGCTGTCTCAGTCGCTTTGCTGCTGATGGGCCTTGACTTCGGCCTGGTGACCATGGCCGTCGGGGCGGTCACGGGCCGACGGGGAACAGCTCTCGGCGTCGGCGCGGGCCTGGCTGCCGCCTCGTATCTGGTCAGCTCACTGGCGTCGACGATCTCTGCTATCCGGCCCGGCCGATACTTCTCACTCTTCTACTGGTCGGTCGGCAACGACCAGATCAGCCAAGGGGTCAGCATGGCCGACATCACGGTCTTGATCCTGGTCGGTCTCGCTGTCCTCGTCGCTGCCATCCTCGCCTTCCGCCGTGCTGATCTGAACTAGCGGCCGATAACATGAATTTCCGCTGCGCACAGTGGCGCGCAATCGACGGCCGGGGCGCGGCATCGGAGGCCAAGGTCTTCGGCGGCGAGCAGAGCCTGCTCCCGCTCATGCGGCTCCGTCTCGCCCCGCCCACCGCACTGGTCGATATCCAAGACGTCGGTGACCTGCGGTTCGTGGCTCGTCTCCGCGACCCCGCGCTCAGCGAACAGCTCTGCGGCGTGCTCCACGATCCGCTCCCGGCTGGCCCGCCCGCGCCCGGTTCTCGGCTCATCCGGCATGTGCCTATGCTAGCCGCGTACTGTACCGAACGGTCCAGGATGTGCCGCGGGGAGGAGCCCGCAAGGGCTGGTACGCCGTGGCGGCCGGCTGGCGCCTGGCCTCGCCTCAGGTCATCGCCGTGCCGGGCGCTGCATCGCCGAAATCATCCGCCTATCGTGCGGCGGCTCGCGCCGCCCGCCCGGCGGATGAGCGAGAAGACGTCCCGTGTTGACGGGCGGGCGATGCGGGAGAGAATCCGGGGGAAGACGCAATGTCAGTCCGCGCCGTTGCCGTTTTGCCGGGCGGCCGGCGTGGGCGCGGAGCCTGCGGACGCCGCTGCGGCAGTTCTTGCGCACCGAGACCGGCCGGGCGGTGGTTCTCCTGGCTGCGACCGTGGCCGCGCTGGTCTGGGCGAACGTGAACTCGTCGTCGCATGCGGCGATGTGGCGGACCCGGTGTCAGTCACCGTCGGCAGCTTTGGTGTGTCACAGGAGCTTGGCGGATGAGTGAACTTCGGCGACGACGGGCGTGAAGGCTCAGGTTAGGCTCTTTCCTCTAGCGATGGTCGTCGCTGAGGCGGGTGGCTTCCAGGTCGAGGTTGTGCTGCAGTCGCTGCCGGGTGGCTGCGGTAATGGTGCCGTTCTGGTAGAGGCGGGCGAGTTCGGCGTTCTCAGCGCTGATGAGTTCTCGGCGTAGTTCCCGTTCGGTGAGGCCGTCCGGCTCGGGCGTCCGGGTGCCGCGGGCGCGGGTCTGCCCGATGCGGGCCTGCAGGCTGGCGCGGGCCCGGTCGATGACCGTGTCGGGGGCGGCGTTGTCGTCGGCGAGTTCGTCGAGCCGGGCCAGGGCTGTCTCGGCCAGGCGGAGCCGGGCGATGGTTTCCTCGTGGCGGGCGTCGGCGGGGCGGGTGATCCCGGCGAACCGGGCCAGTGGTTCGAGGGTGAGGCCCTGGACGATGAGTGAGATCACGATGACCGCGGCGGCGAGCACGAGGACGAGGTCACGCTGGGCCAGGGGTGCCCCGCTGGCGGTGGTAAGGGGGATGGACAGGGCCGCGGCCAGGGGCACGACCCCGCGGGTACCGGCCCAGGACACCACGGCGGGGATGGCCAGGGACGGGCGCCGGGTGCCGCTGCGCCGCTGGATGACGGCGGACAGCGGGAACACCCACAGGACCCGGGTCGCGATCAGCGTGCCCGCGACCGCGAGCGCTTCCACCGGCCAGGCCCCGGCATGGGACAGGGCCCGGATCAGGGTGGGCAGCTGCAGGCCGATGTCGTTGATGACCGCCTCAGTGACCCGGCCGCCGGCGTTGCGGATCACGGGGGCGTCTCCGAGCTCGATCCCCAGGAAGGCGGCAGGGTCGACGCGCGGATCCAGGCAGGTGACGAGGAACACCGGCCGGCGGGGCATGATGGCCAGCCCGGCGTGGGCGCCGGTGGCGGCGAAGGCGCGGTTGCGCTCGAGGAGCGGGCGAAGGTTGGACATGAGTGCCTCCAGGCCGTGCTGCTGTTGCTGACAGGGGCCGGGTTTACCGGGCTGCTGGGATGGGGTGCGCTGGGGTCTTGGTTGCGTGGGCGCCTTCGGCTGTTTTGGGCTGGGCGGCCAGGAACAAGACAGCCAGGAGGGCCCCGGCCGCGGCGACCGCGCCGGCGACGATGCAGCCGATGGTGAGACCGCGCAGGAAGGCGTTCGCGGAAGCATGCTGCAGGGCCTGCCCGAGGACCGGATGGCCCAGGCCCGCGATCTTGCCGGCGGCCACGTAGGCCGCGCCGACGGACTGGTGCGCGATCGCCGCGACCCGGCCGGGCACGCCGTCCGGCATGGTGGCGGCGAGCCGTGGTCCGTACACGGATGCGTACACGCTGCGCAGCTACACCATCGCCACCTTCCGAATCCACGGCTGATGGAAGATCGCCAGAGCTCCGCTAGGCCGCCAGTGGCTACGCCAACGCCGCTGCCCTGAATCAGTCTCGAATGTTGAGAACACCGATCTGAATCGCCCCGGCCTGGACTGCATCGTGGCGCCCTCCGGTGACCCGCCGACGCTGGGCCGGCAACACAACCCGCAATCCCCACCCGGAGCCATCCCCAGGATTATCCGCCGCTTTCGCCCGAAGCCGTCTCGACAAGCGATTCAGACCGGATCTGTTGGTTGACGCTTGAGTCTCAAGAGTCCGGCCAGCGTCCGGCTGGCAGCCAAGAGAAAGATCAGTTCGGTTGCTATGGTCAGGCTTATGCAGGCCATCACGGTTATTCCCGGGCAGCAAGGCTCTGTTGCGCTCACCGACATGCCGGAGCCTCCGGACGAGGATGGGCCGATCCTGGTCCAGACGCAGGCGATCGGCGTCTGCGGCACCGACCTGGAGATTATTGGCGGCGAGTACGGGTCCGCGCCGCCGGGCCAGGACCGCCTCATCATCGGGCACGAATCGCTGGGCCGGGTGGTTGAGGCAGGTTCAGGTACCGGATTCGGCGCCGGGGACCTGGTGGTCGGCATCGTCCGCCGGCGTGATCCCGTTCCGTGCGAGGCGTGCGCGGCGGGAGACTGGGACATGTGCATGAATGGCCAGTACACCGAGCGGGGGATCAAGGGCCGTCACGGCTATGCGTCCGAGCGTTACCGCATCCACCCTGACCACCTGGTCACCGTAGATCCAGGTCTCGGGATCCACGGGGTGCTGCTGGAGCCCACCACAGTCGTGGCCAAGGCCTGGGACCACATCGAAAAGATCGGCCGCCGGGCGGCGTGGGCACCGAAGACGGTACTCATCACCGGCGCCGGGCCGATCGGGCTTCTGGCCGCTTTGCTGGCCACCCAGAGGGACTACCGGACCTACGTCCTTGACCGGGTCACCGAAGGCCGCAAACCTGAAATGGTCCGCCGCCTGGGGGCGACCTATGTCCACAGTGCCGACCTTGGCGAGGCGGCGGCGGAGGCGGACATCATCATTGAGTGCACCGGGTATGTGCAGATGCTGCTGGAAGCAGGCCCACGGAATGTCCGCCACCGGATAACGTGCCTCACCGGGGTTTCTGCGGCCGGCGCCGAGGCCGCTGTTGACCCGGGCCTGCTCAACCGCAATATGGTGTTGCAGAACTCTGTCTTGTTCGGCTCGGTCAACGCTAACCGGCACCATTACGAACTGGCCGCCGGGGCTCTCGCCGAGGCCGACCCCGGCTGGCTCGCCGACCTCATCACCCGCCAGGTGCCGCTGGACCAGTGGGCCGACGCCTACTCCCGCAAGCCTGACGACATCAAAACCGTCCTGAACTTCCCCGGCACACCACCCGGGCCGTGATCACCGGAGGACGGCAGCGGCGCTGCCGGGCTGATCTATGTGCTCAGTGCTTGACCGGCGCGATGATCCCGACCATGGCCAGACCGTCGAGGACCAGCTGCACGGCGATCGCGGCGATCAGGAACCCGAAAACCTTCTCGGTGACCAGCATGCGGCCTTCGTCGAGCTTGTCGCTGACCCGGTTCGCCCAGCGGAACACCACCACGTCGAGGAGCAGGACAAACACCAGGATGCCGAACTCCACCGCGAGCACACTGAGGGACTTGGCCTCAGCAGAGATCGTCATCAGGCCCACGATGCCTACCGGGTTGAGCAGGTACGGTACGGCCAGCGGGAACTGCGCCAGCTGCATCGGGTCTTTGCCCTCGGTGCGGTGGCTGCTGCCACCGGGTGGCCCGAGCACCATCCACACCGCCACTACCAGCAAGATCACGCCCCCGGCGATCGACAGCGATCCGATCGTGAAGTGCAGCAGTACGCGCAACAGCTCGCCCAGGACCATAAGCAGCACGGCCACTGTTGCCGCTGTGGTCAGCATCTTGCGCAGTACCTGCCGCTTGGCGGCCGGGTCGAGGGAAGCTGTGATTTCCACGAACGGGACCAGGGCGATCTTTGGCCCGACACCGATCAGCAGGACCAGGAATGTATCGATAGCACCGGCTGCGGTGATCGATGTCTGATCCACGTTCCAAGGATGGCGTAAGCCGCAGCGGACCTGTGATCACCCGAGAGGTGTGATTGTCGCCCGCCCGTTGTGTGCGATCGTTGCGCCTGGTGTTTTCGCCTGGATAAGGGCTGGCTGCATGGATGCAAGTCGTGAGACCGTGGCAGGCCAAGCCGGAGACCGTGCCCATCCGGCAAGCGGGATCGTGCTGCTGACACTCGCCTCGGGGCAGTTCCTGATGACGCTGGACAGTTCGGTCATGAACGTGTCGATCGCCACCGTAGCCAAGGACGTCGGCACGACGGTGACCGGCATCCAGACCGCGATCACCTTCTACACGCTGGTGATGGCGTCGCTGATGATCACCGGCGGCAAGGTCGGCCAGATCCTCGGCCGCAAGCGTACCTTCGCCATCGGGTGCGTCATCTACGGGTGCGGCTCGCTGACCACCGCGCTCGCGGGGAATCTCACCGTGCTGATCGTGGGATGGTCAGTCCTGGAAGGCGCCGGGGCCGCGCTGATCCTGCCGGCCATCGTCGCGCTGGTCGCGTCGAACTTCGCGCGTGATCAGCGCCCGCGCGCGTACGGGCTCGTCGCCTCAGCTGGCGCGATCGCGGTGGCGGCCGGACCGCTGATCGGCGGCTTGTTCACCACGTACCTGTCCTGGCGGTGGGTGTTCGTCGGGGAAGTCCTCATCGTGCTCATCATCCTGGGGCTCACCCGCCGCATGGCCGACACCCAGGCCGAGGAAGGCGCGCGGCTCGACGTCGTAGGGACCGTGCTGTCCGCGCTCGGCCTCGGCCTGATCGTGTACGGCATCCTGCGTTCCGGGACATGGGGTTTCGTCCAGCCCAAGCCCAGCCAGCCTGCGTGGCTGGGGCTGTCGCCGGTGATCTGGCTGATCCTGGCAGGCGGAGTCATGCTGTGGGTCTTCTTCTGGTGGGAAAACCACCGTCTCGCACACGGCCGCGCCGTGCTGCTCGACCCGGCACTGCTGCGCAACCGCACGCTACGCGGCGGGCTGACGGCGTTCTTCTTCCAGTACTTCCTGCAAGCGGGCCTGTTCTTCGCGGTGCCGTTGTTCTTGTCGGTGGCGCTCGGGCTGTCCGCGATCGCGACCGGCGTCCGGCTGCTGCCACTGTCCCTCACGCTGCTACTCGCCGCCGTCGGCGTTCCCCGGCTCTTCCCCCACGCCTCACCACGCCGCGTGGTCCAGATCGGTTTCCTCTGCCTGTTCGCAGGCATTGTGGTCATGCTGGCCGCCCTCGACGCAGGCGCCGGTCCGGAGATCGTCACCTGGCCGATGCTCCTCGCAGGTCTCGGTGTCGGCGCGCTCGCCTCACAACTGGGGGCGGTGACCGTGTCCTCGGTGCCTGATGAGCAAAGCGGTGAAGTCGGCGGAGTCCAGAACACCGTCACCAACCTCGGCGCGTCGATCGGGACCGCACTATCAGGCGCGGTCCTCATCTCGGCACTGACCGCGTCATTCCTTACCGGTGTGGAGAACAACCCCGCTGTCCCCAAGAATGTCACCTCGCAGGCGCAGGTCCAGCTAGCCGGAGGTGCCCCATTCGTGTCCGACCAGGACCTGAAGACCCAGCTCGACAAGGCCGGCGTGCCCCCTAAGACGGCCGACGCAATCGTCCAGGAGAACGCAACCGCACGCATCGACGGACTGCGCGCAGCATTGTCAGTGCTCGCGATCGTCGCACTGATCGCGGTGCCCTTCAGCCGCCGGATCCCCGCCCACCAGCCGTCCGCGCAACCGGCGAGCGAGACGGCAACCTGATCACAGACATCGGCGCACAGCCGTACACGCAGGTAGCCCGCTGCGAATGGTGGTCTGTACGGCGCCGATCTACGGAAGATGGTAGTGCGAAGCAGCGCCTGCGCTGAACGTTGACTGAGCTGCCGTGATCGCCAGCGTGTCCATGTCGTCAGCCATCATGGCCACTCGTGCCTAAGCTCCCGATAGCTGCGAACTCCGGGACTTTCGCGCAGGTTCAGTCAAGAGTTAGCGGCGAAGCCGACGCCGCAGGCGCTCTTGACGGGTTCTGCCCGACCCGGACAATACCGGCAGCGGGAGCATGGACCCCGCGTTTGATCCTCGGTGAATCGCCCCGGTGAGTCCGGAGAGGCCTCCGGAAACCCCGGGGGGCGATTCAACCCGTTATACGACAAGTCGAGCAGTGAGCGGACCGGCGAGAAATCAGTACAGCACGGAAGTACAGCAACTCACCCGGACGCGGGCGGACGTGCGGGGACGCGGGAGGACGGTGACCTGCACGGATGGACGCTGGTGGACGTGCTGCCGCCAGATGGCATGCAAGAGGTCAGCGGTTCGAGCCCGCTTAGCTCCACCTGGTCAGAGGCGAAATTCGAACGGATCGAACAGGCAGTACAGCAGGAAAGTACAGCAACGGCGGCCCGATGGGCCGCCGTATGTGTGTTCGGGTCGGGCGCCTTCCCCGGCTGGGCTGCTGGCACGACGTCGGAGTTCAGGTCTTGAACCGGCGCTGGACAGCCTGTCACCTGCGCAAATCGCCGCTCATCGGTTCGGTGACTCTTGCCACCTGGTCACCAACCGGCCCTCCTGAGGGGTCACTTCTGCCCATGACTGTTGCCGCATTTGCAAGTCGTCCGGCCGAGTTGCCGTCACGCGCTCGCTGTGTCCGTGGCCATGAGAAAGTCCCCGGGTGTGGCCAGCGACCGCAACCTGACCATTGACACTACGGCCCAGGCCCAGGTCGCTGCCACCCACCTCAGCTGCCTGCAGGGCAAAGAATGGTGGGGTCAGCTGGGTGTGCGTACGCTTGGGGCACGCCTAACAGGCTGGGCCGGTGATTGCCTAGCGGGACGCTCGAAGGGGGCTGGATGGAGCGTGGCGCGGATCCTGGCGTGACTTTCGCCTCGCTGCTGCGGCAGCTCCGGGTGCAGGCCGGGTTGACGCAAGAGCAGCTCGCGGAGGCGGCGCGCATCAGTACCCGGGGAGTCAGCGACCTGGAACGTGGCGTTACTCGTACCGCCCACAACGACACCGCCCGGTTGCTGGCCGCCGCCCTGGGCCTAGACGAGCCCGGGGGTGAGCGCTTCGTGGCGGCCGCACGCGGGCGGCTCCCAGCTGAGGAGGTACTGGCCGTCCGGGCAGGCGCTGAGCCGGGAAGCTCCAGCGCTGCGGCGACCCGGGCGCTGCCGCGTGATATCGCCAGCTTCACCGGCCGTCAGGCCGAGCTCGCCCGGCTGCTTGCCTCGGTTGGGGATCTGGCGGCCAGTGGTGGGGTCGTCGGTATTCATGCGATCGACGGAATGGCAGGGGTCGGCAAGACCACCTTCGCGGTGCACGCGGCTCACCGGCTGACGGAGAATTTCCCGGATGGGCAGTTCTTCCTGGGGCTGCACGCCCACACCCCCGGGAGGCAGCCTGTGGAGCCGGCAGATGCGCTGGTCAGCCTGCTGCTGACCGCCGGGGTGACCGCGCGGCAGATCCCGTCCGGCCTGGAGGCCAGGGCGGCGCGCTGGCGGGATCACTTTGCCAGCAAGAAGATTCTGCTGTTGCTTGATGACGCGACCAGCCACGAACAGGTCCGGCCGCTCCTGCCGGGCACAAGCGGGAGCCTGGTGCTCGTCACCAGCCGCCGGAGGCTGACCGCCCTGCAGGACACCACCGTTATCAGCCTCGACACTCTGGCACCGGAAGAGGCCGCGACACTGCTGGTCCGGCTGGCAGGCCGCCCCGAGCTGGGTGCCGGGGACGCCGCTGTCGCTGAGATCACCAGCTTGTGCGGGTACCTGCCGCTCGCAGTCGGCATGCTCGCCGCCCAGCTCCGCCACCACCCCACCTGGACACCAGCGGCGCTGGCGGCAGACCTGGCCCAGGCCCGCGACAGGCTAGCCGTGATGCGTGCCGAGAACGTCTCGGTCGCTGCCGCGTTTGACCTGTCTTACCAGGACCTCACCGCGAGGCAGCAGCGGCTGTTTCGCCGGCTCGGCCTAGTCCCCGGGCCGGGCATCGACGCTCGCGCCGCGGCCTCACTCGATGACACCACCCTGGATGAGGCCCGTACCCACCTCAATGACCTGTATGACCAGCATCTGCTCACCGAGCCCGCCTCAGGCCGCTACCAGCTGCATAACCTTCTCCGCGCGTACGCCGCCGACCTGGCCCGTACCACCGACAGCGACACGGACCGGCAGGCGGCGGTGCACCGGGTGCTCGACTACTACCTGCACACCGCGTCGGCCGCCAGCAGCCTGCTCAACCCGGCCCGCCCGCAGTTGCCGCTGGGCCCGCCCCAGCGGGGGGTGACACCTGAACCGCTCGAGACCGTAGCTGACGCGCTGGCCTGGTTCGAGGCGGAGCGGCAGGTGCTGATCGCCGCGATCGCCCAGGCCAGTGACGGCGGCTTTGACACGCACGCGTGGCAGCTGCCGTGGGCGGCCTGGCTGTTCTTCGACCGCGCGGGTTACTGGCACGACCAGGTCGCCATCCAGCGCACCGCGGTCGACGCCGCCCAGCGGCTGGGGGACCGGGCCCGGCAGGCCCACGCGTACCGCGACCTCGGGGCCGCCGTCGGCCGCCTCGGCCAGCTGGCCGAGGCCCGCGACTACTGCCGCCAGGCTCTCGATCTGCACCGGCAGGTCGGCGACCGGCTCGGCGAGGCCCGCGCGCATAACGAGATCGCGATGCTGGCCGAGCAGCAGGGCCGGATCGCCGAGGCGCTGGGCCACGCCCAGCTGGCCCTGACCCTGTACCGCCAGGAAGGGCACGAGCAGGGCCTGGCCAAGATGCTCAACGGCGTGGGCTGGATGCACGCGCAGCTGGGGGACTATGAGCAGGCGCTGGCGTTCTGCGAGCAGGCGCTGGGCATGTACCGGGGCCGCGGCGACGCCGCTGAATGAGGCGGCGACCTGGGACAGCATGGGGTACGCGCTGCTGCACCTGGGCCGGCTGGATGAGGCGATTAGCTGCCTGCGGACCGCGCTGGGCATCATCGACGGGCTCCGCATGGGGTACTACGAGACCACCATGCTGGTTCACCTGGGCGATGCCTACCACGCCGCCGGTGAGCTGGGCCAGGCCCGCCAGTCGTGGCAGGAAGCCCTGGCCATCCTGGAAGACCTCAACCACTCCGACGCCGACGAGGTACGCGCTCGGCTCCGCGGCGAGACACCTCCGCCCACGGCGGCCTGAAGGCCGGGAAACACCCGGTTACTGAGGACGACTACGACAAGACCACCATCCGACGATCACCACGGTGCCTCGTTAATTAGCGGTCCCGCTTGCGCTGGGCTGTCTTCAGGGAAGCCGGCGAACGCCGCCGCCGAGACCTCTCGCCGAATCCGGCACCACAGAACGTCGTCGTAGCCCGAGGCATCAGCTGGCTCCCAGTCCAATCGTTTGATACTCGGACCAGGTCAGCGGCCAGGGGCAACATCTGTTCTAGCGCGCTGGACATGACGCTGCTAACGCTCGTGTTTCTACCCTGCCGAATGAGCCCTGCGCCTGGATCGCCACCCGCTTCCTGCAGGTACGTGCAGCTCCGTAGGCCGGCTGACCGGTCCACCGGCTTCACGCGAAAAACTGTGGGTCATTCTGTGGCCGAACTTCCTGGTACCGCCACACGTCCCCTTCTTAACGTCTTTACGAGCCTTTCCCCGCTGACAGGGAGGGCGAGCCATCGGCGCACCGCTGGAAGGTAAGCATGATCGTCGCCTTGCTGTTCATCATCCTCGCGATCGCCATCACCGCGCTGCTTGTCGCTGTCGCCGCGGTCAGCGTGGCCAGCAGGCTCGAAGACTCCGCACGAACCCTGGGTGAGCCTCCGCCAGGTCCGCTTAGCGCTGTCGCCCGACGCATTCTTTGCTTCCATGCCCGGGGCATCGACTGGCACACCCCGGGTGTCGACTGGACCCAGCCAGAACCTTCCAGCCCAGAACAGATCCGCGAACATCCGGCAGCGCACGAGGAAGTGGAATTACTACCGCCGGGCTGAGCCCCAACGGCCACTGACGCACAGCGATCCAGCATCCGGGTCTTTACGCAGCGTCAACCCGGCTCGAGATTCCACTCACGGCGCAGGAGCTTGATGAACTCGGCCGCGTGGGCGCAAAGTCTTGGGCGACGGGATCGACCTGCCGCCGAAGCAGGCCCGTGCGTCCGAAGGCCTCGCGCGATGCAACCTGCACCGGGCGAGCGTGATGACGCCGTGTTCCACTTCCGCCGGACTCTCGCCTTCTACCCCTGGGCGCCGGCGTCTCGAGGAAATCCTCCGCGCACGAGGCCTGTAGCAAACGTGCAGGTCCTATCTGCCTAACGGGCCGGACCCTTGTCCCGGCCGCCGATCTCCGCGCACCGTTTCTGTGGTTGTTCCTGTGGGTTTACTTCATGGTGCAGCCGATCTGGCCTACCTAGGGTCGGTCTTGACTAGGCGCCCGGCGGACACGTGGCGGCTGCGGGAGCCACACGAAAGGGGGAAGCATGAATTTGTCGCGCAGGTGGTGCACACCGACGGCGACGATGGCGGTGATGATGGAAACATCGTCCGGCGAGATGGACGCCAGTCCTGCCGCCATGGCCGCAACGGTAAGCGACCCGATCGTCAGCATCGCCAGTAAGTGCCTGGATGATCTCGCCGCAAGCACCGCCGAAGGCAACCCCACTGTCCTGCCCTCGTGCAATGGCAGCACGAAGCAGCAATGGACGCTCAACGGGGGTGACCGCGGTGCGTGAGCATCGCTCCAGTGAGGTGGCCATAGCCACGGACGTGGCACCCCCAGGAGCATCCCAACCCACTCTGTCCGTTGCTGTCCACGCTCGTGAGACACGGGTACTGGGACGTGTCCTCGTGGTGGACGACGATGAGATTATCAGGCGGCTTATAGCCGCCAACCTCACACTAGAGGGGTTTGACGTGGCGACGGCGGTGGATGGGCAGGACTGTCTGGACAAAGTAATGGCGATCGCGCCGGATGTCATTACGCTTGACGTGACGATGCCGCGTCTTGACGGCTGGAAAACAGTAATCCGACTGCGGCAATGCCCAGATACCTCGAACATCAAGCTTGTGCTGATCACCGCCCGCGGGGAAGAAGGTGACCGGACGCGGCCCAGGCAAGTCGGCGCCGACGCGTACCTGACCAAGCCGTTTGACGTGGGCGAGATGATCCGCGTGGTCCGCAAGCTTGCGGGCGCCCCGCCAGCCGCGTTCAGTTGAGCCATCCTACGGACCGGACCCGCGCAATAGCCCGCCGTCGGCCGCGTGCGGCGTGGGTGCCCCGCTCGGAAATAGGATTCGGCAGGTGACCTGCAGGTCTTCAGTCCCTCAGCTTGACTCTGTCGGGAATCTTGGTATTTGGCTGACTGCAGTGACGCCCGGGGCCAGTCTTGCGGGGACATGAGTCCGGCGAGATCCCTGAGGAGTGCGAGATGTCGATCCGTCCCCGCCTGGGGGTCGAGGTCCCGGAGCTGACCGCGCGGGTGGCGCGGGCCAGCAACCCGGCCGGGACGACGGCGATGTGGGTGCGGGACCGGCTCGACGGCCTGTGGGAGGACGAGGACTTCGCCGGCTGGTATCCCCGGGACGGGCGGCCCGGGATCTCGCCTGCGCAGCTGGCCACGGTGAGCGTGCTGCAGTTCCTGCTCGATCTCTCTGACCGCGATGCCGCCGAGGCGGTGCGGTGCCGGATCGACTTCAAGTACGCGCTCGGCCTCGATCTCGACGATCCCGGCTTCCACCACAGCGTGCTGGGCGATTTCCGCGACCGGCTGCTGGAGGACGGGCGGGCGGACCGGCTCCTTGACCTGGCCCTGGCCCGGCTGAAGGAGGCCGGGCTGGTCCGCGAGCGCACCGCCCAGCGCACCGACTCCACCCACGTCCTGGCGGCGGTGCGGGACCTGACCCGCCTGGAGCTGGTCACCGAGGCGGTGCGCGCCGCCCTGGAGGAACTCGCCCGCACCGCCGGCCACGCGCTGGAAGGCCTGGTCGATGACGACTGGGGCCGCCGCTACGGCCGCCCGGTCCGCCTGGGCAAGAACCCCACCCGGCCGAAGACCAGGATGAACGAGGCCGGGGCGGATGCCCGCCGGCTGATCGAGCACCTGGCCGCCCGCCACCCGGACCTGCTGCCCGGCCCCCGGGTGGAGGCCCTGCGGCAGGTCCTGCTCCAGAACTACCACTGGGACTCCGCCGGCCGCCTGCGCTGGCGCGACGATGAGGGCGACGCCGGCCTGCCGCCGTCCGCCGCCCGCATCGTGTCCCCCTACGACCTGGCCGCCCGCTACTCCCGCCGGGGCCAGGTCACCCGCTGGACGGGATACCTCGCCCACGTGACCGAGACCTGCGCCGAAGACGGCCCCAACGTCATCACCGACGTCGCCACCATGCCCGCCACCAGCGACGACAGGCAGGCCCTGGCCGGGATCCACGCCCGGCTGGAGCGCCGGGGCCTGCTCCCCGGCGAGCACCTGGTGGACGGCGGCTACACCTCCCTGGTCCACATGGAGCGGGCCGGGCGCGAGCACCGGGTCACCCTCACCGGGCCGCTGCCCGGCAACCGCACCCGCCAGCACCGCGTCCAGGAGGGCTACGCCCGCGACGACTTCCGCGTCGACTACGACCGCCGGGAAGTCACCTGCCCGCAGGGCCAGGTCAGCAAGGGCTGGCACGGCCCCTACCCCACGTCCTCGCCCGACGCCGCCCCGCTCATCGTGGCCCGCTTCACCAAGGGCCAGTGCCAGCCCTGCCCCGCCAGGGCCGCCTGCACCACCTCCGGCGACGGCAAGCGCACCGTGGGCTTCCCCCCGCGCGAGCTCTACGAGCTGCAGGTCCGCAACCGCGCCGACCAGCAAGACCCCGCCTGGCACAAGCGCTACGCTGTGCGGTCCGGCATCGAGGGCACCGTCTGCGAGCTCGCCCGCGGCCACGGCATGCGCCACTGCCGCTACCGGGGACAGCCCAAGGCCCACCTGCAGCATGTCCTGACCGCCATCGCGGTCAACATCGAACGCCTCAGCCAGCTGCCGCCCGGCGAGAGCACATCCCCGCGACCGCCGACGGCGTTCCAGGACTACCTTGACCAGCACGACATCAAACGCCTGCGCTCATGGCGAGCCGTCAGCTAAGCCGCAGCGACCAAGATTCCCGACAGAGTCAAGCTGAGGGCTCCCTGTACAGTTTGGGCGGACTCATCTGACGGGACCACGTCCCCTGACGCCCCGAGCACCGCAGAACATCCTTAATTGACCCTATTGTCCGGTCTGGCTCGATCTCGACTGCAGTCCGCGTCCTCGCCGGGTCTCCGCATCTGCCGCGACGGGTGCGTGTTCGTTCTTATTGGTGCTGTGCTGGGCCTGATTCTACGCAGAACTCGTTGCCCTCGGGATCGGCCATGACGGTGCGGCCGGCGTGGTGGGCCACGACGGTGGCCCCGAGTTTCTCCAGCCTGGCTACCTCGGCGCGTACCGGGCCGGGAGCGCGCAGGTCAAAGTGCATCCGGTTCTTGGCTGTCTTCCCTTCGGGTACCTGAGCGAACCAGATGTTCGGGCCGCCCCACCCGGCGGCTTCCACGAAAGCCCTGCCGGTGGTCGAATCCTCGTCCACGTCCGAGCCGAAGACCGCGGCCCAGAACGTAGCGAGCGCGAGAGCATCGGCCGCGTCGAACGTGACGGACTTGATGACAGCTGCCATCCCCGGACCGTAGCCAGCCCAGCACCACGTCCGCACCTCAATTGCCGAAGAGGAATGCCGGACAGCACAACCTCTCTCCCGCCTTCTGCCTAAAGTCGGCATCTGCTGGACAGCCCCGGCAACCGCTCTCGGACGTCCGGTCGTAGCCGTGTCGCGGCGCCTGAAAAATTCGCACGCGCTCGACCAGGTCACCATCACATGCCCAGGCCAGCCCCCGCAGACCGCGCTTACGGCCGAAGACCTCGCGCTATGGACAGGCCGCCTCACCCACGCCGATCCAGGCTGGACTCTGGGCAGCACACTCGCCCAAGGGGTGCCAACGCCGGGAAGCCAGGCTCGCGAGCCTAACGAACTGGCGCCCATCCTGGCCGCGGTGCACGACGCGTGCGACGCGATGAGCCACCTCGCCAGCGCCGACCGTCGGCAGGTACGCGCCCTGGCCAGCGCCGGGCAACTTCTCACCGCCGCCGAGGCCGCGCCCGACACCCTGGACATGCTGGGCGCGTTAGCACCCGCTCCGCCAGACCGGATCGGCGCCCTGCTGACGCTGTATGAATTCACCGCCCGCGCCAGCGTCGACGCCGGGGTGGTGACGCGCAGCTTCCCGTTCTGGTCGCGCCGGATGATGGCCGCGTCCTCCAGGTCCACCAGGTAGTCGTGCCGTAGCTTGACGAGCTCGCCCAGACCCGCTGGGCTGTGTCCTCGTCCGGGTATCCGATAACGATCAGCTCACTGAATGAGCCTCTCTGGCTCTAGGGAGAGACCTCCAGATGGCTCTCCACTCTGGCCACACCAGGCGCGGCCGCGGCCGCGGCCGTGGCCACGTTCGCCTCCTTCAGCGAGTGCACGTGCCCGTACAGCTTCGCGGTGTGGTCTGTCACGTCCACCCGGATGTGCCGCGCGTCGATCTCGGCCTCGCGCTTGAAGGTTTCCTCGATCTGCGCCGCGACAGCCTCCGGGCTGGTCGTCGGGGCGACCGTGATGTTGTCCAGCACTCCGGTGACCCCGCGAACCTGGCGGACCATCCGCTCGACCTCGCGGCGCTGGAATTCGTGGTTGACCTCGCCGTCCAGGGTGACCCAGCCGTGTTCCACCTGGGCCTGCACGCGGCCCTCGGGGATCTGCACATTCCACTGCAGGACGTGAGCGATGGCCCGGGCGATGTCGGAGTCGTCCCGCGGTGAGCCGGGCAGCTTGACCTTCAGGTCGTTAGCCACGGCCTTCACCCCGTACACGCGCTCCGCAGCCCGCGCGGCGCTCAGTTTCTCGGCATAGCTAGGCACAGTGCCGGTCAGGGTGACCGCACCGTCGCTGACGGCTACGCCGATGGCGTCCGGATCAGCGATCTGCGGATCCCACCGCAGTTCCTCGATGACGTCATCCTTGATCTCGGTGTCGGTCTTCATCAGATCACCTCCAAGCTGGCCGGGCGGATCGCGGGGTACCTGATCTGCGATCCTGCGGCTCACACTGCGGCACGCGGCCAGCGGGCACATCACCCGTTCGGCTAGGTCCGTCGGCCAGCCGGGCGCGGAGCCGTATGGCTATGTGATCCGTCCCGGCCGTCGGCCAGGCTGGGCTTATGTCAGGTGAGCTGGTCACCTGCCCGCACTGCGGGCGCCGGATACCGGTTCCGGTGGCCGCGGCCGTGCTCCCGCGCTGCGGGCACTGCCATCGGCCGCTGCCCCTGGATCACCGACGCCACGGACGACCGTTCGCGGACGTCGCCGACGGCCGCAGACCTGCCCGTGCTCGCCGACCTGTGGCGCGCCCTGGTGCGGGCCGCTGCCGCGTGGCCAGCCCGGCCCCGGCCGAGCTGGCCACCGGGTGCAGGTATTGCTGTCCCGCTGGCAGTTCGGTGTCACGATCACCGACCAGCGCCGCGTTCGTCCCGCTCACCCGCTCGGATCGTGGCGCTGCTGGTCGCCGTGATCAACTGCTCGTCCTCCGGCGGCGTGACCGCGACCGGGACCGGCCTGGCGCTGGTTTTCTGGACGCCGCCTCCGGCATCAACCCTCGCCATGACCGTGGTCACCGCCATCGTCCATGACTTTCAGTCTCGGCATGACCTGGCTGGAACTACTGGGTGTTCCGGCACGGCTGACCCTCCGGCCGGTAGCCGCGGCCAGGGCGGGGTGGCTCGCGTCCTTCGCGCGAGTCCACCTCCCATCAGACTGTAGGTCTTCAGCCGCGGCTGGGATGCTAACGCCGCTGGTGGCAAACACTCACCATCTGCGTGGCAAGCCTGGGCACCGCAATAAGCTTCATCCGTCGCCGCCCAACGCCTGTGCCAGATCCGGTGGGCTGCCGTATGGCGGGCACCGGCCAAGCCCACCGCATTTCTGGGAGCGGCCCGGTCGGCGGCCGAGGACCGCTGCTCCAGCGGGAGTGGCTGGCCGACTTCAGAGTCGGCCGCTGCTCAGCGCCGCCCCTCGGCTGGGACGCCCTGCCGACCGGCGGCTCGGTTGCAACGCCATGCCCCGGTCCGGGACGGCAACGAGGTTGTGGCTGATCGTGGCAGGCGGGGCCACGTTCGCCGCCTTCCGGCTGACGCCAGCATGTTCAGCGCGGTCTACCTGGCGCTGTTCATCGTGCTGGTCGCCCATCGTGCGCGGGGTAGCTTCGAGCCCTCCGGGGCAAGCGGGCCTCCCCGGCCAGCGCTCGCGGGCTCGGCTGTTTGTCCTCCTGGTCTCCCGGCTCGCTCGCCGACTAGCCAGAGGAGAATGGCGACGGCCCTCCCCGAAATCGGTGGTGCGTCGCCCGCTCGTGGAACCCCGGCGCGGAGTGGCAGGTGTCCCGTCCGCACAGCAGTGAACTTACTTCTGCGCCATGTCCTGGCTGTCTCCTGGCTCGGGCGGGTCATCGGTGGCGGTGAGCTCCGTATCCGGCTGGTAGGTGTATGCGGCCTCGCGCACCGACTCGCGGGACTCCACGGCAGCGCCGAGCGCACCGCCCAGCGTCGCGATCGAGGCGGCGAGCCAGGCGAGCTTAATCTGATCATCCACGCCGGCGGGGTGGCCGAGTTGGGTGCTGAGAAGGTCTCCGGGCACGAGCAGCAGAGCGGCCACCAGCATGGCGGCGAAAAGGGCGAGGTACAGCGCGCTCACGCCGATGCCGACCGTGGCGGCTGTGACGATGTTGAACAAGATGACCTGCTCGCGAGCGGCCGGATGCGGGCTGCGCTCCCACAGCCCGGTCGCGATCATGATCGTCACGGTGATGCCAGCGACTGAGCCGAGACAGATGACGGTGAGCCGCAGCGCCCCGAGATGGTCGGCGAGCCGCCAGATGTCGCTGGTCACCAGCGCGAACACGCCAGCCGCGAACGCCGCGGCCAGCACTCGTACCAACCGCAGGGCGAGCCGCCATGGGCGGTTGGCGCGCAGCATGCCCAGCAGCAGCCAGATGTTGCCGGTGACGACCCGCGCGGCAAGTCCAAGGTCGTTCTCGCTGTGCTCGACGCGATTGCCCAGTTCGAGCAGGCGCCGGGCCGGGCGAGGACCCATCGGGCGCCGGTGCCCGGCGGGTTCCGCGGTCGGCGCAAGATCGCCGAGCATGTGCCTGACCAGGCGCACCGTCGTCTCGGCCGCGCGCCTGTGCACCGTGACCGGCCCGAGCGCGGGCATGGACAGCACGCCGACCGAGTGGGTAGCGCTGACGTGAGCGATAACCGGTCGCCGGGCGGTCTGCAGGGGGAGGTCGGTTATGCACACCGCCAGGTGCCAGCCGCGGTCGAGAAGCATCCGGCGCCCTGCGGAGATCAGATCGCTGAGGTCGGTGGGCGGTTCGGCCAGCCGGTCGGAGACGAATTCCACTTTCCACCGGACTCCGGGCAGTTCCGCGGACAGCCGGTCAGCGATTTCCGGCACCAGGCTCTCCGTCAATTCTGAAGCAGGCCCTGGTGCTGCAGGCAGGCCGACGACCAGGACCGGCTGCTGCGACGTGCCGGGAAAGCCCGCCGCGAAAGTCTCGACCGTGCCCTCCTCCCACGACGCCCTTGCCGATGACGGTGGCCAGAAGGCGGCGAATGATCAAGGACCATTACGTGCCCAGGCGGAACCAGCCTGGGCAGCGTCTGCTAGGCGCCCAGCGTAGCCAGTCGCCCCCGGCTGTCCATCTGGCCCGTCGGCCAGCAGCAGCCTCACCGCGCTCAGCCGGATCTGAGGTGCACCCAGCGAGACAGCGCGCCGCAGGCTGGGCACGTTGCCTCCAGGACCCTTGTCCTGGCATTGCTCAGCAGCCGCGGCCTGGGCGGCCTCGGCGGTGGCCTTACGGGCCGGGTTGCTCCCCCACCGCGGGCCTAGGAACTTCGCGCTGGTACGGGGACAGCCGCTGCCCGCCGTGGTGCGGCTGTCCCCGGGTGCCGCCCATCAGGCGGCGGGGGCCAGGACCACCTTGGTCCAGCCGCTGTCGCGCGCGTCGAAGTGCTGGTAACCCTCGGGGGCCCGGTCCAGCGGCAGATTGTGCGAGACGACGAACGAGGGATTGGCCTTGCCGGTGTGGATCAGCTCACGGAGATACCTGTTGTACGCCTTCACCGGGCACTGGCCGGTTCCCATCCGCTGGCCCTTAAACCAGTACAGCCCGAAGTCGAACGCGACCTCGCCGCGGCGGGCCAGCTCGTCCGGCCCTCCCGGGTCGGCCGGGACATAGACCCCGACCACGCCGATGGACCCGGTGAACCGGACCGAGCGCACCAGGTTGTTCAGCGTCGTGTTCGGGTGCTCGTGGCCGGCCGGGTCGTGCGCCTGGTAGCCGACGCATTCACAGCCGCAGTCCGCCCCCTGGCCGCCGGTCAGTTCCAGCACCTGGTCTATCGGGGACGACGCGGAGTCATCGATGGGAATGGCGCCGATCCGGCTGGCCAGCCCGAGCCGGTCGGGATGACGATCGACCACCATGACCTTGCTGGCCCCCTTGAGCCCGGCCGAGTACGCCGCCATCAGCCCGACCGTATACCGGCCAGCTGAGGCCGGCGAAACCCGCACTGTCACCAGGATCGCGGGCGGGCTGACGGGCCTGCATCCCCGCACCGCGCGGAACGTCTGCTGCCGGTGCCGGTGCCGGACAGGTTCGCGCAGCCCGGCTGGGCGTGAGCTGGTCAGAATTTCCGTGCTGAGCTGAATACCATCTGGTACTCCTCCACCGCGCGGATCACGCCGTTCGTGGCCAGCACCGTGTCCACCCGGATGGCTGCGGCGGCGCTGCGGCTGCCGGCCAGCGCCTGCGGATCCCGCCACAACGTCTCGATGATGGAGTGCCCCGCGGTCCGGTCGATGAAGAACAGCGCGCTGCAGAAACCCTCGATGTCGGCCAGCCGGGGGACGGCGGTGTCACCGATCACCTCGATCGTGTCCTCGACCGCCGACGGTGCGACATCCATCCGCGTGACCTGGACGCCCTCGCCGCTGCGTAGGGGGGCCTCCAGCTCGAACACTGGTACGGCGTAGCGCTCGACGGTGACGGTGCCGCTGGCGCGCCGGACCGCCGCGGCGCGGCTGGGTGCCACCACGCGCTCGCTGACCCGCAGTGCGTCACCCGATACCCAGAACGATTCGAGGATGGCCACCCCGAGCTCCGGGTTCAGCTGCAGGGCGAGGCCGAGGTTGCCGGGCTGGTTTTCGACGTTCGGGCGGACCTCGTTCTCGATGAACTTGACCGAGTCACTGAGCTGCGACGGGTCCGCGGTGATCAGGTTGTGCCGGGCATGCAACATAGGTCAAGTTTCTCCGCCGCGGTGGCGATTCAATTCGCCAGATCGGGTAGAACTCAGCGCGCAATCCAGCTCATCGCTCCTCCCGATCATGAATCCACGCTAAATTTCGGCGGACCGGGCAGGCCGGCGCGCCCGGTCCTGGTCAGCGGGCCTGGGCTGGGCGGGGAAGCAGCACCGTCACCGGGGCGCCGCGCAGCCATTCCTGGCGCAGCGAATTACGGTCGGCTTCGACCAGGCCGCCCCAGATGCCATGCTGGCCCGCGCCACTCCAGGTGCGCAGCGACAATTCCAGGCACTCGGCCCGCACCGGGCACGCGGCGCATACGGCCAGCGCCCGGGCCGCTTCAGCGCGTGCCCGCGCAGGCTTGGCGGCGAGGGGAAACCACTCGTCTGGATCGAGAGTCGTGCCCGCGCACCCCGCCAGGGGACTGGCCACGAAATTCTGCAGTTCCTCGTCAGTCAGCGCGGCCGGGCCGGCGCCCACACTCGATGGGGGCGAGATGGTCATGGTGTGCCTCCTCTGCCCTCCCGCCCGACGGCGATATGGCTGGGATCGCTACGGCATTAGACGCATCCTGGCCATCCGGCCTTTCTGGCACTTCGTCAAGGTGGGTAGTCCCGGCAGTCCTGTGCCCGCCGTCTCGGGCCCGGCGCGCACGCCATCCCTGGCCTGGTGCGCACACCACTAGCCGGTCGGGGGATGCGCCGCTGGCTGTGCCCGGACAGCATCGATCATCGAGGCAGGTGCCCCAAGCCCACTGATCCGAATCACAGGAGGTTCCGCGATGGCACAGCTTCCGGCCCGCCGGAGCGCGCGCAATATCACCCTGGTCAACCCGTCCCGTGAGTTCGAAGACATCTACGACCGCATGGGGCAGCTGATGAGCTTGGCGTTCGGGGACCTGGCCTTCACGCCGGGCCTGGCCGCGGCCTGGACGCCCCTGGCCGACATCAGCGAAACCGACGACGCCTACCTGGTCGAGGTCGAACTGCCCGGCGTGAACAAGGATCAGGTCAACGTTGACGTCAACGACCGCGAGCTGGTCATCACCGGCGAGATCGCTGAGCCGCAGGAGGAGGAGGGCAGGCGGCGCCGCCGCCGGGCCCGCCGCACCGGGCGCTTCGAGTTCCGCACCACTCTGCCCGGCGACATCGACCCGCAGGGGGTCAGCGCCAGCCTCTCCGACGGGATCCTCACCGTGAGGGTGCCCAAGTCCGAGGCTGCCAAGCCGCGTCACGTCGAGATCAGCGGTTAACCGCAGCCTCACCGGAGCGGTCCCGGTGGAGCTGGGGGATACCCACCGGGACCGCGGTGGGGTCACCGGCCGTCGTCAGAGCCGTCGGCAGGCGGTTCGGGCAGCGGGAAGCGCAGGTCGGCGCCGATGTCCTGGTCCACGAGCCCGGCGCCCCCTGAGTTGATGTGGTGGATCGCTCCGCCTTCGTTGATAACGACCTGCGCGAGCTCGTCGATCACGTCCGGGGTGGGCCGGGTGGGGTTCCCGCACAGTGGGCAGACCTCTCCGGACCGCGCCAGCCAGCGCGACTGGTCGCACACGACGCCCGGTGCGGCCGCGCCGCCTCGCACGAGCAGGGTCTGGATCGCTCCCACCGTGCCGGCCCACAGGCACCTGTCCAGGCCGACCGTGGCCAGCCCACCCATCGCAACCTTCTCGAGTACCCCCGAGACCAGCTGCTGATCGCGTTCCTGCTCATAGCGGGCCGCGATGGCCCCCGCGCTCTCGCGTATCTCGGTCAGCGGCACCAGGCCCGGCTCGGTGCTGAACGTCCCGGCCACCCGGTCGCGTACCGGGCGGGGCAGTTGCTGCACGAAGTCCGGCACCTCGTAGCCGTGGCCGCCGATGATCAGCAGGTCGAAGTCACCGGTCTGCAGCAGCTCGCCCAGCCGTTCCGCGACGCGCCGGTAGTGCCGCTTGGCCAGCTCATCGATCTTGTTGCTGGCCCGGTCATCGGGCCGTCCCGCCGCGATGGGGGGCCTGCGTGACTCAGGGTCCTTGACCTGCCCCAGCTCGCTCACCTCGTCCTGGTAGAGCTCGCAGAACCGCCCGGTGGCCCGGTCGACCACGGCCACGCAGCTGCGCGGATGCTCGGCGAGCACGGCGAGCATGGGCCGGGCGTAGGGCGTCGCGTCCACGATGACCCGGTCCGGGACGTGCTCCGGCAGCGGGACCTCGGTGTACAGGCCCCGGCCGCTGCAGGCGAAGATGGCGATCGCCGCGGGTGGCCACCGCTCCTGGCCAACCGCGCTCTTGATCCGGTCGATGTCACCGCGCAGCGACATCCGCCACTCGCGTTCCGCGATGCCGTCCTTGGCCAGCGGGCGGATCCCATCGAGCAGGCTGGACACCCGGGTGCGCACTTCCCGCTGGCCGTCGGGACCAGGGTCGACCCGCGCGTACAGGGACACCACCGGCAGACCCCCGCCGTCGAAGGTGCGGATGCTGCTGACCGTCTCGGCGGTGATCACGTCAGACCAGCACCCGGAAGAGCTGGAACGCGCGGTCCCATTCCTCGGTGTGCACCAGCTTCAGCTCGGGATCGATGAGCCGGAACATCCTGGCCAGCGCGACGCTGATGCCACCGAAGATCAGGGGGAGCCGCGCCTGCGTGTCGTCGTCCAGCGACACATCGAGAGGAGGACGGGCGGCGAGATCCTCCAGGATGGGCTCGATCTCGATGTCCTCATCCATCCGCTCGAAGGCGTGCATGCTGTCCTGCAGCCCCTTGGTGAGCGGCAGGTCCCACGGGTCGATGACGTCGCGGACGTTCGCTTTCGCCGTGGCCTGGGCCATGATCAGCATGTCGTAGAGCGCATCGTTGACGAAGTCCAGGTAGCGCTGGACGTCATCCCGGTCCACGTCCACGCTGCCCGCGACCCGGAACAGCCGCTCGAACTTGGTGAAGCCCACCACTGCCATCGCCGCTGCCTCTCCGTGATCCGCGCCGGCTAGGCCGGCCGTACTCGTTCGAAGGCCAGCCGGATGGCCATCGCCCCCTCGCCGACCGCCGCGGCGACCCGCTTGGCCGAGCCGCTGCGGACGTCACCCACCGCGTAGATGCCCGGCCGGCTCGTCTCCAGCACCGAGCGCGGCCAGCCGGGCCCGTCCGCCGCGCCGCCGGCTGGCGAGGTGTCCGGCCCGGTCCGGACGAAGCCGTGCTCGTCAAGGTCAACGAGATCACCGAGCCAGCCGGTGCACGGGGCCATGCCGATGAAGATGAACAGGGCCCGTGCGGGGACCGTGCGCCGCTGGCCGGTCTCGCGATCCTCGACCGTGATCGCTTCCAGCGCCTGGTCGCCGAGCAGCTCGCGCACCTCGGTGCCGAGCAGGATCCGCACGTTCGGGATCCGCCTGACCTGGTCGATCAGGTACCGCGACATGTGCTCGCCCAGGTCATGCTCGCGCACGACGAGCGTGACCTGTTCGGCGTACCGGGACAGGAAGACCGCGGCCTGCCCGGCCGAGTTGCCGCCCCCGACGATCACCACCGGGTCACCGGTGCAGAACAACGCCTCCGCCTGGGACGCCGCGTAGTACACGCTCATCTGCTCGAAGTACTCCAGCCGCGGGATCGGCAGGCGGCGGTACCTGGCCCCGGTCGCGAGCACCACCGAGGTGGCCGTGACCGACGTGCCGTCGTCGAGCTGGACCGTGTACGACCCGCCGTCCGCCCGGATCGAGGTGGCCTCGGCAGGCACGGCGAAGTGGGCCCCGAACTTCCGGGCCTGGAGCATCGCGCGCTCGGCCAGTTCGGCGCCGGAGATACCCGAGGGGAACCCCAGGTAGTTCTCGATCCGGGAGGTGGTCCCGGCCTGGCCCCCGGCGGCGGTCCCGTCGAGGACCACGGTCTGCAGGCCTTCCGAAGCCCCGTACACGGCGGCGGACAGCCCCGCCGGTCCCGATCCGACCACGAGCAGGTCGCAGCGGGCGCCGGGCGGCCCCGGGGCCGGCAGCCCGATCGCGGCGGCCAGCTCGGCGTTGCTGGGATTGCGGAGCAGCCGCCCGCCCAGCAGCACGATCGGGGTGTCTTCCGGCGTCACGCCCAGCTGCTGGATCAGTGTCTCGGCCGCCGGATCCGCCTCCAGGTCCAGCCACCGGGCCGGAATCCGGTTGCGGGCCGCGAAATCCCGCAGCCGCCGGGTGTCCGGCGAGTACCGGGAGCCGATGATCCGCAGGCCGGCGCCGAGCCCGATGAGGATGGAGCGCCGGATGAGGCAGACTCGCAGGATCAGGTCACCGAAGGCTGGATCATGGGCGACGAGTTCGCGGAGCCGGCCGGCGGGTACCACCAGCACCTCGCCCGGCTCGACCGGCACGGCCGAGTAGTAGGACGCTTCGCCGGTCAGCAGGCTGAGCTCGCCGAGGAAGCGGCCCCGGCCATGCACGCTGATGACGCGTTCCTCCGGTGTCCCGCGGGCTTCCACCATCGCCACCAGCCCGTCCAGGACCACGAAGAAGTCGCAGTTCCGGTCGCCCTCGGCGAACAGGATCTCGTCCGGCCGCGCCGGACGGCGCTGGCCCAGTGAGCTCAGCGCCGCGATCTGGGCGTCGCTCAGCCGCGGGTACGCCCCGTTCAGGTCGGGGGTCTCCGCCACCGGCTGGCCTGGCCCGGAGACGGCCGGCGGCCGGGGTCCCGGGTCGCGCGGGCCGGCGCCGCGATCAGACGTAGGTTTCGTCGACATAGCACCAGCGCCAGTTCTCGCCCGGCTCGAAGGACTGCACGATCGGGTGGCCGGTTCCGTAGGCGTGCCCGCGAGCGTGCCGCAGCGGGGACGAGTCGCAGCACCCGACGTGTCCGCAGGTCAGGCACAGGCGCAGGTGCACCCACGCCGACCCCAGGCGCAGGCACTCCTCGCAGCCCTCCGGTGTCCGCGGGGAAACCGGGCGGATCAGGGTCACGTGCGGATCGGTAAGAGTTGACATGGTTGCCTTTCGCCGGTGCGGCAGGTATCCCCAGGCTCTGCGGTCACGACCGGCCGCACATCATCAAAGTCGTTAGTTCTTCGCCGCTGGCGGAGCCGGGTCACGGGCACTAGCTGGCCCTGCTAGCCAATCGGGGGATGTCCTGGCGCCGGCGGCCCCGGCAGCGTGGCCGGTAGATGAACATGCCGGTCTTCCGCAGGCGCCAGACCACCCAGATCGGTGCCGCCGCGCGGGCCGTCGCGCAGCGCACACCGGTCTCGCTGACCGTGGCGCGGCAGCGCGCGCAGCCGGCGGCGGTGACCATCGTCCGCCTGGCCAGCACCGCGGTGTTCGCCTACCTGGTCGCGCTGCTGCTCCCGGTCACGTCCCGCCCGGTACTCGCGCCGCTGACCGCGCTGCTGGTCATCCAGGTCACCCTGTACCAGACGCTCCGCAGCGCGGTCCGCCGCGTCGGGGCCGTGGTGTCCGGGGTGCTGCTGGCGGTGGCCCTGTCCTCGTGGGTCGGGTTCACCTGGTGGAGCCTGGGCCTGACGATCGCGGTCGCCCTCGCGATCGGCTACGCCCTGCACTTGGGCGACTCCGTTCTCGAGGTGCCGATCAGCGCGATGCTCATCCTGTCCGTCGACACCCATTCCGCGGGCACCTGGCGGATCGTCGAGACCCTCGTGGGGGCGGGCGCCGGGCTGGTGGCCGGGCTCGTCTTCGCCCGGCCGCGCGTGCAGCCGGCCGCCGAGGCCATCGAGGAGCTGTGCCGCAAGATGGCCGGCCTGCTCGAGCAGATGGCCGACAGCCTCCAGGACGGATCGGTCCTGGAACGGCCGGACGACTGGCTCGTCCAGGCCCGCTCGCTGAGCGGCGAGATCCGGCGCGTGGACGACGCGCTCCGCGAGGCGGAGGAGAGCGTCCGGCTGAACCCGCGCGGGCTGCGGCTGCCGTACGCCGCGGTCAGCCTGCGCGGCAGGCTGGAGACCCTGGAGCACGCCGCGATCGCGATCCGCATGCTCGCCCGCTCCCTCGCGGACAGCATCCGGCTGGCCGGTGAGGACAGCCCGATGCGCGATCCGGAACCCCGCGGCCGGCTGGCCGGGGTGGTGCGCCAGCTCGCCGCGGCGGTGCGGGTCTACGGCCGCCTGGCCGCTACCCAGGAGCCGGGCCGCCAGCGCGAGCTGGAGGCCGAGCTGGAACAGTACCTGGCCGCGGCCGAGGAGCAGCAGGACCAGCTCAGCGAGGTGCTGCGCACCGATCCCGCGGCCAAGCCGGTCGGCTGGCCGCTGCGGGGAGAGCTGGTCAGCCATCTCGACCGGCTCCGGAAGGAGCTGCTGGGGGACATGCCCGGGGGGCGGACTCCGCACCGGCGGGCCCGCTCGTGGCGGCGGCCGCTGCAGGCGGGCCGCTGGCAGCCCCGGTCGCCGTCCCGCCGCCGCCAGCGCCGGTAGGCTCTGCTAGCCCGGGGGACGGCCCCCCGGTGCCCTGCGGGGATCGGGTGTCACGCCGGGACCCGGCACCGGGCGTGGGCTGCCGGGCTGCATGGCGCCGCGGGCGACGCCGGTCAGCAGCGAGATCACGGCCACGCCCGCGACCAGGTTGATCACCGCGGTGAAGACCTTGCTCGGCAGGGTGGCCGGCTGGCTGAACGGGGCGACCACCAGGATGAGATCGGCCAGCGCGGTGATCCAGGTGAAGAAGCTGAGCGGCCGGGGTGTTTCGAGCAGCAGGACATGCAGCAGGCCGGTGGCGAGCAGCGCGCCCGCAGCGGCGACCGCGGCGTAGACCGCGGTGGTGGAGCTCCCGAGACTGCCGGCTGCCTTGGGGGCGAGCACCGCGATGCCCAGGATGCTCCGCGCGATGTACACCCCGGCGATGACCACCAGAGCGGCCACGACGGCCGTGGCCACGCCGCCCGCCCAGAGCCGTCCGGCGTTCAATTGCCGCGGCGCGACCGGGCCGTCAATATCCAGATCAGCTGGCTCAACCATCGATGCACCTCCGGGGGGACAGCCAGGCCAGGCTTCTCCCGGGCCAGGGTCCGTGGCGGTCAGGAGGTCGCCCCGGCGGCGGCGGGGGGCTGCTCCCAGGTCGGCGCGCTGGGGTCCGACCCGTGCAGGCCCTCCATCAGCTCCTGCTCGGCGTCGTGGGGGAGCGAGGTCTGCAGCACGGTCCCGCCGTAAGGCCGCAGCGCCTCCAGGAACCTGTCCATGGTGACCTTGCGGACGATGATGAGGAGCGCGGAGGTCCCGGGCTGCACCAGATCCTGGACGCGGCGCTTGAAGTCCTCCTTGATGCCCAGGTTCCCGGCCTCGCCCATCGCGGCCCCGATGATCCCGCCAGCCAGGCCGACCAGCGGCGCCAGCGGGAACAGGAACAGCAGCCCGATCAGCACGCCCCAGAACAGCCCGCTGAGGCTGCCCCAGGCCACGGCGTGGTGCGCCGGGGTTGTCACGTGCAGCTTGCCGCTGCGGTCACGCCTGATGATGGCCGCATCCGCCAGGTCAACCACCAGGTCGTTTTCCAGTCTCATAAGCTCGTCATAGACGCGCTGGGCCGTGTCCTCGTTCGGGTAACCGATAACGATCAGGTCGCTCATCGCGGTTCCTTCCCTCGTGAAGGCGTTGTCCCCGGCCGGCGTCTGCCGGGCGGGGACTATGGGGCGATCACCAGATGGCTCTGCACGCTGGCGACACCGGGCGCCGAGGCCGCCGCCGCCGCCGCGGCGTTCGCCTCCTGCAGTGAGTGCACCTGGCCGTAGAGCCTGGCGGTGTGGTCGGACACCTCGACCCTGATGTGGACCGCGTCGGCCTCCGCCTGGCGCTTGAACATCTCTTCTATGAGGGTCTGGACCTGCGCCGGGTTCGCCGGCGGCCGCACCGTGATGTTGTTCAGCAGCCCGGTCACGCCGCGGACGTGGCGGGCCATCCGCTCCACCTCGCGGCGCTGGTGGTCATGATCGACGTCGCCCTCGAGCGTGACCCAGCCGTGTTCCACGGTGGCGTGCACCCGGTCCTCAGGCACCTGCACGTTCCACTCCAGGACGTGCGCGATGGCCTCGGCGATGTCCACGTCGTCCCGGGGCGCCCCGGGCAGCTTCACCTTCAGGTCGTTCGCGACGGCCTTGACGCCGTTGACGCGCTCCGCGGCCTGGGCGGCGGCCAGCTTCTCCGCGTAGCTCGGCACGTGGCCAGACAAGATCACCGCGCCGTCCTTGACCCCCACCCCGATGGCGTCAGCCTCGCTGATCTGCGGGTCCCACCGCAGCTCCTCGATCACGTCGTCCTTGAGCTGGGCGTCGGTCTTCATCGGCTCACCTCGTCCGGGCCGGTGTCTGGGCCGCCATCAAGGTTCCGTCCGCGGGACCGCAGCCACATCACCCGTTCAGGTAGGTCCGCCTCGCCCGTCCGCGGCGGCCCGAGGACTAGCCGGATTAAGGATGTGAGCTGGCCGCCTGGGCGCGGAGCCTGGAGCACGAGGACGTCTGCGACCGTGCCGGGCGCCCCGTGAAACAGCACCGCCACAACAGCACCGTGAACCCAGCACTGCGGAACCAGCGCCGCGGAACCAGCACCGTCGGCTAGGAGGCACTGATGGCAGTTGCAGTCGGCATCGACCTGGGCACCACCAACTCCGTGATCGCCGCCACCGAGGACGGCAAGCCGACCGTGATACCCAACGCGGAGGGGGCACGGACCACCCCGTCGGTGGTGGCGTTCACGCCCCAGGGTGACCGCCTGGTGGGGCAGCTCGCGCGGCGGCAGGCCATCCTGAACCCGAAGGGCACGATCTACTCGGCCAAGCGGTTCATCGGGCGGCGGTACGGCGAGGTCACCAGCGAGCTGAACGCCGTATCCTTCGACGTGGTGCCGGGCCCGGACGACGCGGTGCGGTTCAAGATCCAGGGACGGCTGTACGCCCCCGAGGAAATCTCCGCGCTCGTGCTCCGCAAGCTGGCCGAGGACGCGTCGAAGTTCCTCGGCGAGAAGGTCACCGAGGCCGTCATCACCGTGCCGGCGTACTTCAACGACGCCCAGCGGCAGGCCACCAGGGACGCCGGCCGCATCGCCGGGCTGGAGGTGCTGCGCATCATCAACGAGCCGACCGCCGCGGCGCTCGCCTACGGCCTGGACCGGAAGGGCAGCGAGACCGTGCTGGTGTTCGACCTGGGCGGCGGCACCTTCGACGTCAGCGTCCTGGACATCGGCGACGGCGTGGTCGAGGTCCGGGCCACCGCGGGCGACACCCACCTCGGCGGGGACGACTTCGACCGGCGCATCGTCGACCACCTGGCCGACGAGTTCCAGCGGGACAACGGCATCGACCTGCGCACCGACCCGCAGGCCCTGCAGCGCTTGTTCGAGGCGGCCGAGAAGGCCAAGGTGGAGCTGTCCTCGGTCAGCCAGACGACGATCAGCCTGCCGTTCATCACGGCCGACGCCTCGGGACCCAAGCACCTCAACACGACGATGATGCGGTCCACGTTCGAGCAGATCGCCGGGGACCTCATCGAGCGCACCACCGGGCCGGTCCAGCAGGCCCTGGCCGACGCCAAGCTGACCGCCGCCGACATCGACGAGGTGATCCTGGTCGGCGGGTCCACCCGCATCCCGGCCGTGCAGAACCTGGTCCGGCGGCTGACCGGCGGCAAGGACCCGAACATGACCGTCAACCCCGACGAGGTCGTCGCCCTGGGGGCGGCCGTGCAGGCGGCCGTGATCAAGGGTGACGTCAAGGACGTGCTGCTGCTCGACGTCACGCCGCTGTCACTCGGCATCGAGACCCTCGGCGGGGTGATGACCAAGGTGATCGAGCGCAACACCACGATCCCGGCCCGCCGCACCGAGACGTTCAGCACCGCCGAGGACAACCAGTCCGCGGTTGACGTGGTGGTGCTGCAGGGGGAGCGGGAGCGCGCCGCGGACAACCGGGTGCTGGGCCGGTTCCGGCTGGAAAACATCCGGCCCGCGCCGCGGGGCGCCCCGCAGATCGAGGTCACCTTCGATATCGACGCGAACGGGATCCTCAACGTCTCCGCCCGGGACAAGGACACCGGGGCGGAGCAGCGCATCACGATCAGCGAGAGTTCCAACCTGGACCAGTCCGAGGTCGAGCGGATGGTCAAGGACGCGGAGCAGCACCTGGAGGAAGACCGGCGGCTGCGGGAGGTGACCGACGCCCGCAATCAGCTCGACACCATGGCTTACCAGGTCGAGCGGGTGCTGGCCGAGCGCGGCGACTCGCTGCCCGTGCACGAGAAAGCGCGCGCCGAGAACGCCGTCACCGAGGCCCGCCAGGCGCTGGGCGACCAGGCTCCACTGGAGCGGATGCGCACGCTGACCGACGAGTTGCAGCAGATCTACCAGATCCTGGCCGCCCCGCCGCAGGGACCTGCCCCCGAGCCCGAGCCAGAGCTTCCTCCCCGTGGTGACGACGACGACGTCATCGACGCCGAGTTCACCGCCCATGAGTGAGGCAGCCCATGGGTGAGAGGGCGGGCAGCGGCGGCGTCTGGCGCGAGTCTCCCGCCGCTGCCCCGCCCGTCCAGCCGCCCGATCCCCGCGCCGCCCCCGGCGGCCAGCGCCGGGATGCCGGGGGGACCCCGCCCGGCCAGGCCCAGGATGCCGGGCAGAACGGGCAGCCCGACGGCCCGGGTGATGTCACTGGTGACGAGACCGCTATCCCCGATCTGCTGGACCGGATCGCTGAGCTGGAGGATCTGCGCCGCCGGGCCCTGGCCGATCTCGACAACCTGCGCAAGCGCTGCGCCGCCCAGGTTGCCCGGGCGCAGGCGGAGACCCGGGCCGCGGTGGCCCGGGAATGGCTGCCTGTCGTGGACAACCTCGAGCGCGCGCTGGCGGCCTCCACGGCCGATCCGGCCGCCATCATCGACGGGATCCGGGCCGTCCGGGAGCAGGCCCTGAACGTGCTGGCCCGCCTCGGCTACCCTCGCCGCGATGACCTGGGGACGGCCTTCGACCCGACCCGGCATGACGCGATTGCCGCGCGGGCCGATCCTGCCGCCGCGGACGGGTCGGTGGTCGAGGTCGTCCAGCCGGCCTATGGGGAAGGGGACCACCAGCTGCGGCCGGCGCAGGTGGTGGTGGCGAGGCCGGGCTGATGGCCGCCGGCCAGGACTTCTACCAGACGCTGGGCGTGCCCCGCACCGCCAGCCAGGACGACATCCAGCGGGCATACCGCAGGCTGGCCCGCCAGTACCACCCGGACGTGAACCACGACCCGGGCGCTGAGGACCGTTTCAAGGACGTCTCCGAGGCCTACGACGTCCTGTCTGATCCGGGGACCCGGCGCCGGTACGACGCGTTCGGGGCCGACTTCCGGCAGGTTCCCGAGGACATGGATCCGGAGACCTTCCGGCGCAGCCGGGCCGGCGCCGGGAGCAGGGCCGGAGCCGGAGCCGGAGCAGGCCGCGGGCGGCCCGCGGCAGCCCCGGGTTCAGCTACTCATCCGGGGACATCGACATCGAGGACCTGCTGGGCGGGTTCTTCGGTGGCCGGGCCGGCCGGGGGTGGGGGCCCGATTCCCGGCGCCGACCAGGAGGCCGAGCTCGAGGTCACCGTCGAGGAGGCCTACCACGGCACCCGCCGGTCGATCTCGCTGTCCGGCGACGGCGCCCGCGCGACCCTGGACGTGAACGTGCCGCCCGGCGTGACCGACGGGCAGCGGATCCGGCTGGCGGGCCAGGGCGGCCGGGGCAGCGACGGCGGGGCCAGCGGTGACCTGTACCTCGTGGTGCGGATCGCGCCGCACCCCCGGTACCGGCTTTCCGGCCGCGACCTCTCCGTGGACCTGCCGCTCGCGCCGTGGGAAGCCGCTCTCGGCACCACGGTCGCGGTGGACACCCCGGGCGGCGAGGTCAAGGTGAAGGTCCCGGCCGGGACCTCGAGTGGCCGGCGGCTCCGGCTCCGCGGCCGGGGCGTGCCCAACCCCCGCGGCAAGCCGGGGGACCTGTTCGCCGAGGCCAGGATCATGGTGCCGCCCCGGCCCTCGAAGGCCGAACGGCGGCTGTTCGAGCAGCTCGCGGCCGAATCCGGCTTCGACCCGAGGAGCCAGTCGTGAGCGATCTGAGGACAGAGCAGTGAGCTACGCCTTGGTCCGCGTCCGCGCCGCGCCGCTCAGCCTGGACACCTTCGCCGCGATGACTGGCCTGCACCCGGACCTGATCCGCAGGCTCGTCGCCCTCGGCGTCATCGACGCCGCCCGGGACTCCGCCGGTGAGCTCTGGTTCCCCCGCGGCCAGGTCGCCGCGCTGGCCAGGGTCCAGCGGCTCCGCGCGGGTTTCGCGCTCAACTACGCGGCCATCCCGCTCGTCACCGAGCTGCTCGACCGGATCGCCGTACTCGAAGCGGCCCTGCGGGCCGCCCGGCAGCCAGGAAGGTGAACATGGACCCCAGTCACCTGACCCAGAAATCACAGGAAGCGCTGCACGACGCGCAGACCAAGGCGCTCCGCTTCGGCCATACCGAAGTCGACGTCGAGCATCTGCTCCTCGCCCTGCTGGATCAGTCCGAGGGCATCGTCCCGCGGCTGCTCAGCCAGGCCGGGGGTGATCCGGACCGGCTGCGGGGCGCGCTGGAGGCCGAGCTGGGCAGGCGGCCCCGGGTCAGCGGACCGGGCGCGAACCCGGGCCAGGTCAACGTCACCCAGCGGCTGGCCCGCCTCCTGGACTCCGCCGAGCAGGAGGCTGGCCGGCTCAAGGACGAGTACGTCTCCGTCGAGCACCTCGTCCTGGCCATGCTGGCCGAGGGCCCGTCCACCGTGGCCGGCCGGCTGCTGCGCGAGCAGGGACTTACCCGGGAATCCTTCCTGGAGGCGCTGACCAGGATCCGCGGCAACCAGCGGGTCACCTCGGCCATGCCGGAGGTCGCCTACGAGGCGCTGGCCAAGTACGGCACCGACCTCGTGGCGGACGCGGCCAGCGGCCGGCTCGACCCGGTCATCGGCCGGGACGCGGAGATCAGGCGGGTCATCCAGATCCTGTCCCGCAAGACCAAGAACAACCCGGTCCTGATCGGTGATCCGGGGGTGGGCAAGACCGCGATCGTGGAAGGGCTGGCCCAGCGGATCACCCGCGGCGACGTCCCGGAGGGCCTGCGCGACAAGACGATCTTCAGCCTGGACATGGGCTCCCTGGTCGCCGGGGCCAAGTACCGCGGCGAGTTCGAGGAGCGGCTCAAGGCAGTACTCAGCGAAGTCCGCGCGGCGGAGGGCCGCATCCTGCTCTTCGTGGACGAACTGCACACCGTGGTAGGCGCGGGGGCGGCCGAAGGGGCCATGGACGCGGGCAACATGCTCAAGCCAATGCTGGCCCGCGGCGAGCTGCACCTGATCGGCGCCACCACCCTGGACGAGTACCGGCAGCGGATCGAGAAGGACGCGGCCCTGGAACGGCGGTTCCAGCCCGTCATGGTGGACGAGCCCTCCGAGGAGGACGCGGTCTCGATCCTGCGCGGCCTGCGGGAGCGGCTCGAGGTATTCCACGGCGTGAAGATTGCCGACAGCGCGCTGGTCAGCGCGGTCACCCTCAGCCACCGCTACATCTCCGACCGGTTCCTGCCGGACAAGGCCATCGACCTGGTCAACGAGGCCTGCGCGATGCTCCGGACCGAGATCGACTCCATGCCGGCCGAGCTCGACGAGCTCACCCGCCGCGTGATGCGGCTGGAGATCGAGGAGACGGGCCTGGCCAAAGAGGACGACCCGGCCAGCCAGGCCCGCCTGGAGGACCTGCGCCGGGAACTCGCGGACCTGCGGGCGCAGGCCGACGCGCTGCGCGCGCAGTGGGAGGCCGAGCGGCAGGCGCTGCGCCGGGTCCAGGCGCTCCGCGAGGAGATGGAGCAGGTGCGGCAGGAGGCCGAGCTGGCCGAACGGGACTACGACCTGAGCAAGGCCGCGGAGTTGCGCCTGGGCCGCCTTCCCGAGCTCGAGCGGCGGCTGCAGGCCGAGGAGGAGCGGCTGTCCTCCCGCCAGGGCGGCGCGCGGCTGCTGCGCGAGGTGGTCACCGACGAGGAGATCGCCGCGATCGTGTCCCGCTGGACCGGCATCCCGGTCACCCGCCTCCAGGAGGGCGAACGGGAGAAGGTGCTGCGCCTTGGCCAGGTCCTGCATGAGCGGGTCGTCGGGCAGGACGAGGCCGTGCAGCTGGTCGAGGACGCCATCATCCGGGCCCGGTCGGGCATCAAGGACCCGCGGCGCCCGATCGGGTCGTTCATCTTCCTCGGCCCCACCGGAGTCGGCAAGACGGAGCTGGCCAAGTCGCTGGCCGCCGCCCTGTTCGACACCGAGGAGAACATGATCCGGATCGACATGAGCGAGTACCAGGAGCGGCACACCGTCAGCCGCCTGGTCGGCGCGCCCCCGGCGTACGTGGGCTACGAGGAAGGCGGCCAGCTCACCGAGGCGGTGCGCCGCAAGCCCTACTCCGTGGTGCTGTTCGATGAAGTCGAGAAGGCGCACCCGGACGTGTTCAACACCCTGCTGCAGGTCCTCGACGACGGCAGGCTCACCGACGCGCAGGGACGCACGGTTAACTTCCGGAACACCGTCATCATCATGACCTCCAACATCGGCTCGCAGTACCTGACCGCCGACGCCGCCGCGGGCGGCGAGATCAAGCCCGACGCCCGCGAGCGCGTCCTGGCCGAGATGCGCGACTACTTCCGGCCCGAGTTCCTGAACCGGCTGGACGACATTGTGCTGTTCAAGCCGCTCACCCTGGCCGAGATCGAGCACATCGTGGACCTCATGCTCGGCGACGTCCGCTCCAGGCTGGCCGACCGCCAGATGCAGCTGGAGGTCAGCGAGGGCGCCAAGCACTTCATCGCCGAGCAGGGCTTCGATCCTGTCTACGGGGCGCGGCCGCTGCGCCGGTTCATCGCCCGGCAGGTCGAGACCCGGATCGGCCGCGCCCTGCTGGCCGGGGACGCCCGCGACGGCGCCGTGATCCGCGTCGACTACTCCGGCGGCGAGCTGACCGTCAGTTACGAAAACCCCTCCTGACCAGGTGGCCCCATGTCCGATCACGTGGTGACCTGCCCGAACTGCGGGCGCCGGAACCGGGTTCCCGCCGCCGCGGAGGGGATCCCCCGCTGCGGCAACTGCCACCATCCGCTGCCCTGGATCGCCGACGCCGGCGACGACACATTCGCCGAGATCGCCGAGGCCGCGTCGCTGCCCGTGATCGTGGACATGTGGGCGCCCTGGTGCGGGCCGTGCCGGATGGTCAGCCCGGCCCTGGAGCAGCTGGCCGCCGACCTGGCCGGCCGGATCAAGCTGGTGAAGGTCAACGTGGACGACTCACCCAAGCTCCAGCAGCGGTTCGGCGTGCAGGCCATCCCGACCCTGATGGTGCTGCGGGACGGGCAGGTGGCTGGCCCGTCAGGCCGGCGCCCTCCCGCCTGCCGCCCTGCGCACCTGGGCCGAGGAGGCCATCAAGGAATGACCCCGGTGAATGTGCTGCTTGACCGCTGGCAGTTCGGCGTGACGATCGTCTACCACTTCCTGTTCGTCCCGCTCACCATCGGGCTGGCCTTCCTGGTGGCGATCATGCAGGTCCAGGCCTACCGGACCAGAGACGAGACGTGGGACCGGCTGACCCGCTTCTTCGGCACCCTGTTCCTGATCAACTTCGCGATGGGTGTCGTCACCGGGATCGTCCAGGAGTTCCAGTTCGGCATGAACTGGTCGAACTACTCGGTGTTCGTGGGCAACATCTTCGGCGCCCCGCTGGCTTTTGAGGGACTGCTCGCGTTCTTCCTGGAGTCCACGTTCATCGGGGTGTGGATCTTCGGCCGCAACCTGCTGTCCCCGCTGGTTCACACGCTGTCCATCTGCCTGGCGAGCCTGGGCAGTATCGTGTCCGCGTTCTTCATCCTCACCGCCAACGCCTGGATGCAGCATCCCGTGGGTTACCGCATCGTCGGCCACGGTGCCGGCCGGAAGGCGGTACTCACCGACTTCTGGGCCGTGCTGCGCAACTCCACGCTGTGGGCCGAGTTCTCCCACACGGTGCTGGCCGCGTTCGTGACCGGCGCGATGTTCATCCTCGGCGTGTCGGCATGGCAGATCCTCCGCGGCCGCAACGCCGCGGCGTTCACCCGGGCCGCCCGGCTGGGCGCGGTGGTCGCCCTGATCTGCGTGGTCCTGGTCATCATCACCGGCGACCTCCAGGCGCGGCTGATGGACACCCAGCAGCCGATGAAGATGGCCGCCGCCGAGGCGGTCTACAAGACCCAGAGCGGCGCCAGTTTCTCGCTGCTCACCATCGGGAACCTGTCGGGCCAGCCCATCTTCCAGATCCGGATCCCGCACCTGCTCAGCCTGATCGCCACCCTGTCCTGGAACGGCAGGGTCACCGGTGTGACCGGGGCCCAGGCCGCTGAGGTGGCGAGGCACGGGCCCGGCAGCTACGTCCCGGTGCTGTGGGTCACCTACTGGGGCTTCCGGATCATGGTGGGGCTCGGGTTCCTGATCCTGATCATGTCGGCCTGGGCGCTGTGGCGGTCCCGGCGGGGGGGCAGGCCCTTCGAACTGGGGCGCTGGACGCTCTGGGTGCTGGTGGCCTGCATCGCCTCGCCGTTCCTGGCCAACACGGCCGGCTGGATCTTCACCGAGATGGGACGCCAGCCCTGGATCGTGTACGGCCTGCTGAAGACCGTGCAGGCCGAGTCGCCCACTGTCTCAGTGGCCGACGTGGCCTTCACCCTCGGCGGCTTCGTCCTGCTCTACACGGTGCTCGGGGTCATCGACGTGATCCTCATGTACCTGTCGGCCCGCCACGGTCTCGGCGAGGACCCGCATCCTCCCGGCGGGCCGGCGGCTCCCGGCGAAGCGCCCGCCGAGGAACTCATCTATTAGGAGCCGATCATCAAGGAGCGAGCGCAGTGAGTGGACCGGTGGCCAGCCTCAACACGGTCTGGTTCGCGCTGATCGGCGTGCTCTGGACGGGTTACTTCGTGCTGGAGGGGTTCGATTTCGGCGTGGGGATGCTCAGCCTGGCCATCGGGCGAGACGACACCGACCGCCGGATGGCCCGTAGCGCCATCGGCCCCTGGTGGGACGGCAACGAGGTCTGGCTCATCGTCGCGGGCGGCGCCACCTTCGCCGCCTTCCCGCTCTGGTACGCCAGCATGTTCAGCGGCTTCTACCTCCCGCTGTTCATCATCCTGGCCGCCCTCATCATCCGGGGGGTCAGCTTCGAGTTCCGGGGCAAGCGGGACAGTGCCCGCTGGAAGGCGGGCTGGGACTGGGCCCTGGCCATCGGCAGCCTCGTCCCCGCCTTCGCCTGGGGCGTGGCGTTCACCGACCTGGTGCGCGGCCTGCGGCTGTCCCCGGCCGGACTCTACCTGGGCGGCCTGTCCGGCCTGGTGGCCCCGGTGGCGATCGTCGGCGGGCTGGCCAGCCTGACCCTGTTCCTGGCCCACGGCGCCACGTTCCTCTCCTTCAAGACCGGCGGCCCGCTGGCCGGCCGGGCCCGCACCACCGCGATGTGGATGTCGCCGCTGGCGGCCCTGCTCGTGGTCGGCACCGCGGCGTGGCTCTCCGCCGGCGGCTCCCATGGCCCCGGCTACCTCCCCGCCGCGGTACCGATCGCCCTGGCCGCCGGGTGCGGGCTGGCGTTCGTGATCGCGGCCATGCTGGTCTGGGCCCGCTGGGAGGGCGCCGCGTTCGGGCTGAGCGCGCTGGGCATCGTGGCCGCGGTGGGCGCGATCTTCACCACGCTGTTCCCGCGGGTGATGGTGTCGAGCGGCCCCGGCCCGTCGCTGACCATCTGGAATGCCGCCTCGGCGGACAAGACCCTGATCGTGATGACCGTGGTCGCGGCGATCTTCGTCCCGGTGGTGCTCGCCTACCAGGGCTGGAGCTACTGGGTGTTCCGGCAGCGGCTGGCCAGGCCCGCCGGCCAGCCCGCGTATGTCCCGGCGCCCCTGCGTCCTCATTTCGCGCCCGGACTTCACCGGGGAGGCCGGGGGGCTCGCCCCGGCTAGGTCCTCGTTGCGGGCCCTTAAGATGCACCAGCCATCCTGCTGCGGCAGCCGGGCGCCGGCCGGCCGGAGCGGCCAGCCGGCCCGGCGGCCGCTAGCGCCAGACCGCTACGGGGGTGCCCGGTGCGTAAACCCAGCCTCCTGTGCGCTTACCGGAGTACGGATCGGCGGACAGATGGCTGTAGTCGATGCCGAACTGGTACTCGGCGCCCGCTGAGACACGGTGCCGCTGGGGTCGGGAGCCCTGGACCTTCCCCGGGCCGGTGAACGAGCGGTCCACGTAGGTGAACTGGGCCGGGTTGACCACGAGCCCGTTCGCGCCGCTCATGACCACCCAGGAGATGATCACCACCACCCAGGAGATGATCATGCGGCCGGTCGTGCCCCCCCTGCGTGCCGATCAGCGATGCGCGAGCCCCCCGGCGTGGTGAACCAGGGCAAGGCGCCCGCGCCGCCCTCACGCACCCCGCGGCGGCTGGGTGGCTCTGCGGCCGCCCGAGATACCGGCGGCCGACAGCGCGCACAGCACGGTCAGCAAGATGGAACAGCCGAGTACAGCCCGAAAAGTACCGACATAGTCGGAGGCGACGCCGACGCCGACGACCGGGATACTCAGGCCCGAGTACGCAAACACAAAATAGGTGGAGATCACCTGCGCGCGGGTTTCCGCCGAGGCCAGCCGGTTGGCGGCGGACAGGCTCCCGATGACGAGCGCCCCGAAGGCGCTCCCGGCCACGACGGCACCGATCCCGAACAGCACAAGCGACGCCGCCGACATCCCGGCCGCGATCAGCGCCAGCCCGGGGGGGAGCAGCCCGAGCCCGGCCAGCACGTAGGCGGCGAAGGCGGCCACCCCGGCGGCGATGAACTCGCCCCGACCCTCCGCGGGGATCGCGAGACCGGTGAACCGGAGGCTCGGCCGCCCCCGCATGGTCACCGTCTCCGGTATGAAAACCAGGGCCAACGCCGCGGTGGCGAGGAGACCTAAATAGACCTCGAAGACGAGCACGGTCGGCTGCGGCAGGTACTGGGCGAAGAGACCGGCCATGAGCGGGCCGAGCGCGGCGCCGCCGGCGGTCGCGGCCGTGGCCACCAGCGACGCCCGCCGCGAGGAGGATTCGCTGACCGTCTCGGTGAGCGCCGCGGTGGCGGCACCCGTCATCAGGCCAGCGGACACCCCGGACAGGATCCGGGCCGGGTAGAGCCACCCCGGGCCGGAGGCGAGGATGAACACGACGGTGCTGGCCGTGGCGAAGCCGATGGCGGCCGCCATCACCGGCTTACGCCCGGCCTGGTCCGAAGCCCGGCCGGCCAGCAGCAAGGTGGCGAGCACGGCTACCGCGTAGACCGCGAAGATCAGGGTGAGCACGCCCGAGGAAAAGTGCCACTGACGCTGGTAGATCGCATACAGCGGGGCCGGCAGGGCCGTGCCGAGGATGAGGGCGGCGAATACGTACCCGATCAGCCAGAACGCGACTTCCCCCGGCACGGCGCGCCGGTTCAGGCTTATCGCCGACTGTCCGAGCCCGTCGGCGCACGGCCGGTCGGACGTCCGGACGCGTTGGTTCACCTGCGTCATCGGCAGGACGATGCCGCATCGTCGCCCGCGCCACATCACCAGGCCGTGTAGTCCGCCGCAGGGAACTAACCGGACGGGGGATGCGGCCGACGTGCCGGGCCGGCAAGCTGGCCTCGGTAAGCCTTGCCGGCCGTCAGCGGGTCCTCGTGGCGCTGAACTTCAGTTCCCGCCGCTGGCGCTCGGCGGCTGCCCGGCGCGGTCAACCGGCTGGGATAGAGCAAGAGAGGGGTCCATTCGGCTGACCAGTCGCCCGCGCGCGGCACCGGGTAGGAGCTCTACACACTGACCTCTCAGAGAAGGACGGGTAACCGCATGACGACGAGACTGAACAAGCACTCCTGCGACTTCGCGCAGGACCGGATCAAGGACGGCAAAGTGGTGCACGACGAGCGGGACGACTGGAGCGAGCACCAGCCGTCGACCCGCCAGGAAAACAGATTCATCGAGGCCAACGGCTGGGACGAATACGCGAACTGGCACCTCGGCATCGATGACGAGGCATCCGAGCACACCAAGGCCAGGTACAAGTACCCGTACGGCGACTTCAGGCAGGTGCACCGATGCGGGGTACTCGCCGCGGAGGTACGGGCGGGACGCAATAAGCACGCCGATATCGAGGACGCCACGGTTCACCTGCGCGACATGATCGATGAGCTGGACCGCTGAGCGGTCTGAGCCTGGGGCAGGTTCTGCCGCAAGGACCCGCAGCCTGCGCGCCGCGCTGGGCTGCGCTGAGACCGCGGTCGGCTGCGGGTTGTCCGGCAAGGACCGGGCGACCTCCGGGGCCATCAACGCTGGCAGGATCTGTGGCTCCAGCCGCGGATAAGCGCTGGCCGGGTCGCGAGGCCTTGCTGGAACGGGCGCCACTGTCCTGCTCGTCTTCTCTGTCCTCGGCCGGGACGATCGTGACTGGGCACCGGGCTTTGAGCAGGACGTACTGGCTGACTGTGCCCGGCAGCACGGACCTGGCCGGGTGGGCCGCAAGCACCACCAGCTGGGCATTCGTCTGCCGCGCGGTCTCGATGATCACCCGGCCGGCCAGCCCGGCAGAAACACGCAGGTCGGCCTGGATTCCCTGGCCACCGAGTGTGTCATCGACAGCAGCGCGGAGCTCCGACTCGGCGGTGGCCTTCTGCTCCCCCTCGGTGTGCATCGCGGCTGCCGGATAGCCGGCCACGGCGGCGCCCAGCGGCGGCTCGAAGGCACTCACCGCGACGAGGGGAGCTTGCCGCCACCGGGCTTCTTGCGCCGCCAGCTCGAGAGCTGCCCGGGAAGCCGGAGAGTTGTCCACTCCCACCACAACGGTCATGGTCACCCACTCCCTTCACCGCGACCGGGGCGCCTCCGTCCAACCTAGCCGTGCACCCGCCGGACGCATCCCCCATGCTGGCAGCAAAAGGCGCCAGCCGCGGGAAGCGGCCTTTGGTGAACTATGCACTTTGGGGATGCAGCACCCGGCGGCCTCTGCCTACCGTGCTGGCAACACCGGCCACTAGGCCGCGGGGGACATTGGAGGCCGCTGGGCGCCTCACCGGCCACCTCCCGTCGGCCACGCCGCAAAGCCGAGCCTGAGCGAGGAGGTGACAGCATGACTACCGAGGCCACCACACAGCAGCCCATCCGCAGCACGATCCCGGCCCGACTCGACCGCCTCCGGTGGTCGCCGTTCCACACCCGGCTCGTCCTCGGCCTCGGCACTGCCTGGGTCCTGGATGGTCTGTCGGTGACGATCGCCAGCTCGGTGACCGGCAAGCTGACCCAGGCGAACACGCTCAACCTGACTACCACCCAGGCCGCCTCGATCGGCACGGTTTACCTCGTCGGCGAGGTGGTCGGGGCCCTGGTCTTCGGCCGGCTGTCCGACCAACTCGGCCGGCGCAGCCTGTTCATGTGGACGCTCCTGGTCTACCTGGCCGGCACCGCGCTCACCGCGCTCACTCCCAAGGGCACCGGCTGGATCGTCTACCTATATGCGACGCGGTTCATCGCCGGTACCGGCATCGGCGGTGAGTATGCGGCCATCAATTCCGCGATCGACGAAATGATGCCCGCGCGTTACCGCGGGCGCACCGACATCTGGATCAACGGCACGTACTGGCTGGGCGCGATCATCGGCACTTTCGCCTCGTTCCTGTTGCTCAGCTCGATGCGGCCGGACCAGGGCTGGCGGGTGGCGTTCCTGGTCGGGCCAGCTCTCGCCGTCGTGATCCTCGTCGTGCGGCGCAACCTTCCGGAAAGCCCGCGGTGGCTTATCACCCACGGCCGGGTGGAGGAGGCTGAGAAGGCGATCCAGAAGATTGAGGAAGCCGCCATCCAAGATGGCCAGCACCTCGAACCGGTCCCGGAAAGCGCCACCATCACGATTCTGCCCCGGCGTCGGTTCGGGTATCTGATGCTGCTGCGGGTGGCGTTCCGCTACTACCCCAAGCGGGCGATCCTCGGTGCGACGCTGATGATCACGCAGTCGTTCCTGTATAACGCGATCTTCTTCACCTACGCGCTGGTGCTGACGAAGTTCTACCACGTCAGCAACAATGCTGTCCCGCTGTACGGTCTGGCGTTCGCGGTCGGCAATCTGGCTGGCCCGCTGATCCTTGGCCACCTGTTCGACACCATCGGGCGCAAAAAAATGATCTCCGGCACCTACCTGATCTCCGGGGTCATGCTGGCCTTCAGCGCCTGGCTGTTCGACGCCGGGGTGCTGCACGCGGCCGGCCAGACCTTCATCTGGATCGTCGTGTTCTTCTTCGCGTCCGCCGGGGCGAGCGCTGGTTACCTTACGGTGAGCGAGATCTTCCCGATCGAGATCAGGGCCGAGGCTCTCGCGGTCTTCTTCGCCATCGCCCAGATCGTCGGCGCGGTCGGGCCAGTGTTCTACGGCGCGCTGATCGGCAGTGGCACAGACCGGGCCGGCCTCACCATCGGGTACCTGGTCGGTGGCGGCATCATGATCATAGGCGGGCTGGTCGAACTGGTCTGGGGCATCAATGCCGAGGGCAAGTCTTTGGAGGACATTGCCATGCCACTCACCGCGGTCGGGGTCAAGAAGACCGGGGCCAGGTAACAGAGGGCGGCCGGCCGCCCCGGTGCCGGTCCCGGGCCGGCCGAGTTCCCGCAGCAGTTCCTCCCGCCTGGCTTTGAGCATGTCGATCAGTGCTTCCTGCTCCTCGGCCTGTTCGATCAAGGCGGAGCGTTCTGCCGGATCGGTTGGCTCGTCCTCGCGCTCGCCAATACGCCGCCGCAGGTCCGCGGCTTCCTCCCGAAGCCGCGCCAGGTCTTCCTCCACGACGCGGAGCTCAGCCTCAAGCGCAGCCGCTGACTCGCTGGTGTTCATTGCTGGCTTACCCCTTTCCCGTCCGGGGATCTCCGCTGCCAGATCATCACGTTCCCCGGCCCAGCCACATTCCCCACCCTGGTAACACCAGCCGGATCCGGCCAGACCCCACCCGGGGGGTGGGTCAGGACTACCGAGGTTGAGGATGTGCCAGCGTGGCGCCGCGCCGACGCTGAATATTAGGTGGCCAATTCCCTGCCCGGGGGTGCTGCCGCCAGGAGATGGTTTCTGGCCTGGCAGCCCCGCACGAGGAATGGACGGCATCGAGTCATGAGACAGACACACCGGCGCTCCGTGCCTGCTGCAGCCGCGCGAGAACCATGGGAACCGGAATTCTTCCCCGCCCGCAGGCTGCCCCGTGGGACGTGGCTGGGCGTCCTGGTGGTGGGCGCCGGGTTGTTTGAACTGCTGCAGCAGGCACTCATCGCGACGAAAAACCCGAACCTGGTGCCATCCCTGATCCTGGTCGGTTCGGTTGTCATTCCAGGGGCATTCGTGGCCTTTATCTACAGCCGGCGGCTGCCCTACGACGTGCCCGCCGGCGTGCTCGCCGTCGTCGCGCTGACCGGCGGCGTCATCGGCGTCATAGTTGCCGGGACGCTGGAGTACGCCACGTTGCGCCATCTGGGCACGCTGCCCATGATCGCCGTCGGGCTGATCGAGGAGACCGCCAAACTCATCCTTCCCGCGCTGCTCCTGCTTTGGGGCCGTTATCGGCGCCCCGCGGACGGTCTGCTCATCGGGGTGGCCAGCGGCGCGGGATTCGCCGTGCTGGAGACCATGGGCTACGGCTTCGTGGTGCTGATCATCAGTCATGGCAATCTGTCCGCCGTGGATGGTGTCCTGATGACCCGCGGACTGCTCAGCCCGGCCGCGCACATGACCTGGACTGGGCTGACCGCTGCGGCACTGTGGTCCGCGGCAGCCAGCGGCTGGTCACGGCTGGCCACCCTCCGCTTCATCGGGATGTACCTGCTGGCCGTCGCCCTGCACACCGCGTGGGACAGCGTCGGCACGATCACGGGATACATCGTCCTGGCCGTGATCGCGCTGGCCGCTCTCGGCTATATCACCCACCAGCTACGGGAACAGGCGCCCGGAGACAGCGAGGCTGAGGTTTTGCTCCGGGACCGGATGGGGCCTGGTGCCAGGTAATCGGGCAGCGCCAGGACCGGCACGGCCGAGCCGATGAAGTCCTGGCAGTGCGCGCGGGCGGCCTCGATGGAAGGGCGCCGCCCGCGGCAGGTGAACAGGAACCGGGCCGGGCGGCCGTGGCGGACAGGCGTTGTGTGAACCACACCCGGGCACCCTGTCCATCCCTCCTCCGGCGGGCCAGCCCAACCCACCCGAATTGACAGCAGGACCGAGACCAAGCGTGCCGACCCTGAGGCCTAATGGGTCCGTGGATTTGCCGGCCCCTCGGCGAGGGTCAGGCCGGATGTCGTGTCCCAGCCCAGGATGTGCAGGACGTTGACCAAGGGCGGCGGCACATGGTGCAGCACCACGCGCGTGCCGGCATGACCACGGCACGGGGCGGCGGCGAGGACGACGAAGGCCCGCAGCCCGGCGACGTCGCAGTACTCCACATCCGCGAGGTCGATGTGAATCTCGCTGGGATCCCTGGCGACGCTGGCGAGCGTCCCAATCAGGCTCTTGTAGCTGTACTCGTCGATCTCACCCGCGACGAACAGCCAGGGCTCGTCTCCGAGACGGGTGATCCGCAACTGCCCGTCGTCCGAGACCACGTCGCCTGGGCTGCGGGAACTATGTTCCATGACAGCGACCTTCGATCCGTTCGCCCGCACCGGATCCGTGTCCGGCCCGGCGGGCAGCCGGCTCATTTTCCCCGGCAGCACCCAGAGCACCCCCTACCGTGGCCCGTTGAGGCAGCCAGGCGGGCTGCGAGCATCCCCCGCTGGCCGGCCGAGTGAGTTCTAGTACCCGGCCACCGCCGAAGCGACTGCACTCAGGCCCTGGCGGTGGAGGGTTACCCGACAGTGTTCCCCGCGCCGGGCGGCAGCCGTATCACCGAACTTGACAGTCCCGCCTGGCGGCCGGACCACCCGGTGCGGGCGCGGGAACCGGCCGCGAACTACACGTTCTCGCGGTATGCGGACCCGCGGATAGAGCTGAGCCTGGCCCGCATGGCCCAGGGCTGGCCGGCCCGGTAAGACCGCCCGGCTCCGGCGAGGCCTTCCCGGCCCACGCTCACGGATGCCCTTTAACGGCCATACCGTAGATCTCGGCTTTGGAGGTTCCGGCGGGGGTCCGGCGGGAGTTTGGCCAACCAGACCGGCACGTAACGTCCCTGGGCGGGCTGGCCAGCGTCAACCGGACCGCCCCTCCGGGACCGGCCGGCCGCGCCGCCCACTGATGACCTCCCAGGCACACCTTGTCCGTGCAGTAGGCGGGGCCTAGGGTTGAGCCATACGCGGGCACGGCAGGCCCGAGCCGCGCGGCTGGCTCCGGGGCGAGCTGAGCGCTACCGGCTGGCCACCTACTGGCTGCCCGTGGCGCCGGGCTGGCTGCCCTGGCGCGCCCTGCCACGGCGGGAGTACGTATGAAATCGCGCACGGTGCTCATGGCGGTGGCCGGCAGCTGGCTGCGCGCACAGGGGCTGATCCCGGCGGGGGCGCCGCACGTTGGGTGACGACATCGGGCCCGTGGCCGCCGGGAACGGCCCGGCCAGCTTGCCGCCGGGCCCGGCCGTCCATAAGGACCGTCGTCAGCGCCGCCCGACCGGTGCGCCGCCGCCGCTGCCGCACCCTGTCACCATCAGCACAACAGCGTGGCTGATCCTCGGGGCCGTGGCGCTCGCCGGCGCGTTCCTGGCGTCCCAGCACACGCCGTGGCTCCGGATTGATGATCGGGCCAGCACGTGGGTGCTGCGTTTCCTGGCCGGGATACGGACGCCGTGGCTGACCGATGTGGCCAACGGGATCAACGGGGCGGGCTCCGGCTGGGGGGTCACCGCGCTCGGCCTGTCGGTGGTCGCCCTGACGATGGCGTTCCGGCGCTGGCGGCACTTGCTGGTGTTCCTGGGCAGCGTGTTGTTCCTGGAGATTGCCGGGACATCGATCTACTTCGGGCTGTCCAGGCCACGCCCGTACGGCGTGCCGATCATCGGCAGCTGGGGCGGGTACTCCGGGGTGTCGCCCCCGGTGGCGGTCGTCACGATCTTCTTAGTGGGCATCGTCTACTGCCTGGCCGTGCCGGGCCGCGCCCGCTCCTGCGCCAAGGCGGCGGTGGCCGTCGTGGTCGCCGTGTTCTGTCTGGCCCGTCTGTACCTGGCCGTCGATCACGTGGATGACCTGCTCCTGGGCGTGGCGCTCGGCGTGGCCATCCCGGTCACCGCGTTCCGTTTCTTCACCCCGAACGAGGCGTTCCCGGTCGCCTACCGGCGCGGCAACACCGCGCACGTGGATGTGACGGGCCGGCGGGGGTGGCGATCCGCCAGGCCGTGCGTGACCAGCTCGGGCTCACGGTGGCCGAGATCAAGCCCGTCGGGCTGGAGTCGTCCGCAGGCTCCACGCCGCTGCGGCTGCGGGTCGAAGGCGGCCCGGAGGAGTTCGTGTTCGCCAAGCTCTACACCAAGGGCCACGTCCGCGCCGACCGCTGGTACAAGCTGTGGCGGACCATCCTGTACGGCTCCCTGGAGGATGAGCAACCCTTCCAGACCGTGCGGCGCCTGGTCGAGTACGAGGACTATGCCCTGCGCCTGCTGCAGGACATCGGGGTCCGCACGGCCCGGCCGTACGGCATCGTGGAGATCACGCCCGAGCGCGAGTACATGCTGGTCACCGAATTCCATACCGGCGCCGTCGAAATCGGCGAAGCCGACGTTGACGACACGGTGATCGACCAGGGACTGCAGCTGATCCGCACGCTGTGGGACGCCGGGATCGCCCACCGCGACATCAAACCAGGCAACCTGATGGTCCGCTCCGGGGAGCTGCTGCTGATCGACGTGGCCTTCGTCCAGGTGCGCCCGTCACCATGGCGGCAGGCGGTTCGACCTGGGCAACATGATGCTCGTCCTGGCCGTGCGCACCGACCCGCAGCGGGTCTACCGGCGGGCGCTGGCGTACTTCACCGAAGCCGAGCTCGCCGAAGCATTCGCCGCCACCCGCGGGGTCGCCAGCCCGACCCAGCTGCGCGCCTTCATGAAACGGCACCCGCGCGACCTGCTCGGCGAATTCCGCGCCCTCGCCCCGCAGCGGCCGCCGATCGCGCTGCAACGCTGGAACATCCGGCGGGTCGCTCTGGCGGCCGCGATGCTCGCCGTCATCACCGCCGCCGTGGGGGAAACCTGGAATGCCTTCTTCCCGGCGGCCGAAAATCTGGGCGCCTACGCCCCCAGCTGCGGCACCGGCCATTCGATGATCCTCAGCGCCCAGGCAGTCCCGTCCGCTGCCCTGCTGCCCTGCATCGCCGCGCTCCCGGCGGGCTGGAGCGTTGGCGGCACGGACATCGCCAGCGGGAGGGCCAGCTTCTGGCTGGACTCCGATCGCGCAGGGCCGCGAGCGGTCACCGTAACCCTCACTGCGACCTGCGACACCTCGGGCGCCCAGCAGATCCCCTCCGACCAGCCCGGCACGCGCCGGTTCGAGCATCCGCTGAGCCTGGCGCCGCAGTTCTCCGGCCTCCGCTTCTACACATTCCCCGGCGGCTGCGCCACCTACCGGTTCAGTTTCGCGCAAGGCACATCCCACGCGCTGGCCGTCGCCGTCGATAACGCGCTGGCGTTCCAGTCCCGGTCAATCCTCGTCAACTACGTTCGGCACACCGAGGGTCTCATGCTCTGCGGGCGAGATGCCGCGTGCCCGCGATGAGTTGTCGCACAGCGCCAAGTCGAACGCGACGTCACGATCCAGTCCATCGGGCTCGGGTACAGCAGGCCTGTCGAGGGGCTGATGGAACGCCGGCCCCGGCCACCCACCCAGCCGATCCTGACCGGAGGGGTCCTCGCCTGGCTCGTCTCGGTCGGGCTGGTGATGGCGATCGGCACGCTGAGCGTGGTCAGCTGGGCGGAACAGGCGCACACGCTCGCCATCGCGCGGACTATGGGCGTGGTCGTGTTCTCGTTGTTTAACCTGTTCTTCTCGATCGAGTCGAGGGACCGGCGGAAGTCGATGTTCTCCCTCAGCACGTTCGCCGACCGGACGTGCATCGTGACGGCCGGGGCGTCCCTCTTCCTGATCGTCATGGCAACCATCCTGGCGCCGTGCCAGGCGATCCTGAAGACCACCGCGCTCGACATAGATCAGTGGCTCCTCTGCGCAGCCGTGGCACTGTCGATCATCGCGGTCACCGAGATCCGCAAGGCGTTCCTGCCACGTACGCGGCTACGGGCTGGTCTGCGAGTTAGCCACGATGCCGGGTGGAGTACCTCCTGACCGCGGTGCCTGCCGCGGCGTTAACGGCGAGGCCCAGTGCCGCCCCGCCTGCGATGTCGAGCGGAAAATGGGCGCCGACGTAGACACGGCTCAGTCCCACCAGGGGGATGGCGGTCAGGGTGAGGGCGCGGCCGCCCGGGCTGAGACGGGGCAGGGCAGCCACGCCCAGGACGACGGCCACGCCCGCGTGCCCGGACAGGTATCCGAGGCCGCTGGCGTCGCGGCCGCGACGGCGGATGCCCGGAAGCAGGGTCACCGGCCGGGGCCGCCCCACTATCCGCTTGACCGCTTTGGCCAGCGCCCAGGTGCCAGTGCCGCCGATCAGGAGGCGGGCTGCCAGCTCCCCGTCTCCGGCCAGCCAGGCCGCCGCGGCCGACGCCGGGATGGCACCGAACGCGCCCAGCTGCATGACGGCCCAGGCGGGCAGGTAGACCGAATCGGGCAGGCCGTTGACTGCGCGGAATGCCCTGACTTCCCGTGGGCCCACGCGGTCGTGGCGCACGGCACCGGCGGTGGCCAGCAGGGCAGCCAGGCCGAAGCCAAGCTGGACGCCGGGAGCGGCCAGCATGGCCGTAAGGGCACGTTCATGCTTGCTCGCGGGCCGCATCATGGGTTGAGCGTAGGCCACGCAGGCCAGCCAGACGGGCCGGCCGAGGCCGTTCCGGTACCGATTCCCCCTGTGCCCATAGCGAGGATGACGCATCGCGAGCCGGCTGGCGAGGGCGCGGGCGGAGATGTCTCCGGCGGAGACGTGCGCGGGACCATCACACCGTTATCCGCTGGCGCCGGCGGTGCTGGCGCTGGGCACGCCGAATACCAGGTTCAGCGCGCTCCCGATGAACAGGCCCAGGCCCGCCCCCGCGGCGACGTCCACGGGGAAGTGCGCCCCGAGGTACACCCGTGACAGGCAGACCGCGGCGGCCGGCAGGGCATCACCTAGGGAACAGGGCGAGCTGTGCCCGGCAGCCGGTATCGCTGATCAGCCTTGAGCCGGCGATAACGGGTCATCAGAACAGCGACATCCGTGGCAGCACGTGAATCGGTACTGGGGCCCTCCTTGCTCACGTTCCGAGCGCGGGCCCGACGGACCCGGAACGGCACTTCGGCCGCGTTGGACGTTCTGGCCCACCGCCGGGTGCTCCCGCGTGCCGGTGTCATGGTGTGGTAGCCGGACTCCGGCGGCCCCCGACGGGTACCGCGAACGCTTCCCTGCGGCGTGGCCGGGCGCTCGCGCCTTCCCTCGACCTGGCGTGGTCACGGCGGGCCCAGCGGCCTGGTCAGGTGGCCAGGACCCAGGCGCTGTCGCGGCTGGCGAGGCCGCGGCCGAGCGGGTTGCGCTGGTTCAGCGCGGCGGTGCGGCGCTTGAGCCAGGCGCGGTTCTTGGCCGCTCCGCTGTAACGGAGCTTGAGCCGGCGTTCCCGCCAGGTGGGGTCACGGGTGGCACATTCGGTCCTGCGAGGACCACGGGTTTACACAGTTGACAACCTTTCAGCCTGGCCGCAGCCTGATGGTTGACACCACCGTCAACCATCGCGAGGGTCTCGCCGGGAGGACCGAATGCACGGAGTACGCAGACCGCGGCCCGTCACCACGACGGAGGCCGATCAGAATCAGGCGGCGGTGGGGACACCTGACCGTGAGCGCCGGCCGTGGTTGCTGATGGTGGTGCTCAGCGTGGCCCAGTTCATGGTCATCCTGGATGCCACCGTGGTGAACGTGGCGCTGCCGTCCATCGCCAGGTCGCTCAGCTTCCCCGCGGGCGGCGTGCAGTGGGTCGTCATCGCCTACGTCCTGGCGAGTGGCGGCCTGGTGCTGCTCGGCGGGCGGGCGGCGGACGTGGCGGGCAGGCGCCGGACTTTCCTCGCCGGCCTGGCGTTGTTCACGACCGCGTCGCTGGCCAGCGGCATGGCGCCAGCTGCGGGCGCGCTGATCGCCGCCAGGGCCGGTCAGGGGCTCGGCGCCGCGCTGCTGACGCCTGCGGCGCTGGCCATCATCACGACCAGCTACGCGGGTGCGCGGCGAGCGACCGCGCTGGGCGTCTGGGGCGCGATCGGCGGGGCCGGCGCGGCCGCCGGGGTGCTAGCCGGCGGGATCTTGACGACGTGGCTTGGCTGGCGTTCGGTCTTCCTGGTGAACGTGCCCGTCGGCGTCGTGGCCGGCCTGCTGAGCCTGCACCTGGTGCCGCGGCATAGGCCGCAGCGGGGCGGCGTCCGCGAGCTCGACCTGCCCGGCGCGGCGCTGGCGGTGGCCGGGCTGGTGACGGTGGCCTACACGCTCGCGGGCGCTCCCGCATACGGCTGGGGATCGGCCCGGACGCTGCTGCTGCTGGCCCTGGCCTTGGCCCTGCTGGCCGGGTTCGCCGCGGTCGAGCGCTCGGCCCGGCGGCCGCTGGTGCCCGCGCCGCTGTGGCGGGCCCGCCCGCTGGTCGCCGGCGTGCTGGTCATGTTCGGCGCCACCGGGCTCCTGGTCGGCACGTTCTTCCTGAACTCGCTGTACCTGCAGGACGTGCAGCGCGCCTCGCCGCTGCGGGTGGGCCTGGAATTCCTTCCGCTCGCCCTGGTGATCGGGGCGGGCGCCCACCTCGCCTCGCGGCTGCTGCCGCGGGCCGGGTCACGGGCGCTGATCGTCGCGGGCCTGGTGGTGATGGGCGCGGGAGCGCTCCTGCTCACCGGGGTGTCCGCCCGTTCGGGCTACCTGACCGGCTTCCTGCCTGGCCTGCTCGTGGTTGGGATGGGCACCGGCCTGGTGTTCCCGGCTACCGCTGTCACCGCGATGAGCGACATCGCCGGCGATCGGGCGGGGCTTGCCTCTGGCCTGATGACGACGGCGCATGAGATCGGTGCCGCGCTGGGAGTCGCGGTGTTCTCGGCGGTTGCCGTGGCGGCAGGCGGCGGCATCGCGGCCGGCTACCGGCACGGCTTCATGGTCGCCGCGGCCGTCGCCGCCGGGCTGGCTATCGTGGCCGCGGCGGCGGTCCCAGCGGTCCGGCCCGCGGCCGGTGCCCGCGTGGCGGTGCACTGACATGGCGGCGGCCCGGAGAGCCACCGGCTACCAGCGCGAAGTCGCCTCGCGGAACGTCGAAGCGATCCTGGATGCGGCGGAAGAACTGCTCCAGTCGCAGGGCCACGCGAACATCTCGGCGGTGGCCGCACAGGCGGGCGTATCCCGGGTCACGGTCTACTCCCACTTCCCGGACTGGACAGCGCTCCTGGAGGCGGCCGTGGAGCGTGCCGTGCGCCGGACTATGGCAGCCCTGCAGGCCGTCCACCCCGAGGACGGCCCGCCCGTTGAGGCGCTGGACCGGATGCTCGCCGCGACCTGGCAGCACCTGGCCCGGTACCGGGCGATGGCCGCGGCGGTGGCCGAACTGCTGAGCCCTGAGGCTGTCACCCGGACCCACCAGGCCGCGCACCAGACCATTGGCGCGCTGCTGGAACGCGGGCAGGCAGACGGGTCCTTCCGCACCGACCTGCCCGCCGGGTGGCTGGTGACAGCGGCCATCGCGCTCGTGCACGCCTGCTCCGACGGTGTCCGCGCCGGCCAGATCGACGAGCACGACGCGGCCGGTATCCTCACCACCTCGGTCCGCGATCTGCTCACCGGAACACGACCTGGGACGGAGCCAGCCACATGACTGAGCCCATCGTGCTGACCCCGATCGGCGTGGTCCGCGGCGGCCGGTCCCGGATCTCCGAGGACCACTGGGGCGCCGTCGTGGCGCGCCTGCTCCTCGACCCCGCGGTCCTGGACCAAGCCGCCACCGACGGGCTCAGCGAGTTCTCCCACATCGAGGTGATCTTCCATTTCCACCAGGAGACCAGGGTCCGGCGGGGCGCCACCCACCCGCGAGGTAACCCGGCATGGCCCCAGGCCGGGGTCCTCGCCGGGCACTCGCCGGTCCGCCCGAACCACCTTGGCGTCTCCGTCTGCGCCCTGCTGGAGGTCACCGGCCTGGAACTGACTGTGCAGGGTCTCGACGCCATCGACGGAACCCCCATTCTGGACATCAAGCCGTACGCGGCCGAGTTCCAGCCAGCCGGCCCAGTGCACGAGCCTGCCTGGATGCGCGAGCTAATGGCCCACTACTACTGACTGTGCGTGCCGAAAACCTCGTCCGCGTCATGCGACCAGGCGATATCCGCTGATCAGGCCGCCAGCGCGAGTCTGTCTTCGGACGCGGTGCTGGTCGAGGCTGACTGGTTCAGGTAGCGGTTTCAGTGGCGCGGCGCCGTGCAGGCAGCGGCGGGGCCGGTGCTGATTGTGGTGGGTCTCGTACCCGCGCGGGATCCGCCGCAGATGGGCCTGGTTCCAGATCAGGGTGCGGTCCAGGAGCTCGTGCCGGCATCCCCCGATCCAGCGTTCGGCGATCGCGTTCATGCGGGGCGTCTGGATGTTGCAGAGCACGGTCTGGATGTCAGCGCCGGTGAGGACGGCGTTGAATGCGGCGGTGAAGTTTGATCCGCGGTCGCGGATCATGAACCTGGCCCGGGTGGCCGTGGACGCGTATGACGGTGCTTTCGGGGTGCTGGACAGGCTTAACGGCCTGGACGACGAGCCACTGCGTCTTGGGGGCATCGCCGCGAGCTCACCGCCGGGCGGGGTCGGCCGTCGGTGGCTTATCAGAGCGCGTCGATCCAGCGGTTGAGACGACGTGCTTCGCGGCCGAGGATGTTTGGATCGCGGAACGTGTTGGCGAGCAGCGCGCTTCCTTCATATGCGGCGATGAGGCTTACGGCGAGGTCATGGGCGTCGCGTCGGTCCAGTGCCCGGAACTGCTCCTCCGCCCACTCGATGGGGACGCGCATCAGCTCCGCGAGGGCGAAGTCGGGGCGGCCGGGGCGTTTGTCTAGCTCCGAGCAGAGGCTGCCATGCGGGCACCCGTAGAGCGCGATGAGCTCACGCTGGCGTGCGTACTGGCCGACGAGGGCCTTCAATCGGCTCTTTGGTGAGCGGTGGCTGCTGTCGATCGAGGCGAGTACGGCCTTGGACTGCTGGAGGTGAGCTTCGATGACCGCGGCGATGATGTCATCTTTCGTCTTGAAGTAGTAGTAGACATTGCCCGCAGGCACGTCCCCGGCTTGTGCGATCTCAGCCAGCGTTGTCTTTTCAACGCCCTGCTGGTGCAGCAGCTGACTTGCGGCGGCGACGAGGCGCTGCCGCTTCCCGGGCGGTTTCTCGGCCGCACCTTCCAGAATTCGTTCCAGTGAGTTAGTCATCTCACTACCACTATAGGGCTGGGACGGTCAGCCGTGGTCTCGTTCTGCTTCTGACGGTTATCGAACGGTCGGCTCCCGGGCCGGCTCTCGCGTCGACCAAGACTGGCGGGGCCGCCGCGCGGGTATTGCCGATACGCAGGGCGATGAGGGCGGCCGTTGCCATCAGGAGGCTGCCGACGAGGAGAGCTCGGTGATACCCATCGTCCAGCGCGATGACGGGAGATGCCTTGGCCGCGATCAGCTCGTTGGTGCGGGTGATCGCCAGGACCGACAGAATGGCTAGGCCGAGGGCGCTGCCGATCTGCTGGGAGGCGTTGAGCAGCCCCGCCGCGAGACCCGCCTTGTCACCAGGAACGCCGGCGTTGGCAGCGGCCGCGACCGATACGAACACAGATCCCGCGCCAAGCGACATGACCAGGAACCCCGGAAGCACGGCGACGACGTACGAGCCGTGCAACGGCACGCGGGAGAGGTAGTAGATCCCGGCCGCCGCTACCAGGCAGCCGGCCACGGCCACGGGACGGGTGCCGATGCGGGTAATCAACTGCGATGCGATGCCTCCCGCTGCGGCGAAGCCGGCCGTGATGGGGAGGTAGGCGGCACCGGCCTTGAGGGGTGAGTAGTGCAGGACCTCTTGCATGTACAGGGTGACAAAGAAGAACATCGAGAAGAATCCGGCGAAGGCGATCAGCTGGGTCAGGTCTGCGGCCACGAGTCCTTTCACCCGCAGAATGGCGAACGGGAGCAGGGGGTTGCTGCTTCGCAGCTCGTTATAGGCGAACGCAGCGACCAGGATGGCCGATCCGGCCAGCGTCAGGATGGTCTGGACCGAGCCCCAGCCTGCGACCGGCGCGCGGACTAGGGCGTACACCAGGAGCAGCATGCCTCCCGTGATCAGCGCCGAACCCCGAGTGTCGAACGTCGAGGCCTGGTTCCTGGCCCCCCGGTCTTCTGGCAGCAGTACCAGCGCGCCAGCGAGCACGAGAACACAGATCGGAGGATTGATAAAGAAGACCCATCGCCACCCGGGGCCCTGGGCGAGCAGACCGCCGAGGAAGACACCGGCCGCGGCTGCCACCCCGCTGATGGCCCCCCAGGCCCCTAGCGCAGTGTTGCGGTCCTTGCCCTCACGAAAGGTTGTCGTGAGCTGGGAGAGGGCCGCGGGTGCCATGAGCGCGGCACCAATGCCTTGAATGAGTCGGGCGGCGACCAGCAGGCCCGGGGTGTTGGCCAGTCCGCCGGCCAGCGACGCCAGAGCGAACACGGTAAGCCCGGTGATCAGCATGCGCCGACGGCCGAGCAGGTCGCCGAGGCGTCCCCCAAGCAACAAAAATCCCCCGTAGGTGAGGATGTAGCCGCTGGCCACCCACTGCAGGTTCTGCTGGGAGAAATGCAAGCTGCGCTGGATGGACGGCAACGCGACGTTGACGATCGACGTGTCCACGATGTCGAGGAACTGAACGGCGCACAGCAGCAGCAGCGTGAGTGCGCCCAGCCGCGAGCGCAGCATGAGGCGCGAGTCGGCAACTGACACGACCTGTCCCTGTGCTGATTCCATGCCCGGGCCCCTCCGGTATGAGTTAGTTCTCTGACTCAGTACCGCACGCTCAGCCCATGAGTGTCAAGTTAGTCAGCTAACTAATACTGGAAGTTGGATTCTCTGCCGCCGAGACGCGAGACGATCCAGGCCGCTAGGAAGTCATCTGGGTTCACGGTGTGGCGAATCATCACCGCTGGCGCCCGCCGCTGGCCCAGCCTTCCCGGGTCTCAGCCGAATCCGCGAGGTGCCGGGTGACCCACCACATCGTCCCCGTCCATCCTGATCGCCGTCGCCGAGCCTGTGTTCGCCAACGCTGAGCTGCTGGCGCTAGCGGGTTTCCTGGCCAGGTACACCGGCCTGACTCGGGTGGCCTACACGCTGGATCTGCGCCGGTACGCCAGCTGGTGCCAGCAGCATCATGTCTGCCTGTTCGATGCCCGCCGCGCGGATATCGCGTGCTTCGCGAGGAACTGGAACCCAAGGGCCGGGCTCGGGCCACAGTGATGCGGCGCACGCCACCGGGCACGACCGCACGGAGCTCGGTGCCGTTACGCTGGTCGCGGCCGAGCTGCTGGATCACGGCGGCCGAGCATCGCCCATGTCTCGCCTGCCCCGCGCTGGATTACGGGTTGCACGTTACCGGAGCTGCGACCAGTGTTGTCAGCTACGCCGTCCCCGCGCCCTCATGAGATGGCCGCTCGCGGGGTGGGTGCCCGGGGAGGGGGAGACGTGCTGATGGCGAAGCGCCCGGGTGGCGCGGGGAGATCCGGACCCGCAGCGCGGCGGGCCGGATAGCGAACCGCAGCGGCGGGCTGAGGTCCATCGCCTCCCCATCAATCCCGGCGTGCACCGTTGCCGGGGCACTCACCTCCAGCTGTGGCGCGGTCCAGGCTCGCCCGGGGGCAAGCGGGCTATCGCCGGGTGCATCGAGGACGATGATCCCGAGGTGGCCTCCGCTGAGCGTCGGGCGGGTGCCGCGGAACAACGGGCGGTCGACCGCGTAGGGGTTGTTGGACACGAGGACGACGGCGGGATGGCGATGCTCGCGCTCCAGGTCATCAACCAGGCTCAGCGCGGGCGCCTCCGCGCCCGGGCCCATCACCTCAGCCGCGGTCTCCAGGAGCGTGCGTACCTTGGCATCGCGATAGGACGGGCTGCGGACCGCATTACCGTAGATCCCGAGTGAGACGTTGTTGAGGAACGTGCGGCCATTGACCTCTGCCAGGTCGATCCGGCGTTCGACCCCGTCGGTGAACGCGTCCAGAGCGCCGGTCACATCGCGCCGGTCCACACCCACGTCGAGCGCGAAGTGGTTGCGCGTCCCAGCCGGAACACACACAAATGGAATGTCGTGCGCGGCGGCCGCTGCGGCCACGACCGCCAGCGACCCGTCGCCCCCGGCCATCCCGACCGCGTCCGCGCCGGCCGCAATGGCCGCACGGGCCAGTGCCGCCAGGTCCTGGCCCGGAGTGAGGATAACAACCTCGATCCCGTTCGCCCGCGCCCGCTCGGCAACCCCGCCGCGGGCAGCTTCGCCGCCGCCCGACCGGGGGTTGACGAACAACACCGGCCGGCGTGGCGGCTCTGCGGGCCGCCAGCCATATCGCGACAGCTGCCGCCTGGCCGGATTCATCGCGCCAGTTACCAGGTGTCAGTGGGGGGGAGGGGCAGGACGGCGAGGCGGGCGGCTTCGGGTGCGGGGACCCCGAGCAGGCGCAGCACGGCCTCGGCAAGCTGGTTGACGGAGGCCTCCTTGTCAACGCGCTCGGGGTGGCGCTGGCGCATCCGCAACAGCCCGAGCAGGCCACCGGCCACGGCGCTGAGCGCGATCTCGGCATCCGGAACAGTGAACCGGCCCGCAGCCTGCCCAGCCTGGATATCACGCAAGGCGCGCGGCGCCAGGCCGCCCGGGACGTCCAGGGCCTCCAGGCCGGCCCCGGTGAGGAACCCGGCGATGTCAGGATGGGTCCAGCCGAGCCGCCCGGAGATCCTTATCCCCACGGCGAACAGCTCCGCCGGGTCGCTGATGCCGGCCACGGCGCGGTCGATCATCTGCCCCCAGCGTTCCAGCACCTCTTCGGAGGCGGTCTGGAACAACTGCTCCTTGCTGTCGAAGTGGTTATAGAACGACCCGAAGCCGATGTCGGCCGTCTCAGTGATCTCCTGGATGCTCGCCCGGTCCCCGCGGCCCTCGGCGATCAGCCGCACCGCAGCGTCGATGAGGGCCTGCCGGGTCCGGGCCTTACGCCGGTCCAGCCGCGTCGCCTTCGGCGTGCTGACTGCCGATACCGCCTCTGCCATCACCGCTCCTCCCACCGTTCACGTCACGCTAGCGGCCAGGTTCCCTGGTGATAGCCAGCGCGGCCGTTGCGCGCCGAGCGAGCCCGGCCCACATCTGCACTACGCATCATCATTTCTGATAGATCATATCAGAGTTGATTGTACTTGATCGAGTCTTGCGCGTCGGACCGCCAGGTCCCGGGAAGACCGGGCCAGGGCGGAACGCCGGGCACCGCCCGGCGGGGCAGCCGGTGATTGCCGTTCCCCGCGCAGCTACATCCGACGTGGTTGGCGGCGCCGGTATGGCCTAGCGCACAGTAGTTCTCCAGCAGGGCTCCTGCTGGAGAACTACCTGACGGCGAGCCTGGCCGGTGGCCACGCTTGGTTCAGGCCGGGTGCGGCTCCCGCACGGCGCTCTGCACGGTGTGCTGGGTGTGGCGCAGCTCGATGCCCTGTGCGAGCGCCCAGCCGCCGTAGATCAGGTTGAACAGGCCGAACAGCAGCGCAAGGGTGACCGCGCCGGCGCCGGGGTGGGCGAACAGCACGACGCCGAACGCGATGGAGACCAGGCCGCCCAGGATGAACAGGGCCCGCGTCCCGGCCGGCTCGCCGCGGCCGAAAGCGGCTGCGAGCTCGAACCCGCCGGCGACGACCGCCCAGCTGGCGACGATCAGCACCAGGACCAGCGCGGTGGGCCCCGGCCACGCCAGCGCAATAACGCCGGCCGCCAGGTTGACCAGCCCAAGCAGCAGATGCCCGAACACCGGCCCGGCGGTGCGGCCGCTGAGCGCCCGCATGGCCTGCAGGCCGGCCGCGATGAACGCGTACACGGCGAACAGGATGACCAGCGCCAGGACGGTGACCTGAGGCCAGGCCAGCGCGATGATCCCGACGGCGACGGCGAGGACGCCCCGCACGATCAGGGACGTGCTGAGTGACTTGAGCATGACAGCGTTCCTTTCGCTAGCTCCGCTGCTCTGGGCATCCGCGGTGCTTGCCTCGGCCCGGGGCCCGGCGCGTGAACGACTGCGCCTGCCCGGCGTCCGAGGCCGGCGGCCGCTGCCGGCGTCCAGGAGGTCCCGGGACGCCGGACCACGCCGGCTTGGCAGCTCTAACTTTTGATCGAGTATCACAAAACTGATGATTTGTGTCAAGAGTGATGATGAACGTTCCGCTGGCTGGCGAGAAGCCGGGGAGCGACAGCCTGCCTCGCTGCCTGGCTTCAGTACGCCACCAGGATCTGGTCATCGACCTCGGTAACCGCGCATCGCAATGTCATCTGACGATGCTGATCCGGTGCAGCGTCAGCCTGATGTGGTCTCTGGAGGGCCTCACGCCCGGACGCTGGCGGCAAGTCGCCGCGCGGCGAGTCGCCGGTGTCCTTCGGTGAGCTCGGCACCTGAAGCGCAGCAGCCATCAGCGCGCCCGGACCGGCTGGACCCCCAGGCCAGGCGGCCACCGGGCCGGCGGCTGAGCGCGGGTGGCCGGCCCAGCGAACCGGTGCCCAGCGTGTCTCCGGTCTCGTCACCACTGCTTGACACAGACGAAATCATAACTGATTATCTATCTCATAACTGATGAAGCATGACAGAAGAGCGACGAGGCAAAGGAGTCAGTAGTGATGGCACAGGACAGCCGGACGCAGGCGCCGGGCCGCGCAGGCCAGGCCGAGGATCCGCATCGTTCCCTGCATAGCGAGGGCGGGCCGCAGCTGGGAGAGCACCCTGGGCGGTCGGGCAATCCGCTGATCAAGGTGGCGGGGCTGGCGTGGCTGGAGTTCGAGAAGCCGGACCTGGAGGCGGCCGAGCGGTTCCTGGCCGACTTCGGCTTCACCGTGGCCGACCGGATGCCCGACACGCTGGTGTTGCGCGGCCGGCGGGCGGGCACGCCGTGCCTGGCTGTGCACCGCGGCCCGCGGCCCCGGTTCACCGGAGCCGCCTTCCAGGCCGCGGCCCGGGATGACCTGGACCGGCTGGCCCGCGGCACCGGCGGGACGGTCACCGCGCACTGGGGCGGCCATGCCGTCGCCCTGCGCGACCCGAGCGGGATCCCGGTGCGGGTCGTGCACGGCGTCCCCGACCTGCCGGCGCTGCCCGGGCGGGCCCCGCTGCCGCTGAACTTCGGGCCGGCGCCGGTGCGGGTCAACGCCACGCAGCGGCCGGCCCGGCGGCCCGCGGAGATCGAGCGGCTGGGGCATGTGGTGCTCGGCACCACCCGGTTCGGCGCCGCGCTGGACTGGTACCTGGACACGCTGGGGCTGATCGTCAGCGACTTCCTGTACCTGGACGGGCAGCGCGAGCGCGGCCCGGTGATGGCGTTCATCCGCTGCGATCAGGGCAGCATGCCGGCCGACCACCACACCCTGGCCATGCTGCTGGGGCCGCACACCGGCTACGTGCACTCGGCCTACCAGCTCACCGACCTGGACGAGGTCGCCGCCAGCGGCGCCTACCTGCGGGAGCGGGGCTACCGGCACGCCTGGGGCGTCGGCCGGCACATCCAGGGCAGCCAGATCTTCGACTACTGGCGTGACACCGACCGGCTCATGTTCGAGCACTACGCCGACGGAGACGTGTTCGACTCCTCCGTGCCGCCCGGCTGGGCCGCCGCTGTCAGCCAGCGGGCTCGCCCAGTGGGGACCGAAGGCCACCGCCGAGTTCACCGGCGCCCGCGACCCCGCCACCGTGCTGGCCGCGATCAGGGCACTGCGGGAGAAGGGCAACGAGATCAACTTCGCCGCGCTGCGCGGCCTGGTCAAGGCGATGAGCTCATGAGCGCCAACCTGGCCCGCACCGCAGACGGCTGGTGGCTGGTCACCCCGGCCGGCCTGATCCGGCTCGGCCTGACCGCCGCCACGACCACCGCCGCCCTGCTGGCCGACCGGCCCGCCCTGGACGCCGCAGTCGAAACGGCGCGGCTGGCCGCGGCCGCCAACCCGCACGAGGCGGTCCCGGCCGGGTCGCTGGACCTGCTCAGCCCGGTGACCGCGCCCGCCCGGATCGTGGCGCAGATGGTGAACTACCGCTCCCACGCGATCGACTCGGGCATGAACCCGGATACGGTCCCGCCGGCGTTCTTCCGTAAGACGTCGCATTCCCTGACCGGCCCGGCCGGGGACATCATCCGCCCGGACGGCGTCGCGTTCCTCGACTACGAGGTCGAGCTCGGCCTGGTCATCGGCGCGGACATGCCGGTCGGCACGGTGGTCACCGACGCCACGCTGGATCGCTACGTGGCCGCGCTGGTGGTCGCCAACGACGTCAGCGCCCGGCAGGTTCAGCTGGTCAAGACCCAGTTCTATGAGGCCAAGTCCTACCCCACGTTCACCCCGGCCGGCCCGTGGCTGACCCTGGTCGACGCCGCCGACCTGGCCCGGCTGAGCTCACTGCGGCTCACCCTGTCGGTCAACGGCGAGATGCGGCAGGACGCGTTCGCCGCCGACATGATCGTCCGGCCCGCCGAGGCGCTGACCCTGCTGTCCCGCTTCCAGCCGCTGGCCCCGGGGGACCTGCTGCTGACCGGCACGCCCGGCGGCACCGCCCTCAAGGCCCCCGCCAAGCGCAGTGGCGGCACTGGCCGGGCTGCTGCCGCCCGCCACCCGGTGGCAGCTGTTCTTCCGCCGCCAGGCCGCCAACCCCCGCTACCTGCACGACGGCGACGTCATCACCGCCGCCATCGCCACCCCCGACGGCCGGCTCGACCTCGGCACGCAGCGCAACACCATCATCGGGAAGACGCCATGACCACGAAAGACAGGTCCTGCCGCAGCCGGAGTCGACCTACCAGCTGCTGCTGGACGCCGCCCGCGCCTGGCCGGACGCCGTCGCCACCCAGTGGATCCCCGACCCCGCCGCCTACACCTCCTGCCTGACCCGGACCTACGCCGACCTGGCCGGCACCGTGACGCAGATCGCCAACGGCCTGGCCAGCCTGGGAGTGCGGCGGCCTGACGCGGTCACCCTCTGCGGCCCCAACACCTCGATGCTCTTCGCTGCGACCCTGGCCGCGCAGGCCGCCGGGATCGCCGCCCCGCTCAACCCCGCCCTGAGCAGCGAGCGGATCGCCGAGCTGGTCCGCCGGACCGGGTCACGGATCCTCGTCGCGGCCGGACCCGAGCTGGACCCGCCGCTGTGGGAGCGGCTGCTCGAAGTGGCCCGCCAGGCCGGGATGACCGCCATCCTGGCGCTGCGGCCGGACGGCGCCCGCGGCCGCCCGCCCATCCTGGACGGACCGCTGACGGGCCCGCCGATAGCGGACGCGGGCCGATCGTGGCCTACCTGGACGAGCTGATCGCCGGGCAGCCATCCGATCACCTGGCCGGCGCGGACCTGCCCAGGGCGGGGGATCTGGCCGCGTTCGTGCACACCGGGGGGACCACCGGCGCCCCGAAGGTCGCCGCGCACACGCACGCCAACCAGCTGGCCTGCGGCCGGGGGATCGCCCTGTGCAGCGGCCTGGCACCCGGGGAGGCGATGCTGGGCGGGCTGCCGCTGTTCCACGTCAACGCCCTGATCGTCACCGGCATCGCCCCCATGTTCGGCGGCGCCCGGGTGGTCTGGCCCGGCCCGGCCGGCTACCGCGACAAGGCCCTGTACGAGCACTTCTGGACGATCATCCAGCACTACCAGATCGCGGCGATGTCCGCCGTCCCCACCGTCTACGGCACCCTGGCGCAGGTCCCGGTCGACGCCGACATCAGCACGCTGCGGCTGCCGATCGTGGGCGCGTCCCCGCTGCCCGCCTCGGTGCGCGAGGCCTTCGCCCGGCACACCGGGGTCCGCCTGCTGGAGGGTTACGGGCTGACCGAGGCGACCTGCGCCAGCACCTGGACCCGGCCTGACGAGGATCGGACCGGATCGGTGGGCCGGGCCCTGCCCGGTCAGCAGGTGAAGGCCGTCCGGATCAGCGCCGACGGGTCATGGGCGGACTGCGCCCCGGGCGAGACCGGCGTGCTGGCCATCGGCGGGCCCGCCGTGTTCGCCGGCTACGTCACCGACCCCGCTCCCGGCGGCCCGCGGGTCAGCCGGGACGGCATCGTGCGAGACGGCTGGCTGGACACCGGCGACCTGGGCCAGGTGGACGCCGGCGGCTTCGTGTACTTGACCGGGCGGGCCAAGGACCTGATCATCCGCGGCGGCCACAACATCGATCCCCGGGTGATCGAGGACGCGCTGCTGGCCCACCCCGCCGTCCGCGCCGCGGCGGCCGTGGGCCGCCCCGACCGGCACTCCGGCGAGGTCCCGGTGGCCTACGTCGTCCCGGCCGGCCCCGGGCCGTTCGACGAGACCGAGCTGCTGGCGTGGGCTGACACCGCCATCGGGGAGCCCGCGGCCCGGCCCAAGCGCATCTACCCGGTTACCGAGATCCCGGTCACCGCGGTGGGCAAGCAGTTCAAGCCCGCGCTGGCCGCCGACGCCGCCGTCCGCGTCGTGACCGAGGCGCTGGCCGCGGCGGGCCTGGACAACGCCCAGGTCATCGCCGCGCACGAGGACGGGCGGCTGGTCCTCACCGTGACCGGCGCCGACCTGGGCCGCGTGCGCGACGCGGTCGCCGGATTCGCCCTGACCGTCCGCTGCGGGCCGGCGACGGCCCCCGGATCGCCGTGAAATGACCCGCAGAAGGAGCCACGACCATGAACGACCAGTACCCCGCAAACTCCCAGCCGGTCATCGTCGTCGGCGCCGGCCCGGCCGGGTGTACCGCGGCCCTCCTGCTCGCCGACTTCGGGATTCCCGTCACCCTGCTGGAACGCTACCTGCAACCTCACCCGCTGCCCCGGGCGGTACACCTGGACGACGAAGTCGCCCGGGTCCTGGACCGGATCGGCGTGAGCGAGGGCTTCCTGGCCCGGTCCCGGCCCGGCAGCGGACTGCGCCTGCTGGACGCCAGGCACCGCGTGATGGCCGAGTTCAGCCGCGACCAGCAGCCCAGCCAGCACGGCTTCCCGCAGGCCAACATGTTCCACCAGCCCGACCTGGAAGAGCTGCTGCTCGCCCGGGTCGATCAGCACCCGCTGATCAGCCTCCGCCGCGGCGCCGAAGTGACCGGGCTGGACGGTGCCGTGAACACGCTCACCGCGGACCCGGTCCGGGTACACGCCCGCGTCGCCGGCCAGCCGCAGCCGTTCACCGGCCGGGTCGTGCTGGGCTGCGACGGCGCCGGCAGCACGATCCGCCAGCTGGCCGGGATCACCATGGAGGACCTGGGCTTCACCGAACGCTGGCTGGTCATCGACATCCGGGTCCCCGCCGGCCTGGACACCTGGGACGGCGTGGAGCAGATCTGCGACCCGGCCAGGCCCGCCACCTTCATGCACATCACCGGCGACCGGTACCGCTGGGAGTTCCAGCTGCGCGACGGCGAGGACGAAACCGGCCTGATCACCCCGGCCGCCCTCGGCGCCCTGCTGCGCCCGTGGACCGGGCGCGGTGACCTGGCCGGCCTGGAGATCATCCGCAGCGCCAGCTACACCTTCCGGGCCCGGCTGGCCGGCCGCTTCCGCGCCGGACGGGTCTTCCTGCTCGGCGACGCCGCCCACCTCACCCCGCCGTTCATCGGCCAGGGCCTGGCCGCCGGGCTGCGCGACGCCGGCAACCTGGCCTGGAAGATCGCGCACGTACTCACCGGCCAGGCCGGGGAGGACCTGCTGGACAGCTACGAGACCGAACGCCGCCCGCACGCCCGGGCCCTGATAAAAAAGGCCGTCCGGGTCGGCTGGGCGATGACCGGCGGCCAGGACCGGGCCGCCGCCGTCCGCCGGGTCGCCCTGGCCGCCGCGGTCCGCAGCGACCGCATCTGCCAGGCCATGGGCTCCACGGCCACCCCACGGCTCAAGGCTGGTGCCCTGCAGCGGGCCCCGCGGCGCTTCCTCCCGTCCGGCATTCCCCCTGCGCTGCGGGTCGGCGGCCTGATCCCCAACCCGCCGGTGTCCGCCGGTGACGGAGTGCCGGTCCGGCTGGACGCCATCCTGGCCGGACGCCCCGCCGTGCTGACCGCACGACGCCCCGGCGCCGGACTGGCCGATTACTGCCACCGGCACGGCCTGGTCCTGGCGCGGATCAGCGCACCCGGGACCGGCACGCCCCCAGGACCGGGCGCCCAGCGCGACGCCGGCTGGATCGACGTCCATCTCGCCGGCGACGCAGCGGCCGCCGGCATGCGCGCCCTGGTAGCCGACCCGGCGCTGACCGTCCTCGTCCGCCCGGACCGCGTCGTGGCGGCGGTAGGGACCCGGTCCCGGCTGCCGCGCCTGCCCTGGTACATCCCGGCCGCCGCCGGCCCGGAGCGCCCGGCCACGGCGCCCCCGGCCGCTCATCCCGAATCCGTCTCTCCCGTCACCACCACCCCGAGGAGTTCCCCATGTTCGTGATCATTTCGCTGCTGCTGGCCGCGGCCTGCCTGCTCCCCGCGGCCGGCAAACTGGCGGGCCAGCCCAGGATGCGGCAATCCGCCGCGCACTTCGGCATCCCCTGGCCCCGCTACCGGCTCATCGGCGTAGCCGAACTAGCCGCCGCCGCAGGCATCCTGATCGGCCTGTGGTGGCATCCCCTCGGGCTGGCCGCGGCGGCCGGGATGGCCCTGCTGCTGCTCGGCGCCATCATCACCCACCGGAAGGCAGCCGATAGCGCGCAGGAGGTAGCGCCCGCCGTGCTGGCCCTCCTCCTCACCGTGGCCTACATGGCCATCGCGCTCACGGGCTGAGCAGACCGCTAGGAAGCACCACGGTCAGTTTGGGCCAAAAGAAGATCTTTTACCGGAACGAGCCGTGGTGCTTGAGCCGCATTCATGAACTGAAGGAAGAGGCCATGAACACCGTACTTCGGGCCAGCTCACAGAGTCCGGTGGCAGGGTGTTTTCAGCGGGCGGTCATGGAATCGCAAGGTTGCGCGGCGATCGTTGGGCCATGGGTTCCCCAGCGGGCGGAGTGGAGATCCCGGCGCGCCATATCGAAGCCCGGCTGCTGGTGGTCGAGGATGACCCGACGATCCTGGAACTGCTGTCCGGCTCCCTGCGGTTCGCGGGCTTTGACGTGCTGACGGCGGCCAGCGGCCGGGACGCGCTGCGGGCTGCGGCGGCCTCACGGCCGGATCTGATCCTGCTGGATGTGATGCTCCCGGATGGCGATGGCTTTGACGTGGTCCGCGCGATCCGGTCCGGGGGGCCGCGGGTGCCGGTCATTTTCCTGACCGCGCGCACCCAGGTCCATGAGCGGGTCGCCGGGCTGACTCTGGGCGGGGATGACTACATCACCAAGCCGTTCAGCCTGGACGAGGTCCTGGCCCGGATCCGGGCGGTGCTGCGGCGTTCCGGCGGCCCCGGGGCGGAGAGTTCCCGCCTGGTCGTGGCGGACCTGGAGCTGGATGAGGACACTCACGAGGTGCGACGCCACGGCTCTCCCGTGGCCCTGACGCCGACCGAGTTCAAGCTGCTGCGGTATCTGATGGTCAACGCCGGCCAGGTGCTCAGCAAGGCGCAGATCCTCGACCATGTCTGGGACTACGGCTTCTGCGGTGACGGCGGCGTGGTCGAGCCCTGCATCAGTTATCTGCGGCGCAAGGCTGATCAGGGTGAGCCGCGGCTGATTCACACGATCCGCGGTGTCGGCTACATGCTGCGGGTGCCGCCGCCGTGAGATCCCGGCCGGCCCGGCGGTTGCGGACGGCGCTAGCTAAGGCGTCGCTGCGCGTCCGGGTGATGGCTGTCGCCGCTTTCCTGGTCATGATCACCTCGGTGGTGATGGGCTCGCTCGGGACGACCCTGCTGCACGGGTACCTGCTCGGCCGGGCTGATCAGCAACTCCGTGACTTCGCTGCGGTGGGCAGCCGCAGCCTGCCCGGAGCGCCGCGGCTGCCCAGGCCACCCCCGGCCGGGCAGCCCCGGCAGCCCTTCCAGTTCCTGATCGAGATCATCAGTTCCCGCGGGCATGTCTCGGTGATCGAAGCGCCGCCACATCATGCCGCTCTGCCTCAGATCAGCGCCGGACGTCTGCGGGATCCCGGACAACCGTTCACCGGGCCCGCCGCAGGTGACCCCGGGCACTCCTGGCGCGTCCTGGTCCGGACCTTGCCCGGCGGGCGGCACGCCGTCACCGCTTACAGCCTGGACAACCTGAACAGCACCGTCACCCGCCTGGAGGTAGCCGACGCGGTCGCCGGGGCCCTCGCCATCGTGCTCCTGGCCGGCATCGGCCTTCCCCTGGTGCGGATCAGCCTGTCCCCGCTGGCCAGCATCGGGGACACGGCGGCGGCGATTGCCGCCGGGGACCTGTCCCGGCGCATCGACCACCCGCCGCGCAACACTGAGGTGGGCCGGCTGGCCGAGTCCCTCAACACGATGCTGGCCCGGATCGAGGCCGCCTATCGGGCCCGGGAAGATGGCGAGGCACGCGCCCTGGACTCCGAGGACCGGATGCGGCAGTTCGTGGCCGATGCCAGCCACGAACTGCGCACCCCGCTGACGTCCGTACGGGGCCTGGCCGAGTTCTCTCTGCAGCAGGGAACAGGCGCCAGTGCGGCGGAGCTGCTGAGGTTGATGACGCTCATCCACGCCGAAGCCACCCGGATGGGCCGGCTGGTGGACGATCTGCTGATGCTGGCCCAGTTCGATCAGGACCGCCCGGTGGACCGGCATCCGGTTGACCTGTCCAGCATCGCCGCCCGTTCCGTGCTGGCCGCCCGCCTCATCCAGCCCGGCCGTCCGATCGGCCTGCACGCGGACGCCCCGGTCATCGTGGACGGGGACGCGGAACGGCTGCGCCAGGTGGCTGACAACCTGATCGGCAACGCCCTGCAGCACACCCCGCGGGGATCAGCGGTCGGCGTCACCGTGCGGGACCGGGCCGGGGGAGCTGAGCTGATCGTGGCCGACCAGGGTCCTGGCATGACCGCCGACCAGGCGTCCCGCGTGTTCGAGCGGTTCTACCGCACCGACCGGGCCCGCAGCCGGGCCCGGGGCGGCAACGGGCTCGGCCTGTCCATCGCCGCCGCCCTGGTCGCAGCCCACGACGGGACCATCACGGTCGGCACGGGGCCGGGCCGCGGCGCCGCCTTCACGGTCAGGCTGCCGCTGGCCGCTGTGGCCAGCGAGACGGCCAGCCGCAGCTAGCCCGCACGGCAGCCGCAGCTAGCCCGCGCGGCCAGGGACCCCGAACTGGTCCGCCAGTCGGCGCGCGTCCTGGGCCCGCCAGGGAATCAGGCTGGTGCACAAGGGTAAGCGGTGATCCTTCCCGTGAGTGCGGGCCGACGCTGACAGGGACCTGGGTCAGGACCTGATCGACAGCCGGCCGTTGCGCATGATGCCGACCTGCTGGGCGCGGCGGGCGACTGAGCTGTCGTGGGTGACCAGGACGAGGGTCAGGCCGTGATCCTGCCAGAGTTTTTCCAGCAGTTTTATGATGTCGTCGCGGGTTCCCTCGTCAAGGTTTCCGGTCGGCTCGTCGGCGAGCAGGACTTTCGGCTCTTTTACCAGCGCGCGGGCGATGGCTACCCGCTGCTGCTGCCCGCCCGACAGTTCGGAGGGCAGGTGGTGCAGGCGTTCTCCGAGCCCGACGTTTTCCAGCGCCGCCGCGGCCCTGCTCCGGCGCTGGGCCGACCCGGCGCCCAGTGGCACGAGGGCGACTTCGACGTTTTCCAGCGCGTTCAGTGTCGGGATCAGGTTGAACGTCTGGAAGATGAACCCGATCGACGCCGCGCGGACCTTTGTGACCTTGCTTTCCCGCATCAGGGCCAGGTTCTGGCCGTCTAGTTCCACCGTGCCTGAGGTGGGCCGGTCAAGCCCGCCCAGTATCTGCAGGAGGGTGGACTTACCGTGCCCTGTTGGCCCCTGGATGGCCAGCCATGCCCGGTCTTCGAGGACGAGGTCCACCCCGGCAAGGGCGTGCACGGTGCCGCGGCCTTTCTGGTAGTCCTTCGTCACGTTTGCCAGCGTGTACATGATGTCCTTTCCGTCATGGCCGGGCCGGGAACGGCCCGGCCTCGTCATTCGACCCGGGCGAGGGCTGCGGCTGGCCGCAGCCGGGCGGCCCGCCAGCCGCCGAAAGACCCTGCGATCAGGCCGCCGGCGATGGCCAGCACCACGGCGAGGATCACGGCGCTGATCGTGACCGACGCGGTGAGGTGAACCGCAACGGAATGGGGTGTGCTCGCGGCTGCCCTGGCGGGCCGCCGCCGCCGGGCGGTCCGAACCCGCCTGCGGCCTGGGGGCCGCCCGTCGCCGCGGAACCGGTGGTAGTCCCGACCGAGGCGGTCAGTGACGGAGCCACGCTGGACACGATGGCGGCTCCGGCGAAGCCGAGTGCGACACCGGCCGCGCCCCCCACAATGCCGATGGTGATCGACTCGCCCATCACCTGGCCGATGATCCGCCGGCTCCGCCAGCCGAGTGCCTTCAGCGTGCCGAATTCGCGTACCCGGCGTGACACCGCGGACATGGTTAGCAGGCTGGCCAGCAGGAACGCGGCGATAAGCACGGCGATCGCGAGCCACTTGCCGAGGTTGTTAGCCAGGCTGGAGGCGCTGGACAGCGAGCCGGTCACCTCGCTGGCCAGGGAGCTGGAGGTTGTCACGGTCGCCTTGGGCAGCAGTGAGGAAATTTCCCTGGAGACCCCGCCGATGTTCGCGGCGCTGGTGGCAGCGACGTAAATGGTGTTGACCTTGCCGCTCATGCCCGCCAGGGACTGGGCCCGGGCCAGCGGGATGTAAACGTTCGGCGGGCTGCTGCCCTGCGGGACGCTGACAATCCCGATCACCTTAAATTTCGTCTTGGCGACGGTCACCGTCGAGCCGACGGCCAGCTTTTTCTGTGTTGCGTAGTTGGCGTCCACGACCGCCACGTCAGAGTGAGCATCCGAGGTGGAGAACGTGGCGCCGGACTTGAGCTTCCCCGAGCTCAGCGGGCCGACTTTCGCGGTGGCCAGGTCTACTCCGCTGACGGTGAAAGAACTGGTCTTGATGTTGCCCCGGAAGTTCCCCCCGCCCCCGCCACTGCCCGGGGCCCCGCCACCGCTCGGGACCCCGCCACCGCTGGAGAACTTGGGGATCTTCCCGGAAATTTTCGTGTCGGTCAGGGTCAGGCCGCCTGCCGCCGCGGACACATGCTTCAGCTGGGAGATCGACGTCACCGTCGACGAGCCCAGGGTGCCCAGGCTGGGATTGACCAGGACGTCAGCGTTGATTTTAGTTCCGCCTGACGCGCCCGCGCGTCCCCGGAAGCCGAATCCGGCCGGGGCCCCCGAGCCGGCCTTGGGGGACTGGGTCACGGTGATATCCGTCCCGACCCCGTACAGCGCATGCAGCACCTTCCCCTGCGCATTCTTCACGCCGCTCGACGCGGCGGTGACGGTAATGACCAGGCCGATGCCGACAGCAATCCCCAGGGCGATGAAACTGGCCTGGCGCCTCCTGCGGCGCAGTTCGCGGCGCAAATACGTGAAAAACATGCAGATCTCCTTCACAGATGCCTTAGGGCACCGGAATTTCCCGCACCTTCAGCGGATGGCGGCACTGGTGGCAGGCGGCTAAGCCGGACGTCATGTCCGCCGCGCCTGATGGCTCAAGGAATCAGCCACCCGGGCCAGCACCCTGGGGCAAGTTGACCCCGCAGGCTCTGAGTGCCTTGCCCAGGCCGCCCAGGTTCCCGCCTGGATTCCCGCCCGGGGGCGGGCTCCCGCCCGAGGGCGGCTGCCCACTGCCTGCGCCGGGCGGTCCGGACGGCAGGCGGACGCCATGCTTCTTGAGGCATTTGCTGACACCACTGGTCAGCTGCCCAGCAGGGGGCGATGAGGAAGCCGACGACGTAGGTGCGGAGCTCCCCCCGCCGCAACCAGCCACCACGATGGCAGTGAATATTGCCAGACCGGAAGCTGCGAGCCGGGCGGGCAGCACATGCCAGGAACACAGTCGGAGCGGAACTTGGCTGAGGCCGGCCAACGGTAGGTCCTCCCATGGATGCGCCAGACCGGCTACCGGGCATCCGGCAGCCGCGAATGCTTGCTGGGAGTAGCCAACTGGGCGAGCGTTGCGATTACCTTGCGGCTGGCCTCGATTTTCCTCAGGGCGCGGCGTCAGGCCAGCCTGCGCAGTCCCGCCTTGAAGAGGTGAACCGGGGAGTTCTTCACCGGCAATATCTGACCAGGAGGGGGAGAGGGAGGCAGGAGCGTGCGTGCCCGGTGCTGGCGGCGGGGGAGCGGGCCGGTTCCGGTGGTCTGGTACCACGGCCGCCGGGAAGTTGCGGTCAGGGGTGGTCGATTTCGAGGTGGCAACGGCCTGGCCAACGGTGCACCGGCTGGGCCGCTATGGTGGTCGCAGGCAAGCACGGCTGCGCGGGGCGGAGGCAGCGATGGGCGGGACCGCAGGCGACGGCGAGCCAGCCGAGGGTATCCGGGCCTCAGACGCCGAGCGGGACGCGACCGTCGAGCGGCTGAGCGCGGCCACCGGGGAGGGGCGGCTGACACTGGAGGAGTTCAGCCAGCGGATGGGGCGCGCCACCACGGCCCGGACCAGGGCCGAGCTTGACCGCCTGGTGACAGATCTTCCCGCGAACATCGGCGTGGCCGGGAGCACCGCCGCCGGCCGTGCCCAGGCACCGTCCTCCTGGCATGTCTCGCCGATCGGCGGGCTGAGAGTCTACGGGCCGTGGCGAATGGACCGTCATGTCATCGTGATCAGCGTCGTCGGCGGCACCCGCCTCGACCTGGGGCAGGCAGAACTGGCCGCTCCGGAGGTTACCTTGACCAAGGTTTCACTGGTGGGCGGAGTGCGGGTCGGGGTCCCCACAGGGATCCGGGTCGAGACGTCGGGCTTCAGCCTGATCGGCGGCACCAGAGTCGAGTCCGGGCCGGAGCCCGGCCCGGGCGCGCCCACAGTCCATATCCGCGCGTTCTCGCTGGTCGGCGGGGTCCGGATCTACCGCAGCGGGCTGGCCCTGCCCTCTGGGACGGACCGGCGGTCCGGTCGGCGAGCCCGGCGGGATCGGCTGAGGGGCTTATCCCAGTCCCGGCCAGGCGGATCTCTCCATCCTCGCCCTGCGGTCAGGGGCTGTTGAGAGAACCCGGGCGGTTCACGGATCCTGCCGTGACGCCGGCGCAGGCAACGGCCGAAATGGACGTGCGGCTATGCCGGCGTGACGTTTTGGTTGAGGTGGAAGACGTTCTCGGGGTCGTACGTACGCTTGACCTGTCGCAGCCGATCCCAGCAGGGCCCGTACGCGGCCTGCACTCGCGCGGTGTCGTCGCCGGCTAGGTAGTTAACGTAGACCGAGTCGGCCGTGTAAGGAGCGAGGGCGTCGAAGGTGTCTTTGACCCAGGCGATGTTGGCGTCGTCGTCTCTGGCGTCGGGCCACACGCCGGGGATGACGAGGTTGTAGCCCGGCTTGCGGTGCGGGAATGCGGTGGCCGTCGGGGGGACGCGGGTGACAGCGCCGTGGAAGTGCTCGATGACCATTGCCGTCATGATCGACGGGGTCTGGGCGAACCGCTCCACCATGACGGCCACGGTGTCGGCCGTGATCTCCTTGAAGTAGGCGGACTTCCAGTAGTTGCGGGCACCCTCAGGGAACCCCGGGTCGAGCAAGGTGTTCTGTACGGGGTATGGGAGCGGCCCGAGCATGTCCATGAGCGGGGTCGCGGCCCCCCGGATGGCGGCCGCGGCCTTCTCGCCCTTCGCCAGGTCGCCGCAATGGCACATGGCGACGGCGGCGATCTTGTGTCCCGACCCGTCGGGAGCGTGCACGAACGCCATCATCAGCACTAGCTCGTCAGGGCTCTCCATGGCGAAGTCACCGAAGAACTCCCACACCTTGGGCGCGTCGGGCAGGGCGAAGGCGATCAATCCGCCGTAGATCATCGACACGGGATGGGCGTCGTAGTCGAAGGACGCTGCCACGCCGAAGTTCCCGCCCCCGCCTCGCAGCGCCCAGTACAGGTCGGGATTCTGCTCGGCGTCGGCCGTGTGGATCTGACCGTTGGCGTCCACGAGCTCCACGGAACGGACGTTGTCAACGGCCATCCCGTACTTGCCCATCAGCCAGCCAAGCCCGCCACCGAGCGTCAGCCCGGCGATGCCGGTTGTCGAACACGACACCGCCGGTCGTCGCCAGGCCGTAAGCCGCGGTAGCCCGGTTGTACTCGTTCCAGCTCAGCCCAGCCTGGGCCCGCACGCGCCGAGTGGCCGGGTTAACATGAACGCCCTTCATCGTCTGGGTGTCGATCATGAGGCCACTGTCGGTCACAGCGCGCCCCGCCACGTTGTGACCGCCGCCGCGGACAGAGATCTCCAGGTCGTGCTCTCTGGCGAACTTCACGGCATCCGCGATGTCGGCGGTGTTCTGGCACCGGACGATGACGGCCGGGCGCTTGTCGATCATGCCGTTGTGGACCTGACGCACCGCGTCGTAGGCGGCATCGGCCGGAGTGAGGGTCTCACCCGAGATCGTCGCCCGCAGCTGGTCAACCGCCTCTTGAGGAACAGAACCGCCCGTCATTGCACCCCTCCCGACTCGCGCGCACCCCGGTCCGTGCCGCACGATCGCCCCACATCAACATAACTCACCGATCACCGCTTCGCCTCGCTGACCATGCCGTTCGTGCCAACGAGCGGTCGATGACAACCGTCCCCCATCGTCAGCTGATGAGGCCCCGGGCAGCTAGGTAAGCCTCGCGGGCTCCCCACGAAGCGACGGCCATATCGGCCGGGCGAGCCCAGGATGACGTGGGCGGTGCCCACGAACGTCTGCCTACCAACCCGGGCAAATCGCCCTGATATGCAGCGCACAAAACGATCACCTCAGCTCGCTCTCCCGGCCACGCATAGTCATCGATCTGGCCGCGTCAATAACTTCCGGCTGTGCCGTCGGCGCCTCGGAGCCTGGCGTCAGATTCAGCTTACGATCATGAAATTCTGCACCTGTATTCGCTGCCTGGCATCATCATGCGCGCGTGCCACGCGTTGGCCTGCCGGTCGCCGGGGGGATTGAGGCGGTGCCGGATGGACTTGCCGGAAGAGGCCGGGATCGGGGGCGGTCGCGCACAGGTGGGCCCAGGCGGCTCCGGAGCGGAGCCGCCTGGGTGGTCCCGGCAGCGATCAGGAGCAAGGCGGCGGTGTCGGAGCCGACGCCGTGCGGGGCGAGCACGCCGGGAGCGTGCCCGGTGACCAAGGGACGATGAGCGCGTTGGGGAGATGATCTGGCTGCCGGGGAACTCGGCGCGGCGGCCCAGCTCGCGCAGCGCGATCCAGGTTGGTAGCCGACGACCGCGCCGGGCCGGGGCCGCAGGGACGCCAGGTCGGTGACCAGGTCAGCGGTCGGGTGCGCGGCGAACCGGGCGCGCAGGTCATCGGGGGCCGGTCACGATCAGGGCCCGGGCCTGGCCGTTCGCCTGGGTCCGCTCGGAGCGGGTCCTGCCGGCCGGAGCGGGCGTAGCCGGCTGCGCTCACAGGGAACTCCGGACGCCGAGCAGCCCGCCGACCGGATCCAGCGCAGCTGCGACGTGGGTATCGGCATGGGTGTCTGCCCCGCCGGTAATTGCGCGTGTCTCTACAATGGCCACTGCCATCTCTTTTCTCTGGTTGAAGAGATGGCACGCACCCGCTGGCCCGCCGGACCCTGTGAACCCCGGCCTCTTCCCAGGCCAGGCAGATCAGACCGGCACGCGGGCAGGTTCCTGAAAACCCGGGATCCCGGCCGACAAATCGATCGCAGGACAGCCCGAAACGGCGTCAGCCGATTAGGAGGTCAGGCCGCGACCCAGGCCCCGACCCCGGTTCTGCGTGCGCTGATACACGATCGTCATCGCGGCATGGTCGCGAGAATGCCGTCGCAGGGGCATCGTGTTGCATGGCCTCACCACCCGACCTCGTGAGCGGCGCCCGCGACGACAGAAGTGCTGGCGCCGTGCACCGCCGGGGTAATTCGTGTTCGTGGCACCGAGCTCGCGCGACGTGGCGAGAAGTGGACAGGTGGCTTCGATGGGTTCACGCGTTGTTCTCCGTACCGGCACGCGGATTTCGCTCTGGCTGCTTAAGAATTCTGGGGCGCCGAACAGGTCGGCGCGGACGGGAGTTCCAGTGACCAAACGAAGGACCTTCGCGTGCCTGGCGGCGAGTGCTGCCGTGGCCGCGTATGCGCTGTCTGCATTGCCGGGCTCGGCTAACGCCGCAGCGCACGCGCCCGCACCGGTGAGCAAGCACGTGCTGCTGATTTCGGTCGATGGCATGCACCAAAGTGACCTTGACTGGTACGTCGCCCACCACCCGAGCTCGACGCTTGCCAAGTTGATTCACACCGGCAGCGAGTACACGAATGCGTTGACGTCCAACCCGTCGGACTCCGACCCGGGTGGCACCGCGCTGATGACCGGCGGTAACCCCAAATCGACCGGCGTCTACTACGACGTTGAGTACAGCCACAAGGTCGACGAGGCGGGCGCTGCCTGCACCCCGGGCCAGCCGGCGACCGGTGGTGACGTCATCTACGACTCGCCGGACGACGCGTTGGCGAACGTCCCCGACTTCATCGACCCGGCGAACGGCAGCTTCCCGTCGTTCGACGAGAACGGTTCGATCTACCCGCGGGGTGTTGACACCAACCCGGCCGCGATCATGAACCTGAAGTTCGACCCGAACACGTCGCTCAACTCGGGCACGTTCCCAGTCAACCCGCAGACCTGCAAGCCGATCACCCCGTGGGACTACCTCGGCGACAACACGATCTTCCAAGTCATCCACAACGCCGGCCTGCGCACCGCTTGGTCTGACAAGCACGAGGTCTACGCGTCGTTCAATGGTCCGGGCTCGAACGGCCAGAGCATCGACGACCTCTTCTCGCCGGAGATCGACTCGCAGGCTGTCATGCCGAACGGTGTCCCGTACCCGCAGGACGACGACTGGGCGCACATCGACGCCGCCACCAAGCAGTACGACGGCTACAAGGTCCAGGCCATCCTGAATGAGATCGACGGTCTCGACCACTCGGGCAAGACCCACGTCGGCACCCCGGCGATCTTCGGTATGAACTTCCAGACCGTCTCGGTCGCGCAGAAGATCCGCTCGACTCCGACGACGTTGATCGGTCCGGACGCGAACGGCAACTACACGACCAGCGCTCCGGAGCCAGGTGGCTACCAGTGGGTCAACGGCCAGCTCGTTCCCGGCCCCGTCCTTTCGAGCGCCCTCAACTATGTCGATGCTCAACTTGGCCGCATGGTCTCGCGGATCCACAAGGACGGCCTCGCGGGCTCGACGACGATCATCGTCACGGCCAAGCACGGCCAGTCGCCGCGGGATCCGAACAAGCTCATCACAGTCCCGGACGGCCCGATCATCAACGCGATCAACGCCGCCTGGGCGCAGACGCACCCGAACAACCCGAGCCTGATCGTCGCCGGTACCGACGACGACCTGTGGCAGTCCTATCTGTCGGACAACTCGCAGGCAGCTTGCGACTTCGTCAAGAGCTACCTGTGGAACCACACCGCCCAGGGTGACAACGTCAACAAGAACCCCGTCACCGTCCGGCACTCGGGCCTCGCTCAGATCTGGGCCGGCGCAGATGCTGCCAAGTTCTTCGGAGTCCCGGTCGGCAACGGCCACTACCCGGACGTCTTCGGCAAGGTCCAGGAGGGCGTCGTCTACTCGGGACCGACCAAGCTTGCCGAGCACGGTGGTATGAACACCGGCGACCGTCACGTCCTGATGGTTGTCAGCGGCCCGGGCATCCGGGTTCGGGTCCAGTCCAAATCGGTCGAGACCACCCAAGTCGCGCCGACGATCCTCGCCCTCCTGGGGCTCGACCCGAACAAGCTGACGGCCGTTCAGGCCGAAGGCACGAAGGTCCTTCCCGGCCTTGGTCGACCGCACCGGGGGCGCTGACCCGGGGGCGTGAGATGCACGCCGGCTAATCGGCAGCACCCAAACAGGAGGCCGGGGCGAACCGCCCCGGCCTCCCTGCTTTCGACGATCCCAGAAGTCTGCTGATCACCTGGTGTCGAAATCATGGCAGGTTGCTCAAGGTGCTCGCTCATCGGCCAGATCCGGACAACGCCAGCGCGGCACAAGGACCGGGACCGCCATTACGGCCACGAACAGGAACTTCAGCCTCGGAGCTAGCACCAGCGACGTGAAGGCGACAGGAGCTGACGCTACCTACAGGCCGCGAGTGCGTGCGCGTAGAAGCCCAGGTAGGCGCTCCAGTACGCGTTCCAGTAACCGAAGTCGTGGCCCCCCGGCCACATGTGCGGGTGGAATCGGGGGCAGGGCCGCCCGGCAGACGTGCTGGTGCGGGGATCGCAGGCATCCCGGGGCATCCGGGCGTCTGTCCGGCGTAGATGCTGCGCCCGGCTTGGCGGTGGTGCACTGCGCGGCCAGCGGGCAGCTGCGCAGGCTACGGGCGGTGGAACAGGAGCCGTGCGACCTCCCGGAACGGGACCGCCAGGTACACCGCGACACCGAGATACAGCGCCACCGCCACTGTTGGCCAGGCGAGCCCGATGAGGATCGCGATCACGTACCCGATGACGACGGGCAGGAGTTTCCGCCGGTCTGTGTGCATCTCCTCGTCGTCTTGGTGCGGCGCGTAGAGGTGCTCGCGCCGTGCGTACGCATCCAGGGCGGCCCCCAGGAGGCGGATGGCCAGGAGGGTGAGCCCGTACATGGTGACGTACACCCGTTCGCCGCTCGTCTCATGCAGTGCGTCTGCGACGAGCCGGGTGGGGAACGGCAGGAAGACCACCACGAGCAGGACGACCAGGTTGAGCCGCAGGAAGATCGGATCGGTCCTGGCGAGCTGATCGGTCAGTCCGGTGTGGGCGAGCCACGCACCGCCGATGGTCAGGAAGCTGGTGACGTAGGCCAGGTAGGAGGGCCAGGCGTGCAGGACCTGCTGCAGGGGTGTGCCTGGCGGGTGGAGCGCGATGTCCAGCACGAGCAGCGTGATGGCGAATCCGAACACGCCGTCGCTGAATCCTTCCATCCGGCCCTTGCCGAGAACCCGGTGCCTGCGCGGTGTGTTCTCGTCATCTGGCACGGCACTCCTCCTTGCGCCGGCCGGCGGTGGCAACCTGGGCAGAGAGCTACCTGGCTGGGTGTGCCCGTTCAGGTTGCCGAGCCAGGAGCGGCTGCATCATGGGCCGACGCCGCCGATGAGCCGCGGCGATGGGACCTGTGAACGTGGCTGGGCTGGCTTCCCCGGCCATGGTCAGTGGCGGCAAGCCGGCCGTGCGTCACCCCGGGGGGGTGAGTGACGTTGTGACGGCGGTGCGCATCCTGGGCCCGGTGTCCTGCACGATCAGCCCGCTGGTGCTGCGGGTACGGGTGCCGCGCGACCGGCCCGGCGTCCCTGCGCTGCGGCCACAGCTAGACGGGGTGCAGCTCCGCCGCCAGGGGCTCACATTGGCGCGGACCGCTGGCGGCGCCCATGCCGCGCGATCCGGCGTTTGATGACCGCGATAATTTTGCGGGAGTATTCGGCGGGAAGTGGCGTGCCGGGCCGGGACAGAAAGGCTTGGGTGCTGCCGGGATGCCCGTTATCACCCATCACGGGTGACGACGGCTGCAGCCTCTCGCGCTGAGCATCGGTAAATGTGGAGGCCCAGGCTCGTTCCGGTCACGCCAGCCGCCTGCTCGCCATGGAAAAGCCACCTAGGGAGTAACAATGGTTTCTGATGAGCCGCCAGCCGTTTCCGGCGGATATGGCACGCCGCCGCCCGGGGTACTGGCGCGAACATGGCAGGCGACGTTGTTCCTCGGCGCCCTGACCCTGATCCTCGGCATCATCGTGAGCTTCCACCCGACCGGCTCCCTGAACGTCCTCGCGGTGCTGCTCGGCGTCCTGATGATCTTCTCCGGGATCTTCCACCTGATCCGGGTGTTCGACCCGGCCGAGCCGCACCGGGTCTGGCTCGGCATCGCCGGGCTGCTGTTCATCGTGATCGGCGTGGTCCTGATCCGCCACCTGCACCTGACCCGGTCGCTCATCGGCCTGATCATCGGCATCACCTGGATCGTCCAGGGGCTGGCCGCGCTGATCGGCGGGATCTCCGGCGGCGCCCGCGAGGGCAGGGCCTGGTGGATCATCTTCGGCGTGGTCAGCCTCATCGCCGGGATCGTCGTCGCGTCCGCCCCCGCGTCCTCCCTGAACGTCCTGGCCGTCCTGCTCGGGATCTGGTTCATCATCATGGGCATCTTCGAGATCATCGGCGGGTTCCTGCTCCGCCACGCCCTGCACACCACGCAGCAGGCGCCCGCATAACTGGGCTGCGGGGGCTGGGCCTCGCTGGCGGTGCGGAGGAGGACGCCGGCCGGTCCGTCTCGGCGACTTGACGGAAGGCAGTAAGCCTCGGTAGCGCCTGTACCACGAGCAGTGCGGCCGCGTGTTCCGCGGTAACCGGGGAGGTTGCGTGAGTGCCGAAACACCCGGCCTCCCGCGGCGATGGTCTCCGGCGGAGTCGGCAGCCTTGAGGTGCGCTGGATCTTCCCGGGCCGGCTGGAGGCTGCGGTGGCCGGGCGGTTCCCGGCCAGGACGCAGTCACGCGAGGACACCTACCTTCTGGATCCGCTGTTGCCGGGGCTGTCGGGGAAGGTCCGCGGGGCGGGGCTCTGGAGGTGAAGGCATACCGCGGGAGCCCCGGGGTCCTGGAGGTGGCGGGCCGGGCCCGCAGCCGCCTGCAGTCGTGGCAGAAGTGGTCCTTTCCCGTCAGCCCGCCCAGCCCGGCCAGCGGTGAGGCGGCCGGTACGCAAAAGGCGGCGCATCAGCCAGTTCTCACTGGCCAGCGGGCAGATCATGGCGCGTGTCCCGGGGGCAGGCCAGGAGCCGGGGTGTGAGGTGGAGCTCACCGGGGTCAGCACAACTACAGGATGTTGACGGCATAGCCGATCTCGAGCACGGCCAGGGCGTCGGCGGCGGCAGCAAGCCCTGCCGGATCGTCAGACGTCCTGGACCGCTTCCAGGCGCCCGGACTTGACTGCGGTCACGAACTCCTCATAGTCCCGCTCGTTCTGGTCGGCGTACCGTTCCGAGAAGTCGGTGATCGACTTGTCGAACGCGTCGCTCCCGCCCAGGTACTCGGCGATGGCGACCGCATCCCCGGACCGCGCGTGGGCCCGCGCCAGAGTCCACCCGCAGGTGCGGGCGTAGAACGTGAGCCCGAGCGGTGCCATTGCCTCGACCTCTACTGAGCCCTTCATGTCGCGCAGCTGGCGCCAGTAGAAGTGGCGGCGCACATCCAGGCCCTTGGTCCAGCCCAGGTAGATGTCGCTGGCGGCCTGCATCATCCGCTGCCCCTGCACCACCCGCTCACCGTGCTGGCGGTACCGGCTCTTGCCCAGGTAGGGTTCCAGCACCGAGGCGGTCGCCTCCTTGATCTGCAGGAACAGCGGGTCCTGCGCGTCGCGTCCCTCGAGCAGCACGATGAACGCCCGGGTGCCGACACTGCCAACGCCGACCACCTTGCGGGCCATGTCCACCACCTCGAAGCGCTCCAGCAGGTGACGCCGGTCGTCTTGCAAGGTGGCCCGGTAGGCGCGGAACTGCTCGTGGATCACCGGCACGACCTGGTCCGGGGACAGGCCGTACGTGGCGGCCAGGTCGCGTGCCGGGACCACGATCGGCGGCTGGCTGACGATCCGGTATTTCCCATCGACCAGCTCGGCGAGCTTGGACAGCGCCTGCATGCTGTCACGGGTGTGCGCCTTGGCGGCAACCTTCTCCGCCCGCTTCTGCGCCCGCTTGGCCAGCTTCTCGTCCTCCTTGTCCTCTTTTCTTCCCCTTCTTTGCCCCCTTGGCCTCTTTCGCCGTCCCGGCCACCGCGGCGTGGATCGCGCTCATCAGCTCGTCCTCATCCAGGTGGGCATACCAGATGTCCATCGTGCCCATCCGCGCGAAGGAGGCCATCGCCTCCCGGTAGGCCCTCACCGACGCCAGCGTCGCCGCGCGCGTGTCCGCCTTGGCGAATCCGTTGTTGCGGCCCGCGATCGCGAAACTCGCCGACATCCGCTTCACGTCCCACTCGAACGGCCCCGGCAGCGTCTCATCGAAGTCGTTCACGTCGAACAGCAGGACCCGCTCCGGCGAGGCGAACAGCCCGAAGTTCGACAGGTGGGCGTCGCCGCACAGCTGGGCGTCAAGGCCGGCCACCGGCGTGTCCTTCAGATCCGCCGCCATGATCTTGGCCGCGCCCCGGTAGAAGGTGAACGGCGAGACCATCATCCGGCCATGCCGCACCGGCACCAGATCCTGCTCGCGGGTGGTGTCCTGCTCCGTCAGCGAGCCAACCGGATCAGGGCGGTCCGCGGCAGGCCGCCACTTCGTATGACCCGACAAAGCCGTCCGGTCCCGGGCCTCCAAGCCCCTGGCCTTGCGGTCGTCGACGCTCGGATGCGGGATCTTCCTTGCCGCCATCCTGCCCACCTCCCCCTCTGGCCACCCACATCGCCGGGCCCACGGCCACGAGCACTCCCTTGTGCGGCTCGGCCGGAACGGCCAGGGCGCTGAGACCTGGCACTGCTTCTCGTGCGCCCCTAATGGCCCTATCTTGGGGCGACCACGACAGTGGTGACATCACCCATGAAGGAGGATCTCGGCTCCCGGCCAGCCGGGGTCCATCATGGAATGTGGCTACGGGGGAAACCGGGCCGCCTGCCCGTCATCGAGCAAGCACCGGCGGCGCGCCACTATGAGCTCGCGGTCCCCGATTCCGCTGGGCGGGCGGTCAGGTAGCGGCCGGGCCGCCGCCTGTACCTGTCTTTGTTCCCTGTTGGGCTCGAATACATGATCGTGACGGTGACCTGCGTCTTCTCGTAGCAGCCTGGGCATGTCAGGCAGCGACCTTGTACTCGTGCGTGAGTCCGCCGAGGACTTGTTTCCGGCGGATCCGGTGCTCGGCGAGGTTGATTGGCTGCCGCGGCCCGGTGTCAGCTTGAGCCGGCGCGAGCTGGCCGAGAGCACGGCGCGGCCGGGCTATGGCGTAATGCTGAAGGTATTCGGTCAGCATCCGTCGCAGACGGCGCTCATTAACGAGAGCAGCCGGTCGAAAGGTTCCCGGCGCAGGGTACCGATCATCCGTTCGCAGACCGCGTTCGCTCTCGGCGCCTGCGGTGGGCTGCCGCATTTGCAAGTAGTCCAGCTGTGCTGGCAAGAGCGCCAGAGCGGACACCGGCAGCGGCGGCTAATCACCACCAGGTTGTCGGATCGCCGCCGACAACGCGAAGCTCAACCCTAAGGACGTGAGGAGTATTGGTTAGCTCAAAGTCGTGTCTAGTGGCAGATGCTGAGGCGGCTTGGAGTCACTTAGCTCGAACGCCAGCCAGCTGGGGCTACGCCACCAGGAATCGGCGGCGAATCGTTGTATGGCTCGCGAGTAAAGACGAACGTCGCCAGGTCGAGATGACTGACCGTTCCGTCCAAGTGGGTCACCACGCGAAGTGTCTCACCTGCGTGGTAGCCGTTTCGCCCGATCCACGTTCCGTCCCGCGAAGGCCGGAAACGAGTAGGGCTGTCACCCGAAAGCGGGGTCAGGGATAGTTCGTTGTTGCCGTGGGCCCGGAGTATGTGTGGGGTAGGCCCCCAGTACCACGTTCCGGTGAGCGGGAGCACGGCTCGATCGATGTCCGAAGTTGCCCACTCGGATGGGATGGCCGGTTCGTGCTCTAGGAGGAGCTCGACCAGACCCGCTGCCAGTGCGCCGATCGCGTAGTCAGAAGTCGCGTTGGCCAGGGCAACTGCGGCTACGCCTTCGTCGCATACCCAGAGCGCCGAAATGAACCCGGGCACTGAACCGCAGTGCCCGTAGAGCAGCCGGTCGCCCGACCACATCAGCTGGAGGCCGAGCCCGTAGCTGGCGGCCGGCTCTCCCGGGCTGCTGGGCGCGGCTGGCTCGCGCATCTCGGCCAGGCTGTCGCTAGACAGGACGTCGCTCCCGCCGCTGCCGAGGAAGGCCGCGAACCGGCACAGGTCGTCGGCCGTTGACCAGAACTGCCCGGCCGGGGCCATGAGCCCGGCGTCGTAGGCGGGCTCGGGCAGCAGCAGATCGGCCCACGGGTGCACGGCCCAGCCTGCCGCGAACGGAGCGGTCGGGGCCATTGCGGTGCGGGACATGCCGAGCGGGGCCAGGATCTCATCCCGGATGACCTCGTGCCACGGTTTGCCGCGCAGTTGGGCGACCAGGGCGCCGAGGACCGCGAACCCGACGTTGGAATAGTGGAAACGCCGCCCGGCCGGGTGCCGGATCGGATCGGGGCCGAGCACATCGGAGAGTTCCGGCCGCAGCTCGCCTGGGGTGCGCTCCCACCACGGGCCCGCGGCGTCCGCGGCCAGGCCCGCGGTGTGGGCCAGCAGCTCGCCGATGCGCAACGGGCCGGTGGCGGCCGCGGGCAGGTGCCGGTCCAGCGGATCGCTCAGCCGCAGGCGTCCTTCGTCGCGCAGCCGCAGCACCGCGACGGCCACGAACATCTTAGTCAGCGAGCCGATGCGGTACTGGGTAGCGCCGGCCGGCCGGGTCTCGTCCACCGTCCCGCGCCCGGCGAACCAGGCTGGTGCTCCCTCGCGGATGAGGCCGGCTGCCAGCGATGGGAGTCGCCCGTCCGCCTGCGCCTCCGCCACGCTGTGTAGCAGGGCCCGCCGGGTGGCGGGGAGAAGTCCGGCGTTCGACTGGCTGTGCGTCATGTGCCCCTCCCTTCCGTGCCTGAGCGGATGGCGTCAGGCTTGCTGAGTCCCGCGAAGGCCGGCGACCCTCGGCGTGGAACTGGCCCGCACGTTCAGCGTGGTGCGCAGGACGACGGTCTCGCCCGGCTTGCCGGGTGTGGCGCGGCGGGAGTTGAGCAGCTGCCCGGCGGTCTTGCCCATCTCGTAGGTCGGCTGGGCCACCGTCGACAGCGACGGACGGACCAGATCGGCCCAGGGGATCTCGTCGAAACCCACGACGCCGATTTCGCGCGGTACCTCGATGCCGTGGTGGACGAGGCACTCCAGCGCGCCGATGGTCATCAGGTTGTTGGCCACGAACACGGCGTCGGGGCTGGCGTTGACGAGCAAGGAGGCCATCGCCGCGTAGCCGCCCTGTTCACGGAAGTCGGCGTGCCGGGCCAGTGCTGGCTGCGGGTGCAGCCCCCCGCGCTCGAGTGCCTGCCGGTAGCCCGCGAGCCGTTCGCTGGCCGTCATCGCCTGGCTGGGGCCGGTGATACAGGCGACCCGGCGGTAGCCCATGTCGATCAGATGCTCGGTCGCCTCCTCGGCGGCTCGCGCGTTGTCCACCAGCACGGTGTCGGCCGACGCCCCGGGCAGCCGCCGGTCCACGGCCACCACCGGGATGCCCAGGTCGAGCAGCGGGGTCACGTCGGTGTCCCGGGTGGACGCCGGGGAGATGATCACTCCGGCCATCCGCTCCGCGGCCGCGGCCGCGATGTAACCGGCCTCCTTCCCCAGGTCTTCGTCGCTGTTGCAGAGCACGACGGAGTAGCCGCTGCCCTGGGCCGCGTCTTCCACGCCTCGGACCATCGAGGTGAAGAACGGGTTGCCGACGTCGGGGACGATCGCGGCCCACAGGGTTGACTCGCGGCGGCGCAGATTACGCGCTACTCCGTTGGGCTGGTAGCCGAGCGCCTGGACCGCGGCCCGGACCCGGCGGGCCAGCGCTGGATCCACCTTGCCGTTGCCGTTGAGCACCCGGGACACCGTCGCGGCCGAGACCTTGGCTCGCCGCGCCACGTCCTGGATTGTCGCCATGCCTCCGCCGTCTCCCCACGATGCCGGCCTGCGGCCGATGTGGCCTGCCGCGCTCGGTAGGCGCCTTCAGTAATCGTTTTCTGGACTCCTAGCCTAGCTGATCGAGGCGGCCGGGATCGGCATTTACCCAGCGTCAGCTGGGTAAATAGGCCGTGGACGCCGTGCGGGAAGGTGTGACCCCAGGCTCAGGCTGACCCTAGCTCGTCTGGCAGGTCCTGAGAATACCTGTAACCGGCTGGGCTGGATCGTTGACTGCCTGCGTCAGCGCTTGTTAGGGTCGAGAAATCGATTTCACAACATGGATCCGACCAGGCTCCGATTGACGCAGTCGCAGAGAGGGACCGGCCATGGCAGACAGAGCGGTCGGCGTCCGGGAGACGTCGCACACTGATGACCTGGGGCTGCGGACGAAGGTGCTCGGCGGCCTCCCGGTGCTGGGCCAGTCGGTGGCTGGCATCGGCCCGACGATCGGCGCCGTGTCGCTGATCGCACTGGTCTTCGCGGATGCCGGTCACGGCACCTGGCTGACAGTGCTGATCGCCAGCATCGGCGTCCTGGCTGTGGCGATCTGCATCGCGCACGTGGCCGGTTCGCACTTCTCCTCCGGTGCCCTGTACAACCTGGTGCCAAAGGGGCTCGGCACCGTCGTCGGTTTCGTCACCGGGTGGATCACGCTGCTGATGATGGTCTGCTCCGGGCCGTTCCTATTTACCGGGTTCGCTCAGTACCTCATGCAGTTTCTCTCCGCCACCGGCATCGCGCACCTGTCGTCGTCCGGGGTGCAGTTCACCTTCGAGATCATGTGCCTGGTCGTCGTCGCCGCCATTGCCCTGCTCGACATCCGTATCGGCACGAAGCTCTTTCTCATCATCGAGGGCGCCTCGATGGCCGCCATTCTCGTTCTGCTGGTCATCGTGCTGGCCAAGGTGCCGTCCGTGCTCGATCACCAGCAGTTCGGGCTGCATGGGGCGACCTCGCACGGGGTCATCCTGGGCATCGTCTTCATGATCCTGGCCTTCGGCGGGTTCGAGGGCTCGACCGTGCTGGGCCTCGAAGCGAAGAATCCCCGCCGGGCGCTGCGGCTGGCCGTCATCGGCAGCGTGGTCGTGGTGGCCGTGTTCCTCCTGCTGAATGCCTATGTGCAGGTGCTCGGGTTCGAGAGCATCCCGGGCAACCTCGGTACCCAGTCGGCGCCGCTGTCCACGCTGGCCACCCACTATCAAGTCTCCTGGCTGGGCGACCTGATCCTGCTCGGTGTGACGGTGAGCTTCTTCGCGGCCGCCAACGCCACGCTGAACTACGGGCCGCGGGTGTTGTTCACGATGGCCCACGATGGGCTGCTGCCGATGCGCACCACGAATACGAACAACCGAGGGGCGCCCTACCGGGCCATCTTGTGCTATGCGATCGTCTGGCTGGCCGTGCTGACGTTCGTACTCGTGTCCGGCGTGTCCCAGGGCACGGCGTTCGGGGACCTGGGGAGTCTGGCTGGGAATTGTGGCACGCTCATTTACCTGTTCGCGTCGCTGGCCGCCCCGGTGTGGGCGTACCGCCGCGGGGCCGGAAGCCTGTTCATCGCGGCCGCTGGGCTGGTCGGCACGGGCGTAATGGCGGTGGTCTTCTACTACTCGCTGGTCCCGTTCCCGACCGGCAGCGCGCGCGTGTTCGCCTACCTGTTCTTCGGCGCGGTCGCCGTGCTGTTCGTCATCGGCATCGCCGCCCGCCTGCTCCGCCCGCAATACCTGCGGCGCGTCGGGGCCACGGAGGCCACCCCGGGCGAGGCGTGACCGTACCGCTGCCGCCGCGATCCAGCGGAGCCGAGTACCCGCGAACGTGAGGAGCCAGGATGGCGACGATCGCCGTGATGACGGTGTCCGACGGGCGCCCCTATGTTCACCTGGAAATCGAGTCCTTCGGTCTTGACGTCCAGCAGCGCATCGTCCGGGCGCTCAGCGGGCTCGGACACCGGGTGGTCACCGCGACGGGCGACATTCACTCGAACACCACGGCGGTCGGGGTCGCGCGCGAGCTTGCTGCCGCCCGCCCGGACCTGACCATCGTGAACGTTCCAGTCTGGGCGTTTCCCCATTTCACCATGCTCGCCGTGCGGGAGACCCCCGGAGCGGTCGTGCTGTTCTCCACCATTGACCCGCAGTACCCGGGCATGGTCGGCATGCTGGCCGCGGGCGGTGGCCTGGACCAGATCGGGCGGCAGCACGAACGGGCGTGGGGCGACATCGAAGACCAGCCGGTGCTGCGCCGCCTCGACGCCCTCGCCCGCGCCGGGGCGGCGGCCAGCCGCCTGCGTGGCTCGACGTTCGGCCGGATCGGCGGGCGCCCGATGGGCATGTACACCGCAGTGTCCGCCACCGACGTCTGGATGGAGAAGTTCGGCATCGACGTCGAGGAGATAGACCAGTATGAGCTGGTCCACCGGTCGGCCTCGGTCCCGGGCGCCCAGGTGCGCGCGGCTCGCGACTGGCTTGAGCGGCATGCGGCCAAAGTGCACTACGACGGGGCGCGGCTGACCCCAGAACTGCTCGAACGGCAGATCCGCGTCTACTACACGATGCGGGAGCTGATCAGCGAGTGGCAGCTCGACTTCGCCGGCATCAAGGGCCAGCCCGAGATGACCAGCAGCTGGTGCACGATGGACGTAGCCGAGGCCTTTCTCAACGACCCATACGACTGGGATGGTCCCAAGGACCCGTTCGTCTGCGCCACCGAGGCGGACATGGACGGGGCCCTGACCATGCAGCTCCTCAAGCACCTCTCGGGCACGCCGGTCCTGTTCGCCGACGTCCGGCACTACCGCCAGGACCTGGACGTCTGGGACCTGTGCAATTCCGGCCAGCACGCGACGTGGTTCGCCGCCCAGTCCGACGATCCAGCCGAGAACATGGCCCGGGTCAACCTGTACCCAGAGGTCTTCTACTTCCCCGCCGGTGGCGCGTCAGTCCAGCATGTGGCCGCGCCAGGAAACGCAACCTTCGCCCGGCTGAGCAGGCTCTCCGGCCGCTACCGCATGCAAGTCCTGACCGGCAGCTTCCAGGAATTCGACGCCGCAACTACCGAGCGGCTATGCCGGGCCTCCACATTTGAATGGCCGCACGCCTTCACCCGGTTCGACGCCCCCGCGGATGAGATCCTGGCTCGCTTCGGCGCTAACCACATCCACGCTGTACCCGGCGACCACGTAGACGAACTGCGCGCTCTCTGCCGACTGCTCGACGTGGACTTCGACGGATTCGGCGCCTCGACCTGACAATGCCACTACCAGGCTTCGGACGTGGGAAAGCGTGTGGCAGGAGGCACGCACCCGCGGGGAAAGGGCGATCGCCGCCATACGAATCGACCGCGATGAGATCGGCGACAGCATGATCAGTTCCCGCGGCCAGGCTGGAACCCGACAACCCGTGTGAGGTTTCTAGACTCGGCTGCTTACGATGAGCTGGGTTTTATGCGGCTAGCTCGTATTCGTTGATGATGCTACCCAGGACGGCGGCGGCGGGGACCGCGCCGGACGAGCCGGTGAACTGCCCGGCCCGGTCGCGGGTGACCAGCCGCTGAGTCCGCAGATTCCGGGGCAGGAGCCGAATCAGCGCGGCGAGGACCGCGCGGTCGGCCCGGTCCGCGCGTGGACGGGGACAGGTACAGCGCAGCACGTCGGCCTCGTGCCGAAGCACGAGGAGCTCAAGAATCCCAGGATGTCGTTGACCTGCTCAGCAGGACCAGCCAGCCACCGAGCCGGACGAAGTCCGCGAGGTTCATCAAATCTGCACGCAGGCGATGCTGGTTTCGGCGAGCGCGTGCCGGAGATGGTCGCGGGAGACATTGCTCCGGCCGACTCCGCCGATCAGCCCGTCGTCGCCCGCTTTCACCGTGGCGGCGAGCTGGTCATCGAGCCGCTGATCAGGCGCGCCTCCACCTCGGCCAGCACGCCGAATAGTGCCGACTGATCCAGGAGTCCGCCCCGGTGGGCGCCGGGCCCGCGCAACGCCGGCAACCTTGTCCGCAGCATCTACGCCAAGCTCCGGGCCCGTGACCCGGCGTTCCCGGCCATCGTGTCGCGGCAGCATGGCGATGACACCGTGCTGACCCGGTTCACCCCCGGCCGCTCCATACGACCGCGACGCGCCGGGGCCGGCGAAGCTCTGGCCCCGGCGCGGGGCGGGTGTTAGCCGCGGCCTGCTTGATGAGCGAGGCGGCGGCCTCGGGCTGGGACAGGTAGACCGAGTGGCTGGCGGGGACCTCGGTGACGGTGGCTCCGGTGCGCTCGGCTATCGCCCGCTGCGCGGGCGGCGGGATCATCTTGTCGTCGGTGGCGACCAGGTACCAGCTTGGCTTGATCCGCCAGGAAGCTTCGCTGATCGTTCCGCCGAGCGCGTTCACGCCCCAGGGGACCTGGGAGTCGGCCATGAACGCGGCCAGGCCGGCCAGGTCGCCGGCGAACGATTTGTGAAATTTATCGCGGTCCAACAACAGTAAGCCGTCCCGGGGAGGCAGGATCGGCGGCTGCGGGGCGTCGGCCGGGAAACCGGCGATGAGCGTGTTGACCGACCCGCCTCCGCATGGACGGCCGCTGCGTCCAGCAGTGCGGTCTTCCCGACGCCCGCATCTCCCGACAGCAGCAGCGCGCCAGCACATCCAGCTAGCGATCCTATGCCGGGGCTCGGCGAGCAGGCCGCCACCTACGCCACGCACCTGGCTGAGTGCCGCTCCCGCCACTGTGGTACCTGTTCCAGCAGACCAGCTACGGCCACACCACGGGGCGCACAACGGGCCGGTTGTGGTCATTTCCCGCTGCCAGGAGCCGCCAGCCCCGCCACGACCCCGGCGTCCAGGCCGTGACCTGAGACGACATCGGCCGCTGGCCGGCCGGCAGCGCCGCACGGGCCAGCCGTGTGCGCAAGACGCTGCTATCACGACGGTTTCCGCACACACCCGGCCAGCAGGCCAGAAGGGCGCCGACCCGGCCAGCAGGCCAGGAGGGCGCCGACCCGGCACGCGGCCACAGGCGGAGGCAACACTTGGCTAAGCAGATTAGCCAACGGAGGTCAAGCGGCGGAATTGCTGGGCTACCCGCTGGGCAGATCAGGCGGGGCTGGTGACGGCGTGCCGGACGTGGCTGATGGCCGAGCGCACCTGGAACGCCAGCGCGATCTCCATGATGCCGTAGATGATCAGCCAGACGCCGAGCACGATGGCCAGGGTGACCAGCGACGGCCCTGGCCACACGATCACGATGATCCCGGCGACCAGGCTGAGCACGCCGATAAAGCCCATCCAGCCGCGATGCGGCAGCCCACGGTTGGCGATCGCGGCGTAGATCTGCGCGATCCCGTAGGCCACCCAGTAGATGCCGATGAGCAGGGCAAGTGCGACCACCGAGACGATGATGTGCCGGACGGCGTACAGCCCGATCACGATGCCAAGCAGACCGAGTATCACATTCCACACCCGCATCCCGCCGGACTCGTCGGCGGCGAACGCGTTGATGAACGAGAAGATGCCGGACACGATGATCTGGATGCCGAACAAGATGGCCAGGACCACCACGGTCGGCCCGGGCCAGGCGACCGCGGCCACCCCCGCCGCCACCATGAGGATGCCAAAGAAGAGCAGCCAGCCCCAGTGCCGGCCGATCCGGCCGAGCTGATCGCCGATGTCTCTGGACACAGGAGTGGTCATATCGGCCTCCCAGTTACCAACATGCACGGGTCGTATGTCTCATATTCAGCGTCCCGGGAACCCATGTCCATGTCCAGGCGGACAACGGCTGGTAACCGGGCGGTTGGCACGGGACAGCGCCCGAAGTACGCCTACAACTGGCTCGCTGTCGCAGCAGCCCTGACCTGCGCGGCACAGGCGCCAGCTATTCACAGGAGCGTTATCGGCTGTCCACATGCCGGACAGGCCGCATTCACGGCCTCGATGAAATCGGCCTTCCCGGGCGGTATCGTCTTCATCCGTGGAAGCCATCATCTTGGCTGGTCACGTTGACACAGGAGACGTGATCGTGCTGCCAAATGCCCGGGACGCGGTTCTCGTCAAGCAAGTCCGCCTGGGACAAGGCGGGTTCATCCTGACGGTCGTGCCAGTCGATGATGACAAGCCTGAATCAGAGCGGCTCGTGACGTTGACGGCAGGAACACGCCTGCGCAAGACGTCGGCGTGACCCGGCTGTCGCTCGCGAACTTCGGGATGGCGAACACGAAGATAGCCACGACGAGCCCGACCGAGATGAATCCTCGGACTGCCTTCCGCCACGGGAAGCCCCGCTTGGCGTGAGCGTCCTCGCATGGTGGCGTGACCTGTCCGATCCCGGTGACGGAAGTGGAGCAGTTGGCTGGTTCCTTGATGCCACGCACGGTCCCTTGGGCGGTTTGGGCATGCGTGGCCCGATGATCTGCAAGGACCTTGGACCCTACCAACTTATTGGCAAACGTCGGCTACTGGAGAAAACAAGCCTGCAGTAAGGGAGATCGTCAGCGTCGGCGTGTTCGGCGCCGAAGGCGCCCAGGTACAGCAGCAGTGTAAAGACTCCTGCACTCCATTGCCGGAACGAGTGGTCACCAGGCGCAAGTGGCTGGGGGCGAGTGGCCGCTGAGACCGGGCACTGGGTGCGGGCCGATCCCAGTGAGCCCATAAAGAGGAGGCCAGGGATGGCTGATCAGCTGCCGGGCTGGACCGACGGGCTGGCGAAGGCTCGGATTCTGGAATTTGTCCGGTCGGTGACTGAGCCGGGTGAGTTGTTCGTCCCGGCGTCGGAGCGTGTTGCGGCGTTCGATCACGATGGGACGTTGTGGTGTGAGAAGCCGATGTCTCCGCTGGCCGATTTCCTGTTGCGGCGGTGGCAGGAGATCGCCCGGGCCCATCCGGGTAAGGCGAGGCAGCAGCCGTGGAAGGCTGCTGCCGAGGGTGACAAGGAATGGCTTGCGGGGATCATGGCGCACGTGCCGGGGCTGACCAGGGGCGTGGCGGAGGCGTACGAGGGCATCACCGTCGAGGCGTTCGAGAGGGCCGCGCGGGGGTTCTTCGATACTGCGCGCCATCCGTCATTCGGCGTTTCTTACACCAGGCTCGCCTATCCTCCGATGCGCGAGCTGATCGCCCTGCTGAGGGCCAGGGAGTTCGAGGTCTACATCTGCTCGCCGGGCGGCCGGGACTTCGCCCGGGTGGTGGCCGGGGAGATGTATGGCATCTCCCGGCAGCATGTGATCGGCTCGGGGGCCACCCTGGAGTACCGTCGTGGCGAGGTGTACCGCACGAAAGGCGTCGAGCAGCCGATCGGCGACGGCCCGGGCAAGCCGGTGCACATCTGGGCTCGCACCGGACGCAAGCCGCTGCTGGCGGGCGGGAACGCCGACGGCGACGCCGCGATGCTGCGGACGGCCAGGTTCGGCCTGCTGATCCGCCACGACGACGCCGGGCGGGAATTCGCCTACGATGCGGGTGCGGAGAAGGCCCTGGCCAAGGCCAGGGAACGCGGCTGGACGGTCGTGAGCATGCAGAACGACTTCAAGGTGATGTTCGACCTGTGACGGAAAGAACCCCGGTACCGCCGACTCTTACCTCGCGGAGATCTTCACGGATGCGGTAGAGAACGCGGTAGGTTCCCCGGCGGGCTGACCACACGCCCGCCAGGTCACCGCGCAATGGCTTTGCTGAAGCCATGGTCGCGTCGCTTCGGGCCGCCCCGCTGCTCGATGGCTACCGTGGCACGCCGAAAGGGGGCCACCAGGCACTCGTGGCAGTGATCGAGTGTGTCGCACGCGTCGCCGAGGAAGTCCCCGAACTGGTCGAGCTCGACCTCAACCCCATCCTGATCAGCCCGGCCGGTGCGCTTGCCATCGACTGTAAAGCGCGTCTGGCTCCACGTCCCCCCGGGCCTGGCGCGCTCTTTCCCCCGGCACACCATCGAACATGATGACGGGTCAGGCCGGGGCGCCGGCGTCGCGCATGGAGGCCGCGACCTCCCCGGGGCCCTGCTGCGCCGCCGCCGGATCCATCCACATGACCTGCCAGCCGTGGCCGTCGAGGTCGAAGAAGCTGCGCGAGTACATGAAGCCGTGGTCCTCGGGGCCGTCCGCCTCGGTGCCGCCCGCGGCGAGCGCAGCCTCAGCGACCGTGTCGACCTCATCGCGGGCTGACACGCTGAAGCAGTACAGCGCCAGCGTGTGCGTGGCAGGATCGGCCATCGGCAGCTTCGCGAACTGCGCGAACGTCTCATGGCTGAGCAGCATCACGGAAGCTTGCTCGCCGACCAGCATGCAGGCAGCGGTCTCGCTGGTGAACACCGGGTTGAAGCTGAACCCGAGCCGCGCGAAGAACGCCTTGCTGCGCTCGATGTCCGCCACGGGAATGTTCACGAACAGCATGCGGCCGGCGTGTGCGGGAGCGGTCATGGTGAGCCTCCAGTCCGAGGTCCGGTGGTGTACACCGGGGTAGACCGCCCCAGCCCGCAGAACTCACCGGTAGTCCCGGGACCGGCCCCCTCCAAACCCCTCCCGGCCAGCGCGCGTCCAGCGATCCGATGGCCAGAGCGGCCGACACCATGTATTCATGCACGTGGGGCCGTCCCGAGACGGCCGCGGTCAGGGGCGGCGGGGCTGGCGGCGAGCGTAGGCAATGTTGATGACCGCAATGACGGCCCAGATCAGCGCGACCAGGACCAGTTGGCCGGTGCTCACCGAATTGGTAGTCGTCATCACCGATCCATGCAAAGGCCCCAGATTGATTGATGCCTTGGGTGCGACTTTGCTGACTGAGTACGCATGCAGCGTCACAGCGGTGGCGCCGATGCCCAACCCGACCGAGCCCAGGCCCATTGTGACGTTCGCCCATGCGGCCCGGCCGGAAAGGATGCCATGCTCTGCCAGCCTGGCGTCTACTTGCTTGTCGATCTCCGAGCTGATCCTCTCGACCAGTCCCTCGGCCACGGCCCCGTCGTACGCTCGGCCAAGTTCGGTATGCACGGCTGCCGCTGCAGCGACGTCCTCGTGCGCCCGCTCGTCCATAAAACCAAGCTATATCGTGATTGACCGACCAGACAATGAGCTGCGCGGCGCCGTGGCTCGGCCAGCTTTACCGAGCAACGCGGGGTGGGCCGGGCGGGGTGTTGTCTGCGAGTCAGGTTTCTGCCTGGGGCGGAAGCGGGGGAGAGGTTGCGCGGGCGCGGGCCCGGCGGCGCCTGGGCCTGCTAGGCGTCGGCTTGGCCGGCAGGCTGGATGTTCTGGTTGACGTGGAAGAAGCTGTCGGGGTCGTACCGGGGCCGATGGCCGAGGCGTCGCAGTTCGCCCTGGCGCACCGGCGGGCCGCTGTTCCTCGCCGCCCGCAAGCCGTGCCCGCGCGCCGGCGTGGTCGGTGCATTTGTACCGAGCCGTCGGTATCCGCGGTCCGAGCCGGGTACGGCTCACCCGGGCCGGGTTCTCCTACCACCCACATGGCAGCCATACTGATCTGATGGGACCACAGGAGCGGCCGCGCTCGGCACGCCAAGGCGTGTCCGCCTCGGCGGAATGGGTGGCCCAGCGCCTCGCGGAGCGGGTCATCGACATCGTGGTTCAGGCCGTGGACATCAATGCGCTGCTCCAGTTGGTTGACCTCAACGCGTTGCTGCAGCGGGTAGACGTGAACGCGCCGCTCAAGCAGATGGACCTCAACTCCCTGCTCAAGCAGGTGGATCTCAACGAGCCACTCCGGCAGGTTGACCTCAACGCGCTGCTGGCCCGGGTTGATGTGAACGCGCCGCTCAAGCAGGTGGACGTGAACGCGCCGCTCAAGCAGGTGGATCTCAACGCTCTGCTCGAGCAGGTCGATCTCAACGAGCTCTTGGAGCAGGTTGACGTGAGTGCCGTGCTGGACCGCGTTGACATCAACGATGTCGTGGCCCGTATCGACATGGAAAAGCTCGTCGAGCAGACCGACCTTGGCGCCATCATCGCCAGGTTGACCGGCGGGATAGCGGCCGAAGCACTGGATACGGTGCGCAGCGGGGCCGTCGGGCTGGACCTGCGTATCGACCGCTGGGTGACCCGCCTGCTGCGGCGCAAGGACCGGGGGCCGCTGGCACCACGCGCGCTGCTAGGTCCGGAGGCTCGACCATGAGCATCCGTACCCACCCGAGCCAGTGGGTGAGCGCACAGGGCCAGTACGCCGGCTCGGCATCGCGCTTCGCAGCGTATATGGCCGACCTCATCGCAAGCACTGTCATCTATTGGTTTACGCTACAGTTCGTGTCTTTTGTAGTGCAGACCGTGACTGGTTCGCCGGTTTCCTGGCACCGGGACAACATCGCCGTCCTCATCACCTACATCGCCTGGCAATTCCTCTACTTCGGCTTTCAGTGGGCAGCCGACGGTAGCACCTGGGGAATGGCGCTGCTGGGCGTGCAGGTGGTGCGGGCCGACGGTACGAGGCTGCGTCCCTGGCAAGGATGGGTGCGCTCGCTGACGTTTCCGCTCGGCTTCCTGACCGCAGGCCTGGGATTCCTGGGCATCCTGGTGCAGCGCGAGCACCGTGCCCTGTATGACCTCATCGCCGGAACCACGGTCGTCTACGCATGGGACGCGCGAGCGGCCCGGATCCGGTACCTGGCCCGCCAGGCCGAGCCGGTCGTGGACAGGGCCGCCGCGCCGACCATGGCCAAGCCGGCCGCAGTCGCGGTCACGGCCGATGGGCTGAGCCCGGCTGGCCAGGCCGGCTCCGAGGCCGGCTCGGATGCTCTCGCGGAATCTGGCCCGAACCCAGAACCAACTGCTCCGGGTGAAGCCCCGCCGGCCACGGATGGATAACAGTTGCCCCAGGTAACAGGGGCCAGGTGCGGCGGGGCAGATTGAGGGGATGATTGCCGTCAGCGGGCGTTAGCCTGGGTCAGGCGCAGTTGGCGTGAGTTGGCGTTTTGCCCAGTTAGCGCAGCGTGTGGCGTCGGCGCCACATGCGTGCGGGTGGTTCATGCAAGAGGCCAGCGATTCGAGACTGCTGAGCTCCACCCAGGTTGCATGCCGCACCTCTTGGGAACGGCTGGGGGCTAGGTGGCGTTCATGATGGTCGCAGGGTGTCGTGCCGGCGTCCTTGGCGGGGCTGGCGGGTGGGGCCGGGCGGGCCGTAGAGGACTTCGCCTTTGTCGCTATATGCCCGCTGACAATTCCGGCGCGGTACCAGATCTTGACGGTGCCGGTGACACGCCGAGCAGCTGGGTTGAACTGGCGTCCGCCGTTGGGCAGGTCACGGCCGCCGAGGATGGAGGCGACCTCGGCGCAGGCGTGGTGGTCCAGTGTGGCGCGCCGCCCGGTAGCGGTGCGCCAGGAGGCGGCCCGGTAGCGGTGCGCCAGGAGGCGGCCCGGTACAACTGGTGGTCACTGCGATGCGTTATGCCGGCACTGTGGAGAATGGGACCATGAGCGATCTGCCCCGCTATGCAGTCACCCGCGCGGCCAGGCTGGCTAGATTGCCGGTTGGGTTCGCAGGCCGGACCGCGCTGGGAACCGGCAAGCGCCTGGGCGGCCGCCCAGCTGAGCTGGTGAGCCAGGAAATCCAGCAGCGGACAGCAGATCAGGTCTTCAGGGTCCTTGGCGAGCTCAAGGGCGGCGCGATGAAGCTCGGGCAGGCGCTGTCGGTATTCGAGGCCGCGCTGCCCCCCGAGATCGCCGAACCGTACCGGGCCACCCTGACCAGGCTGCAGGAATCCGCGCCGCCGTTGCCTGCCCGGACTATTCACAAGGTGCTCGCGGGCGACATGGGCGAGCAGTGGCGGGCCAGCTTCGCCGAGTTCGACGACCAGCCGGCGGCTGCGGCCTCCATCGGCCAGGTGCACCGGGCCGTCTGGCACGACGGGCGCCAGGTCGCTGTCAAGGTCCAGTACCCGGGCGCGGGCAGGGCGCTGATCAGCGATTTCAACCAGCTCAGCCGCTGCGCCCGGCTTTTCAGCGCGCTTATGCCTGGCCTGGACGCCAAGCCGCTGCTCGCCGAGCTGCGGGACCGGGTGGCCGAGGAACTCGATTACCGGCTGGAAGCTGCCGCCCAGCAGGCTTTCGCCGCCGCCTACGCCGGCGACCCGGACGTCTGCGTCCCACGTGTGGTCTCCGTCAGCGACCATGTGCTCGTCAGCGAATGGCTTGACGGCATCCCGCTCGCCAGCATCATCGCCGGCGGCACGACCGCTCAGCGGGACCGGGCGGGCATAATGATCATCCGTTTCCTGTTCTCAGGTCCTGCGCGGGTCAGGCTCCTGCACGCGGATCCGCACCCGGGCAACTTCCGGCTGCTTGCCGACGGGCGGCTCGGCGTGCTCGACTTCGGCGCAGTCGCCCGGCTTCCAGGCGGCTTCCCGCCCATCTTCGGCAGGGTGCTGCGGCTCATGCACGACGGCGGCGACCTCGCGAAGCTTGAGGACGAGTTCCGGTCGCATGGCTACCTCCGGGACGGCGTCAGCGTTGACCTGACTGCGCTGCGCGCCTTCCTGGCACCGCTCGCCGAGCCGTCCAGGGCGGAGTCGTTCAGGTTCAGCCGCGAATGGCTGCGTACCGAGACAATGCAGGCCTCAGCCCTGCGTTCGTCCAGCGTTCTGCGGCGGCTCAACCTGCCGCCCGCTTACGTACTCATCCACCAGGTACTGGCATCTGGTCTGGGCGTGCTGTGCCAGCTTGAATGCGAAGCGCCCTTCCGCGCTGAGGTGCTCAGATGGCTGCCCGGATATGCGGGCACGGCTGCCCCCGCGCCACGGCCCCAGCTAGCTTGTGCCCGGTCGCCTTCGCCAGCCGGATCCGCGCCGGCGGCCACCGCCAACGGGCACGCCAGGTCCGCGCCGGCGGCCACCGCCAACGGGCACGCCAGGTCCGCGCCGGCGGCCACCGCCAACGGGCACGCCAGGTCCGCGCCGGCGGCCACCGCCAACGGGCACGCCAGGTCCGCGCCGGCGGCCACCGCCAACGGGCACGCCAGGTCCGCGCCGGCGGCCACCGCCAACGGGCACGCCGGAGCCGCGGGAAAGGACGGCGCGGCCCGCCTGGCCAGGCCGCGGGAGCAGGCAAGGTCCATGCCGCCGGGCGGAGCGGAGCCGCGGGAAAGGACGGCGCAGCCGGCTCAGCCCGCCTGGCCAGATGGGGCAGAACAGATAACATGGTCGTACGTGCAGTGGAGGGACATCATGGCTAAGCTGCCGCTTCCTCAGGCGCCCGCGAGGTTCCGCGCCCTGTTCCCGGACCTGGCCGACTGGCTGGAGTCCCCGTGGACAGGACCGCCGCCGTTCCTGACGGGCCAGGTGTTCCGGCTCGAGGAAGCGGTGCGGGACGACCGCTATGTGGTCCGGGCTGAACTGCCCGGCCTGGACCCGGAGAACGACATCGAGGTCACCGTCGAGGGCCGGATCCTGACTATCCGCGCCGAGCGCCGCCAGCAGGATGACGGGCCGTGTCGTTCGGAGTTCCGCTACGGATCGTTCGCCCGCGCGGTCACGCTCCCCGCCAGGGTCGAGGCCGCGGACGTCTCCGCCCGGTACGACAAGGGAGTCCTCGAGGTCAGCATCCCGGTCCGCGTGGTCAAGCCAGAAGCCACCCGGATCCCCGTCGAGAACGCCAACGCGATACCCGAGCAGCCGCCTGACCAGGCCGGATGAAGAACCGGCACCCGCAGGATGCTGCAGCGGGATCAGCCCCGGGACAGTAACCGCAGCCGCGCTGCCACGACCCGCACCCCGGGGCTCCGGCGACAGCCGTGCTTGGTCGATCTGCAGCATTCCCCGCCCCAGGTATCCGCAGGCCATGGCCGGTATCAACGGTATACCGCAGTTACCCGGCAGTAACTCCGGTTCTGCCGGGCCGCGGTGGCAAGCGCCCGCAGTACGGCCGACAGAGCCCGTCACAAAGGCCGGAAAACGGCACATAGCTACCAGTACCCCCGGCCGGGGACGATTGTGATGCTGGTCCCACTGGCGCGGCGGTCCTTCACAAGTTCCGTGTAACTGCCGGGATACTAGAGCATGATGATCGCTGGACGTCGGTTGTCGCCTTGGGCGGCGCCGCCCCTTCGCGGGGACGATGGTCGAAGAGACGGCGCGGGCCGACCGGGACTGGGGGACGCGTACCGCTGGTGTCGGCGCACGGTACGTGAGCGCGATCCGGCGATCTACGCATTGACGGCTCTGATGCCGCGGATGCTGTGGCCTGGTTGCTGGGCGCTGTGGGCAGCGCTGGCGGCGGTGGACGACATCGCCGACTCCCGCACGAGGCACCCGACAGAGCGCGCCGCCGAGCTGCAGGCGTGGGTGAGTGCCTTCGACGCCGAGCTGGCCACAGGGACCAGCACCGACATGGTCCGCCGTGCCCTGGTTGACACCATCGTGCGGTGGGGACTCGACGTGGCTGACCTGCGGGCCTCATTCCAGGTTCTTGCCGGCGACATACATCCCGCCCCCCTCGTCACCTGGGACGACTGGCGGGCGAGGTCGCGAGGGATGGACAGCGCGTGGGCCAGGCAGATCCTGGTCCTGCTTGACCGGGCCGGCGTGGACATGTCGGTCGCGCTGCGGCACGGCGAGGCGATCTCACGGTTCCTCGACGGCCTCCAGTTGATCGACAATCTGGCCGACCTGCCCGAGGATCTCAGCGAGCGGCGACTCACGATCCCGGCCGAAGTCCTCGACCGCTTTCCCGGCGCCGCCGAGGACCTGCCCCAGCGGCGGTGGACGATGCCCGTGCAAGGCGTGCTGGCCCACTTGGTCAGCATGGCCCGGCGCTGGGTGGACCAGCCCGGCCTCGGCGTCGGATGGCACCCGGGGCCGGCCATCCTGCTCGAGACCACGAGCCGCGTGTTCCTGGCCCGGCTCGACGCGATCGACGCAGCCGGGCCCGGCCTGCTGTACGCCTCACCCGAGCCTGGGCGGATCACCCAGTGGCGGCTCCTCGCACCTGCCCGGATCAGGATCGCCCTGGCCTGGAAGCTGACGACGCTCAGCGAGCCACCTGCGGCCCGGCCCCTGCCAGCCCCGCCCGCACCCGTCGGTCCGCCGCGTGGCCAGGTCCTGCCCCCACAGCTGCGCGCGGACGGCGTCCGGGCCCCCCAGATCGCTGCCGACCGGATACCGCGGCACGTCGCGATCATCATGGACGGCAACGGCCGCTGGGCCCAACAGCGGGGCCTGCCTCGTCCCGAGGGACACCGCGCCGGTATTGAGGCCGTGCATGACGTTGTCCACGGCGCGCTGGAGATCGGGCTGTCCCACCTCACCCTGTACGCCTTCTCGACCGAGAACTGGAAGCGGGACGCCGGCGAGGTCACCCGGCTGTTCGAAATGCTCGACGAGGAACTGCGCTCGGCCCCCTACCTCGACCACGGCGTCCGGCTCCGCTGGCTGGGGTACCCTGACCAGCTGCCGGGGGAGCTTGTGCAGACCTTGCGGCGCAATGAAACCGCCAGCCGGGACCAGCGCACCATGACACTCACCCTGTGCGTGAACTATGGCGGCCGCGCCGAGATCCTGCACGGGGCCGCCGCAGTCGCACGCAGCGTCCTGGCGGGCAACCTCGACCCCGAGCAGATCACAGAGGGCGAGTTCGCGCGCCGCCTCCCGCTGCCCGACCTGCCCGACGTGGACCTGCTGTGGCGGACCGGCGCCGAGCAGCGCACGTCCAACTTCCTCCCCTGGCACTCCACGTACGCTGAACTGTTCTTCACCACCAGCCTCTGGCCAGACGTTGACCGCCGCGACCTGTGGGACGCCATGGCCGAGTACGCGCGACGGCGACGCCGTTACGGCGCGGCCACCGGCTGACCTCCGCGCCAAGCTTGGCCTCGAGCATCGTGGTGCCGCCGAACGATTTGCGCGATTCGGTGACGGTGACCGCCGGAGGTGGCGCCTGGCTTGCCCCTGGTTCGTCATGCGCCCATGGTCGGAGCCCGGCGCAGGTCAAGGTCAGGCCGGGCCGATGGTCTTTTCATGGTGGTTGGCTGCTCCGGGCGGGACAGGCCTACAGCACCCATCGGCGGTCAGTGCGCTCGCTATCTCTTGTGTGGTCTGTTCCCAGCCGCGCAGGGTTGACCGCCGCTGTCGTGCGGCCGCCCGTAGCCGGTGTCGGTGACGCTCGTCACCCAGCCAGTCTGCGAGTGTGGCGGCGAGGGCAGCCGGATCGCCGGGAGGGACCAGTTGGCCGGGGCGTGTGCCATCGGCGGTGCAGCCGAGCGCTTCGGGCAGCCCACCGACGGCGGCAGCTATGACGGGCAGGCCGTGGGCGAGTGCCTCGGTGACGGCCATCCCGTAGGTCTCCGAGCGGGACGGCGCGACGAGCAGGTCGGCGGTGGTGTACGCGTGGCTGAGCGCCGCGCCGGTCAGGACGCCGCTGAGCCGGATGCGGTGGCCGTAGCCGAGGCACGTGATGCGCGCCTGCAATTGTTCGACGTAGGCCGGGTCGCGGCCGAGCGGCCCGGCCAGCACGCAATGCCAGTCCCGCTCAGCGAGGTCGGCGAGCGCCTCGACGAGGAGGTCCTGCCCCTTGTGGCGGCCGAGGACCCCGACGCAGATCAGGCGGCCGCGGACGGGCCGGGCCGGGGCAGCGACACGATCGACGCCGGGCCGGGCGACGTGCACCTGGTCGGCCGGGATCGCGTATCGGGTCAGCACCTGCCGGCGGGTCCATTCGCTGGTAACGACCACGCCGGTGGCCGCGCGGAGCACGACCCGTTCGGAGCGCTGCGCGCTGGCGTCACGGTGCGTGCCGAGGACGGTGGCCAGTGGCATGTGCAGCAGCACGGTCATCCGTATCCGGCCTGCGTGGGGCAGTAGCTGCGCAGCGGCCGGCGAGGCGATGAGCCCGTCGATCAGGACGGTCTCACCGTCAGGGATGGCGGAAACGATGCGGGCCAGGTCGGCGCGGGAGTCCGGGCCGGGCACCGGCCACGCCGCGGCGACGGTCGTGACCAGAACATCCCATCCGGCCTCGGCCAGACCGGCACAGACGCGCCGGTCATAGACATTGCCGCCGGTGGGCCGGCCGGGATTGTCGAACCCCTCGGGGACTACTACATGGACCCGCACGATGTTCCGGCCCTCCAGAGCGCCTGCCGCACCGAGCCAGCCTCCACCCCGCGGCCGAGCTGAACCACGGCCGCCGCCGATCCGTCATACCTGACGCAGGGTAGTACGTAGCAGCGGCGGACGCGGTTCGGCCCGGG
>CAVPIM010000008.1:0-14827 GCA_963704995.1 uncultured Actinomycetes bacterium | reverse complement strand
CGTCCTGGGCAGCGCGGTTGTGGGGCTGCTGGTCGGGTTGACCGGCGCGGGCGGGGCGCCCTGATGACGCCCATGCTGATCCTGCTGTTCGGGGTGAAACCGTCCGCGGCCATCTCCAGTGACCTGGTCGCCGCCGTGCTGATGCTGCCGGTTGGCCCGCCGTGCACCTGCGCAAGGGCACGGTCAACCTGCGTCTGGTCGGCTGGATGGTGGTCGGCTCGGTACCGATGGCGTTTGTCGGCGCGTACCTGCTGCATCTGTTCGGTGGTAGTTCCGCGCAGCAGAAGCACGTCGAGGTGGCCCTGGGCGTGGCACTGCTGGTCGGGGCAGCCGCCATGGTGTTCCGCTACGTCCTGGACCGCAGATCCGGCAATCAGCGGACCGGCACGGTGCACAAGATCAACGTGCGGCCGGTGCCCACCATCGTGATCGGCATGATCGGTGGCGTGATCGTGGGCCTGACCTCGGTCGGCTCCGGGTCGCTGATGATCGTGCTGCTGCTGTTCCTGTACCCGCTGCTCAGCGCCGGTCAGCTGGTCGGCACCGACCTGACGCAGGCGGTCCCGCTCACCGCGGCGGCCGCCCTGGGCGCCCTGATCTTCGGCACGGTCCAGTTCGGGGTGACCGCCTCCCTCGTGGTCGGCAGCGTGCCCGCCGTGCTGATCGGCTCGTACCTGTCGTCCAGGGCGCCCGATCGCTACATCAGGCCCATCATCACGTTCGTGATCTTCGCGTCGGGCCTGAAGTACGTCGGCGTCGGCACGACCGCGCTGGGCTGGATCCTCTGCCTGGTGGCGCTGGGCGGCGGGGCCTACTGGCTTTACCGGGTGCGCCCGTGGGAGAACGGACGGCCGGCGGCAGCGCGCGGGGGCGCTGGCCGCGGCAGTCGCGGCCACCGCCCACCGCCAACGCTCACCCGCCGGTCCCGCCCGGGGAGCCTGCCGTCCCGCGGGCTGAAGAACCGGGCCGGAGCCCCGGTAGCCCGGGCCGGGACCGTGCCCGGGCAGCGCCCCGGATAGCCCGGCCGGACCGACCTGATCTCAGGGTCTCGTGACAGCCAAGGTTCTTAACGATTCCGCGCCAAAGGGATAACCATCATTTCCCCGGACCTGGCAGGCATCGGCCGGTAAGTAGCGTCACCTTATGGGCCGGAGCCTGGAGACGGACGTGCGCACCGCCGCCCGGCCCGGCGGCAGTGGGGCGGCACGGGGATCCCGGGTGCAGTTCGTGCTGCGGCGCACCCGGTCCGCGCCGTTGCTGCCCGCCAGCCTGTTGCTGGCCATCCTGGTGTCGGTGACCGTCACCACCGGGTTGGCTGGTTTCGCTGGGCGCGCCCTGCCCGCGGCTGCTCATGCCCGGCTGGCCCGCGCCCCAGCCACCCCCATCCAGATCAGCGGGCAGTTCGGTGCGGCCCGGGCCCGCGCCGACCAGTCCGCCATCCGTTCCTCGGTCCGCTCGGCCCTGGGCGGCGTTCCGTACACGCTGGCCACCGGCCACTGGTCGGATCAGCTGGCCCTGCCCACCCGCCCCGGTGCGTCCCAGCCACCTCAGATCCAGGCGGCGGTGCTCAGTGGCGTCCGGGCCCACGCCACGCTCACCGCCGGGACCTGGCCCGGTCCCCGGCGCGCCGGGGCGCCGCTCGCCGTCGCGCTGCCCGTGACCACGGCGAGCCTGCTGCATTTTTCTGTCGGCCAGGTCCTCGCCTGCGGGACAGCCTGACCGGCTCCCCGCGCGGCTCAGGGTGACCGGCCTGTTCCGGCCGCGTGACCCCGCCGGGCCGTACTGGCGGCTCAGCCTGCTAGGCACCTCCGGCAAATTCGTCAGGGAACGTTTACCACTTACGGCCCGATGCTGGCCGACCAGTCCACGCTCGGGCCCGGCGGCCTGCCAGTCAGCGCCGCCTCCTGGCTCATCACCGTGGACACTGGCCATCCCACCGGGCCGGTGGTGTCGCCGGGGCACCGGCTGAGCGCTGTGGTCGCCGGCTTGCGGGGTCATCCGGGCCTGGGCGGCCTGCAGGTGACCACCGGCCTGCCCCAGGTCCTGGCCGCACTGGCCAGCAGCCTGGTCGTGTCCCGGTCGCTCCTGCTCATCGGCTCACTGCAGCTGCTCCTGCTGGCCACCGCCGCGGCGGCCCTGGCCGCGCGACTGCTGGCCAGCCAGCGCGAGGAGGAGACCGCGATCCTGTCGGCCCGGGGCGCGGCCCGCGGGCAGTTGCTCCTGGCGTCCCTGTCCGAGGCGGCGCTGATGGCCGTGGCCGGCGCGCTGGCCGGGATCGTGGCGGGCAGTTATCTCACCGGCCGGCTCATGTCGGCGAACCGGCTCCCGGCCCGCCACCCGGCCGGCGGACTGCCTGGCCTGGTCCAGCAGCGTGGCCGCCGGGGTCGCCTGGTGGCCCGCGGCGTCATCGTGGCGGGCGTCATCATCGTGGTCATGTGGCCGTGCTGCGCCCCGTCACGCCGGGGACCGCCCGGCCCCGCCGGGGCCTGCCGGCATCTCGCCGCCACGGCCCGGGCCGGCCTGGACGTCGCCCTGATCAGCCTGGGCGCGCTGGCGCTCTGGGAACTGCACCGCTACTCCGCGGTCCCGCGGCTGGCCGGGGGCACCCTCGGCATCGACCCGGTGCTCGCGGTGGCCCCGGTGATAGCCCTGGCGGGGATCACCCTGCTGCCGCTGCGGATCCTCCCCGCCGCCGCGCGCCTGCTGGACCGCCTGAGCACGCGCGGCCGCCGGCTCGCCGGCGCCCTGGCCAGCTGGCAGGTCAGCCGGCGGGCCGTACGGGAGGGAAGCCCGGTGCTGCTGGTGATCCTGGCCGTGGCCACCGGCACGCTGGTGTTGGCCCAGCACCAGAGCTGGCGGCAGTCCCAGCTTGACCAGGCGGCCTTGACGGCCGGAGCCGACGTCCGGGTCACCCTGGCCGCGCCGCTGCCGCTCGCTGCGGCCGGGTGCTCGCGGCGGCCCGCGGCGTCCACACCGCCATGCCGGCCGCCCCGGTCAATAGCGGGTTCAACGTCCTGGCCCTCGACGCCAGCGGCGGCGGCGACCGTGCTGCTCCGCCCGGACCTGTCCCGCCTGCCGCCCGCCCGCTCTGTGGCAACGGATCGCCCCCCGCGTCCCGGCCCGGGCCTCACCCTGCCCGGCCGCCCTGCCCGGCTGCCGTCGAGGCCTCGCTGCTGCCGCCGGCGGTACCCGGCCGGGGCGCTCGGTGGGCTGGCGCGGGCCGGTCAGCCTGTCCGTGCAGGACGGCTCGGGCACCGTCTACTCGGTGGGGGCCGGCACGCTGCCCGCCGACGGCCAGTACCACCAGCTGACCGCCATTCTCGACGCCACAGGCGGAGCCCGCTACCCGCTCCGCCTGCTGGGCGTGTCCCTGAGCTATCGGCTGCCGGAGTTCCCGGCTCCCCCTTACCCCAGATGGCGGCCCGCCGGGCGGCGCTGCGGGCCGAGCACGCGCCGCGGACGCCCCCGCCACGCTGGACATCCGCGGCCTGGCCGTCTCCCCGGGGCCTCGGGGGGCTTCCCGGCCCCGTTCGCCGGGCCGGGCGTGCTGGGGTGGCACGCCGCGGCCTCCTCCACGATCTCGCCGATCCGAACTGGCCCACGGCATCCCGCCCGCCGTCACCTCCTGGCAGGCCGCGGGGCCACGGCCGCGCTGGCGCTGCGGCCGGGTCCGGGCACCTCGTCCAGGTCGCGGGCGGCCCCCGCAACCGGTGACCGCCCAGCTCGCGCTCACCGCGGGGACGCCGCGCCAGCCGGTCCCGGGCTCGCGACCCGCGCGTTCCTGAGCGTCCGGGGCCCGCCCCGGCCGAGATCCTGCCTGCCGGTCGGTAAACGCCAGTGTCCCGGTCCGGCTGGTGGCCGAGGTCCGCGCCTTCCCGGCCACCGGGAGTGTCCGCCGTGCTCGTCGACCAGGCCTGGCTCCAGCAGGTCCTCGCCGCCCAGTCGCAGCCGCCGCTGCCGGTCAGCCAGTGGTGGCTCGCGACCGCGCACGGCGCGGCCGCCGGGGCTGCCCGCCGGTGCCACCGTGGCCAGCTGGGCCGGGTCGGCCGCCGAGCTCCTCGGTGACCCGCTGCCGAACATCCCGCAGCTGTCGCTGCTGGTGATCGTGGTGGCGGCCGGGCTGCTGGCCTGCGTCGGGTTCCTGGTCAGCGTGGTGGCGGCGGTCCGGGAGCGGCATCTGCAGAGCGCGCTGCTCGCGGCGCTCGGCGTGGGCCGGGCCGCGCGCGCGGGCCAGCTGTGCCTGGAGCAGCTGATGCTCGCCCTGCCCGGCGCGGCCGCGGGGGCGATGATCGGCGTGGCCCTGGCCTACCTGCTGGTCCCGGCGGTCACCCTGACGACGGGGGCCGCCGCCCCGTTCCCGCCGGTGCACGTGGTGATCCCGCTCGGCTGGACGGCGCTGCTGGCGCTGGCCATCGCGGCGGTGCCGGTCCTGGTGGCCGCGGTGACCGTCGCCTACCGGCCTGATCCGGCCGCCGGGCTGCGGGCCGGGGAGACAGGATGAGGGCCTGGCCGGGGCGGCCGCGGCGCGGCTCCGCCGCTCACCGCTTCGTGGACCGCGGTGACCGGCACCGGGGCGGCGGCCAGCCTGGCGCTGGCCAGCCTGGTGCTGATCTGCTCGTTCGTGGCGGTCGCCGTGCCCCGGGCGAGCCTGGGCTACCGCACCCAGGTCTTGCAGCGGATCTTCCACGGCGCGTCCTCCGCGTCGACCACGGTGCTGGCCGACGCCGACATCGCCGGGCTGAACCAGGGCTACCTGGACGAGGCGCAGCTGAACGCCGCCCGCGGCCAGCTCCTGGCCGGCCTGCGCCGCGACAGCCTGCCCCTGGCCCCGCCCGGAGCGGACTGGTCGGGCATGGTCACCGGCTCGGTCCCGTTCTCCGTGCCGGGCCGGCCGGCGCCCACCACCACCGGCGCCCCCCAGCTCGAACTGCTCTACCGCAGCGGGCTGGCCCGCAACGCGCGGCTGGCCGCCGGATCCATGCCCGGTGCTTCGGGGGCCGCGCCAGTTCGGCGCCGGTGCCGGGCCGGGTGCTCTCCCGGTCGCGGTGACCGCGGCCACCGCGGCCCGGTTCGGCCTGCACGTCGGCTCCCGGCTCCAGGCGATCGGCCAGCTCGTGGTGGTCACCGGGATCCTCCGGCCCATCCGCGCCGGATCGTCCTTCTGGACGGCGGACCCGGTCGCCGGGGCACCCCAGCTGACCTACCCGACGCCGGATTCCGTGCCCTTCTGGAGCTCGGCCGCCTTCGTCGGTCCTGCCGACCTGCGCGTCCTGCAGGGCTACGCGACCTCCCAGCCGCTGCGGGCGCTGTGGAGTTTCCCGCTCGACCTGCGCGGTGTCACGGCCGACCAGGCGGCCGGGCTCTTGCGGGTCCTCCAGCACCTCTCCTACCTGCCCGCGGCCGCGGCCGTGGGGACCAGCCTCAGCGCCGCGGCGGGCGCGTCCGCCACGATCCAGATCAGCCTCAGCGATGGCCTGGCCTCGGCGCTCCCGCCCTTCGTGGCCACCGATGACGCGGTGCAGCGCGTGCTGACGCTGCTGTTCGTGCCGCTGGCCGCGATCGCGGCGGTCGTGGTGCTGCTGGGTGCCCGGCTGGTCGCCGAGCACCGCCGGGCCGAGTACACCATGATGCGGGCGCGCGGAGCGTCCCTGCGGCAGCTGGCCGCGGCCGCCCTGGCCGGCGGGGCGGCGGTGGTGCTGCCGGCCGCGGCCGCCGGGGTCGGGGCCGCCGTCCTGGCCACCCCGGGCCGGCCTCGTCGCTGGCCTGGTGGCTGGCGGCCCTGATCGTCGCGGCCGCGCTGGCGGGCCCGCCGCTGCTGGCCGTGTGGTGGTACCGCACCCGCCGTTCCGCGGGCCACGCCGGCCCGGCGCCGGCCACCCGCCGCCGGATCGCCGCGGCGCGGCGCTGGGTCGCCGACGCCGCGCTGGCCGGCGCGGCCGCCGCCGGGCTGATCGTGCTCCGGCAGCAGGGACTGCCGCCGCCCGGCCAGGTCGACCTATTCACCAGCGCGGCGCCGGTCCTGGCGGCGATCCCGGTCGCGTTGCTGATCATGCGCGCCTACCCGGTGGCGCTGCGCTGGCTGACCCGGCTCACCCGGCGGCGGCGCGGGGTCGTGCTGGTGGTCGGCTTCGCCCGGGGCCGGGACACCGCGCAGGCCAGCCTGCTGCCCGCGTTCGCGCTCGTCCTGGCGTTCGCCGTGATCGCGTTCGCGGCCATGGCCCGCGGGGCGGTAGCCCGCGCCGACGTGGCCGCGTCCTGGTCGGCCACGGGAGCCGACGCCCTCGTCACCGCACCCGCGGCCGGGCCGGGGATCACCCCGGCCGCCCAGCGCGCCATCACCGGCGTGCCGGGGGTCCAGCGCTCGGCCGCGGTGTCGGTGACCACGGGCACGTCGGGCCAGGGCCTGCAGCTGACCGTCGTGATCGTGGACCCGGCCCGGTACGCGGCGCTGGCCGCGGCCACCCCCGGGCCGGGCTTCCCCGCCGCGGCGCTGGCCCGGCCCCCTGGCGGCGGCGCGGGGCGGCCCGGCGCTGGTGCCCGCGCTCATCTCGCCCGCCGCGCGGGCCATCCTGAGCCGGCACAGCGGGCTGTATGTGGCCGGCCGCCAGCTGCGGATCCGGGTGGCCGGCACCGTGACCGGCATCGCCGGGGCCCCGGCGGGAAGCCAGTTCGCGGTGCTGCCCCGCTGGGCGCTGGGGAACCAGGACCCGGTGCCGGTGGTGCTCGCTGTCGTCGGACCCCGGCTGGACCAGGCGGCGCTGAGCCGCACCGCCCGGCGGGCCGTCCCGGGGTCCCAGGTCACCCTGCGCTCGCGGGTGCTGGCCGCCATCTCGGGCGCGCCGCTGCCGCACGGCGGGTTCGTCAGCTTCGCGCAGGGTGCCGCCGCGGCCGCGGCGTTCAGCCTGCTCGTCCTGGCGCTTACCCTCGTGCTCAGCGCCCGGTCCCGGGAGCAGACGCTGGCCCGGCTGGCCACCATGGGGCTGGAGCGCGGCCCAGTCGCGGCGCATCATGGCGGTAGAGATGCTGCCCGCGGTCCTGGCCGCCGCCGTGGGCGGCATCGCCTGCGCGCTGCTGCTGGTCCCGCTGGTCGGGCCGGCCGTGAACCTGGCCGCGTTCACCGGCGTGCCGGTGAACGCGGCGCTGCAAGCGGACCCGGAGGCCATCATGGAAGCGGCGGGCGCCCTGCTGCTCCTGGCCGGGCTGACGCTCCTGGTCCAGGACCGGCTGGCCCGGCGCCGGGGCACGACGCAGGCTTTGCGGGTGGGTGAATGAGCGGGCTGGTGACGGGGCGGGCGGGTGCATGGGCAGGCAGGCGGGCCAGCGGAGGAGCCGGAGGCGGGGTCGATGACCGGAGCAGCTGACCGTCCGGGGGTCGCGGCCGCGGCCGGGCTGACCCAGCTCACCGCCGAGGCCGAGCAGGCCCGTACCTCCTACGGCGACGGCGCCCTCATCATGTGCGACCGGCTGGTGCGCATCTACGCCGCGGAGGGGATCGAGGTCCAGGCGCTGCAGGGACTGGACCTCCTGATCGCCGACGGCGAGCTGACCGCGATCGTCGGGGCGTCCGGCAGCGGGAAGTCCACGCTGATGAACATCCTGGCCGGGCTGGACACCCCCACCGCCGGCCGGGCCCGGGTCGCCGGGCATGACCTGGGCGCGATGACGTCCCGCGAGCGCCTCGGCTACCGGCGCGCCACGGTCGGGTTCTTGTGGCAGCAGACCGCCCGGAACCTGCTCCCGTACCTGACCGCGCGGCAGAACGTCATCATGCCCATGCGGTTCGCGGGCGTGCGGGGGCGCCCCCCGGCCCGGCGCGCGGACGAGCTGCTGGACATGCTGGGCGTGGCGTACTGCGCCGGGCGCAAGCCGGCCCAGATGTCCGGCGGCGAGCAGCAGCGCACCGCGATCGCCACCGCGCTGGCCAACGGGCCACGGGTGCTGCTCGCCGACGAGCCGACCGGTGAGCTGGACAGCGCCACCGCGCGGGAGGTGTTCGGCGCCCTGCAGACGGCCAACGCCGAGCTGGGCGTGACCGTGCTGGTGGTGACGCACGACCCGGCGGTGTCATCGGAGGTGCGGCGCACCATCGCCATCCGGGACGGCCGGACCAGCAGCGAGACGCTGCGCCACGACAGCTCCGACGAGCAGGGCAACGCCACCCGGCACGCGGTCGAGTACGCGGTGCTGGACCGGGCCGGGCGGGTCCAGCTCCCCCGCGAGATGACCGAGGCGCTCGGCATGAAGGAGCGGGTGCGGCTGCAGCACGAGCCCGGCCACATCGGCGTCTGGCCCGACCAGGGAAAGCCAGGCCAGGGAAAGCCAGACCAGGGAAAGCCAGACCAGGGAAGGCCAGGCTCGTGACCGAGATGGTCGCGGTGCGCGGCGTGTCCCGGACCTTCGGCAGCGGGCACACCGCCGTGCAGGCCCTCCGCGACGTGTCGTTCACCGTCCCGCGGGGCCACCTCGTCGCGGTCTGCGGCCGGTCCGGGTCCGGCAAGACCACGCTGCTCAACATCATCGGCGGCCTGGACACGCCGACCGCCGGCCAGCTGGAGGTGGCCGGCCACGACGTGACCGCGATGCCGGAACGGGACCGGCTCGCGCTGCGGCGCAGCACGGTCGCGTTCATCTTCCAGTCCTTCGGGCTCATCCCGATGCTGTCCGCTGCGGAGAACGTGGGCATCCCGCTGCGCATCACCGCCACGGCGCCCGGGGCCCGCGAGGAGCGGGTCGCGACGATGCTGGCCCTCGTCGGGCTGTCCGAGCACGCCGCGCACCGCCCGGGCGAGCTGTCCGGCGGCCAGCAGCAGCGGATCGCGATCGCCCGGGCGCTGGCTGGCCGGCCGGAGCTGCTGATCGCCGACGAGCCGACCAGCCAGCTGGACCTGGAGACCGGCCGCCAGATCATGCGCCTGCTGCTGACCGTGGTCCGCTCCGAGGGGATCACGGCCCTGGTCGCCACCCACGACGAGGCGCTGATCGACCTGGCCGACGAGGTCCTCAGGCTGGAAGACGGCCAGGTCCTGGCTCAGCTGCCGCGCGGGCAGGGATAGAACACCTTCCCGTCCAGGTTCACGTCGAACTTGACCGCCGCGAATCCGAGGGGCGGCGCGTACACGGCCCGGCAGAACGCCGCGAACGCGTGCGGTCCCTGGCATTTGCGCCCACCCTGCCCGGGGTTGCAGACGTAGTGGTCGGCCCCGTACTCGGCGTCGCCGACCCACTTGCCGTTGGGCTGCGCCGGGGTCCGGTCCGTGGTGAAGTCGTCCCAGCCGCACGGCGTCGCGCCGGTCAGCCCGGTGCAGGTGATCCCGTACTGGCTGCTGCCACGCAGCTGCGCCGCGGTGCACATGTGGTACGTGTAGCACTCCTCGAGCACGGCCCCGTCCGCGTACTTCCGCCCCCACCAGGACAGCAAGGGGGAGTTCTTCCACAGCCCGGTCATCCCGTCCGGAGTGGATCAGGTTGAACGCGTAGGCCAGGTAGTTCTGCGCGTCGCCGGGGGTGAGCCGGAACCCGGTGGTGGACGGCGGGTCGAAGCTGTCGATGTCATCCAGCTCGACCGAGGAGAACCCCTTCCGCGCGCACATGCTGATCCGCTCGCGCAGCATGGGCTTGAGCGCGTCCAGCTGGCGGAAGTCCACCCAGCGTTCCTCGGGGTAGCCGTAGTACACGTTGCCGAGCGTGGCGGCCGGGAAGACGCCGCCCCGGGACGGTGAGCTGGCGTCCGGGCGGTAATCCTCCCAGGCCAGGTCCAGGTAGCAGACGGTCTTCGGGTGCGCGAGCGTGCTGGCTGGCCAGCGGCTCTGGATCGCGGCGACCTCGGCGCGGGTGGTGAGGAAGCCGTCGATGTCGTAGATGTCCACGGCGTGGCGGCCGGTCCGCTTCAGCGGCGTGGTCAGGCCGATCTGCCAGTCCCAGCGCATCGGCCGGTGGTTGGCCGCCAGGTGCGGCGGGTACCAGCACGGCTGGCCGGCCCGCGGCTGGCAGGCCACCGGGGCCGGCATCGGCACCACCCGCCAGGAGAACGCGGCCTGCGTGGTCCCGGCCCGGTTCGCGGTGCGCACCCGCACCTGGTGCGGGCCCACCGCGAGGATCCCGGTGTAGATCGCCCCGCTGGCCGGCACCGGCTGCCACCGGCCCCGGTCCACCTGGTACCGCTGCGTCGCCGTGCCGTCGGCGGCGTTGTAGTGCGGCCCGCCGACCTGGAAGTATTCCGAGGTTGAGGCGGTCCGCCGCTCGGGTGTCCCGTTGCGGAAATAACTAACCGGCCGCTGATGCCGCCGGTACGCGCGGACGGGGACGCCAGCCAGCCGGCTCACGGAGCGCCGCAGGACCCGGAACGTGAAGTTCCGCGCCTGCGTCTGCACCACCTCGGCCGCGGTCTCGGTGACCCGCAGCCGCCGGCCCGTGTCGGCGTGCCCGGCCCGGTACTGGCGGGCGGCGAACGGGGCCGCGGTCGTGCCGGCCGCGGTCCGGCAGTGGCCCCCGTGCGGCCCGCAGCTCTGCCAGCTGTAGGCGACCTCGAAGCTGAGCAGCCTCATCCCGCGCGGCAGCCGGGGCGCGGTCCAGGCCAGCCCGGACGGCCGTGACCACGGCGCCGTCCCGGGGCGCACCGCTGATCCGCAGCGTGCCGTGATGCCCGGGCGCGGGAATCGGCGTGCTCGCGCGGGGCGCGGTACGGGCGGCCGAGGCCGGGCCGACGGCCGTGAGCGGCACGAGGACCAGGCCGGCGACCAGCGCCGTGAGCCCGGCGGACCGCCCGGGCCGCTGAATCAGTCGCTGAATCAGTCGCAGGCGCATGGCCCCTCCTGTGTTGTCCGGCCCGGGGGCGAGCCGCCGGGCGCCGCTCAGCGCGTGAACGCCGCGGGGAGCAGATCCTGGTGCGCCGCGAACAGCTCGTCGCACATGGCCACCGTCTGCGTGGTGGTCAGCGTGGCCGCGGTGTTCGGGTCGAGCAGCGCGGCCTGGTACACGTGGTCCCGCGACTCCTCCAGCGCGGCCCGGACGGTCAGCTCGACCACGTTGAGGAAGGTCCGGTTCAGCGCGGCCAGCTGCGGCGGCAGCGCGCCGACCGGCACCGGCTTCGGGCCGCCCGCCCCGACCAGGCATGGCACCTCGACGCAGCACTCGTCCGGCAGGCTGGTGATCAGCCCGCCGTTGCGGATGTTCACGTGCAGCTCGCGCTCGGTGCCGGTCTCCAGCGAGTGGATGAACAGCGACGCGAGCTCGTGGCTGGGCTCCAGGTCCAGCGGCGCGTCCGAGGCCAGCGCCCGCTGCAGCGACTCCAGCTCGCGGAGGTTCTCCTCGGACCGGGCCAGGTAGTCGCCGACGAAGATGCGGAATCGCTCGATCTGGCCGTCGTGGCGCATGAACCACGGCACGTACTCGGCGGAGTGCTCGCTGGACTCGGTCGGGAAGTAGCCGAACCGGCGGTAGATCTCCACCCGGACCCGCCGCTGCAGCTCGGGGGAGCCGTCGACGACCTCGGCCAGCCGCGGGTACAGGGACTCGCCGTCCTGCTCGAACCGGAGCACGAACGCCTGGTGGTTGAAGCCGGCGGTCAGGAACCGGACCCGCGCCGGGTCGGCGCCGACCAGGTCGGTGAGGAAGGCCTGCGTGTCCCGGACCGAATGGCACAGCCCGAACACCCTGGTGAACGGCGTGCCCTCGTACACCGACCAGGGCAGCATGGCCATCGGGTTGCTGTAGCTGAGCAGGGTGGCCTCCGGGCATACGTCGTGCATGTCCCGGGCCAGCGCGGTGGTCACCGGGATGGTCCGCAGGCCGCGGAAGATCCCGCCGATGCCCAGGGTGTCGCCGATGGTCTGGCGCACCCCGTACCGGGCCGGGATGTCGAAGTCGGCCCGGGTCGCGTCGTAGCCGCCGACCTGCACCTCGTTGATCACGTAGCGGGCGCCGTCGAGCGCCTCGCGCCGGTCCCGGGTCGCGCTCACCACCGCGTCCGCGCCGGACTGCGCGGCGATCCGGCGGGCCAGCCGCTCAGCGTGGGCCAGCCGCTCGGCGCTGATGTCGTACAGCGCGAGATGCAGCTCGCCGCGGAACTCCGGGTAGGCGCACAGGTCGGTCACCACGTTCCGGGTGAACTCGATACTGCCCGCGCCGACAAAAGTCACCTTGATCACAGCTCGGTAGTGTTCCATTGCCCCGGTTTGCGCGCAAGAGCACGCAAAATACTCCGCCACGAACACTTCAATTCTCCGCAACGAGGACCTGGCACGGGTGGTGTCTCTGGGACGTGAGGGTTCAGCGCGGCCCGTCGCCCGCCCCGGCCCCGGGAACACTGCGGAAAATTGTCCGTTACGTCCGGGCTTCCCGGGCCGGGCAGCGGCCGGGACGGGTCCGCCCGAAGGGCTTGACACCGGTGAGCCTGATTGCTCAATATTGCGGGAAACATCATGATTTCCTGCAACTTCGGTCGTATCCAGGCCTGGCCTCACCAGCGCCGGGGACCGGGCTTGTACCGTCACTGGACTTAATTGGCACTGAACTTGATCCTCACCTGAACGTGAGCGTTACCGAACTGTGGCCGCCGCCGGGGGGCCCGGAAAGTTGAGGGCAGCATGGTGAGACACCGGCTGCGTATCACTCTGGCGGCCCCGCTGGCCGCCGCCGCGGCACTCAGCCTGGGGCTGGCCGCCTGCGGCACCGACAGCAACAGCGGCGGAGGCGGCGGCGGGACCACGGTCCAGATCTGGGAAGGCTGGACGGGTCCCGAGGCCAAGGCGTTCGCGCACCTGGTCACCGAGTACCAGAGCCAGAATCCGGGCGTGAAGGTCAGCAGCCTGTACGTCAACAACGACAACACGCTGCAGAAGGTGCTGACCGCGGTCCGCGGCGGCAGCCCGCCGGACATCGCCTACCTGTACGGGTCGTGGGCGCCGAACGTGGCGCAGATCCCGCAGGTGGTGAACCTGACCAACGTGGTCAAGCGCCCGGGCGTGAACTGGAACGACTTCTGGGTCGGCGAGCGGGACGTGGCCACGGTCAAGGGCAAGGTCATCGGCGTGCCGGCCCTGGTCGACAACCTGGCCGTGGTCTACAACAAGACGCTGTTCGCCAAGGCCCACCTCACACCGCCCGGCCCGGACTTCACCTGGACGCAATTCGTGGCCGACGCCAAGAAGCTGACCGACCCGGCCGCCAAGCAGTTCGGCACCGCGTACGTGACCCCGGCGTCCGAGGACGCGGTGTGGCGCTGGGAGGCGATGCTCTGGGAGGCCGGCGGCCAGATCCTGACCGCCGACAACAAGAAGGCCGCGTTCAATTCGGCCGCCGGGCTGCAGTCACTGAACACGCTGCGGACCATGGCCGTCACCGACAAGTCCATGTACCTGGACCCGACCGACCAGGCGTACGCCAACCTGTTCAACTCGGGCAAGATCGGGATGCTGGTCACCGGGCCATGGGACCTGGGCGTGTTCCCCAACGTTCATTACGGCGTCCAGGTCATGCCGTCCTACCCCGGGTCGAGCGCTGGCCACCAGACCATTTCGGGCCCGGACAACTGGGTGGTATTCAACAACGGCTCCACCCGGGTGTCGGCGGCCGAGAAGTTCATCCTCTGGCTCACCGCGCCCGCCCAGGTCAAGTACTTCTCGCTGCACACGGGGGACCTGCCGACCCGGGCGTCGGTGGGCAACGCGGCCGGCTTCAGCCAGCAGATGGACACCGCGCTGCCCGGGGTGAGCGCGTTCGTGGCCAACCTGGCCAACGTCAAGCAGGCCCGGCCGCAGATCCCGACCTACCCGAAGATCTCCACGGTCCTCGCCACCATGGTCGTGTCCGTGCTGCTGGGCAAGAGCCAGCCCCAGGCGGCGCTGAGCTCCGCGGAGCAGCAGGTCAACCAGATCCTCTCCGCGGGCTGACGTGGCCGCTTCTGGAATCATCCTCCGCCGGAGGCGCCCGGGGCCGGGCCGGCCCGGGCGTCCTGGCGGGGCCCGGGCGGCCGGGCGCCGGGTAACGGCGTCTGAGCAGTTCGCCGGGTGGGCGTTCGTCACCCCCGGGGTCGCGATCATCCTGCTGTTCGGCGCGGTGCCGATCGTCTGGTCGGCGATCATGTCCTTCCAGCGGAACAACCTGCTCACGCCCAGCACGCCGTTCGTGGGGCTGAAGAACTACCGGCAGATGGTGCACGACCCGATCGTCGGGCAGGCCATCCAGCACACGCTGATCTATACCGCGCTGTTCGTGCCCGGGACGATGATCGTCGGGCTGTTCCTGGCCGTGGCCATGAACCGGAAAATCCGCTTCATCTCGTTCTACCGGACCGCGGCCTACGCGACGATGGCCATCTCCACGATCAGCGAGGCGATCGTCTTCATCTGGCTGTTCGACCCCTCCTACGGCGTCGTCAACTACGCCTTCAGCCTGGTCGGCCTCCCCCAGCAGCAGTTCCTGAACTCACCGTCCCAGGCGCTGTACGTGATCGTGATCATGACGATCTGGGGCTGGACCGGGTTCTCGGTCGTCATCTACCTGGCCGCGCTGCAGGGCGTCCCGGCGGCCCTGCTGGAGGCGGCCTCGATCGACGGGTGCACCCCGTGGCGGAGGTTCCGCCGGGTCACGCTGCCGCTGCTCAGCCCGGCGTCGCTGTTCCTGGCCGTGTGGCTGACCATCAACGCTCTGCAGCTGTTCGACGAGGTCTACCTGAGCACCCAAGGCGGCCCGCTCAACGCCACCACGGTGCTCGTCTACTACCTCTACTACCAGGCGTTCCAGGCCTTCAACTTCGGCTACGCCTCGGCCATCGCCTACTTCCTGTTCGTCATCATCCTCGTGGTCACCGCGATCCAGTTCCGGGTCG
>CAVPIM010000007.1:0-291685 GCA_963704995.1 uncultured Actinomycetes bacterium | reverse complement strand
GGTTGAACTCCCCCACCACCAGCATCGAGGCCGAGGAGCTGCTGCTGCCGCCCGAGGAACCGCAGGCGGCGACGGAGAGGAGGGCGAGCGCCGCTCCCAGTGCTGTCACGGCAAGTCTCATAACGCACCTCCGGATGATGAGCCGCCAGCACCGCAGCGCGCGTCAGGGCTATCGGGTGTCCCGGCGGGGGAGCAGGGCAACGGCCTCGATTTCTACCAATGCATCGGGGATGGCAAGCGCGCTGACTTCCACCAGCGTGCTCGCCGGCCGGGCGTCGCCGAAGTAGCAGCGGCGCACCGTGTTGACGGCCGGCCGGTCGGCCATGTTCAGCAGGTACACCCCGACCCGCACGACGTCTTCGAAGGTGGCACCGGCGGCCCGCAGGACGGCGCCCACGTTGCCAAGCACCTGTTCCGCCTGCCTGACCACGTCGCCGGCGCCCACGAGGTTGCCGTTGGCGTCGAGCGGCAGCATGCCCGAGACGTAGAGAAACCCGCCCGCCTCGACCCCGTCGGTGTAGTGGCTGATGGGCTCCGCCAGCTGCCCGGCCAGCCGGACCCGTCTCATGAGGCATCTCGCGACGGGTCGAGGATGCGGATCATGAGCGGGCTCGGGTGGAACCCGTTGCACGGATTGAGGTCCTGCGGGCAGGCGGAGACCGACACGATCGAGTCCATCAGCGTCAGCAGAACCAGCTTGTCCCCGGCCTTCCCGGTCGGGATCTCGTTGCCGAACGTCCGGTCCGGGTGGATGGGGGCGTTCTGGAAGAAGTTGAACGGATCGGGAATCTGCCACTCCGCGATCCCCCACGGCTCCAGCGCCTCGGTGAAGTTCGTCCGGCAGCTGCGGTGGCCCTCAACCTCGTAGTCGAGCCGGTAGCGCCGGTCATCGCACATCGAGGTGATGATGTCGTTCCGGCCCACGTCATCACGGATGATCTCGAACATCGGGTGCCGCCAGTTGCTGTCCAGGCGGTCCCCGGCGACTGCGGTCAGCCGCATCAGCGCGGACCGGGTATGCGTGGTGGACAGCCACTCGGTCCGGTTGCGCTCCGCGAAGGCAACGAAGTCTGCGACCTGCTGCCCCTGCACATCGACGATCTCCACCAACTGGCCGGCCCGGGCAACAAAGGCCGCGCCGTGTCCGCCTGGAATCAGGATCTCTCGCGGCAGATCCGGCCCCGGCGCCTCGGCCACTAACCGCGCCGCGCCGTCCGCCGGCCCGGCCCCCACAGAGGCTTCATCACTCATGGCGAGGATTGTGCGTCATATATAATCCGGGGTCAAGTAGGAAAGTCGGCGTCCCTGAGAACCTCAGTTGCAGCGCCCTGCCGGCGGCGCTGGCCGGTCACGGCGGGGTGTCCGGTGCCCTGGTCACGACGTTGGCGATCCGTCCGGGCACGATGACGAGCCGGGCGACCACCGCGTCCTGGGTCCACCGGGCGTACTCGGGGTGCGCGGTCACCGCCGCGGCGATCTCGTCCCGCTGCGCAGTGGCTGGCACCTGGACCCGGAACCGGGTCTTGCTGTCGATCTGCACCGGCAACGTGACCACTTGCTCAGCCGCCAGCGCCTCGTCGAACTCGGGGAATGGCTCGTAAGCCAGCGTCCGCGGATGACCGAGCGCCTCCCACAACTCCTCGGCGATGTGGGGAGCGAACGGGGCGGTCATCAGCACCAGTGGCTCGGCCAGCGCGCGGGGCACCCCGGGCCCGGCGGCTGCCACCTTGGCGGCATGGGTCCCGAGTTCCATCAGGCGGGCGATCGCGGTGTTGAACCGCATGGCCGTCACGTCGCGGCGGACAGCGCTGATGGTGGCGTGCAGCCGGCGAATGGTTGTTTCGCCAAGCGGCCTATCGGTCACCCGGGACGCGCCAGTTTGCTCGTCGATGACGGTCCGCCACAGCCGCTGCAGGAAGCGGTGCACGCCAATGATGTCGTCGGTGCGCCAGGGCCGATCGGTATCCAGCGGCCCCATGGCCATCTCGTACAGGCGCAGCGTATCTGCGCCATAAGCGGAGTAGACGTCGTCGGGAGAGATGGCGTTCTTCTTGCTCTTGCCCATCTTGCCCGCCCGCGCCGTCACTGGCGCGCCCCGGTAGCTGAACCCCCCGCCGGGGGCTGCAGTGACGTCCACCGCGGGCACGTACATGCCGCGGGTGTCGAGGTAGGCATCGGCCTGGATGTATCCCTGGTTGAACAGCCGCCGGAACGGCTCACGGGTGGAGACGTGGCCCAGGTCGTACAGGACCTTGTGCCAGAACCTCGCGTACAGCAGATGCAGCACGGCGTGCTCGACCCCGCCAACGTACAGGTCCACCCCGCCGTCACCGGGTGCCGCGCCCGGCGGCACCAGCCAGTACCGTTCCGCCTCCTCGCCAGTGAACCGCGCGGTATTCGCCGGATCGAGGTAGCGCAGGTAATACCAGCACGAGCCGGCCCACTGCGGCATGGTGTTGAGCTCACGCCGGTACCGGTGCGTCCCGTCGCCCAGGTCCAGCACCGGGTTCGCCCATTCCTCCGCGCGGGCCAGCGGCGGCTCCGGCTCGCGCTCGCTGGCCTCGTCTGACTGCGGCCGGGGACGGAAATCGGTCATCTCGGGCAGCGTCACCGGCAGCTCGCTGTCCGGCAGGGCGATCGGCAGGCCAGTGGAGTCGTACACGATCGGGAACGGCTCACCCCAGTAGCGCTGCCGTGAGAACAGCCAGTCCCGCAGCCGGTAGGACCGGGCCGCCCGGCCGAACCCGCGGCTGGCCAGCCATCCGGCCGCCGCCTCGATCCCGTCCCGCAGCGTGGCGGTGCGGGACAGCCCGGGTATTCCCACGTCAAGGTAATTGCCCTCACCGCTGAAGGCGGCCGGCCACTGGCTGGCCGGGGCGTCCGGCGGCAGACCGTGGCTGGCGAGCCAGCCTGCGGGCGGTGCCAGCACTGCCCGCACCCGCAGGCCGAATGCCCGCGCGAATACCAGGTCCCGGTCGTCGTGTGCGGGCACCGCCATGATCGCGCCGGTACCGTAGCCCATCAGCACGTAGTCGGCAACGAACACCGGGATCCGCTCCCCGGTCATGGGGTTGATCACATATGACCCGGTGAAGACGCCGGTCTTCCCGGACTCCTGCTGCGCCCGCTGCCGGTCGCTAAGCCGGGCCGCAACAGCCCGGTAGGTGGCGACCGCCTCGGCTGGCCCGGCACCCGCGGGCGTGCCCTGCGGGTAGCGCCAGGCGGGAGGCGTCCCCTCCGGCCAGCGGCCGGTAACGAGATGGCCCACCAGAGGGTGCTCCGGGGCCAGCACCAAACACGTGGCACCCGGCAGCGTGTCGGGCCGGGTAGTGAAGACGCTGATCCTGACGGCCCCATCCAGCTCCTGACCCGGCGCCCCCGGTGCCTGGCCCGGGCCATCGCCCCGTGCCACCGGGAAGCCCACGACAGCGCCGTCACTGGCGCCGATCCAATTGCGCTGCATGATCTTGATCGACTCGGGCCAGTCGACCCGGTCCAGGTCATCGATCAGGCGCTGCGCATAGGCGGAGATCCGCAGCATCCACTGCCGCAACGGCCGCCGGTACACCGGGTAGTTGCCGATGTCGCTGCGCCCCTCGGCAGTGACTTCCTCGTTGGCCAGCACGGTGCCGAGCCCGGGGCACCAGTTGACCAGCTCCGTGCCGATGTAGGCCAGCCGGTAGCCGTTGACGACCTGCCGGCGCTGCGCCGGGCTCAGCTCGCCCCAGGGCAGGCCATCCGGGTTGGCCTCGCCCACCGGCTCACGCTCGCCGGAGGCGAACTCCGCGATCAAGTCGGCAACCGGCCGGGCCCGCCCGGCCTGGTCGTCATACCAGCTGCTGAAGATCTGCAAGAAGATCCACTGCGTCCATTTGTAGTAGCCGGGATCGGTGGTCGCCAGCTCCCGCCGCCGGTCGTGCCCCAAGCCCAGCCGCCGTAGCTGGCGTCTCATGGTGGCGATGTTCTGTCCGGTCGTGACCGCCGGGTGCTGCCCGGTGTCGATGGCGTACTGCTCGGCGGGCAGGCCGAACGCGTCATAACCGAACGCGTGCAACAGGTTGTGCCCGGTCATGCGCAAGTAGCGGGCGTACACATCGGTGGCGATATACCCCAGCGGATGCCCAACGTGCAGGCCCGCACCGCTGGGATAGGGGAACATGTCCATGATCATGAACTTGGGGCGGCCTGCCATCCGGTCAAAGCCTGCGGCGAGCGGGCCGGTCGGGTTGGGGGCGTCGAACGTTCCGTCCGCCTCCCAGCGGTCCTGCCAGCGCGCTTCGATCTCCCCCGCCATGCGCGCGCCGTAACGGAAAGGTGGCGGCTCATCGCCCGCGCCCCGGGCCCGGCCGGAGCCGGGCAGACCGGCGCTCTCGCTCATGGGACCTCGCCTGAAGGTCGTGTCCGGACACAAAAAAGCCCCTCGCACAGGAGGGGCTGCCGCGCTGACTGTCTGTCTTCAGCGCGGCGTCTCAAGGAGCAGCCATCCGGCTCGCATGCCCATCAGGGTAGCGCGCCGTCGGCAGGCTGGCATAGTGCATGTTCGCGGCGCCTTGGCTACGTCTACCAGCGTCGGGTAACACTTACAGCTTGTCAAGCTTATGACCGGGCAGGTAGCGTCGCCCTGATGGCTGACACGCTTGATGCCGCCCTGCCGACCCGCCGCCGCCGGTCCGACGCCCGGCGAAGCATCGACGCCATCCTCAACGCGGCCCGAACCGTTCTCGGCGAGCGACCCGACGCCAGCATGGAAGACATCGCCACCGCGGCCGGCGTCACCCGCCAGACCGTCTACGCCCACTTCCCCTCACGCGACGCCCTCATCGTCGCCCTCATCGAAGCCGCGAGGGCGGAAGGCCTCGCCGCCCTCGACGCCGCTCGGATCGACACCGCCCCGCCCGCCGACGCGCTGGGCCAGTTCCTCGACATCAGCTGGCAGCTCCTCCGCCGCTACCCGCTGCTGTTTGACCCCGGCCTCAACCGGACCCCACGACTCGACGGCAGCGACCCGCACCTCGCTGTCACCGCCCAGCTCGAACTGCTCATTCGGCGAGGCCAGCGAGCCGGCGACTTCGACCGCACACTCTCTGCCAGTTGGGTGGCCGCGGCCATCCTCGCACTCGGGCACACCGCCGCCGAGCAAGTCGCCACCGGACACCTCACCACCAGCAAGGCGGCCGCGATGCTTCTGGACAGCACGCTGCGACTCTGCGGCGCCACCAGCGGCCGCAGCCAGGCAGCAGTGGATCGGGCATAACGATGGGCGATCGCCAGGCCTGCGGGTCAAGACCACCGGCTCGTGACGCTGCACCGGTGTGGGACATCGCGGTTCCGTCACGGCCAGGCCGGATGGCGGGGGTCCGCATGGCTGGATTCACTAATCGAGCGAAGGACCTGGTCAACCTCCCGATGGTCCCCTACCCGGCGGTGACGCTGTTCATAGACCTTGGCGACGGGATGCTCATCGACGACGCTAGCGGTCAGCAGCAGCGACGAAGCCTCGCCGTCGGCCTCGCGCCCAGCGGTGTCCGAGGGCGCGGCCGACACATCGAGTGCCTGCAGGCGCGGCTGTCGCCAGTGGTGGCGCACGCGGCGCTGGGCGCCTCGTCGGAGCTGGGCGGGACGGTGATCTCCCTCGACGACCTGTGGGGGCGCGACGCCGTACGGGCCCAGGAGCAGCTACGCGCGGCCAGCTCATGGGACGACCGGTTCACGATCACAGAGGCCGCACTCGCCCGGCGGTACCAGGCAGGCCGGGCGGCCGACCCCGAAGTCGCCTTCGCCTGGGGGCAGATGGTTGCCAGCCGGGGACGCCTTCGGGTCGAGCGGCTGGCAGCCGAGGTCGGATGGAGCCGCAAGCGCCTGTGGTCCCGGTTCCGGTCCCAGATCGGCCTCACCCCGAAGCGCGCCGCCCAGCTGATCCGTTTCGACCATGCGGCACACCGCCTCGCCGCGGGTCACAGCGCCGCCCTGGTAGCCGCAGAAAGCGGCTACACCGACCAGTCCCACCTCCACCGGGACGTCAAGACCTTCGCCGGGGTAACGCCGACGGCCGTCGCAGCCGCGCCCTGGCTCGCGGTCGATGACTTCGCGTGGGCCGCCCCGCTACGCGCACCCAGGACGTGACTTCAGCCAGCGAAACGGCTGGGCGCGAAAACTCGTAGCGCTGACCGCGAGAGCGGAACATTTCTCCAAGACACCCGGCGGTGCGCCAGCGATGCTCGCAGTCATGTCCGGCATGGCTCCGTGACCTGCTGCGCACCGCGCTGCCCTAAGAGCAGACGCAGCGCGCCGACTGGCATGGCCGCCACGCTGACCAACGCGGCTATGACAAGAAGCAATATGAGGAGAGTCATGAGCGTACCTACGGGCACGACGGTCCCAGGGACGGCTGGCCGGCTGACGACGAGCCGGATCAGCGGCCTGCGCCGCGCCAGCTTCGCCGCCTTCGTGATGCTCGTCGTCCAGTTCGCTCTCGGCATCTACGTCAACCTGTACGTCACCGTGCCCAGTGCCGACCACGGGCACGGGTTCGGGCAGGCAATCGCCAATGGTCCTGCCGGGCTCACCCTGCACATCGTGCTGGGGCTGCTGCTGATCCTGGCCGCGCTCGGATTCCTGGTGCAGGCCATCCTGGCCCGGCGGCCGACGCTGATCGCCGCCGCCGTGCTGGGCCTGCTCGCCATGATCGGCGCGGCGGCCTCCGGCAGCGCCTTCACCGGCAGCGGCAAGGATGGCGCGTCGATGGCGATGGCGCTGCTGGCCGCCGTGGGGCTGCTGTGCTACGGCGCCAGCCTGTTCCAGCTGCCACGGCCGGCGACCGGGGGCCGTGACCGCTGACCGTGCGTCGCCGCTGCTCAGCCACGAGAGCGGAACATTTCTCCAAGACACCCGGCGGTGCGCCGGCGATGCTCGCAGTCATGTCCGGCATGGCCGGGCTCGGGACACAACGGCCGACGGCAGGAGGCAGTGCGATGACAGAGGACATGCCCGGCGATCCAGGCACTGACGGCCGGTTCGTGCGGCTTGCCGACGGTGACATGCATGTGGTGGAGGACGGCAGGCCTGGTACGCCCGCCTTGCTGCTGATCCACGGCTCCGCGGGCTCGACGGCCTGGTGGGACCCGGTCGTCCCGGCCCTGGCGGGCGCCTGCCGTGTTATCCGCGTCGACCTGCTCGGCCACGGCAGGTCGTCCAGCCCAGCGCGCGGGTACGACATCCCCGCTCACGCCGACCGGGTCGGCGCCGCGCTGGACCGGCTCGGCGCGGGCCGGGTGGTGGTGATCGGGCATTCCATGGGGTGCATGGTGGCCACGGCCCTGGCCGAGCAGCGGCCAGACAGGGTGGCCGGGCTGGCGCTCATCGACATGGGCCCGAGCCTGGACGCTGCGAGCCCTGACGGCCTGCTCGTCCGGCTCCTGCTGGCCCAGTTCCCCGGGCGGCTGCTGTGGCGCCTGCGGAGTGAGGCCACCATCCGCAAGGCCATGCGCTCCGCCTTCACCCGCCCTGTCAACCTCCCCGGCGCCATCATCGAGGCCGCGCTGGGAATGACCCACCGCGCCCTCGCGGGGACAGCCCGCGGATCCAACAACTACATGAGGCAGCAAAGCCTCCCCGACCGGCTGGCCGCGCTCGGGGTCCCAGTTCTGGTGATCTTCGGCACCGAGGACGCGCGGTATCCCTCCTCGTCGGCTGCCGCCTACCGCGTCGTTCCCGGCGCCCGCGTCGAGTTGCTGCCCGGCGTGGGACACACCCCGATGATGGAAGACCCGCAAGCCACGGGCACATTGCTGCTGGAATTCGCCGCAGCCGCCGCGCACCCTCACTGACAGCACCCCGGCGCAACGGCCGGCGCATCACGCACCCGGTCGTGGTCCACCGGATCACGCGTTCCTCAGGATTACAAGCCCGGCCTAAACTTATGCGAGAATGCCGTCCCAAGCGCTAAGGTTTGCACAACCGAGCAGCTAAAACGGCCTCCGTAGTATTTGGTGGGCAGTCCTCTTCGACGCTATCCAGGCATTACGAGAGGGCCGATGTTTGTGGCCGGTAGGGGATCCTGTCCCCTACCGGCTAATTGGTTGCTGCGGTGACGGCTGGACTGACCTGTCTCGTGTCGGTCTAGGCATCGTCGATGATCTGCGCGAATGCGATCACTACGCCGCCGGTGGCGTGCTCGAGGGTAGCGCCGACAAGGGCGCCCGCCTCTGCGGCGGCGGCGCTGGCTGCCGCGTAGTCAGCAAAGTACAGGTCCAACAGCCGGTATGCCGGGGTCGGACTGCCGTCTTCCTTTGGCCAGACCTTCGACGCCTGCAGCTGAGTCAGGCCGGGGAGCTTCCGCGCCAGCGCAATCTGCTCGGGGTAGGCCGCCTCGAAGGCAGCCGGGTCGGCGGGGTTGGAATAGACGAAGCTGATCTTGGTCGGCTTGTCCTGGCCGGCTTCACCAGTGCTCGATGTCATAGGTTATGTTTCCTTTCTAGTCGAGTTATGTCTGCCCGATGCGATAAGGTTGACGCAAGGGAGCAGACCCAGACCTGAACCAGAATGTCGGGCGAACTTCCGATGGCGCCCCACCATGGCCCCAAGCCCGTCCGATTGGCCGCTCCACTCACTGTTCGTCGAGCGTAGTTCGAGGAATGCGCAGAGACAATGACTGCTCCGCCGGAACATTTTGCCGATCGTCCAGCGACGCCAGCCAATTTGCTCCGACCGCCGCAAGAGTTTGCCGATCCTCCAGCTCTCGAGGACGCCGCGCTCGGCCTCGACGTAAATGGCCAGCCCCACGACTTGCTCTCGGAGCTGCTCCGGAGCGTCCGTCTGAGCGGAGAACGGATCGTTGCCTACGCTCCGCTGCGGAATTTCTCAATCCGATTCGCCGATATCGGCACCCTGCACATCATCGAAGAGGGCGAACTCGTGCTTCGGAGCGACGGCGACCCGCACGGCGAGCGCGTGAGTCGCGGCGATGTCATCCTGCTCCCGCGCGGCGACCCGCACCAGATCAGCGACGCAGGCGAGCGCGCGCACGCGACCGTGCGCGCCGGCGCATCCGGGCACGACGCGCCCGCACCCGAGCCGGCGCGCTGGCTCTGCGGAACCTTCACGATCGGCGACCCGCAGGCGAGCCACCTGCTCGCGAGCCTCCCGGCCGTGATCATCCTGCGCGGCGCCAGCGGCCAAGCGCTCGAAGGGCTCGAAGTGGCCCGCAGGATGCTCCTATTCGAGATGCAATCGCCCTCGCAAGGATCGGCGGTGATGGTCGCCCGCATCCTCGATCTGCTCTTCATCCAGATTCTGCGCGCCTGGGCCGCGGGCACGGACGCCGAACCGAACTGGCTGGCCGGGGCGCTCGACCCGCAGATCGGTCTGGCCTTGAGCGCTATCCATCGAGACCCTGGCCACGACTGGACAGTCGAGGAGCTGGCCCGAGCGTGCAGCCTGTCCCGGTCGGCGTTCGCTGCACGGTTCGTCGCTCGCGTCGGGAAGCCGCCAGCCACCTATCTCGCGCACGTACGCCTGGACGCCGCCACCGACCTGCTCCGCGACAGCTCCCTTCCGGTCACGCTCATCGCGGAGAACGTCGGCTACACGTCGGAGGCGGCATTCAGCCGCGCGTTCAAGCATCGCTACGGCACGCCACCGGCTCGCTGGCGACGAGACATACGAGCGAAACACTCCTGAGCGGCCCGCGGGCCGCGAGGTCGCTCCGTGCGACCAGCATGTGCATAAGAAGGTAGGAGACTGCGCCCGCGATGAGCGCGAGCAGGACCACGCACGCGCCTGTAGCCTTTTGTGGTGACAGATGCCACGCCCCTTGGCAGATGAAGAAGCGCTGTCGCTGTCGCCGGAGAACGGGAAACCCTAGAAGGGTTCCTCGAGTACCACCGCAGAGTGCTCGTCGGCAAGCTGCGCGGCCTGTCCGAGGACGACGCCCGGCGGCGCCTGGTGCCCTCGCTGACCACCATGCTCGGGCTGGTCAGCCACGGCGCGGCCGTCACCTTGCTCATCTGACTGACCGTCGCTGGGCCGCAGCGTCGCGGCCCGGCTCGAAGGACGGCCGGTGGCATGGCCCGGTATTTCAGTACGTGATGCCGGGGAAGTGCGCGCGGGCGTGCTCCAGTTGATCGGCCCACTCGCGGGGCCAGCCGAAAGCGCGGGCGGCCTGGCCGCTCATGTCGGCGGCCGCGGCACCGCTGGTGAAGTGGACGTACTCGCCCCAGTTCATCCGCCGCGTGTAGGTGCCGCCGGAGTCGCGTGGGAAGTGCCGGGCCAGCTCCAGGAAGAACCGGTTCATGACCTCCGCCTGCCCGCAGTCCCGCCATAGCGGGTAGAACCAGTCACGGAACCAGCGAGTCCCCCGACGAGGGAAATCGTCGGTGTTGTCGGTGAACCGGCGGTAGACGCCCTTAGCCTCGCGGCCCATGCCCAGCGTCGTGTAGAGGTCGTAGATGTAGAACTCGGCCCACTTGCTGTCGCCCCAGATCTCATACGCCGGTGAGCCATGGACGCCGTTGTTTGCGCTCTCCACGGAATGCCCGATCTCATGAGCGGGCAGCTCGCGAGCGAGGGTGTTGCCCTCCCGCCAGGTGTCCAGCCCGCAGTCGCTGACGTTGTGGTAGTCGTGGACCGGGCTGACGTAGTAGCCCGCGTGGCCGCCGCCGTGTCGCCCGGCGTGATGGATGGAGTAGATACGCGGGTCGGACCCGAAAGCGTCGCCGTAGGTTGCCTTGGAGTACTGCCAGGTCACATTGATGAACCGGGGCAGCCACCGTACTTCAGCCCAGCGCACGTCGGGGTCTGCGTAGATCGCGCAGTGCTCGTCGCTGTGGTACAGCCGGAGCAACTGGCGGTGGTCGAACCAGTGCTCCTGCCAGGTGGCCGGCGGGTCAGCCAACCGACGCTCCGACTCTGCCCCCACCACGTCTCCCACCTCTCCGGGCAGTGCCCGGCGGGTTTCGTTAGGCCCTCGTCGCACGATCGTATGGCCAGTGAGCTCGCCTGTCGTATCCAGGGCTTCGGCTGGCAGCGCCTGCCGATGCCGCGGTTGGCGGTGTGCTCGGCCAGAGGTCAGGGCAGCAGGGCTAGCTTGCCGACCATGGCCCGGGCTTCCAGTTCCGCGAGCGCCTTCGGGCCGTCGGCGAGTTCATAAGCGGCGGGCCCTCCGGATCCGGCGCGGCGATGCGTAGACCGGCCAAACATTCGCTGAAGAGCGCGGGCGCCCCGTAGCCCCAGCGGGCGCAGTGCCATCAGATGCTCCAGAGGGCCTGGGTCGGGGACAGCCGGGCGGCGCGGATCGCGGGCAGCAGCCCGGCCAGGGCGCCGATGACGACAGCCGCGGCCAGCCCGCCGGCCGAGGCTTCGGGCGGGATGACCACGGCCTCACCGTGGCCGCGGGCGTAGGCAGCGGTGGCGGCCGCGCCGGTGATGACGCCGATGACACCGCCGGCCAGGGACAGCAGGACCGCTTCGGCCAGGAACTGGGCGCGGACCTGGCCTCGGGTGGCGCCCAGTGCGCGGCGCAGCCCGATCTCGGAGCGGCGTTCCAGCACCGAGATGACCATGATGTTGGCCACCCCGATCGCGCCGACCAGTAGTGCGACCGCGCCCAGCCCGAGGAACAGGGTGTCGAGGGCACCCGTGGCGTCGGCCTGGGCGGTGAGCGCGTCCGAGGGCCGGGAGACGTTGACCTGGCTCGGGTTTTCCGGGCTGGCCTGCGCGCCGAGCAGGCTGTCCACCCGCGTGGTGAGGGCCTGGCTGCCGGTGGTCCGGACGTAGATCGTCGAGGGATGGCCGTCGAAGTGCAGGTATTTCCGGGCGGCCGGGAAACCGACCAGGACCGCCGAGTCGATCTCGGGAGCATAGGTGTCTTGGCTGAGGATGCCGGTCACGTAGAACCACGTGCCGGCGGCCCAGATCCGCAGCCCGGGCCGGATCCGGTCGATGCCCAGCCGCTGCGCGGTGGCGGCGCCGAGTACCGCGACCGGCTCGCGGGCGGTGGCGGCGTCCAGGAACCGGCCCTGGGCCACGCTCGTGCCGGCCACCGCGGGCAGGCCCAGGGTGGCTGCATAGACCGATAGCGCGTTGGTCTCGACCGTGGGGATGAGCGGGGACTTGTAGGCGCTGACGGTGCCGAGGCTGCCGGTGTCCTGCACCGCGGTGACGCCGGGCAGCCGGGCGATCATGCCTGGCGCCGCCTGCGGCAGCTCAGCGGTGACGCCGGTGAGGGTCTGCCCGCTGGTGACGGTGAGCAAGTTAGTGCCCAGGCGAGCGATCTCGGCTAGCAGCGCGGCCTGGGCCGAGGCGGCCAGGCCCAGCACGGCCACGATCGCCGCGACGCCGATCGCGATGCCCAGCGCGGACAGGCCGGCGCGCAGCTTGCGGGTCCGCAGCCCGATGCTGGCGAGGGCGGCCAGGTCCCCGGGATGCAGCCGGGCCCTGGCCGCCGCGGAGGTCGGCTGCGGCGACGTGGTGGTCATGACGGTCCTTCCGGCCCGGGCCGCCGGGGGGCGGGGCGGATGTCAGCGGTGATGTGGCCGTCGAGCATCTCGATGTGCCGCCGGGCCCGGGCGGCGACCGTGTGGTCGTGGGTGATGATGATGACCGTCGTCCCTAGCCGGTTGAGTTCTTCCAGCAGGGCCAGGATCGCGGCGCCGGTAGCCGAGTCCAGGTTGCCCGTCGGCTCGTCGGCCAGCACGACCGGCGGCGCGCCCGCCACTGCCCGCGCGATCGCGACCCGCTGCCGCTCGCCCCCCGACAGCTGGGCCGGGCGGGCGGCGGCCTTGTGGCCCAGCCCGACCCGGTCCAGGGCCTGCAGCGCCAGCCGCCGCCGGTGGCCGCGCCGGACGCCGGCGTACAGCAACCCGTCGGCCACGTTGCCCAGCACGCTCTGGTGCTCGGCCAGATGGAACTGCTGGAACACGAACCCGATCCGGGACGCCCGGACCGCGGCCAGCTCCCGGTCCCCCATCCGGGCCACGTCCAGGCCAGTGACCCGCACCGTCCCGGCAGTCGGCTTGTCCAGGGTGCCCATCAGGTGCAGCAGCGTGGACTTGCCCGACCCGGACGGGCCGGCCACCGCCAGCAGCTCCCCGGCGGCCACCGCCAGGCTCGCCTGATCCAGCGCCCGCACCGGCGGCTGCCCGGGATACACCTTCGACACCCGTTCCAGCTCCAGCACCGGCACCCCGGCTGGGCCGTCGCCGCAGGCCAGGCCCTTCCCGCAGCGGTCACGACGATGCCACCACCACGCGCAGCCCGGGCCACAGCGCCCCGGTCACCTGCACCAGCCCGGAGGCGTCATCGAAGATCCCGGGCTGCACCGGTACCCAGCGCCGCCTGGTCCCCCGGCCGGCTACTTCGACGGCGTACCCGCGCGGCGACTGCGCCAGCAGCGCCGACACCGGCACCGCCAGCGTGTTCTTGGCGCTGGCGGTGGTGATGTTCACCGTCACCGGCGCCTGGTCCAGGGTCCCCGCCGCCTCCGGATGGGTCAGCTTCACCTGCACCGGGATCGTCGTGGTCGGGCCCTGCTCCTGCTGTCCCGTCGTGGTGGTCGCTACCGTGCCAACCGAGGAGATCAGGCCCGGTACGGTCGTCCCGTCCGGCAGCGTGACGGTCACCTTATCCCCGGCTTTCACCTGAGACTGGTCGGAGGCGTCCAGCGGGATCGTCACCACATGCCGGTCCGAGGTCGCCGTCAGCACTGGCCCGGACGCCGGGCCGCCCAGGGCCCCGGTCACCTGGCTGACCCGGATCGCTCCCCGCTCGAACACCACCTGCCCCAACGACAGGCTCGCCGGGGGGCTCGACCACCCCCAGGTGCTCCTCCAGCTGCTGCACCGCCAGCGCCGTCTCCCACGAGTAGTAATCCCAGCCGTCCGCGGTGATATCCGCGCGGGCGGCGTAACCGAGGTTCGCCAGGTCGTGGTTGAGCTGGGTCACGTCCTGGCCGGTGGTTCCCACACCCAGGGCCCGCCAGTCCGGCACGCCGCCGTATAGCAGCACCACCGGGGAACCGTTGCCGGTCTCGTACAGCGCCTGGCCCTGGCGGAGCACCTGCCCGGCCGACGGCAGCCACGTCAGCGTTCCGCCGCCCCGCCCCCTGACCGTGTAGGACCCGGCGTACCCCAGCGTCGCGCTCTGCGGCGTGGTGGCCGTGAGGTCCTGCCGGGTCACCACGGCCGTGGCCGGCGGGGGTATTCCTGGCCCGGCCCCCGGCGAGTCAGCCGCGGAAAACACCCCCGCCCGCCACCCGGCCACCGCGCCCGCCGCCAGCACCACCACGATGCCCAGCGCCACCCAGCGGCCATGGCCGCGCGATGCTCCCACTTCCGCGGCCACCTGGGGCCGCGGCTGCGGCCCAGCTTCCCGGTCGCGCGAAATTGCCCCGCTCACGACCGGCCACCTGCCGTTGATCCTGGCCTCGTCGTGCGGCACCAGACCCACATGGTCATCAGCCACCGGACCCGGTGCCGTGGGGGAGTCCGGCCGGGATGAGCTTTGTGCAGGTCTGCTCGGCCCGGGTGAACTGCCTTGACCTGGTATCGATGCTGGAGGGGATCTGGAGATTGAGGCGCCCACCCGGGAACGTCGGGTCGGGGAAGCTGGTGATGCCGTGGGAGCGCATGCAGGCGACTGCCCTCAGGTAATCCTGCTGCTCCTGGGCTGTGAGAATGGGACTTTCCTGCCCGGCGGGGTTCAGCCTCGCACAGGCTCCCGTGGCCGCCACGGCCCGGGAATCGCTGACCGCGCGCAGTGCGGTGACGACAGCTTGCTTGGAAAGCTGCCCGTCGCTGCCGGGGTCGGGGAAGTCCGGCACCCCGTGGGCACGCACGCACCGGGAATAGGCGAGCCCGGACGACGAATTCGCTGAGCCTCCCGCCCGCAGTGAGCCGGTGCTCCCGGCGGATGACGGGCTGCCGCTGCTGCAGGCCGCGGCCGGCAGGGCGGTAGCTGCGACGATCATGACGGCTACGGCTCGCGCCCGCCCAGGCCGTCGGCGGCCGGGGCAGGTGCTCATCTGGAGTATGTGCGCGGCTGGGCCGCTGACTGTGTGTGCATGGGGGCCAGCGTCCCCGGCCGGCGGCGGCGGGCGCCTCACGCGGCGGAGGTAGCACTGGTCCCTCCTTGGAGGGATACGCCGGAGGGCTGCGCGCAGATAGCGTGCAGGGGTGTTGGACCGGGTGCGGTGCAGGGCATGGGGGCTGTCGGCGCGGCTGACCGCGTCCTACATTCTCGTCACGCTCGCCGTCGTGGTGCTGGTCGAGGCGCTCGTGCTCGGCTTCCAGGTGCCCTCGCTGGTGAATGGCGCCCAGCTGCAGCACCAGGTGGACGCCACCGCGAGGAACTACGCCGGTCAGCTCGCCCAGCGCTATCCCGGCGGCGTGCCGGCCAGGATCGTGCTCGGCAACCCCGGCCAGCAGGCCCGGCCGGGCTTGGCCCCGGTGGCCCTGGACGGCAGCGCGCTCATCGTTCCGGCGATTAACGGACCGGTCCATAGCGACCAGGGGCTGACCGCGGTCGTCGCGGTCGCCGCCGACGGCACGGTTCTGGCGTCCTCCGCGCCTTCCCGGTACCCGCCCGGGCGGGCGGCGGGCAGCGAGCTCCCCGTCCAGGCGGCCGCGGCGATGGCAGCGCCCTGGCCACCTGATGATCAAAAGCGGCAGTGTGCCCACGCCGTACGGCAGTGTGCTCTTCATGGTCCGGGCGACGGCCCGGGCTGGCCTCAGCAAGCCGCCGGCCGGCGCGCCGGGACCGGTGGCCTACGTCTATGTGCAGGCGCCATGGTCACCGGGGTTCATCAGCCCCGTCCGCGCCTGGGGTGAGCTGCGCCAGCTTGGTGAGGACGGTCCGCTGCTGGTGGCTTCGTACGCGCTGCTGTTCGCCATCGTGCCGGTCGGCGTGCTGTTCGGGCTGCTGGCCTCACGCCGCCTCGTGCGCCGGGTGCGCCGACTGGAGCGTGCCACGGTGGCGGTCGCCGACGGCGATTACACCGTCGCGCTGCCCGTCTCCGGCCGGGACGAGGTCGGCCGGCTGGAGGCGAACTTCAGCACCATGACCCGCCAGCTCGGCTCCGCGCTGGCCGCCGAACGCCAACGCGCCACCGGTGACGCCCGCGCCGCGGAGCGGGCCCGGATCGCGCGGGAGGTCCACGACGCGATCTCCCAGCACCTGTTCGGGATGCGGATGATCGCCGCGGGGATGCGCCGGGCCGACCCGGGGAACCAGCAGGCCCGCGCGATCGAGCGGATCAGCGAGGAGGCGCTGCGCGACATGCAGGCGCTCCTGCTCGAGCTGCGCCCGGCCAGCCTGGACGGTGCCGGGCTGGCACCGGCCCTGCAGGAGATGTGCGCGGCCTACCACGACCGGCTCGGCGTCACCGTCAACGCCCGCCTGGACGACGTCACTGTGCCCGCGCCTGTCGAGCACGCCCTGCTGCGCATCACGCAGGAGGCATGCGCCAACGCCGTCCGGCACGGCCACGCCCGCCGGCTGGCCGTGTCCTTGACCCGCCCCGACGGCCGCGTTGAACTGGCCGTCCGTGACACCGGCACCGGCTTCGACCCGGCCGCCCCGCATGCCGGGTCCGGGCTGACCCACATCCGTGACCGGGTTGCCGAACTTGGCGGCACCGTAGACATCGACAGTGCTCCCGGCCGCGGCGCGGCGCTCACTGTCCGGGTGCCGGTGCCATGACGATCCGCGTGGTGATCGCCGACGACCACCGCGTCGTCCGGCACGGACTGTGCTACCTGCTCAGCCAGGAACCAGACGTAGAGGTCGCCGGCGAAGCCGGGAATGGCCAGCAGGCGGTGAACGTCGTCGCCGCCACCCGCCCGGACGTGCTGCTGCTCGACCTGTACATGCCCGGGCTGGACGGGCACGCCGTGCTCGCCGCGCTGCACGCCGCGCCCCACCGGCCTGCCGTCGTCGTGCTCACCTCCGCCACTGGTGACGAGCATCTCGTCCGCGCCATGCAGGCCGGCGCGACCTCCTACCTGCTCAAGACCGCCCCGGCCGAGGACGTCATCGCCGCGGTCCGCGACGCCGCCGCAGGCACCGCCAGCCTCAGCCCCGAGCTGCTGACCCGGCTCACTCAGGCGCTGCGCCGGCCACCGCCGCCGGATCCGCTGCAGCCGCTGTCACCGCGCGAACGCGAAGTCCTCCGGCTGATCGCCCGCGGTCACAGCAACCGGCAGATCGGCCGGGACCTGGCGATCGGCGAGCAGACCGTCAAGACCCATGTCCGCAGCATCCTCACCAAACTCGGCCTGCAAGACCGCGTCCAGGCGGCGATCTTCGCCCTGCGCCACCAGGCCGGCCGCCCCGAGCAGCGGCCGTAAGCACGCGGGAATCCGGGATCTGGATGAGCTCGTCCAGACAGTCAGGCCGCCGACGACTGAGATCCGGACCCGAGCGTGAGCCGGGCGCCGGAAAGGCAGGCAAGGCAACGGAAGATCCCTGGTTACCCGCCGGGCCGGGCTGCCCCGTCGTCAGCCGGGCGAGCACCACGAGTCCTGCCGACGTGACCAGCACCGCCAGGGCCGCGACTGCGCCGCTCAGGACGCCGAGCGAGGCCGACTCGCCGAGCAGCAGGTTGCCCGCGGCCAGGCTGGCCACCGGGGTGACCACGGAGATGACAGGCAGGGTGATCATCGGTCGCCCCGCTTGGTACGCGCTCTGCGTCAGCAGCAGCGAGCACGGACCGCCCAGCATCAGGGCGTAGGTCGCCCAGGAGCCGGCCATGCCGGTCAGCCCGCCGCTGACAACATGCGAGAACGCCATGGTCACGACGGCTATACCGGCGTCGGCCAGCCCGGCGGCCACGGCCAGCAGGACCGCGCGGCGGCTGCCGGCGGCAGCGAGGCCGGCGGCGGCGAGCGGCACCGCGCAGGTGGCCAGGCACGCGGCGGCCAGCCCGGCATGCCCAGGCACGCCCGCGGCACCCGCGGCACCGCCGGCGGGCGAGGCCAGCGCGATGAACGAGCCGATACCGGCGATGACGGCCAGGACCGCGGCCCAGGCGGTCCAGCTCAGCCGGCAGCCCGACCACAGCCGGACCGTGGCCACGCTGAACAGCAGGGACGAGGCGACCAGCATCTGCACGACCGTCAGGGGGCCGGTGCGCAACGCGACAGCGTGGGTGGCGAATCCGCCGAGTTCGACGCCGATGCCGAGCAGCCACCACGGCCGCCGCACCAGCAGGAGAAGCAGCCGGGGCCGGCCCGCGGCCTGGCTGGGGGTCGCGGCGGCCTGGCGCTGCTGTAGCGCGGCACCGGTTCCGTAGAGGACGGCCGCGGTCAGCGCCCACACGAGGGCCGTCATCGGAACACGCCAGAGGGGCCAGCCGGTGACGCCGCACTCGGCAGGACCACCGGCACCGGGGGCCTTTTCGTCTTGTCTCTCGTCGCGAACAGTGACACGCGATCGACAGTACCGACGAGATACATCGCAAGTCATCAGGGATTCCCCTGATATCCCCCGCATCGCACCTGCGGCACGTTCGCCTTCTCGACGGCGAATGGGCTGAGTCCTGACCCGGCGCTGGCCGCCCCCGGTGCATGTGCTGCGGCGCCACGTGCACATCAACATCGGCTCCGAGACCGGAGTCTCACCGTTTCCCGGCCGCTGCCCGGCATTGGTGGATCCGGGGCGGGCAGCGGGCCTGAAAGTCTCCGGTAACGGATCCGTACTTCGGTAAGCCGGATCGTGGTCATACGCGTCTTATGAGTGATCGGGGACACACGTTAAGTAATGGACAGGTAAAGAGAGTCCAACGCGAGCGGAATCCCAAGGAACCAAACTCCTCAAAGGGGGGGACACGGCATGCGCAAATACTGGCTCACAGCCGCCATTCCTGTGGCAGCGGTCGCCGCAACACTGGCCCTCAGCATCCCAGGCGTCAGCGCCACCACCACCACCCTGTCCGCCAAGACCACCATGACGAACAGGGACGACTCTGCCGCCAACACTGCGGGCAACACCAACGGCGGTAACTGGGCGAAGGACAACTTCACCCGCGGTTCCTCAATCGTCTTCAAGGGCGCAGCATCCACCAGCAACTGCGGTGGCGCCTCGTCCTGCTACTCCTACGCCGGAAAGGTCTCTGACGTCGGCACCTTCACTGTGGACACCGGGCAGCCTTCGCCCGGGTTCGGTGACCTGAACGGCGGCAGCGACCCCACGATGGCGGTCGCACTGAAAGGCGCACTGAAGGGCAGCCAGACTTACACCTTCTTCACCACCGTGCCTATCTCCGGCGCCAGCGCATCCAACGTCCCGACATCCAATGCCGGTGACACCTACAACTCCGGTGAATGGCCCGAGCTGTACTTCCCCGCTGGCACCGAGTTCTGGGACTCTAACGGGACCGACCAGGGCACTCTCAACCCCGCCGGTGGGGGCTACCTCGGCACCGGCTCCTTCACCTACACCTACACCGCTGACCCCGGCCACGACGCTGACTGCAAGAACGTGTCCAGCCAGTGGGTCGACGCCTCGTCCGACAACTCGGGCAGCGACCTCAGCCGGCGGCAACATCCTCGCCCCGGACGCCGCTCACTGCTGAAACGGGAAGATCGGCGTGCCCTCCCCGGGCCCGGGCCTTCATGGCTGGTTCTCACCCGGGCCCGGGGTTGGGCACCCCAGCGTCCACAGTGAAGCGGTTAGGGAAGTAGCCGCGCCCATAGCCTCCGGTGGCGCCGATCCGCGCTAGCGCCCGGCACGAGCTCAGCCCAGGCACTCAGGCCGAGGAACGTTCGACGAGCTCACTGGTGAGCAGGACATGGACCGGCGGGCGGACGCGCCCGTCGATCTGGTCGTCCAGGATCCGGAGGGCGTCGAGAGCGGTCTGCTCGATCGGGTTACGCATGGTGGTCAGGGCCGGTTCGACCATGGTGGCCGCGGCCGAGTCGTCGAAGCCGACCACCGCAACGTCCGCTGGCATCCGGCGCCCGGCCGCGCGCAGCGCCCCCATCGCGCCGACGGCCATCAGGTCCGAGGCGACGAACAGGCCGCGCAGCCCAGGATGGCGGCCGAGCAGCGTCTCGGTGCCACGCCGCCCGCTGCGCAGCGACCAGTCGCCGCTGACGACCAGATCAGGGCGGAACCGGGCGCCCGGCCCGTTTGCTGAGGCTTGTATACCCAGTATATTGCCTGTGTGGTGCCATGAACGTTTACTTTGCCCTGCTCGCACTGCTGGCTGACGGACCGAAGTCAGGCCTCTGGCTCGGCGAGGAGCTTACGGCCGATACCGGCGGAATGCATCCGCTGAACGCCCTCCAGGTGTACCCGGCCCTGGCCCGGCTCGAGCGGGCCGGGCTGGTGGCCCGGCTCGGGCGGGCCGGGCTGATGGAACCCGGCGGCGCTGCCGGGGCGGACGATCCGCAGCAAGAGTTCCGGATCACCGCCGATGGGCGGCGGGAGCTGGCCGGATGGCTGCGCGCGACGCCGACTCCGGGCGCGCTGCCCGGCGATGAGCTGGTGCTGAAGATCCAGCTGGCCGGGCAGGTGCCTGGCACCGACGTGCACGAGGTAATACAGGCGCACCGGCGGCACCTACTCGAGCTGATGCAGCGGCGGACCCGGGCCAGGCATGATAGCGCCGGGCAGAATCTGGGCCGCGCCCTCGCCAGCTACGCCGAGCTGTTCCGGCTGGACTCAGTGATCCGGTGGCTGGACGCCGCAGAGGGGCTGCTCGCCGCGCGGCCCGCCGGCCGCCCCGCCAGCAGGCCACAGGCTGACCAGATCTGGGCCTCGGACGCTGACCGGGAACGGGTCGTGGCCAGTCTCCGCGACCACTTCGCCGAGGGCCGGATCACGCGCGCGGAGCTGGACGAGCGGCTCACCGTGGCGCTGAGCGCACGGAAGGCCGCCGACCTGCGGCGCCTGCTGGCCGACCTGCCGCAACGCCCGGCGCTGTTATGTTGCCCCGATTCCCCGCGGCCTGGGGCCGGGCCTTTCCGGGCCCGGCCCCAGGCGGCACCTCACGGTGCGCTATAGGACGCTTACTCCGCGGCGAAGGTCACGTGGTGTCAGCCAAAGGCGATCGACACCTCATCGAGTTCGCCGTTGTACCAGTCGCCGGCGGGGTGGGCCCCGATATCTGCGGTGGAGGTATTGGAAATGGACCCGACGGCCGCCGTCGTGGTCGCCACCACAGTGCCGTTGACCACGGTCTCGATCTGGCTGGCCGTCTTGAGGCACTGAACGTGGTGCCAGGTACCGCTATTGAGGCCTGAGCCGCCGCTGGCGCTGTGCCGGCCGGTCGAACCCTGGAAGGTGCACTTGATCTGCCCGCTGGGCAGGAGCTCGACCTTGTAGTTCTCGACCGGGTAGTCCCCCTTGCGCACCAGGTCATAATCGCCTGTCTTCGGCAGGTGCGTGGTGTTCAGGTAGAAGGAGATGGCGATGTTGGCCGAGCCGGGGTTGAGTGACTTGGAATTTGGAACTTCGGCGTAGGAGGACTTGCCGTTGAACGTGTAGGCGTTGCCAGAGACCCCGGCCGCCCCGAGGGTCACGTTGTGCGCCGTCCCGCTGTTGCCGTTGCCTGACGAGTCGTACAGGACCGTCCCGGACTTGTTGTTCATGTGCCACAGCGCAACGACAGTGCTCGCTGACGCCACGCCTGCCGGGAGCAGCGCCATCGTGGTGAGCGTGGCCAACCCGGCGATGGATGCTGCTATTGCGCTACGTGCCAACCTGCGCATGTAACCGTTCCTTCCTGCCGCCTCGCGTGCTACCACCGGGCCGAGCTCAGGTTCCGCCCGCCATGCCGGTGCAAAGGCGCGTAAAGATACACAATCTGACTGTTGCTAGACGCCCCGCGCACCATCCCGGTTCACACACTTCTCGGCTGACTTGTCGGCTGTGGTGGCGCTGTGCCTGGTGTACGGGGACGAAGCCCGGCGGGGCGGCGGGCGGATGAGCGGTGATCACGGCCACAGTCATCGCGGGCTGGTGGCCGGTACCCGGTCCACCGGCCTGCGTGCTCGGCCTGCCCGGCGGCCGGCCCGGTGCGCGGACAGATCAATCGAATAACGCATTACAGATCATCAGGGATATAAGAACGGCGTTACAGAAACGCACTTGCAGGCAATGCCGACTTTAGTAGTCTGCGAGGTGCATCCAGAAGCGCACCAGTAAACAGGTGCGGATACAGGCTTCGCAGCTCGCATCCCCCGCACGCAGGGTTGTGGCCAGCATTATTCCGGGTTGCCCAGGAAAGTGATTTCCCCTGAGCGTTTGCCAGGCCGAGCGACGATTTGCGAGGGTTAAGATGCGAGTTACGAATGTCCCAGCGGACAATGGGCAGAATTATCCCGGGCCAACCGCGGCCGGCCAAACCGCGGCCGGGCAGGCGGCCGGGCAGTTGGACCGGCGCCAGTTCCTGGTGGCCGGGGGCGCGGCCGCCGCGCTGATCGGCGGTTCCTCGGCGCGGTCCCTGCTCGGCGCGCCCGCGCGGCCCACCGGCAGCTCAGGGCTGGCCCGCGCAGCGGCCACCGATCCGGCGGCCACCGGGTCGTGGACCGCGCCGTTCAACCTGACCCTGGTCTCGATCCACGCGGTCATGCTGCATACCGGGAAGGTGCTGCTGTTCTCCTGGCCGAACAAGACAGTCGGCAGTGACGCCGTGCTGTGGGACCCGGTGACCGGCGGGATCACCAACATCGCCCTGACCTACCAGCGGGACATCTTCTGCGGCGGCACCAGCGTGCTAGCGGACGGCCGCGTGTTCATCGCGGGCGGCCACATCTACCAGGGGGCCATCCAGCCAACCCAGGGTGTGACCAACACGACGATCTTCGACCCGGCGTCCAACTCCTGGACCGAGGGCCCGGTGATGTCGCAGGCCCGCTGGTACCCGACCACGACGCTGCTCGGCGACGGCACGGTGATCATCTTCGCTGGAACGATGAACAGCGGCACCAGCGCGACCAACGTGGACCACTACAACCCGGTCAGCAATACCATCACCACGCTGCCGTCCACGGCCAGCAAGTCCATGGTGACCTACCCGCGGGTGAAGCTGCTCACCAGCGGCCTGCTCGCCTGGACCAACTTCCCCACTACGTGCTACCTGAACCCGGCCACCGCGACGTGGGCCAACGGCCCGAAGCTGAACTCGGGCAGCCGCGGCGTCACCGATATGTCGGTGCTGCTGCCCGGACTGACCACGATCATGGAGATGGGCGGGACCACCACGTCCGGCGTGACCGGCACCGCGGAGCTGCTGAACCTCTCGGCCAGCGCACCGGCCTGGACGTACACCGCCCCGATGCACTTCCCGCGGCTGTGGGCCAACTCGGTGCTGCTGGCCGACGGTACGGTGCTGGTGGCCGGCGGGGGCACGACCAGCTACTACGGCGGGCCGATCCTCACCGCCGAGATCTACAATCCGGCCACCGGGACCTGGACCGAGATGGCGGCGCAGACCGCACCGCGGATGTACCACTCCACCGCGCTGCTGCTGCCGGACGGGCGGGTGCTCTCCGCCGGGCAGAGCTCCGGCAAGTACGAGAACACCGGCGAGATCTTCTCCCCGCCCTACCTGTTCAAGGGCGCACGGCCGGTCATCTCCAGAGCTCCCGGGACGCTGGGCTACGGCCAGGCGTTCACCGTCACCTCACCGCAGGCGGCCAGCATCTCCCGGGTGGCGCTGGTCAAGGCGGGCGCGGTGACTCACTCTGACAACTTTGACCAGCGCTACGTGGACTGCAGCTTCACCACCAGCGGCGGCACGCTCCGCGTGATCTCCCCGCCCAACGCCAACCACGCCCCGCCCGGCTGGTACATGCTCTTCCTGGTCAACTCCACCGGAGTGCCCTCGGTGGCCAGCTGGGTCCAGGTCAGTTAGCGTGCCATGGCTCCGCGGCGGGCTGCTGGCCGTGCTGGCCCTCGGCGCGGCGGGCTGCGTGCTGGTCCTGGCCGGCGGGCTGCCCGGCGGGCCGGCGCCGGCCGGGACGCGCCCGGCCCGCGGCGGCGCAGGGCTGGTCCGGGTCCTGCCCGCGGGCGACCGGGTCCTTCAGCGGCCCCCAGCTGCGCGAGGTCAACGGGCTGGCCAGCGGGATGGGCAGCATCTGGCTGACCGGTGGTACCGCCACGCGCAGCCACCTCCTCTACGCGGTGAACCCGGCCACCAGCCGGATCGGCGCCACCGTCACTCTGCCTTCCCGCCTGGTCATCAACCCAGGCGACGTGGCGGTCGGCACCGGCGCGGTCTGGGTGGCCGACGGGGCCAGCCTCTACCGGATCGTGCCCGGCCGGACCGGCCCAGCGGTGACCCGCCCCTTGGCCACCCTCCCGCACGGCGGCCTGATCGGCGACGTGGTCACCACCGCCGGGGCGGTGTGGGTGGACGACACCACCGACGGCACCGTAGACCGCTACACAGCCACCACCGGGCGGCTCAGCGCGGCGGTCACCATCGGCCGCAGCGCGGGCGCGATGACCGCAGGCGACGGCGGCCTCTGGGTCGCCGACCCCGACACCCGCACCGTGTCCCGGATCAGCTTGACCCGCAACCGGGTCAATACCGTGGTCACCCTCCCAGATCCGCCCACCCACCTGGCCACCGCTGGTGACGGCCTGTGGGTCACCGACGGGACCGGCCGGGTGAGCGCCGTCGGCCCGGCCGGCCGGATCCGCACCGTGCGCGTCGGCGGCCAGGCCACCGGCCTGGCCGCCGGCGGCGGCTCGGTCTGGGTGGCCAGCACCGCCACCGGGACCCTCAGCCGCATCGATCCCCGCCGCGACACCGTCATGGCCACCATCCAGGTCGGCGAACGCCCCTACGCCGTGGCAGCCACCCCCCAGGCCATCTGGGTGGCCGTCCTCGGCCAGCCAGTCATGATGCACACCCCCGCCCCCGGATCAGCCACCGGGACGCTCGGCTGGCTGCTCAGGCTGTGCGGCTAGGCATACCAGTGCGCGGCGTCAGCCGGGGAAGGCTGGCCGCCCCGGTAATCGGCAGGCTCTGATGAAGCGGGGTACTTAGGCGCGCACCCCGTCGATGGCCAGACCCCACGCCCCGGCGCCGGGCTGGCTATGAACCCAAGATTTATTTCCCTAACGATACCCTAGGGGGTATTGTGGAAGCGCAGCTCGATGATGAGCTGGCGGACTGCCGCAAGGGGGCGGGTCATGGCGCGTGTGGTGATTCTCGGAGCCGGGATTTCGGGGCACACTGCTGCCCTGCATCTGCGGCGGCTGCTGGGCAAGGGCCACGAGGTGGTGGTCGTGTCGCCCAACGCGGACTGGAACTGGATCCCCTCCAACATCTGGGTCGGGGTGGGCAGGATGTCACCTGCAGCAGGTGACGTTCCCGCTGGCGCCGGTGTACCGGCGCCAGGGCATCGGGTTCCGGCAGGCCAGGGCGGTCGCGATCTGGCCCGAGGGGGACGGTGATAGCGGGCCGGCCGTGGACATCGTCTCCACCCTCCCCGGTCACCAGGGCGAGCAGGAGCGGCTGGGCTATGACTACCTGATCAACGCCACCGGGCCGAAGCTGAACTTCGCCGCCACGCCCGGGCTGGGACCGGACGGGAATTCGCTGTCGGTGTGCACGCCCGGCCACGCGGAGCAGGCCGCGCGGCGCTGGACCAGGTGATCGGGAAGCTGCGGGCCGGGCAGCGGCAGACCCTGGTCATCGGGGTCGGGCACGGCATGTGCACCTGCGAGGGCGCGGCGTTCGAGTACACGTTCAACGTCGAGCATGAGCTGCGTACCCGCGGGCTGCGGGATCTCGCCGACGTGATCTACCTCAGCAACGAGTACGAGCTGGGTGACTTCGGTGTCGGCGGGATGGTGTTCGCCCAGCAGGGCTTCCTGTCCTCCAGCCAGATCTGGACCGAGTCGCTGTTCCGCGAGCGCGGGGTGCAGGCCATCCTGCGTGCCCACGTCGAGCGGGTCGAGCCGGGCAAGATCTACTACGAGACCCTCGACGGCCGGCGAGATGCTCTGGCCTTCGACTTCGCCATGCTGCTGCCCCCGTTCCGGGGCGCCGACCTGAAGGCCTATGACCGGGCCGGGACCGACATCACGGCCGGCCTGTTCGCCCCCAGCGGCTTCCTCAAGGTTAACGCCGACTACACGCCGAAACCAGCCGGCGAGTGGCGCGCCGAGGACTGGCCGCAGACCTACCAGTCCCCCGGGTACGCCAACGTGTTCGGGATCGGGATCGCGTTCGCCCCGCCGCATGCCATCTCCACCCCCCGCACCAGTCCCAACGGCACGGTGATCTCACCCGCACCCCCGCGCACCGGGATGCCGTCCGCGGTGATGGGGCGGCAGGTGGCCCGCAGCATCGCCGGCATGATCCGCCGTGGCACCAGCCTGCCCGTGCACACCGCGTCGATGGCCGCGATGGGCGCGGCCTGCATCGCCTCGGCCGGAGCGGGGATCCGCACCGGGACCGCCGCGGCGATGACGATGTATCCCGTCGTCCCGGACTACACCCGCTACCCCGTCCATGGGCGCAGCGTCAAGGACACCTACGGCGAGATCGGCCTGGCCGCGCACTGGGTCAAGCACCTGCTCCACTTCGTCTTCATCTACAAGGCCAAGGCCCGGCCCGGCTGGGCCTTCCTGCCCGAGTGAAGCGCCAGGATGGCCGCCGGCGGCTTCCGCCAGCCCCGGCCCCCGCCCGCTGATCCGCAATGAACCTGGAAGGATCCTGATGGACACCAACGGCGACCGCATCGCCACGGCACCGCTTCCCACCCCGCGCACGCTGCGCCGGCGCAGCTCGATCCCGCTGCAGCTGTGGCGTTTCGGGCAGATCAACCTGCGCATGCTCCGCATGGTGCGCAAGGCTCACTGACCGCATGCAGGCCCGGCGGTCTCGTACCTGAGGCAGGCGGGCGGGAGCGGGAACCAGCGCAGGGCCTCGAAGTCCGGGCCGAGCCCGGTCGGGCCGTCGTCGAGGGCAGCAGGACGTGCCGCCAGCAGTTCCCGGGCCTGGCGCAGATAGCCGGGGAACGCGTCCTCGCCTGCCTGCCCGCTGCGAGGCGGGTAGGACATTTCGCCGTCTGGGCGATAGCTCACCTCGGAAAGCCGCAGCGGGGGCTCGGGGGCCTGCCCGGCGTGCCGCCACAGGCCGGTTCGCGGGTCGAACGAGTAGCCCGGCAGCAGCCGGTAGCCCTCCGTGGCGACCAGCTCGACCGCGTCCGCGATATAGCCGGCGGCGGCCGCGGAGATGAAGTAGTTGAGGTTGACCCGGGTCCAGCCGGGTTTCACCCCGTCGCATCCCTGCCCGATCTCCTCGCGCAGCGCATGCGAGCGGGCGGCGCCGATGGCCAGCAGCCGGTGCCCGTACGGTCCCGCGCACGAGCACCCGCCGCGGGCCTGGATGCCGAACAGGTCGTTCAGCAGCGCCACGACGAAATTGTGATGCAGGTAGCGCTCGTCCCCGTACCTGATGCGGAAGGAGACCACGGCCAGCCGGCGGGCCTGGTGGCTGCCCAGGATCTCGATCCGCGGGTTGCCCTCCCACCGGCGCAGGACGCGCTGCCAGAGCCGCTCCTCGCGGGCGGCGATCAGGTCCGTGCCGATGGCCTGCTTGAGGCCGAACACCAGGCCAGCCCGGATCGACTCGACAATGGCCGGGGTGCCGCCCTCCTCGCGCGCCACCGGGTCGTCGAGATACCGGTGGCCGGCCGGGTCGACGAACGCGACCGTGCCGCCACCCGGCACGGTCGGGACGGCGTTGCGGACCAGTTCCCGTGCCACCACCAGCACGCCGGGTGTTTGCGGGCCGCCGGGAAACTTATGCGGGGACAGGAAGACCGCATCCTTATGGTCACCCGCGCCGGGCGCGGACGGCGCCACCCGGATCGGCACGTAGGGCCCGGCCGCCGCGTAGTCCCAGAAGGCCAGCGCGCCATGCGCGTGCAGCAGCCTGCTGACCGCGCCGGTATCGGTGAGGATCCCGGTCACGTTGGAGGCGGCGGAGAAACTGCCGATGCGCAGCGGCCGGCCGGCGAACCTGATGAGCTGGCGCTCCAGGTCGGCCACGTCGATGTGCCCGTCGGGGTCCTCGGCGATGACCACGACGTCGGCGATGGACTCCCGCCAGGGCAGCTCGTTGGAGTGGTGCTCGTATGGGCCCACGAACACCACCGGCCGCCCGGCCTCCGGGATGGCGGCGCAGAGGTCATACCGTTCATCCAGCCCCGCCGGGATACGCAGCTCCAGGACGCCGATCAGTTTGCTGACGGCGGCGGTTGCCCCGGACCCGCAGAAGATGACCAGGTCATCCTCGGTCCCGCCGACCGAGTCGCGGATCATCCGCCGCGCATCCTCACGCAGCCGCGAAGTCTGCAACCCGGTCCCCGAACTCTCGGTATGCGTGTTCGCGTACCGCGGCAGCACCGCATCACGGATGAAGTCCTCCAGGAAATCCAGCGACCGCCCGGACGCCGTGTAATCCGCGTAGGTCACCCGCCGCGGCCCGAACGGGCCGCCCATCAGCTCCCCCTCACCAATGATTCCCCGCCGCACCCGCTCCAGCAGCGGCGACGTCGGCAGCTCCCCGCCCGTCACGGCGGGAACGACCTGCCCTGACTGCCCTGCTCCGGCCGCGGCCACGCTTGCCCCCTTTGTCCCGGCCGGCCCTCCGGGTGGCAGCAGCCAGCGCAGGTGCTCGCAGTTGCCCTGCAATTGGAGCCGCCGCCACAAGAGCGCGGCCGGTGAGATCTGGCTGGCGTGCATCAGGGCGGCGCGGCGCTGCCTGGCCCGGTCCACCCGGATGCACAGATCGACCTGGCCGGGTGGCTGGCCCGTGAACGCCCCGCCGGTCTCGGCCCGGAGCTGGTCAGCGACCGCGTCCGGCAGTGTCCAGGCCAGGACGGGCAGCCCGCCCGCTGACGCGGCGAGCAGGGCGGCGCGGGTGGCGGCCTGATGGTCGCGATGGCCGGTGATGCCGGTGTCGTCGAAGACCAGCAGGCCCTCGGCGCCAGTCTGCGCGGCCAGCCGGGTGACCTGGGCGGACAGCTCGCCGGGTGCTACGTCAGCGAGGTGGCCGTCTGGGTAGCCGAGCAGGGTGACGGTGGCGGCCCCGAGTTCGGCCGCGGCCTGGCGGAGTTCGGCGTCCCGCGCCTGGCTGAGTTCAGCGTGGTTCTCATTCAGCGTGGAAGCCTCGCCGTGGGTGAAGCACAGCACATGCACGGCGGCGCCGCCTGCGGCGAGGCTGTCTGCTATCGCGCCGAGCCCGAAGGTCTCGTCGTCAGGGTGGGCGACCACCGCGAGCGCTGTGCGCCAGCCGGGCAGCCGCCGCCCGGGCCGGGGCAGGGCCTCGGAGCCCGCGGCGGCCTGCGGCCTGTCCGGGCCCCTGTTCCGCGTGATCATCGTCAGCGCCCGGTCAGCGGGCCCGCAGCGGAGCGTGCAGCAGCGGCGCAGCCAGGCATGCACCCGCCGCCCCGGCCGCCAGCGGGACCACGCCGGCCACCGCGAGGACCAGGCCGCCGGCCCCGCCGATCGTGATCCCGGCGATGATCAGCGCCAGGCCGGCCAGCACCCGCCCGGATCGTCCTGCCGTCCCGTTCATGAGCTTGACAACGCGCATCACACGCCTCCTCAGAAATACCCCCCAGGGTATCTCTGCCAATAGTAGCCGGCCGGGCGGGATTACTCCCCCGGTCCGGCCGCGCCCGGGATCACAGCTCCGGTGACACGAGGGAGCCGCGGTCCGCCGGCCCGGTGCCGTGACGCCATTCCGCCGTGGCTCGACTATGCCCCCTGGGGTATTTGCGCTCTAGCACTCCAGCCGGTTATGGTGGCTAGAGCCAGATACCCATGGGGGTATATGAGGAGATGATCGGCATGAGCGGGTTCCTCCGCCGCCTGTTCCCGCAGCAGGCCAAGGCCAGCGCGGAGCTAGCCCGGCAGCTGCAGCAGCAGGGCGCGATCTTGCTGGATGTCCGGGAGGACACCGAGTGGCGTGCCGGGCACGCGCCCGGCGCCCGGCACATCCCGCTCAGCCGGCTGCCCGCCCGGATGAAGGACCTGCCGCCGCGGCGCACCGTGATCACCGTCTGCCGCTCCGGCCACCGCTCCGCCCGGGCCGCCGCGCTGCTGGCCCGCGAGGGCCGTGAGGTGGTCAACCTGTCCGGGGGAATGAATGCCTGGGCGCGCGCCGGGCTGCCGGTCGTCGCGGGCGGCGGCGGCCCGGGCCGGGTGGCGTGAACCGGTACCCCTGATCGCCGTCCTGGCCGGCCTGCTGATCGGGGCCAGCCCGCAGCGGCTGAGCGCGGCGTTCACCGTCCTGGTGATTCTCGTGGCCGGGTACACGCTCGCTCGCAGCCTCCCGGGGCTGGTGTGACCCGCGCCCTGGAGAAGAGGTTCCGCACCCTGTCCTGACGCTAGACGCGGGCAGGCGGCGAGCCGCCCCGGATGCCCTGCGCGAGCCGCGGAACACGCTGAGGCGGCCGGCCTGCATACCGGCCGACAGGAGGCGACGAAGACCCTAAGCTCATCGCATGGCCAGGTACTTCGACGTTCATCCGGCCAACCCGCAGCGGCGCGTGATCGTCAAGATCGCCGACATCGTCCGCGCGGCCGGCGTGATCGCCTACCCCACGGACTCCTGCTATGCGCTCGGGTGCCAGCTCGGTAGCAAGGACGGCATCGCGAGGATCAGGTCGATCCGCAACCTTGACGACCGGCACCACCTCACGCTGGTGTGCCAGGACTTCGCCCAGCTAGGCCAGTTCGTGTACGTCGCCAAACCGGTATTCCGGGCTATCAAGGCAGCGACCCCTGGCAGTTATACGTTCATCCTGCCCGCGACCAAGGAGGTGCCGCGCATGCTGCTGCACCCGGGGAAGAAGACCGTCGGGGTGCGGATCCCCCGCCACGTGGTGACGCAGGCGCTGCTCGCCGAGCTCGGCGAGCCACTCGTTTCGAGCACCCTGCTGCTGCCCGGCCAGGACGAGCCCATGACCCAGGGGTGGGAGATCGCTGAGCAGCTCGACCACGTCGTTGAGGCAGTGATCGACTCGGGCGACTGCGGCACGGAGCCGACAACCGTGATCGACTTCTCCCTGGAGCAGCCCGAGATCGTGCGCCGCGGGGCAGGCGACACATCCGAGTTTGAGTGAGACCGGGGTGGCGATGTCATCGCAGCGGGCCAGCGGGCCGGAACACGCCCCGGTGAGCGCGCTCCAGCAGCCGGCCTGGCCTGATCATGATCGGCTTGATGCGGTGGCCAAGAGACTGGGAACGCTACCCCCGCTGGTGTTCGCCGGGGAGTGCGACCAGCTCAGGGAGCGGCTGGCGGCGGTAGCGCGGGGGGAGGCGTTCCTGCTGCAGGGTGGTGACTGCGCGGAAACGTTCGCCGGGACGACAGCCTCCGGAATCCAGGGGAAACTGCGGACGCTCCTGCAGATGGCCGTGGTCCTGACCTACGCCGCCAGTGTGCCGGTGGTGAAGGTGGGCCTGGCTGGCTGGCCAGTTCGCCAAGCCGCGATCGGCTGCCACCGAGGTCAGGGACGGCGTGGAGCTTCCGGTCTACCGGGGAGATGCGGTCAACGGGCTGGAGTTCACCGCGGAGGCGAGGACCCCCGCCCCTGAGCGGCTGCTGGAGGCCTACCACTGCTCGGCGGTGACGCTGAACTCGTGCCGGGCGTTCGCCAGCGGCGGGTACGCAGACCTGCGCCAGGTGCACGCCTGGAACCAGGACTTCGTGGCGGCCAGCCCGGCCGGGCAGCGCTACGAACGGCTGGCGGGCGAGATCGACCGGGCCATCGCGTTCATGCACGCGTGCGGCGTCAACCCAGAAGAGTTCCGGGCGGTTGAGTTCTACTCCAGCCACGAGGCGCTGCTGCTGGATTATGAGCGGGCCCTCGTCCGCCTCGACCCGCGCACCGGCCAGCACTATGACCTCTCGGCCCATCTGCTGTGGATCGGCGAGCGCACCCGCGACCCCGCCGGGGCGCATGTCGCCTTCGCGCGCTCCATCCGCAATCCGCTGGCCGTGAAGATCGGCCCCGCCACCACGGCGGAGGACATCCTCGCCCTGGCCGAGGCGCTGAACCCGGACCGCCAGCCGGGCCGCCTGACCCTGATCGCCCGCATCGGCGCCGGCCGGATTGCTGATGTGCTGCCGCCTCTCGTCGAGGAGGTCACCGCGAGCGGCATCCCGGTCGCCTGGGTCTGCGATCCGATGCACGCCAACACGTCCGTCACCGCGAGCGGCCAGAAGACCCGTGACTTCGACGACGTGCTCGCCGAAGTCACCGGCTTCTTCGAAGTCCACCGCGCCCTGGGCACTCATCCCGGTGGCATTCACCTCGAGTTCACCGGGGACGATGTCACCGAGTGCACCGGGGGCGGGCACCACCTCACCGAGAGCGACTTGCATTACCGCTACGAAACCGCCTGCGACCCGCGCCTCAACCGGAGCCAAGCCCTCGACCTGGCGTTCCTCGTCGCCGAGCACTACCGCCAGCACACCGCCGCTCATCCGGCGCCCGCGGCCAACCCGGTGTCACAGCGTCACGCGGAGTGACGTCGCTGGCCTCCCGGTCCACTGGACCGGGAGGCCAGGCCGCACCGTCAGCTGGGCTGCGGCACGATACGGATGTAGGGCCGGGGTGCGTCCCAGCCGTCCGGGTAGATCGTCTTCGCCTCGTCATCGGAAACTGAGCCGGCGATGACCACGTCCTCACCGGGCTGCCAGTTGACCGGCGTGGCGACCCGGTGCTTGGCCGTCAGCTGGAGCGAGTCGATGACCCGCAGCACCTCGTCGAAATTACGGCCGGTCGTCATCGGGTAGACCAGGATCAGCTTGACCTTCTTGTCCGGGCCGATGACAAAGACGTTGCGAACCGTCTGGTTATCAGCTGGCGTCCGCTTCGCCGGGTCGCCCGTGGTGCTGGCCGGCAGCATCCCGTACAGCTTCGAGACGTTGAAGTCGCCGTCCCCGATGATCGGGTAGTTGGGCGCGTACCCTTGAGTCTCCTCGATGTCGCTGGCCCACTTCTCGTGGTTGCCGGTCTGGTTGACCGAGAGCCCGATGATCTTCACATTGCGCCGGTCGAATTCGGGCTTGATCTTGGCCATGTAGCCGAGCTCGGTCGTGCAGATGGGGGTGAAGTCCTTGGGGTGCGAGAACAGCACCGCCCACGAGTCACCCATCCAGTCGTAGAAACTGATCGGCCCCTCAGTCGTATCGGCGGTGAAGTCAGGGGCGGTGTCCCCCAGTGCGAGAGTCATAGTCTCCTCCGAGTCCTGTCACGAACTAGATACACGGTGCGGGCCAGGATGACATACCCGTTCCCGGGTACGGTGACCAGCCGTTACTAATCCGGGACGTTACCCGGCGACAGGAACCGCAGTGGCCGGATCATCGACGGTGCTACGTCCGGGCCGGCCGATGAGCCGGCCGGCGGCGGCCAGCCGGCCAGCCGCGCCGAGAAGCGCGGCGGTGGCCACGGCACCGGCAGCTAGCGGGCTCCGAGCACGCCTGGCTTGAGGGTGCGCGGCACTTCTGCCGACGGCGCCAGGATCAGCTCTTCGAGCTGCCGGACGATGGTCGCCGGCGGGATCGGCAGCGGCCGGGTGAACACCTTCACGAGCGCGTCCACCGACTGCGCGACAGTGAACCTCGTCCCGGCGTCCTGCCTCGCGGCGGGCGAGAGTGGCCCGCTATCCATGGCTTCGCGGATTCCCCAGGCGAGCGCTTCGGCGTTGTCCGGCCGGACGAGCATCACGCCGCCGCAGTCGGTCTCAGGCAGGCCGCCATCGTCGGAGGCGATGACCCGGCATCCCGCATGCTGGGCCTCGATCGAGACGATGCCGAAGGTCTCGTGCCAGTACTGGCTGTTGGAGGGCATCACCACGATGTCGTGCCCGGCCATCAGGGCCGCCATCCTGGCCGGGGTCTTGCAGGTGGCTACCACGGAGATCCCGGGATGCTCACCGAGCAACCGTTCGATGATCTTCCCCTGGGGTTTGTCCGCGCCCGCTGTCGTCGCGGTGAACGTGAGCGCCGGGTCCTGGTCGATGATGTCGATGTGCAGCGTCTCCAGCAGGGTGTAGATCCCTTTCTCCGGGCTCAGCCGCCGGCGAACAGGACGCGGGTCTTCCCGGTGTCGTTACCCGGCCGGGACTGCACGGCGAAACATGGTTCGGCGAAGGGGTACACAACGCTGATCGTGGAGACGTTGACGTCCAGGTATTCCGCCCACAGCGCGGCCGCGTACTGGCTGGTGGCGATCAGGACACGCTCCCTGGTTCCCGCAACGGCGAACGCCTTCTCCCGTTCCCGGATGGGCGGCGGATTGTGCAGGATCAGGAAGGCCGGATACCTGGTTGCCACAGGGTGCGGCTCGTTGACGAACACGACAGTACCGTCCAACTCACCGACCCCGGCCAACGTCGGCAGTGACAAGAACGGCACGCCGGTAAAGTCCCGCCTGCCATCGTCGGCGCCTAGGCCCACAGTGACCACTTGCGCGGGTATGCCGCGTCTCTGCAGTTCCCTGACCTGGCCGACGGTGTAGTTTTCCGAGCCGCCAGTGCCAGCGGGCAGACGATTTCCCGGGGACCAGATGAACGATATCAAGTTTTGCTGCCTACGTTTCTTGTGGCCGAGGTTCCTGTACAAGACAAAACGACGCCGTTACGCGGGAAGGACCCGCGAACGGCCGGCCTTATCGGCCGCCGACTTATACAGGTAAAGGAAAGCAATGCAGGCCGCTGCCAGGCCCGCGACGGGGCTACTGGCTGATTCTCCGGCGGAACACTCAAAACCGGGATGCCGGTCTATCCACGACATTCTCAACGGTGAGCAAAAACAGCCTACCATTGAGCAGCGCCAGCCAGTCCGGCGCCTGCCCCGCACCGCGGCCCTGCCTGCGGGCCGCGCGTCACCGGCGTTGCCACTCCCGCGCCAGCAGCTCATAGGAACGCACCCGGTCGGCATGATCATGGGTGATCGTGGTGATGATCAGCTCATCCGCGCCGGTCGCCTCCTGGAGTATTTCGAGCTGCCCGGCGACCTGCTGGGGTGAGCCGACGAACTGCGTGTCCACCCGGTCGGCCACCAGTGCCCGGTCCTCGTCAGCCCAGGTATGGGCACGGGCCTCGTCCGGGCCCGGGAAAGCGATCGCGCCCTCGCCCGAGCGGATGCTGTGGACCCACAGGCCATAGCCGGCCGCGAGCTCACGGGCGTCCGCCTCGTCCCCGGCGACGACGACGTCCGCGGAGACGCTGATATACGGCTCTTCCAGCTCAGCGGAGGGCTGGAACGCGGCGCGATAGCCTTCCACGGCCTCAAGCACGGTGGCCGGGCTCACGTGGTAATTTGCCGCGAACCGCAGGCCGTTGGCCCCGGCGACCTGTGCGCTCTCCCCGCCGCTGCTGCCGAGGATCCACACCTGCACGTCCGCTCCCTCGCCCGGGATGACGTGCGCCTCCACTCCGCTGGCCGACCGGTAGCTGCCACCCAGCAGGGCGAGGATGTCCTCGACTTGCGCGCCGTAGTCCTGCGGCTGCGCGCCCGGCTGTTGCAGCAGCGACTTCTGCAGCTGGAACCGCGCCGATCCGAGCAGGTGCTCGACCGAGAACCGCGGGGGGATAGGCAGCCCGTTCGGCGTCCGGCCATCCACCACGGGCGTAGCGCCGACCAGCGCCGGCTCGGCTGCGCGCTCGCGCCGGGCTGCCCGTCCGCCGGAACGGCCGAGGCCGAGGTCGAGACGGCCTGGGTGCAGCGCGTCGATGAGGCCGAACTCCTCGACCGTTGACAGCGCGGTGCGGTGGCCGAGCTGGACCGCGCCGGAGCCGATCCGGATCGTGGATGTCGCGGACGCGGTCAGCGCGAGCACGACGGCCGGGGAGGTGCCGGCGACGCCCGGATTGAGATGGTGTTCGGCGAACCAGTAGCGGGCGTAGCCGAAGCGCTCGGCCTGCCGGGCCAGGTCGATGCTGTTGCGCAGGGCCTGGGCGGCTGTGCTGCCGGAGGTGATCGGCACGAGGTCGAGCACGGCGAGCGGGGTGGTAGCCATGACGGGTCCTTCAGGTCGGGGAGCCGGCGGAGGAAACGGCGCGCGCTGGCGCGAGCCCCAGGTGCTCGCGCAGCGTGCTGCCCGTGTAGTCGGCACGGAAAACCCCGTGCTCCTGGAGCAGTGGCACCACCGCGTCCGCGAACTCATCGAGCCCGCCGGGGGTGATGTGCGGGACGAGGATGAACCCGTCGCTGGCGTCGGCCTGCACGAATCGGTTGATGGCGGCGGCCACGGTGGCCGGCGAGCCGATGAAGGACTGCCTGCCGGTGACCTCGATGATCAGCTCGCGTATCGACAGGCCCTCCGCCGCCGCCTTGGCGCGCCACTGCTGCGCGGTGGCCACCGGGTCGCGGTACATGCGGACGCTGGCGCGCCCGCGGGCGATTGTGTTCTCGCCCGGGTCGGGGTCGATGTCCGGCAGCGGCCCGTCCGGGTCGTAGCCGGACAGATCCCGGTTCCAGAGCTGCTCGGCGAACTTGATCGCGGTCTGCCCGCTCACCTGGGCCAGGCGTACCTCTCGGGCCAGTTCCTGAGCCTGCGCATCGGTGTCGCCGAGCACGAAGGTCGCGGCGGGCAAGATCAGCAGCTGATCGGGAGTGCGGCCGTAGCGGGCCAGGCGGCCCTTGACGTCGGCGTAGAAGGCCTGGCCGTCCGCGAGCTGGCTATGCCTGCTGAAGATCGCGTCCGCGCTGGACGCGGCGAACTCACGGCCCTCGTCGGAGTCGCCGGCCTGGAAGATGACCGGGCGCCCTTGCGGGCTGCGCGGGACGTTGAAGTGGCCGCTGATGTCGAAATGCGCATCCCGGTGGGTGAAAGCCCCCGCGTCGCCGTCGGAGAGGAAAACGCCAGACTCCTGGTCGGCGATGATCTCACCGCCGGACCAGGAATCGAACAGCTCCCAGGCCGTCTGGAGGAAGGTCCGGGCCCGCTCGTACCGGGCGTGCTGCGGCAGGAAGCCGCCGCGCCGGAAGTTCTCGCCGGTGAACGCGTCCCATGAGGTGACAACGTTCCAGGCGGCGCGGCCGCCGGACAGGTGGTCGAGGCTGGAGAACTGCCGCGCCACCTCGTACGGCTCATTGAAGGTCGAGCTGATCGTGCCGGCCAGGCCGAGCCGGCCGGTGACCGCGGCGAGCGCGGCCAGCACCGTGAACGTGTCGGGGCGCCCCACCACGTCGAGGTCGTAGATCTGGCCGTTCTGCTCGCGCAGCCGCAGCCCCTCGGCCAGGAACAGGAAGTCGAACTTAGCCCGCTCCGCGGTCCGCGCCAGGTGCGCGAACGAGCTGAACTCGATGTGGCTGCCCGAGCGCGGGTCGCTCCACACGGTGGTGTTGTTCACCCCGGGGAAGTGGGCGGCGAGGTGGATCTGCTTGACCGGCTTGCTCACGGTGGGGTCCTTCCTGGCCGGTGCTCAGGGGATGGCGTAACGGCTGGCGGGGCGGGGCAGCCCGAGCCGCCCGCGCAGGGTCGCCTCCGCGTAGGACGTGCGGAATGCGCCGCGGCGCTGCAGCTCAGGCACCAGGGCCCGGGTGATCGCCTCGAGATCATGGCCGATGGTGCCGGGACGCAGCCGGAAGCCGGACAATCCGCTCGCCTGCCAGTCCTGCAGCAGGTCGGCCAGCTGCGCCGGCGTCCCGGTGAAGGTGACCGCGTCGCTGCTGGGCTGGTAGCCGGCGAGCGCGTCGAGGCGGGACTTGCGGCCGGCCGCGGCGGCCGCGTCGCGGTCGAGGTACACCAGCAGGTCGGCCAGCACGTGTACCGTCTCCTCCGCCCGGCCCGCGGCCTCCTGCCCGGCGCGGATCTCGGCGACGATGGCCTGTGCGTGCCCGGCGTCGCGCGGTGTCACGTAGCCGATGTCGGCGCCGTGGGCGACCAGCCGGTACGCGGTGCCCTGGTGCGCCAGCGCGCTGACGACCGGCTGGCCCTGCGGCGGCCGCGGGGTGATCGACGGTCCCCTGACGCTGAAGTACCGCCCGGCGAAGTCGATGTAGTGCAGCTTGCCGCGGTTGACGAAACGGCCGGTGGGGACATCCCGGATCTCGGCGCCGTCCTCCCAGCTGTCCCACAGCCGCCGGACGACTTCGACGTAGTCGGCGGCCTCGCCGAACAGCTCGGTGATCAGCTGGTCCGCGGCCTGCCCGGCGCCTTCTCCCGGGGCTGGCCGGGGAAAGCCGCGGCGGCCGAAGTGCGCCGCTTCATCCGGGCGCGCCGACACCCGGACCTGCACGCCGGCCCGGCCGGTGCTGACATAGTCGAGCGTGGCGATCGCCTTGGAGATGTGGAACGGCTCGGTGTGGGTGACGACGACGGTCGGCACCAGACCGATGTGCGCGGTGAGCGGCGCGACCCGCGCCGCGATCAGCACCGAGTCGAGGCGCCCGCGTACTTGATCAGTGCGCTGGTCCGGGCCGTCGCGGCGGGTTCGACTGCAAGCTGAGCCCGTCCTCGATCGTCACGAAGTCGAGCAGGCCGCGCTCGGCCTCCTGGACCAGGTCAGCCCAGTAGCGCGCCGACAGTAGCTCGCCCGGCCGCGCTCCCGGCTCGCGCCATGCGGCGGGGTGCCAGCCGGTGCCGCTGAGCGCCACCGCGAGATGCAGAGGGGGACGTGGTGACCACATGGTCAGAACTCGCTCCGTTCCGCCGCCTGGCGTGCCTGACGCCGCGAGCCTCAGATTCTAGGCTATTCCTATCTGTATTATCGAATTTAGTCAGGCTCCTGACCGGCCGCTCCCGAGCGGGCCGCCCCCGAGCGGGCCGCCCCCGAGCGGGCCGCGACCGGGGAGCACACTCAGGCGGCGGAGCGCCCCGCCGGCCGTAGCGACGGTCCGGGAAGATCGGGCGGCGACCATCTGTTGACCACCAGGGCACGAGGAGGGCGCCTCCTTGCGTGGCCAGCCCTGGCCGCTGACCGGCCCATCCGGGGGATCTGTGCTACGGCCCGGGCCGGGCCAGCCAGCCAGCCGTTCCGGCTGGCGTTCGGGGTCATCTCGCAGGCGAGGGTGCCTGCTGCCCGCTCAGCGCGGGAACGACTAGTCAGAGAGGCACTGGTGGGTGCAGCGAACGAGAGGCACGCCCGCTCCGTGGCGGGCGGGGCCGAACTGGCCGCGCCCGCTCGCGAGGGACGGTCGAAGGGCAGCCGGCTGCTCTGGGGGGTAGACCACTGGACGGGGCATCCGCTGACGGCGGTCAGCGTGCTGGCCGCGGGCCTGGCGTGGGTCTTCCTCAGTGTCGCGTTCGGTTTCCCGAACTTGTGGGAGCGGGCCTTCCAGACGCTGGTGGCCGCGGTCACGGTCGTGATGGTCTTCGTCATCCAGCACACGCAGGCCCGCCACCAGGCGGCCACCCAGCGCAAGCTCGATGAGATCCTGCGGGTCCTGCCGGATGCCAACAACGCTCTGCTGGCGCTGGAGCACGCCTCTGACGAGGAACTGCGGGCCACCCGGCACGAGCACGAGCAGATCCGGCAGACCGCCCTCGAAGAGCACGCCTCCCTGGACTAGGCGGGACTAGGCGGGACTAGGCGAGCCCGGTCTGCCGCGCCGGCCGGGCAGAGCCCCAGCGGACGAACTCCTCGACGAGCAGGTCATCACGACAGGGCCAGGACGATGGCGTGCAGGCCCAGCCCCACGGCCGCCCCGACCACCGTGCCGTTGATGCGGATGTACTGCAGGTCACGCCCGAGGAGCAGTTCCAGCTGGCTCGAGGTCTCGGCCGCGTCCCACCGCTCGATGGTCCCGGTGACCAGCCCGGCGAGCTCGTCGTGGAACTGCTCGGCGAGCGCCCTGGCCCCGGACTCGATCATCCGGTCCAGGCCGTCCTGGAGGCGGCGGTCCGACCCCAGCCGCCGCCCGGCCCCGACCAGGGCATCGGCCAGGCGGAGGCGCAGCTCAGACTCGGGGTCCTCCGCCTGGATCCGCAGCCCCTCCTTGGCCTTCTGCCACAGCGACGAGGACCAGTCCCGCAGGCTGGCGCTGCCCAGGACGTCGCGCTTGAGGCGCTCGCCGCGCTCACGCAGCTCCGGGGATGTCTCAAGGCGGTCGGGTAGCCCGGCGATCCACTCCTCGAACTGCAGCCGGGCCTGATCGTGGGGGTCGGCGGCCATCGCGGCCAGCCGCTGGCGCAGGCGGTCGTACATGCGGTCGAAGACCCGCCGGTACACCGCATCGGGCACCCAGCGGGGTGACTCGGACTCGAACAGCTCACGGAGCTCCTCGTAGTGGCCGGCGAGATAGCCGTCGGCGCCGGACAGGACCGCGTTGAAGAACTCGGCGTGGTGGCCCCCCGCGATGATGACCCGCAGGGCCCGCCCCGCCAGCGGCGCCACCTCGACGGCCTCGACCGCCCGGGTCAGTTCGGCGGTGAGAACGCGCTGGACATCCTCGTCGCGGAGCGTCTCGGCCACGGTGACGACCAGGTCCGCGGCCCGGCCGGCGAAGCGGGCGGCGCTGGCCTCGTCGGACAGCCAGGCCGCCAGGCGGGGAACCAGGCGCGCGGAGCTGATCCGCTCGGCGAGAACGTCGGCGGTGAGGAAGTTCTCCTGCACGAACCGGCCGAGGGTGGCGGCGAACTGGTCCTTGCGCTCGACGATCAGCGCGGTGTGGGGTATCGGCAGGCCCAGCGGATGGCGGAAGAGGGCCGTCACCGCGAACCAGTCGGCCACGCCTCCGACCATGGAGGCCTCCGCGCCGGCCTGCACGTAGCCGAGCAGGACCCCGTGGGCACCGAGCGCGGTCACGACCGCGAACACGACCGTGGCCCCGGCGAGCAGGGCAGTGGCCCGGCGGCGCGCGGCGGCCAGGCCGCGGGCCCGCTGCGCGGCCGACTCGGGCCCGGCTGCGGATACCGGGGCAGCAGACATCCGTGCGGCAGGTTCCATCTGGCAGCCCCCGGTCAGCCCGCGGTGCAGGGCGAAAACGACGATCGGACCCGCCCACGATATTGACCGGGCTGGAAGCAGCCGCCGGCCGCGGTGCCGACGGCCGCGCCCGTGGCGGCGAGGGACACCATGCGGCCGCGGTCTGGCGGCAGCATGGCTAGCTCCCCTGGGCCCCGTCGAGCCCGGCCGGGAACGCGGCGCCGAGCTCATCGACCAGGGCGATGCCACGGCGGGCCCAGCGCACCTCGTGCCGGGCCCGCTCCGCGAGCCCGCGGTAGACATGGACCTTGTAGGCGACGAGGGCGTCGTGCAGCTCAGCTGGCATGACCTCCAGCCGCCGCTGCATGAGCGCGGTGGCGCGCTGCTCGAGAACCTGGGCGTGGACCTCCCAGCGGCGGCGCAGTTCCTCGTGGTAGTCGAGGTGTGCCTCGAACTGGCGGCGGGCGTTGGCGAACGAGCCGTATTCGAGGTACGTCGCCTTGAGCTGGAAGGCGTCCCGCTCCGCGGCCGGCGGATCGAGTTCCTCGACCCATCCGACGAGCACGTCGAGCCCCGCCTCGGTAATGGAATAGGTCCGCTTGATGCCGTGATCGCCCCGGGCCACGGATTCCGCGGTGACCAGCCCCGCGGTCTCCAGCTTGCGCAGCTCGGGATAGATCTGGGAGTGCGGGGCGTGCCAGACGTTGGCGGCTGAGCGGTCGAAGTGCTTGGTCAGCTCGTAACCGGTCATCGGCTCCACGGCGAGGATCGCGAGCAGGGCGTGGCGCAAGGACATCGGGTAGCGGTCCCCTCCAGGTGAACATCGGCCGGCCCGCCACAGCCGGCTGACGCGAGCGTGCCCGTCGTACGGTAGCCGAACGCGCGGTGGCGTAGCGGTTCAGCCGTGGCCCAGCCCTTCCCCAGGTCCTGCCGCGATCCTGGGCCTTGCCGGGGGTAAGGCGTGTATGTACAGTCCCTCCATAGGTATCAACATACCTATTGGTATGCACATGACGGCAAGGGCACCTCGCGACCCGGGTGGCAACGATGGCACGACTCGCGATCACGCTCGCATGCGGTGACTACGACCGCACCCGCGCGCTCGCGGACGGCCGGGTAGGCATCGAGGGCGTCGACCTCACCTTGCTGTCCCTGTCCCCCGAAGAGACCTTCTTCCGGATGGTCCGCTTCGAGGAGTTCGACGTTGCCGAGCTCTCGCTGTCCACCTTCGTGCTCACCCTCCAGCAGGACGCCCCGTTCGTCGCGATCCCCGTCTTCCCGTCCCGCGCTTTCCGGCACAACGGGATCTACGTGAATGCGGCGGCGGGCATCGAGGCACCGGAGCAGCTGGCGGGCTGCCGGGTGGGGATCGCCGAGTACCAGCTGACCGCCAACGTCTGGATCCGCGGGATCCTCGGCGACTTTCATGGCGTGCCGGTGAACGCGGTCCGCTACGTCACCGGCGGCCTGCATCAACCCGGCCGGGACGAGAAGGTGGCCATCCCCGCCCTGCCGGAGGGTGTCGAGGTGACACCCTGCCCGGCCGGCCGCACGCTGTCGGAGATGCTGGTCAGCGGGGAGATCCAGGCCCTCTACACCCCCCGGGTGCCGCGCCCCTTCCTGCAGCGCGACCCGCGTGTCCGGCGGCTCTTTCCCGATGTGCGCCAGGTTGAGGAGAGCTACTTCCGGCAAACCCGGATCTTCCCGATCATGCATGTCGTCGCGATCCGGCGCGAGGTCTACCTGCGCAGCCGCTGGCTGGCCAGCTCGCTGGCCAAAGCCTTCGGGCAGGCCCGCGACCTCGCGTTCCGCGGGCTGGACGAGACCGCCTCGCTGCCCTTCGTACTGCCCTGGGTCTACGACGAGATCGGCCGCGTCCAGGCGCTGATGGGCGAGGACTACTGGTCGTACGGCCTGAGCGATGCCAACCAGCTGGTGCTCAGCACCTTCCTTCGATACGCGCGCGAACAGGGCCTGGCCAAGGCCGACATCGAGTCCAGGGATCTCTTCGCCCCCGAGACGCTCGACGAACTGACGATCTGAGATCACGTGTCCATCAGGTGGCGGCCGCAGGCGGAGGCGCCCGCCACTGCGAGGGAGTCAAGGAGTTGCCATGTCACGAGGAGGACACCGGACCCGGTGGTCAGCCGCGCATGGTGCGAGGCTCGCGCTAGCCGGCGGGCTCGGGCTGGCCCTGGCCGCCTGCGCCAGCAACGCGGCCACCGGCGGCGGCTCGTCGGGTGCGGGCGGGTCAGCCACCCTGGAGATCGCGGCGTTCAGCCCGTTCACCGGGCCGAACGCCGCCTACGGGTACTTCCAGTACACCGGCTGCGTGGCCGCCGTCCGCGTCATCAACGCCGCGGGCGGCGTCAGCGGCCACCACTTCACCTGCACGATCGTCGATAACCGCGGCGAGCCGGCGGACGCGGTCCCGGCGGCGAACAACATGCTGGCCAGCTCGCCGCACCTGATCGGGATCGTGGACGGGGACAGCGGCCTGATGTCGGCGACGGTCCCGCTGTTCAGCCAGGCACACATCCCGGACCTGTCGGCTGGCGGGGATGTCCAGTTCGACAAGAACACCTATCCGTACTTCTGGCGGACCACGCCCGGCGACGACGTGGCCGGGTACACGCTCGCCGCGTACGTGAAGTTCGGCACGGGCTACACCAGGATCGCGGCCGTGTTCGGCAACGACCAGGCGGCGCAGGGCAACGTGCCGGGCCTGGTCTCCGGCGCGCGGCATCTCGGCCTGCACATCGCCGTCAGCGAGTCGATCGCGCTCGACCAGACCACGTATGAGACCGAGGTGCAGAAGATCCTGGCCGCGCACCCGCAGGTGATCGTCACCGAGTCCGACCCGCAGACCGCGGGCGTGCTGCTCGGGGACCTGAAGCAGGCGGGCTGGACCGGGCCCATCGTCGGCACGTCGGGCACGCTCGGCATCGACTACGACAAGGCCGCCATCGCCGCGATCGGCAAGGCCGCCTACGAGGCCCGGTTCGTGCGGATCATCCAGTACGCACAGCAGTCCGGCCCGGCCTGGCAGACCTGGAAGAGCGCACTGCTCGCCTCGGGCCGGCTGGTGAAGGACCCGGCGAGCAACGAGACCGCCATCTACGCCGAGCTGCCCTACGACCACACGACGATGATCGCGCTGGCCATGCTGGCCGCGCATAGCACCAACCCGGTCACGTTCAACCCGTACATCCAGAAGATCACCCAGGGCGGCACCGTCGTGCACACCTTCGCCGAGGGCAAGGCCGCGCTGGCGGCGGGCAAGACTATCGACTACGTCGGCGTGACCGGGCAGGTCTCGTTCGACCGGTACCACAACTCCGCGGGGCTGTGGGCGGCGGAGAACCCAGTGACGAACCTGCCGGAGAAACTGGTCTCGGCCAGGGACGTGGCCGCCGCCGAGGGGCGGTAGCCGGTGCACGGCGCCACGTGGCCCGCGGTGCACGGCGCCACGTGGCCCGCGGTGCACGCCGCGGCGCGGCCGGGCGCCCGGACGGGCCGCCTCCGGCGGGGAGCAGGGTCATGACCCTGCTGCTCGGCATCGTCATCTTCGGCGTCTACAGCGCGGCGCTGCTCGCCATCGGCGCGGTCGGCTTCACCCTGCAGTTCGGCGTAACCAACGTGCTGAACCTGGCGTTCGGGTCGATCCTGACCGCGTGCATATTCGCCGAGTACGGCCTGACCGGGCACGCCGCGAACCTGTGGATCGCGATGGCCGTCGGCGCGGCGAGCGGCGCGGTGCTGTCGCTGCTGATCGGCCACGTGGTGGTCGGCGCGTTCATCCGCCGCGGCGCGACCGGGTTCGGGATCGCGATGGTGACCATCGCGATCAGCCTCATGGTGCAGTTCGGCCTGGAGGCGATCCAGGGGCCGGACATCCTGTCGTTCAGCGCCGGCCGCCAGACGACCATGAACATCGGCGGGGTGGTGCTGAGCAGCACGCAGCTCACCACCATCGTCGTCGCCCTGCTGGCCATGGCAGCGATCCAGGTGCTCCTGCGGACGACCAAGCTCGGCCTCGCGATGCGGGCGACCGCGGCGGACGTCTCCCTCACCCGGACCTGCGGGGTGTCACCGGCCCGGACGCGCGCGGTCGCCTGGCTGATCTCGGGTGCGCTGTGCGGCATATGCGGCGTGCTGCTCGGCATCGGCGAGGGCTCGTTCTCCGCCTCGACGGGCAGCGATTTCTTCATCACCCTCGCCGCCGCCGCGGTGCTCGGCGGCATCGGCAAGCCCGCCGGCGCGATGATCGGCGCCCTGATCATCGGCCTCGTCAGCCAGGCGGCCGCGGCGGTCATCTCCCCGTCCTACAAGACGATCGCCGCCTGGGTCATCCTCATCGCCGTGCTCGTGCTCCGGCCGCAGGGCATCCTGGCCGAGTTCGCCGCGGACCGGGAGCTTGTCGCGTGAGCGCGGGCCTCGTCTACTACCTGAGCGGGCTGGCCATCCTGCTCGGCATCAACCTCATCGCCATCTGGGGCCTGGATCTGCAGTTCGGCCTGGCCGGCATCAACAACTTCGCCTTCGTCGTGTTCCAGGCGGCCGGTGGTTACGCCGCGGCCCTCTTCGCGCTCAAGCCGGCCAAGGCCTACGGGAGCTTCGAGACCTACCTGGGCGGATTCCGGCTGCCGTTTCCGCTGCCGCTCCTCGGCGCGGCCGCCGTGGGCGGCATGCTCGCCGTCCCGATCGGGCTGATCGCGATGCGGCGGCTGCGTGCGGACTACCAGGCCATGGCGATGCTGGTCCTGTCGCTCATCGCCACCGGCCTGGCAGACGCCCAGACCGGCCTGGTCAACGGGCCGACCGGGCTGGCGCTGATCCCCCAGCCGCTGGCCGGCGTCTTTCACGTCACCCCGCTCGGCTACAACTGGATCTTCCTCGGGCTGACCGCCGGGTGCTGCGCCGTGGCGTGGTGGGTCGCCCGGGGCATCTCCCGGTCACCCTTCGGCCGCCTGCTGCGCGCGGTGCGGGAGAGCGAGAGCGCGGTCGCGGCGCTGGGCCGTAACCCGGACGCGCTGCGGATGAAGGTGCTCATCGCCGGCGGGGCGCTGGCCGGCCTGAGCGGCGGCCTGCTGGTCGAGTACGTGACCGCGTGGGGCCCGTCCAGCTGGCTGTATCCGGAGACGTTCCTCTTCTTCACCGCGCTGATCGTCGGCGGCAAGGGCAACCTCGCCGGCGGGGCGCTGGGCGCGCTTCTGGTCCCGATCGGGATCGTGGAGGCGTCCCGGCATCTGCCCGCTTTCGGCTACCCGGGCCTGATCGATTCGCTCGATTGGGTCGTTATCGGGGCGTGCCTGCTTGTCTTCCTGTGGTTCCGGCCGAACGGCCTGCTGCCTGAGCGCAGGCGCGTGTTCCGCGATGACGGCCAGCAGGCCGGCGGCCAGGAGGCAGGATGACGGCGGGTGCGCCGGCCCGGCCGCCGCTGCTCCGGGTCGAGGGCCTCGCCTGCCAGTTCGGTGGCGTGCTCGCCGTGCGGGACGCGACCTTCGACGTCCAGCCGGGCACGATCACCGGCCTGATCGGGCCAAACGGTGCCGGCAAGTTGACCGTGATCAACCTGATCAGCGGCAGCATCCGGCCGGCCCGTGGCTCGGTCAGGTTCGACGGCGGCGAGATCGCCGGGCAGCGGCCGCATGAGATCGCCCACCGGGGCATCGTCCGCACGTTCCAGCAGGCCAACGTGTTCGGCGGGCTGACGGTGCTGGAGAACCTCCTCGTGGGCGCGGCGCCCTGGCGAGGCGAGCGGGCCAGTGCCGCGCTCGGCCGCAAGCATGCCTGGTCAGCGACCGAGGCCGGGCTGCTGGATCAGGCCTGGGACATCCTGCGCCGGTTCGGGCTGGAGGGCATCGCGAACGACTACGCCCGGGCGCTGAGCGGCGGCCAGCGGCGGCTCGTTGAGCTCATGCGCGCGCTGATGGCGCAGCCAGCGCTCCTCCTGCTCGACGAGCCGATGGCGGGCGTCCACCCGGCGCTGGCCGCCTCGATCGCTGACCGGCTGCTGGAGATGCGCGGCGCCGGGATGACGATGCTGATGGTGGAGCATGAACTCCGCCTGGTCGAGAAGCTGTGCGACCCGGTGGTCGTGATGGTGCGGGGCGCGGTGCTCGCCGAGGGATCCATGGCGGAACTGCAGTCCAACCAGGAGGTCGTCGACGCGTACCTGGGAGGTGGCGGTGGCGACTGACGGGCTTGAGCAGGTGCCGGCAGGCCGGCCCGGGCCGGTGGTCCGCGCCGAGTCGGTCGTGGCGGGTTACGGAGCCGCGGTCATCGTCCGTGAGGTGAGCGTCAGCGCGGGGCCGGGTGAGGTCGTGACGGTGGTGGGGCCCAACGGATCCGGCAAGAGCACGCTGCTGAAGACCCTGGCCGGCCTGGTCAACGCCCGGGCGGGGCACATCTGGCACGGCGACGCCGAGGTGACCGCACTGCCCGCCGAGGCACGGGCGCGGCGCGGGCTCGCCTATCTACCGCAAGAGCGCGAAGTTTTCGCCTCGCTCACCGTCCGGGAGAACCTGCTCATGGGCGGGTACGGGCTCAGCCGCCGCGCGCTCAAGGCCGCCCTCGATCGCGTGCACGAGACCTATCCGGCGCTCAGCCGCCTGACCCGGACGCCAGCGGGCCGGCTCAGCGGCGGTGAGCGCAAGACCGTCGCACTGGCGCGCGTGATGATGTCCGCGCCCTCGGTCGTCCTGCTGGATGAGCCGACCGCGAGCCTCGCTCCCATGCCGAGCGCGCAACTGCTCGAGCAGGACGTGCCCGCCCTGGCCGCCGCGGGTGTCGCGGTGATCCTCGTCGAGCAGCGAGCCGTCCAGGCCATCGCCGTCTCGGACTGGGTGTATCTCCTCGTGGGCGGGGCGGTGGAGCTGCAGGGGCGGGCGCGCGAGATCGGCTCCCGGGGAGATATCGGGGCAGTCTTCCTCGGTGCGAGCAGCGAGCGGAACGTCAGCCAGGAGGAGGCACCACCGTGACCGCAGAAGTGCCGTACCCCCGCGAACGGCGTCTTGTCGCCCAAGCCTGCCGGGTGCTCGCCATGGAAGGGCTCGTGGAGACGACGCTGGGGCACGTGAGCCTGAGGGTCAGCGACACGCACTTCCTGGTGCGGGCGCGGCGGTCAACCGAGCATGGCCTGCGGTTCACCACCGGGGAGGACATCGCGCTCGCCGATCTCGACGGGAATCTGCACCCCGGTGAACCGCCCATCGCGCTGCCCGCCGAACTGCCCATCCACGCGGCCACCCTCGCCGCGCACCCGGACGCCACGGCTGTCGTGCACGCGCACTCGCCGGACGTCGTGGCCTGCACCGTCGCTGACCTGCCGCTGCGCCCCATCGTCGGGGCCTACAACATCCCGGCGATGCGGCTGGCCCTGGCCGGCATCCCCCGCTACGGCTACGCCGGCCTGATCCGCACCCCAGAGCGCGCGGCGGGCCTGCTCGCGGCGATGGGTGAGCGCCCGGCCTGCCTGCTGCAGGGCCATGGCCTGGTGACCCGCGGCCCGTCGCTGGCCTCGGCGATGCTGGCCGCCATCGATGTGCACGTCCTGGCCAGGCTCACGGTCACCTGCTGGCAGACCCAGCGGCCGCTCACCGAGGTCGACCCGGACGACTACCGGGACCTTCCCGACCTCGGCCCGGACTATGACCACCAGGTCTGGGGATGCTACCTGGCCAAGGCTGAGCGGCTCCCGGCCTGAAGCCCGTCGAGGCCGCCGGTACCCGGCATGCGGATGTCCATCAGCGCAGGAGGCATGACCGTACATTTAACTAATATTCATTAGTGATAGAGTTCCGTCATGGACCAGGAGGAATCGGGACTCGCCGCGCTGAGCAGCCTCGGCGATCCGGTGCGTCGCAGGCTGTATGAAATCGTGGCCGGGCACAGCGGGCCGGTGGGCCGGGATGAGGCGGCGGAGGCGGCGGGGATCGGCCGCCCGCTGGCGGCGTATCACCTGGACAAGCTGGTCAGCCTGGGCTTGCTGACTGCCTCCTATCAGCGGCCCGCGGGGCGGGCGGGCCCCGGGGCTGGCCGGCCAGCCAAGGTGTATGCCCGTTCCGGGAGCGAGTTCGCGGTGACCGTGCCGCCCCGCGAATACGAACTGGCGGCAGGCCTGCTCGCGGTGGCCGTCGAAGCCGACCGCAGCGGTGCTAGCCGGGCCGCATTGCGTGACGCTGCCCGGCAATTCGGCGTCGGTCTGGGGAGACGCCACCGCATCCCCGATCCGGGCAGGCATGACATGCTGCAGGCCGCGGCGGACGCGCTGCGCGGAAACGGCTTCGAGCCGTGGCGCGACGAGGACGGGACCGTGCGCCTGCGTAACTGCCCATTCCATCACCTGGCCACCCAGCACACCGAGATCGTCTGCGGCATGAACCTGGCCCTGATCGACGGCCTCGTCGCAGGTCTCGGGGCGAGCGGACTGCACCCGGCCCTCGATCCCCGGCCCGGATGCTGCTGCGTGGCGATCGGCACCGGCCCGGTCACAGATGACGCGCGAAGGACGGAACTGCGATGACGCAGGAACTGGCCCTCGATCACGCTGAGCTGGCTGAACCGGCCCCGCCGGCGCCGCCGGCGGGGCACACGCCGCCCGCGCCGCAGGAAGTCCCCGGCCCCGGGGAATCTCCCCGGCCGGTGCTACGGATAGCCAGCGGTCAGGCCGGCGTTGACCTGGACGCGGCGGAGCGGGCCGCCGCTGATTTCCTGGCCGCGCTCGGGATCGACCATGACCGCGAAGGGCTGCGGGAAACACCTGGCCGGATGGCGCGCGCCTACGCGGAACTGCTCGACGCGCAGCCGCTGCGGCTGACCACCTTCCCCAACGACGAGGGCTACGACGAACTGGTCCTGGCCCGCGATATCCCCTTCCGCACGCTCTGCGAACACCACCTGCTGCCCTTCTCCGGCGTCGCGCAGGTCGGCTATCTCCCTGGCGGGCGCATCCTGGGCCTGTCCAAGCTGGCCCGCCTGGTCGAGCACTTCGCGGCCCGGCCGCAGACCCAGGAGCGGCTGACCAAGCAGGTCGCCGACTGCCTGGACACGCACCTGGATCCCCGCGGCGCGGGCGTGCTCCTCAAGGCGGAGCACTCCTGCATGTCCTTGCGCGGAGTACGTGCCCGCGGCTCCACCACCGTCACCTCAGCCCTGACCGGGATGCTGCGCACCGACGCGCAGGCCCGGGCCGAGTTCTTTGCCCTGGCCAGCCCGCCGGGCTGACCGACCCGGGGACGCCACTGGAGTCACTCACCGTTCACTGAGGCGGCCTGCTTTCAGGGCAGGCCGGGCCGGACCAGGCCGGTCTCGTACGCGGTGACGACGAGCTGAGCCCGGTCCCTGGCACCGAGCTTGACCATCGCGCGGCTGACGTGAGTCTTCGCCGTCAGCGGGCTCATATACAGGACAGCGGCGATTTCGTCGTTGCTCATCCCGGCGGCCACCAGCGCGAGCACCTCGCGTTCGCGGTCCGTGAGCACCGCCAGGGCGGAGGCGTCAACCCGCTGGGCCGGCGCGCGCCCGGCAATACTGGAGATCAGCCTGCGGGTGACACCCGGCGAGAGCAGGGCGTCGCCCCGGGCGACCACCCGGATGGCGTGGACCAGGTCCTCGGGCTCGATGTCCTTGACGAGGAACCCACTCGCCCCGGCGCGTATCGCCTCGAAGACGTACTCGTCCGCCTCGAACGTGGTGAGGATGATGACGCGCACGCCGCCCAGGCCGGGATCGGCGGCGATCTGGCGGGTCGCTTCGAGGCCGTCGGTACCCGGCATGCGGATGTCCATCAGCACCACGTCGGCGCGCAGCGACCGGGCCTGGGAGACCGCGGCCGCGCCGTCGGCCGCCTCACCGACGACCTCGATGTCGGGGGCGACGCCCGCCAGGACCCGGAAACCGGCCCGGACGAGGGCCTGGTCATCGGCGAGCAGGACCCTGATCATGACCGGCCCGCCCCCGGCCTCAGCACCAGCCGTCGGGAGCGTCGCGTGCACGCGCCAGCCGCCGCCGGGACACGGCCCGGCGTCGAGGGTCCCGCCCAGGGCCGCCGCCCGCTCCCTCATCCCGGCCAGCCCCGCGCCGGCCCCGTCGCCGAAGGTGGCGGGGCCGGTCCCGCTCTCGTTGACCACGTCCACCAGCAGGGAGCCATCCTCGTGGACCACGCTGACGGTCGAGGAGACCCGGCCGGCGTGGCGGACCACGTTGGTCAGCGACTCCTGCACGATGCGGTAAGCGGCGAGGGCGACCGGCGGCGGGAGCGGGACCGGGTCACCGTCCAGCCGCAGCGTCGTGGGCGTGCCGGCCGCGCTCGTCGCGTCGGCGAGCGCCTGGATGGCCGGCAGATCCGGCACCGGCACGGCGGGCCCCTCGCCGTCGACCTGCCGCAGCACGTCGAGGATCGCCCGCAGCTCGCGCAGGCCGGACTTGCTGGCCCGGCGGATCTCCTGGAGCGCCTCGGCCACGCGGGCCGGGTCGCCCGGCAGCTGCAGGCTGGCCGCGGTGGCCTGCACGTTGATCATTGCCATCGAATGGGCGACGACATCATGGAGTTCGCGGGCGATGCGCACCCGCTCGGCGTCGACGCGGCGGCGGGTTTCCTCTTCCCGGATCTGCCCGGCGCGCTCGGCGCGCTCGCGCTCGGCGGCCAGCCACTGGCGGCGGGCCGCGACGTAGCCGCCGACCGCAGCGGCCGCGAGCAACTCGGGCCACATCGTCGCGTTCGGGCCGCCAAGCCAGCCGAACGGGCCCAGCAGGCCCTCGGCCAGGAAGATGGCCACCGCCCCGGCCAGGCCGGCCGCCAGCGCGACGCCACGCGGGCGGGTGAGCGCTACCCAGTACAGCGCGACGATGACCGGGACCAGCGCGGCCCCGTCGATCTGGCCCAGCGCGGCCCACGCGACCGCGCCGGTCACGGCGGCGAGGAAGACCGCGACGGGGTGGCTGCCGCGCCACACCAGGGCGACGGCAGGCAGCCCGACCAGCAGGTACGCGGCCAGCGGGGGATGGCTGGCCAGGTGCAGGCCGGCGTAGTGGTGGGCCGGATTCGCCTCCACGTAGGAACCGATCACGGCGAGCAGTGTCACCACCGCGACGCCCGCGGCGCCCCACCAGCGCCGCGGCAGGCTGGCCACGTTTGCGATGCCCATTTCCCCGGAGCGTATACCGGCGGGAAACGCTGGCCATCGTCGCTGCGGAGGCTGATTGAGGTACTCCGCCGGGAGTACCCGCTACCGCGGGCGGTGCAGCCGGCGGAGCCATCCGGCAGGCGATGCCCGAGGAGCGGGAGGCGGGGAAGCCTGGGCGTCAGCGGCGCGAACCGGCCGCCGCGGCCTGACCCAAGGAGACCAGGATGCTTACCTCCCACACCCCCGCCCAGCAGGACCGCCAGCGCGACCCGAAGCCGGGCCGGACCCGGGCGCTCGTCGCCGCGGGCGGTGCGCTCGCCGCCGCCGCGGCCTGGATCGTCGAGGTTCCCCTGCTCGGCGTCGGCCTGAGCATCCGGTTCGGCGGCGGCCATCAGGGCGGCGGCCGCCACATCCAGACCATCGGGGCCGGCCAGGTCATCGGAATCAGCCTGGCCGCCGCGCTGCTCGGGTGGCTGCTGCTCGCCATCCTCGAGAAGCGGACCGCGCACGCCCGGCGGCCCTGGACCGGCCTGGCCCTGACCGCGCTGGCCGCGTCCCTGGCCCTGCCGCTGATCGCCGCGACCACCATCGCGGCGGCGGCCGGCCTGATCGTGCTGCACGTCGCGGTCGCGGCCGTGGTCATCCCCGGGCTGGCCCGCACCAGCCGCTAGCTCGGTCCGCCGGCCAGGGTGCCGTGCCCGAGGCCGAGCAGCCGCTCGGTGGTGGTGATCACCATGGCGCGGACCGCCGTGTAATCGAGGGTCGATCGCGTGGCGGCCTGCACGCTGAGCCCGTCGATCAGGCCCAGGACCTGGATCGCCGTCTCCCGGGGGTCCGCGATCCGGAAGTCGCCGGTGGCGGCGCCGGCCCGGATCAGGGCGGAGAGGCGGTCCAGGTCGGCGTGCATCTGCCGGGCGACCTCATCCCGCAGGGCCGGACGCCGGCGGCTGGCCTGCCAGGCGTCCAGCCAGAGCAGGCTGACCGGATCCCGGTCTTCGTGCAGCCAGGCGGCCAGCAGGCGGCGCACCTGGTCACGAGGCGGCCCCGCCGCACCGGCGTGGCCGAACACGTCGTCCCGCTCTTGCTCCGCGGCGTGGGCAAAGGCCGCGGCGACGAGCTCGTCAGCGGTGGCGAAGTAGTGGCTGACCAGCCCGGGGAACACCCCCAGCGTCTCGGCGACCCGCTTGGCAGTCAGCTTGTCCAGGCCTTCGCTGACCGCGATCGACGCGGCGGTTTCGATGATCTCGGCGCGTCGCTGGCTGGCGGGCTTGCGGCGCACCGCGGCCTGAGGTCTTGACGTCACGTCCAACATGTTATTGACTCTCGCACCAACAAGCAATTGGTGTTTGCACCAATAGACTCGCGGGAGTCGGGATGACGAAGACAGCAGCGGGCCGCGCAGCCCCCCGGGACGCGGTTCGGGGAGACGCGGTGCCAGATGACGCGGTTCGGGGCGACGCAGTTCCAGGCGATGCGGTGCCAGGAGACGCGGTGCCAGGTGATGCGGGCACCGGGCCCGCCAGTGACCGGCCCGGGCGCGTCGAGACACACGGCATCGACTACATCCCGGACGCGGAACGGCACGGCCGCCCGCGGTCCCTGTTCGCGGTGTGGGCGGCGTCGAACATCAGCTACCTGTACATCGTGCTGGGCGGGACCATGGTGCTGCTCGGACTGAGCGCCTGGCAGTCGCTCGCGGTCGTGGTGGCCGGGAACCTGTTCTGGGCGCTGGTCGGGTGGCTGTCGGTCAGCGGGCCGAGTTCCGGCACGCCGAGCGAGGTGGTCACCCGGGCGATGTTCGGCGTTCGCGGCAACCGCGTCTACAACATCGTGCTCGGCTGGGGGATCGGCGTCGCCTACGAGGCGATCAACCTCTCCCTGGGCGCGCTGGCCGGGTTCGCGCTGGCCGAGCACTGGGCCGGCCATGCGGGTGCCGCAGTCAAGCTCGTCATCGTGCTCGCGACCGCGCTGGTCACCTTCACCATCAGCGTGTACGGCCACGCGACGATCGTGCGGCTCAGCGGCTGGTTCACCTGGATCCTGCTCGCCTGCATCCTGGTGCTCGGCTACGACGTGCTCCGGCACGCCCAGTGGGGCTACCAGGCCCCTGCCCAGTACGCGGTGCACGGGGCCGCACTGTGGGCGGTGGCCGCGGCCGGGTTCACCATCATTGCCTCGTCGCCGCTGTCCTGGGGCACCGGGGCCGATTACGCCCGCTACCTGCCGGCCAGCGCCTCACGGCGCGGGATCATCTGGTGGACCGCGCTGGGCGGGTTCGCGCCCGCCGTCCTGCTCGGCGGGCTCGGCGTGCTGGCCGGCACGGTGGTGGACATGAGCGACCCGCAAGCGTCGCTGAAAGCGCTGCTGCCCGGCTGGTTCTACCCGGTCTTCCTGCTGGTCATCGTGGCCGGGGCGATCACGAACAACGTCCTCACCGCCTACAGCACCGGGCTGGCGCTGCAGGCGGTCGGCATCCCGTGGAAGCGGTCGGTCACGGTCATCTTCGACGCCATCGTCGCGGTCGCGATCACCGGCTATGCCTTGTTCATCTCCAACTTCCTCGCCACCCTGAACAACATCCTGGCGCTCACCGTGGCGTTCCTCGGCCCCGCGCTGGCGATCTACGGCGTGGACATCCTGCTGCGCCGCAACCGCTACAACGGCCGGGAACTGCACGACGAGACCCCGGGCAGCCGCTTCTGGTACTGGCATGGCGTCAACCCGGCCGGCGCCACGGCCATGATCATCGGCACTGCTGCCGCGCTGCTCTGCGTGAATACCGCTATCTATGTCGGCCCGGTGGCCGGCGCCCTGGACGGCGCCGACCTGTCCGCGCTGGCCGGCCCGGTCCTGGCCGGCGTCATCTACGCCGCGATGGCCGCTCGCCAGCGCCGCGCGACGCCTGACCGCCGCGACGCCCGACCGCGCGACGCCCGACCGCGCGACGCCCGACCGCCCGACGCCCAACCGCGCGGCGCCCGACCGCCCGGCGCCCGAGCCCGCCGCACCGCAGCCGACCCGCTGATGACGGGCCGCCCGGCAGGCCACCGGCGGCCTCCGCCCGCAGCTCCACCGCGGCGGCGCCTATCCTGGCCGCGGAAGCAGCGAAGAGCTAACGAGGCAGGCCAATGAGCGACGGAGCGCTGATGAGCACAGACCTGACCCGGTTCCGGATGCTGATCGGCGGCCGGTCCGCCGACGCGATCTCCGGCCGGACCTTCGAGTCGCAGAACCCGTACACCGGCAGCGCGTGGGCGCTGGTGCCCGACGGCGGCCCGGAGGACGTGGACGCGGCCGTGGCCGCCGCCCGCGCCGCGCTGGACGGCGCCTGGGGCGGGCTGACCGGCTTCGGGCGGGCGGCGCTCATGCGCCGGCTGGCCGACCTGATCAGCGAGAACGCGGAGAACCTGGCCCAGCTGGAGGTCAGCGACTCGGGCAAGCTGTACCGGGAGATGATCGGCCAGCTCAATGGGCTCGGCTCCTGGTACCACTACTACGCCGGGCTGGCCGACAAGCTGGAAGGCCGGCAGATCCCCGCGCCCAGCCCCGACTACCTCGTGTACACGAGGCGGGAGCCGGTTGGCGTGGTGGCCGCGATCACCCCGTGGAACTCGCCGCTGATGCTGCTGACCTGGAAGCTGGCCCCGGCGCTGGCCGCCGGGTGCACCATGGTCGTCAAGCCCTCCGAGCACTCGCCCGTCTCCACGCTGGCCTTCGCGGAACTGTTCGATAAGGCCGGCTTCCCGCCCGGTGTGGTCAACGTGGTCACCGGGCTGTCCCGCGAGGTCGGCGCGGCCCTGGCCGGGCATCCCGGCGTGGACAAGGTGGCCTTCACCGGCTCCTCGGCGACCGGCCGTGCGGTCGCGCGCGCGGCGGCGGACAACCTGAACCGGGTCACCCTGGAGCTGGGCGGCAAGTCCCCGCAGATCGTGTTCCCCGACGCCGACCTGGCCGCGGCCGCGAACGGGCTCGTGGCCGGGGTGTTCGCAGCCACCGGGCAGACGTGCATGGCCGGCTCGCGGCTGATCGTGCACGACAGCGTGCACGACGAACTGGTCCGGCTGGTGGCCGAGCGGGCCGCCGCGATCCGGCTCGGCGACCCCAACGACCCGGAGACTGAGATGGGGCCGGTCGCGAACGAGCCCCAGTACCAGAAGGTGCTCGGCTACCTGCGCACCGCGCAGGACGAGGGGGCCACCGTGGCCTGCGGCGGAGTCACCGACGATGCGCTCGGCGGCCTGTTCATCAAGCCGACGGTGCTCACCGGGGTCGGCCCGCAGTCCACCGTGGTCCGGGAGGAGATCTTCGGCCCGGTGCTGTCCGCGTACACGTTCAGCACCGAGGACGAGGCGCTGAAGCTGGCCAACGACACTCCCTACGGGCTGGCCGGGGCGGTCTGGACGAAGGACGTGCACCGCGCGCACCGGGTCGCGGCCCGGCTCCGGGCCGGCACGGTCTGGATCAACGCCTACCGGGTGGTCGCGCCGAGCGTGCCGTTCGGCGGCTACGGCGCCTCGGGCCTGGGCCGGGAGAACGGCGCGGCCGCCATCGACGAGTACACCGAGAACAAGTCGGTGTGGGTGGAACTCACCGGCGGTACCCGGGACCCCTTCACGCTCGGCTGACCGGCGGCGCCGGTGATCCGCCGGGTGCGGTGGGTTTCCGGGTGCTGCTGAGGGAAAGACGTTAGGTTCGGTGCGCGGAATGAGCTGATACGTGCGGGCGGGAGCCTGCCCGTGGCTTTCCCCGGCCTTCCCGGCCGGCCAGGACGATGGCGGCCCGGGAGACGGCGGGAGGGACGAGGGATCGAGTTATGCAGCCTTTGACCAGCGATGATCCCGCTGAAATCGGAGGCTACCGGCTGCGCGGCCGGCTCGGCGCGGGGGGCATGGGACGGGTCTACCTGGCGTCCACGCCGGCGGGCCGGCCTGTCGCGCTGAAGGTGGTGCGTCCCGAGCTCAGCGAGGACCGCGACTTCCTGGCCCGCTTCCGTCACGAAATCCAGGCCGCCCGCCGGGTCCACGGGCTGTACACCGCGCAGGTGCTCGACGCCGATCCGGCCGCCACGCCGCCGTGGCTGGTGACGGCGTATGTGCCCGGCCCGTCCCTGCAGGAAGCGGTGGCCGGGAACGGGCCGATGCCGGAGGCTATGGCGTTCCGGCTGATCGCCGGGGTCGCCGAAGCCCTCCAGGCCATTCACGCGGCCGGCGTGGTCCACCGGGATCTCAAGCCGTCCAATGTGCTGCTGGCGCCGGATGGCCCGCGGGTGATCGATTTCGGGATCGCCCGGGCCCTGGAGGCGACCTCGCTGACCCGCAGCGGGATGATGGTCGGCTCCCCGCAGTTCATGGCGCCTGAGCAGATCCTGGACAAGCCCGTCACCCCGGCCATCGACGTGTTCGCGCTCGGCTCGCTGGCGGCCTACGCGGTGCTGGGCCGCAGCCCGTTCGGCGAGGGTCACACGGCCGCCGTCTCCTACCGGGTGCTGCACGAGCCCCCTGACCTGGCGGGCTGCCCGGCGCAGTTGCGGCCCCTGATCGAGCAGTGCCTCAGGAAGGACGCCGCCCCGCGCCCCGCGCCCCGCCAGATCCTCGAATTCTGCCTGGCGCGCACCCCGGCCACGGCCGGCCCGTGGCCGGCCCCGCCACCGCCGGCCCTGCCACCGCCGGCCCAGCCGTCCCCCGCCCTGGCCACCACCGCGATGCCAGCGCCCCAGCTCCAGCCTCAGAACCAGCACCAGCACCTGCCTGGCACGCGCGCACCGGCGGAGGCCGCAGCCGCCAGGCGGCCAGTTCCCCCGCGCTCCATGATCAACGCGGTCCGGCTGATGTACGTGGGCGCTGCCCTCACCGCCGTGAGCATCCTCACCGCCGTCGCCACCATGCCCCGGCTCAGGGAAACGCTCCGGCAGCGGTACCCGGGCGCGGGGCCCGGGGCGCTCGGCGCGGCGACGACCGGCACGCTGACGGTCACGATCATCGCCGGCCTGATCAGCGTCGGCATATGGCTGGCCGTGGCCAGGAGGACGAGGCGTGGCCGCCCGGGAGTGCGGGTCCTGTCCACCGTCTTCTTCGCCCTGGACAGCCTGACCGTGGCCAACACCTACTCCCACGGGCTCCTGACCCCGGCTACCTGGATCGCCGGCCTGGCCGAGTGGGGCGTCGGCCTGGCCGTCATCGTGTTCTTGTGGGACCGGCAGTCGAGCGCCTATTTCACCGAACTGCGCCAGGCCCGGCGGCAGGCCACCCCCCAGTGGCACCGGGCACCGGCGCGTCAGCCGCCTGCCCGGCCCTACCCCGGACGCGGTGATAGCGTGTAAAAATTCATAAACAGCCATTACGCAGCCATTCCCTTCGAGAATGAGGCGTCCAGCGGGCCAGATGCAGCGAAGCACGATGCAGCAGCGAAGCACGATGCAGCAGAGCAAGGTCGGGGGGCAGATGAGCCAGGAGCCGGGCGGCGGCCCTCCCGCCGCGGAAGCCAGCGTCGGCTCCGCGGCCGCACGGATGATGCTGGGCAGCCAGCTCAGGCAGTTCCGTGAGGCGGCGGGGATCACCCCGGACGCCGCGGGATGGCATATCCGGTCCTCGCGATCCAAGATCAGCCGCATGGAGAACGGGCGTGTCGGCTTCAAGGACCGCGACGTGCGGGACCTGCTCACCCTGTACGGGGTGACCGATGCCCCGGTCACCAGCGCGATGCTGGCGCTGGCCGGGCAGGCGCAGACCCAGGAATGGTGGGCGGAGTTCGGCGACATCCTGCCCGGCTGGTTCGAGCCCTACCTGGGCCTGGAGGCCTCAGCCTCCCGCATCCGGTCCTTTGACCTGCAGTTCGTCCACGGGCTTTTCCAGACCGAGGCCTACGCCCGCGCCGTCACCACGCTCGGCCTGCGCGGTGCCACCCCGGCGGAGCAGGACCGGCGGGTCGCCGTGCGGCTGAAACGGCAGGAGCTGCTGACCGCGGCCAGGGCACCCCGGGTGTGGTCGGTCATGGATGAGGCCGCGCTGCGCCGACCGGTCGGCGGGGTGAAGGTGATGCGGTCCCAGCTCCGGCGGCTGGCCGAGGTCGCCCAGCTGCCCAACGTCACCCTGCAGGTCGTGCCGTTCGAGGCCGGCGGCCATGACGCCGCCGGCGGGTCGTTCACGATCTTGCGTTTCAGCGAGCCCGCCGTGCCCGACGTGGTGTACATCGAGCAGCTCACCGGCGCCATCTACCTGGAAAAGCCGGCCGCCACCGACCATTACCTCGACATTATGAACCGGCTGAGCACCATCTCGCTGAGCCCGGCGCAGACCATACCTTTCTTCGACCACGTCAGCCGTGAGCTGCAGGCATAACCGCCAGGCCTATCCATGGCCCACACCGCCCGGGCCGCAGCGGCCGGGCACCTAGCGAGAAGGGCACCAGCCGATGAGCAGGCAGGACGTCTCCCCCGGCCGCCAGGGCAGTGACATGGCCGCCGAGCCGCCGTCCTTCGACATCACCCGCGCTCATCCCGCCCGGGTCTACGACTACTGGCTGGGCGGGAAAGACAACTACGAGGCGGACCGGGAAGCAGCCGAGACCTTCATCGAGGTGATGCCGAGCATCCTGGACGGCGTGCGGGCCAACCGGGCGTTCCTCCGCCGCGCGGTGCAGTACCTGGCTGGTGAGGCCGGGATCCGGCAGTTCCTGGACATCGGGACCGGCTTGCCGACCGCCGAGAACACCCACGAGGTGGCCCAGGCGATCGCGCCCGAGTCGCGGATCGTGTACGTGGATAACGACCCGATCGTGCTCGCGCACGCCCGGGCCCTGCTGACCAGCAGCCCGGAAGGAGCGACGGCCTACGTGGACGCCGACGCGCGGGACACGGCAAAGATCCTGGAGGCGGCGGCCGGGATCCTCGACTTCAGCCAGCCCATCGCGGTCATGTCGTTGCTGGTCCTGCAGTACGTCCCGGATGAGGACCACCCGCACGAGATCGTCTCCCGGCTGATGGACGCGGTCCCGCCGGGCAGCTACCTCACCATCTCGGACACCACGACCGACATCGACACCGAGCGGGTCACCGACGGCACGGCCCAGCTCAACTCCCGGCTCGGCCCGGCCCGGTCCACCCTGCGCAGCCGCGAGCAGATCGCACGCTACTTCGACGGCCTGGAACTCATCGAGCCCGGGATCGTGCCCCTTCCGCAATGGCGAACCCTGCCCAACCCGCTGGTGATCCCCGCCTACGCCGGCATGGGCCGTAAACCCTGATCAGCTGCGCATTCACCCCATCCGCAGGGCTACGTGATTTCTTTCCAGAACGGTCTGACCGTGGACGTCATCACCGCCGTGACCAGTCCCGGGGGAGGTGCCGGCGCCGGCCCTGAACGCGGTGGTCAGGTTGGCGTCGAGGACCGCGCGCCAGTCCTCGACGCTGCGGGACCGGGCCGGGAGAGGGCCGGTGAAGAAGGTGAGTGTGCCTGCCCCCGACATCACATTCCAGGTGCTCGGCGGGGCGGAGGCCGGTGAGCATGCGGGCGAACTGGCGGCCCTGCACGCCGAGGCGCACGCCGTGCCCCCGCCGCGCCGGGACGAGGAGGCCGAGCGGTTCGCGGACCGCTTCCGGGTCCAGCGCCGCCAGCCGGGCTACCTGCTGGCCGAGGCCCGCCATGGTGACTACCTGGTGGGCTACGCGGCCGGGTTCCCGCTCCGGCCGTCCACCTCGTGGTGGCGGGAGCTGACCACCGCGCTGCCGGAGGAGGTCACCGCTGAGCATCCGGGCCGGACGTTCGCTGTGACCGACGTGCTGGTGCGCGCGCCGTGGCGGCGCCAGGGCATCGGCGCCGCCCTGCATGACCTGGTCCTGAGGAACCGCCCCGAGGAACGGGCCACGCTCACCGTCGCACCGGCCGCGGCCCCGGCGCAGGCCGCCTTCCGGGCCTGGGGCTGGCGCAGGGTCGCCCGGACGCGCGAGCCCGGCCCCGGCTCCCCCGTGCTGGACGTGCTCGTCACGTCGCTCCCCGCGAAACACCAGCCCTGAAAGTCGCCGCAGGCCCGCCAGGAACGGCTTGTGCCGTCCCGGCGGGCCCGCGCGCCTGCCCGTAATCAGGTAATGGTGTTCAGTTAGCTGCTGACCGTGTCCGCGCGGCGCGGCAGCTTCCAGCCAGGCCGGGGGAAGTGGCAGGTGTAGCCGTTCGGGTACTTCTCCAGGTAGTCCTGGTGCTCGGGCTCGGCCTCCCAGAACGGCCCGGCGGGCTCGACCTCGGTGACGACCTTGCCCGGCCACAGGCCGGAGGCCTCGACGTCGGCGATCGTGTCCTCGGCGACCTGCTTCTGAGCGTCGCTCGTGTAGTAGATCGCCGAGCGGTAGCTGGTCCCGATGTCGTTACCCTGCCGGTTCCGCGTGGTCGGGTCGTGGATCTGGAAGAAGAACTCGAGCAGGTCCCGGTAGGAGATCTGGTCCGGGTCGTAGGTGATCTCGATGGCCTCGGCGTGGGTGCCGTGGTTCCGGTAGGTCGCGTTCGGCACCTCGCCGCCCGTGTACCCGACCCGGGTCGAGATGACGCCGGGGCGCTTGCGGATGAGGTCCTGCATACCCCAGAAGCAGCCGCCGGCCAGGATGGCCTGCTCGGAATTGGCGCTCATCGTGCTGCACTCCTCGTGTCGTCGTCTGTCTGCTCGAACAGTGTGCGGTAGGCCCCGTAACCTTCGCGTTCCAGGTCATCGGCGCTGATGAAGCGCAGGGCCGCGGAGTTGATGCAGTACCGCAGGCCGCCCTGGTCGGCGGGCCCGTCACGGAACACGTGCCCGAGGTGGCTGTCGCCGTGCGCGGACCGCACCTCGGTCCGGATCATGCCGAGGCCGAAGTCGCGCTTCTTGACGACGTTGCCCGGCTCGATCGGCACCGTGAAGCTCGGCCAGCCGGAGCGGCTGTCGTACTTGTTCACCGACGCGAACAGCGGCTCGCCGGAGACGACGTCCACGTAGATGCCGGGTTCGGAATTGTCCCAGTACTCGTTGCGGAACGCCGGCTCGGTGCCCTTCTGCTGGGTCACCCGGTACTGCTCCGGCGTGAGCTGGGATATGGCCTGGGGGTCCTTGTGGTAGGTGTCGGACACCTCAGCTCCTTCGGGACAGGCCCCACTGGTGGCGGGGCACTACATAGAGCACAGCGTCCTGGCGGGTCCGCCTGTTCCCGGCCGCGGGCTACCCCGCCGGGCGGCCCCCTCCGCACGGCGTGCGCCCGCGATACCTTGGGTGCCATGCCGACCCGCCTGGTTCATCTCGTCGCCGACGCCAGCGATCCCGCGCGGCTGGCCCGGTTCTGGTCGGGCCTGCTGGGCTGGGAGATCGGTGACGAGGCCCCGGACGAGGTGGACGTGTGGCCGGCCGGCTACACCTATCCCGATCCGGTGGCCGTGCCCCTGATCTTCGTCCCGGTACCGGAAGGGCTCGACGACAAGAAGCAGTCCGGCAAGAACCGCGTGCACCTGGATCTGGCCAGCAGCTCGGCGGCGCATCAGGCCGAGCTGGTCAGCCGGGCCAGGGAGCTGGGCGGCGGCCCGGTGGACATCGGCCAGGGCGACGTGCCCTGGGCCGTCATGGCCGACCCGGAGGGCAACGAGTTCTGCGTGCTGGAGCCGCGCGATATCTACCGCGACACCGGCCCGGTGGCGGCCATCCTCACCGACTGCCACGACCCCGCGGCCCTGGCCCGCTTCTGGGCCGGCGCGACGGGCTGGGAGATCACCCGCACCGAGGAGGACATCGTCGGGCTCCGGTCTCCCGGCGGCGCCGGACCGTACCTGGAGTTCCTGCGGGTCCCCGGGCGCAAGACGGTCAAGAACCGGGTCCACCCGGACGTGGCCCCCTACCGGGGCGACGATCCCGCGGCCGAGGTGGCCCGGCTGCGCGACGGGGGCGCGGCCCCCGCAGACGCCGGCCAGGGAGCCGGGGTGTCCTGGACGGCGCTGGCCGACCCGGAGGGCAACGAGTTCTGCGTCCTGTCCCCGCGCTAGCGGCGGGGCGCCAGGATCAGGCGGAGACCAGGTCGCAGACGAAGATCAGCGTCTCGCCCGGCGCGATCGCCCGGCCCGCCCCGCGGTCGCCGTAGGCCAGGCCGGGCGGGATGATCAGCTGACGGCGGCCGCCGACCCGCATGCCCTGCACGCCCTGGTCCCAGCCGGCGATGACGCGCCCCGCGCCGAGCTGGAACTGCAGCGGGGCGCCCCGGTTCCAGCTGGCGTCGAACTCCTCGCCCGTGGAGTATGCGACCCCGACGTAGTGAACCTCGACGGTGTCGCCCGCCTTCGCGACCGCGCCGTCGCCTTCCCAGACGTCGGTGATCTGGAGGTCAGCCGGCGGCTCGCCCCCGGGAAAGTCGACCTCGGGCTTCTCCATGCTCATGCTGCGTCTCCGTACGGAAGGTGATGCGTTAGGCACAACGACAGCGCAGTCTACGTCAGGCGGTCCGGCCCGGCGCGCAGGCGCGGTCAGGGCCGGGTCAGGTCATAGTCGGGCGGCGGTCAGGCCGCGGTGGCGGCGCCCGAGGGGGCCCAGCCGAGAGCGGGCGCGATTTCCCGCGCGATCGTGGCCAGGATGCGTGCGTTGTAGGCCACCCCGAGCTGGTTCGGCACGGTGAACAGCACCGTGTCGGCCGCGCGGACGGCCTCGTCCGCGGCGAGTTCCGCCGGTCGGCCAGACCCGGCGACTGCGGCTGGATCCGCCGGGACGACGCCGGCCGGACGCGTCCGCCGGGGCTCTTGACAGTCCCTCAACCCAGGATTACACCTTCATAAAAGGCTTGTATTAAGAGCAAAATTCTCCGCAACGAAGACCACCACCCGCGGCTGAACCGCCCGCCGCGCGGTGGTCAGTTCCGGCTACCCAATGGCGGGCCCTGGCAGGAGGAATGGCAGATGAACCATCGCAGCAATGCCGCCGCGGAACGCCGCCGCGGGCGGGGCTGGCGCAGCCTGATGCCCCCCGCACCCCGCCCTAGGCGGCCCTGGCGCCGGCTGAGGTCACCCGGTCCCCGCTCGGTGCTCACGGCGTTAGCCCTGCTGGCGGGCGGTCTGGCCGGTGTCGTGGGCACCGGCCTGGTCCGGGCCCCAGCCGCCCGCGCTGACACCGTCCCCCCGCCGCCGGCCGGCTGGACCACCGTGTTCGGCGACAATTTCGCGGGCGCGGCGGGATCCGCACCGTCCTCGGCGAACTGGTTCTACGACATCGGCACCGGCTACGGGACCGGGGAGAAGGAGCAGACCACCAACTCGACGAGCAACGTCTACCTGGATGGCCAGGGCCACCTGGTGCTGAAGGCCATCAACAACGGCGGCACCTGGACGTCCGGCCGGATCGAGAGCACCCGGGACGACTTCCAGGCCCCGCCGGGCGGCAAACTCGAGCTGACCGCGTCGATCGAGCAGCCCAACCCGGCCAGCGGCCTCGGCTACTGGCCGGCGTTCTGGGCGCTGGGATCCCCGATGCGGACCGGCGGCGGCTGGCCGCAGTCCGGCGAGATCGACATGATGGAGGACGTCAACGGGCTGAACGAGGCCTCCCAGACCTTTCACAACTCGGCGAACAGCCCCGGGCACCCGCTGATCGCCTGCCCGGGGGCTGGCTCCGGCTGCCAGACCGGGTACCACACCTATTCAGTGATCGTTGACCGGACCAGCACCAGCGCGGAGACCATGCAGTTCGTGATGGATGGCGTGGTCGAGAGCACCATCACCGAGGCTTCGGTCGGCACTGCCGCCTGGCAGGCCGCCGTCGATCACGGGTTCTTCATCATCTTTGACCTGGCCATGGGCGGCAACTACCCGGACGGCGTCTCCGGCACGACCACCCCGACCTCGGCCACCACCTCCGGCGCCTCGATGAGCGTGGGCTACGTGGCCGTCTACGAGCAGGGCGGCAACTCCACCCCGGCCGGGACGGCCACCGCGACCGGGACGGTCACCGGGATCAGCGGGCTGTGCCTGGCCAACCAGAACTCGCTGAACACCTCCGGCAACCCCATCGGCGTGGCCGGCTGCAACGGCAGTGCGGGCCAGCAGTGGTCGCCGTACACGGACGGGACCCTGCGGACCCAGGGCGGCTGCCTGGACGTGGTCAGCGCGGGGACCACCAGCGGCACCAACGTCGACTGGTATCCCTGCAACGCCACGGCCGCCCAGGGCTGGACCCACCAGTCCAACGGCGAGCTGGTCAACCCGAGCTCCGGCTTGTGCCTTACCGATCCCGGCGGAAACACCGGCGCCCGGCTCGACATCGAGACCTGCACGGATTCCGCCCAGCAGCAGTGGACCCTGCCCACCGGGAGCGGCGGCGGGGGCGGGGGCGGCGGCAGTTGCGGCCCCGCCAACCTCGCGCTTAATCACCCCACCACGGCGTCGTTCACCGAGAACGCCTCGTTCCCGGCCGCCAGCGCGACCGACGGGAACACCGGCACCCGCTGGTCGAGCGCGTTCTCCGATCCGCAGTGGCTGCAGGTTGACCTCGGCTCCTCGCAGGCCATCTGCCAGGTCACCCTCAACTGGGAGGCCGCCTACGCCACCGCGTTCCAGATCCAGACCTCACCCGACGGCACCAACTGGACCACCATCTACTCCACCACCAGCGGAACCGGCGGCACCCAGACCCTCAACGTCTCCGGCACCGGCCGCTACATCCGGATGTACGGCACCGCCCGGGCCACCCCGTACGGGTACTCGCTCTGGGAGTTCGGCGTGTTCTAGATCACGGGTTCAGCCCGCGGTGATCAGGCCCGCGGCGCGCTCGGCGATGGCCAGCACGGTCGCGTTCAGCGGGGCGTTGGGGATGGCCGGCATGACCGACGCGTCGGCCACCCTCAGCCCGGCCAGGCCGTGGACCCGGAGCCGCGGGTCCACCACCGCCAGGTCGCCGGTGCCCATCCGGCAGGTGCCGGCCGGGTGGTAATAGCTGCCCACCGTACGGCGGATGTACGCACGGAGCCCGGCCCGGGTGGTGACGTCCGGGCCGGGCCAGACCTCGGCCTGCAGCAGCCGGCCGAGCGCGGGGCCGGCCGCCGCCTCCCGGATTATCGCCAGCCCTGTCTCCAGCCGGGCCTGGTCCTGCGGGTCGGTCAGGAAGCCCGGGTCCACCCGCGGGGCCGCGTCCGGCGCCGCCGAGGCCAGCCGGACCGTGCCCCGGCTGGACGGGGCGACCACCGCGGTGACCAGGGCGTAGCCCGCCGCCGGCGGCTCGCAGCCGGCCGGGGCGAGCGGCAGCAGGATCGGGAACAGCTGCAGGTCCGGGTAGGCACCGTCCAGCCCGCTGCGCAGCGCCGCGTACATCTCCCCGTGGTTGTAGCGGCTCGGCGGCAGCGGTGAGCGCGCCGCGGCGGACACCATGACCATGGGATGGTCCTGGAGGTTCGCGCCGACGCCCGCGAGGTCGGCCACCACGTCGAGGCCCAGGCCGCGCAGGGACCGGGCGGGGCCGATCCCGGACCGCAGCAGCAGCTGCGGGGACCCGACCGCCCCCGCGGCCAGGATCACCTCGCCGGCCGCCGCAGCCTCGTCGGGCACCCCGGCCCGGACGTAGCTGACCCCGGTGCACCGGCCGCGGCGCACGTGCAGCCAGGTAGCCAGGGCGCCGGTCAGGGTGACCAGGTTCGGGCGGCCCAGTACCGGCCGGAGGTAGGCATCGGCCGGGCTGACCCGTTCGCCGCCGGAAATGGCCAGGTCGGCCCAGCTCACGCCCTCCTGGTCCCGGCCGCTCAGATCGTCGGTGACGGGCCACCCCGCGCCGGCCAGCGCCTCCGCAAACGCGCGAGCCACCGGATGGCGGCCGCCGTCCTCGGCCGGCCCGACGCAGACCGGCCCCCCGGTGCCGCGCAGCGCCGGGTCACGCCCGGCCGCCCGCTCGCTGCGCCGGAAGTACGGCAGCAGGTCCGCGAAGGCCCAGCCGGCCGCCCCGTCCGCCGCCCAGCTGTCGTAGACCGCGCGGTGCCCCCGGACGTGCGCCATGGCGTTGATGGACCCGGAACCGCCGAGCACCTTGCCCCGGGGGTAGGGCAGCGGCCCGGCGTCCGCCTGGGGCGTGGTGACGCTGCCCCATTCGGCTAACGAGCCGAGGTTCTCCGGCCACGCGGCCGGCACGGTCATGGCCCGGGTCCGCTGCGCACCGCCCGCCTCCAGGAGCAGCACCCGGGCGCCCGGGTCCGCGGAGAGCCGGGCCGCCAGCACGCAGCCGGCCGTGCCCGCGCCGACCACGATGTAGTCGTACTCCTGCACCGGCATCCCTCCTGGAAAGGACGGCGGCTACGTCCCGGAAGGGATCAGGCCCTCTTTGCAGTCGCGGACGAAGGCCCGCCAGCCGGCCACCGGAATCGTCAGGATGCGGGCTGGATCCGCGGAGTTACGTAGGGCGACCGCATCGGCCTGCAGCCCGACTTCTACACATGATCCCCCGTTGCAAAAGCTGCTGCATCGCCATCCGAGGGCGTCTTCTCCCTCTACCGCCATCGCGTCTCCCAAGCTTCGGCCCAATGACTACCGCGCGGCCTCCGGTCCAGCGATGCTAAGCATGAGGGTTAGATTCTTGTCAAATGGCAAACTGTGGCCCGAGTGATCGGTGGGATTAGCGAGCCCCCTGTTATTGATGAGAGCCGGCCCGCAGGGGTCCGGCTCTCATCAATAACACTATTGCCACGGCGGCCCGGTACCCGGGTCCGCGCGCAGCATCCTTCAATAAGTTGGGAACTCCCCGCGCTTCACCCGCGCTATGAAATCGTTCCACTCGGAATGAGTGTAGGAGAGAACCGGGCCGCCAGGAGATTTGGTATCTCCCAGGAGGATCATTCGCCCCCAGGGTGCAACCCGGACACAGTCACCGCCATTGCACATGCTCGCCGTACGCCATGGCGGTGTAGCAGGATTCGCAGAACCCGCACTTTCCATTATATGGAGTCCTCGGTTCGGACGTGGTTGATGCACAGCGGCGCTACCTTCAGGCGCCGCGCTCATGCGCATCCTTGATCTCGGTGATCAAGACTTGGGATTCTCGCGGGGATAGCGCGGCATCGCGCAGATTGTCAAGCATCTCGCGGAAGCGTTCTACCGACTCTGGCCGATCTATGTACTGACCGCCAATGAGGCCCTCGACGTGGACGATGCCGGGCACGGACGCATCACCGAACTCGAAGAGCGTCATGTTGCTGTCGCTACTCGCGTGGGCACCAGAGGTATAGGGAACGATCTGGACTATGATCTTCTCTGAGGCCGCAATGTCCTGGATCTTCCCGAGCTGTGCGCCCATCGCCTTCGGGCCGACGACCTGGCGGCGAAGGACCGCCTCGTCCAGCAGCGCCCGGACCCGGGGCCGGCCAGCCCGTTCGAGTAGTTCCTGACGGCGCATCCGCGCTTCTACCCGCTCTTTCTGCACTTGGTCGTCCATCAGCGGGTTGATGCCCCTGATGATGGCACGGGCGTAGTCATCGGTTTGCAGAAGACCGTATATGAAAGACATGGAGTAATACGTGATAGCCTTGGCTTCTTGCTCCAAGTCAAAATATGGCCCTACCCCGAGATCGTCATAACGGGCCCACCACCCGTCTTCGCGGGCTATCCGGGCTAGATCCATGAGCTGAGCTATCTCAGACTCGCTCACGCCGTAAATCTGGCAGAGATCGCGGACGTCACGCAAGCTGACACGACGCGCGCCGGTCTCGATCCTGCTCACCTTGGTGGCCGAGCACATAAGTTTATCCGCGACCTGGCCGACAGAGAGTTTCTTACCCTCACGGAGCCGGCGCAAGCGCATGCTAAGTTCGCGCTGGCGGAGCGTGGGTTTCCTTTCTTGCATCTTTTATGCCTTTCAGATGGCGGCTGTCCCGGATCATCACCTAGCCATCGGCCCGGCAATATCATGAATTGACATACCAATCCAGCGACCCAAGGGCGCATCGCACGGCTAACGGGTCCAAGTAAACGTGCAGGGTACGAAGCCGGTATCAGGGATGGTGATTGCTGGCCGCTCCTCCCGGATAGTGACGAGAGAAGGCCACGCCATGCCCGGTGGGGCAGACACGACCGGCCCCGGCCGGGGATCTGCCGGTGACGACGAGGCGCTGGGTGAAGGAGCAGGCCAATCGCGAGCACGTGCCTGGCTCGCGGCGACGGTCCGCGGGCGTGGCTTCCGCCATGGCCTGCACTCCCTCAAGCGGTGCACGATCTGAGGTGCGGTGAGCTCCGGGTCGGCACGGATCCCACCTGACGCAAGGCTATCGCCCTTGGCAATTGCCTTCTACATTGCGCGCGATCCTACACCCCCAGCCAGGTTCTGCACCGCATTCCGTGGTTCTGGATCGCGGCCCGGTCGCACGCTGGCACTGTCCGGCCAAGGATGCGCTGGCCAGGGGTTTTGCACCCGCTAACCGGGCAGCTGCCAGGGCCCGAGCTACGTTCACTCATGATCGACAATTGCCAAGAAAAAATATCTTCTGGCAATTGCCACCGCCCTGTGAGATTCTGGGAGCGTCCCACCACACCTGTCTCCAGGCCGGACCCGGTGACCGGGACAGCGCGGTGGGGGAGAGGAGGTCGCCCCCGGAGAAAGCCAGCCAAGAGTATCGGCGAGCACTCTGCACGCCTGGCGGTTCGCGCCTCTGTCGCTTCCCCCGATCAGGGCTTTTCAGCCTGCCCGGAAAAGCAGCACGGCCGATGGTAGGACATCGGCCGCGCCAATGACAGAAACCCGTCTGTTGCTACGGAAGGGCCTGTGCTGTGCCTCATGCTACCGGTTGCCACGTGAGATGCAATCCCCGTTCCTGACCTGGGGATATGCCACCTGACGGCGGCCCGGCTGCGGGTTCGCGGCGCAGAGCACTTCTCCGGCTCCGCTCATTTCGATGCGACGCTGAGGAGGTGTAATTATGCACGTCGCACTCGCGGCCCCGCACGCCGCCGGATCCATCCGGTACGTGATCCTGCTGTTCGCGATCTTCTCGGTGGTTTTCTGGCGCGTGATGCTCAGGATCGTCGTGATGGTCGTGGCGATCGCGGTCCTCGTCCTGCTGGCCTCAGGCGCTGTCCTGATCCTGCAGAACATGCCGCACTTGCACGGATAGCAGATGCCTGCCGATCGGCACTCGTCGCTGAGGCGCCGGTCGGCAGGTTGCTCAGCGACGCTCAGGCCTGCCGGGCGTCCGGCGTGGCCGTCACGCCGTCGCCGGTGGCGTAGGGGATAAAGCTGCCGTGATGCGGGTCCGGGTCCAGCGGCTTGCCGAGCGCGGGGAAGGCCCGCTGCGGGCAGGTGGTCCGGTCGCACACCTTGCACCCCGGGCCGATCGGGACCAGCGCGGACGGGCTGCCCAGGTCGAGCCCGTGGGAGTACACCAGCCGGTGCGCGTGCCGCAGGTCGCAGCCCAGGCCGACCGCGAACGTCTTGCCGAGCGTGCCGTAGCCGCCGTAGCGCCGGGACACGGTCCGGGCCACCCACAGGTAGCTGCGGCCATCGGGCATCTGGGCCAGCTGGGTCTGGATCTCCCCCGGGTGCACGAAGGCCTCGTAGACGTTCCACAGCGGGCAGGAGCCGCCAACCCGGGAGAAGTGGAAGCTGGTGGCCGACTGGCGCTTGGAGATGTTGCCCGCCCGGTTGACCCGGACGAAGATGAACGGCACGCCGCGGGCCCCCGGGCGCTGCAGCGTGCTGAGGCGGTGCGCGACGGTCTCGTAGCCCACGTCGAACCGCCGCTGCAGCAGCGCGATGTCGTAGCCCACCGTCTCCGCCGCGTCCAGGAACGGCCGGTAGGGCAGAACGAGGGCGCCCGCGAAGTAACTGGCCAGGCCGATCCGGCAGAGCATCCGGGCATCGTCGCCGGACAGGCTGGCCTCGGTGACGATCTGGTCGATCTCCGCGGACATCTCGGCGGACGCCAGGTGGGTGGCCAGCTGGAACGCCCGCTGGCCGGAGTTGAGCAGCGGGGACAGGGTCAGCACCCGGGCTTCGGGGTCGTAGCGCCGCTTGACGTCCTGGTCCCGGTCCGGGAGGTCGGCCACCCGGATACCGTGCCGCCGGGCCAGCCAGTCAGTGATCCCGGCCTCGGCGTTGCCGATCCTGAGGTCCGCCTGCGCGAAGATCCGCTCGGCCCCGAGGTCGAGCGCCGGGAAGTAGTTCCGCCGGGCGTAGAACAGCTCCTGCACTTCCTCCTGGGCCATCGGCGGTGGCACCGACATCGACCCCGCCTCACCCGCGTCGATACGGGTCATGATCGTCTCGTTGACGTCGCGGCCGTGCCGGTAGCGGCGGTGCAGCTCGATGACATACCGGCCGACGGCCGGCATGGCCGCGGCCAGCTCACGGATCTCCGCCATCGAGATCTGCTCCCCGACCGAGGGGTCGGTCAGCACGTCCCGGAGCTGCGCCACCAGGCGGTCGGCGTCCTCGGCCGAGAACTGCTGCAGGTCCGCGTCGTACACGCTGGCCAGCTTGAGCAAGACGGAGGCCGTCATCGGGCGCTGGCTGGACTCCAGCTGGTTCACGTAGCTCGGTGAGATGCCCAGTGAGCTGGCCAGGGCGGCCTGGGTGAGACCACGTTCCTCACGGAAACGGCGAAGCCGGACCCCGACCCGGGCTTTCGTGACCACCATCACACCCCGTCTGGTGAAGTTCGCGATCTTCTCGGTCATCGTTCACCGGTCCGCAACTTCCGGATCCCCGGCGAATAGTCACGCAGGTCCTGCAGGCCTTAGCTCAGCGAATCGGTCTAGACCATCGCCTATCGTCTTCACAAGTGTTACAAAATCGCGGGCTGAGCGCCACAAACCTCCACACATGCAGGTCTACCACTCCGCCGGGCTTTGAGTGCATCTTGTTAAGGTGGCTTCCGGTTTCTTTTTGAGACCCCGCGCTAAACGAGTTGCGGGTAGCGGCCGGTGATTGGGAGGACCTCCTGTGAGTGACGCTATTCCAGGACTGCAGCAGCCGCCGACGGCACACAGCGGCCTGATTGACTGGGTAACGGACATCGCAGCGCTGACCCAGCCCGCCCGCGTCCAGTGGTGCGATGGCTCCCCGGCGGAATGGGACGAGCTCACCAGCCTGCTGGTCGAGCAGGGCGCACTGCTGCCGCTCAACCCGGACCTGCGGCCGGGCAGCTTCCTGGCCCGCTCCGACCCCTCGGACGTCGCCCGGGTCGAGGACCGCACGTTCATCTGCTCGGAGAAGGAAGAGGACGCCGGGCCGACCAACAACTGGATCGCCCCGGCCGAGATGCGCGCCACCTTCTCCAGCCTGTTCGCCGGCTGCATGGCCGGCCGGACCATGTACGTCGTCCCGTTCTGCATGGGCCCGCTCGGCTCGCCGATCTCCCAGCTCGGCGTGGAGATCACCGACTCGCCGTACGTGGCCGCGTCCATGCGGATCATGACCCGGATGGGCGCCGCCGTGCTGGACGAGCTGGGCCCGGACGGGTTCTTCGTCCGGGCGGTTCACTCGGTGGGCGCCCCGCTGCAGCCGGGCCAGGCGGACGTGCCGTGGCCGTGCAACAAGACCAAGTACATCTCGCACTTCCCGGAGACCCGGGAGATCTGGTCCTACGGATCCGGGTACGGCGGGAACGCGCTGCTGGGCAAGAAGTGCTACGCGCTGCGCATCGCCTCGGCCATGGCCCGCGACGAGGGCTGGCTGGCCGAGCACATGCTCATCCTCAAGGTCACCCCGCCGCAGGGCGAGGCCAAGTACATCGCGGCCGCCTTCCCGTCCGCGTGCGGCAAGACCAACCTGGCCATGCTGCAGCCCACGGTCCCGGGCTGGCGGGTGGAGACCATTGGCGACGACATCGCCTGGATGCGCTTCGGCGAGGACGGCCGGCTGCACGCCATCAACCCGGAGGCCGGCTTCTTCGGGGTCGCCCCGGGCACCAGCCAGGCCACGAACCCGAACGCCCTGCAGATGCTGACCAGCAACACGGTCTTCACTAACGTCGCGCTCACTGACGACGGCGACGTGTGGTGGGAGGGCCTGACCAGCGAGCCGCCGGCGCACCTGACCGACTGGCAGGGCCGCGACTGGACGCCGGCCTCCGGCAGCCCGGCCGCCCACCCCAACTCACGCTTCACCGTGGACGCCGCGCAGTGCCCGTCCATCGCGCCGGAGTGGGACGACCCGGCCGGGGTGCCGATCTCAGCGATCCTGTTCGGCGGCCGCCGGGCCACGGCGGTCCCGCTGGTCACCGAGGCGTTCTCCTGGCAGCACGGCGTCTTCCTCGGGGCGACCATCGCGTCCGAGAAGACCGCGGCCGCCGAGGGCACGGTCGGCGAACTGCGGCACGACCCGTTCGCCATGCTGCCGTTCTGCGGCTACAACATGGGTGACTACTTCGGCCACTGGCTGAAGATCGGCGGCCTGACCGACCCGGGGAACCTGCCCCGGATCTACGCGGTGAACTGGTTCCGCAAGAACGCCGACGGCAAGTTCGCCTGGCCCGGGTTCGGCGAGAACAGCCGCGTGCTCAAGTGGATCACGGAGCGGCTGAACGGCACGGCCGGGGCGCAGGCCACCCCGATCGGCAACCTGCCCGCCGACGGCGCCCTGGACACCAGCGGCCTGACGGTCAGCGACGCGGACCTGGCCGTGCTGCTCTCCGTGGACGCCGGCGCCTGGCAGGACGAAGCCGACCACACCCGGGAGTACTTCACGACGTTCGGCAGCCACCTGCCGGACGCGATGTGGGACGAGCACGAGGCCCTGCTGGAGCGGCTCAAGACGGCGAGCTGACGGTCTGGGCCGGCGAACTGACGGTCCTGGGCCGGCGAACTTACGGTCCGGGCCGGCGTGCGGCCCGGCCCGGCCGGCCGCTGGCCGCCTGGCCGCGCCGCGGGGGTTTCCGGCCGGCGGCGGGACCGCTCGGCGCGGTGGAATACCAGCCACGCGAGGGCCAGCGCGGCCGCGAAGGCCGGCAGCCAGGCCAGCCGCTCGGCGATCCACCAGGTCCCGGCCGGCGAGGTGAGCAGGCCGGGCAGGCGGCCGATCAGTGACCCGGCCATGGTCACGGCCAGGAACGCCGACTGGTGCCAGAGGAACAAGGTCATGGCCGACAGGTTGGCCAGCGCGACCAGGGCCCAGGCCAGCGGGCGGCGCATGGCCCGCGCCAGCCACGGCCGCAGCAGCAGCGCCAGGCCGACCTGGGCCACGCCGAAGGTGACGGCGGCCAGCGTGGGCGGGTTCAGGTTCGAGATGCGGGCGCCGTTCACGCCCACCATGCTGGCCGGGTACCCAGCCCAGGTGATCAGCGCCGCCGTGGCGCCCGCGCCGGCGGCCAGCATGGCGGCAGGCACCTTCCAGCCGCGGAAGGACCCGCGCGCCCACGCGATCCCGAGCAGGTAAGGGACCAGCCAGCCGGCCCCGACGTTGACCCACCCCAGCCACGCGGGACCGCCGAGGCCGAACCGGGCGGCGTCGACCCCGGCGACCACGGCGGCCGGGGCGAGCGCGGCCGCGGCGCCGAACCGGCGCACCAGCGCCACGGCCAGCGGGGTCAGCGCGGTGAGCCCGGCGAACACGCCCAGGAACCACAGTGGGCTGAGCACCAGCCAGACGATGGTGTGGATGGCCGGGGACTGTATCCCGGCCAGGATCATCGCGATCGTGAGCGGTACCCAGACCGCCGCGAGCACCAGCACCGGGCGCCCGAGCCGGACGAGCCGGGCGCGCAGCCAGGTGAGGTACCGACCCTTGTAGCTACGGGCGGCGGAGTAGCCGCCGACAAAGAAGAAGACGGCGAGGGTCTGGAAGATCCAGGACACTGGCGCGAGGGCGGGATGGGAGGCCAGCGGGCTGGTGTCGTGCAGCCCCGCACCGCCCCGGGAGCTGGTCACCACCAGGGCGGTAACCAGCCAGTGGCCGAGGATCACCCCCGCGATGGCCAGCGCCCGCAGCGCGTCCACGGTCCGGTCGCGCCCGGCCGGCGTAGCCGCGTCAATGACCCGGGCGTACCGGACCAGGGCCGCCTTCATCGGGTGACCTTTCCGGGCTGGCCGAGCGCGATGTAGGCCAGGTTGCGCAGCGACTCGCTGCCCGGCTGCAGGTAGCTGCTGTGGCCGGCGCCGCCGCAGCCGAACCGGCGGGCCCCGAAGGACGGCGACATGGGATCGGTCCCGAACCCCAGCCCCAGCAGGCGGATGTGGGGTACGTGCCGGATCCAGTCGCCCGCTTCCCGGCCGGCCCAGACCCGGGCCGTCGTCTGCAGCGACGTCACCGAGGCCGCGTCCATGCCCGGGCTGCCGTAGACCGCGATGTCGGTGACGGGCAGCTGGGGGGCGGCCAGCCCGCAGACCACGGATCCGTAGCTGTGGCACAGCAGCGCGACCTGATCGCCGCGCTGGGCCAGGCTGATCACCAGGGGCCGCAGGGCCTGGGCCCCCTGCCCCGCGTTCCCGGACGTGAGGACGGCCGGGCTGAGCAGGCTGGGGGTGCGGTAGCCCAGCCAGGCGATGATGGCGAGTCGGCCACCGGGATCCAGCCGGCGGGCCTGGGCGGCGAGGGCCCGGGCCCCGCCGTCCGGCGACGCCGGCCCGCGGGAATCGAACGTCGCCAGCGAGGTGTCGGAGCCGGGCACGAGGATGGCCACCCGCCGGGCGGTGGCCAGGTTGCCGAGCACCTCGACGGCCTCGCCCTGGCCGCTCGCGTCGAAGCCCAGGAAGTGCCCGCGGCCCAGGGCTTCCAGTGTGCGGGCCTGTCCCGGGTCGCCGCCCCGGGCGGCCGCCCGGGCCGCCCGGTCGATGGCCCGGCCGGTGGCGGCGTAGCGGGCGGACAGCCCCTGCGGTGTGAGGGCTGGCAGTGACACCGGCGGGTCCGCCGGGGGGGTCGGGTTCACGGCCGCCGTCAGCGTGACGCCGACGACGGCGGCAGCGACGGTGATGGCGGCCACGCGGCGCAGTCTCATGGCTGTCCTTCCTGGACCAGTGGGGTGCTGGCCAGAAAGCTACGGACGGCCCGGTGTAGCCGGCGTCACGCTGCGGGACCCATTGGGAGCCTGCCCCGGAGGTAGCGCCCGCCACCCCCGGCCGGGCCACGGGAAGGGCCGGCCCCCTACCTGAGTAGGGCAGGGCAGATACCCCTCGCGGGTCACGAAGAGGCAGGCGTCCCGCACATACGCTGGGGTCATGAGTTCTGGGATCCCGGGCCGGGTCGCGACCCTGGTCGCGGCCGGCGCCACCGATCCCCCGTCACCACATCCGGCGTGGCTCCAGCGGTTCCAGCGCGGGCCGGCCGATGTGGTGTTCCTGGCCGACGCGGTGCTAGCGATCATCCTGTTCGGGATCACGGACTCGTGGCTAGAGACGCAGAACGCCGTGCACGGCCACCGCTACAGCACGGTGGTGCTGCTCCTCTTCGGTTTCCTGGTCTGCGCGCCGCTCCTGCTGCGGACCCGGTTCCCGGCCGTGGCCTGGGGCGCGTCGGCGGTGGGGCTGGCCTGGACGTCAGTGGCCATCGGGCCGCGCTCGTTCTTCTCCGCCGTGTACGTGCCTGCGGGCCTGCTGGTGTACGCGCTGTGCCTGTACTCGGTCGCGCTGCGCGGCAAACCGTGGTTCGTGGCGACCGTGGGGGTGCTCACCGTGCTGGGCGCCACCCTCATCGACGCGCGGACCAGCGCGGGCACGCTCCTCATGGCCATCCCGCTGCTCGCCGGCACGATCGTCCGGGTCCGGCGCAGCGGCCGCGCCGAGCTCGCCCAGCAGACCCGGCGCCTCGAGGGCGAGCGCGCGCTGCTCCAGGAACGCCAGCGCATCGCCCGCGAACTGCACGACATCGTGGCCCACCACATGTCGGTGATCGCCATCCAGGCCGAGGCGGGGCCGCGGAAGGTCGCGGATCCCCCGCCGGAGCTGCTGGAGAGCTTCGCGGACATCCGGGCCAGCGCGCTGAGCGGGCTCAGCGAACTGCGCCGGCTCCTCGGCGTGCTGCGCAGCGGCAGCACGACCACCGCACCGCAGCCGGGCCTGGCTGAGCTGGCCGGGCTGCTGGAATCGGCCCGCAGCGGGGGCGTGCTCGTGAGTTGCGCCGTCAGCGGCACCCCCCGGGACCTGCCGGAGGGCCTGGACCTGTCCGCTTACCGGATCCTGCAGGAGGCGCTCAGCAACGTGATGCGGCACGCGCCCGGATCCGCCGTGCGGGTGGAGCTGGCCTACGCGCCCAGCTCCGTGATCATCAAGGTGCGCAACGACGGGGGCCCGTCCGGCCCGGCCGGCACCGGGGGGCGATCGCACCCGGGCGGCGGGGCCCCGTGGAACGGCCTGCACCCGGCCGGCCCGGCCGGCGGCGGCCAGGGCATCATCGGGATGCGGGAGCGCACCGCGATGCTCGGCGGCCACCTGGAGGCCGCGCCCACCGACGACGGCGGTTTCCTGGTCACCGCCGTCCTGCCCGATATCAAGGACCCCGGGGAGAGGTAGCCGTGACCGTGCGCGTCGTGATCGCCGACGACCAGGGGATGGTCCGGTCCGGCTTCACCACCCTGCTGAACAGCGAGCCCGGGATCGAGGTCGTGGGCGAGGCGGTGAACGGGCAGGAAGCGGTCGTGCGCGCCGAGCAGCTGCGGCCGGACGTGATCCTGATGGATGTCCGCATGCCGGTGCTGGACGGGCTGCAGGCCACCCGGATGATCACGGCCCGCGCAAGCACCCCGAAGGTCCTGGTGCTGACCACCTTCGACCTGGACGACTACGTGTACCAGGCGCTGCGCTGGGGGGCGAGCGGCTTCCTGCTCAAGGACGCCTCGGCCCGTGAACTCGCCGACGCGGTGCGGGTCGTGGCGGCCGGCGACGCGCTGCTGGCCCCGGCGGTGACCAAGCGCCTCATCGCCGAGTTCGCCCGGATGGGCGCGCCGCGCGGACCCGACCGCAAGAAACTCCGGGAGCTCACCGACCGGGAATCGGAAGTGCTGGCCCTGGTCGCCCGGGGGCTGTCCAACGCGGAGATCGCGGGCCACCTCGTGGTCGCGGAGCAGACGGTGAAGACACACGTCAGCCGCATCCTGATGAAGCTGGGCCTGCGGGACCGCACCCAGGCCGTGGTCCTGGCCTACGAGACCGGCCTGGTCCAGCCGGGCGGATGAGCAGCCACTGGCGGCGCCCCGGGCGGGACGCGGTCTTCGCCGCCGCCCTGGGGGCCGGGCTGACCGCGTACAACAACCTGCCCGGCCGGCTGCGCTGGCCCGAGAAGTGGTATCCGGCCGTCAACCTCGGCGCCACCGGCGCCGCGCTGGGGGCGGCCGCGGCCAGCGGCCTGACCGCCGCCGACCTCGGCCTGCGGCGCGACCGGCTGGCCGCCGGCCTGCGCTCCGGCGGGCCGCCGGCCGTGCTGCTGGGCGCGGGCTGGGTGATCCTGGCCGCGGTGCCCGCCACCCGGCCGGTCCTCGGCGACCGGCGGATCACCGGCCTCACCGGGCGCGGCGTGGCCTACCAGGCCCTGGTCCGCATCCCGGTCGGCACCGTGCTGTGGGAAGAGACCGCGTTCCGCGGGGTGCTGCAGGCCGCCCTGGGCCGGGTCCTGCCGCGCCCGTCCGCGGTCACCGTGACCAGCGCCCTGTTCGGCGTCTGGCACATCCGGCCCACCGCGGAGGCGCTGCGGATCAACCAGGTGGCGGCCTGCCGCCGGGCCGCGCTGGGCTCCGTCGCCGGGGCCGTGGCCGCGACGGCCGCGGCCGGGCTGCTGCTGTCCGGGCTGCGGGAGCGGTCCGGCAGCCTGGCCGCGCCGGTGCTGCTGCACCTCACCGCCAACTCCGGCGCCGCCGTGGCCGCCTGGGCCGCCCGCCCCCGGCCGGCGGGCCGGGCTGGCCCCATGCCGCGTAGCTGACCCGGGACCGGAATACCTGCCCCGCTAATGTAGTTGCACGTTCAATAAAGTGAGCCAGGGTTCCGGGCCTGCGCGAGCCGGGATCGCGAGGAGTTGGAGCAGCCATGCAGTTCGGGGTCTTCACCGTGGGCGACGTCACGACCGATCCCACCACCGGCGCCACCCCCACCGAGCACGAGCGGATCAAGTCGATGGTCGCCATCGCCCGCAAGGCCGAGGAGATCGGCCTGGACGTGTTCGCCACGGGTGAGCACCACAACCCCCCGTTCGTGCCTTCCTCGCCGACCACCATGCTCGGCTACATCGCTGCGCAGACCCGCAAGCTGATCCTGTCCACCGCGACCACGCTGATCACCACCAACGACCCGGTGAAGATCGCCGAGGATTTCGCGATGCTGCAGCACCTGGCCGACGGGCGGGTGGACCTGATGCTCGGCCGCGGCAACACCGGGCCGGTGTACCCGTGGTTCGGGAAGGACATCCGAGACGGCATCGAGCTGGCCATCGAGAACTACCACCTGCTGCGCCGGCTGTGGCGCGAGGACGTGGTGGACTGGGAAGGCAAGTTCCGCACGCCGCTGCAGGGGTTCACCGCCACGCCGCGCCCGCTGGACGGCGTGCCGCCGTTCGTCTGGCACGGCTCGATCCGCAGCCCGGAGATCGCGGAACAGGCGGCCTACTACGGGGACGGGTTCTTCGCCAACCACATCTTCTGGCCCACCGAGCACTTCGTCCGGCTGGTCAGCTTCTACCGGCAGCGCTTCGCCCACTACGGGCACGGCACCCCGGAGCAGGCCATCGTCGGCCTCGGCGGCCAGGTTTACCTGCGGAAGAACTCCCAGGACGCGGTGCGCGAGTTCCGCCCCTACTTCGACAACGCGCCGGTCTACGGGCACGGGCCGTCGCTGGAGGAGTTCACCGGGCAGACGCCGCTCACCGTCGGCAGCCCGCAGGAGGTCATCGACAAGACGCTGACGTTCCGCGAGCACTTCGGCGACTACCAGCGGCAGCTGTTCCTGATGGACCACGCCGGCCTGCCGCTGGCCACCGTGCTAGAGCAGCTCGACCTGCTCGGGGACGTGGTGCCGGTGCTGCGCCGGGAACTTGACGCGCTCCGCCCCGCCGACGTACCCGACGGCCCCACCCACGAGGGCCGGGTGGCGGCCTCCGTGGCCGACGCTGACCCAGCCGGGGCAGGCGGGACCGGTCCCGAGCTGGAGGGGAGCCGCCGGTGACCGCCCGGACCATCGCCGTCGTCTCGGCTGGCCTCAGCCAGCCCTCGTCCACCCGGCTGCTGGCCGCCAAGCTGGCCGAGGCCACCGCCAGCCACCTGCCGGCCGGGGCCGAGGTGATCATGATCGAGCTGCGCGACCTGGCCCATGACATCGTCAACGCCCTGCTGACCGGATTCCCGGCCCCGGCGCTGCGCGAGGCCATCGGGCAGGTGCTCAGCGCGGACGCCCTGATCGCCGTGACCCCGCTGTACAGCGGCTCGTACAACGGGCTGTTCAAGTCGTTCTTCGACGTGCTGGACCCGGGGGCGCTGGCGGGCAAGACGGTCCTGATCGCAGCCACGGGCGGCACCGCCCGGCATTCTCTCGCCCTGGAGCACGCGATCCGCCCGCTGTTCAGCTACCTGCGCGCCATCACGGTGCCCACCGCGGTCTTCGCGGCGACCGAGGACTGGGGCGCGGCGGACGGTGCCGGCGAGGCGCTCACCGAGCGGATCGAGCGGGCCGCTAGCGAGCTGGCCGCCCTGGCGGCCGCCGGGAGCTGCCCGCCACGGCGGACCCCTATGCGTCCGTGACACCGTTCGACCAGCTCCTGCACGGTCGTTGAGCAGCCCCTCCTGCCCGGGCCCGGACCCTGCCTGGCGGCCTGCAGCCCGCCTCACCGGCCGCTCGCCTGGGATCCATCTCCCCGCCATGTTTCAGGCCTTTATTTAAAAGTCATAAAAACGGTAATCGGGATCTTGGTGCTCCGTCTCCCCTAGGAGATGCTGTCGGACGGAGCACGGTAGCAGCGGTGCTACCGGCAGAAACGGACCGCTGATGAACCTGAGATCCCTACAGACCACTGGACCCCTGCGCCGCGGCGCAGTCCTGATGGCAGCGCTGCTCGGCGCGGCCGGCCTGACCGCCGCCCCGGCCTGGGCGGCTCCCGCGCGGACCGCCGCCCCAGCCGCACAGACCAGCGTCAGCCCCGCCGCGCACCTGGCGGGCGAGCCGGCCTTCGGCCCGAACGTCTACGTGTTCACCCCGAGCATGCCGCAGAGCCAGATCCAGGCCACGGTGGACTCGATCGCCAGCCAGCAGATCTCCAACCAGTTCGGCACCCAGCGGTACGCGCTGCTGTTCGAGCCGGGTACCTACGGCTCGGCCGCGGATCCGCTGACCTTCCAGGTGGGGTACTACACCGAAGTCGCGGGCCTAGGCGGCTCGCCGGGAGACGTCACCATCAACGGTTCCATCGACGTGTACAACCAGTGCCTCCCGGCGGCCGACGGCACCAACACCAACTGCATCGCGCTGGACAACTTCTGGCGCTCGATGTCCAACCTGACGATCAACGTCACCGGCGGGACGGGCTGCCAGGCGGCCACCGATTTCTGGGCCGTGTCCCAGGCCGCCCCGATGCGCCGGGTCGCCGTCAACGGCAAGCTGTCCCTGATGGACTACTGCAACGGCGGCCCGGACTACGCCAGCGGCGGGTTCATCGCCGACTCGGCCTTCTCCGGCAGCACCGTGATCAACGGCTCGCAGCAGCAGTTCATCGTCCGCAACAGCAACCTGGACGGCTGGAGCAACGGCGTCTGGAACCAGGTCTTCTCCGGTGACATCGGCGCCCCGCCGACCACATTCCCGCCGACGGCTACCAGCGGCCCCTACACCACGCTGGCCACCAGCCCGGTGACTCAGGAGGAGCCGTTCCTGCAGACCGATGCATCCGGGAACTACAGCGTGTTCGTGCCAGCCCTGCAGCACAACTCCTCGGGCACCAGCTGGCAGAGCGGCCCCGCGGCGGGCACGTCGGTCCCGATCAGCAAGTTCTTCATCGCCACGCCATCCACGCCGGTGCTGGCCATCGACGCCGCGCTGGCCCTGGGCCAGAACCTGCTCCTGGCCCCCGGTGTCTATGACCTGAAGGCACCGATCCTGGTCAGCCGCCCGAACACGATTGTGCTTGGCCTGGGCTTCCCCACCCTGGTCCCGCAGAACGGCACCGCCGCCATGCAGGTACTGGGCGTGCCGGGAGTCAAGCTGTCGGGCATGATCTTCGACGCCGGCCCCAAGAACTCGCCGGTGCTGCTCCAGGTGGGCGGGCCGCTGGCCGCGGCGACCGGCAGCGCGTCTGATCCCGCACTGGTGCAGGACGTGTTCTTCCGGATCGGCGGGGCCACGGCCGGGCTCGGCCACCGACAGCCTCGTCGTGAACAGCTCCCACGTCATCCTGGACGACATCTGGGCCTGGCGCGCGGACCACGGCGCCGGCGTGGGGTGGACCAGCAACACGGCCGACAACGGCCTGACCGTCAACGGCAACGACGTGACCGCCTACGGCCTGGCCGTGGAGCACTACCAGAAGAACGAGGTCGTCTGGAACGGCCAGGGCGGCGAGGACATCTTCTTCCAGAACGAGATGCCCTACGACCCCCCGAGCCAGGCGGCCTGGATGTCCAGCCCCACGACGGACGGCTATCCGGCCTTCGTCATCTCCCCCCGGGTGACCAGCTTTACCGGGTACGGCCTGGGCAGCTACTGCTTCTTCAACCAGGGCGTGCCGATCGAGTCGGCCACCGCGTTCCAGGTGCCTGACGTCCCGGGTGTCCAGCTGCACGACCTGCTCACCCGCTTCCTGAACGGCTCGGGCAGCATCAATCACGTCGTCAACGACACAGGCGCCGCGGTGGACACCGCCAACCCCGGCCCGACCTACGTGGTCAGCTACCCCTGACCGGGATCGCTGACGGCTGACCCGCGGGGACCCAGCGCAGGCCCCGCCCGCGGTGGCGGGCGGGGCCTGTTCCATGCCCGCCGCCGCGGCGAGCGACCCCGCGGAACGAGAGAATTTTCACGGCCGTGTACACGCGGCCGGAGCCGGGCTGACGCGGGAATCGGGCCGTTCATCCGGCCGCCCGGCGTCACCAGGGGGCTGGTCCCCCGCGAATACCGGATCTAGGGTGACACCAGGTCACTAATCTGCCGGGAGGGTCAATGAAGACCAAGGCCGCGGTACTTCGCGGAGTAGGCCAGGACTTCGAGATCACCGAACTCGAGCTGGATCCGCCCAAGGCTGGCGAGGTGCTGATCCGCTACGTGGCGGCGGGCCTGTGCCACTCTGACGAGCACCTGCGGCACGGCGACATCGTGCCCCGGTTCCCGATCGTGGGCGGGCACGAGGGCGCGGGAATCATCGAGGAAGTCGGCCCGGGCGTCACCCGGCTGAAGCCCGGCGATCATGTGATCTGCTCGTTCCTGCCCGTCTGCGGGCACTGCCGGTGGTGCTCGACCGGCAAGTCGAACCTGTGCGACCTGGGCGCCACGATCCTGGACGGCATGCTGCCCGACGGCACCTACCGGTTCCACGAGAACGGCGAGGACCTGGGCGGCATGTGCATGCTCGGCACTTTCTCCCAGTACTCGACCATCTCCGAGAACTCGGCCATCAAGGTTGACCCGGATCTGCCGCTGGACAAGGTGGTCCTGATCGGCTGCGGGGTGCCGACCGGATTCGGGTCCGCGGTGCACGCCGCCGCCACCGAGCCGGGCGACACCATCGCCATCTACGGCATCGGCGGCATCGGGATCAACTCGGTGCAGGGTGCCGCGCTGGCCGGCGCCCGGAACGTGGTGGCCATCGACCCGCTGGCCAACAAGCGGGAGGCTGCCGAGCAACTCGGCGCCACGCACAGCTGCGAGACGGCCGAGGAAGCCCAGGAGCTGATCACCCAGCTGACCCGGGGCGTGGGCGCGGACAAGGCCATCGTGACGGTGGGCGTGGTCACCTCCGAGGTCGTGACCAGCGCGTTCAACGCGATCCGCAAGGGCGGCACGGTCGTGGTGACGGGCCTGGCCGACCCCACCAAGAACACCATCGAGCTGCCCGGGGCGATCCTCACCCTGTTCGAGAAGCGCATCCAGGGCAGCCTGTTCGGCTCCGGCGACCCGTTCGCCGACATCCCGAGGATGGTGGAGCTGTACCAGTCCGGGGACCTGAAGCTCGACGAGCTGATCACGGCTACCTACACCCTGGACCAGGTCAACCAGGGCTACCAGGACCTGCTGGACGGCAAGAACATCCGCGGTGTCATCCTGTATGACTCGTGACCCGGGACGGCGCGTAACCGGGACCCGTTCGTGAGTTCCGGAGTATGACCCAGCGCAGCGGCCCGTCACCCGTAGTGGGCCTGCGGCGCGAGCGCGAAGTGCTCACCGTGGCGCTGGCGGCGGGCCGGCATGTGGTGATCGAGGGACCGCCGGGCACCGGCAAGTCCACGCTGCTGCGGGACATCGCGCGGGAGTCCGGCACCGTCGTGGTGTTCGCCGAGGGCAACGCCGAGCTCACCCCGGCCCGGCTGATCGGGCAGTACGACCCGGCCCAGGTGCTCTCCGAGGGCTACGTCGCGGCCAGCTTCACCGACGGCCCGCTGCTGGCCGCCATGCGCTCGGGTGCCCTGCTTTACCTGGAGGAGTTCAACCGGGTCCCGGAGGAGACCCTCAACGTCCTGATCACCGTGCTCACCGAGGGCGAGATCGCGGTGCCCAGGCTGGGCCCGGTGCGAGCGGCCGGGGGTTTCCGCCTGGTCGCGGCCATGAACCCGTTCGACGCGATCGGCACCGCGCGGGTCAGCCACGCCATCGCCGACCGGATCTGCCGGGTCGTCCTCGGCTACCAGGACGCCGCGGCGGAGCGGCAGATCACCACCGGGGTCACCGGCCACGGCGGGCCGGTGGCGGACTTCGCGGTGACGCTCACCCGGGCCACCCGGGAGCATCCTGACGTGCGCATGGGCTCCTCAGTGCGCGGCGCAATCGACCTGGTCCTCCTGCTGACCGGGCTGATCCGGCTGCGCGGCGAGCCGCGGCTGACCCGTGAGAGCGCCCGCGACGCCGCGCACGCGGCCCTGTCCGGGCGGATCCGCATCGCCGACGGGTGCGAGCGGACGCCGGAGTCGGTGCTCGACGAGCTGCTCGACCAGCTCTGGCCCGCTGACTCACCCGATCCGCTCCCCCCGCCGGACGCACCCGGTCCCGGTGATCCCGGTGCAGGATCCCTGGACGGCCAGGGAAAAGGTGACCGCCTGCCGCCTCCCGCGGCAGGCACCCGCCAGGACCAGACCGGCCAGGACCGGCCAGGCCCGCGCCGGGAGTCCGGGTCCGCAGCCCGCCGCGACCGGGGCCGGGGCCCGGCCCGCCGGAGCATCAGCCGGGCCGAACTGGCCGCCCGGCACCCGGCCCTGGCCAGCGTCTCACCGGGGCTGGGGCAGCTCGACGACGAGGCGTTCGCCCGGCTGATGGCCGACGATCCGGACGCCGCCCTGACCCTCCTGCCGGACCTGGCCCGCGCCACCGACCATGAGCTGCGCGCGGCGGCGCGGCGGCTGGCGGCGCGGGTTTTCGTCCGCCTGGCCCGGGCCGGGCAGTCACCCGCCCGGGGTACCCGCCGCCTCGGCCCCGGCCGCACCGAGGGGGACCTGGACCTGGACCGGACGCTGGAGCGGTGGTCCGGGCCCTGGCCGCCGGGGCCCGATGACCTGGTGACCCGCTCGTGGCGCGCCCACCGCCGCGCGCTGTGCCTGCTCATCGACAGCAGCGGCTCGATGTCGGGCCTCGCGGTGGCCATCGCCGCCGTGACCGCGGCCAGCCTGGTCCTCGCGGCTGACGGCCGGCTGTCTCCCGGGATAATTTCTTTCCGCAACGACGCCACGGTCCTGCAGGCCCAGGGTACGCACGGCGCGCCCGGGCCGCTGGTGGGCGATCTGCTGGCCCTGCGCGGGCACGGGGTCACCGACCTAGCGGCCGCGCTGCGCGCGGCGGCCGTCCAGCTGGCCGCGGTGAGCGCCGACGAGCGGGTGGTGCTGCTGGTCTCGGATTGCCTGCCCACGGCGGGCGGTGATCCCGCGCTGGCCCTGACCGGGATCAGCCGCCTGCACGTGCTCTGCCCGCTGCCGACCGCGGAGTCGGAGCGGGCCGCCACGGCCCTGGCCCGCCGGGGACATGGCGTGAGCCAGCCCCTCCGGACCCTCACGGACGTGGCGCCCGCCCTGACCCGCGTGCTCGGCTGAGCTTTCGGGCCCAGCGCGGGCGGCTACGGCACCAGGTAGGTACTGAAGCCGTTAGCGGTGGAGTTCAGCGGACCGACACTCGCCTCAGTCACGCTCCCGGGACCGGTCATGATCAGCGGGGAGGTGGTGAAGTACCCGGAGAACCCGTAGTTGGTGCCCTTGTAGTTGGTGAGCTGGCCGCCACTGAACGCGGCCAGCTTGACCTGCGCCGCGGGCGGAGTGAAGGTGGGCGGGCTCCAGGGATCGTTGCCGAACTCCGTGCCGATCCGGACCTGCTTGAACGAGACGCCGGTACCCACGTTGACCGTGTAGCTGTTGGAGATCCTGGCCGTTACGTCTTCGACGCGGAACGTCAGGTTGCCGGTGGACTGGCTGTAAAACACCGACTCCGTGATCGTGTCCCCGGTCGGGTAGCTGGTGGACCCGAACCCGCCGGACTGGTCCGGGCAGTTGGCCAGCGATGCGGCGCAGATCAGGGCGTGCGTGGCGTTGTTGAACACCGCCACATTGGGCGACCACGGGCTAGTGCTGGTGGTGTCGGACACGCCCAGGACGTACACCCGGCCGCCGCCCCAGAACTGGACCGACTGGCCGAGACCCCCGATGGAGGCGCTGAACTGGCTGGGATTGCGCAGGTACACGCTGGCCTGGGCGTAACGGAACTGCGCCCCGGTGAACTGGTAGCCGGCCTCTTCCTTGGTCGGGATGACCGGGCCGGTGGCCGCGCTGGCCGCGCTAGCCGCTAAGCCAGCCGGAAGGGCCAGTGTCACCGCGGCGGCGCCTAGGGCGAAGAACCTGGAGAGCCTGGACATGGGGAACCCCCTCTTCCCGGCGACCATTCTGGGTCGTCGTTGACCACTGTCAGGCAAAGGCTTATCGCATCAGCGGTCACGACAAAAGGGGCCGAGTGCCCTTTCTTGGCTGTCCCGGCACGCGGGCCGGGCGGGGCGGGGGCACGCTGTCCAGGAGTTCCCGGGGCCGGCTGATCCGGTCCTGGCGCTGTGAGCGCATCGGCTCCGCGAGGTCCAGGGACGTGAACGTGTCCGGCCAGTCGGCCGGGGTGTATCCCGCGGCCAGGTCGCAGTGGTGCAGCTCGACCTCGACCAGCCGCCGGGTCAGCAGCTGCGCCGCCGGGAACGGCGCCGAGCCCAGGATCCGCACCGGACGGGGCCAGGCCTGATCGGGCAGCTGCCGGGCGACGGTCCGCAGCGCCATGGCCGAGTCGGCCACATCCGCCACGAGGTCCTTCGCGCTCTGGGCCGCGCCGCGCTCGATACCGGCCTCCCGGTCCTCGGCGCTGGCGTAGGCCGGGCGGTCCTGCCCGGTCCGCGCCGCGGTCATCACGGTGCGCATCGCGTCGGCGCCCCGGGCCAGGTGGGCCAGCACATGGGCCCGCGTCCACCCGGGCAGCAGTGACGGCTGCCGCAGGTCCGGCTCGGCGATCACCCGGGCCGTGCCGAGCAGCCGCTGCGTCGCATCGTCGAGCTGGTCACAAAGCCGGCGTTGCGCACTGTTCACCCCCCCACTCTAAGAGGGCAAGTCATCGTGGCGGGTGGTGCGCCCCCGGGGGCGCACCACCCGCCACGATCATGGACCGTCTCCGCCTGGCGCCCTGGGGCGCATACGGTGGCCGCCCTTGACTTTGCATTGCAAAGCAAGCTAACTTTGAAATGCAAAGTCAAGCCGGCCGCCGGGGCGCCCTCAGGAGGCGCGCAGCCAGGAGGCCGGCCCGGGGCAGGGAGCTGACATGAAAGACGGCGCGGGCGAGGGAACACCCATGAATGTTCAGGAAGCAGCGGTCATCATGCAGGACGCGGGGGAGCGGGCCCGCCAGGAACTCCGCCTCAGCCGCCGGGCCAGCCTCATCGCCTGGGGGATCATCCTGCTGCTTGGCTACGGCACGATGTGGCTGACAGTCCGGGGGCAGCGGCCATTTCACGGGCCGAACCCCGGGGCGTTCGCGGCGGTGACGCTGCTCGCCACCGGATCAGCTCTGGCGACGGCCGCCCAGGCCCGGGCCGAGTCGGGCGTCGGCGGCGCGTCGGCGCTGCGGCGGCGCATCCATTTCCTGTCCCTCATGGCCGGGCTCGCCGGGATGTTCGCCCTCGAAGGCGCGCTGTACCGGGCCGGCGCCAGCCGGGCCGTGATCGGCATCTTCGAGGCGGCCGCGCCGATCCTGGTGGCGGGACTGTTCTACCTGGCCGGCAGCGCCCTGCGGCTGGACTGGGCCTTGTGCGCCCTGGGCGTCTGGCTGGTGGCCGTGGCGGGCGGCGGCGCGTTCGCCGGCCCGGTGGGGATCTGGGCGGTGGGCGCGCTGGCGGGAGGCCTGGCCTTCGTGCTGGCGGGACTCATCGAGCCGGTACTGCACCGCGCATGAGTGACGATGAGCTCGACCCGGTCATCCACGCGGCCGCCCGGCTGCGCATCGCGGTCACGCTGGCCACCCTCGATGATGGCGACAATCTCTCCTTTACCCGGCTGCAGGAACTGATCGGGCTGACGCCGGGCAACCTGATCACCCACCTGCGCAAGCTCGAGGATGCCGGGTACGTGAGCACTCACAAGAACGGCAGCGGCGTTACCGCGCGGACCTCGGTCGCGCTGACCCACAGCGGGCGGGCCGCGCTGGAGCACTACACCACGGTGCTACGGCAACTGCTCGACTCGGCGGCGAAGCCGTCCTCCTGAACGGGACGGATTTTTGCTGTTATATCCGTTGATCCGCCCAGCCGCCCGTTTCGATGAACCATCATGGTCCGCCAGGTCAGGCCGGCCGCCGCCGCGGCGCCGTCCGCCCCCGCCGGGCTCGCACCGCCACATTTCTCCCGCCCCCGGGTGGTCCCGACAGGCAGCGTTCCCGGCGTCAGGGCGCGCTAATCGCGGCCCCGGACCGTTTGAGAAAAACTGGTGGTGGTTTACCCGGCTTTGCGGGGGACGGATCGGCCGCCGCGGGCGGCCGGCCCGGATCAGGCCGCGCGCATCAGCCCGCGCCCCGGACCCGGAAGAACATCGTCGGATACCAGTAGGAATTCCACTGATGCCAGCCGATCAGGGTTCCCGCGTCCAGGGCACCGAACGTGTGGCCAGGCCGGATGAAGAACTCCACATGTCCGGTGCCGTAGAAGGCCAGGTCACCCCGGCGCGCCTGGCGCTCGCTCTCCCGGACCAGCCGGCCCGAGCTGAGCATGGCGGTGGTGGACCGGCCGAAGTTGATGCCCTCCCGGGCGTAGGCCGCCATCACCACCCCGGAGCAGTCGTAGCAGCTCGGCCCGGCGCCGCCCCAGCAGTACGCGTGGCCCGCCGCGTGGTGGTAGGCCCAGATGTAAGCCGCCAGCCGCGGGGTCCTTGTCCCGGCGGAGGCGGCTTGGGAAGTGGTGGCGATGGGGATCGCCGCGAGGGATGCCGTCGCCATGAAAGTGATCAGAAGACGGCGGAATACGCGATACGGACCCACAAGGGGCTCCCAGATCGCAGGGTGCCTTCCGCTGCGGTGACCACGGGTTCACGGTGGCCAGCGATACTCAGCCGGAAAGCCCGACAAGCACAGCACCTTAACCCACGGGGAACTTTTAGCATGGTATTTGCGCGGTATTAACCCCACATTGCCCCGCAGCCCGGGCCACCGGGCTGCGGGGCATATTGGCTCTGACCTGCGGCTACGAGCTGCGCTCCCAGGTCACGGCGAAGCCGTTGCCGCTTCCATTTAGGGCCCCGGGGAGGGCCTTGGTGGCTCCGGAAGAGTTGATCATGGTGATCTCGTCGTCGGAGAAGGACGAGATGACCCCGGACGTCGAGCCGGACCTCACCGTGGCTCCCGACTCGGTCCAGCCGTGGAAGTCCGACAGGGGGTACACGCCGCTGCTGCCGCTAGGTGCCTCGGCGATCCACTCGGCGCTGGAATTGGCGCAGCCCGAGCAGGCCCGGGTGGTGGAGAAACTATCCGCCGGGCGACTTGAATCAGTCACCGTGAGGGTATAACTGGTGCCGCTGCGGACCACGGATGACGTGATGCTGTCGCCCGCGTGAAGCGTCGAGCCGACGACCTGAATGGCGTTGGTCGGATACATTTCCCACCACGTGTAGTAGTACGCGGTGCCGCCGAAGCACTCGGCGAGCGTGCCGTCCTGCTCGACCGAACTGCTGCTGTAGCCGTCGATGCCGACCCAGAACGCGGCGAGGGAGGTCTGCGAGGTGCAGCTGACCGCAGGCTCCGTCCAGCTGCCGGTGACGGTGGAGAAACCGCTGCCCGTATCGGCGTAACCGGACCAGTTCGTGCTCTGGACCTGGGTTAATCCCTTGATCCGCGGCGACGGGCCGGCCACCCGGTGGTCGGCGGCGTGCTGCCCGATCGACAGCTGCCGGAGGGTCTGCCGGGCCACCGCGGCGGCACGGGCGCTGGGCGCCGCGGCGCTGCTGGCGCGCGGAGCCGTGCTCGCGCCCGCGGCGGGGCCGAAGGCCGCGAGCAGGCCGAACGCTGGCACTCCTACCATTAAGAAGCGGGCCAGCAGACCGGGACGAGGATGGCGCATGGTGGGTCACCTCTCGCTTAGGGCGGCCATTGGCAGCCGCTCCTTATCCCGATCTTAAATTTTCCTAATCCGGCCTTCAATAACGTGATGAAGAGTTAACACATGCGGACGGCCGTATTGGCGCCAATGGCTCAGTTGCCGCGGGAGAAGATCCGCAGGAAGAACAGGAACACGTTCAGCGCGTCCAGGAAGATCGAGGCGGCCAGCAGCGGCGCGGAGTCGAGGTTCGCCGAGCGCCTCAGCCGCTGGAAGTTGACCATGGTCAGCCCGGCGAAGATCAGCAGCCCGAGCGCCGAGTAGATCAGCGAGCCGTGCGGGATGCGCACGAAAATCGCCACGATGCCGAACACGATGAGCGCGACGAGCCCCCAGAAGCTCAGTCGCGCCAGCCCCGAGAGGTCCCGCCGGGTCGCGTAGCCGGCCGCGCCGAACCCGGCGATGAACAGGGCAGTAGCCCCGCCGGCCTGCCAGAGCGCCTGGGGGTTGGTGCTCGCGTAGTAGACCAGCGCCGGCGCCATGGCCAGCCCCAGCGCCAGGCCCACGGCCAGCAGCAGCGCCACGCTGAGCCCCCGGGACCGCTTGACCGTGAAGTTCATGATGATCAGGCACGCGAACGCGACGATGAACCACACGATGGCCCAGCCCTCGGCCAGCGTGCGGCCCAGGTAGGAGCCCAGCGCGAAGAAACCGGCGGTGACCGCGACGTAGCCCATCGTCTGGCCGAACAGGGCGTGACCGCGGTCCCGGTCCATCGCGGTGACACCGCGGACGCTCAGCGATTCGCTCATGCCGTAACTGTGGCACCGGCAGCGCTGGTTTGTCTGCACCGCGATGGCCCGCGCGGCCGCGCGGGCGCCCGGGCGGCTGGCGGGCCGCCCTCCCTTCCGTTGCCGGCCCGCCGGCGGCATGCTGGAAGCGACGCCGCCGGGGGGTCGAGCCGGCGGTGCGGACGCGGCAAGGGATGATCTTGAAGTACACGGTGCGAATGGCCGACGGCAGGCGACTTTCCACCCAGGCGAGCGGTGATCCCGACGGAAAGCCCGTATTCCTCTTACACGGGACACCGGGAAGCAGGTTAGGCCCGCATCCCCGGTCGGCCGTCCTGCACCGGCTGGGGGTCCGGCTGATCTCTTTTGACCGGCCGGGGTACGGCGGATCGGACCGCGCGGCGGGCCGGCGGGTCGCCGATGTGGCCGCCGACGTGCTGACCATCGCGGACGCTTACGGCCTGGAACGTTTCTCCGTGGTCGGCCGGTCGGGGGGCGGCCCGCATGCCCTCGCCTGCGCGGCCCTGCTGCCCGGGCGGGTCACCAAGGCCGCCGTCCTGGTCGGCCTGGCCCCGCACGGCGCCGACGGGCTGGACTGGTTCGACGGCATGGCCCAGTCCAACGTCATCGAGTTCACCGCGGCCGCCAACGGCTACGAGGACATCGTCGCGCACACCAAGGCGGTGGCCGAGGAGGTCAGGGCCAACCCGGCCAGCCTGATCGCCAGGCTGCAGGCCGAGCTCCCCGACCCGGACCGGCGGGTCGTCGCGGACCACGGCATCCGCTCCATGCTGATCGAGACCTACGCCGAGGCCCTGCGGACCTCTGACTACGGCTGGATCGACGACGCGCTGGCGTTCTGCTCGCCCTGGGGGTTCGACCCGGCGTCCGTGACCGTTCCCGTCCTGCTGTGGCACGGCGACAGCGATGTCTTCTCGCCCGCCAGCCACGCCCGGTGGCTGGCGGACCGGATTCCCGGCGCCGCCGTGGTCGTCCAGGCGGGGGCGGCCCACTTCGGCGCCCTCGACGTGCTGCCGGACATTCTCCGGTGGCTGTCCGCGGGCCGCCCGGATGACCGCACCCTGAACCACCGGCGTCCCATCAATCACGGGTTAGTGGGGCACGCCGGATCAGCCGGTCCCGGATAGGGATCAGATCTGCTGGGGTTCCAGGTCACGGTTGACCCGCTGCCACTTCTGCAGCTGCGCGGAGTCCGGGTGGCTGGCGCCCAGCACGCGGCCGAAATCGGCGATGATCCGCGTCCTGAGGTCCTCGGCGGCTTGTGCCTGTCCTCGCTCGCGCAGCGAAACAGCGAGGTTGGCCTCGCAGACCAGGGTGTCAGGATGCTCACGGCCCAGGACGTCCCGCAGCAAGCTGATCGTCTGGCGCTCCAGCGTCTCGGCGCCCCCGGGATCGCCGGAGTCGCCCTGGCAGTTGGCCAGGTTGACCGCGCCGGACAGCGTCAGCGGGTGGCGGTCACCCAGCGTGCGGCGCATCCGGTCCTGGGTGTCACGGGCCAGGGCCAGAGCCTCCGGAAGCCTCCCGACGCACCGCAGGTAGCACGCCAGGTTGTTGGCGGCGACCAGGGTGTTCGGGTGATCATCTCCCAGCCCGGCCTGGTGGGCCGCCTTCACCCCGGTGACGAGGTCCAGCGCCCGTGGCATATCCCCGCCCGCCGCGTAGTCGCAGGCCAGGTTGAGCGCGCACGACTGGGTATCGGGTGCGCTGGTGCCATAGCGGCGCTGATAGCGCTGGTAGGTGTCCTGGGCCAGGTTCATCGCCTCCGACTGCTCCCCGGCTTTGCGCAGGGATACGGCCAGGCTGGCCGCGGTGCGCAGCGTGTCGGTCATGTCGTCGCCGATGACCTCCCGGTACTTGTCCCAGGTGTCACGGAGCACGCTCACCGACTCCCGGAACGCGCCCGCCGCGCGGAGGTCCAGGGCCAGGCTGGCGGAGGACAGCAGGGTGTTGGGATGGTCGCGGCCCAGCACCTGCAGCTGGCGGTCCAGCGTCTCCTCGTCGAGCCGCCGCGCGGTGAAGCAGTCACCCATGAGCCGCAGTGAGCACCCCAGGTTGTGCGCGGCCAGCAGGGTTCTCGGGTAGTCCTCGCCGAACTGCTCTTTGAAACTTTCGTACGTTTCCTGATCCAGGGCGAGCGCGGCCTGGAAGTCGCCCAGCGCGCGCAGGTCAGCGCCCAGCCCGTTCGCGGTGATGAGTGCGTGCGGGTGGTCCGGCCCGAGCACCTCGCGCTGCCGCTCCAGGACATACGTGTCCAGATCGCTGGCGTCGCTGAACCGGCCCTGGGAGCGCAAAACGTTAGCGATGTGGAACTGCAGGTACAGCGTCTGCGGGTCGTCAGAGCCCAGCTGATGGCGCCACACGGTTTCCAGCCGCCTGGCCAGGGCCAGGCACGACTCGAACTCGCCGTGCTTCCACTGGTACCGCACCCAGTCGATGAGCAGCTGGCGGGTCCGGGCGTCGTCGCACTCCTCCGCCACCGAAGGGCCCAGATGGGGCCAGATGATGTCGTAGGTTGACCAGTTGGCCGGATCGTCAGTCTCCCCCTGGCGGGGCCGGGCGCCCACCAGAATCTTGTGCACCTCGTGCCGGGCCTCGACCTGCTCCTCGTCAGTCATCTGGGACCGGATCACCGCCTGCACGAGCCGGTGGATCTGCAGCGAGTTGCTGCCCTGGTCCACCTTGACCAGGGCGAACCGGCTGATATCCCGGATCACCCGGCCGAGCATGAGCTTCTCGCTCAGCGTCTCGTCGAGCGTCAGCAGGGACTGGTTCATCTCGTCGCTGTACAGCAGGTCCATGGAGATCGGCCCCGGGGAAAAGAACGCGCACAGCTGCAGGAGCCGCACTGCGGCCGGGGACCGCTGCTTCAGCCGGTCGAAGGACAGGTTCCAGGTCGCCACGACGGGCATCGGGTAGTCCGGCGGCTGGTTCAGCGCCAGGATCCGGGTCGACTGGGTCGCCAGCTGCTCGACATACACGCGGGCGGGCATCCCGGTCTGCTCCAGCCACGCGCTGGCCTGCTCCACAGCCAGCGGCAGGTGCCCCAGCGCGTCCGCCACTCTCTTCGCGTCGGCCATATCCAGGTCGGGCACGTGCCGCAGCAGATGCCCCACGCTCTCGTCCCGGGTGAAGACATCCACCTCCAGGGGCTCGGCCGAGTGCGTCCAGGCCTGGTTGCGTGAAGTGATGAGCACGTGCCCCGACCCCGTGGGCAGGTAGGGCTCGAGCTGCTTGGGGTCGTCGGCATTGTCGAAGATGAGCAGCCAGTGCGGCGTGGTGTCACGGCGCAGTTCTTCCAGCGCCGCATCGGCGGCCTCGGCCACGTTGTCGCTGACCTTCAGGCCCATCTTCCGGGCCAGGTCCGCGAGGGCCCCGCTGGTCTCCTCGGCCCGTTCGGAGGGCACCCACCAGACCAGGTCGTAGTCGGCCATGAAGCGGTGCGCGTACTCCAGGGCGAGCTGGGTCTTGCCCACGCCGCCCAGCCCGTACAGGGCCTGCGCCACCACCACGGCCCGGCCGCCCCCGGCCAGCTTGTCCCGCAGCAGTTCCAGCGTCGCGCCCCGCCCGGTGAAGTCGGCGTTCCTGGCCGGCACGTTCCAGATGGGCGGGATCGTCCCGGGAAACCTGGGCTCCTCGGCCTGGGTTCCCGATCTCCCGGCGGGCTGCGCGGGCCGGTCCAGGGCCCAGAGCAGCTTCGCCGTCGCCTGGGCCGCGTCCATCCGGGCCAGGTCCACGACCGGATGCTCGTTGAACGGCTCGGTGATCCGGACCTCGCTTGTCCGTACCGGGATCAGCTGGCGATGGGTGTCGGCGGCGTCCGCCGAGGACAGCGTCTTCCAGATGGACCTGGCGTCGGGTGAATGCAGATACGCCGAGGACAGCACGGCGATGGCGCGGGGGGCGATCTGGAGTTCGCGCTCGGCCTGGATGCTGCCGCGCCCGTCGCCGTCGCCCGCCGTCAGCACCGTGCTGCGCGGGAGGACGCGGAACCCGACCCGGGTCAGGACGGCCTCGATCCAGTCAGCCCACATCCGGTCCTCGGGTACGTAGCTCAGGTAGACCTGCGTGGATGCTGCGGGCTGCCGCCGGGTGAACGCGTCCTTGTACTGCAGCCGCAGGTCCTCGGGAATCGGCCGCATAGCGCTCACCTGCCCGGCGGTAACGGCGTCGGTGATCCGCTCGAACGATGAGAGCAGGGAGGCTGGCGAACCAGGATCGTCCCCGAACGTGGCCAGGGTTTCCTCGAAGGCATAGAAGGGCTTGTACGGGACTTCCACCGAGGCCCAGTACAGCGCCGAGCTCTCCGGCGTCATCCCGGCGGGGAACCCTTCGAACTTCGCCCGGGCCAGGGCCCGGCCGACATCCAGCTTCTCCTTCTCGCCGTCCTCGATCCGCATCGGAACCGGCAGCACCCGGATGTTGCGGTCCCGGTACCGCCCGCTGATCTGGCGGGCCACGTTGGCGGCGCCCTCGATGCTCTGATCGCTGAGGGTGAAGCAGATCGTCAAGACGTCCGGAAGCTCGATCGTGCAGATGTCGGCCACATCGCTCAGCCCGGTGCGGCTGTCGATCAGCACGTAGTCGTATTTCCGTTTCATATCCTCCCGCATGGCCCGGAAGAACCGGCCACCGCCGAGCCGGTCGTAGAAGTTGTCCCAGTCAAGGGAGCAGACGGCGGCGGAATAGTCCCGGTTCTGGCGGCCCGCCGAGAGAAAATCAAGTTTGCCGCCGTCCGGAAAGGCCCACTCCAGGGAAACCGCATGCCGTTCGACATTAGCGAGCTCCAGGTGCCAATCGTCACTGCGGGGCCCGGGGTCCACGGCCGCTGACGCGTAGTCGTTGATGATCTCAATGACTCCCGGGGTGGCACTGACCGTTGACTCATCCAGGAAGGGCCCGAAGAACTTGTGCAGGCCCGGTGACTCCAGGTCCCAGTCGACGGTGAGGACACGTTTACCGCTGCCCGCGAGAATCCAGGCCACGTTGGCGAGCGCCATCGTGCGGCCGGTACCGCCCTTGTAGGAGTAGAAGGTAATGATCTGGCCCTGGCTACTCTCACTCATCGGGCATCTCCGGAATCCTTGGGATCGGCTCTCCTCAGCCGCGGGCGCTCGATGAGGGGACCTGCGGGCGGATGGGCAATTGCTTCCTTGCGGAATCTCTTCAGCATGATCATGGTCATCTCCGGGAGGATCTGGCCAAAATCCTGGAGCGTGGGAATTCCGTTAGCGGCCATCTGGCAGCGTCTCGGGACGCTGGCAAGTTTGCTGCCCAGATGCTGCCGCAGGCTCGAACGGAGATCATCTTGTGCTTCGTGCATCCCCTGGTCCTGCGTATTCCAGGGAACGAGCACGCTGACCCAAGGCTCGTGGACCTGGTCAAGGTGGTCGAGTTGCTTCTGGTGCCTAGCCGACAGGCTGACCCAGGCGTCCACCAGGCACAGGCTGGGCGGGACCGGGCTCCCGTTGCTGGCCCAGGCCAGGTCATCGCCAAGCGCCCGTACCACCGGTTTGCAGTCGAGGCATTTCTTGGCCAGTTCCTGGGCGTAGTCCGCCACAGGCTGCGGATAGTCCGGCTGGTACGGGCTCCAGGTATGAGGCGTTGAGCCGTAATACTCGGGCGTCCTGCCGGGGGGAAGCGTAGAGGTGTCGTGAGCCAGGACCGTGATCTGGAGCTGGCCGCCCGCGGTCCGCCTCGCGCTGGTCGGCCCGAAAGCGCTCGGCAGCGAATCGAACTCTGACCCTCCCGAGCGGGCTGTCGCCCCTTCCGTGAACGCGATGCTCTCGTCCCCGATGGCGATAATCCGCTCAGCGAGCCGGTGCACGGCCCGCTGGTAGTCCGCGCGGTAATTCTGCAGCTTCATGATCCCGTAGAAGCCCTCAGTGCAATACCGCTCACCCAGGAACTTGTGGTCGAACTGCACCGACTGCGCAACGTTAGGCAGCTGTTCCCGGTCCATCCTGGTCCACAAGGCCGGTACGATCGCGTCGATGACCCGGCGCCCCTGAGCTTTGTGGGTTATTTCCCTGCGGGCAAACGCGAACCATTCCCTGCCGCAGTTATCACTCTCGAAGTACCGCCGCGAATAGAGCGGGACAAAGACCCTTGACCTGGCCAGCGCCGCGACCAGCTCCGGCGACCACTCGGCGCCGATCTTGTTTTCCCGGTCCATGAAGCCGGCCTCCTCGGGCCGGGCATCAGTCATTTGTAATATGGCAGAGCACAGGTCCTTGTAAAGCTTGTAAACCCAGCGATCCGGATCATCGCGGTCCGAGGCGTCACGTTTGGGTGTCCGTGCGTAACTCAGGAAGAAGTATGGCCTGTCGTCCCGCCCTGAAACCATCGGCGCCTTATCCCCCTGTCACGCCAGCCACACCAGACCCCTGCGGTGAGACCAGAACCATTCGCCACTCCAAAAGCGCCCAGGCTAAACGATGATATAAGAGATTTCTGCTGGTTACCAGAGGGTACAGATCCGCAGCCGGGACGATGTCTTGGATCGGCGGACGCAGCCTCGCGATCCCGGGCCCAGCCTGATCTGGTTAAGGGCCTACTGAACGGCACATCTCCTGCACGAACGACGTCCCGAGGGATGTCAGCGATCCTGAACTCAGCAACGTCTGGGCCGCTTCGCGGGTGTGCGCGCGCCACGGCAAGGAACGCTGCCCGGCTAGCCCGGCAGCCGGGCGGGCGGCGCCCTGCTGGCGCACCCGCCACACCTCGGTCATAGCCAGGTGCGCGTAGGCGCCCTGCAGCAGCCCGGCGACCTGCTGCTTGTCATCTCCCCACGGAGCATCGAAGAGCCGGTCGTCGGCCGGGTCGTACAGGTCGCACAGATCCAGCACCGCACCGAGCTTCACGTACTGGAACTCGTGAATGAGCAGCCGCGCCAGGGTGACGGGATCCGCGGGCAGCGCTACCGCGACCGCCCCGAACGCCTGCCGGGACGCCGCGCTGAGGTCCCGGCCGTCCGGGGCCGCGGCCAGGGGCATCAGGGTGGTCAGGCCGGCGCCGAGCGCTGCGGCATAAGCACCGTGCTCCTGCTGGATTTCCCGCCACGCCGCCCGGAACGTGGACTGCCACTGGCCGAACTCGGCGTCGCCCAGCCGGAGGGCGGCCTGCCATTGATGGGAGTCACGGAATGGGTCCGTGTCCTCGAGCGCGACGCGCAGGCCGGGGACGCTCAGCACCCGCACCGGCTGCCATTCGCCGGAGCGCGTGTTGCCCGGGACAGGCTCAGAGCAGGGCTCACCGTCGAGAAGACGGCCCAGGCCGAGGGTCCAGCACGATTCGCCCACGCCGATGATGAGGGCATTACTGATGATGCTGACGGTCGCGCTCTCCGGCTCCCCGCCGGCCGGCATCGCGGCTTCCTCAGCACCAAGCAGGAGCCGTCCCAGCGTCGGCAGGTGAACCGCCAGATTCATGACCGGGACGGTGAGGGCCGCGCAGATGCGGGCCCGGGCCGCGGCTGCGGCTGCGATCGCGCACAGGTGGCCCACCTCGGTGGCCAGCTGCCGCGAATCGCGGTCCTGCTCCTCATCGCCGGGCCAGGCCCCGGCCGGGCGCAGTTGTCCCAGCGAGCGCATGGCCCAGACGCGGACGTAGGGATGATCGAGAACGGCGTTGAGGGCCTGGGGCTGCTCGCGGTCGAGGGTGGTCAGCACGGACCAGGCGTTCAGCAGCGCGGCCCTGGTCGCCGCGGGCAGGTCATGGGTGGCCATGGCGGCCTGGTAGGCCGCGCCCAGCAGGCCCCGCGACACACTGCGCTCGGCTTCGATGAGCTCCGCCATCGCCGGAGCGTCGCCGAAACCGGCGGCCAGGGCCCGGAAACTGCTGCCACTCAGGGCGTGCGCCGCAATACCTGGTCCCTGCGCCGGCTCCGGGGGGAGGCGGCTGCTGATGTGGGAGATCAGCTTGAGCAGGTCTGAGCAGTAGACCGAGGGATTGGCGAAGCCGGTACCCGTCCGGTAGCGGTGGGGGTAAAGGCCGCCGCCGCAGGTGGAGACGACCGGGCAGGCCTGGCATGTCTGGCACAGGCCAGCGACTCCCTGCTGGCGGGCCACGATGCCCGGGTGGCCGGCCACGATGTCGATCGGGTGCCCGAAGACATCTGACCCTGTTTCGGGCGCGCCAGCGAAGGCCGCCTTGAGCGAGTCCACCTGCTCGTAGCGGCCATCGGTCTCGATAACGAGCAGGCTGACGGGGTCGGGCCCCAGGGCCTCGGTATAGCTCTCACCGCCCCGCAGGGTAGACAGGATCGAATCGAAGGTCCGGATCCGGGCCGGGCATCCTTCCGCGAGCCACTGGTCGAAGATGGCGATCAGCCAGTCCGCGTACTCACTGTCGCTGGCTGGCCTGCCGCCCGGCGGCCGCCGGGCGGGCGGATGATCCCAGGTCGCGTGGGGAAGGAGGAAGTCGATCCGGGGGGGACCCAGGTCCATCAGGGACTCATAGACCACGAGCGGATCGTTAGCGATGTCGATCGTGCACAGCAGCCCGGCGTACAGGGACCGGAAAGGGCCGGTGCGCAGCAAGCCGACGGCCCGGATCACCTTGTCGTAGCTGCTGCGGCCGTCCGCGTACCGGCGGTGGCGGTCGTTGGCGGCCCGGTCGCCGTCGATGGAGATGCCCACTTTGACGTTGTGCTCAGCGAAAAGCTCGCAGAATTGCTCGCTGAGCATGACGCCGTTGGTGTGGATCCTCAGGTCAAGGTCGCAGAGCCCGCGTAGCGCCGCATCGAGTTCGGTGATCACGCGCCGCAGCCGGGCCGGGCCAGCGAGCAAAGGCTCCCCGCCGTGCAGGACAATCTGCACGGCGGGCAGCGCATGCGCGGACACATGTTCCGCGATGCGCCGGGCCGTCTGCGAGATCACCTCATCAGAGATGACCATGGGCCGCCCGCGCCAGCTCTGGTCAGCCGCCTCGTAGACATAGCAATGGTCACAGGCCAGGTCACAGCGGCTGTGGACCTTCAAGACGATCTGGCTCAGCGGAACAGGCGACCCGCTCATGCCACGCTCTAACCTAGATAGACGAGCCGAAGGCAGTGCCCAGCGCCGGGGCCGTGGGGGAACTGCGAAGGACGCGCTGCACTACCTGGTCGAGAGCTGCCGTCGGCAAGGCGGGCATCTCGTCGAGACGGACCGCGCGGAGATCCGGCAACGCGGTCGAAACCTCATCAGTGGCTGTCATGGCCCCTATCAATCTGTCACGCCCGGGCAGGGCGGAAACTCCGACTCTAGTGCTTCGAATACACTTAGTACCCAGGAGTTGGCAAAGAGTCACTGCTGAGTGAACCGAGCTTGTGGCAAGTGTGGCTTCGATGCGTTGAGACCTGTGCGTAGCGGATCGCGCCTCGTGAGTTCACCGCGCACGGGAGAAGGGTAGTGGAGCCGCGAAGCGCCCGTGTTCATCCAGCGGTTTCAGTTGTATTAATTTCCTACCTCTGCCGTCGCGATGTATGCCGGAACGGCCAGTCCTTAAATTCAGAAACCCCAGCCTGCAGAGCGGTTCGGCACTGGTCTAGGCGATCGCGCCGTTCTGTGTCACTCTAGTAATGATAGGCCAGCTCGACCGTTTCGTCCGGTGCAACATGAGCCATGGCTGTTGTCACGGGTGCGGGTGGGAGGCACCGTGATAGCGACTCGGCGGGCCAGGTTCGGGGTGAATCGCCGGGCCGCATGGGTGGCGCCGGCCCTTCTCGGCAGTGTTGTGACGGGATACCTCGCGTGGGGAGCCTGGGTTTCGGCTGCCGACCGGCCCTGGCTCTACGCCACGCAGGCCTGGTGGCGGGTCTGGCTCCGTCCCGGGAACGTCGTGGTGCCGGTGGCCTTCGCGGGGCTGTGGCTGGCGGCCTTGCTGTGCTACTGGTCCCCGCGGCGGCTGATACCGCAGCTCGCCGGGATCGCCACGGTCGTGACCATGGTGGTCATCGGGGGGGTACTCACCGTCTCGTCGCTGGCCCCGTGCCGGGCCGGGCAGACGCCTGGCGCCGTGGCCGGCTGGGTCCTCGACCTGTACGTGGGCAACCCGCCGTCCTTCCCGCTGGGCGCCTGCACCCAGCCGCCGCCCTGGCCTACCAGCTGGGCGGCCCGGTCTGCCTCGGAGCAACGCTGACCGGGGCGCTGACCGTCGCCGTGGTCCTGTGGCGCCAGCCGGTGGACCGGCTGCGGGCCCGGCTGGTCCGGGACGCGACCATCGTCACCGGGCTGGACACCATGACGATCCCGGTGCTGCAGCGCCTGGCGCAGACCTTCCGGCCGGGGAGCATCGTCGTGATCGAGCCCGACGCCAGCCATCCGCTGCTGGCCGAGGCCCGCGCCACCGGGGCCCGGGTCATGATCGGCCAGCCGTCGTCACCGCGGGTGCTGCTGCCGGTCATCGCGGGCGGGCGCGGCTGCGCGCTACGGCGCCTGTACGCGCTGCGGGCCGACGTGGCGGGCAACGAGGCGGTCCTCGCCGCGGCCCAGACCATCCTGCACCGCTATCAGCCGGACCCCGACCGCCAGCCGCACCTGATCGCCCGCATCGACGACCCCCGGCACGCCGACCACTGGCGGGGCGGGCACATGGGCCGGTCCAGCCGCTGGTTCGAGGACGCCCTCAGCGCCTGCGAATCGACCGCCTCCGCCGTGCTCGACCAGGTCTTCCTCACCCGCGGGAAGCACCTGCTGCTGTGCGGGGACAGCACCCTGGCCCTGGCCATCCTCCGCGAGCTGGCCCGGCGCGCCTGGGAGCGGCAGGAACTCGCCGCCGCCGCCCGGGGCGCGTCCGGCGCCAACGGCGGAGCCGCCTCGCTGCCGGTGCGCCACGTCCTGCTGCTGGACCGGCGGGCCGAGGACCTGCGGCGCGAGTACCTGGCGACCTCCCCGCCATCCGTGGTCCGCGCCCTTTCTGACGTGCGGGCCGAACCGCGGGCCTGGATGGACGGGCTGCTCGCCATGCTGGACGCGATGCCCGCCGCGGCGGCGGCCGGGACCACCGTCGTCGTGGCGGACACGCTGAGCGAGCGCGGGATGCACGAGGCCGGGCGGGTGGCCCGGCTGCACCCGGGTATCCCCGTGTTCGTGCAGACGGCCGAGGGCGCGGGGACGTCCGGCGCGATCTTCGACCTCCTGCACCCGTTCCAGCGGGCCCTCCTGGTGGACGGCGAGGTGCCCGAGGACACCTGGACCAGGGTGGCGCGCCACTGGCACGAGTGTTACCGCCTCAGCCATCCCGCGCGGCCCGGGGACCCGCGGGCGCTGACCGGCCGGCCCTGGGACAGCCTGGACGACTTCATCCGGCAGGACAACATCCTCCAGATCCGCAGCATCATGACCGCCGTCGTGGCCCGCGGCCGGCGCTGGGTCCCCGGCCGCGCGGTGGTGCCGGGCAGCTTCATCGAACTCAGCGAGCACGACCTGGAAGCGGTCGCGCGGGCCGAGCACACCCGCTGGTACCGGCGGCGGCTGGCGGCGGGGTGGTCGGCCACCGCCCCCCCGGACCGCCACCGCCCGGGAGGGACCGCGCTGGTGAACAGCCGGGTGGTGCCGTGGTCCAGCCTTCCCGCGGCCGGCCGCCGCCAGGCCGTCGACTACCTGCGATCGCAGCTCGGACAGCTCGAGGACGTGGGCTTCCTGCCGGTCATCCCGCCCGGCGGGCCTCCCGGGGCGGCCGGGTTCCAGCGCACCGGGACGGTGCGGGCCCGCCGCCTGCACGCCCGCCGGCCGTGGACCCGCCGGTCCGGCGACGAACTGCACGGCAACGCCGGGGACTGGCGGGTGATCGACGACGAGGGCGATGAGCGGACCGTGCGCGACCCGGCCTTCCGGGACAGCCACGCTCTGCTGGGCGGTGAAATCTGGCTGCGGACCGGCACGTTCCGCGCCTGGCAGGTCAGCGAGGCCGTGGTCCTGCGGACGATGGAGGGGCGGGCGGTCGCCCAGCCGGGCGACTGGGTCGTGGAAGGCAGCCGGGGAGAGCGCTGGCCGGTCACCGACGAGCAGTTCTGCCGCAGCTACCGGCCCATCCCGCCGGCGTAGCCCATAGGGCCATGGTCAGGAGGCCGGGCCGAGCAGGGCCTCGATCCGGCTGAGCTGCTCACGCAGGCTGGCCACGTCGGCCTTGGTCGCGCCCTGCTCGCCCCGCTTGAGGCTCAGCACGAGCTGCCCGCCGGGCTCGAGCACCCCGGCCTTGACGTCGCTGACGCCGTCCCCGTTCTGCACCCGGACCGCGTGATCGACTTCGCTGCGCCGCAGGCCCAGGTGCTCCAGGGCGCCCCGGACCACGTGCCCGTCCCGGATCACCGTGGTCGGCCGGCCGTCGAAGATCCGCGCCGCGGTGCTGTTGCTGGCGACCACCCGGTTGACGATCGTGTTCACCGCCACCAGGGTGATGGCGCCGACTATCCCGCCGGTCAGCGAGGTGTCGTTGCCGATGATCGCGTTCTGCACCACGTTGGACAGCAGGAAGATCACCACGAAGTCGAACGTGCTCATGTTCGAGAGCCCGCGCTTGCCGGTCAGCCGGAACAGCAGGGCGATCAGCGCGTACACCAGGACGGTGCGGAGAACCTTCTCCGCGAGGGGTATCTGCTCGATGAACATGGCGTGCCACATCCCGGCCTCCCGGCTGCTCGGCAACGGACTCACGCCCGTACTTCCCGAGCACCCTAAGGTGACTCGCCCCAGTCGTGCGCAGCGGTCACCGCTCAGCCGCCCAGCGGGCCCCACTGACCCCGCAGCCACGCCGGGTCGATGATCCACACCGCGAGGGCCAGCACCGCGCCGGACAGGATCGGGTCGATGATCAGCAACTCCGGCAGGGTGCCGGTGGTGAAGGCCAGCGGCTCAGGCAGCAGGTGGAAACGGTACCGGGACCAGGGGTAGCCGAGCATGCAGCCCGAGTCGGTCAGCATGTCCCCGGTGATGTGGGTGGCGCAGCCGAGCAGCACGGCGATGGGGATGAACCGCAGTCCGTACCCGTACCAGACGGCCGCGGCGGCGACCGCGATCCCGGCCAGGTCGGCGACGTGGCCACGGGCGGCATGCAGGGCCTCCAGGGCCGCGGACACGCTCAGCGTCATCAGCAGCGCGAGCCCGGCCTTGCCACCCCAGTCGGCCCGGAAGTGGCAGGAGGCCCAGGCCAGGGCGGTGAACACCGCGATGCCGAGGAACGAGTGGGTGGCGTGCCGGTGGCCGCCGCTGATCCGGCCGAAGATCCAGGCCACCGCCTCGGACACGAAGCCGAGCGACCGGGCCGGGGACGACCCGCACTTGTCCAGGTCGGGCAGGAGCGCCATGCCCGCGGTGAAGCCGGCCAGCGCCGCGGTCTGCGGGATCGGCAGGTGCAGGAAGATGCCCGCGGCGAGGCCGGCCACCCCGCCGGACAGGGCATGCGAATGCCCCAGCATCAGCCCGCCCGCCGGTGCCGCGCGTACCCCCGTGCCATTCCCACCGCCCTCCGCGGGCAGATGGTAACGAAGCCGGGCGAACACCCCGGGGAGGCGCGCAGGGCGGGCCGCGGCCTGGCGCTCCCGCACGCCAGTCATGGTCTGTGGCGACGTTTCCCGCGAGCGGTGCGCCTTTCCGGGGTGTTTTGCCCGGTTCGGCGCACGCTGCGCGGGAAACGTGGACGGGTGGGACCAGTGTGACTGATGAAGGACTCGCCGGGCAGGCAGTCAGGGGGTAACGCCGGACAGGTTGAGCCCGATCACGCCGGCCAGGATCAGCCCGATCGAGACCAGCTTGGCGGCGGACACGGTGTCGCCCAGGATGATCATCCCGAGCACAGCCGTGCCCGCCGCCCCGATGCCGGTCCAGACCGCGTACGCCGGGCCCACTTCCAGCCGGCGCAAGGCCAGGCTGAGCAGGCCGAAACTGATCAGTGCGCAGGCCGCGAAGCCGACCGTGGGCCACAGGCGGGTGAAATGGGCGCTCTGCTTGAGCAGCACCGCGAAACCCGTCTCGAACAGCCCGGCGGTCACGATCAGAAACCACGCCATGGCGGACTCTGCCCGGCCCGGGCGGGTCAGGCGGCCAGCGGCCGGCCGGTCTCCAGCAGCGTCTTCAGGTCGCTGAGGATCCAGGCCCAGCCGCCGCCCGGGGTACCCGGCGCCGCGGCCGCGAACCCCCCGGCGGCCAGCGCCGCCGTGTGTGGGGCACCGGCCAGGTCGTGGGTGAGCGCCAGCGTGCTCACGCCGCCGTTACCCTCGTCTATCTCCCAGGTCAGCCGGGTATCGGCCTCGGCCCGGGTGCGGGGATCGAACCGCACGCGCCAGGTCTGCACGAGCCGCCGCGGCGGATCGGCCTCCAGGACCTCACCGTCGAAGATCACGCCGTGGATGCCGCGCATCTTCATGGTCACGCTGGCGAAGGCCCGGTACGCGCCGCCTGGCCGCAGGTCGTACTGGGCGGGGGCCCGGTAGCCGTACTGCTGGGTCCAGCCCGGCCGGGTCAGCGCGTCCCAGACCTCCAGGGACGTCGCCCGGATGAAGATGCGGTGCACCAGCACGGTATCTGCCAGCACGGTATCCGCCCGCACGGGGCCAGCCAGCCCAGGGCGGGCCAGTCCGGTGTCCGCCAGTCCGGTGTACGCCAGTCCGGTGCCGGCCAGCCCGGTGTACGCCGTCCCGGCAGGCAGGTTCCCGGTCGCGGTGAGCAGGTCCTCGGTCGCGGCGGTCATGTCCTCTCCTCTTCTCGGTGCCAGGGGTGCCCAGCACCGCGGCGGATGGGCCGCCCTGATCCGCACCTCGGGGGATCATCGGATCAGGGCGACGAGGCCAGGGAACAGGCCGGGGATGCAGGGGTTGTGCGCCTCGTGTGGTGACGGGGTGAAGAAGCCCTGGGTGCCCGCTGAATCAGTCGGCAGGCCGGTCAGGCTGCGGGCAGGGCCAGCGTCATCTCGGTGCCGCGCCCGGGCTCGCTGCTGGCCGCCAGCTGGCCGCCGTGGGCCCGGGCGAGCTCGGCCGCCACCGCCAGCCCGATGCCGCTGCCGGAGGTGTGGGCCGCCTGCCGCCCGCGCCAGAACCGCTCGAAGATGTGCGGCAGCTCGTCGGCCGGGATCCCGGCCCCGGTGTCGGTGACCCGGAGCACGGCGGACGGCCCCTGGGTCCCTGAGCTGACGGTCACCTGGCCGTCGGCCGGGGTGAATTTCAGCGCGTTGGTGAGCAGGTTCGTCACCACCTGATGCAGCCAGCGCGGGTCGGCCATGACCCAGGCCGGGGCGAGCTGCCGCCTGACGGTGAGGCCGGCCGCCTCGAACCGGCCGGCGAGGCTGTCCGTGGCGGCCGCGGTCACCTCGGCCAGGTCGCACCGGGTCAGCGACAGCTGGAGCGTGGCCGCGTCGGCCGCCGCCAGGGTCTGCAGGTCGTCCACCATCCGTGCCAGCCTGAGCACCTCGTCACGCAGCGAGGTCAGCTGGTCTGGCGTCGCCTCGACCACGCCGTCGAGCAGGGCCTCGTGGCCCGCCTGGAGGATCGCGACCGGGGTGCGCAGCTCGTGGGCCACGTCCGCGACCAGGTCGCGGCGCAGCTGCTCCTGGCGGTCCAGGGTGTCCGCCATCTGGTCGAACGCCGTGGCCAGCTCACGCAGCTCGCCGGGCGCCGCCACCGGGCCGACCCGGGCGGCGCGGTCCCCGCCGCCCATGGCCCGGGTCACGGTGATGATCCGCTCCACCGGGCGGGTGATCCGCCGGGCCACGGCCAGGCCCATCACCAGCGCGAGCAGCGCGGCCAGCCCGGCCGTGCCGCCGATGGCCCGCAGCAGCGCGCTGCGCAGACTGCGCTCCGCCCCGCCCAGGCCCGAGCCGCTGAACCGGACCACGACTGTCCCGGCCCGCTGGCCCCGGACCACGACCGGCGCGCTGAGCTGGGCGCCGGGGTGCGCGGCGAACCCGGGCGAGGTGGTCACCGGCCGGCCCGCCGCGTCGCGTATCTGGGCGTCCGCGCCGGTCTGGGCGGCCAGGTCCAGCACCGGGCCCAGGTCCGCGGCCGCCCAGCTGTTCTGCCGGTCCCAGGCCGCACCCGCGGCCACCGCGACCGCACTGGCCAGCTGGGCCCGCTGCCGCCCGGCCAGGGCCGAGACGTCCGCGGCGGAGAACACCGCGGTCAGGCCGGCCAGCAGGACGATCGCTACCAGCGCCACGCCCAGGAACGCCAGCGCCAGGCGGAGCCCGATGGCCCCGCTCCGGGCCGGCGGCCCAGGCACCGGGGCTGGGCCGTCAGGCATCGCGGGGCAGGCCGAACCGGTAACCGCCGCCCAGCACGGTCTGGACGATCCGCGGATGGCCCGGGTCGTCCTCGATCTTGCGGCGCAGGTTCTTCACGTGCGAGTTGACGGTGCGCTCGTACCCCTCGAACTCATACCCCCGGACCCGGTTGATCAGCTCGAACCGCGAGTACACCCGGCCCGGGACGGTGGCCAGGGCCACCAGCACGCCCCATTCGGTGGGCGTCAGGGCGACGACAGAGCCCCGGACGGTGGCCCGCCGCTGCGGCTCGTCGATGACCAGCTCGCCGTCGCCGTAGCTGGCCACGTCCTGCGCCGCCACCGGGCCGCTTCGGCGCAGCACGGCCTGGACCCGCAGCACCAGTTCCCGCGGGCTGAACGGCTTGGTCACATAGTCGTCGGCGCCGAGCTCCAGGCCGCGGATCCGGTCCTCCTCAGTGCTGCGGGCCGTCAGCATCAGGATCGGCGTCGGGCCGGCCGCACGCAGCTCGCGGGCGACCGCCTCGCCCGCCACGTCCGGCAGGCCCAGATCGAGGATGACCAGATCCGGGGCGGCCGACTGGGCCAGGGTGAGGGCCTCCGCGCCGGAGTCGGTGCTCAGCACGGTGAACCCGGCCCGTTCCAGGTATGAGCGGACCAGCTCGCGCAGCTTGCGCTCGTCCTCCACGACCAGCACCGTCGCCGCCATGGCCGTCACCTGCCTCTCCCGCCGCCGCCGGGTTCCCGGCCGCAGGCCCAGCCGCGCCGCCCGGCCGTTCCCCCATGATCCCGCAGCCGGGGAGTTGTCTTCGGGACGCACGCCCGGGGCGCGGGTTTGCGCCCGGCTCCACACCATCGCCATCACGGCTCCACCTGCCCGGCACCACCGCCGGCTGCACTGATGAGATGACCGGCAATGACCTGATCGTGATCGCGCCCTGGATCATCTTCGGCGCGGCCCTGGCCGTCGTGCTGGCCCGGGTGCTGAGCTCCCGGCACCGCGGGGGTCGCTGGTGATCGACCTGGCCCAGCTGGACATCAGCTCCCCCGTTTCCTACCTCATCGCGATCCTGGTCCCCGCGCTCGACGCGCTGATCCCGATCCTGCCGAGCGAGACCGCGGTGATCGCCCTCGGCGTGGCGACCGCGGGCAGCGCCGACCCCCGGATCGGGGTGCTGGTCGCGCTGGCCGCGCTCGGTGCCTTCCTCGGCGACAACGCCGCCTACCTCGTGGGCCGCCGGTTCGGGCCGGCGGTCAGCCGGTGGGTCTTCGCGGGCGAGCGCGGGCAACGCCGGCACGCCTGGGCGCAGCGCTCGCTGGCGCAGTACGGTACCCGGATCATCGTGGCCTGCCGGTTCATCCCGGGCGGCCGGACCGCGGTCACCCTGACCTGCGGGCTCATCGGCTACCCGCGGCGCAGCTTCATGGTCGCCACCGCCGTGGCCGGGGCCGCGTGGGCGAGCTACGCGTTCGCCATCGGCCGGCTCGGCGGCCAGGCCTTTGCGGGCCGGCCGTGGGCCGGGCTGCTGGTCGGCCTGGGTCTCACCGTGGTGGTCAGCGGCGTGATCGAGGCGGCCCGGCGGCTGCTCCGGCGGGCCCGGTCCCGCCGCGGCCAGCCGGCCCGCGGCCCTGATTCCCGTCCTGAGGCCGGCCCGGAGCCCGCGCGCTCCACATCTCCTGCACAGGTTCTGCAGACGGGCTCCACCGGGGCGCTCTGTGCTGGAACCAGAGCGGGCGGCCGTGTTCGTCACCCGGCACGCCGTCCCTAGGGGGTAGCCGGGCGGTGCCCGCAGGCGTGGGGAACGGGCGCCGCCCGGTCCGGTCAGCCGGGGGCCGGACCGGACGGGCTGGCGGTGTCCAGGGCGTACTTGCCCCGGCTGGACCCGGGCCCGTCGGTCAGCCGCAGGACAGCCTGCGCGGCCCCGATGAGCCCGGCGTCCCCGCCAGCACCCTCCGCTTCCAGGGCCTTGGCCAGCGGGCGGCCCCACCGCGCGGGGTCCTCCGCGTGCTGTCTCAGCACCATGGCGCCGTTCGGGCGGCCACTGAGCCGCTGGCGGGCCAGCACCAGCAGCTCCGCGTGCGCGTCCGGTAAGTCGGCCGGCGCACCGTCCCGGTGCGCGGTCCTGGCTCCGGCCGCCAGCGCGGTCACGATGAGCGTGATCGGGTCCATCTCACTCCTCGGTCGGCTGCATCCGGGCCCGGGCCCGGCGCCGGGTCACCGGGGTTCACCGTGACCCCCTGCAGTCTGGCCCAGCGCCGCGGCATCCGGGCCGGTTTGCCCCAGGGTGACGCCCGGGCGGGGTAGTTCCGGCTGGCCCGCCCCGGGCAGCTGGCCGGCCGCCGGGCCGGACCGCCGCACGTCAGCCGGGTCGGGCAGCGGCGCGGCGCTGACCCGGGGCAGCATGACGATCGCCGGGTCGCATTCCACCGAGGTGAGCACCGGGCCGCCGGAGCCCCGGGTGACCAGCAGAAGCGCCTGGTCGGGCAGGTTCTGCAGGATCGCGGGCTCGACCGCGTACTCGTAGACCCGCTGGCTGGCCTCGGCGTTACTCCAGTTGGTGCTCTCGGCCCAGGACCGGGCGGTGGACCAGTTCCGCGACACCGACCTGCTCCGGGAGTGGCGCCGGGACTCATCGTGGCCCGCGTTCCGCAGACCGCGCCGCTGGGGGGCGCCCTGCCAGCGCGGGTGGCCGCCGATATGGATGGTGTCGGTGACCGTCTGGCCCTCAGTCTCGGTGATGGTGTGCGTGTCGCTGCCGCCCAGGGAGGCGGTCACGTTCGAGAGCACGAACCGGTGCTGCCGGCCGATGTAGGCCGCGGCCTGCTCCGCCTCGGCGTGGTGCCCCAGCCGCATGAACGCGGCGGCGCCGCCGCCGAGCATGCCCAGCCCGGTGTCGCGCAGGTGGCGGAACAGCAGGGTCAGCGGAACGCCGCGCCGCTCGCACGCCCCGGCCAGCCGCTCCAGGTGCGGGCGGCTGATCTCGTCCGCGCCGGCGATGATGACGGCCGGGGCCGGATCGTTGCTGCTGGTTACCTGGACAGTGAGCCACTGGACCGTGAGCGCGGCCAGGACCTCGGCGCGGGCGCTCCGCGCCGCGGGTTCCAGGGCCAGGCAGGTGTAGTAGGCCGGCGGCTCGGGGCTGGCCGGGGGCTGGCCGGGCTGCCCGGTGCCGGCCAGATCCGAGTGCTGGGCCAGCGCGGTCAGGAAGGCCTCGATCCGTACTAAATTCGGCTCGATCTGGCGCCGGTACTCCGCGGGGAACAGCTCCGCGGAGATGAGCGCCTGCTCGGCCGGGGTGAGCACGGCGCCGCGGTCGGCGTGGCCGAGGGCCGCCCGGACCGCCGCGGCCAGCCGGACGGGCGTGACGTCACCGCCGAGCGCGCCGTGCAGCTGTTCCAGGACCCGGGTATCCACGGCCCGCTCGGCGCGGGCGGTACCCGCGCTGCCGCCGGCGTGCACCGCCTCGGCCAGGGCGTCCGCGAACTGGGCCGCGGACAGCCCGGCCAGCACGCCGGAGGCGCCCAGCTGGGCGGGCAGCAGCCATACGGCCGTGGGCACGCCCGCGGCCCGGGCCGTGTCGGTCAGCTCCTGGCTGATCACCTCGCCGGTCAGGTCTACGGCCAGGACCGGCTGGCTGGCCAGCAAGGAGGTGCCGTGCGTGGTGAGCAGGGCCTGCCAGCCGCGCAGGCTGCCACCGAACACATCGGCCCGCAGCGTGCTAGCGGGAAGCTCGGCACTGCCCCACTCGTCCGCGTGCTCCAGCCGTCTCAGCTCGTCCCGCTGCCAGGCGTCCGCGCGCTGCTGCCAGGCCGCGACCGCCCGCTCGTGGTCGTCGGGGACCCGGGCCGCCGCCGCCGCGGCCTGGCGCGCCTTCCGCCACCGCAGGAAGGTGAGCGTCATGCCCGGGCCGCAGATCAGCAGGGCAATCAGGTCGCTGACGACCGGCGGGCCGCTGCCGTTGATGTTGGCCGCGCAGCCGTTGGCCAGCAGCAACACGACGAACAGCAAGGTGCTGGGGATCCCCAGGAACTTCCGGATCTTCCGGTACGCCTGGTCGGCCGACTCAGCCTGCTGCGCCGCGGCGGCCCGCATCGCCTCGAGGTCGGGCCGGGGCTCGGGAAACGGCGCGGCGAGCTGGCGGCGGTCGCGGAACACCCAGCCCAGCCGGGGTCCGGGGGTGAACAGGCTGGCCCGCCGGTCCGCCGCGTCCGCGACCGGTGCTGGCGGCATGCTCATGCCGATCACTCCCCTGGGCCTGGACGGCTCCGGCCGGGCTGAACGCGGAACCCCGCACCCTGGTAGGCAAGTCGCGATGCTACCAAATGCCCGCCGGCCGCTTCTTTTCCCGGAGGGGCCACGGCCGCCCGCGTTTCCGCCAGATAAACAACCGCGCCCTGCATTACTGCCGCGTTTGCTTCCCAGTCCGCCCATTGACCGGAACCGCCCTCCGTCTTAGCGTCGGTGCTAGCCGAATGTCTTGGTGTGCAAAATTCCCGGCCATACTCGCCGCTGGCAGCCAGAGGGGTTGGCCATGCGCCTTTACCAGACGGGCGCGCTGCTGACCGGCGCGCGCAGTGACCTCATCCCGCACGCCGGCGTGCTGGTCGACGGCACCCGGATCGTGGCCGCCGGGCCGCTCGATTCCCTCGCGGCGGAGCACGGCCTGCCCCCGGACGTGGTGGACCTGGGTGATCTGACCGTGCTGCCCGGGCTGGTGGATGCCCACGTTCACCTGGGCTTCGACGGGGGCCCCGGCCCGGTGGCCCGGATGAACGCGGAAACCGATACCGAGCAGCTGATTCTCATGCTGCGCAGTGCCCGTGAGCTGCTCTCGGCGGGCGTCACCACCGCGCGGGACCTGGGTGCGCGGTCCTTCCTCGACGTCGCGGTCCGGGCCGCGATCGCCAGCGGGATGGCCGAGGGTCCGCGGCTGGTGACCGCGGCCCGGCCGCTCACCCCGACCGGCGGGCACTGCTGGTTCATGGGCGGGGAGTGCGACAGCGCGGACGAGCTGCGCCGGATGGTGCGGCTGCACCACAAGATGGGCGCCGACTTCGTCAAGGTCATGTCCACCGGCGGGTTCATGACCGAGGGTGCGCCGCCGTGGTCGGCCCAGTTCAGCCCGGCCGAGCTGGACGCGGTGGTGACCGAGGCGCACCGGCTCGGCAAGCGGGTGGCGGCGCACGCGCACGGCCGGGAAGGCATCGTCCAGGCCGTGGCGGCGCGGGTGGACACCATCGAGCACTGCTCGTTCGCCGGGCCCGACCGGAAGTACGGCTCGGATTTCGACCCGGCCGTGGTGGAGGAGATCGCCACCGCGGGCATATACGTATGTCCGACCATGAACGTGCACGCGCTGACGTTGCGTGACCGTTTCGGCGACGCGCTGGATAAGGTGATCATGGGGCTGTATTCGGGCGGTGCGCAGATCATCGCGGGGACGGACGCCGGGATCGACAACTGCCCGCACGACGCCTATGTCTCGGGCCTGGAGGCGCTGGCGATTCTGGGCCTGCCTGCCGCGGAGATCCTGGACGCGGCCACCCTGCGGGCGGCCCGGGCGCTGGGCGTGGACGACCGGACCGGGACGATCGAGGCGGGCAAGGACGCGGATCTGATCGCCGTCCGCGGTGACCCGCGGTCCGACATCTCGGTCCTGCGCGAGGTGAAGCTGGTGGTCGCGCGCGGCGCGGAGCACCGGCCCGCGCCGCGCCGCGTTCGCCCGCCGGCCCTCCCCCCGGTGGGCCTGAGCCGGGCCCGGAGCCGGCGGCCACGGCATCCCCCGGCCACCCGGGGCCGGCCCGCACGCTGGCGGCCCCGGCCGGGTCCGGGCCCCGATGACCCAGCGTCCGGTGACCCAGGGCCCGATCACCCAGGGCCCGGTCACCCAGGGCCCGGTGTCCCAGGGCCCGGAGACCGGGCTGGCCGAGTCGCTCGACCGGATCACGGTCGCCGAACTGCGCCGCCGGGGCGGCCTGAAGTGGACCTACGCGGGCCCCGACGTGCTCGGGGCGTTCGTCGCCGAGATGGATTTCGGCACCGCCCCTGAGGTGGAGGCGGCGCTCCGCGAGGTGATCACCCGGCAGGACTTCGGGTACCTGACCCTTCACGCGGCGCGGCAACTGGCCGAAGCCTGCTCAGCGTGGCTCGCGGACCGGCACGGCTGGGCCGTGGACCCGGAGCGGATCCGCCCGCTGCCCGACGTCATCAAGGGCCTCGAAGCGGCGATCACCCTGTTTTCCCGCCCGGCCAGCCCGGTAATCCTGCCTACCCCCGCCTACATGCCGTTCCTGACCGTGCCGCCGCTGCTGGGCCGGGAAATCATCCAGGTGCCGATGACGACCGACGGCGGGCGGCGCACCCTCGACCTCGACGGCATCGACGCCGCGTTCCAGGCGGGCGGCCACCTGCTGATCCTGTGCAACCCCGCCAACCCGGTCGGCCGCGTGTACACGCGGGCGGAACTGGCTGCGGTCAGCGAGGTCGTGGACCGCCGCGGCGGCCGCGTGTTCGCCGACGAGATCCACGCCCCGCTCACCTACCCGGGGCACCAGCACATCCCGTACGCCTCGCTCAGCGAGGTCACGGCCGGCCACACGCTCACCTCGACCTCGGCCTCCAAGGGCTGGAACCTGCCCGGGCTCAAGTGTGCCCAGCTCATCCTGAGCAATGACGCGGACCAGGAGGCCTGGGCGCAGTCGGGGTGGCTGATCGAGCACGGCGCGAGCACGCCGGGCGTGCACGCCAACATCGCGGCGTTCACCGCGGGGCAGGACTGGCTCACCGAGGTGCTCGGCTACCTCGACGGGAACCGGCTGTTCCTCGGCCACCTGCTCGCCGAGTACCTGCCCGGAGTCCGGTACCAGCCCCCGGAGGGCACCTACCTGGCCTGGCTGGACTGCCGCGAGCTGGACCTGGGTGACCGTCCCGGCGAGTTCTTCCTGGACAAGGCGTGGGTGCTGGTGAACGACGGGCTGGCGTTCGGGGAGGCGGGTGCGGGGCACGTGCGGCTCAACTTCGCCACTCCCCGGCCCGTCCTGATCCAGATCGTCCACCAGCTGGCGCAGGCCGTGGCTAACCGCTGACCGGGTGCATCGCGGGGCGGATCTGAGCCCTCCCGCGTTCGCGCGCTCATTCAAACGGCCGCCCGACGAACCGCTCGCCGTGCTCTGTCCCCTCATATCTGGCCAGGTCCTCGTTGAATCCGACCAGCCGGAAGACCTGTCCCCCCGGGGCCTGAAAGTAGAGGTGCGGATCCGGCACCTCGAGTACCCGGACACCGAAGGCGACGATTTTCCGCCTCATCTCCTCGACATCGCCGGCCTTCAGCTCCAGGTAGATCGCCTTTGAGAACCCGCTCTCATCCAGGGCACCGTCGTCCTCGTAGAGAAATGCGATATAGAAGTTGTCCCCCATACGGAAGTCGTCCTTCTGATTACCCTCTCTCGTGATCGTGCAGCCTAGGACATCACGGTAGAATTCACGGATTCTGCCTTTTTCTGCCCGGGGGACCCGGACCGCAGAGTGGTTTCCGAAGATTACCTTTGCCATGATCACTCCTTGCCTGGGATCAGCCGGCCCGGTCCGGCCGGTGGTTGCGCGACGGAGGTTCAGCGCCTCCTGCGTGCTCAGACACCGCTTCCTTCCCGATATGGGCGGTCGCCGCCGGGTCTTGCGGACCAGCGCGTTAATCCTGAGCCTCCCGGGCGTCCAGGCACGACTCGCCACGTTCGGGTGCGCACTCATGTGCCGCCAGCCAGCTACCTGGACCTCCCGGGCCGGTGACCGTTTTCGGTGAATCTGGCCGGGGGACAATGGAGGCACCGAAACCCCCACCGGAAGGACCGATGCCGTGCCCGCGACCGTCCCCGTCATCGACCTGGCCCCCTGGTTCGACGGCGGACCGCAGGACCGGGCCGGGGTCGCCCGGCAGGTGGACGAGGCCCTGTGCTCGTCGGGATTCCTGCTCATCACCGGCCACCGCGTGCCGGGCGCGGTGCGGGCGCAGACCCGCGCCGCGGCCCGCGAGTTCTTCGCTCTCCCCGCGGAGGCCAAGGCCCGGTACGCGATCACGGTGGGCGGCCGCGGCTGGATCCCGCCTGGCGCGGAAGCCAACGGATACGCGGAGGGGACCGCCACGCCGCCGGACCTGAAGGAGTCGTTCTCGCTGGCCGCCGACGAGCCGACGGGTAACGCCGGCATCGACGCCCGCTGGTTCCGGCCCAACGTCTGGCCCGCCGAGGTCCCGCAGCTGCGGCCGGTGGTCACCGACTACATCCGCCGGATGCGCTCGCTATCGGATGAGCTGATGTCATTGTGCGCGGTGGCCCTGGGCCTGGCGCCCGGCTTCTTCGCGCCATTCCTTGATCACCCCACCTACGGGGTGAACCTCAACTGGTATCCCCCCGCGGACCCCGCCCAGCCCCCGGAACCCGGGCAGTACCGGATCGGGCCGCACACCGATTTCGGCACCGTCACCGTGCTCGACCGCGAGCCGGGCCGCGGCGGCCTGCAGATCTACACGGCCGGCGGAAGGTGGATCGACGCCCCGTACGACCCGGCGGCGCTGACCGTCAACATCGGCGACCTGCTCGCCCGCTGGACCGGCGACCGCTGGCGGTCCACCCGGCACCGCGTGCTGCCCCCGCAGGCCGAGGCGCCGGACGAGGACCTGCTCTCGCTGATCTTCTTCTACGAAGCCAATCACGATGCCGTCGTGGAGTCGCTGCCCGCGCCGATCGGCCGCACGAGTTTCCCGCCGGTCGTCGCGCACGAGTACATCGGGGAGAAGCTGGACGCGATCGGCGTGACCTGAGCGCGAGGCCGGCCGCGGGCCCGGGCCCTGGGCGCGATGGCCAGCCCCAGGCCGCGCGGGCCACTGGCCGGGCCCGGCCATGGCCCCGGCCGGATCGGCCGGCGTAACAGTCCGGCTAACGGGCCCGCAATTCCGTGAAGCACGATGACAATTGGCGCCTAATGACACAAGATAGGGCGCCTACGGTAGCGTCCGGTCGGGTAGTGACGGGATTCCGGGGCACGGGATCGATCCAGGAGTGACCAGATGGGCATATCCAGCTCGGCGGGCCCTAAGCAGCCAGCCGCCGCGCGGCGGACGATCCGGTTCACCTTTGCCGCCACTGTGGCCATCCCGGCTACCTGCATGATCTTGCTCTGGGCGCTGGCGGCGGGCGCGCTGCTGGGCAGCTCGCTGCGCGGGCACGGCTTCTGGTCGCCGGACCACCGCGAAGTCATCGAATTAATGATCCTGGTCGGTGCGGGCCTCCTCATCGTCCTGATATGCGTCATTCTGATGGGCCGCTTCTCCGCCAGGCTCTCTCGCGATATCGCGGGGCTGGCGGCGGCGGCCCGCCGCACTGCGGATGAGCAGCTTCCGCAGTTGCTGGAACGGCTGCGCAGCGGGGACGCGGTCCCGCGGCCAGCGTGCCCGGGGCAGCGCCGTCCCGGCCGCGGCCGAAGAACGCGGAGATCACCCAGGCCCTCGCGGCGGTGGCCAGCCTGGAGCAGGCCGCCCTCGGGGCGGCGGCCGCGGAGGCCGGGTTGCGCGACGGCCTCCGCCAGGTGTTCGTCAGCCTGGCCCGGCGCAACCAGTCCCTGCTGCAGCGGCAGCTCCGGCTGATCGACGCGCTGGAGCAGAAGGCGTCGGACTCCGCGGCGCTGGCCGACCTGTTCGCGCTGGACCACCTCACCACCCGGATGCGCCGTCACGCGGAGAGCCTGGCCATCCTGTCGGGCGCGGCCCCCGGCCGGTCCTGGACCGCGCCGGTGCCGGTTATCGACGTCATCCGGGCCGCCATGGCGGAAGTCGAGGACTACCGCCGGGTCACGGTCCTGACCACGTCCGAGGACGCGGTGTCCGCCCCGGCCGTGGCGGACATGATCCACCTGCTGGCCGAGCTGATCGAGAACGCGACCATGTTCTCGCCGTCGGGAACCCGGGTCGAGATCCGGGCGGATCGCGTGGCCAACGGCTTCGCCGTGGAGATCGACGACCGCGGGCTCGGCATCGAGCCCGCCCAGCTCGCCGACATCAATCAGCAGCTCGCCCAGCCGCCGGATTTCGACCTCGCCAACGCCGACCGGCTCGGCCTGTTCGTCGGGGCCAAGCTGGCCGCCCGCCATGGCGTCCGGGTTTCGCTGCGCCAGTCCCCGTACGGCGGCACCACGGCGATCGTGCTGATGCCCAACAGCATCGTGGTGCTCGTGTCCGCGTCCGCGGCCCTGGACACGGGCTCGCTGCCCGCGGCGCGCCGCGGTTCCGGACGGCCTGCCGCGCTGGACCTCGGCGCCGGCGCGACCCTGGCCCTGACCGGCCGGCGGCCGGTCAGGCCGTCGCTGGCCGGCCCCGCCCAGCCAGGAACCACCGCCCAGCCAGGAACGACGGCGCAGCCGGATGGCGCCGCGCAGCCGGATGGTGCCGCGCAGCCCGCGGGCCTGGCCCGGCCGGCCAGCGCCGCCGGGACGGGCCGCACCACCCCGCCGGGATACACTCTGCCGCCCGGCACCATGCCCGCCGCCAGCGCCCAGCCGGGCAGCAACGGGGCACCGGGAAATGCCGTGCCCCCTGGAGGCAACGGGGCGGCCCCGCCCCACCGCGGGCTGCCGCACCGTACCCGCCAGGCGAGCCTGTCACCGCATCTGCGGGACAACGTCGCGGCCGGGCGGCCGGCCGGGAGCGCGGCGGCCCCGTCCGACGGCCGCTCCCCGGAGCAGGCCCGCGACCTCGCGGCGTCCCTGCAGACGGGCTGGCGCCGCGGGCGCCAGGACGACCCCCCTGAGCCGCCGGATGCGGCGGCACCGCCGCTGCCAAGACGCACAGGGTCCCCCGCTCCGGACCGCGAGGAGACGTGATGCAGGAGCAGGAGGGGGCCGGGGCCGGCCAGGACCTGAGCTGGCTGCTCGACGACCTGGCCAGCCGGGTCGAGCACTTCCGGAAGGCCGTGATCCTGTCCCGGGACGGCCTGGCCATCGCGTCCTCCACCGGCCTGCGCCGGGATGAGGCGGAGCGGCTGTCCGCCCTCGCCGCCGGGGTGCAGAGCCTGGCCAGCGGCGCGGGCCAGCACTTCGGGGTCGGGGAGGTACGCCAGACCATCATCGAGCTGGAGCAGGCCCTGCTGTTCGTCACCGCCGCTGGTCACGGCAGCTGCCTGGCGGTCCTGTGCCCGGCGAACGCCGACGCCGGCCTGGTTGCCTACGAGATGGCCATGCTGGTGAAACGGGCCGGACCCCACCTGGCCGCCCGGCCACGGTTCCCGGCCAGCCAGATCACGGTGGATTGAGCCCCGATGGGTGCGGGCGGCAAGTGGGTTGACCGGGACTCGGACCCCGTCGTGCGGCCTTACGCGCTGACGGGCGGGCGGACCGAGCCGGCTGACGGCGAGGTGCTGGACCTGATCGCGATCATCGTGGATTCCGGCCTGCCGGCTGAGCCCGCCGACCGGCTGGCGCTCAGTCCCGAGCACCGCCGGATCCTGAAGCTGTGCCAGCGGCCGGCCACCGTGGCCGACGTCGCCTCCGATACCGGGCTGCCGGTCGGCGTGATCCGGGTGCTGCTGGCTGACCTCATCCAGCAGGGACGGATCAGGGTAATGCCCGGCCGCGAGGCTGGCCAGCAGCCCAGCGCTCAGCTGCTGAGGGAGGTGCTGCATGGGCTCCGGGCTCTCTGAGAGCGGCGCCGAGGGGCCCCTCGCCGCGTTCAAGATCCTCATCGCCGGCGGCTTCGGCGCGGGCAAGACCACGCTGGTCAGCGCGATCAGCGAGGTCCGGCCGCTGCGCACCGAGGAAGCCCTCACCAGCGTGAGCGTGCACCACGACGATCTGGAGGGCGTGGAGAACAAGACCACGACCACCGTCGCCATGGACTTCGGCCGCATCACGCTGAGCGGGCGCCGGGTGCTCTACCTCTTCGGCACGCCTGGCCAGGAACGCTTCTGGTTCATGTGGGACGACCTGTCCTACGGGGCGCTCGGCGCGGTGGTGCTGGCCGACACCCGCCGGCTGGCCGACTGCTTCGCGTCCGTGGACTACTTCGAGAAGCGGCGGCTGCCGTTCGTGGTGGCCATCAACTGCTTCGAGGGCGCGCACCGCTACGACACCGCTGAGGTCCGCGCCGCGCTCGACCTCGGCGCCCAGGTCCCGGTGGTGCTCTGCGACGCCCGCCAGGCGGAATCGGCCAAGAACGTCCTGATCACCCTGGTGGAGCACGTCCTGGCCGGCCTGCCCGATGACGACGACGGGGCCTGGCCGGCGGCTGCGGCCCCGGCCCCGCCGCTGGTGTAGGCGTTGCGGGCCGCAGTGATATCACAGATGATCGCGTCTAGCGGCCGGCTGGCCGCGGAGCAGGGGTAGCGGGTTGATCAGCCAGGTACCGGCCGGCGGGCCGGTGGAGTCACCGGATGGCCAGGCCCAGTGGCCGGTACGCGCGGGCGTGGTGCCCCCGCTCGCGGACGGGTTCAGCACCAGGCCGGAGAGCGCACCCCGGCTGGGCGCCGCGCTCGTCCCGGGCACCGCGGTCGTGCTGGTGCCAGGCCGGGGCGGCGGGGCCGGATCGCGGGAGTGGCTGGGATCGTGCGGCAAGACCCAGCTCGCCGCGTTCTTCGCTGAGTCACTGTGGCGGTCCCGTGAGGTGGATCTCCTGGTCTGGGTGGCCGCCACGAGCCGGGCGGCGGTGCTGGCCGGGTACGCGGAGGCCGCAGTGGCCGCGCTGGGCGCCGATCCCGGCGCCGACGCCGGCGCCCTCGCGGTACGCCTCGCGAGCTGGCTCGGCGAGACCAGACGGCGCTGGCTGGTGGTCCTGGACGACTTGTCCGGCGCGACGGACCTGACCGGGCTGTGGCCGGCCGGGCCGGCCGGCCAGGTGCTGATCACGGCGGCCAGCCCCGCCGTCCTGCCTGTCGAGCACCGGGCCCTGGTCCTCCCGGTCGGGGCGTTCAGCTCCCGGGAGGCCCTCAGCTACCTGATGGGCCGCCTGACCGCCGACCCGGACCAGCGCCTGGGGGCGATCGACCTGGTCGAGGACCTCGGCTGCGAGCCCATGGCGCTCGCCCAGGCCAGCGGGGTCATCGCGACATCCTCACTGTCCTGCCGGGATTACCAGGGCTACTTCACGACCCGCCAGGACGAGCTGGCCACGACCGCGGGAAGCAAGCCACCCGCCGCCGCGGTCAGCTGGCTGTTCTCCGTCGAGCAGGCCGACCGGCTGGCCCCCGGGGGCCCGGCCCAGCCGGTGCTGGCCCTGGCGGCCGTGCTGGACGGGCACGGAATGCCCGCCACCGTGTTCAGCTCCGCCGCCGCGGGTGCCTACCTCGCCTCGGACGGCCCTCCCGCGGCCGCCCGCGAGCTGGCCTGGAACACCCTGCCTATCCTGGAGCGGACGGCGCTGCTGGCCCTCGACCGGTCCGCGTCCCCGCCCATAGTGCGGGTGAGCCCGGTGATCCAGGCGGCCATCCGCGCGGTCATGCCGGACGCCATGCGTGACCGCGCGATGCGCGCCGCGGCCGACGCGCTGGCCGAGGTGTGGCCCGTCGCCGAGCCACCCTGGCTCGGCGCGATGCTCCGGTCCTGCACCACCAGCCTGCAGCAGCAAGCCGGGAACCTGCTGCTGACCGGCGGCTGCCACCCGCTCCTCATGCGCGCCGGGCAGAGCCTGGGCGAGGCCCGGCTGACGGACCCGGCCGTGGGGTACTGGCGCGAGCTCGCCGCGGCCAGCGAGGCCAGCCTCGGGCCAGGCCACCCTGACACCAAGGCGATCAACGAGCGGCTGGCGGATGCGTACCTCGCGGCTGGCCAGTCCGCTGAGGCCGTGGCCTGGTTCCAGCGGGTGCTGGCTGACCGGGTCACGGCACGGGGCACGGACCATCCCGGCACCGTCGCCGCCCGGCGCGACCTCGGCCGGGCCCTGATGGCCGCCGACCAGCCTGGTGAGGCCGCCACCGTGCTGAACGGGGCGGTAAGCGACTACGACCGGATCCTGGGTCCCGACCACCCCGACACGATCAGCGCGCACGAGGAACTCGCGGCTGCCTACCGGGCCGCGGGCCGTCTGTCCGACGCGATCCCGCTCTACCGCAGAGCGCTGGACGACCGGGAACGGGTCCAGGGCGCCCGCCATCCGGACACGATGACCACCCGGCAGAAACTGGCCGACACCTACCTGGCCGAAGGCCGGCTCAAGGACGCGACCTCCCATTACAAGAAGGTGCTCGCGGACCGGGAGCGGGTCCTCGGCCCGGACCACCTGGACACGATCGCGGCGCGCGGCAACCTCGGCTCCGCTTACCATTCGGCGGGCAAGATGGCGTCGGCGGTCCAGCTGTACGAGCATGCGTGTGACAGCTACCAGCGCGTCCTCGGCCCCGACCATCCCGATACCCTGGCCCGCTGCGCCAACCTGGCCAGCGCGTACTACTCCGTGGGCCGACTGACCGACGCGCTGACCCTGCTCCGCGACACCGTGTCCCGGTGTGAGCGGGTCCTCCCGCCGGGCGACCCGCTCACCGTGGCCGTGCGGGAAAGCCTGACCAACCTGGCCGGGAGCGGCTGACCGCTCCCCGCCAGGCCCCCGCGGGGAAAGGCCAGGCCGCGGGAAATGCCCCGCGTCAGACGGGCGGCCTACCCTTCGGCCACCGTGCTCTGACGCCCGGCCGGGTCACTCTCCCGGCGGACGTGGAAGAACGGCGACCGCAGGATGAACCGCGCGGCCAGCATCAGGATCAGCCCCGCGGCCACGATGCCGGCCAGCGACCAGATCTGCGACGACGGCGCGGCCTGCAGGGACTTCACCACGATCCAGGCCAGGAACCCGGCCGCGGCGAGCGGGAGGACACCGAGGATCAGTGCATCCCAGGCGCCGCCGGCCACGCGGCGGCGGTAGTACACCATGGTGGCCAGCGCGGTGAGGATGTAGAAGATGGCGAACAGCAGGCCGGTCACCGCGACCACGTCGTTGAACGCGTTCTGCACGGACGTGGTGAGCAGGTAGACCCAGCTGAGCCCGACGATGAGCAGCCCGACAACGATGCTGGCTGCGACGGGGGTGGCGAAGCGCCGGGAGACGCTGGCGAGGAACTCCGGCAGGACCCGGTAGCTGGCCATCCCGTACACGATCCGGGCGCTGAGCACGATGCCGGTGCCCGTGGTGGCGATCACTGACAGCGCCAGGCTGAGCGCCATCACCTTGGCCCAGCCACCGCCACCGAGGGCCTGCGCCACGGACACGAGCGCGGTTCCGTTCTGGCCGGCCGCACTCAGCCTGGCTGGTGAGATGGCACCCTGCAGGCCCACCACGGACAGCGTGTAGATGATCGCGAGCAGCGCCACCGCCAGGATGGCGGCCCGGCCGGGATTGATCCGGTCGCGATGGCGATGTCCGCCCAGGTACCGCCGGAGTTGGAGCCGAAGACGGCGAGCACCGAGGGGCCGAGGACCTCCACGCCGCTGACCGTGGCGATGACGTACGCCGCGATCATCAGCCAGCCGGTCAGGAAGCCGAGGTAGGGGCTGATCGCCCGGCCGCCCCACTCGAACGACGCGCCACAGTTCGCGTTCCACATGTTCAGCCGCCGGTAGGCGTTGGCGATGATCAGCATCGGGATCGCGGTGAGGACGATGATCGGCCCGCTGCCGTAGGCGGTGGCGGCGGCTAACGCGGCCAGGGTCAGCCCGACCGATGCAGCGGGCGCTGATGAGGCCATGCCGATGACTGTGTCCTGGGCGACCCCGATCGCGTCCGGCTCGAGCCGGCTGATCGGGGCGGGCGCCACCGGAACGACGGCCGCCGCGGGTTGATCCGTCATCTGCTTTCCTCTCGTGCGGGACGGGGGCGTGCCGCTGCCCGCGCGGGCAGCCGGGCATGGGCCGGCCGCCGACCACGCGGAACTGCGCAGGCCGGCGGCGGGACAGGGGGGTGCAGGGCGGGCGTGTCCGGCGCCGGAACCGGCGGTAAGGACAGCAAAGGCCGCGATACGGCGGTGGCCCGAGTGGCCCGAGTGGCCTGCGGTGATAGCGCCAATAAGGCGATCATGGACGGGGGAGATCCCGCCGGTAAAAGGACACTGCCTGCGGGGCCCGCACTCGAATGAGCCACTCGCAAGAGAGTAGTGCGCAATTCCGGCAAATGGCTACACGGCGGGCGAATTTACGCGCCGGAAACAATGGCGGGCGCGCGGGACACGGGGCCACGGGGCCTGCGCCGCGGTTACCGGACGATGTTATGCTGCGCTCCGTTTATGATTACTTAGAGTCCTCCATATTAACTCTTTGTGTTCACATGAAGGCCAGCGTTGTGTCCCGCCTGCGCCACGTCAATCGGAGAGTCCCATGCTGCTGCCCCGGTCCGCGCGAGCGCGCCACGATCATCCCTGGGCCCGGGCGGCGCGGATCTGCCCATGAGCGATGCGACTCCGGCCGGGGCGGTCACCGCCCCGGCGCCCGACCGGGGCGGGGGCGCCCACAGCGCACCCCGTCCGGTGCTGCGCGGCGTGCGCCGCATCGGTTTCCTGGTGCTGGGACTGAAGCTGGCCGGCTTCGCCTGGTGGAGCACCCTGCTCTACCGGCACTTCGCGCTCACCCCGGACTTCGCGCAGTACCAGCAGGCCTGGTACCTGATCGCGCATGGCCACCTGAACCCGTACGACACGGTCGGCAACTTCACCTTCTGGCAGAACCACGCCGAGTTCATCATGTGGCCCCTGGCCCTGCTGTACTGGATCTTCCCAAGCGGCCTGCAACTGCTCTGGATGCAGGACATCGGAGTGGTCGGCGCGGAACTGGTGGCCTTCCTCTGGCTGGGCCAGATCGCCGAGCGGTACCGGCCGGGACGGGACGCGCGCTGGCTGGCGGGTGCCGGGCTGGTCCTGCTCGTAGTCAACCCGTGGTCCTGGTGGTCGGTCTCCTTCGACTTTCACGCGGAATGCCTGGCCGTGCTGTTCATCGCGCTGCTGGCCTGGGATCTGTGGAATGACCGCCGCCGGGCCTGGGTTTGGGTGCTGCCCCTGCTGGCCTGCGGCGACGTGGCCGGCACCTACGTATTCGGGCTCGGCGTCGGCGTGCTGATCGCCAGCCGGACCTCCCGCTGGCGCGGGGCCGTGATGGCGTTCCTGGGCGTTTTCGCGGTGCTGTTCATTTCCGTCATCCACGGCAACCTGGGCTCCGGCCATGGCCTGCAGTCCTACGCCTACCTGGCCGCCCCCGGCGCCACCGGGTCGCTGACCATGCCCCAGCTGGCCGTGGGCCTGGCCACCCATCCGGGCGCGGTGCTGGCCAAACTGTGGTCCAAGCGCCTGGACCTGTGGGCCAACCTGGCGTCCTCGGGCGGGCTGGGCCTCGCCTTCGTGCCCCTGCTCCCCCTGATGCTGGTGGTGATCCTCGCGAACGACCTGTTCCGCGGATTCCTTTTCTCCGAGCCGCTGTTCCAGAGCCTGCCGATTTACATCCTGCTGCCGGTGGGCACGGTCGCCGTGCTCGGCTGGCTGGGCCGCCGCCGCCGGTGGCTGAGCCTGCTGCTCACCGGCGTGGTGACCGCGCAGGCGATCGGCTGGTCGGTGGTCTGGTCGCCGCGCACGCCGCACCAGTGGCTGCGGGTGCCCGCGTTGACTGCGGCCACCCTGGCGGCGATCGAGGCGCGGATCCCGTCCTCGGACGCGGTGTTCGCCTCCCAGGGGGTGGTCGGCCGGTTCTCCACCCGGCTCGATGTGCGGCCGCTGAACGGGCATCTGCCGATCCAGCGCGGTGAGGACTGGTTCATCTTCACCCCCTGGGTCGGCATCGAAACCCAGAAGACCGCGGGCGCTATGGTGTTCGCGGGCCAGCTGGCCGGGCCCATGCACGCCACGCTGGTCACCGACACCAATGGCGTCTGGGTGTTCCGCTGGCACCCGCCCCGCGGGGTGCACCGGCTGCGGGTGCCGGGCGGCACCGAGCCGCTGCCGGGCTGGACCGCCCCGGGTGCCGCGGGACGGGCCGTGCTGACCGGCCCGGTGTCCGGCTGGCACGTCACGTCAACGGGGCGCCCCGGCTACGTCGCGGACCGGCTGGAATGGAACCGGTGGCCGGGCCGCTACGACGCGTCGGTACGGCTGTCCGCGCACGGCCCCGTCAACGTGGAGGTCTGGAACAACACCGGGAACGTGCTGCTGGCCCGGGACAGCCTGCCCCGCACGGACGGGATTCAGTCCATCACCCTGCCGGTGGCCGCGACGACCGGCTACCCGGCTCCGCTGTACGGCGGCTGGGGTCCCTTCCTGGCCAAGTTCGGCGGCGGCCCCAAGGCGCAGCGGATCGAGGTCCGGGTCTGGACGCCCGGGCGGGCCCTGGTCAACGTCTACGGCGCCCGGCTCACGCCGGCGCCTCCCCGGCGCCGTCCCCGGGATGATCCCGGGCCGCCGTTACTCCGGGCGGCTGAGCAGGTAGCGCGCCGTGCCGATGCCCGGTTCGCCCATCTCGGCCTCGGGGTACGCGGCCCGGGTATCGAGGTAACCGGCCCGGTCCTCGGAGACATGCACGATCTGCCAGCCGTCCACGGACAGCCGGTCGAGGCAGGCCAGCACCTCCCTGATCGGGTAGCCGAACTGGGACGCCGGCAGCCCTATGTCCACGGGCACGTGCTCATCCCCGTTGAACAGCCAGCCGACCCAGGTGCGCAGCTCCACGATCTGGACGGTCTCCCGCCACTCCGCGAACTGCGCGGCGACGGTCGGCTGAGGTTTCCTGGCCCGGAATTCCTCGGCCACGTAGTCGTGCGCGTTCTGCGGATCGACCACGGTCTCGGTACCGTCAGGAAACCGGATCCGGGCCACGTCCACGCGGGGACCGCCCTCGTGCAGGCGTTCCTTGCCCACCGCGACGTCCGTGCCCGCCTGCCAGTCCGCCAGCTCGCGTTCCCAGCCCGCGCTGCTGCGCCCGAACACGTCCGCGGCGGCCGCCCGCACCCGCTCGTCCCACCACCGCCGGGCGGCCTCGTCCCCGCTGTCCTTGGCCACCACGAGGGGCTCCTGGCCCGGGATCTCCACCATGTCGAACACCGCCCGCGTGATGACCAGCATCGCGTGCCGCACCGGCATCCTGCCTCCCCGCCTGATGATCGGCCTCGGTGAGCGGTCCCTGGCGCCGCCGCTGTCCGCTGGCCTCCCGTACCCGCAGGCCGCCGGATAATCCGTGGGTTCCCGGCAGATGCGAACTAAACGGGTGGCGCCTGCGGGGCGGGGACCAGGCGGGCGAGCACGATGTCGAATGTGACGCTGGTCCACGGCTCATCGAGGAGCCGGCCGTCCGGCGCCGGACCCGGCGGGTGCTCGGCGAAGTCGGTGATGAGGCTCTCCTTGACGCCGAACACGGCGTCCCGGTCCAGGTACGGGTCCCCCGCGACGAAGATGTGCGTGATGAGCGTGCGGTACCCGGGGGCGTCCACCTTGAAGTGCAGGTGCGCGGGGCGCATCGGGCCCCGGCCCGCCGCGGTGAGCAGGTCGCCGACCGGCCCGTCGTCAGGGATCGGGTACGGGGCCGGGCGCACCGACCAGAACCGGAAGGCCCCGTCCGGGGCACTGCGCAGCCAGCCGCGCCCCCCGATCCGGCCGTCGGGGTACTGGACGTCGTAGAAGCCGTCCTCGTCGGACTCCCACACCTCGATGCGGGCCCCGGGCACCGGCTCGCCGCTGGTGCCGTGGACCGAGCCGGACACGTAGCAGGGACGTCCTTGGGCCGCCCCGGTGATATCGCCGCCCAGCGGCACCTCCGGTGAGCCCGTCACGAAGAACGGGCCGACCACGGTCGACTCGGTGGCGCCCGCCGACGCCGGGGCGTTGATGGCCACGGTCATCATGGACAGCCCGAGCACGTCCGAGAGCAGGATGAACTCCTGGCGCCGGTCGTCGGTGATGTGCCCGGCCCGGGTCAGGAACTCGATGCCGTGCTGCCACTCGGCCTCGGTCAGCCGCACCTCGCGGGCGAACGCGTGCAGGTGCCGCACCAGGCTCTGCATGATCTCCTGATAGCGCGGTGCGGCCGCACCGCCGAAGCTGGCCAGCACCTCGGCGGTGACCGCCTCCTCGCGGGCGGCCTGCGCGGCATCCGCCGGGACGCGGGAATCTGCCGGGTCCCCGGCCCAGGCCTGGCGGAGCAGAGCCAGCAGCGCCGCGCGGCCGGCCGGCACCGGGTTGTCCGCCGGGACCACCGGCTCGATGAGCTGGGCGGCCTCGGCGAGCTGCTCCTCGCGCAGGCCGATGTCGCGCAGCCCCCGGGGCAGGCCGAGCCGCGCGGCGAGCGCCTGGAGCGCGCCGGCCGGGTCCTCGCTGCCCAGGGCCTGGCCGATCCGGCCGGCCGCGTCCGGGGCTCCCGGTGCGTTGAAGGCCAGCACGTACGGCAGCATGATCGCGTGGGTCTGCGCGTGCGGCAGGCCGTAGCGGCCGCCCAGGACGTGGCAGATCTTGTGATGCAGGCCAGATCCGGCGACGGCGAATGCGGTGCCGGCCAGGTACGCCCCGTACAGCACGTCCCCCCGCGCGACGAGGTCCGTCCCGTCCCGGCTGACCACCGGGAGCGCCGCGGCCAGGACCCTGATAGCTTCCGCGGCCGCCAGCGCGCTGACCGGGTTGCGGCCCGGGGCCCAGAACGCGTCCACGCAGTGCGCCATGGCGTTCAGGCCGCTGGCCGCCGAGAGCGGCCCGGGCAGCGACACGGTCAGCTCCGGGTCGTAGATCACCAGCCGGGGCAGCACCCGGGGGTCCACGCCGGTGGTCTTGCGTTCCCCGTCGGTCAGTCCCCAGACCGGGGTGACCTCCGAGCCCGCGTAGGTGGTGGGCACCGCGATCACCGGGAGCCCGGTGGTCAGCGCGACCGCCTTGGCCGTGCCGGTGGCCGACCCGCCGCCGACGCTGAGTACCGCGTCCGCACCGACCGCGGCGGCCTGCTTGCGGGCCGCGTCCGCGACCTCCACTGGCACGTGCGGCTGGACTCCGCTGAACGTCCCCGCGATCCGGTCCGCCAGTGGCACGGCGAGCTCCCGGGCGACCGTTTCCCCGCCCCCCGCGGCGATCAGCAGCAGCCGGGATACCCCGAGCCGGGCCACCTCGCCCGCCAGCGCGGTCCGCGCCGCGCCGGCACCGAACACCACCCGGCCGGGCAGCGCGTCACGCGCGAATGGCTCCATGAGACCTCCGGGCCTGGACAACGCGGCACAGGCAAGTATGCCCGGTCGCGCTACTAACGGCCCGGCTGCCGAGGGCAGCCCGCGGGCCTGGCGCCCGCTAGCGGCGTGCGCGCCGCCGGCGGCCGCCGGCCAGGCGCATCAGCCCGACCACGACCAGCGCCACCAGGGCCACCACGAACAGGAAGTGCAGGGCGGAAATCACCAGCGATACGACCAGGAACGCGGCGAATACCACGAGCAGGACGAGCAGAAGTTTCCCCATACCTCCACGATATGCCAGCGCCGGAGTCTGAGCAGCATGCCGGCGGCGGGAGCTACAGGAATGCAGCCCTCCCGGCTCCCGGCTCCCGGCTCCCGGCTCCCGGAAAAATAGATATCACTATGCTATGCTCTTGTCCTCAGCTCCACGAGTGGAGGAGGCCGAGATGGCCACACACAGCCCACCCGCGCCCGGCTCGGAGGCAGACAGCCCCGCGCAGCGCGCCATCGCCACACCCATCGCGCAGCAGCCAGGCCTACGGCCGCCTGGCCCGCGGCTTACCGAGCGGCCCGCGCATTCCACGTCGGGCCTGCTGGTCCTGATCCTCACCATCGTCGCCGAGCTGATCGCGGTCGGCCTCCTGATCCTGTCCAGGCCGACCGGCGGCACGGGCGCCGTGGCCCTGGTCGTCATCGGCGTCCTCCTGCTGCTCACGGCCATCCTCGCCCAGCGCGGCCTCATGCAGGTCATCGCCGGTCAGGCTCGTGTCGTGCAGCTGTTCGGCCGGTACAACGGAACGGTCCGGGAACCCGGCCTGCGCTGGGTCAACCCGTTCACGATCCGGCGCCGCGTATCCACCCGGATCCGCAACCACGAGACCCCGCTGGCCAAGGTCAACGACGCCGATGGCAACCCGATCGAGATCGCGGCCGTGGTCGTGTGGCAGGTCAATGACACAGCCCTGGCGCTGTACGCGGTGGACGACTTCGTCCAGTTCGTGGCGACCCAGACCGAGACCGCGGTCCGGCATATCGCCACCAGCTACCCCTACGACACGAGTGGGGCCGGCCAGCTGTCGCTGCGCGGCAACGCGGACGAGATCACCGAGCGCCTGTCCGCCGAGATCGCCGCCCGCGTCGCCTCGGCCGGCGTCACCATCATCGAGTCGCGGCTCACCCGGCTGTCCTACGCGGCCGAGATCGCCCAGGCGATGCTGCGCCGCCAGGCGGCGAGCGCCGTGGTCGCGGCGCGGTCCACGATCGTCCAGGGGGCCGTAGGCATGGTCCGGCTGGCGCTGCAGCAGCTCGAAGAGCAGGACGTCGTCGAGCTGGATGAGGAGCGCAAGGCAGCTATGGTGTCGAATCTGCTCGTGGTGCTGTGCAGCGAGCAGGCCACCCAGCAGGTGGTGAACACCGGTTCGCTGTACCAGTGACGGGAGACTCATGACGGATTGGTGTCTGGTCCGGTGAGCGACCGCAAAGGAATGCTGCTCCGGCTCGATCCGGCCGTGCACGACGCCCTGGCCAAATGGGCCGCCGACGAGCTGCGCAGCACCAACGCCCAGATCGAGTTCCTGCTGCGCCGGGCACTGGCCGAGGCGGGCCGGCTGCCCAGGAACACTTCTGCGATGCGGTCGCGGGGGCGGCCGCCGGCCGCTCCCCTGGCCGGGCAGGCTGGCGAGTAGGCACATCCCGCGGTGCGGCCCCGGCCGGGCCGCACCGCCGCGCGCATGCCACGGGCTGGCCGGGCAGGCGCCCCCGCCGCTGGTAGCCTTTCGGCCTCGTGAGCACCCCCGCGACCGCACCCGATGAGGATGGCAGCCGCCCGGACGCTCCGGTCCGGCCCGATCTGCTCCTGTCCCTGCGGAGCTGGCAGAAGACGGCTTACCGGGAGTATTTCCGCCTGCCCCGGCGCGATTTCCTGCTCGTCGCGACCCCGGGAGCAGGCAAGACGGCCTGGGCGCTGACCATCGCCGCGGAACTGCTGGCCCGCCGTGAGATCGCCACGGTCACCGTGGTCACCCCCACTGAGCACCTGAAGCACCAGTGGGCGCAGGCCGCCCACTACATCGGCATCTCCCTGGACTCCTCGTACCGCAACGCGCAGGGCCGCGCCTCCGCCGACTTCACCGGGGTGGCGGTGACCTACGCGCAGGTCGCCGCCCATCCCATCCTGCACCGGCAGCGGACCGTGAACCGGCGCACCCTGGTGATCTTCGACGAGATCCACCACGCTGGCGACGCGCTCTCCTGGGGTGACGCGGTCCGCGAGGCGTTCGAGCCCGCACGGCGCCGGCTGGGGCTCACCGGCACGCCGTTCCGCAGTGACGCCAACCCGATCCCGTTCGTCACCTACGCGCCGGACGCCGACGGCGGCCGGCGCAGCGTCTCCGACTACGTCTACGGCTACGGGCCGGCCCTCGACGACGGCGTGGTCCGCCCGGTCATCTTCCTGGCCTACTCCGGCGAGATGCGGTGGCGGACCCGGGCCGGTGACGAGATCACCGGCACCCTGGGCACGCCCATGCTCCCCGACCAGCTCGCCCACGCCTGGCGCACCGCGCTCGACCCCCAGGGCGAATGGGTCCAGCGCGTCATGGAGGCCGCGGACCGCCGCCTGACCGAGGTGCGGCGGGGCATGCCCGACGCGGCCGGCCTGGTCATCGCCGGTGATCACGCGGACGCCCGGGCCTACGCGGCCCTGCTGCGCCGGATCAGCGGGACCAGGCCGGTCGTAGTGCTCTCGGACGACCCGACGGCCAGCCGGAAGATCGCCGCCTTCGCGGACTCCGGCGAGCGGTGGATGGTGGCCGTCCGGATGGTGTCCGAGGGCGTGGACATCCCCCGGCTGGCGGTCGGTGTCTACGCGACCAGCGTCGGCACGGCGCTGTTCTTCGCGCAGGCCGTGGGCCGGTTCGTCCGGGCCCGCCAGCGCGGCGAGACCGCCTCGGTGTTCCTGCCCTCCATCCCGACCCTGCTCGGCTACGCCGCAGAACTCGAGGCGGCCCGCGACCACGTCCTGGCCGCCCGGCCCGACGACGCGGAAGAGCGCGAGCTGGCCGAGGCGCAGCGCCGCCGGGACACCCCGGACACCGATGGCGAGCTGCCGTTCGAGGCGCTGCAGGCGTCCGCGCACTTCGACCGGGTCCTCTACGACGGCACCGAGTTCGGTACCTCGGCGGCGGAAGAGGACTTCCTGGGCCTGCCCGGGCTACTCGACCCCGAGCAGGTCGCGCTGCTGCTGCGCAAACGGCAGAACGAGCAGCTCAGGCAGCGATCACGGGGCTCAGGGGCCGGCGGCGGCGGCCCGCAGCCCCCGGGACCTGGACGCAGTGTCCCCGCGTGGGCGGCTTCCGTTGCGGATCCTGGAGCGCCAGCGGCGGCGGACGGTGCAGCCGCCGGCGGCGCGGCCGGGACGGGGGCCGCGGCGCCGGTCCGCCGGGAGGTCCTGGCCGGCCTGCGCAAGGAGCTGAACGGGCTGATCGGCGCCTGGCACCACCGCACCGGACAGCCGCACGCGGTGGTGCATGCGGACCTGCGCCGGGCGTGCGGCGGCCCACCGCTGCCCCAGGCCACCGCGGAGCAGATCCAGGCGCGTATCGAGACGATCCGCCTCTGGGCCAGGTCCGGCCGCTAGCCGCCTGCCCACAGGCCGGCCGCCGGGCCGCGCCCGGGCCGGCTATTTCGCGGTCCAGCCGCCGTCAAGGGTGAAGGTCGCGCCGGTGGCCATGCTGGCCTGCGGGCCGGCCAGCCAGAGGACGAGCCCGGCGACCTCGGCCGGCTCGACCAGCCGCTTCACCGCGGTCTCGGCCAGGATGACCGACCCGAGGACCTGGTCCTCGGGGATGCCGTGCACCCGGGCCTGGTCGGCGATCTGCTTCTCCACCAGCGGCGTGCGCACGTAGCCGGGGCTGATGCAGTTGCTGGTGACACCGCGGGCGGCACCTTCCAGGGCGAGCACCTTGGACAGCCCCTCCAGGCCGTGCTTGGCCGTCACGTAGGCGGACTTGTACGGCGAGGCCCGCAGCCCGTGCACCGAGCTGATGTTGATGATGCGGCCGTACTCCTGCCTGTACATGTGCGGCAGGGCGGCGCGGGCCAGCAGGAACGGCGCCTCCACCATCAGCCGCAGGATGCGCCGGAACATCTCCGGGGGGAACTCCTCGACCGGGGCCACGTGCTGAATTCCCGCGTTGTTGACCAGGATGTCGGCGTCGAGCCGCAATCCTTCCAGCGCGGCCACGTCGGTGAGGTCGACCGTCCACGGCTCGCCGCCGATCTCGGCGGCCAGGTCCGCCGCACCGGACCCGTCCAGGTCGGCCACGGTCACCAGGGCGCCGGCGCCGGCCAGAGCCCGCGCGCAGGCGGCGCCGATACCGCTGGCCGCGCCGGTGACCAGGGCCCGCCGGCCAGCCAGCGGCCGCCCGCCCCCGACCGCCTGGCTGCCTGCGGGGTTCGTCATGGAATCCACCGTGAACTCCTGTCCTCGTCGTTGACATGATCCCGCACGGGACGGTAGGACCTGAGTCACCTCCCCCCCGACCCTGGACGCCTGATGCCCTCTCCCATGAACCTGCCGCCTGGTGTCCAGTCCCAACTGATCGAGACCTCGCGCCTGCGCACGCACGTGCTCACGGCCGGCCCGGCGGACGCGCCGCCTCTCGTGCTGGTGCACGGCAACGTGTCCGCCGCCCGGTTCTTCGCCGAGACCATGGTGGCGCTGGCCGGCGGCTACCGCTGCATCGCCCCGGACTTGCGGGGCTTCGGCCGGTCGGAGGGGGCGCCGGTGGACGCCCGCCGGGGCGTCCGGGACTTCGCCGACGATATCCACGCGCTGCTGGCCGAGGGCGGCCTGCTGCCCCGGACCCGGCCGGTGCACCTGCTCGGCTGGTCCCTGGGCGGCGGCGTGGTGCTCCAGTACGCGGCCGATCACCCGGGCGCGGTGGCCTCCCTCGTCCTGGAGAGCCCCATGTCCCCGTTCGGCTTCGGCGGGACCCGGGATCTGGACGGCACCCCCTGCTGGCCGGACTACGCGGGCTCGGGCGGGGGCACCGCCAGTCCCGAGATGGTGCGCCGGATCGAGGCCGGTGACCAGGGCACGGAGGACCAGACCTCCCCCCGCCAGGTGCTCACCCACCTGTACGGCAATCCGGTCGCGCTGCCGCGCAAGGTGGAGGACGCCCTGGTCGAGGCGATGCTGGAGATGGCCATCGGCCCGGCCAACTACCCGGGGGACACGGCCGTCTCGCAGAACTGGCCCGGCGCCGCGCCGGGCGAGCACGGCGTCAACAACGCGATCTCCCCCAGGTACTGCGACCTGTCCGGCTTCGCGGCCACCGGGGACGGGCCCGGGGTGCTGTGGATCCGCGGCGACGCCGACCTGATCGTGTCGGACACCTCCCTGGTGGACCTGGGCCACCTCGGCGCGCTCGGCGCCATACCCGGCTGGCCGGGACCGGACGTGTTCCCGGCGCAGCCGATGGTGGGCCAGCTGCGCGCGGTGCTCGACCGCTACCAGGCCGCCGGCGGCCAGTACACCGAGCATGTGCTGCCGGGCTGCGGGCACTCACCGCACCTGGAGCGCCCCGCCGAGTTCACCGCCGCCGTCACCGGCTTCCTGGCCGCGACCCCCACCCGTTAGCCCCACGCCCCCACGAGCCCCTACGCCCCCACAGGCCCCACGGGACACCACAGGCCCCACAGGCGACACCACGGGCCCCACGGGCACCTCATTACCGTTCGTGATCATGGGATTGCTGGGGCTGGAGGCCCAGCAATCCCATGATCACGAGGCGGCGCGAAGGCGGCGCGAGCTGAGGCGAGCCGGAGTGGCGGCGCGAAATGAGACGGCGCGGGGCGGGTGATCAGGGTGTGGCTTCTGGGGCGGGCGGGCCAGCGTCGGCGGGCGGGCCGGGGTCAGCGGGTGGCCGGCCGACTCGGCGGCGGCGGCGTTCGGCCAGCCAGGAGGCGAGCGCGAACACCGGCGTGCTGAGCACGATCAGGAAAGCGCAGCCGGTGAAGGCGCTCCGGATGAACGCGCCGCCGACCCGGGCCACGCCGTAGTAGTACAGGACCACCACCGCCATCAGGACCAGGTAGCCGCCGAGGGCGGTACCGGCGTAGTGCCGGGCCAGCCGGCGCCAGCCGGCTCCCGGACCGCCCCGCGACGCGGCCGCCGTCGGCCCAGTCGCGGACCCGCCCCGCCCGGCCACCGTCCCAGCCCGCCCGGCCACCGTCCCAGCCCGCCCGGCCGCCGCCGGGTCGCCGTCCCGCCGCAGCAGCCGCAACCCGGCGGCCAGCGCCCCCATGACCAGCAGGTACCCGACCGCGACGGGCAGCACATCCTGCCGGAGCAGTCCCGCCGGCACGTCAGGCGCGGAGCAGGAAGTGCCAGCCGCGGACGAAGACGTGCCAGCCGAACCACAGCCACAGCGCGAACAGCGCCCACCGGCCGAACGGGTACCGCATGATCGCCCGGAACGCGTCGCTGAGCGTGGGCACCCCGCTGATATGGCTGAGTGCCAGGCCCTCCCAGGCGAACAGGGCCCCGAACAGCACCGCCCAGATGACGTACCCGATGACCGGATGCTGGGCCACATCGACCTCCTCGGCTGGTGGCTGGCTGCGCCGCGCGGCGGGACGCGCGCCGCGTCCCGGCCTGCCCGGAACACGCGCCGCGTCCCGGCAACGGTCTATCACTGCCCCCCGGCGCGGCTGAATCCTCATAGAATCGCCGCGTGCCCCCTCCCGGATCGGCCCCCGCGGTGAGCGGTGGGACGGACGGCGCGCTGGACGTGCTGCGCCGGGTCTTCGGGTACGACTCGTTCCGCGGCCCCCAGCAGGAAATCATCGAGCACCTCATCGCGGGCGGCGACGCGCTGGTGCTGATGCCGACCGGCGGCGGCAAGTCGCTGTGCTACCAGATTCCCGCGCTGGTCCGCCGCGGGACCGGGGTGGTCATCTCCCCGCTGATCGCGCTGATGCAGGACCAGGTGGACGCCATGCGGGCGCTCGGCGTCCGGGCCGGGTTCCTGAACTCCACCCAGGACCCCGCGCAGCGGCGCGAGATGGAATCCGCCTTCCTGGCCGGCGAGCTGGACCTGCTCTACCTGGCCCCGGAACGGCTGCGCACCGAGTCCACGCTGGCGCTGCTCGACCGGGGCACGGTGTCGCTGTTCGCCATCGACGAGGCGCACTGCGTGTCCCAGTGGGGGCACGACTTCCGGCCCGACTACCTCACCCTGTCCGGGCTGCGCGAGCGCTGGCCGGCGGTGCCCCGCATCGCGCTGACCGCCACCGCCACCCAGGCCACCCGCACCGAGATCGCTGACCGGCTGGGCCTGGCGGGCGCGCGTCACTTCGTGGCCAGCTTCGACCGCCCCAACATCACCTACCGGATCGTGCCCAAGGCTGAGCCGAGCCGTCAGCTGCTCTCTTTTCTCCGCAACGAGCACCCCGGCGCGGCGGGCATCGTCTACTGCCTGTCGCGGGCCTCGGTGGAAAAGACGGCGGAGTTCCTGACCGCCAACGGGATCACCGCGCTGCCGTACCACGCCGGGCTGGACGCGTTCACCCGGGCCCGGAACCAGGCCCGGTTCCTGCGTGAGGATGGCCTGGTCATGGTGGCCACGATCGCGTTCGGGATGGGCATCGACAAGCCTGACGTGCGGTTCGTGGCCCACCTGGACCTGCCCCGGTCGGTCGAGGGGTACTACCAGGAGACGGGCCGGGCCGGGCGGGACGGCCTGCCCTCCACCGCGTGGCTGGCCTACGGCCTGCAGGACGTGGTCCAGCAGCGCAAGCTGATCGAGACTTCCGCGGGAGACCTGGCCCACCGCCGCCGCCAGGCCGCGCACCTGGACGCGATGCTGGCCCTGTGCGAGACCATCGAATGCCGCCGCGCCCAGCTGCTCGGCTACTTCGGGGAGGACGCGGGAGCCTGCGGCAACTGTGACACCTGCCAGTCGCCCCCCGAGGCGTGGGATGGGACCGTCGCGGCGCAGAAGTTCCTGTCCGCGGTGTACCGGCTCAGGCACGAGCGGGGCCAGCGGTTCGGCGCCGGCCAGGTGATCGACATCCTGCTCGGCCGCAGCACCGCCAAGATCACCGAGAACGGGCACGACACGCTGACCGTGTTCGGGGTCGGCACCGAGCTGACCGAGTCGCAGTGGCGCGGGGCGGTCCGCCAGCTGCTGGCCCAGGGCCTGCTCACGGTCCAGGGCGACTACGGCACGCTGGAACTCACCGCGGGCAGCGACGAGGTGCTCGGCCGGCGGCGCCAGGTCATGCTGCGCCGCGAGCCCGAGCGCCCGCCCCGGGCCCGGGCGGCCCGCGCGGGCAAGACCGCGGTGCCCGCGGACGACCTGCCCGCGGCGGCCGCGCCCCTGTTCGAGAAGCTGCGGGCCTGGCGCGCGGACGCGGCCAAGGAGCAGGGCGTGCCCGCGTACGTCATCTTCCATGACGCGACGCTGCGGCAGATTGCCACGCAGGCCCCGCCGACCCTGACGGCTTTGTCCACGGTGAGCGGGGTAGGGGAGGCCAAGCTGGCCCGGTACGGCCAGCAGGTGCTGGACGTCCTGGGCGGTGGCCAGGCCTCATCGGAAGAGCCCTGAGCGGAAGAGTCCGGCGGAAGACCCGGGCGGAAGAGCCCTGAGCAGAGCAGAGGGGGCAGCCATGCGGATCGGCGTCGTCTTCCCGCAGACCGAGATCGGCCCGGACGCCGGCGCGGTACGGGCCTACGGCCAGCGGGTCGAGGAACTGGGTTTCGTGCACGTGATGGCCTATGACCACGTGGTAGGCGCGGACCCGGCCGTGCACCAGGGCTGGAGCGGCCCCTACGACGTGCACACCACGTTCCACGAGCCGATGGTGATGTTCGGGTTCCTGGCTGCGCTCACCGCGCTGGAACTGGTGACGGGCATCATCATCCTGCCGCAGCGGCAGACGGCGCTGGTGGCCAAGCAGGCCGCCGAGGTGGACCTGCTGTCCGGCGGCCGTTTCCGGCTCGGCGTGGGGCTGGGCTGGAACGCAGTCGAGTACGAGGCGCTGGGCCAGGACTTCCGCACCCGGGGCCGGCGGATCGAGGAGCAGGTCACGCTGATGCGCCGCCTGTGGACCGAGGAGTCCGTGACCCACGAGGGCGAGTTCGACCGCGTCACCGCGGCGGGACTGGCCCCGCTGCCGGTGCAGCGACCCATCCCGGTCTGGTTCGGGGCCCAGTCCGAGCGGGCCTACCGCCGGGCCGGCCGCCTCGCCGACGGCTGGTTTCCACAGGTCAGCCCAGGTCCCGAGCTCGACCAGGCCCGCGAAGTAGTGCAGGCGGCCGCCCGGGAGGCCGGCCGGGATCCGGCCCGGCTCGGCATGGAGGGCCGGGTCAGCTGGGCCGGTGACGCCACCAAGCTGGCCGAGGAGGCCGCCGCCTGGCGCGACGCGGGTGCCACCCACCTGGCCGTCAACACCATGCGGGCCGGCCTCCCCACCCTCGACGACCACCTCGGCGCCCTGGAACTGGCCGCCGAAGCCCTGGCTCCCCTCGCTAACTAAGCGTTCGCGGCCTGCACCTGAGGCGGCCGGGCATAATGACCTGGGGCTGGTCAAAGGCCTTCTTCTGACTTGTGGCTAGATGGGATGTTGATGGCGGACTCGGCTGGATCTGGGGACTGGACCGAGCCGGGGCTGTTCACGGTGGCTCCCGGCGTGCACCGGATCCCGCTGCCGCTGCCTCACGACGGTCTGCGGGCGGTGAACGTCTACGCCATCGAGTCCGGCGGCGATCTGGTGCTGGTCAACGCCGGCTGGGCGCTGGCCGAGACGGGCGGCCTGCTGGACGCGGCCCTGGACCGGATCGGCCGCACCTCCGCGGAGATCACCCGCTGCCTGGTCACCCACGTGCACCGGGACCACTACACGATGGCGGTGATCCTGCGCCGCCGCTTCGGTACCCGGGTGGCGCTGGGAATCGGCGACCGGCCCTCGCTGACCGCGGTCGGCGACGCCGGGCGCGAGAACATGAGCGAGTACGTGCTCCGGATGGAGCGGGCCGGGGCCGGGCCGGTGATCCGCGCCCTGCGCGTGGCCTTCGGGGACACGCCGCCTGAACCCGGCGACTTGTGGGAGCAGCCTGACGAATGGATCAAGGACCAGGCCACGATCCAGCTGCCAGGGCGTGAACTGAGGGCGGTGGCGACTCCCGGTCATACCCAGGGGCACACCGTGTTCGCCGATCTCGGACAGAACCTGCTGTTCGCCGGGGACCACGTGCTGCCGCACATCACCCCGTCGGTGGGCTTCGAGGCGGTCATGGCCGAACTGCCGCTGGGCGATTACCTGCGCTCGCTCGGGCTGATGCTGGACCTGCCGGACATGCGGCTGCTGCCCGCGCACGGGCCGGTGGCGGACACGACCCACGCCCGGGTACACGCGCTGCTGGCTCATCACGAGGAGCGGCTCGGCGCGTGCCTGGGACGGATCGAGGCCGGGGCGCACACGGCCTACGAGGCCGCGCTGGCGCTGCCCTGGACCCGGCGGGGCCGCCGGTTCGCCGAGCTTGACCCGTTCAACCAGATGCTCGCGGTCCTGGAGACGGGGGTGCACCTGGACCTGCTGGTGGCGCAGGGCCGGCTGGGCCGCGAGAGCACAGGCACGCTGGTCACCTACGTGCTCCCCGGCCCGGCGGACGGCTGACCCGCGGTCCCCGGGCGGCCGTGCTACGTTATATACATGCGTATGTATCTAGCTGGGCGCCCGGGGCTGCGGACGGTGCGATGACGCTCACCGAGCAGGGACATCCGAACCCGCGGGGTGAGGCCATGGTGGCCGAGCTCAGGTGGGTCCACGACATGATCCGGCACGACCTGGGCGTGATCCGGAAGATGGCCGCGGACGCGGAAGATGGCCGGCCGGCGGGCGCGATCCGTGCGGCGGTCCAGTCGCTGGCCTCGGGCAGCGCGGTCTGGCAGCTGAAGGTGAGCTGCCTGCAGCACTGCCGGTTCGTCCACTCCCATCACACGCACGAGTCGGCGATGCTGTTCCCGGCGCTGCGCGAGTCCAACCCGGCCCTGAACCCGGTCGTGGACAAGCTGGAAGCCGATCACGCCCACGTCTCCGATCTGCTCGACGAGGTCGAGGCCGCCTCGCAGCAGCTGGGCCAGGCGGCTGAGCCAGCCGCCCGCGGGCGCCTGGTCACCGCCCTGCGGACGCTGAGTGAGGACCTGCTGGCCCACCTGCAGTATGAGGAGGAGCAGATCTCCGGCACGCTGCGCACCTGGACCCGCTGGCCCGGCTGGTAAGGAAGGTCACGATGACCGCGGCGGACATGACGGCGGCGCAGCACGATGGCACGCCCCATGACGAGCGCGCCTGCGCACAGGCCTGGGCGGCCCTCACAGCGGCGCACGCCCTGGTGACCGATCAGCTGAGCGCCGCGCTGACCCGGACCTGCGGGCTGAGCATCAACGAGTTCCAGATCCTGCTGCGGGTGGACCGCGCCCCGCGCCCAGGGGTGCGGCTGGGCGAGCTGTGCCCCGCGGTGCGGCTGACCCAGCCCTCGCTCAGCCGGGCCGTCGCCCGGCTCGAGCGGCACGGCTGGCTGCGCCGGGCCGGGGCCGCAGGCGACGGGCGCGGCGTGATGATCAGCATGACCGCGGCGGGCCGCAGGGTGCTCGCCCGCGGCAGCGTCGTGCACACGCAGACGATCGGCGAACTGCTGCTCGACCGCCTGACCCCGGACGAGCAGGACCTGCTCGCCCGCGCCCTGACCCGGGTGGCGGAAGGTGACCCGGGCACCCCGGCCGGGACATCCGCTCCCGGGCCCTCCCCGACTGCGCAGGAGCACTCATGACCCAGCCCGCCGCCTTCGGCCTGAACGTCGACCCCAACACCAGCGGCCTGGCCATCGCCGGGCGCATCGCCGCCATTGCCGACTCCGCCGGCCTGGAGTACGTAGGCATCCAGGACCACCCCTACAACGCGGAGTTCCTCGACACGTTCACGGTGATCACCTGGCTGGCGGCCAGGACCAGCCGGGTGCACCTGTTTCCCAACGTGGCCAACCTGCCGTTGCGGCCACCGGCCCTGCTGGCCAAGCAGGCCGCCAGCATCGACGTGCTCAGCGGCGGCCGGTTCGAGCTCGGGCTCGGCGCCGGCGCCTTCGCCGACGGCATTGAGGGCATGGGCGGACCGCGGCGCACGCCCGGCCCGGCCCGCGGCGCGCTCAGCGAGGCGATCGACATCATCCGGGCCAGCTGGGCGGGCGAGCCGTTCAGCTTCCAGGGGACCTACTACCAGGCACCCGCGGTGCGGCCCGGTCCCCGCCCGGCGCACTCGGTCGGGCTCTGGCTCGGCGTGGTGGGGCCACGTGCGGTGGCGCTGGCCGGCGCGAAGGCCGACGGCTGGTCGGTGTCGTCCCCGTACGTGCCCCCGGAGCGGCTGCCCGAGCTGAACGACATTCTCACCACCGCCGCGCTGGAGGAGAACCGCGATCCCGGTGAGATCACCCGGCTCTACAACGTCGCGGGCCTGATCTCCGCGGAGGACCGGGGCCCGTTCCACGGCCCGGCCGAACGCTGGGTCGAGACGCTGGCCAGCATGTACACGGACTACCAGATGAACACGTTCGTGTTCTGGCCGTCCGGGGACCGGGAACGCCAGTCGCGCATCTTCGCCGAGGAAGTCGTCCCCGCGGCCCGCGAAGCGCTGCAGGATCCCGCCGGGACGTAGCCGGGCCGGCCGCGGTCAGCCGCCGTGCCCCGGGTCCAGGGCCGGCCCGGCCAGGGCCCGCAGCCCGCGGCGCGCCCGCGCCCGGCTCCAGCCATGCCGTCCGCGCAGATGCACGTACGGCCAGCAGACCGTGTTGAACAGCAGGTCCGCAGCCTCGCGCGGGCTGCCGCCCGGGGCGGCCAGCGTCTGGTCAGTCACACCGTCCTGGAAGAGGCGGATAAAGGGCTCGATGAAGCTGAGCCCGGCTGGCCGAGGCCCGGTGGAAGATCGTGTCCGAGGCCAGCAGCAGGGGCAGGTGGGCGTCGATGACGTCGAACAGTGCCTCCAGGGCCCCATCCATCCGCTCACGCGCCGTGCCCGGCCCGACCAGCACTGGCCACATCACGCGCCGGTAGTCCTGATCCAGCTCGTCGATCAGCGAGGCGACCAGCGCCTCCCGGGTAGCGCCCAGCCGCCACGCCGTGACCCGGGACAGGCCGGCCGCTTCCGCGACCGCCTCAATGGTCAGGCCCTGCCACCCGGCGTCCTCGAGCACCCGCTGGGCCGCCGCCAGCAGGCGCGGATCCTGGACCCGCACCACGGACGGCCCGCCGCCCGCCCCGGGCCCCGCGGCCGCAGGACCGGCGGCCGTGCTCTCGCTGCTCATGCCGTGATGTTATCCCTCCGCTGCGGTCACGAGACTAGATGGTCACTTTGACGAAACAATAATGTTGCATATCATGTAGCAGAGACTATCTGCCCGCGCGAGAGGGGCCAGGTCATGACCGGCGTGCCGGACTGCTACTACTGCACCAAGCACCGCACCGGGCAGGACCCGCCGCCCGGCGGCTGGCTGGTTGACGAGGCTGACTGGCTGGTCGGGCACGGCCCCGCGCACATGTCGCTGCCGGGGACGCTGCGGATCGAGTCACGCCGGCACTTCACGGACTTCGCCGAGATGACTGACGCCGAGGCCGCGTCGTTCGGTGAGCTGCTGCGCAGGCTGTACCGGGCTGTCCGCCCGGTGACCGGAGCCGAGCGGATCCATCTGCTGGCCACGATGGACTACCAGCCGCACTTCCACGCCTGGCTGTACCCCCGGGCCGCCGCCGACCCGCGCCGCGGGACCGCCTTCCTCGACCACGGCATGGCCTGCCCGCAGGAGGTGGCCGAGGCAGCGGCCGCGGACCTGCGCCAGGTGCTTCCCGCGGCCCGGGTGTAACGACCGCCCGCGCGGCGGCGCCGGGCGGGCGGATAGGGTTTCTTTCCGTGGAATACCGAACTCTGGGCAGATCTGGACTCCGGATTTCCGTGCTCACCATGGGCACGATGACCTTCGGCGGCACCGGGGGGTTCGCGAGCGTCGGCTCGACGGGCGTGGAGGAGGCCCGTCGCCAGGTAGACACGTGCCTGGACGCAGGAGTCAACCTCATCGACACCGCGGACATCTACTCGGCCGGCCTGTCCGAGGAGATCGTGGGCGAGGTCCTCGACGGGCGCCGCGATGACGTGCTGGTCGCCACCAAGGTGCGGATGGCCATGGGCGAGGGCCCCAACGACGCCGGCCTGTCCCGGCACCACATCGTCTCCGGCTGCGAGGCCAGCCTGCGCCGCCTGCGCACCGATCACATCGACCTCTACCAGGTGCACGAGTGGGACGGGGTGACGCCGCTGGAGGAGACACTGGAGGCGCTGGACCTGCTGGTCCGCTCGGGCAAGGTGCGCTACGTGGGGGCCTCCAACTACGCCGGCTGGCAGCTGATGAAGGCCCTCGGCACGGCCAGCCTGCATGGCCTGCCCCGGTTCGCCAGCCAGCAGATCTACTACTCGCTGCAGGCGCGCGACGCCGAATACGAGCTGATCCCGGCCGCGGTGGACCAGGGGCTGGGCGTGCTGGTCTGGAGCCCGCTGGCCGGCGGGCTGCTTTCCGGTAAGTACCGCCGGGACCAGCGGCCGGATTCCGGCTCCCGGCAGCTGACCGACTGGAACGAGCCGCCGGTCTACGATCAGGACAAGCTGCACGACACCGTAGAGGTGCTGATCGGGATCGGCGCCGAGCACGGGGTGTCGGCGGCCCAGGTCGCCCTGGCCTACCTGCTCCGCAAGCCCGCCGTGACGTCGCTGGTCATCGGGGCACGGACCACGGAGCAACTGGCCGACAACCTGGCCGCGGCCGACCTGAGGCTCAGTGACGCGGACATGGAGCGGCTCGACCAGGTCAGCCGGCCACCGCTGCTCTACCCGTACTGGCATCAGGCCAAGACCGCCCGCGACCGGCTGTCGCCCGCGGACCTGACCCTGCTTGGGCCCCATCTCTAAGCGCCGGTACCGTGGAACACAGCTACCCCTGACCGACCCGCACCTCCTGGACACCAGGAACACAGAGCACCAGGACCGCTGATGACCCTGGATAACGCACCGCGGCCCGCGGCCGGTCCCGCCCCGCAGCCGGTGACCCAGCCGGTCGCGGCTCCGCTGACTGGCGCGGCGATCTTCCTGGTCGCCACCGTGCGGCCCGGCCCGGCCAGCGACACAGCCATCCGGGGGCTGTGTGGTGATCTTGGAGGGCTGCTTCGCGCGGTCGGGTTCCGTGACCTCAACGGCAAGCTGACCTGCGTGGTGGGCTTCGGGGCAGAGCTGTGGGACCGGCTGGCCGGACCCGAACGGCCCGCGGGGCTGCACCCCTTCCGCGAGATCCAGGCCGGCGACCGGCACGCGGTCGCCACCCCGGCAGACCTCCTGTTCCACATCCGGGCGGAACGGATGGACCTGTGCTTCGAGCTGGCCTCGCACATCACCTCGCGGCTGGGCGACGCCCTGGACAGCACCGATGAGGTCCACGGCTTCCGGTACTTCGACGACCGTGACCTGATCGGCTTCGTCGACGGGACAGAGAACCCGGTCGGCGACGAAGCGGTCCAGGCGACGGTCATCGGCAACGAGGACCCGGCGTACGCCGGCGGCAGCTACGTGATCGTCCAGAAGTACCTGCACGACATGGACGGGTGGAATGCGCTGCCGACCGAGGAGCAGGAGCGCATCATCGGCCGGACCAAGCTGTCCGACATTGAACTCGATGACGCGGTCAAGCCCAGCAACGCGCACAACGCGCTGACCACCATCACGGAGAACGGCCAGGAGGTCAAGATCGTCCGCGACAACATGCCGTTCGGTCATGCGGCCCAGGGCGAATTTGGCACCTACTTCATCGGGTACGCGCGATCGCCCGATCCGATCGAGCAGATGCTGGTCAACATGTTCGTCGGACGGCCGCCCGGCCACTATGACCGGCTGCTCGACGTCAGCCGCGCGGTGACCGGGAGCCTGTTCTTCGTGCCGTCGGTGCCGTTGCTCGAGAGCATGGCGGATGACCCCGCGGACAGCGGAGCGGCGGAAGGCGAGCCCGGGGAAGACAGCACCGCTGACGACAGCAGTGACGACGACGGCAGTGATGACGACCAGGCGGCCGGCCCGGCCGCATCGACCGAAGCCGCCGGATCACTCGGCATCGGCAGCCTACGAGGAGTGACGCAGCATAACTAGCGTCTAATTGACGCCCGTCAAAACCCTGAACTGCATGTTTCCTTGGGACCTGGCACGCTACAGGGCGCGTTAGCCCAGGAGTGAACCTCGTCCGCCCAAGAACTAGGTCACCCCATCGGGGGTGATGCCAAGAAGCCTCATCGCGCAGCACGCTGGCAGTGTGCGCGGGCGCTTCAGGGCTGGGAGACGACATGACGAGATCAGGACAAGGTTCCGGGAGGCCGCCGCCGGCCAACATCGCGGCGGGCGGCGGCAGGTCGGCGGCGCAGCCGGGGGACTCGGGCTCTACCGGTAAGGCGGCGCTGGGGCTGGTCGGGCTGGGCGTGGTGGGTCATGTGCTGCGGAGCCGCCGCTTCTATGAGCGGGTGATAGTCGGCGCCATCGTGCTGGGGGCGCTGCGAGGGCTGGGCCAGGAGAACCGGGCCAGCACCTTCGAGCGCCTGGCTGCCTGGAATAAACGGCAGGTCCAGCTCCTGGAGCGCAAAGCTAAACGGGAGACCCGGCGCCTGGAGCGCAAAGCTAGGCGCCTGGAGCGCAAAGCAAAACGGCAGATCCGGGCCTTACCGTGCCCCCCGCGTGCCCGATCGGATCGGCAACCGGGCGAGTCACGGCCGGTCGCTCCCTCGCGCCTCGCGATCATCTAGCTGGCCAGGTCGGCCCGGGTGACCTGATGCTGGCACCTCCATGCTGCTCGACCTTCCAGGTCGTGAACTGCTGACCCTGGATCTACCGGCAACTCCTCCCGGGACTACAGTTTCGGGGGACGCAACTACTCCTCCGAGCACGGTTTCCACGCTCTTCTGGCGCATCCGTGCAGGTCAGAGACTGATGATCTTGTGTAACGACTACGGGAGTCGCAGCATGGATAACCTGCACCGGGAACTCGCCCCGATCTCTGACGCCGCCTGGTCCCAGATCGGGGAAGAGGCTACCCGCACCCTCAAGCGCCACCTGGCGGGCCGCCGGGTGGTGGACGTGTCCGGGCCCGGCGGGAGCACGCTGGCCGCGGTCGGAACCGGCCACCTGCACGATATCGAGGCCCCGCACGACGGGGTGCTCGCCCGGCAGCGCGAGGTCAAGCCGGTCGTCGAGTTCCGCGTCCCGTTCCGGGTGGACCGGAGCGCGGTCGATGACGTGCTGCGCGGTGCGCAGGATTCCGACTGGCAGCCGGTGAAGGACGCCGCCCGGCAGATCGCGTTCGCGGAGGACCGGGCCGTTTTCGAGGGTTACGCGGCGGCGGGGATCACCGGGGTCAGGCAGGAGACGAGCAACCCGCCGATGACCCTCCCGCGCGACGTGCTCACCTACCCGGAGGCGGTCGCTGAGGCGCTGCGCTACCTGCGGATCGCGGGCGTCAACGGCCCGTACTCGGTCGTGCTCAGCGCCGACGCGTACACGGCGGTCAGCGAGACGCGTGACCACGGCTACCCGATCCACGAGCACATCAACCGGCTGATCAGCGGGGAGATCATCTGGGCCCCGGCCATCGAGGGCGCCTTCGTGGTCAGCACCCGGGGCGGCGATTTCGATCTGCACCTGGGCCAGGACATCTCGATCGGCTACCTCAGCCACGACGCGGCCAGCGTGGAGCTGTACCTCCAGGAGACGTTCACGTTCGTGGTCTACACATCCGAGGCCGCGGTGGCCCTGGCGCCAGCATCCTGACCCGCGCGCGGGACTGGCCCTGATTGGGCCGTTCGGCCGTCTTCACAGGAATCTCATTGCTAGCGTTGTGAACATGTCCGTGAAGACCTTCAGCATCAGCATGGGTGAGCGCGCTTACCGGCAGGCTCGTGCCGAGGCTGACCGTGCGGGGCTGTCCATGTCGGCGTGGATGACCCGGGCCGCGCGGGAGAAGATCCAGCGCGATGCGGCGAGCGCGATCGCCGAAGCCGACCGGCTCACTGGTCACGACTGGGCGGAGTGGACGGAGGCTAACGCAGGCGACTTCCCACCCAGCGCCGGCAAGGGCGCCGCGTGAACCGCGGTGACATTTTCGCGTATAAGGGAGTAGCCCGGGCCGGGTACGTGGCCATCGTCAGCAACGACGGCTTCAACGCGATCACCGGCCACCCCGTGGTGGTCAAGGTCAGCGACCGGCCCGACCTGACCGAGACTCCGTACGTCGTGGCGCTCAGCCACAACGATCCGGTCTCCGGGCACCTGGAGTCCTACTCGGCGGTGCGGGTGCGCCGCAGCAGGCTCTCGGGCGACCGGGTCGGCCAGCTCGCCGAGGAGACCATGCGCAAGCTGGATGACGCGCTGGCGCTGATCTTCGACTACGAGGCCTGAGCCGCGGCCCTCCGCGCACCCGGCGGCGGGCTCAGCCGCCGGAGTGGAAGCCCGTCCAGGGACCGGCCAGGTGAACCGTCATCGCCGCGATGAGCAGGCCGCCGGCGATCGAGGCCGCTAGCAGCAGCCATCGCGTGGCGCGGCCGGCCAGGACCCCGCGGGCCCGGTTGAACCCGGCCGGGGGACGCAGGTCGGGTCCGATCAGCCTGGGCAGCCGCCACACGTAGGCGAGGACGTGGATCGTCATCACGCCGAACCAGAGCACGAAAAACGCCTTGTGCAGGAGGAGCCACGGCCCGGCGGCCGATCCGGTGATGGCGAGCAGCACCCCGCTGCCGATGACGCCGACCGACGTGAACAGCACGAACGGCCCCAGCAGGCGCAGCAGCGGAGCGGGTGGCCCTTTGCGCCGGTATTCGGGGGCCCCCGAGTAGTAGCGGATGAACCGGTAGACCACCGTGGCGATCTTCAGCGCGACCGGGCCGATCAGCAGCATGCCGAGGAAGAAGTGCACCGTGATCAGCTGGTGGATGGACGCGATCGTGAGGCCCTCGGCCGCGAACAGCACCAGCAGCACGGCACCGACCGCCGCGGTGAGCCGCTCGTTGCCCTCGGCGCCGCCGTTGTCGTCCCTGGGAACAGCCGGCCGGGCCGGGCCGGGCTGCTCCCAGGGACGGGCGGGGGGCCGCGGCCTGCGCGGCGGCGCACTGTGGCGGCCCCCCGGGTCGTTATGGCCGTAGCCGCCGCGCGGGTCCTGGGGGTAGCCGCGCGGGTCCTGGGGGTAGTAGCCCCGGCGGGGATCCCCGGGGGCCGGGTCGTCGCGGGGGCCGTACGGGCCGAGCGAGCGGCGAGGGCGGCCAGGGTCAGGGCGGGCCCCCGGTCCTGGTCGGTAGCCCGTCATCCGCTCACTTCCTCCCTGCTCGCTGCTGGCCGCCTGGTGGCGGAGAGCCGGCCGCCGCGACACTTCCGGGCCGGAAACCTGCGGGTCACCTACTCCCGCGTTTCCAGCCTGCTGGGCCGCCGCCCGGGAACTCGTTCAGGAATCATTCAGAACTAGTAAGGAAAAACCCGACCTCAGTCGGACACCGGGGCGGGCCGGCGGACCCGTTCGGGCCGCTCGGCCGGCAGGCTGACGGTGACGGTCAGCCCGCCGCCCGGCGTATCCGACAGCGACGCCGACCCCCCGTTGGAGGTCACCAGGCGGTGCACGATGGCCAGGCCCAGCCCGGCGCCGCCGGGCGTGCTGCTGACGAACCGGCGGAACGCCATCCCCTGCTGGCGGGGCGTCATCCCCGGCCCGTCGTCGGCCACCACCACCCGGGCCCCGTCCGCCCCGGAGGCCGCGCTGACCTGGACGTGACCGCCGGCCGGGACCGCGTCGAGGGCGTTGGCCAGCAGGTTGTCCAGGATCTGCTCCAGGTGGCCCTGGCCGGCCACGGCCGGCACCGGGCCGGCGCACGACGGGTGCAGCTCGACCCCGCGTTCCTCCGCCACCGGGCGCCAGGCCGCGGCCCGGTCCTGGATCACCTCATCCACCCGGATGCTGACCGGCTCGATCAGCACGTTTTCCGCGCGGGCCAGGGCCAGCAGGCCGTCCACCAGGTGGGACAGCCGGGCGATCTCATCCTGGGCCCCGGCGAGTTCCTCGGCCGTCTCCCGGTCGCTGTCCTGGCTGAGCACGTCCAGGCGGAGCCGCAGCGCAGCCAGCGGCGTGCGCAGCTGATGGGAGACATCCGCCATCGTGGCCCGGTTCCCGTGCACCAGGGACTCCAGGCGGCCCGCCATGCCGTTGAAGTTGCGGGCCAGCCGCCGCACCTCAGGCGGGCCGTGCCCGGCGGCCGACCGGGTGTCCAGCGCCCCGCCGCCAAGCCGCTGGGCAGCTGCGTCCAGCGCGCTCAGCGGGCGGCTGACCCACCGGGCCAGCATGATCGCCGCGACCGCGGCGCCGGCCAGGCCGGCCAGCGCCACCGCGGCCAGCCAGGTCCACAGGACGCCGACGCGTTCCTCCAGCTCGGCGGACGACCGGGACAGCACGACGGCCCCGACCACCGCGCCGCCCCCGTCTCCCAGCACCGGGACCGTCACCCGGAGCCGGTCATCGACCTGGTAGTCCACGATGGTGCGGCCGTGCAGCGCCGAGGTCAGCGTGGCCGCGGGGATCGCGCCGCCACCGGTTCCGGTGACCAGCCGCCGGCCGGCGCTGTACACCAGGATCTGCTCGCCGGCCTGCCGGGCCTGTCCCAGCGCCCGGGTCACGGCGGCGGCCCCGGCCGGGGGCCGGTCGGCCAGCCGGTCCTCGGCCAGCCCGGCCAGCGCCCGGGCCGACAGCAGGGTGTCCTGCCGGAAGGAACTCCGCTCGTGGCCGGTGGTGATCAGCCCCAGCGGGACCACGGTGGTCACCAGCAGCGCCCCGATAAGGGCGAGCATCGTGAGCACGATGCGCCGGGCCATCAGACCTCGCCGAGCCGGAAACCCCTGCCGTAGGCCGTCTCGATCAGCCCCGGCACGTCGAGCTTGCGGCGCAGCGCCGCCACGTGCACGTCCAGCACCTTGGTGGGGCCGTACCAGTGCGCATCCCAGGCGCTCTCCAGGATCTCCTGGCGGGTCATCACCCGGCCCGGATCCGTGGCCAGGCACTCCAGGATGTCGAACTCCTTGGGGGTGAGCGCCACCTCACGGCCATGCACGGTCACCTTCCGGGTGCGCAGGTTGACGGTGAGCGGGCCGTGCCGCAGCACCTCACCGCCCGGCCGGACCCGGCGCAGCACGGCCCGGATCCGGGCCAGCAGCTCGGCCAGGCCGAAGGGCTTGATCAGGTAGTCGTCCGCTCCCGCGTCCAGGGCCAGCACGCGTTCCGGCTCCTCGCCCCGGGCGGTGACGATGATGATCCCGGCGTCCGAGCGCTCACGCAGCCGCCGGCAGACCTCCACCCCGTCCGCATCGGGCAGGCCCAGGTCGAGCAGCACCACGTCCGGATCGCCGGACGCGAGCGCGTCCTGGCCCGTCATCACGTGATCCACCCGGTACCCGCCCCGGCTCAGCCCGCGCACCAGCTGGGTCGCCAGGCTCGGGTCGTCCTCCACCACCAGGACACTCGGAGTGCCCTTGACGGAGGGCAGCCCGGCCCCGGCCCCGCTGCTCGCCACGCTCATGGGACCACCGTAGAGGCACCCGGGCCACGCCACGACCACCAAGGCCGGGCGTGCCCCGGGCGAGCCCCGGGCGAGCCGGGTTCCGCCGGGGTTACGCCTACAGGGGCAGGACCACGATCGGCTTAGTGGTGGGGTGACTGGTGCCGCCGGCGGCTCCACCGTCAGCGCGACCGCGTCCCCCCGGGCGAGGCCGGACGCCAGCAGCGGCGCGGTCCGCCCGGCGGCCGGGGCCGGGAGCAGCCCGGCCCGGCGGGCGGTCCCGCCCGACACAAACCACAGCTCGTAGACCTTGCCCCCGCCCAGCGCGGGCAGCCCGGCGGTGCTGATGATCAGCGCGTGCCGGGAGGCGGAGGCGACCACGGTGGCCACCCCGCCGGCGGTGGTACGGTGCACCGCCAGCCGGGCGTCCGGGGCGGCCAGCACCGCGGCGACCGACCGGTTCTCAGCCTGCGCCTGGGTCAGCCGCTGCTGGGTAGAGGACTGGACGACACCCAGCGCCACCGCCGCCGCCACGGCGGCCGCGGCCACGGCCGCCGTCATCCGGGGCAGCCAGGGGCTGCGGGCCGGGCGCGGCCGGGCCGGCGGCATCTCGCGTACCTCTGGCGGAAGCTGGCGCGTGACGGAGGCCAGGGTGAGGACGCGCTCACGCAGCTCCGGCGGCGGGCTGGCGGCTACCGCCAGGGCCAGCCTCGTCGCGGTCTCCCGGAAGCCGCGGACCTCGTTCTCGCACGGCGGGCAGCGGTCCAGATGGTGCTCGAAACTGTCCAGCTCCAGGCCGGTCAGCGAATCGAGCGCGTACGCGCCGCTCAGCCCGTGCAGGTCGGGCCGGCCTTCCTTCCCATGACGGCCCAGTTTCACCAGGTCACCCCCATGCAGTCCCGCATCCGGATCAGGCCGTCCCGCACCCGGGTCTTGATTGTCCCGAGCGCGGTGCTGAGCAGCGATGCGACTTCCGGATACGTGTAACCGCCGTAATAGGCCAGGGTGATCGACTGGCGCTGCAGCTCGGTCAGCGAGTCCAGGCAGCGGCGCACCCGTTCCGCGTCCAGCCGCGATTCCACCGTTTCCGCCACCCCCTCCGGGGGGACGGCCGCGATGCTGCTGGCCTTCTGCTCCCGGTTGGTCTGCGCGCTGGCCGAGCGGACGCGGTTGACGGCCCGCCGGTGGGCGATCGTCATCACCCAGGTCATGCCGCTGCCGCGGCCTGCGTCGAAGCGGGATGCGGTGCGCCACACCTCCAGGAGGACCTCCTGGGCGACTTCCTCAGCCTGGGCCGGGTCCCGCACCACCTTGCGGATCAGGCCGTAGACGGGCCGGGCCAGCCGGTCGAAGGCCGCCTCGAAGGCCGCCTCATCACCTCGGGCCACCAAGGCGAGCAGCTCGCCCAGGTCTTCCTCGCGCCCCGGGAGGGGCCGGAGGCCCCGCAGGGATTCGGGCACGTCAGATGGGCTCATGGTTGGTATTCGGAGCCTCCGGCCGGGCGGATGGGTGGCAAACGCGAAACCCGGGGCCCGGCCTTGGCTGGCCTGCTAGCCGGCCAGGTGCGCCAGTTCCGGCACGAACCGGGCCGCGTTGACGGTGCCCACCCCGGAGGCGAGGTCATAGCCGGGCCGGGCGCTGAACCCGGTCACCGTACGCACCTTGCCGCCCTGGGGGAACGAAACGGTGTTGTTGCCCTTGGTAACGTCCACGATCCCGGCCGCCGGGCCCATCGCGGACATCTTGTACAGCGCCGGGTTGATCAGGCCGAGCGGGTGCCCCGCGACCTGGCCGGCCAGGGCGACCACGCCGGCGAACAGCGGGGTGGCCTCGCTGGTGCCGCAGGTCGGGTACCACCCGGCCGGCTGGCCCTGGAAGCTCTGGTACATGTCCACGGCGCCGTTGCAGGCCCCGCTCATCGAGATGTCCGGCACGCCGCGCCGGCCGCCGACCACGCCCGCCACGCTGCCCTGGTACTTCGGCCGGGTGAACACCACGGACTTGCCGCCCCCGCCGGCCAGCGGGTTCGGGCCGCTGCCGCCGAAGATGTACTGCTGCGTGGGCCTGTTGTAGGTGTCGTTCCACACCACGGAGTGCCACGCGCCTTTAGCCGACTGGCGCAGCTGGGTACCGCCGACCCCGGTCACCAGCGGGTCGCTGTCCGGCCACGAAGTCACCGGGTGCAGGTAATAGGTGATCTGGTTGTACCTGACGTCGGCCGCGCCACTGTCGCCGGAGGCGGCCAGCACGGTCACGCCCTTCTTCGCCGCGTCCTGGTAGGCGCCGCGCAGGTTGCGCAGGGACCTCTGGGAGGGGAAGGTCTGCTCGGTCGCGCTGAAGCTCTGGCTGATCACGCCGCCGAGGTGGTGATCCACCACGTACGTCTCGGCCTTGACAATCGCCGGGAAGCCGGACGTGCCCTCGTTCTCCGAGGTCGGCGTCTCCACCAGGAGGATGTTCGCGCCGGGGGCCATCGCGTGCGACCACTCGACGTCCAGCTCGGTCTCACCCGCCCAGCCTTCCCGGTTCGAGGTCGGCCGGTACTTCGGCACCGGGCCGGCCTGTGGATCACTTTCAGCGACGGCGGGTTGGGCAGGTGGAAGGTCTTATCGAACACGGCCAGGTCGTGGCCCACCGTCGGGGACCCGTAGGAGTTGACGATGACGATCGTCTGGCCCTGGCCGGTGATGCCCTGGCTGTACAGCGGGCCCACGTTGTAGGCCTGCCGGACCTGGGACGGCTGGTAGCAGGCGATCTTGTAGTGCGCCTCGCAGTAGGACGTGCTCGGTGGGGCGGACCGGGCGTCCCGCACATGGACCGCGGCCGGGCTGATCGCCACCGTGGCGGTCGCGGCCACGACGGCGGCACCGCCCGCGGCGGCTGTCGTACTGCCCGCGACCGCGGCGGCCATGGCGGCCGAGCCCACGGCGATGGACAGGGGGCGGCGCACTCGCATCCCATCTCCTGGTTCTGACAGCCGGGGCAGCCCCACCGCCGTCCCGTGGCCCAACCGACACTAACAGTGGCGGGTGACCGCCGCGAGGAGCATCGGCCAAGGCCGGAGAGCCGGGCCCGGGTGGCCGCAGGTAGGCTCGCGGCCATGATCGTGGTCGTGGCCGGGGTATCCGGCAGCGGCAAGTCGACGGTCGGATCCCTGCTCGCGGGCAGGCTCGGCTGGCCCTTCACGGACGCGGACGCCCTGCACCCGGCGGCGAACATCGCCAAGATGCGGGCAGGCCATCCGCTGTCCGATGCTGACCGGGAGCCCTGGCTGGCGGCCGTGGCGGCCCGGATGGATGAGTACGCCACCGCGGGCGAGCCCGCCGTGCTGGCCTGCTCCGCGCTGAAGCGCTCCTACCGGGAGGAGCTGCTGGCCGGGCGGCCCGCGGCCCGGATGGTCTTCCTGCACGCCACCCGGCAGATGCTGGAGGACCGGCTGCACGGCCGGCACGGCCATTTCTTCCCCGCCACTCTGCTGGACACCCAGCTCGCCGACCTGGAGAGCCCGGAGCCAGCCGAGCACGTCCTGGTGCTGGAGGCCGCCCTCCCGCCCGATCAGGCTGTGGACGAGATCATCCGGCGCCTCCACCTGAGCGCCCCGCAGCGGAAGATGAGCCCATGAAGCTGAAACTCGACCTGCACGACATTTACAACCGGGGCCAGGACATCGACCGGGCCCTGCGGGCGATCATCGACGAAGCCGTGGCGAAGAAGGCGCCCGTGGTGGAGATCATTCCGGGCAAGGGCTCAGGTCAGCTGAAAAAGCACGTCCTAAGGTTCCTTGAGCAGAAAGAAATCAAGCAGCTGTACAGCCGGGTCGAGAAGGACTCAAAGAACTTCGGCCGGGTCTTCGTGCATTTCCGGTGGAAATAGGCGAGTCTTCAGCCGGCCCACGGCCGGTGCGGTGGCCCGGGCAATTCTGACCAATCGCGGCGGCTTGCGGTGCCGGGGCGCGAAGCGCTGATGTACCCGGGCGTCAGCGAACCGCCCGTCGGGAGGGTACGTCGATTGCCACACACAGCCCACAGTTACTTCCCCCCTCGCCGCGGTTCGCGGGCCGGGACCTGGCCATTGCGAAGGCCGTCGTCGTCCGGCCCGATTCCCGCGTTTCCACTCCCCCGGGAAGAAGGCACCGTGACCCTCATCCCCCCCAAACGCAGACAAGCAGGGGACTACGACTCGTAGCCTCCCGCATCCGCCAGCGCGTTTGTCATGCTGGCATGAACCGTCTTGGATGTCCAGTGAAAGCGCAAATCGAAGCGCCATTCTTATATTACTAATTTGCTTAGCTGAGTAGATTTATGGACCTATACCCTCCTCCGCCCGGGAGTACACATGACCGAGCCGGGGAGGGGAGGCGCGCCGGAGGCGTGTCCTCGCCGAGGCGGCGGATCCGGGGTCCGGGGGGTCGCCCCCGGGCAGACGCCGGGGAGGGGAGGCGCGCCGGAGGCGTGTCCTCGCCGAGGCGGCGGATTCGGGGGTCCGGGGGTCGCCCCCCGGGCTAGCAGGGCCCGCACATACCTCGCACCATGGGATGATTGCCGCATGCGTCTGCTGATCCGGGCCCTGCTGACCGCGGCGGCGCTCGCTGTGGCCACGGCCCTGGTGCCCGGCATCCAGCTCGGCCACGGGAGCACCGCGTCGAAGGTCCTCACCCTGCTCGCGGTCGCCGTGATCTTCGGGCTGGTCAACGCGATCATCAAGCCCGTGGTCAAGGCGGTCGGCTGCCTGTTCTACGTGCTGACGCTCGGGCTGATCGGGCTGGTCGTCAACGGCCTGCTGCTCTGGCTGACCAGCTGGGTGGCGGGCAAGCTCTCGCTCCCGTTCCACATCACGGGGTTCTGGGCGGCCTTCTGGGGCGCGATCATCGTCGGCGTCGTCGGCTGGCTGCTCGGCGTGCTGATCCCCGAGCGCGGCGAGCGCGAGTAACCGCCCGCGGCGGTCAGCCGGAGACGGGTTCCAGGAACTCCAGCCGGTTGCCCAGGGGATCCTCACTGTAGAACCGGCGCATGCCGGGGAAGTCACCATCGGGCCGCACCGGGTACCCGGCCGCGCCCAGCCGGGCCGCCCAGCCGTCGAGATCCCGCACGAGCAGGCCGGGGTGCGCCTGGCGGGCCGGGCGGAAGTCCCGCTCCACGCCGAGGTGCAACTCGATACCGTGGCCACGGAACCAGCAGCCGCCCCGGGCGGCCAGGGCGGCCGGCTTGGGGATCTCGTCCAGGCCCAGCACGCCGTGATAGAAGGCGCGCAGCGCCGCCTCGCTTCCCGGCGGGCAGGCCAGCTGAACATGATGGATCATGTGCACCTCCAGGAGGACACCAGCGGGACGGCCGGGGCCCGGCGGCCACCGTCCGCCGGCCCTCAGTTTATCTTGATGTCGAGATAGTATTCCAGGCGGGAGTCCCAGTGCGTGAGAATCCAGTGCGCGAGACCATCACGGCCGAGTTTGAGGTCCTGGACGAGCGGTTCCGGCGCGTCCACGGCGACCGGCAGCTCGAGATCCTGCACACCGGCTGCCGCTGGACCGAGGGGCCCGCGTACTTCCCGGCCGGCCGCTACCTCGTGTTCAGCGACATCCCGAACGACCGGCTGCTGCGCTGGGACGAGACCACCGGGGCGGTGGGCGTCTTCCGGCAGCCCTCCCGCTACGCGAACGGCCACACCGTGGACCGCCACGGCCGCCTGGTCAGCTGCGAGCACGGCGGGCGGCAGGTCACCCGCACGGAACCGGACGGGTCGGTCACCGTCCTCGCCGACCGCTACCAGGGCAAGCGGCTGAACAGCCCGAACGATGTAGTGGAGCGGGCAGACGGCTCGATCTGGTTCACCGACCCCGCCTACGGCATCGACAGTGACTACGAAGGGCACCAGGCGGACAGTGAGATCGGCGCCTGCCACGTGTACCGGATCGACCCGGGTTCTGGTGCGCTGCGCATCGTGGCCGGCGACTTCAACCGGCCCAACGGGCTGGCCTTCACCCCGGACGAGCGCAGCCTGTACATCTGCGACAGCGAGGAACGGCACATCCGGCTGTTCTCCGTGACTGGCGACGGCACCGGCCTGGCCGGCGGGGAGATCTTCGCGCGCTGCACGGCGGGGACCTTCGACGGCATCCGCCTGGATAGTGAGGGCCGGCTCTGGGCCGCCGCCGGCGACGGGCTGCACTGCTTCGACCCGGACGGCACCCTGCTGGGCAAGCTGCACGTGCCTGAGATCGTGGCCAACCTGACCTTCGGCGGCCCGCAGCGTAACCAGATCTTCATGTGCGCCACCAGCTCCGTCTACGCCATCCGGGTCACGGCCCGCGGCGCGCACTACCCGGGCTGAGCACCTTCCCGGCCAGGGCCCGGCAGGCCTGGCCGGGCGCGGCGCTGGAGCCGCAGCACCACGGCCGCGGTGCCCGCGCCGGCTGTCAGCGATCCGTGTAGAGGCCGGGGCGGCGGTCGGCGAAGAGGTCGTTGCGCGAGTTGATGTGCTTGTCCCGGGCCTGGGCCAGGTCACAGTCGGCGGCCAGCAGCGCGGGCTCGTCGGCGAGGACCGGGCCGGCCAGCGGGTAGCCGTCCGGTCCGGCGATGAGGCTGCCGCCGACCCAGGCGACCCCGCGCTCGGTGCCGCACCGGTCGGCGACCACGATGAACACGCCGTTCACGGCCGCGCCGGCCTGCACCTTCACCACCTCGGACGGCCGCTCGGCGGTCGGCCGCGGCGCCAGCGGCCAGTTCACCGGGGCGGCGATCAGGTCCGCGCCAGCCAGCGCCGCCTGCCGGACCCACTCGGGAAACTCCAGGTCGTAGCAGACCATGACGCTGACCCGGCCCGCAGGCAGGTCCACCACCGGGGGGCGCCGGCCCCGGGAGTGAAGACCAGCTTCTCGGCGTCCCACAGGTGCGCCTTGCGGTACACCGCGCGGACGCCGGACGCGTCCACCAGGGCGGCGCTGTTGTACAACTGGCCGTCCCCGCCGAGCTCGCAGAAGCCGCCCACGATCACGGTGTGATGCCGGGCGGCGAGCTCATGCCAGTGCCGCAGCGCCGGGGACTCACCCACCGGGCTGGCCAGGGCGCGGGCTTCCGCAGCGCCGGTGAACACGTACCCGCTGTCGCACAGTTCCGGGAGGACCACCAGGCCGGCCCCGGCGGCGGCGGCGGACCCAACCGCGGCGGCCGCGGCGGCCGCGTTACCGTCCCGGTCTCCGACGGCCAGGCTGAGCTGGCAGGCGGCGACGACCGTCACGCCGCGGCCTCACCCGGCAGCAGCAGCAGTTTCCCGGTCGTCCCCCGGGAAGCCAGGTCCGCCTGGGCCCGGGCCGCCTGCTCCAGCGGGTAACGGCCGCCGACGCGCACCGACAGGCGGCCTTCGGTGATCCAGCGGAACAGGTCACCGGCGCGCCACAGCAGCTCCTCCCGGGTAGCCATGTAGTGGCCCAGTGTCGGGCGGGTGACGAACAGGCTGCCCGCCGGGTTGAGGCGCTGCAGGTCGAAGGGGGGCACCGGGCCACTCGCCGCGCCGTAGAGGACCATGTAGCCGCGGACCCGCAGCGCCGAGAGGCCCGCCTCGAACGTGGCCTGGCCGATGCCGTCGAAGACCGCCGCCACCCCGGCGCCGTCGGTGACCCGCCGGGCCACGTCGGCGAACTCCGCGTAGTCCGTGACGTAGTTCGCCCCGGCCTGCTGGGCCAGCACCGCCTTGGCGGTAGTGGACGTGGTGGCGACGCTGACGCCGCCGCGCATGGCGATCATCTGGGTGAGCAGCAGCCCGACCCCGCCCGCGGCCGCGTGCACCACCACGTGGTCGCCCTGGCCCACCGGGTACGTGCTGTGGCACAGGTAGTGCGCGGTCATGCCCTGCAGCATGACGGCCGCCGCGACGTCCAGTTCCATGCCTTCCGGCACGGGGACCGCCAGGGCGGCAGGCACCGCGACCTGCTCCGCGTAGCTGCCCGGCACCTGGGTCCAGGCGACCCGGTCCCCCACCGCGAAGTCGCGCACGGAGGGCCCGACCGCGGCCACCGTTCCGGCGCCCTCGGCCCCGGGCACATAGGGCAGGCCGGCCGAGGCGTACGGGGGGCGCCCCTCCCGCTGGTAGATGTCCATGTAGTTGACGCCGGCCGCGGCCACGTCCACCAGCAGCTGCCCCGGCCCGGGTTCAGGCGCCGCGACCTCCCCGATCTGGAGGACCTCAGGACCGCCGTGCTGGCTCCCGATCACTGCGCGCATGTGCCCATCCTCTCCGTCGGGTCGCGACAGTAGCCTAGGTGGCAAAGGGGGTGGTTCCGGGTGCGGATCGGTGAGCGGGTCCGGGCCGTGCACCTGAGCCAGTACTGTCCTGGCGGCCTCGGGTTCCCGGCGGGCTCACCCGGCACCGGCCAGCCCGGCGACGGCGCCGCCCCGGCCGGCCAGTCCTGGGCGCAGCTGGCCGACCATGAGGCGCAGGCCGCGGGCCGCCCGTGCGCGCGATGCGGACGGCAGATAAGCCCCGGGCAGCCGGCCCGCCGCCGGGCCGATCACGACTGGGTTCACGGCGACTGCCGCTGAGCCCGGCCCGCCCCGAGCCCGGCTGTGCCGAGCGCGGCCATCCCGAGCCCGGCCCTCCCGGGCCCGGCCAGCGTGCGGCGATCAGCCACCGGAATCCCCGGCCGCGGCGATGACCTGCTGCGCGGCCCTGACCCTCGATTCCTCCAGGAAATCGGACTGCCTGCGCGCCCGGGAGATGAGCCCGTCCAGCTGCCCGGCATCGAGCCGCACATCCCGGTCCGCAAGCGCCCGCAGCGTGCGCCACCCGGCGGCCTTGCCCTCCACGCCCAGGCGCATGATCTCCAGCTCCTCCAGGTTGCTGAGCGGGGACCGCGTCCTCAGGTGGCCATTGGGCTTCAGCCTGGCCTTCTCCCCGGCCCACGCGGCCCAGACCTTGTAGCCGCGGACCGGTACGCCGAGCGTGCCCATGATCCGCCGGAGCGCGGCCCGGTCCTCGGCCACCTCGTCGGCGAACTGCCGCAGCTCAGGCACGGCCGCGGGGACCTGCTCGGCGCCGGCTACCCGGCGGGCCAGTTCCACCCCGGCCGTCGCCCCCGCCAGATGATCGTTGAGGTAGATGCCGAGGGGATCCTGCGCGGAACGCCTGATCCCGGCGGCGGTGTCTTTAAGGGCTGACCTTTTCGGTGCCATGACTTCGTCCTTCCCCGGGGACGGGGAGCTTCCCCGTCTCGATGTGCCTTCCCCGTTCCGGTGCACGGGCGGCGGCCCGCCCGGTCAGGAACCGCTGCGGCGGCCGGACGGCTGCGGCAGCTGGTTGAGCTGGCGGGCCGCGGTCCGGCCGAGCGCCGTGAGCCGGTTGAACACCTGCTGATTCAGGGCCGGGCGCAGCTCGCTGCCCGGAACCGCGGCGCCGGGCTGGCCCGTGGCCGCCGGCAGGATCTGCCGGGTGAGATGCAGCAGGGCGCTGGTGAACTCGGGAACGATCCCCGCGCCGCGGGCGGCCAGCTGCCCGAGCGGGGTGAGGATAAGTTCCGCCCGGCGATGGCGCATCGCCTCGACGATCTGGTGCGCCGCGGCGCCGGCATCCATTGACAGCACCGGCAGGCTCGCCCCCAGCGAGAACCAGGTGAACTCCTCCTCCGGCCGCCCGGAGAACCGGGCGTTGAGGTGGGAGCCGGTGCGCAGCAGGCCCGGGACCACAGTGGTCACGGCGACCGGCCCCGGGCCGAGCTCGGCCCGCAGGCCCTCCGAGAACCCCACCGCCGCGAACTTCGCGGTGCAGTAAGGCAGCAGGTGCGGCACGCTGACCTTGCCGCCCATCGAGGCGATGTTCACGATCCGGCCGTGCGCCTGGCCCCGCATCACCGGCAGCGCGGCCAGGGTCAGCCGCACCGGGGCGAGGGCCATGGTCCGCACGGCCGCCTCGTAGTCGCTGACCGTGGTGCTCTCCACCGGGCCGACCTGGATGATCCCGGCGTTGTTGATGACGATGTCCAGCCGGCCGTAGCGTTCCAGCGCGGTGCCGACCAGCAGGTCCGCGCTCCCCTCGTCGTCCAGGTCACACGGCACGGCCGTCACCTGGGCGCCCAGCGCCAGCAGGTCGGCCTCAGCCGCTTCGAGCTGCTCGCGGTCGCGGGCGCAGATGACCAGCCGGGCGGAATGCCCGGCCAGCTCGCGAGCCAGGGCCAGGCCGAGCCCGCGGGACGCCCCGGTGACGATGGCCACCTCGCCGGTAATGTCGTCCGGGGTCCGGCGCACGGTGGCCCGGGCTGCGGCGGCGGCCGCCGTGACCACGGCCGCGCCGAGCAGGAACGGTGTCCTCATGCGGCACGCTCCTGCTGGCGGGCGGGCTCATCCTCGTACCTGAGCTTGTTCACTGGCCCTGGCCTCTCCGGACTGCGCGGCGGGCGCGGCGGCCGCCGGTCTTCGTTGCGGCCCTCGATTTTGATTGTGCGTCTTTGACGGTGCATCTTTCACGTTCACGGTGCGTCTTTGACCGTGCGTCGTGATCCTGGCCGTGTTCCGGTGGCCGCGGCGGGTGCACTGCTACCCGGGGCGGCCGCCGGCTAACCAGGAGGCGGCCGGGGGCGGAGCCGTGACGCCCGCGCCGGGTGGGTTGCCCCCGGTCCTCACGGGTAGTGAAGGCCGGCGCCCGGCCAACCACGATCCCGGAGGGACGATCATGAGCGTCAGGCGGGGGCTGCGGGGTGGCTGATCCCGTGGCCCTGGTGCGCAGTGACCTCAGCGGGCCGGGCATCCGGCGGCGGCGGCACGGCCGGGGGTTCCGCTACCTCGGCCCGGACGGCACGCCGGTCCGCGACCCGGACGTGCTGGCCCGGATCAAGGCCCTGGTCATCCCGCCCGCCTGGGAAGACGTGTGGATCTCCGGGGCCGCCGACGGGCACATCCAGGCCGTCGGCACCGACGCCGCGGGGCGGCGGCAGTACCGCTACCACGACCAGTGGCGCGAGCAGCGCGACCGGGAGAAGCACGACCGGGTGCTGGAGTTCGGGGCGGTGCTGCCCCGGGTGCGGACGGTGGTCCTGGGCCACCTGGACGGCCGGACCCTGTCCAGGGACCGGGTCCTGGCGGCCGCCATCCGCCTGGTCAACCTCGGCTTCTTCCGTCCGGGCGGGGAGGAGTACGCGGTCGAGAACGGCAGCTACGGCCTGGCCACCATCCGCCGAGAGCACGTGACGTGCCGCCGCACTGAGCTGGTCTTCGACTACACCGGCAAGTCCGCGCAGCACCGCGAGCATGCGGTCGCGGACGAGCGGGTCTGCGCCGTGGTCCGCAGCCTGAAGCGGCGCCGCGATGGCGGGGACGGCCTGCTGGCCTACCGCAGCGGCCCGCGCTGGCACGATGTGACCGCCGCGGACATCAACGACTATCTGCGCGAGGTGTCCGGGGACGACTTCACCGCCAAGGACTTCCGGACCTGGCACGCCACCGTGCTGGCTGCCGTGGGGCTGGCGGTGTCCGAGCGGGCGTCGGGCTCGCCGAGCGCCCGCAAACGGGCCATCGCCCGCGTGGTCCGGGAGGTGTCCGGTTACCTGGGCAACACCCCGGCGGTCGCCCGGGCGTCCTACATCGACCCGCGCGTCATCTCGCTCTACGAGGCCGGCACCACGATCGCGCCCGCCCTGGGCCGGCTGGGCCAGCAAAGCGAGTTCGGGGAGCTGGCCACCCAGGGAGCGGCCGAGGCGGCCGTGCTGCGCTTGCTGGCCGACCGTTAGCTGGCCGCGTTAGCTGGCCGACCGTTAGCTGGCCAGCTCCACCCCGGGGGCGCTGTCCCAGCCGACGATGACCATGATCGCGCGAAGGTGGGACGGCACGTGATGGAGCACCACGTGCCGCCCGCCATCCTCGGCCAGCTGGACGATGACCCGCAGCCCGGCCAGGTCGCTGTAGTCCAGGGCGGCCAGGTCCAGGTGGACCTCATCGAGGTCCGCGGCGATCTCCGCCAGCTTCCCGGACAGCCCGCCGACGGTGGACTCGTCGATCTCGCCGGCCAGCGCGTAGCCGGGGCCGGGGATCCGGGTGATCCGCAACACCCCGTCGTCGTAGACCAGGGGGTCATCGCCGAGCTGCGGAGGATGCGGGCCGGCGGGCGCGATCACCCGACCGCCGCGGGCCCCGGAGCCCGGCGCGGTGATGACGCCGGTCCCAAGGCCAAGATCGGTGATGGCACGGTCCAGCTCAATCCGGAACACACGATGCCTCCTGACAGCAGTGACGGCACTGACCTCGCCGACTGCTGCCAGTGGGGGCCACGGACTCAGGTCCGGCGGCGCGATGACGAACATCGACGCTACGAGCGACCGCAGGGTCTGGGCGGTGTCGTGACGACGATTACGAGTATGCCGGAATCCGGCCGCCAGGCAAATCCTCCGGCGTGACAACGGGGGGTTGACTACGACAACCCCCCGTTGTCATAGTGAGGGCATGAACGCACCAGAACGCACCGCCGCTCAGCAGGACACCATCCGCCGGCTCAAAGAGGTCCGCGCCGAGGCCCTCAAGCACTTCCGCATGGCCCAGGACCTGGCCCGGGAGCGCCGCGACCTGATCCGCGGCCTCACTGAGGAGGGCATCTCCCAGGCCGACATCGCCCGGGAGCTCGGGGTGTCCCGCCAGGCCATCCAGAAGATGCTCGCCGTCTGAGCCGGATGAGCGGCATCCCGCCTTCGAAGATCAGCGAGATGCGCAGCCCACCGGTGGGATGCGGCGCCAGGCCCGGGAGGGGTTGCGGCGTGCCCGGGAGGGCCCGGAGACATCGCGTGCGGCGTTGTGGCACGATGCTGTTTGAGTGTTCGCGCGCTCCGGGGTCGGTGCAATTCCGAGCCGGCGGTGATAGTCCGCGACCCGGCTGCCTCCAGTAGCCGGTTGACCTGGTGAAACTCCAGGACCGACGGTGAAAGTCCGGATGGGAGGTAGTGCGCGGCGGCACGTGGTGCCCGTGACGGCGGCGATTCCTGGCCGCTGGCGGCGCGTCTCGTGCTCGCTTCCCCGGAACGGCGTCAGCGCCCGGCGGAGGCGAGTTCCCTCTTCCCGGCCCGCTGCCGTCGTCCACGGCGGCAGGCCCGTGCCTGCCCGCTGTGCTGGCCGCGTCCCCTCGCAGGGTCATCCGAGGAAGGAAGCACATGGCAGACAGGATCGCCGCCGCGGCGGGGCACGCCGCCGGCCGCAAGGAGCAAGTCGAACGGGCCGTGGCCGATTTCGCCCGCGGAGCGTTCGTCATCGTCTTCGACGACGAATCGCGGGAGAACGAGGGCGACCTGATGGTCGCGGCGGAGCACGCAGACGCTCAGGCCCTGGCTTACCTGCTCGACCACACCGCCGGGGTGGTGTGCGCGGCCTTGCCGTTCGGCCGGTGCGCGGAGCTGGACCTGCCGCAGATGGTCTCGGCCAACTCCGGTCTGCACGAGACGGCGTTCACCGTCTCGGTGGATCTGCGCGACGGGGCCACCACCGGCATCCCGGCGGCCGAGCGGGCCAGGACCATCGCAGGCTCTCGCCGATCCGGCGACACGGCCGGAGGATCTGGCCCGTCCCGGTCACATCTTCCCGATCCGGGCCGCCCGCCAGGGTGTCCTGGACCGCGACGGCCACACTGAGGCGGCGGTGGACCTCTCCCTGCTGGCGGGCCTCTCGGGCGTGACCGCGATCTGCGAGATCGTCATGGCCGACTGGAGCATGGCCCGGTACGACGACCTGGCTGATCTGGCCGCCGCCGAAGACCTCGCCCTGATCTCGGTGGGCGACCTGATCGCCTACCGCGGTGCGCGAGCTCGGCGATAGCTCGACGTTCCCGATGGCGTGGGGAAGGCTGTACCCATGAACGGTCCCGTTCCGGAATTGCCGGTAGAACCCCTCGACGTTCTCAGGCAGCGGCGCAGCTCGAAGTGGCAGGAGTATCCGGCCGACGTGCTGCCGCTGACGGTGGCCGAGATGGACTTCGCCCTCGCCGCACCGGTCGCGGCGGCCCTGCACGAGGCCGTCGAGCGGTCCGACGCCGGCTACGCGATGGCCCGGCCCGGTTTGGGCCAGGCCCTGGCCGGCTTTGCGGCCCGCCGGTGGAACTGGGACCTCGACCCGGCGTCGGTCACGGCCGTGACCGACGTCGGGGTGGGGGTCGTCGAACTGCTCCGGGTGCTCAGCCGGCCCGGTGACGCCGTGGTGATCAGCCCGCCGGTATACCCGCCGTTCTTTGACTGGGTCCCCGAGGCCGGAGCGCGGGTGCTGGAGGTGCCCCTGGCCCGCGGCGCGGCCGGCTGGCGCCTTGACCTGGCCGCGCTGGAGGCGGCGTTCGCCACCCACCCGGCGGCCTACGTGCTGTGCAACCCGCACAATCCGGTCGGGCGGGCGCACACCGTGGACGAACTGGCGGCGCTGGTCCGGCTCGCGCGGATCTACCAGGTCGCTATCGTCAGCGACGAGATCCACGCGCCGCTGGTGCTTCCCGGCGCCACGTTCACCCCGTTGCTGACCGTGCCCGGCGCCGCCGAGGTCGCGGTCAGCGTGCTGTCGGCCAGCAAGGCCTGGAACCTGGCCGGGCTGAAGTGTGCCGCGGTGGTCACCGCCGGGCCGCGGATGGCCGCGGTGACCAGCCGGTTCCCTCCGGACAGCCGGTGGCGCATTGGCCACTTCGGCATCATGGCCACCATCGCGGCGTTCACCGCTGGGGAGCCCTGGCTCGACCAGCTCCTGGTCACCCTCGACGGCCGGCGGGCCTTCCTCGCTGACCTGCTCCGCGAGCGCTTGCCCATGATTACCTGGCACCCGCCCGAGGCGACGTTCCTGGCCTGGCTCAACTGCTCCGCCCTCGGCCCGGACAACCAGGCCCGGGAGCGGTTCCTCGACCAGGGGCGGGTCGCACTCGAGCCCGGCCTGCGGTTCGGCGCCGCGGGGAGCGGCTACGCGCGGCTGAACTTCGCCACCAGCACCGACGTCCTTGACCAGGCCACAGCACAGATGGCGGGATCCGCGGGCTGACGCGATCAGCCAACCGCCGCGGCAGCGGCGGCCGCGTTAGCCGTTCAGGATGCGGGCTTTCTGCTGCTCGAACTCGGCCTGGGTCAGCACGCCCGCTGACAGCAGCTCACCGAGCTGCTTCAGCTGGGCCAGCCGGTCGCTCATGTCGGCGGCCGACGGCGGAGCGGCTGGTTCCGGCGATGGAGCGGGCGCGGCGTAGGCCTGCTGGGGCTGTGCTGGCGGCGGGGCGGGCGCGGCTGCCGCGGCGCTCTGGTCCTGCGCGGCCCACCGGTTCTGTTGGCGGCGCTGAATCCGGCCGTGCACGGAGCTGGCGACCGCAACTTTGGCGGCGGTCTTCAAGAGGCCCACGGTGATCCCCTCGTCGTAGGGTCGGTTAGGAGTTGCCGCTGGGTCAGGAGGACTCGGCTGCATCGAGGGCGGCGACAATGTCGTCTGCGGGCAATCCGCCGCTGGCGATCAGCCGCGCGCCGTCGCGCCGCCAGGCGTCGACGATGCCGAGAGCCCACCGGTTCTCGTAGATCACCACCACGGCGACGCTGCCGGGCTGCATCGCCGCCGAGATCTCGCTAACGTCGGAGTCATCGAGCAAGCCGGACGACGCCCCAGCCCAGGTGCTGAGGTCGAGTCCGCCGGGGACCGCGAACTCCCAGACGTCAATCTTCTTGCTTGTGCCGCCGGCGTCCTTGGTGATGAATTCCATGTCCAGGATGTCCACCACGCCCTGGTCGGCCAGGGAAAGCAGCCTCTCAAAACCCGCCGCGGTGAGCTGGCCGCCGGGAAATTCGATCGCCAGGAAATCGACCGGCCCTAGTTCGTCGTCTGGTCCCGGCTGGGGTGCCGACGTCATTGCCTAACCCCCTTGAAAGCCTCAGCTGACCCGCTGGGCCGCTGCGGGACAAATCTAACAGTGCAGCCCACGGGCCAGGAAGCCCGCGCCGGGCCGGTCAGCCAGGCCCTGCTGAGAATTCAGGCACGGCCACTAATCGCGGAGGCTGCGCCCGGCCGCCGCACGCACGGCGGGTCTATGGCGCGTCCGCCGGGTGCCCATCGCTGCGCAGCTTGTGACTCGCGGCCAGGATGCTTTTCTGCAGCTCGTTGAGCGGACGGTCGCCTCCTGGGTGGCGCCCGGGCCGCGAGCTGGTTTCGGTCCGGGCGGCCCTGGCCGCGGCCTGCCGCACGAGTGCATCCCGCGGCGGTGCGGGCCGGGGCGTGGTCCGGGTCAGCAGTTCCCCGAGGTGGCTGGCCTGGGCCACGCGCGTGCCTGGGTATTGCGGGCCCAGCCTGGCCCGGCTGCCTCTGGCCCGCTGCTCACGCAGGGCGCCAGGGCAGAAGCGCAGCAGGATCGTCTTGATGATCGAGGTGTGATCGAACACGGTGTGCGACACCGTGCGCGGTTCCAGCCACGGCGAGACGATGATGGCTGGCACCCGCACGCCATACCGGCCGAACATGCCGGGCTCGTCGTCAGCGGCCTCAGGCGGCGGCACGTGATCGTAGAAGCCGCCATGCTCGTCGTAGACGATGACCAGCAGCGAACTGTCCCACTGCGGGCTGGCGGCCAGCGCGTCGTAGATGGCCAGCACCAGGTCCTGGCCGTCTTTGATGTCGGCCATGGGGTGGTCGTCGTTGACGGGGAAGCCGAGCGGGTTGAAGTTGGTGAACGCCGGGTCGATCCACGACACCGAGCGCAGCGTGCCGGCCGCGGCGTCTTCGAGGAAACTGGGGATCTTCGGGTTGCAGCTGATGTCGAAAACGGTCTTCCACGGCAGGCCGGTCTTGCTGAAGTAGCCGAACCGCTGATGGTGGCCCAGGCGGTAGTGGACATCGGCGAGGCGCAGTGTCCCAGGGTCGAAGGAATACCAGCGCCAGGAGATGTGGTGAGCGTCCAGGTGGCGGACGAAGGAGGGCTGGTGGTACAGCGGCGGCACATAGGACGGCCGGTCATCCCGGCTTCCGGCTGCCTCGCCACACAGCGCATACAGGCGGTTGGGCAGCGTGGAGCCGGGCACCGAGGCGAACCAGCGGTCGCAGACCGCGAACTCCCCGGCCAGGTGGTCGTAGACCGGCACATCGGTGCCGTCGTAATAGCCCATGACGCAGCCCGGGTCGCCGTCGCCGGTTCCCTGCGCGGCCAGGGTCGCGCCCGCGCTGGCCACGAAACCACTCATGCTCCCGTCGGCGACCTGAATGTCGATCGCGCCCGCGGAGTGGTCAGGGTCTATCCCCAGGGCCGTCGCGGCCAGGTGGTGCACGGGGTAGGTGCGCCCCTGGTAGTCGTTGGCCAGGCCCGGGCGCAGGCCATCGATCTCCGGGCGCGCGCCGCTAAGCGACAGATAGCCGAGCATGTGATCGAAGGACCGGTTCTCCAGCATCACGACCACAACATGGTCAACCTTCTCCAGGTTGGCGGCCACGGCTGGATCACTCTCGTTCAGTTCCATCGCTCCTCCGTCGCTGGCCGGGCGGGCAATAGTCGCTGGCTGGGCGGGCAGTAAGAGAATTGCTGACAATTCACCGACGATGGCGGCTAGCCGTGGCGGATGCGCAGGACAAGCTCGGCCTCAAATACGACCACGGGGCCTATCGTGCTCGCCTCAAGCACTCCCCCTAGGGGGTGGCGGGCGTCCGGTACTTGCGGATAGCCGACCGCAGCCAGGCGGCCGTCGTAGAACATCCCCACGGCCAGCCCGCTCCCTAGCGGTGTCTGGCCAACCGTCCTGACCACGCCAAGGGCCGGGCCTGCCCTGCGAGTCAGCGAAGGCTTGCGGTTGGCACCTTCTTCTGTGCCCATCAGGCCCCCCAATCGCAGTGAGTCAACCATGCGGCACCGCTGGGCGCGTGTCCAGGCCAGGCCCGGCCATCACGAGGTGCGCTGGGCGACGGACCAGGCCAACGATTGCGATCAGTGGCTCCCGGCCTGGCGGCTATCCGGACAGGCCGTCGTAGGCGGCCATCACGATGCCGAGGGCCCGGCCGTCGCCCAGGCCGCCCTGGTCGAGCATCTGGTTCATCACGTAGGACACGGTCATCCTGGCGTCCAGGTCGACGACGACCATCGAGCCGCCCCAGCCGCCCCAGAAGCAGGTCCGCGGGTTGGGCAGCCAGCCGCTGTGCAGGCCGTAACCGTTCCCGTAGCGCATCGGCATGCCGAGGATGACGTCCGGCCCGCGATACTGCTCCGCCAGGGCGCGCTCGCAGCCCTCCGGGGACATCAGCCGGACGCCGCGCGCCGTCCCGCCGCAGGCCAGCACCGACTGCACGGCGCCGACCGAGCGAGCGTTGCCGTGCCCGCCGGCGGCCGGGATCTCGGCCCGCCGCCAGGCCACGGTGTTGGCGTCCGCGGGGTCAATCGGCGGGTTGCCGCGGCCACGCGGGGCGGCCTCGCCCGGCCCGCCACCGGGCGCCGTCGGCTCCTGATCCGCAGCCGGCGGGGGCGGCGGGATGACGGGGATCACGCGGCCGTCGTGCTCGGCAGGCAGCCCGATATGGAAATCAGCGCCCAGCGGCCCCGCCACCTCGCGCGCGAAGAACGTGCCCAGGCTGACGCCGGTGACCCGGTGGACCACCTCGCCGACCAGGTAGCCCTGGGTCACGGCGTGGTAGCCGGCCTGCGTCCCCGGCTCCCAGCGGGGCGCCTGCGCGGCCAGCCGCGCCGTCGCCTTCGGCCAGTCGTACAGGTCGGCGACCGTCATCGGCTCGTCCCAGGTCGGCAGCCCGGCCGTGTGCGACAGCAGGTGCCGGACCTCGACGTCCTGCTTGCCCGCGGCGGCAAACTCGGGCCAGTACCTGGCCACCGGCGCGGTCAGGTCGAGGTCGCCGCGGTCGGCCAGGATCAGCGCGCACAGCGCCGTCATCGTCTTGGTGGTGGACCAGGTGTTGAGGATGGAGTCGCGCTGCCAGGGCGTGGTGCGGGCCACGTCGGCGTACCCGCCCCACAGGTCAACTACGGGCTCGCCGTCCAGGTACACCGCCACCGAGGCGCCGACGTCATGCGCCTCCAGCGACTCCTCCAGCGTCTCCCGCACTCCGCTGAACCGGTCGGAGCAGGTGCCGTGAATCTGGGCCATGGACGGACGGTAACCTGCCGCCGGCCGCCGGGCCACCAGTTAAGCCTGGGCCCTGGCCCAGTGCGCCGGCTGGTTCCGGGTCTCACCGCCAGATTCCGGCGAGCAGCTCCGCGAGGGCTCGGCCTTGGTCGTAGCCCCCTCGCGCGGCCTGCGGACGCGTTGACGGATCCAGCGCATTGGCGTCGAACACGTCACCCGCCCCGCCATCCGGAAAGACGGTCTCGACCCTGCTGCCCCCTGCGCGCAGTTCGCCGACCTGGGTGGCGAGATCCATGCCCCACTCCAGCGGCATCCGCGACCTGCCGCCGAACGGTGACAGCACCAGCACCCGCCCGTATCCAGCCGCCAGGTCGGCGTTCTCACTGCGCCGGTAGCCGCCGTTGATGTACCGGTTCTCGCCGATGCGGTAGGGAGGGAAGGGACCGAAGCCGTTGCTGGTGCTGGCGGCGACGGCGTCCACCAGATCGATTCCGCTGTGCCGGTCGAACACGACCGGTTCCCCGGTATGCGCATCGACAGCCACGATGAACACCGGCTGTTGCGGCCAGTGCTGGCTGGGAAGCCGAGCCGCGACGATGTCGCGCCAGCGCGTCTGGCTAGAGCCGTCGGAAGCATCCATTTCGAGCGCCGCAGCGCCCATCCTGCGGCGCATGTCGGACGCATCCTCAGCAGAACCGATGACTGCGTTCGACCACTCCATGTAGGTCGGCCCCGAGAAATTCGGAGCGCGTCCCCGGCCGGATCCGGCGTCGCCAGCCTGTGGCTGAGGCACCTCGGCGAGGATGGCAGCGTACAGTTCGGCCGGCCGTGTCCCGCTGGTGATCTGGGCAGCCACCGTCGATCCTGCCGACGTCCCGATGATGAGATCGGCCTTGGTTACGTCAACCCCGGCATCGGACAGGCCGGCGATGAGACCGAGCTCCCACGCGTTGCCTGCCGCTCCGCCGCCGGCGAGAACCAAGGCCCGCTTGTTCGAGTTGCCCGCCTGTCTCGTGGCGTCGGCCTGCTGGCCGGGCATCGGCCAGTTCCCGTGCCGTGGCGTCCGCGTCACCGCGATGCCATCGGAAGCGGTCGCCGGGCTGATGGGCGGAGTCGAAGAAGGTGTTGTGTTCATGGGAGTCGCCTTTCGCGGATGGCCTGTCGGGCGCTCCCAATTGCGACTACCCCAGTCGCGCGATCGTGCCCTGCAGGGGAGCACCCATTACGGGTACTGCGCGCATGGGTCTCACCTCCTGCCGCTGGATCACGATCACGGGAATGATCTCACACCCGCGACGGCGCGGAGCGCGCGGCCAGCTCCGCGTGGGTCCGCGATCCGAGCAGCTGAGCGTCAACGGCCCTCACCCGACGTGGTCAGTTGATGCGCTTGGCACGATCCGCCCACTCGCGCTCTCTGATGATGTTCTTCTGGACCTTTCCGGTCGAGGTCTTGGGAAGCGGGCCGAAGTTGACCGCGACCGGCGCCTTGAAATGAGCGAGGCGTTCCCGGCAGAAATTGATGATCTCGGGCTCGTCGGCGTGCGTATCCGCGGCGAGCGTGACGAACGCCTTGGGGCGCTCGCCCCACCTCTCGTCGGGGATTGCGACGACAGCGCACTCCAGGACGGCGGGGTGACGGCAGATGGTGTGCTCGATCTCGATGGTCGAGATGTTCTCTCCGCCGGAAATGATGATGTCCTTCTTCCGGTCGCGCAGCTCGATGTACCCGTCTGGATGCATGACGGCTATGTCGCCGGAGTGAAACCACCCGCCAGCGAACGCGGTGGCCGTGGTGTCGGGATCGTCAAAGTAACCCCTCATCACGTTGTTGCCGCGCATCACGACTTCGCCCATGGCCTCGCCGTCGGCGGGAACGTCACGCATTCCCTCGTCAACCACGCGGATCTGGTCGGAAATGATGTTGTGCACGCCCTGGCGTCCGAGCAACTTGGCGCGCGACTCGCTCGGCATCTCGTGCCAGGACTCCTGCGGCTCGCAGATGGTGTACGGCGCGTAGGTCTCCGTCAGTCCGTAGACGTGCACCAGGCGGAGGTTGAACTGGCCCATTCGCTCGAGCAGCCTGGGCGGCGGGGGCGCCCCGCCGATCGTCACCGTGACCTCGCGCTCCAGCCGGTGCGCGGCCGGATGGATGACGAGGCCGAGCCAGACTGTTGGGGCGCCATTGCAGTGCGTCACCGCTTCGGCGTCGAGCAGCTTCCAGACTGAATCAGGGTCGGCCTTGCGCAGGCATACGTGGCGTGCACCGACTGCCGTCACCGCCCAGGGGAAGCACCAGCCGTTGCAGTGGAACATCGGCACGACCGAGAGATTTACCGACTCCGGTCGCAGGTTGGCCTGCAGCGCCTCCACCAGCGAATTCAGGTAGGCGCCGCGATGCGTGTACATGACGCCCTTGGGGCGCCCCGTGGTGCCGGAGGTGTAGTTGATCGAGATGACGTCCTCCTCGTCCTGGAGCCGGTGCTCGAAGCGTCCGGGCGAGCCGCCCGCGAGGAACTGCTCGTAGGGGTCGTCCGGGGCTCCTGTGTCATCGATACGGACAACTTTGATGTCCGTTCCGTCGATCAGACCGACGAGCTCGTGGTCGCAGAAGACGACCCGCGCGCCGCAGTGGGCGAGGATCTGGGAGACCTCTTGCCGGGCAAGGCGGGTGTTGATTGCCACCAGCACTGCTCCTGCGGCAGGCACTCCGTAATGCGCTTCCAGCAGGGCCGGGATGTTTGGCGCCAGGAACGCCACCCGCTCGCCCGGCTGGATGCCTGCCGCGTGCAAGGCCGACGCCAGCCGGTTGACGCGTCGCTCGAACTCACGGTAAGTGGTTCTCCGCTCACCGTGGACGATAGCCACCTTCTCCGGGAACACGTACGCGCTGCGGCGCAGGAAACTGAGCGGCGAGAGCTCAGTCCGGTACGCCTTCACCGGGGCTGGCGTGCCGTCCTGCCCCAGCGAGGGCGTGTGCCCATCGGCGCCGGCGGCGGACAAGCCGAATTCGCGGGCGGTGCCCATGGCTGTCTTGTGCATGGCGTTTCTCCTCGGGCTGCTTGAACTGGATCGGCGTAGACCCCGTGGGGGTTCCGAGGGAAGACGGCCAGCGTCGGCGCCGGATTCTTGGTGTCAGGTGCCGAGTATTGTAGCAAGTGCTACAATAGTCAACCATGGCTCGGCCAGTGAAGATCGATGACGTTGAGGTCCTGAAGCGGGCGACGGATCTCTTCTGGAAAAACGGCTGCGACGCGGTAACCATCCGTGACCTGGAACTGACTCTCGATCTCCGCGCGCCGTCGATCTACCATCGCTACGCGACGAAGAACGAGCTAATCGGGCGATGTGTCGATAGCTACGTCGACCGAGTCGTAGGAAGCCGGATTCGCCGCTTCCTTGACAGCGCCGATGACCCTATCCAGGGTCTGCGATCGTTCTTCGCCTCGGCCCTGGAGACCCACCCGGGAGAAGACACCTCGCGCGGGTGCCTCCTCACCGTGACCGCGAGCCAAACCGCCTTCCAGGATCCGGCGATCCGCACCGCGGTGATCGCCGGGATGGACCGGATTCGCTCAGGGTTCCGGACGCAGATCGAGCGCGGACAAGCGACCGGACAGATCCGGACCGACGTCAGCGTCGAGGTGCAGGCCACGCAGTTGTTGCTGATGTTCGAAGGGCTCCTTGTGCTCGCCAGATCGGGAGCGACGGACCTCATGGGCAGCGTGGAAGCAAGCCTCTCTTCGCTGTGCCCGTGATTGCCTGCACGTGAGATATCCGGCCTTCCGGCTGCTGTCAGGGCGATCTCTCACGATGCCTGACGACCATGGCCTGCGGATGCGGTGAGCGCGCTCGGAGGGACTCGAACCCCCAACCTTCTGATCCGTAGATCAGTGGTGCCTGTCCAGCCAGTACGCCCGAGTCCGTAACCGCAGGTCAGCGTTCATCCGTGCTTCCAGCGCGTCCGCCCCAGTCCGGGGCTGTCCGGCCAGTCCGTGAGACGGCTGTGAGAGGTCACGGCCCTGATGTACAACGCCAGGCCATAGGTCACCATGACCGCTTTGCGGTTAGTGGCAAAGATGGTGGCCTCCTCCTTGGAATCCGCCGGCGGGACGAGTGCCCGGAGGGCCGGTGATGAATTGCTCTGTGACCTCTCGGCCGTCGCTGTACTGCGAGCATCTCGGCTGTCAGCCCGCTTGGCCGGCAGTGAACCTGCCCGCGATCCTGGGCAGCACGACTCCGGCGACCAGACAGACAAAGCCGTTCGGGAGCAGGGTCACGCTGATCGCGGTACCACAGACTCCCGCAGCAGCGTTGTATGGCCAGAATCCGGCCAGCATAGCTCGATGTGTAGACGGCGCTGGGAGGCTGGCGACTGTTCGAGCGTGGATTGACGATAAGAGTGGCGGCGGCTCCAGGGTGGATTGGGGGATCCCCGGAAGCCGCCGCCTTGAGGGATCAGATATCGATCCCTCGGTGGTCGAGCAGCTGCTCGATCAGCACCCATAGCGCTCGCGCGCCAAGTGCGATGCCGAACCGTTCAGCTAGCTCGAGAACCCGCTCCCAAGGAGCCCGTTCTTTGACCACCTTGCCCACCTCACCTCATCTTGATATGGGCCGGGCCGACGCCAACCGCCGACCCCCAATCTGCTCTTCTCGACGGGTGTCAACGCGCCCGGCCTGCCCAACTGATGAGGTAAGGCAGATCAACGGTACATCGCGCTGACTGACAGTGGCAATGGTGAGCAGGATGAATCCACGGCTCTGCCCCCGTCCTCCCCATGCTTCCCTGTAGACGGGTCCTGGTCTAATCACCGATCAGCTGGGCATGCCGGTACACCCCGAGTGGTACTCAGACGAGTTCGGACGGCTGCTCAAGCGGACGGCTCTGCCCCGGATCACGCTGCACGACTCCCGGCACACCACGCTGACACTCATGGAGCACGCGGGCGTTCCCGATCTCCATTGTGAGCAAGTGGGCGGGTCACTACGACTCCGCCTTCACCCAGAAGACCTACGTACACGCTAGCGACGACGACCTGCGCCAGGGGCGGGCCGCACTGGCCAAGATTCACAAGATCGCCTAGGACAACCGGGCCTCACCTGTGGCTACGCGAATTCGTTGGCTACGTCGCAGATCCTGCTCTACCCTGCCCGTTGGCGTCATGAAGGGCGAGGTGATCCGGGTGGGCCATGACCGTCACGAGGAGAGGTTGGCCTTCGCCGTCGTGGAGAAGGTGCTGGCCGCGACGGTGGAACCCTATGACATCTGCGGTCGGCAGCGCGCAGTGGACGCGCTCGTGCACCACCCAACAGGCCAGACTGCTGCCCTCGAAGTGTCATCCATCGGGCCGGAAGATGAATCCAGGATCGTCAACTACCTCGGTACGAGAGGGCATTCCAAGCGTGTTGCTGGGGTCAGCCGAACCTGGGTGATCGAGGTACCACGAGACTTCCATCCGGCTGAGATGCGCAAGATCGAAAGAGTCTTGCCGCGGTGCGACGCAAGCGGCGCAGAGCATCTGAGCGAGTTGGCCGGGAAGCACGAAGATGTTGAACAGCTTGCTCACCCAGGGTGTTCGTGGTCATTCCGTCGCCGGCTCAACCAGACAGCTCGTCTACTTCATGCTTCCCGTGATGGGTGGATTCCCGGGCCGCGGCATGGCCTCACTAGCCGACGAACTCGCCGAGTACATGTGCGCGTCCAAGATGCAGTCGAAGCTGAAGAAGTTGGCCGCGACCGGGCTGATGGAGCGTCACCTTCTGCTGATAGTGAGGCCATCGGCCTTCAGTTTCCCTGTCTACGATGGCCTGGCGTTCGGTGGCCCATTGCCCGGCGGTATGCCGATCTTGCCGGATGGTCTCACGCAGGTGTGGCTTCTCACGGGCATTGAAGCCGGGGGCGTGGTGCGCGGCATCGCGGGGCAAGGGTGGACACGGGATCACCCTTACGACAAGCCACACGAACTGGCTGGCTAGGGACGTACCAACGCCCGTCATTCGCCGACGAGGCACACTCAGCCACCATCCGGCCGACCTGTATCGATGTGTCCGCGCTGGCCCGGATTCACAAGATCGCTTAGAACCTGTGAGAGATTGTGAGATATCCGGCCTTCCGGCTGCTGTCAGGGCGATCTCTCACGATGCCTGACGACCATGGCCTGCGGATGCGGTGAGCGCGCTCGGAGGGACTCGAACCCCCAACCTTCTGATCCGTAGTCAGATGCTCTATCCGTTGAGCTACGAGCGCTGGATGCCCGGATAGTCTACGGCACCCCGGGCACCGCTGCTGCTCGTCGCGGCCAGCGCAGGCCGCGGCGCACGCAGGCCCGGCCATTCACTCCGCCGGGACCCGGACCAGGCCGGCTGGGACCGAGGGCCACAGGCTGTCCGCGCGGATGGCGCCCTGCGCCGTCCACTGGTAGTCGACGCTCACGCCCGGGCCGGCCGACTGGACCGGCAGCCAGCTGGAGCGGCTGATCCAGACCCTGGCCGGCGGGCCGCCGGGACCACTGAGGACGAGCACGTACGCCGGCCGGCCATCGATGCTGGTGCCGCCGATGACCCGGACCCGGGTGGAGCGGGCGTGCCCGGCCGCTGCGAGCGGGTGGTGCAGTTGCGCCGCGATCGCCTCGGCCGGGCTCTCGATGCTCGCGCCGCCCCCACCAGGGCTGGCCGGAGCGTCCGAGAGGACCGCCTGGCTCCAGGTACCCAGATCGAAGTCCACCGTGCGGCTCTCGTACCTGCGGGCCGGGCCGGGGACCCGCCGGATGCCACTCTCGCTCAGGGTCCCGCCCGCGCGGTTGCGCACCAGCTCGGTGGCCTGGCCCGGGGCGTCGATGATGACCCGGCTCACTCCCTGCGGGGTGGTCACGATCATCTGCAGGACGGAGCCGGCCGTCGCCGCCGAGATCGCCGCCGCCGTGCGCGCCACGATCGCCGCGGCCGGCATCCGGAACGTGGCGCTGTCCAGGTCCCGGGGGCTCGCTTCCCGGGCCGGGCCGATCACCAGGCCCAGCACCGTCACGCCTGCTGCCAGCCCGAGCCACGACGACGACCTGTGTCTCATACCTCCTAGACGTCAGGCCGACGCCATGAAGTTGTCGGGCCGGGCGCTGCGGATCGCCCATGCGCGCGCCGCGGGGCCGCCGCGGATCACTGAGTCAGCGGCTGGCCCCATTCCTCGTCGGTGTCCAGCTCGTGCCGCCACGGCGGCTCGGCACCGGCCCGGGCACAGGTCAGCGACGCCACCCGGGCCGCCGCCGTAACGGCGGCCAGCAGTTGCGGGGAGTGCGCCAGGTTCTCCCGGGCCAGCCCGTGTTCCGCCCACCAGGCCAGGAACGCCCCGCCGAAGGCGTCCCCGGCCCCCACGGTGTCCACCACCTCGACCGGCGGCACCTGGACGGCCATCTGGTCGGCACCGGTGAACGCGCGGACCGAGGAGGGACCGTCGGTGAGCAGGACGCACCGGGCACCCCAGCCGAGCAGCATCCGCGCGGCTTCGGCCGGGCCGCGGTCAGGCACCAGGAAGGACAGGTCCTCGGTACTGGTCTTGAGGATGTCGGTCCGGGGCAGGATGCGGCGGATCCGGTCCCGATGGGCGTCCGGGTCCGGGATGGCCTGGGCCCGCCAGTTGGGGTCGAGCAGCAGCAGCACGTCCGGCGGGAGGTCCTGCGCCAGGCGCTCTAGCTCGGCCGCCATGGGGTCCACGACGAGCCCGAGGGAGCCGATGTGCAGCGCGGTCACGTCGGCCTGCAAGGCTTCCCGCACGGTCGGCTGATCCAGCACGAAGCCCGCCGTCTGGGCCACATGGAACCAGTACTCCGGCACGCCCCCGGCGCCGAGCCCCACGATGGCCAGCGCGGTCGGCAGCGGGACCCGGCCGGGGACGGCCAGTTCCACTCCGTCCTGGGCTAGTTTCCCGGTCAGGAGCTCGCCGAACGGGTCAGCGGAGAAACGGCCCAGGAAGCGCGTGGGCTGACCGAGCCGGGCGATGGTCCGGGCCGCGTTGAACGGGCCCCCGCCGGGGCTGGCGTGCACCCCGTCGTCCGGCCCGACGATCAAATCGATGAGGCTCTCACCAGCGACCAGGATCATGGACCGCTCCCCTGACTCACGCACCCGCCCAGGCCGACACGGTGCTGTGCCAGCCTGGCCAGCATCTCAGCCCGGAGCCATGTCCACGAAACGGCTGTAGTGCCCCTGGAAGGCCACGGTCACGGTCGCGGTCGGGCCGTTACGGTGCTTGGCCACGATCAGGTCCGCCTCACCGGCCCGGGGCGACTCCCGCTCGTAGGCGTCCTCCCGGTGCAGCAGGATCACCACGTCGCTATCTTGCTCTATGGATCCGGATTCGCGCAGGTCAGACAGGAGTGGCTTCTTGTCGTTGCGCTGCTCCGGCCCGCGGTTGAGCTGGGAGAGCGCGATCACCGGGACGTCGATCTCCTTGGCCAGCAGCTTGAGTGACCGCGACATCTCCGACACCTCCTGCTGCCGGTTCTCCACCCGCTTGGGCGAGCTCATCAGCTGCAGGTAGTCGATGATCACGAGCTTGAGGCCCTGGCGCTGCTTGAGCCGCCGGCACTTGGCCCGGATCTCCATCATGGACATGTTTGGCGAGTCGTCGATAAAGAGCGGCGCGTCCACCACTTCGCTCATCCGCCGGGCCAGCGTGGCCCAGTCCTCCTCGCCCATCTGCCCGGTCCGCATGCTGTGCAGGGACACTCGGGACTCCGCGGACAGCAGCCGCATGGTGATCTCGTTCCGGCTCATTTCCAGGCTGAAGATCACCGTCGGCAGAGCGTGCTTGATGGCCGCTGACCTGGCAAGTCCAGGGCCAGAGTGGAGTTGTGCGTGGGGATCATGCTCCGGCCCGCCAGGTACAGGTGGTCTGGACTGTCCACCTGAACGCAGCGCACCGGCCGCGAAGGCGCGGGACGAACATCCACGATGTAGCGGCCGGCCTGCTCACGCCCCCAGTCGTGGCGTGCCGCAAACGCCTTCCGGGGAAGCCGGGACAGCGGCAGGGATGCCGGGACGATAACTTCCCAGGACTCCCGGCCCGGCCTTCCGGCCCGCATGCGCGGAGCGCGGTGTGTCACTTGCGCGACGCAGCCCAGGCTCGTAACCAGCTCCGCAAAACCCTCGATAAGGCGCCTGTTGGAGTTGGTAAAGCGGTAGCTGCCGTGATTATCGACGTAACCGTCCGAATCGATCATGCCTTGTACCAAGGCGAGTCGCTGGGAGGATGAGCTGCGCAGGTAGGGAACCGGGATGTGCTTGCCCTCGGCCAGACCAAGCGAGCACCAGAGTCCGCGGATGCCTCTCACGTAGAAATGTCCAGGATCCGCGTATGCAGCACCGCTGTAGCCGAGCAGCCCGAACTCCTCTAGAAGCCACGAGCGGTCATCGGGATGGCAGGCCACCCGGCCAGTTCCCGCGGTATCGCCGTCACCCAGGAGATAGCCGAGGACATAGGGTCGAAAGCCAGATCGGCTTCGGGTAGGGCAAGCGGCCTCGTGGCCGGTATCGCGTGGTTCCTCCGCCCCCGAGCCCGAAGGGTTGAAGCAATCTGCTGGGTTGTCCGAGGTATGACCTCCACGCCGCCCGTGACATCTTCGGCGCGGCTCCACTGCTGCTCGATGGCTGTGGCAGTGCGCCCAAGGATCGTCCCGACCTGCGCGGATGACATTCCTGCCGCCCGAAGGTTGCGCATCCGCGCGCGCTCGGCAGGACTGTATCTGTGACGAGACACCTCAGATGACGTCCACGACGGCCAGTCGTCCGGGTAGCTCGGCGCACCAGGCTCACGGTGGTAGTCGTAGGACTTCCGGGTACGCAAGTCCCACGTCACCCATTGGTGCTCCGCGTCGGCGACGATGACCTCTCCGTCGGAGAACTCCACCTCGTAGCAGGGCCTGTCCTGCATCACCTCGGTGGCGGCGACGACGGCCACCGGGTGGCCATCGGCTCCGATGAGCCGGTCTCCGACCCGGACCTCGCCCATCGTCGTCCAGCCGTCAGGCGTGGCCAGTGGGGTATCTAGGGCCAGCGTGGATTTGCCGATGGCCGGCCTCGCCGCGATGACGACCATCTGGCCGGCGTGCAATCCGTTGGTCAGGGCGTCCAGGTCCGCGAACCCGGTCGGGACCCCGGTCATCTTCCCGCCGTGGCTGCCGATGGCCTCGATCTCGTCCAGGGCACCCGGCATGATGTCGGACAGCGGCAGGTAGTCCTCGCTGACCCGGCGCTCGGTGACCCCGTAGACCTCGGCCTGCGCCCGGTCCACCAGCTCGTCGGCTTCGCCGTCGCCGGAGTAGCCGAGCTGGACGATGCGGGTGCCGACCTCGACCAGGCGGCGCAGGATCGCCCGCTCCCGGACGATCCGGGCGTAGTAGCCGGCGTTGGCCGCGGTGGGCACGGACGCGATGAGCGTGTGCAGGTAGCTGGGGCCGCCCACCCGGGCCAGCTCGCCCCGCTTGTTCAGCAGGTCGGAAACGGTGACCGGGTCGGCGGGTTCGCCCCGGCCGTACAGCTCGAGGATGGCTTCGTGGATGATCTGGTGCGCGGGCCGGTAGTGATCGTCGGGCCGGATGGTCTCCATCACATCGGAGATGGCGTCCTTGGACAGCAGCATCCCGCCGAGAGCGCACTGCTCCGCCGCCACATCATGAGGCGGAGTCCGATCGAAGCTCTCCCCCCGGGGAGCGATTTCGGCCACGCTCACCAGCCATCACCTCCCCGTGGATCAGAGCACCCCGAACCGTCATCGTGGCGGCGGCCTCATCCTGTTGTAGTCGGCCGGTCTGACAGTTTGGTTCTGCCTCGCCGTGGCGTCCAATCGTGCTGTGCACAGGTCTGTGGACAGCCTGTGCAGACACGCCGCCGGCGCTGTGCGCAGCCTGGGGATACAGCTGGGGACGACCGCGGCACCCGCGCCCCGCATACGGTCACTGCCTGGGGTTATGCCATCCACCGGATGTGTGCGGAAAAAAGCACGGAGGCTATTTTCCGTGGACGCAGCCCGCCGAGTTATCCACATACGGAGGGTGACGTCAAACGTGAGATCCGGTGCTACGGTGACGCCCACCACCCGGCCCCGGCCCCGGCGGCGCCCCCGGAGGGGCCGGCCCCAGGGACATATCCCGCGAAACGTGCGTTGTGGAGCGCAATTTGCCCGATTCCGGCGAACGGTTCGCGGGAAAGGTCGCCAGACCAGGCAACTGGAGGAGCGGGAGGGGCCAGTGTTACGAAGAGAGGGCTCCGGGGCGGCCGGGGGCCGGGCGGCGGTCCGGCAAAGGACCGGCGATCATGACAACCGCTCCCCTAGGATCCGAGCATGTGTTCGACAACCGATCCGCGGCTGGCCATGATCGGAACAGCGATCGACGAGCTGGCCGAGGATGCCCGGGCGGAGGCGGCCCGGGTCCGGGCCGGCGACGGCCGGCCCGGAACGTCGGACACCATGGCGGAGCGCCTGGCGGTCATCTGGGCGATGGTCGCGGACCTCGACCCGGGCCTGGCCCAGCGGCTGTCCTGGTACACCGGCGAAGACCCGCCAGGCACTTCGGATGACTGACCGCCGCGTGCCGTCAGCGACGGCCCACGGCGGCCAGTGCGGCTAAGCCAGTGCGGCCAGACTCGGCCAGGCGGCTGAGCCGGTCAGGTTCCGGCGACGTCCACGTCGAGGGTGGCGCTCACCTCGGGGTGGAGCCGGACCGTGACCTGGTGCCGTCCCACGGTGCGGATCGGCGTGCCGATCTCGATGCGCCGCCGGTCCAGTTCAGGGCCGCCGGCCGCGCGCACCGCGTCGGCGATGTCCGAGGCGCTCACGGAGCCGAACAGGCGCCCGGCGGCACCCGCCCGGACCCTGATCCGCACGGTGAGCGCGCCCAGCTGCCCGACCGCGGCGCGGGCGTCGTCCTGGCTGCGGATCTCCCGCGCGGAGCGGGCCCGCCGGATGAGCTCGATCTGCTTCTCGGCGCCCCGGGTCCAGCGCATGGCCAGACCCCGCGGGAGCAGGTAGTTACGCCCGTAACCGCCCTTGACCTCGACCACGTCACCAGGCTCGCCAAGGCCGGTGACCTCGTTGGTGAGGATCAGTTTCATCGGTGTGCCACTCATCAGCTTGCGGCCTTCCCCGTCCTCAACGTGCCGTGCTGGTGTACGGCAGCAGGGCCATCTCGCGGGCGTTCTTGATCGCCTTGGCGACGTCACGCTGGTGCTGGGTGCAGTTTCCGGTGACCCGCCGGGCCCGGATCTTGCCCCGGTCGGAAATGAACTTCCGCAGCAGCCCGGTGTCCTTGTAGTCCACGTAGGAGATCTTCTCCTGGCAGAACAGGCAGACTTTCTTCCTGGGCTTGCGGATAGGTGCTTTCGCCATCATGGTGCTCCTGTGGAGAGCCCCGCTTACCGCGGGGATGGTTTGGTTTGTGCTGGGAAATTAGAACGGCGGCTCGTCAGTCGATCCCTCGCCGCCGAACCCGGAGTCCGAGGCCCAGGGGTCATCGCCGCCACGGCCACCGCCGGACGATCCACCATACCCGCCGGATCCGCCCTGGCCGCCGCCACCAGCAGCGCCGCCGCTGCCACCAGCGCCGCCGCTGAAGCCACCCCCGCCACCGCCACCACCGAAGCCGCCACTACCGCCGCTACCGCTGGAGCGGTTGGACTTGGTGACCTTGGCGGAGGCGTTGCGCAGGGAAGGACCGACGTCCTCCACCTCGACCTCGAAGACGGTGCGCTTCTCACCTTCACGGGTCTCGTAGGAGCGCTGGTGCAGCCGCCCCTGGACGACGACCCGCATGCCGCGCTGCAGGGACTCGGCCACGTTTTCCGCGGCCTGCCGCCACACGTTGCAGGTGAGGAACAGCGAGTCGCCGTCCTTCCACTCGTTCGACTGCCGGTCGAAGGTCCGCGGCGTTGACGCGATCCGGAAGTTCGCCACCGCCACCCCGGTCGGGGTGTAACGCAGTTCTGGGTCGCTGACTAGATTGCCGACCACCGTGATCTGGGTATCGCCTGCCATCGGGGCCACTCCCGGTCGTTCAGAGGGTTCAGGTGCCGCAACCTCGCGGCCAGTGGTTATGACGCTGTGGGTACTGCTGGGTCAGTGCTGCTCGGGGCGGAGGATCTTGGTCCGCAGGACCGCCTCGTTGAGGCTGAGCTGGCGGTCCAGCTCGTGGACCGTGTCCGGGTCCGCGACCATGTCGACGACGGCGTAGATGCCGTCCGGCTTCTTCTCGATCTCGTAGGCCAGCCGCCGCCGGCCCCATACATCAATCTTGTCGACTGAGCCGCCCCCGGTCTTGACGACCGACAGGAACTGGTCGAGGGAGGGCTGGACGGTCTGCTCTTCAAGAGAAGGATCGAGGATGATCATCATCTCATAGCGGCGCATGCTGGAACATGCCTCCTCTGGACTGACGCGGCCACGGTCTCTCCGTGGCAGGAGGGGCCGCCACGCGGCCGGCCTGCAAACCCGGTACCCGTAGCGGCTGAGCCAGCCTACCAGGACGGGCCGACAGGCTGGCTCAGGATTCCGGCGGCCCCGGAGCGGGAAAGAGCCCGGACAAGACCGTTACCGGGCTGGATGTCCAAGGGGGTGGCCGTAGTGCCCCGAGCTGCCAGAGCCGGACTGACCCAGGCGGCCGGCGCGCCGCAGTCGCCATCAGGCACGGGGCCATCAGGCACGGGACCGTCAACCGCGGGACCGTCAACCGCGGGCCCCGGCGCGGCAGCCCGGGCCCGGGGCCGCCCGCGCCTGCCCCACCTCACGCTCAACGACGACGGCCAAAGCCACCCGACGGAGAACACCCTGAGCGTCTTCACCCTGGTGGCGGGCCTCGTCGCGTGCATCCTGGGTTTCCTGGCCTACGGGGACGTCGCCGGGGCCTGGACGCACGTCGGGGCGACGTGGCTCGGGCTGATCGCGCTGATCGTCGGGCTGCCCGCCCAGTTGTTCTCGGCGACCCGGTCGGAACGGATGCTGATCGTGACCGGCCTGGTGGCCGCCTTCGTCGGCGTCAGCCTGGGCCTGGCGCACGGCGGCCTGCTGCCCTGAGCTAGCCTCACCTGGCCGTCCGGGCCCGGCGCTCCGCACCGCCGCGCGGGCCGCGGCAGCAATCCCGCGCGGGTCGTGCGCGCCCTCCGCATCATGCGCCGCAACGAGAACCGCAACGCGGCTAGTCTCGTGGCATGGTGAGCATCGGACCCCACGTCCATGATGAGGACCCGCTGCCTGCGGCGGTCGGCACGAAGTCCCACGTGGTCCAGTTCTTCCTGGGCGACCCGCAGGGCTGGGCGGACCCGAAGTTCCCCGGGGGTGACGCGGGCGCGCTGCGCAGCGCGCTGGCCGCGGCGGAGGTGGCGGCGTTCATCCACGCGCCGTACCGGATCAACGTGGCCAGCACCAACAACCGGATCCGGATCCCCAGCCGCAAGCTGCTCACCCAGTACCTCGCGGCGGCCGCGGGCATCGCGGCGCAGGGGGTGATCGTGCACGGCGGGCACGTCACCGCCGACGCCGACGTGGCCGAAGGCTACGAGAACTGGGCCAAGGCCGTCGCCCGGATCGACCGGCCGGTGCCGATGCTGATCGAGAACACCGCGGGCGGCGACCAGGCCATGGCCCGCGGCCTGGACGGGGTGGCCCGCCTGTGGGACGCGGTGGCCGGCGCGGGCGGGTCCGGCGAGGTGGGGTTCTGCCTGGACACCTGTCACGCGTTCGCCAGCGGGGAGGACCTGTCCACGATCGTGGACCGGGTCAAGGCGATCACCGGCCGGATCGACCTGGTGCACTGCAACAATTCGCGGGACGAGTTCGGCTCGGGCCGGGACCGGCACGCCGGGATGGAGAAGGGCACCATCGACCCCGCGGTGCTGGCTGACCTGGTCCGGGCGGCCGGGGCCCCGGTGATCTGCGAGACGCCCGACCCGCCCGCCGATATCGACTGGCTCCGCGCGCACGTGCCCGGTGCTAGCTAAGTGCCCGGTGCTAGCTAACCCGGTGCTAGCTATCCCGTGCTAGCTAATCGGCGCCGGCTAACCAGGCCCGCCCGATCCCCGTCGCGCGGCAGGACCGTTAGGGAAACTGAACTCAGCGCGCGGACGCGGCGGCGGCCGGCTGCCTGCTGCGGCGCGGGCCGAGCCTGAGCACGTAGCGGTCGGGGGCGCCGGACAGCACGCCGCCGGCCGGGTCATCAAGGCCGTCCACCCGGACCACGTCGCGGGCGGGCTGGAGGATGTCCCGCACCACCAGGCCGCACAGCAGCAGCACGGCGGCGAACCGGGCGATGAGGGCGGCGAAGTACAGCCCGGTGCCGATGCCGCCGACCCCGAGGAACGAGGGGCCGGCCATCGACACCGTGATGAGGTAGGCCCAGATCGCGAAGAAGTAGCCCACCTCCGCCAGCTGCCACATCAGGTAGGCGCCGAGCCGCGGCCGGGCCAGCACGACCAGCGGGGCCAGCCACACCACGTACTGCGGTGACCAGACCTTATTGGACAGCAGGAAGGTGGCCAGGGTGAGGAAGAACAGCTGCGCCACCCGCGGCCGCCGCGGCGCACCCAGGGTGAGCAGCACGATGAGCACGCAGGCGACCAGGAACAGGCCCGCGGAGATGACGTTGAGGGTGGCGACCCGGCTCACGCCCACCACGGGCCAGTGCTCGGTCTGGAAGAAGTACCAGATGGAGCCCCAGTCGGCCGAGCGCGTGTCGCTGAGCTGGTAGAAGCGGGCCCAGCCGGCCGGGGCCGCGATCATCACCGGCAGGTTGACCGCCAGCCATGCGACCGCCGCGGAGCCGAACGTGACGCAGAACTCCCGCATCCGGCCCGCGCGCAGGCAGAGCAGCAGCAGCGGCCCGAAGAAGAGCAGCGGGTAGAACTTGGTCGCCACGGCCAGGCCGAGGAGCACCCCGGCCAGCACCCCGCGGCGCGCCGCCCAGGCCGCCATCCCCGCCATGGCCAGGCCCATCGCGATCAGGTCCCAGTTGACGAACGCGGCCAGGATGACTCCGGGGGCCAGCGCGACGCCCAGCGCGGTCCACCGGCGGGACCGGCCCGCGAGGTAGGCGGTGGCCAGCACGCCGGCCAGCGCGAACAGGGTGAGCAGGACGATAGTGAGGTCGAAGAACTCCCGGCCCCGGTTAAACGGGTTGCTGATCGGGTGGACCAGCCAGGCCACCAGCTGCATGGCCCCGCCGATGAGCACCGGGTACTCCACCGGGTGATCGACGTAGGGCACCTTGCCCGACGACAATCCCTCCCCGAAGTACAGCGGGTAGATGTCGGTGTAACAGTGCGCCTGGAACTGCGACAGGTACCCGTTCCACGCGCCCGCCCGGCACGCCCACTTGTTGGCCAGCGACAGCCCGGAGCCGAGCAGCACGGCCGTGACCAGGGCCGTGGTTGACCCGGCGAGCAGGGCGAGCCGCGCCGTCCCGGGCCGCGGCCCAGCCTCCGGCTCTCGCCCGGCGGGCTCCTGGCCGTCTGGTTCCTGGCCGGCCGGGCCCGTGTCTGCGTCTGTCACCCACGCTCCGTCATCGGCTATCGGGTCCCGGTGATTGTGCCCCCGCCCGGGTCCCGGCTACCCGATCGCCGATGGCTGCCTGCCGAGCGCGGGCGTGGCGTTGGGGAATGTGGCGGTGGGAAGCGGGTTGCTCGGCGTCGGGGTCGGTACGGGGTGGTGGTGCTTACCGTGGAAGCAGTGCCCGGCGAAGTAGAAGCCCTTGCAGTGGCTGCCCGGTGTCGGGGTCGGCGTGATGGCCGGCTTCGGCTTCGGCGTGTAGGGGCCGAGCATGTTCCACGCGGTGCCGCCGAAGTCCGGCGTGGGGAAGGCCTTCACCGTCATGCTGCCGAACATCTTCTGGGCGTACGCGTGCCAGATCGTGGCCGGCCACTCGCCACCGTAGCCCGGCAGATTACCGACGCCGTAGAGGGTCTGCACCCCGGCCGGCGGGGAGCTTTCCTGATTCGCGGCGGCGGTGCAGCCGGCGATGCCCGACGGGCAGCCCTGCTCGTTGGTGAACATGCCGACCGCCAGGCTGAACTGCGGGATCGCGCCGATGAAGAACGCCGACTGGGACAAGTTGGTGGTCCCGGTCTTGGCGATGATCTCCCGGCCGTCGGCGAGGCCCGCGTTCGGGGCCGTACCGCCCGGCTTGTCGTCGAACGACAGCGCGTAATCCACGTCGGACGCCTCGGCCGGGGTCAGCACCTGGCGCCGGACCACCTTGGCCGAGGTGGTGGTCATCGCCTGGCCGGGAAGCTGCTGCTGGATCTCGACGATCACGTGCGGGGTCACGTACTCGCCGCCGGCCGCCAGCACGGCGAAGGTGTTGGCCTGCTCCTCCACGGTCAGGGAGGCCTGCCCGAGCGCGGTGCCGACCTCGTCCCGCTGGGTGTACAGGCCCGAGGCCGAGGAAGCGACGTTGACCCCGAAATTCTCGGCCATCTTGATCATGCTCTGGCCGTCGGTGCCGGCCACCCGGTGGTAGAGGTCGGTGTACGCGGTGTTGAGCGACTCTGCCGACGCCGTGACCACGGTCACCCCGTTGGCCTGCGGGTCACCCGCGTCGTTGCCCACCTGGTACCAGCTGCCCGAGTTGGCGGGCTGGGCCCGGCTCGCGTAGGTCATCGGCTGCGACACCGGCGGGATCCACAGCGGTGAGTGCCCGTCCAGCGTGCTGGTCTTGACGTTCATCCCCTCTTGCCGGGCCAGCGCGAGCACGTACGGCTTCATCGAGGAGCCCACCTGCTCCCGGTTCTGCAGGGCCATGTCCCACTGGCAGCGGATCACGTTGCAGTTCTTCGCGTTGTAGTTCGGCCCGCTGTACATGGCCCAGATCTCGCCGGTACCCGGCTGCTCCAGCACCGCGCCGACGTGGGCGTAGTTCGGCAGCGCCTTGCCGTCCAGCCGCATCTGGTGCTTTTCCTGCGTCACGGTCGCGTAGAGCTGGTTCATCATCGGCTTGCTGAACGTGGTGACGATGCGCAGCCCGGCGCTCCCGATCTGCGTCGCCGTGTAGTGGTAGGTGTTCTCCAGCTCGTTCATCACCGCGTCCATGATGTAGCCGCGGTAGCCCGACCAGCTGTTGTTGAACGCCTTCGCGAGCGTGGGGAACTTCTGCGCGTCCGCCTGGGCCTGGGTCAGCGTGCCCATCGAGACCATGGTCCGCAGCACGTAGTGCCAGCGGAAGACCAGCGCCTGGTAGGCCGCCCCGGCCTTCGGGTCGGGGTTGTAGTAACTGGGTGACTGCGGCATGGCCGCGATCATCGCGGCCTGGGCCACCGTCAGCTTGCTGACCGGCTTCCCGAAGTACGCCTGGGCCGCCGCGCCGAAGCCGTACATGTTGTTGGCCCCGGTCGGCACCGTGTTCATGTAGCTGGTCAGGATCCAGTCCTTGGACTTCGCCTGGGCCAGCTTCTCCGCGACGAAGATTTCCTTGATCTTCCGGGTGGCGGTCTCCGCGGTGCCGATGCCCGTGTAGTAGTTCCGGACCAGCTGCTGGGTGATGGTGGACCCGCCCTGCTGGACCGACCCGCTGGTCAGGTCGGCGATGGCCGCACGGGCCATACCGACCGGCGAGACGCCGCCCTCGTTGTAGAAGTGCTTGTCCTCCGCGGCGACCATGGCGTTCCTGACCATGGTCGGGATCTGGTTCGGCTGCAGGATCTGCCGGTCGCTCTGGCCGAACATGCCGACCAGGGTCGTGCCGTCGCGGAAGTAGACCCGGGACGCCTGGCCGATGGCGAACTGCGAGGCGACCGGGATGGGTGTCGCGGAAAGGACGTAGAAGTAGCCGATGACCAGCATCACGGCAAAGCCGAAGCCCGTCAGCGCGCAGCCGGCCAGGGCCTTCTTCCAGGTCCAGCGGCGCCACCAGTCGCCTTTACGGCGCGGGCGGCCCGGGCCACCGCGGCCGTTCCCGCCCCGGCCGCCGCCGTTCCCGCCCCGGCCGTTCCCGTCGTGCATCCCCGCGGCCCCGCCGCGGCCCCGGCGGCCGGGCCGCCGGGTGTCGAAGTCACGGGAGCCACCGCCGCCGGGGGCGGCCGAGCCGGGGTACCCGGCCGACATCGCGAGCCCGGCGGCCGCGCCTGTCCCGGCGGCATAGCCGGCGGCCGGGGCCGCGGCGCTGTAGCCGCCCGCTGCGTGGCCGGTACCGAGCTTGGCCGCCAGCCGGTCCTTCGCGCTTACCTCGCCCGCGGCCTGGTTCGCGGCCGCCCCGCGCCGTCCCCGGCCTGCGTCCCCGGCCGCGCGGCGGCTGCCCCGGCCGGCCCGCCCCCGGTCCGCACCGCCCTGGCCGGACCAGGCCTGCCCGGCCGGGTCCTGGTCCGCCCAGCCCTGCTCCGATCGGCTCAGGCCCGCCCGGCCGCGGTCAGCACGGGCGCCGTCAGCACGGCGCCGTCAGCACGGGCGCCGCGGGCGTAGCCCGGGTCCGCCCCGGCGCCGCGGTCCCACTCGTAGTCCCGCTCCTGCCGGTAACCCCCACTGGCCGCGTCCCGGGTACCGCGCGCGCGGCGGCCGTCGCCGTAGCGCGCGCCGTCACGGGAGCCGCCCCGGCGGCCGGGCTCAGCGGGATCCGGGGGGTAGGAACCGGAAAAGTCTGGGTTACTCACGCGTCCTCGCTGGTTGGGTGAGGCAGTCGTGGACGAGCATCAGGCCGACCGCCGGGCCTCACGGTATCGGGTGGCGCGAGCCATCCGGCGCAGGTTAGGAATTCGTCATATCTGCATGGCTCGCGCTTGGCTCCCGGCCGTTCCTGCCTGGTGGTGCGGGCTTGGTGGGGATGCCCGGTCGTGCTGGCCCGGTGGTTCTGCCTGGTGATGCTGTCAGTACCGCTGGTCCCGGAGGGCAGGCCCGCTGGCGCTGGCTCAGCCGGCCGCCCTGGATGGGCGGCGGCTTCTTGCCCCGCCGTTATTCGCCGGCTCGGGCCCGCCTGCTGCGCCGGGCGCGTGGCTCGCCCGTGCCGAGAACGTAGGACGAGGCAAGGTGGTTCCAGGCACAACTTTGGCAGACCTCGACCACATATACGCGGAACTCTCCGTATTCGGACGCCATCTCGGCTAGTTCCGGGCCTTGCTTAACCCGGCCGGCATATTGGCCTAGTTCGTCCCCGTACACGTAGGTGACGTGGGTCAGCTTGCTCCTGCGGCAGATAGGGCAGGCCGTGTCGGTGGCCTCACCGTGGAACTTGGCCGCCCGGAGCAGGTAGGGATGCGCGTCGCAGACGTCCGCGACCGTGGTGTGCCCGGCCAGCACGGAGGCGAGCGTTGCCCGCCGGGCAAGCCCGTAATCCACGACCGATCGCCGAACTCCCATCCCCGACAGCGTACGACGGAAGCCGCGGCGCTCCGAGCCCGGCGGGCTCCTGTTCCGGGTATTCACCGGCAGTGCCCGGGAACAGCCAGTGAACGGGGAGTTGCGCGGTCTTCGCCTGGCGCATATCTTGGCGATGTATCGGTTCGATACATCGCTTTGGCACAATGCGGGCATACTGTCCTCGCGCCCGGCCGCACGGCCCGGGTCGCGGCACGGCCCCGCAGCATGAGCCACGCGGACAGGAGGTGCGGGCAGGCATGGTAGGGCAACGGTCACGCGTGCTGGAGCTCGCGGTGCTGGGGCTGCTGCACGAGACCCCGATGCACGGGTATGAGCTGCGCAAGCGGCTGAACTCCATGCTCGGCGCGTTCCGCGCGTTCGGGTACGGGTCGCTGTACCCCTGCCTGAAGCTGCTCCTGGCCCAGGGGCTCATCGCGGAGGACGTCCCGGAGGGAACGGCCAAGCCGCTGAGCGGGCGGCGGTCGAAGATCGTCTACCGGCTCACCGCGGACGGCAAGGAGCGGCTCGAGCAACTGCTCACCGAGTCCGGCCCGGCGGCCTGGGACGACGACGGGTTCGGCGTGCACTTCGCGTTCTTCGGCCAGACCCAGGCCGACATCCGGCTGCGGATCCTCGAAGGGCGCCGCAGCCGGCTGGAAGAGCGGCTGGACGGGGTGCGTGCCGCCATGGCCCGGACCCGGGAGCGGATGGACAGCTACACGCTCGAGCTGCACCGGCACGGCCTGGAGTCGGTCGAGCGGGAGGTCCGCTGGCTGAACGAGCTGATCGCATCCGAGCGCCAGGGGGACGCGGACCAGGCCGGACGCGGCCGGGCGGGCGGAACTGGCACGGCTGACTGACTAACGGCTGACTGAAAGAGAAATCTGACGCCACCCGGAGCGCTATTCAGACCGACTAGCGAACCCAGGCCGTCAGACCTGGGCGAGCGGTCGGTGCAGGTAGAGCGGACCGGACTAGCGCAGATATCTGAATAACGCGAACTACTGAATAAGACAGAGTGCGGCGAGAGAAGGAGTGTGTCCCCATGGGTTCGGTTCGGGTGGCCATCGTTGGCGTAGGTAACTGCGCCAGCTCCCTGATCCAGGGCGTGGAGTACTACAAGGATGCCGATCCCGAGAACCGGGTTCCTGGCCTCATGCACGTGTCCTTCGGCCCTTACCACGTGCGGGACGTGGAATTCGTCGCGGCCTTCGACGTGGACGCGAAGAAGGTGGGCCGGGATCTCGCCGAGGCCATCGGGGCCAGCGAGAACAACACCATCAAGCTCTGCGACGTGGCGCCCACCGGGATCACGGTGCAGCGCGGTCCCACGCTGGACGGGCTGGGCGAGTACTACCAGGAGATGATCTCCGAGTCCGCCGACCCGCCGGTGGACGTGGTGCAGGTCCTGCGCGACTCGGGCGCGGACGTCCTGGTGTCCTACCTGCCGGTCGGGTCCGAGCAGGCCGACCGCTTCTACGCGCAGTGCGCCATCGACGCCGGCGTGGCGTTCGTGAACGCGCTGCCGGTCTTCATCGCCTCCGACCCGGAGTGGGCCGAGAAGTTCACCGCAGCGGGCGTGCCGATCATCGGTGACGACATCAAGTCCCAGGTCGGCGCCACCATCACGCACCGGGTGCTGGCGAAGCTGTTCGAGGACCGCGGCGTCGAGCTGCTGCGCACCTATCAGCTCAACTTCGGCGGGAACATGGACTTCATGAACATGCTGGAGCGCAAGCGCCTGCAGTCCAAGAAGGTGTCCAAGACCCAGTCGGTGACCTCGCAGATCCCGCACGAGATGGAGAAGGCCGCCGTGCACATCGGCCCCTCCGACCACGTGCCGTGGCTGGACGACCGCAAGTGGGCGTACATCAGGCTGGAAGGGCGGGCCTTCGGCGACGTCCCGCTCAACCTGGAGTACAAGCTGGAGGTCTGGGACTCGCCGAACTCCGCCGGAGTGATCATCGACGCCATCCGGGCGGCGAAGATCGCCAAGGACCGCGGCATCGGCGGCCCCATCCTCTCCGCGGCGTCGTACTTCATGAAGTCGCCCCCGGAGCAGTACGGCGACGAGATCGCCCGCGACCTGGTGGAGCAGTTCATCCGCGGCGACATCGAGCGCTGAATACCGGCGCTGAGCACCGGGCGCTGACCCGCCCACCGCGGGACGCCGGGCCCGTACCGGCCGGCCTCCGCGACCTCCTGCACCGGCACGCGCCCCGCCCCAGGCGGGGCGCGTGCCGTTTCCATGCCTGGGGCATACGCAAACATTGCCGGGCGTGCTGTCGGCGCGGGGTATCGGGCGGATCGTCCCCCGTAGTCTGTGCGGGTGACCGTCCTGGCTGCCGTCAAGGCGATGCTGCGCGGCGGGCGAGCCGGCTCGTCCTTCGTCGCTGATCTGCGCAGTGTCCTGCAGGAACGGGATTTCCGGCGGCTGTTCGCCACCCGGCTGATCTCGCAGACCGGGGACGGTGTCTTCACCGCCGGGCTCGGCTCCTACGTGTTCTTCAACAGCACCACGTTCCCGAACCCGGCGTCGGCCGCCGCGGCGTTCGCTGTCCTGTACCTTCCGTACTCGCTGATCGGGCCGTTCGCCGGGGTGTTCATCGACCGCTGGTCACGGCGCCAGATCCTGGTGTGGTCGGCCCTGCTGCGCACCGCGTTCGTGGTGCTGACGGCGGCCCTCGTCGTCTCGGGGAACCTGGGCGCCCCGCTGTACGCCAGCGTCCTGCTGGTCCTGGGCGTTAACCGTTTCTTCCTGTCCTCGCTGTCCGCCGCGCTGCCGCACGTGGTCGCGGAAGACAAGCTCGTCATGGCCAACTCGGTCTCCCCGACCGCGGGCGGGATCATGGCCGCGATCGGCGGGATAGCCGGCCTGGGTGTCCACGTGGCGACCGGCGGCGGGCAGGGCGGCTCCGCCGTCACGCTGCTGGTGGCCGGCGGCTGTTATCTCCTGGCCAGCCTGGTGGCCCGGACCATGCCGCGCTCGCTGCTCGGCCCCTCTCACCAGGGCGGCGAGCGCCCGCCGGGCCGGGTCCTGGGCGAGTTCGCGGTCGTGCTCGCCGGGCTGGCCGCGGGGGCCCGGTACGTGCTGCGCCGCCGCGGCCCGGCCGCGGCCCTGGGCGCCACCGGCGGGAACCGGTTCCTCTACGGGATCTTGTTCCTGATGTCGATCCTGCTCTACCGGAACTACTTCTACCGCTCGGCCGGAGCCAACGCGGCGCTCAGCCACTACACGGTGCTCGTCATCGCGTCCGCGCTCGGCTACGCCTGCGCGGCGCTGATCACCCCGCGGCTGGCCAAGGTGCTCGGCAAGCCGGCCTGGATCACGGTCCTGCTCGCGGCGGGTGCGGTCATCATCGGCCCGCTGGGCGAGACCTTCAGCCAGGTCGCGTTCCTGGTCATCGGGTTCGGCCTGAACCTGGTGGGGCAGGGCGTCGCGATCTGCGCCACCACTGTCCTGCAGGAGGAGGTGGACGACGACTACCGGGGCCGGGTCTTCTCCTTCTACGACATGATGTTCAACATCACGTTCGTGGCCGGCGCCGCGCTGAGCGCGGCGTTCATGCCCGTCAGCGGCCGGTCGGCCGCCATCATCGGCCTGGTCGCGGTGGGGTACGCGGTCACCGCGGCGGGATACTGGCTGGCTGCCCGGCTGGCCTCGCCGGGGGGCGGCGGGGGTCAGCCGCCCTCGGGGGCGGGCGGCGCCCCGAGCCCCTCACCCTCAGCCCAGCGCACCAGTTCCTGAGTAGCCCGCTCGCGGCCGAGCGGGCCATGCTCCATGCGCAGTTCCAGCAGGTACCGGGAGGCCCGCCCGACGTCAGGGCCGGCCTGCAGGCCCAGGATGGCCATGATCTCGTGGCCGTCCAGGTCCGGCCGGATCTTCTTGAGCTCCTCCTGGGCACTGAGCGTCGCGATGCGCTCCTCCAGGCTGTCCTGGGCCCGGGCCAGGCGGGCGGCCTTGGCCTTGTTCCGGGTAGTGCAGTCGGCCCGGGTGAGAATGTGCAGCCGGGTCAGCAGCGGCCCGGCGTCCCGCACGTAGCGGCGCACCGCGGAATCCGTCCACTCTCCCGGGCCGTACCCGTGGAAGCGCAGGTGCAGGGAGATCAGCGTGGTCACGTCGGCCACCACCGCGGAGGGGAAGCGCAGCGCCTTCAGCCGGGCCCGGGCCATGGCCGCGCCGACCACCTCGTGATGGTGGAAAGCCACCCGCCCGTCCGGGAGCAGCGAGCGCGTCTTGGGCTTGCCGATGTCGTGCAGCAGCGCCGCCAGCCGGCCCACCAGGTCCGGCGGCAGCCCGTAGCGCCCCTCCAGCCCGATGGACTGCTCCAGCACGGTCAGCGAGTGCTGGTACACATCCTTGTGCCGCATGTGCTCGTCGGTTTCCAGCCGGAGCCTGGGCACCTCAGGCAGCACCACGTCCGCCACCCCGGTGCCGACCATCAGCTCGATCCCGCGGACCGGGTCCCGGGGACCGGGCGCGAGCAGCAGCTTGCTGAGCTCGTCACGGATCCGCTCCGCGGACACGACCGCCAGCCGCGGGGCCAGCTGCCGCATGGCCCCGGCCACCTCGGGAGCCACGGTGAACCCGAGCTGCGCGGTGAACCGGGCCGCGCGCATGATCCGCAGCGGGTCGTCGGTGAACGACTCCTCGGGGCTCCCCGGCGTCCGCAGCACCTTGTCCCGCAGGTCGCGCAGGCCGCGATAAGGATCCACCAGCTCCAGGGACGGCAGCCGGGCCGCCATGGCGTTCACCGTGAAGTCACGCCGCCGCAGGTCCGCCTCCAGGGACGTGCCGTACCGGATGCCCGCGGGCTTCCGCGAGTCAGGCACGTACGTCTCGCTGCGGTAGGTGGTGATCTCGAAAATAGTGTCGCCCTTGCGCAGCCCGACCGTGCCGAACTCGATGCCGGTTTCCCAGACCTTGTCCGCCCAGTCCCGCGCGATGGCCAGGACCTCCGGCGGTGTCGCGTCGGTGGCCAGGTCCAGGTCGCTGTGCGCGCGGCCGAGGAACACGTCACGGACCGGGCCGCCCACCAGCGCCAGCGCGTGCCCGTGGCGGGCGAAAATACTGCCCAGTTCGGCGGCGGCCGCCGCCGTGGTGCGCAGCAATTCCGCTGCGGCCTTCCGCTGCTTCGGGCTGATGGGCGTGGTATCCGGCACGGGCATTGAGGGTAGGGGGTAGTGGTGGGCCGGGGGAAATCCACCGGGCCCAGGCTCAACTTTGGAAGAGCACTCAGGGAACGGCAATAGCATTTCCGGCATGCCGCGTCAGTGCCCAACGCAGCGCGACCCGAGGCCTGCCGGGCCGGCGTGGCCCGGGCTGGCCTGGCGCGGCGTACTGGCCTGCGCTTTCGCCGCACTGATCGGCGCGGGCCCCGTCCTGGCTGGCAGCGGTGCGGCCGCCGCCACCTCCCGGGTGCCCACCGGGGTAACCGCGCGGACGGTGATGTCAACGGCGGCCGCCGCGCCGGCCCAGCAGGTCACGGTCGGTATCACGTCGGTGAACCCGCGGATCGCCCGGCCCGGGCGCGCGGTCACGATACAGGGGACGGTCAGCAACACGACCCGCAGAACGGTGTCCGGCCTCACCGTCCAGATCTGGTCGTCGAGCTTCCGGCTCACCAGCCGCACCGGGCTGAGCGAGTACGCCGCCGGGCACCTCCCCAATGTGGACGTCCCGGTGGCCAACGCCCTGGCCCCGCTGCCCGGAACCCTGGCGCCCGGGGCCGTCCGGGACTGGTCGGTCAGGATCCCGGCCCGCAGCCTGGCCATGACCACGTTCGGCGTCTACCCGCTCGCGGCCCAGCTGGGCTCGGGCGATGCGGTGCTGAGTACCGACCACACGTTCCTGCCGTACTGGCCGGGGTCGGCCGCGGCCGGGCTGGCCCGGCGGATGAAGATCGCCTGGGTCTGGCCGGTGTTCAGCGCGCCCGAGCAGTCGGCCTGCCCGGCCCTGCTCAACGATGACCTCGCCCGCAGCCTGGCAGGCGGCCGGCTCAGCAGGCTGCTCACCGCGGGCAGCACGCCGGAAGCCGTTCGCGCCGACCTCACCTGGGCCATCGACCCCAGCGTGCTGGCCAGCGCCGGCGTCATGCGCCGCAGCTACCAGGTGGGCGGGACATCCACCTGCTCCGGCGCGGTCACCAGGCCGGCCAGCGCGGCCGCCCGCACCTGGCTGACCCGGCTGCGCTCGGTCACCGCGCAGCACGACTACTTCGTGACCCCGTACGCGGACGTGGACGTGTCCGCGCTCACGCACGCCGCCATGGTCGCCGACCTGAAGCGGGCGGAGGCTAAGGGGAGCATCGTGGCGCACGAGTTCCTGGGCGGCACGCAGCGGCCGGGCGGGCCGGGCTACGGCGCGGTCGCCTGGCCGGCCGGCGGGTTCGCGGACTACGGCGTCCTCGGCAATATCGGCGCGGGCGGCTGGCGCACGGTGATCCTCAACAGCTCCCTGATGCCGCCCAGGACACCGGCGGCGTACACGCCCAGCGCGATCACCAGCGCCCTGGACGGGGTAGATGGCCGCCTCAACGTGGCCCTGGCCGACGCCAACCTCAGCCAGGTCCTGGCCGGCGGGCCGACAGCCGCCCAGGCCCGGGGCGGCACGGGGCAGGCCAGGCCCAGGCCAGGCCGCCACGGAGGCCAGCACGTTCGCCACCGAGCAGCTCTTCCTGGCCCAGACGGCCATGATCGTGGCGGAGGCACCGGCCACCCCCCGCTCCGTGGTGATCACCCCGCCCCGCCAGTGGAACCCTTCGATCTCCCTGGCCACCGCCCTGCTGCACGAGAGCGACACCGCTCCCTGGCTGCGCCCGGCCAGCCTCGCCGACCTGATCACCGCGAAATCCAGGGCCGGGCAGGTGCCGCGGGTGCCGCCGCCGGTGGAGAAATTTGCCCCCCGGGAACTGCACCGGTCCCTGCTCCGGAAGGTCAAGGGCCTGGAGGGGAGCATCCGGCGGCAGGCCAGCATGCTCGGCGTGCCGGGCTCCAGCTACCTGGCCGGGACGGTGGCCGCGGTGGAATCGTCCGCCTGGCGGGGCGACCCGGCCCGGGCCAAGGCGCTGCTCGCCTCGGTGTCGGCGTACCTGGCCACGCAGGAACGCCAGGTCCGCATCATCGATACCGGGCAGGACACCCTGACCGGGAAATCCGGCCCCGTCCCGGTGTCGATCAACAACCGCCTCGGCCGGCCGGTCACCGTGCTGCTGCAGGTCCGCGCCCCGTCGGGCCGGATGACCGTCCGCCCGTCCGAGACCACCGTCACCATCGGGCAGCACCAGCAGCGGACCGTGGTGATCAAGGTGCGGTCGGCGGTGGCCGGGTCCACCGTGCTCAGGCTGAACCTGGCCGCACCGGACGGCGCGCCGCTGCCCGGGACCGATGCCCAGCTCACTGTGGACGCCACCCACTTCGGTGCTACAGCCATGATCATCGTGGCCATCGCCATCGCGGTCTTCGTCGTCACGGCGATCGCCCGGGCGATCCGCCGGGGCGGCGCCAGCGGTGCTTTCCTTTCGCCGCATAAGAGTCCCGACCCAGGTCAGGACGCGAACGGCGCGGAACCCACCGGATCGCCCGGCGAAACGGATACCGTCGTGTCCGAGCCTGCCCGTGATCACGACACACCCGAGGAGCCGGATGAGTACGCCAGCGCCCCAGGCCGGGTGGAGCGCCCCTGACGGCGGCCGGGGGCACCGCCGTGCCCCCGGACGGCATCATGGCGGGGGCGGCGCGGGCGGCGGCGTGATCCAGGGCAGCGGCACCGGCCCCGCTGACCCCGGCGAGGCTTCACCAGGCGGCCCGGGCCGGCCAGCGCCACCCCCGGCAGGCCCACCCTCGGCCGGCCCGCCCCCCGCCGGCCCGGCCCCCCCGGGCCGGGGCGCTCCCGGGCCGGAGGGCGGCAGCCTGCTCCGCTCCAGCTCTGTGATGGCCGTCGGCACCCTGGCCTCACGCGGCACCGGCTTCCTGCGCACGCTGATGCTGGTCTACGCGCTGGGCGTGGTCGGCGTGGCCAACGCCTACAACAACGCCAACACCCTGCCCAACGCGGTGTACGACCTCATGCTGGGCGGCATCCTGACCAGCGTGGTGGTCCCGCTGCTGGTCAGCGCGGCCAAGCGGGACGCCGACGGCGGCGAGGCCTACGACCAGCGGATGTTCACCCTGGCCACCAGCGCGCTGTTCATCCTCACGGTGCTGGCCACGCTGGCCGGCAGCCTGCTCGTCGCGCTGTACGCCCACGCGATCACCGGGCCCGAGCGTCACCTGATGGTGATCTTCGCCTACTTCTTCATCCCGCAGATCTTCTTCTACGGGGTGAGCTCGCTGGCCGGCGGCATCCTCAACGCGCGCGGCCACTTCGCCGCGCCCATGTGGACCCCGGTCATCAACAACGTCGTGGTGATCCTCGTCCTGCTGCTGTTCATCGTGACCGGCGGCATCGGCGTGCAGCCGGACACGATTTCCGCGGGCCAGGTCGAACTGCTCGGCTTCGGGACCACCCTGGGCATCATCGCGCAGACCGCGGCCCTGATCCCGTTCCTGCGCCGGGTCGGCTTCCGCTGGCACCCCCGGTTCGATTTCCGGCGGGCCGAGGTCACCGAGATCCGCCGGATGGCTGCGCCCCTGTTCGGCTACGTGCTGACCACCCAGGCCTCGTTCCTCGTGGTCCAGAACGTGGCGAACGCGGCCTCGACGCGGCCCGGTGCGACCTACGACTCGTTCTCCACCTACAGCTATGCCTGGCAGCTGTTCCAGCTGCCGTACGCGATCATCGGGGTCTCGGTGATCACCGCCCTGCTACCCCGGATGAGCGCGCACGCCGCCGAACGCCGCTACCCGCTGGTCCGGGACGACTTCTCCACCGGGGTCCGGCTGTCCTCGGTCATCGTGGTGCCGGCCGCGCTCCTGCTCATCGTGCTCGGGGCACCACTGGCCGAGTTCCTCATCGCGCACGGCAGCACGACCGTCGCCGAGGCCCGCTACGTCGGCGAGGTGTTCGGCATCTTCGCGCTCGGCCTGGTGCCGTACATGATGTTCCAGCTGCTGCTGCGGGTCTTCTACGCGCTGCACGACAGCCGCACCCCCATGTTCATCGGGGTCGCGGTCATGGTGGTCAACATCGCTACCAGCCTGCTCGTTCTGATCGTGGTCCCCACCGGGCACATCGTGGAAGGGCTGGGCGTCTCGTTCGGCGTGTCCAACGTGGTGGGCGCGGTGGCGTCCTGGCGCATCCTCAGCCGCCGCCTCGGCGGCCTGGCCGGCCAGCACATCGCGGACAGCCTGGGTCGGATGCACCTCGCGGCCCTCCCCGCCCTGCTCTTCGCCTGGGCGGTCACGTTCATGATCGGCGTGATCCTCGCGCCCGGCCCGGTCTACGGGTTCGTCACCGTCGTCCTCGGCGGCAGCGGCGGCCTGCTCCTCTATCTGCTTTTTTCCCAGGCGCTGGGGATCAGCGAGGTGTCCGCGCTGACGTCCACCGTGAAGTCCCGGCTGCACCGGTGAAGGACGCCGCAGTGCGGCCGGGTAACGCCGGTCACACCGGTACCGATGGCCCCAGGCAGGGCTATCCGGAGGCGAAGCTGGTGTCTCTCACATGTAACGGTTTTCGGTGGCGGGGCATGCGGGACGCGTCTCGCCGCCCCGCGCGGCTTAGCATGGTGTCCAGCACCACGAGTGCGCGCCCGTCAACGTCCGCAGATCCGGGGGCTCGGAAGGAGGGTCGAGGGCCAGCCCCGCTCTTGACTTCAGGCCTATGAGCACCTTCATCTCGGAACCGGGGACCAAGCTCGGCGGCCGCTACCGGCTTGAGGACCGGGTCAGCGACGCCAGCGGCTGGGCCGCGTGGAAAGCCATCGACGAAACCCTGGCCCGGCCGGTGGCCGTGCTGACGTTCGCCCCGGGCTTCCCGCGGATCAGCGAGGTGCTCACCGCCGCCCGCGCCGCCAGCAGGCTCACCGACGCGCGGCTGGCCCAGGTCTTCGACGTGGAGGACGACTGGGATCAGGCGTACGTCGTGATGGAGTGGGTGGCCGGGGACTCGCTGGACGACCTGCTCGCCGACGGCCCGCTCGATCCCGCCCGGGGCGCCGAGATCGTGGCCGAGGCCGCCGAGGCCCTGGCCGCCGCGCACACGACCGGCGTGCCCCACCTCTGCCTGACCCCGCAGTCGCTGCGCTGGACGCCGGGCGGCGGGGTGAAGGTGCTGGGCACCGGCATCGATGCGGCCCTGTCCGACACGACCGCGGATGACCCGGCCCTGGCCGACACCCGTGGCCTGGCCATGCTGCTGTACGCGGCGCTGACCCGCTACTGGCCCGGTCCCGGGATGGGCACGCTGCCGCCCGCCCCGCTTTCCGACGGCCGGCCGTGCAGCCCCCGGCAGGTGTGCGCGGGCGTGCCCGCGTCCATTGACGAGGTGGCCACGCAGGCCCTGTTCCAGCGGGACCGCCGCCGCGGCCCGCCGCTGACCACTCCCGCACTCCTTGCCGAAGCGCTCGCCGAGGTCATCCCGGCCCCGCTCGCCCCGCCGCCCGCCGCGCCGGCCCTTCCCGGCCCCCGGACCGGCGGTTTCGCCCGGACCGGGGACTACGGGCCGCCGTCGCAGTACGCGCCGCAGCCGCCGTCGGACTACCCGGGCACCCAGGGGTGGACGCCGTCCGACGGCAACGGCCGGGGTTACCCGCCGCCGCGGCGCTCCGGGCGGCCCATGTTCAGCCGGCTGGCCGTCGTGCTGGTCATCCTGCTCGTCCTCGCGGCTATCGGGACCGGGGTGTACAGCCTGACCCTCTCGCACGGCGGCGGCGGGGGCACCCCGGGCAAGTCGGGCAGCAGTTCGGCGCCCCCCTCGGTCGCGGCGAACACCGTGCTCAAGCCGGTCGGAGCCGGCGGATACGACGCGCTGGGCCTGGCCAATGATCCCGGCAATGAGGACAACGGCGGGGCCGGCCTGGCCATCGACGGCAACCCGTTCACGGCCTGGCACACTCAGTTCTACGACAACAACCCCGTGTTCGGTGGCCTGAAGGCGGGCACCGGGCTGCTCCTGGACATGGGCAAGCAGGTGAGCCTCCGCTCGGTGCAGGTCACCTTCGGCCCGGAGGCCGGGGCCAACGTGGCCATCGAGGTGGGCAACAACAAGTCCGTCTCCCAGCAGGGCCTGGCCTCGTTCACCAGGGTGGCCAAGCGCAAGCACCTCGGCGGGGGGACGCAGATCTTCCCGGCCAGCGGCACGGCCAAGGGCCGTTACGTGCTGATCTGGTTCACCAAGCTCCCTCCCCAGCCGGGCAGCAGCACCGTGTTCCAGGCCTTCGTCTACAACGTCGTCGTGCGGGGATCGGGCTGAGCGGTGCCCGGGCAGCCTGGGCAGGCCTGGCCTGACCCCAGCGGGGTGCCGCAGGCCGCGTCCTCCGACACCGACCTGCTGCGGCGGCACGCCCAGGGCGACACCGAGGCGTTCGGCCTGCTGTTCCTGCGGCACCGTGAACGGCTCTGGGCCGTGGCCCTGCGCACGCTGGGCGATCAGGAAGAGGCCGCGGACGCGCTGCAGGACGCGATGATCTCGGCGTTCCGGCGGGCCGCGGACTTCCGCGGCGACTCGGCCGTCACCACCTGGCTGCACCGCATCGTGGTCAACGCCTGCCTGGACCGGATCCGGCGCCGGGCCGCACGCCCCGCGGCCAGCGGGATGGACGAGCAGACGCTCGACGTCCTGGCCCAGGGGTCGGCGCTGGCCGATCCGGGCATCGACAAGGACACCGCGCTGGACGTGCTCGCCGCGCTGCGGACGCTGGCTCCGGAACAGCGCGCCGCGCTGGTCCTGGTGGACATGCTCGGCTACCCGGTGGCCGATACCGCCGAGATCCTGGGCATTTCCCCGGGCACGGTGAAGAGCCGCTGCGCCCGGGGCCGGGCCCGCCTGCTGCCGCTGCTGGCCCATCTGCGCGGCTCCGGGGCGGCGGCCGGCCAGCCTGCCTCCGCCGGACAGACCGCGCCCGGGCGGAACCAGCCAGCCGCACCGCGCGTCTCACCAGCCGAGGGAACGGGTGAGAACCAGCCATGAGAGGGCACGTGGACGCGGAGTCCCTGGCGCTGTGCGCCGAGGGCTTGCTGAGCAGGCGGCGGAGCGAGCGGCTCCGCTCGCACGTAGCCAGCTGCCCCGAGTGCGCCGCCGCGCAGGCCCGGCTGACCGAGATCCCGGCGCTGCTCGCCCAGGTCCCCCCGCCCCCGCTGCCGCCCGGGATCGCCGCCCGGCTGGACGCCGCGCTGAGCGCCGAGGCCCTGCGCCGGGCCGGGCCGGAACCCGGGACCGCCCCGGCTCAGCCAGGGGCCGGCCCGGCCTCTTGACCCCGACCCCGTTCCGGGCCGCCGCGCCGGGGACCCGGGCGGGCGGGCCGCACGGCCCGCGCTTCCGCGTACCGGCCCGGGTCCTCGCCGCGGCCGCGGGCATCCTGGTCGTCGCGGGCGGGGTGGGCTACGCCATGAGCCAGTCCCCTTCCGGCTCGACGTCCGGGGCATCGTCGGCGGGATCCGAAGCGGTACCCGCACCCAGCGCCTCAGCCGGCTCCCGGTTGCGCTCCCCGGTGGCCGGTATCGCGCCCCGGCCGGCCCAGGGTAGCGGCCGTTTCACCGTGAGTCAGAGTGGCACCCGGTACGGCAAGTCCACCTTCGCCGCCCAGGCCGCCGAAGTGCTGAACACGCCCTCCGCGGGCCTGAACCACCCCGGGAAGGGCACTGGCGGCCTGTCCTTGCCGGCCCACCCCAACCTCGCTCTCACCCAGTGCGTGGACAAGGTCGCGGGCCAGGCCGCGGTGAACGCGGGCGCGGTCAAGCTCGTTGACCAGGCGTGGTACCAGGGGCACCCGGCCACGGTCATCGTGGTCTCGGCCACACCGGCCCAGCCCGGCACGGTCTATGTGGCCGGAGCCCGCTGTTCCGCCGCGGAATCCGACATCCTGGCCCAGGCCCCGCTGCCGGCGCCGGGCTGAGCCTGCCTGCCACGCGGGGCCGCCCTGGATCCGCGCGCCGGGAACATGCGAGCCCTAGGATCGGTTGTGGGCGTAGCAAGTTCAGTGAAGGGCAAGGAAGACGTGACCGACGTTCGGGATGTCATCATTATCGGCTCGGGTCCTGCCGGGTACACGGCGGCGATCTATGCGGCGCGGGCCCGGCTGGCCCCCCTGGTCTTCGAGGGGTCGGTTACCGCGGGCGGTGCGCTGATGCAGACCACCGATGTGGAAAACTTCCCCGGGTTCCCGGACGGGGTCCTCGGCCCGGACCTGATGGACTCGCTGCGCAAGCAGGCCGAGCGATTCGGTGCCGAACTGGTGCCGGACGACGTGATCGAGGTTGACCTGAAGGCCACCCCCAAGGTGGTCAGGACGCACAGCGAGACCTACCAGGCCCGCAGCGTGATCGTGGCCACCGGTTCCCGGTACCGCGAGCTGGACGCCGAAGGCGAGAAGCGGCTGTCCGGCCACGGCGTGTCCTGGTGCGCCACCTGTGATGGCTTCTTCTTCCGCGAGCTGGACATCGCGGTGATCGGCGGCGGTGACTCGGCCATGGAGGAGGCTACCTTCCTGACCCGGTTCGCGAAGTCGGTGACCGTGGTCCACCGCCGCGACCAGCTCCGCGCCTCCAGGATCATGCAGGATCGCGCGCTGGCCAACCCGAAGATCAAGTTCCGCTGGGACAGCGAGGTCGCCGAGGTGCTCGGCGAGGGCAAGGTCACCGGCCTGCGGCTGCGCAACACCAAGACCGGCGCGGAGGACATTCTCCCGGTCAACGGCGTGTTCGTGGCCATCGGCCACGATCCGCGGAGCGAGCTGTTCACCGGCCAGCTGGCCATGGACAGCGAGGGGTACCTGATCGTCAACCAGCCGTCCACCCGCACCGGCGTGGACGGCGTGTTCGCCTGCGGCGATGTGGTTGACCACACGTACCGCCAGGCGGTGACCGCGGCCGGTACCGGGTGCGCCGCCGCGATCGACGCCGAGCGGTGGCTGGCGGACCAAGACCAGGCCGAGCAAGTCCAGGCGGACCACAAGTCCTGAACCTCAACCCAACCCGAACAGCGGAAGGAGCACCCACGGTGGGCGCAACCAAGGTCGTGACCGACGCGAACTTCGACACCGAGGTCGTCAAGAACGAGAAGCCGGTCATCGTCGACTACTGGGCCGAGTGGTGTGGCCCGTGCCGCCAGGTCGCCCCGGTGCTCGAGGAGATCGCTAAGGAGCACGGCGACAAGGTTGACGTGGTCAAGCTGAACATCGAGGAGAACCCGCAGACCGCGCAGAAGTACGGGATCATGCTGATCCCGACGCTGAACGTGTTCTCCGGCGGCGAGGTCGTCAAGCAGGTAGTGGGGGCCAAGTCGAAGTCCGCGCTGCTCAAGGAGCTCGCCGACTTCATCTGACCCGCCGCCTTCCCGGGCCCGCCAGCTCCGTGCCTGCCCACCCGGCGCGCCTTACGGGCCAGGATCGTGATGCGAGGGCGGCCGGGACGCCAGCCGAGGGGGACCGGCCCAGCCATGAGCCACGACGGGGAACCCGATATCCGCACGGTCACGTCCAGCGTGATCTATAAGGATTCGTGGATGTCGCTGCGCCGCGACGAGATCGAGCGCCGGGACGGCAGCCGCGGCGTCTACGCGGTCGTTGATAAGCCGCATTTCGCCCTGGTTATCCCGGCGGACACCGGGCGGTTCTGCCTGGTCGAGGAGTACCGCTACCCGGTGCGCCGCCGGGCCTGGGCCTTCCCGCAGGGCGGCTGGCCCGCGGGGCGCACCGGGGAGCCGGAAGACCTGGCCCGGCTCGAACTGGCCCAGGAGACGGGGCTGCGCGCCCGGGGCCTGACGCTGCTCGGCTTCCTGCACAGCTCGCACGGCACCTCCAGCCAGGGCTTCCACGTGTACCTGGCCACCGGGCTGACGGAGGGGGACCCCGACCGGGAACCCGAGGAGCAGGACATGCGGCAGCGCTGGGTGGCGCGGGGCGAATTCAAGAACATGATCCGCAACGGGACCATTACCGACGACTCGACCGTGGCCGCGTACTCACTCCTGATGCTGCACGAGGAACCGGCCCGCAATCCCCCGTGAACGGTCCCATAAGGACCGCTGGGGCGCTGGGGCCAGTCAGGCGAGGCGAAGTGCCCGCTCCGGGCTGACTGAGCCCAGCAAGCGCTCCAGCGCCACCTCCACGTCCTCGCGCCAGGACACCGCCGTCTTCAGTTCGAGCCGCAGCCGCGGGTAGTGCAGGTGCGGCCGGACCGTCTTGAACCCGACCGCCAGCAGGTAGTCGGCGGGCAGCACGCAGGACAAGCCCTCCGAGCGCAGGTCACCGAACGCCTCGATGGCCTTGACCCCGCGGCGGGTCAGGTCTTTCGCTACCGACTGGACCAGCATCCGCCCGAGCCCGCCGCCGCTGAACTCGCTGAGGATGTTCGCGGTCATCAGCAGGACCGCGTCCGCGCTGACCGGGCTGGTCGGGAAGGCCAGCGAGCGCGGCACGTACATGGGCGGCGCGTACAGCACGTAGCCGGCCGCGCCCCGTCCACGTAGACGATCTTCCCGCAGCTGCCCCAGTCCAGCAGGGTCGAGGAGATCCAGGCTTCCTTTTCCAGCGCGGGATCGCCGACTTCCTGGGCCCGGGCGTGACCCACCGGGTCGAGTTCCCAGAACACGCACTTGCGGCATCGGTGCGGCAGGTCCGCCAGGTTATCCAGGGTGACACTGACGACTCGGCGCGGCACGGGCACCCCAGGGGTGAGAAACGCTACGGCTGCCGGGCACGGGCCCGTGCCCTGACATGGTACCTAGGCAATTGCTTGGAGCGGGCTGGAGACGGGAAGACCATTTCCCGCCTGACGGCGGTCCGGGCGGGCATCTTGCCGCGGCAAAATAAGCGCCGCGAGCAAGATGACCTGCCCCGCCCGCCTGCCAAAGCTGGGTTGGTTACTCTCCGCCGGCATAGTGACTACGTTACGCCGCGATTATCAGGTGCCCAGCCGCTGAAGCTAGCAGGAGCACGGTGGGGGCTGGTCTTGCTGGACGGGTTCAGGCCTCGCGGCGGCCATGTGCGCAGACCCTCTGGGAGGGGCCGGGCCGCCGCGCCACGCATCCGTCATGGCACCCCGCTCCGCCGCGCCACGCGTCCGCGAGGGGATCCTCGGCACCCAGGAGGCGGGGAGCTGCCCGGGCGGGGGTGGCCGAGGGCTCGTTACTAGGCTCTCCAAGCGTGACGGAACGCAAGAGCTTTGGCAGCGATAATCATGCGGGCACTCATGAGGCCGTTCTCCGGGCCATGGCCCGGGCGAACGAGGGACACACCCACGCCTACGGGGATGATCCCTGGACTGGGCAGATCACCCGCGAGCTATGCGACCTCTCCGGTGCCCGCTCCGCCTACTTCGTCTTCAACGGCACCGCCGCGAACATCCTCGGCCTCAGCCTCATGCTGCGCCCCTACGAGGCGGTGATCTGTGCGGAGACTGCACACCTGAACGTGGACGAGTGCGGGGCCGCCGAGCGGCTGCTGGGCAGCAAGCTGCTCACCGTGGCCGCCCCCGACGGCAAGCTGACCCCGGACCTGGTCGCCACCCGCCTCGGCGGCCGCAACGATGAGCACCGGGCTCAGCCCCGGGTGGTGTCCATCACCCAGGTCACCGAGCTGGGCACCTGCTACTCGCTCGGGGAGTTGCGGGCGCTGCGGGAGTTCTGCCGCGGGCACGATCTCCGCTTGTACATCGACGGCGCCCGGCTGGCGAACGCCGTGGCCCACCTGGGCTGCACCGTGGCCGATATCGCGGCCGAGGCCGATGTGCTCAGCTTCGGCGGCACCAAGAACGGCGCGGTCGCCGCCGAGGCGGTGCTGGTGATGACCGGCGACCTCCTCGACGCCGCACCGTTCCAGCGCAAGCAGCTCCTGCAGCTGGCCTCGAAGATGCGTTTCCTCGCCGCGCAATTCGCCGGGCTGCTGGAGGACCAGACCTGGCTGCACAACGCGGCCCAGTCCAATTCCATGGCCCAGCGTCTCGCCGGGGGCCTGCGGGATGTCCCCGGTGTTTGCGTGCGCCAGGCCGTGCAGTCCAACGCCGTGTTCGCGGACCTCGACCCCCGCATCATTGCGCCACTGCAGCGCGACTGGGGTTTTTACGTCTGGGACGACCAGCAGAGCACGGTCCGCCTGATGGCGGCGTTCGACACGACAGCTGAGGACGTCGATGCGTTCCTGGCCGCCGTGCGGGCGGCCAGTGCTTCCCGTGCCTGAGGCGGGTGCCGCATGAGGCACGCTGTTTCACGTGAAACAGCGTCGCAGACTCCGGAATTAGTTCTCCGGGCGCCCGGAATTGGGTGCCACTCCCGGCGCCGGGGCCCTGTTTCACGTGAAACAGGGCCCCGTTTTAAGCGCTGAGGGACCCGCTCCAGTCCGGGGACATGGTGCTGACGATGCGCTCCAGGTCTTCCAGGGACCCGAACTCCACCACGATCTTGCCCTTGCGCTTCCCTAGTTCCACCTTGACCCGGGTTTCGAAAGCATCAGAGAGACGGTCGGCCAGATCGTTCAAGGCCGGCGGTGAGGGCTGCCTGGCCACCGCGCGGCGCTCCTTGACCGGCCGCACGCCCATGGTGACGATCTCCTCCACCGCCCGGACCGACAGTCCTTCCGCCACGATGCGGTGCGCGAGATGATCCTGGGCCTCGGCGTCCTCCAGGGACAGCAGCGCCCGGGCGTGTCCCGCGGTCAGCACCCCCGCGGCCACCCGGCGCTGCACCCCACCTGGCAGGTTCAGCAGCCGGAGCGTGTTGGAGATGTGCGGGCGCGATCGCCCTATCCGCCGGGCAAGTTCCTCGTGGGTGGCCCCGAAGTCATCCAGCAGCTGCTGGTACGCGGCCGCCTCTTCCAGGGGGTTGAGCTGCTGGCGGTGGAGGTTCTCCATGAGGGCGTCGCGCAGCAGGTCATCGTCCGCGGTGGCCCGGACGATGGCCGGGATCTCGGTAAGCCCCGCCCGCTGCGAAGCCCGCCACCGCCGCTCGCCCATGACCAGCTCGAAGCGGCCCGGCCCTACCTCGCGGACCACGACCGGCTGCAGCAGCCCCACTTCCTGGATAGAGGCCACCAGCTCGTCCAGGGCGTCCTCATCGAACTCCTGCCGGGGCTGGCGCGGGTTCGGGGTGACAGAACTCAGCGGCAGCTCCTGGAAGTAGGCCCCCCCGACAGTGGCCGGCTGCCCGGGGGCTGAGCCGGACACCGGCCCGCCCGGTCCGGTCCCCTCGCCCCCCGGCACGCCACCGCCGGCCGCCCCGCCGGGCGGGGTGACCGGACCGGTCGGGATCAGAGCCCCAAGCCCCCTACCGAGCCCCCGCTTCTGCTGAGCCATCGCCTCTCCTTGCCGCTGCGTTGTGCGTCATGGGCCAGGCGGCCGACTGGCGGCCACGCCGTCTCATCCAGCATCCCGGCCCGCACCGTGGGCGTCCCGGAGACCCGCGTCCGCACAAGAGCATGCCATCCCGCTGGCCCGCACGGGACATCCAGCCGCATCGACCTGCCGGTGTGCTCTTCACCGAGGCTCGGCGGGCCGGACAGGCGGGCCTGGCCACGGCAGGTCACGCCGGCGGGCGGGCAGGAACGGGGCGGCGCCCGGACGGCTGCCACCGGCGGGGGCTGGAAGCCGGATGCGCCGCCCGCCGGGCATCATCACCGCTGCCCAGGGTCCTGGCTGTCTGGCGGCCTGGGGGGGTTCCCGGTGCCGCCGGCAGCCCGTAACGTGCGGCCGTGTGGGCGGGCTGAGCAGGCACCGGCGCAGGCCGGGCGGGCTTAGCGCGGGCTGGGAGTGGCCCTCGCGGCTGTTCCTGGCCGGCCAGGCGGTGTCGGTGCTCGGCGACGCGATGGCCGCGCTGGCCATCCCGTTACTGGTGCTGGACCTGACCCGCAATCCGCTGGTGTCAGCGCTGTCAGCGGCCTCGGTGACGGTGGGCTACCTGCTGGCCGGGCTGCCCGCGGGCGTGCTGGTGGACCGGCTGGATCCCTGGCGGGTACTGATCGCGATGGACGCGGCCCGGATGGTGCTGTTCGCCGGGCTGTATGCGCTGTGGCGGGCGGATGTCCTGGGGATCTGGCTGATCCTCACCCTCGCGATGTCAGCCGGCGCGTGCTCGGTGTTCTCCCAGTCGGCGATGACCGTGGTGGTGAAGGACCTGTTCGCCGTCGCTGGCCTGATGGCCGCGAATTCGGCCATCGAGCTGGCCAGCCAGGTATCCGTGATCATCGGCCCCGCGGTCGTGGGGCTGCTCGCCGTGACGGGGGAGATTGGCCTGGCCCTCCTCGCCGACGCGCTGACGTTCGCTGTCTGTCTGGCCTGCCTGGCCACAGTGATGCGGTGTAGTCCCGTCGCCGGGAGGTCCCGGCGGGCCGGGCCCGCGGTCCCGGGCTGGGCGGAGTTCGCCGCCAGCGCCCGGGAGGGCCTGCGCTACCTGCTCTCGGTCCGGGCCCTGCTTCTCCTCACCGCGGTCCAGGTGGTGGTGAACCTGTGCCTGTCCGTCGAGAAACTGATCATCTACGACGCCCGGGACACGCTGGGACTGAGCTCGCCACTGGTCGGCGTGGTGGTGGCGGCCGGCGGCGCGGGCGGCCTGGCGGGTGCGCTCGCGGCTGCCCCGCTGGCCCGCCGGGTCGGCGAACTGCGCCTGGTCGTACTGGGTATCGGCGCCGCGGGCGTATCGGTCGCCGCGATGTGCCTGGCCTCCTCCGCGATCGCGCTGGCCACGGCGAACCTGGGCTACGGGGCCTGCATAGTGGTGGCGAGCCTCGTCAACCGCACCCAGCGGCAGCGCCTGGTCCCCCGCGAGCTGCTGGGGCGGGTGACCAGCACCGTGCGCGTACTGTTCCTGGCCGTGGATCCGCTGGGCGTGGTGGCGGCGGGCGCCGCCACCGTGGCCCTGGGTGGTGACCCGCGCCCGGTCTTCCTGGCGGCGGGGGCGATCGTGGTCGTGACCGCGGCCGGGAGCTGGGCCGGCGGGCTGCGGGCCGCGGCCGGGTCTGCCGCGCCGCAGACCCCCCGGCCCAGCCGGACTGACTGAACTGGGCCACCCTGACCGGGCGGGGGCCGCCCGGACGTTACCCCGCCGCGGGCTGGCCCGGCGCGGAGCGGTGCGCCATTTCCCGGGCCGCCTCCAGGTAAGCGACCGCGCCGCTCGATCCCGGGTCGTACGTCATGACCGACTGCCCGTAACTGGGCGCCTCGGAGACCCGGACGTTCCGCGGGATGATCGACTCGAGGACGACCTCGCCGAAGTGCTCCTTGACCTCGTCCGCGACCTGGGTGGCCAGCCGGGTCCGCCCGTCGAACATGGTGAGCAGGATCGTGGAGATGGCCAGGTCGGGGTTGAGGTGGCTCTTGACCAGGTCCACCGTGCGCAGCAGTTGCTCGAGCCCTTCCAGCGCGTAGTACTCGCACTGGATCGGGATCAGCACCTCCGCCGCGGCCACCAGGGCGTTGACCGTCAGCAGACCCAGCGACGGCGGGCAATCTATCAGAATGTAGTCAAGCTGTGACTCATCGTAGGCACGCAGAGCCCGGGACAGCCGGCCCTCGCGGGCCACCATCGGCACCAGCTCGATCTCCGCGCCGGCCAGGTCGATGGTGGCGGGGGCACAGTAGAGCAGGGGGATGTCCTCGACGGCGTGGATGATCCCGACCAGCGGCTGGTCCTCGACCAGCACGTGATAGATCGACGAGGTCCCGACCCGGTGCTCCACGTCCAGCGCCGTGGACGCGTTGCCCTGCGGGTCCAGGTCGATGACCAGCACCCGCGAACCGTGCTGGGCCAGCGCGGCCGCGAGGTTGACCGCGGTCGTGGTCTTGCCTACGCCACCCTTCTGGTTGGCGATCGTGATCACCCGGCACGAACCCGGCCGGGGCCACGCACGTTCGGCCCGGCTCGCGCCGGTGGCAGCCCGCCGGGCCGCCTGCCCGTCCTCGGTCTCCTCGCCGGGCTGCCTTGCCGCGGGAACTACCAATTCATGCCTTCCACCGCCGGTGGCCACGCCCGCCCCTGCGTCGCCGGTGCCTGGGTGGCCCGTGCTCGGGTCACCCGTGCCTGCCTGGCTTTCGTGCTTCCCGCCCGCCCGCGGTTGCGTCGCGGGCCCGGGCGCGGGTGCGCCGGTTCCCCCACCCGAACGCACGGCGGCTCCCCGGCGCCTTCCCATGTCCCCCTCGTTTCCGTCGGGATAGACGTCGGCCCCCACCGGGACCGGCACCTGTGCTTCACGTGAAACAGCGGCCACCGGCCAGCCCAGCCCGAGGGGCCGGGATGACCGCGGTACCGCCTCGCCCGCCCGGCCATCCACGGAGTCAGCCCGGGCTTCGTCTGGCCATCCCAGGCCCGCTGCGGAAGCCACCGCCGCGCTCCTCTCCTGCCCCGTGCCCGCGCGCTCCGGTCCCGCTACCGGCCAGCGACCATCCGTACGACTGTCGCGGCCCGATCGACCTTACCGTCCCCGGCCCGCACTACGGCCACGTCTCGCATACCCAGCCGGCGCAACACCGGACGGGCCTGGGCGACCTCCTCATCGGCGGCCGCTCCCTTCACGGCAAGTATCAGCCCGCCGCGCCGGACCAGGCCGGCCGCCAGGGCCGCCAGGCGGTCCAGCGGCGCCACCGCCCGGGCGGTCAGCACGTCCGCCTGCAGCTTCCCGGCCAGTTCCTCCGCGGTGGCCCGGCAGACCTGGGCGTTCCCCAGGCTCAGCTCCTGGATGCACTCGTCCAGGAAGATGGTGCGCCGCTCCATCCGCTCGACCAGGGTCACCTCGACGTCCGGGAGCAGCAGGGCCAGCACGATCCCGGGGAGCCCGGCTCCTGATCCGAGGTCGATGAGGGTGGCCGGCCTGGGCACCAGCTCCGCGATGGCCGCGCAGTTCAGCACGTGGCGGCTCCACAGGCGGGGCACCTCCCGCGGCCCCAGCAGTCCCCGGGTCACCCCGGGCCCGGCCAGCATGCGGACGTACCGCTCAGCGAGCGGGAGGGCGGCCCCGAAGACGTCTGCCGCCTCCGCGGGAGGAGGCGGTATCTCAGCGGGCCCCAGCTCAGCGGGCGGACCTTCACCAGGCACGAGAGCACCGTTCACCGGGCGGGCGGGGCCGTGACGCGGCGGGCCGGGAATCCGGTCCGGGGACCATGACCGGGTCAGCCCACCGGGAAGACGACCACCCGGCGGTTCGGCTCCTCACCCTCGGATTCGCTGCGCAGCCCGGCCGCTGCCACCGCGTCGTGCACGACCTTGCGCTCGAACGGGGTCATGGCATCCAGCCGCCGGGGCACCCCGCTGCTCTTGACTTCATCCGCCGCGTCCTGGCCCAGCTCGGTCAGCTCGACCCGCCGGCGGGCGCGGTACCCGCCCACGTCCAGCATGATCCTGGTCCGGGCCCCGGTCTGCCGGTGCACCGCGAGGCGCGTCAGTTCCTGCAGCGCCTCCAGGACCTCACCGTGCGGGCCGATGAGCTCCTGCAAGGTCGCGCCCACCACGGACACCAGGGCCCGGTCGCCCTCGACATCCATGTCGATGTCGCCATCGAGGTCGGCCACATCCAGCAGGCCCTCGACGTAGTCGGCCGCGATCTCGCTTTCCTGCTCGAGGTCGGCCGGGTCCACCTCAGCGGGAGCCTCGTCGGCACCGGACGGAGCGGAGTCCCCGTCCTCGCCGTCACCCTCAGCGCCGGTGTCGGCGTCACCCTCGGCGCCGTCGTCGGCCAGCTCGTCGTCAGTACCCAGGCCCAGGTCCCCGGGGCCCTGCTCGTCTAGGCCGCCGGCCGCGGCCAGGCCGCCGCCTTCACCCGCCAGTGCCTGGCCTGCAGCATCACCGCTGGCAACGGTGCCCGCGTTCTCCGCTTGGCTCACCACCGGGTTCCTCCTCGTTCCGGGTGCTCATGTACCGCCACGACACCCATGGGGTCGTGGCTGGCCTTGGCTTTTATCGCTTGCCCGAGCGCCGGCTGCGGGACTGCCGCACCGGCTGCTGCCTGACGATCTTAGTCTCGGGCTCAGGCGCGGGTGGCTCGGGTTCAGTGCGGCCCTTGACGAACCTGCGCAGCCCGCCGCCGCCGTTCGAGCCGGATCCGCCCTTGTCGGCATCCTTGGGGGCCGTCGCGCTGGCCGGCTTGGCGGCGCCGTTACCCGCCTGCTTACGCTGGGCTGGCTTGGCCGGGGCGGTCTTGGCCGGCCCCTTGCGCAGCTGGTTGATCGGCGGCTGGGCGGACTGGGCCGCGGCCGCCCCCGCGGCCGTCTGGGTCCTGTCCCCGTTCGCCGGCTGGGCCCCGTCCGCCGGGGCGGACTGGGCGGCGGCCGCCTTGGCCGCGGCCTGCTGCCGCGCTGCGGCCCGGCCCGCGGCGGTCACGTTGGCCGGCGGCTTCGCCGGCGCTCCCTTGCCTGGCTGGCGGGCGGCCGATTTACCGGCCGCGGGCGCCGGGGTGGCGCCGCCGCCCGCAGTCGCCGTGGCCGGCGGCGGGAACCTCCTGAACAGCACATACTGCTGGCCGAGCGTCCACAGGTTCGTCGTGACCCAGTACAGGACCAGGCCGTACTGCCAGTACAGGCCGGACAGTGCGAAGACCGGGACGATGTACTGCATCATCTTCTGCGATGACGCCATCGGGTTGTTCGGGTCCACCTGCGGGGTCATGCCGCGCTTCATGCTCTGCCGCACGGTCATGAACGTGGTCGTCGCGCTGACCACGACGGTCAGCAGGATGACCACCTTCTGGGACGTCCCGATCGACGAGAACGTGGGCGGGAAGATGGACGTCAGCAGCCGGTCCGCCACGGTGACGACGCCGAAGATCTTGGCGTGCTGCGCGCTGGCCACCACCGCGGGGGTCAGGCCGTACTTCGGCTGATCCTCGGCGATGGCCCGGAGCACGCCGAACAGGGCGAAGAAGACCGGCAGCTGCGCGACCACAGGGAGACAGCCGGCGAGCGGGTTCGCGCCGTTCTCCTTGTACAGCTTCATGGTCTCTTCGTTGAGCTTCTGCCGGTCGTTCTTGTACTTCTTCTTCAGCTCAGCGACCTGCGGAGCGAGCGCGGTCATCTTCCGCGTCGCGTGCATCTGCTTGATGAACAGCGGCACCAGCAGCAGGCGCATCAGCACGACCAGGATGACGATCGACAGCGCCCACGCCGCCCCACTGGAGTCACCGAAGATGGCACCCAGCCCCGCGTGCAGGCGCATGATCACCCACGCGACCGCGTCGTACAGAGGGGTAAGCGGGTTGGTCACGACCTCGCTCCTTGTGCTGGGGGCGTCAGCCGCCCTGCGCGGCGGGGCGGCACTGGGTCAAAGCCGCCCCGGTTGAACGGATGGCAGCGGCCGATCCGGCGGACCGCCAGCCACGAACCTCGCATCGCCCCGTGCACACGCACTGCCCCGAGGGCGTAAGCGCTGCACGAGGGCTCAAATCGGCACCGCGGCCCGAGCATCGGGCTGATGAAGCGCCGGTAGGTACCGATCAGGAGTAGCAGGACCCGCGCACCGGCCGACGGCCGGCCTGGGCTGGTCTCGGGTGAGCTGATCATCGGCTCAGCGCCCCCACCTGCCGCCGCAGCAACGTGTTGATCACCAGGTCGAGTTCAGCGGCAAGGTCCGACTGGCGTGCGGTCGCGGCCCGCGGATTGGCACGAACCACAAGCAGGCTACCTTGCGGCAGCGACTCCATATGCCCGCCCATGAGCGCGCGCAGCCTGCGGCGCACCTTGTTCCGTATTACCGCGCCACCCACGGCCCGGCTCACCACGAATCCCGCCCGGGCTGGCTCCTGCGACCCGGGACGGATCAGCAGGTGCCCGGTCAGCAGGGGACGGCCGGTCCGGCTGCCGCCCCGCACGGCAGCGGAGAAATCCTCACGCCGCCGCATCCGGGCCGCCGCGGGAAGCACCGGTGACCTCCCTGGTTCTCGGCCGGGGAACGCAGGTCAGACACTGACCCGCGCGCGGCCCTTACGCCGCCGCGCGGACAGGACCGCGCGGCCCGCCCTGGTCCGCATGCGCAGCCTGAACCCGTGCGTCTTAGCACGCCGTCGGTTGTTCGGCTGGAACGTACGCTTGCTCACAGGAACTCCAGGTACCGATCTGGGCTTTGGCCCCGCGAGAGCGATAAGCGCATGCGGGATTGGCCACCATAGAAGTGGCTGGGTCTGCTCACGTTACGCGCCCTCCCGGCCACCGGTCAAACCAGCGGACGGGTGCACATCCGCCAGAACCTGGGGTTTGCCGAACGCCCGCCGGCCCCGGCCCCTAGGCTGTGGACAACGCTCCGGCCGGGGGTGGCCAGAGCCGGGCACGCGGGTCCCGTCCACAGGCACTCTTCCCGCGCGATCCGTGCACGCCGTGATATCCGGCGTGCACAACCTGTGGACAAAGCTGTTGATCACACTGGGTTGATCAGACTCGGGGGGGCGCGAGGGGTGGACGAGCAATGAGTGAAACAGACCTCGCGGAGGTGTGGGCCAGGTCGCTGGACGAACTCGCGACCATGCAGATCGAGCCGCACCAGCGGGCATGGCTGAAACTGACCCGCCCGCTGGGGCTGGTCGAGAACACGGCGCTTATCGCCACGCCCAACGAATTCGTCAAGGAGCAGCTGGAGACCCGGCTGCGGGCGCTCATCACGCACGCGCTCTCCCGGGAACTGGGCCGCAGCATCCAGCTGGCGGTGACGGTGGATCCCACCGCGATCACCGCGGCGACGGCGTTCCCGCCCGCCCCGGCCGATCCCGGCCCGGCGGCCGGCCAGGCCGGGATCGGCGATGGCCGCGGCGGCCTGCCTCCCGCGATCGGCAGCCCGATGAGCGGCAGCCCGATGAGCGGCAGGATCCCGAGGGCCGCGGATCCGCTGGACGACAGCAGCTCCCTGGGCGGCGCTGCTCCTTCCCTGGACCGCCCGGGCCTGCCCGGCCCGGCCGACCCGCGGGGTGTTCCGGGAGACGGGCAGCTCCGCCGTCCGGGTGATCCGCATTCAGCGCTGCCCGACCGGCCCGATACGGCCCCCGGCGGGGCACCGCTGGGCGGCCCCTTCGACTCGCTGGCCGGCCGGCCACAGCACGCGGCCGGGACACCACTGCCCGGAGCACCCCGGCCGACCCAGGCCCGGCTCAATCCCAAGTACACCTTCGAGACCTTCGTGATCGGCTCCAGTAACCGGTTCGCCCACGCCGCGGCGGTCGCGGTCGCCGAGGCGCCCGCCAAGGCCTACAACCCGCTCTTCGTGTACGGCGACTCCGGCCTCGGCAAGACCCATCTGCTGCACGCCATCGGCCACTACGCGCAAAGCCTTTACCACGGCGTGAAGGTCCGGTACGTGAGCTCCGAAGAGTTCACCAACGATTTCATCAACATGATCAGGGACGGCAAGCAGGACGGGTTCCGCCGCCGGTACCGCGACGTGGACGTGCTCCTGGTGGACGACATCCAGTTCCTGGAGAACAAGGAAGGAACCCAGGAGGAGTTCTTCCACACCTTCAATACGCTGCACAACGCCAGCAAGCAGATCGTGATCTCCAGTGACCGGGCACCCAAGCGGCTGGTCACCCTGGAAGACCGGCTGCGCAGCCGGTTCGAGTGGGGACTGATCACCGACGTCCAGCCACCGGAGCTGGAGACGCGCATCGCGATCCTGCGGAAGAAGGCGGTCCAGGAAGGGCTCAACGCGCCGCCCGAGGCCCTGGAGTACATCGCCAGCCGCATCTCGACCAACATCCGCGAGCTGGAGGGCGCCCTGATCCGGGTGACCGCGTTCGCCAGCCTGAACCGGCAGTCCGTCAACCTCCAGCTGGCGGAGATCGTCCTCAAGGACCTCATCCCCGAGGCCCAGGGCCCGGAGATCACGGCGGCCACGATCATGGGGCAGACCGCCTCCTACTTCGGGCTGTCCATCGACGACCTGTGCGGCACCTCACGGTCCCGGGTGCTGGTGACCGCGCGGCAGATCGCCATGTACCTGTGCCGCGAGCTCACCGACCTGTCGCTGCCCAAGATCGGCCAGCAGTTCGGCGGCCGTGACCACACCACCGTGATGCACGCGGACCGGAAAATCCGGAACCTGATGGCGGAACGGCGGTCCATCTACAACCAGGTGACCGAACTCACTAACCGGATCAAACAGCAGGCGCGGTCAGGGTGAACAACCACAGAGCAGCGCTGTCCGTCACAATAAGTACACACAGGCTGTGGAAATCTCTGTGGATAGCCTTGGGACGAACAGAGGACAACGCGGGGAAAGCGGTGGGAAGCCGCCGGGAGAAGTGCGGGAATCGGCCCGCTGTCCCCAGCGCGTCCCCCGCTGCGGGGCCGCCAGGCACAGCTACTGTGGACGCGCATTCCGGCCCTGAGCTGGGAAGACGTTGTCTATCCCCAGCGTCCACCGACCCTATTGCGACTACGTACTTCTATCTATCAATGAAAGCAACAACGCAACAGGCAAGTCCCGGGCCGCTCATGCCAACGCGCCTGCCGCAGCCCTTTCGACCCGGTCGCCGGAACAGATACCCACGAGGTGGGCAGCCCCAAACCGGTGCCCGAGCCTGAGCAGATAAATCTCCAGAAGGGGAGGCAGCTTCCGGTGAAGATCCAGGTAGAACGCGATGTACTGGCCGAAGCCGTGGCCTGGACGGCCCGCGCCCTGCCGGCCCGGCCCGCGGTCCCGGTCCTGGCGGGCATCCGCCTGCAGGCGGCCGCGGACCTGACCCTGTCCAGCTTCGACTACGACGTCTCGGCGCAGGCCCGGGTACCGGTCGACGCGGAGGAGCAAGGCGAGGCGCTCGTCTCGGGCCGCCTGCTCGCGGAGATCACCCGGAGCCTGCCTGCCCGCCCGGTGGAGATCACCACCGACGGGTCGCGCGCCACGCTGACTTGTGGCAGCGCCACCTTCACCATGCTGACCATGCCCACCGAGGACTACCCGAGCCTGCCTGAGATGCCCCCGCCCGCCGGGTCCATCGGCAGCGACGCGTTCTCCTCCGCCGTGAGCCAGTCCGCCACCGCAGCCGGGCGCGATGACACGCTGCCCGCGCTGACCGGCGTCCGGATCGAGATCGAGGGCGAGACCCTCACGCTGGTCTCCACCGACCGCTACCGGCTCGCGGTCCGCGAGCTGCGCTGGACCCCGGCCCGGCCGGACCTGTCCGCCGCGGTGCTGGTCCCGGCCCGGGCACTCGCCGACACGGCCCGGGCGCTTACCGCGGGTGCAGAAGTGTCCATCGCGCTGGCCCTGCCCGGCGAGGAGGGCGCCGGCGGCGAGGGGATGATCGGCTTCGAGGGCGGCGGCCGCCGGACCACCACGCGGCTGCTCGGCGGCGACTTCCCTCGCTACGAGTCGCTGCTGCCCAAGCAGGTGAACGCGGTGGCCGAACTGGCGACGGCGCCCTTCGCCGAGGCCGTCAAGCGGGTTGCCCTGGTCGCCGAGCGCAACACGGCGGTCCGGCTGTCGTTCTCCCCCGGGCAGCTCGTGCTCGAGGCCGGGACGGGGGACGAGGCGCAGGCCGAGGAGGTCATCGACGCGAGCTTCGAAGGTGACGAGATCCAGATCGCTTTCAATCCCCAGTACCTCCTGGACGGCCTGACCGCGCTGGACTCCGACACCGCCCGGATCTCGTTCACCGAGTCGGGCAAGCCGGCCCTGATCACCGGCAAGCCCGCCCCAGATGAGCAGCCCGACTTCCGCTACCTCCTGATGCCCATCCGCTTGGGCTAGCGCTGTGCTAGCCCGGGGGGGCGGTATTAGCCCGGGGGGGCGACCCCCCGGACCCCCCGATCGGCGCTTCGCGCCGAGCGCGGCGGGGCCGCGCGTGGGTTGCGGGCGGGTCGGGATCCCCACGGGTCTGGGCTCGGACAGGCCGCGGGTGCTGGTCTGGTCGGTCCACGGGCTGATCTGCGGTAACGCAGCGGTGGCCAGGGGGCGTCCCCCCGGGCCAGCGCAGTAGCCTGCTTCTTGTGCATCTGACCCGGCTGGCGCTGACGGACTTCCGGTCCTATGCGGCGGCGGACCTGGCCCTCGGGCCGGGTGTGAGCACGCTGCTGGGCGCGAACGGCCAGGGCAAGACCAACGTGGTCGAGGCCGCGGGCTACGTCTCCACCCTCGGCAGCCACCGGGTGGGCACCGATGCGCCGCTGGTGCGCCGGGGCGCGGAGCGGGCCATCCTGCGCGCCGCGATCACCTCGGCCGAGCGGGACACCCTGGTCGAGATCGAGATCAACCCGGGACGGGCCAACCGGGCCCGGGTGAACCGGAACCCGGTGCCGCGGCCCCGCCAGGTCCTCGGGATCCTGCGGGCCGTGCTGTTCGCTCCCGAGGACCTGTCCATGGTCAAAGGTGATCCCGACCAGCGGCGCCGTTACCTCGACGAGCTGCTCGTCGCCCGGGCCCCCCGGTACGCCGGGGTGCGCAGCGACTATGACCGGGTCGTGAAGCAGCGCACCGCCCTGCTCAAGTCGGCCCGGGCCCGGACGGGGTCCCGCGGGTTCGGCCGCCCGGCCCGGCCGCCGGCCCCGGACCGGGCCGGTGATCCCCTGGGCGACGAGGCGGCCACCCCGCCCGGGATGGGCCTGGCGGGCGCGCTCGACGCGTGGGACGAGCACCTCGCGGTCAAGGGCGCCGAGCTGCTCGCCGGCCGGCTCGAGCTGACCGCCGCCCTGCGGCCGCTGCTGACCAGGAGCTACGCCGCGGTGTCCGGCGACGACGTGGCCGCCACCTTCAGCTACCGCCAGCGCGGCAGCGCGAGGAGCGAGGCCAGCGCGGGCGAGGCGGCCGCCCACGGCGATCCGGCGGACCCCCGGCCCGGGGACGGCGAGCCTGCGGCCGACCGGGCGCAGCTGGCGCAGGGCCTGCGCGAGGCGCTGGCCCGGTCCCGGCCGGACGAGCTGGAGCGCGGCGTGTGCCTGGTCGGCCCGCACCGGGACGACCTGGAGCTGGGCATCGGCGGCCTGCCCGCCCGCGGGTACGCCAGCCACGGTGAGTCCTGGTCGATGGCCCTGGCGCTGCGGCTGTCCGGCTACGAGCTGCTCCGCGAGGGCGGTGACGACCCTGTCCTGATGCTCGACGATGTGTTCGCCGAACTGGACACCGGCCGCCGGGACCGGCTGGCCAGCCTGGTGGCCGGTGCGGAGCAGGTCCTGGTCACCGCCGCGGTCCCCGAGGATGTCCCGGCCACCTTGCGCGGGGCGAGGTTCACCGTGGCCGGCGGGGCGGTGACCCATGCCGGCTGACGACCCGGCCGGCGCGGCCCAGCCCAGGCCAGCCGGCCCCGGCCCCACCGGCCCTGACCCCACCGGCCCCGACGCCGGGACCGGATCAGGGCCGCCCGGACCGGCCGCACTCACCCCGGCGGAGCGGGCCCGGGAGGCGCTCGCCCGGGCCAGGGCGGCCGCGCGGGAGCGTGGTGACGCCCCGGCCGGGGGGACGGGGCGGCCCGCGGCCCGGGGCGGCCCCGCGGGCCAGGGCGGCCGCCCGCGCCGGCCCCGGCGCGACGACCCGCAGCCGCTGACCACCGCCATCAGCGGCCTTATCGGCGAGCAGGGGTGGCAGACCGCGGCCGCGGTCGGATCGGTCTTCGGCCGCTGGCCGCAGATCGTCGGCGCCGACCTCGCCGCGCACACGCGCCCGGACCGGTTCACCGACGGGGAGCTCCTGGTGATCGCCGACTCGACAGCCTGGGCCACCCAGGTGCGGCTGCTGGCCGGCACGCTGGTGCGCAGGCTGAACAGCGAGCTCGGTGAGGGCACGGTGACCAGGGTCAAGGTACGCGGTCCCGAGCAGCCACGGCGACCTGGTGAGTGGCGCGTGCGGGGTGGTCGGGGACCACGCGACACGTACGGCTGAGACTGAAGGTTCTCCCAGGTAAAATAGGTCTGTGCCGCTGGGCAGCAAGGCGGGTCAGGCCTGTTGTCGCCCCGGTGGCGCGTTATCACTTCCAAGAGGAGCTTGCTCTTGTCCTACGACGCACATTCGATCACGGTCTTGGAGGGCCTCGAGGCAGTACGCAAGCGTCCCGGTATGTACATCGGCTCTACCGGTGAGCGCGGCCTGCACCACCTCGTTTACGAGGTGGTGGACAACGCCGTAGACGAGGCGCTGGCCGGGTACTGCGACCGCATCGACGTCACCCTGCTCGCCGACGGCGGGGTCCGGGTCACCGACGACGGCCGCGGCATCCCCGTCGACGAGCATCCGGTGGAAAAGCGTCCGGCCGTCGAGGTCGTGCTCACCACCCTGCACGCCGGCGGGAAGTTCGACGGCAAGTCTTACGCCGTCTCCGGCGGCCTGCACGGGGTGGGCGTGTCCGTGGTGAACGCCCTGTCCTCCCGGCTGGAGGTGGAGATCCGCCGGGACGGGTACGTGTGGCGGCAGCGCTATGAGCTCAGCCACCCGGTCACGCCGCTGACCCGCGACGAGGCCACCGACGAGACCGGATCCACCGTCACCTTCTGGCCGGACGAGGCCATCTTCGAGACCACGGTCTGGGACTGGGAGACGCTGTCGCGCCGGCTCCAGGAGATGGCGTTCCTCAACCGCGGCCTGGAGATCAACCTGGTCAACGAGCGGCCCGATCACTCCGCGATCGCGGACGATGCTGAGGCCGGGAAGCCGCGCACGCTGCACTACCGCTACGAAGGCGGCATCGCCGACTTCGTGCGGCACCTGAACGCCTCCAAGGAGCCGGTGCACGCCACCGTCATCGACTTCGGGGAGGACGGCGTCGGGATCTCCGCCGAGATCGCCATGCAGTGGAACAGCTCGTACGCCGAGTCGGTGCATACCTTCGCCAACACGATCAACACGGCGGAAGGCGGTACCCACGAAGAGGGCTTCCGGGCCGCGCTGACCTCCATCGTGAACCGGTACGCCAAGGAGCAGAAGCTGCTCCGGGAGAAGGACGACAACCTGACCGGGGAGGACGTGCGCGAGGGGCTCGCCGCGATCATCCACGTCAAGCTGGCCAACCCGCAGTTCGAGGGGCAGACCAAGACCAAGCTGGGCAACACCGAGGCCAAGTCGTTCGTCCAGAAGGCGGTCAACGACCACCTGCGGGACTGGTTCGACCGCAACCCCGGCGAGGCCAAGGACATCATCACCAAGGCCACCCAGGCGGCCCGGGCCCGGATCGCCGCCCGCCAGGCGCGTGACCTGACCCGGCGCAAGGGCCTGCTGGAGTCATCCTCGCTGCCCGGCAAGCTGTCCGACTGCCAGTCCGGTGACCCGGAGCGCTGCGAGATCTACGTGGTCGAGGGCGACTCGGCGGGCGGCTCGGCCAAGCAGGGCCGGAACCCTGAGTTCCAGGCGATCCTGCCGCTGCGGGGCAAGATCCTCAACGTGGAGAAGTCCCGGATCGACCGGGTGCTGAAGAACAACGAGGTCCAGGCGATGATCACCGCGCTGGGCACGGGCATCCACGACGACTTCGATATCGCCAAGCTGCGCTACTACAAGATCGTCCTGATGGCGGACGCGGACGTGGACGGCCAGCACATCACCACGCTGCTGCTGACCCTGCTGTTCCGGTTCATGAAGCCGCTCATCGAGGCCGGCCACGTGTACCTGGCCCAGCCACCGCTCTACAAGATCAAGTGGGAGGGGCGCGGAGCTCGATCCCGACTACGCCTACTCCGACCGCGAGCGCGACGCGCTCATCCAGGCCGGCATCGCCGCCGGCCGGCAGGACCCCCGCCCGCGGGACGGCATCCAGCGGTACAAGGGCCTCGGCGAGATGAACGCGACCGAGCTGTGGGAGACCACCATGAACCCGGCCAACCGGGTGCTCCGGCAGGTGACGGTGGATGACGCGGCCCAGGCGGATGAGCTGTTCAGCGTGCTGATGGGCGAGGACGTGGAGGCACGCCGGGCGTTCATCCAGCGCAATGCCAAGGACGTCAGGTTCCTGGACATCTAGGCGCCCGGGCGGGCCGCAGCTCGCGGCCCCGGGCCCTGGAGAACCGCTGCCCTGGAGAACCTGGCTGACTGCCAATGATTGGGAAGAGGTTTTGACACGTGACCGACGTGGACTCGGGAGACGCTCCGCCACCGCAGCATGACCGGACCGAGCCGGTCAACATCCAGGTCGAGATGCAGCGCAGCTACATCGACTACGCGATGTCGGTCATCGTCGGGCGCGCGCTGCCGGATGTGAGGGACGGCCTCAAGCCCGTGCATACGCGCGTGCTGTGGGCGATGTACGACGGCGGGTACCGCCCGGAGCGCGGCTACTCCAAGTGCGCCCGGGTGGTCGGCGAGGTGATGGGCAACTACCATCCGCACGGCGACTCCTCCATCTACGACGCGCTGGTCCGGCTGGCCCAGCCGTGGTCGATGCGGATGCCCCTCATCGACAGCCAGGGCAACTTCGGCTCGCCGGGCAACGACCCGCCCGCGGCCATGCGGTACACCGAGTGCCGGCTCGCGCCGCTGGCCATGGAGATGCTGCGGGACATCGACAAGGACACTGTCGACTTCCGGCCCAGCTACGACGGCCGCGGCGGGGAGCCCGTGGTCCTGCCCGCCCGCTTCCCGAACCTGCTGATCAACGGGTCCGAGGGCATCGCGGTCGGGATGGCCACCAGGATCCCGCCGCACAACCTGCGCGAGGTCGCGGCCGGGGTCCAGTGGTACCTGGAGCACTTCGAGACTTCCGATGAGGACCTGCTGGACGCGCTGATCGAGCGCGTGAAGGGGCCCGACTTCCCCACCAGCGGTCTGATCGTCGGCCGGCGTGGCATCGAGGATGCCTACCGGACCGGCCGGGGCTCGATCACCATGCGCGCGGTGGTGGACATCGACGAGGATGCCCGCGGCCGGGCCTGCCTGATCGTCACCGAGCTGCCGTACCAGGTCAACCCGGACAACCTGGCCCTCAAGATCGCTGAGCTGGTGCGGGACGGCCGGGTCAGCGGGATCGCCGACGTCCGGGACGAGAGCAGCGGCCGCACCGGCCAGCGCCTGATCATCGTGCTGAAGCGGGACGCGGTGGCCAAGGTCGTGCTGAACAACCTGTACAAGCACACCCAGCTGCAGGACACGTTCGGCGCCAACATGCTCGCCCTGGTCGACGGCGTGCCCCGCACGCTGCGGCTGGACCAGATGATCAGGTACTGGGTCGCCCACCAGATCGAGGTCATCGTCCGCCGGACCCGCTTCCTGCTCCGCCAGGCGCAGCAGCGGGCTCACATCGTCAGCGCGCTGCTCAAGGCGATCGACCGGATCGACGAGGTCATCGCGCTCATTCGCGGCAGCGAGTCCGCCAACGCCGCCATGCAGGGCCTGATGGACCTGCTGGAGATCGACGAGGAGCAGGCCCGGGCCATCCTCGACATGCAGCTGCGCAGGCTCGCCGCCCTCGAGCGCCAGGCGCTCACGGACGAGTACGAGGACCTGATGGCGAAGATCGCCGACTACGAGGCGATCCTGGCCTCGCCCGAGCGGCAGCGCCAGATCGTCAGCGATGAGCTCGGCGAGATCGTGGCTAAGTACGGCGACGAGCGGCGTACCCGCATCATCCCCTTCGACGGCGACGTGACCGACGAGGACCTCATCGCCGAGGAAGACGTGGTCGTCACCATCACCCACGGCGGCTACGCCAAGCGGACCAAGACGGACCTGTACCGGGCGCAGCGGCGGGGCGGCAAGGGGGTGCGCGGCGCGCAGCTGCGAACCGACGACATCGTGGACCACTTCTTCGTGACCACGACGCACCGCTGGATCCTGTTCTTTACCAACAAGGGACGCGTCTACCGGGCCAAGGCCTACGAGCTGCCGGACACGGCCCGGGACGCCCGCGGCCAGCACGTGGCCAACCTGCTTGCGTTCCAGCCCGACGAGCGGATCGCCGAGATCCTCGCGATCCCGGACTACTCAGTCGCGCCTTACCTGGTCATCGCCACCCGCTCCGGGCTGGTCAAGAAGTCACTGCTGACCGACTACGACTCGCCCCGCTCGGGCGGGATCATCGCCATCAACCTGCGCGAGGACGACGAGGTCATCGCGGCCAGCCTGGTCTCCCCCGAGGACGACCTGCTGCTGGTCAGCCGGAAGGCGCAGTCCATCCGGTTCCACGCCACCGATGACACCATGCGCCCGATGGGCCGGGCCACCTCCGGCGTCATCGGCATGCGGTTCACCGACGGCGACGAACTGCTGGACATGCACGTCGTCCGCGAGGGTGCGGACGTGCTGGTGGCCACCGGGCTGGGCTACGCCAAGCGGACACCCTCGGACCAGTACCCCGTCCAGGGCCGGGGCGGCCGCGGCGTGCTGACCGCGCGCATCACCGACGCCCGCGGCGAGCTGGTCGGGGCGCTGTTGGTGCACCCGGACGACGAGGTGTTCGCGATCACTTCCTCGGGCGGGGTCATCCGGACTTCGGCCGCCGAGGTCAAGATGTCCGGCCGGCAGACCATGGGCGTGCGGCTGATGAACCTGGGCGCCGGGGACAGCGTGGTGGCCATCGCCCGCAACGCCGAGTCGCTGGCCGATGCCGAGGTAGATGACGAGGCGGGGGCCGAGGCAGATACCGCGGCGCAGACGCGTTCCGGGCCGGAGGATCCGGATGGCGCGGACCCCGGCACGGATACCGGGGACGCCGCTGGTGAGCAGTCAGGGGATGATTCCGGAACGGCCGGGTAAGGATCCGGGCAGCCGTCCGTCATAGCACTGAAGGTCACGGTGCGATGACGGACGGGCTGGAGGAGGCAACGTGGGGAGGGTTGGCAACGTCTAATGAGTATCCACTCAGACGACGCTCACGAGCCCCGAGTGGGGACGTACCCTCCATTCGGGGATAACCTCGAAGGAAACCTTCCCGAGGAGGACGGGGTGGACCAACGCGCAGAACCGCCATCGTGGCTGCCTGAAGGCGGGCGTCCACGAACCGGTGCGGCTGCCGACTTGCGAAACCCCGAGGCTGACGAGGCCGCGGCGGTGACTCCGGACGGCGATACGAGTTACAGCTTTTCCGAGAGCACGTCATATCCGGACAGTGAGGACACCACGTTCGGCCAGGCCGGGACGGACGTGGGCGGGTACAGCTATGAGGATGGGGCGGCCGGGGACGTCACATCGGCTGTCCCGGCGTACCCGGCAACACTCACTGAGCCGGCCGGGGGCACGGCCCAGGACAGCCCGGCCTCGGGCAGTACGGCGGTAGGCAGCACGGGGATAGGCAGCACGAGCACGAGCCCGGGGGTCACGCCCAGCCCCGCCGCGCCCACGCCGGACGAGGGACGCAACCGCACCTCGACGTTCGCGGCGGTGACCCGCGGCCGGTACAAGGGCGGCTCAGGGCGGGCAGCAGGCGGTGCGGCCGTCGGCGGAGCCGCGGTGGGTGGCTCCTCAGCGTCGGCCCGGCCCGGCGGCCAGGCCCCAGCCCGGCGAGCCGAGCTCATCGTCGCCCGGCTCGAGCCGTGGTCGGTCATGAAGTTCAGCTTCCTCATGTCGCTGGTCGCCTGGGTCGTGCTGTTCGTCGCGGTGGCGTTCCTCTTCTTCGTGCTGTCCAGCCTGGGCGTGTTCACGTCCATCCAGCACACGCTGAGCAGCGTCACCTCCAGCTCGGGATCGTCCGGGACCAACCTCGGGCGCTACTTCTCGGCCTCGCGGGTGCTGGGCTACACGATGCTGCTCGGCGCGGTGAACATCGTCCTGATCACAGCCCTGTCCACGATCGGCGCCATGATCTACAACCTGGTCACCCACCTGGGTGGCGGTATCGAGGTCACGCTGCGGGAGACCGACTGACGGGCACCCCGCAAAGTGCGATAGCCTTACGCGGCGGCAATTCCCGGGGTGTGTGGCGTCTGCGCCGTGCCCCGGGAGCCGCAGGCAAGGGCCTATAGCTCAGCCGGTTAGAGCGCCGCCCTGATAAGGCGGAGGTCGATGGTTCAAGTCCATCTAGGCCCACCCACGTCACAGCCTGTTCCGTTGCGGTCCAGCTCGCGGCCGCCGCGTCCCGGCTACCGCAGCTCGCCGGGAAGCAGGCTGTAGATCACGCTGTCGCGGCGGGCTCCCTGGAAAGGCACGTGGGAACGAAGCAGGCCCTCACGGGAAAATCCGCAACGCTCGGCGACATGCTGCGACGCCTCATTGTCGGGGCCGCACGTCAGCTCCAGCCGGGCCAGTCCCAGGTCGGCGAAGGCCCACCGGGCGAGCAGGCGGACCGCCTGGGTCGCGGCCCCCCGGCCGCGGCCCCCGGGGGCGAGCCAGTACCCAACCGCCGCGCAGCCCTGATCCAGGCGGACCTCATACAGCGAGACGCTGCCGAGCACCACGTCCTGGTCGCGCGGCCCGACCAGCGCGAAGTTCAGCTCATCGCCACGCAAGCGGGCCTCTTCCTGCTCAGCGACGTAGTCGCGCGCATCAGTCTCGGTGTACGCAGTAGTACGCCAGGAGAACCGCCGCATCACCGGATCACTGAACGCCGCCACCATGCCCGGCACGTCCGCTTCGCGCCAAGGGCGCAGCAGCACCACGTCACCAGCCAGCGGCGGTACCGGGAACCAAAGCTCGGCCATGTCGCGATGACCTCCCTTGACACCTGAGGATGGCTATCAGCTGGCCGCCGCGTTACGCTTTCCGGGCATCGCGCTCGTGGGGAGGTGCCGGGGATGGCACGGCCAGGTGACGAGATGGCGGCAGGCGCGGGCGGCCGGGGCCGCCTGCGGGCGTCGCACGCAGACCGCGAGCAGGCGATCGAGGTACTCAAGACCGCGTTCGTGCAAGGACAGCTGGACAGGGACGAGTTCGACCTGCGAGTCGGCCGGGTGCTCGCGTCACTGACGTACGCGGGCCTGGCCACCCTGACGGCTGACATCATCCCCGCCCGGCTGACCAGTGCCCGGCCGCCGGAGCCGGCCAGGGAATCGGCGGGCAAGAAGAAGAAAGCAGCCGCGGCGCTGGCCTGCGCGACCGCCGCGATACTGGGCATGCTGGTGGCACTGCCGTCGATGCCGGACGGATCGTCTCTCGCCGAACCGCTCACGGTGCTCATGTGCGTCTTGTTCGGGGCTGTGTCGACAAGCTGGCTTGTGCTGTTCCACGCATGGCTTGTGCCGCAGGCTGCTAAGAGCAGGTAGACGGCTCAGCCGCGCGCCCGCAGGCTGAACCAGGGGCTTGGCCTACCAGCCGAGTTCGGTGAGGCGGGCGTCGTCGATACCGAAGTGGTGGGCGACCTCGTGGATGACCGTCCGGCGGACCTGCTCCACGACCTCGGCTTCGGTAGCGCAGATCGCGCAGATGGCCCGGCGGTAGATCGTGATCCGGTCCGGCAGCACCCCGGCGTACTGCGTGGTGCGGCTGGTCAGCGGGATTCCCTGATACAGGCCCAGCAGGCCAGGACGCCCGGGGCCGTGCTCGACGGTGACCGCCACGTTGCGCATCAGCCGGCCGAGATCCTCCGGCAGGCTGTCCAGCGCGGCCGCGACCATGTCCTCGAATTCGGCCGGCTCGACGTCGATCACCTGCTCATTGTCTGCCCCCAAGCTGAACCCTGGCTCTGGATTGCTTCTGGAACGGCAGGTCATGGACGTGGCTCCGGGCCGGGCACATAGCCTGTTTCCCGACAGATCCCCTGTTCCGCCTTCCCCGCACGAGGGCTGCCTGTGCTTGTGAAGAAACCGTGCTGACCAACGAAGTCCCGGACAACGCTCCGGCCGGGACGGTGGGCGATCGAGCCCCGCGGCGCCGTAAGCGGCGCACGGTCGTTATCGCGACCATGGCCGCCGTGTTCCTGGCGTTCTGCGGGCTGACCGCGCGCCTGTTCATTTATCCCGTGGCCGGGATGCCGTCCCGGGTGGACGCGATCGTGATGATGGACGGGCCGGGTGAGCGCTACGCGACCGCGCTGCGGCTGGCCTCCGAGCACCGGGCACCGGTCCTGGTGATTTCCCGTGGCTCCGACTTCGTGACCAGCGTGCCCTGCGCACCGCCGATCCCCGGGGTGCGGGAGATCTGCTTCACCCCGCACCCGGACACCACCCAGGGCGAGGCGGAGTACGCGGCCCGGCTGGCCAGGCAGTACCACTGGCACTCGATAGCCCTGGTCGCCATCAAGCCGCAGGACTCCCGGGCCCGGCTGCGGATGGAACGCTGCTTCAGCGGCCACGTGTACGTGGTGCCCGCGCCGATCCCGGCCTGGTTCTGGCCTTACGAGCTGGCTTACGAGTGGGGCGCGACGATCAAGGCTCTGGCCATCAACCCCGGTTGCTGAGCCGGGGCTGGCGGGCTGTCCCGCAGCCTCTCCCCAGCCGCCCCGATAAGAGAACGCTTAATCCGAGGTCGCCCTAACCGGGTCCGCGAATTAGAGTCAGGCCCAGGACACCGGGAAGGTACCTGATTATGAGCGATCAGCCGAGCGAGGCCCTCGAGGTGCTGCGCGGGGTGTGGAGCGCACAGCAGCAGACCGCCGCCGACCTCGACGACGACTGCGGTGACACCAAGACGTGCAAGAAGATGGCGGATGTCGGCTTCGGTGGCCTGGCCGGCCCGGAAGAGGACCTGCGCACCGCCTGGCGGAACAAGCTAGCCCGCGAGGGCAAGCTGAACAGCGAAGGCCGCAGCGTCGCCGACCTGGTCCTCGGCCCGGCCGAGGGTCACTGACCGCTGCATGGAGTATCCGGGCACCGTCGCCGAGCTCACCGGCATCTTGCGCCAGGGCGGTTACCTCGCCGACCGCGGCCTGGCCACCGCCCTGTTCGTGGGACTCTCGCTGCACCGCCCCGTCCTGCTCGAAGGCGAGGTCGGGGTGGGCAAGACCGAGGTAGCGAAGGTGCTCGCGGAGGCCTTCGGGCGGCGGCTGATCCGGCTGCAGTGCTATGAGGGCATCGACACCAGCCAGGCGCTCTACGAATGGGACTACGCCCGCCAGATGCTCTACGTCCGGGCCCTGTCCGAGCGGCAGGTCACCGAGGATGACGCGGTCAACAAGGTCTTCGGCCCGCGGTTCCTGCTGGAACGGCCCCTGCTGGAGGCGGTGCGGGCCGGCGACCAGGCGGTGCTGCTCATCGACGAGGTGGACCGGGCCGACGACGAGTTCGAGGCGTTCCTGCTCGAGGTGCTCTCGGACTTCCAGATCAGCATCCCCGAGGTCGGCACGATCAGGGCGGAACGGCCGCCGCTGGTGCTGCTGACCTCGAACCGGACCCGTGAGCTGCACGACGCGCTCAAGCGGCGCTGCATGTATCACTGGATCGGCTACCCGGCACCGGAGCGCGAGGTGGAGATCGTGCTGATCCGGGCGCCGGGCGTGTCCCAGGCACTGGCGGGCAAGGTCGTCGCGGCGGTCGGCCGGCTCCGGGAGATGGAGCTGGCCAAGCCGCCCGGCGTGGCCGAGACCATCGACTGGGTGCGCACCCTGGACTTCCTCGGCGAGACCGACCTGGGCACCGAGGTGGCCGCGGACACCCTGGGCGCGGTGATCAAGGAACGGGACGACCTGGAGCTGGTCCGGGACAACCTGGAAGAGATCACGTCCGGTGCCTGAGCGCGCCCCCTTCGTCGCGCTGCTGGTGAACTTCACGGCAGAGCTCCGCTCGGCAGGGCTGCCCGTCGGGTCCGGGGACGTGCTGGCCTACTGCGCGGCCATGGGCACGCTGGACCCGACCGACCTGCTGGACCTGTACTGGGGCGGCCGGACCACGCTGGTGACCCGGCGGGAGAACATTCCCGTCTACGACCGGGTGTTCCGGCGGTTCTTCCTCGGCGGCCGCGACCCGGTCCGGGAACTGCTCAAGCTCAAGCAGCCCGAGCACGCCATGGCTGAGGGAGTGCTCCAGATCCCGGCCACCGATCCCGGCGATGACCTCCAGCAGCAGGTGAGTCTGGGCCTGATGGCGTCGGACGCCGAGACACTCCGGCACAAGACCTTCCCCGCCTGCACCCCCGAGGAGCTGGCCGCGCTCCGGCGGATCATGGCCCGGATCCGGCTCACCCCGCCCCGGCGGCGCACCAGGCGGACCACCGCGGCGACCGCGGGACGCTCCCCTGACCTGCGCCGGATGGTGCGGGAGTCGTTGCGGATGCACGGTGAGCCCGCTCAGCTGGCCTGGCGGCAGCGCAAGATCCGGCTCCGGCCGCTGATCCTCATCCTCGACGTGTCCGGGTCGATGGCCGACTACTCGCGCCACCTGCTCCAGTTCGCCTACTCCGCCAAGCGCGCGACCGCCCGCGTCGAGGTGTTCTGCTTCGGGACCCGGCTCACCCGCATCACCCGGGCCCTGGATCACCGCAAGCCCGATGACGCCCTGGAGCGGGCGGCCAGCGTGGTGTTTGACTGGGAGGGCGGCACCAGGATCGGGGCCAGCCTGGACGCCTTCGTCCGCGACTGGGGCCGACGCGGGCTGACCCGCGGGGGGATCGTGGTCATCTGCTCCGACGGCCTGGACCGCGGTGACCCGGAGACGCTGGCCACCGCGATGCAGCGGCTGCAGCGGCTCAGCTACCGGGTGGTGTGGATGAACCCGCACAAGGGCAACGACCCGGACTTCCGGCCGTCCACGCTCGGCATGATGGCCGCGGCCCCGAGCATCGACCTGATCCTGTCCGGGCACGACCTGAGCAGCCTGGAGGAACTCGCTACGCTGCTGCCAACCCTGAACTAGGAGGGCTCAATGCGGTGGAGCGTGGGCGTCGAGGCCGAAGGTGACCGGGTGCTGACCCGCGAGGACGTGGTCGAGCTGGCCGACGCCATCGCGGCCAGCAACGGCATCGCCACCGGGATCGGGAGCACCCGCTACGGCGCGCAGCTGATCGTGGAGGCCGGCACCCGCGAGGAAGCCATCGGGAAGGCCACCGGCGAACTGCGCCAGGCCGCGCAGCGGGCTGGCCTTCCGCCCGGCCCGGTCGTGCGGGCCGAGGCGATCAGCGAGGACGAGGACGCGGCCGGATGATCCGGCTCGGGTCGCTGGCCGGCTACCCGTTCGAGGGCCCGCGGGTGCTGGGCGGCTGGACCCCGCCCGCGGTGGCCGCGGTCTACGTGATCCTCTGCAAGCCGGATCCGGACACCCGGCCCGAACGGTACGCGGTCATCTACGTGGGGCACAGTGACGACCTGACCGCCGAGCGCTTCCCCTTCCGGCACCCGAGCGCGCCGTGCTGGGTGCGCCGGGCCGGCTCGCGGTGGAAGGTGTACATCGCCACCTACGAGGTGCCCGGCGGGACCCGGGCGCACCGGGAGCAGATCAGCCGCGAGCTCACCGCCGTCTACCATCCCGGCTGCAACACCCAGCAGTACGACCAGGCGTGGCGGGAGGAATGGATCGGTGAGTACACGCCCCCCGGCACGGTCGCTGGGCCGCCCCCCGGCGGGGCCGTCCCCGAGTAACGGGACGGCCCACGCTACGCGTGCGGGGTGAACCCCACCGCGTCGTGCAGCCGCGACCTGCGCCGCCCGGACGCCGGGCGCGCGGGCTCGGGCACCAGGGGACGCTCGGCGGCCGGGGTGACGTCCACGACGATCTCCTCGGCCATCCCGTACAGCAGCGGCAGCGCCCCGGCCACCACGCCGCCGGTCCGGTTGATGTGCTCGACCCCGGGCCCGATCAGCCGGGCGTGGCCCACGATGGTCCCCACGATGCCCACCGCGCCCTCGAGGTTCCCGGCGATCCGGGTGAGCAGCGTCCCCACCCAGAACAGGTAGAACGCCAGGCCCGCGATGAGCAGCGCGATCACGATGACGGTCAGGATGACCAGCGCGGTCATGACTTCACCTTCCCGAGCACCCGGCCGAGAAACAGGTGATGCTGGAGGCCCTCAGCCAGGACCGCCTCCACACCGCCGGCGACTTGCGGGATGAGCACCGTGTCCGCGGTGTTGTCCGCGGCCGCCTGCAGCGTCCCGCCGATCTGGACCACCCGGCGGTCGATGATCTTCACCAGCCAGACCAGGATGGACAGCAGCGCGGCGACGGCCAGCACCACGACGAAGCCCAGGATGATCGCGGTCACCCACAGGGTGTGCTCGGTGCCGGACATCGCCAGGACATGTGACTTCATCGTCAGCCTCCCAGCCGTGCACGGCCGCGCTGCAGGCCGCCGATGATGATGGTCGCGTGCTCGATCGTGGTGCGCAGCGCACCCAGCGGCGCGGTGTTCTGCACCGCCTCGGCCAGCGCGTCGTTGATCTTGGGAGCCTCGTTGCCGATCGACCGGGCGAGCAGCAGGATCGGGACGACCAGCGCCACGACCACCAGGACGACCACGATGCCGATGGTGTAGCCGATCACCCAGCCGGTCGTGGACGTCCCAGCCGCGAGGACGGTGCCATGGATTTCCATCAGTAGCTCCTCACACCGTCTCGCAGAAGTCGCGAACCGGCTTGAGGCTCGCGTTGACCGAGGTCAGCCGGGGCGGCACCGGGGCCGTGAGGGCGGCGACCGCCTGCACCCCGCCGGTGGTCGCCACGAGCGTGGCGCGGATGGCCCGCAGGTGGAAGATCACCCGCAGAAGGCCGACCGCGGTGACCGCGATGATCAGCGCCGCGACGATGACTGTCATCCAGGCCGCTGCTGGCATTGGCTATCTCCTAACCCAGAAGTTTCGCGACGGAACCGGCGTACCGGACGGCCCCCACGGACACCGCGCTGATCGTGGCGTCGGTCTGGGCCAGGCCGTCGGGGACACACTGCAGCTCGCCGACGAGCTCGACTCCGCCGGCCAGGATCTGGTCGGCGGCGCCGCGGATCCGTTCCAGCGCGGCGAGCACCCGGTTCAGCAGGAAGATCACGACAGGCAGCACCACGACGAGCAGCACTACGTTGCCGATCCACCACAAGACCATGACGGGCTCCTTCTCAGCTCGCGGCCTGGTACGGGACGAAGAAACGGCGGAACACCCGGCGCAGCGCCATGACCGCGGCGCGCAGCCCGAGGGCGAGACCGCTGGCCGGGCTGCTGCCGGCCGCGGCGATCTGCTCGGCCGACTCACCCCGCTCGATGCGCTCGATCCGGTCCTGCATGGTCGTGGCGAAGTCCCGCATCAGCACCGAGCTGACGTCGGAGATCATGCCCCGGCCGTACTGGGCGGCCGCGCCGGACAGCTGGAGGTCCTGGGCCACGTTGACCTTGGTGCCGCGGCTGGAGCGGGCCAGTGTCGCGGTGATCACCATGCTGGCCTGGCCGCGGCCCTTCTCCTCCGCGCCGGCCGCGTTGACGATCACCCGCTTGGCGGCCTCGTCGCGCTCGGCGATCTCCGCGGTCCCGCCGAACTGCATCCGCACCGGGCCCATCCGGATCGCGACCCGGCCCTTGTACTTCTCGCCGCCGAGGTCCTCGGTCAGCTCCGCGCCGGGCAGGCAGGTGGCCACCTGCGGGATGTCCTCGAAGAACTTCCAGACCTTCTCGACCGGCTGGGCGACCTCGAAGTCGTTGGTGATCAGCATCGGCTCTCCTTCTCCTGCGCCGCCGGGTTCTCCTGGAACGTCCGGCGGCAGCCGGCGCAGCAGAAGTAGTAGGTCTCACCCTCGTACTCCAGCGGATAGCTGGACTCCCCCACCGCCACGGTCATCCCGCAGACCGGATCGACCGCCTCCGCTGGTGCCGTCCCGGCCGCCCGGCCCGTCCCCGGATCCGCCGCCTGGCGCCTCCGCGCCGTGGCCGGAGCCGGGCCGCCTGGGGCCACGGCGCCCGTCGCCCGCAACTGGACCAGCTCGGCCAGGATGGCCACTGCGATCTCGCGGTGCGACGTCCGGCCCAGGTCCAGGCCCGCCGGCACCCGGACCCGGTCGAGCTGGTCCTGCGCCACCCCCCGGTCCCTGAGGTACCCGAGGACCGCCGCGCCCCGCTTGGCCGACCCGACCAGGCCCAGGTAGGCGGGCCGGGCCGCCGCGGCCTGCTCGACGGCGTCCTCGTCACCGTGGCCCTGGGTGGCCACTACCACCATCGAACGCTCGTCCGCGTCGGCCGCGGAGAACGCCCCGCGGTCCAGCACGGTGGTCCGCCAGCCCAGCACGCGGGCCATGTCGGCCAGGGTCGCCACCATGGGCGAGCGGCCCACCACGACCAGGTGCGGCGCGGGCAGCACCGGCTCGATGTAGACCTCCAGCGCGCCCTCGCTCTGGCAGGCGATGGGCACCACGGTCATCCCGTCCGGCACCCCGGCCCCGAACTGGTCGGGCGTCCCGAGCAGCAGCAGCCGCGGCACGCCCTCGGTGATCACCTGCCGGGCCTCGCGGATCACCACCGGCTCGGCGCACGCCCCGCCGATCCAGCCGTGCAGGTCACCCTCGGCCGTGATGATCGCGCGGGAGCCCTGCTGGCCGGAGGACGGGCCCTGCCGCCAGACCACGGTGGCCAGAGCGAACGGCTGGCCCCGCCGGGTTAGCTCGCCCGCCTCCGCCAGCACATCGAAACTGTGCATCGGCAACTCCCTCGGTCCTCCCGCGCTCAGTCCGTCTTCACCGGCGGCGCACCGGAGACGTCGTGGCGCTGGGTGATCGCCTCCCAGACCCGGTCCGGGAGCAGCGGCATGTCGATGTTGCGCACCCCGGTCGGCGACAGCGCGTCCAGTACCGCGTTCACGAACGCGGCCGGGCCGCCGACCGCCGCGCACTCCCCGATGCCCTTGGCGCCGATCGGGTGGTGCGGGCAGGGGGTGACCACCTCGCTGTGCAGCTCGAAGCCGGGCGTCTCCCAGGCGGTCGGCAGCATGTAGTCCATGTAGTTCGAGCCGACGCAGTTGCCTTCCGCGTCGAACGTGATGAACTGCATGTTGGCCATGGCGTACGCCTCGGCCAGGCCGCCCATGATCTGGCCCTCGACGATCATCGGGTTGATCCGCACCCCGCAGTCGTCCACGGCCACCGTGTTCAGCACGTCCCACACCCCGGTCTCGGGGTTGACCTCGACCGTGACGATGTAGACCGCGAACGGCCAGGTCAGGTTGGGCGGGTCGTAGTAGGCCGTGTTTTCCAGGCCGGGCTCCATGCCGTCCGGCATGTTGCTGTAGGCGGCCATCGCGCATTCCTGGATGGTCACCCCGCGGTCCGGCGCGCTGCGCACGTAGAACCGGCCGAGCTCCCACTCGATGTCCTCCTCGGACACCTCCAGGAGATGGGCGGCCAGCTTGCGGGCCTTGGCCCGGATCTTGCGGGACACCATGGACACCGCCGCCCCGGCCACCGGCGTGCTCCGGGAGGCGTACGTGCCCATCCCGAACGGCGCGGTGTCGGTGTCGCCCTCCTCGACGACGATGTCGTCCGCCGGGATGCCGAGCTCGTGGCTGACGATCTGCGCCCACGTGGTCTCGTGCCCCTGGCCCTGGCCCCGGGCCCCGGTCCGGACGATGGCCTTGCCGGTCATGTGGATCTTCAGCTCGGCGGAGTCGAACATCTTGATGCCGAGGATGTCGTACTCGCGGCTGTTCCCCGCGCCGAGCGGCTCGGTCATCGTGGAGATGCCGAGGCCGAGCAGCCGGCCCCGGGACCGCGCTTCCTCCTGCTGCTTGCGGAAGTCCTCGTAGCCGATCGCCCGCAGCCCCACGTCCAGGCACTTGCCGTACTGGCCCGAGTCGGTCAGGAAGCCGAACGGGGTGCGGTGCGGGAAGTCGTCGTCGCGGACGAAGTTGACCCGCCGGAAGGCGGCCTGGTCCATGCCCAGGTCCTGGGCGGCGGCCTGCATCATCCGTTCCTGGAAGAACATGGCCTCGGTCACCCGGAACGAGCACCGGTAGGCCACGCCGCCGGGCGCCTTGTTGGTGTAGGTGCCGCGGGTGGACAGGTGCGCGACCGGGATGTCGTAGGCGGCGAACGCCGAGTGCAGCAGCCCGATCTTGAATTTGCTGGGCTGGGCGTCGGAGAAGAACGCGCCGTGGTCGGCCTGGGTGCGCATCCGGACGGCCAGGATCTTGCCGTCCTGGCGCAGCGCCATCTCGCCGTCCAGGTAGATGTCCCGGGCGAAGTGGGTGGAGATCAGGTTGCCGGACTTGTCCTCGATCCACTTGACCGGCCGCTCCAGCAGGATCGAGGCCAGGATCGAGCACACGTAGCCCGGGTAGACCGGCACCTTGTTGCCGAACCCGCCGCCGATGTCGGGCGAGATGATCCGGATCATGTGCTCGGGTAGCTCGGCGACCAGCGCCACCGCGGCCCGGATGATGTGCGGCGCCTGGGTGGTCATGTAGACGGTCAGCTTCGAGGTGGACCGGTCGAAGTCGGCGATCGACCCGCAGCACTCGATGGGGGACGGGTGGGAGCGGGGATAGTGCAGCTGCAGCCGGGAGATCACGTCCGCTTCCGCGAACGCCGCCTCGGTGCCCTCCGCGTCGCCCACTTCCCAGTCGTAGATGACGTTGCCGGCCTGGCCTGCCTTGTCGTCCCGGATGACCGGCGCGCCCTCGGCCACGGCCTGCTGCGGATTAACTATCACGGGGAGTGGCTCGTACTCGACGTCGATGGCCTCGCACGCGTCCTTGGCGATGTAGGGGTCATCGGCGATGACGCACGCGACCTCCTGGCCCTGGAACCGCACCTTGTCGGTGGCCAGCACGGCCTGGGTGTCGTAGGACAGCGTGGGCATCCAGGCCAGGTTGCGGGTGGCCATCATCTCGCCGGTGAGCACCAGCCGCACGCCCGGGATATCCCACGCCTTGCTGGCGTCGATGGACTTGATCCGGGCGTGCGCGAGCGGGCTGCGCAGGATCTCCATGTGCAGCATGCCAGGCAGGGTGATGTCGTCGGTGTAGTTGCCCTTGCCGCGGATGAAGCGGTTGTCCTCGACCCGCTTACGGCTCGCGCCGAGCCCGCCGATCTTGATTTCGTCCAGTGCCTGCGACACGAGGTCAGCCCTCTTTCCGGAGCTTGTCGGCGGCCCACAGCACCGACTTCACGATGTTCTGGTAGCCGGTGCACCGGCACAGGTTGCCCGACAGCGCCCAGCGGACGTCTTCCTCGCTCGGGTCCGGGTTCTCGTCCAGCAGTGCCTTGGCGGCCATCATCATCCCGGGAGTGCAGAACCCGCACTGCAGGCCATGCTCCTCCTTGAAGCCCTCTTGCAGCGGGTGCAGCTCGCTCGCCGTGGCCAGCCCCTCCACGGTGGCGATCTCATGCCCGTCCGCCTGCACGGCCAGCATGGTGCAGGACTTGACCGGCCGGCCGTCCACCAGCACCGTGCATGCGCCGCAGTTCGTGGTGTCGCAGCCCATGTGCGTGCCGGTCAGCCCGAGCCCGCGGCGGATCAGGTGGGACAGCAGCAGCCGGGGCTCCACCTCGGCGATCTTCTTCTGGCCGTTGATCGTGAACCGGATCCGGCGCATCGGGACATCACTGACCTCGTCGCCGTGGTCCTCATACACCATCGTCATGTCAGGCTGCCCTTTCCGCGGTGCTGCCTACCTCCGGGCCGTCGCCGGCCCGGCTCAGGATGCGGGTCACGAACGTGGCGACCATGTGCCGCTTGTAGTCCGCGCTGCCGCGGTGATCGGTCCGGGGGCGGGCCGCGTCCGCGGCCAGCCCGGCGGCCATCTCGATGGTCTGCGCGGTGAGCGGCTGGCCGGCCAGCGCCCGGGCCGCGTCGGTGGCCGCGATGGTGGAGCCGCCCACCCCGGTCAGGGCGATCCCGGCCCTGGTCACGGTGCCGGCCTGACCTGGGCTGCCGGAGGTCTCCAGCGCCACCGCCACCCCGACCGTGGCGAAGTCGCCGACCCGGCGTTCCAGCTTGAGGTACCCGCCCGAGCGGGCGCCCGCGGCGGCCGGGATCACCACTTCCACGGCGATCTCGTCTGGCTCCAGCACGTTCTCGAACGGGCCGGTCACGAAGCCGTCGACCGGGATCGTCCGGCGGCCGCGCGGGCCCTGGGCCACCACGGACCCGCCCAGCGCGAGCACGACCGAGGCCCAGTCACCCTGCGGGTCGGCGTGGCAGAGCGAGCCGACCAGGGTGCCCCGGGTGCGCACGATGGGGTCGGCGATCAGCGGCGCCGCTGCGGCCATGGTCGGCTGCGAATTCTTCAGCAGGGCCGAGCGCTCCAGGTCGGCGTGCCGGCAGAGCGCCCCGATCCGCAGCGTCCCGTCCGGGTCGGCGCGGTGATAGTCGAGGCCGGGCACGTTGTTGATGTCCACCACGAGTTCTGGCGAGGCGAAGCGCAGCTTCATCAGCGGGACCAGGCTCTGGCCGCCGGCCAGAACCTTGGCGTAGTCCCCGCCGTCGCGCAGCGTGGCGATGGCCTCGTCGAGGGAGCGCGGTGCCTCGTAGCGGAACCGAGACGGGTACATCCGATCCTCCAGTGTCCTGTCCGGACGGCACTGTCCTGCCGAACGCCGGATCGCCAATCAGTCGTCGTCTGCGGCACCGGTACTGGCGGCCCCGCTGGCCCCGGTACCCGCGCCGGGAGTACCACTATCGGCCGTGCCGATGGTGGTGGCCGCGGGCCGTCCGGGGCTTCGTTGCGGCGAATTTTCCGGATCAGCCACCGCGACGGGAAGCGTGTCCTCCTCCGGATCGGGGCGGGGCTCCTGGTGCGGCGGCCACGGTCCGGCGACCGGCTGGCCAGCGATCTTCAGGTAGTCGATCAGCTCCGGCCAGGCGAAGACCGTGGGGCTCTTGCCCTCTTTAGGGGCATTTTCGATGAGCTCGAACAGGCGGGGGTTACCCCGGCTGTGCCCGTCGGATTCGATCCGCATCAGCCCACTCCTACCCTGGATTGGCTGGCAGCCATGCCTCGTGTGAGGTGAGGCACATGATCCGGCAGCCGGCAGGCGTGCGCAATACGTGAATAAGGTCTTGCTTAACTGCGCGGCGGCGGCCCCCGGGCCCACGGGGCTGACCTGGGCGGATCAGCTCCAGATCGTCACGTAGACCGGCGGCCTGAACCGCGACGGCGGGACGCCGGCCGTGGGCGCGCGCATCAGCTGCATCGCCTCCGGGGTGGTCAGGAAGCGGCGCAGGGCGCTGGCCACCGTGCTCCGGTGCTGGCGCTCCAGCAGGGTCACGTGCCAGCAGCCGTCCACCGGCGTGCCCGGCACGTCCACCAGGGACAGCTCGCCCCGGCGCAGCTGCTGGGTGACGAGATGCTCGACGGCCGGCGCGACCCCGGCCCCGTCGGCGGCCGCGGCCCACGCGGCGGTCTGGTTGGGGAACACCCCGATCATGTTCTCCGGGATCCGCAGCGCCGCGAGCAGCTGCCCGGTATCACTCTCCGGGTCCGTGCCGGACGGGTCGACCAGCCACCGCCACGACGCGGGGCTGCCACGCAGCCGGGACTGCCCGGCGGTGACCACGACCAGGCGGTACCGGAAGATCGGCTCGCCCACGACCGGCAGGCCCGGGTCACTGGCCACGCTGGGGCCGATGGCCACGTCGGCGAGCCGGTTGCCGACCAGGACCGCCATCTCGTGGGTCACCGCCACTCCGGAGGACACTTCGAGCGGGCCCGCGAAGCGGCGCCGGAACGCCTCGGTCAGCGGGCTGGCCACGAACTCGGCGAAGGTGGGCGAGGCCACCAGGCGCAGCTGCTCCGGGGCGCCCTGGGCCGCGCGGACCGCGGCGTGCGCCTCCGCGCCGAGCACCACGATCTGCGAGGCGGTGGCCAGCAGCCGGGAACCGCCCGCCGTCAGCGTCATCCCGCTCGGCCCGCGGCTGACCAGCTGGTCGCCGAGGTGCTGGCGCAGCGCGGTCAGGGCCTGCGAGACCGCGGACTCGCTGACGCCGAGCGCGTTCGCGGCGGAGGTCACCGAGCCCAGCCGGGCGACCAGCACGAACGCGTTGAGCTGAGTGAGAGTCATGATTAGCTCGATTATTACCGCTCGGTGGATGCACTCGTACACTGCGCAGACAGCGGAGACCTTGAGGGAGAGCGTATGCAGGTTCCGGCCTACGTCGAGTACGAGAAGGCCACCAGCGTCGCGCACGCCCTCGCCCTGCTGGCCCGGTTCGGTCCCGAGGCGCGCATCCTGGCGGGCGGGCACAGCCTGATCCCCATGATGAAGCTGCGGCTGGCCCAGCCGGAAACGCTGATCGACATCAACGGGCTCAGCGAGCTGTCCTACCTCACGGTAACCGGCGGCCAGCTGCGGATCGGCGCGATGACCAGGCACGCCGAGCTACTCGACTCAGCCGGAGCGGCCCGGCACTTCGCCGTCCTGCACGACGCGGAGCTGGTCATCGCCGACCCGGTGGTGCGGAACTGGGGCACGGTCGGCGGCTCGCTCTGCCAGGCCGACCCGTCCGAGGACCTGTCGGCCGCGTTCGCGGCGCTGAAGGCGACCATGGTCATCGCGCACGACGGCGGCACCCGGACCGTGCCGGCCCGGGACTTCCACACCGGGCCCTACGAGACCGTGGTCGGGCCGGGCGAGATCCTGACCGAGATCCGGATCACGATCCGGCCCGGCGGCGGCAGCGCGTACGAGAAGGTCGGGCGCCGGGCCGGTGACTGGCCGGTCGGCGCGGCCGCGTCGGCCCTGTGGTTGGAGGATGGCGGGCGGTTGGAGGATGGCGGGCGGTTGGAGGATGGCGGGCGGGAGGACGGCGGCGGGCGGGCGGGCGGCATCATCGCGGACGCGGGCATCGGGCTGACCGCGGTGGGCGCGCCGCACTTCTCCGCGGCTGACGCCGAGGAGTTCCTGCGCGGCGCGCCGGCCACCGAGGAGAGCTTCGCCCGGGCCGGCGAGCTGGCGGCCGCGTCCTGCCGCCCGGTGTCCGACCAGCGCGGCCCGGCCGACTACAAGCGCCACCTGGCCTGTGAGCTGACCGTCCGTTCGCTGCGCCGCGCCTGGCAGCGCGCCAGGCAGCAGAGTGCAGGCTGAGCACAGACGATATGCAGATAACGATGACCGTGAACGGGGTCAGCCACACCAGGGACGTGGAGGCGCGGCTGCTGCTAATCCATTTTCTCCGTGATGACCTCGGCCTGACCGGGTCGCACTGGGGGTGCGACACCTCCAATTGCGGGGCGTGCGTGGTGTGGCTGGACGAGACGCCGGTGAAGTCGTGCACGGTGCTGGCGGCCATGGCCGACGGCCGGTCGGTGCGCACCGTCGAGGACCTGGCCCGCGGCGGGCGGCTGGACCCGGTCCAGCAGGGCTTCGCCGAATGCCACGGGCTGCAGTGCGGGTTCTGCACCCCGGGGATGATGATGACCGCGCGGTGGCTGCTCGACCACCATCGCGATCCGACCGCGGCGCAGATCCGCGAGGCGCTGTCCGGCCAGCTGTGCCGGTGCACCGGGTACGAGAACATCGTGCGGTCGGTCCTGTGGGCCAGCCAGCACGAGGCCGGGGGGGACGATGAGCCCCGCCCCTGATCCGGCCCTGGACGGGGCCTACGGCCCGGTCCGGCGCAAGGAGGACGCCCGGTTCCTGCGCGGCCAGGGCACGTTCCTGGATGACATCCAGCGGCCCGGGATGCTGTACGGCGCGATCCTGCGCAGCCCGCTGGCCCACGCCCGGGTCGTGAGTGTGGACACCGCCGCCGCGCTGGCCCACCCCCGGGTCCGGGCCGTCATCACCGGCGAGATGCTGGAGCAGCGCAAGCTGGCCTGGATGCCCACTCTCTCCCGTGACGTCCAGGCCGTACTGGCCACGGACAAGGTCCGGTTCCAGGGCCAGGAGGTGGCGTTCGTCGTCGCCGAGGACCGTTACTCCGCGCGCGACGCGCTCGAGCTGATCAGCGTGGAGTACGAGCCGCTGCCGGTGGTCGTGGACGCGACCCGGGCGCTGGACCCCGGCGCCGCGCTGATCCGTGATGACGTGGCCGGCCAGCGCGACAACCACATCTTCGACTGGTCGGCCGGCGACCGGGCCGCTACCGACGCGGCCTTCGCTGCCGCGGACGTGGTGGTCACCCAGGACATGCTGTATCCGCGCTCGCACCCCGCACCGCTGGAGACCTGCGGCGCGGTGGCCGAGATGGACCAGGTCACCGGGAAGCTCACGGTGTGGGCCACGACGCAGGCGCCGCACGCGCACCGCACCCTGTACGCGCTGGTGGCCGGGCTGCCCGAGCACAAGATCCGGATCGTCTCCCCGGACATCGGCGGCGGGTTCGGCAACAAGGTCCCGATCTACCCGGGCTACCTGTGCGCCGTAGTCGGCACCATGCTGACCGGGCAGCCGGTGAAGTGGGTCGAGGACCGGTCAGAGAACCTGATGTCCACCGCGTTCGCCCGCGACTACCACATGCACGGCGAGATCGCCGCGACCCGGGACGGCCGCATCCTGGCCCTGCGGGCCCGGGTGCTGGCCGATCACGGCGCGTTCAACGGCTCCGCGCAGCCGAGCAAGTACCCGGCCGGGTTCTTCCATATATTCACCGGCTCCTACGACCTGCAGGCGGCGTACTGCGAGGTCACCGGCGTCTACACCAACAAGGCCCCGGGCGGGGTGGCCTACTCCTGCTCGTTCCGGATCGCCGAGGGCGTGTACCTGGTCGAGCGGATGGTCAACCTGCTGGCCGCCGAGCTCGGCCTGGACCCGGCCGAGCTGCGGATGGCCAACCTGCTGCGCCCCGAGCAGTTCCCGTACACCTGCCCGACCGGGTGGGAGTACGACTCCGGGGACTACCCCCGGGCGCTGCACCTCGCGATGGACCTGGCCGGCTACCCGGAACTGCGGCGCGAGCAGGCGGAGAAGCGGGCCCGCGGCGAGTACATGGGTATCGGGCTGAGCTTCTTCACCGAGGGGGTCGGCGCCGGGCCCCGCAAGGATATGGACATCCTCGGCCTGGGCATGGCCGACGGGGCCGACCTGCGGATCTACCCGACGGGCACGGCGGTGCTGAGCATCTCCTGCCAGACCCAGGGACAGGGCCACGAGACCACGTTCGCCCAGATCGTCGCCCACGAGCTGGGCTTGAGCCCGGACGACGTCGAGGTGGTGCACGGCGACACCGACCGGACCCCGTTCGGCCTCGGCACCTACGGGTCGCGGTCCACGCCGGTGTCCGGGGCCGCCGCCGTGGTGGTGGCGCGCAAGGTCCGCGAGCGCGCCCGGGTGGTGGCCGCGGCCATGCTGGAGGCCGCGCCGGAGGACCTGGAGTGGGGCCGGGGCCGGTGGCAGGTCCGCGGCGACCCCGAGCAGGGCCGGACCATCGCCGAGATCGCCATGGCGGCCCACTCCTCGCTGGAGCTGCCCGACGGGGTCGAGGGCCACCTCGACGCCGAGACCGTCTACAACCCGCCCAACCTGACCTATCCCTACGGCGCGTACATCTGCGTGGTGGACGTGGACCCGGGCACCGGCGCGGTCACCCTGCGCCGGTTCATCGCGGTCGACGACTGCGGGGTCCGGATCAACCCGATGATCGTGGAGGGGCAGGTGCACGGGGGGCTGGCCGACGGGGTGGGCATGGCGCTCATGCAGGTCATCACCTACGACCAGGACGGGAACTGCCTGGGCGGCTCGTTCATGGACTACCTGCTGCCCACCTCGCTGGAATGCCCCTCGTGGGAGCTGGGCGAGACCGTCACCCCCTGCCCGCACCACCCGATCGGGGCTAAGGGCGTCGGGGAATCGGCCACGGTGGGCTCCCCGGTCGCCGTGGTCAACGCGGTGGTGGACGCGCTGCGCCCGCTGGGCCTGCGGCACGCGGACATGCCGCTCACCCCGGCCAACGTGTGGTCCGCCCTCCAGGGCCGCCCCGTCCGCGCGGATGTAGTGGATGACCGATGATGGAGCTATGCCCTTGAGTGACCTTTCCGGGCGGCTGCCCGATGTCGACACGCTGGTCCGCGAGCTGGATGGGGCCGGGTATCTCACTGACCAGCCGCTGGGCACGGCGCTGTTCCTGGCCGCCCGGATGGGACAGCCGATCCTGCTCGAGGGCGAGCCCGGCGTGGGCAAGACCGAGGCGGCCAAGGCGCTCGCGACCGTCCTGGACACGGCGCTGATCCGGCTGCAGTGCTACGAGGGACTGACCGCCGCCGAGGCCCTCTACGAGTGGAACTACCCCCGCCAGCTGCTCGCGATCCGGCTGGCCGAGTCCCGCGGCGAAACGCTCCGCGATGCCGACCTGTTCAGCGCCGACTACCTGCTGGCCCGGCCGTTGCTGGCCGCGCTGGACCATCCCGGCCCCCGGCCCGCCGTGCTGCTGATCGACGAGGTGGACCGGGGCGACGACGAGTTCGAGGCCTTCCTGTTCGAGCTGCTCGCCGAGTCGGCGGTCACGATCCCGGAACTCGGCACGCGGCGGGCCGCGCTGCCGCCGGTCGTCGTGCTCACCTCGAACCGGACCCGGGATCTGCACGATGCGCTGAAGCGGCGCTGCCTCTACCACTGGATCGAGTACCCGGACACCGAACGGGTCGCGGCGATCATCCGCCGCCGGGTGCCCGCGGCGGCGGAACCGCTGGCCGGGCAGGTGGCCCGGGGTGTCGCCCGGCTCCGCGACCTGGACCTGGCCAAGCCGCCCGGCGTGGCCGAGGCCATCAGCTGGGCGGAGGCCCTGGTCGTGCTGGGTGCGGACCGGCTCGACCAGGTGGTGGCGGCCCAGACTGCGGGCGTGGTGCTGAAGTACTCCGAAGATCTGCAGGTCCTCCGGACGGCCGGGTTCGCCGCGGCGGCCGGTGATGACTGAGGGAAGCAACGGGGACCGGGTCCCGGCCGACCTGGCGCTGATCGCCGCCCGGCTGGGTGCGGAACTGCGGGACGCCGGGGTGCCGGCCGACCCAGGCCGCTGCGAGCGGTTCGCCCGGGCCGTGCCGCTGGCCCGCCCGGCCACCCAGTACGAGTTCTCGCTGTGCGCCCTGGCCACGTTCGCCTCCGGACCGGAGCACACCGAGACCGTGCAGCGGGTGGTCCGCGAGCTGTTCGGCGCGGCGGGCGGCGGCGCGGCGGGCCCGCCCGGCCCGCGAGCGGCGGACCCGCCCGGCCCGCCGCCCCGGCCCGCCGTGGACGACTTGCTGGCCGAGGCCGCGCGGGCCGCGCAGGAGCACCCGGCCCCGCCCCCGGGGGCACCGCCGCCCGGTGCAGACGGCCCGGATGGGGCGGACGGCCCGGAGGGCGACGGTGCGGGAGTCCCCGGCGGGGCCGCGGAACCGGACGCAGCGGGCCCGCCGGACACCGCCCGCCCGGTGCTGGCCAGCCGGGTCGAGAGACTGGCCGGCACCGACTTCGCCGAGCTGACCCCGGCCGAGCTGCAGGCCCTGACCGGGCTGATGAGCGAGCTGACCCTGGCGGTCCCGCTCCGCCGCTCCCGCCGCGAGCGTCCCTCGGCCCGGGGCCGCCGCACTGACCTGCGCAGCACGCTGAGGCACGCCCGGCGCACCGGCGGCCACCCGCTGCGGCTGGCCCGCCGGGCCCCGGCGCGGCGGCCGCGCCAGCTGATCGTGCTGTGCGACATCTCAGGGTCGATGGAACCCTACGCGCGGGCCATGCTCCAGCTGCTCTACTGCGCGGCGGGCGGGGCCGAGGCCGAGGTATTCACCTTCGCCACCCGGCTGACCCGGCTGACCGGGGCACTCGCGCACATGCCGCCCGAGCAGGCCCTGCAGCGGGCCGGCCAGGCCGCGCCGGACTGGCTGGGCGGGACCCGCATCGGCGCCTCGCTGAAGGAGTTCAACGACACCGTGGGCCGCCCCGGCCTGGCCCGGGGCGCCGTCGTCGTGATCATCTCGGACGGCTGGGACACCGGGGAGCCGGCCGTGCTGCGCCGCGAGATGCAGCGCCTGTCCCGGGTCGCGCACCGGATCATCTGGGTCAACCCGCGGACCAAGAGCGAGCAGTACCGTCCGCTGGCCGGCGGGATGGCCGCGGCCTGGCCGTACTGTGACGCGGTGCTGAGCGCGCACTCCGTGCACGCGCTGCACGAGCTGACCGCGGCGCTGGCCCGGCCCGGGCGGCACCGCCCCTGGTCCCAGGACGGCACCCGGGGTGCCCCCGGCCAGGCCCGGGAGGCTAGTCCTCCTCGGGCAGCAGCAGGCTAGGGCGGGCCGCGGCCGGCACCGGGTCCTCCTGCGGGCCGGCCGCAGGCTCCTGCCGGGCGACGGTCACGGCGCGGTCCGGGAAGGGCCGGACGGGCAGGGAGATAGCGGCCTCCAGGGTGGCGACCCGGCGCAGGAACGCGAACATGAACCAGGTCGGCGACCACAGGATGCTCCGCCAGAACCCGTGGCGGACCGCGTACGGCAGGCTGATCGCCAGCACCACCCCGCCGCCCGCCGCGTAGAGCAGCAGGAACGTGAGGATGTTGCCCCGGACACTGGGCTGGGTCGCCGCGAGTTCGGCCAGGAAGATGGGCGCGACCAGGCCGGCCTGGATGGAGAACCAGGAGAAGCCGCGGCGCAGCGTCCAGAACCAGACGCGCGGGCCGGCCGAGCCGGCCCGCAGCGGCACGTGCCGCGCGTACACGTGAAAGCCGGCCCGGGCCCAGCGGGTGCGCTGCTCGACGAACTCGCCGGGCCCGCGCGGCACGTCCTCGTAGGAGCGGATCCGCGGGTCAACCACCACCCGGTAGCCCAGCCGGCCAATCTGCATCGTGACGTCGGAGTCCTCGCCGTTCATCCCGACCGGGAAACCGCCCGCCTCCTCGACCGGAGCGCGGCGCATGGCGGTGAACGTGCCGGGGATGACCACGATCCCGTCCACCAGGCTCTGCCCGAGGCGGGCGAACCGGAACTGGAAAGCCGTCTCCAGCGCCCGCATCCGGTGAAACCACGTGACCGTGTCGGTGCGCGGCTCCTCCATCGCCCCCACGCAGCCGATCTCCGGGTCCTCGAACCAGGGGACGGCGTAGACGAGCGTGTCCTCGCCGAGCACGCAGTCGGCGTCCACCCGGATGATGATTTCCGCCTCGGTGGCCGCGATAGCCCGGTTGAGGGCCGCGGACTGCCGCCCGTTGGGGCCGGCCAGCACCCACCCGCGGGCGTGCCGGAAGTGCGCGATCTCCTCCCCGGCGACCTGCGCGGTGTCGTCGGTGGAGCCGTCGTCAGACACCACGACCAGGACCGGGCCGCCGTAGCGGGCCGCGGCCACGTCCACGGACCGGAGCAGCCGCGCGATGTTGTCCGACTCGTTGTAGGCCGGGATGATGATGTCCACCGGGGGGCGGTGCGGGCCCGGCTCGGGCAGCCTGCGGTTGACCCACCAGAGCAGCCAGAGCGGCGCGAACATGAAGATGAACAGCACGCTCACCGCGTACAGGGGCAGGAACACCTGCCACACCGAGTCCAGGTTGGACTGCTCGGAGATGTACGCGTAGCCGGCGATCAGCACGGTGACCACGGTGACCAGCGCGCAGCAGGTCAGCACGGTGTCCCACAGCCGGGGACGGCGCACCACCGGCAGCGTGGTCGCCCGCGGCAGCACGAAGGTGGTGAACGTCAGGCGCATCACCACCAGGCCGCCGATGAGCAGGTTGGCCAGTGTCGCCTCGATGCCGAACGGCGCCACCAGCCAGCCGGAGGCGATGCCGGTCGCGATCATCAGTGCCTGGGTCAGGATGGACATCGCGATGTAGAGCGCGGCGTGGCCGAGCACGGCCAGGCGGCGGCCCAGGTTCGCGCGCAGCACCAGGGCGGTCCCGGTGATGTAGGCCACCCCGAAGAACACCAGGGCGGGCCGCAGCCGGGCGATGTACCCGTTCACCGTGGCCGGGTCGCGCGTGATCGCGTCCGCCACATTCCCCACCGAGGCGGCGTACAGCGCGGGCAGGGGGCGCACCGTGAGGAAGAGCAGGCTCGCGAGCGCGGTCACAGCGAAGAAGGCCAGGGTGCGTGGCCGCCACCGGGGGGTCCGGACGTGCCGCGGGATGGCCACCTCGGTCATCCCGTCGCCCTGGTCATCCCGGCTGTCCGCGCCGACTGGCAGCAGGCAGGCCACGATGAGCACCAGGAGCAGGACAACCGTAAGCGCAAAGACCAAAACATCCATTAGGTACCTGCACTAATGCGTCTACGCGGATCACATTGGCTGGTGAAGCGTTTAGGCCGGCCGCAGCACTGCGGCCGGCCCGCCTGCTTTACCAAGGTAGAACGTGAGGTAACCGGATCGGGCTCATTGCCGCAAAGTGCTGTGATAACTTCGTTATCCCCGGCGGCCATTGGAGTGAGCTGACGTGTCCCTCCTTATCGGGGACGATAACCCCGAGGCGGTCGAACCCCACGACCGGGAGACAGAGATGCCCGCGGGGGGCCGGGCGGAGCCCGGGGCGAAACGGCGCGACTGGGCTCCGTGGCGCAGCCGCCGCCCGCAGAGCATGCTGATCCAGGACATCCCGGATCCGGCCGGGGACGGCTACGGCGGCCTGGACGATGACGCCGCGTACGAGTACGAGGACGGTCCGCCCGACCAGGGAAACGGGCTCCTGCTTGACACCGCGGGCGGGTGGGACGGGCACGCATCAGACGCTCTCCCCGGCAGTTACGCCCAGGACAGTTATCCCAGGGACCGTATTGGCGCGGACCGTTATCCGCAGGACCGTTATCCCGGATCCGGGTATGCCGATGACAGGGATTACCGGGCCGGGTCCGGCGGTTTCCGCGACCCTGGTTACCAGGAGCCTGCTCACGGCGGTTCTGGTTATCCCGGGGAGGGTGACCCGGATCCGGGCTATTCAGGTACCGGCGACCGTGGTTCCCGCTTTTCCGGGCCTGGCCTTCGCGATTCTGGTCACCCCGATCCTGGCCGTCATAATCCCGGCTACGCCGATTCCGGTCACGACCCGGATTCCGGTCACCCCGGCCCGGGGTATACGGATCCCGGATACCCCGGGGGCCTAGGTGATGAGGGCTGGTACGGCGCTGAGACGGACGTCTTCCGGCTGCCGCCGGTCACCGGCGATGACCCGTGGGACGAGGACGACGACTACGAGGCGGACCCGCAGGAAGAGCCAGCCTGGCGCATCCCGCTGCTGGCTGTGCTCTTCCCGCGCCGGGAGTCCCGCGACCGTGGCGAGGGCGGCTCGCGGACGTTCGCCGGCAGCGCGCAGCGCCTGGGCGGGATCCTGCTGGCCGGGGCGTCGGTGGTGGGGGTCGCGTTCTACGTGCCGTCGATCCTCGCCGCCGACAGCCGCTCGCTCACCGGCGTGGTCAGCAACAGCGGCCTCGCCAGCCTCAACTTCGGGGCCGCCGGCCGGGTCGGCCGGGTCCTCGTCCATCTCGGCCAGGCCGTCCACCCGGGAGAGGTGCTGGCCACCGAGGCCGGCGGGGCGCAAGCCGCGGCCGTCCGGGCCGACCGGGCGGCGATCACGGCCGATAAGGCGAACCTGGCCGCGCTGCAGGCCGACGGGTCCGCGGCCGCGAGCATCGCCGCGGCCCAGGCCCAGCTGGCCAAGGACCGGGCCCGCCGGGCCGCGGACCGGATGAAGCTGTCGGCGACCGAGATCGTCGCGCCCCGGAGCGGGACTGTCGTTGCCATCGACGGGCAGCCGGGCGACACGGTAAGCCCCGCCGGGCTGAGCGGCTCGGCGGCGCACGCCCAGGCCTCGCCCGGGCAGCAGCCGAGGTTCTCGCTGCTGCCCAGCGGGCCGATGGCCAGCCTCCGCGCGGCCGGCCTGGCGCTGCCGGTCATCGCGCTGCGCACCGGCGGCGGATGGCAGGTCAGGCTGCTGATCCCGCAGACTGACACGTCCGCGGTGAAGGTCGGCGGGAAGGTGACGATCTCTGTCCCCGCCGCGCAGCTCAGCGGGGTCAAGGGCACGATCGGGGAGGTGTCGCCCACGCCGGTGGCCAATTCGGGCGGCGCCAGCTACGAAGCCGTGGTGCGGGTGATCGGCCGGACCCCGGTCACCCCGCTGAGCGGCATGACCGCCAACGTCCAGCTGGGCTCGTTACGGCGGCCGGGCCGGGCCGCCCCGGCGCACGGTGGGTAATCTGCGAACCCGGGGCCCCTGGCCCGCAGGCGGCCCGGCCGGAGCCAGCCAGTAAACCCGGCCTGACCCGTACTGACCGGCCTGACCCGTACTGAGGAGCCATGATGGCCTCCCGGCCCGCGCGGCTGATGACCGCGGCAGCCCGCGAAGTATGCGGGGCCGCGGTGCTCACGGCGGTCGCGTGCGCGCTCGCCAGCTGCTCGGCGTCCTCCCCGCCCCGCGGCCACGCCAGCTATCCCCGATCCGCGCCGCGGCAGCTTTACCCCGGCGGCCCTGGCCCCCGGCGGCCGGCCGGCCTGGATGCTGACCCGGGCGGCGCTCGCGCAGGTGGCGTCGGAACCCGCGGTGCTGGCCGGGCTGCAACGGTCCCGGGTCCTGGAGATCCTGAACACCGGGCAGAGACCGCTGACCGTGGCCGGCGCGCAGCCGGTGGTGACGTTCGCGTCGGTGAGCGAGCTGGACCAGGCGGTGTCCGGCGGCCAGCTGCCGCCCGGTACCGGCGCGGTCCTGTACGACCCGGAGGCCTGGGCGTTCACGCCGCGCGCGGAGCAGCTGAACCCGGCCGCCGCCGCGCACCAGGCCATGGATACCGCGCACGCGCACGGCCTGGCGCTCATCGCGGCGCCCGCCCTCAACCTGACCACGGTCCGCCCGGACCCGGCCGGTGGCCCGCGGTGGCGCCAGTTCCTCAGCCTGGGCCTGGCCGGGGCGCTCGCGAAAGTGTCGGACGTCGTCGAGCTGCAGGCGCAGAGCCTGGAGCGCAGCACCAGCACGTACGCCACGTTCGTGCGCGACGCGGCCGCGCAGGCCCGGGCGGCCAACCCGCGGGTGGCCATCCTGGCCGGCCTGTCCACCAACCCGCCAGGCGCCGCGGTCACCAGCCAGCAGCTGGCCGCCGCGATCCACGCCACCCGCGGGATCGTCAACGGTTACTGGCTCAACATCCCGGGCCGCGGGCCGCGCTGCCCGACCTGTAACTCCCCCCGGCCGGATGTGGGCCGGGCGGCGCTGCGCGCCGTGTTGTGAGCCAGCCGGTCCCAGACCATGGACTTGAGGTCGGGATCCTCCCCGCCGGGGCCCGCGGGATGCGCGGTGGGCTGGGGGGCGGAGTAAGCGCGGGGCTGGCGGACGGGCAGCGGCCCGGATGGATGCGCGGGGTAGCTGCCGGGCGGGCGGACCGGCAGCGGTGCGGAGGGGCGGGCCGAAGACGTGCTGGCGTGAAACCCGGGGAACGGGCCTGAGGGATGAGCGGGAAGCGGGCCGGGGAGGTGCGCGGGACCGCCGCCCGGGAGCTCGTGCTCCGCGCCGGTGAGGCCGCCGCCGGAGTGCTGGCCCCGGGCGTGCCGGCCTGGGCGGCGGGCCACCCACCAGCCGGGGATACCGAGGACCATCACGGGCACCCCGATGGCGAAGACCAGCCGCAGTATGCCGAGCTGATGCAGGCTGAACGGGATCAGCTCATGGGTGAACCGCGCGGCGTAGAGCAGCAGCGCCGCGGTCGCGGTGGCCCACGGCACCCGCCAGCGCGTCACCACCAGGTCCACCACGATCGTGCCGAGCAGCGCGCCCGCGGTGTAGTACGCGTAGACGCCGGGGTCGAGCAGGATCCGCGCGGCCACCGCGACGAGGATCACGGCGGGCCACCGGCCGCGCCGGACCGCCACGGCCCCGCCCGCCACCCCGAGGAGCAGCTGGGCGGAGCGGTCCCACCACGGGGTCCGCGGGTCCATGACGCCGAGCACCCGCAGCGCCGAGGAGCGGTCGTTGGGGATCGTGAACCGGGTGACGGCGGCCACGGTCCGCGGGTCGGCCAGCAGGAACGGCAGCCAGATGACCGCGATCCCGCCGGTGAACGCGGCCAGCGCGGTCAGCCACTGCCGCCGCGGGAGGGCTAGCAGCAGGACCACGAACGCGGCTGCCCACGGCTTCGAGTCGGCCGCGGCGGCCAGGGCCAGCCCGGCCCAGACCGGGTGGCGCCGGGCCACCGCGTGCAGCGCGGCCACGGAGAAGCCGAGGGCCATCAGGTCGTCGATGTGCGCGAAGTGCGTGGTCAGCTCGGTCCATACGGGCAGGAACAGCAGCCCGGCGAGCAGCAGCCGGCTCCGGCGGCAGCGTTCCGCGGCGGGCACCAGCCGCCATACCGCGGCCAGCACCAGCGGGCCGGTCAGCGACATGGCGGCGATGGCGGTGGTCTCGCCGTTCCCGGGGCCGATCGTCCGGAGCAGGCCGGATACCGCCAGGGCCAGCGGGCCGATCTGCAGATCGGGATGGGTCGCGTACAGCTGCAGGCCGGCGCCGGGGGCGTTGGCGAACAGGAGCTGGCCGCCCTGGGCGAAGAAGTGCCACGACTGGCCGGCCATGCCGGCCTGGAACGCGACCCAGGCCAGCGCCCACGGCCACAGCACCAGCCATGGCCATGCCACCCGGACCCACTGGGCCCCCAGTGTGGCCCCGGACCCGGAAGCACCGGCCGCGGTCCCGCTCTGGGCCGCCCGGTCCCGGGCAGCACCATCCCCCGTACGGTCCGGCCGGCCGGGGCCCGCCCAGCCTGCAGTGTCCCGGTCCGGCTTCTTGAACCAGTCTGCGGGGGGCCACTGCTCGGCGGTGTCCCGGGTCTCCCCGTGCCCGGTGACAGGCCGCGCGTTCATCGACCGGCCGCCGCCCGTGGCGCCACGGCCGGTAAGCACGGCGGTCAAGCCAGGACCATCGCTACTCCGGTGGGACAGGTCACGGCGGCGGGCAGGGCAGCCCGGCCGGCAGCAACATCGCGGGGAATCACGCCGTAAGTATCGCCGCACTCGCGAATGGGGATAGGCCGAACATACGAGTTATTAACTGTTACAGGACTTTCTTGGTGGGACGGTAAGGAGACCGTAAGGCCCCAGGGACTGGCGGCCGGCGGCCGGTATATCCGTTGCGGTCCGTGGGGTCGCCTGGTTACCTCGGCTGAGGGTACCGACAGCCGCCGGGAGGGACCGAAGTGGGACACGTCGAGGTGGCGCATGTGCAGCACGCGCTGCCGGATGGGCGGGTGCTGCTCGATGACGCCTCGTTCCGGGTCGGCGAGGGCACAGTCGCCGCGCTAGTCGGGCCGAACGGGGCCGGCAAGACCACGCTGATCAGGCTTATCGCGGGGGACGTCAGCCCGCAGTCCGGCACCATCACCACCAGCGGCGGGCTGGGGGTCATGCGGCAGTTTATCGGGGGGATCCGGGCCAATCAGGGCCGGCAGAATGGCCCCCCGGGCCAGCAGAGCATCGGGGGGATCCGGGGGGCGCAGGGGGACGGCGGCCAGGTTCAGCACCCCCTCGGGCGGGCTGGCGAGGAGCCAGTGATCCGCGACCTGCTGGTCTTCGTTGCGGAAAATAGGGTGCGGGAGGCCGCGGCGCGGCTGGACGCGGCGGAAGACGCGATGCGGGCGCGGGGCGACGAGGCGGCCCAGTTGCGGTACGCGGCCGCACTGGCCGACTGGGGCGACGCGGGCGGGTACGAGGCCGAGGTGCTGTGGGACGCGTGCACGGTCGCGGCGCTCGGCCTCAGCTACGAGGCGGCCCGCGACCGGGGCGTGGGCACGCTGTCCGGTGGCGAGCAGAAGCGGCTCGTGCTGGAAGCCCTGCTGCGCGGCCCGGCCGAGGTCCTGCTGCTCGACGAGCCGGACAACTACCTGGACGTGCCGGGCAAGCTCTGGCTGGAAGAGCAGCTGGCCCAGACGCGCAAGACCGTCCTGCTGGTCAGTCACGACCGGGAGCTGCTCGCCAACAGCGCCCGCCGGATCATCACCGTCGAAGATGGCAGCGTGTGGGTGCACGGCGGCGGTTTCGCCAGCTACGCGCAGGCCCGCCACGACCGCAACGAGCGGCTCGACGAGCTGCGGCGGCGCTGGGACGAGGAGCACGAGAAGCTCAAGCAGCTCGTCCGGACCTTGCGCCAGAAGGCGTCCTACAACGACGGCATGGCCTCCCGGTACCAGGCGGCGCTCACCCGGCTGCGCCGGTTCGAGGACGCAGGGCCGCCGGAACTCGCGCCCCGCGAGCAGAACGTCCGGATGCGGCTGCGCGGCGGCCGCACCGGGAAGCGCGCGGTCATCTGCGAGGACCTGGAGCTGACCGGGCTCATGCACCCGTTCAGCCTGGAGGTCTGGTACGGCGACCGGGTGGCCGCGCTCGGCTCCAACGGATCGGGCAAGTCGACCTTCCTGCGGCTGCTCGGCGGGGCTGACGTCGCGCACACCGGAGCCGCCCGGCTCGGGGCCCGGGTCATCCCCGGGCTGTTCGCGCAGACGCACGCCCGTCCCGATCTGGCCGGGCGGCAACCCGCCGAGATCCTGATGACCGAGCACGCGATGCAGCGCAACGAGGCCATGGCCGCGCTGGCCCGTTATGAGCTGCAGCACTGCGCGGAGCAGCCGTTCGGCACCCTGTCCGGCGGCCAGCAGGCCCGGCTGCAGATCCTGCTGCTCGAGCTGAGCGGCGTGACCCTGCTCCTTCTCGACGAGCCGACCGACAACCTCGACCTGGCCAGCGCGGAGGCACTTCAGGCGGGACTGGAGACCTATCAGGGCACGGTCCTGGCGGTCACCCACGACCGGTGGTTCGCGCGGTCGTTCGACCGTTTCCTCGTGTTCGGGGCGGCCGGGGACGTCTACGAATCCACCGACCCGGTGTGGGATGAGACTCGTGTGGCCAGGCCCCGGTGACGCAAACGCTTGCTAGTCTGCATGGAGCGTAAGGAGCCCCCGCCCCTTCCCGGGCCGGCTCCGATTGCCGAGGTGAAGGGGTCCGCACCGTGAAGAAGTTGCTGCTGCTGCTCGTTCTGGCGGGCGCTGGCGTATTCGCCGTCTGGCGCAAGGTCCAGGCCGACCGCGCCGAGCTCGATCTGTGGACCGAGGCGACGACCAGCGACGACTAGGTGAGGCAGGGCCCGGCCCGTGGAGCTAGCGCAGCGCGGCAGGGCTGAAGACGGGGGTTCGGTGTGAGCAGCGCGACGCCGGTCACGTTGCTCTGCTGCGGCCTGCTCGGGGTCACCGCGGATGACGGCGGGATTCTGGAACGCGCGTTCACCGAGGCCTTCGCCACCCAGGGCATCGTCCCCGGCACCGCCGCCTACGCCCGCAGCATGGTGCACGTGCACCAGACCCGCGGGATGTCCACGGTGGACGTGTTCCGCGCGCTGTTCCCCGACGCCCCGGGCCGCGCTGAAGCCGCCACGCTCGCGTTCGACCGCTCCTACCGGCTGGCGGTTCGAACCGGTCGGGCCTGGCCCCCATGCCCGGGGCCGCCGAGGCGCTGCAGGAGATCCGTGACTCCGGGGTCCGGGTCTGCTTCATCACCGGGTTGTCCCGCGGCCTGCTCGGCCTGGTGCTGGACACGCTCGGCTGGTGGCGCCAGGTTGACCTGGTGCTCTGCCCGGAGGACGCGCCACGTGGCTACCCGTGGCCCGACCCGATGCTGTGCGCCATGCTCCGGCTCGGGGTGACCGATGTCCGCGAGACGGCCTACGCCGGGGGCACGGAGAGCGGCATCCTGTGCGGGCGGCGGGCTGGCGCCGCGATCGTGGCCGGGATCCTGACCGGGGGGCACACCCGGGACCGGCTGCACCGGGCCGGCGCGACCCATCTGCTGGGCAGCTTCGCTGAGTTCCCGGGCGTGCTCACGGCGGAAGGGGCCGGGGTGGTCAACGATCCGGCTACGGGCGTGGCCCCGGTGGGTCCGGGCGGGGCTGGTCCGGGTACGGGGTGGGCCGGGTGCGGCGGCTGGGCCGGGTACGGCGGCTGGGCCAGGGACGGGGAAGGCCTCCGGGAGGAAGGCTGGTGATCCTGGGCCGGGGTCCTCCGGGTCCGCGCCGGGATCCCAACCGGGCACGCCGCCGGGATCGCCGCCCGCCGCAGCGCCGCTCGCACCGCCCCCTGAGGGGGCGGCCTGACCGGGTACCCTGGTACGGCCGTCGCGGGGCTATAGCTCAGCTGGAAGAGCACCTGCTTTGCAAGCAGGGGGTCAGGGGTTCGAGTCCCCTTAGCTCCACTCTCCGTTTTCAGGTATCTGGCCAGGTCAGCCGCGGTTAATTCCGGTTCTCCCCGTATCGCGAGGGTGGGCCGCGCGGGCCGCCTGGGGCGGTTGGGAGATTTTGGGAGATCATCTTCTCCCTGTCTCCTGGTGTCGCCTGATTGCGGTGGGTCACCTCTGCTGTCAGCAGCTCGTCGAGCAGCGGGACGGGTGAGCGCGGGGCGATGGCGGCGCGGGCGCGGAGGGAGTCTTCCCATCGGGTCTGGAGTGCGTGCTTGAGGTCGTCGCGCATCCGGCCGGAGGTGTGGGCGTAGAGGCCGCGCATGCCGGGGACCTGGTGGCCGAGGCGCTGTTCGGCGAGGATCTCGGGGATGCCGTCCTCGGCCATCCAGGTCTTGTGGCCGTGCCGCAGCCCGTGCACGGTCAGGCCTGGCTTGATGGGGAGCCAGCAGGCGAGGGGTGTGCCGTCGCGGATGGCCTGGATGCCCCGGCCGTGCGGCGGTGCGTAGTCAGTGGACGGGCCTGCGGGTGGCCAGGCGGCGATGGGGATGCCGGGCCAGGTGGTGGCGTCGGCGATGACGAGCTTTGCGGGTCGGCCGTCTTTGGGTTCGTGGCGTCCGTCGCAGGCGGGGCGGAAGACGCGGCGGGCGTAGTTGCTGCGCCGGTAGTGGCCGCCGCCGGGGCCGAGGAAGAGGTACCGGCCGCTTCCGCCGTGCTGCGCGGCGCAGCCGCAGGGTGGATGCGGGTGGTCTCTGATCTGGCGGGTGAGCAGGCTGGTCAGGAAAGGCGGCAAGTCGACAGGGAGACACGGCTCCCAGGCCGGGCTGCGGTAGGAGTCGTCCTTGGGCGGGAGCCGGTGAAAGCGGCTGCCCAGTTCGCGGTGCTGCCATTCGACGTGGATCTCACCGGGGTGGAGGTAGCCGTGTTCGAGGCCGATCGCCTCCCCCCAGCGCAGGCCGGTGTACCCGATGGTGAGGATCATGGTGAAGTCCTCGTCGCGGCCGGTCATCAGAGCGGCCCGTTCGGCTAGTAAGAGGGTTTCGAGCGGGGTGGCCCAGGCCCGCTGCGGGCTGAGCTGGAGCCGCCGGCCGGTCCGGCGGCCGCGGTTGCGCGGCCGGAGGGCCGGGTTGTACGGGATGAGCGGTGGCCTGGTCGTGGCGGCGTCGCCCAGGATGGTGCCGAGCAGGGTGCGGGCCGCCCGGGCCGTCCGCAGGGAGACCCCCGTCCGGGCGGGGATGTGGCGCTGACCAGCGGGCTTGCGGATCGGTTTCATCGGATGCAAGATTCCTTCTTCTGATGTGATTGACGGAACGTCACCGCGGGCGCTGGGACGGTCGTGTGGGGGCTACCTGCCAGGGCGGCACCTGGCAGCAGCAGGCGGCTGTCCTGGGTCCAGCATCACGCCGTACTTGCGCTGCGCGTACCACCCGGACAGCCGGCAGAACAGGGTCCGGCGTGGCCCCAGCGAGATTCTTGGCATCGGTGTCACCCGTCGCACGTCAGCAGCGCGCCTCGGTGGTGCGCCCTCACCAGGGCCGGCAACGCGGGCACGCGCGTTGCGGCATGCGTGCGCGAAGGCGCGCCGCTGCCGGCATAACTCGCTGGAGTCCGGGGGAAGCCCAGGCATAGTCTGCCGCCGTGACCTGGATCGCACCCGGCGCCGAGCGTTCGGAGAACTACCCGGCGCGCCGCAACGAACCCGAGCGGGAGATGCTCCGCGACTGGCTCGACTGGCACCGGGCCACCCTGCTGCGCAAATGCGCTGGCCTGGACGCCGCCCAGCTGGCCACGCGCGCCGTGCCGCCGTCGAGCCTCTCCCTGCTCGGCCTGGTCCGGCACATGAGCGACACCGAGCGCGGGTGGGTCAGGCAGACCTACCGCGGTGAGCAGGTGCCCGACCTGTACTACCGCCCCGATGCCCCGGACGCGGACTTCGAAGAGGCCGGCCCGGCCGGCGCCGAGGAGGACTTCGAACGCTACCGGGCCGAACCCCTCGATGCCGCGCTGGAGGGCGCGAAGCTGGACGACACCTTCACGTTCGCGGAGAAGACCACCTCGGTGCGGTGGATGTGGCAGCACCTCGTGGAGGAGTACGCGCGGCACAACGGGCACGCCGACCTGCTCCGCGAGGCCATCGACGGCTCGGCCGGCTGCTGAGCCGGGCCCAGGATCAGGAACCAGCCCGGGGTCAGGGGACCAGGCCCAGCTGAGGCCGGCCCGGCTACGGCCAGCCCGGGTCAGGGGAGCCGGCCGGGCCCGGGCGCGGCGCCCTACTCGTTGCAGGCCTTCTCCGGGCCGGTGATCCGGCGGAGCAGCGGCAGGGCGCCGGCTCCGCACTGCCCTGGTCCTCACCCATTCCGGGTACGGCTACATCACATGAAATCGTCAAGATCACTTCACTGTGCAGCCGAACTCGGCGGCGATCACAGCCGCTAACCCGGTCTGCCCCATCACGTCCGAATACGCATCACACGAATACGCGAGCCCACCAGTCCCCGCTCGCCAGTAATTGGTTTGGATGACGCTGGAATCAGACCAGTGTGGAGAACGCGAGGTAAGGTCCAGACAAGGGTAGCAGGTGCTATTCCCTGTCATTCCTATTAACCTGATGCCGGACAGTGTCCGGGTCCTGAGGTGGCGTCAGCCTGATGAGCCGAACTGGACGGGGACCTTGATGACCTGGGCGCTGGTCCAGGCTTGAGCGCGGGGGGCGGCCTGCCAGATAGTGAGCTGGGTGCCGTGGACGGCTAGGGCGTTCCATCCGCCTGATGGGCCCGGTGCGAGCGTCGCGGTGCCTGGGGGCAGCACTGGCAGCGGCCGCCAGGAGCCTGCGGCGCTGCTGATGGCCGCTGCGTGACGGTGGTTCAGGATGATCGCCAGGCTGCTGCCGGGCCCGGACGACGCCGATGTCAGCGTGGCGCCGTTCAGCGGCAGCGGCGGTGACAATTTCCAGTGCGCGCCGCCATCAGCAGACCAGCCGGCCAGCAGGCGTGCCGCTGACCCGGTTCCTGCGGCCAGCAGAACCGTGGTGATATCGCTGGCGGTAGTCAGCCGGAGCACGGTGATGGCCTGGCGTGCGTAGGCGGCGGGCAGCGCGGGACCGGTGAGCTGCCACGTCCGGCCGGTGCGGGAGAAGATCCCGGCGGTTCCGGGGCGGCCGCAGCCCGCGGCCAGCATGGGCTGCCCGGACGGGCCGAACGCTGCGGCGTTGAGGCTGCCCGGCTCGCATCGGGTTCCTGCCGGGGAGGTGGCGAGAGCGTGGCGGGTGGTCAGCCGGGTCCAGGCTGTCCCGCCGGGGCCAGACATCTCGGCGGTGCCACTGGTGAGCAACGCCAGCAGGCGCCCGCTGGCCGGGTCGGCGGCCAGGGCGCCGGGGACATCCGCCAGCCCGGCATCGAGCAGGCCGGGTGACCAGGTTCTGCCGTTGTTCTTGGTGCTGGCGAGCGGGGAGTAGGCCAGTCTCTGGCTGGGCCGGAACCCGGCCACTACCGACCCAGACGGCAGGCCAGTGAGGACGAGGCCGCCGTTGCTGGCCACCCCGGGCGGGGTCGCCAGCCGCCAGGTGCTGGTTCCGTCGGGGCGGACGAACAGCTGCCAGAAGTTGTTGTGGCTGGCGGCCGGACCGCCCATCACGGCGACCGCCCATGTCCCGGTCCCGGTGGCCAGCGAGGTGGCCAGGGACGGCGGTCTGGCTGGGCGGACTGTGGCGGTGGCCTGCCCGGCTGTGCTGCCGCAGCCGGCGGCCAGGAGCGCTGCTGCCAAGAGCAGGGAGGTCAGGAGGGCGGGGCGGTTCATGAGGACCTCAGCGCGTTCCGGGCGGCGTTGGCGAGCAGGACAGCGAAGGAGGATTTGGTGGCGGTGGTTCCGGGGCCGGGATCGGTGTTCAGTTCGGCGCGGACCTGCCCGGCCTGGTCGATGACGTAAGCGATGTCGGGGTGGCCGATCATGGAGCCTGCGGGCAGGATCTGCGCGGCGATCCCGTAGTCCTTCCACACCTGCTGCAGCTGCGGGACGCTTCCGGTCAGGTACAGCCAGTTGGGTACCTGGGTCAGGTGTTCCTGGCGGTCGAACGCCTGGGTGTAGGCGACCTGGTGGTAGACGGGGTTGGCCACGACCGCGACCAGTTCCACCTTGCGGTCGCTGGTGCCCAGGAGCTGCCCGGCGGCGCGGAGCTCCTGGGCGATCAGCGGGCAGTCGCTGGTGCAGACCGGATCCAGGAAGGTGAGCAGCACTACTTTGCCGTGCAGGCTGGCCAGGGTCACTGTCCGGCCGTGCTGGTCGGTGAGCTGGAAGGCCTTGGCCGGGAAGTTCAGCGGCGCCGTGGACCCGGCGATGGCCTCGGCGAGGATCGGGTCGGCGTTCGGGCTGGCCTGGGCGGCGGCCATCGGGGCGGCGCCGAGGATGATCAGCCCGAGCGCGCCGGCGACGGCGACCGACCGGATGCTCGCGGTGGCCACGGACTGCCGCAGCGAGGCGGGCCGGACCCGCTCCCGCCAGAGCGCCGCGGCCACCCCGGAGCTGGCTGGTTCCGCCGCGCTGACCGGGCCTGGGGTCAGGGCGAGGTAGCCGCCCAGAGCCAGCAGGGCGAAGGGGAGCATGCTGTTGGGGTCGGTGCCCAGGCCGCCGAAGAACCCGAAGTCCTCGATCAGCATCCAGTCCGCCAGGCACAGCACCGTGAACGCGATGACCGCCGGGCGGACCAGCCGCCGCTGCCCGCTCAGGAACGCCGCGCCGATCGCCGCGAGCGCCACCACCACGAATAGGTTGACTGCGAACCCGTGCGCCTCATCGAAGGCGGTGAACGCGCCGACCCAGGAGGCCAGGAAACCCGGCTGCGGCGTCTGCGCCATGCCCGCGGTCATGCCGGCCAGCGTGCCCGGCTGCCGGTGGGAGATCCCCTGCCAGAACCCGCGCCCCGGCCAGGCCTGCAGCACGGCCATCCCCACCAGGAACAAGCCAGTGACGGCGAGGATCGCGCGGCCGAGCCACGGTGCGTGCCAGGTCCGTTGAGGCAGCGCGATCAGCCCGCCCGCCACCATGTAGATGAGGACGGCGCCGGGGGCGCCGAACAGCCAGGTCAGGCCGGGGGCGAAGATCCCGCCGAACGATTCGCCGAAGGCCCACACCACCAGGCCCCAGCCGGCGCTGGCCAGTCCGGCTAGCCGCGATAGCGGGCCGCGAGGTGACGCGAGCATCCAGATGCCGATCCCGACCTGGATCCAGACCGCTGACGCCCCGGCCTGCATCGGGTGATAGGACCAGTTAGTACCGGCCCAGTTCACCACCTGCTGCACCCAGTGCGGTGAGCTCGCGGCCGTGGGCTGGATGACCTGGGACGGAAGGCCGATCGCCATCTTCGGCTGGGCCTGCAAGATCCCGTCGAAGACCCACAGCACGCCGAACCCGATCCGCAGCAGCCGCCGCCAGGCTGGCTCCGCCACGGCGACCGCGGGCCTGCCTGCAGCTGTGCCACTGGCGTTCTGGGCTGCGGGCAGCCAGGCACGCACGGTAATCCAGGCGAACCCGAGCAGGGCGAAGATCAGCAGGGCAATGATTCCCTGGTGGACCACCGCCAATTTGAAGGCCGCGATCACGGTGGGATCGTTGATGTTGATCCCCGAGTTCATCCCAGACATCAGTCCACCTGTTCGCTTGATCCGGCCGGCTCACCGGGGGCAGCAGAGACCGCCGGCCGCAGCGAGCTCGTGTTCTGACCCGCGGCGCGGGGCGGCCGCCACCACTCCGGGCGCCGCGCGGCCGGGGCGCCGAAGTTGCGCAGCCGGACACTGTTGGCCACGACGAAGGCTGAGGACAGGGCCATCGCGGCCCCGGCGATCAGCGGGTTGAGGAATCCGGCGGCGGCCAGCGGGATCGCCGCGAGGTTGTAGCCGAACGCCCAGGCCAGGTTGCCCCGGATCACCGCCAGGGTGGCGCGGGCCAGGCCGATCGCATCGGGCACCGCGCCGAGGTCATCGCGCAGCACGATGAGGTCCGCGGCGCTGATGGCCACATCGGTGCCCGAGCCCAGGGCGATCCCCAGGTCGGCCACGGCCAGGGCGGGCCCGTCGTTGACCCCGTCCCCCACCATGGCCACCCGCCGGCCCTGAGCCTGCAGGTCGCGGATGACGGTGACCTTGTGATCGGGCAGCGCCCCGGCGATCACCTCGTCCGTGCCGGCCTGGGCGGCCACGGCCTCAGCCGTGGCCGGGCTGTCACCGGTCAGCAGCACGGTACGCAAGCCCAGCCTCCGCAGCTCCGCGACGGCGGCCGCGGCGGACGGCTTGACCGTGTCGGCAACCGCGAACCCCCCGCGGACCTGCCCGTCCCACCCGGCCAGCACCACCGTGCACCCGGCCTGCTCCCACGAGCGGCACCCGCTGGCCACCGTCGCTGGGACAGTCATCCCCAGATGGTCGAACAGGTCCTCACGGCCGATGATCACCTCGTGGTCATCCACGGACCCGCGGGCCCCCAGGCCGGGCATGGCCAGGAACCTTTCGGCCTGGGGCAGCGAGCCCAGTTCGGCCCGCGCCGCGGCGCTGACCGCACCGGCGACCGGGTGCTCCGACGCCTGCTCCACCGCCCCGGCATAGCGAAGGAGGACATCCCGGCTCTCACCGTCCGCCGTCATGCAGCCCGCCACGGCCATTACCCCGGTGGTGACCGTCCCGGTCTTGTCCAGTACCACCGTGTCTATGGCGCGGGAAGACTCCAGCGCCTGGTACCTGGTGATGAAGATGCCCAGCTGCGCACCCCGGCCGCAGGCCACCATCAGCGCCGCCGGGGTGGCCAGGCCCAGCGCGCACGGGCACGCGATGATCAGCACCGCCAGCGCCGCGCTGAACGCCCGCTCAGCGGGAGCGCCCGCGAGCAGCCAGCCGGCCAGCGTCAGCCCGGCCGCGGCCAGGACCGCGGGCACGAAGACGCCGCAGATCCGGTCGGCGAGCCGCTGGATAGCGGCCTTCTGCGACTGGGCCTGCTCGACCAGGGCGACCAGGTGCGCGAGCTGGGTGTCGCGGCCCACCTTGACCGCGCGCACCACCAGCCGCCCGGCCATCACCACCGTGCCCGCGGCGACCGTGTCGCCCTCGGTGATGTCAGCCGGAACCGACTCCCCGGTCATCATGCTGGCGTCCACCGCGGACTGCCCGAACTCCACCTCCCCGTCGGCCGCGATCCGTTCCCCGGGCCGCACCACGAACCGCTGCCCCGCACGCAGCTGCGTGACCGGAACCCGGTGCTCGGACCCGTCAGCGTCCAGGATGCAGGCGTCCCGGGCGCCGGCCGCGGCCAGCTCGCGCATGGCATCCCCGGCATCGCGCCGCGCCCTGGCCTCATACAGCCGGCCCGCCAGCAGGAACGTCGTCACCGACGCGGCGACCTCCAGGTAGATCCCGCCCCCAGAAGCGTGCAGGAGCAGGAAGGAAAAGCTGCGCCCGCCCTGGCCACGGTCCAGGACGAACATCGCGTACACCGACCAGGCGCATGCGGCGGTGATACCCAGCGACACCAGCGTGTCCATCGAGACCGAGCCATGCCGGGCGTTGCGCAGCGCGGCGGCGTGGAACGGCCACGCCGACCACACCACCACGGGTGCCGCCACCGCGATCAGGACCCACTGCCAGCCCGGGAACCGCGACCACGGGAACAGCGACAGCAGGACCGACAGGTCAGTCAGGGGGATGAACAGCACCAGCGCCACGATCAGCCGCCGGCGCAGGTCGGCCACCACGTCCGCGTCACCACCACGCCCAGCTGGCTCCTGCGGGCCGTCACCAGGCGTCCCGCCTCTGCTGCGATCGAGAATCTCAGCGCGGTAACCGGCCTGCTCCACTGCGTCGATGAGCCGCTGAACCGTAACCTCGGCGGGGGCCGTGACAATGGCGGCCTCGGTCGCGAAATTCACGGTGGCCGCGACGCCGTCAATGGTGTTGAGCTTCTTCTCGACCCGGGCCGCGCACGCCGCGCAGGTCATCCCCTGGACCGACAACTTCATCTCCTGGGGCGCGGATGACGCCTCACCAGTCACTGCCGTAGATGACACCTAAATAGTCCTGTCCTCCAGCAAGAAAGTGGCTCATCATTCCGGAGGGCCCCGCCGGGGACCACACTGTCCGCCCGCATGGCTCCTGACCTGCCGCTAGCTCTAGGGCACACGATCACCCGCAGCCGTGCCCGGAATCTACACCTCCCAAAGCAAGCTGCAACGCTAAGGGGTCAACTTGTAATCTCTTTGCTTCCGGTAAATACCCCGCCAGGGTTCCGCGGATACCGCCCGGGGGTTTCCCCGATACCCCTATGGGGTTTATTGATCCCTTTCCCAGTGGCTGGGACCATCCGGATATCCGGCTTGTGCGGACGACTGGCAGCCAATTACTATTAGGCCATCATGAGCCCGCAAGAACCCCCGACCCTGCGCAGCGGCTTCTCCGGGTCTTTCCCCGGCGCCGCCAGTGGTGACTGCGCTGCGCCGTCAGGGGGCATGTGAGGTGGCGGGACCCTCCTGGCTCACAGGCGCTTTCGCAGCCGTCATGATCCTCGCCGCGGGCTACTCCGCCAGCCGGCTGGCCGTTTCGCCGCCGGCGCGGGCTGGCTACCGAGGCCGACGCCGACGGGCTGCATACGGTCATGGGCGCCGCTATGGCCGGGATGCTCGTGCCCCAGCTGAACCTGCTGCCCGCCATGGCATGGATGGCAGTGTTCGGGGCCGGGGCCGCGTGGTTCGGCACATGCGCCGCCCGGTCCCGGGGCCAGACCAGGTTCAGCTGGCAGTGCCGGTACCCGGTCCCGCACCTCATCGAATGCATCGCCATGCTGTACATGCTCCTGGCCGTACGCGGGGCACAGGAGCAGACAGGCATGGCCATGCCTGGCATGGGCACTTCCCCCAGCTCACCGGCGGGCTTCCCGGCCCTGGCGTTGGTCCTGGCCCTGTTCATGCTCGGCTACATCATGTGGATCACCGACCAGCTGGCCTCCCTGGCCCGCGCCAGGACCACCACACCACGCCAGGCCGGAGCCCCACAGCATCAGGCCCTGGTCACCGTCCCATCCAGCGGCCGCGCCGCCAGCATGATCAGGGCGGCTGACATGCCAGACACCGCCGCGATGCCACAGCGGGCCGCCGCCAGTCAGGCACTCCTCGCGCCCAAACTCGCCGCATTCGGCAAGATCGCGATGGGCATCACCATGGGCTACATGCTGATCCTCATGCTCTGATGGGCCCGGCAGCGGTGTCAGAGTTTCGGTTCGAGCCTGGTGATCGCCTGCGATGCGCACACGTTTGACGGCCGGCCACCAGTCGTCTTGCAGATAGCCGCGGTGATGTAGTTCGCGGCCCCGAGGGCACCCTGGGCGATCGGGCTCGACGGGTTGTGCAGTGCCGAGGCGATCTGGGCCCAGGTCTTGCCCTGCAGCACCTGCGGGTCGTACATGGGCTCCGTGACGTCGTACTTGTTGCCGACGTCAATGAAGGGGTATGAGTTCGCGTCGTACTTATCCCACAGCGCCTGCTGCTGGGCCGTGGTGGGCTGCAGCGGGGAACGGTTGACCGTCTCGTTCTCCACCGGGGTGAACGCCAGATAGTTGCTGGTGTAGCGGGAGCGGTAGAAGGTCAGGGTGGCGGTGTTGGGGAAGACATCGCTGGGCGAGGAGTGGATGCCGCGCAGCGGCGTGATGAAGGTGCCGAACCTGCTCAGCGCCACCGCCATCGACCACCGCAGTTCCGCGCAGTACGGGCAGAACTCGGCACCGATGTAGAGCATTCCGGGCTTGCCGCCCTCGGTGAGCGGTGCGCCGCTGATCGGCTTGACCGGGGCCGGGTTGTAGGAGTTGACCGAGCCGCTGCCGACCGCGTCCAGCGTCGAGGCTGGAACGCTGGTGATGTCACGCTGCACGCTCGCCGGGAGCGCTGTCCCCTTCGGAGAGCCGGGCGGCACGCTGGGTGAGCCGCCACTATTCGCCCGTATCACAACGAATGCGACGATGACAGCGACTACGACCAGCGCACTGCCACCCGCGATCAGTACCCTGCGGCGGGTCTCCGCCCGCCGCGCCGCTGCGCGCTGTGCTGCGATCCGTTCCCGGGCAGCCTGCTGCCTCGCCCGTGCTGCCTTGCCCATCTGCTGTCCCCGTCCCCTGTGGACGGGGGTCATGTTACCCGCGTCACATTGCCGAACGGCAAAGCCTGGCCGCGCAGCGGACGGACGGTCACTGCCGGTCCCGCGGCGCGCGGCTGGCTGTTCGAAGAGTTCCTCTACCGTCGAGATTCATCCTTGATCAACTGGGAGGAATTTGGGAGATCACAAGTGTGGGCGACCCTGTCCAAACCGCTCCCAACCGCAGTGAAGGCCAGCCTCTGAGCTGGCCGTTTACCATCTAGTGTGGTCGGTGGACGGTCCGGTCCAGGTTTGCAAGCAGGGGTGAGGGGTTCGAGTCCCCTTAGCTCTACTCTCCGTTTTCAGGTATCTGGCCAGGCCAGACGCGGTTAATTCCGCTTCTCCCCGCATCCCCAGCATCTTTCGGCGGCCTGACCCGGGGCCGCGCCGCCGCGGTCCGGTCAGAGGCCGGACGAGGGTGCTGGCGATGGTCCGGGCCGGGTGGCCTTGATGATGGCCGAGTGCAGGCCGGGCGCGGGGTCGCTGGTGCGGGTGATGCTGATGCCGGTGAAGCCCGCGGCCTGCAGGAGGCTCTGGTAGCGCGCGGCGGTGAGGGTGCCGGTGGTGCAGCCAGTGAACTGTTCCGCGTCGGCGCGCTGGGCGGGGTCGAGGTCTTCGTCGGCGATGACGTCGCTGATCCCGAGCCGGCCCCCGGGGCGGAGTACCCGGAACGCCTCCGCCAGGACAGCGGGCTTGTCGGCGGACAGATTGATCACGCAGTTGGAGATGACGACATCCACGTGCTCACCCGGCAGGGGGATGTCCTCGATGTGGCCGTGCAGGAACTCCGCATTGGTGACGCCGGCCTGGGCGGCATTCTCGCGGGCGAGGGCGATCATGTCAGGGGAGCCGTCCAGGCCGTAGGCCTTCCCGTCCGGGCCGACACGGCGGGCGGACAGCAGAACGTCGATTCCGCCGCCAGAACCGAGATCCAGCACGGAGTCCCCGGGGCCCATCTGGGCGACGGCGACCGGGTTGCCGCAGCCGAGGCTGGCCCGCAGGGCGCCATCGGGCAGTTCGCCGGTCGCTGGATACGCCGGCGGTACCGAAGCAGCCTGCCGCGAAGGGGCCGGGATCGCAGTCGGTGACCTGCTGCCCGGCGCGTGCCGCGCGGGCGAGACCGGAGTAGCGGGCGGTGACGGCCGCCCGGATCTGGTCGCGATCTCGGGTGGTGTCGGCGTCATCGCGTGACTCTGCACTGTCCATCGTTAATCGACGATAAGCGATGAAGAGTACGGGCGCAAGAGCCTGCCGCCCGGAAGCCCGTTGCGGCAGGTGGGGGGCGGGCGGGTCAGGGCGCGGGGTAGCCGATTAGTGTGCCGAGGCTGGCCAGTGCCTGGCCGCGGGCCCGGTAGTAGACCCAAACACCCCGCTTTTCCCTGTCCAGCAACCCGCTTTCGTGCAGCACCTTGAGATGGTGGCTGATGGTCGGCTGAGACAGATCGAACGCGCCGGCCAGATCGCACACGCAGGCTTCGCCGCCAGGGTTGGAGGCCACCAGGGACATCAGCCGGAGCCGGACGGGATCGGCGAGGGCCTTCAGCAGTGGCGCGACCTGCTCCGCCTGCTCCGGGGACAGCGCTCCCTGCGACAGCGGCGCGCAGCATGCCACCGGGTCACCCTGCCCCGAGGGCAGGAGTACCTGTGACCCAGGGTCGCAGCACGCAGGCCCCTGGGGCGGGCTGAGCAGCAGATCAGACTTCAGCATATATCTATATTGACAGAGTCCGATGTCTCATGGCAAGCTCGGCCTCAGCGCAAGACATAGACATTCATCGAAGTCCCCGGTTCTAGGAGGTTCCCATGTCCCGTCTGCAGCTCGCCCTCAACGTCGACGACATCGACGAGGCGGTCGCGTTCTACAGCAAGCTGTTCGGTACCGAGCCGGCCAAGACCCGGCCCGGGTACGCCAACTTCGCCATCGCGGAGCCGCCGCTGAAGCTGGTGCTGATGGAAAACCCTGGCCAGGGCGGCACCCTTAACCACCTCGGCATCGAGGTCCCCGACACCGACGCCGTTGACGCCGTGCAGGCCCGGCTCACCAGGAGCGGCGTGGCTTCCGCCGATGAGCGGGACACGACCTGCTGCTACGCCCGGCAGGACAAGTTCTGGGTGGAAGGCGTGCCGGACGGAGCGTCCTGGGAGGTCTACACCGTGCTGGCCGACAGCCCGACCTTCTACAGCGAGGAAGACCGCGGGCCGGGCTGCTGCGGCGGCGACGCGAGCGCGGAGCAGTCCGCGGACCCGGCTGCAGCGGGGGCAAAGTGCTGCTAGCAGGCCGCCACCCAGGTGCCTGGTCTGCTGCCTGACCGGAATCCAGTCACGGGAAGAGCATCTGAGTGCTCACGGCCCCGGCGGGCATATGCCCCGCCGGGGCCCGCGCCTTCAGCCCGGCAAGCCGGGCTCAGGGAGCAGCCGCGAGGGTCGGCGCGAACCGCTCGATGCGATGACCCAGCTCAGCCAGGGCCGCGTCGAAACTATCGGGGTCGCCGGCCGGTACGGGGTCGGGGACTGACCAGTGCACCGCCGCCAGTGGGCCGAGTTCCTCCCGGGCCCGGTCGCATACCGTGACGACGAGGTCGCCATCCTGGCGTACCCGGCTGATGTGCCGTGGCCGCTGGCGGCGCAGCGGCAGGTGATGACGCCCGGCCGCGGCGATTGCGCCCGGCGCGATCGCTGGCGCCGGGTGGGTTCCGGCTGATGCCGCCGGGACCTTACTGGCCCGGCGCCACAGAGCGGCCGCCAGGTGCGAGCGCGCCGAATTGGCAGTGCACACGAACAGCACCCGCCGCGCCCTGCGCACCGGCGGGCGGCTGAGCGAGTCGAGTGTGCCCGGTATCAGGCTCAGGTAAGTACGGCGGTGGTCCCCTTCGGAACGGCGGCGGGTGATCAATCCGGCCTGCTCGAGCACGTGCAGATGGTGGGCGAGCAGGTTCGACGGCATCGCGAGCATGCCCGCCAGATCCGACGGGGAGACATCACCGAGGGCGAGGGTGTCGGTGATCAGCAGCCGGCGCCGGGTCTGCTAGCGCCGCATGCACCGCGGCCCGGGCCGCCACATCTAGCATTTGCTCAGTATTCATTGACTCAATATTGACTGAGCAATCATTGACCGTCAAGATGGCGGTGTGACCAGGACATCGCAACCGGAACCTGTTGCCCTGTGGCGGCGGCTGCTGGCCGAGCTGCTGGGCAGTGCGTTTCTGGCCGCGGTCGTGATCGGCTCGGGGATCGCCGCGCAGCGCCTGTCCCCTGGCGCGACAGGCCTGGAGCTGCTGGAGAACGCGGCCGCGACCGCCGCCGGGCTGTTCGCCATCATCTTGATGTTCGGCCCCGTGTCGGGCGCACATTTCAACCCGGTGGTGTCCTTCGCAGACGCGGCGTTCGGCGGGCTGCGCTGGCGCGACGCTGCCGCCTACCTGCCCGCCCAGGTGGCAGGCTGCATCGCCGGGGCGGTCGCGGCGAACCTGATGTTCGCCCAGGCGGCGGTCAGCATCTCGGCCAAGCACCGGGCTACGCCCGCGCATTTCCTCTCCGAGGTGATCGCCACCCTGGGCCTGATCCTGGTCATCTTCGCCCTGGCCCGCTCGGACCGCAGCCGGTCCGCCCCCGCGGCCGTCGGCGCGTACATCGGGGCGGCGTACTTCTTCACGTCCTCGACCAGCTTCGCCAACCCGGCCATCACCATCGGCCGGATGTTCTCGGACAGCTTCGCGGGAATCGCCCCATCCTCCGTGCCGGCGTTCATCGCCGCCCAGATCGTCGGCGGCGCCCTCGCCGTGGTGGTGATCCGGGCTCTGTACCCCCGTCTCACCCCGTCCCAGGCCGCCGACATCATCTTCCCCCACCACGCCAGTCAGGTCGGTCCGGAACAGGCCCGCGCCACCCACGACGGCGCACCTGTGCATCCCAGCCCGCCGCCCGGCCACAGCCAGCCCCGCTAAGCAGTCATCCCGGAGGGATTCCAGCCATGCACCTGGTCATGATCGGCGGCAGCGACGCCGGGATATCCGCCGCGCTGCGGGCCCGCGAGCTGGACCCGGACGCCGAGGTCAGCGTGGTGGTCGCGGACACCTACCCGAACTTCTCGATCTGCGGCATCCCCTACTACGTCTCCAGGGAAGTCACCCACTGGCGCAACCTCGCCCACCGCACCACCGCGGACCTGGAAGCCACCGGGATGCATCTGCGGCTGGACACCACCGCCCGCCGGATCGACGTGGGCGGCCGCAAACTCCTCGTTACCGCTCCCGACGGCACCGAGGAACTTCTCGCCTACGACAAGCTGGTCATCGGCACTGGCGCCGTGCCAGTCCGTCCTCCGATTGGCGGCCTGGACGCCCTGGGCCCGGATGACAGCGTGCATCTGCTGCACTCGATGGGCGACACCTTCGCCGTCATGCGCACCCTCGAGGAAAAGACACCGGCGACCGCGGTCATCGTCGGCGCGGGGTACATCGGCCTGGAGATGGCCGACGCCCTCACCACCAGAGGCCTGCACGTCATCCAGATGGAGCAGCTCCCCGAGGTGCTGCCCACCGTCGATCCCGCGCTCGGCCAGCTCGTCCATGCCCAGCTAGCCGAACGCGGGGTCGAGGTGCTGACCGGCACCACCGTCCGGCAGATCACCCCGGCAGGTCCCGGCGAGGGGGGACGGCTGCAGGTGGAGGCGACCACTGCTGACGGCCCGGCTGTGACCAGGGTGGCTGACATGGTGCTGGTCGTCGTCGGTGTCCGCCCTGACGCAGCCCTGGCGGCCAGCGCCGGGGCTGCGCTGGGGGCCAGGGGCGCGATCGCCGTGGACCACGGCATGCGGACCAATCTCCCTGACGTGTACGCCGCCGGGGACTGCGTGGTCACCCACCACCGGCTGCTCGGCGAGACCTACCTGCCGCTCGGCACCACCGCGCACAAGCAGGGCCGCGTCGCGGGCGAGAACGCCCTCGGCAGAAACCGGGAGTTCGCCGGCAGCCTGGGCACCCAGGTCGTGAAGATCTTCGACCAGGCCGCCGCCCGCACCGGCCTGCGCGACCACGAGGCCGCCGCCGCCGGGTACGACCCGGTCACTGTCCAGTCCGAAGCCGATGACCACAAGGCCTACTACCCCGGCAGCCATCGCATCACGATGCGGTTCACTGGCGACCGCGCCACCGGCAGGCTGCTCGGGGTACAGCTGTTCGGCCACCGGCACGCCGAGATCGCCAAGCGCATCGACATCGCCGCCACCGCCATCTTCCACAACATGACCATCGACGGGCTGAGCGACCTCGACCTGTCCTACACCCCGCCGCTCGGCAGCCCCTGGGATGCCATCCAGATGGGCGCCCAGGCCTGGCTCCGCGAAATCAGCCACCACTAACCACTCTCACTCTCCGCAGGGGACACCATGCCAGCCAACGACGGACGGCATCACCGCATCACCCACCGTGCGCGCGTCGGGACCTTCGGTGCATGCGCTGCCGCGATCATCGTCCTCGCCCTTGCAGCGTGCGGCAGTACCACCACGCCTGCCACGAGCACCGCGGCCACGGCCATCCCCAGCGGCGGGCCGGGCATCCTCACCGGGGCGGGTTCGACGTACGTCGCCCCGTTCTTCGCCCTGGCCTTCGCCAAGTACCATCAGCAGCATCCTGCGGTCACCGTGAACTACGCAGTCGTGGGCAGCAGCGCGGGCATCGCCGCGATCAGCGCCAAGCAGGTGAATTTCGGCGCCTCCGACGTGCCCATGAACGCCGCCGAGCTAGCAGCCGCCAAAGGAGGACCTGTCACCCAGGTGCCCGACGCACTGGGCGCCGAAGGCGTGGCCTACAACCTCAACCTCCCGGCGGGCGCCCGGCTGCACCTGACCGGCCCGGTGATCGCCCGCATCTTCCTCGGCCAGATCACCCGCTGGAACGACCCGGCCATTACCGCTCTCAACCCCGGTGTCACCCTCCCGGCCGCGTCGATCGCTGTCGTGCACCGCTCAGACGGCAGCGGCACCACCTACATCTTCAGCAACTACCTGTCCAGCGTGTCGCAGACCTGGGCGGCCAGGGTCGGCACCGGCAAGACGCTCCACTGGCCGGTCGGGGATGGCGCCGAAGGCAACGGCAGTGTGACCGCCACGGTGTTCCGCACCCCCTTCTCCATCGGATACGTCGAGCAGGCATATTCCCAGGGCCTGGTCCTGCCGTTCGCCGCCATCCGCAACCAGGCCGGGAACTACGTTCTCCCGTCCACCCAGACCATCGCCGCCGCCGCCGCCCAGAAAGCCCACATCACCCCGACCAACTTCTCCATCGTCAACCAGCCCGGCGCCAGCAGCTACCCCATCTCCGGCTACAGCTGGGCGCTGATCTACAGCCACCAGCCAGACCAGAGCCGCGGGCGGGAACTGGTCAACATGCTGGACTGGCTCACTCACACCGGCCAGGCCTACGCCGCCGCGAACCTCTATGTGCCCCTGCCATCCCAGGTCCGGCAGCTCGCCCGAACCATGCTCCAGCACGTCACCGGCCCCGGCGGAACGCACCTCCTCGGCTGACGGCGGTCAGGAGCGGGCAGCCTGGACAGCCGTGATCGCGATGGGTTCCGAGATGACGAGGGCCGGGCTGGCGGTCGGGGACGCACTTGCTGGGCTGAACCAGCAGGCAAGCCCGGCCCGGCGCTGATCCGGCATACGGGAGGGCGTGGTTTCCCGGGTCCTGCTCAGCCGGCCGCCGCGTAGCCGGTGACCGGTGCAGCGTCGCGGGCTGCCTGGCATACGCCGCAGCGGATGGTGCGGGCGGGTGGCTCGACGGCGACGACGCGGTTGATGACCATGGTGCGGGTCAGCCAGCGGGCAGTAACGTGCGCGTGGTCGGCGCAGATGGCGGCGCCGCAGTCGGCGCAGATGGCGACGGCATCGGCATGGCCGCCAAGCGCTGCACAGTCGAAGCACTTCATGGCGTGACCTCCTTCGCGGGGTAGAAGCGGCGGGCCCACAGCGCGACGTAAACCAGCGCAAGCATGACGGGCACCTCGATGAGCGGCCCCACGACCCCGGCGAGCGCTTGCCCGCTGGTCACCCCGAACACGCCGATCGCGACCGCGATCGCCAGCTCGAAGTCGTTGCTGGCCGCAGAGAACGCCAGGGCGACGGTGCGCGGGTAGGACAGGTGGAGCCGGCGGCTGACCGCGAACCCGCCGAACCACATGATCACGAAGTAGGCGAGCAGCGGCAGTGCGATCCGGGCCACGTCGAGCGGCTCGGAAGTAATCTTCTTGCCCTGCAGGGCAAACAAGATGACGACCGTGAACAGCAGCCCGTACAGCGCGACCGGCGCGATCCTGGGCAAGAACCGGTGCTCGTACCAGTCCCGGCCCCGGGCCCGCTCGCCGAGGGTGCGGGTCAGGTACCCGGCGGCCAGCGGGATGCCGAGGAAGACTGCGACCGTGCCGGCGATCTCGGCGATGGACACGTGCAGGCTTGTGGTCGCCAGGCCGAGCCAGCCGGGAAGTACCTGCAGGTAGAAGTAGCCGAGCAGGGCGTAGAGCAGGACCTGGAATACTGCGTTCAGCGCGACCAGCACGGTCGCCATCTCCCGGTCACCGCACGCCAGGTCGGTCCAGATCAGCACCATCGCGATGCAGCGGGCCAGCCCGACCAGGATGACCCCGGTACGGTACGCAGGCTGGTCCGGCAGCAGCAGCCAGGCCAGCGCGAACATCACCGCGGGCCCGATCACCCAGTTGAGCATGAGGGAGGCGGTCATCATCCGCCGGTCGGCGGTGATCCGCCGGATCTCGGTGTAGCGGACCTTGGCGAGCACCGGGTACATCATCAGCAGCAGCCCGAGCGCGATCGGCAGGCTGGTGCCATGGATCGCGACACGGTTCAGCGCGCTGTTCAGGCCGGGGACGAGGCGGCCGAGCAGCAGCCCGGCGGCCATCGCCGCCCCGATCCACACCGGCAGGAACCGGTCCAGCCCGGACAGCCCAGCCATCACCGCTCGCTCGCCCGCGCGGGGCGCCGGAGCGCTGTCGGCCTTGATGCCGGTCACCGCGTCACCTCTCCCTCGTCGCAGGCAGGCCCGCATCGCGCAGCGGTGACGTGCTCGCCGGGCAGTGGGACGCCTGCCGCTGACACCTGCGCCCACAAGACCGCGAACCCGTCAGGGTCGAGGCGGTAGTCGATCCAGCGGCCCCGGCGGGCCGCGGTTACCAGGCCCGCATCACGCAGCACGCGAAGGTGGTAGGACAGCAGGTTCGCCGCCACCGGCACTGAGTCCTGCAGGTCGCAGACGCACCGGGTGCCGCCGGCCAGCACTCCCACGATGCGCAGCCGCACCGGGTCAGCCAGCGCCGCGAGGCGGGCAGTCAGTTCAACCGGCCTCGATTCAATGACCGTTGAAGTATCCACGTTGCAACGCTATGGCCGGGTTGGCCTGCGGTGGCCAGGCCGTTGGTCACCTGTGCGCGGCCATGAGTCCTTGCCTCCGGCCGCCGGCCCGGGAGGCGGAGCCGGGACCTGGCCAGGAGGACCCCGTGCACGGGCGCCCATGCGGGGCAGCAATCGGCGGTAAGAGCCAGGGCCGCTTGGGATTAGCCAGGGTCAGCGCCTAGCCATGCCAGCGGGTCATCGGCTGGCAGTGGACGGCCGTGGCTATCGCCAGCCAGCTTCTTCCTTGATCAAATTGGGAGGAATTTGGGAGATCACATCTGGTGCGACCGTGGCTAAAGCACCCTCAACTGAGATGAAGAGGAGCTTCTGGGCTGGCCTTTTGCCATTCACCGTGGTCGGCGGGAGGACCAGCCCGGCTTTGCAAGCAGGGGGTCAGGGGTTCGAGTCCCCTTAGCTCCACAGGTCAGGAACATAATTCGAACAGCTAGTACCGATTGTACAGCAGCAAAGTACCGCAACCGGGACCGCGCGGGATGCCGCACATGCGTTCGAGACGGGCTTGCTCCTCGCGGGCGGCTGCGGCCTGTGGCGCACGGATCGCAGGTCCTGGGCCGGGATCTGGGCCACTGAGCAGGAAGAACGCCATCGGTGGGTCCTGCTCTCCCGTCCGGCGTTCCCGCGGGGAACGTGCTGAATCTGCCGTTTCAGGGCGGGTTCTTGCCGCCCATGCAGAGGGTCAGCGAATGGCAGACTTTTCTGTCACCCAGAGATATTTCTCGTGGCACTTCATAAGTTTGCGATGCGCATATCGCCGAATCGGAACGCGTGGTAAACGGCATCCGCCCTGGTACGGATGCGCGCATATTGCCCAGTTCGGCGTGCCGGGCTGTCTGGCAGGGTGGCTGGGGGTCATGTCTGGATTGGTCCATAGCGTGGCCCCGGTGGTAAGGCGTTTGCTGTGTAGGTCCCGGATGCCAGGAAGATCAGTGTTCCCATGCTGAGCCTGAGACAGGCGGTTCCGGGAGCAGGTGGACCGGTAGGGCGGAGCTAGCTGGACCGGCAGCATCGCCGCGGTGGCCAGCCCCCACGGTGGCACGGCAGCGGCGCCGGACGTGCGTGCGGTCATGGCTGGTTCCGGTGGGTCTGCCAGTCACCGATCGCGGCCAGGCGCCGCCGCTGCTGGGCCGCGGCCCCGGCGTCGAGCCCGTGGCTGCGCTGCTCGAGGTGGCCGGTGACGCGCTGGCGGTGCTCGATGGGGTTGGCGTCGTCGTATTTGAACTTGGCGTCCACCCGCAGCAGCGCCAGCCGGACGCCGCGGATGCCAGGCAGCATCCGCCCGTACGGCGCCGCGCCAGGCGCCACGGCGGCGTGGCGGCCTTCGGGCTGGAAGTCGGCGAGCTGGGCGGTGAGGATCTCCGCCTTGCCCTGGGGGTCGTCGACCACGGTGGGCCGGCACACGAACTGCACCGCGGCGTAGTAGCTGGTCGGCACGCCGTCCTCGTCAGGGCCGCCTGCCTTGGCCCGCCAGTACGTCGGGATGTAGGCGTAGTCGCCCGTCACGGCCAGCCGGACCTCGGTAGCTGCCTCCAGGTGCGGCCAGACCGGGTTCGGCCGGGCCAGGTGCATGAGCAGCTCATCGCCGGCCACGGTGAAGTGCAGGGGCAGCACCAGCGGGGCCCGGGCCGGGTCGAGGTTGTTGACCGCGAGCATCCCGAACCTTTCGGTGGTTGCCAGCCAGTCCTGCCACTCGGCACTGTTGAGCGCGGCGTCCCACGGATGGATCAGCATGTCAGTCTCCTTCACCAGGCGTCCGGCCGGCGGCGATCAGGCGGCGGGCGGCCCGGACGCCGGGCCCGGGCCCGGTCAGGCGGGCGACGAGGTCGTCGGCGGCGGCGTGGAGTTCCTGGCCGGTTACCGGGTCAAGGGCGTCGAGGATGAACAGCGCCGTGGTGGTGTCGTCGCGCAGCTGGGTGCGGCGGGCCTGGCGCCAGTTCCAGCGCCGGCAGGTCACCCCGGCCTCATCGCACCACACCACCTCGCCGGGGTCGGGGCGCTCGGTCACCGCGATGCCGTCAGCCACGGTGCCGAAAGGCTCGTCGCCGGCGGCGCGGATCAGCCGCGGCGGCCCGGTGTATCGGGTCAGGTCCTCTCCGCCGAGCGGGATCTGGTGCAGCACCGAGACCGCGTTGTAGTAGTCGGTGAGCCGGTTCACGCGGGGCAGCCCGGACGCTGCACGGCGTAGCAGCGCTTCCAGGCTGTTGCGGGTGCGTTGCGGCTTGGCGCCGAACGCCCGGTAGGCCTCCCGCCACGCCGCCACGTGCGGCAACTCCTCCGCCGGCCCGCTGTTCAGCGTCTGGCGGGCTGCGGCCTCCGCCGCCTGCAGCAGCGCGTCGCTTTCCTGATCGCCCGGGCCCGGGACGATCCCGTCCACGGCCAGCAGCAGGACGCGGTAGTCCGGGCGCAGCGCGAACACCGCGGCATCGACACAGGCGCTGGCGAGGAAGTCCTCAAGCATGCCCGCCTCAGACATCGGTAGCCTCCGATCGTGATCCGGGCCCCACGCCCGGCTCGAATACCGTCAGGGCGAACCGCGCCACCTGCGGGCCGGCGTTGACGTATCCGTGGGGCAGGTCACCGCCGAACGACGCCGAATCTCCCGTGGCGAGTACCTCGGCGTGCTGACCCACCCTGAGCTCTACCTCGCCGTCAAGGACGAGGAGCAGCTCGCGGGTTCCCGCCGCGTGCGCCTCGCTGGAGTGGCTCTCGCCCGGCCCGAGCGTCCAGTCCCACAGCTCGGTGACGTCCGGCGGCCCGGTGCCGGCGACGAGCACAGCCCGCCCGCCGCGCCTTGCCCCGCCACAGCACCGCGCCGGTACCCGCCCGGGTGACCCGCAGCCCGGGTGAGCGGTCCATATCGACGAGCGCGGGCAGCCCTATGCCAAGAGCGTCACTGATGAGAAGCAACGTCGCGATGCTCGGGTTAGCCGAGCCGTGCTCGATGCTGACCAGCATTCTGCGGCTGACGCCCGAGCGTCCGGCCAGCTGGTCCAGGGTCCAGCCACGGCTGCTGCGTCCCTGCTTGATCCGGCCGCCGATCGCCCGGGCGACGCTGTCCGCCCCGGCCCGGGCCTCCAATTCTGACTGCCTCATATGATGCACTATACTGCACTACCGGAAGGCAGGAGAACCCCATGACACCTGACGGCCATCCGGCCACGCCCGCCGGGCTGCACCCGGAAACAGCGGTCATCTGCGCCGGCCGCCCCAGTCACGCGGCCGGCGGCCCGCTCAACGTTCCCGTGGTGCTGGCTTCGAACTTCCATGCCGGCACCATGGCAGCGCCGGGCACCGGGGAGGGCGGCCGCGCCTACTCACGCACGGACGCCACGCCGACCTGGGAGGCGCTGGAGGCAGCCGTGGGCCAGGTGGAGGGCGGTCACGCCGTGGCCTTCTCCTCCGGCATGGCCGCCATCGCCGCCGTGCTCGACCTCGTACCGTCTGGCGGCCACATCGTCGCCCCGGCGGACTGCTATTTCGGGGTCGGCGAGCTGCTGGCCGACGGCCAGCAGCAAGGGCGCTGGGCTGTTGACCGCGTTGACCTGACCGACACCGCGGCCGTCCAGGCCGCCGTCGCCGGCGCGGACCTGCTCTGGCTGGAGACCCCCTCCAACCCGCTGCTCGAGGTGGCCGACCTTCCCGCCCTGTGCGCCGCCGGCCGCCGCGCCGGGGCACTCGTCGGCGTCAACAACACGTTCGCGACGCCGCTGCTGCAACAGCCCCTCGCCCTCGGCGCGGACGTGGTCGTGCACAGCGCCACCAAATTCATCGGCGGCCACTCCGACCTGCTGTCCGGCATCACCATCGCCCGCGAGCAGGCTCTCGCCGGCCGCCTGCGGCACCGCCGCGGCCTGACCGGCGCAACCCCCGGAGCCCTGGAAGCCTTCCTGGCGCTGCGCGGCCTGCGCACCCTGGCCCTGCGGCTCGACCGCGGCCAGGCCAACGCCGCCGAACTCGCACGCCGGCTCGACGAGCACCCCGCCGTCAGCCGCGTACGCTACCCCGGCCTCCCCGGCGACCCCGGCCACCAAACCGCCGCCGCGCAGATGACCGGCTTCGGCGCCGTGCTGGCCTTCGAGGTCGCCGACGCCCCCACCGCCGACCGGCTCTGCGACGCCGTGCACATCATCGTCCACGCCACCAGCCTGGGCGGCGTCGAAAGCACCATCGAACGGCGCAGCAAACTCCCCGGACAAGAACACGTACCCCCCGGGCTCCTGCGCCTGAGCGCCGGCTGCGAACACATCGACGACCTCTGGAACGACCTCAACACCGCGCTCGGACAAGCAACCCGGCTGGGCTACCCGGCATAGAACCACCGGCTGCCGGGTCCACCCGCCACCAGCCACAACGCACCTATCGCTAAGGCCCGAGGCGCCTTGCATCCAGCAACCGGGTGCAGAACAACCTGATCTGCAAGTCCCACCCCCTGCTCAATCGAGCATCCGACAGCATCCATCACGGCGGTTATCTGGAGCCGTCCCTGTCTGTGCCGGTCGGATCAGGACGTCTGCGGCGTTGACATGAGCCGCCGACGAACCTTCACCGTGGCAGCCACTTAGTTCGAAAGCATCAGCAAAAAGGAGATTTGCACGGGGGCTACGGCGGAGACACTCTCGGGATAATGCATCCATCAGGGGGCAAAACTGTAACAAAACACCTGCGGCGGTTACAGCGAGGACACCAGATTCGGACTCCAGATAACGGCAGGACTGTGTGCGCCGGCCTTCGGTGAGTTGGTAACTCCCTGCGATCGGCTCAGCCGACACGAGTTCCCTGCGGTCGCGTCGGCACTTGGCGCCCTCGACTGCTGGGCTGGCCTACTGGATGGGATCCTCGCGTGCACGGTCGGTGCCCTGGCCGCGCACCTCATCGCGGCATGTGCGCCAGTTGCGGTGAGCGAAAAGCCTCAAGTGACGGAAGTACTGGCCGCGGAACCGGCGCCGCACTGCTTCGATGCGGACGAAATCGGGATCCGCTGGCGGCGCACAGCCTGCACCCAGTCAGTCTGCCCGGTCCAGGCCGCCCCGGACAAGGTCAGCTGCCTGGTCAAGCTCGGCCCGGCCGGTTATCGCTGACCCACGTCCGATCCGGAACCCGTCGCCCGGTGTCCTCGGCAGCACGTGCAGGTGGATATGCATGACTTCCTGCCCGGCGACCTCGCCATCGGGGACGAAGAGGTTGACTCCCTCGCACGGCAGACCCGAGCGCCGGATGGCTCCCGCCAGCCGCTGCCCCACGGCGAACATCGCCGCGCCGAGCCGCTCGTCCAGGTCGGCGAGGCGCGCGGCGTGGGCCCGTGGCACTACCAGCAGGTGGCCGGCATTGATCGGGCGCAGGTCCATGAAGGCGATGACCCCGGCATCAAAGTAGACCACGCTGGCCGGTTCCCGGCCGTCCACGATCTGGCAGAAGAGGCACGTCGCTCGCGATGATTCGTCAGCAGGCACGGCTCTCATTATCCGTGCCCGCCGTGGTGCGCTGTCCAGGGCTGGCACCCAGCGTGCGGCCAAACCGCCTGAAATTCGCTGTGGTTACTTCATCGTCGCCGCCGCAAATCCTGGCGGTCCCCGCCGGGTCTGTCACGGAGGAGACAGTGACGAAGCAGCAGGCGACCGTCCCGCGGCCGGTCAGCACGACGGCCGACCGCAGGGCGAGGGCGCAGCAGAGGTCCCATGAGAATTTTCTTCTGGCAGAGCGTCAGATCCGGAGCAAGGCGTTCGTCTGCAAGTCAACAGGCGGCCGGAGCAGGCCGCCGGGGCAAGTGGAGTCATGGGATGACGCGATACCTGATCTAGTTCGGTGCCCACGCGATGGACCACATCCCCGGCGAGGAGATGCCCGCCGTGGCCAAGGCCCCGCACGAGGTGGTCCAAGAGGCCATCAACGCCGGCGTGTGGGTTTTCGGCGGCGGACTGGAAAACCAGAAGGCGAGCATTGGCGCGTCTGGACGGCCGTCGGATCGGTGCACACATTCGAAGGTGTTCTGGGCCGGATATTGGGCCAGGCCAGAGACAATGCCGCGAATGCGCAAGGTGGTGTGCTGCGGAGCGCGGGGATCGGGTTGGCCGTTGGCCGGGAGTGGGATGACCACTCCCGGCCATGAGCGGTGACCCGCCTGCTGGTGTACCGGATCTGAATTGCGCCATGCGGTTATGGCCTAGGCGTTTGCGGTCGTGCGCCGCCGGGTGGCGAATGCCCGGTCGAGGAGAACGGCCAGCACGGCGGTGAGCATCGCCGCCGCGGCGGCGATGAGGGTGATCTGCCAGCCGGCCATGCCGCCGATGACGACCGTGTGGATGCGAGCCGGGGTGGCCGCTGCATGGTGGACAGGGTGAGTGCCGAGCTGGCCCGGAGGTGGTACCTGCATAGCGGACGCGGCGGGCCCGGTGGAAGCGAACACTGCCACGGTGGCGGCGAGGCCGGCCAGGACGGCGGCGATACGGCGGATGTGGTTCATGACGACCTCCTGTGGTGCGGTGGTGCGATGGGCGCCGGCCGCGGAACTGCGGCCGGCGCGCCCGGGCTGCCGCCGAGCACGACCGACCCGCCCAGGGCGCCCGGCCCCGTCAAACCGGGCGGCCTGCGCTGGCCGGGGCGACGCAGATGCCGGCGCAGCCGCGGTCCCCGCCAGCACAAGACAGGCGGCCACGCAGCTCGGCACGCCCAGCGCTGCGACGAGCCGGGCGTCCCGTCAGCGCCACAATGGCGCGGGATCTACGTTTCATGTTCTCCTCCTTTGTTTACGTCCCGAACCCGAGACGTGATGTCAAGACGGTGCGCGGTCCGGCCCTGGCCGGCGGTTCTGGGCCGCCGCAGGTCGCTGGCTTTCGCAACGCTCACCAGCTGGTTATCTGGTGCGGTTAGACGAGGACGAATGGACCGCTTTGGCGGATGGTCACGATCTGGGCGCCCTGGCTGATCAGGGAGGCCACGAACTGCAGGGTGTGGCCGGCCAGGGGGCCGTCCGGGCCGCCCGGGATGGTGTTGGGGATGGTCTGGGTGCTTTCGTAGTCGGGGCCGGTGCCACTGAGTTGCCAGCCGCTGGCCGCGTCGAAGGCTTGGTGGAGGATCTGCGGCGGCCACGGCTGGCTGACGGTGGTCAGGTCGATCGCGCTGATCGTCAGCGTGTAGGGGGCGCCGGAGCTGCCCAGGGCGCTGCCGGCGACCGCCCCGATGATCAGGTCGAAGCCGCCCCCGGCGGGGGCGTTGGGCGCGTCGTCTTTGACCATGCTGCCGCTTTGGGCGGTGGCCAGCTCAGTCAGCGTGGCATCGTTGGCGTTCACCGGCGGTTGCTCCGTTCTTTGGTGGCAGCCGGGCGGCCTGCCCGGTGCTGTCCGGCTGGCCCGTCGCGGCTGATTCCAGGGTGGGCGGCGGCGGGGGTTTCTGCCGTACATGACCACCCCACGCAACAGCCCATATGAATCCGCCGCCGTGGGCCTGCCGGCCGGTAGTGCCGAACCGGGCAGGTCCTGATGACGGTCACAACGCCCGCGCTGGCCGGCTTGGGGATGGCCGGGATCACGGTGCCGGCACTCATCCCCCGGCGAGCCTGGTAGCCGGCTCTGGCGTGCCTGCGCGGCAGTATGCCGATCATGGGCTGCCGCCGCCCAGCACGGTGCGCAGGCGGCGCGCCACCACGGCCGGGAGCCCGCGGGCGCGATGGGCGCGCGGGGATGGCCGGGAATGGCGGGCCCGGCTGGCGACCCGGGCGGGTGCATCATGCTGGGCCTGCCGGTACCGGTCCGCGGTCCAGGTTTGCGCCAGGTAGTACAGCAATGCGGAGCCCATCGTGGTCTCCTCGGTGGCGTGGCCAGGTTCGGTCAGTCGCCCGCGGTTCCGGCCGCTGATCAGCTCAGCGGGCCGGTACTGCGGCTGGTTCCACCATCACCAGCGGCCAGCGGGTTCACCACACGCGACCGCCCACACAAAACCCACATAAACCGGCTCGCCCGCCCGGAAGCCGCGGCGCTAGCCGGCCCGGCGCGGGTTCGGTGGGCAAAGCCGGATCGGGCGGGCCGGCGGTGGCGATGTGACGGCTGGCCTGGCTGGCCGGTGCTGGCGGGGTGGCCGGGGTGATCGGGTCTGCGTAGGCTCTGGGGCGTGGTCCTGCCCATGCCCGCCGGTGAGCACGGGCGGGGTGGGCGAAAGGGGTAGGGGCGGTGGCGGAGCAGCCTGAACTGGGGTTCGCGGGGTTGCTGCGGCAGCTGCGGGCCGAGGCCGGGCTGACCCAAGAGGATCTGGCGGAGGCGGCGGGGGTGTCCCCGCGATCGGTCAGTGACCTGGAACGGGGCATCCACGCCACCGCGCACAAGGACACCGCGCTGCTGCTGGCCGGCGCGCTGGGCCTGGCCGAGCCGGCCCGCGCGCTGTTCGTCGCGGCGGCCCGCGGACACGGCCCAGCCGCCGGCATGCTGGCGGCCCGGCAAGACGCAGCGGCGGGAGCGTTCGCGGCGGCGACCCGGGGCCTGCCGCGGGATATCGCCGCCTTCACCGGCCGCCAGGCCGAACTCGCGCAGCTAATGGGGACGCTGACCACCGTGGCGGCTGGCGGCGGGGTAGTGGGCATCCACGCGATCGACGGGATGGCCGGGATCGGCAAGACCACCTTCGCGGTGCACGCCGCGCACCGGCTGGCCGGGACCTTCCCGGACGGCCAGTTCTTCTTGCCGCTGCACGCCCACACCGCGGGGCAGCGGCCGGTCGACCCAGCCGACGCGCTGGCCAGCTTGCTGCTGACCGCGGGGGTGCCCTCTGGACAGATCCCGCCCGGGCTCGAAGCCCGGGCGACACGCTGGCGTGATCAGGTGGCGGGCACAAAGATCTTGCTGGTACTGGATGATGCGGCCGGGCATGAGCAGGTGCGGCCGCTGCTGCCGGGGACCGCGGGCAGCTTGGTGCTGGTCACCAGCCGGCGGCGGCTGACCGCGCTGGACGACGCCACCGTGATCACCCTGGACCCGCTGCCGCCCGCGGAGGCGGCGACGCTGCTGGCCCGGCTGGCTGCCCGGGCCGGGATCCGCGCCACCGATCCCGCGGTGGGTGAGATCACCCGGCTGTGCGGGTACCTGCCGCTGGCCATCGGGATGCTCGCCCGCCAGCTGCGCCACCATCCCGCCTGGACCGCCGCTGACCTGGCCGCCGGCCTGGCCGGCGCGCGGGACAGGCTCGCCGTGATGCGCGCCGAGAACCTGTCGGTAGCGGCCGCGTTCGGCCTTTCCTACCACGACCTCACCGAAGACCTGCGGCGGCTGTTCCGCCGGCTCGGCCTGCATCCAGGACCCAACTTCGACGCCTACGCGGCCGCCGCGCTCGACGGCACCACCTTGGACGTCGCCCGCCATAGCCTGGAGGACCTGTACGACCAGCATCTGCTCGCCGAGCCCGTGCCCGGCCGCTACCAGCTGCATGACCTGCTCCGCGAACACGCCCAGACCCTGGCTGCCGCCGACGACCCGGCCGGCTCCGCGGATGCCACCGGCCGGCTACTGGACTACTACCTGCACACCGCCCTGGCCGCCGGACAGCACTTCAACCCCGGGGCCGGCGCCTACCGCCGCCCGCTGCCCGGCAACCCGCCGGCGCAGGTCCCGGACATGTCCACCCTCGCGCAAGCGGCCGCCTGGCTGGAAGCCGAGCGCGCAAACCTGCACGCCGCCGCGGACTACGCCGCCCGCGCGCCCTCCCGGCATGCCATCGTGATACCCGCCGCCATGAGCGGCTTCCTGAGAGCCCGCGGCCACTGGGACCAGTCCGCCGCCCTCCACCACAGTGCCCTGGCCGTCGCACGCCAGGCCGGAGACCGCCTCGGCGAGGCCGACACGCTCGGCATGCTGGGCGAACTGCAGCGGGAGACCGGGGACTACCCGGCCGCCGCCGCGAGCCTGGCCGAGGCGCTGGCACTCTACCGCGAACTCGGTGACCAGTCCGGCCAGGCATGGATCTTCGACCAGCTAGGCATGCTAAGCACTTGGACCGGGGACTACCCGGCCGCCGCCGCCAGCCACCAGCAGGCCCTGGCACTGTTCACCGACCTTGGCCACCTGCCCCGCCAGGCATGGGCTCTCACCGGCCTGGGCGTGGTGCAGCAGCTGACCGGGGACTACCCAGCCGCCGCCGTCAGCTACCAGCGGGCCCTGGCGCTGTTTAGCGACCTCGGCGACCTGCACGGCCAGGCTCAAGCTCTCAATGTCTTGGGCGGCCTGCAGCAAGAGACCGGGGACTACCCGGCCGCGGTTGCCAGCCAGCACCGGGCCCTGGCCCTGTTCGGTAACCTCGGTCACCTGCTCGGCCAGGCCTACGCTCTGAACTCCCTCGGCCTCGTCCAGCGGCAGACCGGGGACTACCCGGCCGCCGCCACCAGCCACCAGCACGCCCTGGCATTGTTCACTGACCTCGGCAACCTGGACGGCCAGGCCGAAGCGCTGAACGGCCTCGGCCTCGTCCAGCAGCAGACCGGGGACTACCCGGCCGCCGCCACCAGCCACCAGCACGCCCTGGCATTGTTCACTGACCTCGGCAACCTGCTCGGCCAGGCCGAAGCGCTGAACGGCCTCGGCGAACTCTCGCTCCGCACCCCGGCCACCGGCCAGGCCCGCGACCAGCACACTCAGGCACTGGCCATCACCCGCGACATCAAAGCGGCCCCCGAGGAAGCACGCGCCCTGGAAGGAATCGGCAACAGCCACCTCCGGGAAGGCAACCCCGGCGAAGGTATCGCCCACCTAAAGCAGGCGCTGGCGATCTACCAGCGCATCGGAGCCCCACGCGCCCGGCGCGTTCAGGAAACCCTCCGGCAACATCCGCTCAAACCGGCATCTCCACCCAGCAACCAATAACAAATCCGTCTCCAGGCCACGCGCCTGCCAAGCAGAGCCGCGCAGGCCCTCCGCCTCCCACCGGCACGCCGACCCGCTGGCACCCGAACAGAACGACCATTCCTGCGCTACGAAGACGACCGGCGCGACATACCACCAGCGCGTCCATATCGAGGCGGCTCGGCGCGCGGTTATCAAGAGCTCCCCGCACCATTGGCGATCCTCGCTACGGCCGAGCAAGCAGCGGCCAGGCCCGCATATTTATGCATGGCCAGCGCTGGGCGTGATCGACCGCTAGTAACTCTTCATGCTTGTCCCGTGACACGTAAATCGGCCCGTTGACACTCGATCCGGCCCGTTCGCACCTCCTTGCCGACGATCGGACGAGGTGTCCTCAGCCGACGCGACCGCGCCTCGGCCGTGCGCACTCTGTACCAGCACGAACACGCGGTCGAGGCCCTGCTACGGGCCAGGAATGACCGGGCCAGATCAACTGGCAAGGAGCCTGCTCCACTACGATCACGGCCCGAGTTGGACGGCAACAGGCAGCTTGATCGTCTGACAGTCAAACAGGCCCGCCCAGGTCACGGCGCACCTACCGGGCCGATTTATTTGGCACGGGACACCATTCGGTTCTGGTAGCTCGATCTCAGCCGCGGCCCTGGTTGTCCGGTGACAACGAACGTTCCTCAATGTCAATGAATCGTGCTCGCCTGGCTCTCTGTGTCACTAAAGTTTGCTCGATACGTGACCTATGTGCCGGAGTGTGAGCTTTGATGCAGCCTTCGCTGGCTGCGGACGCGGATCTGGGGTTTGAGCTTTGCTATCTCGAGGCGTCTGGAGCTGAGCGCCGCGAGTTCCCGGTTTCGTGGCCGGGGCTGTGCCCCGAAGCCTTCGCGCCGGTCCGCGAGTTCCGGTGGACAAGGGGTCAGCGGCACCTGCCGGGCCTGTGGTGGTCAGCGACGACCGGCTCGCATGTGGGGTACGAGTCTTGGCTTGAGCGGGATCACGTGATGCTGCTGGATTTCGATCCTGAGGTCACCGCGATCTCGTCGCAGCCGTTCTGGCTGCACTGGCGCGACGGCACCGGCCGGTCGCGGCGTCACGCACCGGACTTGTTCGCCCGGTTGGCTGACGGGTCGGCTGCGGTGATCGACGTGCGTCCTGATGACCGGATCGAGCCGGGGGACGCGGAGGCGTTCAACGTGACCCGTTGGGCGTGTGAGCTGGCCGGGTGGGGTTTCCGGCGGGTAGGTGCCCCGGATCCGGTGCGGACGGCGAATGTCGCGTGGCTGGCGCGGTACCGGCATCAGCGGTGCGGCTCGCAGGACGTGGCCCGGCTGCTGGCGAAGGTCTTCGCCGAGCCGGCACCGCTGATGGCCGGGGCGGTCGCGGCAGGCGACCCGATGGCGGTCCTGCCGGTGCTGTTCCACCTGATGTGGCGGCATGTGCTGACTGCGGATCTGTCCGTCAGGCTGACCTCGGAGTCTGCCGTCAGTTCCGGTGCGGTTCCGGGCGGCGTCCTGTGACCGCAGGCGGGCGGCCGGGTGAGCTCGGCATCGGGGACCGGGTCCGGTTCGGCGGGCAGGACCTGACGGTGATCGGGGTGTCCGGGCCGGTTGCCCGCCTGGCGGACACCGGGGGCCAGGTCGTCATGGCCAGCGTGGCCGGGCTGCTGTCAGCGGAGGACTTCGCGGTGCTGGATGCCCGCCCGCGCCCGGCGGTGCCGCAGGTATCGGGGCTGGATGACCTGCCCGCGGAGGTTGTGGAGCAGGCCCGGTGGTGGCAGCGGCATATCGTCGAGGTGCTGCGCGGGGTTCCTCCGGACGCGGAAGAAGGAACGGTCCCGCGGCCCGAGTATGACCCGGCTGTGTTCTCGCTTACCCGCAGGGAACAGGCCAAGGCGGCGGAGCTGACGGCCGCCGGGCACCCGGTGACTGCCAGCGCGATCGCCAAGCGGCGGCGGCGTTACCAGGAGCAGGGCCTGCTCGGCATGATCGACGGCCGGGCCGGCAAGCAGATGCACCCGCACGGCCGGGCGGGCGACGCCGTGGTTGCGGCCATGCGGCAGGCCATCAGCGAGGCGACGGACGAGTCGACGCGGACCGCGGTGTTCGTTTTCCGGCGGACTAGGCAGATCCTCGCCGAGGCCGGCGGTGAGCCGGCGGCGATGCCGTCGAGGCGGACGCTTTACCGTCTGTTCGGCAGGCTGGAGGTCGGCCGGCACACGACCGGGTCGGCGAAGACCCGCCGGTCGCTGGCAGCGCGCCCCGAGGGGCCGTTCGGGCAGGTGGCGGTTTCCGCGCCCGGTGACCTGATGCAGATCGACTCGACACCGCTGGATGTCCTGGTCCGCCTGGATAACGGGGTGACCGACCGGGTGGACCTGACCGGGATCATCGACGTCGCGACCAGGACGGTGACCGCGGCGGTGCTGCGGCCCACGACCAAGTCGGTAGATGCCAGCGTGCTGCTGGCCCGGACCGTCACGCCCGAGCCGATGCGGCCGGGCTGGCCGGAGGCCATGAAGATGTCGGCGTCCGCCTTGCCGTTCCGGCGGATGCTCAGCATCGATGAGCGCCTGGAGCACGCGGCGGCCCGGCCGGTCATCATCCCCCAGGTGATCGTCGTCGATCACGGCAAGGTGTTCGTCTCCGAATCCTTCAAGGCGTCCTGCGCGTTCCTGGGCATCAGCTTCCAGCCCGCGCGCAAGGCCACCGGGACCGACAAGCCGCACATCGAGCGGACGCTCGGGTCGGTCGCGACGATGTTCGCCCAGTACGTGTCCGGCTATACCGGCCGGGGCGTGGAATACCGCGGCCGCGGCGCCGAGAAGAATGCCGTGTGGTCGATGCCGGAGCTGCAGGACCTGCTCGATCAGTGGCTGATAGCGGAATGGCAGAACCGGCCGCACGACGGGCTCCGTGACCCGCTGCATCCCGGCCGGGCGTTCACCCCGAACGAGAAGTACGCCGCCTTGACTGAGATCGCCGGCTACGTGCCGCTGGCCCTGTCACCCGATGATCATGTCGAGCTGCTTCCCGCGGCCTGGCGGGTGGTAAACGCCTACGGCGTCAAGATCAGCCGCCGTGTCTATGACGGCGCGGAGCTGAACTCGCTGCGGATGCAGCATTCCGGGGTTACCGCTCGCAAAGGGCTATGGGAGATCCACTACGACCCATACGACATCTCCCGGATCTGGGTCCGCGACCACTGGAACGGCGGCTGGATCACGGTGTTCTGGACCCAGCTGCACCGGGTCGCGGCCCCGTTCGGGGAACTGGCGTGGGACCACGCCCGCAAGCAGCTGCCCGGCGCCACCGAGGCCGAGCTCGCCGACGCGGTCGATGACCTGCTCACCCGTGCCGGGCAGGGACCCGGCGACGGGATCACGCCAGGAACCACGCTCAGCAAAAGGGACCGGCGGGTCGCCGGCCGCACCAGGGCCGTCCAGCCCGCAGGGCAGCCAGAGCCGCAGCCAGAGCACGACAGTCCAGCAGACGGGGAACCCGCCGGCGCAACGGACGGGCAGTCCGCGATCGTCCCGATGCCGATCTTCGACCCGTTCCGCGAGGCAGAGAAATGGCGGTGACCCCGCCCGCCGCAGGCAGCGCCGGCTCTGCGGTCCAGCTGACCACGCTGCCGGGCTGGCGGCAGTTCGTCGCAGCCGTCCCCTCGATCCCCTACCTGTTCGCCGAGCAGGACTGGCTCGCGCTGGAGGACGGCAAGCGCGCCGCGCACGACGAAGAGCGCCTGGAGCACCACTCCCGGCTGGTCGTGGTCCAGACCCCGGTCATCGAGCGGATCGTCAAGCGCGGCGGAGACCTGATCCGGATGAACCGCGTCGCGCATTACGGCAGGTCGGGGCTGATGGTGTCCGGGCCGGCCAGGACCGGGAAGACCACCGCGGTCACCCAGCTCGGCAAGACCGCCGAGGTGATGCACCGCCACCGGCATCCCCGCTCCCGCGATGACATCCCCGTCATCTACATCACCGTGCCGCCGGCCGCGACCGGCAAGATGATCGCCATCGAGCTCGCCCGGTTCCTCGGCCTGCCCGTTCCCCGCCGGGCCAACATCACCGAGGTGATCGAATCGGTCTGCGGCATCTGCCTGGACACCCGCGTGACCATGATCATCGTCGATGAGCTGCACAACCTGGACATGGGCACCCGCGCCGGAGCGGAGGCATCGGACACCCTGAAGTACTTCTCAGAAAGGCTGCCGGTCACCTTCGTCTACGCGGGCATCGGGCTGGACCGCGGAGCGCTGCTGGCCGGGCCGCGAGGCGACCAGGTCGCCGGCCGGTTCACCCTGATCCCGGCCGCCGCGTTCACCACGGGGCAGGAATGGGCCACCCTCATCGCCGCCCTCGAAGGCATCCTGCGGCTCTACCGGCACAAAGACGGCACCCTCGTCACACTCGCGGACTACCTGCACCGCCGCACCCGCGGCCTGATCGGCAGCCTGCTGTGGCTCATCCGCGACGCTGCCTGCCAGGCCATCCTCGACGGCACCGAGAAGATCACCCGCAAGAGCCTCGACCTGATCGCCGTCGACATGACCGCGCAGGCACCGTCGCCCCGCACCGGAGCCGCGAAACGATGACGAACATGCTGCCGCGCGACCGTGGTGAGCAGATCCTCGCCGACCACGCCGCCGGCATGCCGGTCCGCGCGATCGCCAGAACCTACGGCCATAGTCCCGAGACAATCCGGAACTACGTGCGCGGCCACCGGACCCCCGGAATGCCCGCCGCGCGGGCCGATGACTTCGCGCCGTTCGCCGGCTACTGCAGGCAGCGGCTGGACGATGACCCGCACCTGAGGGCGTCGGCACTGCTGACCGAGGTCACGCTCCTCGGCTTCCGCGGCACCAGGCCGAAGTTCTACCGGGCGCTGGACCGGCACGAGATCCGGCCGCACCCGTGCCCGGACTGTCACGTCGCACGGATCAGCGGATACGCCCCGCTGACCGGGACCAGGCGGATAAAGCCGTCCCCGCTGCCGCTGCCCGCATCCCCGGTGGCCGGGGAAACGCTGGCGTCATTCCTCAACCGCCTCGCCGCGGTCAACCGCACCAGCCCGGAGACCCTGCTGGAGGCGCTACCGCCATGGTTCAGCGTCAAGGCACGCTGGCACGACGACCGCTGGCAGCACGACCAGCTCACGCCCTGGGCCGACGACGCTGCCGCCCAGCTCGCAGCCATCAGCGGCACGACCCTCACCGCCATCAAGAGCGCGCTGCCCGCCTTCGGCGCCAACAGCGGACAGCCCGCCCGGGCCGCCACCGCCTGCCGCCTCTGCGCAGCAGCCCGCCGCATCCAGCAGCCGGTCCCGGTGCACCTGCCGGCGCACCACCAGGTCTGCCTCAAGCACGGAATCTGGCTGTCCGGGCCGGGAACACCGCAATTCAGCGTCAGCAGATGCCCCGACATCCTGGCCGCCGAGCGTCAGGCCCGCCGGCTCCGCCGTCGCTGCACCGCCGAGCAGCTGATCTACGCCAGAGTCCAGGCAACCGCAGGACCAGCCGGATCCGAACACACATGGAAACGCCGGACGACGGCACTCATCGAGTCCAACCCCCGATCGACCACCGAATCACACCCGCAAGCACTGTTCCTCGCCGCGGCCTACCCGGAAGCCATCTCCGCAGCCGCGACGACCCTCGCCAGCCGCAAAACCCGGCCCTGAGCAATCTTCAGTGACAAAAACGGCACCCAGCCACTTCCGGGAACCCGGCAAACGGGCATCCGGGCGGCGCTGCAGTGACAATGAAGATTCCTCACCGCAGGTCAGGACCCTAGATCAAGCAATCTTTACTGTC
>CAVPIM010000006.1:0-136156 GCA_963704995.1 uncultured Actinomycetes bacterium | reverse complement strand
GCCTACGCCGAGCACTTCACCGCCCGCGGCCTGGCGTCGCCTCGTTCGCGCCGCGGCTGTCCTTCCACTTCTCCAGCCAGCTGGACCTGTTCGAGGAGGCGGCCAAGGTCGCGCGGCACGCGGCCTGTGGTACGAGATCGCCACCGAGCGCTTCGGGGCGGCCACCCGCACTCGGCCGCTCGTTTCTTCTCCGGCTGCTCCGGGGCCACGCTGACCGCCCAGAACCGCTGAACAACGTGGTGCGCTCGACCCTGCAGTGCCTGGCCGCGGTGCTGGGCGGCGCCGAGTCCATCCATGTCATGGGCTATGACGAGGCGCTGGAGATCCCGACGGAAGAGTCGGCGGCTGGCCCTGCGCACCAGCAGATCATCGCCCATGAATCCGGGGTGACCAGACCTCGATCCGCTGGCCGGTTCGTACTTGTGGAGTCGCTGACCAGCGAGCTGCGCAGCCGGGCGCTGGCCCTGGTCCAGGAGGTGGACACCGGCGGCGGCTACGTGCACCTGCTCGAGCAGGGCGTCCCCCAGCGCTGGATCGCCGAGGCGGCCTACCGCAGCGAGCTGGCCACGGCGTCCGGCGAGCGGGTCAAGGTCGGGGTCAACCAGTTCACCGGCGGCGGCGAGGACACCCGCCCCGGCTGTTCGAGGTGGACTCCGCCGCGGCCGGCCAGCAGCGGGCCCGGCTGGCCAGCCGGCTGTCCGGGCGGGACGCCGCCCCGGCCGCCCGTGCGCTCACCCAGCTCAAGGAGGCGGTGACGGCCGGCGCCAACACCATGCAGGCCTTCCTGGCCGCGGCCCGGGCGGGCTGCACCGTGGGCGAGATCACCGGCGTGCTCCGCGCCGAGTTCGGCGAGCACCGGGAACCGCCCCCATGGTGAGGCCGCCCGCGGGCAAACCACTGGCCGGGATCCGGGTGCTGGACCTGACCCGCTTCGTGTCCGGCGCCTACTGCACGATGGTGCTGGACGCGCTCGGGGCCGACGTGATCAAGGTGGAGGGGCTGCCCGGCGGCGACCCCTACCGGGCCCAGGGCGCGGTCACGGTGGGCACCCTGAGCGGCCTGTTCGCGTCGCTGAACACCGGCAAGCGGAGCATCGCCGTCAACCTGGCCACGCCGGACGGTACCGAGCTGATCCGCGCGCTGGCGCGGGCCAGCGACGTGTTCGTGGAGAACGCCCGGCCGGGGTCCCTGGAGCGGGCCGGCCTCGGCCCGGACCGCCTGCACGCGCTCAACCCGCGGCTGGTGTACGCGTCGATCTCCGGGTTCGGCCAGGAAGGCCCGGACGCCGCCCGCGGCGGCTTCGACCTGATCCTCCAGGCGGCCAGCGGGATCATGGCGGTCACCGGCAACGAGGCGGGCGGCCCGGTCAAGGTCGGCGCTCCGGTCCTGGACATCGGGTCCGGGATGAGCGCGGCGACCGCCATCATCGCGGCGCTGTTCGCCCGGACCGCCGACGGGCTCGGCCGCACGGTCAGCTCGTCGCTGCTGGAGTTCGCGCTGAGCTGCTTCACCAGCTACGCCGCGGACATCCTGGAGACCGGCACCTCGCCGGGCCTGCTCGGCAACGACTCCCCCCAGTTCGCCCCGTACGGCGTGTTCCGCTGCCGGGACGGGTCCCTCGCCCTCGCCGGGGCGGGCAGCGAGCCGCTGTGGCTCAAGCTCTGCGACGTGCTGGGCCGGCCGGACTGGGCCGCGGACCCGCGCTTCGCCACCAACGCCGACCGGCTGCGGCACCGCGCCGAGCTGACCGCCGAGATCGAGCAGGTCCTCACCCGGGAGACCGCCGGGCACTGGCAGCAGGCCCTGGACGGGGCCGGCATCCCCGCCTCCCCCGTGCTCCGCCCGCCGCCGCGCTGACCTCGGCGCAGGCTGAGGCCCTCCAGATCCGCCACGCGGCCAGTACGCCGGATGGCCACGGCTATCAAACGGTCCGTCCGCCGCTCTCGGTGGCGCCCGGCCCGGCCGAGCCCGCCGGCCCCGCCGGAAACCCGGGCGCCGCGACCCTCGGCTACTCACGCGGCGCACCCGCGCTCGGCCAGCACACCGCGGAGATCCTCGGCGAAGCCGGGCTGGCCGCGGCCGAGATCGGCACCCTGATGGCCCGCGGGATCGTGGCCGGATGAGCGCGCCCGCCCGGGCCAGCCGGGCCAGCCAGCCGGGCCGGCCAGCCGGGCCGGCCGCCCGGCCAGGCCAGCCGGGCACGGGCCAGCCGCGGCCCGGGCAGCTGGCCCGGCTGGTCCTCGACCGGACCATCGCGCTGTGCGGGATCCCGGCGCCACCCCGCCGCGAGCAGCAGCGCGCCCAGGTCGTCCGGGACTGGTGGGCCGCCGACGGGCTGCCCGCCGTCACCACCGACGCGGCGGGCAACGTCCGGGCCCGGCTGCGCGCCGGCGACCCGGCAGGCCCGCGGTGCTGCTCTGCGCCCACCTGGACACCGTGTTCGGCCCCGAGGTTCCGCACGCGGTCGTGCGCCACGGCGGGCGCCTCTCCGGGCCCGGGGTGGGCGACAACACGGTCGCGGTCTGCGCGCTGAGCGCCCTGGACGCGCTGCTGCCCGCCCGGCTCCGGCACCCGGTGTGGATCGTGGCCACCACCGGCGAGGAGGGCCTGGGCAACCTGGCCGGCGTGCGCGCCCTGCTCGACGACCCGCCCGGCCCGGTCCGCGCGGTCATCGCGCTGGAAGGCAACTACCTCGGGCGGGTGAACGTGACCGGCGTCGGCTCGACCCGGTGGCGGGTCACGGTCACCGGGCCGGGCGGCCACGCCTGGGAGGAGGCCAGCCAGCCCAGCGCGGTGCACGAGGCGGCCCGCCTGATCACCGCGCTGGCCGGGCTGGCCCGCCCGGAGCCGCCCCCTCCCGGGCCGGCCACCCGGCCCTCCCCAAGACCACCGTGAACGTGGGACTCATCGAGGGCGGCGAGTCGGTCAACTCGCGGGCCCGGCAGGCCGGGTTCCTGGTCAACCTGCGCAGCGGCGACCCCGCGGCGCTGGACGCGCTGCGCACGGCCGCCCGGGCCGTGCTGGATGACCCGGCCGTGCCGCTCGGGATCTCCGTGCACGACATCGGGGAACGGCCCGCCGGCCAGCTCGACCCGGCCCACCCGCTGGCTACCCTGGCCGCAGACGTGCTCCGCGAGGCGGGAATCCCGCCCCGGCTCACCGCCGCCAGCACCGACGCCAACGCGGCCTACCCGCGCGGCATCCCGGCCCTGACCCTCGGCATCACCACCGGCGAGGGCACCCACACCGAGCAGGAGTGGATCGACGTCGACCCGGTGCCGGCCGGCCTGGCGGCGCTGGCGGCCACGGTCGCCCGACTGGACGGACAGGAGTGGTGAGCACGGTGCGCACCGGAGTAACGCTGCAGGGCGTGGACCCGCCCGCCGACTTCGAGGTAATGGTCGCGGAGATCGAGACCCTCGGCTACGACAACCTCTGGCTGACCGACTCCTCGCTGCACTCCCGCAACTGCTGGGCCTACCTCACGCTGGCGGCCCGGCAGACGTCCCGGATGACGCTCGGCACCGCGGTCACCAACCCGGTGACCCGGCACCCCGCGATCACCGCGGTGGCCGCGGCCACCCTGGCCGAGATCTCCGGCGGCCGGGTCATCCTGGGCATCGGCGCGGGCGACCGGCCGCTGCTGTCGCTCGGCTACACCCCGGCCAGGCTGGCCACGCTGGAAGCGTCCATCGCGGCCATCCGCGCGCTGTGGAGCGGCGCGGCCGTCGAGGCCGACGAGCCGGGATTCGCGCTGCACGACGCGCACTACCGCTTCCCCCCGGGGCCGGACATCCCGGTGTGGGTGTCCGCGACCGGCCCGCGCACCCTGGAGCTGGCCGGCCGGGTCGCCGACGGGGTGATCCTGCTGGCCGGGCTGCACCCGGACGGGATCTCGTTCGCGCTGGAGCACATCGACCGCGGCGCCGAGGCCGCCGGGCGCAGCGAGCGCCCGCCGGTGACCGTGTTCGCCTACGGGGCCATCGACGAGGACGAGGACGCGGCCATCGCCGCGGCCCGCACCATCGCCGCCTGGTTCCCGCAGACCGCGCCGGTGCACTGCCGGCTGGCGGCCTGCCGCAGGAGACCATCGACCAGGTCCGCGCCAGCTACGCGGGCGGTGAGTTCCAGGAGGCGGCCCGGGCGGCGGAGGCGCTGCCGGTCGAGTTCGTCAAGCGGATGGCGCTGGCCGGCGGCCGCGACGAGGCGCGCCAGCACCTGCGGGACCTGGCCGGGCTGGGCGTGGACTCGGTCACCGTGTTCCCGCTCGGTGCGGACCGGATGGCCACGATAAGAGCGTTCGCGGACTGTGCCGCGGCCGAGACGGCGATGGCGTGAAACCGGTGAGCGCCAGGCCAGCCAGGAAAGGACCCGCATGATCGTCATCGAGGGCGGCATGGTGCTCACCGTGGACCCCGCCGACACCGTGCACTTCGCGGGGCACGTGGTCATCGACGGGGACCGGATCACCGCGGTCGGCGGGGGCGCCTATCCCGGCGAGGTCCCCGCGGGCGCCGAGGTCATCGACGCGTCCGGCCTGGTCGTCATGCCGGGGATGGTGGACCTGCACTACCACACCGCGATCGGCAAGGGTTTCTGTGATCACCTGCCGCTGCTGGAGTCGCTGGAGCAGTTCTGGTACCCGTCGATCCGGGCGCTCGACCCGGAGACCGCGTACTGGGCCGCACTCAGCAGCTACCTGGAGTCCATCAAGTGCGGCGTGACCACGGTCAACGACATGTACCGCCAGCTCGGCGGGCTGGCCCGGGCCGCGGCGGAGATCGGGATCCGGGCCGTGCTGTCCAACGACGTGGCGCTGCCCGAGCATGACCTGGACACGCTGCAGGACAACCAGGACTCCTACGACGCGCGTGCACGGCCTCGGCGGCGGCCGGGTCGAGGTGTACGTGGGCATCGAGTGGCTGCCGCTGGCCTCCCCGGAGCTGCTCCGCGACGCCCGCGCCGCTGGCCGACGAGCTGGGCACCGGCATCCACGTGCACCTGAACGAATCCCTGGGCGAGGTGGAGAACAGCAAGCAGCGGTTCGGCCGGCGGCCGACCGAGGTGGCCTACGAGGCGGGGCTGCTCGGCCCGGACTGCGTGGCCGCGCACTGCGTCTGGCTCACCGATCATGAGATCGGGCTGATGCGCGAGACCGGCACGCACATCTCGCACAACCCCAGCTCCAACGCCAAGCTGGGCAACGGGATCGCCCGGCTGCCGGAGATGCTGGCCGCCGGGCTGAACGTCGGCCTGGGCCATGACGCCGCCGAGTCCAGCAACAGCTGCGACCTGTTCGACGTGATGAAGTTCGCGTCGCTCATCCACCGCGCCCATCGGGGCGACGCCAGCCTGCTGCAGGCTCCCGACGTGGTGCGGATGGCGACCCGGAACGGCGCGGCCGCGCTGGGCCACGAGACCGGCGAGCTGTCCGCGGGCAAGAAGGCCGACGTGATCCTGGTCGACACCCGCAGCGCGATGTTCACCCCGCTGCTGCCGGGCGACCCGGCCCAGCTGTACTCGCACCTGGTGTTCGCGGCGGACGGCAGCGCGGTGGACACCACGATCGTGGACGGCAAGATCCTCATGCGCGGGCGGGAACTGCTCACCGTGGACGAGGAGGCTGTCCTGGCCCAGGCCAACCAGGCCCTGCAGCGCATCGTCGCGGCCATCGACTACACGAACTGACCCACCGGAGCGCGGACCACAGGAGCACGGCATGAGCAGAATCATCATCACCGGCGGCACGGTGCTGACCATCAACGACGCCGACGACGTGCACTTCGGCGGGCATGTCGTGCTGGACGGCGACCGGATCGCCGCCGTCGGCGACGGCCCCTACCCCGGCCCCGCCGCCGACGGGGACCAGGTCATCGACGCGGCCGGGAAGATCGTCATGCCCGGCCTGGTCGACCTGCACTACCACACGGCGATCGCCAAGGGCTTCAGTGATCACCTGCCGCTGTGGGAGTACCTGGACGCCTGCTGGTACCCGTTCATCCGCACCCTGGACGCGGACGCGGCCTACTGGTCCGCGGCCGCGAGCTACCTCGAGTCGATCAAGTGCGGGGTCACCACGGTCAACGACATGTACCGCCGGCTGCCCGACCTGGGCCGGGCCGCGCACGACATCGGCATCCGGGCCGTGCTGTCCAACGACGTGGCGCTGCCCGAGCACAACCTGGACACGCTGCAGGACAACCAGGACGCCTACGACGCCGTGCACGGCCTGGGCGGCGGCCGGATCGAGGTGTACGTCGGGATCGAGTGGCTGCCGCTGGCCTCCCCCGAACTGCTCCGCGACGCCCGCGCCCTGGCCGACGACCTGGGCACCGGCATCCACATCCACCTGAACGAGTCGCTGACCGAGGTGGAGAACAGCAAAGAGCGGTTCGGCCGGCGGCCGACCGAGGTGGCCTACGACGCCGGGCTGCTCGGCGCCGACTGCGTGGCCGCGCACTGCGTGTGGCTGTCCGACACCGAGATCGCGCTGATGCGCGAGACGCACACGCAGATCTCGCACAATCCCAGCTCCAACGCCAAGCTCGGCAACGGGATCGCCCGGCTGCCGGAGATGCTCGCCGCCGGCATCAACGTGGGCCTCGGGCACGACGCGGCCGAGTGCAACAACAGCCGGGACGCGTTCGAGGTGATGAAGTTCGCCTCGCTGATGCACCGGGCCCAGCGGGTGGACGCCAGCCTGATGCAGGCCCCGGCCGTGGTCCGGATGGCCACCCGGAACGGGTCCGCGGCGCTGCGGCACGACACCGGCCAGCTCACCCCGGGACACAAGGCCGACCTGATCCTGGTGGACACGGCCAACCCGATGTTCACCCCGCTGATGCCGGGCGACAAGGCGCACATCTACTCCCACCTGGTGTTCTCGGCCAACGGCAGCGCGGTGGACACCACGATCGTGGACGGCAGGATCCTGATGCGCGGCCGGGAACTGCTCACCATGGACGAGCCGCAGATCCTGGCCGAGGCCAACCGCGGGTTCCTGCGCACGCTGGAGAAGATCCGTTCCTGATGCAGATCGACGCGCACACGCACATCCTGAGCCTCGCGCAGGACGCGGAGTTCACCACCGAGTACGGGCGCGAGGGCTCGCTGTGCATCTACCGCAGCCTGGGCCTGCTGCCCTCGCACCGCCCGCCCACCGAGCAGGAGTGGGAGGCCAGCGGGTACAGCCGCAAGGGCTTCCCGGTGATCGGGCCGGACGAGTCGGTCCGCGACCATCCCGGCTTCGACAAGATCGTGATCCTGGCCGTGTCGCCGCAATTCCTGGACGGCGAGCTGATCGGCACGGTGGACACGTACGGCATCACCGGGGTGCCGGGCCCGCCCACGCCGGAGAAGTGCAACGACTACATCGCCGCGATCGCCGCGGCCCGGCCGGACACGTTCATCGGGTACGCCTCGGTCAACCCGGCCTACCGCGGCCCGGCGGCGGCGGTCCGCGAGCTGGAACGGGCCGTCCGCGACCTGGGCCTGACCGGCCTCAAGCTGTACCCGATGTACCAGGACTGGTCCCCCGCCGACCCGGTGATCGCGTTCCCGGTGTTCGCCAAGGCCGAGGAGCTGGGGATCCCGGTCATGGTGCACCAGGCCGGCTCGACCCGGATCGACGCCCGGATGGAGTACGCCCGCCCGGCGCTGCTGGACGCGGCGGGCCGGCACTTCCGGGACCTGCGGCTCACGATCGCGCACTGCGGGCTGCCCTGGGTGGACGAGGCCATGTTCATGCTGACCAAGCACCCGAACTTCTACGCCGAGCTGAGCTACCACATCGCCAGCGTGACCACCGAGGAGCTGCTGCGCTTCCTGGTGCACGCGCAGGCGTCGTTCGTCCCGCTGGAGAAGCTGTTCTTCGGCACCGACTACCCGGGCTTCCTGTATGACCCGGTGAAGCTGCGGGCCAAGCTGCTGGACGTGAATTCCCACGCCGGGCGGGTGGGCTGCGACCCCATCCCCCAGGCCAAGCTGGACGGCATCCTCGGCGACAACTACGCCCGCATGCTCGGCCTGATCCCCGCCTGACCCGCGAGCCGGACTCGACTAGATTCAGGTGGGTGCTCATCCGGAAAGCCACGGACCAGGACTGGCCGCGCATCTACCCCTTCTACGCGGCGATCATGGCCGAGGGTAAGACCTATCCCTTTCCGGAGAAGCAGACCCCCGGCGAGGCGCGCCCCTGGTGGATGGAAGAACCGCCCGGGCAGACCGTGGTCGCCGTCACCGGCGACGACACCATCTGCGGCTCCGCGAAGATGGGAGCCAACCGGCCCGGACGCGGAGCCCACATCGCCACCGGATCCTTCATCGTCGATCCCGCTCACCAGGGCCGGGGAGTAGGCCGCGCGCTCGGCGAGTACGTGCTGCGCTGGGCCCGGGCCGAAGGGTTCCATGGCATCCAGTTCAACGCCGTGGTCGAAGCCAACCACCCCGCCGTCCACCTGTGGCGCTCGCTCGGATTCGACATCATCGGCACCGTCCCGGAGGCCTTCGACCACCCCGACCACGGGCTGGTCGGCCTGCACGTCATGTACCAGAAACTCTGACCCCAGCCGCCATAACCCGGTCAGAGGACCGGCCACTGGGGAGCGGGGTCGATGCCGATCTCGCGCAGGACGCGGCGGTTGATCTGCTCGACCTGCTCGCGCAGCTCGCCCTCGTCCACCCGGGTCAGCTTCTTGTGGTCGAGCAGGACGTCGCCGCCGACCAGGACGGTGTCCACCGAGTGGCCGGTCACCCCGTAGACCAGGTTGGCCACCGGGTTGTGCAGCGGCCGCCAGTCGAAGTCCGCGGTGTCGAACACCACCAGGTCAGCCTGCTTGCCGGGCTCCAGTGAGCCGGTCACGTCGTCCATCCACAGCGCGGCCGCGCCGCTGATCGTGGCCATCTCCACGGCCTGCTCGGCGGTGACCGCGCCGGGGTCGCGCCGGGCGTCGCGCGGCAGCAGCGCGGCCAGCTGCATGGAACGGCAGATGTCCTGATGGTTGGACACGTTCTCGGCGTCGGTGCCCAGCGCCATCGGCACCCCGGCGGCCAGCAGCTCGGGCCATTTGCCGGTCTGCGTCGTGCCCTTGGCCAGCTTCAGGGCGGAACTCGGGTTCTGCGAGATCCGGGCGCCCGAGTCCCGCACGAAGCCCACGTCCCGGTCATCCAGGCTGGTCATGTGGTTGAGCAGGGTCCGCTCGTTGAGTGCGCCGATCTCGTGCATGTGCTCGACCGGGCGGTGCCCGAACGTGGCCAGCTCCAGCTCGACCTCGCGCTCGCTGGTTAACTTGTGCAGCACGAACACCGATTCCGCGTCCCGGGCCAGCTCGGCGGCGCCCCGGCTGAGCTCGTCGGAGCAGGTGCCCACGCCCTCGATCGTGACCGCGTCCCTGATCCGGGGGTGGCCGAACTTGCGGACCTGGTCGACCCCGTCGGCCAGCCGGCGCAGCGCGGCCTTGGCGTCCATCCGCAGCCAGTCGGGCAGGTCGGCGGCGCCGGCCGGGCCAGCCTGGTCCCAGGTCCACGGGCCGGTCCTGGCCCGGATCCCCGAGGAGGCCAGCGCCTCCAGCACGGCGTCCAGGTGGCTGCAGCCCGGCTCCTCGAACAGCGTGGTGCCGAAGCGGATCATCTCCGCGGCGGCGTGCTGCGCGTGCACGTACATGTCCTGCTCGGTCAGCGCGGCGAAGGACGGGTAGATGAACTGGCGCAGCGCGTCCAGGGTCTGGCCACCTTCCGGCATCGCGCCCTTCGCGCAGCACAGCAGGTGCCGGTGCCCGTTCACCAGGCCGGGGGTGATCACGCCGTCGGGGGCGTCGATGAGCCGCCGGGGCGAGTACCGGGTGAGCAGGTCCGCCCGCTGGCCCACCTCGACGATGACCCCGCCGTCGATGGCCACGCCGCCGGCGCGGTACATCTCCCGCCGCGGGTTCATGGTCAGCAGCCAGCCGCCCGCGACCACCGTGTCCACCGTGACCGGCCGTGCGCCGATCGGGGCTGTCCGCGGGGTCGGCCATCCTGCCTCCTAGATGAGATCTCAGATCTGAGGCTAGGATCTCATGTCCCGGCACCGGACGGTAAGGGAGTCCCTGATGAACACGGTGACCTCGGCCTCGGCGGTGCTGCGTGAGCGCGGCGCGGCGAGCTGGGCGGCGGCGGTCAGCCACCCGATGGTGGCCGAGATCGGCGCGGGCTCGCTGCCGCACGAGACGTTCCGCTACTACTTCGGGCAGAACGTGCTGTACCTGGAGGACTACGCGCGGGCCATCGCCCTGATTATCGGCCGGGCCCCGGACCTGGCCGCTGTCACGGTGCTGTCCAGGTTCCTCGGCCAGATCGTGGACACCGAGCTGCCCGCCAACTACGCGTTCCTGGCCCGGCTCGGCGGCGCCGCCGCGCCCGGCCCCGAGGCGCCCGGCCCCGCCGCCGCGATGGCGCCGGTCACCTACGCCTACACCCGGCACCTGCTCGACACGGCCGGGCGGCATGACCTGCCGGCCGGGCTGGCCGCGGTGCTGCCGTGCCAGTGGAGCTACGGCGAGCTGGCCACCCGCCTGGCGCGGTCCATGCCCGCCGACCCCGTGTACGCCGACTGGATCGCCATGTTCGCCGGGGACGGCTACGACGAGCTGGTCCAGGCCAGCACGGGCCTGCTCGACCAGCACGCCGACGTGGCCGACGAGGCCCTCATGACCTCCCTGGCCGCGGTCTTCGACCGCTCGACCCGCTACGAGCTGGCCTTCTGGGACATGGCCTACTCCCGGGGCCAGTCCCCCTCGTCGTGATCACGAACTGGCGGGGGCGGCCTCCGGGGCCCGCAGGAACTGGGCGGCGCGGTAGCCGATCATCATCGACGCCAGGTTGGTGTTGGCCCGCGGGATGACCGGCATGATCGAGGAGTCCGCCACGGACAGCCCGGACACGCCCAGCACGTCCAGCCCGGGGCTGACCACGGCGCCCGGGTCGGACGGGTCCCCCATCCGGCAGGTCCCGCAGTGGTGGTTGTAGGTCCCGGCCACCCGCCGGGCCGCCGCCGCCAGGTCATCCGCCCGCCACCAGGCATCCGCGGGCACCCGGACCAGGCCGCGGGCGGCCAGCTCGTCGACCAGCCCGGCGGTGGTGGCGACGATCTCCGCCATCCGGGCCGCGTCCTGCCCGTCCGCGAGATGGCGGACCCGGACCTCGGCCCCGCCGTGCGGGGCCAGCGCGACCTGGCCCCGGCTGAGCGGCGTCATGAGCGCCGCGGTGAACGAGACCTGGGTGGCCGGCACGGACGGGACGTACGGCCGGGTCTGCCACGGGAAGATCTCGGCCTCGACGTGGTCCCCGGGCAGCTCGTAGCGGAGCAGCGCGCCGCTCACCGGCCTGGCCTCGATCGCGGCCACGTCGGTCACGTCCACGTCGAGCAGGCACCACGGATGGTCCTGGAGGTTCGCGCCCACCCCGTCCCGGGGGGACACGAGGCCGATCCCGGCCTGCCGCAGCATCGCCTCCGGGCCGATGCCGGAGTTCATCAGCAGCAACGAGGACCCGAACGCGCCCGCGCACACCACCACGCGACCGGCGTACAGGCGCTCCTGACCCTCCGGGCCGAGAACCTCGGCCCCGACGCACCGGGTTCCGTCGAAGAGAAGGGTGCGCACCCGGGTGCCGGCCCGCACGTCCACGGCCGGCCGGACGAGCGGGAGGACGCCGGCGTGCGTGCCCCACCGCCCCTCGCCCCGGCGGTTGGTCGGCCACACCCCGATGCCCAGCGCCCCCGGCGCGTTGTGGTCGGCGGCGGCCGGGTAGCCGCGGCGGGCGCACAGCGCGATGAGCGCCTCGTCGAGCGGGCCGGGGGTGAGCCGGGTGACCGGGATGGGACCGTCCGCGCCGTGATAGTCCGCGGCACCGAACTGCTGGTCGGACTCGATGGCCCGGAAGCCGCCCAGGCAGTCCGGCCAGGACCAGCCGGGCACCGCCCAGCCGTCGAAGTCCCATGGCTGGCCGCGCAGGGCGGCGGCCGAGTTGACCGTGGACCCGCCGCCGGTAACCCGGCCCTGGGGCAGGTCCATCCCGGTGTCGGCGTCGCTGTAGTGGTAGTAGCACTCGTCGGGCAGCAGGTAGTCGTAGAGCATCCAGCGCGGCGGCGGCGTGCCCGGGTCCGGGCCGGCCTCCACCACGGTGACCGAGGCCGAGTCCTTCAGGCCGAGCGCGCAGAACAGGCCGGCCGCGCCCGCCCCGATGATGAGGACATCCGGGTAGCCGCTCACAGCGCTTCCCCCGATGTTCGCGCCGTCCGGCAAGACGGACCCCACCGGCCACTCGGCCGGGCCTGACGGCCCGCCCTCGCGAGCCGGTACCGGACGGCGCTCACGGGCGGCCCGCCACCGATTCCGGGTCGAGGTTGGCCAGCTGGTCGGCCATGACCGAGAGGATGTGCTGGCGCATCAGGGTCTCGGCCCGCTGCCCGTCCCGCTGGACGATGGCCTCGTAGATGCCCTGGTGCTCGCGGACCGACGTGCCCATCCGGCCCGGGATGGCCACGGTCAGGCGGCCGATCCTGATCACGTGGTCACGGATGTTGTTCAGCATCGCGGTGATCCGGCTGTTCTTCGACTGGGCGTAGAGGACCACGTCGAACTCGTCCAGCAGCGCCGCGAGCCGGTCGGAGTCGCCGGCCTCGAAGGCCGCCGTGCTGTCCCGGACGATGCGGGACAGCGCGGCCAGGTCCTCGGTCGCGATGTTCAGCGCGGCCTCCCGCGCGCACAGCCCTTCCAGCAGCTCCCGCACCTCGTAGATCTCACGCAGGTCCTGGCGGCTGTACCCGCCCACGACCGCGCTGCGGTACGGCGCGATCTCCACGAAGCCGTCCTTCTCCAGCCGGACGAACGCCTCGCGGAGCGGGGTCTTGCTCACCCCGAACCGGGCGGCCAGCTCGGCCTCGCGGAGCAGGTAGCCCGGCGGCAGCCGGGCGGACACGATCTCCTGCCGGAGCTTCAGGTACACCGAGTCCTTCAGCTGGCGATGCTCGACACCGTCGACGGGCGCGCTGGTCATAACCGCCTCCATGGCGGGACGCCGCCGCCCGGTGGGGTTGCCACCGGGCGGCGAGGTCCGCACTACTAACGATCTAAGATCTCAGATTCTATCTCACCCTTACGGCCTGACCCAGGCCGTTCCCGGTCAGCTCTTCGGCACCAGCGACGTGTTCACCACCGAGGACGCCTGGACCGGCTTGGTGATGAGCCCGTCGCTCTTCATCCAGTTGGCGAAGCTCTGCCACTGGCTCACGCTCATCGTGCCGAATCCGGCCGGGTTCTTCAGCAGCGGCGCGGTCGCGTAGACCATCTGCTTGAGCAGCGCGGGGCTGTAGCCCTTGGCCACCGGGGACAGCGCGGCCAGCGCGGCGGCCGGGCTGGCCTGCGCGGCCGCGGCCCCCTGCCCGAGCCCGGCCAGGAACTCGCGCACCATCGTGCGGTAAGCGGGGTCGCTGGCCAGCTTGGACTTGTTGGCGATGATGACCAGCTCGTCGTAGTTGGGCACGCCCTGGGTGTCCACCGGGTAGACCTTCGGCTTCAGCCCGAGCGACGCGAGCTGGATGGCCTCGACGTTCCGGTAGCCGCTGATGATCGCGGACACCTTGTTGGACACCATGGCCGGGACCAGGCCCTCGTTGACCGTGACCAGCTTGATCTGGCTCAGCGACAGGTGGTACTTCTTCAGCACCGCCTTGAGCATCTGCGCCGAGGTCGGGTCCCCGTCGGTGCCCACCGTCTTGCCGGCCAGGCCGGCCGGGCTGCTGACCCCGCTCTTGCCGGAGATGATGAGCGAGTTCAGGGAGGTCGGGATCATCGCCGCGACCGCGGTGACGTTCAGGTTGTCGGTGGCCGCGACGATCGTCTCCGGTTCGTAGGAGATGGCCAGCGGGACCTGGCCCAGGCTGACCAGCTTCAGCGCGTCCGTGCTGTTGGACGGGGACTGGAAGGTCACGTTCAGGTGCTGCTTGGTGAAGTCGCCGTCCTTCTGGGCCAGGTACAGCGCGATGTGATCGGGGTTCGGGAACCAGTCCAGCAGGACGGTGGTGCTGGTGGTGGCCGCGGCGCCGCCACTGCTGCCGGAACTGGGCGATGAAGACGACGAACCGCACGCCACGGCGGCTGACATCACGGCTGCGGCCCCGATGATCAGCGCACCGCGTCTGCGGCCTCTCCGCCCTGCGGTTTTCGGAGGCACTGCGGTCATGGAAGTCACCGTTTCCCTTCTCGTGCCCATGGGCAGATGATCCGCTCGGCTACCGAGACGGCGATGAACAGCAGGATGGCCTCAGCGGTGAGGATGAAGATCGCGGCGAAGACGAGGGCGGTCTCCAGCTGCGGGATGGCCTGGATCATCACATAACCCAGGCCGTTCTGCGAGCCCGCGTACTCGCCGAACACCGCGCCGATCGGGGCGTACGTGGCCGCGATGCGCAGCCCGGAGAAGATCGAGGGCAGTGCGGCCGGCGCCTCCACCCGGCGCAGCGTGGCCCACCGGTTGCCGTCCAGGGTCCGCATCACCCGCAGCAGCTCGGGGTCAACCGAGGCCAGGCCGTCGATGGTGTTCACCACGATGGGGAAGAAGCAGATCAGCGTGACCACGATCAGCTTCGGGGTGATGGTGTAGCCGAAGATGATGGCCAGCACCGGAGCGATGACCACGACCGGGACGGCCTGGGAGCCGATCAGCAAGGGGTACACGGCGTTGCGGACCACGCGCGAGCTGTGCAGGGCAAAGGCGACGACCAGCGCGACCACGATCGAGAGCAGGAAGCCCAGCACGACTTCCTCGGTCGTCACCCAGGTCGCGGTGGCCAGCACGCCGGACCAGTCGGAGATCCCGATGGACCAGATGCTGTCCAGGGAGGGCAGCACGTAGTCGGGGACGCCGAACCAGTGGCTGACGGCCTCCCAGATCAGGGCGATCGCGACCAGGATGGCGGCCGCGGGCAGGGCCCGGCGGATGCCCGCGGAGGTGCGCCCCGACTTCTCCGGGGCAGCGACGGCCGGCTCGTCGGGCCGGGTAACGGTGGTGCTCATGCCACCGCCTCGAGCAGGGACAGGATCTCGTCCCGCAGCTCGGTGAACTCCGGATGCCGGATCAGCTCGCGGCGGCTGCCCGCGTGCGGCAGGTGCACGTCGAACTGGGCCTCGATCCGGCCCGGCCGGGCGGACATGACCACGACCCGTTCGCCGATCAGCAGGGCCTCCTCCACGTCGTGGGTGACCAGCACGGTCGTCCTCGGCTCCGTGTCCAGCGCGGTGCGCAGCCACTCCTGCAGGTCGGCACGGGTGATCGAGTCGAGGGCGCCGAACGGCTCGTCCAGCAGCAGGACCTCCTTGCCCGCGACCAGGGTACGCAGGAAGGACACCCGCTGCCGCATCCCGCCGGACAGCTGGTACGGCAGCTTCTCCTCGAACCCGGCCAGCCCGAAGCGCTCGACCAGGTGCCCAACCCGCTGGCGGGCGGTGCGCCGCCGGACTCCCTGGTTCTCCAGGGCCAGCGCGGCGTTGCCGAGCACGTCGCGCCAGGGCAGCAGCAGGTCGCGCTGGGGCATCCAGGCGCAGCGGCGCAGCCGCTCGGCCGAGGTGGTGGCGCCCAGCACGTCGATCGTGCCCTCGGTGGGCTCGTCCAGGCCGCTGATCAGCCCCAGCAGGGTAGATTTGCCGCAGCCGCTGGGCCCGACGATGGACAGGCGGCTGTGCAGCGGGACCTCCAGATCCACCCCGGACACCGCGACCACCTGCCCGAAGACCCGGGCCACCCCGGTCAGCCGCAGGCCGGTGCCGCTGGCCACCGGGGCCGGGCCGGTGTCCCCGGCCCCGGCGTGCCCGGGTCCCCGGGGCCGGGCATGCCCGGGCCGGACGCGCCCGTCTGCGCGTCCTCCTGCAGGGGAACACCCTTGGCTGCGGGCGAACCACTCGTACCGGCCATCGACTCCCCGATCGGCAGGGAAATAGGATCTCAGATCTCGATTTCAACAGTGAATCACTCCTGGCCCGGTCACGCGAGGTTCCGACATGGAACCGTTACGTCCGCAATGCGCTGTTAACGGGCCAGGACCCGCCGGGCGATGACAAGCATGCTTGACATCACGGCCGGGCCGGGTCATGCTGAACATGTGACAAGCAGACTTTACATCGGGTCGGCGGCCCGGGCCAGTGGCGGAGAACCCAGTGGCGGGGAAACCAGTGGTGACGAGCCAGTGGTGACGAACCGTGCTCCGGTATCAGTGGCCAGGAACCCGCGGTGAGGAACGACGTGCGGGAACGCCGCACCACCAAGGGACTCGCCCAGGCCGACCTGGCCCGCGAGCTGGCCGTCTCACGGCAGACCATCAACTCCATAGAGACCGGGCGCTACACCCCGTCTCTCCCCCTGGCCATCGCCATCGCCCGCTTCTTCGGGACCGCCGTCGAGGAGATCTTCCATGCCGACCACGACTAAGACCAGCCGCCTGTTCTGGGTCACGCCCGCCACCGGGGTGGCCATCGGGCTCGTCTACCTCATCGCGTTCACCATCGGCGGCCACCCGGGCAGCGGGCTGATCGGCCTGGGCATCATGGTCGCCTTCAGCGCGGCGATCGCCCTGCTCGGGCGGCGCAGCGAGACGGTCCGCGGCATCCTCGACCACCGCGACGAGCGGCTGGCCGGCATCGACCTGCGCGCCACCGCCGTCACGGCGGTGGTCATGATCCTGGCCGTGCTGGCCGGCTTCACGATCGAGGTGGCACGCGGCCACGACGGCGCGCCCTACGCCCTCATCGGCGCGGTCGGCGGCCTGGCCTACCTGGGGGCGGTCGGGTACTTCCGGGTCCGCGGCTGAGGCCCTGGCCGGTGCGGCTGAGGCCCTGGCCCGTTCAGCGGCGGCGCAGCCGCTTGTCGCTGAGCGCCGGGTGCGCCGTCCTCCGACTCGCCACGGGAGTACACGTCCGCCGTGTCGACGAGTTGAGGCCGGCGTCCAGCGCCCGGTGGATCATGCGGACCGATTCGTCTCGGTCGGTGTTGCCCATGGCCCCGAACATCATCGCGCCGAGCGCGAACTCGCTGACCGACATGCCCGTACCGCCGAGAATCCTGCGCTTCATGGCTGCGTCTTTCCTCGTCCCCGGGGCCGCACGGCTGCTTCCTGGCTGTTCCAGTCAACCGCCGGCCCGGATTGTTCCCGCGGCCACGCTCCGCCTGCTGGCCATGTGAACGGCGCACCGGCGCAGGCCCCGGGGCGCGGGTCACGCCTGGGCTCCGGCCAGGAGCCGACGTAGGCTGCGGTCAGGAGGCGATGGCCATGGGGTTCGAGCACATCTCGGTGGAGAGGTCCGGGGACTTCACCACCATCACCATGAACCGGCCGCAGCGGCGCAACGCCCTGTCACTGGCGCACATGCGCGAGCTGATCACCGCGTTCCGCGACGCCGGGGACAGTGATGCCCTGGGCCTGGTGCTGGCCGGCCACGGGCCGGTGTTCAGCTCGGGGCACGACCTGGCCGAGGTAGCCGAGACCGACCTTCCGGCGATCCGCTCACTGCTGGGCACCTGCACCGAGCTGATGACGCTGATGCAGCAGGTGCCGCAGCCGGTCGTGGCGCGGGTGCACGGGCTGGCCACGGCGGCCGGCTGCCAGCTGGTCGCCAGCGCCGACCTCGCCGTGGCCAGTGAGGACGCCGGCTTCGCCACGCCCGGCGGCAAGGGCGGCTGGTTCTGCCACACGCCGATGGTGGCCGTGGCCCGGAACGTCGGCCGCAAGCGCGCCATGGAGCTGGCCATGTCCGGCGACGTGATCGACGCGCGGACCGCGCTCGACTGGGGGCTGGTCAACCAGGTCGTGCCCGCCGCGCAGCTCGACTCCGCGGTCCAGGATCTGCTCGAGCGGGTCACCCGGGGCTCGGCGGAGAGCAAGGGCATCGGCAAGCAGGCGCTGTACGCCCAGATCGACCTGGACCAGCCGAAGGCCTACGCCTACGCTGTCGAGGTCATGGCGTCGACCAGCCAGCTCCCGGACGCGCGCGAATGGACGCGGGCCTTCCTGGAGAAACGCAAGCCACGCTGGCGCCGCGGCCGTTAAGGGCCGCCGCCCGTTACCGGGGGCTGTCCAGCGCGCGGAGCAGCGCTTTCATCCACGGCCCGAGATCGTCAGGGGTCTGGGCGGAGATGAGATTGCCGTCCACCACGGTTCTCTCGTCCACCCAGTCGGTCCCCGCGTTGACCATGTCGTCCCGGATCGCCGCCACGCTCGTGGCCCGGCGGCCCTTGAGGATCTTCGCGGAGATCGGCACCCAGCCGGCGTGGCAGATGAACGCGACCGGCTTGCCCGCCTCGTCGAAGTCGCGCACCAGGCTGAGCACGGCCGCGGAGCGGCGCAGCTTGTCCGGCGCGTAACCGCCCGGGATGACCAGCCCGTCGAACTCCTGCGCGGTGACCTGGTCCACGACGGTGTCCACCAGCACCGGGCCGTGGCCCTTCTTGCCCATGACCGGGTGCGTGCCGAGGCCGGCCACGGTCACCACGATGTCCTCTTCACGCAGCCGGTACAGCGGGTAGAGCAGCTCCATGTCCTCGAACAGGTCCGCCGCGAGGAGGAGGACCTTCCGGCCGGCCAGCACCATGCACCCGACTGTACGCCCGGGGCAGGCGCCCGGCGGAGCGGCCCCCTTCCCGGCCGCATCGCCCCTACTTGGGCCGCCGCCGGCGCTCAGGTACCGTCGGTGCAGAGCAACGGGGGAGGAGGGCATCGTGCCCGGTAGTGCTAGATGAGCGCCCATGGCGCCGGGACGCTGGCCGTCACCGTTGTGTGCTGTGCGGTCTTCGCCGTCCTGCTCGTGATGGTGTTCCAGGGCGTGCGCTCCCTCAGCAAGGGCGCCCCGGTGATGGCGAATGCCGCCCCGAAGCCAGCGCCTGCCCCGCCCCCTCGCCGGCCGGCCCGGCGCAGGCGGAAACCCCCGGAGATCGAGCTGCTGCCGGCGGACGCAACTGTCACCTTCGCCGCCGAGCGGAGCGCGGCGGACATCGACGAGGTCTTCGACGCCCTCGACCGGGACCTGATCGGGCTGGTGCCGGTGAAGCGGAAAATACAGGAGATCGCGGCGCTGCTGCTGGTCAACCGGGCCCGGAACAAGTTCGGCCTTTCCGCGCCCCGGCCCAACCTGCACATGTGCTTCACCGGACCGCCCGGGACGGGGAAGACCACCGTGGCCTTGCGGATGGCGGAACTCCTGCACCGGCTCGGCTACCTGGAACAGGGCCACCTGGTCCACGCCATGCGGGACGACCTGGTCGCCGAGTACATCGGGCAGACCGCACCGAAGACCAAGCGAATCCTGGACCAGGCGATGGGCGGGGTGCTGTTCATCGACGAGGCGTACTACCTCTACCGGGCGGGTGATTCGAAAGACTACGGCCAGGAAGTGATCGACATCCTGCTCCAGGTCATGGAGAACGAGCGCGACAAGCTCGTCGTCATCCTGGCCGGCTACAAGGACCGGATGGACGAGTTCTTCGGGTCAAATCCCGGGATGAGCTCACGGATCGCTCATCACCTCGACTTCGCCGCCTACGAACTCGATGAACTGGTGCACATCGGGCGGCGGATGATGGAGCGGTCGAACTACTACCTCTCGCCGGAAGCTGAGGCGGCATTCGGGGAGTACCTGGCGGGGCAGATGGGCCAGCCCCACTTCGCCAACGCCCGCAGCGTCCGCAACGAGCTGGACCGGGCCCGCCTCCGCCATGCGCACCGCCTCGCGACCGAGCTGGACCGCAGCTGGAACCGGGACGATCTGATGCGCCTCGAACCCGCGGATGTCGTCATCCGGGCGTGACGGCGGGGCCGGTGCCCCGGTGGGCGGCCTGGCCGCCGCGAGGGCCAGGCCGGCCGAGAGCCATCCGCAGTCCCACGCCGACCAGCATCCAGCCCAGGTCATGACGCAGGGACAGCCGCGACCGCGGCCGGCGCCGCACGCGCTCCCGCCGGGGACGGGCGAGTTCGCGGTGCAGGTTTTCGTTGCGTGCCTTGATCTGCTGTTCCATCAGGTACGGATGCATGGCTGAATCACCTCACGTCGGGGAAGGTTCAGGTCCGCCTCCGGGAGGCGCACACTCGTTAAGACGGTTCGGGGCCCGCCGGCTCATCGCCGGCCGCCTCATCGGGTGGGACGTCACCGGGCGGGGGCAGGCTGATCGGGTAGGCCAGCATGAGGATCTCGACCGGCACGGCGTCCGGCGGGCGGCGGGCGGGGTCGGTGAGCCGCTCCCGGAACCGGGGCAGCAGCAGGGCCAGCACCTCCTGGCTGAGCTCTTCCAGCTCCCCGGCGGTGAGGTAGATGAGGTTCTCGCTGCTGCCCGCCGCGTCCCGCCACTCGCGCGGGAAGTTCTTGTTCGTCTCCAGCCAGGTCAGGTACCGGCCGAACTGGCGCTCACGGAGCATGCGGACCAGGGCGCCCGCGGCCATCTCGGTTTCCGGGTCGTCGTGCGCGGTGGCGAACTGCATCCCGACCGTGGTGAGCCGCCAGGGCCGGGCCCGGCCCTTGCCTCCGCCCGCCTCCTCCACGAAGCCGTACTTGGCCAGCTGGCGCAGGTGGAACGAGCACGTGGTGGGGGACTCGCCGATCCGCTCACCGACCTCGGTGGCCGTCATGGCCCCGCCGAGCAGCAGGGCCTCGATGAGCGCGATGCGGACCGGGTGGGTGAGGGCCCGCAGCGTCCGTGAGTCAGTGAGCTCGCGGACGCCGGCCAGGGGATCAGTCCCGGCGGCTGGCCGCTCATCGTCAACAGGCATATCTCGATAATTATCTTTCGATAGAAAGCTGTCAAGAGCTTTCTCTCGAAACCTGGCGAGAGCGCCCCGGGTTCGTGCGGGCCTGGTGTTCCTGCCAGGCTGGGACGATGACCTGGACCGCACCTGCGCCCGACCCGGTCGATGGGCCGCTGACCGGCGATGACCGGCCCATCCTCGAGGGCTACCTGAACTGGCAGCGGGTCACGCTGCTGAACATCTGCGCTGGGCTGACCGGCGAGCAGCTGGCCCGGCGGCCGATCCCGTCCTCGAACCTGTCCCTGCTGGGCCTGATCCGGCACCTGGCCAAGGTCGAGCGGATCTGGTTCCGGCAGCGGGCGTCGGGCCAGCCGGTCCCGCCGATGTTCGACCCGGCCGGCGGGAAGGACGCGGACTTCAACGAGGCCGTGGCGGCGGAGGCCGAGGCGGATATCGCCCGGCTGCGCGAGGAATGGCGGCAGGCCGACGCGGCCGCGGCCGGCCTGGATTTCGGGGACACGCTGGACGCCGGCGGCGGCGACACGTTCTCGGTACGGATGATGTACGTGCATCTGATCGGCGAGTACGCGCGGCACAACGGGCACGCCGACCTGCTCCGGGAGGCTCTCGACGGGGTCACCGGACGCTGAGCGTCGCGGCACTGGCCCGGCTCGGCCCGGGGCCCGGGCCGCTCAGCCGCGGCTGCCGGTGATCCGGGCGAGTGAGAGCACGAGGTGCCGGACGAAGGTCTCCGGCTCGGGCCACGGGAAGCCGGGCAGCGAGGTGCGCAGCGTCACCGCGCCGTGCAGGGCCACCCAGACCGCGGTCGAGTCGGCCACCACGTCGGTGCTCGCCGATGCTCCCGCCTCGGCGCACTCCTCGATGCCGTGGACGAGCAGGGCGAACGCCTCGGCGCCGAATTCCAGGACCGCCTGGCCCTCCGGGCCCAGCGGCACCGGCGCGCAGTAGTCCTGCGGCATCCCGTGCGACCCGGAGAACAGCACGCCGTACCGGGCGGGATGGGCAAGCCCGTAACCGACGTAGGCCCCGCAGCCGGCGACCAGGCGTTCCACCGGGTCCTGGCGGGCCGATGCGGAGCCCTGCTCGATCGCCTCGGCCAGCTCGTCGAAGACGCGGAGGACCACGGCCATCACGATGGCGTCGCGGTCCGCGAAGTGGGCGTAGATCGACGGCGCGGAGATGCCGACCTCCCGGGCCACCGCGCGCAGCGTGACCGCCTCGTCCGAGCCGGATCGCTCGATCAGCGCGAGCGCCCCGGTCACGATGTCCTCGGTCAGCCTGCCCCCCTGGCCGCGGGCGTTGCGCTGCCGCCGCCGGGGCGGACCGGACGGGGCCGCGGCGGAAGCGGGCGGGACCAGCCCTGATGCGGTATTCACGGTTCCTACTTTACAGCTGTTAGTTCATATGTCTATGCTTACACTTGTAAGTGAACGACTGTAAGTCAACAGCCGTAAGTAAGCGTGACAAGGAGAGTCCGATGCCCAGCTCGAATCTGTGGCCGCAGGGTCACCCGAGGCGGCGGCAGATCCTGCTCGTGCTCTGCCTGAGCCTGCTGGTGGTCGTCATCGACAACACCATCCTGAACACCGCCCTGCCCACGCTGGCCCGCGTGCTGCCCGCCGGGACCAGTTCGCTGCAGTGGATCGCGGATGCCTACACGCTGTGCTTCGCGGCGCTGCTGATCCCGGCCGGCGCGCTGGGTGACCGCTACGGACGGCGGCTCTCGCTGGTCGGCGGGCTGGCCGTGTTCGCCCTCGGCAGTGTGGCGGCGGCGTTCGCCTCCGGCACCGGCATGCTGATCGCGGCCCGGGTGGTGATGGGCCTCGGCGCGGCGTTCGTGATGCCCGCCACGCTGTCCATCCTGAACTCCGTGTTCCCGCCCCGGGAGCGCCCGCAAGCCATCGCCGCCTGGTCGGCCGTGGCCGGGGTGGGCATCGTGATCGGCCCCACCCTGGGCGGCCTGCTGCTGTCGCACTTCTGGTGGGGCAGCGTGTTCCTGGTCAACGTCCCGCTCGTGGCGGTGGCCCTGGCCGGAGTGCTGCTGATCGTCCCGGAGACCGCCCAGCCCGGCCGCCACCGGCTGGACTTCGCGGGCACCCTGATGATCGCGGGCGCGCTGTTCCTCCTCGTGGACGCCATCATCGAGGCCCCCGCCCGCGGCTGGGCCGGGCCGGTCACGCTGGCCGAGGGGGCCGCCGGGCTGGCCGGGCTGGGCCTGTTCACCTGGTGGGAGCTGCACATCCCGAACCCGCTGATCGACCTGCGGGTGTTCGCGGTCCGCGCTTTCTCGGCCGCGGCCGGCTCGGTAACAGTGATCTTCTTCGCCCTGTTCGGCAGCCTGTTCGTGCTGACCCAGTACCTCCAGCTGGTGCACGGCTACAGCCCGCTGTCCGCCGGGGTGCGCGCGCTGCCCTTCGCGATCGCCATGGCTGCCGTGTCGCCGGTGTCCACGATCCTGGCCGGGCGGCTCGGCAGCCGGGTGATCATCCCGGCCGGCATCGCGCTCATGGGCGCGGGCCTGCTGGACCTGTCCACAGCCGGCGTGCACACGTCCTACCCGCCGCTGGCCGTGGCCGTGGCGATCATGGGTGCGGGCATGGGGCTGGTGATGGCGCCGGCCAGCACGACCATCATGACCACCGTTCCCGCGCACCAGGCCGGGGCGGGCAGCGCGATCAACGACACGATCCGTGAGGTCGGCGGCGCCCTGGGCATCGCGATCGTCGGCAGCCTGGCCGAGAACGTGTACCGCTCGAAACTCGGCAGCACGCTGGCCGCGGCGCACCTGCCGCCGCCGGTGAGCCACCTGGCCACCAGCTCGGTCGCGGCGGCGGACGCCGTCGGCCGGCACCTCGGCGGCGCTTCCGGCGCCCAGCTGACCGCCGCGGCGCACACCGCGTTCACGGCCGCCATGTCCGCCGGCATGCGGACGGCCGCGGTGGTGGCCCTGGCCGCGGCCATCGGGGCGGTCTTCGCGCTGCCCGCGCGAACCCGGCCGGGTGCCGCGGCCGTCCCCCAGCCGGACGGCGGGACGGTCCCCCAGCCGGACGAGACGGCCATCCCGCAGCCGGACGCCGCGGCCATCACCACCCCGGCCCGGTAGCCCGCCGGGTGCGTGTGCGTGATCATGGGTCTGGTGCCGTCAGGACGGCCCCAGACCCATGATCACGTTCCCCGCCGGGGGAACCTCCGGGCTGATCGGGGCGGGCTGGCGCGGAGGGTAGCCGGGCGCAGGACGGGCAGAGGATTAGCGGGTGACCCCCGGGGCGTTCTAGGAGATGATCATGGCCGAGGTCAGGTACGAGAACGCGACGCGCGTCTACCCGGGAGCAGAGCGGCCCGCCGTGGACACGCTGAGCCTGGCCATCCGGGACGGCGAGTTCGTGGTCATGGCCGGCCCCCCGGGCTGCGGCACGACCACGGCCCTGCGGATGCTGGCCGGCCTGGAAGACCTCGATGAGGGCTCGATCCTCATCGGCGGCCAGGACATGGCGGGCGTGCCGTCCCGCGACCGCGACGTCGCGATGGTGTTCCAGAACTACGCGCTGTACCCGAGCAAGACCGTGGGGGAGAACATGGGCTTCGCGCTCCGGATGCGGGGCATCGGCGACGAGGAGAGCGCCCGCCGGGTCCGTGAGGCTGCCCGCCTGCTGGACCTCGAGCCGCTGCTGGACCGCACGCCGCGGAACCTGTCCGGCGGCCAGCGCCAGCGGGTCGCCCTGGGCCGGGCCATCGTCCGCGAGCCCAAGGTCTTCTGCATGGACGAGCCGCTGTCCAACCTGGACGCCGGGTTGCGCGCGGCGACCCAGGCCCAGATCAGCGAGCTGCAGCGCCGGCTGCGGGTGACCACCGTCTACGTCACCCATGACCAGGCGGAGGCGGTGGCCATGGGCCAGCGCGTGGCCGTGCTGCGCGAGGGGCGGCTGCAGCAGTTCGCCACCCCGGGCGAACTGTACGACCGGCCCGCGAACGTGTTCGTGGCCTTGTTCATCGGGTCGCCGGCCATGAACCTGTTCGACGCCGCGGTAGAGCAGGACGTGCTCAGGGTGGCCGGCGCCAGCCTGCGGCTGGGCCACGCCCAGCGGCGGGCGGTCCAGGGCCACGACCGGCTGATCGCCGGGATCAGGCCGCAGCACCTGTCGGCCGTCCGCGCCCCCGGCCAGGACGCGCTGGAGCTGAAGGTGGCCCTGATCGAGGAGGCAGGCGGCGACACCTACATCTACGGCCAGCTGGCCAGTGACCCGGGCAGCAACGTGATCGTCTCGTCCGGGCCGGTGCGGCCGCAGCCCGGGGAGGTCATCGGCGCCACCGCGGACCCCGCGCGCGTGCAGCTGTTCGACGCGGCCAGCGGCCAGCGGCTCACCGGCGGCGAAGCTGATCCGGCCGAGCCGGGGGCATCCGGAAGGTAAAGAAGGTAAAGGGGGTATCGCCCGGGAGACGGGGTACCTTCCGGGAGATAAGCGGCACACGGCCGCCCCGGCGGAAAGGGCGTGAGATGACGACGCCAGCAGAAACCCCCGTGGTCTTCGTGCATGGCCTCTGGCTGCACGCCACCTCGTGGGGCCCGTGGGTGGAGTTCTTCCAGGAGGCGGGCTACGCACCGGTGGCGCCGGGCTGGCCGGGCACGGGCGGCACCGTCGAGGAGACGCGCAGCCACCCGGAGCAGGTGGCCGGGAAGGGCATCGACGACGTGGTCGAGCACTACGCCGGGATCATCCGGGGGCTGAGCGCGCCGCCCATCGTCATCGGGCACTCCTTCGGCGGCCTCATCGTGCAGCGGCTGCTCGGGCAGAACCTGGCCGCGGCGGGCGTGGCCATCGACGCGGCCCCCATCAAGGGCGTGTACTACCTGCCCCCGTCGGCCCTGCGGGTCGCGTCGATCGCCCTGCGCAAGCCCGCCCACCGGGAGCAGGCCGTGTCACTCACCCCGGCGCAGTTCCGCTACGGCTTCGGGAACGCGCTGACCGCACCGGAGTCCGCCGACCTGTTCGACCGCTGGACCGTGCCCTCGCCGGGCAAGCCACTGTTCGAGGCCGCCCTGGCCAACTTCACCGCCCGGTCGCCGGCCGCGGTGGACACCCGTAACAAGACCCGGGGCCCGCTGCTGCTGATCGCCGGGGGCCGGGACCACACGGTGCCGGCGGCGATCACCACGGCGACCCGGAAGCTCTACCACAAGTCCCCCGCCATCACGGATTTCCGGGAGTTCCCGGACCGGGGGCACTCGCTGACCATCGATCACGGCTGGCGTGAGGTCGCCCAGGCTGCCCTCGACTGGCTCAGGCAGCGCCACCAGTAGGCGGTCCCGCTCGCGTCGGAACGAGGACCCGCTCACGGCGGGCCAGCGTCGTGAACCCTCGCCGACCGGTAGCATAGATACAACATGAATACGACTGAGGCACATGCGCCGCGGCCGGGTGCGGTGCCAAGCGCCGCCGACCGGGCCTACGCCTACGTCAAGGGCGAGATCCTGGCCCGCCGGTTCACCCCGCATGACCTGCTGTCCGAGGGTCAGCTGGCCGGGGCGGTCGGTGCGTCGCGAACCCCGGTCCGTGAGGCACTGCTCCGGCTGGAGGGCGAGGGCCTGGTGCGGCTGCTGCCCAAGCGCGGGGCCCTGGTGCTGCCGGTCACGGTGGACGAGATGGCCGACGTGATGGAGACCCGGCGCCTGGTCGAGTCGTTCGCGGCCCGCAAGGTCCTCAGCCGCCTGCCGCCCGTGGACCTGGCTCCAGTGCTGGACGACCACCTGGAAGCCATGCGCGCCGCTATGCGGGCGCATGACGTCGCCGCGTACGTGCAAGCCGACCGCGACTTTCATCTCGCGATGGTCGCGGCGACCGGGAACGAGATCATTACCTCGCTGTACCGGTCGCTGCGGGAACGGCAGCTGCGGATGGGCACCGTGAACCTGCTGGACGGTACCGGCAGCCACGTTGACCCCGGCCGGATGAGCTCGACCCTGGCCGAGCACGAGCACATCCGGGACGCGCTGTGCGCGGGTCGCGCCGAGGCGGCCGTGAAGGCCGTGGGCGCCCACCTCGATCACGCGGAGAGCACCCTCGCCCGCCGCCCCTGAGCCCTGGCCTCCGGCCCCGAACAGCCCGTCCCCGGCCCGCCATCCGCCCCGCCCGACCCGGAACCTGATCCTCATGCCCAGCCCGGCCCTGCCGCCGCCCGCCTCCCCCGCCCCCGTCGCGCCCGTGTTCCGGCGCTGGGCCATCGCCGTCACCGTGTACATCGCCGCGGTCTTCAACCGCACCTCGCTCGGCGTGGCCGGGCTGGAGGCGGCCAGCCGGTTCCGGATTACGCCCGGCCAGCTCAGCGTGTTCGTCCTGGCCCAGCTGGGGGTGTACGCCGCCATGCAGGTGCCCACCGGCCTGCTGGTGGACCGCTACGGGCCGCGCAGGCTGCTCATCGCCGCGGCCGCCACCATGGCCCTGGCGCAGCTCGCGTTCGCGTTCGCGCACTCCTATCCGGGTGCCCTGATGGCCCGGGCCGTCCTCGGCTGCGGTGACGCGCTGACGTTCGTCAGCGTGGTGCGGTTCGCGGCCCAGGACTTCGCCCCGCGCCGGTTCCCGCTCGCCGTCTCGGTGACCTCGATGCTGGGCATGGCGGGCAACGTCATCGCGACGATCCCGCTCACGCTGCTGCTGCACACGGCGGGCTGGGCACCCTCGTTCGCCGGCACCGGCCTGATCTCGCTGGCCACCGGGGCGGCGGTCTGGGCCCTGCTGCCCGCGGACCCGCCCGGCGGCGGGCCAGTCCGCCGCCGTCCAGCGGGCGGATGGCTGGCGGCGGCGCGCCGGGTCAGCGGCCGGGCGCGCGCGTCGTGGCGGACACCCGGAACCCGGCTGGGCTTCTGGGTGCACTTCTCCTGCATGTCGGTGACCACGATGTTCTCGGTCCTGTGGGGCCTGCCGTACCTCGTGGCGGAGGGGTTCAGCCCGGCCGGGGCCAGCGCCGTGCTCCTCGTCTGCGTGCTGGCCGCCATCGCGATCAGCCCGGCCGTCGGCCTGCTCGTCGGCCGGTTCCCCGCCGCCCGGGTGCCGTTCGCGCTGGGCATCTGCCTGGTCACCATGGGGGGCTGGGTGAGCCTGCTCGGCGGGTTCGGCGGACGGCCGCCGCACGCGCTGATCGTGGCGGTGGCGGCGCTGATGGCCGCGGGCGGCCCGGCCTCCACCATCGGTTTCTCGCTGGCCCGGGACTATAACGCCCGCACCGCCGTCGGCACCGCGACCGGGGTCGTCAACGTCGGGGGGTTCAGCGCCGCCATCCTGGCCGCCCTCCTGGTCGGCGGGATCCTGGACCTGGCCGGCCGCAGCGACGTGGCCGCCTACCGGCTGGCGTTCGGCTGCGCGGTGGGCGTGCAGCTGGCCGGCACGGCGGTGGCGGTGCGCTGGTGGCTGCGCGTGCGGGGGCTGCTGCTCGGGGCCCAGTCCCGCGGCGAGCCGGTCCCGGTGCGGGTGATCCGGCGCCAGTTCGACCGGGTTCACCCCGGCCAGGTTCACCCCGAACGGGCTCACCCCGAACGGGCTCACCCTGCGGCTCCGCCGCCCGCGCCGCAGCCGGGGGCCGGTGGCGATCACGCCGAGCGCGCACCCTCTCCCGAAGCACGCGGCGCGGTGAGCGCCCCCCGCAGGGTGGGGTAGATCGCCAGCACCCGGTCGTAGCCGCTCGACGCGAAGAAGCCGGCCAGCGGGCTCGACGCGGGCACCACCAGCCGCAGGTCGATATGGTAAGCGGTGGCCAGGCGGCGGGCGATCGCGATCTTGCCCAGGCCGGCACTGTCGAAGAACGTGGTCAGCGTCAGGTCGAGGATGACGGTGGTGACCCCCGGCTCGAGGGCGGCCATGAGCTCCTCGTGGACCTGCGTCGCGTTGTAGTGGCTGACCTCACCGGGCAGGCTGACCACGGTCGTCCTGGCCTGATCGCCGGCCAGCTCGCTTGATTCCCCATCTGGTGCACGTCCCCCCGGGCAGATCGCCGGGGCGCCGCTGGCAGGCAGAACACGGGCAGCAGCCCGCCCGGGACCCCGGCTGGCTCGACAACCGTCGCGGCCAGTGTGCCACGGCAGGCCTGGGCGCATCGGGTGAATCCGCCGCGGCCAGGCCGCCCCCGTCCCGGGGCTGGCCAGGCCGCGCCGCAGCGGTCGCGGGAACTACCTGGACCGTAACGCAGTCTTCATGATTGGCGAGTACACCTATCGTTTGGGCTCAGCCCGCACGGGAACGCTCATCGCCAGGCACGGCCGACGCGGCTCCATGCGTAGGCGCAGGTTACGGGCGGGCCCTGCTCCCAGATTCAGAGCGGCCAGAGCGTGGGTTCCTGGCTGCGTGTCTGTCAAGCTGAGCACATCCGGAGGGAGAACGTGGGTGCCTAGACCGGCGTCATTCCGGCGTGATTCCGAGGTCGGCGGGCCCGGTAGCGGGCTGGGCCCGGGCGGCCCGTACCGGGATGACCCCGGGCGGGGCAGCCCCGGGCACGGCGGCCCTGGGCACGGCGGCCCTGGACACGGCCGCCCCGGCCGGGGCGGCCTGGGCCCGCGCCGGTCCGGCCGCCGCCGTCCTGGCCGCGGCCGGTTCCGGCGGCTGCGGGCGCGACGCTGGTTCCAGGTCGTGATGGCGCTCCTGCTGGCGTTCGTCATCTGGCTGGGCTGGTCCGTGGGCCACGCCCTGACCTACCCCGGTGGCGGGACGGTGTCGGAGCGCCTGGCCGAGTGGGCCCGGGATCACTACCTCGGCCCGCTGGTCACCTTCGGGGAGTGGGTCTCGTACAACCCGCCGAAGGTTGGCGGCAAGCCCTCGTTCGCGCTGACCGGCCCCAGCGCGGGGCCGGTGAGCGCCAAGCACACCAGGCACGCCAGGCCGGAGCCCGCTCTCGCAGCCCCGGCGGCGCTGAAGCCCCTGGTCGCCCACCCGCTGCGCGGGGAAGGCAAGTGGCGGGTGCTCGGCACGGCCAAGGGAGAGCCCGCCATCTTCGGCACCTACATGCGGGCGAGCAGCGTTTACACGTCATATGTGGCGGGCATCGTCTCGATGAACCAGGCCCTGGTACGTTTCCAGTTGCACCCCGGGGCGGAGGATCCGGGACCTGGCCACTGGAAGGCTCGGCCAGACATCCCGCCGGCCAGGCGCCTCGGGCTGCTAGCCACCTTCAACGGGGGCTTCAAGATTTCCACGTCCGGGGGTGGGTTCTACCTGAACGGCGCGACCAGCGGGGTGCTCACCAGGGGTGTCGCGTCGGTCGTGTACTACCGTGACGGGCGGATCGCCATCGGCAACTGGGGGGGTTCGGTGCGGATGACACCCGATGTGGTGGGCGTCCGGCAGAACCTGCACCTGATCGTCGCGCACGGCAAGATCCCTGCCTCGGTGGACTACAACGTGACGACCACCTGGGGCGCCACCCTGGGTGGCGGCTACTACGTGTGGCGATCCGGGATCGGCATGACCAAGGACGGGCGCGTCGTCTTCGTCTACGGCCCTTCGCTGAACGTGCGGGAGCTCGCCCAGCTGCTCAAGCGAGCGGGCGTGGTGACCGGGATGGAGCTGGACATCAACCCGGACTGGATGTCGTACATGTACTACCTGCCTAAGCACCATCCGGCTAACCCGACTCCGGTCAACCTGCTGCCTGACCAGCTGCAGCCCCCGGACCGGTACTACGGTCTGGCGAGCCGCGACTTCACGGCTGTGTACGCGCGGTGACGACCCGCGCACGGGCGGCCGGACGGCCGCCTGGCGGCTCCGCCGTGCTCGCGCGGTCCCCCGTCCCGGTGCGCTGGCTGGTGGCTGTCGTGCAGACCTCGCGCCCCCGGCAGTGGCCCAAGAACCTGCTGGTCTTCGCGGCGCCGCTGGCGGCGGCATCGCTGGGCCGGGACGACGGCCTGGGGTACGCACTGATGGCCGCCGTCGTGTTCACCGTGGCCGCGGCGGCCGTGTACTTCGTCAACGACGTCGTGGACGCGGACCGGGACCGGCTGCACCCGGTCAAGCGGGCCCGGGCGGTGGCGTCGGGGCGGCTCCCCCGCGCGCACGCGGTGGGCCTGGCGGTCCTCGGCGTGCTCACGGCCGAGGCCGTGTGCTTGTGGATCGGCGAGCCCACGCTGGCCGTGCTGGTCGGGGTGTACGTGGCGTTCTCCCTCATGTACTCGCTCGTGCTCAAGCACATCCCGGTGGTCGAGCTCGCCTTCGTCGCGGCGGGCTTCGTGCTGCGCGCGCTGGGCGGCGCGTCCGCGACCCGGGTCCCCCCGTCGGGCTGGTTCCTGGTGGTGTGCAGCCTGGGCGCGCTGCTGGTCGCGATCGCCAAGCGCTACACCGAACTGGCCCTGCTCGGCCCCGAGGCCGCGGTCCACCGGCCGGTGATGCGCTGGTACACGCCGGCCCTGCTGCGGCTGAGCCAGCGCGTCGCCGCCGGGGTCATGATTGCCGCGTACCTGCTCTGGGCCTACAGCCAGCACGGCGGCTCGACCCGCACCCTGCACCTGCTCAGCGCGCTGCCGCTGGCCGGGGCGCTGCTGCGGTTCGACTGGCTGACCGCGAACCAGCCCGCCAAGCCGGTCGAGGACCTGATCGCCCGGGACAAGCTGATGATCTGCTGCGAGCTGGGCTGGCTGGCGCTGTTCGCCAGCGGGCTGTAGTGGCCGCCGCCCCTGCGCGGGAGGCGGGACGGCTGCTGAGCGGCTGGGGGCGCACCACGCCGTCCCGCGCCCGGGTGCTCGGCCCGCTTCCGGACGGCCAGCTCCGGGCCCTGGTGGCCAGCCAGCCCGCGGGCGGCGTGCTAGCCCGCGGCGCGGGGCGCAGCCACGGGGACGCCGCCCAGAACGCGGACGGGATGGTGCTGGCCCCGGTGACCGCACCGCGGATCGACCTGGACCCCGCCACCCCGGCCGTCCGGGTCTCGGCCTCCACGACCTTCTCGGACCTGCTCACCCGGATCGTGCCGGAGGGCCTGCTGCTGCCAGTGCTGCCGGCCACGCGCCACCTCACCGTCGGCGGCGCGGTGGCCGCCGACGTGCACGGCAAGAACCAGCGCAGCGACGGCAGCCTGGCCCGGTGGATCGAGGAGATCGAGATCCTCGACGGCAGCGGGGAGGTTCGGCGGCTGACCCCGGACGGCGATCCGGAGGGATTCCGGGCCACCGTGGGCGGGATGGGGCTGACCGGGATCATCCTCGGCGCCACGATCCGGCTGCTGCGGATCCGCAGCGCGCAGATGCTGGTCAGCTCGCGGCGGCTGGCCGATCTGGACGCCGTGCTCACCGCCATGGACGAGAGCAGGGACCGCTACTGCGTCGCGTGGATCGACACCACCGCCACCAGCCGGTCTCTCGGCCGCGGGGTCCTGGCCGTCGGCGACCACCTCGCCGACCCCGATCCGGCCGGGGAAGACGGCGGCCTGGCCTACCGGCCACCCCGGGCGCGCCGGGTGCCGCGGCTGCCTGTCTGCCCCTTCACCTCCTGGTCGGCCCGCGAGTTCAACGGGCTGCATTTCCGCGGCGCGGCGCAGGAAGACAGCGGGCTCACCGACCTGGCCACCTTCTTCCACCGGCTCGACGCGCTCGACGGCTGGAACCGCGCGCTGGGACCCCGCGGCTTCGTGGAATACCAGTGCGTGGTGCCCGAGGGCGCGCACGGCGTCATCGCGCAGATCCTGGAGGCCGTGCACCAGCATCGGTGCGCCCCCTTCCTGGGCAGCCTGAAGCGCTTCGGCCCGGACAGCGGCGGATTCCTGTCCTTCCCGATGGCCGGCTGGTCGGTCACCATAGACATGCCGGCGGGCGATCGCGGCTCGGGCCGATGCTGGATGACCTGGACCGGCACGTCGCCGCGGCGGGCGGTCGGGTATACCTGGCCGGGGACAGCAGGCTCAGCGCCGGCGCCTGCGCCGCGATGTACCCGGGGCTGGCGCAGTGGCGGGCCGCAGCCACGCGGCTCGACCCGGCCGGGGTCTTCCGCTCCGACCTGGGGCGGCGGCTGGGCTTGCGGCCAGCCACCGGGACAGCACAGCCAATATCGAGCGTGACATCGAGCGGGAGGCACCATGCCGGATAAGCAGGGCACGGCGGGCAGTCCGTCCAGGGTGCTGCTGCTCGGCGGGACCAGTGAGATCGGCCTGGAGATCCTGGCCGCGCTCAGGCTCCCGGCGGACACCGAGGTACTGCTGGCCGGCCGGGACGAGCAGCGGATGGCGGCGGCCGGCAAGGAACTCGGCGCCCGTGTCCGCACGCTGCACTTCGACGCCACCGCGCTGGACACCCACCAGGCCCTCATCGACGGGGCCTTCGCCGGCGGCGACGTGGACCTGGTTATCTCCGCGGCGGGCATCCTGACCGGGCAGCAGATCCTGGACCGTGACCCCGCCCGCGCGGGGCTGCTGGTCGAGACCAACTTCACCGGCCACGTCACCACGCTGCTCGCGGCCGCCGCGCGGATGCGCGCCCAGGGCCACGGCACCATCGTGGTGCTGTCCTCGATCGCCGCGATCCGGCCGCGCAAAGCCAACTTCGTGTACGGCGCGGCCAAGTCCGGTCTGGACGCGTTCGGCCGCGGGCTGGCCGACTCGCTGCACGGGACCGGGGTGGACGTGCTGCTGGTCCGGCCCGGCTTCGTGACCGGCCGGATGACGGCCGGGATGGAGCCTGCGCCGCTGGCCACCACGCCTGCGGCGGTGGGCGCGGCCGTGGCGGCGCGGCTGCGCCGCGCGGGCGGCACGTCCCCCGGCGGGCTGCTCTGGGTGCCGTCCGCGCTGGCCCCGCTGGCGTCCGCCTTCCGCATGCTACCCCGGCCGCTCTGGCGCCGGCTGCCCCGCTGAGGCAGGTCCCCCCGATGCGCGTGCTGGTGGCCGAGGACGACCGTGGCCTGCGTGAGGCGCTGAGCCGCGGGCTGCGCGAGAGCGGCTACACCGTCGACGCGGTGCCCGATGGCCAGGCCGCCATCGAGTACCTGCGCGGGTACGACTACGAAGTGGTGGTGCTCGACTGGCGGATGCCCCGGGTCTCCGGCCTCGAGGTGCTGCAGTGGATGCGCCGGGACTCCCGGCCCAACCCGGTCCTGATGCTGACCGCCCGGGACACGCCCCGGGACCGGGTCACCGGGCTGGACCAGGGGGCCGACGACTACCTGGTCAAGCCGTTCGACTTCGCCGAGCTCCTGGCCCGGCTGCGGGCGCTGCAGCGCCGGCCCCGCACCGCGCAGCTCCCCCAGCTGGTGGTCGGGGACGTGGTCTACGACCCGGCCACCCAGGAAGTGCGGATCGGGGCGCAGCGCCCCGCGCTCACCGCGACCGAGCGCGGCATCCTGGAGATGCTCATGCGCCGGTCTCCCGCCGTGGTGGACCGGCGGTCGATCGCGCAGAACGTGTGGGAGAACGACGCGGACGCGCTCGGCTCCAACACGATCGACGTGCACATGGCCAGGCTGCGGTCCAAGCTCGCGGGCGGGCAGGTGCGCATCGAATCGGTGCGCGCCGTCGGATACCGGATACTGGGCCGGTGAGCTGGCGCCTGCCCCGGGTGCCGCTGCCCCCCAGTCCGGGCACGCGGCCCGGGTGGCCCTGGCCGCGACCCTGCTGGTCGGCGTGGTGTACGCGGGATGCGTCACCATCCTGGACCGGGCGGTCACGGCGCGGCTAGTCGCCTCAGTGGATACCCGGCTGCGCGAGCACCTGGCCGGTGGCCCGCCCGTCGGCGGCCTGCCCGGCGGTCCTCCCCGGCCGGACCGCGGCCAGGCGGGGACGGGCCGCCGTGCCCACGCCGACGATGACGACGACGTTGACGAGGCGCCCGTGTTCTTGTGGCGGGTCCGGCCCGGGCAGGCCGCGGTCGCGCTGACCGCGGGCGCTCCTGCCCTGCCCGCCGGCCGGATCGAGGCGGGGGGCGGGCCGGTCACCGTGCGCCTGGGCGTGAGCACCTTCCGGCTGGATCAGGCCCGCCGCGACGGTGCCTGGCTGGTGGCCGGGCAGAGCCTGGCCGAGCAGCAGCACACGGTGAACGTGCTCCGGGGCGGCGAGTTGCTGGTGGGCCCCGTGCTGCTGCTGGCCATGTTCGCCGGATCGCTGATCATCGGCCTGCGGGCGCTGTCCCCGGTGGAGCAGTCCCGGCGCCGCCAGCTCGAGTTCACCGCGGACGCCTCGCATGAGCTGCGCACCCCGCTGAGCGTGATCAGCGCGGAGATCGGCATCGCGCTGAGCGCGCCGCGGCCAGCCGGCGACTACCAGGCGGCGCTGCGGCGCATCGAGGACGAGAGCCAGCGGCTGCGGCGGATCGTCGAGGACCTGCTGTGGCTGGCCCGGTTCGATTCAGAGCCACCGCCGCCCGGGGCCGAGCCGCTCGACCTGTGCACGATCGCGGGGCAGTGCGCCGACCGCTTCCAGGCCGTCGCGCACTCGCAGTCGCTGGACATCGCGGTCACCGCGCCCCGGTCGCAGGCCGCCTGGATCAGCGCGCCCCCGGAATGGATCGACCGGCTGGCCGGGGTCCTGGTGGACAACGCCTGCCGCTACGCGGGGCCCGGCGGCAGCGTGCGGCTCGGCGTGACGGTACGCGGCAACCGGGTGAGCCTGACGGTCGAGGACAGCGGGCCGGGCATCCCGGCCGCGGAGCGGCACCGGCTGTTCGACCGCTTCCACCGCGCCACCAGCCACGGGGCCGCGGATCAGGGCGGCGGGGCCGGGCTGGGGCTGGCCATCGCCGACTCGATCGTGAAGTTCGACCGGCGGCCACTGGCGGATCGGCGAGTCACCGCTCGGCGGCGCGCTGTTCGAGGTGTCCTGGCGCCGCCCCGGCGCCCGGGCGCACGGCGGGGCGCCCCCACCCGTGATGCCCGGCCCTGTTCCGCCCGGCCCGGTTCCGCCGGCCCGCGGGCAGCCCGTACCCTCGGGCCGCGCGCGGGCTGCCGGCGTAAGGTGACCGTGACACCTTCCCTCTCAGTCCGGGTCGGGCTGGCACGGTGAGCGGTCTGCGGGTCCTTTTCCTCGGCGGTACCGGGGTGATCAGCTCGGCGTGTGCCCGGCTGGCGGTGGACCACGGCATCGACCTGTCGGTCATCACCCGGGGGCAGACCCGGGCCCGCCCGCTGCCCGCGGCGGCGCGGGTGCTGCACGGGGACGCCCGGGATCCGGGCCAGGTCGGTGAGCTGCTCGGGCACCGCGAGTTTGACGCGGTGGTGGACTGGGTCGCGTTCACCCCCGAGCACGTGCAGGCCGACATCGACACCTTCCGCGGCCGTGCCGGGCAGTACGTGTTCATCAGCTCCGCCTCCGCGTACCAGACGCCGCCCGCCCGGCTGCCGATCGTGGAGTCCACGCCGCTGCGCAACCCGTTCTGGGCCTACTCCCGGGACAAGATCGCCTGCGAGGACCTGCTGGTCCGGGCCTACCGGGAGGAAGGCTTCCCGGCCACGATCGTGCGCCCCTCACACACTTACGACGCGACCCTGGTGCCCCTGGACGGAGGCTGGACCGCGCTGGGGCGGATGCGCCAGGGCAAGCCGGTCATCGTGCATGGCGACGGCACCTCGCTGTGGACGCTGACCCATCACCGGGATTTCGCGCGGGGGTTCGTGCCCCTGCTCGGCCACCCCCGCACCGTTGGCGACTCGTTCCACATCACCTCCGACGACGTGCTGACCTGGGATCAGATCACCAGGGCCCTGGCGGCCGCGGTGGGCGCGCCCGCCGATATCGTGCACGTGCCGTCGGCCGCGATCGCCAGCGCCGACCCGCAGTGGGGCGCGAGCCTGCTCGGCGACAAGGCGCACTCGCTCGTCTTCGACAACTCGAAGCTGCGCAGCGTGGTGCCCGGCTACCGGGCGGTCATCCCGTTCGAGCAGGGGGCCCGTGAGATCGCCGACTGGTACGACGCCGATCCGGACCGGCAGCGGGCCGACCCGAGGCTGGACGCGATCATGGACAAGCTCGTCCAGGCCTACGGGGGCGGCTGACCGTCCCCGGCTCCGGCGGCACCGGCTGTAGCCGGTCAGGCCGCACCGGGCCAGGCCGTTCCCGGGTCAGGCCGCGCGGCCGCGGCCGACCAGCCGGGCCCGCTGCGCCTCACGGGCCGGGCTGTGGGTGATCCAGATGGCCACGTCCAGCAGCCGCAGCACGGTGGCCCCGGCCGCCTCCGGCGGCCGCAGCATCTCGATGGCGTCCCGGGCCTCCGGGTCGCGGAGCAGGCAGCGCAGCACCTCCCAGGTCTGCCCGGGCAGGGCGGCCGCGCGGATGACCACCTTGTCGGTGGCCGGGCAGAGCCGCGGGCGCTTACGGGCGAGCAGCTTGGACGCCGTGGCGGTGCCGACGCCCGGCATCTCCAGTAAGGCGTCCCAGAGCGGGTCCACCGTGGCGAGGTCCGCGTCGGAGGCCGCCCACAGGTTGACGCCGGCCGGGATCGCGCCGAGCAGGCCCGCGACCGGGGCGGCCTGGGGGCCCAGCAGCTGGCGGACGGCCTCCGGCCGCCAGGCGATGTCCAGCAGCGACACGGCCAGCAGGTCGTCGGCGGTCACCGCGCCGGGCGGGTTGTGCCCGAGGGTGCAGAAGCTCATGCCCGCGAAGCCCTCGGCCGGATCGAAATACGCCGCCATGGCCTGGCCCAGGCCGGGCGCGGTCAGGGTTTCCCTGAGCCGCCCCGCCGCACGCCGGATGGCGTCCCCTCCCCTTAACGAACTCATATGCCCAGTATGCGAGTATCTGGCCGGTCTAGCCCAGGAATATCCGCTGTAAAGATCAAGCAGGTTTGCTTCCGGATCTCCCAGCTCAGCGCGGGTAAGGCGAGCGTCACGCACGGAGACCGGATCTCGGTTAGGTCACGAAACGGCGTCAAGTGGCATTCCGGGTCTTGCCGGGACCTGAGGGCTGATCTTCAATCAGTGAACCACAATTCATCAGATGCCAATGTTGCCTATCTGACCAGGATCTTCTCGGTGAATGAAGATTCATCTACGGCGCCTCCCCCGGCTGCGGCACGCCCCGGGGACCAGGCGCCCGGCCCGCGTCCCGGGTTAGGCCCGGACCCGGGCCGCCTGCTGGAGGTGCACGGGGTGACCGTGCGCTTCGGCGGCCTCACCGCATTGGACGACGTCTCTTTCACCGCATCCGGCAGGCAGGTCACCGGGGTCATCGGCCCCAACGGGGCCGGGAAGACCACGCTGCTGAACGTGCTGTGCGGGTTCGTCCGGCCGGACCAGGGCCGGCTGAGCTTCGGCGGCACCGAGCTGGCCCGGCTCCGCCCGCACCAGCTGGCCGCGCTGGGCATCACCCGGACGCTCCAGGGCGTGGGGCTGTTCCGCCGCCTGTCCGTGCTGGAGAACGTCATGGTCGGCGCGCAGGGCCAGGCCCGCGCCGGGTTCTGGTCCGCGCTGGCCGGGCTGCCCCGCAGTGACCGGGACGAGCGGCAGCTCCGGGCCCGGGCCCTGGCCGCGCTGGACCGGGTCGGCGCGGGCGGCCTGGCTGACGCCCGGCCGGACCAGCTGGCCTACGGCCTGCGCAAGCGGGTGGCCCTGGCCCGGGCCCTGGCCGCCGAGCCACGCCTGCTGCTCCTCGACGAGCCGGCCGGCGGCCTGTCCGAGACGGAGCTCGGCGGGCTCGGCGAGCTGATCTCCAGCCTGTCCGCGGAGACGTCGGTGGTGCTGATCGAGCACCGGATGGACCTGGTGATGGCGGTGTGCGACACGGTGGTGGTGCTCGATTTCGGCCGCGTGATCGCCCGGGGCACGCCGGACGAGGTGCAGGCCGACCCGGCGGTCACCACCGCGTATCTCGGGGTGGAGGACTCCGGTGAGTGAGGACGCCGCGCTGGCGGTCGAGGAGGTCGCGGCCGGCTACGGCGGCGTGCTCGCCCTGCAGAACGTCTCGATCACCGCCCGCCCGGCCACCATCACCGCGGTGCTCGGGGCGAACGGGGCCGGCAAGACCACCCTGCTGCGCACCATCAGCGGGGTGATCCGGCCGCGCGGGGGCCGGGTGCTGGTCGACGGGCAGGACGTGACCGGCCGCAGCGCCGAGGACATGGCCCGGGCCGGGGTGGCCCACGTGCCCGAGGGCCAGGGCGTGATCGCGGAGCTCACCGTGCAGGAGAACCTCCGGCTCGGCGCGTTCTGGCGGCGCGGGCGGGGCACCCGGGCCGCGGCACTGGCCGAGGCCTACCAGCGGTTCCCCGTCCTGGCCGGGGCCCGGAACCGGGCGGCCGGGACCCTGTCCGGTGGCGAGCGGCAGATGCTGGTCATCGCGCGGGCGCTGATGGCCCGGCCGCGGGTGCTGCTGCTGGACGAGCCGTCGCTCGGGCTGGCGCCGAAGATCGTCTCCCAGGTCATGGAGCTGACCGCGGGACTGCGCGAGGCCGGCCTCACGGTGCTGCTGGTCGAGCAGAACGCGCGCAGCGCGCTGGCCATCGCCGACCAGGGGATCGTGCTCAGCCTCGGCCGGGTCGTCGCGGCGGCGGACGCCACGGCACTCGCGGCCGACGTCGGGCTCCGCCAGCACTACCTGGGCTTCTAGGAGGCCGCCGATGACCGAGTTCCGCGAGCTGACGCTAGGCGGGATCAGCGTCGGCATGATCTACGCCGCGATCGCGCTGTCCCTGGTGCTGATCTGGCGGGCGACCCGGATCCTGAACTACGCCCAGGGCGGCATGGCGATGTTCACGACCTACATCGCGCTGCTGGTCATCAACCACACCGGGTCGTACTGGGCCGGCTTCGCCGTGGCGCTGGCGGCCGGGCTGCTGCTCGGCGGGGTGATCGAGCGGCTGGTCATCCGGCCGACTGAGAGCAAGCCGCCGCTGAACGCCATCATCGTCACGATCGGGCTGCTCGTCTTCCTGGAGGGGCTCGCGGGCATCATCTACGGCGGCCAGTTCCGCTCCTTCCCCGCCGCGTTCTCCATCGACGGCCTGCACATCGGGACGGCCGCGCTCGGCATCTCGGCCAACGACGTGTTCGTGACGCTGGCCGTGCTGGCCGCGGCGCTGCTGCTGGCGGCGGGATTCCGGTACACCTCCGCCGGGCTGCAGCTGCGCGCGGCCGCGTTCAGCCCGCCGGTAGCCCGGCTGCTGGGGGTCCGGGTAGGCCGCATGCTGACCCTGGGCTGGGCGCTGGCCGGGCTGTTCGGCGCGCTGGCCGGGGTACTGGTCTCGCCGTCCACCTTCCTGTACCCGAACAGCATGGACTCCATCTTCGTGCTGGGGTTCACCGCGGCGGTCATCGGCGGCCTGGACAGCCCGGCTGGCGCGATCGCCGGCGGCCTCATCCTCGGAGTGGCGCTCAGTTATGTCGGCGGCTACCTGGGCTCGGATCTGGTGCCGCTGTTCGGGCTGGCCGCGCTGGCCGTGGTCCTCATGCTCCGGCCGTCCGGCCTGTTCTCCCCGGCCGCGACCCGGCAGGTCTGAGATGACCCTGATCCGGCACGTGGCCGCGGCAGCCGCCCTGGCCGTGCTCCTCGTGATCATCAGCGCCACGGTGACCCCGTTCCGCGACTACCAGATGGCCGAGGTCGCCTGCTACGTGGTGGCGGTGGCGGGGCTGACCGTGCTGGTCGGCCTGAGTGGCCAGATCTCGCTCGGCAACGGGGCGTTCATGGCCATCGGCGCGTACGCTTCCGCCCTGCTGCTGCTGCACCTGCACTGGCCGCTGGCCGTGGTGCTGGTGGCGGCCGCGGCCGCCGCCGCGGCCGGCGGCGCGGCGGTGGGGGTGGCGGCGGCCCGGCTGCGCGGGCCCTACCTGGCGGGCGCCACCCTGATGCTCGCCGTGGCGCTGCCCTCGCTGGCCCTGCGGTTCGGGCTGCTCGGCGGGGACCAGGGGCTGACCGTGGTGATCAGCAGCCCCGGCTTCCTCGGCCCGGCCTTCCCGCTCACCCGCTGGCAGGCCTGGCTGACCTGCGGCTGCGCACTGATCGTCCTGGTCCTGCTGGCCAACCTGGCCCGCAGCCGGGTCGGCCGGTCATGGCGGGCCGCAGGGGACGACGAGGTGGCCGCCGCGCTGGCGGGCCTGAACGTGGCCCGGCTCCGGGTACTGGCCTTCGTGGTGAGCGCGGCCTGCGCCGGGCTGGGGGGCGCCCTGCTCGCCGTGACCACGTCGATCATCTCGCCGGGCGCGTTCACCCTGACGCTGTCCATCGCCCTGCTCACCGGGGCGGTACTGGGCGGCCTGGGCACCCTGGCCGGGGCGGTGTGGGGCAGCCTCGTGCTCGTCCTGGTCCCGACCTACGTGACCGACGTGGCCACCAGCCACGGCCTGTCCAGCTCGGCCGGATCCAACATCCCGGTCGCGGCCTACGGCGTCGTGCTCATCGTCGTCATGCTCGCTTTTCCCGACGGCATCCAGGGTGGCCTGCGCCGGCTGTACCGGCCGCTGGCCTCCCGCCTGCCCGCCCTGCCCGGCCTGCCCCGACGGCGGCCGGGTGCCCAACTCCGTGCGCCAGCCAGCGAACATCAGGAAGAAGGCTCGATATGAACAGATCGCACCGGGTCGGCCTGCCCGCCCTCGCCGCCACGGCGGCCCTGGCCATGCTGGTCAGCGCCTGCAGCTCGGGCGGATCAGCATCCGGAGGCAGCAGCGGCGGCGGGCTGACCGCCTCCGCGCCGGGCATCACCGCCACCACGATCACCATCGGCAGCCATCAGCCGCTGACCGGGGTGGCCGCGCCCGGCTACAGCGAGATCGCGCCCGCGTCGAACGCCTACTTCCAGTACGTCAATGCGCACGGCGGGATCCACGGGCGGAAGATCGTCTATAAGTACCTCGACGACAAGTACGATCCGACCAGCACCGTGTCCGTGGTGAAGCAGCTCGTGCTGCAGGACAACGTGTACGCCATCTTCGACGGGCTGGGTACGCCGACGCACCTGGCCGTGGCCCCGTTCCTCAATTCATCGAAGGTGCCGGACGTGTTCGTGGCCTCCGGCTGTGAATGCTGGAATGCCCCGTCCACGTGGCCGGAGACCTTCGGCTGGCAGCTGGACTACGTCCGCGAGGGCAAGATCCTCGGTACCTACATCAAGCAGCACTTCGGCGGCCAGAAGATCGGCTACTTCTACCAGGACGACGAGTTCGGCAAGGACGGCGTCAAGGGCCTCGACGCCGTGATCCCGCACGGCGACGTGGTCAGCAGGCAGAGCTACGACCCGACGAACATCAACGTGGGCCCGCAGGTGGCCGCGCTCAAGGCGTCCGGGGCCAAGGTGGTCGTGTCGTTCAGCGTCCCGGCCTTCACCGCGCTGCTGCGGCTGAACAGCCTCAAGCTCGGGTTCAGCCCCACCCTGGTGGTCAGCGACGTGGGCTCCGACCCGATCACGCTCGCCGGGCTGCTGGAGGCCTTCGCCAAGCAGGGCGGGGCCACGGTGTCGGGCAACCAGCTGACCCAGGGCATCATCACGGACGGCTACCTGCCCACCCTGGGCGACACGGGCAACAGCTGGATCGCCCTGTTCAAGCGGATCCACGACCAGTACCTGCCCAAGCTGCCCTTCGACGGCAACGTGCTGTTCGGCGAGGCGGTCGGGTACACCTTCGTCCAGGCCATGCTGAAGGCGGGCCAGAACCCGACCCGCGACGACCTGGTCAAGGCGATCCAGGGCGGCCTGCCGCAGGGCCCGTCGGTGGCGCCGTACGCGTTCTCCGCGACCGATCACGCTGGCATCACCGGGGCGTTCATCGGCGTGATCAAGAACGGTGCCATCGTGAAGGCAGGTCCGGTGCAGGTCACTGACACGACCCCGGGCGGCCCGGTGCGGACCTTCACCGGGGCGCAGGCCCCGGCACCATCCAGCGGGATGCCCTAGCATACGCACGGGCTCCCGGCGCGGAAGGCCTGGTGATGGGTCCCGGACGGGGGTAGGAGGCGTGGGGGTCGCGACGAGCCGGAGGCTGCCCGACGACCGCGGGCAGCCGCCGGCCCAGCGGCTGCTCGCCGCCGCGGAGCGGCTTTCGGGGAGCGGAGCTACCAGCGCACCACGGTGGCTGGCATCTGCGCCCACGCCGGCATGGCGACGGGCAGCTTCTACGCGCACTTCGGCTCGAAGGCGGAGATCTTCGCAGCCGTGGTCCGCAAGCTCAACGCGGACCTCCGGACGGCCATGAAGGAAGCCATCGAGCAGGCCGGCCCGGGCCAGCGGGAGATCGAGCGGGCCTCGTTCCGGGCCTTTTTCGACATGCTGTCCCAGCGCCCGTGGATGGACCGCATCGTGCGGGAGTCCGAGTTCGTGGCCCCGGGCCTGTTCCGCGAGTACTACGAGCACCTGGCCCGCGGCTACGCCCGCGGGGTGCGCCAGGCCCAGCTCAGCGGCGAGGTGGACGCGCGCTACGACCCCGAGGTCATCGCGTTCGTCTACACCGGGATCGGCAACTTCGTCGGGATGCGCTGGGCGGACTGGACCGCGGGCGGGCACGTGCCCGACGATGTCGTGGACGATCTCCTGGAGGTGCTGCGCCGGGGGCTGCCGCCCGCCCGGCCACCGCGGTAGCCGGCCGTGGCTCCCGGCCCTGCGGCCCAGCGGCCGGAGCTACTCCGTGCTATGAGACGTGGCCGGGTGACCCGCATGGCCGGCGTGGGCGCCGTGATCATGGCTGGCCGAGTCCGGGCTGCCGCCCATCATCGCCAGCATCTCCCGCCCACCGGACCGGAAGAACCGCACCACCAGCGCGACGGCCAGGATGATGAACACGATGTTCAGGTAGGTGGTGTAGTTCCACGCCACGCCGGTCGCGGCGACCTTCGCGGTGCGGTCCGCCGGGACCAGGCCGAGCCCGCTGAAGGTGAACTCGACGATGTAGCCGGCCAGCACCATGGTCGCGTAGAACACCCCGGCGATCACCAGCATCATCCGGGTGCCGTAGTACTTCCGGTAGATGACCAGGATCGGAATGATGATCAGGTCGGCGAAGATGAACGCGACCACGCCCCCGAAGCTGATCCCCCCGTTCCACAGCACCCCGGCCAGCGGCACGTTGCCGATGGAGCAGACGAAGCTGAGCAGTGAGATCACCGGGCCGATGATCGGCCCCCAGAGCCGGGCGGCGAGCGGATGGCCGGTCAGGAACAGGTGGCGCCAGAAGCTGTCCGGCACCCAGGCGCCCACCGCCCCGGCGATCAGCAGCCCGATGACCACGTCGCGCAGCACCGCGGCCCACTCCATGACGAAGATATGGCTGACCGAGGTGTAGCCGTCCCGGCTGAACAGGCGCCGCCAGAAGGTGCCGGTCGCGGGGATGCTCATGTCCATGGCCGCGTGCCCTTCCATGGACCCGGCCAGGCCCCGGTCGGCCTGCCGCCGCGCCTCGTCGATCAGCTGCCGCCGGACGAACAGGCGGAAGGCCACCGCGACCAGCACGATCATGATGGGGCCGCCGACGAACTCGGCCAGGGTGAACTGCCAGGAGATCAGCAGGGCCAGGATGATCCCCAGCTCGATGACCAGGTTGGTGCTGGCGATCTCGAAGACCATCGCGGCGGTGAAGCTGGCCCCCTTGCGGAACAGGGACCGGGCCAGCGCCACGGCCGCGTAGGAGCAGGACGAGGAGGCTGCGCCCAGCCCCGTGGCCCGGGCCAGCGCGGCCGGCCGGTCGTCACCGAGCAGCCGGACTACGGTGGACCGGCGCACCACCGCCTGGACCACGGCGGACAGCGCGAACCCGAGCAGCAGTGACCAGGTGATCTGCCAGGTCATCGAGCCGGCCACGGCCAGCGCGTGGCCGATCGCGTCAAGCGCGCGCATCGTCCGCCTCCGGCGCGGCGATGGTCAGCAGCTGGCGCAGGCAGTGCTCCAGCAGCGGATGCGGGAAGCCGTCGCTCAGCCGGTAATAGACGACCCGGCCGTCCTTGCGGAAGCTGACCAGCCCGGCCAGGCGCAGCATCTTCACCGCGTAGGAGACCTGGTCCTCGGTCACCTCGAGGGCCAGAGCCAGGTCACCGACGCACAGCTCACCCGCGGCGACCAGCGCGAACAGGACCCGTGACCGGACCGGGTCGGCCAGCAGGCCGAGCAGCCCGGCGAGCCGCCCGGCGTCAGCCACCGACAGCGCACCGGCCCGGGCCTCGGCCACGCCCGGCTCACTCACCGGATGATCATGATCTCGTGGTGTCATATCCTCATCTCCGTACGTCCGTATGTTCACACGGATATACGGAGATGTCAAAGCGAGGGGATGCCCGAGGGCAGTCAGCCCGGCCCGCCGATCCACAGCGGGATCGTCGCGCCCCGGTAGGTGCCCCAGCGGAACCCGTAGTCGCGGGCCCTGGCGTGGAAGTAGCGCAGCCGCATCCGGGAGAAGTAGCTCACTCCCCGGTGCGCCGCGACCCGCGACAGGCCCACCTCGGCCGGGTACTTGGTGTAGTGGCCGGCCGCGCAGTTCGGGGAGCAGTTATCCACCCACAGGGTGCCCCAGCTGAACGCGGACGTGGCCGTCCAGTGCGACCAGTGCTGGATCCGCACGAACGTGTCCGGGCCCCCCACGTAGAGGGTGGACGGGCGGGCCGTCCCGTGGCCCCAGCCGTCCTGCCCGTTGTAGGCCACCGGGAGCCGGTCCGCGGCCCCGTTCCGCGCGGTCCGCGTGGTGAGCGCGGCGGCCGCCCCAGCCGCCAGGAACGCGAGCATGACCGCCGCCAGCGCCGCGATGCCGACCTTCTTCACTAGCAACGTCCCCCATGTACTGAAAACCCTGGGCCTGATACGTGCCGTCCCCGGCCCCCCCGGCCGGTGCGGACCAGCATAATGCCTGGCCGCGAGCCTGGGCCCGGCTGATCTGGGTTAGGCGATGACCCGGGCCGTGGACGAGCCGTCGGCCAGGCGGCGGACTTCGAGCCGCTCGGCGACCCGGTCCTTCAGGTCAGCCACGTGGCTCACGATGCCCACCACCCGGCCGCGGTCACGCAGCTCGTCGATGACCGCCATCACCTGGTCGAGGGTCTCCGCGTCGAGCGTGCCGAAGCCCTCGTCGATGAACAGGGTGTCCAGGTCCACCCCGCCGGCCTCGGCCTTGACCACGTCGGCCAGGCCGAGGGCCAGCGCGAGCGAGGTGTAGAAGGTCTCGCCGCCGGACAGTGACCGCGGGCTGCGTTCCGCGCCGGTATGCCGGTCGATCACGACGAGGGTCAGCCCGGTCCGTTCCCGCCTCGTCCCGCTCTCGTCGGTGCGCCGCAGCTCGTACCGGCCCGCCGACATGGCGCCGAGCCGGACGTTGGCCGCCGCCACCACCTGCCCGAACCACTGCCGGAGCACGTAGGTGGTCAGCGCCATCCGGCGGTGCCCGTCCATCCCCTTGGCCAGGCCCGCCAGCCGGATCACCGCGGAGGTGTCCTCCTGCAGCTGGTCGAAGGTTTCCTGGGCGTGCTGCACCTCGGCCAGCCGCTGGTCCAGGCGCCCGGCCCGCGCCTGGGCCGCGTCGCGGGCGGCCCGGACCTCCTGCTCGGCTTCCTGGGCGCGGGCCAGGGCGGCCGCCGCGGCCTGCGCCGCCGCGTGCACCGCGTCCGCCTGCCCGGGATCCAGGCCGGCCAGGTCGTCAGCGGCGGCCGCGGCCTGGAGCGCAGCCAGGTCAGCGGCCCAGCCGGTCACCTGGCCGTCGAGGGCCGCCTGGGCCCCGGGGCTGAGCAGCGCGGCGCTGGCCAGGTCGGCCGTGGCGAACCCGCGGGCCTCCGCCTCGCGCCCGGCGCGTTCCCCGGCCCGCCGCTCGTCGGCCAGCGCGGCCGCCAGCTGGTCCAGCGCCGCCGCCAGGGAGCGATTCGTGTCCGCGGCGCGGCGCAGGGCTTCCTGCCGCTGCGCCACCGACGGATGCCCCTGGGCGGCCCCGGCCAGCTTGAGCTGCAGCTGGCTCAGCTCGGTCTCCGCCGCGTCGGCCCGGGCCTGGGCCGTGGCCAGCGCCGCGGCGGCGTCCTGCAGTTCCGCCGCGACCCGCTGCTGCTGCGCGCGCTGGCCGGCGACCCCGGCCTCGAGGTGGCTGACCTCCGCCGCGGCCCGCTCCGCCTCCGCCACCAGGTCTTCCACGGCGCCGGCCGCGGCGGCCAGGCCGTCCACCGTGCCGCCGTCCGCCACCGCGGAGCTGGCCGCCACCGCGGCGGCCAGCTCGTCGCGCTCGCGGGTCAGCTGGGCCCGCGCGGCCTCCGCCGCGTCCCGTCTGGCCGCGGCCGCGGCCAGGTCCGGCTCGGACACCAGGCCGCCAGCCGCCTGGGCCGGAGCGGGGTGGGCGGTGGAGCCGCAGACCGGGCAAGCGGCCCCGTCGGCCAGCTGGGCGGCCAGCTCCGCGGCCATCCCGTCCAGCCGGGCGGCCAGCAGCCGCAGGTGGGCTTCGGTCAGGGCCTGGTGCGTGTCCACGGCGTCGAGCAGGGCCGCGTTCTTGTCCGCGAGCAGCGGTTCCAGGCCGGCCAGGTGCGCGGCGGCGGCGGCCCGGCGGCTCAGCACAGCCTGCTGCTCGCGGGCGGCCCCCAGGCCGGCGGCCAGCAGCCGGGCCTCCGCGAGACGATCCTCCGCGGCTGCGATCTGGCCGGGCAGGTCCGCACGGGCCTTCTCCAGGCCGCGCAGCTGCCCGGCGGCCGCCGCCACCGCCTGCTGCGCGGAGCGCAGGGCGGCCACCTGGCCGGGCAGCCCCGCTTCGGCGTCCGCGAGATGCTGCAGCGACGCCGCGTCCTTCTCGGCCGCCTCGGCCCGGACGAAGGCCTGGGGGCCGCCGCCGCCCGCGAGCATGGCGTCATCGGGGTCAGGGACCAGCCTGAGCAGGCTGTCGCGGGCCTCGCGGACCGCCTGCTGCGCCTCGAGGCGGGCGGCGAGCAGGGGCCGCACTGGTTCCGCCTGCCGCGCCCCGGCCAGCCGGGCGGCCCGCTGGTCGTGGCCGGGCCGGGAGGCCTGGTGCCCGTGCAGCAGCTGGAGCGCCCCGGTCAGCCTGGTCATCAGCCGGGCCTGCTGCTGCTCCCGCTCGCACGCGGCCAGCCGGGCGGTAGTCTCGGCCGCCGCTACCTCCAGTCCCGCGGCCCTGACCGCGAGGTCCTCCGCGAGGTCCGCGCCCACCTGCTTCAGCCGGGTCGCCCGCTCCGCACTGGGCACCTCGAGCAGCTCGGCGCGCGCGGCGGCGTCCAGGCCGGCGGCCTCGGCCGCGGCCGACACCCCGGTGCGGATCGCTTCCTGCGCCTCAGCCCGCTGCCGGACCGCGGTGGCGCGGCGCCGGTCCAGCTCGGCCGTGATGCGGTCGTACAGCTGGGTGCCGAACAGCCTGCTGAGCAGCACCCGGCGGTCGTCGTCCGCGGCCTGCAGGAACTTCGCGAACTGGCCCTGCGGCAGCAGCATGACCTGGGTGAACTGCGCCCGGTTGAGCCCGATGAGCTCGGTGACGAGTTCCCCGGCCTCGGCCTTGTTGGCGGACAGGCTGACCCACGTGCCGGCCTCCTGGCGCTGCAGGTGCACGTGGGACGGCTCGGTGGTGAAACCGTCCCCGCGCCGTTTCGGCCGCCGGTGCTCCGGCACCCGGGTCACCCGGTGCGGGACGCCGCGCACCGAGAATTCCAGGCTGACCGAGGGCTCCGCGTCCGGCGCGGCGAAATGCGAGCGCAGCCGGTCCTCGGCGGACTCGTCCCCGGCCAGCCCGCCGTACAAGGCGAACGTGATGGCGTCCAGGATCGTCGTCTTGCCTGATCCGGTCGGCCCCTCCAGCAGGAACAGGCCGCTGCTGGACAGCCGGCCGAAGTCGATCCGCTGCCTGCGGGCGTACGGGCCGAACGCGGCCAGCTCCAGGCTGTGCAGCCGCATCAGGCGGCCGACTCGGCGTGCTGCGCCGCCTCGACGGCCGCGCGGAGCACCGCGCGGTGCACGTCATCGGCCGGCCCGCCGCTGGTGAACTCCACGAACAGGCTGCAGATCTCGACCGGGTCACTCGCCGCGGCCAGCCGCTCCAGGTCAGCGTCGGAGCTGGTCAGCTGGCCCTCCGGGGCGAAGTCGAGGATCAGCGTGCGCGGCCACTTCTCGCGCAGCCGCTCCATCGGGACCGGCGGCCGCACGGTGTCGGTCAGCACCACCTTGACCCAGGCGCCGGCCAGGTCCGCGAGATCCGAGCTGGCCCGGGCCAGCAGGCTGTCCAGCCGGCCGCGCACCTCCCGCAGCGGCCGGGGCACGGGCGTGGGCAGCGCCGTCGTGCTCACCTGGCCCGCGGCACCGATCTCGGTCAGCGTGACCGACTTGACGTGGTCCTTCTCGCCGAACGAGAACGCGAGCGGCGACCCGGAGTACCGGATGACGGTGCCGCCCTCCGCAGGCCCGGCCCGCTGCGCGCCGTGCAGGTGGCCGAGGGCCACGTAGCTGAACCCGCCGAACACGGCGGCGGGCACGTCGGCGACGCCGCCGACCCGGATGTCGCGCTCGGACTCGGCGGGCTGCCCGCCGGTGACGAAGGCGTGCGCGGCGACCACGGTACGGCCGATGCCCCGGGCGGCGGCGTCCGCCCTGATCAGCCGGGCCGCCTCGGCCAGCACCGCCTCGTGCGTCCTGGTCTGCACGCCCAGGTCGGCCATGACCGCGTCGGGCAGCAGGTACGGGATCCCGTAGACGGCTACCGGGCCGTGCTCGTCGGCCAGCAGGACCGGCCGGGCCAGGTCCGCCACCGAGGTGCGCAGGTGGATGCCCGCCGCCTCGCTGAGCCCGGCGCCGAAGCCCAGGCGGACCGCGGAGTCGTGGTTGCCGCTGGTCAGGATGACCGGGATGCGGGCCCGCGCGAAACGCAGCAGGGCCGCGTCGAGCAGCCGGACGGCGTCGAGCGGCGGCACGGCACGGTCGTAGATGTCCCCGGCCACCACCACGGCCCCGGCCTGGACGCGGACCGCCTCGTCCAGCAGCCAGCGCAGGAAGGCGTCCTGATGGGGCAGCAGGTTCTCGCCGTGCAGCGTGCGCCCCAGATGCCAGTCCGAGGTGTGGATCAGTCGCATCGCACCGCCGTGGAGTCCCCGTGCTGAAGGCCCGCGCTGAAGGCCTGACGCTGGCCATGATGCCGGACTGTGGCGGCATCCTCGGTGATCCCGGTCCCGTCCGCGTGTCGCCGTCGGTGCGCCGGATTCGCCGCATCCGGCACCGGGTCGTGGGATGCTCGTCACGCTGGCGGTCAGCGTGCCCTGGGTCTGGGGAATCAGCGCACGTGATTACCGCGCGGGACCCGCGGCGGGCGGCCGGCACACGGGGAAGTCGTGAGCGGGCGGCTGACATCTGCGAGCACGTTAAGGGGTGTATGGGCAGTGTCGCGGGCAGGTTATCCCGCGCCCGGCGGCCGCAAGCGGATCACCTCCCGGGCCGAGCTCGAGCAGGTGGCGTTAGGGCTGTTCGACCGGCGGGGTTTCGAGGGGACCACAGTTGATGACATCGCCCGCGCGGCGGGCATCGGGCGGCGCACGTTCTTCCGGTACTTCGCGTCCAAGAACGACGTGCCGTGGGGCGGCTTCGAGGAGCGGCTGGAGCGGATGCGCGCCCGCCTGGCGGCCTGCCCGCCGCAGGTCCCGCTGGCCGAGGCGATCCGGCTGGGCGTCGTCACGTTCCACGAGACCGGGCCGGGCGAGGAAGGCGGGCACCGGCGGCGGCTGGAGCTGATCCTGCGGGTGCCCGCGTTACAGGCCCACGCCACGCTGCGCTACGCCGACTGGCGGCGGGTCATCGCGGAGTTCGTGGCCGGGCGGACCGGCCAGCCGCCGGACGCGCTGCTCCCGGTCACCCTGGGCTACGCGGTCCAGGGCCTGTCCGTGGCGGCGTGCGAGCAGTGGCTGGCCGGCGCGGACCCCGACCTGGGCGCGCTGATCGACGCGGCCACGCGCGGGCTGGCCGGGGCGTTCGCCGTAACCTGAGGGTCCAGGCCAGCGACGCTACAGCTGGCCCACGTCGGTGACCCGCAGCACCGCCTGCCCGGCCTCCTCGGACGCGGCCAGATCCACCTGGGCTGAGATGCCCCAGTCGTGGTCCCCGGCCGGGTCGTCGAAGATCTGCCGCAGCGTCCAGGCCTGCGGGCCCTCGTCGATGATGAGCAGCGCGGGCCCGCGGGCATCCGGCCCGGTGCCGATCTCGTCGTGCACGTCGAAGTACGGCTCGACCGCCGCCTCCCACGCCTCCGCGTCCCACCCGTCGCCGGAGTCCAGCTCGCCGAGATCGGCGTAGCGGCCCAGGGCGGCCAGCTCGACCCGGCGGAACAGCGCGTTGCGGACCAGCACCCGGAACGCGCGGACGTTGCGGGTCACGGCCGGCGGTCCCGCCTCCGCCTGGCTGACCAGGACACCGGACGGGTCACGCAGCTGCTCCCACTCGTCCAGCAGGCTGGAGTCGACCTGGCGGACCAGCTCACCGAGCCATTCGATGAGGTCGGTGAGCTCCTCGGTCTTGGCCTCGTCCGGGACGGTGTTCCGCAGCGCCTTGTACGCGTCGGCCAGGTAGCGCAGCACCAGGCCCTCCGAGCGGGACAGGCCGTAGAAACCGACGTACTCCACGAAGGTCATGGCCCGCTCGTACATGTCGCGGACCACGGACTTCGGGGCCAGCGCGTAGTCGGCGACCCACGGGTGGCCCCGCCGGTACATGTCGTACGCGGCCTCCAGCAGGTCGGCCAGCGGCATCGGGTAGGTCACCGAGTCCAGCAGGTCCATCCGGGTGTCGTACTCGATGCCGTCCGCCTTCATCTGCGCGACGGCCTCACCGCGCGCCTTGAACAGCTGGGCGGACAGCACCGTCCGCGGGTTGTCCAGGGTCGCCTCGATGATCGACACCACGTCCAGCGGGTAGGACGGGGACTCGCGGTCCAGCAGGTCGATCGCGGCCAGCGCCAGCGGGGACAGCGGCTGGTTCAGCGCGAAGTCGAACTGGAGGTCCACGGTGAGCCGGGCCCGGCGCCCCTCGGCGTCCGGCTCGCCCAGCTGCTCCACCACTCCCCCGGCCAGCAGCGCCCGGTAGATGGCGATGGCCTGGTGGATGTGCCGGCGCTGGGCGGCCCGGTCCTCGTGGTTGTCGGTCAGCAGGTGCCGCATCGCGGTGAACGCGTCTCCCGGCCGGCTGATCACGTTCAGCAGCATGGCGTGCGTGACCTTGAAACTGGAGGTGAGCGGCTCGGGGTCGGCGGCGACCAGCCGCTCGAAGGTGGGCTGCCCCCACGCGATGAACCCCTGGGGCGGCTTCTTGCGGACCACCTTGCGCCGCTTCTTCGGGTCGTCGCCCGCCTTGGCCAGCAGGCGCTCGTTCTCCACCACATGCTCCGGGGCCTGCACCACCACCCGGCCGGTGGTGTCGAACCCGGCCCGGCCAGCCCGGCCCGCGATCTGGTGGAACTCCCGCGCCTGGAGCAGCCGGGTCTTCGACCCGTCGTACTTGGACATCGCGGTGAACAGCACGGTGCGGATCGGCACGTTGATCCCGACGCCCAGGGTGTCGGTCCCGCAGATGACCTTGAGCAGCCCGGCCTGGGCCAGGGTCTCCACCAGGCGGCGGTATTTGGGCAGCATCCCGGCGTGATGGACGCCGATGCCGTGCCGGACCAGCCGGGACAGGGTCTTCCCGAACCCGGCCGTGAACCGGAACCCGCCGATCAGCGCGGCGATCTCGTCCTTCTCCGCGCGGGAGCACACGTTCACGCTCATCAGCGCCTGGGCCTGCTCCAGGGCCGCGGCCTGGGTGAAATGCACCACGTAAATGGGGGCCTGGTGAGTGGACAGCAGCTCTTCCAGGGTCTCGTGCAGCGGCGTGACGACGTAGGAGTAGGTCAGCGGCACCGGCCGCTCGGCGGACTGGACCACGGCGGTCGGCCGACCGGTGCGCCGGGTCAGGTCGGCCTCGAACCGGGTGACGTCGCCCAGGGTCGCCGACATCAGCACGAACTGGACCCGGGGCAGCTCGATGATCGGCACCTGCCAGGCCCAGCCCCGGTCGGGGTCGGCGTAGAAGTGGAACTCGTCCATCACGACCTGGCCGACGTCCGCATCGGCGCCGTCCCGCAGCGCGATGCTGGCCAGCACCTCGGCCGTGCAGCAGATGATCGGCGCGGTGGCGTTGACGCTCGCGTCGCCGGTCATCATGCCCACGTTGGCCGGGCCGAAGGCGGCGCACAGCGCGAAGAACTTCTCCGACACCAGGGCCTTGATGGGCGCGGTGTAGAAGGACCGCCGCCCGTCCGCCAGCGCCGCGAAGTGCGCCCCGGTGGCGACCAGGCTCTTACCCGAGCCGGTCGGCGTGGACAGGATCACGTTGGCCCCGGACACCACCTCGATGAGGGCCTCTTCCTGGTGCGGGTAGAGGGCGAGGCCCTGCTCCTTGGCCCAGCCGGCGAACGCGTCGAAGACCGCGTCGGGCGCAGCGTCAGCCGGGAGGAGGTCGGTGAGGGTCACAAATATGCAATGCTAACGGCCCGGCTAATGTTCCCGGCCGGACGCCAGCCGCATTCACCAGGCTGCCTCCTGGCCGAGCAGTCCCCGCAAGGCCCGGGCATCCCGCACCGCATTCGCATCGCCGTCGTTGTTGAAGTAGGCGAAAACGTCACGGCCGGCCGCGTCCCATTCCCGGATAGGCCAGCTGGAATGGCGGAACTCCACCGCGACCCGCATCCATTCCGGGACCAGCCCCAGGAAATAGGCCAGCCGCGCGTCGTCACGGGCCTGCGCCGGGCCCAGCTGGGCCAGCAGCACGGCCCGTTTATCGCCCAGCTCATGCCAGCCCGCGCTCATCCGCTGGACCCAGGTCTCCGGGCCGTACAGTTTCCGGGCGTGGGTCAGGCCCCGCGACGCCTTGACCGACAGGCAGAACCCGGCCGGCAATTTCTTTTTCCAATAACGGAACGTACCGGGCCGGGGCCAGCGGTAGAAGCTGCTATTCAGCTCGGCCGTGCCGAACGCGGCCGCGTAGCGGTCCCGCCGGGCCGCGGCCGGCAGCCCGGGCGGGTACAGCTCCGGCTCCCAGTGGGCGTAGCTCCACCCCGACGTCCCGATCCTGATCGTCACCCGGGCTTACGCTCCCGGGGTGCCCCCGTCCGGGCCTGCCCCGCCGGCGTCCGGACGGCCGGGCTGGCCAGCCTGGTCTTCGTTGCGGCTGCTTGTGCTGCCCGGCAGGCTCGCGTCCACCAGCGCGGTCGATCCGGCTGGCCGGCTGGTCGTCTCCTCGGTCCGCTCCCGCAGCCGGCCCAGGGACTCGGTGTCGCCCAGCGGGATCGTGGCCTCCAGGCGGCTGCTCTCCTGAGCCTCGGGCGAGTCCACGACCGCGTCGACCAGGTCGGCCCGGTGCCCCGGGGTTACGTGCCCGGATGCGGCGTGCAGCGACGCGCGGGTGGTCCCGCCCGGCCGCCGCGAGACCTCGGCCGCGGCCACGGTCTGGTCGCCGTCCTTGATCTCGACGCGCCGGGCGTCCTCGGAATCGGTCATGGAACACCTCCTCAAGGGTTCGTTGCCATCCGGCTGCCCGCTCTTAGGCCCGCGAAACCGCCCGCCCGGACAGCGAGCGGAGCTTCGCGCCCACCGTCCCCGGCGAACGCTCGGGCAGCTCGGCGTTCGGCTTGATCAGCAGCGTCGTGGCGGTCAGCCAGAGCGCGGCGAAGATCAGGCTGCCGAGCACGTCGGTCGGGTGGTGCTCGCCGCGGTACATCCGGGACAGCGCGATGGCCACCGGCATCACCACGGCCAGGGCCACGAACAGCCACCGCCACCAGCCCCGGGTGTGCCCCATGACCACGATGGCGATCGCCACGTACAGGCAGGTGGTGGCGGCCACGTGCCCGGACGGGTAGGCCGAGGTGGGCAGGTGGTGGTCGAGGTGGTGCACGTAGGGCCGGGGCCGCTTGACCACCGCGGCCGCGGCCAGGAACGCGGCCAGCTCGCCGAACATCACGACCGCGATGAAGATGACCGGCCGCCAGTGCCGGGTGACGGCCAGGAAGATCACGCACGCGGCCACGGCCACGATGAGGATCCCGGTCGTGGCGCAGGCCACGCTGACGTCGTTACTCCACGTGTTCCCGGTCGGCGTGCGGTGCGCGGCGAACCAGCGCGGGATGGCCGTGTCCCCCAGCCACTTGTCGTGGCTGTCCTTCACGATCAGCTCGCCGAAGCCGACGATGACGCCGAGAATGAGGACCCAGGCGACCACGACTCCGGCGGCGACGCGGGCACGGGACAGGGCGGCGGACGATTTTTTCATGGGGTTCTCCGGCTGGGCTAGATCGAGATCGTGGCGGGCCTCAGGTTCCAGGCCCTCGGCCAGGGGGTCGGTGACGGGCTGGCCTTCGGCCCGCCGGGTCAGCTCGAACGCGAATGCGGTCAGGCCGAGCCAGGTGATGCCCAGCGTCCAGCCGCCGAGCACGTCGGACAGGTAGTGGACGCCGAGCAGGATGCGGCTGATCCCGATCAGCGCGACGAGGGTGACGACCACGGCGCGCAGCACGGCCCGCCAGCGGCCCCGGGCCGCGGGCAGGAAGACCAGGAAGACCGCGCCGTAACAGACGATCGACCCGAGCGAGTGGCCGCTGGGGAAGCTGTTCCCGCCGCCGTGCGCGATCGGGTGGGCCACGACCGGGCGCAGCCGGCCGACCAGGTCCTTCAGGATCGGGTCCATGACCAGCGCGCCTGCGCCCGTGACCAGCAAGTACAGGACCAGCCGCCAGCGTCGCCGGAAGGCCAGGAAGACCGCTGAGACACCGATGATCGTCCACAGCACGCCGTCACTGCCGAGCCAGGTGACCGCCTTGACCACCGCGACGAGCGCGGGATGGCCGGCGACCAGGGCGTTGATATGGACCGCGGCGCCGTGATCGACGGACTCCAGGGGGCGCCACTGCAGGCGGACGAGGACGAGCAGGATGGTGAACACCAGCGCCGCGGCGGTGACCGCGAGCAGCGGGGTGAGGCCGCGGCGCCCGGGGCGCCCGGGGCTGGAGGGCCGGCGGGGCCGGCGGCCGAGGGTGGAGGCCGACATGGCGCCCCAAGTGCCCTGCGGGCGCGTCTTCATGCATGAGCGCCGCATGGCCGGCTGGCCGGCCGGGACGTTACTCCAGGAAGAGAGCGGCTTTACCCCAGGAAGAAGAGCCGGATCAAGATGACGGCCGCGACGATGGCCAGCGCGATCACGGCCTTGACCGCGAGGCCCTTCTCATACCGGACCGCGGACCGGATTTCCTCCTCGAATTCCTCCGTCACGCCGGCGGGAGGCGGCTTGACCGGGTGGTTCATCTCGCCGCCACCACCTTGCCGGTCTTCTCGGTCTTCTCCCAGCGGGCCTCGGCGTGCCGGAGTTCCTTCAGGTAGGCGGCGGCGGTGACCGCGCACAGCAGCGGCCCGTACCCGCCGACGTAGACGAACAGGGGCCCGGTGAGCCAGCCGAGGCGGCGCGGCTCGGTCAGCTTGCCCAGGTAGGCCACGCCCATGCAGGCCGCCACCCAGATGTAGATGAACAGCTCGGCCCCCTGGATCAGGCCGGGACTGACCTGGACGCCCACGGCCGACAGCAGCTCCCGGGCCAGCAGGCTCAGCGGGCCGGGCAGGACGGCGGCCAGCAGGATGATCACGTTGATAACGCCCGGGAACAGCAGCGCCTGCTTCCAGGTCCGCCGGGCCATCTGGGGGTCGATGAGCAGGGCGAACGAGGTGATGAACACGTAGGTGGCCACGTTCACCAGCCACAGCACGTGAAAGGCGGTGAAGGCCAGGTGGCGGTTGATGAAGAACAGGGTGACCAGCGAAGCCGACGCGCACACCATCAGGGCCGGCAGCAGGAGCAGGCAGAACCAGATCAGGCCGAAGGTGACACCGCCCAGCCGGCTGGCGGCCTGCGGCCGGAACCAGACCCCCTTGAACATGCGCGTGACCTGCATGTTCCCGCGGGCCCAGCGCAGCCGCTGGCGCCACAGCGCCCCGATGCTGCCGGGCTCCTCTGACCACACCACCGCGTGCGGCTCGAACACCGCCCGGCGGCCGCCCAGCTGGGTCTGGAACGTGGTCACCGTGTCCTCGGCGAGGGTGGCGGTGTCCACCCGGCCGCCGATGGCCTCCAGGTTTTCCCGTGAGTGCAGCTGGGCCCCGCCGGCCAGGCAGGCGATCGCGCCCAGCACCTCCTGGCCGCGGCGCGCGGCCGCCGACGCCACGATGTACTCGTAGCCGATGAACCGGGTCATGTAGTTGCCCGGGCGGCTGCCCTCCTTGATGTAGGCGGTCACCGAGCCGACCTCGGGGTCGGCCAGGTGGCGCGTCATCCGGCGCAGCGACACCGGCTCGTAGATCACGTCCGCGTCGATGATCAGGATGGCCTGCGCCCAGTCGTCGGCCAGCACCCGGTCCAGCCCGTGGTTGAGGGTGGCCGCCTTGCCCTCGCCGCCCCGGTCCCGCCGCAGGTGCACCACGTTCCCGGGATACTCGGCGGCCTTGGCTGCGACCACGTCTGGGGTGGCGTCGGTGCTCGCGTCGTCCACCACGATGATCCGCAGGGCGCTGAGCGGGTAGTCGAGATGCAGCAGCCGGTTGACGGAGGTGCCGATGACCGCCGCCTCGTTCCAGGCCGGGATGATCACCGCGACCCGGGGCAGGTACGGCGCGCACTTCGCGTAGTGCAGCCGCCGGAAGTGCAGCCCGACCAGCAGGAACTGGTAGTCCGCCACGAACAGCGGCAGCGCGGCCGCCATGACCACGGCCACCAGCACCCATTCGAGCGCCAGCAGGGCCTCCCTCATCGCGGCCGTCCTCTCCAGGACCCGCCGGTCATACCGGCATCGCCACCTTGCCGGTCTTCTCGGTCTTGTCCCACGTCATCTCGGCGCCCTGGAGTTCCCTGACGTAAGAGGCGAACGTGCAGGCGCACAGCAGCGGCCCGTAGCCCGCGATGTAGATGAACGCCACCGAAAGAGGCCGGCCGAAGCGGCGCGGCTCGACGGCCTTGCCCAGGTAGGCGACCAGCATCGAGCCCGCCAGCCACGCGTAGGCGAACAGGACCAGGGCGCGCCGCTCCGCGAACGTCAGCGTGATGCCGATCAGGGGCAGCAGGTCGTACAAGATCATCCGCAGCAGGCGGGGGAAGCAGGCCGCGATGATGATGCACACGCTGATCACCCCGGGAAACAGGACGCCCTCCACCCAGGCATGGCGGCCGGTGACCCAGTCGATCATGAGCACGAAGGACGTGATGAACACGTAGGTCAGCGCGTTGATGATCCACAGGACGTGGAACACGGTCCAGGCCATCGCGAAGCTGCTGAAGTACAGGATGATCAGCGACGCCGAGGCCAGGATCATGAAGATGGGCAGCAGGAACAGGCAGAACCAGAACACCGAGAAGCTGACGCTGCCCAGCCGGTGGGTGCGGCTGGGACGGCACCACACCCGGCTGAACTGCTTAGTGACCTGGACGTTCCCGCGGGCCCAGCGCAGCCGCTGCTTCCACAGCCCCCTGATGTCGCCGGGCTCCTCGGCCCACACGGTGGCGTGCGGCTCGAACACCACCGTGCGGCCGGCCATCTGGGTCTTGAACGTGGTGAACGTGTCCTCGGCCAGCGAGGTGGTGTCGATCCGGCCCCCGATGGCCTCCAGGTTGGCCCGGGAGTGCAGCTGGGCCCCGCCGGCCAGGCACGCCACGGCGCCGAGCACGTTCTGGGCCCGCCGGGCGGCGGCCTGGGCGGTGATGTACTCGAAGCCGATGAACCGGGTCAGGTAGTTGCCCGGGCGGCTGCCCTCCTTGATGTACGCGGTGACGGCGCCGACCCGGGAGTCGGCCAGGTGCCGGGTCATCGTGCGCAGCGAGTCCGGCTCGTAGATCACGTCGGCGTCCATGATGAGCAGCGCCTGCATCCAGTCGTCGGCCAGGATGATCCGCAGGCCGTGGTTGAGCGTGTGCGACTTGCCCTCGCCGCCCTTGTCCCGGCGCAGGTGCACCACCTGCCCGGGGTATTGCACCGCCTTGGCCTTGATCACGTCCGGGGTGTCGTCCGTGCTCGCGTCGTCCACCACGAACACCCGCAGTGACTCCGGCGGGTAGTTGAGCTGCATCAGCCGGTCGATCGAGGCCCCGATGACCGCGGCCTCGTTCCACGCGGGCACCAGGATGGCCGTCCGCGGGAAATACGGCACGCAGTCCTGGTAGTGGTTATGCCGGAAATGGACAGCCACGAGCAGGTACTGGTAGCTGGCGGCCAGCATGGGCACGGCGCCGAGCATGACGAGGAGCACCAGCACCCAGTCGACGCCGTCGATCACCACGCCCATAAGAGCACCGGATTGGCCGGCACCGCCGCCAGGATCTCCCGGACCCGGGTGTAGCGCCCGATACTCGCGCAGTCGTGGCTGTCGGTGCTGGCCACCAGGGGCACCCCGGCCGCGGCCAGGGCCCGGATCGTGCGCGGCGACGGGCAGGCCCACTTCTCGTTGACCTCCACCCGCGCCCCGGCCCGCAAGCAGCCCCGGGCCAGGTGGTCCAGGGCCGGGCCGGGCACGTCCGCCTCGTCCAGGCCCATCTTGGGCAGCAGGCTGAACAGGTGGGCCAGCTGCGGCAGGGCCACCCGCTCCATGCCGCTGAGGGTGGCCTCGATCAGGCCGCCGATGACCTCGGGCGCCGAGCACTCGCGGCGCCCGAGCGCATCCCGCATGTCCTGCGGCGGCACCGGGCCATGCTCACCGGGGTACTGGTGATCCGCGATCAGCACCCGGTCCACCCCCGGCAGGGACGGGGGCAGGTCCAGCTCCCCGGCCCCGTTGAGGATCTTGGCTTCCACCCCGGCCAGTACCTCGATCCCCGCCGCGGGCCGGACCTCGCGCACCGCGGCCACGAACTCCGGTACCCAGGGCGAGCTCTGGCGCACGTGGTCGGCGAGGCAGATGACCCGCAGGCCCCGGTCGCGGGCCGCGCGGACGTCCTCCGCCACCGTGCTGACCGCGTCGTCGGAGAAGGCCGAGTGGACGTGGTGATCCTCGTCCAGGGCGACCAGGTTCATGCCGCCACTTTCTGCACTTCGCTCAGGTCCATGAAGCGCTCCTCGAGGAAGCGGACCATGGCCATCTCGTGGAAGTCCACATGCTCAGGCACCGGGAGGCCGCGCAGTGCGTCCATCGCGAGCCTGGGCATGTCCACGCCGCTCGCCATGGTCAGCGGGAGCGCCCCGGGTGCCCGCGGGTTCACCTCGAGCAGGGACGCGCGCCCGGCCGCGTCCCGGCGGGCCTGCACGTTGGCGATGTAGGTCAGGCCGGTGACGCTGGCCACCGTGGCCCCGAACTGCTCCAGTTCCGGGTCGTGCACGGTGCGCCCGGCCACCGAGACGCCGGAGTCCACCCGGGCGCGCACCCGGGGCACCGCGGCGATCACGTGGCTGCTGGTGTCGGCCAGGACGTCGATCGAGTACTCCTCGCCCGGCAGGTACTCCTGGACGATGAAATCCTCGGACCGTTCCAGTGCGGCCAGTTCCCGGGCCGAGGCCACCACGGAGATGTCCCGTGAGCCGCTCCCGGTGCGCGGCTTGAGCACGACGGGGAAGTCCCATGACGCCGGGTCGAGCGCCTCGTCGAAGCACTCGGTGCGCGGGACCCGCACATGACCGGCGCAGCAGCGGGCCAGGGCCAGCTTGTCCAGCGTCACCTCGAGCGCCCGCTCCGGGGCCAGCATGAGCTCGATCCCGGCCGCGGCGTACTCCTTCCGCGCCTGGGCCAGCGGGCGCATCTCGGAGTCCACGGTCGGGATCAGGACGTGCACGCCGAGCGCGACGCAGCGGGCCAGCACGGCCGAGGCGAAATCGGGGTCCAGGCCCGCCGGGATCAGCGTCCGGGCGTCGGGCGGGACCAGGTACAGGCCCGCCGCCCACGCGTCCATGTCCGCGGCCAGCAAAGCCACCGTGGGATCGAGCTTAAGTGACTTGATGACGGACACCGCGGCCGGTCCCCCGGCCCCGGTGACCAGCACCCGTACCTGCTTCCGGCTGAGATCATGGCGCGGCATGTGGCACCTCCCTGGTAAGTTGCGCGGTCTGCTCTGGTACTGACTCTGGGGCCAGACTTGGTGCCTGGTCACCGGGGCGGGGGCGCCTGCGCCGGTCCGGTGCGGCCGCCCCGGCGACGTTCTCGCCGCGCACGATGCCCTTGGCCGGGGTGAGCTCGTACCGCCCGGCCACCGCCGCCTCCCGGACCACCTCGAACGGCTCGGCGTAGCGGCCCTCGCAGTAGCGGGACCAGTAGCGCGCGGTTGACTGGATCAGGTCGGGCTCCAGGTAGGCGCGGATCTCCACCTGGGAGGCGAACGCGTCGATGGCCTGGAGCTTGCGGTCCATCTGCTCATCGATGGCGACGAACCGGGTGGGCCGGAAGTCGACCGTGGCCGACGGCGACTGGAAGCAGTACACCCGGCCGACCTGGCGGACGGCCACCAGCGCGGCCCGGTGCGTGTTCCGGTGGTCCTGGTGCACGTCGTGCAGGGAGTGGGTGTAGATCACGGTCGGCCGCACGGTCGCCACGATGCGGCTGATCACGCCGATCGTCGGATCCCCCTCACCGATGCTGGTGTCCTGCAGGTCCTCGTGGAACAGGGTGGCGCCGATGACCTCCGCGGCCCTCCGGGACTCGCTGGCCCGGGTGTCTTCCATGCCGCCGCGGGCGCCCCGGCTGAGGGTGAGGATCGACACCTCGTGTCCCAGCCGCCGGTGCATGGCCAGGGTGCCCGCCGCCCCGATCTCGACGTCGTCCGGGTGCGCCCCGATGGCCAGCACGCTCTGCCGGGCGGCCTCACGGGCCGCCCGGCCCTTGGCCACCAGCGCGGCCACGGTCTGGACCAGCTTGTCCGGGCGGACCGGCTTCTCCAGGAACTCGTCGGCCTTATTGCGCAGCGCCCGGACCGCGTAGTCCACCGACGGGTGCGCGGTGACCACGGCCACCGGCAGCTGCGGGGATATCTCCCGGACCGCCTCCAGCAGCTCGATCCCGGTCATGCCGGGCATTTCCACGTCGGTCAGCACCAGGTCCCAGCGTTCCGTCCGGGCCCGGTCCAGCGCGGCCACCGGGTCCGGCATGTGAATGGCATCGAAGCCGCCCCGGTTGCGGAGCACGTGCAGCACGTAGCCGGCGGCTTCGGGATCGTCCTCGACGACGAGGATCCGGCCGGGCGATTCTGGCGGGCCGGCGCTGTTCACCGGGTCGCCCGCGGCGGCTGAACGTTCGGGTCCATCTGTTCCCCGATTCCATTAAGTAGTAATTACATCACTATATGTAGTCACACCGGGGCTGGCCGGCCCTCGGCGGCCTTCCGCGCGGGCCCCGGTTCCTCCCGGGCCGGGAGGAAGAGGTGGACGGTGGTGCCGGACCCGAGCGTGCTGCTCACCTCCACCCGGCCGCCGTGCATCTCGGCGACTTCCTTGACGATGGACAGGCCCAGCCCCGATCCGGGACGGCCGCCCGCGGTGGCGTTCGAGGCGCGGTAGAAACGCTCGAACAGGTGGCCGACCTCCTCCGGGGGTATGCCGATCCCGGAATCCTCGACATCGATCCGCCAGCCCGGGCCGTCTGCCGCCGCGGTCACCCGGACCTGCCCGCCCTCGTCGGTGAACTTGACCGCGTTGGCGATCAGGTTGTCGATCACCTGGACCAGCCGGGTCCGGTCGGCCAGCACCGGCGGGCCGTCGGGGGCCGATCCGTCCAGCGCCACGCCTTGCTGGGCCGCGCCCGGCGCCGCCGCCTGCACGGCCTCGGCCACGATCTCGGCCACGGACACCGGAGCCCGCTCCAGCGGGATCATGCCGGCCTCGATCCGGCTCAGCAGCAGCAGGTCGCCCACCAGCTTGGTGATCCGCTCGGCGTTACGCGAGATGATGTCCAGGAAGCGGGACGCGGTCGCGGGCAGCACGTTCTCGTCCCTGATGAGCTCGGCGTAGGACACGATCGACGTCAGCGGGGAACGCAGCTCGTGGGACACCGTGGCCAGGAACCGGGTCTTGAGCTCGTCGAGCTGGCGCAGCTCGTCGTTCTGCTCCGACAGCTCCCAGCGCTCATGCTCGGCGGCGTGGCGCGAGGCGAGCTCGGCCTCCAGCCGGCGGTCGCGCTCCTGCTCCCGGGCGGCCCGCTCGGACATGTCCCAGAGCAGCAGCAGGCCGCCCCGGTCCTGGCCGCCGGCGAAGACCGGCCAGTAGTCGCACTCCAGCATGCGGCCGTCCGCGCACGCGAACCGGAGGCCCTCGATCGGCTCCCGGTCCGCGGTGTACTTGGCCATCTGCTGATAGACCTGCTCGGGCTGGGCGAACGTGCGGGCCAGCGGCTCGCGGAGCTGCTCGCCGCTGGCCCCGGCGAGCTTGGCGGGCGGCTCCCCGATGCCGAGCAGGTCACACATGCTCTGATTGACCTGGACGATCATGTAGTGCTCGTCCAGCACCAGGACACCGGGAATGGCCGCCGCGATCAGGCTGTTCAGCCGCTCGGTCTGGTCGGTAAGGTCGCGCACCGCCGCCTGCTCCGCGGCCAGCAGCCGGTCCCGCTCCTGCTCAGCCCGCTTGCGGGCGGTCACGTTGGTCAGCGCGACCATGAACCCGCGGGGCAGGTCCGCCTGGTCCGGCAGGGTGGTGACGGCGGCGTGCACCCACAGCGGCTGGCCCTCGTGACGCCGCAGGCGGAAATCGGCGCGCAGTTCCGAGCCGGCCGCCCGGGCGCGGGCCCACTCCGCCCGGACCCGGGCGGCATCGGCGGGATGGACCGCCTCCAGCCACGAGACGCCGAGGATGTCCTGCGCCGGCTGGCCGTTGAGCGCGCACCATCGCTCGTTGACGTACGCGCAGGTTCCTGTCTCATCGGTGCGCGCGATACCCACCGGGGCCAGCTCGGACAGCAGCCGCACCCGGGCTTCGCTCGCCGCCAGCGCCGCGTTGGCCTGGTCCAGCTCGGACAGATCCCTGGCGAAACTGCAGAAGTAGACCTCGCCGGCGACCAGGAGCGGCACCGGGGTCAGTTCCACCGTCCGCTCGGTGCCGTCACCGCGCAGGATCGGCAGGTACATGCGGCCGGTGAACTCCCCGGGGTCCTGGCTGCGCAGGAACCGCTCGGTCGATTCGAGGAAGCGGGCCCGGTCGTGCTCGGGGATGAGCAGCTCCCCCAGGCCCTGGCCGAGCACGTCGGGCCGCCGGCGGCCGTAGAGTTCCTCCGCCGCCGGGTTGAAGGCGACGATCTTCCGTTCCGCGTCGGCCACGACCACGGCATCCGGGGCGGCGTGGATCAGCGCGTCGGTGACCGCCCTGCGCTCAGCGATCTCCCTGGAGTCCTCGACCCGGCGCATCCGGGCCGCGATCACGGTAGCGAGGGCCCGGGCGGCGGACTGCGAGTCGGCGGTCCACGCCGACCGGTGACCCACGAGGGCGAGGCCGCACGGGCACGAATCGCCCGGCAGCCGGGCCACCGCGATCAGCGCACCGCCCTGGTTCCGGCCTGACCCCGGCCCGGGCCAGGCCACCTGTCCCTGGATGCAGCCCCCTGCCGAGGCCACCTGGGGGTGAGCGGCCAGCAGGCCGGTGATCTGCCCCATCAGGCCGGGATCCACCGCCGCGGGCGGGTACGCGGCGACGACCACGGGTTCTCCCGGCGCGGGCAGCCGGAACGCGACAGCCGCCCGGCCGCCGAATCCTGCCACGCAGCGCCGGAGCAGTTCGGGCAGGGCAGCGTCAGGTGCCGCGGCGTCCTCGCTGACGGCCTGGCTGACCGCGAACTCCAGCAAGGCGGACGGTGAGGTGCGGGCGTCCGGCTGCGCACTGGCTCGTGAGGTCGCCCGAGACACCCCCATAATCGAGCGCTCCTCTCTTTGGGTAATCAAATGATTACTCTACGCACATAGTACCTATCATGGTCGACCCAACTAGGCCCGCGGGGAACAGCCACCCGCCGGAGCCGGTTGCCCGGTTCTGGGCCGCCCGCCGGAACGGGCGGCCCGGCCCGGCAGAGTGGCTGCCCAGTCCGGGTAGCCCGCTGGAGCCGGCGGCCTGATCAGCGGCAGCCACGGGAGCGACGACGAGGGAGCGGACGCAATGACTCAGCAGGCGCGCGACCAGCTCGGACGGTTCGGGATCTGGCGCGGTGAACGGCAGGTCACGCCCGGGCTGGCCGCCAGCATCGAGGATCTCGGGTTCGGCGCCCTCTGGCTCGGCTCGGCCCACGGCGACCTGGCCGCCGCTGAGGAGTTCCTGGCCGCGACGACCACCCTGACCGTGGCCACCGGCATCGTCAACATGTGGCAGTACGAGCCGCACCGGGTGGCCGCCGCGTTCCAGCGGGTCGAGGAGCGGTTCCCGGGCCGGTTCCTGCTGGGCGTGGGCGCCTGGCCACCCCGAGGTGTCCCAGCAGTACGCCAAGCCCTACGACACGCTCACCCGGTACGTGGACACGCTGCTCGACGACGGCGTCCCGCCTGGCCGCCTGGTCCTGGCCGCGCTCGGCCCGAAGGTGCTGCGGCTGGCCGCGGAGCGGACCGCCGGCGCTCATCCCTACCTGGTGACGCCGGGCTACACCGCGCAGGCGCGGGAGATCCTCGGCCCGGGCCCGTTGCTGGCTCCGGAGCAGAAGGTGGTCATCAGCACCGACCCCCGCCAGGCCCGGGCGATAGGCCGCTCACGGGTGGAAAAGCCCTATCTGGGGCTGGCCAACTACACCGCCAACCTGCGCCGCCTGGGATGGGCGGACGCCGACCTGAGCGGCGGCGGCAGCGACGCCCTGATCGACGCGCTGGTCGCCCACGGCAGTGCCGCCCAGGTGGTCGCCCGGCTCATCGAGCACCTCGAGGCCGGGGCCGACCACGTGAGCATCCAGCTGGTCACCGAGCCGGGCGCCGACCCGGCCGAGGGCTACCGGGAGCTAGCCGCGGCCATCCAGCCCGGGTGAGCAGCGGGCCCGGTCAGCCCGGGATGACCAGGACCTTGCCGGGTGTCCCGCGCTCCACGGCCTCGTGCGCCGCGACGATGTCGCCGAGCGGGAACTGGTGCTCCGGCAGCTCAGTCAGCGCGCCCGCCCGGAGCGCGGTGCCGATGTCGGCGGCCCCCTGATCCAGGGCGGCCTGAGGCACGGTGTAAAGCAGCATGAACCGCAGCACGAGGCTGGCGGTCATGCAGGCCCGCACGGGCAGCACCGGGTCCTGGGGTTCGGCCGCGTAGCAGGCCACCACCGTGCCCCGCCGGGAGATAGCCAGGTCCAGCTGGAGGTTCGCGCCGAGCGCCACCTCGATGATCCGGTCCACCGGCCCGACCGCGGCGGTGATCTGGCTGGCCGCGTCAGGGTCGGTGTAGTACACGACGTGGCCGGCGCCGGCCCGCCGGGCCAGCTCGGCCTTGCCCGGGTTACTGACCGTCGAGGCCACGCGGGCCGCCCCGCCCCACGCCGCGAACTCGATGGCGAAATGCCCGACCGCCCCGGCGCCGCCGGCCACCAGCACCACGGCGTCCTTGACCGGGCCGTCCGCGAACACCAGGTGGTGCGCGGTCAGGGCCGGCACGCCCAGGCTGGCCCCGAGTTCCAGCGAAGCGCCGTCCGGCAGCGGCACCGCGCGGTGCTCCGGGACCACGGTCCATTCGGCGGCCGTCCCCCAGCGGCGCCCGGCGGCGGCCAGGTACACCCACACCCGCTGGCCGATCCGGTCCTCCGGACCGCCCGGGCCGACCGCGTCGATCACCCCGGCGCCGTCCTGATGCGGGATCTGGAAACCGTCGATGGGCCGCGGGGTCGCCCCGCCGCGGCTCTTGACGTCGGTCGGATTGACTCCCGAGACGTGCACCCGGACCCGGACCTCGCCCGGGCCCGGATCCGGCCGCTCGACCTCCACCACCCGCAGCACCTCGGCCGCCGGGCCGGTGCGCTCATAGACCGCCGCTTTCACCGCGTACCCCTCACTCTGGCCACCGTCACCCGGCGCCCGGTCATCCGGTCGCCGCCTTACCATTCTTGCCCGTGCCCGGCACGCGGCGCGCGGGCCCGGGCCAGAACGCGCACGGGCGGGGACGCGATCGCGTCCCCGCCCGCGCGGGTGGCTTGGTTCGGCTGCGCCCGGCCGGGGCCGGCCTGGCGCCGCCGTGCGCCGCTGCCCTCAGGCCTTGAGGACGGCCTCGATCTCGAGCTGGATGCCGATCTTGTCACTCACGACCACGCCGCCGGTCTCCATCGGGGCGCTGAAGTTCACGCCGAAGTCGCGGCGGTTGATCTCCGTGGTGGCGGTGAAGCCGGCCCGGGTGCCACCGTAGGGGTCGGGCCCGAAACCGTTGAGCTCGACAGTCAGCGGGACCTCCTTGGTGACGTCCTTGAGGGTCAGCTCGCCGTCCAGGATGTAGTGGTCACCCTCGGCCCGCAGGCCGGTGGAGCGGTACGTCATCGTCGTGTACTTGTTGACCTCGAAGAAGTCGGCGGACCGGATGTGCTGGTCACGCTGCTCGTTGCCGGTGTTGATCGAGGTCAGGTCGATGGTGGCGGTGACCGACGAGTCCAGCAGCTTCTCGCCCGTGACGAGCTCGCCGGAGAAGGTCGTGAACCGGCCGCGGACCTTGCTGACCATCATGTGCCGGGCGGTGAAGCCGACCTCGGAGTGGACCGGGTCGATCTCCCACGTGCCCGCGATGTAACCCGGGATGGCGCTGGCCTCAGTGCTAGCCGTCATGGGGAATACTCCTGTCGTTATAGTGGCGTCGTTCATATTTGAATACTCAACGAGTATCACCTCCAGTCTAGCGTTGTCAAGCGTTCAACTATTCCGGGTATGCTGGGGGCATGAACGATCCTGGACCGCGCTGGCTGAGCACAGGCGAGCAGCACATCTGGCGTGACGCCATCGAGGCCTGGCAGTGGCTCCTCGCCGCCGTCGACGCCCAGCTGCAACGCGATTCCGGGATGCCGCTCGCGTACTACGAGATTCTCGTCCGGCTGTCCGAGGCGCCGGACCGCTCGCTCCGGATGACCCAGCTCGCCGAGGCCTCCTCGTCGAGCAAGAGCCGCGTGTCGCACGCGGTGGCCCGGCTGGAGGAGCGCGGCTGGGTTCGCCGGATGGACTGCCCGACCGACCGCCGCGGCCAGATCGCCATGCTCACCGGCCAGGGCTTCGCCGCGCTCAGCGCGGCCGCCCCGGGCCACGTCGAGCAGGTCCGCCGGGTCCTGTTCGACGCGCTGAGCGAGGACCAGCTCGGCCAGCTGGACAAGATCAGCGCCGCGATCCTGGCCAAGGCGGCCACCACCCCGGCGGACGCGGACGGCTGCCCGGCCGCCTGATCCAGCGGACCCGGAGGCGAGCCCGCCCGCGGCCCGGGCCGCCCGGCACGACCGGCGCCGACACGGCGGCGGGCGCCCTGGTCCTGGCCGGGACCGGGTCCTCACTACACTCAGCCCTTATGGAGAAGCGCATTCTGGGCAGGACAGGCAGGGCAGTCTCGGTCGTCGGCCTGGGCACCTGGCAGCTGGGGGCTGACTGGGGCGAGGTGGGTGAGAAGGATGCGCTGGCCGTGCTGGACGCGGCCGCGGCGACGGGGATCACGTTCCTGGACACCGCCGACGTGTACGGCGACGGGCGCAGCGAGCGGGTCATCGGCCAGTTCCTGGCCGGCAATCCGGGGGCGGAGTTCACCGTGGCCACCAAGATGGGCCGCCGGGTGGCGCAGGACCCCGGATTCTTCACCCTGGACAACTTCCGCGCCTGGACCGACCGCTCCCGGGCCAACCTGGGGATGGACCGGCTCGACCTGGTTCAGCTGCACTGCCCGCCGGCCCCGGTGTTCTCCTCCGGTGCGGTCTACGACGCGCTCGACACGCTGGTCGCCGAGGAGCGCATCGCGGCTTACGGGGTCAGCGTCGAGACCTGCGCGGAGGCCCTCACCGCGATGGCCAGGCCGGGCACCGCCACCGTGCAGATCATCCTCAACGCGTTCCGGCGCAAGCCGCTCGATGAGGTGCTGCCCGCGGCGCACGCCGCGGGCGTGGGCATCATCGCCCGTGTCCCGCTCGCCTCGGGGCTGCTGTCCGGCCGGTACACCCACGAGACGTCCTTCGCCGCCGATGATCACCGCACCTACAACCGGCACGGCGAGGCCTTCGATGCCGGCGAGACGTTCTCGGGCGTGGACTTCGACACCGGCGTGGATGCGGCCCGGGAGTTCGCCGCCCTGGCCCCGGCCGGCGCCACCCCGGCCCAGGCCGCGCTCCGCTGGGTGATCCAGCAGCCTGGTGTCTCGACCGTGATCCCGGGGGCCCGCCATCCGGAGCAGGCCGAGCAGAACGCGGCCGCGGCCGCGCTGCCGCCCTTCAGCGACGCCGATCTCGCGGCCATCGCGGACCTCTACGACCGCCGCATCCGCGCCCAGGTCCACCACCGCTGGTAAGCGGGCTGTGCTAGCCCGGGGGGCGACCCCCCGGACCCCCACTTGCCCGCCTCCGTAGGCACTTCGGCTGCCGCGGCAGCCGGGCTAATCGCCGGCTCGGCCAGGACACGCCTGCGGCGCGCCTCCCCTCGCCGGCGATCAGTGCTGGCCCGCGTCGGGTAGATCCTCAGGACTCCTCAGGCACCATGAGGGCGGCGACGCCGGCCGGGCCGGGGCCCGGCTCGCCGGCCAGTGCCGCGGCGACGGACGCCTGGTCCTCGGCGCTGCGATTCTGGCTCAGCTTGTGCTTCGCTTCCACGGTGACGATGGCCAGCTCCACTCCCACGATGCCGCGGAGCTGGCCGTTGATGTAGTCCGGCGGGGCGTCGGTCACGGCCCAGGGCGTGGCCCGCTGGTCCTCGTGCCGCCGGGTCAGCCGGGTCACCACGTCGCGCAGCCATTCCGGGTCGCGGTGGACGGTCAGCGGCCCGGTGAAGTGAACCGTGACGTAGTTCCAGGTGGGTACCACCCGGCCGTGCCGGGCCTTGCTCGGGTACCAGGACGGGGAGACGTACGCCTGCGGGCCGTGCACGATGGCCAGCGCGCTGGATCCCGGGGCCACCGACTGCCACTGCGGGTTGGCCAGGGCGAGATGGCCCAGCAGCCGGCCGTGCTCGCCCGTCTCCCGGTCCCAGATGACCGGGATGAGGCTGGCAAGGGGCTTGGCCCCATCGAAGGTGACCAGGTCGGCTGCGGCGGCGGCCGCCACGAAGGCGGCGACGTCGGCGTCTGGCGGCGCGGTGAAATGGGCAGGGAGATACACGCCTACGAGGGTACGCATCCGGCGGCCCGGCCAGCCAGTCCAGCCAGCCCAGCCCGGCCGGTGAGTCCGGCCCGGCCGCGACGTCCAAGCTAGTGACATAGCCCGCGCATTTGCGAAGGAGCAATCATGCCTGCACGAGACACCACGCCCACGGGGGCGCCTTGCTGGGTCGACCTGATGACCTCCGACCCCGCACGCAGCCGCGACTTCTACGGCCAGCTGTTCGGCTGGACCGCCTCCGAGCCCCAGGAGCAGTTCGGCGGCTACTTCAACTTCTCCAAGGATGGCGTCCTGGTCGCGGGCGGCATGCCCAAGCAGCCCGGGATGGACGCCCCGGACACGTGGTCGGTCTACCTGGCCACCGATGACGCCCAGAAGACGATCGAGGCCGCCGCGGCGCACGGCGGACAGGTCCTGGTGCCCGCCATGCAGGTCGCCGACCTCGGCACCATGGCCGTGGTCACCGACGCGGGCGGGGCGGCGATCGGGATGTGGCAGCCGGGCCTGCACAAGGGCTTCGGGATCGTGGCCGAGGATGGCGCCCCCGGCTGGTTCGAGGTGTACACCCGCGACTACGAGGCCACCATCGCGTTCTACCGCGACGTGTTCGGCTGGGATACGCAGGCCGTGGGCGACACGCCCGAGTTCCGTTACACGATCGCCCAGCACGGCACGGACCAGGTGGCCGGAATCATGGACGGCTCGGGATTCCTGCCCGAGGGCGTGCCGGCCCACTGGGCGGTCTACTTCGGCACCGAGGACGCCGACGCCGCCCTGGCCAGCATCACCCGCCTGGGCGGCTCGGTCATCAGGCCCGCGGAGGACACCCCCTACGGCCGGCTGGCCGAGGCGGCCGACCCGACCGGCGCCCATTTCAAGCTCGTGGCCCCGAACGAGGCCATGCCCGCGAGGTAACCGCGGGACGTCACGGGACCGGGCCCTCCGGTGTGGCGCACCGTTTACGCAGGCCGTTCCATTGCGCCTGCCGCACGCGGTGACTGATCGCCGCCCGGGGGGCCGGCCCATGGGCCTGGCCGGTGCGACCAAGGACCCCACCATCGCCCTCGCGGGCCGGGGCAGGCGCCAATCCCCTCTGTCACGGTGCAGAGCTCCCTGCGTCATATACGCAATAAGGGCGTCCCATACTGGGGTGTTTGGCCGCCAAAGGCACCGGCCGCGTTGCTAGATTGGCCCCGGCGGCAGGGTTGACTAGGGGGACGCATGAGGATTGGGGACACTGCCATGTCACGGGCAAGCCTGTCTCATCCGAGCCTGACCGGACTCAGCCGGTGACCTGCCGTGGCTAGCGGGCCTGGCCAGCCCGGACCGGGCCAGCCCGGACCAGACCAGCCGGAGCCCGGCCCGCCGGAGCCCGGCCCGCCGCGGCTGGTGGACAGCCTGGCGCGGCACCGCTGGATCACCGCGGCCGGCATGACCGCCACCATCGCCGCCGTGGCCGGCGGCGGCGTGGCCCTGGCCTTTCATGACGGTTCCCCGCGGATGGCCGCGGATTGCGGGCTCGTGACCTGTGCCGCGGCGCCGCCCGTGTCGGTACGGTCCGGCGGGACCGGACCAGCCAGCGGCGCCGGCTCAGCCAGCCCGCCCGCCATAGTCGCGCCTGCGGGCGCCCAGCGCGCGCCCGCACCGTCCTCCCCGGTGGCCCCGGCCCGGTCCGCCTCGTCCGCCGGGCAGGCCGCCTCCGCCGACCGCGCTATCGGGGCCCGCTACGAAATCACCAGGGACACCCGGCACGCCATCCACGGGCGGATCGTCATTGCCAATAATGGCTCTGCCCCGGTCAGTGGCTGGCGGATCACGGTCGTGCTGCCTGGCGACACCCATTACCAGGTGCTGAACGCCGGGTACCGCGCGGCGGGCGATGCCCTGGTCATGGCGGCTCCGAGGGGCGGCCAGGCCCTCGCCGGGGGCAGTACCGAGCTGGTCGCCTTCACCGCCCGCGGCACAACCAGCACCCCGCTCCGGTTCACGGTCACCGAGGCTGGCCGCGGGCCCGGCGGGCAGGACGCCGGCCGCGGCACAGGCGGCCAGCCAGGGACCGGGTGGGGCAGCCACGCTGGCTGGCCCGGCCGCTGGCTGAGCGGCGGCCGGTTCAGCCAGGGCGGCTGGGGCTGGGGCGGGGGCAGCTGGGGCGGCCAGCACCACGGCTGGCCCGGCGGCCGCTGACCGGGCGCACCAGCCGTCCCACCGCGCCCGGTAGGGTTCGTCCCATGACTGACCGGGATGCCCTCGAGGCCCTTTCCTCCACGGAACTTCACGACCGCGCCGTGCGCCGGGCCGTGCGGCATCTGGACGTCGGGTTCCTCTGGCAGCTGCTGCGCGAAATCCCCGAGGGCGAGGCCGTCGCCGGGCACACCGACCAGACCGCGGCGGATATCACGCAGGTGTCCGCGATGATCGACGATGCCTTCGGCCACGAGAACCCGGACGTCGCGGACACGCTGCGCCCGATCTACCTGGACTACCTGGAAAAGCACGGCGGCTGAGCCGGGCCGGCCGCCTGGATCAGCCCGGCCAGGGCGGGAGTCAGGAGGAAGGCCCCGCGGGCGGGCGCAGCGGCGGTGCGGTCGAACCGGGCGGGACCCGGCGGCCGGATGAGGCCCAGCCGCTGCCCGCGGCCCCGCGATGCAGGATCTGGTCGAGCGCCGAGCTGACGCCACCGTCCTCGTTGACCAGGCGGCGGACCACGTAGATGAGCGCGGGAATGGCCCAGAAGTCGCCGCAGACCCACAGGATCGCCGCGCCGATCTCCTGGTCCGCGAACGGCGGCAGGGTAACTCCCGGCACGTGGCTGTACGCCGAGTACCAGGAGTCCTGGGAGAAGATGCTCATCGACATGGCCAGCATCCACATGACCAGGTTGGTGCCGATCAGCGCGGCGGCCTGGGATACCAGCGGCATCCGCCGCTGGAACGGCGGTGACGGGATGAACTGGAGCCAGAACAGCACCCCGGCCAGGAAGAAGCTCCCGTGCATCAGCCAGATGTGCACGGCCTGGTTCCGCTGCCCGAGGTTGAACAGCGGGGGAAGGTGCCAGGCCAGCATCACGGCCGAGAACAGGATGACCGAGACCCAGGGCCGGAGCAGAAAGCCCGTGACCGCCCGCAGCGGCCGCGACCAGCTATCCCGCAGCACCGCGGCGGTCGCCGCCCGGCCCGACCGCCCGGGCAGTCCGTCGAGCAGCGGCTGCCACGGGGCACCGGCCACCACCAGCGTGGGCGCGGCGAACATGAGCAGCAGATGCTGGAGCATGTGCACGAAGAAATAGTCGTCCGACCAGTAGTCGATGGGTGATTCGACCGTGATGAGCAGGACCGCGAGCCCGGCGTAGAACAGCAGCGAGCGCAGCCTGCGCTGCCGGGTTCGCTCCGGCCTGGACCGCCGGGCCAGCCGGGCCAGCCCGATCTCGTGCCAGGCCACCAGGACCAGCACCACGATCAGGAACGGGTCAAAGGACCAGTGATCGACGAAATAGCTCACAGCACCCAACTCACCCGGACGAGCCGTAGGGAATAGCCACGTTAATGACCTGGGACCGGCTCCACCGGGAACCGCCGGAGGACAGGGCCCAGACGGACAGCTGGCTCCCCCGGGCGCTCAGGGCCTCGAAGCCGCCGCCCGGGGCCACGGCCAGGGTAGCGCCGCCGCCCGGGACCGACGACGCGCGGCCGGGCAGCGCGGGGAGGGAGCGCCAGGCCGCACCGGGCCCGCTGACGGACACGGCCCGGCCGCCGGACAGGACCACGCCGAGCGCGCCGTGGCCGAACGACGCCGACAAGGGACGCGCCGGGCCGAGCTGGTAGGGCTGGGACAGCGTCCAGGAGGTGGCGTCCTGGTTGGACCACGCCCCCAGCAGGCGCGCAGCCGTTCCCCGGCCCGCGACCAGCAGCGCCGCGACCCCGTGGCCCGCGCTGGCCATCTGGAGAACCTCCACGTCCTGCCGGGCGAGCGCGGCGGGCAGGGCGGGACCGGTGCGCGACCAGCGCCCGCCCGCCAGCCGGAAGATCCCGGCCTGCCCGGCCCGGTCGCAAGCCCCCGCCACCAGCGGGGTGCCCGACGGGCTGTAGGCGACCGAGGTGAGCTGGGCAGGCCGGCAGCCGGGGCCCGCGGCCGCGGCCACCGCGTGCTCGCTGGCCAGCCTGGTCCAGGCCGCCCCCGGGTGCGCCCTGAGCTCGACGCCGCCGGTCTTGGTCAGTGCGACCAGGCCGCCGCCGGGCGCGGCGGCCAGCGCGTCGGCGTATCCCGCGAGCCGGGCGTCCAGCAGGCCGGACTGGGCCCACCTGGCCCCGTTGTCAGCGCTGCTGGCCAGCGGCGAGAAGGACAGGGCCTGGCTGGGCCGGATCGCGGCGGCCAGGGCGGGCCCGCCTTCGGCGGCCACCGCGATCCCGCCGTTGCTGGCCACGCCCAGCGGTGTCGCGAGTTTCCAGGCCCCGGCCTGGCCCCGGCGGACGAACACCTGCCAGAAGTTGTTGTGCCCGGCCGCCGACCCGCCCATGACCAGCACCGCCCAGCTGCCGTCCGGGTAATCCGCCGAGGTGGCCAGCGACAGGCGCACCGGCGGGGCGTAAGGCGCCGCCGGGCCCGCCGGCCTGCTCCCGCAGCCGGCCAGGCCGGCCAGGACGGCGCCCAGCACGGTGATGGCCAGCACGGGGATGGCCAGCCGCGGGGTGGCCAGCACGGGGGTGGCCGCACGGGGTGGCCGCGGGCGCTGGCTGCGCCGCGCGGAGCGCTGATCACCCGCCCGATCATGAGGAGCCCAGGTTCTGCTGCGCCGCCGTGGAGAGCTCGCCTGCGAAGGACGCCTGGGTGCTGGCCGTGCCCGGGCCCGGATCGAAGTTCAGCTCGGTGCGGGTCCGGCCGGACCGGTCGATGACGTAGGCGATGTCGCTGTGCCCGATCATCCCGCCCGCGGGCAGGATCTGGGCCGCGATCCCGTACTGCCGCCACACCTTCTTGAGCTGGGCCACGCTGCCGGTCAGGTACTGCCAGTTGGGCAGCGTGTTCATGTGCTCCTGCCGGTCGAAAGCCGCGGTGTACCCGGGCTGGGTGTAGAGGGGGTTGGTGACCACCGCCACCATTTCCACCTGCCGGGACCGGCCGCCCAGCAGCTGGTCCGCCTGGCGGAATTCCTGGGCGATCAGCGGGCAGTCTGACGTGCACACCGGGTCGAGGAAGGTCAGCAGGACGACCTTCCCGTGCAGGCTGGCCAGGCTGACCTCGCGGCCGTGCTGGTTGGTCAGCGTGAACTCCGGGGCCTTGAAGTCCAGCGGGGCGCTCGACCCGTCGAGCGCCTGCGCGAGGATCGGCGAGGCACTCGCGCTGGCCGACGCGGCCGCCAGGGGGATGACGCCGATGATGGCCACGCCCAGAGCGCCGACGGCGCCCACGGTCCGCGGGCTGGCGTTGCCGAGGAGAGTGGCCAGGCGGCGCGGCCGGATCGAGTCCCGCCAGCCGCGCTGCTGCCCCGCCGGGGCCACGGGCTCGCCCGGCACGACCGGGGCGGCGGCGGTCACGGGGGCCGGGGCCGGCGCGGCGGCGGCCAGGTAACCCCCGACGGCCACCAGGGCGAACGGGATCATGCTGTTAGGGTCCGTGCCCAGCCCGCCGAACACGCCCAGGTCCTGGACCAGCACCCAGTCCGCGGCGCAGAGGACCAGCAGGAGGCCCAGCGCGGGGCGCAGCAGCGCGCGCTGCCCGCTGGCCAGGGCCAGGCCGGCGGCGGCCAGCGCGACCACCACGGCCAGGTTGACCGCGAACCCGTGCGCGGCGGTGAAGGTGCCGAACCCGTTCACCCAGGAGGACAGGAAGCCGGGCTGGGAGGTCTGCCCCATGCTCTGCACCATGCTGGCCAGGTTGCCGGGCGGCCGGCCTGCCGTGCCCGACCAGAACCCGCGTCCCGGCCACGCCTGGAGCAGCGCCATCCCGGCCAGGAACACGCCCGTGACGGCCAGCACGCCCCGGCCGAGCCGCCGGCCGGCCCAGGCCCGGTCGGGCAGCGCGATGAGCCCCCCGGCCACGGCGTACAGGAAGGCCGCCCCCGGGGCCCCGAACAGCCAGCTCAGACCCGGGGCGAAGAGGCCGCCGAACGCCTCGCCGAAGCCCCACACCAGCAGGCCCCAGCCCACGCTGGCCAGGCCGCCGAGCCTGGACCAGGGGCCGCGGGCGGCGGTGAGCAGCCAGATCCCGATCCCGACCTGGATCCAGACCGCCGCGGCGGCCGCGCTGACCGGGTGATACGCCCATCCCCGGGCGGCGAAGTTGACCAGGCCGCGGACCCAGCCCGGTGACCCGCCCGCGGCCGGCTGCGTGACGTTGCCGGCCAGGCCCAGCGGCATGGCGGGCTGCGCCTGGAGCAGCCCGTCCAGGAGCCAGAGCACGCCGAACCCGATCCGGAGGACCTGCCGGCCCCGCGGCTCGGCCGCCAGGTCCCCGGCCGCGGGCCGGAACGAGGTCCGCGGCCCGGGCAGCCACTCGCGGACGCTGACCCAGACCATGGCCAGGAGGAAGAAGATCAGGAGCGCGATGATGCCCTGGTGGATGAGCGCGGACTGGAAGGCCGCGACCACGGTGGGATTGTTCAGCTGGAGGGTCGAGCCCATCCCGGACATGACACGTGACTCCTTCGTTCACCCTGCTGGCCCGGACTGCCACTCCTGGTCCCAGAGGGGTGACACCACCGCCATGGCGGCGGAATTACGCTCACGCGATACTACGCCGCGACCCGCCCCGACGATCACGCTATCGCCCCGGCCGGGCCGGTCCCCCGCCAGCGTTGCTCCGGCGGACCATATATCACGTTGCGTAATCAGGCGCAGCAATTTGTCAGCATCTTCCCTGGTGTCCCCTATGGCCCTCCTGGCCCATGGCCCGCACAATGAAGTGGAGGGGCCTGGTTGTTCAAAGTGACGCATGCGCCCAGGCAGGAGGCCATGTTGAGGGGGAGAATACGGCGGTGCGCCGCACATGCCCGGCTGCCCCGCCCCGCGTGGCGCACCTGGCCGGCCGCGCTGCGCACCTGGCCGGCCGCGTGGGGCGCGGGGCTGGCGGCCGCGGTCACCCTGGGGCTGGTGGCGACCTCGCCCGGCGCCCATGGTGCGGAGCGGCTGGCGGCCCGGCTCGCCGCCGCGGTCAAGGCGCTGCCCCGCGGGGCGCCGACGGTCCCTCCCGCCCTGCTGCACGGCCGGTTCTATGACGGCACCCCCGCGGTCGGAGCCCTGTTCACCCTCAGCGGCACCCATCTCGGCCAGCACTTCTGCACGGCGAGCGTGGTGGACAGCCCGGCCGGGGATCTGGTCATCACCGCGGCGCACTGCCTGCACGGCAAGCAGCCGGGCCAGGTGGCCTTCGTCCCGGAGTACTACCGCCACCACGAGCCCTACGGCAGCTGGACGATCACCCGGGTGTTCGTGGACGCAGCCTGGGCCCGGTCCGGGAATCCCAACGACGACGTGGCGTTCCTCGTCGTCAGCCAGCCGGGGAACCCCACACCGGTCCAGCAGCTCACCGGCGGGGAGAAGCTGGCCACCGGCTGGAGAGCGGCCCTGCTGGTCCAGGTCATCGGCTACCCGGACGGCCGGGAGCGGCCGATCGCCTGTACCGCCCGGGCCCGGGCCTTCGGCCGCCGCCAGATGGAGTTCGACTGCGGGGGGTACACCGACGGCACCAGCGGGGGCCCGTTCCTCGCGAACGTGCACCCGGCCACCGGCCTGGGCGCGGTGGCCGGCGTCATCGGCGGCTACGAGCAGGGCGGGGACACGCCGTCGGTCTCCTACTCCGCCCGGTTCGGCCCGGCGATCAGGAACCTCTACCGCGAGGCCGTCAGCAAGAACTGACCGGCCGCCCGGCGGCCCGGCGGTCAGCGGGAGCTGGCCGGGCGCTCAGGACCCGCGGCCTGAGGACCCGCGGCCTCAGGACCCGGGAGCGGGCGGGGGCACGATCTGGTCCAGCTCGGCCAGCGCGTCCTGCGGCGGGATCCAGTCCGCCGCGGCAGCGTTCGCCTTGACCTGATCCGGCGAGGTCGCCCCGGCGATCACCGAGGCGCAGCCCGGCTGGGCCGCCAGGCCGCCGACGGCCACGTCGAGCAGGCTCACCCCGTGCTCCGCCGCCCACCGGGCGAGCGCCTCCACCCGGTCGAGCTTCGGCCCGGTGATGTAGCCTTCCCGGCTGGCCAGCCTGGTACCGGCCGGCGGGGCCTCGCCACGCCGGACCTTCCCGGTGAGCAGGCCGTTCGCCAGCGGATAGTACGGCAGCACCCCCAGGCCGAAGTGGACCGAGGCGGGCACCACCTCGGCTTCGGCCTGCCGTTCGAGCAGCGACCAGTGGTTCTGCGCGGAGATGAAGGCCTCCGTGCCGGCCGTCCGGGCCACGTGCGCGGCGTCGGCGATCTGCCAGCCGGAGAAGTTGGAGTGGCCGATGTAGCGGACTTTCCCCTCGGCGACCAGCTCGGTCAGGGCGTGCAGGGTCTCGCCGATGGGCGTGACCGGGTCGGCCGTGTGCAGCTGGAACAGATCCAGGTAGTCGGTGCGGAGCCGGCGCAGCGACTGCTCAACCGCCCGCCGGATGTACGCCCGGCCGCCCTTGGCCCCGGCCGCCGGGCCGTAGCCCATATCCGCCCGCTGGTGACCCCACTTGGTGGCCAGCACGATCTGGTCGCGCCGGGCGCCGAGCACCTCACCGAGCATCTCCTCAGAGCCGCCGGCGTGGCCGTAGATGTCGGCCGTGTCGAACAGCGTGATGCCCGCGTCGATCGCCGCGTCCACCACGGCGCGGGTCTGCTGCAGGTCCAGACGGCTGCCGAAGTTGTTGCAGCCGAGACCGGCCACCGAGACCAGCAGCCCGCTCTTGCCCAAGGACCTGTACCGCATGACCCTGCCTTCATGATCGCGCCGCGTTCTGGCCGCTGCTCAGGGTACCGGCCCGCCTCCGCCCGCCTCCACGGCCGGCCTGCCGGCGCCCGCCAGCCAGCCCCCGCCAGCTGGGGCGCGTCCTGGGGTGCCAGGCAATGGCGCAAGGGATACAGTGGCCGGGTCAGCAAAAAGGTGACTCCCCGCGCCATTCTCCCCCGCATAGAGGCGAGGCACGTTGCGGTAATGCCGAAGCCCACCTGGAGCACCCGGGTGCATGCTGTCCGGCAGCCGTTCCCGGAGAGGAAGTGGGTCGATGGCAGATGCGGTCGGTGGCCCGACAGTTCTGCGCCTGCTGCTCGGAGCCCAGCTGCGCCGCCTGCGTGAGTCCCGGGGAATCAGCGCCCAGGAAGCCGCGCGGGCCATCCGGGGCTCGGAATCCAAGATCAGCCGCATAGAGCTCGGCCGGAATGCGGTCCGCGAGATCGACATAGCCGACCTGCTCACCTTGTACGGGATAACCGACCGGGCTGAGCGCGAGCAAATGCTGCTGCTGGCCAGCCGGGCGAACCAGCCGGGCTGGTGGCATCGCTACCACGATGTGCTTCCCACGTGGTTTCAGGCCTACATCGGGCTGGAGGAATCGGCCCAGTCGATCCGCACCTACGACGCCCAGTTCGTGCCCGCCCTGCTGCAGACCGAGGATTACGCCGCCGCGGTCCTGGCCCTGGGTGACCACTCGCTCGACGAGGCGGAACGCCTGGTCGTCCTGCTCAAGGAGCGCCAGCGGCGCTTCGCAGCGGGCGGGATCCGGCTGTGGGCGATCATCGACGAGGTGGCGCTGCGCCGCCCGCTCGGCGGCCCGGCAGTTCTCCGCGGCCAGCTCGAGCACCTGCGCGACGCGTGCCGCCAGCCGTCCCTCACCCTGCAGGTGACCCCGTTCCCCGTGGTCAGCTACGCGGCACCCGGCTCGTTCAGCATCCTGCGCTTCGCCGACGCCGACATGCCGGACATGGTGTACGCGGAGCAACTGACCAGTGCCACGTACGTCGACAAGCGGGCCGAGGTGGAGCGCTACCTGCTGGCCATGGAGCGACTCAGCGTCGTGAGCGCACCCCCGGCCGAGTCCCTCGACCTCATCACCAGCATCCTCGCCGATCTCGGCCGGACAGCCTGAGGCGGGAGCGGATGCCCCTTCCCCGGCCGGATAACCGCCCGGGGAAGGGGCGCCGCTACCGCCCCCCGGGAACCAGGCCAGCTCGGGAGGTCCGGCGGCGGGCCGGCTACTGAACGGGCATGTCGAACTCGCCGTTCCGCACGCCGGCCAGGAACGCCGTCCACTCGCGCCGGTTGAACACGTGCGGGGCCTTGCTCACGTCCTTGGAATCGCGCAGCGCCACCAGGCCATTAGGCAGGTGCGCCACTTCCACGCAGCCCGTGACGCTCGAGGCGCTGCTCTTGAACCAGCTGGCATTGCTGAAATCCGGGGTCATCCCCATCATCCCTTCTATGGAGGTTAGGAGCAATCGTCTTAGGTGACGTCGCCAGCCATTCGCTGGATGAATGTGACCGTGTCCGCTGGTGACAACGCTGCTGCCCGGAGCAGATCGAAAACCTCCGCGCAGGAGCGCACCTCGGCGTCTCTTTCCAGATAGGCGTGGCCGGCGACGCCCTCGGTGTAGACCACGTCCTGATCACCGCGCTCAGGAAACTCAAGGATGCAGAACGGCCCGTTCAGCGCCGGGTGCACGCCGCTGGACAGCGGCAGCACCTGCAACGTCACGTTGGGCTGCTGGCTCGCGCCCAGGAGGCGGGCCAGCTGCTGGCGCATGACCTCCGGGCCGCCGATCATCCTGGAGATGACCGGCTCGTTGAGGATGCACCACAGCTTGAGCGGGTCCGATCCGGTGAGCACCCGCTGCCGCCCCATCCGCAACTCCACCGCGCGGTCGATCTGCCTGGTGTCCTGCCACCGGCGGACCGAGGTCATGACCGTGCGCGCGTAGCCCTCGGTCTGCAGCAGGCCGTGGACTACCTGGTCCTCGAACACCCGCAGCGCGGACGCCTCGGCCTCGAGGCCGACGTAGACATCGAAGCCGGTCGGGAGCACATCGTCGTAGACGGCCCACCATCCCTTGCGGTGGCCTTCCCGGGCCATCTCGATGAGGACCTGGCGCTGCCCCGGGTCGTCCACGCCGTACATCTCGAACATCGTCATCAGGTAGGCGGTCCGGGTGGGCGCCTTGCCGGTCTCGATGCGGGACAGGGTGGACGCGGCGAGGCCCAGCCGGTCAGCGGCCTCATCGAGCTTGAACGAGTGCGCCTCGCGCAGCCGCCTTAATTCGGAACCGAGCCGCCGCCGCCGCACCGTGGGACCGATCGACACGGGCATCTCGCCTCCTCGAAGGCCGGTCCGGCAGCATCCTGTCCCAGGTCAGAGGCAGGATGGACAGAGCTGTTCTGCTACCTCAAGTAACGATACCGGACTTGCGAAAGGGATGAGATCTCATCTGAAATTTCGTATGCCATATTTGTGCTACGCACTTGCGTGAGATGCACGCCCACCCCCATCATGGATCTGACACGCCGTATCTGACCGGCTACCATCGCGGACCCAGGCGGGCGGGGCGCCACTCTGCTGGCGGCCCGCTGGCCGCGTCAGGGGGGGAACGCGCGGGCCCGGGGAGGAGCGCACCAGAGATGGGAGCCACCGCTTCCACGGCGGCCGGGGCGGTACACACCGGCGGCCCGCGGACAGCAGCTACGGATTTGCCGCAGGCAACTGCGGCGGAGGCCGCCCCCGTACCGGCCATCGTAGGCAGCATGACGGTCGCGGGCCGGACCAGGAACGTCGGGGAGGCGCGGGCCTTCGTGGCCAGGACCCTCGGCCCGGCACATCCCTGCGCCGACGAGGCCGTTTTACTGTGCTCTGAGCTGGTCACCAACGCCGTGCTGCACAGTGAGTCAGGCCAGCCCGGCGGGACCGTCACCGTGGTCGTGCTCGGCCTGCCGGGCGCGGTCCGGGTCGAGGTCGTGGACAACGGCTCCGCGCACAGCACGCCGGTCGTCAAGGCGGATGTGTACGAACCCCACGGGCATGGCCTGTTCCTCGTCGAGCAGCTCGCCGAGAGCTGGGGCTACACCCGCGACGAGGTCGGGACCACGGTCTGGTTCCGGCTCGTCTGCTGACCCCCGGCGCAGGCCGCCGGCCATGAGTCACCGGCCGCCCTCCCCAAACGCGCTCTGCGCGGCCCCCGGGGGGAGGGCGGCCGGTTCAGTTTTCCGGGCGTGATGCGGCCCCTCGCGGCGGGCGGGCGTTCAGCTGTCGCGGCGGGCGGGTGTTCAGCTGTCGCGGCGGGCCCGCGCCTCGCGCCGCGGGGCCCCGCCGCTGCGGCCCCCGCTGGAACGCCGTTCCCGCAGCCGCAGCGACAGCCGGATCGGGCTCCCCTCGAAGCCGAACTCCTCACGCAGCCGCCGCTCCAGGAAACGGCGGTAGCCCGCCTCCAGGAAACCCGTGGTGAACAGCACGAAGTGCGGCGGCCTGATCCCCGCCTGGGTCGCGAACATGATCCGCGGCTGCCTGCCGCCCCGGGACGGCGGCGGGGTGGCCGCGGTGACCTCGTTGACCCAGGCGTTCAGCCGCCCGGTAGGCACCCTGGTCTCCCAGCTGTCCAGCGCCTCCTCGATGGCCGGCACCAGCCGTTCCACGTGCCGTCCGGTCTTGGCCGAGATGTTCACCCGCGGGGCCCAGCGCGCGGTGTGCAGCTGCCGGTCGATCTCCCGGTCCAGCTGCAGCCGCCGGTCCTCATCCACCAGGTCCCACTTGTTGTAGGCGATGACCAGGGCCCGCCCCGCGTCGATCACCATCGAGATGATCCGCAGGTCCTGCTCGGTGAGCGGCTCGCTGGCGTCCACCAGGACCACGGCCACCTCGGCCCGCTCCAGCGCCCCGGCGGTGCGCAGCGCGGCGTAGAAGTCCGCTCCCTCGTTCTGGTTGGCCCGCCGCCGGATTCCCGCCGTGTCCACGAACCGCCAGGTGGTGCCGCCCAGCTCAATCAGCTCGTCCACCGGGTCACGGGTGGTCCCCGCCACCTCGTCCACCAGTACCCGGGTCTGCCCGGCCAGCTTGTTCAGCAGGCTGGACTTGCCCACGTTGGGCCGCCCGATGAGGGCGACCCGCCGTGGGCCGCCGGACTCGCCGATCCGCTCGCGCGGGGTCTGCGGCAGCGCGTCGAGCACCGCGTCCAGCAGGTCCCCGCTTCCCCGCCCGTGCAGCGCGCTGACCGGCTGAGGCTCGCCCAGGCCGAGCGACCACAGCGCCGACGCGGCAGGTTCCGCGATGGAGTCGTCCACCTTGTTGGCCGCAACGACAACCGGTTTCCCGGCCCGCCGGAGCACCGCGGCGACGGCGTCATCGGCGTCGGTGACCCCGACCACCGCGTCCAGCACGAACAGCACCGCGTCCGCGGCCTCCACGGCCACCCGGGCCTGCGCCGTGACCTGCTCGGCCAGCTCTCGCCGCTGCTGGCCCTCCTCGGCGCCCGGGAACGGCTCCCAGCCGCCGGTGTCCACCACCGTGAAGGCCCGGCCCCGCCAGGACGCGTCGTAGGTCACCCGGTCCCGGGTAACCCCGGGGACGTCCTGAACCACGGCCTGCCGGCTGACCGAGAATGCGGTTGACCAGGGTGGACTTGCCGACGTTGGGGCGGCCGACCACGGCGAGCACCGGGGCGCGGACGTCAGCCCCGCCGTCACCGGGCTCCCCGGGGCTGGCGTCGGCCCAGTAGTCCTCATCGCCGTAGTCGCCGGGATTGAAGTCCCCGGGCCCGTAGTCCCCGCCGCTGCTGTCCCCGCCACCGGAGTCGCCGCCCTGGGCGGACGCGCGCTCGGTCACCGCGACCACGCCGCATCGGCCCGCTCGCGGGCCAGGCCCTCGATCACGCTGATGACCTCGTCCAGGTCCAGGGCGCTGGAATCGATCAGCACGGCATCCGGCGCCTTCGCCATCTGGGCCGCGTCCGCCCGGTCGCGGCGCTGCTGCTCGGCCTGGGTCAGCGCCACGGTCACCGCCGGGTCAGCGGCCAGATCGGCGCTGCGCCGCTCGGCACGGACGGCATCGCTCGCGGTCAGGTACACCTTGACCGGGGCGTGGGGTGCGACCACGGTGCCGATATCCCGGCCCTCGGCCACGATCCCGGCACCGTCAGCGCAGGTCCGGGCGATGATGGCCTGCTGCAGGGCGACCAGGCGGGAGCGCACCTCGGGGACCGAGGCGACGGCGCTGACCGCGTTGGACACTTCCCGGGTCCGGATCGGGCCGGTCACGTCGGTGCCGTCCACGCTGACCGCCGGGCGGGCGGGGTCGGTGCTCACCTCGATGACCGGGTCCTGCGCCCGGCCGGCCACCGCCTCGGGGCTGCTGACCGGCACGTCGCGGGAGAGCATCCACCAGGTCAGGGCGCGGTACATGGCCCCGGTATCCAGGTAGCGCAGGCCGAGGCCACGTGCGACACCGCGGGCGGCACTGGATTTGCCGGACCCCGCAGGGCCGTCCACGGCAATGATGAGACAGTCGGTCACGAGGGCGATGCTACCGGCGCACGGGCCATCCATTGGCCGCGAGCGCCTCGGTCAGCCGCCCGACGGCCTCCGGGTGGACCGTCAATTCGGCCACGCCGACCGGCAGGCCGGGCGAATGCTCGATGCCGATGTCCTCGATGTTGACCCCGGCCTCGCCCGCGGCCTGGAACAGCCGGGCGAGTTCCCCGGGGCGGTCGGGGATCACGACCTGGACGGCCGCCTCGGCCCGGGCGGGCGCGCCGCGCTTGCCCGGGATCCTGGCCACCCCGGCCCCGCCCTGCTCCAGCAGGGCGGCGAGGACCTTCAGGTCCGGGCCGCCTGGACCTGGACCTGCCTCTGGACCGGGCGCCTGGGCCGTGTCCGCGAGCGCCTCGGCCACCGCGGCCAGGTCGGCCGCGACCGCGGCGAGCACGTCCGCGACCGGCGCCGCGTTGGCCGCCAGGATCTGGGTCCACAGCGCGGTGTCACCGGCGGCGATCCGGGTCACGTCGCGCAGTCCCTGGCCCGCGAGGGACAGCGCCCCGTCGCTCGCGTCGGCCAGCCGGGCCGCCATGGCCGCGGACAGCACATGCGGCGCGTGCGAGACCAGGGCCACCCAGCGGTCATGCTCGGCCGCGCTGACCTCGGCCGGCTCGGCGCCACAGGCCCGGGCCAGGGCCGCGACGGCCGCCAGGCCCGCGGCCGGGACCGGCGGACCGGGGCAGATGACCCAGGGGCGGCCGAGGAACAGGTCCGCTCGGGCCGCGGCCGGGCCGGACCGCTCCCGGCCGGACAGCGGGTGGCCGGGCACGAACGAGGTCATGTCACAGCCGGCGGCCTGCGCCTGCCGGACCGGCAGCGTCTTCACGCTGGCCACGTCGGTGTACCAGCGGGCCAGGCCGGCCGCCTGGGCGCGGGCCAGGGCCGGCGCCACCGCCTGCGGGGGGACGGCCAGCACGGCCACGTCGGCCGGGCCGCCAGGCGGCGGTCCCGCGGGCACGTCGCCGGGCAGCACCGTGCCCGCGCCGATGTCGGCGGCCAGCCGGGCCGACGCCGGATCGGAGTCGGCCAGCCACACGGTCACGCCCCGCGGCCGCAGCGCGAGCGCGATCGAGGTCCCGATCAGCCCGGTCCCGATCACGATGACGCTGGCCGGGGAGCTCACTGTGCTGATCTCACTGTGCGATGTCCAGCCTCAGCGCCGCCGCCCCGCGCAGGTAGACGTGCTGCATGGCCGAGCGGGGCCTGCTGGTCTCGATATGCATCATCAGCCGCACCACGCGGGGCAGCGCGTGCGGCACCGCGATCTCCGTGCCGCACAGCAGCGGCACGTCCTGGAAGCCGATCTTGCGGGCGGCCAGCGCCGGGAACTCGGCGGTAAGGTCGGGGGTGGTGGTGAACACCACGCTGATGACGTCGTCGGTGACCAGGCTGTTACGCGCCATGACCTCGGCCACGAGTTCCGTCGTGCCCTCGAGGATCGCCGCCCGCTCGTTCGCGTCCACCTGGACCGCACCGCGGATCGCCCTGACCGCCACCAGCCTGCTCCTTCACGCCGTCAGGTCCCAGGACTTCCTCCTGGCCCGCTGATACCCGCCAGGTTACAGACCGACGGCCGCGTACAGCTCACCGATCTCACGGGTGCTCAGCGGGCGCGTCGTGCCGGGCCGCTGCGACCCGAGCGCGATGGGTCCCACGTGGGTGCGGACCAGCCGGCTGACCGGGTGGCCGACCTCGGCCAGCATCCTGCGCACGATGTGCTTGCGTCCCTCGTGCAGGGTGAGTTCCACCAGGGCCCGGGATCCGGCCTGCTCGACCACCCGGAACTTGTCCGCGCTCGCCACCCCGTCGTCGAGCTCGACGCCGGCCAGCAGCCGCCGCCCGACGTCCCGGGGCAGCGGGCCGGGCACGTCAGCCAGGTAGGTCTTCGCCACCCCGTAGCTGGGGTGGGCCAGGCGGTGGGCCAGCTCGCCGTCGTTCATCAGCAGCATGAGGCCCTCGGTGTCGTAGTCCAGCCGGCCGACGTGATAGAGCCGCTCCGGGTAGTCCTCCAGGAAGTCGGCGATCGTCGGCCGTCCCCGGTCATCGGACATGGTGGTCAAGACCCCGGCGGGCTTGTTCAGCGCCAGGTAGACCACGTCCTGGCGGGACGGGATGCGCATCCCGTCCACCCGGATGACCTGATGCTCCGGGTCTACCCGGGCGCCGAACCGGCGCACGGTCTCGCCGTTGACCTCGACCCGGCCCTCGCCGATCAGTTCCTCGCAGTGCCGGCGGCTGCCCACCCCCGCCGCGGCCAGCACTTTCTGCAGCCGCACGCCGCCCGGCACGTCGATGAGGCTGTCCCGCTCGTCGTCATCCAGGTCGAAGTCGTCCGGGTCACCGCCCTCGTCGGAGAGGCGAGGCGGGCCGGAGGCTTGCCGCCGGGGGGTTCCGGGGGTCGTCCCCCGGGGCCAGCAGAGCCTCGCCGAGCCGGCGCCCCGCCGGTCCCGGGGGTCGCCCCCCCGGGCTAGCAGAGTCAGGTCCCCTGGCGCTCATCGACCGCATCCTCGACGTCCTCGACATGCTCGGGCAGGAACGGGGCCAGATCCGGCAGCTCCTCCAGGCTGGCCAGGCCGAGCCGCTCCAGGAAGTAGCCGGTGGTGCGGAAGAGGATGGCCCCGGTCTCGGCTTCGGTGCCTGCCTCCTCGACCAGGCCGCGCAGGGTGAGCGTGCGCAGCACGCCGTCGCAGTTGACCCCGCGGACGGCCGACACCCTGGCCCGGTTGACCGGCTGCCGGTAGGCCACCACGGCCAGCGTCTCCAGGGCGGCCTGGGTGAGCCGGACCTCCTGGCCGTCCCGGACGAACCGCTCCACCACCGGGGCGCACTCAGCCCGGGTGTAGAAGCGCCAGCCGCCCGCCACCTCGCGCAGATCGAAGCCGCGCCGCTCGCCGTCGTAGGCGGCGGCCAGGTCGCGCAGGGCCGTCGCGACCTCCTCACGGGGACGCTCCAGGACCTGCGCGATGACGATCTCCGGCACCGGCTCGTCCACCACGAGCAGGATCGCCTCGAGGCTGGCCCGCAGTCCGGGACCAGCCGCCGGGCTGGCCTCACCCTCTGCCATGTCGTCCAGCGGGGCGGCCTCGCCGTCCGCGGCACGTTCCCCGTCTCCGGGGAGCGCTGCCCCGTCGCCGCCCACCGGGCCTGACCGGTCCTCCATGCTCACCTGTCTTCCTCGTCGGTGGCCGCGCCCGGCCCGGCCTCCGCGGCGTACTCCGTCCCGGCCACCCAGGTCACGTACAGCTCCCCGAGCGGGGTCACCTGGTCGAACGAGACGTTACCTTCCCGGTAGAGCTCGAGCAGGGCCAGGAACCGGGCCACGACCTCATACGTCCCCGAGCAGTCCGCGGACAGGCGGCGGAACGTCGCCCGGCCGAGCCGGATCAGCTGGGCCGCCATGATGTCAGCCTGCTCGGCGACGGTGGTGGTCGGCGCGTGCAGGTGCTCGGTGGACACCTCGGGCACGGGACGGGGCGTCAGGGCCCGCGCGGCGATCGCGGCGAACTCCGCCGCACCCAGGCCGAGCAGGACCTCAGGGAGCAGCTCGGCGAACTGGGGCTCCATCGGCACCCGCCGGGCGAACCGGCGGCCCTGGACCGACATCCGGCCCGCGAAGACCGCCGCTACCTCCTTGTAGGCGCGGTACTGCAGCAGCCGGGCGAACAGCAGGTCCCGGGCCTCCAGCAGGGCGAGGTCTTCCTCGTCCTCGACCTCTCCGCTGGGCAGCAGCCGTGCCGCCTTCAGGTCGAGCAGGGTGGCCGCCACCAGCAGGAAATAGCTGGCCTGATCCAGGTCCCAGCCGTCGGCCAGGGCCCGGATGTAGGCGATGAACTCGTCGGTCACCTGGGAAAGGGCGACCTCGGTGATATCGAGCTTGTGCTTGGAGATCAGGCCGAGCAGCAGGTCGAAAGGACCCTCGAACACGTCGAGGTGTACCTCGAACCCGCCGCCCTCGCCGGTACCCGGCGCAGCCTCACCACCGGGCTTAGCTGTCACCGCGCGCATCACCGGCAGTCCGCCACCTCACGTAGTATCTCGCAATCGCCCGGCCAGGAGGCTCGTCTCGCCCTCCGCGTCCAGGTCGGACAGCAGCACGGCGAGTGCCTCACGCACCAGCCTGCCACGGTCCACGGTAATCCCGTACGCGCGCAGCGCGAGCCGGGCCCGCTCGATGTCGAGAAGCTCGGCGGCGGATAGGTAGACCGTGATCTTCTGCGGGTGGGCTTCACGCCCGCTGGCCGGGCGGCCATCCCCGGCGAACGGGCTTGCGGCGGGCGGGCCCGGCGTGGCCGGCCGGAGCAGCTCGGCGACGCCCGGCAGGCTCACCCGCCGTGGACGGGACCCGCGCCCACTGCCAGCCGCCACCGCTCCAGTACCTCCCGTGCCAGCTCCCGGTAGGAACTCGCCCCGTTGGACGAGGGGTCGAAGCTAGTGATCGGCTCGCCGGCCACGGTGGCGTCAGGGAACCGCACGGTGCGGTTGATCACCGTGTGGAAGACCTTGTCCCCGAACCCCTTGACCACCTCGGCCAGGACCTCGCGGGAATGCAGCGTCCGCGAGTCGTACATGGTGGCCAGCAGCCCGTCGATACCCAGCCGCGGGTTGAGCCGGCTGGAGACCTTGTCGATGGTCTCCAGCAGCAGGGCCACCCCCCGCATGGCGAAGTACTCGCACTCCAGCGGGACGAGCACCCCCGCCGCGCAGGCCAGGGCGTTGACGGTGAGCAGGCCCAGCGAGGGCTGGCAGTCGATGAGGACCACGTCGTACTCGGGCAGCAGCGGTTCCAGCACCCCGCCGAGCACGAACTCCCGCCCCACCTCGTGGACGAGCTGGACTTCGGCCCCGGACAGGTCGATGTTGCTGGGCAGCAGGTCCATGCCGTGCACCGTGGTCTTGAACACCACGTCGGCCGCCCGTAGCCCCCGCTCCATCAGCAGGTTGTAGATCGTGTACTCGAGCTCGTGCGGCTGGATGCCCAGGCCGACGGACAGCGCGCCCTGCGGGTCGAAGTCCACCAGCAGCACCCGGCGCCCGTTCTCCGCCAGGGCCGCACCCAGGTTGATGGTGGTGGTGGTCTTGCCCACCCCGCCCTTCTGGTTGCAGACTGCGACGATGCGCGCCGGACCGTGGTGGAGCAAGGGTTCCGGATCGGGGAAGGCAGGCACGGGCCGACCCGTCGGCCCGATGGAGCCTGGTTCAGCATGAATCAAGTGCGCCCCTGCTACCATCTGCTGCACCTCCCCGGCGGACTGGCAAAAACCCCCGCTGGAACCCGGACTCTAGGGCCTGCCCTGGCCGCCGGCAAGCCGACTCACCGGAGCGTTACCCAGTACCGCCAAACGAGCGTAGGCCCGAAGGGCCTGCGCGAGCGGGCGGTTCGGGGTTTTGCTGAGTAACGCGACCGCCACCGGAGTCCGGACCGCTCCCCTATGAGCAGGTAATTGACATGGCAGCGGAAGGTCCCGATGAGCATGAGCTCAATCGGACGGCGTGACCGGGGACCACATGCCGAACCACTGCTCGGCGCCGTAGGCTTCGAACCGCTCTACCTCGGTGAACCCCAGCTTCGCCGCGAGGCGCATCGAGCGGGCGTTGGCGGTCTGGGTAAAGAGCACCACCGGCTCGCCGGGAAGCTCATCGGCGAACCAGCCGAGTGCCGCTGCGCACGCCTCGGCGGCATACCCGGCTCCCCACGCCTCCGGCAGGAACAGGTAGCCGAGCTCGGCCTTCCCGGCAGCAGCCGGAGGACCATGCCCCGTTGCCCTGCCTGAGAATGATCTGGCCGATCATGGCTCCGCCGAGATCGGCAATGAAAAGGCCGGGGTGCCGCCCGGGCGCCCCGGGCATCTCGCGCTCAAGCTCCTCACGCGGCCGGGGGCCACCGAGGTAGGTGCCCACCTCTGGCGAGGCGAGCAGCTCGATGAACGCCGCCCGGTCCCGGGCCTCGGGCTCACGGAGCACGAGCCGCTCGGTCCTGATCGGCTCAGGCGGCCAGGCTACGGGTCCCAGGTCTGCCATGCGGGCAGGCTAGCTAAGACCCTCCCGGGCTTGGCGCGGTTTCGGGCGGCGGCGTGTCACGCGTTCGTGGCCGGCGGGGCGGGTTGAAGCGGCGAGGACCGCGCAGCCGACGTTGCCGACCAGCTCGCTGTCGGGATCAGTGATGTTGCGGGCGGTGGTGACGAGGTCCTGGGCGTTGTTGACGGCGACCTGGTAGCTGGCCCGGCCGGGTCGGCCCCGGTCCACAGCAGCTGATGGAGACTGAACGCGCAACTAAGTACCCGGCATTGGGGCTAGCCGAGGGCGCGCGGGTGGGCGGCCGAGTACACCTCGCGGAGCTTGTCCACGGTCACCATGGTGTAGATCTGCGTGGTGGTCACGGAGGCGTGCCCGAGGAGTTCCTGGACCACCCGCACGTCCGCGCCGCCGTCGAGCAGGTGCGTGGCGTAAGAATGCCGCAGCGTGTGCGGGGAGACCCCGCCCAGGCCGGCCCGGTCCGCGGCCGCCTTGAGTACCCCCCAGGCGCCCTGCCGGGTCAGCCTGCGCCACCCCGGGCGTTCAGGAACACGGCCGGGCTGGCCGACGCCCGGCGGGCGGCGGCGGCCAGCGACGGCCTGGCCCGGACCAGGTAGGCCTCCAGCGCCTCGCGGGCGTACCGGCCGACTGGCACGACCCGGTCCCGGCCGCCCTTGCCGGCCAGCCGGACGGTGGCGGGCGGTACCTGCGCTCCCGGCCCGGCCCCGTGCGGGGCCGCGCCGTCCTCCGCGACGGCCAGGAAGCCGAGGTCGTTGACGTCGAGGCCGACGGCCTCGGAGATCCTGGCGCCGGTTCCGTACAGCAGCTCGAGCAGGGCCCGGTCGCGCAGCCGGCGCAGCGCATCGCCGTCGTCCCTGGTTCCCGCCGCCCCCGTTCCCGCGGGGCCCTTTCCCGCGGGGCCCTTTCCCGCAGTACCCGTTCCCCCGCACCGTTCCCCCAGCACCCGTTCCCCCAGCACGGGCCCCGGCGGCGGCGATCAGCCGCTCCACCTCCGGCACCCCGATCGCTCGGGGTAGCTTGCGCGGGCTGGAGGGCGGGTGGACCGGGCTGGCCGGGTCGGAACCGGCCAGCCCCTCGGCGGCGGCGAACGCGTGCAGCCCGCGGACCGCCACCACAGCCCGGCCCGCCGAGCTGGCCGCGAGCGGCGAGTGATCGTCGTCCCCTTCACGCAGCCCGGCCAGGAACGCCGCCACGTCGTCGGTGGTGACCTCGCCGATCACCGTCCGGCCGCGGGCGGCCAGCATGGCCTGGTAGCGGAGCAGGTCCCGCCGGTAGGCCACCAGCGTGTGCGCGGCCAGGCCGCGCTCCACGGTGAGGTGATCGAGATAGCGGCTGACCGCGCCGGTGACGGTGGCCGGCCCGGCCATGGTCAGCTGAGGACCTCGCTGGCGGGCAGGGACGGCAGGCCGTGCGCGTCCGCGACCGGCTCGCAGGTCAGGCTGCCCTCGTGAGTGTGCAGCCCGAGCGCGAGCGCGGGGTCGGAGCGCAGCGCGTCGCGCCAGCCCCGGTTGGCCAGCTCGATCACGTAGGGCAGCGTGACGTTGGTGAGCGCGTAGGTCGAGGTGTGCGGCACCGCGCCGGGCATGTTCGCCACGCAGTAGTACAGCGAGTCGTGCACCTGGTAGGTGGGCTCGGCGTGCGTGGTCGGGCGGGAGCCCGCGAAGCAGCCGCCCTGGTCGATGGCGATGTCCACCAGCACCGAGCCGGGCTTCATCCGGGACACCAGCTCGTCGGAGACCAGCTCGGGGGCTTTCGCGCCTGGGACCAGCACGGCCCCGATGACCAGGTCGGCGTCGATGACCGCGCGCTCGATCTCGTAGGTGTTGGACGCGACGGTCTGGCAGTGCCCCTGGTAGATCGCGTCCGCCGAGCGCAGCCGGGCCACGTTCTTGTCCACCAGCAGCACCTCGGCCTGCATGCCGAGGGCGATGGCGGCCGCGTTCATGCCGGAGACACCCGCGCCGAGCACCACCACCTTGGCCGCGTAGACGCCGGACACCCCGCCCATGAGCACGCCCCGGCCGCCGCCGTCGCGCTGCAGGTGATGCGCCCCGACCTGGGGCGCCATCCGGCCCGCCACCTCGGACATGGGGGCCAGCAGCGGCAGGGACTTGTCCGGCAGCTGGACGGTCTCGTAGGCGATGGCGGTGATACCCGAGTCGAGCAGCGCGTCCGTGCAGGGCCGCGACGCCGCGAGGTGAAGGTAGGTGAACAGCACCTGCCCCTTGCGCATCCGGTGGTACTCCTCCGCGACCGGCTCCTTGACCTTGAGGATCAGGTCCCCGGTCAGCCAGACGTCGTCGGCGCCAGGCAGGATGACCGCGCCGGCGGCCACGAAGTCCTCATCCGGGATGGAGGACCCGGTCCCCGCGTCCCGCTCGATGAACACCTCATGGCCGCTCCGGGTCAGCTCAAGAACACCGGCTGGGGTGATGGCCACCCGGTACTCGTGGTTCTTGACCTCTTTGGGAACGCCTACCCTCATGGCTGCATGCCCTCTCTTCATAACTCCCGCACCCGGCCCCATTGCCGGGTGCCCTGAGCATTGGCAACTCCGTGTCCTGGCGGACTCGTCGCGGCCTGATCAGCCAGCGCCGCTCAGCCGTCACCGTCGCCTGCACGCCGGAGGCCGGCGAACCCGCTGGCCTGCGCGGCATACGCGGACAAGATACCCACCGCCGCAGACCCATTGTGCAGGTCACCCGCCATAAACGCGGCTAGCGCCTCGTTCAGGGCGACCCAGCCGATCTGCAGCTGAGTCTCCTCGTGCTGGGGCACGAAGTCACGCTGCGCCGCCGGGACCTCGACCAGATCCCGGGCCAGGAAGACGCGGATCCACTCGGTGCTGATGCCCGGGGAGGAGTAAAAATCGATCAGGATCCGCCAGTCCCGGGCCCGGTATCCGGTTTCCTCCAGCAGTTCCCGCTCGGCGGTGACCCGCGGTGGCTCCCCGCTGACGTCCCGCAGGCCGGCCGGCAGCTCCCAGAGCCGGCAGGCGACCGGATGACGGTACTGGCGGATCATCAGGACCCGGCCTGCCTCGTCGAGGGCGACGATGACCACCGCCCCCGGATGCTCCACCACCTGCCGGTCAGCCACCTCGTGATCGGGCATCTGCACCCGGTCGGTGCGCAGGGTGACGATCGGGCCGCCGGCCTGCACGGCCGAGGAGAGCACCGGCCAGCGTTCCGGCGTGTCACGCAGGGGAGCCGGGCTCTGCGGCCCGGCTCCGGGAAGCCCGGCTTCCTCGCAGGTCATGCGCTGGCCGTGGCCGCATGGCCGAGGGCCGCGCTGCCGCGGCTGAGCGACTTGGCCCGCTCACGCGCCGCCGCGACCAGGCCGCTGAACAGGGGATGGGCCCGGGTGGGCCGGGACAGGAACTCGGGATGCGCCTGGGTGGCCACGAAGAACGGGTGGACCTCGCGCGACAGCTCGACGAACTCGACCAGGCGGCCATCGGGCGACAGGCCCGAGCAGACCAGCCCGGCCTGTTCCAGGGCCGGCCGGTAGGCGTTGTTGACCTCGTAGCGGTGCCGGTGCCGCTCCTCCACCAGGTCCGTCCCGTACAGCTCGCGGACCACGGATCCCTCGGACAGCACGGCCGGGAACAGGCCCAGCCGCATCGTGCCGCCCATGTCGCGCTCGCCCGCGACCACATCCTGCTGGTCGGCCATGGTGGCGATGACCGGATCCGGGGTATCCGGGTCGAACTCGGAGCTGTTCGCGCCGGGCAGCCCGGCCACGTCCCGCGCGACCTCGATCGCGGCGCACTGCAGCCCGAGGCACAGGCCCAGCAGCGGGATGCCGTTCTCGCGGGCGTAGCGGATGGCGCCGAGCTTCCCCTCGATGCCCCGGACCCCGAAGCCGCCGGGGACGAGCACCCCGTCCACGTCCGCGAGCTGGCGGGCCGCGCCTTCCGGTGTCTGGCAGTCGTCGCTGGTCACCCACCGGATGTTCACCCGGGCGTCGTTGGCGAAGCCGCCCGCCCGCAGCGCCTCGGCGGGCGACAGGTAGGCGTCGGGCAGGTCGATGTACTTGCCGACCAGCGCGATTGTGACGCTGTGCGCGGGCCGGTGCACCCGGCGCAGCAGGTCGTCCCAGTCACTCCAGTCCACGTCGCGGAACGGCAGGCCGAGCCGCCGGACCACGTAGGCGTCCAGCCCCTCGGTGTGCAGGACCTTGGGGATGTCGTAGATGGACGGGGCGTCCACGGCGGAGACGACGGCCTCCTCGTCTACGTCACACATGAGGCTGATCTTCCGCTTCAGCCCGTCGCTGATGGGCCGGTCGCTGCGGCATACGATCGCGTCGGGCTGGATGCCGATACTGCGCAGCGCGGCCACGGAGTGCTGGGTGGGCTTGGTCTTCAGCTCCCCGGACGGGCCGATGTAGGGCAGCAGCGACACGTGCAGGAAGAAACAGCGGTCCCGGCCGATCTCGTGCCTGATCTGCCGGATGGCCTCCAGGAACGGCTGCGACTCGATGTCACCCACGGTGCCGCCCACCTCGGTGATGACCACGTCGATGCCCGGGCCGCCCATGTCGATGATGCGGGACTTGATCTCGTTGGTGATGTGCGGGATGACCTGCACGGTGTCGCCCAGGTAGTCGCCGCGGCGCTCCTTGGCGATCACGCTGGAGTAGATCTGCCCGGTGGTGACGTTGGCCGAGCCACGCAGCCGCGTGTCGAGGAACCGCTCGTAGTGCCCGACGTCCAGATCGGTCTCGGTCCCGTCGTCGGTGACGAACACCTCACCGTGCTGGAACGGGTTCATGGTGCCGGGATCGACGTTCAGGTAGGGGTCAAGCTTCTGCATCGTGACGTTGAGGCCACGGAGCTTGAGTAGCCGTCCCAGGCTGGAGGCGGTCAGGCCCTTGCCGAGACTGGAGGCGACTCCCCCCGTGACGAAGAGGTGTCGCGTCGAAGATTGCCGTGATGCGTGCGGTGCCGCAGCCAACAGAAGGCTCCCCGTGGTCGGTGTGATGCGGGAATCCCGCCGGTCCACGGACCCTCAGGATATCAGCCCTCATATATCGCCTGACGGCCAGACACGCAAGGGGCCCCCGCGGCCCGGCCCAACTTCAGGGTAGACAAGCCTTAGCCTAGAGGCTCCAAGCTAGACAGGCTCCACCGTGGATGCAGGACGGACGCTCAGCACGCCGTCGAGGTGCTCGGCTCGCCGTCCTTGCGCTGCGGCAGCCCGCCGTGCTGGCCGGCGTCACCGCCCTCCCCCGCCTCGCCGAACCGGGCCAGCAGAATCGCGCTGGTCACGGCCAGCGCGAACGCCACAGCCGCGAGAGCGGACAGGCCCGGCCGGGTGTGATCACCGAGGAACAGGATCCCGATGAGGGCCGGGGGCGCGGTCTCGGCCAGGACGACCGCGGCCGTGGCCACCGTGACGCTGCCGCTGTCCAGCGCAGTGGCGTAGAGCATGAACGACACCACGCCCGCGGCCACGAGCGCGTACGTGGCCGGGTCGCGGAGCAGTTCCGACGGGGTGTACCCGGGCAGCACCCGCGCGGCCACGGCGACCACGCCGTAGCCCAGCCCGGCGACCGCGCCCAGCGCGGGCGTGCGAGCGGGACCGGCCAGCCGGGAGGCCAGCAGCCCGGCCCCGGCCACGCCCACCACGGCCAGGATGAGCGCCAGCTTGAACGGCCCGCTGACCGCGCGCGCGCCCTCAGCCCCGGCCGACATGCCCAGCAGGCCCACGCCCACCACGACACCGGCCACGGCCAGCCATTCCCGCCAGGCCAGCTGCACGTTGATCAGCCAGGCCGCCAGTACCGCGGTCACGGCCAGGCTGCCGGCCACCATGGCCTGGACGGCGAAGACCGGCAGCCGCCGCAGCGCCACCAGCTGGGCCAGGAAGCCGATCAGGTCCAGGCCCAGGCTGGCCACGAACCGCCACTGGCGCAGCATCCGGACGATCAGGCCGGGATCCACGCTGCCGAGCGCCGTGCCAGGCGGCCCTTCGCCGGAATTCCGGCGGCTCGCCGCGCGCACCGCTACCGCCTGCATGACCGAGGCGATCCCGTAGCACAGGGCCGCGACGACCCCGGCGACCAGGCTGACCAACACGACTACGACACTACGCGGGGTGCCAGCTGGGTGTGATGCCGTGCCGGGCCAGGTCGGCTCGGGCGGCCGGGGCGCCGGTGAAGTGGACGCTCCTGATGCCCAGGGCGGCCGCCCCGGCCACGTTCTCGGCCCGGTCGTCCAGGAAGACGACGTCCCCGGGTTCCGCGCCCAGCAGCGCGAGGGTGGCCTGGAAGCACTCCGGATCCGGCTTGGCCGACTTGAGCGCGCAGCTGAAGACCAGGTGCTCGAAGTACCCCGCCACGGGCAGGGCCCGCACGGCCTCAGCCACGTCCGCGGGCGCGTTCGACAGCAGGGCGAGCCGTTGGCCCGCCGTGGCCAGCCCGGTGATGAGTTCCACGGTGCCGGGTTGCAAGGTCATCCAGGACGTGGAGTCCAGCCTGCTCAGCTCGGCGATCTCGGCGGCGGTGTAGGACCGGCCCAGGTCGGCCGCGACCTGCTGCCAGTAAGCGGAGACGTCCAGGACGGCCCGGTCGTAGTCCAGCCGGTACCGCCAGTAGGCCACCTCGAAGTCCGCCGCCGGGCCGCCCGACGCGCGGGCCAGCGCGGCCCGGTGCTCCTCGGGCTGGGGCTCGCTGATGACGCCGCCGTAGTCGAATAGCACCCAGGTCATGCTCACCCTTCCGGCTGGTAGCAGGCTCTGCGAACCTATCAGCGCGCCGGGTGCCCGGCCCTGGGCCGATGCCTTACCTGGCCGGGCCGCCCGGGATGACCGGGCCGGTGCGCTGGCTCGCTGGGCCGGTGCCGCGCAGGGCCGCGCCGGTGCTGATGCCCATGGCGTGGGCCAGGGCGGTCCAGAATCCGGGCGAGCGGACTGTCCACCGCGCCGGGCCGGCCCCGGTTACCGTGCCGCAGCCACCGGCCGCGGCCATCACCACCGGGAAACTCCTGGTGCCTGCGGCGAAGCTGAGCCGGTAGCTGAGCCCCCAGTCGGCCGGGCAGCTCATCGGGCCGCGGGGTACGGCAGGCAGCCCGCAGACCGCCTCGGCGACCGCCCGCGCCTGGGCGGGGCTGGACACCGTGATCCCGGCCGGGAAGGCGAAGTGCAGGTGGTTCTGGGGCAGGGCGCTGACCCGGCTGACCACCAGCCTGGTCACCGTGGCCGGAGCGGAGCACAGCGCCGCACTGCTGCCGGTGCCGGACGGGCCGGTGCCGGATGGGCTGCTGGCCGGGCTGGCGGGCTGGGTGGCGCCGGATGTGGTCGCGGCCTGGCTCCCGCACGCGGCCGTCAGGAGGGCCGTGCCGACGGCCGCCAGGACGAGCTGCCCCGGGCGGGTGACGCGGCCAGATCGCGTTCCGGGCACGCCCATGGTGTTCTCCCGTTCCCTCGCCGGTCAGGTGGGCCGGAAATGAGTGTGTCCAGGGCACTGAGCGGCGGCCTGGACCGCTCAGTGCCCTGAACTACAAACACTTCGACGTGCGAGAGGCGCCCGTGGTTCCGCTCGGTGAGAACTCGCCACGATCAGTGGCACTACCAGCTAACACGGGCCAGCTAACACGGGCCAGCTAACACCGGCACCTAACGCCGGCGAGCGAGCACCGACCGGCCAGCCGAGACCGGTCAGTCCGGGCAAACCGGCCAGATCAGACGCCAGCGGCCTGCATCCCCCGCAGCTCGTGCTTCAGTTCCCTGATCTCGTCCCGGATCCGGGCCGCCACCTCGAACTGGAGCTCCGCCGCGGCCGTGTGCATCTGGTCGGTCAGCTGGGCGATCAGCGCGATCAGGTCGCCGCGCGCGGCCCCGCCGCCCTCGCCCTCGCCCGCCGCGCTGGCCGAGGCCCGCACCCGCGAGGACAGTCCCGGCACCGGGGTCTTGCCCCGGCTCTGCTGGCGCCCGCTGCCGCCGATCAGCTTCTCGGTGTCGGCGTCCTCCCGGACCAGCTGGTCGAGGATGTCGGCGATGCGCTTGCGCAGCGGGGTGGGGTCGATACCGTGCTCGGTGTTGTAGGCGACCTGCTTGGCCCGCCTCCGGTCGGTCTCGTCGATCGCCCGCTGCATGGACGGGGTCACCTTGTCGGCGTACATGTGAACCTGGCCGGACACGTTCCGCGCGGCCCGGCCGATGGTCTGGATCAGCGAGGTGCCCGAGCGCAGGAACCCTTCCTTGTCTGCGTCCAGGATGGCGACCAGCGACACCTCGGGCAGGTCCAGGCCTTCCCGGAGCAGGTTGATCCCGACCAGCACGTCGTATTCGCCGACGCGCAGCTCCCGGAGCAGCTCTACCCGGCGCAGGGTGTCCACCTCGCTGTGCAGGTAGCGGGCCCGGATGCCGAGTTCCAGCAGGTAGTCGGTCAGGTCCTCGGCCATCTTCTTGGTGAGCGTGGTGACCAGCACCCGCTCCGACCGCTCGGCCCGCGTCCTGATCTCGTCCACCAGGTCGTCGATCTGGCCCTTGGTCGGCTTGATGATGACCTGGGGGTCGATCAGCCCGGTCGGCCGGATCACCTGCTCGACCACGTCGCCGCCCACCCGCTGCAGCTCATAGGGGCCGGGCGTGGCGGACAGGTAGACGGTCTGGCCGATCCGCTCGCAGAACTCGTCCCAGGTGAGCGGGCGGTTGTCGATCGCGCTGGGCAGCCGGAACCCGTGCTCCACCAGGGCCCGCTTCCGCGACACGTCGCCCTCGTACATGGCCCCGATCTGCGGGACGGTGTTGTGCGACTCGTCGACGACCAGGAGGAAGTCCTCCGGGAAGTAATCGAGGAGGGTGTTCGGCGGGCTGCCGGCCTCGCGGCCGTCGATGTGCCGCGAGTAGTTCTCGATGCCCGAGCAGCTGCCCACCTGGCGCAGCATCTCGATGTCATAGGTGGTGCGCATCCGCAGCCGCTGCGCCTCCAGCAGCTTGCCCGCCTTCTCCAGCTCCCCCAGCCGCTCTTCCAGCTCGGCCTCGATGCCCGCGATAGCCCGCTCCATCCGCTGCGGGCCGGCCACGTAGTGCGACGCGGGGAAGATGTAAAGCTCCTCGTCCTCGCTCATCACCTCGCCGGTCAGCGGGTGCAGCGTCATCAGCCGCTCGACCTCGTCGCCGAACATCTCGATCCGGACGGCCAGCTCCTCGTAGACCGGGATGATCTCGATGGTGTCGCCGCGGACGCGGAAGGTCCCCCGGGTGAAGGACAGGTCGTTGCGGGCGTACTGCATTCCGACCAGCCTGCGGAGCAGGGCGTCCCGCTCGATGGTGGTGCCGACCCGGAGCCGGACCATCCGGTCCACGTACTCCTGGGGCGTGCCCAGGCCGTAGATGCAGGAGACCGAGGCCACCACGATCGTGTCCCGGCGGGTGAGCAGCGAGTTGGTCGCCGAGTGGCGCAGCCGCTCCACCTCGTCGTTGATCGAGGAGTCCTTCTCGATGTAGGTGTCGGTCTGCGGGATGTACGCCTCGGGCTGGTAGTAGTCGTAGTACGAGACGAAGTACTCGACCGCGTTGTGCGGGAGCATCTCGCGCAGCTCGTTCGCGAACTGGGCGGCCAGCGTCTTGTTCGGCAGCATGACCAGAACCGGCCGCTGCACCCGCTCGGCCAGCCAGGCCACCGTGGCGGTCTTGCCGGTGCCGGTCGCGCCCAGCAGCACGGTGTCCCGGGCCCCGGCGTTCACCCGGCTCTCCATCTCGGCGATAGCCCTCGGCTGGTCACCGGACGGCACCATGTCCGTGACCACCTCGAACGGCGCTACCCGCCGCTGCAGGTCACTAACTGGTCGCACGATGCTGCCTCCTCCCGGTGGCTAACTCTCCCGGCCTCCACTGTATTTCCGGGGTCGGACAGAATCGGCGGAGCCTCAGGAGTCCTGCGCGGTGTTCGCCCGGCGGCAGAGTTCGGCCCACAGCTCCCCGACCTCGCGGTCGAGCTCGGCCAGGGACCCGGAGTTGTCCAGCACGATGTCCGCGATGGCCAGCCGGTCCTCCCGGCTGGCCTGGGCCGCCACCCGCGCCGCGACCTGCTCACGGGTCAGGCCCCGGTCCCGGGTCAGGCGGTCTTCCTGGATCCGGGGCGGTACGTCCACCACCACGACGAGGTCGAAGAACCCGGCCATGTGGTTCTCGGCGATCAGCGGGATAGCCTCGATCACGATCGCACCGGGGTCAGCCCCGTGCTCCAGCTGGCGGATGCGCTCCCCGACCAGCGGATGGATGATCGCGTTCAGTTTCGCGCGCAGTTCGGCGTCATAGAAGACGATCTCCCCCAGCCGCTGCCGGTCCAGGGTGCCGTCCTCGGCCAGGACGCCCGTGCCGAACACGCCGACCACCTGGGCCAGGCCCGGGGTGTGCGGCTCGACCACTTCCCGGGCCAGCAGGTCCGCGTCGATGATCAGCGCCCCGTAGCCGGCCAACCGGCGCGAGACCTCGCTCTTGCCGGAGCCGATACCTCCGGTCAGGCCTACCTTAAGCATGCTGAGACGCACCGATCCATGATCGCCCGGCCCGGGGCCGTGACCTCTGGGAACCAGGGGCGATCATGGATCGGTGCCGGGACCAGTGAGTTAGCTCTGGCCCCCGGAGAGCTTGTCACGCAGCGCGGCCAGAGCCTCGTCGGAGGCCAGCGCGCCACCACCGGAGCTGCCCCGGTCCGGGGTGCCCGACGTGTGCGTGCCGCTGCTGGCCGCGTCGCCGTCCTCGCCGTCGCTGCTTTCGGCCTTGCTGCGGGCCTCGGCAATCTGGCGGCGGTGAGCCTCGAACCGGGACCGGGCCTGCGCGTACTGCCGCTCCCACTCCTCGCGCTGGGTGTCGAAGCCGTCGAGCCACTCGCCAGTCTCGGCGTCGAAGCCGTCGGGGTAGACGTAGTTACCCTGCTCGTCGTAGGTAGCGGGCATGCCGTAGAGGGTCGGGTCGAAGTCGTCGCCGACCGCCTCGCCGACCGTGCCCTCGTTGGCCTGCTTGAGGGACAGGCTGATCCGCCGCCGGTCCAGGTCGATGTCGATGATCTTGACGAAGATCTCGTCGCCGACCTGCACGACCTGCTCGGGGATCTCGACGTGCCGGTCCGCCAGCTCGGAGATGTGCACCAGGCCCTCGATGCCCTCCTCGACCCGCACGAACGCACCGAACGGCACCAGCTTGGTGACCCGGCCCGGCACGACCTGGCCGATCTGGTGGGTCCGGGCGAACTGCTGCCACGGGTCTTCCTGGGTGGACTTCAGCGACAGGGAGACACGCTCCCGGTCCATGTCCACGTCCAGCACCTCGACCGTGACCTCCTGGCCGACCTCGACTACCTCACCCGGGTGGTCGATGTGCTTCCAGGACAGCTCGGACACGTGCACCAGGCCGTCCACCCCGCCCAGGTTGACGAACGCGCCGAAGTTGACGATGGAGGACACCACGCCCTTGCGGATCTGGCCCCGCTGCAGCGTGTTCAGGAAGTTCTGGCGCACCTCGGACTGGGTCTGCTCCAGCCAGGCGCGGCGGGACAGGACCACGTTGTTGCGGTTCTTGTCCAGCTCGATGATCTTGGCTTCGATCTCGCGGCCCACGTAAGGCTGCAGGTCACGGACGCGGCGCATCTCCACCAGCGATGCGGGCAGGAACCCGCGCAGGCCGATGTCGAGGATGAGACCGCCCTTGACCACCTCGATCACGGTGCCGGTGACGACCCCGTCATCATCCTTGATCTTCTCGATCGTGCCCCAGGCCCGCTCGTACTGCGCGCGCTTCTTGGACAGGATGAGGCGGCCTTCCTTGTCCTCCTTCTGGAGGACGAGGGCCTCGATGTGGTCGCTGACCTTGACCACGTCGTGGGGGTCCACATCGTGCTTGATCGACAGCTCGCGGGAGGGGATGACCCCCTCCGTTTTGTAGCCGATGTCGAGCAAGACCTCGTCTCGGTCGACCTTGACGACGGTGCCTTCGACAATGTCACCGTCGTTGAAATACTTGATGGTCTCGTCGATCGCGGCGAGGAAGGCTTCCTGCGACCCGATGTCGTTGACCGCCACCTTGGGGGTCGGGCTGGCCTCTGTGCTGCTCGTCATGTGTTGGTTGGCTCCGGCGGACAGAATAGTTTGGACGCGCCATACCGAGGGCCCGTCAGGTGGGCCTACAGGGTGCACTGGATTTGGCTGGCCGACCCGGCGAGCCACGGAGGGGCCTCTCGGCCGCCCGTAACTTTGCCTGGCCACGGCGGACTGCACCAGAACACGGCGCAGCGCTCAGGATATGAGAGCTAAGCCACCCGGTCAATCGGAGTCCCCGATCGCCGCATGATCGTTACCGCTCGCATCTCCCCTGCACGCTGGACTTTTCAACGCGATTGCGCCGCCTTTTACTCCCGGTCTCAATCTGGACACCGCCGGGGAGGGGAGGCGCGGCGCAGCCGTGTCCTCGCCGACCCGGCGATCAACCAAGCACCCCGCCGCAGCCGACGTGCGACGGGAGCGAGCCAGCGGGGGTCCGGGGGGTCGCCCCCCGGCTAGCAGGGAGGCGCGGCGCAGCCGTGTCCTCGCCGACCCGGCGATCAACCAAGCACCCCGCCGCAGCCGACGTGCGACGGGAGCGAGCCAGCGGGGGCCGGGGACGCTCGCTGGGGAGGGGAGGCGCGCGCAGCCGTGCCTCACCGACCCCGGCGAGTAACCCGGTAGAAGCAGCAGACGACGTGCCCACGGGAGCGGGCCAGCGGGGGTCGGGGGTCGCCCCCCGGATAGCTCAGTGCCCGGCCTCAGCCCACGTCCCGCCGGTGCCGAACGACACCTCGAGCGGCACGCGCAGGTCGAAGGCCCCGCGCATGGTGCGCGTGACCAGTTCACGCAGCGCGTCGAGCTCGCCCGGGGCGACTTCGAAGACCAGCTCGTCGTGCACCTGGAGCAGCATCCGCGACCGCAGGTCCTCCTCACGGAGGGCCTGGTCGACCCGGAGCATGGCCACCTTGATGACGTCGGCGGCGGAGCCCTGGATCGGGGCGTTGAGCGCCATCCGCTCGGCCATCTCCCGGCGCTGCCGGTTGTCCGAGGTCAGGTCGGGCAGGTAGCGCCGACGGCCCAGGACGGTCTCGGTGTAGCCGTCCTTGCGGGCCTGGTCCACCACCGCGTACAGGTAATCGCGGATCCCGCCGAACTGCTGGAAGTACTCGTCCATCAGGGCCCGGGCCTCGTCCGGGGTGATGTGCAGCTGCTGGGACAGCCCGTAGGCGGATAGGCCATAGGCCAGCCCGTAGTTCATGGCCTTGATCCGGCTGCGCATCTCGACGGTGACCTCGGCGGCCGGGACCCGGAAGACCCGGGACGCGGTCGCGGCGTGGAAGTCATGGCCGGAGGTGAACGCCTCCTCCAGCGCGGTGTCACCGGACAGGTCGGCCATGATGCGCAGCTCGATCTGGCTGTAGTCGGCGGTGAGCAGCGTCTCGTAGCCGCTGCCGACGATGAACCCCTGCCGGATCCGGCGGCCTTCCTCGGTGCGGATCGGGATGTTCTGCAGGTTGGGATCGGTTGACGAGAGCCGTCCGGTGGCCGCGATCGTCTGGTTGTACGTGGTGTGGATCCGGCCGTCGTCGTCCGCCATCGGGATCAGCGAGTCCACGATGCTCTTGAGCCGGGCCACGTCGCGGTGCCGGAGCAGGTGCTCCAGCACCGGGTGGCCGGTCTGCGCGAGCAGGCTGGTGAGCGCCTCGGAATCCGTGGTGTAGCCGGTCTTGATCCGCTTGGTCTTGGGCAGGCCCAGCTCGGTGAACAGCACTTCCTGAAGCTGCTTGGGTGAGCCGAGGTTGAACTCGTGCCCGATGATCCCGAACGCCGCCTGCTCGGCCGCCTTCACCTCGCCGCCCAGGCTGGCGGACATATCCGCGAAGTGATGGGTGTCCGCCGCGATCCCGGCCCGCTCCATCCGGGCCAGCACGCCGACCAGCGGCAGCTCGACCTCGGCGAGCAGCTGGGCGGCACCGCGCTCCTCCAGGTCCGCGTCCAGGGCGTCGGCCAGTTCCGCGGTGGCCCGGGCGCGCAGCACCAGCGCTACCGCGGCCTCCGCCTCGCCGTCGTCTTCCCCCTCGTCCCCGCCGGACAGGTCCAGGGTGAGCTGGCCGGTGGCGGTCCCGCCATCGCGCAGTTCCTTACCCAGGTAGCGCAGGGCCAGGTCGGCCAGGTCGAACGAGCGCTGCCCAGGCAGCGCCAGGTAGGCGGCCAGCGCCGTGTCGCTGGTGAGGCCAGCCAGCTCCAGACCCCGGGCGGCCAGCGCGTGCATCGGGCCCTTGGCGTCGTGCACCGCCTTGGGCTGGGCTGGGTCGGCCAGCCAGGCGGCCAGCGCCCGCTCGTCGTCCCCGGTCAGCGTGACCGGGTCGGCGTACGCGCCGGCCCCGTCGGCGGCGGCCAGCGCCAGCCCGTCCATGGTCCCGGTGCCGCGGCCCCAGCTGCCGTGGACGGCCACGCCGGCCCGGCCGGTGCCGGTGGCGTGCTCCTCCAGCCAGGCGGCCAGCTCGTCCGGGCCGGGCACCGACACCTCGACGTCGAAGCCGCGGGCCGCCCCGGACGCCTCAGCGCCGGCCGGAGTGGCCGGGCCGGTAATTCCGTTAGGGAGCGTGCTGTACAGGCGGTCGCGCAGGACGCGGAACTGGAGCGTGTCGAAGAGCTGATGGATCTGGTCCCGGTCCCACGGCACCGGGCGCAGGTCGGCGGGGCCCGCCTCGAGCGGAACGTCCCGGGCCAGCTCGGTCAGCTGCCGGTTGCGCAGCACGTTGCCGAGGTGCTCGCGCAGCCGCTCACCGGCCTTGCCCTTGACCTCGTTGACCCGGTTGACCAGCTCGGTCAGCGAGCCGAACTCCGAGACCCACCGGGCCGCGGTCTTCTCCCCGACCCCGGGGATACTGGGCAGGTTGTCGCTGGGGTCGCCGCGCAGCGCGGCGAAGTCCGGGTACTGGGCCGGGGTCAGGCCGTACTTGGCCTGGACCTCCTCCGGGGTGAACCGGGTCATGTCGCTGATGCCGCGCCGGGTCATCAGCACCGTGACGTGCTCGTTGACCAGCTGCAGGTTGTCCCGGTCACCGCTGACGATGAGCACGTCCATGCCCGCCTCGGTGGCGGCCACGGTCAGCGTGGCGATGATGTCGTCGGCCTCGAATCCCGCCACCGACAGCCGCGGGATACCGAGCGCGTCGAGCACCTCGAAGATCAGGCTGAGCTGGCTGCGGAAGTCTGCCGGGGTCTCCCGCCGGGTCGCCTTGTACTCCACGTACTGCTCGTGCCGGAAGGTCGGCTCGCTGCGGTCGAAAGCCACCGCCACGTGGGTCGGCTGCTCGTCGCGCAGCACATTGATGAGCATCGCGGTGAAGCCGTACACCGCGTTGGTCGGCTGCCCGGTCGTCGTGGAGAAGTTCTCCGGCGGCAGCGCGAAGAACGCGCGGTAGGCCAGGGAGTGCCCGTCGAGCAGCAGCAACCTCTCCCTGCTCGGCTGGTCCCCTGGCTTGGTCGGCTTCGTCACCACGCAGGAAGTCTAGTAGCAGGTACCGACACCAGCGGGCTCACATGCCAGGGCGTCGACACGGCCCGGACATGCCACGGCCCGGGGGCCGCCGGGAAGGCGGCGGCCACCGGGCCGCGACGAGCCAGGCTGCCTGGGGCGCCGTTAGCGGGCGTCCCAGGCAGCCGGCCCGGACTTCAGGACTTGAAGGCGAAAATGGTGGTGGAGTTGACGGTCTGCCCCGGGCCGAGAACGGTGGACGGGAAGGCCGGCTGGTTGGGTGAATCCGGGAAGTGCTGGGTCTCGAACGTGTACCCCGCACCCTGCCGGTAGGTGTGGCCGCTGATGCCCACCAGCGTGCCGTTGAGGAAGTTGCCACTGTAGAACTGCACGCCCGGCTGGTCGGTCCAGACAGTCAGCAGACGCCCGCTCGACGGGTCAAAGGCGCGGGCGGCCAGGTTCAGCCCGTCCGGGCCGGTGGTGGCCTTGGTCTGCTTGTTCAGGATCCAGTTGTGGTCGTAGCCCTGGGCGATGAGCAGCTGGCTCTTGCCCCCGGTGGCCGTCGCGAACTTGGCCGGGGTGTTGTCCGGGGCGCTGACGTCGTCGATCCGGGAGCCGATCGTATGCGGCGCACGGAAGTCGAACGGCGTGCCCGCGACCGGGACCCCGTTGGGCAGCGGGAGCGGGATCTGCGTGGCGTCGGTCGGCGAGTAGGCGTTCGCGTTCATCTGCACGAACTGGCTGTACTCCGAGCCCGCCGGTGAAGCCTCGCCAGCCAGGTTGAAGTAGCTGTGGTTGGTCAGGTTGAGCACCGTCGACAGCTTCGGGTCGTTGTTGGTGGACTTGTAGTGGATGCCGAGCTGACCGGCGTTGTTCAGCGTGTAGGTCACCACCACGGTGAGCTGCGCCGGGTACCCGGTGCACCCGTTCGGGCAGCCAGGGGACCCCTTAGCCCCGCCGGCGTCACCGTTGGGGCTCACCAGCGTGAGCTGCACGCCGGCCGAGCCCGGGCTGGTCACACTCTTGGCCGCCCAGATGTGGTTCCCGAAGCCGACAAGCCCGCCGTGCAAGGCATTCACGCCGTTGTTGATCGGCAGCGTGTAGGTCTTGCCGTTCAGCTGGAACGTGCCCTTGGCGATGCGGTTGGCGTACCGGCCGACCGTCTCGCCGAAGTACGGGCCGCCGCCGGAGGTCACTGGCGGGCTGACGAACTTCACGTAGTCCTGCAGCGTCTTGAAGCCCAGCACCACGTCGGCCTCTTGGCCATGGCGCGACGGCACATCGATCGACTGGGTAATAGCGCCGTAGGTGAGGATCTTGACCTGCATGCCGTTGCAGTTGGTCAGCGTGTAGCGGTACACCGCGGTGTTCTTGCCGGTGTACGGCTCAATGGTCTTGCCGAAGAACTGCTTGGACACAGTCGGCGCGCAACTGCCGCCCGCCCTGACGGCCGGGGCGGACCGCATGGCCGCCAGCGATCCCACGCTGGCGATCGCCAGCGCGGCAACCGCACCGATCCGCAGACCGGTCATGCTGATCCTGCCTCTTAAAACCGGACGCATGGAGACTCCCTTCGTTGGGTTTCCCGGAGACTGGCACAGACAGCCCCCGGGGCATTGTTAACGCTCACCTGCATGTAACGCCAGCGTTTCCGGGCAGAAGATCAGATCTTTTCCCGCTATGTGACCCCACGGTGATCTGGCGGCCCGGGCAACTCCGGTATCGACCCCCAAAGCACGTATAGGCCCCTCTAGTCACTCAGGTCACTACGTCCCCGTGAGCCCCGGCGCACGTCCCTGGGTCCGCCTAGGCTTCCCCTACGGCGCGCCGGGCGCCGGGTCGCTACTCCGGAGGCGCGGGTGGATCGAGACGGCGAGACGCGGGCAGGCCAGGACGGCGCGGCAGGCGCGGACCCCAGCCCCCCGGCGCCAGCGGCGCGCGCGGAGCCACGGCCCCGGGTACCAGCGGGCCAGGACCCCGGGACGCAGATCATCGAGGGCTTCAACCGGCTCAGCGAGGGCACCCTGCCGGGCCGCATGGGCATCACGGTGATCGCGGCCAGCGCGGAGCGGGTCACGGGGGCCATGCCGGTGGACGGCAACATCCAGCCCTACGGCCTGCTGCACGGCGGCGCCTCCTGCGTGCTGGCCGAGACCCTGGGCTCGCTGGGCGCGGCCCTGCAGGCCGGCCCCGGGCGGTTCGCGGTCGGCATCGAGATCAGTGCCACGCACCACCGGGCGGTGACGGACGGGATGGTCACCGGGGTCGCCACCCGGGTGCACGGCGGCCGGACGGCCGCCACCTACGAGATCGCCATCAGCGACGACCGGGGCCGCCGGGTCTGCTCGGCCAGGCTGACCTGCCTGCTCCGCGACCAGGTTCCCCCCGGCGGCCGTGATCCGGGCGATGTCACGGCGGCCGGATGAGCAGGCCAGCCCGGCCAGCCGGCCCCGACCAGCCGGCCCTGAGCGGCCAGCCCGGCCAGCCCCGGCGAGCGGGCCCTGACCAGCGGGCCCTGGGAAGCCGGCCCAGGCAGGTCCGGCTACCGGCCGCCACGGACGTCCAGCGGCAGGGAAACGGCACGCAACCGGACGTTTATCACAAACCGGCCAGAGAATGGCCGCCCCTTTGCGCAGCGCAGGGGCTCCTCGCTACCGTGGGGGGCAGAGCCCGGGGAGCTGAGTAGAGAACATGTCGGCCCGGGGAAGGCCGACACGGTACCAAAAGTTCCCCGGGCTCGATCCCGGGGGGCGGACCAGGCCGGATTGCGCCGGATCCTGACGGGGCCGAACGCAGGCTAGCCCGCGGGCCGGATGAGGTGACTGCCGGGGCTCAGGCCCGGCAGGCCCAGGGGGCAGGTGGGCCGGACGGACGCCCTGAGCCGGCCCTGGCGGGCCAGCCCGGGGACCTAAGGTGGCTTCAGGCCCGGGAATCCGGCTTGGCAGCCGCCGCGCCGGTGCCTTCCGCGGCACCGTTGCTCGCGCCACTGGCGCTGCTCGCGCCGCTGGCGGCGCCGCCCGGGGTCATGTTGCCCTCGAGGACCCGCTCCGCCACCGCCCGCATGGCCAGGCGCTGGTCCATGGACGTCTTCTGGATCCAGCGGAACGCGTCCGGCTCGGACATGCCCTGCTCGGCCTGCAGCTTGCCCTTGGCGCGATCGAGGAGCTTGCGTACCTCCAGCCGCTCCTTGAGCGTTCCGACCTCGCCCGCCAGCGCCGCGACCTCCTGGAAACGGCTGACCGCGATCTCGATCGCGGGCACGAGGTCGGCCTTGGTGAATGGTTTCACCAGATAGGCCATGGCTCCCGCGTCGCGGGCCCGCTCGACGAGCTCACGCTGGGAGAACGCGGTCAGGATGACCACAGGCGCGATCTGATCGGCGGCCACCTGCTCGGCGGCCGATATCCCGTCCAGGACCGGCATCTTCACATCGAGGATGACCAGGTCCGGCCGGAGGCTGACGGCGAGGTCGACGGCCTGCTGGCCATCGGCGGCCTCTCCGACCACCGAATAGCCCTCCTCCTCAAGCATCTCCTTGAGGTCAAGCCGGATCAACGCCTCGTCTTCGGCGATCAAAACACGCAATGGGGTCTGACTCACGCTCATGATCGTACCGGTAGCAGGTAGATTGACGTTCGGCCGAGCCAGCTGTGCACCGGCTGGCGGCCGGGCCCCGGTAGACCAACAGGCAGAGTCCATGGTCTCAAAAACCATGCAGTGTGGGTTCGAATCCCACCCGGGGCACCCCAGCTCATCTGCGTCATTCCCCTCATCCGAGACCAGCCCCCAGGGCCGCGGCGTCGCCGATGCGGTGCACCCGCAGCGCGTTCGTCCGGCCCGGGGTGCCCGGCGGGCTGCCGGCCACGATCACCACCTTGTCGCCTTTCTCACACCGCCCGATGTCCAGCAGCGCCTCCTCGACCTGCCGGACCATCGAGTCGGTGTGCCGGGTAGGTGGCACGATGAACGTCTCCACGCCCCAGCTCAGCGCCAGCTGGCTGCGCGTCCTCGGCTGGGGGGTGAAGGCCAGCAGCGGGATGGGTGAGCGGTACCGCGCCAGCCGCCGGGCGGTCTCGCCGGTGATCGTGAAGGCCACCAGGGCCTTGGCGCCGACAGCCGCCCCGACCTCGGCGGCGGCCCGGGCGATGGCCCCGCCGGTGCTGGTGGGCTCCTGGGCCAGCGCGGGCGCGCCGGCCAGGGATTCCCGTTCCGCCTCGCTGATGATGCGGGCCATCGTCGCCACCACCTGGACCGGGTAGTCGCCGACGCTCGTCTCCGCGGACAGCATCAGCGCGTCCGCCCCGTCCAGCACGGCGTTGGCGACGTCGGACGCCTCCGCCCGGGTCGGCCGGGGCGCGGAAATCATCGACTCCAGCATCTGGGTCGCCACGATCACCGGCTTGGCCCGGGCCCGGGCCTGCTCGACGATGCGCTTCTGCGCCATCGGCACCTGCTCCAGCGGAAGTTCCACGCCGAGATCGCCACGGGCCACCATGATCCCGTCAAAGGCCTCGATCACCTCGGCCAGCGCCTCGATAGCCTGGGGCTTCTCTATCTTCGCGATCAGCGGCAGCCGGACCCCCGCCTGGTCCATGATCCGCCGCGCCGGGATGGCGTCCTCAGGACCCTGCACGAAGGACAGCGCGATCATGTCGGCCTGCAGGCGGAGCGCCCAGCGCAGGTCCGCTTCGTCCTTGGCGGTCAGAGCCGGGACGCTGACCTTGACGCCAGGCAGGTTGAGGCCCTTGTGATCGGAGACGACGCCGCCCACGACGACCCGGGTGCGGACCCGGCCGTCCTCGACGGCGAGCACTTCGAGGGCGACACGCCCGTCGTCCACCAGGACCCGGTCTCCGGGCCGCACGTCGCCAGCCAGGCCGGCGTAGGTCGTGCCCACCTCGTGCTGGTCCCCCGGCACCTCGCGGGTGGTGATGGTGAACTCCTGGCCGGCCAGCAGGCGGACCGGGCCGGCCGCGAAGGTGCCCAGCCGGATCTTCGGGCCCTGCAGGTTGACGAGCACCCCCACGCTGTGGCCGGAGGCGTCGGATGCCGCGCGGACGCAGTTGTAGGCGGCCAGGTGGCCGGCCTGGGTGCCATGGCTCATGTTCAGCCGGGCCACATCGATCCCGGCCGCGACGAGTTCGGCCAGCCGCTCCGGGGTGGAGGAGGCAGGCCCCAGGGTGGCGACGATCTTCGCTCGGCGGTCCATGCTCAACGCCTTCCGGACAAGGCACCCGAATTGGTCTATACCACTTTAGGGCGGACGTCCTGGCCAGCCGAGACCGGGAAGGCAAGATTCACCGAACGGTCATCCGATGTCACGGAACAGTAACGCGGGCGCGGCCGAGCGCGTCGCGGATCTGGGCCGCTACCACGTCAGGCTGATCCCGGACCACAAACGCCGGGAACCGGAGCACGCGCAGGCCGCTGATCATCAGATCGTTGCCCCGCCGCATGTCCGCCCACCACGCTGTGGCTTCCATGTGCCACAGCCCGTCCACCTCCACCGCGAGGTGCGCCTCCTCCCAGTAGGCGTCCAGCCAGCGGCGTCGCCCGTCCCGGTCAAGCCGCATCGCCTGGCGGTCCGGAGCCGGCAGTCCGTAGCGCCGGGCGAGCCGGGTGAAGTCGAGTTCGGACAGCGCTTGCGCCCCGCCCGCGATGTCCGCCAGCGTGGCCGCGATGAGCGCATGCCGTCGCAGCCTGGGCTGCCGGCCCAGCGCCGCCTCCAGCTGATCTGGACGGACCAGGCGTTGTTGCACTCCCGCCGCCAGCACCGCCCGGGCCCGGTCGGCCGGCCCGGACCATGCGGCAGCGTCCAGGAGCGACCGCGCGAGCCTGGTCCGTGGCGGCAGCCGGGCCGGGTGCACGTCGTCTGGGCCAAAGACCCGCGACCGGTGGACCACCACCCCGGGCAGGCTTGTCCGGACCTGGCGGCAGGCCGGGAGCAGAAGGTGGGTCGCCCGATCGTCGAATCCGGTGAGGCCGTCCAGCCGGGCCGCGGTCAGGCCGCCGAGTAAGGCCTGCGGCCCGGCGCCCAGCACGGCGATCCAGAGCCATTCCGCGTTGCTGATCCCCCCCGAGTGGGTGACCAGCACGCCACGGCACGGGCGCTGCCACCGCCCGCTGTGCAGCCGCCAGCGAACGGCTGGTTCCCCGATCATGGCGATGGCCGAGGCGGTGGTCAGCACGGCAGGCGGGCGGCTCCGGCCGTCGCCGTTGGCTCCCGGGACCGGGCGTGCGGCGCTCATGCCACGATGCTGGGCTCCGCTCCCCCCGGCCGGCCGCCCCTATCGCCCGCCTGTGGACAGCCACCGCCATCTGGGTCCGCTGTGGACAGGCCGCGCGGAAATGCCGGGCACCGGCGCCATAATCCGCCCGCCCAGGCCCCGCACCTGCCTCCCCAAAGGCGGACTCCGGCCACGGAAAGATCGTTAGTGATGGTCGTGGCCAGTGCGTGCGCGGAAACCGCTGTGCGCGCAGCGGTTGGCGCACACGCGCGAAAAGGCCGGGCGGGCGGCGGGCAGATCGTGTGCGGAAAACGCCGTGATCGCAGCGGTTTCGGCACACGATCGCTCCGGGCGCGTGCGCAACAGCGGGCGCGGGGTCAGACCAGGGGGCGGGCGGTGGGGGGAATGGGGGCGGGCAGCAGGCTCTCCCCCTCCAGGTACTGGTCCACGGCCGCCGCGGCCGAGCGCCCCTCGGCGATGGCCCAGACGATCAGTGACTGGCCACGGCCCATGTCCCCAGCCACGAACACCCCCGGCACCGAGGTGGCGTACGCGCCATCCCGGGCCACGTTGCCGCGCGCGTCGAACTCGACGCCGAGATCGGCCAGCAGCCCGGCCCGTTCTGCCCCGGTGAAGCCCATGGCCAGCAGGACCAGCTCGCAGGGCAGCTCACGTTCGGTGCCCTCGACCGGGGCGAACTGGCCGTCGGCCAGCTCGACCTCGACCAGCCGGAGCCCCTTCACCCGTCCGGCGTCGTCGCCCACGAACTCCTGCGTGGACACGGCGTAGACCCGCTCCCCGCCCTCCTCGTGCGCGCTGGACACCCGGTAGAGCATCGGGTAGGTGGGCCACGGCTGGTGGCCCGGGCGGGTCTCGCCGGGCCGGGGCAGGATCTCCAGCTGGGTGACCGAGGCGGCGCCCTGCCGGTGCGCGGTGCCGAGGCAGTCGGCCCCGGTGTCGCCGCCGCCAATGATGATCACGTTCTTGCCCCGCGCGCTGATCGGCGGCTCGGGCACCGGGCCCCCGCCCGTCCGGGCCTGCGACGCGACCACCGCACGGTTGGCCAGCGGCAGGAACTCCATGGCCTGGTGCACCCCGGCCAGGCTGGCGCCGGGGACGGGCAGGCCGCGGGCCACGGTGGCCCCGCCGGCCAGCACGATCGCGTCGAAGTCCGCGCGCAGCTGCGCGGCCGTGATGTCCCGGCCCGCGTGCATCCCGCAGCGGAACACCGTGCCCTCGGCCTGCATCTGCCACAGCCGCCGGTCCAGGTGCCGCTTTTCCATCTTGAACTCGGGAATCCCGTACCGCAGCAGCCCGCCGGGGGCGTCGGCCCGCTCGAATACGGTGACCGCGTGCCCGGCCCGGGTGAGCTGCTGGGCCGCGGCCAGCCCGGACGGCCCGGACCCGATCACCGCCACGCGGCGGCCCGCCTGCACCGCTGACGGCGGGGGCGGCAGCGGCCGGACCCAGCCCTCGGCCCAGGCCCGGTCGATGATCTCCACCTCGACCTGCTTGATGGTCACCGGGTCGGCGTTGATCCCGAGCACGCAGGCGCTCTCGCACGGTGCCGGGCAGAGCCGGCCGGTGAACTCCGGGAAGTTGTTGGTCGCGTGCAGCCGCTCCGCGGCCTCACGCCACTCATGCCGCCAGACCAGGTCGTTCCACTCCGGGATGAGGTTGCCCAGCGGGCAGCCCTGGTGGCAGAACGGGATGCCGCAGTCCATGCAGCGGCAGGCCTGCGCCTCCAGCGCCACGGGCGGGAAGTCGGTGTACACCTCGCGCCAGTCCCGGATCCGCACGTCCACCGGCCGCCGGGCAGGCGTCTCACGCGGCGTGCTCAGGAACCCCTTGGGGTCAGCCATTCCGTAACCCCTTCTCAGCCGTGCGCCGCGGCCATCACGGCCTGGTTGACGTCGCGGCCCTCGCGCTCGGCCAGCCGGGCCGCGTCCAGCACCCGCTTGTAGTCCTTGGGCATGACCTTGCCGAACCTCGCCAGCGCGGTGTCCCAGTCAGCCAGCAGCCGCGCCGCGACCTCGGACCCGGTCTCAGCCAGGTGCTGCCCGACCAGGTCCCGCAGCCGGGTCGCGTCGTCGTCGTCGAGGCCCTCCAGGTCGGCCATGTCCGTGTTGACCCGGACCGGATCCGGGTCGAGCAGGTACGCGAGGCCGCCAGACATGCCGGCCGCGAAGTTGCGGCCGACCGGGCCGAGCACGGCCACGACGCCGCCGGTCATGTACTCGCAGCCGTGGTCACCGGTACCCTCGGCCACCGCGGTGGCGCCCGAGTTCCGCACGCAGAACCGTTCGCCCACGACGCCACGCAGGAACATCTGGCCCGCGGTGGCGCCGTAGCCGATCACGTTGCCGGCGATGATCTGCTCCTCGGCGACGAACGTGGCGCCGGTGTCCGGAGCCACGATGATCCGGCCGCCGGACAGGCCCTTGCCCAGGTAGTCGTTGGCGTCGCCGGCCAGCCGCAGGGTGATCCCGCGGGGCAGGAAGGCCCCGAAGGACTGCCCGGCCGAGCCGCGGAAGCGGACCAGAATGGTGTCGTCGGGCAGGCCCTTGCCGCCCCACCGCCGGGTCACCTCGTAGCCCAGCATGGTGCCGACGGTCCGGTTGACGTTCCGGACCGGGAGGTCCAGCGTGACCGGCTTCGCGTCCTGCAGGGCCCCCTCGGCCAGCTGGATCAGCGTGTTGTCCAGGGCCCGCTCGATGCCGTGATCCTGGGTGGTGGTGTTGCGGGTGGCGGTGCCCTCGGGCAGGGCGGGCATGTGCAGGATCGGGGCGAGATCCAGCCCGGCCGCCTTCCAGTGCCCGACGGCCCGCTCGCTGTCCAGCAGGTCGGTCCGGCCGATCGCCTCCTCCAGGCTGCGCAGTCCCAGCGCGGCCAGGTACTCGCGGACCTCCTCGGCGATGAACTCGAAGAAGTTGACCACGAACTCCGGCTTGCCGTTGAACCGCTGGCGCAGCTCAGGGTTCTGCGTGGCCACTCCGACCGGGCAGGTGTCCAGGTGGCAGACCCGCATCATGATGCAGCCGGACACGACCAGCGGGGCGCTGGCGAAGCCGAACTCCTCGGCGCCGAGCAGCGCGGCGATGATCACGTCCCGGCCGGTCTTGAGCTGGCCGTCGGCCTGGACCACGATCCGGTCCCGCAGCCGGGCCCGGAGCAGAGTCTGCTGGGTCTCGGCCAGGCCGAGCTCCCACGGCGCGCCCGCGTGCTTGAGGCTGGTCAGCGGGGCGGCGCCGGTGCCGCCGTCGTGCCCGGAGATCAGCACCACGTCGGCGTGGGCCTTGGACACGCCGGCCGCGACGGTGCCCACGCCAACCTCGGCGACCAGCTTCACGTGCACCCGGGCCTGCGGGTTGGCGTTCTTCAGGTCGTGGATCAGCTGGGCCAGGTCTTCGATGGAGTAGATGTCGTGGTGCGGCGGCGGGGAGATCAGGCCGACACCCGGGGTGGAGTACCGGGTCTTGGCGATCCACGGGTACACCTTGTGCCCGGGCAGCTGGCCGCCCTCTCCCGGCTTGGCCCCCTGGGCCATCTTGATCTGCAGGTCGTCGGCGTTGACCAGGTACTCGCTGGTCACCCCGAACCGGCCGCTGGCCACCTGCTTGACCGCGGAGCGGCGCAGGTCGCCGTTGGCGTCCGGCACGAAGCGATCCGGGTCCTCGCCGCCTTCGCCGGTGTTGGACCGGCCGCCCAGCCGGTTCATCGCGATGGCCAGCGTCTGATGCGCCTCGGCGGAGATGGAGCCGTAGGACATCGCGCCGGTGGAGAACCGGCGGACGATCTCGGAGACCGGCTCCACCTCGCCGAGCGGGATCGGGCCACGCGGCTCCGGCCGGGGCGGGTGCGCTCCGGCCGCTGGTGGCACCGCCGGCCGGTGCCCGACGGGATGCGGCCCGGTCGGGTGCAGCCCGGCCTGGTTCTCATCCTGGCCGGGCGTTCGAGGCGCGCGGGCCGGGAGCGACGCTGCGCCCAGCCCACGCGGGTCAGTGGGCTCATCGACGCCGCGGATGCGGAGCAGCCCGCGCAGCGTCATGAGCCGGGCGGACTGGTCGTCCACCAGGCGGGTGTACTCCTTGAAGATCTCGTAACGCCGGCTCCGGGTCGCGTGCTGCAGCTTGAACACGGTCTCCGGGTTGAACAGGTGCGGCTCACCCTCGCGGCGCCACTGGTAGTCACCGCCGGTGTCCAGCCGCCGGTGGTCAAGGTCGCCGCCGCGGGGCGGGAAAGCCCTGGTGTGCCGGGCCGCGGCCTCGGCGGCCAGCACGCCGAAGCCGACGCCGCCGAGCCGGGATGTGGTGCCGGTGAAACAGGTGCTGACGACCTCCTCGCCCAGCCCGATGGCCTCGAAGATCTGCGCCCCGGTGTAGGAGGCGACGGTGGAGACACCCATCTTGGACATGATCTTCAAAAGGCCCTTGCCCAGGGCCTTGACCAGGTTCGCGGTGGCCTTCTTGGCCGTGACGCCATCCAGCACGCCGCGGCGAACCATGTCCGCCACGGTCTGCAGGGCCAGGTACGGGTTGACGGCGGCGGCCCCGTAGCCGATGAGCAGCGCGATGTGGTGGCACTCGCGGGCGTCCCCGGCCTCCACGATCAGCCCGGCCCGGGTCCGGGTCCGCTCCCGGATCAGGTGATGGTGCACGGTCCCGGTGAGCAGTAGCGACGGGATGGGCGCCAGGCTGGCGTCCGCCGGCTCACCCCCGCCGCGGTCGGACAGCACGATGATGTGCGCACCGCCGGTGATCGCGGCCGACACCTCGGCGCAGATCTCGTCGAGCCGGTCGCGCAGCGCGGCGCCGCCGCCTGCCACGTCATACCGGCCGTCCACCACGTGGGAGGCGAAGCCCGGCAGGTCACCGTCGTCGTTAATGTGAATGATCTTGCTCAGCTCGTTGCCGTCGATGACCGGGAAGGGCAGCACCACCTGGCGGCACGACGCCGGGCCCGGCACGAAGAGGTTGCCTTCCGGGCCGGTGGAGGACTCCAGCGAGGTGACCAGCTCTTCGCGGATCGCGTCCAGCGGCGGGTTGGTGACCTGCGCGAACAGCTGGGAGAAGTAGTCGAAGATCAGCCGGGGCCGGTCCGAGAGCACGGCGACCGGGGTGTCGGTGCCCATCGACCCGACCGGCTCGGCCCCGGTCCTGGCCATCGGGGCCAGCAGCACCCGCAGTTCTTCCTCGGTGTAACCGAACAGCCGCTGCTGGGTGGTGAGCTCCGCGGCGGGGGGCAGGGCCCGGACCCGGTCGGGCAGGTCGTCCAGGTGCAGCAGCCCGGCGTGCAGCCAGTCCTCGTACGGGTGCTCGCTGGCCAGCGCGGACTTCACGTCCGCGTCCTCCAGGATGCGCCGCCGGCCGGTGTCGGCCAGGAAGACGCGGCCGGGCTGGAGACGGCCCTTGCGGACCACGTCCGCCGGGTCGATGTCGAGCACGCCCACCTCGCTGGCCAGCACCACGAGGCCGTCGCGGGTCACCCAGTACCGGCCCGGGCGCAGCCCGTTGCGGTCGAGCACGGCCCCGATCACGGTCCCGTCGGTGAACGCCACGCAGGCCGGGCCGTCCCACGGTTCCATGAGGGTGGAGTGGAAGCGGTAGAAGGCACGCCGCGCCGGATCCATCTCGTCGTGGTTCTCCCACGGCTCGGGGATCATCATCAGCATGGCGTGCGGCAGCGACCGGCCGCCGAGGTGCAGCAGTTCCAGGCACTCGTCGAAGCTGGCCGAGTCGCTGCCGGTCTCGTCCAGGATCGGCAGCAGGCGCTCCATGCCGCGGCCGTCAGCGGACCGCGGGAACAGGTCGCTGGCCAGCATGGCCTCGCGGGCCCGCATCCAGTTCCGGTTCCCCCGGACCGTGTTGATCTCCCCGTTGTGCGCGATGTAGCGGTACGGGTGGGCCAGCGGCCAGGACGGGAACGTGTTGGTGGAGAACCGCGAGTGGACCAGGGCCAGGGCCGAGACGTACCGGGGGTCGGCCAGGTCCGGGTAGAACGGCTCCAGCTGGAGCGCGGTCAGCATGCCCTTGTAGCCGATAGTGCGTGAGGACAGCGTGACGACGTAGCAGTCGGTCTCGTGTTCCACCCGCTTGCGCAGGCAGTACGCGCGCCGGTCCAGCGCGATTCCGCTTTCACCATCCGCCGCAACGAAGACCTGGCGGAGGCTGGGCAGGACATCCCGGGCCCCATGCCCGCAGTGCTCCGGGTCATAGGGGACGTCGCGCCAGCCCAGGGTGGTCAGGCCTTCCTCGGCGGCGAGCCGCTCCACGACCATGGCGGCGCCGGCGCTGCCCTGATCGTCTGCGGGCAGGAACACCATCCCGGCCGCGTAGCCACCGGGAGGGGGAAGCTCGAAGCCGCACACCGCACGGAAGAACGCATCGGGGATCTGGGTCAGGATGCCGGCCCCGTCGCCCGTGTCCGGGTCACTGCCCTGGGCGCCGCGGTGCTCCAGGTTACGGAGCACGGTCAGGGCCTTGGCTACGGTGTCGTGGCTCGGTATCCCGGACAGATCGGCGACGAAGCCGACGCCACACGCATCGTGCTCGAAGCTCGCGTCGTAGAGCCCCCCAGCGTCCACTGAAGCGGCAGGTGCCATCCGCACTCCTGTCGTCTCGTCCGAATTCGCGTTCTCGCATGCGGTCGGGACGACATTGGCCCTGCCATGAACCCCGGGAAGGGGGTATCGCTGGCTCCCTCGAGCTACCGCTCGTAGGTTACACGGAGATTACGCCACCAGTGCAATCATCCCCGCTTCGTGCGGTTCGCGAAACACCTGACTCGCTGGGAACATCCGCTTCGCGAGGATTGTCCCCTGGATGTGCCCAGGCCGCGCGGACGGCAAACTCCGGCCGTCCGGAGGATGACGCGAGAGCCGGCGGGGTGATCACATCGGGCCCCCGCTTGCCGGCCGTCATGATCAGGTAGCTGACCCCGGCGATCCAGATGGCGATCATCGCCCACTGGCCTATCCGCAGGCCAAGCAGGTGGTGCGCGAAATCGATGCGCAGCGACTGGACCGCGAAGCTGCCGGTGGCGTAGCCCACGGCGTAGGCCGCCAGGACCCGGTCGCCGGTGAGCCGGAAGCGCCGCGCCGCCCAGATCAGCCCCAGCCCGAGGGCCAGGTCCCAGAGCGATTCGTAGAGGAACGCGGGCTGGAAGGTCGCGTAGTTCTCGTAGGGGATCACCCGGTGGGCCGGGTCGATCTCCACCGCCCAGGGCAGGCTGGACGGGCGGCCGTAGAGTTCCTGGTTGAACCAGTTACCCCAGCGGCCGATGGCCTGCCCGATCGCGGCGGCGGGCGCCGCGGCCCCGGCGACCGGCCCGAACCGCACCCCGGCCCGGCGGCAGCCGAACCAGGCCCCGAGGGCGCCGGCGACCACCGCCCCGGGCATGCCGATCCCGCCGTCCCAGACCCGGAAGATGTCGATCCAGTCGCGGCCCGGCCGGAAGTACAGCTCGTAGTCGGTGACCACGCTGTAGAGCCGGGCGCCGATCAGGCCGGCCGGGACGGCCCAGGCGGCGACGTCGAGGATGACGCCCGGGCGGCCGCCCAGCCGCTGGTACCTGCGGCTCGCCAGGCGGACGGCGACCAGGATGCCCAGCACGATGCACAGCGCGTAGCCGCGGACCGGCAGCAGCCCGAGATGCCAGATCCCGGGCCCGGGGCTGGGCAGGAACGCGACCGTCGTGCCGGGTGATGCCACGCCACGTGAGGCTAGTGCACCTTCCGGTAGCTGGGTGGTTGCATTACCGGTTCCTTGCTGGGGACGAGCGGCTCCCGGTCCTGGCCCACTGGGCGGGCCGGGTGGGTTAGCGGCCCGGGTGGGCTAGCGGGCCGGGCTGGTCAGCTGGCCGGGCTGCGGGCCGGGGCGCGGACCCCGGCGGCGAGCTCAGCGGCCAGGTCGCGGACGGAGTCCAGGCCGGCCTGGGCGTCCGGCGCGGCCAGCAGCCGCTGCACGAACGCCGAGCCCACGATCACCCCGTCGGCGAAGGCGGCCACCTCCGCGGCCTGCACCCCGTCGCGCACGCCGAGGCCGACGGCGACCGGCAGGCTGGTGGCCTCGCGGACCCGGCTGACCAGGCCCGCGGCGGCGGCACCGACACTGTCCCGGGCCCCGGTGGTGCCCATCAGCGACGCGGCGTACACGAACCCGCGGCAGTCCGCGGTGATCCGCGCGATCCGCGCGTCCGACGAGCTGGGCGCGACCAGGAAGACCCGGTCCAGACCGCAGGCGTCCGCGGCCTCCAGCCAGTCGCTGGCCTCCTCCGGCGGCAGGTCCGGGGTGATTAGCCCGGACCCGCCGGCGGCGGCCAGGTCACGGGCGAACGCCGCCACTCCGTAGTGGTCCACCGGATTCCAGTACGTCATGATCAGGGTGGGCACGCCCGCGGCGGCCACCGTCTCCACGGTGCGCAGCACGTCGGTCACATGGGTGCCGCCGGCCAGCGCCCGGTACGTGGCCTCCTGGATGACCGGGCCGTCCATCAGCGGGTCGGAGTACGGCAGGCCGATCTCGATGACGTCGGCGCCGGCCTCGGCGATCGCCACCGCCGCCTCGGCCGCGCCGGCCACCGACGGGAAGCCGGCCGGCAGGTAGCCGACCAGGGCGGCCCGGCCTTCCGCGGCCGCCTTCTCGAACGCGACACTCACTCTGCTAGCCCGGGGGGACGACCCCCCGGACCCCCCGCGCTGGCCGGCGGGGACGACCCCCCGGACCCCCCGGACCCCCCGATGCCCGCGGATCGCTGGCTCGGAGGGGACATGCCTCCGGCGCGCCCCGCCTCGCCAGCGATATGAGCTGCGCTCATCGGGCAGGCTCCCCGTGCTCGAGATGGCCGTGCTCGAGATCACCGTGCTCGAGATGGCCGTGCTCGAGATGGCCGAACCAGCGGGCGGCGATGTCCACATCCTTGTCGCCCCGGCCGGACAGGTTGACCAGCAGCAGGGCCCCGGGTTCCAGCTCGCCGCCCAGCTGGAGCGCGCCGGCCAGGGCGTGCGCCGACTCGATGGCCGGGATGATGCCCTCGGTCTGGCAGAGCAGCGAGAACGCGTCCATGGCCTGGGCGTCCGAGATGGCCCGGTAGCTGGCCCGGCCGGTGTCGTGCAGCCAGGAGTGCTCCGGGCCGACCCCCGGGTAGTCCAGGCCGGCCGAGACCGAGTGGGTGGGCAGGGTCTGCCCGTCGTCGTCCTGGAGCAGGTAGGTGCGCATGCCGTGGATCACGCCGGCCGAGCCGGCCACCAGCGTGGCCGCGTTACGGCCGTTCTCCGGGCCCTCGCCGCCGGCCTCGCAGCCGATCAGCCGCACGGACTCGTCGGGGATGAACGCGTGGAACGCCCCGATCGCGTTGGAGCCGCCGCCCACGCAGGCGATCACCGCGTCCGGCAGCCGCCCGGTCATGGCCAGCACCTGCTCGCGGGCTTCGACCCCGATGATCCGCTGGAAGTCGCGCACCATGGTCGGGAACGGGTCCGGGCCCATCACCGACCCGATGCAGTAGTGGCTCGTCTCGACCGTGGTCACCCAGTCGCGGAACGCCTCGTTGATGGCGTCCTTGAGGGTGCGGCTGCCCGCGGTGACCGGGACCACCTCGGCGCCGAGCATCCGCATCCGGGCCACGTTCAGGGCCTGCCGCTGCGTGTCCTCCTCGCCCATGTAGACCACGCAGTCCAGGCCCAGCAGCGCGCAGGCGGTCGCGGTGGCCACCCCATGCTGGCCGGCCCCAGTCTCGGCGATGACCCGCTTCTTGCCCATCCGCCTGGTCAGCAGGGCCTGGCCGAGCACGTTGTTGATCTTGTGCGAGCCGGTGTGCGCCATGTCCTCGCGCTTGAGCAGAATCCGGCAGTCCCCGGCCCGGGCCGCGAACCGCGGCACCTCCGTCACCAGCGTCGGCCGTCCGGCGTACCCGCGGAGCAGGCCGGCCAGCTCAGCCTGGAAGGCCGGATCCGACTGGGCCGCCGCGTACTCGGCCGCCAGTTCCTCCAGCGCTGACATCAGCGCCTCGGGGGCGAACCGGCCGCCGTAGGGCCCGAAGTGGCCGGCCTCGCGGTCCGCGCCGGGCGGCCGCCCGTGATCGCCGCGGGTGGTCGCGGGGCTGGTCATCCGCGGTCACCCCGCAGCGCTGGGTGCGAGCCTGCGGTGACCAGGTCAGCCACGGCCGACCGCGGGTCCTTGCCGGTCACCAGGCTCTCCCCCACCAGCACTGCGTCCGCGCCGGACGCGGCGTAGGCGAGCAGGTCATGCGGCCCGCGGATGCCCGACTCGGCGATCTTCACGATGCCGTCCGGGATCTGCGGGGCCAGCCGGGCGAATACGGTGCGGTCCACCTCGAGGGTGGCCAGGTCACGCGCGTTCACCCCGATGATCTTCGCGCCGGCCTCCAGGGCCCGGTCCAGTTCCTCGTCGGCATGCACCTCGACGAGCGGGATGAGCCCGATGGACACGGCCCGCTCCACCAGCGAGATCAGCGCGTTCTGCTCCAGCGCGGCCACGATGAGCAGGACCATGTCCGCCCCGTGCGCCCGGGCCTCCCAGAGCTGGTAGGAGCTGACCACGAAGTCTTTGCGCAGCACCGGGACACGCACGGCCGCCCGCACCGCCGTGAGATCGGCGAGGCTGCCGGCGAAGCGGCGCTCCTCGGTCAGCACGCTGATCACGCTCGCACCGCCGGCCTCGTAGTCCATGGCCAGCGCCGCGGGATCCGCGATCGCCGCCATCGCCCCCTTGGACGGGCTGGCCCGCTTCACCTCGGCGATGACCGCCACGTCCTCGCCCTTGAGCACCGCCATCGCGTCCTTGGGCGACGGCGCCCGCCCGGCCATGTCCTTGAGCTGATCGAGGGTGACTTCCCGCTGCCGGGCAGCGAGATCGGCACGAACCCCGTCCAGGATCTCGTTGAGCACGCTCACGCGGTTTCGCTGTCCCCTCGGTTTGGGTTTCTTGCGCCCCGATCGTAGCGAGGCTGTTTCGCTGCGGATGCGGCCCCCCTCAGGGCGAGGCCCGCGCGCACCCGGGTTCCGCCCGCGCCGTGCGGCCGGATCCGGCCGCACGGAACGCCGGCCGGCGTCCTGTTCAGACTAACCCGCGCCATCGGCGCGGCCAGGGCCGTGGCCGCCTGACGCGGTCCCGGAACTCCCTGACCCGGTCCCGGAACCGGCCGCGGGAGCTGCCTGTTCGGTGGGGTCGAGACCCTGGCTCAGCGATTCCCACAGGCTGGCCGGGTCCGCCGCCGCGGGCGCCTGACGGCCCGCGGGCTGGTCATACCGGCTGGACATGACCGGCCAGCGGGCGCCGCGCCACGCGACCAGCAGGCCAGCCGCGATGACCAGGAGCCCGCCGGCCAGCACGGCCCAGCGCCACGGGAAGGCGGCCATCTCCACGTGGCTGGCCAGGGTGAGCCCGGCCACGCCGGAGCCGCCCGTACCCGGGGTGGTGCCGCCGCCGACCGTGCTCGCGCCCGGCACCGACCCGGCCTGCGCGGTCGCGCCGGCCGCGGCGCTGCGCGCCTGGGCCGCGGTCACCGGCAGGCTCACGGACGCGGCGATGGCCAGGCCGAACAGGGCGAGCAGGCCACCGACGATCCGCCGGGCCAGCCCGCGGGTGGCCAGCACCGCGGCCAGGCCAGCCAGCGCGGCCAGCCCCAGCGCGCCCGCCGCGGGCACCAGGTCCTGTCCCCGTACCGCGACCCGGGACACCGGCAGCGGATGCGGCTCGACGGTCACCACGCGGGCCCAGCCCTGGCGGGCCGCGAGCAGCACGAGTGCGGCGCCCACCGCGCCGGCCAGCAGCGTGAGCAGGTACTCCCGCCGGGCACCCGCGGCCGGGTGGCGGGTGCCCAGCCGCTCAGTCACCGGGCCCGGAGCAGTCATCTCACCACCAGTCATCCCGCCACCAGTCATCCCGCCACCAGTCATCCCACCACCAGGGCCGACAGCGGGTCCGCGTCGAAACAGGTCCGGTCGCCGGTGTGGCAGGCCCCGCCGACCTGGTCCACCTTGACCAGCAGGGTGTCACCGTCGCAGTCGAGCGCGACCGCTTTCACCTGCTGCACGTGGCCGGACGTCTCACCTTTTACCCAGTACTCCTGGCGGCTGCGGGAATAGTACGTGCACCGTCCCGTGGTCAGGGTCCGGTGCAGCGCCTCGTCGTCCATCCAGCCGACCATCAGCACCTCGCCGGTGTCGTACTGCTGGGCCACCGCGGGGACCAGGCCGGCCGGGTCACGCTTCAGGCGCGCGGCGATCTGGGGGTCCAGCGCAGAGGGGGACCGGGGGCCCCTGACCGCGCTCGCGTCCGTGTTCATAGACCGATCCTCTCAGGTCCGCCCGCCCGGGCCTCTCCTGGCCAGTGCGCCCGGCCCGCTCCCCTCAGCCCATGGCGCCCGGCCCGGCTTGCGCTCAGTCCAGCTTCCGCCCGGCCCGGCGTGCGCCCGGCCCGGCTTGCGCTCAGTTCCATGCGGTCAGTCCATTGCGGTCAGTCCATTGCACTGAGCCCATTGCGCTGGGCCCTTTGCGGTCAGCCCGTTGCACGGACCCATCGCCGGGGCCCATTCCGCTGGGCCGTGCCGGTGGCTACCATCGCGGGATGACTCTCGCCCGGGATGAGCGGCTGGCTCTGTGCGCGCTGCTGGAGCAGACTGGCCCGACCGCGCCCACGCTATGTGACGGCTGGACCACCCTCGACCTGGCCGCCCACCTGGTGCTGCGGGAACGCCGCCCGGACGCGGGAGCCGGCATCCTGGTCGGCCCGCTCGCCGGGTACACCCGGCGGGTCCAGCAGGGGCTGGCCAGGCGGGAATCGTTCGCCGGCCTGATCACCGCCATCCGCAGCGGGCCACCCCGGCTGTCGCTGTTCGGCCTGCCGGGCGTGGACGAGCGGGCCAACCTGGTCGAGTTCTTCGTCCATCACGAGGACATCCGGCGCGGCACCCCCGGCTGGGCGGAGCGGAAGGTCACCCCCGCGCTGGCCGAGGCCCTCTGGGGGCGGCTCGGCATGGCGCGATTCGTGCTGCGCCAGGCCCCGGTCGGGGTGGAACTGGTCCGCGACGACATCACCACGGACCCGGGCCAGGGCCGGGTCAGGATCACCGCCAAGGCGCGCACCCCGGTGGTCACGGTGACCGGCGCACCGGGGGAACTCACCCTGTGGACGTCCGGCCGGCGAGCCGCCGCCCAGGTCCGGATGGACGGCACCGAAGCGGCCATTCGCACGCTCAGCGGGTCTCGCTGGGGTATGTGACCCCCGCGGCAGCGTGTCCCCGCCGTGACCTGCGGGCGCACAGCACCAGCGGTCCGCACCGCTCCGCGCGCCTCCCGGCCAGGGTCACCAGTCCATGGGTGACCAGTCACTGAGTGCCCGGTGATGACGGCTCAGCATCTGGTACCTGGACGCTCAACGCCGGAAAACTTGGCCCGCCGGGCCATAATCGTCGAGCCCCGGGTACTACCCGGTGAGCAGATGGCCCACGATGGAGGTGGTCTCCCGCTCCGGACGCGAGCGCCGGGGGATTCGCGGGAGGACGGAGGGCGGGACAGTGCAGGTACTCGGCATCGACATCGGCGGTAGCGGGATCAAGGCCGCGCCGGTGGACACGGCCAAGGGAACGCTGCTCACCGAGCGGGTCAAGGTGGAGACGCCCCAGGCCCGGCCTGATGCGGTGGCGGCCATCGTGGCCCAGCACGTGAAGAACTTCGACTGGACCGGGCCGGTGGGCATCGCCTTTCCGGGCGTGGTGGTGGACGGGGTCACCATGACCGCGGCCAACCTGGACGCCGCCTGGGTCGGGCTGGACACCCGGGCCCTGTTCGACAAGGCGGCCGACATGCGCTCGTCGCTGGTCAACGACGCCGACGCGGCCGGCCTGGCGGAGATGAAGTTCGGCGCGGGCGCCGGGCACCAGGGCACGGTGCTGATGCTGACGTTCGGCACCGGGATCGGCAGCGCCTTGTTCCGGGGCGGCATGCTCATCCCGAACACCGAGTTCGGCCACATCGAGATCCGCGGGCGGGACGCCGAGACGCGCGCCTCGGAGCGGGCCAAGGAACTGCACGACCTCAGCTGGGGCAAGTGGGCCGGGCGGGTCGATGAGTACCTGCATCACGTGGAGGGGCTGACCGCACCGGACCTGGTCATTATCGGCGGGGGGATCAGCCGCAAGGCGGACAAGTTCCTGCCGCTGCTGACCTCGTTGCGGGCCGCGGTGGTGCCCGCCGCGATGCACAACGACGCCGGCATCGTGGGGGCCGCCCTGTCGGCCGGCCTGGGTGCGCCCGCAGGGTGAGAACGTGCGGGGGAGAACCGGCGGGGTGAGCTCTACCGGACCGGGTGGCCGGCCTGGCGCAGCGCGTCCTTGACCTCGCCGATCCGCAGCTGGCCGAAGTGGAACACGCTGGCGGCCAGCACGGCATCGGCGCCCGCGCCGACCGCGGGGCCGAAGTGCGCCAGCTCGCCGGCCCCGCCGCTGGCGATGACGGGCACGTCCACGACCGCGCGGACCGCGCGGATGAGTTCGAGGTCAAAGCCGGCCTTGGTGCCGTCCGCGTCCATGGAGTTGAGCAGGATCTCGCCGACGCCCAGCTCCGCCCCGCGGGCCGCCCACTGCACCGCGTCGATCCCGGTACCCCGGCGCCCGCCGTGCGTGGTGACTTCAAACTGTGTCAGCCCGCCCGCCACCCGGCGGGCGTCCACGGACAGCACCACGCACTGCGAGCCGAACCGCTGGGCGGCCTCGGCGAGCAGCTCGGGGCGGGCGATGGCCGCGGTGTTCAGCGACACCTTGTCCGCGCCGGCCCGCAGCAGCCGGTCCACGTCCCCGACGCTGCGCACCCCGCCGCCGACGGTAAGCGGGATGAACACCTGGTCAGCGGTCCGGCCCACCACGTTGACCATGGTCTCCCGGTCCCCGCTGGACGCGGTGATGTCCAGGAACACCAGCTCATCGGCGCCTTCCGCGTCGTAGGCGGCGGCGAGTTCCACCGGGTCGCCCGCGTCGCGCAGGTCACGGAAGTTGACCCCCTTGACCACCCGGCCGGCGTCCACGTCCAGGCAGGGAATCACCCGCACCGCCACCGTCATGGCGACTCGCGATCAGGCCGGGCCCGCGGGGGCATCAGGTGCCGATCCCCGGGCGGTAGGCCACCGCCTCCACCTCGACCAGCATCCGGGGATCGACCAGCCCGGCGATCTCGATCATGGTGGCGGCGGGCATCGTGTCACCGAACGCCTCACGATGCGCCCGGCCGTACTCCTGCCACCGCGAGATGTCGGTGACGAGGATCCGGGTCTGCACCACGTCGGCCAGCCCCAGGTCCAGCTGCTCCAGGGCGGCCGCCACGTTCCGCAGCGCCTGCGCGGTCTGCGCGTACGCGTCATCCTCGTGCACGAACTCCGCGCCCACGACCGAGGTGCAGCCGGCCAGGAACACGAAGTCCCCGGCCGCCACCGCGCGGCTGTAGCCGACCACCGGCTCCCACTCCGTGCCGGTGAAGACCCGACGGGTCACGACGCCACCACCTTGAGCGCCTCCTCCAGGGTGAAGGCCCCCGCGTACAGGGCCTTGCCCACGATCGCGCCCTCCACCCCGTCCGGGACCAGGGCCGCGATGGCCTCCAGGTCAGCCAGGCTGGAGACACCGCCGCTGGCGATCACCGGCCGCGCCGTCCGCGCGCAGACGTGCCGCAGCAGGTCCAGGTTCGGCCCGGACAGCATGCCGTCCTTCCTGATGTCGGTGACCACGTAGCGGGCGCAGCCGTCGCTGTCCAGCCGGTCCAGCGCCTCGTCAAGCTCGCCGCCCTCGCGGGTCCAGCCCCGGGCGGCGAGCCGGGTGCCGCGCACATCCAGGCCCACCGCGATCTTGTCGCCGTGCTCGGCGACGGCGGCCCGGACCCAGTCCGGGTTCTCCAGCGCCGCGGTGCCGACGTTGACCCGGGCGCAGCCGGTGGCCAGCGCGGCGGCCAGCGACGCGTCGTCACGGATGCCCCCGGACAGCTCGACCGCGATATCCAGCCGTCCCACCACCATGGCGAGCAGGTCCGCGTTGGACCCGCGGCCGAACGCGGCGTCCAGGTCCACCAGGTGCAGCCACTGGGCACCCGCCGCCTGCCAGGCCAGCGCGGCCTGCAGCGGCGCGCCGTAGTCGGTCTCAGTCCCCGCGGCCCCCTGGACCAGCCGGACCGCCTTACCGCCGGCCACGTCCACGGCGGGCAGCAGGGTCAGGGTCATCGCACCATCTCCAGCCAGTTAGCCAGCAACGCGGCGCCCGCGTCGCCGGACTTCTCGGGGTGAAACTGGGTCGCGCAGAGCGGGCCGTTCTCCACGGCCGCGATGAACGGCTCACCGTGTGTCGCCCAGCTGAGCAGCGGCGGCGTCATCCGCTCCGATGGCGGCATGGGCAGGGCCAGGGCCGCGTAGGAGTGCACGAAGTAGAAGCGGGCGCCCGGGTCGAGGCCGGCCAGCAGCCGGGACCCGCGGCCGGCGTCAACCGTGTTCCAGCCCATGTGCGGCAGCACCGGCGCGTGCAACCGCTCCACGGTGCCGGGCCACTGGCCGCAGCCCTTGGTGTGCTCGCCGTGCTCGACGCCCTCATCGAACATGACCTGCATGCCGACGCAGATGCCGAGCACCGGGCGGGAACCGGCCAGCCGCCGGTCGATGACCTGATCACCACGCACCGCGCGGATGCCCGCCATGCAGGCCGCGAACGCGCCGACCCCCGGGACGACCAGGCCGTCCGCGCTGAGCGCGGCGTCGAAGTCGGCGGTGACGTCGGCGTCCGCCCCGGCCCGCTGCAGGGCCCGCTGGGCGGAGCGGATGTTTCCCGACCCGTAGTCCAGGACCGCGACCCGGGGCCGGCGGCTCATACTGTCTCCCCCGGCGTTCGCGCCATCCGGCGGCCAGAACCGCCGGTCCGGGTCACGCTCACAGGACGCCCTTGGTGCTGGGGATCCCTGGCGCCCGGGGGTCGGGGGCCGCGGCGGCGCGCAGCGCGCGGGCCACCGCCTTGAACTGCGCCTCGACCAGGTGATGCGGGTTGCGCCCGGTCACCTCCAGGTGCAGGCAGATGGCCGCCGTGGAGGTCACGGACTCGAAGAAATGCCGGGTCAGCGTGGTGTCGTAGCTGCCGATCAGCGGGGCCATCGCCGCCGGCTCCGCGTGCACCAGGTAGGGCCGGCCGGACAGATCGATCGCGGCCCGGGCCAGCGTCTCGTCCAGCGGCACGGCGGCGTCACCGAAGCGGCAGATCCCCGCCTTGTCGCCGAGCGCCTCGCGCAGCGCCTGGCCCAGGGCGAGCGCGGTGTCCTCCACCGTGTGGTGCGCGTCCACCTCGATGTCGCCGGTGGTACGGACGCTGAGGTCGAGCAGCCCGTGCTTGGCCAGCTGGGACAGCATGTGGTCGAAGAACGGCACCCCGGTGCCGATGTCGGCCGTGCCGCTCCCGTTAACGTCCAGCTCGACCAGCACGCTGGTCTCCTTGGTGACCCGCTCGACCCGGCCCGTCCGCCGGATGGCCCGGCTCCAGGTGTCGTTCATCGTGCGCCCTCCCCGGCCGGCTGCGTGGCCCGCGTCAGCCCCGCTGTCAGCACCTCGTCCAGCGCGTCGCGGAACGCCGACATCTCCGCGGGCGTTCCCGCCGTGACCCTGAGCCAGCGCCGGCCCGGTCTCCCGGATCAGCACGCCCCGGTCCAGCAGCGCCTGCCAGATCACGTGCCGGTCGCCGAACTCGCCGAACAGCACGAAGTTGGCGTCCGAGTCCGCCACCCGAAGGCCGCGGCCGCGCAGCCAGGCGACGAGCCCGTCCCGCTGCTCACGCAGCGCCGCCACGGTGGCGAGCGGCTCGCTGGCCAGCGCCAGCGCCGCCCGGGCCACCGCCTGGGTGACGGCCGACAGGTGGTAGGGCAGCCGGACCAGGAGCAGCGCCTGCGGCACGGCCGGGTCGGCGGCCAGGTACCCGACCCGCGCACCGGCCAGCGCGAAGGCCTTGGACATGGTCCGGGTCACCACGAGCCGCGGGCAGCGGGGCAGCAGGGTAAGCGCGGTGGCGGAGGTGTCCCGGGCGAACTCGGCGTACGCCTCATCCACGATGACCATGCCCGGGGCCGCCGCGCAGACCGCCTCGATCACCCCGGGGGCCAGCGCGGTGCCGGTGGGGTTGTTCGGGGAGGTGAGGAAGACCAGGTCAGGGTGGTGCGCACGGATCACGGCCAGTGCGTGATCAGGGTCGAGCCCGAAGTCGGCGTCCCGGGCCCCGCTGATCCAGCGGGTGCCGGTGGCCAGCGCGATCAGCGGGTGCATCGAGTACGAGGGCTCGAAGCCCAGCGCCGTCCGCCCCTGGCCGCCGAACGCCTGGAACAGCTGCTGGATGATCTCGTTCGAGCCGTTGGCCGCCCAGACCTGGTCCGCCCGCAGCCCGTGGCCGAGGTAGGCGGCCAGGTCAGCGCGGAGCGCCACCGCGTCCCGGTCTGGGTAGCGGTTCAGCGTCCCGGCCACCTCCCCCACGGCCTGCGTGATCGCCTGGGTCATCGCCGGGGAGGGCGGATAGGGATTCTCATTGGTGTTCAGCTGGACCGGGACGTCGATCTGGGGGGCGCCGTAGGCGGTGTGCCCGGCCAGGTCCTCGCGGAGCGGGAGCCAGGACGGAAGCGGGGCGGTCACGGCTCGGCCCTGGGGATGCGGACCCGGACCGCGGCGACGTGCGCGGCCAGATCCTCGGCCCCGCCGAGCGCGTCGATGTGCGGCGCGACCTCAGCCAGCGCGTCCCGCTCGTATTCGACCAGGTGGATGGCGCGCAGGAAGGTCAGCACGGACAGGCCGGCGGTGTGCCGGGCAGTGCCGCCGGTCGGCAGCACGTGGTTCGAGCCCGCCAGGTAGTCGCCCAGCGAGACCGGGGCGTACGGCCCCACGAAGATGGCGCCCGCGTTGCGCACCCGGCGGGCCAGCGCGCCCGCGTCCTGGGCCTGGATCTCCAGGTGCTCCGGTGCCCAGGCATCCGAGGTGGCCAGCGCCGCGTCGGTGTCGTCCACCAGCACGCAGGCCGACTGGCCGGCCAGGGCGGCCTCCACCCGCTCCCGGTGCCGGGCCGCGGCGACCTGCGGCACCAGGGCCTTGTCCACCCGGTCCGCGAGGCCCGGGTCCGTGGTGATCAGCAGGCAGGCGGCGAGCGGATCGTGCTCGGCCTGGGCGATCAGGTCGGCCGCGACGAACTCCGGATCCGCGGTCTCGTCCGCGATGATCGCGATCTCCGTGGGGCCAGCCTCGGCGTCGGTGCTGATCGTGCCGAGCAGCAGCCGCTTGGCGGCGGCCACGTAGATGTTGCCCGGGCCGGTGATGGTATCGACGGCGGCACAGTCGGCGGTGCCGTATCCAAGCATGGCGATGGCCTGGGCCCCGCCGGCGGCGTGCACCTCCTCGATGCCGAGCAGCGCGCACGCGGCCAGCACCGACGGGCTGGGCAGGCCGTTCTCCTGGGGGGGCGAGGCCACCGCGATCTGCGGCACCCCGGCCACCTGCGCCGGGACCACATTCATCAGCACCGAAGACGGGTAGGTGACGAGACCACCCGGCACGTACACGCCCGCCCGGCTCACGGCGACATAGCGCTCGGTGACGACGGCTCCCACCCCGAGGCTGGCCACGACGTCACCCGGCAGCTGGGCCCGGCAGACCAGGCGGACCCGGCGGATGGTCTCCTCCAGCGCGGCCCGCAAATCCGGGTCCAGTGTCTCCAGCGCCTGGGCCAGCGCGGCCGCAGGCACGCGGGTGCTGGCCAGCTCCACGCCGTCGAAGCGCAGGGTGTACTCACGGACCGCGGCCGCCCCGCGATGGCGCACATCGTCACAGATGGGCCGGACCTTCTCGATCGCAGCCTCGACGTCCAGCCCGGCCCGGGGCAGCACCGGGGCCAGCTTTTGCCTGCTCAGCTGGGCAGCCGACGATCCGCGCAGATCAATCCTGGAAAGCACCCGCCCAGTGTACGGAGCGGGCCCGGGCAGGTGCCGGGCCCGTCCGCATCGTGGACATCGCGGCCACGCCGTCGTGCCGCCCGGGCCGTCCCGGCGGACCGGGGCCTGCCTGCCGGTCAGTCCGGGGCCAGGGCCGATCCGGCGGCCGGCACCTGCCGGTCGCGTAGCCACGCGGCCAGTTCCATGCCCCCGGCCATCAGGCCCGCCCCCAGCGGCCAGAACGCGATGGCACTGCGGGCTCCGAGGGACGGGGCGGCCCGCAGCTTCGCGCCGGGCGCCAGGGTGGCGAGCAGATGGTGATAGCTGGCCAGCGCCACATGCTCACCGATCCAGAGCGTGATCAGCGCGGCCGCCAGGGCGCTGACCAAGACCATGATCATGGCTACCGGGCCGTGGCGGCGGACGGCGAGCAGGTAGCCGACCAGCCCGCTGACCAGTCCCCCAGCCAGGCAGATGAAGCAGTACCAGCCGTCCGCCGCGATGAAGGCGCTGCTCTCAACGTTCATCACGGCCGCGGTGCCGTGGGCGGTCATCACCAGCAACGGCCGGGGGGCCACCACGGCCCAGAGGAACCCGGCGAGCACCCCCAGCAGCACAGTCCCGGCCACCACCGCCAGGCAGGCCACGACGCCGCGGCGGATTCCGGCGGCGGCACGCGCGGCGGGGACAGGCATCGGCTCGGTCATACTCCGCAGCAGCGTACGTGACCGGCGCCGCGGCCGGGTACCCGGATCGGCGCGCCCCGCCCGGCCGATGTCCGGCCCGGCGCGCCCAGGCCGCCCGGCCCGCCCCCGCCTGCCGCCTGGCCCGGGAACGGGCCGGGCGGAAAACGGCTCGCCGCAATTCCTTGGTACCTTAGGCAGTGGCGTACGGCGCAACCAAGTCGGCCAGGCCGTCTCAAGGGGAAATAATGATTGAGGCACGGGACCTCACTAAGCGCTACGGCGAAAAGCTCGCTGTTGACCATTTGTCCTTTACCGTGGAACCGGGCCGGGTCACCGGCTTCCTCGGGCCGAATGGCGCAGGCAAGTCCACCACGATGCGGATGATCCTCGGGCTGGACCACCCGCACTCCGGCACCGCGACGATCAACGGCATGCGTTACGCCGATCTCGCCCAGCCGCTGCGTACCGTGGGCGCCCTGCTCGAGGCCCGGGCCATGCACACCGGACGCAGCGCGTACAACCACCTGCTCTTCCTGGCCCAGACCCAGGGCATCCCGCGGTCCCGGGTAGACCAGGTCCTCGGGCTCGTCGGGCTCACCGAGGTGGCACGCAAGCGCACCGGCGGTTTCTCGCTGGGAATGGGCCAGCGGGTCGGCATCGCCGTCGCACTGCTGGGTGATCCGCAGATCCTGATCCTCGACGAGCCCGTCAACGGGCTCGACCCGGAAGGCATCCTGTGGATCAGGAACCTGATGAAGCAGTTGGCCAGCGAGGGCCGCACGGTCTTCGTATCCAGCCACCTGATGAACGAGATGGCAGTCACCGCGGACCACCTGATCGTGATCGGGCGCGGCAAGCTGCTCGCGGAGACCAGCACGCAGGACTTCATCGAGCGCAGCTCGGAGAAATACGTGCTGGTGCGCTCGCCGGACGCGGCCACGCTGGCCGGCCTGATCGCCGCGGCAGGCGGCAAGGCCGAGCCCGAGAATGCGGCCGATGGCAAGACGCCCGCACTGAGGGTCAGCAACCTGGACGCGCCACGAATCGGCGAGATCGCCGCCGCCGACCGCATCGTGCTGCACGAGCTCACCCCGCGGCTCGCCTCGCTGGAGGCGGCGTACATGGAGCTGACTGCGGACAGCCTCGAATATGGACTCCCCTCCGCCGGGAGCCCGGCACCAGCCGCCCCGCCAGCGAGCAGCGAGCAGGCGCCGGCCACAGCTCAGGGGAGGACCGAGTGACCTCCGCCAGCCCACCGGTGCAGGCCACACGGCCCGGCAGCTCAGGCACCCCGGCCAGGTCCGGCGCCGCAGGTTTCGGCCGCCTGCTGCTATCGGAGTGGACGAAGATCCGGTCGGTGCGCTCGACCGTCTGGTCGCTGGTCCTGCTCGTCGTGTTCACCTTCGGCTTCACCGGCCTGTTCACCTGGCTCACCATCCTTCAGTGGGACAAGAGCGATCCCGCACAGCGCGCGCAGATCATGGCCGACCCGGTGAGCACGATCCTCGGATCAGGGCTTGAGTTTGGTCAGCTGACCATTTGTGTCCTGGGCGTGCTGGTCATCACGAGTGAATATTCCACCGGGGTCATCCGGGCGTCGCTGCTCGCCGTGCCACGGCGAATCCCGATGCTCGCGGCTAAGGCACTTGTTTTCGCCGTGCTGGTCCTGATCGTCGGCGAGCTGGTCACGTTCCCTTCCTTCTTCCTGGGCGCGGCCATCTTGCACAGCCATGCGCCCGTGTCGCTCGGCGATCCCGGGGTCGCCCGGGCCGTGTTTGGCGCAGGCCTGTACCTGGCCGTGCTCGGCCTGTTCGCGATGGGGATAGGCGGGATCATCCGGCACACCGCCGGTGCCATCACCGGAGTGATCGCCTTCGTGCTGGTGCTGGCCCCGCTGACCCAGCTGATTCCCGGGAAGATCGGCAAGTACGTGCACGCTTACCTGCCTACCGAGGCGGGCCAGCTGATCGGCCAGGCACACCAGCAGGCCAATCAGGTGCTCTCGCCCTGGGAAGGCTTCGGCGTGTTCTGCCTGTGGACCGCCGCGCTCCTGGCCATCAGCGCCTACCTGCTCAACCGCCGCGACGCCTGACTTTCCTGCTGGAGGGCGTGGACCGCGAGGAACGCCTGATACTGCCGGCGCACATCGGCCCGGTCCGGCTCCTCCGGCACCGACTCCTCGCTCGCGTGGATGATCATGGCGGCCTGGTCGAGCAGCACCTGGCGCTGATCGTCCGCGGTGGTCCGTTCCATGATCCTGGCCAGCGCGTCCAGCTGGCGGATCAGCACCGCGGGACTACCGCGGGCACTCTGGCGGATCTTCTCGAACGACCGCTGCACCAGCCGGTCGTACGTCGGCTCGGTGGTAATCACGCGCACGGCGCCCGCTCGGTCCCGGTGGACCCGGGTCGGCTGCCATCGGCCGGCCACCTTGCACAGGCTGTCGGACAGCCAGTTGACGCAGGTCAGAGCCGTGAAGGTGTCGTTAACCGCGGTGGAGAGCGCCCGGATCGCGATCTCCACGAGCTGGTCGATGCCGAACGAGACGTCCTGGGCCAGCGTCCGGTACGGGCCGGTGACGTGCGCCCGGGTCAGCCCGTCGGCCACCTGGCGCGCCGCGCTGGCCGGCCACACCGTGGCCAGCGGGCTGCCCTGGACGAGGAAGTGACCAGGCCGGTGTCTCAGGTGGATGACCGCGCCAGCCTGGGTGGCGATGCCCAGCAACGTGCGCCGGTGGACGTACTGCAGGTAGCCGCTGTCCGCGACCTCGACCAGGCCGCCCGGCCCCGGCATGGCCGCCAGCAGGCCGGAGACCGAGGGGTCACCGGGCCGGGCGGCCCCCTCGTCCACCTGGTCATCGATGGCCGTGGAGAGGTCCGCGGAGATACCGGCGATCACCTCCGGCAGCTGGATCTGGGTGGCGATGTGGTGGATGAAGTAGATCAGCACCGCCAGGTCGGCCACGGTGAGCGCGAGCGTGACCGTGATGCCGATATGCGGTACGTACGGGCCCCCGGGCCCGGGACCGCCGATGGACACCAGGGTGAGCACCGCGTAGACGAAGGTCGCGACGAATGTCCCGAGGGTCAGCTGAGTGCCGCGGTCCCGGATGAAGGTGCGCAGCATCCGGGGGCCGAACTGGGTGGAGACCAGGGTCAGAGCCACGATGACGATCGAGAAGACGACGCCGACCACGGTGATGATCGCCGCCGCGATCGTGGTCAGGATCTGCCGCGCGGCATCCGCCGAGCCGCTGATGACCCACGACGGAAGCATGAAGGAGCCGTGGTAAGCGGCCCGGTCGGCCACGTTGCTGACGGCGAACAGGCCGAGCGCGGCCAGCACCTCGATCGCCGGGACCAGCCACAGGTTGGTGCGCAGCGCTTCCTTGTGGTGGCCGGAAAAGTGGATACGGCGGATCACTGCGGCGCCCTTCGCTGGCCGGACTACCGTCCAGTCTTCCCAGCTCACACCGGGGCGAAGCTCACACGGGGTGCGAAGCTCAGCTCA
>CAVPIM010000005.1:0-870467 GCA_963704995.1 uncultured Actinomycetes bacterium | reverse complement strand
AGGCGGTCCACGCCGAGCGTGGCCTGCTGCTGATCAGCGGGGCCGTTCCCGGCCCCAAGGGCGGCCTGATCCTGGTCCGCAGCGCCGTCCGGGCGCCGCAGACCGCCACGAAGGAGGCCTGATGGCTACCGTCAGCGTCGTCTCCCCGTCCGGCCAGGCTGGCCAGGATGTGGAGCTTCCCGACGAGATCTTCAGCGCGCCGGTCAACGTGCCGCTGATCCACCAGGTCGTCGTGGCCCAGGAGGCCGCGGCCCGGCAGGGCACGCACGCCACCAAGACCCGCGGCGAGGTCCGCGGCGGTGGCAAGAAGCCCTACCGCCAGAAGGGCACCGGCCGGGCCCGCCAGGGTTCGCTGCGCGCCCCGCAGTACGCGGGCGGCGGCACCGTGCACGGCCCCCAGCCCCGCTCCTACGTGCAGCGGACGCCCAAGAAGATGAAGGCCGCCGCGCTCCGCGGCGCGCTGTCCGACCGGGCCGCCAACGGCCGGGTCGCCGTGGTCAGCGGGTTCGTGGACGGCGACCAGCCCCGGACCCGCGATGCGATGGCCGTGCTGCGCACGGCCATCGGGCTGCTGGACGCCAAGCTCAACGTCCGGGTCCTCGTCGTGGCGGAGGCCGAGGACGAAGTGACCTGGAAGAGCCTGCGCAACGCGCCGGGCGTGCGGCTGCTGGCCACCGGCCAGCTGAACACGTACGACGTGCTGGCCAGTGAGCACATCGTGTTCACCGAGGCGGCCCTGTCCGCGTTCACCGGCCAGCCCGCGCCCGCCAGCACGGCAGCAGGCGGAGGCCGCCGAAGGGCGGGCCAGCACGGCCAAGGCCGAGCGCGGCCGAGCGTGCGGCCGAGTCCGCGGAAGCACGCGGAGTCCGCGGAAGCAGCGGCTGAGCCCAAGGCTCCCCGCCGCCGCACCACCCCGAAGGAGGGTGAGGAGCAGTGAGCTCGATCCGGATCCCGGACCCCCGGGACATCCTGCTGCGCCCGGTGATCTCGGAAAAGACGTACCGGCTTGCCGACGACGGCAAGTACACCTTCCTGGTCGCCCGCGACGCCAACCGGACGCAGGTCCGGCAGGCGGTCGAGGCCATCTTCGGGGTCAAGGTAACCGGCGTCAACACGCTCAACCGGCCGGGCAAGCGCCGCCGCACCCGGTTCGGCTGGGGCCAGCGAGCGGCCACCAAGCGGGCCATCGTCAGCCTCGCCGAGGGAGAGCGCATCGATGTCTTCGGCGGCCCGGTCAGCTAGGCCACCGGCCACATCACAAGGAGCTTGAGCACACATGGCTATCCGCAAGTACAAGCCCACCACCCCGGGACGGCGGGGTGCGAGTGGCGCGGACTTCTCCGAGATCACCCGTAGTGAGCCGGAGAAGTCACTGGTCCGCCCGCTGAACTCGCGCGGCGGCCGTAACGTGCACGGCCGGATCACCGCGCGGCACCAGGGCGGCGGCCACAAGCGCGCCTACCGGCTGATCGACTTCCGGCGGCACGACAAGGACGGCATCCCGGCCAAGGTCGCGCACATCGAGTACGACCCCAACCGCACCTCCCGGATCGCGCTGCTGCACTACGCCGACGGCGAGAAGCGCTACATCCTCGCCCCGCAGGGACTGTCCCAGGGCGACCGGGTGGAGAACGGCCCCGGGTCCGACATCCGGCCGGGCAACTGCCTGCCGCTGCGGAACATCCCGACCGGCACCGTGGTGCACGCGATCGAGCTCCGGCCCGGTGGCGGCGCGAAGATCGCGCGCTCGGCCGGCTCCGGGGTCCAGTTGCTGGCCAAGGACGGCGGCTACGCCCAGCTGCGGATGCCGTCGGGGGAGATCCGGCGGGTTGACGCGGCCTGCCGGGCCACTGTCGGCGAGGTCGGCAACGCCGAGCAGGGCAACATCAAGCTCGGCAAGGCGGGCCGCAACCGGTGGAAGGGACACCGTCCCTCGGTCCGCGGCGTCGCGATGAACCCGGTTGACCACCCGCTGGGCGGCGGCGAGGGCAAGAGCTCCGGTGGCCGGCACCCGGTCAGCCCCTGGGGCAAGCCCGAGGGCCGGACCCGGAAAGCCCATAAGCCCAGCGACCGGCTGATCGTCCGCAGGCGCAGCAAGAAGAAGCGGTAGGAGCACCCAACGATGCCTCGTAGTCTCAAGAAGGGCCCGTTCGTCGACGACCACCTGATCAAGAAGGTGGACGTGCAGAACGAGAAGGGCACCAGGAACCTGATCAAGACGTGGTCCCGGCGTTCCATGATCGTTCCTGCGATGCTCGGCCACACGATCGCGGTGCACGACGGCCGTAAGCACGTGCCGGTGTTCATCACCGAGGCCATGGTCGGCCACAAGCTCGGCGAGTTCGCGCCCACCCGCACGTTCCGCAGCCACGTCCGGGATGACCGGCGCAGCCGCCGGTAGACCAGGCACGAGCAACCACTAGAGAGCGAGAGAGAAGCATGGAAGCAAGGGCGAAGGCGCGGTATGTGCGCGTCACGCCGCGGAAGGCCCGCCGCGTGGTGGACCTCATCCGTGGCATGCCTGCCGAGGAGGCGAAGGCGGCGCTGGCCTTTGCGCCGCAGTCAGCCAGTGACCCGGTTGGCAAGGTGCTCGCGAGCGCCATCGCCAATGCTGAGCATGCCCAGCAGGTGGACGCCGGCTCGCTCGTGGTGAGCCGGGCGTGGGTGGACGAAGGGCCGACGCTGAAGCGATTCCGGCCGCGGGCGCAAGGCCGGGGCTACCGGATCAACAAGCGCACCAGCCACATCACGGTAATCGTCTCGGACGAACCCAAGGGGAGGTCCCGCTAGTGGGACAGAAGGTGAACCCGCACGGGTTCCGGCTTGGCATCACCACCGACTTCAAGAGCCGGTGGTATGCCGACAAGCTGTACAAGGATTACGTCAAGGAAGACGTCGCCATCCGCCGGATGCTGCAGCGCGGCATGGAGCGCGCGGGCATTTCCAAGGTGGAGATCGAGCGCACCAGGGACCGGGTCCGGGTGGACATCCACACCGCACGCCCGGGGATCGTCATCGGGCGCCGCGGCGCCGAGGCGGACCGCATCCGCGGCGACCTGGAGAAGCTGACCAGCAAGCAGATCCAGCTGAACATCCTCGAGGTCAAGAACCCCGAGACGGACGCCCAGCTGGTCGCGCAGGGCGTGGCCGAGCAGCTGTCCAGCCGGGTGTCGTTCCGGCGGGCCATGCGCAAGGCCATGCAGACCTCGATGAAGGGCGGCGCCAAGGGCATCCGGGTGCAGTGCTCGGGTCGCCTGGGCGGGGCTGAGATGTCCCGCTCGGAGTTCTACCGCGAGGGCCGGGTGCCACTGCACACGCTGCGCGCCGACATCGACTACGGCTTCTACGAGGCCCGGACGACGTTCGGCCGGATCGGCGTGAAGGTCTGGATCTACCGGGGCGAGGCCCCGCAGACCCGGGCCGAGCGCGAGGCGGCCGCGGCCGCCCTCCGGGCCGGTGGCCCGCGCCGCGACCGGCCGGCCGGGCCGCAGCGCCGCCGCCGCCCGGGCGGTCCCGACGGGGCCGACCGCGCGCCCGGGCGGCGACCGTTCCGACGACCGTCCCCCGGCGGCCCAGGCCGGTGCCGCGCAGCCGGAGCCGGCTGCCGTGGCCTCCGCTCCGGCCACGGGTGAGGAGGGCTGATCATGCTTATCCCGCGCAGGGTCAAGTACCGCAAGCAGCACCGGCCGGACCGGCACGGGGTCGCCAAGGGCGGCACCCGGGTGGTCTTCGGTGAGTACGGTATCCAGGCCCTCGAGCACGCGTACGTGACCAACCGGCAGATCGAGTCCGCCCGTATCGCCATGACCCGGCACATCCGCCGTGGCGGCAAGGTGTGGATCACGATCTACCCGGACCGCCCGCTGACCAAGAAGCCCGCCGAGACCCGGATGGGTTCCGGCAAGGGCTCGCCCGAGTGGTGGGTGGCCAACGTCAAGCCCGGCCGGGTCATGTTCGAGCTGTCCGGGGTGGCCGAGCCCGTGGCCCGCGAAGCGCTCCGCCGTGCCATGCACAAGCTGCCTATGAAGTGCAAATTCGTGACCCGCGAAGTCGGTGAGAGCTGATGGCGAGCCTGGCCGCCGCAGACCTGCGGAACTCCAGCGAGGAAGAGCTGAACACCAAGCTGGCGGAAGCCAAGACGGAACTGTTCAACCTCCGGTTCCAGGCCGCGACCGGCCAGCTGGAGAGCCACGGGCGGCTGCACGCCGTCCGCAAGGAGATCGCCCGCATCTACACGGTGAAGCGGGAACGCGAGCTTGGCATTGTGACCTTGGTGGAGGAGGCGGAAGACAGTGAGTGACGTCGAGCAGGGCGGGGAGCCCGGCCGGGGCTACCGCAAGATCCGCGAAGGTTACGTGGTCAGCGACAAGATGGACAAGACCGTCGTGGTCATCGTCGAGGACCGTGTGAAGCACCCCAAGTACGGCAAGGTCATCCGGCGTACCAAGAAGTACACGGCGCACGACGGCGAGAACGCCTGCGGCGTCGGGGACCGGGTGCGGCTGATGGAAACCAGGCCCCTCTCCGCGACGAAGCGCTGGCGCGTCTCGGAGATCCTGGAGAAGGCCAAGTAATTACCTTCGCGGGGCCCACCCCCGCGGGAACCCCGGCGTCAGGAAGCAGGAGTTGACGTGATCCAGCAGGAGTCGCGGCTTAAAGTCGCCGACAACACCGGTGCCAAGGAGATCTTGTGTATCCGCGTGCTCGGCGGCTCCGGCCGGCGATACGCGGGCATCGGCGATGTCATCGTGGCGACAGTGAAGGATGCCCTTCCCGGTGCCGGGGTGAAGAAGGGCGATGTCGTCAAGGCGGTCGTGGTGCGCACCCGCAAGGAGCGCCGCCGCGGCGACGGTTCCTATATCCGTTTCGACGAGAACGCCGCCGTCCTGATCAGGGACGGCGGTGACCCGCGCGGCACCCGCATCTTCGGCCCGGTCGGCCGTGAGCTGCGCGAGAAGCGTTTCATGCGGATCATCTCGCTCGCGCCGGAGGTGCTGTGATGAGACCAGCAGCAGGAAGGCCGCGATGGCAAAGAAGGACAGCGCGACGGCCAGGCCGCCGCGCATGAAGATCAAGAAGGGCGACCACGTGGTGGTCACCGCGGGCAGGGACCGTGGCCGGGAGGGCACGGTCATCCTCGCCGACCCCGAGCGGCAGCGGGTGCTGGTCCAGGGCGTCAACATGGTCCGCAAGAACAAGAAGGTGGACTACCAGGGCGCTCGCGGGGCCAAAGAAGGCGGCATCACCAACACCGAGGCGCCCATCCACGTGAGCAACGTCCAGCTGATTGACCCGGACAGCAAGAAGCCGGCCCGTGCCGGGTTCCGGTACGACGACGACGGCACCAAGGTCCGGATCTCCCGCCCGGGCGGTAAGGACTTCTGATGACTACCACCACGCAAGAGCCCCGGACCCGGACCGCCGTGCCCGCGCCCCGGCTCAAGATGCGCTACCGGCAGGAGATCGCTCCCGCCCTCCGCGAGGAGTTCTCGTACGCCAACGTGATGCAGATCCCCACGCTGACCAAGATCGTGGTCAACATGGGGGTCGGCGAGGCGGCCCGGGACGCCAAGCTGATCGACGGCGCGCTCCGGGACCTCGCGGTGATCACCGGGCAGAAGCCCGCGATCGCCCGGGCCCGGAAGTCGATCGCCCAGTTCAAGCTGCGCGAGGGCATGCCGATCGGCGCGCACGTGACGCTGCGCGGCGACCGGATGTGGGAGTTCTGCGACCGTCTGCTGTCGCTGGCCCTGCCCCGGATCCGTGACTTCCGCGGCCTGTCCGACCGGCAGTTCGACGGCCGGGGGAACTACACGTTCGGGCTGAACGAGCAGCTCATGTTCCATGAGATCGACGCCGACCAGGTGGACCGTCAGCGCGGCATGGACGTGACGCTCGTGACCACGGCGGCCACCGACGATGAGGGCCGGTCGCTGCTGCGCCGGCTCGGATTCCCGTTCAAGGAGAGCTGAGGAGTGGCGAAGAAGGCGCTAGTCGTCAAGGCGAACAGGACGCCCAAGTTCAAGGTGCGCGGGTACACCCGGTGCTCGCGCTGCGGGCGGCCGCGCGCCGTGTACCGCAGGTTCGGCCTGTGCCGTATCTGCTTCCGCTCGATGGCTCACCGCGGTGAGCTGCCGGGCATCACCAAGTCCAGCTGGTAGACCAACCCCTGGGCGCGAGCCGCGCCCACTGACCACGCCGCAGGTCCTCCGGGAAACCACGGCGAGGAGGGCCCTCAGGCCATGTCAATGACCGACCCGATCGCAGACATGCTGACCCGTCTGCGCAACGCCAACTCGGCGTACCACGACACCGTGGGCATGCCCAGTTCCACGATCAAGGTCCGGATCGCGGAGATCCTCCAGCAGGAGGGCTACATCGCGGGCTAGAACGTGGAAGACGCCGAGGTAGGCAAGAGCCTCGTGCTGACCCTGAAGTTCGGGCCGACCCGGGAGCGTTCCATCGCGGGCATCAAGCGGGTCTCCAAGCCCGGCCTGCGGGTGTACGCCAAGAAGGACAACCTGCCCCGGGTGCTCGGCGGCCTCGGCGTCGCGATCATCTCCACCTCGAATGGCCTGATGACCGACAAGCAGGCGAACAAGCGCGGGGTAGGCGGGGAAGTCCTCGCCTACGTCTGGTAGGGAGACCGCGATGTCACGAATCGGACGGCTCCCCGTGGAGATCCCCGGGGGCGTCGATGTCACGATCAACGGCCGTGAGGTCAGCGTCAAGGGCCCCAAGGGCAGCCTGGCGCTGGAGCTCAGCCCGCCCATCGAGATCGCGCGGGAGGACGGCACCCTGAAGGTGACCCGCCCGAACGACGAGGGCAAGGTGCGCGCGCTGCACGGGCTGTCGCGCACCCTGGTGGCCAACATGGTGATCGGGGTGACCCAGGGCTACAGCAAGACCCTCGAGATCGTCGGCGTTGGCTACCGGGTGCAGGCCCGCGGCTCGAACCTCGAGTTCGCGCTGGGCTTCAGCCACCCGGTGACCGTGGTCCCGCCGGACGGGATCACGTTCCGCGTCGAGACGCCCACGCGGCTTGTCGTTGAGGGAATCGACAAGCAGATGGTCGGCGAGGTCGCGGCCAACATACGGAAGCTGCGCAAGCCTGACCCGTACAAGGGCAAGGGCATCCGGTACCAGGGTGAGCAGGTCCGCCGCAAGGTCGGGAAGGCTGGTAAGTAAGCAATGGCTGTCACGAAGACCCGGGCCAAGGGGCGCACCGCCGCGCGGACGCGGCGGCACACGCGGGTCCGCAGGAAGGTCATGGGCAGTGCGGAGCGGCCGCGGCTGACCGTCACCCGGTCCGCCCGGCACACGTCCGTCCAGCTGATCGACGACGGCGCGGGCCGGACGGTCGCATCCGCATCTACCCTGGAAGAGGCGCTCCGGGGGACCAGCGGCGACAAGACGGCCAAGGCCCGTCAGGTCGGCACGCTGCTCGCCGAGCGGGCGCGGGCCGCGGGGGTCTCCGCCGCTGTCTTCGACCGGAGCGGCTGGGCCTATCACGGCCGGATCGCCGCCCTCGCCGACGCGGCACGCGAAGGCGGGCTGGACCTGTGAGCGACACTGTGAGCTTTGAGATACACGAGAGAAGGAACATCTGATGGCAGGAGCTCCCCGGCGCGGCGGCGGCGGTGGTGAACGGCGTGACCGCCGTGACGACCGCCGCGGCGGTGGCGCCGACAAGGGCACCGCTTACCTGGAGCGGGTCGTCACCATCAACCGGGTCGCCAAGGTCGTCCAGGGCGGCCGGCGATTCAGCTTCACCGCCCTCGTCATCGTCGGTGACGGCAATGGCATGGTCGGCGTGGGCTACGGCAAGGCCAAGGAGGTGCCCGCGGCTATCGCCAAGGGCGTCGAGGCGGCCAAGAAGTCGTTCTTCCGCGTGCCGCGGATCGCGGGCACCATCCCGCACACCGTGCAGGGCGAGGAGTCCGCAGGCGTCGTGCTGCTGAAGCCGGCCAGCCCGGGTACCGGCGTCATCGCCGGCGGCCCGGTGCGTGCCGTGCTGGAGTGCGCCGGGGTGCACGATGTGCTGTCCCGGTCCCTCGGCTCCTCGAACCCGATCAACGTCGTGCACGCGACGGTGGCCGCGCTGAAGAGCCTGAAGCGCCCCGAGGAAATCGCCGCCCGGCGCGGGCTCCCGATCGAGGACGTGGCCCCGGCGGCCATGCTGCGCGCCCGCGCAGCCGCGGCCGCGCTCGGCGCCACGTCCGGCAACAGCTGAGCGGAGCAGGCAGATGGCACAGCTGAAGGTAACCCAGACCCGGTCGGAGATCGGGGGGACCAAAGAGCAGCGGGCGTCCCTGCGCTCGCTCGGGCTGAAGCGGATCGGGCACGTGATCGTCAAGGACGACCGGCCCGAGTTCCGCGGCATGATCTACGCGGTGCGGCACCTCGTCACCGTCGAGGAGGTCGAACTGACATGCTGAGGATCCACCACCTCCGCCCGGCCCCGGGCTCGCGCACGGAGCGCACCCGGGTCGGCCGCGGTCAGGGGTCCAAGGGCAAGACCGCGGGCCGCGGGACCAAGGGAACCAAGGCCCGTGGCCAGGTGCACCTGGGCTTCGAGGGCGGCCAGATGCCGCTCCAGCGCCGGGTGCCGAAGCTGAGGGGCTTCTCCAACCTGCCGTTCAAGACCACCTACCAGGTGGTCAACATCGGCCGGCTCGCCGAGCTGTACCCGCAGGGTGGCGACGTGACCCCCGAGGACCTGGTGGCCAAGGGCGCGGTGCGCGCGGGTGAGCTGGTCAAGGTGCTCGGCGAGGGGGACACGGGGGTGGCACTGCGAGTGACCGCCCACGCGTTCTCGGCCTCGGCCCGGGAGAAGATCACTGCCGCCGGGGGAACCGTCACTGAGCTGTGATGCGCTCGCCAGCCAGGCGGCGGCCGGGGGGACCCCCGTGCCGCCGCTGCGGCGCGTGACCCAGCCGGGGCACGTTGTCCAGCTGCCGGACGTTGTACAGCCGTGGCGCGTTGTCCACCGGCCTGCAGCGCACAGTTATCGTCGCCTGCGCGGGGGGCTGTTACAGTGCCGCGAACGCGTTACACTGCGGCGCACCGGCCGTCGCCGCCACCCCTCGGGAGGGCGCGGCACCACCCCGTTGACCCATCTAGTTGAGGACGGCGCATGCTGACCGCGTTCCTCCGGGCCTTCCGGACGCCTGACCTGCGCAAGAAGCTGCTGTTCACGCTGGGGATCCTGGCTCTCTTCCGGTTCGGCGCGGCCGTGCCCACCCCGGGCATCTCCGAGAAGGCCGTCACGTTCTGTACCGGCCTGGAGAACAAGAGCAGCGCGGCCGGCGTCTACCAGCTCGTGAACCTGTTCAGCGGCGGCGCGCTGCTCAGGCTATCGGTGTTCGCCCTCGGCATCATGCCGTACATCACGGCCAGCATCATCCTCCAGCTGCTCGCCGTGGTGATCCCGCGGCTGGAGACCCTGCGCCAGGAGGGCCAGGCCGGCCAGGCCAAGATCACCCAGTACACCCGGTACCTCACCATCGGGCTGGCCATCCTCCAGTCCACCGGGATCATCGCGTTCGCCCGGTCCGGCAACCTGTTCCCCAACTGCACCAAGTCGCTGATCCCGAACTCGTCGGTGTTCACCATCTCCACCATGGTCATCTGCATGACCGCCGGCACCGCGGTCATCATGTGGCTGGGCGAGCTGATCACCGACCGGGGCGTGGGCAACGGCATGTCCGTGCTCATCTTCACCACGGTCATCTCCCAGATGTTCGGCTACCTGGTCGACGTCTACCACGTCAAGCACGCGTTCGTGCTGGCCATCGTGCTGCTGGTCGGGGTCGGGATCGTGGCCTTCGTGGTCTTCATGGAGCAGGCCCAGCGCCGCATCCCGGTGCAGTACGCCAAGCGCATGGTGGGCCGCAAGATGTACGGCGGGACCTCCACCTACATCCCGCTGAAGGTGAACCAGGCCGGCGTCATCCCGGTCATCTTCGCCTCGTCGCTGCTCTACATCCCGGAACTGGCCGCCACGCTGTTCGGCAGCAAGACCCAACCCGGCGGGCTGGGTCACGTTCGTGGAGAAGTACCTGGGCACCGGGACCAACGGCGACTCCTCGCTGTACATGGGACTGTTCTTCGTCCTGATCGTGTTCTTCACGTACTTCTACGTGTCCATCACGTTCAACCCGACCGAGGTGGCGGACAACATGAAGAAGTACGGCGGGTTCATCCCCGGCATCCGCCCTGGGCGGCCGACCGCCCAGTACCTGAACTACGTGCTCACCCGGCTCACCGCCCCGGGCTCCCTGTACCTGGGCCTCATCGCCCTCGTCCCGATGGTCGCGTTCGCGCTGCTGGGGGTGGGGAGCCAGTTCCCGTTCGGCGGAACCAGCATCCTGATCGCGGTGGGGGTGGGACTGGACACGGTGAAGCAGATCGAGAGCCAGTTGCAGCAGCGCAACTATGAGGGCTTCCTGCGATAGTGCGCGTCGTCCTCGTCGGGCCCCCCGGTGCGGGCAAGGGGACACAGGCCCAGTTCATAGCGTCGCATCTGTCCATCCCGAAGATCTCGACAGGTGACATCTTCCGAACCAACGTCAGCCAGGGGACGGCGCTCGGCCGCCGCGCGCAGGCGTTCATGGGGCGCGGTGACCTGGTGCCCGACGAGGTGACCATCGCCATGGTCACCGACCGGCTGCAGGAGGACGATACGCAGTCGGGGTTCCTGCTGGACGGGTTCCCGCGGACCGTCCCGCAGGCCGAGACGCTCAAGAAGATGCTCGCCTCCTGGGACACCCGGCTGGATGTGGTCCTGGAACTCGTGGTGGACGACGACGAGGTGGTCCGGCGGCTGTCCGGGCCGCCGGACCTGCCGCCGCTGCGGGCGGGTCTGGCACGTGCTGTTCGATCCGCCCGCGCGCCGGGACCAGTGCGACGACTGCGGCGGTGAGCTGTTCCAGCGCGACGACGACCGCGAGGAGACGATCCGGCACCGGATCGAGGTCTACCAGGAGCAGACCGCCCCGCTCGTCGCGTTCTACGCGGACGAGGGCATCCTGCTCGGCATCGACGCCACCGGCCCGGTGGAGGAGATCACCGAGCGGGCCCTCAGCGCGCTCCGGCGGTTCATCCGCTGAGGCCGCGCCGTAGCGTGGCCGCGAGGGCACAGGCCGCGCCGTAGCGCGGCCGCGGGCGAACCGTGGCCGCGCTGTGCGCGGCCGCGGGACAGGTGCTGAGGCCCGGTCCTGGGTACGGTGGACGACAGACACCTCAGGAGGTTGCGGATGCCGAGCGATCCGAAGATCCGCGCGTCCGACGCGGACCGCGACCGCACCGCGGCCCTGCTGCGCGAGCATCTCGCCGCGGGGCGGCTGACGGCTGAGGAGTTCCACGAGCGGCTGGACCTGGCCTACGCGGCGAAGACCCTCGGCCAGCTGGACGAGCTGATGGCGGATCTGCCCGGTATCGACCTGTACGAGCTGCCCGAGGCCAAGCTGCGCCGCGGCCGGACCGGCAACGCGCCGCTCCCGTGGCAGCGCCCCGGGAGTAGGCGCGGGGGAGGTACGGGGAATAGGCGCGGGGGAGTAGGCTGCGGCGGGTTGGCGGACAGGGAATTTTCCTGCCCCGCCTCTGGTTCGCAATGTCAGGCAGGGTCGCGTAGACTCTGCTGCGGCTCGTGAGTTGCCCTGTGCTGGCTATTTGCCGGTTGCCTCACGGCGGGAGCAAGACCACGCATTCCTGGTGCGGCACAGTCCTGGGATGCACCACGACACAAACGTAGACAACACCCGCCTGCACACCGTCAGCCGGTGGCGAGCGGGCCCGACAGTGAAGCGCGGAGGACATGCCCAAAAAGGACGGCGCCATCGAGATCGAGGGCAGGATCGTCGAGTCACTTCCCAATGCCTTCTTCCGGGTGGAGCTAGACAATGGGCACAAGGTCCTCGCCCACATCAGCGGGAAGATGCGGATGCACTACATCCGCATCCTGCCGGATGACCGGGTAGTCGTTGAGCTGAGCCCGTACGACCTGAGCCGTGGCCGGATTGTCTACCGGTACAAGTAACGGACTGACGCAGGACATTGACCCGTCCCAGCGCCGGAGGAGGCCACGATGAAGGTCAAGCCGAGTGTGAAGAAGATCTGCAGCAAGTGCCGGGTGATCAGGCGGCATGGCCGCGTCATGGTCATCTGCTCTGACCCGCGGCACAAGCAGCGCCAGGGCTGACGCCCGACCCACACGCACCGCAGCCCGTGTGCGGCACCAGCCGCACACGGGTTACCCCCGGTAGGAGGCCGGGGCCCGGCCCGGGCAGGGGCGGGGGAGCGGTTGCGCAGACCTCCTCGATGAAAAGGAGAACTGCCCGCCCATGGCACGCCTCGTTGGCGTTGACCTCCCCCGCGATAAGCGGCTGGAGGTCGCTCTCACCTACATCTACGGAATCGGGCGCACCCGTGCGCTCGAGACGCTGAGCGCTACCGGCGTCAGCGGCGACACCAGGGTCCACGAACTCGGAGAGGACGACCTGGTCCGTCTCCGTGACTGGATCGAAGCGACCTACCGGGTCGAAGGCGATCTGCGCCGTGAGGTGCAGGCGGACATCCGCCGGAAGATCGAGATCGGGTGCTATCAGGGCATTCGTCACCGCCGTGGGCTGCCGGTACACGGCCAGCGCACCCAGACGAACGCCCGCACCCGCAAGGGCAGGAAGAAGACAGTGGCCGGCAAGAAGAAGGCCGGGAAGAAGTAGTCCGCGCCCGTTGCCACTGCTGGCCGGGGCCAGACCACCGGGCCCCCGCCACACTGCGGACCGACGACCTCACTGGATAGGAAGCACATGCCGCCAAAGAGCCGCACCGGCGCCAAGAAGGTGCGCCGTAAAGAACGGAAGAACGTCGCTCACGGGCACGCCCACATCAGGAGCACGTTCAACAACACCATCGTCTCGATCACCGATCCGGTGGGCAACGTCATTTCCTGGGCGTCGTCCGGCCAGGTCGGGTTCAAGGGATCCCGCAAGTCCACGCCGTTCGCGGCGCAGATGGCGGCGGAGGCCGCGGCGCGCCGTGCCATGGAGCACGGGATGCGCAAGGTCGACGTGTTCGTCAAGGGTCCTGGGTCCGGACGGGAGACCGCCATCCGGTCGCTGCAGGCGACCGGCCTGGAGGTCGGCTCGATCCAGGACGTCACCCCGGTTCCGCACAATGGCTGCCGCCCGCCGAAGCGGCGCCGGGTCTGAGGAGTAGCGCGAAGATGGCTCGATACACGGGCGCGGACTGCAAGCTCTGCCGCCGCGAGAAGATGAAGCTCTTCCTGAAGGGCGCCAAGTGCGATTCGCCGAAGTGCCCCATTGAGATCCGGCCCTACCCGCCGGGTGAGCACGGCCGGAACCGGCCCAAGGAGAGCGAGTACCTGCTCCAGATCCGGGAGAAGCAGAAGGCCCGCCGGGTCTACGGCATCCTCGAGCGGCAGTTCCACGGCTACTACGAGGAAGCCACCCGCAAGCGCGGCATGACCGGCGAGAACCTGCTCCAGATCCTGGAGAGCCGCCTGGACAACGTGGTGTACCGGGCCGGGTTCGCCAAGAGCCGGGACATGGCCCGCCAGCTGGTCCGGCACGGCCACTTCGTGGTCAACGGCAAGAAGGTGGACATTCCGTCCTACCGGGTGAGCGAGAACGACATCATCGAGGTCAAGCCAGGCTCCATGGAGCTGACCCCGATGGTGGTGGCGCGCGCCGAAGCCGGCGAGCGGCCGTCCCCGGCCTGGATGGAAGTCATCCCGGACAAGATGCGCATCCTGATCCACCAGCTCCCGGCCCGGGCCCAGATCGACACCCAGGTCCAGGAGCAGCTCATCGTCGAGTACTACTCGAAGTAATACGCTCGCTACGGGCCGCCGCACCGGTGGCGGCCCTGCGGGGGACGGCCCGGGTGCCAGTTTCGGCGGCACCCGGCAGGCCGTCAGCGAAGATCGCGGCGTCAAATAGCGGGCGTCGCGGAAAGGGGTACCAATGCTCATCGCCCAGCGTCCGACTCTGACCGAAGAGCAGGTCGGCGACTTCCGGTCGCGGTTCGTCATCGAGCCGCTCGAGCCAGGTTTCGGCTACACGATCGGGAACTCGGTCCGCCGTACGCTGCTCTCCTCGATCCCCGGTGCGGCTGTCACCAGCATCCGGATCGAGGGGGTCCTGCACGAGTTCTCCACCGTCCCCGGGGTCCAGGAGGATGTCACCGACATCATCCTCAACCTCAAGGCGCTGGTCGTGTCCTCGGAGCAGGACGAGCCGGTGGTCATGTACCTGCGCAAGCAGGGTCCCGGTGAGGTAACCGCCGCGGACATCGCCCCGCCGGCCGGGGTCGAGGTGCACAACCCGGATCTGCACATCGCCACGCTGAACGCCAAGGGCAAGCTGGAGATGGAGCTGACGGTCGAGCGCGGCCGCGGCTACGTGTCCGCCGCCCAGAACAAGCAGCCCGGCCAGGAGATCGGCCGTATCCCGATCGACTCCATCTACTCGCCGGTCATGCGGGTCACCTACAAGGTCGAGGCCACCCGCGTGGAGCAGCGGACCGACTTCGACAAGCTCATCCTCGACGTGGAGACCAAGCCGTCCATGCGTCCCCGGGACGCGGTGGCCAGCGCGGGCAAGACCCTCGTCGAGCTGTTCGGCCTGGCCCGCGAGCTGAACGTCGAGGCCGAGGGCATCGACATCGGCCCGTCGCCCACGGACGCCGCGCTCGCGGCGGACCTGGCGCTGCCGATCGAGGAGCTCAACCTGACCGTCCGCTCCTACAACTGCCTCAAGCGGGAGGGCATCCACACCGTGGGTGAGCTGGTCGCCCGCAGCGAGCAGGACCTGCTCGACATCCGCAACTTCGGCGCCAAGTCGATCGAGGAAGTCAAGCAGAAGCTGACCGACATGGGGCTGGCGCTCAAGGACTCCCCGCCCGGATTCGACCCGGGCAGCGCCGCGGACAGCTACGGCGCGGACGACGACGACAGCTACGTCGAGACCGAGCAGTACTGATCCCGAGTAGTACTGGCCGGGCCGGGCAGGCCCGGCCAGCGAACCGAGGAGAACGTTCCGATGCCCACGCCCACCAAGGGCCGCCGGCTGGGCGGCAGCGCTGCCCACCAGAGGCACCTGCTGGCGAACCTGGCCACCGCCTTGTTCGAGCACGGCAAGATCACCACGACCGAGGCCAAGGCCCGTCGGCTCCGGCCGTACGCAGAGCGGCTGATCACCTTCGCCAAGCGCGGTGACCTGTCCGCGCGGCGCGAGGTGCTCACCGTGGTCACCGACAAGGGCGTGGTGCACACCCTGTTCACCGAGATCGGGCCGCAGTTCGCCACCCGTGAGGGCGGCTACACCCGGATCACCAAGATCGGCCCGCGCAAGGGCGACAACGCCCCGCTCGCGGTGATCGAGCTGGTCCAGGAGGAAGCCGAAGCCAAGCCGCGCCGGCGCCGGGGACGGCGGACGCCAGCCCGCCGCCCGCCCGGCCGCCGCGACCGCGGAGGCCGCCGCCCCCGCCGCCGAGGAAGCCGAGGCCGTCGACGCTGACGTCACGGCCGAGGCGGACGCCGACGCGGCGCCTGAGGACGGACGCCGAGGACGGCCCGCTGAGGACGGGGCTGCGGCCTGAGGACGGGGCCACAGCGGACGACTCGGCCGACGGCGAGGACGAGGACTCCGCCGGGACGCCGGAGAAGTAGCCAGGGAGCCGTCGCCGTTGACTGCTGAGGCCTGCCGGGTCCGGATCGACCTCAGCTACGACGGCGGCGGCTTCTCTGGCTGGGCCCGCCAGCCTGGCCAGCGCACGGTCCAGCAGGTGCTGGAGGATGCGCTGACCCGGGTGCTGCGGGCCGACCCGCCGGTCCAGCTGACCGTGGCGGGCCGGACCGACGCCGGAGTCCATGCGCGCGGCCAGGTGGCGCACGCCGACCTGCCCGCGGCCGCGTGGCAGGAGGCGGCGCCAGCTATCCTGCGCCGGCTGGCCGGGCTGCTGCCCCCCGACGTCCGGGTCCGCCGGATCGGCCCTGCCCCGGACGGGTTCGACGCCCGGTTCTCCGCGCTGAGCCGCCGGTACTCCTACCGGGTCTGCGACGACGTGACCGGGCCGGACCCGCTGCGCCGCTACGACACTCTCTGGTACCGCCACCCGGTCGGGATCGGTGCCATGAACGAGGCCGCCGGGCTGCTGCTCGGCGAGCATGACTTCGCCGCCTTCTGCCGCCGCCGCGAGGGGGCGAGCACCGTGCGCGAGCTGCTCTCCCTCTCCTGGGCGCGGCCGGAGGCCGCCGTAGCCGAGGCCACCGTGGTCGCGGACGCGTTCTGCCACTCGATGGTGCGGGCCCTGGTGGGAGCGCTCCTGAAGGTGGGTGAGGGTGCGCGGCCTCCGTCCTGGCCGGCCCAGGTGCTCACGGCCCGGGTCCGCGACCCCGCGGTCCCCGTGGTGCCGCCGCACGGGCTCTGCCTGGAAGAGGTCCGGTACCCGCCGCCGGGCCAGCTCGCCGGCCGCGCCCAGGCCACCCGGCGGGTCCGGACCGCCCCCGCCGAGCGCACCGGGGGCTGATGGCCCCGGGCCGCGGGAACTCCGCGTTGACGGGTACCGGCTTACGGGATCTGAGGCTTACCGAACACCATCCGGCTGGTCAGGCTGATGCCGGCCGTACTGGTGACCAGCTGGCGGGAGAACGTGTCCAGCTCGGTCCGGCGGGCCGCGCTGCCGGGGGCCTTCAGGTTGGTGAACTCCGCCCAGGTGAGGATCAGGTAGTGGCCCTTGATCTGGGCCTCTTCCAGCCCGGTCCCCTTCATCAGGTTCCTGGTCGGGCCGTGCGCGGCCGGCAGCTGCTTGATGAACGCGGTCGCGCCGGTCGCCTTCCCGGCGTGCTCCGCGTCGGTCACGCTGGCCAGGTTCAGCACCCCGACGGTGGCCATGATCTTCTGCCCGGCGGACAGGTAGCTCGCCCGCATGACCTGGGTGCAGCCGGCCTTGCGCAGGGCGGCCCGCAGCCGGTTCCCCAGTACCGTGTTCGGGCAGTTTCGCCCGGACCGCTGGATGGTCCGGACCACGGTCCCGCCCGCCGTGTACCGGGGCGGGAACAGCTCCGCGAGCGACAGGGCCTTCGGGTCGTCGGCCCGGGTGGTGATGTGCTGCCAGGGGCCCAGGCTGGGCGACGCGCTGCTGGAGGCCGTGGCCGGCCGGGCCGTCGGCGCGGCGGCCGGCGTGGCCTGCCCCTGGGCGAAGTGCAGGTAGGCCACGGTGATTCCGGCGATGACGACCACCATCATGACCAGCGGCATCAGCCACATCCGGGCCCGGCTGGGTGGCCTGCGTGGCTTGCGCGGCTTACGCCCGCGGGCCGCGGACCTCGACCCCCGGGTCCCGGCCGCGGCGGTGTCCGGCGCCTGGGTTTCTGCGGGGCCCTCCTGGAGGCCCTGCCGGGCCGCGAGCCGTCCCCCCGGGCGGGGGGTGCGCAGCGACGGGTCCGTCTGGCCCGGGTATCCGGCGTCTCCGGGATGCCCGGGGCCGCCGTCCGGGTCCCCGGCTTCCCCGGGATAGTCAGCCCCACCGGGATACCTGAGCCGGTCCGGGCCCCCCAGCCGGCCGGGGGAGCCCGCCTCGACGGCCAGGCCGTTCTCGCCGCGGACCCCGTTCTCGCCGGGGTAGCCGTCTGCCCCGGCCTGATCCGCGTACCCCGGCGGCGCCGCGGACCCAGACGGCGCCGGAGGCCCGCTGGCCGGCTCGAAGAACCCCCGGGGGCCGTCCTGGGTGCCCTCGCCAGCCCCGGGGGGCGGGCTCTCGCCCGGCCCGGACCGCGCCGGGGGCGCTCCACTCACCCAGCAGGGCGTCGTCCAGTACCGCCCAGGTCTGGGTGGCCGTGGCGTCGGCCGACGGGTCGCTGACCGCCAGCAGCGAGTACTCGGGCTCGGACGGGTCAGGGCCGGACCCGGCAGCCAGCCCGGGCCGCCCGGCGGCGCCGACGGTCCGGAGCGCGGGCGCGTTCCAGGGCGAGAACTGGCCCGGCGGGTACACCGGGTCGGGCGCTCCGGGTGCGGGCGGGAATCCGCGGACCGGGCCGCGTCCGCCCGGCCCCGCGGTGCGGAACGCCCCGGCGCTCCACAACGATCCGCGGGACGGTGACCCGCCGCTGGCGGGCGTGCTCCCGGGTCCCCCCTGGATCTCCTGGCCGGGCCGCCGGTCCGGGCGGCGCCAGGCGTTCTCGCGCGACGGGGGGCCGCCGCGACCGTGGGCGGGGCCTGGGCCGCCCCGGACGGTGCCGCGGCCGGACTCGCTGTCCCCGGCCGGGTCACGTCCCCGCCGCCCGGTCGCCGGGCCCCGGCCCCGGTCGCGGAGCACGCGGGCGCGATAGCGCGCCGTTCCCGCGGCAGGCGCCGGGTAGCCCGGGCCGGCCGCGGGAGCCCGCAGAGCCCGGGTAGCCGCGGGCCCGCGGTACGGGAGGTGCAGCCGGATAGGCCCGTGGTGCCCGGGCCGGGAATCGCCGGCCGGGCGGCGGTGGCTGCCGCTGCGCGTCCTCTCCCGCGGGCCGCTTCCGCGGCCAGCACCCCCTCCCGCTGGCCGCTGCCGCGGCCAGCTGGCGTGTCCAGTCGGCTGTCCGGCGGGCCGCCGCCCTCGTCACCCGGGTAGCCCATGCCGGGAGCGTATCGTTCTACGGGACCGGCCTCGGGCGGACCGCCAATTTGCCCCGCGGCCTGGGCTGCACCGCTCGCTTTGACCGTTGGTCGCCAGGGCCGGTATCCTTCTTGGACGTCCATGTGTGTTCGCATGCCCGTGGTGCCCGCTCAGCGAGGCTGGTTACGCGGCGGCGAACGCGTCGGACTCCCTCACCCGGGATGGCAGCCCAGCTTGTCGTGCCTCCCGGGCGCGGAACCAGGATCAGGTCCCACCACACGAAGGCTTACCACCGTGCGCACATTCAGCCCCAAGGCCGGCGACATCCAGCGTCAGTGGCACGTCATTGACGCGTCCGACGTCGTCCTCGGCCGCCTGGCTACCCAGGCCGCGACCCTGCTGCGCGGCAAGCACAAGCCGATCTTCGCGCCGCACATCGACACCGGTGACTTCGTCATCGTCATCAACGCGGAGAAGGTCGCGCTCAGTGGCCGGAAGCTGGAGCAGAAGCGCGCCTACCGCCACTCGGGCTACCCGGGCGGGATGCACTCGATGGCCTACGGTGACCTGCTCGAGCGGCACCCTGAGCGGGTGATCGAGAAGGCCGTGCGGGGCATGCTCCCGAAGAACTCCCTGGGCCGCAGCCAGCTGCGCAAGCTCAAGGTGTACGCCGGGCCGGACCACCCGCACCAGGCGCAGCTCCCCACCCCGTTCGAGATCAAGCAGATCGACCAGCAGGCGCCTGCCGCCAGCGCGGGCAGCCGCTGACCCGGCAGGGCCCGCGGCACCGCGCCGGGGGACCGCCGCCAGGCGGGCGCCCTGATCAGAACCCATACTGATCAGAACCGATGAGGAAGTACGAGGAAGGAACCGTGGCCGAGTCCACTGGCACGCAGGAGCTCGCAGAGGGCGCCAGCGTGGAGACGGCGGAAGACGCCGGCGAGCACGTGTCGGAGTACACCACCGAGACGGCTGCGGAAGCCGGCGAGCGGCAGCCGGCCCGTAAGCCGGTGGTGACGGGCAGCGCGCTCGGCACCGGGCGCCGCAAGGAAGCCATCGCCCGCGTCCGCATCGTCCCCGGGTCGGGACAGTGGCGGATCAATGACCGGACGCTGGCCGAGTTCTTCCCGAACAAGGTGCACCAGCAGCTGATCAGCGAGCCGTTCGTGAGCCTCGGCGCGGAGAACCAGTTCGACGTGGTCGCCCGCATCAGCGGCGGCGGCATCACCGGGCAGGCGGGCGCGCTGCGGCTGGGCATCGCCCGGGCGCTGATCCTCGTTGACCCGGAGAACCGGACCACGCTGAAGCGGGCTGGTTTCCTGACCCGGGACGCGCGGGTCAAGGAGCGCAAGAAGTACGGTCTGAAGAAGGCCCGCAAGGCGCCTCAGTACTCCAAGCGCTAACCAGCTGACCTGCGTTCCTGGCTAACCCCCCAGGCAAGTCTGTTTGGTATACCTCGACAACGAGATGACCGGGGGGCTGCGAGACCATGGTCCGCTTGTTCGGAACTGACGGTGTCCGCGGAGTGGCCGGCGAGGACCTGACCGGCCAGCTGGCCATGGACGTGGCCCGTGCCGCCGCCTCCGTCCTGCACAACACGGGCGCGTTCGCGGCGGCCGAGGAATCGGGCGGCCGCCCGCTGGCGGTCGTGGGCCGCGACCCCCGGGCCTCGGGAGAGTTCCTCGAGGCGGCGGTCGTGGCCGGGCTGGCCGGGTCGGGCGTGGACGTGCTGCGGCTCGGCGTGATCCCCACGCCCGCGGTGGCCTTCCTGACCCGTGACCTCGGCGCGGACCTGGGCGTGATGCTGTCCGCCAGCCACAACCCGGCGCCCGACAACGGGATCAAGCTGTTCGGGCGCGGCGGCTTCAAGCTGCCCGATGCGGTCGAGGACGAGATCGAGGCGCACCTGGGGATGCCGCCCCGGCGGCGCAGCGACCTGCCCGCGGGCTTCGGCCGGGTCTCCGACGCCACCACCGAGCCGGACCGCTACCTCGACCATGTGCTGGCCTCCGTGGCTCACCCGGTCGCCGGGAACGGCTCGACGGGCCCGCTGGCCGGCCTCACCGTCGTCGTGGACTGCGCGCACGGCGCCGCCGCCGCGTTCGCCCCGCGGCTGCTGCAGCGGGCCGGAGCCGAGGTCATCGCGATCGGTGTCGAGCCGGACGGGCACAACATCAACGCCGGCTGCGGATCGACTCACCTGGAGACCCTCTCGGCGGAGGTGACCAAGCGGGGTGCGGACGCCGGCATCGCGCACGACGGCGACGCGGACCGCTGCCTGGCGGTCGGTGCGGACGGCGAGGTGATCGACGGGGACCAGATCCTCGCCGTGCTGGCCCTCGCCCTGGCCGGCCGGGGCGAGCTGCCCGGCAACACCGTGGTGTCCACCGTCATGTCCAACCTCGGCTTCCGCAACGCGATGCAGGACGCCGGGATCACCGTGGTCGAGACCGCGGTCGGGGACCGCTACGTGCTCGAGGCCATGCGGGACGGCCACTTCGGCCTCGGCGGCGAGCAGTCCGGGCACATCATCATGCTCGAGCACGCCACCACCGGCGACGGCCTGCTCACCGCCCTGCACCTGCTGGCCACGGCCGCCCGCCAGGCGCTGCCGCTGGCCGACGTCGCGGCGGTGATGACCAAGTACCCGCAGGTCCTGGTCAACGTGCCCGGAGTGGACAAGGCCCGGGTCAGCGCGTCGGAGGAACTGGCCTCCGTGGTGGCCGCGGCCCGCGAGGAACTCGGCACCTCCGGCCGGGTCCTGGTCCGGCCCAGCGGCACCGAGCCCGCGGTCCGCGTGATGGTGGAGGCCGTCGACATCGAGCAGGCGCAGCGGACCGCGGACCGGCTGGCCGCCGCGGTCCGGGCCGCAGGCTGACCCCCCCGCCCCGCCCCGCCCCCTCTCGATTAGCAGTTCGATTGAGACCCCCTATTGGGGGGGATCCTCACTGCTGATGGTTATCCACAGAACGGCGTTGTGGGGTGGCGGGGTATCGCCGGCGAGGTGAGTCTGGATGTGTGACAGCCGAGTTAGCCGAACACCTTCGTGACCTGCTTGAACGGCAGTGCGGCGTGCTGACCAGGGCCCAGGCGCTCGGTAATGGCATGACCCGCAAGCAGGTCGAGGCGCGGTTGCGCAGTGGGCGCTGGCAACGCCTCCACCCTGGCGTATACGCGACGTTCAGCGGCGACCCCCGCCGGCCCGCCGGTGCCGGTGGGCGGCGGTGCTGCGGGCGGCGGCGATGAGGCCGTGCTCAGTCACCACGACGGCCGCCGAACTGCAGGCGCTTTCGGCAACCCCGTCCCGCGCCATCCACGTCATGGTGCCCAGCGGCCAGCTCGTCTCTGCGATCGGGGGCGTCGCCTTGCACTACTCGCGCCGGGTGAGCCAGGCCCGTCACCCGGCCCGCACGCCGCCGCAGACCCGGATCGAGGAGACGGCGCTGGATCTCGCGGCCGGGGCGGCCAGCCTCGACGAGGCCCTGAGCTGGCTCTTGCGGGCCTGCGGCCAGCCGGAAGACCACACCGGACCGGATCGCAGCCGCGATGGCGTTACGGCGCCGGGTCCGCTGGCGCACCGAGTTGTCCGCGGCGCTGGGGCCGGGCGCGCATGGGGTGCACTCCCTGCTGGAGTTCCGGTACGTGACCCGTGTGGAGCGGCCGCACGGGCTGCCCGGCCGCGACCCGGCAGTACCAGGTGACCCGGGCCGGCCAGCATCAGTACCAGGACGTCGCTCTACCAGGCGTACGGCGTGGTGGTCGAGCTGGACGGGCTGGTGGCCCACCCGGTTGAACTCCGCTGGCGCGATATTCGCCGGGACAACTCCAGCGCCGTCGATGGCCAGCAGACGCTCAGGTACGGGTGGGCCGACGTGTACGGAGGAGCCGTGCCACGTCGCCGCTCAGGTGGGGGGCGTTCTGGTCGGGCGCGGTGGGGCGGGCGGCTGCGCCGGTGCGGGCGCACCTGCCAGCTCCCGGCTGACCCGCCTTCGTCACCCGGCCGCCCGCGCGGGGCGCGATGGCGTGACAGGCTGGGCGGGTGATCGTTGGCATCGGGGTGGACTTGGTGGACATCAGCCGCTTCGAGGAAGCGCTGCGGCGCACCCCGGCTCTGGCGGCCCGGTTGTTCGCCGAGAGCGAACGCGGCGGGCGGCCCGGTCCCTGGCGGCCAGCTTCGCCGCCAAGGAAGCCGTGGCCAAGGCGCTCGGCGCGCCGCCCGGGCTGAGCTGGACCGACGTGGAGGTGATCCGGGACGCCGCGGGCGGGCCCCGGCTCGAGATCCGGGGTACGGTCGCCGACGCAGCGAGCCAGCGGGGCATCCGCCGCTGGCATGTCTCCCTGAGTCATGATGCCGGGATGAGCATCGCGATGGTGGTGGCCGAAGCATGAGATATGCGCACCAGGTGCGGAAGGTCCGGGCGGCGGAGCAGGCCCTCATGGCGAAGGTGCCGCCGGGCGCGCTGATGCAGCGGGCCGCGGCCGGGCTGGCGTCGGTGAGCGCGGGCCTGGTCGGGAAGGTGCCCGGGGCGAGGGTCGTGGTCCTCGCGGGCAGCGGGGACAACGGCGGCGACGCGCTCTACGCGGCGGCCCGGCTGGCCCGCAGGGGGGCGGCGGTGCTGGCCGTCACGGCCGGCTCGCGGGTGCATGAGCAGGGCGCGGCCGCGTTGCGTGACGCGGGCGGCCGGCTGGCCAGCCCGGACGACGCCGCGGTCCCGGCGGCTCTCGGCGCGGCCGACCTGATCCTCGACGGCCTGCTGGGTATCGGCGGGCACGGCGGCCTGCGGGAGCCGCAGGCCTCGCTGGCCGGGCTGGCCGCACGATCCGCCGGCCGTGCTGGTCGCGGTGGACCTGCCGAGCGGGGTGGACGCGGACACCGGCGTGGTCGAGGGGGCCGCGATCCAGGCCGACGTGACCGTGACGTTCGGGACGCTGAAACCCGGGCTGCTGATCGACCCGGGCGCGCGGCACGCCGGGGTGGTTGAGCTGATCGACATCGGCCTCGGCCCGTACCTGGACGCCCCGGACGCCAGCGCCATGCAGGCCGCGGACGTGGCTGCCCTCCTGCCCCGGCCCTCCGAGGAGTCCGACAAGTACCGCCGGGGCGTGGTCGGGATCGTCGCGGGCAGCGAGCGGTTCACCGGGGCGGCCGCGCTGGCCGTCGGCGGTGCCATCCGCGGCGGCGCCGGGATGGTCCGGCTGGTGTCCGCAGCGCCGGCGGTGGCCGTGGTCCGGATGCTCTGGCCGGAGGCAGTGATCACCGTCACCGGCCAGGACATCCCGGCCGGCGAGGATGTCCGCGCGGCAGGACGGGTCCAGGCCTGGGTGGTGGGCCCCGGCATGGGCACCGATGACGAGGCCCGGGAGCGGCTGGCCGCGGTGCTGGCCAGCGACGTGCCGGTGCTGGTCGACGCGGACGGGCTGACGCTGCTGGCGGCTCACAAGGGACTGCTCGCCCGCGAGGCGCCGACGCTGCTCACCCCGCATGCGGGCGAACTGGGGCGGCTGCTCGGTGCCGATCCGGCCGACGTGGAGAGCCGCCGCCTGGAACACGCCACGAGGGCCGCAGCCAGCCTGGGGGCCACGGTCCTGCTCAAGGGGTCCACCACGGTGATCGCCACGCCTGACGGCCGCTGCAGCGGCCAGCCCGGGCGGGGCCAGCCAGGACGAGGCCAGCCAGGCTGGGGCCAGCCGGGATGGGGCCAGCCGGGTAACGGCGGGCCGGGCAGGGGCAGTCACGCCGGGGCCGGGCGGGATGACCAGCCGCCGCTGCGCGTCAACCCGACCGGGACCTCCTGGCTGGCCACCGCGGGCACCGGGGACGTGCTGTCCGGGCTGGCCGGCTCGCTGCTCGCGCAGCGCCTGGAGGCCGGCGAGGCCGCGGCGGCCGCCGCGTACCTGCACGGGCTCGCCGCCCGGCTGGCTGCCGCCGGGGCCGGCGCACGTCCGGCGCCCGCCATCGAGCCGTCCGGCGGCGGGTGGGATGTCACCAACCCGGAAGAACCCCGGGCCGGGTACGCGGAGGCGCCGATCGGGGCCGCGGACGTGGTCGGCGCGCTGCCCGACGCGATCCGGGCGGTCCGCCGCCGGGCCCGCTGAGCACGCCCATCCCGTCCCGTCCCGGCCCGGGCACGCCATGCCCGGCCCGGCGCCGGCCGCACGCCATGCCCGGCCCGACGGCGGGCCCGCCACGCCCGGTCCGCCAGGCTGGGCGGCTCTCGCGAGACCGCCCCGCCCCCGCGGGCTGGCAAACTGGGAGGCCATGGACGGTCACGCGGAAGCACTCATCGATCTGGCCGCCGTCGCCCGCAACGTCGAGGCGATGCGCGGGCACGTCGGCGGCACCCAGCTGATGGCGGTGGTCAAGGCCGACGGTTACGGCCACGGCATGATCCCCTCGGCGCAGGCGGCGGTGGCCGGCGGCGCGGACTGGCTGGGCGTGGTGCACGAGCACGAGGCGCTCGCCCTGCGCCAGGCGGGCATCACGACCCGCATTCTCACCCTGCTCGGGGCGCCCGGCGGGGCACACGAGGCGGCGATCCGCGGCGGCGTCGACCTGACCGTGGACGCGGTGCCGCTGCTGCACGAGATCGCGGCCGCGGCCGCCCGGGCCGGCCGGCCGGCCCGCGTGCACCTCAAGATCGACACCGGGATGGCCCGGGGTGGCGCCACCCCGGCCGACTGGCCGGCGCTGGTCGCCGCCGCCCGGGCGGCCGAGGCCGCCGGGACCATCACGATCGCCGGGATATGGTCCCATCTGGCCTGCGCGGACATACCGGGGCATCCGTCCGTGGACGCCCAGCTGGCCCGGTTCACCGAGGCTGTCGCGCTGGCCGAGGCGGAGGGAGCCCGGCCCGAGGTGCGCCACCTGGCCAACACCGCGGCGGCCCTTCACCTCCCAGGCACCTGGTTCGACCTGGTCCGCCCGGGCGGCGCGATCTACGGGCTGGCCACCCTCCCCGGGGGCGCCCCGGACTGGCTCCGCCCGGCCATGACGGTCCGGACCCGGCTGACCCTGGTCAAGCGGGTCCCCGGGGGTACCGCGGTGTCCTACGGCCATCGCTACACCACCCGGGGCGAGAGCACCCTGGGGCTGATCCCGCTGGGCTATGCCGAGGGCATACCCCGGCACGCCTCCGGCGTGGTCGAGGTCCAGGCCCGCGGCAGGCGCTGGCACATCGCCGGCACCGTGTGCATGGACCTGTCCGTCATCGACTTCGCGGCCGAGCCGGCCGAAACCGGCGACGAGGTGGTGCTGTTCGGCCCGGGAGACTCTGGCGAGCCCACGGCCCAGCAGTGGGCGGACGCCCTGGGCACGGTTTCCTACGAGGTTGTGACCAACTTTGCCAGCGGAGTACCGCGAACTTACCGTGGAGTAGCATACGAGGACAGTGAGTCCCCTGGTGCGGGGCTGATCGGGCACGGTGACGGGGCCGCAAGCCTGACCTGCCGCTCGACGGCGGGTCGCCGGGCCAGGACGCGCGGCAGGGAGGTGCGATGGCGACCTGGCGGCGGATCACGGGAGTGGCGGGGCTGGCGGCCGGGGCCGTGGCGGCCGGGGCCGGAGCGGTCGTGGCGGCCGAGCGGATCGCGATAGGCCGCACCCAGGTCCTGCGCGCCGCCGCGGCGCCGGAGAAGCTGGGCCAGCTGCGCGGGCAGCCGCTCACCGTGCTGACCGACGACGGGGTCCCGCTGCACGTCGAGATCGACGAGCCGCCCGCGGCCGGGAAGCAGTCCCGGCGCGATGCGCCGCCCCGCTCACGATCATCTTCTGCCACGGCTACACGCTGAACCAGGACTGCTGGCACTTCCAGCGGGCCGCGCTGGGCCAGCACCGGCTCGTGTTCTGGGACCAGCGCGACCACGGCCGGTCCGGGCGCTCCGCGGCGGGGCCGGCGAGCATCGAGCGGCTCGGCGCCGACCTGGACCTGGTCATCAGGGCGGTTGCCCCGGGTGACATGCCGGTGGTCCTGGTCGGCCACTCCATGGGCGGCATGACCATCATGGCGCTGGCCGGCCAGCACCCCGAGCTCTTCGGCACCAAGGTCACCGGGGTGGCGCTCATCTCCACGGCGGCCAGCGGGCTGTCCGCGGGCAGCCCCTGGATGCCCGGGCCGATCAGGCCGGTGCTCACCCGGGCCCTCCCGGTGGTGCTGCGCGGCGCCGCCACCGGCTACCGGGCCATGCTGGTGGAACGGAGCCGCCGGGTGGCCGGTGACCTGTCCTTCCTCAGCACCCGCTTCATCGGCTTCGGTGATCCGCAGGTGCATCCCGCGGTGGTGGACTTCCTGGAGCAGATGATCAGGTCCACCCCCATCGAGGTGGTCGCGGCGTTCGGGGAAGCCCTGTACGCGCGTGGACATGCGCGGCACCCTCGCCACCCTGGGCCGGGTTCCCGTGGTCACGCTGACCGGGGACAAGGACCGGCTCGATCTCGCCCGTCCCTGGGCCTGGAACTGGCCGAGGCGATTCCCGGCGCGGAGCTCGTCTGGGTACCCGGCGCGGGCCACGCCCTTATCCTGGAGGCTCCCGAGGTGGTCAACGAGGCGATCACCGGCCTGATCGCGAGGGTGGACGCGGGCGCGGCGGCGCGCGAACGCTCCGCGTGACGGCAGTTCCGGGCCCGGGCGGTCCGCGCCAGCAGGCGGAGCGCGCCGGGCCAGCGCGTGGAGAAGGCAGGTGCTGCTGCGTGGGGTCTGGCCACGACTCCGGCCGCGGGCTGGCTGACCGCATCCCGGTGGCCACCGGGGATGACATGCGGACGCTGGGCCAGCGGATCGCCGCCCTGCTCCGGGCCGGTGACCTGGTCGTGCTCACCGGGCCGCTCGGGGCGGGCAAGACCACCCTGGTGCAGGGCATCGGGCAGGGGCTTGACGTCCGCGGGCCGGTGACCTCCCCGACGTTCGTCATCGCCCGGGTGCATCCGCCGCTGGGCGGCGGCCCGGGCCTGGTCCATGTGGACGCCTACCGGCTGGGCAGCGTCGCTGAAGTGGATGACCTGGACCTGGACGCGTCCCTGGAGGACTGCGTGACCGTGGTGGAGTGGGGCGAGGGCCTGGTCGAGGAGCTCGCGGCCGACCGCCTGGAGGTCACGATCACGATGCCCCCGGCCGGCGAGCCCGGCGAGATGCGGTGGGTGACTCTGGCCGGTATCGGGGAGCGCTGGGCATCCGCCGCGGATCCGCGCGTTGTGCCCTACGCGTGACACCCAAGGCCATATAGTTTCCGACTGTCCCCGCATTGCTGATGTCAGCAGTCTCCCGGCACGGGCTGCCGTCCGGTAATGCGTCTCGCGCCGTTCTGCACGGTCTGATCCCTTTCCCGGAGGCGCGCCGTGGCTCAGCAGGGGCCCCGTAACCCCCGCTCTGGTCGGCTGTCCCCACGCGGCGACCGGCAGTGGGGCGATGACCGCTACCCGGACGACGACGAGGAGCTTCCGCCCTGGGCGGGGCTCGCCGTCGATCCACGCTGGGCGGAGGGCTCCGACCGCGGGAAGCGGCGCGCCACGGTCCGCCCGGACACCGGGCGCGGCGCGGCCCGCCGCGGCACTGGGGCGCCCGGCCGGGTACGGCGCCGCCCGGCCGGGCGTGGAGGCGCCGGGCAGGCACAGCGCACCGGGTAGTTACGACGAGCCGCCCGGGTATGACCAGCCACCGGGCTTTGACCAGCCGCCGGGCTACGACGAGCCTGCGGGCGTACCACGAGCCGCCCGGTGCGCGACGAGGAGCCGGATGCGGCCGTCCCGCCGTCGGCGCGCCCGCGGGGGCGCCAGGCCGCGGCCCGGGCCCGCCGGAACCGCCGCTCGATGTACCTCTGGGGCGGCGTGCTCGGCGTGGCCGTGCTCATCGGTGTCGGCGTGTGGTTCCTGGTCAGCGGCGGCAGCAAGCCGGCCAGCGTCCCGAACCCCCTGGTGACCGCGTTCCAGGCCGGTGAGTTCAGGACCGTCCCGAACGCGTGCACCGCGGTGACCGCCAGCACGCTCAGCCAGTACCTGCCGGGGAAGCGGGTCGTCGCCTCGCCGAGCTCGCTGGACGGCGGCGAGGCCAGCCTGTGCAGCTGGACCCTGGACCACCGGCCGCTCTACCGGCTGCTGAACGTCCAGGTCCAGGCGTACACGCCGAACGGCCTGGCCAGCGGGGACGGCAGCGCCACGTTCGCGGCGATCGACGGGTACGCCTCCGCGCTGCAGCAGAAGACCAGCCCGCCCAAGGCCACCCACCTGCCGAAGGCCACGATCACCACGATCGCGGGGCTGGGCACCAAGGCGTTCTCCGCGCTGCAGGTCACCCGCGGGAGCCGGGATCAAGACGGACCTGATGACGGTGGTGGTCCGGGACCGCAACGTCGTGCTCACCGCGGTGCTGCAGGGCAACAGCGGCCGGGGTGGCTACGGCTCGGTTTCCCCGGCCCAGCTCCGGGCCGGGGCGATCGCCGCGGCCCGCGACGTGCTCGCCCAGCTGAAGTGACGCCGCCTGAGCCGGGCCGCGCCCGGCGCGGCCGTCCTGTCTCGTCTGCCTGGTCAACTAGGCTTGGCGCCCGTGCTACTGCTCGCGTTCGACACCGCGACGCCAGCCGTGACGGTAGCCCTGCATGACGGGACGCACGTGCTGGCCGAGACCACCACGGTCGACGCGCGCCGCCACGGTGAGCTGCTGGCGTCCTCCATCGACGCCGTGCTGGCCGAGGCCGGCGCGGGCCGGCTGGACATCACCGCCGTGGCCGCCGGGACCGGGCCCGGCCCGTACACCGGGCTGCGCGTGGGACTGGTCACCGCCCGGGTGCTCGGCAGCGCCCTGGGCGTTCCGGTGTACGGGGTGTGCACGCTCGACGTGATCGCCGCCGACGCGGCGAGCGGCCGCCGGGGGCCGGGAGTTCATCGTGGCCACCGACGCCCGGCGGCGCGAGGTGTACTGGGCCCGCTACGACGCCTCAGGGCCGCCGCCTGGACGGCCCGGCGGTCGGCATCCCGGCCGACGTGGCGGAACTGGCCGCCGCCAGCCAGGGCGGCCGGACCAGCCAGGCCGCCGCAGACAGCCAGCCAGCGGCAGCCAGCCGGGGCATCCTGGCCGCAGGCGCGGGCGCGCTGCTCTACCCCGGCGTCCTGGGTGAGCCCATCGGGCCGTCCTACCCGGCGGCGGGCACCCTGGCCCGGCTCGCGGCCCAGCAACTCGCCGCGGGTGCTCCCGGCACCGGGGCCGAGCCGATCTACCTGCGCCGGCCCGACGCCCGGGTGCCCGGGCCGCCGAAGCGGGTGACGGTACCGTGACGCGCCACGACGCCGCGGCCCCGGGCCCCGCCGCCACGCCGGACCCCGCAGCCCGCATCAGTCCCCGCCGTCCCCCCAGGCTCCGCCACACCCCCGGCCGGGCATCACGCTGCGCGCCATGACCCGCGCCGACCTTCCCGCCGTGGTCCGGCTGGAACACGCCCTGTTCGGGGACGAGGCGTGGTCGGAGGCCATGCTGGCGTCCGAGCTGGACGGGGCGGCCAGCGGGCGGTACTACCTGGTCGCCGAGGACGCCGGGGCGGTGACGCCTGGTCGGGTACGCGGGGCTGCTGAGCCCGGGCGGCGGCCAGGCCGACGTGCTCACCATGGCCGTGGCGCAGGACCGGTGGGGCCAGCGGATCGGGGCCATGCTGCTGGACGCCCTGATCGCCGAGGCGGCCCGGCGGGGCTGCACCGAGGTCTTCCTCGAGGTCCGGGTGGACAACGACCGGGCGCAGCGGCTGTACCGCAGCCGGGGCTTCGCCGAGATCGGCGTCCGGCGCGGCTACTACCAGCCGTCCGGCACGGACGCCCTGGTGATGCAGCTCAGCCTGCCCCGCCCGCGCCGGTTCGGTTTCGCCGGCCCGAGACGCACCGTGCACCAAACGCGGAGACCCGAAGTCGGCGGCAGGAGGCCCCCGATGACGGCACCCCTCGCCCCCCTGGTCCTGGGCATCGAGACGTCCTGCGACGAGACCGGCGCCGGGCTGGTGCGCGGGCACGAGCTGCTGGCCGACTCGGTGGCCTCCAGCGTGGCCGAGCACGCCCGCTTCGGCGGCGTGGTGCCCGAGGTGGCCAGCCGCGCGCACCTGGAGGCCATGGTCCCGGCGGTGGACCGGGCGCTGGCCACGGCCGGGGTCACGCTGGCCGACGTGGACGCGATCGCGGTGACCGCGGGCCCGGGGCTGACCGGGGCGCTGCTGGTGGGCGTCTGCGCGGCCAAGGCCTACGCGCTGGCCCTGGGCAAGCCGCTGTACGCGGTGAACCACCTGGCCGCGCACATCGCCGTGGACCAGCTGGAGCACGGCGCGCTGCCCGAGCCGGCCATCGCGCTGCTGGTGTCCGGCGGGCACTCCTCGCTGCTGCTGGCCCGGGACATCGCCGGCGACGTGCAGCCGCTCGGCGCCACGATCGACGACGCCGCGGGTGAGGCCTACGACAAGGTGGCCCGGGTGCTGGGGCTGCCGTTCCCGGGCGGGCCGCCGATCGACAAGGAGGCCCGGGAAGGAGATCCGGCCGCGATCGCCTTCCCCCGGGCCAAGTACCGGGACCAGACCTTCGATTTCTCGTTCTCGGGGCTGAAGACCGCGGTGGCCCGCTGGGTGGAGGAGCGGCGCGCGGCCGGGGCGAGTGTCCCGGTGGCGGACGTCGCGGCGTCCTTCCAGGAGGCGGTGGCGGACGTGCTGACCCGCAAGGCGGTGCAGGCCTGCCGGGCCAACGGCGTGGACCACCTGGTCATCGGCGGCGGCGTGGCGGCCAACTCCCGGCTGCGCGCGCTGGCCGCGGAGCGCTGCGAGGCGGCCGGCATCCGGCTGCGGGTGCCGCGGCCCGGCCTGTGCACCGACAACGGGGCCATGGTGGCGGCGCTCGGGGCGGAACTCGTGGCGCGCGACGCCAAGCCGTCCCCGCTGGACGTGGGCGCCGATTCGGCGCTCCCGGTGACCAGTGTCCTGGTCTGACGGCGGGCCGGCGCGCTGCCGCCGGGCGATCGGCCCGATGGCGCGCCGGAGGTTTGACGTCGCGGCCGCGCCCGGACTACTGTTCGGGACTGGCACTCTCTAGGGTAGAGTGCTAATGCGACGAGGCTGGACTGGCACCCGCGACGACAGCTGGCCATGGTCGTTCCTCTCTAATAGTCGTTTCCCCATCCTTTTCGGAGGAGGAGGTCAGATCGTGGCGACCGCTACCAAGGTTGTTCTCAAGCCACTCGAAGACCGGATCGTGGTCCGCACTCTGGAGGCCGAGCAGACCACTGCGTCCGGGCTCGTGATTCCAGACACCGCCAAGGAGAAGCCCCAGGAGGGCGAAGTCCTGGCTGTGGGCCCCGGCCGGTTCGATGACGCCGGCGCCAAGCGCGTGCCGATGGACGTCAAGGTCGGTGACGTGGTGCTGTACAGCAAGTACGGCGGCACCGAGGTGAAGTACCACGGCGAGGAGTACCTGGTGCTCTCCGCCCGTGACGTGCTCGCCATCATCGAGAAGTAGATCGAGCAGTAACCGGCGGCGCTGCCGCGGGCCCGCAGCCCGCGGCGGGGAACCGCCTCAGGACCACCGCCCCGGCGCTTGTTCTGCGTCCGGGGCGGTAGTCCGTAAAACCAGAGGTCCGCAGGACCAAACCGGGCCCGCGGCCGGGCTCACCCGGCCGCCGGGCACGACCTATACACGGCAATTTGAGGTGCTCATGGCCAAGATGCTGGAGTTCGACGAGGAGGCACGGCGCGCGCTCGAGCGTGGCGTGAACCGCCTCGCCGACGCCGTCAAGGTGACGCTGGGTCCGAAGGGCCGCAACGTCGTGATCGACAAGAAGTGGGGCGCTCCGACCATCACCAACGACGGTGTGACCGTCGCGCGTGAGATCGACCTGGAGGACCCGTACGAGAACCTGGGTGCTCAGCTCGCCAAGGAAGTCGCCACCAAGACCAACGACGTGGCGGGCGACGGCACCACGACCGCGACCGTGCTGGCGCAGGCGATGGTCCGTGAGGGCCGCCGCTCCGTCACCGCGGGCGCGAACCCCATGGCGATGAAGAAGGGGATCGACGCGGCCGCAGCCGCCGTGTCCGACCTGCTGCTGGAGTCGGCCCGCGAGGTCGAGGAGCAGCAGGAGATCGCGAACGTGGCGACGGTCTCCGCGCAGGACGCCAAGATCGGCGAGCTCATCGCCGAGGCGTTCAGCAAGGTCGGCAAGGACGGTGTCATCACCGTCGAGGAATCGCCGACCATGGGCCTGGAGCTCGAGTTCACCGAGGGAATGCAGTTCGACAAGGGCTACATCTCCCCGTACTTCGTGACCGACCCGGAGCGCATGGAAGCCGTTACGGACGACGCCTACATCCTGCTGCACGCAGGCAAGATCTCGTCCATGGCGGATTTCCTGCCGCTGCTGGAAAAGGTCGCCCAGACCAAGAAGCCGTTCCTGGTTATTGCCGAGGACGTCGACGGCGAGGCCCTTTCCACGCTGGTCGTGAACAAGATCCGCGGCCTGCTCAACGTCGTGGCGGTCAAGGCGCCCGGTTTCGGTGACCGCCGCAAGGCGATGCTGGCCGACATGGCCATCCTCACCGGCGGCGAGGTCGTCAGCGAGGAGGTCGGCCTCAAGCTCGAGAACATCGGGCTCGAGAGCCTCGGCCAGGCCCGCCGGGTCGTGGTGACCAAGGACAACACCACGATCGTGGACGGCCACGGGGACGCCGAGGCCATCAGCGACCGGGTCCGCCAGCTCCGGGCCGAGATCGAGTCGACCGACTCGGACTGGGACCGGGAGAAGCTGCAGGAGCGGGTGGCCAAGCTGTCCGGCGGGGTGGCCGTCCTCCGGGTCGGTGCCGCCACCGAGGTGGAGCTCAAGGAGAAGAAGCACCGCCTCGAGGACGCGATCTCGGCGACCCGGGCCGCGATCGAGGAAGGCATCGTGCCCGGCGGCGGCAGCGCCCTCGTGCACATCGCGGCCAAGCTGGGTGACCTCGGCAAGACCGGCGACGAGGCGACCGGGGTGGCAGTGGTGCGCAGCGCCCTCATCGCGCCGGCCCGCTGGATCGCCGAGAACGCCGGCGCCGAGGGCATGGTCGTCGTGGCCAAGATCGCGGAGCTGAGCCACGGCCAGGGCTACAACGCGGCCACCGGCGAGTACGGTGACCTGCTGGCCCAGGGCGTGATCGACCCGGTCAAGGTGACCCGGTCCGCGGTGCTCAACGCCGCGTCCATCGCGGCCATGCTGCTGACCACCGAGGCACTGGTGGCGGACAAGCCCGAGGAAGAGGACGAGGCTGCGGCCGCGGGTGGCCACGGTCACTCGCACGGCCACGCGCACTAAAACCGAGAACACAGTCCGCAACGAACACCGCAGGCCCCCACCCCGGCTCCGGCCCGGGCGGGGGCCTGCGGCGTGCTGTCCGCCGGGCGGCAGGCCCGGGCTCCTCGCCGCCGCGGCACGTGCGCGGAGCCGGCCCGCGCGCGGTCGAAGCGCCTGTCCGCCCGGCTGCCCAGCCGGGCGCGGCGGCGCGGGCCGGGTCCGGCGCCGGGTGTGGCAGGAACCATGGCGCCCAGTGGCCGACCGTCGTGATCTGAGATGTGCTGTCCCAGGACCGACACCAATGTCTGATCGCGGGGCCCATGTGATCGGAGCCGGGTCGGGTGATGCTGATGGTTCGCTATCTTTGCCGCGAAAGCGACACTCCGAAGAAATTCAAATTACACTGAGTAGTCAATTGATTACTGATTGTAATTCCGTGTTCGGAACGTGGTCGCGCGACACATCAATGTGACCTTTCTGTTGCCCACATTGATGAGGGCACCCTCGTTTTCCTGGGCATCATGCAGTCGTGAGCGAGGGATGCATCATCCGGGCCGTGGCTGACGGGCAGGGAGCTGTGCTCCCGGCCGGCACCGCGGTGGCCGAGGGGGCGGGGGCCCGCGAGCACGCTACCCACGAGCACGCTACCCACCAGCACGGTATCCCCGGCCAGAGCATCACGGGCCGGACGCCTACGACGACCGCGGCCGGGTACGCGGTCCGGAGCCGGGCTCGGGGACGCCCGAGCGAGCTCGGGGTACGGGTCCCGGGCCGCGCCCGGGGACGCGACCGCGGGGTATGACCCGGCTGGGACCCCCGGGTGAGCCTGGGCCGACGAGGCAGGGCGGCTTCGGTGAACCTGGCCCGACCTGGCGGTCGCGCGGCCATCCGGGAGCGGTCGAGGCCCTGCTGGAGCGGATCCGCCCCATGGTGGTCCGCTACTGCCGGGCCCGGCTGGGCCGCATCACCGGTCACTACTACGTGGCCGACGACGTCGCCCAGGAGGTCTGCCTGGCCGTGCTGGCGGCGCTGCCGCGGTACCGGGACATGGGCCGGCCGTTCGCGTCCTTCGTGTTCGGCATCGCCTCGCACAAGGTGGCCGACGCGGTCCGCAACGCGTCCCGGCTCGCCGTGCCGTTCGAGGATCTGCCCGACGGGCCGGATGAGCGGCCCGGGCCGGAAGAGACCGTGGTGGCCTACATTGAGGCGGAACGTACCAGGGCGCTGCTCGCCCAGCTCCCTCATCACCTACGTGAGCTGCTAATACTACGCGTGGTGACCGGTCTGTCGGCCGAGGAAACGGGTAACGTACTCGGTATGTCAGCAGGGGCGGTAAGGGTGGCCCAGCACCGGGCGCTGGCCCGGCTCCGGGCGCTTGCGGTCGAGGAGTCGATTGCGTGATCACGGGGCGCGGACCCGGAGCGCCCGGTGTGACACCCGGCCTGGAGTTCACACGCAGGCGGGCGGCAGCGGGCGGTACCGGGGGCCAGGCCGTCGATCTCGGTGAGATCCGGCGGTCCGAGGAAGCTATCAACGTGCTCGCGGCGCGCGGCGCCGCCGGGCCGCAGCTGGCGCACGACCCGGCGCTGGCGCTGCTCGGTGCGCTGGTCGCGGACGTGGACACGCCGACGGGACCCGGGCTGAGGCGCCGGCCGCGAGGCGCCGGGCGGCCCGGCGCCAGCCCGCGTGGCCGGGCCGGGCGGCGGCCGAGCGCGCCGCGGCCTGGCAGGCGCTGGCCGGCGCGCAGTCCCGGGGTGCGGCCGCGTGGCTGCGGGCGGCGGTCGCGGGCGGCGTGGTGGCCGGCCTGGCCAGCGTCACCAGCCTGATCGCCACGAGCATGCTGGCCCGGCTGGCCCGCGGCCCGGCCAGAGGCGGCCGGTGGGAGCAGCGTCCCGCCCGGCCACGCCGGCTGCGCTGACCATCCTGGCGCCGCGGACCCCTCTAGACTGGGTGATGTCCCGCAGCCACCCTCCGGAAGGTGTCATGAGCGACGTCGGCAAGTTCGCCCCTCCGGCCCTGACCTTCGACGACGTCCTGCTGCTGCCCGCGCACTCGGAGGTGATGCCCGGTGAGGCGGACACGACGGCCCGGCTCACCCGCCGGATCACGCTGAACGTGCCGCTGGTCTCCTCGGCCATGGACACCGTGACCGAGGCCCGGATGGCCATCGCCATGGCGCGCATCGGCGGGGCCGGCGTGCTGCACCGGAACCTCTCCGTGGACGACCAGGCGCAGCAGGTGGACACGGTGAAGCGGTCCGAGGCCGGCATGATCACCAACCCGGTGACCTGCGGGCCGGACGCCACCGTGGCTGACGTCGAGCAGCTGTGTGCCCGCTACCGCATCTCCGGCGTCCCGGTGACCAGCCCGGACGGGGTCCTGGTCGGGATCGTGACCAACCGGGACATCCGCTTCGTGACCGACCACAGCCGCCGGGTGGCGGACGTCATGACGACGACGCCGCTGATCACCGCGCCGGTCGGGGTGTCCAGGGACGACGCGCTTCGCGCTGCTGCGCCAGCACAAGGTGGAGAAGCTGCCGCTGATCGACGACGCGGGCAAGCTGCGCGGCCTGATCACCGTCAAGGACTTCACCAAGAGCGAGAAGTTCCCCGGCGCCACCAAGGACGCCGAGGGGCGCCTGGTGGTCGGCGCGGCCGTGGGGGTCGGCGAGGACGCAAGGGCCGGGCCCAGGCCCTGGCCGAGGCGGGGGCCGACTTCCTGGTCGTGGACACCGCGCACGGCCACTCCCAGGCCGTCCTGGACATGGTCAAGCAGGTCAAGGCCAATCTGCGGGTCGACGTGATCGGCGGGAACATCGCCACCCGGGCCGGGGCCCAGGCGCTGATCGACGCGGGCGTGGACGGGGTCAAGGTCGGCGTCGGGCCGGGCTCGATCTGCACCACCCGGGTCGTGGCCGGGGTCGGCGTGCCCCAGGTCACCGCGATCTACGAGGCCGCGCAGGCGACCCGGGCCGCGGGCGTGCCGCTGATCGGTGACGGCGGCCTGCAGCACTCCGGCGACATCGCCAAGGCCATCGCGGCCGGCGCGGACACCGTGATGCTGGGCAGCCTGCTGGCCGGGTGCGAAGAGGGGCCCGGCGAGATGGTCTTCATCCACGGCAAGCAGTACAAGCTGTACCGGGGGATGGGCTCACTCGGCGCGATGCGCAACGCCGAGCGCGGCCGGTCCTACTCCAAGGACCGCTACTTCCAGGACGACGTGCTGCGCGAGGACAAGCTGGTCCCGGAGGGCATCGAGGGCCAGGTGCCCTACCGCGGGCCGCTGGCCGCGGTGGCCAACCAGCTGGTCGGCGGCCTGCGGGCGGCCATGGGGTACTGCGGCGCGCGGACCGTGGCCGAGCTCCAGCAGGCCCGGTTCACCCAGATCACCGCGGCCGGGCTGGCGGAAAGCCATCCGCACGACATCGAGATGACCGCGGAAGCGCCCAACTACGCCCGGCGCGGGCGGGCCTGACCTTGGCGGCCCTGACCTGGGCGGCCCTAACCTGGCGGCACTGAGATAGGCGGAACTTCAGCATGACCACCGTGGAGATCGGCCGGGGCAAGAGCGGCCGCCGCGCCTACCCGCTCGATGAGATCGGCATCGTCCCTTCCCGGCGGACCAGGGACCCCGAGGAGGTCTCGGTCGCCTGGCAGATCGACGCCTACCGGTTCGAGATGCCGCTGGTGGCCTCGCCGATGGACAGCGTGGTGTCGCCGGCCTTCGCCGCCCAGCTCGGCGCGCTCGGCGGCCTGGCCGTGCTCGACCTGGAAGGCCTGTGGACCCGGTACGAGGACCCGGAGCCGATCCTGGCCGAGATCGCCGAGCTCGGCCAGGAGGACGCCACCCGGCGGCTGCAGCGAGATCTACGCCGAGCCGATCAAGGAAGAGCTGATCGGCCAGCGGATCGAGGAGATCCGCTCGGCGGGCGTGACCACCGCGGCCCGGCTGTCGCCGCAGCGGACCGTCCGGTACTACAAGACGGTCATCGACGCGGGCGTGGACATCTTCGTGATCCGCGGCACCACGGTGTCCGCCGAGCACGTGTCCGGGCAGGCGGAGCCGCTCAACCTGAAGCAGTTCATCTACGAGCTCGACGTGCCGGTGATCGTGGGCGGCTGCGCCACCTACACCGCCGCGCTGCACCTGATGCGCACCGGCGCGGCCGGCGTGCTGGTCGGCTTCGGCGGCGGGTCGGGGCACACCACGGCCGCGGTGCTGGGCGTGACCGTGCCGATGGCCACCGCGATCGCGGACGTGGCCGCCGCGCGCCGCGAGTACCTGGACGAATCCGGCGGCCGGTACGTGCACGTGATCGCCGACGGCGGGATGACCCGCAGCGGTGACATCGCCAAGGCGCTGGCCTGCGGCTCGGACGCGGTCATGGTCGGCTCGCCGTTCGCCCGGGCGGCCGAGGCCCCGGGCCGCGGCTACCACTGGGGGAGCGAGTCGCACCACCCTGACCTGCCCCGCGGCGCCCGGGTCGAGGTCGGCACGGTCGGCACCCTGGAGCAGATCCTGCACGGCCCGTCCGACGTGCCCGATGGCTCGCTCAACCTGATCGGCGCCCTCCGCCGGACCATGGCCACCTCCGGGTACTCCGACCTCAAGGAGTTCCAGCGGGTCGAGGTGGCCGTGACCCCGAACGCGCTGCCGCGACGGTGACGATGGCGGAGGAGACGGCACGGCTGGACCCCGAGGGACGGGCGGCGGCGCTCGCCGCGCTCAGCCGGGACGAGCTGCAGGTGCTCGTCGTGGGCGGGGGCGTGGTCGGCGCGGGCGTGGCCCTCGACGCGGTCACCCGCGGCCTGTCGGTCGGCCTGGTGGAGGCGCGTGATTTCGCCTCCGGCACCTCCTCGCGCTCCAGCAAGCTGATCCACGGCGGGCTGCGTTACCTGGAGCAGCTGAACGTGAGCCTGGTCCGGGAGGCGCTGACCGAGCGCGGGCTGCTGCTCCAGCGGATCGCCCCGCACCTGGTCCGGCCGGTGCCGTTCCTGTTCCCGCTGACCCACCACGTGTGGGAGCGGGCGTACGTCGGGGCCGGGCTGAACGCCTACGACGCGCTCGGGTTCTCGCTCGGCCAGCCGCGCGGGCTGCCCGGGCACCGGCAGCTCACCAAGCGGGGCGCGCTGCGGCTCGCCCCCGCCCTGAAGCGGTCCGTGCTCACCGGGGCGCTGCAGTACTGGGACGCCCAGGTGGACGACGCCCGGTTCGTGGTCAGCCTGATCCGCACGGCGGCCAGCTACGGGGCCCAGATCGCCTCCCGGACCCAGGTCACCGGGTTCCTCCGGGAGGGGGAGCGGGTCACCGGCGTGCGCGCGGTGGACCTGGAGACCGGCCGGCAGCTGGAGATCCGGGCCCAGCAGGTGGTCAACGCGACCGGGGTGTGGACCGACGAGGTGCAGGCCATGGTGGGCGGCCGCGGGGTGATCAACATCCGCGCCTCCAAGGGCGTGCACCTGGTCGTGCCGCGGGACCGTATCCAGTCCCGCACCGGCATCATCATGCGCACCCCGACCAGCGTGCTGTTCATCATCCCGTGGGGCCGGCACTGGATCGTCGGCACCACGGACACCGAGTGGACCCTGGACAAGGCCCACCCGGCGGCCAGCCGCGCCGACATCGACTACGTGCTGGCCCAGGTCAACCGGGTGCTCGCCGTCCCGCTGACCCGGGAGGACGTGGCCGGGGTCTACGCCGGGCTGCGTCCCCTGCTGGCCGGGGAGTCCGATTCCACGTCGCGGCTGTCCCGGGAGCACGTGGTCGCGCACCCGGTGCCCGGGCTGGTGATGATCGCGGGCGGCAAGTACACCACCTACCGGCTGATGGCCCGGGACGCGGTGGACGCGGTCGCGCACGGGCTCGACTGGCGGGTCCCGCCGTCCTGCACCGACGAGGTGCCGCTGGCCGGGGCGGACGGCTACCTGCCGCTGTGGAACGCGCGGCACCGGCTGGCCCGGTCCTCGGGGCTGCACGTGGCCCGGATCGAGCACCTGCTGGGCCGGTACGGGGCGCTGGCCACCGAGATCCTCGACATGATCGCGGCCGAGCCGGACCTGGGCCGGCCGCTCACCGGCGCCGAGGACTACCTGCGCGCCGAGGTGAGCTACGCCGCCTCGCACGAGGGGGCCCGGCACCTCGACGACGTGCTGGTCCGGCGGACGCACATCTCGATCGAGACCTGGGACCGCGGCCTGTCCGCCGCCGCGGAGACGGCCGAGCTGCTGGCCAAGCCGCTGCGCTGGGACGACCCGCCAGGTGGCCAACGAGATCAGCCACTACGAGGCGACGATCGAGGCCGAGCGGGCCTCCCAGGAAGAGGCCACCGACCAGGCCGCCGATGCGCTGCTGCTGGACGCCCCGGACATCGTGCCCGTCATCAGCTGACGATTCCCGGCTCTAACGGTCTGACCGTGGCCGGGGAGCCGCAGCGCAGCAGCCCGTGCGCGGGCCTCCCGGGTGCCTACTAAACTCAGCCGCATGCCCAGGCCACGCGCGTTTTCCGGCATCCAGCCGACCGCCGACTCGTTCCACCTCGGTAACTACCTCGGCGCGGTCCGCCAGTGGGTCGCGCTCCAGGAGACGCACGAGGCGTTCTACTGCGTGGTGGACCTGCACGCGATCACCGTGCCGCAGGACCCGGCCCAGCTCCGCCAGCGGACCAGGGTCGCGGCCGCCCAGCTGTTCGCGGCCGGGCTCGACCCGGACCGGGCCGTGGTGTTCGTGCAGAGCCACGTGCCGCAGCACACGGAGCTGGCCTGGGTGCTCGGCTGCATCACCGGGTTCGGCGAGCTCAGCCGGATGACCCAGTTCAAGGACAAGGCGGCCAAGGGCGGCGCCCAGCAGGCCAGCCTGGGGCTGTTCAGCTACCCGGCGCTGCAGGCCGCGGACATCCTGCTCTACCAGACCAGCGAGGTGCCGGTCGGTGAGGACCAGCGGCAGCACCTGGAGCTCAGCCGGGACCTCGCGGTGCGGTTCAACCACCGCTACGGGCCCACGTTCACGGTGCCCTCGGCGCTGATCGTGTCCGGCGTCGCGAAGATCACCGACCTGCAGGAGCCGACCGCGAAGATGAGCAAGTCGTCCTCGTCGGCGGCGGGCATCATCGACGTGCTCGACGAGCCCGGCGTGATCCGCAAGAAGATCGCCCGGGCGGTCACCGACCCGGGCAGCGAGGTCCGCGCGGACGAGAAGGACAAGCCCGGCGTCACCAACCTGCTGCGCATCTACTCCGCGCTTGACCGGCGCGGACATCCCGGCGCTGGAGGCCAGGTACGCCGGCGCGGGCTACGGCACGTTCAAGAAGGACCTGGCCGAGGTGGTGGTCGGCGCGCTGGCCCCGATCCGGGAGCGGACCGAGAAGCTGCTCGCCGACGAGGGCGAACTGGACCGGCTGCTGGCCCACGGGGCTGAGCGGGCGCGCCCGGTCGCCCGGGAGACCATGGCCATGGTCATGGACCGGGTGGGCTTCCTCCGGCCGTCCGGCGCCTGAACGTCATCGTGGCCCCCGCGAGGGCCAGCGGGGCGCACAGGAGCGCGCCGAGTCCCGCCAGGACCAGGACGGCCGGGAAACCGCCCTGCTGGGCCAGGTGGGCCACCCGCCGGTCATCGGCCCCGTGGCTGGCGGCGCCCGTGACTGACAGCCTCGTGACCGGCGGCCCCGTGACCGGCAGCCCCGCGGCCCGGCGCCGGGCGTGCGGCTGTCACGGCGGGCCCTGGCCGGGCCAGGGAGATCGTGTCCTGGCCGGGCCGCCCGGCCGGGTGGCCCGGCTGCAGCGGGGCCAAGGCGGCCGGGGGCGCCTCGATCCGGGTGAACTGCATGGTCAGCGCCTGCCGGGCGAACAGCGCCGGCGGGGCGGCCAGCGGAACCACGACGAGCAGCGCGCCCGCGGCGGCGGCGGCGCCGGTCCGGGCGCGGCGCATCCAGGCGGGCCGGACCGGCCGGCCCGGCCCCGGCAACATCCTTACTCTCACACAGAGTAGTCAATCATGGGCGAATTGTTACTCTGCGTATGGGGTCCGGCCGGCCCGGCCCTCCCAGGCCGCCCGATGTGGCCAAGCTCGCTTAGGTGTCTGGAGTACTGGCCATCTAACCTTGGCTCATGGGACGTGAGTCGGAGTCCGGGCTGCCGATCGAGCCCGTGTACGGCCCCGGTCAGCCAGCTGGCTTCGACCCGGCAGACAAGCTCGGGGCACCTGGGCAGTACCCGTTCACCCGGGGCGTGTATCCCACGATGTACACCACCCGGCCGTGGACGATGCGGCAGTACGCCGGGTTCGCCACCGCGGAGGACTCCAACCGGCGCTACCACGAGCTGATCGAGGCGGGGACCACCGGCCTGTCGGTCGCCTTCGACCTGCCCACCCAGATGGGGTACGACTCGGACGCCCCGCTGGCCCACGGCGAGGTCGGCAAGGTCGGCGTGGCCATCGACTCCGTCGAGGACATGCGGATCCTGCTGCGCGGGATCCCGCTGGGCGAGGTCTCCACCTCGATGACGATCAACGCCCCGGCGGCCCTGCTGCTCCTGCTCTACCAGCTGGTGGCCGAGGAACAGGGCGTGCCCGCGTCCGCGCTGACCGGGACGATCCAGAACGACATCCTCAAGGAGTACATCGCCCGGGGAACCTACATCTACCCGCCGGTCCCGTCGCTGCGGCTGGTCGCGGACACCTTCGCCTACTGCCGGGCAGAGATCCCGCGCTGGAACATGATCTCGATTTCCGGTTACCACATGGCGGAGGCCGGTGCCACGCCGGTGCAGGAGATCGCGTTCACGCTGGCGAACGCGAAGGAGTACGTGCGCGCCGCGGTGCGCTCCGGCCTCGCGGTGGACGAGTTCGCGCCGCGCCTGTCGTTCTTCTTCGTGGCCCGCACCACGCTGCTGGAGGAGGTGGCCAAGTTCCGGGCCGCCCGGCGGCTGTGGGCGCGGATCATGCGCGAGGAGTTCGGCGCGAAGGACCCCAAATCCCAGATGCTGCGGTTCCACACCCAGACGGCCGGGGTGCAGCTGACCGCGCAGCAGCCCGAGGTGAACCTGGCCAGGGTCACCGTGCAGGCCATCGCCGCGCTGCTCGGCGGCACCCAGTCGCTGCACACGAACGCCTACGACGAGGCCATCGCGCTGCCCAGCCAGAAGGCCGCCCGGCTGGCGGTGCGCACCCAGCAGGTGCTCGCGAACGAGACCGACCTCACCGCGACCGTCGACCCGTTCGCCGGCTCCTACGCGATGGAATCGATGACCGACGACGTCGCGGACGCGGCGGACGCGCTGATGGCCCGGGTCGAGGACCTCGGCGGCGCGGTCGCGGCCATCGAGCAGGGCTTCCAGAAAGCCGAGATCGAGCGCTCGGCCTACCAGGTGACCCGGGAGATCGACGCGGGGGAGCGGGTGGTGGTCGGGGTGAACAAGTTCACCGTGCCCAGCGACGACGCCTACGTGCCGCTGCCGGCTGACCCCGCACTCGAGGAGAAGCAGGCCCGCCGGCTGGCTGCGCTGCGCAGTGAGCGGGACGGCGACGAGTTCCGCCGCCGCATCGACGACCTGAAGAAGGCCGCCACCGGCAGCCAGAACGTGCTCGTCCCGGTGCGCGAGGCGCTGCGGCACCGGGCCACGGTGGGCGAAGTCTGCGATGCGCTGCGCGAGGTCTGGGGCATCTACCGGCCGCCCGACCTCGGCTGACCGGGCCGGCGCCCCATGTCACCTCAGGGAACGTCCGTCACGCTGCGCCACCGTGATTACCGACGGTTATCACTAGTAAGCGGATTAGTAGCGGGGCGCGGGTGCGGTGGGCCGCGCGCGCCCGGGGGTGAGGACCGGGTCCCCGGGCGAGGACAGGAGGAGGTCGGCGGTGGCTATCTGGTGGAATCCCTCCCGGGGCGCGACGCTGGGCATCGAGTGGGAACTTCAGCTCATCGACTCCGCCAGCAAGCTGCTGCGCCAGGACGCGCGGGAGGTCATCTCCGCGCTCCGGGGCCGGGACGCGGCCGGCCGCGCAGCCCAAGATTCACGACGAGCTCATGCAGTCCACGGTCGAGGTGGTCACCGGCGTCTGCAGTACGGTCTCCGAGGCCGTAGCGGACCTAGCCGCGACAATTGCTGACCTTCAGCGGATCACGGATATGCGCGATACGATGCTGGCCTGCGCCGGAACACATCCTGTCAGCGATTGGCGGGATGCCAAGATGGCGCCCGTTCAGCGCTATGCGGAACTCGTCGAGCAGATGCAGTGGCTGGCCCGCCGGATTCAGACCTTTGGTGTGCATGTCCACGTGGGGCTTCGTGATGGCAGCAAGGCGATCCCGATCGTCAACGCTCTCGCCGCTTATCTGCCGCATTTCCTCGCGCTGACCGCGTCGAGCCCGTTCTGGGGAGGGCACGACACCGGGCTCGCCTCGAGCAGGGCGGTCATCTTTGGCGGGTTGCCGACCGCAGGTCCGCCGCAGTTGCTGGCGGACTGGAGTGAGTTCGAGGAGTACATGGACACGCTGCTGCGGGCCGGGACCATCCGGAGCATCAAGGAAGTGTGGTGGGATGTCCGGCCACACCCTGACTTCGGCACGGTCGAGATCCGCATGTTCGATGGGGTCCCGACGCTGCGGGAGGTCGGCATGGTCGCCGCCCTGTCGCAGTGCCTGGTCCACCTGCTCGACACGCAGCTGGACCGTGGCTACCGGCTGCCCAGCCAGCCGTCCTGGGTCGTCCAGGACAACCGCTGGCGGGCGACCAGGTACGGGCTCGACGCCATCGTGATCACGGACGCGGCGGGGTCGACCGCGCCGCTGCGCGACGAGCTGTACGAGCTGTTCCAGGAGATTCATCCGGTCGCGCGAGCGGCTGGGCTGCGCGGACGAGCTGGACGTGCTCGGCGAGGTGCTCGAACGGGGCGCCTCCTACGAGCGGCAGCGGGCCGTGGTGGCAACTGGCGGGGGGCTGACGGACGTGGTTGACGCGCTGGTCACGGAGTTCGCCGAGGACCGGTTCGTCCGCCCGGGGGAGGTGGCGAATGCCGAATGACGCTCTGCGCGCAGATCTCGGCTCGTTCCTGACCGCGCACGACGCTGAGCTGATCGAGTTCCGCCGGGACATGCACGCCCATCCCGAGCTCGGCTACCACGAGCACCGGGCCACCCGGCGGATCGCGCTCCGCCTGGCGGCGGCGGGCCTGCGGCCGATGATCCTGCCCAAGGGAACCGGGCTGATCGCGGACATCGGCGGCAACTCCGACGGCAGCCCGCTGGTGGCGTTGCGGGCCGACCTGGACGCGCTGCCGCTCAGCGATGAGAAGCAGGTTTCGTACCGCTCGACGGTGCCCAACGCGTGCCACGCCTGCGGGCACGACGTGCACACCACCATCGTCCTGGGCGCGGGGCTGTTCCTGGCCCAGCAGGCCGCCGCGGGCCGGCTGCCGGGGCGGGTACGGCTCATCTTCCAGCCCGCCGAGGAGGTGGCCGGGGGTGCGCTGGACGTCATGGCGGCGGGCGGTATCGCCTCGGTGGACCGCATCTTCGGGCTGCACTGCGACCCGCGCCTGGACGCGGGCAAGGTCGGGGTGCGCAGCGGCCCCATCACCGCCGCCTGTGACCGCATCACCGTCCGGGTGACCGGGCCGGGCGGACATACCGCCCGGCCCCATTTGACTGCTGACCTGGTTTACGCGCTGGGCAAGATCGTCACCGAGCTGCCCGCCGCGCTGTCCCGGCGGGTCGACCCCCGGTCCAGCCTCAGCCTGGTGTGGGGCCGGGTAAGCGCCGGCACCGGGGCCAACTCCATCCCCGACGACGGGGTGGTGGAGGGCACCGTCCGCTGCCTCGACGACAAGGCCTGGCACGAGGCCCCGGAACTGCTCAAGGCCCTCATCGAGTCGGTGGCCAGTGCCTACGGGGTCATCGCCGACCTGGCCTACCAGCGCAGTGTCCCGCCCACCGTGAACGAGCCGTCCAGCACGGCGCTGCTGACCGCCGCGGCCGAGCAGCGTGCTCGGCCCCGAGGCGATCACCACCACCCAGCAGAGCCTGGGCGGCGAGGACTTCGCCTGGTACCTGGAGTCGGTGCCGGGCTCGCTGGCCCGGCTGGGCACCCGGGTCCCTGACTCCGGCCAGGACTTCGACATCCACCAGCCCGCGTTCGACATCGACGAGCGCGCGATCGGCATCGGGGTGCGGCTGCTGTCCGCCGCCGCGATCGCCGCGGTCCGGGGCAGCTCGGTCGCCCCCGACCCCCTCCCGGACGGTGCCCGCGCCTAAGCCGGGGCGCGGGCGGCGGCCAGGACGGCGCGCACGATGTTGTGGTAGCCGGTACACCGGCACAGGTTGCCCTCCAGGCCGCTCCGGACCTGCTCCTCGGTCGGGTCGGGGTTCTCCGCGAGCAGTGACACGGCCGCCATCACCATCCCGGGGGTGCAGAAGCCGCACTGCAGGGCGTGCTCGGCCCGGAAGGCCCGCTGCACGGCGTGCAGCCGGGCCGGGTCGATATCGGCCAGATCCTGCTGGGCCAGGTCGCCGGACAGCCCCTCCAGCGTCGTCACCGAGCACCCGTCGGCCTGGGCCGCGAGCACGGTGCAGGATTTGACTGACTGCCCGTCCAGCAGGACCGTGCAGGCCCCGCAGGAACTCGTGTCGCACCCCACGTTCGTCGCGGTCAGGCCGGCCACGTCGCGCAGGAAATGGACGAGCAGGGTGCGGTCCGCTATCCCGGCGGCGACCTCAGCGCCGTTGACCGTCACCCTGACCTTCACCGCGCCTCCCTCATCGGGCTGGCCTGGCCGCGCTGATCGCGGCCCAGACCCGGGCGGGCGTGGCCGGCATGTCGATGTGCCGCACACCCAGGTGGCTGAGCGCGTCGATGACCGCGTTCTGGGTGGCGGGCGCGGCGCCGATCGTGCCCGCCTCGCCGATGCCCTTGGCGCCCAGCGGGTTGATGTCGGTGGCGGTTTCGCTGGGCAGCAGCTCGAAGCTCGGCAGCTCGGCCGCGGAGATCATGGCGTAGTCCGCCAGGGTGCTGGTGAGCGGGTTGCCCTCGGCGTCGTACAGCATCTCCTCCAGCAGCGCCTGCGCCACGCCCTGGGCGATGCCGCCGTGCCGCTGCCCCTCGGCCAGCACCGGGTTGACCACCGTCCCGGCGTCGTCCACGGTCACGTGCCGGACCAGCCGGGCCTTCCCCGTCTGCGTGTCCACCTCCACGACCGCGAGATGGGTGCCGAACGGGAAGGTCGGCCGCCCGCCGGTGTACTCCACGGCCGCGGTCAGGCCGTCCGGCCCGGCGTGCCCGGCGACCTCGGCCCACCCCTGGGCGCTCGCCGGGTCCCCGCGGACCTGCCAGGTCCCGTTCTCGGCGTCCAGTTCCAGGTCCGCCTCGCTGGCCTCGAGCAGGTCCGCCGCGACCCGCCGGGCCTGGTCCTTCACGTCGAGCGCGGCCATGTGCACGGCTACGCCACCGAGCTGCAGTGACCGTGACGCGTAGGTGCCCACGCCCTGCGGGATGACCTCGGTGTCCCCGTGGATCACGGTGACGCTGGCCATCGGGATGCCGAGCTCGGCCTGGACCAGCATGGCCCAGGCGGTGTGGTGCCCCTGGCCGTGCGCGGAACTGCCGGTGTACACCGTGGCCGTGCCGTCTGCGTGCACGACGAGCCGGGCCGTTTCGCCGGCGGCCGCGTCGGCCGCGGTGATCTCCACGTAGCTGGCCAGCCCCAGGCCCAGCTGCAGCACATCGCCGCGCTCGCGGCGACGGGCCTGCTCCTCCCGCAGAGCCTGATAGCCCGCCCCGGCCAGCACCGCGTCCAGGGCCCGGACGTAGTCCCCGCTGTCGTACACGGCCCCGCTCGCGGTCGTGTACGGGAAGCTGCCCGCCGGGATCAGGTTCCGCCGCCGCACCTCGGCCGGATCCATGCCGATTTCGGCGGCGAACAGGTCCACGGCGCGCTCGATCGCGGCCGTGGCTTCGGGGCGCCCGGCACCCCGGTAGGCGGAGATCGGCGTGGTGTTCGTCACCACGACCCGGAACGCCGTCTCCACGTGCGGGATCAGGTACGGGCCGACGGCCATCAGGCTGGTCAGGCCGGGCAGGAAGCCGCTCATCCGGGGGTAGGCCCCGGTGTCCTGGACGATCTCGAGCCGGTAGGCGAGCAGGCGCCCGTCCCGGGTCCCGCCGAGCGTGATGGCCTGCTGCTGGGCCCGCCCGTGCGTCATCCCGACGAGGTTCTCGCGGCGGGTCTCCACCCAGCGGACCGGCCGGCCGGTCCGCCTGGCCGCCCAGGCGACCGTGAGCCCGTCCCGGTCCAGCCCGACCTTGGCGCCGAACCCGCCGCCCACGTCCGGGGTGATCACCCGGATCGCGGCGGGGTCGAGCCCGAGGGCCCCGGCCAGGATGAACCGCGAGATCTGCGCGTTCTGCGTGCTCAGCCACACGGTCAGCTGGCCGTCCGCCCACCGGGCGGCAGCCGCGCGACCCTCGAGCGGGGCCGGCGCGAGCCGCTGGTTCTCGATGGTGTGCCGGATCACCACATCACAGCCATCGAAGGCGGACCCGTCGGCCGGTGATCCGACACTCACCGCGACGTTCGATTTCGTCCCGGGGAACAGCAGGGTCTGGGTGCCCAGGGCGCCGGGGACGCCGACCACCGCGGGCAGCGGGGCGTAGTCCACGCTGACCAGCTCGGCCGCGTCCTCACCCTGGTAGCTGTCGTCGGTGAGCACGATCGCCACCGGCTCACCGACGAACCGGACCCGGCCGGCGGCCAGCAACGGCTCAGACCACGGGCCGCCGAGGGGCACGGGCGCCCCCTCGCTGCCGTCCGGGCCGCTCCCGTCGTCCGGGGGCGGCGGGGGCAGGTCGTCCATGTCCTGGGCGGTGAACACGGCCAGCACGCCCGGCGAGTCCAGCGCGGCGGACGTGTCCAGGCCGGTGATCTCGGCGTGCGCGACGGGACTGCGCACGAACGTGACCCGCGCCGCCCCGATGAGTTCCGGCACGCGCAGGTCGTTAACGTAGGTGCCGCCGGCCGTCAGCAGGCGCGGATCCTCCGTCCGTACCACCCGGGTCCCCAGGATGCTCATCCTGACCTCCCTCGCCTGCCCAGGCGGGCGTCACCGGCCGCACCAGAAGGCCGCGCGGGCGGCCGTCTGGTGCGGCGCCTCGCGCGGTGCGCCTAGCATGCGCCCCCCCGCCCGCGGTTGCATAGGCCACGGGCATTAATTCGCCGGCCCGCAATCGGGTTCTGGCCACCGGGTCAGGCGTCCCGGCCCGGGCCGGCCGGGTGGCGGCGGTGGCCAGGTCCGGGCCCGCGTAGGCTGGGCCGGCGGCTTGACGGCAGGCTGGCCGGCGCCGGGCCGGCGGGCCAGCCCCGGTGACATGGAGCGCGGTGGCGGTGTTCTCGCGGCAGGATCTGCTCGGCGAACGGCAGGTCTACCGGACGACCGGATCCCTGGTCGCGTGGTGGGGATGGGCCGCGTTCGCGGTCCTGCTCCTCGTCGTGCTCGCGCTGGGCCACCATGACCACGCGGCGCTCGTCACGGCCGTCGTGGTCGTCGCGATCACCGGGATCATGTACGCGTGCGCGCTGCATCCCCGGATCGTGGCCAGCCCCGCGGCCCTCACCGTGGTGAACCCGCTGCGCGCGCACGTGGTGCCGTGGCCCGCGGTGATCCAGGTGGACCTGGTCCACAACGTCCGGATCCACTACCGGGGCCCGGACGGCGCCGTGATCGTGCACAGCTGGGCGGTCCAGTCGTCGGGCCGCTCCCAGACCCGCAGCGAGCTGAAGGCCCGCCGCGCCGCCCGCCGCGGGACGGTCCCGGCCCCCGGGTACGCGAGACTCCCCGGCGAGGCCCAGGCCGCCCTGGCGGGATCGGCGGCCGAGTTCATCGCCCGGCAGCTGGACGAGCGGGCCCGGGCGCCGCGCACCGCCGCCGCCCCGGACGGGCCCGCCACCGGCCCCCGGGTGCGCTGGACCTGGGGTCCCATCGCGGCGATGGCGGTTCCGTTGCTGATACTGCTGGCCGTGGTGCTGGCCTGAGGCCGGCTGGCGGCCGGGACCGGTCGCGGCCGGAGCCGGGCGCGGGCCCGCCCGGGCTCCGGGGGGCCGCGGAAACCCATTGACTTAAAGTGCGCTTTAAGTCAGAGCATGGGGCTCATGACAACGACCGTGAACCACCGGCCGCCCGCGACCTTCGCCGACCTGCCGGGGCTGATGTCGCTGATGACCGGGGACGACAAGCACGACCAGGCGGCCACTTCCACCCTGGACGTGCTCTGGGTGCTGTACGACCGGGTGCTGCGGGTCACGCCGCAGACCGCCGGTGACGACGGACGGGACCGCTTCCTGCTGTCCAAGGGGCACGGGCCGATGGCGTACTACGCCGTGCTGGCGGCCAAGGGATTCGTGGACCCCGCGGAGCTGGCCGGTTTCGGGGCGTTCGGCTCGGCACTCGGCCTGCATCCGGACCGGACCCTGATCCCCGGAGTGGAGATCTCCAGCGGGTCGCTCGGCCACGGGCTGCCGCTGGCCGTCGGCCTGGCCCTCGGGCTGCGAGCGCAGAATCTGGCGGACTCGCGGGTGTTCGTGCTAGTCGGGGACGCCGAGCTGGACGAGGGAACCAACCAGGAGGCGATCGCGTTCGCCCGGGCCGCGCGGCTGGACGCGCTGCACGTGGTGGTGGTGGACAACGCCTCGTCCACTCACGGCTGGCCAGGCGGGGTGCAGACCCGGTTCGCGGTCGAGGGCTGGTCGGTGCGCCGGGTCTCCGGCCGCGATCACGACGCGCTGGAGGCCGCGCTCACCGCCCGGCATCCTGGCCGGCCGCACATGGTGGCCGCGGTCGTCGAGCCCAAGTTCGGGCCCGGGCCCGAACCCGGACCCGGGGCTGTGCCCGAGGCCGCGCCCGGGACCGGGCCTGACGCCGCGCCCCGGTCCGAAGCCGCGCCGGCCCGATAGGAGACGATCATGGAGACCATGCGGGAGCGCTTCACCGCGGTTACCAGCCGCCTGCTGGCTGAGGACCCGCGGCTGGCCGTGGTACTGGCCGACATCTCGGCGGACGCGTTCCGGCCGGCCGCCGCCCGCTACCCGGACCGGGTGATCAACGTGGGGATCCGGGAGCAACTGCTGATCAGCGTGGCGGGCGGGCTGTCCCTGGCCGGGATGCGGCCGATCGCGCACACGTTCGCCAGCTTCCTGGTCGAGCGGCCGTTCGAGCAGATCAAGCTGGACCTGAACCACCAGGCCGCGGCGGCGGGCGCGGTCCTGGTCAGCGCCGGAGCGTCCTACGACTACGCCGACAGCGGCCGCACCCACCAGTCACCAGGCGACGTGGCGCTGCTGGGCACGCTGCCCGGCTGGACCGTGCACGTCCCCGGGCATCCCGACGAGGCCGAGCGCCAGATCCGCGCGGCGGCCCGCGGCCAGGGGCTGGTCTACGTGCGGCTGTCCACGGAGGTCAACACGGTGCCGCTGGACGGCGAGCCGGGCCGGCTGACGCTGCTGCGCAGCGGGCGCCGGGGCACGGTGATCGCGGTCGGACCGCTGGCGGACGCCGTGGTGGACGCGACCCTCGGGTTCGACGTCACGGTGCTCTACGCGGCCACCATCCGGCCGCTGGACGCGGCGACGCTGCGGGACAGCCTGCAGGCCCCGGACGTCGTGCTGGTCGAGCCGTACCTGGCCGGGACCTCGGTCCCGGCCGTGGCGGACGCGCTGCGCGACCTGCCGCACCGGGTGCTGGGGCTGGGTGTCGGCCGCGACGAACTGCGCCGCTACGGCACCCCGGCCGAGCACCGGGCCGCGCACGGGCTGGACGCGCGGTCGCTGCGGGCCTCGATCGCCTCGTTCCTGCGGGTCTGAGCCTCAGGCGCGCTCCTGCTGGTCAGGGATCCTGCTGGTCAGGAACCCGTGGTCAGGCACCCAACGATGCGCAGGGCCGGGCGCGCAGGCCCGCCACGTAGTCGGCCGGAGCGCCCGCCAGTTCCGCCGCGTCCGCCACGATGCCCAGGTAACGGGCGGAGGGCAGGCCGCCCTCGTAGTCGTTGAGCACGTAGAGCCAGGCCGCCACGTCGCCGTCCAGCGTCTGCACCCGGACCCTGAGCTTCTGGAAGTAGCCCAGGTGCACGCCGTCCCAGTGGTCCAGCACCCGCTCGTCCAGGTCGTGCAGCTCGTACAGGACCACGAAGACCCGCTCGGCGGCGTCCTCCACCACCGTGGCCAGGGCGCCTTCCCAGCTGATGTCCTCGCCGCCGAAGGTGAGCCGCCACCCTTCCAGCCAGCCGTTGCCCCGCATGGGCGAATGGGGGCAGCGCTCGGCCATGAGTGAAGGGTCCATATTGGTGGCATACGCCGCGTACAGCTCCACGGCTCACCAGCGTAACGAGGCAACGTGCCGCTGCGGCCGATCTCCGGTAACCGGGAAGCGGCTTCTGGCGGGGAGGGCGGCGTTCGCGGCACCCGGGCGGCCGGGAAGAATAAGGCAGCGTGAGCCAGCCGCGCGAGAGAATCGTGATCCTGGGAGGCGGACCGGGCGGGTACGAGGCCGCCCTGGTCGCCGCGCAACTCGGCGCCCAGGTGACCGTGGTGGACAGCGATGGCCTGGGCGGCGCCTGCGTGCTGACCGACTGCGTGCCGTCCAAGACCCTCATCGCCTCGTCGACCACCATGTCCGTGGTGCATGGCGCGGAGGACCTCGGCATCCGGATCGGCCCGCCTCCGCCCGGCGGGCTCCCCGGTGGAGGGGCCGTCTCCGGGCGTGCCTTCGCGTCCCGCACCCCGCAGGCGGGTGCCTCGGCGGGCCGCGCCGGGCGCGGGCCCGCCCAGGTTGACGCACCCCGGCTCTACGCGAGGGTCAAGGCCCTGGCCCAGGCTCAGTCCGCGGACGTGGCGCTGCGGCTGGCCGCCGAGGGCGTCGAGATCATCAAGGACCGCGGCACGCTGGCCGGCCCGGACACCGTCGTCGCGGGCGGCCAGCGCATCCCGGCCGGGGCGGTGCTGATCGCCACCGGCGCGATGCCCCGGGTGCTGCCCGGCGCGGAGCCGGACGGCGAGCGCATCCTGAACTGGCGGCAGCTCTACGACCTGCCCGAGCTGCCCCCCGAGCTGATCGTGGTCGGTTCCGGGGTGACCGGTGCCGAGTTCGCCAGCGCCTACCAGGCCCTCGGTTCGCAGGTGACCCTGGTTTCCTCGCGGGAGCGGGTGCTGCCGCACGAGGACGCGGACGCCGCGGTGGTGGTGGAGGACGTGTTCCGGCGCCGCGGGATGACCGTGCTGGGCCGGTCCCGCGCGGCGGCGGTCAAGCGGACCCGCGACGGCGTGACGGTCACCCTGGAGGGCGGCCGGACCGTGCGCGGCTCGCACTGCCTGCTCACGGTGGGGATGGAGCTGGCCACCCGGGGCCTGGGCCTGGAGCAGGCCGGGGTCACCCTGGACAGCCGGGGGTTCGTCGAAGTGGACCGGGTGTCGCGGACCACGGCCCGGGGGGTGTACGCGGCCGGCGACTGCACCGGCGTGATGATGCTCGCGTCGGTCGCGGCCATGCAGGGCCGGATCGCCATGTGGCACACGCTGGGCGAGGCCGTCCAGCCGATCAGGCTGGACCACGTGGCCGCGACGATCTTCACGGACCCGGAGATCGCGACCGTGGGGGTCACCGCGAACGCCGTCGAAGCGGGCACCGAGGACGCGGCGGCGGTCAAGCTGCCGCTGGCCACCAACGCGCGGGCCAAGATGCAGGGCTTCCGGGACGGCTTCGTGAAGCTGTTCGCCCGGCGCGGCACGGGCATCGTGCTCGGCGGGGTCGTGGTCGCGCCGCGGGCCAGCGAGCTGATCCTGGGCGTTTCGCTGGCCGTGGAGCAGTCACTGACCGTGGATCAGATGGCCCACACGTTCGCGGTCTACCCGTCCTTGTCGGGGAGCCTGACCGAGGCGGCCCGGCGGCTCATGCGCCCGGCCGGTGACCGCCTCTAACCCCCAGCCCAGCCCGGCTGGCTGGGCTGGGGGCGGAGCTCAGCCAGCCGGGCTGCTGGTCAGGGCCGTACGCCGGGGCCGGGGACCAGGGCGGTCTTCAGGATGGCGGTCCCGGCTATCGAGTGCCTAGGCGCAGATTGCCGGCGCTGGTTGGTCTCGAAGCCCTGCTCGCCGATCAGGTCGTAGGTCTTCGGGTCGAGAATGAGCTGGGTAACTGAGCGGACAGGGGTATCGGGAGACGGCGGCAGCATCCGTGGCTCGGTGATCTGGAGGCCGATGCCAGCGCGGCCCGCGACATTGACCGCGTGCTGGTTGACCGTCACGCCGGGGATGTCGCCGAGGGCCCGGTAAAGCTCGGCGGTCAGGGGTGGCGGCATCAGGTACGTCATGAGCAGAGCACTGATGATCTCGAACTCGCGGAATGGTGCTGGCCCCCCGCCGGGCAGCGGAAGGCTGGCCAGGTAGCGATCGAGCGCGGAGGGGCTGCGTGGCAGCGAACTCAGCCCAGCGTAGGTGACCGGGATACGCCTCTGCCCATTGGGCACGTCCATCCACGGCTGACAGCTACCGGGCGGACCTGATGCCCAGGGAGGGCACGGCATGAAATACACCTTGCCCTTGTCCAGACCGGCGCTCCTGGTCCCGTCCGCTGTCCTCCACCCCTGCCACGTCCCCGCGAACACGGGGGGTGGTGAGCCGGCTATCTTCACCTGTCTGTACACCCACTGGCCGGGGCGCACGGCCGGCCGGGCGGCCGCGACGTCGGCCACCCGGTAGGCAAGCTCTCTCGCGGTGAGATTGGCGGCGCCCGGATGGGACGGCGCACCGCCCGGGGCGGCCAGGGCCACGGTGACCGCCGTTGCGGTGGCTGCTGCGGCCAGGCCGGTCAGGGCGAGCTTCGGCCACCTGCCGGACGGGCGCGGCCAGCGTGCGCGGCGGCTTGCCTGGCCAGCAGCGGCACCGTCCAGCACCCGGGCGCGGGCCTGTGCTAGCGTGCCCGGATCTGGTGGGGCAACCACGGCGCGGAACTCCTCCAGCAGTTGCATCTCATTCATGGCTCTGCTCCTGTCTCTCCTCGGCGGGGTTCACGCCCCCGAGTTCCTCGCGGACCCTCCGGCGGGCTCTGGCCAGCCGGGACGACAACGTTCCAGGTGGCACGCCCAGCGCCTGCGCCGCTTCGGCGTAGGACAGCCCATCGGCTACCAGCAGCAGTGCGTCCCGGTCCGCGGTGGACAGCAGCGCTAGTGCGCCCGCCAGGCGGCAGTGCAGCGTCTGCGCGTCCGCCCGCCGGGCACCCGCATCGGCGACTGGCTCCGCGACCGGGTCAGCCGCCGGGTCGATCCCAGTGCGGGCCATGACACGGAAGAACCGCACCTCGTCCCGCCGGCGCCGGCTGATCAGCCGGGTCGCGATGCCGTACAGCCACGGCCGGGCGCTAGGCTGACCGGGGTCGTAGTTGGCGCGCTGGCGGAAGGCCACCAAGAAGGTCTCCGCGACAAGATCATCAGCGACGTCCCGGCCCAGCCGCCGGGCGATATAGCCATGGATCGCCGTCGCGTGCCGGTCGAACACCGCACCGAAGCGCTCGGGTACCCGGTAGGACTCCACGATCAGCCCGGCATCATCCGGCTGGCCCCGCTGAGTACCGGGTGACTCCCGATTCACCTGCGATGCACGACTCATACCGGGCCTCCCCATAGTTTTGCCATCCACCAGTTATTGCCCGATCGCACGACTTCTCGTCTCAGCGGCGGCGGACGCTGGCCTATCCGGGGCGATCGAGTGCGGTGGAGTATCAGGGGTGCTGCTGGAGCGACACGAATCGTCTGATCACGAACGAGGGGCTGGCCGGATCAGTGCGTGGGGTGGCCCAGGTCGGGGTCGTTGGGGACCGGCAGGTCGTGCTGGCGCAGCCGGTTCGCCCGCAGGTCGTCCGCGTAGACGGTCACCGTGAACAGGCTGCCGCACAGGATGAGGGCCACCATGGTCAGGCTGACCCAGATCGGGGCGGGCAGCAGGATCGCCAGCCCGGCCACGAGGATCGCGCAGATGGGGATGATCACGGCCAGGTGCCGGAGCACGGTCCGGCCGCGCCAGCCCGCGTCGGTCAGCTCGTGCCGCACCCAGTGCACGTTCTCGGCCGGGAGCCGGAACCCGTAGGTGAACCGGAGCCATCCGAGCGGGCCCGGGTCGCCCTCCAGCCGGGTCACCGGGGGCTCCGGGGGTACGCGGCGTGCGCCCGGCCGCACCAGGCGGTGCGGGCGTCCGCGGCGGCAGCCGCATCGGCCAGGGGAGGCATGACCCCAGTCTCCCAGCCGCCGTTACCCGCCCGGCCCGGGGGCCGCCCCGCCGTGCGCCCGGGGAGCCAGCGAGGCTAGCCCTCGATCTTGCAGATGACCGAGCCGGCCGTCACGGTCTGGCCGATCTCCACGGCCAGCCCGGTCACCGTGCCGTCCTTGTGCGCGGTCAGCGGCTGCTCCATCTTCATCGCCTCGAGCACCACCACCGTGTCACCCGCGGACACCTGGTCTCCCTCGGCCGCAACGATCTTGGTGATGGTGCCCTGCATCGGGCTCGCGAGGTCGTCGCCGCTGGCCGCCGCGGCCGGGCCGCCGGCCCGCCGCCCCCGGGACGGCCGCCGTCCGCCCGCCCCGGCCGCGGGGGCGGCCGGTGGGGCCTCCGCGAGCCCGAACCCGGCCGGGAGCACGACCTCGAGCCGCTTGCCGCTCACCTCCACGGTGATCCGCTCGCGCTGGGCCGGCCCGCCCGCCTGCCCGTTCAGCCCGCCGTCCTGCTGCGCCCCGGCCGGCCCGGACCAGGGCTCGATCGCCCCGCCGAACTCCGTCTCGATCCACCGCGTGTGCACGCGGAACGGCTCGTCGGTGAACGCCGGGTCCCGGACCACCGCGCGGTGGAAGGGGAGCACCGTCGGCATCCCGCCGACCACGCACTCGTCCAGCGCGCGGCGGGCCCGCTGCAGCGCCTCGGTCCGGCTGGCCCCGGTGATGATGAGCTTGGCCAGCAGCGAGTCGAAGGCCTGCGGCACGGTCATGCCCTGCGCGTAGCCCGGGTCCACCCGCACCCCCGGGCCGGACGGCCAGGTGAGCTCGGTGATCGTGCCGGGGGCGGGCAGGAAGTTCCGGCCGGGGTCCTCGGCGTTGACCCGGAACTCGATCGAGTGCCCGCGCGGCGGCGGGTCGGCGTAGCCGAGTTCCTGCCCGTCCGCGATGCGGAACATCTCCCGGACCAGGTCGATGCCGGTTACTTCCTCCGACACCGGGTGCTCGACCTGGAGCCGGGTGTTGACCTCGAGGAACGACACCGTGCCGTCCTGCCCGACGAGGAACTCGCAGGTCCCCGCGCCCACGTAGCCGGCCTCCCGGAGGATGGCCTTCGACGCCTGGTACAGCTGCTCGACCTGGCTGGGGGACAGGAACGGTGCGGGTGCCTCCTCGACCAGCTTCTGGTGCCGGCGCTGCAGCGAGCAGTCGCGGGTCGAGATCACCGCCACGTTCCCGTGGCCGTCGGCGAGGCACTGGGTCTCCACGTGCCGGGGCCGGTCCAGGTAGCGCTCGACGAAGCACTCGCCGCGCCCGAACGCCGCCACGGCCTCGCGGACCGCGGACTCGTACGCCTCGGTGATCTCGGCCGCGTCACGGACCACCTTGAGGCCCCGGCCGCCACCACCGAACGCCGCCTTGATGGCGATGGGCAGGCCGTGCCGGGACACGAACGCGTCAACCTCGTCTACCCCGCTGACCGGGCCGTCCGTGCCCGCGGCCATGGGGGCCCCGACCGCCGCGGCGATGTGCCGGGCGGCCACCTTGTCCCCCAGGGCCTCGATCGCGGCCGGCGGGGGGCCGATCCAGATCAGCCCGGCGTCGAGGACCGCCTGCGCGAAGCCGGCGTTCTCGGCCAGGAAACCGTAGCCGGGGTGGACGGCGTCCGCGCCGGACTCGGCCGCCACGGCGAGGATCTTGTCGATGCTGAGGTAACTCTCGGCCGGGGTCAGGCCGCCGAGCGCGTAGGCCTCATCCGCCATCGAGACGTGCAGCGCGTCGAGGTCGGATTCGGCGTAGACGGCCACACTGCCCAGCCCCGCGTCCCGGCAGGCCCGCACGACGCGGACCGCGATCTCACCACGGTTCGCGATCAGCACCTTGCGCACGAAACTTCTCCTCCCGACTGCCGAGGAGTTTAAGCGAGCCGCTCCCCGCCGGTCCCCAGCGGGACCGGCCGGCGCCCGGCACCCGGTGGTCCCGCTTCCTGCCGCCCTGACCGCAGGCGCCCCATCTGTCCGGTCCTCCGCAACGAAGACCAGCGCGGGGCCGGTCCCGCGCCCCGGCGCAGGGTAGGCCGGGGTAGGTGCGGGGCCGGTGCTCTGCCTGGTTACTCCGGCCGGGCGCCCTCGTGGCGCAGCAGCCACGTCTTGCGGTCCAGGCCGTAGTAGTACCCACCCAGACTGCCGTCCGACCGCAACGCCCGGTGGCAGGGGACCACGGGCGCGATCAGGTTGTACGCGCAGGCGGCCCCGGCGGCCCGTGGCGCCCGGGGGTTCCCGGCCTGCGCGGCCAGCTCGGTGTAGCTGACGGTGCGGCCCGGGGGCACCGCCCGCAGCGCGGCCCACAGCCGCTGCCGGGACGCCGGGCCCGGCTGGCTCACCGGGATCGCGTCCAGGGCCCGCAGGTCGCCGTCGAAGTACGCGGCGACCGGGCTGGCCAGCCAGGGCAGGTCAGCCGGGCGGGCGGTGTCCAGCGGCAGCGCGCGCAGCGGCGGGGCCAGCCTGGCCCGCATCACGCCGGGGTCGGCGGTGAACCCGCCCGCGATCAGCCGGCCGCCGTGGGCGAGCAGGCTGAGCGGGCCGATCGGGGTGTCCACGACCGTGGCCAGCACGGGGTGGGCGGGCTCCGGGTCGGCGGCTACGGGGTTGGCTAGCACGGGGTTGGCCAGCACGGGGTTGGCTAGCACGGGGTTGGCTAGCACGGGATTGCGCCGGCGCGGGGTGAGTCCGGGCGGGCAGGCCAGGCATCAGCCGCTCCTCAGCTCGCGGGGACGAGAACGGGCGGCTGCGCGGGCCGCGCCACGTCCGTACGCGCAGGCCGGGGCGGGTCCGTTTGCGCTGGACGGGCGGCGTCCGGCTGGGCGGGCCAGGTCCACAGCTGCATGGCCGCGTACGCGCGCCATGGACGCCACGAGACATCGTGCCCGGCTGGTGCGCCCAGCCGGGCCAGGGCCCGGCGCAGGCCCAGATCGGCCGCGGGGAAGGCGTCCGGGTCGCCGGCCGCGCGCATCAGGATGTAGCCGATGGTCCACGGCCCGATGCCGGGCAGTCCCGCCAGCCGGCCCGCGAGCTCGCCGGGGTCGGCGCCGGGATCGAGGGTCAGCTGCCCGCTCGCGGCCGCTGCGGCCAGCGCGCGAAGGGTCCGCTGGCGGGCCGTGGTGAGCCCGAGGCCGTCCAGGTCGGCGCCGGCCAGTACCTCCGGGCCGGGGAAGACCACGGTCAGGCCCGGCGGGCCGGCCGTCCGGGCCCGGGAGGCGGCCGCGCCCGCGGCCGCGTCGGCGGCCGGGTCCGTGCTGGCCCCGGACGGAACGTGAGGGATGCCCTCGGCGGGCAGCGGGACGCCGAGCCGGGCGGCCAGCCGGCCCGCGAACGTGCTCGCCGCGGCGACCGAGACCTGCTGGCCGAGGACCGCGCGGACGGCCAGCTCGAAGCCGTCGTAGGCGCCGGGCACCCGGAGCCCGGGCCGCGCCGCCACGAGCGGGGCGATGAGCTCGTCGGCCGCCAGTGCAGCGCCGATCGCGGCCGGGTCGGCGTCGGCGTCGAGCAGCCGCCGGGCCCCGCCGACCACCGGGCCGACCGCCCCGAGCCCGCTGAGCCGGGCCCGGAGCAGCACGTGACCCTGGCCCGGCCGGGGGATGAGCTCGATGATCCCCGGGCCGGCGGCGGTCCGCACGGTCCTGGCGTAGCGGTCGGTGCTGACCTGCTCCACGCCCGGGATGGCCCGGGCGGCGAGGAAGCCCAGCCACGCGGCCGCGTCGAATGGCTCGCGGCAGGCCAGCCGGAGGCTGAGCCAGGTCCCCGGGGCCCCGGCCCCGTCGCGGTCACCGAGGCGGCCCGGGCCGGTGCGCCGGGCACTGGTTTTCCGAGCACGGGCCCGCAGCTGCGTCGGGGTGCGGCCGGAGGATTCGCGGACGCTCGCGTTGAACTGCCGGACGCTGGAGAAGCCGCTGGCGAACGCGACCTCGGTGACCGGCATGGCGGTCTCGGCCAGCAGCCGCCGCGCGGTCTGCAGCCGGGCGGTCCGGGCCAGGGCCTGCGGCCCGGCGCCCAGCTCGGCCACGAGCAGCCGGTGCAGGTGCCGCTGGGTGACCGCGAGCCGCGCGGCCAGCCCGCTGATCCCGTGTGCGTCCACGTAGCCGTCCGCGATCAGCCGCACCGCCCGCGCGGCCAGGTCGGCCCGGACGTTCCAGTCCGGCGACCCCGGGCTGGTCTCGGGGCGGCAGCGCCGGCAGGCCCGGAACCCGGCCGCCTCCGCGGCTCCCGCGTGCGCGAAGAACCGCATGTTCGCCCGGGCCGGGGTGCGGGCCGGGCAGACCGGGCGGCAGTAGATCCCGGTGCTGGTGACCCCGGTGAGGAAGCGGCCGTCGAACCGCGGGTCGCGGGCCACCACGGCCCGGTAGCAGGTGTCGGGGTCAAGTGTCATGCTCCGAGTAAACGCCAGGCCCGCGCGTGGTGCTGGCGGGAATCGGACCTTGTCACCCGGCGGCCGAAGTCGGACGGGCCGTCCTCGGTCCGCATCCGGCGGTGCCGGGCGGGCGCGCCGGGATGTACCTGCGGACACGCCTTAGGAAGGGCCGGCCGGACCGGAGCCATGCGCCGGGGCCGGGCCGGAGCGGGGCGCGGGTCCGCGCCGCGCGGTCCAGCCAGGCGGACCGGGCTGGGCGGGGGGCCGGGTGCGCTGCCGCGGCCCGCTGGCGGGCCGCCAGCCTGGCCGCCACGACCGCGGTGAGCGCGGCCAGTTCCTCGGCGCTGGGGTGGCCGGACCGCACGGAAAACAGCGGGCGCTGGCCCGGATCACTGGTCATGACCTGCCGCTCCCGATGCCGAACTGGCGGCGGACCCGCTCCCAGAACGCGTCCCGCAGCCACTCCCGCGCCTCCTGGTAGGGCCGCAGCGAAGCGCCGAGTTCCTTCTCCGCCTCGACCAGCAGTTCCTTGTCGATGACCGGCGGCAGGATCGGCCCGGGCAGCAGGTCGCGGATGTTGTCCTCGCCCCGGGTCAGTATCCACTTCTGGGCTACGTGCTCGCCGGCCTCCTCGACCCGCTGCCGGTCCGGGCCCAGCCTGCTGGCCAGGGTGGACGGCCCCAGACCGGAGGGTCCTAGCGTGGACGGGCCGAGGGCGGACGGGCTGAGGCCTGGCTGGCCCAGGGCGGGCTGGCCGAGCGGCGGCTGGCCCGCGGCGGGCGGGCCGAGCGGCGGGTGGCCGGGCGCGGGCTGGCTGAGCGCCGGGTGCGGGGCCGGCCGGTGCGGCCGGACGCCGTGCCTGCGCTCGAACAGCTGGGCGGGGGAGGGCACGCCGGGCGGCGAGGCGGACGGCACCGGGTCGGGCGGCGGGATCCTGGTGAAGTAAGGCTCCAGGAAGGCCCGGTCGAGCACCTCCACCGTGTCGGACTCCCAGACCAGGCGCTCGGCCTGGTTGGTGCCGAACGGCGGTTCCACCCCCCACAGGTGCACCCGGACGCCGTAGGCCTGGGCCGCCTCGACCGCGGGCACCATGTCCTCGTCGCCGGCCACCAGCACGGCGTCGGTGATCGCGCGGTGCCGGGCGAGCGCCTCCATGTCCGCGCGGATCTGCGCGTCCACGCCCTTCTGCTGGCCGCGCGCGTTCAGGTTGCCCAGCCGCAGCTTCACCCGGGCCATCTGGGCGATCACGCGCTGGTCGATGGTGGGGACCCGGTCCCGGGCCGCGTCGTACCAGTAGACCCGGAGCAGTTCGCCCCGGACCAGGCCGTCGGCGTGCCGGGTGAGCGCCTGGATCAGCTTGTCGGTGTCGACCCGGTACTCCCGCCGGGAGCCGACGCTGAAGAGCAATTCCCCGGCCGCGGCGTAGATATAGCCGACATCAATCATGATCGCGTAGCGCGCGAGCGTGGGCAGCGGCGAGACGATGTCGGTCATGGCCCTTCGACTCTACTGCCGGACCAGGCCTTCCCGGGGCGGAAGGAGACGCTGAGTTGAACCATCTGTAGTCAACAGGCTACTCTCCGCCCCCGAACGGTGTTTAGAGGGGGATGTTCCCGTGCTTCTTCGGCGGGAGCGTCTGCCGCTTGGTGCGCAGCGTGCGGAGGGCCCGCGTGACCTGGGCCCGCGTCTCGGCGGGCCGGATCACCGCATCGACGTAGCCGCGCTCGGCCGCGATGTACGGGTTCGCCAGCGTGTCCTCGTACTCCGCGACCCGCCGGGCGCGCAGCGTGTCCGGGTCCTCGGCGCTGGCCAGTTCCCGCCGGTACAGGATGTTCACCGCGCCCTGCGCGCCCATGACCGCGATCTGGGCCGTGGGCCAGGCCAGGTTGATGTCGCCGCCGAGGTGCTTGGAGCCCATCACGTCGTACGCGCCGCCGTACGCCTTGCGGGTGATCACTGTGATCTTCGGCACGGTGGCTTCCGCGTACGCGTAGATCAGCTTGGCCCCGCGCCGGATGATCCCGCCCCATTCCTGGCCGGTGCCCGGCAGGAAGCCGGGCACGTCCACGAACGTCAGCACCGGGATGTTGAAGCAGTCGCAGGTCCGGACGAACCGGGCCGCCTTCTCCGCCGCGTCGATGTCCAGGGTCCCCGCGAAGTGCATGGGCTGGTTGGCCACCACGCCCACGCTCGCCCCTTCGACCCGGCCGAACCCGACCACGATGTTCTGCGCGAATCCGGCGTGGATCTCCAGGAACTCGCCCTCGTCCAGGATGCGGGTGATCACGTCGTGCATGTCGTACGGCTGGTTCGGCGAGTCCGGGATCACCGTGTCGAGTTCGCGGTCGGACTCGGCGATCTCCAGGCCAGCGTCAGGGTCGCCGGGCGGCCCGAGTACCGGGGCGTCGTCGAGGTTGTTGGAGGGCAGGTAGGACAGCAGGTCCCGGGCGAACTCCAGGCAGTCCGCCTCGTCCCTGGCCTGGTAGTGCGCCACGCCGGACTTCGTGTTGTGCGCGTGCGCCCCGCCCAGCTCCTCGAAGCTGACCTCTTCGCCGGTCACCGTCTTGATCACGTCGGGCCCGGTGATGAACATGTGCGAGGTGCCCTCGACCATGAGCGTGAAGTCGGTGATGGCCGGGGAGTACACGGCACCCCCCGCGCACGGGCCCATGATCAGCGATATCTGGGGGATCACCCCGGACGCGGTGACGTTGCGGAAGAAAATCTCGGCGAACAGCCCGAGGGCGACCACGCCTTCCTGGATGCGCGCGCCGCCGCCGTCGTTGATGCCGATCAGCGGGCAGCCCGTCTTCAGCGCGTGATCCATCAGCTTGACGATCTTCTCGCCGTACACCTCGCCGAGCGAGCCGCCGAACACGGTGAAGTCCTGGCTGAACACGCAGACCGGCCGGCCGTCGATGGTGCCGTACCCGGTGACCACGCCGTCGCCGTAGGGCCGGTTCGCGTCGACCCCGAAGTCGGTCGCGCGGTGCCGGGCCAGCTCGTCGAACTCGGTGAACGAGCCGGGATCGAGCAGCCGCTCCAGCCGTTCCCGGGCGGTCATCTTGCCCTTGGCGTGCTGGCGCTCGACGGCCCGCGCCGAGCCCGCGTGAACCGCCTCGTCGCGGCGGCGCTGCAGATCGGCGATCTTGCCCGCCGTGGTGTGCGGGGCCGCGTCCTGGCCCGCGGGGCCGGCCTGGGTCCCGGCGGCGGCCTGGTCCCGCCCGCCCAGGTCCTGAACTTCGCTGGTCATAGCGGACAGGGTAGCCGCCGCGAGGGCGGCGGCAGGCCCCGCGGCGGGGGGAGCGCGGCGGCCCGGCGCGGTGGGGTGCGCCCGGCTGGCCGGCACCAGCTGAGCCGCCCCGGCCAGCCGGGCGATCCGGGGCAGGACCAGGATCAACCGCTCCAATAGGCTGGCGCGGTGAGCCCGGATACCAGCAGCAGCGACACCGAGAGCGACGGAGCGGCGGTCCGGGAGGCCGGGAGCCGCCTGGGCCCGACCCGTGACGCCGATCGCCAGCAGCTGCCCGGGCGGATGCGCCGCGACGTCCGGCTGCTTGGCGACATGCTCGGCGAGGTGCTGCGCGAGTCCGGCGGCCAGGATCTGCTCGATGATGTCGAACGGCTGCGCCAGGCGGTCATCGCGGCCCGCGCCAGCCACGGCCCGGCCGGTGACGGCCCGCCCGGGGACCCGCACGCGGACCCGGCCGGGGACGAGATCGCGGCGCTGGTGGCCAGCTGGCCGCTGGACCGCGCGGAGCTGGTGGCCCGGGCCTTCACCGTTTACTTCCATCTCACCAACCTGGCCGAGGAACTGCAGCGCGTCCGCGCCCTGCGCGAGCAGGACACCGGCCTGGCCCCGGTTCGCGAGTCGCTCGCGGCCTCGGTCGCCGAGTTCCGCCGCGAGCAGGGCACCGGGCATCTCGACGACCTGCTCGCCCGGCTGCGCGTGCACCCGGTGCTCACCGCCCACCCCACCGAGGCCCGGCGCCGCGCCGTGGCCACCGCGCTGCGCCGCATCAGCGACCTGGTGAGCAGCCTGGACGACGACCGCCGCGGAGCCGCGGAGCAGGCCGAGACGCGGCGCCGGCTGCGCGAGGAGATCGACCTGCTCTGGCGCACATCGCAGCTGCGGGCCAACGCCATGACCCCGATCGACGAGGTCCGCACGGTGATGGCCGCGTTCGACGAGACCATCTTCCGGGTCGTGCCCCGGGTGTACCGGGCGCTGGACGAGGCCCACCGGAAGGCTGGGCCGGCCCGGCCGTGCCCGCCGTCCCGGCCTTCCTGCGGTATGGCAGCTGGGTGGGCGCCGACCGGGACGGCAACCCGTTCGTGACCGCCCAGGTGACCCGGGAGACGGCAGTCATCCAGGCCGACCACGTGCTGCGCGCGCTGGAGAACGCGACCACGCGGATCGGCCGCGCGCTCACCGTGCACGAGGACGCGGCCCCGCCGTCCGGGGTGTTCACCGCGGCCCTGGAGGCGGCCGAGTCGGCTCACCCGGAACTGCTCGCTGACCTGGCGGCCCGCTCGCCGCACGAGCCGTACCGCACCTACCTCCTCTACCTGGCCCAGCGGATCGAGGCCACCCGGCTGCGGCACGCGGACCTGGCCTACCCCGGCGCCGCCGCCTTCCTCGCCGACCTGCGGCTGGTGCAGGACTCCCTGGCCGCCGCGGGCGCTACCCGGCAGGCGTTCGGCGAGCTGCAGCAGCTGATCTGGCAGGCCGAGACGTTCGGGTTCCACCTGGCCGAGCTGGAGATCCGGCAGCACAGCGCGGTGCACGCCCGGGCGCTGCGCGAGATCACCGAGGGCGGCACCCAGTCCGGCCAGACCACGGAGGTGCTGGCCACGTTCCGCGCCGCGGCCTGGATCCAGGACCGGTTCGGGATCGAGGCCTGCCGCCGTTACGTGGTCAGCTTCACCCGGTCGGCGGGGGACATCGCCGCCGTCTACGAGCTGGCCCGGCACGCGACGCGAAGCGGCCGCCCGCCGGTGCTCGACGTGGTCCCGCTGTTCGAGAGCGGCGAGGACCTGAACCACGCCCCCCGCGTGCTGGACGAGATGCTGGAGCTGGAACCGGTCCGGGAGCGGCTCGCGGCCAACGGCCGGCAGCTGGAGGTCATGCTCGGCTACTCCGACTCGGCCAAGGAACTCGGCCCGGTCGGCGCCACCCTGCGCCTGTTCGACGTGCAGGAGCAGCTGGCCCGCTGGGCTGCCGACCACCACGTGCGGCTCACCTTGTTCCACGGCCGGGGCGGTGCGCTGGGCCGGGGCGGCGGCCCGGCCGGCCGCGCGGTGCTGGCCCAGGCCCCCGGCTCGGTGGACGGCCGGCTCAAGGTCACCGAGCAGGGCGAGGTGATCTTCGCCCGGTACGCCAACCCGGTCATCGCCCAGCGTCATCTGGAGCAGGTCACCTCGGCCGTGCTGCTCGCCTCCTCGCCGGTGGTCGGTGAGCGCAACGCGGCCGCGGCCCGGCGCTACCGGCCCGTGGCCAACCGGATGGAGTCGGCCGCGCTGCGCGCTTACCGGGAGCTGGTGGAAACGCCGGGCTTTCCCGAGTGGCTGGCCAAGATAAGTCCGCTGGAGGAAATCAGCGGGCTGCGCATCGGATCACGGCCCGCGCGGCGCGGGGTCGGCGTGGTCGGGCTGGACGATCTGCGCGCGATCCCGTGGGTGTTCTCCTGGGCGCAGACGCGGCTGAACCTGCCCGGCTGGTACGGGCTGGGCAGCGGCCTGGCCGCCGCGGCTGCCAGCCCGGGCGGCCTGGCCGAGGTCCGCGAGGCCTACCAGGGGTGGCCGCTGCTGGCCGTCCTGTTCGACGGCGCGGAGATGAGCCTGGCCAAGACCGACCGGCGGATCGCGGCCCGGCACCTGGCCCTGGGTGGCCGGGACGACCTGGCGGACCTGGTGCTGGCCGAGTACGACCTGACCCGGCGGCTGGTGCTGGAGGTGACCGGGCACGACCGGCTGCTGGCCAACCGGCTCGTGCTGTCCCGGGCGGTGGCCCTGCGCGACCCTTATGTGGACGCGCTGTCCCATCTCCAGCTCCGGGCCCTCACTGAGCTCCGCGCGCTCTCCGCGGCGGGCGGGGATGGGCCCCCGGGGGACGGGGTGACGGAGGACCCGCAGCTCGCGGCCCGCCGCGAGCAGCTGCACCGGCTCCTGCTGCTCGCGGTCAGCGGGGTGGCCGCGGGCCTGCAGAACACCGGCTGACCAGCCCTGCAGAAGATCCTCAAGGAAGTCGAGTAGCCCGGCCCGGGTCAGCCCGCGGAGGCGGCGGCGAGTTCGGCGCGGCGCTTGCGGTGCGCGGGGGCACAGGGATATTCGGCGTCCCTGCCCTCGCCGTCGAGCAGCTTGCTGATCGCGGTCCGGGTCTCCTCGTCGGCGGGGGTGTACACCACCAGCCGGGTGCAGGGCACGGCCAGCACGCCCAGGCTGGTGCTGGTCAGGACCAGCCGCGGGTAGGCCGGGTGCCGGAAGACCTTGAGGTAGGTGACCGGGCTGGCCACGTCGTGCTCATCCCAGAGCCGGGCGAAGTAGGGGCTGGCCGCCTGGAGGCGGCTGATGAAGCCGGCCCACGCGGGCTCGCCGACGTGCTGGCCGTAGTTGCCCCGGAACTGGGCCACCAGCCGGGCCAGCTGGTCGTGCCGGGTGACGTAGGGGTGACAGCAATCGGGGTGGGTGAAGTTCTGCCACAGGATGTTGCGCTCACCGGGCTGGGCCCCGACGACCCCGGGCCACAGTGCGGCGTACGCCTCATTCCAGCCCAGCAGGTCGTACCGCTCGTTCAGGACACTGGCCGGGAGCGGCACCAGGCTGTCCATGATGCCCTGGATGTCGGCGGGCACCTGCTCGCAGGCGTTCCCCGCGGCGCCCGTCCCCCCGGCCGCATCGGCCACGTCGGCCAGCCGGTACAGGTGCTGCCGCTCGGTCGGGTCGAGCCGGAGCGTCTTGGCCACCGCGCCCAGGACCTGGGCGCTGGCGTTAATCGGGCGGCCCTGCTCCAGCCACGTGTACCAGGTGACGCCGACCCCGGCCAGCTGGGCGACCTCTTCGCGGCGCAGGCCGGGAGTGCGGCGGCGCGGCCCGGGCGGCAGGCCCACCTGCTCCGGGGTGATCCGCTCCCGGCGGCTGCGCAGGAACGCGGCCATCTCGGCGCGGCGCGAGCCGTTCCCGGCGGCCGTCATGGTGGTCATACCCTCATCATGCCGGGAGCCGGAGGCGGGTGCCAGGTGCTCCTGGTACCAGGATAATTGGGCTCCTGGTACCTGGATAAATGCCCCGGCATGCTCAGGGGCATGACAGATCTCACCACCGTAGCCCGCCGCCCGGCGCCAGACGATCGCCGCGCCGGGTTCCGCCGGGCTGGCCGGCCGGGCGGGCGCCCCCCGCGCGGCGTGACCGCGCCGCGCGCGCTGCTCGCGATCGTCTTGACCGGGCAGTTCATGGCGGTCCTGGACGCCTCCGTGGTCAACGTCGCGGCCCCCGCCATCCACGCCGACCTGCACGCCTCCGGGGCCGGGCTGCAGCTCGTCATCGCCGGGTACGTCATCACCTACGCGGTGCTGCTGGTCACCGGGGCCCGGCTCGGCGACATCGTGGGCCACCGGCGGATGTTCCTGGCCGGGCTGGCTCTGTTTACCCTGGCCTCGCTCGGCTGCGGGCTGGCCGCCTCCACCGCCATGCTCGTCACCCTGCGGTTCATCCAGGGCGCGGGCGCCGCGGCCATGATCCCGCAGGTGCTCAGCCTGATCCAGCGCACATTCACCGGCACGTCGCGGGCGGGCGCGATGCGGCTGTACGCCGCGGTCATCGCGGGCGGCGCGGTCGCCGGGCAGATCGCCGGCGGACTGCTCGTCACAGCCAACCTGTTCGGCAGCGGCTGGCGGGCCGTGTTCCTGGTCAACGTCCCGATCGGCGTGGCCCTGCTGGTCACGGGCGCGCGAATGCTGCCGCATGGCTCCGCGGACCGGGGGCGCGGCCTCGATCCCGCGGGCCTGGCCCTGCTCACCCCGGCCGCGCTGGCCCTGGTGCTGCCGCTGGTCCTCGGCCAGCCCGAGCACTGGCCCGTGTGGGGCCGGATCTGCCTGGCCGGGAGCGCGGCGCTGTTCGGGGTGTTCGCGGTCGTGGAGCGCCGGGTGGCCGCCCGGGGCGGATCGCCGCTGATCCCCGGCCGGGTGCTGAGCCTGCCCGGGATCACGATGGGCGTGGCGGCCCTGTTCGTGACCATGGCGGTGTTCGGCGGGTTCTTCTTCGCGCTGGCGCTGCACCTGCAGGGCGGGCTGGGGGACACCCCGCTGCGGGCCGGGCTCATCTTCGCCCCGTCGGCGGCCACGTTCGCGCTGGTCAGCCTCAACTGGCAGCGGTTGCCCTCGCGACTGCACGGTGCCCTGATCATCGCGGGCTTCGGGGTCTACGCGGCTGGCCTGTTCTGGATGGCCGCGCTGCTGCACGGCGGCGGGACCGGCGGGGTGGCCCTGTACCTGGCCCTGGGCCTGACCGGCGCCGGGATGGCCGCCGCGTTCAGCCCGCTGATGACTGCGGTGCTGATGCGGGTGCCGGTCGCCGACGCGGCCGACGCCACCGGGGTGGTGGTCACCGTCAACCAGCTGGCCATCGTGATCGGGGTGGCCACGTTCGGCACCCTGTACCTGAACCGGGCCGGCGCACTGCCGGCCAGCCCCGCAGAGCACGCGTCGTTCACCCTGGTGTCCGCGCACGCGGTCGCGGTCACGTTCGCGGCCCTGGCCGCCGCGGCGCTGGCCGGCGGCGTCCTGGCCGTGGTCCGGGCCCTGGCCGCCCGCCCGTCACGGCCGCCGGCGCGGCCGGCGCCGGTGCCCGCGGCGGCCAGTGTTCCGGTGGGCGCCAGCCCGGCCGCCGCGGATCCGGGTGGCACCCCCGACGCGTAGCCACCCCGGCCTGCGTGATCCGTGTGCGCAAGCCGCTGTCACGACCACGGGGTTCGGGAGTCGTGTGCGCAAGCCGCTGCCCTGACAGCGGCTTGCGCACACGACCATCCCGCCACTCCGGAGAGTGGGCCGATTGTGTGCCGTAGGCGCTGTTCTGACGGCGGTTTCGGCACACGCAGGGCTGGACGTGATTCAGGCGGGGCAGGGGCGGCGGCTGGGGGTCCGGGGGCTGGAGGTCCGGCCGGCTGGGGGGGTCCGGCCCGCGGGGGGCCGGCGGGCTGGGGGTCCGGTCGGCTGGGTTCCGGTGGGCTGGGATCATGAAACGTCATGGCTCTTACCGATGCGGCCCTGCGGCCGCCGCTCGACCCCGCCGCCCTGAACGCCAGGCTGGTCCGCCCCGGCGGGCTGTGGCGGGACATCCGCGTCGTCGAGGAGACCGGCTCCACCAACGCCGTCCTGCTCGGCGAGGCCCGGGCCGGCGCGGCCGAGGGGCTGGTGCTGGTGGCCGAGAGCCAGACCGCGGGCCGGGGACGGCTGGGCCGGTCCTGGTCCAGCCCGCCGCGCGCCGCGCTGACCTGCTCCGTGCTGCTCCGCCCGGCAGGCGTGCCGCCGCCCGCCCGGGCCTGGCTGCCGCTGCTGACCGGGATCGCGGTGGCGGCCGCGCTGCGCGCCGAGGCGGGGGTCGCCGCCGGGCTGAAGTGGCCCAACGACGTGCTCGTGGGGGACAGGAAGATCGCCGGGATCCTGGCCGAGGTGCACGGCGATGCGGTCGTGGCCGGCGTCGGGCTTAACGTCACGCTCACCCGGGCCGAGCTGCCGGTGCCCACCGCGACCTCGCTGCTCCTGGAGAACGCGGCCTGCCTGGACCGCGGGCGGCTGCTGGCCGCCGTGCTCACCGAGCTGGCCAGCCGGTACACGGCGTGGGCCGCCGGGCCGGACGCGGCGGCCCCCGGCGGCGGCGCGCTGCCCGGCGGCGGCGCGCTGCCCGCGGAAAGCCCGCCCGGGGAAAGCCTGCGTGCGGAGTACCTGCGCTGGTGCGTCACCATCGGCCGCGAAGTCCGCGTGGAGCTGCCCGGCGGGGCGCTGCTGACCGGCACCGCCACCGACGTGGACGAGGCGGGCCGGCTGGCCGTGCGGACCGGCCCGGGCAGCACACTGGTGGGCGCCGGCGACGTCGTGCACGTCCGCTGACCTCGCCTGCGGCGGCTGGTGCCGCGGGCGTCCGTGGAGCCCCCGTTTCATGCCACGATGTGCGCTATGAGCCAGGAAAGCCAGCTCTCCGACGGAGAGCGGAGCGTGCTGACGCTGCACCCGCACTGGAAGACGCTGCTGCGGCCCGCCCTGCTCCTGTTCGTCGTGGTCGTCGTCGCGGCGGCGCTGCTGATCGCGATCCCGTCAGGCCGGCTGGCCGGCCCGGGCCGGATCGCGGTCGGGGTGGTGGCCATCGCCCTGGCCGTGGCGGTCTTCGCCGTCCCGTTCCTGCGCTGGCAGACGACCACCTACCGGCTCACGACCCGGCGGCTTAGCCTGCGCCGGGGCATCCTGACCCGGTCGGGCCGGGACTTCCCGCTCATCCGGATCAGCGACGTCTCGTTCTCGCAGGGTCCCGTTAACCGCCTGCTGGGCTGCGGCCGGCTGGTGGTGGAGTCCGCCGGCGAGCATGGCCAGCTGGTGCTGAACGAGATCCCCGACGTCCAGGAGGTGCAGGCCACGCTGTTCCAGCTGGTCGGGGACGAGCATCAGCGGCTGGCCCGCGAGGAACAGTAAGGCGTGTCCCGGGAACGGGCGGCCGTCCATCCCCGCCGGGTCCTGGGTCCGCCCGCCGCACGGGTTAGCCGCCGCACGGGTTAGCCTGCGCTCATGGATGGCATCGAGGTCCGCAGGCACGTGATCGGGCATGGCCCGGTCACGGAGATCGTGCTCGACCGGCCGGAGGCGCTGAACGCGCTGAACACCGTGATGCTGGTCCGGTTCGCGCAGACCTGCGCCGAGCTGGCCCCGGACCCCGGGGTCCGGGCCGTGGTGCTGACCGCGACCGGGGACCGCGCCTTCTGCGTCGGCGCCGACCTCAAGGAACGGCAGCTGATGACGGATGCCCAGTGGCTGGCCCAGCGGGCGGTGTTCCGCACCGCGTTCGGTGAGCTGCTCCGCCTGCCGCAGCCGGTGATCGCGGCCGTGCACGGGTACGCGCTCGGCGGCGGCTGCGAGCTGGCGCTGAACTGCGACCTGGTGGTGGCCGACGAGACCGCGGAGTTTGGCCTGCCGGAGGCCACGGTCGGCCTGGTGCCCGGCTGCGGCGGCACCCAGCTGTCCATGCGCCGCCTCGGCGTGGGCCGCGCCGCCGACCTGCTGCTGACCGGCCGCCGGGTGAAGGCCGCGGAGGCGGAGCGGATCGGGCTGGCCGACCGGCTGGTGCCTGCCGGGACCGCGGCCACCGCCGCGCTGGAGGTGGCCGGCGCCATCGCGGCCAACTCCCCGGTCGCCGTGCGGGCCGCCAAGCGGGCCATGCGCCAGGGCTGGGGGGTGGGCCTGTCCGCGGCCCTGGACATCGAGGACGCGGCCTGGCGGACCGCCGCCCTGTCCGCGGACCGGCGTGAGGGCATCGCCGCGTTCAACCAGAAGCGCGATCCCGTCTGGCCGGGCGAATGAGACCGGCCACGGCCTGCCCGCTGTCCCCGCGAACCACGGAGGCCAAGGCGTGAGTGACCTGCCCGGGAGCGTCTCGTTGCGGGAAGTAGGTCCGCGCGACGGCCTGCAGAATGAAGACCCGGTGCCAACCGCGGCGAAGATCGAGCTGATCAACGCCCTGTCCCAGACCGGCGTGTCCCGGATCGAGGCCGTCTCCTTCGTGCGGCCGGACGCGATCCCGCAGATGGCCGACGCCGACCAGGTGTGGGGTGGCATCGAGCGCACCGCCGCGGTCCGCTACTCGGCGCTGGCCCCGAACCTGCGCGGGGCCCGGCGGGCGCTGGACTCGGGGTTCACCGAGGTCGAGCTGGTGGTGTCCGCCTCGGACACGCACAACCGGCGGAACGTGAACCGGGGCACCGCGCAGTCCCTGGACGACATCGCCGTGATCCTCGGCGAGGCGCACGGGCGGGGCGCCACGGCCCAGGTGGTGGTGGCCACCGCGTGGGGCTGCCCGTACGAGGGTGACGTGCCGGTGACCCGGGTGCTGGCCGTGGCCGGCCGGGCGGTGGCCGACGGGGCGGATTCCATCTCGTTCGGCGACACCACCGGGATGGCCACGCCGCGCCGGGTCACCGAGCTCGTCGGGGAGTTCCGGTCCGCGTACCCGGACGTGCCGCTGAACCTGCACTTCCACAACACCCGGGGCACCGGCCTGGCCAACGTGCTGGCCGCGCTGGAGCTGGGCGTGGACGACTTCGACGCGTCGGTCGGCGGGCTCGGCGGCTGCCCCTACGCGCCCGGGGCCACCGGCAACATCGCCACCGAGGAGTTCATCCACATGGTGGAGGACATGGGCGTGGCGACCGGGGTGGATCTGGAGGCCATGATCGACGCGGCCGCTGAGGCGGAGCGGATCATCGGCCGCCAGCTCCCGTCGCAGGTCCTCCGGGCCGGCCCCGCACCCGCACGATCCCCCTCTGACGCCCGGCGGGGTACGCTCCCCAGGTGGCTGAACAGCAGGAGGCGGGCCAGCACGGGGCGGGCCAGCACGAGGCGGGGCACCGGGACGCCAGCGACCCGGAACTGGCTGAGCTGCGGTCCCGGATCGAGCGGGGCGGCGCGCCCCGGTACCACCAGTCGGCCGCGGCGTCCGGCAAGCTGTTCGCCCGGGCCAGGATCGCCTGCCTGATCGACGACGGCAGCTTCACCGAGGATGGCCGGTACGCCAACGCCCTGGCCGACGGCCTGCCCGCGGACGGGGTGATCACCGGGACCGCCCTGGTGGACGGGCGGCCGGTGGCGCTGATGGCCAACGACTCCACGGTCAAGGCCGGCTCCTGGGGCGCCCGCACGGTCGAGAAGATCATCCGGGTCATCGAGAAGGCCTACGCGGACGGCCTGCCCATGATCTACCTGGTTGACTCGGCGGGCGCGCGGATCACCGACCAGGTCGACATGTTCCCCGGCCGGCGCGGGGCGGGGAAGATCTTCCACACCCAGGTGCGGGCGTCCGGGGCCATCCCCCAGGTGTGCGCGCTGTTCGGGCCGTCGGCCGCCGGCGGGGCCTATATCCCCGCGTTCTGCGACTTCGTGGCCATGGTGGACGGCAACGCGTCGATGTACCTGGGCAGCCCGCGCATGGTCGAGATGGTGGTCCGGGAGCAGACCACGCTGGAGGAGATGGGCGGGGCGCGGATGCACTGCACCGTGTCCGGCTGCGGTCACTACCTGGCGCCCACCGAGCACGACGCACTGACCGCGGTCCGCCGCTACCTGTCCTACCTGCCCGCGAACTGGGAGCAGCGGCCGCCCATCGGCCCCGCCGGGCAGCCGGAGCCGGTGGACCTGGCCGCGCTCATCCCGGCCAGCGAGCGGCAGGTGTTCGACATGCGGCGCTTCGTCCGCGGGCTGGTGGACGAGGGCTCCTTCTTCGAGATCCACGCGCTGTGGGCCCGGGAGCTGACCATCGGGTTCGCCCGGCTGGGCGGCCAGGTGACCGGGGTGGTCGCGAACAACCCGATGTTCAAGGGCGGCGTGCTGTTCGTCGACTCGGCCGACAAGGCCACCCGGTTCATCCAGCTCTGCGACGCGTTCAGCGTGCCGCTGCTGTTCCTGGCGGATGTGCCCGGCTTCATGGTCGGCACCTCCGTGGAAAAGCAGGGCATCATCCGGCACGGCGCCAAGATGATCAGCGCGGTGGCCGAGGCCACGGTGCCCAAGATCTGCGTGGTGGTGCGCAAGGCGTACGGCGCCGGCCTGTACGCCATGGCGGGGCCCGGGTTCGAGCCGGACGCCACCCTGGCCCTGCCCACCGCGAAGATCGCGGTGATGGGCGCCGATGCAGCCGTCAACGCCGTGTACTACAACAAGCTGGCCGCGGTGGCCGACCCGGGAGACCGGGAGCAGGAGACCCAGCGGCTCCGCGCCGAGTACGAGGCGGACATCGACGTGCTCAGGCTGGCCAGTGAGCTGATCATCGACGACATCGTCCAGCCGGGCGAGCTGCGCGCCGAGCTGATCCGCCGGTTCGCGGGCGCGGCCGGCAAGGACCGCTCTTTCTCACGGCGGCGCCATGGCATTACCCCGGTCTGACTAAGGCGTCACCATGGGCTGGCCAAGTCGGCCGCAGTTCGCCGGTTGTGCGCGGAATCCCTGGTGGCCGTGGGATGCGCTCTACGCGGTGTTACGGAGAAGCACAGAGATTCACGCCGTAGCATCTGTGCATGACCTGTGTTCTGCTCGCTGAGGATGACACGTCCATCTCGGAGCCGCTCGCCCGGGCGCTGCGCCGCGAGGGCTACGACGTTGACGTGTCGTCGGACGGCCCGGGGACGCTGGAAGCGGCCCTGGCCGGGGGGATCGACCTGATCGTGCTCGATATCGGGCTGCCCCGGCTGGACGGCCTCGAGGTGTGCCGGCGGCTGCGCTCCGACGGGCAGACCGTGCCGGTGCTGATCCTCACCGCCCGGGCGGACGAGGTGGACACCGTGATCGGCCTCGACGCCGGGGCCGACGACTACGTGACGAAGCCGTTCCGGCTGGCTGAGCTGCTGGCCAGGGTCCGCGCCCTGCTCCGCCGCGGCACCCCGGAGAACAACGTCGTGCAGGGCGTCCGGGTCGACGCCGACGCCCGGCGGGCCTGGATCGGCGACACGGAGCTCGAACTCACCACGAAGGAGTTCGACCTGCTGAGCGTGCTGGTGAGCGACGCGGGGAAGGTGGTCACCCGTGAGCAGATCATGCGGGAGGTCTGGGACAGCAAGTGGTGGGGGTCCACGAAGACGCTGGACATGCACATCTCCTGGCTGCGCCGCAAGCTCGGTGACGACGCGCACAACCCGCGGTACATCACCACGGTCCGCGGCGTGGGCTTCCGCTTCGAGCGAGGGGACTGACCGCCTCCGGGGTGGTGACTGACTCATGCGCCGCCGCCTGCTCGTCTCCACGCTCGTGGTGGCGGTGACGGCTGTTCTGCTGCTGGGTCTCCCGCTGGCCTTCGTGTTCAGCCGGCTGCAGATCAGCGCCGCGGACCGGCAGGTGCAGCGGGACGCGACCACCGTGGCCAGGACCCTGCAGGACCGGGTTAATTCCGGCCTGCCCGCCGCGGTGAAGGAGGCGTCCGCGGCCGCCCGGTCGCTCCCGGACCGCTACATCAGCGTCCGCCAGGACGGCGTGAGCGAGTTCACCCTCGGCGACCGGCCCGAGGCGGGGACGGCCATCCTCAGGCAGGCGGTGACCAAGGACTTCCAGGTGATCGTGGCCGCCGACCCCTCGGTCGCCTACGGCGCGCTGACCGGCGCCCTGGCGCTGACCGGCGCGCTGGTGCTGGCGGCGGTCGCGGTCGCGGTGGCCCTGGCCATCCTGCAGGCGCGCCGGCTGACCAGGCCGCTGCAGGAACTCGCCAGCGCGGCCGACCGGCTCGGCCTGGGTGACGCGCGGCCGCTCGGCCGCCGGTACGGGGTGGCCGAGCTGGACCGGCTGGCGGAGGGGCTGGACGGCTCGGCGCGGCGCATCACCGACCTGCTGTCGGCGGAACGGGACTTCGCCGCGGACGCCTCCCACCAGCTGCGGACCCCGCTGACCGCGTTGTCGATGCGGCTGGAGGAAATGATCGCGGCGGCCGGGGACCCGGACGTGGTCCGGGAAGAGGGCGCCGCGGCCCTGGCCCAGACCGAGCGGCTCACCGAGGTGGTCAGCCAGCTGCTGGGCCGGACCCGGCGGGCGGCCCGCGGCGTCCCCTCGCTGCTGGCCATCGACGACGTGATCGCCCAGCAGGTCATCGAGTGGGATCCGGCTTTCCGGCGGGCCAACCGGAAGCTGGAGGTGGCGGGGGAGAAGGGCCTGTGCGCTTACATCTCGCCGGGGGCGCTGGGCCAGGTGATCGCCACCCTGCTCGACAACGCGCTGGTCCACGGGGCGGGCACGGTCGCCATCCGCACGTCGCGGACCCCCAAGTCGGTGGTGGTCGAGGTCCGGGACGAGGGCAAGGGTGTCCCGCACGAGCTGGTCCCGCGCATCTTCGAGCGGAACGTCAGCGGCCGTCCCGGCGGCACCGGGCTGGGCCTGGCGCTGGCCCGCGACGTGGCCACGGCGGACGGGGCCAACGTGGTCCTGGTCCGGCCGCGGCCCGCCGTGTTCGCCGTGTTCCTGCCCCGCGGGCTGCGCGGGGTGGATGACCCGCCGGTGGTCAGCGGGCCGGCTTAGGCCGGGGCGGGGGAGCGGCGGCGGTCGGTGAGGGCGTGCCAGGTCAGGTAGATGGCGGCGGTGATGACGAAGCCGGCCTCGAAGGTCAGGTCGCCGACCGAGGGGACGTGCGTGGGCACGATGCCCTTGTACTCGGTCTGGTTGGAGAACAGGATGATCGACACCACCACGCCGATCAGCATGGCCACCGGGCCGGCCCAGTTCTGGTATTTGCTGTCGAACAGCAGCCGCTCCAGGTCCCGGGGGTTCTGGCGGCGGCGCAGCAGCTGGTCACAGAAGACCACGGCCAGCCACGGGGCGATCCAGTAGGCGATGACCAGCAGGAAGTTGTTGTACTTGGTGCCCGCGTCGTGCAGCCCGGTGAGCGCGACGATGAAGCCGATCACGCCGAACACGCCGGCCACGATGGCCCGGCGCAGGGCCAGCGGCAGCTTGATGCCCATCGCGGTGAACGACAGCGCGCCGGAGTAGATGTTCAGCACGTTCGCGGCGATAGCGCCGAGCGCGATGGCCAGCAGGGTCAGGTCAGCCAGGAAGGTGGGCAGGTGGCCGGTGAACGCGCCGGTGGGGTTGGCGTCGATGGCGCCGATGCCGGTCACGGTGGCGGACGCGGCCCCGGCCGCCTCGAGCAGGACGCAGGACACGAACACCCCGAGGCCGGACCACAGGGCGACGGCCTTCTTGCTGGTGTCCGGGGCGAAGTAGCGGGTGTAGTCGGCGGCGTAGGGGTTCCAGCCCACCGCGTAGCCGAACGAGGCTCCCAGCATGATCAGGAAGCCGCCGATGCCGCCGCCGTGCGACGGCGCGCCCGGGCTGGACTTGGCGAAGATCCAGCCCACGGCGACCAGGAAGATGATGGCCAGGACCGGGAACGCGTACCGCTCGAACGCGTGCACCAGGTTGTGCCCGAAGAACGCGATCACCAGCTGGATCGCCACGATGATCACCAGGCAGAGCGGCTTGGGCAGGTGGGTCAGCGTGTTCAGCGCGAACGTGCCGCTGACGCTGTTCACCGCGAACCAGCCGATCCCGGCCGTGACCGCGTTCAGCCCGGCCGGGAGGGCGTTCCCCCAGTAGCCGAAGCCGAGCCGGGACAGCACCATCTGCGGCACGCCGTACTGCGGCCCGCGCGCGGACAGCGCGCCCTGGGTGACCGAGCCGAGGCCGGTGCCGATCACGATGGCCGCCAGGGCCTGCCAGAAGTTCAGGCCGAAGAACGCCACCCCGATGACGCCCACGAAGACCGTGGCGAACTCGAAGTTCGGCGAGGTCCAGGTCCAGAACAGCTGCAGCGGCTGGCCGTGCCGCTCGCTGAGCGGGATGAACTCGGCCCCGCCGGGCTCGACGGCGGCGATCTTCGTGCCGTAGGTGCCTTCCCGGATCACCACACCGGGGGGCGGTTCCGCCTCCAGGACCGAACTCGTCTGGTGCTCAGGTGCCGCCATCTGATTGCTCCTTCGAGGGTCGCCCGTCCGGGCTTCCGGCCGCCGGTCCGGCAAACGCGCTGATGATAAATCGCACTATGACCGCGAGTTGTTTCGGGTGCGTTAAATTGCCGGCGACTTTGCCGTGACGCCCGTGACACACGTGACGGCCGTGACGACCGTGATGCCCCGTGGCCTCTGTGACCGGGCCGGGCCGGCCGGGCCCGGCGGGCGGGCCAGCAGAGCAGGACCAGGATGCGGGTGGACGTTGTCCCTCGTAGGCTACGGCGGGTGAGCGATCAACGGCACTCCAGCCCCCCGGCTCCGGTGGTGGGCATGGTCGGCGGCGGGCAGCTGGCCCGGATGACCTATCAGGCGTCGATCCCGCTGGGCATCGGGTTCCGGGTGCTGGCCGACCAGCCGGACGACAGCGCCGCCCTGGTCTGTCCCGCCGTCACGGTCGGGGACTACCACAGCCTGGATGACCTGCTGGACTTCGCCGCCGGGTGCGACGTGCTGACGTTCGACCACGAGCACGTGCCCGGCGAGCACCTGGCCGCGCTGGCCGGGGCGGGGGTGACCGTGGCCCCCGGCGGCAGCGCGCTGCGTTACGCCCAGGACAAGCTGGCCATGCGGGACGAGCTGGCCACGCTCGGCGCGCCCTGCCCGCGCTACGCGCCGGTGGCCAGCCCGCAGGACGTGGCCGCGTTCGCCGCCGAGGCGGGCTGGCCGGTGGTGCTGAAGGCGGTCCGCGGCGGGTATGACGGCCGCGGCGTCTGGGTGTGCGACGGACCGGGCCAGGCGGCCGAGGTCCTGCGGTACGGGGTGGCCCTGCTGGCCGAGGAGTATGTCCCGTTCACCCGCGAGCTGGCCGCGCTGGTCGCCCGGTCCCCGCACCGGCAGGGCGCGGCCTACCCGGTCGTGCAGACCGTGCAGGCCGAGGGGGTCTGCCGGGAGGTAATCGCGCCCGCGCCCGGGCTGAGCCCGGTTCTGGCCCAGGACGCGCAGCGGCTGGCCCTGGAGCTCGCGGACGCGCTCGGCGTGACCGGCCTGCTGGCCGTGGAGCTGTTCGAGACCCCGCGCGGCCTGCTCGTGAACGAGCTGGCCATGCGGCCGCACAACAGCGGCCACTGGACCATCGAGGGGGCCACGACCTCCCAGTTCGAGCAGCACCTGCGGGCGGTGCTGGACCTGCCGCTCGGCGCACCGCAGCCGGCCGCGCCGCAGGTGGTCATGGCCAACGTGTTCGGGGCCGCGGAGCTGGCCGGCGCCGGGCCGGACGTGTACGACCGCTACATCCACGTGATGGCGGCTGACCCGGGGGTGAAGGTGCATATGTACGGGAAGGCGGCCCGGCCGGGCCGCAAGATCGGGCACGTCACGGTGGCGGGCACCGACGTGGCCTCGCTCCGCGACCGGGCCACCCGGGCCGCGAGCTACCTGGGGACCGGCAAGGAGGCGGGCGAGTGAGCGGGCCGCTGGCCGGCCTGGTCATGGGCAGCGACTCCGACTGGCCGGTGATGCAGGCCGCGGGCGCGGTCCTGGACGAGTTCGGGGTGCCGTACGAGGCCGACGTGGTGTCCGCGCACCGGATGCCGCACGACATGATCCGGTACGGCAGCGAGGCCGAGGGCCGCGGGCTCCGGGTGATCATCGCCGGGGCGGGCGGCGCGGCGCACCTGCCGGGGATGCTGGCCGCGGTGACCCCGCTGCCCGTGATCGGCGTGCCGGTGCCGCTGAAGTACCTGGACGGCCTGGACTCGCTGCTGTCCATCGTGCAGATGCCCGCCGGCATCCCGGTGGCCACGGTCGCGGTGGGCGGGGCCCGCAACGCGGGCCTGCTCGCCGTGCGCATCCTCGGCGCCGGCGACGGCCCGCTGCGCGCGAAGATGACGGCCTTCCAGGAGCGGCTGCGCGGCGAGGCGGAGGCCAAGGGGGCGGCGCTGCGCGCGTCGCGGGCCGGCCGGGACGGCTGAAGGGGCCTTTCGCCCCTGGCCCCGGCCAGGCCAGCGCCTACTATCGGGTAATGAGCTCTGATTCTCAAATAAGCACGGGCTTTCCTGCTTTCGCGCTCACCGAGGAGCATGAGGCCCTCCGTGAGGCCATCCGGCACCTGGCTGACGACAAGATCGCGCCGCGGGCCGCCGAGGTCGATGAGACCGGGGAGTTCCCCTGGGATGTTTTCGAGGCGCTGGCCAAGAACGATTTCGCGGCGGTGCACATCCCCGAGGCGTACGGCGGCGCGGGCGCGGATGCGATCGCCACGGCGATCGTGATCGAGGAGGTAGCCCGCGCGTGCGCGGCGTCGTCGCTGATTCCGGCGGTGAACAAGCTGGGCACGATGCCGCTGCTGCTGGCCGGGTCCGAGGAGCTCAAGCAGCGGTACCTGCCGCCGGTCGCCCGGGGCGAGGCGATGTTCTCCTACGCGCTGTCCGAGCCGGAGGCGGGCTCGGATGCGGCCGCCATGTCGGCGCGCGCCGTCCGTGACGGTGACCGTTTTGTCCTCAACGGCACCAAGCGGTGGATCACGAACGCCGGGGTGTCGCAGTACTACACGGTGATGGCGGTGACCGACCCGTCGGCCGGCGCGGCCGGCATCTCCGCGTTCGTGGTCGAGAAGGACGATCCGGGGTTCTCCTTCGGCGCACCGGAGCACAAGCTGGGGATCAAGGGGTCGCCGACCCGGGAGCTGTACTTCGATAACTGCTCCATCCCGGCGGACCGGATGATCGGGCCCGAGGGCAGCGGGTTCCGCACCGCGCTGGCCACGCTGGACCACACCCGGATCACGATCGCGGCCCAGGCCATCGGCATCGCCCAGGGCGCCCTGGACTACGCGACCGGGTACGTCAAGGAACGGCAGCAGTTCGGGCAGGCCATCGCCAGCTTCCAGGGCGTGCAGTTCATGCTGGCCGACATGGCCATGAAGGTCGAGGCGTCCCGGCAGCTCACCTACGCCGCCGCGGGCAAGTCCGAGCGGGCCATGGGAGGCGACCGGAGCGACGACCTGACGTTCTTCTCCTCCGCGGCCAAGTGCTTCGCCTCGGACACCGCGATGCAGGTGACCACCGACGCGGTCCAGCTGCTGGGCGGTTACGGCTATGTCCGGGACTACCCGGTCGAGCGGATGATGCGCGACGCCAAGATCACCCAGATCTACGAGGGCACCAACCAGATCCAGCGCGTCGTCATGGCCCGCCAGATCCTGAAGTAGCGGCGCGCCCGGGGGCCCGGGACCCGGGATCGGCAGCCGGGGGAGCCATGCGCAGGCTTCCCCGGACCCGGGCTTCGCGAATATTCACCTCCGGTTTGAGCCACTACCCTCCGTGAGGATGCGAGCCGCTGAATTCCGGGCCCGGCCAATCGCAACCGCGGCCGGTAAAGCGGGGCGTGCTGCCCTTCACCTCATCTGACCTGCCACCGAGCCTTGCCTTTCCCGGAAAGGGGCCATCCGCGCCGGAGGCAGTTTCCTTTCCGTAAGGAAACCTTTTCGCGTTCTGGTTACTCTCCGCATACGAAAGGACACCCTGTGGAGCCCTACCCCAAGGGATAGTTAACAACGAACTAACAGAAGATGAGGCTTCTCCGTATTGCGTATGGCCGATAGCCTGCTAGCCTCATGACTGAGCAAAGACGTTGTGGTGGCTGTCCCGCGCCGAAGGCGTCGCTGACGGGGGGTCCTATCCACCCAGGGAACTGGGGTGGATCCTTTTTCGGCGCCTGCGTCGGCGGCGGTTGCCTGCGCTTACGCGGGTGGGAAGCCATATATACGGGGGTGGGAACTTGCAGCGGGGTTAGCCGGCCTGGATCGGGCCATCTGTACAACGCATTACTCTGCGCGGATCGTCGGGCGCTGTTGCCTGCGTGCCTGCCCTTCCGTGTTCCCCGCCTGTAATTCTTAGACGCGCACTGGGTGCCGTCGATACTTCTTTGCTGCCCAAATCACGAAGAATGCAGCGCCCAGTGGGTCCGCAGTTATTGCGTGCTGACGGACGCTTCAAAGAGCCAGAGGGGATTCCCCGATCATGAGTACCGATTCAACCGTGCCCGCTCAGCGCCACGGCCCGGCCCGGCCAGCCGCGGATCATGCAGAGGGGCAGTTCGTCTCCAGGAACCGGCATTCCGTCCCGGTGAGCCTCAACGAGGCGGCGACCTCCAGCAGCACGGCCAACCTCACCGTAATTGTCCCGCTGCGTAACGAGGAGAGCAACGTCCAGGTCCTGCTGGAGCGGCTCTGCCCGGCCGTTGCGCCGCTGCACGCGGAGATCATCGTCGTTGATGACAGTGATGACCTCACCCCGGACGCGCTGGCCGTGCACGCCAGCCGCTGCACCGTGCCGGTGCGGCTGCTGCACCGCCACCCGGACGCCCGTAAGGGCGGCCTGAGCAGCGCAGTTATCGCGGGTGCGCGGCACGCGAGCGGAGACTGGGTGCTGGTCATGGACGGCGACCTGCAGCACCCGCCGGAGACCGCCGCCATCCTGGCCAGCACTGCGATGCGCCACGACAGCGACATCGTGGTGGGTACCCGGTACAGCGGCAACGGAAGTCCCTCAGGCGGCCTCGACGGCAACGGCCGGGCCCTGGTCTCCTCCGGCACTACCCGCCTGGTCAAGAGCATGTTCCCGCGCCGCCTGGCCATGGTCAGCGACCCGCTGAGCGGGCTCTTCGCCTTTCGCCGCTCGGCGGTCAACCTTGACGCGCTGCACCCCGACGGCTTCAAGATCCTGCTGGAAATCCTGGTCCGTAACCCGGTGGCCCGGGTCGCGGAGGTCGCGTACTGCTTCGCCCCGCGTAACGCCGGCGAGTCCAAGGCCTCGTTCCATGAGGGAATGACCTTCGTGCGCCACCTCTCCCGCTTGCGGCGGGCGCGGCTGGCCCGGCAGCTGCGGACCGCGCCGTCCACGCGCGCGGACCGGATCCGCCAGGCGGTGCGCTTCGTGGGCTTCGGGATCATCGGCGCCTCCGGGGTGGTCGTCAACACCGCCGCGCTGTGGTTCTTCTACCACACCCTGGGCTGGAATCACCTGGTCGGCGCGGCCCTGGCCACCCAGGCCTCGACCACCTGGAATTTCCTCCTGGTGGACTTCCTGCTGTACCGCAAGCGGGCGCACGGCACCCGGCTCGGCCGGGCGGTACGTTTCTTCGCTATGAACAACCTGCTGCTGCTGGCCCGCCTGCCCGTCCTGCAGTTGCTCGTAGACCGCGGCCTGGGGGTGCTGGTCGCCAACGGGATCACCCTGGTCCTGCTGTTCGTGGTCCGCTTCGTGGTGAGTGACCGGGCCATCTTCGCGTCGGGAACCCAGGACGTCAGCCGGGACCCGGTCCGTGTCCTGGTCGACCTGACCGACCCGGCCAGCCCGGACGGGGACAACGGCCCGGTTCCGGCCAGCCGCAAGCGCTCGCGCTACCTGACCTACCGCTATGACGTGGCGGGCGTGGTGACCATCGGATCCCAGATCATGCTCCCGGAACTCGAGTTCTTCCGGGCCCAGTGGGTGCCCGACGCAGAGGTGGACATCACGGTGCGCGTCGGCGATGTAGGCGCCAGGACGCCGCGCAGGCGCGCGGCCATGATGGAGTCCGTCGATCCGACGGTCATCCGGTACGAGGAGCACCTCGGGCGGCTCGGCGCCAACTTCCGCGCCACCCTCGGCGAGCGCACCGATGTCGAGGTGGGCCCGCTGCTGGCGCGGTCCTCGCACGTCGTCTACACCAACATCCTCGAGCCGCTGCTGCGGTTCATGATGGTGGCGCGCGGCCGGATGCTGCTGCACTCCGCCTGCGTCGAGCTGGACGGCGTCGGTGTCATGCTGTCGGCCCTGACCGACACCGGCAAGACCGGTACCGTGCTGCGCCTGCTGCGCGAGCACGGCGGCAAGTTCCTGTCCGACGACATGACCGTCATCGACGCCGAGGGGAACGCCGGCTGCTTCCCCAAGCCGCTGACGATCAGCGCGCACACCCTGCGCGCCGTGAACGCTGATGACCTGACCCGGTCCGAGTGGCGCCGGCTGCAGATCCAGAGCCGCCTGCACTCCAAGGGCGGCCGCTCTATCGGCATGGCCCTCGCCCGGTTCAACCTGCCCATCATGGGCATCAACGCCCTCACCCAGATCCTCATCCCGCCGCCCAAGTACACCGTGGACCGGCTGCTGCCGTGCCGGATGACGAGCGCCACCCGGGTGCGCGAGCTGTTCATCATCGAGCGCGGCGAGCCGCGGCTCGCCGATCTGGACCATTCCAGCGCGCTCACCCAGTTGCTGGCCAACACCGACGACGCCTACGGGTTCCCGCCCTTCCGGTACCTGGCTCCCGCCATCAGCCTCGGCGGCATGGACTACCACCAGCTGCGGCAGGCCGAACGCGAGATCCTCGCGGGTTTCCTGACCCACGTGCGCCTGCGCACCCTCGCCTCAAACACGTTCAGCTGGGCCGATGAGATCCCGCAGCTGATCGAGACGCCTGACCTCTGGACCCCCGGCGCGCCGGTCAACGGATCGCTGCGGGACCAGGACCGTGCCGACGCGTGGCCGCGGTGGGACGGCGGTCTCGCCTACGGGGGGGTTGCGTGAGTTCGCATCCCGCACTCGATGCCGCGAACGGGGAGCCGGTCAGCGGCCCGGACGTCGCGTCCCGCGACCCGGCCCCCGGCCTCCCGTCCGGCTCCGCGGATCCGGACACCGCCCCCATCCCGGTGATCACCGCGCCGGTGATCACCGCGCCGGCGGCAGAGCCGGTGGAGGCAGAACCGGTGGCGGCACAGCCAGCGGCGGCGCAGCCAGCGGCGGCCCGGCCGTGGGCGGCCGGCGGCTGGCTCAACCGTGGCTGGCTGGCGTTCCCGAGGCTGCCGCTGGCCGCCATCATGGTGCTGGCCATATTCCTGCGCTTCTGGCAGCTGACCGCGATCGGCTTCAACAGTGACGAGGCGGTCTACACCGGTTCCGCCGCATCCATCGCCGGCAACCCCACGCTGAGCACCATGTTCCCGGTGTTCCGCGCGCACCCGCTGCTGTTCCAGACCCTGCTGTCGGTGGTCTTGCGGCTGCACGACACGGACTGGACGGCCCGCGGTTTCGCGGCCGCGGTCGGCGTCGCCACGGTGGCGGTGACCTACCTGCTCGGGCGCCGGCTCTACGGCACCGGGGCCGGCCTGATTGCCGCGCTGCTGATCGCGGTCATGCCTTATCACGTCGTGGTGAGCAGGCAGGTCCTGCTCGACGGCCTGATGACCCTGTGCGCGACCGTCGCTCTCTACTGCGTGGTCAGGTACGTGGAGGGGGGCCGCCTCAGCTGGCTGCTGGCCGGGGGCAGCATGATGGGCGCCGCGGTCTTGTCCAAGGAGACGAGCATCGTCTTGCTGGGCGGCCTCTACGCGTTCTTCGTCCTCACTCCCTCCGCGCGCATGCGGGTCCGGCACCTGCTCCTGACCCTCGGGCTGCTAGCCGCGGAGATAGCGGTCTGGCCGCTGATGATCCGGCTCTCCGGGCATTCCAGGACCGGCCAGAACTACCTGCTCTGGCAGATGTTCCGCCGCCCGAATCACCCGACCTTCTTCTACTTCACGGTGCTGCCGACCTGGATCGGCCCGGCCCTGCTGCTGGCCGCCGTGGCCGGTCTCATCTGGCTGCGCCGGGAGGCCACCTGGCGGGAACGCCTGCTGATCGCCTGGCTCATCGTGCCGGTGCTGTTTTTCACCCTGTGGCCGCTCAAGGGCTTTGAGTACCTGCTGCCGGTCTGCCCGCCGCTCGCCATCCTGGCTGGGCGCACACTGGCCCGCCCGCTCCCGCGACCCGCGTGGCTCCATTTGCGGGGATGGGACCGGCTGACCTGGCCGGGCTGGCTGTCCGGTCCGCAAGGCCCGCTGCGCGCGGGAATGGGGCTGCTGGTGGCGGTCACGGCGGTCAGCATGGCCATCGCGTCCTGGCAGCGGATCGAGCCGTCCCCCAGCCGCGCCTTCCTGGCCGGAAGTGGCGGGCTGGCCGGCGGCAGGCAGGCGGGCGACTGGATCCGGCACAACGTCCCACGCGGCGCCCGGCTGCTGGCCATCGGCCCGTCAGTGGCGAATGTCCTGGAGTTCTATGGTCACCACCAGGTGTCAGCGCTGTCCGTCAGCACCGACCCGCACAACCGGAACCCGGCCTACACCCCGGTGCCCAACCCCGACCTGGCCCTGCGCAATGGCGACTTCCAGTACATCGTCTGGGATGCCTACACGGCCGCCCGTACCTCGTTCTTCGCCAGCCAGGCCCGGCGGCTGGCCAGCAAGTTCGGCGGGGTGGCCGTGTACACCTCGACCGTCACGGTCCAGGCTCCGGCCGGCCCGAATGTGGTCGAGCCAGTCATCGTGATCTATGAGGTGCACCCATGAAGCTCCGGGCGGGCGCCTCGGTCTGTGCCGCCGTCCTGGTGACCCTGGTCTGCGCGGGCCCCGCCGCGGCGGCCGCGGGGCAGCCGTCACGGCCGCGGTCGGTCAGCACGACCACGCCGATCAAGCACTTCATCTTCCTGATGCAGGGTGGCCGGACCTTCGACAACTACTTCGGCAGCTACCCCGGGGCGGACGGTCCGCCCCCGGGCACCTGCCAGCCCCGGACCGCAGGACGGCCGGGCGCAGGCTGCGTCAAGCCGTTCCCGCTGATCGGCAAGGAGCTGCCACCACTGGGCGCGAGCCGGGCGGTCATCGCAAACCAGTACAACGGCGGGAAGATGAACGGCTTCGTCTCCGCCTACCAGCGGCAGGCCCGCAACGGGAGCACCGTCATGGGCTACTACGACCGCCGGCAGCTGCCCTTCTACTGGAACGCAGCGGGCAGCTACGTGCTGTTCGACCACTTCTTCTCGTCCACCCCGTACGGCATCCGGGCCAATCGCTCCTACTGGGTGTCGGCCGCCACCGCGCCCGGCGGCCGGGGCGGGGTACCGGACAAGGGCTACGGGAAGCAGCCCACGATCTTCGACCGGCTGCAGGCCGCGGGCGTGAGCTGGAAGTTCTACGTGCAGGGATACAACCCTCGCCAGACCTACCGCACCGCCTCCCCGGCCAACCCGGAGACCCAGACCTCCCGGGTTCCGCTGGTCGATTACGCGCGCTTCACCCAGGACCCCGCCCTGGCCAGCCACATCGTCAACCTGGACCAGTACGCCAAGGACCTGGCGTCCGGCACGCTGCCCGCGGTCAGCTACATCGCCAGCTCGTCCGCGGATAACGAGCGCTCGACGCGGTCGATCGTGGCCGGGCAGGACCTGGTCCGGAATCTGGTCACCCAGCTGATGCAGAGCCACTACTGGGACAGTTCCGCGCTGATGTGGTCCTACGACAGTTCAGGCGGCTGGTTCGACCATGTGACGCCGCCGCGCGTGGGACGGGGCGCCACCCTCGGCTTCCGCGTCCCGGCTCTGCTGGTCAGTGCCTACGCGCGGAAGGGGCAGATCAACCCCACGGTGCTGGATTACACCAGCGCGCTGAAGTTCATCGAGAGCAACTGGAGGGTCGCGCCGCTGACCTCACGTGACGCGCACGCGAATAACCTGACCAGTGCCTTCGATTTCGGGGCGAGACCCCGGCCGCCCATTCTCATCCCGCCGGGCCACTCCGTGCTGCCCGCGGGCACGGTCCCGGACGCCTACCTGCCGCCGCCCACGCCGGTCACGGCCATCTACGGGCTTTACGGGACTGCGGCGGTCATCGGCGTCGCGCTGCTGATCTTCGCCGCCTGGTGGCCCGCCCTGTCGGCGCGCCGCCGGGCGGCGGCGCGGGCCTCCCAGCCGGACGGGGCGAGCTCGTGAGACGCCCCGCGGCGCTGGCCGCGGGCCTGGCGCTGGCCATCTGGCTGGCCGGCCTCGCCCTCGGCCAGCCCGCCCTGGCCGGGACCCAGGCCCCGGCCAGGGCGGCGCAGGCCGGGCTGCAGCCCTGGCCGATCACGATCACGATCCGCACCGAGCCCGCGCTGGCCGGCGTCCGGTTCTCTTTTGACGGCACGACGCTGGTCACCGGTCCGCGCGGGATGGCCACGGTGACCGAGCGGCACAACTTCAGCCTGCATACCCTGCGGCTGCTGACCACCCGGGTCAGCAAGCCGGGCCGGCGGTACATCTTCGCCCGGTGGGCGGGCCAGCGAGATCCGAACCAGGCGTTCGTGCCGATGGTCCACGGCCTGCCGATGCGCGCCGACTACACGGTGACCGCCGGCTTCTCCGCGCGGTGCCCGGTCACACCGCGCTTCACCGACCAGCATGGTGCCGCGCTCGATCCGGGGCGGATCACCCAGGTCAGCGTCCGCAGCGACGCCGGCCGGACGATGAGGCTCAGCCCATCCGGCACTACCTGGCTCCCGTGCGTCACGGCCGCCTACGTGGACAGCGCGATGCGCAAGAAGGAAGTGCAGTACTCGGTGCAGAGCGTCATGATCTCCGGGGCCAACATCGTCCACGCCGGAGTAGAGCGGTTCTGGCCGGGCCGGACGGCCCGCCCGAGGGTGGTGGGCTACTTCCATGACCTGACCATCGCCTCCCATGACGCGCTGTTCGGCGCCGGGACGGGCACGGTGGCGCTGCTCACGCAGCCGAATCACCTGGTGCGCCGGGTTCCCCTGGGGACCGGTCACAGCGTCACTCTCAGCAACCTGCCGCAGGGCGAGTACCGGGTGGACGTCAAGGCGGGCAGCGCGATCATCTCCGCGCAGAGCCTGCGCCTGTCCCGGGACCAGTCGGTGAACCTCACCGCGGTGAGCCGGGCCGACCTGGCCACCATCGGCGGTGTCGCGCTGTTCATCGTGCTCGGCCTGCCCTTGCTGTCGGGCTCGCGCCGCAGGCGCCTGCTCGGCCTGCTGCGCAGGCAGCCTAAGGAGGCGGCGTCAGCGTGAGAACGTGCTGCAGCGTGGCCAGGCTCACGAGGCTGGGCGGTATCGCCGTGGCTATCGGGCTGGCCCTGATGATCGGCGCGGCGCCGGGCGCCCGGGCCCAGGCCGCCGCGGCGGCCCCGGCCCGGACTGGCCAGCCGGCCTCATCTCCCACTCCGCTGCTGGCCTACTACTACATCTGGTTCAACCACAGCTCGTGGAACCGCGCCAAGAAGGATTACCCGCTGATCGGCACGTATTCCAGCAGCGATGCCAACGTCATGCGCCACCAGATCCAGGAGGCCAAGTCGGCCGGGATCGACGGTTTCATCGTCAGCTGGAAGGACACCCAGCTGAACGACGAGCGGCTGCGGCTGCTGATGACCGTGGCCGCGCAGCAGCATTTCAAACTGGCCATGATCTACCAGGGCCTGAACTTCTACCGGCGGCCGCTGCCCGTGTCCGAGGTCGCCGCCGACTTCAGCACCTTCCGCCGCGACTATGCCAGTAACCCGGTCTTCTTCCGGCTGGACGGCAAGCCGCTCACGATCTGGAGCGGCACCTGGGCCTTCAGTCACGCTGAGGTCGCCCGCGTCACCAGCGCGGTCAGGCCGGCCATGCTCGTCCTGTCCACCGAGAAGAACGTGGCGGGATTCCAGCGGATCGCCGACGTTACCGACGGCGACGCCTACTACTGGTCCTCGGTCAACCCGGCGACCAACACGCACTACGGCGGCAAGCTCGACGAGATGAGCCACGCCGTGCACCAGGACCGGAAATACTGGATCGCCCCGTTCGCCCCGGGATTCGACGCACGCATGGTCGGCGGGCACGAGTTCGTCCCCCGGCACAACGGCCAGACGCTGCGGACCGAGTACGGCACCGCGATCCGGTCCTCACCTGACGTCCTCGGCCTGATCAGCTGGAACGAATTCAGCGAGAACTCCTACGTCGAGCCCTCGGTCCACTTTGGCGACCAGTCTCTTAAGACGCTGCGCCAGTTGCGCGGCACCAGTGTGGCCCCGCTCACCGGCCCTGCCTCACCGAGCGAGGCCGGCGGCGGGCGGGCGCCCGCCGCCTGGCCCAACGTGCTGCGCCTCATCGGCTTCCCGGTGGTGCTGGCGCTCGCCGTCGGGTTCGCCGGCTACGCGCGACGCCGGGCCGGCCGGCGCCAGCCCGGGCCTCCCGTGCACCGGCATTCCGGAACTCATACCTGACTTCACGTCCTGGGGGGGACCACCATGCTGACCATCTGGCCGCGCGGGAGGCTTCGCTGGCTGCTCGGCGTCGTTGTTGCCGTGGCCCTCGGGCTGGCGGTGGCGTCCCCGGCCGACGCCGCCCTGTCCGGTGCCAGCGCGCTGCTCACCCGGGCGCCCTACCTCACCGACCTCACCCAGACCTCGGTGCAGGTCAGCTGGGCCACCAGCACGCAGAACACCGGCGTTGTCCAGTACGGGCCGCCTGGCAACTGCACCGCGAATTCGGTGGCGGCTACCTCCCAGGGGGCCGCGATCACCATCGGCTCGGTGAAGGAGTACCAGAACTCGCTGGCGGTCACCGGCCTGACCGCGGGGACCAGCTACTGCTACCGGATCACCAGCACCGGCTCCAGCCCGGTGGACCTGCTCGGCTCGAACCCGTCCCCGCAGTTCACCACCCTGGAGGCGGCGAACGGGTCGGCGCCGCTGACCTTCGACGTGCTGGGCGACTGGGGGGACAACACCAACAGCGGCAACGTGGCCGCGTCGCTCAACGTCAATCAGGCTGCCGTGGACTCGGAGATCGCATCCAGCGGCGCGCAGTTCGCCGTGTCCACCGGCGACGTCGCCTACCCGGGCGGCACCCAGGCAGACTACGGCGACCTCAACCAGACCGGGCCGCAGACCAGCGAGGTCTTCGGGCCCTCGTACTGGGCCAAGCCCGGCGAGAGCATCCCGTATTTCGCGGTCAGCGGTAACCACGGGCTGAACTCGACGTTCATCACGGACTGGCCGGAGTCCGCCACCGCCTCCGCCTCCGGCGGTGTGTACACGATGCTGCCTTACCCGTCGATCGACGGAGCGAATGCGGCCAGCTACCCGACCTCCTATTACGCGTTCTCCACCGGTGGCGTGCGGTTCTACATGCTCGACGCGTCCTGGGGAGACTCCAACGTCGGGACCGCGACCGGCGGCGCGTGCGGCTCGAACTGCAAGGCGTACCAGGTCGATCACGACGCTCACTGGACCGTTAATTCCGCCGAGTACCAGTGGCTCAAGCAGGATCTGGCCGCCAACCCGGGCGGGCTCAAGATGGCGTTCTTCCACTACCCGCTCTACACCAACAACGGCAGCCAGGTGAGCGACCCGTACCTGGACAACACGGCGGGCAGCACCGGAAGCCTGGAGCAGCTGCTGCAGAGCAACGGCGTGAACCTGGCCTTCAACGGCCACGCGCACATCTACGAGCGCAATGTCGCCACGCCCGGCGGCGTGACCAGCTACGTGACCGGCGGGGGCGGTGCCGAGGCCGAGCCAGTCAGCAGCTGCACCAGTGCCGACGCCTATGCGGTCGGCTGGTCCTATAGCAGCAGCAAGGGATCAGCGTGCGGCTCAGCGGCGCCGCCGAACAGTGACTCGCAGGTGTACCACTTCATCAAGGTGACGGTGAACGGCAGCAGCGTCACGGTGGTTCCGACAAACGCCCAGGGCGTGCCATTCGATGCAAAGACCTACAATTTCACCCCGGACAGTACGCCGCCCTCGGCTCCAGGCAGCCTGACCGCCACCTCGAGCTCCACCAAGAACGTGCTGACCTGGACCGCGGCCACCGACAACATCGGGGTCAGCGCCTACGACATCTACCGCAACGGGACCTACCTCGCGACCGTCGCCCCGCCCGCGCTCACCTACACCGACAAGACGGCGACCGCGGGCACCGGCTACACCTACCAGGTGGCCGCCCGCGACCTGGCCGGCAACGCCACCCAGGCCAGCGTGAACGTCAACGGCGGGTCCACCGACACCAGCCCGCCGACCGCCCCGGCCAGCCTCACCGCGACCGCCACCGGGGCGACCACGGCCTCCCTGTCCTGGACCGCATCGACCGACAACGTGGGCGTCACCGGCTACACGATCTCGCGCGGCGGGACGGCCATCGGCAGCGTGTCCGGCAGCACCACGACCTTCAGCGACACCGGGCTGACGCCGGGCACCGCGTACACCTACCAGGTCACCGCCTCCGACGCGGCGGGCAACGTGTCACCGCCGAGCAACCCGGCGACCGCCACCACCCAGCCTGACACCACGCCGCCCTCCGCGCCGGGCACACCGACCGCCACCAGCGTGACGTCGTCCCAGGTCAGCCTGGCCTGGACGGCCTCCTCGGACAATGTTGGCGTGGTCGGCTACCACGTCGTCCGGAACGGGTCGGTGATCGCGTCGGTCGCCGGGACGAGCTATACCGACAGCACCGTGTCCCCGGGCACGGCGTACACCTACCAGGTCATCGCCTATGACGCCGCGGGGAACACCGCGCCCAGCGGGACGCTGACGGTGAATACGCCGAACACGGGGGCGCTGTTCTCCGACGGGTTCGAGAGCGGCGACCTGTCCCAGTGGACGACGGTGGCGGGCATGACCGCCGAGACCGCCCATGCTCACGCGGGCACTTTCGGGGCGGAGGAAGCGAGCACCGGCCTGGCCACCTATGCCTACAAGACGCTGCCCGGTGCGTACTCGCAGCTGTACGGCACGGCCTGGGTGTACGTGGCCAGCAGGTCCACCTCGGCGAACCTGCTCGGCTTCCGGAGCAGCTCCGGGGCGTCGATCATGAACCTGTACCTCAGCCCGACCGGGAAGCTGGCGCTGCGGAACAACATCGGCAGCGTCACGACGACCAGCGCCACCGCCATGCCCGCCGGCGGCTGGCACCAGGTGACGCTGCACCTGGTGGTCAACGGCACGGCCAGCAGCGTGGATGTCTCGCTCGACGGCACCCCGGTGACCGACCTGAGCCTCACCGGCCAGAACATGGGCACCAATCTCATGACCAGCTTCCAGATGGGTGACACCTCGACCGGGCGGACCTACGACATCGACTTCGACGACGTCTCCGTCTCCCAGATCGCTCCCTGATTCGGGGCGAAGGAGGTCAGCCTGTCCGGCGGGTCAGGGCTTTCGGCCCACGCCCACCAGCACCCAGAACTTGCTGGGGTCATCAGGGACGTCGGCGGGGGAGTCTGGCCGCCACTGCGGGATGTAGACCAGCCCCGGGTCCAGCAACTCGAAGCCGTCGAAGAAGCGCAGGATGTCCGCGCGCGAGCGCATCCGGATGCCCGTGGAGACGCTGCGGTTGTACACCGTCTCGGCGGCCTGGGCCACCGCCGGCCTGCTCTCCGTGGTGGCGTGGGCCAGCACGAGGTAGCTGCCCGGTGCGAGCGCGTCGCGCAGCCTGGCCACGATCTGCCAGGGGTCCGCGTCGTCGTCGATGAAATGCAGGACCATGACGAGCAGCAGCCCAGCCGGCTGGTCGAAGTCGATCAGCCGCCGGACCGCCGGGTCGCCGAGGATCTTTTCCTGGTCGCGCAGGTCGGCATCGAGGATCGCGGCGTTCTCATTCCCCGCGAGGATGGCCTTGCTGTGCGCGATCGCGACCGGGTCCACGTCGGCGTAGACCACCCGTGACCCTGGGCTGGCCTGCTGGGCGACCTGGTGCACGTTCCCCTGGGTCGGGATGCCCGAGCCGATGTCCAGGAACTGGCGGATGCCGGCCGCGCTGAGGCACCGCACCGCCCGGCCGAGGAACTCGCGGTTGGCCTGGGCGCCCGCCCTGGCGTTGGGCTCCACCGCGGAAATCGCGCGCGCCAGGTCCCGGTCGGCGAGGAAGTTATGGCTGCCGCCCAGCCAGTAGTCGTAGACCCGGGCCGTGTTCGCCCGCTTCACGTCCACTCCCGGGGGGACCCAGTCCGGCTCGCCGGCCATCCAGCTTCCTCGTCCTTCCTGCGCGTGCCCCGCGCGCAGCGGCTGTTCCCGCGCGTGCCGGCGTGCAGCGGCTGTTCTGCCGCACGCAGCCGATTTTGCCAGCCATTTGCGGTACATTTCTTTTCTTGAACGATATCGCAGGGTACGGGCAATGGCTGCCGGTACCGCGTGGCCGCCAGCACGGAATGGTTCGCGGTCATGGCCGGGGAGGCCGCTGCGAGGGGGCGGGGCTCGGCCGGCGAGGACTGGTGCGATACCGGTGGCGTCACACGGGGCAGGGGAGCACGGGTTCGCGCTGCCACGGCGGCGCGGGCCGGACTTGGCTGGCCTGGCCGCGTTCACCCTGGATGCCGGGGGACAGGTGGCCTCCTGGCCGGTATCCGCCGAGCGGCTGTTCGGGCATCCGGCGCCGGCGGTAGCCGGGCAGCACGTGTGTGACGTGCTGATGACCGGTCCTGGCCAGCGTGAGATGGCGGGCGAGGCGCTGGCCGAGGTCGCGGCGGGCCGGGTCTGGACCGCGACCGTGAGCATGGCCTTCGCGGGCGGCAGCGGCCCGGTCGCCCTCCGCTGGGAGCCGCTGGGTGCCCCGGACGCCGGGGTGCTGGTGATCGGGCAGCATGTCTCGCCCAGCACCGGCCCGGCCTGGCTGCGGGAGGCGGCCGACCGGATCGGCACCACGCTTGACCTTCCGCGCACCGCGCGAGAGGTCGCCGATGTCGCGGTGCCCGCCTTTGCTGACGTGGCCGCCATTTTCGTATTCGAACGGCTGCTCGCCGCCGATGAGCCCGTCTCGCCGCAGACCGGGCACGGGGCGGTGGTCCGGCGGCTGGTCGCGCGGCTGGCCGGCCAGCCCACGGCCGTGACCGAGAGCCTGCTGCGCCCGGGTGAGGTGCTCGTGTTCGGGGACGAGTCGCCCAGCTTCCGCGCGATGCACACGCGCAGCCCGGTCCTGTTCGACCGTCTCGACGACGAGAGCCGTGAGCGGATCGCCCGCCGTCCCGGCGGCCGGGAGTTCGCGTCGAGCTATGCGTCGTTCCTGTCCGTGCCGCTGGTGGCCCGGGATGTCGTGCTGGGGTGCGCGACGTTCGGGCGGGCGCCGCAGAGCCCGGACTTCGGGCCCGCGGACGTCGCCGCGGCGGGCGAGCTCGCCTCCCGGGCCGCGGTGTGCATCGACAACGCCCGCCTCTATCACCGCGAACGGCGGACGGCCTTCGCGCTGCAGCGCGGCCTGCTGCCCAGCGAGCCGCGCGTACCCGTGGCCATGGAGGTAGCGCACCGGTACCTGCCGGTGGGCGCCAGCATGGTGGGCGGGGACTGGCATGACATCGTCGCGCTGCCCGGCGGCCGGACGGCGCTGGTCGTGGGCGACGCGATGGGGCACGGACCGGAAGCGGCGGCGGTCATGGTGCAGTTGCGCACGGCCACGCACCTCCTGGCCGGCCTGGACCTGCCGCCCGTCGAGGTCCTGGCCGCGCTCGACGCCCTCGCCGCAGGCATGCCCACCTCGCCGTACGCCACCTGTGTGTGCGCCGTGATCGACACCCTGGCCAGCACCTGCGTGATCGCCGGGCCGGCCATCCGCCACCAGTGCTGGCGCTGCCGGGCGGCGGCACCGAGATGGTCTCCGTGCCGGCCGGGCTCCCCGTGGGGCTCAGCGACGGCACCTTCGAGGCCACCCAGGTGAGCCTGCCCCCCGGCGCCACGCTCGCGCTGTACACCGACGGGCTGGCCGAAAGCCGCACCCGGCCGCTGGAGGACGGTATCGCCGCGCTGCGCGACGCGCTCGGCTCAGCCCTGGGCAAGCCCGGTACCTCGCTGGACAGCGCCTGCGAGACCGTCACCCAGGCGTTGCGCCAGCGCGGCGAGGATGACATCACCCTGGTCCTCGCCCGCATCCGCCAGTAACCCGTCCCGCTCACCGCCGGCCCGGGGCCGCCGGCCCGCCACCCACGGACGAGCCGGGGTCGTCCGCTTGGCCTGGCGGGACCTGGCCGCCCCCGGGGCCGCGGCGGGATGCTGCTGGGATGCGGATCGCGATGGGGGCCGGGAGCGAGGTGCTCGGCACGCCGATGCGCCCGCAGGACATCGTCGGCGACGTGGTGGCGGCCGAGGCCGAGGGGTTCGGGTCCGCCTGGACTGTCCATTTCTCCCGGGGGGTGGACGCGCTCGGCGTGCTGGCCGTGGCGGGGACCCGGACCAGCCGGATCGGTCTCGGCGTAGGGATCGTGCCGACCTATCCGCGGCACCCGCTGGCGCTGGCCCAGCAGGCCGCGACGGCCCAGGCGTTCTGCGGCGGCCGGCTCACGCTCGGCGTGGGCGTGTCCCACCGGCCGGTCATCGAGGACCTGCACGGGCTCGCCTACCAGCAGCCCGCTGCGCACATGCGCGACTACCTGTCGGTGCTCGTCCCGCTGCTGCGCGAGGGCAGCGTCCGCTACCGCGGCGCTTTCTACCAGGTGGACGGGGGCTTCGCCGTGCCGGGCACCAGCCCGGTGACGGTGCTGGTCGGCGCGCTGTCCCCGCTCATGGTCCAGGCCGCCGGGGAGCTCGCCGACGGCGTCGTGACCTGGCTGGCCGGCCCGCGCACGCTGGGCGACCAGATTGTCCCGCAGCTGCGGCGGGCGGCCGCGGGGCGGGCCACGCCCCGGGTGGTGGCCGCGCTGCCGGTCGCGTTCACCCCCGGCGTGGATTCCGCGACCGCCCAGCGCACGGCCGACGAGGTGTTCGCCCGCTACGCCGGGTTCGACAACTACCGCAGGTTGCTGGAGCGTGAGGGTGCCTCGTCACCGGGCGCCCTGGCCGTCACCGGGACCGAGGCCGCGATCGAGAAGCAGCTCGGGAGGCTGGCCGATGCGGGGGTGACCGAGCTGTGGCCCATCATCTTCCCGGCCGGCGACGATCCTGGCCGCAGCCGCCGCGAGACCCGGGCGCTCCTGCGGAGCCTGGCCACCGGGTAGCCGGCCACTCATTAGCCACCCAGCACTGGGTAGCCAGCACTGAGTAGCCAGCACTGGGTAGCCAGCACTGACCCGGGAGTGTTACCCGGGCAGGGCCAGCTCGGCCCAGATGGCCTTCCCGCTGGCCTGGGTCTCGACGCCCCAGCGGGCCGCTATGGCCGCGACCACGCCCAGGCCGTGGCCGGGCGCGGCCGGCAGCCAGTGGTTCCCGCCGGGCTCCCCGAGCGGAACGGTGTCGCGGACGCTGATCCGGATCACGTCCCCGCGCCGGGCGAGGCTGACACTGAAGGCCGACCTGGCGTGCAGCACCGCGTTCGCCGCGAGCTCGGTGACCACCAGCGCGGCGTCCGCGGCCACCTGCTCACCCCGCCACGGGCCGAGCATCTCCAGCACGAACACCCGGGCCTCCCGGGCATCCCCGCGGGTCCCGCCGAAGGTGCGGGCGGCGTCGGCCCAGTGCGCCTGGTCCAGCGGCCCGGCCGCAGGCAGGCCGGCGCGGCCGGCCGGGCCCGGGTATGCCCGTGACGGGGGCACTGGCCCCCGGGCCGCTGGCCCCAGGGCCGCGGACGACGGCGGAGTGCAGGCGGCAGACCTCGCTGAGGGCACCGTGGTGCGGGCCGGCCTCGACCAGCTGCCGCGGATACCCGCAGTACAGCGAGAACGGGATCTCGCGGCCCAGCTCATTCCAGAAGTCCTCGAGCTCGAGGGCGGCGTTGACGTGACCGGCCGCCCAGAGCAGGGCTACGACCTCGCCGTACACCCGGACCGGCCCGGGCGCCTCACCCGCGGCCAGGATCGCGGGGCGGACCTGGGCGTCGAACCCGGCCCGGTCGATCCGGCCTGCGCGGGTCAGCAGCCGCGCCAGCGGGGTGGCGTCGAGGCAGACCAGGGTGGCGTCGCGGCGGGCCGCGGTGACGTCCACGCCGCGGGCGGCCAGGCCCGCCTCGAAGCTGGCGCAGCGAGCGCGGGTGGCCACGATGACCGCGGCGCCCCCCTCGGCGATCGCGTCGGCGAGATAGTCCCCCGCGCTCTCGGCCAGCTCCCCGTCACGGTCGTAGAACTGCACGACATGACGGTCCGAGCGCAGGGTGGAGAAGCCAGATTTGCTAGGCACAGATCTTTCCCGTTGGCTGTGGCGCACCGGCGGACCTGACCACGGTCCGCCTGGAACCCGCGCTGGCTGGGGACACCGGGGCGCCAGATCACCGTAACGGTACCCCGGCGGGCCCGGACGAACCGCCCGGCCGGGGACGGAGCCCGTCCCCTAGGGTGAGAACGAACCCCAGGAGCACGCAGAGAGGGCACCCGGTGGACATCACGCAGCTGATCCTCGACGACCATCACGAGCAGCGCCGGCTCTTCGCCATCCTGGAGCAGGTCGAGCGGACCGACACCGCGACCCTGCGGGCGGTCTGGGGCCGGCTGGCGGCCTTCCTGGAGCTGCACGCCGCAGCGGAAGAGGAGATCTTCTACCCGGCCCTGCTGCGGGTGGGTATCGCGGCCCGGCGGGGCGGGACCGCGGAGGAGGAGACCCTCGACGCGATCGGGGACCACAACGACATCCGTGACGCGGTCATGTCCGTCCCGGCTCACCCGGCCGGCAGCGACGAATGGTTCGCCGGGGTCGCCGCGGCGAACCAGGCCAATAGCGATCACATGGGCGAGGAGGAGCGGGAGGGCCTGACCGATTTCCGCCGCCTGGCCAGCCTCCAGCTCCGCCACGACCTGGGCGTCGCCTGGGTACGGTACGAGGCTGAGCACTACGCCGGGGTCAGGCCGGTGGACAAGGACCCGGCCGGGTACATCCGCGAGGAAGAGGAGCGGCAGGGCCTGCCCAGCGGGGGCCAGCCGGACCAGGGCCCGCCGGACGGGCCGGCCGCGGCCGGATCACTCAGCATCGGCAGCCTCAGAACGCCCTGACCCGCGGCGCTGATGGCAGACATGCCTGTCCGGCAGCTGCTGGACCGCGCCCGGGCCCTGGCGGCCCGCCCCGGGCGGGCCATCCTCGGCATCACCGGGCCGCCCGCGGCGGGTAAGACCACCCTGGCGGCGCGGCTGCGCGACGAGCTGGGACCCGCCGCCGCGTACGTGCCGCTCGACGGGTTCCACCTGGCCCATGAGCTGCTCACCGAGAGCGGCCTGGTGGAGCGCAAGGGCGCCCCCGACACCTTCGACGCGGCCGGGTACGTGGCCCTGCTGCGGCGGCTGCGGGACCCGGGTGAGGGAGTCGTGTACGCGCCGCGCTTCGACCGCGGCATCGAGGATTCCATCGCGAACGCGATCGCTGTCCCGCCGGACGTGCCCCTGGTCATCACCGAGGGCAACTACCTGCTGCTCCGGTCCGGCCCGTGGGCTCACGTGTCGGGCCTGCTCGACGAGGTCTGGTACCTCGACCTGGCCGAGGAAACCCGGCTGCAGCGGCTGATCGGCCGCCACATGGAGTTCGGCCGGGACAGCGCCCAGGCGCGGGAGCGCGCTACCGGATCCGATCAGCGGAACGCGGTGCTGATCGAGGCCAGCCGGGAGCACGCCAGCCTGGTCGTGTCAGTGGGCGGCTCCTGAACTTCGTTGCGGAGAAGCAAGCGGCGCAGGCGCGGCGGGTCAGGGCAGCGCGGGCTCAGCCTGCTCCGCGATGAGCCGGGCGTACCAGCGGGCACTCGCCTTAGGGATCCGGGCCTGCGTGCCGAAGTCCACCCAGACCAGGCCGAACCGGCGGCTATACCCATCGGCCCACTCGAAGTTGTCCAGCAGCGACCAGACGAAGTAGCCGCGCACGTCCACCCCGGCCCCCACCGCGGCCAGCGTCTCGGCGAAGTGGGCCGTCAGGTACGCGACCCGCTCGACGTCGTCCACGCCGCCCTCGGGGTTGACGTAGTCGTGGTAGGCCGCGCCGTTCTCGGTGATGTAGAGGGGCAGCGGGGTGGCCTCGTGCACGCGGCGCAGGATCGCGCCCAGGCCGGCCGGGCGCGCGTCGATGCCGTTCGCGGTCAGCTCGGCCCGGTCCAGGTAGTGCGCGGCCGGGATGACCCGGGCCTGGTGGAAGGGCTCGCCGGGGTCCGCGGCCACCAGCTTGGTCTCGTAGTAGTTGACGCCCAGGAAGTCGGCCGGCGCGGCGATGATCTCCATGTCGCCGTCGCGGATGAAGTCCACCGGGACCTGCCGCTGGTACCAGTCGAGCATGTCCGCGGGGTAGCGGCCGCGCAGCACCGGGTCGAGGAACCAGCGGTTCTCATGGCCGTCCAGCCGCCGGGCCGCCGCCTGGTCCGCCTCGGAGTCCGACGCGGCGTGGATGTCCGACAGCAGGTGGGTGATGCCCGCCCGGGCCTGCGGGGCGCGCTCCCGGATCATGGCCATGGCCAGGCCGTGGGCGAGCAGCAGGTGGTGTGAGGCGGCGAGGGCGGCGGGCAGGTCGGCGGTGCCGGGGGCGTGCCGGGCCTGCAGGTGGCCGATCATGCCCGAGCAGAACGGCTCGTTCATCGTCACCCAGGCCGGGATCACGTCGCCGAGGCCGTCCAGCACGAGCTGGACGTAGTCACAGAAGTGGGCCACGGTGTCGCGGTTCACCCACCCGCCGGCGTCCTGCAGCGGCTGCGGGAGGTCCCAGTGGTACAGGGTGGCCATCGGCTCGACGCCCCGGGCGCGCAGCCCGTCGGCCAGGCGACGGTAGAAGTCGAGGCCCTTCTGGTTGACGCTGCCGGTGCCGTCGGGCACGATCCGGGGCCAGCCGACGGAGAACCGGTAGGCGTTCAGCCCCAGCCCGGCCACGAGATCCAGGTCCGCGTCGGTCCGGTGGTAGTGATCGCAGGCGATCGCGCCGGTGTCACCGTGAGTCACGGCGCCGGGGACGCCGCAGAACGTGTCCCACATCGAGGGCCCGCGGCCGTCTTCATCGGCCGCGCCCTCGATCTGGTACGCGGACGTGGCCACGCCGAACAGGAAACCGGGCGGGAAGCGCATGGACACTGCCGACTGCTCCTTCACTGCACATCAAGGGATGGCCATGAGCGGCGCCGTCGGCACCGGATGTTTATAGTTTAGACCTTATGCTAAGCCTTGAGTAAAGTCGGGTCAAGGGAGCCCCGGCGGTGCCTGAGAGGCTGCTGTTACCTGACTGGAGCCGCCCTGCTTGCGGGCCTTGCGGGGTCTTACGGGCCCTTCCGGGCGGCCGTCCGGGCGTGGCCGGGGATCAGCCGGGGACAGCCGTGGTCAGCCGGGGGAGACCACGGACCGGATCCGGCGGGCTTTCTCCGGGTGCCTGGGCAGCACCGCGCCCGCCGTGAGCAGGCGGGCGATCGGCAGCGTCGCGCCGCCCAGGGCGACCGCGTCCTGGCCCAGGTCCGCGGTGACGATCTCGACCCGGCTGAACGGGAGATGCAGCGCCCGGCGGCCCGCCGCCTCGCGGATCCGCGGCAGCAGCTCGTCGCTCAGCGCCCGGCCGAGCCAGCCGCCTACCACCACGCGCTCCGGGTTGAACAGGTTGACCAGGTCCGCGATGCCGGCGCCGAGGTAGGTGATGGTCTCGTCGAGGACCTGGGCCGCGGCCCGGTCGCTGTCCCGCGCGCCGATGATGGCGGCGACCCGGCCCTCCAGCTCGCCAGGGCTGATCGTCACCCGGCGCCGCTTCAGCTGCTCGTAGCGGGCCGCGATCGCGCCGGCGCCCACGTAGGCCTCCAGGCAGCCGTCCGCGCCGCACCGGCAGGTCCGCCCGCCCACGCACACCGTGGTGTGGCCCCACTCCCCGGCGCTGCTCGTCGCGCCCCGGTACACCTCGCCGTTGCTGATGATGCAGGTGCCGGCGCCGATGCCGAGCAGCACGATGACCGCGTTGTCGGTGCCGCGGGCCGCGCCGAACCAGCGCTCCGCCTGGCCCAGCGTCTTGGCCCCGTTGTCCACCAGGATCGGCAGGCCGGTCCGGCCGCGCAGCATGGCCTCCAGCGGGACGGCGTGCCAGCCCACGCTCTGGCCGTGCACGACCGCGTCGCCGCGGTGCTCGACCAGGCCCGGCACGGCCACGCCGACGCCGAGGATGCTGCCCGGCTCCACGGCCGCCTCGGCGATGACCGACTCGATGCCCTCGACGATGTGGCTGACCGCGTCCTCGGGATCCAGCACGGACATGTCGGTGACCGACGCGTGCCGGGCCCGCAGGTTCAGCCCGAAGTCGAACAGCTCGACCAGGAACGCGGTCTCGCCGACGTCCACCCCGATCACGTAGCCGTAGCCCGGGTTGACCTGGAGCAGCCCGCGCGGGCGGCCGCCGTTGGAGTCCTCCAGGCCGACCTCGACCACGACACCCTCGGCGACCAGGGCCGCGACGAGGTTGCTCACGGTGGCCGGGCTGAGCCCGGCGACGGTCCCGACCTCCTGCCGGGTCAGCGGACCGTTGAGGAATACCTGCCACAGCGCACGGGACCGGTTGCTCTTCCGGAGATCCCGCACGGTGGTTGTGCTGGGCCTGGCCATCGACCTGCCTCACCGAGGGAGGGACCGCGACGATGCGGCTGCTGACCCCGCTATTTTACGGCCCGCAATAAGCCGGCGCGGACGCATGACCAGCGGCGAGTCGCGGCCGGGTTTCGGACGGGCTCTGTAACAAAACGGGAACGGAGACTGCCGCGTCATTGACAGTGCCTGCCCGGCTCCATAATTTACGGCTTATAGGAAGCCGTAAAAGATCCCTCGTAGGTTCCTTGCTCCGCCCCCGTACGATCAACGCTCGATTCCGGCAAGGCCCGGCGCGAGACCCGTGGTGTGCTCGCTCCGACTCCCCTGGAAGGACACCACATGAGACCGACAAAGCTGTCGACCCTGGCCTGCGCCGCCGCCACGACGGCGGCCCTGTCCCTCGCTGCCTGCGGCAGCAGCGGTTCGAACTCCGGTTCCTCCGCCCATCCGACGCTCACCTACTGGGCCAGTAACCAGGGCACCAGCCTGCAGGACGACCAGCAGGTGCTGGCCCCGCAGATCGCCAAGTTCACCAGCCAGACCGGCATCAAGGTCAAGGTCCAGGTCATCCCCTGGACGACCCTGCTCACCCAGATCACGGCGGCCACCGTGTCGGGCAAGGGCCCTGACGTCCTCAACATCGGAAACACCTGGTCGGCGTCGCTCCAGGCCACCGGCGCCTTCCTGCCCTTCACCTCGTCGGTCATGAACGAGATGGGCGGCTCCAGCCGGTTCCTGCCCGGCAGCCTCTCGGCGACCGGCGCGCCCGGCCAGCCGCCGGTGGCCGTGCCGCTCTACAGCACGGCTTATGGCCTGTACTACAACAAGGCCGAGTTCGCGGCGGCGGGTATCAGTGCGCCGCCCGCGACCTGGACGCAGTTCGTGGCGGACGCCAAGAAGCTGACCAAGGCCGGGCACTACGGGCTGACCCTCGAGGCGGGCCAGATCCCGGAGAACGTCCACCTGGCGTTCGAGCTGAGCCAGCAGCAGGGCGGGTCGTTCTTCGACTCCGCGGGCAAGCCCACGTTCGACACCCCGCAGAACGTGGCGGCGGTCAAGCAGATGATCGACTTCATGCAGGCTGACAAGATCGCGAACCCGAGCGACGCGCAGTACTCCAAGGGCACCGAGGCCCTCACCGATTACGCCACCGGGAAGGCGGCCATGGTCTTCTGGCAGACGGCCTCCGGGTCGCTGGCCAAGCTGGGCATGAAGGCCTCCGACATCGGGGTGGCGCCGCTGCCGCTGCCGTCCCCGATGCCGGCCGGCGGCAAGCCCATCACCAGCATGGTGGCGGGCATCAACATCGGGATCTTCAAGGACAGCAAGAACCTGTCCGCCGCGGAGAAGTTCGTGAAGTTCATGACCAGCACGCCGGAGCAGGAGAGCCTGAACCACACCTACGGCTCGCTGCCCTCCGTCCAGGCCGCCTACAGCGACCCGGCGTTCAACACCCCGGACGTGCATGTCTTCCGCAGCATCCTCAGCCACTCCGCCGCGCCCATGCCCGCGGTGGCCGCCGAGAGCCAGTTCGAGACCGCGGTCGGCACCGCGATCATCCACCTGTACGCCAGCGCGGCCACCGGCAAGACGGTCACGCCCGCCATGATCGGCTCGGCGCTCAGCCAGGCGCAGCAGCAGCTAGGAGGCTGACCCCTGGTGGTTGACACCATCCGGGCCGAGAAGGGTGTCACCGCATCCGCGCCGCCACCACCGCCCAAGCGGCGGTGGTGGCGGCGCGGATCGCTGCCGTACATCCTGCTGATCCCCGCGATACTCCTGGAACTGCTCATCCACATCGTGCCGATGCTGGCCGGGGTGGGCATCAGCTTCCTCCAGCTGACCCTGTTCTTCCTGCACAACTGGCGGGCCGCGCCCTTCGCGGGCTTCAGCAACTACGCGGTCGCGGTCAACTTCTCCGCCGCGACCGGCCAGGCGCTGCTGCACTCGTTCACGGTGACGATCCTCTACACGGCCATCGTCCTCACCGTGGCCTGGCTGTTCGGCATGGCGGGCGCGGTCTTCACCCAGCGGGCCTTCCGCGGCCGCGGCGCGGTCCGCACCCTGTTCCTCATCCCGTACGCGCTGCCGGTCTTCGCCTCGGTGATCACCTGGAACTTCATGCTCCAGCGGGACACCGGCATGGTGAACCAGCTGCTGCTGTCCCTGCACCTGGTCCACGGGCGGCCGTTCTGGCTGATCGGGCAGGACAGCTTCTGGTCGCTGGTGGTCGTGCAGATCTGGCGCACCTGGCCGTTCGCGTTCCTGATCCTCACGGCCGGGCTGCAGAGCATCCCGGCCGACCTGTACGAGGCGGCCTCGCTGGACGGCGCCGGGATCCTGGGCCAGATACGGCACGTGACGCTGCCGCTGATCCGGCCGGTGAACCGGGTCCTGCTGCTGGTCCTGTTCCTGTGGACGTTCAACGACTTCTCGGTGCCGTTCACGCTGTTCGGCTCGGCGCCGCCGACCCAGGCCGACATCATCTCCATCCACATCTACGAGAACTCGTTCGTCAGCTGGAACTTCGGCACCGGCTCGGCCATGTCCGTGCTGCTGCTGCTGTTCCTGCTGCTGGTCACCGTGGTGTACCTGGCGCTGGGGAGACGGGGGGAACGTCATGCGTGAGCCGGCCTGGTTCCGCGGGGCCCGGGTGGTGGTGCTGACCCTGCTCGGCCTGTTCGCCATCCTGCCCGTCTACGTCATGCTCACCGCGTCGGTGAAGCCGCTCCCAGACGTCGAGGGGGCGTTCCGCTGGATCCCCAGCCACCTGACCCTGTCGCCGTTCGTGGACATGTGGCAGACGATCCCGCTGCTGACCTACCTGGAGAACAGCCTGATCGTGTGCTCGGTGGCGTCGGTCGCGTCGGTGATCGTGGCGCTGCTCGCCGCGTACGCGGTCAGCCGGTACCGCTTCCGCGGCCGGCAGCTGTTCTCGATCACGATCCTGTCCACCCAGATGTTCCCGGGCATCCTGTTCCTGCTCCCGCTGTTCGTGATCTTCGTGAACCTCAGCGACACCACCGGCATCAACCTGTACGGGAGCCGGACCGGCCTGATCATCACGTACATGACGTTCACGCTGCCGTTCGCGATCTGGATGCTGGCCGCGTACCTGGACACGATCCCGCGCGAGCTGGACGAGGCGGCCACCGTGGACGGCACCGGGCCGCTCGGGGCGTTCATCCGGGTGGTCATCCCGGCTGCGATCCCCGGCGTGGTCGCGGTGGGAATCTACGCGTTCATGACCGCGTGGAGCGAGATGCTCTTCGCCTCCGTGCTGACCAACGACTCGACCCGGACCCTGGCCGTCGGGCTGCAGGGCTACGCGACCCAGAACCAGGTCTACTGGAACCAGATCATGGCCGCCTCGCTCACCGTCAGCGTGCCCATCGTGGTCGGCTTCCTGCTGCTGCAGCGCTTCCTGGTGGCCGGCATGACCGCAGGCTCAGTCAAGTAACGCCGCTCCCGCCGCAACCCCTTAATTCTCCGCAACGAGGACCATCCGCCCTGCTCCCGCCGCCCCGGCGTTGAACCGGCGCGGGCCGCGGTTCGTGTCCCGGGATGAGCACATGACGAGGGCGCCGGCGGCTCCCGGGCCGCAGCGCCCGGGGGCGGCCTTCCTGGCGTGGCCCATTGCGCTATTCTTCACACCAGCGTTATCTGCGGTCAGCAGGCGCTGGGGCCACCCCGCGCGCCATTCCTTACGAAGTTATTACGGTCACTAATTAATGACTTGACGACTCGCTTCGTGACCTTGATCAACATGGCTCTGAACTGCGAAAACGCTGCCGTAGGCCGGGCTTGCGGCGGACGTGGGCCGGGCAAAAACAGAAAAATCTTGATTCTCTGTCACATGACACAAGGGCAGTACTACTGTGAGCGCCCGGGAGCGATTACCCGATAAAAAGGGAACGGTGTCGTGTCGTATCGAAGTAGAGTCTTTAACCATGATCGCAAGTTCGAGCCGCGGTCACGAACCCGGCTCCTTGCGATAGTCGGGGCCGTGGCCGTGGTGGGCGGGGTCGGCGGGGCGTTGCTGATTCCGAACGTGGGCAGCGTGTTCGGCGCTAGTAACGCTGCCAGCGTGGCCGGAGCCTGCGCCACGCCGTCGGCGGCCAGCACGGCGGCAGGGACCACCGCAGCCGCCGCCGCTGCGCCCGCCAGCACCGCCGCAGCCGCGCCCGCCAGCACCGCCGCGACCGTGGCGCCCACCCCGAGCGGGACGGTGGCCACGCCGGTCGCGACCGCGCCGGCCACGGCGACCGTGGCGGCGACGACCGCGGCCACCACGACGGCGACCGCGGCGGCCACGCCGACGATCTGCCCGACGTCCACCGCGACCGCGGCGGCGGCGGCCACGCCGACGGCCACCGCGACCGCGGCTGCCGTCGCGGCCAACGTGAACTGCCGCATCATCGTGCCGGCCAACCCGCTCAGTGCACAGGGACTGGCCACGCCGTGGCAGCTGGAAGGCCCGGCTGGCATGACGCCCGCGCAGTCCGGCTGCACGATGACCAACGCGGCCAACCTCGGCGCGTTCGTCCAGGCGACCATCCTCAACCCGGCCACGGGTGCGCTGTCGGTCTACGAGCCGCTGGTGATCACCCAGGGCACGACCCCGGCGGTGGCGCCCGTGGTGCCCACGCTGCCGGCCCGTGCCGTGGTCACGATCGATGTCGGCTTCAACGGCACCGACCTGACCCAGGTCGGCGCTACCCCGACCGCGCTGGCCCAGGGCCGCTGCGTCAATGGCCTTAACGGGTCTGACTTCGGCCAGGTGTCGTTCTGCAACGGGACCGGGTTCTTCCGGGCCGCGTTCCGGGCCGAGGCGGCCGGCCGGCTGGTCGTGCCCGCGACCGGCACGTCCACCAAGGTCCCCGGGCTGGCCTGCCCGACCACCCGCAACTTCAACATGATCGACCAGGATCAGAGTGACAACGTCACCTCGATCTACCTGGTGACCGCCGCTGGGACGACGGCTCAGTTCAACGCGGCCAACGCGGCGAACCTGGCCGGGGCGACCAAGGCCGTCAACGGGAGTGACAACGCGCTGATCTCCGATTTCCTGGACCCGACGCTCGGTTGCACGTCCTTCACGGCGCCTGACCTGTCCCAGGCCGGGACGCCCAGCACCTCGCAGGCCCTCAACGAGCTGTCCGCGGCCAAGAACCAGACCGCGCCGGTCGCCCTGGTTCCGGAGAACGACGAGATGGTCCTGGTCAACAACGCGTTCAGCGTGACCAAGACCAACCTGTACCGCTCCAACGTGGGCCAGGCGCCGGTCTCCGCGGCTACCGATCTGGCCGACAGCCCGGCGAACTACTGCCAGAACATGGTCAACGTGCAGGCGCCCTTCCTGAACACCAGCCAGGCACTGCTGGCCACCGGCACCTCGCCGGTCCCGGCGGTGGGCAACAACCTGCTGACCTTCCTGGCCAACCGGATGAACATGTCCTTCACCAACCTCAACTGCCAGAACTTCGGGCTGACGAACCCGGTGACGGTCACCCTCGACGGGAACGGCGTGGCCACCGCCGCGACGTTCAACGTCACCCAGCAGAAGGCCACCGCGGCGACCACGGCCGCCGGGACCGGCGCGACGGGCACCACCATGCCCCCGCCCCGGACCCGGATCGGCGTCAACCGCCGCCACCACCTGATGGACCCGTCTGGGATGTAACTGTCCCACCCTGAAAGTCGGGTAGATCCCCGGGTGCGGTGGCCTCCAGAAGCCTGGAGGCCACCGCACCTTTCTCTAGGAGGTGCCCATGCCGGACGACAGCAGCCAGCACCACCTGATGGCCGCGGCGGGTGGGGCCGCGCGGGGCACCGGATCGCGGCGTCACGGGCGGTTCGCCCTGGGCGCCGGCGTGGCCGTGACCGCCGCGGTAGTCGCGTTCGCCGCCTTCGCCGCGGCCGGTGGCCTGTCCGGCCCGGCCCGCGCATCCTCGGTGATTCCCAGCCCGCCCCGGGCGAACAAGATGTTCGTGGGGGACGAGGACGGGACCGGCGCGGACAATCAGTCGAACATCCTGCACGTGGCCGCTCCGGGGCTGGTGCACGTGGTATCGGCGCACGGCACAACGGTCGGCGCGGGTGTCATCCTCACCCCCTCCGGCCTGATCCTCACCAGCGCTCAGGCGCTCCGGGGCGCGGGCCCGGTCACGGTGCGCGGCGTGCTGTCCGGCCGGTCCTTCCCGGCCCGGCTGGTGGGCTCGGACCCTTCCCGCGGCCTGAGCCTGCTCCAGATGACGGGCGGGCCGGCCGTCAAGCCGGCCGCGGTGGGTAACTCCCGCGGCCTCAGCCTGGGCGCCCTGGTCACGGCCGTCGGCAGCAGTGGGCTGGCCAAGTCCTTCACCCTGAACATCGGGAACCTCAGCAGCGGTGCGGGCGCGGTGGCCGTCGATGGCCAGCGGCTCACCGGCCTGCTGGTGTCCACGGCCCGGGTGGTGGCCGGGGAGGGGACTGGCGGCCCGCTGGTCAACCTGTCCGGCCAGGTGATCGGGATCAGTGTGGCCGGGACGGGCAGCGGGCTGCACCACACCGGTTTCGCGGTTCCGATCGACACGGCTCTCGCCGTGGCCAAGCGGATCCAGGCCGCCCATTCGCGCTGAAGGGCCGGATGCGTGCAATATTCGCGGCAGGAAAGCAATGCTTTTGCCAGCTGGAATGCCGGTAATTACCGATGGTAAATAGGAGAGCCGGGACGGCTCCCCCGCGGTGCCGGGCTCAGGCTCATGCCGCCCGGGCCGGGCGGGCGCCGTCCGGCCCGGACGCGGTTCTCATGGCTCTCACGGCCGTGAGTGCAGGTCCGGGGCTTACGGCGGCTGAACAAGGGCTGGAGCGCGCCATCCCCGGGTGTTGCGGACACCCGGAGCTTGCAGCGGGTTGTGATGGCTTGCTCGCATACTGTCGCGGCGCGTATCGGGAAATGCCCATTACCTGCGACGTAAGAATTACGCAACATTTGATCTGGCTGACCTGGCCTGTGCCTTAAAAGAACGACTTTGCCGTCTCGCCGCTTAACCGGATGTTAGTGGTCTAGCGTGGTCTTCTGGGAGCGTTAACAGCGGCATGGAGGTGGATTTAATGCGCAACAGGCATTGGTCCCCATCGGGCGCGCCGAGGAGCCGGATCCTGCTGATCGCGGTCCCCTTGGTCATCACGATGGCGGTCGGCCTGGTCCTCGGCCTGCACTTCGTCAGCCAGGGGAACGCCAGTCTGAAGCTCTCGGCCCAGGGCACCGGGGCGGCGGCCACGCCGGCCGCCACCGGCCCGGCCAGCGCCACGGCCAGCCCGGCGGCCACGGCCAGCGCGACGGCGACTGCCGCCGCGACGGCCACGGCCACCCCCGCGGCCGCGGCCGCGGCGGCCAACGTGAGTTGTGTGCTCGTCGTGCCCGCCAATCCGCTGACCGCCGCGGGCCTGGCCACGCCGTATCAGCTGACCGGCCCCAACGGGATGTCCCCGCAGGCGTCCGGCTGCACCATGGCCAACTTCGCCAACCTGGGCGCGTTCGCCCAGGCCACGATCCTGGATCCGGCCACGGGGGCGCTGAGCACCTACGAGCCGCTGGTCATCACCCAGGGCACCCAGCCCGCGGCCGCCCCGGTAGTGCCCACGCTCCCGGCGGGCGCGGTGGTCACCATCGACTTCGGCTTCAACGGCACCAACCTCACGCTGAAGGGCGCCACGGGCGCCACCCTGGGCGGCGCGAAGTGCGTCAACGGCCTGGCCGGCTCGATCTTCGGCCAGGTGTCCTTCTGTAACGGCGTGGCCTTCTTCGCCGCGGCCAACAAGGACATCGCGGCCGGCCTGACCACGATCCCGGCCGTGGGGACGGCCACCAAGGTCGCCGGGCTGACCTGCCCGACCACCCGCAGCTTCACGATGATCGACCAGGACCAGAGCGACAACGTGACCACGCAGTACCTGCTCAACGCGAACGGGCAGACGGCGCAGAACAACGCGGCGAACGCCGCGGCGCTGGCCGGGGCCACGACGATCAACAACGGCAGCGACAACGCGCTGCTGAACGGCTTCCTGGACCCGACGCTCGGCTGCACCCCGTTCACCGAGCCGGACCTGACTAACGCGGGCACGCCCGGCACCTCCCAGGCGCTGGACGAGCTGTTCGCGGCCAAGAACCAGGCGGCCCCCGCCGCGCTGGTGCCGGAGAACGACCCGATGACCCTGGTCAACGGCGCGTTCAGCCAGCAGAAGACCAACCGGTACCGGACCAGCGTGGACCAGCCCGCGGTGATGAGGGCGCAGACCGCGGACACCCCGGCGGCCTACTGCCAGAACATGGTCAACGTGCAGAGCCTGTTCCTGCAGAACAACCAGACCCTGCTGGCCACCGGCACCACGCCGGTCCCGGCCGTGGGTAACAACCTGTTCACCTTCCTGGCGAACCGGATGAACATGTCCTTCACCAACCTCAACTGCCAGAACTTCGGGCTGACGAACCCGGTGACGGTCACCCTCGACGGGAACGGCGTGGCCACCGCGGCGACCATCAACGCCACCCAGCAGGCGGTCGCCTCGATGACCGGCCCGGCGGGCGCCGCTAACCCGGTGGCCCCGGCCAAGCCCAAGCACGGCCAGAACCCGGCCCACATGTGACCGGAACCCCTCCTGAACCGCCGCAGGCTAGGCGCGACCGCTAGCCACTGCGTGGCGGGGCGGCCCCACCGGGCCGCCCCGCCACCGGCGGTCCCGGGCCCCGGGGCCGGGCGGCCGGACAAACTCCGGGGAACCCGCGCCTTCCGGGACGCCGGCGGCGTGTCGGGACCGCAGGTGGCGGGGAAGGCGGTGACCACAACTTGCCCGTCCCTTACAGCAGGTAATTGTTACGGTACGTGTTGTCAATTTGTGATCTACCCCACAATGCTGGTTGCCCAGCCGTCACAACTTTTTCAGCGGAAGCGGTTGCAGACCCCTCCCTCGCCTCTGGCAAGGTAGCGCCGATGGTTCAAGGCCTTCCGCCCAGCTTGTTCCTGGTGACTTAGTTTCCGCGGCTGGTATTGGCAGAAGAACTGGACCACGCGCTGCCCGCAGGCGCAGCGGTCTGCTCCGGGGTGTCTCGCCCGGGAGTTCGGCCCACGGAAGGACAGCCTTGTCAGAACACCGGAGGCGAAGCCCCGGAAAACGACGGGCGGCACGCCGAAATGGCGTTTTGTTGCCCGTCACCGCAACCGCGGTTACCGCGGTCACCGGAATCGCCATCGCCGGCTACCTGGTGATTATGCGGCCTGGCAATGTGCCCGCTTCCGGGGCGGCCATCGCCGCCGCGGCCGTGTCCAGCAGCCAGGCCGTGGCCGTGCTCGAGCAGCAGCGGCAGCAGATGATCGTGATGTCCGCCGCATCGCACACCATGCACCTCGTGGGCGCCCCTAAGGTCGCCTCACAGCCCCTCCAGGGGTCCGGGGGTACCTCGGGGGGCTCAGGGGGCTCGGTGGCCGCTGCGCCGCCGCCTAACCCCGGCACGGCCCAGAGCATCGCGTACAACATGCTCTCCTCGTTCGGCTGGAGTCCCGGCACGTATTTCAGCTGCCTGAACAACATCTGGACGCGGGAGAGCGGCTGGCGCTACGACGCCGAGAATGCCAGCGGTGCGTACGGCATTCCGCAGGCCCTGCCCGGCGACAAGATGGCCACGGCGGGCTCGGACTGGATGACGAATCCGGCCACCCAGATCAAGTGGGGACTCGGTTATATCCAGGCCCGCTATGGGGATCCATGCAGCGCCTGGTCGTTCTGGCAAGCACACAGTTACTATTAAGTAACAGAGCGTTAGGCCTGCTTTTTTCCGGTCCCTTGGGGCGCGGCTCCTGGTCATTGCGCGCCGTGTGACATTCGTTACTTAGTGCTGAATGCAGCCTGGTGGGCTCGCGGTATCAGCCATCGTTTAATGACCGAAAATGAGCACATTCAGTAGTGTGTTCAATTCGGAGAGTCATTTAGTGACGTGGATCACAGAGTACGCCACGTTGGCCGATCCTTCTAGTTACTACCAGTTAGATAACACTATTCGAATCTGTGTTCACTCCTGTTACGGAAGAGTGTGCTCTAGGTCATAGTGTTCTATTTGGGCTTTCGGGCAGATCTAATTCCCGATATTGGGCATGGTGGGTGGCCGGAAGCACCCGAGCGTGCCTGATGGTTGCCACCCCCGCAACCCCGCCGCCCTGACCCGCGGCACATCGGCGCGCCGCTGCTGGCCCCCCAGCATTCCTGCTGTGCCCCGCAGCGTCCCCCCGGGTGGAAGCCGAGCGCACGTCGTGCGCCCGATCGAAGGTCAATCTTGTCCAACCGCAGGACATTCACGTTCCGTAACTCCAACCGGAAGCCTGCACGTCTCACGTTCGCGGTCGCAGGAACAACGGTCGCGGCGGCCGGACTGGTCGCCGCCGGGCTGGCCACCGTTACGCCGGGCAGCCCGGGCCCAACCACTGCGCTCGGAGCGGTCCTGGCCGTGCACAGCAGCCGCGACGCGCTCCCGCTGACCGGGATCTCCCTGGACCACGTGGCCCGCGGGGCTGACCGTGCGGCCGGCCCCGCCTCCCTGCTCGCAGGCGGCGTGTCCCCCGTGACCGCCACCGGCCGGGCCATCCTGGCCTCCGGCCAGGCGGCCTCCCGGGCGCCGGCCGGGGCGGGGAAATCCTCGCCCGTGGCGCGTTCGGCGAACCAGGCACCGGCGTCGCACCCGGCCAAGGCCGCGGCCCAGCATAAGGCGGCTGGCCAGCATAAGGCCGCTGGCCGGCACGCGAGCGGCGGGCGGCCCGTGCACCATGCGCAGCTGGCCCGGGCCGCGAAGAAGGTTCACCACGGCGCCCCCGCGCACCACGCCAGCCCCCGGCACACGGGACCGTGCGCGTCGTCCACCCTGCACTGGTGGATCTGCTCCGCCGAGCACGCGCTGGAACAGCACGGGGTATCCCGGTCGCTGCTCAGCACCGGCGCGGCCGACATCGTGGTGCGGCACGAGTCAGGGGCCAACCCCCACGCGTACAACGGCTGGGACTCCAACGCGGCGGCGGGCCACCCGTCCGAGGGCATTGCCCAGGTCATCGGCCCGACCTTCCAGGCCTACGCGCTGCCCGGGCACCACAACATCTGGAACCCGGTGGACAACATGATCGCGGCCTTCCGGTACGCGATCAGCCGGTACGGCTCCATGAACAACATCCCCGGGGTCGTGGCGGTGCGGCAGGGCGGGTCCTACCTGGGCTACTGACCCGCCTCGCCAGTGAGCGCGGGGGGTTCCGGGGGGTCGTCCCCCCGGGCCAGCACTGGCGGCCTTTCCCGTGCGGGGAGGGCCGCCAGCGTCATGACCGGGTCCGGAACGTGCTCAGCGCGTTGCGGAACACGGGCTGGGCCGCCACCCACCCGGTCACGGGCGCGGATTCCCGCACCAGGTAGGCCTGACGGCCGGCCACGGTGGTAATCCGGAACGCGATCTCCAGCGCTTCCATCTGGCCGCCGCTCGCGGGCTGCCAGGTGAACTGCCAGGCCGCCCCCGCCCCGCCCTGGAACGTGAAGGGCCGGCCGCCAACTAGCTGGTAGCCCGGGAAGCGGCCCTGCTTCAGGGCCGCGGCCAGCTGGCGGCGCAGCGGGCCGGCGGCCGTCACGCCGCCCGCGGCCATGGGGGTGACCAGGATCGACACGCGGCCCGCGGGGCTGGTGAAATCGGTGCTGGCTCCCTGCCGCGAGGTCTGCCACCCGGCCGGGACCGTCATCGTGAAGCCAGCCGCGGATCCGGCCTGGCCCGCGGTCACGGCCTGCGGCCCTGCCGTCCCGGCCGGAGCGGGCGGCCCGCCAGCGCCTTGGGTCAGGGCCACCCCGGCCAGGATGCCCGCGCCCACGATGGCCAGCGCGCCGAGGAGGGCCAGCAGCCCGCGGCGCCCGCGCGGCAGCACCGCGGCGAACTCGGCCGCCAGCCCGCGCCGCAATCCCGGTGCGGCCGCGCCGTGCCGGCCAGCCGGTGGCCCGGCCGCCCGCCGGCCCGCGGCCCGTGGCCCCGCGGCCGGCCCGCGCGGGGATTCCGGGCCCGCGAAGGCCGCCCCCTGGCCTTCGGGCGGCGTGTTAACCGCCTGCGGGCTCTCTGACCGCGGGCTGTCTGACCGCGGGCCGGCTGACCGCGGGCTCTCCGACCGCGGGCTCTCTGACCGCGGGCTCTGCTGACCACGGGCCGGCTGACCACGGGGCTCCCGCCCACTGGTCATCCGGCCGGGGAGCGCCTGGCCCGGGACACGCCGCCCGCCGGGGCGCGGGTCTCCGGCCCGGCCAGGGCCAGATCGAGCGGGGCGGTCAGCAGCGGTGTGCCGGCCCTCGCGGGGTGCTGGCCGGCGTCCCCGGCGCTGGCGGCGCCGCTCCCGCCCGGGAGCCCGGCCGCGGCCAGCAGCCGTCCGACGGCGGCGGCATCCGGCCGGGCCTGCGGATTGCGGTGCAGCAGGGCTTCGATGACGGGCCGCAGCGGGCCGGCCGACCGGGGCCGCGGCGCTTCCTCGTTGGCGATGGCGGCCAGGATCGCGATGGAGTTGCCCCGGTTGTCGAAGGGCCCGCGCCCTTCCACTGCGGCGTACAGGGTCGCCCCCAGCGACCACAGGTCAGAGGCCGGGCTGGCCGGAACGCCCCGGATCCGTTCTGGCGCGGTGAAGCCGGGGGTGCCCATCACCATGCCGGCCTGGGTGAGGCCGCTGTCACCTTCGAGGGTGGCAATGCCGAAGTCGGTCAGCACGGCCCGGCCATCCGGCCCGAGCAGCACGTTGCTCGGCTTCACGTCGCGATGCAGGATGCCGGCCGCGTGGGCGCAGGCCAGCGCGCCGAGCACCCGCGCGCCGAGATCGGCGGCCTGGTGCGGCTGCAGCGGCCCCTCCTCGGTGAGGACCTGGTCCAGGGACCGCGCCTCGACCAGTTCCATCACGATCCACGGGCTGCCGTCGGCCTCGACCACATCGAAGATGGTCACCACCGCGGGATGGTTCAGCCGGGCCGCAGTCCGGGCCTCGCGCAGGGTGCGCTCGTAGAGCACCCGGGTTTCCTCGGTCAGCACCGAGCCCGAGGCCTGCGGGCCACGGAGACGCACCTCTTTGACCGCGACGTCACGGGCCAGGACGGTATCCCGGGCTCGCCAGACCGTACCCATGGCCCCGCGGCCGATGGTGGCTTGCAGGAGGTAGCGCCCCGCGACCATCCGCCCCGTGCTGGCCGCAACGTGCATGACACGCGACGATACACGCGGGATCCACCGTGTTTCCTGAGAAGCGGGTGAGAATAACACGTGTGTCGGGCCGGGATTTTCCTGGCCGTCACCAGGCGGCTGCCCGCGGGTCCCCGGCGGTGCATCCGCCCCGGAACTCCCTGGCTGGCCGGGGGTTCCCGGCCAGCCAGGCCGCTACCGGCGGCCGATGGTGAGCAGCGGCGGCTGCGGCTCCTCGGCGAAGAAGTCGTTCCCCTTGTCGTCCACGATGATGAACGCCGGGAAGTCCCGGACCTCGATGCGCCAGACCGCCTCCATGCCCAGTTCGGGGTACTCGAGGACCTCGACCTTGGTGATGCAGTCCTGGGCCAGCCTGGCTGCGGCGCCGCCGATGGAACCCAGGTAGAACCCGCCGTGCTCGCGGCACGCCGCGGTGACGGCGGGGGAGCGGTTCCCCTTGGCCAGCATGACCATCGAGCCGCCCGCCGCCTGGAACTGCCCGACGTAGGAATCCATCCGGCCGGCGGTGGTCGGGCCGAACGACCCCGAGGCGTACCCCTCCGGGGTCTTGGCCGGGCCGGCGTAGTACACGGGGTGGTCGACCAGGTAGCGCGGCATGGGGTCGCCGGCGGCCAGCCGCTCGGCGATCTTCGCGTGCGCGATGTCCCGCGCGACCACCAGGGGGCCGGTCAGTGAGAGCCGTGTGGCCACCGGGTACTTGGTCAGCTCCGCGCGGATCTCGCTCATCGGCCGGTTCAGGTCGATCCGCACCACGTCGTCACCGAGTTCGTCGTCGGTGGTCTCCGGAAGGTACTGCGCGGGGTCGGTCTCCAGCCGCTCCAGGTACACGCCCTCGGGCGTGATCTTGGCCTGCGCCTGGCGGTCGGCGGAACACGACACCGCGATGGCCACCGGGCACGACGCCCCGTGCCGGGGCAGCCGGATCACCCGCACGTCGTGGCAGAAGTACTTGCCGCCGAACTGCGCCCCGATGCCGATCTTCCGGGTGATCTCCAGCACCTCGGCTTCGAGCGCGGTGTCACGGAAGCCGTGGCCCGCCGCTGACCCGCTGGCGGGGAGGGTGTCCAGGTACCGGGCCGAGGCGTACTTGGCGGTCTTCAGCGCGTACTCGGCGCTGGTGCCGCCGACCACGATGGCCAGGTGGTACGGCGGGCAGGCGGCCGTGCCGAGGGAGCGGATCTTCTCCTCCAGGAAGGTGTGCAGGCCGGCCGGGTTCAGCACCGCCTTGGTCTGCTGGTAGAGGAAGGACTTGTTGGCCGACCCGCCGCCCTTGGCCATGAGCAGGAACTTGTACTCCTGGCCGGGGGTGGCGTAGATCTCGACCTGGGCCGGCAGGTTGCTGCCGGTGTTCCGCTCCTCGAACATCGACAACGGGGCCAGCTGTGAGTAGCGCAGGTTCAGCTGGGTGTACGCCTCGTAGATGCCGCGGCTGAGGTGCTCCTCATCCTGGCCGTCGGTGAGGACCTGCCCGCCGCGCTTTCCCATCACGATCGCCGTCCCGGTGTCCTGGCACATGGGCAGCACCCCGCCGGCCGCGATGCACGCGTTCTTCAGCAGGTCCGCGGCCACGAAACGATCGTTGCGGCTGGCCTGCGGATCATCCAGGATGGCCCGCAGCTGGCGCAGATGCCCCGGCCGGAGCAGGTGGGCGATGTCCCGCATCCCCTCGCGGGCGACCAGGGTGAGCACCTCCGGGTCCACCTCGAGGAAGTCCCGGCCGAAGGCCTGGCGCCGGGTGATCCCGTCCGCGGTCAGCAGGCGGTACTCGGTGGCGTCGGGGCCGAGGGGGAGCAGGTCGGTGTACGCGAACTCGGGCATCGTGAGTACGTCCTCGTAGAGGGTGTTGTGTCGTTTCATCGTAGATCCGGGCTGGCGGCGGTGCGGCGGTGCGGCGGTGCGCCCGCAGCTGACCAGCCAGATCGCGGGGCTCCGGTGGCATGGCTGCCGCCTGCCCGGGTAAAGGTCACCCATCCCGGCGGTGCTAGCCCGGGGAGGACCCCCGGAACCCCGGGCTCGCTGGCTCGGCGGGAACACGCCTTCGGCGCGCCCCGCGCCGCCAGCGCAGGGAGCGGGTCCGGGTCAGGAGGGAGAAGGCCGTGAGCATCCCAGGCAGTGACGAGCAGGCGATGAGGGTCCCGACCAGCGACGAGCAGGCGATCAGCCTGGCTGAGGCGTCCCGCCAGCTCGAGCTGGCCGTGCATGACGCCCAGGTGGCGTTCGACTGCATCGCGCTCGACAACCTCGACCGGGCCCACACCAACGCGGTCACGGCCCGCACCGCGGCCGACGCGGCGGAGACGCTGCTGCGGGCGGTGCTGGGCCGGACGGCCGAGCCGCACGAGGGCCCGGTCGCCGAGCCCCCCGACTGACCGGCGCCGGTCAGGTGCTGCCCTGGTCCTCCTCGCTGACCCGCTCGACCAGGGACTTCAGGAGCTCGTAGGACTCATCGTCCTCGGCCGTCCCGGCGTGCGGCCGCTGGAAGCGGCTCACGTCGGCGGCGATGTCGGTGATGTCCCAGCGCAGACGGTACAGATCCAGCATCGGGCGCCGGGGGGTCACGCCCGTGAGACGGGCGTAGGCGTCCAGGACGGACCCGTCGCCGGGGTCGAGGCTCCACAGGTCACGCTCGGGCGGCGCGGCCAGCGCGGTGTCCCAGTCGATGAGCACCCAGCCGTCCGCGGTCAGCATGGTGTTGCCGGGATGCGGCTCACCGTGGGTCAGGACAGCCCCGGACGGCTCGGCGCGGGCGGCCGCCACGAGGTGGTCGTAGCGGCTGAGGAGCCGCGCGATGGGCGCGGCGTGCTCCTGGATCAGCCGCGCTGCCGGATGCGCGTAAGGCCCGGCGTCCCGGGCGCCGCCCCCGGGCTGGCCGGCGGCCTCCAGTTCGTCCCGGTGCGGGACGCGGAAGTCGTCCGCCAGGGCCCGCCGGCGGGCCGCGGGCGGCGCGCCGTGGGTGGCGGCGATCAGGCCGAGCACGGCTTGCCGGTGCGCGGGCGAGGAGAACTCCGCCCACCCGAAGCTCTGCCCCTCGACGAACGGGTAGACCGCGACGCCGAACTGGCCGCCGACCCGCACGACCGGCTCGCCGTCCCGGGCGGGCTCCGCGGCCACCACGAACGCTGCGCCGCCGTCCCGCAGGTCCGAGGCGGCGGACAGGGCCGCGTGCAGCCGCCGGAACCCCCCGGCCAGCGTCTCCGCCTGCGAGAGCCGCTTGTTCTCCAGCTCATCGGCGGTGACGAACCACCGGGCGCCGTCCGCAGCGCAGACCTCCCAGTGGTGACTGCCCCAGCCGACGGCCCGGTACCGCACCGACGCGGCGCGGATGCCCCAGCGCCGTTCCAGCGCCGGCCGTAGCGTGGCCTCGGGCAGCCCGTCGGGCGGGATCAGCATCCGGCCACCGTAGGAGGCCGGGCGCCGCAGCGGCCACCGGATTACCGGCCGGGTGTCACTTGGCCAGGCGCGGGAGCAGGGCCGAGGCCACGATCACGCCGGCCACGGCGGCGGCGACCAGCACGGCCACGTCCAGCGCGAGGTTGGTCGGCACCCCGATGAGCAGCCCGCGCAGCGCGTCCACCTCGTAGGACAGCGGGTTGACCTTGCTGATCGCCTGCAGCCAGCCCGGCATCAGCGCGGTCGGGTACAGCGCGTTGGAGCTGAAGAACAGCGGCATGGTGATGGCCTGCCCGATGCCCATCAGCCGGTCCCGGTTCAGGGCCAGGCCCGCGATCGACATGGACAGGCAGGAGAAGAACGCCGAGCCCAGCACCACCACGCAGGCGGTGGCCAGCAGCTTCAGCGGGTTATGGGTCAGCGCGACGCCGAGGATGGCGGCGAGCACGACCACGGCCGCCGCCTGGACGATCGAGCGCAGCCCGGCCGCGAAGGCCTTGCCGGTGATCAGCGCGGACCGGGGGGTGGGCGTCACCATGAGCTTGGCCAGCACGCCCGCGTCCCGCTCCCAGATGATCTGGATGCCGTAGAAGATCGACACGAACAGGGCCGACTGGGCCAGGATCCCCGGGGTCAGGTAGGCGAGGTAGGAGATCCCGTTCGGGGCCTGGATGGCATGGATCCTGGTGAACGTCTCGCCGAAGATGAGCAGCCAGAGTGCCGGCTGGATGGCCCGGGTGTACAGCTCGGTACGGTCGTGCCGCAGCTTGCGCAGCTCGACCCAGCACAGCGTGAGCATCCGGCTGGCCAGCTGGCCCAGGCCCACCCGGCTGCTGGGCGCGGGACCGTAATCAGCCGAGACGGCGGGCGGTGCGCCGGGCGCGACGGACGTCACGGATGCCTCCCTTCGCGGTGTCCTCGCCCAGGGTCCCGCCGGTGAAGTGGCGGAACACGTCGTCCAGCGAGGCGTCCGGGCCGAGCGTGGCCTTGAGGTCCGCCGGGCTGCCGGTGGCCTGCACCCGGCCGCTGTGCATGAGCGAGACGCGGTCGCAGTACAGGTCGGCCTCTTCCATGTGATGCGTGGTCATCAGCACCGTCATCCCGGCCTGCTCGCGCAGCCGGGTGATGTGGTCCCACACGTCCGAGCGGGCGATCGGGTCCAGGCCGACCGTGGGCTCGTCCAGGACCAGCAGCCGTGGCGCGTTGACCAGCGCCTGCGCCAGTTCCAGGCGCCGCACCATGCCACCGGAATAGGTCTTCACCAGGCGCCCGGCGGGTTCGGCCAGGCCCATCGCGGCCAGCGCCTCCTCCACCCGCTGGGCCCGCCCGCCGCGCGGCACGTCGAACAGCCGGGCGAACAGTTCCACGTTCTCCCGGCCGGTCAGCGACCCGTCGGCGGAAAGCAGCTGCGGGACGTAGCCGATCATCCGGCGGACCCGCATCGGCTGGGCGGCACTGTCCGCGCCGAACACGCTGATCCGCCCGTCCATCGGCTTGAGCAGGGTGACCAGCATCCGGATGGTGGTCGTCTTGCCGGCCCCGTTGGGGCCGAGCAGGCCGAAGGTCTCGCCCGGCTGGATGGCCAGGTCCACGTGGTCCACCGCGACATGGTCGCCGAACCGGTAGGTGACGCCGGTGCAGCTCACCGCGGGCTCCGCCACCGCGAGGCCTGCCGTGCTTCCCGCAGGCCGGGCTGAGCTCCCCGTGGGGTGGCTGGTGACGGCCCCGGGCTCCGCGCTCATCGGTCCTCCATCTTCTCGGCCAGCCGGATCATGGCCGGGACCGCCCCGGCCAGCGCGCGCCGGTCCTCGGCGGCCATCGCGGCGAGCACCTCGCTGGCCAGCTCGGCCCGCAGGTCGCGCCACTCCTCGAGCCGCCGGCGGGCCTTGTCCGTGATGGTGAGCCGGACCGACCGGCTGTCCGGCAGCGACCGTTCGCGCCGGAGCAGATCCTGCTCGGCCAGGCGGCCCACCAGGGTGCTGACCGTGTTGGGGGCCAGCCGCAGTTCGTGCGCGGCGTCCGCGACGCACAGGCCGGGCCGGCGGGCGATCAGCCGGAGCAGCTCGCTCTGCGCGGTCGGCAGCGGCGGGGTGGCCCAGGCGTGCCGGACCGCGCGCCTGGTCGTCCGGCGCACGGCGCTGATCGCGGCCAGCAGCTCCGCCGCCTCCGCCCGCGACGCCCCCTCCCCAGGCGAGGGAATAGCTGCCCCCGGCGGACCCGCCTCATGTATATCGTTCACAGAGCTAACTATATTTGCCCCGCGGGCACGTGGCTACTGAGTCCGTGAGGGCGGCCACATTTCCCGCGCACCGCGCGCCTGAACCGGACAAAACACCTCGCACGGCGCATGTCCTGCGGGAAATGTGGCGGTTTAGCGGCGGGGGCTGGCCGGGCTGGCCGGCCCGGCCCGGGGTCAGCCTGAGGCGGGGGAGCCGGCCTCCGCCGTGCTCGCCGCCTCGCTCCGCGCCCCGCGGGCCCGGCCCGGCTCGAACCCGGCGGCCAGCGCGACGATGACCAGGGTCAGCACCAGCGGCGCGGCGTAGGCCGCACGCCAGCCGGCCGGACCGCCGACCGCGCCCGCGATCCCGCCGACCAGGGCGGCGCCGAGCACGAATCCGGCGTAATTGAACAAATTCACCCGGGAGATGGCGATACCCGACCCGGTGGGGTCGAGCTTCGAGGTGGCCGAGAAGCACATCGGCGGGACCACGCAGAAGCCGAGCCCGGTCACGGCGAAGGCCGCGATGGCCAGGGCCGGGGAGGGGGCCAGCACCACGCCCAGCAGGCCCAGCCCGGCCACCACGGCCCCGGCCCGTACCACCGCCGCGGCGCCGAACCGCCGTACCGCGCGGTCACCGAAGGCCCGGCCGGCCAGCATCATCGCCTGGTAGGCCGCGAACGCCAGCGGGAGCAGCGCCTTGCTGCCGTGCTGGACTTTGGACATGTAGACCGAGCTGTAGTTGGAGACGCCGGCGTCCCCGATGTACATGCAGCACATGGCCACGCCGATGAGGATGATCGGCCGCCAGGGGATCTGGATGCCCGCCTTCTTCGCGGCGGCCTCGGACGGCGGCGCGACGTCGGCCGCCTTGCCGAACAGGCGCGGCCCCAGGACCAGCGCGCCGGCCAGCCCGGCCACCCCGGCGATCGTGAACGCCACGCCCAGGGACAGGCCGAGCTTCCCGGCCGCGGCGTTCCACAGCCCGCCGAGGATGCCGGCCGCGCTCCAGAAGCCGTAGAACGCGTTGATGACGCTGTAGCCGTAGCGCTTCTCGGTGATCGCGCCCTGCATGTTCATGGTGGCGTCCACCGCGCCGAGGAACAGGCCGAACAGGCCGACCGCGACGTACAGCTCGGGCCGGGTGCTGGCGAACCCGATGGCCGGCAGGCTCAGGCAGACCAGCGGCTGGGCCACGCGCAGCACCGTGCCGCTGCCCAGCCGGGCGGCCAGCGGGCCGGACAGCACGCTGCCCACCCCGGCGATGACCGGCACGATCAGAAGGACCAGGGTGAGCTGGCCGTTAGAGAGATGGAATTTGGTCTGCAGGACGGAGACGCGGGTAACCACGACCGCGAAGCACAGGCCCTGCACGAAGAAGGCGCCGCTGGTCGCCATCCGCCCGCGGCGGTCACCGGCCTGCCGCGGATCCGTGCCGTCCAGCTCCATGCGCCGCTCCCAGGCTCGCGGGGCCGCCGGCGGGGGCCGGGCTCGTGCGGTCAGGGTAGGGACCGTGCCGTCCGGGCGTCAAGGCGGCTATCGTCAGAGGGGTGAATCCCCGGCAGAGCCCGCGTGACCTGCGCGCCTCGGACGCTGACCGGGAGCGCGTGGTCACGCTGCTCGCCGAGGCGGCCGGGGACGGGCGGATCACGCTCGAGGAGCACGCGCACCGGGTGCAGCGGGCTTATACCGCGCGGACCCTCGGTGACCTGGCCGGGCTCACCGATGATCTGGCCCTGCCCGGCGCGCAGCCGCTGCGGCTGGACAGCTCGCGCGCGGTGACCGCGTTCTTCACCACCGAGCGGCGTGAGGGCCGGTGGGTTGTCCCGGACCGGCTGGTGGTGACCGCGATCGGCGGGCAGATCGTGCTGGACCTGCGGGAAGCGCTGCTGCAGGGGCAGCGCACGGTGATATACGCCAGCGCCATGGGCGGCCAGATCAACCTGCTGGTCCCGGCCGGGATCACGGTCGTCACCCGCAACCTGTCCGCCTCGCTGCCGGGGGCCCCGCCGGACCCGCGGCCCGCAGCGGTGGTCCCGCCCGGAACGCCGGTCATCGAGCTGCACACGCTGGCCGTGCTGGGGCGCATCCACGTCCGCACGCCGCGGCCGCGCCGGGCCTGGCCTGCTGCGCCGCCGCCCGCGCTAGCCTTCTCCGCGCTCGCCGGATCCCGCTGCGGCGTACTGGGCGGGCTTCGTGGCCTGTTCAGAAGTCGTCGTCGAAGCCGACGTCGCCGCTGACGCCAACCTGGTAGGCAGAGACGCGCCGTTCGAAGAAGTTGGCTAGTTCCTGGACATCCTGGAGGTCCAGGAACGGGAACGGGTTCGACGATCCGTAGAGCGGCTCGATGCCCAGTTGCGCCAGCCGCCGGTCGGCGACGTGCTGCAGGTACCCGCGCATGTCGGCCGGGGACATCCCGGGCACCCCCTGCCCGAGGAGGTCGTCGGCGAACTGGGCTTCGCAGTCGACCGCCTCGGCGAGCATCTCCCTGACCTGCCGGGTCAGATCCTCATCGAACAGCCCTGGTTCCTCGTGGCGGACTGTGTCGATCACGTCGAACGCGAACGCCATGTGCATGGACTCGTCCCGGAACACCCAGTTGGTTCCCGAGGCCAGGCCGTTGAGCAGGCCCCGGGAGCGCAGGAAGTAGACGTAGGCGAACGCGCCGTAGAAGAACAGTCCCTCGATGCAGGCGGCAAAGCAGATCAGGTTCAGCAAGAACGCCCGCCGGTCCGCAGGGCTGGCCAGCTCGCGCAGCCCGAACACCGAGTCGATCCAGCGGAAGCAGAAATCCGCCTTGCGCTTGATCGACGGGATGTTCTCCACGGCCGCGAACGCCTCGGCCCGCTCGGCCTCGTCGGGAACGTAGGTGTCGAGCAGGGTCAGGTAGAACTGGACGTGCACGGCCTCCTCGAACAGCTGGCGGGAGAGGTACAGCCGCCCTTCGGGCGAGTTGACGTGCTGGTAGAGGTTGAGGACGAGGTTGTTGGCGACGATGGTGTCGCCGGTGGCGAAGAACGCGACCAGCCGGGAGATCAGGTGCCGTTCGGCGGGTGAGAGCCGGGCCAGGTCGGCCAGGTCGGAGTGCAGGTTGACTTCCTCGACGGTCCAGGTGTTCTTGATCGCGTCGCGGAACCGGTCGTAGAAGTGCGGGTAGCGCATCGGCCGCAGGGTGAGGTCCATTCCCGGGTCGAGCAGCATCGGCTGGCTGGCTGATGTCTGGCTGGCCGGCTGGGCGGTGTCGCTGGTCGTCACTGGCATGCCTCGCAGGTCTCGGGATTTTCCAGGGAGCACGCCAGCGCCGCGGCGTCAGTGGCGGGTGCTGCCGTGGTGACGGTGGCCTGCTGGATCCGGGTGGCAGGCCGGGACCGCAGGTAGTAGGTGGTCTTCAGGCCTGTCTTCCAGGCGTGCAGGTACATCGAGGACAGCTTGCCGATCGTGGGGGCGGCCAGGAACAGGTTCAGGGACTGGCTCTGGTCGATGAACGGCGCGCGGGCCGCGGCCAGGTCGATCAGGGCGCGCTGCGGCAGTTCCCAGGCGGTGCGGAACAGCTCGCGGGCTTCGGCCGGCAGCCCGGTGATGCCCTGCACTGACCCGTCGGCGAGCTTGATAGCGTCGCGGACCTGCGCGTTCCACAGCCCGTGTGTTTTCAGCTCCTGAACGAGAACCCCGTTGACCTGCAGGAACTCGCCGGACATGGTTTCCCGCTTGAAGAGGTTGGACACCTGCGGCTCGATGCACTCATAGCATCCGGCGATAGAGGCAATGGTCGCGGTCGGGGCGATCGCGACCAGCAGGGAATTACGCAGTCCGGTCGCGGCGATCCGCTCCCGCAGCGCAGCCCAGCGGTCCGGCTGGGTACCAGGAACCCCCCACAGATCGGGCTGCAACTGGCCCGCGGCGGCCCGCGTCCCGGCGAACGCCGGGTGCGCGCCATGGACCTCGGCGAGCTCCGCGGACGCCTCCAGGGCCGTTAGGTAAATCTCCTCAGAGATCTGGGTGGACAGCTCGCGCGCCGCGACGGAGTCGAAAGGCAGCCGCAGCGCGAAGAAAACGTCCTGCAGCCCCATCACGCCCAGGCCGATGGGCCGCCACCGGGGGTTGGACGCGGCGGCCTGCTCGCTGGGGTAGTAGCCGAGGTCGATCACCCGGTCCAGGAACGGGACCGCGGTCCGCACCGTCTCGCGCAGCTTGTCCCAGTCGACGGCCAGCCCATCGCCGCCGGCGGGGCTGGCCAGGTGCTGGGCGAGGTTGACCGAGCCGAGGTTGCAGACCGCGGTCTCCGCATCGCTGCTCACCTCGATGATCTCGGTGCACAGGTTGGACAGGTGCACCACGTTCCCGGCCGTGCCCGTCTGGTTGCACTTGGCGTTGGAGGCGTCCTTGAACGTCATCCAGCCGTTGCCGGTCTGGGCCAGGGTGCGCATCATCCGCCCGTACAGCTCACGGGCCTTCACCTGCCGCACGAATCGGCCCTCGGCTTCAGCGGCGCGGTAGGCGGTGCCGAACGCCTCGCCCCACAGGTCGGGCAGGTCCGGCACTTCGTCCGGGTCGATCAGTGACCACATCTCGTCGGCCTCGACCCGGCGCATGAACTCATCCGGGATCCAGTTGGCCAGGTTCAGGTTGTGGGTCCGGCGGGCGTCTTCCCCGGTGTTGTCCCGCAGTTCCAGGAACTCCTCGATGTCGGGATGCCACGGTTCCAGGTACACGCACGCGGCGCCCTTGCGGCGGCCGCCCTGGTTCACCGCGGCGACCGAAGAGTCCAGGGTCCGCAGCCACGGCACGATCCCGTTGGACTGCCCGTTCGTCCCCCGGATCAGCGCGCCGCGGGAACGCACCCGCGACCAGGAGATGCCGATGCCGCCCGCGAACTTGCTCAGCCGCGCCACCTGGGCGTAACGCTCGTAGATCGAGCCCAGCTCATCCCGCGGCGAATCGACCAGGAAGCAGGAGGACATCTGGGAATGCCGGGTCCCGGAGTTGAACAGCGTGGGCGAGCTGGGCAGGTAAGCCAGTGAGGACATAAGCCGGTAGAAGTCAATCGCCTCGCCCGGCGCGGCGGACAGGCCGCAGGCCACGCGGAGCAGGAAGTACTGCGGCGTCTCGATCACCAGCCGGGCCGCCGGGTGGCGCAGCAGGTAGCGGTCGTAGACGGTCCGCAACCCGAAGTACTCGAACCGCAGATCCGCGGTCACATCCACGGCGTCGTCGAGCTTGCGGGCGTAGTCCTTGACGAACCTCGCGGTCTCGTCGCTGATCAGTCCTTCCGCGTGGCCCAGGCCCACGGCCTGGCTGAACGACGCGATGCCCTGGCCACGGACTTCCTTCCCGATGTAAGCCGACAGCAGCCGGGCCGCCAGCCGCGAGTACTGCGGCTCCTCACCGGTCATCTCCGCCGCGGTCTGGATCGACAGCCGGTCCAGTTCCGCGGTGGTCGCGCCGTCGTACAGGCCGCTGATCGTCTTGGTTGCCACCCGCAGCGGATCAACGTCCTGCAGGCCGCCCGCGCACCGCTCGACGGCCCGCACGATCTTGTTCACGTTGACGGGCTCGGTGTCGCCGTTGCGCTTGCGAACCTGCATCCGCCCCTGGCGCCGTGACTCCCCGGTGTCAGCCGGGCTTGGGCCGCCGGGGTGGGATTCGGTGACCGTCATGCTCTCTCCTCGCGAGCTCGGGCCTGAACAGCCCGGGGCACGCAGGGACCACGACGAGGTGAGGCAACCATGCCGTCAACGGCACGCACCTGCGCCGTCGGCCGTCCCGCGCAGCCTCAGACCACCACGCGCGGGTGCGCGCGGTGCGCTGGCAGGTCTTCGGACTCGCGGGCCCGGCCCAGGGCCGCCTACTGGCCGCCGCTTCCCAGGCTGATCAGGCCCAGTGCTTCATGACGACGTTCGTTCCCGCTCACCGCTGCGGGGCAGTCCCGGATTCCCGCCGGGTTCCCTCTTGCCTCCACGGCCCTGGAAGGCCCGCGGAACCAGCTGCAGGCACCACCATATGTAGGTCGCCGGGCAAGCCCAAGCACCACATGTCGTGCCGGCGTGTCGGCTGCCGCGCGCCGCGCGCGGCCCGGACCGCGAGCACGGAACGCTACCGGCTCGCTGATGCGGGGGTGGCCGCGCTGCTGGCCGGTGAGTAGGCCAGCGTCAGCACGGGGTGTCGAAATTGATCGAGCTGTACGCCCGCAGCTTCCACAGCTGATGCTCGCTGTGGATGTTGCGGATGGTGCCGGACCGGGCCCGCATGACCAGCGAGTGGGTGGACGCGCCACCCGCCCGGTAACGGACGCCCGCCATCAGCTCGCCGTCGGTGATCCCGGTGGCCGCGAAGAACGCGTCCTCGGACGTCACGAGGTCGTCGGTGGTCAGCACGTGGCTGAGGTCATGGCCGGCCGCGAGGGCCTTCTCCCGTTCGGCGTCGTCGCGGGGCGCGAGCCGGGCCTGGATGACGCCGCCCAGGCACTTGATCGCGCAGGCGGTGATGATCCCCTCCGGCGTGCCGCCCACTCCGAGCAGCAGGTCCACGCCGGTGCCCTCCCGCGCGGCCATGATCGACCCGGCCACGTCGCCGTCGGTGATCAGCTTGATCCGCGCCCCGGCCTCCCGGACCTCGGCGATGAGCCGCTCGTGCCGCGGCCGGTCCAGGATGACCACGGTCACGTCCGAGGAGGAGCAGCCCTTGGCCCGGGCCACGGCGGCGATGTTGTGCGCGGCCGGGGCCTCGATATCGACCACGTCGGCCGCGGCCGGGCCGGTGACCAGCTTGGACATGTAGAACACCGCGGACGGGTCGTACATGGACCCGCGGGCGCTCACGGCCAGCACAGCGATCGCGTCCGGCATCCCGTTGGCGGTGAGGCGGGTTCCGTCGATGGGGTCCACGGCCACGTCGCACGCCGGGCCCGTGCCGTCACCGACCTGCTCGCCGTTGTAGAGCATGGGCGCGCGGTCCTTCTCGCCCTCGCCGATGACCACGACGCCCTTCATGGACACGGTGTTGATCAGGGCCCGCATCGCGTGCACGGCTGCCCCGTCGGCGCCGTTCTTGTCCCCGCGGCCGACCCAGCGGGCGGCCGCCATCGCCCCCGCCTCGGTGACCCGGGCCAGTTCCAGGGCCAGGTTCCGGTCCGGGGCGTGGATCTCCGGCTCGGCCGTCAGGTCGGCCGGCCCGGGGCTCTGCTGGGCCGCTGTCTCGTCCTCGGTCATCGCAGAGACCGCCTTCCCGGTGTGGCCGTGCCGCCATCCTGGGTCCCGGACGGCGCGGGCGTAGCCTTGTCGCCGAGGGCGACACACCCTGACGCCAAACGTGGGGAGCCCAACCGTGGGGAGCACTGCGTAGGCGGTGACAGGCGAATGACAACAGATGTTCCGCAGCCTACCGTGCGGCCCGCCGATCGCGGCGCGGCCACCAGGGCCGCCTTGCTGGCCGCGGCCCGCGAGGTGTTCATCTCGGTGGGTTACGCGCAGGCCGGCGTCACCGAGATCGTCGCCCGGGCGGGCGCCAGCGTGGGCAGCCTGTACCACCACTTCACCGGCAAGGCCGACCTCTACGTCGCGCTGTTCGAGGAGTTCCACCAGGGACAGGCGTGGCGGGCGCGCCAGGCGGCGCGCGGCGCGCGCGAGGACCACGTCAGCGAGCCACGGCAGCTGTTCCTGGCCGCGGCCCGCGCCTACCTCGACGGCTGCCTGGAGGATCGTGATCTGTCCCGGCTGTTCGTGTCCGGGGACGCCCCGCCCGGGTTCGACCTGATCATGCGCCAGCGGCTGCGCGAGTGGGCCAGCCGCAACGCCGACTTCTTCGCGCGCAGCGCCGGGCCGGCGGACGAGGCGGTGGCGGTCGTGATGACCGGGGCCCTCATGCTCGCCGTGGCCGAGGTGTCGCTGGACGAGGACGCCACGCACGCCCGGCGGCTGGCCTGCGGCGTGATCGATGTGCTGTCCGGCGTCGGTCCCCGGGTCCCGGGCGTGACCAGCCGGCGACGTTGATGCCGTGAGCGCTGAGGCAGAGCCGGCCGGGAACGGCGGAGCGCAGCCGGCCGGGGACGACGGCCCCTCCGCCGCGCTCAGCTACGAGCAGGCCCGCGACCAGCTCACCGAGGTGGTCCGCCGCCTGGAGGGCGGCGGGCTGACCCTGGAGCAGTCGCTGGACCTGTGGGAGCGCGGCGAGCGGCTGGCCGCGGTCTGCGAGCAGTGGCTGGAGGGCGCCCGCGCCCGCCTCGCCGCCGCGATGGCCGCGCGCGCACCCGAGTCCGCCGAACCGGGCGCACCCTTTTAAATTCTCCGCAACGAGAACCGTCCCGCCCGGCTCACCCACGACAGCCGGAGATGGATCAGCGCAGCGGCGCCACGCGGTGCGCGGTCGGTGGCAGCCCGGAGCCCCCGGCCAGGCTGGCGGCCGCCGCCGTCCGGGCCGCCCGGACCGCCGCGGCGACCACCCTCGCGTAGAGCCGCGCCCCGCTCGGCTGCGGATGCACCTCGTCCGGCCACAGCAGGCTGGTGCGGTGCTCGATGGTCGCGAACCAGCTGGCCATGACCACGTTGGGGTACCGGCGGGCCGCGGCGGCGATGAGATGGTTCACCCCCGCCTCCCAGGGCCGAGCCTCGTAGGTGTTGACCAGGACCAGATCCCGGTGCGGGCCGACCACCCGGACCAGCTGGCGCATCTGCGGGGAGCTGAACGGGCCGTTGGTGCCGAGCGCGAACACCACGACCGGGCGGAGCCGCCCGGCGGCCGCGAGGCGCTGCACCACCGACAGGCCCGCGCTGACCTGACGGCTGACCTGGGCGTCGATGGAGATGCCGGGCAGTGCGGCCGCCAGCTGGACGGCCGACGCGAGCATGACGGAGTCGCCGACCGCGAAGACGTCGGAGCCGGTCACCCGGGGCGGGACGGCCGCGGCGGTGATCGTGGCCGGGGTGGCGGTGGGACTGGCCGCCGGGGTGGCGGTGGCACTGGCCGCCGGGGTAGCCGTGGGACTGGCGGCCGGGTCCTGCTGGCTCACCCGGACCCCCTCGCTGATCTGTCTGGCCAGCCCGGAGGACGAGTGGGCGCGCACTACCCCGTAACCCGCGGCGCCCGCCGCGGCCAGGGTCGCCACCACCGCGAGCGCGGGGACGGCGCGGGCGGGTGAGCGGTGCGCCCCGGCCAGGGATCCGGTGACCAGCCGGGACCGGGCCCGGACCGTGGCCCGGAATCCGTCGCGGATGATGGGTTCCTCGACCCACCGCCAGGACGCGGCGGCGAGCCCGATCGAGAGTGCCGCCTCGGGCAGCAACATCCAGCCCGCCGGGCGCTGATCCGGGAACGCCGCCGCGGCCAGCGCGATGACCGGCCAGTGCCACAGGTAGATCCCGTAGGACCTGACCCCGATCCAGCGCAGCACGGACCGGCTGAGCACCCAGCTGACCAGGCCCGGGCTGGCCGCGGCCAGCACCACGCCGCCCGCCGCCAGCGCCGCGATCAGCAACCCGGCCGGGTAGAGCACCCGGTCCGTCCCCGGCGAAGTGGCCCATGGCCCAGGCCAGCACGGCGATCCCGGCCAGGCCCACCGCGTCGGGGATCCGGGTTCGGTCACGGTCCACCGCCCCCAGCGGGCCCACGGCCCCCAGCCGGCGCAGCGGCCAGGTCAGTGCCAGCGCCGACCCGATGAACAGGGCCGAGGCGTGCGTGTCGGTGCCGTAGTAGACCCGCGACGGGTCCGCGCCGGGCACGTAGACCAGGGTCATGGCCAGCGCGGACAGCGCCGCGCCGGACCAGGCCAGGCCGGCCCGGAGGCGGCGGGACCGGCAGGTCTTGAGGATCACGATCAGGAGCAGCGGCCAGACCAGGTAGAACTGCTCCTCGATGGCCAGTGACCACAGGTGCTGGAGCGGTGGCGGCGGCCCGAACCCGGTGAAGTACGAGTGGTGCGCCAGCGCCTGCCACCAGTTGCTGGAATAGGTGACGGCGGCGAGCAGGGCCGACCGCAGCGCCGCCAGCTGCGCCGGCTCGATCACGGCCGTGGCCGCGGTCACCACGACGAGCAGGACCGCCAGGGCGGGCAGCAGCCGGCGGGCCCGCCGGGCCCAGAATCCGCGCAGGTCCAGCCGGCCGTGCCGGTTCCACTGGGCGGTCAGCAGGTCGGTGATCAGGTATCCGCTGAGCACGAAGAAGACGTTAACCCCGAGGAAGCCGCCGGAAAATGCTGACAACTGCTCATGAAAGGCAATGACGGCAATAACGGCCAGTGCGCGCAGCCCATCCAGGCCCGGCCGTCGTGAAGCGGTGCGATCGGATGTCGTGCCTTTCATGGCATCTGTCGCCACTGCGCTGATCCCCCCCGGCTCACAGCAATGTTCAGAATTCTCGCCCGTTCGATGCGCGAAGAAACACCGTGGCCGGTAACAGGCAGGAAGAGTTTTGGCCGGGGGCTGGCGCGCGGCGGCTCCCGGTTACTGGTCTTCGGCCACCGCGGTGAGCTGGTCGTCGGCGAACCGCAGGGTGAGCCGCTCGCCAGGTGGCACGTCCGCGGCCGCGCGCACCACGCTGCCGTCGGGGCGCTGCACTATCGCGTAGCCGCGGCGCAGGGTGGTGGCCGGGGACAGGGCCAGCAGCCGGGCCCGCACGTGGGACACGTCATCCCCGGCGCGGTCCAGCGAGGCGGACAGCCGCCGCCGGGCCCGCTCGGTGAGCCCGGTGATCAGTTCCTGCCGCCGCTCGATTTCCCGGACGGGCGAGGCGAGCGCGGGCCGGGACCGCATGTCGGCCAGCCAGGCGGTCTCGCGTTCCATCCGGCCGGTGACACACCGGCGGGCGCGGCCGCGTAGCTGGGTGATGAGCGCGAACTGCTCGCTCACGTCAGGCACGATGCGACGCGCGGCGTCGGTGGGCGTGGACGCCCGCACGTCCGCGACCAGGTCCAGCAGCGGTGTGTCCTGCTCGTGCCCGATCGCGCTGACCACCGGCGACTTCGCGGCGGCCACGGCCCGGATGAGCGTCTCGTCGGAGAACGGCAGGAGGTCCTCGATCGAGCCGCCGCCGCGGGCGATGACGATCACGTCCACCGACGGGTCGGCGTCCAGCCGGTGCAGCGCGTTGACCACCTCGCCCACCGCGTACTGCCCCTGGACGGCCACTGGCTCGACCCGGAACTGGACCGCAGGCCACCGGTGCGCGGAATTGCGCAGCACATCCTTTTCCGCGGCCGAGTCGCGTCCGCAGATCAGGCCGATCTTGCCGGGCAGGAACGGGAGCGGCCGCTTGCGCTCGCCCGCGAACAGCCCTTCAGCGGCCAGGGCCCGGCGGAGCCGTTCGAGCCGGGCCAGCAGTTCGCCTACGCCAACGGCCCGGATTTCGGTGGCCGAAAGGGAGAAAGAGCCCCGGTTGGTGTTGAAATCGGGCTTCGCCCAGACCAGGACCCGGGCTCCTTCCCCGGGCGGCGGGTCGGTGGCGTCCAGCACCGTGCGCGGGCAGATCACCCGGACCGAGACGGCCGCCACGGGGTCACGCAAGGTCAGGAACACCGTGTTACCGCGCCGGGTGAGCTCGGCGATCTGGCCCTCGACCCAGACCCGGCCCAGGCGGCCGATCCACTCGCTGGTCAGCCTGAGGATCGTGCGCACCGGGACGGGTGCCTCGGGTGAGGTGTCTAGCGCCATGGTGGGCGGCTGCGTCGGATTCTGGCTGATCGTGGCCGGGTGGCCGGCCTCAGCTGCCTTCGCTGAGTTTGGTGAGCCGGCGCTCGAACAGGGTGATCACGGCCGGCCGGCCTCGTGGGCTTTCTCGTAGTCGAGCAGCACCTGGACCTGGGTGGCGTCCAGCACCCGCAACCGTGCTCGCAGCGATGCCACGGAGAGCTGGTCGTAGTTGGGGACGGGCAGGGCCTCGCCGGCGGCTGCGGAGGGCTCGGTGACGGCGGGGTCCGGGATGGCGGCGATGTCGGCCGGCTCGGGACGGCGGGGGCCAGGCCGGCCGGGTCCGGCACGGGAGCGAGACCGGCCGGGGCCTGCTCGGCGGGGGAGGTCGTGACCGTCGCCTCCGGCGCGGGCTCGGGAGAGACGGGCCCGGCCTGGACGCTCACGGCCGGGACGGGCTCGGTCGGCGTGTACTCGGCCGGGGCGGGAACCATCTCAGGGGCCGCCTGGGTGACTGGCCCGGCGGCAGGGGGCTCGGCGACCGAGGGCTCGGAGACGGCCGAGGCGGCGGGAACGGCCAGGTCTTCCTCATCCTGCTCTTCATTCCCGTCGAGCAGCCTGACGTTCCCGGTCTTGTCCAGCGACCGCCACCGCGTGGTCTCCGCGTCCTGGGCCGGGGCCGTGCGCGGCGCGGCGCGCTTCACCCGCGGGGCCCCGGCCGGGGCCTGCTGGGCCGGCGGGGCGGCCGCCGCCCCGCCGCTGCCCGAGAGTTGCTCGGCGGCCCGGGCCCGGAGCCGGTCGGCGGCCAGCAGGAACTGGCCGATGGTGGCGAACACCGTCCGCAGCGCTTGCGCAGGGATTTCCTTGAGGCGGTCATTGACCTGCGGCAAAGGCATCTTGATCGTTCTCCTCGGGTATGTCCCGGCGCTCAGGGGCTCGGGCCCGCGCCCCCACAGCGCATGCTTGCCGGGCGTCCTGACCCCGGCGGCGCAGCGTGGGTCCGTGGCAGGCACAGTCGTATCAGATCGAGCATGACACTGTCACGGGCCGCTGCCGGGGCGATTGGTGCTTCAGCGACGAGAATCGGTGATGGTGGCGGCGGGCCCGGTTCCGGGGTGCGGCGCTGGCATCGGGCACGCCGGGCTCAACTACCATAGGGGACATGCCCGTGACTACCCGACGCGTACTGCTCGCTAAGCCCCGCGGCTACTGTGCGGGGGTTGACCGGGCGGTTCAGGCCGTCGAGACGGCCCTCGAGCGCTACGGTGCCCCGGTCTACGTGCGCAAGCAGATCGTGCATAACACGCACGTGGTCCGTGAGCTGGAGATCCGCGGCGCGATCTTCGTGGACGAGGCGGACAGCGTGCCCGAGGGTGCCGTCGTGGTCTTCTCCGCCCACGGGATATCACCCGAGGTGCGCGAGGAGGCGAAACGCCGCGGCCTGCGGACCATCGACGCCACCTGCCCGCTGGTCACCAAGGTGCACAACGAGGCCAAGCGGTTCGCGGCCCAGGACTACGACATCCTGCTCATCGGCCACGAGAACCATGAGGAAGTGGTCGGCACCACCGGCGAGGCTCCAGGCCGCATTCACCTGGTGGACGGGCCGGACGGCGGCGAGGACGTCCAGGTCCGCGACCCGGACCGGGTGGCGTGGCTGTCCCAGACCACGCTGTCGGTGGACGAGACGCTGCAGACCGTCGCCGCGCTGCGCGAGCGCTTCCCGATGCTGGCCGACCCGCCCAGTGACGACATCTGCTACGCCACCCAGAACCGCCAGTCCGCGGTGAAGAAGATCGCGACCGACGCGGACCTGCTGATCGTCGTGGGCTCGCCGAACTCGTCGAACTCGGTCCGGCTGGTCGAGGTGGCCCTGGACGCTGGGGCCCGCGCCGCTTACCTGGTCGAGGACGCCACGGCGATCGACCCGGCCTGGCTGGAGGGGGTAACCACGGTCGGGCTGACCAGCGGTGCCTCTGTTCCCGAGGAACTCGTGGCCGGCGTGCTGGAGTACCTGGCCGAGCAGGGGTTCGGCACCGTCGATGAGGTCGAGGCGGTCGAAGAGCGGCTCGTCTTCGCGCCGCCCCCGGAACTCCGCCGCACCGCCCCGCGCTGACCTGCCTCGCGCTGGATCGTCTCGTACTGGACCGTCTCGCAGTGGCGTCTGGCCGGGCCGCCGAAGTCAGCGGTAGTGCCGTGGCCCGGGCTGGTACGCGGCCCGGCTGCCGGCCGCCCCGGAGGTCCCCGATCGCGGCTGGGCTAGATCGGGCCGCAGGTCGTGGCGCAGGTCAGTGACACACTGAGGCAGGCCGCGCACCCAGGCGACGATCACGTAGACGATCACCCCCGCGAACAGCCACGGCGCGATATTCGCCAGGGTCAGCGCGGTTCCCTCTACAGTCGAGATGATCATGCTGCCCTTCGCGGTCAGGGCCTTGACGACGATGAGCGCGAGGAAGAAGAGCAGCGGCGGGCTGACCGCGACCACCAGCAGATCCCGCCGCCTGGTGTACCAGGCCGCACCCACGCTGCCGATCACGAAACCCGCGCCGGCCAGCACGCCCCACCGGAGCCAGCTGGCCAGCAGCAGGCTGAGGAAGAACAGCACGAGCATGCCGGCGATCGCGCCGCGCCCCGTCAGCGTGATCCCGCTACGCTCCCCGGCCAGGCCACGCCCGGCGCCCGCGGCCCGCTCGGCATCGGTGCCCCGCTCCGCAGCCGGCCCCACGCCCGAGCCGGGTTCCGGGGCGGGCCCGGACTGCACACCGGAGCCGGGTTCCACGGCCGGGCCGGGCTCCACAGCTGGGCCAAGCTGCACAGCGGGGCCGGGCTCCACGGCTGGGCCAAGCTTCACGGCCGGGCCGAGTTCCCCGGCGTCGGATGCCCAATCCCCGCTCGGGGCCGGGCCGGGGAGCGGGTCGGCCACATCCCAGGGACGCCCGGCGGCCGGAGCATCGATCCGCTCCGCGGACCACGGCTTCGCGGTGCGCCGGGACGAGCGGGAACGGCCGGATCCCGGCCGTCCCGGGGGCCAGGACGCGTCGGGCCGTGGCTGGGACACCCTGTGCTCCCTCCCCGGCGCTGCCGTGCGGATGACGGCCTCGCTGGCCACGCTACCCCGGCCCAGCGCCCGATCTGGGCTATTGACACGCCCGGACGCTGGGCTGGACCGCGGGTTCTCGAACGCCGGGTAATGCTTTGGTCATGCGTTTGACCGGGAGCTTTCCGTTAGCCACGCAAACGGCTGGTCGTCCGGGCGGATACGTCAGCCCGCCGGATCGGCGTTCCCCCCTTCCTGCTGGTCGGCCGGGCGCGCAAAACGATGCAGTGCTGTCCCGAGCACGGCGACCAGGACCCAGAAGTACGTGGCGAGCTGCGCGGAGACGAGGGCCACCGGGATGGAGAGCAGGAAAACCACCGGGATGCGCGCTACGCGAAGCGCGATGTAGCGGCGTACCGCAGTTGACGTGCCGGGCACCAGGAGGTCCTTGACCTGGCTCGCGTAGAGCCAGACGGCCAGCTCGACGAGCCCCGCGCAGGAAATGCATACCGCGTAGAAGATCGTCGAGACCCGGTCCGAGCCTTGTCCGCCGAGCAGGGAGGTCGGGTAGGGCAGGAATGCGACAGTGCCGAGGAAAATCAGGTTGATGGCGATCACGGGCCGGTCGAGCACCGTGATGTACCGGAAGACCGAGTGATGACCCATCCAGAACAGCCCGATCACCAGGAAACTGATGACGAAGCTGAGGATGTTGAATTTAGCCGCGCTGAGCTGGCGGGCGGGGTCAGCGATCCCGGGGACCCGTATGTCGATCACCAGCAGGGTGATCGCGATGGCGAAGATGGCGTCGCTGAAGAACAGCACCCGGTCGTACTCCAGGTTCCCGGACCGGGCCAGCAGGCTCAGCCTGGGCTTAGCCGGCGCCATTGCTGCCCGGTATCGCCATCACGGCCCCCGGTTGCCTGTCCACGCGGGGCAGTTCCGGGCGTTCGGGGCCGGCCAGCCCGGGCCCGGCGGGATCCGGTTGCGCGGGGACGGTGATCTCCGGGGCGGGCTTTTCGGGGGCGGCTAGTTCGGGGGCGGCTAGTTCCGGGGCAGACAGGGTCCTGGCGACCTCCTCGATGAGGGCAGGGGTCTCCAGGTCCCCTTCCACCACGCCGAGCTGGTTCAGCTTGCGTGCGCTGACCAGGACCCGGCTTTCCAGCGAGCCCACCGCCTGGTTATAGGTGGTGACCGCGGAAGTGAGCGCGCGGCCGAGGCGGTCCATGTGCCGTCCCAGGCCGGAGATCCGCTCGTAGAGCTCACGGCCGAGGTCGAACGCCGCCCGGGCGTTCTCCGCCAGCGCGTCCTGCTGCCACGCGTACTGCGCGGTGCGCAGCATCGTGACCAGCGTGGTGGGCGTGGCGATGTGGACCTTGCGCGCCATCGCGTGCTCCAGCAGCGCCGGGTCGTGCTCCAGCGCCGGGGCCAGGAACGCCTCACCGGGAATGAACAGCACGACGAATTCCGGGGCCGGGCTGAGCGAGGCCCAGTACGACTTGCCCGCGAGCCGGTCCACGTGCTCACGCACGTGCCGGGCGTGGGCGTCCAGCCGCGCCGCGCGGACCACCTCGTCCGGGGTCTCCGCCGCCTCCAGGTAGGCGGCCAGCGAGACCTTCGAGTTGACCACGATGTTCTTACCGCCGGCCAGCCGCACGACCATGTCGGGCCGGAACATGCCCTCGGCGGTCTGTACGCTGACCTGCTCATCGAAGTCACAGCGCGGGGCCATCCCGGCCAGTTCCACCACCCGGCGCAGCTGCATCTCGCCCCACCGGCCGCGGGCCTCCGGCCGCCGCAGGGCGGTCACCAGGGACTGGGTCTGGGCCCGCAGGTCGTCGGAACTCTGCCGGGTGATCTTCATCTGTTCCGTCAGGGCCGCGTGGGATAGGTGCCGCGCCTCGTCGGTCTCCCGGAGCTGGGCCTCCACCTTGGCCAGTGTTTCCCGGAGGGGTTGGACCAGGTGCTCGACCGCGGCCCGGCGCGTCTCCAGCTCGCCGGCGGCCCGGGCGTTGGCCGCGCTGAGCCTGCCCTCGGCCATCTCCAGGAACATGGTGGCGCTGCGATCGAGGGCCTGGGCGGACATGGCCTGGAAGCGCTCGGCCAGCTGGCCGTCGATCAGGGCCGCCCGTTCCTGGGCCACCCGCTCCATGATGGCCGCCTGGTCCTGGGCGGCCCGCGCCCGCTCCTCGGCCGCGCGGGCCTGGCCGGTGAGGTCGGCGGTCATGCTGGCCAGGCGTCCGCGGGCGTACAGGTAACCGAGGGCGGCGCCGATAATGGCCCCCACAGCGAGTAGAGCGAACATCCAGAAGACGTTCATGGTCGTCATGGTGGCAGCGGCCACTGACAGTTTCCTGCCCGACACGCTCGACCGGGTCAGCTGGTCCGGGCAGGCCCGGCAGGTTCACCCTGCGAACCGCTCTAGACTCGCGCAGGTGAGTCTCTCGATCGGCATCGTCGGCCTGCCCAACGTTGGCAAGTCCACCCTGTTCAACGCGTTGACGAGAGCCAACGCGCTGGCCTCCAACTACCCGTTCGCGACTATCGAGCCGAACGTGGGCATCGTCGGCATCCCGGACGCCCGGCTCGCGGTCCTCTCCGGGCTGTACGACTCGGCCCCGATCGTGCCCGCTACCGCACGGTTCGTGGATATCGCCGGGCTGGTGCGGGGCGCGTCACAGGGGCAGGGGCTGGGCAACCAGTTCCTGGCGCACATCCGGGAGAGCGACGCCATCTGCCAGGTCGTGAGGGTGTTCTCCGATCCGGATGTCAGTCATGTCGATGGTGACGTGTCACCCGCGCGCGACGTGGACACGGTGGCGACCGAACTTATCCTGGCTGATCTGCAGACCCTGGAGAAGGCGGTACCCCGCCTCGTTAAAGAAGCGAAGTTCGCCAAGAATCCGGAGCGCCAGCGGACGGCCGATGCTGCCGCAGCCGCGCAGCAGGTGCTCGACAACGGGACGACGCTGTTCGCGGGGGCGGCCGCCGCCGGTATCGACCTGGCTGACCTGCGTGATCTCCATCTGCTCACCGCGAAGCCCTTCGTTTACGTGTTCAACATGGACGAAGCCGAGCTGGCGGACGAGGAACTGCGGACCAAGCTGGCCGCCCAGGTGGCACCGGCCGAGGTGATCTTCCTCGACGTGAAGACCGAAGCGGAACTGGCTGAGCTGCCCGAGGACGACGCGCTGGAAATGGCGGCCGAGCTGGGGATGGGGGAGCCGGGGCTGAACCGGCTCGCGCACGCGGGGTTCAGCGCGCTGGGCCTGATGACCTTCCTGACCGCGGGGCCGAAAGAGGTCCGGGCCTGGGAGATCCCGGTCGGCGCGACGGCCCCGGAGGCGGCAGGTGTCATCCACACCGACTTCCAGCGCGGCTTCATCAAGGCTGAGGTGGTGGCGTTCGACGACCTGGTGGCCGCGGGTTCGCTCACCGCAGCCCGCGCGGTGGGCAAGGTGCGCATGGAGGGCAAGGACTACGTGATGCGCGACGGCGACGTCGTCGAGTTCCGATTCAACGTCTAGAGCCTCGCCTGTTCTTCAAGATCCCCGACTTGGCGGGGGAACACCCGGCCGGCCCGGTCGTGAGATGGTCTTCGTCGCGCGGCGTCCGGGCTGAGCCGCCATCTCGCCGGTGATTCCCTGGAGCCGCCCAGCTGCTAATCCAGCGTACGGCAGTCGTCTCGTGGGTGAGCAGTGAGATTCGTGCCTTCTGGGGCTCGATAAGCCGGATGATTTGCGGGCGCTAAGGCCCGGGAGAGTGGCGTATTAGCGGGCATGAAGTCGTACCGGCGGGCCGCAATCTGCCAGATCACTCCGGCAGGGAGCCAGACGTCAAGCCGGGCCAGATGCCCGTGCGACACGGGCGCTGCGGTGCTCGCCGGGGCCTCCAGATACCGCTAAGATGCCTCGTAAGGCATCGGGTGCAACTATTTTGCCGTAGGTTGCGGGGCGCGCTGGCAGCTGTCAACCGAGAGTTCCTAGCAAACCTGCGTATCGACATCGTCGCAGGTCAGAGACCTACGATCGCAATCGTGGTGCTCTCACACCGGTCAATGGGCGGTTTGTTTGCCCGTGTACCGGGCAGTGGGCCTCGTGAAAGGGGCTCCCGGGTCGGCGGGTTATGGCGCAGAATAGGGCGATAGACGGCATAGGAAGGCACCGCAACTCATTGCTGCGCGTGCGCAGGAACGGGCGGAGGTGCGATGGTTCGCCGGTCAACCGCTGAACGCAGTCCGCATTCGGGTGAGCACGGGCTGGACTACGAAGCGGGGACCGAGTATTCCGGGCGCGGCCAGACCGGGCGCGGGCGCCCGGCGCGAACCTGGGGCGGTGCGGGCGGCCGATGGCTGGTCTGGCTCTTCCGGGGTGTTGCCTGGGCCGTCGTGCTGCTCATCGGTTACCGGGGTGTCGTCGCGATCCTGTCGGGCGAGTCTCACTCGGGCCAGCCGGCCCCGGCTGCGTCCGTGCCGGCGGGCAACGGCTTCCCGGTCACCCTCGCGGACGCCTACGCTATGCAGTTTGGCCAGGTGTACCTGAACTACAGCCCCGGCGGCGCGACCCAGCGTGCTGCTCAGCTCGGCGCGTTCCTGCCGAGCGGATCCGACCCTCAGCTGGGCTGGGACGGCCGGGGGACAGCGCAACTGCAGTCCGAGGTCGTGGCCGCCACCGATGTGCAGGATGCTCACCACGCCGTGGTGACGCTCCTGGCCCGGGTCAGTGGGCAGTTGATGCAGCTCGGGGTGCCTGTATACGCGTCCTCGGACGGGCTCGTGGTCTCCGGCGCGCCCGCCTGGCTGCCGGCCCCGGCGCGCGCCGTCCTGCCCTCGGCAGCCCCCGCGGGTTCTGACTCCGGCACCCAGGCTGTGCTGACCAACCAGCTTCCGTCGTTCTTCCAGGCCTACGCCAGTGGCAATCAAGCGACCATGGGCCGGTTCCTCGCCCCGGGCACCTCGCTGACCGGGCTCGACGGCGCGGTGAATTTCCAGTCCATCACCACCATCAGCGTCCCGCCCGGCGGATCGACCCGCCATATCATTGCGACCGTCGTCTGGAGCGTTCCGGCCAGGAACCCAGCCGGTCAGGTCGTCAAGGGCGGGGCGCCCGCCCAGCTCCAGATGAGCTACGCGCTCACCGTCGTGAAGCAGGACGGAACCTGGTACGTCAAGGACATCAGCGCAACAACCGAGTCACCGGGGTCGCCGTGACCGGACTTCGAAGGTCGCACGCCTCCGCCCGGCCAGGCGTGATCCCCCATAACCCGGAGTAGATCGATGTCGTTCCAACCGCTCATCATCGGGGCCTCGTCAATCAACACCACGGGGCTCGTGAACTACTTGCAGGGGCTGTTCGGGCCCCTGTTCCTGGGGATCGTCGGGATCGTGGCCCTCTTCTTCTTGTTCACTCGGGAAATCATCCGGTTTGTGCAGTTCCTCGTGCTCGCCGTCGCCATCGCGGTGGTCTTCTACACCCCGAGCATCGTGCAGACGCTCGCTCAGGGCATCGCGAACGCGCTCGGCGTCCACTGATCTCCGCCCAGGCCGGAAGGAGAGCGCCCGGTGGACCTGCCCACCTACACCAGCATCTGGCGAATCGAAAAGCGGCTGTACAAGCTGTACGACTTCAGGCTGCCGATGCCGGTCCCGGTTGGCCAGATCGCGGTGTTCGCGGCCATCACGGTGCCGTACGTGATCCTGCTGACCATCCTCGGGGTGCCCTTCAACCACAGCCTGTTCTGGCTGTACGTGCTGCCGCCGGGCGTGATCACCTGGCTCGCCACCCGGCCCGTGCTGGAAAGCAAGAGACTCCCTGAGCTGGTCATTTCGCAGGTCCGCTACCTGGGTGAGCCAGGAACCTGGTGCCGGATGGCTCCGCTGGCGGAGAAAGACGACGTCGTGGTGATCGGCAAGGTCTGGCGCCGGGACGCGGAGCGCCCCCGGTCCCCGGCCGAGGCCCCGGCCCTGGCGCCCGCCGCCGCGCCGGCCGCCCCGGACATCGCGCGGCGCGCGGCCCGGCCGCGCCCGGCGGCGGCCCGAAAGGCCGCCGCGCAGGCGGCCCCACCCGGCCCGCGTGTCCGTGTGCCACGTGCCGCTCCGGCCCGGCAAGTGGCCCCCGCGGCAAAGCGGCGCGGCCGTGGCCCCCAGTGGCCCGGTACTGCTCCTGGCCCCGCGGCGCCGCCGCCTGCCACGGCGGCGGATACGGCGGCGGATGTCGCGCCGGCCGAGATCGCCCACGACGAGCGGCAGGCCCCGCTGCGCCCCGCGGCCGAGACCGGCCGTCACGTCACCCGGCCTGCCTTCCCGGCCAGCGCACCCGGGCTCCCCGGCCCGGGACAGGATGGGGCCACCCGACCGCCTCGTCCCGACGGCCTTGCGGCTGCGGTCCGGCCGCCGTCCGCGGTCCGGCCCCCGGCCGCGGCCTGGCCGGTGAAGGACCCGCACGCGCCCTCGTCGCCCGCGATCCCGGGCTCCCCAGCCTGGACCCCTCCGGGACCGCCCGCTCCCATTCCCCCGGCGCGCGGGGACCGGGAGAAGACCGCAGCACCGGCGGTGCCCGCGGCCGCGCCTGCGGTCCCGGCCTCCGGGGATCCAGTTCCGGCCGCGGGGGATCCGGTTCCCGTCGCAGGGGATCCGGTTCCCGTCGCGGGGGACTCTGGTGCCCCGGACCGTGATTTCCCCGTGGGGAGAGCCGATTCGCTGGCTGGGCCGGACACGGCCGTGCCCGCCCCTCCCGCCGGGCCCGTGGTGGGTGTGCCGGCCCAAGCGGCCCCGCCGGAGCCAGTGTCGGGCCCGTCAACCAGCCCGGCCGGGTTCTTCATCGGCCCAATCCGCCCCGAGGCCACGCAGCCAGAGGCCGAAGAGCCCGAGATCACACAGTCTGAGGTCGCAGAGGCCGAGGTGGCAGAGGCCGAGGTGGCACAGGCCGAGGTGGCACAGGAGGAGACCGCCGAGTCCAGGGTCGCTGACCCCGCGCCGGCTGACCATCTGGTGGTTGAGCCTGAGACCGCCGAACCTGAGACTGCTGAGCCCCCGACCGCCGCCGAAGCTGAGGCCGCCGGGCCCGACCTGCCCGACGGGGACGCGCCGGAGCAGGACCCGCCGGGCGAGCCCGCAGAACCCGCCGCTGGCCCGCCCCCGGCGCCGGCCAACCCCTGGGCGCCGCCCATCGTCGTGGTCCGCGGCGGGTCCAGCACCCGGCCGACCCTGGTGGAGCGGGCGCTGAGCGGCCCGGGCCAGCACCGCGGCGGCAGTAACTGGCGGGAGCACGTCAGGGTGGTGCCGGGTGGTCACGGTCCCGGGCGGCCCGACATGGAACGGCGTGACCGGGCCCGGGTCCTCCTCCCGATCCACGGCCCCCGGCTCATGGTGGTGCTGGGCTGCACGGTCGGCGCAGGCCAGACGGTGACCACGCTCATGCTCGGGGACGTGCTGGCCAGCCTCCGCGGGGAGCCGGTCGCGGCGCTCGACCTCAACCCCGGCCAGACCTCCCTCGCCGACATGGCCCGGACCTCCCCGGCGGGCACCGCGCGCGGCCTGCTGGCCGGGGCCACGCCTGCCGTGCCGGTCCAGCGCGGCGGGGGCCGCCTGGATCTCATCGCGCACGACTCCGCCCCCGGCGACGGCCAGGCGCTGGCCGACGAGGAATACGCCCGGGTCATCGAGATCCTGACGTCCCGCTATCCGCTCACCCTGACCGACCCCGGCGCGTCCGCGGTAGCCCGTGTCCTGTCCGCGGCTGACCAGCTCATTCTGGTCGCCCCGGCCAGCTCTGACGCGGCCCGGGCGGCCGCGATGACTATGGAGTGGCTGGACGGGCACGGTTACGGCGAACTCTGCACGGGGGCGATCACCGTCATCAACGGAGTGAGCAAGCGCAGCATGCCCCATGTCGAGCAGGCTGAACTCGTCGTACGCGGCCGTTGCCGGGCCATCGTGCGGGTGCCCTGGGATGATCACCTGGGGGCTCCGCCTGCCGAGCAGGGCATCAGTGACGCCGCCGCCGCGGACACGGAATCCCGCTTCGCCCAGCTCCGCCCGCAGGTCCAGCACGCTTACACGGCCCTGGCGGGAGTGCTGGTCTCGGCCCTCGCGGTCGGGGGTGGCCGGATGGCGCGAACTTCTGGGAGGACGCCTTGAGCGGCCGGACGAGAGGACGGTCGCGGCTGTCGCTCCGCTACCTCGATGACCGCATCCTGCTCACCGAGTCGCACGCGTGGGCGTACTACCGGCTGCCGACGCAAGCCTATGAGTTCACCACGCCGCAGGACCGGGAGGCCCTGGCCACCAACATCACGGTCGCGCTGGCCGCGATCCGGATGCCGGACGCCGAGGTCCACCTGCGCATCGTGCACCGCTCCTATCCGGCGGCGGAGTGGGCGGCCCAGCTGGACGCCACGTCGGACGGGGGGCCGGGCTGGCGGGACTACCTGGATGAGATGTACCGCCACGTGTGGGCGAAGGACTTCTGGGCCAAGGAGGTCTACCTGGGCGTCCGGCTGGGGCAGCGCGGCATGCGCGCGCAGCTGGGCGGCGGGATGCTCTCCGGGTTCGTCAGCACCTACCGGGCCGGTGAGCAGGCCATGGGCCTGGACGATGAGGCGATCGGCGCCGCGGAGATCGCCCGCTGGACAGACCACGCCGAGCGGCTGGGCCGGGCGCTGGGGGCCAGCGCCCTGGACGCGCGGCACGCTACGAGCGACGAGATCGCCTGGCTGGTCCGGCACACGCTGATGGGCTCCGCCGGTGATCCGCGCCCGTCCGCGGTCCGGCGCCGCCGCTGGGGAGCCGGGGAGATCGAGTCCCTCTACGAGGGCCAGGTCCACAACGGCCGCACGCTGCTGCACCTGGAGCACCCGGAGGGTGAGTCGTTCGAGGCGTTCCTGTCTTTCTCCCGGTTCCCCGACGTGATGTCGTTCCCGGACGGGGAGCCGTGGCTGCACTTCGCGGACTCGCTGCCGTTCCCGGTGGAGATCAGCTCCCGGATGCGGCTGATCCCGCCCGCCAAGGCCAGCAAGGATGTCGGCCGCCGGCTCGCGCACGCCCGGGACATGGATGCGCACATCCGGGAGGCCGGGGTGGATGCGCCGATCGCCCTGGCCGAGCAGATCGCCTCGGCCCGGATGCTCGAGCACGGCATCACCAAGGAACGGCTGCCGTTCGTCTACGGCTGGCACCGGCTCGTGGTGTCCGCGCCGACCCGCGAACTGTGCCAGCGCCGGGTGGAGGCGGTCGTCGAGCACTACCGCGACATGGGCATCGACGTGGTCAACTCGACCGGCGACCAGTTCTCCCTGCTCCGCGAGTCACTGCCCGGCGACCGGGTCCGGCTGAGCTCGTACGTGCAGCGCCAGCCGCTGTACACGATCGCGGGCGGGGTGCCCACCGCCACGGTGGACCTGGGTGACCGGCCCAACAGCGGGCAGGGCTGGGTCGGGCCGTATATCGGCGAGACCCTGGGCCGGGCCCGCGCCGTGGTCCATTTCGATCCGCTGCTGGCCGCCGCGCTGAACCGGCCCACCGCCATCGCCATCACCGGTGAGCCCGGCGGGGGGAAGACGACACTAGCGTTGCTGCTCATCTTGCAGCTGGCGCTGCGCGGGGTGACGGTCGCGGTGATCGACCCCAAGGGAGATGCGGAACCGCTGGTCCAGCTGCTGGCCGATCGGGGCCGCAAAGCGCGGGTGCTGCCGCTGGGTGCCGCCGCGCCCGGCCTGCTCGACCCGTTCTCGTTCGGCGACGACCTGGCCGAGAAGCGGACCATGGCCACGGAGACCCTCCGCCTGCTGCTGCCCCGGATGAGCGAGGAGCGCGAAAGCGCGATGATCCAGGCCGTGGCCAGCGTGGCCAGCCGGGAGCGGCCCAGCCTGGGCAAGGTAATCCGCCATCTCGAGGAGGCGGCCGACCCGGCGCCGAAGAACCTCGGCGCGGTGCTCCGGTCGATGTCGGAGATGCGCCTGGCCCGGCTGTGCTTCGCGCCCTCGGGCGGCCAGCAGATCGACACGGCCGGCTGGACGACCGTGTTCACCCTGGCCGGGCTGACCCTGCCCGACACCGCGGCCGGCCGCGAGGACTATTCGTACGAGCAGCGCCTGTCGGTTGCCTTGCTCTACCTCGTGTCCCAGTTCGCCCGCAGGCTCCTCAACGGAATCGACCGGCGGCTCCCCAAGGCGATCTTCCTCGATGAAGCGTGGGCGATCACGGCGACCCCGCAGGGGGCCAAGCTGGTTCCCGAGGTGTCCCGGATGGGACGCTCGCGGAACACCGCCTTGATCCTGGTCTCCCAGAACGCGGGGGACCTGCTGAGTGAGCAGGTCACGAACTGTATTTCGGGGGTCTTCGCGTTCCGTTCCTCGGAGCGGGTCGAAGTGGCGAACGTGATGGCGCTCCTGGGGGTGGAGGCGTCGGAGGAACACAAGGCCGTGCTGCGGGGGCTCGGCAACGGGGAATGCATTTTCCGTGATCTCGAAGGACGGGCCTGCCGGATCGGCATCGACCTGATCTCCGATGAAGTGCGGCAGTGGCTGGACACCAACCCCACCCGGGCCCGCCCTGCTGAGCAACCCGTGTCACCCGATGGCGACCCTGACCAGGGCGCCGGACTGCTCGGTGGGGCGCCGCCGGGCGAGCCCGCCAGGTGACCGGCGCTCCCTTCATGCCCCGACCAGCCTCTCCCCCCAGGCTTCAGGAGCCCACCATGGCCAGAGTCCTCCGCCGGACCGCCAAGGTAGTCCGCACAGCCCTCGCCGTGCCCGGCGTGCTCATCGCCGTGGCCGGGGCGGGCCTGCTCGGGTCGCCGGCGATCGCGCAGGCCGCGGCCGGTGCGCCCGCCGCGACGGCCCAGCATGCTGCGACAGCCCAGCCTGCCGTGACGGCCCGGCCCTCGGTGACGGCCGAGCACGCGCTGGGGGCGCAGCTCACCGCGACCGCGCGGCTGGCGTCGGCCAGCACCCCGGACACCCCGGCCGCTCCGTCGGGCATCTGCTCGGCCCCGGGCATCGGCGACATCGGCGGGCTGCTCGGCTTCTGCAACGCGGGGTCCAGCGGTTTAATTGGCGACCTCAACAACATCTGCCAGCCGTCCGTACCCGCGCCTGAGCCGGCGGCGGGCGGGATAGATTCGCTGATCCGCCCGCCCGTGACGGGCGGGAAGCAGCCCGCCACCCTCTACGACAGCTACGGCATGGCGGGGCAGTCCTGGGCCGCGTACGACATGCAGTGCTCGGACATGACCTCGCTGATCGGCAACAGCGTCGCGGGGATGGTGTTCGACGCCTCGAAGGCCCTGGACCGGGTCACGATCACCGTGTACCAGTCCGCCGCGGGCGAGGGCATCCTGTCCTGGCTGACCAACGCGGTGGACCGGCTGATCACCAGCCTGGGCAACGCGATCTACTTCCCGTTCCTGGCCCCCGTGGTCATCATCGGCGCGATCTGGCTGGCCTGGCAGGGGCTGATCCGCAAGCGGGCCACCCGGACGATCGAGGGCACCATCTGGATGGTCATCGCCTGCGCGGCCGCCATCTGGCTCATCGGCCGGCCCGCCGACTTCACCGGCCTGGGCAAGACCGTGTCCAACGGGATCACCCAGACCCTGAACGTCGCATTCGCCGGGCTGCCGGCCCGGCCGGCGCCAACTGCGTCCCGGTTCAGGGCCACGATCCGCAGGTGACCACGGCCAACTACAACTTCACCGGCGGCTCGGGCATCGTGGACCAGAACGCCAACGAGCTGTGGACCGTGCTGGTCTGCAAGCCGTGGCTGGACGGCGAATTCGGCACTACCACGTACACCACGGGCAAGGGCGCGAAGCCCACGGTGGTCAACCAGTACGGCCGTCAGCTGCTGTGGGCGCAGGCCATCGCCACCAACGAGACGGCCACGCCGTCCCTGATCCAGGCCAAGCAGGACGCCTACGCGGGCATCGCCCAGTCGATCAAGCAGAACAATCCTGACGTCTACTCACTGTTCCAGGGGAATCAGTACCCCACCCGGCTGGAGATCGCGTTCGCGGCCCTATTCGCGGCGCTCGTCGCCGGCGTCCTGGTGTTGCTGATCGCGATCACGCTGATCATCCTGAAACTCGGGTTCCTGTTGCTGCTCGTGGCCGGGCCGTTCTTCCTCATCGTCGGAACCCATCCCGGGTTTGGCCGGGTGGTCGCGCTGCGCTGGCTCGAGATGCTCGTCGGTGTCCTGCTCAAACAGGCGGCGATAGCCGTGGTGCTCAGCGTCCTGCTGTACGCCTACTCCCTGATCATGGGCACCAGCGACGCGGTGCTGCCCTGGGCGCTGAAGATCCTGATGATCGCCCTGGTCACGGTCGCGGTGTTCATCTACCGCAAGCCGTTCGTGCACCTGTTCTCGGCGGTGGGATACGGCATGGTCGGCTCCCGCGACCGGGCCGACGCCGGGCTGGCCCAGGCGGGCAGCATGGCGCGGCGGAACACGCTGGACGCCGCCACCGTGGGGGTCCCCGGATTCGCCGCGTACCGGGCCGCCCGGTGGGCCAGGCGCAACCCGGCGCAGGCGGCAGGCGTGGCCGCCGCAGTGGCGGGCGGCGCGGGCGGCGCGGCGGCGGGGGCCGCGGCGGCCTCGGCGGCGACGGTGGGCACCGAGGAGGGCAAGGAACAGGCCGGCTCCCCCGGCGACGGCACCGACGAGGCCTACCAGGGCGGAGCGGGCCGCGGCGGGCTGGCCGGCCGGGGCCGGGGCCGGGCTGCCGCGGCGGCCGAGGGGACCACGCGCGCCGCGCCGCCGCTGGACCTGCCGGACCGGGACGGCGCCGGCCAGCAGCGCTCACCATCGGGCTGGGCCCGCTCCGGCGCGGCCGACGCCGCCGTCGGCCGGGCCCGGCCCGGACGCCCCCGCCGGCCAGCGGGCCGGTGCCTCAGGCGGGGCTCCGGCCGCAGGCAGCCCTCCGGGCCGGGCCCAGGCCGGGCCCGGCCGGGCGCCCAGTGGACCCGCGGGCGGGCCGCCGGCCGCCGCGCCGCCGGCCGTATCGCGGCCGGGAGCGGCCCGGCAGCGCTGGCCAGGCGTGGCCCCGCGGCCGCCCGCGGCGGCGCCTCCGCCGTCCGGCGGCGGTGCCGGACCGGGCCAGGGTGCGGCACCGCCGATGTTCGGCGGCGGGGCTCCTTCCCGTAGCGGTGCCCCAGCCCGGGGGAGCGGCTCCGCGCGCAGCGCCCCCCCGCGCGGGGGTGATCCGGGGGGCAGCACCCCGCGCAACGGCGGCCAGGGCGGTGGCTCCAGCTTCTGGGGCAGCTCGTCCCGCAATGCTCCTGCCCGTAGTGCGAGCCCGTCCCGCGGGCCGTCCCGGAACGCGGCGCCACCGTTGCGCGGCCGGGACAGCGGTTCCGGAGGCGGCAATGGTTCCGGCGGCAGTGGTTCTGGCCCCTGGGGGAGCGGCGCGGGCGGGTCCGCCGCGCCCCCGTCCGGACGCGGCCCGGCCAGCGGTCAGGCCGGGGGAGCGCAGCCGGGGAATGGCCAGGGCGGGAGCGGCCAGGGCGGCGCTGGCGACGAGTCCAGCCCGCCCGGTCCCTTCTGGCTGCGTCCGGTACGCCGGAAGAAGTAGCGGACTGTTATGGACCTGAGCCCGGCCCAGCGGGTGCTGGCCTTCCTCGGCATTGTCGTCGTGCTCGGCGCGATGGGGGCATATCTCCTCATCCCGGGCGTGCGCTCGGTGCTGGGGCAGGGGCACAGCGCGGCCGCGGCGACGCCTGGCGCCTCGGCCAGCCGTTCCCCGGCCACGTCCCCGGCCGTCCCGCCGGCCTCCACCGCGCCGGCCACTCCGGTGCCGCCCACCGGGTCGGCGCCCGATATCTACCAGTGGCTGCCGTTCAGCCAGGCGGATCTGGCCAGGGCGGCCGGTGTCGCGGAGGCGTTCGGGGCGGCCTACGACACGTTCTCCTACCGGGAGAGCACGTCGGCGTATGTGGCTAGCCTGGGCCGCCTGGCCACCAGCGAGCTCAGTGCCACCCTGGGGCGCGCCTACGGCACGCCCGGGGTGGCCAGCCAGCGCACCCGGCAGCAGCAGGTCTCGTCCGCCCGCACGGTGATCAATTCGATCCGCACCTTCGGCCCCGGCAGCCTGACCTTCGTGGTGACCATCGTCCAGACGATGCACACCAAGCAGGGCAAGAGCCAAAACAACGGGCAGTACGCGATCACCCTGACCGGCAGCGGGGGGAGCTGGCTGGTCAACGACATCGAGCTGGCCTCGGCGGGGAATACGTGAGCTGGCGCTTCGGCTTCAGCGCTGGCCGGCTAGCCGTGCTGGTCGCGATCGGAGTGGCCGCGCTGCTGGTCACCGCGATCGCCGTGATCCCGATGGCGATGGTCGGCGGGGCCAGCTTGCTTTTCGCCGCCGGTGTCGGATGCCCTTCTTCCGGTAGCGGGGCGACCACCCAGCCCGCGGTGACCACGGCCGCCCGCAACTCCATTCCGGCTGACTACCTGGCCCTCTTCAAGAAGACCGGGCAGCAGTACGGGGTGCCCTGGGTGGTGCTGGCCGGGATCGGCAAGGTGGAGTCCAACGACGGCCAGTCCAGCCTGCCGGGCGTGAATTCCGGGCAGAACGGGTTCGGGGCCGCCGGGCCGATGCAGATCGGCATAGGCGGCGCTTCCACCAACACCTGGGGCGGCAGCGCCGTGCACTCCGCGTCCCAGGTGGTCAGCGGTGTGGCCACCGACGCCAACGGCGACGGCGTGGCCAGCGTCTACGAACCCGCAGACGCCATCGCGGGCGCGGCCAAGTACCTGCTCGCGCACGGCGTGCAGAACAACGTCAGCGGCGCGATCTTCGCCTACAACCACCTCCAGTCCTATGTCCAGACGGTGCTTTACTGGGCGGGCGTCTACAGCCGGGGCGGCTACACCGAGAGCAACACCACCACGGTGAGCGCGCCGGAGTGCCTGACCAGCGCGCAGACGGCCGCGGTGCCGAACCAGGTGGTCTCCACCGCGATCGGGTACGCCCGGGAGCAGCTGGGCAAGCCCTATCTGTGGGGCGGCACCGGCCCCGACGCGTACGACTGCTCGGGCCTGGTGATGATGGCGTACCGGGCGGCGGGCATCAGCATCCCGCGGACTTCGCAGCAGCAGTGGGCCTGGGGGCCGAAGATTCCGGCTAGCCAGGTGCAGCCCGGTGATCTGGTCTTCTTCGCGGGCTCGGACGGCACGGCGACGGCTCCCGGGCACGTCGGCATGGTCATCGGCAAGGGCATGATGATCGAGGCCTACGCCACGGGCTTCCCCATCCGGATCTCCGCGTACGGCACCTCCGCCGCGGCGGCGGGCGACGGCACCGTGGTCGGCTTCATCCGCCCCTGGGCGCACGCCGGCCTCGAGCTCCCGCCGGCCCACTGAAGAGCCGCCGGGCAGCGAGCTTGAGGCGGCCTGCCTGGGGCAGACCGGGAGTAACGCTGGTGGCCGAGGAGGCCAGGGAGGAAGGTGCCGTGGCCCGCCGTCTCACCGTGCTGGGCACCGGGTATCTCGGGGCCACGCATGCCGCGTGCCTGGCCGAGCTGGGCTTCGATGTGCTCGGCCTGGACACCGATCCGGACGTGGTCACCGCGCTGGCCGCGGGTGACCTGCCCTTCTACGACCCCGGCCTGGACGAGTTGCTCGGGCGGGGCCTGCGGTCGGGCTGGCTCCGCTTCACCACGTCATACGCCGAGGCTGCGGACTTCGGCGACGTCCATTTCGTCTGCGTGGGCACACCGCAGCGGGCCGACTCGGCCGGAGCCGATCTCTCCCAGCTGCTCAGCTGTATCGGGGCGCTGGCGCCACGGCTGGAACGGCCCTGCCTGATCGTCGGGAAGTCCACCATCCCGGTCGGGACGGCCGCGGTCCTGGCTGGGCGGGTGGCCGAACTCGCCCCGGCCGGGGCGCGGGTCCAGCTGGCCTGGAACCCGGAGTTCCTGCGGGAGGGGTTTGCGGTCGCCGACACGCTGCGGCCGGAACGGATCGTGGTGGGGGTGCGGTCGGCGGAGGCCGAGGCGATCCTGCGGGAGGTGTACGCCGAGCCGATCTCGGCGGGTGTCCCGTTCCTGGTCACCGGCTACGAGACCGCCGAACTGGTGAAGATCGCGGCCAACGCGTTCCTGGCCACGAAGATCTCCTTCATCAACGCCATGGCCGAGGTCTGCGAGGCGGCCGGGGCGGACGTCACCGAGCTGGCCGAGGCGCTGGCCTACGACCACCGGATAGGGTCGGCCAGCCTGCGGCCCGGTCTGGGGTTCGGCGGCGGCTGCCTGCCCAAGGACATCCGGGCGTTCATGACCCGGGCGGCGGAGCTGGGCGTGGCCGATTCCGTCTCGTTCCTGCGGGAGATGGACGCGGTGAACGGCCGGCGCCGGGCCCGGATGGTCGGGCTGGCCGAGGAGCTGGCGGGCGGGTCGCTGGAGGGGCGCCGGGTCGGCGTGCTCGGCCTGGCGTTCAAGCCCGATTCCGATGACATCCGCGATTCCCCGGCCCTGGCCGTGGCGTCCCAGGTTCACGCCCGGGGGGCCCGGGTCACGGCCTACGATCCGGTGGCCGTGGACCGGGCCCGGCGGGCGCACCCGGAACTCGGATACGCCGGCTCGGTCCTCGGCGCAGCCGCCGAGGCCGACGTGCTGCTCCTGCTGACCGACTGGCCGGAGTTCAGCCAGGCGGACCCGGAGGTCATCGGCAAAGCCGTGGCCCGGCGGAACGTCGCGGACGGGCGGAATGCCCTGGACGCCGGGGCCTGGCGGGCGGCGGGCTGGACGTACCGGGCCCTGGGCCGCCCTTAGCTGTTAAGCGTGGCGCCCGGCCCGTTCCCGATCGCCCGGGGCAGCCGCACCGGCCGCCAGGCCAGCACGCTCCCCTGCTGAAGGGCGGGCGGCCCGAACACGTGGCTGAGGTAACGCGCGACCCGGGAGTTCCGGCTGGTGACCGCGACGATCGCGGCCGGGCGCCAGTACCTGAGGTCGGACCGGAGCTGGGCGGTGGACGGGGCGACGGCTCCCGGCTTGCCCAGCCACAGATCCTTGAGATAGCCCGCCGTCGGCTTCCGGCCGCTGCCGCACAGCTCGGCCTTACCCGTGGCCGGTTTGGGCGCGATGCAGTAACCGCCGATCACCGAGCCGGGCACGCCGGTGTCGGCCTGCCAGCGCATGACCGTGGCGGCCTGGAGCGGGACGACGAGTACCCGGGCACTGCTGGCCAGGTGCAGCCGGGCGAAGGCCTGCTGCCAGCCCGCCGGGGCCGCGATGATCGGGGCCGTCTGCAGCGGGAGCGGGATGATGGGCACGACCGCCAGCGCAATGAGCACCACGGCGGCCGCCTTACGCCAGGCCGGGGCCGCCGCCGGGGCCGCTGGGGCCGCTGGGGCCTCCGGGCCGCCGGCCGCGTCCGGTCCGGCTGGGCGCTGTTCCGCCGGGCCCCCTTCCGCTGGCGCAGGTTCCGCCGGGGCAGGTTCTGCTGGGACCGGGTTCCGGGCCCGTCCCCACGCCAGGTCCAGGGAGAACGCAAGGACCGCGGCGGCCGCGCCGTCCGCCAGCAGGGAGAAGCGGTTCGGCAGGCTCTGGCTCAGCAGCGGCAGCCCCTGCAGATAGTGCCAGGGCAGCAGGGCGGCGGGGTAGTGCAGGCCGTGCGTGACGATGCTGCGGCTGCCGAGACTGAATGCCTCCAGCACCGCGAAGGTCACGGCCAGCGCCCGGACCCGCAAGTCCCGCCAGAAGCAGACCGCGGCGAGCAACAGCACGACCAGCATGGGCCAGCCGAGGTAGGCGAAGTACTCGACCATCCGCACCGCGTGGCTGGCCAGGTAGTGCACCGTCGCCTGGGAGTGGACCAGCACCCCGCTGGGCCCGTTCACGAAGTCGCCCAGCCGGTTACGGAAATGCCCCGGCGTCCAGGGGCTGCCGTGCTCAGCGAGGGGGCCGTGGAACTGCACCCACAGCGGGTACCAGGACGTCACCACCAGGACGGCGGCCGCGGTGGCCAGCCCGGTCACCGCCCCGCGGACCAGGCCTGGGACCGCGCGCGGGTGGGTGGCCGCCAGTACGACGACGATGACCACGGCGGCCACGGCGGTCAGCGCCAGTGCCTCCTCGGCGATGAACAGCTGGGCGGCGGTCAGCAGGCCCAGCCAGGCCCCGGTCCGCACTGGCCTGCCCCGGCCGGTGAGCAGCCGCAGCAGCGCGTCGATCATGAGCGGCAGCAGCATGGCGAACTGCAGGTGGTAATGGCCCACCGCGGCGACCCGCAGCGCGGGGGAGAAGCCGAAGATCGCGCCGCCCAGGGCGGCCGCGGTGAGGCTGGCGCCCCAGCGGCGCAGCACCCAGAACATGGCCGCCGCTGAGCTCGCGAAGCCCAGCGTCAGCACGGTGGTCAGGGTGGCCTGCGGGCCGACGGCCAGGGTCAGCGGGGCGAACACCACGCCGGGGAGCAGGAAGGACGTGTTCCACATCAGGTTCACGCCCTGCGGCGCGTTCAGCGCCGTGGTCACCAGGTCGGGGAGCCGCCCGTGGGCGATCGCCGTGGCCTCGTACCGGATGAACCAGGCGAAAAGGTCGATGTCGTGGGACACGCCGCGGCCCGGGACGACCTGGGCGCGGCCGGCCGGGTCGGCCCACAGGTGCCAGGTCAGCGCGACCGCGCCCAGCAGGTAACCGCCCAGGATCAGCCAGGGGGCCGCACGGCGCCAGCCGCCGGGCCGATCTCCCCGGGCGGTTGACCGGGGCCGGGCTGCTCCCTGCCGCGGGCGGGTGGCCCGCCGGACCAGGCTCACCCGTGCCTCCCCGCTCGGGTACCTGTGCCGTGGGCGCTAGGCAGGGTTACCGTGGCGCTGGGCCCGCTTGGACGTCATCCGGATACGGGTCAGCAGCCAGACCGCCTGCACCCCGTCCTTCCAGGTGATCTTCTTGCCTTCCTCGCGGCTGCGGGCCCGGTAGGTGATCGGCACCTCGAACGGGCGGATCTGCCGGGCGAGCAGCTTGCCGGTGATCTCCGCCTCCATGCCGAACCCTTTGGAGGTGATGTCCAGGCTGCGGTACAGCTCGAGGGGCATCAGCTTGAAGCAGGTCTCCAGGTCGGCGATATAGGCGTTGAACAGGATGTTGGCAACGGTCGTGACACCCTTGTTGCCCATGACGTACCAGAACGAATAGGCCGAGTGGCTGCCAAACGTCCGGCTCCCGAAGACCACCGTGGCCTCGCCGCGGAGGACCGGCTTCAGCAGTTCCGGGATGTCCTCCGGCTGGTACTCCATATCGGCGTCGAAAGGCTGGATGTAGTCGCCGGTCGCGGCGTCGGCCGCGGTGCGTATCGCCGCCCCCTTGCCCTGGTTGACCGGGTGCCGCAGCTTCGTCAGGCGGTCGTCGTGCAGGCCATCCAGGATCTCTGATGTCCCGTCCGTGCTCGCGTCGTCCACCACGATGAGCTCGACCGGGCAGGGGAACTCCACGTCCAGCAGGCGCTTGATCGCGTTCTGGACCGTCTCGGCCTCGTTGTAGACCGGCATCAGGATCGATAGCTTCACAGCGGCGCCATCCTGTTATCGCAAAATTGGTCAGTGGATTTTATACCGAATATGCCCGGGATCTTGGCGGAGCTAGGCAAAGTACCAGGAAAAGCGTAGCCCGCTCTTGGTTAACGCCGCCACACCAGGACCCGGCCCGCGGAGAAGGCGGGCAGACCGAGAACCCTGGTCAGCAGCTGCCCGAGCCGGGAACTGCGCCGGGTCACCGCGACCACGGCCGCGGGCCGCCAGCGGGCCAGGTAGCTGCGCATCTGGGCCGCCGTGGGGCTCTTGGCCTGGCTGGAGGGGTGCCACAGGGCATCGATGGACTTGGCGATGGCCTGGGCTTTGCGGCCACCGTAGCCCATGGCCTTGCCCTTCCGGTTGGGTCCGATGAAGTAGCCGCCGTTCATCGAACCGGGGTAACCCGTGTCGGCGTACCACCGCAGCGGCTGTGACACATGGCCGTACGCCACCGGCACCACGAGGACCCGGGCGTCCCGCGGCAGGGCCAGCCGGGCGAAGGCCGTCCGGTACCCGGCCGGCACCCCGGCAGCCTGCGTGGTGTGCAGGGGCAGCGGGATCAGCGGCAGGACCGCGATCGCCGCGATCGCGACCGGGAGACCCACGCGCCGCCAGCGGGGCAGGGCGGTCGCGGACAGGGCCAGGTCGAGCGAGACCGCCAGCACCACGGCGGCCAGCCCGTCGGCCAGGAGGGACAGCCGGTCCGGCAGCATCTGGCTGATCACCGGCAGGTTCGCCAGCCAGTGCCAGGGCAGCAGCACCGGGGGGACGGTGCGGCCGCGGATCACCTGAGTACCGCCGAAGGACAGGATCTCCAGCACTGCGCAGGCCACCGCGGCGACCCGGACCCTCAGATCGCGCCAGTACCTGACCGCCGCGACGATCAGCACCACGAGCAGCGGGTAGCCGAGGTAGGCGACGTATTCCGATACGTAGGCCGGATGCCGCGCGATGGCGGCCGCCCCCGACGAGGTGTGCAGCAGCATGTTGCCGGCCGGGGTCACGAACGCCGCAGCCCGGTTCCGGAAGTGGTTGGCCTTCCAGGGGTTGCCGTGCTGGGCCAGCGGGCCATGGAACTGCACCCACAGCGCGTAGGAGCAGATCACCAGCGCGATGCCGGCGGCGACCGCCAGGCCGGCCGCGCTCCGGCCCGCCTGCCCGGCCACCGCGCCGGGCCTCATCAGGATCAGCACGACCAGCACGACCCCGGCCGCGAAGACCGTATCGACCAGGAGTTCTTCCCCGATGAAGAACTGCGCCGCGGCCAGCAGGCCCAGCCAGGCCCCGGTCTTGAGGGCGTGGCCGCGGCCGGTGACGATGCGCAGCATGGCGTCGATCAGCAGCGGCGGCAGCACCGCGAACTCGAGGTGGTAGTGGCCGACCGCCGCCGCGAGCAGAGCCGGGGAGAACCCGTACAGCGCGCCGCCGAGCGCCGCGGGGCCGATCCGGATGCCCCAGCGCCGCAGCACCCAGTACAAGGACGCCGCCGAGCCAGCGAAGCCCAGCGTGAGCAGCAGGGTCAGGGTAGTCTGCGGGCCCGCCAGCAGCGTCACCGGAGTCAGCAGGACGCCCGGCAGCAGCAGCGAGGTGTTCCACATCAGGTTGATGCCGTGCGGCGCGTTCATCGCCGTCGTGACGAGAGCCGGCAGGCTCCCGTGCGCCACCGACTCCGCCGAGTACCGGATGAACCACGAGAACAGGTTGACGTCGGTGACGTCGCCGATCTGGATGCGCGAGGCCGGGTCGGCCCACAGGCGCCAGGTGAGTGCGACCGCGCCGGCCACGTACAGGCCCAGGATCAGCCACGGCGCCCCCCGCCTGGCCCTCAGCTGCGGGGCGTCAGGGGTCTGGGACGGTTTCACCGCCGAGGGGACGAGGTCCACCGTCACCTCCAAGCACTGGGACCCGCGGCCGCCCGTTCAAATACCGCTTCATGGACCTTATGTCCTATCTGTACGGGCCGGCGACAGGTTGGCCCGGCCCGGCTCAGGCTCAGCCCGGCGGCTGTCCCGGGCCGCCGGGGCAGGCGATGGCGCCCAGGCCGTCCAGCAGGTCACGCACGGGGCCCAGCGTCTCATAGGTGAGCAGCACCGGATCGGCCGGTGAGGCCAGCGCGAGGGCCGACCGGAGCGCCTCGTCCGGCCCCCCGGCGGTCAGGATCGCGATGTCCGGGCGGTGCCGGGCCAGCGCGGCGGAGATCAGCCGGGTCATCTCACCCGCCTCGCGCCCGCGCAGGTCGCGGTCCTCGTAGACGACCACCCGGCTGAACCAGGTCGCCACGGTGGCCGCGCTCTCCTCGATCAGGTCGTCCCGGCGGTCCCCGGGGAGGGTGATGGCCGCGATGGGCTGGCCGTCCCAGGCCTCGTGCAGCAGCCGTCCCATGGACGCCAGCGCGGCCGGGTTGTGCCCGTAGTCCACCACCAGCGGCACCCCGCCGACCTGGTAGACGTTGCCGCGGCCCGGGTTGGCCCCGGCCGGGGTGAAGGTGGCGAAGCCCCGCCGGATGTCCTTGACGCTCACCCCGAGCGCCCGGCACGCGGCCGCCGCGGCCAGCGCGTTGGCCAGCAGGTGGGCCGCGGCGCCGCCGAACGAGCCGGGCAGCTCATCCGCGTGCAGCAGCACCGTCTCCTCCCCGCCCCGGGCCTCGATCAGCTGGCCGTCGCGGAGCAGGCAGGCGAGGCCGCCGCTCATCCGGTGCGCCACCACGACGGGGCTGCTGGCGGACAGGCTGAACAGCCGCACCACCGGGTCCCGCTCGCGCACGGCCGGCCGCTGGGCGAGACCGGCGGACCGCGGGTCGTCCGCGTTGAGCACCACCGTGCCGCCGCGCACGATCTCCTCGGCCACCAGGGCCTTCACGTCGGTCAGGTCGTCAAGGTCGTCGATCCCGTCACAGCCCAGGTGATCGGCGCTGATGTTGGTGACCACAGCCACGTCGGCCCGGTCGTAGCCGAGGCCCCGCCGGATGATGCCGCCCCGGGCCGTCTCCAGGACCGCCGCCTCCGCCGTGGAGTCGTCCAGCACCATCTCGGCCGACCGCGGCCCCGACGCGTCGGCGGCGCGGATCAGCTGCCCGCCGCAGTAGACCCCGTCGGTGGTGGCCATCCCGACGCGCAGCCCGGCCTGGCCGAGGATGTGGGAGATCATCCGCACCGTGGTCGTCTTCCCGTTGGTCCCGGTCACGGACACGACCGGGATGCGCGACGGCGCGCCGGGCGGATAGAGCCGGTCCACGATCGCGCCCGCCACGTCACGCGGGCGCCCCGCGGTGGGCTCCAGGTGCATCCGCAGCCCGGGACAGGCGTTGAGCTCGATCACCGCACCGTCCTGCTGGCCGGGCGGGATCCCGATGTCGGCCAGCCGGACGTTGACGCCGCACACGTCGAGCGCGGCCGCGGCGGCCGCCCGGCAGCACATCGCCGCCACCTCGGGATGAACCAGGTCGGTCACGTCAGTGCTGGTGCCGCCGGTGGACAGGTTGGCGTTCCGGCGCAGCGTGATGACCTGGCCCGGCCCGGGCACCGACCCGGGATGCAGTCCCTGCGCCGCCAGGTGGGTCAGGGCGTGGTCGTCCAGCGCGATCCGGGTGAGCGGCAGCGCGTGCCCCTCACCCCGGCGCGGGTCGTTATTGGCCTCCTGGACCAGGCCCTCGATGTCCTGCCGGCCGTCCCCGGTTACCGACGCCGGGTGCAGCCGCGCGGCTGCTATTACGTGCCCGTCCACGACCAGGACCCGGTAGTCAACCCCCGGGATGAATTCCTCAACGAGGACCTCAGCGCCGCTGGTGCTGGCCCGCTGGTAGGCCTCAGCGGCCTGGCCCGGGGTGCTCACCCCCACGGTGACGTTCGCCCCGTGGTTGCCGTTGCGGGGCTTGATGACCAGGGGCGCGCGCAGCGTTCCGAGGGCCTGCGCCGCGTCGGCGGCCGACCGGGCCACCACCCCGCCGGGCACCGGGACTCCCGCGGTCGCGAGCAGCTCCTTAGCCAGCACCTTGTCGGAGGCGATGTCGGCGCCTACCGCGGAGGTCTGCTCGGTCAGCGCCGCCCACAGCAGGCGGCGGTGGCAGCCGTAGCCCAGGCGGAGCAGGCTCAGGGCCCCGGTCCGCCGGACCGGGATGCCGCGCTGCCGGGCCGCCGCGGCCAGGGCGGCGGTGCTGACCCCGGGCCGGTCGGCCGCCACCGCACGGGCGATGCCCCTGAGGCCGTCCCGAAGCGGCGCCGGGCGTTCGGCCAGGATCTCGGTGACCACCCGGATGGCCAGCGTGAGCAGGTCACGCGGCACGCTGGACGAGGGCGGCTCGTCGCGCGGGCATTCCATGATGACGTTGTAGCGGCCGTCGGCCCCGGCCCAGACCGTGCGCCCGAAAGCCACCTCGCGGCCGGCCAGGGCGGACAGCTCGAGCGCCACGTGCTCGGCCACGTGGCCGAAGTAGGTCCCGCGGGCCAGCGCGTCGAGGAAGCCGCCGGGCTGGCCGGCGGCGCAGTGGTGCCCGGCCAGCCCGGGCAGAGCCTCGCTCAGCCGGCTGGCGAAACCGGGGCAGTCCGACGTCTCCTGGCCGGTCAGCCCGTCCAGTTCCAGCCGCGTCACGGCCACCGGCCGCGACGTGTAGATGTTCGGGCCCGACAGGTGATGGCTGTCGATGAGGCGCACGGGTGCTCCCTCGGTCGTTCCTCGGTGGGGGCGTCGTGCCAGGCTGTCCCCGGCGCCAGTACCGGGCTCAGCCGCGCAGCTCAGTAGCGGTTGTGGCCGGGCCCGATGCTGGGCTCCCGCCGGGCGATATCGAACACGCACCCCGCCGGCATCAGGTGCAGCCGCACGTCGAACAGGGTGATCGGGTCGCAATCCCCGGCCGCGTGCACCACCGTGGAGCGCTCGCCATCGGCCACGGTGGCGACCCCGGTGCCGAGCACCTCGAACGTGTCACCATCGACGAGGATCGCGGTGTTCTCATCGATGCCCACGCCGAGATGGTCCGGGTCGAGCGCGACCGCGCTGAGCAGGCGCGGGAGCCGGCCGCGCTCCGCGAAGTGCATGTCGATCAGCATCCTGGGCAGCAGGCCCAGTCCGGGCCCGGTGCGCACCGTGGCCGCCGACACCTCCGGCCCCTCGCCGCCGAGGATCATCGTCCGCCCCAGGGCGGTCGCGCCGGCGCTGGTGCCCGCGACGACCAGGCCGCGGGCGAGTTGCTCGCGGAGGACGTCATTGGCCCGGGAGCCGACCAGGGCCAGGATCCGGGACTGGTCCCCGCCGCTGAAGAAGACCCCGGTGGAATCGCGCAGCGCCGCGACCGCGGCGCCGGAGTCGGCGTCCGCCCGGCCGCGCAGTCTCAGTTCCCTGGTCTGATCGACGCCGAGCTTGCGGAAAACCCGCTCGTACTCGGCGTGTACCTCGTCGGGAAGCCCGGTTGCCGTGGTGACCAGGGTGATCCGGGCCTGCTCGCCGCCGGACAGCTCGACGAACCGTTCCAGGACCCCAGCCCCGCAGCACCGGTCCTCCCCGCCGCCGATGATCAGCAGGCGGCCCGCTGGCACACCGTTGTCCGCGTGCTCGTCCACGGTTGCGTTGTTACCCAGCGTTACACCTACTGAACCAAACGTTCACATATCGTGCTGGTGGACCGGTGGGCCCGGCCGGTAGACCACGATCCCGTCAGCCCGGTGAGATGGGGTCAGGACGACGGTGAGATGACGTCAGGGGCCAGGGAGGTCAGGCCTCGCCACGGCTGCGCCTGGGCATCCGGCGCGGCATCGGCGGCTTGGCCAGTTCCTCCGGCAACCGCAGCAGCGGGTTGGTCGCGCTGGCGATCACCTGGCTGGCCGTTTCCATGATCTTCTGACCGCGGGCCCGGGACGCCGACCTGAGCAGCTCGAAGGCCTGCCGCGGCCGGATCCGGTGCCGCTCCGCGAGCACCCCGATGGCCTGCTCCACCCGGACCCGGACGGTCAGCGCACGCTCGAGTTGCGCGACCGTCTCCTTGAGCTGCTCGGCCTCGTTGAGCTGCTCGGCTTCGCGGAGCCGGGCGGCGTCGGCCGGCCCGAACGGAGTCTCCTGCGTGCGGTGCGCGCCCGGGCGCGGGGCCGCGCCCCGCACGCCGGCACCCGATGCGCCGGCCCCCGATGCGCCGGCACCCGATAGGCCAGAGCCCGAGGTGCTGGGCTGGCCGGCCGGGCTGCTCACCCCGCCGAGCTGGCCGGTGTTGCGGCTGGCCGCGTCCCTGGGGGGCGGTGGCGGCGCACTGGCGGCCGCGGCATCCAGGTCGGCCTGCTCCTCGGCGGACAGTTCGGCGGCGAGGAGGTCGGCCAGGACCATCGCGCTGGTCAGGTCCGGTACTTCCTCATCACCGACACGCCAGCCGGTCGGGGTACGCCGCGCCACCGCATCCATGGGAACGGTCGGGCCATCGGTGGCCGGGGCCAGGTCCCGGCCGTCACCCCGGGATCCACCCGCGTCTGAGCGATCCGTCATGCCCAGGCCATCCCCGGCCCCGGCCCCGCTTACACCGCTGCGGGCCGCGTCGTGTGGCCCAGCGTCGCGCTGGCCTGCGCTTTCTACGGGCACGCCAGAGAGCCCGGCGCGCGCACGCGCGTCAGGATTCATCCGGTCGTGCCTACCACTCATAAGTTCGCGGCGAGCCCGCGCAGCCTTTCCTTGACCTGGGCCGCCGATGGGTTCGTCATCGCCGTCCCATCGGAGAATACAATCGTGGGCACGGTCATGTTGCCACCGTTGACGCTGATCACGAAGCTGGCCGCCGCCTCATCGCGCTCGATGTCAACCTCGCTTACCTCGATCCCGTCCCGGGCCAGTTGGCTCTTCAGCCGTCGGCAGAAAGCGCACCACTGAGTGGTGTACATCGTCACCGGCTCAGACACGCAGCCGCTCCCATCGTCTCAGGTTGGTTCCGACTCCTCAACACACCAGACCCGTGCCGGCTTCCCGTTTCCGTTACTGGTGTTCGTTATCTGCTCGTATGGGCTGGTCAGCGAGGCAACAAGCAGCCCGGGGCGGTGCGCGGCCGGTGCCCATGTCGGCGGGATGCGCGAGGATGGCGGCACAGGAGGTAGCACGTGCGCGCAGGGGTGAGTGAGCCAGCGGGGGCAGAGCCCGGGCCGGCAGGTACCGATCCGGAGGCCGTGCTGGCGGCGCTGGACCCGGAGCAACGGCGGGTGGCCCTGGCCACCACGGGCCCGGTGTGCGTGCTGGCCGGGGCGGGGACCGGCAAGACCCGCGCGGTCGCGCACCGGATCGCCTACGCGGCGCTGACCGGCGTGGTGGACCCGGCGCACGTGCTCGCGGTGACGTTCACCACCCGGGCCGCGGGGGAGCTGCGGGCCAGGATGGTCCAGCTGGCCGGGTCCGGAGGGGGCCTGGAGCGGGTCCAGGCGCGCACCTTCCACTCGGCGGCGCTGCGCCAGCTCACCCACTTCTGGCCCGCCACCGTGGGCGGGCGCCCCCCGGCGGTGCTGGACTCCAAGGTGGGCCTGCTGGCCGAGGCGGCCCGGGCCCTGCGGGTGAGCGCCGGCGTCGCGGAGTTGCGGGACGTCGCGTCCGAGATCGAGTGGGCCAAGGTGTCCCAGGTACGGCCGGACGACTACACGGGCGCCTCGGCGAAGGCGGCCCGCACCCCGCCGCTGGCCGCGGACGTGGTGGCCCGGCTCTACGCCAGCTACGAGGATCTCTGCCGGGAGCGCCACCTGGTGGACTTCGAATCCGTGCTGGAGCTCACCGCGGCTATCCTCACCGAGCACGCGCAGGCGGCGGCGGAGGTCCGGGACCGGTACCGATATTTCGTGATCGACGAGTACCAGGACGTCAACCCGCTGCAGAAGCTGCTCCTGGACAGCTGGGCGGGCGACCGTGACGACGTGTGCGTGGTCGGGGACCCGCGGCAGACCATCTACTCGTTCGCGGGGGCGACCGCCTCCTACCTGACCGGCTTCACCAGCGAATTCCCCGATGCCACGGTGGTCCAGCTCGTCCGCAACTACCGCTCCACGCCGCAGGTTGTCGCGCTGGCGAACCAGCTGACCGGCGTGGCCAGGCCGCGGTCCCTGGCCGACCAGCTCCGGGCCGGGCCGCTGCCGTCAGGGCCCGGGCGGGCGCGCCACCCCGGGGGCAGTTCCGCGGCTGCCCTGGTCGCGCAGCGTCCCGCGGGGCCGGCCGCGGAGTTCGCCGAGTACGCGGACGAGGAGGCGGAAGCCTCCTCGGTGGCCGCCCGGGTGGACGCGCTGCGCGCGGCGGGGCTGCCACCGGGCCAGGTGGCCGTGCTGGTCCGGACCAACGCGCAGACGCTGGCGCTCGAGCGGGCGCTGGCCGAGCGGGGAGTGCCCTGCCAGGTCCGGGGGGCGGAGCGGTTCTTCGACCGGCGCGAGGTACGCCAGGCGACCGGATTGCTCCGCGCGGCGGCGAAATCGGTGTCCACCCAGGACGGCAGCGATCCGCCGGCCGAGGTCCGGCACATCCTGGCCGGGCTGGGCCTGACCCGGGACGCCCCGGCCGGCCGGGGGGCCGCCCGGGAGCGCTGGGAGTCCCTGGAGGCGCTGGCCCAGCTCGCGGCGGACTACTTCGCGGCCCATCCCGAGGCCGCCCTGGCCGGGTTCGTCGCCGAACTGGGCCGCCGCAGCGCCATCGAGCACGCCCCCGCCATCCAGGGCGTAACCCTGGCCTCGCTGCACGCGGCCAAGGGGCTGGAGTGGGACGTGGTTTTCCTGCCCGGCCTGACCGAGGGCACGCTGCCGATCGTGTACGCGCAGACCGACGAGGCGATCGAGGAGGAGCGCAGGCTGCTTTACGTGGGCGTCACCCGGGCCCGGGAGCGGGTCTTCCTGTCCTGGTCGCTGGCCCGGTCCCCAGGCTCGCGGCGCACCCGCAAGCCGTCCCGGTTCCTCAGCAGCCTCCGGCGCTAGACCCCGGCGCTAGACCCCGGCGCTTTAACTCCCGGCGCCCGACCGTGTCCCCGGGGCCCAATCGTGTCCCCGGGGCCCGACCGTGTCCCTGGGGCCCACCTCGGCGCCGGGCGCCGCTGACCGGTACCGTGCCCGCGTGAGCAAGGCGCTGGAAAGCCTGATCGATCTGCTCGACCTGGAGCAGATCGAGGTGAACATCTTCCGCGGCCGCAGTCCCAGTGACTGGCGGCAGCGGGTTTTCGGCGGCCAGGTGGCCGGCCAGGGGCTGGTGGCGGCGGGCCGCACGGTGCCCGCGGACCGCCCGGTGCACTCGCTGCACGCCTACTTCATCCGGCCCGGCGACCCCGCCGTCCCGATCGTCTACACCGTGGACCGGGTCCGGGACGGCCGGTCCTTCACCACCCGCCGGGTCTCCGCCATCCAGCACGGCAAGACGATCTTCACGCTCTCCGCCTCGTTCCATCATCCCGAGCCGGGCGTGCAGCACGCCGTGGTGATCCCCCCGGTACCAGCCCCGGATGCCGTCACCCGGCTCGACGACGAGTCCCTGGCCGCGCAGCCTATTGACCTGCGCTTCATCGGGCCGTCCCGCCGGGACCCCGACGGCCAGCGGGTCGCGGACACCGAGCACAACCTGGTCTGGCTCCGGGCCAACGGCGAGCTGCCGGATGACCCGCTGCTGCACGTGTGCCTGATGACTTACGCGTCGGACCTGACCCTGCTCGACTCGGTGCTGCGCCGGCACGGTTTGTCCTGGGTGGACGGCCAGACGAGCGGGGCCAGCCTGGATCACGCGATGTGGTTCCACCGGCCGTTCCGCGCGGACCGCTGGCTGCTGTACGACCAGGAATCGCCGGCCGCGGCCGGGGCCCGGGGACTGGCCCGCGGCCAGGTCTTCACCGAAGAAGGCGAGCTGGTGGTGTCCGTCGTGCAGGAAGGCCTGGTCCGCACCGCGACTTGAGCGGTCCAGCCTGCGGTGACCCCGGGCGTTCCAGCCTGCGGTGACCCCAGGCGGTCCAGCCTGCGGAACGCCCGGGCAGGACACCCTCGCGGACCGGCGACAGAAGTTGCCCAGAAAAAGAAGTTGCCCTGCCCGACCTGGGTCCTTAGGCTTCTTCCTATGTTCCTTGGTGAGCTGACGACACCTTGACGGAAGGGGGTGGGCCGAGTGAATAGCAACGAGACCTTCATTCCGGTTACGGCGCGACCGTACGCCGGAATTTCTGCTGCGCCGCTGGGTGCTCGCCCGTCCCTTGGCGTCCTGCCCACGTCCTGCACCGCAGATATCCGTGAGATGGCGCCTTCGCGCGCTGCCGCGGGTGTTCGCATGCCGTGGCTAAGCCAGGGTCCGGCGTCGGTCAAGCCGCGCCTGGGCTTTGCCTACCGCACGCAGAACAACCCCGCTCAGACGTACGCCCACGCTATCGGCGCTGTCGCCACTGGTGACAGCCAAACGGGTTCGCTCCCAGCCTGGGATCCGGTCTAGACAGGCCGGCCTGGATCCCCTCAAGGCCGCGGACCCGCTACCGGGTCCGCGGCCTTCGTTATGTCGGGCCCGCCGTTTTGTCAGACCCATGAGAGACGGTAAGACCAGGACGAGAGGGGTTGGACGATGTACGGGCCCGGTACCGCCGCCGTTGCTGCGGGCGCGGCGGGGTTCGAGGCAGTATCCGCACCAGAACCCGTGTACTCAGGATCAGGCCTGACCGAGGTCAGCCGCGCTGTCGTGCCGGCCGCACGCAGCACGCAGCTGCCCTGCACGGATGACCCGGAGTTGTTCTTCGCCGAGTCTCCGGAGGACGTGGAGACGGCTAAGGCGCTCTGCGCCGGTTGCGCGGCCAGGCTGGCCTGCCTGTCCGGGGCCATGGAGCGCCGGGAGCCCTGGGGAGTATGGGGCGGTGAGCTGTTCTTGCGCGGCCAGATCCTGCCGCGCAAGAGGCCGCGTGGTCGCCCACGCAAGACCGAAGTGGCGGCCTGAGTCGAGTCGTCGATTTCTGTCAGTCAGTGAAAGAACGGGCGGTTTAGGGACATGCACCCGATCAACTATCCAGTGGAAAGGCATCGAGAACTACTAGACCAGTCACGCCGGGACGCCCAGGCGGCCCAGCTCCGCGCACTGCGCAGGGCCTCGCGCCGGGTGAACCGGGCATCGCGGCGGCTGGAGCGCGCCAAGGCCTCGGCCAGTCGGCTGCGCAACGGGTTAGGGCTGATGCCCTGAGCACGACAGGGAGAAGCACACCGGGAACCACACGGTGAACCATGCCGCGGGGGCGTGGGGGCGGCCGGAACCGGCCGCCCCCACGTGTGGTTGTGGGGGGCTACACGTGCCCGGCGACCGGGCTAGGCACGCGGCGGGCTGAGCGCTTCTTCGCTGCCCTCTGCGCTCCCGGCCTCCGGGCCCGGCCCGGAGGCCAGGCCATTCCCAGGGCCTTGGCCATTCCCGGTGCTGCCGCTGTCCCCGTCGCTGAGGCTGTCCCCGCCGTCCAGCGGCGGATCGCCTTCCCGCCGGTAACCCGGTATCCACCGGATCATCTCGGCCCGGAACGGCCCCTCGGACTCCAGCTGGCAGAGCACCCCGATGCCCTCGGTGGACACCCGGTGGATCAGCACGTAGGACGGCGGCAGGTTGAGCCGTCGTCCGAGGTTCGAGGAGCGCGGGTCAGTCACCCGCGTGGCTTCGCCGCGCAGCCACTGGCGGCTGAACTTGAACGTGTCCAGCCGGGACGGCTCGGCGAGCGGGGCCAGGAAGGCGTACAGAGCGTCCAGGTCAACGTGGATGCCCTCGCGGAGGAAACCCTGCTCGCGGAGCTCGTCCTCGGCCTCGCTGATGCTGCCGTCGCCGTGGATGATCCGCAGCAGCTTGCCGATGAACGGCGGAAGGCCGTTGGGCAGCCGGTCCACGGCCCCGAAGTCCAGCACGCCGAGACGGCCGTCGTCGAGCATCCGGAAGTTGCCGGGGTGCGGGTCGGCGTGCAGCAGCCCGGCCCGGGCCGGGCCGGAGAACAGGAACCGGGTGAACAGGATCCCGGCCCGGTTCCGCTCTTCCTGGGACCCGGATTCGATGATCTTGGACAGCGGCGTGCCGTTCATCCACTCGGTGATGAGCACGTGGTCGGTCGCCTGGACCACGGAAGGCACGTAGATGTCCGGATCGCCGGCGTAGGCGTCGGCGAAGGCCTGCTGCGACGTCGCTTCCAGCTGGTAGTCGATCTCCTCGGCCACCCTGGCCCGCAGCTCGTCCAGCAGCGGCTTGACCTCCAGCCCGGGCATGATGACCCCGAACAGCCGGGCGAGCCGGCTGAGCTGGTTGAAGTCGCTGAGCAGGGCCCGCCCGGCGCCCGGGTACTGGATCTTGACAGCCACCTGGCGGCCGTCCTGCCAGACTGCGCGGTGCACCTGGCCGATGGACGCCGCCGCCCGGGGCGTGTCGTCGAACTCCGCGAACGCCTCGCGCCAGGACGGGCCGAGATCCTGGGTCAGCACCTGGTGCACGGTCCGCGCAGGCAGCGGGGGCGCCGACTCCTGCAGCTTGGTCAGCGTGGCCCGGTACGGGCCGGCGATCTCAGGCGGCAGCGCGGCCTCGAAGATGGACAGCGCCTGGCCGAGCTTCATCGCCCCGCCCTTGAGCTCGCCCAGGACGCGGAAAATCTGCTCGGCCGTGCGCTGCTGGATTTCCGCGGCCACGATCTCGGCAGGCCGGCCGCCGAGCCGCTTGCCCAGGCCTAGCGCGGTCCGGCCGGCCAGGCCGGCGGGGAGGGTGGCCAGTTTCGCGGTCCGGGTCACGGCACGGCGCGGGAGATCATTCACTCTTCCATTCTCGGTCAGGATGCCGGGCGCCTGCTACAGCGGCACTGCGGATGCGGAACCCAGCTGTGCCGGCGCCACTGCCAGTCAGGCAGCACGAGCTCCAGTGTGCCGTTGATCACGGCCGTAGCCGGGGCAGCCCGGTCGAGGAAGGCCAGCGCCTGGGCGGTGGCCTGGGCGGCCACCGCCGCGGCCAGCACGGCCGCGCACGCGGCGGGGTGCGGGGCCCGTCCGCAGGCCTGGGCCAGGATGAGCGGCCAGGCCGGGTCGCGATCGCTACGGGCCATGTCCACGCAGCTCAGGCAGGATGTCCGGCCCGGGATGACCAGGGGCCCGACCACGCCGATGGCTTCCGAGGCCGCCACGGACAGGTGCGCGACGTTCCCGGCCACCAGGGTGCCCGGTAACTCCGGCTGGTAGCCGCCGGTGAGCACGGCCAGATCCGGCCGCCGCCGGTCTGGCTGCCCGGCACGCCGCGCCCGCGGCTGCGGGTCAGCGCCGGGGTGGCCCAGCCGGATCCGGCCCGCGGGCGGCCAGGAGGGCAGCCCCGGCCCAGCGGCCGGGGGACCAGCCGCCGTGCCGCCCGCCGCCGCTGTGCCGCCGCCCGCGCCGCCCGCCGAGATCCCTTCCGCCGTGCCGCCCCTGGTGCTGCCCGTGATGCTGCCCGCGGTGCCGGTACTGCTGACCTGCCCGACGCCGGACGCGGTCAGGAGACTGGCCAGGCCGGACGCCACCGGACCGGTCCCGTGCACCCGCACGTACGCGGCCTGCCTGCGGGCCAGCACATGAGCGCCGCCGTCCGAGTACCCGTGGGCCAGGGACACCGAGGCCAGTTCCCGGGCCAGCCGGTCTCGCGGGCCGTCAGGCAGGGCCCGCAGGGTGGCCGCGGGAAAGTCATGCAGCGCCCCCGCGGCGGCTAACAAGCCGATGACCCGCTCGGCCGCCTGCCGCCCGATTCCCTGGTCCTGCGCGGCGGCGAGCACCTGGCCGAGATCCCGGCTCCCGTCCAGCAAGTTGATCAGGGGCCCCGCGCCGCGCATCCCGCGCAGGGCGACGGCCCGCCTCGGGTCGATTCCTATCTGCAGCGTGTCCGGGTCACGCCAGACCATGAGCAGCCCCGCCTTGATCGCCGGCCTCATGCCCTGAGCCTGCCACCGCCCGCCGACATTCCGAACGGCCCGCCGGCGGCCCGCCACCCCGGGGGCCTGCCGGCGGCCCGCCACCCCGGAGACCCGCCACCCGGGGATCCGTGCCGCGAGGCTAAGTCCGGGGAGCCACCCGTCAGAACCGCCCTGTGGACAGGGTTGTGGATTTCCTGGGGACGCCCCGGAGTGCCGCTGTGGATACAGCGGGGGATGACGGTGAATGGCCCGACCGCCAGCCGTCCGGGCCAGCCCCCGAGCAGCCCAGTCCCCGTCCACGGCCTGTGGACAGCCGGCTTGCGGCCGCTACTGTGCGGGCGGCGTGTCACCCGGGCCCGGGTGGTCCGGCCCGTCCTGCGGGCCAGCCCCGCCGGGCCCCTCACCCGGGCCGGCCTGGCCGAGGTCCTCGTCCAGCGCCGACAACTCCTCGTCCAGCGCGGACATGTCCAGCGCGGGCCTTCCGGCCACGAACCCTTCCGGGTCGTCGAAGTCCTCGGCGGTGGGCATCAGGTCCGGGTGGGCCCACAAAGCGTCCCGGCCCTCGGCCCCGCGGACGTCGGAGAGCCGCCGCCAGATGTCGGCCGCCTCGCGCAGCCGCCGCGGCCGCAGCTCCAGCCCGACCAGCGTGGCGAAGGTCTGCTCGGCGGGCCCGCCGGTGGCCCGGCGCCGCCGGATGGCCTCGGCCAGCGCGCCGGCCTGCGGCAGCCGGTCACCGGCCGCCTCCTCCACCACGGTGGCGACCCAGCCCTCGACCAGGGCGAGCAGGGTCTCCAGCCGGGCCAGGGCCGCCTTCTGCTGCGGCGTGTCCTCCGGCTGGAACAAGCTGGCGTCGGACAGCGCCTCGCGCAGCGCATCCGGATTGGACGGGTCGATCTGCGGCATCGCCTCACGCAGGGCCGAGGCGTCCACGGTGATGCCCCGGGCGTAGTCCTCGACCGCGGCCAGCAGCCGCGACCGCAGCCACGGCACGTGCGCGAACAGCCGGTGGTGGGCCGCCTCGCGCAGGGCGAGGAAGATCCGGATCTCCTCTGTGGAGATCGACAGGCCCTGGCCGAAGTCGGCCACCCCGGCGGGCAGCAGCGCCGCCACGCCTTCCGGGCCCAGGGGCAGGCCCACGTCGGTGGAGCTGACCACCTCGCGGGCCAGCCCGGCGATCGCGGCGCCGGTCTGGCCGCCGACCATCATCCCGCCGATGCGCTTCATCATGGCGCCCAGGCCGCCGGTCAGCCCGGCCATCCCGCCGAGCCCCCCGGTGACCGCCTGCAGTGCCTGGTTCAGCTCGGCGGGCATCTCCCCGCCCAGCTCCTCCGGGTTACCGCTGATCATCCCGCCCAGGGCATCGACGGCCTTGGCGGCGATCGGGTCGCAGAGCGTGGTCCACACAGGCAGCGTGGCCTCGACCCATTCCGACCGGCTCCAGGCCTGGACCGTGCGGACGCCGCTGGGAAACTGGGTCGCCTCGTTCAGCCACAAGTCCGCCAGCTGGACCGCCTCCACGATCTTCTTGCGGTCCGCGTCCAGCACGCTCGGGTCGCCCTCGGCCGCGACCGTCTGCCGGGCCACGTTCTTGGCCAGGTCCCAGTTGACCGGGCCGCCCTGCCACGCCATCAGGTCGGCAAACTGGCGCAGGGCGTCGGCGAACTGCTGCGGGTCGCCCAGCGGCCCGAGCGGGTTACCGCCCGGTGGATTGTCCCCGGAGCCGCCCCCGGATCCGCCGGATCCGCCGGAGCCACCCCGGCCGCCAGAACTCCCGGAACCGCCGGGCATACCAAAGCCGAAGGGAGGATCAGCCATCTCCGCGACCTCTCAGGCAGGATGGAAGGGTCACAACCGCCACGTTATCCCGGGAGCGGCACACGTTGAGCACTGCACGGGCCCAGGTTCGCCGCGAGCGCACTGATCAGGAGCCACGCCCCGTCGTCGCCATCACCGGCGCCGCGCGTGGCCTGGGCCATGCCCTGGCCCTGCGGCTCGCGGCCTCGCCCGCGGTGCGGCGGGTCATCGCGATCGACGACCACCGCGGGGATGTGGTCGGCGTGACATGGCGGCTGGCCGATGTCCGTGACCCGACCCTGGCCGGCCGGCTGAGCGGGGTCGATGTCCTGGTGCACACCGACATCGACCTGTCGGCGGACACCGATCACCGGGCCCGCCGGGCCTTCAACGTGCGCGCCGCGCAGACCGTCCTCACCTCGGCGGCGGCCGGGCGTGTCGGCCGGGTGATCCTGGTGACCAGCGCCATGGTCTACGGGGCCGCCCCGGACAACCCGGTGCCGCTGCCCGAGGACGCGCCGCTGGGCGTGGACCACGACGGGAGCGTGGCCGGTGACCTGCTCGAGATCGAGCACCTGGCCCAGCGCTCACCGCGGTCCCACCCGGGCATGGCCATCACCGTGGTCCGCCCGGCCGCGCTGGTCGGGGAGGGTGTGGACACCCTCGTCACCCGGCATTTCGAGTCCCCCCGGCTGCTCACCGTGAAGGGCTGCGCGCCGCGCTGGCAGTTCTGCCACATCGAGGACCTGGCGTCCGCGCTCGAGCTGGCGGTGACCGGGAAGATCGACGGGTCGTTCGCGGTGGGCTGCGACGGCTGGCTGGAGGAGGAAGAGGTCGAGGAGCTGAGCGGGCTGCGCCGGGTCGAGCTGCCCGCCGGGCTGACGTTCGGCACGGCGCAGCGGCTGCACCGGCTGGGCATCACCCCCGCGCCGGTCGCGGACCTGCGGTACATGGTCTACCCCTGGGTAGTCGAGTGCCAGGCGCTCCGCGAGGCGGGCTGGCGGCCGGCCTACGACAACGCGGCGGCCCTGGTGGAGCTGCTGAAGCAGCGGGCCGGGCACCATGCCGTGGCCGGGCGCCGGCTGCCCCGCAAGGAAACGACGATCACCGCGGCCGGGGCGACCGTGGCCGTGATCGGGACCGCCGCCATCGTGCGGGAGGTGGCCCGCCGCCGCAAGCGCAGCCCCTGACGCGCAGACGGCCGCGGCTCCGGCTCCGCCGCCCTTGATCCGCCGCAACGAAAACCTCAACGCCCCCGGTCCAGCCGTCCAGGTTCAGGGGCTACCTTGGCTCCGTGACTGTGATCCGGCTCGCCGAGGTGCGGGACAAGCCGCTGTCCGTGGACGAGGTGCACGACGCCGTGGCCGACCCCTCGGCCGGTGGCATCGCCCTGTTCACCGGCGCGGTCCGGAATCATGATCATGGCCGTGACGTGCGCCACCTGTCCTACAGTGCGCACCCCTCGGCCGCGGCCGAGCTGCGCCGGGTCTGCGAGAAGGTCGCGGCCGGCTTCGACGTCACCGCGATCGCGGCCGTGCACCGGGTGGGCGACCTGGCCGTGGGTGACCTGGCCGTCGTGGTCGCCGTCTCCTGCCCGCACCGTGCCGAGGCTTTCACCGCGTGCCGCGCCCTGATCGACGAGCTCAAGCAGAGCGTGCCGGTCTGGAAGCACCAGGTATTCGGGGACGGCGAGAGCGAATGGGTGAACAGTGCGTAGTCTTCCCCCCATGTCGCGCCGCACTGTGACTCTGCTGGTGGCCGGGATCGGCGTGGTGGCCGCCGCTCTCGTGGCGGCCCTGGTGCCCGTGCCGTACGTGATCCTCTCGCCCGGCCCGACGCTGAACACGCTGGGCAAGACCTCGAGCGGCCCGCTGATCTCGATCGCCGGTCATCCCACATACCCGACCTCCGGGCACCTGAACCTGGTGACGGTCTCGTTCCTGGGCGGCCCGGGTGACGGGTTCAACGTGTTCACGGCGCTGCGCGCCTGGCTGTCCCCGCACACGGCGGTCGTCCCGGAGCAGGAGCTGTTCCCGGCCGGGCAGTCGGAGCAGCAGGTCGTCCAGCAGGACACCGCGCAGATGGCCAACTCACAGGAGACGGCGCAGGCGGCGGCCCTGTGCACGCTGGGGATCGGATTCACCACCGTGGACACCGTCACGCAGACGGAGAAGGGCCTCCCGGCCGCGGGGGTGCTGCACGCCGGCGACACCATCACAGCGGTGGATGGCACCCCGGTCAGCTGCACCCAGGACACCGGGAGCCTGGTCCGGACGCACGCCCCGGGGTCGGTGGTGAGCCTCGCGATCGTCCGCCGGGGCAAGTCCGGGCATGTCCGGCTGAAGACCGTGAACGTCCAGGGGCACGCCGTGATCGGGGTGTTCGTCCAGGAGAGCTACCGCTTCCCCTTCCCCATCAAGATCAAGGTGGGTGACATCGGCGGGCCGAGCGCCGGGATGATGTTCGCGCTCGGCATCGTGGACAAGCTGACCCCCGCCAACCTGACCGGCGGCCGCTTCATCGCCGGGACCGGGGAGATCTCGGCGAATGGCGCGGTGTCCGCGATCGGCGGGATCCAGCAGAAGATGGCGGGTGCCCGTGCGGCCGGTGCGACCGTCTTCCTGACTCCGGCGGCCAACTGCGCGGACACGACCGGGGCGGTTCCGGCCGGGCTGCGGCTGGTCAAGGTGGCCACGCTGCGCCAGGCCATCAACGATCTGACCGCCCTGAAGGCCGGCCGGAGCGTCCCCGGCTGCTGAGCGCCGCCCCGGCGGGATGCCTGCTGGCTGAGCGCTTTCTGACCGTCACCTGACGGTTACATGATCACCACGCCGGCGCCGGTGACGCCTGGCCGCCCTGATCGGGGTACATTGGCGCCGCATGGCCACCATGCCTGACCGGTCGAGGCCTGGCTGAGGAATGGTGTGGCGGTTGAATCCAGTGAGGTACGCGGTGCCGATGATCTGGCGCTAACAGCGTGTAAGGGGGAGTGCGGTGTCCTTCCGGTCCGGATCGGCCCGGCAGCCTGCTGGCCGTCCGCCGCTCGCCGTGCTCCGCTGGCCCCGGCTGGTCCTGCCGGTCATCGTGGCCATCATCGCTTTCCTGGTGCTGATCACGATCGTGGCCGGGGTCTGGACCGATTTCCTGTGGTACCGGGCCATCCACTATTCGTCGGTGTTCGGCACCACCTACGGCACCCGCTGGGCGATGTTCTTCGTGGCCGGGCTGTTCATGGCCGTAGTCACCGGGGCGAACGCCACCCTGGCCTACCGGCTGCGGCCCATCTACCGGCCGGTGCCCGCGCCGGGCCAGGGCGGTGACGCCTACCGGATGGCCATCGACCCGCACCGGCGGCTCCTGCTGGGGGTGGTGCTCGGCGTCATCGGCGTGATCTCCGGGATCAGCGCCGCGGGCTCCTGGCGCACCTGGCTGCTGTTCGCCAACCAGGTGAAGTTCGGGAAAGTAGATCCCCAGTTCAAGATGGATCTTTCTTTCTTCGTTTTCACCTACCCGTTCATCCGGATGGTGCTGAGCTACCTGTTCGCGGCGGTGCTGCTCTCGCTGGTGCTGGCCACCCTGGTGCACTACCTGTACGGCGGGTTGCGGATGCAGGGCCGCCACCCCCGGGTGACGATGGCGGCGCAGGCTCACCTGTTCGTGTTGTTCGGCGTGTTCGTGCTGCTCAAGGCCGTGGCGTACTGGGTCGACCGGTACGGCATCGACTTCTCCCAGCGCGGCGCGGTCACCACCGGCGCCTCCTACACGGACGTCAACGCGGTGCTGCCGGCCAAGACCGTGCTCGCGATCATCGCCGTCCTGTGCGCCCTGCTGTTCTTCGCGGGCGCGGCCCGGCGCAGCGCCATGCTGCCCGCGGTCGGGTTCGGGCTGCTGGTGCTGTCCGCGATCCTGATCGGCGGCCTGTACCCGGCGATCATCCAGCAGTTCGTGGTCAAGCCGAACGAGCTGGCCAAGGAGACCCCCTACATCCGCCGGGAGATCACCACCACCCGGCAGGCGTACGGGCTGACCCCGTCCGCGGTCCGGGTCACCCCGTACGCGGCGACGACCAACGTGCCGCAGTCCGCGCTGGACAACGAGGTGAGCACGCTGCCGGGGATGCGGCTGCTGGATCCCGACGTGGTGTCGCCGACCTTCCAGCAGCTCCAGCAGGTCAAGAGCTACTACCAGTTCCCGGCCAACCTGGCCATGGACCGCTACCCGCTGCCGGGGGCGGGCCCGCTGCCGCAGGACACGGTCGTGGCGGTGCGCGGCATGGGCGGCCCGCCGCCCGGCCAGGGCAACTGGATCAATACCCACCTGGTCTACACGCACGGCTTCGGGGTGGTCGCCGCCACGGCCAACACGGTCCAGGGCAACGGCAACCCGTCGTTCGTGGAGAGCGACATCCCGCCGCACGGGGACCTGGGCCTGCGGCAGCCCCGGGTGTACTTCGGTGAGGGGCAGAACGCGTACGCGATCGTCGGCGGTCCCGCGGGCGGCCGCAAGCAGGAGCTGGACTATCCGTCCGGCACGGCCCTGGGTGGCCAGCAGAACAACACCTACCACGGCAGCGGCGGCGTGGACGTGGGCTCGCCGCTGAACCGGCTGCTGTACACGATCAAGTTCCGCGAGCTGAACATCCTGCTGTCCGGGGCCATCAACAGCCAGTCGAAGATCCTCTATGACCGGCAGCCGCTGGCCCGGGTGGCGAAGGTGGCGCCGTTCCTCACCCTGGACGGCAACTCCTACCCGGTCGTCGCCAACGGGCAGATCCTCTGGGTGGTGGACGGCTACACCACCACCGGCCTGTACCCGTACTCGCAGCGGGTCAGCATGGATCAGGCCACGGGGACCAGTGACGCCCCGGGCGGCACCGTGGCCGGCCAGCCCACCGGCGACATCAACTACATCCGGAATTCGGTCAAGGCGGTGGTGAACGCCTACACAGGCAGCGTGACGCTGTACGCCTGGGACGCCAGCGACCCGATCCTGCGCACCTGGATGAACGCGTTCCCCGGGATCATCAAGCCCCAGTCGCAGATCCCTGCCGCCCTGCTGCCGCACCTGCGCTACCCGCCGGACCTGTTCGAGGTGCAGCGCCAGATCCTGACCCAGTACCACGTCCAGTCCGCCCAGGCCTTCTACGGCGGGCAGAACTTCTGGGCCGTGCCGGACAACCCGGGCTCCTCCAGCAGCCCGCAGCCGGCCAGCCAGCCGCCGTACTACCAGACCATGCAGATGCCCGGCGCGTCGGCGCAGTTCTCGATGACCTCCCCGCTGGTCCAGCGCGGGCGGCAGAACCTGGCCGCGTACGTGGCGGTGGACAGCAATCCCCAGTCGCCCGGTTACGGCACGATCCGGGTCCTCCAGCTACCCCAGGACGCTGCGATCCTCGGCCCGCAGCAGGTGCAGAGCACGTTCGAGTCGGACCCGACGATCTCCTCCCAGCTGTCGCTGTACCGGCAGAACGGCTCCAAGGTCATCGAGGGCAACCTGATCACGCTCCCGGTCGGCGGCGCGCTGGTCTACGAGGAACCGATCTACATCCAGGCGGCCGGCACCACGGGCAGCAGCACCTCCGGGTCCTACCCCGTGCTCAAGCGGGTCGCGGTCTCGTTCGACGGGAACGTCGGGTTCGCGCCCACCCTGTCCGGCGCGCTCAGCCAGGTCATCCCGGGCCTGTCGCCCAATTCGTCGGGCTCGTCAGGCTCGTCGGGTTCGTCGGGCTCCGGCAGCGGGTCGGGGTCGGCCAGCGCGACCGTGCGTGGTGACCTGGCTCAGGCCGAGTCGGACTACGCCAAGGCCCAGGCGGCCCTCAAGACCGGCGATTTCGCCAGCTACGGTAAGTACACCGCCCTCATGAAGCAGGCGCTGGACCAGGCCCAGAAGGCCGCCCAGAGCCACTCGCCGCCGTCGGCGAAGGCCACCCCGTCGCCGTCCGCCTCGGGGTAACTAAGCCCTTCTGGTGTGGCCCGCCGCGCCGTAGCATGGTCTAGACCATGCCGGCCGCGACGACGCTGCCAGCCTGGGTCGCGGCCCGCGCGGGACATGAGCGCCGATGCTCACCGGCAGGTCGGCGGAGGGCGTACGCTCGGTCCTGACGGGACATTATCAATGCTGAATTGGCCAGCTATCTGGCTACTCGGTACTGGCAGCCCGGTACTGAGGAACCAGGGGCAGGCACCACTGGCCCGCAGGCGGGGGGAAGGAGAAAGACTGCTCGTGGCACCCCGGGTGCTGGTTGACGCGACCGCCGTCCCGGCGGACCGCGGCGCGCTCGGCCGTTACGTCGACGGCTTGGTGGCCGCGCTGGGCGCGACCGGAGCGGACCTCGCGGTGGCGTGCCAGCGAAATGACGAAGAGCGGTACGGCAGGCTCGTGCCCGAGGCGAGCATCGTGGCCGGCCCGACCGCCATCGCGCACCGGCCGGCCCGACTGGCCTGGGAGCAGACCGGCCTGCCGCTGGTCGCTCAGCAGGTGAACGCCGACGTCCTGCACGCCCCGCACTACACGATGCCGCTGCGGCCCGGCGTGCCCGTGGTCTCGACCATTCACGACCTGACGTACTTCACCGAGCCGGACGCGCACAATCCGGTGACGGCGACCTTCTTCAAATCCGCGATCCGGACCGCGGCCCGGCGGGCCACCCGGCTGCTGGTCCCGTCCAAGGCCACCCGGGACGAGCTGGTCCGGGTGCTGGGCGCCGACCCGACCCGGATCGACGTGGCGTACCACGGCGTGGACCACGCGCTGTTCCACCGCCCGGCCCCGGAGCGGATGCGCCAGGTGTCCGACCGGCTGGGCCTGCACGGCAAGCCGTACGTGGCCTACCTGGGTGGCCTGGAGCCGCGCAAGAACGTCCCGGCGCTGATCAGCGGCTGGGCCGGCGCCGTGGCGGACCTGTCCGACCCGCCCGCGCTGGTGCTCGGCGGCGGCAGTGGCTGGAGCGAGGAGGTGGACGAGGCGGTCGCCGCGGTCCCCGCGCACCTGCGCCTGGTCCGCCCCGGGTACCTGCGCTTCTCGGACCTGCCCGGCTTCCTCGGCGGTGCGCTCGTGGTGGCGTTCCCGAGCCGCGGCGAGGGTTTCGGGCTGCCCGTGCTGGAGGCCATGGCCTGCGGCGCGCCGGTGCTCACCACCCACCGGGCGTCGCTGCCGGAGGTCGGCGGGGACGCGGTCGCCTATACCGAGCCGGACGCCGAGGACATCCAGGCGGCGCTGCGCGGCCTGCTCGACGACCCGGCCCGGCTGGAATCCCTGGGTGAGGCCGGGCACGCCCGGTCCCAGGAATTCACCTGGGAGGCCTCGGCCGAGGCCCACATGGCGTCGTACCAGCGTGCAGCGGCGCAGGGTGCGGAGTAATCTCGCTGCCTATGTCAGGCCAGCCAGAAATGTCCTCAGCCCTATCCCAAGCCAGCCGCGAGCCGCTTGAGGCGATCCTGCTCGTCGGCGGCCAGGGCACCCGGCTGCGCCCGCTGACCATCGGGACGCCCAAGCCGCTGCTGCCGACCGCGGGCGTGCCGTTCCTCGCCCACCAGTTCGCCAAGGCCGCCGCAGCCGGTATCACCCATGTCGTGCTGGCCACCGCCTACCGGGCCAGCATGTTCGCCGAGTGCTTCGGCGACGGGGCCGCGTTCGGGCTGGAGATCTCCTACGTGCACGAGGCGGAGCCGCTCGGCACCGGCGGCGCGATCCGGAACGCCGCGTCCGGCCTGCGCAGCGGCCCGGACAGCCCGGTCGTCGTGCTGAACGGCGACATCCTGTCCGGCCACGACATCTCCGCGCAGATCGACCTGCACCGCAAGGCCGACGCCGCGGTGACGCTGCACCTGGTCGAGGTGCCCGACCCGGCGCGGTTCGGCTGCGTGCCCACCGACCCCGACGGCCGGGTGACCGCGTTCCTGGAGAAGACCCCCAACCCGGTCACCAACCGGATCAACGCGGGCTGCTACGTGTTCCGCCGGTCGGTCATCGACGAGATCCCGCCCGGCCAGGTGATCTCCGTGGAACGCAGTACCTTCCCGGACCTGATCAGCGCGGGGTCCGTGGTGATGGGCTACCCCGATTCGTCCTACTGGCTCGACGTGGGCACCCCCGAGGCGTTCGTGCAGGGCTCGTGTGACCTGGTGCGCGGGCGGCTGGCCTCGGCCGCCCTGCCGGGCCCGCCCGGGGAGATGCTGGCCCTGGACGGGGCGGCGGTTGACCCGGCGGCCCAGGTGGCCGGCGGCACCGTGGTCGGCGCGGGCGCGCGGGTCGGCGCGGAAGCCTACGTCACCGGCAGCGTGCTGTTCGACGCGGCCAGCATCGGCGCCGGGGCCCGGGTCAGCGGCAGCGTGATCGGCCGCGGCACGGTCGTCGGCGAGGGCGTGGTGCTGGACGGCGTGGTGATCGGGGACGAGGCGCACATCGCCCCGGGGAACGAGCTGCGCTGCGGGCTGCGGGTCTGGCCCGGCCAGACCCTGGGCCTGACCTGCGTCCGCTTCTCCACCGACGCCTGACCGCGCGGTGGCCTCAGTGGTGCAGCCGCCGCCGGCCGTCGCCGGGGGCGCCAGGGACCAGCCGCCGGCCGTAATCGGGGAAACTGGAGACCAGCCGGCCGCCGTGGCCGCGGGGAACCAGCCGCCGGGCGGGGCGGGCGATCCGGGCGCGACGCGGGAATGGCGGGCGCCGTTCCTGCTCGACCTGCCGCGCACCCTGGGCGTGCACGCCCGCGGCCGCGGGGATCCGGCCTTCCGGGTCACCCCGGACGGCTGCACCTGGCGCACCTCACTGACCCCAGAGGGACCCGGCACGCTCCGCGTGGCCCCGGCCCGGCCCGCGCGCCCTGAGGCTGCCTCCCCGGCCGCGCCGGGCCCGGTCACCGTGGTCCGCGCGGCCGCGTGGGGCCCGGGCGCCGCGTGGCTGCTCCGCGAGCTGCCCGGGATGCTCGGCGCCGACGACGACCGGGCCGGGTTCGATCCCGCCCACCCGGTCTTGCGCGAGCTGTCCGCGCGGCATCCGGGTGTCCGGGTCGGCCGGTCCGGCCGGGTACTCGAGGCCCTGGTCCCGGCCGTGCTGGAGCAGAAGGTGGTCGGCGTGGAGGCCCGCCGGGCCTGGCGCTACCTGCTGCTCAAGTTCGGTGACACGGCCCCGGGGCCTGCCCCGGCCGGGATGCGGGTCTGCCCCCCGCCGCGGGCCTGGTGCCGCATCCCGTCCTGGGAGTGGCACCGGGCCGGGGTCGAGGGGGTGCGGGCCCGCACCATCATCGGCGCGGCCGAGGTGGCGGGCCGGCTCGAGGAGATCGTGACCATGAACTCGGCGGAGGCGGACCGCCGGCTGCGGTCCCTGCCCGGGATCGGCGTCTGGACCTCGGCCGAGGTGCGGCAGCGCGCCTGCGGGGACGCGGACGCGGTGTCCGTGGGGGACTATCACCTGCCCTCGGCCGTGGGCTGGGCGCTCGCCGGGCGGGTGGTGGACGACGCCGGGATGCTCGAACTGCTGGCACCGTACGCCGGGCACCGGCACCGGGCGGCCCGCCTGGTCGAGCTGGGCGGGATCCGCCCGCCGCGGCGCGGCCCCCGGATGTCGGTCCGCGACTACCGCGCCTTCTGACCCGCCTCCCGGCCGCCGTGCGGGATAGCCGGGCCGGAGTGCGGCCGGGGCACCACCTAGGGTGGGGAGGATGAGCGCTGACACGCCCGCCCCCCACCCCCCCGCCGCCCCAGCTCAGCCGGAACCCCAGCCGTCCAGCACCCTGCCTCACAGCGCGCGGCCTCACAGCGCGCGGCCTGCGGACGCGCTGCCTACGGCCAGCGCGATGCGCCGCGCGCTGGCCCGGGCCCGGGACGGCAAGACCCTGGATCCCGCCGAGGCGGCCGTGCTGCTGCACGCCCGCGGTGATCAGCTGACCGAGCTGCTGAGCTACGCGGCCCGGACCCGGGACAGCGGGCTGGACGCCGCGGGCCGTCCCGGCGTCATCACTTACTCGCGCAAGGTGTTCATCCCGCTGACCCGGCTGTGCCGGGACCGCTGCGGCTACTGCACGTTCGTGACCGTGCCCGGGCGGCTGGACAGCCCGTACCTGTCCCCGGACGAGGTGCTGCGCATCGCCGCGGACGGGGCCGCCCTCGGCTGCAAGGAAGCCCTGTTCACCCTGGGCGACCAGCCGGAGGCGCGCTGGCCCCAGGCCCGGGAGTGGCTGGACGCGCACGGCTACGACGACACCCTGTCCTACGTCCGGGCCATGGCCATCCGGGTGCTGGAGGAGACCGGGCTGCTGCCGCACCTGAACCCGGGCGTGCTGAGCTGGCAGGACTTCCAGCGGCTCAAGCCTGTCGCCCCGTCCATGGGCATGATGCTGGAGACCACGGCGGCCCGGCTGTTCACCGAGCGCGGCGGCCCGCACTTCGGCAGCCCGGACAAGGATCCCGCGGTCCGGCTGCGGGTGCTGGAGGACGCGGGCCGCAGCAGCGTGCCGTTCACCACCGGCATCCTGATCGGAATCGGCGAGACCCTGGCCGAACGGGCCGAGTCGGTGTTCGCCATCCGCGGCGTGGCCCGCGAGTACGGCGGCATCCAGGAAGTGATCGTGCAGAACTTCCGGGCCAAGCCGGACACGAAGATGCGCGGCGTGCCGGACGCCGAGCTGGAGGACCTGGCCGCCACCATCGCGGTCACCCGGCTGGTCCTCGGGCCGGCCGCGCGCATCCAGGCCCCGCCGAACCTGATCGGCGAGGAGTACGGGCTGATCCTGGCGGCCGGGATCGACGACTGGGGCGGAGTGTCGCCGCTCACCCCGGACCACGTCAACCCGGAGCGGCCCTGGCCGCAGATCGACGAGCTGGCCGAGCGGACCGCGGCGGCCGGCCTGACGCTGCGCGAGCGCCTCACGATCTACCCGGGCTACCTGCGCGAGCCATGGCTGGACCCGAGGCTCGCCGCCCACGTGGCCGCGCTCGCCGATCCGGCCACCGGGCTGGCCCGCGAGGACACCCGCCCGGCCGGCCTGCCCTGGCAGGAGCCGGACGGGGGCTGGGGTGAGGCGTCCGGCCGCACCGACCTGCACGTGACCATCGACACCGCCGGCCGGACGGCCGACCGGCGGGAGGACTTCTCCGAGGTCTACGGGGACTGGGCCGAGGTCGCGACCCGGATCGCCCCCGAGGCCCGGCGGGACGCGGTGGCGGCCCCGCGGCGCCTGCGGCCCGAGGTGGCGGCGGCCCTGCGCAGCGCCGAGCGCGACCCGGCCGGGATCACCGATTCCGAAGCCCTCGCGCTGCTGGACGCGGACGGCCCGGAACTGGAGGCCCTGGCCGCGCTGGCCGACGGGCTGCGCCGGGACGTCATGGGTGACGACGTGACCTACGTCGTCACCCGCAACATCAACTTCACCAACGTCTGCTACACCGGCTGCCGGTTCTGCGCGTTCGCCCAGCGCCGCACCGACGCGGACGCCTACACGCTGTCCATGGCCCAGATCGGCGACCGGGCGCAGGAAGCCTGGGCGGCCGGGGCCACCGAGGTCTGCATGCAGGGCGGTATCCATCCCGACCTGCCCGGCACGGCCTACTTCGACATCGCGGCCGAGGTCAAGGAGCGGGTGCCCGGTCTGCATGTGCATGCGTTCTCGCCCATGGAGGTGGTCAACGGCGCGTCCCGGACCGGGCTGAGCATCCGGGACTGGCTGGGGCGGGCCCGGGAAGCCGGGGTCGGCTCGCTGCCCGGCACGGCCGCGGAGATCCTCGACGACGACGTGCGCTGGGTACTCACCAAGGGCAAGCTCCCCGCGTCCGCCTGGATCGAGGTCATCACCACCGCCCATGAGCTGGGCATCCCGACCTCCGCGACGATGATGTACGGGCACGTGGACACCCCGGCGCACTGGGTCGGGCACCTGCGGGTCATCCGGGGCATCCAGGAACGTACCGGCGGCTTCACCGAGTTCGTGCTGCTCCCGTTCGTGCACGCCAGCGCGCCCATCTACCTGGCCGGGCTGGCCCGGCCCGGGCCCACCCGGCGGGAGAACCGGGCCGTGCACGCGCTATCCCGGATCATGCTGCACGGCGCGATCAGCTCGATCCAGTGCTCGTGGGTCAAGCTCGGCGAGGACCTGTGCCGGGACGTGCTCCAGGGCGGCGTGAACGACCTGGGCGGCACGCTGATGGAAGAGACGATCAGCCGGATGGCCGGCTCGCAGAACGGCTCGTTCAAGACGATCAGCCAGTTCGCCGAGCTGGTGGCGCCGCTGGAGCGGCCGCTGCGGCAGCGCACCACCACCTACGGGCAGCCCGCCCCCGACCGGCTGGCGGCCGCGGCGGCCAGCGACGGGGTGTGCGAGGCGGTGCGGGGCGGCACGCGTGCGCCGCTGCCGCTGGCCATGCCCTGACCCGTCCCGCGCCGGGGCCGTTGTACCCTGCCCTGGCGCGGGCCGGACCGGGCATGATCGTGGGGCAGCACGGGCAGTAGTGCCACCGGAGGGACGAGGCATGGCAGATCGCAGTGGCGGGACCCCGGCGGGGGCCGGGCCGGCCGGCCGGGCCACCGAGCTCACCGGCTGGGGCCGGATCGCGCCCTCGACCGCGCAGCTGGCCGAGCCCGCTGATCCCGCCGAGGTCGCCGGGCTGCTGGCCGCCGCCCCGGCCCGCGGCGTGATCGCCCGGGGCCTGGGCCGCAGCTACAACAACGCGGCGCAATGCGGCGGCGGCCTGGTCATCGGCACCACCGCGATGCGCCGGATCACCAGCTTCGACGCCAGCACCGGGCTGGTCACCTGCGACGCCGGGGTCAGCCTGGAGCAGCTCATGGTGACGGGCCTGCCATCCGGCTGGTTCGTGCCGGTATCACCCGGGACCCGGCAGGTGACGGTGGGCGGCGCGATCGCCGCCGACGTGCACGGCAAGAACCACCACGTCGCGGGCAGCTTCGCCCAGCACGTGCCCTGGTTCGACCTGCTGCTGCCGGACGGCCGCCAGTGCCGGGTGACACCCGGTGATGATCCCCGCCTGTTCTGGGCCACGGCCGGCGGGATGGGCCTGACCGGCATCATCACGGCCGCGGCCGTCCAGCTGAAGCCGGTGCAGACCTCGCGGGTGCGGGTGGACACCGTCCGCACCCCCGACGTTGACGAGACCATGGCCTACCTGTCGGCCACCGACGACCGCTACGGCTACACCGTGGCCTGGACGGACTGCCTGGCCCGCGGGGCCGCCCTGGGCCGGTCCGTGATCACCAGCGGCGACTTCGCGACCCTGGGCGAACTGGCCCCCAAGGACCGGCGCGACCCGCTGGCGTTCCGGCCCGGCGCCCGGATCGGCGCCCCGCGGGGTTTCCCGGGCGGGCTGCTGAACCCGGTCACGGTCGGGCTGGCCAACGAGGTCTGGTTCCGCAAGGCCCCGCGGCGGCGCGAGGGGGAGATCCAGACCATCGGCGCGTTCTTCCATCCGCTGGACGGGATCAGGAACTGGAACCGCGTCTACGGCCCGCCGGGCTTCCGCCAGTACCAGTTCGTGGTGCCGTTCGGCCAGGAGGCCGTGGTGCGCCAGGCGCTGGAGCGGATCAGCGGCGCCCGCGCCCCCTCGTTCGTGACCGTGCTCAAGCGGTTCGGCCCGGCTGACCCGGGTTTCCTGTCCTTCCCGCTGCCGGGCTGGACGCTGGCGCTCGACTTCCCGGCGGGCACGCCCGGCCTGGCCGGGCTGCTCGACCAGCTCGACCAGGACGTGCTGGACGCCGGGGGACGGGTCTACCTGGCCAAGGACTCCCGGGTGCGGCCCGAGGTGTTCGCCGGGATGTACCCGCGACTGGAGGAGTTCCGCAAGCTCCGCGCCGAACTCGACCCCGGCGGCGTGCTGGCCTCCGACCTGTCCCGCCGCCTGGAGATCTAGCTACCAGGACGCGGGCGGCCCGGGAGCGGGCCGCCCGGGAGCGGGCCGCCTGTCACAGGGTCAGCATGAAGTCGCCCGGGTCACGGGGCGGCCGGTCGGCGGGCGGGGCCGCGGGGTGGCCCACGCCGACCGCGCCCATCGGCTCCCAGCCCTCCGGCAGGCCGAGGGCGGCCGCCGCGACCGGGCGGCAGAACATGGTGCTGGACACCCAGCAGGAGCCCAGTGCCTCCACGGCCAGCGCGACGAGCAGGTTCTCCACGGCCGCGCCCACCGCCACCACGAACATCTCCCGCTCGGCCGCGTTCCGCCTGGCGTCCGGGTAAACGTGGGCCGCGTCGGCGACCAGGCACGGCACGATGATCAGCGGGGCCCGCCGCAACGGCTCGCCGCGCCGGACCCGCCGCGCGATCTGCTCTTCGGTGAACCCGTCCCCGCGCAGATCCGAGATCCACGCGGCCAGCATGTCGTCGAGCAGCGCGGTCCGGGCCCGGGCTGAGGACAGCACCGCGAACCGGACCGGCGTGGAGTGATGCGGCGCCGGCGCGGTGACGGCGGCCGCGATCGCGCGGTGCACCGCCCCGGGGTCCACCGGGTCGGCGGTGAACTCCCGCACCGTGCGCCGCGCGTACAGCACCTCGCCCGGGCCGTACCGGAACATGTCTTCTGCCGCGGGCCGGATCAGGGCCTGGGCGCCCGGACCGTCGTCCTCGGTGACCAGCTCCCCGAGCCCCCGGACCAGCGCCACCGGGATGCTGGCCACCTTGCCCTTGACCAGGTCCGCCGCCGACGCGAGCTCGTCGGCGACGGCGGTGACCGTCACCTCCATGGTCTGGCCGAAGGTGTCCGCCTCGCCGCGGTAGTCGCGCAGCGGGGCCAGCCCGGCGGCGCCGATGGCCGCGTCCGCCTGGCCTATCCGCCAGGGCCGTCCCATCGTGTCGGTGATGACCACGGCCACGTTGACGTGGCGCCGATCGCGCAGCCCGCGGCGGATCCGGCGGGCCGACTCGTCCGGGTCCACGGGCAGCAGGGCCACCGTGCCCGGGGCCGTGTTGGAGTCGTCCACCCCGGCCGCAGCGAGTACCAGGCCGTGGTGGGTCTCCACGATGCGGGCCGGGCCGCGCCGCGCCACCACCCGGACCGTCTCCGCGTCGATCGCCTTGTCCCGGTCGGCCCGGATGACGCGGTCCTCCGCTTTGCTCACGATCTTCGAGGTGATCACGAGGATGTCGCCGTCGGCCAGGTCCGGCGCGGCGTCCGCGATCAGGCTGGCCAGGTCGTCGCCGGCGGCGATCTCGGGCAGGCCGGCCACGCCGGTCACCGACAGGCTGCGCGGGGCGGCGGGGCCGCCCGGGCCGCGGCCGGTCATCCGCGCAGGTCCCGGGCCAGGTCGAGGGCAGCCCGGGCGATGGTGGCGGTGGCGGCGAGGCTCGTCATGTACAGGGGCAGCGCGCGGACCGTGATCCCGGCCAGTTCCGGGTCGTCCACCGCGGCCTTGTCCTGCTCGTCGACCAGCCAGCCGTTCAGCAGCCCGGGACCGTAGTGCGCCGCCACGGCCTGGGCGGTGGCGGGCACCCCGATGGCCGCCAGGCACGCGTCGGCCATGCCGCGCACCGGGGCGCCGCCGATGATCGGGGACACCCCGACCACGGTCTTGGCCCGGACCGCGTCCGCGATCGCGGGCACAGCCAGGATGGCGCCGATGCTCACCACCGGGTTGGAGGGCGGGAAGAGGACCACGTCGGCCGCGTCGATCGCCTCGAGCACGCCCGGGGCAGGCCGGGCCTGGGCCGCCCCCTCGATGATGATGTCGGCCGCGGGCACCTCAGCGTGCAGCCGCACCCACCATTCCTGGAAGTGCACGGTGCGGCGGGTCCCCGCCTGCCCCGGCCCGGGCGGCTGGCCTGGTCCCGGGGGCTGGCCCGGGCCGGGCGGCTGGCCGGCCCGGTCGGCCAGGACCACGTGGGTCTCAGTCCAGTCGTCCGTCATCGGGATCAGCGTCACCCCCGGCTGCCAGCGCTGGCACAGCGCGGCCGTGGCCGCCGACAGCGGCTGCCCGGCCGCCAGCATGCTCGTCCGGACGATGTGGGTGGCGAAATCCTTGTCGCCCAGGTTGAACCAGTCCGGCCCGGACCAGCCGGAGCCGGAGCTGTAGGCGGCCAGCTCACCCAGGACGGTGAACGTGTCGCCGGCCCGGCCCCAGCCCTGCTCCTCGCTGATCCCGCCGCCGAGCGTGTACATCACGGTGTCCAGGTCGGGCGAGACGTGCAGGCCGAACAGGCTGATGTCGTCCCCGGTATTGCCGATGACGGTGATGTCGGCGTCCGGGACCTCAGCCTTCAGCCCGCGCAGGAAGCGCGCGGCCCCGACTCCGCCTGCCAGCACGGTGATGCGCATGGCGGCCAGTCTTGCAACCCTGGCTCAGGCCAGTGCCGCGAACCCCCCGGGAAGCTGATTTCCGGGCCGCCCCGGCCTGCCGGCCATGCTGGGGCCCCAGGATTCTGACCGGACTTTCCCGTCATCAGGGTCAAGAACACTGCCTCTACCACGTATCCAGCTTGACTCAGCGCAAGACACGCGGGTGTAATTTCATACGTGTAGTTTCCGTGTCCCGGGGGAGAGGGCACGGGCATCGAAGGGGTAGGAGGTGCACGGTGGCAGACGTCATCGTCCCGCTGGAGTCCGTCGGGTTCGGAATCGGTGTTGACGACGCCGCCGAATCTGGCTGGCAAGATCGCGCACTCTGCGCACAAACGGATCCGGAGGCTTTCTTCCCTGAGAAGGGCGGCTCCACCCGGGAGGCCAAGAAGGTCTGCCGGGGCTGCGAGGTCCGCATGGAGTGCCTGGAGTACGCGCTGGAGCATGACGAACGCTTCGGCATCTGGGGCGGGCTGTCCGAGCGTGAGCGGCGCCGGATGAAGCGCGAGGCGGTCTGACCGTCCCGGTCCGGCCCGTTACGGTCCGGCTGGAGCTGGTCTGGCCCATCTGGGTCTGGCCCGCCTTCTTGTCGGCGTGGCCCGTTCGCTGATGTCCGGGCCATCAGTTGGTCACCGCCCGTTACCTGCCTGGACGGCCGTGCAGCGTAGCTGCCCGGCGTCCAGGCGGTCACGGCTGCCCGGGCGGCGGCGGTCTGCACTGAAGCGTCCAGAGTGCCTGCCTGGCCGGTATCAGGTCGCGTATTGTTCACGCGTACCCGACCCGGCTGGGACCTCGAGCGCACAGCTGGTGGTGCCCCAGCAGGTGACCATTCTGACCAGCAAGCGGACTCGTGTCGACAACTAACACGCAGGGCCAGCACGTCGTTACCGCGGTGATCGTCGCTCACGATGGCGCCGCGTGGCTGCCGCGTATCGCCGAGGCACTGCTCGGCCAGACCCGGCCGGTGCAGCGGGTCGTGGCCGTGGACACCGGCAGCCGGGACCGTAGCGGGGCCGTGCTCGCTGAGCTGCTGGGCCGCTCGGTGGTGTTCGGCATGGACCGCCGGACCGGCTACGGCGCGGCCATCGCGCAGGCCCTGCGGCACCGGGCGGCCAACACCAACGTTCCCGGGCCCGCCGGGCTGGCGCCCGGCGAGCGGACCGAGTGGGTCTGGCTGCTGCACGACGACTGCGAGCCTGCTCCCGACGCCCTGGAGCGGCTGCTGCGCGGTGCTGCCGAGGCGCGCTCGTCGGCGGTACTCGGGCCCAAGGTGATGGACTGGGCCGACCGGCGGGTGCTGCTCGAGGCCGGGATCACCATCGACAGTGCCGGGCGGCGGATCACCGGCGTCGAGCCCCGTGAGGTGGACCAGGGCCAGCACGACGGAGACCGCGACGTCATGGCGGTGAGCAGCGCCGGCATGCTGGTCCGCCGGGACGTCTGGGACCAGGTCGGCGGCTTCGACCCGGCCATGCCGCTGCTGCGCGACGACGTGGACTTCTGCTGGCGGGTGCACGCGGCCGGGCACCGGGTCCGGGTAATCACCGATGCGGTCGTCTACCACCTCGAGGCCACGGCCCGGAACCGGCGCACGCCCGCCGCGGCCCCCCGGCCGCGCCGGATGGACCGGCATAACGCGCTGCTCACCCTGCTGGCCAACCTGCCGCTGGGCCCCGCGCTGTCCGCCCTGGCCGGCAACCTGGTCCTGTCCGCCCTGCGCACCGTGTTCTTCCTGCTCGCGAAGCGCCCGAGGGCCGCCCTGGATGAGTTCAGCGGCGTGACGTCCGTGCTCGGGCACCCGCTGCAGCTCGCCACGGCCCGCCGCCGGCGGTCGCGGGGCAGGCGGGCCGCGTACAGCCGGCTGCGCGGCGACCTGCCGCCGGGCCGCTCCGTGCGGCGCCTGGCCGAGTTCGCCGCGAGCGTGTTCTACACCTCGACCCAGATCGACACGGCGGGCAGCCACCACGCCACGGACGACCCCTCAGACGACGACTACATGCTGGTGGACAACGGGCTCGCGCAGCGGATCCTGACTCATCCGGGCGTCCTGCTGGTGGCCGGGCTCACCGTGGTCGCGCTGATCGCGGAACGCTCGCTGCTGGGCGCGGGCACGCTGACCGGCGGGGCGCTGACCCCGGCCTGGGGCGGGGCGTCCGGGCTCTGGCAGGAGTACCTCCAGGGCTTCCATCCGGCCGGGATCGGCTCGGCCAGCTCCACCCCGCCGTACGTGGCGGTCATCGCCGCGCTGGCCACGGTGCTCGGCGGCAAGCCCTGGCTGGCCATCGACGTCATCATGATCGGCTGCATCCCGCTCGCCGGGCTGTCGGCCTTCCTGGCGGCCCGCCGGGTCACCGCGTCGGTGCTGGCCCGCGTCTGGGCCGCCGCGGCTTACGCCCTGCTCCCGGTAGGCATGGGCGCGGTGGCCGCCGGGCGCTTCGGCTCGGCCGTGGTCTTCGCCCTCATCCCGCTGATCGCGCTGCTGGCCGCGCGGATCTTCACCGAGGCCCCGCGCCGCGCCCGCCGGGCCGCCTGGGCGGCGGGCCTGGTCATCGCGATCGCCGCCGCCTTTGTCCCGCTGATCTGGATCATCGCGGTCCTCGCCGCGCTGGTCGCGGCCGTGGCCTTCCGCCAGTCGGGCCGGGGCACGCTGCTCAACCTGGGGATCACCGTGGTGATCCCGCCGATCCTGCTGCTGCCGTGGACACTGCAGGTCGCCACCCAGCCGTCCCTGCTCTTCCTCGAGGCCGGGAACAAGGTGCCGGGGCTGGCCACGGCGGCCCTGCCTGCGCGCTCGCTGCTGCTGCTGTCCCCGGGCGGCCCGGGCCTGCCACCGTTCTGGGTGACCGGCGGCCTGGCCCTCGCGGCGCTGGCCGCGCTGCTGCTCACGGCGCGGCGGTTCCTGGTCCTGGCGGGCTGGTCGGTGGCCCTGCTCGGCCTGCTGGTCTCGGTGGCGGTGAGCCGGATGCTGCTCACCACGGCCGGCGCCAGCGAGCGGGTGACCGGCTGGCCGGGTATCTCGCTCGCGATCGCGGCTGCCGGCCTGGTGCTCGCGGCCGTGGTGGCCGCGGACGCCCTGCCCGGCCAGCTCAGCGAGGGACGATGGCGGCGCCCGGCCGGGTTCGGCGTCCTGATCCTGGCCGCGGCGGCGTGCAGCGCGCCGCTGCTGGCGGCGGGGGCCTGGGTGGCCACGGGGGTGCGGGGCCCGGTCGGCGGGGCTGCCGGGCCGGTGCTGCCCCCCTTTGTCAGCGTCTCCTCCAGCAACGGGATGCGGCCGCGCACCCTCGTCCTGCGGGCCGGGCACGCGGCGATCACCTACGAGGTGCTCCGCGGCGCCGACCCGCTGCTGGGTGCCACGGACCTGATCCAGCCCACCGCCGCCCAGCAGGCCCTCGACTCCGTCGTCTCCACCCTGGCCGCGCCGGGCGGCGGGGACGCCCAGGACCAGGGTCAGGCCCTGGCGGCGCTGGACATCGGCTATGTGCTGCTGCCTGCCCCCGGCAACGCCGCGCTGGCCAGCACGCTGAACAACGTGGCCGACCTGCGCCCGGTGAGTAAGACGGCTGGCTTCCAGCTGTGGCGGGTGGCGCAGACCACGGCCCGGGTCCGGGTGGCCGGGCCTGGCGGCAAGCTCGTCGCCGTGCCCTCCGGGCAGGTCAGCGTCTCGGGTGCGGCCGCGCCCCGCGGTGGCGGGACCCTGGAACTGGCCGAGCCGTCCGGTGGCTGGACCGCCACCCTCAACGGCACCGCGCTGCAGTCCGTCCCGTCGCCGGCCGGCTCCTGGGCCCAGGCGTTCCGCCTGCCGCCGGGCGGCGGCACCCTCGACATCTCCCACGGCCAGCTGGGCCGGACGCTGATCGTGGCCGTGGAAGTGCTGGCCCTGCTGGTGGTGGCCGGGCTCGGCCTCCCCGGCGCCCGGCTGCCCGGGGAGAGCGGCGCCGCGGCGGCGGAGCGCGCGCCAGGTGGCCGCCGCGAGCGCCGCGAGCAGGCCGCCGACGGCCGGGGCGAGCCGGACCTGCCCGGGAGCATGCCGCCCGCGGAGGACGGGGAACCGTCCCGGGGCAGCCGGCTGGCCCGCCGGGCCGCGGCGGCGGGCCGGACGGCGGGCGGGCCCGGGCGGCGCGCCGCCGCGGCGGGCCGCGGCGCGCCGGGTCTGAGCACGCCGGGTCTGAGCGGCCCGGGATCTGGCGCACCGCCCAGCGGGCCGGGCGCAGGCAGGCGCGGCACCCCCGGCGCCTCCCGCCGCTCGCCGCGGGCAGAAAACGAGGACCTCAGCGCCGGCGCCGGGACCGGGCCGGCCAGGGACGCCGGGGCGGAGGCCGCGGCGGCGTTCGGGGCCGGCCCCGCCGGGCTGGCCGGGGATCCGCCGCCGGCCTGGCCCGGCTCTGCGGCCGGCGCGCGATCCTGGGAGCAGGACGACAGCCCCACGATGCTCGGTGAGCGTTCGGTCGCCCCCTGGGAAGAGGCGGGCGACTCGTCCGTGGAACCGCCGGTCCCCCTGACCCCTTCCGGGGCGGGACTGGCTGGGGCGGGAACGGCCCGTGACCAGGACGACGCGCCGGCCGCCGATCGTGGTGGCCGCAAGCTCTGGCGCCGGGGCAAGAAGGCCCGCCCGGACGCGGAGCGGGAGGCCCCGGAACAGGAGGCCGCGGCGGCGTCCCCGCGGTCCGCCGGGTCAGGCGGCCGGGGGCCCGGGGGCACTGGCCCGCGCCGTCGCCCCGGCGGAGCCAGCGGCCCGCTGCCCGGTCGCGCGCCCACCAGCGGTGACTATCCCGGCGGCGGCTACGCCAGCGGGGAGTACCCCAGCGGTGACTACGCCAGCGGGGAGTACGCCGGGGCCGGCCGACGGGACGCCGAGGACAGCCGGGCTGGCTACCCCCGTGCTGGCTATCCCGGTGCTGGCTATCCCGGTGCCGGCCAGTCCAGCGGCGGCTACTCCCGTGGTGACGTCCCGAGCGGTGGCTACCCGAGTGGCGGCTACCCGAGCGGCGATTACGGCCCGTCCAGTGGCGGCTATGGCCGGGCTGATCGCGGCCGGGCCGGTCATGGCAGCGACTCCTACGGCAGCGACTCCTCCGGCACTGGCTCCTACGGCAGCGGCCCGTATGGCAGCGGCCCGTATGGCAGCGGCCCGTATGGCAGCGGAGAGTACCCGCAGGAGGGTCAGGGCGGCGGGCGGCGCCTGAGCCGCGGCCGGGCTGCCCGGCGACGACGACGTGCTGCCCCCGCCACGGCGGGGCGCGGGCTCCGGGGGTTATCCGGCGGGGGCGGGCTTCCCGGCGGCCGGGTCCCGCCAGGACGGGGCGGACTACCCGGACGGGCCCTACCCGGACCCGGACTATCCCGGCCCCGGCGGCCGGGACTATCCCGGCTCTACAGGGCCGCGCGCCTACCCGCCCGGCTCCACGGGGCCGCGCGCCTACCCGCCCGGCTCCACGGGGCCGCACGCTTACCCGGGGGACTCGGCCCAGCCCGGCGCGGGCGGGCCCGGCGCGGCCTGGTCCAGCCCGGAGCCTTCCGGCTCCATCTGGGAGCCGAGCCCGGTCCGCGGCAGCAGCACCCCCGGCGCTGGGTACGCCGGCACCGGATACCCCGGCCCGGCCGACGAGATCCCCGAGTACCCGCCCCCCGGTCACTCAGCCGCCGGTCGCCCGGCGGCGGGACGGCCAGGCGGTGACTATCCCGGCGGCTCCTTCGCGGAGACCGGCGATCCAGACGCCGAGGCCTATTCCGGCACCGAGTTCCCCGGCCCCGACTATCCCGCTGCCGAGGACTACTCCTCCAGCCGCACGCACGTGGCGTGGGGCCACGAGCCCGCCGACGAGCCAGGGGAGGGTGACTGGTGACGAACCTGCGCGGGAGCCGGGTTCTGTCGGCGGCCGTGGTGGTCGTACTGCTGGGCGGCCTGTACGCGCTGGCTGGCCTGCGGCACCCGATCTCGCTCAGCGCGGGGGTGGCGCCGCGCGCGCCGCACTCGGTGCCGGTGACCTCGGTGGTCCGGGCCTGTCCCGCGCCGGGCGCCCCGTTCAGCAAGGGTGGCGGCATCGCAGTGATGGCCGCGCCGGCCAGCGCGGCGGCCGCGGGTCAGGGGGTGGCGATGGTGACCCGGCTGGCCGGCCTGGGGAGCAGCACGCCCGGACCCACCGTGCTCAGCATCAGCCAGGCCGGGTCGCCCCGGCTCGCCACGGTGGGCCTCGACCGCACCAGCCGGGCCCAGGCCGCGCCCAAGGGGAAGCCCAGCACCACCACGGTCGTGTCCACGGCGGTCCGGGGTGGTGTGGTGGTCCAGGCGAGCGGATCGCTGGCCCGGGGCCTGGACGTCGAGCAGACCAGCGGGACGAGCCTGCCCACCGCGGCCTGCAGCAGTCCCGGCACCGACTCCTGGTTCGTCGGCCCCGGGCAGCGCACCGCCGGCACCATCCGGGTCTACCTGATGAACGCCGGCAGCCAGGCGGCCGACGCGGACGTGGACATCTTCACCGATGCGGGGCCGCTGCAGCAGACCAGCGACGCCGGGATCACCGTGCCGCCGCACGGGATGATCGTGCAGTCGCTGGCGCCGGTGCTGCGCAGCTCCCGGTCGATCACCCTGCACGTGCGGACCAGCGTGGGCCAGGTGGCCGCCGCGGTCCAGGAAAGCACCGGCACGGGCGAGGGGGCGTGGCTGCCGCCCGCCCAGGCCCCGGCCACCCACCTGGTGATCCCGGGCCTGCCCGCCGCGGCGGGCAGCCGCGAGCTCTACCTCGGCGTGCCCGGCGTGAAGGATGCCAACGTCCAGGTGGCCGCGGTCACGTCGCGGGGCACCTACGAGCCCACCGGGGCGGGAGGCATCGACATCCCGGGCGGGTCCGCCGCCGAGGTCTCGCTGCCCTCGCTGGCCGGCATCCCGGCCGCGATCAAGGTGACCTCCAGCAGCCCGCTCACCGCGGCCGTGATGATCCCCGGCGGGACGAACGGCTCGCCCGGCTCCTTCACCGCGGCCGCGCCCGCCCTCGAGGAGCAGGGCGTGGTCGCGGACAACGTAACCGGGCCCGGCCGGGTGTCGGCCCTGATTCTCTCCGCGCCCCACGCGGCGGCCCGGGTGAGCGTGGCCCAGATCTCCTCAGCGGGCTCGGCGCGGCGTACCCAGACCATCCAGGTCCGCCCGGGGAAGAGTCTCGTGGTGGCCCTCAAGGCGGTGCCGGGGGCCCCGCGCGGGGCACCGTTCGCGGTGGTGATCTCGCCGCTCCCGGGCTCTGGCCCGGTCTACGCGGGCCGCGTGATCAGCGCCAGCGGGACGGGGGGCGCGCTCCAGGCCATGCTCCCCGTGGCCAGCTCACTCAGCACGGTCGTGCTGCCCCCGGTGCGCAACGCCGCCATCGCCTCTGTCCCGTGATGCCCGGTGAGGTGAGCCCCGGCGCAGCGGGCTTACTCCTCCCCCAAGCCCGGATCCACGTCCTCCGGGTCGATGCCGAGCAGCCGGGCGAACTCCTCCACCACCACCTCGAAGACCAGCTCGCCCAGTTCCTCCTCACTGTCGGCGCGGGCCGCCAGCGGCCGCCGGTACACCACGATGCGCGGCGGCTGGGCCACAGCCCCTTCCCCCGCGCCTGGCGGCCCCGGCCCCGGCGAACCCGGGTCGAGCCGGGCCAGCGACACGCTCTCCGGCCCGAGGCCGGGCGGGTCGGGCGGCGGGATCTCCTCGACCGCGAACTCCACCCCGGACAGCTGGGCCTCCCACCTGGGCTCCAGCCGGGCCACCGCCTCCAGGATCAGCTCGTCGAAACGCTGCGACCGGCTCCGGTGCAGCGGTACCCCGGGCGGCGCCAGCACGCCGCGCAGCCCCCGCCCGTGCCGGTCCCGCCGCCTGATCCGGGCCTTGTCATCACCCTCACCGCTGCGCACAGTTGCCGAGCGTATCCCGCGCCGTGGCCCGGTGCCGGGCGCCCGGGCCGGGCCGGAGCCGCTGGCGGCCGGCCGGGCGATCGGGGCGCGGAGCGAGACACGATCGTGCAGTGTGCCCCGGGTGGTGGCGTTACCGCCCGCGGATGGGTACGGTCAGCCGTTGTGAGCGATGCACGCGACCCCTCTCCCCTCCGGTCGCGCTGGCACGCCACGAACGGGACCGGCCCGGCCGGCGGGCCGTCATGGTGACCGCCCGCCGCTGCTCCCGGCCAGCCTGCAAGCATCCCGCGGTGTACACGCTCACGTACGTGTACCGCGACTCGACCGCGGTCCTGGGCCCGCTGGCCGCGTACGTCGAACCGCACTGCTACGACCTGTGCTCAGCGCACGCCGACCGGCTGACCGCGCCGCGCGGCTGGGAAGTGGTCCGGCTGCCGGTGGAGGCGGCACCGCCGGAGACCGATGACCTGGAAGCCCTGGCCAACGCGGTGCGCGAGGCGGCCGTCCCGCCGCCCGGTGAGCCGGTCGGCCAGGGTGTCGAGGTGGGCAGGCGGGGCCACCTCCGGGTGCTGCGTTCCTCACCCGATGCGCGGGACCGGCTGAGGTAGGCACAGCCCTTCCTGCCGTGGCGCAGGCCGGTAGGCTCGGTGTCTTGCCGCGCCCGGCCGGCCGCTGGCCATGGAGGGCGGGGCCGGGGACCCCGCGGAATATCTGGGCCCAGATATCCCGGCCCAGCAGGTAGCGGGGCGCCGGAGCGCCGTGGGCGGCACGGGCAGGCCACGCAGATCAGGCCATACAGATAGGGAACGGAACCCCGGGCGCGTGACACCCGGGTCAGATACGGGAGGCGAGCCTCAGTGGGCTCCTACGAGAAGATCTTCAAGGCGTATGACATCCGCGGCATCGTCCCTGACCAGCTTGATGAGCAGGTCGCCGAGTCGGTCGGGGCCGCGTTCGCCCGGCTCACCGGCGCCTCCAGCGTGGTGACCGTGCACGACATGCGCACCTCATCCGGGCCGCTGGCCGAGGCGTTCGCCCGGGGCGCGGCGGCTCAGGGGGCCGACGTGATCGAGGGCGGCCTGGGCTCGACCGACGTGCTGTACTACGCGAGCGGCAGCCTGGGCCTGCCCGGCGCGATGATCACGGCCAGCCATAACCCGGCCAAGTACAACGGGATCAAGCTGTGCCGGGAAGGGGCCCGGCCGGTCGGCGCGGACACCGGGCTGACCGAGCTGCGCGACGCCGCGGCTCAGGGCCTGCCGCCCTACCACGGCACCCCCGGCGTCATCGTCCAGCGGGACCTGCTCTCCGGGTACGCCAGCCACCTCAGGAAGCTGGTCGACCTGTCCGCCATCCGGCCGCTGAAGGTGGCCGTGGACGCGGGGAACGGCATGGCCGGGCACACCGTGCCCCGGGTCTTCGAGGGGCTGCCCCTCACCGTGGTGCCGCTCTACTTCGAGCTGGACGGCACGTTCCCGAACCACGAGGCCAACCCGCTCGATCCGGCCAACCTGCGCGACCTGCAGCGCGCGGTGATCGATTCCGGGGCCGACCTCGGCCTGGCCTTCGACGGGGACGCCGACCGCTGCTTCGTGGTGGACGAGCGCGGCCACATTGTCTCGCCCTCGGTGCTCACCGCGCTCATCGCCGTCCGGGAACTGGCCCGCGAGCCCGGCGCCGCCATCATCCACAACCTGATCACCTCCCGCGCGGTGCCCGAGATCATCACCGAGCACGGCGGCACCCCGGTGCGCACCCGGGTCGGGCACTCGTTCATCAAGGCGCGGATGGCCGAGACCGGCGCGGTGTTCGGCGGCGAGCACTCCGGCCACTTCTACTTCCGTGACTTCTGGTACGCCGACTCGGGGATGCTCGCGGCCCTGCACGTGCTGGCCGCACTCGGTGAGCAAGACGCTCCCCTCTCCGAGATCCTGGCTGGTTACGGCCGGTACGTGGCCACGGGCGAGATCAACAGCGAGGTGGCGGACCAGGCCGGGGCGACCGCGCTCGTCCGCGCGGAATTCGCCAGCCGGCCCGGCGTGACGGCCGACGAGCTGGACGGGCTGACCATCACCGGCGACGACTGGTGGTTCAACCTGCGCCCGTCCAACACCGAGCCGTTGCTGCGGCTGAACCTGGAGGCGGCCGACGAGGACACTATGCTCAGGCTGCGTGACGAGGTGCTCGGCATCGTGCGCGGTTAGCCCCGGGTCAGCCGGGCCCGCTCACCGCCCCGCGGCCAGCGCCCGGCCGCCGCGCCCGCGCGTCCGTGAGACCCACGCCCTCCTGGAGACCTCGTGAAGATCGACGACTGGCTGCTCGACATCCTCGCCTGCCCGAAGTGCCACGCACCGCTGCGCGTGGACGAGGCGGCCAGCGAACTGGTATGCACCGGCGCGGACTGCGGCCTGGCCTACCCGGTGCGTGACGACATCCCGGTGCTCCTGGTGGACGAGGCGCGGCAGCCGGGAGCCCAGCCGTGACCCTGACGGCCCAAGAACGCCTGGACGACCCTAGCCAGCTGGAGGCGGCCGACCCGGGTGGCGTGCTCCGCCAGGTGGCCTCCGCGGCCGCGCAGGTGCGCACCTCGGCCCGCATCACGGCCGAGACCGACCTGGGCGCGGTGCTCGCCGGCGGCCGCCCGCGCGCCATCGTGGTCACGGGCATGGGCGGTTCCGGGGTGGCCGGTGAGGTGCTCGCCGCGGTCTGCGGGCCCGGCTCCGCCTCCCCGGTGATCGCGCAGCACGACTACCGGCTGCCGGCCTGGGTCGGCGCGGCCGACCTGGTCATCGCGGTGTCCTGCTCGGGCCGGACCGAGGAGACCCTGTCAGCCACCGAAGAGGCGGTGCGCCGCGGCTGCCCGCTGCTCGCGGTGGGCGGGGCCGGGTCACCGCTGGCCCAGCTGGCCGAGCAGGCCCGGGCCCCGTTCATCCCGGTCGAGCCGGCGGGCATGCCGCGCTTCACGCTGTGGGGCCTGGCCGTGCCGCTGATGATCGTCGCCGACCGGCTCGGGGTAGCGAGTATCCCGGCCGCCGGGCTGGAGGAGGCCGCCGTGGACCTGGAACGCGTCTCCCACCTCTGCCGCCCGGACAGCGAATCCTTCGTCAACCCGGCCAAGACGCTGGCCCTGGAGCTGGCCGGGACGCTGCCGATGATCTGGGGCAGCTCACCGCTGACCGGGGTGGCGGCCACCCGGTTCGCCTGCCAGCTGAACGAGAACGCCAAGCACCCGGCGATCCGGGGGGTGCTGCCGGAGGCCAACCACAATCAGGTGGTGGTGTTCGACGGCCCGTTCGCGCCGTGGCCCGCCGACGGCCCGGCGGTGCTGGACGACGAGGACCCGCGCCCCCCGGTGCCGCTGCGGCTGGTCCTGCTGCGGGACAGCCAGGAGCATCCCCAGGTGACCCGCAGGCGCGAGGTGTCCGCCGAGCTGGCGGAGCAGCACGGGATCGGGGTGAGCGAGCTCGCCGCGGACGGCGGCACAGCCCTGCAGCGACTGGCCGGCCTGATCCAGCTGATCGACTACGCCACCGTGTACCTGGGCATCGCGATCGGGGTCGATCCTGGCCCCATCGCCGTCATCGGCGACCTGAAAGAACGGATCGCCTAGTTGCTGACCGCACGATTGCTTGACCCACAGTGGTTTGGACACACAGTTGCCTGACGCGCAGTTGCCTGACACGCAAGCGGAAGAGCCCCCCACCGAAGGACTGCGCGCGGTGCTGGCCGCGCTCGGCGCGAACCTGGGCATCGCGGTCACCAAGCTGATCGCGTTCGCGCTCACCGGGTCGGCGTCGATGCTCGCCGAGTCGGTGCACTCCCTGGCGGACAGCGGGAACCAGGCGCTGCTGCTGCTCGGCCGCAGCCGCGCCCGGCAGGCGCAGACCGAGGAGCACCCGTTCGGCTTCGGCCGGGAACGGTACTTCTATGCGTTCGTCGTGGCCGTGGTGCTGTTCACGGTGGGCGCCGTGTTCTCGCTGTACGAGGGTATCCACAAGATCATCAGCCCGGAGCACATCCGGTCGCCGGTAGTGGCGTTCGTGGTCCTGTTCATCGCGATGGGGCTGGAGAGCTTCTCGCTGCGCACCGCGGTGCACGAGACCAACCTGGTCCGCGGGCGCAACGGCTGGACCGCGTTCATCCGCCGGGCCAAGGCGCCCGAGCTGCCCGCCATCCTGCTGGAGGACCTGGCCGCGCTGACCGGGCTGGTCTTCGCCACCGCGGGGGTGGCGCTGACGGAAATCACCGGCAACCCGGTCTGGGACGGCGTGGGCTCCCTGGCCATCGGCATCCTGCTCGGCTGCGTCGCCGCGGTGCTGGCGGTCGAGATGAAGAGCCTGCTGATCGGGGAGTCGGCCAGCCCCGAGCTGGAGCGGGCCATCGTCACGGCGCTGGAATCAGGCCCGGAGGTACAGCGGGTCATCCACCTGCGGACCCTGCACATGGGCCCGGAGAGCCTCCTCGTCGCGGCCAAGATCGCGATCAGCGGGGCGGACAGCGCGGCGCTGGTCGCCGCGGGGATCGACGCGGCCGAGCGCCGGGTCCGCAGCGCGGTGCCGATCGCCGAGATGATCTACCTGGAGCCGGACATCTACCGGCCGGGCAAGGCCGACACCACCGACCCGGCCATCCGCGCGGTGCGCCGGCCACGCCGGCCCGGCCCGTAGCCCTGGTCAGCTGACCCCTGGTCAGCGCCGGCCGCCCGGGGCGGGCGCCGGGATCGGCGTCCGCTGGCCCATGCTGAGCAGCCGCAGCGCCCGCTCCTTCTCGAAGTCCAGCGCGCTCCCTGGCGGCGGCGGAACCCGCCCGATCCGCCGGCCCAGCTCCGCGACCTGGGCGCGGACCACCGGCTCGGCCAGCACCCGCAGGCCGAAGGCCAGCGCCGCCGGGCTGATGTCCAGCCGCCGTTCCAGATCCAGGGCCAGCGCGACCGCGGCCAGGTCCTGGTCGCGGAACCGGCGGTGAGCCGGGCCAGAGCCCACGGGCGGCAAAAGGCCGAGCGCCTCCCGGTAGCGGAGCATCCGGGGGGACGTGCCGAGCCGCTGGGCGGCCTCCGTGATCCGCATGGGCTGAATCTAACATTCTTTTGTCAAGAACCCCGCCTCAGTGCTGCGCCCAGCCCCGGACGTGCCGTACGGTCGGGTGAGCCGACCAATTCCGTGACCCTGCTGAGGAGTTCCATGCCTGCCGAATCCGTCCCGTTCAAGGTGGCCGATCTGTCCCTTGCCGACTTCGGGCGCAAGGAGATCAGGCTGGCCGAGCACGAAATGCCGGGGCTGATGGCGGTCCGGGAGGAGTACGCCGACGCGCAGCCGCTGCGCGGGGCGCGGATCACCGGATCGCTGCACATGACCATCCAGACCGCCGTCCTGATCGAGACCCTGGCCGCGCTCGGCGCGCAGGTCCGGTGGGCGAGCTGCAACATCTTCTCCACCCAGGACCACGCCGCGGCGGCGATCGCGGTCGGGCCGGAGGGGACCCCGCAGGACCCTCAGGGCATCCCGGTGTTCGCCTGGAAGGGCGAGACGCTGGAAGAGTACTGGTGGTGCACGGACCAGGCGCTGACCTGGGACGGCCACGACGGGCCCAACATGATCCTCGATGACGGCGGCGACGCCACGATGCTGGTGCACAAGGGCGCCGAGTACGAGGGCGCCGGGGCCGTCCCGTCCGCGGCCGAGGACGACGCCGAGGAGTGGACGGTGGTGCTCGGCCTGCTCCGCCGGTCCCTGGAGACCAGCAAGGACCGCTGGACACTGATGGCCGAGGGCATCCGCGGGGTGACCGAGGAGACCACCACCGGCGTGCACCGGCTGTATGAGATGGCCCGCGGTGGCACCCTCGCGTTCCCGGCCATCAACGTGAACGACTCGGTGACCAAGTCCAAGTTCGACAACATCTACGGCTGCCGCCACTCGCTGATCGACGGCATCAAGCGCGCCACAGACGTGCTCATCGGCGGCAAGGTCACGGTGGTCTGCGGCTACGGTGACGTGGGCAAGGGCTGCGCGCAATCGCTGCGCGGCCAGGGGGCCCGGGTCATCGTCACCGAGGTCGACCCGATCTGCGCGCTGCAGGCGGCCATGGACGGCTTCCAGGTGGCCAAGCTGGACGACGTGGTCACCACCGCGGACATCTTCGTCACCGCGACCGGCAACCGGGACGTCATCACGGCCGAGCAGATGCGCCTGATGAAGCACCAGGCGATCGTGGGGAACATCGGCCACTTCGACAACGAGATCGACATGGCCGGGCTGGCCCGGACCCCCGGCATCCGGCGGATGATCATCAAGCCGCAGGTGGACGAGTGGCAGTTCTCTGACGGCCACGCGATCATCATCCTGTCCGAGGGCCGGCTGCTCAACCTGGGCAACGCGACCGGGCACCCCAGCTTCGTGATGTCCAACTCCTTCACCAACCAGGTCATCGCCCAGATCGAGCTGTTCACCAAGGCGGATCAGTACCCGGTGGGCGTGCACACGCTGCCCAAGCACCTGGACGAGAAGGTGGCCCGGCTGCACCTGGACGCGCTGGGTGTCCGGCTCACCGAGCTGACCAAGGAGCAGGCCAGCTACATCGGCGTGCCGGTGGAGGGGCCGTACAAGTCCGACCACTACCGCTACTGAGCAGAGCGCCGACCCGATGAGCGAGCGGCCGCCCGGCGCCGCGTCCGATATCGCGGACGCCGGGCTGGCCAGCGCCGGTCTGGCCAGGATCGGCTGGGCTCAGCGGTCCATGCCGGTGCTGACCGGCATCGGCCAGGTCTTCGTTGCGGAAAAGCCGCTGGCCGGCCGGACGATCGCGGCCTGCCTGCACGTGACCGCGGAAACGGCGGTGCTGGTCCAGACGCTGCGTGCCGGGGGTGCCGAGGTCTACCTGGCGGCCTCGAACCCGTTGTCGACCCAGGACGACATCGCGGCCGCGCTGGACGCCTGCGGCGCGGCCGTGGTGTTCGCCCGGGCGGGGGCCGGCCGGGCCGCCTACAGCGAGCACATCCACCGGGCCCTGGACGCCGGGCCGGACCTGGTCGTGGACGACGGCGGCGACCTGATGGAGGCGCTGCACGCGGAGCGCCCCGACCTGCTCGGCAAGGTCGTGGGCGGGTGTGAGTCGACCACGGCCGGGGTGATCCGGCTGCGCCGGATGGCCAGTGAGGGGACGCTCGCCTTCCCCGCGGTCGCGGCGGACGCGACCGGCACCCGGCTCATGCTGGACAGCACCTACGGGACCGGGCAGTCCACCATCGACGGGATCATCCGGGCCACCAACATCATGCTGGCCGGCCGGACCGTGGTGGTGGCCGGCTACGGCTGGTGCGGACGGGGCATCGCGCAGCGGGCCCGGGGGCTCGGCGCGCAGGTCATCGTGACCGAGGTCGATCCGGTCCGCGCGCTCGACGCGCTGATGCAGGGGTACCGGGTGCTGCCGATGGCCGACGCCGCGCCACTCGGCGAGGTGTTCATCACCGCGACCGGTTCCCGGGACGTTGTGACGGCGCCGCACCTGGCCGCGATGCGGGACGGCGCGATCCTGGCCAACGCCGGCCACTTCGACGTCGAGGTGGACGTGCGGGCCCTGGCGGCGCTGGCCATCAGCGTGGAACGCGGCGTGCGGCCGCACACCGACGAGTACCTGCTCGCCGACGGCCGGCGGCTGCTGCTGCTGGCCGAGGGCCGGATCGTCAACCTGGTCGCCGCGGAGGGCAACCCGCCCATGGTCATGGACGTGTCGTTCGCCGGGCAGGCGCTGGTCCTGGCCTGGCTGGCCCGCGAGCACGGTTCGCTGCTGCCGGGCGTGCACCCGGTCCCGGCGGCGATCGACGACGAGATCGCCCGCCTGGCGCTCGGCGCCACCGGCGCCGCCATCGACGAACTAACCCCGGCCCAGCAGCAGTACCTCGACTCCTGGCACCACCCCTAAGCCGCCGACCGCCACCACCCCCCGCCCCGCGGGGGCCGGCCTGACATTTCACGCGCAACGTTCGCGTCAATCGGGACAAATCGCCCAGAACGGCGCACGTTGCGCGTGAAATGTCCGGGGTGGGGACTGGTCGCAGCGTCAGCGAGGGGGGAGGAAGCCCCCGGGGCGGGGGGGCGGCGGGGAAGGCGGGGGGTCCTGGGCCGGAGGAGTGGCCGCGGTCCACCCGTCGGTTGCGGCTGCCTCGCGCGCGGGCGCGGCCTGGCCGGGCGCGGGGGCCGTCCCGGCGGGTGAACCCGGGCTGGCTCCGGCGGGGATGCCCGGGCCAGCCTGGCCAGCGATCCGGGCGTGCGCGCGGTCGCGGCGCTCGGCGAGCACCGCGGACAGGTAGTCGGGCGGGCTGGCGCCGGCTGGCGGGGGCGGGGTCACCTGCGCGGCCACCGCGGCCGCGAGCCGGCGGCCGAATTCCTCCCGGGTCGCCGCGGTGAAGTCGTAGTACCGGCTCAGGTACTGGCGGGCGGTCTCCGCGGTGGCGTCGTCCAGCGCGGACAGCTCGGCCGTGGCCGCCCACGCGGCCAGGGCCGGGGGCAGCGCCGACATCGGGGCCGTCGTGCCGCGCCGGCCCGGCAGCCGCTCGGTAATGACGAACGTGCCCGCGAAGATGTCGCCGAGGCGCTTGCCGCCCGACGACAGCAGCGAGGTAACCAGCGCGAGGAAGCCCAGCGTCAGCCAGATCTCCAGCACCGCCATCAGGGCCCGCATCAGCGCCTGGCGGAACCGCTCCGGGCCGCCGTCGTCGCTGACCACGCGCAGGCCCAGGGCCAGCTTCCCCAGTGACCGGCCCCGGCTCAGGGTCTCGAACAGGGCCGGGTAGCCCACGATGATCGCTACCGCCACGGTCAGGGAGATGGCCGCGACCGCCGCCGCGTCGAGGCCGCCGCCCGCCCCGGCGGCCAGCGCCACCCCGCCCAGCCCGAACAGCAGCACGAGCTGGATCGTGAGGTCGATGATCAGGGCCAGGGTGCGGCTGGGGAAACGGGCGAAGGGCACGTCGATGACGACGGCCTCGCCAGTGATCACCTCGGCCACGCGGGTCCCCAGTCTGTCAGTAGGCTGCCTGGAGTGGACGTTGACGCCTTTGTAGCCGCACACCAGGCCGATTGGGCCAGGCTAGACCAACTCGTGCGGCGCCGCCGGCGGCTGACCGGCGACGAGGTGGATGAGCTGGTCACGCTGTACCAGCGGACGACCACGCACCTGTCCGTGCTGCGCTCGTCCGGGCACGACCCGGCGCTCGCCGCCCGGCTGGCCAGCCGGGTCGCCCAGGCGCGGACCACGGTGACCGGGTCGCACGTGCCCGCCTGGTCGGCGATGCGGCGGTTCGCGCTGGTGTCCTTCCCGGCCATGGCCTACCGGGCCCGCTGGTGGTGGGCGGGGTGCGCGGGCGGCTCCATCCTGGTGGGGGTCCTGCTGGGCTGGTGGGTGGCCCGCTCGCCGGGGGTGCAGGCCGCGCTGCTGCCCGGCACCTCGGTCCGCCAGCTGGTCAACCACGAGTTCCGCGGCTACTACTCGCAGTACGCGGCCAGCTCGTTCGCGGCGAAGGTGTGGACCAACAACGTCTGGGTCGCCGCCGAGGCGCTGATCTTCGGGGTGCTGCTCGGGCTGCCCACGCTGCTGGTGCTGTTCGGGAACGCCGCCAACGCCGGGGTGGAGGGCGGCCTGATGGTCGCGCACGGCCGGGGCGGGCTGTTCTTCACCCTGATCCTGCCGCACGGGATGCTCGAGCTCAGCGCGGTGTTCCTGGCCGCGGCGGCCGGGCTGCGGCTCGGCTGGTGCGTCATCGACCCGGGACCCCGGCCGCGCGGGCGGGCGCTGGCCGAGGAGGGCCGCTCCTCGCTCACCATCGCGCTCGGGCTCATCGTGGTCCTCCTGGTTTCCGGGCTCATCGAGGCGTTCGTGACCCCGTCGGCGCTGCCGCCCTGGGCCCGCATCGGCATTGGCGCGGTGGCCGAGGCGGCCTTCCTGGGGTACGTGATCGTGTTCGGGCGCCGCGCCGCCGCCAGCGGGGACAGCCCCGACATGGAATTTGCGCCTGACACCGTGCCCGTCGCGGGCTAGCGCGCCAGGATGATCCGCGTCCGGCCGGGCCAGCGGCGGACGGGCCGTTAGGGAAAATAGATCGTCAGAGGCGGCCGCTGGCCTTGAGTTCCAGGTAGGCGTCGGCCAGCGCGGACGGCAGCCGGTCCGGCGGGGCGTCGATCACGCTGACACCGTGGCGGCGCAGCAGGACCGAGATCCGCTGCCGCTGGGCCTGCGCGCCCTCGGCCGCGGCGGCGTCGTAGAGGCGGGCTGCATCGCCCCGGGCGGCGGCCATCTCCGCCACCCGCGGGTCGGCCACCGCCGCGATCATGACTGTGTTCCGTGACACCAGCGGGCCCAGCCGGGGCAGCAGGCCCTCCTCGATCACGGCCGGGTTGAGGTCGGTGAGCAGCACCACCAGGCAGCGGTGCGGGGCCACGGTGAGCACCGCGCTGACCATCGCCGCCATGTCGGTCTCAGCCAGTTCGGCGTCCAGCGGCGCCATGGCCGTGGTGAACGAGGCCAGCACGGATGACCGGGGGGCGCCCACGACCCGGGCCCGGACCCGGCGGCCGAACGCGATCAGGTCGACCCGGTCCCCGGCCCGGGAGGCGAGCGCGGTCAGCAGCAGGGTGGCGTCCATGGACGCGTCCAGCCGGGGGATGCCGCCGACCCGGCCCGCCGAGGTCCGCCCGGTGTCCAGCACCACGAGGATCCGCCGGTCACGCTCGGGCCGCCAGGTGCGGACCATCACGTCACCCCGGCGGGCCGCCGCCCGCCAGTCGATCGAGCGGACGTCGTCGCCGATGACGTACTCGCGCAGCGAGTCGAACTCGGTGCCCGGCCCGCGCAGCAGCGAGCGATGCTGGCCGTCGAGCTGGCGCAGCTGGGACAGCTTCTCGCCGAGGTGCCTGCGGCTGCCGAACGGCGGCAGCACCCGCAGGCTCCACCCCGCCGGGTGGCGGCCCTGCCGGGCGGCCAGCCCCAGGGGGCCGGACGAGCGCACGATGACCGAGGCGGACCGCTTGTCGCCGCGCCGGTCCGGGGTGAGCGTGCTGGTCACCGTGGCCTGCCTGCCCGCCGCGACGGTGAGGGCCATCTGGCCCGGCTCGGCGTGCGCGCTCGGCGGCCAGGCGGCGCGCACCTGGGCCCGGAGCGGCCGCCGCCCCGGGTTGTGCACAGTCACCGCGACCGGGGCGGACTCACCCAGCAGCACCCGGGTGGCGCCGGAGCGGGTGATGTGCAGCCGCCGCACACTGGCCGCCAGTATCAGGTCGGCGACGATCGCGGCGAGCAGCGCGGCGTTGACGGCCAGCAGGGCCGCCCAGGTCCGGAAGGCCAGCACGACCAGGGCGCCGAGCAGCGCCGCCGCGGCCGTGCGGCCCGTCAGCGCCATCGGCTGGTCACCGGGGGACCCTGCTCACCACGGCACCCCTGGTCACCGGGGGACCGGGACGGAGGCGAGGACTGCCTCCAGCACCCCGTCCGCGGAGGCGCCCTCGATCTCCGCTTCCGGCCGGAGCTGGATCCGGTGCCGCAACGTCGGCCGGGCCAGCGCCTTCACGTCGTCCGGCGTGACGTAGTCGCGGCCGGCCAGCCAGGCCCAGGCGCGGCTGGTGGCTTGCAGTGCGGTGGCCCCGCGCGGGGACACGCCGAGGCGCAGCGACGGCGAGGTCCGGGTGGCCCGGCACAGGTCCACGATGTAGCCGGCCACGTCCCCGGCCACCCGGACCTCGCGGACCGCGGCGGACGCCGCGGCCAGCTCGGCCGGCCCGGCGACCGGCTTGATCCCGGCCGCCGCGAGGTTGCCGGGGTCGAAGCCGGCCGCGTGCCGGGCCAGGATGCTGATCTCGTCGTCCCGGCCAGGCAGGTTGACGGTGAGCTTGACCAGGAACCGGTCCAGTTGCGCCTCGGGCAGGGGATAGGTCCCCTCGTACTCCACCGGGTTCTGGGTCGCGGCCACCAGGAACGGCTCGGGCAGCCGCCGTGGCTCCCCCTCCACCGACACCTGCCGCTCTTCCATCGCTTCGAGCAGCGCGGCCTGCGTCTTGGGTGGCGTCCGGTTGATCTCGTCGGCGAGCAGCAGGTTGGTGAACACCGGGCCCTCACGGAACTCGAAGAGGGCAGTCTTCGCGTCGTAGACCAGCGAGCCGGTCACGTCGCCCGGCATCAGGTCCGGGGTGAACTGGACCCGGGTGCTGCGCAGCGACAGTGCGGCGGCCAGCGAGCGCACCAGCAGCGTCTTGGCCACCCCCGGCACGCCTTCGAGTAGCACATGACCCCGGCAGAGCAGGCAGATCACCAGGCCGGTCAGCACCGGGTCCTGGCCGACGATGGCCTTGCCGACCTCGGTGCGGACCTCTTCGAGCGCGCCCCGCACATCGGCGTCCAGCGCCTGGTATCCGGGGGCCTGGTATTCGGCGGTCACTGGGTGCGTACCTCTCCTTCGAGAGCGTCAATATCGCGCCCCAGCGCGACGAGCGCCGCGTCGTCACGCGGGGCCGGCCCGTACAGGATGTCCCGGACCGTACCGGGCTCGCGCCCGGTCAGCGCGGCCACCGCCGCGCAGACCGGGCCGGCGCCGGCGTCGCCCGGGAGCGCGAGCCGGGCCGTGATCCGGCGCCGGGCCGCGTCGCGCAGCACCTCGGCGGCCCGGCCACGGGACCGCCGGGACCGGTATAGCCGGCCGTGGCCCTCCACGGTCTCCGACGCGCGGACCACCACCGGAAGCGGCTCGGCGACCAGCGGGCCGAGCCGCCGGGTGCGCCACAGCGCCGCCAGGCCGGCCGCGATGAACAGCTGCAGCGTCACCAGGTAAGCCTGCCCGGGGATCTCCTGGAACAGGGACTTCTGCCTGGCCGGGGCGACGGCTGCCGGGCTGGGCACCAGCCAGACGATCCGCGGGCTGCCGCGCAGCAGGTTCAGCGCCAGGGCGGCGTTCCCGTGGTGGGCCAGGGCCGCGTCGGTCAGCGGCACGCCGCTGCCCAGCAGCGTGACCGTGCGGCCCCGGGCCAGGTAGCGGACCAGGCTGGGGTGGCCGTCCACCGGGTAGCACTGCCCGCCGCCCGCACCCGGGGGAGTGCCGCGGACCCGCATCAGCACCCCGCCCATGGCGGCGTCCCCCGCCGTGGCCGCCGCGGCCAGGGTGCAGCCGGGCAGGACCGTACGGATCTCGTCGGCGCCCGCCACCGTGACCCGCGGTGCGCCCGTGCTTCCGGAGGGTCCCGTGCTTCCGGAGGGTCCCGTGCTTCCGGGGGAAGCTGTGCTCTGGGCGTTCAGGGCGGCCAGCGCGGCGCTGTCCGGCTCCACCACCATCAGGTTCCCGGGCAGCCGGGCCAGCTCACCCAGCTGGCCCGGGCTGAGCAGGTAGGGGCTGGTGATGACCAGCGCCGGAGTGCGGCCGGGGCGGCCCGTGCGGCCCGCCCCGGGGCCCGGGGCCCGGACGGCCGCCAGGGCCCCGGGCACGCTGTCCGCCCGGACCACGGGCTGCCCGCGCTGGGCCAGGAGGACCGCCAGGGCCCGGGTGCCCTGCGACCCGGGATTGCCGGGATCGAGATAGCCAGTGCTGGACGGGGACGGCCTGAGCAGGGCGATCACGATTCCGCCCAGCAGGACCAGCGCCAGCACGGTCAGCGGGGCCCGCCAGCGGCGCAGTGTGCCGGCCCCGGACGGCCTGGGCCCGGCCGGCCCGGGGCCGCCCGGGCCGGTGGACCGGGTCGTGGCCGGACCGCGGGTTCCCGGCGCGGCCGGACCGTGGGTCGTCGGCCCGGTCAGGACCGGCGCCGGTCCGGTCATCTCACTCCGCCCGGGTGCGTTCCGGTACCGCCGGCGGCTGTCCCGGGACTGGCGGACGCCCCGGCCCCGGCCCCGGCGAGGACGGCGCCGGGCTTCGGGACGGCCGCGCTGATCCGCGTGTCCAGCTCTCGGACCAGCGTGTAGCCCTCTTGCGTGCCAGGCCGCCCGCCGTAGCAGATGTCGTCGAACATGAGGGCTGCGCCGCGCAGCGCGGCCGCCTCGGCCGGCAGTGCCGCCCCGGCCTCCTCAGCCATCTCGTTCGCGGTGCGCCCGGCCCGGGGCGTGAGCACGGCCCGCTCGTCGAGTTCACGGGCGATGGCCCGGACATGTTCCGCGGTGGCCCCGGCGAAGTCGCCCGCGGCGGCCAGGCGGCCGGCCCGCAGCCGGTGATCGGCCGCGCTGAGCGGGCCGGAGCCGGCCATCAGCTGGCCCGCGGCCCGCCTGGACCGGGCGAGCGGCCCGGTCCGGCTCAGCACCACGGTGATGAGGGCGGCCAGCAGGGCGGCCAAGGCGACCGCCGCCCACCAGCCGCCCGGGAACGCCCGGCCGGCCCGGGACAGGTCGTTCAGCAGGTCGCCGATCGCGTTCAGGATCCGCTGGGTCAGTGGCTCGCGCGGATGGTAGATGGCCTTGGACAGCTCGGCGCGGGCCAGTCGCTGCCCGGCCGCCCGGCCAGTCAGGGAGCCGATCGGCCCCCCGGAGGTCACCACGGCGGCGGGGCCCCCGCGGCCGTGGGAGGTGGGCCCGGCGCGGGGCTGCTGGCCGACGGCGGCCGCCATACGGTGGCGAAGTCGTCCCCGAGCGGGCCGCCGCCCGGCTGGCCGGTACCCGGCTGGCCCGTACCCGCCTGGCCGGTCCCTGACGCGGTCCGCAACGCCAGGTCCAGGCCTTCCTTGCGCATCCGCATGTCCACGTAGAGCAGGACGGTCACCCCGGCGGTGATCGGCCGGGTCACGGTGCCCGCCGCGATGGCGCCGATCACGATGACGATGGTCGCGCCGATGCCGCTTCCTGACACCGCGCCCAGCACGCTGAACGGGAGTTGCAGGATGCCGCCCGCGATAGCCACGATGATCCCGGCCAGCAGCGTGATGCCGAACACCCGCCAGAAACTCCGGTTCACCAGCCGCCAGGACCGCGCCAGGGCCCGGGCGGGACCCTGGTTCTCCAGGACCACGACCGGCGTGACCAGGCTGAGCATGGTCGAGAACCAGATGGTGAGCACGAGGGCCACGAGCCCCAGCAGCACGAGGAGCCCGTACACCACCGGGGGCGAGCCAGCCACGGCGGCGATGGCCACCAGGAGGCCGAGGACCAGCAGCGGCCCGAGCCCGGCCAGCAGCACCAGCAGTGTGGCCAGCAGCAGGCTGGGCAGCCGCGGGCGGGTGACCCGCCAGGCGTCCCCGGCGCTGATCTGCTGGCCGCCGACTCCGCGGGCGATGATCGGGGCGAGCAGCCCGGCCAGGATGGCCTGCACGATGAAGGTCAGCAGCACGGTCAGCCCGAACGCGGGCACCACCACCGCGATCGCCCGGCCCACCAGGTGCGTGGCCTGGGCCGTCGTCAGCTGCTGGCCCGGGCTGGGCAGGTTCAGGCCGCCGAGGTTGAGCAGTGTCCGGGTGATCGTGGCGGAGATGACCGCCGAGATCGTCATGACCAGGGCGGCGAGGCCCAGGATGGCTTTGGGGTTGCGGCGGATGGAGGCGAACGCCCCGTCCAGGATCTCGCCCACACCCAGCGGCCGGAGCGGGATCACGCCGGGCTTGGGCGCGGCCTCGCCGTAGCGCGGCCACTGGCCGGAGGGCGACTGCCCGTACCCCTGCTGCCCGTACCCTGGCTGGCCGGGGCCGGGCTGCCCGTATCCCTGCTGCCCGTATCCCTGCTGCCCGTATCCGGGCGGCGCGGAGCCGGGCTGGCCCCACCCAGGCCAGCCGGTCGGATCAGGCTGGCCTGTACCGCTCTGGCCCATGCCTGCTGCCGGGCTGGCCCGTGCCTGTCTGGTCTGGGCCGGGCTGGGCGTCCGGGCCCTGCCCCGCTGGCGGGCTGCCCGGGCCGTATCCGCCGCCGGGCGGGAACCATGGCTGGGGCCGCTGGGCCTGCCCGTCCCCTGGCGCGTCCGACGACGGACTGTCTGTCATGGTTCTCCTTCGCGGCACGGGCCGCCGAACTGCTCGTCCGATAGCCGGGCTTGCCCCCCGTCCCCGCTGGCGCCCATACTCGCACGAAGCCGGGGCGTCATGAAGTCCAGCCAGCGGAACCGCGCGGGGCCCGGGCCTGGCCTGCGCGGACCCGTGCCCGTCGCGTCAACCTGACCCTGGCCGGGGGCAGACTCAGATCATGACCGTGCCCACGTTGCAGTGGCTCGGCCCGCCCCGCGGGCCGGCCGTCGCCCTGCTCGACCAGACCCTGCTCCCGGCCGAAGAGAACGTTGTCACCTGCGAAAACGTCCCCGAACTGGTGGATGCCATCCGCCGCCTGGTGATCCGTGGCGCGCCGGTGCTCGGCGTGGCCGGCGCGTTCGGCGTCGCGCTGGCCGCCTGCCGGGGCGATGACGTGGCCGCCGCGGCCCGGCTGCTCTGCGAGGCCCGGCCCACCGCGGTGAACCTGGCCTGGGGCACCCGCCGCGCGCTGGCCGCGTACCAGGCCGCGCTCGCCGCCGCGCCCGATCCGCGCCACCACACCCAGGATCCCCAACGGCTTGCCCGCGCGGCTGCCCTGGCCGAGGCGCGGGCCATCGCGGCGGATGACGCCGCCGCCAGCGCGGCGATGGCCCGGCACGGCCTCAGCCTGATACCAGAAGGTGCCCGGGTGCTCACGCACTGCAACACGGGGGCGCTGGTGTCCGCGGGCGGCGGGACGGCCTTCGCGGTGATCCTGGCCGCGCACCAGGCCGGGCGGCTGGCCCGGCTCTGGGTCGACGAGACCCGCCCGCTGCTGCAAGGGGCCCGGCTCACCGCCTGGGAGGCGCAGCGAGCGGGCATCGACTACGCGGTGCTGCCGGACTCCGCCGCGGCGGGACTGATGGCCAGCGGCGCGGTGGACATAGTGCTCACCGGCGCGGACCGGATCGCCGCGGACGGGAGCGTGGCCAACAAGGTCGGCACCTATAGTCTCGCGGTGCTCGCGCGGCACCACGGCGTCCCGCTGGTGGTGGTAGCGCCGGTCTCCACGGTCGACTTCGGTACGGTTACTGGCAGTGACATCGTCGTGGAGCACCGCGGCGACCGGGAGGTGACGACCCTGGGCGGCCAGGTGATAGCGCCCGCTGGCAGCGCAGCGTATAACCCTGCGTTCGACGTAACGCCTCCCGCCCTGGTCAGCGCCCTCGTGACCGAGCGTGGTGTCACAAAGCCTGTTACTGCGGGTAATCTACGTCTCCTAGGTGCTCCTCCGGCTCAGCGGAAGAGTGCCCTCACCGATGTTTCCATGGAACTATGAGGCTCATGAAAGGTCGTGTCCTCGTCGTCGATGACGACGCTGCCCTGTCCGAGATGCTCGGCATCATGCTCCGTGGCGAGGGATTCGAGCCCACTTTCGTCTCGGACGGGGACAAGGCGCTGGAGGTGTTCCGCGACACCCATCCCGACCTCGTGCTGCTCGACCTGATGCTGCCAGGTATCGACGGGATCGACGTCTGCCGGCAGATCCGCACCGAATCCGGTGTGCCTATCGTCATGCTCACCGCCAAGAGCGACACTGTCGATGTGGTCCTGGGACTCGAATCCGGCGCGGACGACTACATCGTCAAGCCGTTCAAGTCGAAGGAGCTGATCGCGAGGGTCCGGGCCAGGCTGCGCCGGACCGATGACCCGGCGCCCGAGATGCTGCAGATCGTCAACGTCGAGATCGACGTGGCCGGGCACTCGGTCAAGCGCAACGGGCGGCCGGTCAGCTTGACGCCGCTGGAGTTCGACCTGCTGGTGGCGCTGGCCCGCAAGCCGCGCCAGGTGTTCACCCGGGAAGTCCTGCTGGAGCAGGTCTGGGGTTACCGGCACGCGGCGGACACCCGGCTGGTAAACGTTCATGTGCAGCGGCTCCGGGCCAAGATCGAGAAGGATCCGGAGCATCCGGAGATCGTCGTGACGGTACGTGGTGTGGGTTACAAGGCAGGACCGGCCTGATCCAGGGCCGCGCCCCGGCCAGGCCGCAGGCGGCCAGCACGGCCGGGCAGCGTCCCGATCAGCGTGAAGAAGGGCCATGGAGGGGGCAGCGAGCAGCAGCGAGGCGGGGCTAGGGCCGCGCGGCAGCGGACTGCCCACCGGTGGGGCCCCGGCGGGCGGGCTGGCCGCAGGCAGCGTGGCCATGCCCGGGAGCGGGCCGGCCGAATCCGGGACGGCGCTTTCGGGTCTGGGCCGGGGGCAGTCACCCGCTGGCTCCCGGATCACCGCGCTGGTCCGGCGGGCCGCCCGCCGCCTGCCCCCCTGGGGCCGCCGGGCCCTGCGCACGCTCGACCGCCGCTCCCGGGTGGTCGCGGCGCGGATGCGCCGCCGGTGGCACCGTTCACTCCAGCTTCGCGTGGTCGCCACCACCCTGGTGATCTGCGTGGTGGTCGTCACCGTGCTCGGGTTCTTCCTGGTTCAGCAGATCGAGAGCGGGCTGCTGAACAGCGCGCGGACGTCAGGCGCGCACCAGCTGGCTGAGGGCCTGGCCGTGGCCAAGGACGACGCCGGGCTGGAGGGCTCGGCCGGGGATCGGGTGAAGTCCCTGCTCTCGCTGGCCTCGACGCTGCAGGGGCTGAGCGGGCCCGGCGATACCTTCGACGTGGTGATCCTCGCCCAGCCGTCGGCGGACTCCGCGTTCGGCGGCACCTACGGCAACCACAACGTCAGCTGGGAGAGCATCCCCAGGACGCTGCGAGACAAAGTCACCACGGAACAGCAGCAGGGCCGGACGGACCAGCTGTGGTCCACGCCGACCCTCATGCGTTACCTGCACGGCCGCGCGCCGGCCCCCGGGCTGGCGATCGGCGGCGTGATCAACGGGCACGACCAGCTCTATTACCTGTTCCCGCTGGATCAGCAGCAGGCCACGCTGAGCCTGGTGCAGCACGCCATGCTGTTCGGTGGCCTGGCCCTGGTCGCGCTCCTGGCCGGCATCGTTTCCCTGGTCACCCGCTGGGTGGTACTCCCGATCCGGGAGGCGGCCGGGGCGGCCACGCGGCTGTCGGATGGCCAGCTGGACGAGCGGATGCCGGTCCGGGGCACCGATGACCTGGCCGCGCTGGCCCGGTCGTTCAATGACATGGGGGCCAGTCTCCAGGAGAAGCTGCGCGAGCTGGAAGAGCTGTCCAAGGTGCAGCGGCAGTTCGTTTCCGACGTGTCACACGAGCTGCGCACCCCGCTCACCACGATCAGGATCGCGGCGGACGTGCTGTTCGCGGCCCGCGAGCAGCTGCTGCCCGCCGCGGCCCGGTCCGCGGAACTACTCGAAGGCCAGCTGGAGCGTTTTGAGTCGCTGCTGGCCGACCTGCTCGAGATCAGCCGCTACGACGCGAACGCGGCGACGCTGGATGCGGAGTCCGCCGACGTGTGCGACCTGGTCCGGCGCGCCGCCGCGGACGCCGAGCAGCTCGCGGCCCGGCGGGGGACCCGGATCGATTTCCGGCTGCCGCCCGAGCCCTGCGTCGCCGAAGTGGACCGGCGCCGGGTCGAGCGCATCCTGCGCAACCTGCTGGACAACGCGGTCGAGCACGGCGAGGGCCGGGACGTGGTGGTCACCGTGGCGGGAGACCGGGACGCGGTGGCGGTGGCCGTCCGCGACCATGGCGTGGGCTTCGGGCCCGCCGAGGCGCAGCTGGTGTTCGACCGGTTCTGGCGGGCGGACCCCGCGCGGGCCCGCACCACCGGCGGTACGGGGCTCGGCCTGGCCATCTCACTCGAGGACGCCCGGCTGCACAACGGCTGGCTGCAGGCCTGGGGGGAATGCGGGAAGGGCTCGGTCTTCCGGCTGACCCTGCCCCGGACGGCCGGCGAGGAGCTGGCCGGCTCGCCGCTGCCACTCGGACCGGATGAGGCTGAGCCGGGCCCGGAGCTCATCCACGCGTCGCTGACTCTCCGGGTGAACGTGAACCCCGCGCCGGACCTGGCTGACCCCGGGTTTACCCGCACCGGCTTCACCAGCGCGGGACTCGCGGGCATCCAGCCCACGGGAACCCAGCCCACGCGAACCCAGCCCACGGGAACCCGGCGGACGGGGGGCGAGCCCGACCCGCCGGGCAGCGCGGGTGCGGTCAGTGGCTAAGGCCGGGCCGCTGCTCCGGTGGCTCGCGGCCGCCCTGGCGGGCATGACGCTGGTGGCGGGCTGCGCGAACGTGCCGACCAGCGGTCTGCTGCAGCACACCGCGCTGCCGGGCACCGGCGGCGAGCAGCAGGGCTCGAACTGCTGTGGGGTGATCATGACCCCGCCTACCCCCGCCTGGAGTCCCACCCAGATCGTCCAGGGCTTCCTGCTGGCCGGCGCGGACTTCAGCGACCGCCACGCGATCGCCCGCGAGTACTTGACCAGGGCGGCCAGCCGGTCCTGGCAGCCGGGGCCGGGGCCCGCGGTGACCGTGATTGCCCAGCCGCCCGCGGTCCCGTCCGCCCACCGGCTGTTCGGGTCACAGGACACCACGGTGGTCGAGATCAGCGCGCAGGAGCTGGGCAAGGTCAGCGCCAGCGGCCAGTACGTCCCGGCGGAACGCGGGCGGGCGCAGCTGAACCAGGAGTTCACCCTGCAGCGGGTGAACCGTCAGTGGCGGATCGCCACCCTGCCCTCCAGCGAGCTGATGCTCACGAAAGACCTGTTCCAGCTGGCCTACCAGCCGCGCGACCTCTACTACCTGGATTCCACGGGCCGGGGACTGGTGCCCGATCCGGTCTTCGTGCCGGTTGGTTCCTCGGACCCGGCCGGCGATCTGGTCCGGGCCCTGCTGGTCAGCCCGGCCGGCTGGCTGGGGGGAGCGGTCCTGTCCGCGTTCCCGCCCGCGACCAGGCCGGCCCGCGATGTGCAGATCCTGCCGGGAAGCAGGACCGCGGTGGTCGACCTGAGCGTGCCCAAGTCCGCGACCGGCCCGGCGTCGCTGGCCCAGATGGCGTCGCAGCTGGTCTGGACGCTGACCAGTTCGTCGTACGGGTCTGCTTCCATCCAGGCGGTGAAGCTGGAGGTCAACGGCCACGTGTGGACCCCGCCCGGAGCCCGCAGCGCGGTGCTGAGCCGCAGCAACTACCCGCAGCCTGCGCTCGAGCCGCCGGGGCACGAGAATCTGTACTTCCTGGGCAGCAACGGCGCCCGCGTGCTCCGCGCCGGGCAGGGCAGCAGCCGCGCGGTGCCGGGCCAGGCGGGAACGGGCCAGGTCGCGCTGACCAGCATCGCCGTCTCCAGGGATCAGCGGTACCTGGCGGGCATCGGGGGGCCGGCGGACGCGTCGACGCTCTACACGAGTTCCCTGTCCGCGGCGGCGAAGCCGCACGCTAGCGCGTCCGCCCGCGCGCTGCAGCTCCGGATGAGCGGTGTGTCGATCACGTCGGTGAGCTGGGATCGGCAGAACAACCTGTGGGCCACGGGCTCATCCCGCGGCCAGCCCCGGGTATGGCTGCTTCGCGCGTCCGGGGGCAAGCCGCTCAGCGTGGGCCTGCCGGCGAACATCCGGTCGGTGACCGCGCTGCGGGTTGCGCCCGACGGCGTGCGGGTAGCCATGATCGCTCGCGTCGGCACCAGCGCGAGCGGCGGCCCGGAGTGGGAAGTGCTGCTGGGCGCCATCGTACGGCCGCCCGGCCTGGTGATCCTGTCCACGGCCGGCCAGATCGGCGCGGACCTCGGCCGGCCCAGCGCCCTGAGCTGGTACGACGCGGACCACCTGCTCGTGGTGAACCAGGCAGCCTCCGGACCCCAGCTGGAAGAGGTGCCGGTGGACGGGGACCGGTCCGCCTACAACGGCATCGAGCCGGACATGACGTCGATCGCGGCGGCCGGACCGCGCAACCCCCTGTTCGCCGGCCTGGAGACCGGGCAGCTGGCCAAGTCCCTGGGCCTGAGTGAGCTGTGGAACCAGTTCGGGCCGGGCCGCGCCGTGACTTACCCGGGCTGACGATGGGGCCGCCGTGGCTTCCGTGCTGAAAACCGCCGCGCCACCCGGTTGTTCCCGGTGCGGAATCATCCCAGGTAACGGGCGTGTCGAAGAAGACACTCCGCGGTCCTGACATCTGGGCCCGGGCAGGCTAGCGTCGGGCTATGGCACCCGCCCGGGTCCGTGGTTGCGCCGTGCAGGGTTCCCCGCTCGTTGCGGGGAGCCCGGCTAGGCAAGCCGATGCCAGCCGCAGGCGAAACGGCCCACGTAAGGCGACTTGTCGTCAACCGATCACGGTGCGGCTTAGAGGTAAGTCCTGCCCCCCCGGGAGATCAGATGTCTCCCGGACCGGGAGAAGGGCGGTAGTGGCACAGGCCGCGAATCCCTCAGCAGGCGGATGTGGGGACGAAGACCAGGTCGGCCGGGCGGGTGTCATTCCACACGAGACGGTCGAAGGGGGTTTCCCACGTGGACATCATCTTCCGAGGGCGGCGCACCAGTATCCAGGAGCGCTTCCGCGACTACGCCACGGCCAAGCTAGGCAAGATCGTGAAGCTCGACCAGAAGACCATCAGCATCGATGTGGAAGTAACTCTGGAACGTAATCCGCGCCAGTCCGCCCAGCGGGAACGCGTCGAGCTGACGCTGTACTCGCGGGGCCCGGTAGTCCGGGCGGAATCAGCCGCCGACGACCGGTACCAGGCCCTCGACCAGGCGCTGGCCAAGCTGGAAACGCACATGCGCCGCGCCGGTGACCGGCGCAAGGCCCGGAACTCCGCGCACGTCCCGCCGCTGGAGGCGCTGGCCGCGCAGCCCGCCGGAGTTCCAGGCCACATCGCGGTGGTCGACGCGCCGGACCGCCCTGGCCCGGCGCGGGAGCCCGGTGCCGGGGCCGCGGTGCCCGCGGCGGCTGACTGGGAAGCCGGGCCGGGGACCGGGGACCCGGACTGGCCGGATACCGACCTCGTGCTGGACGGGGTGGTGCCCATCGCGATGGAGGGCGACGGCCCCCTCGTGGTGCGGGAGAAATTCCATTCCGCCACGCCGATGACCATCGACCGCGCGCTGCTGGAGATGGAACTGGTCGGACACGATTTCTTCCTGTTCCGCGACGAGACATGCCACCTGCCGAGCGTCGTCTACCGCAGGCGGGGCTACCACTACGGGGTGATCCGGCTGGTCGAGGACGTGGCCGCCCGCACGCCCTCCCCGCACGTGCCGGTGGATTGAACCAGGAGGCGGCAGAGAAACCGATGTACTGATGAGGCTGCCCTGCCGTGGGCGGCCGTCGAAATGCCGGGTTGGCGAGCCCCGGTTTGCGGTGTGCCCCCCGCTGCGCCAGAGTTTGACGCGGTGGGGGGTGCCACGCAGGATCTTTCCCGCCGGCCGCGGTACCGGAGGAGGCCCGCGCGGGTTCCCCAGCGCAGCAGTCCCCGTTACCCCCAGTACTGAGCACGCGAGAGCATCACGTGTTGACGCAGGGTCAGAGAGGAGGCGTCATGGGCGGAGATCCCGCGGAAACGACCGTTTCCGGGGCAGGCACAGATCTCCAGGCCAGCGCCGGTTCAGCGGATTCCCCGAGGTCCGATCCGATCCGTGCTCTCATCGTCGATGATCATGCACTGTTCCGCCGGGGACTGGAGATGGTCCTCGCCGCCGAGGACGACATCGAGCTGGTCGGTGAGGCCAGCGACGGGACCGAGGCGGTGGAGAAGGCGGGTGAGGCGCTGCCCGACGTGGTCCTGATGGACATCCGGATGCCGAGGAGCAGCGGCATCGAGGCCTGCCGGGCCATGAAGGAAGTGGCCCCCAGCTCGAAGATCGTCATGCTGACGATCAGTGACGAGGAAGAGGACCTCTTCGAGGCCATCCGCGCCGGGGCCAGCGGTTACCTGCTCAAGGACATCCCGCTGGACGAGGTCGCGGACGTGGTCAGGGCCGTGCACGGCGGCCAGTCGCTGATCAATCCGTCCATGGCCGCCAAGCTGCTCACCGAGTTCGCGGTGCTGGCCAAGCGGGACGGCGAGGAGCGGTCCGAGCAGCAGGTCCCGGCGCCCAAGCTGACTGACCGCGAGATGCAGGTCCTGAAGCTGGTGGCCAAGGGGATGAACAACCGGGACATCGCCAAGGAACTGTTCATCTCGGAGAACACGGTCAAGAACCACGTGCGGAACATCCTGGAGAAACTCCAGATCCACTCGCGGATGGAAGCGGTGATGATCGCCGTCCGGGAGAAGCTGATCGAGTTCAGCTGACCTGAAGTGCGCGGGCAATGCCGCCGAAGTGCTTGGCGGCGACCCTGTATACCCAGTATTATTCTCAGCATGCTACTGAACTGCGCGAGGCCATGAGCGTCCGGCATGCCCTGCTGGCCCTGCTGAGCGAGGGGCCTAAGTACGGGCTCCAGCTGCGGGAGGAGTTCGAGGCGCGGACCGGTGAGGTCTGGCCGCTCAACGTCGGCCAGGTCTACACCACGCTGCAGCGGCTCGAACGGGACGGCCTGGTCGAGTCCGACGATGACGGCGACGAGGGTCCGCAGAAGGGGTTCCGGATCACGTCTGACGGGGCGACCGAGCTGGCTGGCTGGCTGCGCACGCCGCCGGACCTGGCCTCACCGCCGCGCGATGAGCTGGTGATGAAGGTGCTGGTGGCCCTCCGGGTCCCGGGCACCGATGTGCACGAGGTGATCCAGGTCCACCGGCGCTACCTGGTGGAGCTGATGCAGCAGTGGACCCGCATCAAGGAAGCCGAGGCCGACGCCGATCTGGGCCTGGCGCTCGTGGTCAACGCCGAGCTTTTCCGGCTCGATGCGGTGATCCGCTGGCTGGATACGGCCGATGGGCGGCTCAAGCGCGCCGCCGCCGACCCGCCCCAGCCCACGTCCGTGGCCCTGCCCAGGCTGCGGCGGCGGGTGGGAACGCGGTCATGAACAGCGAATGCTCGACCAGCAAACGGGAGACGGGGCAATGAGCGTGCTGGAACTGAAGGATGTGTCCAAGTCCTACGGGCAGGAAGCCGCCCGGGTGGATGCCCTCCGCGGGGTGAACCTGGCCGTCGAGGCGGGCGGCATGGTGGCGGTGATGGGCCCGAGCGGCTCGGGCAAGTCCACGCTGCTGACGATCGCCGGCAGCCTGGAGGAGGCCAGCGGCGGGGAGGTGCTGATCGACGGGGCGCCGCTGTCCCGGATGTCACGCAACGACAAGGCGCGGCTGCGGCGGCGCACGGTCGGGTACGTGTTCCAGGACTTCAACCTGCTGCCCGGGCTGACCGTGGCCGAGAACGTGGCCCTGCCGCTGGAGCTGGACGGCATGGGCGCCCGCAAGGCGCGCAGGGCGGCCGAGGAGGCGCTGGACGGCCTCGGCCTGCGGGACAGGGCGTCGCGGTTCCCCAGCGAGCTGTCCGGCGGTGAGCGCCAGCGGGTCGCGATCGCCCGCGCGGTGGTGGGCGACCGCCGCCTGCTGCTGGCTGACGAGCCGTCCGGCGCGCTGGACTCGGTGAACGCGGAGGCGGTCATGCGGCTGATCCATGAGGCGTGCAAGCGCGGCGTGGCGGCCGTCGTGGTGACCCACGACGCCCAGCTGGCCTCCTGGGCGGACCGGGTGGTGTTCCTGCGTGACGGCCGGGTCGTCGATCAGACCGCCCCGCTCCCCGGACCGGAGTCCCTGCTCACGCCCGGGCAGACTTCATGACCACGGCGCTGCGGGAACGTCCCGCGCCGACGGGAGCAGCGGGCAACGGGGGCGCTCCCGCCCGGCGCGCGGTCATCCGCTGGGCCTGGCGGCTGCTGCGCCGCGAGTGGCGCCAGCAACTGCTGATCCTCGGGCTCGTCACGGTCGCGGTAGCGGCCACCATCGTCGGGGCGGCGGTGGCCACCACCACACCCCCCGCGGCCAACGCGGGTTTCGGCACCGCCCAGGACCTGGCCACGTACCAGGCCCCTGACCCCCACCTGGCTAGCCAGATCGCAGCGCTGCAGCATCGCTTCGGCCGGGTCAACGTGATCGAGAACGAGGCCGTCGCCATCCCGGGCTCGATCAACACCTACGACCTGCGCGCGCAGAACCCGCGCGGCCCGTACGGCCAGCCGATGCTCACCCTGGTCAGCGGGCACTACCCGGCCGGCCCGGGTCAGGTGGCGGTGACCAGCGACCTGGCCGCGACCTTCCACCTCAAGGTCGGTGACCTCTGGCGCACCGGCGGCACGGCCCGGCGGGTCACCGGCATCGTGACGAACCCGCAGAATCTGGTGGACGAGTTCGCGCTCGTCGTCCCGGGCCAGGTCACCGCGCCGACCCAGGTCACTGTCCTGTTTGACGCGCACGGGGTGCCCCCGCACAAAATCGGGCCGAACGTGTCCACGCCGCACTCGGCGTCGTCCGGCAACGTGCTGAACCCGGAGACGATCGTGCTCGCCCTGGCCACGATCGGCATGCTCCTCATCGCCCTGGTGGGGATCGGCGGCTTCACGGTGCTCGCGCAGCGGCGGCTGCGGTCCATGGGGCTGCTGGCCGCCCAGGGGGCCACCGCCAGGAACATCGGTCTCGTGGTCCGGGCCAACGGCGTGCTGGTGGGCATCCTCGGCGCGGTGGCCGGGTTCGTGCTGGGCCTGGCCGCCTGGCTGGCCTACCGGCCGAGCGTCGAGACGGATGCCCATCACGCGATCGGCACGTTCCAGCTGCCGTGGACCGTGATCGGCGTGGCCATGGCCCTCGCCGTCGTCGCCACCTATCTGGCCGCGGCCCGGCCGGCCCGGGCCGTCACCAGGATCCCCATCGTGACCGCCTTGTCCGGGCGGCCCGCGCCGCCCAGGCAGGTCCGCCGCTCGGCGCTGCCCGGCCTGATCGTGCTGGGCGGGGCCGCGGTCCTGTTCGCCTACTCCGGCACGACCAACGGCAACGGCAGCGGCGGCTCGCTCGAACTCGTCCTCGGCTTCGTCGCCCTGATCGCCGCGGTGATCCTGCTGGCCCCGGTGTGCCTCACGCTGCTAGCCAGGCTGGGCCGGCGGGCCCCGATCGCGACCCGGCTGGCCCTGCGCGACCTGGACCGGTACCGGGCCCGCTCCGGCTCGGCCCTGGCCGCCATCACGCTCGGCGTGCTGATCGCGGTGCTGGTCAGCATCCTGTCCGCCCAGCGCTTCAGCAACGTCCTGGACTACGCCGGGCCGAACGTGGCCTCGGATCAGCTGATCGTCTACACGCCCAACGGGCAGGGTGCCGGCCCGACCAACGGGCAGGCGGCCCAGTGACCGCGAGCAAGCTGGCGTCGATGGCGAAGGCTGCGCACGGTATCGCGGCCGCGCTCGGCTCGCACGACGTCGTCGAGCTCGAGTCAACCAGCGCATCGCTGCAGCACGCCGCAGCGGGCCGTCAGTGGTCCGGGCAGGTCTATGTCGCTACCCCGCAATTGCTTCACGCCTTCGGCATCAGTGCCTCGCAGGTCAGCCCCCGCGCTGACATTCTCAGCATGCGCCCCGGGCTGTCCGGCCTGACCAAGATGCAGCTCATCTACGGCAACTACTACGGTGGCGGGAAGGGGGGCGCCGTTGGCCCAGGCAGCGGCAACGGCCCAGGCAGCCAGCAGTCATTCCCGTGCCCGAAGAATGCGTGCCTGGCCAACCCGGTGATCCAGGAGGTCAGCGCGCTGCCGTCCGGCACGTCGGCGCCGAACACCGTGGTCACCGAGCACGCCATCGCCGCGCTCCACCTGCGATCCAGCGTGACGGCGGACGGCTGGCTGATCCAGACGCCGAGCCCGCCGACCGCCGCGCAGATCACCAACGCCCGGCTCGCCGCCGCCGCGGCCGGCCTGACCATCGAAACCAAGAACAGCATCCCGTCGGTGGCGGTGATCATCAACTGGGCCACCGTGTTCGGCATCGTGCTCGCGCTGGGCATCCTGGCCATGACGCTGGGCCTGATCCGCAGCGAAACCGCGGGCGACCTGCGTACCCTGGCCGCCACCGGGGCCAGCGGCCGGACCCGCCGCATGCTGACCGCGGTCACGGCGGGAGCCCTGGGCCTGGCCGGCGCGGTCCTCGGCACGGTGGCGGCCTATGCCGCGGCTATCGGCTACGCCTGGGATAACAAGCTGGATAGCCTGTCCGAGCTGACCAGCGTGCCCACGACCAGCCTGCTGCTCATCCTGGTGGGCATGCCGCTGGCCGCCGCCGTGGTCGGCTGGCTGCTCGCGGGCCGGGAACCGGCCGCCATAGCGCACCAGCCGATGGAATGAAGGTGGGGTCAGCCGGCCCGGACCGCATCGCGGCGCGCATCAGGACAGGGCCCCGTCAGCAAGGGCCCCGTCAGCAAGGGCCCCGTCAGCAAGGGCCCCGTCAGCAAGGGCACTGCGCAGCCGCGGCGCGAGATCCGGGCGGCTGATCTGCCCGATCGCCACCGCCGAGCAGCCCACCCACTCGGCTGCCTCGCGCAGCGCCCGGGCCATCGGGATGACGGCGGCGGCCGAATCCAGCGAGAGCTGCCGGGCGACCAGGGTCTGGCCCTCGCGGACCGGATCGACCCGGCCGACCAGCCGGCCCCCGGCCAGCAGCGGCATCGCGTAGTACCCGTGTATCCGCTTGGCCTTGGGCACGTAGGCCTCCAGGCTGTGCTCGAAGCCGAACATCCGCCTGGTCCGCTTGCGGTCCCAGAGCAGCGAGTCGAACGGGGACAGCAGGGTGACCCGGTGCCGCCCGCGCGGCACCTCCGCCAGCGCCGCCGGATCGGCCCAGCCCGCCGTCATGGTGCTGGCTGCCCTCCGGCCCGCTCCCGGCCGGGCGGGCACCTCGATCCCGACCGGGGCCAGCCCGGCGGCCAGCGCGGACTCCCCGGCGAGTTCGGCGTGCCGGGCCTCGCGGTTGGTCATCTCGCGCAGCCGGTGGTAGTCGACCAGGTCGGCCTGGGTGACCACGCCCAGGGCCCGGGCCGCCACCCCGGCCAGGTGGGCCAGGCATTCCCGGTCGCCCGGGTCGCGGTCCAGCAGTTCGGCGGGCAGGACCCGCTCGGGCAGGTCATACACGCGCCGCCAGCCATCCCGTCGGACGCAGATCACCTCGCCCACATCCAGCAGCCACTCCACGGCGATCTTCGTGTCCGACCAGTCCCACCAGGGACCACCTGCCTTGGCCCCGCCGAGCTGGGTGGCGTTGAGTGGCCCCTCGGCGCGCAGCCGGGCCAGCACCTCGGCGCAGGTCCCCTCGTGGCTCTGGTGCCAGCGCTTGCCCCGGGCGCGCAGCGCGCGGCGTCGGAACGCGTACCAGGGCCACTCCTCCAGGGGCAGGATGCAGGCCGCGTGCGACCAGTACTCGAAGGCCGACGGCTGACGCGGGTGCCAGTAGGCGCGCTCGATCCGGTCCCGCGGCACCGGGCCGAGCCGGGCGTAGGCGACGAGCTCATGGGAGCGGGCCAGCACGCTGATCGTGTCCAGCTGGACCGCGCCGAGCCTGCGCAGCATGGCGGGCACGCCGCCGCGGCGGCCGCCGGCCCCGAGGAAGCCCTGCGCGCGCAGGGTGAGCAGCCGGGCCTCGTCGGCCGACACGGACAGCTGCGGGGCTGGGAGGACATCGCTTGCCACAAGACGTGCAGCCTAGCCGGGGGCACTGACATTCCGGCCCCGGGTCAGCCCGCCCCCTGCCGCTCCCGGTCGGCCGGGGCCGCGGCTCCCTGGCCGGCGCACCGCCGCGAGCTCACCGGCCGCGGCAGCTGACCCGGCCCAGGCTCACCGCCCGGGGACCGCGCGGTGTTTAGTACCAGTCCTCGAAGATGTTGGTGGACATGGCGAGCAGGCCGCCGACCACCGCCAGGCCCAGGCCGGTCCAGAACAGCCACCAGATCGTGCCGAAGACGAGAGCCAGGCCGCCGACCAGGAAGCCGACCATGATGATGGTGACGGCCACCCAGGAGATGGGGCGCCCGTGGAACGGCTCGTAGTGCCCAGGGCTGGCGGGTGCGATGTCGCTGCGGCCGCCCTCATCCGTCCCGGCGCCGGACTTGAGGTCCGTTCCCACCTGGTCCGTCATGAGCGCCGCTCCTCTCCTCGTCCAACGGTTCCTCGCCACCGGATTTCCGCCACGGGGCGGGCAGGCACCGCCACGCCGGGCGGAACTGCCACCGCTGGTACACATTGTGACGGGAAACCCCGCCCCACCCGCGCCCGGCCCCCCGGAATGCGGAGCTGGCACGGGCGCGTTCTATATCGCAGGCAGGACACGCGCCGGCCTCGGCCGGGCGCATTCGCACGCGACAGCGTAGCGGGACGGCGCGCGGGCCGGGCACGCCGGCGGCCGGAACGGCCCGGATCAGCCCCGGGGGCAGGCCGCTTTCCCGGTTTGGGAGCGTTCCTTCCCGCGACCGGGAACCCTGGCGCCGTCACGACGTTCTCAGATCAGCAACGTTCCGCCTGGGGTGCACGCGTGCGGCTCGGTTTCGTTGCGTGTCTCGCCTACCATGACATGTGACGGGTGGCACCGGTGCGCCACTGACCGTCGTCCGCCTGGCGGCCGTTCCCGCGGCCGCCAGCAGATCGGCAGTCCTCCGCCCGGGCAGCCACACGGCAGGCCAGTCCGCTGGCCGGCAGCCCGGGGCGGTGAAGTCTTCCGGCCAGAGGTTTCCGGCCCCAGAAGTTCCGGGTAGCCGGCCACGATCCGCGAGGAGCGCGACAAGAAGTGCCAGCCATCATCGACAGTGTCCTGCGCGCGGGTGAGGGCAAGACCCTGCGCAAGCTCAAGCGGCTCGCGGAACAGGTCAACTCGATCGAAGAGGACTTTGCCGCGCTGAGCGACGCCGAGCTGCGCGCCATGACCGACGAGTTCCGGCAGCGGCTCCAGGACGGGGAGACCCTCGACGACCTGATGCCCGAGGCGTTTGCCACGGTCCGCGAGGCGGCCAGCCGCACGCTGGGGCAGCGGCACTTCGACGTGCAGCTGATGGGCGGCGCCGCGCTGCACATGGGCAACATCGCGGAGATGCGGACCGGCGAGGGCAAGACCCTGACCTCGGTCCTGCCCGCCTACCTCAACGCGCTGAGCGGCGAGGGCGTGCACGTCGTCACGGTCAACGACTACCTGGCCAAGCGTGACTCGGAGTGGATGGGCCGGGTGCACCGCTTCCTCGGCCTCGAGGTGGGCGTGATCCTGTCCCAGCAGCCGCCGGAGGACCGCCGCAAGCAGTACGAGGCCGATATCACCTACGGCACCAACAACGAGTTCGGCTTCGACTACCTGCGCGACAACATGGCCTGGGGACTGGAGGAGTGCGTCCAGCGGGGGCACCACTTCGCGATCGTGGACGAGGTGGACTCGATCCTGGTCAACGAGGCGCGGACCCCGCTCATCATCAGCGGCCCGGCTGAGCAGAGCGCCCGCTGGTACACCGAGTTCGCCAAGATCGTCCCCCGGCTGCGCCGCGGCGAGGACGGCGAGGGGGACTACGAGGTCAACGAGAAGAAGAAGACAGTCGGCATCCTCGAGACGGGCGTGGAGAAGGTCGAGGACTACCTCGGCATCGACAACCTCTACGACCCGGTCAATACGCCCCTGGTCAGCTTCCTGAACAACGCGATCAAGGCCAAGGAGCTGTACAAGAAGGACAAGGACTACGTCGTGGTCAACGGCGAGGTCCTGATCGTGGACGAGTTCACCGGCCGGATGCTGCACGGCCGGCGCTACAACGAGGGCATGCACCAGGCCATCGAGGCCAAGGAAGGGGTGCAGATCCAGAACGAGAACCAGACCCTCGCCACGATCACGCTGCAGAACTACTTCCGGCTCTACGACAAGCTGGCCGGGATGACCGGCACGGCCATGACCGAGGCGAACGAGTTCGCCCAGATCTACAAGCTCGGCGTGGTGCCGATCCCGACCAACAAGCCGATGGTCCGGCTCGACGTAGCGGACGTGGTCTACCAGACGGTGCAGGCCAAGTTCGAGGCGGTCGTCGGCGACATCGCCGAGCGGCACGCCCAGGGCCAGCCGGTCCTGGTCGGCACGACCAGCGTGGAGAAGTCCGAGATCCTGTCCCGGATGCTCAAGCGGCACGGCGTGCCGCACGAGGTGCTGAACGCCAAGTACCACGAGCGTGAGGCCGCGATCATCGCGCAGGCCGGGCGCAAGGGCGCGGTTACCGTGGCCACCAACATGGCCGGCCGGGGCACCGACATCATGCTCGGCGGCAACCCCGACTTCATCGCGGACGCCGAGCTGCACCAGCGCGGCCTGTCCCCGGTGGACACGCCGGAGGACTACGAGGCGGCGTGGTCCGAGGCGGTGGACAAGGCCAAGGCCGCGGTGGCCGAGGAGCACATACAGGTCGTCAACGCCGGCGGCCTGTACGTGCTGGGTACCGAGCGGCACGAGTCGCGCCGCATCGACAACCAGCTGCGCGGCCGGTCCGGCCGCCAGGGCGACCCGGGTGAATCCCGGTTCTACCTGTCCCTCGAAGACGACCTGATGCGCATGTTCAATGCGGACAAGGTCGCGCACTTTATGGAGTGGCTGAAGACGCCGCCGGACGTGCCGATCGAGTCCAAGGCCGTGACCCGGTCCATCCGCTCGGCGCAGACCCAGGTCGAGCAGCAGAACTTCGAGATCCGCAAGGACGTGCTCAAGTACGACGACGTCCTGAACCGGCAGCGCAAGGTGGTCTACGCCGAGCGCCGCCGGGTCCTGGAAGGGGCGGACCTGCACGAGCAGATCCGGCAGATGATCGACGAGGTGGTCGAGGGCTACGTCGCGGGGGCGACCAGCGAGGGGTTCTCCGAAGAGTGGGACCTCGACAAGCTGTGGACCGCGCTCCAGGCGCTCTACCACCCGAAGCTGACCGTGCCGGAAGCAGTGGAGGAGGCCGGCGGCGAGCAGGGCATGTCCGCCGAGTCTCTTGCCGAGATCATCCAGGCCAACGCCCAGGCCAGCTACGACGAGCGCGAAGAGGAACTGACGCCGGAGGTCATGCGCGAGCTCGAGCGCCGGGTAGTGCTCGCCGTGCTGGACCGCAAGTGGCGCGAGCACCTCTATGAGATGGACTACCTGCGCGAGGGCATCGGGCTGCGCGCCTGGGCCCAGCGTGACCCGCTGGTGGAGTACCAGCGCGAGGGCTTCGACATGTTCAACGCCATGATGGAGGGCATCAAGGAGGAGTCGGTCGGCAACCTGTTCAACCTCCAGGTCGAGGTGCAGGAGAACCCGATCGTCGAGGAGGCAGCCGGCTCCGCGCCGCTCACGGCGCCGGGCGGCCCGGCCCTGGGCGGTGCCCCGGCGGTCCAGCCCGCGAACGGCACCGGGACCGCCGGCGCCGGATCCCCGAAGGGCCAGCCGCCACGCAACCGCACGGGCGGCCGGTCCCGTGGCGCTAACGGCCAGGGCGGTAACGGGCCGGGCGGCAATGGGCAGGGCAGTGGCAGGCAGGGCAGTGGCGGGCAGGGCAGTGGCGGGCGCGGTGCCCACGCCGCCCCGGCCGGGGACTCGCCGCCGCCGGTCGTGGCGCCCGGGCTGCAGCGTCCGCAGCGCCCGGCCAGGCTGCAGTACTCCGCGCCGTCCGCGGACCAGCCGGGACAGGTGGAGCAGCACGCCACCACCTCCGCCGAGGGCGATCAGTTCAGCCGGGTCGGCCGCAACGACCTGTGCCCCTGCGGGTCAGGCCGGAAGTACAAGCGCTGCCACGGCGACCCCCGCAACCGGGCCGGGGCGTAGCGCCTGCGGGCGGGAACGCGAGCCCGGCGCCAGCGAGCTGACCACGTGGCGCCGGGCGGCCCCCGCCTAAGCGGCCTCTACTTCCGTGCACAGCCACCGGGCTTTCCGGGGCTGGTAGCCGGGCAGCGGCCGGGGTGGCGGGCTGTGCTCCAGCCGGACGGCCAGGGCGCGGACCCGGGGTCCGAAGCTCACCACCACGGTCATCTCGATCACGTCGGACGCGGGCCGGAACGCCACCACCCGGCGCAGCTGGGGCCGCTGGCCGGCCGCGAGCATCGGGCCCAGGCGCTGGATCCTGGCCCTGGCACGCTCGGTGGCCCAGCTCGATATCTGCCGCGGTGGCCGGGACCCGGCCAGCGTTTCGACCAGGACCTGCGCGAACTGGCCAGGCCAGGCCCCGTCACCCCCGGCTGGCGGGCCGCCGGGCTGGTTCCCGCCACCCGGCTGGCCTTCTCCGCCGGGCTGGTCCAAGCCCCGCGGCTGGTCCAAGCCCCCCGGCTGATCCCGCCCGCCGGGCTGATCCGGACCGGCCGTCCATGCGCCAGGCTGGGCCAGGGCAACGTCCGGGCCAGCGGGCAGGCCGGGCGGTAACAGCTCGTCGTCGTAGGGCGGAGCCGAGTCCGGGATGGGGCACAGGCGCACCGCATCCGGATCGGGCAGCGGCGGCCCGGGCGCCCGTGGGCAGGCGCGCCGCCTGCCGCCCGGCCCGGAACCCGGCCTGCCCCTGGGTGGCTGCGCCCCGGGTGGCTGATAGGGCGGAGTAGGCATGGGACCTCCCGGAGATCTGCGATGGACACGCGGGCCTGCTAAGGTTCGGCGGCGCGGTCCTCCGCGGAGCTCCGCGCCGCACTCTTCGAGTTGTACCGGCCGCCAGTGACATTTCCGGCGGCGCCTTCCGCCCGCGGGGATCCTCCGCAATCATGGGAGGCTGCGCCCGCTGCCGGGCGGGAATGTGCCTGCCAGGGACTCGGTTGCAAGAAGGAGCCGGGCCTCGGGACCGAGCCCGGACCTGCCGTCTCAGGAGAGTTGCCTTGTCGCTTCCACCGCTGGTCGAACCGGCTGCTGAGCTGACCGTGGACGAAGTCCGCCGCTACTCGCGCCACCTGATCATCCCCGACGTCGGGATGACCGGGCAGAAGCGGCTCAAGAACGCCAAGGTGCTCTGCGTGGGCGCCGGCGGCCTGGGTTCCCCCGCCCTGCTCTACCTGGCCGCGGCGGGCGTAGGCACGCTCGGCATCGTCGACTTCGACGTGGTGGACGAGTCCAACCTGCAGCGCCAGGTCATCCACGGGCAGTCCGACGTCGGCCGGCCCAAGGCCGAGTCCGCCCGGGACAGCATCCGGGAGATCAACCCGTACGTGACCGTGATCGTGCACCAGGAGCGGCTCGACTCCGATAACGCGATGCAGATCTTTGCCGATTACGACCTGATCGTGGACGGCACGGACAACTTCGCGACCCGCTACCTGGTCAACGACGCCTGCGTGCTGCTCGGCAAGCCGTACGTGTGGGGCTCCATCTACCGCTTCGACGGCCAGGCCAGCGTGTTCTGGGCTGAGTACGGGCCGTGCTACCGCTGCCTGTACCCGGAGCCGCCGCCGCCGGGGATGGTCCCGTCCTGCGCCGAGGGCGGCGTGCTGGGCGTGCTCTGCGCCTCGATCGGCTCCATCCAGGTCAACGAGGCCATCAAGGTCATCACCGGGATCGGTGAGCCGCTGGCTGGCCGTCTGATGATCTACGACGCCCTGGAGATGACGTACCGCTCGGTCAAGGTCCGCAAGGACCCCGAGTGCCCGGTCTGCGGCAAGAACCCCACGGTCACCGAGCTGATCGACTACGAGGAGTTCTGCGGCGCTGTCTCTGAGGAAGCGCAGGAGGCCGCGGCCGGATCCACGATCACGGCCCGGCAGCTCAAGGACATGCAGGACGCTGGCGAGGACATCTTCCTGGTCAACGTGCGCGAGCCCAACGAGTACGAGATCGTTTCCATCCCGGGCTCGGTGCTCATCCCCAAGGGCGAATTCCTGTCCGGTGCCGCGCTGGAGCGCCTCCCGCAGGACAAGCGGGTGGTCCTGCACTGCAAGTCCGGGGCCCGGTCGGCGGAATGCCTGGCCGTCGTGAAGAACGCCGGGTTCTCCGACGCGGTGCATGTCGGCGGCGGCGTCCTGTCCTGGGTCGCCACCATCGACCCGTCGCTGCCCTCGTACTGATCCCGTCAGGGACTGATCAGGGGCGGGCCTGCGTGAGCGGGTCCGCCCCCTGGTTATTCAGGTCCGTAACCTGCCTTTATCCGGGCAACCTCGCCGTGCGCTCGGTGCTGGGGGAGGGCCAGGCCGTACCATTCCGGTGTGGCTAAGCATCCGGCGACTCCGGGTGGCGGCGGCGACCCGGCGCCGGAGGGAACCAGCGTGACCGAGCCACGACCGTTTGCCTCACCATCCGTGGCGGGCTCATCGCGGAGTACGGTCCCGGGGGGGCGAGCGCCCGTAGCCCCCCGGGAGTGGCCGGCTGGGGGGAACACGGCTCCGCCGCGCCCCGCTCTGCTGATCCGGGGGGGCAACCCCCCGTAGCCCCCCGGGAGTGGCCGGCTCGGGGGGAACACGGCTCCGCCGCGCCCCGCTCTGCTGATCCGGGGGGGCAACCCCCCGTAGCCCCCCGGGAGTGGCCGGCTCGGGGGGAACACGGCTCCGCCGCGCCCCGCCTCGCCGGCCATGCCGCGCCGCCCAGCCAGGAGCAGCGGCGTATCCGGCTGGCCCTGGCCGGCTTCGTGCTCGCGCTGGCCGGCCTGAGCGTGTCGGCCGGGTCGGTCGTGCTGCACGTGCTGCCCCGCACGTTCAGCCGGGGCCAGCAGCAGCAGCTTGCGGCCTGGGAGATCGGCAAGCGCTGGCGCACCTGGCCGGCGGGCCGGATCTTCCCTGGGGCCGTCCCGTACCAGGTGCCCGCCGCCGCGCTGGACAGCGGCAGTCCCGCCCGGCTGACCGCCACCCGGATCGGTATCGCCCCGGCCACCTCCTGCCCGTCCGCGACCGGCCCGAAGGCGTGGCCAGTGCTGGCCCGGCAGCGCTGCACCACGGTCCTGCGCGCGACCTACCGGGACTCGACCGGTGCCTTCGCGGTGACCATCGGGATCGCGGTGCTGCCCAGCCCGGGCCAGGCCACCGGCGCCCTGCACGCCCTGCCCGCGCAGGACACGGCCGCCGGGGTGCGCGCCGTCCCGTTCGGCCATACGCTGGCCGGCTCGTTCAGCGATGCGGCCCGCCAGCTGTCCGCCATCACCGCGGTCGGCCCTTACCTGATCATGTCCACCGTTGGCTACGCGGACGGCAGGCCGCGGGTCCGTGAGTCAGCCGATCCCTACGACAAGGACGAGATGCTGAGCGCCGCGGACGGGATATCGGACTGGATCGCCGCCCGGATCGGCGCGTCCCCGCCCCCCGTCAGCTGCCCGGGCGGACCGGCATGCTGAACGTCCCCCGGATGCCACGGCGGTCCGTGGCCGGCCTGCTCATGCTGGCCGTGGCGGGGGCGGCCGGCGCCGTGGTACCGGCCCCGGCCGGGGCCGACACCGTGCGCGACGCCCAGATGTGGGTGCTCGACGCGGTCAGCGCACCGGCCGCGTGGACGGTGACCAGGGGGCAGGGCGCGACCGTCGCCGTGATCGACAGCGGGGTCAACCCGGCCGTGTCCGACCTGGCCGGCTCGGTCATCACCGGCCCCGACCTGACCGGCGTGCGCACCCGGCCGCGCAACCCCAGCTGGGGCGTGCACGGGACCTGGATGGCCTCGCTGATCGCCGGGCACGGGCATGCGGGCGGCGGCAGCGGCATCGTGGGCGTGGCCCCCGCGTCGAAAGTGCTCTCGATCCGGGTAGTGACCGACCGGCACGACCCGGGCTACTCCGCCTACGAGCACGAGTCCGACAGCCGGGTGCAGAACGCGCTGGCCCAGGCCATCACGTACGCGATCAAGCACCGGGCGGACGTGATCAGCATGTCGCTGGGCTACTTCGAGCCCAGCACGGCGGTCCGCACCGCCCTGCAGGAGGCGCTCGATCACGGCGTCGTCGTGATCGCCTCGTCCGGCAACGACGGCACCTCGGCCGGTGTGGGCGCGGCCGGCCAGGCCCCCTACTCGTTCCCGGCGGACTACCCGGGCGTGCTCGGCGTGGCCGCGGTGTCCCGCAGCGGGTCGCCAGCCAGGTTCTCCAGCGACAACCTGTCTGTCCAGGTGGCCGCGCCCGGGGTCAACGTGCCGGCCCAGGGCCGGGATGGGCAGTACTGGCTGGTCAGCGGGACCAGCCCGGCCTGTGCGCTGACCGCCGGGGTCGCCGCCCTGATCAAGGCGAGGTACCCGGGCCTGGCCCCGTCCCTGGTTGTGCAGGCCATCACCTCGAGCACCCGTAACCGCCCGTCCAGCGGATACGACAACAAGGTCGGGTTCGGCACAGTGGACGCCGCCGCCGCGCTCACCGTGGCCGCGAAGCTGGCCCGCCAGTCGCGTGGCCACGCGGGCGCGGCCACCACGCTGCACTTCGGCGGGGGCGCCGCGGCCGTGCCGCCGGTTCCCATCGCCCCGCGGTCCGCGGTCGGGCTGATCGTGGCCAGCCTGCTGGCGCTCGCCTTCCTGGCCGCGACCGGACTGGCCGGGCGGCGGGTGGTGACCTTGCGGCGGGCCCTGTCCCGCGGGCAGCACGCGGCGGACCGGGCGCCGCAGCCGGTCTGGCCCGGCCCCCGGGTGCATGCCACCTGGCCGGACCGGGCGGATCCCAGCCCGGCCGCGGACCAGGCCGTGCGCCCGGCGGACCAGGCCGTGCGCCCGGCGGACCAGGCCGTGCGCCCGGCGGACCAGGCTGTAGGGTCGGCGGACCAGGGCTCCGCCTGGCCATCCTGGTCTGATCCCGGCTCGTGACCGACGAGCCCGGCCCGCTGCCGGACTTCGCCAGCCGGGTGCTCGACGTCGTGGACGCGATCCCGCCCGGCCGGGTCATGTCCTACGGCGACGTAGCCGAGTACCTGGAGCAAGGTGGTCCCCGCCAGGTCGGCCGGGTTATGTCCCTGTGGGGCGGCAGCGCACCATGGTGGCGGGTGGTGCACGCCGACGGTTCCCTGGTGCGCGGGCACGAGCGGGCCGCGATCGAGCGGTACCGCGCCGAGGGCACCCCGCTGCGCCCATCCCCGGACGGGCCGCCGTCGCGGGTGGACATGCGCCTGGCCCGCTGGTCCGGCGAGGGAACGTAGCCGGCCCAGCCTCCTCCCGCCGAGGATAGGCAGCCAGCCCGGCGAAAGTACGTAGCCACTCTTTCCGCCCGGCTCGGTACAAATCCCCGCGACACCTGGTGAACCTCACTGCGGATGTCGGTGCCCTCTGCTGGAATGCTGGTCGATGGACCACCACCCGGATGCCTACCGGCTGCTGCGCAGGCCCACGCCGCCAGCCAGTCCGCCGCGCCTGGACGCCGCGCAGCAGGCCGTGGTGGATCACGCGGGCGGCCCGCTGCTCGTGCTGGCCGGGCCCGGCACCGGCAAGACCACGGCGATCGTCGAGGCGGTAGCGCAGCGGATTACCGAGCGCCGGATCGACCCGGAACGGGTGCTCGTCCTGACCTTCAGCCGCAAGGCCGCGCAGGAGCTGCGGGAGCGGATCACCACCCGGCTGCGCCGGACCACCCGCCAGCCGCTGGCGCTGACTTTCCACAGCTACGCCTACGCCCTGGTGCGCCGGGAGTTCGTGCTGGCCGGCGATGTCCCGCCGACCTTGCTGTCCGGCCCTGAGCAGCTGCTGGAGGTCCGGCGGATGCTCCGGTCCGAGGCGGCTGGCGCCGAGGCGGCTGGCGCCGGAGCGGTCGGCGCCGGAGCGGCTGGTGGTGCGCCGCGCGCCGCTCATCGCTGGCCGGAGCGGCTGCGCCCGGCCCTGGGCACCAGAGGGTTCGCCACCGAGCTGCGCGATTTCCTGCTCCGCGGGGCCGAGCGCGGACTGGACGGCCGCGGCCTGGCCCGGCTGGGCCGCGCGCACGGCCGCGAGGACTGGGTCGCCGCGGGCGCTTTCCTGGACCGTTACATCGCGCGCTTCGACCTGGCCCCCGTCCCCGCCTACGACTACGCCGAGATCGTCCGGATCGCGGCCGCGCTGCTGAGCCGCGCGGCGACCCGCGACCGTGAGCGCAAGGCCTACGACGTGGTGCTGGTGGACGAGTACCAGGACACCGACCCGGCCCAGGAGGCGCTGCTGCACGCGCTGGCCGGCGACGGCCGCGAACTCATCGCGGTGGGGGACCCGGACCAGTCCATCTACGCGTTCCGCGGCGCCGACGTGCACGCCATGGGACGGTTCCCCGACCTGTTCCGCACCCCGGACGACCGCCCGGCCAGCGTCGTCGCCCTGCGGACCTGCCGCCGCAGCGGCCCCGTGCTGCTCGCCGCCTCGCGCCGGGTGGCCGCCCGGCTGCCGGCCGCGGCCGGCCTGTCCGTCCCGGATGAGCCGCCATCTCCCCGGCGCCCCGCGGCGCCGCCCGCGTCATCGCCCGGGCACGGTCACCGGGACCTGCTCGCGCTGGCCAGCGCGGAGCCCGGGTCCATCCGGATCATGGTCGCGTCCAGCGCCAGCCAGGAAGCCGCCGTCATCGCCGACACCCTGCGCCGCGCGCACCTGGTGGACGGCATTCCCTGGTCCTCCATGGCCGTCCTGGTCCGCTCAGCCACGCGACAGGTTCCGTTGCTGCGCCGTGCTCTGGCGACGGGAGGCGTCCCCGCGGTCGTGGCGGGCGATGAGCTGCCGCTGGCCGCGGAGCCGGGTGCACGGCCGCTGCTCGCGCTGCTGCGCTGCGCGCTGCAGCCGGGCGTGCTCGACGAGGACGCCGCGGCCGAGTTGCTGACCGGGCCGCTGGGCGGCACCGACGCCGTGGGCCTGCGGCGGCTGCGCCGGTGGCTGCACGCCGCCGACGCCGCCGCAGGGCTGCCCCCGGGAAACCAGCCGCTGGCCAGCGCGCTGCGTGACCCCCGCCAGCTGAACCTCGTCAGCGGGGCGCCGGCGGCCGCGGCGCGGCGGGTGGCCACGCTGCTCGAGCTGGCCCGGCGCACCGCCCAGGGCGCCACTAGCTCCGCCGGCCCCCGGACGGGATCCCCGGCACCGCCTACGACGTGCTGTGGGCGATCTGGGACGCGTCCGGGCTCGGCCCTGCGTGGCAGGCGGCGAGCTCGGCCGGAGGAACCCGTGGCGCGGCCGCCGACCGGGATCTGGACGCGGTGGTCGCCCTGTTTGACGCGGCGTCCCGGTTCGCGGCCCGGCTGCCGCCCGGCTCACCCTCCCTCTTCCTGGAGAGCATGGGCGGCCAGGAGATCCCCGGCGACAGCCTGGCCGACCGCGCCCCCGAGGGCGAGGCGGTCCGCATCCTCACCGCGCACCGCTCCAAGGGCCTGGAATGGGACCTGGTCGTGGTGGCCGGGGTCCAGGAGGGCACCTGGCCCGACCTGCGGATGCGGTCCTCGCTGCTGGGCATGGACGAGCTGGTCGACGCGGTGGACACGCAGGCCGGGGCCAGCCCGCACCCGGCGGGCGACGTGGCGGCCGCGGCGCTGATGTCCAAGCTTCTCGACGAGGAACGCCGGCTGTTCTACGTGGCGGTGACCCGGGCCCGGCACGCCCTGGTGGTCACCGCGGCCGGCGGGAAGGACAGCGAGGACCGGCCGTCCCGCTTCCTGGCCGAGCTGGCCGGCGACGCCGTGGAGATCGAGCAGGCCGGGTCGGCCGGGCGGCACTGGCTCTCCCTGCCCGCGCTGACCGCTGAGCTGCGCCGCGCGGCCTGCGACCCGGGGCGGCCGCAGGCGGTCCGCGCGGCGGCCGCGGCCCAGCTGGCCCGGCTCGCGGCGGCCGGGGTACGCGGTGCGCATCCGCGGCACTGGTACGCGCTGACCACGCTGTCCGATCCCGGCCCGCTCACCGGCGGGATCATCCAGCTGTCCCCGTCCCAGGTCGAGTCGTTCACCAAGTGCGGGCTGCGCTGGCTGCTGGAGGCCGCGGCCGGGGCCGGCACCTCCGATGTGCTGCGCCACCTGGGCACGGTCATCCACGCGGCCGCGGTGCTGGCGGCCGAGGGCACCGGGGAGGCCGGGATCGAGGAACGGATCGACGACATCTGGCACCACCTGGATTTCGGCAGCGCCTGGTTCAACGACAAGCAGCGAGAGCTCGCGCGCCGCATGGTGGCCCGGTTCCTGGCCTGGCACCGAGGCAACCCCCGGCAGCTGGTCGCGGTGGAGCAGGCCCTGCGGGTCCGGATCGGCCAGGTGGAGATCACCGGGCGGGTGGACCGGCTGGAACGCGACGAGCACGGCGGCGGCATCATCGTGGACCTGAAGACCGGCTCGTCCAAGCCGGCCGACACGGAGCTGGACCGTAACCCCCAGCTCGGGGTGTACCAGCTGGCGGTGCTGCTGGGGGCGTTCGAGCAGTTCGGCCTGGTCGAGCCAGGCGGCGCGGAACTGGTCCAGGTCGGCAAGGCGGGGCTGAAGGCGGAGGTCAAGGTGCAGCGGCAGCGCGCGCTGGGTGACGACCCGGAGCCGGGCTGGGCCGCCCGGCTGGTCGAGACAGTCGCGGCGGGCATGACCGGCCCGGTGTTCGGCGCCACCGTGAACCCGGGCTGCCGGGTCTGCCCGGTCCGGACCTGCTGCCCCGTGCATCCCGACGGTACCCAGGTGACCCCGTGAGCGGCGCGGTGACCTACACGCCGGTGCAGCTGGCCCGGCTGCTCGGGCTGCCGGAGCCCACCGCCGAGCAGGCCGCGGTCATCGGGGCACCGCCGCAGCCGCTGGCCGTGATCGCCGGGGCCGGCTCGGGCAAAAGCGAGACCATGGCGGCCCGGCTGGTGTGGCTGGTCGCGAACGGGGTGGTCCGGCCCGAGCGGGTGCTCGGCCTGACGTTCACCAGGAAGGCCGCGGCCGAGCTCGGCCAGCGGGTCCGGGTCCGGCTGGACGGGCTGCGGAAGGCGGGCCTGTCCGGTGCCGGCCAGCCTGGTCTTAGCCAGCCTGGTCTTAGCCAGCCTGGTCTTAGCCAGCCCGGGCCGGACCAGGCCGGCGCCCAGCCACCGCCAGCCGGGGCGGCCGGCCTGGAGGGCGAGCCCGTGGTGTCCACCTACCACGCCTACGCCGCCCGGCTGGTCGCTGACCACGCGCTGCGTGAGGCGCTGGAACCGACACTGCGGCTGATCACCCCGGCGGTGGCCTGGCAGATCGCGGCCCGGGTGGTATCGGGGTACGGCGGCCCGATGGACGCGGTGACCTGGTCGCCGCCCGCGGTCACGGCGGCCGTCCTGATGCTGGCGGGCGAGCTGGCGGAGCACCTGCGGACGCCGGGCGAGGTGACCGGCGTGGGGGACTGGCTGGAGGCGCAGGCCGCGGCGCGGCCCGGGAAACGTCCCGCCGCGGTGCGCAAGATCCTGGACTGCCAGCGAGCCCGGGAGCAGCTGCTGCCCATGGTGGCCGGGTACGCGCGGGCCAAGGCCGAACGTGAGGTCATCGACCACGGCGATCAGGTGGCCATCGCCGCCCGGATCGCGGCCCGCCACCCGGAGGTGGGCGCGGCCGAACGCGGCCGCTACCAGGTCATCCTGCTGGACGAGTACCAGGACACCAGCCACGCCCAGCTGGTCCTGCTGCGGGCGCTGTTCAGCGGCGGCCACCCGGTGACCGCGGTGGGCGACCCCTGCCAGTCCATCTACGGCTGGCGTGGCGCGAGCGCCGGCAACCTGCGCCGGTTCGGGCGTGACTTCCCCGTGGTCACGGGCAGCGGGGGGAACCGCTCGGCGAGCCCGGCGCCGGTGCGGATGCTGTCCACCAGCTTCCGGAACACCGGGCGGGTCCTCGATGTGGCGGCGGTCGTGCAAGAGGGGCTGCGGGCCGCGGCGCCCGAGGTGCCCCGGCTGGTCCCGCCGCCGGGCCGGGCCTGCCGCGGACGGGTGACCTGCGCGCTCACCGAGACGGCTGCCGACGAGGCGGACTGGGTCGCCGGGCAGGTCAGTGCGCTGCTGGCGCTGCCGCCCGGGGTGGCGCCGGACGGCGGGCCATGGCCGGAGGGCCGCGAGGACAGCGTGCACCCCCGCGACATCGCCGTCCTGTGCCGCAAGCGCGCACAATTCCCTGCGCTGCGGGCCGCGCTCGAGGCCCGCGGCATCCCGGTCGAGGTGGTCGGCCTCGGCGGGCTGCTCACCGTGCCGGAGGTGGCCGACATCGTCGCCACCCTGCGGGTCCTGCACGATCCCGGCGCCTCCGCGCCGCTGGCCCGGCTGCTCACCGGCCCGCGGTGGCGGATCGGCCCCCGCGACCTGGTCGCGCTGGGGAAGCGGGCCCGGTCCCTGGCCCGTGAGCAGCGGAGGTCATCCGACGACCGGGGCCTGCGGCGGCCCGGGGCGGCCTGGACCGGGGCGGGCCGGACCAGGGCGGGCCGGACCGGGAGGAGGATCCACTGGCCAAGGCCATCACCGACCTGACCGCCGATCCGGGCAGCCTGGTCGAAGCCCTGGATGACCTGGGTGATCCGGCCGCCTACTCGCCGGCCGGGCATGCCCGCCTGGCCGCGCTGGCCGCCGAGCTGCGCGAGCTGCGCTCCCGGGTGGCCCGGCCGCTGCCCGACCTGGTCGGCGAGGTGGAACGGGCGCTCGGGCTGGACATCGAGGTGGCCGCCCGGCCCGGCCGGGACATGGCCAGCGCCCGCGCGGACCTGGACGCGTTCGCGGACGCGGCGGCCGCGTTCGCAGGCGATCAGGAGGAGCCGACGCTGGGCGCGTTCCTGGCCTACCTGACCGCGGCTGAGGAGGAGGAGTTCGGCCTGGAGGCCGGCCGGGTCGGCGACGGGGACACGGTCACGCTGGCCACCGTCCACGCCTCGAAAGGCCTGCAGTGGGCCGCGGTGGTGGTGCCCGGGCTGTCGGCCGGGAAGAAGGCGCAGGTGTTCCCGGCCAAGCCCAGGTTCGTGAGCCGCTGGACGGAGAACGCGCGGCTGCTCCCGTTCGGGTTGCGGGGTGACGCGGGTGACCTGCCGGCCCTGTCCAGCCTGGAGCCGGCCGCGCTGGCCACGTTCGGGGCCGCCTGCGCCGCGCGGGACCTCGGCGAGGAACGCCGGCTCGCCTACGTGGCCACCACCCGGGCCGCTTTCTGGCTGGCCTGCACCGGCTACTGGTGGGCCGACGCGTCCTCGCCCCTCGGCCCGTCGGTCTTCCTGGAGGAGGTGCGGGCGGCCTGTGAGGCGGGCGCGGGCACTGTGGCGTGCTGGGCCGCGGCGCCGGAGGAGGACAGCGAGAACCCGGCGCTCGCTGATCCCCCCTCCGCCACCTGGCCCGCCCAGCCGGGGGGCGGGCGGCACGACGGCGTGCGGGAGGCTGCGGACCTCGTCTACCAGGCTATGGCCGGGACGCCAGGCGGGGATGAGCCCGGGCCGGGGGATGCGGGCGGCCCCGGGGAACGAACACTGAGCGAGGAGGACCAGGCCCTGGTGGCGTCCTGGGACACCGACACCAGGCTGCTCCTGGCCGAGCGGGAGGAATGGCGCGCCGAGGCCGGGGCGGCGGTCTGGCTGCCGCCGCGGCTGTCCGTGTCCGCGCTGGTCATGATGGCGCGCGACCCGGCCGAGCTGGCCCGCCAGATCCGCCGCCCGATGCCGCGGCCGCCCGCTCCGCAGGCCCGCCGGGGTACCGCCTTCCACCGCTGGCTGGAGGAGCGGTTCAGCCAGCAGCGCCTGATCGATCCGGGCGACCTGCTCGGCGCGGCCGACGACCCGGCCGCGGGTGACCCCGCCGATGGTGACGCGAACGATCTCGCGGCGCTGCGGGAGCTGTTCGAATCCGGGGAGTGGGGCAACCGCTGGCCGGTCGAGGTGGAGGTCCCGTTCGAGACGCTGATCGCCGGCCGGCCGGTCCGCGGCCGGATCGACGCGGTGTTCGGGGACGCCCCGGAGGGCGGATTCGACGTGGTGGACTGGAAGACGGGCCAGCCTCCCAGTTCCGCGGCCGAACACCGGGCGGTCGCGGTCCAGCTCGCCGCCTACCGGCTGGCCTGGGCGCAGCTGGCCGGGGTGCCCGCGGACCAGGTCCGGGCGGCGTTCTACTACGTGCGGCGCGATCTCACGCTGCGGCCGGCGGACCTGCTGGACGAAGCAGGGCTGGCCGCGCTGATCGAGCAGATCCCGGCCGGGGCGGCTTAAGCTTCCCGCCCGCGCGGGGTTCCGGCGCGAGCTTCCGTCTGCGGCCAGGGCTCAGTCCCGCAGATGACGCTCGATCGTGTCCACCTTGCTGGTCAGCCCGTCGGTCACGCCGGGCCGGATGTCCGCCTTGAGGACCAGGCTGACCCGGGGGGCCCGCGCGGCCACGGCGTCCACCGCCCGCCGCACCACGTCCATGACCTCGTCCCAGTCACCTTCGACGGAGGTGAACATGGCGTCAGTGTGGTTGGGCAGGCCACTGTCCCGGACCACCCGCACCGCATCCGCCACGTAATCCCCGACTCCTTCGCCCACGCCCAGCGGCGTGATCGAGAACGCGACGATCATGGGTGCTCCGTCCTACCCGCTCTGCTCGGTGACGCTCTGGCGTGGCGGGTCAGCCCGCGGCATGGGTGATGCGTTCGAACGCCAGGTTAGTGCGCGTGAGCTGTTCTGCTGCGGCAGGTCTCCGGCAACGGCGGCCCGCTCCCCTTGGAGCGGGCCGCGGTCGAAGTCCTCCGCGGTGTGATGGTCAGTAGCCGGCGGTGCGCATGTCCTGGAAGAACTGGTCGGCCTGGGGGATGGCGCCAGGTGCGGCGACGTAGTAGCCGTCGGCACTGACCGACTTGGCGGCGGTCGCCATCTGGCTGGCCGTGCCGTTGGCCGTCGATACCTCGGAGTACACCTTGATGCCGGGCTTGGCGGCGCGGGCCTCGGAGCGGGAGGAGTTGTAGAGGGAGTCGTACTGGGCCAGGTTGGTGGTGTTCGACTCGTCCTGCAGGATGTACAGCTCCGCCGCGCTGGCGGCGGCGCCGGCGATGTTGACCCGGTTGTACCACGCGTTGATGGATTCACGGTGCAGACGGGGCAGCAGGGAGCCGGAGACGGCGCCCAGGTCCAGGGCGGGCGCCATGATCACCTTGAGACCGTGAGCGTGGGCGAGCTGGCCGAACAGGCGCATGTACTTGACGGGGTTCTGCTGCTCGTTGACCGGGGTGGCCAACCATTTCTCGGGGTCGTACATGACCCAGTGGTAGGGGTAGCGGATGCTGCCGTCGGCGATATTGGAGGCGAACTGGGTGTAGGAGGTGTAGCCGAGCACCGGAGAGGTGGCGTACCCGGCCTGGACCGGGGTCTTCACCAGGCTGGCCCCGATGCCGTAGGAAGACGGGGTGTTGAAGAAGTGGGACGCGGTGGCGGAATCCTGCTGGCTGAGCCGGTGGACGTTCCCTGCGGTCATCTCCCACCCGGTGGGGGTGGTGGCGGCGGACGCCGGGCCCGCGGCGGCGAAGGCGGCGAAGGCAGCGAAGGCAGCGGCGCCTGCGGCGGCCAGGGTGGCGCTGGCGCGGACCAGGAACTTGCCGGACCCGGAGCGGGTGTAGGTGGTCGCGGCCGGCGAGTCCTTGATGGCATTCATGGCAGCTTCTGACTTCCATTAGCACTGGATTTTCTTTATGTCTCCAGTGTGAAGAAAGAGCAGTCTGTCCCCCAGAGGAAAGGAGCCTGTCTTAACGGGGGAAACCTGCCCGGTCCATTCGCCGCCGACGTCCCGGCCGGCTAGGACCATCCGGCCCGGCCCGAAAGACCCTGGCCGTGAGATCCCGGGTGATGACGTTCAGGCGGTTGCCCGAGTGACAGCCAGGCGCGGCCTAGTGGGGGGAGACCATCCTCGGGCCGGCGGATTCCCCCCGGCCGTATCCCGCCGGCTGGCGCAGCCCGCCAGCGCCCCTTCGTAAGGGGATATGAGGGTACTGGCGGCCGGGGCGGCGAGCATGAGCCAGCAGGCCAGGCCAAGCGGGTAGACGGCGTAGCCGAACCGGCTGGCCGGGGCGAACGCGAACATCAGCACCAGCCCGGTGACTAGCCGCCAGCCCGCCGCGCGCTCGTCCCGGGGCGGCCGGAGCACCAGGGACACGGCCACCGCGAGCCCCGCCAGCACGACCAGCGCGATCGCCACCAGGTGCCCGGGCCCCCACGCCTCGGCGATCAGGTGTCCGGGCAGGAAGCTGGCCGCCGGGCTCTTGATCTTGGTGAGCCCGAGCGGGAACAGGATGGTGTTCGACACCACTGCGGCAGGCTGGGCGATCAGGATCGGGCCGTCCACGGCGACCGGCACGGCGATCGCGGCGCACGCTAGCCAGGCCGCGGGGCGCCTGCCGTCCCGCGCCGCCACCAGGACGAGGGCCACGGCCAGCGCGGGCCACGCGGTGGCCTTCATGGCCGCGGCCAGGCCCAGGGCCAGGCCGGCCAGGATGATCCGCAGCGCGGGCTGCGGTGTCTGGCCGGACCGCAGCAGGGCGAGGCCCACGCAGAGCAGGGCCAGCACGGGCAGGTCGTCGCCCCCCGTGGTCAGCGGGAACGCGATGACCGGCGAGGCGGCGAGCACCGCTGTCCACAGCCAGGGCCGTGACACGCCGCTGAGGGCCAGCGTGCCAGCGAACCCGAGCACGAACACCACCCCGAACCACAGCCGCGGATCAGTCAGCAGGCCGCCGCCGAAGAGCGCGTGCGGGACCCCGAACACGGCCAGCGCGGGCAGGTACGGGTTGTAGACGTACGGGTTGTGCGCGGTGGCCACCGCGTGCGCGCCCGGATAGGGCGTGCCCTGGTGCAGGAACAGCCCGGCCGAGTGGATGACCACGCTGACTTCCGGCTGGGCCTGCCCGGACCAGGCCATCCAGGCCAGCGGGACGATCAGGGCCCCGGCCAGGCTGATCACGACGGCGATCGCGGGGCCACGCGGCCGGGCAGCGCCGCGATGGCCGCAGCCGCGTACGGGCCGGCCGCGAGGATGCCCCAGAGCCGCTCGGGCGGGTTGGTGCTGAACAGCGCGACGGCGCCGGCGAACAGCGCGGACACGCCCAGGAGGGCGGCGGCCCCGCGGGGGGTGGTGGCCTGGGCCCGCCACCGCCGGATCCGTTCCGCCCACCGGCGGGCCTGCTCCTGCGCTGACATGGACCGTCCCCGCCACCACGGCGGCCGGGTCGGGCCGGGGGAACTGGCGTCATGGCCGGCGTCCCCGCATGGCAGGCGGGTCAGCGGTAGCGTCATGTGTCATCACGCTAGAACGCGAGGGCCCCCGGCGTCGTCATGCCGAAGGGTGATCTCTGCCCTAAACCTTGGGGCGAATGTGCGCCCGCGGGAGTAGCCCGCGCCCAGGGTGCCGCGGCGGCCGGGGGTGCGGCGACCGGTGCGGCGGGCGACCGGTGCGGCGGGGGGGAATGGCCCAGGGTGTCCGTGATGCTGGTTTATTAGTAGCCGGCAAGATCCGGCGAGGAGGGCTCACCGCTCATGGATGTGCGCGACTACATCGACAGCAACGCGCGGGAATTCTTCGACCAGCTCAAGGTGTGGCTGGCCATCCCGTCTATCTCCGCTGACCCCGGCCATCACGGCTCGGTCCGGTCGTCCGCGGACTGGCTGGCCGCGCACCTGGCCGCTACCGGCTTCCCCACAGTGGAGATCTGGGAAACCGGGCCGGCCAGCGCGCCCGGCCAGCCTGCCGTGTTCGCGCACTGGCCAGCCGCAGACCCGGACGCGCCGACCGTCCTGGTCTACGGTCACCACGACGTCCAGCCCGTGGAGCCGCTCGGCGAGTGGCACTCCCCGCCGTTCGAGCCGGCCGAGCGTGATGGCCAGTTGCTCGGCCGGGGCGCCTCGGACGACAAGGGCCAGGTGCTCTTGCATACCCTCGGCCTGCGGGCCCGCCTGGCGGCGGACGGTGCCGGGGCGCCCCCCGTCTCGCTGAAGTTCCTCATCGAGGGGGAAGAGGAGTCCGGCTCGCCCCACTTCGCCGACCTGCTGCGGAGCCGGGCCGGCCGGCTCAGCTGCGACATGATCGTGATCTCTGACACCACGATGTGGGCGGCCGACGTGCCCTCGATGTGCACCGGGATGCGCGGGCTCGTCAACGCCGAGATCGACCTGCGCGGCGGGGAGACCGACGTGCACTCCGGCTCGTTCGGCGGTGGCGTGCCGAACCCGCTGCACGCGCTGTCCGCGCTGCTCGCCGGCCTGCACGACGAGCAGGGCCGGGTCACCCTGCCCGGCTTCTACGACGCGGTGCTGCCGCTGACCGACGCTGAGCGGGCGCTGTTCGCCCGGCTCCCGTTCGAGGAGAAGGCCTGGCTCGCCGATGCGGGCGGCAGCCAGGCCACCGCGGGCGAAGCGGGATACACCACGCTGGAGCGGGTCTGGGCCCGGCCCACGGCGGAGGTCAACGGGATGTGGGGCGGCCACACCGGCCCCGGGGCGAAGACCATCGTGCCCAGCCAGGCGCACGCCAAGGTCTCGTTCCGGCTCGTCGCGGACCAGGAGCCGGCTGACATCGCGGTGGCGTTGCGGGAGTACGTGGCGGCCTGCACCCCGCCCGGCATCGAGGCCACCGTGACGTTCGGCGGCCCGGGAGTGCGGCCCGCGTTCTCGCCCCTCCACTCGCCCGGCGTGCAGGCCGCGAAGCGGGCCATGGAGCGCGCGTTCGGCCGGGAAGTGCTGTTCACCCGGGAAGGCGGCAGCGGCCCGGAAGCCGATCTCGCCGACATCCTGGGTGCCCCGCTGGTCTTCGTCGCGGTCGGCCTGGATGACGACCGGATCCATGCACCGAACGAGAAGGTGGAGATGGCGCTGCTGCTGCGGGGCGCGGAGGCGGTGGCCTACCTCTGGGAGGATCTGGCCGCGGACCGCGCCGGGATCACGGCCACCCGATGAGCCCCGCGCAGGGCACTGGGACCGGGACGCCGGAGGCTCCGGAGTACGCCGGCGAGCTGGGCGGTTTCGTGCTGGCCCGGGGCACCGTGGACCGGGTGGGGATCCGCCGCGGTGACGCCGACTGGCTCGCTGCGGCCTGGGCGGACCCGGGAACCCGGGTCCTGGTCCTGGACAACGACCGCGCGCTGGTCCGGTTCGGCGACAAGGAGGCCGAGCTGATCCTGGTCCCCCCCGCCGAGGCCCCCGAGGGCCTGAGGCTCCTGCTCGGGGTGGACGACGCGGACGTGGCCTACTTCGGCGTGATGGGACCGCCGGGATGCCTGGACCCGCTGGAGTCCCTGGCCGCCCCGGAGGCGGCGGCCGGCCAGGAACCCGCACCGGGAGAACCCCCGCAGGAAGCACCAGGAGAACCGGCAGAGCCGGCCGCCGCGGAGCCCGCCGCCGGACAGGCCGGGCCCGCCGAGGTGGTGCCCGCGGAGATGGCGCCCGCGGAGGCGGCGCCTGGGGCAGCGGCACCGGGTGAGGCAGCCGGGGCAGCGGCCCCGGCTCCGGACGGCGCGCAGGCCGGCCAGGCCCCGGAGCAGCAGACCGTGACCGAGCAGGCCGCCTGGCTGGCCCGGGCCCGGCCCGGGCTGCGGCCGGCTGGCCTGCGGGAGGCGGCAGCGCTGCTGAACGACCGGGACGCCGGCCTGTTCACCCACGCCGTGGCCCTGGCCAACTGGCATTCCACCCACACGCACTGCCCGCGCTGCGGCACGCCGACCGTGACGGTCGCCGCCGGGCACGCCCAGCGGTGCCCGGTCGACGGCAGCGAGCATTTCCCGCGGATCGACCCCGCCGTGATCATGCTGGTCACCGATCTGGACGACCGCTGCCTGCTGGCCCGTAACCGGCGCTGGCCGGAACGCCGCGTGTCCATCCTGGCGGGCTTCGTCGAGCCGGGGGAATCGGCTGAGCAGGCGGTCGCCCGCGAGGTCCAGGAGGAGACCGGGATCGTCGTCACCCAGGTCCGTTACGCGGGCAGCCAGCCCTGGCCGATGCCGCAGAGCCTGATGCTCGGTTTCCGGGCGGTGGCCGCGGGTGAACTCGACCTTCAGGTGGACGACGACGAGATCGCCGAGGCGCACTGGCACAGCCGGGAGGAGTTGCGCAGCGCGCTGGCCGCCCGGGAGATCCTGCTGCCGCCCCCGGTGTCCATCGCGCACCGGCTGATCGAGTCCTGGTACGGCGAGGAACTGCCGGGCGTGTGGTAACCGCGGTGCGGCCTCAGGCCGGGGCCAGCTGGCGGACGGCCTCGGCCTCGTCCACCCCGGGCGCGGGCACGATCGCGATGACCGGGGTGTCCAGCCCGGCGGCCTGGTACTCGGCCACCCGCTCCCGGCAGTAGCCAGGCGGGCCGTGCACGACCAGCTCGTCAACCAGGTCATCATCGATGGCCGCGAGCGCCGCCTTACGGTCACCCGCCGCCCAGGCCTCCCGCATCGGCCCGAACCTCGGGCCGCGGCCGAGCCAGTCGTGGAACGCGGCGTACGCCGGGACGGTGAGATAGGCGGCGATCATCCGGCGGCCGATCCCCGGGCCAGGCCGGCGTCGGCGGTGGGGCAGACGAAGATGCGGGCGATCAGCTCGCAGTCCGGGCCGGCCACCGCCCGCACGGCGGGGACGTCCGCGGGGGCAAGCCAGTTCGTGATCGCGCCGTCTGACATCGCGGCGGCCAGCGAGATCATCCCGGGCCGCAGCGCGGCCAGCGCCAGCGCCGGCGGCGGGACCGGGACCGGGTCCAGGCGGAAGCCGCTGACGCTGAAGGTCTCGGCGTCCATGGAGACCTTCTCGCCCGCCAGCGCCCGCCGCAGGAAAGCCAGGGTGTCCCGGGCCCGCTGGTACGGGCGGTCCAGTGCGATCCCGTTCCAGTCCGTGACCACCGCGGGCGAGGAGACCCCGATCCCCAGCACGAAGCGGCCGGGTGCCAGGCCCGCCAGCGTGGCCGCGCTCATGGCCAGCAGGGCGGGACCCCGGGTGTAGATGTTGGCCACGGCGGTACCCAGCCGCAGACCCCCGGCCTCCGGTGAGCCCGCCGCGATCCCGGTGCCCTGCTTGCTGGTCCACTGGGCGGCCAGGGCCAGCGGGGTGAACGCGTCCGCACCGTTGACTTCCGACGACCAGGCGTCGGTATAGCCCAGGTCAGGCAGGGTGGTGACGAGGTCGCGCTGCCCGGACAGGGGCATTCCGCTCAGTGGGAGCGTGATGCCCCAACGTGACATCGGTCGCACAGTACCTCCCGTAGTTCCCGCCCATCATCGCAGCGGCCGTGGCAGGATGCCCGGCATGGACCTGGATTGCGTTGACACACTGGCCGGTGTGCATGTCCGGTGACCTTGACCTCGAGGCGGTATTCGGCCGCTCATCACCGGATGATGCCTTCGCCGCCGTGCTGACCGAGGCCCGGATGGTGCTGGGTGAGATCGACAGCCCGCTGGAGGCCGAACTGTGGGGCTCCGACATCCTGGCCGCGCTGGGCGGCGCGGCCAGCCTGGCGGCGCAGGCGATGGTGCCCGCCGCCGAGCGGAGCGGCAGCCCCGAGGCGCTGGCCATCCTGCGGGTCCTCGCCGCGCTCGGCTGGCCCGGCCTGCGCACGCCCGCGGCCGAGGCCGCGGGCCGGCTGGCCGAGCGGGGGGTCCCGGACCCGGCCTGGGCGGCCGAGGTCGGAGCGCCCTCGGTGGGGGAGTGCTGGCGTTACGGTGATGACCGGGGCGTCCAGGAGGCGGTGACCCTGAGTTTCGGGTACGCGGCCGGGCAGCATGTGGTCTCGCTCCTGCTGGATCATTCCTGCGGCGGCGGGATCAAGAACGTCTGGGTGGGTGACGCCGGGGATGTGCTCGCCCGCACCACAGAGATGGCCGCCGGGGATCCCAGCATGATCTTCGAGATGATCAGCCCGGCGGCCGCCCGGGTCAAGGTGGACCGGGCCATCGCCGCGGGGGAGTGCCCGGTCCAGCCGGACGAGTTCAGCAACGTCGCCTCGACCCGGGCGATCCTGCGTGCGCGGGCGGCGCTGCTCGCCGAGGCGTAGATCGCACGACAAAAACGAGAGCACTGCTCTTGACTTGGTTCACCGATCTGACGCATACTGCTCTTACAAGAGAGCGATGCTCTCGATCGCCTTCCCGACCCGAGGAGCAGTCATGAACGCCAGCCCGGAAACCCGTTACCTCGCCCCGACCGGCATGGACCGGGTGTTCAACTCGACGGTCGCCGCACTGACCCGGGCCGGGATCAGCATCATGGGGTCGCGGGTCCTGGCCGTCCGCGGCCGCAAGAGCGGTGAGTGGCGGACCACCCCGGTGAACCTGCTGACCGTGGAGGGCACCCGCTACCTGGTCGCGCCCCGGGGGCAGGCCCAGTGGGTACGCAACCTGCGGGCCGCGGGCCAGGGTGAGCTGCGGGTGGGCCGCCGCACCGAGCACTTCACCGCGGCCGAACTGGCCGACGCGGACAAGCCGCCGGTCCTGCGCGCGTACCTGCGCCGGTGGGGGTGGGAGGTCGGGCGGTTCTTCGAGGGCGTTACCGCGGACGCGACCGAGGAGCAGGTCCGCGGGATCGCTCCCGGCTTCCCCGTCTTCCGGATCACGATCGACGGCCCGGCGGCCGGCCATCACTGACCGGTGGGGCTGACCGGTGGCGCTGGCCGGTGGCGCTAGCCGGTGAGGGCCAGCGTGGCTCCGGTGATGTCGAGCAGCCGGTGGTACCCGCTGGCCGCCGGGAACACGGCGAGGTCCCCGCGGACCACCGCCCGCGAGCCGTCCGGCCCGGCCAGGATGGTGCCGTCCGCGCCGGCGGCCACGAACTCGCCGTCCCGGCGCAGCAGCACCGGGCCGTCGCGCCGGGCCGAGATCGTGCACCGGCCGGCCCGCAGGCCGTCGAGCACCGCGGCCGGCCCCTCGCCGGCGCATTCCACCCAGGTGGTGGGGGTCCCGGGAGTGGCATCCGCTCCCGGCCGGTGCCAGTCACTCCCGCCGACCGGCACGGCGGACGGATCCCAGGCCAGCCACCAGGCGAGCGGGGTCGTCCAGTGCGGATCCAGCCAGCTCCAGTGCCAGACCTCGGCCAGCGGCGGCCGCCGCCGCATCGGCCAGATCCAGCTGACGTGACCGCCGATCGGATGATTCACCGACAGCAGCCCGCCCCGCCGCTCGGTGCTGTCCAGCCAGCGGTCCGGCGGCTCGCGGAAGTCGATCCAGCCGACGTCGCCGAAGGCGTTCGCGTGCCCATCCTCAGTGGTGACCTCCTGGCCGGGGATCAGGATGATCCCGTACCGGGCCGCGGCGTCCTTGAGCTCGCCGTGATGGCTGGTCGTGTTGTGATCGGTCACGGCGAGGTAGTCCAGTCCCTGGGCGGCCGCGAAGCGGGCTAGCTCGGCCACGGTGAAGTCGCCGTCGGAGTGCACCGTGTGCGCGTGCAGGTCCCCGGCCAGCCAGCGGTGCCCCGGCGTGGCGGGCAGCTCGCGCCGGGGCGGCCGCTCGCTGAGCGGCGCCGGGGCCGGGGCGGCCGGGGCCGGGCGCAGCCGGCCGGGCGTGGTGGCGACCGTCGCGGTCACCGAGTACTCCGTGCCGCCGGCCGGGAGCCGGTAGAGGCCGAGTACCACCTGCCACAGGCCGGGCTCCAGCTCACCCGCCAGGTAGCCGGGCGTGGCCTCACGGGGGGTGATCACGAACGAGGACCGGGCGCCGCCGGACCAGCCGCGGAACCCGGCGGGCCCGAAGCAACCCAGGTCGAGCACGGTGCCGGAGCGGTCGTAGTCGAGCTCGACCCGTAGCCCGGCCGCGCCCGGCGGGACCTCGACCGGCAGGTAGTGCCACGGCGACCCGCAGCGATCGTCCTGGGTCCACCGGCCGCCGTGCCGCGTCGTGACGCTCATGCCCCTACCGAATCAGATTCACGCGGATCGGGCGAGCGGGGCGTTGACACAGAATTCATCGAGCGTAGAATTCAACGGACGATGAAATAACGCCGGGCGGACCCGGCCGCCGGAGGAGGCCCCCCATGTGGGCGATGATCGTGAAGGAGTTCCGGCAGCTGCGCCGGGACCGGCGCACGCTGGCCATGATGATCGTGCTGCCGGTCGTGCTGCTGGTCGTCTTCGGCTACGCGGCCAGCTTCGACGTGGCCACCATCCCGGCCGTGGTGGCCGGCCCGCGGGCCGCGCAGCTGCCGGTGAGCGCGCCGTTCCAGGTCGTCGCGCGGGCTCCGGCGGAAGGTGCCTCGTGGGCGCAGAAGGAGCTGCGCGACGGCCACGCCGCCGTGGCCGTGGTGACGGGCACGAGGACCGTGATCCTGATCGACGGAAGCCAGCTGTTCACGGCCAAGGCCGCGCTCAGCGCGCTGCAGGCGGCCGGTCCGCGGGCGGCTGGCGCGCAGCCGGGCGGCGGGCCGGCCCCGCTGGTCCGGGTCCTCTACAACCCGGAGCTGAAGACGTCGTACATCATGATTCCGGGCCTGGCCGGGGTGGTCCTGGTGTTCGTCGGCATCATCATCACCAGCCTCGGCGTGGTCCGGGAACGGCAGACCGGGACACTGGAACAGCTCGCGGTGATGCCGCTGCGGCCGCGCGACGTGTTCCTGGGCAAGATCGTCCCGTACTTCGCCGTGGCCGCCGCGGACCTGGCCATCGTGCTCGCGGTCGGGGTGGCCCTGTTCGGGGTGCCGTTCCGTGGCTCGTACGCGGTGTTCGCGCTGGGCGCCCTGCTCTTCCTGTTTGTCACGCTGGGCATCGGCGTGCTGATCTCCAGCGTGTCCGAGAACCAGGGTCAGGCCATCCAGATGGCGTTCATGTTCACGCTGCCGCAGGTGCTGCTGTCCGGGCTGATCTTCCCGCTGTCCTCGATCGCGGCCGGGGTGCGCTGGATCTCCTACCTCCTGCCGCTGACCTACTTCAACCAGATCTCCCGCGGGGTCATGCTGCGGGCCGAGCCGATCGGGCCGCTCTGGGCCCCGCTGCTGTTCCTGGCCCTGCTCGGCCTGGTCGTGATGACGCTCGCGATGCTGCGCTTCCGCAGCTACCTCGGCCCGGCCGGGTCGCGGGGCGGCCACGGCGGCCCGGCCCCCGGCGTGGCGGCCGTCCCGGACCCGGCGGCCGCGGCCGTGGCGGAGTCCCGGTGAACGCGCCGCCCGGCCAGCCGCCGCCCGCCGTGCCGCCGCCCGCCTCCGCGCCGGCCACCGGCGGCTGGGCCACCGGCAGCTGGGGCACCCGCGCCGTGAGCGTCCGTTACGGCCGCCGGCTGGCCCTGGACGAGGTGACGTTCCAGGCCCGGCCTGGCCAGGTGAGCGCGGTGGTCGGCGGGGACGGGGCCGGCCGGACCACGCTGCTGCGCTGCCTGAGCGGGGCCGTCGCGGCCAGCGGGGGGACGATCGTGCGGCCGCCGCCGATCCAGACCGGCTACCTGCCCGCCGGATCGGGGACCTACCCGGACCTGACCGTGGCCGAGAACCTGGCCTTCCGCGCGGCCGCGTACCGGATCCCGGCGGCGGTGGCCGGCCCGCGGATCCGCGATTACCTGGACCGGGCCGGGCTGCTGGCGGCGCGGGACCGGCTCGCCGGGCAGCTGTCCGGCGGGATGCGCCAGAAGCTGGGCGTCATCGCGGCCATGCTGCACCACCCGGCTCTGCTGGTACTCGACGAGCCGACCACCGGGGTCGACCCGGTCAGCCGGGCCGACCTGTGGCTGCTGATCGCGCGGGCCGCCGCCGGGGGAGCCGCGGTGGTCTTCGCCACCAGCTACCTCGACGAGGCGGAACGCGCGGCCCACGTGCTGGTCCTGGCGTCCGGGCGGGAACTGGCCGCGGGTTCGCCGGAGCAGATCGTCGCGGCCATGCCCGGCCGCCTCGCGGTGGCCGGCACGCGGCCGGCCGGACCGGCCGCGGCGCGGTCCTGGCGGCGGGACGGCCGCTGGCGGATCTGGCAGCCGGACGGTGCCGGGGACGCCCCCGCAGGCGAGCCAGCGGACGCGCCGGGGGAGGCGGCTGAGCTGGTCCAGCCCAGCCTGCAGGACGCGGTCACGGTCGCGATCCTGGCCCGTGAGCTCGGCTCCGGTCTGGCCAGCGGCTCCGGTCTGGCCAGCGGCCCGGGACCGGCCAGCGGCCCGCGATGGGCCGAGCGACCGCCACCCGGCCCGCCGCACCCACCCCGGCCGGGAGGAGCACTGATGGACGAGAACGCGCCGCTGGCGCAGTGCCTGGCGGTAAGCCGGCGGTTCGGCGGCTTCACGGCGGTTGACGGGGTGGACCTCACGCTGGGCCCGGGGGAGGTGGTCGGCCTGCTGGGCGCCAACGGGGCCGGCAAGACCACGCTGATCCGGATGCTGCTCGGGCTGCTGCCCGCGACGGCCGGGCAGGTCCGGCTGTTCGGCGGCCCGCCATCCCGGCCGGCCCGGCGGCGGGTCGGGTATGTGCCGCAGACCCTCGGCCTGTACGACGACCTCACGCCCGCCGAGAACCTGGCCTTCTCGGCGGCCGTGTTCGGCCGCGGCGCCCGGGTCACGCCGCCCGGCTGGCTGCGCGGCTACGGACGGGTGCTGGTCGGTGACCTGCCGCTAGGCGTGCAGCGGCGGGTCGCGTTCACCGAGGCCCTTAGCCATCGGCCCGATCTGCTCATCCTGGACGAGCCCACGTCGGGCGTGGATCCGCTGGCCCGGGCCCGGCTGTGGGAGACGATCGCCGACGCGGCCCGGGCCGGGGCCGGGGTGCTGGTCACCACGCACTACATGGACGAGGCGGGGGAGTGCGGCAGACTGGTGATCATGGCAGCAGGCCGGGTGGTCGCGGCGGGCACGGCGGCGCAGATCACCGGGGACGCGCGGGTGAGCATGGTCGAGACCGGCAACTGGGCCGCGGCGTTCAGCGCCCTGGAAGCGGCCGGGCTGCCGGTCGCGCTGGCCGGCCGGGCATTGCGCGTGCCGGGCGCCAGCCCGGCCGCCGTGCGGCAGGCCCTGGGGCCGGTGGCCGCGCGGATCACCGTGGCCCCGGCCACGCTGGAAGAGCGGTTCTTCGAGCTGGCCGCGGCCGGGCCGGGTGCCGGCGGCCGCGGCGCGGCCCGGGGGGAGGCTGGATGACGAACCGGAACCCCGGACCCGGCCGGGCCGGCCGCACAGGCCGGCGCGGCGGGGACAGCGGCACCCGGGACGCGATCCTGGATGCCGCGCGCGCGCGTTTCGCCGCCCACGGCTACGACGGTGCCACGATCCGCGGCATCGCCGCGGACGCGGGGGTGGACCCGGCCCTGGTCCACCACTTCTTCGGCACCAAGGAACGCCTGTTCGCCGCAGCCGTGCGGCTGCCGGTGGTGCCGGGGGAGCTGATCGGCTCCGCACTGGTGGCCGGGGCCGGCGATCCCGGGGGCAGCCTGGGGGAGCACCTCGTCATGAGCGCGCTGAGCGCCTGGGACGTCGCCGAGTTCCGGGACACGTTCCTCGGCCTGCTGCGCTCGGCCGCCACCAGCGAGCAGGCGCTCATCATGCTCCGGGAGTTCGTCACCGAGGCCATCGTGGGGCGGCTGTCCGCGGCCGCGAAAACGGCCGACCCGGGCGAGGCCCGGTACCGGGCCGCGCTGGTGGCCAGCCAGGTAGTGGGGCTGGGGATAGCGCGGCAGGTGCTCGGGCTGGAACCGCTGGCCGAGGCGGGCCGGGCCGAGCTGGCGGCGGCGGTGGGACCGACCCTGGACCGTTACCTCTCCGGGGACCTGGGCTGAGCGTCCAGGCCCGGGTGGGGCCGGCCTGCAACCCCCGGCTCGCCGCGCGACGTATTGCAGGTTAAGGGTCATCTGCCTACAGTGACCCGGGGGACAAACACATGATGCGCAGGTTTGCCGCGGAGCTGCTCGGGACGGGGCTGCTGGTCTTCTTCGGGGTCGGGGTCGCGACCCTGGACTTCGGGTTCAAATTCGACGGCGGCAGCATCGCGGCCGGGGTGGTGGCCACGGCGCTCGCGTTCGGCCTGGTGCTGCTGGCGCTGGCTTATGTGCTCGGCCCGATCTCCGGCTGTCATGTGAATCCCGCGGTCACGCTGGGGGTCTGGCTGGCGCGGCGGATCTCGCTGGCCGAGGCGGGGGTCTACTGGGCCGCGCAGTTCGCCGGCGGCATCCTCGGCGCCCTGCTGCTGTGGGGGATGTTCTCCTCGTCGCCCGGGTACAGCCGGTCCACCACGGGGCTGGGCACCAACGGCTGGGGCGCGGCGTCCGACATCCACATCGGGCTGGGCGGCGCGTTCCTGGCCGAGGTGGTGCTGACCGCCCTGTTCGTGTTCGTGGTCCTCGGGGTGACCGGCAAGCTCGGCAACACGGCCACCGCGGGCATGGTCATCGGGCTGTCGCTGAGCGTCGTGCACCTCATCGGGATCCCGATCACCGGGACCTCGGTGAACCCCGCGCGCAGCCTCGGTCCCGCGCTGATCGTGGGCGGCACCGCGCTCAGCCAGGTGTGGTTGTTCATCGTGGCGCCGCTGGTCGGCGGGGCGATCGCGGCCGTCCTGCACTGGGTTCTGTTCCCGCCCAGCCCGGGATCGGTGGATGTGGAGCAGGCCGGCCTGGCCGAGGCCGCCGAGACGGCGGAGGGCCGCCCGGCCTGAGCCTCCCCAGCGGTCAGCCCGGAGGGGCGGACCGCTGCCGCTCTTCGGCCACCCGGCGCAGCGCGGCCTGGCGCGCGGAGCGGATGTGCCGCCGGGCCGCGGCCCGGGCGCGCGGGGCGTCGCGCGCCACCAGCGCATTGACGATCTCGGCGTGTTCCCGCACGGACCGGGCCGGCCGCCCGGCCACTGACAGGGTGGTATCCATGCTGCGGCCCAGCATTTCCTGCAGGATCGACTGGGTCATGGTCAGGAACCGGTTGTTCGCGTACTCGGCGATCTGCAGATGCAGCCGGGCGTCCACGACCCGCAGCTGCTCCGGGCCGGCCTGGGCCCGAACCGCCTGCTCATGCTGCTCGAACGTGGTGATCAGGCTGGCCAGCTGCTCCTCGCTGGCTTCGGCGGCCGCCCAGCCCGCGGCGGGCACCTCCAGCACCTCGCGCATGGCGAACAGCTCTTCCAGACCCACCTCGCGCAGCCGGGAGAATCGCTGCAGGGCCCGCTCACCCTCGTCGGGCGCGGCCACGAACACGCCCTTGCCGTGCCGGACCCGGACGACCCCGCGGGTTTCCAGGGAGCGGAGCGCCTCGCGGACCGAGGCCCGGCTCACCCCGAGCAGCTCGCACAGCTCGCGTTCACCGGGCAGCCGGTCGCCCGGGGCGAGCCCGTTGCCCGCCACGAACCGCTCGATCTGCCCGGCGACGCGCAGGAACAGCGGCTCGTTGGAGCCCATCCAGCGCCAGCCGACCGCGGGCGAGCCTGGGCTTGTCTCGCCAGCCTGGCTGGCCTCGCTGACGGGCTGATCGGGCATGCTGGCTCCTACGCGCTGGGATGCAGCCGGGTCAGCGCGAACTCCCGGTGGCCCAGGGCTTCGGCACAGGTGAGGCGGCCGTTGATAGTGCGGTCGATCACATCTTCCAGCCTGTCTCCTGCCGCCGCCAAGTCGTAGTCCAGCTGGAGCAGGCCGGAGACGTCCACATCGATGTGCTCGCTCATCGTGGACCGCGTCAGCGGGTTCGCGGTGATCTTGATAACCGGCTCGACCGGGTGCCCGACCACGTTGCCCTGGCCGGTCGGGAACAGGTGGATGACCGCCCCGGCGGCCGCGGTCAGCGTGATGAACTCGGCCGCCGCGCAGGAGGTGTCCATGAAGTTGAGCCCGGCCCGGGTCGGCCGCTCGGCCGGGGCCAGCGCGTCCACCACCGGCCCGGTCCCGGTCTTCTGGATGTTGCCCAGGGCCTTCTCCTCGATCGTGGACAGGCCGCCCCGGATGTTGCCCTGGGTCGGCTGCGAGCCGAGCAGGTTGGCCCCGGTCCGCTCGACCAGGGCGAAGTAGTCGTCGAAGAAGCCCTGGAACTTCTTGCGCACCTCGTCGGTCGCGCACCGCTCCGCGATCAGGTGCTCGCCCCCGGTCAGCTCGGTGGTCTCACCGAAGATCACGGTCCCCCCGGCCGCGATGTGCCGGTCCACCGTCACCGAGGTCGCCGGGTTGGCGCCCAGGCCGCTGGTGGTGTCGGACTCGCCGCACTTGATGCTCATCAGCAGCTCGCCGCGCTCGACAGGGACCCGGGACAGCTCGCTGGCGTCCTGCAGCAGCTGCGCGGCGCGGCGCCCGGCCATCTCGAGGATGCGCAGGTCGCCGTGGCGCTCGATGGAGAACTGGGCCACCGGCTTGCCGGTCTCGGCGATGCCGCTGGCGATCCGCTCGGTCCAGGTGGGCTCGATGCCGATGACGACGACGGCGGCCACGTTCGGGTTGGCCCCGGTCCCGATCATCGTCTGGAAGAACAGGTCCAGGTCGGCGCCGAACTGCAGCCGGCCGTAGGGATGCGGCAGGGCGAGCGTGCCGGGGATGGCCCGGGCGACCGACTCGGCGGCCGCGTTCGACAGGTCGTTGACCGGGAGGATCAGCACGTGATTGCGGATCCCGACCCGGCCGTCGGCCCGCCGGTACCCAGTCAGATGCTTTTCTGCCACCGCGCGCTCCTCAGGTTGTGGGTGTGGACCAGCTCGCCGGCCGCGACCGGACCCCGGGTGAGGCCGATCAGCACGCCGTACTCCAGCACGTCCTCGTGCTCGCCGAGGTCGCGCAGGGCGATCTTGTGCCCGAGCGGGATGGCGTCCCGGGCGGTGATCCCGAAGCGTTCCCCTGAGTCCAGGTAGGCGGCGCTGGCCGCACCCGGGCCCGTGTCGCGTACCGCGACCGCCACGTCGTCGCCCTGGTGATGGGCCAGGAAGTTGACGCCGCCGGCGGGGGAGGAGGCGGGCTCAGTCACGTAAACCTCCGTGGTCAGACCTCTTCTGTTTCAGAAACGTACCGTAGGGCTCGCGCCGAAAGCGTGTCAAACAGGACACCAAGAACTGGTGTACCGCCTGGACAAACCATCACGTAGCCGGTCAAATTATTGACACATGAGCGGCAGTCTGGCTAGTGTCCCCGAACACAAAGTGGTCAGACCTTAGACGACCGTCCGTGAACCGATGGCAAGGAGGCCGCCGAATGCCGGACAGGGCCCTACCCGGTGCTCAGGCCACGGCACCGTCCGCCGTCCCCGACGCCGCGGGCGGCCGGATCGACTGCGCCAACGTCTACAAGTGGTTCCCCGGCGGGATCGTGCTGGAGGACGTCAGCCTGACCGTCGACACCGGCCAGTTCGTGTGCATCGTGGGGCCGTCCGGCTGCGGGAAGACCACGCTGCTGCGGATGATGGCCGGGCTGGCGGAAGTCGATCACGGGCAGGTCAGCATCGGCGGCGCGCCCGTCACCGGGCCCAACCGGCGGGTCGCCGTGGTGTTCCAGCACTTCGGCCTGTTCCCGTGGAAGACCGTGCAGCGCAACGTGGCCCTCCCGCTGCACCTGGCCAAGACGCCGCGGGCCGAGGCGGAAAGCCGGGTCGCCGACGCGATCCGGACCGTCGGCCTCAGCGGCCACGAGCACAAGTACCCGGCGCAGTTGTCCGGCGGGATGAAGCAGCGGGCCGGGCTGGCCCGGGCGCTGGCCACGGCGCCGGACGTGCTGCTCATGGACGAGCCGTTCGCGGCGGTGGACGCCCAGGTCCGTGAGGTGCTCCAGGAGGATCTGCTGGCCCTGCGGGCCCGGCTGCGGCAGACCATCGTCTTCATCACGCACAGCATCGACGAGGCGATCACCCTGGGCGACCGGATCATCGTGATGGGCACCCGGCCGGGCCGGATCGTCCGGGACGTTCTCGTGCCCATCGAGCAGCCCCGCACCATCGCCCAGGTCCGGCGGCACCCCGCCTACACGGGCCTGCGCGAGGAGATCTGGCAGCAGTTGCGGCAGTCCGCTGCGGAGCAGGCCGGCGAACCGGTGGAACAGGCAGGTGAGGCATGAGCGAGCCAGCAGGCCGGACCGCCGCGGGGCAGGCCGGCCCGGGGCAGGCGGCCACCGGGGAGGCCCCCGTGGGGCAGGCTGCCCCGGGCCAGGTCGCCGCCCCGGCGGACGCACCGGGGACCAGGGAGCAGATCGAGGCGGCGATCGAGCAGCGGCTGCGGCAGCGGTCGCGCCGCAACCGCCGGATGTACCTGCTGATCCGGATCGTCTCGCTGATCATCGTGCTGGCGGCCTGGCAGTACTACGGCTCCAGGGCCACGGCGATCGTCTTCGATCCGCTGTCCCGGGTGCTGGGCGCCCTGGTTGACCTGTTCCGGCACAACGGGCTGGGCAGCGCCCTCTGGTACAGCGTGTGGACCTTCGCGGTCGGCTACCTGATCGGCCTGGTCGCCGGGGTGGTGCTGGGCATGTTCATCGGCGCCTACCGCCGGGTCGAGGCCGCGGTCGGGCTGTACGTGTACGCGCTGTACGCGACCCCGATGGTGGCGATCGTCCCGCTGCTGAGCATCTGGCTCGGCTTCGGGGTGTTCACCCAGGAGGTCATCATCGCCTTGTTCGTGCTCTTCCCCTGCGTGGTCAGCGTGTCCTACGGGGTCCGGAACATCGACGGTGACCTGCTCGAGGTGGCCCGCTCGCTGCGGATGGGCCGGGCCAGCCTGTGGCGGCACGTACTCCTCCCGGGCACCGTGCCCTACATCGCGGCCGGCGCGGCCCAGGGCGTGGCCATGGGCCTGGTCGGCATGTTCATCGCCGAGATCTTCACCCAGCTCTCGGGACTGGGCAATCTGCTCGAAACCGCGGCGCAGACCTACCACACCGACGAGGCCCTGGCCGTCCTCCTGGTGATCATGGCGCTCGGCGTCATCCTCCGTGGCCTGATCACCCTGGTTCAGCGCAGGGTCGCTCCCTGGGCGAAATGATCGACGGCCGTCCCCGGGCGGCCTGACGCAACGTCGCTTCCATCAAATAATGAGGTATTCCATGAAGCATCGCTCAGCCCTGGCGCTGTCCGGCGCCGTGATGGCCACCACCCTGGGCCTGGCCGCCTGCGGCAGCTCGGGTGGCTCGACATCCTCCTCCAGCGACCCCAACGCCATGGCCTCGGTCAACGTCGGGATCGCCCTGTCCCCGCCGAAGGCCATCTTCCTCGGCCCCTACGTGGCGCAGCAGGAGGGCTTCTTCAAGAAGGAGCACCTGAACGTCAAGTTCATCAGCATGCCCAACGGGCTGCAGACGGAACTGGGCGCCACGGCCGGCAGCATCGACTTCGGCTTCAGCTCCGGCACGGACTCCATCGAGGCCGCCGCGCAGCACGCGCCGATCCACGCCATCTGGTCCTACGGCACCAAGCTGGACACCCAGTGCATCGGCGCCCCGGGCATCAGCACGGCGAAGGGCCTGATCGGCAAGCCGGTCGGGTCCACCGGGACGGACGGGTTCTCCATTACTCTGCTGCAAGCCTGCCTGGAGCCCGCCGGGGTCAGCCTGGACCAGGTCAAGCCGATCAACATGGTGCGCTCGGAGTTCGTGCCCGCCATGGTGGCCAAGAAGATCGACGCGGCCGTGTTCCACGCGGACGACGCCTACGTGATCACCCACCAGCTCAAGGGCGCGAAGGTGCTCTCCTCGGAGTACAAGGTCTTCCCGAACTGGTGGTACGGCGGGGTCAGCATGCTGGACAAGTACGGCCAGGAGCACAAGGCGGTCGTGGTCCGCTTCCTGACCGCGATGATGCTGGCCGACCGCTGGATGAACAACCCGGCCAACACCAACGCCCTGATCACGCTGGGGACCAAGGTCAGCGGGGAGGACAAGGCGGCGGTGGCCTACGCGGTCAAGTTCCTCCAGGCCTCGCAGACCTGGCCGGACGGCGCCGGGCTGAGCCCGGCCGCGGTCAACTACACCGCCTCCGTGCTGGCCAAGTACAAGGACATCCCCAGCCAGCCCACCTACAGCCAGATCGTCGATCCCCAGTACGCCAACGCGGCCGCGGCCAAGCTGGGCTCCTCGTGAGCGGACCCGACATCGCGGCCGGTGCCGGCCGCGGCCAGGCCCCGGTGGGCCTGGCCGCGGTCGGCCTGGGCCGCTGGGCCCGGGTGATGGCCCAGGCTTACGCCGACAGCCCCCTGGTGGAGCTGCGCACCTGCTTTACCCGCAACCCGGAGCGGCGGCAGGCCTTCGCCGCCGACTTCGGGTGCGGCCAGGACGAGTCGCTGGACGCGGTGCTGGCCCGCGACGACATCGACGGCATCGTGATCACCGCGCCCAACGACCAGCACGCGCCGATCATCGAGGCCGCGGCGGCCCGCGGCAAGCACGTGTACACCGAGAAGCCGGTCGCGGTGAACCTGGCCGACCTGCGCCGGATCCGGGCCGCGGTGCTCGGCTCCGGGATCGTGTTCGCCTGCGGGCACAGCGCCCGCCGCCTGTCCGGGCTGCGGGCGATGAAGAGCCTGCTGGACAGCGGGGCGGCGGGCGCGCCGTCCATGGTGGAGGCGGTGTTCGGGAACGAGCGCGGCCTCGAGCTCAAGGAGGGTGACTGGCGGGCCGATCCGGACCAGGCGCCCGGCGGGCCGCTGACCCAGCTCGGCATCCACCAGATCGACAACCTGCAGTACCTGCTCGGCCCGGCCCGCCGGGCGGTGGCCATGGGGCAGGCGCCCCGCCCCGGCATCGCCAACCAGCTGGCCGTCGGGGTGCTGCTCGAGTTCGACGAGTCGCTCGGCTACCTGGGCTGCAACTGGCTGTCCCCGGGCAGCTTCACCATCGATGTGTACGCTACGGTCGCCCGGCTCCGCTACGAGCTGGACTTCTCCTGGTGGAGCAACTCGGAAGAGACCGATGCGCACACCAGGCTGACCCGTACCGTCATCGCCGCGGACAGCGCGAACCCGGACGCCCGCGTGCTGGCCACGCAGGACGTCCCGCTGCCGCCGCGCGACCATCTCCGGGAGGAGATCGAGGAGTTCGCCGGAGCCATCCGCGGCACGGCCCGGGTCGAGGTGGGCCTGGCCGAGGCGCTGGCCAACGTGGCCGTGCTGCAGGCGGCCGCCCGGTCGCTGCGCACCGGGGCACCCGCCGCGATCGCGGAGATCATGGCCGAGATCGAGGAGTCGTGAGTGCCGGACCACGATCAAATTCACGTTCCAAAATCTCCGCAACGAAGCGCGTCCGTGGCCGGTGACCCCGCGCCTGGCCGGCGGTTCGACGAGCTGACCGACCCGGAGATCGCCGCCGCGCTGGCCCGCAGCCCCCGGGTGATCCTGCCCCTGGGCAGCGTCGAGCAGCACGGCCCGCACCTGCCGACCGGGACCGACTTCTTCGCCGCCACGGCCATCGCGCTCGAGGTGGCGGAGCACGTCGACGCGCTCGTGCTGCCGCTGTGCCCGCTGGGCGTGACCCCCATGCACATGCCCTACCCGGGCACGGTGTCCCTGCGGCCCGGCACCCTGCTCGATGTGGTCACCGACATCGGCTCGTCGCTGGCCGGGCACGGCGCCCGGGAGTTCGTGATGCTGAACTGGCACGAGGGCAACATCCCGGTGCTGGCCCTGGCGGCCGAGAAGCTGCACCGGGAGATCGGCCTGGCCGTGGTCGTGGTGCAGGCCTGCTACGTGGCCGAGGAACGCTTCGGGCCGCAGGCCGGGGGCCTCACCCACGGCGGGAAGATCGAGGCGTGGTCGGTGCTGTGCTGCCGCCCCGATCTGGTCCACCTGGACCGGGCTGCGGGCAGCGGCGACCGGCGGCGCGGCGAGCTGGCCGACCAGCTCCGCCGGGACCGCTGCTTCCAGCCGGTGCTCACCGACGTCCGGACCATGTCCCACACCGGCTGGTACGGCGATCCCGCGGGCGCGACGCAGGACGAGGCGAAGGTCTTCGTTGCGGAAATCGGGGCGGAGATCGCGGCGCGCCTGGACGGTGTGCTCCAGGCGCTCGCCACCGTGCAACCGGGGGGCCAGCCAGGAGGTGCTTCGTGACCGCCGTGATCGCGGCCGGCCAGGGCCGGGCCCTGGAGCTGCCCGGGCGGTCCGCGGTGGAGCTGGTCTCCGGGGCCGAGGGCGGGCACGGCGTGACGGTGCGGCGGGTGTCGGTCCCGCCCGAGGACGGCTCCGGGCCGGCCCGCGGGCCGCACCGCCACGACGGGTGCCCGGAGGTCATCCTGATCATCTCCGGGGCAGGCGAGTTCACCACGCCGTCCCGGACCTGGCCGGTGGGACCGGGTGACGTGATCGTGGTCTCGCCCGGGGAGCCGCATCAGACCCGCAACACCGGCCCCGGTGACCTGGTCAGCCTGTGCTTCTTCCCGGTCCCGGACCTGGCCGCGGTGACCAGCGAGCTGGCCAGCCAGCAGGACGGGGAAGCGCTGTGAGCGCCGTCCGGGTGAGCGCCGACGTGCTGTGCCTGCGCCCGGAAGCCGACTTCCACGAGGTCGGCGTGCAGCCGCCGGCGGACCTGGCCATCCGGTTCGCCACCGGGCCGGACGCGGTGCCGGACGCGGATCTGGCCACCGCCCGGGCGGTGGTGCTGGCGTCCGTGGGCCCGGCCCTGGACCGGGCCTGGGCTGACCGGGCGGCCCGCGTCGAGCTGGTCCAGTTCACCGGCGCCGGGGTGGACCGGGCCGCCGCCGCGTTCGCCGGCCGGCCCGGCGTGGTGGTGGCCAACGTGCCCGCGGCCAACGCCCGCGAGGTGGCCGAGTACGTCCTGCTGGCCACGGGCAGCGTGCTGCGCGGCCTGGCCCTCGCGGACCGGGAGATCCGGGCCGGCCGGTACCGGGAGGTACGCGGGCGGCTGACCCCGGCCGCGGTGCGCAGCCTGCACTCCGCCACCGTGGGCGTGGTCGGGCTGGGCCAGATCGGGCTGGCCGTGGCGCGCCTGTTCCAGGCGGCCGGGGCGCAGGTCGGCTACAGCGACCCGGCCCCGCGCGACCCGGCCGCGGCGGCCGCGCTCGGCGTGGGCCGGCTGGACCTCGGCGATCTGCTGTCCGGCAGCGACGTGGTCACGCTGCACGTGCCGCTGGTGGCCGGCACCCGCGGCCTCATCGGCGAGGCCGAGCTGCGCCGGATGCGGCCCGGCGCCATCCTGGTCAACGCGTCGCGGGGCGGGGTGGTGGACGAGGCCGCGCTGGCGGCCGCGCTGGAGGACGGCCAGCTGGGCGGCGCGGTCCTGGACGTCTACGCGCAGGAGCCGCCCCCGCCGCAGTCGCCGCTGCTCACCCTGTCGGCGGCGGCCGCGGACCGGGTGCTGTACACACCGCATATCGCGGGTGTGGCCTATGAGGCGGCCCGCCGCCTCTACACCGAGGCCTGGGCGAACGTCCAGCGCGTCCTGGTCGGGGGACAGCCTCCGGCCAACCGGATCGGCTCAGCCTAAGTTTGTCCCTTCTTACCCTTTGCGCGCCGCATCGTGTCTGGTCAGACGACGTTTCACGTGTCAGTGTGGGCAGGAGGCCATCTGCATGGTCGCACGCGGAGGGGCCGATGGGCAGGGACGTTCCAGCGATCACGGTAAGTCAGCAGGATCGCCGCCGCTACCGGGAAAAAGTGCGCCAGTGCCTGGACGTGCTCGCGCGGATGCTGCGCGATTCCTGGTTCGAGACCTCCACCCGTCAGGTGGGCCTTGAGGTCGAGGTCAACCTGGTTGACGATTCGGGTACCGCGTCGATGCGCAGCCCGGACGTGCTGGACGCGATCGGGGACCCGTCCTGGGCCCCGGAGCTGGGCCGGTTCAATATCGAGGTCAACATCCCGCCCCGGCCGCTGTGCGGCGACGCCCTGGACCAGCTGGAGGCCGAGCTGCTGGCCAGCCTGAAGCATGCCGACCAGCGGGCCAGGGACGTGGGCAGCCGGCTCGCCATGGTCGGCATCCTGCCCAGCCTCCAGCAGGCCGATGTGGGTGAGGACGCCATGTCGGAGAACCCGCGGTTCTGGCTGCTGAACGAGCAGATCTGCGCGGCGCGCGGGGAGGACGCGCGGATCTCCATCGAAGGCCCGGAACACCTGCTGACCCACGTGGACAACATCATGGCCGAGGCGGCGTGCACCAGCGTGCAGTGTCATCTCCAGGTCAGTCCCGAGGCGTTCGGCAGCTACTGGAACGCGGCCCAGGCCATCGCGGGCGTGCAGGTTGCGCTGGCCGCTAACTCGCCGTTCCTGTTCGGCCGGGAGCTGTGGCGCGAGACCAGGATCACCCTGTTCCAGCAGGCCACCGACACCAGGCCGGAAGAGCTCCAGGTGCAGGGGGTACGGCCCCGGGTCTGGTTCGGCGAGCGGTGGATCACCTCGGTGTTCGACCTGTTCGAGGAGAACATCCGCTACTTCCCGGCGCTGCTCCCGCTGTGCGCGGACGAGGAGCCGCTGGCCGAGCTGGAGCGGGGGGCCGTGCCGGAGCTGGCCGAGCTGACCCTGCACAACGGCACGGTGTACCGCTGGAACCGGCCGGTGTACGCGGTCACCGACGGGCGGCCGCACCTGCGGGTGGAGAACCGGGTGCTGCCCGCCGGCCCGACGGCCGCGGACATCACGGCCAACGCGGCGTTCTACTACGGGCTGGTCCGCGCGCTGGCCGACGCCGAACGGCCGATCTGGACCCAGATGTCGTTCGCGGCGGCCGGGGAGAACCTGACCGAGGCGGCCCGGCACGGCATCGACGCCTCCTTGTACTGGCCGGGCCTGGGCGTGGTGCCCGCCACCGAGCTCACGCTGCGGCGGCTGCTGCCGCTGGCCCGCGAGGGCCTGGCCCGGTGGGGCGTGGAACCCCGGCACGCCGACCGCTGCCTGGGCATCATCGAGCAGCGCTGCCTGAGCGGGCGGACCGGCGCGACCTGGCAGGCGGAGACCGTGCACCTGCTGGAGCACCGGGGGCGGCTCGACCGGGGTGCGGCCCTGCGCCGGATGACCCAGCGCTACATCGAGCACATGCACACCAACGAGCCCGTGCACTCCTGGCCCGCCGGGTACTGACCCGGGGACCGGCCGGACCATCGGCGGCGGCGGCGGGACGTTCGGCCCCGCTTCGGCCGGCTGCTCCGGGGCAGAATGATGGTGGAAGGGTGCCGCCGCCGGCGAACCCGCCGGTCCCGTCATCCGCCCGCAGATCAGGGGTGGCGTCGTGAGGCAGCATCGGCGCGCGATCATCATGGCGGTACTGGCCGCGGTCGCGGGCTGCGCGCTGATCGTGGCGGGCCTGTTCGCGTTCCGGCCCAAGCCGGTGCCGGTCAGCCCGGCGGCCCAGCCCGGCGGCGGGCCGGTGCCGCAGCGGCTTGTCTCCCCGTTCACCGGGGAGCCGGTGACGTCGCTCGGGCCGGTGCTGGCCGTGAAGATCGACAACATCGTGAACGCCCGGCCGCAGACCGGGCTCGGCCGGGCGGACATCGTCTACGTGCTGCCGGTCGAGGGCGGCCTCAGCCGGTTCTGCGCCGTGTTCTCCTCCCACTTCCCGCCGGTCATCGGCCCGGTGCGCAGCGCCCGCGACGACGACCTGCAGCTGCTCCGCCAGTTCGGCCGGCCCGCGTTCGCGTACTCCGGAGCCCAGCCCCAGCTGCTGCCCGTGGTGGAGCGGGCCCGCATCGTCAACCTCTACGCCGGGCGGGCCGGCGGCTACCACCGGGACAGCCAGCGGGTCGCCCCGTACAACCTGTACGCCCGCACCAGCCAGCTGCTCGCCGAGGCCCGCGGCGCGAGTACCGCCCGCGACATCGGCTTCCGGTTCGGCCCGGCGCCGGCCGGCGGCACGGCCACCGCGTCGCAGTCGGTGTCCTACCCGGCCGCGTCGTTCACCTTCCGCTGGTCAGCGCAGAAGGGCCGGTGGCTGGTCTGGATGGACGGGGCGCGGGCCATGACCACAGATACGGGCCAGCTGGGCGCGGCCACCGTGGTGATCCAGTACACCAAGGTCGGCTCGTCCCGCTTCCGCGAGTGGGGCGGCCCGGCCCCGTACGCGTACAGCACCGGGTCGGGCCGGGCCGTGGTGCTCCGCGACGGGAAGTCGTGGCAGGCGCACTGGTCGCGTCCGCACGGCTCGGACGGGACCACGTTCACGGCCAGCTCCGGGGCGCGGATGACGTTCGCCCGCGGGCCGGTCTGGGTCGTGCTCGCCTCCGGCTGATCAGGTCTGCAGCGGCACCATCTCGCGGACGAAGTCCGCGGTGAACCCGTCCGGGTCAACCGGGCTCCAGCTGGGCCGGATGACGAACTTGGTCAGCCCGGCCGCCACGTAGTCCCCGATCAGGGCGCGGGCGCCCGCCCAGCCGGGCGCGACCAGCTGCTCCGGATTGACGTCCGGGCGGCGGCGCCGCACCACGTCGAGCAGCGCGGGCCGTGTGGCCTCGTCCGTCACGGCCAGGCTGATCCCGTAGTGGTCCGGCTCGATCTCGCGGCCGGCCTCGGCGGCGGCCGCCTCGATCGCCGCGCGGCCCGCGCCCGCCTCGGCCGGGGTCAGGAAGCTGGCCAGCCACCCGTCACCGAGGCGCCCGACGCGCCGCAGCGCCCCGGGGGCGCTGCCGCCGAGCCAGATGTCCATCGGCCGGGCCGGCGGCGGCCCGACGCTGGCGGACTCGACGGAGAAGAACTCGCCCTGAAACGACACGGTCTCCTGGCTGAGCAGCCGCCGGATAAGCGTCAGGGACTCGTCGAAGACCGCCGCCCGGCGGCCGGGCGGTACCGGGAACGCGGTCAGTTCCGCGGGGCGGGCCGGTTTCAGGCCGAACACCGGCAGTACCCGCCGCGGGGCCAGCCCGGCCAGGGTCGCGAGTTGCTTGGCCACCAGCACCGGGTGGCGGCCCGGCAGCACTGCCACCCCGGTGCCCACCTTCAGCTGCGACGTCCGGGCCAGCGCGTGCGCCATGCCGATGAACGGGTCCACCAGTGATCCGTAGACCATCTCCGGCAGCCACAAGGAGTCAACTCCGGCCGCCTCCAGGGCGTCCACCGCCGCGCTGAACTGTTCTGGGACACCGGCCGGGCCGAGGGAGACGCCGATTCGGACCTTCATGCTGCTATCCGATCACACAGCGCCGGACCTCAGAGCGTGGAGATCTGAGACCGGCCGACCTTGACCCGTACCCCCCTCGCCTCTCATCGGCCAGTCGCTGGAGTTGCGCCGTGTTCGCTTCGGTGGACGTTTTCGACTCCCTATATTGACCAACTCGATCGCGGGCCACGAGCGTGCTGCGCACCGGGAGGCTAAGATTCGCCCGAGCCCGAATCAATTGCGTCCGCTGGGCCGCGGGTGCCTACTAGGTGCCATGCCAGGGGCCAGTGAACAGACACGCCGAGTGAAGATCGTCAACGCCAACTGGGTGGCGGGCCCGGACGGCGATCACGGCCGGTTCCAGATTCAGATCGTGACCGAGGACGGCCAGCGCCATGTGGCCGCCCCGAGTGCCGCAGCCATGACTGCCCTGATCGCTTTGACCCAGGCCGACACCGTGCTGGCCTGGGATCCGGCCGACCGCACGCTGATCGCCGCCAACCTCGTCGGCCGGATGCCATGGACCGAGCGCACCCCGTCCAGCCCGCCACCCGGCTGACGCCTGCTCAGGCCGGTGCGGAGGTGGCCGGTCAGGCGGTCACGGCCGCCGCGCGGCGGTACAAGTGCACGCTGACCAGCGCGAGCCAGGTCCAGGCCAGGATGACGGCGCCGGTGAAGGCCAGCACACCGGCGCTGCTGGCGGCGCCCCCCGTCGCGATCCCGGCGAACGCTGCGAGGAACAGCACTCCGGTCACCAGCGAGAAGATGGCCCAGCTGAGCTGGTGCAGCCCGCGGAACTGCCAGGCCAGCACGAGGCAGGCGGTGATCAGGCCGAGGAAGCCGGTACCGCCGAAGACGATATGCAGCGTCCCGTGCCAGCTCGGGGTGACCGTGGGGCCGGGCGGGGTGCCGACCGGGAAGCCCTCAGCGGGGTCGGCCACGAAGAAACCCGCCCCGACCAGGCCAGCGGCGTAGACACCGAGGAACCAGCCGCTGGCCGCGTTCCGCCGCTCAGCGTGCAGCTGGCGCACGACACCGGCGGCGGCGGCGCCGACCATCAGCCCGGTGAGCACCAGCACCAGCATGTGGATCCAGCCGAGGGTGCCGTTGGCGAGCAGGCTCCAGTCGTCGCGGGCCAGGCTGAAGCCAGAGCGGGTGAGCGCCTCGGCCAGTGAGGCGGCGACGTAGAACGGCCCGGCGATCACGCCGTAGCCGAGCAGTGACTTGGTGACCCGCACGGGTGCGGGCGGGCAGTCGGCGGCCGGGCGGCCGTTCTGGATGGCGGCAGTGGGCACTGGAACTCTCCCCTCTAACTGAACTGCACTGACCAGTACATGTGTGGAACGCTACTGTACGGTACAGTTCAGTGTCAAGGAGGTTTCTCATGGCTGGCCGGAAGGGCGCACTGATCCTCGACACCGCGCGGCAGATGTTCCTGGAGAGGGGCTACGACGCGACGAGCCTGGATGATGTCGCCGCTGCGAGCGGCGTCTCGAAGACCACCGTCTACAACAATTTCGCGGACAAGGAGGGCCTGTTCAGCGCGGTCGTGCTCGCGGTGACCGAGCGCGCGGAGCAGATCATCTCGGAACTGGGCACCACCCTCGGCGGGGACGAGCCGGTAGCCGAACGGCTGACCGCAGTCGCACGCACCCTGGCTTACGGCGTGCTCAATCCAGCCGTGGTGCAGCTGCGGCGGCTGGCCATCTCCGAAGCCCTGCGCTTTCCCGGCATCGTCACCGCATACTGGGACCGCGCTCCGGCGCGAACACTCGCCCTTCTCACCGAGTCGTTCACGAAGATGGCCGCCCAGGGCGAGCTGGACACCGATGATCCCGCGGCGGCGGCAGCGCTTTTTGCCTACGCAGTCCTGGGCCTGTACCAGGACCAGGCGCTGCTGCAGCCCAGCCGCCCGGTGGCCCGCGCCGACCTCGACGAGCACGTCGGCAACGTGGTCGCCGCGTTCCTGCGGGCCTACGCGCCGGCCACGCATCCCCAGGCCGTCTCCCGCTAGCGGAACTCAGGACTGCGCGGGCCAGAGGTCAGCGGCCAGCGTCACCGGTTCAGGCCGGCAGCTGGGCGATGTCCGCCACGGTCGCGTGCACCGCCTCGACCAGGTCCCCGGGCGCGATCTCGATCTCCAGCCCGCGGCGGCCGGCGCTGCAGAAGATGGTGCCGAACCTCAGGACCGAGGAGTCGATCACCACGGGCAGCCGCCTGCGCTGCCCCAGCGGGGAGATCCCGCCGACCACGTAGCCCGTGGCCCGCTCCGCGTCAGCCGGGTCGGCCATGGCCGCTTTCCGGCCGCCCGCCGCCGCGGCCAGCGCCTTGAGGTCGAGCCGGCTGCCCACCGGGACCACACCGACCGTCAGCACGCCGTCCACCTTGGCGACCAGCGTCTTGAACACCCGTTCTGGTGCGACGCCCAGGGCATCGCTGGCTTCCTGGCCGAAGCCGGCCCGGCGCGGGTCGTGCTCGTAGGCATGCACAGTGTGCGCGATGCGCTGCCGGGCCAGCAGCACGGTCGCCGGGGTGCTACGTCCTGCCACGGTCAGCCACTCTAGACGCGGCCGGGCCCGGCGCGCTGCGGGCCCGGCCGGACGGTGCGCCCGGCGGGTCAGTCGTTCGCGGGCTCGTATCCGGGCGGCACCCCGGCGCTCGAGGCTTCCGGGCCGAAAGAGCTCACGTAGCCCGGGTGGACCTGCGCCCACAGGCTGGCCGGCGGCGCGCCGGTGCCGTCCAGCTGGCGGGCCAGTGCCTCCAGGCACACGTGCCAGCCGGCCGCGTCCCGGGCCGCCTTGCCGTGCTCGCCGAACGTGTGCAGGAGGGTGAGGGTGCATCCGGTGTCCCGGCCCGCGACCTCCAGCCGCAGGGTGTCCGGCCCCCAGCGGAACTCCAGCAGTGCAGGGGGCTGGAAGGCGAGGACCTCGCCGGTGAAGTCCGGGACCCGGCTCTGCGGGTCGGAGAAGGTGAGGTGGCTGCCCACCGCCCAGTCACCGGTGATCCGGAACGGGAACCAGGTCTGCAGGTGCGCGGGCTCGGTGATGGCCCGCCAGACCTGCGGCACCGGGTGGTCCAGGTCCCGGGTGAAGCGCAGCCGCCAGCGCTGGCCAGCCTGCTCCAGGGTGCCCTTCATCAGCTGTCCTCCTGACTAATCTCGGGTTCGCCGGCCATCTCGCCGAGGTGCGCCGCCAGCCGGTCCAGGCTGTCGTCCCAGGCCCAGCGGTACGGGGCCAGCCAGGTGTCGAGTTCGCGTAGTGGCCCGGGGCGGAGCCGGTACAGCCGGCGCTGCTCGTCCACCCGGGCCTCGACCAGTCCGGCCTCGCGCAGCACCCGCAGGTGCTTGGACACCGCGGGCTGGCTCATGGCCAGCGCGTCCACGAGTTCCCCGACCGAGCGTTCACCGTCCCGGACGAGGTCGAGGATCCGCCGCCGCCGCGGCTCGGCCAGCACCCCGAACACCGTGCTCATCTCCTTAGCATGCATCTACAGGCATATAACTGTCAAGGCATGTAAAGGCGGGCGGCTCGCGGGGAGGGGCGTGGCGGGCTTGCGACGAGGAAGTGGCGGGCTCGCGGGGAGGGTGCCGGCTGACGCGAGGGGTGGGCGCGCGAGAGGCGGGATGGCAGCATGGGGGCCGTGGACTATGTGCTGGCGCAGGTGAACATCGCCCGGCTGCGGGCTCCGCTGGACAGCCCGGAACTCGCGGACTTCGTGGCCGCGCTCGACCCGGTCAACGCGGCGGCCGACGCGGCGCCCGGGTTCATCTGGCGGCTGCAGACTGAAGACGGCAACGCCACCGCGATCCGCGGGTTCGAGTGGGACGAGGCGGGCAGCGCCGGGGTCATCGTCAACATGTCGGTCTGGGAGTCACCCGAGGCGCTCGCCGCCTTCGTCTACTCCGACGTCCACCGGCGCGTCCTGGCCCGGCGGCGGCAGTGGTTCGAGCGGATGACCGAGGCCTACACCACGCTGTGGTGGATCCCGCGCGGGACGGTGCCCAGCCCGGCCGAGGCCGAGGACCGGGTCCGGCGGCTGCGGGCCCACGGCCCGACGGCCGACGCGTTCACGCTGCGGGTCCTGTACCCGCCACCGGTGCTGACCCCGCCCGTCGCGGGTTAGTCCCGGCCGCGCTGCTCGCCGTCGCCGTGGATCCGGTCCAGCACCCCCTCAGCCCGTCGTGTACCGGCGCAGCCCCACCGCGTACTCGCAGCCGGCCGCCAGGCCCGTGTAGCCGGCCATGTTCCGGAGGAACTCGTCCGGGTCGAAGTCGCGCCCCAGGCCGTCCAGGTAGGCCTTGTGCTCGCGCAGTGACTCGACCCCCGCGCCGATCGTGTCGGTGACGTCCACGTAGTGGGTGGGATCCGCGTCGGCGGCCACGTAGACCTCGCTGGTACCGCCCCACGCGGGGCCGGCGTCGGTGAACACCCAGGGGTTGGCGGCGTCCCGGACGGCGTCCAGCACGGCCAGCCCCACCGCGCGGTGGTCGGCGTGGTTGACCATTCCCGTGTCGCCCCAGGTCAGGTCGAAGTTCATGGCGATGACAACGTCGGGACGCTCCGCGCGCAGCACGGCGGCCAGATCGTGGCGCAGCGGCAGGCCGTATTCCACCAGCCCGTCCGCGTGGTCCAGGAAGTGCACGTCGTGCACCCCGACCACGGCGGCGCTGCGCCGTTCCTCCTCGACGCGCAGCGGGCCGACCACGCCGGGGGCCATCCCCTGGATGCCGGCCTCGCCCCGGGTGGCGAGCAGGTACGCGACGTGCTTGCCCTGGCGGGTCCACCGGGCCACCGCGGCCGCCGCGCCGTACTCCAGGTCGTCCGGGTGCGCGACCACCGCGACCGCCCGGTTCCAGTCCTCCGGCATGGGCTCCATCGGCAACGCCCTCCCCTTGATGACACCCCTGGCCGGTCAGCCCGGGGCGTGCTCCTCAGCCAAGACCTTCCGGATCACGTCCGCAAGCTCGGCGGGCCAGATGACCTCGGCTGTCGAGTCCAGCTCGGCCAGGCTCCACCAGCGCCACGCGGCGATCCCGTCGGAGGCATGCATCTGGGCCACATCCCCCAGCGCGCGCCCAGGCTGGTCGGTGCGGGCCAGGTAGTGACGCTCGTGCTGGTGCACCAGCCGGCCGCTGTGCTCCATGGTCAGGCTGCGCTGGAGCACCTCACGGCCCAGCGGGATGTCGGTCCAGCCGGTCTCCTCGGCCAGCTCACGGACGGCCGCGGAGGCGTAGTCCTCACCCGGGTCCAGCCCGCCGCCGGGCGTGGTCCAGTGCCGGCCGTTGGGGAGCGCGTCGTCGTACCGCATCAGCAGCACCCGGTCGCCGGGGTCAAGCAGGATCACCCGGCCCGCGTGCCGCTCGGGGAGCTGGGGGTCCGGCGCCGTATCGGGTTGAGCCACGCCGTGCATTCTAGGTCCGCTCTGGTGTTGTGCTCGAAGGCCAGGTGGCTGGCTGGTTATGGTGGCCAGGTGGTTACTCACGTCGCGCTGCTGCGCGGGATCAACGTCGGTGGGAACAAGAAGGTCGCGATGGCGGACCTGCGTGAGATCATGACTTCGCTCGGGCACACCGAGGTGGCCACCTACATCCAGAGCGGCAACGTGGTGTTCAGCACCGCGCAGGCCGACACGGCCGCGCTGGGGGACGCGATCGAGCAGGCCCTGGAGCAGCGCACCGGCGTGCGGTCCCGGGTCCTGGTGCTGTCCGCCGCGGACCTGGCCCAGGTCGCGCGGGACAACCCGTACTCCGATGAGCCGAATCTCAGGGCGGTGCACGTGGTGTTCCTGCCCGCCGCGCCAGCCCCGGAGATGATCGCCAGCGTGGCTGAGGCCCAGGACCAGGCGGCGCGGAAGGGCAGCCGGGACACGGCCCAGTACGTGGGCCGGGCCCTTTTCCTGCACACCCCGGACGGCTTCGGCCGCAGCGAGCTGGCCGCGCTGCTGACCCGGGCAGGCCGGCCGATGTCGGCTCAGGGGGCGGGCACGGCCCGGAACGCCGCTACCGTCCGCAAGCTGCTCGACATGTGCGGCGTCTGAGCCGGAAATGGCCTCAGTGACCACTAAGGAGCCCGGCCGGATCACGCTCGGGCAGCCACGCGGACGGTGGATCATCGCGGCCACCGTGCTCGGGTCGAGCATGGCCATGCTCGATTCCACCGTGGTCAACGTGGCCCTGCCGACCATCGGCCAGGAGTTGCACACTTCCCTGGCCGGCCTGCAGTGGGTGGTGACCTCCTACACGCTCACCCTGGCCGGGCTGATCCTGCTGGGCGGGGCGCTAGGGGATCGGTTCGGCCGGCGCCGCGTGTTCCTGATCGGCGTGACCTGGTTCGCGCTCTCGTCCGCGCTGTGCGGCCTGGCCCCGGGCATCGGCGTGCTGATCGCGGCCCGGGCGCTGCAGGGCATCGGCGGGGCGCTGCTCACCCCCGGCTCGCTGGCCATCATCCAGTCCGCGTTCGCGGCCGACGACCGGCCGCGGGCCATCGGGGCCTGGTCCGGGCTGGGTGGCGTGTCCGGGGCGATCGGCCCCTTCCTGGGCGGCTGGATCGTGGGCTCGATCGGCTGGCGCTGGATCTTCCTGCTCAACCTGCCGCTCGCCGCGGCCGTGATCGCCGTGACCATCCGGCACGTCCCGGAGAGCCGCGACCCCACCGCCCAGGGGCGGTTCGACATCGCCGGCGCGGTGCTCGCCGCGCTGGCCCTGGCCGGTATCACCGCCGGGCTGATCGAGGCGCCCTCGGCGTCGCTGCTGACCTCCCTGGTGCCAGCCGCCGCGGGGGTGGCCGCCGGCGTCGCGTTCGTCCTGCTGGAACGCAGGCGCGGGCGCCATCCCGACCGGGTCCCGCCGATGCTGCCCCTGGGGATCTTCTCGTCCCGCCAGTTCACCGCCATCAACCTGATCACGTTCGTCGTGTACGGGGCGATGGGCGCGGTGTTCTTCCTGCTGGTGCTGAGCCTGCAGGTGGTCGCGGGCTTCACGCCCCTGCAGGCCGGGATCTCGCTGCTGCCCTCGACCGCGGCCATGCTGCTGCTGTCGGCGCGGGCCGGCGCGCTGGCCCAGCGTTTCGGGCCGCGCTGGCTGATGACCGGAGGCCTGCTGACCGCGGCGGCCGGCCTGGCGCTGCTCACCCGGATCGGGCCGGACACCTCATACGTGGCCGACGTGCTGCCTGCCGTGCTGCTGTTCGGGCTGGGCCTGTCCATGACCGTGGCCCCGCTCACCGCCACCGTGCTGGCCAGCGCGGACGAGCGGCACGCGGGCGTGGCGAGCGGGGTCAACAACGCCACGGCCCGGGCGGCCGGGCTGCTGGCCGTGGCGGGCCTGCCGGCCGCGGTCGGGCTGAGCGGCAACGCGCTGCACGTGTCCGCGTCGCTGAACCGCGGCTTCCACGAGGCCATGCTGATCTGCTCCGGCCTGATGGTGGCGGCCGCGACTCGGATCGGCGCTGCTGGTCAACAACAACGTGCTCCGGCCGCACCCCGGGGAAGAGGTGCCCGAGCCGGAATGCCTGACGAACTGCGCGGTCGGTGCGCCGCCGCTGGAACCGGGGCCGGTGGAGCGGGGGCTGCGGGTGCGCGCCGCGCCAGGCCCGGACTCACACTAAGCTGCTAACCCAGTTCATTTCCCAGACGGAGAGTTCCCGCATGCACTGGTCACAGATGTTCATCCCGACCCTGCGGGAGGACCCGGCAGACGCGGGAGCGCCCAGTCACCGGCTGCTGCTGCGCGGCGGTTACATCCGCCAGCTGATGGCCGGGCACTACTCGCTGCTGCCGCTGGCCGTGCGGGTCCGCGCCAAGGTCATCGAGATCATCCGGCAGGAGATGAACGCGATCGGCGCGCAGGAGGTGCTGCTGCCCGACATGCACCCGGCCGAGATCTGGCAGCGCAGCGGCCGGTGGGAAATCATGGGCGAGGAGATGTTCCGGCTCGCCGACCGGAAGGGCGCCCGGCTCGCGCTGGCCATGACGCACGAGGAGATCTTCGCGGTCCTGGCTACCGAGCTGAACTCGCACAAGCAGCTGCCGCAGGCCTGGTATCAGTTCCAGACCAAGTTCCGGGACGAGCCGCGGCCCCGGGCCGGGCTGATCCGCACCCGCGAGTTCACCATGAAGGACTCCTACAGCTTCGACCTGGACCGGGTCGGACTGGACGCCGCGTTCGACCGGCACTACGGGGCCTACCTGCGGATCTTCGAGCGGCTCGGGATCCCGGCCATCCCTGTCGAAGCCTCCAGCGGGACCATGGGCGGCAGTGACTCCACCGAGTTCATGTGCCCGTCGTCCTCCGGCGAGGACCTGGTCGTGTACTGCCCGGCCTGCAAGTACGCGGCCAACATCGAGAAGGCCACGTCACGCCTGGCTGACCTGGCCGACGGCCCCGGCCGGGACGCACCGGAGCGGTTCGACACCCCCGGCGTGCGGACCATCGAGGACCTGGCCACCGGGTACGACGCCCCCGCGACGCGGCAGATCAAGACGCTCGTCTACGTGCTGGACGGCCAGCTCACCCTGGTGCTGATGCGGGGTGACCACGCGCTGAACGAGCAGAAGCTCATCGACGCCACCGGCGCAGCCGCGGTCCGCCCGGCGCAGCCGGACGAGATCTCCCGCGCGCTCGGCGCGCTGCCTGGCAGCCTGGGCGCGGTCGGGGTCAGCGGCCTGCCGATCATCGCGGACCAGGCGCTGGACGGCCGGCGCGACATGGTCACCGGGGCCAACATCGACGACAAGCACCTGCGCGGCGTCGAGGTGGCCCGGGACATCGCCGTGGGCCAGTGGGCCGACCTGCGCGAGGTCTGCGCGGGCGAGGCCTGCCCGCAGTGCGGGGAACCGCTGGAGCTCATCGAGGCCATCGAGGTCGGGCACATCTTCAAGCTGGGTGACCGCTACTCCAAGGTGTTCGGCGCGACCGTGCTCGGCCCGGACGGCAAGGCTGTCCCGCTGATCATGGGCAGCTACGGCATCGGGGTGGAGCGCGCGATAGCCGCGATCGTCGAGTGCCACCACGACGAGCGCGGCATCGTGTGGCCGCTGAACGTGGCGCCGTTCACCGTGGTGGTGACCGTCGCCCAGTCCGAGGACGCCGAGGTGGCCAAGGCGGGCGCGGCCCTGTACGACCAGCTGGCCGCGGCCGGCTTCGAGGTGGTCATCGACGACCGGGCCGAGCGGGCCGGGGTGAAGTTCCGGGACGCCGAGCTGGTCGGCATCCCCTACCGGGTCACTGTGGGCAAGCGCGGGCTGGCCGAGGGCGTAGTCGAGCTGACCGAACGGGCTACTGGTGAGACTCGGAAGGTCGCACCGGACGAGGTGGCCGCTCAGCTGGGCGTCCTGACCGGGAACTGAGTTCCCGGCCGGCCTGGCGGTCATCCCGGCGGTGCCGGGTGGCCACCAGGCTGCTCACCGTGACCACCGCGAGCACGCCGCCGATGACGCACAGGGATACCCCGGTGCCGATGTGCGGGACCGCCACCGGCCCGACGCGGTGCACCCCGGAATCGGCCAGCGCCTCGAAAATCAGCTTCATCCCGATGAAGGCGAGGATCGCGGACAGGCCGGCGGTCAGGTGCACCAGCCGGTCCAGCAGCCCGCCGATCAGGAAGTACAGGTGGCGCAGGCCGAGCAGCGCGAACACGTTCGCGGCCAGCACCAGGTAGGGATCGCGGGTCAGGCCGAACACCGCCGGGATGGAATCCATGGCGAACACGACGTCGGCGCCCGCGATCGTGGCGATCAGCGCCAGCATCGCGCCATGACGATGGCGCTTGAGCCGGCCCGCTATCCCGCCGCTCAGGACCTTCGGCCCCGGCAGGCTCGGCCCCGCGGCCGCCGGGTCCGGCGGGCCGCCGCGGCCCGCGGCCATCCGCACGGCGGTGACCAGCAGCACCCCGCCGAATATGTACAGCACCCAGTCGAATCGGTTCAGCGCCGCGGCCCCGGCCGCGATGAACACCGCGCGCAGCAGCAGGGCCAGGCCAATCCCGGCCATCAGGACCCGGCTGCGCAGCCGGCCCGGTATCCCGGACCGGCCGATCAGCAGGACGAACACGAACAGGTTGTCCAGCGAGAGGCTGTACTCGGTCAGCCAGCCCGCGTAGAACTGCCCTGCGGCCTTCGGGCCGGCCGCCGCGGCGAGAGACAGGCCGAACAGCGCGCCCAGCGCCACGACCCCCGCCGTGCACAACGCCGCCTCGCGCAGCCCTGGCTCGCGGCCACGGCTGCGCGAGGCGAGCAGCACATCCGTTGCGACGACCGCGAGGACCACCGCGAGCGCGACGCCCCACAGCCATGGCGGCACATGGAAGGCATCGTGCATCACGGGGGCTCCTCTCGGTTCAGCGTGGCCCAGGACTGGCTCCGGCCGTGGCGGACCGCAGGGCGCCGAACTGGGCCGCCCGGGCGAAGTCAGCGGGGGTCAGCAGCCCGGCCAGCTCGCCGCTCGGGCCCAGCACCAGGGCGTGACCGGCGGTGTGCAGCGCGGCCGGGCTGGGCGGGGCCGCGCTCAGCCGGGCCCGCAGGTCGGTCAGCGGCTCATCCAGCGTGGTGAACGCCAGGTGGGCGGCCGGGGTGGCGACCTGTGACAGCCGGGTGGCGCCCCGGTGGCTCACCGGCACCGCCAGCAGTTGGGTCAGGGTCACCAGGCCGGACAGCTGGCCGTCGAAGTCCCGGACCGGGTACGCGGTCGCGCCGAGGCGGGCCACCAGGTCACCGCCGTCCTCATCGAGGAAGGCCTGCACTGTCTGCCAGCCGCGGGTGGTGGGGGCCAGCCCGCCGTCCGGCGGGAGGACGTCACGGACCCGGACCCCGGCCAGCGCGGCCGACGTGCGCACCTGGCTGGCCTCGGCCCGCGATGCCGCGACCATCAGCAGGCCCATCAGCCCGAGCCAGAGGCCCGCCAGGTGGCCGAGCACCAGCGCGCTCCCCCCGGCGGCGGTCAGGATCGCCCCGCTGACCTGGCCGAAGCGGGCGGCGATGAGTCCCGCGCGGGTGGAATCGCCCGAGCGCGCCCACGCCAGCGCTCGGACGATCCGCCCGCCATCCAGTCCCGCTCCCGGAACCAGGTTGGCCACGGCCAGCAGGCCGTTGATCCAGGCCGCGGCGGCGGCCACGGCGACCGCCAGCAGGCCGGCGCCGAGCACGGGCAAGAGGGCGACCGCGGCCACGCTGACCACGGCCAGCAGGAGGCTGGTCAGCGGCCCCGCCGCGGCGACGCGCCACTGGGCGCGGGGGCTGGGCAGCTCCGGCTCCGCGGACGATCCGGGCCGCTGGGCCCGGCCGTGCCGGAGCCCGCCGAACAGGCCGACGGTGACCGGCACCCGGAGGCCGTACCGGCGGGCCATGATCGAGTGAGCCAGCTCGTGCGCGACCATGCTGGCCAGCAGGACGAAGACCACGCCGACGGCCGCAGCCAGGTACCCGGCCACCGACCGGCCCGGGTCGACCGCGGGCAGGGTGATCGCGCTGAACCCGGCGGCCAGCACACCCAGCAGGTAGGCCCCGGGGGTGAGCGTGACCGGGATCCCGGCGACGCGGAAACCATCGCGCGGGCCGGGATCGGGAGAGTGTCCGGACGACCCGGGATCCCCGGGCGGCCGGGGCGGTCCAGCGGGCGCGGTCGAAGGCGGGTGGATCATGGTCACTGGGTCTCCTCGTCGCGCTGGTGCCAGTTTCACTAGCCACCTCTGACTACTATCCATTGCCGGAGAGGCGCCGTCATTGGCCGTTACCGGCTAAGATCACCCCCATGAACTTGCCCGCTCCCGGCAACTTCGCCGGCGAGACCGTCGACCTGGACGAGATCGCGCGTGCGGCGAGCCGGGAGGCGGGCGGGGTGCCCGCGGATCTGCTCGCCGGCTACCTGCCCGCGGCAGCAGACGCGGCCCGCACCGGCCGCCGCCTGGCCACCGCGGAACTCGCCCAGTACGGCCGGGCGGGCGAGCGGGCCGCGGAGAGCGGCGTGGCCCTGCGCGGCCTGGTCAACCTGTACCTGTCGGCGACCTGGCGGCTGTGGCGTGAACTGCCCGGCCTGACCGATCTGCGGGCGGCCGGGCTCGGCGTGCTGCGGGCCGCCGACGACGCGGTGGCGGCGGCGGCCGAGGGCTTCGAGCGGGCCCATCTGTCCATCGCCCGCCGCGAGGAGGCCGAGCGCCTGGAGTTCATCGACGACCTGCTGTCCGGCCGCGACGCCGCCGACCTGCTGGTCCGCGGCGAGCGGCTCGGGCTGCGGCTGGCCGGGCCGCATCTGGTGGTGCTGGCCGAGTATGCCGCCGGCGTGCACGCCACCAGGCCGCTGGGCAAGGACATCGACCGGCTGGTCGCCGAGGCGGCGGCCCCGTCCCCCTCGCTGACGATCACCCGGGGCGGCCGGCTCGTCGCGGTGACGGGGGTGAGCGACGGCGGCGAGGCTAGCCGGGTCGCCGTCGCGCTGGCCCGGGCGCTGGCCCGCGGTCACCCCGACCTGATGGCCGACGAGCCGCGGCCGTGGCGGGTCGCCTACGGCCGCGCCTATCCGGGCCCGGGCGGGGTGCGGCGGTCCTACGACGAGGCGGGTGACGCGCTCGACGTGGCGGCGCGCCTCGGCATGCCCGACCCGGTGGTGGACGCCTCCGACCTGCTCATCTACCAGGTCATCCTGCGCGACCGGGCCGCCATCACCGACCTGGTCGCCGCGCTGCTCACGCCGCTGGCGCAGGCGCGGGGCGGCGCCGGGCCGTTGCTGGCCACGCTGGCTGAGTACTACGCGTGTGGCGGTGTCGCGGCCGAGGCCGCCCGCCGCCTGCACCTGTCCGTCCGGGCGGTGACCTACCGGCTGGCCCGGGTCAGGGAACTCACCGGCCGGGACCCGGCCGACCCGGCGCAGGGACTCGCGCTGCGGGTCGCGGTCATCGGGGCGCGCATGCTCGACTGGCCCGCCGTGCCGCTTGAGGGCTAAGGCGCGGCCGGCCCGGCCCCGGGGTCGGTGATTCCCGGCAGCCGGACCGGCGGCGGACGGTTCTCGTTGCGGAGAATTAGATCTTTTAGCTGCCGCCGGTCCCGTGCAGGGCGTCGATGTCGCGGCGCAGCGCGGCGATGTCGAGGCTGGCCGCTTTCGCGTCCTCCTCGGTGATGATGACCCAGGCCTCGTCGAGGCAGGCAGCCGTCCACGCCAGCGTCGAGTGCTGCAGCGCGCCCCAGGTGACCCAGGTGTCGAGCTGGCGGCCGTCCGCGCTGACCTTCACGATGCAATGGCCCTCGTTCGGGTCGGGCTGCTGGCCGCCGCTCACCGTCCACGGCTCGTGCTGGCCGAAGAGGCTGTCGGCGTCGTCGGTCAGGTTCACGCCCACGTAGGCGCCATGGAACGCGGTCATCGCGGAGTCAACGGCCGCGGGATCGGTGTGGTCGACCGGCGCGAAGGCCAGGATCTTCTTGCCCTTGTACCAGGCCAGGAGCAGGTCGGCGATGTTCGCGCCCTGGTCCTGGCCGTGGTCGTAGCGGAGGTACTCGGCGACGAGCGTGTTGGAGTCCTCCCACTTCTCGACCTCGCGGCCCGCGGCGGCCTTGGCCATCCGGTAGTGCTGGCGGCCCGCGAACGTGCAGTCGCCCACGCCGTTCGGGTGCGTGGTGCAGGTCTTGTCCGGGCCGTTGCCGAGCATGCCCCAGTCGGTGATTCCCGCCGATACGTCCACCGGGTAGACCGGCGCTGGCAATGGCGTGGTGAGGTAGCTGGAAAGCCACTGGATTTTGAAGCGCTCCCCGGGCGGCTTGACCGGCAGGCGGCCGCGCAGGCCGGCGGGTCGGATGTCAGGCATGGTGGTTCCCCGTTCGGATCCGTCGATGACGTTGGTGGTCAGGGCGGGATCGGCGCTGGTCCAGGCGGGTGATCCGGCTGGGCTGGCCGTCACGAGCCAGGCTCATCCTGGCAGAGCCGGCGGGGGCAGGCCACGCTTACTTTCCGGCATATCAGGCATTGACCAGGAATGGCCGCACGGAATTATGGGGTGAGTTCCGGCGGCTGGCGTGCCACGGCTCACCTGCCGCGGCTGGCGTGCCGTGGCTGGGTGCGAAGGCAAGAGCGAACGCGACGAGCCCGCCGTCACTGCTTGTGACGGCGGGCTCGTTCTGGGCTGGGTGAGCGGTTAGCCCTGGTTCTGGGTGTGCTCGTGCTCGTGCTCGTGCTGGTGGTCGTGCTCGTGCTGGTGGTCGTGGCCGTGCTCGGCGTCGTGGCCGTGCTGGTCCTGGGCGATGCTCGCCCGCACCTCGTCCATGTCCAGCTCGCGGGCCTTGGTGATCAGCTCCTCGAGCGCCTGCTCGGGCAGCGCGCCCGGCTGCGCGTAGAGGACGATGTTGTCCCTGATCACCATCAGCGTGGGGATGGACGAAATATTGAACTGCTGCGCCAGCGCGGTCTCAGCGTCCGTGTCCACCTTGCCGAACACCGCGTCCGAGTGCTTCTCCGACGCCCGGTCGAAGACCGGCGCGAACATGCGGCACGGGCCGCACCAGGAAGCCCAGAAGTCCACCAGAACCATGTCCGCGCCGCCCACGACGGACTCAAAGTTCTGGCCCGTCAGTTCGACCGTAGCCATGGATGTCTCCTCGTCTCACCGGGCATCCGCTACCGGAATACCCTCTGGGGTATATCAACCGAGCCGGCCCACACCGCATTCCCTGGCGCAGCCGCTGCGCGTCCCTGCGTTAGTAGCCAACTACGGCCCCGGGTTATGCCCGATGGGCCCGCTCAATCTGCGGGGGCGGATCTGAGGTAGCCGGTTTGCGGGCCAGGAGAAAAGCCTGCTGGGTCCGCTCGGCAAAGTCGCCGTCGCCCACTGGCTCGCGCAGCAGCCGGGCCTGCATGACCAGGCCGGCCTGGCTGAGCAGCCCGGCCACATGGTCTGGTGGCAGCCGGTGGAAGTCGAGGGAGACGGTGTGACCCAGCGCCTCCGTGAGGTGCAAGGGGTCGTCGCCGACCTGGAAGGCGGTCAGCAGAAGCCCGCCCGGAGCCAGCACCCGGGTGAATTCGGCGAAGGCCTCAGGCAGCCGTTCGCGCGGGAGATGGATGATCGAGTACCACGCCAGCAGGCCGCCCAGGGTGCCGTCCCGGAGGTCGAGGGCCAGCATCGATCCCACGTCGAACCGCAGTCCCGGATGAGACCGGCGGGCCTCGGCGATCATGCCCGGTGACAGGTCTATCCCGGACACCTCCAGTCCCAGGCAGCTCAGCTCTGCGGTGACGCGGCCGGTCCCGCACCCGACGTCAGCGACTGGCCCGGTCCCGGCCGCCCCGACGAGTTCTGCGAACCCGGCGAGCATGGCCCGGTCCAGCGGCTTCGCAGCCAGTTCGCCGCGGAACCGGCTGGCGTAGTCCGGGGCCACGGCGTCGTAGGAGATGCGGGTTGCGTGCACGAAATCTGGTTCGGCCACGGTCGGGGACCCTACTCCCTCTGCCGCCTGGCCACACCAAGATCGTTTGGCGGGGAGATGAAATACAAGATCAGCAGAATATGTTAGTGAATCAATTTTCTATTCGACTTATGAGTCCCGATTTTGTCGGTGGCCGGCAGTAGTGTCGATGGTGACGGAAACGACAGGCCGGAGGTGGCTCAGTGGATGGGAACGCGTCCCCTGGGCCGAGCCCGCACATGTGACCTCCTCGCGTCTGGAAGATCAGCGGTCGTTTACGGCCTCGGGTGACTACAGTTCGTTCGTGGTCAACGTCGAGCTGGTCCGCGCCGGCGAACACCTTGTCGGAAGGGTTGGCGAGCAGCGGGTCGAGCTCGTACTCGATATCCCGAGCAGTCGTGCTGGCATCCGCGGCGAGAGCCTCGGCGCGCCGGTCGGCGGCTACTGGCGGATCGAATCCAACTTCAACAACCTTGACCCGGTCGGGCTGTTCCTCGGCGAGTACGACGGCAGACCGGTCCATCTGCGAAGCGACGTCCATCTGACGCCTCATTACGCCGTGCGTCATGCCGACGTTTCTGGCGCTGTCGGCGAGCAAGAACTTCGAGCGCATGTCGCGCCGATCGAAGCGCCCGCTTACGGGCCGACGGTCATGAGCATCGACGGAGACTTCGACGGGGCCGTAATCACCTTGTTCGTCACCGTCGCAACCGATCTGAGCGAGGCTCACATCAACGGGGTCATCGACGGACACACGATCAGCATCGACGCAGCACTTTCATCGGTCAGCGGACAATATGACGGGCCGGCAGCACTGTTCCCACTACTCGTGAGCTGCCTGCTGTACTTCATCTGACCTCAAGGGCACGCGATGTTCCGATAGCGGGTCGCTATCCGAGCGCGCCATCCGGTCTGGCCCTCTGCGTCCGCCGGAGCGGCGATTGCAGACGACGGACCGCTTGCTCATAACGGTCGATCCGGGCCGCCACGTCCGGGGTGCTGGCCAGCCGGCGGTTGTTGGCGAGGTTATCGGCAAGATCGGCCAGCTTGACCTCCCGCGCGAGGTCATCGCAGGCCACGTTCTCGATGTACTGCTCGTAGCTCTCGTCCGGCCGGTGCGTCAAGGCGACCACGGTGGCGATGACATCTTCCGGAAGGTCCGCCTCCCGCAGCCGGTCGGGACCCACCTCCGTGTCCTCGATCACGTCATGGAGCACAGCAGCCATCTGGGCCCTGCAACCCTGGACTGCCAGCATCACCCGCAGCGGGTGGAGAATGTAGGGCTCTGCCTCCGGTGATGGATACCGCTGTCCCCGATGTGCCCAGCAGGCCAGCGTGATCGCCCGCTCCAGGGCGTCGGCATCCTGGCTCATCTTCCAATGCTCGCATGAAGGCCGGCTCCGGCTGTGCCCACCCGATAGCGGTCGGAGGGGACGCCTGCGAGAGGCCGTCTCGTAGGACCCGCCCGGTGAAATTCCCCCATGGGTGCCCTACACCGGACAGACGCCGATGGGCTCCTTCCGCCGCGCCCGATCATCAACCAGGCCGCCCAGCGCCGTGCCAGGCAACGTTTGCCCTTAAGCTCCCTGCCGGGCTGGCGCTGCCCGTTGGTGTAAACGGATCGGGGGCGGTATGCGTAGTGGGGGCATGACGGACAAGCGGCTGGAGTTCACCGGCTTCTACGATGCCGCCCGGGACGACTGCCTGCAGATCGTGCGGGTCACGGTGGGCGACCGCCAGCTGGCTGAGGATTTAGTGGCGGAGGCGTTCACCCGGGCCTGGGCGTCCTGGCGGACGGTGCGCCAGCACCCGGCGCCCCGGGCCTGGGTGGTCCGTACTGCGCTGAACCTGAACGTCTCCTGGTGGCGTCGCCGGCGGCGGGAGATCGCCCTCGGCCGCCGCGACCTGGCGGCACCGGAGGAGGCCGGCGCCCCGGATGAGGAGCTGCTGGCTGCGATACGTCGGCTGCCCGTCCGGCAGCAGCAGGTGATCATCCTGCGGGTGTTGTTCGAGCTGGACGCCCAGGCCACCGCCCAGGCCCTCGGCATTGCGCCGGGGACGGTCGGCGTGCACCTGCACCGCGCGCTGGCCACCTTGCGTACTCAGATCTTTATTCCGGCCAGTCAGGAGGCCTCGGAATGACCGACGACGACGTGCTTACGGCCGTGCGCGACTGCCTTGTCAATGCCCGCGACAGCGTGGCCGGGGAGCAGATGGCCACCTCGGCCGGGGACATCATCACCCGGGTCCGGCGGCGCCGCCTGCGGTACGGCCTGGCCGCGGCCGCCGCCGTGATCGCCGCGGTGACGGCGCTCACGCTGCTGCCCGGCAGCGGCAGCCATGGCGGCGGCAACGGCACCACCCCGGTCAGGCTGGCGGCCTGGACCGTTTCCGCCAGGCCCGGCGGCAGGGTCAGGGTCACCATCCGCGATCTGCGCAACCCGGCTGGCCTGCAGCGCCAGCTGCGCGCCGATGGCGTCCCGGCCACGGTCCGGTTCACCAGCCAGATCCCGCGCCCGTGCCTGTACTACCCGGAGCCTGCCCGCCACCCCTTCCGGCTGCTGGACAGGATCTTCCCGCAGAACAGCCAGGCCGGCGGCCAGACCGTGTTCACCATCAATCCCGCGGCCATCCCCACTCCGATCGGGCTCTGGATCAACGTCAGCCCGCCCAGCGCCCAGCCCGGACGGCACGGCCGCCGCAGCGTCGAGTTCTCCGCCAGCTGGACTCTCGTCTACGCCAGCGGCCGCTGCCCCTCCAGCACCCCGGCCCCGGGCTCATACAGCGGTGGAGGCGCCGTCAGCGGGCCTGGTAACTGACCCCGACGTCATCGGGCCCCTGATCGTATGGATTTTCCGTTCTCAGGGGAGGAGCCCCTGGGCTGGGACGCTGCCCGCCCCGGACACGGCTCTAGGTCAGAATCCAGGCCGTCTGTGGTGCGCTTAAGCAGGCCGGGGAGCCGGCGCTGGCGTACCAGCCCACCGGGTTGACCGGCGTACCTGACCCGGCGGGGTGCCCGGCGACCCACGACGATTGCGCGTCACGGAATCCGCCGGTTCGTGCTGAGGATGCAGGCCAGGCCCCGCCTTCCCTTTTCCTCTGACTTCCAGTCACTTTCCGTTAGTCCTCAGCTTGCTCTCGTTTTAGCCGTTCCACTTCTCGCACGTTCACCTGGCTTCACTTCCACCCACCACCGTGTCACGTCACCAACCAGTGTCATGCTCATGCCGTTGACGGGTTCGCGATTTACCTTTCCGCCTTACCCCTCCGCGCAGCCGATCTGCCATAGACATACCATCTCCCATACTACCTTCTTTCCAGAATCCACAGATATTATACTCATCTTCTTTTATGTAATCACTCTTTTTTAACTCTTATCAGTACCCATATTCACCCGCCAGTCAGCAAACCTTCGCGTTGCCGCCAAGTACATATCACCGTCTCGTTGTTCTTTCATCCAGTCAGTGTTATTCATCAAAAACCTCCCCCTTTTAAGAAGCCAACCCGCGTAGCCGTAGACGTAACAGTTGCTGCCCGAATAATTATTCATATCAGTCATCCCCCTCTCTCACCCATCATCTCTTCAACCCTTGTAATCACCTTCATAGCTTTGTGAAGCGCACACCTACACCTATCACCGTATCTTCTTTACCTTACCATCATCATAACCATCATACTCATAATCTTTACATTACTACCTTATTTATTATCTATTGTGTAACTATTACCAATCCCTATTACCTCATTTTTAAACTCTCAGCCAGCGTGAGCATACAGGCACTTCTTAACTACCAGCCCTATCTCAGAACGTGAGATTATCATAACTATCTCCTTGAGATCCCTCCCTATGAGCACGGTGCCTCTGTTTTTCAGACTCGCTCAGCATTACTGAAAAAAACAGAATCTATAAATATCTTTAACTTTCACTAATAACTTTAAATAAACATTACTAATTACTCATTAAAATTTTTATTACTCCCTGCCTCCTTTTCCGGCCCTTTCTTCTTATACTCTTCTTCCCTTCTTTCTTTATCAACATTCATCTTTCCCTCCGTCTTTCTACATTTCCCTTTCTCTACCTTCGTCCCTTCATTCTCCGTCTTTATTTCTATCTTCTTTTACTTTACCTTCTCCCTTTTTACCTTTTTTACTTTTCCCTTCTTTCCTTTATTTATTACTATACTATTATCTTATTTTTTTTACCTATTATCAACTCTACTACCTTTTTCTTCATCTTATTTATCTTTACTACAAAACTCTCACTCACCTTACCTACTACTACTAACAGCTTATTCTCTTCCCTTTTTACTACCATTACCTTCTTTTTTCCCCAAACTTTATCTCCATTCCTTCATCTGTATCCTTTACTTTTTCCATTTTTTTCTCTTCCTCTTACTACCTTTTCCCACCCCCGTAAACTCCTACTCCGTCCCTTTCGTTGGTGTAATAACTACTTTTTTTTACCGCCGCGACCACCACTGCAAGCAGGCACCCGGCTGGAGCCTGACCCAGGCGACCCCCGGCTACCTCACGTGGACCACCCCGGCGGGCGCGCCTACACCACCGGACCCACCACCTACCTGGCCTGACCCACTACCTGGCCTGACCCAGTGACAGCTACCCGGCCTGACCCGGTAACAGGGTGGCCCCAGGACTCAGCGCGCGGGACGCCACATGGTCGTTACGACCGGGCCGCCGCCGGGATAACAGAACTCGCCGTGCGGCTCGAAGCCCACGCTGGCGTACCTGCGGTTGTTGGCGGGATTGGTGGACTCCAGGTAGGCGGGCAGTTGCTCCGCATCGATCTGCGCGAGGCCGTGGGCGAGCAGCCGCATGCCGATCCCTTTCCCCCGGTGATCAGGGTGGGTGGCCAGCAGCGACAGGTAGTAGTGCGGCTCGGCCCGCGGGTGCGCGGCTTCGAACCGGCTGAGCAGCTCCTGGTAGGCGCCGGCGGTGGGGCCAAGGAGATTAGCGGCCAGATCCGCCAGGCGCTCCTCTTGGTCTGGTGTCATCTCCGTGCCATCGGGCGGGATCCAGACGGAGGTGGCCTCCCCGCCGCCAGTCAGCCAGGTCCACGGGTACCGCAGCGACCCCTCGATGAACAGCCGCCAGAACTCGCCATGGTGCGCCGTCCCGCCATCGGGGAGCGCCATCGCATGGGCCCACAACGGGTCCCGCTCGAACGCCGGCGTAACAATCGAGGTAACAGAGTCGATGTCAGTGGCCGACGCGCGGCGCACGGCCAGCTGGCCGGTCATGCTGGCCTCGCCCCTTCCCCGACGGTGATCAACTTGGTGTCAAGCTAACGGAGCAGCAACGCGTCCGGCAAGGGCCGCCACAGGGGCGGCCTCAGGCGTTGAGGTAAGTCAGCACGGCCAGCACGCGGCGGTTGCCGTCGTCAGCGGGATACAGGTCCAGCTTGGTGAAGATGCCGCTGATGTGCTTGTTGACCGCTTTCTCCGTGACCACCAGCCGGGCGGCGATCCCGGCGTTGGTGCGCCCCTCGGCCATCAGCGCGAGGACCTCGCGTTCCCTGCGGGTGAGGCGGCTCAGCGTCTCGTCCCGGGCGTGCCGGGCCAGCAACTGTGACACGACCTCGGGATCCATGGCCGTCCCGCCGCCGGCGACGGTCCGCACGGCCTCGATGAACCGCCGTACGTCGCTGACCCGGTCCTTGAGCAGGTAGCCGAGGCCCCCCCGCGCCGAGGACAGCAGTTCCCGCGCGTAGAGCGGCTCGACGTGCTGGGACAGGACGAGCACTGGCAGGCCCGGCACCTGGGCGCGGGCCGCAATCGCCGCCCTCAGGCCCTCGTCGGTGAAGCTCGGCGGGAGCCGGACGTCCACCACGGCCACGTCGGGACGGTGCTCAACCAGCGCGCGCAAGAGGTCGGGGCCGTTGTCCACCGCCGCCACGACATCCATGTCGTAGGCGGTGAGCAGCCGGATCAGGCCGTCCCGCAGGAGGGTCAGGTCCTCGCCGAGGACAACTCGCACGGCAGCTCCATGGTCACGACGGTCGGCCCACCGGCCGGGCTGGTCAGCGCGATCACGCCGTCGAAGGCGGCCAGCCGCCGCTCGACGCCCCGGAGCCCGCCGCCGGGCCGCAGCGTGGCACCGCCGGTGCCGTTATCCCCGACGATCGCCATCAGCTTGCCGGAAGCGTACTCAAGCTGAACCCAGGCGCGATTCGCGCTGCTGTGCTTGACCACGTTGGCGAGGACCTCGGCGATGGCGAAGTAGGCCGCCGACTCTACCGGCGCAGACGCCCGGCCGGCCAGGTCGATGTGCAGGTCCACCGGCAGGGGGAGGCTCAGCGTGAGCGCGCGCACGGCCCCGTCGAGGCCACGTTCGGCCAGCACCGGCGGGTGGATGCCACGGACGAGGGTGCGCAGCTCGGACAGGGCCTGCCCGCTGGAGGTGCGGGCCTCGGCCAGCAGGGTCAGCGCCAGGTCGGGGTTGTCCCGGAGCACCTGCTCGGCGAAGCCGATGTTCATGCCCAGGGAGACCAGCCGGGCCTGCGCCCCGTCGTGCAGGTCACGCTCGATCCGGCGCAATTCGGCCGCGGAGGCGTCCACCGCCTGGGAGCGGGACTCGGCCAGCTGGCCCACCTGCATGGCCATCGCCCCCCGGGTCGGGGCCAGCAGCGACGAGGCCGCCCAGGCGTGTGCCCTCAGGATCAGCGGTCCTGTCACGACGCCCAGCGGCAGCAGGCTGAGGAAGAACACCTGTCCCCAGAAGCCCGGGGGAGCCGTGTTCCACCAGCCGAACAGCAAGGTTCCCGTATCGGCCACCACCGTCCACACGCCTGCGACGATCATGAACGCGGGCAGCAGCCCCAGCACCACGCTCACCGGCACGTTGACCAGCATCCAGAGCAGGTCACGCCAGGTCGCGGGGTCGCTTAGCAGCCACTTGCAGCGCTGCAGCCGCCCGATCAGCCCGTTGGTGAGCTCTACCGGCCGGGGCCGGTACGGCGTCGCGATCCGCACTCCCGACCAGTGCCGCGCCCAGAGACGCTGCGTGCTGGCCAGCCCCCGCACGGCCAGCAGGCTTCTCGGCGCGAGCAGGATCCCGATCCCCGCGGCCAGGCTGAGCAGGCAGACCACGGAGGCGAAGAACAGCAGCAGGCCAGCCAGCGAAACCACCGCCTGGACCAGCCCGCGAACGCAGGTCACCAGGGTCAGCCGGACGAGCCGGCTGAAGATGCCTGGGCGATGACTCATCCGTACCTCCCGCTCCAGATCCGAGTCAGCGACTCCATCATGGGGGTGGTCGGCCTACATCTCGGTGGAGTTAACTCCACCATCTGCCGCAGGGCGTCCTGCGGGAAGGATTTCCGTGCCGTTCGCGTCGATCCACTTGGCCGCGGCCCGGGGCGGCGCAGACCAGCCGTCCATGGCCGCCAGCAACTCCGCCGCCGACGGCCGGGCCAGGATCTGCTCCCGGTGATCCGGGCGGACGAAGCGCTCGTCCGTGGCGTGGTCCAGGAAGCCCAGCAACCCGTCGTAGTAGCCCAGCAGGTTCAGCAGCCCGGTCGGCTTGGCGTGCAGTCCCAGCTGGGCCCAGGTGACGATCTCCGCGAACTCCTCCAGGGTGCCGAGCCCGCCCGGCAACGTGATGAACCCGTCGGCCAGGTCCGCCATGGCCGCCTTGCGCTCGTGCATGCTGCCGGTAACCCGCAGCTCGGTCAGCCCCGGGTGGGCCACCTCGGCCTCCACGAGCAGGCCGGGAATCACCCCGATGATCTCACCGCCCGCGGCCAGGACCGCGTCGGCCAGCGCGCCCATGGTGCCGACGTGCGCGCCGCCGTAGACGACGCGCAGCCCGCGTTCGGCCAGGGTCCGGCCGAGGTCCGCGGCACCCGCCAGGTACTCGGGGCGCCGTCCCGGATTCGAGCCGCAGAACACGCAGACCGATCTCATGCGCCCAGCCTGGGGCACGGCCGCGTGGTCTGCCCACCGGTTAAGTTCAGGCATCCAGGCCCAGGGTGAACGTGGGCTTGGGGGTCGTGCCGGGCAGCCGGTGCTCGTCGCTGAGCCGGCGGATCGCGGTCCCGGTGGCCAGGAACTCGGTCGCGTGCTCGCCCCAGACATGGTTGGAGACGGCCACGTTCACGCCGACGATGCCGGACGCGCGGGCGACGGTCGCCTCGGCCTGCATCCGGACCAGGGCCAGCTCGCGGGCCTCGTACACCCCCTGGGTGAACTGGAGCATCTCCTGGTTCCGGCCGGCCTGGCGCAGCGCCTGCATGGCCGACTGGTGCGCGATGTGGTAGACGCAGGTGCCCAGCACGAACGCCACCGGCACCGCTCCCGCGGCCAGCAGCCGGAAGAAGTCCTGCGCCGACAGGTCCGAGGTGAACGCGCGGCCGTCCGGGGCCCGGTGCGCCCCCTCGCCTTTCAGCGCCCGCACCGCGGTGCCGGTGGCCACGAACTCCAGCACGTCCTGGCCCCAGACGTACATCTGCATCCGCAGGTTGACCCCGACCACACCGTCCGCACCCAGGTGGTCCGCCTCGGCGCGCATCCGGGTCATGGCCAGCTCGCGGGCGCTGTACATGGCCTGCGTGAGGACCTGCAGCTCGGCGTTCTGGGACCAGCGGCCGACCTGGATGCCGATGTGGAAGATCGACGAGCCGACCACGAAGCCCAGCGGCTCGAAGCCGGCCTCACCCAGCAGCACGTATTCCGATACCGACAGGTCGGAGGTGAACACCCCGTCCGGGGTGGCCCCGGCGGTGTGCGCCAGGCGGCTGTCCGCGGCCTGGGGCTCCCACGTCGCCGGGTCGCCCGACCCGCTGCCGAACAGGGGCATCTGACTCTCCTTCGCCAAGACCGCGGCCGGAGTCGCCGCAAGTCAACGGGGCTCAGCGTAGTGCCAGGCCGCCCCGGTGAGATGATCAATTACTCATCGTTCACCCACGGATGGGACACCCCTGCCGAGTGACACTCTTCTGCGTGCTGGGCGACGCGCACCTCGACGTCGTGGTCTGCCCGGAGGGGCCGGTGGCGGAGGAGACCGACACGCCCGCGCGCACCTGGCTCGGCGCGGGCGGCCAGGCCGCGAACGTGGCGGCGTGGATCGCGGCCCTCGGCGGGCAGGCCCGGCTCATCGCGGCCCGGGGCTCCGACCTGGCCGCCCAGCTCGTCGCCAGCGACCTGCACAGCCGGGGCGTGACCCTGCACGGGCCGGTGCTCGGCGGGCCGACCGGGGTGGTGGTGTCCCTGTCCCACGACGGTGCCCGCCGGTCGATGCTGACCGACCGGGGCGTCGGCCCGCTGCTGGCCGCCGAAGCCCTGGACGACGCCTGGCTGGCCGGCTGCGACCTGCTGCACCTGCCGGCCTACAGCCTGACCCGGGCGCCGGTCAGCGGGGCCGCGCTGGCCGCGGCCGCGCGCGTGCCCCGGCTGAGTGTTGACCTATCATCAACGGCCGTGCTGAATGAGTACGGTGCCGGCCGGTTCCGGGCGCTGCTCGGCCGGCTCCGCCCCGAGGTCGTGTTCGGCACCGAGGCTGAGGCGGACCTGATCGGCGAGCTCGGTGGAACGGACCTGGCCGGGACCGACCTGGTGGTGAAGCTCGGCGCCCGGGGCGTGCGGGCCGGGGGCACGCAGTACCCGGCGCATCCGGTGGACGCGGTCGACTCGACCGGGGCGGGGGACGCGTTCGCCGCGGGCTACCTGGTCGGCGGGGTCAGCATGGGGCTGGCCGCGGCCGCCCGGGCGGTGGCCAAGATGGGAGCGATGCCGTGACGGCGATTACGCCGCTGATGACGGACGAGGTACAGGACGCCCTGGCCCGCGGGGCGCCCGTGGTCGCGCTGGAGACCACCCTGGTCTCGCACGGCTTCCCGGGCGGCGAGGGAGTCGCGGTCGCGCTGGCCGCCGAGGCCCGGGTCCGGGAGGCGGGCGCGGTGCCCGCCACGATCGGCATCGTGGACGGCGCGGTGCGGATCGGGCTGACCGAGTCCGACCTGAAGCGGTTCGCCAGCGCCGGCGTCGCGGCCCGCAAGATCGGGGCCCGCGACCTGGCCGCCTGCCTGGTCCAGGGCGCGCTGGGCGCGACCACGGTCGGCGGCACGCTGGCCGTGTGCCGGCTGGCCGGCCTGCGGTTCATGGCCACCGGTGGCACCGGCGGGGTGCACCGCGGCTTCGCCGCCGTCCCCGACGTCTCCGCCGACCTGCCGCAGATTGCCCGCACCCAGGCCCTGGTGGTGTCGTCCGGTGTCAAGTCCATCCTCGACGTGGCGGCCACCGCGGAACTGCTGGAGACCCTCGGCGTGCCGGTGCTGGGCTGGCGCACCCGCACGCTCCCGATGTTCTACAGCGCCCAGGGTGGTCCACCAGTGTCCGCGATGGTGACCGATGCGGCGGAGGCCGCCCGCCTCAGCGCTGCCCATTGGCTCCTCAACGGTCCGTCCGGGCTGCTCCTGGCCAGGCCGCCAGATCCTTCGCTGGACATCGAGCCGATCCTGGCCGAGGCGGTCGATCAGGTCCGTGACCAGGGAATCCGGGGCCAGGCGGTGACCCCCGCCGTGCTGGACCTGGTGCACGAGCTCAGCGGCGGGCGCAGTATCGAGGTCAACCGGCAGCTGATCGCCGACAACGCGGGTCTGGCGGCGGCGGTAGCGGTGGCATATGCGGGGCAGGACTGACCTACGGGGGCAACGGACCAGTGTCGCAACGGAGCGGAGAACCCATGCGGATTGGCGTGTCACTGCCGGACCCGTCCGGACCGGACGCCCAGGGCCGGCCACCCCTGGGCCAGGTGTGCGACGCACTGCGCCGCGCGGCGGATGACGGCTTCCCGTCCGCCTGGATCAACAACGTCTTCGGCCTCGACGCGCTGACCGCGCTCGCGGTGGCGGGCAGCCAGGTGCCCGGGATCGAGCTGGGCACGGCCGTCGTCCCCACCTACCCGAGGCATCCGGCGGCCCTGGCCCAGCAGGCGCTGACCGTGGCCGCCGCCACCGCTGGGCGGCTGACCCTGGGCGTCGGCACCTCGCACGAGATCGTCGTCCGGCACATGTTCGGCTATGACTTCGGCAAGCCGGTCGAGCACACCCGGGAGTACCTGTCGATCCTGGCGCCCCTCCTGCACGGCGAGCCGGCCAAGGTCCAGGGGAACCAGCTCAGCGCCGACATCACGCTGGCCACCCCGGAACCCGGGCCCGTCCCGCTGCTGCTCGCCGCGCTCGGCCCCCGGATGCTGCGGCTGGCCGCCGAGTACGCGGACGGCACGGTGCTGTGGATGACCGGCCCGGCCACCGTCCGCTCGCACATCGTGCCGACCATCACCGCCGCGGCGCAGGCCGCGGGCCGCCCAGCCCGCGGGTCGTGTGCATCCTGCCGATCTGCGTGACCAGCGACCCGGACGCGGCCCGCGCCGCCGCGGCCAAGGTCTTCGCCATCTACGGTGAGCTGCCGTCGTACCGGGCCATGCTGGACCGGGAGGGAGCGGCCGGCCCGGCGGATGTGGCGCTGGTCGGGGACGAGGAGTCCGTCGCGGCCCAGCTGGCCGGCCTGGCCGACGCCGGCGTGACCGACTTCGTGGCCGGGGAGTTCGGCCGCGGCTCGGACGCGGTGCGGACCCGGCGGCTGCTCACGTCGCTGATCGAGACGTAAGCGGGGGGTGGACCGGATGCCCTTCCTCGATCGCGCCGACGCCGGCCGGCGGCTGGCCGGCCTGCGCTGGCCGGCCGGGGATCGAGTGGGCCGCGGGCACCGTGGTGCTCGGCCTGCCCCGGGGCGGCATCCCGGTCGCCTACCAGATCGCCCGGGCGCTGGACGCCCCGCTGGACGTCATCCTGGTCCGCAAGATCGGCCTGCCCGCCCAGCCTGAGCTGGCCATGGGCGCGATCGGCGAGGACGGCGTCCGGGTCGTCAACGACGAGGTGATCGAGGCGGAGCACATCAGCGGCCAGGAGTTCGCCGGGGTCGAGGAGCAGGAGCGGGCCGAACTGGGCCGGCGGGCGGACCGCTACCGGGCCGGCCACCCGCGGGTGCCGCTGACCGGCAAGACCGCGATCGTGGTGGACGACGGCATCGCGACCGGCTCCACCGCGCGGGCGGCGTGCCAGGTGGCGCGGGCGCACGGGGCGGCCCGGGTTGTGCTGGCCGTCCCGGTCGCGCCGCCGTCGTCGATCGAGGCGCTGGCCAGTGTGGCCGACGAGATCGTCTGCGTGGAAGCGCCCGAGCCGTTCCTGGCCATCGGCCAGTGGTACCAGGACTTCGCGCAGACGGCTGACGAGGAAGTAGTCGGCCTGCTGAACCGGGCCCGGGACAGGGCGCGGGAGGAGGAAGCGCGGGACGTGATCGTCATGGCCGGGACGGTCCCGCGGCCGGGCCGGCTGGCCGTCCCGGCCGGGGCGCGCGGGGTGGTGGTGTTCGCGCACGGCAGCGGGAGCAGCCGCACCAGCCCGCGCAACATGTTCGTGGCCGGCGCCCTGCACGTGGTCGGGCTGGGCAGCCTGCTGTTCGACCTGCTCACGCCGGAGGAGGAGGCGGACCGGGCCAACGTGTTCGACATCGGCCTGCTGGCCAGCCGGCTGTCCGCGGCCACCGCGTGGCTGCGCGGGCAGCCCGGCCTGCAGCACGTCCCGGTGGGGTACTTCGGGGCCAGCACCGGGGCGGCCGCGGCGCTGCGGGCCGCCGCCGACCCCGACCAGCCCGGCGGGCGCGGCGGGATCGCGGCCGTGGTCTCCCGCGGCGGCCGTCCCGACCTCGCCGGGGCGGCGCTGGGCGCGGTATGCGCCCCCACCCTGTTCCTGGTCGGCGGGCTGGACGACCGGGTGCTCGAACTGAACGAGTCCGCCCAGGCGCAGCTGCGGTGCGAGAGCCAGCTCGTGGTGATCCCGGGCGCGGGGCACCTGTTCGCCGAGCCCGGGACGCTGGAGCAGGTGGCGTCCCTGGCCCGCGACTGGTTCGTGCGTTACCTGCGCGCGGCCGCGTGATCAACTGGAATGGCTCGTGCGGGCCCGGGGTAATGGTTACGGTGAAACTATGCTGTCGCCCAATGAAAGCGAGACCCGGGAAGGCGTGAGGCGCATGAGGGAAAGGCGAGTCGGGCTGCTTGGCCTCAGCTTAGGAATGGTGCTGCTCACGGCGGCGTGCGGCAGTTCCGGCGGACCGCCTGAACTGCTGCCGAGACCAGCTTCGAGAAGACCCACCTCACGGTGGCCGCCCTGCCCATCGTGGACGACGCTCCGCTGTTCCTGGCCATCCAGAAGGGCTACTTCCGGCAGCAGGGGCTCACCGTCACCCCGCAGCTCATCGCCCAGAGCACGCTGGCCCTGCCGGACCTGCTGCACGGCTCGGTGGACATCGTCGGCGGCGGCAACTACGTGTCCTACTTCGGCGGCCAGGCCAAGGGCACGTTCGACCTGTCGTGTCCTGGTCGCGGGCGCCGTCGTGCCAGCCGGACAGCTTCAGCGTGGTGGCTATTCCGTCGTCCCACATCACCAGCGCGGCGGGCCTGGCCTGCAAGACCATCGCGGTGAACCTGACGCAGCAATATCCAGACTCTCATGACCAACGTGCAGCTCACGGCGGCCGGGGTCAGCCCCTGCCCGGTGAGATACGTCGCCATTCCGTTCCCGGACATGGGCGCCGCGCTCAAAGCCGGCCGGGTCGACGCGATCAGCGCGGTCGAGCCCTTCCTGTCCGGCGCGGAAAGCGCCGGGGCCGGCCGGCTCGTGTCCTGACTGCGCGGGCGCCACCGCCAGCCTGCCGCTGTCCGGCTATTTCGCCACCGCGGCCTGGACCCAGAAATACCCGCATACCGCGGCGGCGTTCCAGCGCGCTATGGCCAGGGCACAGGCCCTGGCCAATTCCGACCCGGCCGCGGTCCGGCAGATCCTGCCCACCTACACGAAGATCACGGCGCGCGGCCGCCCAGGCCATTCACCTTCCGGAGGCCCACCACGGCCACGCTCCAGCGCGTAGCCCCGCTGATCCCAGCGGGTCGGCACACCTCCTGACCTGCGGTCCTGGCGGCCTGCTAGCCCCGGCCCGCTACCTCAGCAGTCAAAGCAGTCGCATGATCTTCCGCTGAGTGGCCGCAGCCGGTGAGAGTACGGATCGTCCGGGGAGCCGCCGGGATCGCGGCCTTCCTGCTGGCCGCCGAGGTGCTGGGCCGGGCCGGGGTGATCAGCCGCGCCGCAGTACCGCTGGCCTCGACCGTGCTGGCCCGCGCGGCCGGCTCTGGCGGCCAACCGCGCGGTTCCTGGCCGACACCGCCGCCACACTGGAAGCCTGGGCGCTCGGGCTGGCCATCGCCGTCGCGGTGGCCGTGCCCTGCGGGGTGGTACTGGGCAGCCTGCCCGGCGTGCGGTCGGCCACGCTGGCGTGGTGGAGTTCCTCCGGCCCATCCCCTCGGTGGCCCTGATCGTGCTGTCGGCCTGCTCATCGGGCCGGGGCTGCGGATGAACGTCGACGCTGATCGTGTACGCGGCGATCTGGCCCATCCTGTTCAACACGATCTACGGGCTGGACGACGCCGACCCGGTGGCCCGCGAGACGCTACGCGCGTTCGGGTTCGGGCGGCTGGCCGTGATCCGGTTCGCGGCGCTGCCGGGCGCGGCGCCGTTCATCGCGACCGGGATCCGGCTGGCCTCCTCGATCGCGCTCATCCTCACCATCAGCACCGGGTACCTGACCGGCCGGATCAGCGGCAACGGGATCGGCGCGTTCATCGCGGACGCGAACACCGGCGCGGCAACACCGCGCTGGTGCTCGCGGCGGCCGTTCTGGTGCGGCGTGCTCGGCCTGGCCCTCAACGCAGGTGCTGGTCTGGCCCAGGACCGGCTGCTGCCCTGGCACCGCGCCCAGCTCGGGGAGGCCGGGTAGCCGTGCCCTCGGCTCGCTGCGCTGCGCCGCTGGATCGTGCTGGCCGTGCTGGCTCACCGTCTGGGAACTAGGGACCGCGGGCCCGGCCCAGCAGCTGTTCTTCCCGCCGCCGTCGCAGATCGCCGCCCGGATGTACCACTTGTGGTTCTCCGGCCCGGCCATGCACCTGTTCCTCACCCACGACGCGATCACGAACGTCCTGCCCAGCCTGGGCCGGGTCCTGGCCGCGCTGGCCATCCGGCCGCGGCGGGCGGGGCGCTCGGCCTGGCCCTGGGCCGGTCCGCGGCCACCGCCGGCGTCCTCGACCCGGTGCTCCAGTTCGCGCGGGCGCTGCCCGCCGTGACCATGGTGCCCGTGTTCATCGCCCTGTTCCGGATCGGCACCCAGATGGAAGTGGCCACGATCGTATTCGGCACCATCTGGCCGATCCTGCTGAACACGGCGGACGGGGCGAGGTTCACCGACCCGGTCCAGCTGGAGACGGCCCGTGCGTTCCGGCTGCCTGCCGGGGTCCGGCTGGTCCGGCTGATCATCCCGGCCGCGCTGCCCAAGTTCTTCGCCGGGCTGCGGCTGGCCATCGCGCTGGCCCTCATCCTGATGGTGTTCGCCGAGCTGGCCGGCAGCAGCAGCGGGCTCGGGCTACGAGATGAACAACGCGCAGAGCTCCTTCGACATGACCTGGGTCTGGGCCACCCTCGTGCTCATCGCCATCCTCGGGAACCTGCTCAACGCGGCGGAGCTGGCCGTGGAGCACCGGGTGCTGGCCTGGCACCGGGGTGCCCGCCAGCCCGGGAACTAGCCGCCCGACCACCAAGGGAGCCGGGAGCGACCATGCTGGAGATCAAGGACCTGACGCACTGGTACGGCGGGCGCGAGCCGGGACACGGCCCGCCGGGTCACGCCGCACCGGGACAGCTGGCCCTGGACGAGGTGTCGCTCCGGGTCGGCGACGGCGAACTGGTCAGCATCGTGGGGCCGTCCGGGTGCGGCAAGTCCACCCTGCTGCGCTGCGTGGCCGGGCTGATCACCCCATCGTCTGGCACCGTGGTCCTGGACGGGACCCCGGTGGACCGGGTTCCCGCCGGGCTGGCGGTGGTGTTCCAGGACTACAGCCGGTCGCTCCTGCCGTGGCTGAGTGTCCAGGACAACGTCGGTCTTCCGTTGCGGAGAAAGGACGGGGGCGGGCCGGCCGGACGGCGCGTGCGCAGCGGCGGGAGGTGGCGGCGCGGGCGCTCGATACGGTCGGCCTGGCCGGGGTGGGGGCGCGCTACCCGTGGCAGCTGTCCGGCGGCATGCAGCAGCGGGTGGCCATCGCCCGCGCGCTGGCCTGCGACCCGGCGCTGCTGCTCATGGACGAGCCGTTCGGCTCGGTGGACGCGCAGACCCGGGAGGACCTGGAGGACCTGATCCTGGCCGTGCGCCGGCAGCGGGACATCACGATCCTGCTGGTCACCCACGACATCGACGAGAGCGTCTACGTGGGGGACCGGGTCGTGGTGCTCACCCCCGGGCCCGGGCGGGTCCGCGCCGACCTGCCGGTGGTCCTGCCCGCGCCCCGCGACCAGATCAGCACCCGGGAACTCCCGGCGTTCGTGCACCTGCGGGCGACCGTGGGCCGCCTGGTCCGCAGCCCAGCCAGCAGGCCCGCTGCGACGTCAGCCTCTAGCCGCCCGCTCGCACGGCGCCCTCAGAACGCAGGCACGGGGCCCACCGGGCCGGTGACCGGGAGGACGACCAGGCACGGAACCGTGTACCGGGTGGGCCGGGTCGAGCGCGTTGAGCATGTCAGCCATGGCGACCGGGTCCGCGGCGATCTCGAGATGATCGGAGGAGTCCAGCACGCACTGCCGGTTGACGGTGATGTTGGTGACGTTCGGGGCGGCCGGCAGGAACGCGTTCGTGTACGGCGTGACCACCTCGTCGTCCCAGGATTCGATGACCGTGTAGTTCACGCCCGGCGCCGTCGGGGTCGCGTTCAGCGTCTTCAGGAACGCCGAGCCCTCCTCCTGCTGCACGCACGCGGTGCAGACCGTGCTCAGCGCGCCGTTGATGGGCATGATGATGCTCAGCTGCCGGCCCAGCTGGGTGAGCCCGTCCAGCGTGGTGCCGTAGTTGGACGGGGCCAGCGCCACGAACGTCGCGACCCTGGCCGCGCCGCCCAGGAAATTGATGTAGTAGCGCGGCATCATCCCGCCCTGGGAATGGCCGACCAGATCGACTTTGGCCGCGCCGGTCGCGGCCAGCACCTCGTTGACGAAGGCGGCTAGCTGCTGCGCGGACGCGGCGATGTCGCCGGTGCCCTGGAGCACCGAGGCGGGCGAGCCGCCGCCGTAATTGAACGCGAAAACGCAGTAGCCGTGATTGGCCAGGATGGGCGAGGCGGCCTGCCAGTTGTCATTCATATTGGCCAGGGTCCCGTGGACCAGCACGACCGGGTACGGATGGGCGGCGCCGGGCTGGCAGGAGAAATTATTGGCGCCCGGCGGGGGAGTATCCGGCGAGCTGAAGGTGGCCAGGGCCCCGGCGGCGAAGTCGTAGTTGACCGGCAGGGGCGCCGGGCCGCTGGCGGCAGCGGCTGAGGCGTTCGCGGCCGGCCAGGCGGCGGCCAGCGCGGCACAGGCGGCGGCGGTGAGCATAATAAGACGACGGGTTAATGCACGATAAGGCACCTTTGCCTCCGTTGATCGGCGGACCCGGAATCCGGTCGCCCCCGATGTTCCGGCACCCAGATTGAACATCGGCCGGGCTGGCCGGTCTGCTCACCGATGTCAGCCAGCCTGCCCGCCCATTTATCCGCTGCGGACAAATGGGCGGCCCGGCCACTTTGCCTCGCCGCTAAGACCTCGCCGCCGCCTTCGTGTACGTTCGGGTCAACAGGGCTGGTGATGAGGCGTGCGGCAAGCGAACGGCGCGGTGTCCCCGCACAGCTCAGCGTTCCCGGACGCGGGCGCGTGGCCTGCGGTGCCATCGCAGGTGGCCGACGTCATGCGGCCGGAACTAGGAGCGCGCGGCCGAAGAAGTGATCGACGCGATCCAGCGGGAAGTGCCGGAATACGCGCGGCCGAATGACGACACCTACACCAGCACGGTCCGCCGCGCTGTGCACCAGGCCGTGCAGCAGTTCGTCCTGCAGATCGCCGATCCGGGGACCCCGCGTGAGACGACCGCGCAGCTGTTCCGCGACATCGGCCGGATCGAGGCCGCGGAGGGGCGCAGCCTGGAGCCGCTGCAGTCGGCGCTGCGGCTCGGCGCCCGGGTCACCTGGCGCATGCTGTGTGAGCAGGCGGTCCGCGGCAGCCTGAGCATCGACGTGATCGGGCCGGTGGGCGAGGCCCTGTTCCTGTACCTCGACGAGCTCGCCGCGGCCTGCTCGGAGGGCTTCACCCAGGCCAGCGCGGAGGTCGCGGGCGAACTGGAGCGGCGGCGGCGCCGCCTGCTCGACCTGATCGTCACCGATCCGCCGGTCTCCCGGGAGGCGGTCGCGGAACTCGCCCGCGCGGCCGGGTGGCCGCTGCCGCGCCGGGTCGCGGTGGTGGCCCTGGAAGACCGCAGCCAGGACCATTTCGGCCCGCTGCCCGCGCTGCCGCCGGACGTCCTGGTCAACGTGGCCCGCCAGGATCCGTGCCTGCTGGTGCCGGATCCCGACGGTCCCGGCCGGGCCGAGGTCATCGAGCGTGGCCTGCGCGGGTGGACCGGCGCGCTGGGCCCGGCGGTCCCGCTCGGCCGGGCCGCCAGCTCGCTGCGCTGGGCCCGGCAGATGCTGGCGCTGGCCCGGCGCGGGGTGGTCACCGGCGGCCGGGGCCTGCTCCGGTGCGAGGAGCATCTCGCCACCCTGCTGCTGTCCGCGGACGAGGAGCTGGCCCGGGTGCTCAGTGCCGTCCGGCTCGCGCCGCTGGCCGGGCTCCGGCCGGTGCAGCAGGATGTGGTGGCCGAGACGCTGCTGGCCTGGCTGGAGAACGCGGGCAACGCCCGGCTGGCCGCGGGCCAGCTGCATGTCCACCCGCAGACGGTCCGCTACCGGCTGCGGCAGATCCAGGAGCTGTTCGGCCCGGTGCTGGCCGAGCCGGGAGCCCGGTTCGAGCTGGAGGTGGCGCTGCGGGCCCGCGCGCTGCTCCGGGGGCCGTCCCGGCGTGTCCGCCCCGCCTCATCCGCAGGGTGGTGCGTAACGGCGTCCGGGCAGGTAGTCGGCCCACTCGGCCCTGGTCAGCGGCTGCCCCGCGGTGGCACACACCTCGGTGGCGGCGGCGCGGACCTGGGTGTCCCAGAGCCGGACCGTGCCGTCGAGGCTGCCCGGCGGCCAGGGTGGTCCCGCCCGGGCGAGAAGGCGACCGAGAACACCTGCGCGGCCGGCCCGGTCAGCGTGGCCAGCAGGCGGGGCCGGGCGGGCTGGCTGACGTGCCAGAGCCAGACCGTGCCGTCGGTCACCCCGGCGGCCAGGGTGTGCCCGTCCGGGCTGAAGGCCACCGAGTAGACGTAGCCGCCCGGGCCGGTGAGCGGACGGCCCAGCCGGGCCGGGCGGGCCGGGTCGGTGACGTTCCACAGCCGCACCGTCTTGTCGGCGCTGCCCACGGCCAGGGTGGCGCCATCGGGGCTGAACGCGACCGAGTAGGTGTAGCTCGTCGGCCCGGCCAGCGGCGTCCCGGCCCGCGTGAGCTGGCCGGGCGGGCTGACGTGCCAGAGCTTGGTGAGCCCGTCGGCGCTGGCCGCCGCGAGCGTGTGCCCGTCCGGGCTGAACGCCACCGAGAACACGTAGGTCCCCGAGTCCGCGGCGGTGTCCAGCAGCCGGGGATGCGCCGGGGCGGTCACTGACCACAGCCGCACCTTCCCGTCGTCGCCGCTGGTGGCCAGCAGCCTGCCGTCCGGGCTGAACGCGGCGCCCTCGACATTGCCCGTGCCGGACGCCGTGACCGGCGGGCTGAGCCGGGTCAGCCCGCCGCCCGGGGCCACCCCCCAGAGCTGGAGCTGGCCGTCCCCGTAGCCGGCGGCCACGATCGACTGGGCCGGGGAGAAGGCCACCGCGTTGACGATCGTGTTCGCGGGACCGGGCACTGCGGCTGCGGCGAGCTGCGTACGGGTGACGGAGTTCCACACCTGGAGGCTGTTGTTGGTGGCGACCGCGAGCAGCGGCCCGCGGTAGGCCACGCTGTTCACCTCCACGCCCGTCCGCAGCACCGGGGTGGGCAGGGTCCAGACCCGGACCAGGCCGTCGGCGTCCCCGGCCACCAGGTGGCCGCCGGTGTCCCAGGCCAGGGAGGTGACCGGCTGCGGCTGCGGCAGGGCGGCGGCCAGGGTCCGGGTCCGGGAGGCGAGGTTCCAGACCAGCACCCGGTCATCGCTGCTGCCCGCGGCCAGGTCGCGACCGTCCGGGCTGAACGCGACCGTGTTCACCCAGTCGCCGGCCCCGGTCAGGACGCCCTCCCGGACGGGCCGGCGCGGGCGTGGCCACGTTCCACAGCCAGACCTTGTGGTCCTGGCTGCCCGCGGCGAGCGTCCGCCCGTCCGGGCTGAACGCCACCGAGTCAACCTGCTCGGCCGGGCCGGTGAGGGGCTGGCCCAGCGCCGTGGGGTGCGCCGGGTCGGTCACGTTCCACAGCCGCACCGTCTTGTCCGCGCTGCCCGCGGCGAGCGTCCGCCCGTCCGGGCTGAACGCCACCGACTGCACCGCGCTGGCCGGCCCGGTCAGCGGCTTTCCGGCCGGCCGCGGGTGCGCCGCGTCGGTCACGTCCCACAGGCGGACGGTCTGGTCCGCGCTCCCCGCGGCCAGCAGCGACCCCCGGGCGCCGAAGGCCAGCGAGTACACCGTGCTCGCCGGGCCGGTCAGGGAGGGCAGCCGGCCGGCCGGCCCGGAGCCCGCATGTTCCACAGCAGCACGTCGTGCCCGGCGCCCGCGGCGGCCAGGAGGCCGCCACCCGGGCTGAACGCCACCGCGTACAGCGGCTCCTGGCGGTTCACGGGCAGCAGCCGAGCCCCCAGCGGGACCGGGTGATCAGGCTGGGTCACGTTCCACAGCCGCAGCGTGCCGTCCGCGGCGGCCACCGCGAGCAGGCGATGGCTGGGGCTGAGGCTGACCGCCTGCACCACCCCGGCCGTGTCGATCAGCCGGGCCTCCGCCGGGCTGCCGGACGACTCGAGCAAGCTGGCCCGCGCATCGGCGGTCGGGGTGATCCGGTAGGCGCCCAGGCTCAGCTGGGCCGCCAGCGAGGCGCTCTGCCCGCGGACCTGATCGGCCTCGATAGCGACCTCGCGCGACTGCGCCGTGTTCCTGGCCCCGGTGGCATTGTCCCGCGCCGTGGTCGCCGCCTCCCGCTGCTGGAAGGCGTAGCCCGCCAGCCCGACGGTGAGCACGACGAGGACGGTGAGGGCCGCGGCGAGGCGGCGCAGCCGGCGGGTGCGGTTCCGCTCCGCGGCCTGCTGGAGCCGCTCCGCCGCGATCCCGGCCGCTACGAAGTCCCGGGTCCGCGCGCCCAGGCTGTCCCGGTTGAGCGGGTCGCCGGCCCAGTCCCGGGCCTGCGCCAGCTGGCCGCCGCGGAGCAGGGCGGCGGGATCGCGCCCGGCCTCGTCCCAGGCCCGGGCGGCGTCGCTGAGCCGCCGCCGCACCCGCAGGCTCTCCCGGTTGTCGTCGGTCCAGGTGCGCAGCAGCGGCCAGGCGGTGAGCAGCGCCTCGTGGGTGATCTGCGCCGTGTCCGCGTCCACGGTGATCAGCCGTTCCGCGACGAAGCGGTCGAGCACCTCGCCGGGGGGCCCGGCCTCGCCCGGCCCGTCGCGCAGCTCGTCCAGCGGCACCGGGCTGCGCGTCTGCGGTGCGTCGTCGGCCACGTACACCAGGCGCAGGAAGAGCCGCCGGGCGATGTCACGCTGCTGCGCATCGAGGGACCCGGTAGACCTGGTCGGCCGTCCGGGCGATCGCGTGCCGGATGCCGCCGCTGGCCTGGTAGTCAGCCACGGTCAGCCGGCCGTGGCTGCGCGACCAGGTGGTGAGCAGGGCATGGGAGAGCAGCGGCAGGGCGCCGGCCTCGTGCGCAGCCACGGGCGTCCAGTCCGGGGAGTGCGGTGCGAGATCGCGCAGCAGCAGCTCGACCAGGCCGTCCTCCACATCGAGCCGGGCCAGGCGGGCCGGCTCGACGATGGCGCGGCGCACCTCGTCCCGGGTCATCGGCACTACCACGACCTGGCGCTCCTGGAGGGCGCGGGCCAGTTCCGGGTACCGGAGAGCGCGATCGTAGAAATCAGCGCGCAGGGCGAGCACCACCACGGCCGGGCCGGACAGCGCGCAGAGGGCGGCGATGAAGTGGTGCTGCTCCACCTCGTCCCGGCAGGCGGTGAATATTTCCTCACACTGATCCACCACGATCAGCAGCCCGGGGTCGCGGCCGTCCGGGGTGAGCTGACCGGCCAGGCCGGGGGCCTGGCCGGGGTCGCTGTGCAGGGCCGCCTCGATGCGGCTGACCTGCGCCGGCGTGTCCCGGTCAGCAGGGTCGGGATCCAGCCCGGCCAGCTGCCGGGCCAGCTCGCGCAGCGGCGCGGCGCCCGGGGTGAACAGCGCTAATTTGCCCGCGGGCCGGTCCGGCAGCGACGGGATCAGCCCGGCCCGCAGCAACGACGACTTGCCCGAGCCGGACGGCCCGACCACGATGAGCGGCACCCCGGGGGGCGGGGGAGCGGTAACCAGCCCGACCAGCCGCTCGGTGAGATCTTCCCGGCCGAAGAACCAGGCGGCGTCCTCGGGCTGGAAACTGGCCAGGCCGCGGTAGGGCGCCGCGGTGGCGGCCGGCCGGCGCCCGGGCCCGCGGCGGATCCGGTGCAGGGTGCTCGCCCACTCGCTCAGCCGGGCCGGATCCGTCTCCCCGCAGACCCGCAGGATCCTCGGCAGCAGCCCGGGCTGGCTCGGCGGCGGCAGATGGCGGCCCGCGAAGTAGTCACCCGCGGTGCTGGCCGGGATCCCCACCGCCCGGGCCACCTCACGCACGGTCAGCCCGGCCCGCTGCCGGGCGAGCGTCAGTTCCCGGCCGAAGTCCGGCTGCCCGGCGATGCGCCGGGGATCCGGCTGCCCCAGATCACCGGCCGCTTCCGGCGGCGCCGCCGGTTCCGGCTGGTCGCCGCGCGGGCCAACCGCCCCGGGTCCCCCCTCAGTGGCCACGTCATCCCCCCTCTGGATCAACGGCCACGGGTCCGGTGATTTGCTCCCCGCACCCGTGCTTGCATGACTCCCGGGCGCCGCGGTGAGTTGACATCTGCGGCGGAATCAGTCAAATACGCGGGTGTCCGACCTTGTCCGAGGGTTACCCGGGCTGCTGCGTACCGCCGGCCTGCCCCGGAAACTAGGCCACGGGACCTGAGCCCGCTCCGGCGTGCGGGAGGCCCAGGTGAGGGGATACCCGAAACGTCCCCACGCCTGGCGCGGGCGTGGGGACACCCATCCTGGTCCCGTCCGGCGAGCGGTAGGGGGGTAGGGGGCCGCCGGACGGGACCGGGATGGCCCGGTCACGGGCGCGCCGAAGCCTTCCCGTAGCTGCCGCGGACCCTCATCAACTGTTGCCCTCCGGGACTCTTCCAGCGCGGCGTCGGCCGAGGTAACGTTCAAGCGGGTCCCGGGCCGATGACCGACCGAAGAGCCACTGCCGAGGGTGTGAAGTGGCCGCGCAGGTTGGCCTTGGCCGCGCAGACGTTCCCTCCTTGTCACCCCCCGGGACCCGCCAGCTCACCGCATGGCCCGCCGTGCGGGACGACCACGACGGCAGGATGGGAGGGCGGTGAGCCGGGCGCACGACATCGGTGGCCAGACCGGGTTCGGCCCGGTCCCGCTGGGCGAGGACGGCCTGCCTTTCCACCATGACTGGGAGGCCCGGGTCTACGCGCTGAACGGCGTGCTCCGGGCGCGGGGCCTGTACAGCGGGGATGAGTTCCGGGACGCTATCGAGCGGATCCCGCCCCAGGAGTATCTCGAGCTGAGCTACTACGAACGCTGGCTGCGGGCGATCGAGACGCTGCTGGCGGAGAAGGGCCTCGTGAAAGCCCGGGACGGATGACGCTGAGCCCGGGTACCCGGGTCCGGGCCCGGCTGGCCGACCCGGACCACCACACCCGCCTGCCGGGCTACGTGCGCGGGCAGACCGGGGACGTGGTCGAGGCGGCCGGGCAGTGGCCGCTCCCCGATGACCGGGCCCGGGGCGTCACGCCGCCCCGGGTCGAGACCGTCTACTCGGTCCGCTTCCCCGCCGCCGGGCTATGGGGCAGCGGGACGCACTCGGTCGTCGTGGACCTGTGGGAGTCCTACCTGGAGGAGGCGGGCTGATGGGAGCGGGTCACGCCGAGCAGCCCGCGGCCGTCCGGGTGCGCCAGCTGGAGGAGCGGGTGCTCGCCGCCGGGCTGGCCACGGACGCGGAGCTCGACGCCGTGCTGGCCCGGCTGTACGCGCACGCCTCGCCGCTGAACGGGGCCCGGATCGTGGCCCGGGCCTGGTCCGATCCCGGTTACGCCGGCGCCTGCTCGCGGACGGCAACGCGGCCGCGGCCGAGCTGGGCTTCGATACCGCGCACGCGGGCAGCGGGTACCGGCTCAAGGCCGTGGCGAACACCCCCGGCACGCACAACATGATCGTCTGCACGCTGTGCTCCTGCTATCCGGTGTCGCTGCTCGGTCCCTCGCCCAGCTGGTACAAGAGCCTGGCCTACCGCTCCCGCGCGGTCCGCGAGCCGCGGGCGGTGCTGGCCGAGTTCGGGTTGCTGCTCCCGCCGGACACCGAGATCGTGGTGTGGGACGCGAGCGCCGAGAACCGCTACCTGGTCCTGCCTGCGCGCCCGGCGGGCACGGACGGCCTGGCCGAGGAGGATCTGGCCGCCCTGGTCACCCGGAACGGGCTGATCGGCACGGCCGCGGTCTGACCCGGTCCGGGCATTTCGATCCGCCGGTGGCGGGTATGCCAGCTTCAAGGCTGTCTAACCCGGCCGCCTGGAGAGCAGCCGCCGCGCCAGCGGCGCGGGGAACTGGGAGATTGCCATGAAAGTGGTGACGGGGGTGATCGCGGCAGGCCTGGTGGGCTTCATCATCATCAACATCATCAACCGGGACGACATCATCCGGTACTTCAAGATGCGCCAGATGTGACTACCCCGGCCTGACCACCGAGGGATGATGCCATGACCACCGCCGCCGCCGTGGCCAGCCCGGTCGACTTCGAGACCTACGGTGACTACCGCGTGAAGAAGCGCCCGCCCCGCGCGGACGGCGCCTTCGTCCGCCCGCTCTACCCGTTCCAGGGCCGGGTGAGCGCGGACGGATCCACCGGGTACCCCGCCGAGGCCGGCCGCTATCACCTGTACATCTCGCTCGCCTGCCCGTGGGCGCACCGCTCGGCCATCGTCCGGGCGCTGCTGGGGCTGGAGGACGTGGTGTCGATGTCGGTGGTCGACCCGGTCCGGGACGGGCGCGGCTGGGCGTTCCGGGACGGCCCCGGCTACTCGCCGGATCCGGTGAACGGCTTCACCCTGCTCCGGGAGGCCTACCAGGCCACCGAGCCGGGCTATGACGGGCACGTCTCGGTGCCGGTGCTGTGGGACAGGGAGACCGGCCGGATCGTCTCCAACAACTTCCCCGACATCACCATCGACCTGGGCACGCAGTTCGGTCGCTGGGCCAGCCCGGCGTTCGACCTCTACCCGGCCGCGCTGCGCCCGCAGATCGACGCGCTCAACGAGCGGGTCTACGCCACCGTCAACAACGGCGTGTACCGGTGCGGGTTCGCCACCTCGCAGCAGGCCTACGACAGCGCGGTGGCCAGCCCTGTTCGCCACCCTGGACGACCTTGACCAGCGCCTGGCCAGCCGGCGGTACCTGTTCGGTGACTCGATCACCGAGGCGGACGTGCGGCTGTGGGTCACCCTGGCCCGGTTCGACGCGGTGTACGTGACCCACTTCAAGGCCAACCTGCGCCGCCTGGCCGACTACCCGAACCTGTGGCCGTACGCACGCGACCTGTACTCGATCCCGGCGTTCGGCGGCACCACGGACTTCGACCACATCAAGCGGCACTACTACGGGACCCATCCGCAGCTCAACCCGCTGCGGATCGTGCCGGCCGGGCCGGTCCTGGACTGGGACGCCCCGCAGCAGCGGGCGGCCCTGGCTGGAGCGGGGACGCGCTGACCGGCGGAAGCTGGCCCGCCACGCCGGTCAGCGCGGGCTACTCAGTGCGCGTGCGCGTCACCGCGGGTGGCGGTGCGCATGATGTCCAGCACCGCTTCCTGCTCGGGGGTGGTGCCCCGGCTCATGGCCGGGGCGATCCCGTCCGGGTGCGCGATGAGCCGGATGTCCGGCTCACCGTCCTCGGAGACCCGGGCCATGGCCCACCGGGAGAACAGCCGCTCCCCGGCCGGGCCGGACTGGATCACGGAGATGTTCTCGTGCCGCGGATCCTGCTCGATCGTGGCGAACAGCGCCCGGACCGGGGCTTCCGCGCCCTCCAGCACCTGGGCGAACCAGTCGCCGTAGATCAGCAGGGCCCCGGTGATCTGCTGCTTCTTGTTGTTCGACCGCGCGGCGCTGAACAAGGTGCCCGAGTTCGGCCTTGCGCTGGTCCATCCGGGATCATGTTCCGGCTGCGGTACATCAGCCGGAAGGTGCTCCCCGGGCCGGAAGCCCCGGGCCGGAAGTCCCCGTGCTGGGATCTGCTGCTACGTCGCCCACGGCCTCTCCCGCTACGTGTGTCACCACCAGGACTTGTCCGATACTTGTTCATTGGCGGTCGACGTGGAGGTCTCACTTTGGGACAGGCGGCCTCCGGCGGACCGCCGGGCCGTCCGGATCAGCTGGTCAGCTCGGCGTACAGCGCGGCGGTCTGCGCGGCGATGGCGTCCCAGCCGAACTCGGCCGCGGCCCGCTTGCGGCCCGCCGCGCCCATGGCGCGCCGCCCGGCCGGGGTCGCCGATCAGGGCGTTCAGCGCCCGCGCCAGGGCCGCCGGGTCGTCCGGGCGGCACGAGCAGCCCGGTCTCCCCGTCGCTGACCACCTCGGGGATGCCGCCGACCCGCGACCCCACCACCGCCGTGCCGCAGGCCATCGCCTCGAGGTTGACGATGCCGAGCGGTTCGTACAGCGACGGGCAGGCGAACACCGTGGCGTGGCTGAGCAGCTGGATGACCTCGGGCTTGGCCAGCATCTCCGGGATCCAGATCACCCCGGTGCGGGCCGCCTGCAGGCTCGTCACCAGCCCGGTCACCTCCGCGGCCAGCTCCGGGGTGTCCGGCTGGCCGGCGCACAGCACCAGCTGGGCCTCCGGCGGCAGGCTGGCGGCCGCCCGGAGCAGCACGGGGACGCCCTTCTGCCGGGTGATCCGCCCGACGAAGATCACCGTGGGCCGGGCCGGGTCCACCCCGTACCGCCGCAGCACCCCGGTCCCGGCGTCCGGGGCGTACTCCGCGGTGTCGATCCCGTTCCGGATGACCCGGATCCGGTCCGGCGGCACCGCGGGGTAGGCGGCCAGCACGTCCGCCCGCATCCCCTCGGACACCGCGATCACCGCCGCGGCACCCTCGACCGCCACCCGCTCACACCAGCTGGACAGGGCGTACCCGCCGCCGAGCTGCTCCGCCTTCCACGGCCGCAGCGGCTCCAGCGAGTGCACCGTGACCACGTGCGGTACCCCGTACAGCATCGAGGCCAGGTGCCCGGCGAGGTTGGCGTACCAGGTGTGTGAGTGCACCAGGTCCGCGCCGCCCACCGCGGCGGTCATGGACAGGTCGGTGGAGATCGTGGCCAGCGCCTGGTTCGCCCCGGCGAGCAGCTCCCACGGCTGGTGGGCCACGGCCCCGGGCCGGTCCCCGCCCTCGCAGTGGACGGTCAGGTCGACCAGGCCGGCCAGCTCCCGGGCCAGGTAGGTGACGTGCACGCCCGCGCCGCCGTACACCTCGGGCGGGTACTCGCGGGTGAGCAGGGCCACCCTGAGCCGGTCGGCGCGGGCCGGTGCGGGGAAACCACCGGCCGCGGTCACACCGTCACCTTCTGGCTCTTGCCCACCACCGTGATGCCGCTCTCGGAGACCGCGAAGCCGCGTTCCCGGTCGTGGTCCTTGTCCACGCCGATCGTGACTCCCTCGGGGACCGTGACGTTCTTGTCCAGGATCGCGTCCCTGACCACCGCGTGCCTGCCGATGATCGTGTTGTGCAGGATTACCGACCGTTCCACGCTCGACCAGCTGTTGACCCGCACGCCGGGGGACAGCACGGACTCGCGGACCAGCCCGCCGGACACGATGACGCCGTTGCTGACCAGGCTGTCGATGGCGCGGCCGACCCGGTCGCCGGAGTCGTGCACGAACTTCGCCGGGGGCAGGCTCGGCACGTTGGTCAGGATCGGCCACCGGTCGTTATAGAGGTTGAAGACGGGGTGGATGGCGCACAGGTCCATGTGCGCCTCGAAGTAGGAGTCCAGCGTGCCGACGTCGCGCCAGTACCCGGCGTCGCGCTCGCTGGCCCCGGGCACCTTGTTGGTCATGAAGTCGTAGACGTGCGCGCAGCCCTCGTCCACCAGCATCGGGATGATGTCGCCGCCCATGTCGTGGCGGCTGTTCGGGTTGGCCGCGTCCTTGCGCAGCGCCTCGATCAGCACGTCGGTGGAGAACAGGTAGTTGCCCATCGAGGCGTAGGCCTCGTCGGGCCGGCCGGGCAGCGCGGGCGGGTCGGCCGGCTTCTCCAGGAACGCCTCGAGCGTGTGCCCGTCCGCGCCGGCCTGGATCACGCCGAACGCGGTGGCCTCCAGGCGCGGCACCGGGATGGCCGCGACGGTGACCCCGGCCCCGTGCGCGCAGTGCTCGTCGATCATCTGCCGCGGGTCCATCCGGTAGACGTGATCCGCGCCGAACACGATGACCAGGTCGGGCCTCTCGTCGTAGATCAGGTTGAGCGACTGGTAGATCGCGTCGGCCGACCCGGTGTACCAGTGCGGGCCGAGCCGCTGCTGGGCGGGCACGGGCGTGACGTAGTTGCCGAGCAGCGTGCTCATCCGCCACGTGGTGGACACGTGCCGGTCCAGGCTGTGGCTCTTGTACTGGGTGAGCACGGCGATCCGCAAGATCCCGGCGTTGACCAGGTTGGACAGCGCGAAGTCGACCAGCCGGTACATGCCGCCGAACGGCACGGCCGGTTTGGCCCGGTCCGCCGTCAGCGGCGCCAGCCGCTTGCCGGCCCCGCCGGCCAGCACGATGCCCAGAACCCGCTTATCTGCCATCTCCCACCCCTCACGTGCCTTCTGCTTCCTTGAGCACGCCGTCCAGGATCTGCTGTGCCTCATCCTGGATGCGGGCGAGCTGCCCGGGACCGGCGAACGACTCCGCGTACAGCTTGTAGACGTCTTCCGTTCCCGAGGGCCGCGCGGCGAACCAGCCACTCTCGGTGATCACCTTGATGCCGCCGAGCGGCTCCCCGTTGCCCGGGGCCCGGGTCAGCCGGTCCAGCACCGGCTCGCCCGCGAGTTCCGTGGCGCTGACCTGGTCCGGGGACAGCTTCGCCAGCAGCGCCTTCTGCGCCCTCGTCGCGGGCGCGTCGATGCGGGCGTAGGCCGGGTCGCCCAGCGGCCGGCCAGGTCCCGGTACCGCTCACCCGGCGACTGCCCGGTCACCGCGGCGATCTCCGAGGCCAGCAGGGCCAGGATGATCCCGTCCTTGTCGGTGGTCCAGACCCGCCCGTCGGTGCACAGGAACGAGGCCCCGGCGCTCTCCTCGCCGCCGAAGGCGATCGAGCCGTCCAGCAGCCCCGGCACGAACCACTTGAACCCCACCGGCACCTCGGTCAGCGTGCGCCCGGCCGCCCCGGCCACCCGGTCGATGATCGAGGAGCTGACCATGGTCTTGCCCACCGCGGCACCGGCGGGCCAGTCCGCCCGGTGCCGGTACAGGTAGTCGATGGCCACGGCCAGGTAGTGGTTGGGGTCGAGCAGGCCCGCGTCCGGCGTGACGATGCCGTGCCGGTCGGAGTCGGTGTCGTTGCCGGTCGCGATCGCGAACTCGCCCGCCCGGCTCGATCAGCGAGGCCATCGCGTAGGGCGAGGAGCAGTCCATCCGGATCCGGCCGTCCCAGTCCAGCGTCATGAACCGGAACGTGGGGTCCACGTCCGGGTTGACCACGGTGAGGTCGAGGCCGTAGCGCTCGGCGATCTCCCCCCAGTACGCGACGCTGGCGCCGCCCAGCGGGTCGGCGCCGATCCGGATGCCGGCGCCGCGGATGATGTCCAGGTCGACCACGGCCGGGAGCTGCGCGACGTACTCGCCCAGGAAGTCGAACGTGCCCGTGGTCGGCGCGGTCCTGGCCGCCTCGTACCGCACCCGGCGCACCTCGCGCAGGCCGCCGGCCAGCAGCTCGTTGGCCCGGTCCTGGATGACCGAGGTGATCTGCGACCCGGCGGGACCGCCGTCGGGCGGGTTGTACTTGAACCCGCCGTCCTCCGGCGGGTTGTGCGACGGGGTGATCACGATGCCGTCGGCCAGGCCGTCGGTGCGCCCGTCGTTGTAGGCCAGGATGGCCCGGGACAGCGCGGGCGTCGGGGTGTACCCGTCCCGGCTGTCCACCAGCACGGTCACCTCGTTCGCCGCGAGCACCTCCAGCGCGGTGACGAACGCGGGCTCGGACAGCGCGTGGGTGTCCCGGCCGAGGAACAGCGGGCCGGTGGTGCCCGCCCGGGCCCGGTAGTCGCAGATGGCCTGGGAGGTGGCGGCGATGTGATCCTCGTTGAACGAGGAGCGCAGCGCCGAGCCGCGATGTCCCGAGGTGCCGAAGCTCACCCTCTGCTCGGGGACGGCCGGATCCGGATGCAGCGCGTAGTAGGAGGTGACCAGCCTGGCCACGTCCACCAGGTCCGCCTGGCTGGCCGGCTGGCCGGCCCGCTCGTTCACCCGCACGGTGGGCTCCTCTCCCTGCGCTCGCCACGTGTTCTCACCGGTAATCCGGGCTGGCCGCCATGGCCGGGCCGCACAGCCCTCGATGCCGTCAGTGCCCAGCTTCGCGGCGTCGAGTCATCTGTTAATCAAGTGTTCCGGAAATCGGCGCTGGCCGCTATGGCCGGCATGCCCCGGAAACGGCCGCTCTCCCGGAGGTTATCCCGCGGGCCAGGCGGCCTGCGATGATGGCCGTGTGACCAACGACCCACGCCGACCCCTGACCCGGCGGGCCCGGCTCTGGGCCGCCGCGGAAGCCAGGGGAATCCCGCTGCGGACCATCCTGGCCGTCGCGCTGGTGGTGATCGCGGTCTACATGCTGGGCAAGGTCGTCTACCGGCTCCGCGACGTGCTCCTGCTGATCCTCGTGGCCGCGTTCATCGCCGTGATCCTGAACCCGCTCGTGGTGGCCCTGCAGCGGTGGAAGATCCCCCGGCGGGGCTGGGCGGTCGCGGTGGTGACGCTGTGGGCCCTGATCGTCTTCGTCGGCCTGGCCTTCGCGTTCGGGTACCCGCTGGCCAACGGGATCACCCACCTGTCCCAGAAGCTGCCGACCTACGTGGACGCGGCGACGCACGGCCGCGGCTGGATCGGGCACCTGGTGACCAGGTACCACGTGCAGGCCTGGGTGCAACAAGAACGCGCCCAAGCTGGTCAGCTTCGGTGAGGGGCTGGCCAAGCCCGCGCTGAGCCTGGGCAAGGGCGCGCTGGCCCTGCTGCTGCAGCTGTTCACCATCTTCATCCTGGTGCTGCTCCTGCTGCTGGAAGGCCCCAAGATGCGGACCGGCCTGCTGGGCTCGATGGACCCGGAGCGGGCCGAGCGGTACCGGCGGGTCGCGCACGAGGTCAACCGGTCAGTCACCGGGTACATGCTCGGCAACGTCCTCACCTCGGTCATCGCGGGCGCGGTGGTGTTCGTGACGCTGCTGGTGACGGGCGTGCCGTTCCCGTTCCTGTGGGCGCTGTGGGTGGCGCTGGTGGACTTCCTGCCGATGATCGGCGGGGCGCTGGCCGGGATTCCCACCGTGCTGTTCGCGGCGGCGCACTCGCTCAGCGCCGGGATCGTCACGCTGGTCGTGTTCCTCGTCTACACCCAGATCGAGAACCACGTGCTGAACCCGATCGTGATGAGCCGCACGGTCCGGGTCAACCCGCTGCTGGTGCTGCTGTCCATCCTGGTCGGCGGGGAGATCGGCAGCTGGATCGGCGGGATCTTCGGCGCGTTCGTGGGCGCGCTGCTGGCCATCCCGGCGGCCGGGGCCCTCCAGGTCGTGTTCCGGGAGGTCTGGCAGTCCACGGACCCCATGGCCGCGGCGGCGGGGGCGGCCGGCGAGGCGGTGAACGCCGCGGCCGATGCGACGGACCAGGCCGGACCGGACGGGTCGAAGGGCGTGGGACAGCCGCCGCCGCCGGTCAAGCCCGGCCGCTGGGTCGCCCGCTTCTCCCGCCACTGACCGGCACCCTCCGGCCGGCGGCTGGCCGGGATGGAGGCGGCGCGGCCCAGGACGGCAGACTTGGGGGCATGGAAAGGATGCTCATGCCCCGGCGGGCCACGGCGGCGGACCTGCCCCGGGTCCGCGAGGTGGTCGAGGCCGCGTACGCGAAGTACCTGACCCGGATGGACCGCCCGCCCGCGCCGATGCTGCGGGACTACACCGGCCCGGCCCAGGCCGGGCTGGTCTGGGTGATCGGCGATCCGGTCCTGGGCCTGGTCTCGCTGACCCCGGAACCGGACAGCCTGCTGATCGAGAACATCGCCGTGCATCCGGGCGCCCAGGGCAGCGGGCTCGGGCGGCGGCTGCTGGAGTTCGCCGAGCAGGAGGCGGCCCGGCGCCGGCTGGCCCGGCTCTCGCTCTACACGAACGAGGTGATGACCGAGAGCCAGGCGGTGTACGCCCGGCTCGGCTACCGGGAGGTGCGGCGGGCCACCGAGCACGGCTACCGGCGCATCTTCATGATCAAGGACCTCTGAGGCCGTCGCGGGCTCAGCCGGACTGCCAGCGGCGGACGGCGAGCAGGCCGGGCGGCCCGGACAGGATCACCAGCCAGATCGCCAGGTACAGCGGCTCGCGGCCGAGCGGGCCGCCGTCGGCCAGGGTGCGGATCACGTCCACGGCGGCGGTGACCGGGTTGGCCCGCGCCAGCGGCTGCAGCCACCCGGCCAGCCGGTCGATCGGGGTGAACGTCGAGCTGATGAACGTGAGCGGCACCATCGGCAGGAACAGGGCCCGGCCCGCGGTGTCCGGGTCACGGATCCGCAGCGCCAGCCAGCACATCGTGATGCCCAGCGCCACGCCGAAGGCCACCGCGACCGCGACGATGCCCGCCATCCCGGGCAGCCCGGTCCGGACCCGGAACCCCAGCAGCGACGCCACGCCCAGCACCAGCAGCGCCTGGACACTGAAGATCAGGCTCTCGGCCAGCATCCGGCCGAGCAGCACCGCGCTGCGGGCCATCGGCAGCGACCGGAACCGGTCGGTGATCCCGCTCACCGAGTCCAGCACCAGGCCCAGCCCCACGGTCGGCGCGGTCAGCGCCACGTTCTGCACGATGATGCCGGGCACCAGGTACTGGCGGTACGTGGCGCCCGGGACCCGGGCCAGCCCGGCGAAGATGGCCAGGAACAGCACCAGCAGCACCACGGGCTGGATCAGCGGGTAGAGCAGCCGGCTCGGGTTGGCCCGCAGGACGGCCAGCTGGCGGCCGCAGATCAGCGCGGCTTCCCGCGCGGTGCGGCGCGGCCCGGGACGCGACACCGGGCCCGGCCGCGCGGCCGGGGCCGCGGGTGCGCGCCGGGCCACGCTGGTCACGAGGCGGCCCGGCCTGCGGCGTGCTGCCCGGTCAGGGCCAGGAACGCCTCATCCAGGGTGGGCCCGCGCAGCCCCAGGTCGGCCACGGTGAACCCGTCCGCGGCCAGCGCCTGGGCCACCTCGAGCAGCGTGCCCACCCCGTCCGCGGCGGTCAGGGTGAGCCGCCCGGCGGCCGGGTCCGCGTGCAGGGTGCCCGGCGGCAGGCCGAGCCGCGCGGCCAGCGCCCGGGCGGCGGCCGCCGCCTGGCTGGCCGGCTCGAACCGGGCCTCGACCAGCTGGGTTCCGGTCCGGGCGCGCAGCTGGGCCGGGGTGCCGCTGGCCACCATCCGGCCCTGGTCCAGGATGTGCACCACGTCGGCGAGCCGCTCGGCTTCCTCCAGGTACTGCGTGGTGAGCAGCATGGCCGTGCCCTCGTCGCGCAGCGCGCCCAGCGACTCCCACAGCTGCCGCCGCCCGGCCGGGTCCAGCCCGGTGGTGGGCTCGTCCAGGACCAGCAGCGACGGCCGGGCCATCAGGCTGGCGGCCAGGTCGGCGCGGCGGCGCATCCCGCCGGAGTAGGTGCCGACCGGGCGGCCGGCCGCGGCGGCCAGGTCGAACCGGCCGATCAGCTCGGCCGCGCGTTCCCGGGCGGCCCGGCGGCGCAGGCCGGCCAGCCCGCCGATGAGCATCAGGTTCGCCCGGCCGGGCAGCGCCTCGTCCAGCCCCGCGTACTGCCCGGTCAGGCCGATCCGGGCGCGGACCGCGTAGGGATCGGCCACCACGTCGTAGCCGTCCACCCGGATCACGCCCGCGTCCGGGCGGACCAGCGTGGCCACGATGCGGACCAGCGTGGTCTTGCCCGCCCCGTTCGGGCCCAGCAGCGCGGCGATCTGCCCCGGCGGCACGGCGAGATCCACCCCGCTCAGCGCCGTCACCGTCCCGAACGTCTTGGCTGCGCCGGCCACCTCCAGCATGGGCTGGGTCATGATGTGAGCCTACGCAGGAGATCGTGGGCATATCAGGGGGTAAACCAGCGTGACGGCGAAGGCGGCGTGAGCGCATGAGCAGCACCGGCAGTCAGCATGCCAGCGAGCGGGGCCTCGAGGACCCGCTCTCCAACAAGGGCACCGCGTTCACCGAGGAGGAGCGGTCCGCGCTGGGCCTGCGCGGGCTGCTGCCCACCGTGGTGGAGACCCTGGACCAGCAGGCGGCCCGCTCCTACCAGGCGTTCCGGGAGCAGCCCAGCGACATAGCCCGGCACATCAACCTGCGCGCGCTGCAGGACACCAACGAGACGCTGTTCTACCGGCTGGTCACCGACCACGCCGAGGAGATGCTGCCGATCCTCTACACGCCCACGGTCGGGCTGGCCTGCCAGCGGTTCAGCGACATCTACCGGCGCCCCCGCGGGCTGTTCATCGCCTATCCGGATCGCGACCGGATCGGCGAGATCCTGCGCAACCGGCCGCGCCGCGAGGTGGACGTGATCGTGGTCACCGACGGGCAGCGCGTGCTCGGCCTGGGCGACCAGGGCATCGGCGGGATGGGCATCCCGATCGGCAAGCTCTCGCTGTACACCGCGCTGGGCGGCATCGACCCGGCCCGGACCCTGCCGGTCCTGCTCGACGTGGGCACCGACAACCCGGAGCTGCTCGACGACCCGATGTACCTGGGCTGGCGGCACCGCCGGGTGGACGGGCCGGACTACGACGACTTCGTGGACCGGTTCGTGCGCGCCGTCCGGGCCGAGCTGCCGCACGTGCTGCTGCAGTGGGAGGACTTCGCCACCCCGCACGCGCTGCCGATCCTCGATCGTTACCAGGACCAGCTGCTGACCTTCAACGACGACATCCAGGGCACCGCGGCCGTGGTGACCGCCGCGCTGTCCGCGGCCGCGGTGGCTACCGGGTCACGGCCCCGCGACCAGAAGATCGTGATGCTGGGCGCGGGCTCGGCGGGCATCGGCGTCTGTGACCAGATCGTCCGGGCCATGGTCGCCGACGGGCTGCCGGTGAAGGAGGCCCGGGCCCAGATCTTCGTGGTCGACGTGGGCGGGCTGCTCACCGAGGACCGCCGGGGCCTCAGCCCGGCGCAGCGCCGCTACGCCCAGCCGGCCGGGGCCGTGCCCGGCCGGGAGCACGGGTACCGGGCCCGCCTGATGGAGGTGGTCCAGGCCATCCACCCCACCGCGCTGATCGGCCTGTCCACGGCGACCGGCGCGTTCACCGAGGACATCGTCCGGGCCATGGCCTCCCACGTGCAGCGGCCGATCATCATGCCGCTGTCCAACCCCACCAGCCGCAGCGAGGCCCGGCCGCAGGACCTGGCCGACTGGACCGGCGGCCGCGCACTGATCGCGGCCGGGTCGCCGTTCGCGGCCATGAAAGTCGGCGACATGAGCGTCCCGGTGGCCCAGTGCAACAACGTGTACGTGTTCCCTGGCCTGGGCCTGGCCGTGACCGCGGTGCGGGCCACCCGGATCACCGACGCCATGATGACCGCCGCGGCCTCGGCCATCTGCGGCGCCGCCACCATTCACCAGGATCCGCACGGGATGCTGCTGCCCGACCGGGCTCACCTGGCCCAGACGGCGACCACGGTGGCCGGCGCGGTGGCCCGGGCCGCGGTGGCCGACGGCGTGGCACCGGGGCTCACCGGGGCGGAGATCGACGATGCCGTGCGGCGCACCCGGTGGCAGGCCAGGTACCGGGAGTGACCGGGCCGGTGCGGTTTTCGTTGCGGAGAATTCAAGGGATCACCACAGCGTGTAGCCGCCGTCGATGACGAGGACCGAGCCGGTCATGAACGCGGAGGCGGGACTGGCCAGGAACACCACGGCTCGGGGCGATCTCCTCGGGCAGCGCGTAGCGTTGCTGGGGCGTGTCCTCGATCCAGTGCCGCCGGAACTCCGGGCGGTCCACGGGGGCCATCTCGGTCTTCACGTAGCCGGGGGCGATCGCGTTGACCCGGATGCCCAGCCCGGCCCACTCCGCGGCCAGCGACTTGGTCAGCTGGTGCACCGCGGCCTTGGAGGCGTTGTAGGCGGGCTGCCACTGCGGCCGGTTCACGATCATGGCCGAGATCGAGCCGACGTTGATGATCGAGCCGCCGCCGGCGGCGGCCATGTGGCGGCCGCCGGCCCGGCTGCACCGCCACAGGGCCCGGACGTTGAGGTCGAACACGTCGTCCCACTCGGCGTCGGTGACCTCCCAGGACTCGCCGTGGTAGCAGACGCCGGCGTTGTTGACCAGGATGTCCAGCCCGCCGAGCCGGGCCGCGGCGGCGTCGATGGCCGCGCCCGCGTCCTGGGTGATGTCCGCGTCCAGCGCGGACACGGCCAGGCCCTCGTCGTTCATTTCCGCAACGGCCGCCGCGTTCCGGCCGGTGTCCCGGGCCACGATCATGACCTCGGCGCCCGCCTGCCCGAGGGCGGCGGCAAACGCCTTGCCCAGCCCCTGGTTCCCGCCGGTGACCACGGCCTTGCGGCCGTCCAGCGCAAAACGCTCCAGTACCCGCACACTGACCTCCTAGCTGCCCGAGCCTCGTGCCTGACAGAGCCCCCCCGTTGACGGAGCGCCCTAGCCGGCCTCGCCGTCCCAGGGGCCGGTCCCGGGGCCGGTCCGGGGGAGCGCGTAGCCGGGAACCGAGGGCCAGCGGACCGCGACCACCACGGACGCCTCCTCGGCGTGCCAGGAGTGGTTCACGCCGTGGAACACCACGTAGTCACCCTGCTGGGCGAGCAGCACGCTGCGGCCCGGGAACTCGACCCGGAACCGGCCGCTGACCAGGATGAGCGCCGCCGAGCGCCGTTCCCCGGTGACCCACTGCCCGCGCCGGTCGCCGACGGGATGGATGGCCCACTTGATCTCGACCTCATCGCTGTGCCGGGGGTCGCCGGCCGGCTGGAAGTGCCCGAGCAGCCAGCCGCGGCCGGCCGGGGCGTCGGCGGCCGCGTTCCCCTCGTAGATCTGCTCCGTCATGCGCCCGGAGGCTAGCAGGGCAGGGTCCCGCCGCCGGCTCCCCGCCGCCCGGCCGCGGCCTGGGCCTGCGCGATGTCGGCGGCCTCGCACGGCGTGCGGAGCGCCTCGCCGGCGCTGGCGTGCGCGGCCAGCCGGCGCAGCAGCCCGCGGAACACCTGCCGGTCCTGCTCGGTGTCCAGGCCGCTGAGTAGCTGCTCCTCGGCGGCGCGCAGCTGCTCGTCCAGGCGGGCCAGGGTGTCGCGGCCGTGCGGGGTGGCCACGATCCGCCGGGCCCGCCGGTCGGCCGGGTCCGGGCGGCGCTCGATGAGCTCAGCGGCCTCGAGGTCGTCGAGCAGGTAGGTCATGACCGTGCGGTCCACGCCCAGCCGCTGGGCCAGGGCCAGCTGGCTGCCGTGCTCGTCCTGGGCCGAGGCGGCCAGCACCTGGTAGCCGCGGGGGCCGCCGGCCAGGCCGGCCAGGGCCTCGTGGGTGGCCTTGACGTAGCCCCGGAAGACGGTGCCGAGGGCCCACCCCAGGTCGTCGCTGAGGGTGCAGGCGCCGGCGTCGGGCTCCGCGGCACCGCCGGTGCCGACCAGGGATCCAGACCGGGCCGCCATGCGACGAGCCTACCTCAGATCAGCTAGGCTGCCGATGAGTTGCTTTACAGATGTTCTGTGGTTCAGACTAGTGCTGGACACCAGCGAGTCGCGTGAGAACGGGAGATCAGATGAGCGAGCCTTCCCCGGCCCGGCCGGCCGTGGTGGTCATCGGCGGCGGCTACGCCGGGATCAACGTGGCCAGGTCGCTCGACGACGTGGCGTCGGTCGTGCTGGTCGAGCCGAAAGACGCGTTCGTGCACAACGTCGCCGCGCTGCGCGCCCTGGTTGACCCGTCCTGGCTGCCGCGGATCTACCTGCCGTACGGCGGGCTGCTCAGCCACGGCCGGATCGCGGCGGACCGGGCCGTGAAGGTCGATGCGGGCCGGGTGGTGCTGGCCTCCGGCGAGGAACTCCCGGCCGACTACATCGTGCTGGCCACCGGGTCCAGCTACCCGTTCCCGGCCAAGAGCGACGTGGACCGCACCGTGGACGCGCACGAGAAGACGCTCGGCACCCACGCGGCACTGGCCGCGGCGGCCCGGGTGCTCCTGGTCGGCGCGGGCGCGGTCGGCATCGAGCTGGCCGGGGAGATCAAGGCGGTCTGGCCGTCGAAGCAGGTGACGCTCATGGACGTGGCTGACGACGTGCTCGGCGCCCCGTACCGCGCGGACCTCAAGGCGGAGCTGCGCCGCCAGCTCGCCGGGCTGGGCGTGCAGGTGCTGCTGGGCAGCCCGCTGCAGGCCGCGCCGCCCACCGAGCCGGGCGAGCTGCGCACCTTCACGGTCGCGACGCAGGCGGGTACCGAGGTGACCGCCGACCTCTGGTTCCGCTGCTACGGGGTCATCCCGGTCAGCGACTACCTGGCCGGCGGGCTCGCCGCGGCCCGCCGGGCGGACGGGATGATCGAGGTCACTGACACGCTGCAGGTCACGGGCCAGGACCGGGTGTTCGCGCTGGGCGACGTGTCCACCGCGGACCGGAAGGTGGCGGGCGCGGCCAGCCGCCAGGCCGAGGTCGTGGTGGCCAACATCCGGGCGCTGATCGGGACGGGACCGGGCCCGGCCGGGTCCGGTGGCCCGGGACCGGAGCTGAGCCGCTACCAGCCGGCGCCAGCCGGGATCGTCGTGCCGATCGGGCCGGAGGGCGGCTCGGGGCAGCGGCCGGGCAGCGCGGAGCTCCTCCCGGCCGAGGTGGTGGCCCAGGTCAAGGGCCGGGACATGATGGTGGACCGGTTCGCGGAGATGCTCGGGGTACCCGCCGCGGACCCGGCCGGGGACGCGTCGCCGCAGCCGTGAGCACCGGGTGGGCGCCGGGTGCCGCCGTGGGCCGGGTGCCGGTGCCCCGTGGACTGGGTGTCGGTGCCCCGTGGGACGCTGGGCCCGATGAACGAACCCGATGTGCCGCGCCGCTGCGACTGGGCCGAGAGCTCAGACGCGATGCGCGCCTACCACGACGACGAGTGGGGCCGCCCGTGCCGGGAGGACCGCTACCTGTTCGAGATGCTGATCCTGGAGGGGGCCCAGGCGGGCCTGTCCTGGGCCACGATTGTCGGCAAGCGGGAGAACTACCGCCGCGCGCTGGACGGCTTCGACCCGGAGCGGATCGCCCGCTACGACGACGCCAAGCTGGCGGCGCTGATGGCTGACCCTGGCATCGTCCGCAACCGGCTCAAGGTCGCGGGCACGGTCAGGAACGCCCGGGCGTTCCTGACCGCCCAGCAGGAGCACGGGTCGTTCGCCAGCTACCTGTGGGCCTGGGTGGACGGCACGCCGCTGGTCAACCGCCCGCGGAGCACGGCCGAGCTGCCCGCCCGGACCGAGCTGTCCGACCGGATCGGCCAGGACCTGAAACGGCGCGGTTTCACGTTCGTCGGATCGACGATCACGTACAGCTTTCTGCAAGCCGTGGGGGTGGTCAATGACCATCTCGACCGTTGCCCGGCGCTGGCCCGCTCGTTGTCCGACTCGGCGTTCCTGTCCGACTAAGGGGCCGGGAGCTGGTCTTTAACGGCGTTGCGTGGTGATAGGGGCGCCGGAATCTGGCATCATGGACCGTGAGATGAGTAATCCCCGCTTCCCTGTTACCGTGACTCAGCTTCCGGTACTGCGCTGCGAGATATGCCAGCGCACCATCGCCCACAAGCCCGGCCAGGCCAGTGAAGTCCTGACCGAGCATTACCGTCGCGCGCACCCCGAATCGCTCGAGGCTGCGGCGGGCCGTCCCGTCTGACGTATTCCGCGCGTCCCGCTTCCGGCTCTGATCTGCGGGGGCTGCGAGAATGCCGTCATGCGGAACATCCGTCACCTGTTGTCTGCTGGCTCAGCACCGGCCAGCCCGTCGGCGGCAGGCTCAGCCGGCTCGATCCTCAGTATCGGATCGGCCGGCTCGATCCTGTCCATTGGATCGGCCCGGCTCGATTCTCTCGATCGGGTCGGCCGGTTCGCTTTTGTCTATCGGGTCGGCTGGCTCGGTAGCGTCCGCGTTTTCCGTAGGTTCTGCCGGAAGTGCGCTGTCGATTCTGTCCGGGTTCTCGCGCCGGTCGATCTTGTCCTGGCGGTCGGCCGGGGTCATCGGTTCGCGGGCGCGCCGGAGGGAATGACCCCGGGGGACGCAAGCGGTAGCGAAGGGGGGCTCGGGCTGAGATGTCAGCTGTCGTGATCGCGACCGCATTCGGCGGACCCGATGTGCTGGAGATCGCCGATCAGCCGCCGGGTGAGCCCGGTCCGGGTGAGGCGCTCATCGAGATCCGGGCGGCCGGGGTCAACCCGGTCGACTACAAGGCCTACAGCGGTGCGTTCGGCGCCGACCCGGCGCGGCTGCCCCTGCGGCTGGGGTCGGAAGCCTCCGGCGTGGTCACCGCGGCCGGGCCCGGCGCGGCCTGCCCGGCCGGCCCTATCGAGGTCGGCGCGGAGGTCATCGCGTTCCGGGCGGCTGGCGCCTACGCCGCCGAACTGGTGGTGCCGGCCTCCGCGCTGGTGCCCAAGCCGGACACGCTGGACTGGGCGCAGGCCTCCGGGCTCATGCTCACCGGCGTGACCGCCTGGCATCTGCTGGCGGCCACCGGCGTGGGCCCCGGCGACACGGTGCTGATCCACGGGGCCGCCGGGGGAGTGGGCGTGATGGCGGTGCAGCTCGCGGCCGACCGCGGCGCCACCGTGGTGGCCACGGCCTGCCCCGCGAACTACGACTTCCTCCGCGGACTGGGCGCGATCCCGGTCGAGTACGGCACCGGGCTGATGGACCGGGTCCGGGCCGCGGCGCCGGGCGGAGTGGACGCCGCGCTGGACCTGGCCGGGACTGGACGAGGCCCTGGACGTGTCGTTCGTGCTGGTTCCCGACCGGACCCGGATCGCCACCATCGTCTCCTTCGAGCGCGGGCTGAACACCGGGATCAAGGTGCTCGGCGGCGCACCCGGCGCCGACCCGGGCACCGAGATCCGCACCGCCGCCCGGCTGGAGCTGGCCCGCCTGGCCCAGGAGGGCAAGCTCACCGTGTTCGTGACCCAGACCTTCCCGCTCGCCGAGGCCGCGCAGGCGCACCGGGTCATCATGGACGGCCACATCCAGGGCAAGATCGCGCTGATCCCGTAGGGGTGAGCGGGTGAGCGGGGCCGCCGGGCGCGCCGGTCAGCGGGGCGGTCCGGCGTGGGCCAGCGGCGTGGGCCAGTCCGGTGCCGGCGAGTCAAGCGTGGGCAGGTCCAGCGTGGGCGAGTTCGGCGTTGGCCCGGTCGGTCACGGTGGCCAGCACCCGGTGCGCCGTGGCCAGGTCCGCCTCGGGCAGGCCGCCGTACAGCCGGGCGGTGATCTCGCTGATACCGCCCTGGATCTCCCCGAAACGGGCGGCGCCCGCAGCCGTCAGGACGACCTGGGTCCCCGCGGCGGCCCGCGTCTGGGCGGCGGCCCGGGGCTCACGGCTGATCAGCCCCTGCCAGGCGAGTCCGGCCGCCGCCGCGTGCACCGCGTCCGCGCCGATCTTGAGGCCGTGCACGAGCCTGGCCGGTCAGCTCGTCCTCGCCCAGCCCGCCGTCGCTGCGGCCGAGGAGGTTGAGGATCACCCAGCCGTGGAACGGGGTGCCGGTCCGGGCCAGCAGCCCGGTCAGCACGGCACGGACGGCGCTCTCAGCCTGCCCGATGTCCTGGCCGTTGAGGGTGGGGGTGGCAGTGCCGGTCATTGGTCTTCTCCTGTCTGTGCTGGCCCTGTCTGTGCTGGCGGGGGGCCGGATTCCAGCAGCGTGTGGAGCGAGGCTGATCAGGGCCTGGGTGGCCGGGCTGTCCAGGCCGCCGAGCGGCCCGGTCAGCTCGTCCTGCAGTCCCCGGACCCGCTCGGTGGCCTGGGCCGTGACCTCGCGTCCCCGGTCGGTGAGGGTGAGCTGCACGGCCCGGCTGTCGTCCGGGTGTTCCGCCCGCTCGATCAGCCCGGCCTGCTGCAGGGCGCGGGCCAGTTTGGACACGTAGAGCGGTTCCAGCCCGGTGAAGTCGGCCAGCTCGCGCTGGCTCGGCCGGCCGGCCGGACCGCTCCAGGCCGAGCAGCGGGGCCAGTAGCGAGTACTGCGCGTTGGTCAGGCCCAGCGGCGTGATGGCCCGGTCGATCGAGGCCCGCCAGCGCATCGACAGCCGCCACACCAGCCCGGTCACCGGAACCCCCTGATGCCCTGTCATGAGATTTAATGTACATGGCTTCTATATACATGTACATCATCTACGGCGCCGGGGCCTGGCTGCGCCGGGACTGCCAGGCGCCAGTCCGGACTGCCGAGTCAGACCTGCCGGCTGCGCCCTGACCGTGATCATGAAAAGTGGTCGGCGATGGCGGCCTGGGCGGCGTTCTGGCCGCACATGCCGTGCACGCCGCCGCCCGGCGGGGTGGAACTGGAGCACAGGTACACGCCGGGGATCGCGGTCCGGTACGGGTTCCACCGCGGGGTGGGGCGCAGCACGGTCTGCAGCAGCGTCCCGGCCCCGCCGTTGATGTCGCCGCCGACGTAGTTCGGGTTGTAGCGCTCCATGTCGGCGGCGGTGCGGACCGACTTGGCCAGGACCAGGTCGCGGAAGCCGGGCGCGAACCGCTCGATCTGCGCCTCGATGAGGCCGGACACGTCGTCCGGGCTGCCCGGGGGCACGTGGCAGTACGCCCACAGGGTGTGCTGCCCGGCGGGCGCGCGGGTCGGGTTGACCACGCCCGGCTGGGCCACCAGGCTGTACGGGCGCTCCGGCATCCGCCCCGCGTTCACGTCGGCCTCGCTGCGGGCAACCTCCGCCAGCGTGCCGCCGAGGTGCACGGTGCCGGCCTCCCGGCAGGCCGGGGCCGTCCACGGCACCGGGCCGCTCAGCGCGAAGTCCACCTTGCAGACCCCCGGCCCGTACCGGAACCGGCGCAGCGCGGCCTGATGCCGCCCGGTCAGCCGGTCCCCGGCCAGCGCGATGAGCTGGCGGGGGGTCACGTCGAGCAGGACGGCCCGGGCGGGGGGCAGCTCGTCCAGCGACCGGACCCACCGGCCGGTCTCCACCTCCCCGCCCAGCGCGGCCAGCTCGGCGAGCAGCGCATCGGTGAGGCGGGAGCTGCCGCCCTCCACCACCGGCCAGCCCACCGTGTGCGCGGCCATCAGGAGCAGCAACCCGAACGCGCTGGTCACCGGAGCGCTCAGCGGCAGCATGGAGTGGGCCGCCACCCCGGCGAACAGGCCCTGCGCCTCCTGCGTGCGGAACCGGCGGGCCACCACGGTGGCGGCCGGGAGCCCGTCCAGGCCGAACCGGGCCATGGCCAGCGGGTGCCGGGGCACGGACCGGATCGGGGCCAGGATCTCCGGCAGGGTCAGCCCGGTGTCGCGGACGAGTGGCCCGAGGAGCCGCTGGTAGGCGCCCGCGTCGCGGCCCAGGCTGCCCGCGGTCTCCTCGACCGACCCCGCCACCGCCGCGGCCCGGCCGCCGTCCAGCGGGTGGGCGAACGCGACCTTGGGGGTGCACAGCGTGACCCCGTGGGCGGCCAGGTCGATGCTGGTGAAGAACGGGGAGGACGCGGCGAGCGGGTGCACCGCCGAGCAGACGTCGTGATGGAACCCCGGCAGGGTGAGCTCGCTCGTCCGGCAGCCGCCGCCCGGCGTGCCCGCGCCCTCGATGAGCCGGACCCGGGCACCAGCCCGGGCCAGCGTGATCGCCGCGGCCAGGCCGTTGGGGCCGGAGCCGACCACGATGGCGTCGGCGGCGGGCGCAGCAGGGCTCATAGGTCGAGTATCCCGCCCTCGGCGGCCACGAAGATCTCCGGTGTGCCCGGGCGCGCCGGGCGGCGACCAGGCGCCGCCGGGCCGCCGGCGGCGAAGCGGCTGGCCACCTCGTCCAGCTCGTCGTCGGTCCGGTCCGGCTTGTGGTGGGCCAGGGCCACCCGCCGCGCCCCGGCCCGCACCCCCAGCCCGGCCGCGTACTCGGCCGCCGCGTGCCCGAACGATGCCTCCGCAGCCGACCTCGCCGGCCAGCCAGAACGCGTCGTGGATGAGCAGGTCCGTGCCGGCCGCCAGGTCCAGGGCGGCCGCGTGGTACTCGCCCAGAACGTCCGGCCCGGGACCGAGGTCAGTGGGGCAGTGGTCGGGGATGTAGGTCAGCACCGAGTGCCCGTCGCTGACCCGGTACCCGTAGGTCCGGCCCCCTTTGTGCGGCACTTCGCGGGCCTCCACGGTGAACCCCTCGGCCTTGAGCTGGCCCGGCGGGAGGGTGCCGAACCTCCAGTCGCCGCGCAGGCCGTCTGGCCCGATCGGGAAGTGCGGCGGCGACATGCCCCGGGCCAGCACCCCGGCCGCGCTCTCGCCCGACTCCTGATCCGGCAGCAGCAGCGTGACCCGGGCGTCGTCCCGGTCGCCGGCCTGGAAGAACGGGAGCCCGTGCACGTGGTCCCAGTGCAGGTGGGTCAGGAGGAGCGTGCCCTCGAAAGGGCGCCCCTCCAGCAGCGGGGTCGCCCGCCGCAGGCCCGTCCCGGCGTCCAGGATCAGCACCGGCCGGGCCGCGTCGTCGTGGCTGATGGCCACACAGGAGGTGTGCCCGCCGTAACGGATGAACTCCGGGCCCGGCGCGGGGGTCGAGCCGCGTACGCCGCAGAAATGTACCCGCACGTCAGCCCCGGCCGGCGTCTTCGCGCCGGTGCCCCCCGGACAGCTCCACGAGCGCATCGCGGTCGAACTGGCTGGCCTCCACCGACGCCACCCGGCAGCCGGTGACCGCCGTCAGCGTGGACGTCCGGATGCCGCCTTCCAGATGGGCGCGCTCGCCGAGCATGGCCCCTGGCCCGTACTCGGCCAGCGGCTCGCCGTCGTGTTCCACCCGGATGACGCCGTCCAGCACCAGGTAGACCGCCGTCCCGCGCTCGCCCTGGCGGACCAGGGTGTCGCCCGCGCTGACCCGGCTGATCACGGGCTTGGCCGCGCCGTGCATGAGCTGCACGGACAGCGCCCGCTCCAGGGCGGTCTCAACCGCGGTGACCAGGGCGGGGGAGTCCTCGTCTCCCCACGGGCTGTGCGTGCCGAACGACGTGGCGAACCAGTTGGCGTAGTCGGTCAGGCCGGACTTGTGGGTCAGGCCGCCGTCGGCGCCGTACACCCAGTGCCGGGGGAACGTGCTGGCCCCGGTCATCGCGGGCTCCGCGGTGCCGTCGGCGTGCAGGGTCAGCGTCAGCGTGGTCCACACCAGCGGCGCCTGCCACTGCACGTACGGACGGCGCTTCACGGGCCGGGGCGCGGGCAGGCCGGTGCGGCCGCCGACGGTCTGCACGAACCGCACCCAGCCCGGCCCGTGCTCGGGCGGCCGCTGGATGTCGGGGAGCTTGACGGCCTGGAAGCGGTAGCGCAGCCCAGCCAGCTGGACGGTGGTGGAACCCATCAGCCCGCCGCCGCTGTAGCCGGCGTTGGTGATCTCACCGTCGTCGCCGACCTCGACCCAGGCGCGCAGCACGTTGCCGAACCGGAACCGGTCCCCCGCCCGCAGGGCCTCGATGTCTCCGAGTTCCCCGGGCGGGGGTTCGTCGTAGTGAGTGAAACCAGAGTCGAAAGCCAGCCGGCTGGCGCCGGTCACGGCCTCCGACGGGATCCAGGACAGTGAGGTAATGCTGCTTTCGTATCGCATGCTCCCAGGCTCCTCCCTCGCGCGGCCGCGGGCTAGGGTGCTGCCTGGCGTCTGCCGGCCCGCTGGCTGGCGTGCTGCCCGTGACCCCGGCTGGCGTGCTGGCTGGCCCGCCCGGGTGTGCCTAGCACCCTTGCCGTCCGGGGCGGACTGTAGCTGAATCATCCCCATGGGAGGGGCCTGGCTCATCGTGCGTGCCGACCTGCGACGGCGGTGGCGGACCATGCTGGCCATGGCCCTGCTGATCGGCCTGGTCAGCGGGGTGGTGCTGGTGGCCGCCGCGGGGGCGCGGCGCACCGACACCGCCTACCCGCGCTTCCTGAGCCGCAGCCATGCCGCTGACCTGCTGGTCACCCCCGCGCAGTCCGGGTTCCACGGTTATTTCCGGGCCGTCGCCGGCCTTCCGCAGGTGGCTGCGGCCGACACGGTGGCGTTCCTGCAGATGTCCTTGCCCGGGCCCGGTGCGTCCCCCTACTCGGGCCTGGTGGCCGAGGCGAGCCTCACTGGTGGCGAGGGGACGGCCATAAACCGGGTCAAGGTCCTGGCCGGCCGCAGCTTCGACCCGGCCGACCCGCATGCGGTCATGATCAGCCAGGTGCTGGCCAGCCGGGCGCATCTGCGGCCGGGCGGGACGTTGCACCTGATCGGGTACCCGCAGCGCCACGGTGGCCCCGACATGGGGCGCGCGGTCCGGCTGGCTTTCCGGGTGTCGGCCATCGTGGTGACCGACGACGAGATCGTGCCAGCCACCCATGAGCTGGCCGAGCCCCGGGTGCTGCTGAGCCCGGCGTTCTCCCGGTCCCGCCTGGCCCAGTCCTTCAACCCGGCCGGTGGCGGCAGTTACGTGGTCCTGCGGCCCGGCGCCGCCGCGGCCGCGTTCACCAGCCAGGCCACCGCCCTGGCCGCGCGGTACCGGGTGGGGGCGGTCCAGGTCGTCCACCTGGCGACCGAGTACACAGCCGCCCAGCGGGCCATTCAGCCGGAAGCGGTGGCCCTGGCCATCTTCGCCGCGCTGGCCGGCCTGATCGCGCTGGCTGTCGTCGGGCAGCTGCTGAACCGCCAGCTCGTCCTCGACGCGGCGGAATTCCCGATCCTGCGGGCCCTGGGCATGAGCCGGTCCCGTCTCGCGGTGCTGTCCCTGGCCAGGGTGGCCCTGGTCACCGTGGCTGGCGCTGTGGCCGCCGTCGTGGTGGCCGCGGCCGCGTCCCCGCTGATGCCCATCGGGGCGGCCCGGTTCGCCGAGCCCAGCCCGGGAATCGACGTCAGCCTGCCGATTCTGGGCCCCGGGTTCGTGGTCATCGCCGCCGCGCCGCTCCTGGTGCTGATACCCGGCCGCGGTGCGGGCCGCCACCCGGGTCCCGGCCGCGCCCGGGCTGGATGGGCCCGGAGCGCCCGCCTCGCCCTCCCGGCTGGTCCCGGCGCTGGGGCTGGCCGGCTCGGTGCCGGTCAGCCTGGGAGTGCGGATGGCCTTCGAGCCCGGCCACGGGCGTACCGCCGTGCCGGTGCGCAGCGCGCTGGCCGGGACGACGCTGGCGGTGGCGGCGGTCGTGGCGGCGGTCGTGTTCGGCGCGAGCTTCCTCGGGCTGGTCGGCACGCCGCACTCGTACGGGCAGAACTGGGCTCAGCAGCTGGATCTGCAGGTCGGGTCCGTGCCCGCCAGCATCGGCGGCCGGGTGCTGGCGGGGATCAGCGGCCTGGACCAGTACGCGGGGGGCAACTATGGGCAGGTCAGCGTGGCTGCCCCCGGCGGGGGCGCGGCACGGCGGTACCCGCGATCGGGATCGACCAGCTGCACGGCCGCGGGTTCCTGACCCTGCTCACCGGCCGGGCCCCGGCCGGGCCCCGGCAGATCACCCTCGGCCCGCGCACCCTGCGCCTGCTCGGCCTGCACATCGGGCAGCGGGTCCGGGTCAGCGCGAACGGCAGAACATCCATGATGCGGATCGTTGGCTCGGCGGTATTCGCGGCGTTCAGCGTGGGCGGCGGCAGCGCCACAGACCTGGGGACCGGGGCCGCGGTCGCCGCCTCGGTGCTGTCCCAGCCCAACCCGCCCGTCTGCACCAGGCCTTCGACCTGTTACAACTTCTTCCTGGTCCGCTACAAGCCGGGCACCGACCTGCCGGCCGCCGCAGGCCGCCTGGAAGCGGCGATTACCCGGGCCGGCTGCCCGAGGGGCCTCTGCCTGATCACCACCGACCAGCGGCCCAGCGACATCGAGCACTACGCCGGCGTCCGCGACACCCCGCTCGTCCTCGGTGCGCTCCTCGGCGCGCTGGCCGTCGGCACGCTCAGCCATGCCCTGCTGGCCGGCGTCCGCCGCCGTAACCGTGACCTGGCCCTGCTCAAGTCCCTGGGCCTGGTCCGGTCCCAGCTGCTGCGCGTGGTGTGCTGGCAGGCGACCGCGCTGGCCGCGGCGTCGTTGCTGGCCGGCGTGCCGCTGGGCCTGCTGGCCGGACGCTGGGCCTGGGCGGTGTTCGCCAGTTCGGCGGGGGTGGCGGCCCGGGCCAGCGTGCCGGTGACGCTGGTGGCGCTGGCTGTCCCGGCCACTGTGCTGCTGGCCAACCTGATCGCTGTCGGGCCCGGCTGGACCGCGGCCCGGATCCCCGCCGCGACCGTGCTGCGGAGCGAATGATGGACGCGCTCCGGCTCATCCTGCGGGCTGAACTGCGCCGCCGCTGGCGGCCGATGCTCGGCTCGCGCTGCTGCTCGGTGTCACGGGCGGGGTGGTGCTGGCCGCGGCAGCCGGGGCGGAGCGCACCGCGACCGCCTACCCCCGGCTGCTGCGCTGGGCGCGCGGCCAGCCAGCTGGACCTGGTGTCCGACCAGCACAGCCCGGCCGCCTTCTACCATCAGCTGCGCGCCCTGCCGCAGGTCGCGGCGATGTCGCTGGCCAGCTACTACGACGCGGTCCTGCCGCCGCGCCAGGGCCAGGCGCCGGCCGCTGCGCGCCTGGTCGAGTCCTGACGGGTCCATGGGCGTCACCATGGACCGGGTCAAGATCCTGGCCGGCGCAGCGTTCTCCCGGGCTGATCCCCGGGCCGCCGATGATCGACTCGCAGCTGGCGGCGCGGGAGCACCTGCGCCCGGGCGGCATCCTGCGCCTGCTGGTGGTCCCGCACAGCGCCACCGGCAGCGCCGAGCCGCAGCGCGCCGTCCCGATGAGTTTCCGGGTGACGGCCATCGCCGTCTTTGATCACCAGATCGTCCCGGTCAACCAGGCCGACGCTCAGCCGGCCGCCCTGCTGAGCCCGGCGTTCACCCGGACCACCGCGGCCCGCGCGGCCAGCTTCGGCAACCAGGCCGCCGTGCGGCTGCGGCCGGGCGCGGCGAGGCCGCCGTTTGTCCGGGCCGCGACCGCCCTGGCCCGGCGCTATCCGGGCACCCAGGGCCTGTACGTCGTGGACCTGACGGCCAGGACGGCCGCGGCGCAGCAGGCCATCCGGCCGCAGGTCGTCGCGCTGGCCGCGTTCGCGGCGCTGATCGCGCTCATCGCGCTGGCGGTGCTCGGCCAGCTGCTGGCCCGGCAGCTGGTGCTGGACTCGGCCGACTTCCCGGTGCTGCGGGCCCTGGGGACCACCCGGCCCGGCCGGATGGCCATCTCGCTGGCCCGGCTGGCCTGTGTCAGCGTGGCCGGGAGCATCCTGGCCGTCGCGGGCGCGGTGGCCGCGTCGCCGCTGATGCCCATCGGCCCGGCCCGGCTGGCCGAGCCTGCCCCGGGGGTCGACGTCAACGTGGCCGTGCTGGGCGCGGGGGCGTGCCTCATCGCGCTGCTCCCGCTGCTCCTGCTGGCCCCGGCGGCCTGGCGGGTCGCTGGCCAGCCCGCCCCGGGAGACCAGGACACCCGGCCGCCGGAGAAGGCCCGGACGCAACGGCTGGCGCGGGCGCTGCCGGTGACCGCCGGGATCGGCGTGCGGATGGCCCTGGACCCGGGCCGCGGGCGGACGGCCGTCCCGGTCCGCAGCGCCCTGTCCGGCATGATCGTCGCGGTGGCGGCCGTGATCACCGCCGCGGTCTTCGGGGCGAGCTTCCTCCACCTGATCACCACGCCGCGCATGTACGGGCAGAACTGGCAGCAGGAACTCGATCTCGGGTTCGGCGGAATCCGGCCCGCCTTCGCGGCCCGGCTCATGGCCGCCCAGCCAGGGCTGGCCGGCTATGCCGCCGGAAACTACGGCCAGCTGAACGTGGCCGGCCAGGTTGTGCCCGGCCATCGGCATCGACCAGGTCCGCGGCCGGGGATATCTCACGCTGCTGGCGGGCCGGGCCCCGGCCGCCCCGGGCGAGATCGCGCTCGGCCAGCAGACCCTGCGCGATATCCACGGCCGCCTGGGACAGCGGGTACGAGTGGTGATCAACGGCCGCCCGCGGCTGATGCACGTGGTCGGCGTGGCCGTGCTGGCCGGCTTCGGCCAGGGCACCGTCATCGCGACCGACCTGGGCAGCGGGGCGGTCGTCCGCGCACCGGTCCTGTCCGTGCCCGCGCCCAAGTCGGGCTGCCCGGCCGGGAACACCTGCTACAACTTCATGCTCGCCCGGTTCCGGGCCGGGACCAGCGCGGGAGCGGCCACGGCCCGGCTGAACGCGACGATCGCCAGGCTGTGCCCGCCGGAAGCGTGCGCGGTGACCACGGACCAGCGGCCCGGCGAGATCCGGCACTACAGCAGCGTGCGGGACACGCCGCTGCTGCTGGGCCTGGTGCTCGCCGTTCTCGCGGTGGGCACGCTCAGCCACGTCCTGCTGACCAGCGTCCGGCGGCGCCGCCGGGACCTCGCCGTGCTCAAGGCCCTCGGCCTGGCGCGCGCGCAGGTCCTCGCGGTGATCGCGTGGCAGGCCGCGGCCGTGGCTGTGACCGCCGTGGCGATCGGGGTGCCGCTCGGGCTGCTGGCCGGGCGGTGGGCCTGGGTGGTGTTCGCGGACGCCGCCGGGGTCGCGCCGGGCGCGACCATCCCGGTCCCGCTGGTGCTGCTGGCCGTCCCGGCCACCGTGGCCCTGTCCGTGCTGATCGCCGCCTGGCCCGGCCGCGCTGCGGCCCGGGTCAGGCCCGCCGTCGCGCTCCGGGCCGAGTAGCGGGGTGCGCATGGATCCGTCGCGCTCGTTGTTCCGCGCGCTGGCTGCGCCAGCGTTGGCGGTCCATGATCGGGCTGGCGCTGCTGACCGGGCTCATCGGCGGCGTGGCGCTGACCGCGGCGGCGGGTGCGCGCCGCACCGACACCGCCTACCCCGGCTGCTGCGCTGGAGCGACGCGGCGAACGTGCAGGTCATCCCGAACTGCGCGGCCTGGGCGGCTTCTACCGGCGCTGGCCGACTGCCTCAGGTTGCGTCGATCTCGACCGGGTCGTCTATGACCTCGCCTCCCGGTGCCGGGCGGCGATCCAGCCGGCGGCTGGAGGCGATCGCGAGCCCGGACGGGACGTCGGCCTGACCACCGACCGGGTGCGGATCCTGGTGGCCAGCGTCCGGCCGCAGGCGACCCGGCGGCGGTCATGGTCGACCAGCAACTGGCGGCGCGGCAGCGCCTGCGGCCCGGCAGCACGCTGCACCTTCTCGGCGTGCCGAGCACCGCGAGAACCTGCCCGCCTGCACCGGGTCCACCGGCGCCCCGGCCCGTGCCGCCCGCTGGCCTTCCGGGTATCCGCGGTGGTCGCCTTCGACGACCAGATGGTGCCCGCTCCCGGGCTGGCCGGCGGCGCCGCGGGTCCTGCTGACCCCGGTTTCTGGCGCAGTGGCGCGGGCCGCCGGTTCGGTCCCGGGGACGCCGCCGACGTGCGGCTGCGGCCGGGCGCGACCTGGCCTCCTTCCGTGCGGCGGCCCGCAGTACTGGCCAGGCGCTACCCGGCCGCTGGAGGGCTCAGCTTCGCGAACCTGGCCCCGCAGCCGCCGCGACGGAGCAGGCCATCCGCCCGGAGGCGATCGCCCTGGCCGCTTCGCCACACTGGCCGGATCCTGCTCGCGCTGGTGGTACTTGTGCCCGCTCATCGGCCGCCAGCTCATCCTGGATGCGGCGGAGTTCCCCACCCTGCGCGCCCTCGGCATGACCCGGGCCACGCTGACTGCCCTGTCCCTGGCCCGGGCGGCCCGGTGACCTGCGGCGGCGCTCTCGTCGCGGTCGGCATCGCCATCGCGGCCTCGCCGCTGATGCCCATCGGGCGGCCCGGCGCCGACCCCGCCCCGGCGCGAGGTGAACTTCGCGACGCTCGGCGCTGGACTGGTCGTCACGTCATCGCGCCGCTGGCGGCACTGTTCCCGGTGGCCTGGCGGCGCCGCCCGGTGCGCCGGGCCGGCCTGCGCGGGGCGGCAGCGCCGCCCGGCCCCGCGGCTCACGGCTGGCCCCGCGCTGACCTGGCCGGCTCCGTGACGGGCGGCATCGGCGTCCGGATGGCGTTCGGGCCAGGCCAGGCCGCGCGCCGTCCCCGTGCGCAGCGCGCTGGCCGCCGCCACGGTGGCCCTGGCCGCGGTGCTGGCCGCGCTGGTCTTCGGCACTAGCCTGGTCACCCTGGTCAGTACCCCGCACCAGTACGGGCAGAACTGGGACCAGGAGCTTGACCTGCAGTTCGCTGGCGTGCCCGGGCACGGATCAGCCAGTTGCTGGCCCAGCCCGGAGTGCGCGGCTATGCAGCAGGCGACTACGGGCAGCTGGGCATCGGCCGCCAGGCCGTCCCGGCGTCGGCGTCGACCCGCTGCACGGCCGGGCTTCCTCACCATGCTGGCCGGGCATCCACCACCGGGCCCGGGTCAGATGGTGCTCGGCGAACGGACACTGCGCGATACGGGCTGGCATGTCGGGCAGATGGTCACGTCAATGTCAACGGAGCAACCAGATGGCTGCGCATTACCGGGATGGCCACGTTCCCGCTGTTCAGCCAGGCAACCGCCGCCGCCGACCGACCTTGGCACCGGCGCGGCCGTCGCCGCGCGGGTGCTTTCCGTGCCGGACCCGCCGATCTGCGCCAGGAATGCGCACCTGCTACAACTTCGTCCTCCTCCGCTACCGCCCGGGCACCAGCCTGCCCGCGGCGGCGGCCGCGCGCTGGCCGCCGCCGTCAACCGGGCGGGCTGCCAGCCCGGGATCTGCCTGCTGGTCAGCGACCAGCGGCCCGCGGACATCCGTGACTACGCGGCGCGTGCGGGACACCCCGCTGGTCCTCGGCGTGTTGCTGGCCCTGCTCGCGGTCGGGCACGTTCGCCCAGGTGCTGGTGACCAGTGTCCGGCGTCGGCGCCGGGAGCTGGCCATCCTGCAAGCCCTCGGCCTGCTCCGCCCGCAGCTGCTGCTCGGCGTGGTCTGCTGGGAGGCGTCGCGCTCACCGCGGCGGCCCTGCTGGCCGGGCTGCCCCTCGGCCTGCTGGCTGGCCGACTGTCCTGGGTGCTGTTCGCCAGCTCGCTGGGAGTCTCCGGCACTGCGGTCATCCCCGTCCGGCTGGTGCTGCTGGCCATCCCGGTGACCTGGCTGCTGGCTTTGCTCATCGCGGCCGGGCCGGGATGGGCCGCCGCCCGGATCAGCCCAGCGCCGGTCCTGCGCGCCGAGTGACCGGCAGCCGCCGGTGCGGCATCCTCAGCCGGAGCACGGCCAGGCCGAGCAGGGCGAAGGCGGCCGTCCAGGCCAGCGACACCGCGGCCATCCCGGGGAGCACCTGATGGTGGAAGGCGCCCGCGGCGGCGAACTGGGTCGGCCCGTAGGACGGGAAGAACTCCAGGATCGGCTTGTTGGCCAGCGGGTTGTCCACCGGGTTTTCCAGGAAAGTGTCCAGCATGGCGGTCATGATGATGAGGAAGAAGCCTTCCAGGTCCCCGCGGACCAGCACCCCGATGAGCAGGCCGAGCGCGGCATAGCTCGCCGCGGCCAGGATGAACGCCGACCGCGACGCCCCAGAGCGCGGCACGGCCGCCAGAACGCCAGCATGCACCAGGGCCGCGTAACCGCCGACAGCCGCCGCGACGGTGAGCGCCGCGGCGGTCTTGGCCGTGATAAGCGCGGCCGGCCGGTACCCGGACAGCACCAGGCGCCGGTCGAACGGCAGCGCCCGGCGGGTGGCGGCGAACACCACGAAGCCCGTGATGATCGTGATGGCGCTCAGCCCAGCGGTGATCAGGGTCAGATCGTGGCCGTCCACCACCAGCGATGGTCCCGGTGGCGCGGAGCATGAACGCGGCGCCCTGGTGTGCCGGATCATCGAGCCGATCAGCAGGTACCAGCCGGGGACGAACGCGACGAGCAGGATCCAGGCGAGCCGGTTACGGGCCTGCGCGACCAGGCTGTGCCGGATGGCGATCTCAAGCTGCTGGCGCATGGCTGCTCTCCTCGTCGTGGATCCGGCCCCCGGCCAGATGCCAGACCCGGTCGAGTCGCTGCTGCTCGAACACCAGGTGGGTGATGACCAGGATGGCGGTGCCCGCCGTGCGCAGCTCCCCGGCCAGAGCCCAGAACGCCTGGTACGTCTCCCAGTCGAAGCCCTGGTACGGCTCGTCGAGCAGGAGCAGCGCGGGATTGTGCAGGAGGGCCAGGGTCAGGCTGAGCTTCTGCCTGGTCCCCCCGGACAGGGTGCCGGCGGCCTGGTGGCGGAACCTCGGCGTAGCCCAGCCGGGCTGATCAGCGCCTCGGCCCGGTCCCCGGCGTGGATCCGGTATGCGGCCTGGAAGTAGCGGATGTGCTGGTCCACGCTCAGCGCGTCGTCCAGGACCGCGGCCTGCGGGCAGTAGCCCAGCCCGGCCCGACACCCGCACGCGGCCGGCGTCCGGCCGGAGGTCGCCGGCCAGGATGCGGAGCAGGGTGGACTTACCGCTCCCGTTCTCGCCGACCACGGCGGCCACCTCACCGGCCGTGATGGCCAGGTCCACCCCGGCCAGCACCTGATGCCGGCCGAACGATTTGCAGATTCCCTGTGCTTCGAGCACGTTCATCGGCGCCGCCCCTTTCTTACTCGGTGCGCAGCACCTGCGCCGGGCTGACCCGGGCGGCGGACCGGCCGGGCCACCACGCCACCGCGTTCGCGATGAGAATCACCGCCGGCACCATCAGCAGCACCAGCGGAACGGGCACCGTGGCATCGGCCGGGATGCCGAGGCCGTTGCCGAACAGCTGCCAGCTCCACCGGCCCGCCGCCACCCCCAGCGGCAGGCCGCCAGCAGGGCGAGCGCGGCCAGCGTGCTCACCTGCCAGGCGGTGACCTCGCTGACCTGCCGGCGGAGCAGGCCCAGCGCCTTGAAGATGGCGAAGTCGCGCCGCCTGCGCCGGCTGGATACCACGGCCAGCTGGCCGAACACGGCCACGCCGAGGACGGCGAGCAGCGCGGCGAGCACCTCGGGGGTGCCGTCGATGCGCGCGTAGTTGGTCACCCCGTTCGGCCGCTGGCTGAGCTCCACGCAGGTCGATTGCTGAATCTCCGAGCAGAAATGAGTCATCGAGCGGCGGAACCGGGTGACGGCCGCTGCCCGGCCCGGGCCCCGGGCGAAGCGCAGCAGCACGAACTCGTAGCCAGCCAGCCCGCCCGTGGGCACCGCCTGCGGCCGGAGCACCGCCGCGGTGGTCTCCGCGCCCTCGCCGAGATCGGTCGGCGTGAAGCTGCCCTGGCCGAAGTTCGGGAATACCGCGCTGCCCACGATGCGGTCCGGCATCCGCTGCCCGCTGACGGTCACCGTGACCTGCTGCCCGACCCGCAGCCCGAGGCGGCGCAGGGTGGATGTGCCGAGCACGATCTCGTGACTGGTGCGCGGCGCGCGGCCGGCCAGCAGGGTGGGGGAAATCAGCGGGCCGCGGCCCGGAGCCAGCCCGATCGCCGGGATCAGCTGCCCGTTGACGCCGATGATCCCGTGATCGCCGTAGGTCCAGCCGGTGACACCTGGGTTGGTACCGAACCGCTGCTGCGCCTGGGCCGGGGAGATGACCTGGAACTGAAGGTCGATCGCGGCGTCCCAGGCCTGCCCGTAGAGCCGTGGGGTATGCACCAGGTTCAGCAGGCTCGCGCCGAAGGTGAAGGCCGCGGTGACCGCGAGCACCGACAGCGTGGTGCCCGCCAGCGCGCTCCGAACCGGAACTGCCGTACGGCCCTGGCCCGGCTCCAGTGCGAGGCGCACCCCTGCGGTCACGGTTACCGGCAGGCCGAGCCCGGCCAGCCATCCGCCCCACGCCCGCCGCCCGGTCGCCGCCGCAGCAGGCTCGCGGACGCCCCGGCTGGAGCCGAGCCGCCAGGCCGGCCAGGCGGCCCGAGCCAGCAGCAGCACGACGATGGCGGTGGCGCCGACGGGCAGCACCAGCCAGTCGGCGCTGATCCCTGGAGCTGGCTCGGCCAGCCGCGCGGCCCCGATCGGCATCAGCGGCGATGCCGCGATCGCCACCCCGGCCGCCAGGATCGCCCCGGCGGCCCCGGCTACCGCGACCTCGATCAGCCCGGCCACGGTGAGCTGCCGGCGGGTCATCCCCAGCGCGGCCAGGACTGGGTTGTCCGATCCGGCCTGGAGCAGCAGCCGGGTCGCGGCCTGGCCGACGATCAGCAGCGCGGTGCAGGCGAGCACCACGGCGAAGATCGCGAGCGCTACCGCCTCCGGGCGGATGGACTGCTCGATGGCCGCGACCTGCGTGCTCTCGTCAGCCACGTAGGCCTGTCCCCCGGTCTTGGGGAACCGGCGGGCCAGTGCCTGTGCCTCGCGGGTCACGTCGCCCGCGGTGGCACCCGGCCGCAGTTTCACGTATGCCCCGTCAAAGGCCAGGTAGCCCGGGCCGATCCGGTGCCATAGCGCGGCGCTGGCCAGGATGAACGGGACCTTGTCGGTGTCGGTGACCGGGTCCACTGAGGCCCGGGTGATGACGATCCCGACCACTCGCTCGGTGAGCTTGCGCAACGCGGCCGGCTTCCCGCCGGAGTCACCTGACCCGGGCAGGCCGCCGTTGGGCAGCGCCATCATGGGCAGCGTGCTGCCGACATGCAGGTGCAGGCGGGCCGCGGCAATCTGGTCCACCGCGATCTCGCCCGGGCGGCCCGGCCCAGGCAGCCGCCCGGCCAGCACCTTCGGCACGTCCAGCGTGCGGCCGAGCCGGCCGTCTGCCGGTGCTGCCGTGGCCGTCGCCAGATCCAGCCGTCCGGCGTGCGTCACCGGCTGGACGTTCAGCCCGACGGCCGGCGCGACCAGGGCGATCCCGGGCTGCCTGGCGAGCGCGGAGTAGTAGCCAGGCAGCCCGGTGCCGGCCACCGAGACAAGCAGGTCGGACGCGTGCGAGGCGCGCAGGTAGCGCGGGTAGGCGCTGCTGGTCCGCCGCGCCCCCGCGGCGGCGGCCAGGACCGCGCCGCCCGCGACCGCGACCAGCAGGACCAGCACGGCCCAGGCCCGCCACCGGGTCCGGAACTCGTGCACCACGAGGCTCAGCACCGGCCGCACCGGCCTCACCCCTCCCCGCGGGCCTCGCCCGCACAACAGAGCGTAAAGACCACGGCCGCGGCAGGACAGGGTGCTCGCGCGTGCCGCCGGGTGCGGGGAGCACCACCGGCGGCGGGGTGCTTACCCCCTTCCCGGCCGGCCCCGCGCCGTGGCGCAATGAGAGGCAATCGCGCAATCTCAGCTGGTGAGCTGGAGCATTTGGTGCCTACTGTGGTCCCCGGCACCGGGAGATCTGGGGGGCAGGGCATTGGCCGCTGGATGGATGTTCTTCCGCGCCGAACTGCGCCGCCGCTGGCGGGCGTGGCTGGCGCTGGCCCTGATCGTGGGAGCGTTCGCCGGGGCGGTCGAGGCCGCGGCGGCGGGGGCGCGCCGCACCGACGCCGCCTACCCGAGCCTGCTGGCCTGGAGCGACGCACCCGACCTGCTGCTGTTCTCGTTCCCGGACGCGTCCGGGACGTTCGCCCAGTTCTCTCCGCGGGAAGCGGCGGCCGTTCCGCAGGCGCGCCAGGCCGCGATCCTGGCCGGCTACCCGGTGGCGTCACCAGCCGCGGCGCAGGTCATCGCGCCGGAGAGCACGATGGTGCCCAGCCGGTTCTGGCGCCGCCGGATCCTGTCCGGCCGCCTGCCTGACCCGGCCCGGCCCGATGAGGTGGACATCTCCTTCACCCTGGCCCAGACCGCTCACCTGGGCGTCGGGGCCGTCCTGCGGGCCACGCTGCTGACTCCGGCCGGCCTGCCGGTGCCGTTCGCGTTCCGGATCGTCGGCATCGACGCGGCCCCCTCAGAGTTCCCGCCGCAGACCGGGACAGGCACCGACACGGTCTGGGCGACCCCGGCCTTCTACCGGGCGCACCGCTCCGGCCTCGACAACTACGTGGGGGTAGCCCTCAGGCTGCGACGCGGGAGCGCCGACCTGCCCGCCGTCCGGCGCGAGATGAGCCGGCTCGACCGGGGGCAAGTACGTGCAGACCTACCCGCTGGCCACTCAGGCGGCGAACACGGAACGCTCCATCCACCTGCAGGCCGTCGCGTTGTGGCTGGTGGCCGCCCTGCTCGCGGTGATCAGCGTGCTGGTGCTGGGGCAGTTGCTGGCCCGGATGAGCTTCCTGGACTCGGTGGAGTACGCCGCGCTGCGGGCGCTCGGCCTCAGCCGCCGGACGCTGCTGGCCGTCGGCCTCTTCCGCGCGGCCGTCATCGGCGCGGCCGGCGCGGTGGTAGGGACCTTGACGGCGCTGGCCATCTCCCCGCTGCTGCCCGTCGGCCTGGCCGCCGTGGCCGAGCCCTACCCGGGAATCAGTGCCGATGGCCTCGTCTTCGGCGTCGGGGTGGCCGCTGCCGTGCTGATCACGATCGTCGCGACCGCCTGGCCAACCTGGCGGGCGGCGAGCGCCGGCCCGGCGATGGACGGCCTGGGGCGCCCGGCCCCGGCCAGCCCGGGGGGCCGCCTCAGGCCACACTTCCTGGCCACGCTGACCTCGGGAATCGGTTCGGTCACCGCCATGCTCGGCATCCGGCTGGCGTTGCAGCCGGGCGCGGGCCGGACCGCGGTGCCGGTGCGCAGCACCGTGGCCAGCGCGGTCGTGGGCGTGGCCGCGCTCACCGGAGCGCTGGTCTTCTCGGCCAGCCTGGGGCATCTGCTGGCCACGCCCCGGTTGTACGGCGTGACCTGGGACGCGGACATCAGCAACACCCAGCAGCACGGGGTCGAAGCGGCGATCCGCGGCCTGACCGGCCGTCCCGGGGTCACCGCGTGGTCGGCCGGCTATTCGGGGTGCCGCTGACCATCCAGGGCGTGCCGGCTGACGCGATCGCCATGCTGCCCAGTCACCGCGGTGACTTGCTGCCCGTGCCCGTGCGGGGGCATCTGCCCCGCGGCCCGGACGAGATCACGGTCGGGGAGAAGACCCTGGCCGCCATGCACGCCCGCATCGGCCAGACCGTCGCCGTCTCACTGGATGGGTTCCGGCCAGGCCGGTACCGGATCGCCGGCACGGCCGTCTTCCCCAACATCAGTGACTCGCTCAGCCTGGGCCGGGGGGCCACGCTATCCGTGGCGGGGCTGCGCCGCCTGCTGCCGCCGTCACTGAGCGCCCCGCCGCTCGACACCCTGCTGGTGCGGTTCCGCCCGGGTGCGGGCGGGCCAGCCGGGCTGAACGCCCTCGCGGCGCAGGCCGCCCGGCTGGGCCCGTTCGTGGTCCAGGGGCCCACCACCCCGGCCGACGTGGTGAATTTCGGCCGGGTCCAGGATCTGCCCCTGCTGCTCGGGATCGCGCTGAGCCTGCTGGCTCTGGTCACGATCGTGCACCTGCTGCTCACGTCGGTCCGGCGGCGGCGCCGGGACTTCGCGGTGCTGCGCTCGATCGGCTTCACCCGGCGCCAGGTCCGCGCCGCGATCAGCTGGCAGGCCGGCACGCTCACCGCGGTGGCGCTGGGCCTGGGGATCCCGCTCGGCATCGTGTGCGGCCGGGTGGCCTGGCGGCTGTTCGCGGGCCAGCTCGGCATCCTTCCGGTCGTGGTGCTGCCCGTGATCCTGGTGCTGGTGGTGCCGGCCGCCCTGCTGCTGGCCCTGGCGGTCGCGGCCGTGCCCGGGGAGTCGGCGGCCCGCACCCGGCCCGCTGAGATCCTGCGCAGTGAGTAGCCGCCGGGTCCCCCCGCGCTGTCCTCAGGCCGGGGGTGTGCCTACTACCACCAGCGACCTGCATGCCTGCCCACTGGCGGTCAGGGGCCCGGTGTGTGAACGTTTGTTACGTGGATCACAGTGACGCCTGCCCGGCTGGCCCGATCGCGGTCTTCCTCGCGGACGACAACCTGATCGTCCGCGAGGGCGTGCGCGCCCTCATCGAGCGGCACGCCGACCTGACCGTGGTGGGCGTGGCGGCGGACTACGACGGGGTGGTGGACGGCGCGGCCGCCACCAGCCCGCAGGTGCTGGTGACCGACATCCGGATGCCGCCGTCCTTCCAGCGGGAGGGCATCGACGCGGCCAAGGAGGTGCGCAAGCGGCACCCGGGCACCGGGATCGTGATCCTGTCCCAGTATGAGGATCCCGAGTACGCCGTCTCGCTGCTGGCCGAGGGCTCGGCCGGCTACGGCTACCTGCTCAAGGACCACGTGGCCGAGGGGAACCAGCTGGTGGACGCGATCCGGGCGGTCGCCACGGGCGGCACCGCGCTGGACCCCGCGATCGTGCAGGCGCTGGTCGCGCCCGTGGTCTCGCCGGGCGGACTCACCCCGGCCGAGGAAGACCTGCTCGGCATGGTCGCCGAGGGCAAACCGATCAAGGCCATCGCCGTGGCCTGCCGGACCACCCCGGAAGCCGTTGACGCGGAGGTCGAGGCGGTGTTCGTCAAGCTGGCCGAGGGGGTGTCCGCGGGCAACTCGGGCGCGCTGCAGCGGCTGCGCCTGCTGCACCAGGCCATCGTGGACCGCGAGGAGCAGGGCGAGACGCTGTCCCGGCTGCTGCCCGGCGGGCTGGCGGACAAGCTCCGCCAGGAGCGGCGGGACATCGGCGAGACCGAGCGGGTCATCGTGACCGTGCTGATGAGCGACATCCGGTCCTACTCCACCATCGCCGAGCACGCCGACCCCAGCCAGCTCGCGGGCCAGCTGAACACCCACCGGGCCGCGATGAACCAGGCCATCCTGGGCGAGGGGGGTACGGTCATGCAGTTCGTGGGCGACGCGGTCATGGCGGTGTTCGGCGCGCCGTTCCCGCAGGAGGATCACGCCGACCGGGCCGTGGCCGCGGCGTCGGTCATGCACATCCTGCAGGCCGGCATCAACGACCGCTGGCTCTCCGACGGCCTGCCCGCTTTCGGCCTCGGCCTGGGGCTGTCCAGCGGCGAGGCGGCCGCCGCCCTGCTCGGGTCGGCGGAACGGCTGGAATACACCCTGGTCGGGGACACGGTGAACCTCTCGCAGCGGTTGCAGCAGTTCGCGGCGGCGGGCGAGACCGTGGTATCTGAGGCTACGCTGCGGGCCCTGAGCAGGCCGGTGGACACCGTGCCGCTCGGCGCCCGGATGGTCAAGGGGCGCGACACCCCCGTGACCGCTTACAAGATCATTCACCTGGCCGACGGCTCCGGGGCCCCGGCCAGGACCACCGAGATGACGACCCGGACGGGGGCGTGATGAACGACAGCCCGGCCGCGCTGGCCATGCGCGGCGTGCGCAAGACATTCGAGGCAGAGAACGCGCCGGTGCGCGCGCTGCGGGGGGTGGACCTGACCGTCGCCAGCGGCGAGTTCGTGGCCCTGATGGGCCCCTCAGGCTGTGGCAAGTCCACCTTGCTGAACCTGGTGGCCGGGCTGGACACCGCCGACGAGGGCGAGATCAGCGTGGCCGGCGAGGAGGTGACCGGGCGCAGCGAGGACGACCTGGCCCGGCTCCGCCGCCGGCACATCGGGCTGGTCTTCCAGTTCTTCAACCTGCTGGAAGGCATGACGGTCCTGGAGAACGTGGCCCTGCCCGCGGTCATCGCGGGCCGCCGCCGGAAAATGGCCGAAACCCGGGCCCGGGACCTGCTTGACCTGCTCGGCATCAGCGACAAGGCCAGCGCCGTGCCCGGCGTGCTGTCCGGCGGCCAGCGCCAGCGGCTGGCCATCGCCCGGGCCCTGGCCAACGATCCCACGCTGCTGCTCGCCGACGAACCAACCGGGGCGCTGGACTCCGAGGGCGGCGAGGAGGTCATCGAGCTGCTGCGCCGCCTGCACGGCGGGGGCCAGACCATCATCCTGGTGACGCACGACTCCAGCGTGGCCGCGGCCGCGGAGCGGGTGGTCCGGATGCGCGACGGCCGGATCGACAAGCCAGAAGCCGAGCCGGACAGCAGCAGCGTCGTGGTCATCGAGGCACGCTGACCATGAACGAGACCATGCCCGGTTCCGGGCCCGCGGCCCGCGGGACGGCGGCCCGCGGGCTGGGGGCGGCGGCCGGCCTGCCCCGGACCGGGCGGATGACCGCGCGCGTCCTGGCGGTCGGCGTCCTGGCCCCGCTGGCCACGCTGGCCGTGGTAGTGGCCGGGCTGCGGGTCAGCGTGCCTGGCGGGCTGCCCGCGGTGGGCGCCGTGGCCTTCGCGGTCACCCTGGCCTGGGCCGCAGCCGCGGCTGTGTGCGCCAGCCGCCGGACGGCCAGCGGCCGGGCCGGGCCGTGGCCGGCGGCCCTCGGCGCCCTGGCCGGGGCGGTCGCCCTCACCGCGGCCCGGATAGCCAGCCAGCCCGGCCCGCACGCGCTGGCCCGCGCCGTGGCCACCGTGGCTGCGCCGCTGGTCATCGCGGCCTCGGTGGCGTTCGTCCTGGCCGCGCCGGACGGCCGGCTGGGCAGCCGGGCCCGGCGCTGGGCGGCTGGCCTGGCCGCCGCGGCCGCCCTGGGCACCGGGCTGGTACTGGCCCTGGCCGGGCGCCCATTCCCGGCCGTGGCGGCCGCCGTGATCTGGGCCGCCGCCCTGCTCGCCGCGCTGCCGGCCGCGCGGGCCCGGTACCGGCAGCTGGGCGGCCACGAGCGGGAGTGGATGCAATGGCTCGCGGTCGGCGCGGTGCTGGCCGCGGACGCGGCCCTGGTGTTCGGGGTGCTGCACGTGCTGGTCGGCTGGCCCGGGCCGGTGGCCGCGGTGATGGTGGGGGCCACCGCGGCGATCCCGGCCGGGCTGGTCGCCGGGACCAGCCCCCGGCTGGCCCCGGTGGCCGGGCGCCTGCTCGTGCACGTCCTGTCGCTGGCCGGGTTCAGCGTCGTGGTCGCGGCCATCTACCTGGTCATCGTGCTGGGCCTGGGCCAGCGGCCCGGCGACAGCGCGGACCGCGAGATCCTCGGCCTGTCCATGCTGGCCGCGGCGATCACCGCGGTGGGCTACCTGCCCGCCCGGGACCGGCTGATGGCCTCGGCCACCCGGTTCGTGTACGGCGCCCGGGAGGCGCCAGACGAGGCACTGCGCACCTTCGGCAGCCGGATGACCCGGGCCGTGGCCATGGACGAGCTGCTGCTCCAGCTGGCCGAGTCGCTGCGCAAGACAATGGCCCTGACCAGCGCCGAGGTGTACTCCGGCAGCGGCGAGGTGCTGGAGCGCACGGTCTCCGTGCCGGACGCGGGACGCCGGTCCATCATCGTCGGTGACCGGGAGCGCCCGGTGGTGACCCGGGCCGGGGTGTCCGGGAACGCCTGGGCCTCGATCTGGCTGCCCGCCCTGCTCGACGGCCGTCCCGGGGCCCAGCTGCGGGTCGCGCCGATCAGCCACGCGGGGGAGCTGCTCGGCCTGCTGGTCGTAGAGCGGCCCGCGGACGCGGACACGTTCACCGAGGAAGACGACCGGGTGCTGACCGAGCTGGCCCGCCAGGCCGGCCTGGCGTTCTACAACGTCCGGCTGGACGCGGCCCTGCAGACCACCCTGGACGAGCTGCGGCACCAGGCGGACGAGCTCCGCGAATCGCGCGCCCGCATCGTGGCCAGCGGCGACGCCGAGCGGCGCCGGGTCGAGCGGGACCTGCACGACGGGGCCCAGCAGCATCTGGTCGCGCTGGCCGTCACCCTCCGGCTGGCCCGCGACATCATCGCCGACGACCCGGAGACCGGAGCCGAGATGCTGGCCCAGATGTCCGACGACGTGCAGGCCACCATCCGCGAGCTGCGCGAGCTGGCGCACGGCATCTACCCGCCGCTGCTGGCCGACAACGGCCTGGGCGAGGCGCTGCGCGCCGCGGCGAGCCGGGCCCCGCTGCCGGTCACGGTGAGCACCGACGGCATCGGCCGGTACTCCCAGGGCATCGAGACCGCCATCTACTTCTGCTGCCTGGAAGCGCTGCAGAACGCCGGCAAGCACGCGGCGGGCGCGAGTGTGCAGCTCAGGCTCTGGGAAGAGTCCGGCGGGCTGCTGTTCTCGGTCCGCGACGACGGCCCGGGCTTCGACGCGGCGCAGGCCCGCGGCGGCCACGGGTTCGTCAACATGTCCGACCGGCTCGGCGCCATCGGCGGGACTGTCCGGTGGGAGTCCGAGCCTGGTCACGGCGCCACGATCACCGGATCGGTCCCGGTCATCTGAGATCAGGTTCTTTTTTCCGCAACGAGAACCGCCCGGCCGGCTGCCCCGCGTCCGCGGCCCGGTCAGGTGGCGGCGAACGACCCCGGCCCCCGCTCCTCCCACAGGCGGCGCAGCGTGTCCGCGCCGAACTGCTCCTTGTTGACGTAGGCGCTGGCCCCGCTGGCCGCCACGGCCGGCGGCAGGTCCGCCACGTCGTAGGTGGAGCAGAGGAACACCACCACGTCCGGGTGGGCGGCCACGATGCGCCGGGTGGCCTCGATGCCGTTCATCTCCGGCATGTTGATGTCCATCAGGACCAGGGCCGGGCGCAGCGCGTCCACCAGCTCGATCGCTTCCGCGCCGCTGGATGCCTCGCCGGCCAGCTCGAAACAGCCGGCCCGGCGCAGCACCGCCTTGGCGGCCAGCCGGAAGGGTGCCTGGTCGTCTACCACGACCACTGCGTGCGGGGTGGTCATGACTCAAGCCTGCCACGGCAGGCCCGGCAGGCCGAGGGTGCTGCCACCCCCGTGGCTGGTGGGGCAGCTTCCCGGTGTTAGCGGCTGGGTCAGCTGGGCTGGGTTAGCGGGCTGGGTTAGCTGGCCCGGTTAGCTGGGCCCGTTAGCTGGGCTGGGCCTCGCTCAGGTAGAGCAGGACCGCCTTGACCCGGCGGTTGAGGTCCTTCTCCTCGCTCAGCCCCAGCTTGGCGAAGATCGAGTTGGTGTGCTTCTCCACCGCCCGCTCGGAGACCGACAGCGCGGCGGCGATCGCGGCGTTGCTCTTGCCCTGGGCCATCTCCGCCAGGATCTCGGTCTCCCGGGGGGTGAGCTGGGCCAGGCTGGACTGCTGGTGCCGGGACCGGGAGCGGACCAGCTCGTCCACCACCATCGGGTCGATGACCGAGCCGCCGCCGGCCACCGCGCGGATGGCCCGGGCCAGCTCGTCCACGCTGGCCACCCGCTCCTTGAGCAGGTAGGCGCGGCCCGCCGACCCGTGCTCCAGCAGCGCCATCGCGTAGCCGGGTGCGGTGTACTGGCTCAGCACGACCACGCCGACCTGGGGATGGTTCTCCCGGAGCCACCCAGCGGCCTGGATACCCTCGTTGGTCCCGGTGGGCGGCATCCGGATGTCGGTGACCACCACGTCCGGGTGTACCGCGGCGACCAGGGCCAGCAGCTCAGGCAGGTCAGAGGCGGTGCCCGCCAGCTCGAAGTCCTCGTTCGAGGCGACCAGCCGGGAGACCCCCTCGCGGAGCAGCACGTTGTCTTCGGCCAGCGCGACCCGGATCCTGTCCATCAGGCGGTGATCGTAGCGTGCCGGGAGCCCGGCGCACAGGGTATGCGGTCCTGCAGCTCACGCTCAGTGCGGGCCGCCGGTCCGGGTGCCGGGCGCGGGCCGCACGGCGGGCACGGCCGCCGCGGTGAGGACGGCCAGGACCGCGGCCACCCCGGCCGCCACGGTGAACGCCCGGTGGTACCCGGCCGCGAAGCCCGCGCCGGTCACCGCGCCGCCCGTGGCCACCGCCGCGATGGCGGTGAACACCGCCACCCCGAGCGCCGCGCCGAGCTCGTGCGCGGTGGCCAGGAAGCCGGAGGCGAACCCGGCCCGGCCCGGGCCGGGATCGGCCAGGGCGGTTACCGAGGCGGCGGGCAGCACCAGCCCGGTCCCGAAGCCCAGGACCAGGAAGCCGGGCAGCAGGGCCGGGTATCCCGCCGCGGCGGTGGCCTGCGCCAGCAGCAGGGCGCCGGCCGCCATCAGGATCAGGCCGGCCGCGGCCAGGGCCCGGGAACCGGCCCGGCCCAGCAGCCGGGAGGCCAGGTGCGCGCCGGCCCCGATCACCAGGACCAGGGGCAGGAAGCCCAGGCCGGCCTGGACCGGGGAGGCGGCCAGCACGTCCTGCAGGTACAGCGAGCCGAGGAAGAACGCGGCGACCAGGACGGCGGTCGCCCCCAGCATGACCAGGGCGCCGCTGGCCAGCCGGCGGTCACGCCAGGCCCGGGGCGGGAAGAGCGGTTCCCGGGCGGCCCGCTCGGCCACCGCGAACGCGGCGAGCAGCACCCCGGCCAGGGCCAGCAGCCCGAGCGTCCAGGCCGAGTGCCAGCCGTGCCCCGGCGCCCCGGTGATCGCGTACACCGCGGTGCCCAGGCTGGCCACGCCGAGCAGCGCGGCGGGCAGGTCGAGCCGGGCCAGGCCGCGGCCCGCCGCGGCCTGGCCCGGGATCAGCCGCCCGGCCAGGAACCCGGCCGCCGTGCCGACCGGCACGTTGATCAGGAACACCGAGCGCCAGCCGAGCCAGGTGGTCAGGACGCCGCCCAGCAGTACCCCGGCCGCGGCCCCGGCGGCGCCCAGCGCCCCCCAGACGCTCAGCGCGGTGGCCCGCTGCGCCCCCGCGTACGTCGCGGTGATGACCGACAGCGCGGCCGGGGTGAGCAGCGCGGCACCGAACCCCTGCGCGGCCCGGGCGCCGATCAGCAGCCCCGCCGCCGGCGCCAGCCCGCTGGCCAGCGACGCGGCCGTGAACAGGGCCAGCCCGGCCAGGAACACCCGCCGGCCTCCCAGCAGGTCAGCGGCCCGGCCGCCGAGCAGGGTCAGCCCGCCGGTCATCAGCACGTACGCGGTCACCACCCAGGGCAGGCCGGCGGCGCTCAGGCCCAGGGCCCGGCCGATCGAGGGCAGCGCCACGTTCACCACGGTGATGTCCAGGATCACCATGAATTCGGCCGCGCACAGCAGGACCAGGACCGACCAGGGCCGCTGCGGCCCGGCGGCGTGCGGTGCCGGGCCAGGGGCGCCCGGCCGGGGCTGGGCGGGGGTGCGGGGGACAGGGTCCTGGGGGGCCGAGGGACAGGGCCCCGAGGGACAGGGCTGTAAGGGACAGGGCCGTGGGCCATGCCGGCCTCCGCGCGTCTAGGTTGACGGATGTGTCAACCGTCATCCTGTCCGCGGCTTTACAGTGTTGTCAACCTAGCGATTTCCCGGGCTGCCCCCCGCCTGGGTTCGGCGGCTAGGCGGTGAACACGTGCTCCTGGTACCACTGCCAGGTCTGGGTGATGCCGTCCTCGCGGCTGATGGCCGGCGTGTACCCGAGGACCTGCTTGGCCAGGTCGTAGGTGGCGAAGTTCCGGTCCACCTCTCCGACCCGCCGGGGCTGGTACTCCACCGGGTGATCAGGCTGGCCCGCCGCGTTCCGGCACAGGCTGGCGAGCTCGGTGATGGTGGTCTCCACGCCGGAGGCGATGTGCAGCACCGTGCCGCCGGGCACGTCTGTCTCCAGCCCCAGCTGCAGCGCGTGGGCGATGTCGTCCACGTGCGTGTAGTCCCGCGACGAGGTCCCGTCACCGTAGATCACGATGGGCTGGCCGGTGTGCAGCGCGCGGAAGAACACGGTCATCGCGCCCTTCTTGTGCCCGCTCCACGGGCCGTAGACGTTGGCGAACCGCAGCGCCACCGTGCGCATCCCGAAGGATTTGGCGAAGGCGTGCGCGTACCCTTCCCCGGCGAGCTTGCTCGCCCCGTACGGCGAGATCGGCTTGGGCAGCGAGAACTCGTTGACCGGGGGCAGGGCGTCGCCGATCAGCGCGCCGCCGGTGGAGGCCAGCACGACCCGCTCCACGCCGGCCCGCCGCGCCGCGTCCAGCACGCGGAACGTGCCGACCACGTTGGCCTCGAAGTTCATCACCGGGTCGGCCACCGACATCACGACCGAGCCGGCCGCGGCCAGGTGGATGATCGAGTCCATCCCGGCCAGCGCGGCGTCGAGTGCCCCCGCGTCGCGGATGTCACCCTCCACCAGCTCGGCGCCCACGCCATCCAGGTACGCCGGGTTGCCGGTGGAGTAGTTGTCGAACACCCGGACCGAGTGCCCGCTGCCGGCGAGCCGCCGGACCAGGGTCGCGCCCACGAAGCCGGGCTCTCGCCGGTAACCAGGACACGCTGGGGAGCCGTCGCGGCAGGTTCAGTCATGACCGGTAAAGCTAGCAGCGGTCCGGCGTTGATGTCCCGCCCAGGCCCGGCCCGGGACCTCGGGATGCGGGATCGTCTCGTCCGGCACCATGAACGACCGGGCGGCCGGGCTGGCCGAGGTACGCCGGGCGTAGGCCGACTCGTGCAGCTGCTCCCGCCGGCTCCGGCCTGACGCGAGTGATGTCCGGGTGGCCCGCAGCCGCTCGGCGGCCGCGGCCAGCCGTTCCGCATTGTCCGCCAGCCTGGAACGGGCCGCGGCGACCCGCTCGGTGAGGGTGGGAGCGGGATCTGTCTCAGCGGCGCTGCCCGCAACTTCCTGCCGCATCAAGCGCCACCCCCCGGCCGCAGTTCAGGGCTGAGGGTTTACCGGGCCTGCCGCTCATATTCATGGGACGGCCGGTCACCAGGTCCCCGGCTCGCGACCGGGCCGGTGCCGGGGATGCGCGGGCGTAGCGGGCTGCTGTCGGGAGCGCGGAGACTGCGCCGCCGCCGGGCCAGTTCCTCCTCATCCAGGCCGCCCCACACGCCGTGCGCCTGCCTGGTCTCCACCGCGAACGACAGGCACTCGGCCCGGACAGCGCAGCGCGCGCAGACCGCCTTGGCCTGTGCCACCTGGCGCTGGCTGGCGCCGGCCGGCGAGATGGGGAAGAACAGGTCGGGATCGGCCGACACGCAGGCCCCGCGCGAGCGCCAGCCGTCGGCATCAGCAGCGGCCACGGGTACCTCGCAGACCTGGGGTGGACCAGACGTCTGACGCAACTTCCCGCGAGACGGCCCGGTATGCGGTCCGGGGCCCTCTCTCACGTTAATTCTCTGTTACGCCTGGGCGGGCGGGCTGGCCTGGCCCAGGATGGCGGGGGCGTTCCATCCCGGGACCGACCCGCCCGGCAGGACGTAGAAGGTGAAGGACAGCACCTTCGCGGCCCCCCGGCGGGTGACGTAGAAGTCCGTCATCTTCCGGTACGACGGCTGCCCGTCGTGCGTCCCGATGTCCTGCAGCCGCACCGTGACCGGGTAGGTGGTCGGGTGCCAGCCGGATATCGGACCGGGCTGCGGCCAGTAGATATCGAGCGTGCCGGCCGCCCAGGCCCTGGGGCCACCCCAGTTCCGCCAGACCAGCTGCCGGACCACCGGTGCCCCGCCCATGCCCACGTAGATGTGGTCAGGACGCTGGATCATCCCGGACCAGCCGACCGCGTTCGGCTGCGCCCGTACCGGGACGGCGGCCGCGCTGGCCCGGGCCGCCCCGGCCGGGTGAACGCTCGGGCCAGGCGTGCCGCACGCGGCCAGCCCGCCTGCGAGAACGGCGGCCGCGATGATGCCCACGATCCTCGATGTGCTGCTCACTCAAGACTCACTCCCCCTGTCCCCTCAAGGACACGCCCTGGCGCCGCTGCGCGCAAGGGCGCGTGCGGGCCGCGGGAATGTCGGTGCGCGCGCGTAGTGTCCCGGGCATGAACCGGACCGATCGGCTCTACGCGCTGGTCGAGGAGCTGCGGGCGGTAGCGCCGCGGCCCCGGTCGGCGCGGCAGCTGGCCGAGCACTACGAGGTCAGCACGCGGACCATCGAGCGGGACATCCTGGCGCTGCAGGAATCCGGGGTGCCGATCTACGCGGAAACCGGGCGGGGCGGCGGCTACGTGATCGACAAGACGCTGACCCTGCCGCCGCTCAACTTCACCGCGGCCGAGATGGTCGCGATCGCGGTCTCCCTGGCCCGGGAGGAGCACACGCCGTTCGCCGCGGCCACCCGCAGCGCGCTGCGCAAGGTGCTGGCCACCGCGTCGGCCGCGCAGACCGCGGAGGCCGGGGAACTGCTGGACCGGGTCCGGCTGATCGGCGCGGCCCGCCCGGCGGAGCGCCACGCGGCCGGGGCCAGGGCGGGAGTTCAGGACAGCGAGCCGCCGCCCGCCCGGGAGCGGGCCGGCCGGAAGGGGCCCGCCCGGGAGCGGGCCGCCCAGCGGTGGGGCGCGCCGCCCCCGGCCACGGTCCCGCTGGCGATCCAGGAGGCGATCACCGCCCGGCACGTGCTCCGGATCACCTACCGGGACCGGCACGACCGCGAGACGGCCCGGGAGGTCGAGCCGGTCGCGTTCGCGGCCACCCGGACCCAGTGGTACCTGATGGCCTGGTGCCGGCTGCGGGGCGGGGCCCGGGCCTTCCGGGTGGACCGCATCCTGGCCGCCGACGACACGGGCGAGCCCGCATCGCCGCGGTCCTACCGCGACCTCGGCGTGGACATCCCGGACTCCATCGTCCGCCGGCCCGACCTGCGGGTCTGACCGCCGGGGAAAGTCCGCGGGAAACACCGACATAAGGGTGTCGCGGACCGCTAGCAGGGTGGCGCTAACGGCAACGTCATCCAGATGGAGGAAATCATGTCCGCAGCGAACACCGTCTCCTGGTTCGAGATCGGCGCCCCCGACGTCGAGGCGGCCAAAGCGTTCTATGGCCCGCTGTTCGGCTGGTCGTTCGCGCCCGACGGGACGTACACGATGATCACCGCGCCGGGGGCCGGCCGCCCGTCCGGCGGCATCTTCAGCACCGGCGGCAACATCCCGCCCTATGCGGTCTTCGTGGTCCAGGTCGAGGACGTCGCCGCGACCGCGGCCCGCACCGAGGAACTCGGCGGCAAGGTCGTCGTCGCGCCGCTGACGATGGAGGACGGCATGTCCATCGCCTACCTCACCGACCCCAACGGGAGCATGTTCGCCCTGTTCAGCCCCAAGCCCGAAGGCTGAGCCGGCTCCGCCGGGACAGAGGTGCATCATTTAGGTGTGGAACCGCCCGCCCGCCGGCATTGCCGGCACTGCTGGGGCAACTGCGCGGGGGATTGCCTGCTGCCCGGGGACGGGGAGCTGTGCATCCACCGGGCGGTTCCCAGGCGCCCGTTCCGGGAGCGCGTGCGGATGCTGGGGAACCGGCGCTTCTGGGCCCGCGTGCTCGGGGGAATCAGAGGATCCTGACCCGGCCCCGGCCCGGTCCCTCACGGCGGGGCCGGGCTCTCACCCGGGCCGTCGGGTCAGCGGATCGAGAAGGCCAGCGCGCCGCCCAGGCAGGCCACCCCGATCACGATCCAGGTGACGTAATCGTTGACCACGCCGCTCTGGAAGCGCTCCAGGGGCCGCACCAGGCCGGTACCCGGCTCGAACCCACGGCGCAGCAGCGGCAGCCGCCGCCAGTACAGGCCGGCCAAGGCGAGCAGCACCGCCCCGGCGGCCGCGCCCAGGCCGGTGATCAGGCCCGCCGCGCTGACCCCGGCGGGCTCAGCGGCGGAAGGGGCGGCCGCGCGCACGGCGCGGGCGCCGTACAGCACGGCGGCGTTGTAGCCGCCCTGGTCCTGGAAGCGCACCGCGGCCGCACCGACCACGGTCCCCAGATGGGGTACCAACCCGTGGCCAGGGCGGCGGCGGCCAGCAGCACGGGCGGGACGATCATGGTGAGCGGGGTTCGCTGCTTACCCTCGTCGGTCTCGCTCGTCTCCTCTGCGGACTCCTCCGCCATCTCCAGGGTCTCGCTGGGCGGGTCGCCCAGCCCGTAGAAGACCCCCCCGGCGACCCGCAGCACGGCCCCGCCGGCCAGGACCGAGGCGAACACGAGCAGCGCGGTGACCCAGGTCATCCCCTGAGCGCCACTGCTGCCGGTGATCCAGCCCAAGCCCAGGTAGGTGGCGAACGGCGGCAGGCCAGCCAGGCCGAAGGCGGCCAGCGTGAAGATCACTCCGGTCACCGGCAGCCGGAGGCCCCGGCCATGCAGCCAGGTCTCGTTGACCGACCGCAGCCGGTGCAGCACGATCCCGGTGCAGAGGAACAGCGCCGCCATCACCATCGCGTGCCCGGCCACGTACACGGCCGCGCCGGTCAGCCCGAGCGGCGTGAGCAGGGCGATGCCCACCAGGAACATCCCAGCGTGGCTGATGGTCGAGAACGCGAGCAGCCGTTTGATGTGCCGTTCGCGGAAGCAGAACAGCGCACCTACGATCGCGGTGAGCAGCCCGAGGACCAGGAACGCGTGCGAGATCGTGGCGCGGTTCCCCGGCGTTTGGCCGGTCAGGGCGTGGCCGAACATGGACCAGTAGACCCGGGCCACGCCGTACAGCCCGAGTTCGACCATGACCCCGGAGAACAGCACGCACACCGGGGTAGGGGCGACCGCGTGCGCGTCAGCCAGCCAGAAGTGGAACGGGACGATGGCCCCCTTGATCAGCCATCCGGTGATGATGAGCACGAACGCCACCACGACCAGGCCGTCCGGCCGGTGCCGGGCCAGGTCCTGGCCGATCTGGGCCATGTTGAGCGCCCCGGTCCGGCCGTAGACGACGGCGATCCCGGACAGGGCCAGGTAGGCGCCGGTGCTGTTGGTGATGGCGAAGTTCAGCGCGCCCTGGATCGAGCCGCGTTCCTCGGGCCGGTAGGCGGTCAGCGCGTAGGCCGCGACGCTCATCAGCTCGAACCAGACGAACATGTCGAAGATGTCGCCGGTCAGGCAGAACCCGGTCATGCCCGCCAGGAAGGCCAGCATCAGCACGTGGTAGTAGGCGGCGACCCGTTCGAAGTACCGCCAGGAGAAGACCATGCCCGCGGTCACCAGCACGGCGGCCAGGCAGGCCAGGCCCGCGCCGAGCGGCCCGACCTCGAAGTCGATGCCGATCGCGATCCCGTGGTGCGGCCGGAAGCCGCCGAACCAGTAGATCTCGTCGTGATGCGCGACCCGGATCATGATGATCACCAGCAGGATGGTCACCAGGGCGCTGGCCGCGATGGCCACCGAGTCCAGGATCCGGCGCTGGCGGCGCAGCAGGGGGTTCAGCGCGCCGATCGCCGCCGCCACGAGCAGCGGCAGGACGACGGCCAGGGGCAGGAGCTGGTCCACGGCAGCCGGCCTAGCCCTTCAGCTGGACGAGCTGTTGCGGATCGAGGGTCCCGAACCGCTTCTGAGCCTGCACGGCGATGGCCAGCAGCAGGGCGGTGACGGCGGCCTCGACCACCACGTCGGTCAGGGCCAGGGCCTGCACCACCGGGTTGACGGCGGGGGTATGCACCGGGATGTCGTAGAAGTACGGCGCCACCGCCCCGGTCTTGTACCCGACGCCGAGCAGCAGGACATAGGTCGAGGACTGCACCACGATCAGGCAGACGATCTGGTGGATCAGGTGGCGGCTGGTCACGACGCCGTACAGGCCGACGGCCAGGATGTACACCACCACTACGAACGGGACGATGTGCATTACCGCTCCCCCGGCCGGACGAGGAGCGTCTGCTCGACCAGTTCGCCGACGATCAAGACGAAGGCCGCCGCCACCTCCAGGCCCACGAAGAAGCTGATCAGCGGGATGGTCCCGGCTGAACTCACCGCACCGGGGACGGTGCCGCGGGGCAGGAAATTCTTCAGGTAGGAAAGCCCCATGGCCATCGCGCTGACCCCGATGGCGGCGAACCCGCCCGCGCCGACCGCCTCCACCGCGTCGGTCACGTCGGCCGGGCTGATCCGCCGCAGCAGCAGGAACTCGCCGGATAGGTAGATGAGGATGAACGCGGTGGCCAGCACCACCCCGCCCTGGAACCCGCCCGACGGGCTGGTCTGCGCGTGCGAGGCGAGGAACCAGCCCAGCACTACGACCGGCCCGGTGAACAGCAGCGCCACCAGCCGTATCGCGTCACTGGCGGGCGGGATCGCCCAGTCCGTCGTCGGGTCTGTCTCGTCCTGTTGCCGCTCGCTGCGCAGGTGGCGCAGCACCACGGCCATCCCGGTGGCCGCGACGAACAGGATGAACTCCTCGCCCACCGTGTCGAACCCGCGGTATTCGAAGTTGACCGCCGAGACCACGCCGGTCGCGTTGGTCCCGGCCACGGCCACGCGGTTGATGATGTCGCCGTACGGGCCGGGGTAGTTGCCGAAGCCGGGCAGGCTGGCCAGTCCCCACAGGTAGAAGGCGGCCAGGCCGGCCACCGCGGCCAGGAAGATCCAGCGGCGCTGCCCCGGGGTCATTTTTCCCGCCTCCTCACCTTGGCCAGGGTGAGCAGCAGCAGCACGGGCAGCGCCACGGCGCCCACGGTCAGCTCGGACAGCGTCACATCCGGGGCCTGGAAGGCCAGGAACAGCACGGCCAGCAGCACGCCGTACAGGCTCAGCATGATCACCTGGCGGACCGGTTCGCGGATCAGCACCACCGCGGTGGCGCCGGCGGCCACCAGGACCAGGAGCGTCACCTGCAGGACATCCATCAGGGGAGCAGGGATCGTGTACGGCGTGACCACCGCCGCCAGGTGGGCGCTACCCATCGCGCTCCCCGGCGCCGTGGCCAGGCTGCCGCCGGTCCGGCGGGCCCGGCGGGCGGCCCCGGCCCGCCCCCGGCTGGCCAGCACCGGATCGCCAGTCGCCTGTCCGCCTGATCCGGGCGGCCCTGATCGTGGCGTGGGCCAGGAAGGGACCGCCGGCCAGCATGAACAGCAGCCCCAGCCAGGTCTCCCCGCTGTTCTCGGTCCAGCCGGACTGGACGAGGACGGCCAGCGCGACGATCACCGGCGCCACCACCGCGATGGGCGTCACGTAGTGCAGCTTCTGATAGGCGTCCCGCATGACCAGGATTCCTGCCGATGAGGCCAGCACCACGACGACGGCCAGGCCCAGCAGGACGTCGGCGACGATCCCGTGAATGGTCACAGCCACCGCTCCAGGAACCGCACGAACACCAGCCCGCCGCCGAAGAGCAGCACGGCGAGGTGCACCGGAAGCTCGAACTCACCCGGGCGGCGGAACCCCTCGGCCAGCAGCACCAGCACCATGAAGACGATGGCGCTGCCCGCCTCGTAGGCCACGACGGCGTCCATGGTCGTGCCCCGCGCCACCACGATCCCGCAGGGGATCACGGCCAGCAGCATGATGATGGCGGCGATCACGAAGCTGTTCACTCCGCCTCCCCTTCGCTTACCACAAGCTGGTGGACCACCATCGTGGCGGTGTCCTGGTCAAGGCCGGCCGCGATCGTGTTGGGAGCGAGGGATGCGCCGCCGATCAGCAGGGTCCGGCGGGTCCGTCCCGCGGCCGTCTCGTCGCCGTAGCGCACCGGCAGCCTGCGGAACCCGCTGTGCGGCTCCTCACCACGGGCCAGCTGGCGCCACAGGGCCGCGAAGACGATCACGGTGTCCCGGGCCACCTCGCCCGGGAGTCCGATCACCCGGGCCAGCCAGGACACCCTGATCCGTACCCGGGCGGCCGCCTGGTAGGTGACCAGCTCGGCCAGGAAGGCGGCCAGGGCGGCCGCGCCCGCCCCGGCCAGCAGTTCGTCCGGGGCGATCGAATCGTCCAGGATCACCCAGAACGACATCAGCAGGACCCACCAGGCCAGCCAGGCGCCGGCCCGGCGGGCGAACGGGGCCTGCTCCGGTGGGCGCGGGCGGGTCATGCGGCTGGTCCCGCCGGAAGCCGGCCTGCGCGGATCGGCTCGAGCACCCACTCGAAGTTACCCAGGAGGCCCCCGGCAAACGTGCCCGGCACACCCGGGCCCCGGTTTGGCCGCGGAGGCCTGCGGGTAGGGCCAGCGACCCGGTGACTGCGCGCCGGCCAACGCGGCCGGGACGACGATATGGGGAGGTGCGGGCCGGTGCCGAAACGCGCGGTGATCCTCTCCGGCGCACTGGGCCTGGGGCACGACGTGGTCTCCGAGGTGCTTTCCGGGAGCCTGGCCCGGCTCGGCTGGGAAAGCCGGACCCTGGACTGCATGGCCTTGCTGGGCCCGCGCGCGGGCCCGGCCGGCGACTGGGTCTTCCGCCAGCTGGTGAGCAGGCCGGGGGTGTACGACGGGCTCCACTTCGCCCATCTGCGGGCGGGCAGCCGCCTCGCCGCGGCCATGGACCACGCGGCCACGCCGCGGCTGCTGGCTGCCCTCCGCGGCGAACTGCGCGATGAGCCCGCCGATCTGATCATCAGCGTGTTCGCCGCGGGCGTCCCCGCCGCGGCCGCGCTGGCCGGGTCGGCACCGGCCGGGTCGGCACCGGCCGGGTCGCGCTGGCCGGGTCCGCGCCGGGGCCGCGCACCGCCGTGCTGTGCCCCGACGCCCTGCCGCACGCGACGTGGGTCCGCGCGGGTATCGACCTGTACCTGGTGACCTCTGCTGCCGGGGCCGCCGCCGTGCGCCGCTACCTGCCCCGGGCCCGGACCGCCATCGTGCCGCCGCCGGTGCGCCCCGCCTTCTACCAGCCGGTGCCGCAGCTCGCCGCCCGCTCGTCGCTGGGCCTACCGCCCGGGGCGCGGTGCGTCCTGCTCATGGGCGGCGGCTGGGGACTCGGGCCGGTGGAGGGCGCCGCGCGGGCCCTGGCCGGAGCCGGGGTGCACGTGCTGGCCGTAGCGGGCCGCAACGGCCGGCTCGAAGCCCGGCTCCGGGATCTGGCGGCGGTCTGCCCCCTGGTCCGGCCCTTCGGCTTCACCCCGCGCATCGCCGAGCTGATGAGCGCCTGCGACCTCGTCGTGACCCTGCCCGGCGCCCTGACCTGCGGTGAGGCCCGGGCGTCCGGGCGCAGGCTGCTGCTCGTGGACGCCATGCCGGGTCATGGCCGGGAGAACGTCCAGCATGAGCTGGAGCTGGGCGGGGCCGAGGTGTCCAGCCCGCGGCCACGGGAGATCGCGGCCAGTGTCCTGGCCGCCCTCGACCGGCCCTGGCCCGCGCGGCCGGCCCGGCCGGCCGCCGACTGGGATCAGGCCTTCGCCGCCGCGATGGCCAGCATCGATGTGGGCCGGGACCACCAGGCGGATGCCCCGGCTGGCGCCCCCGCCGCGCCCGCCGGCACCACCGGGGCCGGCAGTCCTCCGCACCAACGTTCCGCCCGGGAGGTGGGCTATCCGTGATGCGCACGCTGTGCTTGCACCCGCCGTCGTATGAGGGATTCGACGGTGGCGCAGGCTCGCGCTACCAGGCCAAACGTGAGATCAGGTCGTTCTGGTACCCGACCTGGCTGGCCCAGGTGGCCGCGATCGTGCCGGGCAGCAAGCTCGTGGACGCGCCCGCGGCCGGCCTCGGCCTCGACGACGTGCTGCCGCTCGCACACCAGCACGATCTCGCCGTGCTGCACACGAGTTCCCCGTCCTTCGCCGGGGACGTGCAGGTGGCCGAGGCGCTCAAACGGGCGAACCCGGCGCTGAAGGTCGGCTTCGTCGGGGCCAAGGTGGCGGTGGAGCCGGAAGCCTCGCTGCTGGCGTCGGACGCGATCGACTTCGTGGCCCGCGAGGAGTTCGACTTCACCATCGCCGAAATCGCCGGGGGCCGGCCCCTGGACGAGGTCCGCGGGCTCACGTTCCGGGATCCGGCGGGCCAGGTGGTGCACACCCCGGACCGGCCGATCCTGGAAGACATGGACCGGCTGCCGTACGTCACCGACGTGTACCGGCGAGACCTGAATGTGGACGACTACTTCATCGGCTACCTCAAGCACCCGTACGTGTCCCTGTACACCGGCCGGGGGTGCCGCTCGCGGTGCACGTTCTGCCTGTGGCCGCAGACCGTGGGCGGGCACCGCTACCGGACCCGGAGCGCGGAGCACGTCCTGGGCGAGATGGCCCGCATCACCGAGCTGTTCCCATCGGTCAGGGAGGTCTTCTTCGACGACGACACGTTCACCGACGATCGCCGCCGCGCGGAGGAAATCGCCCGCGGCATGGGCAAACTCGGCCTGACCTGGTCCTGCAACGCCAAGGCGAACGTACCGTTCGAGACTCTGAAGGTGCTGCGGGACAACGGCCTGCGCCTGCTGCTGGTCGGCTACGAGTCCGGGAATCAGCAGATCCTCATCAACATCAAGAAAGGCGTCCGCGTTGACCGGGCCCGCCAGTTCACGAAAGACTGCCGGGACCTCGGGATTACCATCCACGGCACCTTTATCGTCGGCCTGCCCGGTGAGACGGCGGAGACCATTCAGGAAACCATCCGCTTCGCCAAGGAGATCAACCCGCACTCGCTGCAGGTCTCGATCGCCGCCCCGTACCCGGGGACCGCCCTGTACGAGCAGGCCAGGGAGAACGGCTGGCTGCCCGGGGACGATGCCGCGCTGCTCGACGAGCACGGTGTGCAGGCCGCGGCCCTCAGTTACCCGAACCTCAACCGGACCGAGATCTACGACTCCGTCGATAGCTTTTACCGGCAGTTCTACTTCCGGGCCGGGAAGATCGCCGAGATGTCCGCCGAGATGCTGCGCAGCCCCGAGATGATGCGGCGCCGCCTGCGTGAGGGAGCCGAGTTCATCAGTTTCCTGCGGCGGCGGGACAGCAGTGCCTCCTGAGCTAGCGCGGGTGCGGCACGATGCCCCGCTCGGCGGCCTGGTCGCGGAGCGCGCTCCGCAACTGGCCGCGCGCCCGGTGCAGCCGCGACATCACGGTGCCGATCGGGCAGCGCATGATGTCCGCGACCTCCCGGTAGGTGAAGCCCTCCATGTCCGCGAGGTAGACCGCGGTGCGGAAGTCGCGCGGCAGTTCCTTCAGCGCCCGGATGATGGCGGAGTCGGGCAGCCGGTCCAGCGCGATCTCCTCGGCGGACCGGGGCGCGGCGCCCGGCCCGGCCCAGCCCTGGGTGAGCTGCCAGTCCTCGAGGCCCGTGGTGGATACCCGGACGGGCTCCCGCTGCCGCCGCCGGGTCAGCCGTTGATGAACGTGCTGGTGAGGATGCGCAGCAGTCAGGCCCGCGCGTTGGTGCCCTCACGGAACTGCTGGAAGCTCGCGTACGCCTTGGTGTAGGTCTCCTGCACCAGGTCCTCGGCGTCGTGGGGGTCGCGGGGCATCGGGCCTCCTTTCCCTCGGTCCCGCCGGGTACCCCCGGCCCTTCCGGCCAAACCCTCCGGGCACGCCACCGCGTGGCTCAGGATGCCGGGCCGCCTCAGCCGGCGTTGAGCAGCGTGCGCAGGGCGGCGTTGGCCCGGGTGGCGTGCCGGCGGACGGCCGGCACGCTGATGCCGATGGTGTCCGCGGCCTGCTCCTCGGACAGGTTCGCGTAGTACCGCAGGACGAGCACCTCACGCTGCCGGGCGGGCAGTTCGCCGAGCGCGGCCAGCAGCGGCGCGGGACCGGACGGGCATCCGGCGGCGGCCGGCGCCGGGCTGATCCCGTGCCGCAGCGCGGACCGGGACCGGTTGAGCACCGACTGGCGGAGGAAGTCCAGCGTGCCGTCGGTGTCCCCGCGCCGGCGCCACGCGGCGGCCACGAACGAGTCCTGCACGATCTCTTCGGCGGTCGCGGTGTCGCGGACCAGCAGCGCGGCGAGCCGGACGAGCGAGGCGTAGTGCTGCTCGTAGAGCTCGCTCACCGGGTCACCGTAACTCCCGGGCGGGACGGCTGCCCCAGTTCCGTGCGCACTGCCCGATCCTCCGTTCCCGTAGAGGCCCGTTCTCTTCAGGCCTGTCCTCTTCAGCCAGAGCGTGCGGGCTGGCCGGGCCGATCCCCGTCCGCCCGGCGCCAGACCCGGGCGCGCGGGTCCACAGCCACCGGGCGAACCGCTCCAGGCCCGCCGCGGCGTCGTAGTCCGAGCGGAACCGGGCCGTCTTCAGCTCGGTGATCCGCCAGTGCGACGGCGAGACGACCGGCCGCCCAGCGCCGCCCAGCCGGGTGGCCGGTCTGGCGCTCGGCCGCGTCGGCCAGCGTGTCCCGCAGCCAGCCGCGGCACTGGTCGGCGGGCAGGTCCCGTAACGTGCACCAGGTCCCCGCCGCCGCCTCGAACGTGGCCTGCACCAGGTCGCTGGCCAGGTCCCGGTCGGCGTCGGCCAGCACGCAGGCGTGGCCGAACAGGTCCCGGGCGTGGACGGTGAAGCAGGCGGCCAGTTCCCCGGCGTCGCGTGACCAGTTTCTGCCTGCCTCAGCCACGCGAGCCTCCGCTCGGGAGCGGGTGGCCGTGACTGGGCAGGCCATAGCGGCCCGGCCCGCGATAGGGCAGTACGTCGGTCCCGCTCTGCTGACCGCCGCACTGATGGCGCCGGACATCCCCGGCGCGCTGCGGTGACTCCTGACCGCGCGTGGCCGCCCCCTCCCCACCCCTGGGTAGCCTTCGCGAATAGCGCTCATCAAGGATAAAGCGCCGTAAGCGTAGAAAGCCAGATCTTACTCCCCGACGGCCAGGCTAAGTCACGAATAGGGCCTGTCCGGGGTTGTCCGGTCATTTAGCCGTCTGGCCGCACCCCTCGCCACCAGGTGATACAGGGCGGTCTCTTAGTAGGCGTACCCGCCGGTAATTTGGCGTGATTGGGCCAGGCTGGGCCGCTTTACGTTTTCCGCGCCACCCGGTATCCCCGGATTAGGGGATAGGCCTTTCCGCGATGGGCGTCCCCGGGGGGCGGGAACCTCCGGCCGGCTGCGGGGCGGGTCACGCCGGGGGCGGTGGCGGCCCGAGGTGGGCGGCGGCCAGTCGCTTGGGCACGACCATGCGCCAGGCGTCGGTCACGAACTCGCGCATCTCCGCCTGCCCGAGGCTCGCCATCATGGTGTCGATCCACTGGTAGCGCTCATCGCTGGCGCGATGCACGAAGAAGCGGCCGGGCTCGGCGGCGATCAGGGCCGGGCGCTCGTCCCGGGGAAAGCCGAAACCCATGATCGTCTCGTCGGGGGAGATGGCCGCGTACACGATCCGGCCGACCCGGAACTTGACCCAGTCGCGGATCAGGTGTTCCTCCGTGCGCGGCAGACAGAGGGCTACGGCGCGTACCTCGGCCAGCGTCACCATGACCCGATTCTCCCGCCCGGCCGGGGTGCCGGGGGCATAACCCGGAGCGGCCCGGGGTTTCGGAACCTGGATACGGGCCGAGCCAGGCCGGGGTCCCGCAGCGGGGCCAGCCCGGGGCAGGGAGAACGGAGCAGCGATGCCGAAGGCAGTGCGGTTCGACAACTACGGCGGGATTGACGTGCTCGCGATCGTGGACGTTCCCCGGCCGGTGCCGGGGGAGGGGCAGGTACTGGTCCAGGTCAAGGCGGCCGGCATCAATCCGGGGGAAGGCAAGATCCGTGCGGGCCTGCTGCACGAGCGGTGGCCCGCCACGTTCCCCTCGGGCCAGGGCAGTGACCTGGCCGGGGTCGTGGCGGAGACCGGCCCCGGCGTGACCGGGTTCTCGGCCGGGGACGAGGTCCTCGGCTGGACCGACAACCGGGCCAGCCAGGCTGAGTACGTCGTGGCCGAGGCCGGGAACCTGACCGCCAAGCTGGCCGGGGTGCCGTGGGAGGTCGCCGGTGCCCTGTTCGTGGCGGGCAGCACGGCGTACGCCGCGGTCCGGGCGGTCGCGCTGAGCCCGGGCGACACGGTGGTAGTGGCCGGCGCGGCAGGCGGGGTCGGCGCCCTCGCCGTCCAGCTGGCCCGGCGGGCGGGCGCGACGGTGATCGGCCTGGCGAGTGAGCCTAACCATGCGTGGCTCACGGCTCACGGCGTGATACCGGTCAGCTACGGCGAGGGGGTAGCCGACCGGATCCGGCAGGCCGCCGGCCAGGTTGACGCGTTCATCGACACCGTCGGCGGCGACTACGTGCGGATGGCCGTGCAGGAGCTGGGGGTCGGGCCGTCCCGCGTGGACACGATCGCCAACTTCGAGGCCGTCGAGAAGTACGGGATCAAGGCGGAAGGCAGCGCGTTCGCGGCCAGTGCCGCGGTGCTGGCCGAACTGGCCGGGCTGGCCGCCCGCGGCGACCTGGAGGTCCCGGTCACCGCGACCTTCCCGCTGGACCAGGTGCAGGACGCCTACCGCCAGCTGGACCAGGGCCACCTGCTGGGCAAGATCGTCCTGATCGTCTGAGTGCCGCGGCTCCCGCCCGGGCCGGATCGTTCTGGGCCGGATCGTTCTGGGCCGGATCGTTCTGGGCCGGGTCAGGCCTGCAGCAGGCTGACCCGCATGGCCTGGCCCACGATCGGGTCGGCCAGCGGCAGCAGGAAACGGTACCGGGCGGGGAGCTGGCGGCGGACCGGGCGCGGCAGGCGGGCCACCCCGGTTGACTCCACCACCCGCAGGCCCAGCCGCTCCAGCGAACGCGGGTCGTCACAGGCCCACGCCCACCGGGCCGGGATGCCCCGCCGGGCGGCCAGCTTCCGCTGCTGGTCAAGGGTGCGCCGGGGGAAGGTGTCCAGCGCGATGAAGGCACCGGGGAAGCGGGCGGCGATGCGTGTCAGCAGGGTGGTGACCTGCTCTTCGGCCAGGTAGGCCAGCACGCCGTCGGTCACGAAGAAGTAGGGACCCGGGCTGTCCGCGACGGCCGGCAGCCAGTCCTCGTCGAGCGCCGACGCGGCGATCATCCGGCGGCGGCCGCCATCAGCGAAGAACGTCCGCCGCAACGCGATGACGTCCGGCAGGTCCAGGTCGATCCAGTGCACCTGGCCGTTGTCCACCCGCTCGAACCGGCTGTTCAGCCCGGTGCCGATCTCCGCCACCGTGCCCGCTGGGTTGCGGGCCAGGAAGCTGCGGACCCAGGCGTCCAGGATCATGGTGCGCAGCACGGTCACGGACCCGCCTGCGCCCCGGCCGTACTTGGCGTCGATCTGCACGGAACCGGCGATCTCCACGGCCTTCGGGTCGCGCAGCAGCGGCCGCCGGCGCCGGGCCGCCCGGGCCCGCGCCAGCAGCGGGATGAACAGCGTCTCCTGCACCACCCCGAGCGGCACTGGCTCGCTATCCGGCACGCCCGCTATTACATCGCACCCTGGTCCAGCGCACACCGGTCCAGCGCACACCGGTCCATCCCGCACCGGGTCGCGGGGCACCGGCCGGGCCAGGGCCGGGCCGGGCTGTTTTGGCCCGCTGGCCGCGGGTAGCCGGTTTCCCGCCAACTGCAGGCAGCGCAGGCGGCCCGGCCCACAGGGAGATCCAGCCATGGCAAGCAACCGCACGCGCAGGTCCGCGCCTGCGCCCGCTGACCAGCAGCAGAGCATCCCGCCGGAGCGCTCGGTGTCCGGCGGCCCGGATTCGCCGCTGGAACTCGGCGCGGCCGGCTGGCGGAACACGCTCAAGCGGACCGGGAAGAAGTTCGTCCGGGACCGCTGCTCGATGACCGCGAGCAGCCTGGCCTACCACTGGTTCCTGGCCCTGTTCCCGGCGGTCATCGCGGCCCTGGGCTTGATCAGCCTGATCCATGTCGGGTCGGGCACGCTGACCAAACTGGTGAACGGGCTGCAGAAAGCGCTGCCGCCGGGCGCGCGGGAAGTTTTCGCCGGGGCCGTCAACAACGCAGGCTCGAATCACGCCGGGTCACTGACGGCCGTGATCCTCGGCCTCGCGATCGCGGTCTGGAGCGCTTCGGGGGGCATGGTCGCGCTGGAGACTGGGCTGGATATCGCCTACGAGGTGCCTGTGGACCGGAAGTTCGGGCCCAAGCGGCTGATCGCGTTCGTGCTGATGGTGGCCACGGCGGTGCTGGGTGGCATCGCTTCCGCGCTGATCGTGTTCGGGGTGTCGCTCGGCTCGGCCATCGAGGGTCACGTCCCCTTGGCCGGGTCGGCCTTCATCATCGTGTGGACGGTGGTCCGCTGGGTGCTCACGGTCATCGTCATCTCGCTGCTGTTCTCGGTGTACTACTACGTCGCACCCAACCGGGAGTCCCCGCGCTGGCAGTGGGTCAGCGCCGGCGGGGTGACCGGCACCGTGATCTTCCTCGCCGCCTCCCTGGGCTTCTCGTTCTACGTGAGCAAGTTCGGCAATTACGGCAAGACGTACGGCACGTTCGCAGGCGTGGCCATCCTGATCTTCTGGCTCTACCTGGCCGGCCTGGCCGTGCTGATCGGCGGCGAGATCAACGCGGAGACCGAGCGGGAGGCCGCGGCCGAGGCCGGCCACCCCGGCGCGCGGGCGAGCGCCGAGCAGGTCGGCACCTCGCCGGTGCCCGCACCAGGGGGGAACCGCTAGAGCCGGCGGCCGCCGCCCGGTCCCGGCCTGTCCTGGTGGGAGGCGGGCCGGGTGGATGAGGCATCGGGCATTTTGCCCGGCGGGCGGCGGCCGCCCCTGACGGTGGAGCGCGGCGTTCGCGTATGCGCCGGCCCTTGAGTACCCAGCGGGGCGCCGACCAGCTACGCCCCGCGGCGGCCCGCGGATCAGGGGTAATTTCCGCGCGCCCTCGTGAACCAGCCGCCGCCGCTGTGCAATAGAGAGGCGATGGACGACGAGGAGCTGGTCGCCCGGGTGGCGGCCGGCGATGACACAGCGCTGCGGGAGCTGTTCCGGCGGCACGCGCCGTGGCTGGCCGCCCGGCTCCGGTCGGTGCTCGCGGCGGCGGATGTCGAGGACGTGCTGCAGGAGACCTTCCTCGCGGTCTGGACGGGCGCCGGGCGCTATCGGCCGGACAGCCCGCCCGGAGCGTGGATCTGGGGGATAGCCCGGCGGCAGGCCGCGCTGTTCCTGCGCCGCCGGGGCCCGGCCGCCCTGCTCCTGCCGGTCGTGCTGGCCGGGGACGGGGAGTACGCCAGCGACCCGGCCGAGGCGGCGCTGTCGCGGGCCCAGATCACTGACGCGGTCACCGTGCTCGGGCCGGAAGGCAGCCCGGACCGGGAGGTGTGGCAGCTGATGTACGTGGAGGACCGGCCGGTCGCCGAGGTGGCGCAGCTGATGGGGATCCCCGAGGGCACGGTCAAGAGCCGCGCGCACCGGGCCCGGCGGCTGCTGCGGGCCGCGCTGGGCGGCCCGGCCGCGGAAGGAGGACCACGATGAGCGAACTACCGGGGCAGGACGCGGCCCCGCCCGACGTCGATCTTCGCGGAGTGTGGACCGCGGTCGCGGCCCAGGTGTGGCGGCGTAAGCCTGGGCCATTCGAGCGCGTGGCCAGCTGGCTGCTGCGCTCCCCGGGGCTGGCCCGGGCGCTGGTCACCACGCCGTCGCTGCTGCTCGGCTGGATCATCGCCAGCGTGGTGGTGCTGGGCGCCGGGGCAGCGGCGACCTCCAGGACGGGCGTGCCGGTCGTGGCGCTGCTCGCGCCCGCGCTCGCGGCCGCGGGCATCGCCTACGCCTACGGTCCCGGTATCGATCCGGCCTGGGAGCTGACCCGGAGCATGGCGGTCAGCGACCGGACGCTGCTGCTGGTCCGGGCGCTGGCCGTGTTCGGGCTGAACGCGGTGCTCGGGCTGGCCGCCTCGGCCGTGTCGCTGCTGGACGGCTCGGGGGCCGCAGCCGCGGTCACGTTCGGGTGGCTGATCCCGATGACGGCGATCTGCGGGCTGGCGCTGGCCGCGGCCACGCTCGCGCGGTCGGCCAACGTGGGCGTGGCCGTCGGCCTGGCCGGCTGGGCCATCACGGTCGTGGCCGCCGGCGGCTCCTCCGGGCGGTTTACCGCGCTCACTGACTCAGCGTTCGTCCTTCCCTACCTCGCGTTCGCGGCCTGCTGCGCCGTGGTCGTCGTCTATGCCACCCGGATCCCGAGAGGAACATCATGAACGTCGAGATTGCCGGCCTGACCCGGCACTTCGGCCGGAACCAGGCCGTGGCCGGGGTGGACCTGGAGGCCGGTCCCGGAGTGTTCGGCCTGCTCGGCCCCAACGGAGCGGGCAAGACATCGCTGCTGCGCATGATGGCGACCGTGCTCCCGCCCTCCTCCGGGAAAATGCGGCTCCTCGGCCGTGACCCCGGCAACTTCGGGCCGCGGCGGGAGATCCGGCGCCGGCTCGGATATCTGCCGCAGAATCTGGGCTACTACCCGTCCTTCACAGTGGTCGAGTTCGTGGAGTACTTCGCGCTGCTCAAGGAGATGCCGGCGGCGCGGGTCCCGGCGGCGGTGGCCACCGCGATCGAGCAGGCCGACCTGGGCGACAAGGCCCGGGCCAAGCTGCGTACCCTGTCCGGGGGCATGCTGCGCCGGGTCGGCATCGCCCAGGCCATCGTTAACCGCCCGGAGCTGCTGCTCCTCGACGAGCCGACCGCGGGCCTGGACCCGGAGCAGCGCGTGGCCTTCCGGGCCCTGCTGCGTGACCTGGGGGAGCGCGCCACGGTCGTGGTCAGCACCCACCTGGTCGAGGACGTCGGGGCCGCCTGCACCGAAGTCGCTCTGATGAACGCGGGGAAGATCGTCTTCCGGGGAACCCCGCAGCAGCTCACCGCCCGGGGTGAGGGCCACGGGGTAGGCGACGCCCCGCTGGAGCGCGGGTACAGCGCGGTCCTGACGGAGGCCCGGTCATGACGCTCACCGGCGCGCCGGCCCGTCCGCGGCCCCGCGACGTCGGCCTGGCCTCCCCCATGTCGCTGTGGCGGCTGCTGTGGCTGGAACTGCGCCGCAACACGATGCCCTGGACGTTCCCCCTGCTGGCCGTGCTGTTCGTGTTCGACCCTTTCCGGACCGCCATGGGCTACGGCCCGTTCTGGGATCTGCGGGCCTCGGTCCTGGCCAACAAGCTGCTGCCCGACTTCGTGGCGTTCGTGGCCGGCGTGGCCGCCTGGATGGGATCCCGGGACAGCCGCCGGCACACGCGAGACCTGGTCGACGCGACGGCCCGGCCCCGCTGGACGGCGCAGCTCATTACCTGGGCCGCCACCACGCTGTGGGTGGCCGCCGGGTTCCTGTGCTGCACGGCCGTGCTGTACGGGGTCACCGCGAGCCAGGCCACCTGGGGCGGGCCGCCGTGGTGGCCGGTAGCCGCCAGCCTCGCGGAACTGGCACTGATCAGCGCCCTCGGGTTCGCGGTGGGCGCCCGCTTCCCCAGCCGGTTCACCGCCCCGCTGGCCGCGGTCGGCGCGTTCCTGCTCTCCCTCGAAGGGTTCCGGAATGCAGTAGGCCGGTCCAGCGCCTACGCGCTGCTCTCGCCGACCACGTACGTGCCCGACGACGATACTGGCGTGTTCCACCACTACCTGCCGGACGTGTCCATCGCGCAGCTGATGTTCCTGATCGGGCTCACCCTCGTCGTCCTGGCCGCCCTCGGCCTGCCGCAGGCGGCCGACGCCGGGCCGCGGCTGCGCCGCGCGGCCGCAGTCATCGCCGTGGCCGGCCTGGCGGCGGCCGGCACGGCCGTCGGGCTGACCGGCACCGCCCGGACCGGGACCTACGGCACCGTCATCCCCGCGCTGCACGATGCCGCCAATGACCGGCCGGTTCCGTACACGCCGGTCTGCGGGCAGGCGGCCGGGGTACCGGTATGCGTGCACCCGGCCTACCGGAGCTTCCTGCCCGATGTGACGGCGGGCCTGGCCCCGGTGCTGCGCGAGATCGCCTCGCTGCCGGGCACTGCGGCCCGGGTGGACCAGGTCGCCGTGAACGACCTGATCCCGAGCATGGGCGCGGCCGTCACCGGTGCCCCTGCGGTGTTCCGGCTGCCCATGCCGGCCACGCCCGACGAGACCTCGTTCGGGCAGAACGCCACGACGTTCACCCGCTATCTGCGGACCACCCTGGTCACCGCCTTCGTGGCCGGCCTACCCGGTTTCGTTCCCCCGGGCCCTCCCGGCGGCACCCCGGCGCAGCAGGCCGTCGAACTCGCCCTGCTCCAGGACGCGGGCACGGCCGCTCAGACGGGCAGCGGACCGGGGAACGGGCAGCACGCGCAGGCGGAGCAGGTCGCGGCGGCGGCCAAGAGGTTCGCCGCGCTGCCGGCCGCCACCCGGCACGCATGGCTGGCTGCTCACCTGGCCGAGCTGCGGGCCGGTCACATCACCCTGGCCCAGCTGCCGTGACCGCCGCCGGCCTGCAGAAGCCCGAACCGCGGGCGGAGGCGTCCCGGCCGCGCGCGCTGCTGGATCACCCCGGCCTGCGCCTGGTGCGGCTGCACCTGGCCAGCCGGCGTGTCCCCGGCGCCCTGGCCGCGCTGGCGCTCTGCGCGCTCGTCCTGCGGGCCGGGCTGTCCTGGCACTGGAGCCTGGGCAACGGGAACGGCGCGCAGCAGGTTCCGCTGCTCATCGAGGCCGGGGCGGCCTCCATGATCGCGGTCACCGCGCAGAGCCCGTTCGGCGAGCCGGAGCGGGCCACCGGCCGGTGGCTGCCCTACCTGCGGCTGGGCACGGCGCTGGGGCTCACTGCGGCCGCGTTCGCGGCGCTGGCCGCGGGGGCCGCGGCGGACCGCCTGCCCGGCGGCACCCTGGACATCCTGCGCAACCTGGCCGGGATGACCGGCATCGGCCTGCTGCTGGCCGCGGTGACCGGCGGCGCGCTGGCCTGGACCGGCCCGATGGCGTACATGATCGTGGCGCAGTTCGGGCTGATCGGGGACTGGACCAGCCCCTGGGTGTGGCCCGCCCGGCCGCCGCACGACGCCGGCGCGGCGTTGTGTGCTGGGCTGGTGTTCGTGGCCGGGATCGTCGTGGCCACCGTCCGGGGCGCCCGCCCGGTCCGCGAGATCTGAGCCCCGTCATGGCGCCGGCCGGGCGGCGGCACCGCACGGGCCGTCTGTGCACGCAAACCGCTGCGATCGCGGCGGTTTCCGCGCACGCACGAGCCAGCCGGCTAGCGGGCCCGGTTAGCGGTAGCGGAAGCCGTCCAGGAAGCGGCGGAAGACGCCACCCTCGCGGGGCAGGGGAGCGGCGGCCGGCGGCGAGGTCGCACGCTGGCGCGCGACCGGCTGGTCGTAGTCGGTGCGGGCGATCGCGTTGACGACCTGCTGCTCGTCGAAGTCCTCGGACCCCTCGATCTGGGGCACGTAGCCGACCAGCATCCCGTCCCGCATCACCTGGGCCTCGAGGCCGGCTGTGCCGTCGGTGTCCCACTCGGCCTGCCGGCCGCCGGGCAGCGACACGCGCACGCCGTACTGGTCCACGGCCGCCTTGGCCAGATGAGCGTCGATGCCGCGGTCGCGTAGCGCGTCGGCCACGCGCCGGGCCCGGTTCTCGTCCATGACCAGAATGTAGCGCTAGGTGAGGTATGCACGGTTCCGTGCGGCCCGCTGCCCCGGCCCCCGGGGCAGCCCAGGATCAGGCCGCCAGGCCCGGCAGTGGCTGCAGCGCCATGATCTCCGTATCGATGAGTTTCGCGAGGACCAGCGGCAGCGCGCTCACCACGCCCTCGACTGCTCCCTTATCCGCATCGAAAATCAGGACCGCCCCCGGGCCTCCGGGGGAATAGGCCTCGGCCAGCGTGCCCTCGGCCTTCAGCTGCCTCAGCGCGGCCATCTCGGCGGCCCGGTGCGCGGCAATATCAGCGACGGTCACCCCGGGCCGCAGCCGGCAGATGACAAGCGTTTTCATGCCCGCCAAGTTACCGCGCAGCGGCGGCCGTCACGGGGGGCCAAGTAATCTCGGAACGTGAATCTGTCCGGGGAGTGGGAAACGCACGCGGGCGAGTGGATCAGGTGGGCCCGCGAGTCGCCGCAGGACGGGTTCGCGGAGGGCACCTGGCCTGCCCTGCGCGCGCTGCTGCCCGGGCCCGGAACCGGGCCGGTCATCGACCTGGGCTGCGGCGAAGGCCGGTGCAGCCGGGAACTGCGCGCCCTCGGGTACCGCGTGGTCGGCGCCGATTACTCGCCCACGCTGACCCGGGCCGCGGTGGCGTCCTGCGCGGCCATTCCGGTGCTACGGGCGGATGCCACCGCGCTGCCCTTTGCGGCCCAGAGCACCGATCTCGTGGTGGCCTGCATGTCGTTGCTGGATTTCGATGATTTTCCGGGCGCGGTGGCTGAGATAGGCCGCGTGCTGCGCCCCGGCGGCCAGTTGTGCCTGGCCATAGTGCACCCGTTCATCAGCGCCCAGGACGAGGACACGATGCACGGGCCGTCGTTCCGCTTTTCCCGGCCGTACCTGGAGACGCGCCGTTATACCGACCAGGCGGAACGGGACGGGATGAGCATGACGTTCACCAGCATGCACCGGCCGCTGAGTGCCTACACCGCGGCCCTGTTCGGCCAGGGCCTGGTCATCACCGCGCTGACCGAGGGGGGTCACGGCGTGATCCCGTGGCTGCTGGCCATGCGGGCCAGCAAGCTCTCGCCGTGAGGAATGGCTGAGGGCACCGGCCCGGGCCGCGTGCGGTACGCCTGGCCGGACGCATCCCGGTGCGCTTATCGTGGCAGCATCACCGGCCAATGGGGGTCTTCGTGCTGCATGAGCTGGACTACGACGACAGCGACTCGCCTTCGATCGGCCTGGTCCCGCCCGGCGTGACCTGGGACGACGTGTACGACCACATCAAGATCGCCCACCACCCCTTGCTGGTCGAGCTGGAAGACGGCGCGGATCATGCCGGCGCCTACCTGGGACGGCACGAAGATGATCGTGGCCGAGGACCTGGGCCCGGACCAGGACGAGGCGGTTGCGGAGTTCCGCGAGCTGCTCCGCGAGCGCGGCGAGCACTGACCGGGCCGTCGCGCCGACCGCCGGGCCCTGGGCCTGGCAGGCTGGGCGGATGCTGATCGAGCACCGGGGTGCGGCCCCGGACGTCCATCCCAGCGCCTACGTCGCGCCTACTGCGGTCCTCTGCGGCGCGGTCCGCGTCGGCCCGGAGGCCAGGATCCTGTTCGGCGCCGTGCTCACCGCCGAGGACGGTGAGGTTCAGGTCGGTGCCCGCTGCGTGGTGATGGAGAACGCCGTGCTGCGCGGCCGGGCCCGGCATCCGCTGATCGTGGGGGACGACGTCCTGGTCGGACCGCACGCGCACCTCAACGGGGCGCGGGTCGGCGGCGGCTGCTTCCTGGCCACTGGTGCCGCGCTGTTCCCGGGCTGCGAGCTGGGCCCGGGCAGCGAGGTCCGGGTCCACGGCGTGGTGCAGGTCAACACGGTCCTCCCGGCGGGCAGCACGGTGCCGATCGGCTGGGTCGCGGTCGGGAACCCGGCCCAGATCTACCCGCCGGGCCAGCACGAGCAGATCTGGGCCGTGCAGGAGGGACTCGACTTCCCGGGCACCGTGTACGGCGTCAGCCGGGAGACCCCGGCCGCCGAGCGCATGGCGCGGCAGGCGAACTGGTTCTCGGCCCACCGCGATGACCGGCGGGTGGACGGATGAATGCCCGGCGCTACGCTCCAGGGCCGGAGCCAGCGGCTCACGGGCAGCTGACCCGGTCCGCCGCGGCGCTGTCCTGCGGTACCGGGGAGGCCGGCGCCGCGGCGGGCGCCATGGCCGCCGAGCGCCGGTGCAGCAGGTGACGGGTGAGCGCTGCGGCTGAGGCGAGCGCGGTCAGCCCGGCGATGCCACCCCAGCCGAACCCGGTGTAGGCCCGCACGCCCAGCCACGAGCCGACACTGCCGCCCAGGAACGCGCAGGTCATGTACGCGGTGTTCCGGCGGGCCCGGGCTTCCCCGGGCAGCCCGAAGATCCGGGCCTGGTTGGCGACCTGGCCGCTCTGCACGGCCACGTCCAGCAGCAGCATCCCGGCCCCGAGCAGAACCAGGCTGGCCGCCCCGTGCAGGGCGGGAACGGCCGCTAGCGCGAGGAACCCGGCCGCGCCGAGGCCGCCGGCGAACGACACCAGGCTGATCCGGTCCGGGCCAACCCGGTCGATGCGCCGCGCCACCGGGGTGACCAGCACCGCGCCCGCCCCGATCAGGGCGAACACGCCGACCGCCTGGGTGGACAGGCCGTACGCCGGCCCGGTCAGCAGCAGCGCGATCGACGTCCAGGCCGCGCTGAACGTGCCGAACATCAGCGCCTGGTACCCGCACGACCGGCGCAGATCCGGCTCGGCCCGCATCAGCCGCACCGGCGCGGCCAGCAGCGCGCCGTAGTGCTCCCGGCTGGGCGGCGGGGATACCGGGAGCACCCGGGCCAGCACGACGGCCAGGATCAGCATGAGCACGGCGGCGACCAGGTACGGCGCCCGCCAGTCCAGCCAGCCGCCCAGCGCGCCAGAGAACGTCCGGGCCAGCAGGATGCCGCCGAGCAGGCCGGACAGCAGGGTGCCGGTCACCGCGCCGCGGCGCTGCTGCGGGACCAGCCCGGCGGCCATCGGCAGCAGGATCTGCGGCACCACGGTGGTCATGCCCACGGCCGTCCCCGCCACCAGCAGGACCGGGAGAGTCGGGGCGGCCCCCGCGCCGACCAGGCCCGCCGCGGTGAGGATGATCAGGGTGACGATCAGCAGCCGCGGCCGGACACGGTCGCCCAGCGGCACCAGCAGGTACAGCCCGGCCGCGTAGCCGAGCTGCGTGGTGGTGACCAGCAGGGCCGCCGCGGACGGGGTGGCGTGCAGGTGTGTCGCGATGAGTGGGCTCAGCGCCTGCGGGAAGTACACGTTGGCCACGCAGACGCCGCAGGCGATGGCGAAGACCAGGATCACGCCGCGGGACAGGCCGGCGGGGGCGACACGGGCAGGGTCGGTCGAAGGCGTGGGGGGCACATCTGCCTTCCGGCTCGGGATCAAGAAGTAACCGCAAATGTGGTTACTTCTCCGCAACGAAAACCTATCATGGGGCTCATGACGTCCCCCGGCCGGCGCTGGGTCTGGTACGGCGGCCGGCCCAGCCTCGACTTCGTGAACACCTGCCGTAACCGTGAGGCCGGCCCGCGGGACGGCGTGGCCGAGTACCTGCGTGGGCCGGCGGACCTCGCCGCCTGGCTCGACGCGGCCGGGCAGGCCGCCGGGCAGGCCGTGGACGAGGAGACCCTGGCCGGGGCGCTAGCCCTGCGCGAGGCGATCGACGCCGCGGTCACCGCCACCGTGGCGGCGGGCCGGGTGCCGGAAGAAGCCGTGCGCTGCGTCAACGAATGGATCGCGGCCGAGCCGCAGCGGCCGGTCCTGCGGATCGAGGCCGGGGTCGCGGTGCTGAGCGCGCCCCGGGCGGCCCGTACGCCGCGCGGGGCGCTCACCCTGATCGCGGCCGACGCGGCGGAACTTCTCGGCACGGGGCTGCGGGACCGGCTGCGGATCTGCCCCGGCCCGGGCTGCCGCGGCCGGTTCCTGGACGACTCGCCCGCCGGCCGGCGCCGCTGGTGCTCGATGGCCGTGTGCGGCAACCGGAGCAAGGCCGCCGCGTACCGGCAGGCCGTGCACGCGGCGGCCGGATGACCGGCGCGGAGTCCGGGCGCTGCGACCGGGCGGGCCTGCCGCACCCGGGCCTGAGCCCGGCGCAGGTGCTCGCGTCCGGTGGCTGGCATCCTCGCTACGCCCGGGTCCTGGCCGCAGTCAGCGACGGTGACTACGGCTTCGCGCTGGTGGACGGAAACGGCGACGGGGCCGAGCTCGAGGAAGAGTTCTGGCGCTGGGAGGACGGCCGCTGGCGGGGTGGGAGCTCCTCCGGCGCGGGTCCCCTTGACCAGCTGCCCCCGCTGGTGACGGGCGGGCAGATCGAGCACGCGCATGCCGCCTTCGGCCGTGCTCCCGGGCGGGAAACCGTGACGGTCCAGTTCGAGCAGCGCCGGTACGTGATCCCGGTGAGCCCGCTCGGTGTCTGGTGCTTCATCAAGGTGGCGGCCGGTCCCCGCCCCGGGCCTGCGCACCTGGTGTCCTGACCGCCGGGGCGGGGACGCGGGGCGGTGGTGTGGGTGCGCTCTGGCTGGGCCCGCGGCCCGCAGGGCCCGGAAACTGATCGCCGGGAAGACCGTTAGGCGAGAGGGTGGGGGGACCGGGCCGCAGGGCCGCGCGGTCCCACGGCAGACGGAGCCCCATGGATTTGCTGCGCCAGCACGAGATAGCCGAGGCGAGCCACCGCATCCTGAACCCGTTCACCGACGAGAAGCTGGAACTGCTGGGCCAGCTGTGCCGGTGGCGGCGGGACATGCGCCTGCTCGACCTGTGCAGCGGGAAGGGCGAGCTGCTGTGCACCTGGGCGCAGCGGCACGGGATCCGGGGCCTGGGCGTGGATATCAGCGAGGTCTTCGTGCCCGCGGCGCAGGCCCGGGCCGCTCACCTCGGGGTGGCCGACCGGGTCCGGTTCGTGCGGGGCGACGCGAGCAGGTTCGGCGTGACGCCGGCGTCGTTCGACGCGGTCGCCTGTATCGGGGCGACCTGGATCGGCGGCGGGCTGGCCGGCACCATCGATCTCATGCGGCCCGCCCTGGCCCCGGGCGGGCTGCTGCTGATCGGCGAGCCGTTCTGGCGTGAGCCTCCCCCGGCGGGCGCGCACGAGGCGCTCAGCCTGGGCCCGGGCGAGTTCGTGTCGCTGCCCGCCACCCTGGACCGCTTTGAGGAGGCCGGGGTGGAACTGGTGGAGATGGTGCTGGCCGACGAGGACGCCTGGGACCGGTACGTGGCTTCCCAGTGGTGGACGGTGGCCGCGTGGCTGGACGGGCACCCGGATCACGCTGACGCGGCCGGGATGCGCGAGTACCTCGGCCGCTCCCGGCGATCGCACCTGGCCTACGGGCGCCGCTACCTGGGCTGGGGTGTGTTCGTGCTGCGGGCCGCCGGCTGAGCCCCCCGCAGGGCGGGCAGGACCTGGCGGGCGAAGCGGTCGTCGCTGCGGGCCAGCCGGGCGGGGTCGGCGTCCCGGGAGCCGGGCACGACCACGATCCGGTCCAGGCCGAGCGCGGCGAGCTGGCGGAGCCGGGCCAGGCACTCCTCCGGCGGCCCTGCCACCGCGAACCTGGTCAGGAACGAGTCGTCCAGCACGGCGGTGTGGGCCGCGTGGCTGAGGCCGTGCCGCGACTCGTCGTAGGCCAGCCCGACCTCCCTGACCGTGGCCGCCTCCCGGGCACTGAACCCGCTGGTTCCGGAGTCGGCGGTCCCCGCTCCCGCGGCCTGCGGCCCGGGCAGGCTGGAGAAGTGCGCGAAGATCGCGGCGCTGCCCCGGATCAGGGCGCAGGCCGCGGTCACGTCCGGGTCACAGGCCACGTTGACGTACACGCCCAGGCTCAGCCCCGCCGGGTCCAGCCCGGCCGCCGCGCGGGCCTGCCGGGCCACGCCGATCGCCCAGGCCACCCGGGCCGGCTCGGCGCCCACCGTGAACATGACCCGGTCCGCGAGCGTGGCCGCGAGCGCGATCGTCCTCGGCCCGGTCGCGGCGACCTCCACCGGCACGGCGGGCAGTCCCGTCTCCGCGATCCAGCCGATCCGGCTCGCGGTGCCGCCCGCCTCCACCACCTCGCCGCGCAGGTAGCCGCGGACCTGGATCACCAGGTCTCGCAGCCGCGCTACCGGGGGAGCGGCCAGCCCGATCTGCGCCAGGGAGGAATCGCCCCGGCCCACCCCCAGCACGGCCCGCCCACCGGACTCGACCTGGAGGCTGGCGATGGCCGCCGCGACCACGGCCGGATGCCGGGTGACCAGGTTGACGATCCCGGTGCCCAGCCCGATCCGGTGGGTCACCCCGGCGGCCACGCCCAGTTCCACGAAAGGGTCCCCGACCAGGTTCTGGCTGTCGGCCAGCAGCAGCCCGTCGAAGCCGGAATCCTCGGCCCGCCGGGCCAGGCTCCCGGTCCGGCCGGGCACCGGGAACCCGTGCGTCCAGACCTGGCAATCCGCGGTCGTTTCCCCCATGCCTGGTACATACCCAAACGGACCCGGGCCGAGGCGGGGACGGGATCCGTGGCTAGCCGGTTCCGCCGGCCGGGCCTGGCTCGGACTCCGCGCGGTGGTCGCGTGGGTTTCCTGTCGGACGCTGCCGCTAGCTTGGCCATCATGAACAGCACGGATCAGGCCCGGGAGACCGGGCAGGTGGTGGCGGAGTACTGGGCCGCGGCGCAGGCCAGGGACTGGGCCGCCTTCGGGACGCTGCTGGCCGGCGACGTGGTGTACGAGGCCCCGCAGACCCGGGAGCGGGTCAGCGGCCGGGAGGCCTACATCCGCTTCAACGCCGAGGGTTTCCCGGGTGGCTGGCACATCGCCGTGCAGCGGATCGTCAGCCAGGGCCGGACGGCGGTGAGCATGATCGAGTTCTCGGAGGGGGGAGCCAGCCAGACCGGGCTGTGCTTCTTCGACCTCGATGAGGACGGCCGCATCCTGCGGATCGCCGATTTCTGGCCGGATCCGTACGAGCCGCCGGCCGGCCGCGCACACCTGGCCGCCCGGTACTGACCGCGCGCCGGTGGGCCGGCCGGGTCATCGCCACCGACGGCCAGGCCGGCCGCTAGCTTTACCCGGCTCAGCGCGCGAAGACGCCTTCCCGGGGAAACGCGCCCGCCTTCATGACCGTGCGCGTCATGGCCTGGCCGATGCGCACCACCTCCTCGGTGCGCTCGTCACCCAGGTGCCCCCACGGGGCCGCGGCCAGCCGGTCGGTCTCCTCCTCCACCCGGGCGCGCAGCGCCTCCCCGGCCGCGGTCAGGGTGCCGTCCGCGCCAAGCAGGCCCCGGGCGGTCAGCGCCTCGGTGGCCGCCTTCCACTCCTCCTCGTTCCAGCCCCGGCTGGCCTGGGCGAACTCCCTGAGGAAACCCTGGCCGGTGGCCGTATGGGAGACCAGGGCCTCCAGCCCGGATAGTTCCGCGGCGGCCAGGGCGCAGATATGACCGTCACCGCGATACTCGCGCAGCAGGGACACGGCGTGCCACATCACCAGGTGCGGGGAGTCGGGCCAGTCCAGATCGGCGTGGCCCGCGTACAGCGGCCGTCCCTCCGGGCGGCAGGCGGCCGCGGCTTCCCGGGTCAGCGCGGCCATCGTGATCATGTCCGGGGAGGCGATGACGTCCGGGCCCAGCAGCCGGGTCAGCGCGGCGTCCACCGCGGTGAAGCGGGCGCTGATCACCGCATCCGGGCGGGCGAGTTCCCAGGCCCGCGGGATGCTGCGCGCGATCAGGCCCGGGCTGAAGTTATAGAACGTCGCGGTGACCACCCCGGCGCTGACCGCACCCATCGGGGCCGCGCGCCCGGCGAAGTAGCACATCCGCCCGGGCCGGAGCCCGGCGGCGGTCAGCTGCTGCTCGGTCTCCGGCACGAAGTAGCTCAGTGAGTGCAGGGCGTTGGTGGCCACGTGCGCACTCCGGACCAGGGGGTAGGCCATGGTCGCACCATAACGGCTTCCGCTGCTCACCGGCGGCCCGCGGCGGGCTCCGGGCCCGGGCCGCCGTCCCCGGCCCGGCCCGTCACCTCGCCGGGCCAGTTGCTGCGCGCCGTCGGGCGCGGCGGGACGCGGGCCAGGAAGAGGGTGACGCCCAGCCCCGCCACCATCGATGCCCACCATATCCAGGGACCGCGCCCGGGGATTTGGGAGCCAAACGTGATCGCCGCGGCGGCGAGGGAGGTCGACACCAGGCGTGGCCAGCTTCCCGAGGCCGTCACGAGAGCCACCGCCAGCACCGGCCACAGGTAATAAGCGACCACCACGGACTCGAACACGGGGCGCATGGCCAGGGCCGCGGCGGCCCACCACAGCAGCCCCGCGAGCTGTGCTGGGCTCCACCCGGCCGTGGCCCGTGCGGTGCGCCAGCGGCGCGCGGCGGCCAGTGCGCATCCGCAGGCCGCGAGGATGGCGAGCAGCCGGGCGGGTCCGGCGGCGACCGCCGCGTTGCCCAGCTGCGGAGCGAAAGCGGTCCACGGTGTGGGGTGGTCGATTCCCGGCCAGTTGGGCTGGAGGGTCACCGCGTAGACGGTGGCCGGCCAGTTCGTCACGGCGGCCACGGCCAGCAGCAGCGCGCCGGGGGCGGCGGCCCGGGCCAGGAAGCCGGGCAGCCGCCGGGGCGGGATAGCCATCGCGATGACCGGCAGCGCGAGCAGCACGAGCGGCTGTACGGCGACCGCCGCCCCCATCAGCCACCCGGCCCGTCCGGTCCGTGCGCGGGCCAGCGCCAGGATGGCGAACAGCAGCAGTCCCACCGCTACCGCGTCTTCGGGATGACCCCATTGCACCGAGACGCCGCACAGAGCTACCGCACCCGCGGCGGCGAGCAGGGCGCGCCGGGGCCGGGAGACGCCCAGGTCCTCGGCGATCGCGTCGGCGGCGAACAGGGCCAGCGCCGACACGATGATCAGGTAGGGCCCGGCGAGCAGCCACGCCCCGGGATGCGGGTTGTACGGGCCAGGAACCTGCAGCGGCAGTCCCGCGGCGCTGATGAGGGCCGCGACCGGGACCAGGATCACCGCCGCGCCAGGCAGGCTGATCAGGCCGGTGGGCGGGGTGTACAGGCCGCCGGCCTCCAGGTGCGCCAGCCGCTGGCCCGCGACCAGCGTCCCCCACAGGTCATGCGGCAGTATCCAGCCGTGCTTCCCGAGCAGGCCCGGTCCCCACCAGATCGTCGAGGCCATCCCGATGGCCACCAGACCCGCGGTGGCCAGCAGCGGGAACAGCCTGCGGGCGAGCCACGGCCTGGCTGCCGTGAGCTGAGATGTCATCGCCCGGGCCGCTCAGGCGTCGCGGAAGCGCAGCAGCAGGCCGCCGCCCAGCAGGGCGGCCGCGGCCCAGGCGGCGAGCACGCCGAGACCGGCCCAGGGGCTGATGGGCAGGCTGCGCAGGCCGGTGGTGGCCTGGATGGCCAGCCCGGCCGTGGTCGGGCTGATCTGCTCGACGTGGCGGCTCCAGTGCTGGTTCAGCAGCGGGGCGACGATGGGAGCGATATAGAGCAGGCTGAGGATGATGCCGATAGCGACGGCCGGTTCCCGCACGGCCGTGGCCGTCCCCAGGCTGAGCAGGGCGATCAGGGCGAGATAAAGCACCGATCCGGCCGCGGCGCGCAGCACCGGCCCGTCGCCCAGGGACAGCGGCGGGAAGCCGCGCGCGGCGATGAAGCCGTGCCCGGGCAGGATCAGCCGGCCGGTGAGCACGGAGCCGATCACCGCGAGGCTGCCCGCGGCCAGCACCAGGCCGGTGAGGATGGCCCCCTTGGCGCCAAGCACGGTGACCCGGTGCGGCATGGCCGCGAGGGTGGTCCGGATCATGCCGGTGCTGTACTCGCCGCTGATGACCAGGACCGCCAGGATGGCCACGACGGCCTGGCCGAACTGGATGCCGGTCAGGCTGAGCCTGGCCGTGTTGACGGGGCAGGCGATACCGGAGGGGCACCGGACTGCGGCATTAGCGGCGGCGCTGACCCCCACGGTCACGGCGACCGTGGCGACCAGCAGCCAGGCCGGACTGCTCACGGTGCGCAGCTTGGTCCATTCCGCGTGCAGCGCTTCCCCTACCCCCGGCCGGCCGGCGCGCCCCGCTCTAGGCAGGGTCAGCCAGGCCGGCCCGGCCTGGCTCATGCGTCCCGCCGGCGGAGCAGGACCACGGCCAGGCCGAGAGCGAGCGCGGCCCACCCGCACAGCACGGCCAGGCCGGCCCACGGGGCCAGCGGGAAGTAGCCGGTCCCGGGTGAGTAGAGGGCGGTGACCTGCGGGTACTGCGGCGCGGCCTGTTGGACGGCGAAGGCCGCGGCCGGGGTGATCCGCAGCAGCCAGTCCAGCACGCCGACCGGCAGGACGGAGGCGACGCTCAGGATGTACGGGACCACGATCGCCACGACCACGATGGTGACCGCGGCCGCGCCGCGGCGCAGCACGGCGCCGAGCCCCAGGGCCAGCACGGCGGCCACCGCGAGCAGCGCGGCGGTGCCGACGACCATCCGCAGCTCGGTTGACCACGCCGCCGGGAACACATACGCCTTGTGCCGCGCTATCTGAGCCCCGAGGGTTACCACGGCCGCGGCTGCGGCCAGGCCGATCACGAAGGTGACCGCGCCGATCACGGTGGCCTTCGCCGCTAGCACCCGGCCCCGCCGCGGGCTCGCGGCCAGGGTGGTTCGGATCAGGCCGCGCCGGTACTCGGCGGTGATGAACATGGCCGCGACCACGAGCACCCCGATCAGCCCGGCGAACGTGCCCACCAGGAGGTTCGTGAGGGTGAGTGACGGGCCGCCGTTGTCCGACCCGGCGATGACCGGTGCGATGTCGCCGGACCCGGTCACCGTGAACCGCCCGCCCGCCTGGTGATAACCGCCGGCTCCCGACCCGCCGGCGGCGTCGATGTCACCGCCCGACCAGGTCCCGGCGGTCCACCGGCCTGACCGGCTGACGTGGTCGAAGACGCCGGTGGCCTGGCTGGGGAGGATACTCCCGCTGGTTCCGCCCCCGAAGTTCGAGGAGATCGACTGGTAGGCCGGCGAGGCGGTGAACAGCCCGGCCTGGACGGTCGGGGACAGCCCGGCCAGCTGAACGGTGCCGACCTGGGTCCAGTGGGTCCCGTCCGCCGAGTCGTAGCCGGTGATCGTGTCCCCGGAGCGGGTCAGCCGTAGCCAGCGCGGAGACGCGGCCGACACCGTGCCCGGCTGGCCCGCGGTGTCGCTGGTGTAGTTGCCCTGCAGGCGGACCCCGTGGTCAGCGGTGACCATGATCGCCGCGTACGCCGACCCCGGCCGGGTGCTTTCCTTGATGATCACTCCCGACTTGGCCCAGGGCACGAGGCCGGGGCGGGTGTCGGGGGACGCGTTCGGATTGAGCGGGACGTTGCCGTTCGCGGGCGGTATCCGGCCGGTCAGCGAGGTCACCTGGACGGTGATGCTGCCGTTCCCGGTGAGCGGCTGGCGCAGGAAAAAGAAGCTGTCGGTCACCGGCTCCCCGGCGGGTCCCACCGTAAAAGTGGGCCCGCAGGCCCGGCCGCTCCGGGCCGGGCCGCCGCCCACTCGCTGGCAGGAGCTGCTGCCGCCCACGGCGGTCAGCAATCCGATCCCGACCATCACCAGGGCCGCGACGACCAGGCCGATGACCCAGCCGCGCACGGTCCGCAGCTTGGTCCACTCCGCCCGGACGAGCTGGGCGAATCCGTCCCGCCCCGGCTGAGAGGCCGGCGGGTGCGGCACCGTGGCCTGCGCTGTCATGACGTGGCCTCCTCGACGGGCTTCGCTACTGGCTCCGCGCGGAACTCGACCTCGTCCCGGGTCAGTTCCATGTAGGCCTCCTCCAGGCTGGCGTGGTGCGGGGTCATCTCCGAGAACGGCACCCCGCTCTCGCCGAGCAGCGCCACGGCCCGTTCCGGGGCAATCCCCGAGACGGTCAGCGTGTCGCGGTCGGTGGCGGCGACGGTGGCCCCCGCGTGGGCCAGCACCGTCATCGCCTCCGACCGCGCCGACGTGCGCACCGTGATGCGGCCGTTGGAGGCGGCGGCGAGCAGCTCGCGGACGCTAGCGTCCGCGATAGCCCGGCCGCGGCCGACCACCACCAGGTGGTCGGCGGCGTCCTGCAGTTCGCTCATCAGGTGGCTGGACACCAGCACCGCGCGGCCCTGCCCGGCCAGCGACCGCAGGAACCCGCGCATCCAGATGATGCCCTCGGGGTCCATGCCGTTGAACGGCTCGTCCATCATGAGCACCGGCGGGTCGCCGAGCATGGCCGCCGCGATGCCCAGCCGCTGCCGCATGCCCAGCGAATAGCCGCCCGCCTTACGCCTGGCTACCGTCTGCAGGCCCGCCTGCTCGATCACCGCGTCGACCCGCTGGGCCTTCAGGCCCTGCGAATGGGCCAGCCACAGGAGATGGTTCCGGGCGCTGCGGCTGGGCTGCAGGGCCGCCGCGTCCAGCAGGGCCCCGACATGGCTGAGCGGATGCCGCAGGCTCGCATACGGCTGGCCACCGACCAGCGCCGTGCCGTCGTCGGCCGCGTCCAGGCCCAGGATCACCCGCATTGTGGTGGACTTCCCGGCGCCGTTGGGGCCGACGAAGCCAGTGACCTGGCCCGGCTGGACGGTGAAAGACATCCCGTCCAGCGCCAGGGTCGGCCCGAACTTCTTGCGCAGGCCGGATACCTCGATCGTCGCTTCCATAACAGGAAGGCTAGGGAAGGCCGCCGCCGCAGTCGTCCCGCCGCAGAGCGGTCTTGGCCGCCGCTGCGCCGGGGGAGGCTGGGGCCCGCTCATCCCTCGCGCGAGGGATGGCGTGATAGCGGCCCGGGGGGACGCCAGGCGCGCGTACCAGCGGCGACAATGATTTACGTGGGCCAAGCGGATGACGAGCGCAGCGCAGGGACCGCGGCGTGGCGGCGACTGTCCGGGCTGCCGTACGTGCCGGTCATGGCGGCCGTGCTCCTCGGGATGCTCGCGGTGGCCCAGGCGCTGTGGATCGCCGTGGCAGACGCGCCCCAGGGCGGCCGGACGCTCAGCGGCGGCGCGGCGGCGGCCTGGTGGCTCACCCTGCTCGTCCTGGCGCTGGTCAGCCTGGCCAACACCGTGCCTCTCGGTTTCCTGTGGCCCAGGCCGGCCTGGGCCGCGGTCATCATGTCCGCGGCGGGCATCGTGTCGCTGGCCGGGTTCCAGACACTGACCGTGGCCGGGCTGGTCGCGCAGCTGGCCGGGGCGTACCGGCTCGGCCGCCGCGGCTCCCCCCTGCTCGCCGCGGTGCTCGCCCTGCCGTTCCTGGTCCTGGCGCTGGCCACCCCGCCCGGATCCGCCGCGAAGATCCCGGCCCTGCTGCTGGCCTCGCTGGGACCGGTCGCGGGGCTGGCGGGGAGCGCCCGCCGGGTACGCCGGGAGGCCATCGAGCACAGCGCGGCGCGGGAAGCTATCGAGGGCCGCCTGCTGGAGCACACCGCGCGCGGGGAGCGGGCCCGGATCTCCCGCGAGCTGCACGACGTGGTCGCGCATCATATTTCCATGATCGCGGTCCAGGCAGAGACGGCCCGGCTCACCACCCCGGGGATCTCCGCGGCCGGGGCGCAGCGCCTCTCGTCGATCGGGGACACCGCGCGGGCCGCGCTGACCGAGATGCGGCGGCTGCTCGGCGTGCTTCGGGAGGACACCGAGACGGAGGTGGCGGAGCGTCAGCCTCAGCCGGGGCTGAACCAGCTCAACGAGCTGCTCGATGCGGCCCGGGAGTCGGCCGGGAGCGCAGCCCGGCTGATCCTGCACGGGACCCCTGTCGCGCTCGATCCGGGGGTGGAACTCGCCGCGTACCGCATCGTGCAGGAAGCGCTGACCAACGCGCGGCGCCATGCCCCCGGGGCGGCGGTCGACGTGGAATTGCACTACTTCGGGGACCGGCTGCACCTGCTCATCCGGGACAACGGGCCCGGACCCTCCGCCGGCCTTAGCGGCGGCGCGGTACCCGGCCTGGCCGTGCCCGAGGGCGCGGGCCACGGGCTGCTCGGCATGCGCGAGCGGGCCGTGGCCGTCGGCGGCGAGCTGCATACTGGCGAGGCGGTGGGCGGCGGCTTCCTGGTCTCCGCCAGCCTGCCCGGCAAGGGAGAAGGATGAGCAGCCCGGCCCCGGCGATCCGGATCGTGGTCGCCGACGATCATCAGGTGGTCCGCACTGGTTTCGCGGAACTGCTCGGCACCCAGCCGGACTTCAGTGTCCTGGGGACCGCCCACGACGGGGCCGAGGCCGTCCGGATCTGCCGCGAGCTGCAGCCCGATGTGGTGCTGATGGACGTCCGGATGCCCGGCATGGACGGTATCGAGGCCACCAGGGAGCTGGCCGGCCCGGGCGCGGGGTCTGGGCCTGGCCGGCCGCGCATCCTCATCCTGACCACATTCGACCTGGACGAGTACGTCTACGATGCGCTGCGGGCCGGGGCCAGCGGCTTCCTGCTCAAAGACGTGACGGCCGAGCGGCTCTTCGACGCCGTACGGGTCATCGCGGCCGGTGAGGCGCTGCTCGCCCCGACCGTCACCCGCCGCCTCATCGGGGAGTTCGCCCTGATGCGGCCCAAGACGGAGGCCGGCCCGGCGGCTTCCTTCGCCACCCTCACCCCGCGCGAGACGCAGGTCCTGCGGCTCGTCGCGGAGGGCCTGTCCAACACGGAGATAGCGGCTCGGCTGGTGGTCACCGAGGAGACGGTGAAGACGCACGTGAGCCGGGTACTCAGCAAGCTCGCCCTGCGGGACCGGACCCAGGCGGTGGTGGCGGCGTACGAGTCGGGGCTGGTCGTGCCGCGTTCGCGGGAACCGGGCTGACCAGGGCCGCCTGCCGGCCTCAGCCCAGGAAGCGGAGCAGTTGTCGGCAGATGATCGCCCGGCGGTGCGGGTCATTGAAACGGGTTTTCCCGGGGCGCGATACTCGGCGGCATGCGCCAGGACAGTTCAGTTGACGGATTCCGTCTCGCCTATGACCGGGCCGGCCACGGCCCCGCCGTTGTGCTGCTGCACGGCTGGCCGGGGGACCGGACCGACTACTGCGAGGTTGCGCCGCTGGTCGCGGCCGCCGCCGAAGCCATCACACCGGACCTGCGCGGGTTCGGTGAGTCCGATAAGCACCAGGCTGATCCCGCCGGGTACTCCGCGGCCGCCCAGGCGCGCAGCGTGGCCGGGCTCATCGAGGAACTAGGGCTCGTCCGCCCAGTGATCGCAGGCTACGACGTCGGCAGCCGCATCGCCCAGACCCTGGCCGCCGACCGTCCCGACCTGGTCCGCGCCCTGGTGATCTCACCCCCGCTGCCCGGCATCGGCGAGCGGATCCTCAGCCCGGACGCGCAGCGGGAGTTCTGGTACCAGCAGTTCCACCGCCTCGAACTCGCGGCCCAGCTCATCGACGGCCACCCGGACGCGGTCCGCGCCTACCTGCGGCACTTCTGGGAGCACTGGTCCGGGCCGGGCTTCGGGCTGGCCGCCGCTCACCTGGAGCACCTGGTGTCGGCCTATGCGCCCGAGGGCGCCTTCACCGCGTCGATCAACTGGTACCGGGCCGGCGCGGGCTCGGTGGCCAGGTCTCTCACGGAACGGCCGCCCGCGCCGGCGGACCGGATCACGGTTCCCACCACCGTGCTCTGGCCCTCGCATGATCCGCTGTTCCCGCCGTCCTGGTCGGACCGGATCGGTGAGTTCTTCGCCGACGCACGGCTGATCCGCCTGCCCGGCGCGGGCCACTTCACCCCGCTGGAGCGGCCGGGCGAGTTCGCCGCCGCGATCACGGCAGCCTGCTGACTCCCGGCCGCCAGCACGGCCATCATGAGGCCGCAATAGCACGGGATACTGGCCCTGATCATGTCCCAGCGGTTCCCCCGCTTGGGCAGAACAGCTACGTGTCGGGGGTCGTTCTGGCGCCCTCGGAGGGCGCCGTGTCGCCGGACGCGGATTCGGCCCGGCTCGCTGCTTCCGCCGCCGCCGCGAGGCGCTCGCCCTTGCGCCGCTGGCGGTTGCCGTACAGAGCCGTCCACGCGCCCAGCACGCCCGCGAAGATGAAGGGGGTGACTTTTGAGCTGGCCAGCGCGGTCCCGGTGGACGTGTGCTCCACGATGAGGACCCGGACGGCGGCCTCGACGAGATAGCCGACACCCCATACCGCGGTGATGACGCGGAACGTGTGCCGGAATTCGTGATACTGCCAGAGCGACTCGAACTCGCGCCCCTTCGCGGTATCCGGTCCGGTGAACTCCAGCGCGAAAACGTACATCAGCGGTCGCCGGGCCCACAGCGATCCCAGGCAGACCAGGCCGAACAAGCCAGTAGGAACGGATCCCTCGATCAGGAGCAGCCGGGCGCTGTGGCTGACCAGCCCGATCACCGTGCCGACCAGGATCCCGCCGAGCACCAGGACGCCGATCACGTCCAGCCGGCGGTTCTGGACGATGCTGATGACCACGCCGAGGGCCGGGAAAATGCCGCTCAGTATCAGTGCTGCTACCGCGGAGAAGCCGTGCGAGCGCAGCAGGCTGTAGACCACCAGCGGGCCGCCGACGTCGAAGACGGCGATCTTCAGGATCGAGAGAATCCTGGCCCGGCGGCCAGCCGCCGGTGAAGCTCCTGCGGATTGCTCCGGGCCCTGGCTCACGATGTCCAGGCTAATCCTGGTAGCCCGGCGCGGACAGCGCCGCAGACCCGCCGTGATCGCGACGGGGTGTCCGGCGCGGGGGCGGGCCGTCATGATGGGCGGGTGAGCGACCACATCACCCCGTTCCGGATCGACGTCCCCGAGGCCGACCTGGAGGACCTCCGGGAGCGGCTGCGCCGGACCCGGTGGCCTGAGGCGGCCACGGTCGGTGACTGGTCCCAGGGCATCCCGCTGGACTACACCCGCGCGCTGTGCCAGTACTGGCTGGAGGGCTACGACTGGCGGGCGTGCGAGACCAGGCTGAACGGGTTCCCGCAGTTCCGCACCGGCGTCGACGGCCTGGACATCCACTTCCTGCACATCCGCTCGCCCCGCGAGGATGCCCTGCCCCTCGTCATCACGCACGGCTGGCCCGGCTCGATCGTCGAGTTCAGCAAGGTCATCGGGCCGCTCACCGATCCGGCGGCGCACGGCGGCGACGCGGCGGACGCGTTCCACCTGGTCTGCCCGTCGCTGCCGGGCTACGGATTCAGCGGCAAGCCTGCCCGGCCGGGATGGGGCACTGAGCACACCGGCGACGCCTGGGACCAGCTGATGACCCGGCTCGGCTACCCGCGTTACGCGGCCCAGGGCGGCGACTGGGGCGCCCAGGTCACCACGGCCATCGGGGCCCGCCACCCGGATCACGTGCTGGGCATCCACCTGAACATGCCGGTCGTGGGGCCGGACCCGGCCACCATGGACGACCTCACCGAGCGGGAGAAAGCCGCGATCGCGACCATGGACTACTACCGTGCCTGGGACTCGGGGTACTCCAAGCAGCAGTCCACCCGGCCGCAGACGATCGGCTACAGCCTGGTCGACTCACCGGCCGGGCTGTGCGCCTGGATCATCGAGAAGTTCTGGTCCTGGACCGACTGCGACGGCGACCCGGCCACCGTCCTGTCCAGGGACGAGATGCTCGACAACGTCATGATGTACTGGCTGCCCGGCACCGGGGCCTCGTCGGCCCGGATGTACTGGGAGAGCTTCCGCCAGCCGGTCCGCGGGACCGTGACCGTGCCGGTCGGCTGCTCGATCTTCCCGAAGGAGATCTTCCGCCCGTCCCGCCGGTGGGCCGAGCGCGTGTTCCCGGACCTGCGCTACTGGAACGAGCCGGCCAGGGGCGGCCATTTCGCCGCGTTCGAGCAGCCGGAGGCGTTCGTGAACGAGGTGCGCGCTGCCTTCCGCCCGCTTCGCTAGCCTCCGCACGGCACCCGGGCCGAGTCCGTGCGGGAGGGCAGCGCCGCGGGTGTGGGTGACGTCCGGGGACGCCGGGGAACGATGACGGCGTGAGCGGTACCGATTTCCTGGCTGAGGCCACCGCCGAGCTGTACGGCTCGGACCCGGAAGGATTCACCGAACGCCGCGCGGCCCTGGCCGCCCGCGCCCGGGCGGCCGGGGACCGTCCCGCGGCCAGGGACATCGCCGGCCTGCGCAAGCCCACCCGCCCGGCCTGGATGATCAACCAGCTGGTCCGCGCCGACCCCGGGGTCGCGGACCGGCTGGCCGGGCTCGGTGATGAACTGCGCGCCGCGGCCGCCGCGCTCGACGGGGCGAGGATCCGCGAACTATCGCAGGCGCGGCGGCGGCTGATCGAGACGCTCATCCGGCAGGCCCTGCAGCAGGCCGGGGAGCAGTCCCCGCCGGCGGCGCTGCGGGAGGACCTCACGGCCACGTTCGGCGCGGCACTCGCCGACCCGGAGGTCGCCCGGGAACTGGCCGCGGGCACGCTGCTGCGGGCGGTGCACCGGGCCGATTTCAGCGCCGGGATGCCCGGGCTGACCCTGGTCCCGCCGGCGGATGAGGGAACGCGGGCGCCCAGGAAGGCAGCAGCCGCGAAGGAGCCGGCGGCCGCGCGGAAGGCCAGGGCGGCCGGGAAAGCGCAGGCCGCGGAGCTGGCCCGGGGCGCGGAGCACGCCTGGGCGGCCCAGGCAGCGCGGGAGGCCCGGGGGCCCGGGCGGCCCGTGAGGCCCGGGAGGCGGAAGAACGGCGGCGGGCCATCGCCGAGGCGGAGCAGGCGCTCGCCGAGGCCGGCCGCGCGGCCGATCAGGCGGCGCAGGCCGAGCGGGACGGGCGTGACCAGGTCCAGGCGCTCGAAGCCCAGCTCGACGAGGCCCGCCGTCGGCTCACCGGGGCCCGGCGCAGGGTCCGCGAGACCCAGGTCGCGCAGCAGAAAGCCCAGCGGGCCCTCAGCCGGCTCCCACCCGCCGGGCGTGACCGCGGCTAGGTTCACCGCGCCCGGCACCGGGCCTGACCCGGTACTACTCAACGACCCGCAGGGCGAGCCTGCGGTTCCCGCCGTGCTGGCGGACCAGCGCGAACCACAGCGGCAGCAGGCCATCTACCGTCCCGGCCGCGTCGGCGTCGCCGACGTACTCCGGGCGGAGCCCGGCCACCGTGATGAGTTCCTGGGCGACCGGCCGCGCCCCGGCGTCCGCGGCGAAGAACAGCGCGGCGCCAGACGGCGGGTCGGCGAAGTTCTCCCAGCCCAGTGTGTTGAACGCGCGCACGTAGAGGGCGGTCGGCGCCGCCTGCACGATGAGCCTGCGGCTGTTGGTCTCCGGTTCGCCGATCCGGTTCACGGCGTCCACCACGATCGTGCCCGCCAGCGCCCGGCCGTGCTCCGCGATCAGGTCCGGGATGGCCCGGGCCGGCACGGCCAGCACCACTACCTCGGCGTCGGCCAGCGCGTCGGCCACCGTCCGGACCGGGGCCCCGCCCGGTCCGTCACCCTCCGCCTGCCGCGAGCCGTATACCACCTCGTGCCCCGCGGCCGCGAACTTCCCGCCCAGTGTGCCCCCGATATGACCCGTCCCGATCACAGCGATCTTCATGCTGGCACCTTAATCCCGGGGGATGCCCCGGCCGGCCCGGGACGTCACACGCGGGGGTCCACGTGGATCTTGGGCCCGGGACCGGCCCCGGGGGGGCGGGAGCCGGCCAGAACCTCGCCGACCTGGCCCAGCCCGACGGTGGCGGCCACCAGCGGGCGCGGGTTGACCGATCCGGCGGCGTAGTCCCCGATCACGCCGTCCAGCGCGGGGGAGGCGCTCAGGATCCCCACCGCGGTCACGTCCTTGAGCACCATGGTGCGGGTGTCGATGAGGCTGGGCTCGGCGGACAGGCCCACGAACACGATCCGCTGGCCCGGCTCGATCAGGTCCAGCGCGGCGGCGGGCAGCCCGGCGCCGGTGGAGCAGTCGATGATCGCGTCGAACGGGATCGCGGGGAGCTGGGCCGCCGTCCACGCACCGTGCACCCCGAGCGTCCGCGCGAAGTCCAGCGACGGCTGGGTCAGGCCCAGGACGTGGACCATGGCCCCGCGGGCCAGCGCGAACTTCGCGACGAGCAGGGCGATCGTGCCCGCGCCGAGCACGAGGGCCGTGTCGCCCGGCCCGAGGGCCGCCGCCTGGACGGCGCGCAGGGCGCTGCCGCCCGGCTCAACCATCGCCCCGGCCGCCGGGCCGACGCTGTCCGGCAGCGCGCGCAGCGCCGTGACCGGTACCGGCAGCTGCTCGGCGAGGGCGCCGGGCCAGCCGCCGCGCACGCCGATCTCGAAGCGGTCCTCGCACACGTGCTGCCGCCCGGTGCGGCACCGGTGGCAGTGGCCGCAGCCGAGCATGGTGTCGCCGGTGACCCGCTGGCCCGCCCAGGCCGGATCGACCCCGTCGCCGACCGCGGACACGGCGCCGCACCATTCGTGCCCGAGCCGCACCGGGTACGACGCGTGGCCCTGATGCAGGTAGGCCATGTGGCCGGTGAAGAACTCGACGTCCGTGCCGCATACCCCGGCCCGCTCGACGTCCACCACCACCTGGCCCGGCGCGGCCACCGGAGGCTCCACCTCAGCCACGGTGAACTGGCGCGGGCCGGTGAGTACGAACGCTCGCATGCCCGCCCTCCCGGATCCGGAGGCGGCCACACCGGATGTCGCCCGCGCCGGACGGTGCGATCCTAACGTGATCGTGCTTGCCCGCTGAGGAAGGGAAGACCATGGGCCGGACAGCTGTCATCACCGGAGGAGCCAGCGGCATCGGGCGCGCCAGCGCGATCCGGCTCGCCCAGGACGGGATCACCGTCGTCACCCTGGACCGGACCGGCGGCGCGGACGTGGTGGCCGACGTCACCGACGCCGCGGCGGTCGGCGCGGCCCTGGCCGGGATCGGCCCGGTGGACATCCTGGTCAACTCGGCCGGCATTGTCGGCCCGAACAAGCCGCTCTGGGAGGTCAGCGACAGCGAGTGGGCCGCCACGTTCGCGGTGAACGTGACCGGCACGTTCCACATGTGCCGGGCCGTCGTGCCCGGCATGCGGGACCGGGGCTGGGGCCGGATCGTCAACCTGGCCAGCATGGCCGGGAAGGACGGCAACCCCCGCCTCGGGGCCTATTCGGCCACGAAGGCCGCGGTGATCGGGATGACCAAATCGCTGGGCAAAGAACTGGCCACCAGCGGGGTCCTGGTCAACGCGATCGCGCCCGCGGTCATCGAGACGCCCATGAACGCCACCAACACGGCCGAGGTGCTCGAGTACATGACGAACCTCATCCCGATGCGCCGGATGGGGCGGCCGGAGGAGGTGGCGGAACTCGTGGCCTGGCTGGCCTCGGACAAATGCAGTTTCTCGACCGGCGCGGTGTACGACCTGAGCGGCGGCCGGGCGACTTACTGACCGGGCGGGCCCGCCTGGCGGGCCGCGGCGTCCGGTGCCGTGGCGTCCGGTGCGGGCGTGGCGCGACCCAGATGGGCGCCGAAGAACTCGATGATGCGACGGCGCGCGTCCTGGGCTGAGGCCGGTTCCGGGCCGAGGCCCAGCAGCGGCGCCATCGGCCTGACCATGAGCGGGGTCCGGTCCCCGGCCGCTTCGCGATCGTTGAGGAACCCGTGCCCGGCGGCGGGGTATTCCTTGACGTCGTGGTCGATCCCGGCGGCGGCCAGCGCCCGGTCCAGCCGTCCCGCCGCGCCGCGCAGGGTGAGGTCCCGGCCGCCGAAGCTGCCGACGACGGGGCAGGCCCGGGTGAGCAGGTCCGGTGCGTCTTTGGGCACCATGCCGTAGTTGACGCTGGCCGCGTCGTACCCGTGGTCCGGGGCCAGCAGCAGGGCGAACCCGCCGCCCATGCAGAACCCGATCACGCCGATCCGGCCGGAACAGCCGGGCCGGCCGATCAGCCACTCCCGGACTGCCTCCACATCCTCGAAGATCCCCCCGCTCCGCCGTCTCAGGTCGCGGATCGCGGTGCGCAGGCAGGTCAGCGTGCTGCCCCAGGAGAACAGGTCGGGCGCGGCGGCCAGGTACCCCTCACTGGCGAGCCACTGGGCCTGGTGGCGCAGGTCCTGCCCCATGCCCATGGCGTCGTGGATGACCACCACACCCGGCCAGGGCGGCGGGTTCGGCGGGTCCGGTGGCACGGCCAGGAAGACGGGCAGGTCGCCGTGCCCCGCCGGGATCGTGGTGTCGGTCATGCGTCCTCCGCAGTCCCGCGCGTGGTGCCGGCCCGGGGAGAATGACCCACGGCACCGGGGCTCAGCGCGAAGCCTGCTCAGCTTAATGACCCAGTCCCGGCCTGGTCCCGGCCTTGGTGCTGGCCCGGCGCCCGGGCAGCAGAAACTCCGGCCGAAAATTGTGATAAGAAAGGCGATCGTGCGGCAGGACATTGGCTGGTTACTTTTCATCCTGGCCGCCGCCGCCGCGGCTGCGGCGGCCGCGGCGGCCATTCGCTCGGGCTACCTGCGGCGCCGGCGGGAGGGGCAGCCCGCCTCGGCCGCGGCCTACCTGGCGGTCGGCCTCTGGCTGCTGGTTGACACGGCCGCCTTCAACCTCGTGTTCCCCGGCGCGGAGATAGCCGCCGCGATGCTGGCCGTGTTCTGTCTCGCCCGGGCGGTTCAGCTGCGCCGCCGGTCCGGCGCATGGCGGTGAACTGCACGGTGGTGAGCTGCACGGTGGTGAGCTGCACGGCGGCGCGGCGCACGCTGGTCAGGCGGGGCGGATGCCGCCGCGGATGTACATAACTTTCCTTTCCCACCGTAAAGTCCCCGGAATGGGACTGGCGCCCGGCGGATCCTGGCCCGATCATGGCGGCGACGGGCACCCGGATCTGCCTCTCGGCTGGCGTCCGGGTGAGGGGGAGGAGAAAGATCATGCTCGATGTCTTTTATGGTGCTTTCTCACCGGCCTGCTTCGCCCTCCTCGGGCTGTGGCTCGTCATCGTGCAGATCCGCCTGAGTGAGTGGCAGGGCAGCGCGCTGCAGCGCCGGCGCTCGTACGGCGTCGCCCTGCACTTCGCGCTGCCCGGCATCATGAGCCTGCTGGCTCTGGTCAATCCGCAGGATTCGGTGTTCTGGCGGGTGTCGTTCGCCGTCGTCGCGCTAGGCGGGGCCATCGTACTGGCCCTGGTTCGCGGTTTCCCGCTCCGTCCTGTCCCGGCCGGCCAGCCAGGCGCGGCCGGGGGCGCCGCCGCGGACCGCCCCGATCGTCTCGGCGCAGCCGCTTACCTGGCCGCGATTCTCCTGTACGTGCTCATCGGAGCGCTGGCTTTCGTCGGCGGATCGGCTTCGCTGCGCATCGAGGCCATCCTGCTCACCCTTCTCCTATTCCTGGGCTTCAACGCTGCGTGGCTGCTGCTGTTCGACGAGCGGTATCCCTCGCGCGGACGGCCGCCGGCCACGGCCGCATGAGCCGGCCGCAGGCGGGAGACCTCCCGGCGGATAGCGTTCCAGGGGGAGGAACCGCATGCGGCTGGTGGTGGCAGGCTCCGGCATCGTGGGCAGTGCCTGTGCCTACGTGGCGAGCCGGTGAGGCGCGCAGGTCACCCTTATCGATGCGGGGCGGCCCGGCCAGGCGACCGCGGCCGGCGCGGGGATCATCTGCCCCTGGACCTCCGGCGCGGACGATCCGGCCGGCTACGCGTTCGCCTGCGCCGCCACCCGGGCGTACCCGGACCTCGTCGCGGAACTCGCCGGGCTGGGCGAGACGGGCGTCTCCTACCGCCAGGTCGGAGCCCTCGTCGTGGCCGGCCGTGCGGACCAGCTGGAGCAGGCCTGGTCCTGGCTCCGCGCCCAGCAGGACCGGTACCCGGAGATGGGCGGCGTCCGGGTCATCACCGGGCCCGAGGCGCAGCGGCTGTTCCCGCCGTTGCGTTCCGGGATGCCCGCGGTGCACATCCCGGGCGCGGCCCGGGTGGACGGCCGGAAGTTCACCGCTGCCCTGATCAGGGCCGCGCGCCGGAACGGGGTCACGGTCCGGACGGAGCAGGCCGCGCTGGCGTGCCGCGACGGGCGGGTGACGGGCGTGCGGGCCGGCCAGGAGGTGATCGAGGCCGACGCCGTTGTCGCGGCCACCGGCGCCTGGACGCCCGCCTTCGTGAAGCCGGCCGGGGTCGTGGTCCGGGTCAGCCCGCAGCGGGGCCAGATCGCGCACTTCTCGCTGGGATCGGCTGACACCGGGCACTGGCCGGTGATCCTGCCTGCGGACAGCGGCCACTACCTGCTCGCCTTCGACGACTCCCGGGTGGTCGCCGGGGCGACCCGCGAGCCGGGCGCCGGGTTCGACTACCGGGTGACCGCGGCCGGGCTGGCCGAGGTGCTGGCCCAGGCCCTCGCCCTGGCGCCGGGTCTCGGTGCTGCGACGTACCTGGAAACCCGGGTCGGCTTCCGGCCGGCGGGTCCCGACACCCGGCCCCTGCTCGGCCCGGTGCCCGGCGTGGAAGGGCTGATCGTCGCCACCGGGCTGGGGGCGGAGGGGCTCACCATGGGCCCGCACGCCGGCGCCATCGCCGCCCGGGCCGCGCTCGGCCTGGACCCGGGGGCCGACCTCACGCCGTTCGCCCCGCTGCGCTGAACCCGGCCGGATGCGGGCGGACCCGTAAGGTGGGACGGTGGCGACTTTCGACGACGTGGCCCGGCTGGCCCGCGACCTCCCCGAGGTCAGCGAGAACGAACGTCACGGGCACCGGACCTGGTTCGTCAGCGGCAAGGGCTTCGCGTGGGAACGGCCGTTCAGCAAGGCCGACATCAAGCGGTTCGGCGACGAGACCCCGCCCGCCGGGCCCATCCTCGCGGTCCGCGTCGAGGACCTCGGCGAGAAGGAGGCCGTGCTCGCCGCGAACCCCGGTGCCTTCTTCACGATCCCGCACTTCGACGGGTATTCGGCGGTGCTCATCAGGTTGCCGGACGTCACGGGCCAGGCGCTGCGCGACGCGATCACCGACGGCTGGCTGGCCTGCGCACCGCCGAAGCTCGCGCAGGCCTACCTCAGCGACCGCTGAAGGCCTGGCCTCAGGGACCGCCGAGCCCCGGCCGGAAAGCCCAGGTCAGGTCAGCCCAGGCAGTCGAGGATCGTGCGGACGTAGGCCTCGGAGCGGTCGGAGCCGATGACGCCGGGCGCCATCTTGTTCATCATGTAGCTGATGGTCGTGCCGGTGTCGAGGTCCGCGATGATGACCGAGCCGCCCCATCCGCCCCAGTAGCAGGCCCGGCCCTGCGGTGCGTAGGGCACCGTCTCGGTCTCGGGCAGTGCGTAGCCGATGCCGAAGCGCAGCGGGACACCCAGGACGAGGTCCGGTCCGTGACTCTGCTCGTCCAAGATCAGCGCGATGGTGTCCGGCGACAGCAGCCGCACGCCGTCCACCACGCCGCCCAGGGCGAGGGCGCTGAGGATCCGGGCCACTGAGCGCGCGTTCCCGTGGCCGTTCAGCGCGCCCAGGTCCGCCTGCCGCCAGGCGGGGGTGTTCGCGGCCGCGGCGTCGGCCACCGGCGCGGTGAACGTCTTGTACACGGGACTGTCGGGATCCATGCTGGCCAGGTCGAACGGCAGCGGCGGCGGCGGCGTGACGGGCGCGATCCGGTCCCAGTCGGCCTCGCGCGCGCCGATCTGGAAGTCCGCCCCGAGCGGCCCGGCGATCTCCTGCGCCACGAACGTCTTCAGGTGCTGGCCGGTCAGGCGGCGCACCAGTTCGCCGACCAGGTGCCCCTGGTTCTGCGCGTGATAGCCCGACGCCGTGCCCGGCTCCCACCAGGGTGCCTGCCCGGCGAGCCGGCGGGTGGAGCCGTCCCAGTCGTACATGTCCTCGGTGCTGAACGGGGCGTCCCAGCCGGACACGCCCGAGGTGTGGCTGAGAATGTGCCGGACCTCGATGCGCTCCTTGCCGTTCGCGGCGAACTCCGGCCAGTACTTCGCGACCGGCGCGTACGGATCGAGCAGCCCCCGGTCGGCCAGCATCAGGGCCGCGAGGTTAGTGACGGTCTTGGTCGTGGACCAGACGTTGGTGATCGTGTTCTCGGCCCACGGCCTGGTCCGCCCGGCGTCGCACCAGCCGCCCCACAGATCGGCCACGGTCTGCCCGCCGGCGTTGACCGTGATGCTCGCGCCCAGCTCGTTCCCGGAATCGAGCTGCGCGGCGAGCGCGTCCCGCACCGGCTCGAACCTCGCGTCACAGGTTCCGTGCACATCAGCCATGGGGTCAGCCCTTCCTCATCAACGACATGACACGCGCGCACCAGCAGATCGATAAGACCGTTAGGAATAACGGTCTTTCGTTGCACTGTGACATGAGCGGCGAGGGACCGCCAGGTCAGCCCCCGGGAAATTCAGTTGCCCGGCCCGCCCCGGGCTGGCATCCTCGGGCTCTCAGGCCCATGGCCGGCGACGCCGGCCGAGCGGAAGGAGGGTTACCGATGATTGCGCACGTCCCGCACTTCGCCATGCCCTCCCTCACCGCACGCCTGAGGAGCACCGACCGTGCCCGATTCTGCCTTCCGCCGCCGCAAGCGGCGTTTTGACGACGACGAACCCACCTTTGCCAAGCGCAGCCGGCATCGCCGCGCGCTGCCCGCCCTGGACACCCTCGACGCCGCCGACGGCCTCCCCGAGGGCGACCGCTGGTCCACCTGGGACCAGTCCGCCCCGCTGGAGCGGGGGCCCAGGCCCTACCCGGGCTGGCTCGTCACCGACCTGGCCGCGGTCGACACCGAGCTGGGGATCCTGAAGACCGGCAAGGAAGCCGACGTCTTCCTGCTCCGCCGCGGCCTGCCCGGGGGCGGCCGCGCCTGCCTGCTGGCCGCCAAGCGGTACCGGGACGCCGACCACCGGATGTTCCACCGCGACAGCGCGTACCTGGAAGGCCGGCGGGTCCGGGAGTCCCGGGACACCCGCGCCATGGCCCAGCGCACCGCGGCCGGGCGGCTGATGATCGCCCGGCAGTGGGCGAACGCCGAGTTCGCTGCCCTGGCCCGGCTGCACCGGGCCGGGGTGCCGGTGCCCTACCCGGTCCAGGTCCTCGGCACCGAGCTGCTGCTGGAGTTCATCGGCGAGCCCGACGGCACGGCCGCACCGCGGCTGGCCGAGACCCGCCCCGGGGGAGCCGAGCTGGCGGGCTTGTGGGACCAGCTCGTGGCGGCGCTGGCCGTCCTGGCCGGCCACGGGCTGGCCCACGGCGACCTGTCCGCGTACAACCTGCTGGTCCACCAGGGGCGGCTGATCATGATCGACCTGCCCCAGGTGGTGGACGTGATCGCCAACCCGCGGGGCGCGGAGTTCCTGGACCGGGACGCCGCCAACGTGGGCCGGTGGTTCACGGCCCGGGGGCTGCGCGGGGTGTCGCCGGCCCCGGAGGACCTGCCGGGCCTGCTCCGCCGCGAAGCGCGGCTGGGCGGGTAATCGCGGCGGGGCGGTGCGCGCCCGGATTACCCGGTCAGGGCGGCGTTGATGCTGGCCCGCTCGGCCTCGGTGAACGGCATCGGCTTGCGGGCCCGCCGGTCCCAGCGGACGGTGACGACCCGGGCCTCGGCGGCGACCTCACCCGCGCGGGTCAACACCGTCTCGCGGGTGGTCAGGCTCGTCGTGCCCAGCCGCTCCACCTCCAGCCGTACCGTTACCCGCCGCTCCGGGTAGCGGACCTCGGTGCGCAGGTCCACCTCGATCCGGGCCACCACGTAGTCCGGCTCGCCGCCGAAGGCCACCACGAAGAACGCGTCCCGGCCCTCCTCCAGGTAGGTCAGGAACACCGCGTGGTTGACGTGCCCCAGCGCGTCCGTGTCCCGCCACCGGACCGGGACCTGATGCTCGAACACCGCGCCCATGCGCTCACCTCTCCCGCAGCCTCCCGGCATCATGCCAGTCACGGCGGGCCTGCCGTGGCCTGCAGGGCCGGGTGCGGGTCACCGGCCAGCCGGGCGTGCAGGTGCATGTCATGCCAGCCGTCGCGGTGCAGTGACTCGCCCCGCTTGGTCCCCTCGAGCAGGTAGCCGGCGTGTTCCGCGACCCGGCAGGAGGCGGGGTTCAGCGTCGAGTGAGCCAGCTCGGCCCGGTGCAGCCGGAGCTGGCCGAACAGCCACGCGCTCAGCCCGCACAGGGCACGCGGCGCGATCCGGTGGCCCCGGGCGGCGGGCACCACCCAGTAGGACACTTCCGCGAGGCCCTCGGCCAGGTCCAGCCGGCGCAGGCTGATCTGCCCGAGAAGCCCGGATGCACCGTCGATGGCCCAGCCGGCGCCGCTCTCCCCAGCCCACCGCCCTGGCCACGAGCCCACCCAGGCCTGGGCTTCCGGCTCGCTCATCGACCGGTTATGCCAGCGCTGGATGCCGGGGTCGGAGTAAGCCTCGGCCAGGGCGGGCGCGTCCGACGCCCGCCAGGGCCGCAGCACGAAGCCGTCCTGTTCCAGTACGGGCTGGCGCAACCGCGCGAGGGACCCGGGCGCAACGGCGGGGCTGACGAGTCGCGGCATCTCGTCATTATGGGCACGCGGCCTCCGCGCCAGCGGACCGGCCCTGGGCGCGCTGACCTGGATCTAGGTCACCACGGTACGGGGGTTCCGTCCCAGGAGGCCACGAGCTGCCGGGCAATTTCCTGGCCGATGCCCTTGTTGGCGCCGGTAACGAGTGCGGTGGAATCGTTCATGGTGTCGACTCTGCCTGCTGGCAGGCCGGCTGATCCAGGCCCGGGACTCAGTCCGCCCGGGCCCGGCACCATCTGCGTTGCGGCAGCGAGAGGGGTGAGCCCGGATGAGCGAGCGGGTACCGGCGACCAACTTCAGCGCCAGCTGGGTTCGGGTTGACCAGACCAGCGATCCTTCGTTCTATGCCTCGCTGCTCGATGCGACCCGTGCCCAGGGGCTCGATCAGGCCCGGCGTGATCCGGGCCCAGCGTTCGGCCCGCTGGAGCTGCGGGGCGGCCTGCGGGTACTGGACGTCGGCTGCGGGACCGGCGGCTACCTGCGGATCCTGGCTCCCCTCGTCGCACCCGGTCCGGCGGTTGGTATCGATCTGAGCGCGACGCTCATCGCCGAGGCCCAGCAGCGCACGGCGGCCGGTGAGGCCAACGTGTCGTTCCGGGTCGGCAACGCCTACGACCTGCCGTTCCCTGATGCCTCGTTCGACCGGGTGGTCGCCACCCAGATCCTGCTTCATCTGGCCGACCCGTGGCGGGCCGTCACCGAGATGCGCCGGGTGCTGGCCCCCGGCGGGCTGATCTCGGTCGGGGAATGGGATTGGGATAGCACCTGCCTGGCCGTCACCGACCGGGAACTTGGCCGCCGGTTCACGCATCTGCTCTGCGACCAGATGCACAACGGCCTCATCGTCCGCGAACTGCCCTGGCAGCTGGAAGGCTACGGATTCACGCACGTCACCGTGACGCCTCAGGTACACCTGTCCCGTGAGCCCGGCGCCGCCTACGAGTGGCTCATCGAGCCCGTCACCCGTGAACTCGCCCGCACCGGCGCACTGACCCCCGGGGAAGGCGACCGGCTTCTGGGCGACCTGCGCGAGCGCGCTGCCACCGGCCGGTACTTCCTGGCCCGCACCTACTACTCGGTGATCGCCACCGCCGGGCCGGTAACTTCGGCGGTGTGACTCCCACGATCGTCACTGGCGGGTTCACCGGCCTGGTGACGGCGGGACGCGGCGGCGGTCACGGATGGCCGGGGCGAGCGCGGCGAGCATCAGCGTCCCGGTGAGGGCGAAGGCCGCCGGGTAGCCGGTGTAAACCACGAAGATGCCGAACACGGCGGGACCGGCTCCGTATCCGGCGTCGTAGGCCAGGTTCCACAGGGCGCTGGCGGTGCCGTAGCCGGAGACGGGCGCGCGGTCGATCATCAGCGCGAAGGTGGCATTCTGGCTGATCCCGAAGCCGACCCCGAACAGGCACATGCCCGTGATCAGGGCGAACGGGGCGGTCACCCAGATCAGCAGGGTCATCCCCGCGGCGGCGGTCAGCAGTCCGGGGACCAGCAGGCCGGCGTGGCCGTGCCGGTCACCGTGGCGCCCGGCCCACCAGCGGGCCGCCGTCGAGGCGACCGCCGCCGCGAGCAACCCGAGGGCCGCGACGCCCCCGGACACGCCGGCCGCCAGCGGCAGGAAGGCGGCGACCACGCCAGCGGACACGGTCGTGGCCGCGAAGACGAGGGACGGCCGCAGCTGGCCGCCGGACCGCAGGCTGGCGAGCAGGCCGGCGGTGCCGTATCCGGGCCCGCTCCCGCCTGATGGTCAGCCGGACTGGTCAGCCACGGGATGGCCGCCAGCGGGGCCAGGGCACTGACCGCGGTGATCACTATGACGACCGGGTAACCGGCGTTCCCGGCCAGCCAGACGCCGGACGGCAGGGCCACGATCGCGGGCAGGCAGGCGACCACTCCGGCCAGGCCGATCCCCTCGCCGCGCCGGTCCGGGGGCAGCGCGGTGGCCACCAGGGCTCCGATGACGACGGTGTTGAGGCCGAAGCCGACGCCGCGGGCCAGGCTGACCGCGACGATCGCGATCACGCTGTGCGGGCCGAGCAAGGCCAGCGCCGGCCCGCCGAGCAGCAGCGCTCCCGCGGCGAACACCCTGCGGTAGCCGTAACGCCTCATCAGCCTGGCCGAGGCGAACTCGGCCAGGACGGTGGCCAGCATGAGCGAGCCGGTCACCAGGCCGGCCTCGGCGCTGCCGGCGCCGGCCGACACGGCGTACATCGGTGTCACCGACAGCAGCAGGTAGAAGCTGGTCAGCGCGCCAAAGGAGGACAGGAGCGCCAGGGCCAGGCGGCCGCTGACCAGCCGGGCGCGCGGCGCCCGGCGGTCCGGTGGCCCGGCATATGCGGCGGGCCCGGGGTGCCCGGTCTGGGTCATAGTGCTCATGTACGTGACCGTAGGCGCCAACCGGATCGCTGATAAGGTCCAATTCAATGGCTATTCAGTGGTCCGGTTTGGGGCCGGAGTTGCTGCTCCAGCTCGACCGCGGGTCCGGGCAGCCGCTCCGTTCGCAGCTCGAGGCCGGTCTCCGCGACGCGATCCGGGGCGGCCGGCTGCGGGGCGGTGAGCGGCTGCCCTCATCGCGGGAGCTCGCCAGCGAGCTGGGCGTCTCCCGTGGGCTGGTGCAGGAGTGCTACAACCAGCTACTGGCCGAGGGGTACCTGACCAGCCGGGTCGGTTCGGCGACCCGGGTCGCGTCCGGGGCCCGCCCGGCTCCGGCCCGCCCATCGCCCCAGCCCGTCCCGCCGCCGCGGCTGATCGCCGACTTCCGGTCCGGCGTGCCGGACCTGGCCAGCTTCCCGCGCGGCGACTGGGTCTGGGCGACCCGGGAGGCCTGCCGCAGCGTGGCCGCGCCCGACCTCGACTACGGCGACCCGCGCGGCAGCGCGGTACTGCGCCAGGTCGTCGCCGCGTACCTGCGCCGCGTGCGCGCCGCCGCCGCCGACCCTGACCGCATCGTCGTCTGCACCGGATACGCCCAGGGGCTCAACCTGGCCCTGCGGGCCCTCACTCAGCTGGGCGTGCGGTGTGTCGCGCTGGAAGACCCCGGCCACGGGGACCTGGCCGCCAGCGATAGCGCGCGGGCCGCCCGCGCCGCGGGCCTCGAGGTGGTGCAGGTGCCGGTGGACGAGCTCGGCCTGGACGTCGCCGCCCTCGGGGCGAGCGGCGCCCAGGTCGTCGTGGTCACGCCGGCGCACCAGTCACCTACCGGCGTCGTCCTCGCGGCCAGGCGGCGGCACGCGCTGGTGGAATGGGCCGCCCGCACGGACGGGTTCGTGATCGAGGATGACTACGATTCGGAGTTCCGCTACGACCGGGAGCCGGTCGGCGTGCTGCAGGGACTCGCGCCGGACCGCGTCTTCGCCATCGGCACGGTGAGCAAGTCGCTGGCCCCCGCGGTCAGACTCGGCTGGGTGCTGGTGCCGCCGCCGCTGATCGACGCCGTCGCGGCGGAAAAACGGGTCAGCGACCGCGGCTCGTCCGGGCTGGACCAGCTCGCCGTGGCCGCGCTGCTCGAATCCGGCCGGTACGACCGGCACCTGCGGCACATGCGCGCGCTGTACGCCCGGCGGCGGCGCCTGCTGATCGATTCGCTGGCCACGCACGCGCCCTGGGTCACCCTGTCCGGGCTGGCCGCCGGATTCCACGCCGTGGCGCACCTGCCCGGCTCCGCTGACGAGCAGGCCGTGGTCAGCGCCGCACGGCAGCGCCAGGTTGGCCTGTACGGGATGGGCGCGCAGCGGGCGGCCCCCGCGGGTGCCCCGCCGCAGCTCGTGCTCGGCTTCGGGAATGTCAGCGAGCGCGCGGTCGAGCCCGGTATCGCCGCGGTCGCTGACCTGCTCCGCTGAACCCCCGCCACTCGTAGGTGATCTCGGGCTAGGCGGCGTGCCCGGCCGTCTTCTCCACCGCCATCCGCACGATCACGCGGTGCGCGCCCGGCCTGTCCTCGCCCGGGTCGGTGCCGTCGTACTTGCGGGACAGCTGGATGTGCAGCGACCGCCCGGGGTCGGGCGTCATCGAGACCCGGCCACGGAGATCCACGGAGATTTCCGGGTCCGCGGAGTCCCACACGGTGACGCTGACCCGCGGATCGCGCAGCATGTTGCGGTGCTTCACGCGTCCTTCCACGGTGGAGAACAGCAGGTCCTTCCCGTCGAGGGCGACCCACATAGTGGAAGTGTGCGGGCTGCCGTCGGGGTTGATGGTGGCCAGGACGGCGTAGTTACGCCCCTCCAGCAGCCTGAGCGTTTCCGCACTGAACGAGATAGCCATGACGGCACGGTAACCATGACCGCGGCGATCTGGCATCCGCCACGGCCGTCCGGGCTCTGTATTTAGCTTGACAGCTAATTAACTATATGGTCAAATACAGACCAGGGATCAGAGTCGCGGGAGGTCAGATGCCCAGTGCTGGCGCAGCGGTGGCGCAGGACCAGCTCGATGCCACGTTCACGGCCCTGGCGGACCCGACCCGCCGGGCCATCGTGGCCCGGCTGGCGCGGGGAGACGCCACGGTGAACGAACTGGCCGCTCCCTTCGACCTGACCCTGCCCGGGGTCTCCAAGCACCTGAAGGTGCTCGAGCGCTGCGGGCTCATCTCGCGGAGCCGCCGGGCCCAGTTCCGCCCCTGCCACCTGGAGGCCGCCGTGCTCGATTCGGCCGCCACCTGGATCGAGGACAACCGCCGGATCTGGGCCGAGCGGTTCGACAAGCTCGACGCCCACCTGCGTGATCTTCAGCGTGCCCCGGATCCCGCGCGGCCCGCGACGAACGAAAGGAACGACCAGTGAGCGACCCCGCAGCCGCCACGGCTGAACTCGTCTTCACCAGGGTCTTCGAGGCCCCCCGCGGGCTGGTGTTCGAGTGCATGACCCAGCCGGAGCACCTCGCCCACTTCTGGGGGCCGGCCGGGACCAGCGCCCCGGTCGAGCACATCACCGTGGACGCCCGCCCGGGCGGTGCGTTCGAGACCGTCATGGTCAACGACGCCGACGGCAGCCGCTATCCAACCCGGGCCGTGTTCGAGGAGGTGGTGGAGCCGGAACGGCTGGTGTGGACCGAGACCCACTCCGGGATGACGGTGACCGTGACCTTCAGCGACCTCGGCGGCTCCCGCACCGGGGTCGAGATCCGGCAGGTCCGGGTGCCTGAGGCGGTCCGGTCACCGGAAGCCCAGGCCGGGTTCCTCACCTCGCTGGACCGCTTCGCGCGCTACCTCGCCGCCCTCGCCGGTACCGGCGGCGGTCGCGGTGCGGAGGGAGCACGATGACCGCCCCGGTGGCGCGGGACGCCGGCCTCACTGCGTCAATCGCGGCCGAGCGGCGGGAACTGGCCGCGATCCTGGGTGGCCTGCCGCCCGAGTCGTGGGACTCCCCGACGCTGTGTAACGGGTGGCGCGTCCGCGAAGTCGTCGCGCACATCACGATGCCGCTGCGCTATCCGCTGCCGCGGTTCGCGTTCGAGATGGCCAGGTCGCGGGGGAACTTCAACCGGATGGCCGACCGCTGCGCCCGCCGGGACGCGGCCGCCCCGCCCGCCGAGCTCACCGCGGCCCTCCGGGACAACGAGCGCAACCCGTGGAAGCCGCCGGGCGGCGGCTATCAGGGGGCGCTGACCCACGACGTGATCCACGGGCTGGACATCACCGTGGCCCTGGGCCTGCGCCGCCGGGTGCCCGCGGAGCGCCTGGGCATCGTCCTGGACGGGATCACCGCCGCCAAGTCGGTCCGGTTCTTCGGCACTGATCTCGACGGGATCGAATTGCGGGCTGAGGACCTGGACTGGTCGTTCGGGTCCGGAACGCCCGTGTCCGGCTCGGCGCAGGATCTCGCGCTCGTGGTGGCCGGGCGGAAGCTCCCGCCCGGGCATCTGCGCGGTGAGCCCAGCGCCAGGTTCACCGCCAGGCAAGGCGAATCAGGCTGAACGGCTGTATCCGTGCGGCGTAGGCTGGCCGGAGGACGCAGTCGTGCGGCCCAGCCGGCCGGACCGCAGCTCGCCGGGGGAGCAGTCCGCTTGCTGGCTGGCCACTGCCCACGGGAGCAGCCATGTACGAGCCCTATCCGTCCTCGCCGCCGGTGATGCCGGAGCCGTCCCGCGCGGAGCCGCCGGCCTCGGTGCGCAACGCGGTGCGGCTCATGTACGCCGGCGCCGCACTGAGCGTGGTGGTGGTCATCGTCACGCTGCTGACGATCGGCAGCCTCAAGGCGAACATCCTCGCGCACTACCCGCACTACACCGCCACGCAGCGCCGCGACGCCGAGGTCGCCGCGGTGATCACCTCGATCATCGGGGGCGCGCTCGCGGTAGGCCTGTGGCTGTGGATGGCCCGGGCCAACCTCCGGGGCCGCGGCTGGGCCAGGATCGTCGCCGCGGTGTTCTTCGCCATCAACACCATCGACCTGATCGCCTCTATCGCCCGGGTCCATGCCGTCGGGTCGCTGATCGTCAGCGTCCTGGTCTGGCTGGTCGGGCTGGGTGCGATCGTCTTCCTGTTCACCAAGGAGTCCGGTGCGTACTTCGCGGCGCAGCGGCCCGCCCCCCGCTAGCGCGAGGTGATCGACCCCATTAGGCCATTGATCCCGCTGAGCGCGGCCAGCCGTTCCGGGTGATCTGGTAGACGGCCCATTCCCGGCCGAGCTCGGTGACGGTCCCGGCCTCGGCCCAGCCGGCCACCTGGAAGGCCCGGCGCATGGCGATGTTCGCGGGGTCGGTGGCGCCCTCGATGACCTGAGCACCCGCGTGCTCGAACAGCCAGCCGGTGAGCAGGACCAGTGCCTCGCGCCCGTGGCCCTGGCCCCGGGCGTGTTCCCGCAGGCCGATGCCCAGATCGAAGGTCCCGGGGGGCAGCGGGCGGCCCGGGGGCACGAACGTCTGGATGCGCCCGATCAGTACCCCGTCCAGGTCGACGGCCAGGTCGAGCTCACCACCCACCAGGCGGCCCGATCGCCGCAGCCGGGCCCGGAAGGCTCTCTCGTCAGGCAGTTCGGCGATAACCATGGGATCGGCGTCCACCATGGCCTGCCATTCCCCGTCGATCTCACTGTCGCGGAGCGCCCGGAGCAGCAGCCGGGGACCGCGGATCTCGATGCTGGGGGTCACCGGAGTGTCTCGTCGTGCCGGGTCCCGGTCCGCCGGGAACACGCAGGGACTCATTACCGCTGGCTGCCCAGCTCGCGGTTCAGGGCGTTCATGTCGCAGTAGGCCCGGGGGGTGACGCCGAACCGGCCGCGGAACTCGCTGATGAAGTGCGAGACGCTGGCGTAGCCCACCTCCTTGGAGACCCGGGCCACGGCCAGGTTCCCGTCCACCAGCAGCTCGCGGGCCTGATCCAGGCGCATTTCCTTCAGGAACTGGTAGGGCGACCGGCCGGTGACATCACGGAACAGGTGCGCGAAGGCAGATGGGCTCAGGCTGACCTGCTCGGCCATGTCGGCCACGGTCAGCGGCTCGGACAGGTGGGCCCGCACATAGTCCAGCACCGCGGATACCGGGTTCGTGGCCGCCTGCGCCGCGGCGATCTCCACCAGCCGGGCGAACTGCTCGCGCTGCAGCACCCGGTAGACCATCTCCTGCAGGTACAGCGGGGCCAGCACCCGCCGGTCGGCGTCCGTGCCCACCGCGCGCAGGAACCTCAGCACCGCCCCGAGCAGTTCCTGGTCGAGGGCGGACACGAGGGCCGGCCGGTCCGGCACCTGCGTCTCGCTCGGGCGGGACCGGAAGGCGGTGGTGCGCCGCTCCAGCATGTCGCTGGACACCCGCCGGACCAGGGCCGGCTCGATCTGCAGGACGAACGACAGGAACGGCCGGGCCGGCGAGGCCTCCAGGATCTCGGCCTGGAAATGCAGGTGGCTGCTCAGCACCAGGTAGTGGAACGGGTCGTACAGGTACGTCTCGCCGCCGACGGTGACGGCCTTGCGCCCCTGGGCCACGATGCACAGCGACAGCGACTGGATCTCCTCCCAGCTCGGCCCGGCCGGGGCGGTGAACCGGTAGATGGTCAGGCCCGGCCACGCGGCGGCGTTGGCCCCCACGGCCGGGGTACGCGCGGCGAGCTCGGCGATCAGGTCGCCTGATGTCACCGGCCGTTCGAGCGGCCCTGAACTCATCGCGATGCCTCCTTTGCCTCGCTGAGCACCAGCATGCTCTACCAGGGCTGCCTGGCGGAATGGGCAAAAGGTCAGCAGAAAATCGCTATGCCAGGGCATGGCTGTCCGGGCCCGGTGATGGCAGAGTCACCAGGGCGTGACCTATGCCACAGGACACACGCCCAGGACAACGCCCTCGCCGTGGAGGCTGCCGATGACCCGGATCGCGTATCTAGTGACCAGCGCGCGTGAGATGACCCTCGCGGACGGGACACCGCACCCGACCGGCTATTTCGCTGAGGAGGCACTCAAGCCCTACCAGCGCTTCGTCGCGGCGGGGCTCGACGTGACCGTGATCACCCCGGACGGCCAGCCGCCCCGCGCGGACCCCTACGGCCTGTCCTGGTTCTTCCACTACCCGGAGGAGGACAAGGACTACCTGGCCTCGGTGGTCCGCACCTTCGCCCGCGACGTGGACGACATCCGCATCACCCTGCATCAGAACACCGAGCTCGGGCTGGCAGGCGCGCGGCGGGTGGCGGCCCGGCTGGAATCCCGCGGGTACAGCCCCGCGCAGGCCTACCAGATCGTCAGCGCGGCCGCGAAGCGGGCCTGGCGGCAGGACCGGCAGCTCGCGGACGTGATGGCCGAAGACGGGTCGCACGGCCTGAGCCGGGAGGAGATCCAGGGCGAGATCGACGCCCAGCGGGCCGACAGCGAGCGGCTGGCCGCCGAGAGGCTCGCCGCGCTCCAGGCCATCCCCGGCTTCCAGCACCCGGTGGCACTGTCCACGCTGAGTGATGAGGAGCTGGCCGGGTTCGACGCGGTGTTCGCGCCGGGCGGCCACGGTCCCATGGTCGACTTGTCCGCCAACCCGGACGTCGGGCGGCTGCTGGTCGTGCTGCATCGCAAGTCCGCGCCGATCGCGGCGCTGTGTCACGGCCCGGCCCTCCTGCTGTCCGCGCCGGAACGCCCCGACGGGCAGTGGCTGTTCGACGGCTACCGGCTGACCTGCTTCACCGACGAGGAGGAAGTCCAGACCGAGGCCGGCCTGCTGGGCATGTCCTGGTTCCTGGACACCGCGCTGAAGAACGCAGGCGCCGTGTTCGACGACGGCCCCGCGGCTTGGGTCTCGCATGTGGTCGCCGACCGCAACCTGATCACCGGGCAGAATCCGGGATCGACGGAGGCGACCGCGGACGCGGTCATCAAGGTCCTGCGGGCCCCAGCCCGCGCCGCCGCCTGAGCACCGGGGAGTGTCCCATCATGACCAGCAGCCAGACCGAGACCGCCCCCGGATCCGCCCCGGCCAGTAGCCCGGCCACGACCGTGCAGGCGTTCCTGGATGCGCTCGCGCGCCGTGACGTGGCGGGCGCGCTCGCCCTCGTCAGCCCGCAGGCGGCCGTCACCATTCATCCGCTCGGGCTCGTGGGGGCCGGCCGCCCCGCGCTGCACGGCGTGCTGGACGACCTGGTCCGCGCGTTCCCCGACCTGCTGGTGATCCCCGGCCGGGTCATCACCACCGGCGACGTGGTCACGGCCCTGATCAAGGTAGAGGGCACCCAGGCCGCGGACTACGCCGGCGCCATCAACCAGGAGAAGCACCTGGATATCGACCAGGCCTGGCGCTTCACCGTGACCGGCGGCCTGATCAGCGGCGTGTCGGCCTACTGGTGCCAGCGCCAGCTCTACCGCCGGCTCGCCGTCAAGCGCTTCGACGCGATCGCCATCGCCTGAGGAGGAATCACGATGACCACGACGCAAGCGCGCACCGCCGAGTCGGCCGCCGCGGTCGTCACGGAGTTCTTCGACCGCTACCGGGCCCACGACGTCAACGGGATGGCCGATCTCTGCTCGATCAACGCGGACTTCTCCTACGTGCCGGTCGAGCTGTGGGGCAAGCAGCGGGTGCTGCGGGGCGACGGCAAGGTCGCCGCGATCGGCAAGCCGCTGTGGACCGGCCTGATCAACGCGTTCCCGGACCTGACCAACACCGTGCACACCATGACCGCGAACGACGACGGCGACGTGGTCGCCGAGGTGGACATCGCGGGCACCCAGCAACTGGCCTGGGCCATGATCAAGCCGGCCGGCCAGCACTACCGCGAGCCGCACCTGTTCATCTTCCACGTCGGCGAGGACCTGCTCATCGACAGCGTCACCGCCTACTGGGACGACGCCAGCATGAGCCAGCAGCTCGGTCACGGGGAAGTCGACTGACGAAGGGACGCCAACCATGGCACTGCTCAAGCGCGAGGAATGGCAGGGCTTCGTCCGCGACGTGGACTGGACCTACAGCTATGTGGACGACGAGGCGGTCTTCCCCGAGTGGCAGAGCGGCACCGGGAAGGTACCGCGCGAGGCGTGGTCGGCCTGGGAGGAGGACTACAAGGTCAGCTACCCCGAATACGTGGCCGTGCAGCGGGATAAGGAAGCCTCGGCGTACGCGGTCAAGGCGGCGCTGCAGCGCTCCTCGACGTTCGAGCATCTCGACGAGGGCTGGAAATCGGCCACGAAGATGCACTTCGGCGGGGTGGCCCTGGTCGAGTACGCGGCCGTGCTGGCCGAGCTGAAAATGGCCCGGTTCGGGCTGAACGGGGCGTGGCGGAACATGGCCACGTTCGGCCAGCTCGACGAGCTCCGGCACGCCCAGATCACCACGTTCTTCGGGCATGAGTTCGTCGGCAAGGACGCCCAGTACGACTGGACGCAGAAGGCGTTCCACACGAACGACTGGGTGCTCATCTCGCTGCGCAACCTGTTCGACAACATGATGATCGCGCCCAACGTGGTCGACATGGCCATCGAGCTGCCGTTCACCTTCGAGACCGGCTTCACCAACCTGCAGTTCGTCGCCCTGGCCTCGGACGCACTGGAGTCCGGGGACGTCAATTTCGCCAACATGATCTCCTCCATCCAGACCGACGAGGCGCGGCACTCCCAGCAGGGCGGCCCGACCCTGGAGATCCTGGTCGAGCACGACCCTGTCCGGGCGCAGTGGGTGGTGGACAAGGCCTTCTGGGGATCGGCCCGCGCGTTCGCCGCGCTCACCGGGCCGGCCATGGACTACTACACCCCGCTGGAGCACCGGAAGCAGTCCTACCGGGAGTTCATGGAGGAGTGGGTCATCGACCAGTTCGTCCGCACGATCGAGGACTACGGGCTGCGCAAGCCGTGGTTCTGGGACGAGTTCATGCGCGGCCTGGACATCTGGCATCACGGCCTGCAGATGGGCCTGTGGTACTGGCGGCCCACGCTGTGGTGGCGGCCCAAGGCCGGGGTCAGCCAGGACGAGCGCGCCTGGCTGGCCGAAAAGTACCCGAACTGGGAGAAGGTCTTCGGCGACAAGTGGGACGTGCTGATCGACAACGTCAACGCCAACAACGTCGAGGCCACGCTGCCGGAGACGCTGCCCTGGCTGTGCATGACCTGCCACCTGCCCTGCTGCAACGCCACCCAGTCCCGGGACGGCACCTGGCGGGTACGGGACTGGCCGCTGCGCTACGACGGGAAGACGTTCCACTTCTGCACCAACGCGTGCCGGCAGATCTTCTGGAAAGACCGGGACAACGTCAACCACGAGACGCTGGTCGACCGCTTCCTGGCCGGGCAGATCCAGCCCATGGACGTCGGCGGCATCCTCGGCTACATGGGCATGACGCCCGATGCGATGGGCGACGACCCGGACTACGAGGCCTGGACCAGGGACTACGTCGGACGCCCGGTGGACGGCATCGCACTGGGAGCCCAGTCATGACCCAGGAACTGGGAGCCGAGGACCAGGCCCCGCAGCTGGTGCCGCTGAACGCCATCTTCGCCACGGACTTCGTGCAGATCCTGGTGCCGGTCACCACGGCCAACACCATGCGTGAGGTCGCCGCGGCGGTCGCGCACCATGTGGAGGGCCGGCGGGTCCGCGCGCTGCCCTACGACAAGGTCGTGATCCACGAGGGCAGGCGGCTGCCGCCTGACATGACCGTGGCCGCCGCGGGCATCCAGCCGCTCGACCACGTCGCGGTCGAGTACGACATCCCGGAGGGGTCATGAAGAACCCGGTCGGCCCCATCCTGCGGATGGGGGACGAGGTCGAGCAGGTCATCGCGGCCATCGAGGACGACAACCCGGACACCGACATCGAGGTCATCGACCGCGGCGCGTACGTCCGGGTGCAGGGCGAGGACCGGATCACGGTGACCGAGCAGACGCTGCGCCGTTACCTGGGCGCCGACTTCGAGATCGCGTCGTTCGGCTCGATGATGTCGGCCTTCAGCGGCCGCGCCATCACCAGCAGTGACGCCATCACGTGGCAGAGCTTCGGCGCGGCCAGGGGCACGGCCCGCCGCGGCGAGAAGGAGGTGCCGGCATGACCGACACGCCCGCGCGCAAGCCCCGGCCGCGCCGCACGTTCAGCGCGTTCGGTGACGTGCGCAAGATGCCCAGCGAATACGAGATCGTCACGCACAAGCAGAACTGGACGCTGCGCGCCGGCCGGGCCGCGGCGTTCGAGCAGAACCCCTCGTCCGCGCCCAACCTGTGGTTCCTGACCTACCGGGACAACTCGCCGCTGCAGGCGGACGACTGGGACGGGTACCGTGACCCGGACGCGCTCACCTACAAGGCCTACGTCGGCCTGCAGTCCGAGGCGGAGGCCAAGGTCGCGGGGGTGCTCGAGGCGCACGCCGACGCGGGCTCGGACAGCGCGCTGGCCGCGGGATCGGTGGCGCTGCTGGCCCACCTGCTCACCCCGTCGCGTTACCTGTGCCACGGCTTCCAGCAGGTCGAGGCCTACATCGGCTACATGGCGCCCAGCTCCTACATCACCAACGCGGCCGGCTTCTCGACCGCCGACTTCCTGCGCCGGGTCACCACGATCGCCTACCGCACCCGTGAGCTGCAGATCGCCCGGCCGGACTCGGGTATCGGCGCCGCGGAACGGTCGCTGTGGGAGGGGCACGCAGGCTGGCAGCCGGCCCGCAAGGCCGTCGAATACGCGCTGGCCAGCTACGACTGGGGGGAGGCGTTCACCGCGCTCAACCTGGTCCTGGCGCCGACCCTGGACGACGTGCTGCTGACCCAGCTCGGCCAGGTGGCCCGGGCCAATGGTGACGACCTCACGTGGCTGCTCACGTCGTTCCTGGCGGCTGACGCGCAGCGCCGTGGCCGGTGGAGCCACCGGCTGGCGCAGTTCGCGGTCACGCAGCGGGCCGGGAACCGGGACGTGCTCAGCCGGTGGATCACCCGCTGGTCGGCGCGGGCCGATGACGCCGCGCACGGGCTGGGGCAGTTCCTCGAATCGCTGCCCGAGCAGAGCAGGAGCGCCGGCGACGTGGTGGCGCACGCCCGCGCGGCCCGCGCGACCTTCCTGGCCTCCCTGCTCGATCCGTCCTCCGGGGCGGAGGACGGCGCCGGGGCGGCGGCGGGGACGGCCTGACCATGGAGGGCGCCCCGACCGCGCAGACCAGCCAGACCGCCCGGTGGCGCGAGACGATCAGCCTGGACGAGCTGTGGGAGGGCGACATGACCTCCGTGACCGTTGAGGGCGAGGACGTGCTGCTCATCAACGTGGGCGGCCAGGTCCGCGCCTACGCCAACACCTGCCCGCACCAGGCCGGCCCGCTGGACGAGGGTGACTTCGACGGCGAGACGCTGATCTGCGCCCGGCACCTGTGGGAGTTCGACGCGGACACGGGCTGTGGCATCAACCCGGACAACGCCCGGCTGACCGTGTTCGGCTGCAAGGTCGATGACGACGGCGCGATCTGGGTGGATGTCGGCCGGTGAGCGAGCCGGGCACGCTGACCGCCGAACTGCGGGTTGACGAGGAGCAGGTCCGCCTGACCGAGCCGGACGGGCGGGCGGCCTTGCAGGCCGTGCTGGGCCTGGACGCGACGTCGGCCCAGGCCCGGCTGCGGTTCGGCCCCGGGCGGACCTGCGAGCCGGTGGCCCGCCTGCTCGACCGGGTCATCGTGGCGGCTGAGCAGGCGGGGCTCAGCCCGGCGCGGCTCATCCTGGTGACCGGCCACGTCGCGGCCGGGGAGGACATCGTCCGGGTCCGCCGCAAGGCGCACGGCACCGCGGACTGGATCGCCAGCCCGACGTGCCGGGTGCAGATGACGTTGCGGCCCGCCGGGCTGCATGCCAGCCGCGGGGGGGATGGCGCCGGTCAGTCGTTCGAGAGCGAAAGGCCTTCGGGCGGGGTGCCTGCAGCCGGGCTGCCTGCGGGCGGCGCACCTGCGGACGGGCTGCCTGCGGACGCGGCACCCGGGGCCGCGGCGGGCGGGCCGCCGCCCGCGGGCCCGGCCGACCCCGCCGCCGCCGCCCAGGCCGCCGCGGTGCGCGAGGCCCTGCTCGACGTCATCGACCCGGACCTCGGCGTCAACATCGTCGACCTGGGGTTCGTCCGTCACGTCGAGGTCCGGGACCGGACCGCGGTCATCACGATGACGCTGACCTCCCCGGCCTGCCCGCTGACCAGCATCATGGAAGACCAGATCCGGGCCGAGATGGCCGGGCTGGACGGCATCGCGGGCTTCGGAGTCAACTGGGTCTGGCTGCCACCCTGGCGGCCCGCTGATATCACCGCCAGCGGGCGCGATCAGCTGCGCGCGATCGGATTCTCCGTGTAGCCGCGGGTCACCCGGGGGAAGTCAGCCCGGGCGCGGGGGTTCGGCGGCGTCCGGCCCGGCGGCCCGGGGGAGCGGCGCGGTGAAACGGGCGAGGAAGAAGGCCGTGGCGACCAGGACGCCGGCGATGGTGAGGCTGCGCAGGACCCCGACCTGGTCGGCCAGGAAGCCGATGGACGGCGGCCCGGCGAGGAAGGCCAGATAGCCGAGGGACGCGGCGGTGCTCACCCGCGGGGCCGCGTACCGGGGATCGTCAGCGGCCGCGCTGAGCCCGACCGGGAAACCCAGCGACGTTCCCAGCCCCATCAGCACGGCGCCGGCCAGCGCGGCCGGCAGGACGCCGCCGAAGACGATCGTGAGCAGGCCGGCCAGGGCGGTGGCGGCGCACACCCGCAGCACCCGGACCCGGCCGTAGCGGTCGATGAGCCGGGGCCCGAACCAGCGTCCCGCGGTCATCGCCGCCAGGAACAGGGCGAACGTCAGGGTGCCCAGGGCGGCCGCCACGTGATAGCCGTCGATGACCCCGAGGCTGAGCCAGTCGTTGCCGGTTCCCTCGGTGAACGCCATGCAGAGCACGAACAGGCCGATGAGCAGGGTCCTCGGATCGGTCCATGCGTCCAGCGCCCGGCGCTGCGATGTCCCGGCGGCCTCGTGCTCGGTGGTGCGGCTGGTGGGCAGGAATTTGCGGGCGGCCAGCGGCACGGCCACGGCGACCGCCAGCGTGGCCGCGATCAGGTGCACGGTGACCGGCACCCGGAGAGCGACCATGACCGCGCCGACCCCGGCCCCAGCCACCGTGCCGATGCTCCACCCGGCGTGGAACCGGGGCAGGATCGCCCGGTGGAGCGCACGCTCCACGGCGGCGCCCTGGACATTCATGGCAACGTCCCAGGCCCCGTTGCCGAGGCCGAACAGGAACAGCCCGGCCGCCACCTCGGGGATGCCGGGACGGCCCAGCCGGCAGCTGGCCGCGACGACGATCATCCCGGCCGCGGCGGTCCAGCACATCACGATCACCGTGCGGATCTCGCCGATCCAGCCGATCAGCAGCCCGGACAGGGTCGTCCCGAGGGCCGAGCCGACCGCGGTGGACAGCAGCACCAGCCCGAGCACTCCCGGGCCCACCCCCAGCTCCGCGCGGACCTGGGGGATCCGGGAGGCCCAGCTGGCGAAGATGAAGCCGGCGCTGAAGAAGACCGCGTAGACCGCGTTCTTCGCGTTGCGGACCGGGAGATCTTCATCCAGGGACGCGCCCGGCCGGCCGCTGGCGACCCTCATGAAGTGCGGGTCCGGCCTGGCCGGGACTCGCGGGCGGGGCGGCCCCCCGGCCGGCCACGCTGATCGCCAGGCCGGGAATCCATATGGTCAAGTCTCGCATAACGGCTGACCTGGGGCCTGGAGCGGGGGACGCCGCCTGCCCGCGCGGCGAGGGCCCCGCGCCCCGCGGCGACACGGGCCCGCTGCGACACGGGCACGCGGTCCGCCGGGACGTGGTGCAGGCTGGGGCGGTGAGCATCCCGTTTCCCGAACCCACGATCCCGGTACCGTCCCGCGCCGGGGTCTTCCTCGGCTACCTCGACTACTTCCGTTCCCGGCTGATCAGCAAACTGGAGGGCCTGCCTGGCGGCGAACTGCGCCGCAGCCGGCTGCCCTCGGGCTGGACGCCGCTGGAGTTGCTCAAGCACCTCACCTACGTGGAGATGCGGTGGCTCGAATGGGGCTTCGAGGGCCGCGAGGTCCCGGATCCCTGGGCTGACAGCCGCGATGACCGCTGGTACGTCGCGCCGGAGGAGACACTCGCCGGGCTGGTCGCGGCCCTGCGCGCCCAGGCCGCGCGGACCCGGGCCATCGTCGGGTCGCATGACCTGGCTGAGGCCGGCCAGCCTGGTGAGCGATGGGACGGGGCGGATCCGCCATCGCTGGAGCGGATCTTGTTTCACCTGCTTCAGGAGTACGCGCGTCACGCTGGTCATCTCGACATCGCTAGTGAACTCGCCCACGGCCCGCTCGGCGAGTAGTCACCATCGGGTCCCGGTGGCCGGCCGATGGGCCAGGATGTGCCAGCTCCACCCGGCCTCGGTGCAGGCGCCCGGCGGGCCTATCTTGCGGGTAACGGCGGGCGTGGTTTTCCGGTGACCCGGGCGCGGTCACGCGCCCAGTGGCAGCTCCGCGGCTACCCGCCAGCTGTCCGGGGCCTGGCTGCCCGTCATCAGCCAGGCGTGGCTGACCCGCGTGCGGACCGGCAGCGCGGTCAGCACGTCAGCCTCGGCCGCTTCGAGTGCTCGAAGACCGCCCGGCGGGCGGGCGCCGATGGTCAGATGCGGCACGACATCGGGATAGATCCCGCCGAACGGCGGGCACTGCGGAAACGCGGCGTGCACAGCTCCGGTCAGCTCACGGAACGGCTCGTCAGGCTCGGGGGCCAGCCAGAGGACGTCCTGCCCGAACCAGCTGGTCCGGGTAAAGAGGCCATCGAAGGCGCGGACCGAGGCGACCGCCGCTGCCGCCGCATCGATCACGTCGCTGGTCACCGCCGCGGGCGCGACGAACGGGTACAGGATCGTGACATGGGCCGGGACGCCTAGTGCCGCGGCGCTGTCCAGCCGCCCGCGGAGCCTGCCGACCGCCTGCTCGGCCTCGGGCACCGGGACCAGCAGGCAGCTTTCGGTCGGAGGCGGACCGGGCCGGTCAGTAGTAGCTCTTCTGGCCATCGAGCAGCTCCCGGATGGCATCCAGGTGACCGGCATGCCGCGCGGTCTCCTCCACCATGTGAATCAGCATCCAGCGCAGGGTGGCGGCCCCGGCCGCGAAGCCGGTGTGCCTGCCCACGTCATCCAGCGGATGGGCCGCGATTATCCCGTTGGATACCGCGCACTGGCTTTCGTACTCCTGCAGGAGCTGAGCCAGCGGGATGCCGGAGACCATCATGTCGGCGTCCTCGGGACCGTCGTCAAACTGAGGCCCGGCCGCCGGCAGGCCCAGGAACGCGACCTCGAACCAGAGATTCTCGACCCAGCGCAGGTGGGAGACGACTCCCGCCACGGTCATCAGCGGGGAAGCCGGGAGCACCGAGCGATGGGCCTCCGCTTCGGTCAGCCCTTCGCATTTCAGGTGCACGATCGCGCGCTGCAGGTCAAGCCAGCCGACAAGCTGGGTCCGCTCGTCGGCGACGAACGGAGGACGCTGGCGAGCAGGCATCATGGACACCGACGCTACCCAACCTGGTCCCACCAGGCACCTGCGTTTCCGCCGGGATGGCAGGCATCTCAGCGGAAACCGCCGCCAGATGGCAGAGTCAGGCCGTGCGATTGCGCAAGCGGCTCCGTGGCCGGCCCGTCCTGCACCGTTCCCGACGGCGGGACGGCAGGAGAAAGGTATGGCACCGATGTACTTCCTGATCCGCAGACTCTTCAGGTACCTCCAGCGCCGGTGGGCGCGGCGCCGCTGAACCGGCTACCGCGCGGGTGCCCGTAGCCGGAGGCCCGCCTGGCCTGGCCGGGCCGGGGACCGGCTCACGGGACGAGTGCCCCGCTGAGCGTAGCCAGGGCCTGCCGCCGGTCCCCGTCCCAGCTGATCGCCGGGGCACCGGCGGGAACCCGGCCCCACAGCAAGAGCAGCAGGGTGGCGGCGGTCGCATCGATAGTGGCGACGGGCTCGCCAGTGCCGAGGATCCAGGATGACTCCGTGTCGCCCGCGCGAAGGCGGATGGCTTGCCGGGGGGCGCTGGCCCGGCCGAGCCGGACCTGGCGCGGGGCTATGGTGTCGACGACTTCGGCGATCCCGTCTTCCGCGAGCGCCGGGTCGATCTGGCCGGTGATCCCGAGCGCGTGCTCGGCGTCCCAGCGGTGGACCAGGGTTTCCAGGCACCTGCGGCGCTGCCAGAAACCGGCGGTCGGCGGAGGTGCGATGGTCCACGCGCTGGTCAGCGGGTCAGTGTCCAGCGCGGCGAGCAGGACGCCGCAGGTGTCACGAAACCACGCCGCCAGGGCCTCCCGGTTGCGTGGCGCGGCCGGGCCCTCGTGGTCGCCGTGATGGTCGGTCACGGCCACCGCGGCCCACATATTGCCCTGGCCGAGATGGTTGGCGAGGTCGTACAGCGTCCAGCGGCCGCAGTGCTCGACCGGTGCCGATAGGTCCCCGGCGAGGCACGCCTCGAAGGTGGCGAAGTCGTGACGCAAGTGGGTCAGGTAGCTGGCCGGGTCCATGGGACTGGACCCTACACAGCTTCTTGTCCCGGGCCGCGGGGCGCTGCCGCGGCGGGTCCGCGCTCCGGGGATTGTCGGCGGGGTGTGCCAGGGTTAGGGCATGGAGAGCCAGCGTCTGCGTGATTGCCTCGAGGATGATTTCCGCCGGCTCCGCGAGGTAGCCGCCCGCGCCGATCTCGGCGCGAGGGTCCCCAGCTGTCCCGAGTGGACGATGTCCGATCTGCTCCGGCATGTGGGTGCGGTCTATCTGCACAAGGTGGAGTGCATGCGGCTGGGCCGCGACCCGGACCCGTGGCCACCCGCGGGCCTGGACGACGAGCCCCCGCTGGAGTTGCTCGATCGTGGCTACGCCGCCCTGACCCGGGAGTTCGCCGCCCGCCGTCCAGACGACCACGCGTTCACCTGGTACGAACCCGATCAGAGTGTGGGTTTCTGGATCCGCCGGATGGCCCAGGAGACCGTCATCCACCGGGTCGATGCCGAACTGGGGGCCGGTGAGCCCATCGCCGGGATCCCCGCCGATCTGGCCGCTGACGGCGTCGATGAGCTGCTGGTGGTCTTCGTGCAATACGGGACGACCGGCTGGCCGGAGGAGTTCGCCGGGCTGCTCAAGCCCGCCGGTGACCGTCTGGTCAGCGTGGTGACACCGCAGCAGTCGTGGAAGCTCCGCCTGACCAGCCGGGATGTGCGGGTGGACGAGTCCGCCGAGGACAGCCCGGCCGCCGTGGTCGAGGGCCCGGCGGCCGATGTCGCGCTGTGGCTGTGGAGCCGTGGCGGTGCGGGTGCCGTGACCACGGGGGATGAGGAGACGATCGCACTGCTGCGCGAGGTCCTGGTGGCCAGCACCCAGTGACACCAGCCGCGGTGCCCCCGCAGGCCTGCCGGATAAGCGCCTGGCGCGGCGGTTACGAGGCCCGCGCCAGGATGAGGGTATGGCCGCTGTCGCCCTCCGGGATATGGCGGTGCCACAGCGGCGTGAGCCGGGCCGCCTGGAACCAGCGCAGGTAGGTACCCGTGCCGGCGTGGTCCCAGAACATGTCGGCGCCGAGGTACCGCTTGGTGCCGGTCCACGGGGAGGCGCCGACGATGGCCAGGAAGTAGCCGCCCGGCCGGAGCCAGCCCCGGATCCGCGGGAACAGCGCCTGCTGGTCGGTGAGGGGCAGGTGGATCAGGGCGTAAAAGGACACGACGGCGTCCGCGCTGTCCGGCCTCAGCTGCAGCGCGGTCATGTCGGCCTGGATCAGGCTGGCCGCGGGGACGAGCCGCCGGGCGCGCCGGAGCTGGACAGCGGAGAAATCGACGCCCATCACCCGCAACCCGTAGCCGGCCAGCTCGCGGGTCGCCGGTATGCCCGCGCCGCAGCCCAGGTCCACGACCCGGGCTCCGGGCCGCAGCAGGCCCGCCAGTTCCGCTATCCATCCGGCGTAGCGGCTGATGTCCTCGGCCGAGGAGCCGGCCGCCTGCTCATCGTCGCTGCGGTAGGCCAGCGAGATGGCGTCGTAGCCGCGGCGGACCAGGTCGCGCTGCCGGGCCCGCCCGGCCGCATCATCGGCTCCATCACCGGCAGGGGTCACGCGGGCGCGGCCGGCCGTGCCCCGTCGGCCCCGGCCCGCGCGGGCCGCGCGGGGGAGCGGCGGCGGCGTTTGGTCCGGGCGTAGATGATTCCCGGTTTCCCGTCGCCGGGACTGCGCCGGTCCAGCTCGAACAGCGTGGTCGCGCCCATCAGGTCACTGAGCTTGGCGTAGCCGTAGGTCCGGGAATCGAAGTCCGGGCGCTGGTTGGTGATGATGTGGCCCACCGAGGCCAGCGCGGCCCAGCCGTCATCGTCGGAGGCCGCCTCCACGGCGTTCCGCAACTGGTTGACCAGCGCGTTATCCGCCTTCAGCTGGGTCGCGGAGGGGCGCGGGGCCGGCTTGCCGGCCTCGTCGGCCGGCGCCGCCGTGGTCTCGGCGTAGGTGAGGTTCTCGATGTAGATGAACTTGTCGCAGGCCGCCACGAACGGCTTCGGCGTTTTCCGCTCACCGAACCCGTACACGGTGAGGCCGGACTCACGGATCCGCGCGGCCAGGCGGGTGAAGTCGCTGTCGCTGGAGACGATGCAGAACCCGTCGAACCGCCCGGAGTACAGCAGGTCCATCGCGTCGATGACCATCGCCGCGTCGGTGGCGTTCTTGCCCCTGGTGTAGGCGAACTGCTGGATCGGCTGGATGGACTGGGCGAGGAGCTGGTCCTTCCAGCCTTTCAGGTTCGTGCCGGTCCAGTCGCCGAAAGCGCGCTTGACGTGCGCGGTGCCGTACTTGGCCACCTCGGCGAGGAGTTCCTCGACGATGCTGGGCTGCGCGTTGTCCGCGTCGATGAGCACCGCCAGCCTGGCGGCGGGGGTCTCGCTGGCCATGACCACACTGCTCTCCCGGGGTTGCCGGATCCTGTCTGGCGGCCGGACAGGACGTGACAGCCAGGTGCTCGGGGCCGCCAGAACTCCATGGGAATGACATTCTGCCTGGCGTGCCGCCTCGCTCGCCCCTCGGCGTCCCCCATCAGCCGGGCCATCAAACGCGGGCCGGGCGGAGGGGTGCGGGCCAGCGCCAGGCCCCGGGTCAGGCTGGCGCGGGCCGGCTGTCCAGGACGGCCAGGAAATCGGTGATCGCCGCCGCGATCTGCGGTGCCCCGCGGCGCGGCAGGTGATGGCCTACCTGGCTGAGCAGCTGCACGCGGGCATCAGGCAGGGCCGCGGCCAGCTGGTGCGTCGTGCTGACCGGGATGAGCGTGTCGTCCGGGTCGGCGATCAGCAGCGTCGGCTGCGCGATGCCCGCCAGGGACGCGGTAAGGCCGCCCAGCTCGTGGACCAGTGCCCGCTGCTCGGTGAGGAAACTGCGCCACAGCGGCCCGTGGTCATGGTGGGTGTGACCCCAGATGTGCCAGTTCACATGCTCATCGGCGGTGATGGGCCGCCCCCGCAGCCGGGTGATGGCGGCCAGCCGGGCCCGGGCCAGCCAGGGCGTCAGCCACCACGCCGTGACCGCGCACACCTCCCCGGCCACCGGGGCGGCCAGCAGCCGGTCCCAGCCGGTCAGGCAGTCCGGGCCGACGCTGGCCAGCAGGACCAGCGCCTCGACCCGCTCCGGCGCCAGCTGGGCCAGCGACAGCGCCACGCCGCCCCCGTAGGAGTGGCCGACCAGGACCGCCCGCCTGATGCCGCGCGTGTCCAGTGCGGCCAGGACCGCGCGGGCGCCGTACCCGAAGCCCCCGGCGGACTGGTGGCTCGCCCCGTACCCGGGCCGGTCCAGCGCCACCACGTCGAGCGCGGCCGGCAGCTGGTCAGCAACCTGCTGCCAGTCCGCGGCCGTACCCGGCTGGCCGTGCAACAGCACGACCTCATGCCTGCTCACACTGGGGAGCTTAGGTGGCCGGCGGCGGCAGGTAGCCCTTCTTGATGAGGTGCTGCGCGCCGGCCGCGTACCCGGCGGGGTCGTCGGGGGCGATCGTGGCCAGGCCATCGACGTAACGGTTGAACATGCAGAAAGCGGCGGCGATCAGGACCGTGTCGTGGATCTCCAGGTCAGTCGCGTCTGCCGCGCGGGCCCGGGCGATGTGCTCCTGCGTGACGTGCAGCCCGCCCTGCTGGACCGCGGCGGCGATCGCCAGCAGCGCCCTCAGCTTGCCGGATACCGGCGCGCGGCCGGGGCCGGCGCGGACCTGATCCACGAGCGCCATGCCCCCGGGCAGCTGGGCGGCCGCGGTGGCGGAGTGCGACGACGTGCAGTACTGGCAGTCGTTTAACCCCGACACGTAGGCCGCGATCAGTTCCCGCTCCCCGCGGGACAGGCTGCCCGGCCCGCGCAGCAGCACCTCAGCCAGCTCGCTCAGCGGACGGCCGGTCTCCGGCCGGTACTGGAGCAGCCCCCGGATACCCGGCTCGGCCGAGTTCAGCGTGATGTGCGGCATGTGCCCCTCCTCCATAGCCCGGTACCCCTGCCTAGCATGCGGTATCTGGGTTCCGCAGCCGCGAGCGGGCCACCCGCGTCGGGGCCTAGGCTGCCGGGGTGGCTGATGATTTTGATCCCGTCGCGCACAACCGCGCCGCCTGGGACCGTGAGGTGGAATCGGGCAACGAGTGGACCCGGCCGGTGGGGCCCGAGGTGATCGCCCGGGCCCGGGAAGGCGACTGGTCCGTGGTCCTCATCGGCTACGAGCCCGTGCCCCGCGACTGGTTCCCGGCCGCCCTGGCCGGCGCCCGGGTCCTCTGCCTGGCCTCGGGGGGCGGCCAGCAGGGCCCGGTGCTCGCCGCGGCGGGGGCGCGGGTGACCGTGTTCGACAACTCGCCGCGGCAGCTGGCCCGTGATCAGGAGGTGGCCGCTCGGGACGGGCTGGTCCTGCAGACCGTGCTGGGCGACATGCGGGATCTCAGTGCTTTCCCCGAGGCTGGCTTCGACGTGGTGTTCCACCCGGTGTCGAACGTGTTCTGCCCCGACCTGGCGCCGGTCTGGCGGGAAGCGTTCCGCGTGCTGCGGCCGGGCGGTGTCCTGCTGGCCGGGTTCCTGAACCCGGATATCTACATTTTCGACGTTGGCGCGCTGGACCGCGGCGAGTTCGCAGTGCGCCACCCGCTCCCGTTCAGCACGCTCGACCTGCCGGATGCCGAGCGGCAGCAGTACTACGGGGACGGGCCGATCGAGTACAGCCACTCGCTGACCAGCCAGCTCGGCGGGCAGATGGCCGCCGGTTTCTGCCTCACCCACCTGGCCGAGGCCCCCCATCACGCGGACGCCACCCAGCGGTACATGCCCGGCTACATCGCCACCCGCGCCGTCAAGCCGGCCCAGCCCGCCTAGCGCCGCCGCCAGGACCGGGCGGCCTCAGAGGTCCAGGATGATGGTGACCGGGCCGTCGTTCACCAGGCTGACCTTCATGTCGGCCCCGAAGACGCCTGTCTCCACCCGGGCGCCCAGCTCCCGCAGGGATGAGACGACGGCGTCCACCAGGGGCTCGGCGACCGGCCCGGGCGCGGCGGCCTGCCAGGTCGGCCGGCGGCCCTTACGTGTATCGGCGTAGAGCGTGAACTGGCTGATCACCAGCAGCGGAGCGGACACGTCGGAACAGGACTTCTCGCCCTCCAGGATCCGCAGCCCCCAGAGCTTGGCCGCCAGCTTCGCGGCCTTCTCCGCGGTGTCGTCATGGGTGACGCCCACCAGGACCAGCAGGCCTGGCCCGGAGATGGCGCCCACGGCCTGCCCGCCCACCCGCACGCTGGCCTCGCTGACCCGCTGCACCACAGCTCGCACGAGCCCGTCCTCTCCGCGCTGTCCTGGTCCCGGCCGCCCGGGGTCCCCAGCCTCTATCGTTCACTAACGGATTGACCGTGCCTGCTCTTTCGACCGGAGGGACCGCCATGACCGGCACCGCCGACCCGCGTGTCAACGCCTACATCGAGTCGCTGCCGGGCTGGCAGCAGGCCATCTGCCGGGAGGTTCGCCAGCTGGTCCATGCGGCCGACCCGGAGGTCGCCGAGACCATCAAGCGCACCCGGCTGCCCTACTTCGTGCTGGAGGGCAACATCTGCGCGCTGCTGGCGGCCCGGGATCACGTCAACGTCTTCCTCTACGACGGTGCGATCGTCCCCGACCCCGACGGGATCATCACCGGCGGGCACGACAACGAGACAGCCCGGACCGTGGCGGTCCGCGAGGGCGAGGCCATCAACGCCGGCGCCCTCAGCGCCATGCTCCGGCAGATCATCGCCAACAACCGCGCAGGCGGCTGGCGCAAGCTCAAGCCGCCAGGCTGACCGGGCGCCACGCGGCCGGCCCGGGCTGACCGGGCCGTGTGGTGGCGGCCGGGGCTCAGGCCAGCTTGATCTCGAAGTAGGCCCCCTGGTCGTCGTGGACGATCCGGGCCGACCCCGACCAGCCTGCGAAATCGCCCGTCCCCGTCTTGGGCACGATGTGGCCGAACCAGGTGCCCGGGTCTGATTCGAGGCCGCCGTGCTGGACGGTGACCGAGCCCTCCCGGCCGTCCTCGGTCCGGCCGGTGATCCGCTCGGTGGCCACGTACGACCGGGAGCCTTCCTCGGTGCCGGCCGACATGAACACCGTGGTGGCGGTCCCGATGATCCCGGACGTGAAGGACTTGGCGAACGTCATCACCCCGACCCAGTCCGCGTCCAGGCCGCTGATCTGCCGTGGCTCGAAGCCATCGACCTGGAACCGGGCGATGAGCGTCATCGTGCCTCCTCCGCGTGCGCGGGCCAGGCCGGGTCGCGGCCGGACAGCCCCAGCAGGCGGTCCAGCGGGGGCGCGCTGGCGGGCACCGGCACCCGCGGGGCGAACGCCTTGCCGGCGCCCTGATAGTCAGCCGTCAGCATGCCGGGGGCGAAGTCCAGCGACTCCTGCGCCGCCTCGGCCGGCGGCGACCAGGGCTGGCCGGTGGCCCGGGCCAGATCCCAGCCGTGTACCTGGTACTCCCAGAGGATCATGCTCAGGGCCATGCCGCCGGGCATCGCGCTGTCCCCGAGCCGCATCCGCAGGCCGGCCGCGCCATCGCGCAGGGCGGCGGCCATGGTGGCGGACGCGGAGCGCACCTCCGCTGCCGGGTCGGCGGGCACCGTGTACCCGTCGAGATGGTCCAGCGGGGCCTGGCCGCCGGGGTCGGCGAAACCGGCCGCGAACGTCGTCAGCCAGCCCAGGACGTGCGTGCGGAGCTGGCCGACGTCGAGCTCGGTGCACGGTGTCGGATCGTGCAGCTGCTCCGCGGTGATCCGGCCGACCATCGGTGCGAGGTCGGCGAGCACGGCGACGAGCAGGTCAGTGGTCTTCTCCGTGGTTGCGGTCATGATGGCGACCCTACGGAGGAGGGCAGGCCCACCGCTTGAAGATTCGCGTCAGCGCCAGCCGTTAGGGTCACAGGATGAGCAGTTCGGGGCCGGATCCGGTCGAGCGGGACAGCCGCGGCATCCTCGATCCGTGGCTGCTGCGCCAGCGGGTCCAGCTGACCCGGTACCCGGCCGGGCCGGGGCTGGGCGGGCTGGTTGACCGCTTCTGGGCGGTCCGCTGGGACCTGCCGCCCGGGGTGGCCCATCAGCAGCAGGTGCTCACCCACCCGGGGGCCAACGTCAGCGTCGGCCACGCCAACGGCCAGCCGGGGGAGCGCCAGCCGGGCCCGGTCGAAGCGCGGCTGTACGGCGTCGCCCGCGGCCTGTCCAGCCGGGTGCTGGTCGGCCGGGGCTGGACTGTCGCCGCGCTGACCCGGCCCGGGGGACTGGGGGCGTTCGTCAGCGGATCAGCCGCGGACTTCACCGACCGGATCGTGCCCCTGGGGCAGGCTCTGGGCACGGACGAGGCGGCGCTGCTGCGGCAGGTGACCGCCGAGCCGGACGAGGCCGCCCGGGTGGCCCTGCTGGCGGCCGATCTGGAGCAGGCCGTGGACCCGGAACGGAGGCTCCCTGCCGGCCGGGTCGCCGGGGTGGCCCGGCTCGCCGAGACGGACCGGGCCGTGCGGCGGCTGACTGACCTGTGCGAACTGGCCGGCCTCGGCCCGCGCACCCTGCAGCGGATGTTCCTGCAGTACGCGGGGGTGTCACCAACCTGGGTGATCCGGCGCTACCGGCTGCTGGAGGCGGCCGAATCCGTCCGCGAGGGGAAGCCCGTGTCGTGGGCGGAGATCGCCGCCGGCCTCGGCTACGCGGATCAGGCCCACCTGACCCGGGACTTCCGCGCGGCGACCGGCCAGACGCCCGCCGCCTACGCGGGCGCGCAGCCCTCCCGCTGACCGTGCCGGAGCCGGTGCGGGATGGGGCCGGTGCGGGTCAGGGGCCGGTGCAGAATGGGGAGATGCCCCGCCGCGCGCCGCACCATGACCGTGATGCCGGCGGCCCGGCCGGGGTGCTGGCCGCCAAGGCCGCGCTGCGGCAGGAAATCTGGGCGGAGATGAGCGCGGCCCGGGTGGCGCGGTTCCCGGGCGCGGCCGGCCGCATCCCGAACTTCACCGGCGCCGAGGCCGCCGCGCGGCGGCTCCGCGACCTGGCCCCGTGGCAGGAAGCCCGCACCCTGAAGGCCAACCCGGACGCCGCGCAGTGGCCGGTGCGCCAGCGCGCGCTGGAGGACGGCAAGACCGTCTACATGGCCGTCCCGCGGCTGGCCAGCCCCGAGCCGTTTTTCGCCCTGGACCCCGCCCACCTGAGCGAACCGCCGCGCAAAGCGTCCTCGATCAGCGGGGCATCCCGTTCCGCCCGCCAGGTCAGGCTGGCCGACCTGAGCCCGGTCGACCTGGTGGTGATGGGGAGCGTCGCGGCCGGCGAGGACGGCGCCCGGCTGGGGAAAGGCGGCGGCTTCGCCGACCTGGAGTTCGCGCTCGCGGCCGCGGCCGGGCTGATCGGCCCGCGGACCGTGGCGGTCACGACCGTCCACGAGATGCAGGTACGCCCGCCCGGGACCATCCCGCTGACCGATCACGATGTCCCGGTCGATTTCATCGTCACCCCGGAGCGGGTCATCGACTGCCGGGCGGCCCGCGGGAAGCGCCCGGCGGCCGGTGTCCGCTGGGAGGACCTCACCGACGAGAAGATCGCGGCCATCCCGCTGCTAGCCGCCCAGCGGCCAGCGGGGAGCGCTACCTAGCCCGCCGGGCTTTCCCCGGCAGGCTCCGCGCTCGAGAGGGGCGCGGCCGGGCTCGGCGCGTCGTTGCGGCCGAGGAAGACCGCGCTGGCGATGAGGCAGCCAAACGCCGCGACCTGGGCCACGGCCCGGACGCCGTGCGGCAGGGTCTCGCCGAAGAGGACAAAACCGGCCACGATGGGCACCGCGTTCGTCACCATCGTGGCTGTGCCGGCCGCGGTCAGCGCGTCGCCCTTCTGGTAGGCCGACTGCAGGACGCTGGTCCCGATGCCGTACCCGATGATGAGCGTGACCAGGGCGATCAGCCACGCGCCGCCGTACCCGATGAGCTTCGCGGAGATGTCGCCGATCGAGAACAGCAGGCCGGTCGCGAGGCCGAGCGAGGCGGCCCGGCCGAAATCCAGCGGGATGGCGATGAGGAACGCCGCGCCGGTGCCGCACCCCGCGAGCCAGATGATGATGCCGATGACCGGCGGGCGGTGCTGGGTGCTTTCCGCGCCGGCGATCGAGAGTCCCAGCAGGACCAGCCCGATCAGGGCGAGCACGACCGCCATCTGCTCGCGCCGCGCCAGCCGGGACGGGTGCCCGCGCGCCGTCACGAAGGCCAGGACTGCGACCCCGGAGGCGGTGACCGACTGCACGAGCGCGAGCGGCGCGAGCCGCAGCGCGGCCACGTACATGAGCCAGCCCGCGGTCTCCGTCCCGAACGCCTTGAGCCAGCGGCGGTCGTCGATGAGCATCTGGACCGACCGGAACGGGCGGCGCGGCGAGAGCGGCGGCAGCGCCGCGGCCGCGTCGTGCTCGAATGAGTAGGCCGTGTTGGTCACGAGCGCCGAGGCGAACGCGAGCACCAGCCCTATCCACGCCACAAGCGGCACCATGCGGACATACCCACTGGTCAGGAGGGCAATCGGGCCCGGCCAGGAAACGGTCAGCCGGGAAAGAGGCGGAGCCGGTGGGCGGTGGCGGCCGCCTCGCCGCGGCTGGCCACGCCGAGCTTGCCGAGAATGTTGGACACGTGCACGCTGGCGGTCTTCACGGAGATGAACAGCTCGCTGGCGATCTCCCGGTTGCTGTGCCCGGCTGCGATGAGCCGGAGCACGTCGTACTCACGGGCCGTGAGTCCCAGCGCGGGTCCGGGCACCTGGGGCGGGGCGGTGGCCCCGGCCGGCTCGTCCCCGCCGCTGAGTGAGATCCTGGCCCGCCGCGCGACCAGGGCGATGTCGCCGCTCAGCGGCCGGGCACCCAGATCCTGGGCCAGCGCCGCAGCCCGGCGAAGTCCCATTCCGCCTGCGTCGCGGTCGCCGGCGCTCAGTGCTGCCTCCGCCATCCGGAGGAGGGCCGCGGCCAGCGGGTAGGGCTGGCCCACCGCCTCCCAGGCCTGCGCCGCGTCGTCCCAGGCGGCCCGGATGCCGCTGGATCCCGCGGCGTTCCCCGGCCCGGTGCTTCCCGGCCCGGTGCTTCCGGGCCCCGTGCCGGCGGCCGTCGCGTCGGCGCTGCGCATCTCGGCGGCGAAGGTCCGCTGGTGAGCCTGCTGCGCCAGTCCTTCCGCGGCCAGCTTGCCGGCCGCGGTACGCAGCCGTTCGCGCAGCTCCGCCGCCCTGGTGAGCAGTGCCCGGTCCCCGGCCGTGGCGCCAGGCGCGCACGCCCGGGCCGCCGCGGTGAGCAGCGGCCACCCGTAGCGGGGGCTGCGCAGCAGGTCAAAGCGGTCCAGCGCGTCCCCGATCACCGCGAGGGCTTCCGCGGGCCTGTCCTGCGCCAGCCGCAGCTCGGTTTCCAGGCGGGTCAGCGGCAGCTGGTGCTCGTCCTTGTACCGGGCGCGGTCCAGGGCGGACCTGATCGAGGCCACGTATTCGGCCGCGGCAGCCAGGTCGCCGCGGGCCAGGGCCAGATCGCCGGACAGCCGCCACAGCGAGGAGCGGCTCAGCCGCGGCGGGAGGAGCTGGAGCGCCCGCTCGATGACCTCGTCCGCCTCGTCCCACCGGCCCAGCGACACCAGCGGCTCGGCCAGGTTGATGGCCAGCACCGCGCCCGAGGTGCGGGCGAGCCCGTAGTCCCGGGCGTCCGCGATCCCGGCCCGGGCCACCGTGGCGGCCAGCTCATGCTGGCCCAGGCCTTCCAGCATGTCGGACTCGGTAATGGCCGCCCGCAGCAGCGGCTGGTAGGCGTTCGCCCGGGTGGCGACGGTGCGCGCCTCGGCCAGCAGGGCGCGGGCCCGCTCCATGTTCCCGGTGAGCGGCTCGGCGCAGGCCAGGGTGATCAGCGCGGCTGCTTCGGTGGCAGGATCACCCGCCTGCCGGGCCACGGCCACGGCCTCCTCGGCGTGCGCCCGGAACTCGGAGTCGTCCCAGCCGCCGGGCCGGTGATGGATGTCGTGGGCCAGCAGTTCCAGGACCCGGGCGCGGGCCGGGGTCGGCGGGTCGGCAGGCACCAGCCGGGCAGCCTCCCGCAGGTCGGCGGCGTAGTCCTCGCGGCCGAGCTGGTACTTCAGGTGGCCGCGGGTCTCCAGCAGGAGTGCGGCCCGGACCGGCTCCGCCTCGATGTCGATCTGCCGCAGGGCGGCCTTGGCCAGCGTGATCCCGCGGTCGAACTCCCCGGCGAGATCGGCGGCCCGGGTGGCGGTTTCGAGGACCTCCACCTGGCTGCGGCCAATGCACTGCTCCGCGCCCGGGACCTGGTCCCACAGCTCCAGCACCCGCGACAGCATGGCGAGCTGCTCGGCGTGGGCCAGCGCGTGGCTGGACTCCGCCGCGGCCTGCCACGCGCTGGTCAGCGCCCGCGTCAGGTCGTGGGCCGCGTACCAGTGGTGGGCCTGCTCGGTCGCGGCGCGGCCTGGCGGCACCAGCGCCGGATCAGCCCCGATAGCCTCCGCGAACCGGCTGTGCAGCTGGCTGCCCTCGCCGGGCAGCAGCTCGTCGTGCATGGCCTCACGGATCAGCGCGTGCCGGAACACGAAGCTGTCGGCGTCGGTCAGCAGCACGTTGCCGGCCACCGCGGGCCGCAGCGCCCGGGCCAGCCCGGCGCTGTCCTGCCCGCTGACCGCGGCCAGCAGCGCGTAGCCCACCCGCCCGCCGGCCGCGCTGGCCACCCGGACCAGCTCCTGGGTGTCCTCCGGCAGCCGCCGCACCCCCGCCACCAGCAGGTCCCGCAGCGACTCGGGCAGGCCCGAGCCCAGCTGCCCCTCGCCGAGCAGCGCCTCCACGAACAGCGGGTTGCCCTCGGTGCGGCGGTACACGGTCTCGAGCACATCCTCGCCCGGCTCACGGCCGGTGAGCCGGGCCACGAGTTCCCCGGTGTCCTGGCGGGACAGCCGGCCGAGTTCCATCCGGCTGACCCAGCCGATCCGGTCGAGCTCGGCGAGCAGCGGCCGCAGCGGATGCGAACGGTGCAGCTCGTCGGACCGGTAGATGACGACGATCAGCAAGCCGTCCAGGGCCCGCTGGTTACGGATCAGGAAGGCCAGCAGGTCCCTGGTCGAGCGGTCGGCCCAGTGCGCGTCCTCGATGACCAGGACCACCGGGCCGGCGTCAGCCAGCTGTTCGAGCAGGACGAGCACCTGCTCGAACAGCCGGGCCCGGGCCTCGCCCGCGTCCGCGGTCCCGGGTGGCTCACCGAACTCCGGGAGCAGCCGGGCCAGCTCCCTGGTCGCGCCGCCGGGCAGCAGCCCGGCGACGCCTTCCGTGCCCAGGTCGCGGACGAGCTCGCGCAGTATCGAGGTGAACGGGGCGAACGGCAGGCCGTCCACGCCGAGCTCCAGGCAGCCTCCGGCCAGCACCCGCGCGCCCCGGCCGCGGGACAGCGCCGCGAACTCTTCCACCAGGCGGGACTTGCCGACTCCCGCCTCGCCGCCGACCAGGACCGCGGAGGGGCTGCCGCGGCCCGCGTCCGCGAGCGCGGCATCCAGCACGGAAAGCTGGCCGGACCGGCCGACCAGGACTGGGCTCGCCACCCGCATTGCCACACCAGTAAGCATGCCAGCCGCCACCGTCGCCCGGCCACGCCCGCACCGGCCGTCCGGTAACGGGGCGTTCCCGGGGGCGCGCCGGAGCGCGCCGCCGGCTAGCGTGCGGAGCAGGATCTTGCCTTGCGTCGCGCCGGAGAGCCAGATGAGCCTGCCTGAGCGTCAGCAGCAGATTCTTGATCAGATCGAGCAGGTGCTCCAGGCGGCTGATCCCCACCTCAAATCCATGTTCGCGGCCTTCGCCCGCCTGGCCCCGCGGGACGCCGCGCCCGCCACCGAGGTCATCGCCCGCCGGTCGGCGCGGCGGACGGTGGTCATCGGCATCATGGTGCTCAGCCTGCTGGGCGTGCTCATGCTCAGCATCATGGCCACCAGGGACGTCTGCCCGGGACTGTCCTCGGATCAGGCGGTCGTCAGCGCCGCGGTGCGGTATGCGGCCTGCAGCAAGAGCACCGACGCGTGGAGCCGGGGCGCCCGCTGAGCCGGCTGAGCCGTCAGCCGGTACCGTGCGATGGGTGTGGATGCACGGACATGACCTCGGGTTAAGCGTCGCGGAGAACTACCGTGCCTTCGCTGATGAGGCGCGGGGCCGCAGCCCCCGCTACGAGTTCCTGGCCGGGGCGGTCGCGGAGGATCCGGCCGTCCTGCGTTTCCTCGGCTCGCTTCCGCCGGAGAAGCGCCAGCCCAATCTGCTCTTCGCGGCGGCCCGCTACCTGCGCGACGAGCCGGCCAGCCTCGGCTGGCTGGCGGCGCTGGTGCGCGAGGACCCGGGGGCGCTGGCCGGGGTGATGCTGGCCCGGCGGACGCAGACCAACGAGCCGGCCCGCTGTGCCACGCTGCTGCCGGCGCTGGCCCGGCTGCCGCCGCCGCTGGCGCTGATCGAGGTCGGGGCCAGCGCCGGGCTCACCCTGCTCGCCGACCGGTACTCCTACGACTACGCCGGGCACCGGATCGCCGGCCGGGACCCGCTGGCGCCCACCCTGCGGTGCGAGCCGCGCGGGCCGGTGCCCTTGCCCGCCCGGCTTCCCGGAGATCACCTGGCGGGCTGGACTCGACCTCCGCCCGCTCGACGTCACCAGCGACGACGACGTCCGCTGGCTGTCCTGCCTGGTCTGGCCGGGCGAGGGTGACCGTGAGCAGCGGCTGGCCGCCGCGATCGCCACCGCCCGCCGCGACCCTCCCGTCGTCCACCGCGGCGACCTGCTCACCGACCTGCCCGCGCTGGCCGCGCAGGCTCCCGCCGCCGCGACCCTGGTCGTGTACCACTCGGCCGTGCTCGCGTACGTCACGCCCGAGGACCGGGAGCGGTTCGCGGCCACCGTCCGGGACCTGCCCGCGGTCTGGCTGTCCAGCGAAGGACCGGGCATCGTGCCCGGGCTGCCTGTACCCCCCTGCGACGGCGCGCCGTTCGTGCTGGCCCGGGACGGCCGTACCCCGCTGGCCCTCGCCGACGGGCACGGAACCTGGCTGCACTGGCTCCCGTGAGCCCCGGCCCTTGACGGCACCATATCGTTTGTCGTTATTATCGAGTGATCGATATGGCCGGAGGCGGCCCAGGGGATAAGGCGCTGGGCAGCAGGCTGGCCGCAGGTACGCCGCCGGCTGGGCGGGGTAAGGGGACGCGCGCAGATGACGACCACACGGCGCCCGAAACTGACCGAGCCGCTGGAAACCGTCACGGCCTTCTTCGTCACCTTCCTGCTGCTGACCCTGGCGGCCGGAATACTGCTCACCTTGACCGGCTCGGGTTCCCTGGGCGGGTTCGGCCACACCCAGATCTGCGTGACCCAGCCGAACACGGGCTATGGCGGCGACAACTGGACCAGTCATCTGGGCATCACGCACCGGCCAGGTACCACGGTCCAGATCAACGGCACCCTCCAGGCGTGCGCGCTGCACCCGGGGACCGGCCAGCGAATGCTGTACACCCTGCTGAGCCTGCCCAGCTCGCTGGTATGGATGGCCGTGCTGCTACTGCTCTGGCGGGTCATCCGGGCCGCCCGCCAGACCGGCCCGTTCACGGTGCAGGCGGCCGTGGCCATGCGGCGGCTCGGCTGGCTGATCATTGCCGGGACCGCGGTGGCCACCGCCGTGCAGGGATTCGCCCTGGACCAGTTGCTGAACACCATGCTCACGCCCCCGACCGCGGGCGGGGATGCGGTCCTCGAGGCGTTCCACGCCCTGCTGCCGGTTCCCGTGCTGGCCGGGGCGGCCCTGCTCACCTTCGCGCGCGTCATCCGGCTCGGCGCGGCGATGGACGACGAGATCCAGGCGACTGTGTGACCAGGCAGCGCGCGGAGGCCGCTGGCCAAGACGATGAGGCGGCTGGCCAGGCCGCGTTCATCCGGGTGCGCCTCGACGAGATGCTCAGCAGGCGCGGGATGACGCTCACTGAGCTCTCGGCCCAGGTCAACGTCACAGTCGTCAACCTGTCCATCCTCAAGAACGGCCGGGCCCGGGCCATCCGGTTCAGCACCCTGGCCCGGCTGTGCGGGGCGCTGCACTGCCAGCCCGGTGACCTGCTCAGCTACGAGGCGTCCGCCGCCGCCTGCCCCGGCTGCCCCCGCCCCCGCCGGCCCGCGCCCGCAGGGACGCCTAAGCAGAACATGACCCGCAGGCCCGGTGTCCGCGGCCATTTTCCGGGGAATGGTGACGGTCGCGTTTGTTCACCATGCTTCGGGGGTTTTTCCTCCCGGCCTGATGCGCTGTCACGCCGGGAAACAGGGGGGCCTCCGTACGCTTATCGACGGAGGCCACCGGGTCGCTCGCCGCCGGGCCAGCGCGGGAGTACATCCCGGCCGCGTCCGACCAGGATCCGATGGACAACTGGGGCACCTCCGTGTTCGAGGTCTCCGGGCCCTAAGCGCGCCTGGCCGGCCAGGCGCGCCCCCGCCCTGGCTCGCCGGCGTGCCGCCAGGCCACCCCGGGAACCGCCGGTTAGGCCGCCGCGTGGACGGGGCATTACCCGGTCATGCTGCTCACGGCGGGGCCGGTAGCCCCGCTTTGGCGGGGCTGAGGTGCCGCCGTCCTCGCCCCCGCACTGGGCCGCCCGGCTGCTGCACGCCGGGCGCCGTGACCGCGACGCCGGGCCGCAGCCCGCCAGGGCGGGCCCCGCGCCGGTGACGATCACGATCGGTGCCGGGCCTGCGGGGCCGGTGATCCCGGAGGACTTCGCGGGCCTCAGTTTCGAGGTGGGGCCGCTCATTCCCGGTCACGCAGGCGTGCCGGGCTACCTGTTCCACCCGGAGAACGACTCGCTCGTCACCCTCTTCCGCACGCTGGGCCTGCGCAACCTCCGGATCGGCGGCGGCTCGGTGGACCAGCGCCGCCCGGCCGGCACCGGCCGCGACGGTTTCAGCGGCATAGACAACCTGTTCGCCTTCGCGGCCGGGGCCGGGGCGAAGGTCATTTACACGCTCCGCCTGCTCAACCCGGCCGCGGATCCGGTCCCGGACCTGAAATCGGCCGATGCCCAGGCCGCCAGGCACATCTGGGGCCGCTACCGGGAGAACCTGGCCAGCTTCGCCATCGGCAACGAGCCGGACTGGCATGACTTCCACTCCTACGCCGGCCGCCCCCGTGACCCGGCGATCTACGAGGAGGTCTCCGGGGTGCCAGGCAGCGCCTACGCGTCGTTCCTGGCCACCTGGCACAGCTTCGCCGACGCGATCCGGGAGGCGGCGCCCGGCGCGCCGCTGGCCGGCCCGGACACCGGGGCCTACAGCGCGATGACCTGGACGCCCTCCCCGGACGGGGGCGTGTCGTGGTCGGAGCGGTTCGCCGGCGACGAACGGGACTCGGGCCGGATCGCGGACATCACGCAGCATTACTACGTGGGGGGCGGCCCGGGGAAGACCAGCGCCCGGCAGGCCATCACCAACATGCTGTCCCCCGACTGGGTGCACGGCACCGCGCCCGGATCGCAGCCCCGGGGGACCACCTACATCCCCTATCCGTGGTTCCACTCCAGCCACTGCGCCCCGGTGCTCGCCGCCGGCCTGCCTGCCCGGCTCACCGAGGCGAACGACTACCTCGGCGGCGTGCCGGGCGCCAGCAACGGGTACGCCTCGGCGCTGTGGGCGCTGGATTTCCTGCACTGGTGGGCCGCGCACGGGGCCGCGGGCGTGAACTTCCACAACAAGCAGTGGCTCGACACCGACACGATCGTGCCGGACCCGGCTGCCCCTGGCCGCTTCGCGGCCACCCCGAAGGGGTACGGCATCGCGGCGTTCTCCCTGGGCTCGGCCGGGCAGGCCAGGCCGGTCGAGATCGGGAACCCTGGCGGCATCAACCTGACCGCCTACTGGGTCGGCGGCGCCGGCCTGGACTACGTCACGATCCTCAACAAGACCCAGGGGGCGGACGCGGCGGATGCGGCCGTCACGATCAGCCCGCCGCCCGGGCCGGGGATGCGGGCCGCGGAGGTCATCACGCTCGCCGGCCGGGAGCCGGGGGACGCCACGGGGCAGACGGCCACCCTCGGCGGGGCCGCGATCACCGGCGACGCCCCGTGGGCGGGTGAATGGAGCCCGCTGCCGGCCGGCCCGGGGGCGGGCCTCAGCCTGACCGTGCGGGCGGCCACGGCGGCCGTGGTCAGGATGGGCCGCGGGGGCTAGCGACCGCCGGGTTCGCCGGGGTCCAGCGGGCCAGGACCTCGCGGGCGGCGCGCTCGCCGGACCGCAGCGCTCCTTCCATCAGGCCCGCCCAGTCGCCGGCGGTGTGCTCGCCGGCGAAGTGGACCCGGCCGGCCGGGGTGGCCAGGATCTCGTCGTCACCTTCCGCCACCGTGGTCGTCAGCGCGGAGTACGACTCGCCGGCCCAGGGGTCGTCGTTCCAGGTGGTGAGCAGGGCCCGGCCCGCGTCCAGGGCTAGTTCGCCGCGGAGGGCGGCCACCCGGGACGCCCAGGCCTGGGGGCCGTCCGCGACGGCCAGGGCCGCCAGGCCTTCCTCCGTCCCGCCGAAGGCGTGCACCACCGGCTGGACCTGCCCGGACGCGTCGGCCGCGGTCCAGGTCCAGAACCTTCCCGGCACGCTCTGCACCGCCGAGGGGGCCGCCGCGCGGGTCAGCGGCACATGCAGCTTGGCGTTACAGGCCAGGCCCGCCCGCCGCCAGGCGCGCCGGTGAGCCTGCGGCAGCGGCGGTGAGAAAGGCAGGCCGCGCAGGACGGCCAAGGGCACCGCGACGATCGCGGCGTCGCCCGCGGCCTCCCCGTCATCCGTGAGCACCCGGACCCCGGCGTGGTCTTGCTCGATGGACCGCACCGGGCTGCTGCGCCGCACCACCGATGCTCCCAGGCGGGCAGCCAGCTCCTGCGCCACCCGCTGGTTACCGCCGGCCACCCGCCACGACGGCCGGCCGCCGAACCCGGCGGTGACGTCGCTGACCGCCGAGGCGGCGAGCACGCCGGCGCCGACGCCGTTGGTGACCTCGACGCGGGACAGGTACGCGGTCAGGGCCGGGGATCCCTCCCAGCCCGCCACCACCCCGGCCAGCGACGTGCCCGGCGCCGCCGCGCCCGCGGCGGCCGCCACCGCGGCCGCGCAGCCGGCCACGGCCTGGCCCGGGGTCTGGCCCGCGGCCCGGCCCGTGGGGTCAGGGACGCGGTACTCCCGCTGGTAGTACGACATGGCCGTGTCCGCCAGGCCCAGGCCCAGTTCGCCCAGCACCACCCGCATCAGGTCGTAGCCGTCCAGCACGAACTCCGCGCCCCGCTCGATGACCGTCCGGGGATCCCCGGGGACGAGTTCCTGGGACCACACCCGGCCGCCGACCCGGTCGCGGGCCTCCAGCACGACTGCCTCGTGGCCCGCCTGGACGACCCGGTACGCCGCCATCAGGCCGGCGAACCCGGCTCCCGCCACCACGACCCGCATCGCCGCTCCCGCCCGTGCCCTGGCCCGCCCGTGCCCGCCTGACGTCACATTCCAGCATGCCGGGGTGTCATCACCGGTGACCCGCCACGGCAGGCGGCAGCAGATGACGGAAGGGGCACACGATGCGAGTCCTGGTCGTGGGGGCGAGCGGTGCGATGGGCACCCGGCTCGTCCCCCAGCTCATTGGTCACGGGCACGAGGTGACCGGCACCTTCAGCTCGCCGGGCCACGCGGAGCGGATCCGGGCGCCCGGGGCGGTGGCGATCCCGCTCGACCTGCTCGACGCCGGCGCTGTACGCCGGGCCGTCCTGGACATCAAGCCGGACGCGATCATCCACCAGGCCACCGCCCTGGCGGACGTGCGCTTCTCGCGGAGCCTGGACCGCAGTTTCGCGGCCACCAACCGGCTCCGGACCGAGGGCACCGACGCGCTGCTGGCCGCGGCCCGTGAGGCGGGCGTGCGCCGGTTCGTGGCCCAGAGTTTCGCCTGCTACCGCTACGCGCGGGAGGGCGGGATGGTGAAGACCGAGGACGATCCGCTCGACCCGGCCCCGCCCGCCTCGGCGCGCGAGACCAACGAGGCCATGCGCCATCTCGACCAGGCGGTCACGGGCGCGGGCGGGGTCGCGCTGCGCTACGGCGGTTTCTACGGAGATCCCGGTGACGGGCTGATCGGGCCGGTCCGCAAGCGGCAGTTCCCGGTGGTCGGCCACGGCGGGGGTGTCACCTCCTGGATCCACCTGGACGACGCGGCGGCCGCGACCGTGCTCGCGCTCGATCACGGCGGCCCGGGCGTCTACAACGTCGTCGACGACGAGCCCGCCCCGGTCCGCGAGTGGCTGCCCGTTCTCGCCGCCGCGCTCGGCGCCCCGCCGCCCCGTCACGTTCCCGCCTGGCTGGCGCGGCTGATCGCCGGCGAAGGCGCGGTGATGATGGGCACGCAGGCCCGCGGCGCCGCTAACACCAAGGCCCGGCGGGACCTCGGCTGGTCCCCTCGCTACCCCAGCTGGCGGCAGGGCTTCACCGCCGCCTACGGCCAGGCGCAGCCGCTCAGGGCGGCGCGGGACTAGCAGTTCTGCCCGTCCGGGCCGCCCGGCCCCGGCGGCCGTGGCGCCCGGGCGCGGTCAGCGGATGCGCAGCGGGAGGCGGCGCGGCCCGCGGATCTGGCCCGCGGCCCAGGTCACGGCGGCGGGGTCCTGGAGGGTGAACGCCGGGATCCGCTCGAGCCAGACTTCCAGCGCGACCCGGAGTTCCATGCGGGCCAGGTGCGAGCCCACGCAGCGGTGGATACCCAGGCCGAACGCGGCGTGCCGGTTGATCTCGCGGTCGATGACGACCTCGCCGGCCCGGTCGAACTGCGCCGGGTCACGGTTGGCGGCCGGGAACGACAGCAGGACCCAGTCGTCGGCCTTCATATCGACGCCGTGCCAGCGCATGTCGTCCTTCACCAGCCTGGCCATGGTGACCGGCGCGTAGGCGCGGAGGAACTCCTCCATCGCCGTCGGCAGCAGCCCGGGCTCGGCGACCAGCCGCTCACGGTCCTGCCGGGTGCGGGCGAGATGCCACAGGGACGCGCCGATCGCGCTCCAGGACGTGTCGATGCCGGCGATCAGCAGCAGCGCCATCGTCCCGACGACGTGGTCCGGACTGAGCTTGTGGCCGTAGAGTTCCGCGTCGATGAGGTAGGTGGTGAGGTCCTCACGCGGGTTCGCGAGATGCTCGTTGACCTGCGCGAGCAGGTAGTCGAATAGCCGGCCGACGCGATCGATGCGCTCCTCGGGCGGCAGGTTGATGCCCTCGAGCAGGTTCTCGACGAACTCACGGAACTGCGGCCCGTCCTCCGGCGGGAAGCCGAGCATGTCGGCGATGACCCGCATCGGGATGTGCTGCGCGTAGTCGCGGGCGGCGTTGACGACGTCCTGGCCCTCGAACCCGTCGATAAGTGACTGGCAGAACGCCCTGGTGGCCGGCTCCTGTCTCCCGACGGCGGTCTTGGTGAACGCGGGGAGCAGCAGCTTGCGCGCGTCGTGATGGAACGGCGGGTCGGAGGAGATCGGGGGTGAGCCGCCGACCGGAGCCAGCTGCCGGGGCGGCCGGAAGTTGCTCGCGATGATCGATCGCGAGGAGAAGCGCTCCGTGTCGTAGGCGATCGCCGCGACGTCCTCGTACCGGGTCGGCAGCCAGGCGCCGCCGAACCTCCCGGTGTGCGCGATCGGGCACCGCTGCCGCAGGTCGTCCTGGATGGGGTAAGGGTCGGCGGACCACTCCGGCTCGAGATGGGAGAAGTCCGTCGCCCAGTCCGCGACGGGGCCGGTGATGATCTCGCTGCGCGTGCCGGCCGGCAGGTCGTCGTCTGGCTCCCGGGAGGGCTCGCTGAAGCGGTCATCGGCCGCCATGTCATGCCCCCTCGGCCAGGGTGATCGCCCGCTCCGGGCAGTTGGCCACCGCGAGGTGTGCCTCGTGGTCCTGGCCGGGCGGCACGAGGCCGTCCCCGAGGACCTGCCCGTAGCCCTCGTCGTCGTCGCCGAACAGGCCGGGGGCGAGGTCGTAACAGCGGCCGTGCCCCTGGCACAGCGCGGGGTCGATCTGCACCTTCACTGCGGCGTTCCTGTCTGCGCGGCGGGCGCGTGTCCGGGAGAGTCCCGGGCCGGGCCCGCCGCTGGCCCGGGCGAGGCGCAGGAGCCCGGCCAGCCCGACGGCACGTTCGCCCCCGTAGATTAACGAACGTTCATCATGATTCGTCAAGGGCGCGGGCCGCCACGGGGCGGGATGGCGGCTGCGGCCGGCCAGCACCGGATCCCGGCCAGCGGGACCCGGTGCTGAAGGCCGCCGAGGTCCTAGGCCTCGACCAGGATCACCAGGGTTTCGGGCAGGACGCCGTCGTAGGCCATGGCTTCGGCCATCTTCTCGGTCTGCATGGCAGCCATGACGGTATCCATGTCCGCGACGTCCATGAGAATCGCGACGCGGCTCGGATTCTGGGGGTCGGTAAACGTGCGGATGTTAGTGACGCCGAGCGGCCCGAATAGCTCCTCGCGCTTCGGCGAGGCAAGCCAGTGATTCTTGTCCTTGACGTCGTGGTGCGCGATTACGGTCGGCATGTTTCCCCCCAGTGTTTCATGGCCAGTCCTTGCAGCCTGTCCGCTGACCGTATACCCAGGTGCCCGTTTTCCGCAGGGCCCGATTCTTCGCGTCGCCTGGCAAACTCCCGCAATCCATGAGAAAACCGGCTATTGCCCGCATATAAGAAGTCCCGGAATTCTCGCGGCCTGGTTCCCGTCAGGCCGGGGGCCCCGTCCGTGGCGCCTCATTTCTGGTCCGGCGGGGCTCCGTCCGCCACGCCCCCCTGATCACTGCCGGTACTTCATACACTCCCGCCTCCTGGATCACACGACTTTATCCAGGCCACTCGGCTCCCAGGCTTAGCCTGCGTTCACCCGCGGCAGGCAGTGATCGGGACATGACGCAGCGCGGCCTAGCGCGTGGCGCCGGGCGCACTGACTGGCGCGGCCCACCCGCTGAAGGCTGCCGTGGCCAGTGGGACTACGGGGGCACTTATGGCCCCGACCGGGACAGACAACCCAGTCGGGCCGTATCCCGGCAGACGGGCACGGAGGTATTGTCGTTAAGAAGGCCCGGGGGAAAGGTGACCTGCTCGCGTCTCTTGTCTGAGGAGGCTCAGAGAATTACCGGTTGCCTTGAAAGGAGTTTCTCAGATTAGCGAGGACGCGCGATGAGCCAGCCCCGTTCCGTCGATGCCGCCCTTCCGGTCACGGTGCCCGCCCAGCGTGATACAGGCTCGGCCCAGGCCCCGCGGAACTGGCGGGTGGCCTGGCGACTGATCATCCTGGTCGCCATTCCGACCATGCTGGGCCTGGTGCTCACCGGGCTGCGGGTCACCGACCTGACCCGCAGCTCTGAGGCATATGGCCAGGTCAGCCGGCTTGCAGCGCTCGGCCAGCAGACCTCCGGCTTAGTACAGGCCATAGAGGATGAGCGGGCTGACACATCCGCGTTCATCGCGGCCGGGCGGCCGGCCACGGGCCTCGCGGCCCTGCACCGCCAGTACGTGATCACCGATGGCTGGGCCGCCACAGTGCGCCGCCTGCTGGGCCAGGACAGCCGCGGTTACCCGGCCCGGACGCAGGCCACCACGGCCACGGCCCTGGCCAGCATCGCCGAGCTATCTGGCCTGCGCAAGGACGCGGTGCAGAGCCAGGCTCCGGCGCTGTCCGTGATCAGCGGCTATTCCGCGGCGACGGCCGGCCTGTTCCCGGTCAGTGACGGCATCGCCGACCCGAGCGGCAATTCCAGCCTGATGACGAGCGTGCTCGCCCTCGGCTCCCTGTCCCGGATGACGGACCAGGCCTCGCAGCAGCAGGCCATCCTGGGCGCCGCGCTGGCCGGGGGCCGTTTCGGACCCGGGGCGCGCACCGCGCTGATCACCGCCCAGGCCCAGCAGGCCAGTGACCTCGCATCGTTCCGGGGCTCGGCGACCCGGGAGGAGAGCTGGGCGCTGGCCAGGACCCTGGCCAGCCCGCCCGCCGCCCAGGCCTTGGCGGTGGAACAACGCGCAACGGCGGCCGGTGACGGAGCGCTGTCCCTCGGTGCGCCCGCCAGCCAGCAGTGGTCGGCCGGGATGTCGCTCACGGTCGGCTGGATGCGCCAGGCTGACCAGCAGCTGTCCGGCTGGGTCACCGCGCGCGCCCAGGCCCTGCAGCGATCCGCGATGCAGGCCGCGGTCATCACCGGCGCCGCGGCGCTGGCCGTCCTCCTCCTGGTGCTGCTGGTCACCCTCGTCATGGCCCGGTCCATGGTGCGGGTGCACCGCGAGGCGGTGCGGCTGGCGGGTGAGGAGGCCCGGCGCCGCCGCAGCATCAGTGCCATCTCCGCCAGCTTCTTCCGGCGCAGCCATTCCCTGCTGGAACGGCTGCTGCGGCTGATCGACAGCCTGGAGCTCAGTGAGGATGACCCGCGACGGCTGGCCAGCCTGTTCCAGATAGATCATCTGGTCACCCGGATGCGGCGGCACTCCGACAGCGCGCTCGTCCTCGCGGGCCACGAGACGTCGAGCGACTGGACCGAGCCGGTCACCGTGGTGGACGTGCTCCGGGCGGCGGTATCGGAGATCGAGCAGTACAACCGGGTCGTCCTGGACGTCCAGCTGGATGACGCGGTGAACGGGAGCGCGGTGTCTGACCTCGTGCACCTGCTCGCCGAGCTGCTGGAGAACGCCACCACGTTCTCGGCCAAGACGACGCAGGTCATCGTGTCCGGGCACCTCGCCCGCGGTGGCGGCCTGCTGATCGACATTACCGACGCTGGCCTGGGCGTGCCCGAGGAGCAGCTGAGGCAGCTCAACTGGGAGCTGGCCCACCCGCCCACCGCGGACGCGGGGGTCACCCGCCACATGGGCTTGTTCGCGGTCGCGCACCTGGCGGCGCGGCACGGCATCCAGGTGACCCTGGCGCTGCCGCCGGACGGCGGCACGACCGCCGAGGTGTACCTGCCTACCGTGCTGATCTCACCCGCCCCCGCGCCTCCCGGCTGGCAGGGCCAGGCTGGTGAATCCCGCCGGGCCGCCGGGCCTGCCCCCTCGTTCGCCGTGGCCGGGCCCGGGCCGCAGGTTGCGGAACTAGAGCACGCGGAGCCGGAGCACGCGGAACTAGAGCACGCAGAGCCGGAGCACGCGGAGCCGGAGCACGCGGAGCCGGCCGGAGGGCTGCCCATTTTCGAGTCTGTCGAATCCCGGTATCCCTACACCCTGGCCCGGAGCCTGCTCCGGGCCGGCGAGCCGCGGGCCGCGGAGCCGGACGAGGCCCCGGCATCCGCTGCGCCCGCTCCCGGGCCAGCGGAGATGACACGGGACCAGGCGGCCAGCTTCCAGCGTGGCGCCCGCCGGGCCCGGGCCGTCGCCCAGGCGGATCCGGACACCAGGCAGCGGGCCCGGGATCGCTGAGCGGGAGCACATGGATCCGGCCCCTCATGCGCAGGAGCTCAACGGGCTGCTGACTGGGTTCGCCTCGCGTGTCCCCGGCGTGCTGCACGCCGTCGTCGTGGCCTCCGACGGTGTCCCGGTGGCGGCGTCCGCAGGGATACAGCCTGGCCAGCTGGAGCAGCTCTCCGCGCTCACCTCTGGCTTGATCAGCCTGGCCAGGGCGGCGGCCAGCCTGTCCGACGACGATGCCGTGAGCCAGGCCCTGGTCACCATGAAACTGGCCGTTCTCGTGCTCATGTCGATCGATGACGGGTCGGCCCTCGCCGTGCTCACCGCCGCCGCGGCCGACCTCGACCTGGTCGCCTACGAAATGACGATACTGGCGGACCAGGCCGCCAGCATCGTCGCTCTGCCCGCCCGCGGCGCGGCCCCAGATACGGCCAGCCCGGCCTGAGCCCGCGCGGCGCCCGGGCCGGGTCAGCGGCCGCGCAGGGCCCGCCTGCGGTAGGCCATGCTCCCGGCACCGGCCAGGATGGCCAGGCCGCCGAGGCTGAACAGCAGCGTGTCCTGGAATCCGGCCGTGCCGCCCCCGCCGGTGGCCGGTGCGGCGGTGGGGAAGGGACTGGCCGACGGGCTCGGGGTAGGTGAGGCTGAAGGGCTGGGCGTTGCCGATGGGCTCGCTGAGGGGGTCTCCGTCGCGCTGGCCGAGGGGCTCGAACTGGCGGTGCCGGTTGCCGTCGCGGTCGCCGTGGCCAGGCCGGTTCTTGTCGGTGAGCCGCCAGGCGAGATGGACGGGGGAGTCGCCGAGGGCGAGCTTCCGGAGCATGCCGAGACCGACACGGAAGCAAGTACGGTCACGGTGGCACAGGCGATGGCGCTTAACCTTCCGGTGAGCCGCGTCCCCGCGATGGTTGAGCGCATCTTAATGGGACCTCCTCATGCGTCGGCAGATGCCAGACCCGTTCCCGGATCCGGCATCAGAAAAAACCAGCCTGGAAGGAAAATCGCAAGGACGGCCCAAGCACAGCCCGGGCCGGGCAGGTCCCAGAAATCGCCGCCGGCCAGAAAGGTAACGCCCGCAGGCCTGGCAGGCAGGCAATGGCTCGTTCATCACTGGGATATTAGGCTACGCGAGTAGGGGACCCTGGGGAAGACGGGGAGGGATGGCATTGGGGGAGGTGGAGCGGCAGCGTATAGCCGGGTTCCGCGTGGTCGTGTCCTGGCCGCAGAGCAGGTTCGCCCCCCCACCCAGTCCATCAGTAAGCCCCCGCGCCCGCCTGGCCGGGCTGGTCGGGATCCTCCTGATCGTGTTCGGGGCCAGCGCGGTCGGCATCGCAGTCACTGCCCAGCAGCATGCACCGCAGCCCTCCCTGGCCGCGGCGGGCGCTATCGCGGCCGGCGGCCGGGGGCCCTCGCTGCGCCGCTCACTGCCGGTCTCCGTGGATATCCCGGCCATCGGCGTGCACTCGGAACTGCTGCGCCTCGGCGTTAACCCTGATGGCACGATCCAGGTGCCCTCGCTGTTCGGGCGGGCCAACGAGGCGGCGTGGTACAAGTACTCGGTCACACCCGGCCAGATCGGGGCGTCGGTCATCGAAGGCCACGTTGACAGCGATCAGGGTCCTGCTGTCTTCTTCCGGCTGGGGGCACTACGCCCGGGGAACCGGGTCATCGTGAAGCTGGCCGACGGGATCACCGCTGTTTTCCGCGTCACTGGGGTTCGCCAGTACGCGAAAATTAACTTTCCGGCGAAAGTCATTTACGGCGGCTCCAGGCGCGCGGCCCTGCATCTGATAACGTGCGGCGGCGCATTCGACTACACCACAGGGCATTATCTCAGTTCCACTGTCGTATTTGCGTCCCTCTCCTCGTCGCGGCCGGCGTTAAGGGGCCGTGGATGACCGCACGCTGCCCATGATTGCCCGGGCGCGGTGGACGAGCCCGGCTATCCGGCAGCGTCGCGCCGGTCGGACCGGATCACCTGCACGCCACGGCCGGCCAGTTCAGCGCGGAAACCCTCCAGCCAGCTGATCATCTGCGCACCTGCGCCCATCACCAGCAGCGCGGGCGGCGCCCGGGGGCGCCGGGGGGGCGCCGGAACGCTCGTTGGCCACTCGATACCTGCCGGGCCCACGTTGAGGGCCATTTCCTTGCCCACTACCCCCTCATCTCCTGGGCGCGGAATGCGGAGAAAACTGCCACGGCGGCCCGGGCGCCGCGAAATCCGGATCAGCCAATTTCCTGCGCCAGGTGTCCGTAAAACGGTGCGGGCGGTGAGATATGGTAAAGGCAACGAAAAATTGTGCCGCGTACCTGGGCGGGCGCGGCCGGGCCGGGAAGCGTCCGCCCGCACGGTTCATCGGCCCGGGTCCATGGCCCGGCCGGGTGGTGGGCCGCGGAGCTGATAGAGCAGCGGCGCGGTGGCTTGGGTGGCGACGGTGCGGTCCAGGCCGGCTTCCGGAAGGCTGATTTACTCCCGGACCTTTGCTTTCCGCGCGCAAGTGGGAAGATGGGACCGTGGGTGACGACAGGGACAGTGAGCTCGCCGACAATCTCGCGGAGGTCGGCCGGCGGATCGGGCAGGCGATGACCGATGCGCTGGAGCGCATCCGGCCGACCCTCGATGCGCTGGCGGAGATGGCGAACCGTCCCGAGGTCCGCACGGTGATCGAGCGCGCGGAGAAGGTCATGCGGCACCGGCCCTGCCTGTGCTTCTGTTCGAGGGCCCATCCGGCTGACCGTGGCGTCTGCGAGGTCTTTGACGCGGTGATCACCGCCCCGTACAGCTCGGACTGGCTCGGGGACGTCAACGTGCCGTTGTGCGCTCCGTGCGCGGCGGCCCGGGCCGCTCACAACTTCGCGGGCTCCCGCCCTTAACTGGCCCGACCGGTAACCGGCCTCATGGGCAACGGGCCTGACCGGGCCTCCGCGTTCCTGCCGGGGCCGGGCTAGAGCTGGCTGCGGATGGCGACCTGGCACAGTTCCGGCAGCCTTCCCTCGGCCGCGCGGGCGGCGATCCGCACGCCGGCCCAGGCCAGCGCGAGGCCGTACGCCGCGGCGCCCAGCACCAGCAGCGGTACCCGGACCACGGCCGGGTCGGCGCTGGTGAGGACGGCTACGACGATCACCGGGCTCGCCGCCACGCCGGTGCACACCAGGGTGCCGAGGATGCTCCCGATGGCGTGCGCCCCGTATCCCGGGGCGAACTGGGGCAGCGGGCTGCCGGCCCGCCTGGCCGTGGGATAGGGCAGCACGACGGCGAAGATGTTGGCCACGGCCAGCGCCGCGCCGATGCCGGCCAGGCCCACCGCAGTAGCCGCGAAGCCCTCCGCCGGCCTCCGGGCCGCGGCCGCCAGGGCGAACGAGGCCGCGGTGACCAGCGGCGCCCCGATCACGCCGAGCACGATGTCCTGGCCGGAAAAGTAGGACCGCAGTTCGCGCCGGCCAGGCAGCGCCAGCGCCTCGAAGACGAACGGCGCCCCGGTGAGCCCGGCCAGGTTCGCGTGGAAGGCCCCGACGAAGCCGGCGCCCAGGATGACACTGAAGATCACTACGCCGGGATGGTGCTGGCGGCCGAGGATGGTGCTGATGGACGCGGCGACCATGATCACCGCGGTGATGACCCAGTACACCAGGGACACGGGATCGCGGCGCTGGTAAATCCAGACGCGCGCGGCCACGGTGCCGCGCAGGCCGGACCGGGCCAGCGGCAGCGCCGTGCCGCGGACCCGCGAGGACTGCGTGGATGTGTCGGCGGTGACCAGGGCGCGGCCGAGGGACCGCACCCAGAGCCAGCCGAGCGCGACGATGACCGCGGCCAGCAGGGCCAGGCGCGCCACCGCGGCGCCCGGGTGCCCGTCCGAAGCATCGCCGATCGCGTGGGCCGCCAGGCCCGGCGGCAGCCAGCGCAGCCAGGAGTCAACGCCGCTGAAGCTGGCCGCGGAGATCTTGCCCTGGGCCGCCACCCGGGGCACCACCTGGGTGAAGAACTCGTACAGCGCGAAAATCGGGATGACCAGGAATGCGGCCAGGTCCTTGCCGCGGCGGGAGCGCAGCAGCCGGGCCATGCCGGTGGTCACGAACCGGGCCAGGGTGATGCAGAACAGCACCTGCAGCAGCACCGCGATCACGGCGATCAGCACACCGAGCACGCCGCGGGCCAGGCCGACGGTCACGCCGAGCAGGCCGAGCAGGTTGGCCAGCGGCCAGGCCCCGGTGGCCGAGGCGGCCAGCAGCCCGACGGCCAGCGGGCGGGTCCGCAGCGGGTAGAGCGCCAGCGTGGCCGGGTCGAGCGTGCCGTCCAGGCCGAAGACGAAGATCGGCAGGATCAGCCAGCCGAGCGCGAACGTGGTGAAGATGACCGTGGTCACGTCCACCGACGCAGGCTGGCCGCGGAGCAGGGCCAGGACGGTGAAGGTGCCGGCCGCGACGATCACGGCGCAGGTGACGCTGATGATGAAGGAGACCTTCGCGGGCGTGGACGCGTGCAGCGCGTTGCCCAGCAGCCGCAGCTTCAGCTGGACGAGGAGCCGAGCCATGACAGTCCCTCCCCGTCGCCCGGCCGCGGGCCGACCAGATCGATGAACGCCTGCTGCAGGGTCTTGCCGCCGCGCACCTGCCCGGTGGTGCCGGTGGCCACGATCTTGCCGTTGCTGATGATGGAGACGTGGTCGCAGACCTGCTCGACCAGCTCCATCACATGGCTGGAGAACAGCACCGTCGAGCCGGAGCCGGCGTAGCGGGTCAGCAGGCGGCGGATCGCATCGGCGGAGACCGGATCCACGCCCTCCAGCGGCTCGTCCAGGAACAGCACCGACGGGTTGTGGATGAGGGCGCACCCGAGGGCGGCCTTCTTGCGCATGCCGGTGGAGTAGTCAGCGACCAGGCGGCTGGCGTCCGCGGCCAGGTCGAGGATGTCCAGCAGCTGCGCCGCCCGCGAGCGGGCCTCCCCGGCGGGCAGGCCGCGCAGCCGCGCGGCGTATTCCAGCATTTCCCGGCCGCTCAGCCGCTCGAACAGCCTGGCCTCGGCCGGCACCACGCCGATGACGGCCTTGGCGGCGCGCGGGTCGGCCCACACATCCAGCCCGTTGATCAGCACCTGGCCGGAATCCGGCCGGAGCAGGCCGGTCATCATCGACAAGGACGTGGTCTTGCCCGCCCCGTTCGGCCCGACCAGCCCGGCGAGGGAACCCGCGGCGATCTCCAGATCGATCCCGGCCACCGCGTCCTTCGCGGCGAAACTCTTGCGCAGTCCGTGCACCGACACGGCTGGGTCGGTCATGTCCGCCTCCTGTTCAGGATGCCGGCCTGGCCGCCATCGATGACCGCGGAAAGACCGTTAGGGGACGTAAGAAGCGGCGGTTCCTGCGGGTCCCAGCGGTACAGATGGTGCAGGGCGAGCCCCGGCGGGCGCGCCGCCTTAAATTGATATCACTATGCTAGATACCTGGTATCGACCGTGTCAACCGCCCCGGGCGGCAGCCGCTGGATCCGGTGCGGACTCGCCGGCGTTCAGCCGTTCTGCCGGATGAACCACTGCTGCACCTGGTGGCCCACGCCCTGGTCGAGGCCGCTCGTGCACGACCAGTTGCTCAGGAAGTGGGTCGGGTCGTTCAGGTTCGCGCTCTGGATGAGCTGCCCCTTGACGAGCATGGTCACGATGAGGCCGAACTTGTGCCCCTGCAGGTAGCGCAGGAACCGAGGCGCGGCCACCGGAGCGTCATTCCAGCATGCCCACGGGGCCCTGCTCCGGGCGTAGTCGGCCCACTCACCGTCGAGTACCGGGGCACGCCCGCTGTTGGCGAGGTAGCCGAACACGGAGTCCCACGTGCTGGGCTGGTGTGATCCCGGGGGACGGTGCTCGCTGTATTCGACCGGCCCGTCACCGCTGATGTGGTAGTGCCACGCCCCGCTCAGGTCGGCCCCGGCGCCGATGCCCTCGATCCAGAACAGGTTCGACGCCCGCGCCCGGACGTAGTCGGCGAGGGCCTGCATCCCCATGTACCTCGTGCCGTGGCAGAGGCCGCCGGAGTGCCAGAACGCCCAGCCGCAGGCGGCGTGCTGCTCCGGCTCGTTGTAGATATCGAACACGACGTTGGGATCCCGCCCGAAATGGTAGGCCAGGGAAGCCCAGAAGGCCTTGCTGAGCGACGTCGGCATGGACTCCAGGAGGGCGTTGCTGTCGAGTTGCCACTGCAGGTTCAGCACCACGACCAGGCCGCGGGCTTCCGCGAAGTGCACTTCGGTGGTCACGGCGTTCAGGAACGCCTGGTCAACGTGGCCGGTGGCACTGACGAGATTCGCCTGGCGGACCTGGAAGCGGACCGTGTTCGCGCACCAGTCGTTCGCGGCGGCGGAGATGTCCGCCTCATCCTGCGCCATCCCGCTGGCGTAACTGGTGTGGGCCAGTCCCGTGATGTTGATCCCGTAGGGGATGTACCGCCCGTTGGCGCCGTTGACGGCCGTGCCGCTGACGTGGAATGGCCCGCGCTCGTGACGGCAGGTGGCCGCCCGGGCACTGCCGGCCGATCCGAACACGCCGAACGTCACCATCGCGGCGACAGCCAAAGTGGCGGACGCGAAGACCCGGCCTCTCACGTGATACCTCCGGATTGCTGGTTCCAGGTCGGTGCGGCGGGCATGACGGACGTTCGGCCATCTGACCGGGCAAGCCATCACTATCGGCCCGCGGGGACGCGGCGCTAGTGCCGTTCCGTTGCGGATAGGCATCAACCTGGCGCCCTTCGCCCTCGGCGTCACCGGCTGGCCCGGCGCGAGGCCATCTTTACCGGGGGCCGGATGCTCGGGAAAGATGACGGGATGGGCGAGCTCAAGATCGAGGCCGAGCCGGGCGAGGTAGGCCTGGACCCGGGCCGGCTGCAGCGGATCGACCGGCACTTCGCCCGCTACGTTGACGACGGCAGGCTGCCCGGCTGGCTGATCACGGTGAGCAGGCACGGCCGCCTGGTGCACGTATCGGGCTACGGGTCCCGCGACATCGAGGCCGGGCAGCCGGCCGGGACGGACACGGTGTGGCGGATCTACTCGATGACCAAGCCGATCACCTCGGTGGCGGCGATGCTGCTGTACGAAGAGGGCGGGTTCGAGCTGACCGATCCGGTCAGCTCGTTCATCCCTTCCTTCGCTGACGCCCGGGTGTACGCCGGTGGCTCGGACCTGCGGCAGGTCACCGTCCCAGCCACCGAGCCGGTGCGGATCTGGCACCTGCTCACCCATACCGCCGGCCTTACCTACGGGTTCCACCGGGTCCATCCGGTGGACGCCCTGTACCGGGCCGCCGGGTTCGAGTGGTCCGCGCCCGCAGGCATGGACCTGGCGCAGGCCTGCGACGTCTGGGCGGGTATCCCGCTGCTCTTCCAGCCCGGGACGGAGTGGAACTACTCGGTCGCGACCGACGTGCTCGGCCGGGTGATCGAGGTCGTTTCCGGCCAGCGCCTCGACGAGTTCCTCGCGGCCAGGATCCTGCGCCCGCTCGGCATGACCGACACCGGCTTCTACGCCGGGGACACCCAGTTGCCCCGGCTGGCCGCCCTCTACACGCCGGGCAGCGGCGGTACCGCCGCCCGGCTCGACGCCCTGGGTGATGCCGCCCGCCATGCGCCGGCCATGCTCGGCGGAGGTGGCGGCCTGGTCTCCACCGCTGCGGACTATCACCGGTTCACCCAGATGCTGCTGCACCGTGCGGGCAGCCCGGCCGGGGAACTGGACGGCACGCGGCTGCTCAGCCCGCGCACGGTCGGTTATATGACGCGCAACCACCTTCCGGGCGGCCTTGACCTGGAGTCGTTCGGCAGGCCGCTGTACGCGGAATCCCCGTTCCGCGGGGTCGGCTTCGGGCTTGGCCTGGCCGTCGTCCTGGACCCCGGGCCGGGGAAGGTGCTGTGTTCCGCGGGTGAGCTGTCGTGGGGCGGCGCAGCCAGCACCACGTTCTGGATCGACCCGGCGGAAGAGCTGACCGCATCGTTCTTTACCCAGCTGCTGCCGTCCAGCGCCCACCCCATCCGCCCGCAGTTGCGGCAGCTGGTGTACCAGGCATTCACCGACTGAGGCCCGGCCTGGTCGGCCTGGCTGGCCTGGCCACGGAGCGCCGGATGCCCGGCGGTCAGCCGTCAGGCCTGGCCCGTCGCGGCCCACGCAGTCGCGCTGACCTCGACCGGGCCCGCGGGCAGCTGGCGCCGGCACTGGTCACGCAGCGCAGCCCGGCCGGCCGGGGGGAGTGATGCCACGTAGGCCCCGGCCGGTCCGACTCCGAGCGTGAACGGCTCCCACCACTGCCCGAAGCTCGCGTGGCGGACCCGGACGGTGAGCGTGGTGACCTGTACGCCGCTCAAGCCGGCCTGGGCGAAGAGACTGGCCAGATGGCCTTCGCGGACACCGGCCAGGCCCGACTCGTCGTCGGCGGCCGGATCCAGCTCACGGACCGCGGACCAGAACACGGCCAGCGGGCCCCGGCCGCCCGCGTGATCCCACACGCAGGCGGCGACAACCCCGCCGGGCCGGGTGACCCGGGACATCTCCCGCAGGCCCAGCACGGGATCAGCCATGAAATGAACGACCAGCTGCGCCAGGGCGGCGTCGAAGGTGTCATCGTCGAACGGCAGCTGCTCGGCCGCGCACTGCCGGACGTCGGCCGCGGGCACCCGCGCCCGTACCGCCGCGGCGAAGGGCGCTGAGGGCTCCACCGCACTCACCACGGCGGCCCGGCTCACCAGCTCGGCCGTGAGCGCGCCAGGCCCGCAGCCCACATCCAGCACCTGCTGCCCCGGGCGTATTCCGGGCAGGCCAGCGAACAGCACCGCCAGCGGCTCTGAGTACTGGCCCATGAACCGCAGGTAGGCCTCCGCGCTGACATCGAAGCTCACCCAGGCAAACCTACCCACCGCCGCACCTGGCCGGCACGAGACGGCCGGGTGCTAGTCGCCGGTCTGGTCGTCCGTTACCGCGCCGGGAGCGTTGGTCTTGACCGATTCGATCCCGTTGAGGGCCGACTCCTTGCGCTCGTATGTCTCGCTGGTCGCAATGACCTGCCCATTGCCGGCCACCAGGTTGAAGTGGTACTTGCCGCCGGACCCCTTCTTCAGGACGAACTTGCCAGCCATGCTGCCTCCTCATTGAGAGTCCTGAACCTGCCATGGTCATGTGCCCGCCACGCCGGGAACTATCCATGCGGCGAAGACCGTCAGCTGGCCGGGGCCATCGGTGCCGTCAGCTCAAGCTGGACGCCGTCAGGATCTTCAAATGACAGCACGTCAATGCCGAACGAAGGCAGGCTGGCGATTTCGCCATGCCTGATGCCGTGCTCGTCGAGGAGCCGGGCCGCCTGCTCAAGGTCATCGTGGCTCTCGACGCCGAAGCTGAGATGGTCGAGTCCCACCCGGTCCGGGTCGAAGCGGTCGCCATGCGGCGCCATCGGCCGCAGGCCCAGCAGCAGGTTGCCGCGGATCATGACCACTCCGCCGAAGAGGATCTTGAAGACGCCGGCGGCCGACGGGTCCTCCTCGGGCGGCGACTCCACCGCCACTGCGAAGCCGAGCAGACTCGTGTAGAACTGCCGGCTTCGCTCCACGTCGGTCACCGTGAGCCGCAGGTGATGAATCTCGCCGACCGGAATCTGCCCAGGCATCGCGCCGCCTCCTGTGCCACGAAACGGGCTCCATGCCATCAAGCCCAGTCGACCAGCATCCTCCTCCGCCCGGCCGGTGCCAACGCGGACGGGCACCTAGGTGCTTGCCGGCCAGCGATCACACTGAGACGTCGGCGGCGAATCGCCAGCGGGCGATGACGGCCGCGACAGCGATGGTGAGCACCATGCCGGCCAGCCCGGCCAGCTCGCTGAGCTGCGGGCCGCCGCTCACGAACCTGCTCCAGAAGTTGGTGGGCAGGTAGCCCGCACGGTCAAAGCTCATCCAGGCCTGCACGAACGACGCGGGGGACAGCCGCCCGATGCTCGTAATGCCGGCGATCAGCAGCGCGAGCAGCATCGAGCCCGCTGTGATCGCCGTGGTGGCGAGCTGCCCCCTGGCGATCGCACCAGCCGCGGTCCCGATGGCAGCGAACAGCCCGAGCACGATCACTGCGCGCCCGACGGCGGATGCCGACGAGCCCAGGCCAGTCCACACCGGGACATGAGCCCCCGGGAGTCCGACGGCACCCGTGATCATCGGCGCGGCGACCGCCAGGAGCAGCCAGCAGCACCCCAGAGTCGCCACTCCGGCCGCCCAGATCGTGAGCCATTTGGCGGCGAGCACCCGGTTGCGCCGGCCCTTCCCTGCTGAGCAGCTGCCTGATGGTCCTCGCCCCCCACTCGCCGCCCCAGTGCCCGCCAGCGACCAGGGCGATCAGCAGCAGTCCAGGCACCGAGGCGAGCATGCCGGCCGCGACGTGGCCTATCTCGCCGGGCTGCGCAAGCTGGCTTGTGGCAATGGCGGCGTTCCTGGCCGCGGCGTGCGCGTGCGCGATGACCTGCCTGCACTGCGTGGTGGCCACCCGCGCACAGACATCGGGAATCCGGGGACTGGCTAGCGCGCCGCGGGCGTTGTTCGCGCCGCCCCAGGTGATGAGCAGGCAGAAAACCATAATGGCCAGCCCGGTTCCCCACACCAGCGGCCTATGGAGCTTGCGAAGCTCAGCTACCAGCAGCCACAGCATGTGTATTCCCTTTCCCGGTTATCTCAAGGAATCTGTCCTCTAGCCCGGGCTGCTCGACGGTCACTGACTCCGCGACCACACCGCCTGCCATCAGCACGCCATTCACGTCCCGCCCGCGGTCGTGCTCGACCAGGAACTGGGCATTCGCGTATCTGGCCGGCCATCGGGCGAGCAGCCGGGCGGCGGCTTCAGTGTCCGCCGCGCCGACCTCAACCCGGACCCGCCGCCTGATCGCGCCGAGCGTCTCTGGCGGGCCTTCCTCGACGAGCTGGCCGCGGAGGATCACGGCCACCCGATCGCAAACCTGCTCGACCTCGGTGAGCAGATGGCTGGAAAGGAATACTGTCGTCCCTTCTGCGGCGAGACCGCGCAGCAGGCTCCGGATTTCCCTGATGCCAGCCGGGTCGAGCCCGTTGGCCGGCTCGTCGATGATCAGCAATGGCGGGCGGCCCAGCATCGCTGCTGCTATCCCGAGCCGCTGGCGCATGCCCTGCGAGTAGGTCTTGACCTTCCGGGCCGCATCATCGCTCAGGCCGACGAGGCCCAGGACCCTGGCAACCTCGCCGCGAGGGCAGCCACCCCCGGTGGCCGCGAGGACTTCGAGGTTGGCCCGCCCGGTCATCCAGGGGTAGAAGGCCGGCTCCTCGATCATCGAGCGGCCTGCGCCACGGCCCGCGGGGCGGGAAGACGCTGGCCAAGCAGATGGATCTGGCCCGCAGACGGCGTGATCAGGCCGAGCAGCATCCTGATAGTCGTAGTCTTACCCGCGCCATTCGGGCCAAGAAAGCCATACACCTGGCCAGACGAGACCGTGAGATCAAGCCCGTTAACGGCCAGCGCCGACCCGAACCGCTTCGTCAGCCCCTCGCACGTGATCACGTCCATGCGGCCGACCATACGGGCGGAGCGCGCCCACCGCGTCCTTCGCCAGGACCACAACGCTCTCGCCCTTTTGACGAGGACCGGCCGCTACCGACGTTCCCTTCCCGCATCCGGTGGCGGCATGAGTTCCCCCGCCAGCAGCGGGCGGCCGAGCGTGTTGCCCGGCGGGGCCAGCGGGCATGCCCAGGCCGGGTCGTAAGCGCACGACGGGTTGTAGGCGAAGTTGAAGTCGAGGATCAGCCGGCCGTCGTCCCCGCCGAGATCTGCGCCTTTGACCGTGTCGATGAGGTAGCGGCCCCCGCCATAGGTTGCCGTCCCCGCGGTCCCGTCCTTCACCGGGACGAAGATCCCGCCTCCGTAGGACGCGAGCCACCAGACATCCAGGTCCCCGCCTCCGGGCAGGTGCGCACATCCGATGCGGTCAAAGCGCGCGACCCCGTCGGAACCAGTGCTGACCTCCAAGTGCCGGGGTGGCACATCGGTGTCGACGGTGAGGTCGAAGCGCAGCCGCGGATCGTAGGGCGCGACCGGCGCGCCCGGGTAGCCCGCGCGCCGCGGCGGGGGGATAGGCGAGTCCGGGTGCGCGCGAAGCAGGTCATCGCGAGTCCGGCGCCAGTGATCGTGCGCGGCGGCGACGTCCCGCTCGCCGCGGACCTCTGCGTACAGCCGGGCGACGCGGCGGCGCCAGTCGAGCAGCGTCAGGGACACATGACCACCTCCGTGGGCTTTCTGGCTGCCGGGTTCGTGGGCTGGGAGCCGCTCATCGCGTGGTGAGTTAGCCGGCCACGTTCGTCATCGCGCCGACGGGAGCATGCGGGCTCAGCCCAGTCCCTCGTCGATGAAGGCGAGGGCCAGGTCGTCGAGGTGATGGCGGGTGGCATCGGGGGCGCCACGCAGGGGCCCTTGCCCGGCGAGTACGGCGAGCCCGTGCACCGTGGACCAGATGGGATATTCGATGCCGTCACGGCGCCGCGGCTGGAGCACGCCGGCGTCGACCAGTTCGTCGAGAGCGGCGCGCAGATGACCCAGGGGCGTGCGCTCCTGCCCGGTCCCGCTGTCCGCGGCGCCGTAGGCGTGCTGCTGCGGCAGGGCGAACGCGGTGGCGAACAGCCCCGGTTCCTCGGAGGCGAATTCCAGGTACGCCGTGCCGACCGCGTGCAGCCGGCGGCGGGCCGCCTCAGGATCGCCATACTCGCCGTGCACGCGGGCGACGCCAGCGGCCATGCGGTCGGCCAGCTCGCGCATGGCCGCCGCGCAGACTGCGGCGAGGAGCTCGTCGCGGTCGGCGAAGTGCCGGTACGCGGCGTTGGGCACCACGCCCACCTTCCGGGTCGCTTCACGGAGCACCACGGCATCCGGGCCACCCGTCCGGGCGAGCTCGAGCCCGGCCGCGAGCAGGCCGTCCCGCACGGCGCCGCGCGGCCGCCGCCGCTCCGCCTCGTGGATCTGCCCTGCTGACCGGCCAGCCGTCACGCCCACAGGATAACAAAGTGGACACCGTCCACTATCAAAGCTATGGTGGACAGTGTCCACTTTTCGGGAGGCGGGTTCCCGATGAGCGGGAACAGGACGGCAGGAGCACTCCTGCCGCTAACCCCTGAACGAGCCGGTAACACCTGAACGGGAAGGAAGCCACCATGACCAGGATGACCCCCCTGCTCGAGCGCAACGAGCAGTTCGCCCGTACCTACACCCCCGCCGCACTCGGCATACCCGCCCGGCAGGTGATCATCGTGACCTGCCTCGACCACCGGGTCGACCCCGCTATCGTCCTCGGGCTCCAGCTCGCAGACGCTCCGGTCATCCGTAACGCCGGGGGGCGCGTCACCCAGGCCGTCATCGACGACATCGCGTACCTAGGCTTCCTGGCCGGGCAGCTGTTCGGCGGCCAGGGCGCGCCGGACGCGCTCTTCGAAGTCGCGGTCATCCACCACACGCAGTGCGGGACCGGCTTCCTCGCCGACCCCGGCTTCCGGCGCCAGGCCGCCGCGGCGACCGGCCTCCCCGAGGCCGCCCTCGAAGCCTCTGCCGTCGCCGACCCGCACGCTACCGTCCGCGCCGACGTTGAGCGCCTGCTCGCCGCACCCTCGCTGCCGCCGAAGGTGAGTGTCTCCGGCCACGTATACGACATCGCCACCGGACGCGTCACCACCACTCATGACGCTCGTTACCCCTAGCGCCCCCGCAGTTCCCGGGCAGCTCGTGGCGGCGTGCGCTGCTCGCTGGGGGCCGCTGCCGGGAAAGCCGCCCGGGAAACCGCCGGGGAAGCCGCCGCCACGCCGGCCCGTTCCCGGCCAGTCTGGGACATAAGCGGTCTAGATTACTCATATCTGCTGAGCTCCACCAAAGGCGGGCATGTACTTATTCGAATGCGAGGCAACGTTCCAGGCCGGGCCAGATGCGGTCTGGAAGCTGTGGACTGACGTGGCCCGCTGGCCCGAGTGGGATGTCAGCAAGGAGGTCGCGCGGCTGGATGGCCCGTTTGAGCCGGGTGCCAGCGGCTGGGCTAAGCAGCGCGGCAACCTCGGCGGCTCCTTCACCATCACGGCGGTGGAACCCGGACGGCGCTGGGTAACCGAATGCCCGCTGCCCCTGGGCAAGGTGATCTTCGAGCACTTGCTCGAGCCCGCTGCGCAGGGACGTGTCCGGGTGGTCAAGAGGGCCGAGGTCCACGGCGGGCTCGGATCCCTGCTCTGGCTGCTCGCGCCCAGAATGCGCCGGGACACGGTCGCGTCCCTCGCCGCGCTGCAACGGCAGTTGTCTGCCTAGCCACTGTCTGCCTAGCCACCGGCCGTGCTGTCACGGTAAGGGCGGAGGCCTCCGGCCGGGAGCAGCGCCGCTCAGCGTCAGCGCACCGTCAGCGCGGCGCAGCGTCTACGCTGGGCCGGCGGGCTGGGTGATGGCGTGCCCGGTCCTGGTAGCCGCCGCGCAGGGTGCGCCGACGTCAGGGAGATTGCCTCATGACCGTCCCCGGGACGGAGTCCGCCGCGGCTGCCGAGCCCGCGGCTGCCGCTCCGGCCGCCGCGCCCGGGACGGCGGGTCCGGGCGACGATCCGCGGCTGCCCTGGCAGGGGAAGCCGCGGACCGCCGACATCCTCTGCTGGCTGGGAATCGTGCTCAGCGGCTTGTCCTACTGGATCCTGCTGCCGTTGCGGGTGTCGCTGATCGGCACGCACCCGGTCGTAGCCGAACTGCTCAACGGCAGCATCGAAGCGATCATCTCGGCCGCCGCCTTCGCCAGCGCTGGGCACGGGACGCTGGCCGTGGTGGTACTCGCGGCGATTCCAGGACTGATGAAGTTCGACGTCTTGTACTGGTGGGCGGGGCGGCTGTGGGGTGAGCGGTTCATCATGGCCCTGCCCGGCAGCCGGCGCGCGGCCAGGCACATGGGGCGCGTGCAGCGGGCCGGCCGCAAGGTCACCTGGCCTGCGGTGGTGGCCAGCTCCTTCCTTCCCATCCCCCGGGCGATCATCTTTGTCATAGCTGGCTGGGCCGGGATGAGGCTTGTCGTCTTCCTCATCCTGGATCTGATCGGCGTTCTGCTGTGGGCCGGCCTTTCTCGCTGGGCTGGGGTACGCGCTGGGTCACCACGCGGTCGTCGCGGCCATCACCATCTCCCGCTACAGCTGGTGGTTCACGATCGCAATCGTCGCCCTGAGCGTGCTTTCAGTGGTGCGCTCACAGCGCCGGCTGAAGGCGGACGCGGCGGTCTCAGCCGGGCCAGAACGCTGGATGATCTCCCGTAAGGTAAACGCTTCTGCGTACTCATCGGTCACCGGCACGGGGGAGTATTGCGGCGCGCCTGCGCCGGTGCGAGGGTAGAAGTGGCCCGGAATCGGGGGGATAGGACCCGTCATGGCCTCGGGCTTCCCCGGCGCCCGCCCGGATTCCAGCTCTCCGCATCCGGCCGACGCGGCGGCACTGGCCGGAGCCCCGGCCGCGACATCCAGCGACAGGGAAGGCGTTGTCATGAAAGCACGCTGGCCCGTGCCCGCCGGGCTGCACACGGCCTCGGGCCGGCTGCCTGTTGAAAGTGCACTGCCTGTTTTGGACGGCGCGACCGGGTGGCTCAACTCGCCGCCGCTCACCGCGGCCGGCCTGCGCGGAAGAGTCGTCCTGGTCGACTTCTGGACCTATACCTGCATCAACTGGATACGCTCACTTCCCTACGTGCGTGCCTGGGCGGGGAAATACGGGAACCAGGGTCTCGTGGTTATCGGGGTGCACACACCCGAGTTCGCGTTCGAGCGCAGCGCCGATAACGTCCGCCGGGCGACGGTGGACATGGGGGTCACCTACCCGGTCGCCACCGATAGCAATTATGCGGTGTGGCGTGCCTTCGGGAATCACTACTGGCCGGCCCTCTACTTCGCTGACACGCAGGGACGTATCCGGCATCACTACTTCGGTGAAGGTGAGTATCAGCAATCGGAAATGGTTATCCAGCAGCTCCTGGCTGAGGCCGGATTTAGCGGCATCGGCCAGGAGCTAGTTTCGGTCGATGCCCATGGTATTGAAGCTGCCGCCGACTGGGCCACCCTGAAATCACCGGAGAACTACACGGGCTACGAGCGGACCGAGAACTTCGCATCCCCCGGTGACGTAGTGCCGGGCCAGCCTCACGTGTACTCCGCCCCTGCGGAGCTGAGGCTGAACCATTGGGCCCTCTCGGGCGACTGGACGATGGAGGAAGCGGCCATCACGCTGAACGCCGCCGGAGGGCAGATCGCCTACCGCTTCCATGCCCGCGATCTTCACCTCGTTATGGGACCGTCAGCGCCGGGAGCCGCCGTGCGGTTCCGTGTTCTCATCGACGGACAGCCGCCTGGCGCGGCCCACGGGACCGACGTTGACGGCCAAGGCGACGGCACCGTCACCGAGCAACGCCTGTACCAGCTCATCCGGCAGCGCGGCCCCGTCAGCGACCACACGTTCGAGATCACATTCCTCGCCTCTGGTGTCCAGGCCTACGTGTTCACCTTTGGCTAGACGGGAGCGGAACATGCTCAGTTCTTTCGAGAGGAGATCCCCATGCAAGACGGCGTGAGCGTGCCGGTGGCCGTCGTCACCAGCCGGACCGAGGCGGAACTGATCGTCGGCATGTTGCGCAATAACAACCTCAGAGCAGCCGTGTCGGCAGACGATGCCGGAGGGCAGGAACCGGCGCTGCAGGTCCAAGGTGTTCGCGTGCTGGTCGCCCCCTCCGATGAGGCGTCGGCCCGCCGGCTCTGGCCGCCGCCGAGGACACCCTTTAGCAGTGCTGCGCGGCGCGCGGCGCTTCGCGATGAGTATGCGGGCTGCGCATCGTCAAACCCAGCATGACGTACGCACCGGTGAACGGCCAGCAGCTCTACTACGAGGTCCGCGGCCAGGGCAGGCCACTCGTGCTGCTCCACGGCGGACTGCTGACCATCGACCTCAACTTCGGGCCGTTGCTCGAACCCCTTGCGGCCAGCAGGCGGGTGATCGCGGTGGAGCTCCAAGGCCACGGGCATACCGCCGACACCGGCCGCCCGATGACGATCGGGGCGCTGGCCGGTGACGTCGTAGCGCTGCTCGACCATCTGGGGATCGCCGAGGCGGATATCTTCGGGTTCAGCCTCGGCGGTCTCGTTGCGTACTCGGTCGCGCTCGGCGCGCCCACGCGGGTCGGCAGGCTGATCGTCGCCTCGGCCGACGCCCACCGCCCGCCAGGCCGGGAGAGCGTGCCACTCGACAACGACCGTATGCCGACACCAGCCGACTTCCAGGCGATGCGGGACGCCTACGAAAGCGTCGCTCCCGACCCCGCGCACTTCGAGGAGTTCGCGGCCAAGGCATCGGCCATGGTGCACGAGTTCCCTGGGTGGACCGACGAGCTGCGATCACTGAAGGTGCCGACCCTGCTGATTTTCGGTGACCGCGACTTCTCGCCGTTGCCTGACGTGGTGGAGATGTTCGGTCTCCTGCCGAACGCGCAACTGGCGGTGCTCCCCGGGACCACGCACGTCGGCGTGACACGGCGGCCAGGCGAAGTGTTCGCGCTGATCACGCCGTTCCTCGACGCGCACTAGGCGGCGGTCATGCACGAGCCCGGGCCGCTCATCAGCCAGACGGTCGGCTGGCCGCCCACTCGTGCTCGAGGATAGACATCAGCACCTCGTCGTACCAGCGCCCGTCGTGCAGCACCGACTCACGAAGGCGGCCCTCCTCGGCGAATCCCGCCTTCTCATAGGCGCGGATCCCGGCGGGATTGAACGGAGCCACGCCGAGCTGAATGCGGTGCAGGCCCATCTCGCGGAATCCGTAGCCGACGATCACGCGCATCGCGTCCGTGCCGTAGCCACGGCCGATGTACTCACGGCCGAGGGCGATCCCGATCGTCCCACACCGGTCCTTGGGGCGCGCGCCCCACAGCCCGATGTTGCCGACCAGTACCGGCGGATCGTCGAGCGTCTCGATGGCGAAGCCGATGTCGTCCTTCTCGTTCGCGGCCCACTTCGCGATTCGTTCCCTCGCCGCGGCCTCCGACGGCGGGGCCACCCAGTTCGACAGCGTGGCCATGCGTCCGGCATCCATCTCCCACTTCGCGAGCGTAGGCAGGTCATCGTCCCGCACTCCGCGCAGCCGCACCCGCTCGCCGACGAGGATCGAGTCGCCGTAGCCGAAGGCGCTGGGAACATCGGTGAGTTCGGTCATGTGGCTGATAATGCCGCATGCCAGCCCCGCGACGTGGTCCGGACGCGGCCGCGGTCCGCGCCCGCCCTGCCGCCCCGTTGGAGCTTCGTGCCCCGGTTACCCCCACTGGCCGGGCTGGTAGTCGCCGGCGGGCTGCCGGGTGATGGCGTTCATGCGGTTGTAGGCGTTGATGACGGCGATGAGGGACACCAGGGCGGCGAGCTGGTCCTCGTCGTAGTGCTTGGCGGCGTTGGCCCAGGCCTCGTCGGTGACGCCCGTGGCGGCGTCGGCGATGCGGGTGCCCTGCTCGGTGAGTTCCAGGGCGGCCCGCTCGGCGTCGGTGAAGACCGTCGCCTCCCGCCAGGCCGCGACCAGGTTGAGCCGCAGCTGGGTTTCCCCGGCGTGCGCGGCGTCCTTGGTGTGCATGTCGGTGCAGAAGCTGCAGCCGTTGACCTGGCTGGCGCGGATCATGCACAGCAACTGGGTCGCGGTGGGCAGAGTCGAATCAGTCACGACCCGGCCCGCGGAATTGATGTACTTCTGGAACTTCGCCGCGACCGGGTTGCCGTAGTAGTTGAAACGGGCGTCCATGGTGACCTCCTGGCCGTGTTAGCTGTGACACCCTGCTGACCCGGCAGCCCGGCGAGATGTGACAGCCAGACGGCAGAGATCCACGTCTCCCCGTCCGGGCGATGATTTCCGGCCAAGCCAGCCGTCTGTTAACGAGCGCGCTGTCTGATCGATCACGCCGCCGCGGGCGGCGTGACAGGAAGAGGGAGAGCTGATGGGCAAGGTGCTTGCCGGGATCACCATCTCGGTGGACGGCTTCATCACCGGGCCAGGCGATGGTCCTGACTGCGGGCTCGGCGTCGGTGGTGAGCGCCTGCACTACTGGGTGTTCGGTGGGCCCTGGAGCTACGACTCGCCCGGGCGCGGGGAGCCCGCCGGTGAGGACCAGGCCTGGCTGGAGGAGACTATGGCCGCCAACGGTGCGGTGATCGCAGGCCGCGGCACCTACGAAGCGGCCGGGCACTGGGGTGGCCAGAACCCCTGGGACATCCCGCTCTTTGTGGTCACCCATCGCCCCGCCGAGCAGCCGCCAGGCGGCGACTTCATCTTCGTCGGGAACCTCGTGGAAGCGATCAATCAAGCCAAGGCCACGGCCGGCGGCAAGCAGGTGTACGTGATGGGCGGTGCGGACCTCATCCGCCAGGCCCTGGCGGCCGGGCTGGTTGACGAGCTCACGATTATCGTTGCCCCGGTGATCCTCGGCGCCGGCAAGCGCCTGTTCGAGGGGTTCGGCGAATCCCTGGAACTCGAGCACCTCGGAGTGCGCCAGTCGCCGTTCGCGACATTCATCGACTACCGCGTGAAGAAGTGACGCTGAGAGTGCCGGATCCGGGACGTCACGCAGCCCTGCGCCCGAGACGCAGCGTGGCTCGCGGAGCTACAGTCGCGGTGAAAGGCCCGCTGAGTTCTGATGAGTTGCCGATACAAGCTGGGGGCAGGCGGATGCAAGACGGGCCACGTCTTCTGGTGGCGGCCGCTCTGGGAAAGATCATTGAACCCTTTCTCTGTCAGTCCATGACAGATGCCACAGTGCGGATCGCTGAGGACAAGGCGGCGGTGGAGCGCGCGGTCAGCGACCGCCTGAGGTTCGACGTGGTGGTTGCCGACCTCACCTGGAATGACTATGCGATCGAGTATTCGTTCGACGGGCTTGATGTCCTGGACATCCTCCGGCGGGCGCGCAGGCAGGCCCCGGTGATATTCGCCGCCCAGGGCCACGGGATCGAGCGCGATCACTTGGACGAGGCGGTCGACCAGCCCGAAGTGGTGGGCATCTACCGGAAGGCGACGGGTCCTCAGCCTCTGGTAGAGGCCGTGGATATTGCTGTCCGGGGGGGCAGTCTGATGGGCCCCCAGTTTCCCCCGGGCGACACTCCGCACGATATTCCGCGAATACACAAATATTTCAGTAAGGGGAAAGGAGTTACTGCCGCACGCCTGGCTGGGGCAATCGCCTCGGGCCGGGCGGTCAATCACGAAACACTGGCCAGTTCCGCGCACGTCGGATACGACACCGCCGCAAAGCTTGTCGATTATCTTGGACCCCTCATACGTGATCGCGGTGAACATAGCTGTGAGCTTAAGATGACGCCAGAGGTCGTTTACCGCTGGTGCGGTGAACATGCGCGATACATCTTGAGCTGGTGCCGCCGGAACGGCCATGACGACATCGCCGCCCGCGTCAGGGTCACGCGCCGGCCACCGGAAGGCGCTGCCAGCGCCTCAAGGAGTCGCCCGGGAGCGGGTGGAACCGCCTGAGACTGGCATGCGAATTCTTGCATGAAGGAATCGGGATCCAGCAAGGTTCCGCCTGATCGTTTCCGGGGTCGACTCTGCGGCTTAAGTCCCAGATATAACTGAACGTGGCCGACGCTGAGGTCGAGACATGTTATGGCGGGAAGGTGGCCCACAGGGAGCGCCTGCACTGCCACTGGAGCCGTCGAAGCAGGCGGAATATCAGCTTGCCCAGGCAGCTCGCATACTCGCACCCGGAGAAGGCGGCGAGAGCAGGGGGGGCCTCGTCCGCTTGCGGAACTCCGGGCAGCGCCTGCCGCGGTGCCGGGTAGCTGACATCGTCACCGACGATGCCGGCTACCCGGCGCACATCACCGGCCGTCGCGGTATATGTCCTCAGTGCGCGGCAGGGTGCGCGCGCAACTGCAGATGGTGGCCAGTCAGCGCGTGCCGGCCGGTAGCGATAAGCCACAGCGCGACCATCGTGGCCACCACCGCTGCCAGCATTGCCTCGCTCGCCAGCACGAACGCGAGGATGCCTGCCACCAGCATCACGATGCCGAGAGCGGTTGCGAGTGCGACGTAAGAGCCGGACGGGCGCGGGCCATCCCGGGTGGCACCGTACAGTTCGCCCAGTTGCCGCTGGTTAGCCGTGCAGGCCGCCATGCCGAGCGCGAAGGCGATCACCGTCATCCACCGGGTAGACACACCCGGCATCAGGGCGTCCGTAGCCCACAGCGCGTACAGTACGGCCGCCGCGCTCACCAGCAGCGTGGTCAATCCATCTCTCCATGTGAGGCGCATTGCTGCCTCCTCTCGGCCCCGCCCGGCCAGCCAGGAAGGCCGCTTACCCAGGCGGCTACCTTCACGCTCCCGCGGCCGGTCCTGGTTGGCCAGGTCCGTTGGTCCCCTGGCATCGGCAATACGGCCCTGGTCGCTCATGAAGCGCATCGGCTCATCACGGCCGCCCGCCGAACTGCCAGTCGTGGACCTCGACGCTGGCGTAGCGGTCCGCGGTCAGGACGGCTCGTGCCGTGTCCGGGTCCGGCGCCCGGACCAGCGCCGCCGTCCCCAGCCACGTGGCGCCGTCGTCAGACAGCAGCGGCCCGTACGCGATCAGCTCGTCCCGGCCCGGCGGCACGGCGAGGTCGGCGGCCGGCCCCGTGCCCAGGCCGAGCACCAGGTACCGGCGGCCGCCGGTCCGGCCTCCGGGGAAGTCCCACATGGTGCGCCCCAGCGTGTTACGCCACCGGCGCAGCAGCACGTCCCGGTACACACCGGCCTGGTAACCGGGCTCGTCGAACGCGAACGCGCGGGCGGCAGCGGAATCGGGCAGGCCGACGATGTGCACGCTGCCGGTGGGCACGCCGCCGCTGGCGAGGGTGGGGCCGCGCGCAATCATCTGCGACGCGTACCGGTCCATATAGGACCAGTGCTCTTCCAGCAACTCGTCGCGCAGTGCCACGGAGCCGGGCCGATCGCGGTGGTAGCAGAAGAACTCCATGCCCCGTCCTTACCACGCCCCGTCCTTACCACAATGCGCTTGGCCGGCCGGGCACCCGATCGGTGACGTTATCCATAGCGCGGCCAGCGCAGCTAGGCGGCCGGTCATGGCTCGATAGTGACCTTGATGGCCTGGCCGTTTCCCATGGTCGTCAGCGCGCTGGCGAACTGAGCGAGCGGGAAGTGGTGGGTGATGAGGTCGGTGACTGGCACCGCCCCGGAGGCGATGAGGCTGAGGGCCTGGGCGGTCTGCGCCGGGCTGGCGCCGCTCGTGCCGCAGACCGTTAGCTCGTGGTAGTGGATGTGGTTCGTGTCGAACGCCGGCGGCGGGGTCCCGGGCGGCAGCCCGCCGTACAGGCTGACCCGCCCGCGCGGCGCCGCGCAGCCGATGGCCTGCTCCTGCACCGTCGCGGACCCGGCCGCCGCAATAACCACATCGGCGCCCCGCCCGTCCGTCACCTTGCCGACCTGCTCGGCGAGGTCATCATCGGGGGCGCAAAGGGCCGCGTCTGGCGCGATTAGTTCCGCCACCCGGGCTAGATGCGCCGGCCTGCGCCCGGCCACGATCACCCGGGCTGCGCCCCGCGCGCGGGCCAGCCGGGCGTGCAGGCAGCCGGCCGGGCCATCGCCGATGATCAGCACCTCATCGCCGCTGGTCACGCCGCACTGCTCCTGCGCGTTCAGCACGCAGGCCAGCGGCTCGGCCAGCGACGCTTCAGCGAACCCGGTGCCGTCCGGGATCCGGTTCAATCCGCCCACGGCGATGACCTTGGCCGGGACCAGCATGAACTCGGCAAAGCCGCCGTCATGCTGGTAGCCCATGTTCTCCCGCCTGGTGCACACCGTCGCGTGGCCTGCCTGGCACAGCCGGGCAGGCCCCGCACGGGATCGCGGCGATCACCTGAACACCGTCGCCGGTGGCCCAGCCGGTGACCTCAGCGCCGGTGCTGACCACCTCACCGGCGATCTCGTGGCCGAGCACCCGTGGCGGGCTGAGCCGGTGGTGCCCGTGCTGGACCGTCTTCCGGTCGGCGCCGCAGCAGGAGCAATTGCGCACATGGATCACCACGTCGCCTGGTCCTGGCTCCGGATCGGGTACCTCCTCGACCCGCACATCCCCCGGCTGGTAGAAGCGGGCGGCAAGCATCGTGCTCCCTTCGCGCGCAGGCGGTGAGCGTAGCGCCTGAGCGACCCTAAGAGCGGCCCGCGCCCCTATCAATTCTGAACCTACCGATCATCGATCTCATCAAGGAAACGCGCTCACAGCTCCGGTCTAGGCGGGCTGTACGGTGGCCATGGTGCCGATCAGACGTCGGCTCGGGCGGGCGTGGCCCTGACCCTCGGGGCCCTCACCGGATTGCGGTCACCGGCCTCTCCCGGGGCGTCGATGCGGACGTCGGCCGAACTCGGCCCCGACCCGGAGCACGAGCTCGACGCAGCCTTTTACCTGGCCGGCAGGACTCCTCCGAGGGCTAGCTTGATGGCCTGGTCGAAGGTGAGGGCCAGGCCGTGGGCGTAGGCGCGCTGGAGCTGGTCACCGCCCAGGGACTGGCGTGCCTGGTCGAGGCTTTCCTGGCGAAGGCGCGCGTCGAACCGTTCCCATGGAACTCCTGTCTTGTTGAGCAGGGCCTGCGCGGCGCCATGCAGCGTGGCGGCCCGGTACCAGTCACCCAGATCGCCGTCCAGGAGCGCCAGCCAGAGGAAGGCGCCAGCCATGTTCCTCTTGTCGCCGGTCCGGCGGCCGATCCGCAGGGCTTCCTGGAATGTGGATCGCGCACTGTCGAGGTCTTGCTCGGCCCGCAGGACCATGCCCAGGTTCAGTGACATGCCGGGGTCCCCGGAAGTTCCGAGTGCCTCCGTGGTCCGTATCGCGGCTTCCACATGCGCCCGGGCGTCCGGGATCGCCCCCAGCTGCAGGAAGATGTCGCCGGCGGTGTAGTGAAGGTGCTGCTTGATGCCAAGGTCGCCGGAACGCTCGGTACAGGCGAAAGCCTCGGCGTACGCCGCCGCCCACCCCCGCACGTGGCGTACGCCAGCAGGCACCGGCCCAGCAGCACGTCGTCGCCGAGCTGCCGGGCCCGCTCGACCGATTCCGCTCCCGGCGGCCGCGCTCGTTCCGGCTCGCCGGCGAAGTAGTACGCAAAGGACAGCGATGCGCGCGACAGGGCGAGCAGCCGGTCGTCGCCGAGCCTGCTGGCGACCTCGTCAGCCTCCCCGGCGAGCTGCAGGCTGGTGGGCATGTCGGTGAGGAGGGTGAGTTCCGAGGCCACGACCAGCGCTTCTGCGTACAGCGCGGGGGCCGCGGCGGCTTCGGGCCGCCTGAGCACTGGCACGAGCAGCCCGGCCGCTTCCTCCTTCCGGGACGGCGCGGCCCAGTACCGCCACAGCGCGACGCCGAAACGCAGGACCTGTGCGGTCCCCTCCGGGCGGCTGGCCGCGTGCTCGGCGGCGCGGCGCAGGTTCGCCTGGTCGGCGTCCAGCCGGGCCAGCCACCTGCCCTGGCCGGGCCCGGTCAGGTGCGGGGCCACGGTCTCGGCCACGGACAGGTAGTGCGCGCAGTGGGCTGCGGCCACAGCGGCGGCCTCGGTTCCGCCGGCCTCGGCGAGGCGGTCGGCGGCGAACTGGCGGATAGTCTCCAGCAGCCGGTAGCGCAGGGCTGGCCCGGCCGGCTCGGCCACGACCAGGCTCTTGTCCACCAGCGAGCCGAGCACGTCAGTGACGTCGAGCGTCTTGATGTCGCTGCCGCCGCAAACTGCTTCGGCGGCGTCCAGATCGAAGGTCTCGGCGAACACCGGCAGGCGCTGCAGCAGCAGTTGCTCGGCCCGGCTGAGCAGCGAGTAGGACCAGCCGACGGTCGCCTCCAGGGTCTGCTGCCGGGCCGGGGCGGTGCGGCTTCCCCCGGTCAGCAGACGGAACCGCTGGTCGAGGCGGTCGTGCAGGGCGCTGAGCGATAGCGAGCGCAGCCGGGCCGCGGCTAGCTCGATGGCCAGCGGCAGCCCGTCCAGCCGCGCGCAGATCGACACCACCAGCGGGGCGGTCTGCTCGTCGAGCATCAGGCCGGTGCCCTGCGCCCGGGCCCGGTCGATGAAGAGCGCGACCGCGTCGGAGGACCCGGCCGCCCGCAGGCCGGTCTCGCCGGGCCCGGGGAGCGACAGGGGCGGCACCCGGTAGATGGTCTCGCCGCCGACGCCGAGCGGCTCGCGGCTGGTGGCCACCAGCCGCACCTGCGGGCAACGCCGCACGATGGCGTCGGCGGTCTTGGCGCAGCCGCCGATCAGGTGCTCGCAGTTATCCAGCACGATCAGCATGTCCTGCGGGGCCAGGGCATCCAGCAAGGTGTCCAGGGTCGGCCGGCCCGGCTGCGCGGTGATCGCCAGCACCTGGGCGATAGCCGGCGCCACGGAGTCCTCGCTGCTGACCGCAGCCAGCTCCACGACCCAGACCCCGTCGCGGGACCCGCCGAGCAGCCCGGCGGCCACCTGCAGGCCCAGCCTGGTCTTGCCGCACCCTCCGGCCCCGGTCAAGGTGACCAGACCGCAGGATTCCACCAGGCCCCGGACCTCTGATAGCTCCCGGTCCCGGCCGATAAACGTCGCCAGCCGGGCGGGCAGATTGTTCGGCCGCACCTGGGCCGTCGCCGCCAACGCCCCCGGTGGCCTTCCGTATACGGCGGCCAGCACGTCGCCTGCTGATGCCCGCCCGCGGGCTGCCGACAGGAACAGCTCGCGCGCCGGTTCTGCCAGGCTCAGCGCGCGGGCCAGCAAGACGGCGGTGTCCTTGTGCGCCGTGCGGTGGATGCCCCGCTCCAGGTCACTGACCGACCGCGGGCTCAGCCCCGCCGCCTCGGCCAGCTCCTCCTGCGTCATCTGGGCTTCGGCCCGCAGCCGCCGCAGCAGTCCGGCGAACGAAAGCGCAGGCTGTTCCGCCATGGCCCCGATGCCCCTTGACCCACCCGACGCCCCGCCCGGGCGCGGGACAAGACCCTTGCCCAAACAGTATGCCCCGGGCCAACCCTGCCTTCGTCAGCCAGCCAGCCAGCCATCTAGCTAGCCAGCCCGCGCTGGCTGCCCGTGCTCTGCCACCTGGTCCCGCCGCAGCCGCGACCACCGGCCCTTAGCGCCGCCGGCCGGGTGCGTGCGGCACGGCGGCCGCCACCGCGACGGGCGGGCTGATTTATGTGAGCGTTCGCGTGGGCCTTCGCGTGTGGGGAAATCCCTCCCCGGCCGCGACGGTGGAACCAGCCCGGACACCAGCCCGCTGACAGCAGCAGCCGGTACCAGGCGGACAGCAGCCATCCCGCCACACCACCCGAAGAGACCGCGATGAACCCAAGCCTCAGCTACTACCTGGCCGCTGCCCGCGTCGCCGAACTGCACCACCAGGCCCAGCGTGACGCGCTAACCCACTCCGCCCGCCAGGCCTGTCGCGCCCGAAGGCACCAGCTCTCCTGGCCGCAGCCGGGTTCCCGGCCGCCGGGCGCTGCCTGCTCACCGTCCTGAGCGCCTGCACCTCACAGGCATCCCGTTCGGCCACACCCGAGACCGGCGTCGGCCCGGAAAGAAGGAGCAGCAATGACGACTGTTGCTGGACCGCTGCTCGCGCGGGGTATCCCGGTGTCGGCGACGCTGGCGGCGAACGAGGCGATGGCCGCGCGGCGGCGCCGGGGCCTGCCGGTGCTGCCGCTAGGGTTCGGGGAGGCTGGGCTGCCGGTGCACCCGGCGCTGCGTGAGGCGCTCGCGGCAGCCAGCGGAGCCAACGGCTACGGCCCGGTGGCCGGGCACCCGGCGCTGCGCCAGGCCGCCGCGGGGTACTGGACCCGGCGCGGCCTGCCCACCAGCCCGGGCCAGGTCATCTGCGGGCCGGGCAGCAAGCCGCTGCTGTTCATCATGCTGCTGGCGATCGGCGGCGACGTCGCACTGCCGCGGCCGTCCTGGGTCAGCTACGCCGCGCAGGCGGCGATGATCGGCGTCCGCCCGCACTTCGTGCCCGCCCCGGCCGGGGAGGGCGGGATACCCGACCCGGCCGCCCTGGCCGCCGCAGCGCGCGCGACGGCCGCGGCCGGGCGGCCGATCCGGTCGGTGCTGGTCACCCTGCCCGACAACCCGACCGGGCGGCTGCCGTCCCCGGCCACGGTCGCCGCGTTGTGCGAGGTCGCGGCCACCTGGCGGCTGGTCATCGTCTGCGACGAGATCTACCGCGACCTGGTGCACGACCCTTCCGCGGCGGTGCTAAGCCCGGCCCAGGCCGCGCCGGAGCGGACTCTCATTACCACCGGGCTGAGTAAGAGCCTGGCGCTGGGCGGCTGGCGGATCGGCGTAGCCCGGATGCCTCCTGGCCCGGTCGGCCGCGGGCTTCGCAAAACGCTGCTCGGCGCGGGTAGCGAGATCTGGTCCGCGCCCACTGCGCCCGTCCAGCACGCCGCCGCCCTGGCCTTCGCCGAACCCCCGCCCATCCGGGCGCGGATCGCGGCCAGCCGCGCCCTGCACGGCGCCGTCGCCCGCGCCGCCGCGGCCGTGTGCACCGCCGCCGGACTGGCCGTGGCGCCGCCGCAGGGCGGCTTCTACGTCTACCCCGACTTCGAGCCCTGGCGCGAGCTCCTGGCCCGCCGGTACCAGGTCACTACCGCGCCCGCCCTGGCGGGGCTGCTGTTGGAGCGCTACGGCGCCGTCACCCTTCCCGGCAGCGCGTTCGGCGAGCCCCTCGCCGCGCTGCGGCTGCGGCTGGCTACCGCGCTGCTGTACGGCGACACCCCGCAGCAGCAAGAAGCAGCGCTCACCGCGTCCGACCCGGCCACGCTCCCGTGGATCGCCGCCGCGCTAGCCCGGTTCCGCGAGATACTCGCCGACCTGGCCAACCCATCAGGCGCCGGCTTGCGGGGGATCCGCGCAGAACCGGCGGATCTGGCCGTTCGCCAGAACTGACCAGCCGGCCGGCCATCTGCCCGGGAATCGGCAAGCCGAGGCGCGCATGCTCGTGCGCTGACTGGCAAGTTCACCGGCAGCTATGAGTGCTGCTGCCAACGATTCCGGGCCCACCAGGTGTTGCCGGGACCGTTGTAGCTATTTCCCTCGCTCCAGGTCAGGTAGCTGGTGCCATGGCTGTCTACTGCCATGCCGAAATAGTCGCCGTAGGGGAACCGGAAGCCCGTGCGGGTCTTGTAGGGGGCACCGGAACTGAGGTCGGAGACGCGGACGGCGGGACTCCACGAAATTCCCCGATTCACTGTCGCCCGATACCAGACATTCCATGCCTTGGCGCCGTTGCCGTCGTCTTCCCACGCGACCCGGAAGTCGCCGGGCCGGGGGCCAGCCACAGCTTTGGGGAAGTCGGCACCGACCCTGGTGCTATGAGCTCCGAGCGCGGCTGGAGCGCTCCAGGACACACCGTCGGCCGATGTGATCGCATACAGCCCCATCGGCGCCCCGGGTGAGGTATTCGCGACGTAGGCGGCGAGGATGGTCCCGGCACGGTCGGTGGCCAGTGAGATCTGCGGGCCGTAGAAGTCGTTCGGGCAGCCCCCGGCCAGGCACGGCGGTTGTTGCTGGCTCCGCGCAACATAGGTGGTCGTCCATGAGGTGCCGGCGTTGGCGGAGGAGATCACCGCGAGCCGCACCGTGCCCTTGGCATTCTGGTGTTCGGCGCTCTCGGCGAAGTACACGTGCCCGTCCGGTGCAACCGCGCCGGCCTCGGCGAACCAGTACCGCCCGCCCGTGTTCGTCCGCACCGGCCTGGACCATCTCCGCCCATAGTCATGTGAGGCCGAGATGTAGGAGTCGCTCTGGTTGAACGCGACGTACACATCCTTGCCATCCGGGGAAATCGCGATCCATGGCTTATCAGTGAACGATGCCGCGAGCGCCCGCCGGAAATCGTGGAATCCCGTCCACGTCCGGCCGCGATCCCGTGACATCGCGAAGACCACGTCCCACTGATTCATCCACGCCGCGTAGATGACACCAGATGACGAAACGGCCAGCACGGGATCGTTCTGCCAGGCCGCCCGGCGGCAGGCTCTTGCCGGCGGGCACCGCCGCCTGCTGATGACAATGCTCTTGTGCCACGTCCTTCCCCGGTCCGCCGACGACCGGAACAAGATGCAGTGATCCATATGCGGACGGCACACGCGGGGGCCGCCGTACTGAGTGGTCATCTGATAGAGCCACGCCGACGAGGGATCCGCCGCAACGTTGGGTTCCCAGTCATTCTTCAGGCCCCACCTCTGTTCCGGGGACCAGCCGACCGCGGGCCGGTGGCCCGCGGTCATGGCCGCGGCCGGGGGGGCGACCCCCCACAACCCGGCCAGAACAGACACCACGGCCAGCACGGCACGTCCAGTCCTCATGCACCCTCCCCGGCGGCGGCCTGGCAGTCCGCGGACCTTCCCGCGTCTCGTGCGCAGGATCTATCGTCCTTCGCGGCCTGGCAAGGTACCGGCTGACACCGTTGCGGTTACGCTCGTGGCCGCTCTTTGATCCCGGCCGCAAGCAGCTCCACTACTTCAGCGATGCGCGCGGCCCTCAACTCGGGCCGGCGGGTTGTCGCATCGATCCAGCGCAGATAGGCCTTGCGGTAGAACTGGGCCAGGGTGTCAAAGAACGCCGCAGCTGCCGGGCTGGCCTCCAGGGCCGAGGCGATATCGTCGGCTAGATCGCCGCGCTGCGGGCCTTCTGGCTCCAGTTCAACGGTCACCTCATCGCCGAGGCCAACGCCGGTATCCCGCATCCACATCGGGTTTACGGTGAACACCCACTGGTTGCCGTCTGGTGTGATCCTTCCGCGGAGTCGCCTGCCGCAGGTGGTCCCGGCCACCGGATGAATCGTCCCCCCCACGGGGTGGTAAGCCTTGGCACCCCACGTCTCGTCTGGGTCGAACGGAACTGCGATTACCGCCCGGCCACTGGAGTCAGAGGTGATGCGAGCACCGAACCGCTGAACGCGCATGAGTCTTATCGTGGCACCGCGAAGGCTAGACGGACATCTCGGTTCGCCCGGGCGGCCGGCGCAGCCCGCTCGCTGTGCGCGCGGCGAGCCCGGCCGGCCGCCTTACGGCGGGCACGGTCCCGGCTGACCGTCTACCAGAGGTCACCGCCAGTGAATATGTACAGGAAAGGCACCAGCGGGATCAGACCGAAGATCCCCCACGCCAGTTTCCCGCCCTGTTTCAAGTCCGGCCGGTCGGTGGCCAGATCGATCCACATCAAGACCACGGCGAGGGGATGCAGAAAACAGACCAGGATCTCAAGAAGTTTCTTCATAACTTGAAACTACCCGGCCAGCCGGGCTCGACCCGGCCGGCCGCTTCATCCCGTGCTCCCGAGCAGTGTCAGCCCTGCTGATGCCTTTTGCGCTCAGGACATCCGTATCCGGCGTGTGGCGTTGGCCCGCTGCCATGGCTCGTGCCAGGCGGCGGGGTTATGGTGCAAAGGCGGGTCCTGGATCCGAGGGGCCCGCAGGGGGAGGCAGCCGTGAGTGAACATCCGAATGTCGCGCTGACACGCCGGGGCTATGAAGCGTTCGCCCAGGGGAACCTGGCTGCGCTGTCGGAGTTGATCGCCGACGAGGTGACCTGGCATGTGACGGGGGCCGGGCCGCTCAGCGGCGACTACCACGGCCGGGATGAGGTCTTCGGTTTCTTCGGCAGGCTGATCGAAGAGACGGGTGGCACGTTCCGGCTGGATGTGCATGATGTGCTCGCCAACGATGAGCATGCCGTGGCGCTGTGCACGCTATCGGCCTCTCGCGGGGGCAAATCGGTTCAGGTCCCGGTGGCTAATGTCAGTCATCTCCGCGATGGCAAGGTGACCGAGTTCTGGGATTCGACAGCCGACCCGCAGGCCAGCATCGACTTCTGGTCCTGAGCGGGCAGCCCAGGGCCGCTGCGCTGGGCGATAGCGCCAGCGGGCGATGGTGGCGTGGTTCCTGGGGTGCAGGGGCCACAACGCGTCCCGGAGCGTGGCCCGGTCACGTCGGGGCGACGGGGCGGTAGCCCAGACCTAGCTGGTCGAAGAGGAAGGCGTGCCAGTCTGTCGTCCCGTCGATGGCCTGGTCGAGCGACCCGGCCAGGTGGCCTGTGGACTCTAGTCTCAGCAGCACCGGCCGGTCCGAGGACGTTGCCTTCTGGAGCCGGGCCGTCATCTTCTTGGCATGCCAGGCATCGACCCGGGTGTCGTTCTGTCCGGCGGTCAGCAACACGGCTGGGTAGGCCGTCCCGTCCACGACGTTGTGGTAAGGCGAGTAGGCGAGCAGCACCGTGAACAACTCCGGATCCTCCACGGTGCCGTACTCGGGCGTGTTGAACCTACCGTTGGTGGTGGTCTCGGCTCGCAGCGAGTCCATCACCGGCACCGCTGCCACCACCGCGCGGGCGATGTCCGGACGCTGGGTGAGCACGGCACCCATCAGCAATCCTCCGTTGGAACCGCCCATGATCGCCAGCCGCTCCCGGCTGGTGATCCCGCTGCTGTGAAGATGGTCCGCGCAGGCGATGAAGTCGTCGAAGCAGTTCTGCTTGGTGGCGAGGCGGCCGCCGTGGTGCCACTCCTCGCCGAACTCGCCGCCGCCGCGGATGTTGGCCACTACGTAGACCCCGCCCTGCCCCAGCCACAGCAGCAACTCGGGATCGAATCGCGGTACCAGCGAGATGCTGTAGCCGCCGTACGCGGTCAGCAGCGCCGGCGCGGTTCCGTCACGTGGCGTGCCGGGTGCGGCGATCACGTTGAGGGGGACACGGGTACCGTCCTTCGACGTTGCGAACTCGCGGGTCACCTCGTACCCGGACAGGTCGGCGGGGGTAGTGGTCCTCAGTGCGGTTGGCCGGGGTGCTTCGCCGTGGGCTGCTACCCACCAGGTCGCCGGCTCGGTGAAGGACTCCCGCGACCAGGCGATCCGGTCCTGTCCCAGCACCGAGAGACGAGCGGTGTACGACGACACTGAGCTCATCGGCGGGATCTCCACTGGGGGAAGTGGCCCGCCCTTGCCGTCGAAGGCGCGCACCTGCTGCGGCCCGCCGCCGGAGTCCACTACCCAGACGGTGTCGCGAGTCACCGCGAGGTCTTCGATGACGGTGTCACCTGCCGGCACGATCTCGGCCGCGTCGGTGACCGTGATGCCACTGGTCAGCGGGAGCCGGAGCACCTTGCCGTGCGGGGCGTCCAGGAAGGAAAGCAGGTAAAGGGCGTCCGTGCCGAGCACGGCCCGCCCGCACTTGTCGGGGATGTCTGCTGCCTGCCACCACGAGCCGCCGGCATCTTGGCTGCGGAGGAAGATCTGCCACTCGCCTCCATCCCCCTTCTGCACCCGGTCCATCACCCAGCGGCCGTCGGGAGAGGTGGACAGGTAGTGCTCCGCGATCCGCGCGTCGGCGAAGGGGCCAGCGAGGTCAACGTGATCAGGCGTGCCACCGAGCTCGCGGAACCACGCCTGCTGCCGGAAGCCTGCGGGGTCAGCGCAGCGGGTGTACCAGAACCCTGAACCGTCGTGACGCCAGGCCACCGATCCGCCCATCAGATTCACATGCGCGATCGGCTCGTCGACGACCTGCCCGCTCTCGACGTCGTAGACGTGCAGCGACCCGTCCTCGGTGCCATGCTCCGACAGCGAGACCGCGACCTGCTTGCCATCCGGGGACGGAACGAAGAAGTCGATGGCGGTCTCACCCGACGAGTCGATGACATCCGGATCCACGACAACACGCTCGGTCGCAAGGTCGTCAAGGTCGGCCAGCGTCACCAGGAACGGCTGCTGCCGTGGCGTCTGCACCTTCAGCGCGAAGAAGGTGCTTCCGCCAGACAGGAGCCGCTTGTACCCCGTCCTCTCGGACTTCAGCAGCTGCTCGACATCGGCCCGCAGCGCGTCTCGCCAGGGGATCCCGCCGAAATAGGTCCGGCTGCGGTGCTGCTGGGCCGTTGTCCAGGCGATGGTCTCCGGCGAAGAGGCGTCCTCCAGCCATCGGTAGTCCTCGGTGACATCGACTCCGTGCCAGGTGTCTGTCACCGGGATCCGCGGAGCCCGCACCAGGGGGAGCTCTGTCATGTGATCAGTCAACAACCGGGGTACCCGACGCACAACCGGACACGTGCCGTTCTCCCCGTCAATGGCGTCCGTTCCGGCGAGGTGGGATCTCATTTCCGGGGAATGCCCCGGCCTGTGCCGAGCGCCTCTGCAGCCCGATGCCGGACAGGCCGGCATACTGGCTCTTATGAGCTGCGAGGTCTCCTGGTTTGCCGCGCTGTGCGACGACGACTACGAGTTTCTCGGCGTGCCGGACGGCAGGCTGCAGTCGAGCTGGGAACATTGCCGCGATATCGCACTCGGCGCGGAGCAGGCCGGATACGACAACCTGCTGCTGCCCTCCGGGTATGCGATGGGGATCGACTCGGTGGCGTTCGCCGCCGGGATCGCCCCGCTGCTGCGCCGGATGCAGTTGCTGGTCGCTGTGCGCATGGGTGAGATGTGGCCCCCGCAGCTCGCCCGGCAGCTCGCCACGATCGATCAGATGCTCGACGGGCGCCTGACGATCAACATCATCTCCTCTGGCCTGCCCGGCCAGAGCCTGGAATCAGCTCCTAGGTACCGCCGCACCCTGGAGGTCATGCGCATACTGCGTGACCTGCTCGATGGCAAGCCCGTCGACTTCCACGGCGAGTTCATGAACATCACCCTGGACCCCCCGCGCCTGCGCCCGGCCCGGGGTGGCTGCCCCCCGTTCTATTTCGGCGGCCTTTCCGAGGCGGCACGCGAGGTCGCCGCCCAGGCCGCCGACGTGTTCTTGATGTGGCCCGACACGCTGTCTGGAGTCGGGGCCGTCCTGGAGGACATGCGAGCGCGCGCCGCCCGCTACGGCCGTACGCTGCGGTTCGGCTACCGCGCCCACGTCATCGTCCGCGCCACCGAGGCCGAAGCCCGGGCCGCCGCGCAGCGCCTGATTTCCCGGCTCGATGACCGCACCGGCGACACCATCCGCCGCCGGTCCCTGGACACCAGCTCCGCGGGAACCCAGCGGCAGAACGAGCTCCGCGACATCGCCGATGATGACGGCTACGTCGAACCCAACCTGTGGACCGGCATCGGCCGTGCGCGCTCTGGCGCGGGCGCAGCCATCGTCGGTGATCCTGATCAGGTGCTTGCCAAGATCCGCGCCTACGCGGACCTCGGCATGGACGCTTTTATCCTGTCTGGCTACCCGCATGCCGCCGAAGCCGACTTGTTCGCCAGGCATGTGCTGCCACACCTTGACCATGCGCCGCTGCTCCCGCGCTGAACCCGCACCTCCCTAAACTGCATGTCAAAAGGAAGCGCTCATGAAACAGATCATCACACTGTTGCTCGGTGCCGGACTGCTGGGCAGCGCCTTGTGGCTGGGCCCCGCCGCGGACGCAGCCACGACCCCGGTCATAGACGCTCACGCGACTGGCTGGTCGCATATGGTGCGATCACCCGGAGATATCGAAATTGGACAGGGTGGAGCGCCTTTCATCAAGCGTTTGAGCTGGCAGCAATGGCGCGCAGCTTACGCCAACGGGACTGGCAAGCTGTATGTGCAGCACAACCCCAATTGCCAGCCCAGCTACCTTTGCCGTTATGACATGTATAATGTAAAGGTCTACCTCCACCGGGTGATCACTCACCGGGGTGCAGCCGTCTTCAGCCGGATGCGCTGGACTTATGGACGCGCCGCGCATGTCCTGTACCTAAGGTTGACCGGCGCCGGAACCTGGACATACTGACCATCGAAAGACGGTCTAGCCGGCCAGGTCTCGCTGCCGAGCCGCCTAAACGGTCAGTTGATATCGAACTCGTTGCCTTCCGGGTCCTTCATCCCGACCGCGTAGTGGTCCAGCCCTTCCTCGGGCAATGCGCCGGTGATGGTGGCGCCCAGGCTGGCCAGCCGGCTGGCCTCCGCGTTGACTCGCTTCCTGCGGGTCTCGATCGGGTCCGTCCGCTCGCCGCTGGCATGGATGTCGAGGTGCAGTCGGTTCTTGACCGCCTTGGCATCTGAGACGACATGGAACCAGATGATCGGTCCGTGGCCGTCCGGGTCGCTGATCCGGTCCGCCCCGTCGACCAGCTCCTCCTCGGGCACCCCCAGGTCGCGGTAGAAGTCGTTCCAGGTAGCGAATCCGGCCGGGGCCGGCGCGAGCTCATAGCCCAGCGCGGCGGCCCAGAACCGGGCCAGCCGGTCCGGGTCGGCACAGTCGATGACCAACTGAAAGCGGACAGGCACCGTTTCCTCCCCAAGGCCTCTCGGGTAGCTACCGGCATCTCTCGGGTAGCTACCGGCATACTGCCAGATGCTTCGCGACGCAGGGCCAGGAGCGTCGGGTCAGGGCATCTCGAACTGCACCTGGCTCAACCCCTTACCTGCGCGTTGAAAGCCCCCACTGGCTGAATTCATATCTCAGTCGTCGTGCTGCCTGCTTTCCCAGGGTCTTTCTTATGATCAGAACAAAGTTGACGCGCCACGCGTGATAATGACCCTTGCTGCTGTCCTGGCCGAGCCTGGGCTCGCGTAGTTCTTCGCCCGGTCCGTAATCATGGCTCACGATATGCGCCAGTTCATGCAGGCATGCCTGCTCGCATTCACTGACGTTGTATCGGTTGTTCGTGCCGATCTTGATCCGACGCTGAAGAGCGTCAGCGTGGCTGCCTCCCTTTCCGCCCACTACAGTCACGGGGTCGGTGTGCCCCGGGAACGCAGCCCTGAACCAGTCCATCTGCTGGACGGTATGGATGTAACTTGCGCAATGCTGATGGTCTATTATGCCATCGTCCTTGATCAGAACTTTGCCGGCCAGCTTGCTGAGTGGCAAGCCTGCTGCCAGTTGCGCGTTATACGCTGCTTCCTGTAGCCTGGTCATCTTAATCCCTCACTATTAAGATGTGCGCCCGTACGACCACGGCCCTGGGAAGTTGCTGATCTAGCGTTCAAGGGAATCAGGCCTCCAGGATTCGTGTAGGCGGAGGATGCGGCCCCTTGTCACGGCCGTGCTGGCGGTGAGGGCCGTATCCGGCCCGCCGGAGGTGCCGGTGACCAGGGTGGCGGCGCGGGCCTGTGACTGGCGGGCCGGTACGGACCTGAGACGCGTCTTGTCCGAAGGCTTGGTCCTTGGCGTAGTGCATACGTCTTCTATTCTCCGGTGATTTCGTGGTGTTCGCCCGCCCTCAGCGCGCTGGCGATTGCGGGATGATTCTGATCGATGGGCGCGTTGACCGTAGGACACGACATGTCGTGTTGTTTGGGTAGGTGTGGGCCGCTGACGGGCTCCGGGCCCTGAGAGGTGAGCATGATGACCGGTTGGTACGCAGAGCGGACGCCGAACAGGTCGGCCAAGGTCATGATCGCCCTGACGCTGCTCGCGCTGTTGCTGGTGGCGGCCGTGCCGGTGGCCCTGCTGGCCGCAGTGGTCATGATGATGCTGGGCTACGTCACCGGCGGGCTCGCGCTGCTCGGCGGCTCGGTCCTCGCCGCCGCCATAGCTGTCGCGCTCGCGGGCATGAACGGGATACGGCACCTGCGCAAGCTGCTCTCCGGGGACAGCTTCCGCGTCGTGCGGCTGGACGGCAGCCAGTACACCGACGTCGCCGAGCCAGAGGACAGGCACCACGCCAACCTGGTACAGCTGAACCGCAGCGAGTACACCGAAGTTCGCTGACCTGGCTCTCCCATTATTGGGTGTATTTCGGGCCGGGTATCCGGCCGCGGATTCGGTCGCGGCGCAGGGAGCACCGCCCATGCCGCGGCCAGTGACGGAAGCCGACCAGAGGTCAGCGCTCGGGTTCGTACTTGAACGAGAGCTGGAGCTTGGTGCGGTAGGTGATCGCTCCGGCCTCGTCCAGGGCAATATCCTGCTTCACGACCTCCGCCACTCGAAGATCGCGGATTGTCCCAGCTGCAGTCCTGATCGCCTCCGCGGCCGCCTCCTCCCATGAAGTACCGCTTGTCCCGATGATCTCGGTCACCCTGTAAACGCTCATGACACTCTCCCCTTGATGACTTGCCGGCCCGTGAGCAGCGACGCTCAGCCGGCCCGCATCTGCCTAACCCCGGCCCGGGACTGGCTCGGATCGGTAGGTGAGACATTCGCCGCCGGACTGAGCTTGGCACTCACCCCGGATAACGTCCAGAACCGATGCGCCGCTGGCGGCCAGCCTGGGCTGCCGCGGCGGAGTCGTCGGGCCAGGCCGCAGGCGTGTGCCGATCGGGGTTCAGGAATCGTGGTGCGCACGAGCGTAGGCGTCGAGCCGCTCCAGCTCGTCCGCATAAATGCCGCGCATTACCCGTGGGGCGAACAGGCGCTCAAAGAAGCCACCGACCCCGCCCGTGCCCTCCCAGGTCGTGGAGATCCGCACCAGGGACTTGCCGTCCTCAGGCGCGACGGTGTACCTCGTGACCAGGCTGGAGCCGGTGTCGGACTCGGTGAGGATGCGGCCAGGCTCAGGCTCAGCGACCTGCATCCGGTACTGGCGGGTGCGGCCGCCCGCTGTCACCGTGAACCGCGTGATGGTGCCCTCACCTACGCCGCCCGACTCAACCTGGAAATCAGCGAACGCCGGGGGCAGGAAATGCGGATGATGCCCGCGCATGTCTGCGATATAGCCGTACACGGCATCCGCTGGCGCGTCCACCGAGCGCTCAGCGGAGACGAGGATCGTTGCCATAGAACTCTGTCTATCATCACCTGCCAGCAGCGCTCATCCACTCCGAAGGCCCTCTCCCGGACAGTCGGTCATGCCGCGCATCGGCCTCATCGACTGGTGCTGTCTTGCTGGCTCGCGACCGGGGCAAGGTAGGGGCATGTGGTCGCCGCATGAGGCTATGCGGTCAGAAGGTCCAGGATGAGTGCCAAAGGGGCGCGGCGTTACGCTGTTGGTAGGTTGCGCTGGTCGGGAGGCGCCGGTGACCGCAGGACCTGGTGAGCGTGGGGCAGCCGGTGCGACGGACCGCGGCCGCCTCCGGGCCTCCGACGCAGACCGCGAGCACGTGATCGACACCCTCAAGGCCGCGTTCGTGCAGGGCTGGCTGACCAGGGACCAGCTCGGCCTGCGGGCGGGCCAGGCGCTGGTGTCGCGGACCTATGCGGAGCTGGCGGCAGTCACCGACGGCATCCCTGCCAGGCTGATCGGCGTCACGGAGCCACCCGCGCTCCGTGTCGGACTTGCCCGCAAGCCGGTGAGTAAGCAGGTGGCTGCGTGGGCGGCGTTCGTGATCATTCCGACAGTGCTGGGAGCTGCCTTCCTTACCTACTACGGCGGATTCTTCGTCCTGTTCTTCCTGGCCTTTACCGGGTTGACGGTGACATCAAGACGCTGACCGCCGGTCTCGGGACCAGAAGCGCTCCCCAGTCAGTCCTGGCGTGACGGGAACGTCCGCCCCGGCCGCAATTCGCGCGTATGAACGCACACGATGCGGCCAGGCGCCCTGCCCCGGATGGAGGAGCTAGCGGGCGGAGTCAATGAGCATGCGCGCATCGGCGCAGGTGGCGATCCGGCTGAACGTGAGGCGGGCGTACCTCGGATCGCGGGCTGCGGCAGCGTATCGCTGCCGGTAGATGGGGCGGCACTGAAGTTGCCATCGATCACCCACCCCTCTCCGGAGACACCGACCATCGACACGCACCGCACGAACGGCGACCCTACCAGCGCCCCGCATACCCAGATCGCCAAGCGGGGATCGCTGCGGTTGACGGTCGCCGGCGACCGCAGCAGGCTTAGGACGGCAATCACCTCGAAGGAGCGGTCGCATGATCCTGATCAACATCACGATGCCGATCCGGCCCGGCAAGATGGACGAGTGGCTGGCACTGGCCGATTCCTATGCCAAGGATGTCAACTCCGAGGAAGGTTGCCTGTTCTTCCAGTTCGCCCGGAGCCTTGCCGATGAGCACGAGTTCATCTGCATCGAGGGCTTCAAGGATGCTGAGGCAGGCGCCGCCCATGTGAAGCAGCCGTACGTGAAGGCGTTCTTCGACGCCGCGCCCGACCTCGTATCCGCGCAGCCGCAGATCATCTACATCGACACGCCGCATGACGGCTTCGGTCCGATGGGCGAGATCCAGCCCCGATGGTGAAATAACTTACGCTCGGGCCGCCGGGGGCTTGGTTCCCCGCGCAGTGAGCGCGCTGGCCGGCAGGTCTGATCGTGGCTCCCCGGCTCCTGTGTGCAGCGGGGTGGCTTAGCTGGGACCGGTCCGCGCCGCGGCCGCGATCATGGGTGGGGTGATGACTACCCCGTCAGCGGCGACGGTTTCAGCGAGCAGCCGGCTGGCGAGGGTGGCGGGGCCGACCTCGGCCACGGTGGCAACACCCAATTGCTCCATGAGAGGCAGGACGCCGGTCAGGAGGCTGGCCCACCCCCACACCGGCGCGTCCGGACCGCCGATGACCGCTGCCTCCAGCGAAAGCGCGGGAGCGGGCAGGCCAGCGTCGCGGAAGCAGTGGTGCAACCGCAGGCCCATCCGCGGTTCGATGCCCGCGCGCTCCAGCGTCTGCAGGAACCAGTCGCGCACCTGTGCCCACAACGGCGTCATCGGAGATGCCCAGTCGTAGGTGAGATCTGGTTCCTGGACCGCCAGGACACCACCGGGGCGCAGCAGCGCGGCCGCCCGGCGCAAGGCGGCGGCGGGGCCGGGCAGGTACATCACGATCAGGCGGCCGACCACGGCGTCATACTCACCGTCAATGCCGTCAAGGCTCTGGACGTCACCTTCGACGAACTCGATGTTGCGGGCGCCGGCAGCGCTCGCATATCCCCGGGCGCTGGCCACGGCGGCGGGGTCACGTTCCACGCCCACGACCGACCCGTCGGGGCCGACCAGCCTGGACGCCAGCACAGCGACATGCCCCGCGCCGGACCCGAGGTCCAGGACACGCATGCCGGGCCCGATGCCGCTGGCGCGGAAGAATCGTTCGGTCGCCGGGTTCAGCAGCGATGCCTGCGCGTCGAGCCGCCGCTGCTCTTCCTCACGGTCTCCGAAAATGTACTGCTGCGACACCAGCCGCCCCCTAGCGCGCGAAATGTCCGTGGCGTCATCGCATCATTACTGACCCGCCGGGGAAACGAAAGTCCCGCATCTTTCCGGCACCTTGGATGTAACGCCCGGCGTGAGCGCGGCGCTCCTGCTGGCAGAGGCGACCGCGGCCGGGTCGGCAGCGGGTAAGAGCCCAGTCGGCTTCCTGGACCCGCTACTGTACAGCGGTGTCGGTGCGGCCGAATACACCGGCATCGTGCCGCAGCGATACGGTTCGGGTCGAAAACCTTCGCCGGCCCCCAGGTCGGGGTGAGCGGGCCGGTGGGCAGTTGGTCGCCGACCAAGGGCATGCGGCCAAGAAGGCCTGCCTGGATACGAGAGCCCGCCTCTCGGTGAGGCGGGCTTTCACCGTCGAGAGCGGGGAAGACCGTGACCCATACAGCAGCGAAGTATCGCCAGGGCTCCCGCGGACAAGAGTCACGCCCCAAGGCCTGTGCCCGGCGGAGGCGCACCGATGTTGCGCTGGCCGTGCTTGTTGTGATCCTTTCCGCCTGGCTAGCGGCGTGCACCAACAACGTGGCATCGCCGTCCCAGCAGGCGCACTCACCAGCGCGCGCTGTGGCCGCGCCGCGTGGCCTGCCGGCCGCTGAGGCCTGCCTGATGCCCTGGCACCTGGCGGCACCGGTCAGCCGGGAGGTCGCCGTCGCGGGTCCCCGGGGGAAACTGATCGTTCTCGGCGGGCTGACGGACGGCAGCGTCTCGGCGGACGGGGTCTCCGCCCTGGGAACGGCCCACGGCGGGGTCCGTCGCATCGGAAGGCTGAAGGCTCCCTTGCATGATGCCGCGGCAGCACTAGTCGGACGTCGCGTCTTGGTCTTCGGCGGGGGGTCATCGGCCACCGTGCCAACGGTCCAGGCGTTCACGATTCCCGGCCGGCGTGCTCATGCCGTGACCGCCATCACGGCCGGATCGATGCCCGCCCCGCGTTCCGACGCCGCGGCGGTTACCGTTGGCCCCACCACGTACATCGTGGGCGGTTACGACGGAACCCATCCGGACGCCCCGGTGCTGGCCACCACGAACGGCCGCACATTCACGACGGTCGCCGCACTCCGGATACCAGTGCGCTACCCGGCTGTCGCCGTGCTGGGGGGGCGGATCTTCGTCTTCGGCGGCCAGGCCATCAGCGGCCCGCAGGCCGGCGCACCGGTTGACGCCATCCAAGTGGTTGACCCAGCCCGGCGCACGGCGGCCGTCATCGGCCATCTCCCCGAGCCCTTGGCGGGTGCGGCGGCGATGACCGTCAACGGCGAGCTGTTCGTAGCCGGCGGCGAGAGTTCCGTGGCGCAGCGGCTGACCCCAGGCCTTGGCACGACCCAGCTCGGCCCCGGAGAGTTGACTGCCCGGGGTCCGTCATCCACCTCAACGGTCTCAACGATCTGGGCCTTCGATCCCGTGACCAAGCACCTGCTGACGGCCGGCCAGCTCCAGGTGCCGGTATCTCACGCCGCGGTCGCCGTAGCCGGCGACACCGCCTGGATCGTTGGCGGCGAATCCAGAGGCGCTCTCGTCGCCTCGGTCCAGATGCTCCGCCCGAACAGGGCCTTCGGAACCGCCGGCGCACCCGGCGCAGGCTCACCCTATTTCGGGGCCAAGCTGCTCGTCGCCGACCGCGGCAACAACCGGCTCCTGCTCCTGGACGACACTATGCACCTGGTGTGGAAGTACCCGTCGGTGCATGCGCCGCGGGACCCATTGCGCTTCTACTTCCCTGATGACGCGTTCTTCATCGACCACGGCACAGCCATCATCTCCAACCAGGAGCAGAACGACACCATCATCAAGCTCGCCTACCCCTCGGGGAAGATCATCTGGTCCTACGGCCATCCCCGGCAGCCCGGCACGGCTCCAGGGCACCTACACGAGCCCGACGACGCTTATCTGCTCAAAAACGGTCAGATCACCGTGGCCGACGCCAACAACTGCCGGGTACTGGTGATCAACCCGAACCACACCGTCGCGCACCAGATCGGCACCAACGGCGTCTGCGTGCATAACCCTGCGGCCTCGATGGGCTCGCCGAACGGGGACACGCCCCTCCCGGACGGCAACCTGCTGATATCGGAGATCAATGGGTCGTGGGTGAGCGAGTACACCACGACCGGGAAGCTGGTCTGGACGACCCATCTGCCGATCAGCTACCCCTCAGATCCCCAGCAACTCGGCCCCGACCGCTATCTCATCGCCGATTACGCCCGGCCCGGGCAGATCCTGGAGTTCAACCGTGCGGGCCACATCCTCTACCGCTACCACCCACCGTCCGGTCCCGGTATGCTCAACCACCCCTCGCTGACCGAACTGCTGCCCAGCGGCGTCTTCATGGTCAACGACGACTACAACAACCGCATGGCGGCCATCGATCCGGCGACCGGGGCGCTCGTCTGGCAGTACGGCGTCACCGGCAAGAAAGGCCGCGCGCCGGGCAGGCTGCACACCCCAGACGGCTTCGACCTGCTGTTGCCCAACGGGACGACGCCAACACACCGGACAACCGGATGACGCTGACTATTGACCGCTGACAAGCGGGGCGCTGGCCTGGCCCCCGCCTGCGGGCTCCGCAGCGGGCCGTTTATGGGCTGCCCGACGGTGTGCTGATTCTTGGCGTCGTAGGCCCGGGTCCAGCGGCTGGGGGCACGGATCACCGGCCAGGACCACGCGGCGCTGGACTTCGACGCCCTTCGGTGCCTGGTTGTCCTGGCTGCGGGGACGACCCAGCCGGCGGTTAATCCTCGCGCCGGCGGGTAGCAGGGCCGGACATGTTTCACAGGTCATCGCCGCAGCGGCCGGCCGGGGTCCTTGCCGCCTCAAGGGAGGAATGAGCCATGAGCACAGAGGAGGCTCCGGATCGGCTGCTCCTTGAGTACCGGCTCGTTAGCGGCGTGGCGGTGGTCAGCGTGAGCGGTGAAGTTGACTTCGCCACCTGCGGCTTGCTGCGTGGCGCTCTCCTGCGGGTGGTAACTGACGAGAACTACCGTGGCCTGGTGGTGAACCTTGCCGGCGTGACCTTCATCGATTCGACAGGCATCGGGGTCCTCGTCGGAGTCTGGCGGCGGGTCATGGCCACCGACAGTGGCCTGGCTGTTGCCATGCCGTCACCCCAGGTCCAGAAAGTCCTGGACGCCACTGGCCTGACCAAGGTCCTGTCCGTGCATAGCCTCGAGGCAGACGCCGTGCAGGCATGCGTCCGGCGGAGCATGCACCCTGGCTGACGGATGTGATGGTGGCCCCGCGCACGGCTCCAGAGGCCCATTCGTGGCCTGAGCCTGAGGCGGCCGCGGACGTCGTTACCGCACGACGATGGCGGCTGGTCTCCGATTCCTCTGGTTCCACACGTTTGGCGCTGGGACGTCAGCTGAGATGAAGGCCTTGCTCGGCCAAGTTGTCTTCAATGATCCGAAGGGCTTTGGGGCCCATGCCATGGAGTTTGGCCAGTTCCGCGCGCGGGGCACCCGCGAGCTGACGCAAGGATGTGTAGCCCGCGTTTTCTAGAGCGCGGGTCGCCGGTGCGCTGACCTTGGGAAGCTCATCGAGGGATGCTGCCATGCTGAAAGACTAGATCAGCGGTCCCGAATACAGCCCGGGGACGGCCGTGCTGACGCGTGCTGATCACGAGCCCGGGTTGCTGGTCCCAGCCCAGGATTTCTATCACGGTGCGCAGCGGCCTAGGGACTCCATGCAGCATTACCGGCGTGGTGGTGTCGGCTAGCAGGACGATGGCCCGCAGCCCGGCCAGGTCACAGAACGTCACAGCGGACAGGTCAACGTGGAGGCTGCCGTTATCCCGGGGAATGTGGTTCAGCGCCTCTGTCAGGGCGGGATAGGTTTCCTCGTCAATGTCGCCCGCCAGGACGAGCGTGTCGTGGAGCTGCCCGTCATCGCTGGTATCGATCTCGCTGGACAGCGTGATCACCACCAGCGGCTGCCGGTGCTGGGGTATGGCCGACGGCGCCGAGGCTGGCTGGGCGGCGGCGGGCCCTACGTTCGCGGCTGGGGCAAGAGGCTTCCCGTCAGGGGTCCCGGTCATCGCCATCCCCCCATCAGGAGCGGCCTAGTGGCACTGACAAGAATCGGCGCCCGCCAGGAGCCTGTCAATAGAAACATGAGAAAAGCTTCATGTCTATTGTCACGTGAGAGTTCTCTCGCGAGGTATGATCGCGACATGGAGCCTCCTGGCAACGGCGGCGGCAGCTGGACGCTACTGACCGGGCACGGCCACGTGCTCGTGGAGATCGCCCGCAACCCCGTCGCCCGGATCCGCGACATCAGCCCCGTCGTCGGCCTCACCGAACGCACCGTGCAGGCCATCGTGGCCGACCTGGAAGCCGCGGGTTACCTGACCCGCACCCGGACCGGCCGGCGGACCCGCTACACCGTCAACCCAGACACTCAGTTCCGGCACAGCGCCCAGCAAGGACTGCGAGTGGGCCCGCTCCTCGCCCTGCTGACCGCGATGAGTGGCGCCGACACGCCGGAACCGGCAGACCCCGGCAGCAACCCGCCTGGGCAGCCGCAGATCCCCAGCGGCCGAAGGTAAGTCCGGCCGCTGAACCGGGTCTGATCCGCCACGGCCCGGCCTCATCGCTGTGGCGACCGCTGGCACATATCCCCCGAACGCAGCGCTCAGGGAGAAGGGCTGGCGCGCGCCGGGAGGATCACCGGGGTGACGAGAAGCTCGTTCAGTCCCAGGACCCCGGTCAGCCTCCGTACCGCCCAGCTGGGTGCCCGCAAGGTGAGCGACCCGCCGCCGTCCACAGCTCGCTGCCGGGCAGCGAGCAGCACGCTGATCCCCGATGCGTCCATGAACGTGACCGCGGACATGTTGACTTGCAGGTGTGCTGGCCCGGGCCCGGTGGCTAGGGCGTCCCGCATGGCTTGGGAGGTGGCGATGTCGATCTCGCCATAGATGGAGACGGTGACTACCGGGATAATCGGGATACCGGTCACAGGTGGTGCCCCTCGCACTTGTCCAGCGCGGTGGCGGCGAGGTCCAGACCCCTAGGCGGAGACTCTATACCTTACGGAGAGCATGCGGACGGTAGCAGGATGCAAAGGGCACTACGAAACAGCTGAGCTGCCCTCGTGCGCCGTCCCCCGTGGCTCGGGCCGCCCAGGCCCGAGCCACGGGCCACTACATCGGGATGGCCTCGTAGACCTCGACGGACCCGCCACTGGCTAGCACCGGGCAGCCGTTTGCCTTCGCCGTCGCATCACTCAGCGAATCGGCCGACACGATCGAGTAGCCGCCAGCGCCAGACTTGCCCCCGTCGGCGACACCGCCCGAACTTACCGTCGCGGAGTTACCGAACGGGTTCCCCACGTCCGCAACCGAGTCGCCGAGTGTGCCGAACCATGCCCCCCAGGCCTGCATCGCCTGCTCCTGCGCCTCTGGCGTCTCGGCCATCTGACCGCCGACGTAGACATACACGAACTTCGACATCGAATTCTCCCCGCACTCGCCGGCCGCGTCTGCGACCGGAATAAGGACCCTGACACTAAGTCCGACGGACGGGACCGCCGCAAATCGACAGATCTGCCCGGCGATCTTGAACCTCACTCTGTGTCTGCCCGCGTCGGTGACTGATGGGCGGCGCCGGAACTCACCGGGCCAACGAGGTGGTTCAGCGGGTCGGAGGCGGCGCGCTTACGTCGGCAGCTCCGTCCCAGCCTGCTCCGCCACCATGTACTGGGCGTACCAGTCGGGCCAGTTCGCGTCGGCCTTGCCGATGCGCTTCTCGTGCTCGCCGTGGGCGGCCGAAGCGCGCCGCATCGCGTCGGCCAGGTCGCTTGCGGAGCCGAACGAAGTCCCGGCCGAGTTGACGCGCCCGGGAAGCCGGGTCGTGATTTCCTGGAATAGCCAGCTGTTGCCGTCGGGATCGCTGAACGAGACGAACGACCCGTAGCTGGCACGCTCGGGTGCAGGGCCGCTGACGCGGCCGTCCGCGCCGTCATGGAATCGAGCGCCGGGCGCCCCTTCGTGAAACACCTCGCTGACCTCGACACCGCGGGCGACGAGCTCGGCGCGTGCGGCCTCGATGTCGGAGACGGTCAGGTACAGGTACTGGACGGAGCCGGGAGCGGCCGACGTGATGCCCCTGCCGAATTGGATCGAGCACTCGGAGCCCGGCGGCGTGAGCTGGACGATGCGGAAGTTGTCCCCAGTGGCGCGGTCGGCGTCGAGTCTCCAGCCGAGCCCTCCGTAGAACGCCTTCGCACGGTTGACATTCGAGACGGGAATGACAATCACCTCGAGCTTCTCGTCCACGATGGCGGCTCCTCTCCCTTTGACGTCAGCGACCGGTATCGATGTACCCGCTCCGTCGCCACCCGGGCACCTGGTGAGCGCCCCGGCAGGATTCGAACCTGCGCACACGGCTCCGGAGGCCACATCCACGTACCACGCTGACCTGCACGAATGCACCTTCGCGCAGGCCCGTGGGGCGCGCATGGGGCGGGACAATCGCTGCGGGGGAGGGGCCGTGGTGGCTTTTGCGGAGGATGTTTCCGATCCAGGTGTACTGACCACGGGGGGTAGGTATGGGCGACACAGGATTGGGTGATCTCGGCACAAGGGAAGGTCTTCGCCCTTCAAGTCGCCGCCGATCTAATTGATCACGTGGTGTCGGCGGAGAGCGTCTTCATGGTGACGTAGCTGGTCACCATGGCCACGCCGGGCAGGCTGGCGAGCTGGTTGGCGTGGAAGTCCTCGTAGGCGGGCAGGTCGGCCACCTCGATCTGGAGCAGGTAGTCGTAGTTGCCGGTGACGTGGTGGCTGTGCACCACTTCGGGCAGCTGGATGACCGCACGCTCGAATGCGATCACGTCGGCGCGGGCGTGTCGCGCCAGCCTGACGCCAGCGAACACCCGCAGGCTGCGGCCGGCTGCGGCCGGATCGATCAGTGCCCGGTAACCGCGGATCACGCCGGTGTTCTCCAGCCGGCGCACACGCCGGAGGCAGGGCGATGGCGACAGGCCAACCCGGGCGGCGAGTTCGGCGTTGCTAATCCGGCCGTGCTTTTCGAGCACGGCCAGTATTGACCGGTCCACCTCATCCATGTGGCAGATTATTGCCCTGATGCTGTGCCTACCACAATCAGGTGCCCCCAGCTGGCGGCAACTTGCTGCCAAAGTTGCCGGGACCTGTTCTCGCCGGCGTGCCGGCCGGGCAGGCTTGTGATGTCCCACCAGATGATCCACGGGAAGGGAAACCATGTCGGGCAGCATCAGCACGGTTGCCATTCACGCCGATCGCGACGTCCATCCCAGCCGCGCCGTGGCGCCGCCCATCTACCAGACGGCGACGTTCTGGGCCGAGGACGCGGAGCAGTTCGCGCAGGCCGCTGTTGACCGGCGGGGCCAGGATTTCTACACCCGCTACGGCAACCCCAACCACGCGCAGGCCGCGGCCGTGGTCGCGGAACTGGAGCACACCGAGGCGGCGATGGTCACCGCATCCGGGATGGCCGCACTCACCACCGCCGTGCTGGCCCTGGTGTCCGCCGGTGACCACGTGATCGGGCAGAAGTCCACCTACGGGGGCACGGCGTCGGTGCTGCTGAACCTGCTGCCCCGGCTGGGCGTGTCGGCTACCCAGGTGGACCAGGCCGACCCGGAGGCGTTCGAAAACGCGCTGACTCCGCAGACCCGCCTGATCCTGGTGGAATCGCCGAGCAATCCGCTGTTGCAGATCACCGACCTGCGCGCCGTCGCGGACCTGGCCCGCGCGCACAACGTGCTGACCATAGCCGACAACACTTTCGCCACCCCGGTGAACCAGCGGCCGGCAGACTTCGGCGTCGATCTGGTCTGGCACAGCGCGACTAAATACCTCAACGGCCACTCCGACGTGTCCGCCGGGGTGCTGGCCGGCCCGGCGGGGATCCTGGACCAGATCTGGGATGTCGCCCTGCTCACCGGGGCCGTACTCGGCCCGTTCGACGCGTGGTTGCTGCTGCGCGGCCTGCGCACCCTGCCGCTGCGCATGCCACGGCACAACGACAACGGCCAGGCGCTCGCGGAGGCGCTGACAGGCCACCCAGCCGTCGCCCGGGTGCACTATCCCGGCCTGGCGGCCCACCCGCAGCACGCGCTGGCGCGCAGCCAGATGAGCGGTTTCGGCGGGGTACTCGGCATTGAACTCGCCGGCGGTTTCGAGGCGGCCGACGCGTTCCTCGGCCGGCTGCGCTACGTCCGCCGGGCGGCCAGCCTCGGCGGCGTGGAATCTCTGGCCGTGCATCCGGCGTCCATGTGGCGCGGCATGCTCAGCCAGGAACAGATCGCCGCATCAGGGGTTCCGCTAGGCCTGATCCGGCTGGCCGCGGGCACCGAGGACACGGCCGACCTGGTTGCCGACGCGCTCGCCGCCGCCGACGCGGTGACCGCCGCACCGGCGCGCACCTGACGCCCGGCGGCACCGCCCCTCCGAGGTGCGGGGTCGCCGAGAACCGTTTCCGCTGCTACCGGAAGGCCCTTGATGACCATGCCACGCTCACGCGCGTTCACGCAGGTCGACGTGTTCTCCGCAGTCCCCTATCTCGGCAATCCGGTCGCCGTCGTCCACGATGGCACGGACCTGACCGACGAGCAGATGCAGCGCCTGGCACGCTGGACGAATCTGTCCGAGACCACGTTCGTCTTGCCTCCCACCACTCCGGCGGCGGACTACCGGCTGCGGATCTTCACCCCCGGAGGTGAACTGCCGTTCGCCGGGCACCCCACCCTTGGGTCCGCACGCGCGTGGCTGGACAAGGGTGGCACACCACACCAGGCCGGCCTCATCGTGCAGGAGTGCGCCATCGGCCTGGTCAGCGTGCGCCGCGCCGAGGGCATCCTGTCCTTCGCCGCCCCGCCGCTTGTCCGCGACGGCGCGCTCGCCGAAGAGTACGTCGGCCAGATCGTCGCCGCGTTCGGCATCACGAGGGACCGTGTCCTCGCCCACCAGTGGGTAGACAACGGACCCGGCTGGGCCGTCGTCCAGCTGCCCACCGCCGGGGAGGTCCTCGCCCTCGAACCCGACCTGTCCATCATCCCGACCGCGATGGTCGGTGCGATCGGTGCCTACCCCGACGGGTCCGAGCACGCCTTCGAGATGCGCACCTTCGCCCCCGGCGCGGGCGTGGCCGAGGACCCGGTATGCGGGAGCATGAACGCCTCGGTCGGGCAATGGCTCACCACCACCGGCGCCGCACCCTCCGCCTACCGAGTCTCCCAAGGCGCGCGCATGGGCCGCGCCGGGACCATCGAGATCACCGCCGATACCGACGGCACCGTCTGGGCCGGCGGCGCTGCCACCGGCTGCATCCGCGGCACCATCACCCTCTGACCAGCCCGGCGCCGCGCTCCGCCATCAACCGCACCGCGCGAGGACACCCACACCCCCTCCGGCAAGGACCAACTCGATATGTCTCCGGCCAGTTCGGTCTCGTCCCGGACACCGGCCGGCTCGCCGGCAGCTTTCTCCGTGGGAGTTACTCCTCCCCGATGTCGGCCAGGCTCTGGCGCAGTTCAGAGATCAGCGGATCGCCATCGGGCAAGATGCGCTGCAGGTGGTCGGCCGTGTCGCGGAGCAGGGCGCGGGCGTCGCCATAGCGCCCCAGCTGGCGGTACACCTGGGCCAGCCCCGCACGGCTTCGCAGCGTATCGGGGTGCCGCGGGCCCAGCACCCGCTCGAACCCGGCCCAGGCCTGCTCGCAGGCCAGCTCCGCCGCCGCCGGCTTGCCCGTCTTCTGGTAGGCGGCGCCGAGGTTGTTCCGCGCGGTGAGGGTGTCCAGGTGATCGGGCCCCAGGACGCGTTCCCGGTCGCCCACCACCCGCCTGTAGGCCGCGACGGCCTCTTTCGCCCGGCCGCTGGTCAGGTAAGCGTCGGCCAGGCCGTGACGCGTAGTCATCGTCTGCGGGTGCCGGGCTCCCTGGGCGCGCTCCCGGTCGGCCAGCGTGCGCCGGTAGAGGGCAATGGCGTCGGAGTACTGGCCCGCAGCCAGGTAGGCGGCGGCGAGCTCGTCCCGCGCGCCGAGCGTATCGGCGTGCCCGGGGCCGCAGACCTGCTCGAATTGGGCCGCCGCGCGTTCAAGGACGGTGATCGCAGCCGGGATCTGGAGCGCTGCCACCAGGGCGTGGCCCAGGCGCCGCCGCGCCTCGATCACGTCACGGTGATCCGGCCCGAGCGTGTGGGTCAGCCTGTCGAGGACCCACTGGAACCACGGGATGGCGTCGGCCGCACGCCCGGCCGCCAGGTAGGCGTCGGCCAGCCGCTGGCTGGCCAGCATCGTGTCCGGGTGCCCGCCGCCGAGCAAGCGGCCGCTCGTCGTGGCCAGGTCACTCCAATGGTCCACGGCAGGTTCGGTCAGGCGAGCGCGGTCCAGGCTGTCCCCCGCCCGCACCAGCACAGGATGGCAGCCGCCGGCCCACAGCCGGTCTCCGGCGATCCGCCGGAGGGTCGCCACGCATGAGCGTAGGCCGGAGGCAGGCCAGCCCGGCTGCTCCTGTTCTGGCCAGGCCTGGAGCAGGGCGTCCGCGACCGAACGCGCCGATTGATCCGGCATGCCTTCGGGTATTGCGGCCCGCAGCGCCCCCTGCAGCACGGGGCTGATCCGGACGGTCGGCGGCGCGGTCACCGGTTCGACGGTCAGCAGGCTGCCCTGTTCCAGCGCCGCCAGCGCCGCGCGGGCGCTCTCGCTGTTGGCCGGGACGTCACCGTCGCCCGCGAGGAAATCGCCCGCCGCAGGAGCCATGAGGATGGTCTCGGGAATACCATGCCCGTCCAGCAGGGCAGCCAGGGCCAGCAGCAACTGGGCCGACCGGCCCGGCGCCAGCTGATCCGCCCGTCCGAGAGAGAACGCCCAGGTCACCGCGGCTGCTGGCGGCCGTGCGCTGGACGATTCCGCCAGCTGCTCCCTTCTGCGGACGAAATGGTCCCGGTACTCGCGGCACGACAGCGGGGTGTTGGCGATCACCGCGCTGGCCTGGGCCAGCGCGGTCGGCTCCAAGTCCAGGTCCTCAGCCAGTTCGATCACACCGTGCCGCTTGTCCGGGTCGGCCGCCACGCGTTCGCTCAGATAGCTGATGGCCTCACGCAGGCTGAACGGCCCGAGCGGCATGATCCGCATGCCGCTGGGGACGGCCGCAGCCTCGGCGGAGGTCACCAGCACCCGTCCAGCCGGGCCGGCCGGCCACAGACCATCCAGATTTGCCGGGTCGGACAGGTCGTCGAATACCACCAGCCATGAACGGCTGGTCTCGCCCAGCCAGCTGAGGAACTGGGCAGCGACTGACTCGCAGCTGCTCGCCTGATCCCGGCCGGTCACCGCGGCTGTCGCCGCAGCGTAGCCAGACAGCACCGAGGCCCGGCTCGTGGCCTCGATCCAGACCAGCAGGTCTACATCGCCCGATTGCCACAGCGACTCGGCGAACGCCGCGGCGACCTGGGTCTTACCCGACGACCTCAGCCAGTCCTGCGCATCCGGGGCCGCCAGCGGGCCGGGGCGGGTAGCCGGTGCCGCCGCCCGATCGGGGACGAGCGCAACCGCGGCCCCGGCCGGCAACGCAGCCGCCAGGCCCGGAGACGTCTCCGGCCGGGCGCTAAAACCGTCGGCCAGCGCCGGCGCCGCCCCGGACCGGATGGGCCAGGACGGCCGGCCGGGGGCCGCGCCGCTCATGGCGGGCCGCCCACGGCGCGCCGTAGGCGGGCCGCACGGGCGGGGCCGCTCTTCCGGCCGTCTGAGCAGGGCATCTTAAGATGCACCGTCCGTGCACCTGCCGCAGGGCGGACCCCGGGCCGGCCCGGGTGGGATGCCAGATCCGGCTCCCTGGCGGTACTGGTACCGGCTGGCCGAGCCGAAGAGGCATGGTCCCTTCCCGCTTTCCGCGTCTGAGTCCGCCGTCGTCGGCGAAACCAGCTGGCGGCCAGGCTGGCCGCCGTTGACCCTAGCCTGTCAACTACCAGCGAGAATAGGCAAGCCCTCCAATTCCTGGACCATCTCCCGAGCCGACGCCATCCCGATGCCGCGCCGATCTCCGGCGGCGGCTGACCCAGCGGCGGCCTGGCTCACAACGAGTCGGGGTCAACGATGAGCACGGGAGTGGTCCTGGAGAGCGTTTCCTTGCGGAAGAAGGCGGGGGCGGTGACGCGCATGAAGACAAAGCCGATCACCCCGGCCAGTGCGGCCAGCGCAGCGATGATGAAGATACCGCCGATCTGCCAGTGCAGGACTGGCACCGTCCACGTCGTGTAGCTGTTGGACGCGACCCAGTCGCTTTGCAGGCTGTAAAAGCCAGCCGCGTACATGATCAGGCCGCCCAGCCCAGGCAGGATGCCGCGCATCAGCAGATTCCGGGCGCTGCTGGTCAGCGTGGCCCGGTAGTACCAGACACAGGCGAACGCAGTGAGCCCGTAGTAGAACGCGATGTACAGGCCAATCGCGGTGACCGCGTCAGCGATCGGGTTGCCCCCGGAGATGTAGTTCAGCGGGATGTACAGGAGGATCGAGATCGCGCCCATGACGAGGGTGGACACTATAGGGGTCAGGTACCTGGGGTGGATCTTGGCGAAGGACTCGGGCAGCGCCCCGTAGGCGGCCATCGACAGCGTTGTGCGTGCGGTCGGCAAGATCGTGGTTTGGGTCGAGGCGGCGGCCGAGCTGAGCACCATGAGGATCAGGAGCCGGGACAAGACCGTGCCGAGCCCGGAGCTGCCGAAGATCGCGCCCCCGGTTACCGACAGCACGTCGAACTGGTGCGCTGGATTCGTCAGCCCGACGCCCTTGCCGCCGATGCCGGCGAACGCCTGCACGGCGACGATCACGATCACGTACGTGACGAGCAGCAGGACCGTCGAGATGATCGCCGCCCGGCCCGGCGTCTGGGACTTGTTCGTGGTCTCCTCATTCACCGACAAGGCGGTGTCCCAGCCCCAGTAGATGAACAGCATCAAGATGATCCCGGACACAAAGGCCGAGACGGGCAGGTGCGACGGCGACAGCCAGCTGAAGCTGGGGTGCAGGGACCCTGGCGGCGGGTGACTGCCCAGCACCCGGACCAGCGCCGTGGCCGACATGACCAGCAGCAAGGCGATCTCGATGGACAGCAGCACCTTCTGGAAGTTGGCCGAGACCTCGATGCCGCGGTAGCAGATGGCGGTCATCGCGACGATCCACAAGATGCCGACCAGCAGAACCCAGCCGCTGGAAGCGTTGCCACCGATCGAGCTGTTCGGTCCCTGGAAGAGGAAGAACACGTACTGCCCTGCCACCTGGGCCAGGCTGGCCATGACCAGCACATCGGCCGCCACGACGCCCCAGCCGCCGGCCCAGCCGGTTTTCGGCCCGAATGCCCGGGCCGCCCATATGAACGTGGTGCCGCAGTCAGGATCGGCCTTGTTCAGCTCGCTGAAGCCAATCGAGCACAGCAGCATCGGCACGAACGCCAACACGGCGACCAGGGGGGACTTCAGCCCGACGGCGGCCACCACGAAGAACAGCGTCGCGGCCAGGCTATAGGCCGGGGCGGTCGAGGCCACGCCCATGACCACGCTAGAAACCAGGCCAAGAGCGCCCGTCTTGAGCCCCTTATCCCTGGGCCCCTCCACTGGCCGCAGCCCAGGTCTAAAGATGGCCATGGCTCACCCACCCCCATCGTGCTGTGATTCCGCCTGGTCACCGTGCCCGGGACACGCAAGCGCGGGACGATCCACGCTACGTCGGACCGCTGCAGGACGGACGGGAATCCGGACATTCGTCTCAGGACGGCACGGTGTTGCTGATACAGGACGGCACGGTGTTGCTGATAGTGGCTGGCGGGGCGGCGCCGATCAGGCTTGGGTGCGCTCGATGAGGCTGGTGAGCGCGTCCAGGGCGGCCCGCTGCCGTCCTGTGGGCTGGTTGTGCAGTGCTTGCTGGAGCTGGCTGGCTGTTACGCCCAGCCTGCTGTGGCGGCCCGTGAGTTCTGTGAGTTCACGGGGGAGAGCTGGGGTGCCGACGGTGGCGGCGAGCTGGGCGGCTATCCAGAGGATCGGCGAGCGCCCCCGGCAGGATTCGAACCTGCGCACACGGCTCCGGAGGCCGTTGCTCTATCCCCTGAGCTACGGGGGCTCGGGGCGGGAGAAAGATTACCAGTACCCGGCGCCGCCCTGGACCGCCGTGGGCACGGCTTGGCGACGCCTTGGGCATGTTGTCGCGGGAACTGGCCGGGACACGCTAGCCTCACGCCGTGGCGCAGGCTCTGGGACGCGTGCTCGTGGTAGATGACGATGAGGTGATTAGGCAGCTCATCGCCGTCAACCTAACCCTGGAAGGGTTTGACGTCGCCACGGCCGTGGATGGCCAGGACTGCCTGGACAAGGTCGCGGCGATCGACCCGGACGTGATCACGCTCGACGTGATGATGCCCCGCCTGGACGGCTGGGTGACCGCGGGCCAGTTGCGCCGCAACCCGCAGACCAGCCGGATCCGCGTCGTCCTGATCACCGCGCGGGCGCAGGAGGACGACAAGAACCGCGGCCGCGAGATCGGCGTGGACGCCTACCTGACCAAGCCGTTCGACCCGGGAGAGATGATCCGGGTCGTCCGCGAGCTGGCTGGGGCCGCGACCAGCGAAGCCCGCGAGGCCGAGGGCGCCGCGACAGCGCAGGCCGGCGCGCTCGGTGAAACCAGCGGACCAGATAACGAAACCGGCCACCTCCCCGGCGACCGGCCCGGGCCTTCCTGAGCCCAGCGGGCGCCTGCGCCCGGCTCACCCGCAGCGCTGAACTGCCCCCGGTGGCCACCCCCGGCCGCAACGCGAGGCCTCTCCGCCGGATCACCCGGATAGCCTGCTCATCTGTGATGACCGGGGACCTCAGCGCCGTGCTCGCGGCGGCGGCCGCTATGGCCGTGGCCTCTGGTGAGCTGCCGGGCGGCGCCGACCTCAGCCGGCTGCCCGTCCTGGCCACCGGCACCTGGCGGCCGGTGCCGCCCGCGGCGGGCGGCGGTCCCGGCAGCTACGCGACCACGCTGCCGTTCGTGCTGGCCCGCCGCCTGGCCGCGGACCCGGCCCGGGTCGCCGCCGTGCTCGCCGCGGCGTTGCGGTCGATGCCGGAGGAGAGCGGCCACGTCAGGCTGAGCGATGTCAGCGTCACCGGAAGCGGCTACCTCTCTCTTACGGTCACCCCCGGTGCCCTGGCCGGGCTGGCGGCCCGGATCACCGGGGCCGGGCCGGGGTGTGCCCGGAGCCTGGCCCTGAACGGGACGTGGGTGACCGCGCCGCAGGACGCCCGGCTGGCCAGCGCACCGGACTGGCAGGACGCCCGCGAGCGGCTCACCGCGGAACAGGCCGGACGGCTGGCTGAGGCCGCAGGCGCCGAGGTCATCTGGATACCGGCGCGCCCGGAGGAGCCCGGCCCGGACGAGTCCCGGCCAGGGAAGGCCCGCCCGGTGGACGCCGGCCAGGGCCAGGCCAGTCAGGGGGAGGCCAGTCGGGCGGCACCCAGCCCCGGGCAGGCCGGGCCGGTCGCGGAAGCCATCGCGTACGCGGGGGAGGACGCCGTCCGGTTCGCGCTCAGCCTGCTGGCCAGTGGTGTTCCCCGGCCGCCAGGGCCGGACCTCGACCCACGGGCCGTGGCCGCGCAGCACCTGGGCAATCCCGCCTATGCTGTCCGGTACGCGCACGCTCACGCCGCGTCCGCGCTCCGGCAGGCCGCTGACCTCGGGCTGCCAGGGCCGGATGCGGAGCGGTTCCAGCCGTGCCTGCTCGCGCACCCCAGCGAGCGGGTGCTGCTCGACGCGATGTCCTGGCTCCCGGAACGGGCAGCCGGGGCGGCGCGCCGCCGGCAGCCGCACGTGGTCGCGGTCTACCTGGAGGAGCTGGCCAGCCGGTATTTCAGCTGGCAGGAGGCCTGCCCGTTGATGGGGCCGGGCTCGGTCCCGCCCGGCCCGCCGCCCGCGGGCCGCGCACCGGCGGGCGGGGAGCTCATCCAGGCCCGGCTGCAGCTGGCCAGCGCCGCGCGGACGGTCCTGGCGACCGGCCTGCGGTTGCTGGGCATCAACGCGCCTGGCCGGATGTAGCCAGCTCCACCCGGCCCGCCTGGCCAGCGGCCGGGACGCAGCAGAACACACCAGACCGACCAGCGAGGACCGTGTCATGAGCCGTGTCGCCCACCCCGCCGGACCGCGGCACGCCGACGTGCTGCCCGCCGAGCACCCGCCGGCGCCGCCCCGGGACCTCAACGCCTTGCACCCGGGGATCTGGCCGTATTCGGCCGGCCGGACGGACGGCGTGATCACCATCGGCGGACTGGACGTCCGGGACCTGGCCGCCGAGTTCGGCACGCCCTTGTTCGTCTGCGACGAGGACGACTTCCGGCAGCGCTGCCGCGGCTACCGCCAGGCGTTCGGGGCGCAGGCCGGGGTGTTCTACGCGGCCAAGGCCTTCTGCTCCCGCGGCGTGCTGCGCTGGATCACCGAGGAAGGCCTCGGCGTCGACGTGTGCACCGGCGGGGAGCTGGAGGTCGCGCTCCAGGCGGGCGTGCCGCCGGAGATGATCACCCTGCACGGCAGCAACAAGCTGGAGGGCGAGCTGGCCCGCGCCCTGGACACTCGCGTGGGTCACATCGTGGTTGACTCGTTCGAGGAGATTGCCCGCCTCGCCTACCTGACCGACCCGCCGGTGCCTGGCCGTAGTGCTTCCGGGAACGGTGCCGCCGGGAACCGGCCCGGCGGGAACGGGCCAGCCGGGAACGGGCCAGGCCCCACTCCGCGGCCCAGGGTGCTGGTCCGCGTCACCACCGGGGTGGAGGCGCACACCCACGAGTTCGTGGCCACCGCGCACGACGACCAGAAGTTCGGGTTCTCGCTGTCCTCCGGCGCGGCCGACGAGGCGGTGCGCCGGGTGCTGGCCTGCCCCGGGCTGGAACTGGCCGGGCTGCACTCGCACATCGGCTCGCAGATCTTCGACACCGACGGCTTCGAGGCGGCCGCCCGCCGGGTACTGAGCCTGGCCGTCCGGATCCGCGACGAGCACGGCATCGTGATCAGCGAGCTGAACCTCGGCGGCGGCCTGGGCATCGCCTACACGCCCGACGACGACCCGGCGGACATCAAGGTCATCGCCCAGAACCTGCACGAGATCGTGCGCGCCCAGTGCGCCGCGGCGGGCCTGGCCATGCCGCGGCTGACCGTTGAGCCGGGGCGTGCCATCGCCGGGCCCGGCACGGTTACGCTGTACGAGGTCGGGACGGTCAAGGACGTGGACGGGCTGCGCACCTACGTGAGCGTGGACGGCGGGATGAGCGACAACATCCGGACCGCGCTGTACGACGCCGAGTACACCTGCGTGCTTGCCTCCCGCGAGTCGGCGGCGCCGCCGATGCTGTCCAGGATCGTCGGCAGGCACTGCGAGAGCGGGGACATCGTGGTCCGGGACACCTACCTGCCGTCCGATCTGGTCCCGGGTGACCTGCTCGCGGTCGCGGCCACCGGGGCGTACTGCCGGTCGATGGCCAGCAACTACAACCACGTCACCAAGCCGGCCGTGGTGGCCGTCCGGGATGGCGCGGCCCGGCTGCTGCTCCGCCGCGAGACCATCGACGACCTGCTCCGGCTGGACGCCGGATGACCGGCCAGTACCGACGAGACCTAGGGTGATGCCGTAGTGCGGACGTTGAAAGTGGCGTTGCTGGGCTGCGGCACGGTGGGCTCGGAGGTGTACCGGCTGCTCACCCAGCAGTCCGCCGACCTTGACGCGCGGATCGGCGCCCGGCTGGAGGTAGCCGGGGTCGCGGTGCGGCGCCCGGGCCGCGCCCGCGCCGTGGCCGTGGATCCCGCCCTGCTCACCGCCGACTCGATGGACCTGGTCACGCGGCCGGACGTGGACATCGTGATCGAGGTGATCGGCGGCATCGAGCCGGTCCGCTCGGTCCTGCTCGCCGCGATGAAGTCCGGCAAGTCCGTGGTCTCGGCCAACAAGGCGCTGCTCGCCGAGGACGGCGCCACCCTGCACGAGGCGGCCAGGGAAAACGGGACCGACCTCTACTACGAGGCCGCGGTGGCCGGGGCCATCCCGCTGCTGCGGCCGCTGCGCGAGTCGCTGGCCGGGGACACGGTGCACCGGGTCCTGGGCATCGTCAACGGCACCACCAACTACATCCTGGACCGGATGGACACCTCGGGCGCCGGGTTCGCGGACGCGCTGGAGGAGGCCCAGGCGCTCGGCTACGCCGAGCCCGACCCCACCGCCGACATCGAGGGCTTCGACGCCGCGGCCAAGGCGGCCATCCTGGCCGGCCTGGCCTTCCACACCGGGGTCACCGCGGCCGATGTGTACCGGGAGGGCATCACCGGCGTCACGGCCGCGGACATCGCGAGCGCCCGGGAGCTCGGGCACGTGGTCAAGATGCTCGCGATCTGCGAGCGCCGGGACGGTGGCGTCTCGGTCCGCGCCCACCCCGCGATGATCCCGCGCACCCACCCGCTGGCCGGCGTGCGCGAGGCCTACAACGCGGTGTTCGTGGAGGCGGAAGCGGCCGGGCGGCTGATGTTCTACGGCGCGGGTGCCGGGGGAGTGCCGACCGCCAGCGCCGTGCTCGGTGACGTGGTCGCCGTGGCCCGCAACCTGATCGCCGGCACCCGCGGCCCGGACCCGTCCACCTACGCGAAGCTGCGGGCGCTCCCGATGGGAAAGGCACGGACCCGGTACCACGTCGCCCTGGACGTCGCGGACAAGCCCGGCGTGCTGGCCGCGGTCGCGGAGACCTACGCCCGGCATGAGGTCTCCATCAAGGCGGTGCGCCAGGAGGGCCGCGGCGAGGACGCCCAGCTGGTGATCGTGACCCACGCCGCGCCGGACGCCGCGCTCTCGCGCTGCGTCACCGAACTGGAGACGATGGACTCCGTACGGGCCGTGGCCAGCGTGATGCGGGTGGAAGGCGAGGGGGACGAATGACTGCGGATGTGACCTCCGCGGCGGCGGGGTACGTGCCCTGGCGCGGCGTGATCGAGCAGTACCGGGAGTGGCTCCCGCCGCTGCCGGACACCAGCCCGGTGATCACGCTGGGGGAGGGCGCCACGCCGCTGCTGCCCGCCCCGGTGCTCTCCGAGCGGACTGGCTGCGAGGTGTACCTCAAGGTCGAGGGGGCCAACCCGACCGGCTCCTTCAAGGACCGGGGTATGACGATGGCGGTCAGCATGGCCGTCAGCCGCGGCGCCACCGCCGTCATCTGCGCCTCCACCGGCAACACCAGCGCGAGCGCCGCGGCCTACGCGGCCCGCGCCGGGCTGTCCTGCGCCGTCCTGGTGCCCCGCGGCAAGATCGCGCTCGGCAAGCTGGCCCAGGCCCTGGTGCACGGGGCCAAGCTGCTCCAGGTGGACGGCAACTTCGACGACTGCCTCGAACTGGCCCGCAAGCTCGCCACCGACTACCCCGTCGCGCTGGTCAACTCCGTCAACGCGGACCGGCTGGAAGGCCAGAAGAGCGCGGCGTTCGAGATCGTGGACGCGCTCGGCGACGCTCCCGACGTGCACTGCCTGCCGGTCGGCAACGCGGGCAACATCTCCGCCTACTGGATGGGCTACACCCAGTACGCCGCGGCCGGGCGGGCCACCAAGACCCCCCGGATGCTCGGCTTCCAGGCCAGCGGGGCCGCGCCCATCGTCCGCGGCGAGCCGGTCCGCGCCCCGCAGACCATCGCGACCGCGATCCGGATCGGCAACCCGGCCTCCTGGGGGCTGGCCGAGGCCGCCCGGGACGCCTCGGGCGGTCTCATCGACTCGGTCACCGACCGGCAGATCTTCGCGGCGTACCGGCTGCTCGCATCCAAGGAGGCCGTGTTCGGCGAGCTGGCCTCGGCCGCCGGGGTGGCCGGACTACTCCAGGCCCGGGAACAAGGCCAGGTCGCACCCGGTTCCCGGGTGGTGTGCACGGTGACCGGCAACGGGCTCAAGGACCCGGACTGGGCGGTGTCGGCCGCTCCCGCCCCGATCACCGTGCCCGCGGACAGCGGGGCCGCCGCGGCCGCTCTGGGCCTGGCCTGAGGAGCACAGTTCCATGAGCGCCGTACGGTACCGGCTAGCGAGCCTGGGCCGTCAGGCCCGGGCGAGTGGCTGGTGGGGTTTTGTTGGCCGGACGGCGCGAATATCTCAGGAGAAGCTGTGAGCGGATCCCGGTGGCGGGACAGGCCGGTCGTGGTCCGGGCCCCGGCCAGCAGCGCCAACCTCGGCCCCGGGTACGACGCCCTCGGCCTCGCGCTGTCCCTGCACGACGTGACCGTGGCCCGGGTGACCAGCGGCGGGCTGGACATCGAGGTGTCCGGCGAGAGCAGCGAGACCGCCAGTGCGGGCGAGTCCCACCTCGTGGTGCGGGCCATGCGCGCCGCGTTCGACGTGCTCGGCGGCCAGCCCCCCGGTCTCGGCCTGCGCAGCCTCAACGCGATCCCGCACAGCCGCGGGCTCGGCTCGTCGGCCGCCGCCATCGTGACCGGCATCCTGGCCGCCCGCGGGCTCGCCCGGGACGGGGCAGGCCTGCTGCCGGACGGCGCCGTTCTCGCCCTGGCCACCAGCCTGGAAGGGCATCCGGACAACGTGGCCGCGTGCCTGCACGGCGGGCTGACCATCTCCTGGACCCCACGGCAGACCGCCAGCCTGGACGGCGGCCCGGCCCCGGCGGTCCCGCCCGGTCCCCGCGTGGTCCGCCTGCCGGTGCTGGAGGAGATCCGGCCGGTGGTTTTCGTTGCGGAGGAAAGCCTGTCCACGCACACAGCACGGGGCGCGCTGCCGGCCGCGGTGCCGCATCGGGACGCGGCCGCCAACGCGGCCCGCGCTGCGCTGCTGGTCGCCGCGCTGACCCGGGTCCCGGACGTGCTGTTCGACGCCACCGAGGACTTCCTGCACCAGCCGTACCGGGCCGGGGTCATGCCGCGCACCGCGGACCTTCTCGGCCGCCTGCGCGCGGCCGGGGTGGCCGCGGTGGTCTCCGGGGCCGGCCCCTCTGTACTCGCGTTCACGGTGCCGGGCGCGGCCGGCGGGCCTGACCTGGTGGATTCAATCGCGGCGGAAACGGGTATCGGATGGCGTATAAGCCCCCTGGCCATCGACCGGCAAGGCGCTACCCTCCAGACCGCCGTGCCAGGCGAACGCCCCAGAGACAGCGCGCGGTGACGCGTACCCGGACGCAGTGTTACTGGACGAAGTGCTCCTGGATACAGTTCCCGGACACCGATCTCCCGGACACCCACCCGGTGCACGCCTGCCCGGCTGCCCTGGAAGGGTCGCGCGGGAGAAGCCGCAAGACTGGACAGGGTCATTCACGACACACGGACCGGTGCCGGGGGAATGCTGTGGGCTCTCCTAGTGTTAAGGTGGGTGCTGCACCAGATACCCCATCATGGGGCCAGGTGCTCGCCCGTCACTTGCTTCGTGACCGGCTTGACCGCCGGGCGGGGTCAGTGACGCTCCGTCAACTCTCCGGGTCATCACCTCCTCCTCGCATACACGAAACGCGGGGCGGTCGCGGTGAGCCGGGAGCGGGCGGGAGGTCGAGGCGCGCTACCCCAGCCGTCTGGGCTCGTTCCGAAACTCCTGCTCCAGGCATGGAATCCGGGTTAATCCTGTGGTCGCCGGCCGGGACCGGGACCGGAAACGGGGCACAGGCGGACGCGCGGACCTCGGCGGTTGAGGCAAGACAGATAGGGCAGTACCGGGCCCGGCAGCTTTCGCCGGGCCGTGACACCGGGTCGAACGGCCGCGAGCGCGGCCGACGCCCGCTCCCTGGGAAGGACCCCTCGTGAGCGACACCACCGAACTCTTCACCGGCTCCTCAGGCGTGCCTGAGGCGTCCCCTGGCTACTCAGGGGGACCTGGCCTGTCCCCGCCCGCGGCGGGTGCGGCCAGCAGCGCGTCGGGCACGGATGCCCCGGCCGGTGAGACGGTGACCGACAAACCCGCCCGCCGCGGCGGTTCCGGGCTGTCCGGCATGCTGCTGGCCGACCTTCAGCGGCTGGCCCAGTCGATGGGCATCACCGGCACCGGGCGGATGCGCAAGAGCCAGCTCATCGAGGCGATCCAGGGCAGGGAGGGCGGCACGGCCGCTCCGGCTCGAGACAGCGGCCGCGCGGCTGGCGCCCCGGCGGGCAACGGGAGCGGGGCACTCGACAACTCAGTCCAGCGTGGTGCGTCTGCGGGAGCCGGCGCGCCTCGCCACCGTGAGCAGGACGCCATGGATTCAGACACCACGACACAGCCCGCTGTGGGCAGCGCCGCGCAGTCTTCTGGCCCGGCGCAGGACGCCGCCGCGACAACGCGCGAAGCACGGCGAGGCGGGTCCCGCGACGCAGTGCAGGCCAGCACGGAGCAGGCCAGCACGGAGCAGGCCAGCACGGAGCAGGCCAGCACCGGACCGGCGAACACGGCACCGGCCAGCGCTCCCGGACAGGGTGCCCAGGCCAACGGCGGCGACGGCCAGCTCGCCTTCGCCCCGGCCGGAGCGGCTGCCGCTGAGGGCGGCCAGCCCGCGAACGGCGCGGGTGAGAACGCAGGGCGGGCCGACGGCCAGCCGGGCCAGGACGGGCAGCGCCGCGGCGAGCGGCGCCAGCGTGGCCGGCGTGACGACTCCTCCCGCGACGGTTCCCCGCGGGATGGGGGAGAGCCGCGCGACAGCCAGCGTGACGGTAACCAGCGCGACGGCGGCCAGCGCGACGGTGGCCAGCGCGACAGCGGCCCGCGTGACGGCGGCCAGCGCGACAATAACCAGCGCAGCAACGGCCGGGACAGCCAGCGCGGCGGCCCGGTGATAGACCGTGGCGGGGATGACGATGACGACGGCTCGGGGCGCCGCCGCAGCCGCGACCGGTTCCGCAACCGGAACCGCCGCCGCGAGCGTGGCGTGGGCGGGGCCGAGCCCGAGCCCGTGGTGAGCGAGGATGACGTGCTCATCCCGATCGCCGGCATCCTCGACGTGCTCGACAACTACGGATTCATCCGTACCACCGGGTACCTGCCCGGCTCGAACGACGTGTACGTGTCGCTCTCCCAGGTCCGCAGGCACGGCCTGCGCAAGGGAGACGTGATCGAGGGCGCGGTCCGGCAGCCCCGCGAGGGCGAGCGCCGGGAGAAGTTCAACGCGCTGGTCCGGCTGGACAAGATCAACGGCCTGGACCCCGAGCAGTCCCGCGGCCGCCCGGACTTCTCCAAGCTGGTCCCGCTGTACCCGCAGGACCGGCTCCGGCTGGAGACCGACGCCAACGTGATGACCACCCGGATCATGGACCTGGTCAGCCCGATCGGCAAGGGCCAGCGCGGCCTCATCGTGTCACCGCCCAAGGCGGGCAAGACGATGATCCTGCAGGCCATCGCGAACGCGATCACCAAGAACAACCCGGAGTGCCACCTCATGGTCGTCCTGGTGGACGAGCGGCCTGAGGAAGTCACCGACATGCAGCGCTCGGTCAAGGGCGAGGTGATCCACTCCACCTTCGACCGTCCGGCCGAGGACCACACCACGGTCGCCGAGCTGGCCATCGAGCGGGCCAAGCGGCTGGTCGAGATGGGTCACGACGTGGTCGTGCTGCTGGACTCCATCACCCGGCTCGGCCGGGCCTACAACCTGGCCGCCCCGGCCAGCGGCCGGATCATGTCCGGTGGTGTGGACTCCACCGCGCTCTACCCGCCGAAGCGGTTCTTCGGTGCCGCCCGGAACATCGAGCACGGCGGGTCGCTGACCATCCTGGCCACGGCCCTCATCGAGACCGGGTCCCGCGCGGACGAGGTCATCTTCGAGGAGTTCAAGGGCACCGGCAACATGGAGCTGCGGCTGCGCCGCGAGCTGGCCGACAAGAGGATCTTCCCCGCCATCGATGTGGACGCCTCCGGCACCCGCAAGGAGGAGATCCTGATGACGCCGGAGGAGCTGAAGATCGTCTGGCAGCTCCGCCGCGTGCTGCACGCCCTGGAGCCGCAGCAGGCCCTCGAGGTCCTCATGGAGCGGATGCGGGAGACCAAGAGCAACGCGGAGTTCCTGCTCCACGTGCAGAAGACCACCGTCGGCTCTTAACAGGGAATCAGCAGGCCCGGCAGCATGTTGCAGGGTCTGGCACACTGGTAGCCATCAACAGCGCGGTACCGGTTCACGCCGCGGCGGCATCAGCCGCCCGGCGACCCGGCGACCGCCCAAGGCAGGAGTACACAAAGTGAAGCCTGGTATCCACCCCGAGTACGTGGTGACCGAGGTGACCTGCACCTGCGGGGAGACCTTCACCACGCGCAGCACGGCCAAGGACGGCGCCATCCACGCCGACATCTGCTCGAGCTGCCACCCGTTCTACACCGGCAAGCAGAAGATCCTCGACACCGGCGGCCGCGTGGCCCGGTTCGAGCGCCGGTTCGGCAAGCAGCCCACGACGGGCTCGAGCTCCAAGTAGCTTTCACGGATCACCGTGCCGGGATGGCATGGCCGGTCTCCCGGGACCGGAACCATGCGGCCACGGCACGGTGATCTTCAATTTTCAGCTTAAATTTTCCGGGGCCGCCGCCTGGCGGGGGTCCCCGGTCGCCGCAGGCAATCACCGCAGGAGGACAACGGTGTTCGACCGGCTGGGTGAGCTGGCGCAGGAGCACGCCGATCTGGAGCGCACTCTCGCCGACTCAGCCGTGCACGCTGACCCCGAACGAGCCCGGGCGCTGTCGCGGCGCTACGGCGAGATCAGCCCGGTGGTCGAGACGTACCAGCAGTGGCAGCAGACGGCCGCGGACGAGGCGACCGCGCGCGAGCTGGCCACCGAGGACGCGTCGTTCGCAGTCGAGGCCGAGGACCTGCGCCGCCGCCGGGTGAAGCTCGAGGAGCAGCTGAACGAGTACCTGGTCCCGCGAGACGCCATGGACGACAAGGACGTCATCCTCGAGGTGAAGGCCGGTGAGGGCGGCGAGGAATCGGCGCTGTTCGCCGGCGACCTGCTGCGGATGTACCTGCGGTACGCGGAGCGGCGGCACTGGAAGACCGAGATCCTCGACGCCACGCAAACCGGCCTCGGCGGCTACAAGGATGTCACGGTCGCGGTGAAGGCGGGCCGTCACGCCCCCGGCGACGGCGTCTGGTCCCGGCTGAAGTTCGAGGGCGGGGTACACCGGGTGCAGCGGGTGCCGGTCACCGAGTCGCAGGGCCGGATCCACACCTCCGCCGCAGGCGTGCTGGTCATGCCCGAGGCCGACCCGGTCGAGATCACCATCGACCCGAACGACCTGCGGGTGGACGTCTACCGGTCCTCCGGTCCCGGCGGGCAGAGCGTGAACACGACGGACTCCGCCGTGCGGATCACCCATAAGCCGACCGGCATCGTGGTCTCGTGCCAGAACGAGAAGAGCCAGCTGCAGAACAAGGAGCAGGCGCTGCGCATCCTGCGTGCCCGGCTCCTCGCCCAGGCCCAGGCGGATGCCGAGGCCCAGGCCTCGGCCGAACGCCGCAGCCAGGTCAAGGAGGTGGACCGCTCCCAGCGGGTCCGCACCTACAACTTCCCGGAGAACCGCATCTCCGACCACCGGGTCGGCTACAAGGCCTACAACCTCGATCACGTCATCGACGGGGACCTGGACGCGGTGATCAGCGCCCTGGTGGAGGCGGACCGGTCGGGGAGAGCGGCAGCCGCGGATGGCGGCTGAGCCGGGCAGGAACCTGCTGCTCGACGAGATCGCGGTGGCCGCGGCCCGGCTGGCTGAGGCCGGGGTCGATTCGCCGCGGGCCGACGCGGAGCAGATCGCCGCGCACGTGCACGGCGTCGGCCGCGGCGAGCTGCACCGGGTGCCGGACTCGGCGTTCAACCCGAGGTTCTGGGACGAGATCGCCCGCCGTGAGGCGCGGGAGCCGCTGCAGCACATCACCGGGCACGCCTACTTCCGGTACCTGGATCTCGAGGTCGGCCCCGGGGTGTTCGTGCCCCGGCCGGAAACCGAGGTGATGACCGGGTGGGCCATCGACCGGCTGCGCGAGATGGACGTCACCGAGCCGGTCGTGGCCGACCTGGGTACCGGGTCCGGCGCCATCGCGCTGGCCATCGCCCAGGAGGTGCCCCGGTCCCAGGTGCACGCGGTGGAAGCGGACCCGCTGGCCCGGGACTGGGCCCAGCGCAACATCGCCCGCTGCGCCGGCACCGCCCCGCACACCGCCGGCCGGGTCACGCTGCACGGCGAGGACTTCGGCCCGGCGCTGGGTGAGCTGGATGGCACCGTGGACCTCGTGATCAGCAACCCGCCCTACATCCCGTGGGGCGCCTCGGTGCCGCCGGAAGTCGGCGAGTACGACCCGGCCACCGCACTGTGGGGGGGCACCGACGGCCTGGACGCGGTCCGGGTCGTCGAGCAGGCCGCCCGGCGGCTGCTCCGCCCCGGCGGCCTGGTCGCGGTGGAGCACGGCGCGCCCCAGGGAGCCGCCGTGTACTGGGTTTTCGCCGAGGAGCGGGGCTGGCGGGACACGCGGAACCACAAGGACCTGGCCCGCCGGGACCGGTTCGTGACCGCGGTCTGGCCCGGTGCGCAGCAGTGGGAGGATGGACACTCATGAGCGCACGGTTTGACTGCGCGGATCCGGCGCAGCTGCTTCAGGGACTCGCGGACGCGGAGCGGGCACTGCGCCGCGGCCAGCTCGTGGTGATGCCCACCGACACGGTCTACGGGATCGCGGCTGAGGCTTTCGACCCGGTGGCCGTGGAGGGCCTGCTCAAGGCCAAGGGCCGGGGCCGGGACATGCCGCCGCCGGTGCTGGTCGGATCGGTCCGCGCGGCCACGGCGCTGGTCATGGATCTCGGTGACACCGGGAAAGACCTGATCGACGAGTTCTGGCCGGGCGGGCTGACCATCATCTGCCGGTCCAGCCCCACGCTGGTCTGGGACCTGGGCGAGACCAAGGGCACCGTGGCGGTGCGGATGCCGCTGCACGCGGTCGCGCTCGACCTGCTCAAGAGGACCGGCCCGCTGGCCGTGAGCAGTGCCAACCTGTCCGGCCGGCCGCCCGCGACCACGTGCGACGAGGCCATGGCGCAGCTGGGCGACTCGGTCGCGGTGTATCTGGACGGTGGCCGGTGCCCGGGAGACGTGCCGTCCACGATCGTCGACCTGACCGGGTCCGTGCCGCGGTTGCTGCGACGGGGTGTTATCCCGGTGGAACGGTTGCGGGACGTGATCCCGGTGGCGATCGTGGATGATGAGGCGGTCCCTGACCCGGCCGGCGAGGTCCCTGCCGGGGATCCGCCGGGACCCGCCGGGGATGCTCCTGCTGGCGAGGCCGCCGCCGGGGATGCCCCCGCCGGCGAGGTCCCGGCCGGGGACGCCGGCCAGGCGGATGGGCCTGACCTGGCCGCCGACGCCACGCCGGGCCCGGTGGCCGGCCTGGCCGGCAGTGAAGAAAATGCTGCTGACCAGGGGAATCATGCCCGCCGGGACGCCGACGGGTAAGTATGGCCGCGTTGGGTGGCTGTGCGGCCTACCCTCAGGTTAGTGCTCTAAAGTTGATCCCTAATGGATGAGGCAACCGAACGGGCCGGGTGAACCGGGATGCGCGAGTACGGCCTCACAGTTCTGGTGGCCGCCGCCGTCACTTACCTCCTTACGCCCCTGGTACGCCGCTTCGCGATGGCGGTGGGGGCTGAGCACAGGGGCCGCGCGCGGGATGTCCACACTGAGCCTGTCCCGCTGCTCGGCGGGATCGCGATGTACCTCGGGCTGGCCGCGGGGTTGCTGGTGGCGTCCCGGCTGACCCATCTGAGCACCGTTTTCATGGGCAGCAGGGTGGCGAGCGGCCTGCTGCTGGCCGGCGGCCTGGTGGTCGTCATGGGCTTCGTGGACGATCGCTGGGGGCTGGGGGCGATCACCAAGCTGGCCGGCCAGGTGGCCGCCGGCGCGATCGTGTGGTGGAGCGGCGCGGTGGTGGCCTGGCTGCCGTGGCCCGGCGGCGTGACCCTCTCGCTGACCGCCGACCAGCAGACCGTGCTGACCATCCTCGTGGTGGTCGTGACCATCAACGCGGTCAACTTCATCGACGGGCTGGACGGCCTGGCCGCCGGGATCGTCGGGATCGGCGCGGCCGCCTTCTTCCTGTACTACTACACGCTCACCAAGCGGCTGGGCCTGGACGAGCAGACTGACCCGGCGCTGGCGTCGGCCATCCTGGCCGGGGTGTGCCTGGGCTTCCTGCCGCACAACTTCCACCCCGCCCGCATCTTCATGGGCGACACCGGGTCCATGCTGCTCGGGCTGCTGCTGGCGTACGCGCCCATCGCCAGCCTCGCGTCCCTGGACCCGAACACGCTGACCAACCCGTCGGCCTACAGCGGCGGCACGGTCAACCGTTTCCCCGAAATCCTGCCGCTGCTGGTGCCGGCCATCATCATGCTGATCCCGTACGCGGACCTGCTGCTCGCGGTGGTGCGGCGGACCCGGGCCGGGCGCTCCCCGTTCTCGGCGGACAAGAAGCACCTGCAGCACCGGCTGCTGGCCATCGGGCATTCGCACCGGGGCAGCGTCCTGCTCATGTACCTGTGGGCGTCCTTGTTCGCCGGCACGGTCGTGCTGCTGTCCATCATGCGGACGAAGCTGCTGGTCCTGGGCATCGTCACCGTGGCCGGGGGTTTGGTGCTGCTGCTGGCGTCCATGCCGCGGCTGCGCTGGTGGAACCGGCACGGCCAGTTGCGGCTGGCGGCCAACGTCGCCGGGCCGGTGCCCGCGCCGGGCAGCCGGGTGACCGGCAGCCCGGTGCCGTCTCCCGTCCCGGCGGTCGTCCCGGCGGCGGGAGGCAGCTCGCCGGGTGCCGGTGTGCCGGGCACCGGTGTGCCTGGTATTAGTTCCCCGGGGGTCAGCGCCCCGTCCCGGGGCCGTGCGGATCGTGGCCCCGGCCTGAACCGGGGGCTGGACGCGGATCGCGGGTCCAGCGTGGACCGGGGGACGGGCCCAGGCGGTGGATGGGCCCCGGATCGCGGTAGCGGTGCGGGCCGGGCGGCCTGGACCGTGGGCCGGCGCGGACCGTGGACTCGGTGTGGATCGCGGACTCGGTGTGGACCGCGGGACTGGCGCCCAGCGAGGGCCGGGCGTGGACCGCGGCCTCGATGCGAGCCGGGGGAGCGGCCTGGAGCGGGGCAGCGTTCCCGATCCGGGCCTGGCCGCCGGCCCGCAGGGGCGCGGCGCCGCGCGCTACGGGGAGGCTGGGCCCGGGAGCCCCGGCCAGGCACCAGCGGGCACCAGCTGGGCGGCGCAGCCTGCCCCGGAGGCATGGGACCCGCGGCCGTCCGGGTCAGGGTGGGACGCCCGGCCGTCTGGGCCAGGGTGGGACGCCCGGCCCGCGGAATCGTCATGGGACGCGCGGCCTGCGGGGCCGGCCTGGGACACGCCGCCCGCGGACCAGGCGCGGCCCGCGGACCAGGCGCGGCCCGCCGGAGCAGCCCGGGATGCGGGCCGGGCTGGCGCCGCCTGGGATACGCGGTCGGCGGCAGCGGCGTGGCAGGCGAGGCAGGCGGCGCGCGCGCGTGAGGCCGGGCTGGCGGCCGAGCCTGGTCCTGCTCCCGGTGGGCCCAGGACCCCCGGTGGGCCCAGGACCTCCGCGGGCGACGCGGCCCCGAACGGTGCTTCCTCTCGCAGCGGCCTCTCCGCCGGTTCTCCGTCGGACGGGGCGCTTCCGGACGGGGCGTTCCCGGACGGGGCGCTTCCGGACGGGGCGTTCCCGGACGGGGCATTCCCCGACGGGGCGCTCCCGGACGGGGCATTCCCCGACGGGGCATTCCCCGACGGCGACGGCGGATGGCTCTCGGACCCGGCGCCTTCGGACCCGGCGACCTCGGACGGCGGATGGCCTTCGGATCCGGCCGGCCAGGAGGAGACGAGCCAGTGGTTCCCGGGCCGCACGAATCCAGGCCACTCTGACCCGGGCCACTCTGACCCGGGCCGTTCTGATCCGGGCCGTTCTGGTTCAGGTAGCCCAGGATCAGGTAACTCTGATACGGGCCAGTGGTTCCCGGGCCGGCCGAGCGCTGGCCAGCAGGGTTCCGGCTGGTGGGATGCGCGCCCGCGGGCCGCTGACCCGGGCGGCGCCAGCCCTCAGGACGTCGCGTCCCCAGCAAGCCGCCCGCAAGACCCCGGCCCGCAAGACCCCAGGGCCCTGGCCCGCAGCACCCCGGCCTGCAGCACCCGGATCCGGTCCGGGCCCAGCCGCCCAGCGCCGGCCGCGGCCGGCGCGAGAACCGCGACGGCCACGACTCCAGCAGGGAAGAGCAGTCGCCCTTCATGCCGTGGCGATTCCGCTAACTCGCCCGACCATCTCCTCAGCCCCCCGCCCTCCGCCCCGTCCCCCGGCGCCCCGCGGAGATCCAGCGCGCCGCGGCCTCCCGGATCGGCCGCCCGCTCATCGGATCCCCGCGAATCACCAGCATCATTCGTCACATTGATCTTGGGCAGCGACGACTTCTCCGCGCGATGTGCGTCACGGCGGGTGATTTGCCGGAATTCGGCGCACCATCCGCGGGAAAAGTGCTGGCGCTCCGGGGGTGCGGTCGCTAGGGCGGCCGGAGCGCCGGGACCGGAAGGGGCGGGAGGTTTGGTACGGTTCACGGACTCATGTACCACAATCAGAAGTCACGTAACATTCATCACACGCGGGGGCCTGGTAAAGACCGGCTCAAGGAGCTTGTGATATCTTTCACGAGCAGTCACTCGAGGACGAGTGAGGGGCCCGTGATAGGTTTCGCTCACCCGGCGGCGCGCGAGCTCCGCCTCGGCGGCACCCAGGCTCCTGGCCGGTGCTGTGTGGGAGGCGGACCGGCGCATCCCCGAGTCAAGTGTCCTCCTGAGCCCTCCGGAGCCACCTAAGATGCTGGCAAGCTATAGCCCGATCGCCCGGCGTTCCGCCGTGGTCGCGGCTGGTGCTGCCGTAATCATGATCGCCCTGAGCACAGCGCTCGGCGGGGTCAAGGGGCTGCTGGGCAGCGTACTCGGTGTGGCCCTGGTCGGGGTGTTCTTCGCTATCAGCATCACGGCCGTGAGCCGGGCCGCCAAGGTCAGCCCGCAGGCCATGATGGTGACCGCGCTTACCACCTACATCCTCAAGATCATCGTCTTGATGATCCTGGTGTCCAGGTTCAGCAACACGACGGCGTTCAACGGGCGCCTGTTCGGCCTGACCGCCATTATCTGCATCCTGGTCTGGAGTGGCGCGCAGGTCTTCTGGTCGATGCGGCTCAAAATGCTATACGTGGAACCGGACGGGGAACGGTGACGCGTGGCGCTCACTTCGCACCCGGACGGCGGATCGCGGCCCGCGGGTCAGCCTGCCCTCTGCAGCCTGCACGATGACCTGGCGCGCCATGGGCGGAACCCGATCCGCATCCCCGGACCCCGCCGGATCCCCGGACAGCCAGGCCCAGGACGGGCAGCCCCAGTACGGGCAGCCTCGGGACCGTCGGCCGCCGGACGAGGAGAACGCAGGCTGGAGCATCTTCAGCTACCTGATCGCCGGCATGGTGGCCTACGGCCTCGTCGGCTGGCTGGTGGCGTGGCTGACGCACATTCCGGTGCTGCTGCCGTTGGGTGCACTCCTCGGGCTGGTGTTCGCCATCGGCGGAGTGGTCTGGAAGTACGGCAGGCACCAATAGGTAATCTGCATGCAAAGCGTGCTGGCCAGGCCAGCGCCGGCATGCCACGACGTTCCGCCCGGACCTGGGCGGCCTGGATGCGCGCCACGCCCGCGGGCGATGTGCGCGAGTACGAAGCAGGAGGAAACTGTCTTGCGCGGTGACACGCTGATCCTTGCCGCGAGCAAGTGCACCGTGGACAACAGCCACGTCTTCTCGTCCTCGCACTGCGGCTTCCAGGGGCCGGGGTATCCCGGTCCTACGTTCTTGTTCGAGCCGTTCTTCACGATCGGGTCGTTCAGCTTCACCAAGCCGATGCTGCTCGCACTGGTCTGCACCGTGGTCGTGGTCGGCTTCTTCTGGGCCGCGTTCGCCAAGCCGAAGATAGTCCCGCGTGGCGCGCAGAACCTCGGCGAGATAGGGGTCCAGTTCGTCCGCGAGCAGATCCTGCTGCCGATGATCGGCAAGCGCGGCGACAATTTCCTGCCCTTCCTGGTCTCGCTGTTCTTCTTCATCTGGGTGATGAACCTGATGGAGATCATCCCCATCGCCGCGTTCCCCCCGATGTCGATGATCGCCTTCCCGGCCGCGCTCATGCTGATGGTCTACGGCACCTACACCTACCTGGGCATCAAGCACCAGGGGCTGGGCGGCTACTTCAGGAACATGATCCCCAGCGGCGTACCCGTGGGAATCCTGGTCATCCTGGCGCCGGTGGAGATCCTGCAGTACCTGCTCATCCGGCCGTTCACGCTAGCCGTCCGGCTGTTCGCGAACATGTTCGCCGGGCACATCCTGCTGCTGGTCTTCACCCTCTCCACCTGGTATCTGTTCAGCCTCAGCGTCGGGCTGCTGTTCAGCGCGACCTCGTTCATCCTCACGATCGTGCTGACCGCGTTCGAGATGCTGATCCAGGCGCTGCAGGCCTACATCTTCACCATCCTGACCGCCCAGTACATCGGCGGCTCACTGGAAGCCGGTCACTGAGGTGCACCCGGCCCCGATCAGTCCGCCAGCGCGATCGACCGCGCTGGCGGCTCACCTAACCCGCCGGCGGTGGACACTCGCCGGCCCGAATGAAAAGGAATGTCCACATGCTTGATGTCTCGCATCTTCTTGCGGCCGGCAGCACGAGCAACCTCATCATCAACTTCGGAGCGGTCGGGTACGGCCTCGCGGCTATCGGCCCGGGCGTCGGCATCGGCCTGATCTTCGGTCACGGCGTCGAGGCCATGGCCCGGCAGCCAGAAGCCCGCGGGCTGATCCAGTCCAACATGTACATCGGATTCGCGCTGGCCGAGGCGCTGGCGCTGATCGGCCTGGTCGTCCCGTTCGTCTTCCACGCCGCCGGATGAGCGGGACGGCACGTGATCTCCCGTAGACAACAGGAGGCCGAACAGTGATCTCCCTTGCCGCCGTCGTGACCCCGCCGAGCAATCCGCTGCTGCCCGAGTGGCCGGAGCTGATCATCGGGGCCATCGCCTTCCTCGTCGTGTTCGCGGTGCTGGCCAAGGTGCTGCTGCCGCGTATCCAGACGACGATGGCCGAGCGTACGGACAAGATCGAAGGCGGCCTGCAGCGCGCCGAAGAGGCGCAGGCCGAGGCCCAGACCGTGCTGCGGCAGTACCGTGAGCAGCTCGCCGAGGCCCGGCAGGAAGCGGCACGGCTCCGCGAGCAGGCCCAGGAGCAGGGCGCCCAGATCATCGCGGACATGCGCGAGGTGGCCCAGACCGAGGCGCGGCGCATCATCGACGCCGCTCACACGCAGGTCGAGACCGATCGGATGCTGGCCCTGCAGGCCCTGCGGACCGACGTGGGGGCCATGGCCGTCGACCTGGCCAGCCGCGTCGTCGGAGAGTCCCTGGAGGACGTGGCCAGGCAGCGCCGCATCGTCGAGCGGTTCATCGAGGACCTCGAGCAGCCGCAGGCTGACGAGGCCAGGTCCGCCACATGAGAGGCCCCAGCCGGGCCGCTCTGGCGGAGGCCAGGCAGCGCCTGTCCGAGGCCCTGACGTCCGCGGCTGAGGCGCGGACTCTCGGCGAGGAGCTCTTCGCCATTCTCCGGGTGCTCGATGAGCAGTCCGGGCTGCGCCGGGCCCTGGCCGAGGGCAGCCGCCGGCCGGAGGCCCGGAGCGAGCTGGCCCGCACGCTGCTGCGTGGCCGGGTCAGTGACGCCACCCTCGACCTGTTCGTGAGCATGTGTGAAGCGCGCTGGTCCAGGTCGGCTGACCTGACCGACGCGGTCGAGCAGCTCGCGGTCACGGCGTTCGCGGCGGCGGCCGAGCGTGGCCGGCACCTCGACGACCTGGAGGACCAGCTCTTCCGGTTCGGCCGGGTGATCATGGGCGCGCCCGAGCTGCGGGCCGTCCTGTCCAACCCCAGCATCCCGGCGCAGTACAAGAACCAGATGCTTGACACCCTGCTCGAGGGCAAGGTGACCGCGGACGCCCGGCGGCTGATCGGCCAGGCGGCGGAGCACCCCCGGGGACGTAGCCTGGACACGAGCCTGGAGGAGTACGCCAAGGTCGTCGCGCAGTGGCGGCAGCGTCTCATCGCGCTAGCACGGGTGGCCATCCCGCTGACCGCCCGCCAGCGTGAGCGCCTGGTCGCGGCGCTCGAGAGCGCGTACGGGCACGAGGTTCACCTGAACGTTCTCGTTGATCCGCACGTGGAGGGTGGCATCTCCGTGCAGATCGGGGATGAATTCATCGACGGCAGTGTGGCGAGCCGGCTCGCGGCACTGCGCAGGCGCCTGGCCGCCTGATGGGCCAGCACTGATGCGCGGGCACCGCGTACGCCGGGACAACCACAGACCTGTTAACCAACTGACGAGGAAGACGCGAGGACCATGGCGGAGCTGACAATCCGGCCCGATGAGATCCGGGACGCGCTGGCGAGCTTCGTCCAGGCGTACCAGCCAGACGCGGCATCCAGGGAAGAAGTAGGCGCCGTCTCCGAATGCGGCGACGGCATCGCGCGCGTCGAGGGCCTTCCCTCGGCCATGTACAACGAGCTGCTCGAGTTCCCCGGCGGTATCCGCGGCCTCGCGCTCAACCTGGACGAGCGCGAGATCGGCGTGGTCATCCTCGGTGACTTCAGCAAGATCGAGGAAGGCCAGCAGGTCCGCCGCACCGGGGAGATCCTCTCCGTCCCCGTGGGCGACGGCTTCCTCGGCCGGGTCGTGGACTCGCTGGGCGTGCCGCTGGACGGCAAGGGTGACATCGAGCAGGAGGCCCTGCGCCCGCTGGAGACGCAGGCCCCCTCGGTGGTCGAGCGCAGCAAGGTAAACGAGCCGCTGCAGACCGGGATCAAGGCGATCGACGCGATCACCCCGATCGGCCGCGGCCAGCGTGAGCTGATCATCGGCGACCGGCAGACCGGCAAGACTGCCATCGCCATCGACGCCATCATCAACCAGCGGGAGAACTGGGAGTCCGGGGACCCGACGCGCCAGGTCAAGTGCATCTACGTGGCGGTCGGCCAGAAGGGCTCGACGACCGCGCAGGTCAGGCAGTCCCTGGAAGACGCGGGCGCGATGCAGTACACGACGATCGTCTCGTCTCCCGCTTCCGACCCGTCCGGGTACAAATACATCGCCCCCTACACCGGCTCGGCCATCGGCCAGCACTGGATGTACCAGGGCCAGCACGTCATGATCGTTTTCGACGACCTGTCCAAGCAGGCGGCGGCCTACCGCACCATCTCCCTGCTGCTGCGCCGGCCGCCGGGCCGCGAGGCCTATCCCGGCGATGTCTTCTACCTCCACTCGCGGCTGCTGGAACGGTGCGCAAAGCTCTCCAAGGAAATGGGGAACGGCTCCCTGACCGGGCTGCCGATCGTCGAGACCCAGGCCAACGACATCTCGGCCTACATCCCCACCAACGTCATCTCGATCACCGACGGGCAGATCTTCCTGGAGACCGACCTGTTCAACTCGGGTGTCCGCCCGGCCATCAACGTGGGCCGCTCGGTCTCCCGGGTCGGCGGCGACGCGCAGATCAAGGCGATGAAGTCGGTCGCCGGCGGCCTGAAGCTCGCGCTGTCCCAGTTCCGTGACCTGGAGGCGTTCGCGTCCTTCGCGTCCGACCTGGACGCGGCGTCCCGGGCCCAGCTGGACCGTGGTGCGCGCCTGGTCGAGCTGCTCAAGCAGCCGCAGTACAGCCCGTACCCGGTGGAGCGCCAGGTCGTGTCGATCTGGGCCGGTACCAACGGCCAACTCGACGACGTCCCGCTGGAAGACGTCGGCCGTTTCGAGCGCGAGTTCCTGGATTACATCCAGCGTGAGCGGTCCGGGATCTACGACGCGATCCGGGAAACCAGGCAGCTGTCCGATGACACTGCGTCTGGGCTCAAGGAAGCCATCGAAGACTTCCGTAAGGGCTTCACGGTCAGCGGCGGCGATCAGCTCGTCCAGGAGGAGCCGGCCGAGCCCATGGACGAGTCGGAGATCGAGCGCGACACGGTGAAGAAGCGCGTCCGCGCTTCCGACGAGCCGAAGTAAGGAAGGCCCAGGATGGCAGGACAGCTTCGGGCGATCAGGCAGCGGATTCGGGGAGTCCAGTCCATTGCCAAAATCACTCGTGCCCAGGAGCTGATCGCGGCCTCGCGGATCATCAAGGCCCAGCAGCGGGTCCGCGACGCGGGGCCCTACGCCCGGGAACTCACCCAGGCGGTCGAGGCGGTGGTTAGCCAGTCCGCGAATATCGATCATCCCCTGGTCCGGGAGCCCGAGAATCCGCAGCGGGCCGCGATCCTCATCCTGAGCAGCGACCGTGGCTTCGCGGGCGGCTATAACAGCAACGTCATGCGCGAGGCCCAGGCACTGCGGGCCCGGCTCCGGGAGCGCGGCGTCGAGCCGGTCACCTACGTGTCCGGGACGAAGGGCGTCACCTGGCACCGCTTCCGCGGCCTGGACGTCGCCGACTCCTGGAGCGGCTTCTCGGAAACGCCCCGGCACAACAACGCACGGGAGATCACCGAGACCCTGTTCGAGGCGTTCAGCCGGCCAGCCGAGAACGGCGGGGTCGACGAAATCCACATCGTGTACACCGAGTTCGTGTCGATGCTGACCCAGAACGCCGCCGTGCACCGGATCATCCCGCTGGTCATCGAGGAGACCACCGAGGAGCCCGTGAGCGGCCCGATTCCGCTGTACGAATTCGAGCCCTCGCCCCAGGCCGTGCTGGACGCACTGTTGCCGTGGTATGTGGAAAGCCGGGTCTACCAGGCGCTGCTGGAGGCGGCCGCCTCGGAGATCGCGGCCCGCCGCCGGGCCATGAAGTCCGCCACCGACAACGCCAACGACCTGCTCGAGGGGTTCACCCGCGAGGCTAACAAGGCCCGCCAGGCCGAGATCACCCAGGAAATCAGCGAGATTGTCGGCGGAGCCGACGCGCTGGCCGAGTCCGTCGCAGGGAAAGAGTGAGTGCCATGACCGCAACCGTCGAGAACACCCCCGCCGCGGGCGGGGAGGAAACCCCCGAGGGTACCGGCCGTGTCGCGCGGGTCATCGGCCCGGTGGTCGATGTGGAGTTCTCCACTGAGGAGGACATCCCCGACATTTACAACGCGCTGCGGGTCAACGTGACCCTGGCGGGGGAAACGCGGACCCTGACGCTTGAGGTGGAACAGCACCTAGGCGACAACACGGTCCGGACCATCTCCATGGCGCCCACCGACGGCCTGACCCGCGGAGCCACCGTCGTCAACAGCGGCGGGCCGATCACGGTTCCGGTCGGGGACGTGACCAAGGGGCATGTGTTCAACGTGCTCGGCGAGCCGCTGGACGTGCGCGCCTCCTCCCTGGAAATCAAAGACCGCTGGTCGATCCACCGTGACCCGCCGCCGTTCGACCAGCTGGAGCCGCGGACCGAGATCCTGGAAACCGGCATCAAGGTCCTCGACCTGCTCACCCCGTACGTCCGGGGCGGCAAGATCGGGCTGTTCGGTGGCGCGGGCGTGGGCAAGACGGTGCTCATCCAGGAGATGATCACCCGGGTGGCCAAGAACTTCGGCGGCGTCTCGGTGTTCGCCGGGGTGGGGGAGCGGACCCGTGAGGGCAACGACCTGTTCACGGAGATGACCGAGTCGAACGTCATCAAGGACACGGCGCTCGTCTTCGGCCAGATGGACGAGCCGCCGGGCGTCCGGCTGCGGGTCGGCCTGTCCGCGCTGACTATGGCCGAGTACTTCCGCGATGTGCAGGGCCAGGACGTGCTGCTGTTCATCGACAACATCTTCCGGTTCACCCAGGCCGGATCGGAGGTGTCCACCCTGCTGGGCCGGATGCCCTCGGCCGTGGGATACCAGCCGACGCTGGCCGACGAGATGGGCCAGCTGCAGGAGCGGATCACCTCGACCCGCGGTCACTCGATCACCTCCATGCAGGCGATCTACGTCCCCGCGGACGACTACACCGACCCGGCGCCCGCCACCACGTTCGCCCACCTGGACGCGACCACCGCGCTGTCCCGGGCCATCACCGAGAAGGGCATCTTCCCGGCCGTGGACCCGCTCGCCTCGACGTCCCGGATCCTGGACGCCAAGTACATCGGCCAGGAGCACTACGACGTGGCCCGCGAGGTGCAGCGCATCCTCCAGCGCTACCAGGAGCTGCAGGACATCATCGCGCTGCTCGGTATCGATGAGCTGTCCGAGGAAGACCAGGTGACGGTCAAGCGGGCCCGGCGCATCGAGCGCTTCCTGTCCCACCCCATGTTCGTGGCCGAGCAGTTCACCGGCCAGCCGGGCGTGTTCGTGCCGCTGAAGGACACCATCGCCTCGTTCAAGGCGCTGACCGAGGGCAAGTACGACAACTATCCGGAGCAGGCCTTCTTCATGTGCGGTGGCATCGAGGACGTGGAGAAGAAGGCCAAGGAGATGGAGCGCCAGTGACGGGCGCCCGGGGCGGAGCGAGACGGTGACCCTGCAGGTAGAGCTGGTTGTCCCGGACGGCGAGGTGTGGTCCGGGAACGCCCGCATGGTCATCGCCAAGACGCTGGACGGTGACATCGGGATCATGGGTTCCCACCCGCCGGTTCTCGGCATCCTGGCCGAGGGAAGCGTGGTCGAGATCCGCGATCCGGAAGAGGCATCGGGCGCGCAGGAGCCGGTCGTGCGGGTCGCCGTGCGCAGCGGCTTCCTGTCCGTGCACGATGACCGGGTATCGATCCTGGTGCGCCAGGCCGAGCTGGGCAGCCAGGTCGACCGGGGGGCGATCCAGTCCCGGCTCGACGCGGCGCTGAGTGAGGCCGAGGCCGGGGGCGAAGAGGAGTCGGCCGAGGTGAAGTACTCCCGGGCCCTCCTGCGGGCCGCGGGCGACGGGGCCTGACGAGGGCCAGCGCGGGGGGCCGGGATGAGCGGAGCGCTGGCCTTCGACGCGGCCTGGCTCTTCGCTGGTTTCCTGATCGTGGTCGTGCTGCTCGCGGCGGGTATCACCGCCCGCAGGTACCTGCTGGAACGCGGCGGCGGGACCGTTGAGTGCGGGCTGCGCGTTCCAGACGGCAACTGGCGCCTGGGGGTGGCCGCCTACCAGCCGGATGAACTGCGCTGGTACCAGATCTTCGGGTTCCAGCTGGGGCCCAGCCTGGTCTTCAGCCGCCGCACGCTGACCGTGCTCACCCGCCGGCCGCCGACCCCGGACGAGGTGGCCAGCCTGGGCGAGGGAGCCGTGATCGTGGAGTGCCGGGTCGCCGAGGGCCACGGCACGGTGGAACTCGCGATGAGCGACGCGGCGCTCACCGGCTTTCTCGCCTGGCTCGAAGCCGCGCCGCCCGGATCCCCCGGCTCATACCTCGGCCAGGCCAGCTAGGCCGTGTTCCGGGCTGACTCGGGGGCAGGAAACCAGCGATGAAGGATCCGGGGCGCCTAGCGCTCCCCGCCGGGCTTCCAGAGCACATCGCCGTCCGGCCCGTTGGCTTCCCGCGCGAGGATGAACAGCAGGTCCGACAGGCGATTCAGGTACCGGGCGGTCAGCGGGTTCATCGAGTCACCGTAGGTCTCCAGCGCCGCCCAGGTCGTCCGTTCCGCCCGGCGCACGATGGTCCTGGCCATATGCAGCAACGCGGCGCCTGACGCGCCGCCGGGAAGAATGAAGCTGCGCAGGACCGGCAGGCTCGCGTTGTGGGTGTCGCAGTCCTCTTCCAGGGCCCGGACATAGTCCCCGGTGATCCGCAGCGGGGGATAGGGCGGGTTATCGCTCACCGGGTTGCAGAGGTCGGCCCCGACATCGAACAGCTCGTTCTGGATCCGGGCCAGCAGCGTCACCAGGTCCCCGGGCAGGCTGCCCAGCGTGATCGCCATCCCGATCGCGCAGTTCGCCTCGTCCACGTCGGCGTAGGCCGCCAGGCGCGGATCAGTCTTGGCGGCCCGGCTGCCGTCGCCCAGGCCGGTCGTGCCGTCGTCGCCGGTACGGGTGTAGATGCGGGAGAGCACGACGGGCTGCTCCCTGCGGTCACGTGCCATGGTCCCCACGGTATCGGTGAGCGTCGTCAGGCCGCGGTCCGGCCGCCGGTCTGGGTCACCGCGAGGCCACGCTGTCGTAAGCGATCAATGTCCTGACCTTTGGGTATTCACATCACAACCACAATGTGACATCGTATAAGAGCTAAGAGTAACCAAGCTGCGGCCGCGCGGCCGTACCTGACACACGGTCACCGCCTCTGGTGCCTGGCGGTTCTCGGGGGCCCGCCAGAGCCCGCGGTGGCCCTGGGGAGCGCGCTCCCGGCTTAGCGGCCGGGAGCGCGCTCGAGTTTTGCGGATGTCCCGCTAGGGTGTCGGCTAGTTCCCCCGATTGCCCCCGTGAGGTCCCCGTGTACGACTACGTCATCGTGGGCGCAGGCAGCGCTGGATGCGTCCTGGCCGCACGGCTCACCGAGAACCCGGCGACCCAGGTCCTCCTGCTGGAAGCCGGGCCACCGGACAATGCCGATGAAATACACATTCCGGCCGCACTGAACCTGCTCTTCCAGAGCCAGTACGACTGGGATTTCCATACCGTGCCGCAGGAACGGGCGGGCAGCAGATCGGTCTACTGGCCGCGCGGGCGCATGCTCGGCGGGTCCTCATCGATGAACGCGATGATCTACATCCGGGGCAACCGGCTGGACTACGACACCTGGCGCGACGACTACGGGTGCACCGGATGGGGCTATACGGACATGCTGCCGTATTTCCTCCGCGCCGAAGACAACTCCCGCGGGGCCTCCGCCTACCACGGCATCGACGGGCCGCTCAGCGTCCAGGACCTCAAGCACAAGTCCGCGCTGACCAAGGCCTTCGTGGCCGCGTCCCGGGAATGCGGGCTGCCCGCCAACGAGGACTTCAACGGGGCGGCCCAGGACGGCACCGGGTTCTACCAGGTCACGCAGCGCGACGGCCGGCGCTGGTCAGCCGCGGACGCCTACCTGCACCCTGCCGCCGCCCGGCCCAACCTCACGGTGCACACGGACGCGCTGGCCACGGGCGTCATCGTGGACGGCGGCCGCGCTACGGGGGTTCGTTATCTGCGCCGGGGCGTCGAAGAGGTGGCCCGGGCCGAGGGCGAGGTCATCCTGACCGCGGGGACCATCGGCAGCCCGCACCTGCTCCTGCTGTCCGGGATCGGCCCCGCCGAGCAGCTGATCGAGCAGGGGATCCGGGTCGTCGCGGACAGCCCAGGGGTGGGCGCCAACCTCGCGGACCACCCCGTGGTCACCGCCATGTGGCACACCCCCCGCGCGACTGGCCTCTGGGAGCAGGCCGGGCCGTCCCAGCTCGGCCGCTGGCGGTACCTGCACTCGGGCCCGCTCACGTCCAACATCGCCGAGGCGGGCGGATTCACCCGGACCATGCCCTCGTTGGCCGCGCCCGACCTGCAGTGGCACGTCCTGCCCGTGCCCTTCCAGCGCCAGGGGCTGGCCGACCCTTCCACCCGGGCGATTTCCATGCTGATCACCCTGGTCGCGGTGGCCAGCCGCGGGGTCGTCCGGCTGCGCAGCGACGACCCCCGGCACAAGCCGGCCATCGACCCGGGCTACCTCTACGCCAGCGAGGACATGGAGCCGCTGCTGAGCGGGCTGCGGATGGCGCGCGAATTCGCCGCCGCCGGGCCGCTGGCCAAGCACTGCACGGTGGAGATGGCCCCGGGTCCCGCGGTGCGGACCGAGGACGAGCTGCGGGAATTCATCCGCCATGATCTCGGCACGCTCTACCACCCGGTCGGGACGTGCGCGATGGGCGGCGACTCCCGGCTGGCCGCGAGCAGGCTGACCAGCGTGGTCGATCCCGAGCTGCGGGTCAGGGGGGTCGAGGGGCTGCGCGTGGTCAACGCGTCGGTCATCCCGGTGCTCCCGCGGGGCAACACGAACGCCCCGGTCATCGCCATCGCCGAGCGGGCGGCCGACCTGATCTGCGGCCGCGCGCCGCTGGACGCCGTGGATCCGGGGCTCACGGCCAGCAGCGGCGTGATCGGGATGCGCTGACCGCCCGGCTCCTCAGCGGTAGCGCTTGCCGTGCACCAGGGTGACCAGGCGCAGGACCCGGTTCAGGTCCTTGTCACTGCGCTGGAGGGTGGTGAGATCGGCCAGCGGCCGCATCCGCTGGCGGGTGATGGCCTTGGCCCGGGAGAATTCCCGGAGGCCGTCCTCGCCATGAATACGGCCGAAGCCTGAGTCGCCGCTGCCGCCGAAGGGCAGCGCGGGCACGCTGGCGAACGTGATGACCGAGTTGATCGACGTCATCCCGCTGCGCAGGGCCCGCGCGGCCGCGAGCCCCCGCTTGGCGTTCTTGCTGAACACGGCGGAGCCGAGGGCGTACCGGCTGGCGTTCGCCAGGCGCACCGCCTCGTCCAGGTCGCCGACGCGGGTGACGGTCAGCGTGGGGCCGAACGTCTCCTCGCACACCGCCCGGCTCTCCTCGGGCACGTCGGCCAGGATGACCGGCCCGACGTACGGCCGCCGGATGCTGGCCAGGCCGCCGACCACCGGCCGGCCGCCCCGGGCCAGCGCGTCAGCGATATGCCGTTCGATGATCTCGATCTGGCCGGGCATGGTCATCGGGCCGTAGTCGGCCTCCCGGTCCTCGCCGGGCCGGACCGTCGCGGCCCGCTCGGCCAGCTTCTCCAGGAAGGTGTGGTACACCTCGTCCACCACATAGACCCGTTCCACCCCCACGCAGGTCTGGCCGGCGTTGGACAGGGCGCCCCACGCGGCCGCGTCGGCCGCGGCGTCCAGGTCAGCGTCGGCGCCGACCAGCAGCGCGTCCTTGCCGCCGCACTCCGCCACCAGGGGGGTCAGGTTCTCCGCGCAGGCCGCCATCACCTTCCTGGCCGTGGCGGCTGATCCGGTGAACGCGATCTTGTTGACGCCGCTGAGGGCCAGCGCCTGGCCCGTCTCGCCGCCTCCGGTCACCATCTGCAGGACCGGCTGCTCGGGCACCACCTCGGCGAGCGAGTTGACCAGCCATCCACCGACCGCGGGAGTCAGCTCGCTCGGCTTGAACACCACCGCGTTCCCGGCGGCGAGCGCGTAGGCGATCGATCCCAGCGGGGTGAACACCGGGTAGTTCCAGGGACCGATCACGCCGATCACGCCGAGTGGCTGGTACTCGAGCCGGGAGGCCTGGTTGATGGCGATCAGGCCGCTGCGGACCCGGCGCGGGCCGAGTACCCGGCCCGCGTTCTTCGCGGCCCAGTCGATGTGCACGATCGCCAGCAGGATCTCCAGCTGCGCGTCGGCGAGGGGCTTTCCCGTCTCGTTGTGCACGAGTTCCGCGAGGCGGGCCAGGTACCGCGTGATGTGCGACTTCCAGGCCAGCAGGCGGGTCCGGCGCTGGGAGTAGGCCAGCCCGGCCCACCAGGAGGCCGCCTGGCGGGCCCGCTCCACGACCGCGTCAACCTCACTGCGCCCCTGCACCGGGTAGGTGCCGATGACCTCGGAGGTGGCCGGGTTGACCGAGTCGAAATTCTCCGCGACCCAGGCCGGTCCCTGCTCCCACACCGACGTGCCCATTGCCCTCACCGTCGCCCTGTGCATTGATCCGGTAATCCCGCGATTTCGCGGCTTCGCGGCCTTGCGTGCCAGTAAATCACCGCCCAGGCCGGCCCAGGTAGCGTTGGACGTGCGTGAGCCGGAGACCAGATCGCTAACACCGGAGCGGCCGACATGACCGGACGTCCGTACGTCGTGCTGAGCTGCGCGGTGTCGCTGGACGGCTGTCTCGACGGGACCGGCGAGGACCGGCTGGTGCTGTCCGGCGCGGCCGATCTGGACCGGGTGGACGCGGAACGGGCAGCGGCGGACGCCATCCTGGTCGGGGCCGGGACCATCCGCCGCGACGATCCCCGGCTGCTCGTCCGCTCGGCGCGGCACCAGGCGGCCCGCACCGCCCGCGGCCTGCCGCCGCAGCCCGCCGGGGTCACGATCACCGCCAGCGGCGATCTCTATCCGGAGGCCCGCTTCTTCCGTGGCCCGGGCGACGGCGGTGACCCGGCCGGCCTGGCGGTGGCCGCGCGGCGCATCGTGTACGCCGCGGGGCCGGTGCTGCCGAAGCTGCGCGGCCGGGTCGGCGGCCTGGCCGAGCTCGTGGACGCCGGTGACCCGCCTCGGCTGGCGGACATCCTGGCTGACCTGGACGGGCGCGGGGTGGGCCGGCTCATGGTCGAGGGCGGCGCCAGCCTGGGGACCCAGTTCCTGACCGGCGGGCTGGTGGATGAGCTGCAGCTGGTGATCGCCCCGTTCTTCGTCGGGGACCCGGCCGCGCCGCGCTTCGCCGGGCCCGGGCACTACCCGGCCAGCCCAGCTCATCCGCTGCGCCTGGCCGAGGCCCGGCCGGTCGGCGGGGTGGTCCTGCTGCGTTACCTGGCGGAGGGCGCCGGTGGCCCATCCGGGCCGGGGGAGGGGGCGGCGGCCGGTGGCTGATCAGGTGCCCGGCTCCGGGCCCGCCGCCACCGCGGCCGACCGGGAGTGGCTGCGCCAGGCTATCGAGCTCTCCCGGCACTGCCCGCCTTCCCCGTCGGCCTTCTGTGTGGGCGCGGTGATCGTCGCCGCCGACGGCAGCGCCATCGCCACCGGCTACTCCCGGCAGCGCGACCCGCACGACCACGCGGAGGAGGGGGCCCTGGCCACGCTGGGCTCCGGCGATCCGCGGCTGCCCGGCGCGACGCTCTACAGTTCGCTCGAGCCATGCCGCTTCCGCGCGTCACGTCCCCGCCCGTGCGCCGAGCTGATCATCGCGGCTGGCCTGCGCCGGGTGGTGATCGCCTGGCTGGAGCCGCCCCTGTTCGCCCAGGGCGGCGGCGCGGAGCTGCTGCGCTCATCCGGGATCACCGTGGTGGAGGTCCCGGAGCTGGCGGCCGGGGCCCAGGCCGTCAATGCCGCTGTGCTCGGCGGCTAGCCCGGACGCGTAGCCGGGCGGAGAGCGCAGGGCGGCCGCTTAGCTCGATGTGCCGGCCAGCTGCGGGTCCTGCAGCGCGGCGCCGTAGCGCATCGCCGCCAGCTGGCCGACGGCCGGCTGGGCCCCGAGCGGCTGGGCGGTCTTCATGCCCGCCGCCTCGGCGACCGCACTGAGGTCGAGATGGTCGATTTCGGGCCCGATCACGCAGGGGGAGAGGGCGAGGCTGGTGACGCCGGCGTCGAACAGCCGGGCCGCCGCGTCGCGGATGCTGCTGGGTTCGCTCAGCGACGCGGCCGCGACCGGAACGGCCAGCCGCGCGGCGAGCAGCACCGCGCCGGTACCGGCGATGGACATCGCGTCGGTGCCGAGCGCGGTCACCAGCACTCCCTCGGCCGCGGTGCTGACGATGCTGATCCGGCCCATCCGGTCCCCGCGGGCCAGGCCCGCCTCGGCGAGCCGGGCGTGCAAGGCTCCCGCCAGGATCGGGTGGACCCCGAGGGCCGCCGTCTGCAGCACCGGCACGGCCGCGGCGGCGATCTCCGCGGCGATTCCCGCGTCTGTCTCCGGCTGCGGGCAGATGATCATCGGTACCACCACGGCCGCCGGCCGGTCCTCCACCCTGGGGCAGCCGGCCAGCACGGAGCTGAGACTTTCCTCCTCGCCCTCCAGGAAGCCGGCCCGCACCGTGACTCCGGGGCAGGACTGGCTGGCCACGTCGATGATGCCGGCGGCGATATCGATCCCGGCGTCGGTGGCCGGGCCGGGAACCGCCAGGATCAGCGCGGGCGCGTCGGACGGCACGGACAGCTGGTGCGGGCTGCGGTGGCGGCCCGCCCGGCGGAACCGCGTGGTCCGCGTGGGCAGCGCCGGTCCCTCCGCGGGGGGTACCCCTGAGCCCCGGGCCGGCAGCTCTGATCCACGCTTCGGGAGCTCTGAGCCCCGTACCGGGAGCCCCGAGCCCCGCACCGGCGGCTCTGAGTCCTGGGCCGGCAACTGCGAGCCCCGCGTTGGCAGCCCTGAGCCCCGCGTGGGCAGGCCTGGCCTGCGCGCGGGAAGGTCAGGGGTAGGTCCCTGATCAGTACCCATAACCGGGCCATAGTAGCCAGCCTGGAAAACGTGCGCGCCCAGATACGCGACATCGCGAGCCAGATTGCCGGGCCGGCCCGGCCGTTCGGGCCGGTTGGGGCGCCTTCGTCCAGGCTGTCGCGGGGCCGTGATGAGCCGGTTCTCCTGACGATCTGCGGTGATGGTCAGAACAACCGCAGGGCGCCGTCCTCGGCGCCGCGCAGGGACTCGTAGTCCAGGATGAGGCACCGGATGCCCCGGTCCTCGGCGAGCACCCGGGCTTGGGGCTTGATCTCCTGGGCGGCGAAGATCCCCTGCACCGGGGCGAGCAGCGGATCGCGGTTCAGCAGTTCCAGGTACCGGGTGAGCTGTTCGACCCCGTCGATCTCGCCGCGGCGCTTGATCTCGATGGCCACGGAGCCGCCGTCGGCGTCGCGGCACATAAGGTCGACCGGGCCGATCGCGGTCGGGTACTCGCGGCGGACGAGCCGCCAGCCCTCGCCCAGGACCTGCATCTGGGCAGCCAGCAGTTCCTGCAGGTGTGCCTCGACGCCGTCCTTGACCAGGCCGGGGTCGATCCCCAGGTCGCAGGAGGAGTCGCTGATGATCTCCTCGATGGTGATCGTCAGCGTCTCGCCCGACTTGCCGGTCACCACCCACCGGCCCGGTTCCTCGGCCAGCCGGCAGGGCGGGGACATCCAGTTCAGCGGTTTGTACGAGCCTCCGTCGGAGTGAACCAGGACGGAGCCGTCCGCTTTGATCATGATGAGCCTGGTAGCCGGGGCCAGCCGGGCCGACAGGCGACCCGCGTAATCTACGCTGCACCGGGCGATGACGAGTCGCACGGAAGCCAACTGTAGCGGCCGGGAGGGGGTCCGGAGTGCCCAAGCGGAGCGCAGCCCTGCTGGTCTACCGGCGGGGCGGGGATGGCGGGCTGGAAGTGCTCATCGGTCATATGGGCGGCCCGTTCTGGGCGAGGAAGGAAGCCCGGGCCTGGTCCATCCCCAAGGGCGAGTACGACGAGGCCGAGGAACCGCTGGCCGCGGCGCGGCGTGAGTTCGAGGAGGAAATGGGCTCGCCCGCCCCCGGGGGTGCGGTGGCGGATCTGGGGGAGCAGCGCCAGCCCGGCGGCAAGGTCATCGTGACGTACGCGGTCGAAGGGGACCTGGACCTGTCCGGCTTCCGGAGCAACACGTTCACCATGGAGTGGCCGCGGGGATCGGGGCAGGTCAGGGAGTTCCCGGAGCTGGACCGGGCGGAGTGGATGAGTCTGCGCCGTGCCTGCGACATGCTGGTCAAGGGACAGGTCCCGATCCTGGACGCGCTGCGCCACCTCGTGGGGGCCTGACCCGGGCGTTCGACCTGATCCGCCCGCCCCGGTGCCAGGGGCTGTTCGGCTGCTGCTTCTGGTTGAACCAGACCAGGCCCAGCATGTTCTGGTTATGCGTGGCAGAGGTTCTGGATCCCGGCGCTTTCCCCGTGACGGTCACGCCTCATGCGTCATTCGATCAGTACCGGGCGCTTCTGACCCTTTCCGGGTCACGATGAGGCCATTTCCGCGGTCACCGCGGCGCCCGGGGGACGGGACGGTGAACCTGCTTTTCTCCGGGACGATCCGCCCGTACAAGGGCCTGGAGAGCTGGCCCGCTGCGGGTGGCGATGAACTGCGCACTGCCCGTCGTGGTCACCCACGCCGGCAGGCATGTGCCATTACGTAGCGTCGTCGTGACATCGGGCGATTTAGGTTGAAAAGTGCCTGCACGTGTGCTCCGCTGTATCGCGAGGAAGCAGCCTGGACGCGCCTTCCTAGGGGGGGTATTGGCGAGATGGAAAAAGAAAACCGCATTCCGCCATCCCGGCCCCGCCCTGACGGGCCTGACGGGCCCGCGCCGACCGCGCTCGCCACGCCGGCTGAGCGCGCGTCTGGTGATACTGCTGGTGGCGACGCCGAACCCGGCCCGGACGAGGGTGCCGCCGGGGGCAGGCCGGGTGCGGAGTACGGCGGGACAGGCCCGGGTGACACCGGGTGCGGCCGGGACGGGGCCCACGACCAGCCGGGCAGCTCCAGGCTGCCCCGCCGGGTGCGGGGGATGGGTGATGGACCGCAGCCGCCCGCCCGGGTGGCACGCCCTCCTGTCCTGCCCGCCTCCATCCTGGAGCGGCTACGCGCCGCGGCCGAGGCGGAGCGGCGCAGGGAGCAGGTGGCCGGGGAACGTGCCGGGCCGCCGCCGGAGCCGCGGCCAGAGCCACCCGCGGCCCGGCCCGCGGGACCGCGGCGGCCGCCGCGATTCGTCCGCAGCCGCGACTGGATGGCCTGGGCCGGGGAGAAGCAGGACCCGGGCCGGGGTGACCAGGCCGGGGCGGCGCAGCCAGGCCGGCCCGCGGGTGACCAGCCCGGGCCGGCCCCGGACGTCATGACCAAGGGCGGCCCCGGCCCGGCTGAGCCCGGCCCGCCGTGGGCGCTGCTCCGCCGGGAGATGGGGGCGAGTCACCCACCGCGCCCGGTGCTCCAGGCGGAACCGGTTGCGGTCGCCCGGCCGGCGCGCAAAGCGCCGGCCAGCGCGCTGACCGCGCCCATTCCCGTCATCCGGGTGCCGCGGCCCGGTGAGCCGCCGCGGGAGGGCCCGGCGCAGGATGCCACGCCGGCGGAGCAGGCGGCCGCGCAGGAAGCTCCCGCGGCGCAGATGGCTGCGCAGCCATCCGCCCCCGGTGGGGTGGCGGGGCGGGCCGCCGCCCGCCAGGCCATTGCGGGGCGGGCCGCCGTCGATCAGGCCTCGGTGGAGCAGGCGGTGGCCGATCAGGCCGCTGCGGGGCGGGCCGCGGCCCGGCGAGCGGCCGACGAGGCAGCGGTCCAGCGGACCGCCAGGCTGCTGGCCCGGCCGTCATCCGGCCTGAACCGCCGCCTGGTGGGCCTGGCCGCCGGCTCCCTCCTCGTCATCGGCGGGGTGACGGCAGCCGCTGTTTTCCTCGCTTCCGGCGGCCACCGCAGTCATCTGGCCAGCCCGAACTCCGTCGCCGCCGTCGCGGTGAACCGCGACCACGCCGCCGCCTGGGTCGCGAGGCAGGTCAGCCCGGGGGCCGTGGTCTCGTGCGACCCGGTGACGTGTGCCGTCCTGAAGTCTCGTGGGTTCCCCGCCAGCCATGTGCGCGCCCTGGAGGCCGGGAGGGACACCCCGCTCAGTTCCGACCTCGTCGTGACCACCCCCACCCTCCGGCATCAGTTCGGCGCCCCGCTCACCAGGGTGTACGCGCCGGGCCTGCTGGCCAGCTTCGGCTCGGGCAGCCAGCAGGTTGAACATCAGGATCGTCGCCCCGCGCGGGGTTCCCGCCTACCAGGCCGGACTGCGCGCTGATCTGCAGAACCGGCAGAAGGCCGGCGCCGGGCTGTCCGGGAGCAACCGGATCCAGGCCCCGGCTGCGGCCCGGCAGCAGCTCGCGGCCGGGCAGGTGGATGCCCGGCTGATCGCCACCCTGGCGCTGATGGCGTCCCTGCACCACCCGCTGCATCTCGTGGCCTTCGGCGATGGTGGCCCGGACCCCGCGGCGGCCCCGTTCCGGTCCGTGCAGTTGTCGCTGGCCGGCCGCGCGCAGAAGCAGTCGCTGCTGGCGTTCCTGGGCCACCAGCGGCCGCCCTACCAGCCGGCCCACGTCACCACCCGGCGGACGGGCCAGGACCGGACCATCCTGATCATGCAGTTCGCCGCGCCCAGCCCTGTCGGCCTGCTCCACTAGACGGCCGGTTAGCCGGGCCGGCGGATTCCGCCTAGCCGGCCGGCGGCCGCCAGGCCAGCCGGACGGGATGGCCAGGCCCGGCCGGTAAGGTCGCCGGCATGGGGAAGGTCCGGAAATGAGCCCCCGGCGGGCCCGCCGGCGGCTGGAGCCGGCCCCGCGGCCCCTGGGGCCTGAGCACACGGAGTCCTGGCCGGACGGGGACTGGGTGATCCGCCCGGTGCCCGGGGCGGCCTCGGCCAAGACGTACCGCTGCCCGGGATGTGATCAGGAAATCCCGCCCGGTATGCCGCATCTGGTCGCCTGGCCTAGCCTTAACCCCGGGCCTGCCGAGCGCCGGCACTGGCACCGGCCCTGCTGGGAGCGGCGCATGCAGCGCCGGCCCGGGCGTCGTGTCGGCAGATGAGGACGGAGCACAGTCCCTCCTGAGCGCTGTCCGCGAACCACTGTCCCGCCGAACCACTGTCCCGCCGAACCACTGTCCCGCCGAACCACTGTCCCGCCGAACCACTGTCCCGCCGAACCACGGGGAAACGATGAGTGAGATCAGGGCGAGTACTGTCCTGCCAGCCCGGCGGGAGCCGGTCACCCTGCACACCGACGACGGGATCGACCTGGTCGGCGAGCTGGCGCTGCCCGGCCAGCGCGATCCGGTGGCCACGCTCGTCTGCCTGCATCCGCTGCCCACGCACGGCGGCATGATGGACAGCCACATCCTGCGCAAGGCCTCCTACCGGCTGCCCGCCCTGGCCGACCTGGCCGTGCTGCGCTTCAACACCCGGGGCACCTCGTCGGAGCACGGCCGCAGCCAGGGTGAGTTCGGTGACGGCGAGGCCGAGCAGCACGATGTGGCCGCCGCTGTCCGCTTCGCCGCCGCGGCCGGGCTGCCCCGGCCGTGGCTGGTGGGCTGGTCGTTCGGTACCGAGCTGGCGCTGAAGTGGGGCGCCGGCATGGCCGTTGAGGGAGCGATCCTGCTGTCGCCCGCGCTGCACCGCGCGGGCGATGCGGACCTGGACGCCTGGGCCGCGGCGGGCAAGCCACTGCTGGTGCTGGTCCCGGAGCTGGATGACTACCTGCGGCCGGACGAGGCGCGGCGCCGGTTCGCCCGGGTGCCGCAGGCCGAGCTGATCGCGGTGGACCGGGCCAAGCACCTGTGGGTGGGCGAGCCCTACGTCCGTATTGTGCTGAACGAGATCGTGCGCCGGGTGAACCCGGCCGCCGTGCCGCTACCCACCGAGTGGAAGGACTGACCGTGCCGCTCTTCGACCTGACGGGCAAGAAGGCTTTCATCACCGGGGCCTCGCGGGGGATAGGCCAGGCCATCGCGGTCGCCCTGGCCGGGGCCGGGGCGGACCTGGCCCTGGTGGCCCGGGGCGAGGATGGGCTGGCCGAGACCGCCGCGCAGGTGGCCGCGCTGGGGCGCAAGGCCTTCGTCATTCCCGCCGACGTCACGAAGCAAGAGCCGGTGGACGCCGCGGTGGCCGCGGCCCTCGACCAGCTGGGCGGCATCGACATCGTGGTGAACAACGCGGGCGGGTCCAGCTTCATGGTGCCGTTCCTGGACCTGCGGCTGTCCGGCTGGGACAAGCTGATGCGGCTGAACCTCGACTCGGCCGTGTACGTGTGCCATGCCGTCGGCCCGCACCTGATGGAACGGGGCACCGGCTCGGTCATCAACGTGGCGTCGGTAGCCGGGGTGAGCGCGGCGCCGTTCCTGTCCCCGTACGGTGCGGCCAAGGCGGGCCTGATCTCGCTGACCAAGTCACTGGCCGTCGAGTGGGCGGCCAGCGGCATCCGGGTCAACGCGCTGTGCCCCGGGTGGACCGCGACCGAGCTGAACCGCAACCTCTGGGAAGACGAGACCGCCGGACCCGCCACCGTGGCGACGGTACCCATGCACCGGTGGGCCCGCCCGGATGAGATGTCCGGCCCCGCGGTGTTCCTGGCCAGCGAGGCGTCCTCGTACATGACCGGTCAGGTGCTGCTCATCGACGGCGGCCAGACCGCGATGAGCTAGCGGGACAACGAACGGTGGCCGGTGCTAAGCACCGGCCACCGCCTGGCTCGTGGTGAGCGTTACGCCCCGCTCGTCGCGGGCCTTACTCGGTCCACCACTCGTCGTCGTTGCCCTTGCCCTTGGCCGAGACCGGCTGCTTGGCCGCCGGGGCCGCCTGCTGGCCGCCCTGTGGGGCGCGGGCCTGCTGCGTCGGCTGGGCCGCCTGCCGGGTGGTGGCCTGCGGCGCCTGAGCGGCCGGCGCGGCGGCGGCCGGGCCGCCGTTGCGCGGGGGAGCCGCCGGAGCCGACTGCGGCGAGCTGGCCGGTGCCGGTGCGCTCGGCGCCGGGCCGACGGCCTTGGCGCCCGTGCCCACGGCCTGCTGCCGGGGCTGGAGCGCGTCGGCCAGGCCTGGCATCTGGGTACCCAGCAGCTGGCTGATCTGGGCCAGGTGAGTGGAGATGCTCTCCTTCTGCTTCGACAGCTCGTCGACCTCGCGCTGCGCCCCGGCGCGGTGCCGCTCGATCTCGGACTTGGTGTCGGCCAGCAGCTGCTCGGCCTGGGACTTCGCCTGGGCGACTATCTGGTCGGCGTTCTTCTTCGCGTTGCCGACCAGCTGCCGGGAGTGCTGGTCGGCTTCACGCCGGGTCTGCTCGGCCTGGGCGCTGGCCTTGGCGGCCCGCTGCTCGGCCGTGGCGGCCCGCTGCTCGGCCTCGCTGACCAGCTTCTGGGTGGCGGACTGGGCCGCGGCCAGCCGCTCGGCCTCCTGCCGCTCCGCTTCCTCGCGACGGGACGCCAGCTGGATCTCGAACTCGCCCTCGGCCTGCGCCCGCTGCGCCTCGCTCTCCTCCAGGATGCGCTGCGCCTGGCTGCGCATCTCGTCCGCCTGGCGCTTGGAGGTGGTGAGGATCTCGTCGCGCTCCCGCTTGGCGGACGCCTTGAGCTGGGCCACCTCCCGCTCGGTGGTGGTGCGCAGCTTGGCGATGTCCCGCTCGATCGACGCCCGCTTCTCCGCGACCTCATGGTCGGCGGTGGCCCGCAGCTTGGCCACTTCCCGCTCGGTGGTCGACGTCAGCTCGTCTGCCTCACGCCGGGCCCCGGTCTTGATCGCATCGGCCTCGCGCTCCGCCGACGCCCGCTGCTCGTCGGTCTCCCGCTTGGCGTTGGCCCGCAGCTCGGCCGCCTCGTTCTCGGCCGCCGCCCGGACTTCCGCCGCGTCAACCTTGGCCGCCGCGTTGAGCTCGTTGGCGGCCGACCGGGCCTCCTGCGCGATCTCGGTGGCCTGCTCCTCGGCCAGCCGCAGCAGCTGCTCAATGCGAGAGCCCAGGCCAGCGTAGGTGGGCCGCTCCTGCTCCCGGATCTGCCGGTGCGCGTCGGACAGCTCCTGCTGCAACGCCTGAACCTGCTCGCGGTGCTGGCGCACCTCGCCGTCAAGTTGCTTGAAGTATTCGTCAACCTGATGCGGGTCGTAGCCGCGCATCACCCGCGCGAACTCGCGGGGGGTGGTTTCCTCGAAGAAGTTGCTGAGCTGGGCGTCGATTTCAGGCTGCATGTGGCTTGATCCTGGGTAGACGAGGGGACTTGCGGAGGCGGGCAAAGGGCATCGCGATCCGCTCCCCAGGCCTAGGACGCCGTAGCAGGCCGCCCCCAACCCAGCAGGCGCGGAGTGTGCCGCTCGCCCGTGCCTGGCAGCATAGCCTTACCGGGCCGGCGTTAGCGGCGGCTTCAGGTTTCCTCTTGCCGCAGAACGGCGCTTTTTCCCTTATTCGCGATCACCTGGTTCGGGTTGCGCCGGTACCGGCGGAACGTGCTCTTGCCGCATACGGTCACATACCAGGATATTTCCCGTTATGGGATTACTCGGGCCTCAGTGGTTGGACCAATTCGGTGAGCACCCCGCCGAGGTCCGCCGGGTGCAGGAAGGCGATCGACGCGCCCATCGACCCGTGCCGGGGCCGCTGGTCGATCAGGCGGACGTCCGTCGCCCCGATCGAGGCGAGCGCGGCCGTGATATCGGCCACGGCGTAACCCACGTGATGGATCCCCTCACCGCGGCGGCCGATGAACTTGCCCACGGGGGTGTCCGGGCCCAGCGGCTCGAGCAGCTGGATCCAGGTCGGGCCGCCGGCGGCCTCCCCGACCTGCAGCATCGCCTCGCGGACGCCCTGCTCGGGATTCTCCTCACGGCTGGCCACGGTCAGCGAGAAGGTGGATTCGTAGCGGGCGATCGCCTCGTCGAGGCTGCGGCAGGCCATCCCGACGTGATCGATCCGGAGCAGCACGGGCAGCCTCCATCCTGGGGCGGGAACCTTTCCCTGGGTATCGTGGCAGAGGCCCTGGTGCCGCGATAGCCAGGGTGGGCACCGCCGCGGCGGGCACGGTGCCGGGCAGCGCGGCGGAAGGTTGCGGCATGCGGGAAGCAGTGATCGCCGGGGGAGCGAGGACGGCCGTGGGCCGGTTGCTCGGCTCGCTCAGGGACTTTACGGCCGCGGATCTGGGCGGGGTCGTGATCAGGGCCGCGCTGGAGCGGGCCGGCCTTACCGGCAGCCAGGCTGATTACGTGATCATGGGCCACGTGCTCCAGGCCGGGGCGGGACAGAACCCGGCCCGGCAGGCCGCGGTCGCGGCCGGCATCCCGATGTCGGTCCCGTCCATGACGATCAACAAGGTGTGCCTGTCCGGCCTGGACGCGATCGCGCTCGCCGCGCAGCTCATCCGGGCGGGGGAGTTCGACGTGGTGGTGGCGGGCGGCATGGAGTCCATGACCAGCGCGCCGCACCTGCTGCCCGGGTCCCGGGCCGGGCACAAGTACGGCTCCATCGAGCTGCTGGACGCGATGGCCCGCGATGGCCTGACCGACGCGTTCGACCACTCGCCGATGGGTGAGCTCACCGACCGGCACAACGCCAGGCTGGGCATCAGCCGCGCGGAGCAGGACGCGTTCTCGGCCCAGTCGCACCAGAGGGCCGCGACCGCGATCAAGGACGGCCTGCTGGCCGGCGAGATCGCCGGCGTCCCGGTGCCGCAGCGCCGCGGTGAGCCGGTCGTGTTTGACACCGACGAGGGCGTGCGCCCGGACACCACCGCGGAAGGGCTGAGCGCGCTGCGGCCCGCGTTCGCCGCCGACGGCACGATCACGGCCGCCTCGTCCTCGCAGATCTCCGACGGCGCCTGCGCCGTGGTCGTGATGTCGGCTGAGGCCGCCGCCCGCCGCGGCGCGCCGGTGCTGGCCACGGTGGGCGCGCACGGCGTCGTGGCCGGCCCGGACACCTCGCTGCAGTCCCAGCCGTCGGCCGCGATCCGGCGCGCGCTCGGCAAGGCCGGGCTGGGCGTGTCAGATCTGGACCTGATCGAGATCAACGAGGCGTTCGCCGCGGTCGCCATCCAGTCCATGCGCGACCTGGGCGTCGGGGACGAGAAGGTCAACGTGAACGGCGGGGCTATCGCCCTCGGCCACCCCATCGGGGCGTCCGGCGCCCGGATCGCCCTGCACCTGGTGCACGAGCTCGGCCGGCGTGGCGGCGGGCTGGGCGCGGCCGCGCTGTGCGGTGGCGGCGGCCAGGGCAGCGCGCTGCTGTTCGAGGTGCCCGCCGCGGCCGCACGTGGCTGAGACACGCTCTCCCGCCACGGACCACGGGCTGGCCGCCGGCCCGGCGGCCGGCCCGGCGGAGGCTATCGAGCGGGCCCGCGACGGTGACGCGCGGGCCCTGGGGCGGCTGCTGTCGCTGGTGGAGAACGGCGCGCCGCAGCTGCGGGCGGCGATGAAAGCGCTGGCCCCGCTGACCGGGAAGGCCCGGGTGCTGGGGCTCACCGGCTCGCCGGGAGTGGGCAAGTCCACGGTCGCCGGCGCCCTGGTGGCCGCGTACCGCGGGCAGGGACTGCGGGTCGCGGTGCTGGCCATCGACCCGACCTCGCCGTTCACCGGGGGCGCGCTGCTCGGGGACCGGGTCCGGATGCAGCAGCACGCCACGGACCAGGGGGTGTTCATCCGGTCCATGGCCAGCCGCGGTCACCTGGGCGGCCTGTCCGGGGCCACCCCGCAGGCGGTGCGGGTGCTCGACGCGGCGGGCTTCGACGTGGTCCTGATCGAGACGGTCGGGGTGGGCCAGGCCGAGGTCGAGATCGCGGGCATGGCCGACTCCACCATGGTCATCGTGGCCCCGGGCCTGGGCGACGCGATCCAGGCGGCCAAGGCGGGCATCCTGGAGATCGGCGACGTGTTCGTGGTCAACAAGAGCGACAAGCCCGGGGCCCAGGAGGCGGTGCGGGATCTGCGCGGCATGATCGCCATGGCCCGGCACGGGGAAGGCGACTGGAAGCCCCCGATCGTCTCGGCTACGGCGGCGGCGGGCGAGGGCATCGACGAGCTGATCACCAGGCTGGACGAGCACCGGGCCTGGCTCGGCCGCTCGGGCGAGGGTGAGCGCAGGCGCCGCGCCCGCGCCCGCGAGGAGATCTCGGCGATCGCGCTGGCCGAGCTGCGGGCGCGGATGGGCGGGCTGCCCGGGGACGAGCGGATCGACGGCCTGGCCGGGCGGGTCGCCGCCGGCGAGCTGGATCCCTATTCCGCCGCCGACGAGCTCATCGGCCGGGGTCTCAGCTAACCGGCCGTCCGCCCCGCGGTGGCTCAGCTATCGCCTCCGGCGTGGGCTCCGGCGCCCTCTGCGGCCGGGCGGCCGGTCCCGGCCCGGCCGGTCTCCACGCCTCCGGAGGCTGTGCCGTCCGGCACGGGCATCAGCGGCACCGGGGTGTCGTCCGGCTGGCCGGAGGCGGCGGCCGCGGCGTCGACGGCCGCCTGCATCACCGACTCGCTGCGCAGCCGGGCGTCGTAGGCCTTCTTCCCGCCCCGGGCCCCGAACAGGCGCTTGCTCAGCACCAGGTAGACCACCAGGGCCACGTTGATGAGGAAAGCGGTCATCCGCAGCGCGGTGACCTTGGCCACCAGCTCGTAGATCTCGTAGGGGATGCCCGCGCAGGTCGCCACCATGGCGAAGTACTCGCCCCAGCGCTTGAGCCGCCACAGGGCGATCGCCTCGAGGGCCACCACCACCGTGTAGGCGGCTGCGCCGATGGCCAGCCAGGTCAGCGTGCTCTGGTCCAGCGTGAACGTATGCCGGATCAGGCCGACCAGGCCGGAGCCATTGACGTTGTACCCCAGTTCGTGCAGCAGGTTCCGGACCTCCGGGTACTCACGGTTGAACTCCCGCTGGATCGAGTACCGCGAATACTTGAACCGCCATACGCCGTAGGCGATGAACCCGAAGACGATCGCGCGCACGAAACGTTCCACGGCAAAGAAGCGCAGGATCAGGGCACTGCGCAGTTCGGCGTCGCGGCGCACGCGGGGAGCCGCGACGGCGGGACCGGATCCGGCCGGCGGCCCGGGCACGAACGTCGCGCACCGCAGGCATTGCCACGCCTCGCCCGAGGGGGCGGCCGTCCGCAGCCTGGCCCGGACCTCAGGCTCCGCCGGCGAGTAGCTGACATGGTGCGTGACCGCGCATGTCAGCAGATTCCAGTTCACCTAGTCCAGCCTAAGGCAGACCCGGCGGGGTCCCGGGGCCCGCGGGGGCGCCCCCCGGCCGGGCGGCGCGGGCGGCGGGGCGGCGCGGGCGGCTAAATTGCGGACGATGATCCCGTCGGCGAGCGTCAGGACCTCGCCGCAGGCCAGCGCGAGCGCCGCCGGGTCGCGGCCGGTGGCCACGATCGCGGTGTCCCGGCCCAGGTCCCGGAGGGTGGCCGCGACGTTCTCGGTATCGCCGGGGCCGAGGCCGTCCAGCAGGCCGTCGATCAGCAGCAGTTCGGGCTCGTGCACGACGGCGGCGGCCAGCTTCGCCCGGCGGGCGATCACCGTGGGCGCGGCCCGGACCGGCACGTCCGCCCAGGGGGTCAGGGCCAGCCGGTCCAGGATGGCGGCCGCCAGCACCTCGCAGTCCCGCCCCGGCAGGTTGGCCACCCGTGCGGCGTGGCCGACCAGCCCGCGTACCCGGCGGCCGGGCTGCGGCCGGGCCGACAGCCGGGCGATCCCGACGTAGCGGCGCACCGCGGCCCGGCCCTGGGCGGTGGTCAGGTCCTGGCCGAGCACCCGGAGTTCGCCGTATGCCGGCCGGGCCAGCCCGCCCAGCAGGTCGATCACGGCGGCCCGCGCGGTTTCCCGGGTGATGGCGATGCCGATCGCGGGACGCCCGGCCTCCGGGACCTCCAGCCGGAAGCTGGCCGCCCGGAGCACCCAGGTCCAGCCGTGCCGGATGCCCACGCCCGCGGCCAGCACCGGGGTCATCCCCGTGGTGCCATAGCTGGACCGCATGCGCCGCTCCCGTCGCTGCCGGGCCACCAGCAGTGTGCCGTCGGCAAGCGACGGCCTGCAGGGTGCCCCCAGCAGGCAATATAACTCGCGGGTACGTAGGTGTCACGCTAGGTAACTAGTTGTTACTGACTAGGTGCGGTATGGGACGCCATGCCCCGGGCGGCGGCCGCGACCCCAGCCGCACTATGAGGCGAGGCGGCAAATCCGGGTCACCCTGATCTAATCCCGCTCACCCTCATGGAACCCCGGGGGTCCACGGGTAGCGTGTGCCTGTGCCGACGCCGCTGGAACTGCCTTTCGACCCGATCGCCCGGGCGGCCGAGACCTGGGAGCAGCGATTCGGTCGTTCCGACGCGATGGCCGCGGTCACCTCCATCATGCGGGCGCAGCAGATCCTGCTGGCCGAACTCGACGCCGTGCTCCGGCCCTACGGGCTGACCTTCGCCCGCTACGAGGCACTCGTCCTGCTCAGCTTCAGCCGCCGGGGGGCGCTGCCGATGCGGGTCATCGGCGAGCGGCTGATGGTGCACCCCACCAGCGCCACCAACACCATCGACCGGCTGGAGCGCCATGGCCTCGTGGTCCGGCGGCCCAACCCGCAGGACGGCCGGGGCAAGCTCGCGGAGATCACCGGGCGTGGCCGTGACGTGATGAGCCGGGCCACCACGGACCTGATGGGCGCCGAGTTCGGCCTGGCCGGGTTCGACCCGGCGCAGCGCGAGCAGCTCTTCAGCCTGCTCCGCGGGCTGCGGGTGGCGGCCGGTGACTTCACCGCCGCCCCGGCGCCGGCTGGATCAGGATGACCGGCCCCGGCCGGTTCTCGTTGCGGAGATTCTGAATTTCAGGTTTTCAGCCGATCGGGGACGCCCGCCAGGTGCGGCCGCCGTCGAAGGTGAACCACACGGCGTGCTGCCCGGTATCCGCCGGTACCGCGACGCCCTGCTGCGGGCTGGTCATCCCCACGTAGCTGAATCCGCCGGGCGGCAGCGGGCCCTGGGCCGCGGCCCAGGTGGCGCCGCCGTCCGCGGACACCTCCAGGCCGGCCGTGGTGGCCAGCACGATCGTGCCCGCGGTGGTGCCCGCTACCGAGGTCGCGATGCCCGTGGCCGGCCCGGCGCCGGCCTTCTGCCACTGCTGGCCGTTGTCGCCGGAGGTGTACACCGTCTTGGCCTGGCCCGCCCCGGCGGCCGGGCTGGTGCACACCAGCACCAGCCCCGAGGTGGTGGTGGCGGCGAGCAGCGCCCCGGACGGCTGGCCGCTGGCCTGCGCCGCGCCGGGCTGGCAGGGAGCCAGGGCCGGCGCGGCGCCGCTGGTCACCGGCTGCCAGCCGCCCGGGCCGGTGACCGGCCCGCTGAGCAGGGTGCCATCCGGGGCGAGCAGGTAGCCGCGGCTGCCGGTCAGGACCAGCGCCGATGAGCCCGGGGTCGCGCCGAGGCTGTAGCCGGTGCCCGCGCCCGGCACGGGCGCCCACTGGTCGCCGCCGGGCGGGGCCGAGTACAGCGCCGAGGACGTGCAGCCGGCGGCGAAGTCCGCGCCGCCACCCGAGCACTGCGCCCACACGGCGAACACCCGCTGGCCCGCGGTCTCCAGCGCGGTGACCCGCAGGCCGCGGGTGTCGATCCGGGTCCAGGTCCGGCCGCCATCGTGGGTGGCCCACAGCTGCGGGCCGAAGGCCCATCCGTCGCTGCTGTTGTAGAAGCGGACCTGGCTCACCCCGGACGGTCCCGAGGGCGCCCCGGTGACCGGGGCGCTGACCCCGTGCCAGGTGCTGCCGTGGTCGCCGGTGCCCGCGATCGAGGTGCAGATATAGGCGGAGGGCGGGCCGCAGTGGCCCGGGGTGCCGGCCTGGCCGAGCACGAACCCGGTACTGAGGCCCACGAAGGTCACCGAGGTGGCCTGGAAGTTCGGCGGCGCGGGCGGGGGGGCCGTGGCCGGGGGCGGCGTCAACGGGAGCGCCGACGGCGAGGCGGACGCCTGATGGTGATGGTGATGCGCGGCCGAGGACGTGTCCCCGGCCGCGCGGCCGCTGGACGCTGGCCCCGGGCTGACGTTCAGCTGGGTGATGACCAGCCGCGGCACCGTGGCGATGACCGCGATCACGGCGGCCGCACCCGCGGCGGCCGCCGCGGCCCGGGTCATCTTGCGGCGCCGGGCCCGCTTCCTGATCAGCTCGAAGGTCCCCGGCGGCGGGGGGAGCGGCTGAACCTGGGCGTTCATCCACTCGTCGAGGCCGTCGTGGCGGTCAGCCATCGGTGTCCCCCAGGGCCGCGCGCAGCCGGGCCCGGGCCTGGAACAGGTCGGCCTTGATGGTCCCCTCCGGCCGGCCGAGCAGCACGGCCACCTCCCGGACCGGGAAGCCGGCGTAGTAGTGCAGCAGGAACGGGCTGCGCAGCCGGTCCGGCAGCGTCCGCAGCAGTTCTCTCACATGGACATCCTGGGCTGGCTGATAGGACGGGTCGGATGGTACCCCGGCCACCACGGCCTGCAGCGCCTTGCGTTCCCGGCCGGTCTTGCGCCAGTGGTCGCGGACCAGGTTCGTGGCGATCATGTAGAGGTAGCTCTGCGGGTTGTCCAGCCGGGACCACCGGCCGAGCAGCCGGGCGAACGCCTCGGCCGCGATCTCGTGCGCGGTGTCGTCGTCATCGACGAGACGGCGGACCCAGCCGGCGAGGCGCGGGTAGCACGTGTTGAAGAGTTCCTCGGCTGCGGCCCGGTCGCCGGTGCGCAGCCTGTCCACGGAACCCCCTCGGGCGGTGGTTCCCGCCGGCATGCTCCACGGCCCGGACAGTGACAGGGCCTCCCCCGTGGAGGTGCCTGCCGGCCTGCTGACGGCTAGGGATTGCACAGATTTACCACACCTTCGTCGCGGCGGCGCGGACCCTGAACCGCAAGGGCGTGCCCCCGCACTGCCCTTGCGGTATCTGAGACGGTGGTAGGTGCCGTGCGGTTGGGATGAATTAGGGCGGATTTCAGCGGGCGCCCGGAGGTGGCGCGTGGCCAGGGACGTACGAGGGCGGAACGGCCTGCGGCCTGCGGCGTGGGCAAGCGTAGATTAACAGTTCGATTTAGACCCCTTATAAGGGGTCTAAATCGAACTGTTAATCTACTAACTCAGCGCTCGCGGGCGGGGCGGGTGGCGGCGCAGGGAGGGGGTACAGTGGGGAAGAGATAGTAGGACGTCCTAGTATTTTGCCCGGGAGCCAGGACGCCCGCGGGAGGGAACGGCATGGACACGCACGCACGGTCGCGTCAACCGGAGTCCGCCGAGTGGGCTGAGGCAGGGTCGGCGGGGTCGGCGGGGGGGGGACGGCTGGGTCGGCTGAGTGGGCTGAGGCAGGGCCGGCTGAGTCGGCTGAATCGGCTGAGTCGGCGGGGACGGCTGCGGCGGTGGAGGCGGGGCGGCTGCGGTGGCAGCGCCGGTTCGCCGAGTCCAGGATCCGCGCGGCTGACTTCTCCACCCTGTCCGGCGTCGACCTGGATCCGGTGTACGGGCCGCCCGGCGAGGCGGACGTGCCCGGCTTCGACCGGATCGGCTGGCCGGGGGAGTACCCGTTCACCCGGGGCCTGCACCCCTCCGGCTACCGCGGCCGGGCCTGGACCATCCGCCAGTTCTCCGGGTTCGGCAACGCCCGGCAGACCAACGAGCGGTACAAGATGCTGCTGGGCGCGGGCGGCACCGGCCTGTCGGTGGCCTTCGACATGCCCACCCTGATGGGCCGGGACTCCGACGATCCGCGCTCACTCGGCGAGGTCGGCCACTGCGGGGTGGCGATCGACTCCGCGGCCGACATGGACACGCTGTTCGCCGGGATCCCGCTGGCCGACGTGACCACCTCGATGACGATCAGCGGGCCGGCCGTCCCGGTCTTCTGCATGTACCTGGCCGCCGCCGAGCGGCAGGGCGCTGACCTGGCCGCGCTGGACGGGACGCTGCAGACGGACATCTTCAAGGAGTACATCGCGCAGAAGGAATGGCTGTTCCCGCCGGAGCCGCACCTGCGCCTGATCGGCGACCTGATGGAGTTCTGCGCGAAGGAGATCCCGGCCTACAAGCCACTGTCGGTGTCCGGGTACCACATCCGCGAGGCCGGCAGCACGGCTGCGCAGGAGCTGGCCTTTACCCTGGCCGACGGGTTCGGGTACGTGGAACTCGGGCTGTCGCGCGGGCTGGACATCAACACGTTCGCCCCCGGGCTGTCCTTCTTCTTCGACGCGCACATCGACTTCTTCGAGGAGATCGCCAAGTTCCGGGCGGCCCGGCGGATCTGGGCCCGGTGGCTGCGGGACAGCTACGGGGCGACCTCGCCGCGGGCCCAGTGGCTGCGTTTCCACACCCAGACCGCCGGGGTATCGCTCACCGCGCAGCAGCCCGACAACAACGTGGTGCGCACCGCCATCGAGGCGCTGGCCGCCGTCCTCGGCGGGACCAACTCGCTGCACACCAACGCGCTGGACGAGGTGCTGGCCCTGCCGAGCGAGCGGGCCGCGGAGATCGCGGTGCGGACCCAGCAGGTGATCATGGAAGAGACCGGGGTGGCCAGTGTCGCCGACCCGCTGGGCGGCTCCTGGTACCTGGAGGCGCTGACGGACCGGCTGGAGGCCGAGGCCGAGGCCACCTTCGCCCGGATCAAGGGGATGAGTCCCGACGGATCGATGACCAGCGGGATCCTGCGCGGCATCGAGGACGGCTGGTTCATGTCGGAGATCGCCGAGGCGGCGTTCGCCTACCAGCAGAAGGTCGAGAAGGGCGAGAAGAAGGTCGTCGGCGTGAACTGCCACACCGGGACGGTCGGCTCGCCGGTCGAGATCCTCCGGGTCAGCCACGAGGTGGAGCGGGATCAGGCCACCGAGCTGGGCCGCCGTCGCCACGCCCGCGACCAGGCGGCCGTGGACTCGGCGCTGGCCGCGATGCTGGCCGCGGCCCGGTCGGGGGAGAACATGATCCCGCCGATGCTGGCCGCGGCGCGCGCCGAGGCGACCCTGGGCGAGATCTGCGATGCGCTGCGCCAGGAGTGGGGCGTCTACTCCGAGGCCCCGGCGTTCTAGATCCCGGCCCGGCCGTCAGCCCAGCACCCGGGCGTAGCGCTGCCGGACCGTGGCGGCCGTCTCGTCCGGTGGCGCGTCCCAGACGTCCTGGTTGAAGATCTCGATCTCCACGAACCCCGGGTAGCCCGCCGACCGCACCGCCGCCATCACCGGCCCGAAGTCGATCACGCCGTCGCCGAGGTGGCCGCGGCCGAGCAGGGCGTCCGCCGGGAGCGGCACCATCCAGTCGCACAGCTGGACGCTGGCGATACGGCCGCGGGCCCGCTCAACCTGCGTGGCCAGCTGCGGGTCCCACCAGACGTGGTAGGTGTCCACCACCACTCCCACCGTCTCGGCCGGGAACCGCAGGGCCAGGTCGAGCGCGTCGCCGAGCCGGGACACGACGCACCGGTCCGCGCAGAACATGGGATGCAGGGCCTCGATGCCCAGCCGCACCCCGAGCCGCTGCGCGGTCGGCACCAGCTCGGCTATCGCGTCGCCCGCCATGCGCCGGGCGAGGGCGAGGTCCCGGCTGCCGGCCGGCAGCCCGCCCGCGACCAGGATGAGCGCGTCGGCCTGCAGGTCGGCGGCCTCGGCGATGGCCCGGCGGTTGTCCGCCAGCGCGATGGCCCGGGCCGCGGGGTCCGGGTGGGTGAAGAAGCCGCCCCGGCAGAGGCTGGACACGTGCAGGCCCGCGCGCCGGACCAGGGCCGCCGACCGGCTGAGGCCAGCCTCAGCCACCCGGTCGCGCCACAGCCCGATCGCGGGGATCTGGTGCCGGACGCACAGGTCCACGCTCTGCGCCAGGTCCAGGTGCTTGACCGTGGCCTGGTTGAGGGACAGCTGGTGGCGGCCGGGCGGGCCCGGCCGCCGGTGGCTGCCGGGCGGGGCCGCCGTCATGGCCGGCCGCCGGTGGCCAGGTAGGCCGTCATCCGTTCCGCGGCCAGGCCCGGTGAGCGCAGGGCCCCGGCCGCGGCGGCCAGCTCGAAGACCCGGATCAGGTGAGCCTGCGGCCGCCTCACCTGGAACCCGTCCAGCATGGCGAAGTGCGGCTGCAGGCCGTTCAGCCAGGCGAGGAACGCGACGCCGGCTTTGTAGCTGGAGGTGGGCGGCTCGAAGATCGTCCGGCTCAGCTCCGTGGTGGGCCCCATGGCCGCGTCGTAGCCGGCCAGGTCACCGGCGTCGAGGGCGTGCAGCGCGGCCGCGGCCGGCGCGGTGATCGCGGCGAAGGCGCCGAGGAGCGCGTCGCTGTGCCCGTCCGGGTTTCCCTTGATGAGCTCGGCGTAGTGAAAGTCATCGCCGGTATAGAGCCGGACGCCGGCGGGCAGCCGCCGCCTGAGCGCCACTTCAGCGGACGCGTCGAGGACGGACAGCTTGATCCCGCCGATCCGGCCGTCCGCGCGTTCGGCCAGCTCGATGACGGTGTCCGCCGCGGCGTCGAAGCCGGCCGCCCCCCAGTAGCCGCGCAGCGCCGGGTCGAAGTCCTCGCCCAGCCAGTGCAGGATGACCGGCTGCTCCACCTGGCCGAGCAGGTGACCGTAGACGTCGAGGTAGTCACGGGGAGACCGGGTGCTCGCCGCGAGGGCGCGGCTGGCCATCAGGATGACCTGGGCCCCGGTTTCCTGGACCGCGGCGAGCTGCTCGGTGTAGGCGCCGACGATCGCGGGGAGCGGATGCGGGCCTGGGGGCAGCTGGTCGGTGCCCGCGCCGCTGGCGATCACCGTGCCGAGCCGGGCCGCGAGGTTCGCGGACCGCCTGGTCAGTTCCTGCGCCGCGGGCCAGGACAGCCCCATCCCGCGCTGGGCGGTGTCCATGGCCTCGGCGACCGCGAACCCGTGGGCCCACAGGTACTCGCGGAACCCGAGCGTGGCGGCCCAGTCGATGCTTCCGTCGGGGAACGCGGCGACGTGCGCGGCCGCGTAGACGCGGCGCGAGGACGGCGGCGGGTACCCCGCCGCCCAGGGCGGATCCGGGATGTTGACCGGCTGGGCCCGGCCGGGAAGGCTGACGCGGGTGCCCATGTCACCCGGCCAGCCCGGGCACGTCCACCCGGCGCCCTTCGGCCGAGGACTGCAGGGCGAGCCGGGCCAGCTGCACCCCGCGGGCGCCCTCGGCCAGGTCCCAGGGGAAGGCCGTGCCTGCCGCCGCAGCTTTCAGGAAGAGTTCCCACTGCACCTTGAAGCCGTTGTCGAACACCTGATGATCTGGCACCTCGGCCCACTGGCCCGGGTAGTCGATGGGGTCGGGCAGGTCGGGGTTCCAGACCGGCATGGGCGTGCAGGCGCGGGGCTGGACGGTGCAGTGCCGCAGGCCCGCGACCGCGCTCCCGCCGGTGCCGTCGACCTGCAGCTCGACCAGCTCACGGCGGTTCACCCGGACCGCCCAGGAGGAGTTCACCGACGCCATGGCCCCGCTCTCGAACTCCAGCAGCGCATAGGCGGCATCGTCGGCGGTGACCGGGTAGGGCCGGCCTGACTCGTCCCAGCGCTGCGGGATATGCGTGACGTGCCGCGCGTACAGCGCCGTGACCGGTCCGAGCAGGTCCTCCAGCAGGTACTGCCAGTGCGGGAACATGTCCAGCACGATCCCGCCGCCGTCCTCGCTGCGGTAGTTCCAGGAGGGCCGCTGGGCCGGTACCCCGTCTCCCTCGAAGACCCAGTAGCCGAACTCGAGCCGGGCGGACAGGACCTGCCCGAAGAAGCCCTCGCGCACCAGCCGCCGCAGCTTGATCATGCCGGGCAGGAAGAGCTTGTCCTGGACCACCCCGTTGACCACCCCGGCCTCGCGGGCCTGGCGGGCCAGCCGCAGGGCGCCATCGGCGGAGTCGGCCAGCGGCTTTTCCGTGTACACGTGCTTGCCCGCGGCGATGGCCTTGGCCAGGCTGGCCTCGCGCGCCCCGGTGACCTGCGCGTCGAAGTACACCGCCACGGCCGGGTCGGCCAGCACCTCATCCAGGCTGGTGGACCAGCGCTCCAGGCCGTGCCGTTCGGCGATCTCCCGCAGCCGCTGTTCGCTGCGCCCGACCAGGATGGGTTCCGGGCAGAGCGTCGTCCCGTCCTCGAGGGTGACACCGCCCTGCTCCCGGATGCTGAGCACGGAGCGCACCAGGTGCTGGCGGTAGCCCATCCGGCCGGTGACCCCGTTCATGGCCACCTGGATCACCTTGCGCGACATCAATCACTCCCTGGCGGATCCGGGCTCACGGCGCGATGCTTGGAAAGGGCTTTCCCAGATTAGGGTGGCCTGGGAAGCTGGGTCAACCAGGGAACTCAGCGAGGGGGCTGGCGGTGACGGAGCTGGAACCAGGGGGGCACCGGGCGCGGGCCGGGGCCCGGCAGGCCGGGGGCGGGCAGGCCGGGCCGCCCCTCGGCCGGGTCACCCTGCAGGATGTCGCGGACCGGGCCGGGGTCTCGCTGTCAACCGCGTCCCGGGTGGTCAACGAGGGGTCGCGACGGGTGGGCCCGCGCCTGGCCGACCGGGTCACCAAGGCGGTCGCCGAGCTCGGGTACATGGCAAACCTCCAGGCCAGGGCGGTGGCGACGGGTCAGAGCACGATGATGGGCGTGATCGTGCACGACATCGCCGACCCGTACTTCTCCTCGATCGCGGCCGGGCTGATCGAGGTCAGCCACGCCGGCGGCCTGCTCGCCATCGTGTCCAGCACGGCGGCGGGCGGGGCAGGCGAGCTGGAGTACGTCTCGCTGATGCGGGCCCAGCGGGCCCGCTCGGTAGTGCTGGTCGGCAGCCGCTCCGCCGACGCCGCGGCCACCGCGGCGCTGCGCGCCGAGGTCGGCGCGTTCACCCGCGATGGGGGCCGCGCGGTCTGCGTCGGCCAGGACCTGCTCGGCATCGACACGATCCTGCCCGGTAACGCCAGCGGGGCGCAGGCCCTGGCCGGGGCGCTGGTCGCGCTCGGCCACCGGGAGTTCGCCGTGCTGGCCGGGCCGGACGGGCTGGTCACCGCCCGGGACCGGGTGGCCGGGTTCGAGGCCGGGCTGGCCGCCTGGTCGGTCAGCCTCGACCCGCGGCGGGTGATCCACGGCGCGTTCACCCGGGACGGCGGGTACCAGGCCATGAGCGCGATCCTGGCGGCCGGCGGCCCCCGGCCGGACTGCGTGTTCGCGGTGAACGACGTGATGGCGGTGGGGGCGCTGGCCCGGCTCCGGGCCGAGGGGCTGGCCGTGCCGGGGGACATCGGCGTGGCCGGCTTCGACGACATCACCACGCTGCGCGACATCTACCCGCCGCTGACCACCGTCCGGCTGCCGCTCAAGCAGATGGGCGAGATGGCCGCCAGCCTGGTCCTGCAGCAGGCTGACCAGCCGCGGGTCATCCCGGTGCCCGGCGAGGTCATCCTCCGCGACAGCACCCTGCCCCGTCCCGGCCGCCGCTGACCGGCCGGGATATTCCGGGTCTTGCGGGCGGGCTGATCGGTCAGGTACGTTCGCACCACTCGGAAAGCGCTTGCCATGACTTAGCGAATGGCCGAGCTAGACGGTGAGCTGGGGTGGAGCGGGTGGGAACAGGCCAGCAGGCGTGGCAGGAGTCGCTGTTCCTGGACGGCACATTCCAGCGTCCCGCCCAGGGCGGGACGCTGCCGGTCCGGGACAAGGCCTCCGGGGAGATCTTCGGGCTGGCCGGGCTGGCGGGCGCGGCCGATGCCGACGCGGCGGTGGCCGCAGCGCTGCCCGCCCAGCGGGCCTGGAGCGAGCGGACCTACGCCGAGCGTGCCGGGCTGCTGCGCGCCGCCGCCGCGGAGCTGGCCGGCCGGGCCAAGGAGTGGCGCGAGCTGATCATGCGGGAGACCGGCTGCATCGCGGGCAAGGCCGATTACGAGATCGCCGCCGCGGCCAGCGAGCTGACCGAGGCGGCCGCGCTGGCCTCCCGGGCCACCGGCGAGCTGCTGCCCTCCGGGCACGCCTGCCGGTTCTCGCTGTCCGAGCGGATCCCGCTCGGGCTGGTCGGCGTCATCACCCCGTGGAACTTCCCGCTCGTCCTCGGCATGCGGGTGGTCGCCCCCGCGCTCGCCCTGGGTAACGCCGTGCTGGTCAAGCCGTCTCCGGAGACGCCCTGCAGCGGCGGGCTGGCCATCGCCGAGCTGTTCGCGGCGGCCGGGGCGCCGCCGGGCATCCTCCAGGTCCTGCCGGGCGACGTCGAGGCGGGCGAGCGGCTGGTCAGCCACCCCGACGTGGCCATGATCCACTTCACCGGGTCCACCACCGTGGGCCGCCGGATCGCCCAGGCGGCGGCGGGCCAGCTCAAGAAGGTTTCCCTGGAACTGGGGGGCAACAACGCGCTGCTGGTGCTGGACGACGCCGACATCGACCAGGCCACCATGATCGGCGCCTGGTCGGCCTTCCACTACCAGGGCCAGACCTGCATTACCGCCGGGCGGCACATCGTGCACCGCGCGGTGGCCGGCGCCTACCTCAGCGGGCTGGCCGCCCGGGCCGAGGCCATCACGGTCGGCAATACGGTCACGGAGGAGGTCGGCCTCGGCCCGATGATCAACATCCGGCAGCTGGAGCGGGCCCGGCAGATGCTGGACGAGGCGGTCGGGACCGGGGCCCGGGTGGTGGCCGGCGGCACGGTGGACGGCCCCTACTTCCGGCCCACCGTGGTGGCGGACGTGAGCCCGTCCAGCCGCCTGTGGACCGAGGAGATCTTCGCGCCCATCGCGCCGGTGCTGGTGGTGGACGACGACGACACGGCCGTGCAGGTCGCCAACGACACTCCCTACGGCCTGGTCGACTCGGTGCTCACCGCCGACCCGGCCCGCGGGATGCGGGTCGCCCGACGGCTGCGGGCCGGGATGGTGCACGTCAACGACGCCACCCCGCAGGACGAGGCGCTGGCGCCGTTCGGCGGGATGGGCGCGTCCGGTCTCGGCGGCCGCTCCGGCGGCGACGCCAACCTCGAGGAGTTCACCCAGCGGCGCTGGCTCACGGTCGCGCCCGGGCCCGTGCACTACCCATACTGACGTCCGGCCCGCCGGGCCGGCCATCGTCCCGGGCAGCATTGCCCAGGCAGGAGGGGACATGAGCGAGGCGGCACCCATCCCGTTCTCGGAGACCAAGTCACCGGAGTCTCCGGAGCGGCTGCACCGCGGCGCGCTCCGGCTGGTGGATATCTCGGCCTCGACGATGGCCAACATCGGCCCGGCCTACAGCTTCTTCTTCGGCTTCGCGTTCCTGGTGGTGACGGCGGGCGTGGCCGCGCCGCTGACCATCATCGCGGCCGGGGTGGCCATCGCGCTGCTCGGCAACACGCTGTCCCAGTTCTCCCGGGCCCGGCCGTCCACCGGCGGGTTCATCTCGTTCGTGGGCAAGACGTTCGGCGGCACCAGCGCGGTAAGCACGGCGCTGCTCTGCGGGGCCGGGTACATCATCGCCATCTCCTCGGTGCTCGCCGTGGTCGGCGGGTTCCTGTCCCTCACGCTCCAGCACTACCTGGGCTGGAACATCCCCTGGGGCATCTTCACCGTGGTGCTCACGGCCGGGGCCGTGCTGATGATGGTGCGCGGCGTGGCGGTGTCCACCAAGCTGGCCGGGTTCTTCTTCGTGTTCGAGATGCTGGTCCTGGTCGTGGTGTCGGTCATCGCGATCATCCAGCACGGAGGGCACCTGTCCGCGGTGCCCTTCGAGCCGAGCCACCTCACCAACGGCTTCTCCGGGCTGGCCGCAGGCTTCCCGCTCGCCATCTACCTGTTCATCGGCTGGGAAAACTCGGCCGCGCTGGCCGAGGAGACCGGCAACCCGCGGCGCAACGTGCCCCGCGCGGTCTTCCTGTCCATCGCGCTGATGGTGGTCAGCTACCTGCTGTTCGCCTTCGCCACGGTGACCGGGTTCGGCTACAACGGGGCGAAGCTGGCCGCCGCCCCCATCCCCTTCATCACCGTGTCCGGGAACATCGGCCCGGCCTTCGCCGCGTTCGCCTACATCGCGGGCATGACCTCCACCCTCGGGGTGCTGATCGCGGCGGCCAACTCGCAGTCCCGGCTGATCTTCAACGCGGGGCGGGAGGGCCTGCTGCCGCGCTGGCTGGGCCGCGTGCACCCCGAGCGGCGGACCCCGATGAACGCCATCTACGCGTTCGTCGCGCTGGCCGGCGGGATCATCCTGATCTGGGTGCTGGGCCACGTGATCGGCGGCCACACCGGGAGCATGGACCCGCTCAACTTCTTCTTCGAGTCCTCCACGATGGGCACCATCCTGGTCCTCGTGGTCTACTTCCTGGCCAACCTGGCCCTGCCGTTCTACTACCGGAAGTACCACCCGGCTGAGTTCAGCGTGGTGAAGCACCTGGTGCTGCCGGTCCTCGGGATGGCCGCGATCGCCGTGCCGGTGTACTACCTGTGCAAGCCCGGGCAGGCCGCGCCGTACGACTGGTTCCCGTATGCGGCGCTGGCCATCGTGGTGCTCGCGGTGATCTACGCCATGGTGCTCAGCCGCCGTGACCCCGGGCTGGGGGAGCGGGCCGGCTCGATCATCGCCGACGAGTAGGCCAGGCCGGCGGCAAGGACCCGGGACGGTCCGTTAGGAGAAAGAGAGACCTGTCATGACCGACGCGGCGCTGCGCGTGGCGCAGGCACCTGGCCCAGCCTCGGCGCACCCGCTCGACCCGGCCGCCGCGGCCGAGTACCTGGCCGGGCGGGACATCCTGGCCGCGGCGGGCCTGCTGGCCGGGCCGGTGCGCTTCGCCTACTACGGGCTGGAGGAGCCCGCCAAGGACGAGGTGCTCGGCCCGGCCGGGGAGCCGCCCGACCGCCGGCTGCGGGCGTTCCTGATCAACGTGACCACCGGTGAGTCCTGCGACGTGGTCGTCTCGCTGACCCGGCGGCAGGTGGTCAGCCGCCGCGTCCTCGACCCGCGGGCCGACGGGCAGGTGCCGATCATGGACCAGGACTTCGCCACTGCGGAGGAGGTGGTCCGGGCCGATCCGGGGTGGCGCGCGGCGATGGCCCGGCGCGGGCTGGACGACGTGACCAGGATCCGGGCCTGCCCGCTGACGGCCGGCTCGTTCGGGTTCCCGGGCGAGGACGGGCGGCGGCTGGTGCGGGTGCTCGCGTTCGTCCAGGACGAGGAGCACGGCTACGCCTGGGCGCACCCGGTGGACGGCGTGGCCGCCTACGTGGACCTGGTCGAGCGGCGGGTCATCGAACTCGTGGACGAGTTCGTGCTGCCGGTACCGCAGGAGTCCGGCGACTACGACGACCCGGCCGTCCGCGGGCCGCACCGGACCACGCTGCGGCCCATCGAGATCACCCAGCCGGAGGGCCCGAGTTTCACCCTGGACGGCCACCTGCTGCGCTGGGAGGGCTGGTCCATGCGGATCGGCTTCGACGCCCGTGAAGGGCTGACCCTCCACCAGATCAGCGTCGGCGACGGCGGCCGGGACCGGCCGGTCATCTACCGGGCCTCCATCCCCGAGATGGTCGTGCCCTACGGCGACCCGAAGTTCCGGTACTGGCAGACCTACTTCGACAGCGGCGAGTACCTGGTCGGGAAGTGGGCGAACTCGCTGGAGCTGGGCTGCGACTGCCTCGGCGAGATCGCCTACCTGGACGCCACGGTCACTGGTGACAGCGGCGAGCCGCGGACGATCCACAACGCGATCTGCATCCACGAGGAGGACTTCGGGATCCTCTGGAAGCACACGGACATCTTCAACGGCTCGGCCCAGTCGCGCCGCCAGCGGCGCCTGGTGGTCTCGTTCTTCGCCACCATCGGCAACTACGACTACGGCTTCTACTGGTACTTCTACCTCGACGGCACGATTGAGTGCGAGATCAAGCTGACCGGTGCCCTGTTCACGGCCGCGCACCCGGGCGGGAACCACCGGCACTCCACCGAGATCGCGCCGGGCCTGGGCGCGCCCGCCCACCAGCACCTGTTCAGCGCGCGGCTCGATATGGACGTGGACGGGCGGGACAACGCGGTGGAGGAGGTGGACGTCGCCGGGCTGCCCGCCGGACCGGGCAACCCGTACGGCAACGCGCTGGTGCAGGAGATCACCCGGCTGAGCACGGAGTCACAGGCGGCCCGGCGGGCTGACGGCAGCCGCGGCCGCACCTGGCGGGTGGTGAGCACCGAGCGGGCCAACCGGTTCGGTCACCCGGTCGGCTACACCCTGTACCCCGAGGCGGCCCCGGTGCTGCTGGCCGCTCCGGGTTCCCCGGTGGCGGCCCGGGCTGGCTTCGCCACGCAGCACCTGTGGGTCACCCGGTACGACCCCGCGCAGCGCTACCCGGCCGGGGACTTCGTGAATCAGCATCCGGGCGGGGCCGGCCTGCCGGACTTCATCCGCGGCGACCGGGACATCGACGGGACCGACATCGTGCTGTGGCACACCTTCGGGCCGACGCACTTCCCGCGGCTGGAGGACTGGCCGGTGATGCCCGTGGCCCGGTGCGGCTTCACGCTGAAGCCAGCCGGGTTCTTCGACCGCAACCCGACGCTGGACGTCCCGCCCCCGCCGCATCATTGCTGAGCCCGAGGCCCTGCCCCCCGCCCAGCCGCCCTGGTCCTGCGGCCCGCTGCGCCCGCGCCCAGGATCAGGCCGGGCTCGCAGTCGGGAGCCCGGCGTCCCGGGCCGCCGCGAGGAGTCGCTTGTCGTAGGCCACGAACGCGGTGAGCTGGCGCCGGATGCTGAGTGCGGACGCGAGGTGTACGGCGTCGCTTGACCGCAGAGTCTGCGGCGGGATGACCGATGCCGAGTCGAGGATGGCCGTGCTGACCGTGACCTTGTCTACCACTCTCATTTGCCGCAGGCTGCGGGGAAGGGCGCTGGGGTCGGCCCGCCAGACCGCCCGGGGAACTTCCGTTCGGTGCAGCGCACTTGAGACCAGCGGGAGGTCAGCTCGTTCCGCGAGCCACTGAATCAGCGCCCGGGTTTCCGGCTCCGTCAGGACCAGTTTCACCAGGGCGGAGGAGTCCAGGTAGATCAATATCTTTCCTCCTCGCGCATCTGCATGAGGATCTCACTGGCCGTGGGGTGACCCGGCGGGATGGGCGGGGCCGGCTCGATGTCGAGCAGGCTGCCGGGATCTTCGGCCGGCTCGATGATCCCGGCCGCGATCAGCCGTTCCAGCGGGCTCTCCACGTCCCGGGCCGGGACGAGGCGGGCCACGAGCCGTCCCCGGTTGGTGATGTCCACCGTTTCCCCTTTCTCCACGAGGTCCACGTAGACGCTGGCGTGCTGGCGCAGCTCGCGGATGCCGATGCTGTGCCCGGGCTGCTGCCCGGACGCGTGCCGCCTGGACGCGGGCGGTCTGGACGCGGGCGGTCCGGACGCTGGCCTGGCCTGGCCGCCGCGCTGGCCCTGGCTTGTATCACTCACTGGACTACAGTAGCACATAATGTGCTACTTGCTTACCGGCTGACGGCGGCGGTCAACGCATGGCTGGTATGCGGCAGGATAGGGATATGCAGCAGCCGCGGGACTTTTCGCTCTACGGCGCCGTTGACCTGGGTGCGCGGCAGGCCGCCGCGCAGCGCGGTCAGCAGGCGGCCGCGCGCTCTGGCGAGCAGGGTGGCTCGCCGGGCGGCAACGTGATCGACGTAACCGAGGAGACGTTCAACGTCGAGGTGGTCGAGCGGTCGCGCTCGGCGCCGGTCATCCTCGACCTGTGGGCCGAATGGTGTGGGCCCTGCAAGCAGCTCAGCCCGGTGCTGGAGAAACTGGCCAATGAGGCCGCCGGGGACTGGGTGCTGGCCAAGGTGGACATCGACGCGAACCCGCAGCTGCGGGCGGCGCTCCAGGTGCAGAGCATCCCGATGGTGATGGCGGTGGCCGGCGGCCAGGTCGTGGACGGCTTCCTGGGCGCGATGCCCGAGTCGCAGGTCCGCCAGTGGATCGGCCAGGTCATGCAGGTCGCCGCCCAGATGGGGATGCCCGGCAGCGGCGGCGCGGCGGCCGACGGTGAGCCGGACAACGGGCCGCCGGACGGTACCCAGGCCGCCGAGGGGCAGCCGGGCGGCCGTGACCCGGGCGGCCCGGGGATGCGCGGCGGCCCCGGCGGGGCCATGATGGCCGACCCGGCGTTCGAGGAAGCGCAGCAGGCGATGGAGCGCGACGACATGGACGGGGCCGCGGCCGCCTTCCAGAAGATCCTCGCGAACTCGCCCGGTAACCCGGCGGCCGCCATGGGCCTGGCCCAGGTCAACCTGATCCGCCGGGTGAGCGGCTACGACCAGGCCCAGGTACGCCGGGCAGCCGCGGAAGACCCGGCCAGCGTCGACGCGCAGTCGAGCGTGGCTGACATCGAGGTGGCCACCGGCCGGATCGAGGAGGGTTTCGACCGGCTCCTCGGCACGATCAGGAGGACATCCGGGGAGGAGCGGGACCGGGCCCGCCTCCACCTGGTCAGCCTGTTCGACGTCTTCCCGCCTGGGGACCCGCGGGTGGCCAAGGCGCGCGCGACCCTGTCCAGCCTGCTCTTCTGATCAGCGGCCGCGTGCGTCCGGCGGCCGGCCCTCGGCGATCTGCTCCAGCGCGGGCAGCGCCGCGGCCAGGGCGGCGAGCTGATCCGGGCTGAGCGTGCGCAGGTTATCGGCGAGCAGAATGGTGCTCTCCCGCCTGATCTGCTCCAGGATCGCGTGCCCTTCGGGGGTGACCACCAGCGTGCTGGCCCGGGCGTCGCCCGGCACCGGATGACGCTGTACGTAGCCGCGTTCTTCCAGCACGGTGACGAGCCGGGTGAGCGTGGACGGCGCGATCTTCTCCGCCGCCGCGAGGTCACCGAGCCGCACCGGGCCGGCCTGTTCCACGGTGGCCAGCGCGGACAGCTGGGTCGGGGTCAGCCCGGCCAGCTCGTGCCGGCGCAGGCTCCGCGAGACCCGGGCGATGGCGACCCGCAGCCGCGTCACGTCGATGGTCGGCCGGCCGGCATCCGCCTTCACCGTGGCCGCCCGGTCGCCCGTGGCGGCGGCGTCCGGCGCACTGGCGGTCATTCCTCCGTTGGACACTCTTGCAGCGTACGTGGCCGGGCAGGCCGGGCCGGCCCGCCGCGCGGGAGCCTGCCGGCCCGCCGCGCGCGGAGCCCGCCGGCCCATCATCCGGGAGCCCGCCTGCCCGCCACGGGCCTGATCACCGGCCTGGTGGTGGCACGATTGTTTTCCTGCATCGGGGCATGGCGGAAGGCGGGATTAGCGTGTCGGTAGCGCCGAGCGTGTCGTATTCGATCACCGTGCGGCTCGAGGTGCCATCCCACGGGCGCGCGGTCAGCGAGCTCACCCACGTCGTCGAGCAGGCCGGCGGGGCGGTCACCGCCCTGGACGTGAGCCCGTTCACCCACGAACGGTTGCGCGTGGACCTGACCTGCGCCACCCGGGACACCGACCACGCCGAGGCCATCGTCGCGGCGCTGAGCGAGATCGACGGGGTGACGGTCAGCAAGGTCAGCGACCGGACGTTCCTGCTCCACCTGGGCGGGAAGATCGAGACCGCGGTCAAGATCCCGCTGCGCAACCGGGACGACCTGTCCATGGCCTACACCCCGGGTGTCGCCCGGGTCTCCATGGCCATCGCCCGCCACCCGGAGGATGTGCGCCGCCTCACCGTCAAGCGCAACTCGGTGGCCGTGGTCACCGACGGCTCCGCCGTGCTGGGCCTGGGCAACATCGGCCCGTACGCGGCCATGCCGGTGATGGAGGGCAAGGCTGCGCTGTTCAAGCGGTTCGCGGGCATCGACGCCTGGCCGGTGTGCCTGGACACCCAGGACACCGACGAGATCGTGCGCACCGTCCAGATCATCGCGCCGGCCTTCGGGGGCATCAACCTGGAGGACATCAGCGCCCCGCGGTGCTTCGAGGTCGAGCGGCGGCTGCGCGAACTGCTGGACATCCCGGTGTTCCACGACGACCAGCACGGCACCGCGATCGTGGTCCTCGCCGCCCTCACCAACGCGCTGCGGGTGGTCGGCAAGAAACTGGGCTCGGTCCGGATCGCGATCGCGGGCGCGGGCGCGGCGGGCAGCGCGGTGCTCCGGCTGCTGCTCGCCTCCGGCGCGTCCGACGTGATCGTGTGCGACGACAAAGGCGCGATCTACATAGGCCGGCCCGGGCTGGATGACAACCTGCGCTGGGTGGCCGAGCACACCAACGCCGGGCAGTACGAGGGGAACCTGGCCGGCGCGCTGCGCGGCGCGGATGTCTTCATCGGGGTGTCGGCGCCACGGCTGCTGACCGGAGCGGACATCGCGGCCATGAACGACGACGCGATCGTGTTCGCGCTGGCCAACCCCGATCCCGAGGTCGACCCGGACGAGGCTGCCCAGCACGCGGCGGTGGTGGCCACCGGCCGCAGCGACTACCCCAACCAGATCAACAACGTGCTGGTCTTCCCCGGGGTCTTCCGCGGGCTGCTCGACGCCCAGAGCCGTACGGTGTCCGACGACATGATGGTGGCGGCGGCCCGGGCGCTGGCCGGCGTGGTGTCGCCGGCCGAACTCGGCCCGCACTACATCATCCCGTCGGTGTTCAACGCGAACGTGTCAGCGGCGGTCGCGGCCGCCGTCCGGGACGCCGCCGGCGGGCGCCCGGCGCATTCCTGAACCGCTCCGGGACGTGTCTCAAATTGGCACGAAGTCGCGTGCGGGGACACTGAAGCCCGAACAACCGCGCCGCGTCCGCCAGAATGGTTGACATGGAGGACGAGCTCTCGGGGCGGCTGCTGGTCGCTACGCCATTGCTGGGCGACCCGAACTTCCGGCGTACCGTCGTCCTCATCGTCGAGGACGAGCCCGAGGAGGGGACGCTCGGCGTGGTGCTCAACCGGCCGACCGAGGTGCCGGTCGGGCAGGTCCTCGAGTCGTGGACGGACCTGGTGACCGGGCCGTCTGTGGTCTTCCGGGGCGGCCCGGTCGCGCCGAACAGTGCGCTGGCCCTCGCGATCGTGCCGGGCGAGGAGGAGCCGGTCGGCTGGCGGGCGCTGGACGGGTCCGCCGTGATGTCCCGCATCGGGCTGGTCAACCTGGACGCGCCGCCCCAGCTGCTGGCGGGCGGCATCGCCTCGCTGCGGGTCTTCGCGGGCTACGCCGGCTGGGGGCCCGGCCAGCTCCAGGCGGAGATCGACGAGGGTGCCTGGTACGTGCTGTCGGGCGAGCCTGCCGACGCGTTCGCGGCCGAGCCGGAACGGCTCTGGAAGGTGGTGCTCCGCCGTCAGGGGGGCAACCTCGCGATGGTGGCCAACTACCCCGACGACCCCGCGCTCAACTGACCCCAGCGGCCGGCTCGCGGTCACCTGGACCGGTCCCTGGCCGCGCCGCGTACAATCGGGGACCGTGAGCACTGAGGTCCTGCCGGATTCCGGCACTCGTGAGGACACTGGCACCACGCCGGATATCCGGCCCGGCGATGGCGACCATGAGCGGTTCGCGCATTACGTCGAGCGGGACAAGATCGTCGACAGCGCGGTGACCGGCACGCCCGTGATCGCCCTGTGCGGCAAGGTCTGGGTGCCGAGCCGGGATCCCAAGCGGTTCCCGGTCTGCCCGGACTGCAAGCGCATCTACGAGGGCCTGCCCAAGGGCGACGACGACTGAGCACCCGAGGGCCGGGCACCGCCTGGCCGCCGCGGGCTAACGCTCGACCGGCGTGCCGGTGACCTGCGCCCCGGCGGCCTTCATGGCCTCGATGGACTCGGCGGTGGTGGTGGGGTCCACGCCTGCGGTGAGGCCGAGCAGCACCCGGGTCCGGAAGCCCTCCCGCGCCGCGGAGATCGCCGTGGCCCGGACGCAGTAGTCGGTGGCGATCCCGGCCACGTCCAGCTCGACGACGCCGCGTTCCCGCAGCCACGCCGCGAGCGGAGTGCCCGCCTTGTCGGTGCCGTCGAACGCGCTGTAGGCCGCCTCGTGCGCGCCCTTGCTGAACACCGTCTCGATGGGGCCGGTGTCCAGGTCCGGGTGGAAGTCTGCGCCCGCCGTGCCGGCCACGCAGTGCCGGGGCCAGGAGTTCACGTAGTCCGGGTCGGCCGAGAAATGACTGCCCGGGTCGATGTGGAAGTCCTGCGACGCGACCACGTGGTCGTACCCGCCGGTCTCCAGGTACCGGCTGATGTCCCGGGCCACCTCGCCGCCGCCCGCTACCGCGAGCGAACCGCCTTCACAGAAGTCGTTCTGCACATCCACGATCACCAGCGCGCGCACAGCCTGAGCGTACGGCATCCGATGCCAGGCCGGGCGCCGGAGGCAGCGGGCTAGTGCAGGCTGCGCCCGGCGGCCCGCTGCCTGGCCGAGGGTTCGTGGCGCAGCGGACCCGAGGTGCGGAACAGGAATTCGGCGTAGTTGTCCGGGGCCTGGCCGGAGTCAGGCAGGTAGCGGTCCGGGGCGAGCCTGAGCTGCATCATCGTGCGGGTCGCGCGATGGCATTCCGCCACGACCGCGGCGATCGCGAGTGACACGGAGCGGAGCCGCGTCGACCAGCTGCGCCCTCCGGATGAACGAGAGTTTGTGCTGCTCATGAACCCAGTTTCGGTCATTTCCTGCGACTAGAACAGTGGCAGTGAGGACATCTAGGAGTGAGATCCTGCCAATCATGGGGCATGATGGAACCATGCTGCAGAACGTAGCCGTGGTCATCCTCAACGGCTTCACCCCTTTCGAGCTGGGCGTGCTCTGCGAGGTGTTCGGCGTGGACCGGACCGACGACGGGCTGCCCGCCTACGACTTCGCCGTGGTGTCCGGGGAAACACCGGTGTCCGGGGAAACAGCGGCGGGGAAGCCGGCCCCGCTGGCCTCGGCGGCGGGATTCACCGTGTCCACGCCCTACGGCCTGGACCGGCTGCACGAGGCGGACCTGGTGGCGGTCGCGGCGGTCTGCGACGACCAGCTCCGCAGGTACACGTCCGGCCAGTTCCCGGCGCCGCTCATCAGCGCGCTGCAGGCCACCGTGGACCGCGGGGCCCGGGTCCTCAGCGTGTGCAGCGGCGCGTTCGTGCTCGGTGCGGCCGGGCTGCTGGACGGGCGGCGGTGCACCACGCACTGGCGGCACGCCCCGGCCCTCGCGCGGCTGCATCCGTCGGCGATCGTCAATCCCGAGGTGCTCTACGTCGACGAGGACCCGGTGATCACCAGCGCGGGCACCGCGGCGGGCATCGACGCGTGCCTGCACCTGGTGCGCAAGGAGCAGGGCAGCCGGGTGGCCAACGGGATCGCCCGGCGCATGGTCATCCCGCCGCACCGCGACGGCGGCCAGGCCCAGTACGTGGACCGGCCGGTCGCCGTGCCGGCCTGCGACACGCTGGGCGAGGTCATCAGCTGGATGCAGCGCCACCTCGGCGAGCCGGTCACGGTCAGCCAGCTCGCGGCCCGGGCCAAGATGTCCGAGCGCACCTTCGCCCGGCGCTTCGTCCAGGAGACCGGCACCACGCCGCTGCGCTGGCTGACCGGCCAGCGCATCCTGCTGGCCCAGGAGCTGCTGGAGGAGACGGCCGAGACGGTTGACGTGATCGCGGACCGGGCCGGGTTCGGTAACGCGGCCGCGCTCCGCCACCACTTCCGCGCCTGGCGCGGCACCACCCCGCAGGCGTACCGGCGCGCGTTCTGCCCGGATGCGCTACCCGCTGGCCGCGATGCGCTACCGGCCGGCCCGGATGCGCTACCGGCCGGCCCCGATGCGGTCCCGGCCGGCCTGGACGGGATCCAGGCCAGCCCGGTCACCCCCCTGGCCGCCGCCTACGCCTAGTCGTTGTCCGGCGCGAACACGGTCGGGATGGCCGGGTAGCCGCGGGACAGCTGCAGCGCGTGCACGGGCAGCTCGGCCAGGGCCGTGCGGTGCCGGTCGCGTGCCGCGGTCAGCGGCTCCCGGCCGACGATCTCACCGCCGCGGACGAGCTGGCGCAGCAGCGGGCGCTGCCGTGTCCCGCCCTGGTCCCCGCCGTCTCCGGTGTCGGCCCTGGTGATCAGCTCGGTGGCCGCCACGCCGTTCTCATCGAACTGCCGTGCTGCCCACTTGCGGCCGCCCCGGCCCGGCTTGCCGACCGAGCGCTTGGCCACGGGCTCCAGGTTCCCGCCGCCGCCGGCTTCCCTGGACCGGGCCACGAGCTTGTAGACCAGGGCCGCGGTGGGCGCCCCGGACCCGGTGACCAGGGAGGTCCCGACCCCGTAGCCGTCCACCGGGGCGGCGGCCAGCGCGGCGATCGAGTACTCGTTCAGGTCGCCGCTGAGCACGATCCTGGTGTCCAGCGCGCCCAGCTCGTCCAGCAGGTCGCGGACCTGCCGGGCCACCATGGGGAGGTCGCCGCTGTCGATGCGGACTGCGCCCAGGCCGGGCCCGGCCAGCTCCACCGCGGTCCGGACCGCCCGGGCCACGTCAAACGTGTCCACCAGCAGGGTCGTCCCTTTGCCGAGCGCGGCCAGCTGGGCGGCGAAGGCGTCCCGCTCGCTGTCGTGGACCAGGCTGAACGCGTGCGCGCTGGTGCCGCTGGTCGCGATGCCGTAGTCCCGCCCGGCCCGCAGGTTGGAGGTGGACCCGAAGCCCGCGATGTACGCGGCGCGGGCGCTGGCCACGGCGGCCATCTCGTGGGTGCGCCGCGAGCCCATCTCGATCAGCGGCCGGCCGCCCGCCGCGTTCACCATCCGGGACGCGGCCGAGCCGATCGCCGAGTCGTGGTTCAGGATCGCCAGCACGAGGGTCTCCAGCACGACCGCCTCGGCGAACGGCGCCTCCACCACCAGGATCGGCGAGCCGGGGAAGTAGCAGTCGCCCTCCCCGTAGCCCCAGATGTCCCCGCTGAAGCGGTAGGACTCCAGGTAGCTCAGGGCGTCCTGGTCCACCATCTGGTTGTCGCGCAGGTACGCCAGCTCGCCCGGCCCGAAGCGGAACTGCTCCAGCGCGTCCAGCAGCCGCCCGGTGCCGGCCACCACGCCGTACCGGCGGCCGTACGGGAGAGCCCGGGCGAACACCTCGAAGACGGCGCGCCGGCCCGCCGCCCCGCTGCGCAACGCGGCGGTCAGCATGGTCAGCTCGTAACGATCGGTAAGCAGCGCGGTGCTGTCCCCGCGGGTATCAGTGGTCACGAGCCAAAAGACTACGGACGCCGCCCTCCCGGTCACCGCAGCCCCCGGGGGCAACGCGCACCCGGGTAGCCCCCTGGGGGGCACCGGGCACGCCGCGGGCCTGACAGACTAGAAGGCGGTGCGTGAGGAGGTGAGCGCCGGTGAGCGTGGCACCAGCAGAGGTAGAACGCCCGGAGACGTTTGAGGAAGTCGTCCCCGACACGCCGTGGGTCACCATCGTCTGGAACGACCCGGTGAACCTCATGTCCTATGTGACCTACGTGTTCCAGCAGGTCTTCGGCTACTCGAAGCGAAAAGCGGAAAAGCTCATGCTCGATGTGCACCAGAAGGGCCGGGCGGTGGTCTCGTCCGGCACCCGGGAGTCCATGGAGCGGGACGTGGAAGTGCTGCATGGTTACGGGCTGTGGGCCACCGTGAGTCACGATAAGTGAGCTTCCGACGGAAACGGGGCGCGGGTGACCCCGAGGAAACGGGTGCGGCCTTGAACGGCTTCCGCTCAGTGCGCGGCGGCGGGGCGGCCGCCACGTTCGTGCCGTCCCAGGCCGGGATCATCCGCTCCCTGGTCAGCCAGATCGCGGAGCTGGTCGGGAGCGAACCGGGCCCCGATGACCCCGGCGCGGCCCGGCCCGGCCCCGACCCGTCCATGGCCGACCTGGCCCGCCTGCTCGGCCAGAGCGGGCCCGCCACCCCGCCCGACGACCCGGTGCTGGCCCGGCTGCTGCCCGACGCCTACACCGGCGACACCGAGGCAGCCGGTGACTTCCGCCGGTTCACCGAGCAGGAACTCCGCAACGGCAAGGCGGCCGCGGCCCGCACCGTCCTGGCCACCCTGCCGGAGGACGGCGGCAAGGTCCGGCTGACGGAGGAAGAAGCGCAGGTCTGGCTGCGCGCCCTGAACGACGTCCGGCTGGCCCTCGGGGTCCGCCTGTCCATCACCGAGGACTTCGAGGCCCGGGTGGCGGACCTCGACCCGGCCGACCCGCGCTCGGCGTACATGTGGGTTTACGACTGGCTCACGTTCCTGCAGGAGACCCTGGTCCGCGCCCTCTGGTAGCCGCGGCCCGCCGCCCCGCGCCCCCGGTCCCGCCCTCGCCCTGCCCGGTACCCTCGGATCCATGCTGACGCTCCACTCCGCGCTGCGGGACAAGATCGTGGCGCACGCCCGTGCGGATCACCCGGACGAGGCGTGCGGGGTGATCGCCGGGCCGGCCGGCCAGGACCGCCCGGAACGCTTCATCCCGATGCTGAACGCCCAGCGCTCGCCGACGTTCTACGAGTTCGACTCGATGGAACTGCTCCGGGTGTGGCGCGAGATGGACGACCAGGACGAGGAACCGGCTGTCATCTACCACTCGCACACCGCGACCGAGGCCTACCCCTCGCGCACAGACATCAGTTATGCGAACGAGCCAGGGGCCCACTATGTCCTCGTCTCCACCCGCGACCCTGACCAGGCGGAGTTCCGCTCGTTCCGGATCGTGGACGGGACGGTGACCGAGGAGGAAGTCCGGATCACCGATGACCCGCCGGGTGAGGCGTCCCATACCCCGGGCCGGCCCGGCCTGGAATGATCGCGGGGGGCATCCCGTTGGCATCCGGTGACGGCCGTTACCGCCCGCGCCGGCCAAGGACGCCCGCAGAGACCGACCGCCTCACCCTGGAGTGTTGTTCATGGCCATCGAAGTCCGCATCCCGACGATCCTGCGCACCTACACCGGCGGCGCCAAGGCGGTGGAAGGCTCGGGCGCGACCATCGCCGAGCTCATCGGCGACCTCGACGCCCGGTACGGCGGCCTCCGCGAGCGGCTGCAGGACGAGGCCGGGCTGCGCCGGTTCGTCAACGTGTACCTCAACGACGAGGACGTGCGCTTCCTCGGCGGCCTGGAGACCCCGGTCAAGGACGGTGACACGGTGACCGTGCTGCCGGCCGTGGCGGGCGGGGCGGGCTGACCCACTCCCGGGAGAGCGAATGCGTTACGACTCACTGCTGGACAGCCTCGGTCATACCCCGCTGGTGGGGCTGCCGAGGCTGTCTCCCGCACCTGACGTGCGGCTGTGGGCCAAGCTGGAAGACCGCAACCCCACCGGCTCGGTCAAGGACCGCGCCGCGTTCTTCATGATCGAGCAGGCCGAGAAGGATGGCCTGCTCGCGCCGGGGACCACGATCCTGGAACCCACCTCGGGGAACACCGGGATCTCCCTGGCCATGGTCGCTCGCCTGCGCGGCTACAAGATGATCTGCGTGATGCCCGAGAACACCTCGGCGGAGCGGCGGCAGATCCTGGAGATGTTCGGGGCGCAGGTCATCTACTCGCCCGCGGCGGGCGGCTCCAACGAGGCCGTCCGGGTCGCCCGGCGGCTGGCCAGCGAGCATCCCGACTGGGTCATGCTCTACCAGTACGGCAACGAGGCCAACGTGCGGGCCCACTACGAGACCACGGGCCCGGAGATCCTCGAAGACCTGCCGGGCATCACGCACTTCGTGGCCGGGCTGGGCACCACCGGCACCCTGATGGGCACCGGGCGCTTCCTGCGCGAGCGGGTGCCGGGTATCTCGGTGGTGGCCGCCGAGCCGCGCTACGGCGAACTGGTCTACGGCCTGCGCAACATCGACGAGGGCTTCGTGCCCGAGCTGTACGACGAGTCGGTGCTGACCACCCGGTTCTCGGTGTCGTCGGTGGACGCGCTGCGCCGCACCCGCGAACTGCTCGACGAGGAGGGCATCTTCGCCGGCATCTCGGCGGGCGGCGCCCTGCACGCGGCCCTCGGCATGGCGGCCAAGGCCCAGGCGGCGGGGGAGCGCGCCGACATCGCGTTCGTGGTCGCCGACGGCGGCTGGAAGTACCTGTCCACCGGCGCCTACTCCGGCACTTTGGCTGAGGCCGAGGCGCGGCTCGAAGGCCAGCTGTGGGCCTGATTTCCTCCGCAACGAGAACCATCTCCCCGGCTCCCTCACCCCGGCCCGGCGGCCGCCGTTAAATGAGTGCCTTCGACGAGGCCATCGCGGTCAGGCCGGCCGGCGGGGGCCGGTACGAGATCCGGCCAGACGGGCGCTTCGCCATCGCGGGCGCGGTCAACGGCGGCGTCCTGCTGGCCACGGTCCTGCGGGCCGTGCTGGACTCCTCCCCGCACCCGTATCCCATCGCCACCAGCGCGCACTTCCTCCGGGCGCCCCGGCCCGAACCGGCCCAGGTCGAGGTGGAGTGGCTGAAGCACGGCAAGGTGGCCGCCACCGCCCGGGCCACGCTGGTCCAGGACGGCCGGCCCATGCTGGAGACCACGGTCACCACCGGCGCGCTGGGCGACCCCGGTGACCCCGGCGGGCTGTCCTGGACCGGCGAGCCGCCCCGGCTGCCGCCCATCGCGCAGTGCCACGACATCCAGGACGCGCAGGGGCCGCGGGCGTTCAGCGGCTACGCGAAGCAGGTCGACATCCGGCTCGACCCGGCCACGATCGGCTGGGTTCATGGCCAGCCGTCCGGGACACCCGAGATGCGCGGCTATTTCCAGCTCCGTGAGCCCCGGGAGCCGGACGCCTACCTGCTCGCGCTGGCCGTGGACTCGCTGCCACCTGTGGTCTTCGGCATCGAGGTGGTCGGCTGGTCGCCCACGGTCGAGCTGACCTGGCACATGCGGGCGCTGCCCGCGCCGGGCGCGCTCCGGGTCGCGGCCCGGTGCCGGCACGTGAGCGGCGGCTGGTTCGACGAGGAAGCCGAGGTCTGGGACAGCGCGGGCCGCCTGGTCGCGCAGAGCCGCCAGATCGCCCTGGTCGGCCGCGCCGGCCGGTCCTGAGACGCCCGGGCGGGTACCCTGAGTGCCCGTGCGCCTCACCGTTCTCGGGTGCTCCGGGTCGTTCCCCGGCCCGGACAGCCCCGCCTCGTCCTACCTCGTCGAGCACGAGGGATTCCGGCTGCTGCTCGACCTCGGCAACGGGGCCCTGGGCCCGCTGCAGCGCTACACCAGCCTGGCTGACGTCGGGGCCGTGTGCCTCAGCCACCTGCACGCCGATCACTGCCTCGACCTGTGCGGGTACTGGGTGGCGCAGACCTACGGGCCAGACGCCCCGGGCCCGCGGATCCCGGTGCTCGGGCCCGCGGGCACCGCGCGGCGGATGGCCCAGGCCTACGGCCTGGATGAGCATCCGGGCATGACGGGGGCCTTCGATTTCGGCACCCTGGAGCCGGGGACCCGGGAGATCGGGCCGCTGCGCGTCACGCTGGCGCACGTGAATCACCCGGTCGAGACGTTCGGTTTCCGGATCGAGGCCGGCGGCCGGACCCTGGCCTACTCGGCGGACACCGGTGAGTCGGCCGCGCTGGTCGACCTGGCCCGGGGGGCCGACCTGCTGCTGTGCGAGGCCTCCTTCACCGACGGCCCGGACCTGCCCGAGGGCCTGCACCTGACCGCCCGCCAGGCGGCGGAGCACGCGGCCCGGGCCGGCGCCGGGCAGCTGATCCTGACCCATCTGGTGCCCTGGAACGACCGGGCCAGGACGCTGGAGGAGGCGGTTCCGCACTTCTCCGGGCCCCTGTCCCTGGCCACGTCCGGGCTGGTGGCGGATCTGGGCTGAGCCGGGCCCGGGTGGCCAGCGCTTAGGATGCTCAAGCATGCGGGTACTCGTGACCGGCGGGGCCGGGTTCATCGGATCCCATCTCACCGACGCGTTCCTGGCCCGGGGCGACGAGGTGATCGTGGTCGATGACCTGTCCACCGGCCGGGCCGGCCGCCTCGACGAGCACGCCTGGCTGCACAAGCTCAGCATCACCGACGCCGCGTCGCTCGACGAGATCGTCCGCGGGACCCGGCCCGAGCTGATCTGCCACCTGGCCGCCCACATCGACGTCCGGACCTCGGTAGACGCCCCCGCGCAGGACGCACAGGTCAACGTGGTCGGCACGGTCAACGTGCTGGAGGCGGCCCGGGCCACCGGGGCCCGGGTCCTGTTCGGCTCCTCGGGCGGCACCCTCTACGGCCGCAACGCCCCGATCCCGTCCCGGGAGGACGTGCTGCCGCTGCCGGGGTCCCCGGTCGGCATCGCCAAGTACTGCGGCGAGCAGTACATCGGGCTGTACAACCGGCTGCACGGCACCCGGCACTCGATCCTGCGGCTGGCCAACGTGTACGGGCCCCGCCAGGACCCCGCGGGCGACGCCGGGGTGATCCCCATCTTCTGCGGCTGCGTCCTGGCCGGGGACGATCCCCCGCTCTACGGGGACGGCTCGCAGACCCGCGACTACGTGTACGTGGGGGACGCGGTCAGCGCCTTCCTCGCGGCCGCCGACGCCGGGCGTCCCGGGATCTGGAACATCGGCACCGGGGTGGAGGTCAGCGTCCTGGACATCGTGACGATCATCGGCGACGTGGCCGGGCACCCGGTCGCGACCCGGCCCGGCGAACCCCGGGCCGGGGAGCTGCTGCGCAGTTCGCTGGCCGTGCACCGGGTGGCCAGGGACCTGGACTGGCAGGCGCGGACGCCGCTCACCACCGGGATCGGGACCGTCTACCGCTGGATCGAGGCCGGCGCCCCCGACCGCGCCGCCTGCTAGAGGGCGCCAGAACGGCTGAAGGCCGCCCGGATCGAGTTCACGACCTGGGCTGGTACCCGGGTGATCTCGGGCCAGGTGAAGTGCACGACCTCGTAGCCAGCGGTGCGCAGCCGGGCGTCCCGGTCCAGCTGAGCCCGGGCCCGGCCCGGGGTCTGGTACTTGAACGCCCCGTCGGCCTCGCCGATCGTGCGCTGCCGCCGCCACAGGAAGTCCACCCGGCCGATGACCTCCCCGTCATCGCCCACCCAGACCTGCAGGTCCGGCGGCGGGAGACCAGCCTGGTGAAACACGGCCCGGCTGAGCGACTCCAGCACCGATTCGGACCGGGCGTCGCTGAACGCGGTCACCTCGCGGGCCCGCCGCAGGCCCGGCCAGCGCGGGCAGTCCGCGATGACCGCGGCGAGCGCTGTCTTCGATGTCAGCCTGGCGTGCAGCGCCGAGTCGGCGACCGCCACCCCTTCCCCGAAGGGCAGCACCCGTGCCAGGTCGATCACGGTCCTGGGCACCGAGGTCAGCCGGACACCGCGGTAGCTGACCACATGATCTGCGGGCAGCGCCGCGACGTGCACCAGCACCCCGAGGCGGCCGGTGTAGCTGCCCCGGCCACCAGGAGCCCTCGTGATCTCGGCGGCTGAGTCCGTGCCGCGGCCTGCCAGGCCGAGCCCGTACGCCAGTGCCGCTGAACGATGACTTCCCGCCGACCGTGAGCCAGTGACCGCGAGGGTCGCGGCCACCCGGAGCAGTTGCGTGCCGGCCCGCCGCTCCCATTCGTCCCGCGTGTCCCCGACCAGCGCACTGACGGCACCCGCCGAGGCATAGACCCCCGGCCGCAGCGAGCATAAGGCCCCATCCCGCACCATCCGCCGGATCCGCCCCGCCGTTAACCCCCTGGATAGCAACTCGCCGGTGGTCCACACCCCCTCCACCCGTTCTTCCACCCCTCCAGGCTGACGCCGCCCGCCGACATTTCACGCGGAACGTACGTTATGACGGGCGATTTGCCCGATTGACGCGAACGTTCCGCGTGAAATGTGCTCGGCTCGCGCCGCGACGCGCGTCCGGCGGCCGGGGCGATCCTTGGCTGGGCGGTCGGTAGGGTGGCAGGCATGTCCCGACCCGATGGGCGCGCAAATGCGTCACTGCGCGAGATAAAGATCACCCGCGGCTGGCTGGATCACGCGGAAGGCTCGGTGCTGGTGGAGTTCGGGGCGACCCGGGTGCTCTGCGCGGCGAGTGCCACCGAGGAGGTGCCCCGGTGGCGGCGCGGCAGCGGCCTCGGCTGGGTGACCGCCGAGTACGCGATGCTGCCCCGCGCCACCAACACCCGCGGCGACCGGGAGTCGGTCAAGGGCCGGATAGGCGGCCGCACCCACGAGATCTCCCGGCTGATCGGGCGGTCCCTGCGGGCCTGCGTGGACACCAAGGCCCTGGGCGAGAACACCATCGTCATCGACTGTGACGTGCTCCAGGCCGACGGCGGCACCCGGACCGCCGCCATCACCGGGGGGTACATCGCGCTGGCCGACGCGGTGGCGTGGCTGCGCGGCCGCAAGCGCCTCAAGGGCGACCCGCTCGTCGGCTCGGTGGCCGCGGTCAGCGTCGGCATCGTGGACGGCCAGCCCCGGCTCGACCTGTGCTACGAGGAGGACTCCGCCGCGCAGACCGACATGAACGTGGTGTGCACCGGCGACGGGGACTTCGTGGAGGTCCAGGGCACCGCGGAGCAGGAGCCGTTCAGCCGTGACCTGCTCAACGAGCTGCTCGATCTCGGCGTCGCGGGGTGCGCCCAGCTGACCCGGATGCAGCGGGAAGCCCTCGCCCGCGACCTGCCGGGGCGGTGACCCGGATGGGCAACCGGCTTATCGTGGCGACCCGCAACCCGGACAAGCTCATTGAGCTGCGGCGGATCCTGGACGCCGGGCAGGTCCCGGTGGACGTCAGCGACCTCGACGAGTTCCCGGACATGCCCGAGGTCGCCGAGACCGGGCTCACCTTCACCGAGAACGCGCTGCTCAAGGCCCGCGCGGTGGCGGCCTACACCGGCCTGCCCGCGGTGGCCGACGATTCCGGCCTGTGCGTCAACGCGCTGAACGGGATGCCCGGCGTGCTGTCCGCGCGCTGGGCCGGGCGGCACGGCGCCGACGACGCCAACCTGGAGCTGGTCCTGGCCCAGCTGGCCGATATCCCGGCTGGCCACCGGGGCGCGCAGTTCGCCTGCGCCGCGGCACTCGTGCTGCCCTCCGGGGCGGAGCACGTCGCCGAGGGGCTGCTGGAGGGCTCGCTGACCACGGCGCCACGGGGCTCGAACGGTTTCGGCTATGACCCGATCTTCGTCCCGGACGGGTACGAGATCACCACCGCGGAGATGGACCCGGCGGACAAGGACAAGATCTCTCACCGCGGCCGGGCGCTCCGCCACCTGGCCCCGATCATCGCCGCGCTGCTCGGCAGCTAGACCCCGCCCGGCAGCCAGACCCCGCGACGACGCGGAAAGGCCCGCCGCCCTGGCACATGATCTCCAGGTCCGGCGGGCCTGCCGCGTGCGGTCAGTCCGCGCGAGTCACCAGTGCGTCGGGCCGGTTCCGGTCGGGACCGGGGCCGGTGTGCCGGGCGCACCCGCGGTGCTGGTCGCCATGGCAGTCGGCGTCGCCCCCATGACGGGGGTGGTGGTCACGGTCGGGTGAACCGTCGGCGTGGCCGTCATGCTCGGCGTCGGCGTGACGGTGCCCGTGGTCCCCGGCAGCACGAAGATCAGCGTGGTCGATGGCATCGTGATGTTCATCGGCTGGTTGATCGACGTGATGGTCAGGGTGATCGTGATCTGCGTGTTGTTGCCGACCTCGATCAGGACGAGCTTGCGCACCATGTGCGTCGGGTCCATCCAGGCCCGGAACCGCGTCATGTTGATGCCGCTGTTCATCAGCGACTGGAAGCTCGGCTGCATCTGTGAGTTAAGGCTGCCCAGCACGTTGGAGAGCATGTAGTGGCCGCCCCACTCCGACATCCGCGAGCCGAACATCATCGGGCGGCCCATCATGCGGGTGTTCGTGGCCTGGCTGAACAGCGGGACCTGGACCAGCGGGCTGCTGGTCGAGAGCAGGCTGAGCAGCGGGCCGAGGTTCAGGCCCGAGGTGCTGCTCATGCTCGACATCGAGCCCATCACCCACGGTCTCCCGAACTGGTTCATCATGAACGGGCTCTTCATGTAGGCCATGCCGTTGGACAGGATCACCCGGATGTTGCCGAGCGCGCCCGCATTGGCGTGGATGGAGATGAGCGGCGTGGGCGCGGTCACCTCGTGCAGGGTGCCGGTCAGCGTGGCGTTCAGCGCCCCAGTGGCCTGGACCTGCAGGTCTGCGGTGAACGACCTGATCTGCTGAGTCTGCTGCGCGGCCAGCGAGAACGCCGATGAGGTTGACGTGGTCCCGAATTGCGAGCCGCTGGACGACGCGCCGCTGAACGTGCCGGGCTTGCACCCGGCGACCGCCAGCGCGGCGGCGACCGCGACGGCCGCGAAGCCGAGCGGACGGACTGCCCGGGCCGGCACGCCGAAGCGGACGGTCTGGGAGGGCCGGACCTGAGTGGTTCCCTCTTCGGGAGCACCCGACCGGCGGGCCTTCAACTGCGAGAACACGCTTGGTCCTCCTTGGGTTGGCGATTGCCCTACTTGTGACGCAAATTTCGTGCAATCCCCCGCCACCCGTCGTGGACTCTACGCGCGGTCACGTACCGTCCACTGGCCTGCGCAGACCGCGTAAGAGGCTCTTAATAAGGTCACCCGCGTGCCTGCCCGGCCCGGTAACGTGGAGTCGTCTTTCCGGAGGGAGCGCGCGTGACCGACCAGAAACTGGCGCCAGGGGATGAGGCGCCGGACTTCTCACTGCCTGATGCGGACGGCAGGACCGTGCAGCTGTCCGCGCTGCGCGGGCAGCGCGTGATCGTGTACTTCTACCCGGCCGCGATGACCCCGGGCTGCACCAAGGAAGCCTGTGACTTCCGCGATAACCTGGGCGATCTGGCCGGCGCGGGGCTGACCGTGCTGGGCATCTCCCCGGACACCCCGCAGAAGCTGGCCAAGTTCCGCGACCAGGAGTCCCTCAACTTCAGCCTGCTCGCCGACCCCGGTCGTGAGGTCCTCCAGGCCTACGGGGCGTTCGGGGAGAAGACGATGTACGGCAAGAAGACGGTCGGGGTGATCCGGTCCACGTTCGTGGTCGGCGCGGACGGGCGGATCGAGCGGGCGTACTACAACGTCCGGGCGACCGGTCACGTCGCCCGGCTGCGCCAGGACCTGGCCGCCTGACCCGGATGCCGCGATCCGGAACACCCACGACCAGCAGCGGGGCCGTAGCCCAACGGCAGAGGCACAGGACTTAGGATCCTGCGAGTATGGGTTCAAATCCCATCGGCCCCACCGATAGTGGCCGGGCTGGCGACGGGACTCAGCTAGCTGACCATCGCGGGCCAGCTGACAACCACCTGCCAGCCGATAATCATGTCCACTCCCAGTGGTCGCATGACACCGGCCCGCGGGCCTCGATGGCCGCCGCGTGCGCCCGTGCCGCCGACCTGGGCCTGCCCTCGGTGGCCTTCACCGAGCACCTCGACTTCACCGACTGGCAAGCGGACGACCCCATCGCGGGCACCGGCATCACGCCCAACGACAAGTGGGGACCCCGGCCGCTGGACATCAGCGGGTACCTCGCCTGCCTGGACGAGTGCCGGCACCGATTCCCCTCGTTGCGGATCTTGTCTGGTGTGGAAGCCGGGGAGCCGCACCTGTTCGCGGGCAGCGCCGCCGCGGTGCTGTCGTCCGGCCAGTTCGACCGGGTCCTCGGCTCGGTGCACACGCTGCCGAGCGGGGGACGGCTGGTCTACGCGCGGCCGCTGCTGCGCCATGAGCCCGCCCGCGACCTGATGCGCCGGTACTTCGCCGAGGTGGTCGCGATGATCGAGGGCAGCGACCTGTTCGAGGTGCTGGCGCACCTGGACTACCCCCGGCGGTACTGGCCCGAGGCGGCCGGCCGGTACCGGGAATCGGACTTCGAGGAGGAGTACCGCGCGGTGCTGCGGGCGCTGGCCACCTCGGGCCGGGTCCTGGAGCTGAACACGGCCAGCCCGCTCGTCTCGGTCAGCCTGCTGCGCTGGTGGCGCGAGGAAGGCGGTACGGCGCTGTCCTTCGGCAGCGACGCGCACCTGCCTGGCCACGTCGGCGAGCGGTTCCGTGAGGCGGTCGGCCTGGCCGGGGCGGCCGGATTCCGGCCCGGCCGGGACCCCTTCGACTTCTGGCGCGGCTAGTGACCCGGCCCGGGGCTAGCCGGGCAGCAGGGCGGTGATGATCTCGCGCACCTCACCCGGCCGCAGGGCCAGTGTCGCGTCGCCGACCGTCAGCTCGACCCGCTGAGTGCCCGGGTCCGGTGTGCTCATCGCGCCCGGCCAGGTCCACATCCCCTGCCCGGCGGCCAGCCGCCGGGCCGCGGCGGTGAAGTCCTCGGCCGTGGTCCGCAGCAGCAGGTGCAGCATGGGAGTTTGCGGCGGGTCAGGGATGATCGTGACCCCCGGGAGGTCGCGCAGCGCGTCCGCGATGGCCCGGGTGTGACTCAGGTAGCGCGGCATCATCGGCAGCCGCCGGGCCAGGCAGGACAGGGCCGACGCCGCATTCGGCCACAGGCCGAACAGGGTCCCGCCCATCCGGTGCCGCCACTCGCGCACCTCGGCGACGATGTCTTCGGGGCCGGCCACGCAGCAGCCGGGCAGCGCCCCGAGGCCCTTGTAGAACGACACGTACACGGTGTCGAACAGGGCGGCAATATCGGCCAGCGGCCGGCCGTAACCCACCGCGGACTCCCACAGCCGCGCGCCGTCCAGGTGCACCGCCGCGCCGCGTTCCCGGGCCCAGCTGGCCTGCGCCTCCAGCGCGGCCCAGTCCGGCTGCTGGCCGCCCAGATCCCGCTGCGGCAGTTCGATCACCAACGATCCGATCGGCTCGGCCACCTGCTCCAGGTCGGCCACCGTGAGCAGCCGGTCCGGCTCGCCCGCGGGGCGGCCGGTGAGCTGGTGCAGCCGCTCGTAGCCGCGTCCCTCGTGGACGTCGATGTGGCAGGCCGGGTGGAACACGACGGCCCGGCGCTGCCGCCGGTCGGCGTGAACGCGCAGCACCGCCTGCTGGGCCATGGTGCCGCTGGGCAGGAACACCGCCGCGGGCTGGCCGAGCACCAGCATGATCTCGCTTTCCAGCTCGGTCACGACGCCGCCCTCCCCGTAACGGTCGGTCACCGTGTCCGGGGGGATCGTGGCGAGCAGGTCGGCCGCGCGGGCGGCCCCGTGCCACGCCAGGAAGCGGGTGCAGGTGTCGCGCAGCGCGGCGAGTTCCGCGGCGGAGCCCGGGCTTCCCGCGGCCGTGCTGGCCGCGGCCGGGCCGGGCGGACCGGGGGCCGCCGGGCCGTCATCCGCTGTGTTCCCCCCGGCGGGGGTTCCGGCGGCGGGTGCGGCGGCGGCATCGTCCACGGCGGCGTCATGAGGAGCGGGCATAACGGTCATTCTGCCGGTCCGGCCGGCGCGGCGGCCAGCGCCACCGGCAGGAGATACTGGGCCATGCCTACTGCGGCGGAAGATGCCCTCGACGCTTCGGGCCTGTCCTACCGCCTGATCAGCCACGGGCCGGTGCGCAGCCTGGCCGAGGCGGCGCAGGCCCGCGGCGTGACGCCCGCCGACGTGGTCAAGACCCTGGTCGTGCGGCGCGGCGAGGATGACTTCCTGTTCGTCCTGGTGCCGGGGGACCGGACAATCTCCTGGCCGAAGTTGCGGGCGCTGCTCGGGGTCAGCCGGCTGTCCATGCCGGACGCCACCGTGGCCCGGGAGGTGACCGGCTACGAGCGCGGCACGATTACGCCGTTCGGGTCGCTGCGCCGCTGGCCGGTCATCGCCGACCAGCGGCTCGCCGGGCGGGAGATCACCCTCGAGGCCGGCCAGCACGGCCTGGCCGCGGCCCTGAACGCGGACGACGCGGTGCGGGCCCTGGCCGCCACCGTGGCCGACGTCAGCGACCCCGAGTCCCCGCCCGCCCCGTCGCCGGCTCCCTCCCCTCCGGCCCGCCGGTGACAACCATTACCGGGCTGGGCGGCGTGCTAGGGGGTGGAGAGCGGAGCTGACCGGAGGAGGTGGCGGTGCGGCAGAAGAAGTGGGCGGCGCTCGGTCATCAACGCGACCAACGACCACTGGCGGCGTTCCGGCCGCCGGGAGAACCGTGAGCGGCATGCCGCCGAACTGCCACCCGAGATGCCTGCCCTGCTCGACGACATGGTCGTCGAGCGGGATCGCCTGGTCCAGGCGCTGCGCCGGCTGCCCGAAGGGCAGCGGGCCGTGATCGTGCTGCGCTACTGGCACCAGCTGTCGGAGCCGGAAACCGCGCAGGTCCTCGGCAATTCGGTCGGCACCGTCAAGAGCCAGGCCGCCCGGGCCCTGGCCCGGCTTCGCCACGAGCTTGAGTCAGATCTTCTGCCTATCAGGGAGCACCCATGAACAGCGAGTCACAGATGCTCGCGGAGCTGCGCTCCGCGCTGGACGAGGAAGCCGGGGACCTGCGGGTACCGCCGGGCGCCGCGCAGCGGGCCCGGGCGCGGGCCCGGCGCCGGCGTACCACCCGCGGGCTGCTGGCGGGCGTGCCCGCGGTCGCCCTGGCCGCCGGCCTCGTCGTGGCCACGCAGAGCCACAGCCGTGGCCCGGCCGCCGCTGCTACCGGCCCGGCGGGCAGCGCCCCCGCCCAGCCGGCGGTGCAGACGGCGGCTTACGTGACCAAGCACGTCGAGGCCGCGCTGGCCAATGCTGACCAGTACATCGTCCGCGATACCACCAACAGCTACGCCGGCGGCACCTACACGAGCTGGACCGACCCGCGGACGGGCAGTTCCTACGCGACCCAGGGCACCGGCTCCCGCACGGTCCTCAGCTGGAACAGCTCGTATTTTGCCCACCGGGTCCTGCACTGGCGCACCACGGAGGCCGACTATTCCACGCACAGGTGGTTCGTGAGCGTCATCCACGCGGCCGGGCCCGTCCAGGGACGGCTGACCACGCCTGCGGACGGGGGGGTGCTCGGCCCGGCGCAGCTCAAGAAGTGGCTGCAGGAGGGCACGATGCGGGTCGTGGGCCACGGCCAGGTCAACGGGCACCACGCCACCGAGCTGCGGGCCCGGATGGGCATCATCACCATGGAATTCTGGGTCGATTCCCGGACCTTCCAGCCGGTTCGCATGATCAGGTCCTTCGGCGGGGGGCTGAAGACCAGCCTGGTCGCCAACGAGTCCTGGATCGCCAGGACCCCGCGCCTGGTCAGCCTGGCCAACCACCCGCAGGTCCCGGCCGGGTTCACCCGGGTCGCCGCGCCCACGTAGCGGGATCTCCGGCCAGCCCGCCCGGCCAAGGGCCTGCGCCGCCGTGTCACCCCGTGCGGGGGTGGCGCGGCGGCGCAGGCCTTCCGGTCCCGGCGGGAGCTGCCCGCGGTCGCCGGGCGGTGTAACACGACGGTCTGCGGCGGAGGTTGCTCCTATGCGGAGGACATGTTGTCCAGCGGGCGGCTTTCGGGCCACGAGTTCTGGGGGGACCGGCGACGGAGAGGCGAGCATAGATGCGGCATCTGATGGGAAATGTACTGGCGGTCGCCATGGTGGCCATGCTGTTCTTCGCCGGGGCCTGGGGATACTTCTGGCTGCTGCACCCACGGCCGCTGGCTGTCCCGCTGTCGCGGCTGCCGGCAGGCGGCGGGCCCATCGTCAGCCCCAGCGTGCTCGCCCCGCTCATCGCCGTGGCGGCCACCGGCCTGCTCGCCGGGATCCTGGTCGCCGCGCCGCGGATCTCGCCGCTGGCGGCGGGGCTGCCCGGCCTGCTCCTGCTGGGCTGGACGGCGCTGTACGTGGTCAACGTCCGGCGCGCCGTCAGCCTGATCCCGCTGAAGTCGCAGGCCTACGGCGCCGGGTTCGAGGCCATGCTCGTCACCGGGATACTCGGGGCCGCCGGACTGGCGATGATCATGCCGCTCTTCATCCCGTCCCGGTGGCGGAGCCACCGGCCTGCGTCGTCCGGGGCTGACGAGTACCTCTCCGGCTCGGTCGTGGCCCCCGGCGGGCAGCCGGACGACCTGCCCGAGGTGGCGGATCCATGGCGGGCAACTGGTCCCCTGCCAGGCATGCACGGCTAGCGACCCCGGGCCAGCACCGCTTCAGGGCGCAGGCTCGTCAACGGCCGCGCGGAGCAGGTCGGCCAGGCGGTCAACCTCGTCGCGCCCCTGCGCATCCAGCACCTCGGGGACGGGCCCGCGCATCCGGCCGGACGGGAGGACACCCTGGCGGACCAGCAGGTGCTTCTCGACCGCGACGAAACTGTCCAGGCTGGTCTGCAGCGATACCAGCTGGGCCAGCGGGCCGGCGATGCGGTAGGCCCGGGTGAAGTCGCCCCCGCGCAGGGCGCCCCAGAGGGCAGACAGGGCCCACACCACATCGCTGGCGGGCATGGTGCCGACTGCGCCGCGGCGGAAGCTGTCCACCAGGAACAGTCCTCCGGTGCCCTCGAAGACCCTGGCCCGGCCGCCGGTGGCGGCGCGCAGCTGGCTCAGCCGCGGGCCGACGGGCAGGGCCTCGGGCTTGAACATCACCCGGTCGCCGAGTTCGCCGTGCAGCCGGGCCTGCAGCGCGATGGACATCGGGCGGCCGACGTAGCCACTCGCATCCTGGACGACCAGCGGGATGTCCACGCTGGCCGCGATCGCGGTGAAGTAACCCAGCAGCTCGTCGTCACCGGCCGCGTGCAAGAGCGGCGGTGTCGCCATCACGGCGTCCGCTCCCGAGTCCGCGGCGTGCCGGGCGTGGTGCAGGGCGGTGCTGAGTGATTCCGCGCCGACACTGATGACGCAGGAGCCGCGGCCACGGGACAAGCGGCACGCGGTCGCGGCCACTTCGTCGCGTTCCGGCGACGACAACCGCAAGATCTCGGAGACCATCGCGAAGACGACGCCGTCCGCACCGTTAGCGAAGACCCAGTCGAAGAGCTTCTCCAGGGCCGGGTAGTCGATACGGTCACGGTCGTCGAAGGGGGTCTGGAAGACCGCGAGGACCCCGGCCAGGCCCTCGCTCACCGCACTGCCATCGCGTTCCCCGGCCACGGCGGCTAGGACTCCGGGGCGGACCAGGCGTCGAGGTGCGCCAGGAGGTCGGCCAGCCGGGTGATGACCGCGTCCGGGGTGACCTCGTCGAACGGCGGCACCTCGCTGTGCGGGATGAGCACGGCCCGCATGCCCACCCGCTGGGCGCCGTGCACGTCGTCGTAGGGCCGGTCACCCACGAACACGCAGGCGGCCGGGTCGTCCACCCCGACCGCGGTCATCGCGGCCCGGAACGCCTCGGGGTGCGGCTTGGTCCACGGGATCTCGCTGCTGTACACCGCCGCGTCGATCAGGTCGAGCACGCCGTCGCGGCGGAACACCCGCTCGTGCGCGCTTCGCGGCCACATGGTGTTGGACAGCACGCCGACCTTGATCCCGCGATCACGCAGTTCCCGCAGCAACGGACCCGCGTCGGCGTCGGTGACCGTGTGCGGGTCCCACGCCTGGAAGTAGCTGGCGAGCAGGGCCTCCGGCGGTGCGATCCCGGCCTGCTCGAACACGTCGGAGAGGGTGGCGCTGCGCTGGGCGTCTCCGGCCAGCCGCCAGAGCGCGAGTTCCGCGGCCACGATCGCGGCCGCCGCCTGGTCGGCCCGGGCGGCCGGGAAGTGCGGCCCGCAGACCTCGCGCCACAGCGCGTCGTGGTCCACGGTGTGCCACGGGGTGAGCGTCCCACCCCAGTCGAAGATGACCGCCCTGACCGCCACGGATCGCATCTTATGCGGCCCGAGAGTTGGCCCCCGTTTCTTTTTCCCGTCGCCGGGAATTCGGCTCATGTCCCTAGGGTCACCGGCAGGACTGCCCGGCCGATCACGCCGGGCAGGCGGGAAGAGGAGGATCGATGCCCTATCACCATGGCCGACGGAGGCTGGCCGTGCGCGCCGCCGCCGTCACCGGATGCGCCTCGCTGCTGAGCGCGCTCGCCGTGGCGGGTGCCACGCCCGGGCTCGCCGCCGCGACGGCGTCCGCGAAACCATTAGCGTCCGCAGCCTCGCACGACAGCGCCGGAAATGGCTGTCACCTCGGCAGCGGGGTCAAGCACGTGGTCGAGCTCGGCTTCGACAACGTCCACTTCTTCCGCGACAACCCCAACGTCCCGTCCGACCTGCAGATGATGCCGAACCTGCTGAACTTCTTCACCCGCAACGGGACGTTCTTGTCCAACAATCACACGCCGCTCATCGCGCACACCGCCGATGACCTGCTGACCACCTGGACCGGGCTGTACGGCGACCGGGCCGGGATGCCGGTCAGCAACTCCTTCCAGGCCTACAACGCCGACGGGACCACGGACCCGGCGACGTCCTTCGCCTACTGGACCGACCCGATCTTCGACACCGCCAAGGCCCCGAACGCGGGGCACGACACCAACCCCTCGCTGGTGTACTCGGCCACCCCGCCCGCCACCACCACCCCGGCCCCCCAGCCGGGCACCACCACCCCGGCGCCGTGGGTGCCGTTCACCCGGGCCGGCTGCGACGTGGGCGACGTGGCCACGGTGAACCAGGAACTGGAGAACACCTCGGTCGATATCCCGAAGGTGTTCGGCGCCAATTCGCCGGAGGAGCAGCAGCTCGCCGCCGACCCCGACTCGTTCAAGGACGCGGAGACCGCCGACTACGTCGGGCTCGCGGTGCACTGCGCCAAGGGCAACGCGTTCTGCGCCAGCGCGCAGGCGGTGAAGTACGGCCAGACCGGCCCGAGCCCTTCCGCGGCGCCCGATGCGCTGCCGGATGAGCCGGGCGGCTACACCGGGTACCAGGGCCTGTTCGGCCACCGGTACGTGGCACCGCAGCTCGGTGCGGGCACGGCCAACCTGACCCGCAACGGCTATCAGGTGACCAACGCCGCCGGGAACCTGGTGGACCTGAACGGGAACCAGATCAACGGGGCCTTCCTGGCCAACCATCCGGGCTTCCCCGGCTTCAGCGGCATCAACGCCTCGCAGACGCTCGGCTACATGGCCGACATGCTGGAGAGCGGGGTGCCGGTGGTCAACGGGTACATCTCGGATATCCACGGGAACGAGGACATCCCGGGCCTGTCCGCGTGCGCGGGCGCCCCGGCCGCGCTCGGCAGCGGCAGCGCGTGCTACGTCGCCCAGGCGCAGTACTACAACCAGGCGTTCGGGGTCTTCTTCCAGCGGCTGGCCGCCGACGGGATCACGGCGAAGAACACGCTGTTCATCCTCAGCTCCGACGAGGGCGACCACGAGGCCGGCGCCAACGTGGGCCGGGCGGTCCAGCCCACCCCGGCCAGCTGTGACGGGGCCACGGTCAGCGGGACCACGGTGACCCCGGACGTCGCGTGCACCTACCCCGCGGGCTCGTTCGGCGAGCTGGACGCCAACGTGACCGGCCTGCTGGCCGCGCAGGAGGGCAACACCGTCCCGTTCAGCCTGGAAAGCGACACCGCGCCGGAGTTCTACGTGACCGGCAATCCCGGGCCGGACGACAGCTCGGTGCGCAGCCTCGAACACGGGGTCGCGTCCATCACCGCGGCGAACCCGTACACCGGAACCACCCAGAAGATCGCCAACTACATCGCCGACCCGGCCGAGGAAGCCATCCTGCACATGGTGAACGCGGACCCGGCCCGCACACCGACGTTCGCGATGTTCGCCAAGCCCGACTACTACCTGCAGCCGACCGCGCTCACCGGGGCCTGCGCCGGGCAGCTGGTGTGCCAGAGCACCGGCTTCGCCTACGACCACGGCGACTACGCCGCCGAGATCAATACCAACTACCTGGGCCTGGCCGGCCCCGGGGTGCGCCACCTCGGGCTCGACGGGCCTTCGGCCAGCCAGGGACCGAGCTCGGCGGGCGCGGACAGCGGGCAGATCACCGTGTCCGAGCAGCACTTCCCGGGGCCCTGGGTGGACGAGACCGACATCCGGCCCACGCTGATCTACCTGACCGGGCTGCGTGACGATTACGAGCACGACGGCCGGGTCATCACCCAGGTCCTGGCCCATCCGAACCGGGCGCTCAGCGACCCGGCGGTGACCACCCTGGGGGAGTGCTACAAGCAGCTCAACTCCAGCGTGGGCCAGTTCGGCGCAGCCACCCTCCAGGCCTCGACCAACGCGGTGGACAGCACCAGCGCGGGGGACGAGACCTATCTCCACACCGACCAGGCCCTGACCGCGCTGGACAAGGTCAGGGACGCCCTCGCGGGCAAGATCAAGGGCGAGCTGGAGGCCGCGGCGTTCAGCGGCGCCCCGGTGTCCGGCGCGTCCGCCCTGACCGTCGCCTGCCAGGGCGTCATCGTGGCCGCGCAGCACGTGGCGGCGGCCAGCTGACCTGACCCCCGCCTCCTGATGGGTCCCCCGCGCCCCGGCCCCCGGCCGGGGGGCGGGGGACCTGCCGCTATGGCCGGCGGGTCCAGGCCAGGGGGAGCGAGTCGATGCCGTAGATGCCTTCCAGGCCGCCGAGGCGGGGCTCCCCCGCGGGGCACAGGCCGGTCATCCGGGGGGCCAGGAAGGTGAGGGCTTCTTCCAGCTCGGCCCGGGCGAGGTTGGAGCCCAGGCAGAAGTGCGGTCCCGCGCCGAACGTCAGCAGCCGCCCGCCGGAGTCCCTGGTGATGTCGAACTCGTCGCCCGCCCCGGCGTCCCGGTTGGCCCGCTCGGCGCAGATCGCGACGATCGTGCCCGCCGGGAACAGCACGCCCCGGTGCTCGATCGCGTCCGTGCAGATCCGGGCGGTGAACGGGGTGATCGGCTCGAACCTGAGGACCTCCTCGACCGCGGCCGGCACCAGGCCCGGGTCGCGGCCCAGCGCCGCCCACTGCCCGGGATGGGCGGCGAACAGCCGCATCGCGTGGGACAGCTGGGCCTGGGTGGTGTCGATCCCGCCCGCGACCACGTTGAGGACCAGGTTGACGCACTCCTCGTGGGTCAGCCTCTCGCCCTCGTCCTCGGCCGCGAGCAGCGAGCTGATCAGGTCATCGGAGGGCTCACGGCGGCGGCGCTCGAGCAGCGTCTCCACGTACTCGTACAGCTCCCCGACCGCGCGCTCGATCCGGGCTGGCTCACTGGCCAGGGCCCGGATGTCGAACTGCTTCTGGACCCAGCTGGACCACTCGTGCAGTTGCGGCGCGTCCTGCGGCGGGGCGCCCAGCACGGTGGCGATGGTGAGTGAGGGGTACGGCTTGGCGAACCCGGCCACGAACTCGCACCCGTCCGGCCCGCCGGGCCGCGCGTCCCCGAGGCTGTCCCACAGGCCGTCCAGGAACCCGCGCATCGCGGGCCGCCACCGGTCAGCCGCGCGGGGCGTGAACGCGGGCCCGATCAGGGCGCGCAGCCGCCGGTGCCGCGCCCCGGTGGCGTTCAGGATGTTGGCGTCGATCTGCTCCCGCAGGCGGCCGCCGGTAACGCCGAAGATCTCGGCGATCTCCCGGCCGGGGAAGGCGGTCTGCCGGGCCCGCAGGAAGAACTCGCCCGACTCCCGGTCCAGTACCACGTAGGTGAGTGGGGAACGGGCCAGCCAGCCCTGCTGCCGGACCGCGGCCAGCCGCTCGTGGTACACCTCGCCGGCCAGCCCGGGCTCGGTGTAGTCGAACTCCGGCAGCTCGAGGTCGTTGACCGCCACCGGCGCTCCGGGTGCCGCGGCCCCGGGCGCTGCGCTGCTGGCCGGGGCCTCGTTCGTGGCTGACATAAGCAGGTCCCTTCCGCTGACACGCTCGACCCTACGTGCGTGTCCCGGCCGCGCCCAGACCTGATGACCGGCCCGTGCACCTCAATTCTCCCGGTAACCGTGCCGGCCGTGCGCATCACTGCCCCGCCTGCCACACTTACCGGCAAAGATCCGCCCCAGGAAGGGATGCACGCGATGGCCGAGGCGAATGGCATGGTCGCGAGCCGCGACCCGGATGCGCTGGTCGGGGTGATCGAGCGCACCCGCGAGAGCCTCGCGCGCACCGTGGATCAGATCGCCGACCGGGTCAGCCCGGCCAACGTGGCGGAGCGGGCCCTGGACCGGGTACGGGAGCAGCTCCAGCGCCCCGAAGCGCGGATGGCCGGCGGCGCCCTGGCCGCCGTGACGGTGCTGGGCGTGGCCGTTTACCTGATCCGCCGCCGTCACCGCTGATCCCGGCTAGCACCGGCTGGGGCGCGGCACCGGCTGGGGCTCAGCCGAACGACTGACCCTCGCCCCGGTAGGTGGGGACAGTCGCGGTGACCGTGTCGCCGTCGATCAGGTGCAGCTCGCCGAACCGCTCGCACAGCTCACCGGCCTTGGCGTGGCGGAACCAGACCCGGTCGCCGATCCGCAGCGCGTCCGCGGCCGGCCCGAGCAGGGGCGTCTGCACCTCCCCGGCGCCTTCTTGCTTGTCGAGGCGCAGGCCCGCCGGAAGGTAGGGGCGGGGGAGGCGGCTGCCGTGCGCGGGCCCGGACGCGACGTACCCGCCGCCCGCCGCGGTCACCACCCCCGGGGCTGGCCGCCGGACCACGGACAGCGCGAACAGCGCGGCCGGCCGTCCGGAGAACGCCCGGTAGCTGTCGAACAGGCTGGGCTGGTAGAGGCCAGAGCCGGCGCCGATCTCGGTGACCGCGTCCTCAGCCGTGGTCCGCTCGATCGAGCCGGTGCCGCCCCCGTTGACGAAGCGGAGCGGCGTCACCTCACGCACCGCCGCCACGATGGCCGCGCGCCGCCGGGCCAGTTCCGCGGCGGACCGGCGCTGCATCTGCCGGACCGCCTGCGCGTAGGCGGGCCGCCCCGGGGGCTTGTCGCCGACCCCGGCGATCTGCGCCTCGTAGGCCATCAGCCCGGCCAGGCGGATCCCGGCAGGCCGGCGACGTCCCGGGCCAGGGCGGCCGCCTCGGCCGGGGTGCGCACCGGGGAGCGGCGCGCCCCGGCGCGGATCACGCCGCCGGCCCCGCGGTAGGACGTGTCGATGTCCAGGCAGACCTGGACCGGCGCGGGATCGGTCACGGCCGCCGCGGCCTTCTCGATGATGTCGAGATGATCCGGCGAGTCGATCATCACGGTGATCGCGGCGGCCGCCGCCGGGTAGCTGGCCAGCCGGCTGAGCGCGCCGCGGTCAGTGCTGGGGTAGGCGACCACGATGTCGTCGCTGACGCCCTGCCCGGCCAGCCACAGCGCCTCCGGCAGGGTAAACGCGAGGATCCCGCGGAACCCGCTGAGGCCCAGGACCTGCACGAGGAGCGCGCGGCAGCGCACCGACTTGCTGGCCAGCCGGATCGGCTTGCCGCCCGCGCGCCGGGTCATGTCGGCGGCATTGGCCCGCAGCGCGGCCAGGTCAACCACCGCGAACGGCGGCTCCAGGCCGGCCGTGGCCGCGTTGTACCGGGCCAGGTCGGCACGCCCGTCCGCCCCCCGGCTGGGCTCACTCAGCCTCTTTGGTCAGCGCGTTGTACTCCTCGGCGGACAGCAGGCCGGCCGGGTCGGCGTCGTCAGCCAGCCGGATCCGGAGCAGCCAGCCGGCCCCGTACGGGTCGGTGTTGACCAGTCCCGGGTCGTCGTCGATCTCCGGGTTGACCGCGATCACCTCGCCGTCCACCGGCGAATAGAGGTCGGAGACCGATTTCGTGGACTCCACCTCGCCGAAGGGCTCACCGGCGGTCACGGCCGTCCCCGGCGCGGGAACGGACACGTACACGACGTCGCCGAGAGCCTGCTGGGCAAAGTCGGTGATGCCAACCGCGGCGACGCCGCCTTCGATGGCCACCCACTCGTGCTCCGGGGTGTAGCTCAGGTTTTCCGGAACTGTCATCTGGTCGCTCTCCTGGGATCTGCCGCCCCGCCGGGCCAGGCCGCCCGAGGGGAAGTCATCGTGGCTGTTCGTGGGTCCGATGGTAGAAGGGCAGGGGAGTCAGCGCGGCTGGCTCGGCCCGCCCCCTGATGTCAACCGCCAGCCGGCCGTCCGGCGCCCCGTCCGGGCCCCCCGCGGCCACCTCGGGCTCAACGTAGGCCATGGCGATGGGCACGCCCAGGGTGGGGGAGGGGGCGCCGCTGGTGACCTGGCCGCGCGCCTGCCCGTCCCACAGGACGGGGTATCCGTGCCGGGGGACGCGCCGGGTCCCGCCGCGCAGGCCGACCAGGACGCGCCGCGGTGGCGCCTGCGCCGCGGCGGCGAGGGCATCCCGGCCGACGAAATCACCCGGCTTGTCCAGCTTGACCACCCGGCCGAGGCCAGCGTCGAACGGGGTCGTGTCCGGCCCGAGCTCGTTGCCATAGAGCGGCATTCCCGCCTCCAGCCGGAGCGTGTCCCGGGCGGCCAGCCCCGCGGGGACCAGGCCCGCCGCGGCGCCCGCGCCGGACAGCGTCATCCAGATGTGCTCTGCGTCCTCCGGCCGGCTGAACAGCTCGAACCCGTCCTCGCCGGTGTAGCCGGTCCGGGCGAGCAGGACCTCCCGCCCGGCCACGGTCGCCCGGTGGCTGGTGTAGTACTTCACCCCGTCCAGGGTGACGTCGGTGAGCGGGCCGAGGATGCCAGCCGCGGCCGGCCCCTGGATGGCGATCAGCGCGTAGGCCTCAGTCCGGTCGGTGATCCGGGTGCCGGGCCCGCCCGCCCGCTCGCGGAGCGCGGTCTGCACCACGCTGGTGTTGGCGGCGTTGGCGACGACCAGGAACTCCTCGTCGTCCAGCCGGTAGACGATCAGGTCGTCGAGCACCCCGCCGTCCGCCGCGCAGATCATCGTGTAACGCGCGCGGCCGGGCGCCATCGACGAGGGCTGGCCGACCAGGGCGTAGTCCAGGGTCGCGGCGGCCCCGGGACCGGCCACGATGATCTCACCCATGTGCGAGAGGTCGAACAGGCCCGCGCTGGCCCGGACGGCCAGGTGCTCGGCCGTCTCGCTGCGGTACCGCAGCGGCATCAGCCACCCGGCGAACTCGGTCATCGAGGCGCCCAGCTGCTCGTGCACGCCGCGCAGCGGGGTGGACCGCGGCTTCGTGGCGTCAGGCGTGGTCATCGTGAGCACTCCAGGGCGGCCGGGTGAAGGGGCCGGTGCGGGAGGCCGGGTTCCGGGCGGGCCGCAACCGGCCGGGCCGCACGGCTGTGCCGCTTGCTCAGGTGAAGCGGGCCCGGTCAGCATACCGGCTGGTGGCCCGCGCCGGTCGTGCCCATTGGCCTGACCCTGGGCCTGGACCGCGATACCGCTGAACGGCGACTCAGTGCTGGGTGGCGATCCCGGGCCGGGCGAGCGGTAAATGCTGCCCGGTGGCGGGCAAGTCTGTTACTTACGGTGATGAAAATTCCGATACCGGGTCTCATGTCTTGTCAGTACGTTTCCGCTGTGCTTTGGCCGGGGTATGCATTTTCCTTAGCATCACGGCGTCGGCGCAATAGCCGGCTGATGAGCCCCTCAGGACCCTTCCCCAGCAGGTAGGGCCCGCGTTGGCGGGATCTTGCGTCCCGCGGAATCGAGGGGGTTCGATCATGGCGTTCAGCGCCAAGGTGGCTGCCCGACACGTTTTTGCCACCGTAGCCGCCATTGTCCTGACCGCCAGCATCGTCGCTGCGGCGTCCATCCCCCACTCCGGTGATCACTCAGCGTCACACCCCTCGGTCCGGGCTACGGCCAGGCCGGCCGGGGAGGCATCCGGCGGCGTGCCGCGGCCCGGGCCGGTGATGCGCCCGGCGTCGGTGGCCCCGCGCGGGGCCTTCGACCGGATCCTCAGCGCGCAGCAGGCGGCCTCGGCCGCGCAGGCCTGCGCCGGATACGCCACCTATGCGGGGTGGACGAACGACACCTCCGGCAACGACCTGGTCGTGGCCAGCGCCATCTGCGTGGCCGAATCCGGCGGCCAGCCCACCGTCTACTACTGCAACCCGACCGGCCAGGACGGCTACTTTCCCCCGGTGAGCTGCTCGGGGATGTATGACCGCGGGCTCTGGCAGATCGACAACCAGGCCTGGGCCAGCATCACCGACACGTGCGCGTTCACGGCCAAGTGCAACGCGGACGGCGCGTACACCATCAGCCAGCGCGGCGCCAGCTTCTCTCCCTGGGCCACGTACACCAGCGGTGCCTACACCAACTACCTGGCCGCGGCCCAGGCGGCGGTCAGGGCGCTGGCCGGCGGCACGCTGCCCAGCGGCGTGGCCGGTGTCTGCCTGTCCCGGGCGGCGTACGCCCAGAACGCCCCGGCGGTCACCAGCACCTGCGGCAGCGGCGTCGGCCGGCAGCAGTGGCGCGTCGCCCGCCACGCGATCCGCGACGGCGACTACTGTCTCGCGGTCGCGTCGCCGGCCAAGACGGCAGCGGTCCGGCTGCGGCGGTGCAACCGGAGCAGCTACCAGCAGTGGACAGTCCTGGGCGGCGGCCTGGTGCGCAACGCCCTGGGCAGCCGGTGCCTGCGTGACCCGGAAAGCTCGGTCATCGCGGGCACCCCGGTCAACGTGGGCTCGTGCATCGCGGCCGCGTCGCGCGTCTGGTGGCTGCCCTGAGCCCCCGCTCGACCCCGGGGGCCGTGGCCCCGTCCAGCGGCCCGGCCTGCCTTGGTCCGTGGCCCCGTCCAGGGGCCCGGCTAGGCTGGCGAGACATGGGACTGCTCACAGAGGACGACATCAGCACCGAACTCGCCAGCCTGCCGGCCTGGGCCCGGGCGGGTGACAGCATCACGTGTGAGGTCAAGCTGGCCGACTTCCGGGCCGCCATGCTCTACGTCGGGGCGGTGGCCTACCTGGCCGAGCAGGCCAACCATCATCCGGACGTGCTGATCCAGTGGAACAAGGTGACGCTGACCTTGTCCACGCACTCGGCGGGCGGCCTGACCGGGGCCGACTTCGCCCTGGCCCGCCAGATCAGCGCGCTGCCCTAGCCGGTCCGGGCCGGCGGCCAGCCCGGACCGCGGGCTGGCGGCCGGCCTGGCCGCGGGCCGGCGGCCAGGCCGCCATGCCCGGTACCTTCGTCCTGGGCGGCGCCACGCCCCCGGGAAGCGCCGCCCAGTGGACGAAGGTCCCCCTCGGCTTTCGCGCCCCTCCGCCCCGTTCCGTGCCCGGCGGGCCGCCGCCCTGCGGGCGGAGCGGCTGGCCGGGCACGGCCAGGAGGCGGACCCCCACCGTTGACGCGCGGTCCCCCCCGTAAGCCAGGGGAGTTCCAGTTATACACTCTGCGTTCTTACAATCACCGTTCGTTACCAGATTGAGGCCGACTCGCGGGTGTGAGATGCGCCGTGCCTAGGTGCGCGGGAGTCTGCCCGGTTACGTCAGCCGCTGAAATCGCAGCTCAGGTGCTTGATCCCGTTGATGAAGCTGGACAGCAGCCGGTCGGGCGGCCCGGCGGCATGAATGTCGGGGACCCGGACCAGCAGCTCGCGGAGCGCGACGCTGATCTCCCGCCGGGCCAGGTGCGCGCCCAGGCAGAAGTGCGGCCCGGCGGCCCCGAAGCCGACGTGCGGGTTGGGGGAGCGGGTGATGTCGAACCGGTCCGGGTCGGCGAACACCGATTCGTCGTAGTTGGCCGACCAGTAGAACAAGGCCACCTTGTCGCCCTCGTGGTAGTCCTGCCCGTTCATGCTGTAGTCGCGGGTGAGAGTCCGCCGCATGAACATCACCGGGGACGTGTGGCGGACGATCTCCTCCACCGCGCCGCCCAGCCGGGCCTCCAGGTCCCCCACCAGCAGCGCGCGCTGCCCCGGGTGATCGGTGAGCAGGATGAGCGCGTGCGAGATGGCGTTCCGGGTGGTCTCGTTGCCGGCCACCACGAGCAGGATGAAGAACGAGGCGAGCTCGGCGCTGGCCAGCTGCTCGCCGTCGATGTTCGCCGTGGCCAGCGCGGTGATCAGGTCGTCCTTCGGCTCCCGGAGCCGCGCGGCGCACAGCTCGGTGACCAGGGCGGCGAGTTCCCCGCCGGCGGTCAGGATCTGGCCCACGGCCTCGTCCGGGTTCTCGCTGATGATGTCGGGGTCATTGCCGGACAGGATCACGTTCGTGTCGTGCAGCACCATCGCGTAGCTGCTGTCCGGGATCCCCATCATCTGGCAGATGATCGTCAGCGGCAGGCGCGCGGCCACCTGCGCGACGAAGTCGCACGGCCCCGTCTCCAGGAGGTCGTCCACGATCCGGGAGGCAGCCTGCTGCACGTCGTCCTCGAACTTGCGGATCATCCGCGGCGTGAACGCCCGGGACACGATCCGGCGCAGGCGGGCGTGCCGCGGGTCGTCCATGTTGATCATGGAACCGAAGTACTCATTGAACTCGACGGGCAGGTCAACGAGGCTTGTCGCGCCCTTCCCGGAGCAGAACACGTCAGGATTCCGGCTCGCCCCGATCACATCCGCGTGCCGTACCAGCGCGTAGTACCCCCCGCCGGAGGTAGCGAACGGGACCTCCGGGTCGGCGAAGAACGGTGGCTGGGGGAGGCTGCGCAGCCGGGCGAACGCGTCCCGGCGCTGGGCCAGCGGAAGGCCCCAGAACTCCGGGGCGGACAGGTCAACCGGAGGGAAGTCCACGGGGGACTGGTCAACTGGGGGCATCGGAGACCGCCTTGTCCTCGGATCCGCGTGGCGAGAACCCCACCCCGCTCATCGTCGCACAACCGGGTCCCGCCGTCGCCTCTCCTGCCCAGCCGGATACTCTGAGCCACGTGAGGCGGGCCGCCGTGTTCCTCGCCACCGGCGTGCTGGCCACCGCGCTCGGGGCGGGCGGCGCCTCGCGCTCCCATGGGTCGGTCCCGGCGTGTACCGCTGCGGCCGTGCGCGCCATCGAGCATCACGTCCCGCTGACCAGCGTCAGCGCCGCGTGCCGCAGCCTGAGCCGGGCTGAGCTGAACTTCGCGCTAGGCCGCGCCATCTTCGATGTGGCGGGGGCCGGTCATCACAAGCCGGCCTGGCGGCGGCGCGCGGTCGCGGCAGGCGCCCGCCTGGCCCGGCTCATCGAGTCCGGACGGCGCCCGGCGGGGCCATCCGGTGCCGGGCGCCCCGCGCCATCCCGCGCCGCCCCCGCGAGCCGCTGGGGGCTGGGCCTGAGCGCGCTCGCGGCGTGGCTGCTGACCGCGGGCACCGGCGCCTTCATGCTGGCCGGCTGGGTCAGGGGCGGTGGCCTGCGCCGCCGGGAGGGCCGGAACCGCCTCGGCCCGGTGGTCACCCTCGGGCATTTCGGCGTGGCCAGCACCGGGCTGCTGGTCTGGATCGCCTACCTGGCGACCGGGTGGGCCGTCCTGGCCTGGCTGGCCGTGGGCGTGCTGGTGGCGGCCGTCGGGTTCGGCATGGCCACGCTGACCGTGTGGACGTCCCGGGCCCGCGCCGGGCCGCCGGGTCCCGCCGCCGGGCGGCCAGGGCGGCCCGCCGGGCCGCGCCGAACTCCCCGCAGCGACCTGCGCGTCATCATCCCCATCGTGCACGGCCTGACCGCCAGCGCGACGGTCCTGCTGGCCCTGCTCACCGTGGTCAGCCTCTGAGCAGGCCATCCGCCGCGCCCGGCCCGGGCGCCCGCTAGCCGGCGCCGCGGCCCGGTATCCGGCGGCCGGTCACCGAGGTGGGCCGGATCCGGATCCAGAAGGGATGTTCCACGCCGACCGGCCAGGGCAGCGGGCCGAGGAGCGCGAGCCGCTGGGTCTCAGCCTCGTCGTAGACCACCGTCGCACGGCCCGTCACCAGCACGCTCCAGCCGGTCCGGGTGCGCTCGTCGTAGTCGTCGGCCTCGAACGCGACCAGGTCCTGCTGCTCGGCCGTGGTCAGCTTGGACCCTTCGGCGGCCTGGAAGACCACGTCCTGGCCGTCCACGGCGTGGTTCACCGGCAGCATGACCACCTCGCCGTCCGCATAGAAGCCGATCCGGCCCAGTGGGACCGACGCGAGCAGCCTCAGGCACGTGTCGAAGGGCAGCGTCTCCAGCCCCGCGTGGTCCTCGGGCTGATCATGTTCGGCTGTACGGCCCGACCCGGGCGGGCGGACCGAACCTCCCTGATGTTCTGGCACATCGCCCTCCGATCCGGATAAGCCGCGATTCCCGGGCGCTCGGGTGTGCTGCCTAGCGTTCCCCGCGGGCGGCGCCGGGGCACCGGGCAGAGGTCCCCGGCCGGCGGGGCTTTCGGCTCTGCGGGCCGGGTCTGCCCCGGCCTCTGGCCCCGGCCCGGCCGCCGCCCGGCCGCCGGGCGGGGCCGCCCGGCCGGCCCGCCCGCGGGGCCGCCGTCGTTCCCGCCTGCGCCGAGGCTGGCCCGCAGGTCGCGGGGCGCATAGGCTCCAGTCGTGCGCGAGACGCTGCCCCTTTTCCCGCTCGGTACCGTCCTCTACCCGGGACTGCTGCTCCCGCTGAACATCTTCGAGGAGCGGTACCGGCGGCTCGTCCGCGATCTGCTGGATGGCCCGGAACCCCGGCGGTTCGGCGTCATCGCGATCCGCAAGGGCCGGGAAACCGGCGTGGACGGGATCTCCGCGCTGCATGAGGTGGGCTGCACCGCGACGCTGCGCGAGGTCGCCGAGCAGGAGGACGGCGGATTTCACCTGGTGACCGTGGGCACGCAGCGGTTCCGGCTGACGTCACTCGACGGCTCCATGCCTTACCTGCAGGGCGAGGTGGAACTGCTCGAGGAGCAGGTCGGCGACGAGGCGGCCGCGGGGCTCGCCGCGCAGGCGGTGCAGCGCGGCTTCCGCGGGTACGTCGAGGCGCTGGCCAGCCGGGAAAGCGCCGAGGTCACCGTGCCGGAGCTGCCGGACGAGCCGTTGCTGCTGTCCTACCTGGTGGCCGCCTCGATGATCCTCGACCTGCCGGTCCGCCAGCAGCTGCTGGCCGAGCCGGACGCGGAGAGGCGGCTCGGCGCCGAGCGGGCGCTGCTGGCCCGGGAGACCACCATGCTGCGCTCGCTCACCGCCACGCCCGCCCCCGACCTGCGGAACACGCCCTACAACCCGAACTGAGCCGCGCGGCCCGGACCGGGCCGCCGGCGGCCCGGCCCTTATCCGGTGGCGAGCGCGGTCAGGGTCGGGCCCAGGGGGGCGTCCAGGACGAGCGTGGCCTGCGCGTCCCCGCGAGTCGCGCCCTGGTTGATGATCGCGACGGGAATGCCGAGCTTGGCCGCGTGCCGGACGAAACGGTAGCCCGACATCACGGTCAGCGAGGAACCGAGGACCAGCAACGCCCGGGCCGCGCTGACCAGCGCGTAGCAGTCCGCGACCCGGCCGGGCGGCACGTTCTCGCCGAAGAAGATCACGTCGGGCTTCAGCGCGCCGGTGCAGCGCAGGCAGTCCACGACCTGGAACTGGCCGGTGGCCCGGTCGTCCAGCACCGCGTCGCCGTCGGGGTTGACCTGCCGTGCCTGGGCGTCCCAGGCCGGGTTCGCCGCGCGCAGCCGCTGGTCCAGCTCGGTGCGCGGGGTCCGCTCGCCGCAGCCGAGGCAGATGACCCGGCTGAGGCTACCGTGCAGCTCGATGACGTCCCGCGCGCCGGCCTGCTGGTGCAGCCCGTCCACGTTCTGCGTGATGATCCCGCTGAGCAGCCCGCGCCGCTGCAGCCCGGCCACGGCCTGGTGCCCCTGGTTCGGGACGGCCCGGGCGATGTGCTGCCAGCCCAGGTGACTGCGCGCCCAGTACCGCTGCCGGGCCGCCAGAGCGCCGGTGAACGCCTGGTAGGTCATGGGCTCAGCCCGCCGGGCCAGGCCGGTCGGGCCGCGGTAGTCCGGGATGCCGGATTCGGTGGACAGTCCCGCCCCGCTCAGCACCACCACCCCGCCGGCCCCGATCAGGCCCGCAATTTCCGCAACGGCATCCGCTGGTCCCTCAGCCAGCCCGGTGGCCGCGCGCGATGGTGCCGGGGCACCGTTCCCCGCGGTCAGTGTCACCCTTCTATGCTGCCCTATCTGTCCGGGGGGGCGACCCCCCTGGACCCCCGCCCTGCGCGCTGGCTGAGCAGAACGCCTGCAGCACGCCGCTCCGCGGGCTCGGCCTGCTCGCCCGGGGAACGGCCCCCGGGCGAGCAGCGCCTGGGTGATCAGCCCTGAATCGGCTTGCCCAGCGGGACTCCCTTGCCGCCGGTGGCCAGCGAGGCCGCGCCGTAGAAGACATAAATGCCGACTGCGGCGAAGGCCAGCACGACGTAACCGCCCGTCTTCAGCAGGCCGGTGGACGCCTCCTCGGTGCCGAGCAGCACCAGCAGCAGGGCCAGGTCCACCAGCGCGAAGATCACCGTGAAGGCGAGCGGCAGCCGGAGTGTGGCCAGGGTGAGGACTACGACGATGACCAGCCAGGAGATCAGGAAGAGTTCCTGGGTGGAGGCCACGGCCAGCAGGGTGATGCCGAACCAGCCGCGGATGAGCCCGAGCACGAGCACCGCGTAGCTCAGCCAGAACCCGGCAAAGATGCCGAAGATGCTGGCTACAGCGCTCTGGCCGATGGCCGCGCTCCAGATCGTGGCGATGAACAAGCCGGCCGAGGTGGCCGCCAGGATGATGGGCAGGGAGGCGCCTACCGCAGTGGCCGGCACCACACCGACCAGGACCAGGCCCAGGGCGACCGACCCCACGATGAAGGTCGGCAGGCCCAGCATGGCGGGGTCGCCGGCCAGGGGGGCCAGCACCGGTGCCGGGGTTCCCGCGATTTCTGATTCTGTGGCAGAGGCGGATCCGGCAGAGTCACTGGTGGATGCGTCAAGATCGGTCATCGGCTGCTCCTTCGCAGGAAACACACGAGGCCGGCAAATTACGCGGGCCATTGCACAATGCGTACCTCCGCGTGATAGACGAGTGGTTCTCACTTTGAGCCAGCGGCGCCCGCGAGCCTGCGCTTTTAGTCCCCCGGGGGTGAGCGCACGCTGTGTCCCCGTCCTGAGTGGAGGGTCACGCATGCACACCAGTGGGGCGGGTGTGCCATCGCCACCGGGCCGCCCCGCGGTGCGGCGGGCCCTGATCCGCCTGCCCTGCCGGTCGGGAACGGGCTGCGGGATGGGTACTTTGAGTGGTATGAGGACGTTGCAGAACACGGCTCGCCGGCCGGGCGGCCCAGCCGCCGCTGGCGGCCCGCCCGGGGCGGCGCGGTGACTGTGGATCCGTTCGCGGCCGCGGCCGACCTGGTGTCCCGGTCGGCGGCGGCGTACGCGTCGGCCATCCCCGAGCACCCGGCCGACGAGGGCTTCTTCGGGCCCGGGAGCGTGGCCTGGCGGGTGAGCGCGGATCTGTCCAGCCCGGTGGCCGGGCTGCGGGCGCTGCACCTGCAGGCGCTGCACCCGCTGGCCATGGCCGGGGTGGACCAGCACAGCGACTGGCGCCAGGACCCGGTCGGCCGGCTGGCCGCGACCAACGCGTACCTGGCCACGGTGACCTTCGGCGACCGGGGGTCGGCGGAGCGGGTCGCCGCCCGGGTACGCCGCATCCATGAGCACGTCCGGGGCGTGGACAGCGTCACCGGCCAGGCCTACGAGGCCGGGGATCCCGCGCTGCTGCTCTGGGTGCACGCCACGTTCGTCGAGTCCGGGATCGTGGCCGCCGGGCTGTTCGGGACGCCGCTCTCAGCGCCCGACAGCGACCGCTTCGTGGCGGAGATGGTGACCGAGGCGGAGCTCGTGGGCGTGCCCCGGGCCCTGGTCCCGGCCAGCGCCGCGGATCTCGACGCCTACATCGCGTCGGTCCGCCCCGAGCTGCGCTGCACGCCCGCCGCCCGGGAATCCATGAACTACCTCCTCGACCCGCCCGGGCTCGATGAGGACATGGCGGAGATCTGGCAGGACGTGCGGGACGCCGCCGTGGCCTCGCTGCCCGCCTGGGCGCGCGACATGTACGGCTACCTGCCTCCGTCGCCGCCGCTGACCGATGAGCGCCGGGCCGGGATCCGCCAGGCCCTCGGGGTGCTCGACTCGGTGTTCCTGGGGGAACCCGGTGTCCTGGAGGCCCGCCAGCGGATCGCGCTGCGCGCCCGTTCGGCCCGGACCGCGTGAAGAAACCCCTCGCCGCGATCTCCGTGATCGCGGGGCTCGCCGGGCTGGCCGTGCTCGCCCGCCGGGTCGGGCGGCTGCGGCTGTCGCGGGGCCGCGCCACGGTGCAGCTGGTGATCCGCGGCGGGCTGCGCTACGCGGGCAGCGCGCCGCGCCTGTTCGCCGCGGCCGGCGAGCACCGGCAGCAACTCCGCAACGATCTCGCCCTGCAGACCGCCGAGGACGTGGCCACCACCCTCGGCGCCATGAAGGGCGTCCTGATGAAGATCGGCCAGATGGCAAGCTACGTGGACGACGGCCTGTCACCCGCCGTCCGCCGCACGCTCAGCCGGCTGCAGGACAGCGTCCCGCCGATGAGCGCGGAACTCGCCGCCGGAGTCGTCCGGGAAGAACTCGGCCTGCCGCCCGGGGAGGCGTTCGCCCGCTGGGACCCCGAGCCCATCGCCGCCGCGTCGATCGGGCAGGTGCACCGGGCCATCACCCATGACGGCCGCGCGGTCGCGGTCAAGGTGCAGTACCCCGGCATCGCCGAGACCATCGCCGCGGACCTGGGCAACGTGGCGTTGCTGCGCCGGATGCTGCGCATCACCGCACCGGCCCAGGACGTGGACGCGCTCCTGGAGGAACTGCGCGACCGGGTCCTGGAAGAGCTGGACTACCGGCGGGAGGCGGAGAACCAGCGGCTGGTGGCGGCGTACTACGACGGTCATCCCACGATCATGGTCCCGAAGATCGTCGACGAGCTGTCCACCCGGCGGGTGGTGACCAGCGAGCTGGCCGACGGCGCCCGTTTCGCCGAGCTGGCCCAGTGGTCCCAGCAGGAGCGCGACCTGGCCGCGGAGACCATCTACCGGTTCACCTTCCGCAGCCTGTACGACGTGCACGCGTTCAACGGCGACCCGCATCCCGGCAACTACCTGTTCCACGGCGGCGGCCGGGTGACGTTCCTCGACTTCGGCCTGGTCAAGCACTTCAGCGCGGAGGAGCTGCGACCGCTCGTGGACATGGTCCGCTACCTGTGCGTGGAGCAGGACCCGGAAGGCTTCCGGGCCGCCATGGTGGAGGCCGGCTTCCTCCGCGCGGACGCCCCGCTGAGCACCGAGACGGTGGTCGAGCACATGGCGGTCTTCTACGACACGGTCCGGCAGCCGGGGCCGCGCACCATGACCGGGGACTACGCCTCCGCCGTGGTGCGCCGCTTCTTCGACGTGCGCAGCCCGATGGCCCAGTGGGTGAGCGTGCCGCGCTCCTACGTCATCCTGCAGCGCATCAACCTGGGCCTGTTCGCGATCCTGGGGGAGCTCACCGCCACGGCGGACTGGCGCGGCATCGCCGAGGAGATCTGGCCTTTCATCCAGGGGCCGCCCACGACGCCGATGGGGGAAGCCGAGGCCGCCTGGCGGGCCGGGCGGTCATCGGAGGCCGAGCCGGTCGCCTGATGACACGCCGTGTGAGCAGGCAGTTCCTCTGCGTGATACGGCGCCCCTGATCCGGCGTGACACCTGCTTTGTTACCGGAACGGAGTGGCCGGTGCGCCTGCGGCAGGTAGCCGCGGGGTCCATAATTATAGGGATGAAGCCAGCCCGCGCCGCGACCCGGCGTTACCTGCCAGGAAGTCCCTTCAACACCCCGCCTGTGGTCCGCCCGGTGAAGGAATTCGCCGCCGGTGACCAGGTCACCCACGACCGCTACGGCCTCGGCCGGGTCCTCACCGCCGACGAGTCCGGTGTCTTCGTCGACTTCGGCACCCAGCAGGAGCGGATCTCCGCGCCGTACACCAAGCTGACCAAGCTCTGATCGACCGGGCTGTGCAGTACCGGTTGTGACCGCAGGGTCTGGCCAGCAGGCAGCCGCGTCCCCTGGCGCCGCCCGCCCGGCGTTCAGGGGGTCTTAGCCGGCTGGTCTGCGGCGGGCCGCCCGTTTGGCCAGCAGGCCATCGCCCCGGGGAAGGTCTGTTACGAGCCGGTGCCCGGTCGAGCCGGCGCTCCCCGCCCCCGCGCTCGCTGAGCTGGCGTCCGCCGGGCCGGCCGGAGCGGGCCCGGCAGGCTCCGTGACGGTGGCGGCGCCTGCGGCGGCCGACCCGGAACCGCCGCCCGGAGACCGCGCCCCGTACCCCGAGAACCTGGCCGCGTTGCCGGCCGCATCGTGGATCGCGGCAGGCCAGGTAGCCAGCGCGACGACCACTGGCCCGCGGACCCCCTCGATGGCCGTGATCGTGCAGGCGACCGTGGCCGTGCCCGCCTCGACCTGAACCCAGCCCGCGTCCCGGGACGGTCCTATCGCCAGCGGCGTCCCGGCCGCCCGGCCCGCCGCCGTGAGGCAGGCGTTGATGGCGCGCATCCGGGCCGCCACCCTGTCCGGCGGCTCGCCGGTCCGCTCCCGCACCTGCTGGGCCAGTGGCCCGGTCTGGTCTTCGTTGCGGCGGCTGCCCTTCTCCCTCTGCGCGCCCGCGCTGTCCGCGGGGAGCGGTACCACCGGTCCTGGGCGGCCGGCCCCTGGGCCAGCCGGGACCGAAGCCCAGTAACAGGCCACCGGCATGCTGGCCCGGGCGGTCAGCTGGAAGCCGGCCAGCGGGCCAAGCCCGGTGGACGCGTCCAGCCAGGGCACGCCGTCCGCCGGGGGCTGCCGATCCTGCCCGGGCTGGCCGCAGCTCACCGTGACGCGGAGCGCCGGGTCGAGGCCGAACTCCGCGGCCCAGCCTTCCAGCGCCGCCGCGAGCAGCGTGGGGTGCCAAGGTGCGGACGCCTCGAGCGGCCCGACGTCGAGCAGCCGCAGCCCGGACAGGGCCGCCACCGTGTGCCCGGCCGCGTCGACCGCGGTCACCTGCCACCCCCCGGCCGGTCCCTCCTCCCGCTCGGCACGGACCTGCACGGCCCCGCGGACCTCCGTGCCCGCGACGGTGAGCGTGCCGAACCCGGCGGGGAACATCCGCCGGTGCGGGACGCACGCCTGCAGCATGTGCATCACCGCGTCGTTCAGCCCCGGGCTGCCCAGCACCAGCGCTGCGTCCGGGCCGGATGCGCCGTCCAGCGCTGAGCCGGCAAACCAGGGCCGGTCGTCGGCCCCGCGGACCAGGGCCGAGCACGACCGAGAGCTCACCTCGGGCAGGAAAGCGACCCGCCGGAATGGCCCCGCCTGGAAGAACAGCGGCCCGTACAGATCGGTGCCGTCGACGATCCCGGCGGCGGAGGCCACCGTCAGCCGGAGTCCCGGCCCGGCCTGCGGCGCGGGTGGCGGCGGCGCGGGTGGCTGCGGCGCGGGCTGGAGCGGGAAGAACGCCCGGAAATGATCGACCTGGAAACCGTTGTCGGCGCAGCGCAGCACGGTCTCTACCGCGTCCGCGTGGCGCAGCGCGCAGACCCGCAGGGTGGTTTCCCGGTCGCCGGGGAGCAGCACCAGGGGCGCGTCCATCCGGGTCCTGGCCAGCTGCCGCAGCGGGCGGCCAGCCAGCACCGAGGCCGCCTCGGCCATCGCCTCCAGCGCGACGGCCAGCGGCAGCACCACGAGGCCGTCGATCTGGTGATCGGCCAGGTACGGGTCGGTCCGGGAGGAGATTCTCGTGTCCGCGACCAGTTCCGCGCCCGGGTAGTACACCCGCGCCGACTCCAGGAACCGGCCGCGGATCTCGGCGGGCCGGTCCAGGCGTGCCTGGGGGGCCGCTGCCCCGGGAGCCGGTGCCCCGGGACCCGGTGTTTCGGGGTCCGGCGTTCCTGCGGCGGGCAGGCCGGGGGCGGGCCGGTCCAGGCGGCCGTGCATCGCGACCCGGCCCGGCGCGTCACCGTCGGCGAGCAGGTCCAGCAGCAGCCGGCCCAGCTCGGCCGGGATGGTGTCGTCGCCGGGCCAGGGCCAGTCCGCGTGCAGGATCCGGCAGCCGGGCAGGCTGGGCCGCAGCCGCCGGGCCTGCTCGGCCAGCGCCGAGGCGGCCAGGGCCGGGGCGCAGTTCCGGGCCGCGCCGTACCGGGCCCGAACCGTGCCCAGCGTGATCAGGACCCGGAGCCCGGCGGCGCTGACCGCGCCCAGCACGTTGCTGAGCCCCTCCGCCTGCCTGGCGATCTGCGCGCCCAGGTCATCGCCGGACAGGCCAGCGCACTCGCGGAGCGGGCCGGTGCCGGCCGCGTGCACGATCGCGGTCACCGGGCCGATCCGCTGCTCCACGCTCGAGATCGCCGTCTCGGCCTCGTCGGGGTCGCAGAGGTCGGCCGGCACGTAGCTCACGTCCGTGCCCGCCCCGCGCAGGCCGGCCAGGCCCAGGTCGATGGCGGCTGCGTCGCCGGGCCCGGCCGGGCCGGCCAGGACCAGCCGGGCGCCGAAGCCGGCCAGCACCCGCGCCGCGGCCAGCAGGTCCGGGTAGGCCCCACCGCTGATCAGGACGACGTCAGCCGGCCCGAGCGGGCCGCCGGCCAGCGCGGGGGACGGCGGCGCCGCGCCGGGCGCGCGATACACGGCGTCTCCCGGGGTGGTATCCCCGGGGGCGGCCACCATGACCGGGTCGCGTGGCTCGCCCCTGGTGTCCAGCACCAGCTCCCGGAACTGGCCCGCCCCGGCGGTGGCGTAGCGCTGCGCGGCGAGCAGCCCGGCCATGCTGTTCGCGGTGCGGATCAGGGTGATGCCCAGCGACGGGTGCTCGGCGTGCAGGCTGGCGCAGAATCCGGCCAGGCCGGCGGCGGGGGTGATGACGACCAGCGTCCCGGCGGCCACCGCCTCCTGGGCTGCGGTCACCAGGGTGGCCGCGGCGTCGGGATCGGCCAGGTCGCCGATGACGGCCAGCACCCCGGTGGCGGCGGGATCGTCCTCGAACACCTCCGCGGCCATCCGGCCGAAGGGCTGCCTGGTGGTCGCGTGCAGCTGCCAGGGCTCCTCGTCCACGGCCAGCACGGGGGACCGGGGAGCCCGCAGTTCCTCGGTGAAGCAGCGGACCCAGGGGCCGACTCCCGGGACCGCCCCGGCGTCCCGCGGGCCGGGCTGCGTGTCCGCCTGGATCCCCCGGTCATCCAGGCCAGCAGAGCCGTCCAGGCCGCCAGGGCCGTCCAGGCCGCCAGGGCCGGGGTCGCGGTCGGCGGCGCTCGACCCGGCGGCCTCCCCGGCGCCGGCCGGGGCGGCTGCGCGGGCCGCGGCCTCCCCGGCCTGGCTCTCCCCGGCCGCCAGCCGCTGCGGCCCGGCCAGCTCGGCGGTGGCCAGCGCGTACGGGTTGGTGATGAAGACGTGTTCCCGTCCGATGTCGATGGGCCGGGATGGCCGTCCGGCCAGCAGCGGGCTGAGGCTGGCGATTGTCCCCAGGGCGAACAGCGCGGCCGCCGCGTCCTGGGCGGCCGGGCTGCCGGGGCCGGCGGCCAGGCTGACCGCGGGCACCTCGCTGCACTCCGCCGCGAGGGCGGCCATCGCTTGCCCCGGGCCGGTGTCCACGAGAAGGTCGGCCCCCTCGCCCGCCTCGGCCAGGGCCCCGGCGAAGCGGACCGCCGAGACCAGCTGATCGCACAGCAGGTCCGGGAGGCCGGCCGCGGACGTCAGCTCGCGGCCGGTGACCGTGGAGATGAGCCGCCGCCCCGGCGCCGCGAACGTGACCCCGGCGAGCGCGCCACGCAGCGTCGTGACCCGGTCCGCCATCTCCGGGGAGTGCAGCGCGTGCGGCACGTCCAGGACGCAGGCCTGGATGCCGGCCTCGGCCGCCCGGCGGGCCACGTCGTGCACCGGGTCCGCCGGACCGGCCAGGACGTGGCAGCGGGGCCCGTGGTACGCCGCGACGACCAGCTCACCGCCCGGATCCAGGGCGAGAGCGGCGTCCTCGCCGGCCGCCAGGCAGATCATCGCGGTGCGGCGGGGGCCCGGCGCGGCGAGCACGGCGGCACGCCGTGCCACCAGCGCGGCCGCGTCGGACTCGGCCAGGCTGCCCGCCCAGACCAGGCCGGTGATCTCGCCCACGCCATGACCGACGGCGGCGACGGCCCGCACCCCCAGGCTGTCCAGCCAGCGCAGCGCGGACAGCGACGCCGCGACGATAGCGGGCTGGGACCCCGGGCCCGGCCAGTCCTGCCCCGCGGCCGTCGTGGACGCCTCCCCGGGGAACAGCAGGACCACGCGCCCGGCGGTGCCGTCCGCGGCGAACAGCCCCGGACGTGCGGTCAGCCGGCCGGCGGGCAGGCCGGGCAGCAGCCCGGCGGCTTCCCGGGTCAGCCGGGCCAGCTCGTCCTGGCGGCCCGTCACGACCGCGACCCGGACCGGCCCGGGGGGCGCCTGGCGGCCCAGGTGGCAGGCGAGGTCACCCAGTTCGCTGTCGGACAGCCCCGCGGCCACTGCGGCCACCGCGGCCAGCTGAGCCGCCACCGCCGGCCGGTCCGGGCCGCTGAACGCGAAGATCTCCGGGCGTGGTACGCCGGGCACGGACCACGAGCCGAGCGGCCGGGTGGCTGAATCCAGGGCCTGCCCCGCAGGCTGGGCCTCGCCGGGGTGCTGGGCCGGGCCGGAACTCGCGTGCTGCGGGAAGGCGGCCTGGTGAGGCTCGCGGCGCAGCACCACGTGCACGTGGCTGCCCGCCGGGTCCAGCGAGCTGACCGCGGCCAGCCTCGTGCCGGGCGGCCAGGCTTCGGCTGTCCTCGGCATCCGGAGCACCGCGTCCTCGCCGGTGAGCATCGGGTGCGGGCGGGCGCAGCCGGTGACCGGTGGCAGGACCCCGGCGTTGACCGCCAGGGCCGCCTTGATCAGCGCGGCCGCGCCGGCGGCGGCCTTGGTGTGCCCGATGTTGGCCTTGACCGAGCCGAGGACGGCCGCGGACGTCGCGCCCGACCGGATGGCGGTCAGCGCGGTGAGCTCGGCCAGATCGCCATCCGCGGTTCCCCGCCCATCGCCCTCGATGAGCTGGATGTCGGCCGGATCGGTGCCCGCGCGGTGGTAGGCCCGCTGGAGCGCCAGCAGCTGGCAGTCCGGGTCGGCGCTGGCCACGTTGAGCTGGCCGGGGGACGAGACGCCCCAGCCCACGATCTCCGCGTAGACCGGCATATCGGCGGCCCGGGCATCGGCCAGCCGCATCAGCGCCAGCATCCCGCACCCCTCGCCGGGCAGGAACCCGGTCGGGCTGGCGTCATAGATCCGCATCGCCCCGCTGGCCAGAACGCCCGCCTGGGCCAGGGCGCCGAGCTCGAAGGGATCCAGGCTGATATCGACGCCGCCGGCCAGGACGAAGTCCAGTTCGCCCGCGGTGAGCAGGGCGGCCGCGCTGGCCACGGCGAGCAGGGACGAGGAATGGGCGGTGTCCACCGCCTGGCCGCCGCCGCGGAATCCGAACTGACGGCAGATCCGGTCGGCGATCGCCCCGGACTGACGGCCGGCCAGGGTCTCGCCGCTGACCTCGGGCACCGCGGCGAAGGCGGCGGCGGCGTCGCCCAGGGCCCGGGCCCGCTCGGCGGGCGGGACATCCCCGGCGGCCAGTGCCGTGGTGAGCACGGCCCGCACGAACGGCCAGCGGGTGCGAAGCGCCGCTGCGCGGGAAACCTCACCGGTCAGCGTGTTCCCGATGATCACCCCGGCCCGGTCCCGGGCGAGCCCCTGCCCGCCGGGGAAGCCGGCGTCGGCCAGGGCCCGGCCCGCCGTTTCCAGCGCCAGCCAGTGGGCCGGGTCAACGGCCAGGAAGGTCCGCTCGGCGACGCCGAAACCGGCCAGGTCGAACTGCCAGCCCTCAAGCAGGGCCGCCCGGGGCGCGGATCCGCCCGCGGGGCCCGGCAGGCCGCCGCCGCGTCCGGCGTCCGGGCCCGTGATCGCGCCGAGCCGCCCGGGCGGCAGCCGCCGGAACGCGCGCCGCCCGGCCAGGGTGCTCTCGAACAGGGCCAGCGGGTCGTCAGCGTCCGGGAACCTGCAGGCTAGGCCGACGATGGCAATCGGTGTTGCGCTGCTGCCCGGCGCGATGCGCTCAGGCATGGGCGCAATCGGGTCCGCGATCGTATGCACCAGCCATTATCTCTTTCCTGGTCGCGGGAACCCCGGATCGTCCCGCAACGTTCATTGGTTCCCCGGAAAAGACCGATCTTGCCGCAATTCCTGCACGCACGGTCACCCGTGCGGGCGTCGGTCAGCACCCGCGCTGACCCAGGAATGCCCGCAGCCGCCGACCCCAGCAGGAGGCCATGCACCCCTGGCTGCCTCGGGCGGGGGCGAGTCATGCCGGCGAAGGCGCCGTCGTCCGTGGAGGTGCACGCCGTCATGACCTGGACGACCTTATTAACATTCGCTTCCGCCGGTCAACACGAATGCGGGACATGCGATTATGTGCAGCGGGACGCATTTCGCAATGGAATTTACCGCTCCGCGCGGCAAAGGGCGTGTTGCCGGAATTCATGCGCCGGCCCGAGGGCTGTGGGGGCGGCGCGGGGCAGCCTGCGGCCGTCCCCGGACCGGCCCGGGACGGCCCCGGGACCGCCCCCGGGACCGCCCCGGGACCGGGCATACTCGGGGGGAGCGGCCAGGGCGCGGCCCGCGGCCGGATCGTCCGCGGGCTAGGTGTGCGCGACTGAGGTGAAGCGATGACTGACGGACTGGTGACCCTGCCGAGCAGCTACCCGGTCGCCGACACGATCGACCGGCTCAGGGACGCCGTCACCGGGGCCGGGCTGCAGGTCTTCGCCCGGGTGGACCACGCGGCGGGGGCACGCGAGGCCGGCCTGGAGCTGCGCCCGACCGAACTGCTGCTGTTCGGCAACGCCCGGGGCGGCACGCCGCTCATGCAGGACAAGCAGACAGCCGGGATCGACCTGCCGCTGAAGGCGCTCGCCTGGGCGGATGAGAGCGGCCAGACCTGGCTCAGCTACAACGACCCGGCCTGGATCGCCGGCCGCCACGCGCTGAGCGAGCCGAGTGCGGCGGCGGTGCAGACGCTGCGCGGGGCCATCGCGAAACTAGCCCAGGCGGCCGCGGGCGGCTGAGGACGGGGCCGCCGGGCTGGGACGGCGGCGTGGCCGGCCGCCGTGCGCTACCCTTGGCCTATGCGTTCCGACCGGCTGCTCCTTACTTAGCCGCGCTGACTGACCCCGTCGTTGGCGCGGCTGCCCCTCGTGACCGGGGGGCTTTTCTGTTGCCGGAACTGGACCGACCAAGTGCTGAGGAAACACCATGACAGCCGCCGAGAGTGCTGAGCGGGCGCAACACTACGACCCCCGCGAGATCCAGGAAAAGTGGCAGGCCCGCTGGGCTGAGATGGACCTGTTCCGGGCCAGCGACGACCCGGACGATCCCCGCCCGCGCACCTACCTGCTGGACATGTTCCCTTACCCCTCGGGCGACCTGCACATGGGCCACGCCGAGGCGTACGCCATCGCGGACGCGGTGGCCAGGTACTACTTCCAGCGCCAGCACAATGTGCTGCACCCCATCGGCTGGGATGCGTTCGGCCTGCCCGCCGAGAACGCGGCGATCAGGAACAACACGCACCCCGCCGACTGGACGTACGCCAACATCGAGACGCAGGCCGCGTCGTTCCGCAGGTACGCGGTGTCCTTTGACTGGGCGCGGCGGCTGCAGACCTGCGACCCCGCCTACTACCGCTGGAACCAGTGGCTGTTCCTGCGCTTCTACGAGCGCGGCCTGGCGTACCGGAAGGACGGCTACGTCAACTGGTGCCCGCACGACCAGACGGTGCTGGCCAACGAGCAGGTGATCGCGGGCCGCTGCGAGCGGTGCGGGACCGAGGTCGTCCGCCGGGTGCTGACCCAGTGGTACTTCAAGATCACCGAGTACGCGGAGCGCCTGCTGGCGGACATGGCCCAGCTGGAAGGCCAGTGGCCGGACCGGGTGCTGCTGATGCAGCGGAACTGGATCGGGCGCTCCGAAGGGGCTGAGGTCCGCTTCGTGATCGAAGGCCGCGACGAGCCGGTCACCGTGTTCACCACCCGCCCGGACACGCTGTACGGGGCGACGTTCTTCGTGGTGGCGGCGGACGCCGCGCTGGCCGAGGAGATCTGCGCCCCGGAGCACCGCGAGGACCTGAAGAACTACGTGGCGCAGGTGCGCAAGCTGACCGACATCGAGCGGCAGGCCGCGGACCGCACGAAGACCGGCGTCTTCCTGGGCCGCTACGCGGTCAACCCGGTGAACGGTGAGCGGCTGCCGGTCTGGGCGGCCGACTACGTGCTGCCCGACTACGGCACCGGCGCGATCATGGCCGTCCCCGCGCATGACCAGCGTGACCTGGACTTCGCGCGGGCCTTCGGGCTGCCCATCCAGGTGGTCGTGGACACCGGCGAACCCGACCCCGCGCAGACCGGGATCGCGACGCACGGCGACGGATCCCTGATCAACTCCGGCCCGCTGGACGGGCTGGGCAAGGCCGACGCCATCGCCCGGATCACCGGGATCGTGGAGGCCGAGGGCCAGGGGCGGGCCGCGATCAACTACCGGCTGCGCGACTGGCTGGTCTCCCGGCAGCGGTTCTGGGGCACCCCCATCCCCATCGTGTACTGCGCGTCATGCGGCGAGGTGCCGGTCCCGGATGATCAGCTGCCGGTGGTCCTGCCCGACCTGCGCGGCCAGGACCTGGCCCCCCGGGGGGTCTCACCGCTGGCGGCCGCCGCGGACTGGGTCAACGCCGAGTGCCCTAAGTGCGGCGGCCCCGCCCGGCGCGACACCGACACGATGGACACATTCGTCAACTCGTCGTGGTACTTCCTGCGCTACTGCTCACCTCACTACGAGCACGGGCCGTTCGACGTGGCCGCGGTACGCCGCTGGGCCCCGGCTGACCTGTACGTGGGCGGCGTCGAGCACGCCATCCTGCACCTGCTGTACAGCCGGTTCTTCGTCAAGGTGCTGCAGGACATGGGGATGGTGGACTTCGGCGAGCCGTTCACCAGGCTGCTGAACCAGGGCCAGGTCATCAACCGCGGCCGGGCCATGTCGAAGTCCCTGGGTAACGGGGTTGACCTGGGGCAGCAGCTGGCCGCGCACGGGGTCGACGCGGTCCGGCTGACGATGGTCTTCGCCAGCCCGCCTGAGGACGACATCGACTGGGCCGACATGAACCCCGAAGCGTCCGTGAAGTTCCTGGGGCGGGTGTGGCGGATCGCCGACGACATCGCGGCGGCTGCGGGTGACGGCCGGGCCGCGGGTCAGGCACAGGCTGGGGGAGACGGCCGGACCGCCCCGGGTGGCGACCTGGCCCTGCGCAAGGTCACGCACCGTACCATCGACGAGGTCACCCGCCTGGTGGAGGCGTCCCGGCTGAACGTCACGGTGGCCCGGCTGATGGAGCTGGCCAGCGCGACCAGGAAGGCCATCGACTCCGGCCCGGGTGCCGCCGACCCGGCGGTGCGGGAGGCGGCGGAGACGCTGACTGTGCTGCTGTCACTGTTCGCGCCGTACACGGCCGAGGAGTGCTGGGAGCTGCTGGGCCGTGAGGCGTCAGTGGCGCTGGCCGGCTGGCCGTCCGCGGATCCCGCGCTGCTGGTCGAGGACATGGTGACCTGCGTGGTCCAGGTCGCGGGCAAGGTGCGCGACCGCCTGGAGGTCCCGCCCGGCATCGGCGAGGACGAGCTGCGCGAGCTGGCTCTGGCCACCGCGGGGGTAGCCCGGGCCCTGGAGGGGCGGGCGGTCCAGAAGGTGATCGTCCGCGCACCCCGGCTGGTCAACGTCGTCCCTGGCTAGACCAGCCGGGCCCTGCGCCCGCCCCGTGTGCTCGCTGGCCCGTGTGCTCGCTGGCCCTGTGCTCGCTGGCGCTGTGTGCTTGCTGGTGCCGTGCGCCTGCGCGGGCCGTCAGACGCGGCGGAGTACGGCCACCACGCGGCCGAGGATCGCTGCCTCGTCTCCCGGAATCGGCGTGTACACGGGGTTGTGCGGCATCAGCCAGACGTGCTCGCCGGAGCGCTTGAAGGTCTTCACCGTCGCCTCGCCATCGATCATGGCCGCTACGATGTCGCCGTTCTCCGCGACCGGCTGCTGCCGGACGACGACCCAGTCGCCGTCGGCGATGGCGGCGTTGATCATGGAATCGCCGACCACCTTCAGCAGGAACAGCGTCCCGTCGCCGACGATCTGCTTGGGCAGCGGGAAGATGTCCTCGATGGCCTCCTCGGCGAGGATCGGGCCACCAGCGGCGATCCGGCCGACGAGCGGCACGTAGGTAGCTTCCTGCGACGCGATGTCCAGTGGGGCCTCGTCCTCGGCTTCGGTCTCGGGCCGTACCGCCGGGTGGCCGGGGAGCCGGACCTCTACGGTCCGCGGCCGCCCCGCGTCGCGCCGCAGGTATCCCTTGCTCTGCAAGGTGGACAGCTGGTACGAGACGCTCGAGGTGCTGGTCAGCCCGACCGCCTCGCCGATCTCCCGCATCGAGGGCGGGTAGCCGCGCCGCTGCACCGAATCCCGGATGACCTGCAGCACCTTGCGCTGGCGCCAGGTGAGCACATGGTCAGGATCGGGGCGGTCAGGCATCTCAGTGACTACCGTCGGGACGCTGCCTTTCGGCTTCCTTCCCGGCCGGCCTTTCGGTCTCGCGGCCGTATCCCTGCCGCTCCCGTTCGCCGCTCCCGGCGCGCCGTCGTCGTCCGAGCTGCTGTCCATCAACACTGACCTCCGGATCTGGTGGCTGACCCCGTAGCAGACGGTAGCGCTTTCGCTTCGGGATCTCAAACATCTGTTCGATGAGGCGGGAAATGCCGTATCCCCGCATTATCGGGAGCCAGCGCCTCTGTGCGGGCTCCGGCGCAGGTCAGAGGCGGTTTCCTGGACCCTGAGGAGGCTGCGGGTGGCTACGGGAGGCCGAAAATCTTTCCGGAGCTATGACGCCTTCCGGCGTGGCGTGTCGCCTCTCCGGGGTGCCCTCCATCACTCGACGGCGCACCTGGGGACGCTCGGTGGCCTGGTCCGGCCTGTCGAACGCTCTACCAGCGGCCGCGGTGCACCACTTCGTGCCACGGACGCCGGTCGGGGTTCCTGATGGGCGCCAGCGGCCGGTCAGCGGGGTAGCCGAGCGAGATAAGAAAAGCCCAGGTGCGGTCCTCGGGAAAGCCGAGCAGCTCGCGGGCGAGCTGGATGTCGGCGACGCCCGCGTGGCTGCTGCCGATGCCGAGGTCGGTAGCGGCCAGCAGCATGGCCATCGTCGCCTGGCCCAGGTCGAGCTGGGCCCGGTGGAATTCGTTGTCGGCGGCCGGGCCGATGACCACGATCGCCGCCGCCGCGGCCGCCACATGACCAGCGCCCCGCCAGACCTTGGCCAGCTCACGGAGCTGGCTGCGGTCAGTGACGAGGATGAAGTCCCACGGCTGCCAGTTCTGTGAGGACGGGGACCGGCGTCCGGCCTCCAGAATCTGATCCAGATCCGCCGCCGGGATCGGGCGGTCGGCAAAAGAACGCACGTTGCGCCGAGATTTGATCGCTTCCCAGGTCTGCATGACGATCCCAACGCCGGCGCCGCCTACTTCATTCTGGAAGACGGTACGGGACGCACTGGTTCCGATGCCGCCCCGCCCGCAGATCGTGAGCCCGGGCGGAAGCGGCTCCCGTGCGAGGATGGCGCTACGTGCCGCTTGCGCCGGAAGGATTCCTGGGATGAGTACCGTGGCGGTCATCGGCGCGACCGGGGAGGCGCTGCGATGACCGCCGCTGCTGCCCCGGCTGAGTTGCTCGAGCGGGCCGGGCTTCCGGCCGCCGAGGCCAGGGCCTGGGCAGCGTCCGCGCCCGACCCGCGCGGCTCGCTCGGCGCCGTGGCCGGCGCGGTCAGCCGGTTCCTTACCGCCGGGCAGGCCCTGGTGGCGCGCCTGCCCGCGCCGGCCCGCCGGTCAGCCGACGAGCAGGCGGCCCGCGACGCGGTCGCCGCGGCGCTGGACGGCGCGCGGGACAGCTTCCTGCGCTGGCACGCGGCCGGGCTGTATGACACGCTCACCGGCGGCCGCACCCGGTCACTCCGGCTGGAGGATCTCCTCGCGGCGGCCGCGGCGCGCGTCCCCGGCCTGGTGCCGTCGGCCGCCGACCTGGACGCCGAGCGAGCGCGGCCGCTGCCGGAGAAGGATGGCATCGAACTCGCCCAGGGCCTGCTGGCCGCGCAGGTACTGGCGGTGCCCCAGGCCGGCCGGCACCTGCTCGACGCGATGCTGCGCCCCACGCCCGAGGCCCTCGAGCGGCTGGGTGAACTGCGGGCCAGCGGCACGGTGGACCTGGGCCCGGTGCGGGTCACCCGCCGCGGCCGGGCCGGCCTCCTGGAGCTGAGCAACCCACGGCATCTCAACGCGGAGGATGACCTGACGCTGGGCCCGACCGAGTGTGCCGTCGACATGATCCTGCTGGATCCGGACATCGAGGTGGGCGTGATCCGGGGCGGCGTGGTGGACCACCCCCGGTATCAGGGAACGCGGGTCTTCGGGTCTGGCCTCAACCTCACCCGGCTCTACCACGGGCACATCGACTTCCTCTTCTACCTGCTGCGCGACCTGGGGTACGTACACAAGATCTACCGCGGCATAACACCCTCCGCGCCGGACGCAGGCCCGCCCGCGCCGTCCGGCCACAACCATGAGGGCACCACCGAGAAACTGTGGATCGCCGCGGTGGAGCGGTTCGCGGTCGGTGGCGCCTGCCAGTTGCTGCACGTCGTGGACCACGTGATAGCCACCCGCGGATCCCGCCTGTTCCTGCCCGCCCGCAACGAGGGGATCATTCCCGGTGCGTCCAACCTGCGCCTGCCGCGCTTCGTCGGGGATCGCGCCGCCCGTCAGGCCATCCTGTCGGGCCGGGAGTGGACAGCCGGCCAGCCGGACGCGGCGCTGCTGTGCGACGAGATTGTCGAGCCCGGTGACGTTGACCGGGCCGTGGCCGCGCGGGTGGCGGCACTGACCAGTTCCGGGCTGGTGAACGCGACCGCCAACCGGTGCGCGCTGCGGGCGGGCCAAGAGCCTCTCGACCTGTTCCGCGAGTACATGGCCACGTTCGCGGTGCAGCAGGCGCGGTGCCACCTGAGCCCGGCGCTGGTGCGTAACCTCGAGGTGAACTGGAAAGCCCGCCAGCGCACCGCGTGAGCCGCCCGGAACCCCGGCCCGTCCGGCGGCCAGCCGGTGAGCCCGGCTCAGGGCACCGAGCGGATCTTCCAGACGAAGGCCGAGCCGGCCACGGTGATGGCGGCGACCGACAGGTACAGGGTCGGGTAGCCGCCGAGCTGGCTGACCAGCGGCGCGGCGATCGCCGGGGCCAGCACCTGCGGCCCGGAGTTGGCGATGTTGATGATGCCGAGATCCTTGGCCCGGGCCGCCGCCGACGGCAGCACCTGGGTCACCAGCGCCTGGTCGACGGAGAGGTACACGCCGAAGCCCAGGCCCAGGATGGCCGCCGCGGCGATGGCGACCGGCCACGACGGCCAGAGCGCGAGCATGACCGCGGGAACCGCCATGACGAGCCCAGATACCGTGACCGGGAGCTTGCGGCGGCCGCTGCGGTCCGATAGCACGCCCCCGGCCACCGCGGTCACGACGACCGCGGCCAGGTAGATGAGGATGAGGATGAGCAGGCCGTCCTCAGCCTTGTGACCTGGGAAAAGCTGACTGTAGTGCACCCGGTCCCGCAGGAAATACAGTAAGTACAGAACGGCCATCGCGTTGCCCATGTTGACCGCGAACCTGGTCAGCCAGGCCCACGCGAAGTCCGGGTAGCGCCGCGGGCTGAGCCAGAATGACCGGGCAAAGGCACGCCAGTGCAGCGGCGGCCGGGCGGCGCGGGCCAGCGGTGGGTCCGGTGTGGTGAGCGCGAACGGCAGGGCGCACGCCACTACGAGCACCGCGATCAGCAGATAGCCGGCGTTGCCGGTGACCGCGACGGTCACCAGCGCCACGGCCAGCACTACGCCGACGGTCTGCGGCAGCCCGATCCAGCCCGATACCGCGCCGCGCTGCGCCACCGGGACCTGGTCGGGCACGCCTGCGCTGACGCTGGCCTGCATCGCGTTGAGGCCGGCCTGGGCCAGGCACCAGCCGATGATGAGCCCCGCGATCGTGTGCTGACCGGCCAGCAGAACTAATGCCGCGGCGCCGGTCAGCGCGCCGCACACCGTCCATGGATGCCGCCGCCCGAACCGTCCGGTAGTGCGGTCCGACAGCGCGCCGGCCACCGGGTTGGAGATCATGGCCGCGGCCGCGCCGAGGCCGGTCACCCAGCCGAGCATGGCGACCTTGTGGGCGGGTCCGGCGATCGCCTGGACCTGATTGGGCAGCAGGACCTCAAGCGGGCCGAAGTAGCCGAGGTACAGCCCCAGGTTGGCGAGCGCGATGAGCGCGATCCAGCGCTTCCCGACTCTCCGGCTCGGCTCCGCGACGGGACTGACGACGCGGTCCGCGGCCGGGACCTCGGTCATGACGCGCCCTGGGCCGCGATGACGTCGCGGTACCAGTGGTAGGACGCCTTCGGCGTGCGGGCCTGGGAGCCGTGGTCCACGTGGACCAGGCCGAACCGCTGGCGGTATCCCTCGCTCCATTCGAAATTGTCGGCCAGCGTCCAGCAGAAGTAGCCGCGCACGTCGATGCCCGCCGTGATCGCATCGTGCACCGCGCGCAGATGGCCATCCAGGTAGCCGATGCGGAACTGGTCATCGACGGTGCCGTCGGCGGCCACCTTGTCCTCGGATGAGCAGCCGTTCTCGGTGATGTACAGCGGCGGGAGCGCGGTGCCGTAGCGGCCGGCCAGCAGCACGAGCAACTCGGTCAGCCCGGCGGGGACGACAGGCCAGCCGAAGGCCGTGACCGGATAGCCCGGGATCGGCTCCATCTGGAACGGCAGCGGCGAGCCGGGCAGCGCGGACAGCCGGGTGGGCAGGTAGTAGTTGACCCCGATGCCGTCCACCGGGGCTGAGATCACCGCCAGGTCCCCGTCCCGCACGCAGGCCAGCCCACCGGCCGCGTCCCCGCCAGTGCCATCACCGAGACCGAACGGGGTCAGGTCCGGGTAGTGGCCGAGCAGCACCGGGTCGGTGAACATCCGGTTGTGCAGGATGTCGTAGGCGCGGGTGGCCGCCCGGTCCGCCTCGCTGTCGCTGGCCGGCCAGGCGGGGGAGTAGTTGTTGGTGATCATCACCTGGGCCGCGCCGGCCGCCCGCAGCGCAGCAGTCGCCAGGCCATGCCCGAGCAACTGGTAGTGCGCGGTCGGCAGGGCGTCCAGCATCCGCTCCTGGCCTGGCGCGTGGAAACCCAGCGCGTAGCCGAAGGCAGTGACCACGAACGGTTCGTTGAGGGTAATCCAGGTTTTTATCCGGTCGGCCAGCCGGCCCGCAGTCAGCGCGGCGTACTCGGCGAACCGCTGCGCGGTCTCCCGCGCCAGCCAGCCACCCCGGTCTTCCAGCGGCTGCGGCAGGTCCCAGTGGTAAAGCGTGGGCACCGGGGTGATGCCCGCGGCCAGCAGCGCGTCAGTGAGCCGGTCGTAGTAGTCCAGCCCGGCGACGTTCGCGGGTCCCGTGCCGCCCGGCTGGACGCGCGGCCAGGCGATAGAGAACCGGTACGCGCTGACGCCCAGGCCGGCCAGCAGCGCGACGTCCTGCTCCCAGCGGTGGTACGAATCGGTGGCCACCTCACCGGTGTGGCCGTCCCGGATCGCTCCCGGCTGCTGGCAGAACGTGTCCCAGATGGACGGGCCGCGCCCGCCCTCGCGGACGGCGCCCTCGATCTGGTACGCCGACGTGGCCACCCCCCAGCAGAAACCAGCCGGGAACCGGGGCAAAGGCGCATCATTCACGCGCTGATCGTAAGACCGTCAGGTGGCCGGCGTCAGGGGCAGCTGCCCCTGATCCGTGTCCACGGACCGAACTGTCAGACCCCCGCGCTACACCTGTACCGTACAGTCATTCGATCGAAAGCACGATCGATCGAACTGCTGTACGATAGAACGGTCATTCGATAGAGGAGGCTGGCATGAGCGTGATGAGCGCAGGCAAGAAGCCCAAGGCCCTGGCCCGCTCGCTCCGTGCTGGGAATTCTCGGGCTGGCCTGCGGCCAGGCCAGTTCCGTGACGGCGAGCCCGGCGCGGCGGTCTCCCGGTCAGAAGAGCGAAACGTTCCCGCCCGGCCGGGCCCGGTACGGCGGGATTGCGCTGTGCCGGCGCGTCCGGGTAACGCGATGCCGGCGCGCCCGGGTAGCGCGATGCCGCCGCGGCCGCGGGCGGCCAGGAAATCGTCCCCGCGTCCCCGCCTCTGGGTCGTTCCGGATGCGCCCGGGACGGCCGCGGCGGCCCGCTCTGAGCCAAGCGGCCCCGGGCCAGCCACCTCGGGGCAGGCCACGTCCGGGCCAGCCATCTCGGGGCAGGCCACGTCTGGGCAGGCCACGTCTGGGCCGGGCACCTTTGCGGGCACCGCGCTAGTGCCCCGGCCCCGGGTGGCCCCCGACGACCAGATCCCGGCCCGTCCCGGCCCTCCGCCATCGCTGCCGGGCCGTCCGCGGCGCGCCGGGGCGGCCGTGACACCTTCCCGGGCGCGGGTGGTCCGGCCCGCGTCCGCGCCATCCCGGGTGCCGGCCCCGCGGGTGCGCCGGACGAGGCTCACCCGGCGCGGACGCCGGCTGGTCTGGGCGTCGGCGGTCTTGCTCGTCATGGCGGTGATCACCCCGGTCCTGCTCACTCTGGCTTCCGGGGCGCAGGCTGCTAACCACGGCCTGCCCGCGTCCTCGGTCCGCGCGGGCATGCGGCAGGTAGTCGTGAAGCCGGGCCAGTCTCTGTGGTCGATCGCGCTGAGCGCAGAACCCAAGGCCGACCCGCGGGTGGTCATCCAGCAGATCCTGGACTTCAACGCGCTCGGCAGCCAGGTCGTGGTCCCTGGCGAGAGCCTCTGGGTGCCCCGGGGCTGAGCCCGGCGCGACCCGCCGCCGCGGGTGCAGGTTCTCTCCGCCTCCGGCCCGGGCCGACCCGTGTCCGGGCCTCCTTCCCCGGGAGGCGGATTCCTGTGCTTCGCCCGGCCGCCACGAGGGGTTTACCGGAAAATCGCTGAAGCGGCGCGTTGCCGCTTGCGCAGCGCAGGGTGTCTGCTCTAGCGTGACCACAACATATAGTAGTTACAACGCTGTAGTTCACATACAAGTTGTGGTGTCAGGGGCCTGGTTCTGGCTTGGGTCGCCCTGGGGAGGTGATCGTGTGTTCTGCCCGTATTGCAGGAACGCGGAAAGCCGTGTCATCGACAGCAGGACCGCCGATGACGGCGCCGCGATCCGCCGTCGCCGGTCGTGCCCGGCGTGCGGGCGGCGTTTCACCACCCAGGAGACAGTCATCCTGATGGTGGGCAAGCGCAGCGGCGCGACCGAGCCGTTCAACCGCGAGAAGATCGTTCGCGGGGTCCGCCGGGCCTGCCAGGGCCGGCCGGTCACCGAGGACCAGCTGGCCATCCTGGCCCAGCAGGTCGAGGACACGATCCGGGCCCGGGGTTCGGGGGAGGTCGCGTCGCACGAGGTGGGCCTGGCGATCCTCGGGCCGCTGCGTGACCTGGACGAGGTGGCCTACCTGCGGTTCGCCTCGGTTTACCGGGGATTCGAGTCGCTCGCTGACTTCGAGGATGAGATTTCCGCGCTGCGGATAGCGCGGCAGGACGCGGGCGCGCTGGCGCCCAGCTCCTGACCAGCAGGTGAGTTCGGAGTTCGGAGTTCTGGTTCGCACTATGACAGCGACGGGTGGGCCTGGCCGGGCCCGTGTGGGGTCCGCGGGGATCCCGGAAGGGGGAACGACATGACGGAGACGGTGAGCGGATCTTCACCTCGCGGGGGCAAGGGTTCGCGCAAGGGGCTCACGATCGGGCGGATCCACACCCAGGACGGCGTGCACCCGTACGACGAGGTCACCTGGGAGCGCCGCGACGTCGTCATGACGAACTGGCGGGACGGCACCATCAACTTTGAGCAGCGTGGTGTCGAGTTCCCCGACTTCTGGTCTGTCAACGCCGCCAACATCGTCACGACCAAGTACTTCCGTGGCGCGGTCGGCACCCCGGAGCGGGAGTGGAGCCTCAAGCAGCTGGTCGACCGGGTGGTCGGGAAGTACGTGGCGGCCGGCCGCGAGAACGGGTACTTCGCCAGTCCCCAGGACGCCGAGATCTTCGAGCATGAGCTCGCTTACGCGCTCATCCACCAGATCTTCGCCTTCAACTCCCCGGTCTGGTTCAACGTCGGGACCAGCTCTCCGCAGCAGGTGAGCGCCTGTTTCATCCTGGCCGTTGACGACACGATGGACTCCATCCTGGACTGGTACAAGGAGGAAGGGCTGATCTTCAAGGGCGGTTCTGGTGCCGGGGTCAACCTGTCCCGGATCCGGTCCTCCAAGGAGCTGCTCTCTTCCGGCGGCACGGCCAGCGGCCCGGTCTCCTTCATGCGCGGCGCGGACGCGTCCGCGGGCACCATCAAGTCCGGCGGTGCCACCCGCCGGGCGGCGAAGATGGTCGTCCTCGACGTCGATCACCCCGACGTGGCGGAGTTCATCGAGACCAAGCTGCGCGAGGAGGAGAAGGTCCGGGTTCTGCGCGACGCCGGGTTCGACATGGACCTGGGCGGCAAAGACATCGCGAGCGTCCAGTACCAGAACGCCAACAACTCGGTCCGGGTCTCCGACGAGTTCATGCGCGCGGTCGAGCGGGACGCCCAGTTCGACCTGGCCGCGCGGCTGACCGGGGAGACGGTCGAGACCGTGGACGCCCGGGCCCTGTTCCGCAAGATGGCCCAGGCCGCCTGGGCCTGCGCGGACCCCGGGATCCAGTACGACGGCACGATCAACGACTGGCACACCTGCCCCGAGTCCGGCCGCATCACGGCCAGCAACCCGTGCAGCGAATATGTCCACCTCGACAATTCATCGTGCAACCTGGCCAGCATCAACCTGCTCAAGTTCCTCCGGGACGACGACACCTTCGCGGTGGAACGGTTCCGGCAGATCACCGAGCTGATCATCACGGCCATGGACATCTCCATCTGCTTCGCGGACTTCCCGACTGAGAAGATCACCGAGACCACCCGGGCGTACCGGCAGCTGGGCATCGGCTACGCGAACCTGGGCGCGCTGCTCATGGCGACCGGCCACGCCTACGACTCCGAGGGCGGGCGGGCCATCGCGGCGTCCATCACCTCCCTGATGACCGGGACGGCCTACCGCCGGTCCGCGGAGCTCGCGGCGGTGGTCGGGCCTTACGACGGCTACGAGCGGAACGCGACCGCGCACAAGCGGGTGATGCGCAAGCACGCGGACGCGAGCCACCAGATCAGGGCGCAGGGCGGGATGGACGAGGAGATCCTGGCCGCCGCGAACAAGGCGTGGGACAAGTGCGTCGCGCTGGGCGAGAAGAACGGCTACCGGAACGCCCAGGCCTCGCTGCTGGCGCCGACCGGCACCATCGGCCTGATGATGGACTGCGACACCACCGGCGTGGAGCCTGACCTGGCCCTGGTCAAGTTCAAGAAGCTGGTCGGCGGCGGCTCCATGCAGATCGTGAACCAGACCGTGCCCCGCGCGCTCAAGAACCTCGGCTACCAGCCGGAGCAGGTGGAGGCGATCGTCGAGTACATCGGCGAGCACGGTCACGTCGTCGATGCGCCCGGCCTCCGCCAGGAGCACTACGAGGTGTTCGACTGCGCCATGGGAGAGCGGGCCATCGGCCCGATGGGTCACGTGCGGATGATGGCCGCGGTGCAGCCCGCGCTCTCCGGGGCCATCTCGAAGACCGTGAACCTGCCGGAGTCGGCCACGGTCGAGGAGATCGAGTCCATCTACACGGAGGGCTGGAAGCTCGGGCTCAAGGCCCTGGCCGTCTACCGGGACAACTGCAAGGTCGGCCAGCCGCTGTCCGACGCCAGGAAGAAGCCGGCCGCCGCGGCGGCCGAGGCCACGCCGCACGAGGTCCGCCCGGTCCGCAGGCGGCTGCCGAAGAACCGCACCGCCTCCGTGACCAGCTTCTCCGTGGCCGGCGCCGAGGGGTACATGACGGCGTCCAAGTACCCGGACGACGGCGTGGGCGAGCTGTTCCTGAAGCTCGGCAAGCAGGGGTCCACGCTGGCGGGCGTGATGGACGCGTTCTCGATGGCGATCTCCATCAGCCTCCAGTACGGGGTGCCGCTGGAGAAGTGGGTGGAGAAGTTCACCAACATGCGCTTCGAGCCGGCCGGTATCACCGACGACCCGGACATCCGGATCGCCAGCTCGGTCCTGGACTACGTGTTCCGCCGGCTGGCCCTGGATCACCTGCCCTACGAGACCCGCGCCGAGATGGGCATCCTGTCCGCCAGCGAGCGCACCGCGCAGCTGGCCGGTGAGGACCCGACCGCACTGGCCGAAGAGCAGGACCCGGGGGAGATGGCCCAGTCCGCGCCGGTCGAGCGGCCCCAGAGCCGGCCCGAGGAGCGGACGGAGCCCGCCGGTCCGGCGCCGTACCAGCCGCACAGCTCCACCGAGCTGGTCGAGGCGCAGCAGGGCCGCACCGCGGACGCCCCGCTGTGCCTGACCTGCGGCACCAAGATGCGCCCGGCGGGCAGCTGCTACGTCTGCGAAGGCTGCGGCGCGACCAGCGGCTGCAGCTAGTTAGGCGCCCTTCTAACGGAAGATTTCCCTGCTCAGGAGGGGTGCAGTCGATAAGATGCGCTCCTCCTGAGCGGTCATTGGAGGCCCTTGGTTGCATTCGATGCAACCCGCTGGGCGGTGAGACCGCTCGTCAGCACGACTACCCAGCCGCCGCTCACCCTGAACTGACGGACGTGAATCGGGTGACCGGCTTAAGGTTGCGCGACTGGACACCCGGCGCTTGCAGTGCCTGACGGCAAAGCGGCCAGGCAATGATCGGCAAGTCGGCCACGAGAGGACCGGCAGATCGCGCACACAGCTATCGGCAGATCGGCGACAGCTTGGGTGCTAGCTGCTGTAATGTTGCTCCGTGAGCGCTGAGATTAACCTGTTCTCACGGCACGCCGAGCGGATGGCCGTTGAAGCGCTGGCGGACACCCGCGTCGTGGTGGTGAACGGCGCCCGGCAGGTCGGTAAGAGCACCCTGGCGAAACTGATCGTCGCCAGGTCTGCTGGCGCGCGCGAGCTTTACCTGGACGACCCGGCAGTCCGCGCCGCCGCGGAAGCGGACCCCAGCGCTTTCGTTCGGCATGAAGGCTTGCTGATGATCGATGAGATCCAGCGGGTACCGGAACTACTGCTGGCCATCAAGCGCGAGGTGGATCGCGATACGCGCCCCGGCAGGTTCCTACTGACAGGTTCGGCTCGGCTTCTGGGGCTGAGAGACTTGCCTGACGCGCTGCCGGGACGCGCCGAGACCATCGAGTTGTGGCCGCTGTCGCAGGGGGAGATCGACTCTGCCGCAGACGGATTTGTGGATGCCGTCTTCCGACTTGATGGGCGCGTCAGGATGCCGCCATGTTCGCTGACCAAACGCGATTACGTGGCGCGGGCGCTGCGCGGCGGATACCCGGAGGCGGTGCGCCGCGACCCGGGGCGCCGCCGGGCGAGGTTCTTCGACTCCTACGTGACTGACCTGGTGACCCGCGACGTTCGGCAGATATCCGACATCGAGCGGCCGGCCGATATGCGCCGCCTGCTAAGCGTCGTGGCGGCTCGGATGGGGACCCTGGCGGTCGCCCAGCCGATGGCGAACGATATCGCCCTGCCGCGGCGGACGCTGTCGCGCTACCTGGACTTGCTTGAGCTGATCTTCGTGATCAAGCGCATCCCGGCTTGGTCATCGAACCTAACCACGCGCGCGATATCCACACCGAAACTGATCGTCACCGATTCCGGGCTGGGCGGCAGGCTCATCGGGATGTCGGAGGAGCGCGCCAAAGATCCGGTGGCTCCAGTTGGGCCGCTGCTGGAGAACTTCGCGATCGGCGAGGTCGCGCGCCAGCTCACCTGGGCTGAAGAGCCCGTACAGCTCTTTCACTACCGTGACCGCGATCAGGTGGAAGTGGACATGGTGCTGGAGCACGCGGTCGGCACCGTGATCGGCATCGAGGTCAAGGCGGCCGAGACCGTCCGCGGCGAGGACTTCCGCGGCCTGCGCCACCTGGCGAACCGTCTGGGCGACCGCTTCCGGGCCGGGATCTTGCTCTACGCCGGCGAACAGCAGCTCGCCTTCGGCGACCGGCTAATCGCCCTCCCCATGGCCGCTCTGTGGACGCTCGACGGCTCGGCTCCCTGAGTAGCTGGGGAGCGTTCGACGCCGAAGTACACGCATGACGCGGCGGCAGGACGTCTAGGTTCCTCCATGATCTCGATGCGACCATGACGGGTGCAAAGGCGTGGCCGTCCTTGGTGACCCAGGACGTGGTGACGACGACGCCTTTATGCGACCACCTCAAGTACCTGTGCAAGGAGCACCTCGGTCTCGACGTCCTCATCAGCCTGCCAAAACCACCGCCTGGACGACGCTGACGACCCTGACCCGCCGTCACCGTCCGTGACTGGCGGCCATGTCACTCGCATCGGTGCCTGGGAATACTGCAGCTCCGAATAAGTGCACTGCCCCAGTAAAGCGAAGTGGCCGGGACGGGGATGCCGAAACCATCCCCGTCCCGCCCGCGCTTGTTCCTCATCTTGGGCCTTCCTGGCTGCTCAGCCAGATCTTGCTACCGCTGGTAGCATAAGCTCCATGGGCGGTCAGTCAGGCCAGACGGAAGAACAGGTCGAACTCCGAGGGGAGATCCGGAAATGGCTGCTGCGGGTTGGTGAGCTAGAGGCACGGACACCAGGCTCAGCGGCCAAGCTTCTTGCGTCGCCGCGATCGGAAGGCGGCGCCAAGAGTGCTCTCGAAGTGCTGTTCGCTCTACAACTGCTTCTAGGTGACCTGAACCACCCACGGGCAGCGGTTGACCTTGCTGAGCGGCTCCACGACGACCGTCCCGGCCGTGCGGAACATGGCGAAGATGACGTCAACAGCCCGTCACGGGCCAGCGGCAAGCCCGCTGGTGCAGCGCGCAAGGTAAGTATTTCGATGCCAGAGGACTTGACATCAGCTGTCCAGCGGCGGGTCGGGCGTGGAAAGTTCAGCCAGTACGTAACGGAAGCTGTCGCCAGGCAACTCGAATTGGACTTGCTGGCCGAGCTGTCTGAACTGCTGGCAACAGACCATGGGCCCGTTCCCGAGGAGTACCTGGCCGAGGCGCGGGCCGCGTGGCCGGATGGCGAGTAGCCGTGGGCGGGACGCTCGTCCTGGATAGTGAAGGGCTGTCCAAGCTATCTTCGGGTGACGCGCGTGCGCGTGCCCATCTGGAGACGGCTCTGGCCCGGCGGGCGCGGGTCGTGGTCAGCGCGATCACCTTGACCGAGGTGCTCAGGGGTGGCCCCCGTGATGCGCGCGTTCACCGGGTGCTGACCCGAATCAACGTCGTGCCCGTGAGCGCCGGGATCGCGCGCCACGCCGGCGAACTGCTTGGGGTGACCGGCCTCTCCGGTCATCGCTGCGCGATCGACGCCGTCGTGGCGGCCACGGCGCTTGAGGTGGAACGCCCAGTCGTCCTCCTGACCAGCGACCCGGACGATCTGGGCAGGCTGGCCGGCGAACCGCGGAGGCCCAAAGCGCAGCGGGTCACGGTCATCCACGTCTGAGGCTTACGGCACCGGCCCTAGGCGCCCGCCACTGCGGGCCGGGCTGCCTCCTGGCGGTCCAGGAACGCGTTCACCAGGCTGGTGAACACGGCCGGCTGCTCGGTGAAGCAGAGGTGGGAAGCGTCCTCGATGATGGCGAGCTGGGACCCGGGGATCCGCGCGTGCATCTCCGCCAGGTGGCCGGGCGTGCACTCGTCGTGACGGCCGCCCAGGAGCAGGGCCGGCACGGCGATCTCGCCCAGCCGGTCCATCACATCCCAGGTCTTCAGCGTCCCGGTCACCGTGAACTCGCTGGGCCCGTTCATCGTGTTGTACACGTCGTAGCCCGCCTCGGCGAACGAGCGCTCCAGGCTGGCCGGCCAGGGGCTCACGCGGCAGACGTGCTCCCGGTAGAAGCCGAGGATGGCGGCCTGGTACTCGGGGCAGGCGGTGAACCCGGCGGCTTCGTGCTCCCGGATGACCTGGCGCACCTGCGCCGGCTGCGCCGACAGCAGCTCCGCGCAGTCCCGGGCCCAGCGGGTCATGCTGGCCGGGCTGCCGCACAGGATCAGGCTGTCCAGCTCGGGACGGCGGTCCAGCACGTACTGCATGGCCAGCATGCCGCCCCAGGAGCTGCCGAACAGGTGCAGCCGGGTGAGCCCCAGCGCGGCCCGGACCTGGGCGAGTTCCTGCACGAAACGCCCAACCGTCCACAGCGCCGGATCCGCGGGGCGATCCGAGCGCCCGCAGCCGAGCTGATCGTAGAAGATCACCTGCCGGCGGTCGGCGAGCGCCTCCAGCGGTTCCAGGTAGTAATGAGTGAATCCGGGACCGCCGTGCAGGCACAGCAGCGGTGTGCCGCCCTCGCCCACCGACCGGTACCAGACCCGGCCGCCGTCGACTTCCAGGTAACCTTCGGTGTCTGTCATGCACCCTCCGCGGCTCGTTGCCGAAATGCTGATCTTCAGCCCAGGAAATCGCAACCCGGGGCGCCGGTCAGGCGGGTGCAGATTACGGATCCATGATTTGCCGCGCGTTCCCCGGGCAGCGGGACACGGGGCAAGGCAGGCTTGGGACGGCGGGAGGCGGGCTTGGTGCCCGGCTGGAAAAGCATGGCACCCGCGCCACGTGCGCGTGCGCTCGTCTCTCGCCCGGAAATGAAGCCGTGAACCAGGCGGGCCTGACATCCGTTAGACGCATGGGCCTGGAGCCCGCGAACCGCAGGAGCCTGGGCATCGCGATCCCGCCCCGGGCCCCTGCGCCACGCGGCCAGGGGCCGGCCCGAGGAGGAGTGCGATGGCAGTGAAGATGATGTCCGGCGGCGGCCTGGCCGCGCGGTCCCGCTGGCAACCGCTCCGGGCTGGCCGCCCCGGCGGCGAGCGGGTGGTCTGGGTGTACGCCATCACCGATGATCTGGGCCCGCGCCTGTTCGCCGGCCTGGCCGGGGTCGGCGGCGAGCGGGTCCGGGTCGTGGCCGAGGCCGGCCTGACCGCGGTCGTGGGGTCGGTCGAGGCCCGGGCCTTCGGCGAGGATGCCCTGGCCAGCCTGCTGGGCGGCCTGGACAACATCGAGCGGGTCGGCCGCGCGCACCATCAGGTCATCGCCCGGGCCGCCGCGGGCGGCGGCCCTGTCCTGCCGCTCCGGCTGGCCACCGTCTACCCCGACGACGACACGGTCCGTGCCCTGCTGGCCCGGCGCCGCGGTGAGTTCGCCGGCCTGCTGGCCCGCTTCCGCGACACGGTGGAATGGGGCGTGCAGGTCTACGCGCCGGTGGATCAGCAGGACGGGGCCGACACGCTCGCGGACACGATCGACTGGGTGCTCACGGACATCGCCGACGCCTCGCAGCGCCAGCCGGCCGAGGACCCGCGCTACGCCCGGGGCCCGGAGCACATGATCCTCAATGCCGCCTACCTCCTGCGCGGTGACCGCGCCCCCGAGTTCGTGGCGGCCGCGCACGCGCTGGCCGGGGCCCGGGCCGGGGTGCGGGCGGACCTGAACGGGCCCGTGGCCGCCGTACTCGTTCGTGGACCAGCTCGACGCCTGACCGGACCGCGGGCAGAAGCAAGGGCCGGCGGGAGCGTCCCGCCGCTCCGGACCTCCGCCGGGGGACTAGCCGACCTGGTCTGTCTTACTTAGCAGGTTCCGCGCTTCATGAAAGACCAGGTCAGAGGGTTCTTTCTGGCTGGCGGGGGAGTGCCGTAAAGGCGTTACCCGCGAAGTGGCCATTACCCTGGCAAGGTCGGCGCCCGGCCGGAGCGCTGGCCCAGCAGGGCTACGGATAGCGCCGGCGCGGCAGAGTCTGGCCTGGCCATTCTCTGCCGGTATCTGGTTGTGTGTCGCTGTAAGCGCGTGGTAATGCGCTATACAAGGAACGGCACGAGGGAGCAAGATGCGGCCGGTGGACGGATCCCTGCCTGGCAGGCGAATGGCCCAGGAAGGGCTGGCGCGGGTGCGCCAAGCTGTCCGCTCGGCCTCGCTGCCGGTGAAGATCCTGCTGGTCCTGGCCGTTGTTGATCATCATCGTGCTGGCCCTGAGCCTGGGCGCCCGGTTCTGGGATCTGCTCGTGGTTGCCGCCCTCGCGTACGGTCCCGTCGCGGTCTGGCGGGGACACCGGTCGTGGGTGGCGTCGGTGTTCGTCGCCGCCTGGGGCCTGGTGGCGGTCCTGGCCATCGCGGCGGTGGCCGGCCGGTTCAGCTCCGGCATCGTGCCGTTGCTGCTGCTGCCGTGCGCGGCGGTGGCCGTCTCGCATCTGCGGGTGCTGTCCCGCCGTTACGTGCCCTGCCGGACGGTGGCCGTGACCCAGCTGTGGGCCCTGCCGCCGGGCCTGCTGGCCTGGTGGCTGGCGCCCGGCCGGCTGGTGATCAGCTACGCCATCGCCTGGGTGCTCGGCCTCAGCGTGATCGCCTGGAGGATAGGCAAGTCGCAGCAGGAGGCCAGGGCGCTCAGCCGCCAGCAGGGCCGCAGTCCGGCGCGCTCGCTGCTCCTCACCGGCCCAGCGGTCCCGCGGCGGCGGCCCGGCCCGCCGGCCGGCCTCCGGCCGCGGCGGGCGCCCGGCCGCCCCGGGCCGCTGACGTGTCGCGGGTGGTGCAGACGGCCGAGGGGTCGGTACGCCCGGCCGACGGTGCGCTGGCCCGCGACCGGGCCAGCGGCGACCAGCAGCCACCCGAGATCACGGTCGCGCAGGCCATGGCCGAGCTCGACGACATGATCGGCCTTACCTCGGTCAAGGATCAGATCCGGCAGATCACCGCCTCCGTCGAGGCCGCGCGCCGCCGGGTGATGGCGGGCTACGGGGCGGAAAAGCCCATGCAGCACTTTGTCTTCCTGGGGCCGCCGGGCACCGGGAAGACCTCGGTGGCCCGGGTCGTGGCGAAGATCTTCTACGCGTTCGGCCTGCTCGACACCCCGCTGGTGGTGGAGGCGCAGCGTGCTGACCTGGTGGGGGAGTACCTCGGGGCCACCGCGATCAAGACGAACGAGCTGGTGAACAGCGCGCTCGGCGGGGTCCTGTTCATCGACGAGGCGTACAGCCTGGTGAACGACAGCGAAGGGCAGGGCGACCGGTTCGGCCACGAGGCGATCCAGGCGCTGCTGAAACGGGCCGAGGATGACCGGACCGAGCTCATCATCATCCTGGCCGGGTACGAGAAGCAGATGGAGGGGTTCCTGGCCAGCAACCCCGGCCTCAACTCCCGGTTCGGGCTCCGGGTGAAGTTCCCCACCTACTCACCCGCTGAGCTGATGGCCCTCGCCGAGCTCTACCTGGAGCAGCGCGGGGAGATCCTCGAGGCCGACGCCCGCCCCGCGCTGTGGCGGATGATGGAGGACGTGGGCCGGCGCAGGCTCGCCGATGAGCTCGGCAACGGGCGGTTCGTGCGCAGCCTGCTCGAGAAGGCAGGACGGGCCCGGGACGTCCGGATCATGGCCGACGGCGCGGAGCCCTCGCCTGCCGAGCTGGTCACCCTGGAGGCGTCCGACCTGGAGCGGGCCGGGGCCGAGCTCACCGCCCGGTTCCGCGGCTACAGCCAGGCACCCACCCTGGAAAGCGCGCTCGCCGAGCTGGACGAGCTGGTCGGCCTGGAGCCGGTCAAGCGGCAGGTGCACGAGATCGCCGCCCAGCTGAGGGTGGCCCGGCTGCGGGAACGGCAGGGGCTGTCCAGCCAGCCCCCGGTCCGGCACTTCGTGTTCACCGGGCCGCCCGGCACGGGCAAGACCACGGTGGCCAGGATCCTCGGCCGCATCTTCACCGCCCTGGGGCTGCTGGTCCGTCCCGAGGTGATCGAGGCGCACCGGGCGGACCTGGTCGGGGAGCACCTGGGCTCCACGGCGATCAAGACCGGGAAGCTGATCGACTCCGCGCTCGGCGGGGTCCTGTTCATCGACGAGGCCTACTCGCTGTACAACGCGGGCTATTCGGGTGGTGACGCCTACGGCTCGGAGGCCGTGGCCACGCTGCTGAAGCGGGCCGAGGACGACCGCGACCGGCTGGTCATCGTGCTGGCCGGCTATCCGGCCGACATGGACCGGTTCCTGCGCAGCAACCCCGGGCTCGCGTCCCGGTTCAGCGTGCGGATCGGGTTCCCCAGCTATTCACCCGACGAGCTGTGCCGGATCGCCGAAGTGATCGCTGAGCAGCACGGTGACGCGTTCGAGCCGGACGCGAAGCCGGTCCTCGCCGAGATCTTCCAGAGCGGCGGCCGCGCGCGGGCAGATCGACGAGCTGGGCAACGGCCGGTTCGCGCGCAGCCTGTTCGAGCGGGCCTGCGCCGCGCGGGACCTGCGGGTCGCGGATCTCGACGAGGACGCGAGCGCCGCCGACCTCACCATCGTGTCCGCGGCCGATCTGCGCGGCGCGTTCCGCGAGCTCGGTGGTCCCCAGCCGGGATGAGCCCAGCCGGGATGAGCCCAGCCGGGATGAGCCGCAGCCGGGCCGCGGTGCCCAGGCCGACCGGGCCGGGCCCAGCGGCCGGGCGGTCAGTCGGCCGCGGCAGGCGGCAGGTCGCGGAGCGCGGCGATCAGGCTGGCCTGGTCACCCGCGGTGTCCCGGATGACGTACATCAGCGTGTGCAGCACCGCGTGCCGGTCCTCGCCCCGGTCCAGCAGCCGCTGCGCGGCCTCCCACAGCTCGGGCGGGTCGCCCCGCCACAGCCGGTCCGCCAGCGTGAGGTGCCGGTCGATGTGCAGCGGGCCGCTGGGCCGCCCGTTCGCATCGTTGTGGTCGGCGGCCAGCAGCGTGCGCCGGTCCGACTCCTCGGCCGGATCCAGCCCGGCCAGGTCGACGCCGCCGAACATGCCGCGCAGCACCGGGAAGGCGAACGCCCGGCGGGGCAGCGCCTCCAGGTCATCGTCTGGCAGCAGCCGGGACACCAGCGCCGCGTCCAGGCCGAACGCCGTCGGATCCTGGTAGACCTGGGCGAACGTGCCCATCGAGTCGAAGACCGCATCCAGGGTCTCCGCGATCATCTCGGCGGCCAGCCCCTGGCGCCGCCCCGCCCAGCGCACCCACGCGGCCAGCACGTGCGGCATCGCGTGCTGCTCGGCGGACAGCAGCAGCACCTTGCGCGGCAGCCAGTCCAGCAGGAACGTGGCGACCTTCGCCGGGCTCATCCGCAGCGGCCGCCCGAAGTCACGGTCGCAGCCGTAGTCGATGATGTGATCCGCGCAGCGGCTGGCCGCACGGGTGTCGGACAGGTCCTCAGCCTCGTCCGAGGCCAGGAACTCGGCCACCAGCATGGCCCGCCGGTCCCGGGTCCAGGCGTGCCGCCGGGTGGTGGCCGCGCCCCAGCCCGACCCGTGCCCCGTGCTCCACGGGGCCGGCCCGGCCGCCGTGCCGCTGCCGGCCGCGGGACGGCCGGTGCCGTTGCGCGCACCGTAACCCGGGCGGGCGGGCGGCAGCGTCCGGATCCGGGCCCGGATGAACGCGTGGTAGGACGCGAACGAGTCGCTCGGCGGCGTCCCCTGGCCGGCTTCGGTCACGGCCAGGGCCGTCTCCAGCAGGCGCCGCGCCTGGGAGGCTTCCACCTGGCTGAACGTGGCCCGCGCGGGGCGCCCGCCGTCCCCCTCCCCGGCCGCCCGGCAGCGCTCGAGCAGGCGGTCCACCTGAGAGGTCACCCAGCCGTCGCGGAGCATCCCGCCCGCGTTGTAGTCGACGACCATGACCAGGGCGTGCGGCTCTTCCCCGGCGTAGCTGTACACGCAGACGACCTCGTCACGGTCCCCGAACGCGTCGGAGTTCACGTAGCACTCGCCCGCCGTCACCGCGCCCACGTGCTCGGCCCACGGCGGCCGGACCACGCCGTGCTCCATCAGCGCCAGCGCGGCCGTCTCCGCCTGCATGGCCTGCCGCGGAGTGCCCAGGCAGGCGATGCCCGACAGCAGGGCCAGCGCGGCCGGGCTGCGCTGCTGCGCCGCGTAGCTCACCAGCCCCTCGCCGACCAGTTCCTCGACGTCGCCGCGGGAGTTGCGCGGCGGCCGTTCTCCCCACCAGGTGCCGAGCAGTTCACTCACCATCAGCTCGGCATCCAGCGGGCTGCGGACCGCCAGCAGCTCACGGGCAGCCCGGAGCATCTCGGCGAACAGCGCGTTCGGTGGGGCGGCACTGGGGAGCACCGAGCGGGTCCCCTTCCCTCGGCCTGGGTGGCCCGGCCCGCCGGGGGGCTCTCGTCGTCGGCTTTGCGGGCTCACATGGACAGCTTTCCAGATTCTCGCGGCGCCGTGCCACGTCCGCGCCGGATGGTGGCCATGTTTCCGCGTGTGGCAGATATTACGGGCATCCGGGACCGCCGGCGCCGGACATTCGGGGCATCGGGTATCTCATGATCAATGCAATTCCGGGAGCCGGAGCCAGGTTACGGGGTACCCGGCGGCCGCCGGGGGCACGCTGTCACTTCTTTCCGGAAGAACCAGGTCGCCGTGATGCCCTCGGCGCGGCACGATATCGCCTAGGATGTGGGAAGCTCGCCTGCGTGGCCACTGTGGGTGTTCGGTAACGGAACGGGGCCGTACCCATTGGGCTGCCGCCGTGCTTGTGCGTTCACTGGCTGGCGTCGCCGCTAGCCTGCTTGTGTCCGCAGTGAGCGGGAAGGAGCCGTTGCATGGCCCAAGCGGCGGGACTTGAGCGCAGCGGGACTGGAGTACGGCGATGAGCACTGATACCTCCGTGCCTCAGCCCCGGGTCTCCGGGCTGGACGTGTCTGACTCGGCCCTGCTCGCGACCCTGCTCCGCGAGGCCCCCATCGGCTTCGCCTTCTTCGGGCCCGATCTCCGCGTCCGCCGGATCAACCACACCCTGGCCCGGCTCGACGGCCTCGACCTGGAAGCGCACCTGGGCCTGCTGCCTTCCCAGGTGTGGCCGGGGACGCTCGCGTCCCGGGTCGAGTCGGCCGTGCGCCACGTGCTGGCCGACGGCCAGCCCCTGTACGAGTCGAACCAGCCGGTGAGCGAGGCCGAGTCCGCCGTGGCGGAGTCAGCCAGGACCGGCAGCCGTCCTCCGGGGAGGGCGCGCCGGACCAGGACGAGGACCGGCAGTGGGCGTTCTCCTGGTTCCCCTCGCACGACCCGGACGGCAACATCGCCGGCGTGGCGCTGATCGCGGTGGACGTCACCGACCGGGCCAACTCGGCGGAGGCGGTCCGCCGCAGCGAGGAGCGCTACCGCTCCCTCGTGCAGGCCGGCGCCCAGGTCGTCTGGGTCACCACGCCCACCGGCGAGATCGCCGAGGATTCGCCCGAGTGGCGCTGGATAACGGGCCAGAGCCTGGAGGAGTACCTGGGCAATGGGTGGCTGGACGCGATTCACCCGGAGGACCGTGAGCGGGTGGAGCGGGAATGGCGGGAATGCGTCCACGCCGGGAAAGTATTCGACAGCCGTTACCGGGTGCGCACCAAGACCGGGTCATACCGGCATTACGACGTGCGGGCCGTCCCGATTGAGCGGGACGGGAAGATCATCGAATGGGTCGGGGCCAGCACCGACGTCACCGGCCAGCGCGAGGCCGAGGAGATGCGCGGCCGGCTGACCGAGCAGCTGTCCGCCGCCGCGCTGCGCACCGCCCGGCTGCAGCAGGCCACGTCCATGCTGGCTGAGGCGCTCACCGTGCTCCAGGTCGTCGAGGTGATCACCGAGGTCGGGCGCTCGGCGATCGGCGCGGAGCGGTCCGCGGTGGCCCTGCTCGACCGCGAGCGGCTGCAGCTGCACACCATCAACCCGCTCGGGCTCCCCGATGTCCCCGGAGCCCCGGCCGGTGACATGCCGCTCGAGGCGCCGAGCGTGATGACCCTGGCCATCACGTCCCGCCGGCCCGTGCTGGTGGAGAACCCCGAGTCGCTGCGGCGGCACTTCGACGGGATCGACGACGTCGACGTGTTTCTCGCGCACAGCGACGAGCGGGCCTGGGTCGGGCTGCCGCTGCTCGCGGCGGGAGCGCCGCTCGGGGCGCTGCGGTTCTCGTTCACCAAGCCGCGGCAGATCACCGAGGAGGAGCGGGTCTTCCTGGAGGCCCTGGCCGGGCAGTGCGCGCTGGCCCTGGAGCGGGCCTCGCTGTTCGAGCGGGAGCACACCACGGCGGAGACGCTGCAGCGCAGCCTGCTGCCGGACCGGCTGCCCAGCGTCCCTGGCATCGTCCTGGAGGCCCGCTACCTGCCGGTCACCCGGAACATGGAGATCGGCGGCGACTGGTACGACGCGTTCCGGCTGCCCGACGGCAGGCTCGCCGTCGCGGCCGGGGACGTCATGGGCAAGGGGCTGACCGCGGCGGCCGGGATGGGCCGGGTCCGGAACGCGCTGCGCGCCCTGGCCCTGACCGACCCGCGGCCCGCCGCGGTGCTGGCGGGCCTGGACCGCCTGTTCACCGCCACCGAGCTGGACGAGCAGGTGACGACCGTGGCGTACCTGGTCGTGGACCCGGTCACCGGGGAGGGCCTGGCCGGCAACGCCGGGCACCTGCCGCCGCTGCTGCTGTCGCGGGACGCCCCGCCGCGGCTGGACACCACCGAGGCGGGCACGCCGCTGGGCTGGGCCTGCCCGCGGCAGCAGTACGTGTTCCGGCTGCCGCCCGGGACCACCGCGGTGCTCTACTCCGACGGGCTGGTGGAGAACCGCCGGCGCGGCCTGGACTCGGGCCTGGACGAGCTGGTATCCGTGGCGGCACAGGCCCGGCCGGGGATGGTCGAGGACCCGGCCAGGCTGCTGGAGTACCTGGTTGACCGGATGCTCACGGGTTACGAGCAGGACGATGACGTCACCGTCCTCGTGCTGCATGTGCCCCGGCGGGACGGCACATCGCCGCAGCGCCCGCCGGGAGGTGTCATTCCCGCGGCTCGGAGGGGTAGAGCATGAGAGAGGGCAGGGCTGACCTGGGTGTGCGCCCGGTAGCCTGGATCTGCGCCGCGCGGCCAGCCGCGGCAGCGGTTCGAGCCACCCGCAGACTCCGCCTAAGGTTGTGGGTGGGAGCCGGTCCTGTCGGGGCCGTGGGGTCATGCGGCCCGGATTTGGCTTCCGGCTTGGTCCCAGCAGCGGGTTGCACGAGGTAGGGTCCATTTTCCCGCTCATGAACGCAGGAGAGGTGTCTGTGTCGCCTGCCAGTTCGTGCAGTCAGGTGTCGTTCGCGGCTCGGCAGGCCGCCGTCCAGCGAAGGAAGGGGTGACCGCGGTGGGAAGCGCGGCGCGCTCCGCAGCGCGGAGGCAGCCAGGGCCGGAAGGCCAGGGCGGGCGGGGGCAGTCTTCCCGGCGTCCTGGATCTCCGGATCCCGCCAGCCCGCGGGCGGACCGGACGGTCACGCTCGTGGAGACGAACGGGCCGGCCCCGGCACCGGAGGCCGGGCGCAGGAGGCTCCGGCATCGCCGGAGCGCAGCGACGCCGCCAGGTCCCGGCGGCGTAACAAGAACTCTGGTGGTCGAGGCGAGGCGCGGAAGGCCGCCGGCCGGTCCGGCAACGGCTCGGCACCGGGCGGCCAGGGGGGTTCAGGCATAGTGAGTGAGGATCCGGACCTGGCCGCGACGGGTAATGACGCGGTTGGCCTGGCGGAGGTGACAGACCTGACGGACGTCGCGGATCTAGACGCTGACGTGGATCCCGGTGAGGTCGATCTGGCCGAGGATGCCTGACACCGCCGAGCTCGACGACCTGGAAGTGGACCTCGAGGTCGAGGTCGACGTGGTCGAGTCGGACGAGGCGTGACGCGGACGTCGCTGACGAGGAATCGGCGGACGAGGAGCTCGACGACTCGGCTGCCGGTGACGACCCGGCCGCCGGCGGCCCCGCCGCCGCGGCGGCGGGCGCCGGCCCAGGTGCGCCCGCCGCGGTGGTGCCCGACGTGGCGGCCAAGCCGGCGGGCCCCGAGGAAGAGCGTTCGTCTACGGGGACGACGACGATGACCTGCCTGCCGCCCAGGTGGCGTCGGCGGGTGCGACCGCGGACCCGGTCAAGGACTACCTGAAGCAGATCGGCAAGGTGCCGCTGCTCAACGCCGAGCAGGAAGTCGAGCTGGCCAAGCGCATCGAGGCCGGGCTGTTCGCCGAGGAGAAGCTCGCCGAGGGCATGGACGGCCTCGAGCCGGCCGCGCGGCTGGACATGGAGTGGATCGCCGAGGACGGCCGCCGGGCCAAGAACCATCTCCTCGAGGCCAACCTGCGTCTGGTCGTCTCGCTGGCCAAGCGGTACACCGGCCGCGGCATGCTGTTCCTGGACCTGATCCAGGAGGGCAACCTGGGCCTGATCCGCGCGGTCGAGAAGTTCGACTACACCAAGGGCTACAAGTTCTCCACGTACGCCACCTGGTGGATCCGCCAGGCCATCACCCGCGCCATGGCCGACCAGGCCCGGACCATCCGCATCCCGGTGCACATGGTCGAGGTCATCAACAAGCTGGCCCGGGTGCAGCGGCAGATGCTGCAGGACCTGGGCCGGGAGCCCACTCCCGAGGAACTGGCCGCCGAGCTCGACATGACCCCCGAGAAGGTCATCGAGGTGCAGAAGTACGGCCGGGAGCCGATCTCGCTGCACACCCCGCTCGGCGAGGACGGCGACAGCGAGTTCGGTGACCTGATCGAGGACTCCGAGGCGATCCAGCCCGGTGAGGCGGTCAGCTTCACCCTGCTCCAGGAGCAGCTGCACTCGGTGCTGGACACCCTGTCCGAGCGCGAGGCCGGGGTGGTCTCGATGCGGTTCGGCCTGACCGACGGCCAGCCCAAGACCCTGGACGAGATCGGCAAGGTCTACGGCGTGACCCGCGAGCGCATCCGGCAGATCGAGTCGAAGACGATGTCCAAGCTGCGCCACCCGTCCCGGTCCCAGGTGCTGCGCGACTACCTCGACTGAGAACGAGGCCCCGGCGGAGCCCGCGGGCGCCGGGTACGACAAACGGCTGGCCGCCGGCCAGGGCATTCCTGGCGGCGGCCAGCCGTTATACGTCTGCAAGTTCACGGGCGATGAGCGGGAACCGTCCGGCGGGCCCAGACGCGGCCCGGCTACGCTGCCGGTGCCGACGTCAGGCTGGCAGTCCATGCGGCCCGTGGGCGGGGACTAGGCCCGCGGGTCGCGACCCTGCTACCCCTCGCGCCGTGCCCCGCCCGGTGACAGCCGCTCCGTCTCGTCCTGAATCTCGGCACCCAGCTTCGCGAGCGCCTCGAGATGCTGCCGGCTGTGATGGGCGCAGAACAGCAGCTCCCCAGAATCGGGGAGCACAACGCGTACGTATGCCTGGGCACCACACCGATCGCACAGGTCCGTCGCGTTGAGCGGCCTGCTTGGTGCGAGAGCTCCGGTCATGTCGCCTCCCTCGCGTCGTGCCACCGGTCACTGTGCCGGCGGGCTCTGCCCTACGTGCTATGCAACACTCTGCCAGGCCAGTGCCTTCCCGTGTGGATGCGACGTACGCCCAAAGCGAACGCCCGCCATGGGAGGATGGCAGTTGTCCTCGCCGTTCCACTGTAGCGGGGGCACGTTGTCCCAGGTAGCCGGGTATGTCCGCGGCGTGGCTTCCCCGGGTAGTCAGACCGGGCGGCTAGTCTGCCGAAGTCCGCCCCGATTCGCGCCGCCCGGCACCCTGACCGAGGAGAACCACGTGACCGCCGTCCGCGCCGACACCGACGGCCCTGTTGCCCGGGGCTCAGCTGGACGCGGCTCAGGAGGCCTGGCCGCCCGGGAGCCGGCCGCAGGGGAACCGGCGGCACGGGCCGGGCCGCGGCCCCGCTGACGTCCGTACCCGCCGGGGACGCCTACACCGCCCGCCACCTGTCGGTCCTGGAAGGGCTCGAGGCGGTCCGCAAGCGGCCGGGGATGTACATCGGGTCCACCGACGGCCGCGGGCTGATGCACTGCCTGTGGGAGATCTTCGACAACTCCGTGGACGAGGCGCTGGGCGGGCACTGCACCTCCATCGAAGTCGTACTACATCCGGATATGTCGGCCGAGATCCGCGATAACGGCCGGGGCATCCCGGTGGACGTGGAGCCCAAGTCCGGGCTGACCGGCGTCGAGCTGGTGATGACCAGGCTGCATGCCGGGGGCAAGTTCGGCGGCGGTTCCTACACCGCCTCCGGCGGCCTGCACGGCGTCGGCGCCTCCGTGGTGAACGCGCTGTCCGCCCGGCTGGACGTCCAGGTGGACCGGGAGGGGCACGAGTGGGCCGCCTCGTTCCGCCGCGGCGTTCCCGGCGAGTTCGCCGCCGAGGGCCCGCGGGCGTCCTTCACCCGCGGCGAGGGCCTGCGCAAGACCCGCAAGGTGGCCCGGAAGGTGACCGGCACCAGGATCCGGTTCTGGCCGGACCGCCAGGTGTTCACGAAGGACGCGGACTGGGACTTCGACGCGCTCGTGCAGCGGGCCCGGCAGACCGCGTACCTCGTCCCCGGCCTGGCGATCCGGGTCCGGGACGAGCGGCCTGCGGTGGGCCAGCGGCCTGGCAGCTCCCCCGAGGATGCGGCGGAGAGCGCGGAGGACGCGCCCGGGTCAGGTTCCGTTGCGGAAAAAGAAGTGGAGTTCCGCTTCGACGGCGGAATCAGCGAGTTCTGCGCGTACCTGTCGCCGGGGGAGCCGCTGACCGATGTGCTGCGGCTGACCGGCGCCGGCCAGTTCAGCGAGACGGTGCCGGTGCTCGACGAGCAGGGTCACATGACGCCCACGGACGTGGAACGCGAACTGCAGGTCGACGTGGCCCTGCAGTGGAGCACCGGGTACGACACCATGACCGTGTCGTTCGTCAACGTGATCGCCACCCCCAAGGGCGGGACGCACGTCACCGGGTTCGAGCGGGCCCTGGTCAAGACGCTGAACGCGCAGCTGCGCGCGGCCCGGCTGCAGAAGAACGGCGACGAGCCAGCCAAGAAGGAAGACGCGCTGGAAGGGCTGACCGCGGTGATCGGGGTGCGGCTGCCCGAGCCGCAGTTCGAGGGCCAGACCAAGGAGGTCCTCGGCACGCCGGCCGCGTCCCGGATCGTGGCCGACGTGGTGTCGCGGGAGCTGCAGGCGCGTCTTCGAGGCCCGCAGCCGGGCGGGCAAGCAGCAGGCCCGGGCGGTCCTGGAGAAGGTGGCGTCGGCCACCAAGGCCCGGATCGCCGCCCGCGAGCACCGGGACAACCAGCGCCGCAAGTCCGCGCTGGCCACCTCGGCGCTGCCCGCCAAGCTGGTGGACTGCCGCAGCGCCGACGACCGCAGCGAGCTGTTCATCGTCGAGGGTGACTCGGCGCTCGGCACCGCGAAGCTGGCCAGGAACTCCGAGTTCCAGGCGCTGCTGCCGATCCGGGGCAAGATCCTCAACGTGCAGAAGGCGTCGCTCGCGGACATGCTCAAGAACGCCGAGTGCGCGGCCATCATCCAGGTCATCGGGGCCGGTTCCGGCGCCTCGTTCGACCTGGACGCCGCCCGTTACCAGCGGGTCATCTTCATGTCCGACGCCGACGTGGACGGCGCGCACATCCGCTGCCTGCTGCTCACCCTGTTCCACCGCTACCTGCGGCCGATGCTGGACGCGGGCCGGGTCTTCGCCGCGGTGCCGCCGCTGCACCGGATCGAGCTGTCCAACCCGCGCAAGGGACAGCAGAAGTACAACTACACCTACTCCGACAGCGAGCTGCACCGCCGGCTGCTCGAGATGGAGAAGCGGGGCCAGCGCTGGAAGGAGCCCATCCAGCGGTACAAGGGCCTGGGTGAGATGGACGCCGGGCAGCTGGCCGAGACCACCATGGACCCGCGGCACCGCACGCTGCGGCGGATCCGGATCGAGGACGCGGCCGCCGCGGGCGGGATTTTCGACCTGCTCATGGGCAGCGAGGTGGGACCCCGCCGGGAATTCATCGTGGGCGGCGCCGCCGAGCTGGACCTGTCCCGCATCGACGCCTGACACCCCGGCCGCCACAGTCACTCTCATTACGCTTCGTAAAGAGTACGATACTCAGAGTGACAAGACAGATTCTGATGGCGGAGTTCCTCCGCGCCCAGGCCGCGTGGCGGCTCGCCCGCGCCGGCACTGATCCCGTCCGTGCCGCGCGATGCGCGGCGGCGCTGCTGGACGCCGCGGCGTTCGTGGTCACGTTAGCCGGGGACGACGAGGACCTGGCCGCGCTGGCCCGCGCCGGATGCTTCGGCGGCGAGGTGTTCGACCCGGGGGCGCGCGGCCTGCAGGTCGCGCGCTGGTGGCAATTCGGTGATCCGCCCTACGCCGGCCCGCGCGACCTGCTGGCCGCGCTGGCCGCCGCGGCGGGCCGCCCGGTAGCCCGGTCCGGCCCCCCCGCCTCCTGACGGCCCCGGCCTCCTGATCGGGAGCGGCGCCCGGCCGGCGCTCAGCGGGGCGCGGCGGTCCCGCCCACGGCGGCCAGCCCCTGCCGGATACGCTCCCCGGAGCCGTCCCGGCGGCCGTCCGCGTCGGGCAGGTAGACCGGGACGCCCGCCTCGGTCGCGGCCCGGGCCGGACCCGGCCCGGCCCAGGCGAGGACCAGCGTGTCCTCGCCCTTGAGGAACCGGTGGCAGCGCACGCCGCCGGTGGCCCGCCCCTTGGCCGGGTACTCCTGGTACGGGGTCACCTTGACCGTGGCGGCCGCCGTCCCGGGCAGCGCGTGGCTGCTCCCGGCCACGGTCACCACCACCGCCTCCCCCGCCTCGCCGGTCCCGGCCGGGGTGTCCGGCACCGCGCCGAACCAGATCACCGACGCCCCGGCCGACAGCCGGATCCCGGCCATCCCGCCGGCCGCGCGGCCCTGCGGGCGGACCGCGGCCGCGCGGAACCGCAGCAGCTGGGCATCGGTGGTGATGAACACGAGGTCCGCGTCCTCACCGGCCAGCTGGACCGCGCCGACCACCCGGTCGCCGTCCTTCAGCGAGATGACCTCGAACTCGGTGGCGCTGGCCGGGTAGTCCGGGGCCACCCGCTTGACCACGCCGTCGGCGGTGCCGAGGGCCAGCCCGCCGGGTGACCCGTCCGGCGCGGCCAGCCCCACCACGGTCTCGCCCGCCCCGAGCGAGACGAACTCGGCGATCGGTGCGCCGCCGGCCAGCGAGGGGGAGTGGGCGCTGGGCGGCAGGGCGGGGATCTCCAGCACGCCGACCCGGATCAGCCGGCCCAGCGAGGTGACCACGGCCGTGGTGCCGCGCGCCGTGGCCGCCGCGGTGGCGATGATCGCGTCGTGCGCCGCGCGCGGCCCGGCGGCCCGCGGGGCAGGCGCGGCGCCGTCGGCCGCGGCCGCGTCCAGGGTGCCCTCGGCCGGGCCGCCGGCGGGCTGGGTCGCGATCCGGGCGATGAGCCCGGCGGACGACAGCAGCACCAGGCACGGGTCGTCGGCCACCTCGAGCGGCACCGCCGCCGTGCGGGCCTTGCCGCTGCCTTCCAGCAGCACGGTGCGCCGCGGGCTGGCGAACCGCTCGGCGATCTCGCCGAGCTCGGTGGAGACCAGCTCGCGGAGCTTCGTCTCCGACTCCAGGATCGCGGTCAGCTCGGCGATCTCCCGCTGCAGGGTCTCCCGCTCGCGCTCCAGCTCCAGCCGGTCGTACCGGGTCAGCCGCCGCAGCGGCGTGTCCAGGATGTACTGCGCCTGGATCTCCGACAGGTCGAAGACCGACATGAGCCGTTCCCTGGCCTGGGCGGAGTCGTCGCTGGCCCGGATGACCTGGATGACCTCGTCGATGTTGAGCAGCGCGATAAGCAGCCCGTCGACCAGGTGCAGCCGGTCCGCGCGCTTGCGGCGGCGGAACTCGCTGCGCCGCCGGACCACGTCGATCCGGTGGTCGACGTAGATGCTCAGCATCTCGCGCAGGCCGAGGACCCGTGGCTGCCCGTCCACCAGCGCGACGTTGTTGATGCCGAACGTCTCTTCCATCGGCGTGAGCCGGTACAGCTCGTCCAGGATGGCCTCGGCGTGGAACCCGCCCCGGACCTCGATGACCAGGTGCAGCCCGCGGTGCCGGTCGGTCAGGTCCTTCAGGTCGGAGATCCCGGCCAGCTTCTTGGCCTGCACCAGGTCCTTGATCCGGGAGATCACCTTCTCCGGCCCCACGCCGTAGGGCAGCTCGGTGACCACGATGCCGTCCTTGCGCGGCGTGATCTTCTCGACCCGCGCGGTGGCCCGGGTGCGGAAGATCCCGCGCCCGGTCTCGTACGCCTCCCTGATCCCGTCCAGGCCGACGATCTTGCCGCCGGTCGGCAGGTCCGGGCCGGGCACGAAGCGCATCAGCTCGTCCAGGCTGGCCTCGGGGTCGGCGATCAGGTGCCGGGCCGCGGCGATCACCTCGCCGAGGTTGTGCGGGGCCATGTTGGTGGCCATGCCCACCGCGATGCCCGCGGTGCCGTTCACCAGCAGGTTCGGCAGGCCGGCGGGCAGCACCTCCGGCTGGGTCTCGGTGCCGTCGTAGTTGGGCTGGAAATCGACGGTGTCCTCGTCGATCGAGGCCACCATCTCCATGGCCGCCGCGGTCAGCCGCGCCTCGGTGTAGCGCATCGCGGCCGCGGCGTCGTCCCCGCCGGGCGAGCCGAAGTTGCCGTGCCCGTCGATCAGCGGCAGCCGCATCGCCCACGGCTGGGCCATCCGCACCAGCGCGTCGTAGATCGCGCTGTCGCCGTGCGGGTGCAGCCGGCCCATGACCTCGCCGACCACCCGGGCGCACTTGACGTGCCCGCGGTCGGGCCGCAGCCCCATCTCGTTCATCTGGTACAGGATCCGGCGCTGAACCGGCTTCAGCCCGTCCCGGGCATCGGGCAGCGCCCGCTGGTAGATGACGGAGTAGGCGTACTCGAGATAGCTGCCCCGCATCTCCTCGGCAACATCGATATCGACGATGTTTTCCTCGAAGTCCTCGGGGGGCGGTGGTGTCGCGGTGCGTCGTGCCATGTCCGCCATTGTGCCGCCTGACAGCGACAGACATGCCCAATGACGCTGGCGTGGCGCTCTCCCGCGGACCGCTCTCCCGCGGAGAATCCGGATAACATCCCCTAACGGTCTTTTCGTGGTGATCGGCGGCGGCCAGCCCGGCATCCTGATGGGACTCCGCGCGGGGATCCGGGCGCAAGTGGGGAACACTAACTGTCATGCGCCGAAGGGAACGGATCGCGGGGCTGGCCGCGGGGGCGGCCCTGATCGCTGGCGTCGCGGCGTGCGCGCCCACGGTCGCGGCCCAGGCCCCGCCGGTGCCTGCCGCGACGGCTCGCACCGGTGCGGCCCGGACCCCGGTCCCGGCCCCGGCTTCTGCGCCCAGCCCGTCGGCCCGCCCGTCCATCAGCCCGCCCGCCCGCCTGGCGATCAGGGTGACCGGCGCGCCCAGCGGGGTCAAGGCCAAGGGCGCGGTGCTGGCCGACGCGGCCACCGGCCAGGTGCTGTGGGGCCGCGACGTGGACACGCAGCGGCCGATGGCCAGCGTGACCAAGGTGATGACGGCCCTGCTGGTGCTCACCAGCGGCCACCTGGGCCGGGAGATCCGGGTGCCGAAGGCCGCGGTCAGCTACGCCTGGAAGTACGGGGGCGAGACCGCGGCGCTGCGCCCGGGGGACGTGCTCACGGCGCGGGAGCTGCTGGAGGCCCTGCTGCTGGCCTCCGGGGCGGATGCGGCGTACACCCTCGCCAACGCCTACGGGCCCGGCCTGGATGCCTTCCTCGCGCGGATGAACGCGACCGCGGCGCAGATGGGCATGAGCCACACCCATTTCACCTCACCAGACGGCCTGCCCTACCCCACCGAGACCTCGACGTACTCCACGCCATCCGACCTGCTCAAGGTGGGCCTGGCGGCCATGCAGTCCCCGGTCTTCCGGTCGATCGTGGACCGGTCCTTCTATCACCTGGCCAAGGGGCGCGGTCATCACGGCTACTGGTGGGACAACACCGACGAGCTGATCGGCTCGTACCGGGGCGCGGTCGGGATCAAGACCGGCTACACCGATGACGCCGGCCACTGCCTGCTGTTCGAAGCGGTCAGGGACGGGCGGGCGCTGATCGGGGTCGTGCTGCACAGCCCCCCCACCGGCCCGGCGGCCGGCGCGCGTGATGCCGCGCGGATGCTGAACTGGGGCTTCCGGCTCCCCCGCGCGGCCTGAAACGCGCTAGGTGACGGAGAAGCCGCCGTCGACGAAGATGAGCTGGCCGGTCACATAGTCGCTGGCCCGGCTGGCCAGGAACACGGCCACGCCCTCGAAGTCAGCCGGCTCGCCGTTGCGGCCGACCATGGTGCGGGCGGCCAGGGCCGCGGAGCGTACCGGGTCGCTGGCCACCGCCGCGGTGAGCGGGGTGGCGACGAACCCGGGCATGACCGAGTTACAGCACACGCCGCGGGAGGCCCAGGCCTCGGACTGGGACCGGGTGAGCCCGGTCAGTCCCGCTTTCGACGCCCCGTACCCGCCGCTGTTGCCGAACGCCCGGACCGCCTGCTGGGACGCCACGTTGATGATCCGGCCCCAGCCGCGCCCGGCCATCGCGGGCCCGAAGCGCTGGCCGAGCGCGAACGGGGCGGTCAGGTTCACCGCCATCACCTCGGCCCACTGCTCCATGGTCTGCTCGCCGAGAGGCGGCCGCGGGTTCGCGCCCGCCGCGTTGACCAGGATGTCCGGTTCCCCGTACGCCGCCACGGCTTCCTCGGCCGCCCGCTGGGCCGCAGCCGGATCTGCGAGATCGGCCCGGACCCAGGCGGCGGTCCCGCCGGCGGACCGGATGGCCTCGGCCGCGCGGCCGAGGCCTGCTTCCCCGCGGGCCAGGAGCACGACCCGGGCCCCCGCCAGGGCGAGCGCGCGGGCCATCGCGTGCCCGATGCCGGAACTACCCCCAGTGACCAGGGCGGCCCGGCCGTCCAGGGAGAAAAGGCTGTCCAGGAACGCGGCCCGCGGCCCCGTCCTGGCCTCCGGGCCGTGATCAGGGCGCGGGACCCGGTCAGAGAGCGGGCCGGGCACCGACCATGCCGAGGGCGTTCGCGGCCAGGCGGCAGCCGCTGCCCAGCGCCTCCAGCGGAGGCTTCTTGTCCAGCCAGGCGGGCAGGAAACCGGCGCAGAAGGCGTCCCCGGCCCCGGTGCCGTCCACGAACGTCTCGACCGGCAGCGCGAGGGACCGTACCGGGTCGGGGCGGCCGTTGGCGTAGAGCGCACCGTCGGCGCCGAGCTTCACCACGACTTCCGGGTACCAGGCGGTCAGCACGTGCGCGGCGGACTCAGGGTCTTCCCGGCCGGTGAGCACCGTGGCCTGGTCCGCGTTGACGATGAGCAGCGTCACCCCGTTGGTCATCTCCAGGAACGGCTCGGCGCCGACCCGCTCCAGCGGCGCGGACGACGCGCCGTCCACCGAGATCGTCATGCCGGCCCGGCCGGCGTGAGCGAACGCCGCCAGGGCGGCGCCGCGGGACCCCTCGTTCAGCAGCGTGTAGCCCGACATGTGCAGGTGAGCGCCCGGCGCGAACAGGTCCTTGGGCAGGTCATCCGGGTGCAGCGCGGCGTTGGCGCCCGGGTCCGACATCATCGTGTGGTCGCCCTTGTGGGTGACCATGACCACGCAGGTCCCGGTGGGCCGGTCCGGATCCATGACCAGCCGGGCGTCCACGCCGTAGCCCATCAGTTCCATGTCCCGGTTACGGCCGGCGATGTCGGCGCCGCGGCGGCCGACGAAGGCGACCTCGCCGCCGTCCGCGGCCAGCCAGGCCGCGATGTTCGCGCCCGATCCGCCACCGTGCATACTGACGGTGGCCGGCGTATCACTGCCCTTCGCCAGCGGAAGGGCCGCATGGGCGACCGTGTCAGTCATGAGGTCACCAACGACGACAACGCGCGCCATGTCGTCACCACCTTGCTCCCGGGGCTGAGCCAGGGGGACACGTGCCGCGGCGCCCGGCTCAGGGCTGCCCATAGAACCTAACAGTTTCCCGGCCGCGTCTGCTGCCGTTCCGCAGGGTGGACCCATATGCGACCCATCGCCCGTACCGGATAGGACACCACACATCGTGCTTCCCGGGCAATGCGTGGCGGATGCTGACGATCCGCGCGGTCACCGGGAGCGTCCCGGCCCGCGAGCGCGGGGGGATGCACGGCCGCCGGGCCGGGTGGGCTACTGTCGCTTACCGCGTACTGAGGAGGCGGCGAAGACATGGCCTGGACCTGGCAGTTCGAGACGGCGGACGGGACCCTGGTGCCGTCACGGGGCGTGCCGAGGGAAACATTCGCCAGCCAGGGCGACGCCGAGAGCTGGCTCGGCGAGAACTGGCGGGAGCTGCTGGCCGGCGGCGTGGACCAGGTCACCCTGCTCGAGGAGACCCGGGTCGAGTACGGCCCCATGAGCCTGCGCGCTGATTAGTCCGGGGGCGCCCCCCGGAAATTACGGCCGGGTGGCCGGGCTCGTGGTCAGCGCCGCGTCGCGCCGGACCGAGTCGCCGAGCACCTCGTCGATGCGCCGCAGCCACCTCCGGGTCCAGCCGGATGCCGGAGGCCTTGACGTTCTCCCGGACCTGCTCCGGCCGCGTCGCGCCGATGATCGCCGCCGACACGTTGGGGTTCTGCAGCACCCAGGCCACCGCCAGCTGGGCCATGGACAGCCCGGCCTCCTCGGCGACCGGCGCCAGGGCGGCCACCCGGCCGAGCAGGTCGTCGTTCAGGAAGCGCTTGATGAACCCGGACCCGCTGGGGTCGGACGCCCGCGACTGCGCCGGCACGGGCTCGCCCGGCCGGTACTTGCCGGTCAGCACGCCCTGGGCGATGGGAGAGAAGACGATCTGCCCGATCCCTTCCTTCTCGCACAGGGGAACCACCTCGGACTCGATCACCCGCCAGATCATGTTGTACTGCGGCTGGTTGGAGACGATCCGGTCGAACCCCATCTCGCCGGCGATCTGCAGCGCGGCGGCGATCTCCTCGGCGCGCCACTCGGAGACCCCCACGTACAGCACCTTGCCCTGGCGGACCAGATCCTCGAAGGCACGCATGGTTTCCGCCAGCGGGGTCTCGTGGTCGTAGCGGTGCGCCTGGTAGAGGTCCAGGTAGTCGGTCTGCAGGCGGCGCAGCGAGCCGTGCACCGACTCGATGATGTGCTTGCGGGACAGGCCGCGGTCGTTAGGCCCGGCCCCGGTCGGCCAGTAGACCTTGGTGGCGATCTCGACGGATTCCCGGCGGACCCCGTGCAGCGCGCGGCCGAGGACCTCCTCGGCCCGGGTCCCGGCGTAGACATCGGCGGTGTCGAACGTGGTGATGCCCTCGTCCAGGGCCGCCGCGACGCACGCCCGGGCCGCGTCTTCCTCGACCTGGGAACCGTGCGTAATCCAGTTCCCGTAGGCGATCTCACTGATTTTGAGGCCGCTGCGGCCCAGGTGACGATGTTCCATGACGCACGACACTAAGGCAACGCCCTATGCCGTCCGCACCCGCCCTCACCGTCGATCCAGGGTGTGCTCAGACCGTGGCGCCCGGCTTCACCCGGGGCTTGGGGAACCGGAGCTGGCGGATCTGCAGCGCGCGCATGGCCGCGTACATCTTGATCCCCCGGGTGCTCACGCCGGGGAAGCGCTCGTTGGCCAGCGTGGTGACCCGGCGGCCCACCAGGTACCCCTCCACCACCATGATCAGCACCATCACGATCAGGAGCAAGGGCAGCAGCGTCTGCATCACGGTGTTGTGCAGGAACAGCAGGAACAACAGCACGACCAGGCCGTACATGTAGAACTCGCTGAGCCGCCGCTTCGAGTCCACCAGGTCGCGGGCCAGCGCCCGGACCGGGCCCTTGTCCTTGGCCGGCAGGGCCCACTCCTCGCCGCGCCGCATGGCCTCGGTCTTGCGGGCCCGCGCCGAGCGGTCCCTGGTCCGCGACTGGCGCAGCGCCTCTTTCCGGTCACCCGGGGCGTTGTACCGGCGGCGGCGTTCCGCCTCGCTGCGCTTGGGAGTCGGCCGGCCCTTGCCCGCTGTCACCGACGCGCGGTCGGCCTGATCGGTCGCTGAACTGCCCGGGGTGCCCTCGGCCGGGGTGTCCTGGGTGGCCGTGCTACGTCGTCTGAACACGGACTCAGCCTACCGGGACGAACGCCGCGGATCACCAGAGCGTGAGCCTTCCGGCCGTGATGGCTGCGCTGTGCCTGACCGCGTAGGCTGTGTGCCACCAGCCTGCGGGCGCGGCGGCCACAGCACGGGGGGTGCTGGCCAGTCCGCCGCAGGTGGCTGGCGGCAGCGCTAAACGATGAGGGGATGGTCGCGCCGATGAGCGTGGTGAAGCGGGTATCACTGATCTTCAAGGCCAAGGCTAATAAGCAGCTGGACCGGCTGGAAGATCCGCGCGAGACCCTGGACTACTCCTACCAGCGCCAGCTGGAGATGCTGACGCAGGTCCGCCGGGGTGTCGCCGATGTGGCCACATCGCGCAAGCGGGTCGAGCTCCAGATGAACACCTTGCAGCAGCAGCAGAACAAGCTGGACGGCCAGGCCCGGTCGGCGCTGGGTGCCGGGCGGGAAGATCTGGCCCGCGAGGCGCTGACCCGCAAGTCCGCGCTGGCGACCCAGATCAGCGACCTGCAGACCCAGTACCAGAACCTGCAGGCGGACGAGGAGAAGCTGACCGCGGCCTCGCAGCGGCTGCAGGCCAAGGTGGAGGCCTTCCGCACGCAGAAGGAGACCATCAAGGCCACCTACACCGCCGCCGAGGCCCAGACCCGGATCGGCGAGGCCGTGTCCGGCATCTCCGAGGAGATGGGCGACGTGGGCATGGCGGTGCAGCGGGCCCAGGACAAGACGGCGCAGATGCAGGCCCGGGCCGGTGCCATCGACGAGCTGATGGCCTCCGGTGCCCTGGACGACGTGACCGCGCAGCCGAACGATGACATCCAGCGTGAGCTGGACCAGATGGGTGCCAGTCACGACGTGGACCGCGAGCTGGCGCGCCTGAAGGGTGAGCTGGACCAGGGTGCGGCCCCCCGCGAGATCGAGGGCTCCGCGTCCGGAGCGGCCGGGAACGGCCAGCCGTCCGCGGCCGCGGACCAGCCGCAGGCTGGTGAGGGGTCATGATCATCCGGATCCTCGGCGAAGGGCAGCTCGCCGTGGACGACAGCCTGGCCGGCGAGCTGAACGTGCTGGACGCCAAGCTGGAGGCCGCGGTGAGCTCCGGTGACGAGGACGCCTTCCGCCCGGTCCTGGCCGAGATGCTGGCCCGGGTCCGCGAGGCGGGAACCCCGGTGCCGGCGGATTCGTTGGAATCCTCGGACGTGATCCTGCCGTACTCCGACGCCAGCATGGACGACGTGCGTGGCCTGCTCTCGGAGGATGGCCTCATCCCGGGCTGAGTTCCCGAGATCCCGGGCGGAGAGTCATCAGCCGCGAGCCGGCCGGGGCTCACCCTGCTTTCAGGGTTGACTCAGCTAACTTTCAGCTGGCCGGTGCACACTGACCGGTGGACGTCCCGGGGGAGGATGACCAGGTTGCTGGCCAGGCCGGAAGGGCGGCCGGTGACCGCTTCGCGGGCCGCGCCAGAGCGGCCCGGGGAACCAGGGCAGGCCCGGCCGGACGGGGGCGGCGCACCGCGGGAATTCCGCTCGGCTCGCTGCCTGATAATGAAACAGGATGGCTTCGATAGCGAAGCCGGCTAAGAGCTCAGCTGGCCTGGCCGGCTGACAGAACGGAGGCGGCGCGGTGGCGAAGACTCGCTATGCGCCTGACAGGGGACTCACGGCGCGGATGACCCTGACGATGTTTCTCCTCGGACTCGTATTCGTCGCCTTCGTCGCGGTCCTCGTGCTGGTCCTGGGCGCGACCCACAGGGTAGGAAGCGGCGGCATCGTGTTCTTCGCCGTCTTGCTGGGCGTGGGCCTGGCCGTCGGCTCTCTCTTCTACTCCGACAAGATCGCGCTGAGCACCGCTCAGGCCGTGGTGGTCGGCCCGCGAGGACGGCCCGGACGCGGCCCGGCTGCACGCCATCGTGGACCGGCTCTGCGCGCTGGCCAACATGCCCAAGCCGAGGCTCGCGATTGCGCCGTCCCGGATGCCGAACGCCTTCGCCACCGGGCGCAACAGCAAGACCGCGGTCCTCGTCGCGACCACCGGGCTGCTGCACGGCGACCTGGATGACCGCGAGCTCGAGGCGGTGCTGGCCCACGAGCTGTCCCACGTCGCGCACAAGGACGTGGTCGTGATGACCATCGCCTCGTTCATCGGCATCATCGCCGCCCTGCTGGTCCGGTTCGCGTTCTACTCGGAGCTGTTCGGCGGCGGCGGCCGGGGCCGCGGCGGCGGCAACAACAACAACGGCGGCGCCATCCCGGTGGTGCTGATCGTCCTGGTGGTCGGCGTCGTGACCTACGCGATCAGCTTCCTGCTGATCCGGCTGCTGTCCCGGTACCGCGAGCTGGCCGCTGACCGGTCCGCCGCGATGCTCACCGGCCGGCCGTCCGACCTGGCCAGCGCGCTGCAGAAGGTCAGCGGGAACATGAACGCGATCCCGACCAAGGACCTGCGCGCCGCCGAGCCGCTGAACGCGTTCTACTTCATCCCGGCCTTCAAGGCCAAGGGCAAGGAGTTCAGCCTGAACACGCTGTTCTCCACCCACCCGTCGCTGGAGCGGCGGCTGCGCCAGCTGTCGGAGATCTCCGACCAGCTGAGCCGGTAGCGCAGTGGGATTCCTGGACACGATCCTGGGCCGGACCAAGCCGGTCCAGCCGAACCTGGACGAGCTGTTCTCCCTGCCCACGGCGGCGATCACGCTGGAAGCGGGGATGAACCTGGTGCCCACCGGCACCGGCTCGGTCTGCTTCCGGGCCGCCGAGGGCAAGGCGTTCGGGGACATCGAGAAGGACGTCCGCGAGCTGCTCAGCCATGGGCTCGGGGACCGCCTCGGTCGAAGTGAGCACCGATTCCTACGGGTTCACGTGGCTGACCTGCCAGCACGCCAACGGATGACTTCGAGGCGCTGGTCACCGACCTGCACGCGGTGAACTCCTCGCTGGCTGACGGCGGGTTCGGGCCGCAGCTGCTGTGCACCCTGGTCAGCTTCACCAGCGACGCCGTGCGCCGGGTGGGCATCGTCTACCTGTACAAGCGGGGCACGTTCTACCCGTTCGTGCCCAAGTCCGGCCAGCAGCGGGACAACTCCGTCGAACTACAGGTGCGCGGCGTCGGTCGGGGCCGACCTGAAGATCGAGCCCGACCTGAGCCGCTGGTTCGCGGTCTGGGGCGCCCCGGGCCTGTAGTCCGGCAGGCCGCGCAGCCGCGTGCGGGCGGCCCGCGGGCGGCGGATCGCGGGCCTGCGGCGGGCCCGGCGGATGTCAGGCCCGGCGGTCGCCGTCCGGCTCGACCGCCGACCACCTGAGCAGCCCGATGTCGGCCACCATTTTCACGTGGCGGCGCATGGCCTGCCGTGCTCCCGGCGCGTCTCCGCGGCGGATGGCCTCCAGGATGCGGTGATGCGCGTTCAGCGAGCGGGGAGGCCGTCCCGGCTCACCCAGCGAGCTGCGCCGGGTTTCGCTGATCGGCACGGCCAGCGCGGCCATGAAATCGGCCAGCAGCGCGCTGCGGGCCGTCCTGGTGACGGCCTCGTGGAACAGCCGGTCGCCGTCCTCGCCCAGACCGTCGGCCTCGATGTCGGCGGCCATCGCTTCGAGCGCACTGTCCATCTCCGCGATATCCGCCTCGGTCCGGCGCACCGCGGCGAGCGCGGCCAGCTGAGTCTCCAGCGCCTCGCGGGCCTCCAGGATCGCGGGCAGCCGGTGCCGCTGCGTCATCAGCTCCATAAGGTGGCCTGAGTCGTTGGGCAGCGAGCTGAGGTAGATGCCATCGCCGTGGCGCACCTCCAGCGTCCCGCGCACCTCCAGCGCGACCGTGGCCTGGCGGACTGATGCCCGGCTCACCTGAAGGGCCGCGGCGAGATCCCGCTCCGAGGGCAGCCGGTCGCCCACACCCAGCCCGGTGACCTCGACATAGTCGAGCAGCCGGGCGGCCAGCTGCTCGTAGAGACGGCGCCGGTCCGGAGCCCGCAGGGATTCCGTGCTCGGCCGGCCGGCCCGGTGACCCGCTCCCATGTCGCTGTGTCGCCTCAATCCTCTAGCCGGGCTGCGCCCTGGCCTGATGCCGCCGCAATTAGCACATCCTCGCTCATGTCCTCAGCCGCAGGTCAGCCGGGACCCGTTGACACCCAGGATAGCCAACATTATGGTTCGGGCTACTGGCTGAGCCACTTACTCTCTTTGTCACCTTCCGCTCAACCCCCGCCCCCTAGTCCCGCTGAGGGATGACATGAGCGCTTTCCTGGTAAGCGTCGGCATCGGGCTCTCGACGGCGGCGATCCTGTCGCTTTCCGCCGTCGCGTTCACGCTTGAGTACGCGGTCAGCCGCGTGGCCAACTTCGCGCACGGTGAATTCCTCACCATCGGCGCCTACGCCGCGTACAGCGCGCAGGCGATCTTCCATCAGAACGTCGCCCTGGCCGCGCTGGTGGCCGCGGCCGCCGGGCTGGTGGCCGGGCTGGTCCTGAACGCCGGGCTGATCGAGCAGTTCCGCGGGCGCAGCGGCATCACGGTCTTCATCGCCACGCTCGGCGCGTCGCTCATCCTGCAGAACCTGCTGGTCATGGTCTACGGGGCGGCGAACGTCTCGTACACGTTCGCGCAGGGCAGCCTGCACCACGTCGGGCCGTTCCTGTGGACGACCTCCGACATCGAGGTGATCTGCTCCGCGCTGGCCGTGGCCGGGCTCATCTACCTGCTCCTGCAGCGGACGCGCTTCGGCAAGGCGCTCCGGGCGGTCTCGCAGGACCGCGTGCTGGCCCAGGTGAGCGGGATCCCCGCGCGCCGGATCGTGATGCAGACCTGGGCCCTGGCCGGGGCGGTGTCGGGCTTCGCGGGATTCGTGCTGGCTGACACGGTCGGAACCTTCAGCCCGACGCTGGGCTTCAGCTTCCTGCTGCTGACCATCACGGCGACCGTGGCCGGGCGGCATCGGGCGGCCGTACGCCACGTTCGGCGGCGCCCTGCTGGTGGGGATCGTCCTGCAGGTGGCCGGCACCTACACCAGCTCGGCTTACGAGCTGGTGTTCGCCTTCCTGCTTCTTGTCCTGCTCATGCTCTTCCGGCCTAACGGGGTCTTCGTCCGCGGCAGCGCGACGGCGGTGCGGGCCTGATGTACTGGATCAGCGTCTTCACCGAGGCGGCCATCTTCGCCATCCTGGCCCTGGGCCTGGATGTGATCTGGGGCTGGACCGGGGACTTCGACCTGGCCTTCTACGGGTACCTGGCCCTCGGCAGCTACATGACCTTCGTCCTGGCCATCGGCAAGCCGACGCCGCCCGTGCAGTACATCATCGGCTGGCGGCTCCCCCTTCCGCTGGCGATACTGCTGGCCATGGCCGCGGTCGTCTGCCTCGCGGCCGTCATCGGCGCCGTCGCCCTGCGCAACCTGCGCGACATCTACTTCGCGGTGACGACCCTCGGCGCGGTCGAGCGCGCTCTACCTCATCGTCGAGAACTACACGCCGCTGTTCGACGGGTACAACGGCGTCTACGGGCTGATCAACCCGGGGCAGACCGCGCTGGGCCTGACCTACAACGGCTACCGGATCTTCTTCTTCTGCGCCGTCCTGGTCATCTTGTTCCTGGCCTATCTCCTGGTCCAGCGGCTGTCGCGGAGCCCGTTCGGCCGGATGCTGCGGTCGGTGCGCGAGGACGAGCGGGCCGCGGCCGCCTACGGCCGCAGTGTGTTCTGGACCAAGTACCGCGCCTACTTGTTCGGCTCCGCGCTGGCCGGCCTGACCGGCGGCCTGTTCGCCGTGTTCATCAGCGCCTTCAACCCGTCGGCCTGGACGCCCCAGGAACTCCTGATCATCTACGCGGCGATCCTCGTCGGCGGCCGCGGCAACCCCCGCGGCGTCATCCTGGGCGTTTTCGTCGTCTACCCCGGATTCATCGAGCTCACCCGGTTCCTGCCGTCGCCTGCGTCGCGGCCCGAATTCGGCCCGGCGATGCGCCAGGTCCTCATCGGGCTCCTGATCATCCTGATGCTCAGGTTCCGGCCGGAAGGCATCGTCAAAGAGCGGCCCGGGGTGGACCAGGAGCTGCCCGTGGCGGGACCTGCCCGGCGCGCCGCTGCCGCGAGCCAAGGTGCCGACTCACCCGGCCAGCGCCGTGCGCGGGTCAGCCGCTCCGGCCGCAGGCCAGCGAAGGGCAGCCGGCCGAAGACGGGGGCCCCGAATGAGCGCGGCGCTGCTCGAGATCGAGGGCCTCACGAAATCCTTCGGCGGCATCCACGCCGTGCGGCAGTGCACGTTCTCGGTTCCCGAAGGTCAGGTCGTCGGGCTGATCGGGCCGAACGGAGCGGGCAAGAGCACGGTCGTGGACCTGGTGTCCGGGTTCGGCCGTCCCGACTCCGGCAGCGTCCGGTTCGGCGGCGAGCAACTGATCGGCAAGCGTCCCGACGTCATCTCCCGGCTGGGGCTGATCCGGACGTTCCAGACCCCCCGTGAATGGCGCAACCTCACCGTCATGGACAACCTCCTGCTGGCCCGGCGGCGATTCGCCAACGAGTCCCTGTGGCGGTCGATGACCAGGGCGCGCCGGATCCGCCGGGCCGAGGAAGCCGACCGGGCCGAGATCAGGATCATCCTGGAGCGCTTCCAGCTGGCCGAGCTGAAGAACGAGCTCGCGGTGCGGCTGAGCGGCGGCCAGAAGCGGCTGCTGGAGTTCGCCCGCATCGCCGCCGCCGGGCCCCGCTTGATCATCCTGGACGAGCCGATGGGCGGGGTTAACCCCGTGCTCGGCGCGCGGATCGGCGATGCCGTCGGGCACTTCGCGGCCGAGGGCGCCGCGGTGATCGTGGTCGAGCACAATCTGCCCTTCATCGAGCGGACCTGCGATCAGGTGGTGGTGATGGATCTCGGCGAGGTCATCGCGCAGGGCCCATTCGCCGGCCTGCGTGACAACCCGAGGGTGGTCGACGCGTATCTCGGGATGGACCTGAGCCATGAATGAGCAACCGGCTGAGGTTGTGCTGCGAGCCGAGGGCCTGACCGCCGGGTACGGCGGGGCGCCGATCATCGAGGACATCTCGCTGGCGGTCCACGCCAAGAAGATCACCGCGATCGTCGGGCCGAACGGCGCCGGCAAGTCCACGCTGCTCAAGGCGCTGAGCGGAGTGCTGAAAGTGTCCCGCGGCGAGGTGTATGTCCGGGGCCAAGGCGACGACCAACCTCGCCCCGGAGAAACTGGTCAGGCGCGGGCTCGGCTACGTCCCGCAGGTCTCCAACGTGTTCCCGGATCTCACCGTGCGGGAGAACCTGGAGATGGGGGCGTACACGCGCCGCCGCGGCACGGCCGCCCGCATCGAGGAACTGGGTGAGCTGTTCCCTGACCTCCGCGCGGCCATGCGGCGGCGGGCGGGAATGCTCAGCGGAGGCCAGCGCAGCATGCTGGCCATGGCCCGGGCGCTCATGCTGGAACCGGCCGTGATGCTGCTCGACGAGCCGAGCGCCGGGCTGTCCCCGCTGCTCCAGGGTGCGCTCTGGGAGCAGATCGAGAAAATCGCCGCAACTGGCGTCGGGATCTGCGTCGTCGAGCAGAACACCCGGCGCACGCTTCGCCATGCGCACTGGGGCTACATCCTCGTGCTCGGGCGCAACAGGCTGGACGGTCCCGCACAGGAACTGCTGCACGACGAGAACGTCGTGGAGCTTTACGTCGGCCGCATGAATTGACACGCCGCGTGGATGCCGGGGCGCGCCGGAGGTTCGGCGGGAGCCCAGACGCCCGCACCGGACAAAGGAGAACCAGCGTGAAAAATCCTATGATCAGCAGGACCGCCGGCGCCTGCGCGGCCGCCGTCCTGCTCGCCGCCTGTGCCTCGTCGGGCAGCGGAGGGTCCGGGGGCGGCAGTTCATCCGGCCCGGTCACCTACGGCGTCCTTTCCTGCTTCACCGGCCGCCTGGCCAGCCTGGGACAGGCGATGCTGCAGGGCGCCAAGGTGGCCCAGAGTGAGATCAACTCGGCCGGCGGGGTGCTGGGCCGCAAGGTCCAGCTGGTGACGGGCGACACCAGCTGCGACGTCGCTGACGGCGTCACCGCGACGAACCAGATGCTGACCAAGAGCGTCAGCGGCGTGATAGGCCCGGAGACCCAGGAAATCAACGGGGTCGAGCCCATCCTGGACTCCAACCACATCGTGGACGAGTTCCAGGGCGGCGACACCGCCCGCGACCACCAGACCGACCCGTACTTCTTCCGGGACAGCCCGTCCGACTCCCAGCTCGGCGTGGCCATGGCGCTGTATGCGCACCAGAAGGGCTACAAGCGGGCGGTCATGCTCTTCTACTCAGACCCGGCCGCGCAGACGTTCCTGAAGCCGGTGGCGGACACGTTCACCAAGCTGGGCGGCACCATCCTGAAGACCATCATCGTGACCCCGGACCAGACCTCGTACCTGAGCCAGGTGCGCCAGGCCCTCGGCTACCACCCGCAAGTGATCTTCACGCAGGAGGACCCGCCGACGGCCGCCGTCCTGTTCCGCGAGGTCAAGCAACTCGGCGGCCAGTCGATCCCCTGGGTCGGCACGGACGTCACCAGCGGCAGCGACTACCTCAAGGCCATCGGCTACGCGACCGCGCACGCCCATCTGACCTCGATCTACGGGACTTCGGTCAGCGGGAACGCGAGCAGCGCCTTCCTGGGCCTGTTCAACAAGCTCTACCCGAGCCAGAAGGCGGCCGGACCGCTGGCCAACGCGAATTACGCCTACGACGCCCTCATCTCGCTGGCTCTGGCCGATGACTACGCGAAGACCACCGACGGCACCACCGTCGCCCACGACATGACCAAGGTGACGAATCCGCCCGGCACCGCGTGCTTTACGTACGCGACGTGCCTGAGGCTGCTGAAGGCCGGTACGAAGATCAACTACGAGGGGGCCAGCGGCAGCCTCGACTACAACAAGTACAACAACACGTTCGGCCCGTACGGCGCCTTCCAGTCCTCGGCCGCCGGGGTGGAGCAGCAGATTTCCGTGATGTCGGCGAGCGCGCTCGCGGCCGCGACGCCGTAAGCCGCCGCCGGGCCCTGGCCCGCCCGCGCCGGCGATGCGGCGCGGGCCAGGGTTCGGCCGCGACCTGCGCGGACCAGAAAGGATGCGATGGCGGTGCCCCCTCCACCACCGGCGCAAGGTCATGATGCGGCCGGCCCGCTGGCCGGCCTGCACGTGCTTGACCTGGCGCGGGTGCTCGCCGGCCCGTACGCGGCGATGCTGCTCGGCGACCTGGGCGCCGAGGTCATCAAAGTCGAGCGGCCGGGAGCGGGGGATGACACGAGGCGGTGGGGGCCGCCGTTCATGCCCACCGCGGCCGGGCCCGAGAGCACCTACTTCCTGTCGGCTAACCGGGGAAAGCGGAGCGTGGCCATCGACCTGAAGGCGCCCGGCGAGCGCGAGTTCGTCGATGCCCTGGTGCGCTGGGCTGATGTGCTGATCGAGAATTTCCGGCCCGGGGTGATGGACCGGCTCGGGCTGGGCGATGACCGGCTGGGTGAGCTGAACCCGCGGCTCGTCCGGCTGGCCATCTCCGGCTTCGGCGAGACCGGCCCGGACAGCGACCGGGCAGGCTATGACCAGATCCTGCAGGCCGAGGGCGGGCTGATGAGCCTGACCGGGACGACGGGCAGCCCGGCGGTCAAGGTCGGCGTCCCGATCGCCGACGTCAGCGCGGGCCTGTTCGGGGTGATCGGCGTGCTCGGCGCCCTGGTGGAACGGGAGCGCAGCGGGCTCGGGCAGCGGGTGTCCACCTCGCTGCTCGCCGCGCAGATCGGCATTCACACCTTCCAGGCGACCCGGTACCTGATCGCGGGCCAGGTGCCGGGGCCCTCGGGGAATCATCATCCGACCGTCGCCCCGTACGGCGTGTTCGATGCGGCCGACGGCCCGCTGGTCATCGCGGTCGGAAACGAGGACATCTGGCGGCGGTTCGCCCCGCTGGCCGGGCTGGACGCCGCGGATGCCCGGTTCGGCACCAACGCCGCCCGGCTGGGCAACATCACCGCGCTGCACCGCATCCTCAACGCCAGCCTGGCCATGCGCACGGTGGCCGAGTGGCTGACCGCCCTGCGCGAGGCCGGTGTCCCCGCGGGGGAGCTGAAGACCCTGGACCGGGTCTACGACAGCGAGCAGGCGCGGGCCGGGAACATGATCTGGGAAGTAGACCATCCGCTGCTGGGCAGCATCCGGCTGCCGGGCAACCCGGTGCACTACAGCCGCAGCGCGCTGTCTCCCGGGCTGCCGCCGCCCAGGCTGGGCGAGCACACCGACGAGCTCCGCGCGACGATGCTCGGCCCGGCGCAGGCTGATGACCGCTGACCCGGCCGCCGCGACCGGGCCAGCCGCGCCCCGCGCGCTCTACCACGTGATTGCGGACCCGGGCAGCCTGGACCATTTCGGCGAGCGGATCGAGGCGGGCAATCCCAGCGGCTGGCCAGGCTACGAGGACCAGTTGCGCCGGGCCCGGGAATCGGCCGGCGCCCGGCATGCCGTGACCACGGCCGTGGCCACGGTCGGCGGCGAGCCGTGCGTGATCGTCGGCTTCGAGTTCGCGTTCATGGGCGGATCGATGGGTACCGCGGAAGGCGCGCGGATTGCCCGGGCGTGCTCCGTCGCCGTGGCCAGGCGCCTCCCCGTCGTCTGCGTGGCCGCCTCGGGCGGATCGAGGATGCAGGAGGGCACCAGCGCGCTGGTGCAGATGCACACCGTCGCCGCCGCGATCGCCGCCGCCCGGCGCGCTGGCATCCCGCACATCGCGGTGGCAGGTGACCCGACCACCGGCGGCGTGTGGGCGTCGCTCGTCGCCGGGGCCGATGTGCTCATCGGCGTGCCGGCCGCGCGGGTCAGCTTCTCCGGTTCGCGCACCCGCCCGGGTGGCGTGGACCCGGGCTCGGCGGAGTTCCTGGCCGATGGCCAGTGGGCGCACGGCTTCGTCGATGTGCTCTCACCCCCGGACGGCCTCCGCGCCGTGGTGGCCACGCTCGTCCGGCTGCTGTCGCCGCGCTCGCGGAGTGACCGCGCTGACCGGGTGCCCCTTCCCGTCCCGGCGCATGCCCCGCCCGCCGGATCGGGCGGACCGGGCGCGGGCGATCAGGGCCATGATGCCTGGGCCCAGGTCATCAGGGCGAGGAACGCCCCGCGGGACCGCGCGGCCCGCTGGCTGGCCAGCTACTTCGAGGAAACCTTCGAGATCCGCGGCGATCGCTGCGGCGGCGTGGACACCGCCCTGCGCTGCGGTTTCGGCCGCCGCGGCGCCACCACGGCCGGCTACATCGCGCAGACCGGGCGGCCCACGACAGCCGCCGGGTTCCGGACCGCGACCCGCCTGCTCGCCCTGGCCGCGCGCTTCGGCCGGCCTGTCCTGACCCTGATCGACACGCCGGGTGCGGCGGCCGCGCCCGCCGACGAGGCGGCCGGCACCGGCCCGGCGATCGCCGAGCTGTTCATCGCGGTCGCATCCTGCCCCGTCCCCATCACGTCGGTAGTCATCGGCGAGGGAGTGTCGGGCGGGGCGCTCGCCCTGGCGTCGCCCGGGAACCTGTGGCTGGCCCATGACAGTTACCTGGCGGTGACCGCCCCGGAGCTGGCCACCTCCATCCTCAAGCTGCCCGCGTCCGACGCCCCGCAGGTGGCCAGGCGGCTCCGGCTCACCCCGGCGGAACTGCTGCGCCGCGGCATTATCCGCGGCATCGTGCCGCCCCCGGCAGCCGGCCGTGGGTAGGCGCCGGCGGTCAGGCGGCCGGCCCGAGGTAATCGAGCGCGGCCGTGACCCCGTCACGGGCGATCGGCACGCCCGCTTGCACCAGCCCCATCTCCACCCCGCACAGCGTGCCCGCGAGTTCCAGGTCCCCGAGGTGCCCCAGGTGGCCGATGCGGAAGGCCCGCGTGGCCAGCCGGCCGAGCCCAGCGCCGAGCGACATGTTGTAGCGGTCGAGTATCACCTCGCGCACCCGGTCCGCGTCGTGGCCCTCCGGGACCAGCACGCCGGTGAGGGTGGCGGAGTAGTGATCCGGGTTGCGGCAGACGATCTCGAGTCCCCAGCCGCGGACGGCCCGCCGCGTCGCCTCGGCGTGCCGGGCGTGGCGGGCGAAGACGGCGGGCAGGCCTTCCTCGTCGAACATGGCCAGTGCCTCGCGCAGCCCGAAGAGCAGGTTGGTGGCGGGCGTGTAGGGGAACAGGCCGGTCGCGGCGGCATCGAGCAGCGGCTGCCATGCCCAGTAGCTGCGCGGCAGGCGGGCTCGCCGCGACGCGTCGAGCGCCTTCTCGCTGACCGCGTTGAGACCCAGCCCGGGGGGCAGCATCATGCCCTTCTGCGAGCACCAGATCGTGACATCGACGCCCCATTCGTCGTGCTGATAGCCGGCCGATCCCAGCGAGGAGATCGCGTTGACGATCAGCAGCGCGGGATGACCGGCGCGGTCCATGGCCTCGCGGATCGCCCGGATCGGGCTGGCCGCTCCGGTTGACGTCTCGTTCTGCACGATCGTGACGGCCTTGATCTCGTGGCCGGCGTCAGCGGACAGGCGGGCATGGACCTGGCCGGGGTCCACCCCCTGGCGCCAGTCCCCGGGCACCAGGTTGACTCTCAGGCCCAGGTTCTCGGCCATCCGGGACCAGAGCGTGGCGAAGTGACCGGTATCGAAGGCGAGTACGCGGTCGCCTGGCGACAGCGTGTTAACCAGCGCGGCCTCCCACGCGCCCGTACCGGACGACGGGTACAGGGCGACGGGCCGGCTGGTGCCGCACAACCGCCCGGCGCCCGCGAGTACCTGCCGGGCCAGTTCGGCGAATTGCGGCCCGCGGTGATCGATCGTCGGTGCCGCCATCGCCCGCAGCACCCGGTCGGGGACGTTGGTCGGGCCGGGAATCTGCAGGAAGTGCCGGCCGCTCGCGTGCGCCATGGGGCTGTCCTTTCGTCACGCCCAGCATGCCGTCGCGGGCTCCGCCGGGGACGACGTCGTGCCCGATAGTCACGAGGAGATCGCGGAGGCGCTGCGCGCCGCGGTCGGCGGCGAGGTGAGGTTCGACGCCTACAGCAGGTACCTGTACTCGCGCGACGCCAGCATGTACGCGATCGAGCCGATCGGGGTGGTCTTCCCCCGTGACGCCGACGACGTGGCCGCGGTGGTCGGCACGGCCGCGCAGTTCGGCGTGCCGGTGCTGCCGCGGGGCGCGGGAACCAGCCTGGCCGGCCAGACGGTCGGGGCCGCCATCGTGATGGACCTGTCCCGGCACATGAGCGCGATCATCGAGATCGATGCCCAGCGGCGGACGGCCCGGGTGCAGCCCGGCGTGGTGCAGGAACAGCTGAACCGGGCCGCCAGCCCGCATGGGCTCGGGTTCGGCCCGGACACCTCGACCAGCAACCGGGCCACCATCGGCGGGATGATCGGCAATAACTCGGCGGGCAGCCAGTCGATCCGTTACGGCATGACCATCGACCACGTGCTGGAACTCGGCGTGGTGCTGTCCGACGCCAGCCGGTCCCGCTTCGGCCCGCTGACCGAGCCGCAACGGCTGGCCCGCGCCGCCTCGGCGACCCTGGACGGGACCATCTGCCGGGAGCTGCCCCAGCTGGCCGAACGTCACCAGGAGGCCATTGCCACCGGCTTTCCCCGGTTCTGGCGGCAATCCGGCGGCTACCGGCTGGACCGGCTGGCGGCCGGGGCGGCCGGGCTCGACCTGGCGAAATTCGTGGTCGGTTCCGAGGGCACGCTGGTCACCGTCGTCGAGGCCACGGTCCAGCTGGTGCCCTCGCCCCGGCACCGGGTCATCGCCGTGGGTCACTTCACGTCCGTGCCGGCGGCTATCGAGGCTACTGAGGACGCGCTGGCCTGCCATCCCGCCGCGGTCGAGCTGCTCGACCGCACCATCCTGCAGCTGTCCCGGCAGAAGATCGAATACCAGGCGCTAGGTTCGATCCTGCACGGCGATCCGGACGCCCTGCTGTTCGTCACGTTCTTCGGCGACACGCTCGCCGAGGCGGTGGCCGGGCTTGACCGCCTGGACGGGCTGTGGCAGGCGCACGGTCACGGTTTCCACACCCTCCGGGCCGTGCATCCGGCCGAGCAGGCGGCGTTGCTGAAGGTCCGCCAGGCCGGCCTGGCCTGTTGATGGCGGCCAGTTCCGGCACCCGCCGGCCGCTGGCGTTCGTCGAGGACACGGCCGTCGAGCCGGCCGGCTGGCCTCCTACGCCAGCCGGTTCCGGGCCATCCTCGACGCACGCGGCCTGACCGCGGGCTTCTACGGGCACTGTTCAGTCGGGTGCCTGCACATCCGGCCCTTCGTGGACCTGGCCGCAGCGGGCCAGGCGGAACTGATGCGCTCGGTCGCCGAGGAAGTGCGCGAGCTGGTGCTCGAATACGGCGGGGTCAACTCGAGTGAGCACGGCGACGGGTTGGCCCGCAGCGAGTTCAACCAGCGCATTTTCGGCGACGCGCTCTACGCCGCTATGCAGGAGACCAAGCTGCTGTTCGACCCGGCCAACCGGATGAACCCCGGGAAGATCGTGAACGCCCCCGCGATGACCGCGCACCTGCGCGATGTGACGCGGCCGGCCGCCCCGCCGATCAGCACGCGACTGCTCTTCGACGGTCCGGGCGGGATGCGCGGCGCAGCCGATCGCTGCATGAATATCGGGCTCTGCCGCAAGACGGCGACCGGCGTTATGTGCCCCTCGTACATGGCCACCCGTGACGAAGAGCACTCGACCAGGGGCCGCGCGAATGCCCTGGTCAAGGCGCTGTCCATGGATGACCCGCGGGCCGCGCTCGGTGACGAGCGGCTGCATGACATCCTCGACCTGTGCCTTGAGTGCAAGGCATGCAAGAGTGAATGCCCGCTCGGGGTGGACATGGCCGCGCTCAAGACCGAAGCGCTCGCCAGCTACCACGATCAGCACGGCATCCCGCTCCGCTCACGGCTGTTCGGATCGATCCGCCTGCTGAACCGGCTCGGCTCCGCGGCGTACCCGGTGTCCAACCTGGCCAGCGGGTGGCAACTGGGCCGCCCGGCTGGCCGAGCGCACGCTGGGCATCAGCGCCGCCCGCCCGCTGCCCCGGTTCCAGCGGCAGGACCTGCGCGGCTGGTTCCGCCGCCGGCCGCGCGCGGCCTGGCCCGCCGCGCAGCGCGAGCTGATCTTCCTGGCCGACTCGTTTACCTCGTTCACGGAGCCATCCGCCGGACGGGCCGCCATCGACCTCCTCGAGCTGGCCGGCTGGCGGGTCCGGTTCGAGGACGCCGGCTGCTGCGGGCGGGCCAGCCTGTCCAAGGGCCTGGTGGATCAGGCGCACCGGATGGCCGCGGGCCTGGCCGGGCGCCTCGGTGATGCCGCTGCCGCGGGGGTGCCCATTGTCGGGGTGGAGCCGTCGTGCCTGCTAACCCTGCGCGACGAGTATGCGGCCCTGCTGCCTGGCGATCCGCGAGCCCGCGCCGTGGCCGCCGCCACCCGGCTGCCCGAGGAACTGCTCCTGGCCGCCATCACCGAGGGCAGGATCGTGCTGCCGCCCGGCAGCCTGGTCAGCGGCCGCCGTGTCCTGTTCCACGGTCACTGTCATCAGAAGGCGCTCGCGGGTACCGCCGCGACCCTGGCCCTGCTGCGCTGCATCCCGGGCGCGGACGTCGTCGAGGTGGACGCCGGATGCTGCGGCATGGCCGGCTCATTCGGCTTCGAGGCCGAGCACTACGACCTGTCCATGAGCATTGGCGAGCTGCGGCTCTTTCCGGCCATCCGGGCCGAGGCGCAGGACACGATCGTCGTGGCGACGGGCGTGTCCTGCCGGCAGCAGATTGAGCACGGGACGGGGCGGCGGGCCCTGCATCCGCTGGAGTTGGTCCGCCGCGCCGGGGCGGCGCCGTCCCCGGACTGGCCCAGCTGAGCCCGGAGCCCGCGAACCCGCCCAGCCGGCCCGCGCGTTCAGCTGAAGCTCTCTTTACCCTGCGCATACCGATGTCTGCCCAGTTCAAGACCGTTAGGCGGTCTCGTGAGCGGCACAGAGGGAACTCAGAGGATTTAGGGATACCACGGATAGCTTCCGCTGCCAGGTTGGCCGGTATGAGTGCCTCGCCGGTGGCCTTCGGTGCGCCGAAGTCCCCAGCCGATCGCAAGCGAAAGCCCGCCCGCCGCCCCGCCGTACCCCGGCCGCACCCGGCGCTCGCGGGTCTCGCGCTGCTGGCCGCCGGGGCCGGGCTCGGCGCCACCCTGGCCGTCACCATCTCCAGCCAGCCCTCCAGCCAGCTGTCCGCCCGCGGCGGCCTGCTCACCTACGCGGGCAGCCTGACCGGCATGATCGGCACGTACCTGGCCCTGATCATGGTCCTGCTGGTCAGCCGCATCCCGTTCGTGGAGCGGGTGGCGGGCCAGGACGGCCTGCTCCGGCTGCACCGCGCGGTCGCCCCGTGGCCGATCAGCCTGCTCGCCGCGCACGCCCTGCTCCTCACCCTGGGCTACGCCGAGGCGGCCCGGGCCGGGGTGTGGCACGAGGCCGGTGTCCTGCTGACCAGGTACCCGGACGTGCTCACCGCGACTATCGGCCTCGGCCTGATGTGCCTGATTGGCATCATCTCGGTGCGGGCCGTGCGGCGCAGGCTGCGCCGGGAGACCTGGTGGCTGATCCACCTCTGGATGTACCTGGCCCTGGCTATCTCGTTCGCCCACGTCATCGTGCTCGGCCCGGCGTTCGTGGGCCACCCGCTGACCCAGGTCGTCTGGTCGGTGGCCTGGGCGGCCACCGCGGGGCTGGTGCTCTGCTACCGATTCGGGCTGCCTCTCGTCCGGAGCCTGCGGCACCGGCTGACGGTCGTCGAGGTGCGCCCGGAGGGGCCCGGCGTGGTGTCCGTGATCTGCTCCGGCCGCCGCCTGGACCGGCTGGCCGTGTCCGGCGGCCAGTTCTTCTGCTGGCGGTTCCTGACCAGGGGGATGTGGTGGCAGGCCCACCCGTACTCGCTGTCCGCGCTGCCGCAGCCCCCGTACCTGCGGCTGACCGTGAAGGCGGTGGGGGACCATTCCGCCGGGCTGGCCAGCATCCGGCCCGGCACCCCGATCGCCATCGAGGGCCCCTACGGGGCGTTCACCCGGTATGCCCAGCGCCGCCCCCGGGCCCTGCTCGTGGCGGCCGGGATCGGGGTGACCGCGCTCCGGTCGCTGCTGGAGGACCTGCCCCGGGGCAGTGCCCCGGTCGTCCTGCTCCGGGCCAGCCAGCCTGCGGACCTCGTGCTCGGCACCGAGGTCCGCGAGCTGGTCAAGCACCGCCGCGGCACGATCCACGAGCTGGTCGGCTCCCGCGAGGAGGCCGCCATCGACGAGGTCTCGCTGCCGCGGCTGGTGCCTGACCTGGCCCAGCGAGACGTGTACGTCTGCGGGCCGGAAGGGTTCGTCGCCTCCATCGTCGATACCGCCCGGAACCTGGGTATCCCGGACGAGGCCATCCACCACGAGGCATTCGCGCTCTGACCGGCCGGCCAGTTCGCTGAGGAGAGCACAGATGGGAAGCACCCGATGAAGCGGGCACCATGGCTGGTGATTGCCGGGACCGTGGCCGGGTTCCTGGGCGTGCTGGGGCTGCACAAGTCAGCCGCGCCCACCACGCTGGCCAGTTCCGGGACCCAGCCGGCCAGCCACGCCAGCCGCGCGGCCCGGCAGGGCCAGGCCCGCACCCGGGCCACGCCCGCCGCCGGGGCAGCGACCACGGGCACCACCCTGGGCGCCATGGAGAACTACGGCTACGGCGAACTGGCCGCCCGGGTGAGCATCAGCGGCGGCCGGATCACCGGCATCACCGTCCCGGTGCTGCGCACCGCCGAGCAGTACTCCCAGCAACTCGCCGCCCAGGTCATCCCCACGCTGCGCAGTGAGGTCCTGGCCGCCCAGAGCACCCGGATCAACGCCGTGTCCGGGGCCACGTACACCAGCCAGGCCTACGCCCTGTCCGTGCAGGCCGCGCTGGATAAGGCGCACTTCCGGTGAGGCTTGGCCGGCGCACCGCCCCGCCTCCCGTCCCGCCGCCCCGCACCGGCTCCGCGGCCGGGCCGTCCGTCCCGGACCGGCGCCCGGTGACCCACGCGGAGCACGTCATGGGCACGGTCGTGTCGTTCGCGGTGCGGCCCGCTCCCGCCGGGCCGGATCCGGGGGCCGCGATCCGGGCGGCCTGCGCCCTGCTGCACGAGGCGGACGCGGTGTTCAGCACCTGGGATCCGCGGAGCCCGCTGAGCAGGCTGCGCCGCGGGGACATGCCCGAGGCGGACGGGCCGCCCAGCCTGGCCGAGGTGCGGGCGGCCTGCCACGCGGCCCGGGAGGCATCCGACGGCTGGTTCGACCCGTGGGCCATGCCCGGCGGCTACGACCCGACCGGGCTGGTCAAGGGCTGGGCTGTGGACCGGGCGCTGGACGCCCTCCGCCGGGCGGGCCTGCCCGCCGCCCTGGTCAACGGGGGCGGTGACCTCGCCGCGTTCGGCGGCCCGGTCCCGGGGGAGCCGTGGCGGGCCGGGATCCGCCACCCGTGGCGGGCATCGGCGCTGGCCGCCGTGCTGGAGGTGCGCGGCGCGGTCGCCACCTCCGGGAGCTACGAGCGCGGCGCGCACCTGGTCGACCCGCTCACCGGGCAGCCCGGCTCCCGGGCGGCCTCGGCCACGGTCACCGGGCCCAGCCTGGCCATGGCGGACGCGCTCGCCACGGCGCTGGCCGTGGGCGGTGACGCGGCCCTGGCGGCGGTGGCCGGGCTGCCCGGCTACGCCGGGTACCTGATCCGCCCCGACGGCACCGAGACCTGGACTGATGGCCTGCACTTCGCCGATCCTGAGGTCAGCCCCTGAGGTCAGGCCTCCTGAGATCATGCCCGGCAGCCCGCGGGAAGCCCGGAGCCCGCCCCGCCCGGAATGACCGCGGAGCGCATATGGTTGGAGCAGGAGATAAGGCAGCGCCGCGGACGCGGCGGCAGTCCAACGCGGGAGCTAACACATATGACGGTCCAGAATGAGGCGACAACCACCGGTGTCATCCTGACCGACACCGCGGCAGCAAAGGTGGGCGCTCTCCTGGAGCAGGAAGGCCGCGACGACCTGCGGCTCCGCATCGCCGTCCAGCCGGGCGGCTGCTCCGGGCTGCGTTACCAGCTGTATTTCGACGAGCGTGAGATGGACGGTGACGTTGACGCCGAGTTCTCCGGCGTGCACGTGGTCACCGACAAGATGAGCGCGCCGTACCTGATGGGCGCGACCATCGACTTCGTGGACACGATCGAGAAGCAGGGCTTCACGATCGACAACCCGAACGCCAGCGGGTCCTGCGCCTGCGGCGACTCGTTCCATTAATTTCCGGGGGGCAGTACTAGTCCGGGGGGACAACCCCCTGGACCCCCCGGCCATCCGCCGGCTCGGCGAGAACCCGCCTCCGGCGGGCCCCGCCTCGACCGGCGGATAAGCAGTGGTACAGGTCAGCGCACAGGTTGAAGCGGTGGTACAAGTTCACAGCGTGATCCAGAGTTCACAACCACGGCCGGGAGGGTAACCTCCCGGCCGTGCGGCTTTCCGTGGTCCCTGACATCGCCTAGAGTGCGGCAGTGCGCATAGCCATCACCGGGTCCATCGCGACCGATCACCTGATGACCTTCCCCGGCCGATTTGTCGAGCAGTTCATTCCCGAGAAGATGGACCGGGTCTCCCTGTCCTTCCTCGTCGACGCGCTGGAGATCCGGCGCGGGGGAGTGGCCGCGAACATCGCGTTCGGGCTCGGCGTGCTCGGGCTCAGCCCGCTGCTGATCGGGGCGGTCGGCGAGGACTTCGGCCCGTACCGCGACTGGCTGACCGGGCACGGGGTGGACTGCGGCGGCGTCCGCGAGTCGACCACCCAGCACACCGCCCGGTTCGTCTGCACCACGGACGTGGACGGTAACCAGATCGCCTCGTTCTACCCCGGGGCGATGAGCGAGGACGCCGGCATCGAGCTGGCCCCGCTCGCCGCGCAGGCCGGCGGCCTGGACCTGGTGCTGATCGGCGCCAGTGACCCCGGGGGCATGCTCATCCACACCCAGGAGTGCAAGGACCTGGGCATCCCGTTCGCGGCCGACCTGTCGCAGCAGCTGCCCCGGCTGGACGCCGGGGACGTGCGCGCGCTGGTTGACGGCGCGGCCTACCTGTTCTGCAACGAGTACGAGGAAGCCCTCATCGAGCGCAAGAGCTCATGGTCCGGCCCGGAGATCCTGGCCCGGGTCGGCGTCCGGGTGACCACCCTCGGCCCGGCCGGCGCCAAGATCGAGCGGACCGGCGCCGATACGGTTTTCGTGGCGGCGGTTCCGGAGGTGCGGAAGGTCGACCCCACCGGCACCGGCGATGCTTTCCGGTCGGGCTTCCTGGCCGCGGTGGCCTGGGGCCTGCCGCTGGAACGGGCCGCCCAGCTGGGCAACATGCTCGCGGTGCACGTTCTGGAGACGGTCGGCACGCAGGAGTACGAGCTGAAGCCCGGGGCGCTGGCCGAGCGGCTGGGCGCCATGTACGGCGAGGATGCGGCCGCGGAGATCGCCGCGCACTACAGCTGAGCCGGCCGGCCTGCGCGCCGCGCCGGCCGCTGCCTTCTTTCCGCAACGAGGACCAGCCCGGCCCGGTGCCGCCGGGAACGCCAGAGGGGACGGCCCGGTCCGGGCCGTCCCCTCCGTGCTGCGGTCGCCGCTAGCTACGGCAGCGAGGGCGCATCCGAGATGAAATTCCTGGGCGAGCCGACGCCGGTCGCGTCGTCAAAGCCCGGGACGGCGCGGAGCGCGTCCGAGCCCTCACCGTTGACACCGAGGGTCCGCAGGTAGGTCAGCAGCGGGCCCTGCTTGGTGTAGGGGTTGGTGTAGTTGTTACGCACCTCGGCCAGGTGGCCCGGGCCGAGCGGGTGGTCGGTCACGTCGTTGTACGCCGCGTTCGACGTCCCGTAGGCGAAGTGCGTGTCCAGGTAGTAGATCGCCGGGTTGGCGAACCCGAGCGAGCCACCTGCCGCCTGCTGGGCGTCCGCCTCGATGCCGGCGAACGTCGGGCAGGCCACGCTGGTGCCGCCGATCCTGCTGAGCGAGAAGGCGTAGGTCTTCCCGTCCGGCTGCAGGGTCGTCTGGCCGACCAGGATCCCGGTGCTCGGGTCGGCCAGGGCCGACACGTCCGGGATGACCCGCATGGGCGAGCTGCTGGTCCCGCCGCCGGGCAGCTTGGTGGCCAGGCTGTTCGGAACCACGCCCGCCTGGTAGGAGGGCTGGCCGTACTGGGTGCTCACGCCACCGCCACCAGAGCCGTCATAACTGGCCGGGTACGGGCCGGGCGGGGTGTACTGCCACTTCTGGCCGCCGTTCTTGAGGTGGATCAGCGGGTCGATGAGGGTGCCCCAGGAGGTTTCCCACTGGTAGCTCTTCGTCTTGCTGATGGCCAGGCTGGTGCCGCCCACCGACGTGACGAACGGGCTCGACGTCGGGTAGTCCACCTGGTCCTGGGGGGAGATGGAGTCCTCGCCCGGGCCCTCGTAGCCGCTGTCACCGGAGGAGTACGTGAAGCCGATCCCCTCCAGCGCGCCGACCTGGAAGATCAGGTCGAACGTGGCGTTGATGGTGGAGTAGCTGGCCGGCTCGCCCCAGGAGTTGCTGACGATGCTGGCCAGGCGGGTGTCCACGATGGCCGCTTCCGCGGTGGCCAGGTCGGAGTCGAAGCAGCTGCCCGCGGCGACGTAACGCACCTTGGCGCCAGGCGCCATGCCGTGCACGGACTCGACGTCGAGGGTCTCCTCGCCGTACCAGCCCGAGGGGCCGCATACCTTCTGGCTGTGTGTACGGGCTGGCCTGGTACTGCTTGAACTGCCCGGCCGCGAACGGCTTGTCGCCCACGACGGTCGAGAACTGGTTGGCGTCCGCCCTGATCGTGGGGGACGCGTAGGCGTCCACGATCGCGACGGTCTGGCCCTTGCCGGTCATCCCGGACCTGGTCACCCCGTAGGCCCCGCGGACCTGGCTCGGCTTGTAGCCGCAGTTGGTCCACGGCTGGTGCTGGCCGTACGCCTTGGGCTTGTCGGTCGCGGTCTTCTGGCCGTAGTAGGTCGAGCATGGCCTGGCGACCCAGTAGTTCGGCCCGGGCGGCGGCAGCGCCGGCTTGATCACGCTCTTCGCGGTGTCCAGGCCGGAGACCGCGAGAACGGAGCTGGCGACGGACGACGGCGCGGTGGCCGCCTGGTCAGGTGCCCGGTCGCTCTGGCCGCCGGGGCCCTGGTAGGTGCCGAACGTCACGCCGAACGCCTTGCGGGCGGCGGCCACGGACCCGCGCACCCCGACGTAGGCGCCGGCCGGGTACTTGGCGCTGACCTTGGTCACGCTCAGCCCGGACGAGGTGAGCCAGGACTTCACGGAGGCGACCTCTGCGGCGGACGGCGCGAACTCCTGGCGGACCGCGGCCGGGGTCATGAAGTGGCGGTAGGTCTTGCTGGCCGGGCTGGACACCGCGGCGACCATGCTGGCCAGCTCAGCCTGGTGGCTGGGGGCCAGGTACACCCGCGCGTTGACGGTGCCAGCGGTGACGGCCTGGCTGGAAAGACGCTTCGCGGCGACGGCCCACGCAGGATGGGAGTCGGCGATCGCCCTTCTGGGGTTGGCCGCCTGCGCAGCGGTGGCCGTGACGAGACTGCCGAGCGTCAGTGCTCCGGCGGCAATCGCAGCCCCGACCACACGCAGACGTGTGACTTGCGGCATGCACGTTCCTTCCTTGACGGATGATCATGGCGCCTGATCAGTGTGTCCTGGGTATCAGGGCACAACCGGATTAGACTCGTCCCCCTTGGGCCCCCCGCGCAAGAGAAACCGTGCATCACGTGGGTTCCGTTATGCAGTAGTGACTGCGGTGAATAAGTTTGGCCGCCGGGTTTTCCTGTGGCCGCTCACCCGCGGGCGGGGGCCGCGCCGCCGCGGCGGAGGGATAGCGTGGCGGGGTGGCGACTGCACTCCTCGCGGGTGTTCCCGGGCACGCGTATCAAGGGCCGCCCGCGCTGACGGCGGCCCGGGTCTTCACCTCGTGGACGCTGGACGTGCCCGTCCTCGCTGGTCGTGCTGCTGGCCGGCGGCCTGTACCTGGCCGGGATGCGCCGGGTCCGCCGGGCCGGCCAGCCGTGGCCGCCCGCCCGCGCGGTCGCCTTCTACCTGGGCGGCCTCGGCGTCCTGGTCATCGCCACGATGTCGTTCCTCGGCGTGTACCAGGGGGTGCTGTTCTACATCCGCTCGGTGCAGACCATCGCTGCTGCTGCTGGTGGTGCCGCTGTTCACGGCCCTGGGCCGGCCGCTCACGCTGATCACGCGCGGCGGCGCCGCGGGCCGGCCGGCGGCTGGACGCGGCGGTGCACAGCCGCGTCGGCGCGGACCCTCACGTTCCCGGCCATCCCCACGCTGGTCATCGTGCTGGTGCCGTTCGTGCTGTACTTCTCGCCCTGGTACGCGGCCAGCATGCGCAGCGGCACGCGTCCGCGAGCTGACCTACCTCGCCCTGCTGGCCCCGGGCTTCGTGTTCTTCTGGATGTTCCTGCGGGTGGACCCGGTGCCGAGGGCCTACCCGTACCTGGTCGGCCTCTGGGTGAGCGCGGGCGAGGTGGTCGGGGACGCCGTCCTCGGCCTGGCCGTGCTCGCCGACCAGAGCCTCATCGCCGGGGCCTACTATCACGCGCTGGCCCGCCCCTGGGGCCCGAGCCTGCGCAGCGACCAGGTCATCGGCGGCGGGGCGCTGTGGGTGCTCGGCGACATCGTCGGGCTGCCGTTCCTGGCCGCCCAGTTCATCCAGATGATCAGGGAAGACGAGACCGAGGCGGCGGGCGTGGACGCCGAGCTGGACGCCGTGGAAGCCGCGGAGAGGCCGCGGCGGCGGGCGCGGTCGCGGTGCCCCGGCCGGAGGGACCCGCGGAGCCCGGCGCCGCGGCGGAACCAGCCGGGCAGTCAGCCCTGGTGGGAGAGGGACCCGCGGTTCGCCGACCGCTTCCGGTCCGCGGGTGACTCCGTAGCCGGCCAGCCGGCGGCGGGTCAGCCGGGCTGGCCGGTCAGTAGGTGCGCTTGACCAGGAACGCCCAGCCGCGGGGCAGGGCCGTCTCCACCACGAACTCCTGGGACTTCATCATGCACCAGGCGGGAATGTCGGTCTGGGCGGCGGGATCATCGGCCAGCACGGCGACCGTGGCCCCGATCGGGACCTCCCGGATCCGCTCGGCGAGCATGATGATCGGGATGGGGCACTTCCGGCCCAGCGCGTCGATCGTCAGCATGGGTGCTGGGCGCGTCGGGGGGGTCATCCGCATGCCTCTCGCTCTGTGCTGCCAATGTGCTGCCAAACACTGTGCTGCCTGCGCTAAAAAGGTGACAATACTCCGCGGTGCGGCCGCAGAACGCTGGGACCTCCGGACGCATGCTGCCACGGGAGAGCGATACCCGCACGTCGCCGTCCATAAGCGCATCCGCGGGACACGCGGCAGCACAATCGGGGTCCCCCGCTCAGGGCGGGCAGCGCGCACGATACTGTTTGCACGACAGCCTGTAGGACGAGCCATGACCTGCCCGTGCAGCCGGGAGTCATTCCGCTGGGAAGGCAACCTGTGAGTCCCACCCCCAGCGCCCCACGCCGAAGGGGCGCGCACGATCCGGGCCATGTGCCCGCCGAGGAGAATGCCGCCGTGCCTGACTGGTCCGGTGGCCGACGGCCCGCCAGCCGCCCGGGGCGCTGGCCAGCCCGCGCGGCGACTGCGCCGCTGGATACCGCGCTCCGTGCTGCTCGCCGCCGTGCTGATGGCGACGGCCGGCTGCCAGTCCACCACGTTCACCCGGCTCGGCCTGCCCGGTCCCGGTCACCAAGCAGGGCGAAGTCGTGGTGACCCTCTGGCGGGGCAGCTGGATCGCCGCGCTCTGCGTCGGCGTCGTGGTGTGGGGCGCGATCCTGTGGGCGGTGATCTTCCACCGCAAGCGCACCGACGCGCCGCCGCGCCAGGTGCGCTACAACCTGCCGATCGAGATCATGTACACGGTCATCCCGTTCATCATGGTCGGCGTCTTCTTCTTCTTCACCGCCCGGGACGAGAACTACATCGACAAGCTCCCGCCGCACCCGGACGTCACCGTGACCGTGTACGGCTACCAGTGGAGCTGGGAGTTCCAGTACCCGGGGTACAAGGTGCCGGGCTCGGCGAGCGGGGTCGTCTCCGAGACGGGGGTACCCTGGCCGGGCCGCCTGCCGGTGCTGGAGATCCCCACGAACCGGACGGTCCGCTTCAACCTCGTCTCGCTGGACGTGGTGCACTCGTTCTGGATCGTGCCGTTCGAGTTCAAGCGGGACGTGATCCCCGGCCACCCCAACCACTTCGAGGTGACCCCGATCAAGACCGGCACGTTCACCGGCCGCTGCACCGAGCTGTGCGGCGTCTACCACAGCCGGATGCTGTTCACGGTGAAGATCGTCACGCCGGCGCAGTTCCAGACCTGGATCAGCGCGCAGCAGCATTCGCAGCAGAAGTCAGCAGGGGGTGCGTGAGCCCGTGACCACCGTCGAGCAACCGGTCCAGGAGCAGGCCATCGAGCAGTACGGCCGCAAGGGGTCGATCCTGGCCAGCTGGCTCTCCTCGACCGACCACAAGATCATCGGTCACCTGTACCTGATCACGTCGTTCGCGTTCTTCCTGATCGGTGGCCTGATGGCCATGATCATGCGGATCCAGCTGTTCGGGCCGGACAACCACGTGGTCTCCGACCAGCAGTACAACGAGCTGTTCACCATGCACGGCACGATCATGCTGCTGCTGTTCGCCACCCCGCTGTTCGTCGGGTTCGCGAACGAGATCATGCCGCTGCAGATCGGCGCGCCGGACGTGGCGTTCCCCCGGCTGAACCTGCTCAGCTACTACTTCTTCCTGTTCGGCGGCCTCATCCTGCTGATCAGCTTCCTCACCCCGGGCGGGGCGGCGGCGTTCGGCTGGTACGCGTACGCGCCGCTGACCAGCGCGGTGTACTCGCCGGGTATCGGCGGCGACATGTGGATCATGGGCCTGACCCTGTCCGGGCTGGGCACGATCCTCGGCGGCGTCAACTTCGTCACCACGATCATCTGCATGCGGGCGCCCGGCATGACCATGTTCCGGATGCCGATCTTCACCTGGAACATCCTGCTCACCAGCATGCTGGTGCTGCTGGCGTTCCCGGTGCTGGCGGCGGCGCTGCTGGTGCTCGAGATCGACCGCAAGCTCGGCGCCCAGGTCTTCACCGCCGCCAACGGCGGGGCGATCTTGTGGCAGAACCTGTTCTGGTTCTTCGGCCATCCGGAGGTCTATATCGTCGCGATCCCGTTCTTCGGTATCGCGACCGAGGTGCTGCCGGTGTTCAGCCGCAAGCCGTGCTTCGGTTACAAGGGCCTGGTCGGCGCGACCATCGCGATCGCCGGGCTGTCCATGACCGTGTGGGCGCACCACATGTTCACCACCGGTGCCGTGCTGCTGCCGTTCTTCTCGTTCATGACGTTCCTGATCGCGGTGCCCACCGGGGTGAAGTTCTTCAACTGGGTCGGCACGATGTGGCGCGGCCAGCTCACGTTCGAGCCGGCCATGCTGTTCTCCATCGGGTTCCTGGTGACCTTCCTGTTCGGCGGGCTGACCGGGGTCATCCTGGCCTCCCCGCCGCTGGACTTCCACGTCAGCGACTCCTACTTCGTGGTCGCCCACTTCCATTACGTGCTGTTCGGCACCGTGGTGTTCACCATGTTCAGCGGCTTCTACTTCTGGTGGCCCAAGTTCACCGGCAAGATGCTGGACAACACGCTCGGCAAGTGGCATTTCTGGACGCTGTTCATCGGGTTCAACATGACCTTCCTGGTGCAGCACTGGATTGGCGTCGAGGGGATGCCGCGCCGGGTGGCGAACTACCCGTTCCTGCCGGCCGACGTGACGACGCTGAACCAGATCTCCAGCATCGGGTCGTGGATCCTGGGCGCGTCCACGTTCTTCTTCCTCTACAACATCTACAAGACCTGGAAGTACGGCGAGCAGGTCACCGTGGACGACCCGTGGGGGTACGGGAACTCGCTGGAGTGGGCGACCTCCTGCCCGCCGCCGCGGCACAACTTCACCAGCATCCCGCGGATCCGCTCCGAGCGGCCCGCCTTCGACCTGCACTACCCGCACATCCAGTCCGGGCGGACGCATAAGCAGCGGGCCTTTTGAGCAGAGACCAGAGCGGGGGGAGGTGCCAGATGAAGTTTGAGGGATCCCTGTTCATCGGCTGCGCGATCTTCTTCGGCGCCGCTGACATCGTCTACTGGTACTTCTCCAAGGACCCGACGGGTACCACCGCGCTCGCGCTGGCCGTGGGGCTGGCCTTCCTGACCGGGTTCTACCTGCTGTTCACCGGCCGGCGGCTGCCCGAGCGGCCCGAGGACAATCCGGACGGCGAGATCGAAGAGGGCACGGGCGAGCTGGGCTTCTTCAGCCCGCACAGCTGGTGGCCGCTGTACGTGGGCCTGGCCGCCGGCCCTGGCCGCGTTCGGTGTGGCCGTCGGGTGGTGGCTGTTCCTGATCGGCCTGCTGGCCATCTTCCTCACCACGATCGGCTTTGTCTTCGAGTACTACCGCGGCATCTACGCCCACTAGCCACGATCCCGCCGGCCAGTCCGGTCAGCCGCCACGCCGGCGACACTTTCTCCGCGTGCTTGCCACCCCTTTTCCCGGGCGTATGCTCTTGCCTGCGCTGATTACTTAGCGTAACGAAACCATTACGGAATCGGCCGGCCTGGGGCCGGGCGGAGGCGTGCGGCGGCCCGGGGCCGCCAGAGGGGTCGGATCGTGCCGGGGGAAACTACCAGGGGGTTTCCGCGTGCGTGCGCGCCGCGGATGGAGTCAGCGCATCACGGCCAGGGCGGGGACGGCCGGCCTGCTCGGCTGGCGTGCTGGTCATCGCCGGGTGCGCGGGGGAGGCCCGGCCGCCCAGGGGCCGTCCGCGAGGGTGACCATCGTCAGCGGCAACCTGACGTTCAGCTCAGCCGCCGCGGGGCAGCGCCGCGCCGACGCCCCGCGCTCCAGGGCGCCGGTGACCGGGCTGGTCTACGGGCTCCGTGACCGGGCCGGTCAGCCGCCGGGCAGGCGACGCCATCGTCGCAGGCCTGAGCGGCTCAGGAGCCACGGCGCGCGCCTCCGGCGGGATCAGCCGGGCTCATGCCGTCCAGGCCGCCAGCGGCGTTTCAGGGCCTCACAGGGGGCGGCTGGCCCCGTGGACCTGCGTCCGGACCTGGGTGTGCGGGTGGCGGTCCGGGACGGCAGGCTGACCGGGGTGAGCGTGCGGGCGCTGGCCGTGAGCACCCGGGCGACGGCGGGAGGCCCGTGGCCGGGGCGTACGCCCCGGGCTCCCGCAGCTGGCGCACGCGCTGGGCCCTGGCGCCGTCGCAGACCTACCGGGTCACCGCGACGGCCGTCGATGCCCGCGGCCGGCGCACGGTCATGGCCAGCACCTTCCGCACGCTGCGGCCGCGCCGCACGTTCGCCGCCGCCACGGTTCTCGGCGCGGGTGAGACCGTCGGCGTGGGCATGCCCATCATGATCGATTTCAGCCGGCCCATCACCGACAAGGCCGCGGTGGAGCGGGCGCTGCAGATCTGGTCGAGCAAGCCGGTCACCGGGGCGTGGTACTGGGTGACCAGCAAGAGCGTGTGGTTCCGGCCCCGGCACTACTGGCCCGCGCACACCCGGGTGCGGTTCACCGCGCATCTGGCCGGCCTGCAGGGTGCGCCCGGGCGTCTACGGCCGGTCCGACCTGACCCAGCACTTCCGGATCGGTGACTCGCTGATCGCGGTGGCCAGCGTGGCCACCCACCACATGAAGGTCTGGTGGAACGGCAGGCTCGCCGGGGACTGGCCGGTCAGCACCGGGCGTCCCGGGATGGACACCCCGGACGGCCGGTACCTGTCGTTCGCCAAGGGCAGCCCGGTGGACATGAACTCGGCCAGCTACGGCGTGGGCCCGGGGATGCCCGGCTACTACAACGAGCTGGTCTACGACGCCGTGCAGTTCACGTTCAGCGGTGACTACGTGCACAGCGCCCCCTGGTCCGTGGGCGAGCAGGGGATCGCCAACGTGAGCCACGGCTGCGTCAACCTCGCGCCCGGCTACGCGGCCTGGTTCTACGCCCATTCGGTGCTGGGCGACCCGATCAGCGTGGTGGGCAGCCCGGTCGCCGGGACGTGGGGCGATGGCTGGACGATCTACTTCCTGGGCTGGCGCAGGCTGCTCGCGGGCAGCGCCACCGGGGACGCGGTGCGGGTCAGCCCCGCACGGCAGCCGGCTCGCCGCCGCCTGACCCCGCCCCCGGAAACAGAAAGGTCCCCGGGGCACGAGCCGTGCCCCGGGGACCTGACCGCGGTTCTCAGTGACCGCCCGGGTCCTCCGGGCTGTCCTGGCCCGGGGACGGTCTTCCCGCTCTCCCCGGAGGTGACGGCGGCGTGCTCGGCGTCACCGAGCTCCCGGTGCCGTGACCGTTGGCGCCGTGGCCGTTGCCGTGCCCGTTGGTCCCGTGGCCGTTGCCCACCGGGAGCGGGACGCTCTCGGTGACCACGCGGTTCAGGGCCAGCCGCAGCTTGCCGACGGGGCCCCGGGTGGCCGGGGCGGGCACGCCGCTGTCGTCGTCCGCACCCGCCTCCAGCGGCAGCGGAGCGGTCGCCCTGGCCTCGAGCACGGCGCCTTCATGTCCTCCGGCACCGGCGCGTGCAGCTCGACGAACTCTCCGCTCGGCCGCTGGTAGATGATGCCGGTCTCGTACCCGTGCAGGAGCATCTGCCGCGTCCTTGCGCTGCAGCCCGAGGCAGATGCGCTTGGTCACGATGTAGGCGACCACCGGCCCGATGAACACGGCGTACCGGGCGATCTCCGTGGTCAGTGTACAGCGAGATGCTGAGGTGCTGGGCGATGACGTCGTTCGCGCCCTCCAGCCACATGATCCCGTACCAGGTGATGACGGCGATGCCGATGGCCGTCCGGGTGGCCGCGTTGCGCGGCCGGTCGTTGACGTGATGCTCGCGCGTGTCGCCGGTGATCCAGCGTTCCAGGAACGGCCAGAGCGCCGCTGCGGTGAACAGGAACCCCAGCGGTACCAGCGCCGGGATCAGCACGTTCCAGGAGATCGTGTGCCCCCACAGGTTCCACGCCCAGTTCGGGAAGATACGCAGCGCGCCTTCGAGCATGCCCATGTAGAAGTCCGGCTGGGAGCCCGAGGACATGGCCACCGGGTTGTACGGGCCGTACAGCCAGATCGGGTTGATCTGGGCCAGGCAGCCCAGCAGGGCCAGCACGCCGAACACGAAGAAGAAGAACGCCCCGGTCTTGGCCATGAAGTACGGGTAGAGCGGCTGGCCCACGACGTTCTTGTCGGTGCGCCCCTTGCCCGGCATCTGGGTGTGCTTCTGGTGGAACATCAGGAACAGGTGCGCGGTGACCAGCGCGAGAATCAGCGCCGGGATCAGCAGCACGTGGATGATGTACAGCCGCGGGATGAGGTCGTTGCCGGGGAACTGGCCGCCGAACAGGAAGAACGACAGGTAGGTCCCGACGATCGGGATCCCCAGCAGCACGCCTTCGAGGATCCGCAGGCCCGCGCCGGACAGCAGGTCGTCGGGCAGTGAGTAGCCGAAGAGGCCTTCCAGCAGGCCCAGCGTGAACAGGACGATCCCGATGAGCCAGTTGAGCTCGCGGGGTTTCCGGTACGCGCCGGTGAAGAAGATCCTGATCATGTGGGCCATGATGGCCGCCATGAACAGGTCCGCCGCCCAGTGGTGGATCTGCCGCATGAGCAGCCCGCCGCGCACGTCGAAGCTGATGTTCAGGGTCGAGGCGTAGGCCTGGCTCATCCGCACGCCATCGAGCCTGGAGTAGGTGCCGTGGTAGAACACGGACGTCATGCTGGGCTTGAACCACAGGGTCAGGAACGTGCCGGTGAGCAGCAGGATGATGAACGAGTAGAGCGCGATCTCGCCGAGCAGGAACGTCCAGTGGTCCGGGAAGACCTTCTTCAGCAGGGTGCGCGTGCCCTTGGCGGCGCGCAGCCGGTCATCGAGGAACGTCCCGGTGCCCGCGAGCACCTTCTCGACCGGGCCTTCGCCGGCGGTGCCGGCTGGGGCCTCGTTGGTACTAGTCATCCCCGCTCCCAGAAAGCTGGCCCGACCGGAACTTTGAAGTCGCTGCAGCGCGACCAGGTACCCCTCGGAGTTCACGCCCATGGGCAGCTGCGGCAGCGGCCGGTTCGCCGGGCCGAAGAGCACCTGGGCGCCCCGCGGGGCGTCGAACGTGGACTGGTGGCAGGGGCACAGGATGTGGTGCGTGGTCTGCTCGTAGAGCGCCACCGGGCAGCCGACGTGGGTGCAGATCTTCGAGTAGGCGACGATGTTGTCCACGACCCACTTCTTGTTCGTGGGGAACTGTGATCTCGCCCGGCTCGAACTTGATGATGATGCAGGTCGCCTTGACCAGCGCATCGTCGTTGTTCTGGTAGCCCTCGGGGATCACGGTGATCATCGCGCCCGGCGAGTCGAAGTCGGCCGGCTTGATGGGCCTGCCGGTGTCGCTGATGACCAGCCGCAGTCCCCTGCGCCACACGGTGTGCCGCAGCTTGGTGCCCGGCAGCGGGCCCAGGTCACGCAGCAGCACCAGCGGCGCGAGGACCAGCGGGACGGTGGCGGCGATCAGGGTCCGGCGCAGGATGGGCCGCTTGACGAACTGGCTGGCCTCCGCGCCTTCGCGGAACGTCTCCGCGAACGCCTTCCGGTCCTCCTCAGCCGAGGCCAGCGGCTTGCGGGCCTCGGTGAGCTCCACGTCCGGCATCAGCCGCCGGACCCAGATGACCGCGCCCGCCCCCAGGGCCAGGAAGGCCACGCCCATCGAGATGCCGAGGGCCAGGTTGGACCGCAGCACCGAGTCCACCGAGGCGCCGATCGGCAGCCCGATGTAGGCGGCGATGAACCCGATCCCGGCCAGCATGCCCAGGATGAACAGGGCGGCCACGATCTTCTCGGCCCGCTTCGCCCCCGCCAGGTCCTCCGGGTCAGCGGGCAGTTCCCGGGGCGCCGCGGGCGGCGCTTCCGACTGGGCCGTGCCCAGCAGCGTCCGCTCCTCCGCGGGCGGGGGGGTCCCGATCACCCGGTGCGGGGCCCGCGACCCACGGCCTCGCCACCCTCCGGGTCGCCGCGGGGGAAGTCTCCCGTGTATCCCTCTGTGCTGCTCATTCGTGCACCCGCCGCTTGGCCGTGATCCAGAGTGCGGCCAGCACCAGCGCGCCGATTCCGCCGATCCAGCCGACGAGCCCCTCGGTCACCGGCCCGATGCGCCCGAGGCTGAAGCCGCCGGGGTTGGGCGAGGAGCGTGTCTGGGTGACGTACGCGATGATGTCCCGCTTCTCACTCGGGGTGATCGTGCTGTCGTTGAACACGGGCATGGCCTCCGGGCCGGTAAGCATGGCCTCGTAGATCTGGGTCGGCGTGGACTGGGTGAGCGCGGGAGCGTACTTCCCGTAGGTGAGCGCACCGCCCGCCCCTACGAAGTTGTGGCACTGGGAGCAGTTCGTGGTGAACAGTTCCTGGCCGAGGCCGGCGTCAGCGCCCTGGGTGCTCACCTGGGCAGCGCCCGGGATGGCCGGGCCGCCGCCCAGCGAGGAGATGTACGCCGCGATCGCGTGGGTCTGCGCCGTGTTCAGCACCGGCGGCTTGCGCGGCGCCTCGGCGTCAATCTCCTTGAGCGGCATCCGGCCGGTGCTGACCTGGAAGTCCACCGCGGCCGCGCCCACACCGATCAGGCTCGGGCCGCTGCTCGTGCCCTGGGCCATGAGGCCGTGGCAGCTGGAGCAGTTCTGCACGAACAGCTGCCTGCCCACCGCGGTCTCGCGCGAGGAGACGGCGGGGGAGGACGCGGAGGCCGGGGTGCCCTGGGTGGTGAACGCCGCGTAGATGACGCCCACCGCGATGAGCCCAAGCAGCACCACGGCATAGCCGGCGACCGGCCGCCGGCGCCGCGCGATGATCCAGCTCAATGGAGCCCTCGTCTTCTGGTCTGTGCTCTTGTGGTTTGGGAGTTAGACCGCTGCTCTGCTGATGTATTCGGCGCAGCGGCCCTCAGTGGATGAGGTAGATCGTGGTGAACAGCCCGATCCACACGACATCCACGAAGTGCCAGTAGTAGGAGACAACGATCGCGCTGACCTGCTGCTCGTGCGTGAAGGTCTTGGCCACGTAGGTACGGCCCAGCACGAACAGGAACGCGATCAGCCCGCCGGTCACGTGCAGTCCGTGGAACCCGGTGGGGATGAAGAACACGGAGCCGTACCCGCTGGACTGGAGGGTGAGCCCGTCGTGGATCAGGCCCAGGTACTCATAGCCCTGGCCGCAGACGAAGTACAGGCCCATCAGGAACGACAGGACGTACCACTCGCGCAGTCCCCAGCGTGACACCTGCCAGACCGAGCCGCTCCGCCTGACCTGCCCGCGCTCCACGGCGAACACCCCGAGCTGGCAGGTCACGCTGGACAGCAGCAGGACCGTGGTGTTGATCGCTCCCAGGGTCAGGTCGAGGTGGGCGCCCGGCCACTTGATCCCGTTGCCCTTGTCTACGGAGCGGATCGTGAAGTAGATCGCGAACAGTGCCGCGAAGAACATGAGTTCCGAGGAAAGCCACACGATGGTGCCCACGCTGACCAGGTTCGGCCGCGCGCTGGGCGGGCGGGGAGTGGGTGCCTTCTCGGTGACGGATGCGGTGGCCACGAGGTCATTATTACGACAACCCGTAGGCGAGCGTCGGCCGACCCCCCGTGTCGGTACCATCCACTTCATGAAGGTCGTTGTCTACAGCCACGATGCGGACACCCGCGCCCGCATGCAGCTTGCCATCGGGCGCCGCCCCGCCCCCGACGCCCCCGAGGCCGAGATCATCCCGGTGGCCACCGAGCCGGCGCTCATCCGCCTGCTCGACGCGGGTGGCGTGGACGTCATGGTCCTGGACGGGGAAGCCCAGCCGGCCGGCGGCATGGGCGTCTGCCGCCAGGCTAAGGACGAGATCCACGACTGCCCGCCGGTGCTGCTGGTGGTGGGCCGGGTGGACGATGGCTGGCTCGCCACCTGGTCCGGCGCGGACGCTGTGACCAGCCACCCGATCGATCCGGTCCCGTTCGCGGCCGCGCTCGCGGGCCTGATGCGCCAGCGGGCTGAGCACCTGTCCGCCCAGGCCGGCGGCTGAGCAGGCCGGCGGAAAGGCCGAAATGCATCCGACCGCGCCGCGGGCGCTGTCCTGGCGTGTCCTGCTCGGCGCGCTGATCCGGGGCGAGACCCTCAGCCCGGACGAGGCCGCCTGGGCCATGAACGAGATCATGGAGGGCGCCGCGACCCCGGTCCAGGTGGCCGGGTTCGCCGTGGCCCTGCGGATGAAGGGCGAGACCCCGGCCGAGGTCGCTGCCCTCTCTGAGGTGATGCTGCGCCGGGCCACGCCGATCGCCGTGCCCGGCGACCTGGTCGACCTGGTCGGCACCGGCGGAGACGGCGCGCATACGGTGAACATCTCCACCATGGGCGCGATCGTCGCGGCGGCGTCCGGCGTCCGGGTGGTCAAGCACGGCAACCGCGCCGCCTCATCCGCCTGCGGGGCCGCGGATGTGCTCGAGGCGCTGGGCGTCGTGATCACCCTGTCCCCGGCGGCCAGCGCACAGCTGGCGGAGGAGACGGGGATCGCGTTCCTGTTCGCCCCGCTGTACCACCCGGCCTTCCGGCACGCCTCGGTCGCCCGGGGCGAACTCGGCGTGCCCACCGTGTTCAACTCCCTCGGGCCGGTGTCCAACCCGGCCCGGCCTGGGGCCCAGGCGGTCGGCGTCTCCGACCCGCGGATGGGCGGGGTCATCGCCGGGGTGCTGGCCGGGCGGGGCTGCTCGGCGCTGGTCTTCCACGGCGACGACGGGCTGGATGAGCTGACCCCCACGACCACCTCGACAGTCTGGGTGGTGCACGACGGTGCGGTGACCCAGACCGTGTTCGACCCCGCGGTGCTGGGGCTGGACCGGGCCCGCCCCGAGGACCTGCGCGGGGGTGACCGCGAGCACAACGCGGCCGCCGCCCGCGCGGTGCTGGGTGGTGCGCGGGGCCCGGTCCGGGACACCGTGCTGCTCAACGCGGCCGCGGCGCTGGCCGCGTCCGCCGGGGTCCCGGGCGCCGACGCGCTGGACAAGGCCCTGGCCGAGGCGTTCGCCCGGGCCAGCACGGCCCTCGATTCCGGGGCGGCCGCCGACCTGCTGGACCGCTGGGTCGCCGACAGCCAGCGACTCGCCCAGTCGCCTTAACTTGCCGGGGAGGGGAGGCGCGCCGGAGGCGTGTCCTCGCCGAGCCGCGAGTAACCCGGCACCCGCGGCAGACGACGTGCCCACGGGAGCGTGCAAGCGGGGGGTTCCGGGGGCCTCGGGCCCCCGGGCTGACACAGCTCAATCTTCCTCGTAGCCGAGCGCGAACGCGGCCTCGAGGTCATGCCGTGAATAGGTGCGGAACGCGATGTGCGTCTCGGTGTGCGTCACACCGTCGACCCGGTTCAGGGTGCCCGGGATCACGTCGGCCAGTTCCTCGTGTGCGCGCACCCGGACCAGGGCCACCAGGTCGAACTCGCCGGTCACCGAGTAGACCTCGCTGACCTGCGGGATCTGGGCGATTATCTCCGCCGTCTCGGGGATCCGCGCCACATCGGCCTTCAACAGAACGATCGCCGTGATCACCTGCCGCCTCCTTAAGGCCTGCCCTGGCCGTCTGGCGGCCTGCCTTCTGCGGGCCGCCGGCCCCGCGTAGCGTACCGCTGCTCACCGGCTGGCCCGGGGACCGTCCGCGGCGGCGGGGGCGAGCCCGGGGGCCACCTGCCGCGCGGCAGCCCGTTCCGCGGCGCTGAGCTGGGCCAGGGTCCGCACGCCCGTGGCGGGCAGCCGGTCCAGCAGGGCCGCCAGCACCGCCGCGGTCGCCCGGGCGTCGGCCAGCGCGCGATGGCGGGGGAGGGCGGGCGCGCCGAAGAAATCCGCCAGCGTGGCCAGCTTGCAGTTCGGGACCTCGTCCCCGGTCAGCAGCAGCCGGGCCAGCGTGACGGTGTCCAGCACCGGCGGGGCGGGCCAGCGCCGCCCGCTGGCGGCACAGGCCGCGGTCAGGAAGCCGACGTCGAAAGGGGCGTTGTGCGCGGTGAGCACGGCTCCGCGGGCGAAGTCCAGGAAGCCGGGCAGTACGGCCGTGACCGGGGGAGCGTGCGCGACCATGGCCTCCGTGATGCCGGTCAGGGCGACGATGTCCGGCGGGATGAGGCGGCCCGGGTTGACCAGGGCCGCGAACTCCCCCTGGACCTGCCCGCCGCTGAGGCGGACCGCACCGATCTCGGTGATGCTCTCGGCGTCCGGTGACCAGCCCGTGGTCTCCACATCGACCACCACGAAGTCCAGCGTGCCGAGCGGCTGCCGCCGGATTCCGGGGGTCCAGGGATGGCGCAGCCGCCGCACCAGCCTGTCGAGCATGATCACGCTGTCACGGTATGCCGGGCCACCGACAGTCCGGGCCAGGGCACGCCGGCGGCAGTCCGGGCCAGGGCACGCCGGCGGCCGTCCGGGCCAGGGCACGCGCGGCGGCCGTCCGCCCTCAGCCCAGCCGGGCCCGGTAGCACTCGGCCACGTAGGGCAGCACCAGCTCTCCTGATCCGGCCCGGCCGGCCAGGCGCCGCACCCCGGCCAGAACGCCGGCCCGCTGCTCCTCCGGCAGGGTGATCACGTAGCTGCGTGAGGCCGCGAGGTCGATCAGCTCGCCTGGGCTCAGCCGGTGCCGCCATTCCACGTCATGGCGTTCAACCGGCCCGAAAGGAGGCCCGATGATCCCGCGGTCCTGGCGGCGGTGATCGTCCGGGTCGTGCATGATCCGGCCCAGCTCGGCCACCCAGTCCTCCCGCTCGTCGCGGATGTTCCACACCAGGCCGAGCTGCCCGCCCGGGACGAGGACGCGGGCCACCTCCGGTACCGCGCGCCCGGGATCCACCCAGTGCCACGCCTGGGCGACCAGCACCGCATCGACGCTGCGGTCTGGCAGCGGGATCTCCTCCGCCGCACCGGCGAGCACGGTGACGTCCGGCACCGCCCGGGTCAGCTGCTCGCGCATGCCCGCCGAGGGCTCCACCGCGACCACGTCCAGGCCGCGGCCGCGAAGCTGGCGGGTCAGCTTGCCGGTGCCGGCCCCGAGGTCGAGCACCCGCGACACGCCCTGCGGCAGCAGCCAGTCGATCGCTTCGGGCGGGTAGGGAGGCCGGCCGCGCTCGTAGGCGTCCGCGGCGGCGCCGAAGGATGAGGCCTGCCGCTGGCGCTGGGCCGCGCTGCGGTCGTCGTCGGGCATGCCCGCATCATCCCAGGCCCGGCTGCCGCCGGAGTGTCAGTACCCCCGCCTAGCGTGAGCCCCGATGCACCCCCAGCGGGTGCCGCGACCCCACCGGCCGGAGGTTCCTGGCCCGGGCAGGCGGGAGCCAGCCAGAGGAGGAGAGATGCTGATCGAATGTGACCGCTGTGAAATGCGCGACATCGCCTGCCCGGACTGCGTGGTCACCGCGCTGCTGGCCGGCGCGGAGCCGGTGGCCGGCCTCGGCCCCGCCGAGCAGCGGGCGCTGCGGGTCCTCGCCGACGCGCGGCTGGTCCCACCGCTGCTGCTGCGCCCGTCGGCCAAGGCGTCCTGAGAGCGGGGCGGGCACCCACCATGACCAGGACACGCCCGCATCCCGGGAAAGACCGGTCCGTGCTGGCCCGGCCGGCGGCCCGGAATCCCAGGCCCGGCAGGCAATCTGCGGGAACAGAAACGCCTGGCGACGGTCACGCGGATCACGGGAGTTCGCGAAGCGGTTGAATTCACCTTGCGGGCTTCACTAGTGTCAGGCCCGGTCGGTTCGCTCCCCAGCCACCACTATGGTGACGGCGGCCGGCCACCGCCGAGTCTTCGCGCTGGCATAGGACGGCCAGCCGGAGAGCCGGGGACCCACCGGAGGACTGTCCCGGGACCAAGCCGGGACGATGAGTCCTTCAGGGGTGAATCGGCCAGGTCACGCCAGGGCTCGCTGCCCGCGGTCACCGCGGTGCGGCTGGCCGTACCGTGACCCGGCCGTAGGGCATCTTCCACAGCCCGAACCCGTCAGCTCACCCGGTAGGCGGAGTGGAAGAAGGAGCGTGATCACGTACGTGAGTACGCGTCCAGCTGCCAAGCCTGCGCGCCCGGGCATACCGGCCCGGAACGCATCGGCGTTGCGCCGCGGGCTGGCCATCGGCGCTAGCCTGGCCGCCGCCGGGGCCCTGGCCACATTCGCCAGCTCCGCCGGAGCCGCCCCGAAGCCGACCGTCGGACAGGTCCAGAAGTCGGTGAACCGGCTGACCTCGCAGGAGGACCAGGCGGCCCAGATGTACGACCAGTCCGAGCAGCAGCTCAGCAGCGCTAAGCAGCGCCTCGGCCTGGTCAACCACGAGGTCCAGGCGGACCGGGCCAAGTTCGAGTCAATGCGCAGCCAGATCGCGGCCATCGCCTCGACCGCCTACGAGAACGGCACCATGACCTCCATGGGTGCTCTGCTGACCTCGGACAACCCCCAGGCCGTGCTCGGCCAGGCCTCGGTGCTGCTCCAGCTGTCCAGCGACCGTGCCGCCCAGGTGAACGAGTTCATCCAGGCGGCCCGCCAGCTCCAGGGCGCCCAGCTCACCACGAAGCGGACCGAGCAGGCGGTGGCGAGCCTGGACGCGCAGCGCCTGGCCCGCAAGAAGTCGCTCGGCAAGTCGCTATCGCAGAAGAAGGCCCTGCTGGCCACGCTCACCGCGCAGCAGCAGCAGACCGTGACCGCCGCCACGACGCCGGGGGTCGGCGGCACCACCAGGGCCACCAACCCGGTGCCGGTGAGCGGCCAGGCCGGCGCGGCCGTCGCCTACGCCTACTCCAAGCTGGGCGACCCGTACCTGTACGGGGCGACCGGGCCGGGCTCCTTCGACTGCTCGGGACTCGTCCAGGCCGCGTGGGCGGCCGCCGGGGTGGCCATTCCGCGCACCACCTACGAGCAGGTGGCCGCGCTGCCCGCGGTCTCCACGAGCAACCTGCAGCCCGGCGATCTGCTGTTCTTCGACGGTGACGGCCACGTCGGGATGTACGTCGGCGGCGGCTACCTGATCGACGCGCCGACGACCGGCTCGTTCGTGGAGAAGGTGGCGCTGGCCGGCTGGTACTCGGCCAATCTGGACAGCGCCGCGCGGCCTTGAGCCACCGCGGCAGCTGACGCGATCCAGCGGCGCTCCCGGGAACGTTCCGGGAGCGTCGCTATGATCCTCCCCAGATGGCAAAGATCCTGATCGTCACCAACGACTTCCCGCCGCGGGCAGGCGGCATCCAGTCGTTCGTGCACGCCCTGGCCCTGCGGCTGCCCGCCGGGCAGGTCGTCGTGTACGCCCCCGCCTGGGAGGGCGCGGCCGAGTTCGACCAGCGGCAGCCGTTCCCGGTGCTGCGTCACCCCACCTCGCTGATGCTGCCGGTGCCCTCGGTGCGCCGCCGCGCGGTGGCGGCCCTGACCGAGCACGGCTGCGACACGGTGCTGTTCGGCGCGGCCGCGCCGCTGGGGCTGCTGGCGCCCGCACTCCGTGCGGCCGGGGCCCGGCGGATTGTCGCCCTGACCCATGGCCACGAGGCGGGCTGGGCGGCGCTCCCGGTCGCCCGCGGCCTGCTGCGCCGGATCGGTGAATCCACCGACGTCGTCACCTACCTCGGCGAGTACTTCCGGGTCCGGCTGGCCCGGGCGCTGTCGCCCGCGGCGGCGGCCCGGATGGCCCGGCTCGCCCCGGGCGTGGACACCGCGGCGTTCCGCCCCGGCGCCGGCGGTGCCGCCATCCGGGACCGGCTCGGCCTGGCCGGGCGGCCGGTGGTGGTCTGCGTGTCCCGGCTGGTCAAGCGCAAGGGCCAGGACACCCTCCTCCGGGCCTGGCCGCTGGTCCAGGCGGCCGGTGACCCGGTCCTCCTGCTGGTCGGCAGCGGCCCGGAGACCGGGCGGCTGCGCCAGCTCGCCCGCCAGCTCGGCGTGGCCGACTCGGTCGTGTTCACTGGGCAGGTGCCCGAGGGGGACCTGCCCGCCTACTACGACGCGGGCGACGTGTTCGCGATGCCCTGCCGGACCCGCCGCCGCGGCCTGGACGTCGAGGGCCTGGGCATCGTCTACCTGGAAGCCTCCGCGACCGGGCTGCCGGTCATCGCGGGTGACTCGGGCGGCGCACCGGACGCGGTGCTCCGCGGCGAGACCGGCTACGTGGTCCCGGGCCGCGACGTGACGGCCCTCGCGGCCCGGCTCACCGAGCTGCTCGCCGACCCCGCCGGGGCCCGGGCCATGGGCGAGAAGGGCCTGGCCTGGGTGGACCGTGAATGGCGCTGGGACCTGGTCGCGCGGCGGCTGGAGCAGATCCTGGCCGGCTGACGGGCCGGCCCGTCAGCCGGGCCCGCCCGTCAGTCGTAGAGGGCGTCGATGTCGGCGGCGAAGTCCTTGCTCACCACGCCGCGGCGGACTTTGAGGGACGGTGTGAGATAGCCGTCCTGCTCGGTGAAATCGACCGGGAGCACCCGGAACCGGCGGATGGACTCGGCCCGGGACACCGCCTTGTTGGCGTCGTCCACTCCCGACTGGATCTCGGCCAGCAGTTCCGGGTGGCCCGCCAGCTCGGCCAGGCTGGCCGAGGCCAGCTGCGGGTGCCGCCCCTTCCACGCCTCCAGCGCCTCCTCGTCCAGGGTCACCAGGCAGGCCACGTAGGGCCGGCCGTCGCCCACCACCAGGCACTGGCTGACCAGCGGATGGGCACGCAGCCGGTCCTCTAGCACGGCGGGCGCCACGTTCTTCCCCCCGGCCGTGACGATGATGTCCTTCTTCCGGCCGGTCACCCGCAGGTGGCCGTCCTCGTCGAGCTCACCCAGGTCGCCGGTGTGCAGCCAGCCCTCAGCGTCGATCATCTCGGCGGTCGCGGCCTCGTTGTGCCAGTAGCCCGCGAAGATGTTCGGCCCGGACACGAGGATCTCGCCGTCGTCGCCTATCCGCACCGTGACACCGGGCACCGGCGGGCCGACCGTGCCGATCTTGTTCCGGCTGGGCGTGTTGGCCGAGACCACCGGGCTGGTCTCGGTGAGGCCGTAACCCTCCAGCACGGTGAGGCCCGCGCCGCGGAAGAAGTGCCCGAGGCGCTCGCCGAGCGCGGCACCGCCGGACACGGCGTACTGGACCCGCCCGCCGGTGGCCGCGCGCAGCTTGCTGTAGACGAGCCGGTCGTAGACCGCGTGCGCGGCCCGCAGCCGCAGGCCCTGGCGGCCCGGGAGAGCCTGGCCCCCGGGGCCCAGCGTGTGACTCCACTCGATCGCCGTGCGCGCCGCCGCGGCGAAGATGCGGCTCTTCGCCGGGCTCGCCGAGGCCTGGAGTTCCGCGCCGTTGTACACCTTCTCGAAGACCCGCGGGACGGCCAGGATGAAGGTGGGCTGGAAGCTGCCCAGGTCGGCCACCAGGTTCGCGACGTCCGGGGTGTGCCCCAGGACGGTGCCCGATTCGAGGCAGCCGATCTGGATGATGCGCGCGAAGGAGTGCGCCAGCGGCAGGAAGAGCAGGGCCGAGCGCCCGGGCACGGTGAAGATCTCCGGCAGGGCGCCGATCGCGTTGCGCACGTCGGCGAGCATGTTCGCGTGCGTCAGCTCGCATCCCTTGGGCCGGCCCGTGGTCCCGGAGGTGTAGATGATCGTGGCCAGGTCCGCGGCCACACGGGCCGAGCGCCGCGCGGCCAGTTCCTCGTCGGTCACCGCGGTGCCCTCCGCGGCCAGGCTGTCCAGCGCACTGGCCGCGGCGGCCCCGCCGCCGGCCGCCCCCTCGATCAGCCAGGTCCGCTCCACGGCCGGCAGCCTGCCCAGCACCTCGGCCAGGGCCTCGGTGTGCGCAGGCGTCTCCGCGATGAGAGCCCGGGCGCCCGAGTCGCTGAGGATCCACTCGACCTGTTCCGCCGAGGATGTCTCGTAGATGGGCACGCTGACCGCGCCCGCCGCCCAGATCGCGTAGTCCGCGAGCGTCCACTCGTACCGGGTCCGGGACAGCAGGGCCACCCGGTCCCCGAGCCCGACGCCGGCCGCGATGAGGCCTTTGGCCAGCGCGGCGACCTCGTCGCGGAACGGCGCGGCGGTCACCTCGCGCCAGGGCGGCCCGCCGCCGTCGGCCTTGCGGCGCATGATCACCGCCTGCGGCTCGCGATCCGCGCGGTCGAAGACCACGTCGGCGAGGGACGCCGACGGCGCGACCTCCACCACCGCGGGGGTGCTGTATTCACGCATGACAGCTCCTGCCGGTCACGTTGTTCCCCGGTGAACGACTGGACCGTACCCCGGGTGGCCCCCCGCAAGCTACCCGCAGGTAGCGCAATCCAGGGTACCCGCCCAGGCCGGCGGCGCCCGGCCGCCAGGTGTGGCAATCTGTCGGGATGCCCACCCGATGGGAGTACGGCTCCCTGATCACCATTGCCCTCGCCCCTAGTGAACAACAGCCGCCTGAGCACACGGTCGGCATCCTGGTCACGGCCATGCAGGCCCGTGTCGTCTCCGTGGTGGAACTGGGCGACCTGGTTCCCGGGGAACGGTACGCGGCCATGAACGCGGTGGGCCAGGAGGGCTGGATCATCACCGGGCCCAGCGTCCGCTCGGACTTCAGCCGGGGAGCCGTGATCCGGATCGGCGGGGCCACCAGGCTCGCCCCGTGGATGGCGCAGACGCTGGCCAGCCAGACCGTGGGCATGTGGACCCGGGGCTACTTCGAGTACCCGCTCCGGCGGCCGCTGGACTGACCACACCGGGGCAGGCGGGGAGCACCCCGGCTTGTACCGTTGGCTCATGCGGGTGCACGTGGTCAGCGATGTTCATGGCCGCGCGGAGGCGCTCGCCGCCGCCGGGGGCGCCGACGGGTTCATCTGCCTGGGTGATCTCCTGCTGTTCATCGACTACGCCGATCACCGGCAGGGCATCTTCCCCCACCTGTTCGGCGCGGAGGCGACCCGCACGTTCGTCGAGCTGCGCCTGGCCAAGCGGTTCGACGAGGCCCGGGACTTCTCCCGGCGGCTGTGGGGCCAGCTGGACGGTGACCCGTCCGGATACGTCCAGCAGGCGGCGTCCAGCCAGTACGCGGAGCTGTTCGCAGCCATGCCCGAGCCTGCCCACATGACCTACGGCAACGTGGACATCCCGCCGCTGTGGCAGCAGCACCTCAAGCCCGGGCACGAGGTGCTCGACGGGCAGCGGGCCACGCTCGGCGGCTGGACCTTCGGGTTCGTCGGCGGCGGCCTGCCCTCCGCCTACCGCACCCCCTATGAGATCGACGAGGAGGCCTACGCGGCCAAGGTGACCGCGACGGGCGAGGTTGACGTGCTGTGCACGCACATCCCGCCGGCCGTCCCGCAGCTGCTGTACGACACCGTGGCCCGCCGGCTCGAACGGGGCAGCACGGCGATCCTCGAGCACATCCGCGGGACCCAGCCCCGGTACGCCCTGTTCGGCCACGTTCACCAGCCGCTGGCCCGCCGGGTCCGGATCGGCCGGACGGAGTGCATCAACGTGGGCCACTTCCGGGCCACCGGGGTCCCGTACGTCCTGGAATGGTAGGGCGCAGGGGCAGATCGCCGGGCCTAGCCGGGGCGCGTGGCCCGGCCGTGGCGGTACGCTCCGAGCATGGCCGACAGGACGACGTCGAGCATCTTCATCGCCGCTACCGGGCCGGACGTGCTGGCCGTGATAGCCGATTTCGCCGCCTACCCGCAGTGGGCGAGCGCCGTACGCTCCGCTGAGGTGATCTCGCGCGGTGCGGATGGCCGTCCCCGGGTCGTCCGGTTCAGCCTGGACGCCGGGATGATTAAGGACAGCTACGGCCTTAGCTATGAGTGGGGCGACTCCGGGGTCCGCTGGGATCTGGCCGAACCCGGGTCGGTCATCAGCGCGATGACCGGCGGGTACGCCCTGGCTGACGGCTCCGGCGGGACCGAGGTCACCTACGACCTCAGCGTGGACCTGCGGGTGCCGCTGCTCGGCATGCTGAAGCGGAAGGCTGAGAAAGTCATTATCGACACCGCGCTGAAAGGGCTCAAGGCCCGGGTCGAGGGCCTGCGTGCGCAGGCCGCGGCGCCGGGGGGCACACAGCTGGACAGGGACAGGGAAGAAGGCGCGACGTGACGGAGCGGCAGCCAGGCAGCGACCCGATCGGCGAGCTCCAGCGATGGCTGGTCCGCTCGGGGGCCCGCAGCGTGACCCGGCAACTGGGCGATCAGGTCCGGACCGCCCTCGGCGGCAATACGCGCGGGGACGTCTGGGAGAACGCGACCGCCGACTACGAGGCCCCGGAATGCCAGTGGTGCCCGATCTGCCGGGCCCGGCGCAGGCTCCGGGATTCCGGCCCTGGCCTGTCCTCGACCGTGTCAGCCGCGGGGGACGCGGTCTCCGTGGTGCTCCAGGACGCGGCGGCGGCGTTCGAGGCGGCGGTAGCCGCGGCGGGACGGCAGGGCCGGCCCCGGGACGAGGCACCGGCCAGCGGCAAGGTCTGGGATGAGGTGACCGAGGAGCCCGCCGGCGGCGCCGTGTGGGATGAGGTGACCGGGGAGCCGGCCAGCGGCGGCGTGTGGGATGAGGTGACCGCGGAGCCCGCCGGCGGGGTGTGGGACGAGGCGACCAGCGAGTCGGCCCGCCCGGTACCCAGGATCGTGCCGGACCCGCCGGCTGAGCCGGACCCGCCGGCTGACCCGGGTTCAGGGCCGCCCGCGTCCCCTGGCCCGGGGGAGCAGAACCCCGCGTAACGGCTGGCCGCCCCTTAGAGCACCGCGCCGTCGTCCGGGCCTGAGTCGCGGGGCGGCTTCTCGCCCATCCTGATGACCAGGGTCGCGAAGCCGCCGACGAACGCCGCCACGGCCAGGAACGCGGCCCATCCCGGGATCGCCCAGCCCACCATGGTGGCCAGCAGCAGGTAGCCCGGCCCGCCGAACAAGGCGGCCCAGGCTCCCTTGGCCACCGGGTCCAGCGACGGCAGCGGCGGCGGGACCGGCGGCACGAAGTCCTCATCCTCCGCCGGGACCGGCGGGACGGGACTGGCCGGGCGGACGATCCGCGGCCGGCCTCCGCGGCCGGGACCGGGGGGCGCGGGGTCTTCGTTGCGGCCGATGGGAGGGGATCCATGCGCGGCGGGGCCGTCGACCGCCGGGCCGTTCGCGGAGGAAACCGGCGGGCCGTTCGTGCCCGGGACGCCGTAGGAGCCCGGGGCCGGGCGGGGGACCGGGCCCGCCGCCGGCCCGTGATCCGAGGTGCCGCCGGGGTCCGAACCCAGGTCAAGCGCGGGGTCGGTGTCGTCGCTCAGGTCCAGGCTCAGCGAGGGGTCGGTGTCCGGGCCAGCGTCCGGCAGGATCCCGGCGCGGCGTGAGCCGGGCAGGTTCTCCCGCTCCGGCCACGGCATCTCACCGCCGTCCGCCTCCGGCTCGGCCGCGTAGTTCGCGATCAGGTCGCGCCACGCGGCTTCCTCGCCGCCTGACGCGCCCCGCCCGCTGCCCTTCACTCCGTCTCCGCATGACTATGCGCACGAACGAACTCCAGGCTCCCGGCGAAGATCGTTGGTGCGTCGTTGTCCAGGGTGGCCACATGATAACTGTCCGGGCATTCCCGGACGGTCAGCTGGCCGGGGGGCAGCGCGGCCTGCAGCACCCGCATGCTGGCCGGTCCCACGACGTGATCGACCGTGCTGCGGTAGACCAGCACCGGCTGGGTCACCTCCCCCAGCCGCGACTGGGTCAGCCGCCAGAGCCCGGGCAGCGACGCCGCCGCCCGCACCGGGACCCGGGTATAGCCGAGCTCCTGGACGCCCTCCTTCTTGATGTCGCTGGCGATCCCGGGCAGCGACGGCACCACCAGCTTGAGCGCCGGGGCCAGCAGGAAGAGCTTGGTGTCAGGGGCCAGCGACGGGTTGACCAGGACCAGGCCGCTCACCGCGGCGCCGCGCAGCTCCGCCATCCGCAGCGCCAGGCAGCCGCCCATGGACAGGCCCATCACGAAGATCTCGTTGCTCTGCCCGCGCAGTTCCTCGTAGGCGCGGTCCGCCTCCGCGTACCAGTCCTCCCACCGGGTGCGGGACATTTCCTGCCAGGTGGTGCCGTGGCCGGGTAGCCGGGGCACGGACACCGTCAGGCCCGCTCCGGCCAGGTACTCCGCCCAGGGCCGCAGCGACCCGGGGGACCCGGTGAACCCGTGGCAGAGCAGGACGCCGGTGCCGCCGGTGCCCGCGTGGAAATACGCTTCCGCGCCTGGGATGACTGGCATGAGTTCATCGTCCTGTCCGCCGGGGCCTGGCCTGCGCGCCCGGTGCCCCTGAGGACTAACCGTCCTCCGGGAGCCGGGCCGCGCATCTCACGCCCTGGCATCGTCGCATGACCCGCGCTCCGCCGCACGCCGCCCGGCCGCCTAATCGGTGCTGACGACCGGCGCTTTCCCGCGTTTCCCGTGCGACGATGGACGCGTGTTCTACTGGGTGGTCAAGGCGATCCTCGGGCCCTTCCTGGCGCTGGTCTTCCGGCCCTGGGCGGAGGGCATCGAGAACGTGCCCCGGGAAGGGCAGGCCATCATCGCCAGCAACCACCTCTCGTTCGCCGATCACTTCTTCGGCCCGCTGCCGCTGCCGCGCAAGGTGACCTTCCTGGCCAAGTCCGAGTACTTCACCGGCCGCGGGCTGAAGGGCCTGCTCAAGAAGGCTTTCTTCAGCGGGGTAGGAGGGATCCCGCTGGACCGGGCCGGGGGGCAGGCCAGCGAGCGGGCCATCAGGACCGGCCTGCGCGTCCTGGCCCAGGGCAAGCTGCTCGGCATCTACCCCGAGGGCACCCGGACCCCGGACGGGCGGCTGTACCGGGGCAAGACCGGGGTGGCCCGGCTGGCCCTGGAATCGGGAGCGCCGGTGGTTCCGTGCGCGATGGTCGGCACGTTCGAGCTGATGCCGTCGGGCAAGGTGGTGCCGCGGCTGCGTTACCGGCCCGGGGTCCGCTTCGGCAAGCCGCTGGACTTCTCCCGCTACGCCGGCCTCGAATCAGACCGGCTCGTGCTGCGCGCGGTCACCGACGAGATCATGTACGCGATCATGGCCCTGGCCAGCCAGGAGTACGTGGACGAGGACGCGCAGCGGGCCAAGGAGCGGCTGAAGGCGGAGCATAAGGCCGAGCGGCTGGTTCACGCGTCCACCGAGGGCCGTTCCGGCACGTAGCCGGGCTGGCCTGGCGGCCCGGCGCGCCGCCGCCGGATCCAGCGGCGGGCCGCCTGACCCGCCTGCTGCACCAGCAGCGCCGCGGCCAGCAGCAGCGCCGCGACGATGCCGTCCAGCCAGAAGTGGTTGGCGGTGACGATGACCGCGAGCACTGTGAGCACGGGGTAGGCCAGCGCGAGCCAGCGCCAGCGGCTCCGGGACACCTGCACCACCACCAGGGCCACCAGCAGCGCCCAGCCCACGTGCACCGAGGGCATGGCCGAGAGCTGGTCGGCGTTGAAGCCCGCCACCGAGCCGTAGACCGACTGGCCGTAGCGCGCCGCCGTGTCCACCAGGCCGTCACCCTGGAGCATCCGCGGCGGCGCGACCGGCAGGAACTGGATCAGCAGCGCCCCCGCGGTGAACAGGACCAGGGTCGTCCGGACCTGCGGATAGTTGCGGCGGTGCCGGGCGTACACCCAGACCAGGCAGGCGATCAGCACCACGAAGTGCAGTGACGCGTAGTAGAGGTTGAGCGTCTCGACGAGCAGCGGATGACCGAGGAACGCGCGCTGGATCACGGTCTCGCTGGGCAGGTGCACGACCCGTTCGGCGTGCCAGATCCACCGGGCCCGGGCCAGCGCGCCGGCCGGGCCGATCAGGCTGAGGCTCCCGACGAGCTGCCACAAGGCGAACAGGGCCAGCAGGACGGCGGCTTCCCAGGCGATCCCGGCGGCCAGCGCCAGCCGGCGCGCCCCAGGACCCGGCCGGAGCCGGTGTGCTGGGCGGAGCGGGTGTGCGGGGCGGAGCCGGTGTACGGGGCGGGCGGGCGGCGCGGCGGACAGCCACGGAGGCGCCGGACAGGCACGCCGCGGTGACCGCCGCCGCCCGCCAGGACAGCTCCAGGTCGATCATGTGGCACGCCTCCATCCCCCGCCGCTGCCGGGCCCGCCGGGCTCAATTGGTACGTCTCGTGAACCAAGCGCCCCCGGTGTCCAGCAAACGCTAAGGTTACGGCCCTTGATTAAGGGAGCAGATTAATGGGTGAAATACCGATGGGGGTCCCGGGAATTCCCCCCGCGCCGGCCGGGCCGGGCGGGCCGGCCGGCCAGCCTGGTCCGGCGGACGAGATCCTCGTCGCTTTCACCGAGCCGGCTGACCAGCGCCGGCTCACCGTCCTGGTGCGCATCATCCTGGCCATCCCGCAGCTGGTGGTGCTGTACGTGCTCAGCATCGCCGCCGAGGTGGTCGCGGTGATCTGCTGGTTCGCCGCGCTGGTCACCGGCCGCCTGCCGGCCGGGCTGGCCGAGTTCCAGGTTGGCTACCTGCGCTGGACGACCCGGGTCTACGCGTACCTGTTCCTGCTCACCGACGTGTACCCGCCGTTCGAGTTCGAGGAGTCGGACTACCCGGTCCGGATGCGGGCCGAGCCGGGCCCGCTCAACCGGCTCGCGGTCCTGTTCCGGATCATCCTGGTCATCCCCGCCCTGATCGTCAGCGTGCTGCTGGGGTACGGGGTGAGCTTCCTGGTCATGTTCGTGACCTGGCTGATCGTGCTCATCGCGGGCCAGATGCCGCGGCCGCTGCACGAGGCCCTCGCGGCCGTCGTGCGCTACGAGGTCAGGGTGCACGGGTACTTCCTGATGCTGACCGCCCGCTACCCGGGCGGCCTGTTCGGGGACCCGGCCCGGCCGGCCTTCGCGGTGGCGCCCGCGGGCGGGGCGTTCCCGGGCGGGCCTGCGGCGCCGGGGGGCCCGGCGTTCCCGGAGGCCCAGGCCGTCCCCGGCTGGGGCGTGCCCGCCCCGGATCAGCCCGGCGCGGCCCAGCCTGAGTTCGGCCAGTATGGCTACGGCCAGCCCGGGACCGGGTGGGGCCAGCCGGCGTCTGGCCAGCCTGCGCCGGGGTACGGCCAGCCCGCGGCGGGGAGGCCGGCTATCGGGCCGCCGGCTTCACCGGGCCTGCCGCCCCGATCCGCTGGCTCGGCGGCGACCAGCCCTGGCAGCTGGTCCTGTCCCGCACCGCCAAGCGGCTGGTCGCCCTGTTCCTGGTGCTGGGCGTGCTTCTCATCGTGGGCTACACCGCGCTGATCGCCGGGCTCGCCCTCGCCTCCGGTAACAGCACCGTGGCCCGGGCCAACGCGGCCCTGTCGGTCGAGGGCACGTTCGCCACGCTGAGCACCACGCTGTCCACCTTCGACTCGAAGGTGGCGGCCTGCCAGGGCAAGCTCAGCTGCGTCAACACGGTGGACGGGCAGATGTCCCAGGCGTTCAGCACGTTCGCGCAGGACATAAACGCCATCTCCATGCCCACCTCCGCGTCCGCGGCGGCTGCGGGCCGGGTGCGGACCGACGCGAGCCAGGCCAGCGCCGGGTTTCCGGCGCCTCTCGGCCGTCACCTCAGCGGCCCAGTACCAGCAGGTGGTGGCCAGCACGGGCCTGGAAGGCCTGCTCCGCCGCTTCGACCGCGACTACCAGGCCCTCGGGACCACCCTCGGCGTCCACCCGGGGTGAGGTCCCGAGGCGCGCGCTAGAAGGCGGACCAGCCTTTGGTACGGGCCACAGCCTGGCGCCAGCGCGCGTAGGCCGCGTCGTCCCGGGGACCGGGATCGAACCGGCGGTCCAGCTGCCAGGTGGCGGCCAGCTCGCCGGTCGAGGACCAGGTCCCGGTGGCCAGCCCGGCCAGGAACGCGGCCCCGAGCGCGGTGGTCTCACCGACCACGGGGCGCTCCACCGGGAGCTGCAGCTGATCCGCCTGGATCTGCATGAGCAGGTCGTTGGCGCTGGCGCCGCCGTCCGCGCGCAGCACCCGGCCGCCCTGCGAGCCGTCCCCCAACATCAGGTCGGCCACGTCCCGCACCTCGTAGGCGATCGCCTCCAGGGTGGCCCGGACCACGTGCGCCCGGGTCGTGCCGCGGGTGATGCCGAACAGGGCACCGCGCGCGTCCGGGTCCCAGTCGGGTGCGCCCAGGCCGGTCAGCGCGGGCACGAACACCACGCCGCCCGAATCGGGCACGCTGCGGGCCAGCGCCTCGCTCTGCGCCGCGTGATCCAGCAGGCCGAGCCCGTCCCGCAGCCACTGAACCGCGGCGCCAGTCACGAACACCGATCCCTCCAGGGCGTAGGTGAGCTGGCCCGAGCCATCCATCCAGGCCACCGTGGACAGCAGCCCCGCCGAGCGCACCACGGCCGGCCCGGTGTTGGCCAGCACGAAAGACCCGGTCCCGTAAGTGCACTTGGTGTCGCCCGGGCTGAAGCAGGCCTGGCCGAACAGGGCGGCCTGCTGGTCACCGGCGATGCCGGCCACCGGGAGGTCCAGGCCGAGGAACGCGCCGGGGTCGGTGTGCGCGACCACCCCGGTGGACGGCACCACCTCGGGCAGCGCCCGCGGCGGGACCCGGAGCAGCTCGCACAGTTCCCCGGACCACCGCCCGGTCCCGATGTCGAGCAGCAGCGTGCGGGAGGCGTTGGAGGCGTCGGTCACGTGCCGGGCACCCGCGGTCATCCGGGCGATCAGGTAAGAATCCACGGTCCCGCAGGCCAGTGAGCCATCCGCCAGGCCCTCCCAGGTGCGCCGGTCGTGCTCGGCCAGCCAGGTGAGCTTGGTCCCGGTGAAGTACGGGTCGAGGCGCAGGCCGGTCAGGGCGGCCACCCGGTCCTCGTGGCCGGCCTCGCGCAGCGCGTCGCAGATCCGGGCGGTGCGCCGGTCCTGCCACACGATCGCGCGGCGCGGCGCGGCCAGCGTGGCCCGGTCCCAGACCACCGCGGTCTCCCGCTGGTTGGTGAGGCCGAGGCTGCGCACCGGCGGATCACCGGCCTGGGCGAGGGCCTGGCGGGACGCGGCCAGCGTGGCCTGCCAGATGTCCTCGGGCAGGTGCTCCACCCAGCCCGGCTCGGGGAAGTACTGCCGGAATTCCTGGTACCCGCGCCCGGACACCAGGCCGTCCTCGGTCACGATCAATGCGGTGACGCCGGTTGTCCCCGCGTTGACAGCCAGCACGCTCATGGGGACTAGTGTTGCCCTATGCGAGTTGGAGTGCTGACGGGCGGCGGAGACTGCCCGGGATTGAATGCGGTCATCCGGGCGCTGGTCCGCCGGGGCACGGAGGAGTTCGGCTACGAGTTCGTGGGCTTCCGCGACGGCTGGCGCGGACCCCTCGAAGGGGACACTGTGCCCCTTGACGTGCAGGCAGTACGGGGGATCCTGCCGCGCGGCGGGACGATCCTCGGCTCATCGCGGACCAACCCGCTGGGCGAGTCCGCGAGCCAGGGGGGCCGCTCCGGGGTGGAGCGGATCAAGGACAACCTGGCCGGCCTGGGCGTGGACGCCCTGGTGGCGATCGGCGGGGAGGACACCCTGGGGGTGGCCACCCGGCTGCACGGGGAAGGCCTCCCGGTGGTCGGGGTGCCGAAGACCATCGACAACGACCTGGGCGCCACCGACTACACGTTCGGCTTCGACACCGCGGTGAACATCGCGATGGAGGCCATCGACCGGCTGCACACCACGGCGGAAAGCCATCACCGCGCGCTGATCTGCGAGGTGATGGGACGGCACGCGGGCTGGATCGCGCTGCACGCCGGGCTGGCGGGCGGGGCCAACGTGATCCTCATCCCGGAGAAGCCGTTCAGCATCGAGAAGGTCTGCGCCTACGTCGAGCACCGGTTCCAGACGCGTTACGCACCGATCATCGTGGTGTCCGAGGGCGCCAAGCCCGAGGAGGACGACATCCAGCTGGCTGACCAGCGGCTCGACGCCTTCGGTCATGTGCGGCTGGGCGGCATCGGGCAACTGCTGGCCGACGAGATCGAGAAGCGGACCGGCAAAGAGGCGCGTTACACGGTGCTCGGGCACATCCAGCGGGGCGGGACCCCCACCGCCTATGACCGGGTGCTCGCCACCCGGTTCGGCGTGCACGCCATCGGGGCGGTGCACGACGGCGACTTCGGCATCATGGTCGCGCTGCGCGGCACCGACATCGTCCGGGTGCCGCTGGCCGAGGCCACCGCCGAGCTCAAGACGGTGCCACCGGAACGGTATGCCGAGGCCGAGGTCTTCTTCGGCTGAGCGGACTTGTCCGGCTGAGCGCCCCGGCCCCGGGCCGGGCCGCTCAGCCGAAGAGGCCCGGGGCCAGCTGAGTCAGCCGCGCGCCGCGGCTCAGCGCACCTGGACCGCGACCAGGCATGCGTCGTCGCTGGTGTCGGACCGCGAGTTGCTGATCAGGTGATCGGCGAACCGGGCGACATCCTCGACTGGCCCGCTGGCCAGGCGTAGCAGCGCGTTTATCGAGTCGTCGATGGCCTCGTCATGCCGCTCGATCAGGCCGTCGGTGAACATCGTCAGCGCGTCGCCCGGCCGCAGCGTGATGGTCAGCTCCTCGTAGCTGGCGTCCGGATCCGCGCCGACCATCACCCCGGACGGCAGCACCAGTTCCCGCGCTGTCCCGTCCCGCACCAGCAGCGGCGGCAGGTGCCCCGCCCGGGAGCAGCACAGCGTGCGCTGGTCCGGGTCGTAGATGCCGCACACCACCGTGCCGATGATGCCGTCGGTGAGATAGCAGGCCACGCAGTTCAGCCAGCCCAGCAGCTGGGCCGGCCCGGCGCCGGTGATGGCCAGGCCGCGCAGGCAGTTCCGCAGGGCCACCATGCCGGTGACCGCGTCGATGCCGTGACCGGCGATATCCCCGACCACGAGCAGCACTTTCTTGTCAGGCAACGGAACCGTGTCGTACCAGTCACCGCTGACCAGGTTCCCGGGTCCGGCGGGCCGGTAGCGGGCGGCGATGTCGAGGCCGGCGATCTCCACCGGCTCCGCGGCCTGCGGGGTGATGGCCTGCTGCAGCCGCAGCGCCAGCCGGTGTTCCTCCTCGGCGCGCTCCTCGGTGTCGGCCAGCCGGTCGCGGGTCGCGGCGAACGCCACCTGGGTGTGGTAGTCCGCGGACACGTCCTGGTAGGCGCCGCGCACCGCGACCAGGGTGCCGGCCTGGTCGGTGACCGGCTCGGCGAACGCGCGCATCTGCCGCACGCTCTCGTCGTCGGCCCGGATGATCCGGAACGCGGCGGCGGCCTCCCGCTTATCCTCCAGCAGGTTGGCACGGAAGCTTTCCACCACCGGCAGGTCCTCGGCCGGGACGTGGGCGTGCAGCTTGGACACCGGGACCGGAGCGCCGGGCGGCTGCCCGAACAGCGCGAACGTCGGCTCGGTCCAGAGCACCTCGCCGGTCAGCAGGTTCTCCTCCCAGCCGCCGATCCGGCCGAGCCGCTGGGCCTGGTGCAGCAGCGCGCCGAGGCGCTCGACCTCGCCCGCGGGCCGCCAGGTGATCACCACGCCGTCGTAGAGACGGGCGATGCGGACCTCCAGGACCGGGGTGACCAGCCCGCTGGCCACCGGCGCGGCGATGATCTCACCCGAGGTGTACTGCGCCTCGCCGGTCGCCATCACCTGGACGGCCCGGTCGTACAGGCCGCCGGACAGGGCCGCGGCCGGGTAGACCTCCAGCAGCGGCCGCCCGGCCAGGGCCGCGGCGTCCCGGCCCGCGGGGTCGGCGAAGTCCCGGCTGAGGTAGCTGATCCTGAAGTCGGTGACGATCCCGGCGCCGTCACGGATCGCGGTCGCGAACAGCGCCGAGCCGAGCAGGTTGTCCACCAGGCCGAAGGCCCACGACGCCCGGTCATCCGCAGCCAGGTCGCCGCTGGGCAGCCGGGTGCCCAGGGCCTGGGCGCAGACGTCGGTGAGTGCGCTGATCTGCCGCCGGAGCGGATCAGGGAACCCTTCCAGGGGGCCGGGCCAGCAGATCTCCATCGCGCCCAGCGCCGTTCCCGATCCGGGCAGCGGGAGCACCGCGCGGGCGCCCCGCGGCCAGTCGCCCATCAGTGGCGCCAGCGCGGCGCCCGGCCGGCCCTCAGGCCACCAGTACTCCGCCCCCTCGTCCGCCGCCCGCTGCACGGGCGTGTCCATGTCCGGGTGGATGCGCCGCCAGCGGCGGGCGTCGCGGGCGGTGAACCCGGCCTGCCCGGCCAGTTCCAGGCCGCCGTCGGGCTCAGCCAGCCACAGGGCCACAGCGGTCGCGCCCGCCGGGGCCAGCGCCTCCTCCAGGACGGCGGCCGCGATACCGCCGCCGTCGTGCGCGGCCTCCGCGGCGGCCCCGGCCAGGGCGACCCGGTGAGTGCCGGGCAGCGTCTGCCCCGGCGCGTCCGGGCCGGCCGGCCCGCCGGGCGCCGTCGCGGGGAACTGCTGGCCGGTGATCTGCGCCGCGAGCTCGCCCAGGCTCGCGCCTGACTCGGCGGACAGGTGCGCCAGCTGGGCCTGCGCCTCCGCGGCTGAGCAGCGGAGCCGCTCCATCAGCATGCCGCGGGCCAGGTCCACGACGGAGCGGGCCGCCACCCCGGATTGCATCCTGTCCAGCTCACGCCGCTGCCGCGCAATTAGGGCGCTTAGCCGTGCGAATTCTGCGCCGCTCGATACTGTCACGGTAGGGGCCTTCCCGGGAGATTCAGCGGCTTGACTGCCACGTTACCGGGCAGAGGGTGTCCCTAACGCGAGTTTTTAACCACGTCAACGGCCGTGGCAGTATCGGTCTGCCACGGGACACAGAGTGACTGGCCGCACTCGTGGTGCGGCCAGCAGCAGGATGGAGTCGTCATGGCGGAAGCAGTGCTGGCCAGCAGCCAGCCCGCCGACCCGCGGCTGCAACGGCTGCTCGACGGCCTGACCGCGGTTCGGGGCGGGGACTTCAGCACCCGCCTGCCACACACCGGCGACCCGCTGATGGACGAGATCGCCACCGTGTTCAACAGCATGACCGACCAGCTGGCCCTCTTCACCTCCGAAGTGACCCGGGTGGCCCGTGAGGTGGGCACCGACGGCAAGCTCGGCGGCCAGGCCCAGGTCCCCGGGGTCGCCGGGACCTGGAAGGACCTCACCGAGTCGGTCAACGCCATGGCGGACAACCTGACCGGGCAGGTGCGCGACATCGCGCAGGTGGCGACCGCGGTGGCCCGCGGTGACCTCACCCAGAAGATCACCGTGAACGTCAAGGGCGAGATGCTGGCCCTGAAGGACACCCTGAACACCATGGTCGACCAGCTGTCCGCGTTCGCCGACGAGGTGACCCGGGTGGCCCGTGAGGTGGGCACCGAGGGCAGCCTGGGCGGCCAGGCCCAGGTCCCCGGGGTCGGCGGCACGTGGCGGGACCTCACCGACTCGGTGAACTTCATGGCGGGCAACCTGACCAGCCAGGTCCGCAACATCGCGCTGGTGACCACCGCAGTCGCCCAGGGTGACCTGTCGAAGAAGATCGACGTGGACGCACGCGGCGAGATCCTCGAGCTCAAGACCACGATCAACACCATGGTCGACCAGCTCTCGTCGTTCGCGGCCGAGGTGACCCGGGTGGCCCGCGAGGTCGGCAGCAAGGGCAGGCTGGGCGGCCAGGCCGAGGTCGAGGGGCTGTCCGGCACGTGGAAGCGGCTCACCGAGAACGTGAACGAGCTGGCCGGGAACCTGACCCGCCAGGTCCGCGCCATCGCCGAGGTGACCAGCGCAGTGGCGACGGGCGACCTGACCCGCTCCATCTCGGTGGAGGCCGAGGGTGAGGTCGCCGAGCTGAAGGACAACATCAATGCGATGGTGCAGTCCCTCCGCGAGACGACCAAGGCCAACCAGGAGCAGTACTGGCTGAAGACCAACCTGGCCCGTATCTCCGGCCTGATGCAGGGGCACCGGGACATCGCCACGGTCGCTGAGCTGATCATGGACGAGCTGATCCCGCTGGTCGGCGCCCAGCACGGCACGTTCTTCATCGTCGGTGACACCAGCGAGGGCACGGTCCTGCGGCTGATCGCCGGGTACGGGCTGCGGGCCGACATCGCGGCGCCCGGCCAGTTCCGGCTGGGCCAGTCACTGATCGGGCAGGTGGCCAAGACCAGGAAGCCTGTCATCGTCGCCGACGCGCCGCCGGACTATGTCCGCATCTCCTCCGGGCTCGGCGACGGTGCGCCGGTCAACCTCATCGTGCTGCCCATCGTGTTCGAAGGGCAGGTCCTCGGGGTCATCGAGGCAGGCTCGTTCAGCCGGTTCACCCAGGTGCACCAGGACTTCCTGGAGCAGCTGATGGAGACCATCGGTGTCAACGTGAACACGATCATCGTGAACTCGCGCACCGATCACCTGCTGCAGGAGTCGCAGCGGCTGGCGGTGGAACTGCAGTCCCGCACCGGCGAGCTGCAGGCCCGCCAGGAGGAGCTGCAGAGCTCGAACGCGGAACTGGAGGACAAGGCGGCCCAGCTGGCCCGGCAGAAGCGCGACATCGAGATCAAGAACGCCGAGATCGAGCAGGCCCGGCAGGAGATCGAGGAGCGGGCCAAGCAGCTGGACCTGGCCTCCCGGTACAAGTCACAGTTCCTCGCGAACGTCTCGCATGAGCTGCGCACGCCGCTGAACAGCCTGCTCATCCTGGCCCGGCTGCTGGCCGAGAACCCGGCCGCGAACCTGTCGCCCAAGCAGGTCGAGTACGCCAACGTGATCCACTCGTCCGGCTCGGACCTGCTGCTGCTGATCAACGACATCCTCGACCTGTCCCGGGTGGAGGCCGGCAAGCTGGACGTCCACCCGGAGCCCTTCGCGCTGGGGTCCCTGGCCGAGGACCTGCGCACCGTGTTCGAGCCGCTCGCCGCCGAGAAGCGGCTGGAGTTCGCGGTGGCGTCCGCCCCCGACGTGCCCGGCGAGGTCGTCACGGACCGGCAGCGGCTCCGCCAGGTCCTGCACAACCTGCTGTCCAACGCGGTCAAGTTCACCCAGCAGGGCCGGGTGGAGCTGCGGATCCGCCGGGAGACCCCGCAGGTCCCCGGGGGCCAGGCCGGCCTGGCCTTCTCGGTGTCGGACACCGGGATCGGCATCTCCGACGACAGCCTGAAGACGATCTTCGAGGCGTTCCAGCAGGGCGACGGGACCACCAGCCGCCGCTACGGCGGCACCGGGCTGGGGCTGGCGATCAGCCGCGAGGTCGCGGCGGTGCTCGGCGGCCGGATCACCGCGCAGAGCGAGCCGGGCCGGGGCAGCACCTTCACCCTGTACCTGCCGGTCGCCTACCAGGGCAGCGGCGACGCGGCGGTCAGACTCGTCCCCGGCGAGCCGGGGGCAGCCCCGCTGGCCGCGAGCGCGCCGGCCAGCGCGCCGCCGGACGCGAGCCCGCCGCCGGCGCTGAACGGGACGGCCGCCACGAACGGAAACGGCACGATTCCTGCTCCCGCGGGGCAGAACGGCACCCCCGCCGGGCTGTCCCGGGACCCGGCCGGCCACGGGGACGCCGCCGGGCTGAACGGGCGCCGGGTGCTGATCGTCGACGACGACCTGCGGAATGTCTTCGCGATCACCAGCGTCCTCGAGCTCTACGGGCTGACCGTCGTCCACGCGCCCAGCGGGCAGCAGGGCATCGATACGCTGCGCGCCGACCGGGACATCGACCTTGTCCTGATGGACGTGATGATGCCGGAGATGGACGGTTACACCACCACCGCCGCCATCCGCGAGATGCCGGAATTCGCCGACCTGCCGGTGATCGCGGTCACCGCGCGGGCCATGCAGGGTGACCGGGACAAGAGCCTCGCCGCCGGGGCCACCGACTACGTGACCAAGCCCGTGGACACCGAGGAACTGCTCGTCTGCATCAGGCGCTGGCTGCCCGCCGCTCCCGCGGCGGGCTGAGCGGGACCCGACGGCCGCGGGGCCGGCCGCGGTGGCAGCAGCAGGCAGCTGTCACCGAACTCGTGCCACAGGTAGCCGGCCGTCTCGGCCTCGCGGTAGCAGGCTTCGACCAGCCCCGGCCCGGCCACGGCCTCCAGCAACGCGAGGTGTGAGGCGCCGGCCTCGTGCCACCCGGTGATCAGCCCGCTGACCACGCGGGCCTGGTGCTCCGGCCCCAGCACCAGGCCGGTCCAGCCGCGGCGCGCGGTGACGGTGTCCCCCTGGCCCGCGTCTGGTACCACCGCGCTCTCCAGCGCCCGGGTGCAGGTGGTGCCGACCGCGATCACCCGGCGGCCCGCCGCCCGGGTCAGGTTGACCAGGTCGGCGGTGGGCTGCGGGACCTCGAACCACTCGGGCAGGGGTGCCTCGCCCGCCTCCAGCGACGCCACCCCGGTATGCAGGGTGATCGGTGCCATCGTCACGCCGCCCGCGATCAGCCTGGTCACCAGCGCGGTGGTGAACGGCCGGCCCGCGCTCGGCATCTCCGCGCTGCCGGGGGAGCGGGCGAACACCGTCTGGTAGGCGGACAGCGGCCACGGGTCCGGGACATAGGAGTAGCGGATCGGCTGGCCGTACCGGGCCAGGTACTCATCCTCCCGGCCGCCGCCCGTCGTCACCGCGGCCGCCCAGATCCGGGTGGCCGCCGCATCCGGGTAGCGGCGCAGCAGCGTGACCGCACCGCCTCCGGGCAGCGTGATGACCTCGCCCGGGACCCCGTCGCTGAGCCGCCCGGGCACCGCCGGGCCCGGCCTGAGCTCGACCAGCCAGGTTCCGTCATCGAGATGGTTGGAGAGGTGGACGGTCACCGCCGCGCCACCGGCGCGCTGCCCGGGGAGGGCGGCGGCCAGGGTGGCCGAGTTGTTGACGACCAGGAGGTCGCCGGGGGCGAGGAAGCGGGGCAGGTCGCGGAAGCGGGCGTGGATCAGGCCGTCCGGCGTGCCGGCGAGCAGCCGGACGCTGTCCCTGGCCAGCCCGCGGGCCTCGGGCGGGCGGCTGGCCAGGCGGCTCACCGGGCCACCGCCGCGCCGTGGCGCCCCGCCGGCCCGGGACCGGCAGGCCCGGGTCCCGGCGCCGGGTAGTCGCTGGCCCGGTAGCGGCCGCTGGGCGGCTGCTGGCCGAGCAACCGCAGCAGCGCCGCCGCGGCCACCTCCGGCTCCGGCCGGTCCGAGATGTCCTCGCCGGGGAACGCGCGCTGGTGCATGGCGGTACGCATGTCGCCCGGGTCGAACGCGTAGCAGCGCAACCCGGGCTCCTCGGCGGCGAGGACCGCCGTGAGCTGGTCGAGCGCGGCCTTGGCCGAGCCGTAGCCGCCCCAGCCGGGGTAGGCGTCGGCCGCCGCGTCCGAGCTGATGTTGACGACCACGCCGGCGGCCGCCGCGAGCGGCCCGGCCAGCAGCTGGATCAGGGCCAGTGGCGCCAGCACGTTCGTCTGGTAGACCTGCCCGAGCTCGGCCAGCGGGTAGCCGCGCAGCGCCGGCTGGGGGCTGGGCCCGAGACGGCTGGCGTTGTTCACCAGCAGGTCCAAGCGCCCCTCCCGGGTGACCGCCGCCGCGAGCGCGGCGCGGTGCGCGGGATCGGTCACGTCGCCGGGGATCGCGGTCACCGCAGCGAGCCCGCCCACCGCGGCGGCGAGCTGGTCCGCGTGCCGGGCGTCCGCCACCAGGGACCAGCCGCGCCTGGCCAGTTCGCGGGCCAGGGCCCGCCCCAGCCCCTGGGACGCTCCGGTGATCACAGCAGTAGGCATGGTTCCTCCGATGTCTTCCGGGTTCACGCACATACTGCTAGTTAAAGTCAGCTTGAAGTCAACTGGCGGTGGCTTGCGGGGCGCCGCCGCTGGGCCGTGGTCAGGGACATTCCGCTGCTTCGGCAGCTGGGTCCCGGCCACCCTGAGATCGTGGGATACTCAGAGTTAAAGTGAGCTTCATGTCGAGGAGGACCTGGTGCGCGCCACGGATTTGCTGACGGTGGGGGAGATCGCCCGGCGCAGCGGTTTCGCCGAGTCGGCCGTCCGCTACTACGAGGGACTCGGCCTGCTGTCCGCGGGCCGGACCGCGGGGGGCCAGCGCCGCTTCGAGCGCAGCACGCTGCGCCGGCTGGCCTTCATCCGGGCCGCCCGCAACGTCGGGCTCAGCCTGAATGAGGTGGCCGCGGCGCTGTCGTCGCTGCCCGCGGGGCGCACCCCCACCCGCGCGGATTGGTCCCGGCTGTCCCGGGGCTGGCGGCACCGGCTGGACGACCAGATCGAGGCGCTCACCGCCCTGCGTGACGGCCTGGACTCCTGCATCGGCTGCGGCTGCCTGTCCCTGCAGCGGTGCGCGATCTCCAACCCCGCCGACACCGCCCGCACGGGCGGCCCGGGAGCCGCGTACCTGCCCGCCGGCCTGCGCCGCGACGACGCCCGCCTGGCCGGTCCGCCCGCCCGCTGACTCCCGGGCCCCGGGAGGTGGCGCTGAGCCAGTCAGTTCGTGATCAGACGATTGGTGCTCCCCCAGGGACACAGCCGGAGTCCGAACGGGGGTTCCCGGCTGTGTCGCTGGCGGGGTCGCGGCTGTCGTGGATGATGGTGGCGCGGCAGGTGACCTGGCCGGTGTCGCCTTTGTAGATGAGCTGGAGGTCTAGCGCCTGAAAGCGGAGGTAGGCCCAGAACGTCACCACAGGATCGCCTCGGGGGGCAGGTCGCGGATGGTCACCCTGGCCTGCAGGGGTGCGGGCAGGGTGGTGGCGGCGCGGGTCACGGCGCTGCGCGCTGGGGGGCTGACGAGGTAGACGGCCCGGTCGTAGCGGGGCCGGTCGCAGGGTTTCGCGGCGGGGCTGTAGCCGGTGCGGCGGTACAGCAGCCCGGCCATGACGGTGGCGGTGCGGGCCATCGGCTTGGGGGTTAGCTCGACTTCGATGGCCCACCGTTCCCCCGGGTAGGGGCTGCCGGGAATCTCGGCCCAGCAGGCTTCGGCGTCGGGGATGTGCCCGCCGCCGTCCCGGTCCCCGGCAGCGGCGCGGATACGGCGTTCCGAGCGCCACCAGGGTTGGCCGGCTTGCCCGGCCGGGCTGGACTCCAGGGCCAGGCGGGCCGCGAGCACGGCCCGGATGTGCGCCAGCTGTCCCAGTGACGGGCGGCCGGCCGCGAACCGCAGCCCCAGGGCGGCCAGGCCGGGGCGGGTCAGCCAGCACCACGCCGGCCCTGGTCCGAGCCGGCCGGTCTCGGCGTATCCGGCGGCGCGCCAGCGGGCCACGATGGCGCGCAGCCGGTCCGGCTGGACGTTCAGGTAGACGGCGAGCAGGTCATACGGTGCGCCGTACATTTCGCCGCACAACATCAGCCCGTCGATGTCCCGGCCGCTGACCTGAACTGTCCCGGCTGTGAACCGCCGGGGAAGGGGGGCCGCTGCGATGGCTGGGGTAGTGGCCTGGTGCATAACTTGTCCGCCTCTCTCCCCCGTGCGGCCAGTGTGCGAGGCGCGTCCTGACGGCCTCCTTGCGGAAGCCTTGACTGCCTGGTCACCGCGATACGCGCGCAGCAGGCAAGAGAGATTCAGGGGCGGGTGGCTGGGGTGAGGCAGGCGGGATCTTCGTCCAGGGCGGCGGCGAGGCGGCCGAGGGTGCGGCAGCGGCAGGGGGCGGCGGGCTGGCGTTCCAGGCGGCGCATGGTGGTCAGGCTGATCCCGGCCTGACTGGCGAGTTGTTCCTGGGAGAGCCCATGCTGGTGGCGTAAGTGGCGCAGCCGCACGCCATCGACGGCGGTCGTCCAGCGTTGCGCGGCCGGGCGGGTAGCTGGCAGACCGGTCATCGTGGCCTGCCAGCCTGGCTGGCGTCAGTCAGTGCGGCGTGTAGTTCATGTAAGTCGGGGGTGACCACGGTGTGGGGGTGGGCGGTGGCGTGGGCCGACCGCGCGATGTAGATGGTGCGACCGGGGATGATCTCCCGCCAGATTCGGTGGCTGGGGAAATCACGCTGCATCTTCATCAGAGCCTCGTCTTCTTCTGCGGATGGCTCAGGGGCAGGTGTGCCGGATGGCCAGTCATGCTCGCTCATGCCCTCCACGATACAGAGCACTAAGAGTCGATGCGAGGCCTCTAGTGGCGATGAGTAGCCTCACGAGTCTTTCCGCAGTTCAGCGGGGCGCTACGGTGCTGATCATGTCCGACTCGCCGCGCTTCGATCCGGTGTCACCGTGCCGCTCTACGAGCAGGCGGCGGACTGGGTCGCGAGCGCGATCGAAGCCGGCGAGCTGGCCCACGGGCAGAAACTGCCATCCGAGCGTGACCTGGCCGACCAGTGGCAGATTGGGTACCAGACGGTACGCCGGACCATGCGGGAACTGCGCGAGCGCGGCCTGATCGTCTCCGTGGTCGGCAAGGGCACGTTCGTTCGCTGAGGCGCCCCAGCTGAAAATTGCAGTCTCAGGAAAGGGGTGCCCGAAGAACGGCGGCCTGTGGCGCGGTGGAACCTGCGCTGGCAGTTGCTCACGCAGATCCCTCAGCGGCGGCCGGTCATGCTCGGGGCGGACGCCGCGCGCTGCGCCGCCCAGGCCGTGCTGGCCGCGGCCGTGCTGGCCGGGCGGCCTGCGTTGTGGGTGTTCATCCTGCTCGCGGCGGTCCGGGGGACCGGCGACGCGGCCTTCACCCCCGCGCTCAGCGGGCTGACCGCCGAACTGGCGCCTCAGGACGACCTGGTCAGCGCCAACGCCCTGCTCACCGCGGCCCGGTCCGCGGCCGTGGTGGCCGGCCCCGGGCTGGCTGGCATCCTGGTCGCGCTGGCCGGCCCGGCACCGTCATCGCGCTGGACGCGGGCTCGTACGGGGTCAGCGTGCTGGCCCTCGCGTCGCTCCGCCTACCCGCAACCGGCCCGGGGGCCGCCTGGCCCGGGGCAGGGGCCGGGCCGCCCCGGAGCGGCCCGGGCGCCCGCCGTCCGGTCCTACCTGGATGACCTGCGGGACGGCTGGGCCGAGTTCCGCGGCCGGGCCTGGCTGGTGATCACGACGGTCCAGTTCACCCTGTTCAACCTGCTGACCTGGGGGCCGTTCCTGCTGCTCGGCCCGGTGCTGTGCCGGGAGTACCTCGGCGGGGCGGGGGCCTGGGGTGCGGTCATGGCCTGCTACGGCGGCGGGTCCGTGCTGGGGGCGCTGCTGGCCCTGGGCCGCCGGCCGCGCCATCCGATGACCGCTGCGACCCTGGCCGGGTTCGGCTACGGCGTGCCGTGCGCGCTGCTCGCGCTGCACGGGCCGCTGGCCGTCGTCGCCGCCGGGACGGTGGTGGCGGGCGCCGGATCCGCGCTGGGCGGCACCTTCGCTGCGGCCGCCGAGCAGCAGCAGCTCCCGGCCGGCGTGCTGGCCCGGGTCAGCGCGTTCCAGACGGTGACCGCGTTCGCGTTCGGCCCGCTCGCGTTCGCCGCGGCCGGCCCGGTGGCCGCGCTTTTCGGTGCGGGGGCCGTGCTCGGGTTCGGGGCCGCCTGGTCCACGGTGAGCTGCACGATCGTCCTCGCCCTCCCGGCCGTCCGTGCCGTCTCCACCCTGCCGCACCCGGATTAGGTCACGACGGGGTGGCGGGCCCGGAAGGCGGCCGCCTTCACGCGGTTCTGGCAGGTCGTGGAGCAGAACCGGCGGGTGCCGTTCCGCGAGGTGTCCACGTAGACCCGGTCGCAGCGCGGCGCCGTGCACACGCCGATCCGGCCGTGCAGCTCACTGCCCAGGACCACGGCCAGCCCGGTAGCGCAGCCGGCCGCCCAGCCGACGGCCATGGAATCCTCGGCGCCGTGAAAGTGCAGGTGCCAGGGCTCGCCGTCGTGGCTGTCCAGCCAGGGATGGGCGCCGGTGGCCGCGAGGAGCGCGTTGACCTGCCGGGCCGCGGCGTCCACGTCGCCGCCGGCGACGGCCGCGAACACGGCCCGGAACGCCAGCGCGAAGCGGCGCAGCTGCGTGGCCTCGGCCAGGGTGACGTCCCGGGTCTGCGGGAGGCCCGCCCGCAGCGCCGCGGTCGCGGCGGCCGGCAACCGGGCGTCGTCCACCGGCGGGTACGGATGGCCGCGTTCCTCGCCAGGCGTGAGCGTGTTGACCAGGCTGGCCGCCACGGTCACCACGATGTCCATGTGACTGTTGAAATTCACTTGACCAGTTATGCTCCGCAACCTAGGTTGGTGACTGCCGAAAGCATAGTCGTCAGTGACATGGAGGCGGTGTGACCGTGCCGGATCAGGACGCGCTGGACCGTGAGACCGCAATGGGCTGGATCGCCCGGTGGGAGATCCAGCAGCAGGGATACCTGCCCGACCGGGAAGACCGCTTCACCGCTCTCATCGACGCGGTCGAGGAAGCGGCCGGGCGCCCCGACCCGCTCGTGCTCGACCTGGGCTGCGGGCCGGGCTCGCTGTCGGTCCGGCTGCTGGACCGCATCCCCGCGGCCCGCGTCATCGCGATCGACACGGACCCGGTGCTGCTGGCCCTCGGCCGCGCCGCGTACGGCCAGCGGGACGGGTTGCGGTTCGCCGATGTGGATCTGCGCTCTAACGGCTGGACCGCGGAGCTCGGCCTGGACCGGCCGGCGGATGCGGCGGTGAGCACCACGGCCCTGCACTGGCTGCGGCCGCAGGCGCTGCACGTCATGTACGCGCGGCTGGCCACGGCGCTGCGGCCGGGCGGTCTGCTGCTCGACGGGGATCACCTGAAGGACGACCCGGTGGCGGTTCCCACCCTGGCCCGGCTGGGGCAGGCGCTGATCGAGCGGGAGGAGCGGCGCCGCTTCCCCGACGGCCTGCCGGAGAGCTGGCAGAGCTGGTGGGAGGCGATCAAGGAGGATCCCGCGCTGTCCGGCCCGCTGGCCGAGCGCGAGCAGCGCAGGCTGAGCGAGGACCACCACGGGTCGGAGTCCGTCCGGCTGGACACGCACGTGGACGGGCTGCGCGCCGCGGGCTTCGCCGAGATCGGGACCATCTGGCAGCGCGGCGAGAACCGCATCCTGGCCGGCGTCCTCGCCCCCTGACCTCCCGCCCGGCAGCCAGGGGCGAAGGTCCCGGTAAATTACGCGGTTGCGTCCTCGTGGAAACGCCGATCTCCCGCTAACGTCCTTGTTGACAGCACGCCTGCGGTGGCGGCGGGACCGCCTGTGACGGATGCCCTGCTCGCCGGGTACTCCGGGGCCGCCTGCCCGGGCTGCCATCCCGGCCCGCCTGCCCGGGCCGGCCGCCCCTGGCCTGGCCGCGCGGGCCGGAGACCCGCTTCACTGTGGAGGCGCGCATGGAAACGCCACTCACGCCGCTCGAGTTCGCCCGCCGGACCCGCCGGCTTCACGGTCAGCGCGAGGGCGTCGTGGATGGTGAGCTGCGGCTGACCTACGAGCAGTTCTTCGATCGCTGCGACCGCTGGTCAGCTGCCCTGCAGCAGCTCGGCGTGGCGCGCGGTGACCGGGTGGCGACGATCGCGCCGAACACCCACGCCCAGCTGGAGGCGTTCTACGCGGTGCCGCAGATCGGCGCGGTGCTGGTGCCGATCAACTACCGGCTGACAGCGGAAGACTTCGTGTACATCATCAACCACTCCGGGTCCAGCGTGGTCTGCGTGGATGAGGACTACCTGGACGCGGTGGACTCGATCCGGGACCGGATCCCCGGGGTACGGGACTTCGTCGCGTTCGGGGGAGCCCGGGACGGCTGGCTCGACTATGAGGCGGCCGTGGCCGCCGCGAGCCCGGACTTCCACCGGGCCGACGTGGACGAGCGGGACCTCCTCACGATCAACTACACCAGCGGTACCACGGCGCGTCCCAAGGGCGTGATGATCACCCACCGCAACGCCACGATGAACTCGATCGGCACCCTGCTGCACCTGCCGATCCCGGTGGGCGAGCGGTACCTGTGGACGCTGCCGATGTTCCACGCGAACGGCTGGACGTTCACCTGGACCGTGACGGCCGCCGCGGCGACTCACGTCTGCCTGCGCAAGGTCGAGCCAGCCGAGGTGTTCCGGCTGATCCGCGAGGAGCAGGTGCGCCGCCTGTCCGCCGCCCCGACGGTGCTGATCTCACTGGCCAACGCGCCCGACGGCGTGCGCGGCGAGGTGCCGCCCGGCGTGGTCGTGATCACGGCCGGGGCGCCCCCGGCGGCCGCGACCATCGAGCGGCTGGAGGGGGGCTTCGGCTGGGACGTGACCCAGGTCTACGGGCTGACCGAGACCGCGCCGTTCATCACGGTCTGCGCCCCGCTGCCGGAGCATGAGGACCTCAAGCCCGCCGACCGCGCGGACGTCAAGGCCCGGCAAGGAGTCGAGCTGCTGACCTCGGGGGAGCTGCGGGTCCAGGGCGACGACGGCCAGGAGGTCACCGCGGACGGGGAGACCATGGGCGAGATCGTGGTCCGCGGGAACGTCGTCATGTCCGGCTACTACCACGACCCGGAGGCCACCCGGCGGGCGATGGGCGACGGCTGGTTCCACACCGGCGACGCCGCTGTGGTCCACCCGGACGGCTACGTCGAGATCCGCGACCGGATCAAGGACGTGATCATCAGCGGCGGCGAGAACATCTCGTCGGTCGAGGTCGAGGGAACGCTGCTGCGCCACCCGGCGATCCAGGAGGCCGCGATCGTGGGGCTGCCGCACGAGCGCTGGGGGGAGACCCCGCAGGCGTTCGTGGTGCTGCGGGACGGCGAGACTGCCAGCGAGGACGAGATCATCGCGTTCGCCCGCGAGCGGCTGGCCCACTTCAAGGCCCCGCGCGGGGTGACGTTCGTCACCGAGCTGCCCAAGACCGCCACCGGGAAGATCCAGAAGTTCGTCCTGCGTGACGGCGCCCCGAACCTGGCCCGCCAGTAGCCCGCCCCCGGACCGGGGGACGCGGTCGGCCCGGGGGCCTCAGTCGGCAAACTCCCGCAGCCGCTCCGCGATGGCAGCGGGCGTCAGCCGGCCCCGGACCAGGTCGTACACGAACTGGAAAGCCGCTTCCCCGTCGAGCGGCTCGGCCAGCGGGTGACCGTTCACGCCGAGGAAGAACCAGGTCGCGTTCCAGGTGAGCCGCTTGTTGCCGTCCACCAGCGCGTAACTGTGAGCCAGCGCCTCCATCAGCGCCGCCGCCTTGTCCCAGATGTCCGGGAACAGTTCCTGGCCAGCCACGGTCTGCTGGGGCCGGGCCAGCGCCGCGTGCAGGTCGGTGAAGTCACGGACCCGGGGAGGCTCACCGGTGGCCAGCCGGGCCACTTCCAGCGCGTCGTCGGTGGACAGGAACTCCGTCATGGAACGGTCACCGGGCCAGGCGCTGGTTCAGCGCCTCGCTGATCCGCACCACCCGGAGCAGGACCTCACGGCGGTGCTGCCCGTCGGTCACCGGGCCCCGGTGGCCGTCACGGCGGTCCCCCCGCGGGCCGTGGCCGTCTGCCCCGGCCCCTGCCGGGCGCGGCCCGGAGCCGTGGTCCCGCGGCGCGTCGTGGAGCAGCTTGTTATCCACACAGAGCATCATGGCATCAGCCGGATGATCACGGCAGGTCGGGCGGGGGTCATCTGGATCACCCGGGAACGTCACGCGCCGCCCGGGCTGGGCACCGCGCGGCGCGCGTCGAGCAGTCCCGGGTCGGTCGCCATGAACAGGTCGCTGTCCTCGTGCCGCCAGCCGGCCGCGAACAGCGGCCGTACGGCCGGGTGCGGCCCCGGCAGGCAGACCCGGGCCCGGCCCTCCGGGGCCTTCAGGGTGGCCAGCACGGCCAGCACCGCGTCCGCGGCCGGGGTGTCCGGCGCGGCCGCCAGATGGACCAGTCCGTACTCCGGCCCGTGCCCGGCGGCCGTGCCCGCCGCGGCCAGTTCCCCGTGATGGAAGGCCCGCAGCGGCTGGCCGTGCGGCCGGGCCGCCCAGGCCCGGTGATCGGCGGACCGGTCCACCCCGGTCCAGTCCTGCTCGGCCGCTGCCACCTCGGCCGTGCTGGCCGGCGTCACCGTCCAGCCGTCCGGCGCCTGCACCGCGCGCACGTCGCCGGCCAGGTACAGCAGCGGCCACCACGCGTCCAGGCCGAACCGCGTGTACAGCGGCAGCGCGTGCGCGTGCTGGCTGCTGAACGTCATCCGCGGCGGCCCGGCCCGGCCCGGCTCGCCGGTTCTTGCAGCACCGGTTCTTGCAGCACCGGGCCATAGCTGGCTCAAGATCGCCCGGCCGCAACCGCGCCCGTGCGTCCCCGGATGGACGAACAGGTCGCACAGCATGCTGACCGCCGCCGGGCCGTCCCCGATCAGCCGGGTCGCCCCGAACCCGGTCACGCAGCCGTCCCGCTCCGCGACCAGCAGGGTGCCGTGCTCCAGCAGGTAGGCCAGGTAGGCCGGGTCGGATCCGGCCCACTCCTCCTCCTGGCCGGTGGCCACCGCGACCTTCGCGATGGCCGGGAAATCGCCTGGGACTGCCGGGCGGACCGTGATCGTGCTCATGCCGTGGTCTCCGTCATGACGTGGCTCGTGGGTTTCGTTGCGGATCTGCCAGAAGCTCAGCCGGCCAGGCCGCGGATGCGGCGGCCGATGAAGTCCCGCTCGGGCGCGGCCGGTGCCAGGTCCAGCGCGGCCTGGTAGGCGCGGGCCGCGTCGGCGCGCCGGCCCAGGCGGCCGAGCAGTTCGGCGCGGGCGATATGCAGCTGCGGCCAGCGGGCCAGCCGCCGGTCCGCGGCGGCCTCGTCGAGCAGGGCCAGCCCGGCCGCCGGGCCCTGCGCCATGGCCACCGCGGCGGCCCGGTTCGCGGCCACCACCGGCGTCGGCTCGTAGCGGAGCAGCGCCCCGTACAGGGCGGCGATCTCCTGCCAGTCGGTGCCCGCGGCCGAGGGGGCGCAGGAGTGGCACGCGGCGATCGCGGCCTGCAGCTGGTAAGGCCCCGGCTGGCGGGCCCGCAGGGCCTGGGCGAGCAGCTCCTCACCCTCGGCGATCTTCGCCCGGTCCCAGCGCGAGCGGTCCTGGTCCGCCAGCAGGACCAGGTCGCCCGCCGGGCTGACCCGGCCGCCGCGGCGCGCGTCGGTCAGCAGCAGCAACGCCAGCAGCCCTGTCACCTCGGCCTCGCCCGGCATCAGCGCGGCCAGCGAGCGGGCCAGCCTGATCGCCTGGTCGCACAGATCGCCCCGGACCAGGGCGTCGCCGGCCGACGGTTTGTGGCCGGCGGTGAACACCAGGTACACGACACGCAGCACGCCGCCGATCCGCCCGGCCCGCTCGTCGGCCGGGGGGAGGGCCAGCGAGATGCCCGCCTGCCGGATCTTGCGTTTCGCGCGGACCAGCCGCTGGGCCATGGTCGGCTCGGGGACCAGGAACGCGGCCGCGATCTCCGCGGTGGGCAGCCCGCAGACCGACCGCAGCGTCAGCGGCACCCGGACCGCGGGGTCCAGGGCCGGGTGGCAGCAGGCCAGGATGAGCCCCAGCTCGTCATCGGCGCTGCAGGCCGGCCCGTCCGGGACCGGCCCGCCGGCCGGGAGCTGGGCCGGCCCCCCGGCGGCGCCCGCGGCACCGGCTGGGCCCGCGGCGGCCCAGCCCAGGGCGCCGTCCCGCATGGCCGCGGCTTCCTTCTCCGCACGGCGGCTCTCCCGGCGCAGCCGGTCGGTGGCCTTGTGCCGGGCCACGCCGACCAGCCAGGCCCTCGGGTGGTCCGGGATACCGGCCGCCGGCCACTGGGTGAGGGCCGCGGCGCAGGCGTCCTGCACCGCGTCCTCGGCGATCTCGAGGTCTCCCACCAGGCGGGCGACGGTCGCGACCGCCGCCCACCAGTGGGCCCGGAACACCTCTTCCTGCGGCTGGCTCAGCCCGGCACCCCCTGGTCAGGGATCTGCACCACCGGCCGGACCTCCACCGACCCGTTGAACGCGGTCGGCACGGTCGCGGCCCAGCGCAGCGCCTCATCCAGGCCCGCGCACTCGATCAGCGTGTAGCCGCCGAACTGCTCCTTGATCTCGGCGGCCGGCCCGTCGGTGAGCAGCGTCTCGCCGTCCCGGACCCGGACGGTGGTGGCCGCGGACGGCGGCTGCAGCGGGCCGCAGTCGATCAGTACGCCCGCCTTGGCCATCGCCTCGGTGGCGGTCCGCCACTCGCCGATCATCTTCTGCCCCTCGGGCGTCTCCGGCCCGGGCAGCGGCTCGTCCGGCCCGTACAGCAGGAACAGGTAGCGCATCGTGTCCTCCTGGCTCGCAGCGTTGCTGGCTTTCACCAGTGAGTCGAACGACGCCGGCCCGGATCGACAGCCGCGGCCCGGGAAGCACGGGCCGGGCCCGCACGGCCAGAGCCGGCGCGGCCGGGGGCCCGCGACCCGTCAGTCGTCCAGCACCTGGACGAACATCCGGGACCCGGTCGGCGCGATCTTCTGGTAGTCGGCCGCCGTGGCCTGCCCTTCGGGCGATCCGAGCGCGGTGTTCAGCGCGCCCTGGTCGGCGAAGTACAGCTCGGCCATGCGGTAGAACGTCTGCCCGCCGCCGTCGAGGGCCGCGGTGAGCCGCCCGGCCTCGGCGCGCTGCAACCCGGGCACCCCCGCCACCAGCGGCATGTGCACGCCGACGTAGTGCTCTTCGAACGCGGCCGGGTCGTCGGGCTGGGTGTATAGGACTACGAGTTTGACCGTCATTCCCGCACCGTACCTCGCCCCGGCCAGTCGAGTCAGGCTGCACCCAGGTTGGCGGGGGCGACCCGGAGGCTGGCTGAACGGGCTCCCGTGTGCAGGCGGCGATCCCAGACCGCCATGACAAGGCGAAAATGTACATCTGCTTAATGAGCATGAGGACCGGGTTGGCCTCGTGATCGGTCCTGATCCAATCGGCGCCTGGCACGCCACCTGCGCTGGGCGGGATGCTGGCAGACTGGGGTGATGGCGGTACTGCCCGGGGCTGGTCACCCGGCGGCCACGAACGGCATCACCAGCGTCCCCCGCGCCCCGGGCCCGGTCCGGGAGCCCGGCGCCGCCACCGTCCGCGAGCCCGCCCACGCCGCCCTCGCCGAGCCGTGCGTGCTGCTCAAGGTGGGCGAGATCGTGCTCAAGGGCGGCAACCGGCACCACTTCGAGCGGATCCTGCAGGGCAACATCCGCCGGGCGGTCCGTGACCTCGGCGTCGGCGTGCGCCTGGGCCACCGCAGCGGCGTCATCGTGCTCCGCCTCTCCAGCCAGCCCGGGACCAGCCAGCCCGGGACCGGCCAGCCCGGCACTGGCCAGCACGGGCCTGCGACCGGCCAGGGCGCCGAGGCGGCCATGGACCGGGTGGCCGAGCGGGTCAGCTCGGTGATGGGCATCGCCCGGGTGTGCCGGGCCGCCCGGGTGGCCAAGGACCCCGAGGCGGCGATCGGCACCGCGGTCGCGATGGCGGCCGGGCGGACCGGGTCGTTCGCGGTCCGGGCCCGCCGCCGCGACAAGCGTTTCCCGCTGACCTCGGCCGGGCTGGCCCGGGAGATCGGCGCCCGGGTGCAGCGGGCCTACGGCTACCCGGTCAACCTCTCCCGCCCCGACCTGACCATCGTCGTCGAGGTGGACCAGCATGAGGTGTTCGTCTACACCGGCGGCGCGCCGGGCCAGGGCGGGCTGCCGGTCGGGATGAGCGGCCGCGCGCTGGTGCTGATGTCGGGCGGGATCGACTCCCCGGTGGCCGGGTACCGGATGATGCGCCGCGGCCTGCGCTGCGACTTCCTGCACTTCTCCGGCATGCCGCTGACCGGCCCCGAGTCGGTGTACAAGGCGTACGGGCTGATGCACCAGCTCGACCGATTCCAGTGCGACTCGCGGATGTACGTGGTCGCGTTCGGCCGGACCCAGCAGCGGCTGGCGTCCGCCGGTGCGAGCCGGCTCCAGCTCGTGGCACAGCGCCGGCTGATGCTCAAGACGGGGGAGGTGCTGGCCCGCCGCCTCGGCGCGGCCGCCCTGGTCACCGGCGACTCACTCGGCCAGGTCAGCAGCCAGACGCTAGCCAACCTCACCGCGCTGGACGACGCGGTAACGCTGCCGGTGCTGCGCCCGCTGATCGGCCACGACAAGATCGAGATCATCGACGAGGCCCGCCGGATCGCCACCCTGGCCCTGTCCGAACTGCCCGACCAGGACTGCTGCACGCTGCTGATCCCGCGCCAGGTCGAAACCCGGGCCCGGATCGATGACCTGCGCCGGATCGAGGCCCGGATGGACGCGGGCGATCTCGCGGCGGAGCTGGCCGCGATCGCGCAGGAGTACCGGCCCGATCACCCCTGAGAACCTCAGGATCCGCAACGAGGACCGTCGCGGGGCTGATGCCCGCGACGGTCCTCGTTGCGGAGAAAGAGCGGACGGGCGGGCGGCCCGCAGCCGGCCGCCCGCCTGCGGGACTACCCGGCGGCGCCGTAAGCCCAGATGGTCGCGTTGCCGCTGCCGTCGGGCTGGACTGCGCCGCCCGCGCCCCACACCGAGGTGGTGCCGGGAATCAGGGCGAGCGAGAGGAGCGGGGTCTGCGTACCGAACAGGTGCCGGGACCAGGTGCCGGCCTGGCTGTAGTGCAGGGCGTAGGAACTGTTGGTGCTCACCTTGTCCCCGGTGATCCAGACGCCGCCGTGGCCGTCGGAGGCCACGTTCCCGGCCGACAGCGACCAGGGGATGGCGATCGTCTGCCACTGCTGGCCGTCGAAGTGCAGCAGCTCAGGCTGGGACCCGTTCATGGCCGAGAGCCAGATATCTGTATCGGACCCGGCCAGGATGCCCTGGAACTGCAGCCCGGACAGCGCGGGGTCGGTGACCTGTGTCCAGGCCGAGCCGTTGTAGTGCACGATGGTGTCCTGCGGTGCGGAGGACGCGCCGATGGCCCACATGTCCGTGGCGGACACGGCGCTGGCCTCGGTGATCCCGCCTCCGACCCCGGTGACCTGGGTCCACGTCGTGCCGTGCAGGTGCCAGGTGCCCAGTCCGGGGCCGGAGCCCCCCGCGCCGAACACCCAGACGTTCTTCGCGCTGAAGGCGGTCACTCCGGTCAGCTGCAGCGGGATGCCGCCCGGTGCCCACTGCCTGGCCACGGCCCACGTCGTGCCGTCCCAGTGCAGGACGTACTCGCCCAGGCGGCTCACCGCCCAGATGTCGCCCGGGCCTGGGGCGCTGGCGGCCTCGATGGAGTCGGCCAGGCCGCCCGGCAGGGCGACGTTCTGCCAGGCCGTGCCGTTCCACTGCTCGGCAACCGGCGTGCCCGCGGTGGCCCCGCTGAGGTCGGAGCCGCCGAAGGCCCACGCGTCCGCCCGGGATGGCGCCACCACGGAGGTCAGCAGGCTGAACGCGTTCGCCGCCCCGTAGTGCTGGCTGGACACGACCCGCCAGCCGGTGGCGGAGGCTGCCTGCGCGGGCAGGCCCGCGCTGACGGCTAAGGCCGCGGCCGCGAGCCCCGATCCGAGGGTGGCGCGGGCCCGGTGGGCTCGGTTCATGGTCGGCATCTCCCCGTGGGCTTGACTGGGACCCGGCTTCATTGGCCGGGCCGCAGTCAGCTTAGACCCGCAGAGATCGGCTGAGAATGGCGGGTTAAATGGCGTCCCGTAATGGAGGCGCGGCCTTCGCTAGCCGACCGGCGCCGGCTCGGCGGCCCGGCGGCCCGGGCGGGCGCCGCGCGGCGGGGTCAGCGTCCGGCCCATCAGCGGCGGCAGGTGCGCGGCCACGCTGGCCAGCTCGCGGAGGTCGGCGTCCAGCAGCGCCTGGTCGCCGTCACACAGCGCCAGCTCCGGCTCCGGGTGGACGTCCACGATGATGCCGTCCGCGCCGACCGCGATGGCCGCCCGGGTCAGCGGCAGGACCAGGTCACGGCGGCCGCCGGAGTGCGACGGGTTGACGATGACCGGCAGGTGACTCAGCCGCTGCGCCACCGGGACCGCGCTGATGTCCAGCGTGTTGCGGGTCGCGGTCTCGAACGTGCGGATGCCCCGCTCGCACAGCACGATGTCGAGGTTGCCCCGCTGGGCGATGTACTCGGCGGCCATCAGCCATTCCTCGATCGTGGCGCTGAACCCCCGCTTGAGCAGCACCGGCTTGCGGGCCTCGCCGACCGCCTGGAGCAGCGCGAAGTTCTGCATGTTCCTGGTGCCCACCTGGAGCATGTCGGCGTAGGAGGAGACCAGGTCCACGCTGCGCGGGTCGATGACCTCGGTCACCACCGGCAGGCCGGTCTCCTCGCGCACGTCCGCCAGGATCTTCAGGCCCTCCTCGCCCAGGCCCTGGTACGCGTACGGCGAGGTCCGCGGCTTGAACGCGCCGCCGCGCAGCAGCGAGGCCCCCGCGGCCTTGGCCATCCGGGCCGCGGTCAGGGTCTGCTCCGCGGACTCCACCGCGCACGGGCCCGCGATCACCGTCATCGTGTCCGGGCCGATGGGCACGCCGCCGACCTCGACGACGGTCCGGTGCGGGTGGTTCTCCCGGCTGACCAGCTTGTAGGGCACGGAGATCCGGATCACGTCGAGCACCCCCGGCCTGCTCCTCAGGTTGAGCGAGCCGAACTGGTCCACGTCACCGACCAGGCCGACGATGGTCCGCGAGACACCGCGGGTCACGAACGCCTCACCGCCAGCATCGCGCACCACATCGACGATTCCGTCCACGTCCGCCTGCGTGGCCTCGGGGGTCATGACCACAACCATTGGGGTCCTCTTCTCTGGGTGCCGCTGCTGGCGCGGCGGCTGCTGTCGGTTCCGGAGCCGGGCCCGGGGCCGTTCACGCAAAAAGCCCCGGGCCTGTGGCCCGGGGCTTCCTGGAAGTTCGCTCGCGTCAGCGCAGAGTCTGGCGAGCGACCGTCCGAATGCCGGGCCGGTAGCCATACCAGAACCAAAACTGCTGACGCATGAAAGGTAGCCTAGCGCATCGGTGGAGGGCGGGGGTGGCGGGTGCGGTGATTAGCCCGCATGCGATGGTAGAAGCCGCGGAGCAGCCAGGAGGGCAAGCAATGGGTCAGCCGGACGGCGGCCGGGCAACACTGGGCCAGCAGGCGGGCCAGCCAGCACGGGGGCAGTCACTCGTGAGCCAGGTGCTGGCCGGCGCGGCGGCTACCCGGGTCCAGGTGAAGCGGGATCTGCCGCCGGGCCAGGTGGTACGGCGAGACTGGCCTGCCCAGCACTACGGCCGGGTGCCCAGGTTCCGCCCGGACACCTGGACCTTCACCGTGACGGGCGCCACCGAATCCGGCGTGGAGCACCGCTGGGACTGGGCCGCACTCACCCGGCTGCCAGGCTGCGCCGTCACCGCCGACCTGCACTGCGTCACCAAGTGCACGATCCCCGCGATCCCCTGGGAGGGCATCGCGGCGGCCGGGCTGCTGGCCGCGGCGCCCCCGGCGGGCCCGGTCACGCACGTGATGGTGTGGGCCGAGTACGGGTACAGCGCCAACATCGCCATCGACGATTTCGCCGCCGGCACCACGCTGTTCGCCACCGCGGTCGCGGGAGCCCCGCTCACCCCCGAGCACGGCTACCCCCTACGGCTGGTGGTGCCGCACTTGTACGGCTGGAAGAGCGTGAAGTGGGTGCGGGCGGTGGAGTACCTCACCGAGAACCGGCGCGGTTTCTGGGAGGAGCGCGGCTACCACAACTCCGCGGACCCCTGGCACGAGGAGCGCTTCTCCCACCAGGAGTAGCGCTGGCCGGCTAGCGGGCGCGGAGGTCCTTGAGGATGGCGATGTCCGCGGCGTGGGCCGCCCGGGGGCCGGGGGTCTCGACCACGAACGGGACACCCGCGGCCGCCGGGTGGCGCAGCAGCGCACGGAACGCCTGGGTACCGATCTGGCCGGCGCCGATGTTCTCGTGCCGGTCCCGGTGCGAGCCGCACGGGTCCTTCGAGTCGTTGGCGTGCACCAGCCGGAGCCGCCCGGTCCCGCCGAGGACCGCGGCCAGCTCGTCCAGGGCCGCGTCCGCGCCGCCCGGGGCGGCGAGGTCGTGCCCGGCGCAGAACGCGTGGCAGGTGTCCAGGCACACCCCGGCGCGCGGGTGCCAGTCCAGCATCTCCAGGTACGGCCCCAGGTCCGCCACGGTCGCGCAGAGCATCTGGCCCTGCCCGGCCATCGGCTCCAGGAGCAGGTCCGGGCCGTCGTCCGGGATCGAGTCCAGCGCCGCGAGCAGGCCGTCCCGCGCGTAGAGCAGACTCTTGTCCCGGTCGCCGCCGGCCGCCGAGCCGGTGTGCACCACCACGCCACGGGCCCCGATCGCGCCGCCCCGGCGCAGCGAGTACAGCATCGAGGCCATGGAGCGCTCGCGGATTCCGGGGTCCGCCGAACCGACGTTGATCAGGTACGGCGTGTGCACGAACACCGGCCGGGCGGCCTCACCCAGCTGGTCCCGGATCGCGTCCGCCTGGCGGTCGTGCGCCGCGCCGCCGGCCGGCAGGGCCCAGGACCGCGGGTTGGACACGAACACCTGGATGGCCTCGGCGCCGATGCCGGCCGCGTAACGCAGCCCGGCCCCGAAGCCTCCGGCCACCGGGACATGGGCGCCGATCCTGGGCGGGGGCAGGCTCTCAGCCACCGCTGGTGCGGGCGTACAGGGCGTCGCTCTGGCCGTCCTTGTACACCCGCGTGAAATGGTCCCCGAAATACGACCGGAGGGCCGGCGTCCAGGCGATGCGCCGGTTGTTGAACCGCAGCGACAGCCACACGTACTGGGCGTGCCGGAACGCGTCCGCCCAGGTGGCGTTGACCGCCGGGAACCGGGCCGCCCCGGAACTGGCGTCCCGCCCGTGGCCCAGCGAGTAGTCCGTGCCGATCGCGTCGACCATCTCCGAGCAGCCGGGCGCGCTGGAGTAGAAGCGGTCCGCGGCGATGAGGAAGGACGCCTGGTCGCTGAGGACACACGCGCCGGGGTGCACGATGCGCTGCACGGCGCGGAGCGCGGCCGGGGTGACCCGCGGCGTCGCGTTGAGGTCCGACTGGCCCTGCTGCACGGCCAGGATCACGATGCCGCAGGCGGCCAGGCCTACCACCGCCCACTGCGCCCAGGTGCCGGGGCTGCGCTGGTTCGCGGGGGCCTCGATGCCCCCGGTCTGCAGGGCGGCAGCCAGGCGGCCGGCGGCCAGCCCGAGCGACAGGCCCAGGAACGGCGCCAGGAACGCGGGGAAGTGCAGGAAGAACTGGGCGTACCAGAGGAACGCCACCACCACCAGCGTGCAGGTCGCCACCGCGAACCAGTCCAGGCCGGTCAGCGGGCGGCCGCTGATCCGCCAGGCGGTGATGAACGCCGCCACCACGAAGATGACGATGATCAGCGCGGCGATGAGCGTCCCGGTCGCGCCGAGGTGCAGCAGCTGGCCGATGCCGCTCATCAGCCGCAGCCGCTTCTGCACCGGGGTACGGGTCGGCACGACCCGGAACAGCTGGGCCGCGAAGAAGCTGTTGTAGAACCGGCGCGGAGCGCTCGCCGCGAACGGGATGACCGGGACGCAGAACCCGATCGCCACCCCGGCCACGAAGACCGCGGCCCGGCGGATCTCCCGGGCCAGCAGCACCGCGACCACGACGACCGGGATGATGGCCCACACCTCGACGGCGCCGGCGAACCCGAAGGCCACGCCGCCCCACAGCAGGCGCCTGCCGCTGCCCGCGAACTCGTCACGGTCCAGCACGACGACGGCGCCGATCAGGCAGAACAGGGTCAGCCAGGGCTCGAGCAGCACGGTGTGCGCGGCGACCAGGCTGCCCGGGAAGATGGCCAGCACCCCGCAGGACAGGGCCACGGCGAGCGGGCCGCGGTGCCGGGTCAGCAGGCCGACCAGCACGATCCCCGCGGCGCTCGCCGCGACGGTCAGGATGCGGCCAGCGGCCATGCCCCAGGCCGTGCTGGTGACCTGGGCCAGCAGCGCGGCCGGGCTCATCAGCAGCGTGATGCCGGGCGGCTGCACGATGATGAAGTCGCGGTACGGCAGCGAGCCGTGCACCAGGCGCAGTGCGCTGCCGAAGTACGGCCCGTCGTCGTACTGCGTGACGCCGAGCAGGTATCCCGGCCGGCTCAGCAGGAAGAGCCGCAGGCCCAGGCCGATCACGGTGAAGCCGGTGATGATCAGGGCGACCGGGGAAGGCCAGCCACGGTGGGCCAGCCCGCGAGGCCCGGCAGCATCGCGGCTCGACGACCCGTCGGCCGCTGGCGTCACCTTAGTTCCGCTCACAGCTGGCCACTTCCGCGTGTGTGTGATGAGACCCGGGCGGCCACAGTATCGCAACGCACCACGACCCGGCCCAGATCGGCGGACACCGCCTCCGGCCGGCACCGCCAGCGGCGGGCGGCTGGCCCTAGCGGCGGCTGGCGAGCTGGGTGGGCCGGGTCACGGCGACGGAGGTGCCGTGCCGCCGCACCCGGATCTTGACCAGCGGGATCGCCTCGCCATGGAACACGTAGCGGTCACCGAGCTCGCGGGCCAGCCGGCTGTGCATGCTCTCCGCACGGAAGCCGTCCGGGGTCAGCGCCCAGGTCACGCCCAGGGTGATCCGCCCCAGGGCCGACGCGTCGAAGTCGTGGATCGACAGGGCTATCGGCTGGCCGGGCAGGGCCCGGGCGATCTGCCGGGACGCGGACGAGGTCGCGGCCATGGCCGGGTCGGTGGTGACCTTGCGGACGTCGGGACCCTGCAGCGACACCGCCAGGATCGTGCCCAGCGCGATCAGCGCCGCGGCCGTGAGGCCGGCCACGGGACCGGTGCCGCGCCGCCCCCGCCCGGCGGGACGCGCGCTGCCGTCCGCGGCCGGGCCGGGCTTCCGGGTACCGCGCCCCCAGGTCCGGGCGGGCCGCGCGGCCCGCCCGGCGACGGCCAGCCGCGCGGTGAGCACGGCCCAGCTTCCGACGACCAGCCAGCTCAGCACGCCGATCGGGAAGAGCAGCACGGTCAGGTAGCCCAGGGTGAGCAGGCTCGTGTTGTGCACCGGGATACCGGAGTACGTCACCAGCGACCCGAGGCTGATCACCAGGCTCACCACGGCCAGGGCCCCCAGGGGCCGGCACCGCAGCGGGCGCACCGCCATGACCGCGGCCACGGCCAGCAAGATCAGGACGGCCACCGCGAACCAGGCTGGCCGGTGACTGATCAGGGCGTAGATCGCCGCGGGCGACCGTGACTTCCACCAGATCGGGATGGGCTCGACTGCGGCTGACAGCGCCTTGAGGCTGAACGCGCCGCCGGTCCGCGGGCCGGTCGCGGCGCCGCTGCTGCGCAGCAGCAGCCCCAGGTTCCCGTCCGGTGAGGTGAACTGCTGGATGAGCGGGGCGCTCCAGCACGCTGCCCCCGCGACCAGGCCGGTGACCAGCCACCAGTAACCCGGCCGCCCGCGGATGGTGTCCGCCAGCCCGACGATGAGCGCCAGGACGGCCAGCACGGCGGACGGGACGGTGAACATGAGGTGGGCCTGGGCCGCGATGGACGCCGTGATGACCAGCGCCGGCCACCAGCCGCGATGGCCGGACATGACCGCCCAGGCGGCCGCCAGCGCCGCGAGGAAGAACGTCATGCCGAACCACGGATTCCAGCTCGGCGTCACGGCGATGTCTGGTATCCACACCGCCACGCCGATGATGAGCCCGCTGGCGCACAGCCCGCCGGCCGCGCCGAGCACCGACCAGGCGGCCTCGACCGCGAGCGAGCAGGCCACCAGGCAGCAGATGACCGCCCCCCAGAGGACCCCGTGCACGGTGTCGAGATGAACCGGGATGGCCAGCAGCCAGTATTCCAGCGGGCCCGGGTCGAAGACCCCGTGAGCCAGCCGGGTGGCCTGGCCGACCATCGGGCCGTGCGAGGTCAGCGCGTTCCAGGACCGCAGGGCGATGGCCGCCTCGTCGCCGACCGGGCGCCAGCCGTGCCGGATGAGGCGGGCCGGGCCGAGGACGAACGGCAGCCACGCGGCCAGGTGCGCGACCACGCGGAGCACGGTCTGGCGCCCCGGACGGCGGAACACGGTCGCTCGGCGGATGTTCAGCAGGTCCTTCTTCGGTTCGGGCCCTCCTCAACCAGAAGCGGGCACAATCACGGGGGGCGCGGACATTTTATTGCATCGGCGACATTTCCCCGGACACGAACCAGTGCTAATTGGAGACATACCCACTAATGCCAGGTTTCCGGCAGGCGAAAAAGCAATAGGAGGGTTAATAAAGCGCAATGGCTACGCAAAGGCTGGGAGGGCGATGGACAGCGGGCCAGACCAGGCCCGGGGGCTCGCGCCCGTTAGCCCCCGTAGCGGCTAACGGCGGGCCTGCGGCTTAACGCCTGAGCCCGGCGGCTTACGGCAACCCCACGTAGAGGGTGATCGTGCTGCCCTGCGGGGCCTGCCCCTGGGGGCTGAAGTTGAACACGTTGTTCAGCGGCCCGACCTGGACCACCTTGACCTGGAAGCCCGCCTGGGCCAGCGCCTGCTCGGCCTGGGAGACCTGCTGGCCGTCCACGCTGGGCACGTTGACCATCTGCGGGCCATTGGAGATGTCAATGGTGATGACCTGGTGCGGGGTGAAAGCGCTGTTCGGGGGCACGGACTGCTGGGTGATGGTGCCCGCGGGCTGGTCGCTTTTCGGGTCCGCGACCTCGTTCAGCGAGACGCTGTTGGCCTGAGCCCACTGCTCGGCCACGGCCTTCTGCTGCCCGACGAAGTTCGGTACCGGCTGGCCGGTGCTGACCACGAGGTCCACCGGGCGGTTCTGCGGCCAGGCCACGTTCGCGGCCGGGGTGGTGCTGATCACGATCCCGCTCGCGATCGTGGTCGACGTCTGCTGGACCACCTTGCCCGGGACGAGGCCCGCATGCCGCAGCGCGGCCTGCGCGGTGGCCAGCGGGCTCCCGGTCACCTGGGGGACCGCGATCATGCGCGGGCCCTTGGACACGATGAGCAGCACCGTGCCGCCCTTGCTCACCCGGGACCCGATGGCGGGGTTGGTGCCGATGACGCTGCCTTTGGCCACCTGGGCGCTGAACTGGGGCGTGCCCATCTTCGCGGTCAGGCCCTCGCTGCGGACCTCCAGCCGGGCGGTGTTCGCGGCCAGGCCACCCACCGAGGGCACCGTGGTGTACTTGCCCGCCGACTGCCACCAGACGAGCAGCCCGATCAGCAGCACCGCGGCCAGGCCGCCGAGCACGTAGTAGAGCCTGCGGCTGAACAGCCAGCGCTGCAGGCCGGGCTCGCGGGGGCCCTGGTATCCGTCCCCGCCCCGGCCGTAGTCCCGGGCCGCGCCGGGGGCCACGATCAGGGTGTGGTTGGCGGCCCGGTTGAAGCCGTCGTCGTGGACCCGCTGGGTGACCCCGGCCGGGTTCTCGCCCGCCGGAGCGGTGAATCCCGCCGCGGAAAACGCGGAGGTCGATGAGTCCAGTGCGGCAGACGAGCCCGTGGGGAAGGCCGCGCCCACGCTGGTCGGCGCGGCCAGGCCCGCGGCCCGCCGCGGCCGCGGGGTCCCCGGAGCCGGGCAGGCCGGGGATCAGGTCACCGGCATACTGCGACGGCGGCGGCTGGGCGGGCCAGCTATCCTGCGGGTACCCGGCGTCCTGGTAGCGGGTGTCCTGGTAGGCGGCGGCCTGGTATCCAGCGCTTTCGTACCCCGGGCTTTCGTACCCGGGAGTCTGGTAACCCGGCGCCTCGTAGCCGCCCGGGGCCGGGTAGCCACGGTCCTGGTAGCCCGGCTGCTCGTAACCCGGCTGCTGGTAACCCGGCCCTGGGTAGGCGGCGGCCGGCGCGGCGGGATAGGCCGGGGGAGCGGGTGGCAGGCTGAGCCGCACCTCGTTCAGGTCCCGCAGGAACTGCCCGCCGTCCGCGGGGCGGAGGGCGGGGTTCCGGCTGGTGGCCCGGAGGACCAGGTCGTCCAGGGCTGGCGGGATGCCGTCCGTGACCTGCGACGGCACCGGCACGGCCTCGTTGACGTGCTTGTACGCCACCGCCAGCGGGGTGTCCGCGGTGTGCGGCTGCTCGCCGGTGAGCATCTCGAACAGCAAGATCCCGGCCGCGTAGACGTCGGTACGTGCGTCCGCGACGCCCTGGGAGACCTGCTCCGGCGCCAGGTAGGCCGCGGTGCCGATCAGCATGCCGGTCTTGGTGTTACTGGTGCCCGCGAGCATCCGGGCCAGGCCGAAGTCCGCGACCTTGACCGCGTGACTGTCGGTGAGCAGGACGTTCTCTGGCTTGACGTCGCGGTGCGCGAGCCCGGCGGCGTGCGCGGCACCGAGGCCGCCCAGCACGCCCTCCATGATGTCCAGGGCCTCGCGCGGGCCCAGATTGCCGCGCTCGTTCAGCAGGTCGCGCAGCGTCCGGCCCGGCACGTACTCCATGGCCAGGTACAGCGTGCGCCCGTCCGCGCCCTGGTCGTACACGCCGACCACGTTGGGGTGCGAAAGCCGGGCCACGGAGCGGGCCTCGCCGACGAACCGGCGGACGAAGTCCTCGTCATTGGCCAGCTCGGCATGCATGATCTTCAGCGCCACGGTGCGGTCCAGCCGGGTATCGGTACCCAGATACACGGTTGCCATCCCGCCGGTGGCAATAAGGGACTCAACCCGGTACCGGCCATCCAGGAGCCGGCCGACGGGTGGGCGCGCGAGCGTCGTGTCCATCGGCTCGATTGTATGGCCGACTATCACTCCGGGCGCTGGGAACACCTGCACGGTGTCAGGTGGTGACCGGGAGTGACGAAGCTAGCCGGATGGGCCCGCTTACCTGCTGGTTTACTGGCCGATGCTGTGATCACAGCCCGTCGGCCGGAGTGCCGTCCGGGATATGGCCCGGGCGGAAAGCGCTGCGCGCCTGTCCGGAAACCAGTGCGCCCGGCGCTCGGTGGTGCTGGCCGGCCGCTTCGCGGTGCTGGCCGGCCGCTTCGCGGTGCCCGGCCCGTCCCGGATGACGACCGGTCCCTCTAGCCTTGGTGCTCGTGCAGATCGAGCGGATAGTCATCGTGGGTGGGGGGCTGGCCGGCTCGCGCGCCGCGGCCGAGCTCCGGGCCAAGGGTTACGCCGGGCAGGTCACCATGCTCGGCGCCGAGCCCCATCCGCCCTACGACCGCCCGCCACTGTCCAAGAAGCTGATGATGGGCGAGCTCGACTCGACGTGGCTGGACACCGACGCGGCCGCGCTCGGCCTGGACCTGCGGCTCGGCGAGGCCGCGACCGGCCTGGACGGGCAGCTGGTCCGGAGCGGGCGCGGCGAGTACCGGTTCGACCGCCTGATCGTGGCCACCGGGGCCGCGCCGGTGCTGCTGCCCGGACCCGCCCGCCAGCATGTGCTGCGCACCGTGGACGATGCCCTGGGGATCCGGGCCGGGCTGCGGAAGGGGACCCGGCTGGCCATCGTCGGGGCGGGGTGGATCGGTGCCGAGCTGGCCACCGCCGCGGTGGCCCACGGGTGCGCCGTCACCGTCCTGGAAGCGGCCGCGGTCCCGGCCGCCGCCGCCCTGGGCGAGGCGGCCGGGTCGGCGATGGTGCCCTGGTACGCCGAGGCCGGGGTGGACCTGCGGCTCGGCCAGCCGGTGGAATCGGTCGAGGAAGGCGGCCTGGCCCTGCCCGGCGGCGGGTGGCTGGAGGCCGATCTGGTCGTGACCGCGGTGGGAGTCCGCCCGAACACCGGATGGCTGGACGGGTCCGGGGTGGAGCTGGGCAACGGGATCGTCGTCGACAGCCGGCTGCGCGCCTCCCTGCCCGGCGTCTACGCGGCCGGGGACTGCGCCGCGTTCTGGTCCGGCCGCTACGGCCGGCGGCTGCGGGTGGAGCACTGGGATACCGCCCTGCACTCGCCCAGGGTGGCCGCGGCCAACGCGCTCGGCGCCGAGCAGGACTACGACCCGGTGCCCTACTTCTGGTCCGAGCAATTCGGCCGGATGGTCCAGTACGTTGGCCACCATGAACGTGAGGACCGCCTTATCTGGCGCGGTGACCCGGCCGCTGAGCGCTGGGCGGCGTGCTGGGTGTCCGGGACGCCGGGCCCGGACCGGCTGGTCGCCGTCCTCACGGTGGGACGGCCCCGGGACATGCTGCAGGGCCGCCGGCTCATGGAAGCGGGGCGGGCCGTCGACACCGCCCGGCTGGCCGACCCTGACGTGCCGGTGCGGGACGCGGCCGTGACCTGAGCGCCGGGCCTGAACTGGGCCATCAGGCAGGAGCGGGCCGCACCGGTTTGTGAAAGAGAACACACGAGACTGGCGTGTCCGGGTTTGACCCGGGCCGCCGCGTGGGAAATTCGGAAACGTGGCACAGATTGACCCCCCGGCCGACGCACTCGTCGGCGACTGGCTCAGCATCCCTGAAGCAGCTGACCGGCTCGGCCTCCCCCCTGGCCGGCTCAAGCAGCTGTTCCGTGACCGCAAGCTGCTGGCTGTCCAGCGGCCGGACGGCACGACGGCCATCCCGGCGGCCTTCTTCGATGGCGGCACCATCGTCAAAGGGCTGCACGGCACCCTGACCGTGCTCTACGACTGCGGGTTCGACGACGGTGAGGCGCTGCGCTGGCTCTTCACGGCCGACGACACGCTGCCCGGCACGCCGATCCAGGCGATGATCGAGAATCGCCGCACCGAGGTGAACCGGCGGGCGCAGGCCCTCGCGTTCTGAGACGCCGGCTACCCGCCCGGGCGCCGGGCTGTGCCTCAGAAGTCTTCGCGCGACGCCAGCCGGCGGTCTAGCCCCAGCCCTCCGGCCAGGGTGGCGGCCTGGCTACGGCGGTGCATCCCCAGCTTGCTGAGCAGGGATGAGACACAGTGCTTCGCGGTGGCCTCGGTCAGGGCCATGCTCTCGGCGATCTCGCGGTTGGTGAGTCCCTCGGCGATCAGGTCCAGGATCTCTTTCTCCTGCCCTGTCAGCGCCGACAGCTGGTCGCCGCCGGCCACCCGCGCGCGCACGCGCGCCATCACCCGGTGCGTCTGGTCCGCGTCGAGCATCGAATGACCGGCGGCGACCCTGCGCACCGCCTGGATCAGGTCCGACCCGCAGGACTGCTTGAGCACGTAGCCGCCGGCGCTGGCCAGGATGGCGCTGAGCAGGGCTTGGTCATCCCCGTACGCCGTGAGCATGAGGCAGGAGGTTCCGCGCTGCATGGCCCCGATCTCACGGCAGACCGAGATGCCGTTACCGTCTGGCAACCGCACGTCGAGTACGGCGACATCGGGCCGCAGCACCGCCAGCCGCCGCAACGCCGTCGCCACGCTCCCGGCCTCGCCGACCACATCGATGTCCGGCTCGGCGGCCAGCAGGTCCCGCAGGCCACGCCGGAAGACCTCGTGGTCATCGAGCAGGAAGACGCTGATCGGCCACTCGGCCGTGGTCTCGTCACTGCGGGTCCCGTCCATCCCGGCTCCTGCCCCGAAAGCAGTTCCGTGGTCGCTTCGCCTGCCCCGGTATAACATTATGTATTAGTTTAATTACTCTGCGTCAAAGTCTACTGCTGACGTCTGGAGGAGGTATGCGGGTGGCCAGCGGCTCATGCGACCGTCAGCGCGCCCGGCTGCTGAAGGCCTCCGTGGTGACGTCCGCCTGCTTCCTGATGGTCACGGCCGGGGCGGACGCGGCCTGGCTGGCCATGGCCGGCCGGCCGGACCGGATCCTGCTCGTGATCGCCCTGGCGGGCCTGCTGCCGATGGCCGCCGCGGTGGTTACTTGCTGGCAGGTGGCCCGGCGTGCCGAAGCGCGGAGCGCCGCGGCTGCCCGTGAGGCCGCGCAGCTCGCCAGGCTGGCCGCGATCGTGGAGTCCTCGGCCGACGCCATCGTCGGCTCGACCCTCGATGGCGTCGCCACCACCTGGAACGCCGGGGCGCAGCGCCTGTACGGCTATACCGCCGAGGAAATAGTCGGGCGCAATATGGCTGAGCAGCTGATCGTGCCGGCGGACGGGGTCCCCGAGGTGACACGTCACCTGGAGCGGGTCCGCGTCGGCGGGCACGTCGAGCGGTACGAGGCCAGGCGCCGCCGCAAGGACGGGACCATCGTTGACGTGTCGCTCACCTACTCGCCGATCCGGGACGCCACGGGGACGGTGGTCGGGGTGGCGACCGCGGCCCGGGACATCTCCGAGCGCGCCCGGATCGAGGCCGACAGCCGGGCGCTGGACCATCGGCTCGCGCAGATGGAGCGGGTCGAGAGCCTGGGCCAGCTGGCCGGGGGAATCGCCCACGATTTCAACAACCTGCTGGCCGTCATCATGAACTACGCCGAATTCGTGGCTGACGAAACGGCCGGCACTCCCGCTGTCCAGGCCGACATCGAGCAGGTCCAGCAGGCAGCTCAGCGCGCGGCCCGGATCACCAGGCAGCTGCTGATCGTCGGCCGGCGGGACACGGCGCAGCCCGAGGCCCTCGAGCTCAACGCCGTCGTGTCGGACACCCGGAACCTCCTGTCCCGCACCCTCGGCACCGGCTTTGAGATCCAGATGGCCCTGGGCGCCGGCATCCTCACTATTGAGGCTGATCGTGGCCGGGTTGAGCAGGTGCTCCTGAACCTGGCGGTGAACGCACGGGACGCCATGCCCGAGGGCGGCACCCTGACCCTTGAGACGAGCCTCACCGACCTTGACCAGGCCAGTGCCACGGTCCTGCAGCCCCCAGCGGCCGCGGGCAGCTATGTCGAGCTCGCGGTCAGCGACACCGGAACCGGCATGAGCGACCAGGTCGCGGCGCATATTTTCGAGCCGTTCTTCACGACCAAGCCGGCCGGGGAAGGCACCGGCCTCGGGCTGGCCACCGTCTACGCCGTCGTCACTGGCGCCGGCGGCAGCATGAGCGTCAGGTCTGAGGAGGGCAGCGGCACCCGCTTCCGGCTCTTCTTCCCCGCCGCCGGGGCGCGGACCCCGGGCCTACCGGCCGCGAAGACCCGGGCCGCCCAGGGGCGCGGCCAGACCATCCTGGTCGTCGATGACGACCCGCCCGTGCTGAGTCTTACCTCGCGGATCCTCCGCCAGAATGGCTACGCCACCATGGAGGCCGGCACCTTTGACGAAGCGATGTCGCTGGCGTCATCCCAGGACGTCCAGCTGCTGCTGACCGACTCAGTCGTCCTGCACCGGTCTGGCTCGGTCCTGGCCGAACGCGTCGCGGACGTGAAGCCGGGACTGCCCATTCTCTACATGTCCGGGCACAGTGCGCAGGTGCTGAGCCCGGACCGGGTCCTCGACGAGCGGGCGGAGTACATCCAGAAACCGTTCACCCCCCAGGCCCTGCTGGCCAAGGTGCGCGCCGCCCTGGATGCCGCGCCCAGCGCGCCACCACCGGGGTCATGAGTCCGTCACAGGGCTTCCGCCGGAGGGAACCGGCACGGCTCGCATCCGGAGCGCGCTCCAGCCCAGGCGCCCGGTCACGTCGTGGAGCACCTCCCCGACGGCGATGCCGCGCTCGCCGATGGTGAAGCCGTGCAGCGTCATGTCGTGCCGGCTGCTGCGCATCTTCGCGACATGGAGGGTCCGGGCGACCTGCGATTCCACTTCTATGTACCGCAGGTCGATGACGTTGTCGAACAGGAACATGAGCGCGTCCAGGGTGGTCGGGCTGACTCCGTGGGCGGCGGTTTCGCTGGTGACCACCAGGGAGCTCCCGCCCGCCCGGACGAGCCCCAGGAGGCTGCGCAGGTAGGCCGGGAAGCGTTCCTCCTCGTGGGCGGCCCGCACCATCTCGGAGAGGCTGTCGAAGACGATCCGGCTGACCCGTGCCCCGGCGAGTTGCCCGCGCACGGTGGTGGCCATCACATCAAGGTCGAGGTCACCCATCGGGACGTGCGAGAGCACCAGCTGCCCCGCAGCCTGCCTGGACCTGAAGTCCCAGCCGAAGCCGGCGGCCATGGCCGCCAGCTGCTCAGCGGTGTCCTGGAACGTGACGTACAGGCAGCGCTCCCCATGCTCCAGTTCATGGGCGATCCAGCGCAGCCCGAAAATGGTCTTCCCGACCCCCGAGGGGCCGGTGACCAGGGTGGCGTCGCCCGGCTTTATGCCCCCGCTCATCAGCTGGTCCAGGCCAGGGATCCCGCTGCGGACCCGGCCGGCGGGCAGATGCGCGGGCGGCTCCGGGGTGAGCGTTTCTATCCGCGGGAACACCTCGACGCCGCCCGGGCCGATCCGAAACGTGTGCTTGCCAGACAGGGGGCTCGCACCGCGCAGCTTCCCCACCCGCAGCCACCGCCGGTCGACCGGCTCGCGCGGTTCGTACTCCAGCTGGATGATGCCGTCCGCCAGGGAGAACTCGACGTCGCTGCGCAACTCTCCCGGGGTGTACTCGCCGAGCAGCATCAGTACCGTGTCGGACTGGGCGAACCGGCCGGTCAGGTCATACAGGGCCGCCCGCAGTTCGCGCTCGTCGGCAAAATCACGCAGCATCTTCGCGCTGTCGATCACCACGATCGCGGGCCTCTCGTCCAGCCCCTTCCGGACGATCTCGGCCACCATGCGCTCGAGCCCGCCCTCGCGTTCCGGGCGCAGGAAATCACCCAGGTGGATGTACTCGACCCGTGACCCAAGCGCCTGCGGATCGAAGAAGGACAGCGTCTCCAGGTGCCTGACCAGCTTGGTATGCGGCTCGGACACCGTCGTGTAGCAGACGGACTTGCGCCCGGCCGCGGCGCTGGCGAAACACATCTGCTGGGCCAGGATGGTCTTACCGCTGCCGGGCGGGCCGGCCACGATCACGACAGCTCCCGGTTCCACGCCTCCGTTGAGCACCAGGTCCAGGCCGGGCACGCCGGTTGCCATCGGCTCCAACGCAGATCACGTCCTTCTCTCGCTCAGCAGGGCATCTGCCGCCTCAAGCAGGTGCCGCCACTCGTACGGCTTGGGCGCGGCCGCGTCCGCGTCTATCCGCCAGGTGGCAGTCGCCGCTCGCCGCAAGGATGGGGATACCGGCCGTGGCCGGCGCGCCGCGCAGCCGCCGGATCAGCTCGACCCCGTCCATGACCGGCATCATGACGTCGGTTACCACCAGGTCCGGTGGCGATTCCTGCACAGCCTTCAGGGCCTCGGCCCCGTTACAAGCATCGGCTACTTGATGACCGGCTCGCTCGAAGATCCTGCGGAGCAGGAATCGCTGGTCCGGCTCGTCATCGACAACCAGGATTCTGGGCACCTGTGATGACCGCCTCCCCGCAGCCACTCACTTATAGTGATTAAGCTATCACGATTAGTTACCGAGGACGTGAGATGGGCTGGGGGCGGTTTCACCTGCGTCAGCGGCCTGTTCCGGGCGCTCAGCCTGACCATCAGGCTGGCCGTCCGCCCGCGGCGCCACGCGATCCGGTGGCAGCCGACTAGCCTGGTGACATGCCATCCGGAGTCCTGCACCGTGCGCCAGCCATCCGCGATCTGCTGGCCGCGGGCCGTGAGTCCTTCTCGTTCGAGTTCATGCCGCCCAAGACCGAGGACGCGGAACGGCGGCTGTGGCGGGCCATCCGGGAACTGGAGCCGCTCCGTCCCACGTTCGTCTCGGTCACCTACGGGGCGGGCGGCTCGACCCGGGACCGGACCGTCCGGATCACCGGCCGGATCGCCGCGGAGACGACGCTCACCCCGGTGGGGCACTTCACCGCGGTTGACCACTCGGTGGCCGAACTGCGGCGGGTGATCGGCTCGTACGCGGCGGTGGGCGTGCGCAATGTCCTCGCGCTGCGCGGTGACCCGGCGGGGGACCCGAATGCGGAGTGGGTCGCGCACCCGGAGGGCCTGGAGTACGCGGCGGACCTGGTCCGGCTGGTGAAGGCCTCGGGCGATTTCTGCGTGGGCGTCGGCGCGTTCCCGGAAGGGCATCCGCGTTCTCCCGATCTCGACTCCGACACCGATTACTTCGTGCGCAAGTGCCGGGCGGGCGCCGATTTCGCGATCACGCAGATGTTCTTCTACGTGGAGGACTACCTGCGGCTCCGGGACCGGGTGGCGGCGGCCGGATGCAAGGTGCCGATCATTGCCGGGATCATGCCGGTCACCAGCCTGCGCACCCTGGAGCGGATCGTCGTGCTGTCCGGGGCCCGGTTCCCCGGCGCACTGGGCGACGAGGTGCGGGCGGCGGCCGGCGACACCGCGGCGGTGCGGGAGATCGGCGTGCGGTACGCGGCGGGCATGTGCGAGCGCCTGCTGGCCGAGGGCGCCCCGGGGCTGCACTTCTACACGCTGAACGGGTCCCGCGCGACCCGGGAGATCTACGAGCACCTCGGGCTGGCCGGCCGGGTGGCCGGGGGCAGCGCGCCCCCCGCGCGGGCCCGGCTGGCCGCGGGGAGCTGACCGGCCCGTCCTGCGGGCTGCTCCCGGCCGTCAGTCACCCGGTCCCGGCTGGCCCGCCGGGCGCAGCGGCAGCGCCGCGCCCATCAGGGCGTACGGCGGATCGGTTCCCGGGAAGCGGTATCCGGTCAGCAGGTCGGTAAAGCCCAGGCCCCGGTACAGGCGGCGGGCCCGGCTGTCGGTGTCCTGCGTGGACAGCAGGGCGGTCCGCTCCAGCCGGGGATGAATCAGCGCCGGCACCATCGCCCGCCCGACGCCACGGCCCTGGTAGCCGGGATGAACGTGCACCTCCGCCACCTCGAACGAGTCGTCCAGCCAGGCCTGGGCCAGGTCCCGCCCGCCTGCTCCCGCCAGGGCGCTGCGCACCAGGTCGTGCCACCACTGGCCGCTCGCGCCGTGGAACCCGTACGCGAAGCCGATGACCGTGAGCCGGTCCTGGCCGGTCTGCGTCCGCAGTTCGGGCGGCGCGTTCCCCGGATCGTCCGGCAGGGTCATGGCCACGCAGCGGAACGAGGGGAAGCCCGTGTGCCGTTCCATGATCGCGCGGCGTCCCGGCAGCTGGTGCTGCGGAGGCTGCATGGCGGCTGAGTAGACGTTGATCAGGACGCCCAGTTCCGCGAGAAAGCGTGCTTTACCGAATTCCAGCAGCTCCGGGCCAGCGCGCACCCGCGCAAGCGTACGCGAGCGCCGGGGCCCGGACGTGCCCCGGAGCCGCCGGGACTGCTCGCGGCGGGCCGGGACGGCGCCGGGCCTGGCGGTCACGGCGTTTTGTCGGACCGGCCGGGTACCTTCGAACTCAGGTACAAGAGCTGGACATTGAAGCGAACCTATGTTCGAATAACTAGCGGGACCGCCGGGACGTCCCCCCTCATCCTGGGCGGCCGGGCCGGGGTCGGGCGGCGTGGGGATCACCCGCCTGATCCTGGCTCCGCGACGGAAGGAAGGCCATGAGTACGGTCATGTCGGTACGGCCAGGCCAGCCACGCTGCCGTATAGCGCCTGCGGCGCTCACCCTCATTGAATCGGCCCGCCGCGGGCTGGCCGACGCGGGCGGCGAAGCCAGCCCGGGCACCCGGTACGTGGGAGCGCATCTCGCCGCGCTGCGCGCTGCCGCCGCGATCGTGGCGGTGAAGATGGGACCGGGGCAGGGCCCGCGGCGGAGGGCCCCGCGCAGCGTCTGGGAGCTCTTGCCGCGTGTTGAGCCGGCCCTGTCGGAATGGGCCGCGTTCTTCGCCGCCGGGGCGGGCAAGCGAGCCGCCGCCGAGGCGGGCCTGGTCCGGGCGGTGTCCGCCCGGGAGGCTGATGATCTGCTCCGGGACGCCGAGACGTTCCTGAGCCTGGCCGAGGAAGCCCTGGGGCTGCCGGGCCAGCCGGCCCTGCCGCTCCGCCCGGCCGGCTGAGGCGCCCGGCTGGCGGGCAGGCCTGCGCTGGCCGGCCGCGCTGGCCGGCCGCGCTGGCCGGGCCGCGCCTGAGTCCGGGGACGCCAGCGGCCTGCCAGCCCATGGCCGGCAGGCCGCCCGAGGAGGGGGCCGCTCCGGGTCAGAACGCCTCGACGGCGCCGCGGGCCTCGGAGTCCAGGACACCCCAGCTGATCAGCTCTTCGGTCAGGTCAATCGGTGACTTGTCGTAGATGACCGCCAGTGACCGCAGGTCTTCCTGGCGGATCGACAGCACCCTGCCGTTGTAGTCGCCGCGCTGACTCTGGATCGTCGCAACGTAACGGGCCAGCGGGCCGGCCTTGTCCTTCGGGAGCTGGGCCATCCGCTCCAGGTCGATGACAAGTTTCGGCGATGGCGCCAGCGGGGCGGGCGTGGAATCACCGGGCAGCAGCTCCGACACCGGCACGCCGTAGAACTCCGCCAGCTCGGCGAGCTTCTGCACGGTCACCGAGCGGTCGCCGCGCTCGTAGGATCCCACGACCACGGCCTTCCAGCGGCCGCGCGACTTCTCCTCCACTCCATGCAGGGACAGTCCCTGCTGAGTACGGATGGCACGCAGTCGTGCACCGAGAGTCTTGGCGTATTCAGATGGCATGTCGTCGGCCCCCCGGCCAGTCGTCGCTTTCAGTAACGGTTACGGACAGTGACGGTAGGCCGCAAGCGCGACCAGGTCAAGCCGAATAGCAAAAAGCGGGTCAACTTACGCGTCTTGTCGGTCAGGCCCGGGGTGCGGCCGGACGCCCGCAAGGCGGGACACGATTCCCGGAAGGCCCGCTGCGACAGGCCTTCTCGCTGCTCTGGCCGCCGCACCCGGCCGGCTTTTCGCGAGTCTCGCTGATCCGTGCTGTCTCAGTGTGACACGAATCACTCATCGTCACCCAATCCACGCCGGCGCCCACTCCCAGTTTCCGCCCGGCCCTGCCCGGCCCTGCTCGGCCCGGCCCGGCCGCCCGGTGCCGTCCCGGGCCCGTCCGGGGCCCCGGACGGCCCTGCGGACCGGATGCCCGGCGCCACGCCGCGGCGTCCCACGTCACGGCGCTGCTCCTGGTACGGTGGGCGGGACAGATCATCCTTTAAGACCCGTCCAGTGAGGCGGGAAAGGAGGTCCGTAGCGTGTATGCGCTGCATCCTGCCCGGGATCAGGGCCTAGCGACGGCGGGAGCGTCGGCCGATGGCCCGGCCCGCCCTGGCCCGGCCGATCCGAAGACGGTCCTGGAGCCCGCGGAGATCGGGCGGGCACTCACCCGGATCGCACACGAAATCCTCGAACGCACCGACGGCGCGGCCGACGTGCTGCTGCTGGGCATCCCCACCCGCGGCGTCCCCCTGGCCCGGCGCCTGGCCGAGCGCATCGAGCAGGTCGAGGGACGCCCGGTGCCGCACGGGTCCCTGGACATCACCATGTACCGGGATGATCTCCGGCTGCGCCCGGCCCGGGCCCTCGGCCCCACCGAGGTGCCCGCCGGGGGCATCGATGGCACCATCGTCGTCATCGTCGATGACGTGCTCTACTCCGGCCGGACCGTGCGGGCGGCCCTCGACGCGCTCAACGACCTCGGCCGCCCCCGCGCGGTGCAGCTAGCCGTCCTGATCGACCGCGGGCACCGCGAGCTGCCGGTGCGGCCGGACTACGTCGGCAAGAACCTGCCCACCTCCAAGCAGGAGGTGGTCCGGGTGCTGCTGACCGAGGTGGATGGCCAGGACGCAGTGATCATCGGGCGCGCGGCCACGACCGGGGAACGGAGCGGCACGTGAACCGTCACCTGATCTCCGCGGCCGACCTGAGCCGCGACGATGCGCTGCTCATCCTGGACACGTCCGACGAGCTGGCCCGGATGGCCGACCGGCCCATCAAGAAGCTGCCCACGCTGCGCGGGCGCACGGTGGTCAACCTCTTCTTCGAGGACTCCACCCGGACCAGGATCTCGTTCGAGGCCGCCGCCAAGCGGCTGTCCGCCGACGTGATCAACTTCTCCGCCAAGGGCTCCAGCGTGGCCAAGGGCGAGAGCCTCAAGGACACCGCGCTGACCCTGGAGGCCATGGGGGCCGACGCGGTCGTGATCCGGCACAGCGCCTCGGGCGCGCCGCACCGGCTCGCCGGCTGGGTGCGCGGGACCGTGGTCAACGCCGGCGACGGCGCGCACGAGCACCCCACCCAGGCCCTGCTGGACGCGTTCACCATCCGGCGCCGGTTCGGCCGCCCCGGCGGTGAGGGCCTCGACGGGCTGCGGGTCACGATCGTGGGCGACGTGCTGCACAGCCGGGTCGCCCGGTCCAACGTGCTGCTGCTGAACACCCTGGGAGCCGAGGTCACCCTCGTCGCACCGCCCACCCTGCTCCCGGTGGCCGTCGGCGCGTGGCCCTGCTCCGTCGGTTACGACTTCGACGCCGTGGTGCCCAAGACCGACGTGGTGATGATGCTGCGGGTCCAGCAGGAGCGGATGAACGCCGCCTACTTCCCCAGCGTCCGCGAGTACAGCCGCCGTTACGGGCTGGACGCGAGCCGCATGGCCCAGCTGCCCGAGCACGCCATCGTGATGCACCCGGGCCCGATGAACCGCGGCGTCGAGATCGCGGCCGAGGTCGCCGACTCGGTCCGGTCCACGATCGTGGAACAGGTCGCCAACGGGGTGAGTGTCCGGATGGCCGTGCTGTACCTGCTGCTCGGCGGAGCGGAGGCCCAATCGTGAGCGGGACATGGCTGATCAAGGGCGCGCGGCCGGTGGGCGGCGACCCCGCCGACATCCTGGTCCGCGACGGCATGATCGAGAGCATCGGTGACGCCGCCGCCCCGGCGGGTGCCCAGGTCCTGGACGCGGCGGGCCTGATCGCCCTGCCGGGCCTGGTCGACCTGCACACCCACCTGCGCGAGCCGGGCCGCGAGGACGCCGAGACGGTGGAGACCGGCACCCGGGCGGCCGCGCTGGGCGGCTTCACGGCCGTGCACGCGATGGCCAACACCGACCCGGTGGCGGACACCGCGGGCGTGGTGGAGCAGATCTGGCGGCTCGGGCGGCAGGCCGGGCACTGCGACGTGCACCCGGTCGGGGCGGTGACCGTGGGCCTGGCCGGGACACGGCTGGCCGAACTCGGCGCGATGGCCGAGTCCCCGGCGCGGGTCCGGGTGTTTTCCGACGACGGGCGCTGCGTGTCCGACGCCGTGCTGATGCGCCGCGCGCTGGAGTACGTGAAGGCGTTCGACGGGGTCGTGGCGCAGCACGCGCAGGAACCCCGGCTGACCGAGGGCGCGCAGCTCAACGAGGGGGAGATGTCCGGGCGGCTCGGGCTGACCGGCTGGCCGGCCGTGGCCGAGGAGGCCGTCATCGCCCGCGACTGCCTGCTCACCGCGCACGTCGGCTCGGCGCTGCACGTCTGCCACGTGTCCACGGCCGGGTCGGTGGAGATCATCCGCTGGGCCAAGAGCAAGGGCTGGCGGGTCACCGCCGAGGTCACCCCGCACCACCTGCTGCTGACCGACACCCTGGCGGCCGGTTATGACCCGGTCTACAAGGTCAACCCGCCGCTGCGCACCCCCGCGGACGTGGCGGCGCTGCGCGAGGGCCTGGCCGACGGCACCATCGACTGCGTGGCCACCGACCACGCGCCCCATCCGGTGGAAGACAAGGAAACCGAGTGGGACACGGCCGCGTTCGGCATGACCGGGCTGGAAACCGCGCTGCGCGTGGTGCAGGAGGCCATGGTCGACACGGGCCTGCTCGACTGGGCCGGGGTGGCCGACCGGATGTCCCGGCGGCCGGCCCGCATCGGCCGGCTGCCCGGCCCGGAGGGGGCGCTGGCCGCGGGGCTGCCCGCCAGCCTGACGCTCTACGACTCCTCGGCCCGCGACACCGTGGACCCGCGCGGGCACGCCTCCCGGAGCCGGAACAGCCCCTTCGCCGGGATGGAACTGCCGGGCCGGGTGGTGGCCACGTTCCTGCGCGGCACACCCACCGTCCTCGACGGAAAGCTGGCCTGATGGCGGCCAGCGGGCCCGCCGCCCCCGCCATCCTGGTCCTGGAGGACGGCACCACGTTCCGCGGGACGTCGTTCGGCGCGGAGGGCGAGACGTTCGGCGAGATGGTCTTCAACACCGGCATGACCGGCTATCAGGAGACGCTGACGGACCCGTCTTACGCGCGCCAGATCGTGGCCATGACCGCGCCGCACATCGGCAACACCGGGATCAACGACGAGGATCCGGAGTCGCGGCGCATCTGGGTCAGCGGCTACGTGATCCGCGAGCCGGCCCGGCTGGCCTCGAACTGGCGGTCCCAGCGGAGCCTGGAGGACGAGCTGCGCGCCCAGGGCATCACCGGCATCGCGATCACCGGCACCCGGGCGCTGACCAGGCACCTGCGCGACCGGGGGGCGATGCGGGCCGGCATCGCCACCGGCACGGCGGACGCGGACGCCCTGCGCGAGCGGGTCCTGGCCAGCCCGCAGATGACCGGCGCTGACCTGGCCCGGGAAGTCTCCACGGACGACGCCTACACCGTGTCCCCCCCGGACGGCACGGATGTCCGCTACCAGGTCGCGGCCGTGGACCTGGGCATCAAGACCGCCACGCCGCTGGCCATGGCCCGGCGCGGCTGCCAGGTCACCGTGCTCCCGGCGGCCAGCACCACCGAGGACATCCTGGCCTGCGGGCCGGACGGAGTTTTCTTCTCCAACGGCCCGGGCGACCCGGCCGCGGCTGGCTACGCGGTGGACGCGGTCCGTGGCGTGCTGGCCCGCGGCGTCCCGGTGTTCGGCATCTGCCTGGGCAGCCAGGTGCTGGGCCGGGCGCTCGGGCTGGGCACCTACAAGCTCCGCTTCGGGCACCGCGGGGTGAACCAGCCGGTCAAGGACCTGGAGACCGGGAAGGTGCAGATCACCAGCCACAACCACGGCTTCGCGGTCGCCATGCCTGACCGGCACGGCGCCGGGCCGGGTGCCACGTTCGCCACCGACTTCGGCCCGGCCCAGATCACCCACGTCAACCTCAACGACGGCGTGGTCGAGGGCCTCCGGCTGCTGGACCAGCCGGCGTTCAGCGTCCAGTACCACCCCGAGGCCGCGCCGGGCCCGCATGATGCGGCCGGACTGTTTGAGAAATTCTGTGCCCTGATGGACGGGGCCAGGGGAGGTGTGCGTGCCCAGGCGTGAGGACCTGCGGTCGGTGCTCGTGATCGGGTCCGGCCCGATCGTGATCGGGCAGGCCTGCGAGTTCGACTACTCGGGCACCCAGGCCTGCCGGGTGCTGAGCCAGGAGGGCATCCGGGTCAGCCTGGTGAACTCCAACCCGGCCACGATCATGACCGACCCCGAGTTCGCGGACGCCACCTACGTCGAGCCGATCACCCAGGATGTGCTGGAGAAGGTGATCGCCAGGGAGCGGCCCGACGCCGTGCTGCCCACCCTCGGCGGGCAGACCGCGCTGAACGCGGCGGTCGGGCTGCACGAGGCGGGCACGCTGGCCAAGTACGGCGTCGAGCTCATCGGGGCCGGCATCGAGACCATCAAGGCCGGCGAGGACCGGAAGCGGTTCAAGGACATCGTGATCGGGCTCGGCAGCGAGGTGCCGCGCAGTCATATCTGCCACACCATGGACGAGTGCCTGGCAGCCGCCGCCGACCTCGGCTACCCCACGGTCATCCGGCCTTCGTTCACGCTGGGCGGCTCCGGGTCCGGCATCGCGCACTCCGAGGAGGGCCTGCGCAGGCTGGCCGGCGCCGGGCTGGACGCCAGCCCGGTGACCGAGGTGCTGCTGGAGGAGTCCATCCTCGGCTGGAAGGAGTTCGAGCTCGAGCTGATGCGCGACCGCCACGACAACGTGGTGGTGGTCTGCTCGATCGAGAACATCGACCCGATGGGCGTGCATACCGGCGACTCGGTGACGGTCGCCCCGGCGATGACCCTGACCGACCGTGAGTACCAGCACATGCGCGATGTGGCCATCGCGGTGATCCGCGCGGTGGGGGTGGACACCGGGGGCTGCAACATCCAGTTCGCGGTGCACCCGCGGACCGGCCGGATGGTCGTCATCGAGATGAACCCGCGGGTGTCCCGGTCCTCGGCGCTGGCCTCCAAGGCGACTGGCTTCCCGATCGCCAAGATCGCCGCCCGGCTGGCCATCGGCTACACGCTGGACGAGATCCGCAACGACATCACCGGCGAGACGCCGGCCAGCTTCGAGCCCGCGCTGGACTACGTCGTGGTCAAGGTGCCGCGGTTCGCGTTCGAGAAGTTCCCCGGCGCCGACCCCGAGCTGACCACGCACATGAAGTCGGTCGGCGAGGCGATGGCCATCGGGCGCAGCTTCCCGGAGGCGCTGCAGAAGGCGCTCCGCTCGCTGGAGAACCGGGCCGCCCCGTTCAGCTGGGAGCAGCCGCCCGGGGATCCCGATGAGCTGCTGGCCCGCTGCGCCGTCCCGCACGATGGCCGGATGTCCACGGTCCACCAGGCCCTGCGGGCCGGGGCCACCGTGGACGACGTGGCCGGGGTCACCGGGATCGATCCCTGGTTCGTGGACCAGATCCAGGGCATCCAGGAGATCGCCGCGCGGCTGGCCGGCCAGGCCGGCCTGCCCGCGCCCGCCGGGCCGGGCCCGGAACTGGACACCGCCGCGCTGCGGGCGGCCAAGCGGGCCGGGTTCTCCGACGCGCAGATCGGGCAGCTCAAGGGCCTGCCCGAGGACCAGGTGCGGCTGCTGCGGCACGCGTTCGGGATCCGTCCCGTCTACCACACCGTGGACACCTGCGCCGCGGAGTTCGCCGCCCGCACGCCCTACCTGTACTCCACCTACGACGAGCAGACCGAGGTCCCCCCGGGCACGGCGCCCAAGGTGATCATCCTGGGCAGCGGGCCGAACCGGATCGGCCAGGGCATCGAGTTCGACTACGCCTGCGTGCACGCGTCGTTCGCGCTGACCGCCGCGGGCTACGAGACCGTCATGGTCAACTGCAACCCGGAGACCGTGTCCACCGACTACGACACGTCCGGCCGGCTGTACTTCGAGCCGCTCACGCTGGAGGACGTGCTGGAGGTCGTGCACGCCGAGCAGCAGAGCGGGCCGGTGGCCGGGGTGATCGTGCAGCTCGGCGGCCAGACCCCGCTCGGCCTGTCCCGCGCCCTGGCCGCCGAGGGCGTGCCGGTCGTGGGGACCAGCCCGGACGCGATCCACCTGGCCGAGGACCGCGGCGAGTTCGGGGCGGTGCTGGAGGCCGCCGGGCTGCCCGCCCCCCGGTACGGCACCGCGCTGTCCTACGACGAGGCCAAGGTGGTCGCGGACGAGATCGGCTACCCGGTCCTGGTCCGGCCCTCCTACGTGCTCGGCGGGCGGGGCATGGAGATCGTCTATGACGATGCCACCCTGGAGGACTACGTCGGCCGGGCCGCGGCGGCCAGCCCCGGGCACCCGGTCCTCATCGACCGCTTCCTCGACGACGCGATCGAGATTGACGTGGACGCCCTGTACGACGGGGAGGAACTGTTCCTCGGCGGGGTGATGGAGCACATCGAGGAGGCCGGCATCCATTCCGGCGACTCGGCCTGCGCGCTGCCGCCGATCACCCTGGGCCGGGCGGACATCGCCCGGATCCGCGAGTCGAACCGAGGCCATCGCGCGGGGCGTGGGGGTGCGCGGGCTGCTCAACGTGCAGTACGCGATGGCCGCCGGGGTGCTGCACGTGCTGGAGGCCAACCCCCGGGCGTCACGGACCGTGCCGTTCGTGTCGAAGGCCACGGCCACGCCGCTGGCCAAGGCGGCGGCCCGCATCATGCTGGGCGCGACCGTCGCGGGCCTGCGGGCCGAGGGCATGCTGCCCGCGGTCGGTGACGGCGGCACGCTCCCGCTCGACGCGCCGATCGCGGTCAAGGAGGCGGTCCTCCCGTTCGGCCGGTTCCGCGACGCCAACGGGCAGGGCGTGGACACCGTCCTCAGCCCTGAGATGCGCTCCACGGGCGAGGTCATGGGGATCGACGAGGCGTTCGGGACCGCGTACGCCAAGTCCCAGGCGGCCGTCTACGGGCCGCTGCCGGTCAAGGGGCGGGTGTTCGTGTCGGTCGCCAACCGGGACAAGCGGTCCATGGTGTTCCCGGTCAAGCGCCTGGCTGATCTGGGCTTCGAGATCTGGGCCACCGAGGGAACCGCCGAGGTGCTGCGGCGCAACGGCGTTCGTGCCACGATCGTCCGGAAGCACAGCGACGGCCCCGGCCCGGACGGCGAGCCCGATATCGTGGCCAGGATCCTCGCCGGCCAGGTCAACCTCATCGTGAACACGCCGTTCGGCAGCCCGGGGCAGTCGGGTCCCCGGCTGGACGGCTACGAGATACGGACCGCCGCGGTGCGGCGCGGAGTGCCCTGCGTCACCACGGTCCAGGGACTCGGCGCCGCGGTGCAGGGTATCGAGGCGATTCAGCGCGGCGAGGTGGGGGTGCGTTCATTGCAGGATTACGCGCTGCTGGTTCGGGGGAGCAACCCCGCGGTGCTGTCCCAGGCGGACAACCCCCCGGACCCCCCGGGAGCGGGGCCATGACCGCCGCCGAGGGCGAGCAGGATGCCGTCCAGGTCCAGGTGCGCGGGACCGTGCTGACCGTCCGCAAGGTCGATGCCTACTACGCGATGACGGTGGTGGCCCCCGGCATCGCGGCCCGTTTCCGGCCCGGGCAGTTCGTCGCGGTCGCGGTCGGCGGCCCGGACACGTCCATGCTGCTGCGCCGCGCGTTCTCGATCCATGACGTCCGGCCCGACCACGGCGGGACGGTGGAATTCGTGTTCGCGGCGAAAGGGCCGGGCACCCGGTGGCTGGCCGAGCGCCGCACCCGGGACGTCATCGACCTGACCGGGCCGCTCGGGCGGCCCTTCCCGGTGCCCAGGGACCCGGTGAGCTGCCTGCTCGTCGGCGGCGGTTACGGCAGCGCCCCGCTGTTCCCGCTGGCCGGCCGGCTGCGCGCCCGGGACTGCCAGGTGGACTTCCTGCTCGGCGCGGCCAGCGCGGACCGGGTGTTCGGCGCGCTCACCGCGCGCCGGACCGGCCGGACCGCGGCCGTCACCACCGAGGACGGGTCGATGGGAGTGCGCGGGCTCGTCACCGACCGGCTCACCCAGGTCATCCACGAGGCCCGCACCGACGTGATCTACGCGTGCGGCCCCATGGGCATGCTGCGCCAGGTGACGGCGCTGGCGGGCCGCTACGACATCCCGGTGCTGACCCTGGTGGAAGAGTCGATGGCCTGCGGCATCGGGGTGTGCATGACCTGCGTCCTGCCGGTCATCGGGGACGACGGCGTGACCCGGATGGTCCGGTCCTGCGTGGCGGGCCCGGTGTTCCGTGGCGACACGGTCCGCTGGGATGACATCGGCACCATCCCGTTCGACGCGCTGGGCGCGCCCGGCTGGAACCCGCGCCAGCACGCGGGGAGTGGCGGCACCACGGCCCGGGAGGCCGGGGCAGCCCCGCCGCACGGATCGCCGCGGGCCGGATCCCCGGCGGCCAAGGCCAACGGGGCGGCCGGGACATCCCGCGCCGCCGGGGCGGCCCGCGCCGCCGGCCCGGCCCGGAGGGAGCAGCATGGCAGTTGACCTGCGGACCAGGCTCGGCCACGTCGAGCTGCCGAACCCGATCCTGACCGCATCGGGATGCGCCGGGGCCGGCCGGGAACTGGCCCAGTTCTTCGATGTCGCCAAGATCGGCGCGGTCGTCACGAAGTCCGTGATGGTCGCGCCCCGGGCAGGCCGGCCGACGCCCAGGATGGCCGAGACGCCGAGCGGGATGCTGAATTCCATCGGCCTCCAGGGGCCGGGGATCGACGCCTTTCTCCAGCGTGACCTGCCCTGGCTGCTCTCGCGGGGAGCGCGGGCGGTGGTGTCCATCGCCGGCGGCAGTGTCAACGAGTACGCGGAACTCGCGGCCCGGCTGACCGATGCGGCAGGAGTCACTGCCATAGAGGTGAATATTTCCTGTCCGAATGTCGAGGACCGCGGCCAGGTCTTCGCCTGCGATCCGGGTGCCTCCGCCGCGGTCATCGAGGCGGTCCGGGCCCGGGTCCGGTACGACATCCCGGTGTTCGCGAAGCTGTCGCCGGACGTGACGGACATCGTCACGATCGCCCGGGCGTGCGTCGGCGCGGGCGCCGACGGGCTCTCGATGATCAACACCCTGCTCGGGATGGTGATCGACACCGACACCATGCGCCCCGTCCTGGCCGGCGTGACCGGGGGGCTGTCCGGGCCCGCGATCCGGCCGGTGGCGGTGCGCTGCATCTGGCAGGTCCGCAAGGCGCTGCCGGACGTGCCGATCATCGGCATGGGCGGCGTCCGGACCGGCCGGGACGCGCTGGAGCTCATCCTGGCCGGGGCGTCCATGGTGAGCGTCGGCACCACGATCTTCCACGACCCGTCCGCCTGCGTCCGCATCTTGCGCGAACTCGACGAGGAACTCGGCCAGCGCGGCATCGAGCGGCTCAGTGACGTGATCGGGCTCGCGCACGAGCCGCGCGGCGCCCCGCTCCGCCGGCTGACCGGGACCGTTTCATGAGGCGGCGGGGCCCCGCGCGGCCGCCCTCGCCCGTACCCGAGGAGGAGAAGAGTTGAGCCAGCCAGCGCCGATCGCCGTGGCGCTTGACGCGCCTGACCTGGAGACCGCGGCCCGCTGGGCCGGGCTGGTAACGCCGCACGTCAGCACGGTGAAAATCGGGCTCGAGCTGTACCTGCGCTACGGCCCGGGCGTGGTCGCCTCGATCCGGGGCGCGAGCGGCGTGCAGGTCTTCCTCGACCTGAAACTGCATGACATCCCGGCCACCGTGGCGGGCGCGGCCCGGGCCGTGGCCCGGCTGCGGCCGGACATCGTCACTGTGCATGCCTCAGCCGGGCCTGAGGTCATCCGTGCGGCCGTCCGGGCCGCCCCGGACACGATGATCGCCGCGGTGACCGTGCTCACCTCCCTGGGCTCTGCAGACCTGGAGTCGATCGGCCTGCGCGGCCCGGTGCCGGACGCGGTGCGCCGCCTGTCCGTGCTCGCGGTCGGCGCCGGCGCGCGGGCACTGGTCTGCTCGCCGCGCGAGGTGGCTGCGGTCCGCGCTGAAGTCGGCCCGGCCATCAAGCTGATCACGCCGGGCGTGCGGCCGCCCGGAGCGGACCGCAACGACCAGGCGCGGGTGGCCACGCCCGAGGAGGCGCTGCGGGAGGGAGCCGACCTTCTGGTCATCGGGCGGCCCATCACCGGCGCGCCGGACCCGGGGGCGGCCGCGGCGGCCATCGCGGCCCCCTTGCGGCGGCTCGCGCCGGCCGACTGAGCCCGCGGCGGCCCTCTCCGGGCCCCCCCGGCCGTCCCGGATGATCATGGAAAGTGCATGCTGATCATGCGATCTGGATTCCGATCGTGGCGCCGGCATGGTTGGAGCACTCCGTCGCGGGCTGGATGATAGGCCCATGGGGATAGCCCGTTTGACTACGTTACGTATTCGGTCTCATCCGGAGAGTAATATCGACCAATTTATGACGTAACAAACGGGTGTTTGCGTTGCCCTGGCGGGCTGAACTCGCTACTTTCCCTTCCCGTCCGCAGTTTTCGATTCTGAAACCCGAGGTGACCCGGAGTGGCTCTTCCTCCCCTCACTCCCGATCAGCGAGCCGCAGCACTGGAGAAGGCTGCAAGGGCACGCAAGGAACGGGCCGAGGTCAAGGCCCGGCTGAAGAAAGGCGAGCTGACCCTGTCCCAAGTCCTCAAGGACGGCCAGACAGATGACATCCTTGGAAAGATGAAAGTCTCGGCTCTCCTTGAGGCCGTGCCGGGGATCGGCAAGGTGCGTGCCCGGCAGATCATGGAGCGGCTCGGCATCGCCGAATCGCGCCGGGTCCGCGGCCTGGGCGCGAACCAGCGCGCCGCGCTGGAAAACGAGTTCGGTGGTGTTGTCTGAGGCAGTCTGATCACCCCAGGGGCGGGCGCGGGGGACCGAGGCCAACGGCCGTGACGTCCGCTGATCGCTCATGCGGTACCGCGCTTGTCCGGGGGGGCGGGGTGCCAGCCCGGCTAACCGTTCTTTCCGGCCCTTCCGGGGTCGGCAAGAGCACCGTGGTGGCCGGGCTGCGGAAGGAAAGCCCGGAAATCTGGCTCTCGGTATCGGTGACCACCCGGGCGCCGAGGCCCGGTGAAGTCGGCGGCCGGGAGTACCACTTTGTCAGCGATGCCGAGTTCGACCGGATGCTGGCGCGGGGGGATCTGCTGGAATGGGCGGCATTCGCCGGCCACCGCTATGGCACGCCGCGTGGCCCGCTGACCGAGAAACTGGCGGCCGGGGTTCCCGTGCTTCTGGAAATCGATCTTGCGGGTGCGCGTCAGGTGCGCCAGGCGGTGCCGGATGCCCTGCTGGTATTTCTGGCCCCGCCTGACTGGGACGAGCTGGTGCGCCGGCTTACCGGGCGCGGCACGGAGCCCCCGGAGGTCATCCAGCGCAGGCTGGAGGCCGCCCGGACCGAGCTCGCCGCGGAAGGCGAGTTCGACCTGACGCTGATCAATACGTCGGTCGGGGATGTCTGCCGCCAGCTGGTAACCTTGACTACGGCCTTAGTGGCCTCATGATTTTCTCTCCAAACGGAAGGCACATAGTGGCCGGGAGTCCCGCCGCGGAAGGCATCACCAACCCGCCCATCGACGATCTGCTCGGTGTCGTGGACAGCAAGTACCGCCTGGTCATCATGGCGGCGAAGCGGGCGCGGCAGATCAACGCCTACTACGCCCAGCTGGGCGAGGGCCTGCTGGAGTACGTCGGCCCGCTCGTCGAGACCCGGGTCCAGGAGAAGCCGCTGTCCATCGCGCTGCGTGAGATCCGCCAGGGCCTGCTCACCGGCGTGGAGACGGCCGAGCCGACCGGCTGACCGCTCAGCGGCCCGGAGACGGGGACCACGTGCCGTCGAGCATCATTCTCGGTGTCGGCGGCGGCATCGCCGCCTACAAGGCCTGTGAGCTGCTCAGGCGCTTCACGGAGGGCGGCCATCAGGTCCGGGTGGTGCCCACGGCCAGCGCGCTGCGGTTCGTCGGGGAGGCCACCTGGGCCGCCCTGTCCGGGCAGCCCGTCACCACCAGCGTCTGGGCTGACGTGCACGAAGTGCCCCACGTCCGGCTCGGGCAGCAGGCCGATCTCGTCTTTGTCGCTCCGGCCCCGGCTGACCTGCTGGCCCGCGCGGCAGCCGGGCGCGCCGACGACCTGCTGACCGCCACCCTGCTGACGGCCCGCTGCCCCGTGGTGTTCGCGCCCGCGATGCACACCGAGATGTGGGAGCACCCGGCCACCCAGGCCAACGTGGCCACCCTGCGCGGCCGCGGCTGCCTCGTGCTGGATCCCGCGGCCGGCCGGCTGACCGGCGCCGACAGCGGGCCGGGACGGCTGCCCGAGCCAGCCGAGCTGTACGAGACGGCCACCCGGGTGCTGGCCCGCGGCCCGGCCGGGCTCCGCCCGGACCTGACCGGGCGGCACGTGCTGGTCTCGGCGGGCGGCACCCGGGAAGAACTCGATCCCGTCCGGTTCCTCGGCAACTGGTCCTCCGGGCGGCAGGGGTACGCGCTGGCCCGGACCGCGGCCGCCCGGGGCGCCCGGGTCACCCTGGTGTCCGCCAACGTGGAACTCGATGACCCGGCCGGCGTGCGGGTCGCCCGGGTGACCTCGGCCCGCGACCTGGAGGCGGCGGTCACCTCCGCCGCCGCGCAAGCCGACGCCGTCGTCATGGCGGCGGCGGTGGCCGACTTCCGGCCCGAGACCCGCGCCGACTCCAAGATCAAGAAGGCCGGGCTGGCCCCGGAGCCGCTGCGCCTGGTGGAAAACCCCGACGTCCTGCGCGGCCTGTCGGCCCGCCGGGCCCGGCCCGGTCAGGTCATCGTGGGCTTCGCCGCCGAGACCGGCGACCTGCTGCGCAACGGTCACGCCAAGCTGGCCGCGAAAGGCTGCGACCTGCTGGTCGTGAACCAGGTCGGCGCCGGGCTGGCCTTCGGCACCACCGACAACGAGGCCCTCGTGCTGGGCGCCGACGGCACCGTGGAGAAGGTCCCGCGCGGGCCCAAGGAAGTCCTCGCCGACATCGTGTGGGACCTGGTCGCCGCCCGGCTGCCCGGCTAGCGGGCGGACACGGCGTATTTCCCGGCCCTCAGCCGCCCGTCCATCCTCGTCAAGTGGCTGGCAGGCCCGGTTTCTGGTCCCGGGGGCCAGGAGGCCCGGCTAGACTTCGGCGAGGTTTCAGCCGCTTACTAGGACGGGGAGTCAGGTGGCCCGACGTCTTTTCACCTCCGAGTCGGTGACGGAGGGTCATCCGGACAAGATGGCGGATCAGATCAGTGACGCCATCCTCGACACGATGATCAAGGATGACCCGCAGAGCCACGTGGCCGTGGAGACGCTGATCACGACCGGCCAGGTGCATGTGGCCGGGGAAGTGACCACCGAGACCTACGTGGACATCCCCGGCATCATCCGGGAGAAGATCCTCGAGATCGGCTACGACTCCTCCCTTAAGGGATACGACGGCGCGTCCTGCGGCGTGTCGGTGTCGATCGGCTCCCAGTCCCCGGACATCGCCCAGGGCGTGCTCCGGGCGTTCGAGTATCGCGAGGGGGAGGGCTCCTCGGAACTCGACCGGCAGGGCGCGGGTGACCAGGGGCTCATGTTCGGCTACGCGTGCCGCGAGACGCCGGAGCTCATGCCGCTGCCGATCATGCTCGCGCACCGGCTGGCCCGGCGGCTGTCCGAGGTGCGCCGCAGCGGCGACGTTCCCTACCTGCGCCCGGACGGCAAGACGCAGGTCACCATCGAATATGACGGTGACAAGGCGGTGCGGCTGGACACCGTGGTCGTGTCCGCGCAGCACGCGCCGGACATCGACCTCAGGGAGCTGCTCACCCCGGACGTCCGGGACCTGGTGGTCGCCCCGGTGCTCGACGGGCTGGACATCGACACCACCGCGTACCGGCTCCTGGTCAACCCCACCGGCCGGTTCGAGATCGGTGGCCCCATGGGCGACGCGGGGCTGACCGGCCGCAAGATCATCATCGATACCTACGGCGGGATGGCCAGGCACGGGGGCGGCGCGTTCTCCGGCAAGGACCCGTCCAAGGTGGACCGCAGCGCGGCTTACGCCATGCGCTGGGTGGCCAAGAACGTGGTCGCCTCCGGCCTGGCGGACCGCTGCGAGACCCAGGTCGCCTACGCAATCGGCAAGGCCAAGCCCGTCGGCCTGTTCGTGGAGTGCTTCGGTACCGAGCGGGTGCCCATCGAGCAGATCCAGGACGCGGTGCTGGAGGTCTTCGACCTGCGGCCCGCCGCGATCATCAGGGATCTCGACCTGCTCCGCCCGATCTACTCGCAGACCGCCAGCTACGGGCACTTCGGCCGCGAGGAGCCGGACTTCTCCTGGGAGCGGGTCAACCGGGCCGACAGCCTGCGGTCCGCCGCAGGCCTCTAGCAGCCCCGCGGAGCCGGGCCTGCCGTGCCGGGGCCTGGCCCGCAGCCTGGCTCTGGACATCGCCTGGGCCCGGATCCGCCTCCCGCACCGCCGGCGGCCCGCCGGGACGGCAACTGGCCGGCCACGGCCGCGCTGGCCTGCGGCATCCTGGGCGGCGCCCTCATCACCATCCCGGCCGGCCTGCTGCTGGCCGCCCTGGGTTTCCGGCGGGCCCGCCGGGGCGCCCGCGGCCTGGTCCGCTGCGGGCTGGCGGTCGTGCTCACGCTGGCCTGGGCGGGCGTGGCCGCCTACCTGGTGCCGCATCTCATCCAGGCCGCCGACCCCGGCTGCGTGGCGTACAAGAACACCGCGCTCACCGCGTACAACCGGGTAGCCGGCGACGTCAGCGACGGACGCAGCCGGGCCCAGCTGGACGGGGACCTGACCGCCGCGATCACCTCGATCGGCCGCGCCGCGGCGGACAGCCGCAGCGCGGTGACGACCCGCTCGCTGGCGGCGCTGTCCCGGAACCTGCGGGCCATGCGCGCGGATGTCCAGGCCGGCCGGGACGTCCCGCGCGACCTGCTGCTGTCCCTGAACCGCGAGACCGGTGCCGCCGACACCGCCTGCGGCACCCTGCGCCTGTAAACCGCCTGGGCTTCTGGCCTGCTCTCCCGCGGCGTGCGGGCGCGGTGTGTCACCACCCTCTGGTAGGACAGGACCGTGGCAGGGGCAGCGAGTCAGCAGGCGGCCACCCGGCCGGCGCGGCGCGGGGCCGGCCGCGACCCGGGACCGGCCGCCACGGTGCTCCCGGTCGCCCGGGTCGCCGTCGACATCCCCCTGGCCCACCTGGACCGGCCGTTCGACTACCTGGTCCCCGAGCGGCTGTCGGATCAGGCCGTGCCCGGCTGCCGGGTGCGGGTCCGTTTCGCGGGCCAGCTGGTGGACGGTTATCTGCTGGACCGGGCGGCGGAGAGCGGGCACCAGGGGCGGCTGGCCCGCCTGGAGCGGGTGGTGTCACCCGAGCCCGTGCTCAGCCCGGAGATCATGGTCCTGGCCCGCGAGGTCGCGGACCGCTGCGCGGGCACCCTGGCCGACGTGCTGCGGCTGGCCATCCCGCCCCGGCACGCCCGCACCGAATCCGCCGCCCCGCCCCCCGGGCCCGGCCCGGCCGGGGAGCCAGCCGGCGGCCCGGGCCCGGCCCGTGGGCCCGGTACACCGGCGGTCCCGCCTTCCTCGACGCCCTGGCCAGCCGGCGCGGGCCGCGCGCCGTCTGGTCGGCGCTGCCCGGCCCGCACTGGCCGGAGGAGATCGCCCGCGCGGTGGCCACCGTGGCGGCCACCGGGCGGGGCGCCCTGGCCGTGGTCCCCGACGCCCGCGATCTCAGCCTGCTGGACGCGGCGCTCGCCGCGCAGCTCGGGCCTGGCCGGCACGTCACGCTGTCCGCGGACCTCGGGCCCGCCGAGCGCTACCGGCGCTGGCTGGCCGTCCGGCGCGGCGCGCAGCGGGTGGTGGCGGGCACCCGCGCCGCGATGTTCGCGCCGGTCAGTGACCTGGGACTGGTGGTCCTGTGGGACGACGGCGACGATTTGCACGCCGAGCCGCGCGCGCCCTACCCGCACGCCCGCGAGGTGCTCGCGCTGCGGGCGCACCGCACCGGCGCGGCCGTGCTGATCGGGGGCTTCGCCCGGACCGCCGAGTCCACCAGCCTGGTGGCCACCGGCTGGGCGCGGCCGATCGTCGCGGACCGCCCCGTGCTCCGCGACCACGCCCCCGCGGTCCGCGCCGCCGGCGGTGACGCCGAGCTGGCCCGGGACGAGGCGGCCCAGACCGCGCGGCTGCCCAGCCTGGTGCTGCGCACCGCGCGCGAGGCCCTGGCCAGCGGCCCCGTCCTGGTCCAGGTGCCGCGCCGCGGCTACGTCGCCGCCCTGGGCTGCGCCCGCTGCCGGGACAGGGCCAGGTGCGCGGCCTGCGGCGGCCCGCTCGCCCTGGCCAGCGTCGGCGCGGCGCCCCGTTGCGGATGGTGCGGGGTGGCCGACGAGCGATGGCGATGCTCGCGCTGCGGGCACTCCGCGGTCCGCGCCCTGGTGACCGGGGCCGGGCGGACCGCGGAGGAGCTCGGCCGGGCTTTCCCCGGGATCCCCCTGGTCACCTCCGGCGGGGCGGCGATGATCCCGGCCGTGCCCGGCTCGCCCGCCCTCGTGGTGGCCACCCCCGGAGCCGAGCCGCAGGCCGGCGGCGGGTACGCGGCCGCGTTGCTGCTGGACGGGTGGATGCTGCTCGGCCGGCCCAGCCTGCGCGCCGCCGAGGAGGCGCTGCGCCGCTGGATGAACGCGGCGGCGCTGGTCCGCGCCGGGCCCGCGGGCGGGCGGGTGGTCGTGGTCGCCGATTCCGCCATCCCCGCCGTCCAGGCCCTGATCCGCTGGGACCCCGTCACGCACTCCGAGCGGGAACTCGCCGAGCGGGACGAGCTCCGTTTCCCGCCCGCGGTGCGGATCGCGTCCCTCACCGGGCCGCAGGACGCGGTCGGGGAACTGCTCGCCGGCGCGGAGCTGCCGCCCGGGGCCGAGCTGCTCGGCCCGGTCGAGGAGCCGCCGGACAGCATCCGGATGCTGGTGCGTGTGCCCAGGTCAGCGGGGTTGGCGCTGGCTGGCGCGCTGCACCTGGCGCAGGCCGCACGCAGCGCGCGGAAGGCCGCGGGAGCCGTCCGGGTGCAGCTCGACCCGGCCGAGCTGATCTGAGTTCCCCCGGGGAGGCCATAGGGTGCTGGGGTGGCCACCTCACGACGGAGTACGCCGTCGCGGACCACGCCGGGTCCGCGCGGGAACGTGAACGGGAACGCGCAGGGGGGGACGGATACCGGCGGTCCGCCCCGGCTCCCGACAGTGCGCCTGGCGCCCCGCGAGGAGCTGGCCGCGGCGGCCCGGGTCGCCCCGCTGCTGCGGGCTGCCCGTGACGTAACCAGGTGGATCGGGCCGGGCCGGGCGCTCACCAAGGCCGGGCGGCTGCGCCGGGCGGACGCCGTGGCGGCCGCCACGCACCTGGAGCTGATCCCGGCCGAGTTCGACGCGGCGTGGCGGGTCGCGGTCGCCGCCCGGATGCTCGTGCTCAGTCCTGGCCAGGACGGGCCTGGTCAGGACGGGCCTGGTCAGGACAGGGCTGGTCAGGACAGGGCTGGTCAGGACAGGGCTGGTCAGCGTGGGGGCGGCCGGGTGGAGGCCGGGGACCGGCTTGATGTGCTTGCCTCCGGAACCGCCGACGATGTGCTGGCCGCCTGGGATGCCGCGCTCACGGTCATGCTGGAGGCCGAGGACCTGGACGGGATGGCGACCGCCCTGTACACGGTGGGCGGCCCGGTGCGGATGGATGCCCTGTTCGACGCCTACCTGGCCGCGGCGGATACCCGGCGCCGGGGAGCGCGCGGCGGTGCGCCCGGGCCCGGCGGCGAGCAGGCCCCGGACCGCGGCGCGCTCCAGGACGAGGGAGCGGCCCTGTCCGTCGCCCTGGAGATGCTGGCCGATCTCGGCGTGGTTGAGCTGGGCGCGGACGAGCCTGGCGTGGACGAGGACGGCGGCGCCCTGACCGTCACCCTGGCGCCGCTCGGCGTGTGGGGCGTGCACCGGCGGCTGCGCGCGCAGGGATGGCATGTCCCGGTCACCGGCGGCCGTGCGCGCGGCGACGCAACCGCGCTGCTGGCCACACTGGCCAACTGTGACGTGGAGGACGGGGAAGCGGAGATCGCCAGCTGGCTCGCGGGCCGGACCCCCCGGCAGGCCGCGGCGGAGCTGATCAGCGCGGCCAGCCAGGGCTCCCCGGGTCTGCGCGGCGCCGGATTCGCGGTCCTCGACCGGATTGGCGAGGACGCGGTGGCCGCTGTCCGGGAAGCGCTGGCCGATCCGGTGCTGCGCGCCCACGCGGCGGTCTGGCTGCACGAGCACGGCGAGGACGCCGAGCTGGACCGCGAAGACCGGGCCTGGCTCCTGGTCGACCTGGGCGCCGGGCTGCTGGAGGAAGCGGACCCGAAGGACGTGGTGGCCGAGCTGCTGCCCGACGTGCCCCCGGACGCGCAGGCAGAGCTAGTGGCCGGGCTGTGGCGGGTCCGCCATCCCGGGGTGACCGACCTGCTGACCGCGCTGAGTGATCACCACCCCGATCCCGGAGTGGCGCGGGCCGCGCGGAAGGCCGCGTTCAAGGCCCGCTCGGTCTCGGCCAGTTAGGGCCCCCGCAGTTCATACACTTGGCTGGTTAAAGCTCCCGGTGACAGGGCCCCGGTGAGCGCCCAGACGGAAGGACGGTGCGTCATCAGCGTCAAGCCGATCCGCATCTTCGGCGACCCGGTACTGCGCACCCCGGCCGAGCCGGTCCGCGATTTCGATGCCGAGCTGCGCAAGCTGGTCAGTGACCTGACCGACACGATGCTGGAGGCACCGGGCCTCGGCCTGGCCGCGCCGCAGATCGGGGTGGGCCTGCGGGTCTTCACCTACTTCGTGGACGACGAGCTCGGGCACCTGATCAACCCCTCGCTTGACTTGTCGGCCGAGATGGAGATCGACGACGAGGGCTGCCTGTCGTTCCCGGGTCTCGCCTTCCCGACCGAGCGTGCGTTCGGTGTGGTCGCCAAGGGCTTCAGCATGTACGGCGAGCCGGTCACCCTCGAGGGCACCGGCCAGCTGGCCCGGTGCGTGCAGCACGAGACCGACCACCTGGACGGGGTGCTGTTCATCGACCGGCTCGACCCCCAGCAGCGCAAGCTGGCTAACCGGGCCATCCGCGAGGCGGAGTGGTGGGGTGAGCCGGTACCGGAGATCCGGGCCTCGCCGCACGCCACCGGCGGACAGGCCCGCTAGGTTCCCGCATGCGATTGGTGTTCGCCGGTACCCCGCAGGCCGCCGTGCCCGCCCTCGACGCCCTGCTGAAGTCCGGGCACGAGGTGGCCGCCGTGGTGACCCGGCCCGACGCCCCGGCGGGCCGGGGGCTGCACCTGGAGCCGAGCCCGGTAGCGCAGCGCGCCGCCGAGGCGGGGGTCGAGGTGCTTAAGCCCGCCCGGCTCCGGGACCCGGAATTCACCGGCCGGCTGCAGCAGATAGCCCCGGACTGCGTCCCGATCACGGCCTACGGTGCCCTCATCCCACAGCCCGTGCTGGACATCCCCGCGCAGGGCTGGGTGAATCTGCACTTCTCGCTGCTGCCCGCGTGGCGTGGCGCGGCCCCGGTGCAGCACGCCATCCTGCACGGCGACGACATCACCGGAGCGACCACCTTCCGGCTGGTCAAGGAGCTGGACGCGGGCCCGGTCTTCGGCGTGGTGACCGAGCCGATCCGGCCGGGCGACACCGCGGGTGACCTGCTCGGCAGGCTGGCGGTATCCGGCGCCGGCCTGCTCGTGGCCACCCTGGACGGGATCGAGTCCGGGCAGCTCGAGGCGCGGCCCCAGCCCGCCGAGGGAGTGAGCCTCGCCCCCAAGATCACTGCCGGCGATGCCCGGGTGCGCTGGGACCAGCCCGCCACCGCCGTGGACCGGCAGATCCGCGCCTGCACCCCCGGCCCCGGGGCCTGGACGATGCTGGGGGACGCCCGGCTGAAGCTGTGGCCGGTCAGCCCGGCCCCGGGGGACATGGCGGCGGCCGGCCCGCTCACCCCAGGCGAGGTGCGGATCCTGCGTTCGGGGGTGCTGGCCGGCACCGCGACCACGCCGGTCGGGCTGGGTGACGTCCAGCCGCCGGGCAAGCGGCGGATGCGGGCCGGCGACTGGGCCCGCGGGCTCCGCCAGGACAGCGTGGTGCTCAGCTGAGATGACCGCACCCATCCGCAAGCCGCGGGCTGCCCCCCAGCGCGGTGGCCGGGGACGCCGCGCCGACCCGGTCCGCAGGCTCGCCTACGACGTGCTCATCGCCGTCGAGCAGCGGGACGCCTACGCCAACCTGCTCCTGCCGTCGATGCTGGCCGAACGCGGGCTGGCGGGCCGCGACGCCGCGCTGGCCACCGAGCTCACCTACGGGACGCTGCGCGGCCGGGGCAGCTACGACGCGATCCTCGGCCTGTGCAGCGACCGGGCGCTGGACAAGGTGGACCCCCCGCTGCGCGAGGTGCTCCGCCTCGGCACCCACCAGCTGCTGGCCACCCGGGTGCGCCCGCACGCGGCCGTCGCGACGTCCGTTGACCTCGCCCGTGACCTGGCCGGCCAGCGCTCGGCCGGGTTCGTCAACGCGGTGCTCCGCAAGGTGGCCACCCGGGACCTGGAGACCTGGATGGGGGTCGCGGCACCGCACCGTGACACCGACCCGCTCGGTCATCTGGCCGTCCGCTACAGCCATCCCCGGTGGATGGTGCAGGTGGTGGCCGGGGCGCTGGGGGAGGACACCGCGGGCGCCCTGGCCGGGACGGAGGCGGCCCTGGCGGCGGACGGGACCCGGCCCCGGGTCACGCTGTGCGCGGTGCCCGGCCTGGCTGATCCGGCCGAGCTCGCCGCCGCCGGCGCGGAGCCCGCCACCTGGTCGCCCTATGGCGCGTACCTGCCGGGCGGGGACCCGGCCGCGATCGGGGCGGTCAGCGCCCGGCGCGCCGGCGTCCAGGACGAGGCGAGCCAGCTGGCCGCGATCGCGGTCGCCCGGGCCGGGCTGACCGGCCCGGACCGCCGGTGGCTGGACATGTGCGCCGGGCCGGGCGGCAAGGCCCGGCTGCTGGCGGGCCTGGCGGCGCAGCAGGGGGCGCGGCTGCTGGCCACGGACGCCCGCCCGCACCGCGCCCGGCTGGCCCGCGACGCGGTGTCGGTCACCGGCGCGGCGGCCGCCGCGGCCGTCGACGCGACCGCGCCCGCCTGGCGGGCCGGGACCTTCGACCGGGTGCTGGCGGACGTCCCGTGCTCCGGGATCGGCGCCTTGCGCCGCCGGCCCGAGGCCCGCTGGCGCCGCTCCGAGCAGGACGTGCTGGGCCTGGGCGGGCTGCAGCGCAGCCTGCTCCGCAGCGCGCTGGACGCGGTCCGCCCGGGTGGCGTGGTCGGCTACGTCACCTGCTCACCCCACCGCGGCGAGACCCGGGAAGTGCTGGCCGACGTGCTCCGCGGCCGGGACGATATCGAGGTCCTCGACGCGCCCGCGGTCCTGGCTGAGGTGCCGGACCTGCGCTGCCCGGACCCGGACGGCCGGTACGCCCAGTTCTGGCCGCACCGGCACGGCACCGATGCGATCTTCCTGGCCCTCCTGCGCCGCCGTGAGGACGCCGGCCAGCCGGGGCACTGATCATCCGCGCCGTCACCCGGCACCCGCGCCCGGCAACCCGGCACCCGGCAACCCGCCACCCCTCGCCACCCACTAGACCGGCAGGAGAGCCGCGCTTGATCACCCGGCGCTGGTCAGCGAGCGGCCGGTTTTCCGGTGCAGCCGGGCCGAGCCGATGTCGGCCCGCTGGCCCTCGCCGTACCCGGCCCCGTAGCCGTTGCCTGAGTAGGTCATCTGAGTCTTGCGGGTGACCGGATAGGCGTGCTCGATGTTCTGCATGATGACCTGCCGGCGGTCGGCCAGGACCAGCGTCATCCGCTGGCCCTCGGCGGCGGCGGGGGACGTGGCCTGCGTGGCGGCCGCCTGCTCGGCCGCCCTGACCCGGGCGACCACGGCCGAGATGAAGCCGAGCAGCCAGCTGCGCCGCCACGCCCGCGGGCTGCGGTTCCAGCCGGGGACCTCGGCCGTCCCCAGGCCGTGCCACATCTGCAGCAGCAGCGACGTGTAGAGCATGTCGGTGCGCTCGATGTCGGACGCGAACCCGAAGATGTGGATGCGGCTCCCCGGGCCCGGCCGGGGGAGCAGCACGCACTGGCACCGCAGCGCCGCGGCCAGGCCGCAGAGCAGGTGGGCCTGCACCCGGGCCCACGGGTTGTCGATGTCAACCTGGCGGTCGGCCGGGTGGTCGGTCTCCGGCCGCCGCGCGGCGAGCAGGGCCCGGTCGATGCCGTACTTGGCCATCAGCTCGGCTGCCTTGGCCGTCGAGGGCCTCCGCCTCGGCCGCGGTCACGCCGTCGGACTCCGCCTTGGTGAGCAGCTTGCGCACGCGATCGAGCAGGGCGGCGGCGGCCTCGGGTGCCTGGGGATTCACGGAAGTTGCCTCCTGTCCGGAACACAGATCGAATGCAGATTCGAACGATATCCGGACCCTGCGACAGTTTGGCCGGGGGTGGTGTCCCTGGCGCACCCTACCGTTACCTGATCCATCAACTTCTGTCTCATGGTCAGGCAGCTTCTCCTTGCGGAGGGGCGGTCCCCGTCTGATCGCCGGCCAGGCCGGCGTGCGGGGTTGACGTTTCGTCGCCTCCTGCCGCCGCACCCATGGGTGGGCTGGTCTTACAGATGGCTCCACGTCCTGCCACCGGGCCACTCCCGGCGGGCCTGCCTTCCACGCGCATGGCGTGCTCGCTCAGGCGGGCGAGGTTGACTGCGGCGTTCAGATCACGGTCGAGGACCATGTTGCAGTGGTCACACCGGTAGGCCCGGTCGGCCAGGGCGAGCTTGGCTTTCACCGCGCCGCAGGCCGAGCAGGTCTTCGAACTGGGGTACCAGCGGCCTGCTACCACGAGCTGGCAGCCGTACCAGGTGGTCTTGTAGCCGAGCTGGCGGCGCAGCTCACCGAGACCGGCGTCGGCCAGGGCACGGTTCAGGCCCCGCCCGCCCTTGCCGGCGCCGGGCTTGCGCCGCATCATCCCGGCCACATTCAGATCCTCGATCACGATCACGTCGTGGCGCTGCGCGAGGCGGGTGGTGGCCTGATGCAGCGCGTCGCGGCGCAGGTTCGCGGCCCGAGCGTGGAGGCGGCCGGTCCGCTCCGCGGTGCGCTGCCACCGTTTCGAGCCGCGCCGCCCCGCGCGTCGGTCCGGGCCGTCCTGGCGGGCGGCGCGCCGCTGGAGCGCGCGCAGCCGGGCCTGCGCGGCGGCCAGGGCGCGCGGCGCGCCCACCCGGGCCACCTCGGCCCCGCCGGGGGCCGCCACCACCAGCAGGTCGCGCACCCCGGCGTCCACACCCACCACCGGATGCGCCCGGTCCATCCCGATGTGCGCCGGGTGCTCCGGCTCATGCCCGGCCTCGACGGTGAACGCGCAGTACCAGCGCCGCCCGTCAAAGCTGACGGTGGCGGCGAGGATGCGCACGGTCCCCGCGCTGATCTTGCCGGACAGCGCCATAGCCGGCTCGTGCGTCCTGACCCGGCCAATGCGTGGCAGCACCACATGGGACCGGTCATCGACGCGGATCGCGCCGGTAGTGAACCGGCACGATACCCGGGCACGGCGGCGCGACTTGAACCGGGGAAACCCGATCCTCGCCCCCCGCCGCCTCCCGGACCTGCTGGCCGACCACTGCTCCAGGCCGCGGGCCAGCGCGCCCAGCCCCGAGTTGTAGGCCTCCTTAGAGTTCTCCGCCCACCACGGCGCCAGCTCATCCTTGTGCAGGTTCCACCAGCGCCGCAGCGCCGGCAATGTCCACGGCACCTCGGTCAGCTGCTGTTCGGGAACACCGTAGGAACGTTCGGCTGCGTGCTGGTCCAGGCACCGCCTGACATGCGCCAGTCCCTCGTTGAATGCCTTGCGCGCCGCCCCGCAGTGCGAGGCCAGCACGCGCGCCTGCGCCGGCGTCGGGTCCAGCGCAAACCTGTATGCCCGCAGCATCACCTAGACCGCCGCGTCCACGCCGGCCTTCTTCGCCGCTGTCACCGCACGCAACGCCCGGTTCCGGGCACCGCGGCGGCCGTACAGGCGGGCGCACATCGAGGTGAGCACCTCGGTCATGTCCCGTACAAAGTCATCGGCGGTCTCGCTTGGGTCGGCAACCAGCACCCGCCGACCCTGCGCGGCCAGCGCCGCGTCGAGGTGCTCCACGCCGAAGCGCGCCAGCCGGTCCCGATGCTCCACGACGATCACCGTCGCAGACGGGTCCGACAAAACCCTGCGCAGCCTCGGCCGCTTGCCGTTCAGCCCGGAGCCGACCTCACGCACCACCACCGCCACCGCCAGGCCCTGCCCAGTGACCCACTCCGTCACCCGGGCCACCTGCCGGTCCAAGTCGGCACGCTGATCATGCGAGGACACCCGCGCATACACCACCACCCTGGCAGCAACACCGCCCGCAGCCGACACCTCCACCAGGATCGTGCCCGTCGCGGTCTGCCGCGCCGGGACCGGCAGCTTCCCATCCCGCCACCAGCGCCACGCTGTCTGATAATGCACACCCTCGCGCGCCGCCCACTCCCGAAGCTTCACAGCACTTGTTAGAACACATGTTTGCTGACAGATGATGACGCCACGCCGAGCAGTTGCTAACCCCGGCCCGGGCCCGGATCGCCGGGCATCCGGCGGGGACCCGGCGGGCACCCGGACGGGGGGCCGGGGTCTCACCCCCGAGGCCACCCACCGGGCGATAGCGCCGGGTCCTACACTCAGCCCCATGGCCGTCCAGATGGCACCCAGCATCCTGTCCGCTGACTTCGCCCGGCTCGCGGACGAAGCGGCCGCGGTCACCGGCGTGGCCGACTGGCTGCACGTGGACGTCATGGACAACCACTTCGTGCCCAACCTCACCCTCGGGCTGCCGGTGGTGCAGGCCCTCCTCAAGCACGCGGGCCTGCCACTGGACTGCCACCTGATGATCGAGGAGCCCGATCGCTGGGCGCCGGCCTACGCGGAGGCCGGCGCGCGGAACGTCACGATCCACGCCGAGGCGGCCACGTCGCCGGTGCGGACCCTCCGGATGATCAGGTCCGCCGGGTCCCGGGCCGGCCTGGCGGTCAACCCGGCCACCCCGGTCGAGCCCTACGCCGACCTGCTGCCCGAGATCGACATGATGCTGCTGATGACCGTGGAGCCAGGGTTCGGCGGCCAGCCCTTCCTCGATCTGGTGCTGCCCAAGCTGCGCCGGGCCCGTGAGCTGGTGACCCGGCACGGCGGCGCGGTGTGGCTCCAGGTGGACGGCGGGGTGAGCGAGAAGACCATCGAGCGCTGCGCGGAGGCGGGCGCCGACGTCTTCGTGGCCGGCTCCGCGGTGTACGACGCCGACGACCCGGCCGCCGCGGTCCAGGCTCTGCGCGCGCAGGCCGAGCAGGCCACCGCCCGGGCGCCCTGGCACTGCTGAGCACCCGGCCCCGGCCGGCCCGGCCGTGACTGCTGACCGTGGCCCGGCGGTCACCCATAATCAGACGCAAGAACTCTCGCGCACGGGCTGTCGATATCGCGGGGGCCGTTCGTCGGACTGATGACGGACGAGTCGAGAACCTGAAGGAGATGCCGTCATGGCTGAGTACCTGATCCTCATCAACGAAGACGAGACCGGCTACGCCACCGCGTCGCCTGAGGTGCTGCAGGACGTAATGGAGGCGCATAACCGCTTCGCCAAGCAGGTCGAGGAGACCGGCGGGTCGATCGTCACCGGGCGTGCCCTGCAGCCCACCAGCACCGCCACCTCCGTGCGCGGCGACGTGGTGACCGATGGCCCGTTCGCCGAGACCAAGGAGGCCCTGGGCGGCTTCTACCTGGTCGAGGCCCGGGATCTGGACCACGCACTCGAGATCGGCAAGCTCTGCCCGGCGCGCTTCGGGGGCGTTGAGGTCCGGCCGATCATGGTCTTCGACGGCATGTGACCGGATCCACCGCGGGCGGCCTTCCCGCCGACCCCGGGCCCAGCACCGGATCGGGGGCCGGGAAGGACCGCCCCACGGCGGCTGACGCCGTGGCCGACGCGCACCGTCGCGAGTGGGCCTTCGTGCTCGCCGCGACGGCGCGCGTGGCCGGGGACCTGGACCTGGCCGAGGAGTGCGTGCAGGACGCCTACGTCTCGGCGCTGGAGGCCTGGTCCCAGCAGGGTGTGCCACGCAATCCCGGCGCCTGGCTGACCACCACCGCCCGGCGCCGGGCCATCGACCTGCTGCGCCGCGACACCACCTTGCGCCGGAAACTCCCGCTGCTCATGGAGCCGGCCGGGCCCGGGCCGGATAGCGCGGCCGGGCCGGACGACCGGCCCGGGGCGGAGGAGGGCAGCGGCGTGATCCCCGACGACCGGCTGCGGCTGATATTCACCTGCTGCCACCCGGCGCTGGCCCGGGAGGCGCAGGTCGCGCTGACCCTCCGGCTGGTCTGCGGGCTGTCCACGGCCGAGATCGCGCAGGCTTTCCTGGTCTCCGAGCCGACCATGGCGGCCCGGGTCACCCGGGCCAAGAAGAAGATCTCCGCCGCCCGGATCGCCTACCGGGTGCCGGAGACGGCGGAGCTGCCGGACCGGCTGGACGCCGTGCTCACCGTGGTGCACCTGCTGTTCACCACCGGGCACACCGCGCCGGGCGGCGGCCGCCTGGTCCGTGACGACCTGGTTGACCGCTCGCTCGGCCTGGCCCGGATGCTGGGCGGGCTGATGCCGGACGAACCCGAGGTCCGGGGCCTGCTGGCGCTGCTGCTGCTCACCGACGCCCGGCGGGCGACCCGGTGCGCCCCGGACGGGCGGCTGCTGCTGCTGGAGGAGCAGGACCGCGCCCAGTGGGACCGCGCAGCCATCGACGAGGGCATCGCGATGGTGCGCGCGGCCCTGCGGGGCGGGCGCCCGGGCCGGTTCGCGCTGCAGGCCGCGATCGCCGCCGTGCACGCACAGGCCCCCGCCTACCGCGATACCGACTGGCGGCAGATCCTGGGCCTGTACGACCTGCTCGGGCAGGCGTGGACCTCGCCCGTGGTCGCGCTCAACCGGGCGGTCGCGCTGGCCATGGCCGACGGGCCGGAGGCAGGCCTGGCCGCGATCGGGGACCTCGAACGCGACGGCCGCCTGGCCGGCTACCGCTACCTGCCCGCCGCCAAGGCGGATCTGCTGCGCCGGCTCGGCCGCGCGGACGAGGCGGCGCAGGCCTACCGCTGCGCCCTGGACCTTACCGCCAACCAGCCCGAACGCGACTTCCTCAGCCACCGGCTGGCCGAGGTTGACCCGCACGGGTAACTCTCCGGCCCGCGCCCGCGCGGCCGCGCGGCCCGCGCGATGTGCGGAGGGTCACGGGCAGGCGGGGTTGCGGTCAGGAATACCTCCCGTGGCACACTGGTTGCTGCAGTAAAGCGTGCTCCGGGGTCGGTGAAATTCCGAGCCGGCGGTGATAGTCCGCGACCCGGCCAAGGCGCCAAGCGCCAGCGGCCGGCTGATCCGGTGAAATTCCGGGACCGACGGTTAAAGTCCGGATGGGAGGAAGCACGCGCGTGGCGGCAGCGTTGGCTGCCGGCGCGCTGGCGCGTCCGCGCACCCCGGAGCCGAGTGACCTTACGGCTCCGAGGAGAGGAACCGCGGATGTTCACCGGCATAGTGGAAGAACTCGGCGAGGTCGTCGCCGTCGAGCGACTGCCTGACGCGGCCCGGCTGACCGTACGCGGACCGCGGGTGACCGCGGAGGCCTGCCGCGGTGACTCCATCGCCGTCAACGGGGTCTGCCTGACCGTGACCGACTCCTCAGACAAGACCTTCACCGCCGATGTGATGGCCGAGACGCTGCGCCGGACCGGGCTCGGCGCGCTCAGCCCCGGATCCCCGGTCAACCTGGAGCGCCCGGTCGAGCTGGGCGGCCGGCTCGGCGGCCACCTGGTCCAGGGCCACGCCGACGGGACGGGGGAGATCCTCGCCCGCACCCCGGGCGAGCACTGGGACGTGGTGCGCATCGCCACCCCGCCCGACCTGGCCCGCTACACCGTGCTGAAGGGCTCGATCACCGTGGACGGGGTCAGCCTGACCGTCTCCGCCCTCAGCGGCACCGGCGCCACCGGCACCGGGGCCACCGCCGACGGCGCCACCGGCACCGGCAGCGCGGCGCCCTGGTTCGAGGTCAGCCTCATCCCCACCACGCTGGAGCTGACCACCCTCGGCCGCCTCCAGCCCGGCAGCCAGGTGAACCTGGAGGTCGAACGTGATCGCCAAGTACGTGGAGAGCCTGCTGGCCAGCGGACCGCCCGGGACATCGGCGGCGCCGCCGGCGGCGTCAGCCGGGACAGCCAGCCAGGACGCGAACGAGCAGCCGGGAGCCAGGTCATGAGCAGCGAGGAAACCATGCCCGACGAGTCAATGCTGGACGACGTCGAGCAGGCGGTCCGGGACATCGCGGACGGCCGCCCGGTGGTGGTCGTGGACGACGCCGACCGGGAGAACGAGGGCGACATCATCGTCGCCGCCAGCAAGATGACGACCGACCTGATGGCGTTCATGATCCGGCACACCAGCGGCGTGATCTGCGTCCCGCTGCCCGGGACGCACCTGGACCGGCTCCAGCTGCCGCTGATGACCCCGCACAACTCCGAGCGGATGCGCACCGCGTTCACCATCAGCGTGGACGCCCGGGACGGCGTGACCACCGGGATCTCCGCCGAGGACCGGGCGCGGACCGTGCGCACCCTGGTCGATTCGGCCACCGAGCCGTACGAGATCGTCCGGCCCGGGCACATCTTCCCGCTCCGCTACGCCGAGGGCGGCGTGCTGCGCCGGCCCGGGCACACCGAGGCCGCGGTGGACCTGGCCCGGCTGGCCGGGCTGGCCCCGGCCGGCGTGCTGGCCGAGGTGGTCAACGACGACGGCACCATGGCCCGGCTCCCGCAGCTGCGCGCCTTCGCCGACGAGCACGGGCTCACGCTGATCTCGATCGCCCAGCTCATCGACTACCGCCGGCGCAGCGAGCGGATGGTCCGCCGGGTGGTCGAGACCAGGCTGCCCAACGCCCACGGCCAGTGGCGTGCCCTCGGCTACCAGAACCTGGTGGACCAGACCGAGCACCCGGTCCTGGTCCTCGGCGATCTGGGTGACGGCCGGGACGTCCTGGTCCGGGTGCACTCGGAGTGCCTGACCGGGGACGTGTTCGGCTCCCGCCGGTGCGACTGCGGGGACCAGCTGGAGGCGTCGATGGCCGTGATCGCCGCCGAGGGCCGCGGCGTGGTGCTGTACCTGCGCGGCCACGAGGGCCGGGGTATCGGCCTGCTCAGCAAGCTCCGCGCGTACCAGCTCCAGGACGCGGGCGCCGACACGGTGGACGCCAACCTGGAACTCGGCCTGCCCGCGGACGCCCGCGAGTACTCCACCGGCGCCCAGATCCTGGCCGACCTCGGGGTGCGCTCGGTGCGCCTGCTCACCAACAACCCGGCGAAGGTCAGCGGGCTGTCCGGGTTCGGCATCGAGGTATCCGGGCGGGTCGCGCTGCCGGTCACGCCCACCCCGGAGAACCTCCGCTACCTGACCGTCAAGCGGGACCGGCTCGGCCACCTGATCGACGGCCTGCCCGCCACCCTCAACGGCGCCCCGGCCAACGGCGCCCCGGCTGGCAGCGCCCCGGCCAACGGCACCCCGGCCAACGGTGCCCCGGCTGGGAGCACGGCGCTGGCCGGGTGCCGGTGAGCGCCGTCCGGTACCGGCTAGCGAGCCCGGGCCGTCAGGCCCGGGCGAGTGGCCGGTGCGGTTTTCCGCCGGGCGGCGCGAGCCTTGAGGCAGACACGGTGAGCGCCGTCCGGTACCGGCTAGCGAGCCCGGGCCGTCAGGCCCGGGCGAGTGGCCGGTGCGGTTTTTGCCGGGCGGCGCGAACCTCAAAGGAGACACAGTGAGCGGGGCCGGGCGGCCGGCCGCCGAGACCGTCGACGCGGCCGGGCTCACCCTGGCCATCGCGGTGACCCGCTGGCACGCCGAGATCACCGACGCGCTGACCGACCGCGCGCTGGCCGCCGCGAAGGCGTGCGGTGTCGACGACCCGGTGGTGGTCCGGGTGCCCGGCGCGGTCGAGCTGCCCGTGGTCGCCGCCGAGCTGGCCCGCAACCACGACGCAGTGGCCTGCCTGGGCGCGGTGATCCGGGGTGGCACGCCGCACTTCGAGTACGTCTGCGACGCGGTCACCTACGGCATCGCGCGGGTCGCGCTGGACGCGGGCAAACCGGTTGGCAACGGGGTGCTGACCTGTGACACCCTGGAGCAGGCCCGCGAACGCAGCGGGCAGGACGGCAGCCGCGAGGACAAGGGATGGGAGGCGGTCGTGGCCGCGCTGGAGACCGCGCTCGTGCTGCGCTCCCTGCGCGGGAACGGCCCGGAGGCCGGGGACCACCAGCGACATTGACCCGGGCGGAATGACCAGCACCGGCCGGTTCTCGTTGCGGAAGAAAGGTTCTCACTGTGCTTTCCCTGGTCCTGCCCAAAGGCTCGCTGGAGCGTGCCACCCTCGACCTGTTCGACGCCGCGGACCTGACCGTCCGCCGGTCCTCCGACCGTGACTACCACGCGTCCATCGACGACCCGCGGATCGACAAGGTCCGGTTCCTGCGCCCGCAGGAAATCCCGTCCTACATCGAGCGGGGCCTGTTCGACCTCGGCATCACCGGCCGGGACTGGATCACCGAGACCGGCGCCGACGTCGCGTCCCTGGGGGAGCTGCACTACTCCAAGGCCACCTCCCAGCCGATCCGGGTGGTGCTCGCGGTCCCGCAGAACTCGCCGTGGCAGTCCGTGACCGACCTGCCCGAGGGGGTCCGGATCTCCACCGAGCTGCCCGCGACGACCGCCCGGTACCTGGAGGCCAACGGGGTCAAGGCGATGGTCATCCCCTCGCACGGCGCCACCGAGGCCAAGGTGCCGGACATCGTGGACGCGATCGTCGACCTGACCGAGACCGGCTCCTCGCTGCGCCGCAACGGGCTGCGCATCCTGGACACGCTGCTGACCAGTTACACCGAGCTGATCGCGAACACGCAGGCGCACGGCGATGCCGGGAAGCGGGCCGCGATGGAGGACATCGCGCTGCTGCTCCGCGGCGCCATCCAGGCCCGCGGCCACGTGCTGCTCAAGCTCAACGTGGACGCCGCCCAGCTGGAGGTGGTGACCGCGATGCTGCCCGCGCTGTCCTCGCCGACTATCACCAGGCTGGCCCGCGGCGGGATGAACGCGGTCGAGACGGTCGTGCCCAAGCGCGGGGTGAACACGCTGATCCCGGCGCTGCGGGCGGCCGGGGCCCGGGACATCCTGGAGATCCCGATCTCCAAGATCGTCGAGTAACGCGGCCCAGTCAGTCCCGCTGTGCCACTCGCGCTGTGCCAGTCGCCCTGTGTCAGTCCCGCTGTGTCAGTCCCGCTGGGGCCAGGCGATCACCGGGCCGCGGGCGCGGAGGGTGACCCGGGAGCCCGGGGACAGCGCCTGGCCGCCCAGCGTCCGGACGGTCAGCGGCGGCGCCTGCGGGTCCCGCTCCGGCTGCACCGTGACCACCGCGTCGTGCCCGTGGTAGCCGTAGCCGGTGATCTGGCCGGTCAGGCCGCCCTCGTCGCCGTCCGCGGCCCGGGCCGGGCCCGGCCTGCCGGGGACCAGCTCCACCTGCTCGGGCCGGATCAGCACCATGGCCGGCCGGTGTCCCGCGCCGTTGCCGTTCGCGGGCGCCGCCGCCGCGCCCCCCGGGTCCGCCGGGTCCGCGCCGGTCACGGCGAGCACGCCCAGGAGGGTCTGCACGGACGAGCCGTGCAGGACGCCCGGGATGAGGTTGGCCTCGCCGATGAAGCGGGCCATGTCCGCGTTGACCGGGCGGCAGTACAGCTCCTGCGGCGCGGCGCACTGCGCGATGGCGCCGTCGCGCAGCACCGCCACCCGGTCCGCGGTGGACAGCGCCTCGTCCTGGTCGTGGGTGACCAGGACGGTGGTGGTGCCCGTTTCCTTCAGCAGCTGCTGCACGTCGGCCCGGACACTGGCCCGCAGGTGCGCGTCGAGGGACGCGAACGGCTCGTCGAGCAGGACGACCTCCGGCGCGATGGCCAGCGCCCGGGCCAGCGCGACCCGTTGCTGCTGGCCGCCGGACAGCTGGTGCGGGTACCGCCGGTCCAGGCCGGCCAGCCCGACCGCCTCCAGCAGTTCCGCGGAGCGCTGGCCGCGCCGCGCCCGCCCGAACTTGCGGCGGCTCAGCCCGAACGCGACGTTGGCGGCTACCGTGAGGTGCGGGAACAGGCTGCCTTCCTGCGGCACGTAGCCGATCCGCCGCCGTTCCGGGGGCAGGAACACGCCCGGCCCGTCGGCGATCGCGGAGCCGATCCGCACCGTGCCCGCGTCGGCGTGCTCGAACCCGGCCAGGATCCGCAGCAGCGTGGTCTTGCCGCTGCCGGAGGGGCCGAGGATCGCCGTCAGCGAGCCGGCCGGCACGTCGAGATCGAGGCCGGCCAGCACCTGGTGAGCGCCGAATCGCTTATCCAGCCCGGCGACCGCCAGCAGGGTCATGTCATCATCCTCGGGTCCGCCGCGCCGCGATCGAAGAACCGGCCCAGCACCCAGCTCGGGATGGCCGCCACGGCGATCATCACCAGGGCGAACGGGGCGGCCTGCCCGTAGGACAGGTTCGTCTCGTACACCCAGAACTGCGAGGCCAGGGTCTGGACTCCGGTCGGGATCAGGATAAGTGTCGCGGTCAGCTCGGTGATAACGGACAGGAACACCAGGCAGAACGCGGCGACCAGGCCCGGCCCGGTCAGCCGCAACGTGACGCGCAGCAGCACCGCGAGCCGGGGCTGGCCGAGCGAGCGGGCCACCTCGTCCAGGCTGACCGGCGCCCGGGCCAGCGAGGCCTTGACCCCGACCAGGGCGAGCGGGAAGAACATGATCGCGTAGGCCAGGATCAGCAGCGGCGCGGTCTGGTAGCCGAACCCGCCCAGGTAGCGCTCGGTAAAGTAGGACAAGGCCAGCGCGATGACCACGCCCGGCATGGCCAGCACCAGGTAGGTGCTGCGCTCCAGGAAACGGCGGGCCCCGCCCGGGTGCCGCACCGCGAGCATGGCCACCGGCAGCGCCATCACCGTGGCCAGCCCGGCGGACAGCAGCCCGTACAGGGCGGTGGTCAGCGCCGCCATCGGCATCGACACGCCGGTGAGCGAGTCCCGCCCGCCCGACGCCATCCAGTAGATGGCGGAGCCGACCGGGACGCCGAGGGACAGCCCGGTCAGCACGGTCAGGCCGGCCAGGACGGGGATCCGGGACTTGCGCAGCCGGTGCCGCGCGGTCACCCGCTGGGCCAGCGCGCCGGACCGGCTGATCCGGCCGTGGCCGCGCAGTTTCCCCTCCGCCCCGAGCACGATCAGGCTGAGCAGGACCAGGACCAGGGCCAGCGCGCAGGCGGCGGGCAGGCTGAACGCCACGTTGATCTCGGTGAAGATCTCGGTGGTGAACGTCTGGTAGCCGACGATCTCGAACGCGCCGTACTCGGCCAGGATCACCATCGCCACCAGCAGGCAGCCGCCCAGGATGGCCCCGCGGGCCTGGCCGAGGGTGATCCGGACGAACGTGCGGGCCCGGCCGGAGCCCAGGCTCCGCGCGACCTCTTCCTGCCCGGGGTCGGCGCTGCGCAGGCTGGCCGCGACGGGCAGGTAGACCAGCGGGTACACGGCCAGGGTCATGACGATGACCGCGCCGCGGAAGCCGTGGATCCAGGTCCACAGCGACGCCCAGCCGAAGCTGACCACGAAGTCGGGGATGGCCAGCGGCACGACCACCAGCACGGCCCAGATCGTGCGGCCCGGGACGTTGGTGCGCTCGACGCACCACGCCGCCGCGGTGCCGATCACCGCGCACAGAAGGGTCACCACCACGGTCAGCCGGACCGTGTTCCACAGCAGTTCCCCGGTCAGCGGCCGGAAGATGAGCCGGGCGTCGGCCGCCGCGCCGCTGCCGCTCGCCTCGACCAGCAGGAAGACGAGGGGCAGGGCCAGGACCGCCGCGATCAGCGTGGCCGCGGCGGTCAGCGCGCGCGGGCGCCGCCCGGGGCGCGCCTTTTTCTCCGCAACGAAAACCGGCCCGTCCGCGCCGGGTTGCCCCGGTCCCGGGCCGTGGCGGTCCAGGACGGGGGACGACGTCATCGGGATCCTCCAGGCGGCCGGGGACGTCCCGGCCGTTCCTTCATCACAGCAGGCCCGCCCGGCGGAGCAGGGCGACGGCCGCGGACCCGGTGCCGAGCTCGCCGAGCGTGATCGGGTTCGGCTGGAGCTGGTGCAGCGGGGTCTCCGCGGCCGAGGTGGTCACGCCCGAGGCTATCGGGTACTCGTAACTGAGTGAGTGCCCGCCGATGATCTTCTGGGCGGGCTGGCTGACCAGGAAGGCCAGGAACCGCTGTGCGGAGGCCTGGTGGCTGCTGGACTTCAGCACCGCGGCCCCCGAGACGTCGAGCACGTAACCAGGGTCGCGCGGGGCGAAGAACGCGATCGACGAGTGCATGGCCCCGGTCCCGATCTCGGCCCGCAGCCGGTACCAGTAGTACTGGTTGATGATGCCCATCGCGGCGCTGCCGCGGTTGACGTCGCTGGTCACGGTCTCGTTGTCGGGGTAGAGGTGCCCGGCCGCGTTCGCCTTGAGGGCCTTGAGCCAGTTCTCCGTGGCGGCCGCTCCGTGCGCCCGCAGGACCGAGGTGACGATCGGCTGGAAGTCGGTCTCGCCCGCGGCCAGGGCCAGCTTGCCCTGGTACTTCGGGTCGGCGAGCTGCATCACTGAGGTGGGCAGCTGGCTCCTGCTGATCAGGCGCGGGTTGTAGATGAGCACGCTGACCCGGGCGGACACGCCCACCCAGTCGCCCAGCGGTGAGTTGTACTTCGACGGGGTGGCCCCCAGCGTGCTGCTGCGCACCGGCGACAGCAGGCCCTTGGCCTGGAGGAACTCCAGCGGCGGGGTGTTCTCGGTGTAGAACACGTCGGCGGGGGAGTGGCCCCCCTCGGTCACGATCTGGTCGGCCAGCACGGCCTCGTCGTCGCTGCGCACGCTGACCGTGATCCCGGTCTGCTTCTCGAACGCGGCGACGAGCTGCTGGGTGGTCTGCGGGTGCTGGCCGCTGTAGAGGGTGATGGCGCCGCTGCCGCCGGCGGACGCGGGGCCAGACAGCGCCGAGCAGCCCGTCATCGCGGCGGTCACCAGGCCCGTTACGGCCAGGGTCACCGCGGTCATCCGGGGAACCCGGCCCCGTCGCCTTGCCATCAGCCAGTCGCCTTTCCCTATCGCCGCGCGCTCCCTGCTCGGGGGGCGGACATCGCCGCCGGACCGGGAACCGACGATAGCTTAGGCTAACCTAACTCGCTAGGGCCGGGGGTCCCGCAGTGAGGTACCCGGGACCTATGGCCCCGTGGCCGGACGATGCGGCATGGCGCGGGCCGGTGACGTGAACGTACCCTGAGATCATGCCCCGGCAGTCCCGGCGCGGCCGTCCCCAGCCGTCCGCCTGGCGTGACGGCAGTCGCCCGGGGCCGTGGTGACCAACGTACCGAGGTGAAGCCGGTTGCGAGACATCCTGGACCCCATCACCAAGTGGTGGGACACGGGCGAGGTATTCGGCCTGGCCACGGTGGTGCGCACGTTCCGCAGCGCTCCCCGTGAGCCGGGTGCCGCCATGGCGGTGTCCGCCGAGGGCGAGGTCACGGGCAGCGTGTCGGGCGGATGCGTGGAGGGTGCCGTGTACGAGCTGGCCCGGGAGGTCTGCCAGACCGGGCAGCCGGTGCTGGCGACCTACGGCGTCAGCGACGACGACGCCTTCTCGGTCGGGCTGACCTGCGGCGGCATCTTGCACCTGCTGGTGGAGCCGGTCAGCCGCGAGCTCTACCCGGAACTGGGGGAGGTGTCAGCGGCCATCGCCGCGGGCGAGCCTGTCGCGGTGGCCAGCGTGATCGAGGGCCCCGGCCGGGTCGGCGCGCGCCGGGTCATCTGGGCCGATGACACGGTGGCCGGCCCGGGCGGCGGCCGCCCCGGCCAGTCGAGCGGGACCCTGGGCAACGGTGACCGGCTGGACGCGGCGGTGGACGACGACGCGCGGGGGATGCTGGCCCAGGGGCTGACCGGCGTCCGGCGGTACGGCGCGGACGGCGAGCGGCTCGGTGACGAGCTGGCCGTGTTCGTGCACTCGTTCGCCCCGCCGCCGCGGATGCTGGTGTTCGGCGCGATCGACTTCGCCGCGGCCGTGGCCCGGGCCGGGAAGTTCCTGGGCTACCAGGTGACCGTCTGCGACGCCCGGGGCATCTTCGCCACCCCGGCCCGGTTCCCCGAGGCCGACGAGGTGGTCGTCGAGTGGCCGCACCGCTTCCTGGCCCGGACCCCGGTGGACTCGCGCACGGTGATCTGCGTGCTCACCCACGACCCGAAGTTCGATGTGCCGGTGCTGGAGGTGGCGCTGCGCACCCCCGCCGCGTACATCGGCGCCATGGGCAGCCGCCGCACGCACGAGGACCGGCTCGCCCGGCTCCGCGAGGCCGGCCTGGGGGAGGAGGAACTGGCCCGGCTGCGCTCCCCGATCGGCCTCGACCTGGGGGCGCGGACCCCCGAGGAGACCGCGGTGTCCGTGGCCGCCGAGCTGATCCAGCTCCGCTGGGGTGGCTCCGGCCAGCCGCTGACCAGTACCTCCGGGCGGATCCATCACTGACGGCCCGGCGGGGGCGTTCCCGGCCGGCCCGTTCCCCGATGACCTCGCCGCCGGGGGCGGCGTGGCCGGGGTGCTGCTGGCGGCGGGCTCGGGGTCACGGCTCGGCCGTCCCAAGGCCCTGGTCGAGCTGGACGGGGTGCGGCTGGTGGACCGGGGGATCTGGCTGCTGCAGTCGGGCGGCGCGTCCCCCCTGGTGGTGGTGACCGGTGCCGCCCCGGTCAGCCTGCCCCCCGGCGTGATCAGCGTGTTCAACCCCGACTGGGCCAGCGGCATGGGATCCTCGCTGGCCACCGGGCTGGGCGCGGTCCCGGACGGCAGCGCCGCGGCGGTGATCGCCCTGGTGGACCAGCCCCGGGTCGGGCCGGCCGCGGTGGACCGGCTGATCGCCGCCTTCGAGGGCGGGGCCCGGGTCGCCGTGGCCGCCTACCGCGGCCAGCCCCGGAACCCGGTGCTGATCGCCCGCGAGCACTGGCCGGAGGTCATCGGCCTGGCCGCGGGCGATGTGGGCGCCCGGCCGTTCCTGCGCGCCCGCCCGGATCTCGTCACGCTGGTGGAGTGCGGGGACACCGGCCGCCCGGACGACGTGGACACCCCCGGTGACCTGGCCCGCCTCACCGGCCCCGGGGCCTAGTCCTGGGTGACCTGGATGCCCCAGGTGTGGGTCACGCTGTCGCCCGGCTCGAGCATCAGCAGGTCCACGCCGGAGTTGAAGGCGTTCGGCGGGCAGGTCATCGGCTCGATGGCCATGGCCTTGCGGCGGTGCGAGGGGCCGAGCGTATCGCCGGTGAACACCTGCAGCCACTCGTAGCCCGGCCCGGCCCACAGTGCTACCTCGGTCCGGGCTACCTCGGTCCGGGCTACCTCGGTCCGGGCTACCTCGGTCCGGGCTACCTCGGCCCGGGCCACCTCGGTCCGTGCTCCCTGGGTCCCCGCGCTGGTGAGGCGGGCCCACGCCCGGCCGCTCGCGTCCCGGTCCAGGCCGGTCAGCGCGTGGTCGAGCTGGGTGTCGCCGATGGGCCGCGGCGTGCGGAAATCGAACTCCGTGCCGGTCACGTCCTGGGGGGTGCCGACCGGGATGCCCCGCTCGCCGGACGGCTGCCACAGCCCGGCCCGCAGGCTGAGGCCGCACTCGTCCACGGTGGCGGTCCCGGCGGTCAGGTACGGATGCGAGCCGGTCCCGTACGGGGCCGCGACGGAACCCAGGTTGCGCGCGCTGATGCTGACCTGCAGGCCGTGATCGGGGTCCAGCCGGTACGACGCCTCGAGTTCCAGGGCGAACGGGTATCCCTGGTGGCCGAGCAGCGCGAGCCGGAGGGTGATCTCCTCCCCGCCCGGGGGCGCGGCGCCGGGTCCGGGGGTCCAGGACGACCAGCGGGTCAGCCCGTGGATCGCGTTGGCGTTGGCCGGCTCGCTGAGATCGAGCTGGTAGTGGGTGCCGTCGATGGCGTAGTGGCCGCCGTCCACCCGGTTCGGCCAGGGGCAGAGCAGCTGGCCGGCCGCGCCCGGGGGCAGCACGTCCGGCTCGTACCCCACGGTGACGGGCTGGCCCCGGTACTCCAGCTGGCGCAGGCCGGCCCCCAGCTCGGTGACGGTGGCGCGGTAGTCGCCCGCGGTGAGGCCGTATTGCGCGCCGGTCAGCGGGACCTGGGCGCCAGTGAGCGAGGCCATGATCAGATTTCCTGCCTGTCCCCGGGCCCGTGGCCTCCGCGGCGCTGGTATCCAGGGCGCTCGTATCCGGAGGTCCGGGGCTGCTGCCGGCCGGTGGCGATCGAGTGCCGGCGGGGCTGCTTGGGGAGCGGGGGACCGTCAGCCCCGCCGGCAGTTGAACCATAGCGGCCTGGGCCGCGCATGCGGGCGAAGTTCATCAACCCCGGGTGTAGTGCGCTCACATGCACCTTCTCGTATTCATTGGTAATCACACGGATACTTTAAGCGGCCAATACCAGGTGAGCGGCTTGAGGGTATCCCACCGAAACATGGGTCCGCTGGCGTCCCGTGAGCGCCGGCGTGGCCGGGGATGGCGGCGGCGGTAATACGCCCGTAAGAACCTGCGGCCGCCCGGCGGGCGGGCCTGGGGCGCATGCAACCGGCCGGGCCAGCTGGGCCGAATCTCCCGGTAATGGCATTCCCGCATCCCAGCCGAGAGGATCGCCGGATCGTGACTGTGCAGGTCGGTGAGGTGCCCGCCGCGGCCGCCGACGTGACCTGGCCGGGCCAGCTCATCGAGGCGGAATTGGCCGCCATGCTCGGCCGGCGGGTCGCTGAACTGGATTTCCTCGGTGCCGATAGCGCCCCGTTCGGCGAGGTGCTCGGCCGTCTCGTCCGCGGCCCGGGCAAGCGGCTCCGCCCGGCGTTCGTCTACTGGGGATACCGGGCCGCCGGGGGCGCGGCCACCGGGCCCGACGCCGACGCCGCCCTGCGGGTCGGCTGCGCGGCCGAGTTCCTGCACGCCTGCGCGCTCATCTGCGACGACCTGATGGACGGCTCGCCCATCCGGCGCTGGGAGCCCGCCGCACACGTCCGGCTGGCCGGCCCGGACGGCAGGCACGGCTGGCCAGGCCCGCGCCCCGAGTTCGGCCGGGCGGCGGCGCTCCTCCTCGGTCTCCAGGCCTTCACCTGGGCCGACGCCGCCCTGTGTGACGCCGGGCTGCGCCCGGACCGGCTCGCCGCGGTGCTGCGCCTGTTCACCACGCTGCGGACCGAGGTGACCGGCGGCCAGTACCTCGACCTGGTCTGTGCCCAGCGCGGCACCGCCCCGGCCGGCATCGCCCCGGCCGGCACCGCCCCGGCCGGTGCGCCGCCCACGGCCGCGGAGCAGATCAGCGCCGCCGAGCGGATCATCCGCTACAAGTCAGCCAAGTACACGGTCGAACGCCCGCTGCAGCTGGGCGCCGCGGTTACCGGGACGCGCGATGACGAGGGCTTCCTGTCCGGATACGGGCTGCCGCTCGGGGAGGCGTTCCAGCTGCGGGACGACGTGCTCGGGGTGTTCGGCGACCCGCAGACCACCGGCAAGCCAGCGGGGGAGGACATCCGGGAGGGCAAGCAGACCCTGCTGCTGGTGCTGGGCAGGCAGATGGCCGGCCCGGCGGAGCGGCAGGTGCTGGAGTCAGTCCCCGGCCACCCCGCGGCGACCGGGGCGGACATCGCCGGCGTCCGCACGGTGCTGGCCAGCTGCGGGGCCCTGGACGCCGTCGAGCGGCGGATCGCCGCCCTGGCCGGGCAGGCCCGGGCCGCGCTCAAGGCCGAGCCGGGTATCCCCGACGGCGCCCGGGCCGCCCTGCTCCAGATGGCCGGCCTGGCCACCCGGCGGGGCCGCTGAGATGACCGGGCCAGTCGTCGTGATCGGCGCCGGCCTGGCCGGCCTGGCCGCCTCGATCCACCTGGCCGCGGCGGGCCGCGACGTCACCGTGGTGGAAGCCAGCGACGGGCCGGGCGGGTGCTGCGGCACGGCCAGCGCCGGGCCGTACCGGTTCGACACCGGCCCCTCGGTGCTCACCATGCCCGGGGTGATCGAGCAGACCATCGGCGCGGCCGGGGAGGACCTGGCCAGCTGGCTCCCGCTGGCCGAACTGGACCCCTACTACCGGCTCGCCTTCCACGACGGATCGCACCTGGACGTGCTGCCCGGCGCGGACCGGATGGCCGCCGAGGTAAGCCGCCTGTCCGGGGCCCGGGAAGCCGCACGCTACCTGCGCTTCCGCCGCCAGCTGGGGCTGCTGCTGGAGGCGGAATGGGAGCCGTTCGTGGCCCGGGATTTCCGCCGCCTGAGTGACCTCGTCCAGGTCAGGGCGGTGATCCGGCTGGCCCGCCTGGGTGCGCTGCGGCGGATGAGTGCGCTGGCCGAGCACCACCTGACCGACTGGCGGCTGATCCGCGCGCACACCTTCCAGGCGCTGTACGTCGGCCTCGACCCGGCCCGCGCCCCCGGGATCTACTCGATCGTCTCCGCCATGGACACCATCGGCGGCGTGCACATCCCGGCCCGCGGCGGGATGCACGCCGTGCCGCTCGCGCTCGCGGACGTGGCCACCAAGGCCGGGGCCCAGCTGCGCTACGGCACCCCGGCCGAGCGGGTGCTGGCCGGGGCGTCCGGCGTGACCGGCGTGCGGCTCGCCGGTGGCGAGATGATCCGCGCGTCCAGCGTGATCGTGGCGGCTGACCTGCCCGCCGCGCACCGTGACCTGCTGCCGCCGGGCGCCGCGGACTGGCGGCTGCGCCGCCCGCACTTCGCGCCGTCCGCCCTGGTCGCCCACTTCGGCCTGGACCGCCCGCGGCCCGGGCAGGCCCACCACACGCTGCACCTCGGGCCGGACTGGAAGGGCACGTTCGACGCGCTGACCCGGCGCGGCGACGTCCAGCCCGGCCCCGACCCCAGCCTCCTGGTGACTGCGCCCAGCCACGACCCGGACGCCGCGCCGGCGGGGCACGCCACGCTGAGCGTGCTGGAGCCGACGGCCAACCTGCTCGGCGGGCACGACTGGCGGGCCACCACACCCCGGCTGCGCGGCCGGCTGCTGGCCCGGCTGGGCCGCCTGGGCTACGGCGACCTCGATCGGGCCCCGGCCGAGCTCATCGTGGACCCGCCCGGCTGGGCGGCCCGCGGGCACAGCGCCGGCACCCCGTTCGGGCTGGATCACCGCCTCTCGCAGACCGCGTGGCTGCGCCCGCGCCGTTCGGCCCGGCGGGTTGCGGGCCTGCACTTCGCGGGAGCGGGCACCGCCCCGGGGATAGGCGTTCCGATGGTGCTGATCTCCGGCCGCCTGGCCGCCCGGGCCGTGCTGGACGGCCCCCGGTGACCGAGCTGAGCGAGGCACCCCACGAGCAGCGGCGGGCGGCCCGGGTAGCGGGGGCGACCCGGCCCGGCCTGGCCGGCCCGGGACCGGGTCATCCCGGAACACCGCCCGCCGCCCTAGTCCTGGCCCGGCCCACCGCCGCCGGGCCGGCCACCCTGACCGCCGCCTACGAGCGCTGCCGGCAGCTGAACCGCCGGCACGGCACCTCCTACTACCTGGCCACCAGGCTGCTGCCGGACTGGAAGCGGCCGCACGTGCACGCGCTCTACGGCTTCGCCCGGTACGCCGACGAGATCGTGGATGACCTGGATAACGGCCTCGGCCCGGCGCAACGCGCCCTGGCCCTGGCGGACTGGGGCGAGCGCTTCTTCGGCTACCTGCGGGGGGGCCGCTGCGATGACCCGGTGCTGGCCGCGGTGGTGCACACCGTCCGCTCGTTCGGGATCGAGGAGGCCGATTTCCGGGCCTTCCTCACCTCGATGGCCATGGACCTCACGGTGACGTCGTACGCCACCTACGACGACCTGCTCGGGTACATGGAGGGGTCCGCCGCCGTGATCGGCACCATGATGCTGCCCGTGCTGGAATCCGCCGACCCCGCCCGGGCCCGGGAGCCCGCCCGCCAGCTGGGCCTGGCCTTCCAGCTCACCAACTTCATCCGCGACGTCGGTGAGGATCTGCGCCGCGGCCGGGTCTACCTGCCCCTGGCGGACCTGGACCGGTTCGGGGTGGCCCCGGCGGACCTGGCCCTCCCGCAGCCCACCGGCGCGGTCCGGGACCTGCTCGCGTTCGAGTGCGGCCGGGCCCGCGATCACTACCAGGCCGCGCTGCCCGGCGTGGAGCTGCTCGCGGCGTCCTCGCGGCCCTGTATCCGGGCCGCCCTCGAGCTGTACGGCGGCATCCTGGACGAGCTGGAGCGCCGCGACTACCAGGTCCTGCGGGGCCGGATCCGGCTGTCCCGCCGCCGCAAGGCCGCGATCTTCGCGCGGCACCTGACCGCCGCCGCCCGCGCCGCCCGCCGGGAGCGGCAGGTGGTCGTCAGGCTGCCCGGATCGTGAGCCCGGCGGCGGCATCCCCGCCCGGGCCGGTGTTCACGGTGAGTGGCGCCGCCCGGCAGCTCGGCATCCCGGCCGCGACCCTGCGGACCTGGGAACGCAGGCACGGGATCGGCCCGTCCGGCCGCAGCGCGGGCGGGCACCGCCGCTACACCGGCGACGATCTGATCCGGTTGCGGGCCATGCGGACCCTGGTGCAGACGGGGGTGCCGCCCGCCCAGGCCGCCGCGCTGGCCACGCTGGCCGCCGGCGGCCTGCCCGAGCATGTCCCGGCGGACTCCATGATCTCGCCCGCACTGCTGATCCGCGCCGCGGTGCAGCTGGACGCGCCGCTGCTGTGCTCGCTGCTCGGCGACGCCTTCGCGCGGCACGGGGTGAGCGCCGCCTGGCAGCAGCTGGCCGTCCCCGCGCTGCGGGAACTTGGCGCCCGCGATCCTGCCGTGGCCGGGCACGGCGCGGTGGAGCACATGCTGTCCGGCTCGCTGCTCACCACGCTGCTGGCGGTGATCACGCTGGCGCCGCCCGCCCGCACGATCCGCCCGGTCGTCCTGGCCTGCTCCGAGGAGGAGCAGCATGTGCTGCCGGTGTACGCGCTGCACGCCGAGCTGGCCGGCCACGGCGTGGATGTGCGGCAGCTCGGCGGCCGGGTGCCCCGGGAGGCGCTGGCCCACGCGGTCGCCACCGTCCGCCCGGCCGCGGTGTTCGTCTGGTCCCAGGTGCCGGCGACCGCCCGGCCCGGCCTGCTGGACGGCCTGCCCGAAGGGCCGCGGATCGTCCTCGGCGGCCCCGGGTGGCAGGACCGGCCGCCGGTAGCCGCCGCGCACCTGGCCGGCTCCCTGGAGGAGGCCGCCGCCGAGCTGGCCGGCGCCGCGTTCGCCGCGACGGGATGAGCCACAGCCCACCACACTTCCGGAGGGACCGATGCCGGGATCCGGCGCACCGATCGTGCTGGACGCCATGGGCGGCGACCACGCGCCCCGCGAGCAGGTCGCGGGGGCGGTCGCCGCGGTGCGCGAGCATGGTGTCCAGGTCGTCCTGGCCGGCGACACCGGGACGTTGCGGCCGCTGCTGGACGCCCACGGCGCGGCGGCCGATATCGAGGTCGTGCACGCCGCTGAGGTCATCCCGATGGGGGACAACGGGGTGCGGATGGGCGGCCTGCACGGCACCAGCGCGGCGGTCGCCTGCGGGCTGGTCGCCAGCGGCCAGGCGGGCGCCCTGGTGTCCGCGGGCTCGACCGGCGGCACCGTGGCCACCGCGGTGGCCACGCTCGGCTGCGCGCCGGGCGTGCTCCGCCCGGCCATCGCGGTCGTGCTGCCGACGGCCGGCCGGGGCACCGTGCTGCTGGACGCCGGGGCCACCGCCGACCCCACCCCGGAGATGCTGGCCCAGTTCGCGGTGCTCGGGTCGGGCTACGCCCGCGCCGTCCTGGGCCTGGCGGCGCCCACGGTGGGCCTGCTCACGATCGGCTCCGAGCCGGGTAAGGGCAACCGGCTGGCCCGGCGGGCCCAGCCGCTGCTCCGCTCCGCGCCGGTCCGGTTCACGGGGAACGTGGAGGGACGCGACGCGCTGGCCGGCGCCGTGGATGTCGTGGTCACCGACGGCTTCACCGGCAACGTGGCGCTGAAGACAATCGAGGGCAGCCTGCGCCTCGCGGTCACCGAGACCCGGGCCGCGCTGACCGCCGGGCCGGCCGCGCGGTGGCCCGGTTCGCCAACCGGGACCGCCTGCGCCGCCTGACCGAGCAGTTCGACGCCGACTCCCGCGGCGGGGCGGTGCTGCTCGGCCTGGTGGCCACGGTGGTCATCGCGCACGGCTCGGCCCGGGCCCGGGCCATCACGCGGGCCTGCCTGCTGGCCCGGGACCTGGCCCGGGCCGGGATCACCGGGCCGGTCGGGCGGGCGGTCACCGGCCCACCCGCCCGCCCGCTGCCGCCCTGTCATGACCAGCGCTGTCGTGACCAGCGCTGTCGTGATCAGGTCAGCCGCCGCCCAGCGGGTCGGCGCCATCCCAGGAGCCGTGCGACCCGTACGGGACGAACCGGGCGAAGCACTCCTCGGAAAACCAGCCCTCCTGGCGGGTGCGGGTGATCACCGCGGCGTGCGGGCCGCCCGCGTACGCGAAGCCGCGCACCGCGCTGGTGTCCCGCCACAGGCTGAACGTCGCCTGCCGGGCCAGCGGCCATTCGCCGATGCCCACCGCGCGCAGGCACCCGTCCGCACCCGCGAGGGCCCGGTCCACCGCGGGCACCGCCCGGTAGAAGCGGGCCAGCTGCCGGGGCCTGATGGACGCCCGGGTCAGCACCGCCACCGTCTGGCCGGGGGCCAGCGGCTGCGCGGTCATGCCGTCGAACGGGTCGCGGCCGCCCCACTGGCCGTGCCCGCCCGCGTAGCCGAGCCGGACCGCCCAGGTTTCCTGGCCGGCGGACCGCTGCTCAGCCGCGATGGGCGACTCGGCCAGGAAGTGGTCCAGGGCCGCGTCGTCCTGCCAGACCGCGAACATCGCCCAGCGGCGCAGGTCGGCGCTCAGGCTCATCGCGTTGCCCTGCGCGGTGCCGAGCAGCCGCCAGAACCGCAGCCCGGCCGTCCTGGCCAGCACCGGCCGGTCGAAGGCCATCCGGCTGAGCGCGCGCGTGGCGTGCTCGCGCGGGTACCTGGTGAGGTGAAAAGAGGCGATCATGATTGACTCCTGGGTGGCGGCCGTGGCGGGCGGCTACCTGCTGGGCTCGATTCCGGTCGCGGTGCTGGTCGGCCGCGCCCGGGGGTTCGACCCGCGCCAGGTGGGGGACCAGAACCCGGGCTTCTGGAACATGAAGGACCAGCTGGGCTGGTCGGGCGCGCTCCCGGTCCTGGCCGGGGACACGCTGAAGGGCACGGCGGCCGGGCTGCTCGGCCTGATCCTGGCGCACGGGTTCCGCAGCGGCCTGCCGGGCGGCGGGGCGCTGGGGGTGAGGCCCCCGTGTACGCGGCCGTCGCGGCGGCCATGATCGGCCACGCCTGGCCTGTTTTCGCCCGGCTGCACGGCGGCCGCAGCGTGCTGACCTTCGCCGGCGGGTTCGCGGTCATCTGCCCGCCCGCCTTCGGCCTGGGCATCGCCCTGTGCGCCGGGGTGGCCCTGTTCACCCGCTCCTTTGCCGTGGGGGCGAGGACCGCCGTGTTCGCGGTTCCGTTCCTGCAATTGATCTTTGCCCCGGCCCTCGAGGTCGCGGCCACGGGTGCGCTGATGTCGCTCATCGGGGTGAGGTTCGCGCTGGCCGCGCTGGCCGCGCGGCACCGCAAGCGCCGCCTGGTGACCCGGCCGGCGCCGGGCCGGGTGCGGCCCCCGCCGGGCAGGCCGGGGCGGCGGATCCGGGTAACGGCGGCCCCGCCACGACCGCACCGGCCGAATCGTCCCGCCCGTCATCCGGATGAGCGCGGCCACGTCGGCCAGCGGCGACAAGTACACCCCCGGCCCCGGCGACGCGTAGCAGCGGCGGAGCGGCCCGAGCAGGGACACCCGCATCGCGAGCAGCCCGAGGTCCAGCATGGTCGGCCGGCCAGCCGTCAGCCGGGCCAGCGGCAGGGCCGTGGTCAGCCCGAGCACGGCCAGGTCCGCGGCCTGGCTGGCCGGGCCGGTCACGTCGCTCATCGGCAGCGACCGGCCCCATTCCCGCCACACCTCGGCCACGGACGCGTGCATGTCCACATCCAGCAGGTCACGCCCGTCCAGGAAACCGATCCGCCAGCCCCGCCGGGCCAGCAGCCGGGCCAGCGCGATGTCGTCGGTGAGGTGCCCGCGGGCCGGCCGGAACCCGCCCGCGGCGGCCAGCGCGGCCCGGCGGGCCAGCAGGCACTGCCCGTTGACCACCACGCGGCCCGGGCGTGGCTGGCGGGCCGGGCCGATCGGGCCGAACCGGTAGACGAGGGTGGCCAGCATGGCCGCGTGCAGGCCCTGCTCGGCGACGCTGTCGCAGACGAACCGGGGCCCCGCGCTGACCAGGTCGAAAGGCCCCGCCGCGGCCGCCGTGACCAGCGCCGCGGCCAGTCCCGGCCGGGGCCGCGCGTCGGCGTCCAGGGTGAGCACGAACTCACCGGACGCCACCTCGAGGCCCTGCTGCAGCGCCCACTGCTTGCCGACCCAGCCGGCTGGCACCGGGCGGCCCGCGATGACCCGGGCCCCGGCCCGGGCGGCCACCGCGGCGGTGCCGTCGGCCGACTCGTCGTCCACCACGATCACCTCGCTGACCCCCGGGTCGGCGCGGGCCGCGATCACGCAGGGACCGATCCGGGCCGCCTCGTCCCGGGCCGGGATGACGGCCGACACCGTGGTCCCGGGCGGCAGCACCCCGGCGTGCAGCGGCGGCCGCATCCCGCGGCCCCGGGCCAGCCGGGCCGCCACCACGGCCGCGGCGGCCGCCTGGGCCGCGGTGAGCAGCCTCATCGTCAGATCCTCCCCGTGGCGAGGTCCTCGGTGACCAGATCCGCCACGATGCGCGACCCGATGACGACCAGCGGCAGCCCGCCGCCCGGATGCACCGAGCCGCCGACCAGGTACAGCCCGGCCAGCGGGCCGCGGTTGCCCGGACGGCGGAACGGGGCGAGCAGGCCGTTGTGCGACGTGCCGTAGATCGAGCCCAGCCAGCCGTCGTACCGGCCCTCGAAGTCGGCCGGGGTGAGCGTCTCGGTGAACAGCACCCGGCCGCGCACGCCGACGCCTGCGGCGTCCAGCTTGCCCAGCAGCAGTTCCTGGTAGTCCGCCGCGGACCGGCCCCAGCTCCGCGGGTTCGAGGCCGGGACGTTGACCAGCAGCGACAGGCTCTCGTGCCCGGGGGGCGCGGCGGCCGGGTCCCCGGCCGCCGGGCTGCCCACGTAGATCGTCGGGTCGGCGGGCGGTCGGCGGCGGTCGAAGATGTCCGCGAACTCAGCCCGGTAGTCCGCGGAGAAGATGACGTTGTGGTGCGCGAGGCCGGAGGTCCGCCCGCGGACGCCGGCCAGCACCAGGAACCCCGATGAGGACGGCCCGATCCGGGCGATCCGGCGGCGCATCGGGCGGGAGGGGGACAGGTCGCGGTACAGCCGGGCGGAGTCCGCGCCGCAGATCACGACGTCGGCGGGCACCCGCTCCCCGGCGACCAGCACGCCGGCCGCCCGGCCGCGGGCCGGCCAGCCCGGGCCCCGGTGCGGGGCCGGGGCGGCCGCCGGCCGTGAGGACCCGGGACACCGTGGCCCCCGTGTGCACCACCACACCCGTCTCGGCCAGCAGGCGGGCCAGCGCGTCCCGCAGCCGGGCCAGCCCGCCCGCTACATACCAGGCTCCCCGGGCGTGCTCCAGGTACGGGATGCAGCCGACCGCCGCGGGTGCCTCGTAGGGTGAGGAGCCGGAGTAGGTCGCGTACCGGCACACGTACTGGATCAGCCGCGGGTCGGTGAAGAACCGGCGGGCCAGCCCGGCCAGGGTCTGCCCCGGCGCGCTGGCGAACAGGTCGGACAGGCTGGCCCGGCGGCGGGCCAGCCCGGCCAGGTCCAGCGGGCCGGCCAGGAAAGCGCGCTCGCTCGCGGCCCAGCACCGTTCCCCCCACTCGAAATAGCGCTGCCAGGCCTGGCCCTGCCCGGGTGAGAACCGCTCGACCTCCGCGGCCATCGCGCCCGGATCACTGCGCGCGTCCAGGACGCTGCCGTCCGGGAAGTGATACCGGCAGACCGGGTCGACCTCGGTCAGGGTCACCAGCTCGTCCAGCTTGCGGCCCGCCTCGGCGGCGAGGGCGCCGAACCGGTCCGGCAGGGTCAGCAGCGACGGGCCGAGCCCGAACGTGAAACCGTCCCGGCGCAGCTCGGTCAGCTTGCCGCCCAGCTCATGGCGGCGCTCGAACAGCTGGACCCGGTGCCCCCGGGCGGCCAGCCGGATCGCGGTGGCCATGCTGCCCACCCCGCCGCCGATCACCACGACATCGCTCATGGGTGCTGCGTTCCCCCGGTTCGGTCGCGGGTGCGGCGGGCCCAGGCCAGCCCGGCCGGGATGCCCATGCCGAGCGCCCCGGCCAGCGCGATCGCCCGGCCGTGGTGGAAGATCGCCGCGAACCCTGCTGTTTCCATGACGGCCATGACGGTGTAGGTAATGAGCAGGCCCGGATGGTTGCCCGTTATCTGCCTAGGGCTGAGTGGCTGGGCCCGCACGCCCGGTGCGGCCTGGCCGGGCCGCCGGCCGGGGGATGCCTGCGAGCAGGACGTCGAACACGGTCATCGCCGCGGCGGCCACCAGCAGCCAGCCTGCGAAGTTGCTCAGCGGCACGCCCTGGTAGGGGCCGGGGTGAGCCCACTGCCAGAACCCGTTGCGGATCATCTGCGGATCCAGGAACAGGTCCCACGCGGTCAGCGCGACCGCGCCGGCGGCGATCCGCCCGGCGCGGCCGCGGGCGATGCTGGTGCCGACCGCGTAGCCGGGCAGCCCCATCCCGGCCCAGGCCAGCGGGACGACCAGCGGCACGGTCCCCGCGGCCGGGCGCAGCAGCCCGGTGTAGCGGTAGCCCCCGAACGGGAAGCCGGTCCGGGTCCCGGCCCACTCGGCGGCCAGCCCCAGCGCGAACGCGGCGGCCGCGGCGCCGAGGGCACGCGGCCAGCCCGGCCCGGTGGCGGTGAACGACACGCTCGCCACGGCCAGCAGTGCGACGATCAGCGTGACGAAGATCTCCAGGTGGCCGGCCCGGGACGAGACCACCTGGGTTACGGCCATCGCGGCGAGCGCGACCCAGCCGGCCACCGCGGCCGCGCGACGCGCCGCACCCGGCCCGGGCCTGGTTTGTCCGGCGGCCCGGGGCCGGGGTTCAATAGCGGTTCTGGCGCCGGAACCTGGCCCGGGATTACCGGCGGCGGTCGGTGGCATAAGTCACTTCAGGAAAGGTCATGACGGACACAGTCGGTTTCAGCGTGGGAGCGGTCGCCCGCCGTCTCGGGGTAGCGCCGTCCACCCTGCGTACCTGGAACCGGCGGTACGGCATCGGTGCCCGGGAACTCAGTCCCGGGCGGCACCGGCGATACACGGCGGAAGACATCATCCGCCTCGAGCACATGCAGCGGCTGATCCTGCGCGGCGCCGCCCCGGCCGATGCGGCCCGGGCCGCCATGCTGGCTCCGGTGGCGCTGTTCCCGGCCCCGGCCCGGACCCGGGACGCTGAGGCGGTGCCAAAGCCCGGGGGAGCAGTGCCCGGGGGAGCAGTGCCCGGGGGGGCAGGCCCGGGGGAGCGGAGGCCGGGCGCGAGGCAGTCGGCCCCTGGGCTGCCGGGCCTGCTGCGGAAGGCCGCGATCCAGGCGGGCGGGACGAGACCGGAGCTCCCGGCGAGGGACTCCCCGCCACCCGGCCGGGACCGGGGCACGGCTCCGGCGGCCAGCGCCTGGCGCTGCCCGGTGCGTCGGCCGCGGCCCGCGGCCTGGCCCGCGCCGTGCTGGCCCTCGACGAGAAACAGATCAGCGAGACCATCCGGGCCACGCTGGCCCGCGACGGCAGCGTCCGTACGCTGGGAGGAGCTGCTGCTCCCGGTGCTGTCCGGGGTGGGCACCCGGTTCGAGCACACCGGGACGTGCGTCGAGGCAGAGCACCTGCTGTCGATGGCGACCATCGCCGCGTTCTCCCGGTATGCCGCTGACCGGCCCGGCCAGCGGGAGCACCGGGCGATCCTGCTCGCCTCGGCCGAGGGTGACCAGCACAGCCTGCCGCTCTACGCGCTGGCGGCGGCCCTGGCCGAGCGGGGGATCGACAGCCGGATGCTCGGCTCTGACCTGCCCTACTCGTCGCTGGCGGCCGCTGTCCGGCGCACCGGGCCCGCCGTGGTCTTCCTGTGGTCTCAGGTTCCGGCCACCGGGAACCCGGTCGCCCTGCCTGACCTGTTCCCGCGCCGCCCGGGGGCGCGGCTGATCCTGGGCGGCCCGGGCTGGGACCGGGACCGGATTCCGGCGACGGTCCGGCTCGTCGGCACGCTGCCCGAGGCGCTGTCCGAAGTCGTGGCGGCCCTCGGCTGCTGATCCGCGGCGGCGTCCGGCTGCTGTTCCGCGGCGGCCCTCGGCTGCTGTTCCATGGCGGGGCCCGGCTGCTGTTCCGCGGCGGGGCCCGGCTGTGGATGCGTGACGGCGTCCGGCTGCGGATGCGCCGGCTGAGCCCCCTGCCCGTGGAGTAGCGGCGGCCTGACCAGGCTGCCTCGTCGGACTCCGCCGCACCGCCACTCCTCCCGTGCGCTGCCCCGGCCTGGGTCGTTACCGGCCTGGGGTCCTTCCTGGCCCTCGGTCCCTGCCAGGCCGGTCCCGGCGGCCCAGTCCCGGCGGCCCAGTCCCGCGGCCCATTCCCGCGGCCCCGTCTGCGGTCCCGGGGCGGAGCACGGCCTGGACCCTGGGCCGGCCTTTCCCGCCTTCCGGCTCTCCAGTCTTCGGCGACGGTGCCGCGCCCGGTTGCGCACAGCCGGGTTCTCGGCTATGAATAACTTTTGAAGCGATTTGGCGGATGGCAGGTCGAGGACCGGGATCGCAAGCCGGCCGGGGAAGGACGGTGCTGGGGTGGGCACAGACAGGATCAGGGAACTGGGCGTCCGCCTGGCCGCGGCCCGGGAGGACACGTTCGATGACTGCTACGCCGAACTGGGGCCCATCCTGCGGCGCTACCTGCGCGGCAGGGTCCCGGACGCGGATATCGACGACGTCGTCCAGGTGGTGTTCGTGGAGGTGTGGCGCTTCCGGGCCCGCTTTGACCCATCGCGAAGCCTGGAGGCCTGGGTGCTCACCATCGCCCGCAGGCGGGCGATCGACCACCTGCGATCCCGGCGCCGGGAGACGGTGCCCCTGGAGGACGCGGCCTCGATGGCCGGCCCGGACGGGCGCGACATCGCCAGCCAGGTCGAGCAGACGCGGGACATGCAGGTGGCCCTGGCCCGGCTGCCGGATCTGCAGCGCGAGGCGATCGAGATGGCGTACTACGCGGACCTGACCCAGCGGGAGATCGCCGAACGGCTGGACGTGCCGCTGGGCACGATCAAGGCCCGCACCGCGCGGGGGCTGCGCCGGCTGGGCGTGCTCATCGCCTCGCCCGCCGCGATCTGACCGCCTCGGCCCCGGCCTGGCGCCCGACGGTTCCGCCCGAGCGGCGGTACTAGCGCGGCGGTATCAGCGAGCCATTGCGCACGGCTTCCGCGGCCAGGACGCCGAACAGGTAGAAGTACGCCGCTTCCTCGTCGTCGAAGGACCGCACCTCGTGCCGGGAGCCATCGGCCGCGCTGAAGACCTCGAACCCCTCCTGGGTCCGCAGCAGGCACATCGCGCCGTCGGTTTCCTGCTCCAGCGCGTAGGCCGACCGCGGGATCGCCGCCAGATCAGCCAGCTCCGAGAAGATCGCCCGGGTGGGAACCCGCTGCTTGCGGGCGGCCCGCCGGCCGGTCGTCGGCGCCTGCCGACGGCGTCCGGGGCCAGGCGCGGCGGGAGCGTCGAGCATCCCATCCGGCCCGGCCATGCCATTCCAGCTGGCCATCCCGTGCCCGCCGGCCCCGGGTGCCGTCCCCGGCCCGCCGTTGCGGTTCCAGCTGCCGGTGTCGGCGGGTGCGCCGTTGCGGTTCCAGCCGCCGGTTCCGGGGGGCGGGGCGTTGCCGTTCCAGCCTCCGGTATCGGCCGGGGATCCGTTGCCGTTCCAGGGGCCGGTGGCCGCGGGTGCGCCGTTGCGGTTCCAGCTGCCGGTGTCGGCGGGTGCGCCGTTGCCGTTCCAGCCTCCGGTGCCGGCCGGGGATCCGTTGCCGTTCCAGGCTCCCGCCGGAGCCAGGGCCGGCTCGCCGGAGTAGCCAGCCCCACTGTCCCGGCCGCGCGGGCCGGGCAGGCCAGCGGAGGGGACGGGCGCCGACGGCCGCTGCGGCGAGCCGTACGGATAGGACGGCATCGGCTGGGCCCCGTTCCCCGGCGGCCGGCGGGGGTGGTTCTTTTCCGCCTTCTCCTCGGTCAGGCCGGTTACCTCGTCGCGGGGGGTCAGCAGCTCGTACACGCCCCGGTTGACCTGCCAGTACCCGAGTTCGCGGGCCCGGCGGCCGTCCTTGCCGAGGTAGGCGATGTGCAGCCGGTCGCCCAGGTCATCGAGCACCAGGCAGGGATCACCATGAAAGGTGCCCACTGGCCGCGACTCCCACAGCACGTTGACCTCCGCCCTGATGACGTGCTTGCGCCAGTGCCCGGGAGCGGGCTCGAAGCCCAGTTCCTCGGGCGGCGGGCACGCCGCGAACAAGACCACATCGGTACTGGAGGGGCCGACTCCCACTTCGTACGGCACCCCGCGATAAGTCGCCATCAGCCTGAAGCGCATGGCTCACAGCCCTCTGGACGGCCGCAGCCAGGACTGCCCGTCGTAACGGGCGATGAACTCCTCCCCGCCGAGGACGATCCGGTGGATCTCCGCTCCCACCGGGACCGGGATGGGCAGCGTGTAGAACTCAGGGATAGAAGGCAGGGTGTTCTGGCCGTCCACCGGGGGAGGTGCCAGGGAGGAATCCATCTCCAGGGCGAGCCAGCGCATGACATAGATCTCCGCGAGTTCGGCGGTGAAGTCCGAGCCCTCATAGCCAAGGTTGAGCGAATCATAGAAATTCGCGGGGCCGTGGAAGGCACAATCCCTGGCGCGGTACACATACCCAGCAATCACCGAGCGGCGCCCGGTCAGATAGGGCTCGACCAAGCGCGGCGGGATGACCTTCTGCATCGGCGTTCCCGGTTCGATGATCCTGACCATGTGCTCAGCCTCTGTCACACGCTCCCCTCCGGTCGGCCTTCGGTGCAGTTCAAAAGACTCTCATATGGCGATTTCAGCCTCAACTGCTTCGCCTGCAGTGGGCCTTCCGGCCGGTAATGGCCGGTTCGCCGCACTCCTGCTGAGCTGTCGGGGCACGCCCGGCTGACGCTGGCGGCTGGCCCGGGACACCGTGGTGCGCATCCGGGCCCGGAGCAACTGCGCCACGGCGCGGCCGTCAGCGCTAGAGCTTACGGGCGCGTAGTGCCAGCCGTCTGGGTGTCGCCGGAGATGGCCTAGGGTTGGGGCGTGCGAGGGCTGACCGTGGCAGAGCCGAAATTTCCCGGAGACGACGGCGCCGCCGACCCGGCGGTGCAGGCCGCGCTGACCGCTTACGCCGCTGGTCAGGGTAGTGAGCACACCGCGCTGACCGTGCTGGCCCGGTCCCGCCTGCTGGTGCCCGTGGTGGCCGTGCCCGTGGCAGGAGAGCAGGCGGAGGCGGACGACCACGGCACCGGGAAGTCCACTGAGATGGCGCTGCCCACCCTGGTGGCCCAGGACGGCAGCCACGCCGTACTCGCCTTCACCTGCCTCGAGGCGCTCCAGCGGTGGCGCAGTGACGCGCGCCCGGTCCCGGTCCCCGCGGCCAGCGTCTGGCTGGCCGGCACCCAGGACGCCAGCGCGGTGGTTATCGACGTGGCCGGCCCCGTCCCGCTCGCCGTGGCCGGCGCCCGGCTCGCGGCACTCGCGGCGGGCCGGCCGGTGCCGCTGCCGCACCAGGATCCCGAGGTGCTGGCCGCACTGCACGCGGCGCTGGAGCGCGAGCCCCTGATCGTGGCGGCCGCGGTGACCACGCCCGACCAGCGCGTCACGGCCACCGGTGGCGCGTGGCCCGGCCCTGCGCCTGGCGGCCGGGCGGCCCGGCCCGGGACGGCGGTCGGCGATGACGACGGGCCGGGGGCTGGCCCGGCTGGGCTGGACCCGCTGGAAGCGAGCCTGGCGGACGCCGTCCTGGGCGGGCCCGCCCAGGACGGCACGGCCCAGGAGGAGACGGGCGGCGCCGCCCCTGCCTCGGCCGGGGCCGACCTCGCGCTCCAGGTGACGCTGGCGGCCGGGTGCGACCCGGCCGCCGCGGGGGCGGCCGTCCGCCGGGCGGCGGACGCCCTGCTGGCTGCCACCGGCGACCGGCTGCGGCGCGGCGTCGAAGTATCGGTGGTGCAGCCCGGCCGGGCGGCTGAGTCCGCGTGACTGGCCCGCACGGCGCTGCTGGCCTGGCCTCGGCTGCTGACCAGCGCGGCGCCACTGACCGGTACTGCGCCGCTGACCAGTGTTGCGCCGCTCACCGGTACTGCGCCGCTGACCGGCACCAGGCCGCCCGTGGGAGGATCGGGACATGTTTCGCTGGCTGACCGCCGGAGAGTCACACGGCCGCGCCCTGGTCGCCATCTGCGAGGGAGTGCCGGCCGGCGTCGAGATCAGCACGGCGGACATCGCCGGCGCGCTGGCCCGGCGGCGGGCCGGATACGGCCGCGGCGCGCGGATGAAATTCGAGCAGGATGAAGTGGAGATCACCGGGGGGACCCGGCACGGGCGCACGCTCGGCGGGCCCGTGGCCATCCGGGTCGGCAACACCGAGTGGCCGAAATGGGAAACGGTGATGTCACCCGACCCGGTGCCGGCCGGGGAACTCGAGAACCTGGCCCGCAACGCCCCGCTGACCCGCCCCCGGCCCGGGCACGCGGATCTCACCGGGATGCAGAAGTACGGCCACGACGATGCCCGCCCCGTGCTGGAGCGGGCCAGTGCCCGCGAGACCGCCGCACGGGTCGCCCTGGGCGAGGTCGCCAGGCAGTACCTCAGCCAGGCGTACGGCATCGAGGTGCTCAGCCATGTGGTCGCGATCGGGCCGGTGAGCGTCCCGGACGGCACCCTGCCCGGGCCCTCCGACCGGGACCGGATCGACGAGGACCCGGTGCGCTGCCTGGATCCGGTCGCCAGCGCGGCGATGGTGGCGGAAATCGACGCGGCCCGCAAGGACGGCGATACCCTCGGTGGGGTCGTCGAGGTGGTGGCCTACGGGCTGCCTCCCGGGCTCGGCAGTCATGTGCACTGGGACCGGCGGCTCGACGGGCGTCTTGCCGCGGCGCTGATGAGCATCCAGGCCATCAAGGGCGTCGAGGTGGGCGACGGGTTCACCACGGCCCGGCGCCGTGGATCCGAGGCCCACGACGAGATCGAGCGGGCCGGGGACGGGATCCGGCGGCGGACCAACCGGGCCGGCGGGATCGAGGGGGGCATGAGCACGGGAGAGGTGCTGCGGGTGCGGGCGGCGATGAAGCCCATCTCCACCGTGCCCCGCGCGCTGGCTACGGTGGACGTGCGTACCGGCGAGCCCGCCAGGGCCATCAACCAGCGCAGCGACGTGACGGCGGTCCCGGCCGCGGGCGTTGTGGCCGAGGCCATGGTCGCTCTGGTGCTGGCGGGGACCGCGGCGGAGAAGTTCGGCGGCGACTCCGTGGCCGAGGCGCACCGCAACTGGTCCGGCTACCTGAACTCGCTGGAGATGAAGTGACACCCCCGGAGCCCGGCCCATCCGGTCAGGGCCAGCCCGATGACGGCCAGCCTGAGCCCGGCCAGCCTGGCCGCGGGAAGCCCGAGCACGGGAAGCCGGCCGCGATCATGATCGGGCCGCCCGGCGCCGGCAAGACCACGGTCGGCGCGCTGGTCGCTGCCCAGCTGGGGCTGGACTTCGTGGACGCGGACACGGTCATCGAGGATGCGGCCGGCAAGCCGGTCAGCGACATCTTCGTGCAGGACGGCGAGGAGGCGTTCCGGGCGCTTGAGCGCGCGGCCGCGGCCCGCCTGATCAGCAGCCATCCCGGCGTGCTCGCGCTCGGCGGCGGCGCCATCCTCGACCCCGGCACCCGCGAGCTGCTGGCCGGCCGCCGGGTGGTGTACCTGGAGACCGGGTTCGCCTCGGCGGTGCACCGGACCGGGCTCGACAGTCCGCGGCCGCTGCTGTTCGGCAACCCGCGGGGCAAGATGAAGGTCCTGCTGGAGGAACGGCTCCCGGTGTACACCGCGCTGGCCTGGATCACCGTGCCCACCGACGACCGCAAGCCGGAGGACATCGCCCGGGAGATCGCCGGGCGGCTCGCGCCCGGCGGCGGGAACGGCCACGGCCCATCGGCGTCCCAGCCGTGAGCCCGACCCGGATCCCGGTCGGCGGCGAGCATCCCTACGAGGTGGTCGTCGGCACCGGTGTCCTCGGCGAGCTGCCCTCACTCGTCGGGAAGCGCGTTTCCTCGGTGATGGTCATCGCGCCCGAGGGCCTGGATGGGATCTCACGGCCGGTCTGCCGGGCGCTCGGGGACGCCGGGTACGAGGTGCACTCCGCACCGGTGCCGGCCGGTGAGGCAGCGAAGGACATCAGCGTCGCCGCCGCCCTCTGGTCGAAGCTGGCCGCCAGCCGGATCACCCGCAGTGACGCCATCGTGGGCGTGGGCGGCGGGGCGGCCACGGACCTGGCCGGCTTCGTGGCCGCTACCTGGCTGCGCGGGGTGCGGGTGGTGCTGGTGCCGACCACGCTGCTCGGGATGACCGACGCCGCCGTCGGCGGCAAGACCGCGGTGGATATCCCGGAGGGGAAGAACCTGGTCGGTGCGTTCCACCCGCCCGCCGGGGTTCTCGCCGACCTGACCGTGCTGGAAACGCTGCCGCGCGCCGAGTACGTGAGCGGCCTGGCCGAGGTGATCAAGGCCGGGTTCATCGCCGATCCGGTGATCCTCGAGCTCATCGAGGAGGATCCGGCGGAAGCCGTGGTCCCGCACGGGCGGCCGACCCGGGAGCTCGTCGAGCGGGCCGTGCGGCTGAAGGCCGGGGTCGTCTCCGGGGACCTGCGCGAGGCAGGGCGCCGGGAGATCCTGAACTACGGCCACACGCTCGGCCACGCGATCGAGCGCGTGGAGGGCTACCAGATCCGCCACGGCGAGGCGGTGGCCATCGGCATGGTGTTCGCCGCGGAAGTGGCCCGGCTGGAGGGCCGCCTGGACGCGGGGACCGCCGCCCGGCACCGCCGGGTACTCAAGGCGGTCGGACTGCCCACCGTGTACCGCGCGGATGTGTGGCCCGACCTGCGTGAAGCCATGACAGTGGATAAGAAGGCCCGTGGCGCCCGGCTCAGGCTGATCGTCCTCGACGGGCTCGCCCGGCCCGGCACGCTGGACGCGCCATCCGAGGACCTGCTGCGCCGGGCCTACCAGGAGGTGTGCGAAGGGTGAAGCAGGTACTCGTGCTCAACGGACCCAACCTCGCCCAGCTGGGGTCGAGGGAGCCGGACGTGTACGGCACCCAGACGTTTGACGACCTGGTGGAGACCTGCCGGCTCACCGGGCGCACGCTGGACCTGCACGTCGAGGTCCGGCAGACCGACGACGAGGCCGAGATGATCGCCTGGGTGCAGGAGGCGGCCGCGGCCCGGATGCCCGTGGTCCTCAACCCGGCCGCGTTCACGCACTACTCCTACGCGCTGCGCGACGCGCTCGCCATGCGCACCGCGCCGCTGGTCGAGGTGCACATGACCAACCCGGCCCGGCGTGAGGAGTTCCGGCACACGTCCGTGGTGGCCGCGGTTGCGGACGGCACAGTGACCGGCTTCGGGCTGATGTCCTACCAGCTCGCCCTCCAGGCGATCGCCCAGCTGGCCGCGGTCCGGGCGGCAGCCGGGGAAGGCGTGGTCTCCGCGGAGGCGGCCGCGGACGCCGGCTGACGGTTCCTCCCGCGCGGCCGCCCGTTACTCTCAACATCACCTGAGCCGAACGGCATTCGGCTTCACGCCCGCGAAAGGCCGGAGCATGCGCATCGGGATGCATCTCAACTACGCCGGCGGTTTCGCCGAAACGGTGACCGAGCTCGCCGACTACGAGAAGGCCGGGCTGGACATCGTGTTCGTGCCCGAGGCCTACAGCTTCGACGCGGTGAGCCAGCTGGGCTTCATCGCGGCCAGGACCGAGCGGCTCGAGATCGGCTCGGGGATCTTCCAGCTGTACTCCCGGACCCCCGCGCTCACCGCGATGACCGCGGCCGGGCTCGACTACGTCTCCGGTGGCCGGTTCACCCTCGGGCTCGGAGCGTCCGGCCCGCAGGTGATCGAGGGGTGGCACGGGGTGCCCTACGACGCCCCGATCGGCCGCACGCGGGAACTGATCGAGATCTGCCGTAAGGTCTGGCGCCGCGAACGGCTGGATTACGCCGGGAAGTACTACACCATCCCGCTGCCGCCCGACCAGGGCACCGGCCTCGGCAAGCCGCTCAAGCTGATCAACCATCCGGTCCGCGAGCGGATCCCGATCATGGTCGCGGCGCTCGGGCCGAAGAACGTGGCGCTGGCGGCCGAGCTGGCCGAGGGCTGGCAGCCGATCTTCTACTACCCAGAGAAGGCGGCTATCGCCTGGGCTGAGCCCCTTGCCGCCGGCCGGGCCCGCCGCGACCCGTCGCTCGGCCCGCTGGACGTGGTGGCAGCCGCCCCGCTGGCCATCGGCCCGGACGTCTCCGGGTACCTGGACCTGGCCCGGCCGTTCTTCGCGCTGTACATCGGCGGGATGGGCCCGCACCGGGACAAGGGCCACAACTTCTACTACGAGCTCGCGGTGCGGTTCGGGTTCGAGGAGACGGCCGCCCGGATCCAGGACGAGTACCTGGCGGGCCGCAAGGAGGAGGCCGCCGCCCTGGTGCCCGCCGAGCTGCTCGGGGGTACCTCGCTGATCGGGCCGGATGGCCTGGTCGCGGACCGGGTCGCGGCCATGAAGGAGGCCGGGGTGACCACGCTCAACGTCACCCCGCTGGCCGGCACCCACGCCGAGCGGGTCCGCCTCATAGAGCGCATCCGCGACCTGGCCAGCTGACCCGGCCCCAGCCGCGCCCCTCCACCCCGGATTTCTTCGTGATCATGGGGTTAGTGGCGTTATAGCGCCACTAACCCCATGATCACGAACCTTGTGTGGGGGCTTGTGGGGTCTGTGGGGCTAGTGGGGCTGGTGAGGCTGATGGGGGTGGTGGGGGTGGTAGGGGTGGTGGTGGGTGGTGGGGCGGGGGGTCTGGGGGAAGGCCGTCGGATCCCGGGTGCGGGACCCGACGGCCAGCGGGTCAGACGGACTTCTGGTAGGCGCGGAAGGTCAGTACCGACAGGGCGGTGACCGCGACCGCGAGAGCCAGCAGCCCGCCGCCCTGGGCGGCGACCCGGGCCCAGTCCGGGGTGGCGCTCATCGCCGCCCGCGCTGCTTCCAGCGCCCAGTTGACCGGGTTGCAGTCCGCCACGATCCGCATCCAGTGCGGCATCAGGGCCGGGGCCATGAACGCCGTGGACAGGAACGTCAGCGGCAGCAGCAGGAACACGCTGAGGCCGATGATGGTCTCCCGCTGCCGGGCCAGCATCCCGATCGTGTTGGACAGCGCGCTGAACACCACCGCGACCAGGATGGACACCACCAGCAGCACGATGATGCCGGCCGCGCCGCCCGGATAACGGGCCCCGGCGGCCAGGCCCAGCCCCACGATGATCAGCGACTGGATCACCGTCCCGATCGACTGCATGACGACTGAGGCGTTGATGATCGCCGAACGGCGCAGCGGCAGGACGAGGAACCGGTCCATGACGCCCCGGTCGATCTCCTCCAGGACCGTCATGCCGCTCCACATGCTGGTGGACAGCGCGCTCATCACGACGACCCCGGGCACCAGGTAGTCCAGGTAGGACGGGGCGCCGAATCCGGGCAGCTCCGCCACCTTGCGGAACAGCGAGCCGAACAGGAACAGCCAGATCGCGGGCTGGATGATCTGGATGATGAGGTAGGCGGGCTGGCGGACCAGCGCCTTCAGCTGGCGCTGGGTCATCCAGGTGGTGTGGGTGGCGATGGTGGTCATCGGTTTCCTCCGGAAGGGTTCTGGGCGGGCTGGCCGGCGGCGGGAGCCGGCTGCTCGGCGTCGGCGAATCGGCGCCCGGCGTAACGCAGGTACACGTCGTCGAGCGAGGGCCGGGCGGCGGTGATCCCGTGCACCGCGATCCCGGCCCGTTCCAGCGCGCTGAGCAGGGCAGGCAGGGCGGTAGCGCCGTCGTCGGCCCGGGCGCTGAGCTGGGTTCCGGTCACGGCGACCTCGCGGACCGCCGGGAGCTGGCGCAGCGCCGCGTCCAGCTGGGCCGGGTCGCCCGGAACGGCCAGCTCGACGTGCACGGTGTCGCCGTGCAGCCGGGCCTTCAGCTCGTCCGGGCTGCCAGCCGCCACGACCGAGCCACGCTCGACGATGGCCAGCTGGCTGGCGAGCCGGTCGGCCTCCTCCAGGTAGTGCGTGGTCAGCAGGATGGTGAGGCCTTCGCCAGCGGACAGCCGCGCGATCTCATCCCACATCGCGGAGCGCGACTCCGGGTCCAGGCCCGCGGTCGGCTCGTCGAGGAACAGCACCTCCGGCCGGTGGATCAGCCCCATGGCCACGTCGAGCCGGCGCTGCATGCCGCCGGAGTAGGTCCGGACCATCCGGCCCGCGGCGCTGGCCAGGTCGAACCGCTCCAGCAACTCGCCGGCCCGCCGGTCCAGCTCCCGGCTGCGCAGGCCCTGGATGCGGCCGGACAGCAGCAGGTTCTCCCGGCCGGTGGCGGTCGGGTCGGCCCCGGATCGCTGGGCGACCACGCCGATGGCGCGGCGCACGGCGGCGGCCTGGGTGCGCACGTCGAGACCGGCCACGCTGGCCGCCCCGGAATCGGCCTGCGCCAGGGTGGTGAGGATCTTGACGGTGGTGGACTTGCCGGCCCCGTTGGGGCCGAGCAGCCCGAAGACCGTGCCCTCCTGAACCGCGAAGCTGAGCCCGTCGAGAGCGCGGACTTCCTTGGGGTAGGTCTTGACGAGATCGCGGGCCTCGATGGCCAGGGCTCGTGCGGGCGTGGTGCGGGCCAGGCCCGCGTCCTGCGCCTGGGTACTCATGGGCGTGTTCCTCCGTGCGTGGTCGGTTAGCTGAACCGGCCCGCGCGGAACTCACCGAGTATCCTTGAGCTGCAACAACCCGATCGGATCTCGTTCCCGCGGGATCGGTTCGAGGATCGGCCCCTGGTCAGGTGTTCCCGCACCTTGCCGGGGGCCGGCTCGCGTCCTGGATCAGTTCAGCGGCTCCCTTCCCCGCTAGTGCTGGTCTCGGGGTCAGTCCCGGTGGCCGCGGGGCGCTCGGGGATGGCCGCCGCCGCGGCGCTTCCCGCCGCGGGCACGTCCCGGCCCGCCGCCTCGTAGAGCTCGTCGGCCAGGCCTTCCGGGAATTCCCCGGTCCGGGTCCAGTGGTCCCACTCCTTCATCAGGGGGAATGAGCCCTCCTGGAGTTCCCGTACCAGGCCGCGCACCCAGAGCAGTTCTGCCTCCTGCACGGCCAGGTGGTACTCGTTCTCGAGCAGGAACAGCCGCGGCAGCCAGGTGAGCTGGGCGATCTCGGCCCGTTCCTGCTCGAGCGCCTTCCCCAGGGCTGCCACCCGGCGCTCGAGCACATCGCGCACCTGCGCCGGGGGGAGCACCGCCATCTCCGCGAGAGCCGCCTCGAACTGCGGGTACTCCTTGACCGGGGTGCCGAGCAGCTCGGTGAGCCAGTCCTCCAGTTCCGTGCGGCCCTCGTCGGTGAGGCGGTACACGGTGCGCTCGGGGCGCCGCCCCGCACGGCTGGCCTCCATGGCCTCGATGAGGCCGTGCTTGGCCAGGTTGTCCACCACGGTGTACAGGGAGCCGTAGTTCAGCTTGATGCTGCGTTCCTTGCCCTGGGCCCGCATGGTGGCAGCCATCTCGTAGGGGTGCATGGGACGCTCGCGGAGCGTGGACAGCACGGCCAGCGCCAAGGGGTTGGACACCCTCCGCCGCTTGCCTGTCATGATGGCCGCCTACTTCCTCGTCTCCGTATATCCGTAGCCGAGTATATGAAGGAGCGCGTCAGGCCGCAAGCGCTATATCGCGACGTTTCCCGGCGGAACCGGCTACTGCCCGGCCGCCCCGGCCAGGCCGAGGAAGCGCCGCACGTCCTCGGCGTCGGCCTCCAGGGCCCGGCGGTGCGCGGCGCTCACCGGTTCCAGCAGGGTGAGCTCGACCTGGTGGCCGGCCAGACCCCAGGTACCGACCGCCCGGCCGCCGGCCAGGGCGAACGAGCGGAACATGCCGCCGCGGACGATCTCCGGCTCGTGCCGGCCTAGCACGGCCTCGCGGGACTGCCAGCCGTGCAGCAGCGGGTCGAACACGCCCAGCAGCCGGGGCGGCGGCAACGCCGGCTCCGGCCCGCCGGCCTGGCTCACGCTGGCCCGGCTCCCGCTGGCCTGGCTCACGCTGGCCCGGCTCACGCTGGCCCGAGAGTTCCCGCCGGCCGCCGGGGCGGCCCCATCCTCAGCGGCGGTCCCGTCCGCGGGGCGGGCCAGCCGGACCAGCCCGTCCTCGCCCTCGGCCAGGTCAGCCGCGATTTCCCGCAGCGCCCGGCGGGCGTCACGCAGCGGCAGGCCGGCCCATTTCGCCAGGTCCCGATCGGTGGCGGGGGCGTGCCCGGCCAGATAACGGCGGGCCAGCCAGCCCAGCTCGGCATCCGGGTCCGCCGCGGCGGGCGGCGCGCCCAGCCAGTCCCGGGCCAGCACGTGCGCGTGCTGCTTGCCGATCATGGGCCCGCGCACGGAGATGCCCCGCAGCGACGTCAGGAACAGCAGGAACACGAGCGCCTGGCCCTGGGTCCGGACCCCGGCGGCGGTCAGGCGCCCGGCCAGCTGGGCGCGGGTCAGCGGGCCGTCGCTGGCCAGGAAACGCTCGATCAGCGCGGCCGCGCGGTCTGCCTCCGCAGGCGGGATGCCCTCCTGCGCGAGCCGGCGGGCGCAGCCCGTCTCCAGCTGCGGCGTGGTGAGCCGGTGCAGCGGCCAGTAGTCCTCGCTGCGTACCAGGTGCAGGGTGCCGCGGTTCAGCCAGCCGATCACCAGCGTCCGGTCCACGGTGAGCGCGTGATCGATATCCGCCGCGGACAGCCCGTGGCTGCGGACCCGGACGGCCAGCCTGGCCCCGCGGGGGTCCTGGCCCTGGATGGCCAGCAGCCGCCCGGCAACCTCCTCGGCACTGGCTGCGGGCGGGCCGGACAGCAGCTGCGCGGCAGCCCGCTCGGCGGTGATCCGGGCCTGGCCGGCCGTCAGGCCAGCCTCTCCCGCGCGCACGCCAGCCGGGGCAGCTGAGTTCGTCATTCCCCGATCCTGCCACCAGGCACCGACGGACCGCGGTCGCCCGGCCCGGACCCGGGACTCCGGACCCCGGCCTCGGCGCACGGCCGGGGCAGCGGGTGCGAAAGGATGATCGCATGACCGCACCACTCACCCCGGTGGAGGTCCGGGTGGCGCGCGCCTCCGACGAGGCGCAGCTGGCCCGGCTGGACAAGATCTCGTGGTCGCCGAAGAGCGGGTTCCCGTCGGTGATCCAGCAGGCGGGCTCGGTCTTCTTCCTGACCGAGAGCCCGCCGCAGGCCTTCCTGGTCGCGGTGATCGACGGCGCGGTGGTCGGGTACATCCGGCTCGGGTCGCCGCTGCCGCTGCCGGAGAACGCCCACGTGATCGGGGTGCTGGGGCTCGCGGTGGCGCCGGAGGCGAGGCGCAGGGGAGTGGCGACGGCGTTGCTGGCCGCGGCGGAGGAGCGGGCCCGGTCCCGCGGCGTCCGCAAGCTGAGCCTGCGGACCTTCAGCACGAACCCGGACGCGATCCGGCTGTACACCCGGTGCGGCTTCCAGCGGGAGGGGCTGCTCCGGGGCGAGTTCCTCATTGAGGGCCAGTACGTGGACGACATCCTGCTGGCCAAGTACCTGGTGAGCCCGCCGCCCGCGCACCAGGCTCCGTGACGATGCCGCGGCAATGGCGGCCGCCCATTTATGCTGCGCAATTGTAATTCGAATATGCTTCCGAAAAATTTGTTTATGTGGTATTGTTAAGGAATTCCTCGGCTATTGTCCGCGGCGTGGAAACCGTTGATCTGCCCAGCCAGACCGCCCTGACCGCCGCCGCTGCGCGGGCCGCCCACCTGATCGTCAACCGCGAGCCCGTCATCTTCGCCGATGACCTGGCCGCCACCCTGCTCGGTGAGCAGGCCGAGGAGTTCATCAGCTATCACCGGCTGCACGGCACCCATCTGGTGCTGTCCTCCGCCCGGGCCCAGGTGGTCTGCCGGAGCCGGTTCACCGAGGACCACCTGGCCGCCTGCGCCGGTGATGGCGTGAGCCAGTACGTGATCCTCGGGGCGGGCCTGGACTCGTTCGCTTACCGCACGGCCCGGACCGCGGACGGCCCGGACCGGATCTTCGAGGTCGATCACCCGGGAACCCAGGACTGGAAACGCGAGCACCTCGCGGCCGCCGGGATCGGTGAACCGGGCCGGGTGAGCTTCGTGCCCGTGGACTTCGAGCGCGACTCGCTGGCCGGCCGCCTCGGCCAGGCCGGGTTCGACCCGGCGCGGCCGGCCCTGATCAGCTGGCTCGGTGTGACCATGTACCTGACCGGGGCCGCGATCAGCCAGACCCTGGCCGAAATCGGCGGTTTCGCGCCCGGCACACAGCTCATCACCGACTACATGCTGCCTCCCGGCCTGCGGGACGAGGCCGGCGCCACTTACGCCGGCCTGGTCGCCCCCGCCGCCGCGGAACGCGGCGAGCCGTGGTTGACGTTCCTGGCCCCCGGCGACATGACGGCCCTGCTGGAGGGCTACGGGTTCGGCCTCATCGAGCACGTTCAACAGCGCGACTCGATCCCGGCCGCGCTCTGGGACCGCACCGACTCCCTCCGCCCCGCCGCCCTGTCCGTCCTGGCCCGCGCCACCGTGATGCCCCCGACCCCCTGACCCCCTGGGGGCTGGCCACGTTTCCGCGCACGGTGCGTTCAGGCGGGTGTTTTGACCGTTTCTGGCGCACCGTGCGCGGGAAATGTCGCCGGGGGTGCGACGGATGGGACGTGAGGGGTGCGTGGGGCGGGGCCGGCGGGCGAGGGCGGAGGCTGGGCTGAGGGCGGTGCGGAACCCGGGCGCGAGGATCGCGGGGGACCGGCGGTGGCGGGGCGCGGGTTACAGTCGGGGCATGCCTGAGCTTCAGCGGGCCCGGCGGGAACGGCTGTGGCCGGCCCTGGCCGGGCTCGGCGCGGACGCCGCGCTGATCACCAGCCCCGCCAACGTGCGGTACCTGACCGGCCTGGCCAGCTCCAACGCGGCCTTGCTCCTGCCCGCCGCGCCCAGCACCGGCCCCAGCACCGGCGACGACCCCGGCACCGACGCCGTGCTCGCCACGGACTCCCGCTACGCGGGCACGGCCCGCCAGGCCTGCCCCGACCTCGAAATCCTCATCGAGCGCGCGATCGAGCCCGCGCTGGCCCGCGTTGCGGCCACCCGGGGGGTGCGAAGGCTGGCGTTCGAGGCCCACGAGATGACCGTGGAGCGCTACCAGGCCTTCGCCGCCCAGGTTCCCGGGACCGAGCTGGTGGCACTGGGCCGGGCCGTTGAGGAAATACGGATGGCCAAGGACGAGCAGGAGATCGCGCTGCTCGCCCGGGCCTGCGAGATCACCTCGCGGGCGTTCGAGCAGATCGTGCCCCTGATCCGGCCCGGCGTGACCGAGCGCGAGCTGGCTATCTCGCTGGAGCGGGCCATGACCGACCTGGGCGCGGACGGGCTGGCCTTCGACACCATCGTGGCCAGCGGCCCGAACGGGGCCATCCCGCACCACGTGCCCTCTGGCCGCCGGTTCGAGGCCGGGGACATGATCACGGTCGACTGCGGCGCGCGGTACCAGGGGTACCACGCGGACATGACCCGCACGGTCGTGCTCGGCCAGCCCGCCCCCTGGCAGCAAACCATCTACGACCTGGTCGCCGCGGCCCAGGCGGCGGGGATCGGGGCGGCCGTGCCCGGCGCGGACGTGCGGGCCGTGGACGCGGCGGCCCGCGACCTGATCGCGGGGGCGGGCCACGGCGAGCATTTCCAGCACGGGCTCGGCCACGGCGTCGGCCTGGAAGTCCACGAGGCACCGATCATGGGGTACGGCCGGACGGGTACACTCGGGGACCGGGTCCCCATCACTGTCGAACCCGGGATCTACCTCCCCGGGCAAGGCGGCGTCAGGATCGAGGACACCCTGGTGGTGCGCGCCGGTACGGGGACGGCGGCACCGCAGGAGCTACTCACCACTACCACCCGGGAACTGCTCGTCCTGTAGCCGGCCATCGGCGGCGGGGCGTGCGCCCGCACGCAGGAGACACGCAGACGTGGCCACCACGAACGACCTCAAGAACGGCATGACGCTGAACATCGACGGCCAGCTCTGGAACGTCGTCGACTTCCAGCACGTCAAGCCCGGCAAGGGCGGCGCCTTCGTGCGCACCCGGCTGAAGAACATCATGTCCGGCAAGGTTGTGGACCGGACCTTCAACGCCGGCGTCAAGGTCGATGTGGCCAACGTTAACAAGCGCGAGATGCAGTACCTCTACCGTGAGGGCGACGACTTCGTCTTCATGGACACCCAGGACTACGACCAGCCGCACATCCCCCGGCAGACGGTGGGCGGCGCCGCGGACTACCTGCTCGAGGAGCAGACCGCGACGGTCGCGTTCAACGACGGCACCCCGCTGTACGTCGAGCTCCCCGCCTCGGTGGAGCTGACCGTCAGCCAGACCGACCCCGGGGTGCAGGGCGACCGGTCCACCGGCGGCACCAAGCCCGCCACGCTGGAGACCGGCGCGCAGATCAACGTGCCGCTGTTCATCACCACGGGCGAAAAGGTGAAGGTGGACACCCGCACGGGTGACTACATGGGCCGGGCGTGACCCGGCCGCCCGCGCCCGGACCGCCCGGGCCCGGACCGAAGGCGAGCTGGTTCCGTGGCCGCCCGCAGTAAGGCCCGCAAGCGGGCCCTGGACATCCTGTTCGAGGCCGAGGTCCGCGGCGAGCCGGTGCTGGACATGCTGGAGCAGCGCATCATCTCCGGCAGCCCCCCGGTCGGGGAGTACGCGGCGGAACTGGTGCGCGGTGTCCAGGCGCACCGCGAGCGCATCGACCAGCTGCTGGAAGAGCACGCGGAGGGCTGGACGCTGGAGCGGATGCCGATCGTGGACCGCAACGTCCTGCGCATCGGCCTCTACGAGCTGCTCTGGGCGGACGACGTCCCGGACGCCGTGGCGATCAGCGAGGCGGTACTGCTGGCCAGCGACCTGTCCACCGACGCGTCTCCCACGTTCGTCAACGGCCTGCTGGCTCACTTGCTGGAACTGAAGCCGACGCTGACCGCCTGAGGACCGGGCGGCTCAGAGTCAAAGTCAAATTCCCAGGATCAAATTCTCCGCAACGAAAACCGTCACGCGGCGGTGAATTGCACCCGGAGCCCGTGCTTGCGCAGGACGGACCAGAACCACAGCGCTGAGGCGCCGATGCCGGCCAGGGTGCCGGCCACCGTGGCCACGGTCGAGAGCATGAGGAACGTGCCGGCTGGCTCGGTCCACATCATCACGCCCAGCCCGGCGGTGAGCATCAGGAAGATGCCCGCCCACAGCCAGGTCGCGCCCTGGAAGAAGCGGTGCAGCCCGGGGTGGTGGGCCGGATGGCGCAGCGCCACCACCTCGGCCGCGAGCTTGGCCACGATCGGGTTGGGGCCGCGGGCGGTGCGCGCGAACAGGATGAACATGGCCGCGTAGCCGAGCGGGAACTGGAGCAGGAAGATCCAGAACACGCCCGTGGCCAGGACCACGACGGTCTGCAGGGTGAGCACGATGGCCGAGATGGTCAGCAGGCTGGGCACCGACCCGCAGGCGATCTTCCGGATCACCGCCAAGAGCCAGATCGCCCCGAGGCCGGCCAGGAGGCCGACGTTGCGGCCGCCGAGCCACGCGCCGAGGAAGTAGGCAGCGAGCGGAAGACCCAGGGATTCGCTCAAGCTCAGCCCCGTGCAGCGAATGAGTCGCAGCGGGCGGGGGAGCTCCAAGTGCTCGACCATGGGGGAGAGCCTAGGGGGTCAGTCTCGTGAACGAGACCAGTTTGGATATGGATGACCATTCGCAGAGGTTCTGCTGAGCAAAGCTGCAAGTAAACGCATTGTTGCTGCAACCGGAGACTGCCTCAGGTATATATCCGGAGGGCAGCTCTGGTATCTCGCGGACCTCATGGACCGTCATGTCGGCGCTGACCTCCAGCCCCCAGAACTCCCGGCCCCATGCGGGAGCCAGATCGCCCCGTGCCGCCCCGCGAAACAGGTGGTACGCCCCGCCTGCCCCTGGAGATCCGCCGTAGCGCATCCACCCACCCGGCGGCGGCGCACCTGCCCGCTTCGCGGCGCAGGGCACTGGCTTATGTATTTCCCAGTGAAGGGGCTGGTAATCGCGGAATCGGCGTGGCCGGCCGGGTTAATTTCGGTCCGCCGGAACGTGGCTTCCCGGGCCAGCGCCGAAGCGGGACCGGATCTGCGGGAAGTCCAACGGCAAGCACGGTAACAAACTCGGAGCACCTTTAAAGGAATCTCTCAGGTTTCGCTGAGCGGCCGGCGGCCCGGCCACCCCTATCCGCGCCGTGTCCGTGGCGAAGGAGGGGGGTGTCGTGGCTGCGCACTACATTGGGACCCGACCGTGAGCGAGGAGGGGCCGTGGCCAGCGAGCGTCGTGGCGGAGGGCTGGAGGTGCCACCCGGGACGGGCACGCCGGCGGGGATAGGCACGGCGCAGCGGTGGAACCGCTACGACGACGCGCGCACGGCCGTCATCCGGGAGGTGCTGGGGGCCGTCGTCACCGGCCTGATGGCGGAGACCGGCCGGTCACGGCTGGACATCGTGGACGCCGGCGGCGGGACCGGCGGGTTCGCGGTCCCGCTGGCCGGGCAGGGGCACACGGTCACGGTGATCGACCCGAGCCCGGACTCGCTGGCCGCCGCGCAGCGCCGGGCCGCGGAGATGAGCGTGCGGTTGCGGGCCGTCCAGGGCGACGTCGGCGAACTGGCCGCGGTGGTCGGGGAGCAGGGCGCCGACCTGGTGCTCTGCCACAGTGTCCTGGAGTACGTGGACTCGCCGGCGGCGGCCATGACCACGGTGGCCAGCGTGCTGCGGCCCGGGGGCGCGGTCAGCGTGCTGGCCACCAGCGCCGTCGCGGCGGTCATCCACCGGGCCCTGGCCGGGCGATTCGACGAGGCCCGGCGGCTGCTGGCCGCGGTGGGCGGCCCGGCGGGCCCGGTTGCGGGCCCCGCGGGGGGCGCGGCTGGCGGCGGGGCCGGATCTGGCGGCGGGGCCGGATCTGGCGGCGGGGCCGGGGCCGGATCTGGCGGCGGGCCGGGGGCCGGCCGTGATGGCCGTTCCGGGCCGCGCCGGTTCACCCTGGCCGAGGTGACCGGCCTGATCGAAGGGGCCGGGCTGCGCCTGGGCGCCGCGCACGGCATCCGGGTCTTCACCGATCTGGTGCCGGGTTCCTTCGCGGACGTGGACCCGGGCGCCGCGGACGCGTTGCTGGCCCTGGAGCAGGCCGCCTCCACCCACCCGGCCTTCCACGACTTCGCTGCCCAGTTCCACGTGCTCGGATACCGATGAACCCGGGCGCCCCGGATCCCGGAGCAGCTTCCCCCGGCGGCGAGCCGGTGGCCGCCGGGCAGCCGGGGGCCAGAGAGCCGGGGGCCGGGGAGACGGTGGCCGGAGAGACGGTGGCCGGGGCTGGGCTGCAGGACAGCGGCTGCCACATCCTGCACGTGGACATGGACGCCTTCTACGCCAGCGTCGAGATCCGCGACCGCCCCGAGCTGGCCGGGCGGCCGGTGATCGTGGGCGCGACCGCCAGCCGCGGCGTGGTCCTCTCCGCGTCCTACGAGGCGCGGGCATTCGGGGTGGCTTCGGCCATGCCGGTGACCCGGGCCCGGCGGCTGTGCCCCCAGGCTGTGTTCATCCCGCCCCGGCATCACGTTTACGCCGCGGTGTCCAAGGAGGTCATGGAGGTTTTCCGGTCGGTCACGCCCGAGGTGGAGCCGCTCGCGCTGGACGAGGCGTTCCTCGACGTGTCCGGGGCCATCCGGCGGCTCGGGCGGCCCGCCCGGATCGGCGCGCTGATCCGGGCCACGATCGCCGAGCAGCAGGGCATCACCTGCTCGGTGGGGGTGGCCTCGTCCAAGTTCATCGCCAAGCTCGCGTCCACCCGCTCCAAGCCAGACGGGCTGCTCATCGTGCCCGCCGACGGTGTCCTGGCGTTCTTGCACCCGCTGCCGGTAGCGGCGCTGTGGGGGGTGGGGGAACAGACCGGGCAGGTGCTGGCCCGGCTCGGGCTGCGCACGGTGCGGGACATCGCGGAGATCCCGGTCGGCACCCTGCAGCGGGAGCTGGGCCAGTCGCTCGGCGGGCACCTGGCCGCGCTGGCCTGGGGGCGGGACGAGCGCCGGGTGGTGAGCAGCACCCGGGAGAAGAGCATCGGCGCGGAGGAGACGTTCGCCAGCGACATCGACGACCCGGAGGTGATCCGCCGCGAGCTGCTCCGCCTGTCCGGGCGGACCGCGCGCGGCCTCCGCTCGGCCGGGGCCATGGCCCGGACCGTGGTGATCAAGCTCCGGCTGGCCAACTTCACCACGATCACCCGGTCACGGACGCTTCCCGAGCCCACCGACGTGGCGCAGACCATCTACACCACCGCCTGCACCCTGTACGGCGCGGCCGGGCTGGACTCCCGCGCCCGGCTCCGCCTGGTCGGGGTGCGCACCAGCGGCCTGGTGCCCGCCTCCCGGGCCGCCACCCAGCTGGCGTTCGGGGAGCGGCAGGCCGGCTGGCGCGATGCCGAGCGCGCCCTGGACCGGATCAGCGGGCGGTTCGGTGCCGACACGGTCCGGCCCGCTGCCCTGGTGACCGGGCAGCGGGATGAGCCGTCCCCGCGACCGGGCGGACCGGAGCCGCACCCGCCTGCGACGCTGGGGCCCTCCGGGGAGCCGGGCCGGGCGTCCGCGGGGCCGGGCCCGAGGCCGTCCGGGGAGCCGGGCCCGCGCTCGCCGGGGGAGCCGGGCCCGCGGCGGCCCGGCTGATCCGGCCCAGGCGTGCCGGGGCCGGCCCCGGGCGGGCCGGGTCGGTCCGGGTGTCATGCGGATCACATTTCCCGCCGCCGACCGGAATTCTCCCGGCCGTCAGCCGGACCAGGTCTCACCGGAGCGCGCCGAACTGACCCCGGGCCCGCCGCGGGAAGGCTGATATACTCACCCTTACGCGGATCTAATTCGAATTTGCGTTTGGCTGACGCCCGGCTCGCCGGGCAGATGGCTGCGGCAGGCGTCAAAGGAGGTCCTGGGTGCTGACAGGGCCCGGAATTCCTTTACCCTCGCACTACCCTTCCACCCAGACCAGCCGGACTCGTATTCTGGAAGAAGAACCCTGGACCGTGAGATGAACTCATCGCACCCGTCCCCGCGCGCGAGGTTTCATGGGAGGCGCCGTGCCGCTGTCTGAGCACGAGCAGCGTCAGCTCGATCAGATCGAGCGTGCGCTCTATGCCGAGGATCCGAAGTTCGCGCAAGCGGTGCGCGCGAAGGATCCGCGGGTGCACTACAAGCGCAGGGTGGTCGAGGCGGCGATCGGCTTCCTGCTCGGCGTGGGCCTGCTGCTGGCCGGCGTCATCTCCAAGCTGACCCTGGTCGGCGTGGCTGGTTTCGTGGTCATGCTCGCCTGCTCGATGTGGGCCCTCTCCAGCTGGCGGCACATGTCCGGTGGCCCGGCCGGGCGCCCTGGCCCGGCCCGTGACCGCCGGGCGCGGCCGTCAGCCACTCCCCGGGCCCGGTTCATGGAGCGGCTCGAGGAGCGCTGGCGCCGTCGTCAGGAGCGGGACCGGTAGGCCCTGCTTCATCCGGCTGAGCCTGCCCTCAGGGCGGGCGGCCCGCGGCCAGTGGCGTGCGGGCCCGGTGGTCTGGCGGCCGGTGGTCTGGCGGGCCAGTGGTTTAGTGGGCCGGTCAGCCGTGGTTCAGTGGCCAGTGGTTCAGTGGCCGGTGGTCCTGGCAGGCTAGCGGCCAGTGCGGTGCGGGTGCGGCCGAGTCTGCGGTCAGGAATTCTGCCGTCAGGCCGCGCGGGCTTTGCGGTCGGCGCGCGGGCCACGGCGGGACCAGGCGCTGGTCCGGTGCGCGGCCACGTCCATCCAGCCGAACACGTCCAGCCCGTGCTGCATGGCCGTCCATGCCGGCCGCAGGGACGACGGCGGAAGCAGCCGTGCCTGCCAGCGCGTGGCCCGGCCGCGGCCTCCGGCTATCTCGCGGCGGACCAGGTCGGTGTCGGCCCGCAACGTGGCCGAGTCCGCGGCCTCCCGGGCGTACCGGGCCCGCTCGATGGCGTGCACGATCCGGGTCAGCGCGGCCGCTGCCTCCGGGCTGAGCCGCAACGTCCCGGGCAGCCTGCTCCCGAGGGCGCGCGGCGACTCGCTCGCCGACCAGGCGACCTTGTGATCAGTCAGGTCGTCCAGCAGTTCCAGCCAGGCCGCCTGGGCTCGCTCCCGGTCGCCCCGGGCCCGTGACCAGCGCCGCCGCCGGGTCGCCACCCTGGCCAGGCTGGGCGTGATGAGCAGCAGCAGGATGATCACCGCCACGACGGTCAGCCCGATCGACCCGGTGCGGCCGGCGCTCGCGCCGCCTCTGGCGCCCGTGGCGCTGAGGTGGCCCAGCTTGGCCAGCGCACCGGAGTCTCCGGTCGTGGCCTTCGTCTGCGGCGTCGTGGCGGCCGGTGTCGGCACGGTCTGGGTCCCGCCCGGGGCGGCGAGCACCGGCGGCAGGCTGTAGGCGGGCTGCCTCGCGGTGGCCTGGCCGCCGGACCCGGAGGGAGTGGGCTCGAAGCGCAGCCAGCCCGCCCCCGGGAAGTACAGCTCCGGCCACGCGTGCGCGTCGCTGGTCCGGACCTGCCACCGGTCGTGCCCGAGCGCCGAGCCTTCCGTGTACCCCACCGCTACCCGGGAGGGGATATCGAGCAGCCTGGCCAGCACGGCCATCGCGAAGGCGAACTGCTGGCAGTAACCCCGCCGGTCCTTGGTCAGGAAGTTGACCAGCGCCTTGGCCGTGTTCGGCTCGCTGACGTTGAGGCTGTAGGTGAACCTGCCGGGCTGGGTGAACCAGTGCTGCAGGGCCACGGCCTGGCCGTAGGGCGTGGCCTGCCCCTGGGTGACCCGGTGGGCGAGATTGCTCAGGGACATGAACGCCTTCGGGACGTCCAGGTAGTTGGCCGTGATGCTGTTCGGGATCCCGCTGGACTGCTCCAGCTGCCCCACCGAGGGGGAGACCTCGCGGCTGGTCACCGTGTAGCTGAGGCCCGACAGGCTCTGCGCTGAGAACATGGTGAGCGTGCGCGAGTCAGCGCGCCAGTCCCCGCCGACGCTGACGCTGCTGGCCGGGTAGGGCAGCGGCAGGAAGCTGGCCTTGCCCGCCCCGCTGGTCAGCCCCTTGGACAGGGTGATCCTCGTGGTCTCGGCCGACGTCCTGGTGTCCCGGCCCAGGCCGGGCGTGGCGGGCAGGTTCCCGCCCTGTACCGGCTGGCCCGGGGCGGGGGTCAACGTCCAGGTATTGGAGGTGAGATTGCCCAGCACATACACCTGGAGGTACTGCGGGTCCGGGTCGGTCGTCCGGTAGGTGAGCACGGGCTCGGGCGTGGACTGGCGCAGGTCGTTGTTCATCTGCACCACGGGATCGGGCAGCGTGACCAGGTCCTCACCGCCACCGCCCCCGCCCGAGAAGAGCTTGTGATTGCGCAATCCCGGCACCAGCAGCGGCACGAAGAGGGCGATCACCACGGCGGCCACCCCGATCCGGCGGCCGGCCGCGGCCAGCTCCCTGGTGTTCGGGGTGCCCCGCGGCACCGCGGCCGGGTCCTGGCCCCGGTGCCACATGGTCACCAGCCGTCCCCACAGCCGCAGCCGTTCCCGGGCGTCCACGGCCAGCATGGCCAGGTAGCCGGCCATCCCCAGGATGAACACGGTCATGGCCCCGAATACGCCCTGGTGCAGGCTGGTGGTGAGGGGGACGCAGAACAGCACCAGCAGCGGCAGCCCGGCCACGGCCGGCCTGCGCAGCCGCACGGCGAGCAGGTCGGTGGCCACGGCCACCACGCCGATGCCGGCCACGGTCAGCAGCAGGATCCCGTGGCTGGCCGGGGCGGGCGGTGCGAACCTCGCGGTCCCGTCCAGCCCGCCCCGGGCCAGCCGCCACAGGTGGTGCAGGGAGCTGTTCGTCGGGATGATCCCGCCCAGCGACTGCGCGCTGGAGAACAGCAGGTTCATGTACAGCAGCAGGGCCGCCAGGCCGATGGGGGCACACACCGCCCAGGGGAGCACCCGCAGCCGGGTGAGCGCCCCGGCCAAGGCGACCGCGGTCACCGCCCCGGCGCCCTCCCAGAACCAGAGCCAGCCCGACACCAGCGGGTAAAGAGACAAGGAGGCCGCGATCACGGCCACGGCCGCGGCGATGGTGAGCCGCTGGCTCACCGGTCGGCCCCGGCCCGGAAGCGGCCCTGCTCGTGCCCGGGCGCGCCGAGCAGCGCGGAGGAGGCACGCAGCCGCTCCCAGGCCGTGGCGAGCGGGGTGTCGGCGGTGATCGTGATGACCCGCCAGCCCGCCGCGCGCAGGACCCCGGCGGGGACGTCCGTCTCGTCCGGCTGGCCGTCGGCCGCCCGGCGGCCGGCCCAGGTGGAGACGGCCAGCAGCAGCGCCATCGCGGGCCCCGCGTCCCGGCGCCCCGCGGCGAGCCTGCTGGCTTCCTGCGCCGACAGCCGCCCGGCCACCACCACGAGCAGCCCCCCGGTGCCGCCGGGCACGAGGTCCAGGCCGCCGGCCAGCCCGGACACGCTGGACTGCTTGATAACCGCGAGCGAGTCGAGCAGCGAATCCTCAAAGGACCCGGGCGCGGTGGCGGGCCCGGCGTCGGTGACCAGCTGCCCGTCGATCCCGCCGCGGGCCAGGTGGACGCCGATGGACGCGATGGCGCTGGCCGCGTACTCGAACGAGGAGCCCGCTCCGGCGCCGCTGTGGGCCCGGGTGCGGGTGTCGAGCAGCAGGACCGCGCGGTTGCGCCAGCGCTGTTCCTCCCGGCGGACCATGAGCTCACCGTGCCGGGCCGTGGACCGCCAGTGCACCCGGCGCAGCTCGTCACCGTCACGGTACGGGCGGGGGATGACGTCATCCTCGCCGGCCGTGTCCGCGGTACGGGTGTGGCCGCCGCCCTCGCCGCGCCAGTTCCCGGCCAGCGGCATGCTCGGCAGCGGGACGATCGCGGGCGTCACCACCAGCGTGCTGCGGGCCGCGAACGAGCGGGTGAGTTCCACCAGGCCGAACGCGTCGGCCACGCGCACCTGGAGCGGGCCGATCGTGTACTTGCCCCGGGTGCCGGACTGGATGGGGTACGTCAGTTCCCGCCAGCCGCCCTGCTCGATCCGCTCCAGCACGAAGCGCGGCCGGGTGCCGAGTGAGTAGGGGAGGGCGTCCTCGGCGAGCAGCAGCCCGCTGGGCAGCCGGGAGATGTTTTCCAGCCGCAGGCAGACCACGGCGTTCTGCCCGGCGGCCACCCGGGGCGGGCTGATCCGCCGCGCGCAGCGGATCCGGTAACGGGCCCGGCTGGTCGCGAGCGCGGCCAGCAGCGGCAGCGCCACCAGCACGATCCCGATGCTGAGCAGGGCCCGTTCCCCGAGGGCAAGCCCAAATCCCCCCGCGGCCACGCCCGCCGCGAGGAATGACTTTCCCCGTGTGGTCAATCCGGCGAACAGCGACCGCATCCTGGCCCTTCCTCCGCCCGTTGTCCTAACTTACGTCACGAACTGGCAACGGGTTCATGAGGCGGCGCAGCCGGGGCTACTCCACTGCGGCGCGGCATGTCCGGGTGCTGCTGAAGGGGCGGCCGGGGCTCAGCGCATCCGGGGCAGCGGGGTCTGCTCCACGATGCCCGCCACCACGCGGTCCGGCAGCTGGCGCTCCACCATGGCCTCGGCGGTCGGCAGCAGGCGGTGCGCGAGGACCGGGCCGGCCAGGGCCTGCACGTCGTCAGGGATCACGAAGTCCCGGCCGTCCAGCGCCGCCCGGGCCCGGCTGGCCCGCAGCAGGTGCAGGGTGGCCCGGGGGGAGGCCCCGAGCCGCAGTTCGGGGGCCGAGCGGGTGGCGCTGACCAGGCTGATGACGTACTGCTTGAGCGCCTCAGCCACGTGCACGCGGCGGACGGCGGCGATCAGGTCCCGCACGTCGCTGGCCGAGGCGACGGGCTCCATCGAATCGAGCGGGGAGCTCGAGCCGTGCAGGTCCAGCATGGCCAGTTCAGCTTCGGTGCTCGGGTAGCCGATGGAGATGCGGGCCGTGAAACGGTCCCGCTGTGCCTCGGGCAGGGGATAGGTCCCCTCCATCTCCACCGGGTTCTGGGTGGCGATGACCATGAACGGCCGCTCCAGCGGGTAGCTGGTGCCGTCCACCGTGACCTGCCGCTCCTCCATGCATTCGAGCAGCGCCGACTGGGTCTTGGGGGATGCGCGGTTGATCTCGTCGCCGACGACGATGTTCGCGAAGACCGGTCCCGGCTTGAACTCGAACTCGCGATGTTCCTGATTGAACGCGCTGACCCCGGTGATGTCACTGGGCAGCAGGTCCGGGGTGAACTGAATCCGCTGCACCGCGCAGTGGGTGGACCGGCCCAGCGCCTTGGCCAGCAGGGTCTTCCCCACACCGGGAACGTCCTCGATCAGCACGTGCCCCTCGGCGAGCAGGACCGTCAGGGCGAGCCGGACCGCGTCCGGCTTCCCCTCGATCACCGACTCGATCGCGGTGCCGATCCGATGGGCCACCTGTACCAGGTCGTCGAGCGTGCGCTCGGCGCCGGCCCCCATATCCAAGACCACCTGTCCTCCTTGGTCAGCTGGGCCCGTGGCCGACAGCCTCGCTAGCCGCCGGGCAGTGGATCGCCCGTGGCCGGCGTGTTGGTGCGTACCGACAGTACGTCCTGGACGGCCCAGCGCGCGATGCGGAGAACCGGTCCCGGGGCCCTGGCGAGAGCCGTCAGCGCTTCCCCCACTTTGCTCCCTGCCTCTGACCTGCGCCTTCAGCGCGATTATCCGATATCTGGGTCCTTGCCGACGTTGACGGTGGGGGATTGTGGAGTACAGTGGAGCGCGATGGGGCACGCTACTCCGGGGGGCGGGAGGTGAGGGCCTGTGTTCCTGGGCACTCATACGCCACGCCTCGACGAGAAGGGCCGGCTGTTCCTGCCGGCCAAGTACCGCGAGGAGCTCGCTGGAGGGCTAGTGATCACCAAGGGCCAGGAACGCTGCCTGTACGTCTTCCCGGGCGCCGAGTTCGGCCGGATCGCGGACGGCCTGCGCGGGCCCACCGCCTCCAAAGCGGTACGGGATTACAGCCGGGTGTTCTTCGCCAGTGCCTCCGACGAGACCCCTGACAAGCAGGGCCGGATCACGATTCCGCCCGCATTGCGGGAGTACGCGGCGCTGACCCGCGACTGCACGGTCATCGGGGCCAACACACGCCTGGAGATCTGGGACTCCCAGGCATGGGAGTCCTACCTGGCGGAGCAGGAAGACACCTTCTCCGCAGCATCAGAGGAGGGATTGCCAGGGGTGCTGTAAGCGGTGCCGGTTCTCCGGTGCCGCGTGCTCGGCGAGGTCTCCACCCGCGCCTGGGCGCTTACGTCGGCTGGCGTCACTTCCCCGGCGCCAGGGGACGTCCAGGCCCGCGCATCGCGCGGATGGGGACCTGGCCGGGCAGCACAACGGCCAGGCACGCCGCCCGCCGCATCCCCGGGAGGGTGCGGCGGGGCGAAAGGGGGTCTGATGGGCGAGTCGGCAGCCGGGCATCTGCCGGTGATGGTCGAGGAAGTCCTGGCCCTGTTCGAGCCGGCGCTGCAGCCACGCGGCGCGATCCTGGTGGACGCCACCCTGGGCCGGGCCGGTCACGCCCGTGCGCTGCTGGAAGCACACCCGGGACTCGCGCTGATCGGGGTGGACACCGACACCCAGGCGCTGGAGGAGTCACGGCGGCTGCTGGCCCCCTACGCCGACCGGGTGACGCTGGTGCACGCGGTGTACGACGAGATTCCCGAGCTCCTGTCCCGGCGCGGTGACCAGCGCGTCCAGGGCATCCTGTTCGACCTGGGCGTCTCCTCGCCGCAGCTGGATGATCCGGCCCGTGGCTTCGCCTACTCCTACGACGCCCCGCTGGACATGCGGATGGACCAGACCAGGGCGCTGACCGCGGCCGAGGTGCTGAACACCTACCCGGCGGGCCAGCTGGCCCGGATCCTGCGCGACTACGGCGAGGAACGTTTCGCCCGGCGGATCGCCGACGCGGTAGTTCGGGAGCGAGCCCGCGCTCCACTTTCCTCCACCGCGCGGCTGGCCGAGATCGTCCGCGATTCCATCCCGGCCCCGGCCCGGCGGACCGGCGGGCACCCCGCCAAGCGGACCTTCCAGGCGCTGCGCATCGAGGTCAACGGGGAACTCGACGCGCTGCACGCCGCGCTGCCCGGTGCCCTGGACTGGCTGGCGGTCGGCGGCCGCATCGTGGTGCTGGCCTATCACTCGCTGGAGGACCGCGCGGTCAAGACCGCGCTCGCCGGGGCGGCGGCGGACACTACCCCGCCCGGGCTGCCGGTGCCACTGGAGTCCGCGCGGCCCGAGTTCAGGCTGCTCACCCGGGGGGCGCAACGCCCTTCCGAGGCGGAGCTGGCCCGCAACCCGCGGGCCGCGCCCGCCCGGCTGCGGGCCGCCGAGCGGATCAGGGACGCGGCGTGACCGGCGGGGCGGGCCGGGGCCCGCGAGCGCACGGTGCGGCCGCGCCGCGCACCAGAGCACACGGTGCGGCCGCGCCGCGCACCAGAGCGCCGGGCGGCAGGGGACAGGGCAGCAGGGGACAGGGCAGCACGGGGCGGGGCAGCACGGGGCGGGGCAGCACGGGGCGGGGAAGAGTCATCCGGCCGCAAGGGGGACGCGGGAGTGAGCGTGCGCACTGACGCAAGGACGGGGGCCCGGCCACGGCCGCCCGGCGTCCGGGAACCGGGCCCAGGGGAGCAGAGCGCCCGGGGCCGGGATGCTGGCGGCCAGGGGGCTGGCGGCCGGGATGCTGGCGGCCAGGGTCGTGGGGGACAGGGTCGTGGCGGGCAGGGTCGTGGGGGGCAGGGTGCGCGGGGGCAGGCTCCGGAAGGCCAGCGGGCGCGGGCCTCGGCGGCCTCGCCATCACCGGTGCTGCCCGGCCGGGCCCGGCCGGCCCGGCGGCGGCCTGTCCCGGCCGGGCCGGGCCGTCCGGCCGTCCCGCCCCCGGCGAAACCGGCCGGTACCGGACCGGGCCGGACCACCCCGGGCCGGGCCACCGGGGCCGGGCCGCGCCCGGCGACGGCCGCGTCCCAGGCCGGGCCCTGGGCGGGCGCACCGTCTGCAGCCATCGCGCGGACCCCGTTCATCGTCTTCGTGACCGCGCTGCTCGGCGGGGGGCTGATCTGCCTGCTGGTGATCAACACCATCCTGGCCACGGGCTCGTATCAGATCACCAGGCTGCAGCAGGCGCAGGCGGCCCGCGCCCAGCAGGTGCAGGCGCTTAAGCAGCAGGTCGCTGAAGACTCAGCGCCGTCGGTGATCGCGAAGCGGGCACGCCAGCTCGGCATGGTCGAACCGCCGCTGACCAGGTTCCTGGATCTCAAGTCGGGAAAGATCATCCGCCAGCCCGTCACCCAGCCGGGCGTTCCGGTGGTCCCGGGATGGACCCCGTGAGGGATGGCCAGGGCGACGGCCGTCCCGGCGGGCGGGCGTCGCGGCCGCCGTCTGCTGCGGCCGGCCCCCGGCGGCCCGCGGCCGGCCGGAGGTCTCGTGATGGCGGTCCGGGCGGCCGCGGTGAGGCCGGCCACGGCCGGATCCCGCGTCCCGGCCCGGACGGGCGGCGGCCGGGCAGGCCAGCATCGCGGGCCGGGACCACGCAGCCCGCCCGCGCGCCATGGCGTTCCCCGCCCCGGGAGATCCCGGCCCGCGGTGCCCAGGCCCCGGGCCGCCAGGCCCGGGGCCGTGCGCGCCCGCTGCGCCGGCGCAGCACGCTGACCCGCGGCAGCCCGTCCCGGCGGCTGCGCATCACCATGCTCTGCATCGGCTTCGTGCTCTCCCTGGTGGCCGGCGCTGGTCCAGCTCCAGGCCATGGAAGGGTCCGCGTACCGCGCCGAGGCCGATCGCTTCCGCCTCGCCACGATGCCGGTGCCCGCCGTTCGCGGCAGCATCACGAGCGCCGACGGCACGACGCTGGCCATGACCGTGCAGACCGACCTGGTCCATGCCGACCCGCCGATGATCACCCAGGCGAAACGGTCGCTCGGCTCGGTGGCCAGCGCGCTGGCCGGCCCGCTCGGGATGACGCCCGCATCGATCCTGGCCCTGCTGTCCCACCCGCCGTCGGTGTCACCGGACTACGTGGTGCTGAAGCAACGCGTCACGGCGACCACGGCGTCCCGGATCAGCGCGCTCAACCTGCCGGGCATCGCGCTGACCCCGTCGTACACCCGCGTGTACCCGAACGGGGAGCTGGCCGCCAACATCGTCGGCTTCACCAACACCGTCTCCGGCTCGCTGCAGGGTGAGGCCGGCGTCGAGCAGTCCTACAACTCGCTGCTGGCCGGCCGGGCCGGCCAGCAGGAGGCGCAGGTCGGCACCAACCTCCAGCCGATCCCGGTGGCCGGGGAGACCACCCGGCAGGTGGTGCCGGGAGACAACGTCCGGCTGAGCATCGTGGCCGGCCTGCAGTGGGAGGCCGAGCAGGCCTGCGCCGAGGAGGTCAAGAAGACCGACGCCAGCAACTGCACCGTGGTCGCCATGCAGCCCAGCACGGGGAAGATCCTGGCCATGGCGCAGTCGCCCACGTTCAATCCCGCGCACCCGTCCAGCCTGGCCGACACCACCGACATCCCGGTCTCCAACGTGTTCGACCCGGGCAGCACCGCCAAGGTGATCACCGCCGCGGCCGCGATGGAGCACGGTGGCCAGACCCCGATGAGCGCCTACACCGTGCCCGAGTCGATCGACATGCACGGCTACACCTTTCATGACGCCGAGTACCACCCGACCGAGCGGTGGACTATCGCCGGGATCATCGCCCACTCCAGCAACGTGGGCATGGTCCAGGTGGACCGGCACGTCAGCCCGCAGACGCAGTACCAGTACTTCCGGAATTTCGGCATCGGCCAGCCCAGCGTGCCGGGCCTGCCCGCGCAGAGCAACGGCATCCTCTACCCCACGTCGAAGTGGTGGGGTGACGAGCGGTACACGCTGTCGTTCGGCCAGGGCGTCGCGGTCACCGCGGTCCAGATGGCCAGCGTCTACGCCACGATCGCCAACGGCGGGGTCCGGGTGGCCCCCTCGATCGTGGACGGCACCACCAACGCCAGCGGCCGGTACGTGGCCGCGCCGCGGCCCGCGGTCCACCGGGTCATCCAGGCCAAGACGGCCCACGAGCTGATGGGCATCCTGCAGCAGGTGCCCTGGCTGGACGCCCAGGTCGGGCTGCCCTGGGGGGATATCCCCGGGTACTCGGTCGCGGCCAAGACCGGGACCGCGCAGATCGCCGACCCGAAGAAGGGGGGCTGCCTGTGCCTCTACGGGTCGAGCTTCATCGGCATCGCGCCAGCCGGGAGCCCCAAGCTGGTCGTCGCGGTGAACGTGCAGAACCCCCGCAAGGGCGGCTATTTCGGCATCCAGGTCGCGGGCCCGGTCTTCTATAAGGTCATGAACTTCGCATTGAGGACGATGAAGATACCGCCCGATCACGGCAAGCGTCCGAACGTCAGGCTCACGGCACCGTGATCAGAGGTAACCTCGGCCCGTGCCTGCGGCTCTCCTTCCTCGCGATGTCCCGCCGCGTCCGCTCGCCGAACTCGCCATGCTGCTCGGGCTGAGCGCCGGACGCGCTGGCCCTGATCCGCTGGCCGGGCCCGGTGGCCCGGTCATGGTCTCAGGCGTGACCCACGATTCACGCCGGGTCCGGCCCGGCGATCTGTACGCGGCCCTGCCGGGCAGCCAGCATCATGGCGCCCATTTCTGTGACGCTGCGGCCGAGGCCGGGGCGGTGGCCGTGCTCACCGACCCGGACGGCAAGAGCCTGGCCCGGCACTGCGGCCTGCCCGTCTTCGTGGTCTCCGACCCGCGCGCCCGGCTGGGCGAGGTCGCATCCTGGGTCTACGGGAACCCGTCCAGCCGGGCTGGCCCTCATCGGGGTCACCGGCACCAGCGGCAAGACCAGCACCACCTACCTGCTGGAGTCCGGTCTGCGGCGGGCCGGTCATGTGACCGGGCTGCTGGGCGGGGTCGAGACCCGGGTGGCCGGGACCGCCGCGCCCAGCCAGCTCACCACGCCCGAGGCCACCGACCTGCAGGCGCTGCTGGCCGAGATGGTGCGGCGCGGCGTGACCGCTGCCGCGATGGAAGTCTCCAGCCACGCGCTGGCCCTCGGCCGGGTCGCGGGCACGACCTACGACGTGGTGGTGTTCACCAACCTGTCCCAGGATCACCTGGACTTCCACGCCAGCATGGAGGAGTACTTCGGCGTCAAGGCCAGCCTGTTCACCCCCGGTTTCGCCCGGATCGGCGTGGTCAACACCGACGACGACTGGGGCGCCAAGATGGCCCGCCGGGCGCAGATCCCGGTCACCACCATCTCCGCCGCCGGTGACCCAGCCGCCGACTGGCGCGCGGCCGACGTCCGGGGCGGCGCGGACGGGAGTACCTTCCGGGTCGTCGGCCCGGGCGGGGTGGAGGCCGACGCGTCCGTGGCGCTGCCCGGCCCGTTCAACGTCTCCAACGCGCTGGGCGCGATCGTCGCCCTGGTCGAGGCCGGGGTCAGCCTGGCGGCGGCGGTCGCCGGGGTCGCCGCCGCGCCGGGCGTGCCGGGCCGGCTGGAGCGGGTGGAGCGCGGCCAGGACTTCACCGTGCTCGTGGATTACTCGCATAAGCCCGGCGCGGTCGAGGCGGTGCTGCGAGCGCTGCGGCCGGTCACCCAGGGGCGGCTGTCCATCGTGCTGGGCTGCGGCGGTGACCGGGACCGGGCTAAGCGCCCGCTGATGGGTGCGGCCGCCGTGAGCCTCGCTGACCTGGCTATCCTGACCAGTGACAATCCCCGGTCCGAGGACCCGCTGGCCATCCTGGCCGAGATGCTGCAGGGAGTCCTGACCGTCCCGCCCGAGCGCCGCGGACGGATGATCATCGAGCCGGACCGCGCCGCCGCGATCGGCCTGGCCATCGCGGCCGCGGGCAAGGGAGACATCGTGCTGGTAGCGGGCAAGGGCCACGAGCGCGGCCAGTACGCCGGGGGGCAGGTAACCCCGTTCGACGACCGGGAGGTCGCCGCGGACGCCGTCGCCGAGGTGCTGGCCGACCGGGGCGGCCGGGACGCGGCCCGGATCCGGCTCGGCCCGGCGCGGACCGATCTCAATCCCGGCCCGGCCATCCCGGGAGAGCCGGGCATGGGGGAGGACGCGTGATCCCGCTCCCCCTCGGCGCCATTGCCCAGATCACGGGTGCCCAGATCACGGGTGCCCAGATCACGGGTGCCCAGGTCACCGGGGCCGGACCAGGTCAGGACGCCGATCCGGCCACCCTGGTCACCGGCCCGGTGATCATCGACTCCCGGGCCGCCGTCCCGGGCGCCCTGTTCGCCGCGCTGCCCGGTACCCGGGTGGACGGGCATGAGTTCGCCGCGCAGGCCGTGGCCGCCGGGGCCGCCGCCGTGCTGGCCTCCCGGCCGTGCGGGGTGCCCGCGCTGATCGTGCCGGACGTCACCGAGGCCCTCGGCCGGCTCGCGCGCGCCGTGGTGGACGCCCTGCCCGGCCTCCGGATCGCCGGGATCACCGGGTCAGCAGGCAAGACCACCACCAAGGACCTGGCCGCCCAGCTCGTCGAGGCCCTGGGCCCCACCGTGGCTCCCCGGGCGTCGTGGAACAACGAGATCGGCCACCCGCTGACCGTGCTGCGCGCGACCGCTGACACCCGCTACCTGGTGCTCGAGCTGTCCGCCCGGGGACCCGGGCACATCGCTCACCTGTGCCAGATCGCCCCGCCCCAGTTCGGCGTGGTGCTGTGCGTGGGGCACGCGCACGAGGGCGAGTTCGGCGGTATCGAGGAGGTCGCCCGGGCCAAGGGTGAACTGCCCGCCGCACTGCCCGCGGACGGGGGGGTCGCGCTGCTCAACGCCGACGATCCCCGGGTCATGGCGATGGCCGCGCGGACGGCGGCGCGGGTGGTGACGTTCGGCCGCGGCCCGGCCGGCGTCCGGGCCGAGGATGTCCGGCTCGATGACCGGGGCCGGCCCGGGTTCCGGCTGGTCAGCCCGGCCGGATCCGGCCAGGTCCAGCTGCGCCTGCACGGCGAGCACAACGTGCATAACGCGCTGGCCGCGGCCGCGCTGGCCGGTGAGCTGGGCATGCCCGTGGCGGAGATCGCGCAGCGGTTGTCCGAGGCGGAGGCCCGCAGCCGGTGGCGGATGGAGGTCACCGAGCGCCCGGACGGGGTCATCGTGCTCAACGACGCCTACAACGCCAACCCCGAGGCGGTCCGGGGAGCCCTGGACACGCTCGCGGTGCTGGCCCGGGGCCGCCGCTCGTTCGCGGTGCTCGGGCCGATGAGCGAGCTGGGCGCGCATTCACGGGCCCGGCACGAGGAGATCGGCGGGTACGCGGCCCAGGCCGGCCTGACGGGCCTCATCGTCGTCGGCGAGGAGGCGGGTCCCATCCTGACCGGAGCTAAGGCCGAGCCGTCCTGGGATGGTGAGCTGGTCCACGCCGCGGACGCGAGCGCCGCCCTGGACGCGCTCGGGCACCGGCTGGCCCCGGGAGACGTTGTGCTGGTGAAGGCGTCACGCTCGGCGGGCCTGGAGCGGGTCGCCCTGGCGCTGACCGGGGAGATGGCCCAGTGAGAACGATCCTGTTCTCGGCGGGGGTCTCCCTGCTGCTCTCGCTGTTCGGCACGCCGCTGGCGATCAGGATCTTCTCCCGGCGCGGCTACGGCCAGCTGATCCGCGAAGAGGGCCCGGCCGGGCACGCGACCAAGCGCGGCACCCCCACCATGGGCGGGACCGTCATCGTGATCGCGGCGGTGGTCGGCTACTTCGTCGGCAACATCTTCACCGGCCAGGAGCCGTCCGTCTCCGGTGTGCTGGTCATGTTCCTGATGGTGGGCCTCGGGGTGGTCGGCTTCCTCGACGACTTCATCAAGATCTACAAGCAGCGGAGCCTGGGCCTGCGCAGCGGGGCCAAGCTGGCCGGCCAGGCCGTGGTCGGCGCGGTGTTCGCGCTGCTCGTGGTGCAACAGCACTTCGCCGACGGGTACGACCTGGCCCCTGCCGACGCGCACCTGTCCTTCCTGCGCGACTTCGGCCCGCCGATCGGCGTGACCGCGTTCATGCTGTGGATCGTCTTCCTGATCGCCGGCACATCCAACGCGGTGAACCTCACCGACGGGCTGGACGGCCTGGCCACCGGCTGTGCGTGCCTCGTGCTCGCCGCCTTCGTGCTGATCGGCAACTGGCAGCTGCGCAACGACTGCACCACCTTCCTCGCCCCGCACTGCTACTCGGTACGTGACCCGCTGGATCTCGCGGTGGTGGCGGCCTCGGTGCTCGGCGCCTGCTTTGGCTTCCTGTGGTGGAACGCGCCGCCCGCCCGCATCTTCATGGGCGACACCGGATCGCTGGCCCTCGGCGGCGTGCTGGCGGGCCTGGCCGTGTGCACCAAGACGCAGCTGCTGCTGGCCGTCCTGGGCGGCATCTTCGTGGTCATCGCCCTGTCCGTGATCATCCAGGTCGGCTCGTTCAAGATGACCGGCCGCCGGGTGTTCCGGATGGCGCCGCTGCAGCACCACTTCGAGCTGAAGGGCTGGGCGGAAACCACCATCGTGATCAGATTCTGGCTGATCTCCGCCATGTTCGTCGCGCTCGGCCTGGGCATCTTCTACGTGGAGTGGATGCCTAAATAGGCGCGACACGCGCCTGATGTCCGTGGCCCGGCGGCCCCCGGGACCGAGACTTGGATAATGGCCTCAGAGGTGTCGGCAGAGTCCCGCGCGGATGCGGGCGCCGGGTCGTGGAGCGAGACGGCGTGGGACCGGATGTCGGCCCGGCTCGCGTTCCTGGACCGGCCGCTCACCTCCTTCTACCTGGTCCTCGGCATCACCACGCTGCTGCTGGCGCTCGGCCTGGTCATGGTGCTGTCCACCTCGTCCGCGTTCGACCTCATGCAGGGCACCTCGCCCTGGTCAGGCCTGCAGCACCAGCTGTTCGGCGTGCTGATCGGGCTGCCCTGCATGTGGGTAGCGGCCAAGTGCGCCCCGTCGCGGTTCCGGGCCGCCGCCTACCCGCTGATGTTCATCGCGCTGCTCGGGCTGGTCGTCGTCCTGTTCGTGCGCCAGCCCGCCGGCAATGGCGGCGCGGCCCGCTGGATACCGCTGGGCGGTATCCAGTTCCAGCCCTCCGAGCTGGCCAAGTTCGCGTTCCTGCTCTGGGGTGCGGACCTGCTCGCCCGCAAGGAGAAGCTCAGCCAGCTGGGGGACTGGCGGCAGCTGCTCATCCCGCTGCTGCCCGGGGTCGGCATCATGGCCATGCTGGTGATGCTCGGCGACGACCTGGGCACCACGTTTGTGCTGCTGATCATCTTCCTCGCGCTGCTGTGGATCATCGGCACCCCGGGCCGGGTCTTCCTCGGCGTCCTGGCCATCATCGGCCTGGCGCTGCTGGCGATGATCGTGGTGGCCCCGTACCGGATGGAGCGGCTGCTCGGCTTCTTCCACGCGGGCGGCAGCCCGGTAGGTCCCAACCAGCAGAGCATCCAGGGCAAATGGGCGGTGGGCTCGGGCGGCTGGTTCGGCGTGGGGCTCGGGGCCAGCCGGGAGAAATGGGGCTGGGTCCCGGAATCGACGAGCGACTTCATCTTCGCCATCCTGGGCGAGGAGCTCGGGCTGATCGGCACGCTCTGCGTGACGTTCCTGTACGGCGGGCTGGCCTACGCCGGGCTGCGCATCGCCGGGCGGGTTCAGGACACCTTCATGCGGCTGGCCGCCGGGGGCGCCACCGCCTGGATCGTCATCCAGGCCCTGGTGAACATGGGCGCGGTGCTGGGGCTGCTGCCGATTACCGGGGTGCCGCTGCCGCTGATCTCCGAGGGGCTGTCCTCGCTGCTCGTGACCATGGTGGCGCTCGGCATGCTGATGTCGTTCGCGAAGCGGGAGCCGGGTGCGGCGCAGGCCCTTGCCGAGGCTGGCCCCGGCGTGCCGCTCCGGGTCCTAAGCTGGCTGGGCCTGGCCGGCCGGCGGGAAAAGCCAGCCGCGCCCGGGCACCGTCAGTGAGAAAGGGAGTGCCGGGCGATGAGCGTCGTACTCGCGGGCGGGGGGACTGCGGGCCACATTGAGCCCGCGCTGGCCCTCGCCGATGCGCTGCGCCGGGCTGATCCCCAGCTCGGCATCGTGTGCCTCGGGACGGAGCGTGGCCTGGAGACCAGGCTGGTGCCGCTGCGGGGCTATGAGCTGGCCCTGATCCCGCCGGTGCCGCTGCCCCGCCAGATCACCCCGCAGCTGCTCGGCGTGCCCGGCCGGCTCAGCGCCGCGGTGAGCGCCGCGGCCCGGGTCCTCGACCAGGCCGGCGCGGATGTGCTCGTGGGGTTCGGCGGCTACGTGGCCACGCCGGGGTACCTGGCCGCCCGGCGGCACCACGTTCCGATCGTGGTGCACGAGGCCAACGCCCGCCCGGGGCTGGCCAACCGGCTCGGCGCGCGGTTCACCACACACGTGTTCACCGGCCAGCCGGACACCAAGCTCCCGCACGCCAGCTACATCGGGATCCCGCTGCGCCACGAGATCGCCAGCCTGGACCGGCTGGCCCTGGCCGACAAGGCCCGGGCGCACTTCGGGCTCCGGCCGGATCTGCCCGTGCTGCTGGTCACCGGGGGCTCGCAAGGCGCCCGCTCGCTGAACTACGCCGTGCTGGACGCGGCCGATTCGATCCGCTCCGCGGGCCTCCAGGTGCTGCACATTCTCGGGCCGCGCAGCGATATCGATGCACGGCTGCCCGCCGCCGGGCCCCCGTACATCACGCTGCCCTACGTAGACCGGATGGACCTGGCGTACGCCGCGGCAGACTTCGCGATCTGCCGCAGCGGCGCGATGACCTGCGCGGAGCTCACCGCGGTGGGCCTGCCAGCGGCGTACGTGCCGCTGCCGCACGGCAACGGCGAGCAGCGGCTCAACGCGGCGCCGATCGAGGCGGCCGGCGGCGGGCTGATCGTCGCCGACGCGGACCTGACCCCGGAGTGGATCCGCTCCGACCTGCTGCCCATCCTGATGGACGCCAAGCTCGTGGCGGCCATGTCGCAGGCGGCGGCGGCGATGGGCCACCGTGACACGGACGACAGGCTGGCGGCGGAGGTCCTCGGCATCATCCGGGACCGGGCCCAGGCCCGGCCCCGCCGCGGCGGCCCGGGCCACGGAGGCGGCAGCCGGGCCAGCGCAGGCCAGCACAGCTTTGGCCAGCACAGCGCCGGCCAGCACGGCGCCGGCCAGCACGGCGCCGGCCAGCACGGGCCCGGCCGGGATGGCGCCGGCCGCGGCAGGCGCAGAGCGTGAACCAGCAGATGAGGATGGTGGGATGGGCCTGGTAACCCCGGTGGACCCGGTCCCGGTCGAGCAGCTCGGCCGGGTGCACTTCACCGGCATCGGCGGGGCGGGCATGTCCGGAATCGCGCGGATCATGCTGGCCCGCGGGATCCGCGTGTCCGGCAGCGACGCGGCCGGCTCGGCACTGCTCGACGAGCTGGCCGTGCTCGGCGCGGACATCCGGGTCGGGCACGACGCCGCGAACGTCGCGGGGGCGGACACCCTGGTGGTCTCCACCGCGATCCGGGCGGACAATCCCGAGCTGGTGGCGGCACGACAGGGCGGGCTGCGGGTGCTGCACCGGGCGGCCGCGCTGGCCTCGGTGATGCTCGGCCGCAGGACGGTGGCGGTGGCCGGCACGCACGGCAAGACCACCACCACCTCCATGCTCACCACCGTGCTGCGGGACTGCGGCGCCGACCCGTCCTATGTGATCGGCGGCATCCTCACCGAGACCGGCCTCGGCGCGGATGAGGGCAGCGGTGAGCTGTTCGTGGCCGAGGCGGACGAGAGCGACGGCTCGTTTCTCATGCTCTCGCCCGAAGCAGCCATCGTGACCTGCGTGGAAGCCGATCACCTGGACAACTACGCCGGCCTGGCCGAGATCGAGACCGCGTTCGCCGCGTTCGCCGGGCGCATCGCCGCGGGCGGGCTGCTGGTCGCGTGCGCCGACGACCCCGGCGCCCGGGCCCTGGCCGCGGCGGCCCGGGAGCTCCCGCTGCGGGTCCGGACCTACGGCGAATCGGCGGACGCGGACTACCAGGTCACCGCCGTGGTGCCGCGCGGGATGACGGTCAGCTTCGAGGTCGGCGCCGGGGCACCGGCGCAGGTGGCGGGGGTCGCCACGCCGGTGCGGCTGCGCGTCCCCGGCCGGCACAATGCCCTCAACGCCACCGCGGTGCTGGCCACGTGCCTGGAACTCGGATTCGGGGTGGACGGGGTGACCCGCGGGCTGGCCGCCTACCGCGGAGCACGCCGCCGCCTGGAACTCAAGGGCGAGGCCGACGGGGTCCGGGTGCTGGACAGCTACGCGCACCATCCCACCGAGCTGGCCGCCGACCTCGCGGCGGCCCGGGACATCGCGGACGGCGGCCGGGTCATCGCCATCTTCCAGCCGCACCTGTTCAGCCGCACGCGCATCTTCGCGAGCGAGCTAGGCGCCGCTCTCGGGCGCGCCGACGAGGCCTTCGTGCTGGACATCTACGCGGCGCGGGAGGATCCGGAGCCCGGCGTCACAGGGGAGCTGGTCGCCGCGGCCGTGCCCGGGGCCCGGGCCCGCTTCGTGCCCGACCGCGGGGCCGTCCCGGGTGCGGTGGCGGCCACCGCGAAGCCCGGCGACCTGGTGCTGACCATGGGCGCCGGCGATGTCACCGCGCTGGGCCAGCCGGTCCTCGACGCGCTCGGCACCCGCGGCGGGCTGGCTGGATGACCAGTCCGGCCGGGGACGTCACGCAGCAGGGCCGCGACCAGGAGGCCGGCGGGCCGGGCGGGACAGTACCGCCTGCCGGCCGGCCCGGGCACCAGCCGTGGCGGGCGGTCTTCTTCGCCCTGGCCGCGGTGGCGATCGTGGCCGGGGTGGCCTGGGCCCTGCTCGACTCCCGGTTCTTCGTGGTCCGTTCGGTCCAGGTCACCGGCACCCACCTGACCACTGGCTCCGAGGTCCGGTCGGCGGCGGCCATCCCGCCCGGGCTGCCGCTTATCAGGGTGAACACCGCCGCGATCGCGCACCAGGTCGAGCAGATCCACCAGGTCCTGTCCGCGCGGGTCAGCCGGAGCTGGCCGGACGGGGTCACGATCGCCGTCACCGAGCGCACGCCCGCGCTGGCCGTGCAGTCCGGCGGGGGGTACCAGCTCGTCGACCGGTACGGCGTTGATGTGGAGGCTTCGGCCCGGCGCCCGGCCGGCCTGCCCTTGTTCACGGTGGCGGCCGGGCCGGTGTCCGTGCCGGCGCTGCGCGGCAGCCCGGCGGTGTACGCCGCGGCGGTGGTCGTTCGCGAACTGCCGCACTTCCTGGCCCGGTCGGTGGTGTCCGTCCAGGCGCCCAGCGCGTCGCAGGTGACGCTCAGGCTCGCCCGCGGGGTCACGGTCGTGTGGGGCGGCACGGACCGGCCGGCCGAGAAAGCCAGGGAACTCGCGCTGCTGATGCGCACGCACGCGCGGACCTACAACGTGAGCGCACCGGGGACGGCGGTGACCAGCGGGTGAATGGCCGCCGGGAATATCCGCGCTGGCCGCGACACGCCGGCCCGCTTCGCGCGTGGCTAGTTGACCCTGCCCCCGTCCAACCCTACTGTCCGTATCAATCGCCAGGATGACATAACTGTAAATCTCAACTTGAGAGTGAGGGTTAACTCCCTGGAAATCACGCAGCGTGCCCGGCCGGATCAATTGGGGGCGATTTCCGGCAGGCTGCTGAGCCCGCGGTTACAGAGACCGTGGTTTCGGCGGTGGTTTCCAGGAAAGGGCGCTCTCTCCGGCAGTAAAAGCCGTGTGCAGAAACGCGACAGAGGCAAACGAGCGGAAAGGTCCCTCCTCGTGGCAGCACCGCAGAACTATTTGGCGGTCATCAAGGTCGTCGGTATCGGTGGGGGCGGCGTCAACGCCGTGAACCGGATGATCGAAGAGGGGCTCAAAGGCGTTGAGTTCATCGCGATCAACACCGACGCGCAGGCGCTCCTGATGAGCGACGCCGACGTCAAGCTGGACGTCGGCCGGGAACTCACCCGCGGTCTCGGCGCGGGAGCAAATCCCGAAGTCGGGGCGCGCGCGGCCGAGGATCACCGGGAGGAGATCGAGGAGGTCCTCAAGGGGGCCGACATGGTCTTCGTCACCGCGGGGGAGGGCGGCGGCACCGGAACCGGCGGGGCGCCCATCGTCGCCAACGTGGCCCGGTCGCTGGGCGCGCTGACCATTGGCGTGGTCACCCGGCCGTTCGGGTTCGAGGGCAAGCGCCGGGCTTCCCAGGCCGAGCTGGGTATCGAGCGGCTGCGCAACGAGGTTGACACGCTGATCGTGATCCCGAACGACCGGCTGCTGTCTATCTCGGACCGCCACGTCAGCGTGCTGGACGCATTCAAGGCGGCCGACCAGGTGCTCCTCTCCGGTGTCCAGGGAATTACCGACCTGATCACCACGCCCGGCCTGATCAATCTGGACTTCGCCGACGTGAAATCGGTGATGTCCGGGGCGGGGTCGGCCCTGATGGGAATCGGGTCTTCCCGCGGCGATGACCGCAGCGTCGCGGCCGCCGAGATGGCCATCTCCAGCCCGCTGCTCGAAGCGAGTATCGACGGGGCACATGGTGTCCTGCTGTCCATCCAGGGCGGCTCGGACCTGGGCCTTTTCGAGATTAACGAAGCGGCCCAGCTCGTCTCCAACTCGGCGGCCCCGGAAGCCAACATCATTTTCGGAGCCGTGATCGACGACGCGCTCGGCGACGAGGTCCGGGTCACGGTCATCGCGGCCGGGTTCGACGAGGGCGGTACCCGCCGGCCCCGGGCCTCCCGGGTGACCTCCAGCTACGCCGCGGACCCCATCCCGGCTCCGGCCGCGGACACCTACCAGGCCCCGGCCGTGCCGGCGCCCCCGGTGCCCGCCGACGTGTGGGCCGCGCCGTCGGAGCCGGTCAATGACCCGGAGCCGGAACCAGTGCCGTCCGTCAGCGCCGAGACCGCCGGGCCGGGCGCGGCGCCGGCGGATCCGGTGGCCGGGGACAGCGGGATGGACGCCGTGCCCGCGCCCCGGTCGGCCGCGGCGCGGCGACCCGGTCGCCGCGGCGGCCCGGGTCTTCGACGCGGCGACCACCCGGCGCCGCTCCGTGGTGTTCGAAGAGGATGACGAGCTCGACGTCCCCGACTTCCTCAAGTAGCGGCCGGCCGGACCCGGTGACGGGGCCGCCGGGTGACCGCACCACTGAGGTGGCCGCCTCACTGGCCCAGGTCCGGGCCCGGATCAGCGCCGCCTGCCGGGCCGCTGGCCGGCCAGCGGAGGACGTCACCCTGATCGCTATCACCAAGACCTTCCCGGCCAGCGACATCCGGGTGCTCAGCTCGCTGGGCGTGCGGGACGTGGGGGAGAACCGCGACCAGGAGGCGGCCGCCAAGGCCGCCGCGTGCGCGGCTCTCCGGGACCAGCTCACCTGGCACTTCGTCGGGCAGCTGCAGACCAACAAGGTGGGCAGCGTGGTGCGCTACGCCGACGTGATCCACTCGGTGGACCGGCCCCGGCTGGTGACCGCCCTGGGCGCGGCGGCCCGGAAGGCCGGCCGCACGCTGACCGGCCTGGTCCAGGTCAGCCTGGACGGCGATCCGGGCCGTGGTGGCGCCCTGGAAGCCGACGTGGCGTTCATCGCCGACGCGGTGGCCCGGGAGGAAGGCCTGCAACTAGGCGGCGTCATGGCCGTGGCGCCGCAGGGGGGCGACCCGCTGGCCGCGTTCCGGCGGCTGGCCGGTATCGCCGCCCAGGTCCGCGCCGCGCATCCCGCGGCGACGGTGATCTCGGCCGGTATGAGCGGTGACCTGGAGGCCGCCATCAGCGCGGGCGCGACACACGTGCGGGTCGGTACGGCGTTGCTCGGCGGTCGGCCGGGCTTCGTCAGGTAATGTCCGACGCACCGGGGCTGCATGACAGTGATGACGGAGGTCTGACCGATGGCCGGCGCGATGCACAAGATGGCGGTCTACCTCGGCCTCGTCGAGGACGATCCGCGGTACGACGACGGCTATGACTCCTATGAGGAGTACGAGGACGAGTACGGTGAGCCGTCCGAGCCGTCCGAGCCTGCCGAGCCGGAGGCCGACCGCCCGGTCGCCCGTGGCCGCACCGAGTTCCTGATGGACCCGGCCCCGCCGGCGGCTCCGCGGGCCAGCACCCATGTGCCCGGACCGACCCATGCCACCGATCTCGCCCGGATCACCACCTTGCACCCGCGCACGTACAATGAAGCCCGTACCATCGGAGAGCACTTTCGTGAGGGCACTCCGGTGATCATGAATTTGACGGAGATGGTCGACAGCGACGCCAAGCGGCTCGTCAACTTCGCCGCAGGCCTGATCTTCGGCCTGCACGGGAGCATCGACCGCGTGACGAACAGGGTGTTCCTGTTGTGCCCGGCCAACGTCGAGGTAACGGCGGAGGACAAGGCCCGGATAGCTGAACGAGGCTTCTTCAACCAGAGTTAGACGCTCAGGAGTACGGCACACTCGGTGGCGAGCACTCAGCGGTGGCATCCGCGCTAGCCATCCCGGTGCCCGTCACGGCAGCGCCGGTGAAGGCAGGCAGGGTTGTGGGGATTGTAAAGATCGTCCTGTTCTACGTGCTCACGATCTATTTCGTGCTTCTCATCGGGAGGCTGATCCTTAGCTGGATCCAGGCTTTCTCGCGTCCCCCGAACCGCTGGGAGCCCAAGGGCATCGTCCTGATCCTGGCGGAACTGGTCTTTACTGCTACCGACCCGCCGCTGAGATTGCTAAGACGGGTCATCCCCACGGTCCGGATCGGTAGTCTGGCGTTGGACCTCAGCTTCATGGTGCTCTTCTTCGTAGTCATTTTCGCGATGCAGGCCGTGCAGCTGCTCTGATCAGGTAGCGTCCGACAGGAACACCGTTCAAGCGTGCCGAGGAGACGAGATGCCGCTGACGCCCGCGGATGTGCGAAACAAGCAGTTCAGTACCACCAGGCTCCGGCCCGGCTACGACGAGGAAGAGGTTGACGCCTTCCTCGACGAGGTCGAGGTTGAGCTCGACCGGCTGATCCAGGAGAACGAAGAGCTCCGGGCGAAGCTGGCTGAGAGCCTGCGGGGGGGCAAGGTACCGATGTCCGCGCTCAGCTCGCCCCTCGCCGACCCTGGCCCGGACATGATGGCGCCCGAACCGCAGCGCCCTGAGCCTGAGCGCAGGCCCGAGCCGCCGATGATGGGCATGCCGCCGGCCGAGGACAACATGGACACGGCCGCGCGCGTGCTGGCGCTCGCGCAGCAGACCGCCGACCAGGCGATCGCCGATGCGCGCCGTGAGGCTGACGAGACGCTCGGCCGGGCCCGCCGTGAGGCCGATGACATCCTGGGCAAGGCCCGCCGCCAGGCGGAGCAGATCACCAGCGATGCCAGGGCCCGCGCGGAAAGCCTCGAGCGCGACGCCCAGGAGCGGCACCGCCAGGCCATGGGCTCCCTGGTCCAGCAGCGTGAAGAGCTGGAGCGGCGGGTTGATGACCTGCGTGCCTTCGAGCGGGAGTACCGCAGCAGGCTCAAGGCTTACCTGGAAGGGCAGATGCGTGACCTGGAAGCAGGCGCGACTGACAGCGGCGCCTTCCCGGCCATGGGTAGCGGGTCCGACTCGTCGGTGTCCTCGGGTATGTCCCGCATGGAGGCCAGGAATGGCCAGTCATCCATTGCCAGTGCCTACGCTGGCGCGCCGGAGCCGGTGTCACACGGTGGCTTCCACCCGTCGGATGGCTCGCCGCACGACCACCGGTAGCCGGTTAGCCAGCTCCGTAACGGTATCGCGACTCAACGGCATTTCCTCGGTTGGCAGCATGACCCGCATAGCCCGCGGAGAGCGCACATGATCAAAGCCAGCGCTCTCCTGGTTGCTGGGGCGATCGGCCTGCTCGTGGCCGGTGTCCTCGCCAGCAGCCTGCTGATGGTGTACGTCTCCATCGCGGTCTGTGCGGTAGCGGCGCTGATCCTGGCGGCTGGGGTACTGACCCACTGGGCGGAGATATTTGGCCGGGCCGAGCCCCGGTCGGCCCGGGTCCCGGAGTCCTGGTCAGCGCCGCAGGCGCAGATCAGGACACCCGTACTGGCCAGCGCTCAGGCCGCGGCCACCTCCGGGCGCGCTGAGCGGCGGTCCCGGCGCGAGGAGGCCGGCCGTCGGCCGCCCGCCGCCCCGGCCGAGGTGGCGGCCCCCCAGACCGCGCTCCACGTCCCGGGCCGCGATGACGACCTGTGGGACCGGGTCGAGGAAGAGCTCGGATCCGCGGGCAAGCGCGACACGGGCGCGCTCAGCTGGCCCGGCATCGACCTTCCGGTCCTGGCTGACCCGCCAGCGACCGCCGGGCCGGCCGAAAAGGCCGGGCCGCAGGGGCCGCCACCCGCGGGCACCAAGGCCTGGATCTGGGGGCAGGGTCCTGGCTGGCAGCCACCCGGGACCCCCGACCCGTCCTGGCCACCGCCCGCGGCAGCCTTCGCGGGCGCCTCGGCGCCTGCCGACGCGCAGGCGGCGACCGAAGAGCGGCCCGGGCTGGTTCCGGAGGCGGAGCCCGCGGGAACCGCCCCGGATGCTCAGGGAGCCAGTCCGGATTCTCCCAGCGACGACTCCGGCGGGGCAGCTCCCGCGGACGAGGCCACCGGGCCCGCTGCTGAGGACGAGGACGAGCAGGAGGACGCAGCCCCGGACCGGCCCCAGTGGACCATCTGGCTTCCGGGCCGCGAATCCCCGGCCGCGGACCATCCCCGCCAGCCGGACGAGGCTGAGGCCGGGGACCCTGCGGCCGCTGATGAGGATGCGGCGGCCGTGGAACCCGTGGCCGAGGAGCCCGTGGCCGTGGAACCTGCGGCCGTGGAACCCGTGGCCGTGGAACCTGCGGCCGTGGAACCCGTGGCCGTGGAACCTGCGGCCGTGGAACCCGAGGCCGAGGAGCCCGAGGCCGAGGGACCGGCCGCTGAGGAAGCCGCTGCGCAGGAACCTGCGGCTGAGGAGCCGGCCGTGGGGCAACCAGCGGCCGGCGGACCGGCCAGCGAGACGGGGCCCGGCCGGATCGAGGTCACCGTGGTGCCCGGAGTAGCCCGCTACCACCGCAGCGAATGCATCCTGATCAGGTTCCTGGGCGCCGGTGATCTCGAGATCATGTCCAGGCAGGAGGCCGAGGAGGCCAAGTTCGCGGCCTGCCGCGCCTGCCAGCCGGACCAGCTCGAGGGCTAGCCCGGCCGGCGTCCCCCGCCCGCATCAGCGGGGGAGCCGGCGGTAAGCGTCAGGCCCGGGCCAGCCAGAAGGTCAGCCCCAGATCGGGCTCGGCGTGCTGGTGCGCACCCCCGGCCGGGTCCGTGTCCGCGGACGTGGCGGGGCCGAACCGGTCAGCCAGCACCTCGCCCGCGATCAGCGGCCCGTGCTCGGCCAGCGCGGCGGACAGATCCGGGTCAGTGGCTTCCCAGGCCACCGTGATCCGGTCACTCACGTGCAGCCCGTCGGACTTGCGGGCGTCCTGGATCAGCCTGATGACCTCCCGGGCCAGTCCCTCGCGGCGCAGTTCGGGGGTGATCGCCACCTCGACGCCGACGGTCTCACCACCCTCGGACGCGACCGTCCAGCCCGTCCGGGGTGTCTGGGTCACGATCACGTCGTCCGGCCCGAGAGTCACCGGGCCGCCGTCCACCTCGACCGAGACCTTGCCCGCCGACCTGAGCTCGGCAGCCAGCATCGCCGGCTCAGCCGCGGTCACCGCCGCCGCGACTGCCTTGGTGCCTTTGCCGAACCGGCGGCCCAGCGTGCGGAAGTTCGGCTTCACCACGTAATCGACCAGTTCTTCCCCGACCGCGGCCATCGGCTCCAGAGCCCGGACGTTCAGCTCGTGGGCGACCTCGGCCCGCAGCCCCGGAGCCAGGTCCGCGAACCCGGCCGCGCTGACCACCGCCCGGGGCAGCGGCTGGCGGACCGGGACCGAGGCGGCGGCCCGGGCCGACCGCCCGAGTTCCACCAGCCGCCTGGTCTGTGCCATCTGCGCGGACAGCCGGGGGTCGATGAGCGCCTCGTCCGGGGCCGGCCAGCCGGCCAGGTGCACGGACTCCGGGTCATCCGGGCCGCGCAGCACGGCCCACACGTGGTCCGTCAGGAACGGCGTGAGCGGCGCCATCAGCCGGGTCAGCACGTGCAGGCTCTCATGCAGCGTGGCGAACGCCGACGAGCCGTCCGGTGTGGCCGGCCCCTCCCAGAACCGCCGCCGCGAGCGGCGCACGTACCAGTTCGACAGGTCGTCGATGAACGCGGCCAGGCGCCGGCCCGCGGCCGCGGTGTCGAAGCCCTCCAGGTCCGCGGTGACCCCCTGGGTGGTGGCGTGGAGCTCGCTGAGCAGCCAGCGGTCCAGCAGCGGCCGGCTGGCGGCGGGCGGTGCCTGCACGGCCTGCGCCGGTCCCCATCCCTGGCCCTGGGCCGCGGCCGCGTTGGCGTACAGCACCAGGAACGACACCGTGTTCCAGTACGTGAGCAGCACCTTGCGGACGATCTCGCCGAGCGCGCCGTCGCCGATCCGGCGGGTGGACCAGGGTGAGCCGGACGCCGCGAAGAACCAGCGGATCGCGTCCGCGCCGTGCGCCTCCATCAGCGGCAGCGGCTCGAGCACGTTGCCCAGGTGCTTGCTCATCTTGCGGCCGCGCTCGTCCACCACGAGGCCGAGGCAGACCACGTTCTCGTAGGAGCTGCGGCCGAACACCAGGGAGCCGACCGCCATCAGCGAGTAGAACCAGCCCCGGGTCTGGTCGATGGCCTCGCAGATGAACTGCGCCGGGTACGTCCGCCGGAACTCCCCGGCGTTCTGCCACGGCGCGCCGAGGCGCGCGAACGGCATCGACCCGGAGTCGTACCAGGCGTCGATCACTTCCGGCACCCGCCGCGCCTCCCCGCCGCACTCCGGGCAGGTCAGGGTGACGTCGTCCACGTACGGGCGGTGCGGGTCCAGCCCGGACAGGTCCCGTCCGGCCAGCTCGCTCAGCTCGGCGAGCGACCCGGCGCAGGTCAGGTGCTGCTCGCCGCACTCCCAGATGGGCAGCGGGGTGCCCCAGTAACGGGTCCGGGACAGCGCCCAGTCCACGTTGTTGCGCAGCCACTCGCCGTACCGGCCATGCTTGATGGTCGGCGGCTGCCAGGTGGTCCGCTCGTTCTCGGCCAGCATCAGGTCCTTGACCTGGGTGGTCCGGATGTACCAGGACGGCAGCGCGTAGTACAGCAGCGGGGTGTGGCAGCGCCAGCAGTGCGGGTAGCTGTGCCCGTACTGCTCGACCCGGAACAGCAGGCCGCGCTCGGTCAGGTCACGGACCAGCGGCTCGTCCGCGTCCTTGAAGAACATGCCGCCGACCAGCGGGATCCATTCCTCGAACCGCCCGTCCGGGCGGACCGGGTTGACCACCGGCAGGCCGTGCGCCCGGCCGGTTTCCATGTCGTCGGCACCGAAGGCCGGCGCCAGGTGCACCAGGCCGGTGCCGTCCTCGGTGGTGACGAAGCCGCCCGGCACAACCCGGTGCGCGCCCGCGATCTCAACCAGGTGCAGCGGCGGACGGTAGGTGGCTCCGACCAGGGCCGAGCCAGGCACCGTGGCGGCCACGTGCCAGCCTTCGCCGAGCACCCGGGCGACCAGCGCCTCGGCCACCACGACCGTGTCGCCGTCGCCGGGCTTGCGGGCGATCGCGTAGCTCTCATCCGGGTGGACCGCCACCGCGGTGTTGGAGACCAGGGTCCACGGCGTGGTCGTCCACACCAGCAGGTCCGCCCCGCTCAGCAGCGGGTTGGCCCCATCCGGCAGGCTGACCAGCGGGAACCGGACCGTGACCGCCGGGTCGGTCACCTGCCGGTATACGTCGGGCTGGCCCATCTCGTGGTCCGACAAGGGGGTCTCGCACCGCGGGCAGTACGGGCTGATCCGGAAGTCCTTGACCAGCAGGCCCTTGGTGAAGATCTCCTTCAGCGACCACCACACCGACTCGATGTAGCTGGTGTCCATGGTCCGGTAGGCGTCCTGCAGGTCCACCCAGTAGCCCAGCCGGACGGTCAGTTCCTCGAACGCGTCCACGTGCCGCTGCGCCGACTCGCGGCACCGCGCGTTGAACTCCGCGATCCCGTAGCTCTCGATCGCCTTCTTGCCGGACAGCCCCAGTTCCCGCTCCACGGCCACCTCGACCGGGAGCCCATGGCAGTCCCAGCCGGCCTGGCGCGGGACGTGGAATCCCTGCATGGTCTTGAACCGGGGGAAGACGTCCTTGAACACCCGGGCCTCGATGTGATGCACCCCGGGCATGCCGTTCGTGGTCGGCGGCCCCTCGTAGAAGGTCCACAGCGGGCGGCCCTCGGAGGTCTCCAGCGACCGCTCGAAGAACTTCCCGTCCTGCCAGCGGGCCAGGACCTCGTGCTCCATGGCGGGCAGGTCGATGGCCGGGGGGAGGTCGGGGAAGTAGCGCGGGCCGCCTGCCTGCGTGGCGTCGCCTGTGTTCGCGTCGCCTGTGTTCGCGTCGCCTGTGTTCGCGTCGCCTGTGTTCGCATCGTCCGTGGGCGCCATGACTGGTGGTCCTCCTGCGGGGCGCTCCCGGGCTAGCGATCGGCCCGGTCGCGCGGCTTCGCTGGAGGGACGAGGCGCGCCGGCGGCGGCCCCGCGGTACCACCCTCCTTGGCCGCGTCTCCGCCGGGGAGCGCGACCCTCTCATTCATGTCTCGCGGCCGGTTCTACTGGGCTCACGGACCATGGCGCCTCACGGCGTGCCTGGCCCGCTGCTGTTCTTCCGGCGGCTCTGGGGTGATCTGGTCCGCTGGCTTGCCCCCGGGCTCGCACCATCCCCGGGTCGCTCCTGGCTGCCTGTTGCGGCAGCTGTCCCCATCAACGCCTTCGCCGGTACAACGATAGCCGATCCCCCCACCCCGGGCCGACGCCATTTCCCCGCTCATGCAGGGCAATGACCGCCGGGCGGCGCGAGGTCGAGGGCGGGGTTGCGATCGAAGAACCCGGCGGGCCGCAGCGTGAAGCCCGTGTACTCGACCGGCATCACCGGGAAGTCCTCCGGCCGGCAGAAATGGGTCACGCCCACGGTGTGCCACAGCGCGATGCTGGTGTCGGTGACCGGGCGGTCCGCCGCGGTCCAGGCGGGCAGCCCGGCGCCGCCCGGATGCTGGTTCGGGAACTCCCCGGCGGCCCGCGTCTCATCGTCGCGGGCGGGGGTCACCCACAGGTGGCGGGTGGCGAACGCGGCGCGGGCCGTGATGGCCGCGGCCGGCTGGGCCAGCAGCGGCGCGCTGGCGTGCGTGGGCACCAGCGCGTACCCGACCGGCTCACCGCAGGCGTTCCGCGCGTCGTGGTTGACGATCTTCCAGGACCGGCTCCGCTGCGGCGCGGCCATCCGCTGGGCGGCGGATTCGGTCTCCAGCAGGGTCTCCTGGACCGTGAACGCGTTCCCGTACGGGTTGGCGGGGCCGGCCGGGACCGGCACCGCGTCCACCTCGTAGACCGAGTTGGCCGGGCCGTCCAGGCACATATCCAGGCGGAAGCAGAACAGGTGCTGGTGATGGGGCCCGGCGAGCTCGGGGGTGACCAGCCTGGCGTAGCTGGCCTGGGTTCCGGGCCGCACCGCCTGGGTCTGGATGATCCCGGTCAGCTTCACCTCGGCCTGGATCGTGCCGTCCAGGTAGAAGTACCAGAAGAAGCCGTATTCGTAGTTGCCGACCGTGGCGATGGACGACACGACCATGCGCCGGGAGCGGCGGGTCTCCGCGGCCTGGTTCGCCGCGTCCCGGTGCATCCAGAGCACTCCGTAGTCCTCTTCATGCAGGCAGATGGCCTGCGGCAGGACCTGGGCCGAGCCGTCCTCGTCCACGGCCACGCCGTCCAGGTAGACGATCTCGCCCAGGCACTCGCAGCCGAGCTCCAGCGGGCTGGCCATCTTGCCCAGGCCGACGTCGCCCGCGTCGAAGGCGTTCTTCCACCAGTGGTTCATCGCGGTGGAGCCGTAGGGCACGATCATCTCGGACAGGCTGGCCCGGTAGATAATGGGCCGCAGCCGCCCGCGGTCGTGGTAGCCGATCTCGTGCAGGACGAGTCCCTCGATCGGGTGCAGCGAGATCCGCATCTGCCACGGTCCCCAGGTCAGGCACCCGTCGTCCACGGCGAACCCGGGGCCCTCAGGCTGCACGATCTGCAAAGCTGACAGCTGCCGCAGTTCGCCCGCGCTGGCCGCGTCGTACCGGCCACTGTCCCGGGGGATGGGCACCGCCTCGCCGTCCTCGATCTCCAGCACCTCCCCGGTGTCGCGGTCCGCCACGGCCACCAGGTTCTCCACCGGCCGGGCGTACGGGTTGCTGCCCGGGCCATCGAGCAGGTACGCCACGCCGCGGGCCAGGCGCCGCCCGGAGGAGTCGATCTCCAGCCCGAAGTTGCTGGCCGGCCAGGGATCCACCTGGACCTGGGACATATCGGTGATACCGCGCCGGGCCAGCGCGGCCCGGAAGCCGGGATCGGCCTTGATCTGCTCGCTGTTAGCCAGCCATTCCCCGGCCATGAGCGGCGGCTGGACACCCGGGACGAGAATCTTCCTGGTCACCGCGGCCTCGTCGAGCGACACGGTGATCACCCACGTCTGCCTGGCGGGCCGCTCGTACAGGACGCAGCGGGCCTCCCGGGGCAGCGGGTGGCCGTCCCAGGCCAGGACGGCCCGCTTGGCCGGCTCGGCGAGGGCACAGTAGACGAGCAGGCTGCCGGGGCCCGCGGCGGCCAGCGCGAGCCGGCTGGCCTGGCCGGCCTCGCCCGCCGTCAGCGGGGCGAGGGGGTGGCGGACCGAGGTGCGTGGCGAGTCGGCGGTGGCCTGGGCCATCAGGGTCTCCATCCGGGGGGCCGGGGTTTTTCCCTCCCAGTATCAGGGGACATGTCTGGCGCGGCCATGCGTGGCCCGCCGCGGCGGGGGCCCGCGGATTATCGCCGGGCCGAGATGTGTTTGCAGTGCTGGGCAGGCCGATCTATCCTCCGGTGACTGCCCGCCAGTTCATGATCGATTGGTGGCAGCTGGCATAGTGGACAAGTCACGCCCAAGGGGGCCGAGATGAGAGCAACCGCGCGTTCGGGTGCCGCGGCTCTACCTGTCCGGCCCGGTGAGAAGCCGTGGACTCAAAAGGAGCTCGCCGGGGTCCGCCAGGAACTCCAGGACGAGGCCAGCGGGCTGCGCCGGGACATCTCCGCCGCGGAGTCCGAGATCGCCGACCGGCTCGGCGATGCCGTCGGTGACGCAGGCGACGATTCGGCCGACGCCGGAGCCAAGACGTTCCAGCGCGAGCACGAGCTGGCCCTGACCCAGAACGCCCGCGAGCTGCTGGCCCAGACTGAGCGGGTGCTGGCCAAGATCGAGGACGGCAGCTACGGCGTGTGTGAGTCCTGTGGTGAGCCGATCGGGAAGGCGCGCCTGCAGGCCTTCCCCCGGGCCACCCTGTGCGTGGACTGTAAGCAGCGCGAGGAACGGCGCTGAACGGCGCGAGAAGTCCCGCGGATCCGGATCACGAGGCGGGCGGCCCCGGTCCGGCGCCCCGGCCGCGCCGGGTCCGCCTGCTGGTCACGGTGGCCGCGGCGGTTTTCGTTGCGGATCTTGTTTCCAAGACCGTCGTCGTGGCCACCCTGTCGGACCGGGCCCCGCTCCGCCTGCTCGGCGGCCTGCTGACGCTGCGCGAGCTGCGTAACAGCGGCGCGGCCTTCAGCATCGGGACCTCGGTCACCATCGTCTTCACCCTGATCGCCCTCGGGGTCATCGTGGCCATCGCGCGCACCGCCCGGCGGCTGCGCAGCGTTCCGTGGGCGGTCACGCTCGGGCTGCTGCTCGGCGGGGCGGCCGGCAACCTGGGGGACCGGCTATTCCGGTCCCCGGGTTTCCTGCGCGGGCACGTGGTGGACTGGATCGAGCTGCCGCACTGGCCGGTGTTCAACGTGGCCGACTCGTGCATCGTCTGCGGCGGTGTGCTGGCGGTACTGCTCGCCGCCCGGGGCATCCCCATCGACGGCCGCCGGCGCCCGCCCGCCCCGCCGAGCGCGGCCGCCGATCACGGCGATCACGCCGAGAGAACCGGCACCTCGTGACCGGGGCGGACCAGCGCCGGGTGCCCGTTCCCGAGGGGCTGGACGGAGAACGAGTCGAACGCGGCGCTGGCCCGGATGTTCGGGCTGTCGCGGACGAGCGCCGCGGACCTCATCAGCGGGGGCCAGGTGCTGATCGGGGGCCGCCCGGCGGCCAAGTCGGACCGGGTGCCCGCCGGGGAGTGGCTGGACGTCACGCTGCCCGCCCCGGTGTCCACGGCGCCGGTGCCGCGCCTCGTGCCCGGGCTGAATGTGGTGTACCAGGACAGCGACATCGTGGTCGTGGACAAGCCGCCGGGAGTGGCCGCCCACCCGACACCCGGCTGGACCGGCCCGACCGTGCTCGAAGGGCTGCTGGGGGCCGGGCAGATCCTCGCCACCAGCGGCGCCGCGGAACGCCAGGGCATCGTGCACCGGCTCGACGCGAACACCTCGGGGCTGATGGTGGTGGCCAAGAGCGAGCACGCGTACCGCGTGCTCAAGCAGGCGTTCCGGGACCGCGAGGTGGATAAGCGCTACCACGCCCTGGTGCAGGGCCACCCGGATCCGCTGCGCGGCACCATCGACGCGCCCATCGGCCGGCACCCGGCCGGGGACGGCCGGTTCGCGGTGGTGGCCGGCGGCCGCCCGAGCGTCACCCACTACGACACGCTCGAGGCGTTCCGCGCGGCCAGCCTGGAGGAGATCATCCTCGAGACCGGGCGGACCCACCAGATCCGGGTGCACATGGCCGCGCTCCGGCACCCCTGCGCCGGCGACCGCCTGTACGGGGCCGACCCAGTGCTCGCCGCCCACCTGGCCCTGACCAGGCAATGGCTGCACGCGGTCCGGCTCGGCTTCGCGCACCCGGCCGACGGCCGCCGGGTTGACTTCAGCAGCGAGTACTCCCCGGACCTCGCGCACGCGCTGGACATCCTCGGCGCGGAAAGCTAGCCACCCGATGACCGTCCGGGACATCCGCCTCTTCGGTGACCCCGTGCTGCGCGAGGTGTGCCGCCCGGTGACCGACTTCGGCGCCGGGCTGGCGCGGCTGGTCACCGACCTGAGGCAGACCTGCCGGCTCCCGGGCCGGGCCGGGCTCGCCGCCCCCCAGATCGGCGTGGACCTGCGCGTGTTCTGCTACAACGTCGACGGCGAGGAGGGGTACGTGATCAACCCCCGCCTGCTGTCCAGCGACGGCCACCAGGACGGCCCGGAGGGCTGCCTGTCGATACCCGGCCTCTACGCGCCCACCCCGCGGGCCGGGCACGCGGTGGTCACCGGGGTGGACCTGGACGGCCGGCCCGTCACGGTGGCGGGCCCGGGGGAGCTGGCCCGCTGCCTGCAGCACGAGCTCGATCATCTCGACGGCCACCTCTTCCTCGACCGGCTGGCCGCGGTTGACCGGCGCCAGGCGTTGCGGGCTCTCCGTGACCGGCTGAGTGACCTGGGGCCGGGCCGGGCCTGAGCCGGGCTGCTCCTCCCGGCCACCGCGACCATGAGTTTTACCCGGGCTCTGCCCGGACCTCCAGCACGTCTACCCTGGTGTCCCAGGAGGCCGGGGTCGGAATGCTGCGAGTATCTCTCCTGGGGGAGCAGTCCATCACCGACGACGGGACCGGGGTCCGGGCCCGCTCGTCGCGCACCGTTGCCCTGCTCGGCTTCCTGGCTGCCCACGCTGGCTCGCCCCAGGCCCGCCAGCGCATCGCCGGGCTGTTCTGGCCGGACTCGGCGGACGGGCAGGCGCTGACCAACCTGCGGCGTGAGCTGCACCAGCTTCGCCAGGTCCTGGGCGATGAGCCGTCGCTCATCGTGACGTCCAGGGATCTGTGCTGGTGTGACACGAAGACATGTCACGTCGATGTGCGCACCTTCGACATCGAGCGCGGGGCAGCCCGGCGGGCGGCCGCGGCCGGGGAGGACGCCGGGGTTCTCCGGCACGCGGCCCGGGCGCTCGCCCAGTACCGGGGCGACTTCCTGCCGGGACTCTACGAGGACTGGGTGCTGGAGGTCAGGTCAGAGCTGGAGCGCCAGTGCGTGGACCTGTGCGATCTGGTCTGCGCGGCGCGCACTCGGGTCGGCGACCTGGCCGGGGCGGTGGAGGCCGCGCGCCGCCGGATCCAGCTGCAGCCGCTGGAGGAGGCGGGCTACCGCACCCTGATGCAGCTCCAGGCGGACCTGGGCGACCGGGCCGGCGCGGTGAGCACCTACCATCACTGCGCCTCGGTCCTGGAGCATGAGCTCGGCATTACCCCGGACCGGGCGACAGGGGAGGCGTTCGAGCGGCTGATGGCCCGCCCGGGGTCCGCCCCGGACGGGACGGGGCCGCGGACCGGGCCGGCCCCGGCCGCACCGGGGTCGCCCCGGCCCGGCTGGTCGGCCGGTCCCGCGAACTCGGGGTGCTCCAGGATCGGTGGCGGGGCGCGATGGCGGGGCAGCCGGGCCTGGTCGTGGTGCGGGGGGGCGCTGGCGTGGGCAAGACCCGCCTGGTGACGGAGATCGCCGGGCAGGCCCGGGCGCAGGGCGCGATCGTGGCGGGCAGCCAGTGTTTCGGGACCGCCGGGCGGCTGGCGCTGGCGCCGGTGGCCGACTGGCTGCGCAACCCGGTGGTCCAGGCCGCGGCGGCGACCCTGGACCAGGCCTGGCGCACCGAAGTGGACCGGCTGGTGCCCTCCCGGGGACGTTCCGGGCCCGGGACCGGCTCCAGGGCGATGGCCGACGCCTGGCAGCGCCTGCGCTTCTACGAAGGGCTCGCCCGGGCGCTCCTGGCCACCGGCCGCCCGCTGCTGCTGATCCTGGACAATCTGCAGTGGTGTGACGAGGAGACGCTGGCCTTCCTGACGTTCTGCCTCGGACTGGCCGCCGGGGCGCCGCTCCTGATCGCCGGCACGCTCCGCGATGACCACCCGGGTGAGGTCCCCGGCCTGGCGGACTGGACCGACCGGATGCGGGCCACCGGGTGGCTCGCCGAGCTGACCCTCAGCCCGTTCGAAGCCGCCGACACGGCCCGCCTGGCCGAGGTCATCGCCGGGCAGCCGCTCGCCGGAACCGATGCGGCCCTGCTCCAGGGGACAACAGGAGGCTTCCCGCTCTACGTGATCGAGGCCGTGCGGGCCACCGCTGATCGCGGCGGGGCCCTCCGGCCGCCCGGTGATCTCCCCGCGATGCTGGGCAACCGCCTCCGGCAGGCGACGGAGGCCGCCCGCGACGTGGCCGGCCTGGCGGCCGCGGTGGGCACGGATTTCCGCCTCGAGCTGGTGACCGAGGCCAGCGACCTGGACGCCGATGCCGTGGTGGCAGCGGTCGATGAACTGTGGCGCCGCCGGATCCTGCGCGAGTTCCGGGACGGCTACGACTTCTCGCACGACCTGCTCCGCGACGCCGCCTACGAGCAGGTCAGCCCGCCGAAGCGGTGGCTCCTGCACCGGCGTATCGCCCAGGGGCTCGAACTGCTGCACGCGGAGGACACGGACGCGGTCTCGGCCCAGCTCGCCCAGCACTACGCCCGCGGTGGCCGGCCGAGACGCGCGGTGGCCTACTATCGCCGGGCCGCGGAGGTCGCGGCGGGCAGGTTCGCTCACGCTGAGGCGATCCGGTTGCACAAGGAGGCCCTGTCTATCGTCCGCGACCTGGCTCCCGGGAAGGACCGGGACAGCCAGGAACTCGCCGTTCTCGAGGGCCTGGCCGCGCCGCTCAACGCCAGGTTCGGCTATTCGTCCCGGGAGCTGCAGCAGACGCTCGAGCGATCGATCCATCTGGCCGGATCGCTGGGCCGCACCGGCTCCAGGGTCAGGGGCATGGTCGCCCTGTGGGGGTCGCAGTTCGTCCAGGGACGGACCGCCGATGGATACCTGACGGCCACCCGCGCCCTGGCCCTGGCCGACCCCGGCTCCGAGCTGAGCGGCGTGGCTCATTTCGGCGTCGGCGGGTCGTCCATCAGCCTGGGCATGCCCGCGGAGGGCCTGCGGCACCTCAGGATCGCCGCTGAACTGGCGAGTGACGCGGTAACGCTGAGCATCGGAACCCGGCCCCGGGTGCACGGCACGGCATGGTCGGCCCACGCTCACTGGCTGCTGGGCGACGACGATGCGGCTCTTTCCGCCAGCCGCGACGCCATTGACATGGCCCGGTCGATCGATCACCCGTACAACCTGGCCGTGGCCCTGGCGTACGCCGGCATGACGTTCCAGATGCGCCATGACGGGCCCGGGGCCCTAGAGGCGCCTGGGACGGGGGAGGCTTCAGCGCCTACGGGCGCGGCCGAGCTGAGAAACATCGTCGAAGAGCTGCGCGAGCTCTGCGGAAGGTATGCCTTCGCGTACTACCGCGAGTGGGTGCTGATCCTGGACGGCTGGTCCCGCAGGGACGGATCCGGGATCGCCCTGGCCCGGCAGGGCATCGACAACCTGAGGGCGGAGGGCTCGTTTGCGCGCATGCCGTACTGGCTGTCGCTGCTCGCTGACCTGTCGGCGCACCATGGTCAGCCCGGCGACGCCCGCGCTATCCTCGACGCCGCCCTGGCGGCCGCCCACGAGCGGGATGACCTGTGGTGGCTGCCCGAGGTGATGCGGATGCGCGCCGCCTACGACAACGGCCGGGCGGCGGTATCCCGGTTGCAGGCCGCCGCCCGGATGGCCTCTGGCCACGGCAGCGTGGCGCTCCTGCGGCGCTGCGAGCGGGACCTCGCCGTGCGGGGCGCCCGGCCTCCGGCGGCAGCGTTCTGCCGGCCGCCTGACCCGAACGCCGTAGCGCGAACGCTCCGCGAACGCCCGTCGCCCTAGCGTCGGTGGGTCACAACCCAGTGACCCACCCAAGGGGGAATCTCGCATGACCACCACATCCGCGCACGCCACCGGGGCGCCGTACGCAGACCTGGCCGCCATGGTACGGGGCGACCTGATCCGGCCCGAAGATCCCGGATACGACGAGGCGCGCGCCGTCTACAACGCCATGATCGACAAGCATCCGGCCGCCATCGCCCGCTGCCGCGACGTCGCCGACGTCATCGCCTGCGTGCAGTTCGCCCGCGCGCACGGGACCGAGCTCGCCGTGCGGGGCGGCGGGCACAATGCGGCCGGCCTGGGGGTGGCGGACGACGCCCTGGTCGTCAACCTCTCCGCACTGCGCAGCACCACGGTCAGTCCCGAGGATCACACCGTCCGCGTCGACGCCGGATGCACCTGGGGCGACGTCGATCACGCGACCGTCGCGTTCGGCATGGCCACCCCGTCTGGCTTCCTGGCCTCAACCGGCGTGGCCGGCCTGACCCTCGGCGGCGGCATCGGGTATCTGTCCCGCCGCTTCGGCCTCACCGTGGACAACCTGCTCGCCGCCGACGTGGTCCTCGCCGACGGCACGTTCGTGACGGCCAGCGAGAACTCGCACCGCGACCTGCTCTGGGCCCTGCGCGGCGGCGGCGGCAACTTCGGCATCGTCACCTCGTTCACGTTCCGCTGCCACGACATCGGTGAGCACGGCGTGATCATCGGCGGCCCCGTGCTGTACGACCTCGCGGATGCTCCCGAGGTGATGCGCTGGTACCGGGAGCTGCTGCCCTCGCTGCCGGAGGAGCTGAGCGGCTGGATCGGCCTGCTCACCATCCCCCCGGCCCCGCCGTTCCCCGAGGCGCTATGGGGACGCAAGGCCTGCGGCATCGTCTGGTGCTACACCGGGCCGCACGACCGGGCCGCCGGGGTGCTCGAGCCGGTGAAGGCGTTCGGCTCGCCGCTGCTGGTCGGCCTCATGGAGATGCCGTTCAGCGTGCTGCAGAGCGCGTTCGACGCCCTGTACCCGGCCGGGCTGCAGTGGTACTGGCGGGCGGACTTCTTCAACGAGATCTCCGACGCCGCCATCGAGGTGCACCGCAAGTACGGTGAGCGGCTGCCCAGCGGCCACTCCACCATGCACTTGTATCCCATCGACGGCGCCGTCAGCCGGGTGGCCTCCGACGCGACCGCCTTCGCCTACCGCGACGGTGGCTGGGCCGGCGTCATCGTCGGCGTCGATCCCGATCCGGCCAACGCCGCCGCCATCTCCGAGTGGGCCAAGGACTACTGGCGGGAGCTGCACCCCACCTCAGCCGGCGGCGCGTACATCAACTTCATGATGAATGAGGGCCAGGACCGGGTGAAGGCGTCCTACCGCGGCAACTATGACCGGCTGGCCCAGGTCAAGCAGCGGTACGACCCGGAGAACACGTTCCACATCAACCAGAACATCCAGCCCGGCGGCTCTAGCGGGTGAGCCGGGGAGGCAGCCTGCTGCTGCCGCCCGTGGTGTTCGCGGCGACCGGCGGTGAGCCGTGCGCCGGGATGGGGATGCCGGACAGCGGGTCGATGCGGCTGGCGGCCAGGATGTACCACGCGGTCGTGCCGGTGTGCAGCGAGGCGTACACGTTGCCACCCTGGCAGTCACTCAGCGCGTCGTACGATGCGGCCATGATCCCCAGGCCGTCCGCGTTCGGCCCGCTGGCCTGGGCGGAGGCGAGGTCTGAGAGGTACGCCGCCGCCTCCGCCTGGTCGGCGGCCTCGCCGCTGAACTCCAGTGCGTCCGCGAGGTGGGCGGTGCCCTCGAACCACACGCCCGTGCGGTTCCCGGTGCAGATGCTCACGCCGCGGTGGCCATCCGCGGCTACGGCCAGGTGGCGCGCTTCCCAGTCGAGCGATTGCTCGTACCCGGCGTCCCGGAGAGCCAGATACGACCAGCTGTTGACGTCCTCGACCGCCGGGGTGGTTTCCGGGGTAGCGCCACTGTTGCTGGTGCCCACGTAAAACCGGCCCGCCGCGGTGTCCCACATGGCCAGGATGAACCGCCTGGCCCACGCCGATCTAGATGACCAGGCAGGATTCCCTGTTTCCCGGGCCAGGAGCCGGAAAAATGCGTACACGTCGATGTTGTGCTCGGTGGACTTCCATTCGATCTTGCTTCCCGACCCGGTATAGCCACCGGTGTAACCGCCCGGCCCGCGGTCGTCCCGGCAGTGGGTCTCGATCCAGTCGCCCATGGCCACGGCGCCGTCCAGGTAGGCCCGCCTTCCGGTGGCGGAATACAGCTGCGCGAGAGCGTCCCCGGCCCAGGCCACGTGGCCGGTATTGCTGGCCGGATCGGTGATGTGGATGTCACTGGGGTGTTCCAGGGCGGTCGGCTGGTACTGATCCATGATCCGCCCGTCGTGCGCCGGATCGTGGGCCTGCAGGTAGAGCACTCCATTACCGATGGCCTCGGCGCGGGCCACCCCGTTCGGGGTGCCCTCGGCCAGGTAGGCGTCGATGACCAGCGCATCATCGTAGATATCAGAGGAGGTGTCGCCGTCGAGGCCCAGCAGCCCTCCCAGGTAGCTCTGGACCAGGCGCGGGGTGGTGCCGCCGGCGTGGCGGTCCATCATCTGGTTGAGGAACTGGTAGGCCCGGGCCACGCTCCCGGCGAGTTGCCCGTGGCCGATACCTGTCCCGGTAACGGCCGGGTCGTCTTCGTCCGGAGGCCGGTGGGAGTGCGTCGCGACGACGCCGAGCAGGAAGGCCACGCCGGCGCAGAGTACGACGGCCAGGCCAAGGTACCGAGTCAGTCGCATGCCTGATCACCCTGGGCCGAGGCGGAAATGTCGCTTATCTCATAATGCTACTTTCAGTAATATCTACGCTACTTTAAGTCGCCAAATTGGCAGGTTGGCCCGCCGTCCGGGCCGGCGGCCCTCCGGGCCGGACCGGAAGCCAAAACGGGATAACCGGCCATCCGGTGTGGCGGGTCGCAGCGCCCCGGCCGCCTCTGTAGGCTCGACTCGCCGGGCCGGTGCGCCACTGCCGCGGCGTCCTCCCGCCGGGGAATTCCGCGGCCGGGCAGGTCCTTTACCAGGCAGCACCGGCCGATTCCCCCGGCCCTGGCTGGTGAGTGCCCGCGAGGGTTTTCGTTGCATGCCTTTAAAGGAGGCGGTAGTTCGTGACGGCAGCCGCAGCGGACCACACTGGCCACTCCGACGGGTTTGCGCACCTCCACGTGCATACCGAGTACTCGATGCTGGACGGCGCCGCGCGGCTGAAGGACATGTTCGCCCAGTGCGAGCGTGAGGGCATGTCCGCCGTGGCCATGACCGACCACGGCAACCTCTACGGGGCCTACGATTTCTGGTCCAAGGCCACCAAGGCCGGGATCAAGCCGATCATCGGCATCGAGGCCTACGTCGCCCCGGAGCACCGCCGGCACCGCCAGCCGGTCCGCTGGGGCACCCCGGCGCAGAAGGACGACGACGTGTCCGGCGCCGGCGCCTACACGCACATGACCATGCTCGCGGAGACCACCGAGGGCATGCACAACCTGTTCCGGCTGTCCTCCCTGGCCTCGCTGGAAGGCTATTTCCGCAAGCCGCGGATGGACCGCGAGCTGATCGCCGCGCACGCCAGGGGGATCATCGCGACTACCGGCTGCCCCAGCGGCGAGGTGCAGACCCGGCTCCGGCTCGGCCAGTACGCGCAGGCGGTCGAGGCGGCCGCCGCCTACCGGGACATCTTCGGGGCCGGCAACTTCTTCGTCGAGATCATGGACCACGGGCTCAGCATCGAGCAGCGGGTCCGCGACGGCCTGCGGCGCATCGCGAAAGAGCTGGACCTGCCGTTCGTGGTCACCAACGACTCGCACTACTCGGTCGAGGCGGACGCGAAGGCGCACGAGGTGCTGCTGTGCGTGCAGACCGGGTCCAACATGGCCGACCCCGGCCGGTTCAAGTTCGACGGCACCGGCTACTACCTGAAGTCCCCGCAGGAGATGCGCGCGGCGTTCCCCGACGAGGAATGGCAGTCCGGCTGCGACTCCACGCTGCTCATCGCCGAGCGGGCCGACGTCACGTTCGAGTCCCGGAACCTGATGCCGCTGTTCGACGTCCCCGAGGGGGAGACAGAGGAGAGCTGGCTGGCCAAGGAAGTCTGGCGCGGGATGGACCGGCGCTACACCGGCGGCTACGACGACCGCCGCCGCCAGCAGGTCGAGTACGAGATGGGCATCATCACCCAGATGGGCTTCTGCTCGTACTTCCTGGTCGTCGCGGACTTCATCATGTGGGCCAAGCGGAACGGGATCTGGGTCGGCCCGGGCCGCGGCTCGGCCGCAGGCTGCCTGGTCGCCTACGCCCTGGGCATCACCGACCTGGACCCGCTCAAGCACGGGCTGATCTTCGAGCGGTTCCTGAATCCCGAACGCGTGTCCATGCCCGACATCGACATCGACTTCGACGAACGCCGGCGGGGTGACGTGATCCGTTACGTCACCGAGAAGTGGGGCGACGACCGGGTCGCGCAGATCATCACCTACGGCACCATCAAGGCCAAGGCCGCGGTCAAGGACTCCGCCCGGGTGCTCGGCTTCCCCTACGCGCTCGGCGACCGGATCACCAAGGCGTTCCCGCCCGCCGTGATGGGCAAGGACATCCCGCTGTCCGGGATCTTCGACGAAGCCCACCCCCGCTACGGCGAGGCTGGCGAGATCAGGGCCCTGTACGAGGCCGAGGCCGAGGTGCGGCAGGTCATCGACACCGCCCGCGGGCTGGAGGGGCTGATCCGCCAGGCCGGGGTGCACGCGGCCGGCGTGATCATGAGCAGCGAGCCGATCATCGACCACGTCCCGGTGTGGAAGCGGGAGGCGGACGGCGCGGTCATCACCCAGTTCGATTACCCGGCGTGCGAGTCGCTCGGCCTGCTCAAGATGGACTTCCTCGGCCTGCGCAACCTCACCGTGCTGGACGACGCGGTCCGCGGGGTCAAGGCCAACCGGGGCCTCGACGTCGATCTCGAGACCCTGCCGCTGGACGACAAGCCCACCTACGACCTGCTGGCCCGGGGCGACACGCTGGGCATCTTCCAGTTCGACGGCGGCCCGATGCGGGCCCTGCTGCGCAGTATGCGGCCGGACAACTTCGAGGACATCTCGGCAGTCGGCGCGCTGTACCGGCCTGGCCCGATGGGCGCCAACGCGCACAACGACTACGCCGACCGGAAGAACCACCGCAAGCCGGTCGTGCCCATCCACCCTGAGCTGGCCGAGCCGCTGGCCGAGATCCTGGGCGACACCTACGGGCTGATCGTCTACCAGGAGCAGGTCATGGCCATCGCGCAGAAGGTGGCCGGGTACAGCCTCGGCAGCGCGGACCTGCTCCGCCGGGCCATGGGCAAGAAGAAAAAGGAGATCCTGGACAAGGAGTTCGCGCCGTTCGAGGCCGGGATGAAGGCCAACGGCTACTCCGCGGCGGCGATCAAGACGCTGTGGGACATCCTGGTCCCGTTCTCCGACTACGCCTTCAACAAGGCGCACAGCGCCGCCTACGGGCTGGTCTCCTACTGGACCGCGTACCTCAAGGCCAACTACCCGGCCGAGTACATGGCCGGGCTGCTCACCTCGGTGTCCGGCGACAAGGACAAGAGCGCCCTCTACCTGAACGAATGCCGCCGGATGGGCATCACCGTCCTGCCCCCCGACGTCAACGCGTCGGCGGCCACCTTCACCCCGGTCGGCAACGACATCAGGTTCGGCCTGGCCGCGGTCCGGAACGTCGGCACCAACGTGGTGGACGCGATCGTCGAGGCCCGCACGGCCAAGGACGCCTTCACCAGCTTCGCCGACTTCCTGCGCAAGGTCCCGGTCAACGTGTGCAACAAGCGGGTCATCGAGTCGCTGATCAAGGCCGGGGCCTTCGACTCGCTCGGGCATCCGCGCAAGGGCCTGGCCATCATCCACGAGCAGGCCATCGACACCGTGATCGACGTGAAGCGCAACGAGGCCATCGGCCAGGACTCGCTATTCGGCGGGGACGCCGAGACCGAGGCCACCTTCGAGGTCCCGGTGCCGGACGGGGAATGGGACAAGACCACGCTGCTGGCGTTCGAGCGGGAGATGCTCGGGCTCTACGTGTCCGACCACCCCCTGCTGGGCGTCGAGCACATCGTGGCCGCCAACACCGACTGCTCGGTCGCCGAGCTGATCAGCTCCGCGGGGGAGGAGCCGGCCGAGCGCGGGACCGCCGGCCGGGGCGGCCGCCCGGACGGGCAGATGGTCACGCTGGGCGGCATCCTGTCCGGAGTCCAGCGGAAGGTCACCCGGCAGGGCAACCCGTGGGCCACCGCCACCCTGGAGGACCTGGAGGGCGCCATCGAGGTGCTCTTCTTCCCGGCCGCCTACCAGCAGTGCTCGCTGCTGCTGGCCGAGGACGCGATCCTGATCGTCAAGGGCCGGCTGGACCGGCGCGAGGACACGCCCAAGCTGATCGCGCAGGAGGTGAGCGCGCCGGACCTGACGGCGGACCAGGGCGGCCCTTTCGTCGTGTCGATGCCGGTCCAGCGGTGCGTCGCGCCCGTGGTCAACCGGCTGCGCGAGGTGCTGTGCACCCACCCGGGCCTGTCGGAAGTGCACCTGAAACTCTGCAATGGCCCGCGGGCGACGATCGTCCGCCTGGATGACAAGCTGCGGGTCAAGCCGTCGCCCGCGCTGCTGGCCGACCTGAAGCAACTGCTCCCCGCAGGCGCTCGAGGCGGCCGCCGCCTACCGCGACATCTTCGGCCCGGGCAACTTCTTCGTCGAGATCATGGACCACGGGCTCAGCATCGAGCAGCGGGTCCGCGACGGCCTGCGGCGGATCGCGAAAGAGCTGGACCTGCCGTTCGTGGTCACCAACGACTCGCACTACTCGGTCGAGGCGGACGCGAAGGCGCACGAGGTGCTGCTGTGCGTGCAGACCGGGTCGAACATGGCCGACCCGGGCCGGTTCAAGTTCGATGGCTCGGGCTACTACCTGAAGACCCCGCAGGAGATGCGCGCGGCGTTCCCCGACGAGGAATGGCAGTCCGGCTGCGACTCCACGCTGCTGATCGCCGAGCGGGCCGACGTCCAGTTCGAGTCCCGGAACCTGATGCCGCTGTTCGACGTCCCCGAGGGGGAAACCGAGGAGAGCTGGCTGGCCAAGGAAGTCTGGCGCGGCATGGACCGCCGGTACCCCGACGGCTACGACGACCGCCGCCGGCAGCAGGTCGAATATGAGATGGGCATCATCACCCAGATGGGCTTCTGCTCGTACTTCCTGGTCGTCGCCGACTTCATCATGTGGGCGAAGCGCAACGGGGTCGGGGTCGGGCCGGGCCGCGGCTCGGCCGCGGGCTGCCTGGTGGCCTACGCCCTGGGCATCACCGACCTGGACCCGCTCAAGCACGGGCTGATCTTCGAGCGGTTCCTGAACCCCGAACGCGTGTCCATGCCCGACATCGACATCGACTTCGACGAACGCCGGCGGGGCGACGTGATCCGCTACGTGACCGAGAAGTGGGGCGACGACCGGGTCGCGCAGATCATCACCTACGGCACGATCAAGGCCAAGGCCGCGGTCAAGGACTCCGCGCGGGTACTGGGTTTCCCGTACGCACTTGGCGATCGCATCACTAAAGCTTTTCCGCCGGCCGTGATGGGCAAGGACATCCCGCTGTCCGGCATCTTCGACGAGTCCCACCCCCGGCACGGCGAGGCCGGGGAGATCCGCGCGCTGTACGACGCCGAGGCCGAGGTGCGGCAGGTCATCGACACTGCGCGCGGGCTGGAGGGGCTGATCCGCCAGGCCGGGGTGCACGCGGCCGGCGTGATCATGAGCAGCGAGCCGATCATCGACCACGTCCCGGTCTGGAAGCGGGAGGCGGACGGCGCGGTCATCACCCAGTTCGACTACCCGGCGTGTGAGTCGCTTGGCCTGCTCAAGATGGACTTCCTCGGCCTGCGCAACCTGACCGTGCTGGACGACGCGGTCCGCGGGGTCAAGGCCAACCGGGGCCTCGACATCGACCTCGAGACCCTGTCCCTGGACGACAAGCCCACCTACGACCTCCTGGCCCGGGGTGACACGCTGGGCATCTTCCAGTTCGACGGCGGCCCGATGCGGGCCCTGCTGCGCAGCATGCGGCCGGACAACTTCGAGGACATCTCGGCGGTCGGTGCTCTCTACCGGCCCGGCCCGATGGGGGCGAACGCCCACAACGACTACGCCGACCGGAAGAACCACCGCAAGCCGGTCGTGCCCATCCACCCCGAGCTGGCCGAGCCGCTGGCCGACATCCTGGGCGACACCTACGGGCTGATCGTCTACCAGGAGCAGGTCATGGCCATCGCGCAGAAGGTGGCCGGCTACAGCCTGGGCAGCGCGGACCTGCTCCGCCGGGCCATGGGCAAGAAGAAGAAGGAGATCCTGGACAAGGAGTTCGCCCCGTTCGAGGCGGGCATGAAGAAGAACGGCTACTCCGCCGCGGCGATCAAGACGCTGTGGGACATCCTCGTCCCGTTCTCCGACTACGCGTTCAACAAGGCGCACAGTGCCGCCTACGGGCTGGTCTCGTACTGGACCGCGTACCTCAAGGCCAACTACCCGCCCGAGTACATGGCCGGGCTGCTCACGTCGGTCTCCGGCGACAAGGACAAGAGCGCGCTCTACCTGAACGAGTGCCGGCGGATGGGCATCACCGTGCTCCCCCCGGACGTCAACGCGTCGTCGGCCATGTTCACCCCCGTGGGCAACGACATCCGGTTCGGCCTGGCTGCGATCCGCAACGTCGGCACGCACGTCGTGGATGCGATCATCGAGGCCCGCTCGGCCAAGGGCGCCTTCACCAGCTTCGCCGACTTCCTGCGCAAGGTCCCCGTCAACGTGTGCAACAAGCGGGTCATCGAGTCGCTGATCAAGGCCGGGGCCTTCGACTCGCTCGGGCACCCGCGCAGGGGCCTGGTCATCATCCACGAGCAGGCCATCGACACCGTCATCGACGTGAAGCGCAACGAGGCCATCGGCCAGGACTCGCTGTTCGGCGGGGACGCCGAGGTCGAGGCGACCTTCGAGGTCCCGGTGCCGGACGGGGAGTGGGACAAGACCACGCTGCTGGCGTTCGAGCGCGAGATGCTCGGCCTGTACGTGTCCGACCACCCGCTGCTCGGCGTGGAGCACATCGTGGCCGCGAACACCGACTGCTCGGTGGCGGAGCTGATCAGCTCGGCCGGGGATGAGCCCGCCGAGCGCGCGGCCCGGGGAGGCCGGCCCGACGGGCAGATGGTCACGCTCGGCGGGATCCTGTCCGGCGTTCAGCGGAAAGTCACCCGGCAGGGCAACCCGTGGGCCACCGCCACGCTCGAAGACCTCGAGGGCGCCATCGAGGTGCTCTTCTTCCCGGCCTCCTACCAGCAGTGCTCGCTGCTGCTGGCCGAGGACGCGATCCTGATCGTCAAAGGCCGGCTGGACCGGCGCGAGGATACGCCCAAGCTGATCGCGCAGGAGGTGAGCGCGCCGGACCTGACGGCGGATCAGGGCGGCCCTTTCGTCGTGTCGATGCCGGTCCAGCGGTGTGTCGCACCCGTGGTCAACCGCCTGCGCGAGGTGCTGTGCACCCACCCGGGCCTGTCCGAGGTGCACCTGAAACTCTGCAATGGCCCGAGGGCGACGATCGTCCGGCTGGATGACAAGCTGCGGGTCAAGCCGTCGCCCGCGCTGCTGGCCGACCTGAAGCAGCTGCTCGGCCCGGCCTGCGTCGGCTAGAGCGTCGCGGGTCTTGAGCAGCCAGCCGGCGATAACCAGCAGCACGGCGGTCCACAGGCAGAACACGCCGAAGCCTTCCCACGGCGAGAGCACCTGATCGGCCTGCTGGTGCGCCTGGCCGATCAGCTGGCCCGCCTCGGTGGGCAGGTAAGCGTGCACATACTTGCCGATCTTCCCGGGGATCAGCTGGGTCAGCGGGGCCAGCACCAGCACGAAAGCGATCACTCCGGTGATGGCACCGGCGGTGTGACGGATGATCCCGCCTATCCCCATCGCAAACAGGCCGAGCACGGCCAGGTACAGGCCTGCGCCAAACACCGCCCGGGCTACCCCGGGATCGCTGAGTGACACGGGCGCATGGCTGTGCAGGATGGCCGCGCCAAGGAAGAACGAGGGGAACGTGACCAGCTCGCCGACGATCAGGACCAGCACGGCGAAAACAAGCGCTTTAGCCGCCAGCATCGGGATTCGCCGTGGCACCGCGAGCAGCGACGCCCGGATGACCCCGGTCGAATATTCACTCGTGATGACCAGCACGCCCAGGACACAAATGGTCAGCTGACCGAACTCAAGCCCTGATCCGAGGATCGTGCTCACCGGATCGGCCATGATCTGCGCGCGCTGTGTGGGATCGCTCTTGTCCCACTGAAGGATGGTGAGCCAGGTGAACAGTCCGGTGAAGCCGAGGGTGAGCACGACGAGCAGGACCAGCGACCAGACGGTCGAGCGTACCGACCGGATCTTCGTCCACTCCGACAGCAGCAGGCGACCGAACCCGGTGGCGCCGGACACGGCCGGGGTGCCTGAACTGCCGGGCCGGGTGGCCTGCACCGGCGGGCTGGCGGAAGTCACTCGGTCCTCCCCTGGGCTGCGGCGGGCGCCTGTTCGCTACTCGCTGGCTGGGCGGCTGGTGCCGGGCGCCCGGCGGCTGGGAGCCCATATTCCAGGCTGTCCGCAGTCAGCTCCATGTACGCGGCCTCCAGCGAGGCGAGCCGCGGGGTGAGTTCGTGCAGCACGATGCGGTCGGCGGCGGCGATCTCACCGATTCGCGGCGCGTCCATGTTGCTGACCCTCAGTGCGGGCGTCTTGCCATCGGCCACTTTCTCCGGCTCGGCCTTACCGCCTGCGGCGGCGATCAGGTCGGCCAGCGTGGCCGGGTCCGGCGTGCGCACCAGCACGTATTTCTCCGAGCTGCGCTCGATGAAGTCCTGCGTGCTGGTCTCCGCGAGCAGTTTGCCGCGTCCGATCACGATCAGGTGGTCAGCGGTGACGGCCATCTCGTTCATCAGGTGGCTGGAAACGAAGACCGTGCGGCCCTCGCTGGCCAGCTGCTTCATCAGGTTCCTGATCCACAGGATGCCTTCCGGGTCCAGCCCGTTGACTGGTTCGTCGAGGATCAGGATCTGCGGATCACCCAGCAGCGCGACGGCGATGCCGACCCGCTGGCCCATGCCCAGCGAGAAGCCGCCGGTGCGCTTGCGTGCTACCTCGGTGAGCCCGACGAGCCCGAGGACCTGGTCCACCCGGGACCGGGGGATGCCCTGGGTCTGGGCCAGGAACAGCAGGTGGTTGTATGCGCTGCGTCCGGTGTGCATGGCCCGGGCCTCGAGCAGGGCGCCCACGGTGCGCAGCGGCTGGGCGAGATCGGCGTAACGCTTACCGTTGATCGTCGCGGCGCCGGAGTTCGGGCGGTCCAGGCCGAGGATCAGCCGCATCGTGGTGGACTTCCCCGCGCCATTCGGCCCGAGGAAGCCGGTGACCCGTCCGGGTTCCACAGCAAAGGACAAATGGTCAACGGCTAGCTTATCCCCGTAACGTTTGGTGAGGTCCTGTGCCTCAATCATCATTTCCCCTCAGGACGGCCTGGCCGACGTGGCTGCGCCGTACGCCAGAACCTAAGGTACCAACGGATTGCGCGCAGCTTCTTTTCCCGGCCCGCGCCGTGCGGCGGACGCGCGCCGGCGGCGGCCGTCACGTACGCTGCTGCGAAGTATGACCGAGCCAATGCCACTCCCCGCCGCGCGTGCCCCCGGCGGAATCCGCCGCGGCGTCGCGGCCTGCCTGGGCGTGGTGGCGGGGAGCGTGCTGCTCGGGGTGCTGGCCGGGTTCGCCTGGGCTGCGCTGGCCCCGCGTCCGCTGCTGGTCATCACCGGGCGGGGCACCGCGGCCGTGATCAACACGGAGACCAGCGCCTTCGTTGCGGCGGACGGCTGGTACTGCTTCATCTGCCTGGCCGGGGGACTGCTCACTGGCCTGGTCGGCTATCTCCTCGCGGTCCGTAGTTATGGCCCGGTGGCCATGGTCATGGTCCTGGCGGGTGCCCTCGCCGCCGGGCTCATCACGTTCTGGATCGGCGGGCACGTCGGGCTGGCCAGCTATCACCATCTGCTCGCCACCCTGCCGCCCGGCGCGAAACTGCGGGGCCCCCTGTCCCTGGGAGCCCGGAGCGCGATCGCGTTCTGGCCGCTGGGAGCGGGGCTGATAGCAGGCGGGATGGAACTGGCCGCCTGGGTGCGCGACCGGCAGGGGGCTTCCTCCGGGCCGGCCCTGGCCCCGGAATGACGGCCGGGAATGTCCACCATGCGGGCGGGTGCGGCACCTGCCAGGGCGCGCTCCGTACACTGGGCGGGTGCTTTCCAGGATTGATCTGCGCGGATCGCCGGCTGCCCATCTGACCAGGGGAAATCTGGCCCGGGTGCTGCCCAGGGCCGGGCTGGACGTCGAGGCCGCGATCGAGAAGGTCCGCCCGATCTGCGACGATGTGCGTCATCGCGGCGCGGCAGCGGTGCGTGACTGCACGCTGCGCTTCGACGGCGTGGATGTGGCCAGCACCCGGGTCCCGGTGCCTGCGCTGGCCGCCGCGCTGGGAAGGCTGGACCCGGACCTGCGCGCGGCGCTGGAAGAGACCATCCGCCGCCTCCGCCTGGTCTGCCGGGCCCAGTTGCCGGGCGACGTCGTGACCAGCCTCGGCGCGGGCGCGACCGTCACCGAACGGTACGTCGCCGTGGGCCGGGCGGGGGTGTACGTGCCGGGCGGCCTGGTCACCTATCCGTCCTCGGTGCTGATGAACGTGGTCCCGGCGCAGGTGGCGGGGGTGCCGCAGATCGCGGTGGCCTCGCCGCCCCAGCGCGGCGGCCTGCCCAGTCCCGCGGTGCTGGCCGCATGCGCGCTGCTCGGCATCGATGAGGTGCACGCCGCCGGCGGGGCCCAGGCCATCGCCATGCTCGGGTACGGCACGGCCGACTGCGCCCCCGTGGACACCATCACCGGGCCGGGCAACATCTACGTGGCCGCCGCCAAGCGGGTGCTGCTCGGCACGGTCAGCACCGACGCCGAGGCCGGCCCGACGGAGATCGCGATCATCGCAGACGACACCGCGGACCCGGAGTTCGTCGCGGCCGACCTGATCGCCCAGGCTGAGCATGACTCCCTGGCCGCGTGCCTGCTGATCACCACGGACGCGGGTCTCGCCGACCGGGTGGATAAGGCCCTGGAACCGCAGATCGCTGCGGCCCGGCACCGGGAGCGGGTGGAGGCCGCCCTGGCCGGCCAGTCGGCCTGCGTGCTGGTGGACGACACTGACGCGGCGCTGGCCACCTCCGATGCCTGGGCGCCGGAGCACCTGGAGATCCAGGCCCAGGACGCGGCCGCGCTGGCCCGCCGGGTCCGCAACGCGGGCGCCATCTTCGTGGGGCCGTACGCGCCGGTGTCGCTCGGCGATTACCTCGCGGGCTCGAACCACGTGCTGCCGACCGGCGGCACCGCCCGGCACACCGCGGGCCTGTCGGTGCTCAGCTTCCTGCGCGCCATCCACCTGGTTGAGTACGAGCGGGACGCGCTGGCGGAGGTCGCGCCGCACATCGACGCGCTCGGCGGGGCCGAGGACCTGGCTGCGCACGTCGCCGCCGTCCGGGTACGTATCCCCAGGGCCGAGCGGTGAGCAGTTCCCCGCCCGGGCCGCCCGCAGCGGGGGATCCCCCCGCAGCCCCGGGGCCGGGTGCCCCGGGGCCCGGCCCCGGGGCTGCGGCGCTTCCGCCGTGGCTGCCGATCCGTGAGGATCTCGCCGGGCACACCGCCTACGGCGCCCCGCAGATCGACGTCCCGGTCCGGCTGAACACCAACGAGAATCCGTATCCGCCCTCGCCCGCAATGGTCCAGGCCATCGGGCAAGCGGTCATGGACGTGGCCGGCACCCTGAATCGCTACCCGGACCGGGACGCGGTCGCACTGCGCGCCGACCTGGCCGCCTACCTCGGCCATGGGCTGGGACCGGACCAGGTTTGGGCGGCCAACGGCTCGAACGAGATCATCCAGCAGTTGTTCCAGGCGTTCGGCGGGCACGGGCGGACCGCGCTGGGCTTCGAGCCCTCGTACTCCATGCACCCGCTGATCGCGCTGGCCACCGGCACCCGCTGGGTCAGCGGGTGCCGGGACGAGGACTTCGGGCTCGATCCCGGTCATGCCCTGGCGGCCATCCGGGACTGCCATCCCGACCTGGTCTTCCTTACCTCCCCGAATAACCCCACGGGCACCGCGCTGGCCCCGCGGGTGATCGAGGCGGTCTGCGCGGCGGCCCCCGGCATGGTCATCGTGGACGAGGCGTACGCGGAGTTCGCCCGGGACACCTCCGCCACGGCGCTCACCCTGCTGCCCCGCTGCCGGCGGCTCGTCGTGACCCGCACCATGTCGAAGGCCTTCGCGCTGGCCGGCGCGCGGGTCGGGTACCTGGCCGCCGACCCGGCGGTGCCGCGGGCGCTGCTGCTGGTCCGGCTGCCGTACCACCTGTCCCAGGTCACCCAGGCGGTGGCCCGCGCCGCCCTGGCACTGGCCAGCGAGCCGCTCGCCACGGTGGCCGCGCTCCGCGAGCAGCGGGACGGGCTCGTCGCCTGGCTGCGCGGGCGTGGCCTGCGGGTGGCGGACTCCGACGCCAATTTCGTGCTGTTCGGCGAGTTCAGCGACCGGCATGCGGTCTGGCAGGCGCTGCTGGACCGGGGCGTGCTGATCCGGGAATCCGGGCCGGCCGGCTGGCTCAGGGTCACGGCAGGGACGCCCGCCGAGATGTCGGCCTTCCGCGATGCACTGGACGCCGTGCTGGGCCCGGGGGGCGACCCCCCGGACCGCCCGGCCGCCGCTACACGCCCAGCGGCGGCAAGCCGCCGCGGCTCACCCTCGGAGGTACAGGGATGAACGAGACCTGGAGCCGGGCCACGCGGCGCACGGGACGGGTCGAGCGGGTGACCAAGGAGACCAGCGTGCTGGTCGAGCTGGACCTCGACGGCAGCGGCACGGCCGAGATCAGCACCGGCGTGGCCTTCTTCGACCATATGCTCTCCCAGCTGGCCAAGCACGGGCTGCTCGACCTGAGCGTGCGGGCCACCGGCGACATCGAGGTGGACGCGCACCACACGGTGGAGGACACTGCCCTGGCCCTGGGCCAGGCGCTGCGCGACGCGCTCGGCGACAAGGCGGGCATCTGCCGGTTCGGGGACGCGGCCGTGCCGCTGGACGAGACGCTGGCCCGGGCCGCGGTCGACCTGTCCGGCCGTCCCTACCTGGTGCACGTGGAGCCGGACGGCATCGCTCCGCTGATCGGCACCTACGACACCACGCTGACCAGGCATTTCTTCGAGTCTGTGACATCCACGGCGGCTATCTGCCTGCACCTGGAGGTGACCGGGCGCAACCCGCATCACCTGGTCGAGGCGCAGTTCAAGGCGGTGGCCCGGGCGCTGCGGGCGGCGGTGGCCCCGGACCCCCGGGCTCCCGGTATCCCCAGCACCAAGGGGGTCCTGTGAGTGCCGTCTGGTTCCGGCTCGCGAGGGCGGGCCGTCAGGTCCGGCCGGGCGGCCGGTGGGGTTTTGGTCGCCGGAGCCGGCGCGAACGCCCGGGGGAACACTGTGAGCAGGCGGCCCCGCGTCGCGGTCCTGGACTACGGGTCGGGGAACATCCGGTCCGCGCAGCGGGCCCTCCAGCGGGTCGGCGCGTGCACCGAGGTCACGACCGACTTTGACACCGCGCTGAACGCTGACGGGCTGGTGGTCCCGGGGGTTGGTGCGTTCGCGGCGTGCATGGCCGGGATCCGCGCAGTGCGCGGCGACCAGATCATCGACCGGCGGCTGGCCGGTTCCCGCCCGGTGCTCGGCATCTGCGTCGGCATGCAGGTGATGTTCGAGGAGGGTGTGGAGCACGGCCAGCACACCGAGGGGTGCGGTCAGTGGCCCGGCACCGTGCAGCGGCTGCACGCGCCGGTGCTGCCCCATATGGGCTGGAACACGGTTGACGTCGCTGGCCGCTCCCGCCTGCTGGCCGGCCTCGACCCCGGCACTCGCTTCTACTTCGTGCACTCGTACGCGGCCCTGGCGCTGCCCATGCCGCCGTCCGAGCGGATGACGCCGCCGCTGCTCAGCTGGGCCACTCACGGAGAGCCGTTCATCGCGGCGGTGGAGAACGGCCCGCTATCGGCGACGCAGTTTCACCCGGAGAAGTCCGGCGACGCGGGCGCCGCGCTGCTGGCGAACTGGCTGGAGATGGTGCGATGACCCCCCGTGCTTCACAGGGCAGTGCTTCACAGGGCAGTGCCTCACAGGACAGTGCCTCACAGGGCAGTGCGCCGGGGGACCGCGGACTGACCCTGCTGCCTGCGGTGGACATAGCCGGCGGCAAGGCGGTCCGGCTGGTCCAGGGCGCCGCCGGGACCGAGACCGACTACGGGGCACCGCTGCAGGCCGCGCTGGCCTGGCAGGCGGCGGGTGCGCGGTGGCTGCACCTGGTGGACCTGGATGCCGCGTTCGGCCGCGGGTCGAACGCGGAACTGCTGGCCTCGGTGGTGGGCCTGCTGGACATCGCGGTCGAATTGTCCGGGGGCATCCGTGACGACGCGTCTCTGGCCGCGGCGCTGGCCACGGGCTGCGCCCGGGTCAACGTCGGCACCGCCGCGATGGAGAACCCGGAATGGGTCCGGGCGGCCATCGCCCAGCATGGGGACAAGATCGCGGTGGGCCTGGATGTGCGCGGCACCAGGCTCGCCGCCCGGGGCTGGACGCGCGAGGGCGGCGAGCTGGACGAGGCGCTGGACCGGCTGGACGCCGACGGCTGCGCCCGCTACGTGGTCACCGACATCAACAAGGACGGCATGCTGTCCGGGCCGAACCTCGACCTGCTGCGGCACGTCTGCGCCCGGACGGCGCGGCCGGTGATCGCCAGCGGCGGGGTGTCCAGTCTCGCCGACCTGGAGGCCATCGCCGCCCTGGTGCCGGACGGAGTGGAGGGCGCGATCGTGGGCAAGGCCCTGTACGCCGGGGCGTTCACCCTGGAGGAGGCGCTCAAGGCGGTGGCAGCATGACGCGCCGGGTTCTGACCGGGACAGAGTGGGAGCCGGTGGTCGGGTACAGCCGGGCGGTGGCGGCCGGGGACTACGTGTTCATGGCCGGCTGCACCTCGGTGGTGGGTGCGGAGTTCGTGCACGAAGGCGACGCGCACGCGCAGACCGCCCAGGCGCTGCGGAACGTCGCGGCCGGGCTGGAACCGCTCGGCCTGAGCCTCGCCGACGTGGTGCAGACCCGGATCCTCGTCACCGACATCTCTCGCTGGCGGGAGTACGGCCAGGCGCATCGCGAGGCGTTCGGTGACACCATGCCCGCCGCGACCATGATGGAGATTGCCCGGCTGGTCGACCCCCGGATGCTGGTCGAGGTGGAGGCCATCGCCTACCGCCCCGGGATCGGCGCCTGATGCGTCCTCGAGCCGCAGCCGCCGCCGTTCCCCCGCTCTTCGCCCTGGCTCCCGCGCCCTCCGTCCCGGATGGCCCGTTCGTGATCAAACGATCGGTGCTGCCCTGGCGACACCAATCGTTTGATCACGAACGGAGCTTGAGACGGGGGTGGCCTGGAGGGGCAGTTGTGATCGGTGGTGGCAGCCCTGGCGGGAGCGGGGCTGGCGGGAGCGGGGATGCCGGGGCCTGGCGGGAGCGGGCCTGGCGGGAGCGGGGCTGGCGGCAGCAGGTGCGGCGGGGGGCTGGCGGCCCGCGGCCGGCGTGGCGGGGGCGCGGGCGGAGCGGCGGGCGCCATGACCGTGGCGGTGCGGGTGATTCCCTGCCTCGACGTGGACGCGGGGCGCGTGGTGAAAGGCGTCAACTTCCGAGATCTGCGCGACGCGGGAGACCCGGTGGAACTCGCCGCCGCCTACGACGCGGAAGGCGCCGACGAGCTGGTGTTCCTGGACATCACCGCGTCCAGCGGTGACCGGGAGACCATGATCGACGTGGTGGGCCGGACCGCCGACCAGGTGTTCATCCCGCTCACCGTGGGTGGCGGGGTGCGCAGCGTCGGGGACCTGGACCGGCTGCTGCGGGCCGGCGCGGACAAGGTGTCGCTGAACACGGCGGCCATCGCCCGCCCGGAACTGCTCGCGGAGGCGGCCGGGCGGTTCGGCTCGCAGTGCGTGGTGCTGTCCGTGGACGCCCGCCGGGTGGCTGGCGGGGCCGAAGAGACTGCTGATGCTGGTGGGGATGGGGTGGCAGGCCCGGGTGATGTTCCCGCCTCCAGGCTGGCGCGGTTCGAGGTGACCACGCACGGCGGGCGCCGGGGCACCGGGATCGACGCGGTGGAGTGGGCGGCCCGGGGGGCCGAGCTGGGGGTCGGTGAGATCCTGCTCAATTCCATGGACGCGGATGGCACCAAGGCCGGCTTCGACCTGGAACTCATCCGCGCGGTGCGGGCGGTCGTGACCGTGCCCATCATCGCCAGCGGTGGGGCCGGTGAGCTGGCCCACTTCGCTCCCGCGGTCGGGGCTGGCGCTGACGCCGTGCTGGCGGCCAGCGTGTTTCACTTCGGCCAGCTGCGGATTGGTGAGGTCAAGGAGGCCCTGCGCGGCGCCGGCCAGCCGGTCAGGTAACCCGGAGCTACGCCGGTCAGGCAGCCTCGCCTACGCAGCCACCAGCCACGTGCTCAGCGCATCCTCATCCCACAGGCACGCCCAGGCCGGCCGACAGGGCGGCGCCCACGATGCCGGCGTCGTTGTGCAACGCCGCGGGCACCACCGTGGCCCGCAACGACGTCAGCAGCGGCAGGAACTTGTCCGCCTTGCGGCTGATCCCGCCGCCGATGATGACCAGGTCGGGCGCGGTCAGCGCCTCGACGTGGCGCAGGTACTCGTCGACCCGCCCGGCCCACTTCCCCCAGCTGAGGTCGTGCAGTTCCTTGGCCCGCTCCGAGGCGCGCGTCTCCGCGTCCCGGCCGCGGACCTCGATGTGGCCCAGCTCGGTGTTCGGGACCAGGACCCCGTCCCGGAACAGGGCGCTGCCGATGCCGGTGCCGAAGGTCAGCATCAGCACCGTGCCCTGGTGCCCGGCGCCCGCGCCGAACTTCATCTCGGCCAGGCCGGCCGCGTCGGCATCGTTGACGAGTGACACCGGCACGCCGGACGCCTTGCTGAACAGGGCCCGGGTGTCCAGCCCGATCCAGGCGGGGTCCAGGTTGGCCGCGGTCGTCGTGACCCCGTTCACGACGACGCCGGGAAACGCGACACCCACCGGCCCGGTCCAGTCGAAGTTCTTGACATGCTGTGCCACCACGGCGGCGACCGCGTCGGGCAGGGCCGGGCGGGGCGTGTCCACTTTGACCCGCCCGGTGAGCAAGGTTCCCTTTGTGGTGTCCACCGGCGCGGCCTTGATGCCCGTGCCCCCGATGTCGATGCCGAGTACCTGCACTGCACAGCCCTCCGTTCACCCGCGTATCCCCCCGGCGCGGCGGGGCCGCAGCGAGAGACCAACTCCATCCTGTGCCATCGGCTGACCGGGTAGTACCCGGGTGCCCTGGATTATGACCCGGCAGCTGAAGTTTCCCGCCGCTGGGCTGCGGGGTACCCCGTGTGCTGCAGGCCTCCGGCGGCCTGTCCGGCGGGCAGGCCGCGCGGCGCCGGTGTCGGGGTTTCAGAGACCCCAGCGGCTGGCGGTCAGCGTGCGGATGGCCGCCTCGGTTCCGTCCAGGCGCACCTGCGAGGCGACCCGCCGGCCCGACGTCCAGAGGGTGAGTTCGGCGGGCGTGCCGGTGACCGTCACCACCGGGGTGCGCGCCTTGGCGGTGATCCGGACCCGGCCCTGCCCCGGATCGGTGGTGATGTCATCGCGGACCAGTTCCACCCCCACCGGGGCTTTGCGCAGCACGTGCCGGGCCATGCCGAGCCGCGCCCACAGGGCCTCGGACAGCGCGGGCGTGACCTTCCGGTCCGCCCAGCCAGGGGTGCCGCGCCTGATGTCCTCGTGGTGCACGAAGAACTCGACCAGGTTGGCCCGTTCGTCCGCGCCCGGCAGGCCGAACAGGGACAGCCGCGGCGGCCCGCTGCGGATCGCGGCGACCAGGGTGCCGAACGATTGGCGGTCGGTCAGCCCCCGCTGCACCCGCCGCGTGTACCCGGCCAGCGGGCCGACGATGATGCCCACCCCCGCGTCCGGGCGGCGCTCCCGCAGCACCAGGTGGGCGGCCAGGTCAAGGGTGGTCCAGCCGTCGCATAGCGTGGGCGCGGATGGGCCGGTCTGCTCCAGCAGCGCGCACAGCGCCAGGCGTTCATCCCGGGCGAGAGTCATCCCGCGATGGTAGCTACCCGGCCCGCCCAGTGGAACGGGCCGACCTGAGAGGATCGGCCTATGAACACGCAAGCGAGCGCGGCCATCGGCCCCCGCAGCCCTTCCGCGCTGGACCCTGAGATCGCCGCGCGGCTGAAGCGTGACCCGGCGGGCCTGGTCCCGGCCGTGGCCCAGCAGTACGACACCGGCGAGGTGCTGATGGTCGGCTGGATGGACGACGAGGCGCTGCACCTCACGCTGACCACGGGACGGTGCACGTACTGGTCCCGCAGCCGCCAGGAGTACTGGGTGAAAGGTGAGACGTCAGGCCACGTGCAGCAGGTGAAAGCCGTCGCGCTCGACTGTGACGGGGACACTGTGCTGGTCAAGGTGGACCAGGTCGGCGGGGCCTGCCACACCGGCGACCGGACCTGCTTCGACGCGGACCCGCTGCCGGCCCGGGTGGTGGGATGACCAGTGGTGGGATGACCGCTGGTGGGAGTGTGGCGGGGTGACCGCTCCGGGCCCGGCGGCTGAGCGGCCGGGCACCGCCCGTCCGGCGGGGCGTGCCAGGCGCGAGTATCTGCTCACACTTCTGGCCGGCGCGGCCGGCGCCGTGGTCGTGGTGCTCGCGGCCCGCCAGGGCTGGGCCCGGGTCGTGACCATAGAGCCGCATCCGCTGCCTGCGTCCCGCGTCACGGTGAGCGGCCAGGCCCTGGTCCCCGCGGCCGGCGCGCTGGGGCTGGCCGGGCTGGCCGGCCTGGCCGCGGTGCTCGCCACCCGGGGCCTCGCCCGCCGGGTGGTCGGCGGCCTGCTCGCGGCGTTCGGCGTGGCCATCGCCGCGTCCGTGAGCCTGCCGGTGACCGCGGCGCAGGCCCGCAGCGCCGCTGCGGGCGCGACCGCCACGCAGGCCGGTTCGGTGCCGGGCGGCAGTACCGTCGGCAGTGGCACGACGCCGGGCACGGGCGGTTCCGGCGTGGCCGGTCTCACCCTGGCCAGCCACGTGGAGATGGCCGCGTTCCCGTGGCGCTGGGCCGTGCTGGCCGGAGGCCTCCTGGTGATCGCGGCCGGGCTGCTGGTCGCCTGGCGCGGTGCCCGGTGGCCGGTCATGTCCAGCCGGTACGACCAGCCGGCCATCCGCCAGGCGCCCGCGGCGGCGGACCCGGCCAGCCTCTGGGAATCGCTGAGCCAGGGCCTCGACCCCACCGACTCAGGCTCCCCGGCCGCCGGGTCCGGCCGCGCACCGGGCGGCCCCGGGACCGCCTCAGGCGGGCCCACGGCCGCGCCAGGGGGGTCGCGGACCGGATCAGGCGGCCACGGGCCCGGCCGGAACGACGGCGCGGGTTAGTCTGGACAGTGCGGCCAGCGGAGGTGAGGGCATTGGGACAGGAGCATCCCCCGGGCACCCCGGCACGCGTGCGGCGCCCTGGCCCGGCTGGTGAGCGGGCTGCTGGTGGCGCAGGCCAGGCCAGCTGAGGATGCGCTCCGCGAGGTGGGGCCCGGCCATGGAGAGCTGGGTCAGGCCTGATCAGGCGGCGGGGGGACTCAGGCACGGTCACCGCGGGCGAGCGGGCGGCCGGCGCTGCGGTATCCCGGATGCGACCGTGCGCCGCAGACGGAACCGGGCGCGCGCGGGACTGGCCCGGAGGGGGCCCGCATCCGCAGAGAAACGGCCTCGCTACGATCGGGGCGCAAGAAACCCAAACTGAGGGGACAGCGAAACCGCGTGAGCGTGCTCAACGAGATCCTTGACGGGGTGCGTGCCGATCTCGCTGCCCGGCAGCAGGACGTCACCCTCGACCAGCTCAAGGAGATGGCCGGGCGGGCGCCGTCGCCGAAAGACGCGATGGCGGTGCTCAAGGGCGAGGACGTGGCGGTCATCGCCGAGGTGAAGCGGGCCAGCCCGTCCAAGGGGGCGATGGCGGCGATCGCCGATCCCGCGGCGCTGGCCGCAGACTACGAGGCCGGCGGCGCGAGCGTGATCAGCGTGCTGACCGAGCAGCGCCGGTTCGGCGGCAGCCTCGCCGACCTGGCGGCGGTGCGGGCGGCGGTGCAGGTTCCGGTGCTGCGCAAGGACTTCGTGGTCAGCTCCTATCAGCTCTGGGAGGCCCGGGCGTACGGGGCGGACATGATCCTGCTCATCGTGGCCGCCCTGGAGCAGAACGCGCTCGTGTCACTGGTGGAGCGGGCCGTGTCCATCGGGCTCGTCCCGCTGGTCGAGGTGCACGCGGACGAGGAACTGGATCGTGCCCTCGAGGCCGGCGCGAAGATCATTGGTGTGAACGCGCGCGACCTGACCACCCTCGAAGTGGACCGCGCGGTGTTCGCGCGGCTCGCGCCGCAGATCCCGGACGGCATCGTGAAGATCGCCGAGTCGGGCATCCGCGGACCGCACGACCTGCTCGCCTACGCCGCCTCCGGCGCGGACGCGGTGCTGGTGGGCGAGAGCCTGGTGACCGGCAAGGACCCGCGCTCCGCGGTGGCTGACCTGGTCACCGCCGGTTCGCATCCCGCGCTGCGCGGTGACCGCGGATGAGCGCGACGGCCCAGGAGACCGGCCACTTCGGGCCCTACGGCGGCCGGTTCGCCCCTGAGGCGCTGATGTCCGCGCTCGAGGAACTGGCGGCCGAGTACGCGTCGGCCCAGGCGGACCCGGCCTTCCAGGCTGAGCTCGCGGGGCTCCTCCGCGGCTACGCGGGACGGCCGACGCTGATCACCGAGGTGCCGCGGTTCGCGGCCCGGGCCGGGGACTGCCGGATCCTGCTCAAGCGCGAGGACATGGCGTACACCGGCTCACACAAGATCAACAACGTTCTCGGCCAGGCCCTGCTGACCAGGCGGATGGGCAAGAAGCGGGTCATCGCCGAGACCGGGGCGGGCCAGCACGGGGTGGCCACGGCGACGGCCTGCGCGCTGCTGGGCCTGGACTGCGTTGTCTACATGGGCGAGGAAGACACCCGGCGCCAGGCGCTGAACGTGGCGCGGATGCAGATGCTGGGCGCCGAGGTCGTCCCGGTCACCGCCGGTAGCCGGACCCTCAAGGACGCCATCAACGAGGCCTTCCGCGACTGGGTGACCACGGTCGAGACCAGTCACTACTGCATCGGGTCGGTGATGGGCCCGGACCCGTTCCCGACCATGGTGCGCGATTTCCAGCGGATCATCGGGGTCGAAGCCCGCGAGCAGGTGCTGGCCATGACCGGGCGGCTGCCGGACGCGGTCATCGCCTGCGTGGGCGGCGGCTCCAACGCGATCGGGGCCTTCCACGCGTTCATCCCCGACGCGTCCGTGCGGCTGATCGGCTGCGAGGCCGGCGGCGAGGGGCCGGAGAGCGGCCGCAACGCGGCCACGCTGGTGGCCGGCTCCGCCGGGGTGATCCACGGCATGCGTACCTACCTGCTCCAGGACGGCGACGGGCAGACCCTGCCCACCCACTCGGTGTCGGCCGGCCTCGACTACCCCGGAGTCGGCCCGGAGCATTCCTGGCTGCACGACACCGGCCGGGCCAGCTACCGGGCGATCTCGGACTCCCAGGCCATGGACGCGTTCTCGCTGCTGTGCCGGACCGAGGGCATCATCCCGGCGATCGAGTCGGCGCACGCCCTGGCCGGCGCGCTCCAGCTGGGCGGGGAGCTGGATCCCGGGGCCCTGCTGCTGGTCAACCTGTCCGGCCGGGGCGACAAG
>CAVPIM010000004.1:0-84255 GCA_963704995.1 uncultured Actinomycetes bacterium | reverse complement strand
ATACGGCCGGTTAACCGCACCCCCCGGGGGTGCGGCCTGCCACATCTCCATAGTGTTTCGGTGGCCATGGCGAAGGGGAAACACCCGGTTCCATTCCGAACCCGGAAGTTAAGCCCTTCAGCGCCGATGGTACTGCGCGGGGGACCGCGTGGGAGAGTAGGACGCCGCCGGACATCTCCCAGCTGAGGCCGCTCCCACCACGGGAGCGGCCTCAACTGCGTTATCCGGGGAGAGCATCACCGGCTGCGTTGTCCTCGGGGAGAATGCCCCCCGGTCTGCGCGGCAGTTGCGGCGAGGCTGGCCAGGCCCGGGCCGGGGCGGATCGCTGCGTCCGGCGCACACCCGGCCGTGAGTTTAACCCCGTCGAGCAGCCCGTCCCAGAGGGCGTGGAACCGGAACGCGGCGTGGCCGGGCCAGCCGGTGTGCGGCCCGCGCGGGTGCGGCCGGGTGGGCGCGTGGGTGAGCGCGCCGCGGTAAGCGGCGGCCAGGTGCTCCTGCTCGGGGACCGTCAGCCGCTCCTGCATCCAGGCGATCAGCGCGTGTTCCGCGCAGCGGTACTCGTCCAGGCACTGCTGCAGCCAGGTATCTGCGATCCCGGGCTGGCGGGCGCCGGTGCCGCCGTCGCCGGCGAGATGGCTTTGCAGGACGCGCAGCGCCCACGCGGTCTCGCGTGCCTCCGCCCGGCAGCGCTGCAGCAGTTGCTGGTTCTCGCCGAGCCGGCGGCGGGCGGCCGGGTAAACGGCCCGGTGCATCGCGGCGAGATGCCCGCTCAGCCAGGCCAGCGCCCGGTACCCCCAGAGCGCTGGGCCGTCGCCTGCGCTGCCTAAGGCTCGTTCGTACGTCGCCGCGACGAGCGCGCCGATGGGGCCGATGCCCCCGCCCGGTTCCTGAACGGCCTGGTGGCCCTCGCGCGGTTCCGGGATGGCCGGGTGATCCGCTGGGGTGGTGGGCGCGGAGCGCACTTCGTCCTCGGTGCGCTGGCGCATGGACGACCTGTTCTCGGCCACGGCGGTCCCCTTCCGGTCAGAGTGCGGGACACGCGGGCTGCTGCGGCAGGCGCGTACGGCGAACATAAGCAGGGCCACCGGGGGGCGCGTCCCCCGCCCGGGGGAATGACCGGGGTGGTTCTGGGTCATGGGCGCCTGTGCGGCGTGGTCCGGCCCGGGACGCCGCTGGCCCGGGCCGTGGCTGACCGGGTTACCGGGCGCCGTAGCCCCGGGAGCGCTGCGGGGCGGCGAGCTCACCGGGCACCCTCATCCGTGCCGGGTGATGTGGCGGCCCGCCCGGTCGGCCACCGTGGCATCATGCCCCGATCGCCGGAAACTGGCCTGTTCACCGGGGGTGCCGCCTGACCGGGACGGTGCTCGCCCTACTTTCCGCCCAGGAACCCGCCCCGGCGTCTGGCGAGACCTTCAACTCGGTGATGGATCACGTCGCCCAGGGCTTCGAAGCGCTGGGCGCGGCGGTCCTGGTGGTCGGCATCCTGTGGTCGTTCGTGCTGGCCACGGTGGCGTGGCGGCGGTCGGGTCACGCGGGCACGGCCTACGTGGCGCTGCGCTCGGCTTTCGGCGGAACCTTGCTGCTCGGGCTGGAGGTCCTGGTGGCGGCCGACCTCCTCCGCACGGTCGCAGTCGCCCCCACCCTCGACAATGTCCTCGTCCTCGGGCTGATCGTGGCGATCAGAACGGTGCTGAGCTTCTCGCTGGAGACTGAGATCGAGGGGGTCGCGCCCTGGCGCCGGGCGCAGATGAGCGGCGTGGGGGGCATCCGCCAGGCCACGGCCATGGCGCTCAAGCCCGGCCCCCGCACGTGATCAGCCCTGCGCACGTAATCGGCCGTACGCGCTGAACGCCCCTCCGGCCCCGGATCTCCCTCGCACCCCACCCGCACCCGCACCCGGCCGCCGCGCGCGTTGACATGCAGCCAAATGGCTGCCTATGATAGGCAGCCAGAAGGCTGCTTATCACTGAGGAGGGAACGGCATGGCTGACATCAGGCACCGGGTAGGCATTACCGCACCGCGCGAGCAGGTGTACCAGGCCCTGGCCACGACGGAGGGTCTGTCCCGCTGGTGGACCCAGGACACGGCCGGGGACCTGGCCGTCGGCGGGAAGCTGGAGTTCTACTTCGGCCAGGCCGAGCCGGGCGCGATCATGGAGGTGACCGAGCTTGACCCGGGCCAGCGGGTGGCCTGGCGCTGCGTGCAGGGACCGGACGAGTGGGTGGGCACCGCCGTCACCTTCGACCTGTCCGGAGACGCGCCCGCAGAGGGGCCGGCCGCAGACGGGCCGGCCGCAGACGGGCCGGCCGCAGACGGGCCGGCCGCAGACGGGCCGGGCGGGGAGACCGTGCTGCTCTTCACCCACGCGGACTGGCGTGAGCCGGTCGAGTTCATGCACCACTGCAGCACCAAGTGGGCGTACTTTCTGCTAGGCCTGAAGGCCGGGCTGGAGGGTGGCCCGGCCACGCCCTATCCGCAGGACATGGCCATCAGCAGCTGGGGCTGACCGGCGAGCGGGCGTTGCCCAGGAATGGATACCGGCGAGTGGATGACGTATTCCGGGCCCTGTCCGACCCGAGCCGGCGGCGCCTGCTCGACAGCCTGAACCAGCGCAACGGGCAGACGCTCCGTGAACTGTGCGCCGGGCTGGACATGGCCCGGCAGTCCGTCAGCAAGCACCTGGCCATCCTGGAAGACGCCAACCTCGTCAGCACGGTCCGGCGCGGCCGCGAGAAGTACCACTATCTCAACGCCGCCCCTATCAACGACATCGCCGATCGATGGATCAACCGTTACGACCAGCAGCGTGTCCACGCCCTGTCAGATCTCAAGAAAGCTCTCGAGGACACCACGATGGACAAGCCCGAGTTCGTCTACACCACCTTCATCCGTACCACGCCGGAGCAGCTGTGGCGCGGGCTGACCGACCCGGCCTTCACCCGGCGGTACTGGGGGGTCACATTCGATTCCGACTGGAAGACCGGATCGACCTATGCCCTGCGGATCGAGAAGGGCGGCGTCACCATCGCCGACTCCGCTCAGGCCGTGCTGGAATCCAGCCCGTACCGGCGGCTGTCCTATACCTGGCACACGTTCTCGCCCGAATGGGCGGCCGCGTACGAGGTCGGTGACGAGCACTTCGCGAAGGTCGCCAGCGAGAAGCGTTCCACGGTGACCTTCGACCTGAAGCCGCTGGGGGACATGGTCAAGCTGACCGTCGTCCACGAAGGCTTCGAGCCCGGGAGCGCCGTGCTGCCCGGCATCAGCGAGGGGTGGCCACGCATCCTGTCCGGCCTCAAGACGCTGCTGGAAACCGGGGACGCCCTCCCCGGGTAACCAGCCGCGGTTAGCTGAGCCGCCCCCGGCCCGGCCCCTGTTTGACCAGGCCAGCCGGGGGCAGTTCATGCCCGTCGGAGGCGGGTGGTCGCGGTGAATCCAGTGGAGCGGGTGATCCGGCGGATCGACGCGACCCAGCAGCGCTTCACGCCCACGTCCTTCGTGTTCGGCGTGTTCAAGAAGTACGGCGACGACAACGGCGGCGTCCTGGTCGCCAACCTCGCGTACTCCAGCTTCCTCGCCCTGTTCCCCCTGCTGCTGGTCCTGGTGACCGTGCTGGGCCTGGCCGCCTCGGTTGACGCGGCCTTCCGGCAGAGCGTCATCGACGCGGTGGCCAGCCAGGTCCCGCAGATCGGCAGCCAGCTGACCGGCAACGTGACCGAGCTCCGCCGGTCCAGCGTGATCGGGCTCATCGTCGGCCTGGCCGGCGTGGTCTGGGGGGCCACCGGGCTGGCCCAGGCCGGCTTGTTCACGATGGAGCAGGTCTGGAACCTGCCCGGGCCCGCCCGGCCCGGGTACTTCCAGCGGCTCGGCCGGGCGATGGAGTTCCTCGGCGTGCTCGGCGTGGGCGTGATCGCGACCACGCTGCTGGCCGCCCTCAACACCTACGGCCAGAAGGCCGCGATCTTCGTGGTCCTGGCCGTGGCCGCCGCGGCCCTGGTCAACGTGGGCATGTACCTCATCGCCTTCCGGGTGCTCACCCCCAAGGGCGTGCCGGCCCAGAAGCTGATCCCGGGGGCGGTGACGGGCGGGATCGCCTGGACCATCCTGCAGATCGTCGGCACCTACCTGGTGCACCATTTCCTGCACAGCAACTCGGTCTACGGCTACTTCGCGACGGTGCTGGGCCTGGTGGCCTACATCAACGTGGCCGTGCAGATCACCGTGTACGCGGCGGAGGTCAACGTGGTGCTCACCCGGCGGCTGTGGCCGCGGTCCATCGTCCAGCCGCCGCTCACCGAGGCCGACCGGGCCAGCATGGCGCTGCAGGCGCTGCAGAACCAGCGGCGCGAGGAACAGCACATCGAGGTGTCCTTCGACGACCGTCCGCCGGGTGACCCGGTTCCGGGCAGTACCCCCCAGACGCCGGAGGACGTCACCCCGCCCGCCTCCTGACCCGCTCTATCCAGCCAGAAGGCCAATTAAGCGCATTTCGGGTACTGAATACGGGTGAGTTTTCCGAAAGGCGTTGCGGGAGTTTGCCAGGCGATCTGCCTGTGCATATTCCTGCGTGATGCCATCTACGGGGGAGCGGGATAATCGTGTTCAGTATGGTCACCCAGGGACGCGCGCGACACGGAACAATTGTCCGTAAAGGCCATTTCGTGCCGCGGGTGCCGGTCCGGGCCGCGGGCGCGGCCCTGATCGCGGCCGGCGTCGCCGCGTCCGGCGTGCTGGCCGGGGGTGCCGCCGCCGCCGCGGCCGCGCGGCCGGCCCCGCACCGCAACCCTCCGCCCGCCTACGCGCGGACCATCACCGTGACCAGGCTCGGCAACGCCGGCCCGGGGTCCCTGCGGGCCGCGATCAACTCGGCCAACACCAGCCTGCCCGGCCGTCCCGTGCTGATCAGGTTCGCGGTCCGCGGCACGATCACGCTGGCCAGCGCGCTGCCGGCCGTCGCCCGGAACACGACGATCAACGGGACCACCGCCCCCGGCTACGCCGGCGCGCCGGTGGTGGAGATCGACGGCAACGGGCAGGCCGGGCTGGAGTTCGCGCCCGGCTCGTCCGGCTCGCGGCTGCTGGGCCTCGCGGTGGACGACGCCGGCGGCGACGGGGTCACGCTGGAAGCCAGCAACATCACGCTCGACCGCAACTACATCGGCCTCAGCCCCTCCGGTGCCGCCTTCGGCAACCACGGGGACGGGGTCTTCGTTGCGGCGTCTTCATACGCGAACACGATCGGCGAGAACCTTCCGGGCAGGTCCGGGGCGGTCTCCAACGTGATCTCCGGCAACGCCGGGAACGGCATCACGCTGTCCGGATCCTCGATCAACACCGTGCAGGACAACCGGATCGGGACCAACCCGGCGGGCACATCGGCCCTCCCCAACCGCTACAACGGCCTCGCCATCACCGGCCGCTCGTACGCCAACGAGATCGGCGGCACCGCGTTCGTGGACTCCGCCACCGGCCAGGCGAACAACCCGACCGGCAGCAAGGGCACCGTGACCCCGGTCTTCGTGGTCCCGCCGCTGGGCAACCTGATTTCCTCTAACGGTCTTAACGGCGTGCTCATCGACGCCGGTGCTGGCCACAACGAGCTCAACGGGAACTTCATCGGCACCACGGCCAATGGCGACGCCAGCCTCGGGAACGGCGCGAACGGGGTGTGGATCGACTCGGCGAATTACAACTCGCTGATCGGCTGCAAGTTCGTGAACAACCCCTTCGTGTACTACAACGTGGTCAGCGGTAACAAGCAGGACGGGCTGCGGGTCACCGACGCCAAGGGCACGGTGGTGCAGGGCAACTTCTTCGGCACCGGGGCCAACAACACGTCCATCGTGGCCAACCGGCTGGACGGCATCGGTGTCCAGGGGACCTCGGCGGACACCCAGGTGGGTGGCGTGATCCCGCTGGGGAACGTGTCCGCGGGCAACGGCCGCAACGGGATCGAGGTCGCCGGCAAGGTCAGCGGGTTCACCACGTTCAACACCTTCGGCGGGCTGCTGGCCTTCAAGGGTGCCGCACCGAACGGCCGGGACGGCCTGCTGATCACGGCGACCGGGGGGAACAACCTGGTCCGCACCAACGTGTTCTCCGGTAACCGGAGCAACGGCATCGAGCTGGGCGGCAACGCGTCCGGCGTGACCGTGGACCCGGACATCGCCGGGCTGAACACCAAGGGCAACGGCCCGCTGCCCAACGGCGGGGACGGCCTGCGGATCGACGGCACCGCACACGGCAACATCATCGGCGGCACGCGGCGCTCGGTGATCCCGCAGGACACGTTCTCCGGGAACGACGGGTACGGCGTGGCCATCTCCGCCGGCGCCTACGGCAACCAGGTGTTCACCAGCTTCATCGGCCCCGAGATCCTGGGCGTGTCGGCGCTGGGCAACCAGAAAGGCGGCGTCCTGCTGACCGGGCACGCCCACGCCAACCTCATCGGGGCCTTCTCGATGAGGCCGGCCAACCTGATCAGCGGCAACACCGGCATCGGCGTCCTGCTCCGGGCCGGCACGACCCGGAACCTGATCATCAACAACTACATCGGGCGCAGCCGGCGGGGCCGGCGGCTGCCGAACACCGGCCGCCCGATCGTGAACCACGGCTCGGGCAACATCATCCGGGGCAACCGGACCTGAGTGCCTCAGGCGGCGGCCAGCACACCTACCCGGCGCTGGGCGGTCAGCCGGCTGCCGGACGTGCCCACGTAGCTGCCCGAGGTCGGCGCCACGTCGCTGTAGTCACGGCCGGTCGCGATCGTGACGTAACTGCTGCCCGCGCGCCGGCCGTGGCACGGGTCGAAGGGTACCGCGATCGCGTGCCGGGCCCGGGGTACCACGACCTCGACCCAGGCGTGCGTGCCGCCCTGGCCGATGAGGTGCCCGGACACGTACCGGGCCGGCAGGCCCAGCAGGTGGCACAGGGCCAGCATCACGTGGGCCATGTCCTGGCAGACGCCGCGGCCACCGGCCAGCGCCTCGGCGGCCGTGGTCCGCACCGAGGTGACCCCGCCGGCGTACTCCAGCAAGCCGTGCACCAGGTCGCAGACCCACTCCGCCCGGTCCAGCGGGGCCACCGCCGTGGCCTGCTGCCGGGCGGCGAGGTCGCGGAGCCGGTCATCGGGGGCGGTCAGCCGGGTCGGGGACAGCAGTGCGGGGCTGCGGACGGCCTCCAGGGGCGCCGTGGCGGGCCCGTCGCGGCGGATCCGCTCCACGATGGCGGTGAGCCGGAACTCCACGGCCTGGGCCACGTGCTCGGCGCGCAGCCAGGTGACCACGTTGCCGCGTGTGTCCCGGCCCACCCGGCGCCGGGCCTGCGCCCCGTCCACCTCGAGCTGGCAGGCCCGGCGGTGCTGGCCGCCGTGCCGGTCAGGCGGCACGATGACCAGCCGCTGCCGCAGTGACTGCACCGGCGCGTCGTACTCGTAGCGGAAGCTCTGCTCGATGACGTAGGTCACCCGCCGGGCCGCGTCCAGGTCCAGTTCCCGGTGATCGAGCAGCTGCGACCCGTGCTGCAGGAACAGGTGCTGCTGGGGATCGAGTGTCATCCCGGCGCCTCCTCAGCCTGAACCACCATCGACTCCAGGATCGGCCCGCCGAATGTCGTGGCCATGGCCACGTCCGACGCGTCCCGGCCCCGGCCGATCACTACCCGGCCCTTGCGGCGCATGTTGTTGCGGGGATCAAAAGTCCACCACCGGCCGCCCAGCCAGACCTCCATCCAGGCGGCGAAGTCCATCGGCGCCGGGTCCGGGGGGACGTCCATGTCGGGCAGGTACCCGAAGACGTAGCGGGCCGGGATGTTCAGCGCCCGGCAGAACGAGATGGCCAGGTGGGTGAAGTCCCGGCAGACGCCCCGGCCCGCCGCATTGACGTCCGCGGCGGTGGACAGCGGGGTGCTGCTGCCGTACCTGAACTCCAGATGGCCGTGCACGTAGTCACAGATGGCCTGGACCCGGCGGTAGTCGGCGGGCAGCGCGCCGAACCGGGCCCACGCCTCATCGCCCAGCACGTCCGGCAGGCAGTACCGGCTGGGCAGCGTGTAGATCAAGGTGTCGTCGGGCAGCGCGTCGGGCGCGGCCTGCACGGCATCCTCATCCGCGTCCTCGGTGGCGTCGGGAACGCTGGCCACCGCGTGATACCCGACGCTGGAACGGCCAGCGGGGAGCACGGCCCGGGCACACGGGTTGCCGTACAGGTCGGTATATCTGCGCAACTCCATGGGGGGCTGCACCGACCAGCGCTCGTGGTCCACGACAACATACTCATCCGGCACCACGGGCTTATCCGGCACCACGGACTCATCCGGCACCACGGGCGCGGACCCCCGGGGCTGCACCTGGAAGACGACCGGCGTGTCGATCGCGGCCAGGTAGGTGAAATCGCATCCCACCTGAACACACCGCTGTCTCATATCCCCATCGTCCATGGCGGATGTTTCTGCCCCGTTACGTCAGGCCCAGCCGCCGGGGCCAGCCGTTTCTCCTGTGACTCATCTCACCCGTCCGCCGGCGGCGGGTCAGATGCTGCGGTAACGAAACCATTGCCTGGGCTGATGAAAGGGGCGGATTTGGGGTAGATAGCCGGTGAACCGCCGACCGGCGGCCTTGGCCGTTCGCTGGTGCTGGGCCCTGAGCCTGGCTAGGATGCCATGGCTGGCGGGCGGTGACCAGGGCGATCTGCGGCATTTGTGCGGATCTGGTCGGCAGGCTCCCGCAGGAGCCTGTCCGGGTAGACTGGCCGGCCACGGGACGCCATGGCCCCAGGTCATGCTGTCCCGCCTTGTGAAGTTCCCGGCCCCAACGGCAACAGCCGGAGGGCGTCCCTGCAAACGGCGGAACGTGATGGGAGTCGGAATGCGCGTTCTGGTTCTTGGTGGCGATGGCTTCTGTGGCTGGCCGACGTCGCTGTACCTGTCAGACCGTGGTCATGAGGTGACCATCGTCGACAACTTGAGCCGCCGGAAGATCGATATCGACCTGGAAGTGGAGTCGCTGACGCCGATCCGGCCGATCGGTGAGCGGATCCGGGTCTGGGGTGAGGTTTCCGGCCGTGAGATCGGCTTCGTGAGCCTGGATCTGGCCACGGAGTACGACCGGCTGGCCGGACTGCTGGCGGACCTGCGGCCGGACGCCATCGTGCACTTCGCCGAGCAGCGCGCCGCGCCGTACTCGATGCGGACCACGGCCACCAAGCGCTACACCGTCGACAACAACGTCCGCGCGACGCACAACCTGCTGACCGCGCTGGTCGAGACGGGTATCGACGCGGCCCTGGCGCACCTGGGCACGATGGGCGTGTACGGCTACGGCTGGTCGGGCAGCGCGCCGATCCCCGAGGGATACCTGACGGTGAAGGTGCCGACGCCCGATGGTGAGCTGGAGCGGGAGATCCTGCACCCGGCGAACCCGGGGTCGGTGTATCACATGACCAAGACCCTGGATCAGCTGATGTTCGCGTTCTACGCCAAGAACGACGGGCTGCGGATCACTGACCTGCACCAGGGCATCGTGTGGGGCACCCAGACCGACCAGACCAGCCGGGATGAGCGGCTGATCAACCGGTTCGACTACGACGGTGATTACGGCACGGTGCTGAACCGGTTCCTGATGCAGGCGGCCATCGGCCACCCGCTGACGGTGCACGGTACCGGCGGCCAGACCCGCGCGTTCATCCACATCCGGGACACGGTGCGGTGCATCGAGCTGGCCATCAGCAACCCGCCGGTGTCGGGGGACAAGCCCCGGGTGCTCAACCAGATCACCGAGACCCACCGGGTGCTGGACCTGGCCAAGATGGTGGGCGACGTGATGGGTGTGGACATCGCCTACCTGCCCAACCCGCGGCGCGAGGCCGAGGAGAACGAGCTGATCGTCCGTAACGACCAGTTCCTGGCCCTGGGCCTGCAGCCGACCACGCTGTCCGAGGGCCTGCTCGGCGAGGGCACCGAGGTCGCCCGGCACTACGCGCACCGGGCCGATCCCTCCAAGATCATCGCCCGGTCGGTATGGAAGGCCGGCATGGAGACCGCCGACGACCTGATGACCGAGCTGCCCGCCGCCACGGAGTAACGGGCTGGCCCGGCAGGCTGAGTTTCACCCCAGCGCGGCGGCACCGCACCCGGTGCCGCCGCGCTGTGCGGGTTCCTGACGAAACCTCCAGGTCATCGCGGAGACGCCGGGAGCCCCGGCGGACACCGGCGAAGTGCTGATCACGTAGCGTGCCGTGTCATGACGTCACGCGATGCGACGCTGCGGTTCCGGCCGATCGCCGCCGCGGTCGTGCGCACCGCCCGGCGGGACCCCGGGCGGATCCTGGCCGTGTCGATCGTGGTGTCCGCGGTGACCGTGGCGGTGGAGCTCGCCGCCGATCGCCTCCTCGACCGGATGGACGTGGCCACGGCCCTGGCCGGCTCCCTGTCGGCGTCGGCGGTCAGCCTGCTCGGCGCGGTGTTCCTGTCCGGCTTCCTGTCCCGGCTGGTCAGTGAGACCGGGCACGGGGAGCACGACGCACACGGCACCCGGATCCGGGACGTGCTCCGGTCGCTGCCCTGGGGCTCGCTGATCCTGGCCGACCTGATGGCCACCCTGATCATCGTGGCCGGGCTGCTGGCCCTGATCATTCCCGGGCTGGTGGCCATCACGCTGCTGGCCGTGGTCGGGCCGGTCATCGAGATCGAGCACCGTCACGCGTGGGCAGGCCTGCGCCGCTCCGCGCACCTGGTCCGGCCGCGCTTCTGGCGGGCCGCGGCGTTCGCCACGCTGCCGATCCTGGCCTCCAACGGGATCGTGGCCTTCCTGCCCGACCCGTCCGGCACCACCGACGTCGTGACCACCCTGATCGTCCGGTCGGCCGGTGAGGGCATCGTCGAGTCCGTGGTCGGGCTGCTGCTGGTGGAACTCTGCTACCGCCTCATCGCCGCCGACCGCGCCGCGGCCCGCCAGGCGGCCCAGCCCGTGGTGTGACCCGGTGCTGCTGGCCCGGTGCTGCCGGCGTGCTGGCCCGGCAGTGCTGGCCCGGCAGTGCTTACCCGATGGCGGCGGCCGGGGCCGGCCGCACCTGGTGATGGCGCCCGGTGAGGGCCGGCTGGGAACGGTCGGCCGGGAGCAGGCTGGCCAGGGTGGCCGCGAACCGGCTGCCGGGGGCCTGACGTGCGACCCGTTCCGCGTCCGCGGCGGTGTCCACGTCGAGAAGCTCCGGCACCTGGCGGACCCGCAGGCCGGCGTCACGCAGCCGGTCCAGCTGGACCCGGCCGGTGTGATCCGCTGACATGGGCACGCCCAGGATCAGCTCAGGATCGGGCCGGCGCAGGCCGAGCAGCCAGAAGCCGCCGTCCTCGGCGGGCCCGAAGACCGCGTCCGCCTCCCCGGCGGCCAGCGGGTGCGCCACCGTTTCCAGCAGACCCGGGGTCACCTGGGGAGTGTCCATGCCGATCAGCACGATGGGCAGGGCGAGCTGCGCGTAGGCGTCGTCGAAGGCGGCGGCGATCCGCTCGTCCAGGCCCTTCCCGCGCTGCGCCGTCACCTCGAACCGGGCCGGCAGCTCGGCGCGCAGCACGCCCGGCGCGGCCCGCTGGTCATCCAGGGCCAGCGTGTGCCGGGCGAACAAGGCGCTGGCCCCGGCCTCCAGCGTGTCGGCCAGCGCGGCCCCGGCCAGCATCGCGGCTTCCTGCGGGGTGAACGGCGGGGTGAGCCGGGTCTTGACCCGGCCGGGCACCGGGGCTTTGGCCAGGACGATGAGCTGGGCCTGGATGGTCGCGGATGGGCTGGGGTGAGTCATGAGGCGAGCACCCGGCGCATGTCGCGGACGGTCCGCACCGTCCCGCCCACCGTGCCGGTGACCTTGGACCGCCCGGACCGGGGCAGGTAGGGGATTTCCACCTCGTCGATCCTCCAATCGGCGACAGCCGCGGCCATCACCATCTCCAGCGGGTAGCCGAAGCGCCGGTCGGCCAGCCCCAGCCCGAGGAGCGGGGCGCGGCGGGCACAGCGCATCGGCCCGAGGTCGCGCAGGCGCACCCCGGTGCGGCGGCGAAGTTCAGCGGCGAGGACCTTGTTCGCCACCCGGGCGTGCACCGGCCAGCTGCCCAGGGTGGCGGTCATCCGGCGGCCCAGCACCAGGTCGGCGGAGCCGAGCAGCACCGGGTCCGCGACCTGCGGCAGGTCGCGGGGGTCCAGCGAGGCATCCGCGTCCATGAAGCAGATGATGTCGCTGGTCGCCGCGGCCAGCCCGGCGTGGCAGGCGGCACCGAAACCGCGCTGTGGCACCGGGATGACCGTGGCCCCGTGGTTGACCGCGATGCTGGCCGACCCGTCGGTCGAGCCGTTGTCGGCCACGATCGGGTGAAAGCCCTCCGGCATCCGGGACAGAACCCAGGGCAGTGCCTCGGCCTCATTCAGGCAGGGCAGGATGACGTCGATCCTCATGGCGCGACAGTAGCCCGGGAGGACCCTTATCGACCCTTACGGAGCTGTGACGTATCGTCGCGCACCGTATGAGCCCAGGTGGACCGCGTGATTCGCTGCTGGTATGCGAATACTGGTGACCGGGGCCGCGGGGTTCATCGGCTCCCATGCGGTCGATTGCCTGCGCGCGGCGGGCCACGAGGTCCAGGGCCTGGACTCGCTCACCCCGGCTGTGCACACCGGGCGGCCCGATTACCTGCCCGACAACTTCGACCTGGCCGTGGGGGACGTCCGCGACCCCGACGCGGTCCGCCGCGCCGTAGCGGGCGCGGACGTCGTGTGCCATCAGGCCGCGCTCGTCGGCCTCGGCGTTGACCTGGCCGACCTGCCCGCCTACTCCGACGTTAACGTGACCGGTACCGCGGTGCTGCTCGAGGCCATGGGCCGCAGCGGCGTGCCCCGCCTGGTGCTGGCCTCGTCCATGGTGGTCTACGGGGAAGGCGCCTACGACTGCCCGGAGCACGGCCGGGTCCGGCCGGCCCCGCGCGACGTGAGCGATCTGGAGGCGGGCCGCTTCGAGCCCCGCTGCCCGCAGTGCTCAGCGCCGCTCAGCGTGGCCACGGTCACCGAGGACGCCCCGCTGGATCCCCGCAACGCCTACGCGGCCAGCAAGCTCGCCCAGGAGCATCTGGCTGCCACCTGGGCCCGGATGACCGGCGGGTCCGCGGTCGCGCTCCGCTACCACAACGTGTACGGGCCGCGGATGCCGCGGGACACGCCGTACTCCGGGGTGGCGGCGATCTTCCGGTCCGCGCTGGAAGGCGGCCGGTCCCCGCAGGTCTACGAGGACGGGCAGCAGCGCCGGGACTTCGTCCATGTGCACGACGTGGCCCGGGCCAACCTGGCCGCGCTGCGGGCAGGCGTGCCGGGAACGCTGCGGGCCTTCAACGTGGCCAGCGGCGAGCCGCATACGGTCGGCGAGATGGCGACGGCGCTGGCCGGCGCGTTCGGCGGTCCCGATCCCACGGTGACCGGGCGCTACCGGCTGGGCGACGTCCGGCACATCGTGGCCTCACCTGAGGCGGCCACCCGGGGCCTGGGCTTCCGGGCCGAGACCAGGTTCGCCGACGGGATGACCGAGTTCGCCCACGCCCCGCTGCGCGCCGGCCAGTGGCGGCCCGGCCAGTGGCGGCCCGGCCCGGGTCAGTCAGCCGGCCTGAGCGTAGCCCGGCTGCGCGATCGGGGCCGTGTGCTGGGCCTCGGTCCGGGCCAGCGGCAGCCGGATCACGAACTGGCAGCCCCGCGCGATGTTCTGCACGGCGATCTGTCCCGCGTGGGCTTCCACGATGCCGCGGGCGATGCTGAGGCCGAGCCCGGCGTTGTTATCCGGGCCGGGGGTGCGGGCCGTCTCCGCGCGGAACGCCACGTCGAAGACCCGGGGCAGCGCCTCGGGCGGGATTCCGCCGCAGGCGTCCACCACGCTGACGCAGGCCATGCCGCGGTGCAGATCACCCTGGACCTCGACCATGCCCTCGGACGGCGTGTGCCGGATCGCGTTGGTGACCAGGTTGCGCAGCGCCCGGCCGAACTCATCGGCGTTGACCAGGACCGGCAGCCCGCGCACCGAGGACCCGCGCAGCCGCACGCCCTTGGCGCGGGCCAGCGGCTCGGTGCTGGCCAGGGCCTCGGCGACCAGGTCGTCCAGCCCGACCAGGCGGCGGGACAGCCGCAGCGCGCCCGCGTGGATCCGGGCCAGCTCGAACAGGTCGTCGATCATGGCGGACAGCCGGTCGGCCTCCCGCCGGATCTGCGTGTGGTACGTGGTCACCGTCTCGAAGTCGACGACCACGCCGTCCTCCAGCGCCTCGGCCATCGCCCGCAGCCCGGCCAGCGGGGTGCGCAGGTCGTGGCTGACCCAGGCGACCAGTTCCCGGCGGCTGGCCTCCAGCGCCCGCTCCCGGGTCCGGGACTCGGCGAGCTTCTCGTGCGCCAGGGCCAGCTCGTCGGAGAGGGTGGCGAACTCGGCCGGCAGGTGGCCGGCGGGCGGCTCGTAGTAGCCGAGGCTGCCGACGTTGCGGACCGCGCCGAGCAGGACCCGGCTGGCCGCGGTGACCCGGTGCCCGACCAGCAGCGCGACGGCGAACCCGGCCAGCCCCGCGATGACCACGACGGCCAGCACGACGTTCCGGTCCTCCGTGGAGATCATCATCTTGTAGGCGATGACCCCGACCCCGGCGCTGGTGCTGACGATCACCACCGCGGCCACCACGAACAGGAGCGTGGCCAGCGACCGCCGTGCGAGCAGCCGGACGCTGAGCAGGCCGGCCGCGGCCGAGGCGACGGCGACCCCGGCGACGGTGTACGTCACCTGCCAGAGGGTGGGCGCGTCGATGCCTTTCATGCTTCTCCCGGTTCGTAGCGGTAGCCAACGCCCCAGACGGTGACGATCCGCCGTGGCGCGGTCGGGTCCGGCTCGATCTTTTCCCGGAGCCGCCGGATGTGCACGGTCACGGTCGAGGTGTCACCGAAGGTCCAGCCCCACACGTGCGCGAGCAACTGCTCCCGGCTGAAGGCCTGGCGGGGGCGGCGCATGAGGTGGACCAGGAGGTCGTATTCGCGGGAGGTCAGGGACAGCGTGCTCTCGGCCAGCGTGACCGAGTGCGCCCCCAGGTTGACCGCGAGGTTGCCGTCCTTGATGACGCCGAGCGCGGGCGGGTCGGGCAGGCCCCCGCCCCGGGCGCGGCGCAGCACCGACCGGACCCGCAAGGCCAGCTCGCGGGGGCTGAAGGGCTTGGTGACGTAGTCGTCGGCGCCGGTCTCGAAGCCGACCACCCGGTCGGTCTCCTCGCCCAGCGCGGTCAGCATGACCACCGGGATGGGCCATTGCGCGCGCAGCCTGCGGCAGACCTCCAGGCCGTCGATGCCAGGCAGCATCAGGTCGAGGACGACAAGGTCCGGCGGCTCGGCGGCGACCCGGCGCAGGGCCTCGTAGCCGTCGCCGACGCATTCCACGTGGTGCCCATCGCGCGTCAGGTAACGCCCGACGACATCAGCCAGGGTCGCATCATCGTCGACCACGATGATCCGTCCCGGCCGGTCGGGGTTGGTGTTCACCCTTACACCGTAGATGGCGCACTCACTTTGCGCCCCTGACCGGGACAGATCCGTCATCGGTCCGTAAGGGTCATTCACCTGCCCCCGACGTTAGGCTCGTCGCCGCTGCCACCGGTACCCGGGCTGCTGTCCCGGCCAGACCCCGGAAGGAGGGGACCGCGTGCTCGGTGAGCTGTACGAAGATGCTCTTGCTGGCCTCGCGCGGCCGGAAATCGAGTACTCGGACGGCCGCCGCACCCCGCTCAGGATCGATGACTGGCTGCACGTCATACCGGGCGACGCCTCGATCCTCGACCGCTGCCAGGGGCACACGCTGGACGTCGGGTCCGGCCCCGGGCGGCTCACCGTGGCGCTGGCCGAGCGGGGCGTGCCGGCCCTCGGGATCGACATCACGCCGTCGGCTGTCCAGCTAGCCCGGTCGTGCGGTGCGCTGGCGCTGCACCGGGACGTGTTCTCCACGGTCCCCGGGACCGGGCGGTGGGCGCGGGTCCTGCTCGCGGACGGCAACATCGGCATCGGCGGCGACCCCGACGCCCTGCTCAGCCGGGTGGCCGAGCTGCTGAAGCCGCTCGGCCAGGCGCTGGTCGAGGTCGAGCCGCCGGGTTCGCCGCTGGCCAAGGACATGGTCCGGCTCAGCCACGCGGGCAAGTGCAGCTCCTGGTTCCCCTGGGCGTCGATCGGCGCCGACCAGATCAGCGAGACCGGCCTGCGCGCCGGGCTGGCCGTGACCGAGGTGTGGACCGACGCGGGCCGCTGGTTCGCCGCGCTGTCCCGGGGGATTGACTCATGACCGCGGGAGTCAGGATCGCCGCCGCGGCGGCGATCGCGGCGGCGCTCACCGCGCTGACCGCCCTCACCGTCCACTCGGTGCTCTTCGCGCGGACCGGCATCCTCCCGGTGTCGCTCGGCCTCTGGGTCCTGTTCGGCGCCGGCGCCTGGCTGGTGCTGCGGCTGCCGGTCCGCTGGGCGGTGGCCCTGATCGTCATCGGCGGCATCGCGGTGCAGGTCGCGGCCCTGACCGCCGGGCCGCAGGGCAGCGATGACCTGTACCGCTACATCTGGGACGGCCGGGTCCAGGCGGCGGGCATCGACCCGTACCAGTACGCGCCGGCCGCGCCCCAGCTGGCCTCGCTGCGCGACCCGTTCCTCTGGCCGGCCCAGGCCCCGCACTGCGTCGCGGCCGGGATGCGGCTGGACGGCTCCACCCAGCTCGCCGACCCTGGCTGCACCCTGATCAACCGTCCCATCGTGCACACCATCTACCCGCCGGTGGCCGAGGCTTACTTCCTCGGCGTGCACTACCTGGCGCCGGCGGGCAGCGGGACCACGCCGATCCAGGCGGGCGCGGCGCTCTGCGCGGTCCTGGTCACGCTGCTGCTCCTGTACGGCCTGCCGAAGGTGGGCCGGGACCGCCGGCTGGCCGTGCTGTGGGCGTGGTGTCCCACCGTGGCCCTGGAAGCGGGCAACAACGCGCACGTGGACGTGCTGGCCGCAGGCCTCACCGCGGGCGCGCTGATCCTGCTGGCCCGGCCCGGGGCGCTGAGCCGCCCCGCTGGGGCGGGCTTCGCCGCCTTGCGGCGCCCGCTGGCCGGGGGGGCCCTGCTGGCCCTGGCCATCTGGACCAAGGTCACCCCGGTGCTGATCGCGCCGGCCGTGCTGCGGCGGCGGCCGGCCGCGGTGATCAGCGCGGGCATCACGGCCACCGTCATCGTGTACCTGCCGCACGCGCTCGCCGTGGGCAGCGGCGTGATCGGGTTCCTGCCCGGCTACCTGCAGCAGGAAGGGTACGCGAACGGCTCCCGGTTCCTGCTGCTCGGCATGCTGGTCCCGGGGAAGTGGGGCTTTCTGGCCGCGTTCGCGGTCCTGGCCACGGTCGCCCTGGTCGTGCTGCGGCGCGGCGACCCGGACCGGCCCTGGCGCGGCGCCGTGGTGATGACCGGCGTGGCGCTCGCCGTGGCCACGCCGCCCTTCCCCTGGTACGCCATGCTGCTGGTCATGCTGGTCGCCTTCGACGGCCGGGTGGAGTGGCTCGGCTTCGCCATGGTCCGCTACCTGGCGGTCAGCGACCCGCTGCCCGGGGTCCGGGTGCCCGTCCTGGACGCTCTGCGGGCCGCGTACGGCCTGGCGCTGGCCGTGGTCGTGGCCGTGGCCCTGATCCGCTGGCGGCGGTCCCGCGCGACGGTGCAGCCCGCCCCCGCCCAGCCCTCGCCTGCCCACGCCGTCCCGGCGGCAGTCCCGGAGGCCGTCCCCGTCTCCCCGTAGGGATCGTCGTTCCAAGGCGCCCAGCGAACGTATCAGCGTGGTGCGCGGCGCGCTCCTGTGGCACGCCGCGCACCACGCCGATCGGGTACGTCGTTACAGCACGCCCTTGCTCACCGTCCACACGTTCCCGGTCGGGCCGAAGCCGAGCCGCAGGTAGTTGACCTGGTTGTGCAGGCAGGTGTTGGACGGCCACGGGATCCATGCCGTGCACATGTTCCAGTTGACCTGCTGCTGGGCCTGGTTCCAGCCCGCCCCGTAGTAGCCGGTGGTGCTGCACCCCAGGTAATTCCAGGTCGGCCAGGAGGTTGTGCCGTAGCAGTTACCCGGCTGCGCGTAGGTGATGGATGAGCCGTTGCCGCACCAGTCCTCGGACCCGCCTTCGGACATCCCGACCAGCGGGGCCATGTAGAAGTTGTCGGTCCAGCAGCTCTCCGCCGCGCTCGCGGCGTTCGGGATCAGCCCGCGCGCCCGGGCCTGGGTCAGTGAGAGCGGCCGCACGTGGTTGGTCACGAGCGCGGTCGCCGCGGCGGCCGCCGCCGGCCCGGCGTGAGCCGCCGGGGCCGCTGCGGGCGGGGTGGTCGCCGCCGCGGCACTGGTCGCCGCGGCGCCGAGGGGCAGCCCGATGGCCAGCAGGCAGGTGAGCAGGAACGGTGAGAAATGCCTGTACATGTGTCCTCCCGTGGGTGCCGGTGAGCCGGCATCGCTAACGAGAGGAGCTTGCGGGCGGCCGTCATGAATCCGTCATCGCTGCGTCCTCGGCCGGAATACCGGTTGCCTCCCCGGTCTCACGCGAGGCTGAGCATCACCCGGCGCTGACGGCGGCGCTGACCGGCTCGTCGGCCAGGTACGGCGGGGCCGGCTCGTACTGGATGTACCGGCGGACTCCGCGCGCGTGATCGCGGCCGTGCAGGGCTCCCACGAGCCACAGCGCCATGTCGATGCCGGCCGACACGCCCTGGCTGGTGACCAGGTTCCCGTCGACGACGTAGCGGGCGTCGCGGATCACGGTGATGTCACCACGGGCCTGCAGGGTGTCTTCGAAAGCGAAGTGGGTCGCGACCCGGCGGCCGCGGGCGGGACCGGCCTCGTGCAGCAGCAGGGCACCGGTGCAGACGCTGGTCGTCCAGGCGGCGGTCGCGGAGACGCCGCGGATCCAGCCGGTGATCGCCGGGTTGGATACCTCGCGGCGGGTGCCCAGGCCGCCCGGCACCAGCAGCACGTCTAATGCCGGATGGTCACCCAGGGTGTGGTCGGGCAGCACGCGCAGGCCCTTGGCGCACCGGACCGGGCCGCGGTCCTCGGCGATGAGCACCGCGGTATCGGCGTCGTCGCGCAGCATGGCGGACGTGGTGAACACCTCCCACGGCCCGATGAAGTCCAGCTCTTCCGCGCCTTCGAAGATCAGCAGTCCGTACGTTGTCACGTGAGCTCCCTGGTTGACCGGAACCGGGTCCGGTAGTCCGCTGGTGCGATGCCGGCGTGCCGGTGGAAGGCCCGGCGGAGCGTCTCCGCCGTGCCGAAGCCGCAGCGCCGCGCGATGGTGTTGACCGGGTCGTCGGTGCCGGTGAGCGCGCGCTGGGCTGCTTCGATGCGGACGCGCTCCACGTAGGCCGCGGGCGGGGTGCCGACCTCGGCGGTGAACCGGCGCTGCAGGTGCCGCGGGCTCAGGCCAGCCCGGCCGGCCAGGTCCTGGATGGCGTTCCTGGCGCCCGGATCGGCGTGGATGGCCGACACGGCCGCGCGGATCGGGTCGGTTCGCGGCTGCGCCGACCACAGCGGCACGCTGAACTGGGACTGGCCGCCCGGGCGGCGCAGGAACATGACCAGCTCCTGGGCCACCTGGTGGGCGATATCGCGGCCCAGATCCTCCTCGATCAGCGCCAGCGAGAGATCCATCCCGGCCGTCACGCCGGCCGACGTCCAGACCCGGCCGTCCCGGATGAAGATCGGGTCGCAGTCCACGCGCAGCTCCGGATGCTGGCGGGCGAGCTGCCCGGCGCGGCCCCAGTGGGTGGTGACCGTGCACCCGGTGACCAGCCCGGCCGCGGCCAGCAGGAACACCCCGCTGCAGACCGAGGTGACGCGCCGGGCGCCCGTCCCGGCCGCCGCGATCCAGCTGACCAGCCGCTCATCGTGACAGGCCTGGTCGACGCCGGTTCCCCCGGCGATGACCAGCGTGTCAACGCCGTCAGGACCGCTGTCCTCGAGGCCGGCCGCATATACCGGCAGGCCGCTGCCGGACCGGACCAGGCCCGCGCGGGCGGCCACGACCTCGCAGGCGTAACCGCCGCCGAGCCGGGCCGCACGGCTGAACACCTCGTGCGGGCCGACCATATCGAGCGGCTGGAAGCCATCGAAGATGACGAAGACCGTCCTGCGCTGTTCCACGCTTTCACCCTGCGGTGCGCCGGGTGATGGCGTCAACGACATGTAGCCCACGTTTCACGCCATCGGAGTTCCCGGCCTCCAGCCGGGTGGACGCCCGGGTCGGCTTGCGTCTCTGGCGATATCATCGCTGTATGACGATGAGAGTGGGCGTGGTCACGGCATCCCGGGCGGGGCTGGGGCCGGCGGCGGCGCTGTTCCGGTCACTGGGCGACCCGGCGCGGCTGGCGATCGTGCGCCGCCTGGCCAGCGGCCCGGCCCGGGTCACCGACCTGGCCGGCGAGCTAGGCCTGGCCCAGTCCACGGTGTCCAAGCACCTGGCCTGCCTGCGGGACTGCGCGCTGGTTACCGCCCGCGCGCAGGGCCGGGCGTCGGTGTACTCACTCGCCCCGCCCGCCGAGCCTGCGCTGCCCGCGCTGCTGGCCGCCGCCGAGGAGTTGCTCGCCGAGACCGGGAACGCGGTCGCGCTGTGCCCGGTCTACGGGCAGCCCCAGTGACCGAGGACACCGCCGCCGCAGCCCGGCTGCGCCGCCACGGGTTCAGGCTCGAATACGCCTCGATGGCCTGGATGACCGTCGAGGCCGCGGTGGCCATCACCGCCGGGATCCTGGCCTCCTCGATCGCCCTGACCGGGTTCGGCCTGGACTCAGTCATCGAATTCCTCGCCGCCGCCATCGTCATCTGGCAGCTGCGCGGCGAGATCGCCGGGCAGGAACGCGAAACCCGGGCGGTGCGGCTCATCGGCGTCACCTTCTTCGCCCTGGCCGCGTACCTGGCCATCCAGAGCACCCGTGACCTGGTCACCGGCGCCCAGCCGCGAACGTCTCTGCCCGGGCTCGCCGTGGCCGCCGCAGCGCTCCTGGTCATGCCCGGCCTCGCCCTGGCCAAGCGCCGCACGGGGCAGGCCCTGGGCAACCGCACCCTGATCGCCGACTCCGCCGAAACCGCGTTCTGCGCCGCGACCTCCGCCGCCACCCTGCTCGGCGTCGGCCTCAGCGCCTGGACCGGATGGTGGCAAGCCGACCCCATCGCCGCGCTCGTCATCGCCGCCCTCGCCGTCAAAGAAGGCATCGAGGCCTGGGAAGACCCCGACTAACCCGCGTGCGGGCGGGGCTCAGCGGGGGCCGGGGGAGTCCGGGCCGTGGCTGGGGCGGGCCGGGTGCCAGACGTCGAAGCCGGGACGGGGGGCGGCGGGTGATGGGACGGCGTCCGGGGCGGCGGGCGGCCTCTGCTGGGCGCGGGTCCGGGCGGCGGCCTGCTTCCGGGCCCGGGACGACGCCCGGCGGCAGCGCAGGGCGTAGCTGACCGCGGACCCGGCGAACAGGACCCCGGTTACCGCCAGCCAGCGCCACAGGTACGGCTGGGTGGTCAGCCCGCTGGCCCGGTGGTACTCGGGTTCGGACAGGCCCAGGATCAGCGGGAAGAACACCATCAGGAGCAGCAGTGAGAACGCCACCGGGATCCGCACGTAGTTGATCACCGGGGGCCCGGGGACCTGGCCGGGCCCGGGCGGGCTGGCCTGCGCCCGGCGCCGCTTCCAGGGCAGCAGCCGCTGCACGGACCGGTCGGCCAGCGAGTACAGCGGGAACAGCAGCAGGTCGTGGCCGACGATCGCCACGGCGAACCAGATCGCGAAGCCGCGGAACTGCCCGGCCGCGATCACTGCCCGGACCGCGTACCCGGCCAGGGCGAACGCGGCCAGCAGGGCCAGCAGGTGCAGCGGGTTGGCGCCGTACCAGTGCCGGATCCGGCTGGCCAAGGTCCTGCCACGGGTCGTCACTGCGGTCACACCTGCTTCAGGAAAATGATCTTGTTGACCCATTTCGTGTTGTGCACGCCGGGTGCGCCGGGGATGATCGTCCGGGCCGGGTAGCCGTGGTCCGGCGGCAGCACGCGGCCGTTGAGCGTGACGGCCAGCAGCGACTGCGGATCACTCACCTGGCCTGCCGACAGCACCGCGCTCTTGAACGCCCCCACCTGCTGGATCGACTCGACCTGCGCCGCGGCCGGCTCCGGCATCCCCGCCAGCCGGGCCAGGTCGGCCAGCCGGACCCCGGTCCACCGGGCGGACACCGACCAGCCCTCCACGCAGGCGATCGGCAGTTCCACGGCGTGCTGCGGCAGGGCCAGGAGCTGGGCCTGGGTCAGCGTGACCGTCCGGGCCCCGATCAGCGTGAGCCGGTACGCGGGGCCGACGTCCGCGGCCGTCAGGCCGATCGACGCCGCGGTCCGGTTGACCGGCAGGTAGTGCGGGGCGGTCGCGGACAGCCCGCGCGGCCCGAACAGGGACGTGCGCCGGGCCGGGCCGCCGATGGACTGGCCGACGACCAGCCCGGCCAGGGTCAGCGACGCACCGCCGATGGCGGCCAGCAGGCCCCGGCGGGAGATGGTCGGGGCGCGCGGCCGGGCGGCGCGCAGGCCCTCGCCGTCGGCCTCGCCCGCGACCGGCTCTTCCGGTCTGGTCTGCTCCAGGGGGGTGCGCAGTTCCCGGCGCAGGCTGCGGGATCGCAGGCCGGCCACCATCCGCGGGAACTTCAGGGTCACATGGATGACGAACCCGGCGATGAAGACCCAGGCGCCGTAGAGGTGCGCGGTGTAGAAGGAGAACGGGAAGACGTAGTAGTTCTGGATGTTCAGGATGCCGGTGGCGAACTCGAACAGCACCCCGCCGACCAGCATGATCAGGCTGACCCGCTCCAGGATCTGGGCCAGCGAGCGGACCGGGGGCCAGGCGAACAGGCGGGGGAGCACCGACCACAGCTTGGCCAGCACGACCGGCAGCAGGGCCAGGCCCAGGGTGATGTGCACGCCCTGGTCCACCCGGTACAGCCAGGACGGGTGCGTTGGCCAGGAGAACATGTAGAACCGCAGCAGCCCTGCGCCGGGGGTCTGGTCGTTGCCGGGCAGCAGCGGGTCGTAGGCCGCGTAGGACAGCAGGCCGGTCACCGCGAGGATGATCAGCCCGGCCAGCAGCACCACGGCCAGGACCGAGGTGAGCCACAGCCCGCGCAGCGGGCTGCGCCAGAGCCCTGGCCGGAACGGGCCCGGCGGCGGATGCTCGGCTGGATGCCGGGCCGCGTCCGCGGCCCGGCGCACCATCAGCCCCGCCCGGTTGAACTCCGCCGCAGCGGAGGCCGCCAGGGCGCGGCGCCGCCGCGCGGCCCGGCGCTTCCTGGCTTCGCGGCGCTCCCGGGCGCCGTCACGCAGTCCGGCAGCGCGCTGCCCTGGTCCCCTGGTTCCGGCCCCTGCCATGGTCTGACGTTATGCACATCAGTGCAGGTGAGGGCGATTTCATACTCGACGGTAAGAACCTCGTAAGAGCAGCGCCCGGTGGCTGGGATGCCTGGTGACCCGGGTGTCCCTAGGTGCTCAGCAGTCACCCTGGCGGTCCTGCATGGCCCGGCGCAGCCGGGCCAGCGCGTCGGCGAAGGCCTGCTGCTCCGCGGCGGAGAACCCCTCGAACAACTCGGCCATGGCGTCCAGCCGGGGCTCCAGGGCCTGTTCCGCTTCCCGGGCCCCGCTCGGGGACAGCTCGACCAGGGTGGCCCGCCGGTCGGTCGGATGCGGGCGGCGCACCACGAGCTGGGCATCCTCGAGCGCATCCACCATCGCGGTCATGTTCCGCGGGCTGACGCCGAGCTGGACGCCGAGGTCACGCATGATCGCCGGGCCGCCGCAGTGCAGGGCCTCGAGCAGCCGGAGCCGGGCGTAGGTGAGCCCGCCGCAGGCCCGTCCCTCCATCCAGCGCAGGAACGCGGATGTGAAGCGGGCGGTTTCCGCGACCAGCCTGCGGCGGCGTTCCGCCGCGGGCAGGCCGGCCAGGCGTACCTCATCGGGTGCCCCCGGGGGCACCAGGTCGTTTGCGGCCAGGCGGTCCGCCAGTCCCGGGCCGGCGTCCAGGCAGCCGTCAGCCACGGTCGGCTCCGGCACCTGATCAACTGCCATCTTCCCAGCTTACCTGGGGTGCTTCGTGCACCCTATTATTACGTACGATAATATATACACAGTGAATTTCACCGCCTGAGCCAATCAACTCCAGGGAGTGCCGAACCATGACTGCAGCCGACCAGCCACCGCAAGCCACCGCAGCGCCGGCGGGTGCCACGCCGGACACCGTGCTGGGCGGCCCGAGTACCTGGACCCTGGACCCGGCGAACTCGTCGGTCTCGCTGCGTTCCAAGACCATGTGGGGCCTGGTCACCGTGCGCGGCGGGTTCGCCGAGCTGGCCGGGAGCGCCGAGATCCTGCCCGGCGGCGCAGCCCGCGCCCGGCTGGAGATCGGCGCGGCCTCGCTGAACACCAAGAACGCCAAGCGGGACCGGCACCTGGCCTCGGCGGACTTCTTCAACGCCGCTGAGCACCCGTCGATCGTCGCCGACCTGTCCAGCGCCAGCCGGACCGCTGACCAGGTGACCGTGAACGGCACGCTCACGGTCGCGGGGGAGACCCGGCCGCTCAGCTTCACCGCCACGCTGGCGGACGTGAGCCCGGCGGCGTTCACGCTGCGGGCCGAGGGCGTCGTGGTGGACCGGGCCGACTTCGGCCTGACCTGGAACCAGCTGGGCATGCTGACCGGCCCCTCGACCATCGACGTGACGGCGCGCTTCACGCGGTCCTGAATCGCCGCGAGGCGGGGCGCGCCGGAGGCGTGTTCCCTCCGGCGGCGATGCGCAGGGGTTCCAGGGGGTCGTCCCCCAGGGAAATGGAGCGAGGCGGGGCGCGCCGGAGGCGTGTTCCCTCCGAGCCCTGGCGATGCGCAGGGGTTCCAGGGGGTCGTCCCCCAGGGACGCGGAGCCCCGTACGGTGGGACTGTGCGTGCATGGGTAGTGCATCAGCCCGGGCCGGTGGCCTCCGGCCCGCTGCGCCTGGTCGAGCGCCCGGTCCCGGAGCCCGGTCCCGGCCAGCTCCTGCTGCGGATCCGCTGCTGCGGCGTGTGCCGGACCGACCTGCACCTGGCCGAGGGAGACCTGCCGCCCAGGCGGCCGGAGACCACGCCCGGGCATGAGGTCGTGGCCGAGGTGGTGGCGGCCGGGCCGGGCACCCGCCGGTTCACGACCGGGGACCGGGTCGGCGCGGCCTGGCTGGGCGGGACCGACGGGTCCTGCGTGTTCTGCCGCCGGGGACAGGAGAACCTGTGCCCGGCCTCGGTCTACACCGGCTGGGACTTCCACGGCGGCTACGCCGAGTACATGGTGGTCGCGGAGGCGTTCGCCCATCCGCTGCCGCGCGGCTTCAGCGACGCCGAACTGGCCCCCCTGCTGTGCGCCGGGATCATCGGCTACCGGGCGCTGCGCCGGGCCGAGGTGCCGCCGGGCGGCACGCTGGGCATCTGGGGGTTCGGCGGTTCCGCGCACCTCGCGGCCCAGGTCGCCATGGCCCAGGGCGCTGCGGTGCACGTGTTCACCCGGGGTGAGGCGGCCCGGGAACTGGCCCGCTCGCTGGGTGTCGCGTCGGCCCAGGGCTCCTTCGACCCGGCGCCGGTCCCGCTGGATTCCGCGATCCTGTTCGCCCCGGTCGGCACCCTGGTCCCGGCCGCGCTGAGCGCCCTGGACCGGGGCGGGACACTCGCGATCGCCGGGATCTACCTGACCGACATCCCGGAGCTGAACTACGACCGGCACCTGTTCTACGAGCGCCAGGTGCGCAGCGTCACCGCCAACACCCGGGCCGACGCGACCGAGTTCCTGACCCTGGCTGAGCGGCTCCGGATCAAGGTCACCACCACCCCGTACCGGTTCGATCAGGCCGGCCAGGCGCTGAGTGACCTGGCCACCGAACGGGTCCGCGGCGCCGCTGTACTGTCCATGGCATGAGCGAACTGGGTGACCGGGCGCGAAAGCTGCTGAGCCGGGTTCCGCTGCTGGACGGGCACAATGACCTGCCCTGGGCGCTGCGCGAGGCGGGGTGCGCCGGCCTGGACGGCCCGGACCTGAGCGAGCCGGTCAGCTTCACCCAGACTGACCTGCCGCGGCTCGCCGCGGGCGGGGTGGGCGCCCAGTTCTGGTCGGTGTACGTGCCCCCGGCGCCGGCCGGCGCGGCGGCGGTGGCCGCCACCCTGGAGCAGATCGACCTGGTGCGGCGGATGATCAGGCGCTACCCCGGCCAGCTCGAGCTGGCGCTGACCGCGGACGACGTGCAGCGGATCTTCGCGACCGGCCGGATCGCGTCCCTGATCGGCGCGGAGGGCGGCCACAGCATCGCGTCGTCGATGGGGGTGCTGCGCGCCCTGTACGCGCTCGGCGTCCGGTATCTCACCCTGACCCACAACGCCAACGTGCCCTGGGCTGACTCGGCGACGGACCAGCCCCGGGCCGGGGGGCTGACCGAATTCGGCCGCGCGGTGGTCCGTGAGATGCAGCGGCTCGGCATGCTCGCCGACCTGTCCCACGTCTCGCCGGCCACGATGGGGGACACGCTGGACGTCGCGGAGGCGCCGGTCATCTTCTCCCACTCCAGCGCCCTGGCCCTGTGCGACCACCCGCGCAACGTGCCCGACGGGATCCTGGCCCGGCTGCGCGACAACGGCGGGGTGTGCATGGTCACCTTCGTGTCCTCGTTCGTGTCGCCTGAGTGCTGGGCCTGGGAGCGCGAGCTCACCGCCGAGATGGAGCGGCGCGGCGCCGATCCCTGGGAGCTGCCGGCGCGGGACCGGGTCCGCGGCGAGCTGGCCGCGGTCAGCCCGCTGCCCCGGGCGACGCTGGCCCAGGTGGCCGGCCATGTCGAGCACGTGCGCGAGGTGGCCGGCCTGGATCACGTGGGCCTGGGCGGCGATTTCGACGGCACCGACCAGCTGCCCGACGGGCTGGCGGACGTGTCCTGTTACCCGGCACTGCTCGGCGAGCTGCTGGCCCGCGGGTGGAGCGAGGAGGACTGCGCCAAGCTGGCCGGGGGCAACATCCTGCGGGTCATGCAGGAGGCCGAGACGGCGGCCCGGGAACTGTCCGCGCGGCGGCCACCGTCCACGGCCCGGATCGAGGACCTGGATGGTCCGGGGTCATGAGCGACAACGACGACGTCATGCCCTCCGCCGCTCAGGTCGAGGCGGCCGAGGGCGGGCGGCCCACCCACGCCCAGGAGCCGCATTCTGGTGGCACCGCGGGGCGGTTGAACTGGCTGCGGGCTGGGGTGCTGGGAGCCAACGACGGGATCGTGTCGGTGGCGGGCATCGTCATCGGGGTGGCGGGGGCCACGACGGCCCGCGGGCCCATCTTCACCGCCGGGCTGGCCGGGCTGGTCGCCGGGGCCGTGTCGATGGCGCTCGGCGAGTACGTGTCAGTCTCCAGCCAGCGCGACAGCGAGCGGGCGCAGATCAGGCAGGAGAAACGTGAACTCACTGACGACCCGGACGCCGAGCTGACCGAGCTGACCGCCCTGTACGAAGCCAAGGGCCTTTCCGCGGCCACCGCCGCCACGGTCGCCGCCGAGCTGACCGCCCGCGGCGCCCTGTCCGCCCATCTCGACGCCGAACTGCACATCGACCCCGCTGACATTCCCAGCCCGGTCCAGGCCGCGGCCGCCTCGGCGTTGTCGTTTATCTCGGGCGCTGTGCTGCCGATGCTGGCCATCCTGCTGCCTCCGGCCAGCCTGCGGGTCCCGGTGACCTTCGCCGCCGTCCTGGTCGCCCTCGGCCTGGCCGGTGCCGTCAGCGCCCGCCTGGGCGGCAGCAACGTCCGCCGCGCCGTCCTGCGGGTGGTCATCGGCGGGGCCCTCGGCCTGGCCTTCACCTACGGCATCGGGCACCTCTTCGGCACCGTGGTCAGCTAAGGCCGCGCGGCCGAGAACGCCTCCCGGAACAGGGTGACCAGGTCGCGCGCGCCGGCGCCGCCGAGGTCCTTCTCCGGGTTGTAGCAGGCCAGCGACATCCCGGCCAGCGCGGGCCCGGCCAGCAGCGGCCGGATCAGCTCGCCGAGCTCGGCCAGCGACAGGCCGCCGGGCATCAGGTAGTCCGTGGCCCGGAAGGCCTGCTCGTCCAGCACGTCCACGTCCAGGTGCACCCAGTAGCGGCAGGCCGCCGCGGTGAGCTGATCCCGGGCCGCCTCCCCGGCCGCGGCCAGGCCCGCCTCCCGCAGCCCGGCCGGGGTCAGCTCCGGATCCAGCCCGGCCTCCTCCGGCAGCACCGACCCGTATCCGGCCGCCTCCTCCCGGTCCCGCGGGCCGAGCAGGGCCAGCTGGCCGGGACCGACCAGGGGTGCGCCCAGGTCGCCGGACCACGCGGCCGGGCCGCGGCCGGTGATCACCGACACCGGCATGTCCGCGGGTTCCCCGGTCGTCGAGGTCCGGCCGTCGTAGAGGTCCAGGTGCCCGTCCAGGTAGGCCAGGCCGGCTGTGCCGAGGGCGTCCCGGGCCCCGGCGAGCGCCCCCGGCAGCAGCGTGCAGCAGCCGCCGACCAGGAAAGGCACGCTGCCCTCACCGACCTGGGTCCGGACCAGCGACCGCAAGGCCCGCGTGGCGGCCAGGACTGACGGCCAGCCGAGGACCCCGGTCGCGGTGTCCCGGTCCCGGCCCACCAGCCGGATATCCAGGTCGCCGGCGTCCGCCGCGCCCGCCGCACCGGGCAGCCCCGCGTCCCGCAGGGCGGCCGGGGCCAGTTCCGTGCCGAACCGCGGGCTGCCGGGCCCGGGCGCGTTCACGCAGTCGATCGGTACCCCGGTGGCCACGATGCGGCGTCCGGGGTGAGCTGCCGTGTCAGGCATCCGTAGCCTCCGGCTGGTCGCCGATATGACCGTTAGCTGAAATGGGTCCTGGGCCGGTCCTGGCGCTCGCCGTCCAGGTAGATGTCCACCTTCTCGTCGTAGAAGCAGGCCAGGCCCGCGACCTTCTGGCTCTCCGGCAGCGGGGTGCGGTAGATCCACACGAGGTCGGTGTGCAGCTGGTCACCCGCCTGCACCGACCAGTAGCCGGCGGTTCCCTTGTACGGGCAGTGTGACTGGGTGGCCGACGGCCGCAGCAGGTCCATCCGCACGTCGGTCAGCGGCAGGTAGTACCGCGGCGGCAGGCCGGTCTCGAACAGGATGCGCGGCTGCCGGGACTCGGCCACGGTCACCCCGTCCACCTCGACCCGGATGTGCCGCGAGCTGGCCAGGATGTCCACCCGGGTGTACGGGTCGCGCGGGTGGGTGTAGACCGGCTCGTCTTCCTCGAACCACTCGGTCATCGCGTCCCAGTCCAGCCTGACCAGGTCACGCAGGGCTTCCAGCGGGGAGTCGGGGTAGCGCCGGGCGGCCCGCTCCGCCGTGTCGCCGGGTGTCTGCACGTGGTAGATCTCCGCCTCGCCCCGGCTCGGCGAGTGCTCGGTCTCCCCGGCCGGGACCAGCCGGGCCAGGACGTCCGCCGCCGGGAAGTAGTACACCGGGAAGTAAGGCCATTCCCAGACCAGGACCGGCGCCCTGGTGTCCGCGACCAGGTCACCGCCGAGGTAGGCACGGACCCGCTTGCGGCCGGTCTCGGTGCGGACCCGGCCCGCGGTTTTGGTCATGGCGGCCTCCCCGAGTGCGGGCCGCGGTACTGACATCGCCTCTGGCCCAGTAGCGTCAATGTATGCGACTCGGTGTCCTGGACGTGGGCTCCAACACGGTGCATTTCCTGGTGGTCAACGCCTACCGCGGCGCCCGGCCCACCCCGGTCTACTCGCACAAGGCCGAGCTGCGGCTCGGTGACCACCTCGAAGGCGGCACCCGGCTGTCGGACGAGGGCGCCCAGCAGCTGCGCGCCTTCGTCCGCGAGGCGCTCCAGATCGCCGAGGACAAGGGGGTCGAGGAGCTGCTCGCCTTCGCCACCTCCGCGGTCCGCGACGCGGCCAACGCCGACGAGGTGCTGGCCCAGATCCGGGAGGAGAGCGACGCGCACATCCAGGTCCTGTCCGGCCAGGACGAGGCGCGGCTCACCTTCCTCGCCGCCCGGCGGTGGTTCGGCTGGTCCTCGGGCAAGCTGCTGATCCTGGACATCGGCGGCGGATCCCTGGAGATCGCCGAGGGGGTGGACGAGGAGCCCGACGTGGCCATCTCGCTGCCGCTCGGCGCGGGCAGGCTGACCCGGGACTGGCTCACCAAAGACCCGCCCTCACCCGCGCAGGTGCGCCAGCTGCGCCGGCACGTGCGGGCGGAGATCGGCCGGCAGGCCGGCCAGGTAATGCGGGACGGCCAGGCCGGACCGCGCGGTGGCCACGTCCAAGACGTTCCGGCAGCTGGCCAGGACCGCCGGTGCGGCGCCCTCGAGCGAGGGTCCCTACGTCCGGCGGCGGCTCAGCCACGCCGACCTGACCAAGCTGTCCGAGAAGCTGGCCGGCATGTCCGCGGCGGACCGGGCCCAGATGCCCGGGGTGTCCCGCGGGCGGGCAGGCCAGCTCGTCGCGGGCGCCATCGTGGCCGACGCGGTCATGGACCTGTTCGACCTGCAAGAGCTGTTCATCTGCCCGTGGGCGCTGCGCGAGGGCGTGATCCTGCGGCGGCTGGACGCGCTCAGCACCGGCCTGCCGGGACGCTGACACGCGCAGCGGCCCGGGGCGCGGGCCCCGGGCCGTTCCGCGTGTCAGGTCTGGCCTGGTTACTCGGTCATCCGCGCGCCGTCGGCCGGCGGCGCGGCCTGCTCGCCGAGGCTGCCGGGCGTGCCGCGGCCCGCGGTGGGGCGGATCGGCTTGGCCGCCGGGCGGCCAGGGGCACCGGACGTGGAGCCAGCGGCCGGGCTGCCCGACCCTGACCCACCGGACGGCGCGGGCCGCTCGGCCGGCACCCGCTCGCCCGGTACCGGTCCGCCCCGGTGGCTGCGGGCCGCCGCGGAGTCCGCCGCGCCGTTCGCGGGCCCGTCCGCGGGGCGCGAGCCGGCCGCAGGAGCCGCCGCGGGCGTGGGCCGGCTCTCGGGCGCACCGCCGGTCCGGGCCGTCCCGTTGCCGCCGCCGTTGCCGGACACGGCGCTGGCCACGGACCGCGCCACCTCTTCCTCCAGCGAGCCGCGGGCGGCTTCGCCGGCCACCAGGTTGGTCACCACGTCGCGCACCTCGGTGCGCCGGCGCACCGTCTCCGTGTGCCGGGCCACCAGCAGGTTCAGGCGGCGCTCCGCACCGTCGTGGATGGCCGTGGCCCGGGCGGTCGCCTCGTCCAGCATCTGCTTGGCCTGGGCCTGGGCGGCCGCCACCGCGTTCTCCGACTTCTTCTGCGCGTCGCTGATGGTGCGCTCCGCCTCGTTGCGGGCCGAGGTGCGGGCCTTCTCCGCCTCGGACCGGGCGGTCGCGATCGTGTTCTCGGCCTGCTCCTGCGCGGCGGCGAGCATCCGCTCGGTCTGCTCCCGGGCCTCGGCCTTGAGCCGGTCGATCTCCTGCTTGGCGTCGTTGCGCTGCTGGGTGATGTCCTCGAGGGCGCGGGCCTTCTGCGCCCTGGCCTCGTCGTCAGCCAGCTTGAGGATCTGCGCCATCCGCTCGCTGAGCTCCTGATGGGCAGGCTTGTCTTCCATCTCCCGCTGCCGGGACGCGCTCACTTCGGTCCGCAGCCGCTCGACCTCGTCGATGGAACGGGAAAGCCGCTCCTCCAGATCACGGGTCTGGGACCGGGAACGGGCCACGAATTCATTGACCTGCCGGCGACTGTAGCCGCGCATCTGTACTTCGAACGCGTCTTCGGAGTCGAGGTCAGGGATAAGGTCGCTTTGCTCAGTCATGGTGTCACCCGTCAGGTGGGTCAGGGCCAGGCTACGCCCGGCCCGGCGCGGCGGCTCGGGCGGGTTCACCTGAGGTGGGAGCGGGTTTGGGGCAGGAAAGATCTGGGACAGCAGGCAAGACTCTTGTCCGTAAGCCTCGTGCGCGCAACCGAAACGAACGAGTATCCCGTTTTGCCCCGATTGGTAGCGGTTTACCGGCCGTCAGCGGGGTGGCAGAGGAGGGGTCATGGGCCGGCTCGGGTCACTCGACGGTAACACCCCGCACGTGCATCCGGAGGCCTGGATCGCCCCCGGGGCCATCCTGGTCGGCCGGGTGACGCTGGGCCCGGGCGCGAGCGTCTGGTACGGCTCCGTGCTGCGGGCGGACGATGACGAGATCATCGTGGGCGCGGACTGCAATATCCAGGATCTGTGCTGCCTGCACGTGGACCGGGGCGAGCCGGTCATCCTGGGCGAGCGGGTCAGCCTGGGGCACCGGGCCACCGTGCACGGGGCGCTGGTCGGCGACGGGGCGCTGGTCGGCATCGGGGCCATCGTGCTCGGCCGGGCCTGGATCGGCGCGGGCTCGCTGGTGGCGGCGGGCACCGTCATCCGGCCGGGCCAGAAGGTCCCGGCCGGGGTGCTGGTGGCGGGGGTGCCCGGCCGGGTCGTCCGGGAGCTGACCGACGCCGACCGGGCCACGTTCTCCGGCACGCCCGCGAGCTACCGGGCCCGGGCCGCGGTGCACCGGGCCGCGGACTGGCATGATCTGCCCGCCAATCCTGGATAACCCGTCGCGGCACTCACTGCACCAGTCACTCGGGTCACGATGAAGCGCCGGAGTGCTTTACCGCACCGAGAGACTCATCGCCCACTGCTTCTTGGAATTGTTACCAGGGTTCTGGGTAAAATCCCACTTGAGGGTGGTCCAGAAATGACCCTGATGGGTCATGCGGGGGCATAGGGCCGCGTCGTAACCTTGTGGTCAGGCTTCCGCGAATCCGCTTGGCGATGGAGGTGGGCGCGGTGCGCGAGCATCTCGATCTTCGCGTCCCCGATCGCGTTGCACTCGATGAGATCGAGCTGTACGCCGAGGTTCTCAGTGCGGTGGCGGTGCGGGACCAGCCGCTGACCGATGCGGAACTCGACGCGGTGCTGGGCATCGAGTCAGTGGTCGGGGTCAACTGAGATACGGCGGGCCGCATTACCCTGCGGGGGGATACCGGAACATCACATCGGTGCCCTGATGGGTGAAGCCCAGTGACTCGTACAGCCGGATGGCCGGCGTGTTGTCCTCGTCCACGTAGAGCATGACCTCGGGCAGCCCCCGGGACTGCAGGTAGTGCAGCCCGGCCAGGGTCAGCGCGCGGCCCAGGCCGCCGCCCTGCCCGGCGGGATCCACCCCCACCACGTACACCTCGCCGATCGCCCCCTGGCCCGGGGCGGAGTGACCGGCGGCGGCCGGATCCTCGTTATCTGCCGGGCCGTGGATCTTGGTCCAGTGGAAGCCGGCCAGCTTCCCGTCCCGCTCGGCCAGGAAGAACCCGTCCGGGTCGAACCAGGGCTCACGTTCCCGCAGCGCCAGGTCCTCCGCTGTCCAGGCGCCCTGCTCCGGGTGGTGCGCGAAGGCCCTCCGGTTCAGGTCCAGCCACGCCGCCTCGTCGGCGCCGGCCGAGAACGTGCGCAGGGTGACCCCGGGGGGAAAGGCCGGGACCGGCGGCAGGCCCGCCAGCGGGCGGTGCATCGTCCACAGCGACCGGATCCGCGCGAAGCCGGCCCGGGCCGCCAGGGCGCGGGCGGCGGGCAGGTCGCCGTGCGCCCACACGCGCAGCGGGTGCGGGGCCGCCTCGGCCTGCAGCGCGCGGGTGAGGGCCAGGCCGAGCCCGCGGCCCCGGTAGTCCGGGTGGATCACCAGTTCCGCGGCCGGGCCCTCGGCCGGATCGGCCTCACCGGCCGGATCCAGGTGGGCATATCCGGCTAGCGCCGGGCCCGCCGTCAGCAGCAGGTCGCGGGCCGGTGCGCCGCCGCCGTACCGCAGGTGCAGCAGCACGGGCTCCGACAGCGGGCCGACCCCGTCGCGCCCGGCGGCCGCCTCGGCCAGCCGGAGCACCTGGGCGGCTTCCGCCTCCGCCAGCCGCGCGGTCACCGTGATGAGCGGCGCCCCGCTCCCGGCGGCCTGCGGCGCGTCAGCGCCGGTCGGCGGGAGCGGCACTGGGTTCCTTCTGGGGATCGTCCCGCTGCGGGGACCCGGCCTGCGGGCCGTCCGCCACCAGGCCGTCCGCCTCCGAGACCGCCCCGTTCGCCTGATCCTGCTCCGCCGGGCGGGAGACGCGCGCGGCCCGTCCCTCGTCGCTGCCCTTGGCCGGGACGAACCGGTAGCCCACGTTGCGGACGGTGCCGATCAGCGCCTCGTGCTCGGTGCCGAGCTTGGCGCGCAGGCGCCGCACGTGCACGTCCACCGTGCGGGTGCCGCCGAAGTAGTCGTAGCCCCAGACTTCCTGGAGCAGGTGGGCCCGGGTGAACACCCGCCCCGGGTGCTGGGCGAGGAACTTCAGCAGCTCGAATTCCTTGAACGTCAGGTCGAGGGCGCGGGCGCGCAGCCGGGCCGTGTACGTGGCCTCGTCGATCGCCAGGTCACCGGAGCGGATCTCGTCCGGGGCGGTCGGGGCCAGGCTGGCCTTGCGGCCGATGGCCAGCCGCAGCCTGGCCTCCACTTCGGCGGGCCCGGCGGTGTGCAAAATCACATCGTCGGCGCCCCATTCGGCGGTCACCGCGGCCAGGCCACCCTCGGTGACCACGGCCAGCAGCGGGGCGTCCAGGCTGGCCGTGCGCAGCAGCAGGCACAGGGTCCTGGCCTGGGCCAGGTCGCGCCGGGCGTCCACCAGGATCGCGTCCGCGGGCGGTGCGTCCGCCAGGACAGGCACCTCAGGCGGCGCGACACGCACGCTATGCAGCAGCAATCCCAGGGAAGGCAGGATCTCGGATGCCGGTTCCAGGGCCCCGGTGAGCAGCAGCAGGTCACTCACGACGCTGCCACCTCCGCCCTGTGGTCTCTTGTGGAGAGACTGTGGTCTCTTGTGGAGAGAACTGCTGGGTCTCCCGGGGAGAAACTACCCATCAATACACACAAGGACCCGCCGGCGGCACTGCCCGGATCCGATGTGAGCGAGGATAGCGGACATGAGCACAGTGACGTTGCGCTACTGGGCGGCGGCGAAGCAGGCCGCGGGGGTCGCCGAGGAGACGATCAGCGCCGAAACGCTCGGCGCCGCCCTCGAGGCCGCGCTGTCCGCGCGGGCGCGCAATGCCGTGGCCGGGGCGGATGACGGCCTCCGGGCGGTTCTGGCCAGGTCCTCCTTCCTGGTCAACGGCAGCCCGGTGGGCGGCCGCGCACCCGAGACCGTGACGCTCCCGGAGGCGGCGGTGGTGGAGGTGCTGCCGCCGTTCGCCGGGGGATGACGGCCCGGGCCGGCGGGGGGCGAACCCCGCCAACCGGAGGAAGTCGGGCCGGCCGGTGAACCGGCTGGCCAGGCGGCCCGTTATCTAGACGTGGCACATCACCGCGGGACTCAGGGCCGCGAGCCTGGCGAGCGGGCCTGCGACGAGGCACTTGTCCGCGCGCTCTACGCCGAGCACGCGGCGCCGCTGCTGCGTTACGCGCTCCGGCTCACCAGCGGCGACCGGCAACGGGCGGAAGACATCGTGCAGGAGACCTTGCTCCGGGCCTGGCTCCATCCGGAGGCGATCGCGGAGCGCCCGGCCCGGCCCTGGCTGTTCGCCGTGGCCAGGAACCTCGCGGTGGACGCGCACCGGGCCCGCAGCGCGCGGCCCCGCGAAGTCGGCGAGGCAGCGCTGGAACTCGTACCCGTGGCCGACGAGGCGGATCGCGTGCTCGAATCGTGGGCGGTGGCCGACGCCCTGCGTGACCTGCGGCCAGAACATCGCCAGGTGCTCGTCCAGACCTACTACCTCGGCCGTTCGGTCGCCGAGGCCGCCGCGGAGCTGGGCATCCCCGGCGGGACAGTGAAATCTCGGACGTTCTATGCGCTCAAGGCGCTCAAACTGGCGCTTGAGGAACGGGGGCTGGCGCCATGAACGGCTCAGCGGAATGCCGTGACATCCGGCACGCGCTCGGTGTTTACGTGCTCGGGGCCATCGATCCCGCCGAGCGGGCCACCGTGGACACCCACCTGGCCACCTGCCCGGAGTGCCGCGAGGAACTGGCCGGCCTGGCCGGCCTGCCGGCGCTGCTGCGCCGGATACCGGTCGGGGAGGCCCAGCAGCTGGCCGACGACGACCTGGACGAACTGCCCGCCCCTGTGGTGCCCTCCGACGAGATGCTGCGCTCGCTGCTGGACCGCACGACGCGGGCCCGCCAGGCCCGCCGGTGGCGCGGCCTGGCCGCCGCCGCGGCCGTGGTCCTGGTGGCCGGGGCAGCCGGGGCGGCGGGGTGGGGCGCCCTGCAGCAGTCCGGCGGCGGGGCCGGCAGCCCGGTGGTGGCCGCGCCCTTCACGTCGGTGTCCGCGACCAACTCGGCCACCCACGTGGGCGCGACCGTCCGGTACGCGGCCAAGGGCTGGGGCACGGTGCTGGACACGCAGGTCAAGAACGTTCCCGCCGGGGCCCGCTGCCAGCTCGAGGTCACCGACTCCAGCGGGCACACCAGCGTCGTCGGCGGCTGGACGGCGACCTACGACGAGGGTTCCGTGTGGTATCCCGGCTCGTCCTCGGTTGCGCTGGCCAGCGTGCGCAGCTTCAAGATCACCTCGCAGGGCAAGACCCTGGTCACCGTCATGGCCCGCTGAACGGCTGGGATAACCGGGAATGGGATGGGCGGCGGCCACGCTGTACAGGCCGTGACAGGCGGACTTATCGCGGCCCTGGTGGTGCTGGCCGGGGCGACGGCGTTCGGGGTGGCCTGGCGGCGCCGCGACGGCAGGCTGGCCGGCCCGCGGGCCGGCCCGGGCGGTGTGCGCCTCGGCGCCGCCGAGCTCGGCCAGCCGCTGGGCCCCCGGGCCACGCTGCTGCAGTTTTCCTCGGAGTTCTGCGCCCCGTGCCGCGCCACCGGCCGGATCCTGGCCGAGGTGGCCAGCGGCGCCGAGGGCGTCCGGCACGTGGAAGTGGACGCGGGCGAGCGGTTGGACCTGGTCCGCCTGCTGGACGTGCGGCGCACCCCCACCGTGTTCGTGCTGGGGCCCGAAGGTCAGGTCGCGCGGCGCGGCAGCGGCCTGATGAACAAGGCCGACGTCCTGGGTGCCCTGGACGAAATCCATGCTGTCTAATATCCTACCTAAATGGTGGGGAGTGACACCGGGGCTGCTGGCGCATACCATCGGGGGCGTGCTTTCCCTGGCCATCCCGGATGACCTGGCGGATGGCGGCCGGTGGCGGCCGCTCCTGACCAGGCGGCGCGTCGTGGACTACTGCCACGTCACCGCCGCGCTGTGTCCGGGGGTGCCCTGCCTGCAGGGTGGTTCCTGAGCCCAGCGCCGGCCGCGCCCGGCGCGCGGCCATGCCGCCGGAAGGCGCGGCTCGCAGGCAGTTCCCCGTGTCCTGGCCTGATCCCGCCGATCCCGCAAGGGGGAGATACCACTCATGAGCGTCGATCCCAGGGGTCAGCGTTTCAACGCCACGCTGTCGGCCATCGTCCTGGTTATTGTCCTGATCACCGGCAGCGGGTGGCTGCTCGGGTTCCAGGCGGTGGTCTTCGGTATCGGGGCCGTGTTCGGGCTCCGGTACTCGCCGTACGGCCTCATCTACCGGTTCGCAGTCCGGCCGCGCCTGGGGCCGCCTGCTGAGCTGGAGGCCGAGGCGCCACCGCGGTTCGCCCAGGGGGTGGGCCTGGTCTTCGCCGTCATCGGGGTGGTCGGGTACGCGGCCGGGATAACCCCGCTGGGCATGGGGGCCGCGGCGGCCGCGCTCGCCGCGGCGTTCCTCAACGCAGCCTTCGGGTTCTGCCTGGGCTGCGAGATGTATCTGCTTATCAAACGACTCCGGCCCGGCCGCCAGGGGATGGCCAGCCCGGAGTCCGACAAGGAGGTTGCAGTATGAGCCGTCCAGACGTCCTGGTGGACGCAGACTGGGTGGAGGCGCACAAGAATGACCCGGGGGTGGCCATCGTCGAGGTAGACGAGGACACCAGCGCGTACGACACCGGGCATATCCCGAACGCCATCAAGATCGACTGGAAGCAGGACCTGCAGGACCCGGTGCGCCGCGACTTCGTGGACAAGGCCGGCTTCGAGGCCCTGCTCTCGGAGCGCGGCATCTCCAATGACGACACCGTGATCCTCTACGGCGGCAACAACAACTGGTTCGCCGCGTACGCCTACTGGTACTTCAAGCTGTACGGGCACCAGAACGTGAAGCTCCTCGACGGCGGCCGCAAGAAGTGGGAGCTGGACTCCCGTGAGCTGGTCAAGGACGTACCGGACCGGGCCAAGACGTCCTACACGGCGCAGGAGCAGGATGCGGCGATCCGGGCCATGCGCGACGAGGTGGTGGCGGCCATCGGCAAGCGCAACCTGGTCGATGTGCGCTCGCCGGACGAGTTCTCCGGCCGCCTGCTCGCCCCCGCGCACCTGCCGCAGGAGCAGGCCCAGCGCGGCGGTCACATCCCCACCGCGAAGAACGTGCCCTGGTCCAAGGCGGCCAACGACAACGGCACGTTCAGGTCCGACGACGAGCTGCGCACCCTGTACGGGGACGAGGCCGGGGTGGACTTCGCCAAGGACACCATCGCCTACTGCCGGATCGGTGAGCGCTCCGCGCACACCTGGTTCGTCCTGCACGAGCTGCTCGACCAGCCCAACGTGAAGAACTACGACGGCTCCTGGACCGAGTACGGCTCCCTGGTGGGCGTCCCGATCGAGATTGGGGATGGCCGGTGAGCGCGGACGGGTGCGGGGCACCCGCAGGCGGCGCGGCGCGTCCTGCGGACGTGGGCAACCAGGCCGTGGTCGAGGGGCACGTGACCCGCGACGGCGCGGCGGTGGCCGTGGGCTACGCCCGGCTGCTGAACGACGGCGGCGAGTTCGTGGCGGAGGTGCCGCTGGGCACGGACGGCGGCTTCCGCTTCTTCGCGGCCCCGGGCAGCTGGACGGTGCGGGTCCTCGCCCCCGGCGGGGTGAACACCGACCGGCCGGTGACCGCGGCCACCGGCCAGGTAGCCGCCGTGGAGGTCAGCGTCTGAGGCGCAGGCTGGCTATCGCTAGCCGCTGGTTATCGCTAGCTGAAGGGGCGGGTGATCCGGTCACCCGCCCCTTCAGTGCTGCTGGCCTCACGGGGGCTGGTCCCGCCTTGTTCATCTGCTTGTCAGGCTTCCCGTACCCGGGCGTTCACCTGAGTGTCATCTTCGCTCCCTATCAAGGGGAGGTGGCCAGGGGCAGGCAGCCGCCTGGCCGTCGACCATCTGAGCGACGAGGGCGGCCCTCTCCAGTGTCATTTCAGGCTGATCCGGCGGAATCCGTGGGTCCGCGGTCAGTACCGTCGTACCCGCCTGGGCCGGGCCCTGAGTGAGACCGTCGCGGTGACCACGAACTGCGGGTTCGCGCTCGGCGCCGCTCCTGCGGCCCCTCTGCTGGCCTTCGCGCCCCTGATCGTCATCCCCGGACTGGCGGTCAGCGCACATCCCCGGCGAAATGCGGGATGACCGACGTCCGCGGGGACAGGCACGGCCAGGCGCCAGCGCCAGGCCGTGCCCCCGCCGCGAGCGTGCTCGCGGAGCGGATGGCCGCCGCGCTGCTGCACCACGAGCCTGGCTGGCGGCTGCCCCGTCACACTGCGCTCGCCCGCCGCTACAACGTGACCACGGCGGAGATCGATGCGGCGATCGAACTGCTGGCCGAGCGGCACCTGGTTACCCGGCTGCCGGACGGCCAGATATTCCGGGCCAGCCCAGCCGAGTACCGGGTCGCGCTGGAGGGACTGCCCGGTTTCGTGACGCAGGTTGACCCGATGGGTGGCGAGCTGGCCTGCAAGAGCCGCCACGTTTCCCGGCGGCGGCCCGCGGAAGACGTCGCACGGTCGCTCGGCGTGCCGCCCGGCCGCGACGTGCTCACGATCCGCTGCCTGTGGACGGTGGGCTCCGAACCCGCCGCCTACTCGGCCAGCTACCTGCCGCCGCAGCTGGAAGGGCTGGCCGGGGAACTGGCCACCGCGTCATCGCCTGCCGCGCCCGCGCCGCGGCACACCCGCCCCCGCGCCTTCCAGGTGGACTTCCAGCCGCCCGCCCCGGCGGTGGCCCGCAGCCTGCGGCTGTCCGCCGGCGAGTCGGCCGCCACGGTGACCATGCGGTTCGAGGACGCCGCGGAGCCTGCGGTGATCGCGCTGACCGTGGTCGTGCTGCGGCCGGAGCTGTTCCGCATCGTGGTGGAGTCACCCGGGATCCCGGCCCCGGCCATCGGCCCGGAGGGACTGCCGGGTGGCTGGACGCATACGCCGGGCGGTGCGGACTCGTGACCAGCGGCGACTGCCCCCGGGTCGGATACGGCGGCGCGCTGGCCGCAGCGGGCCAGCTTTCGCCGGGTGCCCGCCGGCCGCGCGGACAGTAGGCTGCGGGCTATGGTGGAGCACCGGCAGGAGTTCCAGCGTGAGCTGGAGGCTATCGAGGCCAAGGTCATCGAGCTGTTCGCCATGGTGGCCGAGGATCTGCCGGGCGCGACCGAGGCCCTGCTGACCGGCAACACCGAGCTGGTCCAGGCGCTGGCCGAACGCGAGCAGGCCATCGACGCGCTCTACCCGGAGATCGAGGAGCTGGCCAACCGGGAGATCGCGCTCCAGGCGCCGGTCGCCTCCGACCTCCGCTTCCTGCTGTCCGTGCTGCGGATCGTGCCCGAACTCGAGCGCTCCCACGACCTGGTCATCGACATCTCGCACCGGGCCAACCACCTGCTCAGCCAGGACCTCTCGGCGCGCACCCGGGGGCTGGTCGAGCAGATGGGCAAGCTCGTATCCAGCATGTGGCGCCAGGCCGCCGACTCCTGGTACCAGCGGGACAGCACCGCCGCGGTCCTGCTCCGCGAGCGGGACGACGAGATGGACGAGCTTCACGCCAGCCTGATCGCCGAACTCGCCTCGGGGCAGATGGCCCTGCCGGTGACAATGGAGATGACGCTCGTGGCCCGCTCGTACGAGCGGCTGGCCGCGCACGCCGTCAACATCGCGCGCCGGGTGGTCTACCTGGCCGGCACCCTGCCGCCGGATTAGCGGCGGTTCCGCCGGAGTGCGCAGGTCGCTGACCCGCTTCGGCCACGCGTCGGGCAGCCGATCGCCCGGGTGCCGCCGACCTGGGATCGGGCCCGGATAACCGCGGGCCGGCCACCCGGTTCTGCTGCGCCGTGCGCGGCCCGCGCCCGGGCGGCGCGGCCACTTTCACCTGGCGTCTCCTTACTATTCACCGTTTGGCCTTCCTTCCTTAACTCGCGGGTCCGGCCGGCACGACAGACTCACGGCGTTATCACGTCTGATCAATCGGGCTGGCTGAGCTGGCCGTGGGGGGCTTCGGTGCTCCTCGCGCCCGAGGAATCAACCGGGGAATACCGGAGAATGGGGTCTTTGGACATGCAACGTCGGCGCATCCAGCGCATAACGACTGTGGGGATCGCCACCGCAGCGATGGCTTCCTTGGTCGCCGCTTGCGGATCCTCGGGCGGTAGCGGGTCCTCGGCGGGCAGTTCATCCTCGTCGGGCAGCAGCGCGGCCCTTTCGGGCACGCTCAACGGGAGTGGATCGACGCTCCAGCTCACCTACCAGCAGGCCGCCATCTCAAGCTTCAAGTCGGTCCAGCCCAGCATGACGGTCAACTACGGTGGCGGCGGCTCGGGTAAGGGACGTACGGACCTGGCCTCGGGGACCGTCAACTATGCGGGTTCGGACTCTCCCATCCCGTCCGACGAGACAGCGAACTTCAAGGGCAAGACCGTTCTCTACTTCCCTGATGTGATCGCGCCGGTCACGGTCTCGTACAACCTCTCAGGCGTCAAGAGCCTCAAGCTGTCGGCTCCAGTGATCGCGAACATCTTCCAGGCCAAGATCAAGAAGTGGAACGACCCGGCGATCAAGGCGGATAACCCCGGCGTCAGCCTGCCCAGCACCGCGATCACGATCGCCCACCGTTCGGACTCCTCAGGCACCACGGCGAACTTCTCCGAGTTTCTCGTCGAGGGCGCGCCGGGTGTGTGGAAGCTCAGCAGTGGGTTGACCATCAACTGGCCCGCGAACAGCCGGGGCGGCAACGGCAACGGCGGGGTAGCGCAGATCATCAAGAGCACTCCGGGGGCCATTGGGTACGTGGACTACGCCGACGCCAAGGCCTCCGGGCTGGTGTTCGCTTCGATCAAGAACAAGGACGGTGACTACGTCCTGCCCTCGGTGTCGTCGGCCGCTGCCGCCGCCAGCCAGACCACGGTCAACGCCCGACCTGACCTTCAGTGCGATCTGGGCTCCCGGCGCCAGTTCGTACCCGATCACCGCGCAGTCGTGGGTGCTGGTCTACCAGAAGCAGCCGAATGCGAACGATGTGAAGATGCTCCAGGCGTGGATCGGCTACCTGATCGGAGACGGCCAGAAACTGCTCTCCGGCATAGGGTTCGCGCCGCTGCCCGCCAGCATCGACTCAGAAGGCCAAGGCGCAGCTGAGCAAGATCAGCTCCTGACCGTGGTGACGACCATGGCGCGGGCGGAACAGATCGGATCGCCGCTGTGAGTTCTGCGACGAAGGCGGATCCGGCCATCCCGGCCGGATCCGCCCGCCCCTTGTCGCAGCGGCGGCCGCTCGGCGACCTGGGCTTCCAGGCGCTCGCGCTCGCGGCGGCCTGCTGGTGCTGGTGATCCTGGTCCTGATCGCCATCTCGACCAGCCAGCAGGCGTCCTCGTGGTTCTCCGCCGAGGGCCTCAAGATCTTCTCGACGACCTGGAACCCCACGGCCAACCAGTTCGGCGCGCTGGCCTTCATCTACGGGACGGCGATCACCGCCGCGATCGCGCTGGTGATCGCCGTGCCGGTCAGCGTGGGCATCGCCCTGCTGCTGACCGAGGTCGTGCCCTACCGCTGGTCACGCCCGATCGTGTACGTGATCGACCTGCTGGCCGTGATCCCGTCCGTGGTCTGGGGCCTGTGGGGGATCCTGGTCTTCGCGCCCTGGATCCAGCACCTCTACACCTCGATAGGCTCGGGGGTCACCGGCATCCCGGTGCTGGACTCCCTGTTCGGGCCGCCCACGAGCGGGGCCTCGTTCTTCACCGCCGGCATCATCCTGGCTTTCATGATCACGCCGATCGTGACCTCGCTGTCGCGCGAGGTCATCGCCACCGTGCCGGCCATCGACAAAGAGGGCGCGTACGCGCTGGGCGCCACCCGCTGGGAGGTGATCCGGGGCGCCGTCTGGCCGCACAGCCAGGCGGGCGTGGTCGGGGCGGTGCTGCTCGGGCTGGGCCGGGCCATGGGCGAGACGATCGCGGTTGCCTTGGTGATCGGCTCGTCGGCCACCATCACGTCGCACCTGTTCGCCCCCGGTTACAGCATGCCCTCGGTCATCGCGAACGAGTTCGGCGAGGCCACCGGGGTGTTCCGCGCCGCACTGATGGGGCTGGGCGTTCTCCTGTTCGCCTTTACGATCATCATCAACGTCATCGCCCGCGCGGTCGTGGAGCGTTCCAGCCGGCGGCAGAGGGGGGCGTGATGGCTGCCACCGCCCGGCCGCGGACGGCCGACCTCCGGGAGCCGCCGTCCTGGCGGCGGACCAAGAGCCGCATCGCCACCGTGGCGATGGTGGTCGCGTTCGTGCTCGCGATCATCCCGCTGGGGTTCGTGCTGTACACGGTGATCGCCAAGGGCGCCTCGATCATCAGCTGGCAGTTCCTGACCGGGTCCATCCCGCCGAACGTGCTGCCCGCGAACATCGGCGGCATGGGGCCGGCCGTCGTCGGCACGATCGAGATCACGGCCCTGGCCACGGTCATGGCGGTGCCACTCGGCGTGCTGGGCGCGATCTACCTCAATGAGTACGGCGGCAACCGGTTCCTGGCCAAGCTCATCGGGTTCATGGCGGACGTGATGACGGGCGTGCCCTCGATCGTGATGGGACTGTTTATCTTCTCCATCTGGGTCCTGCACTTCGGCTACTCGGGCCTGGCCGGCGCGCTCGCTCTCGGCTGCCTGATGCTGCCGATCGTGATCCGCTCCACGTACGAAATGCTGAGGCTGGTCCCGGATCCGCTGCGCGAGGCGAGCTACGCCCTGGGGGCCAGCAAATCCCGGGTGACGGTGACGGTCGTGCTGCCCGCGGCCATCGGCGGGATCGTCAGCGGCGCCCTGCTCGCCGTCGCCCGGGCCGCGGGTGAGACGGCGCCGCTGCTGTTCACCATCCTCACGGTGACCACCGTGAACCGGAACGTATTCAGCGGCCCCAATACTTCACTGCCGTCGCAGATATTCGCCAACGCGTCATCCCCGTACGTCGGCGCGCAGGCCCGCGGCTGGGGTGCGGCACTGACACTTATTGCCATCGCCTTTATCCTGATGATAGTTGCCCGTCTCGTCACCGCACGATTCGCCAGACACCTGCGCTAGGGACACCATGGAAGAGCCTGAGCAGTACGCCGTCGCCAACCGTCAGCTGACCGAGCCGGCCGTCCAGGAGCAGCAGGAGATAACTCCGGCGTCCCGCGCCCCAGTCATGCCGGGCGAATCTGTGTTCGAAACGAAAAACGTCTCGATCTATTACAGTAGTTTCCGCGCGGTCACCGATGTGTCGCTGTCGATACACGAACACGAGATCACCGCGTTCATCGGCCCGTCTGGATGCGGCAAGACGACCGTGCTGCGGACGCTGAACCGGATGAACGACCTCGTGGTGGGCGCCCGGGTCGAGGGCGAGGTGCATTACCGCGGGGCGTCGCTGTACGCCAGCGATGTCTCCCCGATAGCGGTGCGCCGGCGCATCGGCATGGTCTTCCAGAAGCCGAACCCGTTCCCGAAGTCGATCTACGACAACGTCGCCTACGGGCCCCGCATCAACGGCGAGCGCAACAAGGGCAGGCTGGGCGAGATCGTCGAGCGCTCGCTGCGCCAGGCCGCGCTGTGGGACGAGGTGAAAGACCGGCTGCACAAGTCGGCCCTGGGCCTGTCCGGCGGGCAGCAGCAGCGGCTGTGCATCGCCCGTACGCTCGCCGTCGAGCCGGACGTCGTGCTCATGGATGAGCCCTGCTCGGCGCTGGACCCGATCGCGACCGGTGCCATCGAGGACCTGATGCAGGAGATCAAGTCCCTGTACACCATCGTCATCGTCACCCACAACATGCAGCAGGCCACCAGGGTCAGCGACCGCACGGCCTTCTTCTCCGTGCTCATCAACGAGACGAGCGATACCCGGACCGGTGTGCTCGTCGAGTACGACCGGACCGCCAAGATCTTCCAGGACCCGGCCGACAGCCGGACCAGGGCCTACGTCACCGGCCGGATGGGCTGAGCCAGAGCCTGGCCCGGGGGCCGGCCGTGGCCGCCCGGCGGATCTCCCCGCCCTGTCCCCGCCATGAGGGCGTGGTCTACCGGGCTGCGGGGATCACCACCACCGGGCAGGACGCGTGGTGGACGACCTGGCTGCTCACCGAGCCCAGCCGCAGCTTGGCGAACCCGCCGCTGCCGCGCGATCCCACGACGAGCATGTCCGCGTCACGGGACGCGGCCACGAGTTCTTCCGTCGGCTCCCCCCTGGCCACAGTCACGGTGACCTCAGGCGGCGTCCCGCTGAATTCGCTCGCGGCCTTGTCCACGGCTTCCTGGACCGCCCGCCGCGCGTGATCCTCGTTGAAGCCGCCCTCGGGGAGCGTGGGCAAGCCCCAGAAACTCATGGTGGCCGGGCGGGCCGGGGACGGGCAAACGGTCATGACAGTCAGCGGCGCATGGCGCAACGCGGCCTCGTGCATCGCCCAGCCCAGCGCATGGTGTGAATGGCCCGAGTCGTCTACCCCAACAATGATTCCAAGCATTTCCGCTCCCGGGTTCCCACTCCAATTTACTTAATAACATCGTACGCCTGCGGGCCAGCCGGAACATAGAGGCTGAAGGACCCTGGCGGCCGGGACGCCCGACCTGGCCTGCGCAAACCACCCAGGTGCCGGAGTGCCCGCCATGCGGGCTCCTTTCCATTCCCGATCGCTGATGATTCCCGCGCATGCCAAAGTCCCGCGGTGAGCCGGACGATTTTCCGGGTGCCTGGGACACAGGATGGCGGGGACTGGGAACCTTGACCCGAGATGCCTGCCTTTGCGACGACTGCGGCGCGGCGCGACCCGCGGCGAGCCCGCTACCTCCTTCCGGGAGATCCACCACGACGACGCGGTGAGCTGTCAGCTGCCCTCGTGCTGGCCGGCCTCCTGGCCCACTTATTGCTGGCCCAGCTGACCCTGCTGCTGGCCGTCGCGCTGGGCCTGGCCGGCCGGGCCGCGCGGTGGCGGCCGCTGTGGCTGGCCCGCCCGGCCGCGGCCGGGTTGCTCTGGGTGCTGGCCATCGGCCCCGGGCGGGCCCTGGCCGGCTTAACCGCCGGACCGCATCAGGTGCTGGGCTGGCTGGCCGGGGCGGCCAGGCAGCCGGGCCGTGTCCTGCATCCCGCCCGGGCCTTCGCCGGGATCGGGCGCTGGCTGCCGCGGCAGCTCCCGTTCGCGCTGATCCTGGCGCCGGCCGAGGCGGCGGTGGCGTGCTGGCTGCGCGGGCGGCGCGCCGGTGCCCAGGACTTACCGCCGCCACGGCCCGGCCTGATCGTGGCGGTCCGGCGGCAGTTCACCGTGGCCCGGGTCAGGTCCGGCGGGGTGGTCAGCCGGGACGGCGCCTGCCTGGGAGCGGACCGCCAGACCGGGCGCCCCGCCGGGATCAGCTGGCGCGCCGCGGAAGGCGGGGTCCTCGTGACGGGCGCGGTGCCCGAGGGCGTGTCCGCGGCCAGCTTCCAGCTCGTCCACGCGGCGATCCGGCGCCGCAAGCCGGTCCTGGTGGTGGACCTCCGCGGGCTCGCGGGCTTGCCCGGGGCCCTCGCCGCGATCTGCGCGGACGCTGGCGCCCCGCTGCACGTCTTCGGGCCGGCCGGCCAGGGCAGCTACGAGCCGTGGCGCGGTGGCGGCCCGGCCCGCAAGGCCGCGCTGGTCATGGGGATGATCGACTGGGGCCCGGTGGCTGATCAGGCCCGGCGGACCTGCGGCGCCTGCCTGAACGACCTGTTCGCGGTGGCGGCCGCGGCCCCGGAGGATCCGCGGGTGCCCGTGCTCGACGAGGTCGCCGCGCTGCTCGGCCCGGCCGCGCTGCAGGCCCGGATGAGGCAGGTGCCCCCGTACCACCCCCGGCGCGGCCCGCTGGGCGAGCGGGCCAGGGTCTGCGCCAGGCTGCTCGAGGCCGACCCGGCCACGGCCTCCTTCCTGGCCGGGGAGCTGGCCGGGCTGCGGGCCTCGGCCCTGGGCCGCTGGCTCCGGCCGGGTGCGCCTGATCCAGCCCTCAGCCTCAGCGCCGTGGTCCGCGAGCGCGCGGTCGCGTTCTTCCCGCTGGACCAGCCGCGGCACGGCCGTTCCGCGCGGATGATCGCGAATCTGGTGGCGCTCGACATCACCGCGGTGTTCGCCGAGTCACGGCGCCTGGGCGTGGCCGGCGACGGTCTCGCCTGGTTCGGCGACGCGGACGCGATCACCGGGCAGGCCCTGGCCGGGCTGATCAGCACCGGCGCGCAGGCCGGGCTGGCCACCGTGGCCAGCACCGTGATCAGCACCGTGATCAGCGCTGGTCTCAGTCCCGCGCCCGGTCTGCGTCCCGCCCCCACGTCCGCGCAGGCCGCGGGCCAGATCGCGGCCCTGGCCAACGTCGTGGTGATCCGCGGCCCAGGAGACCCGGGGCTCGCCGGGATCACCCCGGACGGTGAACTTCCCGGGACCGCCCTGGCCGGCGATGAGTTCGCGCTCCTGGTCAGGGAACCGCAGCAGGCGGTGCCGCGGGGCCGGTTCGCGGCGGGCTGGGCGCCGTGATGGCCCCGCGGCCGGACCGGGTGTACCTCGGCTGGGAGTACGCGCTGGTGCACCCGGATCCGGGGCCGCCCCCGCGGCGCCCGATCCCGCCCGCCGGGGAACGGCTGGACGCCGGCTGGGTACTCGCCCAGCAGCGGGAGGAACGCCGGCTGCAGCCGGCCGCTGAAGGCCGGCGCGACGGCCGGCGCCGCGCTGGCCGGGCTGACCGCGGCGCTGGGGGCAGCGGGCGCGCTGAACCCGGCCCTGACCGCCACCGGGATCGTGGCGTTCCTGGCCATCACGGTGCGGTGCGCGAGCGGCGTCTGGCGCGGCACCCGGGATCTCCGGGCCCGGGTGGCGGCGGAGGAGGAGCGGGTGGCCCGGGCCCGCGCGGCCGGCGAAAGCCGCCTGTCCGGATGGCAGGCCGAGCACGCCCGGCGGTTCCGGGACTGGCAGGCCCGCGGCCGGGCCTTCCGGGCGCAGCGGCAGTGGTACGGGGTGGCCCTGCCCACCGGGATCGACCGGCTCGACGTCGCAGGCGGCACGCTGGCCGGGTGGTCCGCGCTGACGGCCATGCTGTCCGGCCTGCGGCTGGCGGTGGGCGGTGAGGTCACCGTGCTGGACCTGTCGGAGGGAGCGGTCGCGCGGGATCTGCTGGCCATGGCCGGCCAGGCCGGGGCCAGCCCGCTGGTCTGGGTGCTGCCCGGGGACCTGCCGCGGCTGGACCTCGGGGCCGGGCTTCCCGGGGAGGCCCTGGCCGACGTGCTGGCCGTGGCCGCGGCGGCCGCGGGTGACCCGGCCAGCCCGCCTGACCCGGTCCCGGACCGGGCGATCCTGGAGCGCGTCGCCCGGGCCCTCGGCGGGCAGCCCGGTATCGGGCAGGTGACCGCGGCCCTGCGGGTCCTGGCCCAGGTCGGGGATCCGCGCGAGGACACGCAGCGCGGCCTGATCAGCGCGGTGCAGGCCGAGGCGGTCGCCGGGCTGTACGGCCCGGCGGCCAGCGAGCGGGTCATCACCGGGCGGGCCCTCGGGCTCGAAGCCAGGCTGCGCACGCTGGAGACGCTGGGGACGGCCCCGGCCCGGCTGCCGCCCAGCCGGCTGCGGGTGGTGGCCCTGGGCCGGGCGGCGGACGTGGCGGGCAGCCAGGTCCTCAGCGCGTACGTCACCGCCGCGCTCACCCACCTGCTCCGGCGGCAGCCCCGCGGCCCCGCCTGGCAGCACACGCTGCTGGTCGCCGGGGGCGAGAAGCTCCGCGGGGACATGCTGGACCGGCTGGCGGACGCCTGTGAGGCCAGCGGCACCGGGCTGGTCCTGGCCTACCGCTCGCTCCCGGACCATGTCCGCGAGCGGCTGGGCCGGGGCAACGCCGCGGTGGCGTTCATGCGGCTCGGCAACGCCGGCGACGCGAAGGCCGCGAGCGAGCAGATCGGGACCGCGCACCGCTTCGTGGTGTCCCAGCTCACCGACACCGTGGGCGACTCGGTCAGCGACACGGCCAGCTACTCCTACACGAGCACCGTGGGCACAGCGGATTCCGTGGCCGCGTCCGCGTCGGCCAGCCAGTCCACCGGGCGCGGCCGGGGGCGCGGGCAGAGCTGGTCCGGGGCCGCGGCTTTCGCGCCGCGCACTGCGTCCGGGCACCAGGAGCGCAACTGGTCGGAGGGGATCAGCGAGTCGTGGTCCTGGACCGGTGGCCACAACTCGAGCACCGCGTGGGGGGTGCAGACCGCGCGGGCCGCCGCGGCCAGCACGTCGGTCGCCCGGACCAGCCAGCGGTCCCGGGAGTTCCTGGTGGAGCCGCACGAGCTGCAGCAGCTCCCGCCGAGCGGGATGATCGTCAGCTACGCCTCGGCGGCGGGCCGCCGGGTGGTGTTCGCGGATGCCAATCCCGGCATCCTGGCGCTGCCCACGGCCACGCTGGCCGGCCTGGATGAGGCCGTGGCGCGCCGCCCCGGGGCGGCCCAGCCGGCCCCAGGGCCGCACGCAGAGCCGCCGAACGCGGCGGCACCGCCGGGCCCAGGGCCGCCGCCGAACCTGGGGCCGCCAGCTGAGCCGCTCGACTGGCGCCGCGCAGGGCGGCCGCGCGGGTGACCGCCAGGGGGCCGGCGGGTGAAACGTGCGACGCGGCGGGAACCAGGTTGGTTCCCGCCGCGTCGCGGGGAGCGACGCCAGGCCGCCGGGGAGCGGGGCCGGGCCGCGGGGGAGCAGGGCTGGTGAGTGCCTCAGCGGAGGCCCGCACCGCTCAGACGGCCGCGTGGTCGTGCTGGGGGGCGGCGTGGTCGCGGGCGGCGGGCTCCCGGGTGGTCGCGGCGTGCTGGCGGCCGGGCACCGCGGTGCGGGCCGCGGCGTGCTGGCGGGCCAGGGAGTTCCGGGAGGCGGCGGCCCGGCTCGCGGGCGAGGCCGAGGCGGTCGCCGGGACAGCCGTCGCGCCGTAGGCGCGGGCCCCGCTGAAGCGCGGCGCGCGGTCGGGGCGCTTGAAGGTCAGCCAGAGCGGGATGCCGACGACGGCCGCGAAAATCAGGAAGGCGATCGGGAAGTTGGCCAGGACCAGGGCGTTCATGGGTGATTCTCCTTATCTCCGCGCCATCCGGGGGGCCGGCCGGCGCCTTAGTCGTCCTGCGTGCTGTTCTCGTATGCCTTTACTGTGCCCCCGGGCCCTCTCCCCGCCGTGTGCCTGCCTTCTGAGCCTCCTCTGAGACACCGGCGGGGTGCGGACTGTGCGGCTGAGCCCTGTTTGCGCCTCCGCCGGGCGGGACCAGTGCCGCCGCCGGCGCGGGCCGGATAGCATCGTCGGCCATGGGCAAGCTTCCGATGCGGGCGCGGGTCGCGACCACGCTGGGCGGAGCCGCGGGCCGGATGTCGCGCCTGGCGGGCCGGGGCGACGGATCGGTGATCGGCGGGGTCATCGGCCTGCGCGTGGAGCCGGGCTTGCTGTCGCTGCTCGCGGCCGACCGGCAGATCGTCCTGGTCACCGGGACGAACGGCAAGACGACGACCACGCGGCTGATCACCGCGGGGCTGAGCGCGCTCGGGCAGGAGGTGGCCTCGAACGCGTTCGGCGCGAACATGGAGGCCGGGCTGGCCGCCGCGCTGGGCCAGGCGCCCGAGGCGCCCTTTGCGGTGCTGGAGACGGACGAGAAGTACATCCCGGCCGTGCTCCGGGCCACGAACGCGCGGGTGGTGACGCTGCTCAACCTCAGCCGCGACCAGATGGACCGGGCCGCCGAGATCTGGCTGCTGGCCCGGCGCTGGCGGGAGGCGTTCGAGGCGGCCCCGGACTGCCGGGTGGTGGCCAACGTGGACGACCCGCTGATCGCCTGGGCGGCCAGCGGTGCCCACCAGGTCACCTGGGTCGCGGCGGGACAGCGCTGGCACGAGGATTCCTGGTGCTGCCCGCGGTGCGGATCACACCTGCGCCGCGACGACATGGGCTGGCGGTGCCACGAGTGCGGGTTCAGCCGCCCCTCGGCGCGCTGGGTGCTGGACGGCTCCTCGGTCATCGACCCGGCGGGCCGGGTCACCGAACTCGGGCTGGCCCTGCCGGGCCGGGCTAACCGGTCCAACGCGGTGATGGCGCTGGCCGTTGCCGAGGTATTCGGGGTCAGCCCGGCGGCGGCCCTGGACAAGATGCGCTCGGTGACCTCGGTCGCCGGCCGGTACACCCAGGTGGAACGGAACGGCCGCCAGGCGCGGCTGCTGCTGGCCAAGAACCCGGCGGGCTGGCTGGAAGCGTTCGACGTGCTGGATCCGGCCCCCGTACCGGTGCTGCTGTCGGTCAACGCGCAGATCCCCGACGGGCGGGACACCTCCTGGCTGTGGGACGTTGACTACCGGGTGGTCCGGGACCGGCCGGTGTTCGTGTCCGGGGAACGCGGGCTCGACCTGGCCGTCCGGCTGGAAGCCGACGGGGTCAGGTTCGAGATGGTCACCGGGATCGACGACGCGGTGAGCCGGGTAAGCCCGGGCGGGATGCTCGACGTGATCGCCAACTACACCGCGTTCCAGCAGATCCGCACGGCCGTCGGCCGGGCGGCCTGACCCGGGGCCACCCCCGCACGACAAGGGAGAGCGGAATGGGAGCACACGCCCGCGGGCCCAGTAACCTGCGCCTGGTCTGGGTCTACCCCGACCTGCTCAGCACCTACGGTGACCGCGGCAACCTGCTGGTCCTGGAGCGGCGGGCCAGGCTGCGCGGCATCGGGGTCGAGGCCGTCTCGGTGAACTCCGACCAGCCGGTGCCCCGGCACGGTGATATCTACCTGCTGGGTGGCGGCGAGGACCTCCCGCAGGTGCTGGCCGCCCGCCGGCTGAGCGCCGACGGGGGCCTGGCCGGCGCGGCGGCCGACGGGTCGGTGGTCTTCGCGGTCTGCGCCGGCTATCAGCTGATCGGCGCGGAATTCGGCGGGGAGGAAGGCCAGCCCGTGCCGGGGCTGGGGATCCTGGACATCCGCAGCGGGCGGGGCGAGCGCCGCGGGGTCGGGGAGATCCTCGGCGATGTCGATCCCGAGCTGGGCGTGCCCCGGCTGACCGGGTTCGAGAACCATCAGGGCGTGACCCGGATCGGCCCCGGGGCCCGGCCGCTGGCCCGGGTGCTGACCGGGGTGGGTAACGGGGACGGGACCGAGGGCGCCTACGCGGGCCGGGTGCTGGGCACCTACCTGCACGGGCCGGCCCTGGTCCGCAACCCGGCCCTGGCCGACCTGCTGCTGAGCTGGGCGGTGGGCTCGCTGCCGCCGCTGGCCAGCGAGCACGAGGCGTGGACCGGCCGGTTCCGCGAGCAGCGCCTGGCCGCCGTGCCGGTGGGCTAGGTCCGCGGACCCGGCTCAGTACACCAGGGCCTGCGCCCCGTCCGCCATGACCTCGGCGACGAAGGTGGACGCGCCCGCGATGCGCACCCCCGGGATCACGTCCTCGGGGGCGATGTCGCGCCGCGCGGCGCACTGCGTGCAGAGCGAGACCGTGCCGCCCGACAGGACGCTGGCCAGCAGGTCAGTGAGGGGGGAGCGTGCGGCAGGGTGAAATCGGCGGCCCTTCCGGGCAGCGCGAACCAGGACGCCTCCCCGGTCAGCCACAGCGACACCGGCACGCCGCTGACGATCGCCGCCGCCGCCACGTTGAGGGCCTGGTTGCATCGCTCCGGGTCGTCCTTACCCGCAGTGATCTTGATGACGAGACTCCGCGCGGTCATGCACGCACCTTAACGTGGCGTGCCGTGGCCGGCATGGCGGACGGCCGCCATGCCGGCCGGTCCGTACACTGCTCTGGTTGGGAGGCTGGTCATGCAGGGAATCGTCAGCGGGATCCTCCTCGTCGCCGTGTTCGCGGCGGTCGTGGCGGCGGCCGCGCTGCTATCGGTGCGGCTGCTGCGGGCCACCCGGGGAGAGCAGCCCCGTGCCTGAGGAAGTCACGCCCGGCGGCCCCGGGCCGGCCCCGGACCTGCACCCCGACCTGGCCCCGCTGAGCTTCCTGCTCGGCCGCTGGGAAGGCGCGGGGGTCGGCGGCTACCCGACCATCGAGAGCTTCCGGTTCGGCCAGGAGATGTCGTTCAGCCACAACGGCAAGCCGTTCCTGATCTACTCCAGCCGCAGCTGGCTGCTGGACGAGGACGGGAACCTGGTCCGGCCGCTGGCCACCGAGACCGGGTACTGGCGGCCGCAGCCCGGCGGCCAGGTCGAGCTGATCCTGGCCCACCCGACCGGGATCGCCGAGATCTACCTGGGCGAGGTCGCCGCCACCAAGGTCGAGCTGAGCACCGACGTGGTCGCCCGGACCACGTCGGCCAAGGAGGTCACGGCGGGGCACCGGCTCTACGGGCTGGTCGGTGCCGACCTGGACCTGGGCTGGGCCTACGACATGGCGGCCATGAGCCAGCCGCTGCAGCCGCACCTGTCCGCGCAGCTCAAGCGGACCGACCCAGGTCAGCTCGGCCGGAACCAGTAGATTCCGAACGCCTGGCCCTGGAACAGCGAGGTGGGCGCGGCCTCCAGTTCGTGGCTGGAGGCGCCCACCCCGACGATCTGGAACGTCTTCCAGGACCCGGAACTCAGGCCGCTGCGGTGTCCCCTCGACGTGGTCACGGTAATGCCCGAGTAGCCCTCGGCCCGGTAATCCGCGAGCGGCAGAATGCCACCCGAGCCGTTCGACGGGGCTTCGCTTATCACCTCGGCCGAGGAGCGGATGCACGCTTTAGCCGCGCATTTGCGGGTCAGCGAGAAATGCTTCCCGTTAGTCACATCGCGCAGCATCAGCACAAATCTGCGGGTGGATTTCTTATAGGTGACGCTAGCCTGGACCGCATCGCCCGCGTGGACCCCGAACGCGGCGGATACGGGCTTCGGGTACATCTCGTACCACCCGTAGTACTGCGCCGTCGTCCCGGAGCAGTCGGCCTCGATCCCCACCTGCTCCACGCTGGCCGACCCCAGCCCGTCCAGCCCCACCCAGTGCGAGGAGTAGGACTTCGGGGCGCCCGAGCAGTCCACGTACGGCACCTCGAACACGGCGCTCACGTGGCGGAACGTGGTACCCGCCCGGTTGGCCGCGTAGCCGGCCAGTTCAGCGAGTGGATGACCGCGTGCCCCGGGCGGGAGGTGCTGGCCGGCCCGGCCTGCCCGTCGGCGGCGATCATGGGGCCGCCCGGCGAGACCGCTGCCGTGCTGGCCGCCACCGTGCTGGCCGCCACCGTGCTGGCTGACCCCGTGCTGGCTGACACCGTCCTGGCCGCCATGGGACCGGCGGTCATCGGGCTCCGCGTCCCTCCCCCGGTGAACCCGCTGACCGTGAGCGCGAGGGACACGACCGCGACGGCGGCGCCGGCGCGATGGAGCTTCCGCATCTATCGTCCTTTCCTGTCCGGGGGCCCGACATTACGCGGGGGCCGGGCAGGATAGGAAGCAAACGCCGCCGTAACCAGCACTGATTCCGAAACTAATTCCCCGGGCGCGCCCGGTGCGCTGAATTATGTCCCGCCTTTGACGTGACAAGCCCCGGTATTACGGAAAGCCCGGAAAAGGGAAAATTAAAAACCCCCGGGCGGCTCCCTGGCGACGAATCGCCAGGGGACTGGTTGGACAGACCAGTCAGCCCGGGGGTCCGGTGTCTGCCGAGTATTCGCCTGCTGCCGCCTTCGCGCGCGGCACGCGGGGCCGGATACCTCACGGTTCGTGCCGTTCGGTGAGCCCTACGCACGGGCCGGTGATCGCACGGCGGGCCGGGCCACAACGGGCTGGGCCACGCCAGTGCGTCGGCGGGACGGCGGCTAGCGGACAGCCACCTCGCGAGTCCTACTGCCATGCATGCTGTTGGACCACCTCCTTTCCCGCGTTGCCACGAGGCTACGACAGCCTCCGGGGACCAGGCAAATGAGATTGTTCGCGGTCCCGCCAGCGCGGAGTTAGTCTCGGCGCATGAAGCAGGCGTGGGACGAGGAGTTGCGGGCCCGCGGTTACCGGGTCACCCCGCAACGCCAGCTCGTGCTGGAGGCCGTGACCAAGCTGGAGCACGCCACCCCCGAGGAGATCTGCGCCTCGGTCCAGCAGACCGCGCGCGGGGTGAACATCTCCACCATCTACCGCAGCCTGGAGCTCCTCGAGCAGCTCGGGCTGGTCACCCACACTCACCTGGGCCACGGCGCGCCCCGCTATCACCTGGCCGCCGAGGCCGAGCACGTGCACCTGGTCTGCGCCGGGTGCGGCCGGATCACCCAGGTCGGGCCCGACGCCGTGCAGCCGCTGGTGACCGCGCTGGCCGAGCACCACGGCTTCCAGACCGACGTCGGGCACCTGACCGTGTTCGGCCGCTGCTCCGACTGCGGCGGCGGGGAGCCGGGTGCGGCGGGGCACACCGCGGGACCCCCCGGCCGTACCGAATAGATTGACATCATGGACAGTCCGCTGCTGAACGCCCCTGGCGCCGTGCCCGCCGACGCCCCCGACGCGGGGGTCGCCGCGCACTACGGGAACCCGTACGCGGAACAGCGGGCGCTGGCCGCCGGCACGGGGATGACCGACCGCTCGCACCGCGGCGTGATCCGGATCACCGGCCCGGACCGGCTGTCCTGGCTGCACAGCCTGACCACCCAGGATCTCGAGCACCTGGGGACGGGCCAGTCCGCCGAGGCGCTGATCCTGAGCCCGCAGGGGCACATCGAGCACCACCTGGCCCTCACCGACGACGGGGAGGCGGTGTGGGCCCACGTCGAGCCGGGGACGGCCGGGACGCTGCTCGCCTTCCTGGAGTCGATGCGGTTCATGCTCCGCGTCGAGCCCGCCGACGTGACGGACGAGTACGCGGTGCTCACGGTGACCAGCGCGCTCCCGGAAGGCGCCCGGCCCGCGCTGCTGGCCGGCGCGGGCACCGTGGCGGCCGTGCCGGGCCCGGTCGGCACCGATCTGCTGGTCGCGCGCGGCCACCTCCAATCCGCCGCAACGGAATTCGCTGACGCGGGACTCACCCTGGCCGGGATGCAGGCCTACGAGGCCCTGCGGATCGCCGCCCGCCGCCCGCGCTTCGGCCTGGACACTGATCACCGGACCATCCCGCACGAGGTGGGCCTGATCGAGTCCGCGGTACACCTGGACAAGGGCTGCTACCGGGGCCAGGAGACCGTGGCCCGGGTGCACAACCTCGGCCACCCGCCGCGCCGGCTGGTCTTCCTGCACCTGGACGGGAGCGAGGACCGGCTGCCGGCGCACGGCGACCCGGTCCAGCTGGGGGAGGCCACCATCGGGTTTGTAGGCTCGGTCGCGCGGCATTACGAGCTGGGGCCGATCGGGCTCGCCCTGATCAAGCGGACCACCCCGGTGGATGCGACGCTGCAGGCGGGTGGCCTGCCGGCGGCGCAGGAGGTCGTGGTGCCGCCGGACGCCGGGGCCAACGTCAAGGTAACGCTGAAGCGGCGGCCGGGCCTGGTCCGCTAGTCCGGCCGGTTCCCGGGGCAACCCTGGCACGAGAACTACGGAGGTCGTCAACGGTGCTACGGCGCACGCTGCTGGCCGCCTCGGGCAGTGACCGAGCGCGGCACCTGATCACGTCGGCTCCCCTGACCCGGGGCGTCGTGGCCCGCTACGTCGCGGGGGACACCACCGCCGATGCGGTCCGGGTCAGCCGCGAACTGCTCGCGCGAGGCCTGCTGGTCACCCTGGACTACCTGGGTGAGGACACCACCGATCCCGAGCAGGCCGCCGCGGTGACCGCCGAGTACTCGGCGCTGCTGGCCCAGCTGGCCGCGGCCGGGCTGGCCGCGGGAGGCCGGGCGGAGGTCTCGGTCAAGCCCACCGCGGTCGGCCTGGGCCTGGCCGAGCACGGGGAAAAGACCGCGGCCGAGAACATCGCCCGGATCTGCGCCGCCGCCCGGGCGGCCGGGACCACGGTCACCGTGGACATGGAGGACCACACCCGGGTGGACCAGACGCTGCGGATCGTCGGGGAGATCCGGCCGGACCACCCGGACCTGGGCGTGGTCATCCAGTCCTCGCTGCGCCGCTCGGTGGCGGACTGTGCCGCGCTGGCGCAGGCGGGCTCGCGGGTCAGGCTGTGCAAGGGGGCGTACGACGCGCCGGCCGGGGTGGCCTACCCCGCCCGCCACGACGTGGACCGCAGTTACGCCCGCGCGCTGCGGGTGCTGATGGACGGGCCCGGCTACCCGATGATCGCCACGCACGACCCGCGGCTGCTCCGGATCGCCGCGGCCCAGGCCGAGCTGGGCGCCCGGGCCCCGGACAGCTACGAGTTCCAGATGCTCCACGGGGTCCGCGCGGCCGAGCAGCGCCGGCTGGCCGCCACCGGGGCCAGGCTCCGGGTGTACCTGCCCTACGGCCAGGACTGGTACCGCTACCTGGTCCGCCGGCTGGCCGAGCGGCCCGCGAACGTGGCGTTCTTCGCCCGCTCGCTAGTGTCGTCCCGGTGAGGGACCATCGTGGGTACCTGAACCACGCGAACGCTAAGAAGGCACCGTGATCGGGATCTTCGGGGCCGGGAAAATGGGCGAGGCGCTCATCTCCGGACTGCTGCGGGCGGGCCGCGCGCCGTCCGGGGTGGTCGCGGTGGTGCGGCGGCCCGAACGTGCCGGGCAGCTCCGCGACGCGTACGGGATCGCCGTCGCAGCCGCGGCCGAGGCGGCCAAGAGCGCGGACACGCTGATCATCACCGTGAAGCCGCAGGACATGCTGGCCATGCTGGACGAGATCGCGCCGCACGTGCCCGCGGACAAGCTGGTCATCTCGGTGGCGGCCGGCATCACCACCGCGGTGATCGAGCGCCGGCTCGGCGTGGACGTGCCGGTGGTCCGGGTCATGTCCAACACGCCCGTCCTGGTGGACGAGGCCATGAGCGTCATCTCGCCGGGGGCGTTCGCCCGGCCGGAGCACCTGGCCCGGGCCGAGGAACTGCTCCGCCCGGTCGGCAAGGTGCTGCGCATCCCGGAGTCGCAGCAGGACGCGGCCACGGCCCTGTCCGGCAGCGGCCCCGCCTACGTCTACTTCCTGGTCGAGGCGATGGTGGACGCGGGCATCCTGCTCGGCATGCCGCGCGGCACGGCCATGGACATGGTCACCCAGGCCGTGTTCGGCGCGGCGACCATGCTCAGGGAAACCGGCGAGCACCCGGTGATCCTGCGCGAGGCGGTGACCTCCCCTGGCGGGACCACCATCGCCGCCATCCGCGAACTCGAGCGGCACGGGGTCCGGGCCGCCTTCCTGGCCGCGATCGAGGCGGCCCGGGACCGGGGACGCGAACTGGGGAGCGCATGACCTGCACCCTGCACGTGGCCTGGGATGACCGGCTGACCAGCTACGACTTCGGGCCCGGGCACCCGCTCGCGCCGGTCCGGGTCGAGCTGACCATGGCGCTGGCCCGGGCCATGGGGGTGCTCGACGCCGCCGGGGTGAGCATGGCCGTCCCCGAGCCCGCCACCCAGGACCAGCTTGAGCTGGTGCACGACCCCGGCTACATCGACGCGGTGCGGCGCGCGCAGGCCGACCCGTCGTTCGGCCTCGGCACCGCGGACGACCCGGTCTTCCCGGGCATGCACGAGGCGTCGGCCCTGGTCGCCGGGGCCACGCTGGCCGCGGCCGAGGCGATGTGGTCCGGCCAGGCGGACCACGGGGTCAACGTGGCCGGCGGCCTGCACCACGCGATGCGCGGCGCGGCGAGCGGGTTCTGCGTCTACAACGACCCGGCTATCGCGATCCGCTGGCTGCTGGGCCATGGTGCGCGGCGGATCGCCTACGTGGACATCGACGTGCACCACGGGGACGGTGTCCAGGCCGCGTTCTACCACGACCCGCGGGTGCTGACCATCAGCCTGCACGAGCACCCGATGACGCTGTTCCCCGGCACCGGGCTGCCGGCCGACACCGGCGGCCCGGAGGCGGACGGGTCGGCGGTCAACGTGGCCCTGCCCGCGGGCACCGGGGACGCGGGCTGGCTGCGCGCGTTCGACGCGGTGGTGCCGCCGCTGCTGCGCGCGTTCCGCCCGGAGGTCCTGGTCAGCCAGCATGGCTGTGACACGCACCGGCTCGACCCGCTGGCGCACCTGGAGCTGACCATCGACGCGCAGCGGGCCGCCCACCAGAAACTGCACGAGCTCGCGCACGAGGTCACCGGCGGCCGCTGGCTGCTCACCGGCGGCGGCGGGTACGAGCTGGTCCAGGTCGTGCCCCGGACCTGGACGCACCTGCTCGCGGTGGCGGCGGGCCGGCCGGTGGACCCGGCGCTGGCCACGCCGGCGTCATGGCAGGAGTACACGCTGGCCCGGACCGGGGTGCCCGCCCCCCGGCAGATGACCGACGGCGCGGCGGCGGATTTCGTCCCGTTCGCGTCGGGATACGACCCGGGCCATGCCATCGACCGGGCCATCATGGCCACCCGCAGCGCTGTCTTTCCCGCTCACGGGCTTTTCCCGGGTCTGTGACCCAGAGTGTGTCCCGCGCCGGGGTTGCCCTTTTCCGCACAAGACTTACGCTGGGGACGGAGGTGACTGATGCGCTGAATCCGGCCAGGCGCACTCGGCTCCGTGCGGAAGAGGGAAAAGCAGATGGCTGCAGGCGAAACTCCGCTCAGCGACGTCAGGTTCCTGACCGTGGCCGAAGTGGCCTCGATCATGCGCGTGTCAAAGATGACCGTCTACCGGCTGGTGCACTCGGGGGAGCTGGAGGCGATCCGGGTCGGCCGGTCATTCCGCGTCCCCGAGCAGGCGGTCAACCGGTACCTGAAAGGGTCGTTCGTCGCGGCTAGCTGACGTCCTTCCCCGAGGGCGCATCACCGGGACGGGTGCCGGGCAGGTACCCTGGGGCGTTGGCGTGGGCCCAGCCGGCTGGCATCGGGCGAATACGTCGCAAGCCAGTTTGCCTGAATCCCGAGTAAGGGTGGTGTCGTGGGCTCGGTCATCAAGAAGCGCCGTAAGCGAATGGCGAAGAAGAAGCACCGCAAGCTGCTGCGTAAGACGCGCGTGCAGCGGCGTAACAAGAAGTAGCGCCGCGCCGGCGCCCCGGGGCATCTGGCGGGCGGCCCGGGGCGCTGCTGAAGGCGCGGCTGGAAGGGGAAAGGGTGGGCTGGGAGGGGAGCACGGGACAGCTTCCCGGGGCGTTCCATGGGCTCCACCCCAATGGCGCCGGCGGTGACTGGCGCGACCGCCTGAGCGAGGCGGCCCAGTTCGCCCGGCGCCAGGTCACCGGCGAGGGCGAGGTCGACGAATTCGGTTTCGACCCGGAGTTCAATACCCGGCTGCTGATGCCGCTGGCCCGGCTGCTGTACCAGCAGTGGTTCCGGGTCGATATGCGCGGGCTGGAGCACGTGCCGGGCACCGGGGCCGCGCTGCTCGTCGCCAACCATTCCGGGGTACTCCCGCTCGACGCGGTCATGCTCCAGACCGGGCTGCACGATGAGCATCCGGAGCACCGGAACCTGCGCCTGCTGGGCGCGGACCTGGTCTATGAGCTGCCCGGCCTGGCGTACCTGGCCCGGCGGGCCGGCCATATCCGGGCCTGCCCGGCCAACGCCGACCGGCTGCTGCGGGACGGTGAGCTGGTCGGCGTGTTTCCCGAGGGGTTCAGGGGCATCGGCAAGCCGTTCAGCGACCGTTACCAGCTGCGCCGGTTCGGCCGCGGCGGGTTCGCGGTCACCGCGCTGCGGGCCCGGGTGCCGATCGTGCCCTGCGCGATCGTCGGCGCCGAGGAGATCTACCCCATGGTCGGCAACGCCCGGCCGCTGGCCCGGCTGCTCCGGCTGCCCTACTTCCCGATCACGCCCCTGTTCCCCTGGTTCGGCCCGCTGGGCGCGGTCCCGCTGCCGTCCAAATGGATCATCGGCTTCGGTGCCCCGGTAGACACCTGCGGGTACCCGGAGGGCGCCTGGCGGGACCCGGCGGTGGTCGCCGAGCTGACCGCCGCGGTCCGCGGCAGTATCCAGGCCAGGCTGGACGACCTCGTGGTCGAGCGCGGCCCGGCTTTCGGCTAGCGCTGGCTCTCTGGCCGGATGCGCTACGGCGCCTCCGGCCAGTACCCGGGCCGACGGGCTACGGCGCGCCCGGCTGGCGCTCAGCGATCAGCCGCGCAGGTTCCTCTGGTGGCGGCGGTGCAGGGCCAGGCCGGCCGCGATGCCGCCGGCCACCGCGCCGACGCCCGCCGCGGCGGGCAGCGCGGCCAGGGTCGCCTGGCGGCCGGACCGGAAATCATGCACCGGCCAGCCCCGGCGGCGGGCCTCGGCGCGCAGTTCCGCGTCCGGGTTGACCGCGTTCGGGTGGCCGACTAGCTCCAGCATGGGCAGGTCGTTGCTGGAGTCGCTGTAGGCGGAGCAGCGGCCCAGGTCCAGCCCTTCCCGCTCGGCCAGGGACGCGACCGCCGCGGCCTTGGCCTCGCCGTGCAGCAGGCCGCCGACCAGCCGGCCGGTGTACACGCCGTCCGTGGACTCCGCGACCGTGCCCAGCGCGCCGGTCAGCCCGAGCCGCTGGGAGATGACCGAGGCCAGCTCCACCGGGGTCGCGGTGACCAGCCACACCCGCTGGCCGGCCCGCAGGTGCCCCTGGGCCAGCTCGCGGGTGCCCTCCCAGACCCGGTCGGCCATGGTCTCGTCGAAGATCTCCTCGCTCAGGCTGATGATGTCGGCCACCTTGTGCCCGGCCACGAACGCGAGCGCGGCCTGCCGCGCCGCGTCGATGTGCTCGGTGTTCTCCGCGCCCCGGAGCCGGAAGTACACCTGGCCCCAGGCGATCCGGGCCAGGTCACGCGGGCCGAACATCTTGCGCGCGGCCAGCCCGCGGGCGAAGTAGTAGATGGAGGCGCCGCGGATCAGCGTGTTGTCCACGTCGAAGAAGGCGCCGGCCGTCGGGTCGGCCTGCGGCGGGGCCTGGACGACCGTGGCGACCGCCGCCGACGCGGCCCCGGCCAGCGCCGCCTGCTCCCGGCGCACCCGGGCGGACCTGCGCAGCCGCAGCGACCTGGTGCCGTCGGGAAGCGGGTCCCGCAGCTGCCTCATGCCTGCCGAGTCTACAAACCGGACGTCGCGCCGGCGGGCTGGTCATCGATCTGGTCCGCATCAGCGCCGCTCGTCGGGCACCATAGGCTGCAATGTCTATTTCGTTCGTCGCTGCCCTGGCCGGGACCGTGCTCGCCGCGGCCGGTACCGGCCTGGCCATCCGGCTCTGCGCGCGAAGACCCAGGGCGGACATGGTGGCCTGGGTGATCGCCCTGGCCGGCCTGACCGTCGGGCTGGCGGCGCAGGCCGCCGGCTACCGGCGCGGGTTCGTGCCGACCACGTTCCGGGCCGCTCAGCTCGGCGCGGCGCTGATCGCGCCGCTCTCGCTGGCCTGGGGCATGGCCGAACTGGCCGCCAAGGGGCTGGTGGCCCGGTTCGCCGCGCGGCTCAGCCTGGCCGGGCTGTTCGTGGTGGCCGCGGTGATCCTGGCCACGGACGTGCTGACCTCGCAGCCGTTCACCCAGCGGTGGCCGGCCGCCCGGAGCCACTTCGAGTTCCTCCCGCTCGGCCTGCTCGCGCTGGTCGCGGTGGCCGTGGTGCTGACCGTGGTCGTGGCGCTGTCCGCCACCGGGCTGCGCAGCCGCAGCGACCCCGCCTGGCGGCCGGCGCTGGCCGCGGTGGGCCTGGCCAGCGTGGCCGCGCTGGCCACCCAGGCCCTCCAGCTCACGCTGCCCGCGGACACGGCGTACCCGGCCGTGACCGCGATCGCCGCGGTGGCCGCCTGGCTGGCCGCCCGCCAGGCGGCCAGGGTGAGGGTGGACCGGATCCGCGGCGGTCCCGGCGCCCCCGGCGGTCCCGGCGGGCCGGGTGCCCGGGGCGGTGACCCCGGCTACGCCGGTGATGACTCGCTGGACCTGTACGGCGGCGGTTACCGCCGCTTCGAGGACAGCGAGGCGTTCGCCGCCTACCCCGACAGCGGGTACGGCGAGACGGGCGGTTACCAGGGCGCGGCCTACGGCAGCCAGCGCGGCGCCGGGTACGGCGGCGCGGAGGGGCACAGCGGCGCCGGGTACGGCGGCGCGGAACGGCAGCCGGATCCGTACGGCGGGCAGTACGACGACACGGGCGGCTTCCCGCTGGGCGGCTACCCGGGTACCGGGAGCTTCCCGTCGCGTGGCCCCGCGGGCCTGCCCGCCGACGAGGTCGAGCCGGTCACCGGCGCCTTCGACCCCCTCTTCCGGCCGAACGGGTCCCGGGGGACCGTGCGTGATCCGGCAGCGCGTGACCTGGCCGCCAGCAACGGCACCGGCAGGCCCGGGGAGGACATCGAGTTCGCCACCGGGATGCAGCTGCCCGTCATCGACGACGTGATCGACGCCGCGGCCGCCGGCCCGGGCCCGGTGGACACCGGCCTGCTCTACGGCCGGATTGCCATCTACACCCTGCTGGACTCCGGCGCGGACGAGTTCGACCGGCTGGCCGAGCAGGTGGTCGAGCAGGTACGGACCGGAGAGCCGGAGACGCTTGCCTACGTGGTCCACAGCGTGCCGTCCGCGCCGTTGCAGAGAATTCTCTATCAGCTCTACGCGGACCGCTCCGCGTACGACCGGCATCAGGAGCGGCCCTACGTGACCGACTTCGAATCGCGCCGGCGTCCGCTGGTGCTGGCCACCAACGTGATCGAGCTGGGAGTCCGGCAGGCCAAGGTCGCGGCGGTCACGCCGCGCCGGGTCCCCTGACGCGGCGGCCCTCATGCCTCCCGGTGCGCACGCGATCACCCTGCTCTCCCGGCCCGGCTGCCACCTGTGCGACAGTGCGCGCGAGGTGGTCGCCCGGGTCGCCGCGGATCTCGGCGTGCCCTGGGAGGAACGCGACATCACCGGCTCGGACGCGGACATGCGGGATTACTGGGACAAGATCCCGGTCACCCTGATCGACGGGATCCAGCACGATTTCTGGCGGGTCAGCGAGGAGCGCCTGCGTGCGGCGCTGACCCGGTGAACGCGTTCCGCCTGCCCCGGGGGGCGGCCAGCACTGACTTTGTGCAAACGTTCACAAGAGCGTACGGTTGAAGACTGCAACCCTTCGGCGGGCTTCTGGGCTGCCCGCAGGCCAGATCTAATCCTCAGGAGCGTCGGCGCATGTCACGGCGTGCAGCATCCGCGAACGGCAGATCCGGGCACGGCAGCGCAGCAAACGGCAGCCAGGGCATCCCGGAGGCCACCATCGCCCGCCTCCCGGTCTATCTGCGGGTCCTGTACGCCTTCGCGGAGCAGGACATCCCGACCGTGTCCAGCGAGGAACTCGCGGCGGCCGCCGGGGTCAACTCGGCCAAGCTCCGCAAGGACCTCTCGCATCTGGGGTCTTACGGCACCCGGGGCGTGGGATACGACGTGGAGTACCTCGTCTACCAGGTCTCACGGGAACTGGGGCTGACCCAGGACTGGCCGGTGGTCATCATCGGAGCCGGGAACCTGGGCCGCGCGCTGGCCAATTACGGCGGGTTCGCCTCCCGCGGGTTCCGCATCGCGGCCGTGCTGGACAGCGACCCGGAGGTGGTCGGCACGCAGATCGCCGGGCACAGCGTGCTGGACGTCGAGCAGATGGAACAGGTGGTGGCCCGGCACCGGGTATCCATCGGGGTCATCGCCACGCCCGCGGGCACCGCCCAGGCCGTCTGCGACCGCCTGGTCGCGACGGGAGTGACCAGCATCCTCAACTTCGCGCCTGTGGTCCTTAATGTGCCCAGTGGCGTAGACGTGCGTAAGGTCAACCTGTCCATCGAGTTGCAGATTCTCGCCTTCCACGCGCAGCGGAGGTCGGTGGTGCGCGTTCCGCAAGACGCCCAGGCGGCGGTCCGATGAGCGTTCTCGTGGTCGGCCTGAGCCACAAGAGCGCCTCGCTGGCTGTCCTGGAGCGGGCGGTGGTCAGCGGCGACACGCTCAGCAAGCTGCTCCGTGACGTCTCGCAGGCCCCGAACGTCGGCGGCACGTTCGTCGTGTCCACCTGCAACCGGGTCGAGGTCTACGCCGAGGTGGACAAGTTCCACGGCGGCGTCTCATCCATCTGTGACCTGCTGGCCCGGCACTCCGGCATCCCGCTCAGCGAACTGACGCCAAACCTGTACGTGCACTACGAGGACCGGGCCGTGCAGCACCTGCTCGCGGTGTCCTGCGGCCTGGAATCCATGGTGGTGGGCGAGAGCCAGATCCTCGGCCAGGTCCGCCGCGCCCTGTCCGTGGCCCGTGAGCAGGCCACGCTCAGCCGCGGCCTGGGTGAGCTGGGCGCGCTCGCGCTGCGCACGGCCCGGCGCGCGCACGGCGAGACCGGCATCGACCAGGCCGGCGCGAACCTGGTCAGCATCGGCATCGCGGTCGCGCACGGCCGGCTGGCCGGCGGCCCCGCCGCGGCCGACCCGGCCCAGCCGCTCACCGGGCTGCGGGTGCTGGTCGTCGGGGCCGGCTCGATGAGCTCGCTGGCCGCCACCACCGCGGCCCGGCTGGGCGCGGCGCACATCGTGGTGGCCAACCGGACCGCCGACCGGGCCGGGCGGCTGGCCGCGGCGGTCGGCGGCAGTACCGCGGACCTCGCCGACCTGGCCGGGCCGGTCGCCGAGGCGGACCTGGTTATCTCCTGCACCGGCGCCGCGGGCGTGGTCATCAGCGCGGACCTGGTGACCGGGGCGCTGCGGCGGCGCGGCCAGCCCGGCCGGCCGCTGGTCCTGCTGGATCTGGCCTTGCCCCGAGACGTGGACCCGGCCGTGGCCGGCCTGCCCGGGACGCACCTGGTGGGCCTGGACACGCTCGGGGACCGGCCCGCCGGGGCCGCGGACCCGCCGGAACTGGCCGGCCTGGCCACCCGGGACGCGGACGTCGAGGCGGTCCGGGCGATCGTCGCCGAGGAGTTCGCGGCCCGCGCGTCCGCCGTGCACGCGGCCCGGGTCGCGCCCACCGTGGTAGCGCTGCGGGCCAAGGCGGCCAAGGTGGTGGACGCCGAGCTGGCCCGGCTGGCCGGCCGGCTGCCCGCCGATCACCGCACCCTCGGCGAGGTGGAGCGCGCCATGCGCCGGGTCGTGGACAAGCTGCTGCACGCGCCGACGGTGCGGGTCAAGGAGCTGGCCGGGTCTCCCGGCGGCGACGCCTATGAGGACGCACTGCGCGTGCTGTTCGATCTCGACCCGGCCGTGGTCGCCGCGGTCACGCTGGCCGACGCGGATCCGGGCGGGGCGGCACCGGCCGGCCCCAGGCAGGAGGACGACACGTGAGCAGGCCGCCGCTGCGGCTCGGCACCCGCAAGAGCCCGATGGCCCTGGCCCAGTCCGGCCAGGTGGCCCGGCTCATCACCGCGCGCACCGGGGTCAGCGTCGAGCTGGTCGGGGTGACCACGTTCGGCGATGTGACCCGGGCCGAGCTGGCCCAGATCGGCGGCACCGGCGTGTTCGCCAGCGCGCTGCGCGAGCACCTCCTGGCCGGCCAGGTCGACCTGGCCGTGCACTCGCTCAAGGACCTGCCGGTGGCCCCCGCCCCGGGCCTGTTGCTGGCCGCGGTGCCGGCCCGGGAGGACCCCCGCGACGCGCTCGCCGCCCGCAGCGGCGCCAAGTTTGCCGACCTGCCGCCCGGCGCCACGATCGGAACCGGGTCACCACGCCGCGCGGCCCAGCTGCGGCTGCTGCGCCCCGACATCCGGCCGGTGCCCGTCCGCGGCAACGCCGGCACCCGGCTGGGCAAGGTCGAGTCCGGTGAGCTGGACGCCGTGCTGCTGGCCGCCGCCGGGCTGGCCCGGATCGGCCGGCTCGACGCGGTGACCCAGATCTTCGAGCCGGAGGAGATGCTGCCCGCGCCCGGCCAGGGCGCGCTGGCGGTGGAATGCCGCGCGGCTGACACCGGCCTGGCCGGGCTGCTGGCCCAGGTGGACGACCAGCCCAGCCGCACCGCCGTCACCGCGGAGCGGGCCGTGCTGGCGGCATTGGCCGCTGGCTGCAGCGCGCCGGTAGGTGCGTATGCTGCCGGAACGGAGATACTGCAGCTGAGAGCGGTTGTCGCGGCGCTTGACGGGGGGTCGGCGTTGCGGGCCAGCGCAACCGCCCCCGCAGGCGAGGCCGGACGCCTCGGACGCGACGTCGCCGCTGAGTTGCTGCGCCAGGGCGCGGCGGCGTACGCGGCAGTGTCTTCGGAATACATCAGCAACGGGGACGATGCTTTGTGACTGTGACATCCACGTCGAAGAAGGACACGCCCGGCCAGGCCGATCAGGACGGGTCCGTGGCGGCGAGCCGGGCGGCCCAGCCCGGCCTGGCGGCTTTCGTGGGCACCGGGCCCGGCAGCGCCGAGCTGCTCACGGTGCGGGCCGCCGAGCTGCTCAGCCGGGCTGACCTGCTCTTCGCCAGCGCCGAGGTGACCGGCCGGGTGCGGCACCTGCTGCCCGCCGCGGCGGACCTGCACGACCTGGCCGAGCTGGACGCCGACCCCCGGCTGGTGGTCAAGGCGGTCAAGTCCGGGCAGCTGGCGGTGGCGGCCTACGACGGGGACCCGCTGCTGTTCGGGACGGCGGCCGTGGCCGCCGCCGCGTGCGCCAAGGGCCGGGTGCGGTTCGAGGTCGTGCCGGGCATGCCCGCCGCGACCGCGGTGCCCGCCTACGCGGGCATCCCGCTGACCTCCGATGCGGGCGGGGACATCCGGATCCTGCACGCCGCCGACGTCAGCCGCCTGTCCGCTGAGACCCAGCCGTCCCGCAGCCTGGTCATCCTGGGGGTGGAGGCCGGGCCGGCCGACCTGGCCAAGATGCTGATGGCCGCGGGGTGGCCGGAGCGCACCCCGTTCACCATCACCTGGAACGGGACCACCACCGAGCAGCTGACCATCCGCTGCGCGCTGGGTTCGGTCACCGCCGACCTCAAGGCGGCCGGGGTCAGCCTGCTCACCGAGACCGGCCCCGCGGTCGGCGTGGTCGGCGAGGCGGCCGGGCCGCAGCAGGACCTGTCCTGGTTCGAGACCAAGCCGCTATTCGGCTGGCGGGTGCTGGTGCCGCGGACCAAGGACCAGGCCGGCTCGGTGTCGGAGCGGCTGCGCGCCTACGGCGCGGTGCCGGAGGAGGTGCCGACCATCGCGGTCGAGCCACCGCGCACCCCGCAGCAGATGGAGCGCGCGGTCCGGGGGCTGGTCACCGGGCGGTACCAGTGGGTCGCGTTCACCTCGGTCAACGCGGTCCGCGCGGTCCGCGAGAAGCTGGAGGAGTACGGGCTGGACGCGCGCGCCTTCGCCGGGGTGAAAATCGCCGCGGTCGGCGAGCAGACCGGGCGGGCGCTGCTGGACTTCGGCATCAAGCCCGACCTGGTCCCCGAGGGCGAGCAGTCCGGCGAGGGCCTCGCCGCCGCCTGGCAGCCCTACGACAGCGTGTCTGACCCGATCAACCGGGTGCTGCTGCCCCGGGCGGACATCGCCACCGAGACGCTGGTCGCCCGGCTCAACGAGCTGGGCTGGGAGACCGAGGACGTCACCGCCTACCGGACCGTCCGCGCCGCGCCGCCGCCCGCCCCGATCCGCGAGGCGATCAAGGGCGGCGGGTTCGACGCCGTGCTGTTCACCTCCTCCTCGACGGTGCGCAACCTGATCGGCATCGCGGGCAAGCCGCACGCGGTGACGGTGATCGCGGTGATCGGGCCGCAGACCGCCAAGACGGCCGCGGAATTCGGCCTCCGGGTGGACGTCAAGGCGCCCAAGCCCTCCGCTACCGGCCTGGTCGACGCGCTGGCCGAGTACGCGGCCGGGGTCCGGGAGGCGGCCATCGCGGCCGGGGAGCCGGTCCGCAAGCCCAGCGAACGGCGCCGGGGCGCCCGGCGCCGGCTCCGGTGATGACCAGCGCAGGAGGTATTTGGTGACCGCTGAGTTCCCCACCGCGCAGTTCCCTCAGGCCCGGCCGCGCAGGCTGCGCCGGACCGCCGCGCTGCGCCGGCTGGTCGCGCAGACCAGCGTCCAGCCATCGGACCTGCTGCTGCCGATGTTCGTCAAGGAGGGGATCAGCGAGCCGCAGCCGGTGATCTCCATGCCGGGCGTGGTCCAGCACACCCGCGACAGCCTGCGCAAGGCGGCGGCCGAGGCCGTCGCGGCCGGGGTAGGCGGGCTGGTGCTGTTCGGGGTGCCCGCGGTGAAGGACGGCCGGGGCTCGGCGGCCGACGATCCGGGCGGGATCCTGGCCCTCGCCCTCGGCGACCTGGCCGCCGAGGTGGGCGACGCCACCGTGCTCATGTCGGACCTGTGCCTGGACGAGTACACCGATCACGGCCACTGCGGGGTGCTGACCGGCACCGGCGAGGTGGACAACGATGCGACGCTGGAGCGGTACGGGTCCATCGCGGTCGCCCAGGCGGCGGCGGGCGCCCACGTGGTGGCGCCGAGCGGGATGATGGACGGCCAGGTCGGCGCGATCCGCGTGGCCCTCGACGCCGGCGGCTACCCGGACGTCGCGATCTGCGCGTACTCGGCGAAGTTCGCCTCGGCCTTCTACGGGCCGTTCCGTGAGGCGGCCGAATGTGCCCCCCAGTTCGGGGACCGGGCCTCCTACCAGCAGGACCCGCGATCCGCCGACGCGCTCCGCGAGGTGGCGCTCGACCTGGCCGAGGGCGCCGACATCGTGATGGTCAAGCCCGCGCTGGCCTACCTGGACGTCATCGCCCAGGTCGCCGCGGTCTCCCCGGTGCCGGTGGCGGCCTACCAGGTCAGCGGGGAGTACGCGATGGTGGAGGCGGCCGCCGCGCACGGCTGGGTGGACCGGGACCGGATCATCGACGAGACGGTGACCGCGATCCGCCGGGCCGGGGCGAGCGTCATCTTGACCTACTGGGCGGCCGAACTGGCCCGGCGGCTGGCCTGACCATGTGTTTTCGGCAACATGTCGGCATCTCCGTGGCCGGTAGCCTGCGCGCAGAGCACCGGACCCGTCATCATCTGTAAGGAGAGCACACCTCACCCGGCTGGGAGCCCCCACACAGTGGGGAGTTCTCGCTCAGCCTGGAGCACAGTTCCACCTGGGAGCACAGTGGAGTTGGAGCGCTGAATGGTCGCACCGGTGCTGCGCCGGAGCCGGCGCAGGGAAAGCGGGCGGCTGGCCGCCGCGGCCGTCGCCTACGCCGGGCTGGGCTGGCCGGTGGCCCTGGGTGCGTACCCCCGCGGCAACGCGCGGAGCGCGGGCCGGGCCTGCTCCTGTGACCGGGTCGGCTGCCCGGCCCCCGCCGCGCACCCGATGTCGCCCGCCTGGCAGATCCAGGCCACCAGCGACCCGGGCAAGGCCCGCCAGCGCTGGGCGCACCATCCTGAGGCCAACGTGATCCTGCCCACCGGGCGGGTGTTCGACGTGCTCGACGTGCCGGACGCCGCGGGCCTGACCGCGCTGGAGATGATGCGGGAGGCCGGGGTGAGCATGGGGCCGGTGGCGGTGGGCGGCGGCCGCGTCCTGTTCTTCGTGGCCACCCGCGGTGCGCCCGCCGACGAGGACGAGTGGTGGTCCTGCCACCTGGACTGCGCGCCGGAGGACGTGGGCGAGCTCACCAGCCTGCGCTGGCACTGCCGGAACAGCTACGTGCTGGCCCCGCCGTCGCGGGACGGCGTCGGCCCGGCCGGGCGCTGGCTGCAGGCACCCGGCGACCCGGGCGGCCGCCCCCTGCCCGATGCGGTGCGCCTGCTGGAGGTCCTGGCCGACGCGTGCGACGAGGAGATTAGGTGAGTGGTCCCGGCCGATCCGGAGCGTTGTTCAGCCGCGCTTGCGCGGTCATCCCGGGCGGGGTGAACTCGCCCGTCCGGGCGTTCGGGACGGTCGGCGGGGTGCCGGTGTTCATGGACTCGGGCCGCGGTCCCTACCTGACCGACGCCGACGGCCGGACCTACGTGGACCTGGTCTGCTCCTGGGGGCCGATGATCCTCGGGCACGCCTTTCCCGCGGTGACCGAGGCGGTCACCGCCGCGGCGGCCAAGGGCACCTCGTTCGGCACCGCGACCGCGGGTGAGGTGACGCTGGCCGAGGAGATCGTGGCCCGCACACCGGTGGAGAAGGTCCGCCTGGTCAATTCGGGCACCGAGGCCACCATGACCGCGGTCCGGCTGGCCCGGGCTTTCACCGGGCGCCGCGTAGTGGTGAAGTTCGCTGGGTGCTACCACGGGCACGTGGACGCACTGCTGGCCGCGGCGGGCTCGGGGGTGGCCACGTTCGCGCTGCCCGACTCGCCCGGCGTGACCGGGGCGGCAGCGGCCGACACCATGGTCCTGCCGTACAACGACGCGCTCGCGGTCCGCCAGGCCTTCGTGGAGTACGGCCCCCGGATCGCCTGCGTGATCACCGAGGCCTGCCCGGCCAACATGGGCGTGGTCCCGCCGGTCGGCAAGTTCAACGAGATGCTGGCCGAGCTGTGCCGGGAGAACGGCGCACTGCTGATCATGGACGAGGTGCTGACCGGGTTCCGGATCACCGCTTCCGGCTGGTTCGGCCTGGAGGGCGTGGCCGGGGACCTGATCACGTTCGGCAAGGTGATGGGCGGCGGGCTGCCCGCCGCCGCGTTCGGCGGCCGGGCCGAGATCATGGACCGGCTGGCCCCGACCGGCCCGGTCTACCAGGCGGGCACCCTGTCGGGTAACCCGCTGGCCACGGCGGCCGGGCTGGCCACCCTGCAGGCCTGCACGCCCGAGGTATACGCCCGGGTGGACGAGGCCGCCGCGACCATCGCCAAGCTGGCCAGCGACACGCTGCTGGCCGAGGGGGTGCCGTTCCGGCTGCAGCAGGCGGGCAGCCTGTTCTCGGTGTTCCTGGGCACCGACCAGCCGGTCCGCGATTTCACCGAGGCCCGCGCCCAGTCCGTGCCCGGCTACGCCGCTTTCTTCCACGCGATGCTGGAAGCCGGCGTCTATCTCCCGCCGTCGCCGTTCGAGGCCTGGTTCGTGTCGGCGTCTCACGACGACGAGGCGGTCGAGCGGATCGCCGCCGCGCTGCCCGGCGCCGCCCGGGCCGCCGCCGTAGCCCTGGGCTGACGCGGCGCCGGGGAAGGGTCATCAGCCGACGGCGATGCAGACGATGCCGGCGGCGATCGCGGCCGCCGCGGTGAGGCGGCGGGCCAGGCTGCCCTCGCCGAGCAGCCTGCGGCCGAGTATCACCCCGGCCAGCACGCTCACTTCGCGGGCCGGGGCGACCGCGCTGACCGCGGTGAAGCTCATGGCGATCAGCACCAGGATGTAGGCCAGCGGCGACAGCACCGCGGCACCGGTCACCTGAGGGCGGTACGCCCGCCAGACCCGCAGGGTCCGGCCCCGCTGGCGCACCGCGGAGGGGGCCAGGACCAGGGCCATCACCGGCAGCGAGGCGTACCCCTGGATGAGCGGCGGCACGTTGAGGGTGCTCACCGCGTACTTGTCCCACAGCGTGTAGGACGCGATGAACGCGCCGGTCACGAGCGCGAAGATGATAGCCCGGGTGGCCGCGGGGGACTGGGACCCGGTAGGCACCGGGGGCCCGGAGGACGGGGCCCGGCCCGCACCCCGGCCGGGGGCGCCCAGCACCAGCACACCCAGCACGACCAGGACGATCCCGCTGATGCCGGCCGCACCGGGCCGCTCGCCGAGCAGGACGATCCCGGCCAGCGCGGCCAGCAGCGCGCCGGTGCCCCGGCCCAGCGGGTAGACCAGGGACAGGTCGCCGAGCCCGTACCCGGCCTGCAAGAACAGGAAGTAGCCGACCTGGAGCAGCCCGGTGCCGATCATGAATACCCAGTCCAGCGGGGTGAGCCGGGGCGGGCTGAGCAGCACGCTCACCGCCACCACGGGCGCGTACAGCCCCGTGGCGGTCAGGGACATCAGCCACACGAACGACGAGGCGCCTGCCGACGAGGCCTGCTTACTGAACAGATTCCAGGTGGCGTGCGCGAGGGCGGCGGCGAGGATGAGAGCGAGGGCGGTCACACTCACGGTGCTAGCCCAGGAGTTCGCGTGACCCAGAAGAACCCGCCACCGACCGCTCGCCCGGGCCTGACGGCCCAGGCTCGCTCGCCGGTCTGGGTCACACTCACGGAGGCGGCTCCAGGTCCTGGCCCCGGGAACCGGCCCCCGGGCATGCGAACTGAGAGCCCTCGAGGTTTCTATCCCGTCAGGTGTGGGCGCCTGAGGCGCCTGGCGCCGCTCGGTCCAGGCCGCCTCGCCCTGATTATGGTGGGGCCGGTGTTATCACCGGGAGCAGGCGAGGCGCGGAACCCTAGGCGCAGCCACGAGCTGGACCCAGTTTACCCGGAGTTCATCTGTGTCCGCTTACTGGGCGGGGCGCCCGTCCCGGGCCGGGATCAGCGCAGATGTCCCGGTAGGCTGGCCAGCCATGACTGAGACGAGCGGGGCGAACGCGGAAGACGGCGGATCATCATCCGGGCCGTCCGCCAGCACCGTGGTGCACCTGCTGCGCCACGGTGAGGTCTACAACCCGGGCGGGATCCTCTACGGCCGCCTGCCCGGCTTTCACCTCTCCGAAGAGGGGCGCCTGATGGCCAAGGCCGCCACCGGGTTCCTGGCTGGCCGGGACGTGGTGGCGCTGCGCTCCTCGCCGCTGGACCGGGCCCAGGAGACCGCGGCCCCGCTGGCCGCGCAGTTCGGCCTCGAGGTGGACATTGACGAGCGGCTGATCGAGCCGACCAACCGCTACGAGGGGACCACGTTCGGGGTGGGTTCCGGCGTGCTGCGCCACCCCGCGGACTGGCGTTACCTGTACAACCCGTTCCGGCCGTCGTGGGGCGAGCCCTACAGGAGCATCGCCACCCGGATGCTCGCGGTCATGGCCGACGTGGCCCGGGCCGCCCGCGGGCACGAGGCGGTCTGCGTCAGCCACCAGCTGCCGATCTGGACCGCCCGCCGGGCCACCGAGGGGCAGCATCTGTGGCACGACCCCCGGCACCGGCAGTGCGCGCTGGCCAGCGTGACCACCTTCCGCTACACCGGGGACACCATCGTCAGCGTCAGTTACAACGAGCCGGCCGGCTCGGGTCCGCCGCAGACGCCGGGAGCCTGACCGGCCGGACGCCGCGCAGGCCCAGGCCGGCCCGCCGTGAGCCGGCCGGGCCCGGTCAGGCAGAATGGGCCCCGGTACTACTGCCTGTAGGAGAATCCTGCCCCGTGTCCCCTCCGAACCGCCGGACCTTCCGCCCCGCCGGGGCGGGTCGCGGCGTTGCCGTGGCCGCGCTCGCGGTCGCCGCGGCGCTGGGGATGGCGGGCTGCGCCACGGGCATCGCCGACAGCACCCCGGCCAGCAACGGCCAGAGCTTCGTGGCCGGTAGCCCGGGGACCACCGTGTTCAAGAGCGGGGAAGGGCCGGCCGCCCCGCCGGTCAGCGGCCCGGCGGTCGGCGGCGGCAGGCTCGCGCTGGCCTCCTACCGGGGCCACGTCGTGGTGCTGAATTTCTGGGGCTCGTGGTGCACTCCCTGCCGTGAGGAAGCTCCCGGCCTCTCCGCGCTGGCCACGCACTTCAGGTCGTCTGGCGTCCGCTTCCTGGGCATCGACATCCGGGACAGCCCGGTGAGTGCCGAGGCCTTCATGAACGACTTCCGGATCACCTATCCCAGCCTGAACGACCCCAGCGACAACCTCGCGCTCGATTTCCGCAATACGGTGCCGCCCGCCGGGATCCCGACCACACTGGTGATTTCACGCCGCGGCCGGATCACCGCGCGGGTGATCGGCGGGACCACGTACAACGGCCTGAAGGCCCTGATCCAGCGGGCCGCGGCGGAGCCCGGATGATCACGACCGCACCGCGCCTCGACCTCGGGTGGTGGACCCGATGACCGGACTGCGCGTCCCGGGTGCCCAGCCGGGTAGTGCCCCGCCAGAGGGCGCCACGGCCGGCACCCCGGCGCCGCCGGCCCGCGGCCGGAGTGCGTTCGGGCTCGCCGGCTGGGCGCGCTGGGGCTGGCGCCAGCTGACCTCGATGCGCACCGCGCTGGTGCTGCTGTTCCTGCTGGCCGTGGCCAGCGTGCCGGGGTCGCTGCTGCCGCAGCAGGGCATCGACCCGTCGGCGGTGCAGCAGTACTACGTCTCGCATCCGGCGCTGGCGCCCTGGCTGGCCCGGCTGTCGCTGTTCAACGTGTTCGCCGCACCCTGGTTCGCCGCGATCTACCTGCTGCTGTTCCTCTCCCTGGCCGGCTGCGTGATACCGCGCAGCGTCCGCCTGGCCCGCTCGGCCCGTACCCCGCCGCCGCCCGCGCCGCGGAACCTGGCCCGGCTGCCCCAGTCCGCCCGGCACCAGAGTGCCCTCGACCCGCCGGCGGCCCTCGACGCCGCCGCGGGCGTGCTGCGCCGCCGCAAGTTCCGGATGCGCACCGGGGACGGCTGGGTGTCGGCTGAGAAGGGCTACCGCCGGGAACTGGGCAACCTGGTCTTCCACCTGGCGTTGCTGGCTCTGCTGTGCTCGGTGGCGCTGGGCGGCCTGTTCGGCTACAAGGCCAACCGGCTGCTGGTCAGCGGGACGTCGTTCGCGAACACGGTCACGGCGCTTGACGAATTCCACCCCGGGCGGCTGGTGTCCTCCTCCGACCTCCAGCCGTTCTCGATGACGCTGAACCGCTTCACCGCCTCCTACGTCACCTCCGGACCGTCGCGCGGCCAGCCGCTGTCCTTCAACGCGTACGTGAGCTACTCCGCGCAGCCGGGCGCGGCGGTCCGCCGGGCCAACCTGCGGGTCAATCACCCGGTCAACGTGGATGGCGTGCGGGTCTTCATCATCGGCCACGGGTACGCGCCGGTGTTCAAGGTCACCGACGGCACCGGGAAAGTAGTGTTCGACCAGCCGGTCCCGTTCATCGCGGCGGGCTCCCCCGGCCTCGCCTCCACGGGTGTGGTCAAGGTCCCGGACGCGCGCCCCGACCAGCTCGGGTTCGCCGGGGTGTTCCTGCCCACGGCGGTGGACGTGAACGGGCAGCTGGAGTCGGTCTTTCCGGCCCCGCTCGACCCCCGGGTGAGCCTGATCTCCTACCGGGGCAACCTGGGCATGGACAGCGGGCCGTCGCAGTCCGTTTACACGCTGAACACGGCCGGCCTGACCCAGCTGCCGGTCGCCCCCCGCCCGCTCGCGCCCGGCCAGTCGATCAGGCTGCCAGGGGGCGCCGGGACACTCACGTTCACCGGCTACCGGCAGTGGATCAGCCTGGCTGTCACCTACGACCCGGGGCAGCTGCCTGCGCTGATTTGCGGTCTGGCGGCGCTGGCCGGCCTGCTCCTGTCTTTCTTCGTCCGGCGCCGCCGCGTGTTCGTGCGGGCCTACCCCGGCCCGGACGGCCGGACCGTCGTAGACGTGGGCGGCCTGGCCCGGTCCGACCCGGCGGGCGGGTTCGGTGAGGAGTTCGCGGGCCTGGCTCGCGTGCTGGAAAAGGCCAGTGCGGGGAGCCCAGGCCCCGGGCAGGCCAGCACAGGGCAGGCCAGCACAGGGCAAGCCAGCACGCAGTCCCCGTCCCTCACGTCAACCACCGAGGGGAAGTCACACTGATGCCCGACAACCAGGGCCTGTCCCATCTGAGCGATCACCTGCTGATCGTCGCCGTGGTGCTGTACTCCGTGGCGGTGATCGCGTTCGCGGCCGATTTCGCCTTCGGACGGCGCAGCCCGGTGGTCACCCGGGCCAAGGCGGAGGTGCCCGGCCGGGTGCCGGCGGGTGTCGCGGCGGGCGCCAGGGCCGCCGAGGCCAGTGCGGCCGAGGCGGGATCGGCCGGGGGTGTTGCCGCCGAGCGCGCTGCGGGGCCGGGCGACGCGGCCCGTGCGGACGTCGCCGGGGTGCCTGGCGGCCCGCCGAGTCAGCCCTCCGGCCCGGTGAGCCACCCGCCGGTCCCGGTGAGCCACCTGGTCCGGATCGCCCTCACCCTCACCACGGCCGGCCTGGCCCTGCACATTGCCGGGGTGATCACCCGCAGCCTGGCCGTGCACCGGGTCCCGTGGGGCGACATGTACGAGTTCGTGATCTCGGTCTCCTGCGTGGCCGTCCTGTTCTTCCTCGGGCTCATGATCAAGTACCGGCCCTACCACCTGGGCCTGTTCTTCATGGCCCCCATCGTGATCGTCATGGGGCTGGCCCAGACCGTCATCTACACCCCGGCCGGCCCGCTGGTGCCCGCGCTGAACTCCTACTGGCTGGCCATTCACGTGACCGCGATGACGCTGGCCAGCGGGACATTCATGGTGGGCGCGGTGCTGGCCGTGGTCTACCTGTTCGCGGAGCGGCACACCCGGCGGGTGGCCGCGGGGCTGAGCACCCGCTACGGCGAGGTGTTCCGGCTGCTCCCCAGCGCGGAGCGGCTCGATCAGATCGCTTACCGGACCGTGGTGTTCGCGTTCCCGATCTGGACTTTCGGCATCATGGCCGGGGCGATCTGGGCCGACGAGGCCTGGGGCCGGTACTGGGGCTGGGACCCCACCGAGACCTGGGCCTTCATCACCTGGGTGGTGTACGCGTGCTTCCTGCACGCCCGCGTCACCGCCGGCTGGCGGGGCCGCCGGGCCGCCTTCATCCAGCTGGCCGGGTTCGCCTGCCTGCTGTTCAACCTGCTGGGTGTCAGCCTGTTCATCACCGGCCTGCACTCCTACGCCGGACTGAACTGAGCCAGGGGAGCCAGGCGCCGCGGAGCCAGGCTCAGGGAGCCAGGCTCAGGCCTCGCTCCCTGGTTCCCGGCCCCCCCGGATGATCCGGTCGAGTTCGCTGAGGAAGTCGGGGTCGTCGTCGGGGCCGCGTGGCACGCCCCAGTCCTCGGACACGGGCGTCCCGCCAGGTGACACACGGTCATCAGCGGAGGCGTACCGCCCGCGCCCCGCAGGGTGCCGGCGGAAGGCAGCCTCCGCCGCTGAGCCCTCGGGCCGGGCCAGCCGTCGCGGCCACCGTGACCAGCACACCCAGAAACCCAAGGTGAGCAGCACAGATAGGGCGCCGACCAACAACATGGGCGCAGCTTAGCTGGAGCCGAGACCGATTCGTCAGTGAATAACAGGAGTCATTTGGTTAAGGTCTGGTAGCCATAACTGGTAACAGCCGGTAACGAGAGATGACGTTCGCGCGATTTCGTCATACCCTGGCAGCCTGGCACGCGATCGCTGGGAGTGCGACTTATGCGGCTGCGGCTTTTCGATCGCGTTCGCCGGTACATCCGGCCCCGCCCGGGCGGCTCGCGATCACGCGGTAGCACCAGGCCGGGACCCCCGGCGGTGACGGGTGCTGCTACCGCGACACCAGCTGGCCGGCATCGCCGCGACCATGTGCTGTTCCAGGGTCAGGTCTCGGCCGACGGCCCGCCGGGCCCCGCGATGGCGGGCGGGACCGGGACCGGCCGCGAGAGCCCTCAGGGGCCGCCTCCACCGGAGCTGCCGCGCCGGGTGCCCCGTCCCGCGGCGCCCGGGCTGGCCAGGCCGGCGGCACCAGCCACGGAGCCGGTCCGGATCCGGCCCGCCCGGCGCGCCACCGGGGCCCCAGGGACCGGGACCCCGGGGACCGGGGCGGCGGGGACTGGGGCTGCGGGCACCGGGGCGGCTGGGGACGGGACGGCAGGCACCGGGTTCACCGGGACCGGGACCGGGGCCACACGGGCGGCCGGGCGGCCCTACGGCGCGGACCGCGCCGCGATCCGGCCGGCACCGGGGCACGCTAAGGGTGGGCCGCGGAATGTGGCCGCCCAGGGCAGGGCGGCACAGGGCAGGGCCGCACAGGGCGCGGCGGCGCAGACCGCGCGCCCGTCCGAGGCGGACGCGGCCCGGCTGCCCTGGTACGAGGTCGCGCACGCCAAGCGGGCCGCCGAGGGCTACCAGAACTGCGGGCCCCTGGAACGCGTCTTGCGCCGTGAGTGGCCGCCCAGCAAGATCCCGTCCGCGCCCGTGGTCCGCGCGGTCAACCGGCTGGCCGAGCTACCGCTGATGATCAAGGAGATCCTGGCGGCCGGGGTGGACGCGATCCACGTGGGGGAGGGCGGCGTCCCGGAACTGGACGACATGGCGCGGCTGCGGGGCGTCCCGCTGCCGTCCGGCCGCGCGACCTGGGATGCGTGCGCGGGCGCCTACGGTGAGAAGAAGATCATCGTAGGCTCGCGGCCCTCGTCGGCGCCGGACGTCATGTGCCATGAGGTCGGGCACGCGCTGGATGACATCGACCGGGAGCAGGGCCGCTGGCAGTCCGACTCGGCCGAGTTCCGGCAGCTCTACCAGCGCTGCGTGGGATCACTGGTGAGTGACTTCCACCGGCAGGCCGGCGATCTGGGCCGCCGGGAGTTCTTCGCGGACGCGTTCGCCGCGATCGCGTCCCGGCAGCGCCCGGCCCTCGTGGACATGCTCGGCGGCAATATCCGGACCGCTCTTGACGTGATGCTCTACTTCAATCTCCGCTACGGGCTTTAGAGTGATCGGTGATGGACGTCATCCAGCTGCCGAACGGGAACCTCCTGGTTCCCGAGTCAGCCCTGACTGATGACGGGCAGATCATCGGGGACGGGTACGTGGAAATCGGCCCGTCCGACGCGGAGTACGACCGGCTGGCCCAGCACGCGCTGACCGAGGCGCAGCTGGAGGAGCGGCGCCGCCGGTGGCAGGAGGGCGATGCGGAGCTGCAGCGGCAGTTCGCGGAGTACCGGGCCAGCCTGGGCGTAGCGCCCGGCCCCGTGCCGCGCCCGGACGCGGACTAGTCGGACTGGCCCTCGTCCTTGCCGCCCGCGCCTTCGCCGCGGAGCAGCGCGCGGACCTCGGACTCGCGGAAGCGGCGATGTCCTCCGGGGGTCCGGATACTGCTGATCCGGCCCGATGCCGCCCAGCGGGTGACGGTCTTCGGATCGACCCGGAACAGGGCGGCGACCTCCCCCGGTGTCAGGAGGCGCTCATTACTGCCGTCCACGAACGTCCCCTCCTGACCCGCTGTCCAGGCTCATGATCGGGCCCTGTCCCAAGTGTGGCGACTAACGCCGGTTTTCTCCCTAGTTTCCGTAAAACCGTGACGCTCATCTAGGGTGATCGCGTGCAGCCGCTCGTGTCGATCGACGAGATCCGGACCGCCGCAGCGGCCCTGGCCGGTGTGGCCGTCCGCACCCCCCTGGTCCCGTTCCCGGGGGCCGATCCATCCCTGCTGGTCAAGCCCGAATCACTGCAGCCGATCGGGGCCTTCAAACTGCGCGGCGCCTACGCGGCGATGAGCATGCTGCCCGCGGCGGCCCGGCAGATCGGGGTGGTCACCCATTCCAGCGGGAACCACGGCCAGGCCGTGGCCTACGCCGCGGCGCTGCTCGGGATGCCCGCGGTGGTCGTGGTCCCGGACAACGCCCCGGCGGTGAAGGTGGCGGCCATCCGGGAACTGGGGGCGGAGATCGTGGTCTGCGCCCCCGGCCTGGCCGCCCGGCTGGCCGCCACGCGCGACATCGCCATGCAGAGCGGCGCGGTCTCCATTCCGCCGTTCGACGACCGCCGGGTGATCGCGGGCCAGGGGACGATCGGCCTGGAGATCGCGGCCGACTGCCCCGGGGTGGACCTGGTCGTGGTCCCGGTGGGCGGCGGCGGGCTGATCGCCGGCGTGGCGGCCGCGGTCCGCCTGCTCTGCCCGGGCGCGACCGTGATCGGCGTGGAGCCCGAGCTCGCCGCGGACGCGCGCGACTCGCTGCACGAGGGCCAGCAGGTCGCCTGGCCGCCCGAGATCACGCAGCGGACCATCGCCGACTCGCTCCGCGTCGATCAGGTTGGCGCCCTGCCGCTGCAGCACATGCTGGAGTACGTGGACGACATCATCACCGTGACCGAGGACGAGATCCGGGCAGCGGTCCGGCGGCTGGCCCTGGACGCCAGGCTGATCGCGGAGCCCGGCGGTGCGGTGGCCGTCGCCGCGGGCCTGTTCCGCCGCAAGGAGCTGCCCCCGGCCGGGACCACCGTGGCCGTGATGTCGGGCGGCAACATCGACCCCGGGCTGCTGCTGGACATCCTGGGGGCCGAGCCGTCGGCCGGGCCGGGCAGCGGCGAGTAGGCTGAAGCCGCTATGCGTTCCACCATCGCCTACACCACCGCGCGGATCCTGCTGTTCGTCGCCGTCACCGTCCTGCTGTACCTGGTCGGTGCCCGTGGCCTGCTGCTCCTCGGGGCCGCGGTGCTGGTCAGCGGCATCGTCAGCTATGTCGTGCTATCCCGGCAGCGGGACGCGATGTCCTCCGCGATCTCCTCACGCATCCAGGGATTCCGCGGGCGGCTCGACGCGGGCACCCGGGCCGAGGACGACGACTAGCCGCTGCGGCGACGGGCCACGGCGCCGGCCCGCCCCGGCGAGATGGGCTGGCGGACGGGCCGCGCTGGCCTACGGTTTGGCCGGCGGCAGCCAGCCGCCGTCGGTCAGCAGGCGCATGACGGCGTCCAGCGCTTCCTGGCGGGTCACCGCCGACGTGTCGATGACCAGGTCCGCGTCGTCCGGCTCCTCATAGGGATCCGACACCCCGGTGAAGTGGTCAATCAGGCCCGCCCGCGCCTTCGCGTACAGGCCCTTGCGGTCCCGCGCCTCGCAGACCTCGGCTGGCGTGGCCACGTGGATCAGCAGGAAGTCGCCGACCTCACCGACGGCCCGCCTGACCTCCAGCCGGGCCTGCGCGTAGGGGGCGATGGGCGCGCAGATCGCGATGCCGCCGTGCCGTGCGACTTCCGTGGCCACGAAGCCGATCCTCGCGATGTTCAGGTCCCGGTCGGCCCGGGAGAACGTCAGCCCGGCGGACAGCAGCGACCGGACCAGGTCCCCGTCCAGCAGTGACACCGTCCGCTCGCCCCGCTCGCTCAGCGCGTCGCGCAGGGCCCGGGCCAGGGTTGACTTACCGGAGCCGGACAGCCCGGTCAGGAAAATGACCAGGCCACGCTCGCGGCGCGGCGGCCGGGCCCGGCGCAGCTCCTGGGCCACCGCGGGCGGGGTGAACCACGAGGGCACCTCCACCCCGCGGTCCAGCATGTCCTCCAGCTCGCCGGGGGCCAGGTCGGTGCGCTCGGTGCCTGCCTCGATGAGGGACAGCGGCCGCCACACCTCGGCGGCCGGGTCGTAGGCCCAGTCCCCGGGGGAGAGGACCGGGATGACCGGCCCGGGCCGGGTGCCGCCGTCGCCCGGGGCGGGCCTCACGGGCTTGTCGGCCAGCAGGTGCGTCGCCCCGTACGCGGCCGCCACGATGGCCCTCAGGGCCAGCTCATCCTGGGCCGCCGCGTGATAGGGCCGGAGCGGGATCGGGATGACCTGGGTGCCGGGCGGCAGGTGCCGGGCGGCGGCCTGCACGGTGCGCACCAGCGCGTCGGGGCGGATCACGATCTCGGCCGGCCCGGCCACCATGGGCAGCAGCAGCAGCCGGGCCTTCAGCTGGCCGGCGGCGTGCCGGAGCTGGCCGATCTGATGCCAGTTCAGCGGCGCGTCCGTGACGTAGCCGAGGACCGGAACGTCCGCGAGTTCCGCCGCCACCTCGGCGGGCGGCCGCCGCAGGTGCCGGAACGGGCCGTGCTCGGCGGGCCGGCAGCCGGTCACCGGGCCGCCCAGCCGGACCGCATCCCGGGCCCCCGGCGCGCGGTCGGTGATGTCGAGCACCGCGAGCGGGGTGCCCTCCGGATCCTGCAGCAGCAGCCGGGTCGCGTCCGGCTTGATGGCGCTGGCCGGCATTTCGAAGATCACCGGGACCGGCCAGGGGGTCCCGTCCAGCAGGCGGCCGTCCGCCCTGACCGAGTCCACCTCGGCGGCCGGCATGAACCCGTGCAGCGGCGGCAGGGCCCCGGACAGCACCAGCTCCAGGTCCCCCAGCTGGCTTTCTTCCAGGGTCCATGCGGGCAGGCCCGCCAGGTCCGCGGACAGCCCCGCAGGTGCCTCAGCAGTCACGTTCAGCTCCGTCCGGCGCCGCGCCCGCTCCCGGGGCGGGATCAACCAAAGCCGTGCCTCTCGGCCAGGCACCCAGAGGCTACACGGGCCAGGGAAGGTGAGCCAGGCGGCTGCGCCGCGGGGGCTGCTCAGAGGATCCGGGCGAACCGGTTCTCTGGCTTGCGCATCACGTAGAGCAGCTCCTGGTGCGCGGCGGTCAGCCGGCCCGGGACAACGCCGCGACCATCTTCTGGGCGGCCAGGTAGCCCCGGGGGGCCAGCCGGAGCCCGCCGGCCAGGCCGCCCAGCGGCTGCCGGTCGGCGATCACCAGGCCGCGCATCAGCGCGTAGGACTGGAGGCCGCGGGCCGAGGCGACCCGCTCGTACACGGCGGGATGCGGGCCGGGGCGGCCAGGCCGCTGCCTGGTCCAGATCATCCGCCGCGCCCAGCCGGGCAGGACCCGGTCCAGGAAGCCGGCCGCGCAGTCCCGGTCGCGGACCTGCAGGCACAGCAGCCCGCCCGGCTTGAGCGCGCCGACCAGCCGGTCGAGCACCAGTTCGGCGTGCTCGATCCGCTCCAGCAGCAGGGTGGCCTGCACGATGTCGAACGAGCGCTGCGGCAGCGGCACGGTCCGCAGATCGCCGAGCGTGCACCGGGCCAGGTCCGGGTGGGTATCGTGCGCGGCCCGGGTGACCGGCTGGTCGTCGTTGACCAGGCCGAGGCTGAGGTCGGCGCCGGCCGCCCGCAGGCGGGCGGCGCCGAGATCGCCGGCCGCGGTAACCGCGCCAGCCAGCAGCACGGCGATGGGCTGCCCGAACCGCTCGTCCGCGTACCCCTGCGCCCAGTGGCCGAACAGCGCCGTTTCTGGTGCGTCCGCTGCTTGCGCACCTCGCGGCCGGGCCCGCGGTGGCCTGGCCTGGGCGTGACGGCCCCGGTCGCGGGCGACCTCATGGCCGGCAGTGCCGCCCCCCGGAACACCGCTCACCGATGTCACAAGCACATAGCGTAGTCCAGTGACTTCAAATAGTCGCTGAACGAATCCGGGGATCTATCTGCGGCCGAGCCCGTAGGCGAGGCCGGGACAGGCAGGCCGGAGCCCGTAGGCGAGGCCGGGGCGGGCAGGCGGGAGCCTGTAGGCGAGGCTGGGGCAGGCAGGCCGAGCCCGTAGGCGAGGCCGGGGCAGCAGGCCGAGGCCGGGCTAGCACGGCGTCTGGGGTCCGAACCGTCTGGCCTGGAA
>CAVPIM010000003.1:0-72276 GCA_963704995.1 uncultured Actinomycetes bacterium | reverse complement strand
CCGAGCGATGAGTCGAGCCATGCGGTCAGCATGCTGTCGCCAGCGTCTTCGGCAGCATTGCGACCAGCAACGAACGCGTTGATTGCCTCATCTAGCGACCCGGCGAAAGCAGCGACCGCCCCCCGGCTTAGCTCGTATGCTGCGCACATTATTGGTGTGTCGGCATACTGTAGGCCCTTGTCCAGCACGTCAGTCAGCTGATCGCCCTCGCCGTGGCGGGCCAGGAAATCTGCAATATCCGCCATTATCAGCACCGCGCCGTGCCCATCGCCGGCGCGGAGTCGGTGACGGATCTCCCGCCTTTGCGGACCAACATCGGAGCTTGTTCGCCATGCACTCCGATCGGTGCGCTGGGTCGCCAGCCAGTCGGCCAACCTCAAGTCGAGCCCGGCTCGCTTGCCCCGGTCGGCGAGGAGGGTGCCGCGGACGTAATCGGAGTCGATCGGGTGCAGTCGAGCCCTCCCCGTACTGCGCTCAAAGCCGATCATGTGTGTCTCAGCGAGCCGCTCAACGATCCGCGCGACCGCATCGGGATGATGCTCATGTGCAAGCATCGCCGGGAACGCGTCGGCTGGCAGTGGGGTGTCGGCCAGGGAGAGCAGTCTTGTGACATCGCGCCCCACCTCATCCAAGCTGTGGAAACCCTCCGACACCAGGCGTCCGAGCAAGATCTCTGGGGTGTCCTGCGCGTCCAGGAGCCGCCGCAGGGTGGCGGTTCTGCGTTTTCCCATCAGAGCAACGAGCAGCTCCAGCCCGCGCGGTATCCGGTAAACGCGTTCGGCTGCCTGCAGCAACTCTGCATCTGGCAGATCGCGCAGGCCCGCACGGCTATCGGCGTCAAGCTGGCGCAGCAATTCGACCGCCTCGTGGGCGTCCAGCCCGTCGTCAATTTCCAGGAGCGTGAAATGCCCGAAGATCTCTAGCGGCAGCTCGATCGGGTGCTGCGACGTGGTGACGACTACCGGCGGGTGGGGGTCTCGGCAGACAGCAGTCAGGAAGCTGATGAGGTCTTGATTGGCGAGTTCCCCGGTATCCGGGTCCTGGAGGTCATCGAGATTGTCGAGGACAAGCACGGCGTTGCGAGCGCGCAGCGCGGAAAGCAGGTCAGGGAGCGCGTCGGCTCCGGCATTGGCCCACACCTCCTCGAGGCGGGCCCCCTGGTCTTGCGGCAGGAGGTGGGTGAGCGCATGGAATACACGGGCAAGGTCAAGCACGCCAACGCCGGTCCGGGTGCTCAAGTAGGCAAGGCCCCCGACCTGGTCCTCGGTCATATCGGCAGGTTCCTCGAAATCGGCGAGAACTCTGGCCACAAGTCCGCTCTTGCCGATGCCACGACGGCCGGTGACGCAGATGATGGGCTTCTCGCGGGCTAGTACCAGGCTTCGGAGCGTGGCACGGAACTCGATGCGGTCCCGGAACACGTCAACTGCGGCCGACACCCGCTCACCGACTACCCGCGGCGCTGGGATCATCGGCGTGGGGCGCACTACGTTGAGAGCGGGCCATACCTCGGCAAGAACATCGGTGGGCACGAGGTAGGCCGTCTTGGATGCCGGATCAGGGTCAGCCGCCACGACCATCCCGATGACGCCCCCGAGTACCTCGTCCCAGACCGCCGTACCGCTGAAGCCGCGCCGGACGGCCTGTCCCGTGACTTCGGTCCCGGCGATCTGGATTCGGTCATCGCCGCGACGACGCTGAATAATGCCCTCGGCGAACATTTCGCCAGCGTTCTCCAAGGGAAACCCCCATGCCACGAATCTGTGACCGGTCACCAGGTCGGCGGGGATTATCCGGACGGGGCGTGCGCTGGGCGGAAGGTGTTCCTTGAGGTGCAGCACCGCAATGTCGTTGTGCCCGCCGCCTACCGGGCGCCAGGCGACGACGTCCGCCTTGACGTTTCGCCGGCGATCGGCGAACGGGAAGTTGAGCTCCAAGTCCTCGCGTGGCTGCTCTTCATCGTGCTGGCCGCGTCCCAGCACGTCATTGACGGTGTGAGCGCAGGTGATGACATGCCTAGAGTCAATGAGGAAGCCGGCACCCAACACGTCTGTTCCAAGGAGCACTCCGACCATGCCCAGCTCAAGATGGTCGCGCACGACATCCTGAGTTGAGTTACCCGGAAGCTTCGGCATTGTCACGGGTCCACGTGAGGCGGATCGTAAAGTTACCCTCAGCCGCAGTAGAGGCAATAATCGCACCGGTCTTGAAACTCAGCGTCAAGCCGAACTCCACTTCAATCCCCGTCGGTGGATCGACAAGATTCTTCAGTCTTCCGAGGATCGACTCGGCGACTGGCGTGACGATGGCAGTAGCGTCGTCAAACGTCCCTTCGGCGTCCTTGACCATCCCGCCACCTCTACGTGAGGCGAGCTCGAGCCCTTCAGCCTTCGCTTGCTCCTCCGGGACCGCGACCACCACCCATTGCGTGTGTGCGTCGTCGAGCGGGAATCGCACCAACACCTCAGACATGGGGCCTCCTGCCCGACCCGACTACCTTCTAGTGACTAACATAAAGTTACATCTGATCAACGGAACAGGCCGACGCAGTCTCTTCACCGCGCCGATTCCCGTTGATCATATGCAGCAATAATGGAAGGCCGCCGCTCAGCTGGCAATCCGGTCTGTATCAGCGGGATCGCCGGTGACGTAGTTGCGTCCGGCAAGGTGGTGTACTGACCGGCCCGGTTGATGGGCGTGGCGCAGGCGTATAAGGCGGCCACCGCGTGATCCTTTGGAAGACCTCTCACAGTGCTTCTGAAGGAGACATCACGGTGACCGCCCCTAGCAGTATCGACCCTGCCCGGTTCCTGCACGAGCAGCTGGAGTCCGCGTCGCCGGATCTGCTGCGCTCGATGCTGGCGACGTTCATCAACGCGCTCATGTCCGCGGAGGCGGACGCGGTCTGCGGCGCTCCGTACGGCCTGCCCGGCCCGGAGCGGGTCAACGTCCGCAACGGCTACCGGCACCGCGATTTCGATACCCGGGCGGGGACGCTGGACGTGGCGATCCCGAAGCTGCGGTCCGGGTCGTATTTCCCGGACTGGCTGCTGGAACGCCGCCGCCGGGCCGAGGCGGCGCTGACGAGCGTGGTGGCGACGTGCTACCTGCTCGGCGTCAGCACCCGCCGGATGGAAAAGCTGGTCGAGACCCTCGGGATCACCCGGCTGAGCAGGTCGCAGGTCAGCGAGATGGCCCGGGATCTGGATGAGCAGGTGGAGGCGTTCCGGACCCGGCCGCTGGACGCGGGCCCGTATACGTTCGTCGCGGCGGACGCGCTGGTGCTGAAGGTCCGTGAGGGCGGCCGGGTGGTGAACGTCCACGCCCTGCTCGCCGCCGGGGTGAACAGCGACGGGCACCGGGAGATCCTCGGCTTGCAGGTCACCTCGGCTGAGGACGGCGCTGGGTGGCTGGGGTTCTTCCGGGACCTGACCGCCCGCGGCCTGTCCGGCGTCGCCCTGGTCACCTCCGACGCGCACCGCGGCCTGGTCGAGGCGATCGGCGCGACCCTGCCGGGGGCTGCGTGGCAAAGATGCCGGACCCATTACGCCGCGAACTTGATGTCCGCGACGCCGAAGGCGTCCTGGCCCTGGGTCAAGACGCTGCTGCACTCGGTCTATGACCAGCCCGACGCCGCGTCCGTGCACGCCCAGTACGACCGGCTCGTCGACGCCGTCGCCGGAAAGCTGCCTAAGGTCGCTGAGCACCTGGACGCAGCCCGTGCCGACGTCCTGGCGTTCACCAGCTTCCCGAAGGAACTCTGGCGGCAGATCTGGTCTAACAACCCGGTGCGCCACGAGGCGCCACGAGTCCGAGTGGAGGTGGAAGACCTCCGCCGTTGGGCTGTCGCAGCAGCCTGACGAAGCTGAGGGCAGCCGATCCCGGGGACGCCGGGTGAGGTGGGAGCAGCCCTGACAACGACGGGACGGGCCGGTACTGCCAGACGGCCCGGGTCCGGCAAGCAAGACGGAGAGGCGTACGAGTGCAGGAACCAGTGGTGGAACCCCCGGAAGTGGAACGCCGGCTCGAACCTGGTGGATCTGGGCCGGTCAGCGGTGCACGTCTTTGCCTGAGGATGGGCGGGCGACTTCGGATCGGTCTTGGGTTGGCTGGTCCGGAGGCCACGGTGAAGTGCTGCGGGGTAGCCGTGGCGAGGCCGCCGGGGAAGAGCTGGGCGCCGATCCCGTCGATCGGTTCGTGGTGAACGTGGGAACCCGGTCCGGGCTGCCCTCCGCACCGGCCTGCCGGGCCGGGGCCGGGCAGGGGCGTGGTCACCTGATGGCCAGGGCCGGGGGCGGAGCCGCCGTAGTAGTCCGAGGCCGGGAAAGCCGGTCACAAGGCCCGCGGGCCCCGCGCCTGCGGGGCCACGGCGAAGGGCGGCAGCGTGTCCGCAGCCAGCGGACTGGAAGGTCAGGAGGCCGCCGGTGAATACCAGCGCTCCGCAGCCAGACCCTATGGCGGGATGGCCGCGGGTACTGAAGATCCAGACGAAGCTGCATCAATGGGCCGGGTCTGATCCCGGCCGCAGGTTCGATGACCTGTTCAACCTGATCGCTGATCCCGCTGTGATGGCCGAGGCCTGGCAGCGGGTGCGGGGAAACCGGGGTGCCCGCACGGCTGGCGTGGACGGCGAGACCGCCTACTACGTCGAGGACGTGCGAGGCGTGCCGGTGTTTCTGGCTGACTTGCGGGCCGACCTGAAATCAGGCCGGTTCACCCCCGTTCCTGTCCGGGAACGGATGATCCCCAAGCCGGGCGGCAAGCTGCGGCGGCTGGGCATCCCGACCGTGCGGGACAGGGTGGTGCAGGCGGCCCTGAAACTGATTCTGGAACCAATCTTCGAGGCGGACTTCCGGCCGTGCTCTTACGGCTTCCGCCCGGGGCGCCGCGCCCAGGACGCAATCGCCGAGATCCACCACCTTGCCAGTCACCCGCGCAATTACGAGTGGGTGCTGGAAGGTGACATCGAGGCGTGCTTCGACCGCATCGACCATGCCGTGCTGCTGGCACGCGTGCGCCGCAGGGTCGGGGACAAACGCGTCCTGGCGCTGGTGAAGGCGTTCTGCAAGGCCGGGATCCTCACCGAGGCCCAGGCACTGCAGGACACCGGGTCCGGGACCCCGCAGGGAGGGATCCTGTCACCGTTGCTGGCCAATATCGCGCTGTCAGCGCTGGACGATCACTTCGCCGCCGCGTGGGCGGCAATGGGTGACTCCAGCGCCCGGCACCGGCGCCGCCGCCGAGGGCTCGCGACCTACCGCCTGGTCCGCTACGCGGACGACTTCGTGGTGATGGTCAACGGCACCCGCGAGCACGCCGGGGCCCTGCGCGAGGAGGTTGCGGCGGTCCTGGCCCCGCTCGGACTGCGCCTGGCGGAAGCCAAGACCAGGATCGTTCACATCAGCGAGGGGTTCGATTTCCTCGGGTTCCGCATCCAGCGGCAACCCAAGCGAGGATCCGGGAAGCCGACCGTTTACACCTACCCGTCCAAGACCTCGCTAGCGCGGGTCAAGGCAAAGGTCAGGACGGCAACCCGACAGGCATACAACCAGTCGCTCGCGGTCTTGCTCGACCGGCTCGCGCCGGTCGTGAGGGGCTGGGTGACCTACTTCCGGCATGGAGTGTCCAAGGCCACCTTCGATTACCTCCGCAGTTTCACCTGGCGGCGGGTCGTCTGCTGGCTGCGGCACAAGCACGTCCACGCCAACTGGAAGTGGCTGCGCCGCCACTACCTCCCCGGGTGGTGGCCGACCGACGGGGACGTCAAGATGTTCGACCCGATGACAATCCCGGTCACCCGATACCGGTATCGCGGCAGCATCCCCGCCCCCTGGCCGTCTGCGGCCTGACCCGCCGACATGGACACGTGGAGAGCCGGATGCGCGGGAACGCGCACGTCCGGTTCGGCGAGCGGCCTGGGGAAACGGACCGGGAGCAACCCCGGCACCGCGCCCCAGGCCGACTCAACCAGGAGCGGCTGAACCGGGAGATCCGCCGCCGCACCGACGTCGTCGGGATCTTCCCCGGCCGCGACTCGCTGATCCGCCTGGTCGGCGCTGTCCTGGCCGAGCAGCACGACGAGTGGACCGAGGGCCGCCGCTACCTCGGCCTCGACGTCCTGGCCCGCTCCCGCATCACCCTGGCCCCGGCCAGCACCAGCACGGAGGTGAACCCAGCCAGCGACCTCCAGGCCCTCAGCGCCTAACCACAACTAAAGGATCACGCGCTAACCGCGAAACACCACGCCACGGGACTTGACCTGTGACGTGGGTCAGAAGCGCGACCTCGACCGTCAGCGCCAAACGCGCTCTCATCGGCATGAGAGATCGACTCTGCTGCGGCCTCGGATGCCCGCAACGGGTCGGGCTGCCCTCCTGGCCGCACCCCAGTTGATGCGCGCTGAGGCTCCAGCAGTCATCGGCGAATGCCTCGCCTGAAACTCAAGGCAACCTCGAACGGCTCGATATCCCCCAGGCTCTCAACCGATCCACACGATGTCGAAGATCCGGATCAGTTGCGCATCCTCGTCGAGGTAGAAGCCCAGGATGCCGCGGCCCGACCCGAACACGGCCTCACGGGAGCGAGGATCATCTCCAGGAGGCCGCACCACCGCATCCCAGGGCTGCCCGGCTAACTCCGCAGCACAGTCCACGAGCGCATCACGCGCATGCTCAGGCAGCGAGTGGAACTGAACCTGGGCACCCCCGCCGAACTCGACCCGGTAACTCACCTCGTCGGCCCGCGGCCAGGCCAGCCAGGAACCACCTGCTCAGCAGACGCGCTACCGGCCGCCCGGCCATGACCGGCGCCCGCCAGCCGCTCCTCATACCCTGGACCGGAGTAAGCGACCGCCCGCAGCCGCCACAGTCGCAGCAGCTCCTGCAGCTGACGGAACTGCTCCGGACGCTGCGCACCTTCCACGGCGGCTGCGTACTCAGCCAGGAACTGCGCATGGTAACCCTCAGGCAGCGCGGCGAGGATCTCGACTGGATCATCAGGATCATGATCATCAACTGGATGCGCAGCCACAGCCCACTCCGTTCAGCGTCTGCAGAGGACTGCTGCCCACGCTAGCCCGCACGCCACCAGTGTGCGAACAACATCCCCGGCGTGCCCCGGTCCGGCCTCCTTCCAGACAGGGTCACGGCCACCAGACCGAGATCTCCGCCCGACCCGCCGACTGCACAGCGCAGTCAGCACAAGGAGCCGGGTTGATCAAGACCAAGGGGCGCCAGACCCGGCCGGCGGTCCCGCCTCGAGACGAGGGACGGGTGCTTCAATAGCCCATGAGAGAGCGCTCTCCCGGATTGCGCTCCCACCAGCGCTCCCATTTGCGCTCCCAGGGGCCTGCCCTTGAGCCAGGCCCATGACCAGCCCGAAGATCTGCAGCGCACCGGCAGAGCCGGGCGTCTTACGAGAGACCAGCTCGGACTTGCGCTCTCAGTGGCCTGCACCCAGGCGATGCAGATCGGCCCGAAACCGTCGCTGACCTGGGCGAATGTCGCTGAGTTCATCCCCCGAGCACTCTCCTGGCAGCTAGCGCTCACCCGCCGCCAAGCCTCTCCGCTGCTCACCAGCAACGCGCTGACCTGGGTGGGCGCAACGGGTGGAGGGTCGCCGCGATGGTGCGCTATTCAGTCGTTACTCGCACAGCAGCACAAAGGGGCGGTAACACCGGGTGACTACTCGTGGCATCCCCGCGTGTGCCTGCGTGAGATCGTCTGGGCGCTATTCACTCAGCTTCTCGCGCTTGTGTTGATGCGCGCCGCCTGCGCGGGCATCAGTGGTCGGGATCGGCGAAGGTGGGATCGCGATCTTCGTTGAACGCGCCGATGCCTTCGGCGCGGTCGGGATGGACGGCAGAGCGCCAGTGTTCCTCCATCATGATCGCGATGGCTTGCTCGATCGGCTCGCCCTGGCCCATCCGGACCGCCTGCTTGACGGCCTGTACTGCGGTGGGTGAGTTGCTCGCGATCTTCCCCGCGATCCGGTAGGCGGCATCGAGGAGCTCATCTTGAGCGTAAAGCTCGTTGACCATGCCTAGCCGGTACGCCTCTTGTGCGCTAATCGGATCGCCGGTCATCAGCATCTGCATGGCTTTGCCCGGTGGGAGCACGCGCGGGAGCAGTGCCGGCGAGCCGCCCCCGGCCGCCAGGCCGAGCATCGCCTCAGGCTGGCCGAAGGTGGCGTTGTCGGACGCGATGATGAAGTCGGTGCTCTGGGCGAGCTCGCAGCCGCCCCCATAGGCGATGCCGTTGACGGCGGTGAAGATCGGCTTCCGCAGCTGGCGCATGGTGTAGAGAGTCCGGTCGAAGTCCTGGCGCTGCCGCAGCCAGTCCTCTTTGGTCATGTCTTTGCGCTGGCGGAGGTCGCTGCCGACGGAGAAGGCCCGCTGACCAGCTCCGGTGAGGATGACGGCGCGAACAGCGGGGCGAACCGCGATCGTCTCCAGGATCTCGGTCAGGCGCGCCCCCATGGCCGTAGTGATCGCGTTGTCCGCGTGCGGCCGGTTCAGCGTGATGACCGTCACCCTCCCGTCCAGCATGTACTCGACGAGCACAGGCAGGTCGGGTTCCTCGGCATCTGACAGCGGCGGGCCGAAGTCGAGTGCCTTCCAGCGGTCGGTGCGTGCTGGGCTCGTAGCCATGTGCCCTTCCTTCCTGTTCAATCGTTCCGGGTGTCCAGGTCTGCTAGCCAGTGCAACGCCCGGATACCCGGAGCGAAGCAGTACTCCCCGCCGCGGGTGATCACGAACGGCGGCAGGCTCTGCAGGCGCCGCCGGATCGGCCGCTGAGGGACGGTGAAGGTGCCCGATCCGTCGTTCGCTCCGGCGAGCGGATCCTTCTCAGCGGGCGCACCGATGAAGATGCCGTCGTTCAGCCACTGTGTCTTGACGAACTCGAACTGGCGCTTGAGGTGGGCACCGACGAAGACGAAGATGATCCCGCGGTCAGCGCCGTCGTCCTCCAGAACGCCTTCGGGCAGCATCGGGCCGTAGCTCGTGCCGCGCCGGAACATACGGTGGAGGCGGACGTCGGCACTCATCTCGTGATCAAGCGCGTCCCGGGGATTCGCCCGCCGGGCATGCGCGCCGGCCGGGCACTTGAATCCGCGCAGATCGTCGCCGTATCCGAAGCGGTTGTTCCGATCGGGATCCGCGCCGAGGCCCGGATCGTCACGCTCCGGGCAGAGCGCGAGCGGCGCACCGCTGGGCCAGCGGCCGACCATCTTCGCGCCGAGCAGCGCCTCCTCTTCGCGGCTCGCCGCCTTAGCCCGCAGATACTGGCGGTAGGCGGCAACCCGGGTGTGCAGCTTACGGAAGACCAGGTAGGTGCCGTTGAGCCCGAGCACCTCGGGAGTCGGCACCGGCCCCGTGCTTCCTGTCTCGTCTGGATAGCCGAGGATGAACTCGCCTGCCTTGATCGGTCGTTTGTCCGGGGCGGACCCGGGGATTGCGGTCCCCTCCATCGCTGGCTGCCCGATTCCGTCCTTGAAACCGAGGGAGGTGCGTCCCGTCGGGAGCTGGTAGCAGTCCTGGCGCCAGATGAGCTCGACACCGGCTAGCTCGGCGTGCGCGCGGCGCGCCCGCTCGAGCAGGCTTTCCAGCCGCGCGGCGTCGGCCGACAGCACCGACAGCGCCACGTGCACGTCGGGGCTTCCGAGTGGCTTCTCCCAGTGGTCAGGGCTGCTCTCGCCGACATCGCCCAGCTCTGCCGCGCGGGCCGCCATGCCCTGCCGGAACTCCGGCGCGAAGCTGTCAAGTGAGTCCTGGGGCACACCCAGCGCCTTCAGCCCCTGATAGGTGAACGCCACCGAGACCCAGGCGTGCTGGGCCGGATCTGATGAAGAGCGGGCGGACTCGATCACCGGGAGCAGCCGCTTGACCAGCCTGCGCCCCGCCTGGCGATCATCGATGCGGAGCAGCAGGTACGCGCCGACGTACGAGGCCGGTCGCTGGTTTATCACCCCGAACTGAATGTCGTCGAACTCGAGAGCGGTGCTCGCGGACGCACGATCGCTACACATGCCCGGGTACCTCCGGGGGATCCGGATTCGGGGGCGCCAGGTATGGGAACGCACGCGACGCGGGCCAGGTCGCCTGATCGACGCCGTCGCGGATGACGGGACCGTTTCCTCCGTTCACGAGCAGCGTGAAGATCGTGTCCATCACGTCGTCGTTAAGCGCCCGGCCACCGCAGGTCTGGTGGGCCTCCCCGCGCCTGGCGGCGAGCTCGATCTCGAGGAAGGAACCCAGCTCTGCGTAGGGCTTGGTGACGTTGACGACGAGGAAGTCTGCGAGGATGAGCTCGGTCAGCGGGTGCGCGTCATCCCCCCGGGCCGGCCAGTCGGTCTTGCCGTCGAGACCATCCCAGAACGCCAGGTTCGCGTTCAGCCGGGCCCGGTACGCACCCTCGTAGGCGCGGCTGAGATGGAACGCATCCTCCATGTTGTAGAGGTCGCGGATCTCAAGGTCGCGGTTAACCGGGTCGAACTGCTTCGGCGCCAGCATCAGGTTAGGCACCTCGGGCCGTCCGGCGCGCTCGAGCCTGATGTTGAGCCTGCCTCGCGTCAGGGTCTCCCCCACCACGCCATACAGCTCAGCGCGGCCAAATACCGTGCGGTTGACCTCGACGACCAGGCTGAGGATGTTCTTACCGTCGAGGTAGATCGCGCCCGGATCGGTGAACGCGAGCTCGCCCGTGGCGATCGTCTTCAGCGCCGCCGGCGCATCCATGATGAACGGATCCCAACGCGGGCCGGCGAACACGCGGATGCCGCGGGCCTGGCCTCCGCGCTCGTCGTTCACCCTCATCGAAACCGTCTCGCCCCGTACCAAGCACGCGCCTTCTTGTTCCGGGCCGCTCGCACCGGGTCCGTTCACGGGGGCGGAAAACACGCAGTCGATCACGATCTCCTCGCCGGCCACCGCGAACGGCGTGACATCCTCCCGTGCATCCGCGGTCAGCGGCCGCAGCCGGAAGCGGTAGATGAGCCCGTCGGAGAACGCCGCCGTGGGCAGCGCGAATGGCAGCGTATTCAGGACCAGCACAAGACACCCCGGGTGCTCGGGGCTCGGAAACGCGTACAGGTCGGTGATGTCTGCTGCTGGCTCGGCCATGGCTCGCGGCCCGGAGATGTGATGCGACATTGTCTGTAGTTGCTCGGAGCCGGCGCTCAGGCGTCCGCGGCCTCGTCGAGCAGCGGCTTCAGCGCCGGATGCTGCAGCGCCTCCGCGGCCCGCGGATCGTCGAGCACCTGCTGGAACGCCTCGTTCACACGCCGAGCCTTCCGGATCTCCTTCACCGTGCCCGGGTAATTCCGCGCGTAGGCTCCGGCAGTAACCTGGGCGCTCAGGATGAAATCCTTCACCGCCGTGAGATCGGGAAGTCCTTCGTAGCCCTCGATGTGCCGGAAGATCGAGTCGAAGAGCTGCAGCGGCTTGGACGCGAAGTCTTCCATGTAGGCGTCCCACGAGCCATCGAAGCTCGTCGCGAAGAGCAGGCGCGTGTCGTCGTCGAACAGCACGAACCTCGCCTCGTGAATGGTCGCGATCGGCATGTTGTAGTCCCCGGGCCGGTAACCCGGACTGTCCTGCAGCGCCCGGACTGCTTCTCGCAGGTCGTTCTCGTGACCCGGCCTGACCCGGAAGAACAAGCTGAACTCGCTCGCGGTGCCAACGCGGACTCCAGGCCTGGGCGTTCCTGCCGAAGGGGTTGCCAAGATCTTTCTCCTCTCAGTAAGGGCGTCACGAGCTCAGGTCACGCCGGCCTCCTCTGGCGTTACGAGATGCTCAACCGCCCACATTCCGGTGTGATCGAGCTCGATCGCGGCGACAACCGCCGCACGACCCAGGGCGTTCGCGTACGTGGGGAACGAGAACGGAACCAGCGCGAGCTGCTCGACGGTCATCTCGGAAGCCATCGTGGTCGCCGCCAGCTGAGCGAGCTCGACCGCTCGTTCCCCCACAACGTGGCAACCCAGGATCGTATGGAGTTCGCGGTTGACGATCAGCTTGCAGAACCCGGTCGGGCGGCCATCGATGATCGGTCGCGGGAGCGAGTCGAAGCGAACCGTTGCCGTGGCCACGTCATGGGTCTGGCGGGCAGCCACTTCGGTCAGCCCGGCCGAGGCGTACTCGGGATCGGTGAAGCTGCCAATCGGGCTCACCCCTGAAGGCAGGACCGTGACCGGCCCCAGAACGGCGTTGGTCGCGGCCACCAGGCCCTCGCGGACCGCCTCGTGCACGACCATCGCGCGCCCGGTGACGTCGCCCGCGGCGAAAACGTGCGGCACGTTGGTACACAGGTACCTGTCCACCTGGACGTACCCGTGCCGGTCCGTCTGCACGCCGACTTGGCTAAGGTCCAGCCCGGCGGTGGCGGCGGCCCATCCGGCCGCGACCACCGCCACCGTGGCATCGACGCTCCGCCGGCCATCGTCGGCTGAACGTATGAGCCGCACCCCAGTCGCACAACGCTCGAAGCGGTCAATAGTCCCGGCGTTCTCGAGGACCTCGATGCCGGCCGCGGCCAGCGCGGCACGGACCGCTTCGGAGACTTCGTGGTCCTCGCTCATCAGGATGCGTGGGGCGACCTCGACGAGATGGACATGCGTGCCGAACGCGTTGAAGATCGAAGCTACCTGCACGCCCGTTGCGCCACCGCCGATCACGATCAGCGACGGCGGCACCGAGGAAAGATGCCATGCATCGCTATGCGTGGCGGTCAAGTCGAACCCTGGGACCGCCAGCGGCCGTGGTGTTCCTCCGCTGCAGATGATGACCTTGTCTGCTTCAAGCCGCGGCGCGCCGTCGCTTTCCACGGTGTGGGCGTCGGCGAACCGGGCGGGTCCAGCCTGCTCGTAGATGGTCACCCCGGCCCGCTCGAGATCGTCGCGCAGCAGCGTGTGCCGGCGCACATCCTCGGTCACTTCACGTACCCGTGCCAGCAGTCGGGGGTAGTCGAGCGTGGGCTCGCCCCCCGCGATCCCATAAAGAGGGAGCTGCCTGGCCTCGCGGATCAGCCGCGCCGCCTCGGCGAGCGTCCGGACCGGCACGGGCCCGTCGTTCGCGGCCATTCCGCCGAACTGATCGCGGGTGATCAGCGCCGTTGTGGCACCAAGGCGGGCGGCGCGAAGCGCCGCCACGACGCCGGCCGGTCCTGCGCCGATGACCGCGACGCCGAACCGCGGGGGAGATGAGGCCACGCCCCCGATCATCGGGGACCCCGTCGTGGCCGTCATCACCCCTAGAGGGGGGTGATGCGGACCCGGCCGCCCGGTTGACCCTGCGGATAGCTCGTCCGGGCCGCGCTCGGCGATCACGCCTGCCGCCACGGCCGCTGACCATCAAGGCCCTGGCCCAGCCACGCACATCGGCGCTGCGCTGACGCTAACTGGGAAGACGCGCCCTAGCCCGCCCGGCAACTACAGAGCGCATGGAAGCCGGAGCTCCGATCGAGCACGGTCGGGCTATCGAGCCGCGCTCGGCGCTTGCTTCTGGACGACTACCTGACTCCGTTTAGGACCTAAGTAGAGAGTGCTCTCCCGGATGGCGTTCCGGGATTGCGCCCCCAATTGCGCTCCCACAGCTAGTGCTCAGCCAATCCGGCTGACCAGCCCAAAGACCCCCAGAGCGCCACCCCACCGTAAACGTCCGCAGAACACGAGCTCCCATTTGCGCTCCCAATACCCGGAACCAGGCAACGCAAGATGTCTGCTAAACCGCGTCTACGCTGGGCAAACGCTCCCAGCCGCGACCTCAGAGCACTCACCCCGACGTGCTGTCAACGGCGGCCCAGTGTGGACCCGGTTGCGGCGGGTGAAAACGGACCCACCCTGCCCTGTGATTGATGTGTTTCAGTTGCTGGTGGTGGCCGCGGGGACGCGGCCGAGGTCTCGGTCTTTGAGGCGGTAGCTGTCTCCTTTCAGGGCGATGACTTCGGCGTGGTGGACGAGGCGGTCGATCATGGCGGCGGCGACGGTGTCGTCGCCGAAGACTTCGCCCCACCGGCCGAAGGGCTTGTTGGAAGTGACGATCAGCGAAGCCCGCTCGTAGCGTGAAGACACGAGCTGGAAGAACAGGTTGGCGGCCTCGGCTTCGAAGGGGATGTAGCCGACCTCGTCGATGACCAGCAGCGGGACGCGGCCGAGCCGGGTGAGTTCGTCCTGGAGGCGGCCGGCGTGGTGGGCGTCGGTGAGCCGGGCGACCCACTGGGCGGCGGTCGCGAACGCGACGCGGTGCCCGGCTTGGCAGGCGCGGATGCCCAGCCCGGTGGACAGGTGGGTTTTGCCGGTGCCGGGCGGGCCGAGGAACACGACGTTGTCTTTGGCGGTGACGAAGTCCAGGGTGCCCAGGTGGGTGATGACCTCGCGTTTGAGGGACCGCTGGTGGTCGAAGTCGAAGTCTTCCAGGGATTTGCGGGCGGGGAACCGGGCGGCCCGGATCCGGCCTTCGCCGCCGTGGGACTCGCGGGCGGCGACCTCGCGCTGCAGGCACGCGGCGAGGAACTCCTCATGGGTCCAGGACTCTGCGCGGGCCCGCTCTGCCAGCCGTTCCACCGCCCCGGCCAGCGACGGCGCCTTCAGCGCGCGGGCCAGGTAGGCGATCTCTGAGGACACGTTCCGGGCGGGCGTGGTGCCGCCGGGCCTGGCGGCCATCACGCTGCTCCCTGCCCGCCGGTGCCGAGGATCCGGTCGTAGTCCGACAGGGCCCGCTGCTGCACGGGAGTGTCGGCCGGGCGGGCGGCGGCAGCCAGGCGGCGGGCCTGGCGCAGCTGCGCGGCCGCAGCCGCGTGAGCGGGATCGGTGACGCTCTGATGAGCGGCCCAGCACCTCCGGTGCCGGGCAACCTGGCGTCCCTGGCAGGTCACCGTCACCTCGTCCAGCCCGGCGGCCACCTCGACGGTGCGGCCGATCACCGAGGGATCCACCGAATAGTCGTTGGAATCCACCCGGACGTAATAGTCACGCGGCAGCCGGGTGCTCAGCCGCCACCCGGTGACCGGGGCCACCGGCGGCAGCCCGAGCATCGCGGCCCTGTCAGCGTCCCAGCGGTCTGCCGGGCGGCATCCCAGCGTCCGGTGCTGGCGGGTGTTCGCCCGGACCAGCCACCCGGTGAGCTGGGCGTTGAAGTCCGCCGGGCCCGCGAAACGGCGGCCGGGCAGGAACGAGGTCTCCAGATAGCCGTTGGCCCGCTCGACCAGGCCCTTAGCCTCCGGGTCACGCGGCCGGCACTGGATCACCGTGATCCCCAGCATCCCGCGGAACGCGCTCATGGCCTCGGTCAGCACCGGCCGGCCACCCCGCCACTGCCCCACCGCGGACTCGTTATCCCAGACCAGCGCCCGCGGGACCGCGCCCAGCCCGCTGATCAGGGCCCAATGCCCGGCCAGCAAGTCCGGCGACTGCCGCGACGGGATCATCCGCGCCGTCATCACCCGCGAATAACCCGCCACCATCACCAGGACCGGCGGCCGCCCAGCCTGCCCGGCCCCCAACGGCACGTCCACCGGCGGGAACCACAGATCACACTGCGCCAGCTCACCCGGCAGATACTGCGTCCGCGACGCCGGATCCGGCGCCGCGAACAGCGGCCGCAGCTCCCGCACCTTCACCTTCAGCACCGTCAGGGACCGCTCCCAGCCGATCCGCTCCGCGATCACCGTCGCCGGCATGTCCGGCCAGGCCGCCAGCAACTCCCGGATCCGCGGCTCAGCGGCATCGGCGATCGACCCCTTCGCCGGCCGCTGGTACCTCGGTGGCCCATCCGCGGCCAGCGCCCGCCGCACCGTGTTCCGGCCCATCCCCAGCTTGCGGGCAATCGCCCGCACCGGCATACCCTCCGCACGGTGCAACCGCCGGATCTCCGCCCAGTCCTCCACGTTGATCACTCCCCACTATCAGGGGAGGGGTCCAATTTCAGCCGCCGGCACCGGTACAGCATTCACCCGCCGACGACACGTGCTAGTGCTCAGCACTTAAGGCCGTTTCGGCCTCGCCCGCACCCTCTGACCTGGGTGGGCGCAACAGGTTTCTCGGCGTTCGCCAGCCGGGGATCACCTGGCCAGCAGGGGCGATACCGGCCACCCGGCCATGACTCGCGGCCGCCAGCCGCTCTTCGTAACCCGGACTGGAGTAGGCGACGGCCCTCAGACGCCACAGTCGCAATAGCTCCTGCAACTGACGGAACTGCTCCGGACGCCGAGCCCCTTCCACTGCGGCTGCGTACTCAGCCAGGAACTGCGCATGGTAACCCTCAGCAACACGGCGAGAATCCCGACCGGATCATCAAGATCATGATCATCAACCGGATGCGCAGTCACAGCCCATTCCGTTCCATTCAGCGCCGCAAAAGACTGCTACCCACGGTAGCCCGCACGCCATCAGTGTGCGAACAACATCCCCGGCGCGCCCCGGCCCTCCGCCCGACCCACCGACTACACACCGCAGTCAGCGCAAGGAGCCGGATCGATCAAGCCCACAGTGCCGCACAGCGCCCGGCGGTCGCGGCCTTGAGACGAGCGACTGCCGATCTAACACCCCATGAGAGAGTGCTCCCAGATTGCGCTCCCACCAGCGCTCCCAGTTGCGCTCCCAGAGGCCGCCCTCGAGCCACACCCGTGACCAGCCCGAAGACCTGCAGGGCACGGCCAGGGCCGGGCGCCTAACCAGAGATCAGCTCGGACTTGCGCTCCCTGCAGCCTGTACCCAGGCGACGCAGATCAGCCCGAAACCACCGTTGACCTCGGCCAATGCCGCTAAGTCCCACGCCGGAGCACTCTCCACGCAGCTAGTGCTCACCCGCCGCCCAGCCCCTCCGCTGCTCGCCAGCAACGCTCTGACCTGGGGGTGGGCGCAACTGGGTTCGAACCAGTGACCCCTCGCTTGTAAGGATTGCCGCCCCACTCCCCCGACCTGCGGTCATGCCATCCGCCCAGGTCAGAACCGAGCAGGAGCGAGCACAGCCGAGCACCACCGAGCAAAGTGCGCTCCCAATCGCGCTCCCACCTGACGGTCCCTCCGTGCCGCCGCTAGCCTCGTCGCTGACGTCTCGCCTGGACGAATCAGAGGTCATGCGTGCGTTCCAGATCTTGGGCCACCAGCCACCCAGAGTGACCAGCCTCTCCATCCTCCAACGCCGGATCGCCGATCATCGGCGCCCGTAAGTCGCGCTGACGACGCAGCTCGCTGCGTACAGATCATCCAATCATTGGTCAATTTGCTAGTGCTGATTGCTAGTGCTGATCTGTTCGGCAAGGACCTCAGCCCGTCAATTCTCTGGGCCGCGGCAGTGGCGGGCCCGCGCAGGACTGGACCCTGTGGCTCATCGGCGGGCCCGCGTCCGCCACCAGCGCCCGGTAGCGACACCGCCAGCCCCGGGGCCCGGCCCGGGGGTACAACGGGTGCGAAGCGCGGTCCCCGGGCGTGACCCTGAAGCGAGAACCACTCAACCAAGTACCAGCTACAGGAAGGACGTCCCATGCCCGCAGTCACCGTCGGCCGGGAAAACTCTGCCGACATCGAGATCTACTACGAAGATCATGGCGCCGGACAGCCCGTGGTGCTGATCCACGGTTACCCGCTTAGCGGCCGCGCCTGGGACAAGCAGGTCCCGGTCCTGCTGCACGCCGGGTACCGGGTCATCACCTACGACCGCCGCGGGTTCGGCCAGTCCAGCCAGCCCACCATCGGCTATGACTACGACACCTTCGCCGCCGACCTCAACACCCTGCTGGAGCACCTCGACCTGCGCGACGCCGTCCTGGTGGGGCACTCGATGGGCACCGGCGAGGTCACCCGTTACCTGGGCCGTTACGGGTCGGCGCGGGTGGCCAAAGGCGTGCTGGTCTCCCCGATCCCGCCGTACCTGCTGCAGGCCAGTGACAACCCCGACGGGGTACCACAGAGCGTGTTCGACGGGTTCGCCCAGGCCGCCCGGGCCGATACCCCGGCCTGGATGAAAGGCTTCCTGGACAACTTCTACAACGCCGATACCCTGCGCGGCACCCTGGTCAGCGACCAGGCCTTCCAGGCCAGCTGGAACCTGGCCGTCACCGCCTCAGCCACCGCCGCGATCGCCTGCATCGGCACCTGGGCCACCGACTTCCGCGACGACCTCCCCGAAATCGACGTGCCCGTGCTGGTGGTCCAGGGCGACGCGGACCAGGTCCTGCCGCTCGACAAAACCGGCCAGCGGCTGCCAGCCCTGATCAAGGACGTGCAGCTGATCGTGGTCGAGGGCGGCCCGCACGCCATCCCCTGGACGCACGCCAGCCAGGTCAATACCGCCCTGCTCGACTTCATCCGCAGCTAACCCTGGCCAGCCCCCGGGCGCACCGCCAACCCACGTAACCACCACATAGGAGTCACCATGTCGAACCACTTCAGCGCCGACAACCTCAAGTTCCCTGGCGACGACCGCCGTCTGGACCTCACTGACGTGTTCGTCTTCCAGGCGCCCGACGGGCCGGGGCACCACCACGGCTTTCCTCACCGTCACCACCCCGGCACCACCGTGCTGATCATGGACTCGAACCCGACCAGCGCCCCGCCCCCGATCGAAGCGCAGGCCAAGGGCCCGGCGTTTTATCCCGGCGCGTTCTACCGGCTCAACATCGACACCGACGGCGACAACCACGCCGACATCGCGTTCACCTTCACCTTCTCCGAATACGAGAACGGCACCCAGACCGGCACCGCCTGGCACGCCATCGGCGCCGACGCCCGTCGGCTCGAGCCGGCTGGCGAGGTGCTCAGCGCGGACATCCCGGTCAGCTTCGGCGGCACGGCCCAGCCCGTCCAGGCGGGCCGGATCAGGCTGTTCGCCGGGCTGCGCAGCGACCCGTTCTTCGCCGACGTCGAAGGCGCCCTGCACGGATTCCAGTGGACCGGGCACGACGACTTCGCCGGCAACAACGTCGACTCCATCGTGCTCGAGGTACCCGACGACATGCTCGGCGGTCCGGTCATCGGCGTCTGGGCCTCGATCAGCCGATACCAGGACGACGTGCTCGAGCAGATGGACCGCGGCGGGAACCCGACCATCAACCCGTTCATCAACCCCGACGGCGAGAAGAACCTATTCAACTCCCGCCAGCCCGCCGACGACGTGGCCAACTACCTGGGCCCATGGTCGGAAATCCTGCAAAACGCCGGCGGCTACACCCCCGAGCAGGCCAAGGCAGCCGCCCTGCAGGTCCTGCCTGACATCCTGCACTACGACCGCACCCAGCCTGCCACCTACCCCAACGGCCGCATCCCCACCGACGACGTGTACAGCATGCGCTTCGCCTGGCTGACCAACGGTAAGGTTCCGCCAGCCGGCCTCAAACCCCACGACGACCTGCTCGCCGAATTCCCCTACCTCGGCCCGCCGCACCCCAGCCGCTGAGACACCTTCTCCGCGCCGGCGACGTGACGGATCCCGTCGCCGGCGCAGAGGTCCACCAAACTCCACCTCACAGACCCTGTGGGTCACGAAAGCCCCAACTGTGGCCGGACCTTCGCCGTGACCTGCGCGAGGTGACCCGCGAGATCCGCCCGGGCTGGGACCTGGCCGCCCCGGCCTCCGCGAGAACTGGGACGCCGGCGACTGCTCGATGCACCACCCGTACCAGCAGCCGGCCGTTGCGTTGCACCCGTCTTCAGAAGAATTGAAATTTCTTTCCCGGAACGGACAGTGGTTCCGCTTCCACAGCACCAAGAGGAGCCGGCCATGGAGTACCTCGTCACCATGACCACGCACGTTCCGGACGGCACGCCGGAACAGGCCGTGGACGCCGTCCGCGCCCGCGAGGCCACCCACTCGCGCGAACTGGCAGCGGCGGGGCACCTGCTGCGCCTGTGGCGCCCGCCACTGCAACCAGGTGAATGGCGCTCGCTCGGGCTGTTCGCCGCCGCGGACGGCCGCCAGCTTGAGGAGGTCCTGGCTTCCATGCCGCTGCGGGTGTGGCGCACCGACGAGGTCACGCCGCTCGCGCCGCACCCGAACGACCCCGCGCTGGCAGCCAGAAACGCAGGTACGGAGTTCCTGACCACCTTCACCGTCAGCGTCCCGGAGGGCACGCCTGGCCAGGCCGTGGACGACACCGAGGCGCGCGAGGCGCAGCGCGCGAAGGAGCTGGCCGGGCAGGGGCACCTGCTGCGGCTATGGAGGTTGCCGGGCCCGTCGCGCGCGCTGGGCCTGTGGAATGCCGGAAACCCCGCCGAGATGCAGGCGATCTTGAAGTCGCTGCCCCTGGATCCGTGGATGACCGTCGAGACCACGCCGCTCAGCCGGCACCCGAGCGATCCGGCGATGATCATCTCATGACCGGGAACGACCAGAGGGTCGCCATCATCACCGGAGGCTCTCAGGGGACCGACACCCTGGTCAGCAACGCGGCGTATTCGTTTCCGGCCGTTCACTGACTACACCGCCGAGGACTACGCCCTGGTCGTCGGGGTGAACCTCACTGGGTTCTTCTGGAAGACCCAGCGGGTCATCGCCGAGATGGTGACGCGGTACGGCGGCCACGTGGTCAACATCACCACCCTTGTAGATAACGCCAGCTCCAGCTCGCCCCCCGTGCTGACTGCGCTGACCAAGGGCGGCCATGCTGCGGCCACCTGGTCGCCGGCTGCGCGCTTACGCACCGTCACGCCCGTGGCCAACAGGTCACGTCCGGCGCACTCGGTGAACGCCAGCCGAATGCCACGGCGGACCAGGGGGAAATATCAATGACCAGCAACGATCCTGTTCATTCGGAGTCTGAGGCGCATTCGTAGGCGATCGACTCTGGCCCATTGCGGCTCATCCACGGGGGCGGGTAGCGTTCAAAACCCGAAGCATCTTCGTAAGCCCTCATTCCGGATGGTGGGCGTGGCAGTGCATCCTCCGTCCCGGTTGTTTGGCAGGACCGGCGAGCTGGAGATCCTGGGACGGCTCATCGCGAACGTGCGAAATGGTCAAAGTGCCGTCCTGGTCGTGCGGGGAGAGTCGGGGATCGGCAAGACGGAACTGCTGCAACATCTGATCGCTGAGGCGTCTGGGTTCGCGGTGGCCCGCGTTATCGGCGTCGAGTCGGAGATGGAGCTTGCCTTCGCCGGGCTGCACCAGCTGTGCGCGCCGATGCTCGGCCGGCTCGGGTCGCTGGCCGAGCCTCAGCGTCGCGGGCTCAGCGTCGCATTCGGTCTCGCCACCGGAGATAGCCCCGACCGCTTCCTGGTCGCCCTCGCGGTACTCAGCCTCATGGCGGAGACCTCCGAGGAGCAGCCGATGCTGTGCGTCGTGGACGACGCGCAGTGGCTCGACCAGGCCTCGGCCCAAGTCCTTGGATTCGTCGGGCGCCGCCTGCTGGCGGAGTCGATAGCGCTGGTGTTCGCGGTCCGGACGCCGGCCCCAGGAGATTCCTCGCCGGATCACCTGACGGGTCTGCCTGAACTCCGGCTGGGCGGACTGGATGAGCAGTCGGCTCGGGCGCTGTTGGCGACGGTCATCTCAGGTCCGCTCGATGAGAGCGTCCGCGCCCGGGTTCTCGCAGAGGCCCATGGCCATCCTCTGGCCCTGCTTGAGCTCTACCTAGGCCGGAGCACCGCCGACCTCGCCGGCGGGTTCGCTCTTCCGGACGCGGGAGACCTGCCCAGCCGTATCGAAGATCAGTACGCAGAGCGCCTGAGTGAGCTGCCGGACAAGGTCCAGCAGCTGGTCGTGCTCGCGGCGGCCGATCCAGTCGGGGACCCGGCGCTTATCTTCCGGGCGGCTCGGGTACTCGGCCTGGATACCGGCGCCATGAACCTGGCCACCGCGGCCGACCTACTGGAGTTCGGGACGAACGTGCGCTTCCGGCATCCCCTGGTGCGTTCTGCCGCCTACCGGGCCGCCTCGGCCGAGGAACGGCGAGCCGCACACGGGGCGCTGGCAGCAGCGACCGATCCGCTTGCCGACCCCGACCGCCGGGCGTGGCACCGCGCCCACGCGATGGCCGGGCCGGACGAGGCGGTGGCCGAGGAGCTCATTAACTCGGCCGGCCGTGCCCTGCGCCGAGGCGGGGTAGCCGCAGCCGCGGCCTTCTGGGAGCGAGCCGTGGCGCTCACTCCGGACCTGGGCGAGCGCGTCTCACGGGCTCTGGCGGCGGCCGAGGCGAAGTACGCGGCCGGAGATTTTGACGCCGCGCAGGCTCTCCTGGTAACGGCTGAGGTCGGACCGCTTGGCGAACTCGGCGAGGCGCGCGTGCAGCGGATGCGGGCGCAGATCGCGTTCGCGCTGAGACGGGGCGGTGACGCGCCGCCGCTCATTCTGCGGGCAGCACAGCGGCTACAGAGCCTGGACGCCGAGCTGGCCCGGCGGACCTATCTCGAAGCCCTGGTAGCCGCGATCTACGCCGGCCGACTCGCCCACGGGCAGGACGTGAGGCAGGTCGCGCGGGCTGCGAGATCCGCAACGCAGGGGCCTTCCGGGTCGGAGCCGCTGCCGCACTCGCAGCTGCTCATCCATGGCCTCGCCGTGCGCCTGGCCGATGGGTACCTGGCCGCCGCCCCCACGCTCAAGGAGGCACTGCGCTGCCGGGCGCAGCCGTACGAGCTGGACTGGCTGTCGGTCTCGTACAACCTGGTCGCCATGGACCTGTGGGACGACGAGGCGTGGTTCGAGCTCGCGGCCGGCCAGGTCCGGCTGGCGCGAGCGAACGGCACCCTCAGCTGGCTTCCGTTCGCGCTGGACTATCTCGCCGAAATTCACATCCAGGCCGGCGAGCTGTCGAAGGCGGCGGCCTTGCTGATGGAGCGTGAGCGCCTCGACCCTGGGACCAGGGAGGCCACCTTGCCCTACGTCCCGCTGCTGCTCGCCGCGTGGCGCGGGGACGCGCCGATCGCAGCGGAACTGGCCGAGGAGATGGCCCGTGGCGCCTCGGACCGGGGAGAGGGCGCGGCACTGACCTACTCGGACTACGCGCAGGCGGTGCTGTACAACGGCCTCGGCAACTACGGGCCCGCCGCCGAGGCGGCGCACAGGGCCAGCGCCGTCGACGAGATCGCCATCTCACCCTGGGCCCTGTATGAGCTGGTGGAAGGCGCGGCACGAAGCGATCAGCGGGAACGTGCCTGCGCGGCGGCTGATCAGCTGTCGCAGCTAGCCGTGGCGAGCGACAGCAACTGGGCTCGCGGGGCGGCGGCGCGGTCCCGGGCCCTGGTATCCGGGGGACGCGCCGCCGAAGAGGAGTACCGCGAGGCGATCGAACTGCTGGGCAGAACCCGGATGGCGACTCACTTGGCCCGCGCCCGCCTGGTCTATGGCGAATGGCTGCGCCGGGAGAAGCGACGGGTCGATGCCCGCATCCAGCTGCGGGCCGCGTTCGACGCGCTCGCGTCCATGGGCGCCGAGGCCTTCGCCGAACGCGCGCGGCGGGAACTCCAGGCGACCGGCGAGACGGCGCGCAAGCGCAACGACGCTACCCGCGCCGACCTGACTCCTCAAGAGGAGGAGATCGCCCAGCTGGCCCGGGAGGGACGAACCAACCAGGAGATCGGCGCACAGCTGTTCATCGGCGCCCGCACCGTGGAGTGGCACCTGCACAAGGTTTTCGCCAAGCTGGACATCAGCTCCCGCCTCGAGCTCGACCAGGCCCTGAGAAGAAAGGGCATTCGGTCATGACGGAGCAGCTGCCCGGCGAGTTGATCTACGAGTACACCGTCCAGCCGGCTGGGCGACCTCGCGCGGTGTGCCCGCGGTGGATGCTCCGCTGTCCGGTGTCGCAGACATCCCGGTGCAGGCCACCGCAGCCGTAGCATCAGTCCGCCTCAGCACCGGACGGACGTCGGCCGACTAGTCACCGGTACCCGCGTGTGCCCGGGCTGACCCGCAAACCAGGGCACGGGCCGGGGTCTGCACGGGTGCGAGTAACCTCCGCAGCTCGCATCGTGGAAGCCAGGACGCCAAGCCCTCCCGGCTATTACCGGCCCGGGCTATGTCGGCAATAGACACATTATTGGAAATGGGCGACGGCAATGAATACCGACAAGCAGGCAATGGAGAACATGGAATACGTGCGCAAGCTGCTCGAGGAAAAGCAGCCTGGATTCGCCGCATCCGTTGAATTGGCTCTGTCTCTTATCCGCCATCAGATCGAGTTGCCGGAGGAAGCGATGGAACTGACGCTGCCGTTCGCGCCCGCGGCGCCGCCGCGGGCGCATCTACGTCGCTTCATATCGGGCAGCTGGTACAGCGGTCGTTCGCGGCGATGACCGGCCGGGAGCGAGCCAGGCTGATCGCGATGTACGGGCTGATCGCGGTCCTGCATGTGGCCGGATTCGTCATCTTGTTCGTGTTCGTGGTGCCCTCGCATTACAAGGGCCTCGGAGTGGGGGTCGCGGTACTGGCCTACACGCTCGGCTTGCGGCACGCGTTTGACGCCGATCACATCTCGGCGATCGATAACTGCACGCGTAAGGTGCTGGTCGAGCGGCAAGGCACCGGAGCCCCGCGCCCGCTGGGGTTCGGGTTCTTCTTCTCCCTGGGGCATTCCACCGTCGTGGTCGCCATCGGGGCCGGGATCGTAGTGGCGGAGAAGACGGTCTTCGGCGCGGTCTCGGACAGCGGCTCCGGGCTCGAGCGGTTCGGGGGACTGTTTGGCACAGTCGTCTCGGCTACATTCTTGCTGCTGATCGGGCTGCTGAACCTGGTGGTCCTGGCCGGGATCGTGCGGGTCTTCGCCTCGATGCGCCGCGGCGACTATGACGAGGCCGAGCTGGAGCGCCAGCTGGCCAACCGCGGGTTCTTCTACCGGTTCTTCGGCGGCTGGATGAAGGTCATCACCAAGGAGTGGCAGCTCTATCCGGTCGGGGTCGTGTTCGGCCTGGGCTTCGACACCGCCACAGAGGTCGCCTTGCTGGCCACCACCGCGCTGCTGGCCTCCCAGCACATCCCCTGGTACGCGATCGTCTGCCTGCCGGTCCTGTTCACTGCGGGCATGACGTTGATGGACACCACCGACGGGCTGTTCATGAACCTGGCCTATGGCTGGGCGTTCTTCAACCCGATCCGCAAGGTCTACTACAACCTGGCCATCACCGGGCTGTCCGTGGCGATCTGCTTTGTCATCGGCGCGATCGAGGCCCTGAGCCTGCTACCGCAGGAGATCCACGGGCTCAGCCGCAGCACCGGTTTCTGGGGCTGGATATCCCGGTTCAACATCAACACCGCCGGGTTCGTGATCGTGGGGCTGTTCCTCGCCACCTGGCTGGCTGCCGTACTCATCTGGCGCTACGCCCGCATCGAGGAAAAATGGAACCCAGCCCTCAGTCCGGCACGCCCGGCCACACCCCGTGATTGACCCGATGTGAGTTCACGTGTGATCAGTGCGGTTGCCGAGGGCATCGAGCGGGGAGCCAGTCCAAGCCGACCGGGCTATCGCGGCACCTAAGGCATGAGCCCCAGGCCAGGCCCAGGGAGCCAGACTCAGGTCGGCAGGGCCAGGCGCCCCGGGTCGGGCAGGGCCCCGCGGAGCTGCCTGCGGGAGCTGATGCCGAGCTTGGTGAACACCTTGCCCAGATGCCATTCGACCGTGCGCGGGCTCAGGAACAGCTCCGCGCCGATCTTGGAATTGGACTGCCCGTCCCGGGCCCGCCGGGCGATCTGCCGCTCCTGCGCGGTGAGCTCGTCAGGCACGTCCGCCGCGCGCTTGCGGATGGTATCCCCGGTGGCGAGCAGCTCGCCGCGGGCACGTTCGGCGAACGCCTCGGCTCCCATCCGCGCGAACATGTCGTAGGCCGTCCGCAGCTGGGCCCGGGCGTCGGCGCTCCGGTTCTCCCGCCGTAGCCATTCCCCGTAGACCAGGTGCGCGCGGGCCAGGGCGACCGCGCCGCGGCACTGGCCCAGCCGGTCGATCGCCTCCCGGTAGAGCAGCTCGGCGGCTTCGCCCTCGCTCACCAGCGCGCGGGAGCGCGCCTCGATGCCCAGCCCCCAAGGGGTGCCGCTGGGGCCGGTCGTGCGGGCCAGCCGCTCGACGGCGTCGGCAGCGCGAGCGGTCTCACCGCAGCGGACGGCCGCCTCGACCAGCTCCGCCAGCCCCCAGTTGGCGAAGCCAAGCTCCTGCGGGTAGGCGCTGGCCTCGTCGGCGGCGGTCAGCGCATCCCGGTAGCGGCCGAGTCCGTTGCTGAGCACCGCGCTGGTGTGCCGGACCAGGCCCAGGCCCATGCCCTCGCCCCGGACTGTCAGGCCGTTGATGGCCGCGTGCATCAGGCTGGTAGCCTCGGCCGCGCGGCCCTGCCAGCCGGCCAGGGCCAGCGCACTGTAGGGCGGCAGGTCGTTCCGTGTCGCCTCGGTGATGGCCGTGGTCTCCTCGACGAGCGCGGCAGCCGCCCCGAACTCGCCGGTGTGCAGGTGGACGCCGACCCGCTGGGCGAGAGCGAGAGGGAGCACGCTGAGCGCGCCGACGTCGCGGGCGAGCTTGAGATGCCGAGCTGAGAGTGCGTACCAGCCTTCGTCGTCCCACAGGTCGTGGGCGGCGTGGCAGGCCACGAAGAACCAGCGGAGCTCGTCCTCGAGGGTCAGGTCACCGTTGCGGAACGCGGCCACGGCGGGTTGCAGGGCCGGCTTCCCGGCCTCATACCCGTCGGTGATCAGGACGGCCAGTCCGTCCAGCAGCAGGTCCGGCGCGCGCGCGGGCTGCGGTGCGGGCGGCGCGCCGAGCGCGGCCCGGGCCACCTCGGGCAGGCCGACCCCGCCCGGCCAGGCGCCCGACGAATATGGCCGACGCCAGCGCGTCCAGGTAGGTCTCGCGGGCCAGCCGGACATCGAGCGGCTCCAGCTGCCGGGCCGTATGAAGCAGCAATCTCGAGGCATCGGCGCCGTGGCTGGAGGCGAACGCCATCTGGCCGCGCAGCAGGCCGATCCGGGCGCGCAGGAGCTCATCGGCGGGCCCCGCCTCCGCCTGGGCCAGCAGCTCCAGCGCCGCGTCGGGCAGGCCGGCCTGGGCCTTGGCCTGGGCGGCCGCCAGCGCCCGGCCGGCCCGCCGCGCCGGGTCCGGAGTCAGCACCGCCGCGCGCTCCAGGAACGCAGCCGCCGCCGTCAAGCCGCCGCGCGCCTGCGCCCGGCCGGCCGAGCGCTCCAGCTCGGCGGCGAGGTCCTCATCGGGCTCGAGACGCGGCCTGAGCCTGGTGCCAGGCGCGGCGGTCAGGGTCACGCTGCGGATCGGTGGCCTCGGCCAGGGCGCGGTGCGCGGCCTGCCGTTCGGCCCCCGACGCCGACCGGTAGACGGCCGAGCGCACCAGCGGGTGCCGGAACCGCACCCTGGCGCCGATCTCCACTAGGCCATCCTGGGCCGCCGAGTCCGCGGCGGCCGCCGGAATGCCCAGCTGGGCGGCGGCGCGCCACACCAGAGCCAGGTCCCCGGTCGGCTCGGCTGCCGCCACCACCAGCCACAGCCGGGCCGGGCCGGGCAGGGCCTCCGCGCGCCGCAGGAAGCTGTCCTCGATCCGGCCGGGCAGTGGCAGCACCTCCGGCAGGCCGAAGCCGCCCGCCAGTTGGGCGGGCGACAGGCCCCGCGGCAACTCAAGCAGTGCCAGCGGGTTGCCGCGCGTCTCGGCCACGATCTGTTCGGCCACCTGCTCATCCAGCGGCCACGGCACCACCGACCTCAGCAGCTGCCGGGCGTCGTCCTCCCGCAGACCCTGCACCACCAGCTCCGGCAACCCGTCAAGTTCCGCATCGGGCTCCCGCACGGCGAAGATCATCAGCACCGATTCGGCGACCAGCCGGCGGGCCACGAAGGCCAGCACCCGCGCCGACGCCTGGTCAAGCCACCGCGCATCGTCGATCAGGCACACTAGCGGGCCGTCCTCGGCCACCTCGGCCAGCAAGCTGAGCACGGCCAGGCCAATCAGGAAACGATCCGGCGGCGGCCCCGCCTGGAGGCCGAACGCGGTCCCGAGCGCAGCACGCTGCGGACCCGGCAGGAGCCCGAGGCGATCCAGCGCCGGCCTGCACATCTGGTGCAAAGCAGCAAACGCCAGCTCCATCTCCGACTCCACCCCCGCCGCTCGCAGCACCCGCAGATCCGCCGCCGACTCGGCTACGTACTCCAGCAAGGCGGTCTTCCCCACCCCGGCCTCGCCCCGCATCACCAGCGCGGCGCTGCGACCTGCCCGCGCCCCAGCCAGCAGGCCGTCCAGCCTCGCGCACTCGTCGCGCCGGCCGCGCAGCCCAGAGTCGGCTACGTCCCTCATTCCCATCCTTCTGACCCGAGCAGACCAGTACTGAAGCGGACCGCCCCGACCGCCTCGCCCGCTCTCAACCGACCTGTGCTGGGATCGCAGCTGCCTGCTGCGGCCTCCGTGACCGGAGCGTACCAGGGGCAGGGACTACCACCTCGTTCGCGTTTCGCCGGTCCGGCGCTGGCCGAGGACCACGATGTCCACCCGCTCGTCGGCGATCTCGGCCAGCCAGCTGCTGACCAGTATCGGGCGCACCAGTACCTGGGGCGGCCGGGCCCGCAGTCCCGGGTATCGGGGTCCTGTCTCGCTAAAGGTGTTTCCGGCGGGTGGGTTAGTAGGCCTCGTCCAGAGCCGGGCCCGCGATTACGGCTGCCGCCACGGCCGCTGATCATTAAGGCCCCGGCCCAGCGACCACATCGGCGCTGCGCTGACGCAAACTGCGAAGACGCGCTCAGCCCGTCCGGCGACTACAGAGCGCAACCAAGCCGGAGTCCGGATCGATCAAGGGCGCGCCGTCGAGCGACGCTCAGCGGATCCGCTTCTGGACGATTGGTTGACTTCGTTAAGGACCCAGCTAGAGAGCGCTCTACCTGATGGCGGTCCGGGATTGCGCTCCCAGTTGCGCTCTCGCAGCTAGTGCTCAGCCAACCGGCTGACCGGCCCAAACACTCCGAGAGCGCCGCCCGCCGCAATCGTCCGCGGAAAATGAGCTCCCATTCGCGCTCCCAACACCGGGAACCAGACGACACAAGACAGCCGCCAAACCGCATCTAAGCTGGGCAAACGCTCCCAGCCGCAACCTCAGAACACTCACCCCGACGTGCAGTGCTCACCACAAGCCCGTTTTAACCCCGCCCGCAACGCTCTGACCTGGGTGGGCGCAACTGGGTTCGAACCAGTGACCCCTCGCTTGTAAGGCGAGTGCTCTACCACTGAGCTATGCGCCCGCGCCTACTGCGAGCAGGCGACCGGCCTCAGCGTACCGTTTCCGCGCCGCCAGCGAGATAAGGGGCCGCCAGGCGGGCGACCGCCTCGCTCACGGCCACCCGGTTCCGCAACCGTTCCATCCGCGCGTCCATCGACGCCCCGGACAGCCCTTCGGCCAGGGCCTGATACAGGTGGATGGCCCCGGTGTAGCAGGAGGCGAACCGGACCGCCTCGGGCAGCAGGGCCCGCTCGGCCGGGCCGAGCAAACGCTCTCCCGAGTATCCCCCGGCCACGGCCGCGACGCGGCCCTCATCGGGCTCAACCAGCCGCGTCCCGGGCTCCTCACCCGACGGCCCGGAGTCGAGCAGGCTCTCGATCAGGCAGTTGCCCAGGTCGAGCACGGGCAGGCCCAGGCCGCCGCTCTCCCAGTCGATGAGGGTGACTGCGTCGGGGCTGCTCTGCACCGCGTTACCCGGCCAGGCGTCGCCGTGCACCACTCCCCTGGGCAGGCCGCCCAGGCCCCGCTGGACGGCCCGGGCCGTGCGGCACAACTGAGCGTGCAGATCCTGCCAGCCGCCCGGGACCAGCGCCTCGACTGCGTCAAGCCGGGCCAGCGTGGCCGGGATAGCCTCCTCCGGGTACCACCTGGCCCGCCCCGGCCCGCCCGCCACGCCACCACCGCCCGCCACATCACCGCCCGGCCCGCCCGCCACATCGACGGCATGCAACCGGCCCAGCGCCGCCCCCAGCATCCGCAACTGCTCTAGCGAAGGCCGGATCACCGGCCCCTCGACGAACGTGGTGGCCAGGGTGAGCCAGATCCCGTCCGTCCCGACCGGATCGCCAGACCGGGTCCGGATCACGCGGGGGGCCGGGTAGCCGGCCGCTTCCAGGCAGTCCAGGGTGCTGGCCCGGCTCAGCAGCCAGTCGGGCATCGTCGCGGCCCCGGACCCGCTCATCAGGGCCGGCACCGGCGCGTCCTCCCGGCAGGCCCGCACCACCCAAGGCCGGCTGCCCTCTGGCCTGACCAGGTAGGTCACGGTCGCCGCACGGACGGATCCGCCGACCCGGCGGAGCGCGGCGGGGTCGATCCCGCGAGCGTGATACTCGCGGAGCACGCGCCCGACGACCGCCGCGTCGTTCACGGCCCGGCTAGCCCCCGCTCACCCAGCGAACGCACCAGGCCTGACCTCATCCAGGCGGTCATCACCCCGGCGGGCCATCGCCGGCCTGGCCGCGCGGTGGCGTTCCGCCCCGGGATGAGCCGCCGCGTGATGCCCGGCCGCGGTCCGGGCCGGGCGGTGCCGCCCCGCACCGGCCACCCCAGCACCCGAACCCGAGCCGGCACCCGGACCCGCCTTGCCCCCCGCATCGGGCGCCCGCTGGATGCTCTGGCTGACCAGGCTCCGTCCCAGCACCCGGTCCAGGGCCCGGGCCACTTCCTCGGACAGGTCAGGACTGCGGTCCGATCCCGCCGGGCCGGCTTCCTGCAGCCCGGCATCCCCCAGGCCCGGGCCAGCCGGACCCGCCGGTTCCCCGTCCGGCACCGCGGCGTAATCCGCGTCCGCGGAGTCCTCCGGCGCCATGATCGCGCCGCAGTCCCGGCACTCGACCTCGCCCAGCCGCTTGACCAGGTGCACGCTCGAGCACCGCGAGCACCGGTCCATCTCGGCCATCCAGTCGACCGTGTCCTGGCACCCAGGGCAGATAAGTATCTGGCTGTACTGGCGCACCCCGCGCTTCCACGGGCTCTGCCCGCGGCTGGGGTCGGTTTGCCGCACGCCACATCGATAGCAGGGCATCCTTGGCTGCTTCGATCCTCTCCGGTGGCGGGCTCACCGTCGGCCGGACGCGCGGCCTGCGCGTCAGCTCAGGTCGGCGAGCACCTTCCTGTACTCCGCGATGTCGCGCGCCTGGGGAATGGGGTTCACGACTTTCCACCGGATGACTCCGGCCTTGTCAATGATGAACGTTCCCCGCGTCGCCACGCCCTTGTCTTCGTCGAATACTCCGTAAAGCTTTGCGACGCCGCCGTGCGGCCAGAAGTCGGACAGCAGGCTGAAGCCGAAGTTGTCCCGGTCCGCCCAGGTGCGCAGGACGAACGTGGAGTTGACCGAGACCGTGAGCAGCTCGACGTCGTCCCGGGCGATCTCGGGGAAGTCGTCGCGCAGCGCGCTGAGCTCGCCGCTGCACACCCCGCTGAACGCGAGCGGGTAAAACACGATCACCACGTTCTTCCTGCCCTGGAAGCTGGACAGCCGCACCGGGCTGCCGTGCTGGTCCTTGAGCTCGAAATCGGGTGCCTGCTCGCCAACCTCGACCGGCATGGACTGGTTCCTTTCCGCTGGGGATGGGCTCAGTCTGCCACCCGCGCGGACTACGGCAGAACGCCAACCCCGCCCTCGGGATAGGCCTGGCCAGCCCGCTGAACCCGGCGGCGTTCATCGTGCTGGATGAGGACCCCTCGGGGCCGCGCCCGGCGCGGCCAGCCGCATGAACCGCGGCGTGTTAACTCAGTGGCTCTGCCCGGCACACGTCCGGGGCACCCCTATTCACCCGCGCGCCTTGAGCGCGGCGCTCACCTGCGTGCCTTCGGCGCGACCAGCCGGGTACCCAGCCAGTCCCGCGCCGCACTCACGCTCGAGGTCTGGGACAGGCCAGCGGTGGGCGCGGCCTCGCCGATGTCGCTTGGCTCCACGTGACCCGGCCGCCCGGCCTTGGGCGTGAGCAGCCAGATGTAGCCACCGTCGGCCAGCGGGGTCAGCGCGTCCGCCAAGGCGTCGAACAGGTCCCCGTCGCCGTCCCTCCACCAGAGCAGGACAACGTTGACCACATCTTCGTAGTCCTCGTCAACCAGCTCAACGTCCTTCAGGTCGGCGATCTCATCCCGCAACTGCTCGTCGCAGTCGTCGTCGTACCCGAGCTCCTGCACCACCTGACCCGGCTTGATTCCGAGTCTCTCGGCCAGGCCCGGCTGATCCTGCGCCTGGCGCGCGGTCGCGCTCACTGACGTCCTCCTCTTATCCCTTCCCGCGGCCTCGCATACGCGCCTGCCCACCACGACGTGCCGCCGCAGTTTCGCGCCTTGCGCCGCGCTGGCCGCGTAGGCACCACTTGCTGGGACAGTTCACACTGGGTCGGGCGCCGGCGCAAGTGCCAATTGGGCCCTGGAAGCGAAAACCATGTCACAGTTTGATCTTCCCCGCCTCTGGAGGCCGCTACGCGAGGAACGAAACTCTTATCTGCCTGTCCGGATTATCCACATTCAGATCGATTAGGGCGATTGACTGCCAGGTTCCCAGCGCCGGGCGCCCGCCCAGCACCGGCACCACCAGGAACGGGGCGATCAGCGCGGGCATCACGTGGGAGCGGCCGTGGCCGTGCGACCCGTGGGCATGGCGCCAGCGGTCATCGGCGGGCAGCAATTCATCGAGGGCGGCCAGCAGGTCCGTGTCGCTGCCCGAGCCCAGCTCCATCAGGGCCAGGCCCGCGGTCGCGTGCGGCACGAATACGTGCAGCAGCCCGTCCCCGCCCTGCGACGCGCCCGCCGCGAACTCCGCACATTCCCCGGTGATATCGCGCACGGCCGGCTTGGACCCGGTCCGTATGCGCACAATCGCTGTTTCCATACGCAACGACTGTTCCTGGCCGGCCTCGCCCGCGCAACCCGGGGACCCGGCCGGCCGTGCCGCGGATCCGGGCCACTGAGATCGGCCCCGCGGTCCCGGGTGGCGCCCGCCCGCCTGGGACGCGGCCCCCGGGGCCCGGTCCTACTTCTTGCGGCCCCTGGTGTTCCCGGCCGGCGCCCGGGCCTTCCCGCCGCGGCTCTTGCCGTGCTCGACTACGGCGTCCGGGCCGGGGAAGCACAGCCCCGTGTGCCCGTCGTCGAATCGGACCAGGTAGGGCGGCCCGCCGGCGGCGCCGTGCACCTCCACGATCTCGCCGCTGTGGTCTGGCTGGCCGACCGCGTTGCCGTGCACGTGCAGCCGGTCACCGATCGCTGCCTGCATCCTCAGCACCTCCTCGTGCCCGTTCGCCCCGGGTGCGGCCCGGCGCATACGCTAGGACTGCATCGGAGCGTGCCTACGCTCACCGTGTACCCAGACTGACCCGGGCGGCCGCCGGCCGGTAGGGACTGATGTCACTGCCTGCGCCGTCCCCCTAGCGCGGGGGCCGGTACCGCCGGGCACAGCTACCCCCTGGTAGCCGGGTGCGTTTCCGGGGCGCAAGGACCAGAATTGGTCTGGACAACTGATGCCCATCCAGGGCGGCCACCGCCGCCCAGCTCTGGGACATGGCGGTGAACAGCCGCCCGACCTCCGGAAGGCGAGGACAACCCGTGGCTGCCGGACGCCAGCGTTTCTCGATCATCAGCGACGGGCTGCCGACGCAGCTGCCTGATATCGACCCCGACGAGACCAGGGACTGGGTCGAATCCTTCGACAGCGTGGTGCGCAGCCGGGGCCGGTCGCGCGCCAGGTACGTGATGCTCCGCCTGCTGGAGCGGGCCCGTGAGCAGAACGTCGGGGTGCCCGGCCTGCGCAGCACGGACTTCATCAACACGATCCCGCCCGAGCGCGAGCCCTGGTTCCCCGGCGACGAGTACGTGGAGCGGCGGATCCGGGCCTATATCCGGTGGAACGCCGCGGTCATGGTGTCCCGGGCCAACCGGCCTGGCCTCGGCGTCGGCGGGCACATCGCCACCTACGCCTCGGCCGCCAGCCTGTACGAGGTCGGCTTCAACCACTTCTTCCGCGGTAAGGACCACGGCGAGTCCGGGGACCAGGTCTTCTTCCAGGGCCATGCGGCGCCGGGCATCTACGCCCGGGCGTTCCTCGAGGGCCGGCTCAGCCAGCACCAGCTGGACGGCTTCCGCCAGGAACTGTCCCACCCGGGCGGCGGCCTGCCGTCCTACCCGCACCCGCGGCTGATGCCGGACTTCTGGGAGTTCCCCACGGTGTCCATGGGCCTCGGCCCGATCAACGCCATCTACCAGGCCCGGTTCAACCAGTACCTGCTGGCCCGCGAGATCAAGGACACCAGCCGCTCGCACGTCTGGGCCTTCCTCGGTGACGGCGAGATGGATGAGCCGGAGGCCCTCGGCGCGATCGGCCTGGCCGCCCGCGAGGAGCTGGACAACCTCACCTTCGTGATCAACTGCAACCTGCAGCGGCTGGATGGCCCGGTGCGCGGCAACGGGAAGATCATCCAGGAGCTGGAGGCGTTCTTCCGCGGCGCGGGCTGGAACGTGATCAAGGTGATCTGGGGCCGGGACTGGGACCCGCTGCTGGCCAAGGACGTGGACGGTGTCCTGGTCAACAAGATGAACAACACCCCGGACGGCCAGTTCCAGACCTACTCGGTCGAGCCGGGTTCCTACACCAGGGAGCACTTCTTCGGCACCGACCCGCGGCTGCGCGCCATGGTCGAGCACCTGTCCGACGATGAGGTCCGCAACCTGTCCCGCGGCGGCCACGACTACCGCAAGGTCTACGCCGCGTTCAAGGCGGCGCAGGAGCACGTCGGCCAGCCCACGGTGATCCTGGCCCACACCATCAAGGGCTGGACGCTCGGCCCGGACTTCGAGGCCCGTAACGCCACCCACCAGATGAAGAAGCTCACGGTGGCCGAGCTCAAGGAGTTCCGCGACCGGCTCTACCTGCCGATCCCGGACGCCGCGCTGGAGGCGCAACTCCCGCCGTACTACCACCCGGGCGCGGAGTCCGAGGAGATCCAGTACATGCAGGAGCGCCGGGCCGCGCTCGGTGGCTACCTGCCCAAGCGGGTGATCCGCGGCAAGCCGCTCAAGCTGCCGGGCGACCCGGTCTACGCCGAGATGAAGCGAGGTTCCGGCAAGCAGCCGATCGCCACCACGATGGCCTTCGTCCGGCTGCTCAAGGACCTGATGAAGGACCCGGAGATCGGCCAGCGGTTCGTGCCGATCATCCCGGACGAGGCGCGCACGTTCGGCATGGACTCGCTGTTCCCCACGGCCAAGATCTACTCCCCGCACGGGCAGACCTACGAAGCTGTGGACCGGGCCCTGCTGCTGTCCTACAAGGAGTCCGAGCGCGGCCAGATCCTGCACGAGGGGATCAGCGAGGCCGGCGCGATGGGCTCGGTAATGGCCGCCGGGACGTCCTACGCCACGCACGGCGCCCCGATGATCCCCATCTACGTCTTCTACTCGATGTTCGGCTGGCAGCGCACCGGGGACGAGATGTGGGCCCTGGGCGACCAGCTGGGCCGCGGGTTCCTGCTGGGCGCCACGGCCGGGCGCACCACGCTGACCGGCGAGGGCCTGCAGCACAACGACGGGCACTCGCTGCTGCTGGCCTCGGTCAGCCCGGCCTGCGTGGCCTACGACGCGGCCTGGGCCTTCGAGCTGGGCTACATCGTGAAGGACGGGCTGCGCCGGATGTACGGCCCGACCGAGGGCCACCCGGACGGCGAGGACATCTTCTACTACCTGACCGTCTACAACGAGCCCTACGTCCAGCCGGCCGAGCCCGCCGACTACCCGGGTGGCAGCGCCGCACTGGAACAGGGCGTGCTGCGCGGGCTGTACCGCTACGCCCCCGCGGCCGCCGCTGACACCCAGGACGGGGACGACGGGGACGCCCAGGAGGGGGACGCCCAGGGCGGGAACGCCCAGGGCGGGGACGGCGGGGACTCCGCGGAGCGGCCGCGGGCGCAGATCATGGCGTCCGGGGTGGCCATGCGCTGGGCGCTGGAAGCGCAGCGGCTGCTGGCCGAGGACTGGGGCGTGGCCGCCGACGTCTGGTCGGCCACCTCGTGGACGCAGCTCCGCCGCAACGCGCTGTGCTGCGAGGAGTGGAACATGCTGCACCCCGACGCGGAGCCCCAGGTGCCCTACGTCACCCAGGTGCTGGACGGCGCCCCCGGCCCGGTGGTGGCGGTCAGCGACTGGATCCGCGCGGTTCCGGACCAGATCGCCCGCTGGGTCCCGGGCCCGTTCAGCTCGCTGGGCACCGACGGGTACGGCTTCTCCGACACCCGCGCCGCCGCCCGCCGGTTCTTCCACGTGGACGCGGAGTCCATCACCCTGGCCGTGCTCAGCCAGCTCGCCCGGCGCGGCGAGGTGAAGCCGGAATCGCTCAGCCAGGCCATCGAGAAGTACGGCCTCGACATTCCGGTCAGCACGGCCCTGGCCAAGGACAGCTGACCCGCTCGCCGGCCCGCTGATCCGGGCCGGCGGAAACTACCGGATCCGGCCATCAGGAACGGGGCCTGGGCGCTGCGGCGCCCGGGCCCCGTTTCCCATGACGGGCGGGAAACCGCCGCTATCTGATCATGGGTTCCGCTGGCCGGGCCCGCGCAACTGCCCCTCCGGGCGGCCTCGTAGTGATCATGAATAGCCCTCTCGCCCGGCGGTCCGCCGTTCATCTAGCACGTAATACTTCGGTAAGAAGTGACCTCTGCCGTTTGGCTACATTTCGGTCACGAGAGGTCTAGCGTGACCGACCGGGAGCTCGGGGAACTGACAGGGCATTCGGAGCGGACACGGAGGTCGGGCGGATGCATTTCAGCCGCGGTCCGGCATGGCGGCGCACGTCAAGGGTCCGGCCAGCACTCATCGCGACGCTGATCGCGATACCGCTGGCCTCTGGGATCGCGGTCGGGGTCATCGCCGCGAACCACTCGGGCACTCCCAATTCACAGCTCAAACTCTCGGCACACAACTTCGGGATCGGCGGCCGCCTCCCCCTGGCCACCGGGTCGGCGGCCGGGACCGGGGTGGCCCTGGGCCAGACGCCCGACCAGGCCGCGGCGTCCATGAACTGCACCCTCCAGGTGCCGGCCAACCCGCTCAGCGCGCAGGGCCTGGCCACCCCGTACATCTTGGGCGACGGCTGCTCAATGTCCAACACCGACCTGCAGGCGTTCGTCGAGGCGGACATCATCAACCCGCGCAACGGCCACATCAAGGTCTACAACCCGCTCGTGATCACCCAGGGCACCCAGCCCGCGGCTCCCCCGGTCGCCCCCCGGCTGTACCCCGGGGACGTGGTCGGCATCATGTTCGGCTTCAACGGCGCCAACCTGCTGCTGACCGGGACCGGTAACTCGCTGCAGCAGGGACGCTGCGTCAACGGCCTGGGCCAGTCGCTGTTCACCCAGGTCGCGTACTGCAACAGCCCGGCGTTCTACCGGGCCGCCCACCGGGACATCGCCCGGGGCGCGCTCAGGATCCCGGCGCTCGGCACCGGGTCCGACGGCCAGGCCTGCCCGACCGTGCGCGGATTCGACGTGGTGGACCAGGACCAGAGCGACAACGTGGTCACCACCTACCTGCTGACCGCGAACGGCCAGACCGCGCAGGACTCCGCGGGCAACGTGGCCGGCCTGGCCGGCGCGTCGGCGATCAACAACGGCAGCGACAACGCCCTGGTCAACAAGTTCATGGATCCGGCGCTGGGCTGCGCGCCGTACCAGTTCCGGGACAAGACGGCCGCCAGCGGCCTGTCCGGCTCGCAGATCACCGATGAGCTGCTGGCCGCGGCCGACCAGGCTCAGCCGGTCGCGCTGGTTCCGCTGAACGACCCGATGACCGAGGTCAACGGGGCCCAGAGCTTCATGAAGACGAACGTGTTCCGGATGGGCGTGGGCCAGCCACTGCTGAACGGCGGCCAGGCCGCGGACACCCCGGCGAACTACTGCCAGAACATGGCGCAGGTGGGCATGGCCCGCACCGCCCGGGACGAGAAGCCGTTCACCGCCTTCGCCTCCCCCGTCCCGGCGACCGGCAGCAACCTGTTCTCGTTCCTGGCCGCGCGGCTGTCCGCCTCGTGGGGCAACCTCGGCTGCGGCGCCCTGCTCAACGCGCCCGACCCGGTCAACGTGACCGTGGACGCGAACGGCGTGGCCACCGCGGCGACGTTCAGCCCGCTGGCCATCGGCACGCTGCCCGGCGGCGTGGCGGCGACGGCCACCCCCAGCGCGACGCCCACGGCCACGCCGACGTGCGCCGCCGCGCCCACCCCGGCGGCCGTGGCCACCGCGACCGCCACGCCCACCCCCACGGGGACGGCCACGGCCACAGCGCCGGCCACGGCGCCGGTGACGGCTGCACCCACACCGGCGGCGGCGGCGGCGTCCTGCGCCGCGTCCCCGCCCCCGGCCGGGGGCGCCACCCCGGTCCCGACGCCGTCCCCGACCTCGCACCGGGGCTGGCGCAACCGGATCGGCCGGCCGCACCACATGTAGCTCTCAGGTGGGAGCACGGATGGCCGGTGTCCTGCGGGGACACCGGCCATCCGTGTCGCCGGTGAGGGGAGGCGCGCCGAGGCGTCTCTCGCCGAGCCCGGCAGATGGCGGGGGGCCCAGGGACAGCAGAGCGGCACGCCGCAGGCGCGTCCAGCTCAGCCACTGCTGATCTGCCGGTGAGGGGAGGCGCGCCGCAGGCGTGTCCTCGCCGAGTGCGGCGGATGGCGGGGGGCCCAGGGGGGTCGTCCCCCCGGACATTACGTAACCTCGGCCAGGCGCCGGGCCAGGTACCGGCGCTCGGTGCCGGTTCCGGCCAGCGCGAGAGCCTGCTGGTACGCGTCCGCCGCCTCGGCCAGCCGGCCGAGGCGGCGGAGCAGGTCGGCTCGGGTGGCGGCCAGGAGGTGGTAGCTGGCCAGCCGCCCGGTCTCGGCCAGGGCGTCCACCAGCGCCAGGCCCGCGGCCGGCCCCTCGGCCATGCCCACGGCTATCGCGCGGTTGAGTTCGACCACCGGGGACGGCACCAGCGAGGCCAGCTGCCGGTAGAGCCGGGCGATCGCGGCCCAGTCCGTCCCGGCCGCGTCAGCAGCCGTGTCGTGACAGGCGGCGATCGCCGCCTGGAGCTGGTAGGGACCTGGCTGCCCGCGGCGGAGGGCCGTGTCCAGCAGGGCCTGCCCTTCGCCGATCTCGGCGGCATTCCAGCGGGAGCGGTCCTGGTCCTCCAGCGTCACCAGGTCCCCGGCCTCGTCGAGCCGCGCGGGACGGCGCGCGTCGTGCAGGAGCATCAGCGCGAGCAGGCCGAGGACTTCTGGATCGCTGGGCATCAGCCCGGCCAGGAGCCGGGCCAGGCGGATGCCCTCGGCGCACAGGTCGGGGCGGAGCAGGTCCGTGCCCGCGGTCGCGCTGTAACCCTCGTTGAACAGCAGGTACAGCACGCCGAGGACGCCCGAGGTCCGTCCCGGCAGCACATCGGCGGGTGGCACCCGGTAGGGGATGCCAGCGTTGCGGATCTTGTGCTTGGCCCGGACCAGCCGCTGGGCCATGGTCGGCTCCGGGACGAGGAAGGCCCGCGCGATCTCGGCCGTGCTCAGGCCGGCCAGGGTCCGCAGCGTCAGCGCGACCCGGGCCTCCAGCGTCAGGGCCGGGTGACAGCAGGTGAAGATCAGGCGCAGCCGGTCATCGGCGATGCCGCTCTCGCCCGCCGCGGCCAGGTCAGGATCGGGCCGCATCGCCGCGCGCTGGAGGATCGCCGTCTCCTGCAGCTTGGCCGCCTCAGTCGCACGGCGGCGGAGCACGTCGATGGCCCGGTGGCGGGAGGTGGTCGTGAGCCATGCGCCCGGCCGCGGCGGGATGCCGTCCCGCGCCCAGCTGCGCACCGCCTGGGTGAAGGCGTCCTGGGCGCACTCCTCAGCCAGGTCCCAGTCGCCGGTCATCCCGATCAGGGTCGCCACGATCCGGCCCCATTCCTCGCGGAACGCCGCGGCCACCGCCGCGTCGACCTCAGCCGTTACGCCGCCCAGACCGGCCTCACCTCGATCCGTCATCGCACTGATCCCGGGTCCGCTCCCCCGCCGGAATTTACCCCAGGAAATTGACGCGCCCCGATGTCGATCTGCCCCGCGGTCATTCGTAGTGGGGGCGAAGTGAGCATCCGCAGGCCGGGGCGAGGCCATGATCGTGAGGAGCCAGCCGTGTACATCCCCTACCAGTTCATGAAAGCAGTGGAAGAAGACCGGATGCGGGTGGCCGCACGGGACGGCCGGGCCGCCGTGGCGCGGCGCGAGCGGCGCAGGCTGCGGCGGGGCCGGCGGCCGGGCCGCGGCCCGGCGCGGATCCTGTCCCCCCGGGCGGCCGGATGACGGCCGCCCGGGCCGGACGTGACGTTACTGAATCAGGAGGAACCGTGAAATACATGATGCTTGTCTGCGTGGACCCGTCCCTCGCGGCGGACGAGGAGGAAGGCCCGGGCGCCGGGTCCGACATCGACACCTGGGTCAGCGAGATGGACGGCCGGGGCGTGCGCCAGGAGGGCTACCCGCTGGCGGTCGAGGACGCCACCACCGTGCGCGTCCGCCACGGCGAGATCCTGCTCACCGACGGGCCGTTCGTCGAGGCCAAGGAGCACATGGCCGGCTACGACATCCTCGAATGCGCGGATCTGGACGAGGCCATCGAGGTGGCGTCGAAGCACCCGCTGGCCCGGTGCGGGGCCATGGAGCTGAGGCCGTTCCCGGCTGGGTGAGCGGGCGAACTGGCCGCCCGGGCCGCCACCCGGGCGGCCCGCGGTCCCTGCCATGCGCCGGGGCCCGCCCTCAGGCGCCGAGCTGGTCCGCCAGGTCGCCGAAGTCAGCCGCCACGCAGGTGTACGGCCGGGCCGGCTGCCGGTTGGCCTGGTGGTTCGGGCCCAGGTCACCGGGCCGGGGCACGAACGCCGTGGCCAGGCCGAGGTCGCCGGCCGCGATCAGGTCGTCGTTGTGCGCGGCGACCATCATCACCGCGGCCGGGGGCAGGCTGAGCAGCCCCGCGGCGCCGAGATAGGTCTGCGGGTCCGGCTTGTAGTGCCGGAACAGCTCGGCGCTGGCCACGAAGTCCCACGGCAGCCCGCCCCACTTGGCCATGTTGACCAGCAGCGCGACGTTCCCGTTAGAGAACGCGGAGATGATGTAGCGCCGCTTGAGCCGCTCCAGGCCGGCCACCGCGTCGGGCCAGGGGTCGAGCCGGTGCCAGCAGGTGGTGAGCCAGGCCCGCCCGGCCTCATCGAGGCCGTCCAGCGCCGTCCCGGCCAGCAGCTGGTCGAGCGTGCGGCGGTGCAGGCCGTCCAGGGTGGTCCAGGGCAGCTCCCCGGTCCGGACCTGGTTCATGGCCGGGCGGTACGCGGCCCGCCAGCGGTCGGCGAGCGAGGCCGCCTCGATGTCCGCCCCGTGCTCGGCGGCCAGCGCCGACACGTCGCGGATGACGCCGCTGCGCCAGTCCACCACCGTGCCGAACACGTCGAACAGCAGCGCCTTGACCTGCTCCACGAGCACCTCCTGTGACCCTCTGGCCCCTCCGGGAGCGCGCTGCCCCCGTGCGTCACGGTTCCCGGCTGAGAACAGTCTCCCCTGCCGCTCACCCCCGCCGCACGGCGCCGCGGCGCGCCGCCCGTGGCACCCTGGGAGCATGACGGCAGCGGATCGGGTCACCGGCGGGAACGGCGCGGCGCCGCCCGGCCGGGTCCGCCCCGAGACGGTCCAGCGGCTGGAGCGGTCCATGGGCTCGCTCGGCACGGCCGCCATGGCCTCCATGGAGGAGCGGCTGTCCTGGTTCCGCTCCATGTCGGCGGAGAACCGCTCGTGGATTGGCCTGGTCGCCCAGGCCGGCATCGCCGCCTTCGTGGACTGGATCAAGAAGCCCAGGCGCGGCCGCCCGTCGGTGGCCGTGGAGGTGTTCGGCACCGCGCCCCGTGAGCTCGCCCGCGCGGTCAGCCTGCAGCAGGCCGTGGAGATGGTGCGGATCATCATCGACGTGGTCGAGGCCCGCGTTGACGAGCTGGCCGCTCCCGGCGGCGAGGCGGAGCTGCGCGAGGCGGTCCTCCGCTACACCCGGGAGGTGGCCTTCGGCGCCGCCCAGGTGTACGCGCGGACCGCGGAGGCCCGCGGCGCGTGGGACGCCCGGCTGGAAGCCCTGGTCGTGGACTCACTGGTCCGCGGGGAGATGGGCGAAGGGCTGCAGTCCTGGGCTTCCGCCCTGAACTGGTCGCACTCACCGGTGGCGGTGGTCGTCGGCCATGCGGACGACTCCGAGCCCGAGGGCCTGATCGAGGAGCTGCGCGCGATCGTCCGGCGGTCCCGGCTGGACCTGCTGGCCGGGGTGCATGGCACCCGGCTCGTGGTGGTGCTGGGCGGCACCGATGACCCGCTGGGCGCCGCGGGCCAGATCGCCGGGCGGTTCGGGCCGGGCCCCGTGGTGGTCGGCCCGGTCGTGGCCGACCTGCAGGCCGCCACCCGCTCGGCTGCCTCGGCGCTGGCCGGGCTGCGCGCCGCCCCGGGCTGGCCGGAGTCGCCCCGCCCGGTGCTGGCCGACGACCTGCTGCCCGAACGCGCGCTGGACGGCGACGAGGCCGCGCGGGCGCAGCTGATCCGGGACGTGTACGAACCGCTGCGGCACGGCGGGACCGCGCTGCTGGATACGGTCACCACCTACCTGGAACAGGGTTCCTCGCTGGAGGCCACCGCCCGGATGCTGTTTGTTCACCCAAATACCGTCCGTTACCGGTTGCGCCGGATCAGCGAGCTCACCGGGCTGATCCCCTCCGACGGGCGGGCCGGTTTCACCCTCTGGGTCGGTATCCTCCTGGGCCGCCTGGCGCACAATCGCACATAGTTTGTAGAAAACCAACATGGTCTCTAGGGCAAACTTCGTGCTCTTTGTGACCCATGTAGCGGACTTCTACAGTGCAGGGTAAGAGAATGCTCGTTATCGTCGCTCCGGGCCAGGGTGCCCAGGCCCCTGGCTTCCTGTCTCCCTGGCTCGAACTCCCCGGATTCGCCGAGCGCCTCGGCGCCTGGTCCGAGCTCGCCGGGGTGGACCTGATCCAGTTCGGGACGACCGGCAGCGCCGAGGAGATCCGGGATACCGCTATCGCCCAGCCGCTCCTGGTCGCGGCGGCCATCGCCGCGGCGGAGGCGCTGTTCGGCGGGCTTGACCAGGCCCGGGTGCACACCGGCGCGGCGGCCGGGCACAGCGTGGGCGAGCTGGGCGCCGGCGTCCTCGCCGGGGTGCTCAGCGCCGAGGATGCGATGCGCCTGGTCCAGGTGCGCGGGCAGGCCATGGCGAAGGCCGCGGCCACCGAGGCCACCGGGATGACCGCCGTGCTCGGCGGCGACGAGGCCGAGGTCCTGGATTCCATCGAGGCGCACGGCCTCACCCCCGCGAACATCAACGGCGCCGGGCAGGTCGTCGCGGCCGGGACGCTGGAGCAGCTGGCCGCGTTCGCCGCCGACCCGCCGGCCCGGGCGCGGCTGCGCCCGCTGGAGGTGGCCGGCGCGTTCCACACCCGGCACATGGCCCCGGCGGTGGACGCGCTGCGCGACGCCGCCGCCACGGTCTCGGTCAGCGATCCGGTGCTGCCGCTGCTGTCCAACCGGGACGGCGCCGCGGTGCGGACCGGCGAGGACTGGCTGGAGCGGATCGTCACCCAGGTCAGCGCCCCGGTGCGGTGGAACCTGTGCCTGCGCACCATGACCGACCTGGAGGCGGGCGCGCTCATCGAGCTGCCCCCGGCCGGCACGCTGACCGGGCTGGCCCGCCGGGCGATGCCGGGCGTGGCCCTGGCCGCTCTCAAGACCCCGGACGACCTGGCCGCCGCCACCGCGCTGATCGCCGAGCACGGCGCGCTGGACCCTTACGACGACGGCGGGCCGGCCCCCGAGTGGCGCCTGCTGGTCGCGCCGCTGGCCGGCACGTTCCGGCACGGGACGGTCGGTGCGGCACCCACGGTCGGGGCGGCGCTGTCCTCCGGCGCGGAGATCGGGCACGTCGAGCAGCGCGGCGCGCGGCACGTGATCGCCCCGCCGTTCGCGGCCACGGTGCTCGAGTGGCTAGTCGAGGACGGTGACCCGGTCAGCGCCGGGCAGCCGCTGGTCCGCCTGCAGCCGCATCCCGCGCGGACCGGCCGGTAAACCGGGCGATCGCGGGTAGCAGATCCAAAACCACGCCGAACGGCAGAGGAAGGAACCACGTTGATGCGAGTCACCGACGGAACGGCCGGTGCGCGGATCCTGGCGTTCGGCGGTTACCAGCCGGCCCGGGTGGTCACCAACGACGAGATCGCCGAGCGGGTGGAGACCAGCGACGAGTGGATCCGCAGCCGGGTGGGCATCGCCAGCCGCCGGATCGCGGGCCCCGATGAGACCGTCGCCGACATGGCCGTGGCCGCCGGCGGGAAGGCGCTGGCCGCCAGCGGCCTGTCCCCGGCCGACATAGACCTGGTCATCGTGGCGACCTGCACCCCCGAGGCGCCGATCCCCAACACGGCCGCCACCGTCGCGACCCGGCTCGGCATCGTGGCCCCCGGCGCGTTCGACCTCAACGCCGCGTGCGCCGGCTTCTGCTACGCGCTGGGCACGGCCAGCGACGCGGTCCGCGCGGGTACCTCACGGAACGTGCTGGTCATCGGGGCGGAGAAGCTCTCCCAGTGGGTGGACTGGACCGACAGGTCCACCTGCATCATCTTCGCGGACGGCGCGGGGGCCGCGGTGGTCAGCCCGGCCGAGGACGGCGCCGCCGGCATCGGGCCCGTGGTCTGGGGCAGCGACGGCGGCATGGCGGACAAGATCTTCATCAAGGACCGCCAGTCGTTCATCGTCCAGGAGGGGCAGGCGGTGTTCCGCTGGGCCACCACGGCCCTGCACCCCGTCGCGCTCAAGGCGTGCGAGCGGGCCGGCGTGGCCCCTGGCGAGCTGGCCGCGTTCGTCCCGCACCAGGCCAACCTGCGCATCATCGAGGCCATCGCGAGGAAACTGGGCGCCCCGCAGGCCCTGGTCGCCACCGACATCATCAACTCGGGCAACACCTCGTCGGCATCCATCCCGCTCGCCCTGTCGGCGATGATCGAGCGCGGCGAGGTGGGCTCGGGATCCCCGGTCCTGCTGCTCGGCTTCGGGGCGGGCATCAGCTATGCGGCCCAGGTGATCACGGTACCCTGACCGCGCCGCGGCCGCCGGGCGCAAGCCCGGGGGCCGATCACACCCATCACAGAAGGAGAACACGCACCCCATGGCCATGACTGAGCAGGAGATCCTCGCGGGCCTCGGCGAGATTGTCGACGAGGTGGCCGGCGTCCCGGCCGACCAGGTGACCCCGGACAAGAGCTTCGTCGACGACCTCGACATCGACTCGCTGTCGATGGTGGAGATCGCGGTGGCGGCCCAGGACAAGTTCGGGGTGGAGATCCCGGACGACCAGCTCAAGAACCTCAAGACCGTGCAGGACGTCGTCACCTACGTGCAGAACGCCGAAGTATCGGCCTGAGCCGGGGCGGCCCCGTCACGGGATGCCATCCGGTGCGCACTCGCCACCCGCGAGCCAGGCGCACCACGTACGCAAGAGGAGCGATTCACAGTGCGGGCAGATCAACCACGCGTCGTCGTCACCGGGCTGGGCGCGACCACGCCGCTGGGCGGGGACGTAGCCTCAACCTGGGAGTCGCTGCTGGCCGGTCGTAGCGGGGCGCGCAAGCTCCCCGCCGACTGGGCCCCGGTCCCGTTGCCGGTCCAGATCGCGGCCCCGGCCGCGGTCGACCCGGCGACGGTGCTCGACCGGGTCCAGGCCCGCCGGCTGGACCGCTGCGAGCAGCTGGCCATCGTGGCCGCGCGGGAGGCGTGGGCCAGCGCCGGATCCCCTGAGGTGGACCCGGACCGGCTCGCCGTCGTGGTCTCCAGCGGGATCGGCGGGGTGGCCTCCACCATCGCCGCCTACGACACGATGAACGAGAAGGGCTGGCAGCGGCTGTCCCCGTACACGGTGCCGATGCTCATGCCGAACGGCGCCGCCGGGTGGATCGCCATCGAGCTGAACGCCCGGGCCGAGGTGCACACGACGGTGAGCGCCTGCGCGTCGGGCGCCGAGGCCATCGGCTACGCCATCGACATGATCCGGGCGGGCCGGGCCGACGTCGTGCTGGCCGGCGGGACCGAGGCCGCGATCATCCCGCTGAACGTCGCGGCGTTCGCGGCCATGCGGGCGCTGTCCACCCGCAACGACGAGCCGGAGCGGGCGTCCCGGCCGTTCGACAAGGGCCGGGACGGCTTCCTGCTCGGCGAGGGCGCCGGCATGGTGGTGGTGGAGTCGGCCGAGCACGCGGCGCGGCGCGGCGCCGCCGTGCACGCGATCGCGGCCGGGTTCGGTTACTCCTCCGATGCGCACCACATCGCCCAGCCCGACCCGGAAGGCACCGGGCTCATGAAGGCGATGCAGCGGGCGCTGGCCGATTCCGGCCTGGCCCCGGAGCAGATCGTGCACGTCAACGCGCACGCCACGTCCACCCCGGCGGGAGACGTGGTCGAAGGCCAGTCGATCGCCCGGGTCCTGGGCGACGCGGCGGGCGGGGCCGTGGTGTCGGCCACCAAGTCCATGACCGGGCACCTGCTCGGCGGGGCCGGCGCGGTGGAGTCGGTGGCCACGATCCTGGCGCTCCGCGAGCACGTCGCGCCGCCCACCATCAACCTGGACGACCCTGACGATGACACCGGGATCGACATCGCGACCGAGCCGCGGAAGCTGTCCCCGCACACCGGCGCCCCGATGGCCGCGCTGAACAATTCCTTCGGGTTCGGCGGCGCGAACGTGGCGCTCGCCTTCACGACGGCCTAGGGCGGGCCACCCGCCCGCCCGCGCGGGCCCCTCCCGCCCGTGTTCTCCCGCCTACCGCAAGGAGACAGCCCGTGACGGTCATCGCTGGCAGCACCTCGGCCGCCCCCGGCCAGAAGAGCAGCACCGAGGGCAGGAGCGTGGCCGCCCCCCGGTCCCCTGGCCCCGCGGCGGGACCGCACCTCGCCCGTGACCCTGAGGTCCGGCTCGAGGCGCTGTTCGACCCGGGCTCGGTCCGCCTGCTCACCCGCCGCGACGCGAGCGGGGAGGTCGCGGCCACCGGGACCATCGACGGGATGACCGCGGTCGCCTTCGCCAGCGACCCGCGGGTGCAGGGCGGCGCCATGGGCAGCGAGGGCTGCGCGGCGATCGTCACGGCCTACGAGGAGGCCCTGGCCCTGGGTGCCCCGGTGATCGGGCTGTGGCACTCCGGCGGGGCGCGGCTGCGCGAGGGCGTGGAGAGCCTGCACGCGGTGGGGACCGTGTTCGCCGCCATGACCCGGGCCTCCGGCGTGATCCCGCAGATCTCCGTGGTGCTCGGCGCGGCCGCCGGCGGGGCCGCGTACGGGCCCGCGCTGACCGACATCGTGATCTTGTCCGATCACGCCCGCATCTTCGTCACCGGCCCGGACGTGGTCCGCAGCGTGACCGGCGAGGACGTGGACATGGCCCGGCTGGGCGGCCCTGAGCCGCACAGCCGCCGCTCCGGCGTGGTGCACCTGGTGGCCGCCACCGACGCGGACGCGCTCGGCCAGGCCCGGCGGCTCGCGCTGCTGCTCGGCGAGCAGGGCGCGGTGGACGTGGACCTGGTGGCCCGGCAGTCCGGGGCCGACCTGGACCAGTTGCTGCCCGAATCACGGCGCCGCGCCTATGACGTCCACCCGCTGCTGGCCGGGCTGCTCGACGCGCCCGGTATCGAGCTGCACCCGCGCTGGGCCCCGAACGTGGTGACCATGCTCGGCCGCCTGGCCGGCCGGACCGTCGGCATCGTGGCCAGCAACCCGCTGCGCCTCGGCGGCTGCCTGGACGCCACCTCGGCGGAGAAGGCGGCCCGGTTCGTCCGGATGTGCGACGCGTTCGGCGTGCCGCTCGTGGTGATCGTGGACGTGCCGGGCTACCTGCCCGGCGTCGGCCAGGAGTGGGACGGGGTGGTGCGCCGCGGCGCCAAGCTCCTGCACGCCTTCGCGGAGGCGACGGTCCCCCGGGTCACCCTGGTCACCCGTAAGGCCTACGGCGGGGCCTACATCGCGATGAACAGCCGGTCCCTGGGCGCGACCCGGGTGTTCGCGTGGCCTGGCGCCGAGGTGGCCGTGATGGGCGCGGTGGCCGCCGTGCGCATCCTGAACCGGCGCACGCTCGCCGACGTCCCCCCGGACCAGCTTCAGGAGGCCGAGGCGCGGCTGGCGGAGGAGCATGAGCGCGAGGCCGGCGGCCTGGAACGGGCCCGCGAGCTGGGCGTGATCGACGAGGTCATCGAGCCCTCCATCACCCGCGAAGCCATCGCCTGCGCCATCGCGGCCGCCCCGCAACGGCGCGGCCAGCACGGCAACATCCCGCTCTGACCGCCAGTGGCTGGGAGATCGGTGACCTGGGAGATCAGCGGCATGGCCGAGCACGGGCGCCTGCTGGTGATCGAGCACGAGCTCGACGCGCCGGCCTGCTGGGTCCCTGGGCGCAGGCCCGCGGGCTGAGCCTGAGCACGATCCACCTGGGCGGCGGGGACCAGCTGCCCGCGCGGCTGCCGGACGTCTGCGGCGTGGTGGTGCTCGGCTCGGAGCGGACCGCTTTCGACGACGCTGTCCCCTGGCTGCATGATGAGCTGTCCCTGGTGCGGCAGGCCGTGGCGGACGGGGTTCCGCTGCTGGGTATCTGCTTCGGCGGCCAGGTGCTGGCCCGCGCGCTGGGCGCGCGGGTGTACCGGCTGCCCGAGCCTGAGATCGGCTGGGTGCGGCTGGCCAGCCAGCATCCGGGCCTGGCCGGCGGCCCCTGGCTGGAGTGGCACCGGGACGGCTTCGAGCTGCCGGCTGGTGCCCGGGAGCTGGCCACGGGCGGCGCCTCGGTGCAGGCCTACGCGATCGGCCCGCACCTGGGGCTGCAGTTCCACCCGGAGGCTACCGAGCCGATCACCCAGGCCTGGCTGCGCGCCACCCAGCCGCCGCTGTCCCCGGCCCAGGCCGCCCGGCTCCGCGAGGGCTGGCAGGACTCGGAAGCCAGGATCGCAGCCGACGCGGCCACGCTGTTCTCCGCCTGGCTGGACGGCGAGTTCGCCGCGCCCGTGCCCGGCACGGCAGGAATACGCGCACAGTAAAGTCAAGGCAGCGCCCACGCCCGGAATTCGTAACGAATTGGGCGGGAAAATCTCCCCGATCAGGCCGCCGGGCCGCGGGGCCCCACGTAGCATCGACGACCTATGCCCCTTGATGAGCGCCCCGAAAGCGTATCTGAGCAGACCGAAACCCGCGATGCGGCACCCCTGGCCGGGACACCGAACGGCTCCGCATCCGGGAACGGCACCGCCTCACCGAACGGCTCCGGCTCCCCGAACGGCACCACCGCGGCGACCAGCACTGTTGCCACGGATGGCAGCGCCACGGATGGCAGCGCCGCGGGCGTCAGCGCCGCGGAAGGGCCGGAACGCGCCGCGGGCGCCAGCCGGGGCTGGCTGGACAGACGAACCCAGCTGGCCTTCGCCAGCTTCCTCATGCTGTTCGTCGAGCTGGCCCTGATCCGGTGGACGGCGGCCAACAACGTCTACGTCACCAACGCCACCAACTTCGTGCTGCTGGCCAGCTTCCTCGGCATCGGCCTCGGCTTCCTGAACGCCAAGTCCAACCGGGACTTCGTGCGCTGGGCGCCGCTGGCGCTGGTCCTGCTGGTCGCGTTCGTGCTGGCCTTCCCGGTCATCCTGGCCACCCTGGCCGGCCCGCACCCTTATCAGGGCCTGTTTGGCACCCAGGCGCTCCCCCGCCCGGTCAGCCTGGCCGTGATCTTCGTGCTGAGCACGGCGGTGATGGCCGGATTCGGCCAGGCCGTGGCCCGGCTGTTCGTGACGTTCGAGCCGCTCAAGGCCTACCGGCTGGACATATTCGGCAGCATCGTAGGCACTGCGGCCTTCACCCTGATGTCCTTCCTGGAACTGCCCCCGGTGGCCTGGGGCGTGATCGTGGCAGGCGGCCTGGTCCTGCTGCTGGGCCGGTCGGCCCGGTGGTGGCAGTACGCGGCGGCCGTGGTCGTGGTGGCCATGCTGGCCGTCGAGTCGGCGGTTCCGCACCAGCAGTGGTCCCCGTACTACAAGATCTCGGCACAGCTCAGTGGCAAGGCGCACCCCGCGCTGTACGTGTCGGCCAATAACATCCCGTACCAGGCGGCCCGCTCGCTGACCGTGCTGCACCAGCAGAAGAAGTTCTACTTCTACCCGTACCAGCACGTGACCCGCTCGTCGCTGAAGAACGTCCTGATCGTCGGGGCCGGCACCGGTAACGACGTCGCGGTGGCACTGTCCGAGGGCGCGCAGCACGTGGACGCGGTGGAGATCGACCCGGTCCTGATCAAGCTCGGCAAGAGCGAGCACCCGAACCACCCCTACGACAGCCCCCGGGTGACCTTGCACAACGCTGACGGCCGGGCCTTCCTGCAGAACACCAAGCAGCACTACAACCTGATCCTGTTCGCCCTGCCCGACTCGCTGACCGCCGTGAACGGGCAGTCCAACCTGCGGCTGGAGAGCTACCTGCTCACCGAGCAGTCGGTCCAGTCCGCCCGGGCGCACCTGGCCCCCGGCGGCACCATGTCCATGTACAACTACTACTCGAACCACCTGTACAACCGCTACGCGACCACGATGCTGGACGCGTTCGGGCAGGCGCCCTGCTCACAGGTGGGAGCGCCGCTGGGCGGCCGACGGCTGGCCGTGCTGACCGACAAGCCGGCCGGGGAGACGGTGCCGAACTGCGTCGGGGCCGGCAACGGGAAGGTGTGGCATGGTGCCCAGGTCGCCCCGGCCACCGACGACCATCCGTTCCCGTACCTGCTGAAGAACACCATTCCCACGAACTACGTGTGGATGCTGGCGCTGATCCTGGCCGCCTCGCTCATCGCCGTCTGGCTCTTCGGCAGCCGCTCGTTCCGCAAGATGGGCGCGTACATCGACCTGGCCTTCATGGGCGCGGCGTTCTTGCTGCTTGAGACGAAGAACATCGTCCAGTTCGCGCTGCTGTTCGGCAGTACCTGGCTGGTCAACGCGCTGGTGACGGTGGCGATCCTGGTGGCCGTGTATCTGGCGGTGGAAACCGCCCGGCACGTGAAGCTGCCGCCACCGGTGGTGCTTTACGCCGCGCTGATCGCCAGCCTGGTGCTGACCTGGCTGATCCCGCAGGACGACCTGCTCACCCTGCCGATCGCGGCGCGGTTCCTGGCCGGCGGAGCGCTGGCCTTCGCCCCGGTCTTCATCGCGAACCTGATCTTCGCGCAGCGGTTCAGCGACGTGGAGACCACCACGACCGCCTTCGCGGCCAACCTTCTGGGGGCCATGGTCGGCGGGGCCTTGGAGTACCTGGCCCTGATCACCGGTTACCGGTTCCTGCTGATCCTGGTGGGCGTGCTGTACGCGCTGGCCTTCCTGTTCCGGACGCTTCGCCACCGGTCGTCAGCACAGCCCGCTTAGACGGCGGAATGAGGGCGGCCCGGGCGGCTGTTGGCCCAGGGGACGGCGCGCCGTCTCCTGGGCGGCGCGCCCGGACACCGGGAGGAACCGTGTCAGTTCCAGCTGGGCCGACTGCGCTCGTCAAGCCGCTCTACACCGCCAGGGCCACCGCGACCGGGGGCCGGGCCGGTCACGCCGTCACCGACGACGGGCTGCTCGACGTGCACCTGAAGCCGCCGAAGCAGATGGGCGGCCCGGGCGGGGCCACGAACCCGGAGCAGCTGTTCGCCGCCGGGTACGCGGCCTGCTTCCAGAGCGCGCTCGGCGTGGCCGGCCGCCGTGAGGGCGTGGGCACCGAGGATTCCCTGGTCGAGGCGGACGTCAGCATCGGCACGATCGGCGGCGGCGGGTACGGCCTAGCGGTCGCCCTGAAGGTGTCCATTCCCGGAGTGGACGCGGACACCACGCTCCGGCTGGCGCAGGCGGCGCACCAGGTCTGCCCGTACTCCAACGCCACCCGGGGCAACATCGAGGTCACGGTCGAGGCCAGCTGACCCGGGCGGGTCACCGGCCGGCCGCTGGAGGCTACCGGACGCACCCATGGGCAGAGCAGCGCAGGCTCAGGTTCCGGCGACGTGAATAGCTCAGGCGGCGGCGGGAACCCGGGCGTAGGCGCCCAGCACCAGGTCCCAGAAGGCGGGCACGTCCACGGTCATCGCGACCAGGGCGTTATGCGCCGAGGGATCGGCGCTGAAGTCGGTCACGGTCATACCGCTGGTCCACCGGCCCGCGGTCTCCACCTCCACCCGGGCCGGGTGGCACCCGAACAGGCTGGGCTCGGCGATGAGGGCGAGGGCGCACACGTCGTGCACCGGCGGGCCGCCCGCGGCCTGGGCGTGCTCCCCGCGGTAGCCGAGCAGGCCGGGCAGCAGCAGGTCTGTGCCGAGCCGGCCCAGGTGGCGCATCCGGTCCTGCACGTCCGCGCCGGCCCGGGCCTGCAGGGTCACATCCAGCCCGGCCATGGTGACCCGCCACCCGGCCTCGAACACGATCGCGGCGGCCTCAGGGTCCACGGCGATATTGAACTCGGCGGCCGGGGTGACGTTGCCCCGCCCGGCCGAGCCGCCCATGATGACGAAGTCGCGGACCCAGCCGGCCAGCCGCGGCTCGCGCCGGACCGCCAGCGCGATGTTGGTCAGCGGGCCGGTCGCGACCAGGGTGATCTCCCCGGGCGCCGCGCTGATCGTGTCGATCAGGTAGTCCACCGCGTGCCCGCCGGCCGGGCCGGCCTGGGCCGCGGGCAGCCGCGCCGCACCCAGCCCGCCCTCGCCGTGCACGTCCCGGGCATCCAGGGTGGGCCGCAGCAGCGGGCGGGCGCTGCCGGGCACCACCGGCACATCCGGGCGGCCGGCCAGTTCCAGCACGCTGAGCGCGTTGCCGGTCACCGTGTCCAGGTTCACGTTCCCGCTGACGGTGGTCAGGCCCACCAGGTCCAGGCCCGGGTGGCCACAGCCGAAGACGATCGCGAGCGCGTCATCGATCCCCGGATCGCAGTCCAGGATCACGCGGGCTGGCTCAGCTGTCACGCGGCCAGGCCGGACTCTCGGACGACCGTCTGGATCCGTTCGTAGACATCCTGGATCTGCTCGGGCGTCGCGTCCGGGCGCAGGACGCTGATGATGGGATACCCGCTGCGGACGGCGTGCTGGAGCAGTTGCTGCATCGCCAGCGTGAGGCCAGGGGTCCAGCCGTCCGGCACCACTACCTCAATTTTCATCGCCCCTCCACGGGAACCTCCGGCGCGGCGGCTCGCGCCCGCAGGCAGCTACGGGAAACGTGCCCTTCATGGTAGGCGGGTCGGGCCAGGCCGGCCAGACCGCTGCGGGCGGCAGCCACTGCGGCCCAGGTCAGCCGGTGGCGTGCAGCCAGCGCACCGGCGCGCCCTCGGCCGCGCACCGGAACGGCTCGAGCTCCGCGTCCCAGGCCCGCCCCAGCAGCCGGTCGAGCTCCGCCTCGAGCGTGGTGCTGACGGCCACCTGGAGGCCGGACTGGGAGGCGGCGGCGACGGTCATCGCGGCGAGCAGCCGGTTCTCGGGGATCATGATGTCCCCGTTGGCCCCGGTCACAGCCGAGAAGGTACCGAGCGCAGGCGTGTAGCTGTACCGGACCGCGTCGCAGCCCGGGCTGGCCTCCTCGGTCACCTCGAAGCGCAGCCGGTTCCAGCCGGCCAGCGCCGAGGTGATCGACCCGGCCGTGCCGGGCCCTGCCTGCCAGCTGAGTTCGCCGCGCACCGCCCCGGGCGCGGCCGGCTGACTGACCCAGGCCAGATCGACGGGCACGCCAAGAACCCCGGCGACCGCCCATTCGATATGCGGGCACAGCGCCGGGGGCGCGGAATGGACCTGCAGCACGCCATGAACTGACACCAGACCTCCCTGCGAGCGACCGAGGTGCGTCTTCCCCAACGACCTCAGGCCCCTGCGCCAGCGGCGATCCGATATCAGCGAACAGCTTATGCGTACCCGGCCGGTCAGCAAGCCCGTTCGGCCGGGCTGCCCTGCCAGGAGCGCGATCCGCGTTCCCGTCCAAAATTGTGCCCCACCTCGCACGAAAACACCAGGGCAGGGGCGCTTTTGGCTCATATTGCCGGCCCGGCGGCTCCAGCTAAATCGCCCAGATAGGCCCTAACGGCGTAACGCGCCGGCATGATGTAGTGGGCTGGTGAGCGAGCGGGACGTCGCCGGGCTGTTATTTACCGCCGAGATGTATGGCGTGCAATTGGATCAGTTAGCCGTCTGGCTGGCGGTCACCGAGGTCCGGGCGCGGGGCCTCACGGCGCGCTGGCGGGGCCAGGGCTACGCCGACTCGGCCCGGCTCGGGCCGGGCCGCCCGTGGGTCTGGCTGACCCGGGCCGGGCTCCTGGCCTGCGGGCTGCCGTACCGGCCGGCCCCGCCCGCGCTGGCCCGGCTGGCACACCTGCGCGCCGTGACCGCGGTCCGGATCGCGCTGGAGTCCGCGCCCGGGTACGCGGCCGCCGGAGCTTACTGGCGCAGCGAGCGCAGGCTGCGGGCCCGGATGGGCAGCCGGGTGCCGCTCCGCGAGCACCTGCCCGACGGGGAGGTGCACTGGCCGGACCCGGGCGGGGTACCCGCGGGTGACGCAGCGGTGAGCCAGACCGCCGTGAGCCAGACCGGGGTGAGCGGGACAGCGGTGGCGGCCCCCGCGTGGGCCGGCGAATGCTGGGCCATCGAGGCCGAACTGACCCGCAAGACCGTGCGCCGCACGGCGGCGATCATGGCCGAGATCCTGACCCGGACCGGTGATTACGGCTGCCCCGCCGCCGAGGTGCGGGTTCCCGGAATTGCGCCGCGGCACGCCCGGGTGCTGTACCTGTGCTCGGCCGCGGCCCGGCCGACTGTCCTGCGGGCCCGCGACGCGCTGCCGGGTGCCCTGGCGGTCCGGGTCGAGATCCGCGGCCTGCCGGCGGCCGCCGGCCTGGCCGCCGGCACCGCGGTGGCCGCGCGGCCGGGCCCGCCCGCTCCCGCCCGGCCCGCTCCCACCCCGCCTCCTCCCGCGCGGCCCGCTCCCGCCTGGCCGGCGGCCCGCCCGCCCCGGGACAGCGAGGCAGCCCCATGATCCGCCGCTACCTGGGGTTCCTCATGCTCCGCGCCCTGGCCAGGCTGATCTGGCGGGTGCTGCGGGTGGTGGTTCTCGTTGCGGCCCTGGTTGTGACCGCGCCGGCCGTGCTCGTCGCGGCCTATGCGGCGGCGCTGGCCTGGTTCCTGGGCTGGCCGCCGCGCCAGCTGTACCGGGCGGCGGCCTGGTGCGTGCCGATGCTCGCGGCCTGGCTGGCGGCGATGGCCGCGGCCGGCCAGCCCGCGCGGCGGCTGGCCGCCGCACCGTACCTGGCCTGGCTGGCCATGGGGCACGAGGCCGCGGGCGGGAGCTACCTGAGGGCCGCGGTGACGGTAGCCCCGCTGGCCATCCCGCTGGGCCTGGCCGCCGGCGGCCTGGCCTGGTCGTGGCGGATCTACGCGATGGAGACGGGCAGCGGCGGGCTCGCGCCCAGCGCCCCGGCCGCGTTCGACCAGCGGCAGTGGCGGCACCAGGTGCGCACCGCCCGGGCCCGGATCGCCGCGCCGGGGTCCGTGCCGTTGCTGTTACGCGACGGGAGTGTGGTAGCCGGGGCCACGATCCGGACGGTGCGCCAGCCGGCCCGCCCGCTGGCGGTCATCCCCTACCCCCGGCTTCGCTCGCACCAGGTGGTGCTGGGCACCACGGGGACCGGGAAGACGACGCTGCTGCTGCGGCTGTGGGCCGGGTTCATGACCCGGGGGATGGAGCTGCACGCGGCGGGGCGTGGGCCGCGCCCGCTGCTCGTCGTGCTGGACTGCAAGGGCGGGGCCGACTCGCGCCGGATCGCCGACCGGGCCCGCCGGGTGCTCCGCGCCTCGGGCGCGGCGTCCACCGCGATCTGGCCCGACGAGGCCAGCCTGTCGCTGTGGTCGCTGCCGCCCCGGCAGCTGGTCAGCACACTGGCGGACATGGTCGAGTCGGGCACCGGCGGGGCCGCGTACTACGCCGATGTGCTGGAGGAGATCGTCCGGCTGGCGGTGGAGGCCCCGTGCGGCCCGCCGGCCGGCGCGGCCGACTTCCTCAGCCGGCTGGACACGAACTGGCTGGCCCTGGCGTATGCAGGCGAGCCGGACGGCGGCTCCGCCGGGCTGCTGCGGTCCTCGGCGGGGCACGTCAGCGACGTGGCGTTGCGGTACCGGGCGCTGCTGCGACGGCTGGGCGCCGGGCTGGACGGGCCGGGCGGGTTCGGTGACGCGGACGCCTGGTATTGCATCCTGGAGGGGACCGCCGAGATCGCGGTGGCCGAGGCGCAGGCCCGCGCGCTCGTCAACCTGCTCGCCTGGTTCGCCGCCGGCGGCGGCGCCCCGGCCCACTGGTTCAGCAGACCGTGGTTCAGCAGACCGTGGTTCAGCAGGCGGGGCGGGGGCCCGCCGGGACATCCTGCTCGCGGTGGACGAGTTCAGCGCCGTGTCCCGCCGGCTGCCGATCTGGCAGCTGTACGAGCGGGCCCGTTCGCTCGGCCTGGCCGTCCAGGTGTCGGCGCAGTCCTGGCCGGGGCTGGCCGCCGATGAGGACGAGCGGTACCGGGTGGCCACCACCGCGGACGGCGGCATCTGGCTGCTGCGCACGCCGCACCCGGAGCCGGTCGCGGCCCTGGCCGGCGCGCGGCGGGTGGTGGACACCGCCCGGCGGCTGCTGGGCGTGCCGTTCTGGGCGCACGAGGGGCTGTCCAGGTCCGAGGGCACGCCGGTCGTCGACCCCGAGATCATCCGGGGCCTGGACGTCGGCCAGGCCGCGTACCTCTACCGCGGCGGGGTGACCTATGTGCAGGTGAAGCGGCTGGTGGCCGGCCCGGCCGAGCTGGCCAGCCCGGTCCGCGGTGGCGCACCCGGCACCCGCACCGCGGCCGGGGCCGCGACCCCGGCGGATGCCGGCGGCCCGCGATGCCGGCGGCCCGGATGCCGGCGGCCCGGATGCCGGCGGCCCGGATGCGGGCCGGGCGGCGGGCGGCGCCGGCCCCGGGGCGCCGGCGGAACGTCCCGGCCCCGCCGGGCCAGCCGACGTCAGCGCGCTGCTGGACGAGGCGTTCGGCGAGGAGCCATGACGGGCCTGCCCGGCGGCGCCGACCCGTTCGCGGCGCTCGGCCTGCCCGCCCGGCCCGGCCTGACCGACGACGAGGTCCGTTCGGCGTGGCGCCGGGCCGCCGCCGCGACTCACCCGGACCGGGCCGATGGCGGCGACCCCGGCCGGTTCGCGGTGGCCGCGGCAGCGTACACGGTGTTGCGGACCAGGTCCGGGCGGGGCGAGGCGCTGGCCGACCTGAGGTCCTCCTCCCCCGCTCCCGGGCGCCCCGGCGCCGCCTGGCTGCACCCCGGCGGACCCCGCTCCGGCCAGCCCCGCCCTGGCCAGCCCCGCTCCGGTCTACCGGGCGCCGCCTGGCCGCATCCCAGCCGGCCCCAGCCCGGCCAGCCGCGTCCGGGCCGGCCCGGCACCCCGCCGCCGCCTCCACCCGGCCCGGGCGTCACGGGCATGAGAACTGCCCGGTTGCTGTCGCGGATCCGCCGGGGCCGCCCGGGCCGTCTCGCCCTCCGGGTCCTGATCGCCGCGGCGGCCAGCGCCGCGGCGGTGGCCGTGGCCGGATCCCAGCCCGCCACCCCTGCGCTGATCACCGGGGCCCTCACGTGGTTCCTGCTCACGGCCCGCCACGACCTGGCCCCGCCCCCCTGAAACCCCACCTGCCCCCCCGGCCCCGCAAGTCACAGGACGCCTTCATGATCATGGGATTGGTGGGGCTGGAGCGCCAGTAACCCCATGATCACGAACGGGCGCGGCGGGGGCCGAAACCTGGCGGAGCCAGCTGGGCGCAGCCGGGCCCGCGGGGCCCCGGAGGTCCCTGCGGCCCCGGAGGTCCGGGGGCTCCGGAGGGCCCGGGGGCCCTGCGGCCCGGACCCGGGGACCCGGGGACCCGGGCGTGTCCGGGGGGAATCCCGGAAAGGGTTACCGGTAAGAGATTTCTTACCTATTATGGGCGGCATGAGCATCCGCCAGATTCAGCTGTTCTCGCTGCCCGTCACCGACCAGGACCGGGCCCGGGACTTCTACGTGGGCACCCTCGGCTTCGAGCTCGTCGCGGACACCACGATGGGCCCGGACCAGCGCTGGGTACAGGTCAGGCCGCCCGGCGGGGCGACCTCCATCACGCTGGTGACCTGGTTCCCGACCATGCCCGCCGGGGCAGCCAAGGGCACCGTGCTGGAGACCAGCGACCTGGACGGCGACGTCGCGGCGCTGCGGTCCCGCGGCGTCGTCATCGACGCCGGCATCCAGGAGGCTCCCTGGGGACGGTTCGTGACCTTCGACGACCCGGACGGCAACGGCCTCATCCTGCAGGCGACGGCGCCCGTGCCGCCGGCCGGCGGCTGAGGGCGGCCGTGCCCGGCCCCGACGTGTTCGACGCCATCGCCAGCCCGGTCCGCCGCGCCCTCCTGGACGTGCTGGCCGGCGGGGCGCGGTCCGTGCGCGACCTGGCCGCCCCGTTCGACATGAGCCGCCCGGCCGTGTCCCAGCACCTGCGGGTGCTGCGCGAGGCGGGCCTGGTCACCGAGGAACGGGTCGGCCGGGAACGGCACTACCGGCTGGACGCCCGCCCGCTGCGGGCCGTGGCGGACTGGGCGGCCCATTACGAGCAGTTCTGGCTGCGGCATGCCCGGCTGCTCCGCGAACTCCTGGAGGAAGAGGGCTGATGGCGTCCATCGAGGTGGACCAGTTCCTGCCCCAGCCACCCGGGCGGGTGTGGCAGGCCCTCACCGACCCGGCCCTGCTGGCCCGCTGGCTGATGCCGAACGACTTCAAGCCGCTGGTCGGGCACGCCTTCACGTTCCGCACCGAGCCGGTCCCCCAGCACGGCTTCGATGGCATCGTGCACTGCGAGGTGCTCGACCTGGAGCCGCCCCGGCTGATGCGGTTCAGCTGGCGGTCAGCGATCCTCGACACGGTCGTCAGCTGGTCGCTGGTCCCGGAGGGGACCGGCACCAGACTGCTGATCACGCACGACGGCTTCGATGACGCCGACCCGGGCCAGCGCACGACCATGGGCATCCTGGGCGGGGGGTGGCGCGGTCACCTGGTCCGGCGGCTGGTCACCCTGCTGGACGGGAATCCCGCCTAGAGCAGTCGCCGGTTACCGCCGGATCCAACCTTCTGCCTCACTAACGGTTGGCCCGGGGCAGCGGCCAGGCCACCGCGACCAACCCGGGGGGCAACTCCCGGGCCCGCCCGACCGCGTGGCCGGACGATTCACGGCCCGGCGCGGGAGCGCCGGGGCGGGAGGACGCCGGGGCACGGGAGGGTCAGGCGGGGCCGGTGGCGACCGGGCGGCCGGGGTCGGTGACCCAGTCGGACCAGGAGCCGACGTAGAGCGCCGCCGGGATGCCCGCGATGGCCAGCGCGAGCACCTCGTGCGCCGCGGTCACCCCGGAGCCGCAGTACACCCCGGTCATCACCGCTCCCTCCATGCCGCTCCCGCCGGGGCCGCTCCCGCCGGGGCCGCTCCCGCCCCGGCGGTCCGCGTCCGGGCTGCTCCCATCCGGGCTGGCGGGCGCGGCCGCTGCGGCCCCGAGCCCGGTGAACCGGGCCCGCAACGTCCCAGGGTCCAGGAACCGCCCGTCCGGGCCGACGTTCTCGCTGGTGGGCGCGCTTACCGCGGCCGGGATGTGCCCGGCGACCGGGTTGACCGGCTCGGCCTCACCCCGGTAGCGCTCCGCCGCCCGGGCGTCCAGCAACACGCCCTCGCGGGCCATCCGGGCCGCGCCGTCCGCGCTGAGCAGCGGCAGGTGACCGGGCCGGGCGGTGAACGTGCCGGCCGCCGGGGCGGGGGCGGGCCCGGTCTCGATGGGCTGGTCGGCGGCCAGCCAGGCCAGGTAGCCACCGTCTAGGACCTGCACCCGCGGGTGCCCGAAGTAGCGCAGCAGCCACCAGGCCCGCGCGGCCGCCGTCGCGTCGTTCTCGTCGTAGACCACCACGGGCCGGCTGTCGCTCACCCCGGCCCGGCGCATCGCGGCCTCGAACGCTCCCGGGTCCGGCAGCGGGTGCCGTCCCCCGGGCCCGGGCGGGGCGGCCAGGTCACGGTCCAGGTCCACGAACTGCGCACCGGGCAGGTGGCCTTCGCGGAAGCGCTCGATCCCGGGCGGCCCGCCGAGCCGCCACCGGACGTCCAGCAGGACGGGTGGCGGGCTGGCGCGCAGCGCGGCGACAACCGCTGCGGCGTTGACGGTTGAATCCACCGTTACATCCCTTCCGCCCGTACTGGGCGTTAGCACCCTAATTCTGCCCCGATCGCCCGCCAGGCCGGGATCGTTCTGTGGATAACTGGCCCTGGACCTGTGGATGAACGCTCGCCCGCGCCGGGATATCACGGTGCGTTACTGTGGATAACCCGGCTCTGCTGGCCGCGCCAGAGCGGGCCGGCCCCGTCCTGGCCGCCCCGGCCGCCGGCGTGGTCAGATGCTGGTGACGTTCAGTAGCGGGACGAACTGGTCGCCGGGGGTCAGCGAGCCGTGCATCCCGACAAGCGACGACTCCAGCGGCTCGGCCTGGGTGGCGACGAGCGCCCAGGAGCCGGCCGGGGCGGCCACCACGTCGCCGATCCGCGCGGCGAACCGGTCCTCGACCGGGCCGAACCACCCCGCGTCGATGGCCTCGTCGCGCGAGGCGACCCAGGCCCGCGGGCCGAGCACGCCCTGCCAGGTGGCCAGGACGTCGGGCCCGGCCCCCGGCCGGGTGTACACATGCCGGGCCCGTGGCTCGCCGCCCAGCAGGGCGACCCCGTCCCGCAGCCCTGGGACCAGGTCCACGTCGATCTTGTCGTCCGGGCCCGCGTCCACCATCCCGTGATCGGCGGTGACGTACAGCGCCGTGCCGCCCGGGAGCGAGCTGGCCAGCTGCTCGGCCAGCTTGTCCACGTGCGCGAGCTGATAGGACCAGGCCTCGGACTGGGATCCGAACACGTGGCCGGTGCCGTCGAGTTCCGCATGGTAGACGGTGACCAGGGCGCGGTCCGCGCCGGCCAGCGCCCAGGACGCCTGCGCGACCAGCGCCCCCAGGCTGTCCGCGGGGCGGTAGGCGGCCCCGCGCATGGACGCCAGCGAGAAGCCGGTCTTCTCCAGCCCGCGCGCGGCCACCCGGTAGGCGTCGACGCCGGCCGCCGCCGCGCGCTGGTAGATCGTCGGGGCGGGCTGCCAGCTCAGCGGGTCGACCTGCTCGTCCCAGCGCAGCCCGTTGAGCAGCCGGTCCTGGCCCGGCACGGCGACCTGGTAGCCGAGCATGCCGTGACGTCCCGGCGGCAGGCCGGTGCCCAGGGAGCTGAGGCTGGTCACCGTGGTGGCCGGGAATCCCGCGGACAGCGCGCGCCCGGTGGTGGTGAGCTCGGACAGGAACGGCGCCGCCGCCTGATGAGCGCGCAGCAGCTCCCAGCCCAGCCCGTCCACGATGAGCAGGCAGGCCCGGCGGGTGGAGGCCAGCCCGAGCGGGTTCGGCGCGTCGCGTACACCCAGCGAGGCGAGCAGCGAGGTGGCCAGGTCGGGCAGGGTTCCCTCGCCGTAATCGGGCACAGTGGCCGAGGTCGCCGGCTCTGCGGTCATGCTGCCGCCCGTCAGTGGCCGGGGTGGGTGGTCGCCTCGGTCAGCGCGACCGCGAAGGCGAGCACCTGCCGGACGGCCTCCTCACCGTCGGCGGCCTCACTGACCCGCATGGTCAGGTCGTCCGCGGTGATGGTGCCGGTATAGCCGTGGTCGGCCTCGCAGTTCTCGTCACCGCAGTGGGCCGGCTCCAGTTCGACGTGCGACAGGACGTTCCAGCCGATGGTCAGGACCACCTCGGTCGGCATCGTCACGCCCGGGACGTACGCGGCCGGGTCGGGCACGACCCGGGTCACGGCCACTGAGGAGATACGCGAGAAGCGCACCGCCTCGGTGCTGGTCTCCGCCTGCGGACGGGCACCTGGCTCGTCGTCCGCGGGGTTTTCGTCAGTATGGGAATAGAGCAGCCGGGACGGGGTCAGCACCAGCACGGTCATGTGGCGGCGGACCTCCATGGCCGGATCGAACAGCGCGTCCGACTGCACCACATATGACACCACGGCTTCCGCGCCCAGGGCGGAGAACACGGCGTCCGCTACCAACCCGGGGTAGTAACCACTTCGCTCGATCGCTGACCGCAGCCCCACGGCTGTGGTTCGGGTATCCCTCATGACTCCATCCTGCCCTGCCGGCGGACCAGAGCTCACAGAACGGGCCATCAAACGTCGCAGGGGGCCTTTGCGGGCCCCATGCACGTTGCTCACCCTGCGACGATGCCGGCCGCGGCGGAATCGCCCGGTTCAGCCGCGGGCTCAGGCAGGGCGGCCAGCCCCGCATCCGGTGCGGGCCGCGGGACACGCCGGGCTGACATGCCCGCACTGTCCCGGCCGCGGTAGACCAGCCACTCGGTCATACCCGTGACGATATGTCCGCCAACCCGCAAATGGCACCCCCCGCCGCATCCATGCGCTGATCAAGGCTATCCGTTCGGTGCCATTTCCGACACACCCTCCGGAACCGGAGCACAGACTCCCGCGGACTCGGCATGATGTCACCCGGGCCTGAGGGGACCCGGGGAGGCAATGATGGTTCCGCAGCCGGCTTTAGCGCCGCTGCGCCGGTGGGATCCGGAACGAATAGGGCCGTTCGCTCTCCTCGGACGTCTCGGCGCCGGGGCGATGGGGCAGGTGTACCTGGGCCGGTCCACCGCGGGCCGCCTGGTCGCGGTCAAGACGATCAAGATCGAGTTCGCCGATGAAGCCGGATTCCGGTCCCGTTTCGCGCACGAGGTGGCCGCCGCGCGGCGGGTCAGCGGGGTGTTCACCGCGGCGGTCGTGGCGGCGGACGCCGACGCGGACGTGCCCTGGCTGGCCACCGCCTATATCGCGGCCCCGTCCCTGAACCGGCTGGTGCGGGGCGGCGGGCCGCTGCCCGTGCCCGCGGTGCGCTGGCTCGCCGCCGGGTGCGCGGAGGCCCTGGAGTCGATCCACAACGCCGGGCTGGTGCACCGCGACCTGAAGCCGTCCAACGTGCTCGTCTCCCCCGACGGCCCCCGGGTGATCGATTTCGGGGTGGCCCGGGCCGCGGAGCGGATCCAGCTCACGGTGACCAGGGGCGCGCTGGGCACACCCGCGTACATGGCCCCGGAGCAGGCCCGTGACACCCGGCAGGCGTCCGTGGCCAGCGACATGTTCTCGCTCGGGGCGACGCTGCTGTTCGCGGCGACGGGGCACCCGCCGTACCAGGGCGACACCGTGATGGACATCCTGGTCCGGCTGGCCACCGAGCCGCCCGACCTCAGCGGCCTGCCGCCGGAACTGACCCGTGTCGTCACGGCGTGCCTGGAGCGCAGTCCCCGCAGCCGCCCGACCTCGGCGGCGCTCCTGGCCGAGCTGGCCCCGTTCGTCGAGGCCACGCCGAGCCCCGGGTCGGGGCACTCGTATCTGCCCGGCGAAGCGCTCACCCTGATCGGCGAGTACGAGCGCAGCCCCCGCCCCCCGGAGCCCGAGACCGATCCCGGCCAGGACCAGCCGCCGCTCACCGACGAGGTGAGCGAGGACGCCACGTTCGGCTCGTACAGTGCGCTCCCGGCGACGCCCGTGGCGCCGCGGGCCGCACGCCCGGGGCACCGGCACCGGCGGCGGATCCTGGCCGGGGCCGGCCTGATCGCCGGCGCCGCGGCGCTGGTCGGCCTGGGCGCGGCCGCGGGTGCCTCGTTCGCTGACGGCCACGGGCGGGCGGCCGCGACGTACCCGACGCTGCCCCCGGTGCCGGCGAACCCCGGCCCGCCGCCGACGGCGCTGCCCACCGGGACCAGCTCAGTGCCGAAACTCGAGGTCGCGCAGCCCTTCGGGGACGGTGACACGGTGTTCGTGGTGCACGGCAGCGGGTTCGTCCCGCTGACCCAGGTACAGGTGCACCTGGCCGGGCACGGGGTGGCGCGGTTCCGGCCCACCGTGGACCGGCAGGGCACCTTCAACTACGCGATCGACCAGGGCCACCTGTTCTTTACCGGGCCGATCCCGGCGGGCCAGTACCACGTGCTGGTCACCGGGGCCCAGGGCCGACAGGCCACCGCCAGCTTCTCGGTCGGCCCGGCGCCGTCACCGCCGGCCACCGGGCCGGCCGCCCTCGGCCGGGACCGCCCGTCCGGCCCGGGCTACCGGTCACCGCCGCCCGGCGCGCAGCTGGCGGGGCGGGGTATCCCGGTTCAGGGCGCCTGAGTCCACCACAGGTCCTCCTGCCGCGAGCACCAGGCCGGGTCGTTCAGCCGGCCGAGGTCAGCCGTGGTGATGATGCCGTGCTCGATGAGCACCCGCACGACGACCTCGTCGGACAGCCTGGTGTCCGCGCGGACCAGGCCGCGGTCGGTGATCTTGCGGCGGAGCACCTTGATGTGCTCGGCGACCCGGGCCGACAGCCGGTCCCGGAACGCCGGATCGGTATCGAAGCGCTCCAGCTCGTGGTAGGCGCCGGTCACCTCCAGGGCTGCCTTGGCGATCTCGGGGGTGCGCGGCAGCGGGCTGGCCCCGGCCGGGTCGAGCAGCCACGGGCGGCACCACATGAGCGCCACGAGGAAGATCTTCGTCATCGGGTCCAGGTACAGCGGAAGCAGGGTGGCGTCGCCGTCCTGCCAGACCCGGGTGCCGTCCGGCGCGGAGTCCCACCCGCCGGATGGGCCGGCCACCATCACGCAGAGCGGCTGGCCCTCGTCGAGCATCGCGCGGGAGCCGACCAGGGTCATCCCGGCCCGGAGGAACCAGCCGCCGGACGGCTCGCCGTTGTCCTCCATCCGGGGCAGCCTGATCCGGTACCCGTCCCCCTCGGTGTACAGCGCGTGGGTCCGGCTGATGTTGGCGATCCAGACGCCGTCCCCCACCGCGCTGATCACCCCGGCGCGCCGGGACAGCCCGCGGCCGGCCGCGATGGTCAGGTCAGCATCCGGCCCCCGGCCGAAGACCAGGCGGCCGCCATCGGGAATGCCGACCACCAGCCCGGCCGGCGTGCTGACGCGCGCCGCCGGGGATGTGGCCTGCCCGACCGCCATCACCTTCCGCCTGCCTGATTCCCTCGGATCAGCTGGAGCGAGCCCGGCGCCGCGCAGGGGCGACCGGTCTCGTGACGCGCATTCTAGGGCCCGCCGCGGCCCGGCCCGGATCCCCTAGTCCGGGGATAGCCGGCCGCACCCGGCCGCGGTTAGCTGTCACCCAGCCCGGGGCGAGCGCGGACATGGCCCGCCGGGGAGCCTGCCCTTGGGGCAGGCGGGTCCGTGCCGTGGAGATCACGGCATGGGATTGGGGTGCACGAAGGATTAGCTCGCCAGAGTCATCCTGGGACTCTCCGGGGGGACTCCGGCAGGCCAGCGTCCTGTGCCCGCCCCGGGCAAAGGTGGCAGGGGGGAAGGCAAGTCCGGCTGGGCCGGGCCCGCGCACCGGCGCGGCCCAGCCGGGCGCCTCACCCGGCCAGCTCACCCGCAGCGGCTGACCCCGGGCCCTCCCGCAGGATGACGCCCGGCCCGCGGGCGCGCCCGTACCCTTGACCCGTGGCCGCCTTCTACCTCTGGCTCCGCCGTCATCCCCGGCTGGTGGACGGCCTGCTCGCCGCTGCCCTGGCCGTCCCCGCCCTGGCCTCGGCCCTCGCCGCCCGCCAGTATGAACTCGTCCCGGTCACCCTGGCGCTGGTCATCCCGCTGGTCTTCCGCCGGGATCACCCCGTGGCGGCCTTCGCCGTGGCGGTGACGGTCGGCGGCCTCCAGGTGCTGCTCAACATCCACGTCAACATGATCGACGCGGTGATCGTGATCCTGCTGTACACCCTGGCCGCGTACTGCCAGCGCCGGGTGTCGGTGGCCGGGCTGGCCGTCTGCCTGGCCGGGTCGGCCGCGGCGGTGGCCCGGTGGGCACCGCCGTACCTGGCCCTGGCCCACTGGATCGTGCTCGGCTCGGTCGCGTTCGCCGGCTCATCGCTGATCGCCTGGGTGCTGGGTGACTCAATGCGCTACCGGCGCGGCTACTACGCGTCGCTGGAGGACCGGGCCGCGCGGCTGGAACGCGAGCGCGACGCGCAGGCCCAGATCGCGGCGGCGGCCGAGCGGGCCCGGATCGCCCGCGAGCTGCACGACGTCATCGCGCACAACGTCAGCGTGATGGTGGTGCAAGCCGACGGGGCGTCCTACGCCCTGGACAGCTCGCCGGAACGGGCCCGGCAGGCGCTCGGCGCGATCGCGAGCACCGGGCGGCAGGCCCTGGCCGAGATGCGCCGCATGCTGGGGGTGCTGCGCAGCGACGACGGCGCGCCGGGCGTGGTGCCGCTCCCCGGCATCGGCCAGCTCGGCGAGCTGCTCGATCAGACCCGGGCCAGCGGGCTCGACGTCTCGTTCACCGTCCAGGGCGTGCCCGGGCCGCTGCCCAGCGGGCTGGCGCTGGCGGCCTACCGGATCATCCAGGAGTCGCTGACGAATACCCGCAAGCACGGCGGCCCCCGGGCCAGCGCCCAGGTGCTGCTGCGCTACTGCGAGGACGTGCTGATGCTGGAGATCACCGACGACGGCCGCGGCGTGGCCGTGGCGGACGGTGCCGGTCACGGCCTGACCGGAATGCGGGAGCGGGTCGCGCTCTATAACGGCACGCTGCATACGGGCCCGCGGCCCGGCGGCGGTTACCAGGTCACCGCCCGGCTGCCGGTCGTCCGCGGCTCGGCCCCGGCCGGCGGCCAGGATGAGGCCTGGGCGGCCAGCGGCCAGGAAGAGATCGGGACGGCCGTCGCCCAGCACCCGGCCGGCGGGGCGGCCGGGCCGGGCGGCCGGGCCGGAACCGGCTGGGCGCGCACCGGAGTCCGCCGCATGAGCATCAAGATCCTGCTGGTCGATGACCAGGAGCTGGTCCGGACCGGGTTCCGCATGGTGCTCGACGCGCAGGACGATATGTGTGTGGTCGGTGAGGCCGGGGACGGCCTGGCCGCGACCCGGATGCTCCAGTCCCGGCGGGCCGACGTGGTGGTGATGGACGTGCGGATGCCGCGGCTGGACGGCATCGAGGCGACCCGGCAGATCTGCGCGGCCGGTGACCGGCCGCGGGTGCTGATGCTGACCACGTTCGACCTGGACGAGTACGCGTACGCCGCGCTGAAGGCCGGGGCCAGCGGCTTCCTGCTCAAGGACGTCCCGCCGGAGGAGCTGCTGTTCGCGATCCGGGCGGTGGATTCCGGGGACGCGGTCGTCGCGCCCTCGACCACCCGGCGGCTGATCGACCGGTTCGCGCCGCTGTTCCCGGCGCACAACTCCCCCGCTCCGCCCGGGCTGGACATGCTGACCAGCCGGGAGCGCGAGGTGCTGGCCCACGTGGCGCAGGGGCTGTCCAACGCCGAGATCGCCCAGCGGCTGTTCGTGTCGGAAGCCACGGTGAAGACGCACGTGGGCCGGGTCCTGGCCAAGCTCGGGCTGCGCGACCGGGTCCAGGCCGTGGTGTTCGCCTACGAGACAGGCCTGGTCCGGGCGGGCGGGACAGGCTTACCGCCTGCCCGGCCGCCCGGCTGACCGCCCGGGCCGCGGGCTCGCCGCCGCCCCAGCCGGCGGCCGCTCGCCGGCCGCCTGGAAGGCGCGGCCGACCGTGGTGGCCGACGGGCCGCTGCGGAACAGGCCCATGCTGCCGTCGGTGGGCGTGGCTTCCAGCCCGAACCACGCGTAGCGCTGCACGTAGCTCAGCCGCTGCAGCATGGCGGTCGCTGCGGTCAGGAACGCGGCCTGCTGCTGCCGGCCCGGGGTCTGCGGCGAGCCGCCGAAGTTGGCCAGGGCGAACTCGGTCAGCCAGATCGGCTTGTGGAAGCGGGCGTGCACGGCCTGCAGGTAACCCTCCAGCTGGCTGACCGCGGCACTGGTGGCGAAGTCAGCCCCGTACCAGTGCAGCGTGATGAAGTTGACCCGGTAGCCGCGGGCCGCGGCGCCGGCCATGAACTGGTCCAGCCACCCGCCGGGAGTGGCGGCGTCGCCGGCCACGGCCGGGCTGCCCAGCCGCATCCCGGTGGCCATCAGCTGCGGCCACAGGCTGAGGGCCTGGCCGGGGCTCATGTTGGACTGCGCGGCCAGGTCCGGCTCGTTGAAGCCGAGCAGGTAGGGCCCCTCGCCGCGCACCTGACTGAGAGTGCCGGCGTTCACGTCCGCCGCCCCCCAGATCAACGGCACGAAACGAACACCTGCCGGGCTGCTGATGCCGCCGGCGGGCGTGGCGGACCAGGTGTAATACCAGGACGCCCCCGACCGGGCCAGCGCCTGCCCGGCCCCGGTGAAGGCCCAGGCGGCGACGCCCTTCTTGGCGTTGCTGGCCGGAGGCGGCGCAGCGGGCTTGCGGGGCGGCCGGGTGGCCCGGACCGGCCTGGCGGACGGCTGGGCCAGGGCCTGGCTGACCGGTGTGGGCGGCGCGGCCGGGGCGGCGTGCGCCCGGTGGGTGGCCGCCGCCGGGTGGGCCCCGTGCAGGTGGACTACGGCGGCACCGCCCGGCCACCACACAGCTGGCCGCGACCGAGGCGGCCACCAGCTTGGCTTGCACCGAGCCTCCCGCCTTGGCCAGGAGGCGCACGTGACGGGAGTGACCCGCGGCCCGGCGGAGCGCGCGGCGGCCCAGCGCGTGAGTCCCGGGTGCCGCCGTGACGTTCGCCTGGGCCCCCGGCGGGCAAGCCGTGAAAGCGCGGCCCCCGAACACGCGGATCAGCGCGGCGGGCACCGGCACCAGGGTCAGCCCGGCCAGCAGCCGCTCAGCCGGGATCAGCCCGTCCTCCTGCGCCCCGCAACGCGGGCACGCGCGGACGTGCCGGGCGATCCGCTTGCGCCACAGCGGGCTGGGCACCCCATCCCAGCCCGCGGTGGTGAGCTCCAGGCCCGGGCAGGGGGGTTCGGCGCGCAGCGCCCGCACCACCACCCGGCAGATGGTGAGCTGCTCCTTCATCCGGCCGATGCGCACCGCGACATGGGTCGCGGGCAGGCCGAGCGCGGCGGTGAGCTCACCGCGGCCCAGCTCGCCCGCGGCCTCCAGCCACCACAGGGCCAGCAGCTCACGGTCCCCGGGGTCGAGCCAGCGGGTGGCCTGGGCGGTCTCCTCGCGCTGGCTGGACAGGCCGAGCCGGAGGATGGTCAGCTCCACGAAGTCGGCCTCGGGGTCGGCGACCTCATGGGCCAGGTCCGCGGCCGGAATGGCCTGCCGGGCCCGGTAATGATCGCGCATCTGCCGGATGGCCACGGCGACCAGCCAGGACCGGAACGCGGCGGGATCGCGCAGGTCGCCCAGGCCCCGGACGGCGCGGAGCATGGTTTCCTGCACCACGTCGTCCACGTCGGCGTGCCCGCTGAGGCCGCGGCCGACGATGTTGTAGATCAGCGGCAGGTAGCTGGACAGCAGGTTATCCAGCGCCTCCGCATCCCCGGCCTGGGCGGCGATCACCGTCTGCACCCCTGGCCCGCTGCTGCGCGGCACGTGCATGGCACCTCACCCTCGTCGGTGTGGGCGGCGAGACACCGCCCTCAGGGGAGACGCCGCCGAACCGGGCCGGATAACAGAAAACCCGCCAGCGGCATGATCCCGCGCCATGGCGGGCGGGACGGGTGTTTTGGGGCCGGTGGATCCGCCCGCCCGCTTCTTGCTGTTATCAGTGAGTCGGCGAGAGGGGTGGTGGTGTCGGCGAGAGGGCTACTGCGGAAAGGGCGGGCACCGGCGCCGGGAGGCGGGCACCGGAAGCCGGGTAAGGCGCGGGCGGCTGGGGCATGCCGCCAGCGGCCCTGAGGCCAGCTCCGCGACGGGACACGATCCGCCGGCGGTTTTCGTTATCTGCCCTCGGCAGCGGCATCTCCCAGGGGAAGGTGCCGGCGGCCCAGCACGCGCGCAAGGAGGACGGCCCTCATGGTCGCTGGCCGGAAGGAAGAGGCATCCGCTGCGGATCGCCGTGGTGGTCACGGCCGCTTGGCTGGCCGTCGCGCTGGTCACGGCGTGCTCGGCCACGGGAGGAACGGCCGGGGCCGCCACGCCAGCCGGAGCGGCGCACGTGAGCCGGGCCGCGGCCAGCACCCCGGCAGGTCCCACGCCCGCCGACGCGCCGGCCGCGCTGGCCACCTCGGCCGGGCGCCCCCGCCCGCGCCGCCGCGGCGGCCAGCGCCCGCAGGGTGACGTTCGCCAACCGGGTCACCCAGACGATCTGGGTGGCCGCCGCCCAGAACCCGGCCAGCCCGCTGGCCCGAACCGCTGGACGCTGAAGCCCGGGCACAGCCTGACCATCATCGCCTCCCAATGCAGGCTCTGCGGAGCCGCAAACTGGCGATTCGGTCTCTCCCAACGGCACAGTTACGGCTGGCCAGGATCATCCTGGCGAGCTGAGCCAGACGTTGGTCGGGTCAAACCCCTGGATCGACGGGATGTACACCGCGTTGTGCACATAACTGGCGTGATACAGCGGCTGGTACGGCTGAACGATGGGGTAGATGGCCGCGTCCTTCATGACCGCCTGGTCAGCCTGGGCCCAGATCGTGGCGGCCGAGCTGGCCGACGCGGAGGTGGCACCCTTGCCGATCAGGGCGTTGGTCAACGGGTTGTTGTAGAACCCGAAGTTGTGCCCACCGGCGGGTAGGAGGGCCGGGCCGGAGAACAGCGGCCCGAAGAAGGACACCGCGCCGTCCCCGTACCAGTCTGGTATCCACCCGGTAAGTGCGATATCCCACACGCCCCGGTGGGCCACGCTCGGCACCTCCAGGTACTTGGTGTAGAAGTCGGCGGGGGTGGCGCCGACCAGCTTGACCTTCACGCCGATCTTCGGTAGCTCGCTCTGCAGGGTCTGCGCCATCTTGGCTTCGTTCGTGTTGGATGGCCGGTAGAGCAGGGTCAGGGTCATGTTCTTGGCCCCGTTAGCCGCCAGCATCTGCTTGGCCTTGCTCGGGTTGTACGGGTACGGGTTGTAGCCCTTCGGCATGTCCTGCGACCCGTTGATGCCATCGGGCAGCACATGAGTGAGCGCCTTCCCCAGGGCCAAGCCGCCGTTGTCCGTGAGCAGGGGCGCCCGGTTGACGCCGTAGCTGAGCGCCTGCCGGACCGCGACCTTCTTCAGCGCACCACTGTTGTTCGGCGACACCTCGTTGAACACGACGTAAGGGTTGGTGGAGTACGTGGACCCGAGGTTGAAGTTGTGGTTCAGTCCCTGCTTCATTTGCTGGTACAAGCCGGGGTCCGCGCCGACCGGCGGGAACGCGTCGAACTCCATGCTCGCCGCGGCCGTGTTGGTCTGCAGCTGCTGCTGGACCGCGGGCTCGTTACCGGTCTCAGTGACCTTGATCGCGTTAACGTACGCCTTACGGATCGGGTCGCTGCTCGCCTTCCACGCTGGGTTGCGGGCATAACTAATGCTTCGGGTCGGAACGTAGCTCGTGACCTTGTACGGCCCATCAGCGATCAGGTGCTGGGCTTCCGCGCTGCTCCCGGGTAGGTAGTTCAGGCTCTCCACCGGGGCTGGGGAAAAGGCGTCCAGCTGCAGCATGTCCGGGAAGTAGCTGGCCGGGTGCGTCAAGTTGTAGGTGATCGTCTGCCCGGAAACGTTCACCCCGGAGACCTGGTGCGTATCGATGTACGTCTTCTCGCCTGACGCCGATGCCGAGGAGACCTTGGCGAAGCCGTTGCAGAACTGCTGGTAACCGACGATCAGCGACTCGAAGTCCGGCAGGCCGCCGAACGGCTGGGTCGGGTTGCAGGAACGCTTGAGGCCGAGCAGTGCGTCGGCCGCGGTGACCTGCCGTGGCGGGCTGGTGTCCCACATGGCACCGGTGCGGATGGTGAGCTTGTAGGTCTTGCCGCCGTTGGTAACGGTGGGCAACGCGGTGGCCAGGTCGGGAGCAGGCGTGGTCGCCTTGCCGGGGATGGCCGGGTATGCCAGCAGCCCGCGGAGCCAGGGCCGCTGGCCCAGGCCGCCGATCGTGTAGTAAGAGACGTTGTAGTCCATGAAGTCAACGTCGCCCTGGCCGAGCATGTTCAGCGTGGCGCCGGACTTTGGCGTCCCGCCCGGGTTCGGCCCTGTTGGCCAAAGGTCTGTGAGCCCGCTGACGAGTTGCCAGATGACGTCGTGCCGCTGCTGCCGCCACAGGCAGCAGCCACGAGCGCGAGGACGGCCAGGCCTGCTGCGGCCGCTAAGGACTGCGTGCGTTTGCGCATCGACATTCCCCTCCTGATTTCTGCCGCGAAGTTCGTCCCGCGGAGCACAGGAGCCCTGGGCCCGATCCCCCACGGCATGGCGGCACGCCAAATGGCGCCCGACCGATCATGCTAAGAC
>CAVPIM010000002.1:0-69090 GCA_963704995.1 uncultured Actinomycetes bacterium | reverse complement strand
CACCCGCGACAGGGTGACCCAGCTCTGCTTCCCGCGTTCCATCGTGAGCAGGTCCTCGAAACCGCGGGTGATCAGGACACCGGGCTTGCCGCCGTTGCGTGTCAGCAGCGCGTTGAGCACGGTTGTCGCGCCGTACCCGATGACCTCGAGGCCGCCGAGGAACTCCTGCTCGCTCAGCCCGAGGTGTTCCCTGGCCATCCGTAGCGCGGCATGGAAACCCTCCGCGATGTCGGCCGGCGTGGTGGGTGCCTTCCCGAGCGCGAACTCACCGTTCTCAGTGACGACGAAGCAGTCGGTGAAGGTTCCGCCCACGTCGGTGTAGCAGACCACGGGGCGGGATGCGCTCATCGTCATGGACTCCTCTAGGACTCCGTTGTGGATTTGCCACCCAGGCCACGGGGGCGAACGGCCGATTGCGCTGAAGCGTATCCCGTGAATTCACTGAGTGCAATAGCCTCGGGTGCTGTCTTTCCGTGGTCCCGAAATGCCGGAATAAATTCAGACAACCGACATGTACAGGTTGCGTTCCCAGTCGGCGGTGCTGGTGATCAGCACGGTGAGTTCGGGTCGCAGCACCTCGAGCAGGGCATCGGTGACTGGTCCGAGCGCGGTGCGGGCCAGGTCGCTCGAGGCCAGGAGATCGAGAGCCTCCGGAAAGGATTCGGGCAGCAGTGGCAGGTCCGTGGGGCGTAGGCGTTCCCGGTCACCGGGTCGGGTGGTGTCCAGCGGGCGGCGAGCCCGCTCAGCCCGGCCGCGAACTGCCCGGCCATGGCGAGATAGATATTGCAGTCGGCGGCGGCGTCGCGCTGCTCGACGCGCGTTGCTTCCTCGCTGCCGGTGATCACCCGGACGGCGAGCGTGCGGTTGTCGGCGCCCCAGCAGATCCTGGTCGGCGCCAACGAGTAGTCGGCCCGGCGATGGTAGGCATTCGGGGTGGCCGAACCCAGCAGGACCAGCTCGCGTAGGTGGCGGACCAGGCCGGCGACGTACGCATTCCCGTCGTTGCTGAGTCCCCCGCCGAGTGGAACAGGTTGGCCCCACGCCGCCCGCTCTCGGCCGGCCCGGCGGGCGCCCGCCACACGCTCTGGTGGACGTGCATGCCGCTGCCCGCCTGCTCGGTCCAGGGCTTGGCCATCAACGTGGCGTCCAGCCCGTGGGAACGGGCCATCTCCCGGGCGAAGTGACGGGTCAGCACGGCCCGGTCAGCGGCCGCGAGCGCCTCGGTGTACTTGATATTGATCTCGGCCTGGCCGCCGGCATACTCGGGGTTCACCGCCTCGATCGGGACTCCCAGAACGGCCAGCCGCTCGCGCAGGTCCTGCAGGAGGAACTCGAGCTCGGCTCCCTTGGTCAGGCTGTACTGGTTCATCTCGTCGTAGATCGGCAGGCGGGTCGCCGGTGGATGCGGTTGAACTCGAGCTCGGCTGCGGCTTGAATCTCCAACCCGTCGGCGGCTGCCCGGCCCAGTACGGCGCGCAGCGCCGAGCGCGAGCATGAGCATCGCAAGGCCTTGAACCCATCAGGTTCCCCAGGACCACCTGCGCGTGGCCGTCCCATGGGTTCGGGCGAGCGGACTCCCAGTCGGGAACGAGCAGGACGTCGCCCGATTCGGGGCCGGGACCGGAAAAGCCGGCCGCGACCAGGGACCGCCGCAGCCGGACCCGCGTGCGGCCGCCGCTGCTGCCACTCGGACGGACCGGCAGCGGCCGATCAGGTCGCTCCAGTACACGTCCACCCACTGCGGGTCGCTCACGAGGCGCTCCAGTAGCGGGCGATCTCCCAGTCGGTCACAGCCGCCTGGAACAGTTCCGCCTCGTGCTCCAGCAGGGGAATCGCATTGTCCACGAACGGGGCGCCGAGCCAGCCGATCACCCATGGGCGGTCCGCCATCGCGGCTGCGTCTCGCAGGTCCCGGACAGGTGAGCAGGCGGGCGCTGCCGCCGGCGGGCCTCGGGAGCCTCCTCGGCCAGCGAGCCGATGGCGGCGAGCAGGACTGCGAGCGCCGTGGCGGGATCAGCTTCGCTGCTGGCCTGGGCTGAAACCTGCTGGGTACCGTCGGGGTCCTGACCGACATGGACGGCAGGTGGGCGGGCCTTCATCGCCGTCACCGAGGGGAACAGGAGCGGGCGGACGGCGTCGAGCCGGCTTGCAGCGCTTCCGGGCTCAGCACTGGTGCGCCCGAAACCGTGGTACCGAGCGCCAGCAGCGAGGATTCCGACGCCCCGGGGCGCAGGGTCATGAAGACGGCCTCCAGGCCACGGGCCCGGGCGATCTCCTTGGCCGCGCTCTTCGCCACCACCAGCGTCTCGGCCAGGCTGGCCGGGGCGGCGGGGCCGACCCCGAGTACGAACGACCCCGGATCGAGACCTCCGCGAACGCTGGTCACGGGCAGTCCGCTGGCCGCCAGGCCATGAAGCAGCGCCATCCCGACCGTGGCCGCAGGAGCAGCCCGCCGGCAATGCCGGGGCCGTCACTCCGGGCGGCCCGCCGTGGCCGGGCAGGGCGGCGCCGGCGAGCGACGCGCCCACTGTCACCTCTATCTGCAGCTCATCAAGACGCGACAGCACCTGGGCCAGCACCGCGGCCGGGGCCACCTCGAGCGGCCGCCCCGCCGCGTCCGCGGCACCCCGAAGACGAACGCCTCCCCGGCGCCCACGCCGCAGGCCTGGCCAGGTCTGCATGATAGTGCACGTGCAGATCCGGGTAGCCGGTCGAGTAGTTCGAGAAGGGCGTCGTCTCGATGATGTCGCACTGGACATCACAGACGATCATGCCGTCGCAAAATCCCATCGACAGCGGTGCGCGGCTGAGAAACTATCCCACCGGCATCCGCTTTCCCCTCCAGCCGCCGAGGCGGTCCACCCAGCCCAGCCGGATGGTGTGCACCTCACCGCGCTCGGCCGCGGCGGCGAGCCACCCGGGGTCGGTGTCGCCCGCAGGATGGACTCCCATAAGGCGCCGAGGTTCCGTACAAGCGTGGCGATTCCCTCGCCGGCCCCGACGCAGAGCGCGGCGATGCCGTAGCGAACCCCGCGGCGGCGCATCTCGTGCACCAGCGTCGCCGGGTCCGGCTCCCGGAGTTACCCAGCGCATGCCCGAGGGCGATCGCTCCACCGTTCACGTTGACCCGCTCTGGGTCCAGCCCCAGTTGGTCGATGCAGACGCGCATCTGCGATGCGAATGCCTCATTGATCTCGAAGAGGCCGATGTCGTCCAGGGACAGGCCGGCCTGGGCAAGCATCTTGCGCACCGCCGCGACCGGCCCGACGGAGAACAGCGCGGGATCCACGCCGACCGCTGCGGTGGCCACGATCTCACCGAGGGGCTCCCCTGTCCAGGGTTCCGGCGACGTCCGGGGCGACCAGGGCGAGCGCGCTGGCCCCGTCCGAGACAGGCGAGGCATTGCCGGCCGTGATGTCGGGACATCCGTCGTCATCACGGCCGGCGGGCCAGGGATTTAGGCTGGTGTCGCGCCTGACCGTCTCATCGGCCTCGAAGGAACCGCGCGAGGTAGGGCACGGGTGATCACCTCGTCGCCGAACCGGCCGCTGTCCCAGGCCTGCGCCGCCCGCATGTGGCTGGCCAGCGCATACGAGTTCAGGGCGAAGCTCGATCGAAGCCGAACTCTCCGCCGCGAGTTGTGCGCCCTCGGGCATCTCGATCATGGGTGCCGTCCGCCTCAAGCGCTGGGTGCTGCGGTCCGCCCGCGCCGCTCCACATCGCGTTGCGGCCCACCAGTGGCCCCGGGTACTTCTGGCCGACCGGGATGGCGACCGGCCACGTGGAGCGACTCATTACTTCGGCCCCCACCGCCACACCGGCACCTACAGACCGAACGAGATCGAGTGGGCCAGGGCATTGACCGCCGAGAGGCCGGATCCGCAGTAGCGGTTAATAGTCAGCCGGCCACGCTCGTCGGCAGACCCGCCAGCAGAGCAGCGAACCGGGCGATGTTTCCCATGGCCTCGCCCGAGGCGTTCACCGTCCCGGCGATCACCTCGTCCACCTGGTCGTCCGCGAGACCCGCCCCGCTGAACCCGCGGCGCGGATCACCTGCGCCGCCAGGTCGTCCACCCTGGGTCCCGGCGGCGCACCCGCCGAACCGGCCCATGGGGGTCCGGACGGCGGCCACCACCAGGGCCCGGCGCAGAACGGTCAAGGTTTGCCCGCCACCAGTGCGTCAGCGCTGAGCCAGGTACTCGCCTCTTCGCGCGCCTCTTCCAGATGGGCCAGCAGGGCCGCGCGCAAGCTTCTCCTCCGACCGGGCGGCTACCGCCTCGATGATCGCGAGGTGCCCATTGGCCATGGCCTCGGCGTCGAACTGATTCGTCACGTGGTGGCGGAAGACCCGGCGGGTCACCGGTAGCTCCCACAGGTCGGCCAGGGTGCGCTGGATCAGCCGGTTGGTACCGATCTCCAGCAGGACGGCATGAAAGTCGCGATTGAGGTCGTAAGCAATCGACGCGTCGATGGGCGAGGTCGCGATCCCACGGTTGATCTCTTCCATCCTGGCCACATGCCGATCGGTGACGAACGGGATCGCGGAGATGCTGCCAGGTATCTCCAGGAACGTCCGCACCTCGTATATTTCCAGGATGTCGCTGGGAGTCAGCGCCTTCACCACGAACCCCCGCGCGCTCACGGCGCGAACGAGGCCCTCTTGCGCCAGCCGGAGCAACGCGTCGCGCACCGGGGTGCGCGATACCTCCCGCTGCTCGGCGAGCTGGTTCTGGACCAGGTGGTCGTGTTCCTTGATCACGCCGTCGCAGATCGCGTCCCGGATCACCTGATAGACGTGCTCGGACAAGGGCGCACTGTCCAGCCTCCGCGCCTCAGGCGGCAGCTTCAGTAAGGTCATCGACATTGGGCCTCTTCCGAGTGTATGCAGTGAATCCAGCATAGCTCACTGCGTAGTGGCAGTCATGTCCCGTGAGCTTCGGACAGCACCAGGTGAATCTTCTCGTTGCTGCCGTTGCCGCAGCCTTGAGGCCGCACGGTTTCGGTCAAGGGATTGCATCAGCCCTGACAGTGCCAGACGGCAGCGACGTCCGTCGGTTTCAGCCGCAATCGGCGCCGGCAGTTCTCCCCGCAGTTGAGTGCAGGAGCAGGCACCGGTGCGACCGGCGGGCTGGTCGGTGTTCCGCGATTGCCTGTGACGGGGATCGCCTGCCCCCACGGCACCGGACGCCGGTTGGCGGCCGATTCACGAGCGTGTGCAAGCGCCTGTCGGAGAGGCTACGGTCGAGAACTCGCCGCCCGCCTGGAACTGTCCCACAGAAGTCAGGCAACGACACCGTTCTCTGACCTCGGTGACCAGCCTCAGCCCAGGCGCGGCGGGCTCCGATGGCGCCCATCGCGTCGGACGCGAGGCAACCGACGCCGCATCCGCTCATGTAGGCGGCACGTGAATTCAGCCGCCATTGACAGCTCAGTGCTTCTAGGTCTGCCCCTCGTGGCTGCGGTGCCGCAATATTGCGGCTCGTCGTTCACCAGCCTCGGAGCGCTTCCCGGACCCGGGAACCGCTCCCACTTACCCGGCACGCCCACAGCCAGGTCACGGACGTGGTCTACGGCCCCGGCTAGATGAAAAACTGCCCCCCCAGGGGGCAGTTTCGGGCTCTTAGTCGCCGATCACATGCACGAAAAAGCTCTCTGACCTGGAGCCCCCTTACGGAATCGAACCGTAGACCTTCTCCTTACCATGGAGACGCTCTGCCGACTGAGCTAAGGGGGCGAGTCTTAAGTTGTCTGACCTGGGGTTGTGCGCTTTGCGCCGCAACCCGGGTCGTGTACTGCGGTTCCGCCGGCGTCTCATCTCACAGCATCGCCAAGCTGCACGCGCGCACCGACCTAGGAGAGATTACCGCACTACGGGAGTCGCGGCGTCCCTACCTGGAGGCGTCCAGCCTCCCCCAGGCCGCGCTCCCCACGGCCGCGCTCTCCCCACGGCAGCGCCCCCGACGGCAGCGCCCCCACGGCAGCGCTCCCAGGTCGAGCTGACCGGCCTCATGGCCGCAACCGCTCAACAATCTCCGGCCGGAGGCGTCTTATATACATGCCGATCCGACTACCGCGCGCGCACTGCCATTCGGCATCATCGAAGCATCCCGGTCTGGTGGGGCCGATGACCATGCGCAGGGCGAGTACATCGGGCCCGAGGGCCACTGTGGTGGCGCCACGGGCGCCCGCCGGGTCCGAGCAGCTCGTCGATGAGCTTTACCGGGGTCATGCGTTGCGGCTGACCCGGATGGCGCTGCTGCTAGTCGGCGACCAGCCCAGCGCGGAAGACGTCGTGCAGGACGCATTCCTCGGCTTGTTCCGTGGGCTCGGCCGGCTGAACGATTCCAGCCGGGCGGTGGCCTACCTGCGGGTATCGGTGCTGAACGGCAGCCGCTCGGTGCTGCGGAGCCGTCAGCGGGCCAGGTTGCGCGGGGCGGCCACCGATGACCTGCCGGTCTGGTCGGCTGAATCGGCGGCGCTGGCCGGCGAGGACCGGCGCGAAGTGCTCCAGGCGGTCTCCCAGCTGCCTCGCCGCCAGCGGGAGGTGCTGGTCCTGCGTTATTTCCTGGGCCTGAGCGACTCCGAGATCGCGGCCGATCTGGGCGTCAGCCGGGGCACCGTGGCCTCTACCGCGTCCAGGGCGCTGGCCGCGCTGGCCAGGAAGGCCGGGGAGAAAGCATGAAAGGACGGGAAGACGTGCCTGCGCCGGTGATGGAGGAGCGGATCCGCGATGCGTTCGGCGCCGCGGCCGAGACAGTGACCGCCCGCGACCTGCCTGGCCTGCCCACGCCGCCGGGCCGCTCCTGGGTGACCCGGCGGCTCGCGGAATGGGCACCACGAGCCCGCCTTCACGCCGTCGTCCCGGTGATCGCGGCCGCGTGCGTCGCGATGATCGTCGTCACCGCGACCCTGGTGGTACCGAGGTTGCTGGCCAGCCCGCCGGCTGGCGGGACAGCTCCTGGCCTGGCGGGCGCGCCCCGGTTCTTCGCCGGGCTCACGGGAAAGCCGCAGGATAACGCGCTGAACATCTACCGTTCCGCGACCGGCCGGGTAGTCGCGTCCGTGCCCGCGCCCAGACCGGATCGCGAGTTCGAGGCGGTGGCCAGGCTCGGTGGCGACCGGACGTATGTGGCGGCCGCGGTGGCCAGCTCCCGGGGCTGCACCACGCAGCTCTACCGGTTCGCCATCGGTCCTGGCGGCCGGCCTAGCGGGCTGACACCGCTGAGCGTGCCCCAGATCACCGGCGTGGTGATGGAACTCGTCGGCAGCGCGGACGGGAACGTCCTGGCCTTCAAGGTGGGTGGAGTGTGCGCGCCACACCAGCTGACCGGGGTGATCCACCTCGCCACCCGGCAGATCACCACCTGGTCATATGGAAAGGGGGGGCTACGGCCACCGGTGGATGGCGACCTGTCGCTGACCGCGGACGGCTCCGTGCTCGGTTTCATGGCCGGATCTCCCTACAACGCCTACGGGCTGACGAATGTATGGGTCCTGCCCACCAGCGCGCCGGGCGGCCCGCTGACCCGCCACGCCCGCAAGGTGCTGCACCTGCACACCGGCGTGTTCCGGGTGCTCCTGTCCCATACCGGGTCCCAGATGTACGTGGAAACGGCGGCGGCACCTCGCGGGGGCGCGGTGATCCTCAGCCTTTACGCCACCACCACGGGCAAGCGGATCCGGCTGCTGGCCCGTATCGCCCCCGGGGGCCTGAATCGTGCCGAGGTGTCCGTCACCCCGGACGCAGCCGGACAGCACCTGCTCATCTACGGCTACTTTCACCCCGGCCACCTGGCGGAGATGAGCCTGTCCACCGGCCACGTGATCCCGGTAACGACCGCCCAGCCGCCCGTTATGGACGGGGCCCAGACGAGCGCCGCCTGGTGATCACCCGCTAGCGCCGGCCCCGGGAACGCCACGCAGAGATGGCCTCCGGGGGGATCGGCCCGAGGAGGGAGATACCGGGATAGTTCATGACATAGCCATCCGGGGGCCTTGCCACGCCGAATATTCTGGCGTTGGGGCAGGCCGGTTCGATCTTCGCGGCTGGGACACCTGAGCGCAGGTGTTGAACTCCGGCAGCAGGGAATGGTTTCCTGGCACGGGCGATCTGATGAGTCAGAGGACACGCGAGGTCTCGACGGAGATGACCATGGCGACGAAGGCGCGGCCATGAAATCTGCCCGATCCGCATCGTCAGCCTTCGGCATCGTGGCGGGCGCGGCCATCGTCACTTCCAGCATCGGTCTTCTCGGCAGCACGGCGGCCGAGGCCAGCACGGCGAACGCCACTGATGCCAGCACTGTGGGCGCGTCGGCGCCCAGCGTGTGCGGCCAGCCCCCGGCGGCTACCTCCGCTGTCCGCGCCGTGCCGGCCGGCCAGTCGGCGATCGTCCTGGACGCGGCCTCGGTTTCGTCGTCCAAGACCCCGAAGTCCAAGGCCAGCGCCACCGCGAAGGCCACTAACAGCGCCACCCCCAGCAGCACCCCCAAAGCCACCAGCAGTGCCACGTCCACGCCCAAGGCCACGAGCAGCGCCACAGCCAGCCCGAGCAGCAGCGCCTCGTCCAGCCCCAGCAGCAGCGCCTCGTCCAGCCCCAGCAGTACTCCTAGCAGCACTCCCAGCAGCAGCCCAAGCAGCAGTCCCAGCAGCAGTCCCTCAGGCTCACCCTCCCCCAGCCCGACGGGTACCGGCTCCCCGAGCCCCAGCCCGACCGGCAGCAGCCCCTCGGTCCAGCTCTGCCTGGAAGTGCAGCCCATCACCACCAAGGCGGGCGTGCACCCCGGCAGTACGGCCAGCTACGCGATCTGGGTGTGGCCCGCGGGCGGCGCGGCGAGCAGCGTCAGCGTGACCATCAGCAGCAAAGCCGCCAGCAAGAACGTGACGCCCAAGTTCACGGTCTGCCCCACGGCCAGCGGGGCGACGTGCACGGTGGGCGGGATCGCCAGCGGCACCTCGGACGAGCTGCAGGCGACCGCCGCGGTGCCCAGTAGCACTGCCGTGGGCCAGGACATCACCCTCACCGCCACGGCCAAGTCCAGCGACGCCACCGCCCCGCCCGCCGCGAATGCCGCCATCAAGATCACTGCGAAGCCGTCGTCAAAGCCCTCGCCGTCACCGACGCCCACCCCGGCTTCCAGTTCGCCGTCAACCGGCTCGGGAATCGGGGCCACGCTGCCCCCGGGGATACTGCCCACCGTCCCGCTGACCACCACGCAGGGAGCGCTGGGTGCGCTGCCCGGGCCGACGACGTCCGCAGGGTCGCCCGGCGGCCTGTTCCCCACCGTGTCGCCGCAACCGAGCGCCAGCCCGAGCCCCTACTCCGCCGTGCTCCCTAACGCCCGCAACGTGCGGGTCACCGACGCGGCGGCGACCTTCCCGTTCAGCACCCGGCTGATCGGCGGCGAGCTCGTCGGCCTGGCCGTGCTGGCCGCGGCCCTGGCCATCGCGATCGTCCGGTTCTCGCTGCGCAGGCCCCGCCCGCAGCACGGCAAGGACGCGGCCAGCTGATCAGCGGCCCCGCCCGCACACCCCGCCCGCACGCCCTGCTTCCGGCCAGGCCCTCAGCCCGCCAGGCCTACCTGGCGACGTGCTCGACCAGCGGCCGGATGGCCCGCAGCTGGGTGGCCAGCCTGGTGGCGCTCATCGTGGGCGAGGCCACTACACCGAATGTGTCGTTGTCGGCCCAGGTGCACAGCGCGACACTGCCCGGCACGCTGGCCTGGGCGTTGACGCAGGCCGCCGACCCACCGAGTGATCCCGCGCTGGTCACGAGCGCGCCCTTGGACTCCTGGGTGAAGCTCGCGATGAAACCGGCCGCGGAGACCCCGGTCAGGTTACCGCCGATGAACAGGATCATCTGCGGTGGCTGGGTGCTGGTGGCGCTGGTGCCGTCCTCGTAGACCGCCGAGACGACGTGGGTGGCCTGACCCGCGCTCTTGGTGATGACTTGCCGCTGCAGCTGCGCGGCGTTCATCTGCTTCTCAAGCTGCGGACGCCGCACGTAGGCGCCCAGCTTGTCCGGCGTGACCAGGACGTGCGCGGGCCCATTGCTGCCGAGCACCCCCGCACCCAGCACGACCGCCGCCCCGGCCACGATCACGGCCAGCCCGGCCCCGATCATGAGCTTCGGACGGCTGCGGCGCCTCCCGGACCGGCGGCCAGCCCGCTCCGGCCGGCTCGCCCGCTCGGCCCGTCCAGGCTGATCCGCCCGTGACGCCCAGTCGGGGGGCACGCTCAGGCCGGCTCCCGTCGTGGCCTCGTCCTGGTCCGCGTCGAGGTCCGGCGGCGCCTCCCGCAGGGCGGCCCGGCCGCGGGACCGCGGGCTGGCGGCCACCTCGTCCCCGGCCCGCGGATCCGCGGGCGGCCGCGTCCCCGGCGGCGCGGGCACCGGCCGGCCACCGGTCCAGCCGGTGGACTCCCGGCCTGCGCCACGCCGGTCGTCAAGGTCAAATTCAGGTTCCGCAACGAAGCCCGCCGCGGCGCCACGCCCCGCGCCGGGGAACTCGGGGGTCGTCCGCCCGTAGGAGATGGGACCGGAGTTGGTCCAGTCGGCCGCGGTCTGGCCGGACGCGGCGCGCGGCCGGGCCGCGGGGCCGGTCGCGGGGCCCGGGCCGAGGTGACCGCCGGTCAGTTGCGGATTGTCCCAGCCGGCGCCAGAGTCGCCGCCCCGGGTGTCCCCGCCGCCCCGGGTGTCCCCGCCGCCCCGGGTGTCCCCGGCGCGCCGGGCGTGGCGGCTCGGGCCGGTCCGCTCCGCCGGGCGGTCCCTGGTTACCGGTTCCGGGGCGGCCTCGGGGCCAGGTTCGGGACGGTGGCGACGCCCGCGCCGGGGCGCCGATGACCAGCCGGAGTCAGAGGGCTCGTCCACGGCCTGGCCGGGACGGCTGGCGCGCGCGGCCTCCCGTGAGCCAGCCAGGCGCGCCTGCGCCGGCGGGGCGGTCAGGTAGCCGTCGAGGTCCTGCTGCCCGGGCGGGACGGAACGGCCAGCCATGGCCGGCCGGCCACCAGGCAGCGAAGCCCCCGGGGGAAGTGAGCTCCCCGGCGGAACCGTCCCTCGGCGGCCAGCCGGAGCGCCGGGCGGCGCCGGACGGCTCGCCGGCACCGGGCCCCCGGGACCCACCGGACCGCCCGGTGGCACAGAACGGTCCGGTAGCACAGACCTGTCCGGCGGCCCAGAACGGCCGCGCGGCCCAGAACGGCCCGGGCCGGCTGGACTGCCCGGCGGAACCGAAGCACCCGGCGGTACCGGCCGGCCACGCGGAACCGAGCCCCCCGGCGGAACCGAGCCCCCCGGCGGAGCGAGCCCGGCGGACCCGGGGGGACGGCCGGACCTGGCCGGGCACCTCGCGCGGCCCGCTCAGGCGCGGCCCGCTCAGGCGCGGCCCGCTCAGGCGCGGCCCGCTCAGGCGCGGCCCGCTCAGGCGCGGCCCGCTCAGGCAGGGGCAGCCGGGGCGGGGCGGCTGGGTATGACCGCCGGGCGCTCCTGGCCCCGGCGTCGTGATCAGTTTCGGGGCCGGGCTCGGCGTCCCGGCCGCGCCTGCCGAACAGGCCGCGCCCGCGCCCCCGCCCCTGGCCAGCATCATGGCTGTCCCATCCGGGATCGTCGTCCGGGCCCCGGTCCAGGAAGTCACTCCGGCCCGGGAATTCGCCCCGGGCCGGGGGCTCGCCCCGGGCCGGGCCGGCTGCGGTTCCCGGGACCACCCGGCCTTCGAAGGCCCGGCCGGCTGCCTCCCGGCCCGCCCGGTCAGCCCGCCGCCCCCGGCCACCGTCCGGCGCCTGCCCCGGCGCGGCCGTCTCGCCGGCCCGGCCAGGCCGGGACGGCGTCTCGCCAGCCCGGCCAGGCCGGGACGCCGTCTCCCGGCCCCGGTCAGTACCCCGGCCGCGGCCAGGGTAGAAGTCCTGGGCGCCACCGGGCTCCTCACCCGCCACGCCGCCGCGCCCGGGGCGCCCGGCGTCCGGGGTGGGCCAGGCCTGGCCCGGACGGCTGTCATCGCGCCCGCGCCCGGGCCGCTCACGCGCGCGCCCCGGATCCCGTCCGGGCTCGTCCCCGCCACGCCCCGGCTCCTGCCGGTAGCCGCGCGCGTCCTCGCCCGGCTCCGGCGCCCGCCTGCGGCCGCGGGTCGCCTCGCCCGGCCCGGCGGCCCGGTCGTACCCGGCCTCACCCGGCCCGCCCGCCCGGCCGTAACCGGCCGCCTGACGCGGAACAGCCTGGCCCGGAACGGCCTGGCCCGGAACGCGCCTGGCCCGGGACCGCGCGAGGCGGGTAACCGGGCGCGCCGGCCGGGGGCACGGGCCGGGCGTAACCAGCCGCCTCGCCGGGACTTCCGGACCGTCCGTGGCCTCGTGTGCCGTTGGCGGGGGCCTCACCATGCTCATAACCCCGGGTGCCACTGCCCGCCGGGCCGCCACGCCCGTAAGCACGCGCCGCCTCGGCCGGGGTGGCGGACCGGCCACGGCCGGGTGACGACTCTCCCGGGCTCCCGGCGGGCCGGTAGCCGGGCGACGGCTCCCGCGTGCCTCCCGCCCGCCCGTAGCCGGGCGACGACTGCCCCCGCGAGGGACGGGCACCATGACCAGGCCCTGGCTCGGCCGGTGCCGCGGACCGCCTAGTGCCGCGCGCGGACTCACCGTTGAGTGTCCCCCGGCTATCTGGCGGCGCCGGGTACTCGCGGAAACCCCGCGAACCGTCCGGGGCCGGGCCCGCAGGCCCGCGCGGCCCCGGCACCATCTCGGGGTACGGCGGCGGCGGATACTCACGCTGCGGCTGGTCGGCGGGGTACCTGGGACCGGGATCGACAGAGCCACGCGCCCGCCGCCCGCGCGGCGGGTCCTGCGGGCCCTGGTCGCTCATATATCCCCTTGCCGTGCCAGTGTGACGTGATCTTGCCGGACCGGGAGTCAACCCATCATGGGGCATGGCAGCGGAGCCCGCCACCGGGTCTGGCGCGCTCGTCCCGGCGCGCCCGGGACGGCGCCACCGTGGATTGTCCGGTCACCGGGGCCACCCCACGTCACGCCGGGACCGGGCCGATCCGCCGCGCTCCCCGCAGCCCGAAACTTTCAGTCCGGCAGGCCCTCTCGGGTGCTCACCTCGTAACACACCGGCAACGCTGTCGAAATGGGCGGCCCCGACCCCTTGACGCGTCCAGGTCCAAGCCGGACCATGTCAGTATCCTGACGACGGTATACAATGTTAGCTCTGTTCGCTAAGGAGTGGCGCGTCGTGTATCACGAGCTCACGGTCTGGTCCCGCGGCATCATCATGGACAAGGAGGCGCGGGACGTCTCCTCGTGCATCGCCGCCGCGGCCCGGGCGCTCGGCTTCTACGCCGACAACGTCAGCGACTACGTAGACGACCCGGACCGCACCAACTGCCTGGTCCGAAGGTACGCGCGGTTCGGCGACTCCCCCATCGTGGACCGCTTCGTATACGAGAATCCCCGGCCCGACTGGGTCGTGCTCGTCGAGGAGACGATCGTCAAGGCGGTCAACTTCCTCCGCGGCACGCCGGACGGTACCGGGGTGCTGGTCGTCAACTCCGCCCGCGAACCCGAGTACCTGCTCAAGTTCCTGCCCGACTCGATGAAGGCCAAGCTGGCCAAGTTCGTCGTCGTGGACGCGGTCGGCCTGGCCGACCAGCGGGGCGGCAGCCCCTGGATGTTCGTCCGCGACCTGGGCGAGCTGGCCTACGACCGGATGTCCACCGAGGGCGCGGAAGAACGCCTCGCGATCGGGATGGGCATCGCCGCGCCGCTGATCGGCGCGCTGACCGCCGCGACCGGCGTGCTGCCGCTGGACGGGGTGGCCGAGCAGGTCGCCGACCGCGACGCGATGTTCCGCGGCGTGGCCCACCACCAGGTGATCGAGTTCGCCCACGCCGTGTCCCCGAACGGGAACGCTGACCCGGCCGCACCGGCCCCCACCGCCACGACGTCCGCCACTACCTCCTGACCCAAACCGCGAACCCCCGTAGCGCCACCCGCGAGGAGGCCCCATGTCCGTCCGCGGCACCCGGATCCCGCCGCATCTGCAGCTGCCCATCGCCGGCGTGACCCCGCCGCCGACCGAGAAGGAAGGCCAGCGGCTCTTCCCCACCGGCAACTTCCGGTTCTTCCGGCCGGTCTATAAGGACAAGACCCCGCCGTGCAACAACGCCTGCCCCACCGGGGAGCAGATCCAGAAGTACCTGGACTTCGTGAAGCACGAGCGCTACCTCGACGGTTATCTCACGATCATGGAAGACAACCCGATGCCGTCGGTGACCGGCCGGGTCTGCTACCACCCCTGCGAGACGGCCTGCAACCGGGCCGAGCACGACGAGCCGATCGGCATCCGCAGCGTGGAGCGGTTCCTCGGCGACTACGGGCTGAACCTCCCCGAGGAGCCGGTCAAGGAGACGCTGCCGCCGCTCAACGGGACCACGGTCGCCATCGTCGGCTCCGGGCCGGCCTCGCAGCCGCGTATCATCTGCGCCGCCTCGGCTACGGCAGCGTGATCTTCGAGGCGCTGGACAAGCCGGGCGGGATGCTCCGGGCCGGCATCCCGCACTGGCACCTGCCCGAGGAGATCCTCGACGCCGAGATCGCCAAGCTGCTGTCCCTGGGCGGCATCGAGATCCGCACGAACACCCGGGCCGGCCAGGACATCAGCTGGGACGAGCTGCGTAACTACCCCGCCGCGTTCCTGGCCCTCGGCCAGGACGTGGGCCGGCGGCTGCCGGTCGAGGGGATCCAGGCCCGCGGCGTCGGCGGCGGGCTGGAGTTCCTGCGCGAGACCGGGCTGGGCCGCCCGGTCCAGGTTGGCCGTGAGGTGCTGGTCATCGGCGGCGGCAACACTGCCTCGGACGCGGCCCGGTCGGCGATCCGGCTGGGCGGGGGCGCGGCCACGATCGTGTCGTTGGAGAGCGAAGAAGAGCTGCTGATCGTCCCCGAGGATCTGGAGCAGGCCCGGGAGGAGGGCGTGCTGTTCTCGCCGGCCACCTCGCTGGTGCGCGTCATCACCCAGGACGAGCACGTCACCGGGGCCGTGCTCTGCGACGCACGGCTGGCCCGCGGCGACGACGGCGCGGTCCGCCCGGAACTGGTCCCGGGCACTGAGCGCGAGGTCATCTGCGACACGATCCTGGTGGCCATCGGCCAGGTCCAGCAGCTCGAGTGGCTGCCGGGGCACCTGAGCGACGCCAGCGGGACCATCACCGCGGACGAGCACGGCCGGGTGGAAGGCAACATCCTGGTCGGCGGGGACGTGATGCGCGGCCCGTCGATGGTGGTGGACGCGCTCGGCGACGGCAAGCGGGCCGCCCGGGACATCGACCGGCTGCTCACCGCGCAGGCCCTCACCCCCGAGCCGGACGTGACGATCATGCCGTACGAGGGCCTGAACTCGGCCTACTTCCGGCACGCGCCGCGGATCGAGGCGCCGCTCTCCCCCGCGGCGGAGCGGCGCGCCAGCCAGACGGTCGAGGTCACCCTGGCCTACAGCGAGGAACAGGCGGTCGCCGAGGCCGACCGGTGCATGAGCTGCGGGGTCTGCAACGGCTGCGACAACTGCTACATCGTCTGCCCGGACGTCAGCGTGCTGCGCGACGCGCGGGAGAACGGCCACTACTCGATCCGCACCACGTACTGCAAGGGCTGCCTGGTCTGCGTGCAGGAGTGCCCGACCGGCTGCCTGGAGAAGGTGCCCGAGATGGACTTCGACGGGCCCGAGGACGTGACCCGGATGGAAACCGCGTTCGCCCCGTACGACGGTGCGCACGCCGAGCAGTCCGCGTTCACCAAGCAGCTGATCGAGGACACGATCGCCGAGTACGACGCGGCCCGGCGCCAGCCCGCGCCGCAGGGCGGGCCCTCACCGAACGGCCATCCGCCCAACGGCCAGACACCCAGCGGCCAACCCCGCAATCTCCGCAACGAAGACCAGGGCGAGGTGGCGCCATGACCACGGTGCACGTCGAGGGAGCCTGGGGCCAGCAGCCGGCCTACGGGCCCGGCCTGCGTACCCCGGCCGGCGAGCAGCGGCTGGCCGAGCTGACCGGCACCCGCAAGCGGCTGAACGGCTGCGCGGCCGCCGCGTACGCGGCCTTGTACGCCAACGTCGATGTGATCACGGCGTACCCGATCCGGCCGTACACCGCGATCATGATGAACCTGGCCCAGTTCATCGCGGACGGAATCCTCGACGCCGAGTACATAACCGCGGATGGCGAGCACTCGCAGCTCTCGGCCGCGTTCGGCGCGGGATCCTGCGGGGCCCGCGCCTACACCGGGTCCTCGGGGGTGGGCGTTACCTACGCCTACGAGATGTACTCGATCATCTCCGGCGCCCGGATCCCGATCCAGATGACGATCGCCGACCGGACCCTGGACCCGCCGGGTGACTTCGGGTCGGAACACACCGACGCGCTGTGCACCCGGGACATGGGCTGGCTGATGGGCTGGGCCGCCACCCCGCAGGAGGTCTTCGACAAGACCCTCATCGCGTACGCCATCGGCGAGGACCCGCGGGTCCTGCTGCCGCAGATGGTGGTGCAGGACGGTTACTTCGTCTCGCACATCTCCGGTGAAGTGGAAATGCCCAGCGCCCAGCAGGTGGACTCGTTCCTGCCGCCGTACCGGCTGCCGTTCCCGCTCGACCCGCGGCACCCGGTGTCACACGGGCCGCAGATCCACCCGTCCCAGGGACCGCCGCTGCAGCTGGAGCGGGCCCGGGCCATGGAGGACGCGATCCCGGTGATCCGGGAGAAGACCGACGAGTTCGGCCGGGCCTTCGGCCGTGACTACGCGCACTTCGTCGAGGAGTACATGCTCGATGACGCCGAGATCGCGATCGTGATCTCGGGCGGTCACTCGGTCACCTGCCGGGCGGCGATCAACCGGCTGCGCGAGCGGGGCGTGAAGATCGGCATGGCCCGGCTGCTGTGGATCAGGCCGTTCCCCAGTGACGACCTGCGGCACGCACTGCGCGGGGTCAAGGCCGTGGGCGTGGTCGAGACCAACCTGGGCCTGGGCGGCCCCACCTACGGCGGCATCCTGGCCCCGGACGTGATCGCCGCGCTGTACCACGCGGCGAACCGGCCGCTGGTGACCTCGTTCATGGCCGGCCTGGGCGGCGAGACCGTGCCCACCGCCGAGTTCGAGTGGATGGCCGGCAAGCTGACCCAGGCGGTCACCCGCGGCGAGGTCGAGAAGGCCGCGCACTGGGTCGGATTCGAGGACTGATGATCAACCGCGACGCGCGAGGAGCGTTCTGATGGCGTATGAAGTGACCCGCCAGCACCTGCCCTTGCTGGACGAGGGCGGCCGCGGCGACGCGATGGACGATGAGGAAGGCCGCGACCGCCACTACCTGCCCGACCTGCCCGACGAGGACCCCTATCAGGCCGGGCACCGGACCTGCGCGGGCTGCGGGCCGGCCATCGAGTACCGCTGGGTGCTCAAGGCGGCCGGCCAGGACACCGTGATGGCCGGCCCGACCGGCTGCATGTACGTGGCCAACTCCACCTACCTGTGCACCCCCTACACGGTGCCCTGGGCGCACACCCCGATCGCCAGCGGCGGCTCGTTCACCTCGGGCATGGCCGCGGGCTACGAGGCGATGATCCGCAAGGGCCGCCACCCCGGCCCGTACCCGAACATCATCGTGATGGCGGGCGACGGCAGCGCCGCGGACATCGGGCTCGGCTCGATCTCCGGTGCGCTGTACCGCGACCACGACGCGCTGTTCATCTGCTACGACAACGAGTGCTACGCCAACACGGGCATCCAGGTCTCGCCGACCACGCCGTACGCGGGGCTGACCACGTTCACGCCGACCGGCAAGGCCAACACGGCGGGCAAGCAGCTGCCGCCCAAGAACCTGGCCAAGATGATGGCCGAGGGGCACCCGCACTGCTACGTGGCCACCACCACGGTCGGGTACCCGGTCGACCTGATGAACAAGACCCGCAAGGGGCTGAACCGCCACGGCGCCGCGTTCATGCACTGCTTCACGCCGTGCCAGAAGGGCTGGGTCTACCAGACCTCGATGACGGTCGAGCTGGGCCGCCGCGTGGTCGAGGCCGGGCTGTTCCCGGTCTGGGAGTACAACCCGGAGGAGCGGAAGTACCACTACTTCCACCCGCCGGTGCAGCGCCCGGTCGTGGACTACCTGGCCATGCAGGGCCGGTTCGGGCACATGCTGCCCGAGCACGTCGCGGCCCTGCAGCGGGCCGCCAACCTGAACTGGCAGGACATGGGCATGGACGTGCCCGCCGAGCTGCGCGAGGGTGAGGACCCGGCCCGGCACGCCCGGCTGAAGGAAGAGAGCTACTCGATGCCGCTGAACCGGGGGGTCGGCGCCTAGTACCGGAGCAACTCCATGGCCGATCACTGGCAGATCAGCTTTGACCACGGTCACCAGCAGCGTTATCTCCCTGACCGGCGTGCGGTGCTGAGCTACGTGCTGTCCATCGGGCCGCACGCGGCCAGCCCGCGGTTCGAGGTGTTCGCCGAGCGCGAGCCGTCCGCCCGGCCGGGCGGCGGCCCGGCCGGGCGGACGTTCTCCCGGGTCGATGTCATCGACCTGAGCCGCCCGGGTGAGGTGGAGCGGCTCCGGGCTGAGCTGGCCGGGCTGGACGGGCCCGGCCCGGCCGGGGGCCCGCCATGAGCGGCCCCAACGGGCAGCTGACCCCGGGCCCGGGCGCCAAGATCATTCCCTTAATGCCGGGGGTGGCCCGCCCCTCCGGTGGGCGGCGTGAGGAACTCCGCGCTGCCGTCCTGCAGGTGGTCACCCACCTGGTCATCGAGAAAGTGCCCGCCGGCCAGCGATCGCCGCTGTTCGACCAGGCCGCCGAGCTGCTGGACGAGGCTGGCTGGGGTCTGGACGAGCTGTATGCGGCCGCGGCCGGCGGCCCGCAACGCAGCGCCCTGTTCCGGGCACTGGGGCTGGAGACCTAGGGACCGCGGCGCTGGGCTCTGGCGGCCCAGCGCGGCAGCGGCCCGCACCTGGGAGGCGCCATGGCAGATCAACGAGGATCTGGCCGATCCGGGGGCTCACGCGGGCCGCCACTGCCACAGGGACCAAGGGCGCCGCGCGGACCGCTTACACACCCCCCGCGACGCCCCTGCCCTCAATCCGGCCTGGACTCCGGGCGGCAACCCGGAGCCAATCCAGCCGAGATCGATACCAACCTCCGCGGCGCCGCTCCCATTCCGTGTCACGGGCCTTCCGGTAACACGGGCAGCCCGGGAGCCCAGCGTCCGCGTCGAGCAGCCCGTCCCGGCGCCCGCCGGGACGGAAATCGAGCCAACAGCGTCTCCTGCGAGAGGTATCGGTGCGACCCATGGGCGCAACCACCGGACAAGCCAACTACGAGGTAGTAACCAACGCGACCGGCCGGGTTTTCCGGGTCGGCGAGACACCCCGGGACGTCCTCGGCCACGGCCGCTGGGTCCCGATCATGGCGGCCTGGCTGGCCATGTGCCTGGCCGGGCTGCTCGAGTACACCTGGGGCACCGTGGCCGGGTCCCTTCAGGCCGCGCATCACTGGAGCCTCGCCGAGACGTTCTGGGCGTTCTCCTTCTTCGTCATCTTCGAGTCGTTCGTGCAGATCTTCACCGGAATCCTGCGCAACCGGGGCATTCTCAACGTCCGGTGGGCGACGATCATCGGCGGCGTCGTCTGCGGAATCGTGGGATACGGGCTGCTGGCCGAGTCCAACTCGATCTGGACGGCCTACCTGGGGTATGCCGTCCTGGGCGGCATCGGCTCCGGCATGGTCTACTCCAGCTGCATCAACATCGTGGCCAAGTGGTACCCGGAGAAGAAGGGCTGGCGGACCGGGTTCGTGAACGGCGGCTGGGCCTACGGCGCCGTCCCATTCATCATCGTGATCGGCGGGATCAACGGCGCCGCGATCAACATGACCCCTTCGCAGATCAAGACCTACATCCTGTGGCAGGGGCTCATCATGACCGTTGGCATCGCCATCGCCGGCTGGTTCATGAAGGACCCGCCCAAGAACTGGTGGCCGAAGGAGATCGAGCCGCTCAACTGGCACAAGCACAGCACCCGTGACCTGCGCAGCAACCCGCCCGCGCTGCGGCACTACAACCTCGGCGAGATGTGGCGCACCCCGCAGGCCAAGTGGATCGGGATCCAGTACGCCCTGTTCATCGGCTGCTCCCTGTTCGGTGTGGCCTACTACTACCCGTTCGCCAAGTCGATGGGCCTGGGCAGCGTGGCGGCGGTGGCCGGCTTCGCCGGGTTCGCGCTGTCTGATGGCTTGGCCCGGCCGGTATACGGATACATCTCGGAATTCATCGGGCGCCGGCGGACCATGGTCTACGCCTATTCGGGCAACGTCGTCTTCCAGCTGGCCACCTACTACGCGGGCGCAGCGCACAACAAGCCCTTGTTCGTCGTCTTCGCGATCATCTCGGGCGGCCTGTCCGGCGCCAACTTCCCGATGACGGCAGCGCTCGTCGCCGACTACTACGGCGAGACCAACAACGCCATCAACTACGGCTCGATCTACGCCTTCAAGGCGCTCGGCGGCAGCTTCGCCGGCGGCGGGGCGGCGCTGATCATGACCGGCACCCTGTACGGCACCGCGCACTTCCACTGGGTGTTCGGCTTCTACTTCGGCGCCGCGATCGGCGCGCTGGCCGCGCTGACGGTCGGCTTCCTCTGCAGGCCGCCTAGCAAGGCGCAGATGGAGCAGGCGGTCAGCGTGCCTGCCGACAGCGAGGGGCAGAAGGCCAAGCCGGCCATCGCCTGAGCACCGGCCCGGCCACTACCGTGATCGCGGCGGGCCCGTACGCGGGCCCGCCGCGATCACACTCTCCTGGGAAGGAACCCGGCATGCCTGGCCGCTACCCCTACGAGCTGAGGCTCCCGCTGGCGCCGTACCGCTTCGAGTGGCGGGACGAGCCTGCCGTGGACGCGGAGAGGCACGCGGGGGACGGCTGGGCGGAGGAGCGCTACACGCACGCGGACGGCACGGTCACCGTCATCCGGGAGTACGCGGCCGACGGCTCGTACCACATCATGTCCGACCGGGCCGAGATCGAGCTGATCGACAACGCGGGCGACCCCTATGCCCCCGACCCGGTCAGCGTCGTCCGCCTGCCCTGATCACCGCCGGCGGCAGCCCGTCAGTTGGTGCAGCCCTGGATGGTGTTGAGCGGGTTGCAGTTGCCGGGCGTGTTGCTGGTGACGGTCGAGACGTTACCGGCGAACTGGCTCTGGGTGATGTGCGAAACGCCACCCGCGCTGTTCGATAGCGCACCCGCCATTGCCCGCGCTGTTCCCGGTAAAAGTGACTTTGCCGATCCAGAGGGTACCCGCGTTCAGGATTCCGCCGCCCAGCCCAGCGGTCTTCCCGTTGCGGATGGACAGGTTGGTGACCCGCAACGTCGCGCCGGCGGCCACCTCGAGCACGCGGAAGGACGTCAGCGCGGCCGGACTGCGCCGGATCACGGTGTTCATCCCGCCGACCAGGGTGATGTGCCCGGTGATGAGCGGCAGGCCGGGCTTCAGCCGTGTCGCGCGTCGGGCTGGTGATAGGCCGAGCGGGTGCCCTCGGTGTGCTTGCGGGCGATCTCCGCCGCCCGCTCCTCGTCTTTCGCCTCGACGGCGTCGATGAGCTGATGGTGCTCGGCCCACGACTCCTGGCCGCGCAGCGGCGCGACCTGCCGGTAGTACCAGCGGACCCGGCGGCTGACGATGCGGGCCAGGTCGGCCAGCACCGCGTTGCCGGCCACCCGGGCGAGCGTGGCGTGGAACTCGTTGTTGGCCGCCACGACCCGCTCTGTCTCCCCGGAGCCCACGGCCGTCTGCCCGTCGTACCAGATCGCCCGCAGCCGGGCGATGCCGGCCGGGGACGCCGAGCGCGCGGCCAGCCGGGCCATCTGCACCTCGAGCAGTTCCCGGACGTCGAGCAGCTCATCGACCTCGTGATCGGTGGGGACATGGACGAAGGCACCCTGGTTGGGCCGCAGGTCCACCCAGCCTTCCGCCTCCAGCCGGTGCAGGGCCTCGCGGACGGGCTGGCGGCTCACTCCCAGCTGCCGGGCCAGCTCGGTCTCGACCAGGTGCTCGCCGGGGCCGAGCCGGCCGCCGACCACCAGCTCGACCAGGGCCTCGTACACGGACTGGCGCAACGGCACCGGCCGGGTGACCGGGCTGATGAACACGGGCGGCCCGGCCGGCTGGGCGTCCGCGATCACAATGCTCTCCCCATGGCATTTAGCATATCGGCGCCTGTATCCAAAATGCGGTGTGGCCCCCCCGGGCCCGCGGGTCAGGCCTGGCCTGGGTGTGGTCCCTGGTGGCCGGCCCCAGGGACCTGGTCCCTGGAGGTGACCCAGCGGGCCTGGGCCCTGGAGGTGACCCAGCGGGCCCGGTCCCTGGAGGTGACCCAGCGGCCCGGGTCCCTGGAGATCGGCCCTGTGGGCCTGGCCTGGGGTCCGCTGACGGTCCCCTCAGGCCGGACCCGGAACTGGTCTTCGGCCGGCCAACTGGTAGACACGGCTCATGGTGCTGCATGTGCGCGGAACCGTCCTGCCGGAGCGAGAGGAACGCTCGGTGTGGATCGACGGCGGCGTGCTCCGCGAGGACCCCGCCGCGGACGCCGAGACCGTGGCCGACGGCGGCTGGCTGGTGCCCGGCCTGGTTGATGTGCACACTCACCCGGGCGCCGAGCGGCCCGGCGACCCCTTCGACGAGGCGGTGCTGCGCCGGCACCTGGCGGACCACGCCGCCGCGGGCGTGCTGCTGATCCGCGCCCCCGGCGCGGCCGCCCGTATCCCGGGGTGGGCGCACGACGCGGACGGACTGCCCCGGGTGCGCTCGGCGGGCCCGTGGCTCGCCACCCCGGGCCGTTTCTTCCCGGGCTGGGGACGCCACGTCACCGAGGCGGAACTCGCCGGGGCCGCCGTGCAGGAGGCCGCCGCCGCACGGGCCGCCGCCGCCCAGGCGGCCACCGGACAGGCAGCGGGCGCACAGGCAGCCGGCCCACAGGCAGCCGGCGCACCGTCGGCCGCTGCCGCACCACCGGGCACCCCCGGGTCCGGCCCGCCCCCCGCGGCCGGCTGGTGCAAGATCATCGGCGACTGGGCCTGGGACGAGCCGCCGGTACCGCTGGCGGTTCTCCGCGAGGTAACCAGCGCGGTCCACGCGATCGGCGGCCGGGTGTCGGTGCACGCGCAGACCGCAGCGGGCTGCGCCAACGCGGTCGCGGCCGGGGTGGACAGCCTGGAGCACGGCATGCACCTCGACCCGGGCCTGCTGGACCAGATGGCCGCCCAGGGCACCGCCCTGGTGCCCACCCTGAACGCCTTCGCCGCGGCCGCGTTCGGGGTCCGGGCCGGGGATCCCGGGCCCCGCCGGGACGCTTACCTGGCGGGCTGGGCTTCAATGCCGCCCACCGCCCGGGCCGCGTACGAGGCGGGGGTCACGGTGCTGGCCGGCACCGACACCCACCCGTGCGGGACGGTCGCCGAGGAAGTGGAGCGGCTGATCAGCGCGGGCCTGCCCCGCGCGGCCGCCGTGGGCGCGGCCAGCTGGACCGCCCGGACCTGGCTCGGCCTGCCCGGGCTCACCGACGGCGCCCCCGCTGACCTAGTCATTTTCGACGAAGACCCGGTGGCCCACCCGGACGTGCTACATCATCCCCGCCGGGTCATCCTGCGCGGCCAGATCCTGATCTAACCCAAGCATTCACCCCCCGCAGTGAGCACTGCGAGGGGCGAACATGCATTCCCGGCGCGAAGGGAAATAGTAGGTTAGTAATTACTCGACCTGAGTTCTGACCAGGCCCCGCGGGCGTCAGCCATACGACATCTTGGGCGAGCCGCCGTACGACATGGCCAGGTTCATATGAGCCCCTGGAGCCACAGCAGACGCGGCAGGCACAGAACTAACTCCGGCGACAGCAGATGGAACTACTACTGCGGCCCCGGAAAGGAGCGTGGCACCGGCTACGAAGAGCGGTAAGGTGGCTTTTATGGTTAGTGCCCGCGCGATACGCATGGCGCCTCCATAAGATAATGCCCAAGGGTGGTTACCCGTAATGGGCGGTCCTGTGGATAACCCGGCGCATGCGTTCCGGCAAGACCCACGGTACTGCCGTCTGACCTGGCTGTCTACCGGAATAACGAAATTTAAGAAAGGTTTTAGAAAATCACTGAAATGTGTTCTTGAGCCTTAAATCAGTGATTATTCCCGCAGGCAGATTAATACAACCTGACTTTCAGGCTAGAAACAACTAACTAGAGTAGTAGAATTGCACGGCAAGAGACGATGCAAGTGGCAGTGCAAATTGCATCTTGCTAACGTTACGTGAAATCTGAGATCCACTGCGTCATGCGCGTGATCCTTTACCTGGGCGCCAAAGATCACGCTGTACTGTCGTTTACCAGGGCGAAAGCGCTTGTTCCGCCCATATTCGAGAGGTACGATCCACCTCGTGCCCGATCAAGGCTTAGCTGATCATTTGGTCGGCCGGGACCACGAACTCGCCCGGCTAATCAGCTGCGCGGCTGACGCAACCGCGGGGCACGGCAAAGCCGTCCTGATTGAAGGCGAACCGGGCATCGGTAAGTCCACGCTCGTCCAGGCGGCTTGCACGGCCGCGGCGGAGCGTGGCTGCCAGGTGTTCTGGGGTGCTGGCGACGAGCTGGGCCAGGCACTGCCGCTGCTGCCCATCCTGGACGGGCTGCGGGTCCGCGAGCCTTCAGGCAACCCTCGTCAGGAAGCGATCGTTGCGCTGCTGCGTGGTGAAGTTGCGACCGGCCACGGCGAGGACGTGCCCACCGCGCTGGCCGAGCAGCTGCTCGCGCTGGTGAACGAGCTGTGCGCCGACCTGCCGACCGTCCTGGTCGTCGATGATCTCCAGTGGGCCGACCAGGCCAGCGTGACCCTGTGGGAGCGGCTTTCCCGGTCCGCCCGGCACCTGCCACTGCTCTTGGTGGGCATGATGCGCCCGGTTCCGCAGCGGGAGGATCTGCTGGCCCTCCGGCATACCGCCGATCTCACTGAGCACTTTGAGCTAGGCGGTCTGCCCGGCGAGGCCGTGACCGAACTGGTCGAGACCCTGGCTGGCGGCAAGCCGGACGAGGAACTCCTGAAGCTCGCCGACGGCGCCGCAGGCAATCCGCTCTACCTCACCGAACTGGTGGACGCGCTGGCCCGCAGCTCCAGCCTGACCGTCTGCGCCGGGACTGCGGAGATAACCAGCGACCGTGCGCCCGGCTCTCTGTCAGCAGCGATCGCGGACCGGCTGCGGTTCGTCCCGCGCTGGGTGCGCGAGGTGCTGCGCGGGGCCGCGCTGCTGGGCGTGGACTTTGCCGTGCCGGATCTGGCCACGGTGCTCCACCGGGGGGTCGCCGACCTCGTCCCGGCCGTAAACGAGGCCCGGGCCGCCGGTGTGCTGACCGAGTCGGGCAGTGGCCTGGGGTTCCGTCATCCCCTGATTCGGGCGGCGCTGTACGAGCAGATCCCGGCTCCGGTCCGCACCGCCTGGCACAGTGAGGCGGCGCGGGCCCTCGCTGACGCCGGCGCGCCAGCCGCGAGGGTGGCACGCCAGCTGCTTCAGGTAACCCGGAGGCCAGCCGACATCGCGGAACCGATGGATAAATGGGTCTTGCGCTGGTTGGCCGATACCGCTCCGCTGCTCATCGGCCAGGCTCCCCGGGCTGCCGCGGAACTCCTGCGCGGGGCGGTGGCGAGTGCACCCGCCGGCACGCCGCAGCACGACGACCTGGCGTGCCTGCTGGCCGAGGCCTTGTACCGGGTCGGGGACGTGACCGAGGCCGAGCGGGTCGCCAGCCGTGCGCTCGCCGCCACCGATGACCCTGACCTGCTCGTGGACCTGCACTGGACACTGGCACAGTGCCGCACGCTGCCCGGCCGGTTCACCGAATCCCTCGCCGCGCTGAATCAGGCCCTGTCCCACCCCGGGATCTCTGGACGGAACCGGGCCCGGCTGCTGGTGGCGACGGCCCGGACGCACCGTCACCTCGGCCAGGTGGAGATGGCGGGCAAGGTGGCGGCCGAGGCCCTGGCCGAGGCGACTACCGCCGGTGACGACTGGGCGGTCGGCTGGGCCCTGCAGGTGCTCATCATCGTGGCCATGATGCAGGGCCGGATGGCCGATGCGCTGCCGCTGTTCGACCAAGCGCTGACGGTCACCGAGGGAGACCCGGCCCTGACCGACCTGCGCCTGCTCCTCCAGGTCAACAAGGCTGTCACGCTTGGTGACCTCGACCAGTATGACCGGGCCTTTACGGCGGCCCGCGAGGCCCAGCAGCTCGCCGACCGCGTTGGCATCACGGTCCGGCGCGCCCAGGCCCAGAGCTGTCTCGGCCAGTTGCTGTTCCACACGGGACGCTGGGACGACGCCATGGCCGAGGTGGGCGTCCTCGAGGAAGTCCCCAAAGAGCCCGAGGTAGCCTGCTGCGACCATGGCGTCGCCGCCGTGATCAGCCTTCACCGCGGCGAGATCGACGCCGCACGGGGACATCTGGCCGCGGCCGCGCCCCATGCTGAGCGGATCGGCAACCGGGTGGTTGGCACCCTGGCCCTGGCCAGGAGCCAGGCCTTCGAGCAGGCAGGGGCGCTGACCCAGGCGCTCGGCGTGCTAACCGGGTTCGCCGACAACGCCGAGGAACTCGACGAGGTTGAGGATCTGCTGGTGGACGGCGTCCGCCTGGCCACGAAACTCGGCGACACCGCCACGGCGCAGAGCCTGGCGGATCGGGCTAGCGCCCTGGCCGATGGGTCAACGATCCCGCATCGGCAAGCCAACGCCCTGTGCTGCCGGGGCTTCGTTGAGCGCGACGCGGACGGCCTCCTGCGGGCCGCGGAATGCTATCGCGACGCGCGGCGTCCGCTGCTCGGCGCGAAGGCCCTGGAGGCCGCGGCCGGGACTCTGGTTGACCAGGGCGCGCGGGATCCGGCGCGGGCCGCCTTCAGCCGTGCGGTTGACGTCTACTCGTCCCTCGGCGCGACCCGGGATGTCGCCCGGCTCCAGGCCAGGTTCCGGGCCCACGGCATCCGCCGGGCCCCGCGGGTCAAGCACCGGCGGGCCCGCCGTGGCTGGGACAGCCTGACGCCCGCCGAGGCCAAGATCGCCGCGCTGGTCGCCCAGGGCATGACCAACCCGCAGATCGCCGCCCGGCTGTTCCTGTCCCACCGCACGGTGGCGACCCACGTCTCGCACATCCTGGGCAAGCTCGACGTGCGGTCCCGGATCGACATCGCCCGCGAGGCCACCGACCGCCGCGCCGCCGCCAGCTGAGCCTCGCGCCTGGGCTCAGCCGGCGACGGCTTCTGCGGCTGAGCCCGCCAGCTCAGCCTCCTTGCGGGTCCCCGGGGCCTCACCGCGACCGGGCCGCATTGCGGCCGGCTGACCGGGCTCAGCCCGGTCTCGTCCTGGATCCGGCTCGGGGGGGAGTTGACCGGATCCAGGACGAGGTTTAGGGCGCGAGCGTGAACCAGACCGCCTTGCCGCGGGCCGTCTCGCGGTGACCCCAGTCGGTGGACAGGCTGTCCAGCAGCATGAGGCCGCGCCCGGCCTCGGCATAAGGCAGCGGGTGCACCCGGGCCGGGGCTGACCGCGACCCGTCGTGCACTTCCACCCGCAGGAGGCCGGCGGTCCAGCTGATCACCAGCTCGAGGCACTCGTGCTCATCCGCGGCGTGCAGGATGGCGTTGGTGACCACCTCGCTGGTGAGCAGGGCCGCGGTGTAGGAGTCCACGGGGACGTCCCAGGCCCGGATGATCGCGCCGACGTGACGGCGGGCCTGCGCCGCGGCGGCCGGGCCGGCGAGCAGTGAGATTCGGTACGGGCGCTCCACTATCGCGCGGACTGGCGCCATCATTGTCATCTGTTTCCTTGCCGGGCCTGCTCGGGCCAGTACCGGAAGCGCAAGTAGCGCCGCCGGGCGGTGCGGACCAGCATGAGGCCGCGCCGGGCGTCTGCGTCGGGCCGCGGGTCCACCGGCACTGGCGCCGGATCGGACTGCGATCCCTCGTGTACTTCCACCCGCAACTGCCCATCAACCCAGCTGATCATCAACTGAACCGCCTCGTGCCCATCTGTGTCCTGCCTCATGGCGTCGGTGACCAGTTCGCTGGCGAGCAGAGCTGCGCCGTAGGCGTCGATGGGGATATCCCATGCGTGGATGATCGCCCAGACGTGGCGGCGGGCTTCGGCCGCTGCTTGGGGACCTGCGGGAAGGGAGATGCGATACGGGCGCGTTGCCGTCACGCGGACGGGCGCCAACCTGTTCATCTGTTTCCTTGCCGAGCCTGGTCGGGTCAGGTGCCGGCATGTAACGCCGTTCTCCAGACCACGATGGCCGGCCGGGGAGCCCAAGACATCGGTCGGCTGACGGATGTCGCAAGCCGCGGTGAGCCGGCCCCGGCCTTCCGCTGGGCACCGGCGTTCGGCACGATGGTCGGATGACACACGAAGTGCGGGGCGTCGTCGCCCCAGCTAAGGGCGCCAAAGTCGAAGTCACCACGATCCTGGTGCCCGATCCCGGGCCCGGGGAGGCCCTGGTCCGGGTGCAGGCGTGCGGCGTCTGCCATACCGACCTGCACTACCGGGAAGGCGGCATCGGGGACGACTATCCCTACCTGCTCGGGCACGAGGCCGCCGGCGTGGTCGAGGCGGTGGGCGACGGGGTCAGCGCGATCGCGCCCGGCGACTTCGTCATCCTGAACTGGCGCGCGGTCTGCGGCGAGTGCCGCGCCTGCAAGCGGGGCCGCCCCTGGTACTGCTTCAGCACGCACAACGCCAGGCAGAAGATGACTCTCCCGGACGGCACGGTCCTGTCCCCCGCGCTGGGCATCGGCGCGTTCGCGGAGAAGACGCTGGTCGCCGCGGGCCAGTGCACGAAGGTCAACCCGGCCGCCCGGCCCGAGGTGGCCGGCCTGCTCGGCTGCGGCGTGATGGCGGGCCTGGGCGCCGCCATCAACACCGCCCCGGTCGTCCGGGGCGACTCAGTCGCCGTCATCGGCTGTGGCGGGGTGGGTGACGCGGCCGTGCTCGGCGCGGTGCTGAACGGGGCGCGGACGATCATCGCGGTGGACATCGACCCGCGGAAGCTGGAGTGGGCCCGGCAGTTCGGCGCGACCCACGTGATCAACTCACGGGAGACCGACCCGGTCGAGGGGATCCGGGCCCTGACCGGGGGCAACGGCGCGGACGTGGTGATCGAGGCGATCGGCCGCCCGGAGACCTACCAGCAGGCGTTCTACGCCCGGGACCTGGCCGGGACCGTGGTCCTGGTCGGCGTGCCGACCCCGGAGATGCGGATCGAGCTGCCGCAGCTGGACGTGTTCGGCCGCGGCGGCGCCCTCAAGTCGTCCTGGTACGGCGACTGCCTGCCCGAGCGTGACTTCCCGGTCCTCATCGACCTCTACCTGCAGGGAAGGCTGCCGCTCGAAAAGTTCGTTAGTGAAACAATCGCGCTGGACGCGGTCGAGGAGGCCTTCGCGAAGATGGAGCGTGGTGAGGTGCTGCGCAGCGTGGTGACGCTCTGATGGCCGCGCGGATCGCGAAGATCGTCACCTCGGGCACGTTCTCCCTGGACGGGCAGGACTTCGCGGTGGACAACAACGTGTGGCTGGTCGGTGACGATCACGAGGTCATCGTCATCGACGCGGCTCACGACGCCGGCGCGATCCTGGCCGCGGTGGGCGGGCGCCGGCTGTCCGCGATCGTCTGCACGCACGGGCACAACGACCACATCAACGCGGCGCCGCAGGTGGCCGCGGCGACGGGGGCACCGGTGCTGCTGCACCCCGGCGATCAGGTGCTCTGGCGGATGGTCTACCCCGGCACGGTGCCCGACGGCGACCTGGCCGACGAGGAGGTCATCGAGGTCGCCGCCACCCCGCTGCGGGTGCTGCATACCCCGGGCCATTCCCCGGGCAGCGTGTGCCTGTACGCGCCGTCCCTGCGGGCGGTGTTCTCCGGGGACACCCTGTTCCATGGCGGTCCCGGCGCGACCGGCCGGTCGTATTCCGACCCCGCCGCGATCGTCAGCTCCATCCGGGACCGGCTGCTGGACCTGCCGCCGGAGACCGTCGTGCACACCGGGCACGGTGAGGACACCACGATCGGCGCCGAATCCGCCCAGCTCGCCGGCTGAGCCATGGCGGATGAGCCCATCCGGATCGCGATGTGGTCCGGGCCGCGGACGGTGTCCACCGCGTTGATGCGGGCCTGGGAGAACCGCCCGGACACCGTGGTCGCGGACGAGCCGCTGTACGCCTTCTACCTGGACCGCACGGGGCTCGCGCACCCGGGCCGGGACGAGGTGATCGCCAGCCAGCCGGTTCGCTGGCAGACCGTGCTCCGCGAGCTGACCACGGCACCCCTGCCCGCGGGCCGGACCGTGTTCTACGCCAAGCACATGACCCATCACCTGCTGCCGGAGGTGGACCGGGAAGCGCTCGCGCCGCTGCGGCACGCGTTCCTCATCCGGGATCCCCGGGAACTGCTGGCCTCTTACGCGAAGGTACGCGCCACGCCTACCGTGGATGATCTCGGTGTGTGGCAGCAGGAGGAGATCTTCGACCGGTTCGGCGGCCCGGTCGTCGACTCCCGTGACCTGCTCGAACACCCCGAGGCGGTGCTGCGCGCGCTCTGCGCCGCGCTGGACGTCCCGTTCACGGCGGCCATGCTGTCCTGGCCCCCGGGGCCGAGGGAGACCGACGGCGTCTGGGCACCGTACTGGTACGACTCGGTCTGGCGGTCAACCGGCTTCGGCCCCTATCACCCGCCGGACCAGGCCCTCCCGCCCCGGCTCGCGGCGCTGGCCGACCAGTGCCAGCCGTTCTACCAGCAGCTTCACGCCAGCCGCCTGACGGGCACCCCAGCCGGGGACCCCACCGGGATCCCGGGCCCCACGACCCCGCACCCAGCTCTGGAGCCGCGTGATGCTGCAGGCCTTTGACGAGCGCAACCGGGACCTCATCGTCAGCGTGGGCGGCGTGCTGTCGCACCGCGACCAGGCCGTGATCAGCCCCTTCGACTCCGCGGTGCAGGGCGGCGACGCGGTCTGGGAGGGGCTGCGGCTCTACCAGGGCCGGATCTTCCGGCTCGGTGAGCACCTCGCCCGGCTCCGCCGCTCCGCGGCCGCGCTGGCCTTCACCGCGATCCCGCCGGATGAGGAGATCACCGCGCAGATCCGCGCCACCCTGCGCGCGAACGCGATGACCGACGGCGTGCACATCCGGCTCACCCTCACCCGCGGCGTGAAGATCACCAGCGGCATGGACCCCCGGCTGAACCAGTCCGGGCCCACCCTGATCGTGCTCGCCGAGCATAAGGACCCCGTCTACGACCAGTCCGGGATCACGCTGATCACCTCGAGCGTGCGCCGCCCGCCGCCGGACGTCCTCGATCCCAAGATCCACCACAACAACCTGCTCCCCTCCATCCTGGCCAAGATCGAGGCCAACGTGGCCGGCGCGGACGACGCGGTCATGCTGGACGGCCGCGGCTTCGTGGCCGAGACCAACGCGACGCACCTGTTCCTGGTCACCGCCGGGGGGCTGGGCACGCCCAGCACGGCCGCCTGCCCGGAGGGGATCACCCGGGCCGCCGTGCTGGAACTCGCCGCGGGCGCGGGTATCCCGCACACGGCCGGTGACTACAGCCTGACCCAGTTCTACGCGGCCGACGAGGTGTTCGTGACCGGGACCATGGGCGGTCTCACCCCCGTCGTCCAGCTGGACGGGCGCCCCATCGGGTCAGGCTCGCCCGGGCCGGTCACCAAGCGGCTGAGCGACCTGTTCGCCAGCCTCACCGCCCGCACCGGGACGCTGATCACCTGACTCCCGCCGCGTCAGGACGGCCCTGGCTGGGCAGAATGTCCCCTATGACGAAGGCGCCAGAAATCCCCTCCGCCGTGCTGCCCGGCGGGGTCAGCATGCCGCTGCTCGGCTTCGGCACGTGGCGGCTGCATGGCTCAGCCGGGTACGAGGCCATCCTCACCGCGCTGCAGGTGGGCTACCGGCACCTCGACACGGCCACCATGTACGGCAATGAGGCCGAGGTAGGCTGCGCGCTGCGGGACAGCGGCCTGGACCGGAGCGAGGTGTTCATCACCACCAAGCTCCCGCCGGGCAAGGCGGGCCACGAACGCAAGACGCTGACGGCCAGCCTGCGCGCCCTCGGCACCAGCTACGTTGACCTGTGGCTCGTGCACTGGCCGCCGCCGGCCCGCGCGCTCTGCCCGGTGTGGCGGGAGTTCCTCACGCTGCGCGGCCAGGGCCTGGCCCGGGCGGTCGGGGTGAGCAACTACTCGATCGCGCAGATCGACACGCTGATCAAGGCGACCGGGGACGCGCCCGCCGTCAACCAGATCCCGTGGAGCCCGGCCCAATACGACGAGGCCGTGCTGGAAGACAGCCGCGAGCGGGGGGTGACCCTGGAGGGCTACAGCCCGCTCAAGGGGACGGACCTGGGTCACCCGGTACTGACCGGGATCGCCGGGGAGCACGGGGTGACCGTGGCCCAGGTGGTGCTCCGCTGGCACATCGAGCACGGCATCGCGGTGATCCCGAAGTCGGCCCAGCCGGACCGGATCGCGGCCAACTTCGACGTATGCGGCTTCTCCCTCACTCCCGCCGAAGTCGCCCGGATCGACCACCTGTCCCGGCGCTGAGCCTGGGAATTAGCTGCGGATGCGGTGAATTGACCGCTTCCCGGGCCCGGGGTGCCCGGTGCGCCTGGCAGGATGGCGGGCGTGCACGCCACATCGCTCGGCCAGCTGTGGCACGAGGCGGTCACCTCCGAGCCGCTGCCTCCCCGGCTGCTGGTGCTGGGCACCGCCCTGGCCGCGCTGATCCTGGTCGGGTGGCGCCGGGCCTGGCCGGTGTCCCGCACCGTGGTGACCATCGCCCACGAGGGCGGCCACGCGCTGGTCGCGCTGGCCGTGGGCCGCCGTCTCGACGGCGTCCGGGTGCACCGCAGCACGGCGGGGCTCACCGTGTCCGCCGGGAACGCCTCGGGTCCCGGCATCGTGGCCACCGCCGCGGCCGGGTACCTGGCCCCCCCGCTTCTGGGCCTGGGCGCGGCCGCCCTGCTCGCCAGCGGGCACCTGGTGGCCGCGCTGCTGCTCAGCCTGGTGCTCGTGGCCGCGCTGACCCTGATGATCCGCAACGCCTACGGGATCCTGGCCACGGTCACGGTGGCGGCGGCGGTGGCCCTGGTGACCTGGCGCGGCTCGTCCCTGCTGCAGGCGGCGTTCGGGTACGCGACAGCCTGGTTCCTGCTGATCGGGGGGATCCGGCCGGTCCTGGAGCTGCAGCATTCCCGCCGGCGCGGCCGGGCGTCCCGGTCGGACGCGGACCAGCTCGCCGCGCTCACCGGCGTCCCCGGCGGGGTCTGGGTGACCCTGTTCGCCCTGGTGGCGCTGGGCGCCCTGGCCATCAGCGGGTTCTGGCTGATGTACTGAGCGGCGAGGCGGGGACGCGTCCGGTGACTCCTACTGCTTCCCGTCCGAGCCCTGACCGGGGGCCGGAACAGGACGCTGGCCAGCGGCACGCCAGCCAGGCGCGTCCTGGCCGGCCGGGGGTGCGTGCCAGCCCCGGCTGCTCCTAGGCTGGACCTGGTGCCGGCGCCTTTTACACGAACCTGTTCGGCTGGGACGTCCGGCCCGGCCCGCCCGAGGCCGGCGGCTACGCCATGTGCCTCAAGGACGGCCGGGCGGTGGCGGGCATCGGCCCGAAGCAGGGGCCGCCCGGCATGCCGTCGGTGTGGACCACCTACCTCGCCTCGGACGACGCCGACGACACGGTCAGCAGGATCAAGACGGCCGGGGGCCAGACGATCATGGGGCCGATGGACGTGATGGACGTCGGCCGGATGGCGGTGGCGGCCGACCCGGGCGGCGCGGTCTTCGGCATCTGGCAGGCCCGCGCGCACACCGGGGCCGGCCTGGCCAACGAGCCAGGCTCGCTGTGCTGGAACGAGAACCTCAGCCGCGCCTACGAGCAGAACCAGGCCTTCTACCAGGCCGTGTTCGGGTACGGGTACGGCGACATGAGCGGTGACGGGTTCCGCTACGCCACGCTGAAGCTCAACGGCACCGAGGTCGGCGGGATCGGTGAACTGGGCAGCAACGTGCCCGGCGAGGTGCCCGCGCACTGGCAGACGTACTTCGCGACCGCCGACACCGACGCCTCGGTCGCCGCCGCGACGGCGGCGGGCGGCCAGGTCATCCAGCCACCCCAGGATTCCCCGTACGGCCGGATGGCCACGGTCGCCGACGACCAGGGGGCCATGTTCTCCCTGATCAGCGTCAGCCCGCCCAGCTGACGCCGGGCGGCGTCACCCGACCGGGACCGGCTCTTCCTCCGACATGAGCCGGTCCGCGGTCCGGGCCGCGGTCTGCCGCGCCCACCGGCCGCTGGTCGCCACGCCCACGATCAGCACGACGAGCCCGCAGCCGGTGATGATCCACCAGCCCACGTGGCTCGCGGTGGTGAAGCCGGTGCGCATCGGGCCCACCATGATCGAGGTCACCGCGGACCCGACCACCGCCACGCCCAGCGACTGGCCTACCTGCCGGCTGGTGGACGCGATCGCCGCCGCCACCCCCGCCTGCGTGCGCGGCATCCCGGACACCGCGGTGTTGGTGATCGGGGCGTTCACCACGCCGAAGCCGGTACCGAAGATCACGTAAGAGGTGAGCAGCCAGCCGGTGGACTGCTGCGCGGTCAGCCCGGTCAGCATGAGCGCGCCCGCGGACATGCAGATCCCCGCGACGATCAGCGGGATCCGCGGGCCGCGGTGGCTGATGACCCGCCCGGACAGCGGCGCGAAGATCACCGTGACCGCGGCCAGCGGCAGCGTGAGCAGCCCGGCGTGCAGCGCCGAGTAACCGCGCACGTCCTGCAGGTACAGCGTGTTGAGGAAGAGGAACCCGCCCAGCGCGGCGAACGCGCTGACCGCGATCACCGTGGCCCCGGAGAACGGCGCGCTGCGGAAGAACCTCAGGTCCAGCAGCGGCTCACGGCGCCGCGGCTCGACCACGAGCAGGGCCCCGAGGGCGAGCGCGGACAGCACGAAACACCCGATGATCTCCGGGGAGCCCCAGCCGTGCCGGGGGCCCTCGATGATCCCGTAGACCAGCGAGGCCAGCGTCACGATCACCAGCACCTGGCCGACCGGGTCGAGCCGCCGCGGGTGCGGGGCCTTGGACTCGGGCACGAACAGCGCGGTGAGCAGGATCGCCGCCACCCCGACGGGGATGTTCACCCAGAAGATCCCCCGCCAGCCCACCGAGGCGATCAGCAGCCCGCCCACCACCGGGCCCAGGGCCAGGCTGACCCCCACCGCCCCGCCCCAGACGCCGATGGCCCGGGCCCGCTCCGCCCGGTCGGTGAAGGTATTCACGATGATCGACATGGCCACCGGGTTGAGCATGGAGCCGCCGACCGCCTGCAGCATCCGGAACGCCACCAGCCAGCCCAGGCTGGGCGCGAGGCTGCACAGCAGCGAGGCCACCGTGAACGTGGCCAGCCCGGCCTGGAACGTCCTGCGCCGCCCGAAGCGGTCCGCGGTGGAGCCGGACAGCACCAGGAGGCTGGCCAGCACCAGGGTGTAGGCGTCCACCACCCACTGCAGCCCGGACACCGAGGCGTGCAGATCTCGCTGGATGGACGGCAGCGCGACGTTCACGATCGTGTTGTCGAGCCCCACGATCACCAGGCTCATGCAGCAGATGACGAGGATCAGGTACCGGCGGCGGCGGGTGGGCGGTGTCACGGCTCCCTCAGGGCAGCGGGCTGCAGGTTTTCCTTACTTGCGAAAATACAACTAAGCTCCTGGCGGCTAAACGCGTGGTTCACTGTGCTTATGCCGGCGGACAACCTCCCCGTACTGGGCTTCGGCTCGGCAGCCGAGTGGGACGACTGGCTCACCGAGCACCATGCTGACTCGCCCGGAGTGTGGCTCAAGATCCCCAAGAAGGGCTCGGGGGCCACCGGGGTGGCGTACCCGGACGCAGTGGGCGTCGCGCTGTGCCACGGCTGGATCGACGGCCAGAAGGGGCGCCTGGACGACGGCCACTGGCTGCAGCGCTTCACGCCGCGCCGGGCCGCCAGCAAGTGGTCCCGGATCAACGCCGAGCAGGCCAGCGCCCTGATCGAGGCCGGCCGGATGAGGCCAGCGGGCCTGCGCGAGGTGGAGCGGGCCCGGGCGGACGGCCGCTGGGCCGCGGCCTACGAGCCGCAGTCCACCGCCGCGGTGCCAGAGGACCTGGCCCGCGCCCTCGACGGCAACCCCGCGGCCCGCACGTTCTTCGAGAGCCTGGACCGGGCCAACCGGTACGCGATCCTCTACCGCGTGGCGGAGGCCAAGCGGCCGGAGACCCGGGCCCGGCGGGTCGCCACGTTCGTGACAATGCTTAGCGAAGGCAAGAAAATTCATCCCTGACCGCAGACTGGGCCCGGCAGTCAGGCACCTCGGATAGCCTTCTACGTCAGCGCCGCCTGCCGGCTCGACCTTCAGCGCCGCCTGGCTGCCGGCCCGATGTCGGCGCCCCCACCTACCGGGATGACCGTCATGCGAATGTCCACCACCGCGGGCTCCGGCCCGGCCGGGGGCGACGGGCCCGCTGACGGGCCCACCGGGGAGGCCGCCGCCGATGCGGCCGGCCAGGATAACGGCGCCCGGCGCGGCCTGGGCCGGGCGGCCGCCACCGTGCGCCGGCACTGGCTGATCACGCTGCTCCTGCTGGCCGGGGTGGTCCTGCGGGCTCTCTCGCTGGCCGCCTACCAGCCGGCCCTGCTGTACATCGACAGCCTCAAGTACCTGTTCGGCGCCTGGCCCGGCAACGACCCGCTCGGCTACAACGTGATCCTCAAGGTGCTGCTGGCCGGGGGCAACCTGGTCACGGTCACCGTGATCCAGCATCTGGCCGGCCTGGCCATGGCCGTGGTCATCTACCTGCTCCTGATGCGCCGCGGGACACCGCGCTGGCTGGCCGCGCTGGCCGCCGCGCCGGTCCTGCTCGATGCCTACCAGCTGCAGATCGAGCAGACCATCATGCCGGACGTCTGGTTCGAGGCCCTGATCCTCGCGGGCCTGGCCCTGCTGCTCTGGCGGCCCGCCCCCGGGCCCCGGCTGATCGCGGCGGGCGGCCTGGCCCTCGGGGCCAGCGCGCCCATCGCCCAGGTTGGCCAGATCCTCATCGTCCCCGCCGTGGTCTACCTGCTGATCGTCGTGCCGGGCTGGCGGCGCAAGCTGCTCCGGGCCGTCCTGCTCTGCGTGGCGTTCGTGCTCCCGATCATCGGCTTCTCCCTCCGCGAGTACGTGGTCGTGCACCAGTTCTCGCTGGCCCCCGCGGCCGGGAGCACCATCTACGGGCGGCTGGCGGAGAGCGCGGACTGCGCGGCGCTGAACCTGCCCGCCTACGAGCGGGCGGTCTGCCCGCCGCGGGCGCTCGCGATCCGGCTCGGCCCGGACGGGCTGGTGCACAGCGCCCTGTCCCCCGACCACACCTACGTCGCGCCGCCCGGCCGCACCCACGGCGAGGTCATCGGGAACTTCGAGCACCAGGTGATCACCCGGCAGCCGCTGCGGGTGGCGGCGGGGGTCCTCGGCGACGCGGCCCGGCTGTTCGAGGTGCACCGGGTGACCAGCACCGGGGACACGCCCATCTCCCGCTGGCAGTTCCAGGCCAGCTACCCGTCCTACGGCGACAGCATCTACCTCAGCCCCGGTCACACCATCATGCTGGGCCTGCACTTCGCCTCGAGCGGCGGCCCGGTCCAGGTCCGGCCGCTGCCCGCCGGCATGGGCGGCCGGGCCACGGTGAACCGGCCGCTGGCCGGATTCCTGCGCGGCTACCAGCTGCACGGTGGCTACACACCCGGCCCGCTGCTGGCGCTGGCTACCCTGGCCGGGCTGGCGGGCGCGCTGATCGCCCTGGCGGGCAGCCTGGCCTCGGCCCGCGGTCGCGGTTTCCTCTCCCCCGGCCAGCGCCAGCTCGCCCTGGCCTGCCTGCTGGTCTTCGGCTCGGCCGTGGCTGTCCTGCTCGCCTCCGACCTGTTCGAGTTCTCCTGGCGCTACCAGCTGCCCGCCCTGGTCACCCTGCCGCCAGCGGGCGCACTCGGCCTGGCCCTGCTCGGCAGCCTGCTGCGCCGCCGCGCCGCTCCGGCCCGACCCAAGGGCCGCAACGGAGCTGTCCCGGGCAGCTCCCCCGCCCAGATCAGCTGAGCCTCAGGCGCGGCCAGCCCTCCCGGGCGCGGTCCTGTGGACCGGGCTGTGGATGAAGCGGTGGACAGCCGCCCGGCCCGGGGGATAACCAGGCTGCTGTTGTGGAAAAGCTGTTCATAGCCATAAAATCCCTAAATTCGTGGCAGAAAGCCCTTGCCCCGCCCGGTGCCAAGCGGTAGAAATTCTGCACCACCAAATATGGAGATCAGCGAGAACCCCCGCACGCCGGCGGGCCGGGAAACCGGAACGCCCGGGCGGGTGTGCGGAGCGCCGGGAAACTGGCACTCCGGGCTGATTTTCCCGCCCTGGTGGAGCGGCCCGACAGCACCCCGGTAGCCGAGTAATCGGCGGCCCTGCTGGATGGCCGCGGCGAGGCCCCTCCACCTCATACGTGGAGGGGCCTCGCTGCGTACCAGGCATTCCCGCCCATATCCCTCCCGCCTCCCGGTTCAGCACCGGAGCGCGGGATGCCCGCCGCCCGCACCAGGATCAGGGCCGCTCCGGCTCCGCCCCCGGCAGGCCGCCCAGGGGCCAGGCTGTGGACCAGGGTGTGGATAGCCCGGTGGACAGCTCCCTTTCCCGGGGGATAACAGGCACTTTCTTGTGGATTTCCTGGATAACAAGGAAAATCTTGAAATTACTGGCCAGAAACCCTTGCGCCGCTTCCCCGGGCGGGAGTACAAATTCATTCATCGCAAGGCGGAAGTCCTTCCCGGGGGGAAACTCCCGGGACGCCGGGGAAACCCGGGCGACAGGAAGGCCGGGTAACCGGCATTTTCAGTTGCTGCTTCCACGCCCTGCGGTAGGTCGTAGCGCTTCAGGACGCCGGGCAACCGGAGCACTGGTGTAGCGCGGCCCGGTGGGGCCCCTCCGACTCATACTCGGAGGGGCCCCATTCGCATGCCCGTGCCCCCATCCCCCGCTCTGCCCCACCCAGCCTGCCGCCGCCCCCGCCACGCCGCGTCCCCGCCACGCCGCGTCCCCCGCCACGCCGCGTCCCCCGCCACGCCGCCGCCGCCCGCCGCGCTCCGCCCCCGACCCCGCCGCCGCCGCCAATCTGCCCCCGACCCCCCGGGTCTGCCCCCCGGTCCCGCCGACGCGCCCCGGTCCGCCGCCCTCCCCCCAGTCCCACGAATCACACTGACCCCTCCCGCCCCCTTTCCCCGCGCACCGCGCTCTGCTCCGCTTCGTGATCATGGGATTAGTGGCGTTGGAGCGCCACTAATCCCATGATCACGAAGGGTGTGGGCTCACTCGGCCCCAGGGCCCGGCCCAGCCCTCGGCCTACGGGTACCCGTGTGCTGATGGTGCTGCCAGGCGGGCCGGGCCCTCGCGCGCAGGGACCGGGACGCCCTCACGCACGGTTAGCGTGCGCGGACCGGCGGCCTCACGCGGGGTTGGCGCAGGCGGACCCGGGGCGGCTCACGCGGGGGTGGCGTGGGGGCCGTGGGCGCTGGCGTACCCGATGCGGCCCGCCGGAAGAAGCACGCCGCGCCGCCGGGCGCCGTCCGCCAGCCGGCCAGCCAGCGCCCACGGCCCCCACGTCACCCTCCCCACTCCGCACCCCACCCGCACCCACCACCCCCCAACCACCGCGAACCTCACATCAAGTCACGCCGCCGGAACCCAGCCAGCCCCACCACCGCCAGGACCACCCCCACCACCACCAACCACGCCAGCGGCCCCGCCAAGACCACCGCCCCCGGCAGCTTCGGTACCTGACTGAACGGCGACACGTCCAGCACCCCCTGCCCCACCCTGATCGCCGGCCCGAGCAGCGTGATCAGGGCCGCCACGCCGAGCGCGCTCCACGCCCCGGCCACCGCCGCCCGCGGCACCAGGCCGAACAGCGCGACCGCCACGCCCGCCATGACCCAGGCCGCCGGGACCTGGGCCAGTCCCGCACCGGCCAGCCGCGGCACCTCGGCGCCCACGCCGCCCGAGGTGAACCCATCGCCCAGCGCCATGGCCACGCCCCCCACCAGCAGCAGCGCCACGCTGCCCACGGCGGCGACGAGCACATGGCTGCCCGCCCAGCGGACACGCCCGACCGGGCCGGCCAGCACCGGCTCGGCCCGGCGCTCACTTTCCTCGCCGTGCAGCCGCAGGACGGCCGCGACCGCATACCCCGCGGCCGCCACGCCCATCATCGCGATCACCGCCGCGAGGTAGGCGTCGACGAGGCCGCTGTGCCCGCCCAGCCGGATGAACATCTGCCGGGCCTGGGCGCTGGTGTTCAGCATCGGGCCGATCCCGCGGGCCGCCGACCCGAGCACCGCGCCGGCCAGCGCGAAGCCGACCGCCCAGCCGAGCAGGGCGCCACGCTGCAGCCGCCAGGCCAGGGCGAGCGGGCTGCGCAGCCACACCGCCGCCTGCGGCAGGCCGGCCCGGGCGGGCAGCAGGCCCGCACCCAGGTCACGATGGGCGGCCAGCCGCGCGGCGCACCCGGTCAGGACGGCGGCGGCCACCACGAACAGGACGCCCACGCTCCACCGGGGACTCGCGTACACCTGCACCTGCTCGGCCCAGCCCAGCGGCGAGGCCCAGCGCAGCCAGGACGCCCCGGACGCCGAGTCGCCCACCGCGCGGAGCAGGAACGACACCCCGAGCACGCCGACGGCCAGCCCGCGGGCGGTCCGGGCGCTGACCGTCAGCTGAGCGCAGACCGCGGCGATGGCCGCGAACACGCAGCCCGTCAGCCCGACCGCCACGCCCAGGGCCAGCGACCCGGCGGCCGGGTAACCCAGGATGACCTGCACGGCGGCGATGACCGGGATGAGGACGAGCCCGCTGCCGAACGCCACCGTCAGGCCGGCCGCCAGGGGCGCCTGGCGGCCGACCGCCGCGGCGCCCACCAGTTCCAGCCGGCCCTGCTCCTCGTCGTCGCGGGTGTGCCGGACCACCGTGAAGATCCCCATCAGCCCAGCGCCCGCGGCCGCGAACACGAGGACCTTCCAGGCCACCAGCGAGCCCGCGCTGGTCCCGTACACCGGCCCGCTCAGCGCGAGGACCGACGGGTCATTCCGGACGCTGGCGATGAGCGCGAGGCGCTCACCCAGGCTGGTGTAGAGGTGGCGGAAGCTGTACCCCGTGCTGCCGATGCTGGCCGCGAACACGTACACCCAGACCGGCAGGACGATGCGGTCGCGGCGCAGGGCGAGGGAGATCAGGGCGGCGGTCCCGGTCAGCCCGGCCCGGCCCCGGCCGCCCAGCGGGCGTCCAGGCCGCTGCGTGCGGGCGGCCACCGCGGTCATGACGGGTCCGTGTAGTGGCGCAGGAACAGTTCCTCGAGCGTGGGTGGCTGACTGACCAGGCTGCGGACCCCCGCCGCGGCCAGCCGCCTGAGCACCTCAGGCAGCACGCCGTTGTCCACCTGGCCGCTGACCCGGTGGCCAGCGATCTCCAGGTCGTGCACGCCCGGCAGGCCAGCCAGCCCGTCCGGCGGCCGGTCCAGCTCGGCCCGCAGCGAGGTACGGGACAGGTGCCGCAGGTCAGCCAGGGCACCGGAGTCCACCGTGCGGCCCGCGCGGATGATCGTCACCCGGTCGCAGAGCGCCTCCACCTCGGACAGGATGTGACTGGACAGCAGCACCGTCCGTCCCGACTGCCGTTCCTCATCCACGCACTCCCGGAACGCGGCCTCCATCAGCGGGTCCAGCCCCGAGGTCGGCTCGTCCAGGATCAGCAGCTCGGCCCCGGACGAGAGCGCGGCCACCAGCGCGACCTTCTGCCGGTTGCCCTTGGAGTAGGACCGGCTCTTGGTGGCCGGGTCGAGCTCGAACTTTTCCAGCAGGGCTGCCTTGCGCTTCTCGTCGAGGCCGCCGCGGAGCCGGGCGAGCAGGTCGATGACCTCGCCGCCGGACAGGTTCGGCCACAAGGTGACGTCGCCCGGCACGTACGCGAGCCGCCGGTGCAGCGCCGTGGCCTCCGCCCAGGGATCGCCGCCGAGCAGCCGCGCGCTGCCGCCTCCGGCCCGGATCAGGCCGAGCAGGACCCGGATGGTGGTGGTCTTGCCTGACCCGTTAGGGCCCAGGAAACCGTGCACCTCACCGGCGTCGACGGTCAGGTCCAGCCCGTCCAGCGCCCGCGTCCGGCCGAACGACTTGACCAGGCCGGCTACTTCGATCACCGCTGTCATGCTCCCCAGCTTAACATTAGATTTCACAAAATCATGAAAGTTATGTATCTACTAAACTAGCGGCAGCGAACGCCAGAGGAGGGGAGACAGCCAGTGCCGCAGACGTCGGATGCCCGGGACACCGCCCAGGTGCGGGAGCGGCAGGCGGCCGCGCCGGCGCAGGAGACCCGGGACGGCGCCGCCGTGCGGCAGTTCATCCAGCGCTTCGCCTCGCTGCTCGCCGACTCGGGGATGCCGCGCATGCCGGCCAGGATCTTCGTCGCGCTGCTGACCGCGGACGCGGGCCGCCTGACCGCGGAGGAGCTCGCCGGGCTTCTTCAGGTCAGCCCGGCCGCGGTGTCGGGCGGCGTGCGCTACCTGGTCCAGGTGGGCCTGGTCAGCCGGGAGACCGAGACCGGCTCCCGGCGCCACGTGTACCAGATGCCGGACAACGTCTGGCACGAGGTCCTGCGGGTCCGGGACCGGATCATGATGCGCTGGGCGGACACAATGCGCGACGGGGCCGAGGTGCTCGGCGCGGGCACGCCCGCCGGGGACCGGCTCGCCGAGTCAGCCATGTACTTCGACTTCGTCAGCAAGGAACTGCCCGCGATGCTCGACCGCTGGGAGGACTACAAGGCGGCCCACCGGGAGTAAGGCGCACACGCCTTGACCTGGTGCCTGGCCGCTCCCTGGTCGGAGCCCGTGATCGTTGTCGCTAGCCTGGGCCTATGGCCGAACAGACCCATGACCCCTCCGCCGATCGCGGCGACGGTGGTACCGAGTACGAGTACGGCGGCGGTACCGGCGACTACGAGCGCGGCGAGTACAACCCGGGTACGGACGGGCTGGAGGACACGGACCTCACCGACGACGGTGAGCTGGACGCGTCTGACACGCTGGAGGGTGACCCCGGCGACGACCCGCTGGACACGGGGATCGCGCCGCCGGACCGGTGGTCGGCCGCAGAGCGCTTCGGCACCACGCTGGCCGAGGAGCGCGAGGGTGAATCGCTCGACCAGCTGCTGGCCGAGGAAGAGCCGGAGCCTGACCCCTACGCCGACCCTGACCCGGCCGCCGAGAGTGACCTGCCCCGGGAGGGCCCGGAAGCGTACGACGAGGCCCAGCCGCGGGCCGGCCGCCTGGTCGCGGAGGACGAGGGATCTCACCCGGACCGTGAGTCGGACCTGGTCGCGCAGGACGTGGGCATCGATGGGGGCGCCGCAGGCGCCGAGGAAGCAGCCGTCCACCTGACCGACGAGGACGAGGACGAGATTGCCGGCGGCCCGGAGGGCTGAGCCGCGGGCGCCTGTGACCCACCGTCCTGGGAGAATCCGGGCATGACGGAATCCGAGCCGGCTCCCTCCCACCTGTCCGGGCGGACCGCGTGGGCGCGGAACCTGGAGACCCCGCTACGCCAGTTCCTCCGCACCGAGACGGGCAGCGCGGCGATCCTGCTGGCCGCGACGGTGGCCGCGCTGGTCTGGGCGAATGTCGCTGGCGGGGCGTATGCCTCGGTCTGGTCCACCCGGCTGTCGGTGACCATCGGCAGCGTGGGCCTGTCCGACGACCTGCACGGCTGGGTGAACTCCGGCCTGATGACGTTCTTCTTCCTGGTCGTCGGGCTGGAGGCCCGGCGCGAGTTCGACATGGGCGAACTGCGTGAGCGCCGGCGGCTGACGCTGCCGCTCATCGTCGGCCTGGGCGGAATGATCGTCCCGGTCGCGATCTACCTGGCCGCCAACGCAGGCGGCCCGGGTGCGCGGGGCTGGGGCGCGTCCATGTCCACCGACACCGCGTTCGCACTGGGCATGCTGGCCCTGGTCGGCTCCTGGCTGCCCGACCGGGTGCGTACCTACCTGCTCACCTTCTCCGTGGTGGATGATCTGGCCGGTCTGGCCGTTATCGCGATTTTTTACAGTGCGCGCCTGCAGGTGCCCGCGCTGCTGGCCGGGGTGGGCATCCTGGTCGCGACGGCCGGCGTCCGGGCCACGGGGCTCCGGTTCGGACCGGCCTACTTCCTGCTCGGGGCGGCGGCCTGGGTGGCATTCTTCAAGTCCGGCGTGGACCCGGTCGTGGTGGGGCTGGTCATGGGCCTGCTCACCTACGCCCGCCCGGCCGCGCGCAGCGACCTGGAGCGGGCCAGCGACCTGTTCCGGCTGTTCCGCGAGCAGCCCACCCCGGAACTGGCCCGTGAGGCCCGGGGTGGCGTCGCGCTGGCCATCTCCCCCAACGAGCGGCTCCAGCAGCTCTACCACCCGTGGTCGAGCTACCTCATCGTGCCGCTGTTCGCCCTGGCCAACGCGGGCGTGGTGGTCAGCATGGGGCTGCTCTCGAAGGCGTACACGTCCCCGGTCACGCTGGGCATCCTGATCGGCTACGTGGTGGGCAAGCCGGTCGGCACCACCGGGTCCGCGTGGCTGGTCACCCGGCTCAGCCGGGGCCGCATCCAGCCGCCCGTCGGCTGGGCCGCCGTCATGGGCGCGGGCGCGATCGCGGGGATCGGCTTCACCGTGGCCCTGCTCATCGCCTCGCTCGCCTTCCACGGCACCCTGCTGGCCGAGGCGAAGCTGGGCATCCTGTCCGCCGCGTTCTGCGCATCCGCGCTCACCTGGACGGTGTTCCGGGTCACCCGGCTGCTGCCCAAGCGGCTCAAGATACGCGCCCTGCTCGGCACCTCCACCACCATCACCGATCTGGCCGTCCCGGTCAACCCGGACCGCGATCACATCCGCGGGCCGGAGCAGGCGCCGGTCACCGTGGTGGAGTACGGCGACTTCGAGTGCCCGTACTGCGGGCAGGCCGAGCCGATCGTCCGGGAACTGCTGGCCGACTTCGGCGACGTCCGGTACGTGTTCCGGCACCTGCCGCTGGGCGACGTGCACCCGCACGCCCAGCTGGCCGCGGAAGGCGCCGAGGCGGCCGCCAAGCAGGGAAAGTTCTGGGAGATGCACGACGTGCTGATGGAGCACCAGGGTGCGCTCACCGCGCGCAACCTGATCCAGTACGCAGCCGACCTCGGCCTGAACACGGCCCGGTTCACCGACGATCTGCGCAAGCACGCGGGCGCGGCGCGGGTGGCCGCGGACGTGGACTCCGCGGACCTGTCCTCGGTGTCCGGCACGCCCACGTTCTTCATCAACGGCAAGCGCCACTACGGCGCCTACGACATCAGCACGCTGTCCGACGCGGTGCGCGCCGCGCGGGTGCGCGCCCTGATCACGACCTGAGGAGGCCGGCCCGTGGGCATGGTCAACACGGTGGGGCTCGTGCTGCATCCCGGGCGGGACTGCAACTCGGCCATGTTCGAGCTGCTGGCCTGGGCCAGCAAACGCAAGGTCACGGTGCTGGTGCTGGAGGGCGAGGCCAGCCGGGTGCCCGGCCCGGCCGAGGCGGTCGCCCCGGCGGATCTGGCGGCCCGCTCCGACCTCATGGTCAGCCTGGGCGGCGACGGCACCATGCTGCGTGCCATGCGCATGTCGTGCGGCCCCCGGCCGCCGGTGCTCGGCGTCAACGTGGGCAAGCTGGGCTTCCTGGCCGAGATCGACCCGCCGGAGGTGGCCGACGCCCTGTGCGCCATCGATGAGCACCGCTTCACCGCGGAGCCGCGCTCCGCGGTCCGGGCCGAGTTTCCCGGCCAGCAGACCATCGCGTTCAACGACGTGGACCTGGCCCGCGTCCCCGGCCACGGGTCCTCCATCCTGGTCGAGCTCACTGTGGAGTCGCATCCGTTCGTGCGCTACGCCGCGGACGCGGTGATCGTGGCCACGCCCACCGGGTCCACCGCCTACAACTTCTCGGCCGGCGGCCCGCTGGTGTCCCCCCTGGCCGAGGGGCTGCTGGTCACCCCGGTGGCGCCGCATTCAGCCTTCAATCGGGCGCTGTTCCTGTCCAGCAAGGAGAAGGTACTGCTCACCGTGCTGCCAGGCAGCGGCGAGCCCGCCCTGGAGTCGGACGGGAACGTGGTGGGGCACCTGCACCCGGGCGACACGGTGGAGGTCGGCACCATCTCCGACGCGGCCCGGGTGGTCCGGCTCGGCCGGACCACGTTCTACCAGCGTGCGCAGCGTAAGCTCCGGCTGACCGGCTCCGCGGAGGCCGACGGCGATTGACGCGGTGGCGGCCGCCCGGGCTGCGGTGGCCGGGATTGCGCCGCTATGGCGAGGCCGGCAGGCGGTAGCGTGGTTGGCAAAGATCGCCTCACCCGGGATGGATGACCAGCCGTTCATGGTTGGAAGGGGTAGCGGGCAAAGTGACTGACACCCTGGAAAGGCAGTGAGCGTGGTGCGAGATCCGGGAGACCTCTACGAGGTGAGCCCTGACGCGCCGGTACTGGACGGGGCAGTGATGCTGCACTACCTCGACGGGTTCATCGACGCCGGGGCGGCGGGCAAAATGCTGTCCGCCCATTTGCTGGGCACGCTGGAGCACGAGGAGGTCGCCCGGTTCGACGTGGACCGGCTGATCGACTACCGGTCCCGCCGGCCTCCGATGATCTTCTCTCAGGACCACTGGGAGTCCTACGAAGCCCCTGAACTGGCCCTGCACCTGCTCAAGGACACCACAGGGAGCCCGTTCCTGCTGCTCACCGGCCCCGAGCCGGATCATGAGTGGGAGAGCTTCACCCAGGCGGTCCGGGACGTGTCGGCCCGGATGGGAGTCCGGCTGGCGGTCGGGTTCCACGGCATCCCGATGGGCGCCCCGCACACCCGGCCGCTCGGCGTCACCGCCCACGCCACAGACTCCGGCCTGACCACGGGGTACCCGCCGCTGGTGGACCGGCTCCAGGTTCCGGGCAGCGTGGCGGCGCTGCTGGAGATGCGGCTGGGCGAGGAAGACCGCGCGGCGGTCGGCTTCGCCGTGCACGTGCCGCACTACCTGGCGCAGGCGGCCTACCCGACGGCGGCGATCACCCTGCTCGACTCGGTGTCCCGCGCGACGGGGCTGCAGATTCCCGACGAGGCCCTGCGCGAGGCGGCCCGGGAGACGGACGAGGAGATCCAGCGGCAGGTCGAGGGCTCCGAGGAAATCATGGAAGTCGTGCAGGCCCTGGAGCGGCAGTACGACGCGTTCGCCGAGGGAGCCGAGCGAGGCTCGCTGGTGGATGGGTCAGAGCGGCTGCCGTCCGCGGATGAGATCGGCGCCCAGTTCGAGCAGTTCCTGGCGGAACAGCAGGGCCGGGCCGACTCCCCGGACTCCTGACCCTGCTGCCGCCGCTGATGGAGGCGGCCCTGATAAGGGCGCGCCAGTGTTAGAGGCGCCGGTGATCCGGCGGCCGCCGCGGCGGGCTAGGCCACTTCGCGGAGCTTGCCGGTCGCCACGTCGAACACGAAGCCGCGGACCGAGTCCTTGTGCGGGATGAACGGGCTGGCCTTGATCCGGGCGATGGACTGGCGGACGTCGTCGTCGAGGTCAGGGAAGGCCTCCGCCGCCCACTGCGGCTTGATGCCGGTGTCCTTCTGGATGCTGGCCTTGAAGTCGTCGTCGGTGAAGGTGAGCATCCCGCAGTCGGTGTGATGGATGAGGATGATCTCCTGGGTGCCGAGCAGCCGCTGGCTGATGGTGAGCGAGCGGATCTCGTCGTCGGTGATCACCCCGCCCGCGTTCCGGATGACGTGGGCCTCGCCCTCCTCCAGGCCCAGGATGGCGTAGACGTTCAGCCGGGCGTCCATGCAGGCCACCACGGCGAGGTGGCTGGACGGCGGAAGGGGCAACGGGCCGGCGAAACCCTCCGCGTAGCGGTCGTTGTTGGCCAGCAGCTCGTCAGTAGCGGTCATGTCGCCAGTCCTCTCTGAGTGGTGTGCCCCCGGCCCGCACCGCGGACGGTGCCCAGCCGGGCCATGCTCATCTTCTGTACTCCCCCGGTGCCGACAGTACTGAACGGGCAAACCTCGCATATCGTCCGGCCCGGCCCCGCTGAGGCAGGTCTTCCCTGGTGAGCCCTAAAACATGTAATTCCGATTGAGTTAGTAACATATAACCTCTTCTTCCCCGGGCGCCATGTCCGACACGACGCGTCAGCGCGTACACACACTCCGGCTTCGCCATCACTAGACTGATCCGCGAGGAAACGGGGACGACAGCGGACGCTACGGCCCGGCCGGCCCGCCGCGGCGCGGGGTGGCCGGCCAGCGTGGCCGGCCTGCGGACGCAGGCCGGCCAGCGCGGAGCAGGCCGCCACGCGGCGGCGTCAGGGGGATGCGTCCATGAACCGATCGAGTGCACGCGAATGCCTGGCGCCGGGAACGGTGGTCGCCCCAGGCGAGGTGCTGGTCGCCACCGAGATCGGCGACCCGGCGCACGGCCGGATGACGTGCCCGGCCGCGCCGCTGGTCGGCGGGCTGCTGTACCGCCGGGGGGTGCGCGTGCGGTACGCGCCCGTGCCGCGATCCGGCGACGCGTCCCAGGCCGACGACGGTGCGGCCCTGTTCGTCACCACCGCCCTGCACAGCGACGGCACGGCCACCGCCATCGGCGCCGCGGCCAGCAGCGTGGACGGGGTGGCGATGGCCGCGGCCCGCGGCGCGGTCGAGGAATGGGCGGCGGTCAGCGGGACCAGGCGCCTGCTCGGCGCGGTGAGCCCGTGGTGCCCGGGCGCGCGCCGGGCCCTCGAGACCACCCGGCAGGCCCTGGCCCAGGGTCCGGTGTACGTCTGCGGGCAGCTGATGGCGAGCCCGCAGGCCTGCGGCGACCTGGAGAAGAACGGCGCGGTCTTCGCGCGTTCCCTGGATGACGTGCCCGGCGGCGCCACGGTGCTGATCCCGGCGCACGGCGTCGCCCCCGGGGTGCGCGCCGAGGCCGCCGAGCGCGGCCTGATCGTGATCGACGCCACGTGCCCGCTGGTGGCCGGGGTGCAGGCCGAGGCCCGCCGGTTCGCCGAGCGTGGCGACCAGGTGGTCCTCATCGGCCAGTCAGGTCTCGCGGTACTGCCCGCCATCCTGGGCGAGGCCCCGGATCACGCCATCCTGGCCGAGACCCGGGTCGGGGCGGGCGCGGTCCAGGTCGCGGACCCGCGGCGGGTCTCCTACGTGCTCGTGCCCGGCGTCCCGGTGGAGGACACCCCGATCGCGACCGCCGCCCTGAGGTCCCGGTTCCCGGCCCTGCGCGGCCCCGACCCGGACGGGTTCTGCTACGCGGCGTCCGACCGGGCCGAGACCATCAGGACCGTGGCGGCGTCCAGTGACCTGGTCCTGGTGCTGGGCACCGAGGACGACGCCGACACCCGGCACCTGACCGCGCTGGCCCGGTCGAACCGGGCCAAGGCCAACGTGATCGCGGACGTCACTGAGATCATCCCGTCCTGGCTGGCGGGCGTCTCGGCTGTCGGGCTGGCCGAGTCCACCTCCGCCGCCCCCGGGCTGGCCGCGCGGGTGACTGAGGCCCTGTCCGGGCTGGGCCCGCTCAGCGTGACCAGGCGGCAGGTCAGCACCGAGGTCACCGGCCGCGCGGATATCCCCTCCGCCGGATAGCCGGGGCTGCGCGCAGTCAGCCCATCTGACATTGTGGCTGTCATGCTCTTCCCCACCTCCCTGGTCGGCAGTTACCCCCAGCCGGAATGGCTCATCGACCGGGCGCGGCTGCGCGACCGGTTCCCGCCCCGGGTCCGTGCGACCGAGCTGTGGCGGGTCGCGCCGGAGTACCTGGATCAGGCCCAGCGCGATGCGACCGAGCTGGCCATCCGGGCCCAGGAGCGGGCCGGCCTGGACATCATCACCGACGGCGAGATCCGCCGGGAGAGCTACTCGAACCGGTTCGCGACCGCGCTGGACGGAGTGGACATCGACAACCCCGGCACCGCGCTGGACCGCAGCGGCGAGCCGAACCTCGTGCCCCGGGTAACCGGCCCGGTCCGCCGCCGCCATCCGGTCGAGGTCGGGGACGTGGACTTCCTGCGGGCCACCACGCGCCGGACCATCAAGATCACTGTGCCGGGCCCGTTCACTATGGCCCAGCAGGCCCAGAACGACTACTACACCAGTACCGAGGACCTGGCCCTCGGCTACGCGGAGGCGGTCAACGAGGAAGTCGCGGACCTGTTCCGGGCCGGCGCGGACATCGTCCAGCTCGACGAGCCCTACCTGCAGGCGCGCCCGGACGAGGCGCGCAAGTACGGCGTCCGGGTGATTAACCGGGCCCTGCAGGGCATCACCGGGACCACCGCCGTGCACCTGTGCTTCGGCTACGCCGCGATCATCCACGAGCGGCCGTCGGGCTACTCGTTCCTGCCCGAGCTGGCCGACTGCGTCTGCGATCAGGTCTCGATCGAGACCGCGCAGTCCGGGCTGGACTGCGAGGTCCTCACCCGGCTGGACGGCAAGACGATCATCCTGGGCGTGCTCAACCTGGGTGATGAGACCGTGGAGAACCCGGCCGAGATCGTCGCCCGGGCCCGCCGGGCGCTGAAGTACGTGCCCGCCGAGCGGATCGTGCTGGCCCCGGACTGCGGCATGAAGTACCTCCCCCGGGACGCGGCGTTCGGCAAGCTCGTCTCGCTGCGGATGGCCGCCGCCCTGCTCCGCGCCGACGCCGGGGTCCCCACCGTCTCCTGACCGGGCGATAGGTGCCGCCGCGCGTCCCCGTGACCGGCGCGGCCGGCTACGTAGCCAGTGGTCGCGACCGGCCATGGCAAAATCAGCCGGGTGCAGATCGGGATGCTTGGCCCATTCGAGGTTCGCACGGACGACGGCGTCCTCGCCGACGTGCCGGGCGCCCGGCTGCGCGGGCTGTTGATCGCCCTCGCACTCGAACCGGGTCACGCAGTCCCGAAGGCGACGCTCGTCGACTGGATCTGGGGTGAGCGCCCGCCCTCCGGCGCTGCGAATGCCTTGCAGCGCCTGGTTTCCCGGCTGCGGAAGGCGCTGCCGGAAGGGGTGGTCGAGGGGCAGGCGGACGGCTACCGGCTGAGGGTGGAACCCGACGCTGTCAACGCGGTGCGGTTCGAACGCCTCGTCGGCCAGGGCCGCAATGACGAGGATCCACGGCGGGTACAGCTGCTGCGCGAGGCCCTCGCACTGTGGCGCGGTGCGGCCATGCAGGACATCGGTCTGCAGGAGAGTGCCGCGTTCGACGCGGCGGTCACCCGGCTCGAGGCACTACGCCTGACCGCCCTGGAGGATCGGTTCGATGCCGAGGTCAGCCTCGGCCACGGCGGCGAGCTGGTCACGGAACTGACCGACTTGGTGGCCGCGCATCCGCTGCGAGAGCGGCTGGTCGCGGCGCTGATGCGTGCCCTCGTCGCGGCCGGTCGCGACACCGAGGCGCTGCTCGTGTACCAGCGCACGAGAGAAACCCTGGCCGACGCGCTGGGTGTCAACCCCTCGCCAGAGCTGTCCGCATTGCACGTCGCGCTGCTGCGGGGCGAGCTGGGACGGCGGGAGCAGCGCTGGCAGGAGGAGGGCCGGAAGACCAACTTGCGCGCCGAGCTGACCAGCTTCGTCGGCAAGGATGCTGACGTCGCCGCGGTCCGCGAACTCATCGCCGGACATCGGCTCACCACCCTGATCGGGCCGGGCGGCTCGGGGAAGACCAGGCTGGCCACGGAAACCGCACGCACGCTGCTCGGCGACCTGCCGGACGGGGCCTGGCTGGTGGAACTGGCGTCGATCGGCGCAGTGAAGGGGGAAGGGGAGGCGGGTGGGGACGTGGCGCAATCGACGCTCGCCGCGCTCGGGCTCCGGGATGCGCTCCTCGGCGGCGCACCGAATGCGGAACCGATGGACCGGCTCATCGCCGCGATCCGCGAGCGCGAACCGCTCTTGATCCTGGACAACTGTGAGCACGTCATCGAGTCGGCGGCGGCGTTCGCCCATCAGCTGCTCGGGGCGTGCCAGCGGGTGCGGATCCTGGCCACGAGCAGGGAGCCGCTCGGTATCACCGGTGAGGCGCTGTGGCCGGTCGAGCCGCTGGCCTTGCCGGACGGGGACGCCAGCCCCGGCGAGATCGGGTCCTCACCAGCCGTCCGGTTGCTGCGGGACCGGGCCGGCGCGGTGCGCCGGGATCTCGCGCTCGACGCCCGCACGCTGTCGACGATGGTGCGCGTCTGCCGGGCGCTGGACGGGATGCCGCTGGCCATCGAACTGGCCGCGGCCAGATTGCGCACCATGTCCCTCGATCAGCTCGCCAACCGTCTCGACGACCGGTTCCGCCTGCTGACCGGCGGCAGCCGTACCGCGCTGCCACACCACCGGACGTTGCGCGCGGTGGTCAACTGGAGCTGGGAGCTGCTCACCGACGCCGAACGGATGGTCCTGCGCAGGCTCGCGGTGTTCTCCGGCGGGGCCGGCCTGGACGCGGCCGAGCAGGTCTGCGCCGGGGATGCGGTCGAGCAGGAGCAGGTGCTCGAGTTGCTCACCGCGCTGACCGAGAAATCGCTGCTGCTCACCGAGGGGGACAGCGCACCGCGCTACCGGATGCTGGACACGATCAAGGAATACGCCCGGTTCCGGCTCGCGGAGACGGGGGAATCGGATCTGGCGCGCCATGCGCATCTCGCCTACTTCACCGGGCTCGCCGAGATCGCGGACCCGCATCTGCGCCGCGCCGAGCAATTGGAGTGGCTCGCCACGCTCGAGGCCGAGCACGACAACATCGCTGTTGCCCTGCGCGGCGCGCTCGCGGCCGGCGAGGCGCAGGGGGCGATGCGGCTCGCGGCGGCCGCCGGCTGGTACTGGTGGCTCGGCGGGCACAAGGCCGAGGGCCTCGAGCTGATCACCGCGGCCATCAGCACGCCCGGCGAGGTGAGTGATGAGATCCGGGCCATGGTGTACGCGCTGGGCGTGATGTTCATGACCGACGGCCCGGCTGACCAGTACCAGGCGGCGGAGTGGATCCACCAGGCCTACCGGTTCGCCCAGCGCAGTCCGCGCCGCAGTCCGCTGCTGGGGCTTGTCGCCCCGCTGGAACGCATGCTGCAGGAGCCGCACGCGTTTCTGCCCGCGTTCGAACCGCTGCTCACCGAGGACGACCCGTGGGTACGCGCACTGGGCCGGCTGCACCTCGGCAAGATGCGGATCATGCTCGGCCAGGACGGGCGGGATGCGGACGCCTATCTCGAGATGGCGCTGGCCGAGTTCCGGGCGATTGGCGAGCGGTGGGGGATCTCGTTCGCTCTAACCGAGCTGGCGGACCGGATCGCCACGCGCGGCGAGTTCGCCGCTGCGTGCGGGCACTACGATCAGGCGATCGCAGTGGTCACCGAGGTCGGCGCCATCGAGGATCTGGTTCGGATGCGGTCGCGGCAGGCTCAGCTGTACTGGCTGCTGGGTGATGCGGAGTCGAGCGCCTCGGCCATGGCCGAGGCGCAGCGGTGCGCGGAGCGGGTCGCGTGGCCGTCCGCGCTGGCCGAGCTGGCCCTGGCCCAGGCGGAGCTGGCCCGCTGGAGCGGCGACACCGAGCAGGCCTACCGGCAACTCGGGGTCGCGACCACCAGGCTGGGCGGCGAAGCCGAGCGGGCGCACATCCGGGCGATGGCACACGACCTGCTTGGTTACCTCGCCGGCCGCCCCGGCGAGGCCCGCGAGCATCGCATCGCGGCCTACCAGGCCGCGTCGGAGGCGGGGCATGCGCCCCTGATCGCGAGGATGCTCGTCGGGCTCGCGGACCTGGCGCTGCGTGGCGAACAGTACGAGCAGGCCGCGCGGCTGCTCGCGGCGAGCGCGCGCGTGCGCGGGTTGCCGGATCGGTCGCAACCGGATGTGGCCCGCATCGAGCAGGCCGCGCGGCGTCGCCTCGGCGAAGCGCGGTTCGCCGAGGCGACGCGGCAGGGGGCGCAGGCGAGCTGGCCTGAGCTGGCCGAAGCTACGCTCGCTTGCTGAACGTGGCCCGCGACCACAGGTACCCGACGAGGGCGATCCCGGCGCACCAGGCGAGAGCCGCGGCCGCGTAGCCGCCCGACGGCGTGCCAGCGAGCAATCCGCGCACTGATTCGATGATCGGCGTGAAGGGCTGGTACTGCGCGAATTGCCGGACACCCGGTCCCATCTTGGCGGCGGGCACGACGGCGCTGCTCAGGAACGGCAGCAGAATCAGCGGCACGACGGCGAGACCTGCGGATTCCGGGGTTTTCGCCGCCATTCCCAGCCCGACGGTGAGCCAGGCGGCCGCGAAGGCGGTCGCCGCGATGATGCCGATAGCGGCGAGCCAGTCCAGGGGGGTCGCAGGCGACCGGAATCCCAGCGCGAAGGCCATGCCGATGATGGCCGCGATGGCGACCGTGCTGCCCAGCATGGTGGCCAGCACGTGACCGGTCAGGACGGCGCCGCGGGAGACGTTCATGACCTTGAACCGGTTGATGATGCCCTTGGTCATGTCGGAGCTCACCGATACCGCGGTGGCCGCCAGCCCGTAGGTGATGGCCAGCAGGATCAGGCCTGGTGTTGCGTACTCGATGTAGTGCTCGCCGACGTTGAACGCGTTGCCGAACACGTACACCAGCAGCAGCATGAGCACGACCGGCATCAAGGTCCCGTTGAAGATCGTGACCGGATTCCGGAGAATGTGCTTGAAGTTGCGCCGCAGCATGATCCGCGAATCGGTCAGCGGCGCTGAAATGGTGCTCATGGTGCGATGGCCTCCGTGCTCGTGTGACTGGTCAGGGCGAGGAAAACGTCGTCGAGGTCCGGTGTCTGCACGGAGAACTCCTCAACGTCGATTGAATGCTCATCGAGCCGGGCCAGCAGAGCGCGCAGTGATTTCACCCCGCCATCGCTGGGAAGCCGCAGGGTCAGGTCCTCGTCGTCCCGCGTGGCGCCGGTCAGGACCCGCGCTGCCGCGCCGAGCTCACCGGCGTCGGCAAACCGGAGCCGGACATGGCTGCCGGGGATCTGGCGCTTGAGTTCGCCGGGAGTGCCCTCGGCCACCAGGTGGCCCTGGTCGAGCACCGCGATCCGGCCGGCGAGCTGATCGGCTTCTTCGAGGTTCTGGGTCGTGAGGAAAACGGTCACGCCGTCGGCCACCAGCTCGCGGACGATGTTCCACATCGTGCGGCGGCTGCGCGGATCCAGTCCCGTCGTCGGCTCGTCCAGGAAGATGATCTGCGGCCTGGTGACCAGCGTCATCGCCAGATCCAGCTTCCGGCGCATACCGCCGGAATAGGTCGCCGCCATCTTCTGCGCCGACTCCACCAGATCGAACCGTTCCAGCAGCGAGGTGACCACCCGCTTGCCCTCGCCGGCCGGCAGATGGTGCAGATCCGCCATTAGCTGCAGGTTCTCCTGCCCCGTCAGCAGATCGTCCACCGCCGCGAACTGACCCGTGACCCCGATCACCGCGCGCACCGCCCTGGCCTCGGTCGCCACATCGTGCCCGGCCACCCGGACCGTCCCACTGTCGGCCTTCATCAACGTGGTCAGCACGTTCACCGTGGTCGTCTTACCGGCCCCGTTCGGGCCGAGCAGGGAAAAGACCGTGCCCGCAGGAACATCCAGATCGACGCCATCGAGCACGGTCTTATCCCCGTACGCCTTCCGCAGCCCGGAGACCGCGATCGCTGAATTTCTCATGTCAACCACCATCGGCACCGGCCCTGACACGCTCCTGACACGCCCCTGACACGACGACTGACACGGCGTGCTATTTCGCGATCGGCCTGAGGACGCCCTGCTGGTTGTTCGCTCACGCCGGTGCGACATCCGAGTACGCTGTGGCCGTGCCGGCGTTGGAAGGCGATCGAGCAGGCGGAACCAGAGTTCGCCGGGCGGGTGCGGCGGCTGTTCGACGCCGGCCGCCACAAGACGATCGCGACGCTGCGCGCCGACGGCTCGCCCCGCATCTCGGGCATCGAGTGCGAGTTCACGGACGGCGATCTCCGCTTCGGTTCGATGACCGGCGCACGCAAGGGGGCGGACCTCAGGCGGGATCCCCGCTTCGCCCTGCACGGCCCGACCTTCCACCCTGAGGAGGGCAAGGAGCGCGACTGGCCGGGCGAGGCGAAGATCGCCGGACGGGCCATCCCCGCCGGCCCGGTGGCCACGGACGAGCCGGACGGGCAACCGGACGGGGAGATGTTCGTGGCCGACATCACCGAGGTCGTCATCACCGGGCTCAACGCCGAGGCCACCAAGCTCGTCGTTGAGTCGTGGACGCCTGAGCGAGGACTGCGCAGGGTCGAGCGGGACTAGGCCAGGCGGATCCGCCCGCCGGCGCCACCCCCGCACGCTAGCGCCCGGCGGGCCCCGGCGGCGCTAGCCGAGCAGCTGGTACGTGACAGGCACGCTGAGGCCACCCGGGTTCACGGTCAGCAGGGCGGTGGAGAACAGGGCACCGCCCGCGGCGGTCACCCTGATCTGGACACTCTGCCCGGCCGCCAGCGACCCGGAGGCCTGGCTGAGGGTGAGGTCCTGGAGCAGCGGCACGGGCACCGTGAGGTGGTAGGCGGACACCGGGCCGCCGTGTGCGGTGAGGGTGAGCGTCCCGGTCCACAGGCCGCCGAGAGACAGCTTGAGGCCCACGCTCGCCGGTGACACGGTCAGGGTGCCCGCGACCACGGCGGATATCCCGGGCGAGGGGGCCGCGGAGGTGGCCGGGGCCGGGCTGGCCGGGGCCGGGCTGGCCGGGGCCGGGCTGGCGGCGCTCCCGGTGCGCAGCACCTCCGGCCCGGGCGAGGTGGCCCCCTCGCCGGCGCCGCCCGCCCCGGGCGAGGACGCCGCCCGCGGGCCCGCGGCGGCCGGCGTGCTGCTGGCGGGCGGCGCCGGAACTGCGCCGGGCGGGCGGGCCGGGCCGGGATGGAGCAGCAGTCCGCCGCCGACGAGGGCACCGCCGACGATCGCGGCCCCGCCGACCGCCGCGCCGCCGCGCGCGTACGCGGTCCCGTGCTCCAGGGACCGGTGCGCCAGGGGCCCGTGCGCCAGCTGCCGGTGCACGAGGTGGTGCAGCCGGACCGGCGACGGCGGGTCGAGGGGCCGGGGGAAGCCGCCGGGCCCGAGCTGGCCCGCCCGCTGCCCGACCGCGATCCGCTGGGCCACAGCCCCGGGCGAACCGTCCGCGATCAGGCCGAGCACCTGGTGCCGCAGGGCGGCGGGCGGCACAGCGGCCGGCAGCAGGCTCAGCAGCGCAACCGGGCTGAGCTCGCGGCGCTGCCGGTCACCGCAGACGGCGCAGCGCCGGATGTGCCGCCCGATCCGCTTGCGGAGCAGCACGGTGAGCCGGCCGTCCCAGCCCTCCAGGATCCCGTCCAGTTCAGCACAGGCGTCCCGGCCCGAGCGGGACACCAGCAAGACGCCGAGCGCGGCCTCGAAATGAGCCCGGGCCCGCGAGGCCATGGCGTGCGCCTGGTTGCGCGGGACGCCGAGCGCGTCGGCCAGGTCGGCCCCGTCCAGCTCGTGACCCAGGTTCAGCTCGATGATCTCCCGCTCGCTGGGGGTGAGCCCGGCCAGCGCTGACCACACCACCTCACGACGCTCCGCCTGTTCCAGATCGGCCCCGAGGTTGGTTGGCTCATCGGTCACCCCGGCCGCCTCGTCGAGCGGGGCGGCGCTGCTGGTGGAGCGGAGCCGGCGGCGGCACTCGTTGCGGGCCACCGCGTACAGCCAGGGCCGGAGCCGGTCCTGATCACGGAGCGCGGACAGCTTCCCGGCGGCGATGATGAACGTGTCCTGGACGGCGTCGGCCGCGTCAGCGGGCTCGGTGAGCAGGGACCGGCAGTAGGCGTACAGGCCCGTCGCGTAGCGGTCGTAGGCGGATTCGAGTCCCGCCGGGTCGCCCGCCACGATGGCGGACACGATGTCGCGGTCGAGCATGTCATCACGGTAGAACGCGCTAGGGCAGGTCTGGGCGGATTCCGCGGTATGACGGCAAGCGCCCCGGAGTCTCCTGGTGACGGCGGGCCCAGGGGGAACGGCATGATCCGGGCCGGTCCTGCGCCGGCCGGCGGCCCCGGTGACGCTGCCCGGGGCCGGGCCGGTGAGGCTGCCCGGCCCGGGCCCGGCCGCCGTGCGCCCCTGCGGCACGGCAGACCGGGCGCAATCCGGCCGCCGGGGTGCCGGGAGCGGGCGTGCTGGTCGCCGGGGGCCGCCCGCCTGAACCGGGCGGGCCCGCCGGCGACGTCGCCGCGGCGGTGGCCACCATGACCCCGCCGGGCCCGCCCGTGCCCCGCCAGGAACCTGCCCGCGGGTGCCCGGGCACCACCAGCAGCAGGACGCTGGCGGTCGCCGCGACGAGCATGCTGAGGGCGATGCCCGACCCCTTGGTCAGTGAGTTCATGCCGCGTCCCCTCCTCTGGCCCGGCCCACAAGAGGCGCCGGCACAGTTAGGAGTCTTCGTCCCGCCCGGCGCCAACAACTTTTCCGCGTTTTTTTCCGCCTCTGGAGCGTTCGGTGCGGGAGCGGCGGTGGAGGGGAGGATTCGCCGGCCAGTTCACCGGGTGCCGGGCGGGGCCCACCAGAACACGCCGCACGCGCCCGGGCGGGCACCGGGGCGGGCGGCCGCCCATTGTTTCAGTTTCCGGTAATTGCCCCGGCCCTGCGCCGCACGCCGGGCCGGTATTAGCTAATACCGCCAGGTGGTTCCCGAGATACCCCCACCGGGTTTATCGGCGGCCCGGGAAATTGAGAAGGATCCCCACGTTATGCCTGCTCAGGGCGCTTGCGGCGACATCGTGGCGGCTCATGCTTGCGACCGGAATAGGTCGGCCTTTACGCTTCTCCTATCGCACCCTGGCGTACCAGAAAGGCCCTCCGCCGATCGCGCCGTAACAAACGTCCTGTGGCGAATTAAACACGGAACCAGGAGAGCCAGCCGTGAGTGAGATAGCCGTTACCCAGCGCGGCACGCACGCGCCCGGCGACGACCGCGCTCTCGCCCCGGCCGGCTGGACCGCGCCCGACGCCCGGCGGCGGCTGCAACTGGCCCTGGGGGCCCTGTGGCTGCTGGACGCGATCCTGCAGTACCAGCCGGTCATGTTCACCCGGTCCCTCAGCCAGATGCTGGCGGCCACGGCACCGGGCAATCCGGCCCTGGTGAGCCTGCCGGTGATCTGGGATGCCCGGCTCGTGGGCCAGCACCCGGTCGCGCTCAACGCGGCCTTCGCCACCATCCAGCTGCTGCTGGGCCTCGGCATCGCCTGGCGGCCCACGGTCAGGGTGGCGCTGGGCGCCTCCGTCGTCTGGGCCCTCGGCGTGTGGTGGCTCGGGGAAGGCCTGGGCGGTCTGCTGACCGGGTCGGCCAACCCGGTCAGCGGCACCCCCGGCCCGGCGGTCCTCTACGCGCTGCTCGCGATCCTGCTGTGGCCCCGCGATCGCGGCCCGCGCGACGGCGACCTGGCCGCCCCCTTCGTCGCAGCCCGGGCCGTGGGTGCCCCGGCCGCGCGGGCCCTCTGGCTCGCCGTGTGGGCCAGCCTGGCCTCCTTCGCGCTGCTGCCCGCGAGCCGTGCCCCGCAGGCCTGGCCCGGCCCGCTGTCCGGCGTGGCCGCGGGCGAGCCAGCCTGGCTGGCGGCGATCAGCCGCCACGGCGCGGCGTTCCTGGCCCACCAGGGACTGGCCACCTCCGTCGTCCTCGCCGTTCTCCTGGCCCTGGCCGGCCTTGGCGTCTACCTGCCGCCGGCCGCGGCCCGGGTGATGCTCGCCCTGGCGGCGGTGCTGGCCGCCGCGATAGGGGTGGCGGGTCAGGCCCTCGGCGGCATCCTCACCGGGAGCGGCACCGACCCCGGTACGGGCCCGTTGCTGATTGTGCTGGTCCTCGCCTTCTGGCCTGCCCGCGGACCGGCGCGGCGGGAACCATCTGCACGCGGGCCGCGGGGAGGTCAGTGACGTGGGGGGACCTGCCTGGCTGGCCGGGCATCCTGGCCGCCATCATGATCGCGACCGCCGCGTACTGCGCCAGCCGCCTGGTCCTCACGTGGGCGCACCGGCGGCCGGGCGGGCGCGACGTTGACCTGGTGCACACCGTGATGGGCGTGGCCATGGCGGGCATGCTGGTCAGCTGGCTCAACCCGCTGCCCGGCCGCTGGGCCGGGATGTTCGCGGGCGGCACGGCCTGGTTCGGCTGGCGGGCCTGGGGCGGCCGGAGGGCCCGGGCCACGGCGGCCAGGCCCGGCCGGCCTGCGCACCGCCACGCCGTTCCGCACCTCGTGATGTGCGGCGCGATGGTGTACATGCTGCTCGGCGTCCGTGCGGCGGGCCCGGGGCCCGGGCCCGCCATGGCCGGCCCGGCCGCTGCGGGCCGTTTCCCGCTGCTCGCGCTGGTCTTCGCCGTGTTCATGGTGGGCTACGTGATGTGGCAGGCTGACCGGCTGCCCGCCTGGCCCGGGCCGCCCGGGCCGCGTCCGCCCTGGAGCCGGTGACCGGGTCCGGTGCGGGACCAGCCACCGTCCCGGACGTGGCGGGCCCGGACCGGGCGGGCCCGGCGCACCGGGCGGCCCGCCCGGGCCCGCGCGCGCTGTCGCCGGGGCTGGCGGCGTGCTGCCAGATCGCGATGGGCGTCACCATGGGCTACATGCTGATCCTGATGCTCTAGGAGTCACCAGCGGCATTAGTCACGGCCCGGCGGCCGCCGCCGCGTCCCGGTAGCGGTCCAGCGCCGCCTGCCGCGCCTGCTTGTGATCCACGATGGGTCCCGGGTAGTCCCGGCCGATCCGGCAGCCTGTCCGCTCCTGCTCCTCCCGGGGCATCCGCCACGGCTCGGCCAGGTACTCGTCCGGGACCCCGGCCAGCTCGGGCACGTACCGGCGGACGTACCGGCCGTCCGGGTCGAAGCGCTCCTGCTGGAGTGAGGGGTTGTAGATGCGCCGGAAGGCGGGCTGCGGATCCACCCCCACGGACGCGATCCACTGCCAGTTGCCGTTGTTGCTGGCCTGGTCGCCGTCCAGGAGCATCCGCATGAACCAGTCCTCGCCGCGCCGCCAGTCGATGCCCAGGTCCTTGGTCAGGAACGAGCCGGCCAGCAGCCGGACCCGGTTGTGCATCCAGCCTTCCCGGCGCAACTGCCGCATGCCCGCGTCCACCAGCGGGAACCCGGTCCGGCCCTCGGTCCAGGCGGTGAACCCGGCCTCGTCGGCCGCCCACTTCAGCGTGCCGCGGTAGCGGGCCTGGTACTCCTGCCGGGCGTTGTCCGGATGGTGGACCAGCACGTGCTGGTAGAAGTCGCGCCAGCAGAGCTGGCGCCGGAACGCCTCGGCGCCGTCCCCGCCGTCGGCGCCGTTTCCGCCGGGCAGCTGCTCTTCCACGGCGCGCGGCGACAGGCAGCCGAAGCGCAGGTACGGGGACAGCCGGGACGAGGCGTCGGCGCCGGCCTGGTCGCGGCCGGAGTCGTAGTCCCGCACCGCACCGTCCAGGAACCCGGCCAGCCGGGCCAGTCCCGCGCTCTCCCCGCCCGGGGCCGGATCGGCCACCTCCTGCGCCAGCCCCAGGCCGGCCAGGGCGGGCACCCGGCCGTGCCGGGTCCCGGCGGGCATGCCGATCTGCTTGGGGGGGTCCAGGACCGCGCGCCGCGGGACGCCGTCCCAGTTCCGGTAGAACGGCGTGAAGACCGTGTAGGGGCGGCCCTGCCCGGTGCGGATGGCGCGCACGTCGTCCACCACGCTCACCCCGGGATGAGCGTGCCCGGTGACGCTGGCCTCTTCGAGCGCGGCCCGCACCCGCCGGCCGCGGATGGCCTCGTAGGGGCTGGGGTCGGCGCTCAGGTGAACCTCGGTGGCCCCGGTCTCCCCGGCCAGCGCGGGCAGTTCCCGCTCGGGTGGGCCGTGCCGGATGACCAGCCGGGCGCCGCGCTCCGCGAGCTGCCCGTCCAGGTCGGTCAGGCTTTCCAGCAGGAACGCGGTGCGCGGCCCGGAGGCGTGGCGCCCGTGCAGCAGGCGGTCATCCAGGCAGAACACCGGCACGATCTGCTCGTGCCCGGCCAGCGCCGCGCAGAGCGCCGGATGGTCGTGCACGCGGAGGTCCCGGCGGAACCAGACAAGGGCAACCATGAATGCCGAGGATAGGTGCTGCCCCCGGCGGGAACCCGGTGCGCGGCCACGGCGCGCGGGTCAGGCCGCCGGGGGCAGGTCCAGGTCCACCACGACCGGGGCATGGTCAGACGGCCCCTTGCCCTTGCGGGCCTCCCGGTCCACGTACGCGTCTTTGACCGCCGCGGCCACCGCCCCGCTGGCCAGGACCAGGTCGATGCGCATGCCCATGCCCTTGTGGAACATGCCGGCCCGGTAGTCCCAGTAGGTGAAGGGCGGGCCTTTGAGCGCCCGGGCCGGGACATCGGTGAGCCCCAGGTCCAGCAGGCCGGCCAGGGCGGCCCGTTCCTCCGGCGTGACGTGGGTGGAGCCGGTGAACGCGGCCGGGTCCCAGACGTCGTCGTCGTGCGGGGCGATGTTGAAGTCCCCGCACACGGCCAGCCGCGAGCCGTCCCCGCCTGGGCGGAGGTCGGCGGCGAGCGCGTCGCGCAGGACGGCGAGCCAGGACAGCTTGTAGGCCAGGTGCGGGCTGTCCAGGGCCCGGCCGTTCGGGACGTACACCGACCAGACCCGGCAGCCCGCGCAGGTGGCGGAGATGGCCCTGGCCTCCGGGTCGGGGAACCCCGGCTCGCCGGGAAAGCCGCGGCGCACGTCGTCCAGGCCGGCCCGGGACAGGATGGCCACGCCGTTCCAGCGGCCGGTGCCGTACAGCGCGGCCTCGTAGCCGAGTTCGCCGATCTCCCTGACCGGGAAGGCGGCGTCGGGGGCCTTGGTCTCCTGGAGGCAGAGCACGTCCGGCCGGGCCTCCTCCAGCCAGCCGAGTAGCCGGGGCAGCCTGGCCTGCACCGAGTTCACGTTCCAGGTGGCCAGCCGCATGGGTTTCCTTTCCGGCCGGTCAGGCGTTCGCGTGCAGGGCGGCGTTCAGCGCGGTGCCGTGCCCGGCGCGCTCGCTGACCCGGACCGCGCCGGTCTGGGAGTCGCGCAGCCACAGCAGCCCCGGCCGGCCGGACAGGTCCCGGGCCCTGACCACCTGGCCGCCCGGCAGCGCGACCTTGGTCCCCGCGGTCACGTAGAGCCCGGCCTCCACCACGCAGTCGTCGCCGAGCGAGATGCCGATGCCGGCGTTCGCGCCGATCAGGCACCGTTCCCCGACCGAGATCGTCTCCTTGCCGCCCCCGGACAGGGTGCCCATGATCGACGCGCCGCCGCCCACGTCGGAACCGTTCCCGACCACCACGCCGGCCGAGATCCGGCCTTCCACCATGGACGTGCCGAGAGTGCCCGCGTTGTAGTTGACGAAGCCCTCGTGCATGACCGTGGTCCCGTCGGCCAGGTGCGCGCCGAGCCGGACCCGGTCCGCGTCGGCGATCCGCACCCCGGCCGGCAGCACGTAGTTGACCATCCGCGGGAACTTGTCCACGCCGTGCACGGTGACCTGGCCGCGGCGGCGCAGCCGCAGCCGGGTGGCCTCGAAGCCCGGGACCGGGCAGGGACCGTGGCTGGTCCACACCACGTTGGCCAGCACGGAGAAGATGCCGTCCAGGTTGCAGCCCCGCGGCCGGACGAGGCGGCCGGACAGCAGGTGCAGCCGCAGGTAGGCGTCGTGCGCGTCGGCCGGGGGCGCGGCCAGCCGGCCGATGGTGGTGCGCACCGCGATGACCTCGACCCCGCGGGCCTCGTCCGGGCCGAGCAGGCCAGCCACGTCGGGGCCGAGCACCGCTTCCGCCTCCGCCGCGGACAGCCGGACGGTACCGCCGGCGTCCGTGCCGCCGGCGTGCCTGTGCCACTGGCTCGCGTGCCGCTGGCTCGCGTGCCGCCGGCTTGCGCGGCTTGCGTGCCGGGCGCCCCCGTGGCCGGGACCAGTTCCGGCGCGGGGAACCAGGTGTCCAGCACGGTGCCAGCGCCCCCGGCATCCGCGCCGCTCACCACCGTGGCCAGGCCAACCCCCTGCGCCCCGGTCACCTCAGGATCGATAGCCGACTCAGTCACGGCCCACATGCTAGCCGCCGGCCGCCGGCCTGGTTCCCCTCGTAGCCGGCGCCCACATTTCCCGCGAAACGTGCGCGTTTCCGGGGTGTTTTGTCCGGTTCGGCACACGGTACGCGGGAAAGGTGAGCGGGAGGGGCCAAAGTGACTGGAGGGACTGGCGCCGGCCGGCTGAGGGCGGCGGCGGGCGGCATAGGACTGGCGCCAGCCCCGGTTAGTCGCCGAGTTCGGCGCGGCGGCGGGTCACGAACTCGTCGAGCTCGGCCCGGACCGCGTCATCCAGCGGCGGCGCCTCGTACTCCGCCAGCGTCTTCGCGCAGATCTCCCCCGCCCGCGCCGTGGCATCCTTGGCCCCGAGCCGCACCCAGCGCTCGTAGTTGGCCGTGGACGACACCAGCGGCCGGTAAAAACACTCCCGGAACCGCTCCATCGTGTGCTGGGCCCCGAGGAAGTGGCCGCCGTGGCCGACCTCCTCGTGCGCGCCGAAGGCCAGGGTCTCCTCGTTGATCTCCAGCGGGGTGAACTCCACCCGCAGCATGCGGAGCAGCTCGATGTCGATGATGAATTTCTCGTAGCAGCTGACCAGCCCGCCCTCCAGCCACCCGGCGGCGTGCATGACGAAGTTGGTGCCGGCCAGGAACGTCGGCAGCAGCGTCATCAGGGACTCGTACGCCGCCTGGGCGTCGGCCGTCTGGCTGGAGTTGAGGCCGCCGCCGGTGCGGAACGGCAGCCCGTAGTGCCGGGCCAGCTGGCCGGTGCAGAACAGGCCGATGGCCGACTCCGGGGTGCCGAAACTGGGCGACCCGGACTGCATGTCGATGTTGGACAGGAACGAGCCGAACACGACGGGGCAGCCGGGCCGGATCAGCTGGGCCAGCGCGATGCCGGACAGCGCCTCGGCCAGCTGCTGGACCAGCGCGGCCGGGATCGACACCGGCGACATGGCCCCCATCAGCAGGAACGGGGTCAGGATCACGGGCTGGTTCGCGGCGCAGTACTCGAACTGGGCGTCCAGCATCCGGTCGTCCCAGCGCAGCGGCGAGTTGCAGTTGATCAGCGAGATGGTGGCCGGGGTCTGCTCGATCGACGCCCGGCCCTTATCGGCACCCGCCCCGCCGCCGAACAGGATCTCGGTCATCGCGATGGTGTCGGCCGCGTTGGGCCCGGACACCACGTTGCCCATGTAGATCTTGTCGGTCACCGTCTGCAGCGCGTAGATCATGTCCAGGTGCCGGGAGTCGAGCGGCGTGTCGTTCGGCTCGCAGATCACGCCCCCGGCCGTGTCCAGCTGGGGGAAGGCCTGGGCCAGCATGCTCAGCCGGCGGAAGTCCTCCATGGTCGCGTCCCGGCGGACGTCGCCCTCGCGGATGAACGGGGAGCCGTAGACCCCGCCGAAGACCATCTGGTCGCCGCCGATGTGCACGCTGTTGGCCGGGTTGCGGGCCTGGATGTCGAACTCCCGCGGCGCCTTGGCCACCTGCTCCAGCACGAAGTCCGGGTCGAGGAACACGACCTCGTCCTCGACTCTCTGGCCCGCCCGGCGGAACAGCTCCAGCGCTTCCGGCTTGGCGAACTGCACGCCGATCTCCGAAACGATGCGCCGCCATCCCTTGTCCAGCACGCCGATGGCGTCCGGGGAGAGGATCTCGTAGCGCGGCATCGTGTTGCGGAACATTGCCACCTCCGGCCCGTCTTGACCCTCCCTGGCACCGCTACGTAGCATCACATAGTAGAACAGAGTTCCGTAACATGGAACTTATGGGCTCGGACCTGACAAACGTGGAAGCCATGGGCAGGCGTAGCGGGCAGCGCGGCAAGCGATCGCCGGGAATGCGGGAGGCGTCAGTGGCCACTCCCACCGGAACGCAGGCGGTTAACCGGGCGGCCCGGCTGGTGACCGAGGTCGTGCACGCGCCGGACTCGGTCACGTTCACCGAGCTGGCCGCGGCGACCGGGCTGGCCAAGAGCACCACGTCACGCCTGCTGGTCGCGCTGGAGCGCGGCGGCCTGGTCCGCCGGGACGACGACGGCCGGTTCCGCCCCGGCGACGTGTTCGTCCGCTACGCCTGGCGGGGCGGCGCCGAGGCCGGCCTCATCGAGGTGGCCCGGCCGTTCCTGGACCGGCTCGGCGGGCAGACCGGCGAGACCGTCAACCTGGGCGTGGCCCGGGACGGCCTGGTCGAGCAGATCGCCCAGGTGGACAGCAGGTACCTGATCGGCGGCACCAACTGGGTCGGCCGGCCGGTGCCGCTGCACTGCGCCGCGCTGGGCAAGGTGCTGCTGGCCTACGGCGCGGCGCAGCTGCCCCCCGGCCGGCTGGAGTCGCGCACCAGCCAGACGCTGACCAGCCGGGCCGCCCTCGAGGACAACCTGCGCGAGGTCCGCCGGCGTGGGTACGCGGTGACCGACGAGGAACTGGAGCCGGGGCTGGTCGCGGTGGCTGCTCCCGTCTTCCGCGACGGTGCGGAGGTGGTGGGCGCCCTGTCGGTGACCGCACCGGCCAGCCGTCTCATCCCGGCGAGGATCCCCGCGGTGGCCGGGCAGTGCGTGGCCCAGGCCCTCGGCCTGTCCGCGGCCCTCGGCCACCGCCCCACCCCCGGCCTGGCCGCTGAGACCGCCCGCGAACCCCGGGCCGCCCGGACCTGAATCCCCAGCAGGCGACCCCCCGCCAGCCAACAGAGAGAAGGTGCCTCGTGACGCAGGAGGAGCTGCTCCGCCAGCTTTATGACTTCACCCTGGTAGGCAACGCGCCCGAGGTGCTCAGCCTGACCAACGCCGGCCTGGAGATGGGCCTGGGCCCGGAGACCCTGCTCTACGACGCGCTGATCCCCTCGCTGGAGGAGGTGGGCGCCCGGTTCGAGCGCGGCGACTTCTTCGTCCCGGAGATGCTGATCGCGGGCAAGGCCATGGCCGGCGCGCTGGAGATCCTCCGCCCGCTGCTGGCCGAGACCGGCGCCGAGTCGATCGGCACGATCGTGATGGGCACCGTCAAGGGCGACGTGCACGACATCGGCAAGAACCTGGTCAACATCATGTTCGAGGGGGCCGGGTTCCAGGTCATCGACCTCGGCGTCCAGGTCGCGCCGGAGAAGTTCATCGCCGCGATCCAGGAGCACAAGCCCGACATCGTGGGCTTCTCCGCGTTCCTGACCACGACCATGCCGATGTTCAAGGCGAACATCAACGCGCTGCAGAAGGCCGGGCTGCGCGACCAGGTCATCGTGATGGTGGGCGGCGCGCCGGTCACCCAGGAGTACGCGGACGTGGTCGGCGCGGACGGCTACGCGGCCGACGCCTCGGCCGCGGTGGTCCGGGCCAAGGAACTGCTGCGCCGGCGCCGCGCGATGACACCGGCCTAGGGAGCACCCGGATGGAAACTGTCCTCAGGTCGGCCACCAAGACGGTCACGATCAGCCCCGCGCACCCGTTCTGCATCATCGGCGAGCGGATCAACCCGACCGGCCGCAAGGTCTTCCAGGAACAACTGCGCCGCGGTGACCTGTCCCGGATCGAGATCGACGTGGCCCAGCAGGTGGCGGGCGGGGCCATGGTCCTGGACGTGAACATGGGCGCGCCGCTGGCCGACGAGGCCGAGCTGATGGTGGCGGCGGTCAAGCTCATCCAGGGGCTGACCGACCTGCCGCTGTGCATCGACTCGTCCATCATCGAGGTACTCGACGCGGGCCTGGCCACCTACCAGGGCAAGGCGCTGGTGAACTCGGTGACGGCCGAGGACGAGCGGCTGGAGGCGATCCTCCCGCTGGTGAAGAAGTACGGCGCGGCGGTCATCGCGCTCCCCAACGACGAGGAGGAGATCCCCGAGGACCCGCGCAAGCGGCTCGACCTGGCCCGCAAGATCATTCATGTGGCGACGGGCCGGTTCGGCATCCCGGCCGAGGACATCGTGATCGACCCGCTGGCCATGCCGGTCGGCGCGGACACCTCCCTGGTGGTCAAGACCATGGAGACCATCTCGCTGCTGCGCGAGGAGTTCGGGGTCAACACCACGCTCGGCGCGTCCAACGTGTCGTTCGGCATGCCGGACCGGCACGCGATCGGCGCGGCGTTCCTGCCTATGGCCATCACCAGCGGGCTGACCAGCGCGATCCTGGACGCCCGCGCCCCGCAGATCGTCCGCGCCGTGCAGGCCGCCGACCTGCTCCTCGACCGCGATCCCTGGGGGGCTTCATGGATCGCCGCGCACCGGGCCCAGCAGGCCGCGCAAGCACAGGCCCAGCAAGCACAGGCCCAGCAAGCACAGGCCCAGGCCACGCCGTGACGATGGTGCCGCCCGGCACGGCCGCCGCGGGAGGCAGCCCGCCCCCGCCGGTTCGCCGCAACGAAAACCACCGCAGCGGGCTCCCCCATGACGCCGACCCGGGGGCGGCCGGCCCGGTCCGCGTCGACCTGCGGTTCGAGCCCTCCGGCCGCCAGGTCCGGGTGCCCGCCGGGGTGAGCGTGTTCGACGCCGCGAGCTGGAACGGCATCGCGATCGACTCGACCTGCGGCGGCCATGGCACCTGCAAGAAGTGCAAGGTGCGGATGCTGGACGGGGCGGCGGCGCCGTCGGCGCTGGACATCCGCGCGTTCTCCGCCGACGAGCTGCGCGAGGGCTGGCGGCTGGCCTGCCGGGTGCTGGCCGGCGAGGACGCACGGATCGAGGTGCCGCCGCTGGCCACCCGGCCCAAGGCGGCCACGGTCGGGGTCGGCCGCCAGGTCATCCTGCGGCCCGCGGTGCAGAAGCGCTACGTGGAACTGGACGAGCCGTCGCTGGCCGACCAGCGCAGCGACGTGGAGCGGATCCTGGCCGCCGTGGATGACCTGGAGCTGCGGGTGGACCTGCACGCGGTCCGGGTGGCCGGCCGGGTGCTGCGCGCCGCGGA
>CAVPIM010000001.1:0-7140 GCA_963704995.1 uncultured Actinomycetes bacterium | reverse complement strand
GCTAGCCCAGACCGGCCCCAGGGCCGTCATCATCGCCTGCGGGGCACTGGGCGGCCCGATCCGGGAGATCAGCGCCCGCCGGGGCTGGCCGGTCGAACTGCACTGCCTGCCCGCGCTGCTGCACAACCGGCCCGCCGCGATCGCGCCGGAGGTCGAGCGGCTGGCCGTGGCGGCCCAGGCCCGGGGGCTGCCGGCGGCCATCGGCTACGCCGACTGCGGCACGTACGGCGCGCTGGATGAGTTGTCCGCCCGGCTGGGCCTGCGGCGGCTGCCCGGGCTGCACTGCTACGACCTGCTGGCCGGCCCGGACCGGGTGGCGGCGCTGCTGCAGGCCGAGCCCGGCACGTACGTGCTGACCGACTTCCTGGTCCGCAGCTTCCGCCGGACTGTGATCGCCGGACTCGGGCTGGACCGCTACCCGGAGCTGTGGCCGGACTACTTCGGCCACTACCGCCGGGTGGTGTGGCTGGCCCAGTCCCGCGACCCGGCCCTGGACGCCGAGGCCGAGGCCGTGGCGGCGCGGTTCGGCCTCCCGCTCACCGTGATCGACACCGGCACGTCCCGCCTGGAACACGAGCTGGAACTCCTCCTGGCCGCAAACCCCCTCCCCGCGGGCTCCGCCCCTCGTGATCATGGGATCACTGGGGTTCCAGGCCCAGTAATCCCATGATCACGGCCTGCGGGCGGCGCCCGCGCCCGGACGGGGCAGCGCGGGGCGCGGCCGAGGGCCCATGGGGGGCCGAGGGGGAGCGGTGCGCGGGGGGCTGACCAGCGCGGCGGCGCTGCTGGCGCAGCCGCGCTACGAGGTCTTCCCTTCCGGGTCGGTCGAGCAGGCCGTGGCGGACTGGGTCCCGCCCGGCATGACCGTCACCGTGACCGCCTCGCCAGCCAAGGGCCTCGGCGCCACGCTGGACCTGACCGAGCGGCTGGCGGCCCGGGGCTACCAGGTGGTGCCGCACCTGTCCGCGCGGCTGGTGGCAGACGACGCGCACCTGGAGGCCATCGTGGCCCGGCTGCTGGCCTGCGGGGTGGATGACGTGTTCGTGCCCGCGGGCGACGCCGATCCCCCGGCCGGCCAGTTCGACAGCGCGCTGTCCCTGCTGACCCGGCTCACCGAGATGGGCCGCCCGTTCGCCCGCGTCGGGATCACCGGCTACCCGGAGACCCACCCGCGGATCGACGACGACATCACCGTCCAGGCCATGTGGGATAAGCGGCATCACTCGTCCTACATCGTCAGCAACCTCTGCTTCGACCCGGCCGTGCTGCGCAAGTGGGTGGCCCGGATCCGGGGGCGCGGGGTCACGCTCCCGCTCTACGTGGGACTGGCGGGCCCGGTGGACCGGGCGAGGCTGCTGCGCATGGCGGCCCGGGCCGGTGTGGCCGAATCCACACGGTTCCTGACCGGGCACACGGACTGGTTTCTGCGCCTCGGACTGCCCGGTGGCTACAGCCCGGAGCGGCTGCTGGACCGGACCGGGGCGGCGCTGACCGCTCCCGGCGCGGCGGTGGCCGGCCTGCACCTGTTCACCTTCAACCAGGTCAGGCAGACAGAGGAGTGGCGCGCCGCCCTGCTGCGGCGGCTGGCGGGCCCAGACCACGGCCAGCTGGCCATCTGACCCGGGCCGCCCGGGCCGGGTGGTTGGTCACGTACCGCCGGCCGCGATGCGTTTCCTTATGCCTACAGAACGCTGTTCGCACCGGGCTGCGTCGTCATAGGCTGTCTTGTGCAACTGTTTCGATCAACTGCAACGGATCGCGCCAGATGTCCGGATGTGGGTGGGAGAAGACGGTGAACAGGCACACAACGGCAACGAGTTCGCCGGGGCGTTCATGGCCATCGCACTGGCCCGCCTAGTGGAGTGGCCGCTGCGCTGCGGCCCGGTCCCGCCGCTGGCCGACTGCCACAGCCTGCGTCCCGAGACCGGGCTGGGCCGGATCGGCAAACTGGATCCAGGGGACACATTAATTCTCGTCCCTGCCCCCACGGCAGGCCCGTCCGGGACAAATCCTGACTCCGGCGGCGAAGCTTTCCCGCACTCGTGTGTCCGCCTCCGGCGGTACGGGCAAAACGCAGCTGGCCGCGGCGCTGGCGCACCAGCTCTGGGACAGCCGCGCAGTGGACCTGCTGGTCTGGGTGAAAGCCAGCAGCAGGAACGCCATCCAGTCCGGCTACGCGCTGACCCTCGCCGAACTCGGTGCCGCCGACGCGGATGACGACCTGATGACCGGCGCGCAGCGCTTCCTGGCCTGGCTGTCCGGTACCGAGCGGCGCTGGCTCGTGGTCCTGGACGACCTGGCCGATCCGGCCGACCTGGACGGCTTGTGGCCGTCCGGGAACGACGGCCGGGTCGTGGTCACGGCCCGGCGGGACGACACCCTGGCCGCACCCAACCGGAGGATCGGCCCGGTCCCCGCGTTCAGCATCCGGGAAGCCCTGGCCTACCTCACCGCGCGGCTCGCCACCGACCCTGGCCAGCGGACCGAGGCGCTGGACCTGGCGCACGACCTGGACTGCCAGCCGCTCGCGCTGGCGCACGCCACAGCCGCCCTGATCTGCACCGGGGCCAGCTGCCGCGACTACCGGGGCTGGTACCACGACCGGAAACAGCGGATGAGCAGCGCCAGCCCGCTGCCCGGGGGTACCCCGCAGACCGCCAGCCTGGGAGCGGGTGGCACGGGCCTGGACTACGCCGCGCTCGGCCAGTCCGGCGTGACCTGGTCGCTGGCCATGGACCTGGCCGACCAGATCCCGCCGGCGGCTTCGCCCGGCCCGCCCTGGTGCTGGCCGCCCTGCTCGACCCGGCCGGGATCCCCGGGGTGGTCTTCACCAGCCCGGCCGCCTGCGGGTACCTGACCGGCCACCCGGCCATGCCCGCCGACCCAGCCCAGGCCCGTGACGCGGTGCACGGCCTCGCCCGGGCCGGGCTGGTCACCATCAACCCGGCCAGCACCACCCGGACCGTGCAGGTCCACCCGGCGATCCAGGCCATGACCCAGGGAATCATCCCGCCGCCGGAGTTCGAGCGGGCCGTCCGGTGCGCCGCGGAGTCACTGCTGCAGTCCTGGCCCGCGGACCCGGTTCCGCCCCGGCTGGCCCAGGCCCTGCGGGACTGCACGATCAGCCTGCGCGAGTACAGCGGCGATCTGCTCTGGACCCCGGAGATCCACCCGGTCCTGATGCAGGCGGGCCGCAGCCTGGACAGCGACGAGGTGAGCGGCCCGGGCCTCGCCTACTGGCAGGAGATGCTGGAGACCAGCATCCGGGTGCTCGGCGAGGATAACGGCCAGGCCTTCCGCTGCCGCGACGGCCTGGCGTCGGCGTACGAGGCGGCGGGACGGCTGGACGACGCGATCGGCGTGCACGAGCGCACGCTCGCGGAGCGGCAGCGGATCCTGGGCCAGGACCATCCGGACACGCTGGCCTCCTGCGGCTATCTCGCGCGGGCCTTCGCCTCGGCGGGCGGCACGCCGAGGCCCTGCCGATGTACGAGCGGGTGGTCGCGGACCGGGAATGGGTGCTGGGCGCGAGGCATCCGGACACGCTGACCGCCCGCAGTGACCTGGCCGGCGCCTACCTGGCCGCGGGCCTGCCCGAGCATGCCCTCCCCGTCTACCAGCAGACCCTGGTGAACCTGGAGCAGGGGCTGGGCCCCCTGCACCCGGACACGCTGACCGCGCGGACCGGGCTGGCCCAGGCGTACCACACGGTGGGCCAGCTCAAGCAGGCCGTGCCGGTGTACGAGCGGATCCTGACCGACCGGGAGACGGTGCAGGGCCCGGACCACCCGGACAGCATGAGCGCCCGCGCCGACCTGGCCTACGCCTACCGGACCGCCGGGCGGATGAAGCAGGCGCTGCCGCAGTACGAGCGGGTGGTCAGTGACCGGGAACGGGTGCTGGGCAGCTACCACCCGGACACGATGACCGCCCGCGGCAACCTGGCCAACGCCTACCTCGCGGCGCACCGGGTCAAGGACGCCATCCCGGTGTACGAGCGGACCCTGGCCGACCGCGAGATGGCCCAGGGGGCCGACGACATGGACACCATGACGGCCCGCGGCAACCTGGCCAACGCCTATCACTCGGCCGGGCGGCTCAAGGACGCGCTCCCGCTCTACGAGGAGACCCTGGCCGCGTGTGAGCGGGTGCTCGGCCCGGCCCACCAGTCCACCCTGACCTCGAGGGCGAACCTGGCGTCCGCCTACCACGCCGCGCTGCGGCTGTCCGAGGCGGTCACGGTGTTCGAGCGCACGCTGGCCGACTGCGAGCAGGCGCTCGGACCGGATCACCCGCTGACCCGTGCGGTACGGGAAAACCTGGAGGCGGTCCAGCGGGCCTGACCCCTCAGCTACCGCCCCGTCAGGCCCGCTCCTTCAGGGCCGCCACCAGCGCCGGGATCACCTCGGCCAGGTCGCCGATCACCGCGTAGTCGGCCCGGGACAGGATAGGCGCCGAGGGGTCGGTGTTGATGACCACGATGTGCCGGGCGCTGGCGCAGCCCGCCATGTGCTGGATCGCCCCGCTGATCCCGCAGGCCAGGTACAGCTCCGGGGTGATCTTGGTACCGGTCTGGCCCACCTGCTGCGTATGCGGCCGCCAGCCCTGGCTGGTAACCACGCGGGACACCCCGACGACCCCGCCGAGCAGGCTGGCCAGCTCCTCCAGCGGGGCGAAACCGTCCGGGCCGCCGACGCCGCGGCCCCCGCCGACCACGACCCGGGCCGTGGCCAGCGACACGCCGCCCTCGCGGCCAGCCGACACGGCCGCCCGGACCCGCAGGTCCGCCGGGTCCAGGTCGGGCTCGTGAACATGGATGGGCGGCCCGGGCGCATCCCCGGCCGGGACAGGACCGGCCGGCACGGCCGCCACCGCATCGGTGGCCACGGTGAGCAGGGCGGGCGTCCCGTCCAGCGTGGCGTCCTCGATGAGCAGCCCGGCCCAGCGCTGGCGGGACACCTCCAGCGTGCCGCCGGCGCCGCCGTGCGACGCGGCGGGTGCGGCCGCGATGCAGTTGGCAGCCATCGCCTGCCCGGTCAGCGCGCCGAGATGAGCGAGGACCTCGCTGCCGCGGTCCGTTCCCGCCGCGACCACCGCGGTGGCCAGGGTCACGCCGAGCAGGCCCTCCAGGGTCCGCGCCCAGGCCTGCGGGGCGTACCCATCCAGCGCGGCGGGCTCGACGACGTAGGCCTCGGTCACCCCGTAGGCGCCGAGCAGGCCCGCCGGGACCCGCCCGGCCGGCCCGAACGCGACGGCGGCCAGGACCGCGCCGTCCCCGCCCGGCCCGGCGGCCGCCAGGGACCGGGCGAAGGTCAGGGCGCGCAGCGACGCGTCCGTCACCCCGGCCTCGTCCAGCTCGACCAGGCAGAGCACGTTCATGGCCGCACGCTCATCTCAGTACCCCCAGCTCGTCCAGCAGCCGGACCAGGGCAGGCACCGCGTCCGTCCCGGTACCCAGCACCGCCGCCTGCTGCCGCGGCTGGTCGGGCACCCGGAGCGTGCGCGTGCGCAGTCCCTCGGGCTGCCACTGCGGCTGGTACTGCTCGATGGCCGCCCGCCTGGCCCGCAGCCGTCCCGGCAGCGACGGGTAACGGGGCAGGTTGATGCCCTCCTTGACGGTGATGACGGCAGGCAGCCCGAACTCGAACGTCTCCTCGTGGCCCCGGTACTCACGGCGGGCCAGCGCCCCGTCCCCGGTCACCTCCAGGTGCTTGATACCGGTGGCACACGGCCAGCCGAGCCCGTGCGCCACCCGCACCCCCACCTGGTAGTCCCCGGTGTCGGCCGCCTCGTTGCCGAGCAGCAGCAGGTCATAGCCCGGCCCCTCGGCGGCCCGCCGGTGCGCCTCGGCCACGATCGCGGCGGCGGTGGCGGCCGCCCCCCACTCGTGGCCGCCGTCCTCCAGCAGCACGGCCCGGTGGGCGCCGAGCGCGAGCGCGTCACGCAGCTGCTCCGCGGCCTCGGCCGGCCCCAGGGTCAGCACCGACACGGTGCCGCCCAGCCGCTCGGTGATCTGGACAGCCTCCTCGACGGCGCACTCCTCGTGCGGGCTGATCGCGAACCCGGACATCCGGGTGTCCACGTCCTGCCCGTCCGGGGTGACCACGATGCGGCCGCCGACCTGGGGGACCCGTTTCACGCAGACGGCGATCTCCACCGCCGGTCAGCCCCGGATCCGCGCGTTGTCCGGGTCGAACAGCGGGGTGGCACCGGCCACCGCCACGGTCACCGGGTAGCTATCCCCGAAGCACTCGACCTGGAGCCGGGTACCCACGCTGGCCTGCGCCGGGGGCAGGTAGGCCAGCAGCAGGTGCCGCCCGACCGACGGGCCGGACCCGGCGCTGGTCACGTAGGACGGCCGGCCCTTCGCGTCCACCAGCCGCTCGCCCCCGGCCGCCAGGATGGGCTCGCCGCCGAGCATGTACCGGGCGGGCCCGCTGGGCGCGGCGTGGTCGTCCACGGTGAGCGTGCACAGCACGGCGGCGGGCGGCCCAGCCCGCTGGGCCAGGTAGGCATCCTGGCCGATGAACGGCTGGGCCTTCACCCTCGGGCGGGTCATCCCCGCCTCGACCAGCGTGTAGTCCGCGGTCAGCTCGTTGCCGAAGGCGCGGTAGCCCTTCTCCAGCCGGCCGGTGGTGCCGTACACGCCGATGCCGACCGGCACCAGCCCGTGCGGAGTGCCGGCCGCCCAGAGCGCGTCCCACAGCTTCCCGCCCTGCTCGATGGGCACGTGCAGCTCCCAGCCGAGCTCACCGACGTAGGAGATGCGCGAGGCCAGCACGGACAGCCCGGCGATCTCCACCTCGCGGCAGGTGGCGAAGGGGAACCCGGCGTGGCTCACGTCGTCGCCGGTGACGGACTGCAGCACCTCGCGGGCCCGGGGGCCCCACAGCCCCAGCGTGGCCTGGGCGGAGGTCTGGTCGGCGAGCGCGGCGGTGCCGTCGGCGGGCAGGTGCCCGGCGAACCAGGCCAGGTCCGCCATCCCGGTCGCGCCGCCCGTCACCACCCGGAACCGCTGCGGGCCGAGCCGCATGATGGTCAGGTCGGCCTTGAACCCGCCCCGCTCGTCCAGCAGGGAGGTGTAGACGACGCGGCCGGGGGCCACGTCGAGCTGCGCGACGGCCAGCGACTGCACCACGT